>NZ_LMHY01000030.1 GCF_001429045.1 Pseudomonas sp. Root71 | reverse complement strand
CATCCCGAACTCAGCAGTGAAACGATGCATCGCCGATGGTAGTGTGGGGTTTCCCCATGTGAGAGTAGGTCATCGTCAAGATTAAATTCCGAAACCCCAATTGCGAAAGCAGTTGGGGTTTTGTTTTTGTCCGCAAGAAAGCCACGGCTGCTGGATTTCTATGCAATCGCTCGATGCGTGGCTATCATGCGGGCCTCATTGTGAGTCGAGACCTGCATGCTGACGTTGTTAAAGCTTCTTAAAGATGGCCGATTCCATTCGGGCCAAGCATTGGGTGCCGCCCTGGGCGTCAGTCGTAGTGCTGTGTGGAAGCAGCTTCAGCATTTGGAAGCTGAGCTGGGTCTGTCTATTCATAAGGTTCGTGGGCGCGGCTATCAACTGTCCGCGCCATTGGCGCTGCTCGATCCTGCCGAGATTAGCGCTCAGGCGCACTCCTGCGCCTGGCCCGTCCAGGTTTACGACTCAATCGACTCCACTAATGCCGAAGCACTGCGTGCTATCGAGCGTGGGCAAGCGGCACCCTTTGTGGTGCTTTCGGAGCGGCAGACAGCCGGACGCGGGCGACGTGGTCGCAAGTGGGTCAGTCCATTCGCAGAAAACGTCTATTACAGCCTGGTGCTACGCATTGATGGTGGGATGCGCCAGCTGGAGGGCTTGAGTCTTGTCGTTGGGCTCGCTGTCTTGCAGGCGTTGCGCGAGCTCGGTATTGCATCCGCTGGATTGAAGTGGCCTAACGATGTCCTTGTAGGCCAGAAAAAGATCGCGGGAATACTGCTCGAGTTGGTTGGTGATCCTGCTGATGTGTGCCACGTGGTCCTGGGGGTGGGGATCAATGTGAACATGCAGTCCGCTGATGAGGTGGACCAGCAATGGACATCCCTGCGGCTCGAGTCAGGCAAATTTTTTGACCGCAACCAATTGGTTGCGGTGCTGGGGGAGATGCTGCAGCGATACCTGGCTCGTCACCAGGCGGGTGGTTTTTTGGCCATCCAGTCGGAGTGGGAGCAAAATCACCTATGGCAGGGGCGAAGCGTGTCCTTGATTGCCGGCGTCAATCAAATTGATGGTGAAGTACTTGGTATTGATGGCCAGGGCGCTTTGCGCCTGAAGGTGGATGGTGTGGAGAAAGTCTTCAGTGGTGGTGAGTTGAGCCTGAGGTTGCGTGATGATTCTTGAGCTCGATTGTGGGAATAGTTTCATCAAGTGGCGTGTGCTTGCCGCTAATGCCGGGCAGGTGCTCGGTGAAGGGGTCGTCGATTCCAATCTTGGATTGCTGGAGGGTTTGGGGGCGATCAAAGGGCTTGCCCTCACGTTTTGCCGGTTGGTGAGCGTCAGGACCGCGGAGGAAACCGCTGCGTTGACGTCATTGCTCGGCGATACCTTTGATGTGCCGGTTGTATGCGCAACGCCTGCTCGCGAAATGTCAGGCGTGCGTAATGGGTATGAAGAGTTTGAGCGGTTGGGGCTGGATCGGTGGCTCGCAATGCTCGGAGGCTTTCATCTGGCCTCGGGTGCGTGTCTGGTGCTCGATTTCGGTACGGCCGTGACCGCTGACTTTATCGCGGCGGATGGAGGACACCTGGGTGGTTTCATCTGTCCAGGGATGCCGTTGATGCGCAACCAGTTGCGCACCCACACCCGCAAAATTCGTTATGGGGATCTGGCGGCCGAGCAGGCTCAGGAAAGTCTTGTTCCTGGTCGCGCGACTGTCGAGGCTGTAGAGCGTGGTTGTCTGTTGATGTTGCGCGGCTTCGTGCTGACCCAGCTCGAGTTGGCGCGCAGTTACTGGGGTGAGGACTTTGTCGTGTTCCTCACCGGGGGGGATGCGAGCCTGGTTGCCGAGGTCGTGCCTCAGGCCAGGGTTGTTCCGGACTTGGTGTTTGTCGGATTGGCCATGGCCTGTCCCTTGTCCTGAGGTTTTTATGCGTTGGTTGTTTCTGCTGCTGCTTGTCCTCAATGGCTTCTACTACATCTGGCATCAACAAGAGGCTCCTTTGCGCGCGAAGGATGTCACGCCTTTGAGTCTGTATCGCGGATCTCAACAAGATATTCGCTTGTTGAGCGAAGCAAGTGACGTATCCAAGGATAAGGGAAAAGCTGCCTCGGCAGACAATGGCTGCCTTTATCTGGGCGGCTATGCGCGCCAGGAGGCCGCACAGGCGGTTGAGCGTCGTTTGAGCGGGATGGAGGTCAAGTTTCAGTCCCTGCCGAAAGCTGCGGCTGAAGGAGCGGCGTATTGGGTGCGTATCGCACCGGAAAGCCGGCGTTGGCTGGACGATTTGCAGCTGCAAAACCTTTCTAAAGAATTCAATGAGTTAAAACATAAAATAATGCCGTGCGAGGGGGTTGCACCCACCGAATAGTTTGCATAGAATGGCGCCCGCTCCACAGCGAACACCGGAAACGGTAAGCGGTGTGAAGCGAGGTCAACGCAGCTAAGCTCAGGTTTTTAATGAGAAAAATGCTTGACAGAAGGCTGGCATGATGTAGAATGCCGGCTCGCTTAGGAGGGGTTCCCGAGCGGCCAAAGGGATCAGACTGTAAATCTGACGTCTACGACTTCGAAGGTTCGAATCCTTCCCCCTCCACCATTTTTAGCGAGAGCTGTAAGCCTCGCGGGTATAGTTTAGTGGTAGAACCTCAGCCTTCCAAGCTGATGATGCGGGTTCGATTCCCGCTACCCGCTCCAAGTTTACGGGTTTTGCACAGTGTTACGCTCTTGTAGCTCAGTTGGTAGAGCACACCCTTGGTAAGGGTGAGGTCAGCGGTTCAAATCCGCTCAAGAGCTCCATATAACAAGGCAGATATGAAAATATCTGCCTTTGTTTTAGGTGGTAGTGGTTGCGCCTGATTGTGTTTCTGAGGGTTGCCGGTGTCATGGATATCGGTGTTGCAGCCAGGATTGCCTCGTAAGTGTTGTAAAGTCTTTTTCGGGTCGGCATAATGGTCGGCCTGATTTTGTTTTAGGTCAGTAGCTCAATTGGCAGAGCGACGGTCTCCAAAACCGTAGGTTGGGGGTTCGATTCCCTCCTGACCTGCCAGATTCACTCGGTGTGTCTGGCTTTCTTTTCACAGGATCTTCATAGATGACTCCTAAAGCTGAAGCTCAAGGCTCTCGTTTCGACCTCCTCAAGTGGCTTGTAGTAGTCGCTCTGGTGGTTGTTGGCGTTGTTGGCAATCAGTACTTTTCTGCTTCGCCGATCCTGTACCGCGTACTCGCATTGCTTGCTATTGCTGCCGTAGCTGCCTTTGTAGGCCTGCAGACAGTCAAGGGCAAGTCTTTCTTTGTACTGGTTAAGGAAGCGCGCACCGAAATTCGTAAAGTCGTTTGGCCAACTCGCCAAGAAACCACGCAGACCACGTTGATCGTTGTGGCTGTTGTCCTGGTTATGGCGTTGCTGTTGTGGGGGCTTGATTCCCTGCTCGGCTGGCTTGTTTCCTTGATCGTCGGCTAAGGGTGTCCCGTGGCTAAGCGTTGGTATGTTGTGCATGCTTACTCCGGTTACGAGAAGCATGTAATGCGCTCGCTGATCGAGCGCGTAAAGCTGGCTGGTATGGAAGATGGCTTCGGCGAGATTCTGGTTCCCACTGAAGAAGTGGTTGAAATGCGCAATGGCCAGAAGCGCAAAAGCGAACGCAAATTCTTCCCTGGCTATGTGCTGGTGCAAATGGATATGAACGAGGGTACTTGGCACTTGGTCAAGGATACGCCTCGGGTGATGGGTTTCATTGGCGGTACTGCCGATAAGCCTGCGCCAATCACCGATAAAGAAGCAGAAGCGATTCTGCGTCGCGTTGCCGATGGCAGCGACAAGCCGAAGCCGAAGACGTTGTTCGAGCCGGGCGAGTCGGTGCGTGTCAATGACGGTCCGTTCGCAGACTTTACCGGTGTTGTTGAAGAAGTTAACTACGAAAAGAGCCGGATCCAGGTCGCAGTGCTCATTTTCGGTCGCTCTACTCCGGTGGAGCTCGAGTTCAGCCAGGTCGAAAAGGTCTAGTTGAGCAAAAATCCCAACCCCGCAGCCGTAGGCTGTGGGGTTTTGTCGTCACTGGGATAAACGCGCAAGTAACCGGGGAGCCTCTCGAGGCGTTCGAACCCGTAATTGGAGTGCCTCATGGCCAAGAAGATTACCGCTTACATCAAGCTGCAAGTGAAGGCCGCTCAGGCTAACCCAAGCCCACCTGTTGGTCCTGCTCTGGGTCAGCACGGCGTGAACATCATGGAATTCTGCAAGGCTTTCAACGCCCGTACTCAGGGTCTTGAGCCAGGTCTGCCGACTCCAGTGATCATCACTGTCTATAGCGACCGTAGCTTCACTTTCGAAACCAAATCCACCCCTGCTTCGGTTCTGCTGAAGAAGGCGGCCGGTCTGACCAGCGGTTCCGCTCGTCCGAACACCGTTAAGGTTGGCACCGTGACTCGTGCTCAGCTGGAAGAAATCGCGAAAACCAAAAACGCGGATCTGACTGCAGCTGATATGGAAGCAGCCGTGCGTACTATCGCCGGTTCTGCTCGTAGCATGGGCCTTAACGTGGAGGGTGTGTAATGGCTAAGCTGACCAAGCGTCAAAAGGCTATCGCCGGCAAAATCGAAGCAGGCAAGGCCTACAACTTTGTAGACGCCGCTGCCCTGCTGGCTGAGCTGTCGACTGTCAAGTTCAGCGAGTCGTTCGACGTAGCTGTAAACCTGGGTGTTGACCCGCGTAAATCCGACCAGGTCGTTCGTAGCGCTACTGTGCTGCCACACGGCACTGGCAAGACCGTTCGCGTTGCTGTGTTCACCCAGGGTCCAGCTGCTGAAGCCGCTCTGGCTGCTGGCGCTGACCGCGTAGGCATGGACGACCTGGCTGCCGAAATGAAAGGCGGCGACCTGAACTATGACGTAGTGATCGCATCCCCGGATGCAATGCGTGTTGTAGGTCAGTTGGGTCAGATCCTCGGTCCACGTGGCCTGATGCCTAACCCTAAAGTCGGCACCGTAACTCCAGACGTAGCTACCGCGGTTAAGAACGCCAAGGCTGGTCAGGTTCGTTATCGCACCGACAAAAACGGCATCATCCACACTTCCGTTGGCAAGATCGGCTTCGACGCCGTCAAGCTGAAGGAAAACGTTGAAGCCCTGATCGCTGATCTGAAGCGTATCAAGCCAGCTTCCTCGAAAGGCATTTACGTCAAGCGCGTTACCCTGAGCACCACTATGGGCCCAGGTCTGGTCATCGACCAGAGCTCGCTCGACGCGTAAGACACAAATTGGCGCAAGCGATTGCGCCAATTGAAAAATTGGGGTCCCTGCCTGGCGGGGGCTATCCAAGACCGTAGGCGACGCAAGTCTTAAACCACAAGCCTACGCAGATGGTGCTCCCGGTTCCTTACCGAATCAGACACCAAAACGACATCCGGTTTCGACCAGATGAAACGGTAACAAGCAGGAGTTAAACCCGTGGCAATTAAACTCGAAGACAAGAAGGCCATCGTCGCTGAAGTCAACGAGGCTGCCAAAGTCGCTCTGTCCGCTGTCGTGGCTGATGCCCGTGGCGTAACAGTAGGCGCGATGACCGGACTCCGTAAAGAGGCTCGTGAAGCTGGCGTTTACGTACGTGTTGTACGTAACACCCTGCTCAAGCGCGCTGTTGCTGACACTGAATTCAGTGTCCTCAACGACGTGTTCACTGGCCCTACCCTGATTGCGTTCTCCAAGGAACATCCAGGCGCTGCTGCCCGGATCTTCAAGGAATTCGCAAAGGGTCAGGACAAGTTCGAGATCAAGGCAGCTGCGTTCGAGGGCAAGTTCCTCGCAGCTAACCAAATCGACGTACTGGCAACTCTGCCGACCCGTGACGAAGCAATTTCTCAGCTGATGAGCGTGATTCAAGGCGCTACCAGCAAGTTGGCTCGTACTCTGGCGGCAATTCGCGACCAGAAAGAAGCTGCTGCAGCCTAAGGCTCGTCAACTTCTCGCGTTTTTTGTTTTTTTCGATGGTCGCGTAGGCCGTCCCCAATATCAGGAATTAGATTCATGTCTATCTCTCAGAACGATATCCTTGAAGCAGTTGGCAACATGTCCGTAATGGAAGTTGTTGAGCTGATCAAAGCTTTCGAAGAAAAATTCGGTGTTACCGCTGCTGCTGCATCGGCTGGTCCAGCTGTTGCTGCTGCCGTTGCTGAAGAGCAAACCGAATTCAACGTCATGCTGACCGAAGCTGGCGAGAAGAAAGTTAACGTGATCAAGGCTGTACGTGAACTGACCGGTCTGGGCTTGAAAGAAGCCAAGGCTGTAGTTGACGGCGCACCTGCCATGGTTCTGGAAGCTGTTGCCAAAGACGCAGCTGACAAAGCCAAAGCAGCTCTGGAAGAAGCAGGCGCTAAAGTCGAGCTGAAGTAAGCATCGACTTTGCTCCTCCAGCCCGAGCGTTAAGCGACAGGCTGATGGCTGGTGGCTCTTGCCACCGGCCTTTTTCCGTTATTGGCAGCCGACTGGGTCGGTGCCGATAACGTGCTGTAACCACCCGATGCGGTGGCGCAAACCATGGGGTTTGCACGATTTTCTGGCTGCTCCCGTCGGGAGGGGCCAAACAAGCAGGTGACCAAGCTGGGGAACGCTGATGGCTTACTCATATACTGAGAAAAAACGTATCCGCAAGGACTTTAGCAAGTTGCCGGACGTCATGGATGTGCCGTACCTCCTGGCCATCCAGCTGGATTCGTATCGTGAATTCTTGCAAGCGGGAGCGACTAAAGATCAGTTCCGCGACGTGGGCCTGCATGCGGCCTTCAAATCCGTTTTCCCGATCATCAGCTACTCCGGCAATGCTGCGCTGGAGTACGTCGGTTATCGCCTGGGCGAACCGGCATTTGATGTCAAAGAATGCGTATTGCGCGGTGTAACTTACGCCGTACCTTTGCGGGTAAAAGTGCGCCTGATCATTTTCGACAAAGAGTCGTCGAACAAAGCGATCAAGGACATCAAAGAGCAAGAAGTCTACATGGGTGAAATCCCCCTGATGACTGAAAACGGTACCTTCGTAATCAACGGTACCGAGCGTGTAATCGTTTCCCAGCTGCACCGTTCCCCGGGCGTGTTCTTCGACCACGACCGTGGCAAGACGCACAGCTCCGGTAAACTGCTGTACTCCGCGCGCATCATTCCTTACCGCGGTTCGTGGCTGGACTTCGAGTTCGACCCGAAAGACTGCGTATTCGTGCGTATCGACCGTCGTCGCAAGCTGCCTGCATCGGTACTGCTGCGCGCGCTGGGCTATACCACTGAAGAAGTGCTGGACGCGTTCTATACCACCAACGTATTCCATGTGAAGGGCGAGACCCTGAGCCTGGAGCTGGTGCCTCAGCGCCTGCGTGGTGAAATCGCTGTCCTCGATATTCAGGATGACAAGGGCAAGGTTATTGTCGAGCAGGGTCGTCGTATCACCGCTCGCCACATCAACCAGCTGGAAAAAGCCGGGATCAAAGAGCTGGATGTGCCTCTGGACTACGTCCTGGGTCGTACAACCGCCAAGGTCATCGTGCACCCGGCAACCGGCGAAATCCTGGCAGAGTGCAACACCGAGCTGAACACCGAGATCCTGGCCAAAATCGCCAAGGCTCAGGTTGTTCGCATCGAAACTCTGTACACCAACGATATCGACTGCGGTCCGTTCGTCTCCGACACCCTGAAGATTGACTCCACCAGCAACCAACTGGAAGCGCTGGTCGAGATCTATCGCATGATGCGTCCTGGCGAGCCGCCAACCAAAGACGCTGCCGAGACCCTGTTCAACAACCTGTTCTTCAGCCCTGAGCGCTATGACCTGTCTGCGGTCGGCCGGATGAAGTTCAACCGTCGTATCGGTCGTACCGAGATCGAAGGTTCGGGCGTGCTGTGCAAGGAAGATATCGTCGCGGTACTGAAGACCCTGGTCGACATCCGTAACGGTAAAGGCATCGTCGATGACATCGACCACCTGGGTAACCGTCGTGTTCGCTGCGTAGGCGAAATGGCCGAGAACCAGTTCCGCGTTGGCCTGGTACGTGTTGAGCGTGCGGTCAAAGAGCGTCTGTCGATGGCTGAAAGCGAAGGCCTGATGCCGCAAGACCTGATCAACGCCAAGCCAGTGGCTGCGGCGGTGAAAGAGTTCTTCGGTTCCAGCCAGCTGTCCCAGTTCATGGACCAGAACAACCCGCTGTCCGAGATCACCCACAAGCGTCGTGTTTCCGCACTCGGCCCTGGCGGTCTGACTCGTGAGCGCGCCGGCTTCGAAGTTCGTGACGTACACCCGACTCACTACGGTCGTGTATGCCCGATTGAAACGCCGGAAGGTCCGAACATCGGTCTGATCAACTCCCTGGCCGCTTATGCGCGCACCAACCAGTACGGCTTCCTGGAAAGCCCGTACCGCGTGGTGAAAGACGCTCTGGTCACCGACGAGATCGTGTTCCTGTCCGCCATCGAAGAAGCCGATCACGTGATCGCTCAGGCCTCGGCCACGATGAACGACAAGAAAGTCCTGATCGACGAACTGGTAGCTGTTCGTCACTTGAACGAATTCACCGTCAAGGCGCCGGAAGACGTCACCTTGATGGACGTATCGCCGAAGCAGGTAGTTTCGGTTGCTGCGTCGCTGATTCCGTTCCTCGAGCACGACGACGCCAACCGTGCGTTGATGGGTTCGAACATGCAGCGTCAAGCTGTACCAACCCTGCGCGCTGACAAGCCGCTGGTAGGTACCGGCATGGAGCGAAACGTAGCCCGTGACTCCGGCGTTTGCGTCGTGGCTCGTCGTGGCGGCGTGATCGACTCCGTCGACGCCAGCCGTATCGTGGTTCGTGTTGCCGATGACGAAGTTGAAACCGGTGAAGCCGGTGTCGACATCTACAACCTGACCAAGTACACCCGCTCCAACCAGAACACCTGCATCAACCAGCGTCCGCTGGTGCGTAAGGGTGATCGGGTTCAGCGTAGCGACATCATGGCCGACGGCCCGTCCACCGATATGGGTGAACTGGCACTGGGTCAGAACATGCGCATCGCGTTCATGGCATGGAACGGCTTCAACTTCGAAGACTCCATCTGCCTGTCCGAGCGTGTTGTTCAGGAAGACCGCTTCACCACGATCCACATCCAGGAACTGACCTGTGTGGCTCGTGACACCAAGCTTGGCCCAGAGGAAATCACCGCCGACATCCCGAACGTGGGTGAAGCGGCTCTGAACAAGCTGGACGAAGCCGGTATCGTTTACGTAGGTGCCGAAGTTGGCGCAGGCGACATCCTGGTCGGTAAGGTCACTCCGAAAGGCGAGACCCAGCTGACTCCGGAAGAAAAACTGCTGCGTGCGATCTTCGGTGAAAAAGCCAGCGACGTTAAAGACACTTCCCTGCGCGTACCTACCGGTACCAAGGGTACTGTCATCGACGTACAGGTCTTCACTCGCGACGGCGTTGAGCGTGATGCTCGTGCCCTGTCGATCGAGAAGTCCCAGCTGGACGAGATCCGCAAGGACCTCAACGAAGAGTTCCGTATCGTTGAAGGTGCTACTTTCGAACGTCTGCGTTCCGCTCTGGTCGGCCACAAAGCCGAAGGCGGCGCCGGTCTGAAGAAAGGCCAGGACATCACCGACGAAGTTCTCGACGGTCTTGAGCACGGCCAGTGGTTCAAACTGCGCATGGCTGAAGATGCTCTGAACGAGCAGCTCGAGAAGGCTCAGGCCTACATCGTTGATCGTCGCCGTCTGCTGGACGACAAGTTCGAAGACAAGAAGCGCAAACTGCAGCAGGGCGATGACCTGGCTCCAGGCGTGCTGAAAATCGTCAAGGTTTACCTGGCAATCCGTCGTCGCATCCAGCCGGGCGACAAGATGGCCGGTCGTCACGGTAACAAGGGTGTGGTCTCCGTGATCATGCCGGTTGAAGACATGCCGCACGATGCCAATGGCACCCCGGTCGACGTCGTCCTCAACCCGTTGGGCGTACCTTCGCGTATGAACGTCGGTCAGATCCTTGAAACCCACCTGGGCCTCGCGGCCAAAGGTCTGGGCGAGAAGATCAACCGCATGATTGAAGAGCAGCGCAAGGTTGCCGAGCTGCGCAAGTTCCTGCACGAGATCTATAACGAGATCGGCGGTCGTCAGGAAAGCCTCGATGACTTCTCGGACCAGGAAATCCTGGACCTGGCTCAAAACCTGCGTGGCGGCGTTCCAATGGCCACTCCAGTGTTCGACGGCGCCAAGGAAAGCGAAATCAAGGCCATGCTGAAACTGGCGGACCTGCCAGAAAGCGGCCAGATGCAGCTGACCGACGGCCGTACCGGCAACAAGTTCGAGCGCCCGGTTACCGTTGGCTACATGTACATGCTGAAGCTGAACCACTTGGTAGACGACAAGATGCACGCTCGTTCTACCGGTTCGTACAGCCTGGTTACCCAGCAGCCGCTGGGTGGTAAGGCGCAGTTCGGTGGTCAGCGTTTCGGGGAGATGGAGGTCTGGGCACTGGAAGCATACGGTGCCGCTTACACTCTGCAAGAAATGCTCACAGTGAAGTCGGACGATGTGAACGGCCGTACCAAGATGTACAAGAACATCGTGGATGGCGATCACCGTATGGAGCCGGGCATGCCCGAGTCCTTCAACGTGTTGATCAAGGAAATTCGTTCCCTCGGCATCGATATCGATCTGGAAACCGAATAACACGTGACGCGAATCGAGAGCGGGGCAGGATTGCCCGCTCTCTGCTCCGCCAGGAGGAAAGGCCTTGAAAGACCTACTGAATTTGCTGAAAAACCAGGGTCAAGTCGAAGAGTTCGACGCCATCCGTATTGGATTGGCATCGCCTGAGATGATCCGTTCGTGGTCGTTCGGTGAAGTTAAAAAGCCGGAAACCATCAACTACCGTACGTTCAAACCTGAACGTGACGGCCTGTTCTGCGCCAAGATCTTTGGCCCGGTAAAGGATTACGAGTGCCTGTGCGGTAAGTACAAGCGCTTGAAGCACCGTGGTGTGATCTGCGAGAAGTGCGGCGTTGAAGTCGCGCTGGCAAAAGTTCGCCGTGAGCGCATGGCGCACATCGAACTGGCCTCGCCAGTTGCCCACATCTGGTTCCTGAAATCGCTGCCGTCCCGTATCGGCTTGCTGATGGACATGACCCTGCGTGATATCGAGCGCGTTCTCTACTTCGAGAGCTACGTCGTTATCGATCCAGGCATGACCACCCTTGAAAAAGGTCAGCTGCTCAACGACGAGCAGTACTTCGAAGCGCTGGAAGAGTTCGGCGACGATTTCGATGCCCGCATGGGTGCCGAAGCTGTCCGCGAACTGCTGCACGCTATCGACCTGGAACACGAGATTGGCCGCCTGCGTGAAGAAATTCCGCAAACCAACTCCGAAACCAAGATCAAGAAGCTGTCCAAGCGTCTGAAGTTGATGGAAGCCTTCCAGGGTTCCGGCAACCTGCCAGAGTGGATGGTGCTGACCGTTCTGCCGGTTCTGCCGCCAGATCTGCGTCCACTGGTCCCGCTCGATGGCGGTCGCTTCGCGACTTCCGACCTCAACGATCTGTATCGTCGAGTGATCAACCGTAACAACCGTTTGAAGCGCCTGCTGGATCTGTCCGCTCCGGACATCATCGTGCGCAACGAAAAGCGTATGTTGCAGGAAGCCGTCGACGCACTGCTCGACAACGGTCGTCGTGGCCGCGCTATCACAGGTTCCAATAAGCGTCCTCTGAAGTCCCTGGCTGACATGATCAAGGGTAAGCAGGGTCGTTTCCGTCAGAACTTGCTCGGTAAGCGTGTTGACTACTCCGGCCGTTCGGTAATTACCGTAGGTCCGACCTTGCGTTTGCACCAGTGCGGTCTGCCGAAGAAAATGGCTCTCGAGCTGTTCAAGCCGTTCATTTTCGGCAAGCTTGAAATGCGTGGTCTTGCTACCACCATCAAGGCTGCCAAGAAGATGGTCGAGCGCGAGCTGCCAGAGGTTTGGGACGTTCTCGCTGAAGTGATTCGCGAACACCCGGTTCTTCTCAACCGTGCACCGACCCTTCACCGTCTGGGTATCCAGGCGTTTGAACCGGTACTGATCGAAGGTAAGGCTATCCAGCTGCACCCTCTGGTCTGCGCCGCGTACAACGCCGACTTCGACGGCGACCAAATGGCCGTGCACGTACCGCTGACGCTGGAAGCCCAGCTCGAAGCGCGTGCGTTGATGATGTCGACCAACAACATTCTGTCGCCAGCCAACGGTGAGCCAATCATCGTTCCGTCGCAGGACGTTGTATTGGGTCTGTACTACATGACTCGTGAAGCGATCAACGCCAAGGGCGAAGGTCGTGTGTTCGCGGATCTGCAGGAAGTTGACCGTGTGTTCCGTGCCGGCGAAGCCGCACTGCACGCCAAGGTTAAAGTCCGGATCAACGAAACCGTCAACGACCGTGATGGCGGCAGCGTGAGCAACACCCGTATCGTCGACACCACTGTCGGCCGTGCTCTGTTGTTCCAGGTTGTGCCAAAGGGTTTGTCGTACGACGTCGTCAACCTGCCGATGAAGAAGAAGGCAATCTCCAAGCTGATCAACCAGTGCTATCGCGTGGTTGGTTTGAAAGAGACTGTGATCTTCGCTGACCAGTTGATGTACACCGGTTTTGCGTATTCGACCATTTCCGGCGTTTCCATTGGTGTTAACGACTTCGTTATCCCGGATGAAAAAGCCCGCATCATCAATGCTGCCACTGATGAAGTGAAAGAGATCGAAAGCCAGTACGCCTCCGGCCTGGTAACCCAGGGCGAGAAGTACAACAAAGTGATCGACCTTTGGTCGAAAGCGAACGACGAAGTTTCCAAGGCAATGATGGCCAACCTCTCGAAAGAGAAGGTTATCGACCGTCATGGCGTTGAAGTCGATCAAGAGTCTTTCAACTCGATGTACATGATGGCCGACTCGGGTGCGCGGGGTTCCGCAGCGCAGATTCGTCAGCTGGCCGGTATGCGTGGTCTGATGGCCAAGCCGGACGGTTCCATCATTGAAACGCCGATTACTGCGAACTTCCGTGAAGGTTTGAGCGTACTTCAGTACTTCATCTCCACTCACGGTGCTCGTAAGGGTCTTGCGGATACCGCGTTGAAAACGGCTAACTCCGGTTACCTGACTCGTCGTCTGGTAGACGTTGCACAAGATCTGGTTGTAACCGAGATCGATTGCGGCACTGAACACGGTCTGCTGATGACTCCGCACATTGAAGGCGGTGACGTTGTAGAGCCGCTGGGTGAGCGCGTATTGGGTCGTGTTATCGCCCGTGACGTATTCAAGCCAGGTACCGAGGACGTCATCGTTCCTGCCGGCACCCTGGTAGACGAAAAGTGGGTCGAGTTCATCGAACTCAACAGCATCGACGAAGTGATCGTGCGTTCGCCGATCAGCTGCGAAACCCGCTTCGGTATTTGCGCCAAGTGCTACGGCCGCGATCTGGCTCGTGGTCACCAGGTGAACATCGGTGAAGCGGTCGGCGTTATCGCTGCCCAGTCCATCGGTGAGCCGGGTACCCAGCTGACGATGCGTACGTTCCACATCGGTGGTGCGGCAAGCCGGACCTCCGCAGCCGACAGCGTTCAGGTGAAGAATGGCGGTACCGTCCGTCTGCATAACCTGAAGCACGTTGAGCGAGTGGATGGTCACCTGGTTGCTGTGTCCCGTTCCGGTGAGCTGGCCATCGCTGATGACTTCGGTCGTGAGCGTGAGCGTTACAAGCTGCCGTACGGTGCCGTGATTTCGGTTAAAGAGGGTGACAAGGTCGAAGCTGGCGCCATCGTGGCCAAGTGGGATCCGCACACTCACCCGATCGTTACCGAAATGAAAGGTACCGTGACCTACGTGGGCATGGAAGAAGGCATCACGATCAAGCGTCAGACTGACGAATTGACCGGTATGACCAACATTGAAGTACTCGACGCCAAAGATCGTCCAGCTGCCGGTAAGGACATCCGTCCTGCCGTGAAGATGGTCGACGACAACGGCAAGGATCTGTTGCTGCCAGGCACTGACGTTATCGCTCAGTACTTCCTGCCAGCCAACGCCCTGGTCGGTGTAGCGGATGGTGCGAAGATCGCGATCGGTGATGTTATCGCTCGTATCCCGCAAGAGACTTCGAAAACTCGCGACATCACCGGTGGTCTGCCGCGTGTTGCCGACTTGTTCGAAGCCCGTCGTCCGAAAGAAGCGTCGATTCTGGCTGAAGTCAGCGGCACCATCGCGTTCGGTAAAGAGACCAAAGGCAAACGCCGTCTGGTTATCACCCCGAACGACGGTACCGATCCGTACGAAGAGCTGATTCCGAAGTGGCGTCACCTGAACGTGTTCGAAGGCGAACAGGTAAACCGCGGCGAAGTTATCTCCGACGGTCCGAGCGATCCACACGACATCCTGCGTCTGCTGGGTGTGAGTGCGCTGGCCAAGTACATCGTCAACGAGATCCAGGACGTTTACCGTCTGCAAGGCGTGAAGATCAACGACAAGCACATCGAGACCATCCTGCGTCAGATGCTGCGTAAAGTTGAGATCGCTGAATCCGGCGATTCCAGTTTCATCAAGGGCGACCAGATGGAATTGACTCACGTACTGGTAGAGAACGAGCGTCTGAGCGGCGAAGACAAGTTTGTCTCCAAGTTCACTCGCGTTCTGCTGGGTATCACCAAGGCGTCGTTGTCCACCGAATCGTTCATCTCGGCGGCTTCCTTCCAGGAAACCACTCGCGTACTGACCGAAGCGGCGGTAACCGGCAAGCGCGATTACCTGCGCGGCCTGAAAGAAAACGTGGTCGTGGGTCGTCTGATCCCGGCTGGTACCGGCCTGGCTTATCACAGCGAGCGTAAGCGCCGCCGTGATGCAGACAAGCCGTTGCGCGTAAGCGCCAGTGAAGTGGAAGCTGCACTGACCGAAGCGCTGAACTCGAGCGGTAACTGAGTTCTGCGGTAAATGAGTGTGAGGCCCTGGTCACTCCGTTCATCGAATCGAGACAATTTGTCGAGATTGGATGAGCGGGGAGGGCGGGGCCTTGCCTTGACTGGGGACAAGATCCTCTTTAGACTCTTGTACCCCTAAATTTGGCGGGAACTCGTTCCTGCCATTTTGCTTTTCTTGCAAGACAATAGCGTCGCAAGACAACAGTGGAGCTAGTAGATGGCAACTATCAACCAGCTGGTACGTCAGCCGCGTAAGCGTATCGTCGAGAAATCCGACGTGCCTGCGCTGCAGAACTGCCCGCAACGCCGTGGCGTGTGCACCCGTGTGTACACCACCACGCCGAAAAAACCTAACTCGGCACTGCGTAAAGTATGCCGTGTGCGCCTGACCAACGGTTTCGAGGTTTCCTCGTACATCGGCGGTGAAGGCCACAACCTGCAAGAGCACAGCGTGGTACTGATCCGCGGCGGTCGTGTAAAAGACTTGCCAGGTGTTCGTTACCACACCGTTCGCGGTTCGTTGGATACTTCCGGTGTTAAAGGTCGTAACCAGGGTCGTTCGAAGTACGGTACCAAGCGTCCGAAGTAATCGGCCGTTTTGCAGTTTTTCATTTTATTGAGTCGATAAGAGTAAGGTCGGGCACGCATCCATAGGAGCTGTCCCGGGCTAACCTGAAGACCGTTTGAGGGCTTATCAATGCCAAGACGTCGCGTAGCAGCCAAGCGTGAGATTCTGGACGATCCGAAATACGGAAGCCAAATCCTCGCCAAATTCATGAACCACGTAATGGAAAGCGGCAAGAAAGCCGTTGCCGAGCGTATCGTTTATGGTGCCCTGGATACCGTGAAGGCTCGTAAGGCCGGCACCGATCCCCTGGAACTCTTCGAAAAAGCACTCGACGCCATCGCTCCGCTGGTCGAAGTGAAGTCGCGCCGCGTTGGTGGTGCTACTTACCAGGTTCCGGTCGAGGTTCGTCCTTCCCGTCGTAACGCTCTGGCAATGCGCTGGTTGGTAGACTACGCCCGCAAGCGCGGCGAGAAGTCTATGGCTCTGCGTTTGGCTGGCGAACTGTTGGACGCTGCCGAAGGTAAAGGTGCTGCAGTTAAGAAGCGTGAAGACGTTCACCGTATGGCTGAAGCCAACAAGGCTTTCTCGCACTACCGCTTCTAATTTTAGCGTCACTAATTTTGCGAGGGCTTTATGGCTCGTACAACACCGATTAATCGCTACCGTAACATTGGTATCGTTGCACACGTGGATGCTGGTAAAACCACCACCACTGAGCGCGTCCTTTTTTACACTGGCAAAAGTCACAAAATGGGCGAGGTGCATGACGGCGCCGCGACCACAGACTGGATGGTTCAGGAGCAGGAGCGTGGTATTACCATTACTTCTGCTGCCATTACCGCCTTCTGGCAGGGTTCCGCCAAGCAGCACAAAGACCAGTACCGTTTCAACGTCATCGATACCCCGGGCCACGTAGACTTCACTATTGAAGTTGAGCGTTCCCTGCGTGTACTCGACGGCGCGGTCGTTGTGTTCTGCGGTACTTCCGGCGTTGAGCCTCAGTCCGAAACCGTATGGCGTCAAGCCAACAAGTACGGTGTTCCACGTATCGTTTACGTGAACAAGATGGACCGTGCCGGTGCGAACTTCCTGCGCGTGATCGCTCAGATCAAGCAGCGTCTGGGTCACACTCCGGTGCCTATCCAGCTGGCTATCGGTTCCGAAGACAACTTCCAGGGTCAGATCGATCTGATGACCATGGAAGCCGTTTACTGGAACGATGCCGACAAGGGTATGACCCCTCGTCGTGAAGCCATCCCTGCTGAACTGCAGGAACTGGCTGAAGAGTGGCGCAACAACATGGTTGAGGCTGCGGCCGAAGCCAGCGAAGAGCTGATGAACAAGTACCTTGAAGGTGAAGAACTCACCATCGAGGAAATCAAGGGTGCTCTGCGTCAGCGTACTATCGCTGGTGAGATCGTTCTGGCTGTTTGCGGTTCTTCCTTCAAGAACAAGGGTGTTCCCCTGGTTCTCGACGCCGTTATCGACTACCTGCCGGCTCCAACCGACATTCCTGCCATCAAGGGTACTGACCCGGATGACGAGGAAAAGCAGATGGAGCGTCATGCAGACGACAACGAGCCGTTCTCGGCTCTGGCGTTCAAGATCGCTACCGACCCATTCGTGGGTACCTTGACTTTCGTCCGTGTTTACTCGGGCGTGTTGGCCTCCGGCGACGGCGTGATCAACTCGGTCAAAGGCAAGAAAGAGCGCGTGGGTCGTATGGTGCAAATGCACGCAAACGCCCGTGAAGAGATCAAGGAAGTACGCGCTGGTGACATCGCGGCCCTGATCGGCATGAAGGACGTCACCACTGGTGAAACCTTGTGCAACGCTGACAAGCCAATCATCCTGGTTCGCATGGACTTCCCGGAGCCGGTTATTTCGGTTGCCGTTGAGCCTAAGACCAAGGATGACCAGGAAAAAATGGGTATCGCTCTGGGCAAGCTTGCTCAGGAAGACCCGTCTTTCCGCGTCAAGACTGATGAAGAGACTGGTCAAACGATCATCTCTGGCATGGGCGAGTTGCACCTGGACATCCTGGTTGACCGGATGCGCCGTGAGTTCAACGTCGAAGCCAACATCGGTAAGCCTCAGGTTTCGTATCGTGAGCGCATCACGAAGAATTGCGAAATCGAAGGCAAGTTCGTTCGTCAGTCCGGCGGTCGTGGCCAGTTCGGCCATTGCTGGATCCGTTTTGCTCCTGCTGACGAAGGTCAGGAAGGTCTGCAATTCGTGAACGAAGTAGTGGGTGGTGTGGTTCCTAAGGAATACATCCCGGCTATCCAGAAGGGTATCGAAGAGCAGATGAAGAACGGCGTAGTTGCCGGCTATCCGCTGATCGGCCTGAAGGCTACCGTGTTTGATGGTTCTTACCACGACGTCGACTCGAACGAGATGGCGTTTAAGGTGGCTGCTTCCATGGCGACCAAGCAACTGGCCCAGAAGGGCGGTGGTGAGTTGCTGGAGCCGATCATGGCGGTAGAGGTTGTTACGCCTGAAGACTATATGGGTGACGTGATGGGCGACCTTAACCGTCGTCGCGGCATGATTCTGGGTATGGAAGACACGGTCTCCGGTAAGGTGATCCGTGCTGAAGTTCCGTTGGGCGAGATGTTCGGTTATGCGACCGACGTTCGTTCGATGTCCCAGGGTCGCGCAAGCTACTCTATGGAATTCAAAAAATACAATACAGCTCCGTCGCACATCGTCGAAACTGTAACCAAAAAACAAGGCTGATTCAGTCCTTTAGGCAAGGAGTTAATTGTCGTGGCTAAAGAAAAATTTGATCGTTCCCTACCGCACGTCAACGTTGGCACCATCGGTCACGTTGACCACGGTAAAACCACTCTGACCGCAGCTCTGACTCGCGTTTGCTCCGAAGTTTTCGGTTCCGCAATCGTTGATTTCGATAAAATCGACAGCGCTCCAGAAGAAAAAGCTCGTGGTATCACCATCAACACCGCGCACGTCGAGTACAACTCGAAGATCCGTCACTACGCTCACGTTGACTGCCCAGGTCACGCTGACTATGTGAAGAACATGATCACCGGTGCTGCCCAGATGGACGGCGCGATCCTGGTTTGCTCGGCCGCTGATGGTCCGATGCCGCAAACTCGTGAGCACATCCTGCTGTCCCGTCAGGTAGGCGTTCCGTACATCGTGGTTTTCCTGAACAAGGCTGACCTGGTAGACGACGCTGAGCTGCTGGAACTGGTCGAGATGGAAGTTCGCGACCTGCTGTCCACCTACGACTTCCCGGGCGATGACACTCCAATCATCATCGGTTCGGCTCGTATGGCGCTGGAAGGCAAAGACGATAACGAAATGGGCACCACTGCCGTTCGTAAGCTGGTTGAGACTCTGGACAGCTACATCCCAGAACCAGAGCGTGCTATCGACAAGCCATTCCTGATGCCAATCGAAGACGTATTCTCGATCTCGGGTCGTGGTACTGTTGTGACTGGTCGTATCGAGCGCGGTATCGTTCGCGTTCAAGATGCACTGGAAATCGTTGGTCTGCGTGACACCACCACCACCACCTGCACCGGTGTTGAAATGTTCCGCAAGCTGCTCGACGAAGGTCGTGCTGGCGAGAACTGCGGCGTTCTGCTGCGTGGTACCAAGCGTGACGACGTTGAGCGTGGCCAGGTTCTGGTTAAGCCAGGTTCGGTTAAGCCGCACACCAAGTTCACCGCAGAAGTTTACGTTCTGAGCAAGGAAGAAGGCGGTCGTCACACTCCGTTCTTCAAAGGCTACCGTCCACAGTTCTACTTCCGTACTACTGACGTGACTGGTAACTGCCAGCTGCCAGAAGGCGTTGAAATGGTAATGCCAGGTGACAACATCCAGATGGAAGTTACCCTGATCAAGACCATCGCAATGGAAGACGGCCTGCGTTTCGCTATCCGTGAAGGCGGTCGTACCGTCGGCGCTGGCGTCGTAGCCAAAATCATCGAGTAAGCATCTCTTTTGAGATAGCTTCGATGCTTTGAAAAGCCCCCGCTCAGCGGGGGCTTTTTTATTGGGTTGACACCCATCTGGGGCGTCTATAGAATTGCGCCTCCTTTTAACGGGCGTATTGCGCTCGGTGGGAATAGCAGCCGGAGTCTGAAATCCAATGCAAAATCAGCAAATCCGTATCAGGTTGAAGGCTTTCGACCATCGCCTGATCGACCAATCAACCCAGGAAATCGTGGAAACCGCGAAACGTACTGGTGCTCAAGTGCGTGGTCCAATTCCACTGCCTACCCGTAAAGAGCGGTTCACCGTTCTGGTCTCCCCGCACGTCAACAAAGACGCGCGTGACCAGTACGAGATCCGTACTCATAAGCGCGTTCTGGACATCGTCCAGCCAACGGATAAAACCGTTGATGCTCTTATGAAGCTTGATCTTGCGGCCGGTGTGGAAGTGCAGATCAGCCTCGGCTAAGACTCGGTCTTAGTCGTGTAACGCTCTGAAATGGGCGGCCATAGCGGGTGAAAGCCCCGTACACTCATGAGGTTTACAACATGACTATTGGTGTAGTCGGTCGTAAATGCGGTATGACCCGTATTTTCACCGAAGAAGGTGTCTCCATTCCGGTCACGGTCATTGAGATCGAACCGAATCGCGTCACCCAGTTCAAAACTGAAGAGACCGATGGCTATCGTGCAGTGCAAGTCACTGTCGGCGAGCGTCGTGCTTCGCGTGTAACAGCAGCTCAGGCTGGCCACTTCGCTAAAGCGAACGTTGCCGCTGGTCGTACCGTAATGGAATTCCGCCTTGAAGAAGGCGAGTACCAGGCCGGCGATCTGATCAACGCTGAAATCTTCGCCGCTGGTCAACTGGTTGATGTAACCGGTCAGTCCAAGGGTAAAGGCTTCCAGGGTACGATCAAGCGTTGGAATTTCCGCGGGCAAGATAACACCCACGGTAACTCCGTATCCCACCGCGTTCCAGGCTCTATCGGCCAGTGCCAGACTCCTGGTCGTGTATTCAAGGGCAAAAAAATGTCCGGTCATATGGGCGCTGAGCGCGTGACCGTGCAGTCCCTCGAAGTAGTGCGCGTGGACGCTGAACGCAATCTGTTGTTGGTCAAGGGCGCTGTTCCTGGCGCTACTGGCGGCAACTTGGTTGTACGTCCAGCAGCCAAGGCTCGCGGTTAAGGGGAAGCTGACATGCAATTAAATGTAAATGACGCTCAAGCGATCGAAGTTTCCGAACTGACATTTGGCGGCGAGTTCAACGAGACGCTGGTTCACCAAGCAGTCGTAGCCTACATGGCTGGCGGTCGTCAGGGTTCCAAGCAGCAAAAGACCCGTTCCGACGTTCGTGGTGGCGGTAAGCGCCCATGGCGTCAGAAAGGTACTGGCCGTGCTCGTGCCGGTACTATCCGTAGCCCAATCTGGCGTGGCGGCGGTACCACTTTCGCAGCTCGTCCTCAGGATCACTCCCAGAAGCTGAACAAGAAGATGTATCGCGCAGCAATGCGTTCCATCCTTGCTGAGCTGGTGCGTACTGATCGTCTGGTCGTGGTTCAGGATTTCGCCGTTGAAACGCCGAAAACCAAAGACCTGCTGGGCAAACTGAACAACATGAGCCTGACCGACGTTCTGATCGTGTCCGACGCTGTTGATCAGAACCTGTACCTGGCTGCTCGTAACCTGCCACACGTAGATGTACGTGACGTGCAAGGTTCCGATCCAGTTAGTCTGATCGCATACGACAAGGTGTTGATCACCGTGTCGGCCGTGAAGAAATTCGAGGAGCTGCTGGGATGAACCAGGAACGCGTATTTAAAGTTCTGCTTGGCCCGCACGTTTCCGAGAAGGCTACGGTTCTGGCAGACAAGAAAGGCCAGTTCGTTTTCAAGGTTGCTACCGACGCAACCAAGCTGGAAATCAAGAAGGCCGTCGAAAGCCTGTTCAGCGTGAAAGTAGAGCGTGTTACTACCCTGAATGTTCTGGGTAAGAGCAAGCGCACTGCTCGCGGTCTGGGCAAGCGTAATGACTGGAAGAAGGCAGTTATCTCCCTTCAGCCAGGCCAAGATCTCGATTTCAGCAGCAGTGCTGAGTAAGGAAGGGGTGCATCATGGCAATCGTTAAATGCAAACCGACTTCCCCTGGCCGCCGTTTTGTGGTCAAGGTGGTCAACCAGGAGCTGCATAAAGGCGCTCCTCACGCACCGCTGCTCGAGAAGAAATCGAAGACTGGTGGTCGTAACAACAATGGCCGTATTACCACTCGTCACATCGGTGGTGGTCATAAGCAGCATTATCGTCTGGTCGACTTCCGTCGCAACGACAAAGATGGCATCTCTGCCACTGTCGAGCGTATCGAATACGATCCAAACCGTACTGCTCACATCGCTCTGCTGCTGTACGCAGATGGCGAGCGTCGCTACATCATCGCCCCTAAAGGCGTGAGCGCTGGCGACCAGCTGATCGCAGGTGCCCTGGCACCGATCAAGCCGGGCAACGCTCTGCAACTGCGCAACATTCCAGTTGGTAGCACCGTACACGGCATCGAATTGAAGCCAGGTAAAGGCGCTCAGATCGCTCGTTCCGCTGGTGCTTCGGCTCAGCTGATCGCTCGTGAAGGCGTGTACGTTACCCTGCGTCTGCGTTCCGGTGAAATGCGTAAAGTCCTGGCTGAATGCCGTGCGACCCTGGGCGAAGTCTCGAACTCCGAGCACAGCCTGCGTTCGCTGGGTAAAGCTGGTGCCAAACGCTGGCGTGGCGTTCGCCCAACCGTTCGTGGTGTTGCCATGAACCCGGTTGACCACCCACATGGTGGTGGTGAAGGTCGTACCTCTGGTGGTCGTCATCCGGTATCGCCATGGGGCTTCCCGACTAAGGGCGCGAAGACTCGTGGTAATAAGCGTACCGACAAAATGATCGTCCGTCGTCGCAAGTAAATAGAGGGATACGACAGTGCCACGTTCTCTGAAAAAAGGTCCTTTTATCGATCTTCACCTACTGAAGAAGATCGAAGTGGCGGCGGAAAAGAACGATCGCAAGCCGGTGAAAACCTGGTCGCGTCGTTCGATGATCCTGCCACAAATGGTCGGTTTGACCATCGCAGTACACAACGGTCGTCAGCACGTCCCAGTTCTCGTGAACGAAGACATGGTCGGCCACAAACTGGGCGAGTTCGCCGGTACCCGCACTTATCGCGGGCACGTGGCAGACAAGAAAGCCAAGCGTTAAGGGGTTAGGAAATGGAAGTAGCCGCTAAGTTGTCGGGCGCTCGAATCTCCGCCCAGAAAGCCCGCTTGGTCGCCGACCAGATCCGCGGGAAGAAGGTGGGCGAAGCGCTCAACCTGTTGGCTTTCAGCAGTAAGAAAGCCGCCGAGATCATGAAGAAAGTGCTGGAGTCGGCCGTAGCCAACGCCGAGCATAACGAAGGCGCAGACGTTGATGACCTGAAGGTCAGCACTGTTTTCGTCAACGAAGGGCGTTCGCTGAAGCGCATCATGCCACGTGCCAAAGGCCGTGCTGATCGCATCGTCAAGCGGTCTTGCCATATCACTGTCAAGGTTGCTGACAAGTAACGGAGTCGAAGAGATGGGTCAGAAAGTACATCCCATTGGCATTCGCCTGGGAATCGTCAAGGAGCACACCTCCGTCTGGTACGCAGACGGTCGGACTTATGCGGACTATTTGCTCGCAGATCTGAATGTGCGTGAGTACCTCCAAGACAAACTAAAAAGCGCATCCGTAAGCCGTATCGATATCCATCGTCCGGCCCAAACTGCACGCATCACCATCCACACCGCTCGTCCAGGTATCGTTATCGGGAAGAAAGGTGAAGATGTTGAGAAACTGCGTCAGGACCTGACCAAGCAA
Organism: Pseudomonas sp. Root71; assembly: GCF_001429045.1. Classification (GTDB taxonomy): domain Bacteria; phylum Pseudomonadota; class Gammaproteobacteria; order Pseudomonadales; family Pseudomonadaceae; genus Aquipseudomonas; species Aquipseudomonas monachiensis. The sequence goes on along the minus strand of NZ_LMHY01000030.1, from coordinate 286,161 downwards.
ATGGGTGTGCCTGTGCACATCAATATCGAAGAGATCCGCAAGCCGGAGCTCGACGGTATGCTGGTTGCGCAGAGCGTAGCTCAGCAGCTGGAGCGTCGCGTAATGTTCCGTCGCGCTATGAAGCGCGCTGTACAGAACGCCATGCGCATTGGTGCCAAAGGCATCAAAATCCAAGTGAGCGGTCGTCTCGGCGGTGCTGAAATCGCACGTACTGAATGGTATCGCGAAGGTCGTGTGCCGTTGCACACCCTGCGTGCCGACATCGACTATGCCAACTACGAAGCTCACACCACTTACGGTGTGATCGGTGTAAAGGTTTGGATCTTCAAAGGCGAAGTAATTGGTGGTCGCCAAGAAGAACTGAAACCACAAGCACCAGCGCCTCGTAAAAAAGCTGCTAAGTAAGGGGTACGCCAAATGTTGCAACCAAAGCGTACGAAGTTCCGCAAGCAAATGACTGGTCACAACCGTGGCCTGGCATTGCGCGGTAGCAAAGTCAGCTTCGGCGAGTTCGCGCTGAAGTCTGTTGCTCGTGGTCGTCTCACCGCTCGTCAGATCGAGTCAGCGCGTCGTGCTCTGACCCGTCACGTAAAACGTGGCGGCAAGATCTGGATCCGTGTATTCCCGGACAAGCCTATTTCCAAGAAGCCACTCGAAGTTCGGATGGGTAAAGGTAAGGGTAACGTCGAATACTGGGTTGCCCAGATTCAGCCAGGCAAAGTCCTGTATGAAATCGAGGGTGTTTCTGAAGAGCTGGCGCGTGAGGCTTTCGCCCTGGCTGCTGCAAAGCTGCCGCTCGCCACCTCCTTTGTTAAACGGACGGTGATGTGATGAAAGCGAATGAACTTCGTGAAAAATCCGCACAGCAGCTGAACGAGCAACTGCTCGGCTTGCTGCGCGACCAGTTCAATCTGCGTATGCAGAAAGCAACTGGCCAGTTGGGGCAGTCTCATCTGCTCTCGCAAGTTAAGCGTGACATCGCTCGCGTGAAGACTGTGCTCAACCAGCAGGCAGGTAAGTAATCATGGCTGAAGCCGAAAAAACTGTCCGTACGCTGACTGGCCGTGTTGTCAGCGACAAGATGGACAAAACCATCACCGTTCTGATCGAGCGTCGCGTTAAGCACCCGATCTACGGTAAATACGTTAAGCGTTCGACTAAGCTGCACGCGCACGACGAAACCAATCAGTGCCACATCGGCGACAAAGTCACTATTCGTGAAACTCGTCCTTTGGCCAAGACCAAGTCTTGGGCGCTGGTTGATGTTCTCGAACGCGCTGTGGAAGTCTAAGGACTAGGGGTCGGAGAAATTATATGATTCAGACTCAATCCATGCTCGATGTGGCCGATAACAGCGGCGCTCGCCGCGTTATGTGCATCAAGGTGCTGGGTGGCTCCCATCGTCGTTACGCTGGTATCGGTGACATCATCAAAGTTACCGTGAAGGAAGCAATTCCTCGCGGTAAAGTGAAAAAAGGCCAAGTGATGACTGCTGTTGTAGTCCGCACTCGTCACGGCGTACGTCGTGCTGATGGCTCCATTATCCGCTTTGATGGCAACGCTGCTGTTCTGTTGAACAACAAGCAAGAGCCGATCGGCACCCGTATCTTTGGGCCAGTGACCCGTGAACTTCGTACTGAGAAGTTCATGAAGATCGTCTCGCTCGCCCCAGAAGTGCTGTAAGGAGATCCGACATGCAAAAGATTCGTCGTGACGACGAGATCATCGTGATCGCCGGCAAAGACAAAGGTAAGCGCGGTAAGGTGCTTAAGGTTCTCGCTAACAACCGTCTGGTTATTGGTGGTCTGAACCTGGTCAAGCGTCATACCAAGCCTAACCCGATGTCGGGCGTGCAGGGCGGTATCGTCGAAAAAGAAGCTCCACTGGATGCTTCTAACGTCGCCATTTTCAACGGCGAAACCAACAAGGCTGACCGCGTTGGTTTCAAAGTAGAAGACGGCAAGAAAATTCGTGTCTTCAAGTCGACCCAAAAAGCGGTTGATGCTTGAACACTGCTAGGTAGATGAGACCATGGCACGACTAAAAGAGATTTACCGGAAGGAAATTGCTCCGAAACTTAAGGAAGAACTTAAGCTTTCGAACGTGATGGAAGTTCCGCGCGTTACCAAAATCACCCTGAACATGGGTCTGGGCGAAGCGATCGGTGACAAAAAAGTCATCGAGCACGCTGTTGCTGACCTGGAAAAGATCACCGGCCAGAAAGTCGTTGTGACCTACGCTCGCAAATCCATCGCTGGCTTTAAAGTCCGTGAAGGTTGGCCGATCGGCGTCAAAGTGACCCTGCGCCGTGAGCGTATGTACGAGTTCCTGGATCGTCTGCTGTCGATCTCCCTGCCTCGGGTTCGCGACTTCCGCGGCCTGAATGCCAAGTCCTTCGATGGTCGTGGCAACTACAGCATGGGCGTGAAAGAGCAGATCATCTTCCCGGAAATCGACTACGACAAGATCGATGCTCTCCGCGGTCTGGACATCACCCTGACCACCACTGCCAAGAACGATGATGAAGGCCGCGCTCTGCTGCGTGCGTTCAAATTCCCGTTCCGCAACTGATTGGAGTAGGACCATGGCCAAGATGAGCATGAAAAACCGCGAGCTGAAGCGTCAGCTCACGGTTGCCAAGTACGCCAAGAAGCGTGCAGCACTGAAAGCTATCATCGTTGATCTGAACGCAAGTCCAGAAGCGCGTTGGGAAGCTACAGTAGCCCTGCAGAAGCAGCCACGTGACGCAAGCGCTTCGCGCATGCGTAACCGCTGCCGCCTGACCGGTCGTCCACACGGCGTTTACCGCAAGTTCGGCCTCGGCCGTAACAAGCTGCGTGAAGCTGCCATGCGTGGTGACGTACCGGGTCTGGTTAAAGCCAGCTGGTAAGTACTGTCAAAGTCTCGGTGTCCAGGATCGCAAGATCCTGACCACCGGTGGCCTTGAATCTGGATCAAGCCCCTTTTGGGGCTTGATTCATTTCCGGGGTGTGTCTAGAATACCCGGCTCGCCTGAGCCCGTGTTTTTCATGCTCGGAGATTCTCGGCGACACGTAATAGCCGCAAGGCTAATTTTTTTGTATTAGGAGCGTCTAGCCCATGAGTATGCAGGACCCGTTAGCGGACATGCTAACTCGTATCCGTAATGCCCAGATGGCTGAAAAGTCCGTCGTAAGCATGCCATCTTCCACGTTGAAGGTAGCTGTTGCCAAAGTCCTGAAGGACGAAGGTTACATTGCGGGTTATCAGATCAGCAGCGAAATCAAACCACTGCTGTCCATCGAGCTGAAGTACTTCGAAGGCCGTCCGGTTATCGAAGAAGTGAAGCGCGTTAGCCGTCCAGGCCTGCGTCAGTACAAGTCCGTCGATGATCTGCCAAAAGTTCGTGGCGGTCTCGGTGTGTCTATCGTCTCCACCAACAAGGGTGTGATGACTGATCGTGCTGCGCGCGCTGCCGGTGTCGGCGGCGAAGTTCTTTGCACTGTGTTCTAAGGGGGGATAAGCATGTCTCGCGTCGCTAAGAACCCCGTTAAGCTGCCAGCCGGTGTCGAAGTAAAATTCGCAGGCCAACAGCTTTCGGTGAAGGGTGCCAAGGGCACTCTTGAACTGAACATCCATTCGTCCGTTGAGATCGTTGAAGAAGCCGGTGAGCTGCGTTTCGCTGCTCGCAATGGCGATCAACAGACTCGCGCAATGGCTGGTACCACTCGTGCGTTGGTAAATAACATGGTCCAAGGCGTAAGCCAAGGCTTCGAGCGCAAGCTCCAGCTGGTCGGTGTTGGTTACAAAGCGCAAGCAAAAGGCACAGTGCTGAACCTGGCTCTTGGCTTCTCGCACCCAGTGGATTACGAACTGCCGGAAGGCATCACCGCTGAGACTCCTAGCCAGACCGATATCCTGATCAAGGGCATCGACAAGCAGCTGGTAGGTCAAGTGGCCGCCGAGATCCGCGACTTCCGTCCACCAGAGCCGTACAAAGGCAAAGGTGTGCGCTACGCGGACGAAGTCGTCCGTCGTAAAGAAGCCAAGAAGAAGTAGGGCATAGCAAATGACCGACAAAAAAGTTACTCGACTGCGTCGCGCTCGCAAAGCACGCCTGAAAATGCACGAACTCGAAGTCGTGCGTCTCTGCGTGTTCCGCTCTTCGCAGCACATCTACGCCCAGGTCATTTCGGCCGACGGCAACAAAGTCCTGGCAAGCGCCTCGACTTTGGATAAAGAACTGCGTGATGGTGCCACCGGCAACATCGACGCGGCCACTAAGGTTGGCCAGCTGGTCGCTACGCGTGCTAAGGCCGCTGGCGTCTCGCAAGTGGCTTTCGACCGCTCTGGCTTCAAGTACCACGGCCGCGTTAAAGCGCTGGCTGATGCTGCTCGTGAAGCTGGGCTGGAGTTCTAAGTTATGTCAAATAACGACCAAAAGCGCGACGAAGGCTACATCGAGAAGCTGGTTCAAGTTAACCGCGTAGCCAAAACCGTTAAAGGCGGCCGTATCTTCACTTTCACCGCGTTGACCGTGGTTGGTGATGGTAAGGGCCGTGTTGGCTTCGGCCGTGGCAAGTCGCGTGAAGTGCCTGCTGCGATCCAGAAGGCAATGGAAGCTGCTCGCCGCAACATGATCCAGGTTGATCTGAACGGCACCACTCTGCAGTACGCAATGAAGTCCGCTCACGGCGCTTCGAAGGTGTACATGCAGCCTGCTTCTGAAGGTACCGGTATCATCGCTGGCGGCGCTATGCGTGCTGTCCTCGAAGTTGCTGGCGTTCAGAACGTTCTGGCCAAGTGCTACGGCTCGACTAACCCGGTAAACGTGGTTCACGCCACTTTCAAGGGTTTGAAAGCAATGCAGTCTCCTGAATCCATTGCCGCCAAGCGTGGCAAAAGTGTCAAGGAGATCTTCTGATCATGGCTACCGTAAAAGTAACGCTGATCAAAAGCATGACCGGCCGTATCCCTAACCACAAACTGTGCGTTAAGGGTCTGGGTCTGCGTCGCATCGGTCACACTGTAGAAGTCCTGGATACTCCCGAGAATCGCGGGATGATCAACAAGGCTTACTACATGCTGCGTGTCGAGGGTTAATCGATGAAACTCAATGATCTGAGTCCAGCGCCGGGTTCCCGTCGCGAAAAGCATCGTCCGGGCCGTGGTATCGGTAGCGGTTTGGGTAAGACTGGTGGCCGTGGTCACAAAGGTCAGACCTCCCGCTCCGGTGGCACCATTGCTCCAGGCTTTGAAGGCGGTCAACAGCCGCTGCATCGTCGCCTGCCGAAGTTCGGTTTCGTTTCCCTGAAGGCCATGGACCGCGCAGAAGTGCGTTTGTCCGAGCTGGCTAAAGTGGAAGGCGACATCGTCACCGTGCAGTCCCTGAAAGATGCCAACGTGATCAACGTCAACGTACAGCGTGTGAAAATCATGCTGTCCGGTGAAGTGACTCGCGCTGTCACTATCGGCAAGGGAATCGGCGCCACCAAAGGTGCGCGTGCGGCTATCGAAGCAGCTGGCGGCAAGTTCGAGGAATAAATGGCTAAGCAAGGTGCTCTCTCTGCGCTCGGCAAAGGCGGTATGTCTGAACTCTGGGCTCGTCTGCGTTTTCTGTTCCTGGCGATTATCGTCTACCGAATAGGCGCACACATCCCGGTTCCAGGTATCAACCCGGACCGACTCGCGGACCTGTTTCGACAGAATGAGGGGACCATTCTTAGCTTGTTCAACATGTTTTCCGGCGGCGCGCTGGAACGGATGAGCATCTTTGCACTGGGGATCATGCCGTACATCTCGGCATCGATCATCATGCAACTGATGACCGCCGTCAGCCCGCAGCTGGAGCAGTTGAAGAAGGAAGGTGAAGCTGGCCGTCGCAAGATCAGCCAGTACACCCGCTACGGCACTGTCGTCCTCGCTCTCGTCCAGGCCATTGGCATGTCCATTGGTCTGGCGGGGCAGGGCGTTGCGTTCACTGGTGACTTTGGCTTCCATTTCGTCGCGGTATCCACTTTTGTGGCTGGTGCGATGTTCATGATGTGGCTGGGTGAGCAGATTACTGAGCGTGGTGTTGGCAACGGTATCTCGATGTTGATTTTTTCGGGTATCGTCGCCGGTCTTCCGAGAGCGATCGGGCAGTCTTTCGAGTCTGCACGTCAGGGTGATATCAACATCTTCGCCCTGGTTGCCATCGGTTTGCTGGCAGTAGCGATTATCGGTTTCGTGGTGTTCATTGAGCGTGGTCAGCGTCGTATTGCTGTTCACTACGCCAAGCGTCAGCAGGGCCGTAAGGTCTTCGCTGCGCAGACCAGCCACTTGCCGCTGAAGGTGAACATGGCCGGTGTTATTCCGGCTATTTTCGCGAGCAGCATTTTGCTGTTCCCGGCTTCGTTGGGTGCCTGGTTCGGTCAGTCTGAAGGTATGGGCTGGTTGCAGGACATCTCGCAGTCGATCGCTCCTGGTCAGCCGTTGAATATTCTGCTGTTTAGTGCAGGGATTATTTTCTTCTGCTTCTTCTATACGGCGTTGATGTTCAATCCGAAAGACGTAGCGGAAAACCTGAAGAAGTCCGGTGCCTTTATTCCGGGCATCCGTCCAGGTGAGCAGTCTGCGCGCTACATTGATGGCGTTCTGACTCGCTTGACCATGTTCGGTGCTCTTTACATGACGGCCGTCTGCCTGTTGCCCCAGTTCCTGGTGGTTGCAGCCAACGTACCGTTCTACCTTGGCGGGACCTCGTTGCTGATCGTCGTCGTGGTTGTGATGGACTTCATGTCCCAAGTACAATCGCACCTCGTTTCGCACCAGTACGAATCCCTGATGAAGAAAGCCAACCTGAAGGGTTACGGCAGCGGCATGCTGCGCTGACCCATAAGGTTCGAGGAGTTGGTGATGAAAGTTCGTGCATCGGTGAAAAAGCTGTGCCGTAACTGCAAGATTATTCGCCGCGAAGGTGTTGTTCGAGTAATTTGCAGCGCGGAACCGCGTCACAAACAGCGCCAAGGCTGAGTGTGATTGTGCTTCAAGCCCGGCAGCTAGTGCGCTGCCGGGTTGATTATTTGTTATTACAGCGATATTATCTCGCGCCCTATTTCTTGGCTTCCGGGGCGTAGGTAGCTGTCAATTGGAGTCCCACTGAATGGCCCGTATTGCAGGCGTTAACATTCCAGATAACAAGCATACTGTTATCTCGCTGACCTACATCTATGGTGTTGGTCGCACTACTGCACAGAAAATTTGTGCAGAGACTGGGGTAAACCCAGCAGCAAAGATCAAAGATCTGAGCGACGAGCAGATTGAACAGCTGCGTGGCGAAGTGGCGAAGTTCACCACTGAAGGTGACCTGCGTCGCGAAATCAACATGAAAATCAAGCGCTTGATGGACCTCGGTTGCTATCGCGGTCTGCGTCATCGTCGCGGTCTTCCAGTACGCGGTCAGCGTACCAAGACCAACGCGCGTACCCGTAAAGGTCCGCGTAAGCCGATCCGCAAGTAATCGCCCCAGCGAATCGACAGGAATTTAATCATGGCAAAACCTGCTGCTCGTCCTCGTAAAAAAGTTAAAAAGACAGTGGTTGATGGCATCGCCCACATCCATGCATCTTTTAACAACACCATCGTGACCATCACCGACCGTCAAGGTAACGCTCTTTCCTGGGCTACCTCCGGTGGTTCGGGTTTCCGCGGTTCCCGCAAGTCCACCCCGTTTGCTGCTCAAGTAGCTGCTGAACGTGCTGGTCAAGCTGCGCTGGAATACGGCCTGAAAAACCTTGACGTCAACGTCAAAGGTCCAGGTCCAGGTCGTGAATCCGCAGTCCGCGCTTTGAACGGCTGTGGCTACAAGATCGCCAGCATCACCGACGTGACGCCAATCCCGCACAACGGGTGCCGTCCGCCGAAGAAGCGCCGCGTGTAATCCAGGAGATTGTAAAGAATGGCTCGTTACATTGGTCCAAAATGCAAACTCGCTCGTCGCGAAGGCACCGATCTCTTCCTGAAGAGCGGCGTGCGCGCGATCGAATCGAAGTGCAACATTGAAGCAGCACCTGGTATCCACGGCCAACGCCGCGGTCGCCAGTCCGACTACGGCACCCAACTGCGTGAAAAGCAGAAGGTCCGTCGTATCTACGGCGTTCTCGAGCGTCAATTCAGCGGCTACTACAAAGAAGCTGCTGGCAAGAAAGGTGCAACCGGTGAAAACCTGCTGCAACTGCTCGAATGCCGTCTGGACAACGTTGTATACCGTATGGGCTTTGGTTCGACTCGCGCCGAATCCCGTCAGCTGGTATCGCACAAGTCGATCAGCGTAAACGGTCAGACCGTTAACGTTCCGTCCTACCAGGTTCGTGCTGGTGACGTGGTCGCTGTTCGCGAGAAAGCAAAAAATCAACTTCGCATTGTCCAAGCTCTCGATCTGTGTGCCCAACGTGGCCGCGTAGAATGGGTAGAAGTAGACACTGAGAAGAAGTCGGGCGTTTTCAAGAACGTTCCAGCTCGCAGTGATCTGTCCGCCGACATCAACGAAAGCCTGATTGTCGAGCTCTACTCCAAGTAAGGGCTAGAAAATAGGTGCATCCATGCAGATTTCGGTAAATGAGTTCCTGACACCCCGCCACATTGATGTGCAGGTTGTCAGTCCAACCCGCGCCAAGATCACTCTCGAGCCTCTCGAGCGTGGCTTTGGCCATACCCTGGGCAACGCGCTGCGCCGCATCCTGTTGTCCTCAATGCCCGGCTGTGCAGTAGTCGAGGCCGAGATTGACGGTGTGCTCCACGAGTACAGCGCCATCGAAGGTGTACAGGAAGACGTAATTGAAATCCTGTTGAACCTTAAAGGTCTGGCTATCAAGCTGCACGGTCGTGACGAAGTTACGCTGACCTTGTCGAAGAAGGGTTCGGGGGTGGTTACCGCTGCCGATATTCAGCTGGATCATGATGTCGAGATCGTTAATCCCGATCACGTAATCGCTAACCTGGCGTCTAACGGCGCCCTGAACATGAAGCTCGTAGTGGCTCGTGGTCGTGGTTATGAACCGGCAGACTCGCGTCAGAGCGATGAAGACGAAAGCCGCAGCATCGGTCGCTTGCAGCTTGACTCTTCGTTCAGCCCGGTTCGCCGTATCGCATACGTGGTGGAAAACGCCCGTGTCGAGCAGCGTACTAACCTGGACAAGCTGGTTATTGATCTGGAAACCAACGGTACTCTGGATCCTGAAGAGGCAATTCGCCGCGCTGCAACCATCCTGCAACAGCAGTTGGCTGCGTTCGTCGACCTCAAGGGTGACAGTGAGCCAGTGGTTGTCGAGCAGGAAGACGAGATCGATCCGATCCTGCTTCGCCCGGTTGACGATCTGGAACTGACTGTACGTTCGGCTAACTGCCTTAAGGCGGAAAACATCTACTACATCGGTGACCTGATTCAGCGTACCGAAGTAGAGCTGTTGAAGACTCCGAACCTGGGCAAGAAATCCTTGACTGAAATCAAGGACGTTCTGGCCTCCCGCGGTCTGTCCCTCGGCATGCGCCTCGACAACTGGCCGCCTGCAAGTCTTAAGAAGGACGACAAGGCGACTGCCTGATCGTCGTAATCACCGAACGTAGTGTTTGGTAAGGAATGAACCATGCGTCATCGTAAAAGTGGTCGTCACCTGAGCCGCACCAGCTCGCACCGCAAGGCCATGTTCCAAAACATGGCGGTGTCGCTGTTCGAGCACGAGCTGATCAAAACTACTCTGCCAAAAGCTAAAGAACTGCGCCGCGTTGCCGAGCCGCTGATCACTTTGGCCAAGATAGATAGCGTTGCTAACCGCCGTCTGGCTTTCGACCGTACTCGTTCGAAAGCTATCGTTGGTAAGCTCTTCAACGACCTGGGCAAGCGTTACGCTACCCGTGAGGGTGGCTACCTGCGCATCCTCAAGTGCGGTTTCCGCGCTGGCGACAACGCGCCTATGGCGTACGTCGAGTTGGTTGATCGTGCTACTGCCGGCGAAGCTGTATCTGCCGAGTAAGACGTCAGTCTGAAACAAAGAACCGGGCCTAGTGCCCGGTTTTTTGTGCCCGTAAGAAACGCGCCGTTTGTACAAGCGTCTCCTTCGTCCGCATCGGCATTATGTGATGGGGATGATCATTAGTTTTTCTCTATCGATGTCTGCAAGTTAATGAATTTGTAGCTGTCGTATTGATGATCAATACTCCTTCTCAGCCGATAGCCGGCAGTTCAAGACCGACAGAGGAAGGAAGATCGCATGAGCCAAAACAAAACGCTTACCACCGCCAGTGGCGCTCCTGTTGCCGATAACCAGAATTCCCGTTCCGCCGGCCCTCGTGGCCCGCTGCTGCTCGACGACTTTCACCTGATCGAGAAGCTTGCCCACTTCAACCGTGAAAACATCCCTGAGCGCCGTGTACACGCCAAAGGCTCGGGTGCCTACGGTACGTTCACTGTGACGCGCGATATCACTCAATACACCAGCGCGAAGCTGTTCGAGGCAGTCGGCAAGCAAACCCCGACTTTCCTGCGGTTTTCCACCGTGGGCGGCGAGCGTGGTTCGGCCGATACCGAGCGTGATCCGCGCGGGTTCGCCTTGAAGTTCTACACCGAGGAAGGCAACTGGGACATCGTTGGCAACAATACCCCCGTGTTCTTCATTCGTGATCCACTGAAGTTTCCAGACTTTATCCACACCCAGAAGCGTTTACCGCAAAGCAACCTGAAGAGTGCCCAGGCGATGTGGGACTTCTGGTCGCATTCGCCCGAGGCGCTGCACCAGGTCACCATCCTGTTCTCTGACCGGGGTATCCCTGACGGATACCGCCACATGCACGGCTTTGGCAGCCACACTTACAGCCTCATCAACGCTCAAGGTGAGCGTCACTGGGTGAAGTGGCACTACAAGACCAAACAGGGGATCAAGAACCTTGCTCCTGCCGAGGCTGCGCGCCTGGCGGGTACTGATCCGGATTACGCCCAGCGCGACTTGTTCAATGCAATCGACCAGGGTGATTTTCCGAAATGGCGCGTGTGCATTCAGATCATGAGCGAGGCTCAAGCAGCGGCGCACTACGAGAACCCGTTTGATGTCACCAAAACCTGGTCGCAGAAAGAGTTTCCACTGATTGAAGTCGGAGAACTTGAGCTCAATCGCAATCCGCAGAACTACTTCGCGGAAGTCGAGCAAGCCGCGTTCGGGCCCAGCAACATGGTTCCAGGCGTTGGACTATCGCCGGATCGTATGCTGCAAGGTCGGGTCTTCGCCTATGCGGACGCTCATCGCTACCGTGTCGGCACCAATCACCAGCAGTTGCCCGTCAATGCTCCTCGGAGTCCGGTCAACAGTTATCAGCGCGATGGTTCGATGGCTTTTGGCAGCAATGGCGGTGCGACGCCGAACTACGAGCCCAACAGCTACGTCGAGTCGCCGAAGCAGGCGCCTCGTTACGCAGAGCCGGCGTTGGCCCTCAGTGGTGCCGCCGATCGTTACGACCACCGTGAAGACACGGACTACTACAGTCACGCCGGCGCATTATTCCGCTTGATGACTGAAGAGCAGAAATCACTGCTGGTCAGCAACATCGCCGGTGCGATGGCGGGTGTGTCGAGTGATGTGGTTGACCGCCAGTTGCAACATTTCTACAAGGCTGACCCGGCGTATGGAGACGCAATCGCAAAGTTGCTCAACGTACAGCTTAACGAAGTCTAAATGAGAAGCAGAACCGCCCTTGTTTGGGCGGTTTTTGCGTTATTTCAGCCGGTTTTCTCAGAATATCTTCGCTTTTATTGCGTCTTGCGAGTGACGATACCGGCATGTTGGTTCAAACTACAACTTTCAAGCAGGGAGATGTAGGGCGATGCAGGGCCACCCAGATGTAATCGATTACCTCAACACGTTGCTGACCGGCGAACTGGCCGCGCGTGATCAATATTTCGTCCACTCGCGGATGTATGAGGACTGGGGTTTCACCAAGCTCTACGAACGAATCAACCACGAGATGGAAGAGGAAGCAGGGCACGCTGATGCCCTGATGCGCCGGATTCTGATGCTCGAGGGCACGCCGCGGATGCGTCCGGACGATCTCGATGTCGGCACCACAGTCACCGAGATGCTCGAAGCGGATTTGCGCCTGGAATACAAAGTGCGGGCAGCGCTGTGCAAGGGCATTAAGCTCTGCGAGCAACACAAGGACTATGTCAGCCGCGAAATGCTGCGGGTTCAATTGCATGACACCGAAGAAGATCACACCTACTGGCTCGAGAAGCAGTTGGGTCTGATCAAGTTGATCGGTCTTGAGAACTACCTGCAATCCCACACCTGATTGCTGCGAATACAAAAAAGCCCCTGTCACTGATGAAGTGACAGGGGCTTTTTCATGGGGCCCGGTTAAGCCCTGTCGCGTTCCAGCAGCGGCTTGAGGTAGTAACCGGTGTGGGATTGCTTCATCTCTGACACCTCCTCCGGCGTGCCGACGGCAATGATCTGTCCGCCCTTGGAACCGCCCTCCGGACCCAGGTCCACCAGCCAGTCGGCGGTCTTGATCACGTCCAGGTTGTGTTCGATCACCACCACTGTATTGCCGTGGTCGCGCAGGCGGTGCAAAACGTCCAGCAGTTGCTGGATATCCGCGAAGTGCAGCCCGGTAGTGGGTTCGTCGAGGATGTACAGGGTCTTGCCGGTATCGCGCTTGGACAGTTCGCGGGACAGCTTCACCCGCTGGGCTTCACCGCCGGAAAGCGTGGTCGCCGATTGCCCCAGCTTGATGTACGACAGTCCGACGTCCATCAAGGTTTGCAGCTTGCGCGCCAGGGCCGGTACGGCATCGAAGAACACCCGTGCTTCCTCGATGGTCATCTCGAGGGTCTCGTGGATGCTCTTGCCCTTGTACTTGATCTCCAGGGTCTCGCGGTTGTAACGCTTGCTCTTGCACACGTCACAGGGCACGTAGATGTCCGGCAGGAAGTGCATTTCCACCTTGATCAGGCCATCGCCCTGACAAGCCTCGCATCGCCCGCCTTTCACGTTGAAGGAGAAACGCCCCGGCCCGTAGCCCCGGGAGCGGGACTCCGGTACGCCGGCGAACAACTCGCGGATCGGTGTGAACAACCCGGTGTAGGTCGCCGGGTTGGAGCGCGGTGTACGGCCGATCGGGCTCTGGTCGATGTCGACGACCTTGTCCAGGTGTTCCAGACCCTTGATGCTGTCGTGAGCGGCAGCTTCAAGCGTCGTCGCGCCGTTCAGCGCCGTGGCGCTCAATGGAAACAGCGTGTTGTTGATCAGCGTCGACTTGCCCGAGCCGGACACGCCGGTCACGCAGGTCAACAAACCGATTGGAATCTCCAGGTCGACATTGCGCAAGTTGTTGCCGCGAGCGCCCTTGAGCGACAGCGACAGCTTCTTGTTGCGCGGCGTGCGGTTGGCCGGGACTTCGATCTTCACCCGGCCCGACAGATATTTGCCGGTCAGGGAGTCAGGGTGAGCCATGACTTCGGCCGGTGTGCCTTCGGCGACGATGTGCCCGCCGTGCACGCCTGCGCCCGGTCCGATGTCCACCACGTAATCGGCCAGACGGATCGCGTCTTCGTCGTGCTCGACCACGATCACCGTGTTGCCGATATCGCGCAGGTGCTTGAGGGTGCCGAGCAACCGGTCGTTATCGCGCTGGTGCAGGCCAATCGAAGGTTCGTCGAGGATGTACAGCACGCCGACCAGGCCAGCGCCAATCTGGCTGGCCAGACGAATACGCTGGGCCTCGCCACCGGACAGGGTGTCCGCGCTGCGATCCAGCGACAGGTAGTCGAGGCCGACGTTGACCAGGAATTGCAGGCGCTCGCGAATTTCCTTGAGGATCTTGTCGGCGATTTCGCCACGTCGGCCGGTGAGCTTGAGCCCGCCAAAATAATCGGATGCATCGCCGATTGGCAGGTTGGTCACCGCCGGCAGGGTTTTCTCGCCAACCCACACGTGCCGCGCTTCACGCCGCAGACGGGTGCCACGGCAATCCGGGCACGACTGGGTGCTGAGGAACTTGGCCAGTTCTTCGCGCACCGATGCCGATTCGGTTTCGCGGTAACGGCGTTCCAGGTTCGGCACGATGCCTTCGAACGGGTGCGAGCGTTTGACGATATCGCCACGGTCGTTCAGGTATTTGAAATCGACGTTTTGCGAGCCGCTGCCGTGCAGGATGAATTTCTGCTGATCGGCGGGCAGTTCGTTGAACGGAACTTCCAGGCTGAATTTGTAGTGCGAGGCCAGCGAGCCGAGCATCTGGAAGTAATAGACGTTACGCCTGTCCCAGCCACGAATCGCCCCTTCGGCCAGGGTCAGTTCGCCATTGACCAGGCGCTTGATATCGAAGAACTGCTTCACCCCCAAACCATCGCAGGTCGGGCAAGCGCCGGCCGGGTTGTTGAAGGAGAACAGCTTGGGTTCCAGTTCGCTGATCGCGTGGCCGCAGATCGGGCAGGCGAAGCGTGCGGAGAAGATCATCTCTTCACCCGGCTCGTCGTCCATCGGCGCCACCAGGGCGATACCGTCCGCCAGTTTCAGCGCGGTCTCGAAGGATTCGGCCAGGCGCTGTTGCAGGTCGGCGCGAACCTTGAAGCGGTCGACCACGACATCGATGGTGTGTTTTTTCTGCTTGTCGAGCTTGGGCGCTTCGTCCAGTTCATAGAGCTTGCCGTTGATTCGGGCGCGGACGAAGCCCTGTGCGCGCAGCTCTTCGAAAACCGACAGGTGCTCGCCTTTGCGCTCGCGGATGACCGGCGCCAACAGCATCAGCTTGCTGCCCTCCGGTTCGGCGAGGACCAGGTCGACCATCTGGCTGACGGTCTGCGCTTCCAGCGGGATGTCGTGATCCGGGCAGCGGGGAATACCCACGCGTGCATAAAGCAGACGCAGGTAGTCGTAGATTTCGGTGATGGTGCCGACCGTCGAACGCGGGTTATGCGAGGTCGACTTCTGTTCGATGGAAATCGCCGGCGACAGGCCTTCGATGGTGTCGACGTCGGGCTTTTCCATCATCGACAGGAACTGCCGGGCATAGGCCGACAGCGATTCGACGTAGCGACGCTGACCTTCGGCGTACAGGGTGTCGAAAGCCAGGGACGACTTGCCGGAGCCGGACAGGCCGGTGATGACGATCAGCTTGTCCCGCGGCAGGGTCAGGTCGATGTTCTTCAGGTTGTGGGTTCGAGCCCCACGAATCAGGATCTTGTCCAAGGTGGCCTCGCTCGGCGGGCGTCGAAAACGTAGGAGTATACGGCCAAATACTGGATGGATGCACACTATCAAACGAGTGGGCTACTGTCTTACATGAAGAGTGTGTCAGCAATGCGCGTCAAAGCGTCGCGATATACCCTGCCAATCGATGGGACTGGTAGAATCGCCGCCGGTTCACATGAGGTTTTTCCATGCACGATCCCCACAGCGAGCGCATGAGTGGCAGCGAGACCCGCGCGGCAAGCGGTCTGGCCCTGGTGTTCGCCTTCCGTATGCTTGGCATGTTCATGGTGTTGCCGGTACTGGCGACCTATGGGATGGATCTGGCTGGCGCCACGCCGGCGCTGATCGGTCTGGCGATTGGCGCCTATGGCCTGACCCAGGCAGTGTTCCAGATTCCTTTCGGTTTCATTTCCGACCGCATCGGTCGCCGCCCGGTGATTTACCTGGGCCTGATCGTGTTTGCCCTCGGCAGTCTGCTGGCAGCCAATGCCGACTCGATCTGGGGCGTGATTGCCGGCCGGATCCTGCAGGGCGCCGGGGCGATTTCCGCGGCGGTCATGGCCTTGCTGTCCGACCTGACCCGCGAGCAGCACCGGACCAAGGCCATGGCCATGATCGGCATGACCATCGGCCTGTCGTTTGCGGTGGCCATGGTGGTCGGCCCGCTGCTGACCCGCGCCTTCGGGTTGTCCGGGCTGTTCCTTGCCACGGGCGGTATGGCGCTGTTCGGCATCGTGATCGTGATGTTCATGGTGCCGCGCTCCACCGGCCCGTTGCAGCACCGTGAGTCCGGTGTCGCGCGCCAGGCGCTGATCCCGACCCTCAAGCATCCGGACCTGTTGCGCCTGGACCTGGGCATTTTTGTGTTGCACGCGATGCTGATGTCCAGCTTCGTCGCCTTGCCGCTGGCGCTGGTCGAGAAAGCCGGGCTGCCCAAAGAGCAGCACTGGTGGGTATACCTGACCGCGTTGCTGATTTCTTTCTTCGCCATGATCCCGTTCATTATCTACGGCGAGAAGAAACGCAAAATGAAACGAGTTTTACTCGGCGCCGTCGTGACGCTGATGCTCACTGAGCTATTCTTCTGGCAGTTCGGCGACAGCTTGCGGACTCTGGTGATCGGTACGGTGGTGTTCTTCACCGCGTTCAATCTGCTGGAAGCTTCGTTGCCGTCGCTGATCAGCAAGGTTTCACCGGCCGGCGGCAAGGGCACGGCGATGGGGGTTTACTCCACCAGCCAGTTCCTCGGCTCGGCACTGGGGGGAATCCTCGGTGGCTGGCTGTTCCAGCATGGCGGTCTGTCGGTTGTGTTCCTCGGATGCGCCGCTCTCGCTGCCCTCTGGCTGGCCTTTGCTGTTACCATGCGCGAACCTCCCTACGTCACGAGCCTGCGCTTGCCGTTGTCGCCCGAGGCGATCCGCGAAGCGGGTCTGGTCGAGCGCCTGAAGGCGGTCGTAGGGGTAACAGATGCAGTCATCGTCGCGGAAGAGGCGGCGATTTACATCAAACTGGACACCGAACTATTGGATCGCACCACCCTTGAGCGCCTGGTGAACAACCCGGCCGGGGCAGCGTGCGTAGCCTAGGAGAACGTTATGGCCCGTGGGGTTAACAAAGTCATATTGGTCGGCACTTGCGGCCAGGATCCCGAAGTTCGCTACTTGCCTAACGGTAACGCCGTGACCAACCTGAGTCTGGCGACCAGCGAACAGTGGACCGACAAGCAAACCGGTCAGAAAGTCGAAAAGACCGAATGGCACCGTGTGTCGATGTTCGGCAAGGTTGCAGAAATCGCTGGCGAATACCTGCGTAAAGGTTCGCAGGTCTACATCGAAGGCAAGCTGCAGACCCGCGAGTGGGAAAAAGACGGTATCAAGCGCTACACCACCGAAATCGTGGTCGACATGCAAGGCACCATGCAACTGCTGGGCGGCCGTCCACAGGGCGACCAGCAAGGCCAGGGCGGCGGTAACAACTACCAGCAATCCGCTCCGCGCCAGCAGGCTCCGCGTCCACAGCAGTCGGCACCGCAACAGTCGCGCCCGGCTCCACAGCAGGCGGCTCCTCAGCCGGCTCCGGATTTCGACAGCTTTGATGACGATATTCCGTTCTAGCCTGGCTGCAAGCCTCAAGCCTCAAGCTACAAGCGGCAAGCTGAAACACAAAACCCGCACTTCACTTCGAAGTGCGGGTTTTTTATGGGCGGTAAAATTTGGTTGCAGACTCAGGCCGCTAGGAACTCGTTGGTCGACACCACGCTGGCATAAGCAAACGCCAGGGCTGCCATGAACGCCGCATGAACCTGCACCGCCGCAACCGTCACGCCATTGAACTCCAGGTCACGGGTGGCGCAGGCGTCGTGGATCACGGTGACCGTATAGCCAAAGTCCGCCGCCGCACGGGTGATGCCGTCGACGCACATGTGGCTCATGCTGCCCACGACCACCAGTTCCTTGATGCCTTGCTCGTCGAGGATCGATTTCAATTCGGTTTCGCGGAATGAGTTGACGAAGTGCTTGAGTACCACCGGTTCGTCGGCGCGGTTGAGCACTTTCGGATGCAGCTTGGCGCCTTCGGAGTTCGGAGTGAAAAACGGCGCCTCTTCGGAGGTGAATTCGTGGCGGATGTGCACCACCGAATCCCCCGCGTCGCGGAAGGCCTTGATCAGGCGGACGGCGTTGTCGGCGGCGGCGTCGGCACCGACCAGCGGCCACTTGCCTTGGGGGAAGTAGTCGTTCTGGATATCGACTACGATGAGCGCTTGCTTGGCCATGACTGTTTCCTCGAAGTGTGTGTTGGTGTGGAATGAAGTATTGGCTGTGGCAGGCAATCCGAGGATTGGCCGCACCGACAATAGAAGGGGGAAAACTGACAATGGACGCAGAAAGGGCAATCGCCGAACTCGGTGTGCTGATCTATCCCGGCGCGCAGATGGCGGCGGTGCACGGCTTGACGGACTTGTTCGGGGTGGCGAACCGGATCGCCGCCGAGCATCAGGCTGCGCAGTTACCGCTGTTGCGGGTCAGCCATTGGCAGGTCGAGGGTGATCAGCCGCCGGTTCGGGTATTCGATAGTCATTCCGGCCCGGGGCGCGCCCTGGTGGCCGTGTTGATTCCGCCGTCGATCGGCGGTTTTTCCGAGGGCCAGGCGCCACAGGGATTGATCCGCTGGTTGCGTGAGCAACATGCCAGCGGTGCGACACTGGGCGGGGTTTGCGTGGGTTCTATCCTGTTGGCCGAAAGCGGTCTGCTTGACGGTCGCAGCGCCACTACCCACTGGACCTCGGCCAAAGCCTTCGCCGAGCGTTATCCGGCGATCAGACTCAAGGCCGATACGCCGATTGTCGATGACGGCGACCTGATTACCACCGCCGGGCTGATGGCCTGGTCCGAACTGGGTCTGCGCCTGGTCAATCGACTGCTGGGGCCGAGCATCGCCACCAACACCGCACGTTTTCTGGTGGTGGAACACAGCGACAGCGCCAGTGAGTGCGGCAGCAACTTTGCGCCGATCCTCAGTCATGGCGATGCGGCGATCCTCAAGGTGCAACACTGGCTGCAAAGCACCGGGGCGACCGATGTGTCGCTGGCGGCGATGGCCGAAAAGGCAGGGCTGGAAGAACGTACCTTCCTGCGCCGCTTCCGCGCGGCCAGCGGGCTCAAACCCACCGAATACTGCCAGCATCTGCGGGTCGGCAAGGCCCGGGAAATGCTTGAGTTCACCAACGGCACTATCGATCACATCGCCTGGACCGTGGGGTATCAGGACCCCGGGGCATTTCGTGCGACGTTCAGGAAAATCACCGGGTTGGCGCCGAGTGATTATCGGACGCGGTTTGGGGTGACGCCGGGGGCCGCGGCGCGGTAGGCCGTTCACAACAAATCCCCCTGTGGGAGCGGGCTTGCTCGCGAATGCGGACTTTCAGTCAACATTTGCGGTGAATGACACTCTGCTTTCGCGAGCAAGCCCGCTCCCACATGTGTTCTGTGCCAGTCTGGAATCGTGCAAAATGCCGGAGTATCAAAGGGCGTCGTGCAGAATAAAACAGGCCTAATGCCATCGCTGTCTGTGCAACTGGCTGATTTTAAACCACTTTTCCCTCGACGGGCCTTGGCCTGATCTCTGCACCCCTTCAGCTACATTCATCAAGCGTCGATTGAAGGGGGATGCATGACCCCAGCAAACTCCAGGAGACTGGTGGTCGCCCATTCGGTGCTCGCCGATGCACCGCAGCACGAAGTTGAAACCAACCGTGCGCTGGCCCGCTGGCTGGCTCAGATACTGGGGCTCAAGTATGGCGGCAGCTACGACCCGCAACTGCATGTCGGGCGGGACCTCTACCTGTTGCCGACCCAGACCCTGGTGGGCGCTGCGATTGCCCGGCAACTGGGGGTCAAGGGGCCGGAGGATTTGTGGGGTGGTTATGTCGACCACGACTTCATTTGCACCAAGGCCATCAGCCACGGATTGCTCAACCGCCACGCCCATGCGCCGCCAGGCTGGGCTCCGTTGTTTTCCGAGCGGGTGCGCAGCGTGGTGCTCGACGGTCTCAGTGTGTTCTCTCTGAAGGATGCGCGTCCGGCGGCAGAGCATTTGCTGTACACCGGGCCGATCCGCCTGAAACCGATTCATGCCTGTGCCGGACGTGGTCAGGAAGTGATCAAAAGCCTCGACGAGTTCGATGAGCTGCTTGCCCAGCCGGAGGCTGAGGCGATGTTCACCGAAGGCGTGGTACTCGAACAGGACCTGGACCAGGTGATCACCCACAGCGTCGGCCAGAGTCGTATCGGCGGCCACGTACTCAGTTACTGCGGTGATCAATATTTGACCGAGGACGCTCAGGGGGAACAGGTGTATGGCGGGTCCAACCTGCTGGTGGTGCCAGGCGGCTATGACGCATTACTGGAACTGGATCTTCCGGAAGACGTGCGCCTGGCGATCCATCAGGCACAGGTGTTCGACAGCGCGGCGGATGAAGCCTATCCCGGTTTCTATGCCTCGCGGCGCAACTACGACATCGCCCAGGGCGTCGGCAGCGACGGCCGGCCACGCAGCGGTGTGCTGGAGCAGTCTTGGCGCATGGGCGGTGCCAGCAGCGCCGAGGTGGCGGCCTTGCAGAGTTTCGTCAACGATCCGGGGATATGCGCGATTCGTGTGTCTTCGGTGGAAACCTACATCGACCAGCCGCTACCGGCGGACGCCATCGAGGTGTACCGCGGGCCGGCGCAGGCCAGTGACTTTCTCCTCAAGTACGTGACGGTTGAATCCTATGACGGCTAGAAGCGAATCCATTCAGATCGACATCGACGACGAACAGATGAGCGGGACCTTCCTGAGTCCCAAATCGAAAGTTCCCGGTGTGCTCTTCGTGCACGGTTGGGGCGGCAGCCAGGAGCGGGACCTGGAGCGCGCCAAAGGCATCGCCGGCTTGGGATGCGTGTGCCTGACATTCGATTTGCGCGGGCACACCAATGGCACCGGTATCCCATTGACACGGGTGACCCGGGAAGACAATTTGCGCGACCTGCTGGCGGCCTATGACCGCTTGCTCGCGCACCCGGCTCTCGATACCTCGGCGATTGCCGTGGTCGGCACCAGTTACGGGGGGTATCTGGCCTCGATCCTGACCTCGCTCAGGCCGGTTCGCTGGCTGGCGTTGCGGGTGCCGGCGCTGTATCGCGACGAGCAATGGCACGCGCCGAAACGCGATCTGGACAAGCTGGACCTGCGTGATTACCGAAGCACCCTGGTGCGTGCCGACAGCAATCGCGCCTTGCATGCCTGCTCGCAATTCACCGGGGATGTCCTGCTGGTGCAGTCCGAGACCGACGACTATGTGCCCCATTCGACGATCATGAGTTACCGCGCGGCGTGCCAGCAGACTCACTCGCTGACCCATCGCATCATCGATGGTGCCGACCACGCGCTGAGCGACCCGGTTTCGCAGCAGGCCTACACCTCGATCCTTGTCGGCTGGATTACCGAGATGGTGGTGGGGGAGCGGTTGAGCATTATTCAATCCCGGTGATTTGCGGTGTGCTTGTGGACGCCTTCGCGGGCAAGTCGGATCGCCGCACCGCCGCTCCCACATGGATCGAGGGTGTACATAGAATCTGCATCCACCAACAGACCCTGTGGGAGCGGCGGTGCGGCGATCCGACTTGCTCGCGAAGGCGTCTTCACAACCAGCACAAAATCACTTGGGTTTTTTCTCTATCCGCAGCGCCTTGGCCTTGGCTTCCACCAGCAAATACATCACCAGGGTAATCAACAGCGGCAGGATGAAATAAATCGCCCGATAGGCCAGCAGTCCCGCCACCAGGCTGCCCCGCGAAGCCTCGTGTTGCAGCAGGGCCACAAACACGGCTTCCAGCACG
The DNA here is from genome assembly GCF_001429045.1 of Pseudomonas sp. Root71. GTDB lineage: Bacteria > Pseudomonadota > Gammaproteobacteria > Pseudomonadales > Pseudomonadaceae > Aquipseudomonas > Aquipseudomonas monachiensis. The sequence goes on along the minus strand of NZ_LMHY01000030.1, from coordinate 264,584 downwards.
CCGAGCCCGGCCGGGATGTGAGTGATGACCCCGGCGATGGCGCTGATCAACAGCACGCCCAACACCAGTGGATAGTCCAGTTTGCTCGGCAGCAAGGTGAAAATCACCGCCGCCATCAGCGACCAGTTCAGGGCACCGAGGGCCAGTTGCAGCACCGCCATGCGCAAGGATGGCAGGTCGATTTCGATGCCGCGAATCGCCCACTCCCGACGCCTGGCAAACCGGCACGCCGCCAGGTACCCGGCGCTCAGCAGCAACAACAAGACCCCCACGCCTTGCAGCGTGCTACTGCTGAGCTTCCAGCCCGGAGGCATGCGTACCAGCCCGCTGCTGAACACGGCGCCGGCAATTACCATGTACCCAAACCAGTTGGTCGCCAGGCTCAGGCCGAGGATTTTCGCGATGTTGCTCTTGCTGACCCCGAGCCGCGAATACAACCGGTAACGCATGGCGATGCCGCCGACCCAGGCGCTGAGGTTCAGGTTGAAGGCGTAGCTGATGATTCCCACCGGCAGGATTTGCTTCCAGGTCAGGTTCTGGCGGATGTAAGTGCGGCCGATCAGGTCGAAGCAGGCGTACACCAGAAAACTCACCAGGGTCAGCCCCGACGCAATGATCAGTGTGCGCACCTTGAAGTCCGCCAGGTTATCGAACACTTCGTTCCATTCCAGGCGCTGGGCGAGCATCGTGAACAGCACGATCAGCATCAGGAAGAACAGCATCGTCAGCGGTCGTTTCCAGCGGCTCCAGTGCGACTTGCCCGGGCTTTTGGCGTGAGTTGCCGTGTGGGGATCAGCGCGGTTCATGGTCAGCGCTCTCGGTCGGAGGGGGGAAGGGTTTCAGGCGAGGTTTATGCGCCGGCAACCAACCGGCCCATGCCGGGAAATGTCGCAGGAAGTGAAACACCAGAAAACCGATGGTCATGTGCCAGACACGCCCGCGTGGCGCGATGTCGTGAGACATGACCTTGCAGTGGTTGTCGCTGAGGTCTTCCAGGCGATCGAACAGAACTCGATTGAAGCCACGGTCGCGGATCAGCACGTTGGCTTCCAGATTCATCGACAGGCTCAACGGGTCGAGATTGCTCGAGCCAACGGTGCTCCAGTCCTCATCCACCAGTGCGACCTTGCCGTGCAGTGGGCGGTCGCAATATTCGTAGATCTTCACCCCGGACTTGAGCAAGTAATCGTAGGTCATGCGCGCCGCGAGCTTGGCCACCCGCATGTCTGGCTGTCCCTGCAGGATCAACCGCACATCCACCCCTCGGCGTGCCGCGTTGCGGATCTCGCGCAGCAAGCGGAAACCGGGAAAGAAGTAGGCGTTGGCGATCACCACCCGGCGCTGCGCCTGGCGCAACACCTGGCGGTAAACCTCCTCGATGTCGGTCTGGTGTTCCCCGTTGTCGCGGTACACCAGCCGCACCTGGCCATCGTGATCACTGAAGGCCAGTTCCGAACGCCGCTGCCGACGGCGCTGCCACCAGTATTTGGCGTGTGCCGGGCGACCGCATTGCAGCAGGGCAAAGTGATGGATGTCGGCAACGGCCGGACCCTGAACCTCTACGGAATAATCCTGTTTGGCCTCGGGGCCGAAATCGGCCAGATGATCGGCGGAAAAGTTGATCCCGCCGACGAACGCGACGGTGCCATCGACCACCACAATCTTGCGGTGCAGGCGCCGGAACCAGTTGGTGCGGATGCCCAGGCGTTTCGGTGCCGGATCGAACATTTGCAGGTGCACGCCGGCGGCTGTCAGGGCGGTGAGGAACCCGGTACTCAGTTCGCCGCAGCCAAAGCCGTCGAGGCTGACGGTGGTGCGCACGCCCCGTTGAGCAGCTTCGATCAGGATTTGTTGCAGCTCATTGCCCACCTTGTCCTCGAACAGAATGAAGGTTTCCAGCAAGATTTCACTTTGCGCCCGGCGCAGGGCTTCAAACACCCGGGGAAAATACGCCTCACCGTTTTCCAGCAACTCGACACGATTGCTGCCTTGCCAGCCGTATTCGACATCGACCGCTGTCGGCTCGCGGGTCGGCGGAGCGGGGATGTGTTCCAGCGTGGTTTTTTCCATCGACTGGCTGCTCATAGCTCGATCTCCACCGACAGCGGGACGTGGTCGGAAAGGTGCGACCAGGGCCGGGAGGTCAGCACTCGCGGATGGCTGGCCTTGAGGTTGCGCACGTAGATTCGGTCCAGGCGCAATGCCGGCAAGCGCGCGGGGAAACTGCGTGCCGGTTTGCCATGGTGCGCGGCGAAGACTTCACGCAAACCACTGGGTTTTAGCAACGCATCGGCGCGCTGGCGCCAATCGTTGAAGTCACCGGCGACAATCACCGGGGCGTCGCCGGGCAGTGCGTCCAGGCGTTGGGCGAGCAGCTTCAGTTGTGCGGTGCGATGGGTTTCGAGCAACCCCAGGTGTACGCAAATGGCATGCACCTCCTGGCCATCGCCGGGCAGGCGCAACACGCAATGCAGGAGCCCGCGGTTCTCGTGGCCGCTGATGGATACATCGAGGTTGTCGTGGCGGATGATCTGGAACTTCGACAACAGCGCATTGCCGTGATCGCCCGCCGGATACACCGCATTGCGGCCATAGGCGAACTGTGGCCACAGGCTGTCGGCGAGGAATTCGTATTGCGGCATCGCCGGCCAGTTGGTGTAGCGCCTGGGATGCTGTTCGTGGGTGCCGTGGACTTCCTGCAAAAACACCACATCGGCAGACACACTGCGCACCGCTTCACGCAGTTCCGGCAGGATGAAACGGCGATTGAGCGCGGTGAAACCTTTGTGGGTGTTGACCGTCAGCACTGTGAAGCTGCGCACTGTCGTATTGATGGGTGTCTGCTCGTCCGTGACGCCGACCGGCTCGGGAATGTTCATGGCAACACGCCCTCGGTGGCAGGCTCACCGGGGACGGTGGCGAGGTTTTTGTCGAGGTGCAGGCGTTGCAGCAAATGGCGTGCATCAAAGGGGGCGCGGATTTTGATGTCGTTATCGAAATAGCAGAATACCTCCCGGGATTTGCACGCCTTTGGTTTCTGCCGGGGCGCGATCAGTTGTGCATCATCCGGTTGCCGGCCGTGATGCCAGGCTTCGATTCGTTCGCCCCAGTGTTTTAGTGCCTGCGGGGTGTAGCCGCTGGCATAGAGTGTTTCGGCGCCATGCAGGCGCAGGTAGACGAAATCGCTGGTGATGTCTTCGCGGTACGGCCATTTACCTGCCGTGTCGGCGATGACCAGGGCCGTGTTGTAGCGCTTGAGCAAGCGGACGAACAGCGGATCGATAAAACTGTCGTGACGGATCTCTACGGCATGGCGCAAGGGCTGTTTTTTGTGAGCCTTCAGACTCGCATGGCCGGTGACGTGGGAGTCGTGCTGGCGGGCGAGGGCGGCGGCCTGTTCGGTATTGTGGGGCAATTGGTCGAGGAAGTTTTCGAACAACTCGGCATCGAATTTGAAACTGGGGGGAAACTGCCAGAGGACAGGGCCGAGCTTTTCTTTTAATTCCAGCACTCCGGACGCAAAGAAATTGGCCAGCGGTCTGTGGATGTCCCGCAGCCGCTTGATATGGGTAATGAAGCGCGGGGCCTTGACGCTGAAAACGAAGTCGAGCGGGGTTTCGCCGTACCACTGGGCATAACGTTCGGGCCGCTGCAGCGCGTAGAACGATCCATTGATTTCGATGCTGTTGACCGCCCGCGAGGCGAATTGCAATTCGCGCTTGTGGGTCAGGCCACTGGGGTAGAAATCTCCCCGCCAGGGCGTGTAGCGCCAGCCTGAAATACCGATATGAATCGTCGCCATGTCGCCTCCGGTCTGACAGCGCCTGTCTTGAGATGACTACGAGGCTGCGGCGAAAGTTTCGATGGCGCTACGGACGGTAAATTTTCTACAGAGCACCACTTGTGGGCGATATATTCCGGCACGTAGCTGCCGATGAGGGCGATTACACCCGGAGCCAAAACGGCAAGGACGGTTTCACACCAGTCCAAATGCTGGCCGATGAATGTCCCCAGCGGCACGCCGGTGACCAACGCCGGCCAGGCTGGTGAACATGCTCGCAATCGTGCTGGCGGCTTTTTCCTTCGGCACTAGACTGGTGGCGATAGTCGAGTTGATCGAGAAAAACACCCCGTGGGCAGCGCAGCGTCTGGATTTGGCTCGTTCAGAAAAATACAGGGAAGGACATTTGATATTTGCCTCGGGCGCAAAGATCGCGAGCGCGGGTGTTAGTCTGTGGCGAGGGATCTATATCCGAACTTGTCCGGCATTTCTCGATCAGTTCCCTACCGACACAGCCAAAGGAGCGGGTGTTTTGATCAGGCTCAAGACCGCGATACTGCTCGGAGCGTTGCTGTTTGTGGGCAGCGAGCAACTGGAAGCCGCCGCGATACCGGGGCTGCCCGCCACCGCGACCGCCGCGACGCCGCCGGCCCACCCCGAGCCGCTGGTGCAAGGCGGGTTACTGGGGGCCATCAGTTCAAGCATCGACGAGGTCCAGACCAAACTCGATCTCAATGAAAATCTCGTCGACGTCTGGCGCCTGCGTGCCGACCTCGCAGTCGATGAAGTGGATCAGTTAGTCAATCAGCCTTCGGCCCGTTCGCCCTGGAGCGTGGCTGGCGATTTCCTGCTGCTGACCTGCGTGTGGGCGGTGGTGTTTGCCTGTCTTTGGCTGCTTGGGCGGATGGCCGTCAGGCGCCTGTGCGAGCATCGTCTGCTGCTCAGTCGTGAGCGGGGCCAGGCGTTGCTCGGCTACGTGCTGCCCTACACCCTTGCGGCGGTGATCAGTCTGCCGTTGACGATTTATGCCAGTCAGTTCTTGTCGATATCGGCGGGACGGGCGCTGGCGCTGTGTCTGGCTTATGCCGCCAGCGCGGGGATATTTGCCGCGTCATTGGTGCTGTCGCTGGTGGTGGTGTTCAATGTCGGGCACAAGCGGCGGGCGGTGCAGATCATCCGCGAGAAGAGTCCCCGCCCCTTGTTCGTCATCGGCTTTCTGGTTGCATTGAGCGATGCCCTGACCAGCCCGCAGATCGCCCATCAACTGGGCAGCAACCTCACCAGCAGCATCGCCGTGTTCACCGGGTTGGCAGCATCGATGTCCTTCGGCTTACTGGTGATCCGCATGCGCCGACCGGTCGCCCAGGTGATCCGCATCCTGCCGCTGGCCCAGCGCCTCAGGCAGCCGGCGCTGCGTGAAACCCTGCGGATATTTTCCGGGCTCTGGTATTGGCCGATTCTGTTGATGGTACTGGTTTCGATCATCAACCTGATCGGTGCCGGGGCCGACAACCAGAGAGTGCTGCGCAGCGCCTTGTTCACCACGGTGTTGCTGATTGCCACGGTGTTCCTCAGCACCACGCTGCACCATTTGTTCAAGGCCCGCAGCGAGACGGAGCTGCGCCGCAGCAGCGCCTACAAGGAACGCTTTCTCAATCTGTCCCACGCCTTGCTGCGCATCGGCATGGCCATCGTGTTCATCGATATCCTCGGACGGATCTGGGGCGTGTCGCTGTTCGAATTCGCAGTGACCAATGCCGTGGGCCGGGCGATCAGCGATTCCCTGAGCCACATCGGTTTGATCCTCCTGGTGACCTGGATGGTCTGGGTGTTGCTCGACACGGCCATTCAGGAAGCCCTGAAACCACCCACCAACAAGCGCTCGGCGCGCCAGCCGAGTACGCGGGTGAAAACCATCCTGCCGCTGCTGCGCAACGCGATCAAAATCATCCTGGTGGTGATTTGCGCGATCACCACCATGGCCAACCTGGGAATCAACGTCGCGCCATTCCTGGCCGGTGCCGGGGTCATCGGCCTGGCGATCGGTTTCGGTTCCCAGCAACTGGTGCAGGATGTGATTACCGGGTTGTTCATCATCATCGAAGACACCTTGTCCATTGGTGACTGGGTGGTGCTCGATTCCGGCCACGCAGGCACCGTCGAAGGCCTGACCATCCGCACCTTGCGCCTGCGCGACGGCAAGGGATTCGTGCACTCGGTGCCGTTCGGGCAGATCAAGGCCGTGACCAACCAATCGCGGCAATTCGCCTATGCGTTTTTCTCGGTGCAGTTCACTTACGACACCGATGTCGACAAGGCCATCGAACTGATCCGCGAGGCCGGGCACTCCATCAGCAACGACCCGTTCCTGCGCTACAACCTGCAAGGATCGCTGGATGTGTTTGGCGTCGACAAGATGGACCTCAACGGTGTGGTGCTGACCGCGCAATTCCGCACGGTGTCCGGTGGTCAATACGCGGTGAGCCGGGCCTTCAACCAGCGGTTGAAAAAGCTTGTGGATAACTGCCCGTGGGTGAACTTCGCGCAGACTTATCCACAGCAGGCATTGGTGCCGCGGCATCCGGTCGAAGCGCAACCCGAGGCAGGGCATGAGCCGGATCACTCGGCGGTGCTGATGCCGGATCGGCCGCGGTCTCAGTAGAAGGTTTTGTCCTGAGGTTCTTTGTTGGCTGTGATGGCCTCTTCGCGGTCGGATCGCCGCACCGCCGCTCCCACAGGGTTTTGTGTTGGAACACCAATCTGCGTCCGAACATAGATCCAATGTGGGAGCGGGCTTGCTCGCGAAGGCGCCAGACCAGACAACTTCAATGCCGGATCAGTTTGTTGCGCACCTCGGCACCACCGAGCTGATCCAACTCCCCCCAGAACTGCTGCTTGCCGGCAATCTCGGCAGCCACCGGCAACCCGTCCCGATACACCAGCCGATTGCTCGCCAGCGCTGGGACTTTCATGCCGGGCAATAGCGTGCCAGCGAGGTTCAGCGGATCGCCCCCGCACACCGCGACCAGGCTGCCGTCATGGGGCCGACGCCGCACCTCTCGCAACAAGGGGATCGCCTCGGGCAGGGCGAATTGCTCGCCCGCCAGGCCACTGACAAACCGCCCGCCGCGAATCTCGCCGCGTGCCTCCAACCGATGGAAGGTACGCAGCAGTTCCCGCCAGCTCGGCAACCAGTCCGCCTCGCGTTCCAGCAAGCGCCAGAACACCACGCCGTAGCGGCGCAGCAAGGTCATGGCGATGTGTTCAAGGGTTTCGGCAGACATCCGCAGGTTTTGCACCATCGGCCCGGTAGGTGCGCGTCGCAACAGGGCCCAGCGTCCGGCGTCGTCCATGCCACCGATGAATGCTCCGCGTCCACGCCGACTGTTGCGCGGCTGGCGCTTGCTGGCCGGGGTAATCAGGGCGCGCAATCCGGCGAAGCTGTCGGCGTTCACCAGCCCCGCGCCCACCAGTTCCTGCAGGGCGATTTCCAGCTCTGAACGCAGCAGGTGGGCCTCATGGATCAGCTCATCGAAAAACAGCGCGCCATGCTGGCTGAGGGCGGCGTGGACCTTTTGCGTTTTCGGCGACAGTTCGCTGACCGGCGTCTGTTCGGTCAAGCTGCTCCAGAGGCCGACCTGGTTGCGCGGCAGCAACACGATCGGCGTGCTGCGCAGGGCGGTGCTGGCGCTTTTGTTGTGCGCAGTCAGGCGTGTCCATACCAGTCTGCCGCTGCGGCACAACTCATCCAGCCAGGTCGCCGAGTAGTCCTTGATTCGCGCTGGCAGGATATCGCTGTCCCAGGCTGAAGCAGCGGCGGGGTAGCCTTCGAATTGCGCAATAACGGCCGGCAAAACCGCCGCGCCCTGGCCCTGGCTTGCGCTCGATACATGCTGCCAGTCGAACAGGAATCGCATGAAATCCTGCAACGCCACCGGCTCGATTTCCCGGCGCAGGCGCTTGACCGTATAGCGGTGAATCCACGCCAGCAAATGCCGCTCGCACCATTCTTCCTGGGCGGTGCCCGGGGTGAATCGGCCGCGCAGCACGTAACCTTCGCGTTCCAGTTGCGCCAGGGCCTGGTTGACCTGCGCAGCGGGCAAACCGAGCGGTTCGGCAATGCGCTCGAGCGCCAGCGGCCCGAAGGCACTGAGCCGTGCACGAATCAGTTCGAGGATGGCGTCGTCGGGTTCCCAGGCCTCGTCGAAGTCCGGCAGCGCTTGCAGCGATGGCGTCAATTCGGCCTGTGGATAAATCGCCCGCAGGCAGGTCAGGCGTTCCAGTGCCAGCCACAGCGATTGCCCGGCGTTGATCTGCAAACGGCTCGCGCGCCCACTGTCGGCCAGGGTTGTGAGCCAGTCTAGCCACTGCGGATTGGCGCAGGCCTCGGCATTGGTGATGCACGCCAGGCTCATCAAGGCCTCATGCATTTCATCGACACCGGAGGGCGTCGGCCAGGCTTCGTCGCGCACGGCGGCAATCGCCTCGGCGTCCAGCGCACCAAGATCATCGGTGGATTGCGGGTCGCTCCAGCGGCGGTTGAGTACGGCTTGAGTGCGGCGTTCTTCCAGTGGTGCATCGTCGAGAAAGGTATAGGGCCGGGCGCTGAGAATCTCCGCCGCCAGCGGCGAGGGTGCCGGCAAGTCGCGGCTGATCAGGCGAATGTCGCCGCGCTCCATGCGTCGAAGCAAAGCCAGCCAGCCTTCGGTGTCCATGGCGTCGTGCAGGCAATCGTCGAGGGTCTGTTCCACCAACGGATGGTCGGGAATCTCCCGTTCGCCAGCGAGGTTTTCCACGCAGGCGATCTGATCGGGAAACACGCTGGCGATCAGGTCTTCGCTTTTCATCCGCTGGATCTGCGGCGGGACCTTGCGCCCGCCGCTGTAGCGCGGTAGCGCCAGGGCCACGCCGGCATTCCAGCGCCAGCGCACGCCGAACAGCGGCGCGTCGAGCACGGCTTGAATCAGGATGTGTTCGGCACTGTTGCTGTGCAGGTAGCGCCAGACGTCATCCAGTTCAAAACTGTGGCCGGTGGACAACGACAGCACGATGGCGTCTTCGCTGGCGGCTGCCTGCAACTCGAAGTTGAAGGTGCGACAGAAGCGCTTGCGCAAGGCCAGGCCCCAGGCGCGGTTGATGCGGCTGCCGAACGGCGTGTGAATGACCAGTTGGGTGCCGCCGGACTCGTCGAAAAAGCGTTCCATCAGCAGCGTGTCCTGGGATGGCAGGGCACTCAGCGCTTGCCGTGCGCGAGCCAGGTAGTCCACCAGTTGTTCGGCGCTGGCAAGGTTCAGGCCCAGGGTCTCGGTCAGCCAGTCGAGTGCTGGTTGCAAGTTGCCTGGCGCAGCCCCCAGCAGGTCGTCGAGTTGTGCCTGCAAGCGCGCCACCGCCGCGGACAATTCGGCGCTGCGCCCCGGTGCTTCACCGAGCCAGAACGGAATGGTCGGCGGCAGGCCCCGGGCATCCTCGACCCGGACTTTGCCGGTTTCCACCCGCAGGATCCGATAGGACGTGTTGCCCAACTGGAAGATATCCCCGGCAATGCTTTCCACTGCGAAGTCTTCGTTGATGGTGCCGATGTTCAGCCCTTGAGGCTCCAGCAGCACGCTGTAGTCGGCGTTGTCCGGAATGGTCCCGCCACTGGTCACCGCCGTCAGTTTTGCGCCCCGGCGCCCGCGCAGGGTGCGGCTCACGGCGTCGCGATGCAGATAGGCGCTACGGATGCCCTGACGGCCGTTGTAGCCCTCGGCGAGCATGTGCAGCAGTGCCTGATAGTGTTTGTCGTCGAGTGCGGCGTAGGGCGAGGCGCGGCGCAGCATGTGCAGCAGCGCTTGCTCCGGCCATTCCTGACAACTGACCTCGGCGATGATCTGCTGCGCCAGCACGTCCAGCGGCGCTTGCGGGATCAGCAAGGTATCGAGTTCGCCCCGGCGCACGCAGTCGAGCAGCGCGGCACATTCGATCAGGTCGTCGCGGGTGGTGGCGAACAAACGGCCCTTGGGCGTGCCGCCGACCTGGTGCCCGGAACGGCCGACCCGTTGCAGAAACCCGGCAATCGAACGCGGCGAGGCGATCTGGCACACCAGGTCGACGTCGCCGATGTCTATCCCCAGTTCCAGCGATGCCGTGGCAATCAGCACTTGCAGGTCGCCGCGCTTGAGTCGCTGCTCGGCATCCAGGCGAAATTCCTTGGCCAGGCTGCCGTGATGGGCGGCCACGGCATCCTTGCCCAGGCGCTCGCTCAGGTGCCGGCTCAGGCGCTCGGCGAGGCGCCGGGTGTTGACGAAAATCAGCGTGGTCCGGTGTTCCCGGGCGAGGGCGGCGAGGCGGTCGTACACCAGTTCCCAGACATCGTTGGCCATCACGGCCGATAGCGGCACGGGCGGCACTTCGATGTCCAGGTCGCGGGGGCGGGCGTGGCCGATGTCGACGATCTCGCACGGACGATCGCCACCGACAAGGAAGCGCGAAACGGCTTCGATGGGCTTTTGCGTGGCCGACAGACCGATGCGCAGCAGCGGCTCCGGGCAGAGTGCTTGCAGGCGTTCAAGGCTCAGTGCCAGGTGGCTGCCGCGTTTGCTGGCGGCCATGGCGTGGATCTCGTCGACGATCACCGTGCGTGCCGTGCCGAGCATCTGCCGGCCGGAATCGGAGCCGAGCAGCACATACAGGGATTCCGGCGTGGTCACCAGAATGTGCGGCGCCGTTTTGCGCATCGCCGAACGGTCTTTTTGCGGTGTATCGCCGGTGCGCACGGCAGTGCTGATCTGCAGTTGCGGCAGGCCCATCACGCCCAATTGCTCGGTAATGCCGGCCAGCGGGTTTTGCAGGTTGATCTGGATGTCGTTGGACAGCGCCTTGAGGGGCGAGACGTAGACCACCAGGGTGGCGTCGGGCAAGCCTTCGGGGTTTTCCAGGCCGCGGTGTACCAGGTCATCGATGACAGCGAGAAAGGCTGTAAGGGTCTTGCCGGAACCGGTGGGCGCGGCGACCAGGGTCGAGCGGCGCTGGCGGATCAACGGCCACGCCCGGGCCTGGGCGGCGGTGACGGCCGGGAACGTATGGTTGAACCAGGCGCTGACGGCAGGGTGAAAGCCGCTCAGGGCACTGTCTGCGGGGATGGGCAGGTTCATGCAGCAATTTATGCGGGTGGGGACGGGAAGTTGCAAGTACCGCTCAAGACCTTCGCTGGTCTTCAGGGCCTCATCGCGAGCAAGCTCGCTCCCACAGGGGGGCGGTTTACACAAAACCATTGTGGGAGCGAGCTTGCTCGCGATGAGGCCAGTGGCGGCAACGCAAAAGTCGGACATCTACACTTTACGGGTGACGGTTGCGCACTAAACCCGCAAAATGCAACGATTCCGGCAATTATCAACGACATCGCCTGGGGCGGTGTCGATAAAGCCATCGTTTCAATCAGACTGGGCCTGCTGACTCTATGCGAATGCGCCTTATGTTACTGGGCGGCGGAAATGCCCTTGGGCAGGCGCTGATTCGCCTTGGTGCGGAGGAAGACATCGGATTCCTCGCCCCCCGCCCGCCCGAAGACGGCTGGGATGCCGCGAGCCTGACACAACTGCTCGACGACACCCGTCCCGATGCATTGATCAACCTTGCCTACTACTTCGACTGGTTTCAGGCCGAGGCAGTGAGCGAATCGCGCCTGGCCGGCCAGGAGCGCGCTATCGAGCGTCTGGCGGAACTGTGCCAGCACCACAACATCGTTCTGCTGCAACCCTCCAGCTATCGCGTGTTCGACGGCTCCCGCGCCACGGCCTACAGCGAAAAAGACGAACCGGTACCCCTGGGTCTGCGGGGTCAGGCATTGTGGCGGATCGAGCAAAGTGTGCGCGCTACCTGCCCCCAGCACGTGCTGCTGCGTTTCGGCTGGCTGCTGGACGATAGCCCGGACGGCGCCCTTGGCCGCTTCCTCGCCCGTGCCGAGCAACCCGAAGAGCTGCTGATGGCCGACGACCGACGGGGCAATCCGACGCCGGTCGACGATGCGGCCCGCGTGATCATTTCAGTGCTCAAGCAACTCGATTGCGCCGCGCCGCTGTGGGGCACCTACCACTACGCCGGGCATGAGGCGACCACGCCGCTGGCGCTGGGGCAGGCGATCCTGACCGAAGCCCGCAGCCTGCATCCGCTGGCTATCGAAGCCCCGACCGCCCAGGCCCACGCCGCGCGTCCGGATGCCGCCGAAGAACCGCAACACGCGGTACTGGCCTGCAAAAAAATTCTGCACACCTTTGGAATCAAACCGCGCGCCTGGCGTGCGGCGCTTCCCGGTCTACTGGACAGGTTTTATCGCCATGGCTGACGGCCCCGTTTTGATCACCGGTGGTGCCGGTTTCATTGGTTCTCACCTGACTGACGCGCTGCTTGCCAAGGGCCACTCGGTGCGGATTCTCGATGACCTGTCCACGGGCAAACGCAGCAATCTGCCGCTGGACAATCCCAGGGTCGAACTGATCGTTGGCGACGTGGCCGATGCAGCTTTGGTTGCCCGGACGATGGCCGGTTGCAGCGCCGTGGCGCACCTGGCGGCCGTGGCTTCGGTGCAGGCCTCGGTAGACGATCCGGTGCGCACGCACCAGAGCAACTTCATCGGCACGCTGAACGTCTGCGAAGCCATGCGCCAGACCGGGGTCAAGCGTGTGCTGTTTGCTTCGAGCGCGGCGGTGTATGGCAACAACGGCGAAGGTGAGTCGATTGACGAAGACACGCCCAAGGCGCCGTTGACGCCTTACGCGGTGGACAAACTGGCCAGCGAGCATTACTTCGACTTCTACCGCCGCCAACATGCGCTGGAGCCGGTGATTTTCCGCTTCTTCAACATCTTCGGTCCGCGCCAGGATCCGTCCTCGCCGTACTCCGGGGTAATCAGCATATTCAGCGAGCGCGCACTGAAGGGCTTGCCGATCACGGTGTTCGGCGATGGCGAGCAGACCCGGGATTTTGTCTATGTCGAAGATCTGGTCGACTTGCTGGTGCAGGCCATCGAGAAGCCCCGGGTCGAAGACGGTGCGGTCAACGTCGGCTGGAACCAGGCGACGACCCTCAAGCAAATGCTCGAAGCGCTCGAAGCGGTGGTCGGCAAGCTGCCACCGGTGAGCTACGGCCCGGCGCGCTCCGGTGACATTCGTCATTCCCGGGCGAACAACCGGCGCCTGTTGGAACGCTTCAGTACCACTGAGCAGACCCCGATGCGCGAGGGGCTGGCGCGGTTGCTGGGGCGATAGATCGCTTCCATGCGGACATGAAAAAGGCGCCTTTTTACAGGCGCCTTTTTCATGGCCGGAATTTACGTACAACTTGTGCAACTCCTGTGGCGAGGGAGCTTGCTCCCGCTCGACTGCGCAGCAGTCGTAAATCCAGTCAATGCGGTTTGTTTGAATCACCGCTTTTGTCGGTTTTAGGGTCGCTTCGCAACCCAGCGGGAGCAAGCTCCCTCGCCACAACAGCCAGGTTCACCACCACGTGAACATTCTTCCAGCAGTGTCGCTTAGAACTTGTAACCCAGACCCACCATGTAGACGAACGGATCCACATCAACGTCTACCTTGGCCCGGGTGCCGGGTGCAATGGCGTTGTTTTCCACAGTGGCGGTGGTATCGATGTCGATGTAGCGCACCTGGGCGTTAATCATCACGTTGTCGGTCAGCATGTAGTCGGCACCGACCTGCCAGGCCAGCCCCCAGGAATTATCCGCCTTGAAGTTACTGAAACCGGCGGACTGGGCTCGGCTGCCGACATGTTCGTCGTAGATATAGGTGTAGTTGATGCCACCGCCGATGTACGGCTGGAACGCCGACTTGGGATCCAGCGGGTAATACACCAGGCTCAAGGTCGGCGGCAGCTGTTTGATGCTACCGAGCTTGCCGTTGGCGGGTGCCAGCGCGGTGCCCTTGATTTTTACATCATGTTCAAATGGGGTCGCCGCCAGCAGCTCGATGCCCAGGTGGTTGGTGAGCATGTAGGCGAAGTTCAAGCCCAGTTGCGTATCGCTGCTCAGTGTCGCCTTGCCACCCAGGTCGGCACCCGCCAGCGGGCCTTGATCAACCTTGACACTGGAGCTGTCGGCTTCCGGGTTGACGGTGATTGCACCGGCGCGAAGGAGAATGTCGCCCGCCTCGAAGGCGTGGGCGAGCGGGGCTGCAAGCGCGAGGGCAACCAGCGAAGCGCTGAGCATGGACTTGTTCATGGGGGCTCCAGAGGACGTTAAAAAGTTCGATGTCCAATGGTAAGCGGGCTAACTATTCGGTCTTTTGATGCAGCTCAATGAAAGTGGGGTGGGAGTGATTTTTGTGGTGTTTTTCATGGCCTCATCGTCGGATCGCCGCCCGGAGCAAGCTCGCTCCCACAAGGAGTTGTGGTGTGCTGAAGATTTGTGTTTCAGCACTTGACCCTGTGGGAGCGAGCTTGCTCGCGATGGCGGACAGACAGTTGACACAATACAGTCGGACTCACTCCGGCAGTTCATACAGGTAAATCTTGTCCGCCTCCATCTGATATCCGGCATCCGCCAGTTCGCTGGTGGACGCCTTGACCTGCAACGCGCCTTCGATCCAGTAAGGCTGATACAACTCGTCGAGCTTCACGCCAACCTCACTTTTGACGTGCACGATCTGGTTCGACGGCGGTGGCGGCACATGGATGCAGGCGCCGAAATACGGCACCAGCAGAAACTCCGTGGTGCGGCCTTCCTCGCTCACTTCCAGCGGCACGATGTAACCCGGCAGGCGAATGTTCTGGCCATCGAGGGTCTTGACCACCGGTGCATTGGGCAGGTCTTGCTTGGCGGCGGGCGCCGATTCGGCCGACAGAGCATTGCTCATCTGCGAAAGATCGTGCAGCGGCGTCATGTTCGGCACTTCTTTTGGCGCGTCGGGCGGGATCATCTCCGACCAGGTCAGGTCTTTTGGCTGGGCCGCCCACAGCGGCAGGGCGACCAGCATCAACAGCGCAAGTACGGCGCGAGGCATTTTCAACGTCCTCATAAACGAATCGACAGGCCATCGGCCAGGGATTGGCGATAGGCGCGCCAGGCCGGCACACTGCCCATCAGCAGCGCGGCGATCAGGATGCCACCGAGCAGCGTCCATTCATATTCGCTCGGCCAGGACAGCGGCAGGAACAGACCGTAGTTGGCTTGCACATAGCCCTGGGCCGCCGCGATGCACACATACAACAACGCCACACCGGCGATCACGCCCGACAGCGCCAGGGCAAAGGCTTCCAGAACCAACAGCGTCGCGATGTGCCAGGGGCGTGCGCCCACCGAGCGCAGGATCGCCATCTCCCGGCGGCGTTCATTGAGGCTGGTGAGAATCGCCGTAAGCATGCCGATCAACCCGGTCAGCACCACAAACAGCGAGACCACGAACAAAGCCTTTTCCGCGGTGCCCATCAGACTCCACAGCTCCTGCAACGCCACGCCCGGCAGGATCGCCAGCATCGGCTCACCACGGAACTCGTTGATTTCCCGTTGCAGGGCAAAGGTCGAAATCTTGTTGTTCAGGCCGAGCATGAACGCGGTGATCGCTTGCGGCGTGAGGTCCATGTTGCGCGCCTGGTCGGCGGTGATGCGCCCCTCGCCCCGGGCCGGCACGCCGTTATGCCAGTCGATGTGAATCGCTTCCATGCCACCGAGGCTGATGTGCAGCGTGCGGTCCACCGGTGTGCCGGTGCGTTTGAGAATGCCGACCACGGTGAATGGCTTGTCGTCGTGCTTGACCAGGCTGATCGCCGCCACGCCGTGGGCCAGCACCAGTTTGTCACCGAGTTTGTAGTGCAGTGCATCGGCCACTTCGGCGCCGAGCACCACTTCGAACGGGTCAGTGGCAAAAGCCCGGCCATCGGCCAGTTGCAGGTGTTGCTGGCGTCCGTACTGGTAATGTTCGAAGTACGCTTCAGTGGTCCCCATCACCCGATAACCACGATGGGAGTCGCCGAGGGACATAGGGATCGCCCACTTCACTTTCGGGTTGCTGGCGAAGTGTTCGAAGCTGTCCCAGCGGATGTTGTTGGTGGCGTTGCCGATACGGAACACCGAATACAGCAACAGGTTCACCGAGCCTGAGCGGGCGCCGACGATCAGGTCGGTGCCGCTGATGGTGCTGGCGAAACTGGCCTTGGCTTCGGTGCGCACGCGCTCCACCGCCAGCAACAGGCACACCGACAGGGCAATGGCGAACGCGGTGAGGATCGCAGTGAAGCGACGGTTAGCCAGGCTGGCCATGGCTAGACGAAACAGATACATCTCAGACCTCGGGCGGGGTGGCGGCGCGATTGAGTTCGGCCAGCGACAGGTTGTGGTCGAACAGCGGCGCCAGGCTCTGGTCATGGCTGACGAACAACAGGCTCGACCCGGCTTCGCGGCACTCGGCGAACAGCAGGCGAATGAAGTTCTCGCGGGCGTCGTAATCGAGGGCCGAGGTCGGCTCGTCGGCGATCACCAGTTCCGGTTGACCGATCAGTGCGCGGGCGGCGGCGACCCGTTGCTGCTGGCCGATGGACAGCGAGTCGGCGCGGCGACCGAGGATGTTTTCATCCTTCAAACCCAGGTGGGCGAGCAGCGTGGCGGCGGCTTTGTCGACGCTGCCGTGGCGTTGTTTCGCCCGTTCGGCGCGCAGTTTCGAGAAGTGGCAGGGCAGTTCGACGTTCTCGCGCACCGACAGAAACGGCAGCAGGTTGAACTGCTGGAAGATGTAGCCGGTGTGATCGACGCGGAAGTGGTCGCGGGCGCCGGCCGAGAGTTGCGTCAGTTCCTGGCCGAGCAGGCGGATGCTGCCGCGATCAGGCTTTTGCACGCCGCCGAGCAAGCCGAGCAGGGTGGTCTTGCCGCTGCCGCTGGGGCCTTTGAGGAACAGGGTTTCGCCGCGCTCCAGGCGAAACGCCGGGATGTCCAGCAGCGGCGGGTGACCGGGCCAACTGAAGCCCAGGTCGGACAGTTCGATGAGTGCTTGGGTCATTTAGCCGATTTCATGGGTGTTGATTGACCTGTGTAGGAGCTGCCGCAGGCTGCGATCTTTTGATCGTTGAAGGTCAAAAGATCGCAGCCTCGTTTCACTCCGCAGCTCCTACAGGGGGGCTTCAGTGAATTCAGAATTTCAGCGCAGCAGCCTTGGCCGTCACATCAACCCCTTGCTGCCCGCTCGGGCCGATCAGTTGTACCTGAATTTTCCGGGTGGCCGGGAAGCGGGTGAAAATATTCGCCAGGTCCAGGGTCTTCAATGCATCTGGCGTGGCGCAGGTGAACTGATAGCGAGCGTGGATTTCGCTGTGATCATGATGATGTTCGTGGCCGTCTTCGTCCTTGGCGTCTTCATCGTGATCATCGTCGGCCTCGGGTTTGTCGCCGAACAGCGGGCTTTCCAGTTCCTGGTTTTCCACCACGCAACCGGCGGCTTTCGGCAGGTTGAACAGGGCCAGTGGTTGCTCGAGTTGCGCGCGGGTGGCGGCGACCTTGGCTTTGTCGGCGTCGCTGGTGGCGACGTGCTCGAAACCCACCAGGTTCATGGCTGGGCTTTCCAGCTCCAGCTCCAGGGTCTTGCCGTCCAGCGCCGCGTTCAGGCGTCCCACGCCATGTTCGTGGGCGGCCAGGCTGCCATGCTCATGATCGTGTTCGTCGGCGGCATGGGCGACAGCCAGCGGCAACATGGCAAACGGCAGGGCGAGAAGCAGACGGCGCATGACGAGTCTCCGAAAAGTAAAATGAAGAAAATGTTATGTAATCTTATAACGTAAGTGCGGAGAGTTTGACTGCCTGCTTGGCGTTGCACAAGTCCCATGGGAGCATGCCGGGAAGAAATGTGCGGGAGCAGACCTATGTTGCGAATTCGCGGAAGCATCGGCGATTGGCCGGTGGATTTGACCCTGGAGATGGACGACGCGGACTGGGCGCGGCTAGGGGCGCAGTTGCAGGTGGAAAAATCCGCCGTCAGCGTGCCAGCGGCGAAACCACTGAATCAGGATGATGCGCTGTGGCAGATCGCCAGGGATTTGCTGCGCAAGGCAGGGCAGCTCAGCGGGCCGGACCTGCTTGATCAACTCGAAGGGCTGACCGGCAGCGCGGCGGCGGGCAAACGCCTGCTGGTGCGTTTGCGCCATAGTCCGGACGTGAAGGTAGTGAGCGGCGGGGATACGCCGCTCTACAGCTGGATCGAGTAGACCGTAAAAAGATCGCAGCCTGCGGCAGCTCCTACAGGGTGAATACATATTCTCTGTAGGAGCTGCCGCAGGCTGCGATCTTTTGATTTTTAATAGAGGGCGGCAAACAACTTGCGGCGGTAGGTGCTCACCAACGGATGATCATTGCCCAGCAACTCGAACACCTGCAGCAAGGTCTTGTGTGGCAGGCCTTCGCTGTAGCTGCGGTTGCGGGTGAACAGCTTGAGCAAAGCATCCAGAGCGGCGTCGTACTGCTGACGGGCCAGTTGCTGGATCGCCAGTTGATAGACCGCTTCATCGTCCAGCGGGTCTTTTGCCAGCCGGGCCTTCAGATCGGCGGCATCCGGCAGGTCCTTGGCCAGACCGAGAAACTTGATCTGTGCCTTGGCGCCAGCCAGCGCGGCCTTGTGCTCGTCGCTCTTGACCGCATCCAGCACGGCTTGCGCTTCGCCCAGTTCACCGCGCTCGGTCAGGCAGCGGGCGTAGAGGATCAGTGCCTTGGCGTTGGTGTTGTCTTCACCCAGGATCACTTTGAGCAGCGCTTCGGCATCGGCAAAGCGGCTGTCGTCGAACAGCGCCTGGGCCTGTTCGAACGGATCGGCGGCGGCCGGTGGCGGCATCTGCACGTGGGGTTCGAGCAGGGCGCGCACGGCGGATTCCGGCTGGGCACCGGCAAAGCCGTCGACAGGCTGGCCGTCCTTGAACAGCACCACGGTCGGCAGGCTGCGGATGCCGAAGCGGGCGACGATGTCTTGTTCGAGGTCGCAATTGACCTTGGCCAGCAGCAATTCACCCTGATAGCTCTCGGCAATGCTCTGCAACATCGGCATCAGCACTTTGCAGGGCGCGCACCATTCGGCCCAGAAATCCACCAGCACCGGCTTGTGGAAAGAGTTCTCGATCACCGACTGGTCGAAATCGGCAGTCGTGGCGTCGAAGATGTACGGCGTTTCCTGACTCATGGGCAATCTCGTAAAAGCGTGAATGGGGCAACTATACGGCTTGGTGGGGGCGCGCCGGAAGCGGGGTGGCCGTTAGAGATGTTTCGTCTGACAAGACGTCATCGCGAGCAAGCTCGCTCCCACAGGGATTGAAGTCGGCCACAAGACTTGTGGTTCACACCAACCACTGTAGGAGCGAGCCTGCTCGCGATGCTTTTAGCTAGCGCTGCGCGTGGTACAGGCTCACATGCCGAAACTCGTGGGGCTCGGCCAGATCCGGCAGGGTCATCGCCTCCAGCATCTCTATGCGCCGGTACAACGGATGGCGAAAATCCCGCACTCGAGAATCCGCCACCAGCGCCTCTCGGCCGCGGCTGAGGAACTGGTCGAGCAGCGGCAGGTTGGCCCTGTCGTACAGCACATCCGCCACCAGAATCAGGTCGAAGCGATCAGCCTCAGCAAAAAAATCCGTCGAGTAGTTGAGCTCTACGTCATTGAGCTCGGCATTGGCCCGACACGCGGCAATCGCCAGTGGGTCGAGGTCGCAGGCCAGCACTTCCAGCGCGCCGGCCTTGGCAGCGGCAATCCCCGCCACCCCGGAACCGGCACCGAAATCCAGCACGCGCTTGCCTTCGACCCAATGCGGGTTGTCGGCCAGATAACGGGCCACGGCCAGGCCGCTGGCCCAGCAGAAACTCCAGTACGGCGGCTCATGCAGGATGCGCCGGGTCTCTTCCGGGCTGAAGGCGCGGTCCATGTTGTCGCCGTCGATCAGCCACAACTTCAGGTCGGTCCCTGGTAACTCACAGGCAACCAATTGCGCATCACCGAGCAGTTCACCCAACGCCTTTTGCAGGTCGAGCGGTGCACTCATGGGGCTTTGACGAATTGCAGTTGACCCAGGGCCTGGGTGGTCGGCTGGGTAATCAGCTGCGACGGCAAGTGCAGGATCAGCTGCCCGGACTGACTGGCGCGGCCTCGCAGTTCAACACGGCCCCCGGACGGGAAGGATTGCGGATTGAAACGCAGGTGAAATGGCAGCACCTGGTTGTTGCCGATCAGGCTGGAACTGGCGAGCAATTGTTGCGGGCGGTCCTTATCGTCGATCACCAGCAATGCCAGTTCGACCTCAGCGCCGGCTGGAACGCCTTGCAGGGTACCGCTCAGTTCACGCTGATAGGCGGGCAGAGGGCCGAGGTCAGCCGCCTCCCGGGCTTTCTTCTGCGCTTGCTGCGGCGCCGGGCCTGGCGTTGGCGGCTGGGACTTGGGGGCATCGCTGCCGCAAGCCACCAGCAGACTGAAAACACTGAGCAAAATGAGCGGACGTAACGACATTGGTGGCTCCATAAAGCTGAATTCCATGGATCAAGTGATCATCCCGTCTGTATACCGCAAACCCTATGGCTTGTCTTGCCACCGGGATGCGCTACCATGGCCCTCCCTTTTTTTGTTGCCTGCCACCATGCACTGTCCCTTCTGCGGTGCCAACGACACCAAGGTCATCGACTCGCGTCTGGTCGCCGAGGGCGAACAGGTGCGCCGCCGGCGTGAATGCCTGGCCTGCGGCGAGCGTTTCACGACGTTCGAGACGGCTGAACTGGTGTTGCCGCGCCTGATCAAAACCGACGGCAGTCGCCAGCCGTTCGACGAAGAAAAACTCCGCGCCGGCATGCAGCGCGCGCTGGAGAAGCGCCCGGTGAGTGTCGAGCGCCTCGAGTCGTCGCTGGTGCACATCAAACACAAACTGCGCGCCACGGGCGAGCGCGAGGTCAAATCCCTCGTGGTCGGCGAACTGGTGATGGCCGAGCTGCAGAAGCTCGACGAAGTCGCCTATATCCGCTTCGCTTCGGTATATCGTCGCTTCCAGGATCTCAATGAGTTCCGCGAAGAGATCGATCGCCTGGCCCGTGAACCGGTGAAAGAATGACCATACCCGCAGAACAAGCCATCCTCGACGCCCATTTCATGGCTCGTGCCCTGGAACTGGCGCGCAAGGGACATTACACGACGCACCCCAATCCGCGTGTCGGTTGCGTGATCGTGCAGGGCGGGCAGATTGTCGGCGAAGGCTGGCACGAGCGCGCCGGCGAGCCCCACGCTGAAGTCCACGCCTTGCGCGCGGCCGGTGAGCAAGCTCGTGGCGCCACCGCATACGTGACGCTTGAGCCTTGCAGCCACCACGGCCGCACACCGCCTTGCGCCGATGCACTGGTCAATGCCGGTGTGGCTCGCGTGGTCGCAGCGATGCAGGACCCGAATCCGGAAGTCGCCGGTCGCGGTCTGCAACGCCTGGCCCAGACCGGTATCGCCACTGAAAGCGGTGTGCTGGAAGGCGAGGCGCGCAAGCTTAATCAAGGCTTTCTGAAACGCATGGAACACGGCTTGCCGTTCGTGCGGGTCAAGCTGGCCATGAGCCTGGACGGGCGCACGGCGATGGAAAGCGGCGAAAGCCAGTGGATCACCGGCCCGGCAGCGCGTTCGGCGGTACAACGGCTACGTGCCCAGGCGAGTGTGGTGCTGACTGGTGCCGATACAGTGCTGGCGGACAGTGCTCGTTTGACCGTGCGCGCCGATGAGTTGGGTCTGGATGCCGGGCAAACGGCACTGGCCATGAGCCGTCCACCGCTGCGGGTGCTGGTCGACGGGCGCCTGCGGGTGCCGCTGGATGCACCGTTCTTCAAGGCCGGGCCGGCGCTGGTCGCGACCTGCGTGGCAGTGGAAGAGCAATACGCCAACGGTCCGGAATGCCTGATCGTGCCGGGCTACGATGGCCAGGTCGATCTGCGCCAGCTGCTGGTTGAGCTCGCCGCCCGTGGTGCCAACGAGGTGCTGGTCGAGGCCGGCCCGCGTCTGGCGGGTGCCTTTGCCCAGCTCGGTCTGGTGGACGAGTTCCAGATTTTTATTGCCGGCAAGTTCCTGGGTTCCTCGGCGCGGCCGCTGCTGGACTGGCCGCTCGCGCAAATGAAGGATGCGCCCGAGCTTAAAATCATCGAAATTCGCGCGGTGGGCGATGACTGGCGAGTCATTGCCATTCCTACGCCAGCAGCGAGCGTATAATTTCCGGCCATCGCTATAGCGCTGGCTTTGTTCTCGAGGAGAACCTCATGTTTACCGGCATCATCGAATCCATCGGCAGTATTCGTGCATTGACCCCAAAGGGCGGTGATGTGCGGGTTCACGTCGAAACCGGCAAGCTCGACCTGAGCGACGTCAAACTGGGCGACAGCATCGCGGTCAACGGCGTGTGCCTGACGGCCGTGGAATTGCCGGGCAATGGCTTTGCGGCGGACGTCAGTCGCGAAACCCTCGACTGCACCGCCATGAACGACCTGAAAAGCGGCAGCCCGGTCAATCTGGAAAAAGCCCTGACCCCGACCACTCGCCTCGGCGGGCATCTGGTCAGCGGTCACGTCGACGGCGTGGGCGAAGTGGTTGCCCGTACCGAGAACGCGCGCGCCGTGGAATTCCGCATCCGCGCGCCGAAGGACCTGGCCAAATACATCGCCCATAAAGGCTCGATCACCGTCGACGGCACCAGCCTGACCGTGAACGCAGTCGATGGCGCCGAGTTCCTGCTGACCATTATTCCCCACACCCTGAGCGAAACCATCATGGCGTCGTATCAGCCAGGCCGCCGGGTGAACCTGGAGGTGGACTTGCTGGCCCGTTACCTGGAGCGCCTGCTTCTGGGCGACAAGGCCGCAGAGCCGACTGCCGGCAGCACCATTACCGAAAGCTTTCTGGCCCAAAACGGCTACCTCAAATCCTGAGCTCTAATTTCGAAAGAAGGGGGGTGCCTTGTGGCGCTCAATAGCATCGAAGAACTGGTTGAAGACATCCGCCAAGGCAAGATGGTCATCCTCATGGATGACGAAGACCGCGAGAACGAAGGCGACCTGATCATGGCCGCCGAGTGCTGCAAGCCCGAGCACATCAACTTCATGGCCAAGCATGCCCGTGGCCTGATCTGCATGCCGATGAGCCGCGAGCGTTGCGAACTGCTCAAGCTGCCATTGATGGCGCCGCGCAACGGTTCCGGTTTCGGCACCAAGTTCACCGTATCGATCGAAGCGGCCACCGGCGTGACCACCGGCATCTCGGCCGCCGACCGTGCGCGCACCGTGCAGGCTGCCGCTGCCCGTGATGCCAAGGCTGAAGACATCGTCAGCCCGGGCCACATCTTCCCGCTGATGGCTCAGGCCGGCGGTACCCTGGCCCGTGCCGGCCACACCGAAGCGGCGTGCGACCTGGCGCGCATGGCCGGTTTCGAGCCGAGCGGCGTGATCTGCGAAGTGATGAACGACGACGGCACCATGTCCCGTCGCGCCGAGCTGGAAGCTTTTGCCGCTGAACACGACATCAAGATCGGCACCATCGCCGACCTGATTCACTACCGGATGATCCACGAACGTACCGTTCAGCGGATTGCCGAGCAGCCACTGGACAGCGAACTGGGCCAATTCAACCTGGTGACCTATCGTGATTCGGTGGAAGGCGACGTGCACATGGCGCTGACCCTGGGCAATGTATGTGCCGAAGAACCAACCCTGGTTCGCGTGCACAACATGGACCCGCTGCGTGACCTGCTGATGGTCAAGCAACCCGGCCGCTGGAGCCTGCGCGCCGCCATGGCCACGGTTGCCGAGGCTGGCAGCGGCGTGGTGCTGTTGCTCGGTCACCCGCTCGATGGCGACGTGTTGCTCGCGCATATCCGCGAAACCGCCGATCACGCAGCGGTGAAAAAACCGACCACCTACAGCACTGTCGGTGCCGGTTCGCAGATCCTGCGTGACCTTGGCGTACGCAAAATGCGCCTGATGTCGGCACCCATGAAATTTAATGCGATATCCGGTTTCGATCTGGAAGTTGTAGAATACGTGCCCTCCGAATAATGACCGGTTGTTTCCGGCCTTGAATTCGCGGTTCAAATATCACCGAGGGACGCGTACGAGACGCGTCCCGGCTCTTTAAGAGATCTATCGAATGACCCTGAAGACCATCGAAGGTACCTTCATCGCCCCTAAAGGCCGCTACGCTCTGGTAGTGGGCCGTTTCAACAGCTTCGTCGTTGAAAGCCTGGTCAGCGGTGCAGTTGATGCCCTGGTTCGCCACGGCGTGAGCGAAAGCGACATCACCATCATCCGCGCACCTGGCGCCTTCGAAATCCCGCTGGTTGCGCAGAAAGTCGCCCAGAAAGGCGAATTCGCGGCAATCATCGCCCTGGGCGCGGTCATTCGTGGCGGCACCCCGCACTTCGAATACGTGGCTGGCGAGTGCACCAAGGGCCTGGCCCAGGTGTCCATGGAGTTCGGCGTACCGGTCGCTTTCGGCGTCCTGACCGTTGATTCCATCGAGCAAGCCATCGAACGTTCCGGCACCAAGGCCGGCAACAAAGGTGCTGAAGCTGCCCTGTCCGCTCTGGAAATGGTCAGCCTGCTGGCGCAGTTGGAGGCCAAGTGATTAGCGACGAAAGCGATCGTTTCAACCCGCGCGATCCAAAGCCTGCGGATGCCGGCAAGCCATCGAAAAGCGTCAAGCGTCGCGAAGCCCGTCAGCTCGCGACTCAGGCGCTGTACCAATGGCACATGGCCAAGCAGTCGCTGAACGAGATCGAAGCGCAGTTCCGGGTCGATAACGATTTCAGTGATGTCGACGGCGCGTACTTCCGCGAAATCCTGCACGGGGTTCCGCAATTCAAGACCGAAATCGACACCGCGCTCACGCCTTGCCTGGACTTGACCATCGATGAGCTGGACCCGGTTGAACTGGCGGTTCTGCGTCTGTCCACTTGGGAGCTGCTCAAGCGCGTCGACGTGCCGTACCGCGTTGTGATCAACGAGGGTATCGAACTGGCCAAGGTCTTCGGTTCCACCGACGGCCACAAGTTCGTCAACGGTGTGCTCGACAAGCTGGCCCCGCGTCTGCGTGAAGCTGAAGTGAAGGCGTTCAAGCGCTGATCGGCGCTTGGAATGTCGACACGAAGCCATGGGCGAGTTTGAGCTGATCCGCAATTTCTTCGCCGCCGCGCCTTGTGCGCAGGGCGGCGAAGGCGTTGCCCTCGGGATCGGCGATGACTGCGCCTTGCTGGCTGTTCCCTCCGGGGAGCAGATGGCGATCTCTACCGATACGTTGGTGGCCGGTGTGCATTTCGCCGATCCCTGCGATCCGTTTCTGCTCGGTCAGCGCTCGCTGGCCGTGGCCGTCAGCGACCTGGCCGCCATGGGCGCCACCCCGATTGCCTTTACCCTTGCCCTGACTTTGCCGACGGTGACCGCCGATTGGCTGCAAGCCTATGCCCGTGGTTTGAACCAGATGGCGCAAAGCTGCGGCGTGGCGCTGGTGGGGGGCGACACGACCCGCGGGCCGCTGAGCCTGACCATGACCGTGTTCGGACGCGTGCCGGCCGGCCTGGCGCTGACCCGCAGTGGAGCGCAACCGGGCGACCTGCTGTGTGTCGGCGGCAACCTGGGCAATGCCGCCGGTGCCTTGCCCTTGGTGCTCGGCCAGCGCACAGCCGAAGCACGCATTGCCGAGCCATTGCTGGCGCATTACTGGTCGCCGCAACCGCAGCTCGGTTTGGGTCAGGCGCTACGGGGCAAGGCCACTTCGGCAATGGATATCTCCGACGGCCTGCTCGCGGATTGCGGGCATATCGCGCTGGCGTCGAAGGTCGGAATCGAAGTCGAGCGGGATCGATTGCCGCTGTCGCAGAGTCTGGTCGACTTTCTCGGTCAGTCGGACGCACAGGCTGCAGCCCTGAGCGGCGGCGACGATTACGTCCTGGCCTTCACCTTGCCGCCCGTCGAATTGCCGCTATTACTGGCCGGTGGCTGGCCGATCCATGTAATTGGCCAGGTTGTGACAGGGCAGGGCGTGAGGCTGCTGGACGCCGATGGCAAAGACATCACCCCGCAATCCCGGGGTTATCAACATTTTCGGGAGTCACCGTGACAGATCATCCCAAACAGGTCCCGGCGGAGTTCGTACCGCCGTCGGTCTGGCGCAATCCATGGCATTTCCTGGCGTTCGGCTTTGGCTCGGGCACCTTGCCAAAGGCGCCCGGCACTTGGGGGTCGTTGGTTGCGCTGCCCTTTATCCCGTTGTGGCAGATGCTGCCCGACTGGGGTTACTGGCTGATGCTGGGCATCACCATGCTGTTCGGCTTCTGGCTGTGCGGCAAAGTGGCCGACGATTTGCGGGTACACGACCATGAAGGCATCGTCTGGGACGAAATGGTCGGGATGTGGATCACCCTGTGGCTGGTGCCGGAAGGCTGGCAGTGGTTGCTGGCGGGTTTCCTGATGTTCCGCTTCTTCGACATCCTCAAGCCATGGCCGATTCGCTGGATTGACCGGCACGTACATGGCGGCGTCGGCATCATGCTCGATGATGTCCTGGCCGGGGTGTTCGCCTGGTTGGCGATGCAGGGACTGGTGTGGTTTTTCGCCTGACCGGGGATTCCAGGCGTTGATCATGAGAGCTGTTGATTCGAACTGACACGGTTCTTAAGGTAGATGATGTATCCATTGTGGGATCGCCGCACCGCCGCTCCCACATTGATTGTGGTGCGGTGTATATCAAACATTTTGATAGTTATCGCCGATAATTCAGCCTAAGCGTCCTCCGGAACCTGCTGTTACAATGCCGGCTCTGCGAATCTTCAGACTTTTAGATCAGGAGCACACCGGTGCCTGTCGTTTTTGTCGCCGCTTCCAAGCTGCCAACGCCTTTTGCGCAATTCACCATGCATGGCTTTCTCGATGAAGCCACCGGCCGCGAGCACGTTGTGCTGAGCCTGGGTGAGATTGCCGACGGTGCCCCGGTACTCGGCCGGTTGCACTCCGAATGCCTGACGGGCGATGCCTTGTTCAGCCAGCGCTGCGACTGCGGGTCGCAACTGGAGGCCGCCTTGCAGGCCATCGCCCGCGAAGGTCGTGGCGTCTTGCTCTACCTGCGCCAGGAAGGCCGGGGCATTGGCCTGCTCAACAAGATCCGAGCCTATGAGTTGCAGGACGGTGGCGCCGATACCGTCGAAGCCAACGAACGCCTGGGCTTTGCCGCCGACCAGCGTGACTACGCCATGTGCCTGCCGATGCTGGAGCACCTGGGCGTGAAGTCCTTGCGCCTGATGACCAACAACCCGCGCAAGGTCAAGGCCTTGACCGACATGGGTATCGTGGTCGCCGAGCGCGTGCCGCTGCACACCGGCCACAATCCGCATAACCGACTCTACCTGGCGACCAAGGCCAGCAAGCTCGACCACATGATGGGCAATGAGCATCAGGGCGAGGTAGATCGGGCGTGACCCGCGGTCAGGTGCGGCGGCGATTGTCCTTCAACTGGTGGCAATACCTGGCGCTGGCCTTGTTGCCGCTGTTTGTGATCAACGCGGTATTCGGTCAGAGCGAAGCGATTCTGCCGGTGCTGGCGATGCCGTTGTTCATCGCCGGAGTCGCCTCGATGTTTGTCAGCCTGAAATTTTTCGGTGCCTACAAACACGCGCTTATCGCCACCCAGAAAGCCCTCGATACCCCTGAAGAACCTGGCGCCTGGATCAGTCTGGCGGCCAAGCGGCGCACGGCATTCCTGGCCGCCGGGCTGCCGGCCTGGATCGGTGCCCTGGCGGTGTTCGTCGGTCTCGAAGCCGTGCCGCTGATGCTGCTGGCCCTGTCGACCGCCGTGCTGTTCTACCTTTACCGTATTCCGCGTCAACTCGGTTGATGCGCGCGCTCTGGCTGGCGGTGTTGCTGCTGGCCGCCAGCGGCTCGGCATTCGCGGTCGAACGGGTTGTCAGCCTCGCTCCGTCGCTCTCTGAAATCGTCGTTGAACTGGGTTCCGCCGACCTCCTGGTAGGGGTGCTGGACGCCGGTGAACGACCTGCCGAACTCAAGAACCTGCCCTCCGTTGGTCGCTATGGCCAGTTGGACATGGAGCGCCTGCTCAGCCTGAAACCCGATCTGTTGCTGCTATGGCCCGGTAGCGTCGGCCCGGCCCAGCGTGACCAGCTCAAGCGACTGAATATGCCCACCTACGTCGCCGAACCCCACAGCCTGAACCAGCTCGCCGCACAGATCGAGGCCATTGCCGCTCAGCTCGGTCGGCCTGAGCGCGGAACTTCATTGGCCGGCGATTTACGCCAGCGGCTGTATGAATTGCGTCAGCGCTATCGCCGGGACAAGCCGTTGCGAGTGTTCTATCAGGTCTGGGATCGGCCGCTGTATACGGTTGGCGGCGAGCAGATCATCAGCGATGCGCTGGAGGTCTGCGGTGCGCAAAACGTATTTGATGACCTGAAGCTGCCGGCACCGCAAGTCAGCGTGGAAGCCGTGTTGCAGCGCAATCCCGAGGTAATCCTGGCCAGCGATCAGGCGCAGCTCGATGCGTGGAAAGCCTGGCCGCAGGTGGCGGCCGTGGCACAAGGGCAATTGCGACTGGTGACGGACAAGGGCCTGGAGCGGCCGAGCGGGCAGATGATTGAGGCAACTGCAAAACTGTGCCAGTTGATCGCGCCGAATTTGTAACTGTGGCGAGGGAGCTTGCTCCCGCTGGGCTGCGAAGCAGCCCTAAAAACCAACACTGCAATTTGTCTGATTGCCCTGTCAGCTTTGATTGCGACTGCTGCGCAGTCGAGCGGGAGCAAGCTCCCTCGCCACAATGATTTGCGTCAGCCTCAGATCTCCGGCGTCCAGGTTACCCCGAACATCCACGCCCGACCTTCCTCGCGATACCCGTACTGGCTCCCTTGGAAGCTGTACAGCGCCCGGCTGTAACCCTTGTCCAGCAGGTTGTCGACCTTCAGCTCCAGCCGGACTTCACGATTGAGCTCCCAACTGCTGCGTAGTCCCAACAAGGCATAACCGCCCAATGGCTGTTGATTGTTCAGGTCGTCATAGCTGCTGCTGACCGCTTGCCAACTGGCGCCAAGGCCCAGGCGATCGAACTGACGGTCCAGATCCCAACTCAAGGTGCGGCGCGCGCGACGGGCCAGGGTGTGACCCGTGTCACGATCTCGTGGGTCGATAATCGCCACGCCAAGGTTGCTCTGCCAGCCGAACAGTTCCTGTTTCAGCGCTGCTTCGAAGCCGTTGATCCGTGCCGAGGCAACGTTCTCGGGGCGCGAGTTGCTGCCGAAAATGATCGCGTCTTCAAGGTCGGTGCGATACAGCGACGTCTCCAGGCGACTGTCCTCGGTCAATTGGCTACGCCATTGCAGCTCATAGCTTTTCGAGGTTTCAGGCTTCAGGTCGGGGTTGCTGAAGTCAGGGTAATACAGGTCGTTGAAGGTCGGCGCGCGGAAGCCTTCGCTGTAGGTCAGCAGCACTTCGTTGTCCGGGTTCAGCGGCAGGGTGAAGGTGCCGCTCCAGGTGTTCTGGCTGCCGAACTGCTGGTTATCGTCGTGGCGCAGGCCCAACTCCGTGGAAAAACTGTCAGCCTGATAGCGATGCTGGATAAATGCGGCGCGGTTCCAGCGGCTGTCTTCGTCGAATGCCGTGGTGCTATTGATCCGGTCTTCGTACCAGTCGCCGCCGAGCATCAGGCTGTTGCGCTCATTGAGCGTCAGGTCGTTTTGCCAGGTCACCGAGTCGCGATAGGTGTTGAACACGGTGCGCTCATCGCTGAGCTTGTCGAGGGTCTTCTCGCGGTTTTCACTGTGGCCGACATCAACGCGGGTTTTCCAGAGATCGTTGATCCGTGCATCGACATAGCTGCTGACGCTGCTCACGTCGAAGTCGCTGTAGGGCTGTTGCTGGACCGATTCGAACGTATTCATGTCGAAGCGACCGAACGGGTTGTCGAACTCGCTCTTGCCACGGTTATCCAGCAGGTTGGCGCCGACTTCGATGTCTTGCGTCAGGGCGTGACTCAGGCTCAGGCTGAGCGACTTGTTGCGATATTCGTCATGGTCGCCATCACTGGGATACGACTCATGGGTGCGATTGATGCCGGCGGTTTCGTCGAGGCTGGCGCCGAGGTTGAAGCGGGTTTGCTCATCACCGCCGGATAAACCGAGACTGCGCTCCCAGGTCTGGTTGCTGCCAAATCCCATGTGCAATCGAGGTTGCAGGCCTTGCTCGCCACCACGGCGGGTGAAGATCTGGATCACCCCGCCAATCGTATCGCTGCCATAAATCACCGAGCGGGAGCCGCGCAGCACTTCCACGCGCTCGACCTGCTCGATATTGATGTGTTGCAGGTTGCTGTCGCCGGAGGTCGAACTGCCGATGCGCTGGCCATCCACCAACACCAGGCTCTGGGCCGACTGGGTGCCACGGATGTAGACACCCGGAATGCTGCCGCGCCCGCCGGACTGCGAGACTTGCACGCCCGGCACCCGACGCAACAGGTCAGTGACGCTATAGGGTTGCAGGCGATCGATGTCTTCGCGGGTGAATACGGTGTTGGCGGCGCTGCTGTCGTTGCGCGCTTCGACCTGGCGGTTGGCGCTGATCAACACGTCGGGCAGCTTCAGGGCCTGGTCGCGTTCGAAGGCGTCGGCCAGCAATTGACCGGCCGGCAGCAGGGTCAGCGTCAGGGCGAAGGGAGAGAGTTTCATGGAGTATCCGAGATTTCAGATGCGACGCAACTCTCCGTAGGAGCTGCCGAAGGCTGCGATCTTTTGATTTTGATTTTTTCAGATATGGAGTTGTCGAGGGCCAGGATCAAAAGATCGCAGCCTTCGGCAGCTCCTACACAGGGTTTTGCGTTTAGAGGTTGAGCAGTTGCAGGCGTTCGCGAATGGACGCTTCGATTCCCGCCTCGTCCAAGCCACACTCGGCCAGCATTTGCGCCGGCTTGGCGTGCTCGACGTAAATATCCGGCAAGCCCAGGTGCAGCATCGACTTGAGGATGTTTTCGCGGGCGAGGAATTCGCTGACCGCGCCACCGGCGCCGCCCATGATCGCGTTTTCTTCGACGGTCACCAGCAAGTCGTGGCTGCCGGCGATTTCGCGAACCAGCGCTTCATCCAGCGGTTTGACGAAACGCATGTCGACCACGGTCGCGTCCAGCGTCTCGGCGACTTTCAGGGCTTCGGCCAGTTGCACGCCGAACACCAGCAGGGCGACTTTGCTGCCCTGTCGGCGAATCACACCCTTGCCGATCTCGATCGGTTCGAGGTCTTTCTCGATGGTCGCGTTCGGGCCGTTACCCCGTGGATAACGCACCGCCGCCGGACCTTCGTACAGGTGGCCGGTAGTGAGCATCTTGCGCAGCTCGTTTTCATCGCTCGGGGTCATCACCAGCATGCCGGGGATGCAGCGCAGGAACGACAAATCGAAGCTGCCGGCGTGGGTCGGACCGTCTTCGCCCACCAGGCCTGCGCGGTCGATGGCGAACAGTACGTCGAGATTCTGCACCGCGACGTCATGCACCAACTGGTCGTAGCCGCGCTGCAGGAAGGTCGAATAGATGGCCACCACGGGTTTGGCGCCTTCGCAGGCCATGCCGGCCGCGAGGGTGACGGCGTGTTGCTCGGCAATGGCGACGTCGAAGTAGCGCAGCGGGAAGCGTTCGCTGAAAGCAACCAGGTCCGAGCCTTCCTTCATCGCCGGGGTAATCCCGACCAGACGCGGGTCGGCAGCCGCCATGTCGCACAGCCATTCGCCGAACACACCGGAGTACTTCGGCCCGCTGGCTTTTTTCGGCGCGGCGGCCGGGGCGTCCAGGGGTTCGAGCTTGGTGATGGCGTGGTAACCGATCGGGTCGACTTCCGCCGGGGCGAAGCCTTTGCCTTTCTTGGTGACGACGTGCAGGAACTGCGGGCCTTTCAGATCGCGCATGTTGCGCAGGGTGGCGATCAGGGTCGGCAGGTCGTGGCCATCAATCGGGCCAATGTAGTTCCAGCCCAGTTCTTCGAACAGCGTGCCGGGAACCAGCATGCCTTTGGCATATTCTTCGGTCCGGCGAGCGATTTCCCAGGCACCGGGCAGGCGCGACAGCACTTTCTTGCTGCCTTCGCGCATGCTCGCGTAGGTGCGGCTGGAAAGGATCTTCGCCAGGTAGTTCGACAAGCCACCGACGTTACGCGAGATCGACATGTCGTTGTCGTTGAGGATCACCAGCATGTTGGCGTCCACTTCCGGTGCATGGTTCAGCGCCTCGAACGCCATGCCCGCGGTCAACGCGCCGTCGCCGATCACCGCGATCGCCTTGCGCTCGCTGTTTTGCAGGCGGGCGGCAATCGCCATGCCCAGCGCGGCACTGATCGAGGTGCTGGAGTGACCGACGCCAAAGGTGTCGTACTCGCTCTCGGAGCGGCGCGGGAACGCAGCGACGCCGTCCTTCTGGCGCAGGGTGCCCATGCGCTCGCGACGACCGGTGAGGATCTTGTGTGGATAAGCCTGATGACCCACGTCCCACACCAGCCGGTCGTCCGGGGTGTCGAAGACGTAATGCAGCGCGATGGTCAGCTCGATCACGCCCAGGCCGGCACCGAAATGCCCACCGGTCTGGCCGACCGTGTAGAGCAATTCCAGGCGCAACTCATCGGCCAGGGTTTCCAGCTCGGCTTCGCCTAACCGGCGCAGGCCGTCCGGCGTGTTCGCGCGGTCGAGCAGGGGCGTGGTCGGGCGCTTGCGGGGAATCTCATGAAACGTCGTGGGCATCAGGCGAATCGTTATAGGTATAAAAGATGCGGCAGTTTACCTGATGCATCGCCCCCTGCCCACGCGTTGGGCTTTTTTGGCGCAATCGCCTTCAGCTGCGGCGATCGACGATATACCGGGCCAGATCACGCAAGGGTTCGGCCGCCGCGTCAAACGGTCGCAGCGCGTGCAGGGCCTGGTCGCGCAGCTCCAGGGCATAGGCCTTGGCGGCGTCGAGGCCGAGCAGGGCCGGGTAGGTCGGCTTGTCCCGGGCAATGTCGGCGCCCTGGCGTTTGCCGAGGGTTTCGGTATCGCTTTCGACGTCGAGAATGTCGTCCTGGACCTGGAATGCCAGGCCGATGGCCTGTGCATAAGTCTGCAGGGACTTGAGTTCGTCTTTTTCGGCACGGCCGCTGGCCAGGGCACCGAGCTTGACGCTGACCTCGATCAGCGCGCCGGTCTTGTGCCGGTGCATGTACTCCAGGGCTTTCTGGTCAAGCTTCAGTCCGACCGAGCCGAGGTCGATGGCCTGACCGCCGACCATGCCCGCCGGGCCTGCGGCCAGTGCCAGGGCGCTGACCATTTGCAGGTGGATTTCGGCATCCAACGCGCTCAGGCGCGGGTCGAGCAGGGCGCTGAAGGCCAGGCTCTGCAAGCCGTCGCCGGCGAGGATCGCGCAGGCTTCATCGAATTTCTTGTGGGTGGTGGGCTGGCCGCGACGCAGATCGTCATCGTCCATCGCCGGCAAATCGTCATGCACCAGCGAATAAGCATGGATCAGCTCCACGGCACAGGCTGCGCCGTTGGCTTGCTCGGGTTTGCCGCCCAACGCTTCGCAGGCGGCGTAGCTCAACAGTGGACGCACGCGTTTGCCGCCATTCATCACGCTGTAGCGCATGGCCTCGTACAGCCGCGCCAGCTCGGGGCTCGGGGCAGTGAACAGGGTTTCCAGAGCCGCATTGACGCGGGCCTGGCTGGTTGCCGAGTACGCTGCAATCATTCTGGCTGATCCGCTTCGAAGGGTTCCTCGGCCAGCTCGCCATCACGCTCGAGCAGCACCTGAACCTTTTGCTCGGCCTGGGCCAGCGCCGCCTGGCAATCGCGGGTCAGACCGATGCCTTGCTCGAAAGCGGCCAGCGAGTCCTCCAGCGACAATTCGCCATTCTCCAGACGCTCCACCAGCGTTTGCAGGTCGGCGAGGGACTGTTCGAAATCCAGTGCAGCTTTTTTGCGGGCCATGGCGGCGATTTCCGGTTGACGTTAAACCGGCGCGACACTAGCAGATAGGGGGTTCATGGGCAAATGAGCGGGGTGTTTGACACGCGAAAAGCGGAGCCCTGTGGCGAGGGAGCTTGCTCCCGTTGGGGCGCAAAGCGGCCCTAAATTCATCTGCCAAGTTTTTCAGGAATACTGAGGTCAATTGATTGGGCCTGCCTCGCAAGCCAGCGGGAGCAAGCTCCCTCGCCACAAAGTAAGTGGACCTCAAGTGTACTGAGGATTATTCGGCTCACTTTATGAGCCGAATAACATCGCTATTCGGCTCACCGTCCACCCATTACCGTGATTCCCACCGCAATTTCGCAGCCGTCCGATTGTTAAAAAACACCCGAATGGATAACCTTCGAGCCCTATACGACCTGGTAGTCACGGGTCTTTCAGACGAAACGCAGTATTCGCATCTGTAACGTGCCCAGGATCAGGCGCAAGGTTTCGTCATGCATGGCAGGAGGCGTCGCATGCGCTCATTTCTATTGCTGCTGATCGGGCTGGTTTTCGCCCCCGTGATTCTGGCCGCGCCGAATGCCGAGTTGGCGGAACCGGTGGGTGGTTGGCGTTACAACGGTCTGCTGGACCGCAGCGAAAACCCGCAAGTCGCCTATCCCACGCCGCCGATTGATCGGGGTGTGCAGCGCAATCGCACGATGATCGAAGGCCAACTGAAGGCCCTGGGCACCCAGCGCGGGCCGCACACCTTGGCGGTCAACGGCAATCCGCTGAATCTCTATACCGACGAGCAAGGGCGTTTCGCCCGGCCCTATGCATTTGGCGCCGGTTCCAACAGCGTCGAAGTGCGCAGCGCCGAAGGCCAGTCCCTCAAGCGTGTTCAATTCTATGAAGCCAACAACCTGCGCACCCCGGCGCGGATTCGCGTGGTGCTGGGTTGGGATGATCCGAAAGCCGAACTCGACCTGCATATTGTCACGCCCGATGGCCAGCATGCCTTCTGGGCACATTCGGCCTTGACCAATGGCGGCGGCCTCGACCCCGACGGCGTCGATGGCCCGGGTCCGGAAATGTTCACCATGACCGCGCCGCTGCGTGGCACCTATCTGGTTTACGTGAACTATTGGGGCAACTTCGGCAGCGGCGGCTATAACTTCGATGAGTCCGGCAACCAGAACGAGGTGATTACCTCGCAGATCAACCTGGTGCTCAACGAAAACACCGTCGATGAAAAACGCGAGACGTTCATCGTGCCCCTGCGCGCAATCGGCGACCTGCTGCTGGTCAAGACTTTCAACTACTAGGCATCCCCGCTCCACGGATGAACATCGGGTTTTGTGAACATGAGTGATAGCACTGTTACTCCGGCCGCAGGCGCACCAGCGGCCAAACCTTCTCTGCATTGGCCGACGCTGCTGATCGGGATATGCCTGGTCATTGGCGTGGCCGGTGGGCTGGGGTGGTTCATGCACAAGCCCAAGGCCCCGGCGCCTGTGTTGGCCAGTGACAAACTGGGCATGAGCCGCCCGGATGGCTTGCTGGAAACCCACTCCTTGAGCCAGTTACCCAAGGACTTGTTGGCAGTGCCGTTCCTCAAGGAAACCCTGACCGAAGATTTCGTCTTCTATTACGAAACCCACGCCGATCGCCTGGGGTTGATCGGCAGCTTGCGGCGGATCATCTACGAACATGACTTGAAACTGCAGGACACCTTGATCGAGCAACTGTTCGATCAACCGGCGGACGTAGCGTTGTGGCGCGGGGCGGATGGGCGGCTCAAGGATTTCCTGCTGGTGATGGATCGCGGCGGGCTGGCCAAGGTGCTGGAGCCGCTGGCCAAAGTGGCGCTGGACGACTCGCAGTTGAGCAAAGTCGCTGACGTGAAGGTCGGCACCGACGACGTGGGGCTCTATCAACTCGGTTACAACGCGAGCAAGGCGCTGCTGTTCGCGTCCCATGGCGACAAATTGGTGGTGCTGTCCAATCCGGCGAAACTCTACGATCCGCAAAGTGGCGCAACGGAAGAATCGGGCAGCGTGTCGACCACGGCCATTGCCGCGTTGCTCAATGGCGACAAACTGTTCCCCGAAGCCTTCGGCCTGCCGCCTCGTACGCCGGAGGTGAAACAACGCCTGTCGGTGAATGCCAGCGTGCTGGCCATGGGTTATCAGCGCTTCATTCCGAATTTCGCCGGTTTGCGTTTCGACATGGACGACAAGGGCTGGCACAGCTTCCTGGCCATGGATGAACTGGAGAATCAGCCGGACTTCGATTTCAAACCGATCTGGCAAGCCATGCCCATGGGCGCCAGCGCTTGCGTGGCGTTGCCGCTGGCTGCCGAACAACAGAAGCCGCTGCTGGTGAAACTCGGTGCCGAAGATAGCGTGGCACAAGCGTTGACCGAACACATGGCCGGCGCGGCGGGGCTCTGCTGGTACGCTGATTCGCGTCTGTACACGCCGTTGCTGGTGGCCAGTCTGAGCGACGAGGATAGCGGCACGCTCGATGGCAATCTGGGCAAGCTGTTCGGCTCGATGGTCGGCGCCTATGAAAGCAATGTCGCCGGGCACGCATTCCCGGTGGTGGAGAAACAGGAGGGGCAGAGCCATCAGTGGCAGCGGCAAGTCAGTTCCAGTTTCGGCCCGTACAAAGCCAAGGACGCCGAAAATCCGGAGGCGATCAGCGGCAAGGCGTTCATGCGTGTGAGCCTGGCCCGCCACGGTTCAACCTTGCTGTTTTCCCTCGATGACAAACTCGTCGACAAGGCTCTAGGCACCCTCGACAAACGCTTCCCGCCGATGGCCGACGTGGTGCCCAAGGACCTGCTGATGCCGGTCTATTTCGGCCCGGATTCCATGGCGCAACTGATGCAGCAGGAAACCCTCGACAGCCTGCCCCAGGACATGGAACCGGTGTTCTACAACGCCGCGCAAACCTACCTTATCCCGAAGCTGCGCAAGCTCGGCGGCTACGGCAAGTACGCCCTGACCTTGCCCGAAGGCAGTGAGCCCGACGGCCATTGGCAATGGCTGCCGCTGGAGTGGAAAGCCCTGTGACGGCATTGATCCGAAGTCTCGGCCTGCTGGCGTTGTTGTTGAGCGCGGGTGCCCACGCTGTCGAGGCACCATCGCTCGACCCGCAGCAATCCCAGGTGTTTCGCGCCTGGTTCGTGCGTATCGCCCAAGAGCAACTGAGCCAGGGCCCGAGCCCCCGTTGGTATCAGCAAGACTGCGCCGGACTGGTGCGCTTCGCTGCCAATGAAGCGCTGAAAGTCCATGACGACAAATGGCTGCGCAGCAATGGCCTGTCCAATCGTTACCTGCCGCCGGAACTGCAACTGAGCGACGCCCAGCGCAGCCTTGCCCAGCAATGGCAACAGGGCGGCGGCAAGGTCGGGCCATACGTCAATGCGATCAAGTTGATCCAGTTCAACAGCCATCTGGTCAGCCGCGATGTGTCTCAGGCACGCCCTGGCGACCTGATGTTTTTCGATCAGGGCGACGACCAGCACCTGATGATCTGGATGGGCCGCTACATCGCCTATCACACTGGCACCAGCACACCCACCGACAACGGCATGCGTTCGGCAAGCCTGCAGCAACTCATGACATGGAAGGACACCCGATGGATACCCGACGCAGCCAACCCCAACTTCATCGGCGTCTATCGACTGAATTTTCTTTCCCAATGACCGGTGCCCGCATGCTGCGTTTTCTGTCTCTGATGTTGGTATTGGTGCTGCCGTTCTCGGCGGGTTACGCCGACGATTCGGTCCCGGCCAGCGGCTATGCGCCGGTGGCCGGCGAGAGTTTTTTCCTGCTGACCGACAGCAGTTTTGCCAGCGATGAACCGGCGATGGTGCGTCTCGAAGCGCCGGGCCGCGACTATCGCCGGTTTCGCATGGAGCCCTACGGCGGCGCCGACATTCGGGTGTATCGCATCGACAGACCGCTGGATTTCCTCAAGCGTCAGAAGAACCTGCATCGAGTGGTCAGCGATGGCCAGTTCAAGGGTGAAGGCCTGTCCAACACCCTCGCTTACCTGTGGGATAACTGGTATCGCAAATCCCGTCGGGTGATGCAGCGGGCGTTTTCCTACGAGTCGCGTAAACAAGTCACCGAGGAAGTGCCGGAACTGAAGATGGGCAATGCGATGGCCGCGCCAACGCCCTACGATGCGCAGCCGCAATTCGCGCTGATACCGGGTTTGCCGGTGGTCAGCCAGTTCCGTTATCCGTTGTGGCAGGCCAAGCCGATCCAGCCACCTGCGGGGGTGAACCTGGCCGGTTCTTCCAGCGAGTTCGTCAGCGTCGC
The DNA here is from genome assembly GCF_001429045.1 of Pseudomonas sp. Root71. Lineage (GTDB taxonomy): Bacteria > Pseudomonadota > Gammaproteobacteria > Pseudomonadales > Pseudomonadaceae > Aquipseudomonas > Aquipseudomonas monachiensis. The sequence continues at coordinate 226,567 of NZ_LMHY01000030.1, read as the reverse complement.
GCCGGGCAACGTGTACATCCCGTTGGGCAATCTCAAACCAGGTCTTTATCTGGTGGAAGCGCTGATCGGCAAGTACCGTGCGACCACCATGGTGTTCGTCTCCAACACCGTGGCGGTGAGCAAGATCGCCGGCGACGAATTGCTGGTGTGGGCCGCGCGCAAACACGAAGGCAGCTCGGTGCCAAGGGTCAATGTGCTGTGGACCGATGGCCTCGGCGTAATGAGCAGCGGCGCTACGGATATCGATGGCTTGCTGCGCTTGAAGCACGTCAGCCCCGAGCGTTCGTTCGTGATCGGCGAGGACGAAGAGGGCGGGGTGTTCGTCTCCGAGAACTTCTACTACGACAGCGAAATCTACGACACCAAACTCTATGCCTTCACCGACCGGCCGCTGTATCGGCCGGGGGATTGGGTGTCGCTGAAAATCGTTGGGCGTGAATTCAAGAACGCGCGGGATTCGGTGCAGCCAAGCGCGGCCGACGTCAATGTAACCGTGCTGGATGCGACCGGTACGGCACTGCAATCCCTCGATCTAAAGCTCGATTCCAAGGCTGGCAGCCAGGGCCGATTCCAGTTGCCGGACAACGCCGTGGCCGGTGGATATGAGCTGCGTTTCAACTACAAGGATCAGGCCTACAGCAGCGCCTTTCGCGTCGCTGAGTACATCAAGCCGCACTTCGAGATTTCACTCAACCTGGCCAAGCAGGATTACCGTACCGGCGAAGCGGTCAAGGGCAACCTGGTGCTGCTGTACCCGGATGGAAAACCGGTGGCCAATGCGAAATTGAGCCTGAGCCTGCGCGCCCAACAGCTGTCGATGGTCGACAACGAACTGCAATACCTCGGGCAATTTCCGGTGGAGCTGACCAGCACCGAATTGACCACCGACGCCAAGGGCAATGCGTCCCTCGACTTGCCGGCCGCCGAGAAGCCAAGTCGCTACATGCTCACGGTGTTTGCCAGCGACGGAGCGGCGTATCGGGTCAAGACCACCAAGGAAATCCTCATCGACCGTGGCGCGGCGAATTTCCGCGTGGGCGCGCCTCAACGCTTCAGCGCGGTGGGTGACAAGGTTGCGTTCAGCTACGCCCGCGAAGGCGAGCAGGTCGATGCCGTTACTCCGGGCAGCTATGGCTGGGTGCGTTTGGAAGACCAGAGCACCGGTGGAGGCAAACTCGCGGAAACCGACAAGGGGTTCATCCTGGTCTTTGACCGGCCGGGCACCTACAACCTGACGCTCAAGGATGATCATGGCCGGGTAGTCGGTGCCACCGGCCATTCGGTTACCGGCGAAGGTGTCAAAGCCGTACCCGGCACCGTGGAAATCGTCCTCGACAAGCCCGAGTACATCGCAGGCGATGAAGCGCTGGCGCTGATCACTTTCCCGGAACCGGTCAGCGATGCCTTGCTGTCGCTGGAGCGGGACAAGGTCGAAGCCACTGCGCTGCTGTCCAAGGGCGGCGACTGGCTGAAGATGGAAAAACTCAGCGATACTCAATATCGCGCGCGCATTCCGGTGAAGGACGGTTTCGCGCCGAACCTGACCTTCTCGGTGCTGTACACCAAGGGTGGCCAATACAGTTTCCAGAACGCCGGCATCAAGGTGGTCACGCCACAAATCGACGTGGCCATCACCACGGATAAGGAAACCTATCAGCCGGGTGAAACCGTCTCGGTGGACCTGACCACCCAGTTCGCCGGCAAAGCGATTCCCGCGCACCTGACGATCAGCGTGGTCGATGAAATGGTCTATGCCTTGCAACCGGAAGTCGCGCCGAGCATCGACCAGTTCTTCTATCACCCACGCCGCAACAACGTGCGCACCAGCGCCAGTTTGTCGTTCATCAGTTATGACGTCGCCTTGCCGGGCAGCCCCGGTGCACCGGGCAAGGCCAATCGCAGTGAGCGCGGCGTGAAGGTTCTGGAGCGACCGCGTCGCGAGGATGTCGACACGGCGGCGTGGCAACCTGAATTGCTGACCGATGCCAACGGCAAAACCCGCTTCACCTTTAAGATGCCCGACTCCCTGACCCGCTGGCGCATCACCGCCAGGGCCATCGCCGATGGCGGGCAGGTCGGGCAGAAGAAGCAATTCGTGCGCTCGGAAAAACCGCTGTACCTGAAGTGGAGCGGCCCGACCCGATTCCGCGCTGGCGACAAACCGGACCTTGGTGTGTTCGCCTTCAGTCAGGCCGAGAAACCGGTCAAGGCCGAACTGGTGACCCGTTACGCCGGCAACGAACAACGCGTGCCTGTGACCCTGAACAGCGGCATCAACTACATCCCGTTGCCAGAATTTGAACTGGCCAATGGCGAGTGGAGCGCCGAGCTGGTGCAGGATGGCAAAACCGCTGACGCCCTGGCGGTGCGCCTGAGCGCGACCGGTGAAGGCTGGCAGGTGACTCAAACCCAGAGCCTCGATGTGGCTGAGGGCGATACGCCGCTGACGTTGCCGACAGACGCCAGTGATATCCGCCTGCGTCTGGACGACAGTGCGCAAGCGTTGTTCCGTTCTGCCCTCGACGATCTGTTGAGCTACCCCTACGGTGGCGTCGAGCAGACCGCCAGCCGCCTGCTTCCGTTGAGCATCGCTTACCCGACGCTGGCGGCGAATCCGCAGATCCGTGATCGTCTGCGCCTGATCATGCAAAACAGTCGTTTGCGCCTGGTGCAAATGGCCGGCCCTTCGGCGAGCTTCACCTGGTGGGGCATGGACGGCGAGCCCGATGCCTTCCTCACCGCCTACGCCTATTACGCCGACTGGCACGCCAGCCAGGTGCTGGAACTGAGCCTGCCGCCGGAGCATTGGCAGCGGGTGCTGGAGGTCTACGCCAAGCAGGCGAAGAACACGCCGCTGTTGCAGCGGGCGCTGATCCTGTCGTTCGCCAAACAGATGCAGTTGCCGGTCAATACCTTGCTCAGTGGCTTGATGGACGACCTGGCGAAAGCGGGCGAGGGCACTGCCGCGAACCTGATGGAAGACGGCGAAGACAGCCTCGTCATGAGCGATCCGGATTCCGCCTTGGGGCTGGCGGGTGCACGAGTGCTGACGGCATCGCTGGCCAGGCAGGCGAAGGTCGCTTTGCCGGTCCCGTTCAATCGGCAACTGGCCGACGCGCAGCAGCGTCTGGCGGTCAGTTCCCAGCCGTTTGCCGAAGCGTTGAACCTGTCGCTGCAACCCTTCGATCAGGCTCGCGCCCAGGCCTTGCTGCAACGTTTGCTGCCACAGCAATCGACCCTGGAACGTGCATTGTCGCTCACCTGGCTGCAACGCGGCATCGAGCAGGCATCGCCCACCATTGCATTGGCGCCGGGTGAAGGCTGGAAGAAGCAGTACGGGGTTTCTGGTGAGATGTACTGGACGTGGCAGGGGCCTGCGCCAGTGCCGGCGGTATTGACGCTGACCGGCGCGCAAGAGCGTCCACTGCGCGCTGCATTGAGCTACCGCAGTCAGCAGCCGGCGGTCGATCCGATGGCCGTGACCATTACCCGTCGCCTGTCGCGACTGGTGCCGGGGGATGAGGCTTTCACCTTCAAACTCGAAGCGGTCGGCAGCGCGCCGCTGTCCAGCGACAGCCTCTATCTCGATGAAGTGATCATCACCAGCAAAGCCGCCAGACCGTTGCGCTATGGCCTGCTGGAAGTGCCGCTGCCACCGGGTGCCGATGTCGAGCGCACCACCTGGGGCATCAAGCTCATGGGCAAGGCCGGCACCGAACCGACATCGCTGGAGAAGGCGCGTTTCGAGCCGGGGCAAATGGCTTATGCCGTTCCGCTCGATGCCTTGAGTGGCGAATTGCGCCTGCGGCATTTGGTGCGTTTCTCGCAGAAGGGGCAGTTCAACTTGCCGCCGGTGCGTTTCACTCAGGTGTATGCGCCGCAGCATCAGGCGATGGAACAAAAGGCTGCCCTTGGCCAGGTCACGGTTCACTGACGTGCACAGGCGGCTGATCGCTTGGTTGCTGTGTTTGACTCCTGTGCTGGCAATGGCGCAGGACGAACCTTTGCGCCTGGCCTTCAAGGGCGATTTGTTGTCCCTGAGCCGAACGCAGGTGACCACCCGCGAGCCGTTGCCGCAGACGTTGCAGGCGCCGCTGGGCAGTGTGTGGAAGTTGTTCGTCTACGCCTGGCTGGTGGACACCGGCGCGCGCGAGCCTGCTTATGAATGCCGCGGACAGTCGAAAGAAGAGGTGTATTGCTGCACGGCGGGCGGCAGGGTCGAGCGTGATCAGGCGTTGGTGAAGTCATGCGGTCTGTATTTCGAACCCGCTCGATTGGGCATCAGCGATGCCGACTGGCGAGCCTATTGGCAGACGCGGCAGGCGCCGCAATGGCTGCTGGATTTGCCTTCGTTGCAACCGGCTACCCGGGTTTCGGTGGCGGAGCTTTTGAAGGTGTTGGCCGTGCTGCCAGCGCAGGATCAAGCCCGACGTGTGTTGCTCGATGTGGTGCTCAATGCCGCCGATGGCCAAGCCGTCGGCGAACTCGGAAGCCGCCTGCGGGTAAAGACCTGGAGCTGGTTGGCGGATCAGGATGCAACATCGCGTCAGGGTGGGTTTGCCGGTTGGACAGCGGACGGCACAGCGGTCTGGGCCGGTGGGCGCGGCACCAGTCAACGGGTTCTTCGAGATTACGCGCAGGCACTCTCTACGGTGATTCCAGTTGCATGGCCTGCGGATGCAGGGCAGTGCGTAGAGGTCGACCTGTTCTCCCGCTATCCACTTCGGGGCGTGCTGTCAGGGGGCACCGCGGTGAATTCCGGGGCGTTGCGGGGTGACTACCGCGTTGAATTCGCCAACGGCAATACGCTGGATATCCACAGCGACGGCGAACTGTTTCTGCTGAACCACAAGCTGGTGGCACGCCTGGATCGCGAAGAGTACGTGGCCCGTGTTCTCCAGCGCGAAGCCAGCGCCGAACCGGTCGAGGCCGCCAAAGCCCTGGCCGTGGCCATCCGCACCTACCTGCTGCAAAACGCCACGCGCAGCGGTGATTGCCTGAGCATCGACGACAGCAGCAGCCGTCAGCGGGTCGCACCGCGTCCGGCGTCGCCCGAGTCGCGCGACATCGCCGCCTGGACCAGCGACCTGGTGCTGGCCGGCAGCACCGTCACCTACCATTCCGATCAACCCGGCCCGGACAAGCTGTCCTGGCAGCAAGCCGTCGAACAGGCCCGTGCCGGCCAGCGCTACGATGCCATCCTGCTGCACGCCTACCCACGCGCCAGTCTCAGTCGCTGGGACAACCCGATCGCGTCCTGCGAAGCGTTGCCCGCCGCACAAGAATGGCTGCAAAAGCAACGGCGCGGCTGGCGCCAGAAACTTGAAAGCGAAACCGGCTACAGCGAAGTCAGCACCTTCGCCGTCTGCCGCCTGGCCTTCGGTCGTCCCTATGTCGACCGCGAACGTCGGCGCATCTACGTGCGTGGCGTGCAGACACTGCAAGACCGCCTCGACCTGACCCACGAATACCTGCACCTGGCCTTCGAAGCACACCCCAATGGCCAGGATGAAACCTACATCGAAGGGCTCGCCCGCCACCTCTTGCTGGAATAGTCCATGAAACTCCGTTATCCACAGGTCTTGCTGTTGCTCTGCTCGCTGGTGGCGTTGCCATCGGTGATGGCGGCTGACAGCGTCAAACTCGACACCCCTGCAGGTGGCTGGCGCACCGGCGCGCCTGAGGGCGAAGGGGAACACTTCCGGCAGACCGTGAACTACCCGGCCTCGTCGGTGAATACCCCGGCAGGGCAGGCCAACACCGCGCGCATCAGCGGGCAGATCAAAGCCACGCCCAAATCCACAGAGCCCGGCCGGTTGATCGTCAACGGAGTGAGCATGCCGCTGAAAATCGACCCGGCCGGCCGCTTCGATCGCCCGTTCTCATTCCCCAACGGCAGCAACAGCGTCGAGGTGCGCAGCCCCGATGGCCAGCAACGTCAGCGCACGCAATTTCTCAACAGCAGCGGCGGTGCGACCCCGGCCAAACTGCGCGTCTTGCTGGCGTGGGACAGCGACAACACCGACCTCGACCTGCACCTGATCACCCCCGACGGCGCGCACATCTGGTACGGCGACCGCGTCGCCCCCAACGGCGCCGCGCTCGACGTCGACGTCACCACCGGCTACGGCCCGGAAATCTTCGCCATGCCCGCACCGATCAAGGGGCAATATCTGGTCTATGTGAACTACTTTGGCGGCGGCTACAGCAGTGATGAAGAGGGGCAGGAAGATGCGGTGCAAGCGCTGACCACGGCCCAGGTGACGGTGATTACCGAGGAAGGCACGCCGAGCGAGAAGATGGAAACCTTCCTGGTGCCGATGCGTGCGGTGGGGGAGTTGACGTTGGTGAAGTCGTTTAGTTATCCGTGAGGGGAAAGTGACAGCAGTGCTGACACTATTTGTTTTTTATTTGTCGCAGCAGTGCTGCGACAAATGCAGGTTCTGGGCGGTTCACTTTCTTTCAGGCATTAAAAAGCCGGCTTGTGGCCGGCTTCTCGGGGACTGGCTTGGATCATTTTTGGTAAACCGCGCCAGCCTTCAAAACGTACACCCGGATCTTGCGTCCGGCTGTGGGACCTGGTGAGAAAGTCATCTGTCAGGCCAGTGCATCTGAGCCGCTGGGCGGTTCGATACGCAAATGTGGGGCGCAGCATACGCAGGTTTGATGGAAATTCCCAGCGGGAAGTGCCGGGCAGAGCCGTTTGGCCACTCGGGTGGGCGGCCGATGGGCGTTCTGGAGTGCTTAAAGAAAGGGCACCGTTGGCCGTCGTTTGTTCAGGGTCGACCACCAGAACACCCAGCCCAGCACCCTGATGTTCTGCTCTTCGATTTGTGCGGCCCTGAAGATTTCATCCGGGTATTCGGCGCGGTTGTGGCTGCGCAGTCGCAGGGAGTTGCCCGGCAGTCGATGCAGGTACTTGATGCGCAGCATGCCGTCATGTTCGATGGCGTAGATCTCGCCATCGACAATCTGGGTCAGGCCACGGTCAATCGCCAGGGTCGAACCGTCTTCAATTTTTTCCCCCATGCTGTTGCCGCTCATCAGGGCGCAGATAGCGTCTGAGTGATTGATTTCCAGGGAATCGAGGTGGCTGCGGGGCAGGCGGATGGATTTCTCGGGGTCTTCTATGACGTGGGTTTTGTTGGAGCCCAAGGCGGTGACAGCTTCCTTGAGGAATGGCAGTTCGACGTCGACAGGCTCGATGACCGTGTAGACACCGCGGATGGTCTGGGCATCGAAGGTGTTGCCAGTTTCGTCGAGCAGGCGCAGGAGCTGGGCATCTTTCGGGCCTTCGCCGGTTTTCAGCCAGTCGCTGCTGACGGAGAGTTTTCGGGCGACTTCTTCCATGCAATGGGCGGGCACACCGCGGGTGTACCAGTTATGTACATTTTGTGGAGCCGTATCCAGGAATTCGGCAAATCCGGTGGTCGTGATGTTCGCTGCTTCGAGGAGCGCTTTAAAGCGTGGGCCGCTAGTGTTCTTTTTCATGAACGTGAGTCTACTGGCGGCTAACAAGGGTTTGAATAAACGCCTCGTTCAAATTTTGCGGGTAATTTACGACCGGATGTAAGACGTTCCTGGGGCGTTTTAAACAAGCAAAAACTATTGGAAGGTCTGTTTAAACGGGGTGTTTGGCGTGCTTATCAAGCGCCCACAAAAAACCCCGGATTACCCGGGGTTTTTCTTGCCGTTTGCAGCTAAAAGCCTGCAGCCGGGCTTAGCCTTTGTAGGCGGCAACCGACTTGGTGATCGCTTCGCGGGCGGCGTCTGCACCGGCCCAGCCTTCGATCTTCACCCATTTGCCTTTTTCGAGATCTTTGTAGTTCGCGAAGAAGTGCTCGATCTGCTGGATCAGCAGTGGTGGCAGGTCGGTGTATTCCTTTACGTCCACGTACAGCTGGGACAGCTTGTCGTGTGGGACTGCGATGACTTTGGCATCGCCGCCGCCGTCGTCGGTCATGTTCAGGATGCCGACCGGACGGGCGCGGATTACCGAACCTGGAGCAACCGGGTAAGGGGTTACGACCAGCACGTCGAGGGGATCACCGTCGTCAGCCAGGGTGTTCGGGATGTAACCGTAGTTGGCCGGGTAGAACATTGGGGTGGCCATGAAACGGTCAACGAACAGGCAATCGCTGTCTTTGTCGATTTCGTATTTGATCGGCGCGTGGTTGGCCGGAATCTCGATCGCGACGTAGATGTCGTTCGGCAGGTCTTTGCCAGCCGGAATCTTGCTGTAGCTCATTGGGCGTTGCCCCCGTTAGTTGACCAAAAACACTTGGCCGGATTGACCAAAAAGTGGCGGCGATTATAGGCATATTCCTGTGTCGACGCCATGGACCAGAAGTCGTATGGCGCTTACTGGTGTGCCTGATAGACAGGGTCATGCGCCTGAAGTTGCTTCAACCTCGCCAACGGGTCCTGGCGATAGAACAGCTTCAACTGCTGGTACACCTGTGGATAAGCCTCGTGCAGCAAATCCGGGGCGCTGAAGAAGTATTCGCTGGTGACGGCGAAGAACTCGGCAGGATTCTCGGCGGCATACGGGTCGATGGCGGTTTCGGCATCGGGATTGCGTTCCAGTTGCCGGTCGAGGTCGTCGTAGGCCTCTTGCATGACGCAGGCCCAGTCACTGACACGCATGTCGGGATGCAACGGAGGCAGGCCGTTGGCGACACCGTTGAGCATGTCGAGTTTGTGCGCCAGTTCGTGGATCACCAGGTTGTAGCCTTCCCAGCCACCACTGGCCATTACACCGGGCCAGGCGAGGATGATCGGGCCCTGCTGCCAGGCTTCACCGCTGTGCTCACCGTCCCATTCGTGCTCGACGCCGCTGGCATCGCGATGGCGCTGGGGGCTGAGGAAGTCGTCGGGGTAGAGAATGATTTCGTGGAAGCCCTGATACCAGTTCAGGTCGCCGAGGTGGAGCAGCGGCAGCTGTGCCTGGGCGGCGAGCAGCAAGCGTTGTTCCTGATGCAGTTCGACACCGGGCAGGGCGCTCAGGTGCTTGTCTTCGAGGAACAGCACGCAGGCTTCGCGCAGCCATTGGTCTTCGGCGGCGCTGATGCCATCGAGAAAGCTCAGATGATGGCGCACCCGTTGCCACATGTCATCGGCAATCGGGTGCTTTGCCAGGGTGCGCCGGCGACGCCAGGCGCTCAGGGACCACATCGTGTCAGCGCGATTCGGCTTTGGAGTTCGAACCGGCGAGGCGGTTGCGCACCATGCCAATGATCATCGGCACCAGCGATATCAGGATGATGCCGACTACCAGTAGCGACAGGTTCTTCTTGATGAACGGCACGTTGCCAAAGAAGTAACCGAGCGTCACCAGGCCGCCGACCCACAGGATGGTGCCCAGCACGCTGAAGGCAAAGAAACGCGGGTAAGGCATTTTCCCCACGCCGGCGACGAATGGCGCAAAGGTGCGGATGATCGGCAGGAAGCGCGCCAGGGTCACGGTTTTGCCGCCATGCTTGTCGTAGAAATCGTGGGTTTGTTGCAGGTAGTCACGACGGAAGATCTTCGAGTCCGGATTGCTGAACAGCTTTTCACCCGCCGTTCGTCCGATGATGTAGTTGGTGCTGTCGCCCAGGATCGCCGCCAGCATCAGCAGGCCGCCGAGCAGGACCGGGTCCATGCCGCCGCCGGCCGCCACGGCGCCAGCAATGAACAGCAGAGAGTCGCCCGGCAGGAAAGGCATGACCACAAGGCCGGTTTCACAGAAGATCACCATGAACAGAATGGCGTAGATCCATGCCCCGTAGTTGGTTACAAGCATGTCGAGGTAGACGTCGAGATGCAGGACAATGTCGATCGGGTTGAAATCCATGGAAAGCACCTGTGGTGACGGCCCGACTCGGCAGGCCTGTGCGGATGACTTCGCGTAAGACTACGGATAGAGGTAGTTTTTCTTACAAGCCGGGAATATCGGGATTATACGAGGCGAGTGGTGAAAATCGCGTCGAGATTGTAGCGGGGAATGTCATCACAGGGCTGATGTTTGATAACGATCGGGTGGGAGCGAGCCTGCTCGCGATGCCGTTGCCTCGTTGGACCAGTGTAATCCAGTCGATGCCATCGCGAGCACGGAGCAGGTGATTCAGAGTTCTTCGCTGATCGGCAGCACATAGTTCTTGAATTCGGTGTCTTCCTTGAATCCGATGGACTCGTAGGTTTTCTGCGCGACTTCGTTGTTGCTGCTGGTGGAAACACGCATGCGCACGGCATTGGTTTCCTTGGCCATTTTTTTTGCAGTGCGGATCAGGTTGTCGGCCACCAACTGGCGGCGGGCGTCCTCGGCGACATAAATATCGTTGAGGATCCATACCCGCTTGAGCGAAAGCGAAGAGAAGCTCGGGTACAGCTGGCAGAAGCCCATCAGTTTGTTGCTGTCGTCATCGGACAGCGCCAGATAGATCACCGATTCCTTGCGACGCAGGCGTTTTTCGAGGAACGCCCGGGACGAGTCCGGATACGGCAGGGAACCATAAAACTCGCGATATTTGACGAACAACGGGGTCAGCAGGTCCAGGTGTTCGAGGGTCGCTTGAATAATCCGCATGGTAGGTCTCGTCTTCAAGTGGCTGTCTTGCGTCTCTGACGGCGATGGGAAACCCTTGGCGGGCGCGCAACGATCCTGCCTGAAACTGGTACGAATGTGCAATGCGCAAGCGGTTCAGGCATTCGGCGGGCCGAGCAGGAAATTTCCTTTCATGTCGCCTCCCGTGTCCGACTCCAGTGTCTGAACCTGTGCTTCGTCCTTCAGATTCACCCCTGACAACTGCCGTCGGCAGGCTTCGCGCATCAAATACAGCAAACGGTGTGCGGCCATGCCGTAGCTCAGGCCTTCGAGCCGAACGTTGGAGATGCAATTACGGTAGGCATCGGTAAGACCGACCTTGGGATTGTAGGTGAAATATAATCCAAGGCTGTCCGGAGAGCTGAGGCCAGGGCGTTCGCCGATGAGGATTACGGTCATTTTTGCACCAAGCAACTCACCGATTTCATCGGCGACGGCCACCCGGCCCTGTTCCACGAGTACGACTGGCGCAACAGTCCAGCTGTCGCCGGCCATTTGCTCTTCGAATCGCGCCAGAAACGGTAGGGTATGGCGATGAACGGCCAGTGCCGACAGGCCGTCGGCGACCACGATCACCAGATCCACGCCACCCGGATGGACCGTCGCGTAGTCACGCAGGGTCTGCGCCGAGGCATCACTGAGTTTTCGCCCCAGGTCGGGGCGTTGCAGGTAGGTGTTGCGATCCGTCGCCGCACTGTGCAGCAAAAGGCACTGGCGATCACGTTCGGCCAATTGCGCGCTGAGGGAGGCATGGTCAAACGGCAAGTGCACCGCATCTCGCGCCTGGGCGTGGGCGTATTGGAAGTCCAGTTGTGCACGGGTGGGAATGCTGGTGCCGGTGCGGCCCAGAGCGATTCGCGCTGGTGTCAGGCGTCGTAGCTCCAGCCAAGGGTTGTGTGGATCGAAGGGTAGTTTGTCCATGTCGATGCTCATCCCAGTTGCGCCAGGGCCTGCCGGAAGGCTGGCGGCAGGCTGTCGCCGAAGAGAACCCTGCCATCGGCTTGAGTGAAGATGCCCATTTTCGCCAGCCACTGTTCGAATTCCGGTGCGGGCCTCAGGCCCAGGGTCTGCCGGGCGTAGAGCGCATCGTGGAACGAAGTGGTCTGGTAGTTGAGCATGATGTCGTCGGAGCCGGGGATGCCCATGATGAAGTTGATCCCGGCGACGCCCAGCAGGGTCAGCAGGGTGTCCATGTCATCCTGGTCGGCTTCGGCGTGGTTGGTGTAGCAGATGTCGCAACCCATGGGCACACCGAGCAATTTGCCGCAGAAGTGGTCTTCCAGGCCGGCGCGGATGATCTGTTTGCCGTTGTACAGGTATTCCGGGCCGATGAAGCCGACGACGGTATTTACCAGGAACGGTTTGAAATGCCGCGCGACGGCGTAGGCACGGGTTTCGCAGGTTTGCTGATCGACGCCGTGATGCGCGTTGGCCGAAAGGGCGCTGCCCTGGCCGGTTTCGAAGTACATCAGGTTCTGGCCCAGTGTGCCGCGATTGAGGCTCAAACCTGCGTCGTAACCTTCCTGCAATATATTGAGGTTGATGCCGAAACTGGCGTTGGCCGCCTCGGTGCCGGCGATCGACTGGAACACCAGGTCCAACGGGACGCCGCGATTGATCGCTTCGATCGAGGTGGTGACATGGGTCAGCACGCACGCCTGGGTCGGGATTTCATAGCGCTGGATGATCGCGTCGAGCATCTCCAGCATGGCGCAGATCGAGGCGATGCTGTCGGTCGCCGGGTTGATGCCGATCATGGCATCGCCGTTGCCGTGCAGCAGGCCGTCGAGAATGCTTGCGGCGATGCCGGCCGGTTCGTCGGTGGGGTGATTCGGTTGCAGGCGCGTGGACAGTCGACCGCGCAGGCCCAGGGTGCCGCGAAACTGGGTGACCACGCGGATTTTCTGCGCCACCAGCACCAGATCCTGCACGCGCATGATCTTCGACACGGCGGCGGCCATTTCCGGAGTCAGGCCAGGGGCGAGGGCGCGCAGGACCTGCTCGTCGGCGGCATCGCTGAGCAGCCAGTCGCGAAAGCCGCCGACGGTGAGGTGGCTGACGACCGCGAAGGCTTGTTTGTCGTGAGTGTCGATGATCAAGCGGGTGACTTCATCGGACTCATAGGGAATCAGCACCTCTTGCAGGAAGTGGGATAGCGGAATGTCGGCCAACGTCATCTGGGCCGCGACGCGCTCGCCGTCATTGAGGGCCGCGACGCCGGCCAGAAAATCCCCGGAACGCGCCGGGCTGGCCTTGGCCATCACATCCTTGAGGCTGTCGAAGCGATAGGTCTGGGCGCCGACGGAATGGGCATATACGGCCATGGGGCGGGGGCCTCCTGATCAATTTAAAATGCGATCCGCTTTTCTGTGGGAGCGAGCTTGCTCGCGATAGCTGTCTTGCATCCGCCACATGTGCTGAATGACACACCGCCTTCGCGAGCAAGCCCGCTCCCACAGGGGAATTGCATGCACTTCAATAATGCAGGCGCCAGGCTCGAGGCCCGGCGCCGGTGCATTCATATACCTTCGAGCATAGCGTCTGCCGGTGCCTCGGAACGTTGCTTGGCGGTCACCTGGAAGTACAGGTAGCCGACAACCATGAAGCCGAGGAAAACCAGGCCGATCACAGTGTTGAACCAGGCCATCGCCACCAGGCACACCACCGCCAGGAACAGCGCGATCCCCGGTACGATCGGATAACCCGGTGCGCGGAAGGTGCGCTCCAGGTTCGGTTCGGTCTTACGCAGCTTGAACAGGCTCAGCATACTGATGATGTACATCACGATGGCGCCGAATACCGACATGGTGATCATTGCCGCCGTCAGGGTCATGCCTTGCAGGTTGACCAGGCCGTCGCTGTAGATCGCCGCGATGCCGATCACGCCGCCGGCCAGAATCGCCCGATGCGGGGTCTGGAAGCGCGAGAGTTTGGCCAGTCCCTTGGGCAGGTAGCCAGCGCGAGCCAGGGCGAAGAACTGTCGTGAGTAGCCAAGAATGATCCCGTGAAAACTTGCCACCAGGCCGAAGAGGCCGATCCAGACCAACATGTGCATCCAGGTCGAGTTATTGCCGACCACGGCTTTCATCGCCTGGGGCAGCGGATCGTTGATGTTCGACAGTTGACGCCAGTCGCCGACGCCGCCGGCCATCACCATCACGCCGATGGCCAGGAACACTAGGGTCAGAATGCCGCTGACATAGGCTCTGGGGATCGTGCGTTTCGGGTCCTTGGCTTCCTCGGCGGCCATGGCCGCGCCTTCGATGGCGAGGAAGAACCAGATCGCAAAGGGGATCGCCGCAAAGATCCCGGGAATCGAGTCCATCGTGAACTCGTTCGAGCCCGACCAGCCATTGAGTACGAAGTTGCTGAAGCTGAAGCCCGGGGCGACCACGCCCATGAACACCAGCAATTCAGCGACTGCCAGCACGGTGACCACCAGTTCGAAGGTGGCCGCGATGCTGACGCCGAGGATGTTCAGGCCCATGAACACGAAATAGGCGCCAACGGCGGCGATCTTCGGGTCCAGTTCCGGGTATTGCACGTTGAGGTAGGCACCGATGGCCATGGCGATGGCCGGTGGTGCAAAGACGAATTCGATCAGTGTGGCGATGCCGGCGATCAACCCGCCTTTCTCACCAAAGGCCCGGCGGCTGTAGGCAAACGGCCCGCCAGCGTGGGGAATCGCCGTCGTCAGTTCGGTGAAGCTGAAGATGAAGCAGGTGTACATCGTCGCCACCATCAGCGCGGTGACGAGAAAGCCCAGTGTGCCAGCGGTGCCCCAGCCGTAACTCCAGCCGAAGTACTCGCCGGAAATCACCAGGCCGACGGCAATACCCCATAAATGCAGGGTGCCGAGTGTGGGTTTGAGCTGTGTGGAAGAAGTAGTCATAAGTCCTCTCTAATTTTTATTGTTCAATCTTTTGGACTTTCGGGTACGACGGGTTGGGTGCAAATCCTGAATGATGGGTAGGCAAGGCCCGTGCCAGAGCGGCCAGGCCTTGTGTGTTGGGTCATTTAAGAAGGCGGTAGAAAGGGCGACACAGAAATACCTGTGTCGCCCCCGGTTTTTAGAAGAAGCCCAGCGGATTGATGTCGTAGCTCACCAGCAGGTTTTTGGTCTGCTGATAGTGGTCGAGCATCATCTTGTGGGTTTCACGGCCGACGCCGGACTTCTTGTATCCACCGAACGCGGCGTGCGCCGGGTACAGGTGGTAGCAGTTGGTCCACACACGACCGGCCTTGATGGCGCGGCCCATGCGGTAGGCGCGGTTGATGTCGCGGGTCCAGAGGCCGGCACCCAGGCCGAACTCGGTGTCGTTGGCGATGGCCAGGGCTTCGGCTTCGTCCTTGAAGGTGGTGATGCTCACCACCGGGCCGAAGATTTCTTCCTGGAACACGCGCATTTTGTTGGTGCCCTTGAGTAGCGTCGGCTGGATGTAATACCCGCTCGCCAGGCTGCCCTCGAGTTTTTCCACCTTGCCGCCGGTCAGCAGCTCGGCGCCTTCGCCCTTGGCGATTTCCAGGTACGAAAGGATTTTGTCGAATTGCTGCTCGGACGCCTGGGCGCCGACCATGGTGTCGGTGTCCAGCGGGTCGCCACGTTTGATTTGCAGANTCGGCGCCTTCGCCCTTGGCGATTTCCAGGTACGAAAGGATTTTGTCGAATTGCTGCTCGGACGCCTGGGCGCCGACCATGGTGTCGGTGTCCAGCGGGTCGCCACGTTTGATTTGCAGGACCTTCTTCATCACCACTTGCATGAATTCGTCGTAGATCGACTCCTGCACCAGCGCCCGGGAAGGGCAGGTGCAGACTTCGCCCTGGTTGAAGAACGCCAGTACCAGGCCTTCGGCGGCCTTCTCGATGAAGGACGGTTCGGCCTTCATGATGTCTTCGAAGAAGATGTTCGGCGACTTGCCACCCAGCTCCACGGTGGACGGAATGATGTTTTCCGCCGCGCATTTCATGATGTGCGAGCCGACCGGGGTCGAGCCGGTGAAGGCAATCTTGGCGATGCGCTTGCTGGTGGCCAAGGCCTCGCCGGCTTCGCGACCGAAACCCTGGACGATGTTCAGCACGCCCGGTGGCAGCAGGTCGCCGATCAGTTCGACCAGCACGGTGATGCCCAGCGGGGTTTGCTCGGCAGGCTTGAGCACCACGCAGTTGCCGGCAGCCAGCGCCGGGGCGAGTTTCCAGGCGGCCATCAGGATCGGGAAGTTCCACGGAATGATCTGCCCGACCACGCCCAGCGGTTCATGGATGTGATAGGCCACGGTGTTGCCGTCGATCTCGGCGGCGCTGCCTTCCTGGGCACGGATGCAACCGGCGAAGTAGCGGAAGTGGTCGGCGGCCAGCGGGATGTCGGCGTTGAGGGTTTCACGCACGGCTTTGCCGTTGTCCCAGGATTCGGTGATTGCCAGCAGTTCAAGGTTCTGTTCGATGCGGTCGGCGATTTTCAGCAGCACCAGCGAACGCGCCTGGGCTGAGGTGGCGCCCCAGGCATCGGCAGCGGCGTGGGCAGCGTCCAGGGCCTTGTCGATGTCTTCGGCCGTGGAACGGGGGAATTCGGCAATCGGTTGGCCATTTACTGGCGAGGTATTGGTGAAGTACTGACCTTTGACAGGCGCGACGAACTCGCCGCCGATGTAGTTACCGTATTTGGCTTTGAACGAAACGATAGCGCCTTCAGTACCGGGGTGAGCGTAACGCATGGTGGTCTCTCCTTGCTTTTGTGCTTATAGGGAGTCGCGCATGTGCGCTTGCTTTAAGCGTAGAGCAAGGGCCGGGCCAGTGCCTTGCATGTCAGGTAAATCAAGGCTTTGCGAGGTTTTTGTCGGACGGGTGGGCAGCGCCTGTGACGCTTTCGGTACAGCCTGGGTGACACTTTGTACCCTTTGTGGCACAGCTTGTGACCAACCGGTCTTGCAGGCATTGCAATGCGGGCCGGGCTGGAGGATGCTCGGCATCACCTCATGCACGGGACGCCGAGCCCCGGGGAGAATAATAAGAAATGCACGACAATCATTTGAGTCGCCATGCCCAGCAAGTATTGACGGTGACTCAGGGCAAGACCCACCTGCACGGTCCTGGCAGTGATCCGTCCATCGCCCGTTCCTGGCTGCGCTGCCTTGAGGACTATCACCTCGATCCGGCCCTGAGCATCGCGCCGACGGTGCTGGAACATGGCCGTGTCCTGGAAAGCCGCGAGCGCTTGCAGCAAGTGCTGCACATCGCCGGCAATGAAATGACCAGCTTGCATCAACAACTCTCCGGCGCCGGTCATGCCGTGCTGCTGACCGACGCCCGCGGCGTGATCCTCAACTGCGTCACCGCGCCCGCCGAACGACAGATCTTCGAGCGCGCCGGCCTTTGGCTCGGGGCCGACTGGAGCGAGGCTTGCGAAGGCACTAACGGTATCGGCACCTGCCTGGTGGAGCGTCAGTCGCTGACCATCCATCAGGACGAACACTTTCGCGGCCGCCACACCGGCCTGACCTGCTCGGCGAGCCCGGTCTTCGATCCCCATGGCGAATTGCTGGCGGTGCTCGACGTGTCGTCGGCGCGGCGCGATGTGTCGCGGCAAAGTCAGTTCCACACCATGGCGCTGGTCAATCTGTCGGCGAAGATGATCGAGAGCTGCTACTTCCTGCGCTGCTTCGACAATCAATGGTTGTTGCGTTTTCACTTGCAGGCCGAGTCCGTCGGTTTGTTCAGCGAAGGCTTGCTGGCGTTCGACGGGGAAGGGCGCATTAGCGCGGTCAACCAAAGTGCGCTGAACCTGCTGGGACATATTCGCGGCGGCTTGCTTGGCAAACCGGTGGAGGCGTTTTTCGATTGCTCGCTCGATGAGTTGCTCGGACGCGCGAGCACCAATGCCGCCGCCAGTTGGCCGTTGCGCACCCGTGATGGCCGCAAGCTGTTCGCGGTATTGCGCGGTGAGGCACGGCGACCGCTGCCGATTCCGATGGTGCCCGCGGCCAAGGTTGTACAAGCGCCGCGCCTGTCGGGCATTTGCCTGGATGACGCGATGTTGCAGGCGGACTTCCGCAAAGCCTTGCGCGTCTACGAGCGCGACGTGCCGCTGCTGATCAATGGTGAAACCGGGTCCGGCAAGGAGGCCTTTGCCAAAGCGGTGCACCACGCCAGCCAGCGGGCGGAGAAAGCCTTTGTCGCCCTCAACTGCGCGGCCATTCCCGAAAGCCTGATCGAAAGCGAGCTGTTCGGATATCGCGGCGGCAGCTTTACCGGTGCGCGCAAGGAAGGCATGCGCGGCAAGTTGCAGCAGGCCGATGGTGGGACCTTGTTCCTCGATGAAATCGGTGACATGCCACTGGCCATGCAGACGCGCTTGCTGAGGGTGCTCGAAGACCGTCAAGTGGTGCCGATCGGCGGCGAGCCGGAATCGGTGAATGTGCGGATCATCAGTGCCACTCACCGTAACTTGCTGGATCGTGTGCAGGACGGCAGCTTCCGTGAGGATTTGTATTACCGCCTCAACGGGCTGGAAGTCGCGTTGCCGGCCTTGCGTGATCGTAGCGACAAATCCCGGTTGCTCGACTTTCTGCTGGCCGAGGAGGCGGGCGGCGAAACCGTGTTGATCGACGGGCCGGCGCGGGCGGCCTTATTGGGATTCGCCTGGCCGGGAAACGTGCGGCAGTTGCGAAATGTGCTGCGTACGTTGGCCGCCCTGTGTGAGGACGGGCGGATTGGCCTGGAGGATTTGCCGGCGATGATTCGTCAGGCGCGGCCGGTGGTGTCGACGATTGAAGAGGTGTCGGAGCATCCGCTGGAAGATGCCGAGCGGCTGGCATTACTCACGGCACTGGAGCAGACGCGCTGGCACATGACCCACACAGCGGAGCAGTTGGGGGTCAGTCGCAATACCCTTTATCGCAAGCTACGCAAGCACAATATCGCCCGGTAAACCGTGTCGCGGCCATTCGCGAGCAAGCCCGCTCCCACATTTGCTCGGAGGTGTTCACAAATTTGTGTTCACTATAGAACCAATGTGGGAGCGGCGGTGCGGCGATCCGACTTGCTCGAAGGCGTCCTGAAGTCTGAAACACAAGGTGCGATTTTCCCCTCCCTAAGCTAACCTGCGGCCATGTTTTACGAGGTCGACTATGCACATTCATATTCTTGGTATCTGCGGCACTTTCATGGGGTCAATGGCGGTTCTGGCCAAAGAGCTGGGCCATCACGTGACGGGCTCCGATGCCAACGTCTATCCGCCGATGAGCACTCAGCTGCAAGCCCAGGGCATTGAATTGACCCAAGGCTACGACCCGGCGCAACTCGATCCGGCCCCTGATCTGGTAGTGATCGGCAACGCCATGTCCCGGGGCAACCCTGCTGTGGAGTACGTGCTGAACAAAGGCCTGCCCTATGTCTCCGGCCCGCAATGGCTGGCCGATCACGTGCTGCAAGGTCGCTGGGTACTGGCGGTTGCCGGTACGCACGGCAAAACCACCACCAGCAGCATGCTGGCCTGGGTGCTGGAGCACGCGGGCATGAGCCCCGGCTTCCTGATCGGCGGCGTACCGCAGAACTTCTCGGTGTCGGCGCGTTTGGGCGATACGCCGTTCTTCGTCATCGAAGCCGACGAATACGACAGCGCGTTCTTCGACAAGCGTTCCAAGTTCGTTCACTACCGTCCACGTACGGCCATCCTGAACAACCTGGAATTCGATCACGCGGACATTTTCCCGGACCTGCCGGCCATCGAGCGGCAGTTCCATCATCTGGTGCGAACCATCCCGAGCGAAGGCCTGGTGATTCATCCGACTACTGAGCCGGCCTTGCTGCGCGTGATCGAGATGGGTTGCTGGACTCCGGTGCAAACCACCGGTGCCGGCGGCCAGTGGCAGGTCAAGCTGCTCAGTGAAGATGGCTCGAAGTTCGAAGTGATGTTCGAAGGCGTCGCCCAGGGTGTGGTCGAGTGGGACATGACTGGCCAGCACAATGTCGCCAACGCCCTGGCGACCCTGGCGGCCGCACGCCACGTCGGTGTGGTGCCGTCCATGGGCATCGCCGCGTTGAGCGCGTTCAAAAGCGTGAAGCGCCGGATGGAGAAAGTCGCGGAAGTGGGTGGCATCACCATTTATGACGACTTCGCTCACCATCCGACCGCCATCGCCACCACGCTGGATGGCCTGCGCAAGCGCATCGGCGATGCACCATTGATCGCGATCATCGAGCCGCGTTCCAACTCCATGAAGCTTGGCGCGCACCGTGACGGATTGCCGGAAAGCGTGGTCGATGCCGATCAGGTGATCTGGTACGCACCGGCCAACCTCGGCTGGGATCTGGCGGGTACCGCGGCGCTGTGCACCGTGCCGTCGATTGTCAGCGATTCCCTGGAAGGCATCATCGAGCGCGTGAAGAGCCAGGCTCAGCCGGGCACCCACGTGGTGATCATGAGTAACGGCGGCTTCGGCGGCCTGCACGGCAAACTGGCCGAGGCGCTCAAATGAACCATGGCCCGGACCGCATCACCCTGGCCATGACCGGCGCTTCGGGCGCCCAGTACGGTTTGCGTCTGCTCGACTGCCTGGTGCGGGAAGATCGTGAAGTGCACTTCCTGATTTCCAAGGCCGCGCAGTTGGTGATGGCCACCGAAACCGACGTCACACTGCCGGCCAAGCCGCAGATGATGCAGGCGTTCCTCACCGAATACACGGGGGCTGCCGCCGGGCAGATTCGGGTATACGGCAAGGAAGACTGGATGTCGCCGGTGGCCTCGGGTTCCGGCTCTCCGGCGGCGATGGTGGTGGTGCCGTGTTCCACGGGCACGTTGTCGGCCATCGCTACCGGTGCTTGCAACAACCTGATCGAACGGGCCGCCGACGTGACGCTCAAAGAGCGTCGGCAGTTGATCCTGGTGCCCCGTGAAGCGCCGTATTCGAGCATTCACCTGGAGCACATGCTCAAGTTGTCGAACATGGGCGTGACAATCTTGCCGGCATCTCCGGGCTTCTATCATCAGCCGCAAACCATCGACGACCTGATCGATTTCGTCGTGGCGCGGATCCTCAACCTGCTGAATATTCCTCAGGACATGTTGCCGCGCTGGGGCGAGCATCATCTGACCAGCGATGAATAAGCTGCTGGTGATGGTGCTGGCGCTGCAATTGGCCGGGTGTGCGACCGTGCGCACCCTCGATGCAGCGAAGCCGGGGGCGCCGGTGGTGTACTCGGGGACTCGCCTGGATTTGTACGCGTTGAATGGTGGGTGCTGCGCGATGGACCGTTTCGGAGCCGAAGCACCGAGTTATCCGGGCGTTGATCTGCCGGCCAGTGCGTTGCTCGACACGCTGCTGTTGCCGTTGTCGTTGCTGACGGTGATCGGGGTGAGCTTTCAGGCGACGGGTGGATTGTAAGAGAGCGCTTCGCGCTCTATCGCGAGCAAGCTCGCTCCCACAGGATTTTGTGTTGTACACAAATTTTGTAATCGCTGAAAAAACCTGTGGGAGCGGGCTTGCCCGCGATGAGGCCCGCTCAGGCACCATAAAGTTACTTGCCCAACTTCCTCAGCTCATCCGACTCGACAATCCTGACCCCGTCCTGCTCTTCCAGTGCCAGACGCCACATTGCCCGGGCCAACTGGCACGCTTCGATGCCGTGGTATTTGCCAGGAATCAGCCGAGACAGCGGGCCTGCGACTTTCTCGCCCAGTCGCGGTTCGGTGCGATCACCCAGCAATAGCGAAGGGCGGCAGATGGTCAACTGCGGCCAGTCCTGCGCGCGCAGTGCGTACTCCATCTCGCCTTTGACCCGGTTGTAGAAAATCGAGGATCTGCGATCGGCTCCCAGAGCACTGATCACGATCAGGTGCCGTGCGCCCATCTCCCGTGCACGTTTGGCAAAGGCTACGACCATGTCCAGGTCCACCGCGCGGAACGCCTGTTCCGAGCCCGCCTGTTTGATGGTGGTGCCCAGGCAGCAGTAGGCGATATCGACCCGGCCGTTCAACTGCGGCAGAAACTCCGCCGGGTCGCCGACGGGGTTTTCAAGGTGCGGGTGCTCGGCCAATGGCCTGCGTGAGGGGGCCAATACCCGTGAAATCGTTGGCTCGTTGAGCAAACGATCAAGCAGATGTTCACCGGTCAGGCCGGTGGCTCCGGCAAGCAATACGTGCTGAGGCGTCAAGTACATAGTGTTTCTCCCTTGATACTATTCAGCTTAGTTGCTGTTTGCATCCTTGCTTTCAATGGACGCACTTTGCAGGGCTTTTCGTGCCTGCTGTTTGCGCAGCAGTTGCCAATGCGAGAGGACGGTTTTCGGTGCCCAGATCTGTGGTTCGGACGCTTCGAAACCGTCCGCCAGTTCACGTTCGGCGACAGTGGCCTTGGCCAGTTTGAAAGCTTGTTCCAGGTCATCGGTCTGGTTCAGGGCCTGGGCGAACAGGGCATCGCCGAAGTAAGTGAAGTTGGCTTCCTCCGAGCAACCGAAGGACACTCGGTCGGCCCGCGAGGCTGTCATGATCAGGGTCCGTTCATCCTTGAGCGCGGGGATGAAACCGCCGGAGTAGCAGGACGAAATCACGATGATCTTGTCGCGGTTCTTCAGTGGGGCGAGAACAGCGGCCAATTCGTCGGCCGGCAGATCGGCCAATTCCATGCGTGGCTGGTCTAGCACCAGTTCGTGTTCGCTGGTGCCATGGCTGGTCAGGTAGATGAAAATCAGGTCTTCCGGACCGCTGCGTTCGGCCAGCGTCAGGGCTGCGCGGCGCAGGTTTTCCCGGGTAGCCATCGGGCGGTCGGCGAGGTGGTCACGATGGTTCACCAGGCGGATCTGGCCAAAGGTGCCGAAACGGGTGTTGAGCATGTTGGCGACATAGTCGGATTCGCGCAGAAACACGCTTTGCTTGCCATCGCCACCCAGGGTCAACGAATACAGCTCCACCGCCGGGGTCGAGGGTGGAACGTTGGCCAGCGCTGCGTCGAGCAGGCGCCCCTGGGCCAGCAGGCCGAGCTCCAGGGTGTCGGGCAGTAATTTGCCCTCGGCGTCGCGTACGCGCTGGCCGTTGATCCAGGTGCCGCTGAGCACTGTGCCGTCGGTCAACACCAATGTGCCGCGCCCCTGGTAACTGTCGTTGTCGAACTGGCCGGTGTAAAAGCTGCCGTCGGACAGGTTCAAGCGACCCTGGCCGGAAAAGCGCCAGTCATTGAACTGGCCGATGTAGTGGCTGCCGTCAGTGCCGATCAACTCGCCCTTGCCGTTCAGCGAGCCTTCCTTGAACTGACCCAGCCAGACATCGCCGTCGGCGTTTTCGTAGCGGCCCTTGCCGTGCAGTTGATTGTTCTTGAAGCTGCCGACATAGATGTCGCCGTCGGCGCTGTTGAAAGTCCCGTTGCCTTCCAGCTGGCCGTCGACGAAATGCCCGGTGAACTGATTGCCGTTGCCGTCGCCGCGCTGACCTTCGCCATTGGGTTTGCCGTGGGCGAACTGGCCTTGATAGGAGCTGCCGTCTTCGAGTTCGAGTCGCCCCAGGCCGGCGTATTGATCGGCCTTGAACTCTCCGCGATAGCTCATGCCGTTTTCTTTGAGTGTGCCTTCGCCGTTGCGCCGGCCGGCCTTGAAGCCGCCGCTGTAGCTGCTGGCGTTGGTGGTCAGTGCCCCCTGGCCGTCGAACAGTCCCTGATTGAACTGCCCGCGATAGACTTCGCCATTGCTGCCATGCCATTCGCCCTGGCCCTGCCACTGGCCTTTGTCGAACTCGCCGGCGTACCAGCTGCCATTCGGGTAGTCGATACGCCCCTTGCCTTGCAGCAAACCATTGACCAGATCACCGCGATAGCGTCCGCCGTCCGGCAGGCGTGCGTCAGGAGGCAATGGCGATTCGCCGTCGCCGCAAGCGGTGAGCATCAGGGTCAAGGCGAGGAGTGCAAGTGGGCGCATAGCGGATTCCGGGCAATTAGGCGAGGGAGTATGCCGCAGCTATGTGCCCTTATACAGGTCGAGGTACCGCGTGAGGTCGCGAAACAGCGTGAACTGCTTCGCATCCAGGACGGTTTATACGAAGCACAGGGACAGGGGTTCGGCGATGTACGCCGGTTTGTCCGAACCTTCGATTTCCAGGGTGGTGGTGGCCTTGAGCAGCCATTGGCCGGGTTTCTTCTCGATGACTTCGGTCAGGTCGACCTTCAGGCGCACTTTCGAATTGACCTTGACCGGCTGGATGAAGCGCACGCTGTCGAGGCCGTAGTTGACCACCATCTTCAAGCCTTCTGGCATGACGAGGATGTCTTCCATCAATTTCGGGATCAGCGACAACGACAGGAAGCCGTGAGCGATGGTGCAGCCAAATGGCGTTTGCGCGGCCTTGACCGGGTCGACGTGGATGAACTGAAAATCCCCTGTGGCTTCGGCGAACAGGTTGATGCGGTCCTGGTCGATGGTGAGCCATTCGGAACGTCCAAGTTCCTTGCCGACATAATCTTTGAGCTCTGCAACTGGAACATAGGGCATTGAGACTCTCCTTGGGTTCATCGGTTTTATGGTTTTGGCTTGCGGGGATCTGACCTCCCGGCTTACCACTTTAGATCAACATGGCCAAACGCTCCGGTCAACTGACCATGCTTTTGGCGAATGCCGGTCTATAGCGCGAGCATGCTTATAATGCCCTGCCAATGCGGGTGACGGATTTTGCGGGAGATCTTTGATGCTGTTACGGGGCCTGACGTGGCTGGTGCTGTTCCAATTGCTCGGCACTGCGATCAATCATTTGTTCTTGCCGGTGCTGCCGGGGCCGATTGTGGGGTTGCTGCTGTTGCTGGTGTACCTCATCTGTCGCGGACAGGTCGGCGAACCGCTGAACCTGGCGGCCAGCAGCCTGCTGCGCTACCTGCCGCTGTTGCTGGTACCGCCGGCCGTGGGCGTAATGGTCTACGCCGCTGACATCGCGGCGGATTTCTGGGCCATTGTCGGTGCACTGGTGTTGTCACTGCTGCTTTCGATGGCCTTCGCCGGGGTGCTGATGCAGCGCATGGTCAAGCGTCACGCTCACTCCGAGGACAACCAATGATCTTCGACTGGCACGGCGCCTGGACGTCGGTAATTCATCATCCCTTGTTTGGTATCGGCATCACTCTTGGCGCCTACCAACTCGTCCTGGCGGCATTCGAGAAAACCCGATGGATCTTTTTGCAGCCGGTGCTTGTCTCCATGTTGCTGGTGATCGGCGTGCTGGTGGGTTGCGGCCTGACCTACGCCGAGTACCGCAAGAGCACCGAGATTCTCAGCATCCTGTTAGGCCCGGCCACTGTCGCGCTGGCGGTGCCGCTTTATCTCAACCTGCGACGGATTCGGCAGTTGTTCTGGCCGATATTTACTACGCTGGTGATAGGTGGGGTGGTGGCCACGGGAATGGGTGTGTTACTGGGCTGGTCGTTCGGTGCCGAGCACATGATCCTGATGACCATGGCGCCGAAATCGGTGACTTCGCCTATCGCCATGTTGGTGGCTGAGCAGATCGGTGGTGTCGCGGCGCTGGCAGCGGTGTTCGTCTTGATTACTGGCGTGATCGGCGCGATTTTCGGCCCGGCGTTGTTGACCCGTCTCGGCGTGCACAGCCCGGAAGCCAGGGGCATGGCGCTGGGCATGACGGCCCACGCGGTCGGCACGGCGGTGGCGATGCAGGAAAGTGAAGAGTGCGGCGCCTTCGCGGCGCTGGCGATGAGCCTGATGGGTGTGGCCACGGCGGTGTTCCTGCCGTTGGCGGTATCGATGGTGGTGTAAGGAAATGTCTATGAGTCTGCCGCTTTTTCCGCTCAATACAGTGCTGTTTCCAGGCTGCATCCTCGACTTGCAGATCTTCGAGGCGCGCTATCTGGACATGATCGGCCGCTGCATGAAGCAGGGCGGCGGGTTCGGCGTGGTATGCATCCTCGATGGTGAAGAAGTCGGTATCGCCCCGGCTGGATACGCCCTGGTCGGGTGCGAGGCGCTGATCACCGATTTCAAGCAGCAGGAAAACGGCCTGCTGGGGATCCGGGTTCAGGGCGGGCGGCGTTTCCATGTATTACGAACGGACGTCCAGCGCGATCAGTTGACCGTCGCCGAGGTCGAGTGGCTGGAAGACGAGCCGGAGCAACCGTTGCAGGACGAAGATGCCGACCTGGTGGCGCTGCTCAAGGCTTTGGCCGAACACCCGATGGTCGAAGCCTTGAACATGGGCACCGAAGCGACCGGCCAGCAGTCGCTGGCCAATCAATTGGCGTACCTGTTGCCCTTCGCTGAACTGGACAAGATCGACCTGCTGCAACTCGATGATCCGCAGCAACGACTGGATGCGATTCAGGCGTTGCTGGATGAGTTGCAGGGGGAGTTGTTTGCCTGATTAATAATGACAAACCAACGATTGTTTGGCTGGGTGTTGTTGTTTGGTTGGGTCATCAATTTAATGGTTGGTTGTTTAGGTGGGGGTGTAGTCAGTTTACCTGTCTGGTCGTTGTATTGATTTATAATAAATTCGGGTAGTGGTTTGTGTTGATCTGTAAAGTTCAGCTGATTATATTTGCGTTGCCTGCATGAGGCGGGCATTACATATATAAGGAGCTGTTTTGTGAGAGATTTAAGCGGTGATGAACGTACGTTGTGGGGGTTGTGCTTTTCCCGTGTCATGGTGAAGTATGTTTTTGTAAATACACCACAGGTCGACGTTGAGTTTGCGGCGAACTCGGCGGCGAATGCGGCGAGTGCGTTGATCCTGGCGCGACGTTCGGGTGAGGGTGCCAATCGCGATAGTTTTGAGCAACGACTCTGGGATGATTATGCGGGGGAGGCGATGATCAAATTCTCTACGCAAGTTCGTTGGAAGTTGGATGACTATGTTGCCGTCGCTCGTGAAGTTGCCAGGCATGCCGAAGTAGCCATTGAGAAATATCGTGGTGTTAGTGGCTCGAATTTGCCAAGCTTCCCTTTTGATGATTGAGATTTAATATAAGTCATCAGGAGTCGTTGTTGTTTGGTATGGAGGCGATTACTGGTTGACCTGCAGTGATTGAGTGAGTCACTGAAAAATTGATTGCCTGGCATTGTTGAGAAGATCGCAGTCTTTGGCAGCTTCTACAGGGCGAACACCCCATTCATGTAGGTGCGACTGAAGGCTGCGATCTTCTGTTTTATCTAGTACGCATATCGCAACATCGTATGCGGTAAATGCCGCAACACGAAGAAACCGAACAATGCCAGCAGCGCCGGCAACACCAGCCACCAGACCTTGGGCGGCAAAGCATTGAGCGGTTCTTTGCGCTGGATCAGCCACAGGCTGGCCGCGCAGACACACGCTGCCAGCATTGCGCCGGCCAATACATCCGTCGGCCAATGCGCTCCGAGGTAGACCCGCGAAAGCGAAATCGCCATTGCGGGCAGGCAGCCCACCAATAACCAGGTCAGACGCATCCGGGGCGGTTGCCCGCGGCCGGCCAGGACGGCGAGGGTCAGGAACAGCGCGAAAGACCCTGAAGCATGGCCGCTGGGCATGCTGTAGCTGGTGAGCGGGTCGCTCAACACCTCGGGGCGCACGCGGGCGAAAAAGTACTTGGTCGCGGTATTGGCCAGTGCCGTGAAGAGCAGCGTGCTGCCCGCGAAAATCGCGTGCTGCCATTGGCGCATCAGCAGCAGCAAACCGGTCAGTAGCGCACTGAACAGCAACATGTTGCGGAATTCGCCGATCAGCGTGAAGACCACCGCTACTTCATCCAGCAACGGTTTACGATGTTCCTGCACCAGCGTCATCACGCCTTGATCGAGTGCGGACAGGTGCGAATATCCGATAAACAGCCCCGCAAGAATCAGTAGACTCATCCCGGTAATGAACAATGTCGCGCGGCGATGCCGGCGCAGACTGCTGGTCGCGCTCAAGCCGACCATCAGAGCAATACTGCCGGCAACAACCCCGGCCTGGAGCCAGAAACCTTCGGGTAAAGGCAAGCGGATTGCCGCGCCCGTGGCCCAGCCAGGCATCAGATAAGCGACAGACCAACCCGCGCCGGCCAGCAGGCTGACAGCGAAGAAACGCGGGAAAGGCATGTCGCACATGCCGGCCACCATGGGCAGCATGGGCCGCAGGGGGCCGATAAAACGCCCGACCAGCAGGCTGGCGATGCCGTAGCGCTGGAAATATGACTCGGCCCCGGCGATCCATTCCGGATGATGGCGCAAGCCCGGCAGGCGCCGGATGTTCTGATGGAAGTGCCGTCCCAGAAAATACGAAATGACGTCACCCAGCACCCCGGCGACGAAACCCAGCAAGAGCGTCTCACTGAGCGTCAGCGCGCCACTGCCTGCCAGTACCGCCACGGCGAACAGTAACACCGTGCCGGGAACGATCAGCCCGGCAATCGCCAGGCATTCCACAAAGGCCACGATGAATACCGCTGCCGCCAGCCACTGCGGGTTGACCGCCAACCATCCGGTCACGCTATCGAGCCATGGGCCCATAAAAACCACTCCATCAAATGTTCAATTGCTTCCAGGGGATAAGTGCAACTTTGAATACGCCACTGACCCCTGTGGGAGCGGGCTTGCCCGCGAATAGGCCCTATCGGTCAATATTGACGTCGCCTGACACGCCGCCTTCGCGGGCAAGCCCGCTCCCACAGGGGATCTCCGTTTGCATCAAGTCTGAGCCAATCTCAGGTCAGCACAAAATAATCGCGACCTTCGACCTGGCCCCGTCGTAGCGGGTTGCGCGTGCAATAAGCCGCGTAGGCTGCATCGACGAAGCGGTACATCAGGTGTTCATCGCGCCCGTGGGGGATGCCCAGCCGCGTGGTCTGGATGATGTGGGCGGGCGTCTGGCCGACGTGTTCCACCAGCAGCACCTCATGATCGAAGCGTTTGGCGTCCCACACCGGTACTTTCAGGCCCAGTGCCTTGCACAACAGGGTTTGCCCGGCGCAGAGTTTTTGTGACGGGCGAGGGCGGCCCTGGGCATCGGGATTGTTCAATAGCATCTGTGCAAGGCTGGCAGGCCCGCTCAATTGATCGACCCACGGGTAGGCGGATTTGATCAGCACGGCGTTACCTGGACCCTGGGCACTGAAGTTCAGTGAATCGCCGCCCCGGGCGTAATACATATAGATGTGGCCGCCATCCAGAAACAAAGCCTTACGTTTTTCTGTGTAGCCGAGGGACGCGTGGCTACCCTTTTCTGCACAGTAATAGGCTTCGGTCTCGATGATCCTGGCACTGAGCCACAGGTCACCAACCCGATGGCGAATGACTTTGCCCAGTAAGTCCCGGGCCAGAATTTTCGCGTCACGGTCGAAAAACGCGTCCGGGAGGCCCGTGGGCAGGCTCACGGCGGACGCTCGAACAGTCAGGTTGGACATGATGACCGGCATTTGTCAGGGCTGAATGAGTCGTGATGATAACAATTTGCGGCTTAATCCCGGCTGAACATCGGCAAATTGCCCTCCATTTCGACCATCCGCCTGTCACCGCTGTTAGTCAGTGGGCGCGACAGCTATAATCTGTCGCTTTACTCTTTACCAAGACCTAATCAAAGACCACGCCAGACCATGACTGAGTCCGTTCTTGACTATATGACCCGCCTGGGTCGCGCTGCCCGCGAAGCTTCCCGCGTGATCGGCCGTGCCAGTACCGCGCAGAAGAACCGCGCCCTGCAGGCCACCGCCAACGCGCTGGACGCTGCCCGCGCCGAGCTGACGGCGGCCAATGAACAGGATTTGGCCGCCGGTCGTGCCAATGGTCTTGAGCCGGCCCTGCTCGAACGCCTGGCGCTGACCCCGGCGCGTATCGATGGCATGATCGTCGGCCTGCGTCAGGTAGCGGCCCTGCCGGACCCGGTAGGCGCGATCCGCGACATGAGCTTCCGTCCGTCCGGTATTCAGGTCGGCAAGATGCGTGTGCCGTTGGGCGTGATCGGAATCATCTACGAGTCGCGGCCGAACGTGACCATCGATGCCGCGAGCCTGTGCCTGAAGTCCGGTAACGCAACCATCCTGCGTGGCGGTTCCGAGGCGATTCATTCCAATCGCGCCATCGCCGCCTGCATTCAGCGTGGCCTGGCCGAGGCCGATCTGCCGGCCGCGGTGGTGCAAGTGGTCGAAACCACCGATCGCGCTGCCGTCGGCGCGCTGATCACCATGCCTGAGTACGTCGATGTCATCGTACCGCGCGGCGGCCGTGGCCTGATCGAGCGCGTCAGCCGTGATGCCCGTGTCCCGGTGATCAAGCACCTGGACGGCATCTGCCACGTTTACGTGAGTGAACATGCCGACCTGACCAAGGCCCAGCGCATCGCGTTCAACGCCAAGACTTACCGTTATGGCATCTGCGGAGCCATGGAAACGCTGCTGGTGGATCAAACCGTCGCCAAGGAGTTCCTGCCGGCGATGGCTGCCCAGTTCCGCGAAAAAGGCGTCGAGCTGCGCGGTTGCGAGCGCACCCGGGCGATCATCGAGGCCGTGCCGGCCACCGAGCAAGACTGGAGCACCGAGTACCTGGCGGCAATTCTGTCGATCCGCGTGGTCGACGGACTGGACCAGGCCATCGAACACATCAATCATTACGGCTCCCATCACACCGATTCGATTGTCAGCGAACACCAGGGCGACACCCGGCGTTTCGTGGCTGAAGTCGATTCCTCGTCGGTGATGATCAATACCCCGACATGCTTCGCCGATGGCTTCGAATACGGATTGGGTGCCGAGATCGGCATTTCTACTGATAAGCTGCACGCCCGCGGCCCGGTGGGCCTCGAAGGACTGACCTGCGAGAAGTACATCGTGGTCGGCGACGGGCAGCTGCGCGGACAGGAGCCGGTCTGACTTGGGCGACTTCGACCCGTCAGCCCCGGTCACTGCCAGCGAGCCAGCCCCTCGCCGCATTGGCGTGCTGGGCGGAACGTTCGACCCGGTGCACATCGGCCATTTGCGCGGTGCGCTGGAAGTCGCCGAAACCCTGGCCCTCGATGAGTTGCGCCTGACACCCAGTGCCAGGCCGCCCCATCGGGACAAGCCGCAGGTGTCGGCAAAAGACCGTCTGGCGATGGTCGAGTGCGCGGTGGCCGGTGTGGCGCCGTTGGTGGTGGACGCCCGCGAATTGCAGCGGGACAAACCGTCCTACACCATTGATACCCTGGAACTGATGCGCGCCGAACTGGCCGAATCCGACCAGGTTTTTCTGCTTTTGGGCTGGGACGCTTTTTGCGGCCTGCCCACTTGGCACCGCTGGGAAGAGTTGCTCCAGCATTGCCATATCCTGGTGTTGCAACGCCCGGATGCCGACAGCGAACCGCCGGATGCCTTGCGCAACCTGCTGGCAGCGCGCTCGGTGAGCGACCCGCTGGCCCTCAAAGGGCCGAGCGGACAGATTGCATTCGTCTGGCAGACACCGCTCGCGGTATCCGCCACCCAGATCCGTCAACTGCTGGCCAGCGGTAAGTCGGTACGTTTCCTGGTGCCCGACGCGGTCCTGGCCTACATCGATGCGCACGGTCTGTACCGTGCGTCGAACTGAATAGGAGTGCCTCAAGGCACGTGGCAACAACGTGTATTGAAGCGCCCGAACATACGAGCAAAACGAGTTTTATATGACGAGCAACAACGAAAGCAAAGTAAAACGCAAAGGCACATTCAAGAGTGCCCCGTTGCCGGAAAAGGTCCTCGCCGCCGAGCCGCCTAAAGGCGACGAGCTGGTCAAGATCGCCGTAGCCGCCCTGGAAGACGTCAAGGCCCAGGACGTGCTGGTGATTGATGTTCGCGACAAGCAGAGCATCACTGACTACATGATCATCGCCACCGGTACCTCCAACCGCCAGATCGGCGCGATGCTGGACAAGGTTCGCGAGGCCGTCAAAGCCCTGGGTATCAAGCCGCTGGGTGAAGAAGGCAAGGGCGACAGCGACTGGGTGCTGTTGGACATGGACGACGTGATCGTTCATATGATGACCTCCAACGCCCGTCAGTTCTACGACCTGGAGCGCCTGTGGAAAGGTGCCGAGCAGAGCCGTGCAGCCGATGGCAAGCACCACAGCCCTGAAGTTGGTCACGAGCACTTCAACAAGCTCAACAAAGACCAGGAATAAGGGACCGCTGTGCGACTGCGACTGATCGCCGTCGGTTCACGCATGCCCAAATGGGTGGAAGAAGGCTGGCATGAATATGCCAAGCGTCTTCCGTCCGAGCTGGCGCTGGAACTGGTGGAAATTCCGCTCAATACCCGTGGCAAGAACGCCGACGTGGCCCGTTTCATCCGCCAGGAAGGCGAAGCCATGCTGGCCAAGGTCGGGCCGAACGAGCGGATTGTCACTCTCGAAGTCCATGGCAAGCCCTGGAGCACCGAGCAACTGGCGGTCGAACTCGATCGCTGGCGGCTGGACTCACGCACCGTCAACTTCATGGTCGGTGGCCCCGAAGGGCTGGCGCCGGAAGTCTGTGCGCGGGCTGACCAGCGCTGGTCGTTGTCGCCGCTGACCTTGCCGCACCCGCTGGTGCGGATCCTGATCGGCGAACAGATGTACCGTGCCTGGACCGTGCTGTCCGGTCACCCTTACCACAAGTAGTTCTGCCCCCATGTCCCAGCCGATCCGCATCAAGGACCACGAAAAAGACGCCCGTCTGGTGCGTGGGCGCGTCGTGTTCGGCGCAATTGCGGTGGTAGCGCTGATTGGCGTACTGATCGCTCGCCTGTATTTCTTGCAAGTGATCCAGTACGAGTACCATTCGACCCTGTCGGAAAACAACCGCGTCCATGTGCAGCCGATTCCACCCACTCGCGGGCTGATTTTCGACCGCAATGGCGTTGTGATTGCCGACAACCGGCCCAGTTTCAGCCTGAGCATGACCCGCGAGCGTTCTGGCGATTGGCAGCAAGTACTCGACGTGATCGTCGAAGTGCTGGAGCTGACACCCGAGGACCGGGTGATCTTTGAGAAGCGCATGCGTCAGGGGCGTCGGCCGTTCGAGCCGGTGCCGATCCTGTTTGAGCTGACTGAAGAGCAGATCGCGCGAATTGCCGTGAACCAGTTCAGGCTGCCGGGGGTGGAAGTGGTCGCGCAACTGGTTCGTCACTATCCCCAGGGCGCGCATTTTGCGCACTCGGTGGGCTACATGGGGCGGATCAACGAGAAAGAGCTCAAGTCTCTGGACCCGGTCAGTTATAGCGGCACCCATCAGATCGGCAAAACCGGCATCGAGCGCTTTTATGAGCCGGAGCTGCATGGTCAGGTGGGTTACGAGGAGGTCGAGACCAACGCTCGGGGCCGTGTATTGCGGGTGCTCAAGCGCACCGAACCGGTTTCCGGCAAAGACATCGTCCTGAGCCTGGACATCAAATTGCAGGAAGCCGCCGAAGCCGCGCTCGGCGGTCGTCGTGGTGCGGTGGTTGCCCTGAACCCGAAAACCGGCGAGGTGCTGGCGATGGTCAGTCAGCCGAGCTTCGATCCGAACCTGTTCGTCACCGGCATCAGTTCCAAGGCCTATTCCGAACTGCGCGACTCCATCGACCGGCCGCTGTTCAACCGCGTATTGCGCGGTCTGTACCCGCCGGGTTCGACCATCAAGCCTGCTGTGGCGATTGCCGGTCTGGATTCGGGCGTGGTGACGGCCTCGACCCGGGTGTTCGACCCCGGTTACTACATGCTGCCCAACTACGATCACAAGTACCGCAACTGGAACCGCACCGGTGATGGTTTTGTCGACCTCGACACGGCGATCATGCGTTCCAACGACACTTACTTCTATGACCTTGCCCACAAGCTGGGGATCGATCGGTTGTCGTCGTATCTGTCCAAGTTCGGTATCGGTCAGAAGGTTTCCCTGGACATGTTCGAGGAATCGCCGGGTCTGATGCCGACCCGCGAATGGAAGCGCGCGACCCGTCGCCAGGCATGGTTCCCGGGCGAAACGCTGATTCTCGGGATCGGTCAGGGCTACATGCAGTCGACCCCACTGCAGCTGGCCCAGGCCACGGCGCTGGTGGCCAACAAAGGCATCTGGAACCGTCCTCACCTGGCCAAGACCATCGAAGGCGAGAAACCGGTGGATCAGAACCCGATGCCGGACATTATCCTGCGCGATCCGTCTGACTGGACCAAGGTCAACCACGGCATGCAGCAGGTGATGCACGGCGCCCGCGGTACCGCACGCAAGGCTTCGATCGGTGCGCAGTACCGTATCGCGGGCAAGAGTGGTACGGCCCAGGTGGTCGCGATCAAGCAGGGCGAGAAGTACGACCGCTCCAAGGTTCAGGAGCGCCACCGCGACCACGCCTTGTTCGTGGGCTTCGCCCCGGCGGACGATCCGCAGATCGTGGTGTCGGTGATGGTCGAGAACGGTGAGTCCGGCTCCGGCGTCGCCGCGCCAGTCGTGCGTCAGATCATGGACGCCTGGTTGCTCGACCAGAACGGGCACCTCAAAGCCGAATACGCCAGCCCTACTAGCGCGGAGGCCACGGCCCGTGATGAATAATTTTGATCGCATGCTCTCCAGTGAGGATGTGATGCGTCGCCGTGCGACGCTGCTACAACGCCTGCACATTGACGGCCCGCTGCTGATCCTGCTGCTGACCCTCGCCGCCGGCAGCCTGTTCGTGCTGTATTCGGCCAGCGGCAAGAGCTGGGATCTGCTGGGCAAGCAAGCCACTTCGTTTGGCATCGGCCTGGTGTCGATGATCGTCATCGCCCAGTTCGAGCCGCGATTCATGGCACGCTGGGTGCCACTGGGCTACGTGGTCGGGGTGATGCTGTTGCTGGTGGTGGACATCATGGGCCACAACGCCATGGGCGCTACCCGCTGGATCAATATTCCCGGGGTGATTCGCTTCCAGCCCTCGGAATTCATGAAGATCCTGATGCCGGCGACCATTGCCTGGTATTTGTCCAAACGCACATTGCCGCCCCAGCTCAAACATGTGGGCGTCAGCCTGATGCTGATCGGCGTGCCGTTCATTCTGATCGTGCGGCAACCGGACCTGGGCACTTCGCTGCTGATCCTGGCCGGCGGCGCATTCGTGCTGTTCATGGGTGGCCTGCGCTGGCGCTGGATCCTCAGCGTGCTGGCCGCCGCCGTTCCCGTGGCGATTGCCATGTGGTTCTTCATCATGCACGACTACCAGAAGCAGCGAATCCTGACGTTCCTCGACCCGGAGAGCGATCCGCTCGGTACCGGCTGGAACATCATCCAGTCCAAGGCCGCCATCGGCTCCGGTGGTGTGTTCGGCAAGGGCTGGTTGCTGGGTACCCAGTCGCACTTGGACTTCCTGCCGGAAAGCCATACCGACTTCATCATTGCGGTACTGGGTGAAGAGTTCGGCCTGGTGGGGATCTGCGCGCTGTTGCTGATCTACCTGCTGTTGATCGGCCGCGGCCTGGTGATTACCGCCCAAGCGCAGACATTGTTCGGCAAGTTGCTCGCGGGCAGCCTGACCATGACGTTTTTTGTTTATGTTTTCGTCAACATCGGTATGGTCAGTGGCCTGTTGCCGGTGGTGGGGGTGCCGTTGCCTTTCATTAGCTACGGAGGAACTTCGCTGGTGACGCTACTGTCAGCGTTTGGGGTTTTGATGTCGATCCATACCCATCGCAAGTGGATCGCGCAGGTTTGAATAAGGTGAAATTTTCAATGCAAGTAATGCGTGGCTGGGCGACTCGATACGCGCCATGGGTCGGCCTGGTAAGCATCCTTGGCACCATGCAGGAAGCGTTGGCCAGCGACTACGAAGGCTCACCCCAGGTGGCCGAATTCGTCGGTGAAATGACCCGCGACTACGGTTTCGCCGGTGAGCAATTGATGGGCGTGTTCCGCGAGGCCGAGCGCAAGCAGTCGATTCTGGACGCCATCTCGAAACCCGCCGAACGGGTTAAGCAGTGGAGCGAATATCGCCCGATGTTCATCACCGATGCGCGCATCGCCCGGGGTGTGGATTTCTGGCGTCAGCACGAAGCGGTGCTGGCCCGTGCCGAGCAGGAATACGGCGTGCCGGCCCAGGTGATTGTCTCGATCATCGGCGTTGAAACCTTTTTCGGCCGTAATACCGGAAATTTCCGGGTGATCGATGCCTTGTCGACCCTGGGTTTCGACTATCCTCCCCGTGCCGAGTTTTTCCGCAAGGAGTTGCGTGAGTTCCTGCTGCTGGCCCGTGAAGAGCAGGTCGATCCATTGACGCTCAAAGGCTCCTACGCCGGCGCAATGGGATTGCCGCAATTCATGCCGAGCAGTTTCCGCGCCTATGCGGTGGATTTCGACGGTGATGGCCATATCAACATCTGGACCAACCCGGACGATGCCATCGGCAGTGTCGCCAGTTACTTCAAGCGTCATGGCTGGGTTGCAGGCGAACCGGTGGTCAGCCGCGCCGATGTCCGTGGCGATCAGGTCGACGAAGGTCTGACCACAGGAATCGAACCGACGAAAACCGTCGGGGAGTTGCGAGCCCTGGGGTGGTCAAGTCATGATGCGCTGCGCGATGATATGCCGGTTACTGCGTTCCGCCTGGAAGGCGACAATGGCCCCGAGTACTGGATGGGCCTGAAGAATTTTTACGCGATCACGCGATATAACCGCAGCGTGATGTACGCCATGGCCGTACATCAACTGTCTGAACAGCTGGTCCAAGCACGGGGCGTCAAGTAATGCGGGCATTGCCTATCAATAAACCCCTGAAGCTGATGGCATTCGCCGCGCTGGCAGTGCTGGTCGCCAGTTGTTCGACCAGCCGCGCGCCAGCCCAGAAGACCAGCACCGCCGCCGTGCGCACGACGCCGGGGCTGGACATCAACCGCGCCCACAAGGATGGCGCGCCATGGTGGGATGTCGATGTTTCGCGCATCCCGGATGCCACGCCGACCCTGCATACCGGCCCGTACAAGGCCAACCCGTACACCGTGCTGGGCAAGACATACTTTCCGCTGCAAGAGTCCAAGACCTACGTGCAGTCGGGCACGGCGTCCTGGTACGGCACCAAGTTCCACGGTCAGAACACTGCCAACGGCGAAGTGTATGACCTGTACGGCATGAGTGCCGCGCACAAGACATTGCCACTGCCAAGCTACGTCCGGGTGACCAACCTGGACAACAACAAGAGCGTGATTCTGCGAGTCAACGACCGCGGTCCGTTCTACTCGGACCGGATCATCGACTTGTCCTACGCTGCCGCCAAGAAGCTCGGTTACGCCGAAACCGGCACGGCGCGGGTCAAGGTCGAGGGCATCGACCCGCAGCAATGGTGGGCCGCCAAGGGCCGTCCGGCACCATTAATGCTCAACGAACCGAAAGTCGCGCAGAATAGCGCCCCGGTGATTACGGCTTCGGCCGGTACCGTTGAGCAATGGACACCGCCGCCGCAGCAACACGCCGCCGCGGTGGTGCCTGTGCAGCTTGATGCAAAAAAAAACGCTTCTGCATCAGCCTCTGGCCAGTATCTGCAGGTGGGCGCGTTCGCCAACCCGGACGCTGCAGAACTCCTGAGATCGAAGCTCAGCGGGATGGTGAGCGCTCCGGTGTTCATCAGCTCGATCGTGCGCAATCAGCAGACCCTGCATCGGGTTCGCCTGGGCCCGATCGGATCGCCGGGTGAAATCCAGCAGGTGCAGAATAGTGTCCGGCTGGCCAATCTCGGTTCGCCAAGCGTTGTGACTGAGTAATACGTAGGACTTGATTGACGGTTCATCTGCGGTTTTGGGGGGTGAACCAGGTTGTTGGCTCTTCGAAGAACAAAAGCCCGGCAAAGGGTGATTGGAGTGAGCAACTGAACACGCGATGACTCGTTAGAAAGTCATCTGATTAGTTTTGCCCTTGGGCAGTTTCCATTAGCGATTTCGAGAGACGGATGAACATCACCACCTTTGCCAAACGCCTGTTCCTGCTAGTCCCGCTGCTTCTCTCACCCGCCGCATTCGCGGTCGAGATGATGCCTTCGCCACCACAACTGGCCGCCAAGGCCTATGTGCTCATGGATGCCAGCAGCGGCAACGTGCTGGTCGAGAACAATGGTGACCAGCGTCTGCCACCGGCCAGCCTGACCAAGCTGATGACCGCGTACATCGCGACCCTGGAAATCCGTCGTGGCCAGATCGGCGAAAACGACCCGGTAACCGTCAGCGAAAACGCCTGGCGTACCGGCGGTTCGCGGATGTTCATCAAGGTCGGCTCTCAGGTCACCGTCAGCGACCTGCTGCACGGCATCATCATCCAGTCGGGCAACGACGCCAGTGTTGCGCTCTCCGAGCACATCGCCGGCAGCGAAGACGCGTTCGCCGACATGATGAACAAAACCGTTGGCGACCTGGGCATGACCAACAGCCACTTCATGAACCCGACCGGACTGCCGAACCCGGAGCACTATTCTTCGGCTCACGACATGGCTGTGCTGGCTCGCGCGATCATCCACGAAGACCCGGCTCACTACGCGATCTACTCGCAGAAAGAGTTCTTCTGGAACGGCATCAAGCAGCCGAACCGCAACCTGCTGTTGTGGCGTGACAAGACCGTCGACGGTCTGAAAACCGGCCACACCGACGAAGCCGGCTACTGCATGGTGTCCTCGGCCGTACGTGATGGCATGCGCCTGATCGCCGTGGTCTTCGGCACCAATAGCGAAGTGGCCCGTGCCGCCGAAACCCAGAAGCTGCTGACCTACGGTTTCCGTTTCTTCGAAACCCAGACCTTCTACCAGAAGGGCACCGAGCTGGCTCAGGCTCCAGTCTGGAAAGGTTCCACCAACCAGGTCAAGGCTGGCCTGGCGCAAGACCTGACCATGACCCTGCCAAAAGGCCAGCTGAAAAAGCTCGCTGCCAGCATGACCATGAACCCGCAGCTGATCGCGCCAATCGCCAAAGGCGACGTGATCGGTAAAGTCGAAGTCAAACTGGACGACAAGGTGGTGCACAGCGCCGATCTGATCGCCCTGGATGGCGTCGAAGAGGGTGGTATCTTCCGCCGCATGTGGGATAGCATCCGTCTATTCTTCTACGGCTTGTTCAACTGATAGTGTGCACCTGCATGGCCCTGCGCTGATCCGGCGCGGGGCTTTGCCGTCGCCACGGCTTACGCTTACGAGGCCGTTACGCCATGACCGATACCGAAGTAAAGGCGCCAAAGATCGAGTTCCCTGCCAATGATTACCCGGTTAAGGTGATCAGCGACACCGGCGTGGGCAACAAGGACAGAATCATCGACATCGTCAGCAAGTACGCCAAGATCAATGATGAGCGTATTGACGAGCGCCAGAGCAGCAACGGCAAATACACCACGATTCAGTTGCACATCGTCGCGACGGACCAGGACCAGCTGTACAACATCAACAGCGAACTGCGGGCAACCGGTTTCGTGCACATGGTGTTGTGATGTCAGGCACGCTGGGCTTTCGTGAACTTGGCCAGATGGCTTACGAGCCGGTCTGGCACGCCATGCAACGCTTCACCAACGAACGCGGCAGCGATGCCGCCGACGAGATCTGGCTGGTGGAACACCCTGCGGTGTTCACACAGGGCCAGGCCGGCAAGGCCGAGCACCTGCTGCTTCCCGGTGATATCCCGGTGGTGCAGGTTGACCGTGGTGGTCAGGTGACCTACCACGGCCCCGGCCAGTTGGTGGCTTATCTGCTGCTGGACGTGCGCAAGCTCGGATTTGGCGTGCGCGATCTGGTCAGCCGGATGGAGCTCTGCCTGATCGAGCTACTGGCCAGTTACGGTGTCACCGCCGTGGCCAAGCCCGATGCACCGGGTGTCTACGTCGACGGGGCGAAAATCGCCTCCCTGGGTCTACGGATCCGCCACGGCTGTTCCTTTCATGGCCTGGCCTTGAACGTGGACATGAACCTGGAACCGTTTCGACGGATTAATCCCTGCGGCTATGCCGGGCTGGCGATGACCCAGCTGAGCGATCACGCAGGATCGATTGAATTTGCCGAGGTAAGTGCCCGGCTGCGCGCGCAGCTCGTCAAACACCTCGACTATGCTGAGCAGACGACCCTGACGGGCGGAATCGACTGATATGACTACTGATGCAGTGCAAACCATGATCCCGACGCTCGATGTCTCCGAGCGCCCGGCCCCGCGTCCCAAGGTTGAAGCGGGCGTCAAGCTGCGCGGCGCCGAAAAGGTTGCACGCATCCCGGTAAAGATCATTCCCACCACCGAACTGCCGAAGAAACCAGACTGGATTCGTGTACGCATCCCGGTTTCGCCGGAAGTCGACCGCATCAAGGCCCTGCTGCGCAAACATAAGCTGCACAGTGTGTGCGAAGAGGCGTCCTGCCCGAACCTGGGCGAGTGCTTCTCCGGTGGCACCGCGACTTTCATGATCATGGGTGACATCTGCACCCGTCGCTGCCCGTTCTGCGATGTTGGCCACGGTCGTCCGAAGCCACTGGACGTCAACGAGCCGGAAAGCCTGGCCATTGCCATTGCCGACCTGCGCCTGAAGTACGTGGTGATCACCTCGGTGGACCGCGACGACCTGCGTGACGGCGGTGCCCAGCACTTTGCCGACTGCATCCGTGAAATCCGCAAACTGTCGCCGAACGTGCAGCTCGAGACCCTGGTCCCGGACTACCGTGGTCGCATGGACATCGCACTGGAAATCACCGCTGCCGAGCCGCCGGATGTATTCAACCACAACCTGGAAACCGTGCCGCGCCTGTACAAGGCTGCGCGTCCGGGTTCGGACTACCAGTGGTCGCTGACCCTGCTGCAACGCTTCAAGCAGATGATGCCGCACATTCCGACCAAGTCCGGCCTGATGCTGGGCCTGGGCGAGACCGACGAAGAAGTCATCGAAGTCATGAAGCGCATGCGCGAGCACGACATCGACATGCTGACCCTGGGCCAGTACCTGCAGCCGTCCCGCAGCCACTTGCCGGTGCAGCGCTTCGTGCACCCGGACACCTTCGCCTGGTTCGCCGAGGAAGGCTACAAGATGGGCTTCAAGAACGTTGCCTCGGGTCCGCTGGTACGCTCCTCGTATCACGCTGACGAACAGGCCAAGCTGGTCAAGGCCGAGCTGATGTCGTCCTGATCGACGCAATGAAATGAAAAGCGCCCGCACGGCATCCAGCCTCGCGGGCGTTTTTTTGCCTGGCCTACGGCAATGGCTGTTTTTTCCTGCAACCTGCGGGGCAACGGTTCCTCTTCTGTTTGTCCCCGTTCCTGACTACTGTGTGCTGAAGATTTCACGCAGGGAGATTCACGGATGACCGCTCGACCGACCCACACCCTTTGCCCTCATGCTCCCGTCCCGGCACTGCCGTCGGAAGGCATGATCGGCGTTATCGCCCCCGCCGGTCCCGCGCCGCTGGACACCGACAAGGCGGTGCAATGGATGCGTGCCCGGGGTTATTCACTGAAATTGTTTCCCGGGGTCTACGAAAAAAACGGCTACCTGGCCGGGAGCGACGAAGTGCGACTGGGCGACCTGCATGCAGCGTTCGCCGACAGCGAAGTGGATGCCATCATCTGCCTGCGCGGTGGTTACGGCACGCCGCGGCTGCTCGATCGTATCGATTTTGATTTGCTGCGTGACAACGCCA
Organism: Pseudomonas sp. Root71; assembly: GCF_001429045.1. Taxonomy (GTDB): domain Bacteria; phylum Pseudomonadota; class Gammaproteobacteria; order Pseudomonadales; family Pseudomonadaceae; genus Aquipseudomonas; species Aquipseudomonas monachiensis. The sequence goes on along the minus strand of NZ_LMHY01000030.1, from coordinate 185,483 downwards.
AGCCGTTCGTCGGCTACAGCGACATCACCGCATTGCATTTGGCGATCAGTCGTTATGCCGGATTCGTGACCTTTCATGGTCCGTTGCTCAATGCCGATCTGCTGGGGGGCAAGCAAATACCTACCGAGTCTTCGTTCTTCAACATGCTGCGCGGGCAGGTGAGGGCGGGCACGGTGCTGGCTCATCCGGTGGCTTACCCGCTGACCACGATCGAGCCGGGCGTGGCTCATGGGCGCTTGCTCGGAGGCAATCTGGCCATGATCGCCGCGACCATGGGCACGCCCTACGAGATTGATGCCGAGGGCGTCATTCTGTTGATCGAGGACATCAACGAGCCGCTGTATCGCATCGACCGGTTGCTGACCCAACTGCGGCTGGCTGGCACCTTGCACAAGCTGCGCGGCGTGTTGGTCGGGGACGTGGCGGGGGTTGAGGTGGCAGCGCTGGACAGGTTGCTCAAGCAGACCTTCGAGCCATTGAAGATTCCGGTGCTGTCCGGGTGGCGCAGTGGGCATTGCGACCCGAACCTGACGCTGCCCATGGGCGCATTGGTCAGGCTGGATGCGGGGAATCAGGAATTGATGTTGGAGCAGGATGTGGTAATCAGGTAAGTCGCGAATATCTTGAAAAGATCGCAGCCTGCGGCAGCTCCTACGGGGTTTTGTGTACACCCGTAGGAGCTGCCGCAGGCTGCGATCTTTTGCTTTTAACGGTTACGCAATCCTTCCAGCAACTTGTGCGTCGGATACCCGTCCGCCGGCCAGCCAAACGACTGCTGGGCACTGCGGATCGCCTTGCGGGTATTGGCGCCGATGATCCCGTCGGCGGTACCGGCGTCATAGTTTTGCGCGCTCAGCAGGTTCTGCAGCTCGATCCGCTCGGTGCGGCTCAGAGGCAGGTCATCCTTTGGCCAGGTGCCGCTGATCAGGCCTGCGCCATTGAAGCGTTCCGACAGCAGGCTAACCCCCAAGGCGTAGGACGACGAGTTGTTGTACTTGAGGATCGCACGGAAGTTGTCGAGCACCAGAAAGGCCGGGCCACGGTAGCCAGCCGGCAGCAGCAGGGCCGCGGACAACTGCTCGGAGCCTGCCGGGACCTGGCCGCCGTTGGGCAGCGTAACGCCCAGTTGGCGCCACTCGGCGACACTCTTGCGAATCGTGCCATCGGCCAGCACGTAGTTGAAGCCGCCCGGCAGTTGGACTTCAAAGCCCCACGGCTGACCTCTCTGCCAGCCGGAGCTTTGCAGGTAATGCGCGGTCGAGGCCAGGGCGTCAGCCGAGCTGCCCCAGATATCGCGACGGCCGTCGCCGTCGAAATCGACGGCGTGGGTGTTGTAGGTGGTCGGGATGAACTGGGTCTGGCCCATGGCGCCGGCCCAGGATCCGAGCATCTTCTCGGGTTCGATGTCGCCTTGTTGCAGAATTTGCAGGGCCGCGATCAACTGCGCGTGGGCGAAGCCGGGGCGGCGGCCTTCATAGGCCAGGGTCGCCAGTGAGTTGATCACCGACTTGCTGCCCTGGAACTGCCCAAAGTTGCTTTCCATGCCCCACACCGCCACCAGCGCCTGGCGATCGACGCCGTAGCGCTGCTCGATGCCTTGCAAGATGTCGGCGTATTGGTCGATCAGCGACTGGCCTTTGCGTACCCGCAGCGGCGACAAGGCGCCGTCCAGGTATTCCCACACCGGTTTTGCGAATTCCGGTTGGCTGCGATCGGCACGAATCACACTGGGATCGAAGCTGACATTGGCGAAAGCGCGATCAAACAGATCGGCGCGGATACCGGCGGCCAGGGCATCCTTGCGGAAACCCGCCTGCCATTCGGCGAAAGTCTGGGTCGGCTGGATGTCGAGGTTCTCACCGGTCGGAACCACTGGCGGAACAACCGCCGGGGCGGTGGCGACAGGAAGTGTCTGAAGCGGCTGAGCGTCGGCTGCGGTCGGTTTTTCCGCACAGGCGACAAGCAAAACTAGGCTGGAGGCAGCGATCAATTGGCGCAGGTGCCAACGACGGGAAAGACAAAAGGGCATGCACGGGTCCAGGGAATACGAATCAGGTACAGACCTTAACATGTCGAAGGGGTGTTCTGCTTTACGCAGCCAGAAAGTAAGAAGCCTCCCAGTTGTCAGACTGGAAGGCTTCGCGGCGGTAACTGCCTTTGCCCTTGGCCGGGCGTTCCTTGCGGCTGCGGAACAATGGCTGGGCGATGATGGATTTGGCCTTGTTGGGGCCATGCGCTGATGGCTTTTTGCTCATGATGATGCCTCGCAAGTGAGTGGTTTTTGCGGGGCAAATAATCGGCCGAAGTTCGGGATCTGTCTAGTCCCTACATTGTGTAGGACCTTTCATTGATCTTGATAGCGATGTGGTTTATGTGGCGAGGGGGCTATTCAGCGGGCAATGTCAGACGCTGCCCGGCCATCAACAACGTCAACCGGCTCAAACTCATCCACGGCGAACCGGCCGCCTGGCCTTTGATCTGGGCATCAATGCGTTGCGCTTCGAGCAGCAGTTGCGCCCAGCGTTGGGCCGAGTAGCGTTGCAGGGCCTTGCTCACCAACGGTTTACGTTTGTCCCAGACTGGCGGTTTGGCCTGGCTGAAGGCCTTGTCCAGGGGGGTGCCCTGGCTGTATTGCAGGGAAATATTGGCCAGCAGGCGCAACTCCCGGGCCAGGGCCCAAAGAATCACCGGCGGCTCGACGCCTTCACCGCGCAACCCTTCGAGCATGCGCAAGGCGTGGGCGGCTTCGCCATTGAGCACCGCATCGGTCAGGCCAAAGACATCGAAGCGCGCACTGTCTGCCACCGCAGCCTGCACGGTTTCAACGGTGATCTGACCGCCTTCGGCCATCAGCTTGAGCTTTTCGATTTCCTGGGCGGCGGCCAGCAAGTTGCCCTCGACCCGTGCCGCGATCAGCTCAACGGCGTCCTGGCTGGCGGAAAGCCCGGCCTGGGACAAACGTTGGCGGATCCAGCTTGGCAACTGGGCGACATCGACCGGCCAGATCTGCACGAACTGGGTCTGCGGCCCTTCGACCAGCGCTTTGCCCCACTTGGTTTTCTGCGTGCTGCCATCGAGCTTCGGCAAGCTGATCAGCAGCACGGTGTCCTCGGCCGGGCGCGAGCAGTACTCAATCAGCGCGGCAGCGCCCTTGTCGCCGGGTTTGCCGGAAGGCAGGCGCAGCTCCAGCAGGCGCTTTTCGGCGAACAGCGACATGCTGGCACCGGCTTGCAACAGAGTCCCCCAGTCGAAACTGGCGTCGGCGGCAAATACCTGGCGTTCATCGAATCCCTGCTGACGGGCGGCAGCGCGAACAGCGTCGGCCGCCTCCTGGCACAACAACGGGTCATCGCCGCTGATGATATAGACCGGCGCAAGGGCGCCTTGCAGGTGTTTGGCGAGTTGGGCGGGAGCGAGCTTCATAATAGAGGGCGAACGGGGCGCCTGGGCGCCCCGTAAGTCTTACTGCTGCGGCAGTTCGACAGGCGACTGACGCGGGGTTTGCGCCTCAGCCTTCTTTGCCGCTTCCAGTGCAGCGGCGTCAGCCTTGGCCCTGGCTTCGGCAGTCTGCTGCAACTGATCCAGTTGGCCTGGGGTCAGTTGTTCCAGGCGCAGCATCATGCGCTGGACCATCTCCCGACGGCCTTCTGTCCGGGCCGTTGCGGCTTCCTGGTCAGAGCCCACCAGGTTGTTGCCGTCGTGCATATAGATCTTCTGCACTTCAAGCTTGTCACTCAACAGGGGCAGATCGCCGCGACCGCGGATGTCGTAGCTCAGCACGGTGGTGACCTGGTACTCGCCAGCACGACCGGCGCCTGCGTAGCTGATGATACGCTGGCTTTCCTGCTCATTGGTCAGCACCAGTTTGTACGGAGCGCCGGTATAGACCTTGACGCCGCTGCCCTCCAGTGCCTGGCGCAACTGGGTAACGGTTGGGCCATAAGCGTTACGGGCGCTCAGGTCGAGCTCCTTGATCGCCAGTACATTGGTGCCGGTGCCGCGCAGCTGGAAACCGCAGGCGCTCAGCAGAACCGCGAGGCCCATCACCAGCAGATTGCGTTTGATCATCTTGTTGCTCCCCTTGAAACCATGTGGGCCGATCAGGCGGCCCGAAAGGTTTTACTCGGCGCCAGGCTCACCTGGCGCCTGATCCAATTAGCTGGCGACGATATTGACCAGTTTCCCGGGCACTACGATCACTTTACGAATGGTCAGACCGTCGACGAAGCGCAACACGTTCTCGTTGGCACGGGCGGCGGCTTCGACTTCTTCACGGCTGGCACTGGCCGGCATTTCGATGTGGCCACGCAGCTTGCCGTTGACCTGAATCACCAGTTGCAGGCTGTCCTGTACCAACGCGCTGTCATCCACCACCGGCCAGCCGGCGTCGATCACAGGTTCAGCGTGACCCAGTTGATTCCACAGCTCGTGGCTGATGTGCGGCGTGATCGGAGCCAGTAGCAGTGTCACGGTTTCCAGGCCTTCGTGAATCAGGGCGCGATCCTGGTCGGTGCCTTGCGCGGCTTTTTCCAGTACGTTCATCAGCGTCATAACCTGAGCGATGGCGGTGTTGAACTTGTGGTTCTGGCCAACATCCTGGCTGGCTTGCTTGATGGCCAGGTGGATCGAGCGACGAACGGCTTTCTGCTCGTCATTCAGGCTGGCGACGTCCAGTTTGCCCGGCAGGCCCTGAGTGACGTGGGCTTGAGCCAGGCGCCAGACGCGCTTGAGGAAACGGTGCGAACCCTCTACGCCGGAGTCGGACCATTCCGCGCTCATGTCAGGTGGCGAAGCGAACATCATGAACAGGCGGCAGGTGTCTGCGCCGAACTGGTCGATCATCGACTGTGGGTCGACGCCGTTGTTCTTCGACTTGGCCATCTTCTCGGTGCCGCCGATTTCCACCGGCAGGCCGTCGGATTTCAACTTGGCGCTGATAACCTTGGCTTTGCTGTCACGCTCAAGCTCGACGTCCGCCGGGTTGAACCAGGTGTAAGCGCCATTGGCTTCGCGGCGATAGTAAGTCTCGGCGATCACCATGCCCTGGGTCAGCAGGTTCTTGAACGGCTCGTTGGAGCTCACCAGGCCTTCGTCGCGCATCAGCTTGTGGAAGAAGCGCGCGTAGAGCAGGTGAAGAATCGCGTGTTCGATCCCGCCGATGTATTGATCCACCGGCAGCCAGTGGTCGGCGGCCGATTTTTCCACCAGGCCGCCTTCAAAGTGCGGCGAGGCATAGCGGGCGTAGTACCACGAGGACTCGACGAAGGTGTCCATGGTGTCGGTTTCACGCTTGGCAGGCTGGCCGCATTTAGGGCAGCTGCACTCGTAGAACTCGGGCATGCGCGCCAGTGGCGAACCGGCGCCGTCGGGTACGACGTCTTCCGGCAGCACGACAGGCAGTTGATCTTCCGGTACCGGCACGTCACCGCAAGTGTTGCAGTGGATGATCGGGATCGGGCAGCCCCAGTAACGCTGGCGGCTGATGCCCCAGTCGCGCAGGCGGAACTGGGTACGCGAGGCGCCCAGCTCTTTTTTGATCAGCGCGACTTCGATGGCGTCGAAGGCGCCTGCGAAGTCGAGGCCGTCGAATTCGCCGGAATTGATCAGCGTGCCGTGCTCGCCGTAGGCGTCTTGCCATGGCGCCGGGTTGCTGTCACCGGAACTGGTCTGCACCACGGATTTGACCGGCAGGTTGTACTTGTGGGCGAATTCGAAATCGCGCTCATCGTGGGCCGGAACCGCCATCACCGCGCCGTCGCCGTAGTGCATCAGCACATAGTTGGCGACCCAGACCGGCAGTTTTTCCCCGGTCAGCGGATGTTCGACGAACAGGCCGGTCGGCAGGCCTTTTTTCTCCTGGGTGGCGACGTCGGCTTCGGCCACGCTGCCGCCCTTGCATTCAGCGATGAACGCTTGCAGCTCTGGATTGTTCTGTGCGGCCAGGGTAGCCAGGTGGTGTTCGGCGGCCACTGCGACGTAGGTCGCGCCCATCAGGGTGTCCGGACGGGTGGTGAAGACCTTCAGCGCGCCGGTTTCGCCGATGGAATCGACGTTGTACGGGAACTGCACTTCCATGCCGCGGGATTTGCCGATCCAGTTGCGCTGCATGGTCTTGACCTGTTCAGGCCAGCCAGTCAGCTCGTCGAGGCTCTCCAGCAACTCATCCGCGTAGGCGGTGATCTTGAAGTAGTACATCGGGATTTCGCGCTTTTCGATCAGCGCGCCGGAACGCCAGCCGCGACCGTCGATCACCTGTTCGTTGGCCAGGACGGTCTGGTCGACCGGGTCCCAGTTCACGGTGCCGCTTTTCTTGTAGATCACGCCTTTTTCGAACAGGCGGGTGAACAGCCACTGTTCCCAGCGGTAGTAATCGGGCTTGCAGGTGGTCACTTCGCGCGACCAGTCCACCGCAAGGCCCAGGCTACGCAGCTGGGACTTCATGTAGGCGATGTTTTCGTAGGTCCACTTGGCGGGCGCTACGTTGTTCTTCATCGCGGCGTTTTCCGCCGGCATGCCGAAGGCGTCCCAACCCATGGGTTGCAGAACGTTCTTGCCCTGCATGCGCTGATAGCGGGAGATCACGTCGCCGATGGTGTAGTTGCGCACGTGCCCCATGTGTAGCTTGCCGCTGGGGTAAGGGAACATCGACAGGCAGTAGTAAGTCTCCTTGCCTGGCTGTTCACTGACTTCAAAGGACTTTTGCTCGTCCCAGAACGACTGGGCGGCGGCTTCGATTTCACGGGGCTGATATTGTTCGTGCATGGCTACTTTTGAACTGAATAGGGGTGGCCTAATCCTCTTCAATGCAACGCTGGACGCTGATCACGCCGCATTGGCGTTTTCGATGTCCAGCCGAGCTGGAAGTGGAGTTACAGGAAGCGCCGTAGCATACATGACCGCGCTCTACCGAGGGAAACCCTGATTGCTGCCGCGCGTCTCGCGAAAACCGCCGCGAGGGCCGTTGGTCGCGGCGCTCAGCCGGTTTGTTCATGGAGGCTAAGCTCTAACTGGGGAGTTGGTCTTATCTTCCAATGAGGTGAGGGATGGTTGAGTCACAGCAAAAAGCTACGAAACCGGAGCTGTACGAAAGACTGATCGATCGTTTGGCCCTGGCCCTGGAAGCGGCAAGAACTGCTGGCCGGTTGCGTGACGTACGCCCTCTGGAGCTGGAACTGCGTGGCCTCAGCCCCGCAGAGTTTGCACTGGTCAAGGCGTATCTGGATCGCAGTGAGCGTGAGACGCACGGATGCTTGTCAGAGGCGGTAAAGCAACTCGACGCACCACGTTCGGCCAAGATCATCTGGCTCAAGGACAAGGTTCCCGGCAGAGACGCGGTAAAGGTCCGGTCTTTGCAGTTCAAGTAAGACGCAGAGCCATGCTCCATGGTTTTTTTGAAGCATAGTCCTCCTGTATTGATTGTCGCATCGCGCCAACCCACTTAGGCTTCGGGCATCTCCAGGAGATGCTCGATGCCTTTTCGTTATTTTTTAAAACAACTTCTTTTGCCCCCCGGCATTCTATTGCTGCTGCTTTTACTTGCCTGGTGGTTGCGCCGCTCAAGGCCAAGGCTCGCCGGTGTGTGCTTTGCACTGGGGTTGGGTGGCCTTTGGCTGATGAGCCTGCCGGTGGTGGTGCAGTGGAGTGCCGGCCTGCTCGAGCGTGAGCCACCGCTGGCTCGCGGCGAATGGGCGGTGCTGGGGCAGCGCGCGGACGCCATCGTTGTCCTTGGTTCCGGGCGCGAGCGCGGTGACGCGGCCTGGGGCGCCGACCAGCCCACGGGTGTCGGCCTGGAACGCCAGCGGTTTGCCGCGCGGCTGGCCAAGGCTTCCGGCCTGCCGGTACTGACCAGCGGCGGCTTGCATTACGGCACCCCGCCAAGCGAAGCGCAGATGATGGCTGACTCCTTGCGCGACGATTTTGGCGTGACCGTGCGCTGGCAGGAAGGACGCAGTCGCACGACTTGGGAAAATGCCCGGTTCAGCGCCGAGGTATTGCTGCCACAGGGCATCAAGCGCGTGGTGCTCGTGACTCATGCCGGGCATATGCCGCGAGCGGTCTGGAGTTTCCGCAAGGCCGGGTTTGAGGTGGTGCCGGCGCCGGTAGGGTTTCTGGGCGGCGACAATGCGCGGCCACTGGGTGGCTGGATGCCGGAGTACAAGGCGATCTGGCAGAACGGGCAATTGATGAACGAGGCGGTGGGGCAGGTCGGTTATTCGTTGTTTTACCGGTAAAGATCAAAAGATCGCAGCCTGCGGCAGCTCCTACAGTTGGAATGCAATCCCCTGTAGGAGCTGCCGCAGGCTGCGATCTTTTCTAGACAGTCTTGGCCATCCGGCTCGCAATCAGCGCCCAGCCAAACAACAACACGCAGAGAATGAGCAATGGCCACGAGCGCCATTCCAGGTACGGCGTGAGGTTGTGCATCGGCACCACTTCGCCATACAGGATGCCGCGTTCGAACTGCGGGATCTGATCGGTAATCTGACCGAACGGGTTGATCAGGCCGGATACGCCGTTGTTGGTGGCGCGGATCATCCAGCGGCCGGCCTCCAGCGCACGCATCTGCGCCATCTGCAGGTGTTGCAGCGGACCGATGGAGGTGCCGAACCAGGTGTCGTTGCTGATGGTCAGCAACAGGTCACTGCGGGCGGCAAGGCTCGCGGCGAATTCCGGGTAAACCACTTCATAACAGATGTATGGCGCGATCTGATAACCCTTGGCTTGCAGCAGCGGCTGGTCAGCCGGGCCGCGAGCGAAGTCCGACATTGGCAGGTCGAAGAAGGCGATCAGCCCGCGCAGCACATCCTGCAGCGGAACATATTCCCCAAACGGCACCAGTTTTTGCTTGAGGTAAGTGCCGTCGCCTTCGCCGACAACGGTGATGCCATTGAAGAAGCGCTTCTCGTGGTGGACCTCCATGCGGACCGGGACGCCGGTAATCAGCGCCGATTTACGCTCGGCCGCGAAGCTGCCCATCATGTTCAGGTAACCCTCGGCGGACTCCTTGAGCACCGGGATTGCCGTTTCCGGCCAGATGAGAAGATCGGCGCGCCTGGAGCTGAAACTCATGTCGCGGTACAGCGCCAGTTGCGCGTTGAGCTGCGCCGGATCCCACTTCATGCTTTGTTCGATGTTGCCCTGAATGGCGGCGACGCTCAGTGGCGGGCCCGACGGGCTGGTCCAGGCGTGGTGCTTGAGCGCCATGCCGAGCAGCCATGGACCGACCAGCAGCAATGCACCGGCAGCGATGAAGCCTTTGCGCCCCGTGCGAACCAGGCGCAAGCCGTTGTAGATCAACGCTGCTGTCAGGGCCAGGGTGAAGGAAATCAGCCACATTCCGCCGATAGGCGCGAGCCCGGCCAGCGGGCCGTCGAGCTGACTGTACCCGGAATACAGCCATGGGAAGCCTGTCAGGAACCAGCCGCGGAAGGCTTCCTGGCCGACCCACAGCGCTGCGAAAGCCAGGGCGTCGGCCAGCGGCGCTTCATTTCGGCGCAGCCAACGCGCCCAGATCCAGGCGGGCAGGGCAAAGAACCAGGCAATCGCCGCCGTGAAGAGCAGCATCAGGAAACCGGCCAGCAATACCGAGGCGCCGCCGAAGTGGTGAATGCTGTAGTAGATCCAGCTGGTGCCGGCACCGAACAGGCCGAAACCGAAACACCAGCCGCGACCCAGTGCCTGACGTGGGCTCAGCTCGCGCAGGCCGGCATAGAACAGGCCGACGGCGAGCAGTGCCAGTGGCCAGATATCGAACGGCGCCAGGGCCAGTGTGGTGATTGCACCGGCCGCCACGGCCAGCAGGTTACCGGGCCAGCCGGGGCGGGTTGTCCAGCGCATTTCAATCCTTAGCGAGCAATGGGCGTCAGGCGAAGCAAGTGAATCCGACGGCTGTCGGCGTTCAGGATGCGGAAGCGGTAGGGGCCGATTTCAGTGATTTCGTTACGTTTTGGCAAATGCCCGAACGCGCTCATCACCAGGCCGCCAACGGTGTCGAACTCGTCGTCGGAGAATTCGCTGTCGAAGAACTCGTTGAAGTTCTCGATTGGCGTCAGGGCCTTGATCAGGAAATCACCGCTGGGCAGCGGCTTGATGTAGCTGTCTTCTTCGACGTCGTGTTCGTCTTCGATGTCGCCGACGATCTGTTCCAGCACGTCTTCGATGGTCACCAAACCAGCCACGCCGCCGTATTCGTCGATGACGATGGCCATGTGGTTGTGGTTGGCGCGAAACTCGCGCAGCAGCACGTTGAGGCGCTTGGATTCCGGCACGAAGGTGGCCGGGCGCAACAGGTCCTTGATGTTGAAGCTGTCGCCGTTTTCCTTGAGGATCAACGGCAGCAAGTCTTTGGCCAGCAACACGCCCATCACGTCATCGTGGCTTTCGCCGATCACCGGGTAGCGGGAGTGGGCCGAGTCGACCACGGCAGGCAGGAACTCGCGGGGTGTCTGGGTCGCCTTGATGCTGACCATCTGCGAGCGCGGGACCATGATGTCCCGGACCTGCAAGTCAGCCACCTGGATGGCGCCTTCGACGATGGCCAGCGCTTCGCTGTCCAGCAGTTTGTTCTGGTGTGCATCGCGCAGCAACTCCAGCAGCTCCTGGCGGTTTTTCGGCTCGTGGGCAAAAGCCTGGGTGAGCTTACCCAACCATGACTTCTGCCCGTTGCTCGATCGATCTTCGCTCATAGCGATTACTCTGAATCCTTTGTTGTTTCGGTAGGGAATGCGTCAGTTTCGTCGTCCGCGTACGGATCGGGAAAGCCCAGTTCTGCAAGCAACGTTCGTTCCAGTGCTTCCATTTCTTCGGCTTCCTCGTCATCAATATGGTCGTAACCAAGCAGATGCAAGCAGCCGTGAATCACCAAGTGTGCCCAGTGGGCCTTGAGTTCCTTGCCCTGTTCAGCGGCTTCGCGCTCGACCACGGCCACGCAGATCACCAGATCGCCCAGCAGCGGGATGTCGAGGAACTCATCCGGCACGTCGGCCGGGAATGACAAGACGTTAGTTGCGTAGTCTTTTTGCCGCCAGGTGTGGTTCAGCTCGCGTCCTTCGGCTTCGTCGACCAGACGAATGGTCATCTCCGAGTCGGCGGTGCGCTGGCGCAAAGCCAGCTCGCACCACTGGCGGAATTCGGCTTCGCCGGGGGCGTCGGCTTCGGTGGCGATTTGCAGGTCAAGCTCAAGCATCGCGGCGGCTGTCCTTGGCGGCGGCATCATCGGCCGCTTTGGTTTCGAAGCGCTCATAGGCTTCGACAATCCGCTGCACCAGTGGATGGCGCACGACGTCCTTGGGCTGGAAATGGGTGAAGCTGATCCCTGGCACATCCTTGAGCACTTCAATCACGTGGTGCAGGCCGGACTTGGTGCCGCGTGGCAGGTCGACCTGGGTGATGTCCCCGGTGATGACGGCCGTGGAGCCGAAGCCGATCCGGGTCAGGAACATCTTCATTTGCTCGACCGTGGTGTTCTGGCTTTCGTCGAGAATGATGAAGCTGTTGTTCAGTGTACGGCCGCGCATGTAGGCCAGCGGCGCGACTTCGATCACCTGGCGCTCGATCAGCTTGGCGACGTATTCGAAGCCGAGCATTTCGTAGAGCGCGTCGTAGAGCGGGCGCAGGTACGGGTCGATTTTTTGCGACAGGTCGCCGGGCAGGAAGCCGAGTTTTTCACCCGCTTCGACCGCCGGGCGAACCAGCAGGATGCGGCGAATCTGCTCGCGCTCCAGTGCATCCACCGCGCAGGCCACGGCCAGGTAAGTCTTGCCGGTACCGGCCGGGCCGATGCCGAAGTTGATATCGTTACCGAGGATTTCCTTCACGTAGCGCACTTGATTCAAGCCGCGTGGGCGAATCATGCCTTTCTTGGTGCGCAGGGCCACGGAGGGTTCGGCGGGGGAGTGGTTGTCCAACTGCTCGACGGCCGATTCCTGCAGGAACAGGTGCACCATGTCCGGCGACAGCTCGGTACCCTTGGTTTCCCGGTACAGGCGGCGCAGGAGGTTTTCCGCGGAGGTGGTGTGTTTGGGTTCGCCGATCAGCTCGAACTGGTTTCCGCGATTGCGGATCTCGATGGTCAGGCGCTGTTCGATCAAGCGCAGGTGCTCGTCGAATTGCCCGCACAGATTGGCGAAGCGACGAGCTTCAAAAGGCTCGAGGATGAAACGATGTGGTTCTATAGGTGCGTTCAAGGTCGTATTTAGCCGCCCTGGGGCAATTGAGATAAATCAAGGATAGCGCCAGTGGCGCGGGTGCGAAAGCTCTTATATAGACCAAGTTAATTCACTGGCCTGGCGCTGTCCCTGTGGGAGCGGGCTTGCTCGCGAAGAGGGTGTCTCAGTCGACAATCATTTAACTGACACACCGTTTTCGCGAGCAAGCCCGCTCCCACAAGGGGGATGCGGTATTACTGGATCAGCGAGCCCCGCAGCGAGTGCGGCTGCGCGGCATCGATGTGCACATCCGCGAACTGGCCGATCAGGGTCGGATTGTCGCAGCGGAAGTTGACGATCCGGTTATTCTCGGTTCGGCCCTGCAGTTCGCCCGGGTCCTTTTTCGAGTAATCGGTCACCAGGATCCGCTGGATCGAACCGACCATTTGTCGGCTGATCTCGAAACCTTGCTGGTTCAAGCGATGTTGCAGTGCGTTCAGGCGTTCTTTTTTCAGCTCTTCCGGAGTGTCATCGGCCAGGTCGGCGGCCGGAGTGCCCGGGCGCTGGCTGTAGACGAACGAGTAGGAAAAGTCGAAACCCACGTCGGCAATCAGCTTCATGGTTTGTTCGAAATCTTTCTCGGTCTCGCCCGGGAAGCCGACGATGAAGTCCGAACTGATGCAGATCCCCGGTACGGCGGCGCGCAGCTTGCGCAGTTTGGATTTGTATTCCAACGCGGTGTGGTTGCGCTTCATCGCCGCGAGAATTCGGTCCGAGCCCGATTGCACCGGCAAGTGCAGGTGTTTGACCAGCTCCGGCACGTCAGCGTGGGCCTGGATCAGGCTGTCGGAGAACTCCAGCGGGTGTGACGTGGTGTAGCGGATGCGGTCGATGCCGTCGACCGCGGCGACCACGCGGATCAGCTCGGCCAGATCCGCCAGGCGCCCATCATGAGTCGTCCCACGATAGCCGTTGACGTTCTGCCCCAGCAGCGTCACTTCGCGCACGCCGTTTTCGGCCAGGTGAATGATCTCGGCAAGCACGTCGTCGAACGGCCGGCTGACTTCTTCGCCGCGGGTGTAGGGCACCACGCAGAACGTGCAGTACTTGCTGCAACCTTCCATCACCGACACGTAAGCGCTCGGGCCGTCGATGCGGGGCTCGGGCAAATGGTCGAATTTTTCGATTTCCGGGAACGAGACGTCAACTTGCGGCAGCTTGCTGCTGCGCGCGGCGTCGATCATTTCCGGCAGGCGGTGCAGGGTCTGCGGGCCGAAGACCACGTCGACGTACGGCGCGCGATCACGAATGGCCGCGCCTTCCTGGCTGGCCACGCAACCGCCGACGGCGATCACCATGTCCGGGTTGGCCAGCTTCAGTTCGCGCCAGCGACCGAGTTGGGAATAGACCCGGTCCTGTGCACGTTCGCGGATCGAGCAGGTGTTGAGCAGGATCACGTCGGCGTCTTCAGCGCGGGCGGTGACTTCCAGGGCCTGATGTTCGCCCAGCAGATCGACCATGCGCGAGCTGTCGTACTCGTTCATCTGGCAACCGTGGGTTTCGATGTAAAGCTTCTTGGCCATGGAATAGAGTCATCACGTGATTCAAAGAACCGCGCATTATAGGGAACATGTACCCAGGTTCCTACCGCTGCGCGTCCGATGGCTATGCTATAGTTCGCGCCCTCATTTTTATCCCCCGATGTGTTGCTCGCCTGCCATGACCAAACGTGAAGCTCCAATCTACAAGGTGATTTTCCTCAACCAGGGCCAGGTGTTCGAAATGTATGCCAAGCAGATCTATCAAAGTGATCTGTGGGGCTTTCTGGAAGTGGAAGAGTTCGTCTTTGGCGAGCGCACGCAAATGGTCGTCGATCCGAGCGAAGAAAAGCTCAAGGCTCAGTTCGAAGGCGTGGTGCGCAGTTTTGTGCCAATGCATTCGATCGTGCGCATCGATGAAGTCGAGCGTATGGGCACACCAAAAATCAGCGAAGCCCGTGGCGCGGTCGGCAATGTCATGCCGTTTCCGATGCCGATGCCTGAGAAGTAAGTCTCAAGACCGAGTCGCCCCCATCGTCGGAACGCCGCCCGGAGCAAGCTCGCTCCCACAGGGAATTGCGGCGCACACAGGTTTTGTGAGCGCCAGAGATCAAATGTGGGAGCGAGCTTGCTCGCGATGGGGCCAGTCAGATCAACACAGAATCAGGGCAGTGGCGCGAAAGGCGTACGCCCGTCAGCGCTTTGCAATTCCATCAAATATTTACGGAAAATTTGCCCGAGCACCTGGGTCGCAAGCTCCAGTTCTTCGCGGGGCATTTTCTCGGTGACTTCGTCGGCGGTGTCCAGGGCGTCTTCGGCGCCGTTGACCGCTGCCATCTTCAGCAGGATGTACGCCTGAACGTTATTGGCCGGCACGCCTTCGCCGTGGAAGAACATGGTGCCGAGTTTGAATTGTGCCTGGGCGTGGCCTTGCAGCGAGGCTTTTTCGAAATAGCTCAGGGCCTGATTGAGGTCGCGCGGTGTGTTTTTGCCTTCGTAGTAGAACTCACCCAACTCGTATTGCGCTTGCGCATCCCCTTCTTCCGACGCTTTCTGGCAGGCGGCGAGCGCCTGTTCCAGGTCTTGCGGCTGGGTATTGAGGGTGCAGCGACCCATCGCTGGGATTAACAACGAGTTGCCGCCTGCTTGTGCGTGCGTGAGCAGGGGCTGAAGAAGCAACAGGCAGCCCAGTGCAAGGGTGCGGCCGGTGCGGTTCATGGGAATCGACTTACCTCTGAAGGGCGCGCGGACCCATCGAGGGGATCCAATAAGCGCGCATTATGAAATAAGCAGGGCCAACCTTACAAAGTCTTTACTCGTTTTTCTGCTGCGCGGGAAATTTATCGCCCACTTTGCGGGGGATTATTGGCAGACGAGCAGGAAAAATCGTGGGAATGCCGGCGAAAGCTGACGCTGGCAAGGGCCAGCGTCAGCATTTGAGCGTTACTTCAAGGCCGCGAAGGCGCGCTCGGCGGCGTCCAGGGTCAGCTTCAGTTCAGCTTCGCCGTGGGCGATCGAAGTGAAACCGGCTTCGAATGCGCTCGGAGCCAGGTACACGCCACCTTCGAGCATCAGGTGGAAGAAGCGACCGAACAGGGCTGCGTCGCTGGCCATGACGTCATCGAAGGTGACGATGTCGTCGGCACCGCTGAAGTACAGGCCGAACATGCCGCCGGCCTGGGTGGTCACGAACGGAATGCCGGCCGCATCGGCGCGCTGTTGCAGGCCGTCGAGCAGGCGAGTGGTGTAGTCGGTCAGCTCGGCGTGGAAGCCCGGGCGGCTGATCAGGCGCAGGGTGGTCAGGCCGGCTGCCATCGCCAGCGGGTTACCGGACAGGGTGCCGGCCTGGTAGACCGGGCCCAGCGGGGCGATGCGCTGCATGATTTCGCGCTTGCCGCCAAAGCAGCCGACCGGCATGCCGCCACCGATGATCTTGCCGAAGGTGGTCAGGTCTGGCGTCACGCCGTAGTACGCCTGGGCACCGCCGAGGGCGACACGGAAGCCGGTCATGACTTCGTCGAAAATCAGCACCACGCCGTGCTTGTCGCACAGGGTCCGCAGGCCTTCGAGGAAGCCCGGTGCCGGCGGTACGCAGTTCATGTTGCCGGCCACTGGCTCGACGATGATGCAGGCCACGTCCTGGCCGACTTCGGCGAGCATGGTTTCTACCGCGTCGATGTCGTTGAACGGCAGGGTCAGGGTGTGTTTGGCGAATGCCGCCGGTACACCGGCCGAGCTCGGTACGCCTTGGGTCAGTGCGCCGGAGCCGGCCTTGACCAGCAGGCTGTCGGAGTGACCGTGGTAGCAGCCTTCGAACTTGATAATGCTGTCGCGACCGGTGAAGCCGCGGGCCAGGCGAATGGCGCTCATGGTCGCTTCGGTGCCGGAGCTGACCATGCGCACCATTTCCATCGACGGCACGAGGGAGCAGACCAGGTCGGCCATCTGCGTTTCCATCTCGGTCGGGGCGCCGTAGGACAGACCGTGCTCAAGCTGTTTACGCACCGCGTCCAGTACGTCCGGGTGGCTGTGGCCGAGAATCATCGGACCCCAGGAACCGACGTAATCCACATAGCGCTTGTCGTCTTCGTCGGTGACGTAGGCGCCTTCGGCGTGCTTGAAGAACAGCGGCGTGCCGCCGACGCTCTTGAACGCGCGAACCGGCGAGTTCACGCCACCGGGAATGTGTTTCTGGGCATTGGCAAACAGGGTTTCGGAACGAGACATGATCGGGCTCTCAAATCAGATTTAAAGCTTAAATAGAAAACAATTCGTTGAAGGCGCGGGCGCGGCGGGTCACTTCAGCCGTGCTCTCGGCGCCGAACAGGCCATGCACCACCGCCAGCAGATCGACGCCATGGGCCACCAGTGGGGCGGCGTTATCCAGGGTGATACCGCCGATCGCACAGATCGGCAGGTGCAGCTGTTTGCGGGCCTGGTCGAGCAGGTCGAGGCTGCAGGTCGGTGCACCGGGCTTGGTGTTCGAATTGAAGAAGCGGCCGAAGGCGACATAGCTGGCGCCTTCCCTGGCGGCCTGTTCGGCCAGTTCGAGCTGCGCGTGGCAGGTCGAGCCGATGATCGCCTGGCGCCCGAGCAGTGCACGGGCCGGGGTCAACGGGCCGTCGGTCTGGCCCAAGTGCACGCCCACGTTCAGGCGTGCCGCCAACTCGGCGTCGTCATTGATGATCAACTGCGTCTTGTAACGTTCGCACAGCCCGCGCAAGGCTTCGGCCTCACGCAGACGGCGGGCTTCGTCGCTGCTCTTGTCGCGGTATTGCAGCAAGGTGACGCCGCCTTCCAGCGCCGCCTCCACGTACTTGAGCAACTTACCGTCCAGCAAATGGCTATCGGTAATGGCGTACAGGCCACGTAGTTTCATCGGAGAAGCCTCACCGCATACGAATAGAAGTTACGAACAGAAATCCAGCGGCAAACGGCGCGGCACGAACTGGCCTTTGCCCAGTTGCTCGGCATCACGCAGGGTGCGCCACGTGTAGTTAAGCGCGGTCTGCACGGCGCTGGCGAGGTTTTCGCCCTGGGCCAGACGACCGGCCAAGGCACTTGCCAGGGTGCAACCGGAACCGTGATAACTGCCCGGCAAACGCTGGCAGGTATAGGTTTCGCGCAGGCCATCGCGGCTATACAGGCGGTTGTGGATTTCGGTTTCGTCGCCGTGGCCGCCGGTGATCAGCAGGTGTTTGACGAACGGCAAGAGTTTTTCAGCGCACTCGTCCGCGGTGCCTTCGGGCAGTTCGGCGAGGATGCGGGCTTCGGGAAGGTTGGGGGTCGCAATGATCGACAAGGGCAGCAGACGCTCGCGCATGGCGTAGCCGACTTCGTCCTTGCCCAGGCGTCCGCCGCCGCCGGCGCGCAGCACCGGATCGCAAACCACCGGCAAATGCGGGTGCGCCGAAAGCAGTTCGACCACGGTGTCGACCATTTCCAGGGAACCGAGCATGCCCAGTTTGACCGCCGCGACTTCGGAGTCGTTGAGCACGGCATTGGCCTGGGCCAATACCCACTCACGGTCAAGGACGCGGAAGTCCGTGACATTGACGGTGTCTTGCACGGTCAGGGCGGTGACGGCCGGAGCCGCATGGCAACCCTGAGCGAGCAGGGCTTCGATATCTGCCTGCAAGCCGGCGCCACCACTTGGGTCGTGGCCGGAGAGACAGAGGACAACGGGGCGAGAGCTGTAGATATTCATGGTGCGCGAGCTTACCACCAAACCTGTTTTCCGGGTGTTGTGGCGGTGTGTTTGGTCGATACATTGTGGCGAAGGGGACAGCACCCTTGCCTGGATGATTTTCCTGCCATTGATAATCGTTCAGTTATGCCGCTGAAATGCCCGTCCTAGAGCCTTTTCAGGAAAAATTTCAATGGTGTTTAATGGCCATCAACGGCTATGCTAGAGTGGATCCAAACCAATAACAGGTGATGCCGGTTTTACGTCTGCTCAAAAGGAATGGGGGGCTTCCTGACAGAACCGGACAGGCCACGCTGGGGCTTCAATGCGCTATTTGCTGATGTTGCTGTTGTGTTTGCCCCTCCTGGCAAACGCCGTCGAGTTCGATGAGTTCACTCAAAGCCTCCCCTTGGGCCGAACCTTGCAGGTCTATGAGGACGCAAGTGGTCAGGCGACCATCGCGGATATCCGTGCGCAAGCGGCGGCCGGCAACTTCAAACCGCACCACAAGGACACGCTCAACGCCGGGTACTCGCGTTCGGTGTTCTGGCTGAAAATCGACCTGCATTACCGTCCGGCCAATCCGGCGGCGCAAAGGACCTGGCTGCTGGAACTGGCCTATCCGCCCCTCGATCGCCTCGATCTCTATTTGCCCGATGCGGCCGGCAACTATCAGTTGGTCAGTCAGACCGGCGATGCCTTGCCCTTCAACAGCCGCGAGATTCGTCAGAACAATTATCTGTTCGACCTGACGTTCAAGCCCGATCAGGCCGAAACCGTATTCATGCGCTTGCAAAGCGAAGGCTCGATCCAGGCGCCGGTCACCTTGTGGTCGAGCACCGCCTACCTCGAGGAGCAGCCCGTGCGCCTCTATGTACTGGGGCTGATCTACGGCGTGTTGCTGGGGATGCTGGTCTACAACCTGTTCATCTACCTCAGCGTGCGCGACACCAGTTACCTCTACTACATCTTCTATATCGCCTCGTTCGGCTTGTATCAGCTGTCGGTAAACGGTGCGGCCGTGCAGTATTTCTGGCCGGACAATCCATGGTGGGCCAACGCCGCAACGCCGTTTTTCATCGGCTGTGCCGGGCTGTTCGGCAGTCAGTTCGCCCGCAGTTTCCTGCAAATGGCAACCCACAGTCGCTGGCTCGACCGCCTGTTGCTGGCGCTGGTTGGCTTCGGTGCGCTGGTGGTCGGCCTGTCATTGATGACCAGCTACGCCCTGGCCTTACGCCTGGCCACGGCCCTGGCGCTGACGTTCACCGTGGTGATTTTTGCCGCCGGGATCTTTGCCTGGTTGCGCGGCCTGCGGGTGGCGCGGTATTTCATCATTGCCTGGTCGGCGTTTTTGCTCGGCGGCATCGTCAATACGCTGATGGTGCTGGGTTACCTGCCGAACGTGTTCCTGACCATGTACTCCAGCCAGATCGGTTCGGCCATTGAAGTGGCGCTGCTGTCCCTGGCGCTGGCCGACCGCATCAACGCCATGCGCGAGCAGCAGGCTCAGACCCTGTTCGACGCCAGCCAG
Organism: Pseudomonas sp. Root71; assembly: GCF_001429045.1. GTDB lineage: Bacteria > Pseudomonadota > Gammaproteobacteria > Pseudomonadales > Pseudomonadaceae > Aquipseudomonas > Aquipseudomonas monachiensis. The sequence continues at coordinate 166,082 of NZ_LMHY01000030.1, read as the reverse complement.
AAGCTTGAAGTCCTCAACCAGCAACTGGCCCGCAGTAACAAACTCAAGGACGAGTTCCTTGCCACCCTGACCCACGAATTGCGCACGCCCATGAACGGTGTGATCGGTTCGCTGGAACTGATGCAAACGGTCGAAATGGACCCGGAGCTCGAGCAGTACCAGCAGACGGCGTCTGGATCGGCGCGGGACATGATGCGCATGGTCAACGGCATCCTCACCCTCACCGAATTGCAGGCCGGCAAACTCAAGGCCTCGGCCGACACCTTCAGCTTGCGTGGCATGGTCGAGGCACTGCGCACGCAGTTCGAGGGCAATGCGTCGGGCAAGTCGCTGGACTTCAAGGTCGATGTCGCGCCAGGTGTGCCGGATCGTTTGCGCGGCGACAACGTCAAGATCGCGCAGTGCCTGGAATGCCTGCTGGATAACGCCATCAAGTTCACCAAGGTCGGCGGCCTGGCCCTGCGGGTGACCGGCAAGACCATTGAGCCCGACCGGCTGGCGTTGACCTTTGCGGTGATTGACACGGGCATTGGTTTCACCGATTTGGGGGAGGCCACAATGTATCAACGGTTCTTCCAGCTCGATGGCTCGATGACCCGTGAATACGGCGGCCTGGGTGTTGGCCTGGCGATTTGCCGACAGTTGGTCGAGTTGCTCGGTGGACGCCTGACACACCGCTCCGAGCCAGGACGCGGCAGCCGGTTTCAGCTGGATGTGGAAGTCGGGCTGCCGGTAGTCGAGCGTCCGGTGACGCCATTGATGACCCGGGACTTTCCGCGCCTGCGCTTGCCTCAGGATTGTGCCGTGCTGTTGGTGGATGACAACGACATCAGCCAGTTGGTGATGCGCGGCATGTTGCTCAAGCTGGGCTTTCGCGTACGTACGGCCGACAGCGTCGATGCTGCTCTCGATCTCCTGCAGCGCGAAGTGTTCGACGCGGTGCTGGTCGATTGTCAGTTGCCGCTATTGGGCGGTGAGTCGGTGTGCTGCCGGATCCGCGCGTTACCTGGTTATGCCGAACTGCCGTTGTTCTTGATCGCCCTGAACGGTGACCGTGAGCGCTGCCCGACCGGCGCGGTGATTGATCACTTGAACAAGCCGGTGAAATTCGAGGAATTGCAGGCCGCGCTCTACCGCCGTGTACTTTGTTTGCAGCAGGGCGAAAGCGCCGGAAGTTAGGCGGATATGACACTTTGATCGGCCGAGGGGCGGTGATTAACTGATGTCAGTTGGCCGACCAAAGGAGCCCTGTCATGAACCTGCATCAGTTCGCCGAAACCCACGAAGTCACCAACCAGCCACCGTCACTGGACGGCGCCAACCTGTACCGCATCGATTTGCCGTTGCAGGAGTGGTCGCGGCGGTTCGGGGCCGGTTGGGCCGAATCGCGGATCGACGCCTATGGCGCACTGGCCGGTGGCCTGTTGATGGAAGCCGGGTTCCTGGCCAATCAGAACAAGCCGGTGTTCAACAGCCATGACCGGTTTGGTCATCGCATTGACCTGGTGGAGTTTCACCCGGCTTATCACGAACTGATGCGTACGGCGGTTGAGCATGGCTTGACCTCTTTGCCCTGGACTCATCCGCAGTCCGGCGCCCACGTGGCCCGCGCTTCCATGACTTACCTGCACAGCCAGGCCGAGGCCGGCAGCGGCTGCCCGTTGACCATGACCTTCGCCAGCGTTCCGGCCATGCGCCTGCAACCGGACCTGGCGCAAAAGTGGCTGCCGAAAATCCTCGCCACCGAATACGACCCGCGTAATGTCGCCATGGCCCACAAGGCCGGGGTCACCATCGGCATGGCCATGACCGAGAAGCAGGGCGGCACCGATGTGCGGGCCAATACCACCAAGGCGTATCCGGTGGGTGCCAGCGGTCCGGGCCAGGCCTATGAACTGGTTGGGCACAAATGGTTTTGCTCGGCGCCGATGTGCGACGCCTTCCTGACTCTGGCGCAGACCGACAAGGGCCTGACCTGTTTCCTGTTGCCGCGCCATCGTCCGGACGACACGCGCAATCAGTTCTATATCCAGCGCCTGAAGAACAAGCTCGGTAATTGTTCCAACGCCTCCAGCGAAGTGGAGTTCCGTGGCGCACTGGCGTGGATGGTCGGTGAAGAGGGCCGTGGCGTTCCGACGATCATCGAGATGGTGGCCATGACCCGCTTCGATTGCATGGTCGGCTCCAGTTCACTGATGCGCCAGGCGCTGACCCAGGCCAGCCATCACTGCGCTCATCGTTCGGTTGGCGGCAAGCTGCTCAGCGAACAGCCATTGATGCAGAACGTGCTGGCGGATCTGGCGCTGGAAAGCGAAGCCGCCCTGGCCTTGAGCCTGCGCATGGGCCGGGCGCTGGATCATCTGGACGATTCGCAGGAAGCCAAATTCGCCCGGCTGGTGACGGCGGTGGGCAAGTACTGGATCTGCAAACGGGCGCCGGCGATGATCAACGAAGCGGCCGAATGCATGGGCGGTGCGGGTTATGTCGAAGACAGTATCCTGCCGCGCCTCTACCGCGAGGCGCCGGTGAATTCGACCTGGGAAGGTTCGGGCAACGTGCAGTGCCTCGACGTGCTGCGTGCCCTGTCGAAAGAACCGGGTGTGCTCGATGCACTGTTCAGCGAGTTGGGCGATGGCCATGGCGACAAGCGCCTGGCTGCACACATCAATCAATTGCAGGCGGCCTTCAAGGACACCAGCGACATTCAGTACCGTGCCCGGCAACTGACTGAGGACATTGCCCTGGGGCTGCAGGCGAAGTTGTTGCTGGAAGCCGGGAATGCGGTGGTCAGTGATGCGTTTATTGCCAGTCGACTGAATGGTGGCGGCCGGGTGTACGGCGCATTGCCACGCGGGCTGGATGTGGAAGCGATTGTCGCTCGTTCGACTCCACAAGGCTTCTGATCGGTCAGAAGATCGCAGCCTGCGGCAGCTCCTACGGGTGCACGACGAGCCCTTGTAGGAGCTGCCGCAGGCTGCGATTTTTTTTGGCTGTTCCCGTGAAGCGACGATGCAGGCAAGATGAAGGTCTGCAAGTCAGAACACAGGATGCTGATCGTGACCGAAGCTTTTATTGTCGTTCAAACCGCCGAGCAAGCCGTGGACCGGCTCGCACACTTGCACAATCGTGCAACCACCGCGTTGAGCCAGGCGCTCAAGCGTTACCTCAAGGATCGCGTCGAGCCCGATGCCGAACAGCGCTCGATGTTCCGCTATCCCGAATTGCGCCTGACCTACCACTGCCAGGGCGAAGTCCCGCAGACCACCCGTGCCTACGCCAAGGTTCAGTTGCCTGGCACCTACAGCGTCACCGTCACCCATCCCTCGGCTTTTCGTAAATACCTGCTGGAGCAGCTCGTTCCGTTGATGCACGACTTCACCGTGACCGTGGAAGTCGGTGTCAGCCAGCAGAACATTCCGTATCCGTATGTGGTCGAGCAGGGCGATGAGCTGGCGGGTTCCGGTGTCACTGCCCCCGTGCTGGCGCGGGTGTTCCCGAGCACTGACCTGTCGGCGGCGACCGACGGCATTGCCGACGGTCTGTACGATTGGGAAAACACCGATCCGCTGCCCCTGGCGCTGTTCGATGCCGCGCGGGTGGATTTCTCCCTGCGCCGACTGGTGCATTACACCGGCAGCGACTGGCGGCACGTGCAGCCGTGGATTTTGCTGACCAACTATCACCGCTACGTCGACCAGTTCATCGTCCATGGCCTGGAGCAACTACGCAGCGATCCGCGTTTCGTGCGCATGGTGCTGCCGGGCAACGTGATCATCGAAAAAAGCATGGACCACGGCGAAGCCTCGGCGATTGCCGCCGGGGTGGTCTGGCACCGCTACCAGATGCCGGCCTATCACCTGATCGCCAGCGATGGCCACGGCGTGACCCTGGTCAACATCGGTGTCGGCCCGTCCAACGCCAAGAACATCACCGACCACCTGGCTGTATTGCGTCCGCATTGCTGGCTGATGATCGGTCACTGCGGCGGCCTGCGTCAGTCGCAGACCATTGGCGATTACGTGCTGGCCCACGCCTACATGCGTCGCGACGGCATTCTCGACCGGGTGGTGCCGCCGAACATTCCGATTCCGGCGTTGGCCGAAGTGCAACTCGCGCTTCAGCAGGCGGCGGCCAACGTCACCGGCGAGAAGGGCGACGAACTGAAGAAGCGCCTGCGTACCGGCACCGTGCTGACCTACGACGACCGTAACTGGGAGCTGCGCTGGGCACAGGAACGGCCGCTGATCAACCTGTCCCGCGCCGTGGCGGTGGACATGGAAAGCGGCACGATTGCCGCGCAGGGTTATCGTTTGCGGGTGCCATACGGCACGTTGCTGTGCGTTTCGGACAAGCCGCTGCACAGCGAAATCAAGCTGCCGGGCTCGGCCAACGCCTTCTATGAGCGCGCGGTCAGCCAGCACCTGAAGATCGGTATCGAGGCGGTGGATCTGTTGCGCACCGAACTCAACTCGCTGCATTCGCGCAAACTGCGCAGCTTCGACGAGCCGCCGTTCCGCTGATTTGTCGATGGTCATTTAACGGTCGGGCTACTAGCATTAGCAGCCCTGACCGTTAGATGTTGTTTTGCCCATGTCGCGTCCATCTCGTCCACCTTCCCGCCGCCCTGGCGCGAAACCCTCTCCTTCAGCCCCGCGCCGTGTCGCCAAGGCACCACCGGCCGAGCCGAAGCTGATCCTGTTTAACAAACCTTTCGATGTGCTGACGCAATTCAGCGACGGCGAAGGGCGCGCGACCCTCAAGGATTACATTGATGTACCGGGAATCTATCCGGCCGGACGGCTGGACCGCGACAGCGAAGGCTTGTTGCTGCTGACCAACGACGGCCAGCTTCAGGCGCGGATCGCCGACCCGAAACACAAGCTGGCCAAGACCTATTGGGTACAGGTCGAGGGCGAGCCGAGCGCCGAGCAGTTGCAGCGCTTGCGTGACGGCGTCGAATTGAATGATGGCATGACCTTGCCCGCCGAGGCGCGGCAACTGGACGAGCCCGAGCTGTGGCCGCGCAATCCGCCGGTGCGTTTTCGTAAAAGCGTGCCGACCAGCTGGCTGGAGTTGGTGATTCGCGAAGGGCGCAACCGACAGGTGCGGCGCATGACCGCTGCGGTCGGGTTGCCGACCTTGCGTCTGGTGCGGGTCAGGATCGGCGACTGGACGATCGAGGGGCTCGATCAGGGCCAGTGGAAGGAAGTGCCGGCGCGCTTATAACGTGCCGGATTCGATCAGGCCGATCACCACGCTCTTGATCACGAACGCCGCCACGCCCAGGCCCAGCACGAAGAACAAAATGAACGAGCCGAAGCGCCCGGCCTTGGACTTCTTCGCCAGATCCCAGACGATGAAACCCATGAAAATGATCAGGATGCTGACCAGTCCGGTCATCATCCATTCTTCGAATACGGCAGGATCCATCGAATATCTCCAGCGCGGGCGTGGCTAAAAGGGCGCGGGGAGTATACGCCTCAGCGAGTACGCACTGTATTGACCTGCGTCGGTGTGTCGCAGTCATTCGTCGCCCGGTCTGACAACCGACCTGTTCTTGTAGGAGCTGCCGAAGGCTGCGATCTTTTGATTTTGCTGCTAAGAAAAGATCAAAGGATCGCAGCCTCGTTTCACTCGACAGCTCCTACAGGCGCCTACAGAAGTGCTACTCAGCTACGCAGATGAGTCAAAGGCAGTTCGGTGCTGTTCAAAACCTGATTCAGCACAAAACTCGATCGCACGCTGGTCACGCCTTCAATCCGTGTCAGATGCCCCAGCAACAATTTCTGGTAGTGATCCATGTCCGGCACCACGACCTTGAGTTGATAGTCGGCATCCATCCCGGTCACCAGGCTGCATTCGAGCACTTGGGGCAGGGTGCGGATGGCCGCTTCGAAATTCTCGAAACGCTCCGGCGTGTGACGGTCCATGCCGATCAGCACGTAAGCGGTCAGGCTCAGGCCGAGCATCTTGCGGTCGAGCAGGGCGACCTGGCGGGAAATGTAGCCGTCGTCTTCCAGTTGCTTGACCCGCCGCGAGCACGGCGAAGGCGACAGGCCGATGCGCTCGGCCAGCTCCTGGTTGGAGATGCGTGCGTCGCGCTGCAATTCCGCCAGAATACTCAGGTCGTAACGGTCGAGCTTGCTCATCAAACGGTCCTTTGTCGTAACTATTGCGGAGGATTATGTATCCGGGGTTAAAAATTGCGCAAGTGATGTTTAATTAAGCAATCTTCGCAATCCTCTGCCGGCGCTCCCGGCCTATTCTTATCACCAGAATCACTGCTCGGACAAACAGTCCAGTGCGGCTCGCCGAATCAGGCCCGCCGCGGTCGCCACCCCCACCGGGGATGTGCCGGCCCCCGAGCTACACACTGTCCAGAAGACGGCGTGAGGTGAGCCGACGCCACAAGTGTCGAGCCAGGACGAAGTTCTCTAAGGGGAGGCCGACGGGTCTCCCCTTTTTCTTGCGTGGAATTTGCTGCCGTGAATTAAAGAGCAGGCCTCAATAAATAAGTTGCGTGACTGATAACCTGTCGCAGAACCGGCCACTGCTTTCCCAGTCTTATGTACAGGCCCTTACCCGCAATGAGGAACAGCATGAAATCGCGCATCTGGCGTTTGGCCGGTGTTGGTTTGTTGTGTGTCAGTGTCTCTGCGCAAACGATGGCTGATGAGCAGCAAAATCGTGGTCATGATGGCGGGCAACACGGCCAGGGTGGGCATCAGGGCGATAACCAGGGCCATGGTGGCGGCAACCAGCCACATCCGCAAAACGGCCAGCAGCAGAATCAGCCCCGTGCGCAGAACAACGACAATCGCCAGTACGAGCACAGCGGCCAGGATCAACGTCAGGACAATGACCAGAGGCAGAGCCGCCCAGCACCGGACTACAACAGCCGGGTGCGCTCGCCGCCGCCTCCGCCGCAGATGCCGGCCACTGACATGCCGATCCAGCCACGCCCCGACACCGTGGGCCAGACCCGGGAGCCGCCGCACGGTTACGACCAGAATCAACCGCGTCGCAACGATTACAACAAGCACTGGAATGGCTACATAGGCGCGCCGTCCAATGACACGCATTGGGAGGGGCGTCCGAGTGGGCGCGGCAACGGCTGGGGGCCTGGTCCCAAGTATCGTCCCGGCCAGGTGATCGACCGTTTCCCCGAGCGCGACTACCGCGTGCCTTACCGTGGCATGGATTACTACTATTCCGGTGGCTACTGGTATCGCCCGCTGGGCCCGCGTTACGTGGTGGTGGAGCCACCGCGGGGGATTCGTGTCAGGTACCTGCCTGATTACGCCGAGCAGGTGTGGATCGGTGGGGCGCTGCTGTTCCTGGCGGCAGGTTCCTACTACGCCTATCAGCAAAGCACTCAGGATTACGTCGTGGTCGAACCGCCGGTTGGCCAATCGCAACCTCCAGCCGGCAACAGTGGTTATGACGTGGAGGCCTATCCAGCCAACGGTCAGTCGCCGGAACAGGTCAGCCGGGATGGTTACGAGTGTTATCAATATGCGGTGCAGCAGAGTGGTTTCGATCCACGAACCGCCACCTACCGGCCAGACCCGTCGGTGGTGCAAGCCTACCGACAGGCCCAGGGTGACTGCCTGAGCAGTCGCGGTTATCAGGTGACTTACTGATCCCGGGCGGCTTTTACCACTTCCTGCGGGTCGGCGTGCACCAGCACTTCGGCCCGCGGGTAGGCGGTGTGAATCGCCGCGGCAGCCTGATCGCTGATGCCGTGGGCCACTGACAGCGTCAGTTCCCCCGGCAGCTCCAGATGCAACTGCACGAACCACTGGTTGCCGGAGATCCGTGTGCGCAGGTCATGGGCCCCCAACACGCCGGGCACGCTGCACGCCAGTTCCAGCATGTGCTGGCTGACCTCCGGCGGCAGTTCTTCATCCATCAACACCGCAAAGCTTTCCCGGGCGATCTGCACTGCGCTCCAGAGAATGTAGGCAGCGATGCCCAGACCGAACCAGGGGTCGACCTGGTGCAGTCCAAACCCGGCGAACACCAGTGCGATCAGAATGCTGCCGTTGAGCAACAGGTCCGAACGGTAGTGCAGCGAGTCGGCCCGCACGGCGTTGGAGCCCGTGGCCTTGATCACCCGATGTTGCAGCGACAGCAAGGCTAAGGTCAGGACGAGGGAGAAGACAATCACGCCGATACTGATCCACGGCGCGCCGACCGGTTCGGGATGTTTGAGTCGATCATAGGCCTGCAACGCGATCAGTACCGCACTGCCGCCAATGAACAGCGCCTGGGCCATGCCCGCCAATGACTCGGCCTTGCCGTGTCCGTAGCGATGATCGTTGTCGGCGGGGCGCAGGGCGTAATGCACCGCCAGCAGGTTGAGCAATGACGTGACACCGTCGAGTGTCGAGTCGGTGAGCCCGGCGAGCATGCTCACTGAGCCGCTCAGCCACCAGGCGATGGCTTTGGCGACGATCAGGATGCACGCCACCGCCACCGAGGCACGGGTCGCCAGCCGCAGCAGGCGGGCGTGTTCGGAGCTGGAGGTCATAGGGGCCATCGTTCCTTGAAGAGTCCTTTCGTGCGTAGGGATTACGCGGCGGGTTGCAGGCCGAACATCGCCAGTTGTTGAGAGCTGCCTTTACTCTGGATCAGGCGTGGATCGTCCAGCGGGAAGCTGCGGCCCAGTTCGCTTTCCAGAATAGTCTGCAACTTGCGATTATCGACCTTGCCGTCGGGACCGATAGCGTCCTTGAGTTTTTGCGGGTCGACCTGGGCGGTCTTGCCTGGCTCGAAGTAAATCGCGCCGGTGGCGAAGTCCACGGCAAACGCAATCAGGCCGGGGATGATGTAGAACAACAGGCCCACGGCGTCGAGCGCGGCGATGGCCGGGTCGATCTTGCCTTCGATCTGGCCACGTCGATCCGGGTAGAAGATCGACCCGCAGGCGGTCACTTGAGTCAGCAAGGTTGCGACCAGAACACCGCCAATCAGGCGAAAGGGAGCACGCATATGAAATCTCCTGAGTAGAACGCCAAGAACGTTACTGGTTAGAGCCCAGACTACGCCAAACAGTTCGCCGTTATACTCGCCGCTCTGTTTTGGAGCCAGCATGATTTCTTTGCCGATCGATGAAGTTTTACCCGCCCTGCGTGAAGCCCTCGCTACACGCCACGAAGCCGTGCTCGAAGCGCCGCCCGGCGCCGGTAAAACCACCCGCGTGCCTTTGGCCTTGCTCAACGAGTCGTGGCTGGCCGGTCAGACCATCCTGATGCTCGAACCCCGCCGGTTGGCCGCGCGCGCAGCGGCTGAACGGCTGGCCAGTGAGCTGGGGGAGAAGGTCGGCGAAACCGTGGGTTATCGCATTCGGCTCGACAGCAAGGTCGGCCCCAACACCCGTATCGAAGTGGTCACCGAAGGCATCCTCACCCGGCGTTTGCAGGATGACCCGGCGCTCGAAGGCGTGGGTCTGCTGATCTTCGATGAATTTCACGAACGCAGTCTCGACGCTGATCTGGCGCTGGCCCTGAGCCTCAATGGCCGCGAACTGTTCCGTGACGATCAGCCGCTGAAAATCCTCTTGATGTCTGCCACGCTCGAAGGCGAACGCTTGGCCGGGTTGCTCGACGACGCGCCGATCCTGCGCAGCGAAGGGCGCATGTACCCGGTGGCGATGCGCTGGGGGCGGCCATTCCAGGCCGGTGAATTCATCGAGCCGCGTCTGGTGCAGACCATCCTCGAAGCCTTGGACGACGAGACCGGCAGTGTGCTGGTGTTCCTGCCGGGGCAAGCAGAAATCCGCCGCGTGCATCAGCAACTGGCCGATGCCTTGGGCGAAAACACTCAGGTCCTACTGTGCCCGTTGCACGGTGAACTGGACCTCGCGGCGCAACGGGCAGCCATCGATCCGGCACCGGCGGGCAAGCGCAAAGTGGTGCTGGCCACCAACATCGCCGAGACCAGTTTGACCATCAATGGCGTGAGGGTCGTGATCGATGCCGGGCTGGCGCGGGTGCCGCGTTTCGACCCCGGTAGCGGTATGACCCGTCTCGACACCCAGCGCATTTCCAAGGCCAGCGCCACCCAGCGCGCTGGCCGGGCCGGGCGACTGGAACCGGGCGTGTGTTATCGCTTGTGGTCCCAGGACCAGCACGAGCAACTGGCGGCCTATGGCAGTGCGGAAATACTCTCGGCGGACCTCGCCGGGCTGGCCTTGCAGCTTGGTCGTTGGGGCGTGACGCCCGGGCAACTGGTGTGGCTCGACGTGCCGCCGGCCGCCGCTTATGCACAGGCTCAGGACCTGCTCGAACGCCTGGGGGCGCTGGAAGGGGAAGCGCTGACCCGCCATGGTCAGGCCATGGCCGAACTGCCGGCGCATCCGCGCATCGCGCATTTACTGTTGCGTGGCCAGGCGCTGGGGCTGGCGGACATGGCCTGCGATGTCGCGGCACTGCTCGGCGAGCGCGATATCTTGCGCGGCGCCGGGGCGGACCTGCATAGCCGACTGGCGCTGCTGTCCGGCGAAGAGCGTGCTGCACGCGGCGCGCAGGGCGGGGTGCAGCGCGCACGGCAACTGGCGCGGCAATATCGTGGTTACCTGCGTGGCAAAGCCTCGGAGCCGGTCAGCGATCCCGACCATCCACGCTGGCTCGGCGCCTTGCTGGCGCTGGCCTATCCCGACCGGGTCGCCCAACAACGGCGTGCCGGTGGCGCGGAATACCGTTTGGCCAACGGTCGTGCGGCACTGTTCGCCGAAGCCGACAGCCTGATGAAGCAAGCGTGGCTGGTGATCGCCGATCTGGGCAGTCGCCAGGGCCAGCGTGAGGAGCGGATTTACCTGGCGACGGACTTCGATCCGGCGCTCTTCGATTCAGTGCTGGCCGAGCAGGTGCGCTGCGTCGATCAACTGGATTGGGATGAGCGCGAGGGCGTGCTGCGGGCCGAGCGTCAGCGCAAGGTTGGCGAACTGATCCTCAGCCGCGAGCCACTGACCGGCCTCGACGAAACCGCCCGTAGCCAGGCGCTGGTGAACCTGGTGCGGCGCAAAGGCCTGGAGCTGTTGCCGTGGACCCCGGAACTGCGTCAGTGGCAGGCGCGGGTCGCCTTGTTGCGGCAACTGGACCTCGCCGCCAAGGGCGAGAGCGAGTGGCCGGATGTCAGTGACGCGGCATTGCTCAAGAATCTGGAACACTGGCTGATGCCGTATCTGGGCAAGGTTTCTCGGCTCAGTCACTTCGCCAACCTGGACTTGTCGAGCATCGTCCACAACCTGCTGCCGTGGCCGCTGCCGCAACGGCTGGACGAGCTGGCGCCGCATCATTTGAGCGTGCCCTCGGGGTCGTCGATTCGTCTGGACTACAGCGAACAGCCGCCGATTCTGGCGGTGCGATTGCAGGAGTTATTCGGTCTGGCCGAAACCCCGCGCATCGCCGGCGGCCGGCAAGTGGTCAAGCTGCATCTGTTGTCCCCGGCAAGGCGACCGGTGCAGGTGACTCAGGACCTGGCCAACTTCTGGCGCAGCACCTATGCCGAGGTGAAGAAGGATTTGAAGGGGCGTTATCCCAAGCATTACTGGCCGGATGATCCGCTGGTGGCGGAGGCGACTGCACGGATAAAACCGCGCAAGTAATCGCAGCTCCTACACGGACGGCCTTGAGCTTTCGGATTTGGCGGTCAGTTGTTCGCGGCAGTAGTCGGCGAACAACTGCGCCGGCTTGGTCAGTTGCCCACGCTTGAGCCATGCGGCCACCAGCCCGGATCCGGTGACGTTTTCGGCGATGTCCACGCACACTACTTTCTGTCCGTCGTAGGTGCACTCCGAATGCGGCTTGGTCACCAGGATCGAGAACCCGAATCCCTGGCCAACCATGCCCCGCACCATCTCGATCGATGGCGAGCTGAAGGCGATGCGCGGGGTCAGGTCCAGCTCTTCGAACAGGCTGACGAAGTAGGTCCGGCTCGGCTGCACGTCCAAAAGGATCATCGGTTCCAGGCACAGGTCCCGCAATGACACCTGCGCCTGATGGGCAAAGCGGTGATCCGCCGGCAACAACGCATAAGGTCGTTGCGCCGGCATCAGCGGTTCGGTCGCGATGGTGCCGTCCAGGTCGTGTTCGTAGAGGATCGCCAGATCGAAGGCCCCGGAGGTCAGGCCCTGCACCAGCTCTTGTTGCTCGCCATCGCGGATGCGGATTTCTACCCCCGGGTACAACGCCGAAAATCCTGCGATCAATTGCGGCAGGTACAGCGGCGCGACGGTTTCGAAACAGCCGATATCAATCTGTCCGGAGACCACGTCGTTGTCGGCCAGGGCGTTCTGCTCGAACTCCTTGGCCATGCGCAGCAGTTCCTGTGCCTTGCGGTAGAAGCGTGCACCGCTGGGGGTCAATGACACGCCCTGTGCATGATGGCGGATCAGCAGTTGCACGCCGAAACTGTCTTCCAGCCCTTTGATGGCCGTGGAGATCGAAGGCTGGGCGATGTACAGCTTGCGCGAGGCCTCGGCGACGCTGCCGCACTCGACGGTGGTGATGAAGTATTTCAGTTGACGCAGATTGTAGGCAGCCACAGCAAACCTCGGGGGAGAACGGATCAGGCATCCTGGCAATTTGCGCGCCACCCTATCCGCTCGGGTAGCGATTTGTTGTGTTTGAACAATAACCACATGCTGCGCCAGAAGGGAGATTGGCTACGTAGTTTTTTCTTGGCCTGCGAACACATTTTTACTGGTTTTCCACCGCTCGGGCCTGAGCGACTATCCAATACACAAGAATGTCCTCTGGAGCATCTGAACGTGTTCGAGCTTGAGTATTGGCAACGCAAGGCCGCTTCCCTGCGGTTTCCCGACCAGGCCGTGATCGGCGGCCAGCGCCGCGCGGCGCAGTCGGGGCAGACCTTCGCCGCGATCAACCCCGCCACCGGGCAATGCCTGGCCAACGTTGCCGCCTGTGGTGAAGAAGATGTGAACGCGGCGGTGCACAATGCGCGGCAGGTCTTCGAGGCTGGCACCTGGGCTGCGCGCTCGCCGACCGAACGCAAGCAAGTACTGTTGCGCCTGGCCGACTTGATCCTGGAAAACCGTGAAGAATTGGCGCTGCTCGATTCGCTGAACATGGGCAAGCCCGTCACCGATGCCTACAACATCGACGTGCCGGGTGCCGCAGGCGTGTTCCGCTGGTACGCCGAAAGCCTCGACAAACTCTACGACCAGATCGCCCCCAGCGCGCAGAACGTGCTGGCAACCATTACTCGCGAAGCCCTCGGCGTGGTGGCTGCCGTGGTGCCGTGGAATTTCCCTCTGGACATGGCGGCGTGGAAACTCGCCCCGGCCCTGGCCGCCGGTAACTCGGTAATCCTCAAACCGGCCGAGCAGTCGCCGTTTTCCGCCCTGCGCCTGGCTGAGCTGGCGCTGGAGGCGGGGATTCCGGCAGGCGTCCTCAACGTACTGCCGGGCCTCGGCGAGCAGGCCGGCAAAGCCCTCGGCCTGCACCCGGACGTCGATTGCCTGGTGTTCACCGGCTCCACCGAAGTCGGCAAATATTTCATGCAGTACTCGGCCCAGTCGAACCTCAAGCAGGTGTGGCTGGAGTGCGGCGGCAAGAGTGCGAACCTGGTGTTTGCCGATTGTCAGGACCTGGATCTGGCCGCGGAAAAAGCCGCGTTCGGCATCTTCTTCAATCAGGGCGAAGTCTGCTCGGCCAACTCGCGGTTGCTGGTGCAGCGCTCGATTCATGACGAGTTCGTCGAGTGCCTCAAGGCCCAGGCTGAACGCTGGTTGCCGGGCGATCCTCTGGACCCGTCGAGCGCCGCCGGGGCCATCGTCGACAGCCGGCAGACCGCGCGGATCATGAAGTTCATCCAGCAGGCCGAACAGCAAGGCGCGACTAAGGTTTGTGGCGGTCGGCAGTCGATCTTCAACGGCTCGGACAACTTCATCCAGCCGACGATTTTCACCGGTGTGACCCCGGACATGCCGCTGTTTCGCGATGAAGTGTTCGGCCCGGTGCTGGCGATTACGCCATTCGACGATGAGGCCCACGCCTTGCAACTGGCCAACGACAGCGTCTACGGTCTGGCGGCTTCGCTGTGGACCGACGACCTCAACCGCGCCCACCGTGTGGCGCGACAATTGCGGGCCGGTACGGTGTCGGTCAACAGCGTCGATGCGCTGGACGTGACCGTGCCTTTTGGCGGCGGCAAGCAGTCGGGTTTCGGCCGCGACCTGTCCCTGCATTCATTCGATAAATACACCCAGTTGAAGACCACCTGGTTTCAATTGCGCTGATAACAAAACGGAGAACTGGCGATGACCACACCACGTGACACCCGCGACTACCAGGCCGCCGACGCTGCGCACCACATCCATGCATTCGTCGATCAAAAAGCCCTCAACGACGAGGGGCCACGGGTGATGGTCCGTGGCGAACGCCTGCACCTGTGGGACAACGATGGCCGGCGTTACCTCGACGGCATGTCCGGGCTGTGGTGCACCAACCTCGGTTACGGGCGCAAGGACCTGGCCTTTGCTGCGAGCCAGCAGCTGGAGCAACTGCCGTACTACAACATGTTTTTCCACACCACCCACCCGCAGGTGATCGAGCTGTCCGAGCTGCTGTTCAGCCTGCTGCCGGCTCACTACAGCCACGCGATCTACACCAACTCCGGCTCCGAGGCCAACGAGGTGTTGATCCGCACGGTGCGTCGTTACTGGCAGGTGCTCGGCAAGCCCGAGAAGAAAATCATGATCGGCCGCTGGAACGGTTACCACGGTTCGACCCTGGCCGCGACGGCGCTGGGCGGCATGAAATTCATGCACGAAATGGGCGGCATGATTCCGGACATCGAGCACATCGACGAGCCGTACTTCTTCGCCCACGAAGGCAACCTGACACCGGCGGAATTCGGTCTGCGCGCGGCCCAGCAACTGGAAGCGAAGATCCTCGAACTGGGTGCGGACAAGGTCGCGGGCTTTATCGCCGAACCGTTCCAGGGCGCCGGCGGCATGATCTTCCCGCCAGAAAGCTACTGGCCGGAAATCCAGCGCATCTGCCGCAAGTACGACGTGCTGCTGTGCGCCGATGAAGTGATCGGCGGCTTCGGTCGCACCGGCGAATGGTTCGCCCACGAGTACTTCGGTTTCGAGCCGGACACCCTGTCCATCGCCAAGGGCCTGACCTCGGGCTACATCCCCATGGGCGGTTTGATCCTGTCGAAGAAAATGGCTTCGGTGCTGGTGGAGCAGGGCGGCGTGTTCGCCCACGGCCTGACCTATTCCGGGCACCCGGTGGCGGCGGCGGTGGCGATTGCCAACCTCAAGGCATTGCGTGACGAAGGCGTGGTGACGCGGGTCAAGGACGACATCGGCCCTTACCTGCAACAGTGCCTGCGGGAAGTGTTCGGCAAGCACCCGTTGGTGGGTGACATCCAGGGCACCGGCATGGTCGCGGCGTTGCAACTGGCCGAAGACAAATCCACTCGCAAGCGTTTTGCCAACGAGAACGATATTGCCTGGCGTTGCCGCACGATCGGTTTCGAGGAGGGGGTGATCATTCGCTCGACCTTGGGCCGGATGATCATGGCGCCGGCGTTGATTGCCAGTCGTGAAGAGATTGATGAGCTGATCGCCAAGACCCTGAAAGCGGTGGATCGTACGGCGCAGGAATACGGCCGGCTCTGATCTTGCTGGAAGGTCCTGCGGACCTTATCGCGAGCAGGCTCGCTCCTACATTGGATTTGTGTCGATCATCGGAAACGAGGGCGACATAGACCCCTGTAGGAGCGAGCCTGCTCGCGATTGCGACAGACATAAAAGATCGCAGCCTTCGGCAGCTCCTACAGGGGATCGCATTCCAATGTAGGAGCTGCCGAAGGCTGCGATCTTTTGCTGTTCTCAAGCTTTGCACCCACCTCGGGCATCCCCGCCCACAGCGCCCTTTCGCGGTGCGCGCTAACCAGTTTTTTCATCACTCGCATCCACATATTTCCTCGTTTTCCTAAGCCCTCCCATGGGCCAACATCGATCTCGCCAGCCCGCCGAATGCTGCCCGCCGAAGGGTCCATCCAGAGACCACAGGTCGCAGCCGATTCAGGGCTGGCCGTACTGCCCATGACAAAACTAAATCAACAGCTTTGGGAGTGCTCCATGACCAAGTCCTTGCTCACCCGCTTCACTTATCCGCTGGCGGTCACCGCCATCGCCGCGACGGTTGCCACCAGCGTCCAGGCCGGCACTCTGTCCATCGGTCATACCACCTGGGTCGGCTACGGCACCCTGTACCTGGCCCAGGACCTTGGCTACTTCAAGGAAAACGGTTTGACCGTCGAATTGCCGGTGGTCGAGGAAGCGGCGATGTACATGGCCGCACAAGCATCCGGCGAGTTGTCCGGCTCGGCGTCGACCATCGACGAGGTGCTCAAGTACCGTCCGCAATTCTGCTTCAAGGCCGTGGCCGCGCTGGACGACAGCCATGGTGGCGACGGCGTGCTGGTAGGCAAGGACATCAAGAGCCTGCAGGAACTCAAGGGCAAGGCCGTTGCGGTCAACGAAGGTTCGACCTCGCAGTTCTGGCTGTCCTATCTGCTGAAAAAACACGGCATGAGCATGAGCGACATCACCGTGCAGAACATGACGGCCGACGACGCCGCCACCGCGTTCATCGCCGGTCGCGTACCCGCCGCCGTGACCTGGGAGCCGCACCTGTCGATGGTTCGCGACAAAAAGCAGGGCAAGGTGCTGATCGACAGCAGCAGCACACCGGGGGTGATCGTCGATGTGGTCGCACTGAATTGCAGCGTGATCGAAAAACAGCCGGAAGACGTCAAGGCCCTGGTGGCCGGTTTGTACAAAGCCGTGCAGTACACCAAGGATCATCCGCAGGAAGCCTACAAAATCATGGCCAAGGGTGTCGGCGGTTACCTGGCCGATCCGAAGGAGCTGGAAGCCGCAGCGCAAGGCGTGCGTTTCTACGATCAGGCCATGAGCGAAAAACTGCTGGGCTCGCCGGGCAAGCCGGGTGACAGCGCACCGCTGATCAAACTGGCCAACGAGACCGCCAGCGAGCTGCAGGGCAAGCCCTACAACGTCAGCAATGACGACCTGATCGACAACCGTTTCGTCACCCCGCTCTAGGAGGCTGCATGTTCAAGCGCAATTCATGGCTGAGCCGTTGCATTACGCCCAAGACCGGTTTGCCGGTCTCGGTGATCTGGAGCGCGAGCGGCCTGGCCTGGGTGCTGCTGGTCGGTCTGTGGGCCGGCTTGTCCTACGGTGGCGTGGTGCCAGGCATGTTCCTGCCGACGCCGGGCGCGGTGGTCGAGGCCGCCGTGCGGTTAGGCCGCGACGGCACCCTTGGCCAACATGTGTGGGCCAGCGTTGAAGTGGTGATGGTCGGTTTCATCGTGTCGTCCCTGGTGGCGGTGCCGCTGGGACTGTTGATGGGCAGCTTCCGCATCGTCCAGGCCTTTCTTGAGCCACTGGTGAACTTCATTCGCTACCTGCCGGTGACCTCCTTCGTGCCGCTGTTCATCCTGTGGATCGGCATCGGTCTGGAGCAGCGGGTGTCGGTGATCATCTTCGGCGTGTTCTTCCAGCAACTGGTGATGATCGCGGACGTGTCCAAAGGCATCTCCAAGGACCTGATCAACGCCTCCTACACCCTCGGTTCCAATCGCCGCGATGCAGTGCTGCATGTGATCGCTCCGGCTTCCCTGCCTGGTGTGCTCGACACCTTGCGCGTGACCATGGGCTGGGCCTGGACTTACCTGGTGGTGGCTGAACTGGTCGCCGCTTCCAGTGGCCTGGGTTACCTGAGCCTCAAGGCCATGCGTGGCTTCCAGGTGGATGTGATTTTCCTCGCCATCGCGATCATCGGCCTGCTGGGCCTGGTCACCGATCAACTGTTCCGTTTCCTACGCCTGAGGATCACCGCATGGGCTCAGTAACCGCCGCCACTCATCGTTTTACCGCGCCTCATGCTGCCCCAGTGAACGCGCCTCGGCTGAAGGTGGACAAGGTCAGCCTGAGTTACAAGAAACCCGATGGCGGTACCTTTACCGCCTTGGAGGAAGTGTCGTTCGAGGTGCCGGACCAGCAATTTGCGGTACTGGTCGGACCTTCGGGTTGCGGTAAGTCGAGCCTGCTGTACCTCACCGCCGGCCTGGCCGAACCGACCTCGGGCGAGATCTACGTCGGCGGCCAACAGGTGGAAGGCCCCGGTGCGGACCGTGGCATGGTGTTCCAGAGCTACACGCTGTTCCCGTGGCTGACGGTGCGGCAGAACGTCGAGTTCGGCCTCAAGCGCCGCGGCATGCCGGCGGCGCAACGCAAGGACATCGTCGACTACTACGTCAATGAAGTGGGCTTGAGCGGCTTTGCCGACAACTACGCCAAGCAGTTGTCCGGCGGCATGATGCAGCGCGTCGCCATTGCCCGCGCGCTGGCCAATGATCCGCAGATCCTGCTGATGGACGAACCCTTCGGCGCCCTCGACAGCCAGACGCGCCTGCAAATGCAGCAGTTATTGCTGCGGGTGTGGGGCAACAGCAAAAAGACCGTGTTGTTCGTGACCCACGACATCGACGAGGCGATTCTGCTGGGTGACCGGGTGTATGTGATGGGCGCCAGGCCAGGGCGGATCAAGCAGACTCTGGATGTGCCGATCGAACGTCCACGCAACCTCGATATGGTCATGGAGCGCTCGTTCATCGAGATGAAGCGCGAGATCTTCGGGCTGCTGCATGATGATCTGGAGGAGGTGCATTAAGTCGAGCATACACAGACCCTGTGGGAGCGGGCTTGCTCGCGAAAGCGGTGTATCAGACAACATTGATCTCGGATGTACTGGCCTCTTCGCGAGCAAGCCCGCTCCCACAGGTATTGTGTTGCCTCGGTATCAGGGCGCAACCGGCAACAAAAACCGCGCAATCACCGGCAGGTGATCGGAGATGCGCAACGTATCATCCTGCCGCACCATCGCCTCCACCCGTTTGATCCGCGGGCTGTAGAACAGGTAGTCGACGGTCCGGTCCGGGCCGTTCAGCCCGGGATCGTTCGGGTAATGGGTCAGCCAGCGTTCGCGGTCGATACCACTGGCTTCGTTGTTGCTCGGGATCATCGGGTACTTGTCCCACAGCAGGTGCAGCGGGCTGTCGGAGGAGTAGGGCGCGCGTTGTGCGTCGGACAGGCGTCGATACTGGCCCAGCGGCAACAGGTTGAAATCCCCACCGATCAGCCACGGCGTGCCACGGCTTTCGAGTTTATCGAGGGCCCTGGCCACGGCGTTCACCTGGTTTTGCAAGGTGTTGTCGGCTCGATTGGCGCGGTCCAAATGGGTATTGAGCACCGTTATTTGCCCGCCATCAATCAACGGCAAGTAGCTCACCAGCAAGGCGTCTTTGGGTTTGAATTGGCGGCTGAGCGGATTGCCCGAGGCGATGGGCAGTTGCAGGCGTTCGGCATGTTCGATCCGGTAACGGCTCAGGGTCGCCAGTTGCCGGCCGACACTGCCGAAGATGTGCGGGTTCGGTACGAAGTCGGCCTTCCAGTCGAACGCGCTGGTGCCACAGGGATACAAGTCGGCAAGCCGTTCCTGCAGCAGTTTGAACTGCTGCTGGTAATCGCTGGCCTTGGCGCCGTCGTCCAGTTCCTGCAACAGCACGATGTCCGGTTGTTCGTCGCGAATCACCCGCGCCACTTCGTCGAGGCTGAAGGCCATGTCTTCCGCTGTGGGACGTTCGTCGGTGCCGGCGGCCAGGTCATTCCAGAATACGTAGCGCTTGCCGGCCAGGTACTGGACGTTCCAGGTCATCACCTTCAACGCCTGCCCGGGGACCAGGGAAGGGGCCTGGGCACTGCAACTGACTGGCAACACTTCTTTGGCGTCGGGGCGCCAGGTCAGGCTGTAGATCATCGCGCTGATCAGGACGGTCATGATCAGCAGGCCCAGCAGGGTGTAGCGCAGTAGACGGGTCATGGCTCGGCTTAATAGCGTTACAGAATTGTTCCCGAGCATACCCGAGAGCGATGGTCGCGCCCAAGGTCAGAGCGAGTTGTCATTTCTCTCAGGCAACGGGTTGATCAGCATGAACAACCGGAACAGCACCACGCTGGTAAACAGCTGCAGGAAGCTGTGGGCACTGTCGATCAATAGTGAGATCACCGGGTTCTGCGGTTCCGGGTACGCCGCCAGCGTCACGCCCTTTAGCAGCCACAACGGCCCCATCACACACAGAATGCACAGCAGGATGCGCAAGAAATGCCCTTGGGTCATGCGCAGGCTTTCCTTCATGGCCGCCAGCGGCGCCAGGCCGCGCAACACCAACAGGTATTCGCCAAACGCCAGGGTCACCATCAAGTAGATACCCGGCAGGAAATACAGCGACAGGCCCAGCAGAATCAGCACGGTATTGAGCGCCGTCAGCAGGGCGAAGCGCGGCCACAGATAGGCGGACCTGGACAGCAGCTCGCGGTTGCTCGGCGATTCGCCTCGGCTGCGGGCGTCGAGAAACAGAATCAGCGCGGCGGTGTACAGCGGATACACCAGCAAGCCGACAATCACGCTGATGCCGGGGAAACTGTCCGGCTCGGTGGAATGGTCGACCACTTGTTGCAGCAGTGCCTCAAGCATCACCAGCGGCAGGCACAGTTGCACGATCTGGCCCAGATTGCGCTTGAAGAAATACAGGGAGTCACGCAGCACATCTAACGGATTCATCAGTTGGTATCGCAGGTTGGAAGCAGTGGCCCACTTTAACCGATCAAGCGCAGGGGGAAGCAAACGTAAACGTTCGGTAAAGGACATTGAAACATCTTGTTTCAGCCTCCATTAAGGTCGAGCACCTTATCCTCATTGGATAAAGGCAACGATTTCCCCGGCAATCTACGAGGTCGCCATGAACAGCGAAGAACAAACCCTGATCGATGGACTGTTTTCCCGGCTGCAACAGGCCGAAACGGACTCAGCCCCGCGCGACGCCCAGGCCGAGGCGCGGATCAAGGAACACCTGACGCGCCAGCCCGCGGCAGGTTATTTCATGACCCAGGCGATTCTGGTGCAAGAGGCGGCGATCAAGAGCCTCGATGAGCAGAACAAACAACTGACCCGGCAAGTCCAGCAATTGCAGGCCGAACTGCAACAGGCCAAGGCCCAGGCGACCCCGGCTCCTGCGCCGAGTGGCGGTGGCTTTTTGTCGAGCATCTTTGGCGGCAACTCCCGCGAGCCACAGCCCGCATCAACCCAGAACGCACCGCCGTCGAACGGTGGCTGGCGTGAGCCGGGACGCTCGTCGTTCGGTTCGCAGCCGCCACAGCAGAACATTCCACAACAGGGCTATGCACCCCAGCAACAGGCTCCGGCAGCGGCCGGCAGCAGTTTCCTCGGTGGCGCGCTGAAAACCGCCGCCGGCGTGGCGGGTGGCGTGATGCTGGCACAAGGCATCAGCAGCCTGTTCCATCACAATCAGCAACCGGAAGTCGTCGAAGTCATCAAGGAAGAGCCGGCCCAGGTCAACGACCAGAGCAACAATGGCTGGGGCGATGACCAGCGCATGGCCGGTAACGATTCCAGGAGCAACGATCAGGGCGGATTCAGCGACGCCGACTACAGCGATGACAGCTCATCGTTTTTCGGCGGCGACGACGATTCCTTCGTCTGACACGCCATTCGTCCGGAGCGCAACCACGCTCCGGGCCGATTATTCGCGGAACAATCCTTCGGGCTGGCATACTGGGCGACTTTTCGGGCCTGGTGCCTGATTCAGCCTCGAGGAAAGCCGGTGAAAAAAATCGCAGTGTTCGCCGATGTCCAGAACCTCTACTACACCGTGCGTCAGGCCTATGGTTGCCACTTCAATTACGCCGCACTGTGGGCTGACATCAGCAAACAGGGCGAGATCGTCGAAGCCTACGCCTACGCCATCGACCGTGGCGACAGCAAACAGCAGCAGTTCCAGCAGATCCTGCGCAACCTCGGTTTCACCGTGAAGCTCAAGCCGTACATCCAGCGCAGCGATGGTTCGGCCAAGGGCGACTGGGACGTGGGCATTACCCTCGACATCATGGATGCCGCCGACCATGTCGACGAAATCGTCCTGGCCTCCGGTGATGGCGATTTCGACATGCTGCTGGAACGCATCATCAGCAAACACGGGGTGCAAGCGGTGGCCTACGGCGTGCCGGGCCTGACCGCCAACTCGCTGATCCGCGCCGCCAGCCGCTACGTGCCGATCGAAGGCGCGTTGCTGCTCAAGAATTGATTTTTACGGAGTTGAAACAGGTTTGGAACGCATAGCAGTCATCGACTTTGAAACCACCGGGATCTCCCCGAGCAGCAGCTGCCGGGCTACGGAAATCGCCGTGGTGATCCTTGAACAGGGGCGCATCGTCGAGCGTTACCAAAGCCTGATGAACGCCGGCGTACGCGTCCCGGCCTTCATCGAACAACTCACCGGCATCAGCAACGCCATGCTGCGCACCGCGCCGTCGGCGGAGCAGGTGATGAATGAAGTGAATGAATTCGTCGGTACCACGCCATTGCTGGCGCACAACGCCGCGTTCGACCAGAAGTTCTGGGACTTCGAGCTCGGACGAATCAAACGCACCCGCTTGCAGAACTTTGCCTGCTCGCTGCTATTGGCCCGACGCCTGATGCCCGCCGCGCCGAACCACAAACTCGGCACCCTCACCACGTTCGCCAACTTGCCCCACACCGGCAAGGCCCACCGGGCGATGGCCGATGCCGAGATGGCGGCCAACCTGACGGCGCACCTAGCGGACGAACTGCGGCACAAGCATGGCTTGCGCGAGCTGTCCCATGATTTGCTGTGCAAGTTGCAGAAAGTGCCGGCGGCGAAAGTGGGCGAGCACCTAAAGCGTTATCGCTGATCCCGAAAACACCGCATAACCCCTGTAGGAGCTGCCGAGTGAAACGAGGCTGCGATCTCTTGATCTTGATCTTTAAAATCAAAGTCAAAAGATCGCAGCCTCGTTTCACTCGGCAGCTCCTACGGTCCCAAAGAAAGCTATTTGCCATTGCCTTCGATGTGCCCCAATGGCACCCGCTTCTCTATCGCACTCGACAACACAATCGACGTCTTGCTGAAGCCAAACGTGGCGATCCGGTTGATCAGTTCTTCCAGCTCCGGCATTGAGCCCACCGCCGCTTGCATGATCACGCACGGGTCGCCGGTCACCCGATGGCATTCGGTCAATTGCGGGATTTTGATCAGGTCGTCGTAGGCTTTCTGGTTACCGTGCTGGTTCAGGCGCAGTTCGATCACGCACTGGATCGGCAGGCCGAGCTTGGCCATGTCGACCTTCGCCTGATAACCGGTGATCACGCCGCTGGCTTCGAGCTTGGCCACGCGCTCGGCCACGGCCGGGGCAGACAGGTTGACCTTGCGCGCCAGGTCCGCGTAGGACGCGCGACCGTTTTCCAGCAGGGCGCTGAGCAGCATGCGGTCGTACTTATCCATCGGGGTGACTCCTGAAAATGGCCAGCTTTCGAAAATACGGTTTATAGCGCTGAACTCCGTGTTTTGAAAAGTGTACTGGCGCTTTAAACAGGTTTTGTAACTTATTTTCCGACGCTGGCCTTTCTAGAATAGTCGTTCACTTGTCCTTGCCTGTGAGCTGCCCCCATGTCCGGCCTTCGTCGCTTTCCCTTACCCTTGATCGCTGCCTTCTTCGCTTTGTATGTGATTTGGGGTTCGACCTACCTGGTGATCCGCATCGGCGTGGAGTCCTGGCCGCCGTTGCTGCTTGCGGGCATCCGCTTCGTGATCGCCGGGACCTTGATGTATGCCTTCCTGCGCTGGCGCGGGGCGCCGGCACCGACCTGGGCGCAGTGGAAAGCCGCTGGCATCATCGGGATCTTGTTGCTGGCGTGCGGCAATGGCGCTGTGAGCGTGGCCGAACACACGGGCGTGGCTTCCGGGGTGGCCGCTTTGGCGGTGGCGACGGTGCCGTTGTTTACCCTGCTGTGCGGATATTTCTGGGGCGCGCGTAATACCCGTCTTGAATGGGCCGGTATTGTGCTCGGGATGATCGGCATTGCGATGCTCAACCTGGGTTCCAACCTGCAATCGAGTCCATTGGGTGCGGCGTTGCTGATTTTTGCTGCGGCGACCTGGGCGTTTGGTTCTGTTTGGAGCAAACATTTGCCGCTGCCTCAGGGCGCGATGGCCAGCGCCGTGGAAATGCTGGTGGGCGGTGTGGTGTTGCTGATCGCCAGCGCAGTCAGCGGTGAGCAGCTGGAAAAGGTGCCGCCGATCGAAGGCTGGGCTGCGTTGGCGTACCTGACGGTGTTTGGTTCGATCATCGCCTTCAACGCCTACATGTATCTGCTGAAACACGTGCGTCCGGCCGCTGCGACAAGCTATGCCTACGTCAACCCGGCGGTGGCGGTGTTGCTGGGGATCGTGTTCGTTGGCGAGACCATCGGCATCGAAGAAGCCCTGGCGATGGCGGTGATCATCAGTGCCGTGGTGTTGATCGGCTTGCCACAATGGCGCCGCACGCCAGAACGGCCAGTGGTGGTGACGGCAGTACCGACAGAATCCCGTGTGAATTAGGGTAAACTGCGCGGCATTGCATCTTGTTTTGCACACTTGTTTTGAACAACCCGCGCTGAATTTTCCTACGGTACTCCCATGACTTTCGCCACCCTTGGCCTGATCGAACCCTTGCTGCGCTCCCTCGAGACGCTCGGCTACCAGACACCGACGCCGGTTCAGGCGCAAGCCATTCCGGCAGTGCTGGCCGGTCGCGATCTGATGGCCTCCGCCCAGACCGGCACCGGCAAGACCGCCGGTTTCGCCCTGCCGCTGTTGCAACTGCTGGCCATGGAAGGGCCGAAAGTCACCGCCAACTCGGTTCGCGCGCTGATCCTGGTACCGACCCGCGAGCTGGCCGAGCAGGTTCACGAAGCCGTGCGCCAGTACGCCGAAAACCTGCCGCTGCGCACCTACGCGGTATACGGCGGCGTCAGCATCAACCCACAGATGATGAAACTGCGCAGCGGTGTTGACCTGTTGGTGGCGACTCCGGGCCGCTTGCTCGACCTGTTCCGCCAGAACGCACTGAAGTTCAACCAGCTGCAGACCCTGGTGCTGGACGAAGCCGACCGCATGCTCGACCTGGGCTTTTCCGAGGAGTTGGCGAACATTTACCGCGCTCTTCCAAAGAAACGTCAGACGCTGCTGTTCTCCGCGACCTTCTCCGACGACATCCGCCTGCTGGCCGGGCAAATGCTCAACGATCCGCTGACCATCGAGGTCAGCCCGCGCAACGTTGCGGCCAATACGGTCAAGCAATGGATCGTGACGGTGGACAAGAAGCGCAAGCCGGAACTGTTCGTGCACCTGATGCGCAAGGGCAAGTGGAAGCAGGTGCTGGTGTTCGCCAAGACCCGCAACGGCGTGGATGCGCTGGTGGATAAACTCCAGGGCCTGGGCATCAACGCAGACGGCATCCACGGCGACAAACCCCAGGCGACTCGTCAGCGCGCACTGGATCGTTTCAAGGCCAGTGAAGTGCAGATCCTGGTCGCTACCGACGTGGCGGCCCGTGGCCTGGACATCGAAGACCTGCCGTTGGTGGTCAACTTCGATTTGCCGATTGTCGCTGAGGACTACATCCACCGTATCGGTCGTACCGGCCGCGCGGGCTCGACCGGCGAGGCGATTTCCCTGGTCTGCGCCGATGAAGTGAATCTGCTGTCGGCCATCGAGATGCTGACCCGCCAGACCTTGAAGCGGCAGAACGAGCCGGACTTCGAACCTGAACACCGCGTGCCGGACACCGATGCCAGTGGCCAGGTCGTCAAAAAGCCGAAAAAACCGAAGAAGCCCAAGGCTTCCGGTGGTGGCGGTGGTAAACGCAATCTGGGGCGGTGGGTTGATAGCGGAGAGGTTGCGCCAGCGGAACCTTCGATCAAGCCTGTGCGCAAAGTGCCGGTGTTCAATACCGGGCCGCGCAAGCGTAAGCCTTGATTTACCTCTGCGTCTGTTAGGCCGCCTTCGCGAGCAAGCCCGCTCCCACACTGGATCTGTGTTGTTCACAAATCCCCTGTGGGAGCGGGCTTGCTCGCGAAGGGCGCGCCTCGGTCTTCAGCCCTTGCGCTGCAACCATTCCACCATCCCCAACCCCGCCGCTCGCCCGCTGGCGAAACACGCGGTCAGCAGATAGCCGCCGGTCGGCGCTTCCCAATCGAGCATTTCCCCGGCGCAAAACACGCCAGGCAGTTGCTTGAGCATCAATCGCTCATCCATCGACTCGAACAACACACCGCCAGCACTGCTGATGGCCTCATCCAGTGGTCGGGTTTTCACCAGCGTCAGTGGCAATGCCTTGATCGATTTGGCCAGCAAGGCCATGTCGGCAAAGCAATCGGCGCTGGCCAGTTCACGCAATAGCGCCGCTTTTACGCCATCGATGCCCAACTGACTGTGCAAGTGCTTGGCCATGGAACGCGATCCCCGCGGCTTGCTCAACGCCGCTTGAACTTTATCCACAGGCCGGCCGGGCAACAGGTCCAGATGAATGGTTGCCGAGCCGTGCCGGTTGATTGCCTCGCGGATCGGTGCCGACAGGGCGTAGATCAGACTGCCTTCGATTCCGGTGGCGGTAATCACACATTCGCCAAGTCGCGGCACGTCATCGTTAAGGCCGATGGCGATGTTTTTCAGCGGCGCACCGGCGAATTTGCTGACCATCAATTCGCTCCAGGCCTGCACCTCGAAGCCGCAATTGCTCGGTTGCAATGGCGCCAGTCCTACACCCAGTTGCTCCAGTGCCAGCATCCATGCGCCGTCCGAACCCAGGCGCGACCAACTGCCGCCACCGAGGGCGAGCAGGGTGGCATCGGCTTGCACGGTTTTTTCGCCTTCCGGGCTGTCGATGCGCAATCCGCCACGCTCGTCCCAGCCGAGCCAGCGGTGGCGGGTGTGGATAACTACGCCGCTGTCGCGCAGGCGCTTGAGCCAGGCGCGCAGTAGTGGCGCGGCCTTCATGTCGGTGGGGAATACCCGGCCGGAACTGCCGACGAAGGTCTCGATGCCCAGGTCATGAATCCACTGGCACAGCGCTTCGGCGCCGAAGCCACGCAGCAGCGGGGCAATCTGCGGGGCGCGTTCGGCGTAGCGCGAGAGAAACGCCGGGTAGGCTTCGGAGTGCGTGATGTTCATGCCGCCGACGCCGGCCAGCAGGAATTTTCGTCCGACCGAGGGCATGCCGTCGTACAGGTCGACCTTGATCCCGGCCTGGCTCAACACTTCGGCCGCCATCAGACCGGCGGGGCCGCCGCCGATGATGGCGACGTGAGGGGGAAGGGGTGACGAGGATTGGGTCATGGGATGCGCTGCGGTCTGGCGGGATAAGCCGGGCATTCTACCAGCCCGAATCCCTGTGGGAGCGAGCAAGCTCGCTCCCACAGGGATGATCGGTGTATTGGAGGGCTGGTTAAAAAACAACCACCGTTCTGTAGCCTATACGCAGCATGGGCTACAGGCCCTTTCACTCAGGTTATCCACAGGCAGTTCCACAGGCATTGTGGGTAAAGCATCCACAACTCAGTGACAACCTGATGACTGCCAGACGCGCTGCGCGCTGTGATGGAGGATGCCGTGACGGCGGGCCAGGGCCTGGCGGTCCTTGCTGTAGCCGCCGCCGATCACCCCGACCAGCGGAATGTCGCGGCCCAGGCAATGGCGCATCACGCTTTCATCGCGGGCGGCGACGCCTTCGTCTGTCAGCTTCAGATAACCCAGGGCGTCGTCCTTGTGCACATCGACTCCGGCGTCATACAGCACCAGGTCCGGCTGGTAGAGCGGCAACAGGTAGTTGAGTGCATCGTCCACCACCTTCAGGTAGTCGACATCGCCCATGCCGTTGGGCAGCGGAATGTCCCAGTCACTTTCGGCCTTGCGTGTGGGAAAGTTCTTCTCGCAGTGCAGGGAAACGGTCACCGCTTCCGGAGTGTTGTGCAGTATTCGCGCGGTCCCGTCGCCCTGATGCACATCGCAATCGAAGATCAGCACCCGATTCACCCGACCACTTTCCAGCAGGTAATGGCTGATCACCGCCAGGTCATTGAAGATGCAGAACCCGGCCGGGTAGTCGTAGTGCGCATGGTGGGTGCCGCCCGCCAGGTGGCAGGCCAGACCATGCTCCAGCGCCTGCTCGGCTGCCAGCAACGAGCCGCCCACCGCCCGCACCGTACGCCGGGCCAGGGCTTCGTTCCAGGGCAGGCCGAGGCGGCGCTGGTCTTCGCGGGATAATTCGCCACTCATGTAGCGCTCGATGTATGAAGGGTCATGGGCGAGGGCGAGAATCTCTGCGGGACACAGCTCCGGGCGCAACAGGTCGGCATCGCGGGTCAGGCCGCTGTCCACCAGGTGATCGCGCAACAGGCGGAACTTGTCCATGGGGAAGCGGTGATCCGCCGGAAACTCGGGGCTGTAGTCTTCGTGATAAATCAGCGGGAGCGGCATGATGATTTCATTCAGGAATGAGAGAAGAATCCTACCAGCGTTGTAGACTTGCGGCATGCAAACGGAGGGCGGGGAGCAATGGAGCCAATACTGGAACTTGAAAGCGCCCGGCTGCTGTTGCGCCAGTGGCGCGATGAAGATTTACCTGACTTTGCGGCGATGTGTGCCGATCCGCAGGTGATGCGCTATTTCCCGGCAACCTTGAGCCGACTGGAAAGCGCATCATTGATCGGGCGAATCCGTGGTCATTTCGCCGAGCACGGTTATGGTCTCTGGGCTTTGCAGCGCAAGGACTCTGGCCAGTTCATCGGGTTTACCGGGCTTGGCGTAGTCGGTTTCGATGCACCCTTTACCCCGGCCACGGAAATCGGCTGGCGCCTGGCCCGCGAGCACTGGGGGTTGGGTTACGCCAGTGAAGCGGCGTGGACCGCTCTGCGCTGCGGGTTCGACCGCTTACCGCTGAAAGAGGTCGTGGCCTTCACTACGCAAACCAACCTGCCGTCAGAGAAAGTCATGCAGGCCATCGGCATGCACCATGATCCGGAAAATGACTTCGATCACCCGCGACTCGACGTCGATCATCCGTTGCGTCGGCATGTGCTGTATCGCATCAGCCGGGAGCAATGGCTGCAAACCTTGCATGGATAACCTGGCACGGACGTTTACAATGGCCCCCATGGGTAGAGTCCAGAAACTGAATCGAGCGTTGCAGCCAAGGCTGCGCGGCAATGTTTTGCGTGAGGAGCATCTGAATGAGCCAAGTGTTGGATGATCTGGTCGACCTGCTGACCCTGGAACCGA
Source organism: Pseudomonas sp. Root71 (assembly GCF_001429045.1). Taxonomy (GTDB): domain Bacteria; phylum Pseudomonadota; class Gammaproteobacteria; order Pseudomonadales; family Pseudomonadaceae; genus Aquipseudomonas; species Aquipseudomonas monachiensis. Next base: position 136,814 of record NZ_LMHY01000030.1, on the reverse strand, counting down.
TCGAAGAAAACCTGTTCCGTGGCCGTAGCCAGGATCTGGGCTTTCGTCAGCTGTTCGGTGGTCAGGTACTCGGTCAGTCGCTGTCGGCGGCCAGTCAGACGGTGGAAGAGGCGCGCCATGTGCATTCGATGCACGGCTATTTCCTGCGACCGGGCGATGCCGGGTTGCCGGTGGTGTATCAGGTTGACCGGGTGCGTGACGGTGGCAGTTTCAGCACGCGCCGGGTGACGGCGATCCAGAAGGGCCACCCGATCTTCACCTGTAGTGCGTCGTTCCAGTACGACGAAGAAGGCTTCCAGCACCAGTCCGAAATGCCGCAAGTGGTCGGTCCGGAAAACCTGCCATCGGAGCTGGAGATCACCCAGCAGCGCGCGCACCTGATCCCCGAGAAAATGCGCGAAAAATTGCTGTGCCCTAAGCCGATCGAATTTCGCCCAGTGACCGAGAAAGATCCCTACAACCCGCTGCCCTCCGATCCGGTCAAGTACGTCTGGTTCCGCGCCGACGGGGCGTTGGCCGATTCGCCGGCGCTGCATAAATACCTGCTGGCCTATGCCTCGGACTTCGGTCTGCTGGTCACCTCGATGCAGCCCCATGGCAAAACGGTCTGGAACAAGGACATGCAGGTGGCCAGCCTCGATCACGCGTTGTGGTTCCACCAGGATCTGCGTGCCGATGACTGGTTGCTTTACGCAATGGATAGTCCATGGGCCGGCAACTCCCGTGGATTCTCCCGTGGCAGCGTGTTCAACCGTGCCGGACAATTGGTGGCCTCGGTCACCCAGGAAGGCTTGATCCGTCATCGCAAGGATTGGGCATGAGCCTGGCCGGCGTGCGTCACTGGGTGTTCGACATGGACGGCACCCTGACCGTGGCCGTGCACGACTTCGCGGCGATTCGCGTGGCATTGGCGATCCCTGCCGAACACGACATCCTGACCCACCTCGCCGCACTGCCGGCCGATGAAGCCGCAGCCAAACATGCGTGGCTGCTGGAGCATGAGCGGGACCTGGCCCTCGGTTCGCAACCGGCACCGGGTGCGGTGGAACTGGTGCGCGAACTGGCCGGGCGCGGTTATCGCCTGGGCATTCTCACGCGCAATGCCCGGGAGCTGGCACATGTCACGCTGGAGGCCATTGGCCTGGCCGACTGCTTTGCGCTGGAGGATGTATTGGGCCGCGATGATGCGCCGCCCAAGCCGCATCCGGGCGGGTTGCTGAAACTGGCCGAAGCTTGGAATGTACCGGCGAGCGAGATGGTGATGGTTGGCGACTACCGCTTCGATCTCGATTGTGGGCGGGCGGCGGGAGCGCGGACTGTATTGGTGAATCTGCCGGATAATCCATGGCCGGAATTGACTGATTGGCATGCGGCGGATTGTGTCGAGTTGCGGCAGATGCTGTTGGCTTGAGTGCTTCGTTGCCTGGTCAACCGCTTTCGCGAGCAAGCCCGCTCCCACAATGATTCTGTGTTGTTCACGATGTCGTGTTCACGCAGATCCAATGTGGGAGCGGGCTTGCTCGCGAAGAGACAGGCCCAGGCACTACAAGAGTCATTGCCCAAACAACGCCTTCTGCCCCTCCGGCGATGTAAACATCCCATCCCCATCATGTCCGACCCCGGGCACTTCAATCAGTTGCTGCTTCAACCCTTGCGGTTGCAACCGCTTCAGATAATCGAAGTAGTAACGCCCGCGGGCCAATCGAGACGGCCCTTGCGCTTTGGCCTCACAACTCTTGTCCAGCGCCGGATGGTTCGGATCGATGTCCTGCTGCCCCAGCAGGTAAACGACTTCACGCTTGAGGTAACTTTCCTGCAACTGCGCGGCGGTTTGTCCTTCGGCGTAGGCCGGTAAATCCGCCAGCCCGTACTTCCAGCGATTGAAATTCGGGCAACCGGCGTGGCTGAACGCTACCGGTCGACGCTCATCGAAATAAGCGTAGGAGGACGGATTGGCGATCACGTAGCGCACCTGCACGCCGGCCGCATCGAGCTCGGATTGCGCGTGGCCGAGCAACGCATAGCGCTGAACCACCTGCGCGCCACCGGAGTGCCCGGCGATGACGATTTGCTTCACATCCGGAAACTGCTGATGGTCGCCCAAGCGGGCGATGATTTCGTCGAGCGCCGCGTAGGAGCTCAGCCGAAACGGTGCCGTGGATTCGCCGCCGGCCATCCATTCATTGCCTTGCCAGCGCAAAACGGTGTCGGCCACCGGATGGACCGCAACGTCAGTTTCATTGAGGAATTGCGGGGCGATCACCAGGGTCGTTGCGCTTTGCCCGGCCAGTTCGGCGGCGTGCTCACCGCTCTGCAGGTAGGTTTGCGCGTTGCGCAAGCGACCATGGAGGATGATCAGCACCCGTTCGATTTTTGCCGGAGCGGGGCTGATGCCCACCGCGATTTCACCTGACTTCAACAGCAGGCGCCCTGAGCTGAGTTCCTTGACCCCAGGCTCGGCGGCCTGGGACGTTGCGCAAGTAAACAGAACAACCAACAACCACTTCTTCATTTACAGATTTTTCGCCGCAAAGGTATCGCACTGGCCAACCTGGCCTTGGGCGAAACCGGTTTTGAACCAGCGCACCCGTTGCGCTGACGTACCGTGGGTGAACGAGTCCGGGACTACACGGCCCTGACCCTGCTGCTGCAAACGATCGTCACCGATGGCGTTCGCGGCGTTCAGTGCTTCTTCGATGTCGCCTGGTTCCAGCCAGTTCAGGCGCTTCTGCGCATTGTTGGCCCAGACGCCGGCCAGGCAATCGGCCTGAAGTTCCTGGCGAACCAGCAAACCACCGTCACCCTCCATCTGCCGGCCTTGCTGGCGTGCGGCCTGAATTTTCGCGGACACCCCGAGCAAGGTCTGCACGTGGTGTCCGACTTCGTGAGCGATCACGTAGGCCTGGGCGAAGTCGCCCGCAGCGGAAAAGCGTTGGGACATTTCCTGGAAGAACGCCATGTCCAGGTAGACCTTCTGGTCGGCCGGGCAATAGAAGGGGCCGGTCGCCGAGGTGGCCAGACCGCAGGCCGAATTCACGCGGTTGCTGAACAACACCAGGGTCGGGTCCTTATATTGGCGGCCGGCCTGCTGGAATATCGCGCCCCAGGTGTCTTCGGTGTCGCCGAGGATCGAGCGCACGAACTCAGCGCTCTCATCATTGGCCGGCGGTGCCTGGCGACTCTGGTTGGTGGCGGGCGCCGATTGCTGCTCCATTTGCCCGGTCAGTTGTCCGAGGATTTGCAACGGATCCTGGCCGGTGATCCAGCCGATGCCGACAATCAAGAGGATCGCCGTCAGGCTCAGGCCCTTGCCACCGCCAAAACGCATGCCGCCGCCACCGCCACCAACATCATCGCCCCGGGCGTCGACCACGTTGTCGCTGCGTCGGCCTTTTTTCCATAGCATGTGCGAATCCTCTTCTGTTCCGGGTAAAGCTCTGTGCGATGAGTGTTGCTGCCAAGTGGGAGGGGCGCCAGTCCGGCCGTCCGTCTTTTTTCCGCGCACAGGTCAATTCCCGGCTACCCGTGAAGGGCTGCCGAGAAGGTTTCAGGCTTGTATTGAACACGGATAACCCATCGAATTCCGTAGGACGATGGTTTTTTATCGTAAGGGCGATCGCCGGTCTTGCGGATTATTCGTCGAACGCATCCCATACCGGCGCAAAGTCGGGGCTGACCTGACGCTCGCGTTTGGACAGGCTGGCGATCAAGGCACGGTCTTCATCATCCAGTCGCACATCCATCGCCGCGAGATTGGCCAATTGATTGGACTCGCTGCTGGCCTTGGGGATCGCGGCCACGTTGGGTTGATCGAGCAGCCATTTGAGCGCGACCTGGGTCGGCAGTACGCCGTGTTTCGCGGCGATCTGCTGGATGGCCGGAATGTCGGATACCTTGTTGCGCGCCAGTGGCGTGTAGGCTGTCAGCGCAAGATCCTGTTGACGGGCGTAGTTGAGCAGGGCGTTTTGTCCGAGCAGCACGTGGTACTCGACCTGGATCGCCGACAGCGGAGCCCCCAGTTCTTCGACGACTTTGCGTAGCAAGTGCAGTGGAAAATTCGCCACGCCAATGTTGCGCGCCAGGCCTTGCTCCCTGAACGACACCAGGGTTTCTATGGTGCGCGGCAAATCCCAATCGGTGGATGGCCAATGGAGCATGAACAGGTCGACGTATTCGCTGCGCAGGGCTTTGAGGCTGCGGTCCATGGAGTGGCGCATGGCGTCGGGTTGCAGTTGGTCCCACCAGACTTTGGTCGTGACGTGGATCTGCTCGCGGGGTGTCGGACTGTTCGTCAGCGCCTGACCGACAGCGTCTTCGTTGTTGTAGGCCGCTGCCGTGTCGATGTGCCGGTAACCCAGAGCCAGAGCCTGCTCCACGGCACGGGTGCATTCCTCGCCGAGCATTGGCCAGGTGCCGAGGCCGAGTTTCGGCATGTTCAAACCCTGTGCGTTAACGATGTGCTGCATGGTCGATCTCCTTTTCATAAGCCGTGACGCCTGCGATGTGGCGCGCGGCGATGTAGCCGAACGTCAGCGCCGGGCCGAGATTGATGCCGCCAGCGGGGTAGTGACCGCCCATGATGCTGGCCATGTCGCCGCCCGCCGCGTACAGGCCGGCGATGGGTTGTGCCGCGCTATCCAGGACCTGGGCATGTTGGTTGACCTTGAGCCCGGCGAAGGTGCCGAAGCAGCCCGGCTGGACTTTCACGGCATAGAAGGGGCCTTGTTTGATCGGCGCGACGCATGGGTTGGGTCGTTGCAGTGCGTCACCCTGCTTGCGGTTGTAAGGCGTGGAACCACGACCGAACTGCGGGTCCTCACCGTTGCGCGCGTGGCGGTTGTAGTCCGACACGGTGCTGCGCAAGCCAACCGGGTCGATGCCGCAGGCTGCAGCCAATTCCTCAAGGGTGTTGCCGGTTTTCAGATAGCCGCTGCGGATGAAGGATGACAGCGGCACCGGAAATGGCCGAGAGATGCCCAGGCCATATCGACGCTGAAAGCCATGGGTGCAGATCAGCCACGACGCCACCTCTTCACCCGGCGGGGCGGCGGCGACCATGGCCGTGACGTAGTCGTAGTAGCCGTTGGCTTCATTGACGAAGCGCTGGCCGTTGCTCAGCACACCGATGATGCCGGGTTTGCCACGCTCGATGATGTGCGGGAAGTGTCCCGTGCTGCCGTCGCTGTGCGGCACTTGCGAAACCGGCGCCCAGGCGACGGCGGACGCCATGTCGCTATTGACCCGGGCACCGGCACTTTCGCCCAGGCGCAGGCCATCGCCGCAAACGCCGAGGGGCGGCAAGGCCAGATGTTCATGCCCGGTCGGCGTGCGGGGGAACAGTGCCTTGCGGCGTTGGATGTCATTGGCGAAACCACCCGCGGCGAGCACCACGGCCTTGCGTGCATGGATGCGCACCGAGCCTTTGGCGGTGATGACCACTGCACCTCGTACCTGATCATTCTCGCGCAGCAATCGGCTCACGGGCGCTGATTCCCAGAGCAACACGCCGAGGTCATCGGCGGATTTCGCCAGGCGTGCCACCAAGGCCACGCCGTTGACCAGCTGCATCGCCCGGCCATGCATGGCGAGATCGAACAGGTGCCGGCTGAAACGCCGCGTAACGTGCCAGGCCGCCGACAGCGAACGGGTCAGGTTGAGGAATGCCGTGAGGTCCGCCCCCGCCATGATCGGCATGCCCATGAACGATGTTTCCCGCATGGTTTTGCGCAGGCGCTTGAGTAGCGCGCCGACTTTTCGTGCGTCGTAAGGGGCGGCGATCACCGAGCGTCCTCCGGTGCCGGCCCCGGGCGTGTCGCCATGAATGTCGGCGATGGCGTTGCCGTCGGCGAACTGCAGCGAGGTGTGCTGCTCGAAGAACGACACCATCCGGGGGCCGGCTTCCAGGAAAGCGTCGATCATCGCCGGATCAAAGCGCTCGCCCAGTTCGTGTTTCAGGTAAGTGCGCGGCAGTTCAACGTCTTCGACAATGCCCGCGCGCCGGGCCAGCGGGTTGCAAGGGACCCAGGCCCAGCCACCGGACCAGGCCGTGGCACCGCCGAACACCGGGTCTTTTTCCACCACTATGACTTTCAGCCCATGCCACGCGGCGGTCACGGCCGTCGACAGTCCCGCCGCACCGGAGCCAACAATCAGCACATCGCAGTCGATGTCGGGAAGAAAGTGCGCTTCGGCAGGCATTGTTTGAGCTCCGGTGTTTTATTGTTTTGGAATCTGGTTCCAGAAAATATAAGAATCGGGTGAGGTCGAACAAGTCTGGAGGGTGTAAAGCGGGCGGTTATCGAACGCTCAGTTCCAGATTTCGCATTCGTGTGGTTGTCTTCTAGAATCGAGCAAATTTTGCGTGGAAGCGACCATGGCTGGCAGTCAGATCGAACGTGTTTTCAGTGTGCTCGAAAGCCTCACCAGCGATCCCCGTGGCCTGCCGATGCAGACCCTGGCGGAGCAACTGGACATCCCCAAGAGCGCGACCCATCGCCTGCTGGCCGAGCTGATCCGCCTCGGTTATGTGCGGCAGAATCCGGATAATTTGCGTTATCACCTTTCGACCAAACTGGTGGCGATGGGCTTCCGTTACCTGTCGAGCAGCGGTGCCGACATTGTGCAGCCGGTGCTTGACCGCCTGGCGCAGGAAACCGGCGAACTGGTGCGCCTGGGCGTGATCGACGGCGAGCGTCAGACCTGGATCGCCAAATCCCAGGGCGCGCGCTCCGGTCTGCGTTACGACCCGGACATGGGCCGCGACGCGCCGTTGTTCTACACCGCCTCGGGGCATGCGTGGCTGGCGTGCATGAGCGATGCCGAAGCCTTGTCGCTGGTGGAGCGGCAGGGCGCGCAGGTGCCGGAACATGTGGGGCCGAACGCGCCGCGCTCGAACATCGAATTGCTCGAACGCCTGCGTCTGGCGCGGGAGCAGGGCTATGCCTGGGTCGAGGAGAGTTCGGCGGTGGGCACTTCGGCGATTGCGGCAGTGGTGCGCCATCCCGCCGATGGGCGGGTGATCGGGGTGCTCAGCATCGCCGGGCCGAGCGCGCGGATGCCGGGAGCGCGGCTGCATGAGCTGGCGCCGTTGTTGCTGGCTTACACCGAGGAGTTGTCGGCGGCGAGTCTGGCGTCGGAGTTGTTCAGCTAAGGCCTGCGCAAATCGACTGTGGGAGCGGGCTTGCTCGCGAATGCAGTGGGTCATGCGATCTGGATGGCGACTGACACACCGCATTCGCGAGCAAGCCCGCTCCCACATTTTGAACAGTGTTCAGCTTGAGAAGCTGTGCGCTGTTCGAACACTTTCAGGACAGGTCTGTGTAAGAATCTGGAACCAGGTTCTAAATTATTGGAATTCATCGCTCCAATAACACTCACAAGAGGACCGTATCTTGAATTCGCCACTTCGCATCGCCCTGATCGGTGCTGGCAACATGGGCCAGCAGCACTACCAGCATCTGCAATCCTTGACTGAAGCGACGTTGTGCGCCGTGGCGGATCCCGGACCGCAGGCGGCCAGTCTTGCGGCGCAATGGGGCGTAGCCTGTTTCGCCGATCATCGTCAGATGCTGGAGCAGGCGAAGCCAGACGCTGCCGTCGTCGCCAATCCGAACACGCAGCACGTCAGCACGGCCCTCGATTGCCTCGCGGCCGGCGTGCCGGTATTGCTGGAAAAACCGGTGGGCGTGCACCTGGATGAAGCCAGGGAACTGGTGGCTGCCTCGAAGGCCAGTGGTGTTCCGGTACTGGTCGGACATCACCGCCGGCACAATCCGCTGATCGTCCGCGCCCACGAACTTGTCCACAGCGGCGCACTGGGTCGGTTGACCACGGTCACAGCGCTCTGGCAGTTGCGCAAGCCCGACAGCTATTTTGAAACACCCTGGCGCCGCGAGGCCGGTGCGGGGATGTTGTTGACCAACCTGATCCACGACCTCGATCTGCTGCGGCATTTGTGCGGTGAAGTGCGTCAGGTTCAGGCCATCACCAGCAATGCCATTCGCGGGTTTGCCAATGAGGATTGCGCGGCGGTGTTGCTGCAATTCGACAGCGGTGCACTGGGCAGCCTGACCGGCTCCGATGCGGTGGCCGCGCCCTGGAGCTGGGAGCTGGATTCGGGGGAGAACCCGGTGTATCCGCGTCATCCTGATCAACCGTGCTACTTGCTGGCCGGAACGGGTGGGGCGCTGAGCATTCCGCAGCTTAAACGCTGGCACTACAACGAAGTCGACGGCGGCTGGCATCAACCGTTGCTGGCAACCCAGGAAAGCTTCAGTGCCGATGAAGCCCTGCGTTTGCAGTTGCAGCACTTCGTGCGCGTTGCGCGCCGGGAGGTCGAGCCACTGGTGAGTGCCGCCGATGCCGCGCGTACGTTGGCGCTGATCGAAGCCATCCGCGAAGCCGCCGAAACCGGGCGTGCCTGTGCGCCATCGTTGATCGAGGGTTGAGCATGAGCGAACGTATCTTCTCCCTGGCCAGCCTGACCGTGCTGGAGTTGTCACCGCCCGACATGGTCGAGGTCGCCGCGCGGGCCGGTTACAGCCATGTCGGCTTGCGTCTGGTACCGGCGACCCCTGAGGAGCACCATTTTGCCCTGGTGGCCGACCACGAATTGCGGCGCCAGACCCTGGCGCGTCTGCGCGATACTGGTATTCGGGTGCTGGACGTCGAAATCCTGCGGCTCAAGCCGGAAACCGTCGTCGCCGATTTCGAAAGAATCCTCGCGGTGGGCGCCGAGTTCGGCGCCAGTGAGTTGCTGGTGGCCGGAAACGATCCTGACGAACAGCGGCTGACGCAGCATTTTGCCGAGCTCTGTGATCTGGCGGCAGCCTATGGACTGCACCCGCACCTGGAGTTCATGCCTTGGACCGATGCGCGCAATCTTCAACAAGCCACGCGTATCGTGGAAAACGCCGGGCGTGAAAACGGCGCCGTGCTGGTGGACGCCTTCCACTTCGATCGTTCGGGATCGCGGCTGGAAGATCTGGTCAAAGTTGCTCCCTCACGGTTACGGTATGCACAGTTGTGTGACGTCGCAGGACCACGGCCGGCCGATATGGCGGAGATCTTGCGTCAGGCGCGTAACGAACGGCGTTTTCCCGGCGATGGCGATTGTGATCTGCGGGGGTTGTTGGGGAGCTTGCCGGCTGACATTCCGTTGAGTCTGGAGATTCCCACCGTGCAGTTGCTGGAGCAGGGCGTGAGTGGATTGGACCGGGCGCAGATGGCGCTGGATAAAACCCGGGAATTGTTGGCGCAGCTCTAATCGGTGCTGCGCACCTATCGCGGGCAAGCCACGCTCCCACAGGTTCTATGCTGACTGGATGGACGCGTGGTTTGCCCGTGATGCTTTTGATTTCAAGTAAGGAAACCCCATGACCGTCAGCACCCCGCTTTCCGGCGTCAATCAGCCCTTCAAAGGGATCCTGCTGATCGTTGTCGCAACCTTCCTGTTTTCCAGCCACGACGCCTTTTCCAAATACCTCTCCGGTTTCTATCCCATCGTCATGGTGGTCTGGGCGCGCTACGTGGTTCACACCTTGTTGATGGCCGGGATTTTCCTGCCGCAGTCCGGGCTGCGGGTGCTGCGTACCAAACGGCCATTACTGCAGGTGATCCGGGCGCTGTGCCTGTTGGGCACCAGTCTGTTTTTCACCACGGGGCTGATGTACATCCCGTTGGCCGAGGCCACGTCGGTCAACTTCCTGGCTCCGGTATTGGTCACCGCGCTGTCGGTACCGCTGCTTGGCGAGCGGGTGACGCGGGGACAATGGCTGGCGGTGATTTTCGGTTTCAGCGGGGTGCTGATCATCGTTCACCCCGGGGGCGATCTGTTTACCCCGGCGGTGTTGCTGCCGTTCTGCTCGGCGCTGTTTTTTTGCTTCTATCAACTGCTGACGCGCAAGCTCAGCGAGATCGACAGCCCGACCACCAGCAACTTTTTCGCAGGCCTGTGCAACACGCTGGTGATGAGTGCGCTGGTGCCGTTCTTCTGGCAGACGCCGAACCTGGTGCATGGCGCGATGATGCTGGCGCTGGGGGCCTGCGGGATGACGGCTCACCTGTTCCTGACCCAGGCTTTCCGCCTCGCGGCACCGGCACTGCTGGCACCGTTCAGCTATTGCCAGATCATCTTCGCCGGCCTCTTGGGCTGGCTGCTGTTTTCCCATACACCGACACTGACCACCGTGCTCGGCATTGCCGTGATCTGCTGCAGCGGGTTGGCGGCGGCCTGGCAGCAAAGCCGCCGCTAAGCGGCGGCAAAACGCAGGCAAAAAAAAGCGCAGACCCGAGATCGGGCCTGCGCCGAGGGAACATCAGTCTTCTACTTTCGGAATCTTGCGCGGTGCCATGAAGTACATCCAGGTCAGCGCAATGAAGTACATCGCTGGAATCATGGTGAACAGCACGGTGTAGTTGTTGTTGGTGATGGTCAGGATGTGGCCGACCAGTTGGGTCATGAACATCCCGCCAATCGCCGCACACATGCCGCCGAAGCCGAACACCGTACTCATCATGTGCTTGGGCGTGTAGTCCATCACCAGGCTCCAGATGTTCGCGGTCCAGGCCTGGTGCGCGCCGATGGCCAGGGAGATGGCGGCCACCGCGACCCACAGGTTGCTGGAACCGGCCGCCATGATCACGCCGATGATGCAGCAGGCGAACAGGAACATGGACATCAGTCGCGCCTTGATCGGGTTGACGCCGCGACCGATCAGGAACGAAGAGAGAATGCCGCCGCCAACGCTACCGAAGTCGGCAGTGAGGTAGATGATGATCAGCGGGATACCCATCTGGGTGACGTTGATGCCCAGGTTGTATTGCTGGTTGAGGAACGGCGGCAGCCAATACAGGTAGAACCAGAACACCGGCGCGGTGATCGAGTAGGCGAGGGCGAAGGCCCAAGTACCACGCATGCGCAGGATTTTCGAGAACGGTACGCGGGTTTGTTCCGGTTCGACTTCGTTCTGGATGTAGTCCAACTCCGACTGTTTGACGCTTGGGTGATCTTCCGGGTTGAAGTACTTCAGGCCCCAGAACAGCAACCAGATCCCGCCCAGTGCCGACATGCACAGGAACGCGGCCTGCCAGCCCCAGACGTGCAGGATCAGCGGCAGCAGCATCGGGGTGAACATCGCACCGACGTTGGTGCCGGCGTTGAAAATGCCGGTGGCCACGGCGCGCTCGCCGGCCGGGAACCACAGGCGCGTGGTTTTCACGCAGGCCGGGTAGTTGGCCGCTTCGGTCAGGCCGAGGATGAATCGGCAAACCATGAAGCCGACCGCCGAAGTGGCCAGGCCGTGGGCGCCGGTTGCCAGGCTCCAGAGCAGTACCGCGCAGAAGAACACACGCTTGACGCCAACCCGGTCGATCAGGCGGCCTTGCAGCACGAAGCCGATGGCGTAACCGACCTGGAACCAGAAGTTGATGTTGGCGTAGTCCATCGCCGTCCAGCTCATTTCCTTGGCCAGGATAGGCTGCATCACGCCCAGGGCGGCGCGGTCGATGTAGTTCAGGGTGGTGGCGAAAAACACCAATGCCAGCATGCCCCAACGGGTTTTGCCGACCGCCATGGCGCCGCGGATTTTGTCGCCGATGCCACCGGCAGTGGTGTTCATGGCCGGAGCCATGCGTGAGCTTTGGGAAGGAATCATGTGTACCACCCGTTTTTTGAATTTGTTATTTGGTGTTTTGGACATCGCGGCCGGTGCTGCGTGTCCGGACTTAATGTGAGGACGATGTTGGGCAGTGGACAAAAAATCGTCAATTCGCCAATCACCATTTTGTTCGATAATCGAACACAAAACTAACTGGGTAGTACACTTTAAATTGCTGTGTAAGTCTGTCGGCCCAATAATTCTCGCAAGACAAACGCTACCCACGTAGGAGCTGCCGAAGGCTGCGATCTTTTCCTCGATCAACATCAAAAGATCGCAGCCTTCGGCAGCTCCTACACAAGCGTGCAACGCCCCTAACAAGATTGCCTCCACCGGGAGCCGAAAACATGCAGCGTTCCATTGCCACCGTATCCTTGAGCGGTACCCTGCCGGAAAAACTCGAAGCCATTGCCGCCGCCGGTTTCGACGGCGTCGAGATTTTCGAGAACGACCTTCTCTACTACGACGGTAGTCCGCGGGAAATTAAACAGATGTGCGCCGATCTCGGGATCGCCATCACCCTGTTTCAACCGTTCCGCGATTTCGAAGGTTGCCGCCGCGATCGCCTGTCGCGCAACCTGGAACGCGCCGAGCGCAAGTTCGACCTGATGCAGGAGCTGGGCACTGACCTGGTGCTGGTGTGCAGCAACGCCTCGGCCGAGTCCATCGGTGATGAGCAGATTCTGGTCGATGACTTGCGACTGCTGGCTGAGCACGCCGGGGCACGTGGCCTGCGCATCGGTTACGAAGCGCTGGCCTGGGGCCGGCATGTGAACACCTGGCAACAGGTGTGGAGCATCGTGCGTCAGGCTGATCACCCAAGCCTCGGCGTGTTGCTGGACAGCTTTCACACCCTGTCGCTCAAGGGCGATCCAAGTGCTATCGCCGAGATTCCCGGCGACAAGATTTTCTTCGTGCAAATGGCTGACGCGCCGATCCTGGCCATGGACGTGCTGGAGTGGAGCCGGCATTTTCGCTGCTTCCCGGGCCAGGGTGAATTCGATTTGCCGGGGTTCCTCGCGCCGATCATCAAGAGCGGCTACACCGGACCGCTGTCGCTGGAAATCTTCAACGACGGTTTCCGCGCCGCACCACCACGGGCCAACGCCGCCGACGGCTTGCGTTCGTTGCTGTACCTGGAAGAGAAAACCCGCGAGCGCCTGGCCCAGGAAGCCAAGCCCGCGGCCAACGCCGGGATTTTGTTCGAAACACCCAAGGCCAGCGAGTACAACGGCATTGAGTTCCTGGAGTTTGCCGTGGACGAAAGCCTCGGCGCCAAGCTCGCCCATTGGCTGGAGCGACTGGGTTTCGTCAAGGCCGGGCAGCATCGTTCCAAGAGCGTTAGCTTGATGCGTCAGGGCGATATCAACCTGATCCTCAACTCCGAGCCTTACTCGTTCGGTCACAGTTTCTTCGAGGCCCACGGCCCTTCGTTGTGCGCCACCGCCGTGCGGGTCAAGGACAGTGCCAGCGCGCTGGCCCGTGCCGTGGCCTACAAGGGCCAGCCCTATCGCGGGCTGGTCGGCCCCAATGAACTGGAACTGGCGGCGGTGCGTGCGCCGGATGGCAGCCTGATCTATCTGGTGGACCAGGATGCCGACGTCTACGGCACAGACTTCAATCTGCTGGCGGATGCGCCGGTCAGTGGTGGCCTCAAGCGCATCGACCACATGGCCATGGCGCTGCCGGCCGACAGCCTCGACAGCTGGGTGCTGTTCTATAAGAGCCTGCTGGATTTCGAGGCGGACGATGAAGTCGTGCTGCCGGATCCTTATGGTCTAGTGAAGAGCCGTGCCTTGCGCAGCCGGGACAGTTCGATCCGTCTGCCGCTGAACATTTCCGAGAACCGCAACACCGCGATCTCGCACGCGCTGTCGAGTTATCGCGGCTCCGGCGTGCATCACATCGCGTTTGATTGTGATGACATCTTTGCCCAGGTCAGCCGTGCAAAAGAGGCGGGCGTGCCGCTGTTGGATATCCCGCTCAACTACTACGATGACCTGGCGGCGCGGTTCGATTTCGACGACGAGTTCCTCAGCGAACTGGCCTACTACAATGTGTTGTACGACCGCGACGCCCAGGGCGGTGAGCTGTTTCATGTGTACACCGAGCCGTTCGAGGGTCGATTCTTCTTCGAGATCATCCAGCGTAAAAACGGTTATGCCGGCTACGGCGCGGCCAACGTCGCGGTGCGCCTGGCGGCCATGGCCAAATCCCGTAGCGGCGCATTGCGCCAGGCGAAGTTGTAGGTAATTCGTAAACGCGGGATTAAACGTGGGCCGCGCGGCTTCCTTCACCGTGCCGCGCGGCCCATAATCGCCAGCCTGTGCAGTGATGGCCGTGAGCCCGCAATGACAATGACTTCAGAACTCCCCGCAGCCTCCGTAGAACCTGGTGCCGAGCCGCGCAAGAGTCGCAAGAACAACCCGGAAAAGACCCGCGAAAACATCCTGCAGGAGGCGATTGTCGAATTCGTCCAGCAGGGGCTTTCCGGGGCTCGTGTCGATGCCATCGCCGAGCGCATCCACACCTCCAAGCGCATGATCTATTACTACTTCGGCAGTAAGGAGCAGCTCTACGTCGAGGTGCTGGAGAAACTCTACGGCGATATCCGCAACACTGAAAATCGCCTGCACCTGGCGGAACTGGCGCCGGTCGAAGCCATTCGGCGGCTGGTGGAGTTCACCTTCGATCACCATGATCGCAACGTCGATTTCGTGCGCATCGTCAGCATCGAGAACATTCACAACGCCGAGTATGTGAAGCGCTCCGATGCGATCAAGGCGATGAACAACACCATCCTCGACTCACTGGGCGAGATTCTGCGTCGCGGTGCCGAGCAGGGGGTGTTCCGTACCGGTCTTGATCCGCTGGATGTGCATCTGTTGATCAGTTCGTTCTGCTTCTATCGCGTCTCGAACCGCCACACCTTTGGTGAGATTTTTCAGATCGACCTGCCGGACGAACACATCAAGCAGCGTCATCGGGAGATGATTTGCGAGTCGGTGTTGCGTTATTTGCAGGCTTGAAAAGATCGCAGCCTTCGGCAGCTCCTACGTCAATCGCATTGATCTGTAGGAGCTGCCGAAGGCTGCGATCTTTTGATTTTCAGTCATTCATGCTCTGGAAATGCTCAAGCATCCGCTGGGCATCCGGCACCACGCCGCTGAACAACTCGAACGCCTTCACTGCCTGAAACACCGCCATGTTGCCGCCGTCCAGCGTCCGGCAACCAAGGGCGCGGGCGTTGCGCAGCAGTTCGGTTTCCAGCGGGAAGTAGACGATCTCCGCTACCCACAGTTCGGCTCGCAGCAACTCTACCGGCACTGGCATGCCCGGCAGCTTTTTCATGCCCATCGGCGTGGTGTTCACCAGGCCATCAGCCTGGGCCATGGCCTTGGCCAGGTCATGCCCGGCCACCGCTCGAGCGACGCCGAAATGCTGATTGAGATTGTCAGCCAGATCCTGGGCGCGGCGGATGTCCACGTCAAAAATGCTCAGCTGTTGTACGCCTTCGCTCAACAACGCGTGGGCCACCGCCGCACCTGCGCCGCCGGCGCCCATTTGTACGACACGCTCAACGGCAACGCCTTTCAAACCCCGGCGAAACCCCTCGGCAAAGCCCAGGCAATCGGTGTTGTGGCCGATGCGTTTGCCATCCTTGAGCACCACCGTGTTGACCGCACCGATACCGCGGGCCTCCGGCGAGAGTTCGTCGAGCAGCGGGATGATCGCCTGCTTGCAGGGAAAGGTTATGTTCAGCCCGGTGTAGTTCATGCGCTCGGCAGCCATCAACAGGTCGGGCAGGGCGTTGCTGTCGAGCTTCAACTGATCAAGATCAATCAGGCGATAGAGGTAGCGCAGCCCTTGGGCATCGCCTTCATGCTCGTGCATGGCTGGTGTGCGGGAAGCCTGGATGCCGGCGCCAATCAGCCCGGCGAGTATCACGTGGTTCTGAGTCACGGCGATCACCCCTTCAAACGATGACTGAAGTGTTCCAGCGCCAGGCGATAGCCATGACTGCCAAAACCGGCCATCACCGCCGTTGCAATGGCGGATACGAACGAGTGGTGGCGGAAGGGCTCGCGGGCGTGCACGTTGGACAGGTGGACTTCGATCACCGGCAGTTCGCTGGCGACCAGGGCGTCGCGGATGGCGACCGAGGTGTGGGTCCACGCGGCAGGATTGATGATGATGCCGGCACAGCGACCGCGGGCGGCGTGAATCCAGTCGAGCAATTCGCCTTCATGGTTGGTCTGGCGAAACTCCACTGCCAGGCCGAACTCTTCGGCGCTACGTGCGCACAGGGCCGAAACGTCTGCCAGGGTTTCGTGGCCGTAAGTCGCCGGTTCACGGGTGCCGAGCAGGTTCAGGTTCGGGCCGTTGAGCACCAGAACGATAGGGGACATCGCAATCTCTCCACTTATTATTTTTGGAATCGGCCGAGAATTTCGGCCTGTGGAGATAAATTGTACTAACTAGTTAATTTGGTCAATTGGAGTGAGGGCACGCGGGCGGGTTGTGGGCGGTGATCGGACACTTTCGCTGTTCAGCGCGGCAAATGCTCCACCAGAAAATCAATGAACGCCCTCAAGCGCAGCGGTACATGGCGACTTTGCGGGTACAGCAAGGTAAACGGCCGCGAACGCCCGCCATAGGGCTTGAGTACCTCCACCAGCGAGCCGTCGGCCAGTTCCCTTTCCACGATAAAACGATAGGTCTGAAACAACCCCGCCCCGTGTTTGGCCAAGGTGACGCCACCCAATACATCGTCAGAGCAACTGAGGCTGCCCTCGGCCAGAATCTCCCGGGGCACGCCCTCATCGTTGAACAACCAGGCAATGCGCCGACCGCTGCTGGGCAATTCGTACTGGATGCATTCGTGGTTTTCGAGGTCGTCGAGGGTTTGCGGAGTGCCGGCCCGTTTCAGGTAATCAGGACTGGCGATCATCACCAGGGCGGCATCTTCCAACGGTCGGGCGATCAGGCCGGAGTCCGGGATGGCTCGCACGCGAATCGCCATGTCGTAGCCTTCGCCGACGAAATCGATGTTGCGATTGCTGATGTGCGATTCGACCTTCACCGCCGGATAACGCGCCCGAAATTCGGGCAGCAAAGGCAGGATTCGATGATGCGCGTAGGTGGTCGGAATACTGATGCGCAAGGTACCGGACGGCACTTGTTGCTGGCCCATCACCTCGCGCTGGGCCTCGATCAGTTGCGCCAGGGCCAGGCGGCACTCCTCGTAATAGCGGCGGCCACTGTCGGTCAGCTTCACGCTGCGGGTGGTGCGCGCGAACAGGCGCACGCCCAGGCGTTCCTCCATGCGCGACACCGAACGGCTCACGGCCGCTGGGGTGACACCCGCCACCAGCGCCGCGGCAGTAAAACTGCCGGCCTCGGCGGCCAGGCAAAACAGCTCAATGCTGCCCAACTGAAGATCGTCGAATTGTCGTTGCATGATTGATTACACCGGGGATCAGATGAAGGGGCTTGATCAGTATTTATCAGGTGCCAGCGCCGTAATGAAAGGGTTTCTTACCATTACGCGCGGTGTTCCGCAGGGCTGGGTAACGGCAGGACACTAGTCTGAGGACGGAAGAAGTGATTCGACGGCCATTGCCAACGGTCGGATTTTCCAGAGAATGTCGAATCCTCGGATTCATTAACCTAACGGATGGGTTAGCATGAAGGTATGCAATTACAAAGGACTGTCGGTAGTGATCATGTTGCGAGACGAGCATTGTCCGCCTCATGCGCATGTGGAGGCCGGTACGTGGAGTGCGAGATTCAGGTTCTGCTTTTGGCACAACGGTGTCGAGCTCTGGGATGTAGTTCCGCTTTCGCGTCGGCCACCGTTGGCGGTGCTTGAGGGATTGCGCCAATCGCTCCAGCAACCTGCCCATTTGCGGCGCGCCCGGGGCATCTGGTGGCGAAAGTTACAAACGGCCTGTCTTGATAATCAATTGTGGGACTGGCAAAGCAACGAAGTCGTTGTGGTGAAAAGGGTTGTCAGTACCACCAACATGATTGGATCGGCTTGCTACGAACCCGAATCGAACAAGACGTTGCTGTCCCTGATAGGCACACAGGAAGGTGTGGAGATCGAGTTATGAAAACGATAAAAGCCAAGGTTCAGGCCGATAATCCCGTAACGGAAAGTAGCCTGGACAAAGCCATTGAACGTGGCGAATTACGTAGAAAAAATAGCCTGCAGGCGACAGCGGTTACCTACCAGCCCCCCTGCCTGGCTGTCAGCTTCGAAGACGGCAGCGGCGTATTGTTGCCCGTGGCCAACTATCCGGAGTTCGATGATTTTGAGGGCGGGGACTTCGCCAGTCTGACTGTCGGCTATGCGGGTACTGCCCTATGCCATGAAGGCAAGGACCTGCATGTATCGATCGCCGGGATGATTTCTGCGAGCAAGTCGCTGATGGCCATGGCGGCCTCGGTCGTCGCTTCGCGCAATGGTCGTCAGAGCAGCGCAGCAAAGTCTGAAGCCGCGCGGGCCAACGGCAGGAAAGGCGGGCGCCCGCGCAAGGTCGATGTTGTCTTGTAAACGCCCACAAAAAAGCCGTCGTGAAGACGGCTTTTTTGTGCCTGGCAGGCGCCATCAACGCCGGGTCAGCATCACCCCGGATTCCATGTGATGGGTCCACGGGAACTGGTCGAACATTGCGCATCGGGAGATGCGGTGGGTGTCGTGCAGTTGGGCGATGTTGGCCGCCAGGGTCTCCGGGTTGCAGGAGATGTACAGGATGTTGTCGAAGCGCCGGGTCAGCTCGCAGGTGTCCGGGTCCATGCCGGCACGGGGCGGGTCAACGAACACGCTACCGAACTCGTAGCTTTTGAGGTCGATGCCATGCAGGCGCCGGAACGGGCGCACTTCATTCAGGGCTTCGGTCAGCTCTTCAGCGGACAAACGCACCAGGGTGACGTTATCCACAGCGTTTTCGCTGAGGTTGCTCAAGGCCGCGTTGACCGAAGTCTTGCTGATTTCGGTGGCCAGCACCTTGCGCACGCGGGTGGCGAGCGGCAGGGTGAAGTTGCCGTTGCCGCAATACAGCTCCAGCAAATCATCGGAGCGATCGCCAAGCGCATCGTATGCCCAGTTGAGCATCTTCTGGTTCACCGTGCCGTTGGGCTGGGTGAACGCGCCTTCGGGCTGGCGATAGCTGAAGGTGCGGCCGCCGACTTCCAGCTTCTCGACCACGTAATCGTGACCGATGACTTCGCGTTTGCCCTTGGAGCGGCCGATGATGCTGACGTTCAAGTCGGCCGCGAGTTTCGACGCCGCCGCATGCCAGTGCTCGTCCAGCGGGCGGTGATAGCACAGGGTGATCATCGCATCGCCGGCCAGAGTGGTCAGGAACTCCACCTGGAACAGTTTGTGGCTCAGGGGCGCACTGGCTTGCCACGCTGCCTTGAGCTTGGGCATCAATTCATTGATGCGCAGGCTGGCAATCGGGAACTCTTCGATCAGGATCGGCGTGCGTTTGTCTTCCTGGGAAAACATCGCGTAGTGACGCTCGCCGGCTTCACGCCACAGGCGGAACTCGGCGCGCAGGCGAAAGTTTTTCAGCGGCGAATCGAATACGGCTGGCTCCGGTGCATCGAACGGGGCCAGCAGGTCACGCAAGCGCGTGACCTTTTCTTCGAGCTGAACGGCGTAGGCCTGGGAATCAAAAGTCATGCGTTGAACCAACCCAGCTTGATCACGAACAGAATCGACAGGATCACCAGCGCCGGGTTCAGCTCACGGCCGCGACCGGACATCAGCTTGATGGCGGTCCAGGAAATGAAACCGAAGGCGATGCCATTGGCGATGGAGTAAGTGAACGGCATTGCCAGCGCGGTGATCACCACCGGCGCGGCGACGGTAATGTCGTCCCAGTCTATTTCGGCCAGGCCGGATGTCATCAGCACGGCGACGAACAGCAGTGCCGGTGCGGTGGCGAAGGCCGGAACGCTGGCGGCCAGTGGCGAGAAGAACAGTGCCAGCAGGAACAGGATCGCCACCACGACGGCGGTCAGGCCGGTGCGGCCGCCGGCACTCACGCCCGCGGCGGATTCGATGTAGCTGGTGGTGGTCGAGGTGCCCAGCAGGGAACCGGCCATGGCCGCGGTGCTGTCAGCGATCAGCGCGCGGCCCATTTTCGGCATATGGCCGTCCTTGCCCATCAGGCCGGCGCGCTTGGCTACACCGATCAGGGTGCCGGAGTTGTCGAACAGATCGACGAACAGGAAGGCGAAGATCACGCTGACCAGACCTATGTCCAGCGCACCCTTGATGTCCAGTTGCAGGAAGGTCGGGGCCAGGGACGGTGGCATCGACATCACGCCGCCGAACGGGGTGAAGCCCATCACGATGGAAATGATGGTCACCACCAGAATGCCGATCAGCACCGCGCCGCGCACGGCAAGGGCTTCGAGGGCGACGATCAGGGCAAAACCGAGGGTAGCGAGGATCGGAGCCGGTTGTTTCAGGTCACCGAGGCCGACCATGGTCGCCGGGTTGCTGACCACGATGCCGGCGTTGTGCAGGGCGATCAACGCCAGGAACAGACCGATACCGGCGGCAATCGCCGAGCGCAGCGGCAGCGGGATGCTGTTGATGATCCATTCACGGATGCGGAAGATCGACAGCAGGAAGAAGCACACCGCCGAGATGAACACCGCACCCAGCGCCACTTGCCAGGTGTGACCCATGTGCAGGACCACGGTGTAGGTGAAGAAGGCGTTAAGGCCCATGCCCGGTGCGAGGGCGATCGGGTAGTTGGCGATCAGGCCCATGGTTGTCGAGCCGATGGCGGCGGCCAGGCAGGTGGCGACGAACACCGCGCCCTTGTCCATGCCGGTCTCGCCGAGGATGCTCGGGTTGACGAACAGGATGTAGGCCATGGCCAAAAAGGTCGTGACGCCCGCCAGAATCTCGGTCCGCACGTTGGTGTTGTGTGCCTTGAGTTGAAACAGCCTTTCCAGCATGTCTGCTCCCCGTGGCGCGCCGGGCGCCGTGAATGTATCGACCTCAACAGCAAAGCACAGGCAGCAGAACGCGCCTGGAAATTACTGTGGGCCGGAAAAAGCCGCGCATCATACCAGTAGCTTGGGAATATGGCTGCTTTGGCGGTGATCGTCGTCGATGTTTTGCGACAAGGCCAAGTGCGCCATACTGCGCGCTGGTTTTTTTGGGGGGATGGGTCCTGCATGAAAAAGTGTCTGGTTGCCGCCTCCGGTGCATGGATGGCATTGATTCTTGGGGTCCAAATGGCCGTGGCGGCCTCGGCGCCACCGCTGACGCAATTGAAAGTGCTCAAGGTCGCGTCGCCGTCCTGTGGTGTCGAGAACATCGACGAAGGGCAAACCCGGACGCGCTGCGATCACAATGGCCCGAACATCATGGTGTACGTGCTGGAAGTGGGTTACGGGCGTGAGGCCCATGTCGCCCTCGACGGTTTCGACGTGAACGGCACACGGACAGCGGTTTGCGCGTTCAAGAACGGCAACCTGACCAGTTGCACCGCCGGGGAAAAAACCGTCGGCTATTTGTATGCCCTCGATCTGGCGGGCAAGCAGGAAGGCACGCTGACCTTCAGCGATACCTCGATCAACGCGCCCGGAAACACGATGTCGACGCAGCTTTACATCAAGTAACCACAGGTCTCGAACACGGGGCGGGAAAGCTGACTACGCTTAAATGATCATTCCGTGGACAGCACCTGATGACCTTTAGAGCCTTGATTGCCCTCGCCGAGGGCACCGACGACCTGCAAACCGTGACCCTGATCGACGTACTGCGCCGTGCCAAGATAGAAGTGGTGGTGGCCAGTATCGAAGGTCGGCGCATGCTCACCTGCGCCCGGGGCACTCGCCTGACGTCCGATGCGATGCTGGTGGATTTGCTGGCACAACCCTTCGACCTGATTGCCTTACCCGGTGGTGCGGTGGGTTCGCAGCACCTGGCAGCACACCAGCCCCTGCAGCAATTGATCAAGGATCAGGCGGCGGCCGGTCGCCTGTTCGCCGGCATCGCCGAAGCGCCCGCCGTGGCACTGCAGGCCTTTGGCGTATTGCGTCAACGGCGCATGACCTGCCTGCCCACAGCCAGCCATCAACTGTCCGGTTGTACCTTTGTCGATCAACCGGTGGTGGTCGACGGCAATTGCATCACGGCCCAGGGCTCGGCTGCCGCATTGGCATTTGCCCTGGCGCTGGTAGAGCAACTCTGCGGTAAAGCCATACGTACGGCGGTGGAGGGGGAGTTGCTCGTTTAGAGAGCGTCAGACTTTCGCCTCTTCCTTCTCTTCATCTTTAGCCACGTGCATGCGATCGCGGCTCGCCAGAGTCGGGAACAGTTTGACCCACACCCCGGTCACCACCAGCGTACCGATCCCGCCCATGACCACCGCTGGCACAGTGCCGAACCAGTGGGCGGTCAGGCCCGATTCGAATTCGCCCAACTGGTTCGAGGCACCGATGAACAGACCATTGACAGCGCTGACCCGGCCACGCATTTCGTCCGGGGTTTCCAGTTGAACGAACGAGGCGCGGATCACCATGCTGATCATGTCTGCCGCGCCCAACACCACCAACACCGCCAGGGAAAACCAGAACGAGGTCGACAGGCCGAAGGCGATGGTTGCCACGCCGAAGATGCCCACGGCGGTGAACATCACCCGCCCGACGTTGCGCTCCACGGCAAACCGCGCCAGGAACAGCGACATCAGTAGCGCGCCCACCGCCGGTGCCGAGCGCAGCAGGCCCAGCCCCCACGGGCCGGTCAGCAGAATGTCCTTGGCGAACACCGGCAGCAGCGCCGTCGCACCACCCAATAGCACCGCGAACAGATCGAGGGAGATCGCCCCGAGAATGTCCGGACGACTGCGGATAAAGCGAATACCCGCCAGCAGTGAGTCCAGAGTGGCCTTGCCCTTGTTCAGCGGGGTTTGCCGGGCCGGCAGGTTGAGCATCAGCGAACAGGCGATGACATACAAAAGCACCGTCGGGCCATACACCCAGACGCTGCCGAAGGCGTAGAGCAAACCGCCGAGGGCCGGGGCGACGATGGTGGCCGATTGCTGAGCCGATTGCGCGGCGGCGACCGCGCGGGGAAACAGCGCGCTGGGCACGATACTGGGCAGCAGGGCCTGGGTGGTGGGCATTTCAAAGGAGCGAGCCGCACCGAGCAGGAAGGCCAGGATAAAGATCATTTCCCGGGTGACATGGTCGGTGGCGCTGCCGATGGCCAGCGACAGGGCGATCAATGCCTGCAAGGACTGGCAGATCGCCGCGACCTTGCGCCTGTCATAGCGGTCGGCGACGTGCCCGGTGTGCAGCATGAACAGTACGCGCGGGGCGAACTCGACCAGGCCGACCAGACCCAGGTCGAGCACGTTGCCGGTCAATTGGTACAGGTTCCAGCCGATGGCCACGGTGAGCATCTGGAAGCCGCTGGCGGTAAATACCCGTGCCAGCCAGAACGCGAGAAAAGGGCGATGGTGACGTAACAGCAAGGGCTCTTGGCTGGGCATCTGCGGGGAAGTCTGGGGAGAGGGGAACGGCGAGATTATCACCAACCTGTAACAAAAAATTGCCGTGACAAAAAATTAGTTAGCCAGACATCGATTTTCTCCAGGTTCCCACAGGGAATGTGTTGCTGGCGATGACAAAAGCCGTGAGGCAACTTGTCACGCGGCAAAAGACCACGCGGTTCATCCCCGAAATTGGGACTACTCTTTCAACGTTGATTGATCCAGGTCAAGACCCACAAAAGGAATTGATCCGGCGGCCGCAAGGCCAGACTCCCTGCGTTGTGATGCGTGCAAAAAGAAGAACAAACAGAGATTCGCCACACTCCATATCCGTGGGGGCCGTGGGTGCAGGCTTCCAGCCAGCAGCCGTACTACCTGACAGAGGAAGACTTATGTTCGGTTTAGAGGCACTTGATCTCGCCCGAATTCAGTTCGCGTTCACCATCTCGTTCCACATCCTGTTTCCGGCCATCACCATCGGCCTGGCGAGTTACCTGGCGGTACTCGAAGGCCTGTGGCTGAAAACCCATAACGACACCTACCGTGACCTCTACCATTTCTGGTCGAAGATCTTTGCCGTCAACTTCGGCATGGGAGTGGTTTCCGGCCTGGTAATGGCCTATCAGTTCGGCACCAACTGGAGCCGCTTCTCGGATTTCGCCGGTTCCGTGACCGGGCCGTTGCTGACCTATGAAGTACTCACGGCATTCTTCCTCGAGGCCGGGTTCCTGGGCGTCATGCTGTTTGGCTGGAACAAGGTCGGGCGTGGCCTGCACTTTTTCGCCACCGTGATGGTGGCCATCGGTACGTTGATCTCCACGTTCTGGATTCTCGCGTCCAACAGCTGGATGCAGACCCCGCAGGGTTTCGAGATCGTCAACGGTCAGGTCATCCCCACCGACTGGCTGGCGATTATCTTCAACCCTTCGTTCCCGTATCGCCTGATGCACATGGCCACGGCAGCCTTCGTCGCCACGGCGTTCTTCGTCGGTTCTTCCGCGGCCTGGCATTTGCTGCGCGGCAAGGACAACCCGGCGATCCGCAAAATGCTCTCGATGGCCATGTGGATGGCATTGATCGTCGCGCCGATCCAGGCGGTCATCGGTGATTTCCACGGTCTCAATACGCTCAAGCATCAGCCGGCGAAAATCGCCGCGATCGAGGGGCATTGGGAAAACAAGGGCAACGAGGCGACGCCGCTGATCCTGTTCGGCTGGCCGGACATGAAGGAGGAAAAAACCAGATTCGCCGTCGAGATCCCGTACCTGGGCAGCCTGATCCTCACGCACTCCCTGGACAAACAGGTGCCGGCGCTCAAGGAGTTCCCGCCTGAAGACCGGCCGAATTCGACCATCGTGTTCTGGTCGTTCCGGGTCATGGTAGGCCTGGGCATGCTGATGATCTTCACCGGTTTGTGGAGCCTGTGGCTGCGCAAGCGCGACACCCTCTATACCTCGCGGCCGTTCCTGTACCTGGCATTGTGGATGGGGCCGTCCGGCCTGATCGCGATCCTCGCCGGCTGGTTCACCACGGAAATCGGCCGTCAACCATGGGTGGTCTATGGCCTGATGCGTACGGCGGATGCGTCGTCCAACCATAGCTTCATGCAGATGAGCATCACCCTGATCCTGTTCGTCGTGGTTTATTTCGCGCTGTTTGGCGCCGGTCTTGGCTACATGATGCGCCTGGTGCGCAAGGGGCCGAAGATCGACGAAGGCAAGGAAACCAACGACGGTGGCCCCGGCCAGAAACGCACACCGGCCCGTCCGCTGTCGGCCGCCGACGACGATCACGCCGATGCCGGCCAAAGCCTGACCAAGGAGATTTGAATCATGGGTATTGATCTTCCGCTGATCTGGGCCGTGATCATCATCTTCGGCATCATGATGTACGTGGTCATGGACGGTTTCGACCTGGGCATCGGCATTCTCTTCCCGTTCATTCCGGGCAAGACCGATCGCGATGTGATGATGAACACCGTCGCCCCGGTCTGGGACGGCAACGAGACCTGGCTGGTGTTGGGGGGCGCGGCGTTGTTCGGCGCGTTTCCTCTGGCCTATTCAGTGGTGCTCTCGGCGTTGTACCTGCCGCTGATCCTGATGTTGATCGGGTTGATCTTCCGCGGCGTGGCCTTCGAGTTCCGCTTCAAGGCCAGGGACGACAAGCGTCACCTGTGGGACAAGGCGTTCATCGGTGGTTCGGTCACCGCGACGTTCTTCCAGGGCGTTGCGCTTGGCGCGTTCATCGATGGGCTGCCGGTGGTCAACCGGCAGTTCGCCGGTGGTTCGCTGGACTGGCTGACACCGTTCACGATGTTCTGTGGTGCGGCGCTGGTGGTGGCGTATGCCTTGCTCGGATGTACCTGGCTGATCATGAAGACCGAAGGCAAATTGCAGGAACAGATGCATGACCTGGCACGACCATTGGCCTTCGTGCTGCTGGCGGTGATCGGCATCGTCAGTATCTGGACTCCGTTGGCCCACACGGATATCGCCGCTCGCTGGTTCACCATGCCGAATCTGTTCTGGTTCATGCCGGTGCCAATCCTGGTGCTGGTGACAATGTACGGCCTGATCCGCGCCGTGGCCCGCAACGCGCACTACACGCCGTTCCTGCTGACCCTGGTGCTGATCTTCCTCGGTTACAGCGGGCTGGGCATCAGCCTGTGGCCGAACATCATCCCGCCTTCGATCTCGATCTGGGACGCCGCCGCGCCGCCGCAAAGCCAGGGCTTCATGCTGGTGGGCACGCTGTTCATCATCCCGTTCATCCTGGGCTACACCTTCTGGAGCTATTACGTGTTCCGCGGCAAGGTCACCCATGAAGACGGCTATCACTAGTCTGCTGCACAACGAACCTGTGGGAGCGAGCTTACTCCGGGCGGCGTTCCGACGATGGCGTCGGATGCGACGCCATCAATCTTGAAGAGGATTGACGTTATGGCTGCAAAACATTCCCTGCACGACATTGAAGAAGCCGAAAAAAAGCCGCTGTGGCAGCGGCTCGGCTGGTTGGCCCTTATCTGGGTCGGCAGCGTGGGCGCCTTGTTCATCGTCGCCAGCCTGATGCGTATGTTCATGAACGCAGCCGGCCTGACCACGCACTGACATCTCTCCCGTGGCCTAAGGGCACGGATTTACGACCCTCCGACCGGAGGGTTTTTTTGCCTGTTACTTGCGTGCCTTGAGGATCACGAATTTCGGGTTGGCCGCCACTTGCTCGACCCCCCGGAACAATCGCGCCAGCTTGCTGTGGTAGCCCAGGTGACGATTGCCGACGATGTACAGCGCGCCGCCCACGACCAGCGCTTCGCGGGCCTGCTGGAACATCCGCCACGCCAGGAAGTCGCCCACCACCTGTTGCTGGTGAAACGGTGGATTGCACAGTACGACGTCGAGCGATTGCGGTTCCTGGCCGGCCAGGCCATCGCCGGCGCGCACGATCACTTCCCGTTCACCCAAGGCTGCGCGCCAGTTCTCGGACGCCGATTGCACCGCCATGAATGACTCGTCCACCAGCGTGTAGTGGGCCTCGGGGTTTTGCAGGGCGCTGGCGATGGCCAGGACGCCGTTACCGCAACCGAGATCGGCGACTTGCGCCGAGCCGAGGTTTTTCGGCAGGTGTGGCAAAAATGCCCGGGTGCCGATGTCCAGGCCTTCGCGGCAAAACACATTGGCGTGGTTGAGCAGTTCGATAGCCGGTTCATCGAGTCTGTATCGCGTTGGGTAAGGCGACACTGCTGGCGTTTTGTCCTGAGCCGTGGCAATCAATAACCGCGCCTTCTTCACCGCCAACGAGGCTTGCACGGGGCCGATGTAACGCTCCAGCAAGTCGCCCGCCGCCCGGGGCAGATGCTTGATCATGGCTGCGGCGACCACTTGGGCGCCGGGTGCCAGTTGGCCTTGCAGGCGAATCAGTTGTTCTTCCAGCAGGGCCAGGGTTTTCGGTACACGGATCAGAACGCAGTCGAACGGCCCGGCAATGGCTTCGCTGGCGGGTATGCTCGGCACCGCATCAAAGGCCAGGCCGTTGCGCACCAGGTTCTTTTCCAGACCCTGCGTGGCCAGGAACGAATCACCGCTGCTGACCACTCGCACCTTGCCCGCCAGGCTGGCCGCCAGCGCGCCGAAACTGTCATTGAGCACCAATACCCGGGTGTCCGACGCCGGCTGCTGTTCGGCCAGGTGATTGAGCAGGTATTCATCGGCCGCATCGAAAGCTTGCAGCGGTTCGTTCTGCTGTTCGGGCTGGCGGATCAGGTCGAGGCTGGCGAAGGGTGTTTCGAGCAAAGGCATGGGGCGGGGCTCTGGGTAATCTACGGATGTCCCGCTGCCCGAAGGCGTTGGAGCGGGCGGAGCCGTCCGAGTGAACTGCGTCGTGACGGTCTACACGCCATCACTCAGGAAGGACCGCAAATGGTACGTTTTTTTTGCCTGGATTACCCGCAGGTTTTCTCGCGGGCGGGCGCTTTCAGATGGCTCCGGACCGGGCCGCGGCGATGACTGCCGCAATCTTGTTATTGACGCCGAACTTCTCGATAGCCCTGTGCACATGAAAATTGACGGTGCGTTCACTCAAACTGAGAATCCTGGCAATTTCATAGGCCGTCTTGCCATCGGCTGAGAGTTTCAATACTTCGAGTTCCCTCCGTGACAAGGGGGGAGCCTGGGGGCGAGCCGGTTTTTCCGGGTGCATTGCGAGCGCCAGTGCGTGCAAATGGCGGCTGATGAATACCGAGAATCCAAGATGCTCGTACAGCTCATAGGCTGAAATCGGGCAGTGGCTTCTGGCCAGGCTGAGAATACTGCGCAGGCCGGTTTCCTCATCGTGGATCCCCTGGGACCAGCCATGCTGCAAACCTTGTTGCTGCAGCAACTGCCATAGCCATGGCGTCCTGGAAAAAAGCTCTTCGCTCCAGAGAACGGGCAGCGTTGAGTGATTGCAATGCGCTATTACCGGGTCTATTTGCGTGACGTTGTTTTTTTCATATTGAACGTTCCACTCATGGGGAAAATTGTTCAGGTTCACCGTACTGGCGTCGGCTCCGACTGAGTTAGAAGTAACTGAAAATCCACAAAATTTATATCCAAGGTTTCTAACGAAGTTGAGCGCGATTCGATAGGCCGTATTGATCTCTTGCGTGTGCGCCAAATGATTGAGCTGTGACTCCTTCCAAATCTCCATAGTATTTTCTCCATGTGCGTATTGTCCGTTGGCAGTATTGGATCCGAAATGCGGCACGTCACGGAGTGTAGGACAGTTCTTACAGAAATGGTCCGACAATTTTGCTCTTTTGACTGTTGGAAAAGTGTGTTGAAGGTTCTTAGACAATGGAGGCGTTATAAGATGTCGTGTGGCATTTTGTAATCATTGATGTATGTCGCATTTGGTAAACAGTCTTTGGTATGGATTAATGTCACTACAAATTGTCGGTGGTTACGCCGCTTTCTTTGCGGGACACTGGGGCATCTTCGATTGGAGCCTTCCATGTCCGTCAGTGAAGAAAAATTTACCCGTCAGACCTTGCTTGAGGTTCATCCCCTGACCCAGAGCCTGTTTACCTTGCGTGCCACCCGGGACGCAGGGTTTCGGTTTCGGGCGGGGCAGTTTGCCCGATTGGGTGTCACCAAGGCTGACGGCAGCACGGTATGGCGCGCCTACTCCATGGTGTCCTCGCCCTATGACGAGTTCCTCGAGTTCTTTTCAATTGTCGTACCGGGCGGTGAGTTCACCAGCGAGCTCAGCCGCCTGGGGGTTGGCGATGCATTGCTGGTCGACCGCCAGGCGTTCGGTTACCTGACGCTGGACCGTTTTGTCGATGGGCGCGATCTGTGGCTGTTATCCACAGGCACGGGCATCGCGCCGTTCCTGTCGATACTCCAGGACTTCGAAGTCTGGGAGCGATTCGAGCGGATCATCCTGGTCTACAGCGTTCGCGAAGCCCGGGAACTGGCTTATCAGGAGCTGATCGCCGGGCTGGCCCAGCGTGATTATCTGGCAGAGTACGCACACAAACTGCAATTCATCACCACGGTCACTCGTGAGCAGCATCCCGGTTCATTGAACGGGCGGATCACTACGCTGATTGAAAACGGCGAACTGGAGCGCGCGGCGGGTGTTGCGCTGACCCCTGAGCATTCTCGGGTCATGTTGTGTGGCAACCCGCAGATGATCGATGACACGCGCAAGCTGCTTAAACAGCGGGACATGCACTTGAGCCTCAGCCGGCGCCCCGGCCAGGTGGCGGTAGAAAATTTCTGGTAAAAAAAACGGCGCCTCGAAGGCGCCGTACTTTTTTGCCAATGCCGTCAAGGCCGGTTGTTCTGGGCCTTGAGCAAGTCGCGGATCTCGCCCAGCAACTCTTCTTCCTTGGTTGGAACCGGCGGCAGGCTAGGGGCCACGGCCTCTTCGCGCTTCAGGCGGTTGATGGCCTTGACGCCCATGAAGATCGCGAAGGCGACAATGACAAAGTCGATGATGGTCTGGAAGAATTTGCCATAAGCCAGCACCACCGCCGGAGTCGCGCCGTCCGCTGCCTTGAGCGTTACGACCAGATCAGTGAAGTCCACGCCACCGATCAGCATCCCGATTGGCGGCATGATCAGGTCACCGACAAACGAGGTAACGATCTTGCCGAAGGCCGCACCGATAATGATGCCGACGGCCATGTCGACCACGTTGCCTTTGACCGCGAAGGCCTTGAACTCATTTAGCACGCCCATAGGTTATTTCCTTGTTACAGATGAGATTGATGAGCGCAGTGTAAATCAGCAAATCGCATTCTGCTCGAATCAACTGCCTGCCGTGCTTGCAGCAATCGACGGCGGGTGATGTTGAAAAACGCACCGATTGATCTCAACTGTGGGGTGGCCAGGCCTTTTGCGGTGTTTTGCATACGACGTTTTTCAGCGATATGGCTTCTATGTGTGAGCGAGCCAGGGTCAAGGGACTATCCCTGGATCGGGACGTTAAGTTTATCGGGTAGTTAGAAGTCGGCGGGCGGAATGTGGACTGTTTGGTTAGTTTCGGGGTTGGCAAGTTGCGTATTTTTCTTGGTTAATAACCGCGCATTATGTAAGTGTATTTGAGGTTGTGTTTTAAATGTGTAAATGAATAAGGTTTGTATAGGTTTTCAAGTTGCGCAATAGAGCTTGTCTCTAGAGTTTGTTGGTTATATTGAACAAAAAACTTATACAAGGCTTGTAAGTGAGTGTGTATCAATCTGTCTGAGTTTAATGGGGCTGTTTGAAGTCACCAAAAGGGTTGCGAAGTATCCGGCCGCACTCGCGCGCTTCAGCTGAGCTATCATCGCGTTTTTTTCCGGGAGTTCCGATGGCCAAGGCCAAGCGCATGTACGGCTGCACCGAGTGCGGCTCAACCTTCCCCAAATGGGCCGGCCAGTGCGGTGAGTGCGGAGCCTGGAACACGCTCACCGAAACCATGGTGGAAAGCGGCGGGGCAGCCGCCCCCAGCGGTCGTACCGGGTGGACCGGCCAGCAGGCGCAGATCAAGACCCTGGCCGAAGTCAGTGTCGAAGAAATTCCGCGCTTCTCCACCGCTTCCAGCGAGCTCGACCGGGTTCTGGGTGGCGGTCTGGTGGATGGCTCGGTGGTGCTGATCGGTGGCGACCCCGGCATCGGCAAGTCGACCATTCTGTTGCAAACCTTGTGCAACCTCGCCAAGAGCATGCCGGCGCTGTACGTCACCGGCGAAGAATCCCAGCAGCAAGTGGCCATGCGTGCGCGGCGCCTGGGGTTGCCCCAGGATCAACTGCGGGTCATGACCGAAACCTGCATCGAAACCATCATTGCCATGGCTCGTCAGGAAAAGCCCAAGGTGATGGTGATCGATTCGATCCAGACGATCTTTACCGAGCAACTGCAATCGGCACCGGGGGGCGTATCCCAGGTGCGTGAAAGCGCGGCGTTGCTGGTGCGTTACGCCAAACAGAGCGGCACGGCGATTTTCCTGGTGGGCCACGTCACCAAGGAAGGCGCGCTGGCTGGCCCTCGGGTTCTGGAACACATGGTCGACACCGTGCTGTATTTCGAAGGCGAGTCCGACGGGCGCCTACGTTTGTTGCGGGCAGTGAAGAACCGTTTCGGTGCGGTCAATGAACTGGGTGTGTTCGGCATGACCGACAAGGGCCTGAAAGAAGTCTCCAACCCCTCGGCGATTTTTCTGACCCGTGCCCAGGAAGAAGTCCCGGGTAGCGTGGTGATGGCAACTTGGGAAGGCACGCGGCCGATGCTGGTGGAGGTTCAGGCGCTGGTGGACGACAGCCACCTGGCCAACCCCCGTCGGGTCACGCTGGGGCTGGATCAGAACCGGCTGGCAATGTTGCTGGCGGTGCTGCACCGCCACGGTGGCATTCCGACCCACGACCAGGACGTGTTTCTCAACGTGGTCGGCGGAGTCAAGGTGCTGGAAACGGCGTCCGACCTGGCGTTGATGGCGGCGGTGATGTCCAGCTTGCGCAACCGGCCGTTGCCCCACGATCTGCTGGTATTCGGTGAGGTCGGGCTTTCCGGTGAGGTGCGTCCGGTGCCGAGTGGTCAGGAGCGCTTGAAGGAAGCTGCCAAGCACGGGTTCAAGCGGGCCATCGTGCCCAAGGGCAATGCGCCGAAGGAGGCGCCGGCTGGGTTGCAGATTATTGCTGTTACGCGTCTGGAGCAGGCGTTGGATGCGTTGTTCGAATAACTTGCAGGTTGAATACAAACCCTGTGGGAGCGAGCTTGCTCGCGATAGCATTGATTCAGACAATCTCTTTATTGACTGAACGGCCGCCATCGCGAGCAAGCTCGCTCCCACAAAGATTTTCGGTGATGGCTAGATCTCGATCAGCGCACCTAGTTCTCGCTCCAGTTCCTGCGGATCAGCGAGATTGAGCTCGATCAATCGCCGCAGGCGTTCGATGGACTCCAGACTGATGTGCAGGCAGACAAAGCCGAGTTGGCCATGGTCGTCGTGGGCCAGTTGCACATCCATGGTGATGTCGGCCTCTTCGTTCAGATGAATGTCGACCAGGAAATCCTGCTGTGGATTGCCCAGCCAGGGATCGGGTCGCTCGATCAGCAAGCCCTTGAGCGACAGGTCGATCAACTTCACCGGCCACGTTGACTCACCCTGGCTCAGCTCGGTTCGGGCATCGAACGCAATACGTTTGAAGCGGCGACGTTCGGCAGGGTGCTCGCTCATGGTGCGATCCTCGGAAATGTACGCTGACTATAGACCCGCATGATCAGAGGCTGCCAGCGCGTGCAGGTGTCTAGACCAATGTCGGGGTATGGTCTTTGCCGTCAGGAGCGCTAAACTCGGGGTGGCTGTCTTTCTTGTCCACTCTGGCTGGAATAATAAAATGAAAAATAATAATAGCCCGCTACGCCATTTGCCTTGGCTGGTGCTGGCAATCGTAGGTGCGTGCGCCCTGGGTGTCGTGGCATTGCGCCGAGGCGAGGCAATCAACGCCTTGTGGATTGTGGTCGCTGCCGTGGCCATCTATCTGGTCGCCTACCGCTACTACAGTCTGTTCATCGCTAACAATGTCATGCAACTCGATGCGCGACGGGCCACTCCCGCTGTGCTCAATAATGACGGTCTGGACTACGTTCCAACCAACAAGCACATTCTTTTTGGTCACCACTTTGCGGCCATCGCTGGCGCGGGACCTCTGGTCGGCCCGGTATTGGCGGCGCAGATGGGCTACCTGCCCGGTACGCTGTGGCTGATCGCCGGCGTGGTGCTGGCCGGTGCCGTTCAGGACTTCATGGTCCTGTTCATGTCCACCCGCCGCAACGGGCGTTCCCTGGGGGACATGGTCCGTGAGGAAATGGGCCGCATCCCCGGCACCATCGCGCTGTTCGGCTGCTTCCTGATCATGATCATCATCCTCGCGGTGCTGGCACTGATCGTGGTCAAAGCCCTGGCCGAAAGCCCTTGGGGGATTTTCACGGTGATGGCGACCATCCCGATCGCGATGTTCATGGGCATCTACATGCGCTACATCCGCCCGGGTCGTATCGGTGAGATCTCGGTGATCGGCGTATTGCTGCTGCTGGGTTCGATCTGGCTCGGCGGGCAGATTGCCGCGGATCCGGTGTGGGCCAAGGCGTTCAGCTTTACCGGTATCCAGATCACCTGGATGCTGATCGGCTACGGTTTTGTCGCGGCGGTACTGCCGGTGTGGCTGATCCTGGCGCTGATCCTGGCACCGCGTGACTATCTGTCGACCTTCCTGAAAATCGGCACCATCGTCGCCCTGGCCATCGGCATCCTGGTGACCATGCCCGAGCTGAAAATGCCGGCCCTGACCCAGTTTGTCGACGGCACTGGCCCGGTATGGAAGGGCGGTCTGTTCCCGTTCCTGTTCATCACCATCGCTTGTGGTGCGGTATCCGGTTTCCACGCGCTGATTTCCTCCGGCACTACGCCGAAGCTGCTGGATAACGAAACCAACGCCCGCTACATCGGCTACGGCGGCATGCTGATGGAATCGTTCGTGGCGATCATGGCCATGGTTGCCGCTTCAGTGATCGAGCCTGGCGTGTACTTCGCCATGAACAGCCCGGCGGCCGTGGTCGGCGGTGATGTGGTGGCCGTTGCGACAGCCGTCAGCAACTGGGGCTTTGCGATTACCCCGGAAGCCCTGCAAGCCGTAGCCCACGATATTGGTGAAACCACCATCCTGGCCCGTGCCGCTGCACAGTGTTCTGCCGGGCGAGAACACCATGGCGTTCTGGTACCACTTCGCGATCCTGTTCGAAGCGCTGTTCATCCTGACTGCCGTGGATGCCGGCACCCGTGCCGGGCGTTTCATGCTGCAGGACTTGCTCGGCTCCTTCGTTCCTGCGCTCAAGCGCACGGAATCCTGGACCGCCAACCTGATCGCCACCGCCGGTTGTGTGGCCATGTGGGGCTGGTTGCTGTATCAGGGCGTGATCGATCCGTTGGGTGGCATCAATACCCTGTGGCCACTGTTCGGTATCTCCAACCAGATGCTGGCCGGTATCGCGCTGATGCTCGGCACCGTCGTGCTGATCAAGATGAAACGCCAGCGTTATGTCTGGGTCACCATGTTGCCAGCCGTATGGCTGTTGATCTGCACCACGACAGCGGGCTTCATCAAGCTGTTCGATGCCAACCCGGCGATCGGCTTCCTGGCCCTGGCGAAGAAATACAGCGATGCCCTGGCCAACGGCCAGATCCTCGCCCCGGCCAAGGACATCACCCAGATGCAGCACGTGATTTTCAACGCCTACACCAACGCAACGCTGACCGCGCTGTTCCTGTTCGTGGTGTTCAGCATCCTGTTCTATGCACTCAAGGTCGGTATTGCCGCCTGGGGTAAAAAAGAGCGTACGGATAAAGAGTCGCCATTCCAGGCGCTGCCGGATGCGTAACCAGAGGATTGCAGCATGTTCAATGACTTGAGTCGCCTCGGTAAATACCTCGGACAGGCCGCGCGCCTGATGGTCGGGATGCCCGACTACGACAACTATGTCGAGCATATGCAGACCAAGCACCCGGATAAACCGGTGATGAGCTATGAGATGTTCTTTCGGGAGCGTCAGGAAGCCCGTTACGGTGGCAAGGGTGGGCCGAAGTGCTGTTGATCCGGATTGCGGGTTAACAGCAAAACCTGTGGGAGCGAGCCTGCTCGCGAAAGCGGTGTCCCAGTCAGCCTATTTGTTGAAGCTGACGGCCCCTTCGCGAGCAGGCTCGCTCCCACATTTGTTTTGTGTTGTTTATCAGTTTTGTGAAACAGGAGATCAATTTTGTCCTCTCCCATCCCCGTAACAATCCTCAGCGGCTTCCTCGGCGCCGGCAAGACTACCCTGTTGCGTCACCTGCTCAAGGCCGAGCACGGTCTGAAAATTGCCGTGATCGAGAATGAATTCAGCGATGCCGGTATCGATACCCAGTTGTTGGGCGATGAGCCGGTACAAGTGATGACGCTGTCCAACGGCTGCGTCTGCTGCACCATCCACACCGACCTGACTAAAGCGCTTTATCTGTTGCTCGAGCGTCTGGACCGGGGCGACATCGCCTTCGACCGCCTGGTGATCGAATGCACCGGCCTGGCTGATCCGGCACCGGTGGCGCAAACCTTTTTCATCGACGAAGAGTTGCGTGAGCGCTATATCCTCGACGGCATCATTACCCTGGTCGACGCGGCACATGCAGACCTGCACCTGACCCAGACTATCGCCCAGGCGCAGGTCGGATTCGCCGACCGCTTGCTGGTGAGCAAGCGCGACCTGGTGGACGAACCGACCTTCACCGCGTTGAGCGAACGCCTGACCCGCATCAACCGGCGTGCGCCGATCCGCATGGTTGACCACGGCAAGATCGACCTGGCCGAGTTGCTAGATGTGCGCGGTTTCAACCTCAACGCCGACCTCGGTGGCGGCGTGAGTTTGCGCCCGGTCAGCCAGGCAGCTCCGTCTATCGACCGCATTTCCAGTCTGGTGCTGCGCACTGAAAAACCGCTGGATATCGACAAGCTCAGCGAGTTCATGAACGAACTGCTGGAGGAGCATGGCAAGCAGTTGCTGCGCTACAAAGGCGTGTTGAACATTCTTGGTGAATCCCGTCGCATGGTGTTTCAGGGGGTGCTGAAGCTTTATGGTTTTGACTGGGATACTGAGTGGGCGGAAGACGACGTGCGCGAAAGCGTGATCGTGTTCATTGCCGATGACTTGCCGGAAAAAAAGATCCGCGAGGGGTTTGCGCGGGTGGCTGCGCAGTAACGTCAAAAATTGCAGTGAGCCCTGAGCCGCCATCGCGAGCAGGCACGCTCCCACACTTGAAGTGCAGTTCCCTGTGGGGGCGAGCCTGCTCCGGGCGGCGTTCCGCCGAAAGCGGACTAACCTGCGGCACAGTTTTGGCCCAGTACCGATTCAGGACTCAGCAACAAATCTTCCAGGTAATCCAGATGCCGGTTGAGCGCGACTTGGGCCTTCGCGGCATCGCCTCGCTCCAGCGCATCCAGAATCTCCATGTGCTCCACGCAATATTCCTTCTGCTGCAGATCAAACTGCGCAATCGCCAAGGAAGTCAGCGGTACCAGGTTCTCAAGGAAATGCGCTAGCGGTGCATTCCCCGCCATTTGTGCCAACTGCAGATGAAACTCTCCCGACAAGCGAATCGCCCGGCCACGCTCGGTGCACTGATGCTCGTTATCGACCAGTGTCCGCAGGCGCTTCAAGTCTTGCGCGCAGGGTCGCTGACACGCCAGCCGCACCAGCATGATCTCGGCCAGGCGCCGGGCGTGCAGTGTCTGCCGGGTCTGCTCGGCATCAAGCTCGGCGACGCGGGGACGATGGTTGACCCGAAGGATGATGATCTGCTGGTGGGACAGCCGCGTCAGCACATCACGCATGTCGCTGCGCCTTGCACCGAACATCTGCGCCAGGCTTTCTTCGGTAAAGCGACTGGCCGAATGGATGCGCTGTTCGAAAATGGCATCGAGGACGCGCGAATACAGATCATCCACCGACGGGCGGACGGGCAGGGTGGCGAGCGTTTGTGGCGAGGCGAAGCTGTTCATGGCCAATCTCCAGTTCGAAGAGGTTTCAACTGCCGAGGTTGTCTTCCGGGATGTTCAGTTCGATGCCCATGCGCTGGCCTTCGCACAAAATGTGCCGGCGCATCTCGGCGCTGGCCTGGGCGCTGTTCTTGTTGCGGATCGCGCGCACCACGGCTTCGTTTTCTTCAAGGCGTTCAGCCAGATGCTCCGGGGAGTTGCGCAACACTTCGGCGCTTTGCTTGAGGGCATTGCTGGTTTGCTGGACCACGCTCTGGAAGATCGGGTTCGACGTCAGCGTGAACAGCTCTTCGTGGAACGCGATGTAGGCGCTTACGCCAGTTTCACTGTCATTGGCCTCCAGGGCTTCGCGCATGTCCATCAGGGTCAGGCGCAGTTGCCCGACCTCCTTGCTGCTGATGGACTGCGCCACGAGGCCGACGATGAACGGCTCGAGCGTGTAGCGCAGTTGCAGCACGTCTTCCAGGCTCGCTGCGGCCACTGCACTGTCATGCGCCTGGTTGTCAGCGAGATTGGCTTCGAGCACCACCACGCCTTTGCCCGGCATCGAACGCACCAGGCCAAGGGTTTCCAGGACGATGACGGCTTCACGCAGGCTCGGGCGGCTGATACCCAGCTGTTCGGCCAGTTCACGTTGCCCCGGCAGCATTTCGCCGGAGCGCCACTGACCTCGGGCCAAGGCGGCCCGTAGTTTTTCCACGACTGAAGTTACGACGGTCGACGAGGTAATCACTGTTCGCTCCATGAGCATTTAAAAGTGGTGAAGGTGTGCCGGCCAAGGCGAGGCCGGCACACCGTTGATTCAGAATTCCTGCTGATGTGCCGGTGCAATCGGTTTTCTTGGCTGGAAGGTATAACCCGCCTGGCCCGAAAGTACCTTGTTCGCCCGCTGCACATCGATGTCCTTTTCCCATCGCGCGATGGCGACGGTCGCCACGCAGTTACCGATCAGGTTGGTCAGCGCCCGGCCGATCCCCATGAACCAGTCCACGGCCAGCACCAGCACCAGGCCCACCACCGGAATGGCCGGAATGGCTGTCAGGGTGGCCGCCAGAATCACCAGCGCCGAGCCCGGAATACCGTGGGCCCCCTTGGAGGTGATCAACGATACCAACAGAATCGTCAGCAGGTCGGTCATTGCCAGCGGCGTGCCGGTGGCATTGGCGATGAACACGATGGCCAGGGTCAGGTAGATCGAGAAACCGTCGAGGTTGAACGAGTAACCCGTTGGAATCACCAGCCCGACCGTCGAACTGCCGATGCCCAGGTGCTCAAGCTTGCGCATGATTTGAGGCAGCACAGCGTCGGACGAAGCGGTGCCCATGACGATCAGCAGTTCTTCGCGCAGGTACTTGAGCAACGGCCACATCTTCAAGCCAGAGAGGCGCATCACCAGGCCGAGAATCAGCGTCACGAAAGCCACGCAGGTCAGGTAGAACAGGCCGACCAGGCTGCCCAGGTGTTGCAGCGAGTCCAGGCCATACTTGCTGGTGGTGAAGGCGATCGCACCGAACACACCGATCGGCGCCAGGCGCACGATCATGCCCATGATGCGGAAAATCACGTGGCTGAGTTCATTGATCAGCCGCGAAATGCCCGATGCCGCCTCGCCCACCAGATTCAGCGCACTGCCGAACAGCACAGAGAACAGGAGGACTTGCAGGATGTTGTTATCGGCAAAGGCACCAATCACCGACGTCGGAATCAGGTCCATCAGGAACTGTGTGGTGGTGTGCATGTGCTGGCCGCGCTGGGCAATGTCGCCCATGTCGGCTGCGGAAAGCTGCTCCAGGTGAATGTTCGCGCCGCTGCCGATACCGGTGCTGAAGGCAAACACCAGACCGATCACCAGAGCGATGGTGGTCAGGATTTCAAAGTAGATCACCGATTTTAGGCCGATACGGCCGACCTTCTTCAGGTCGCCGGCACCGCTGATGCCGCTGACCACTACGCAAAACACAATCAAGCCAATGAGCATTTTGATCAGCTTGATAAAACCGTCACCGAGCGGTTTGAGCTGAGCGGAGTATTCGGGAAGGGTCAGCCCACAGACGATGCCGAGCACCAGTCCGAGAACCACTTGGAGGAAGATTGAACGCGAGCACCATCTGAGCATGGGAGGAATCCTGGTCGGTGTCCTGGCTGCCGTGTGCGGAGCACATCAGATTCAGGACTTAATTATTGTGGTCTTACCGGTATGTCCAGTGCAGGCGCAGTCTAGGCGCTATTTTTGGGTGTTCGCAAGTAAAAATTAGAAAATTGGCATGACCGGTCTTACCAGTTGGTGAGTGAGCCCGGTTTAGAGCCTTTCCCCCCGACTGAATAAAAAACGGGCGAAAAAAAACCGGCCATCTCTGGCCGGTTTTTATAGCTACGGTTTAACGGGCTGATTAAGCGCCGTACACCGGCAGCTTCTTGCAGATGGCCTTGACCTTCTCACGAACGGCATCGATCACCGCTTCGTTGTTCAGGTCAGCCAGGATGTCGCAGATCCAGCCGGCCAGTTCCTTGCACTCTGCTTCCTTGAAGCCACGAGTGGTCACAGCCGGGGTGCCGAAGCGCAGGCCGGAGGTGACGAACGGGGAACGTGGATCGTTTGGCACGGAGTTCTTGTTCACGGTGATGAACGCTTTGCCCAGCGCGGCATCGGCGTCTTTACCGGAGATTTCCTGCTTGATCAGCGACAGCAGGAACAGGTGGTTCTGAGTACCACCGGAAACCACGTCGAAACCGCGCTCGATGAACACGCTGGCCATGGCCTGGGCGTTCTTCACCACTTGCTGCTGGTAAACCTTGAACTCAGGCTGCAGCGCTTCCTTGAAACAGATCGCCTTGGCCGCGATCACGTGCTCCAGAGGACCACCCTGAGCGCCCGGGAATACGGCGGAGTTCAGCTTCTTCTCGATATCGGCGTTGGCGCGAGCCAGGATCAGGCCACCACGTGGACCGCGCAGGGTCTTGTGGGTGGTGGTGGTCACGACGTCAGCGAATGGAACCGGGTTCGGGTAGACGCCAGCGGCGACCAGACCGGCCACGTGGGCCATGTCGACGAACAGGTAGGCACCTACTTTGTCGGCGATTGCACGGAAGCGCGGGAAGTCGAGGATCTGCGAGTAGGCAGAGAAACCGGCCACGATCATTTTCGGCTTGTGCTCAACGGCCAGGCGCTCGACTTCGTCGTAGTCGATCAGGCCGTTGGCGTCGATGCCGTACTGGATGGCGTTGTACAGCTTGCCCGAAGACGAAACGCTGGCACCGTGGGTAAGGTGACCGCCGTGGGCCAGGCTCATGCCCAGGATGGTGTCGCCGGCCGACAGCAGGGCCAGGTAAACGGCGCTGTTGGCTTGCGAACCGGCGTGCGGCTGAACGTTGGCGTAGTCGGCGCCGAACAGCTCTTTGGCGCGGTCGATAGCCAGCTGCTCGACGATGTCTACGTACTCGCAACCACCGTAGTAGCGCTTGCCCGGGTAACCTTCGGCGTACTTGTTGGTCAGTACCGAGCCTTGGGCTTCCATCACAGCAGGGCTGGTGTAGTTTTCCGAAGCGATCAGCTCAATGTGCTCTTCCTGGCGCTGAGCTTCTTGCTCCATGGCGGCAAAGAGATCGGCGTCGTACTTGGCAATAGTCAAATCACGGCTGAACATGGCGGTCCTCAAGGATCGGGGGCGGAAAAGGGGGGCATTCTAACCCAATGGGTTTTAGATGGCATATGAAACGGCATCATGTCGCAGACAAGTGGCATTCACGGTGCGCGGCTGAATATTCGGACACAAATTATCCCTGAAGCACGGAGTCGCATTGGGCATCCTTGTTTTTTGCGGGGCACACCTTGTTCTGGAAGCCTGGATAAAGACTTGAGCTGACGAACGTCTTGCCCCTGAACGCTGGACAGGAGGCCGATGGATGATGCCCGTAACCGATCTGATGCCCACCACGCCCGTTTCTGCGCAGGCTTGCCCATTTCGTCGGATAGCCCTTGCATGGGCCATCCTGTTGGCTTGCATGGTGCCCGGCACGACGTACGCCCTGGCCAATGATCCTGTGCTGCTGGACAGTCCCGCCGGGCAGTTTGCAATCGATCCGGACACGCTGGCCATTTCCCTTACGACTTCACAGGGCAAGCGCCTGGCGCTGGCGTCCCCGGCGTTCAGCGGTAGCAGGGTCGAGCGGCTGTCGGATCACGAATGGCAAGTGGCGGCAGGTACGGCCCGGTACAAGGTCGCGGCCAATATCGAGTTCGGTGCCTTACGGGTGTCAGTCCGGTCGCAAGGTCCATCGGTGTTGAACTGGCCACGGACCGCGGATCCCGGGGCCATCAGGGCTTATGCATTTCCTTTTGGCGAGGGCAGTTATGTGCCGGCGGACGACCCCGGGTGGCTTGACTGGATGGTGCGTCGTTACGAGCCGGAAAGTGTGCTGAGTATTCTTTCCATGCCGTTCTGGACGGAGTTGCGAGAG
The DNA here is from genome assembly GCF_001429045.1 of Pseudomonas sp. Root71. Taxonomy (GTDB): domain Bacteria; phylum Pseudomonadota; class Gammaproteobacteria; order Pseudomonadales; family Pseudomonadaceae; genus Aquipseudomonas; species Aquipseudomonas monachiensis. The sequence goes on along the minus strand of NZ_LMHY01000030.1, from coordinate 95,622 downwards.
GGGCTTTCCGTGACCTGGCTGTTGGAAACACCCCTGGATACAACGTTTGATGTCGAACGCAGGGAGGATCGGGCACGACCTGGTTTTACTCACCGCTTCTCCTCTTTATCACCCGATGCCGCTTATACCCTGCGTATTGTGCCCGGTCCGCAGGACCCGTTGGCCGGGGCGCGTGGATACCGGCAGTGGCTGCAAGCAAGCGGCCAGTTTGTCTCCTTGAACGACAAGATCGCTACGACGCCCGAAGTCGCCCGGTTAGGAGGGGCATCTCATATCTATCTGTGGGGCAGCGATCCGCTGAAAGTCGCGGACATCGTTCAATGGAGAGCGTTTCTGGAACAGTTTCGGCGCCAGCGAGGCGATGACACGCAACTGGCGGGCCGTCTGTGGAAGGTGCTTGATGATGAAAAGCGCAAAACCGTCGAGAAGGCGTTCAAGGCGGCAGCCAGGAACCCGGGTGATATCGAGCCGTGGCTGAAAAGAGAGGTGATTCGAGCGCTCAACGCGGCACTGTTGAAGGTGATTGCCCGTCCCGAAGTGACACCGCTGCCGGGCGGGCATGACCCTGGCGGTGAAGTGGCATGGGCACGGGATATGAGCGTCGCCATGGAACAGGCCTTCGGTCCGCTGTTGGCTCCCGCCCGAGGTTGGGGAGGCGGTCTCTCGACCGACTTGGTCAGCGCGCTGCAATCGGCAGGTTTGCGCCGTGCCTGGCTGGGCGTCAGTGAGTGGCGAACGGCGCTTTGGCATCCTGAAGCCATTGAACAGGCCAAGGCGGCGGGTTACCTGGTCGGCGTCTATGACAGCTATGGCAGCGCTCACCCCTCGAACCTTGCGGCAACCTGGTCTACCGCGCAGATGGGCGATGAATTGGCGAATGCCGGTTACCGGGATCAAAACGGCCAACCCGCCACCGGTTTTGCCGGACGGGGGGTGTATGTCAGCGCTCGTGCAGCCCATGACTATGCTCGAAAACGCATCGATGCGATTGCACAAAACGCTGGGCTCAACAGCTATTTCCTGGATGTGGATGGCGCCGGCCCACCGCGTGAGGACCATACGCCCGGGCGCGAGACCAGTGAGTCGCAGGACAGTCAGAGCGTGCGCCAGAGGCTGGCTTATCCTGCCCGGGCATTTGGCCTGGTGACCGGGACGGAAGGCGGGTTGTCCTGGTACGCCCCACAGTTCGCGTTTGCCCAGGGCATGACGACGCAGCCCTTCGCCTGGATGGATCCTGACATGAAGGATTCACGCTCGCCGTACTATCGAGGCCGTTACTGGCCCGACGAAACGCCCAGTCTTTACTTCAAGCCTGTACCGCTCAAGTCTTCGATCGCCCGTTATGTGCGCTCGCCATGGTTTCGCCTGCCGCTTTATCAGATCGCCTTGCATGACAGCGTCGTGACAACCCATCACTGGGAGTACGGCTCATTGAAATTCAGCAATGAGTGGGAGGCGACGGCGCTTCTGCAGCTGTTGTACATGGTGCCACCGCTTTATCACCTGGCCGATGAAGTGCTCGATCGCGATCTGCCGGTGATCGCGGCCTATGACCGAATCTTCCGCCCGCTGCACGAGCGGCTGTTCAACGTGGCGATGGTGGATTTCAAGGTGTTGTCGACAGATCGCGCGCTCCAGCAATCAAGCTTTGCCGATGGAACGCGCATCACCGTGAACTTCAGCAGCGAGCCGATGGTGGCACAAGGTACGACGGTGCCTGCGCTGGCTGCGCGTGTCGAAGAACCTGACCAGCCTGTACGAGTGCATGAGATGAGTACGGTGTTCAAGGCACGTTGAGACGGCAGTGGTCAATCAAACATGAACAATGCATCGTTACTGTATTGGGCCTCGAACCGATTGGCCGGCATCGGTCGACCGAACAGATAACCCTGTACCTCGTCGCAACCGTGCTCCCTCAGGAAATCCAGCTGCTCTTGGGTTTCCACGCCTTCGGCGATCACCGCCAGGTTCAGGCTGTGGGCCATGGCAATGATTGCCCGGGCAATCTGTGCATCCTGCTCGCCGCTGGGCAGGCCATCGACAAAGGTGCGGTCGATCTTCAGAACATCGATCGGGAATTGCTTGAGGTAGTTGAGCGATGAGTAACCGGTACCGAAATCGTCGACCGCAATGCTCAGGCCGAGGTTTTTCAGGCCGTCGAGGATCTGCATCGCCTCGCTGACTTCACGCATCAGGATACTTTCGGTCAGCTCCAGTTCCAGGCACGCCGGTGGCAGGCCGGTTTCCTTGAGGATGGTGGCGATTCGCGTACCGAGTTGGCCGTCGGAGAACTGCCGCGCCGAGATGTTCACCGACACCTTCGGCACCCGCACCCTGGCCTGATGCCAGGCCTTGAGTTGGCGGCAGGCTTCGCTGATCACCCAGTCGCCGACATCCACCACCAGCCCGAGCTCTTTGAGCACAGGAATGAAATCCCCCGGCGGCACCAGCCCGCGGCGTGGATGACGCCAGCGCAACAGCGCCTCGGCACCGGTCAGGCGCTTGCCGTCACCGCTGAACTGCGGCTGGTAATACAGCACGAATTCGTTCTGTTCCAGGGCATGGCGCAAGTCGCTTTCCAGCTCCAGACGCTCCAGCGCACTGGCGTTCATGTCCGCCTGATAGAACTGGAAGTTGTTCTTGCCACGCTCCTTGGCGTGGTACATCGCGGTGTCGGCGTTCTTCATCAACTGGCTGAGTTCGTTGCCGTCCTGTGGACTCAGGGCGATGCCGATACTGGCCGTGACGAAGAACTCGCGGCCTTCGAGCACGAAGGGTTTCACCAGGCTGGCGAGAATCTGTTCGGCCACATGGATCGCCCGGTTCAGGGCGATTTCACGGTTGGCTCGCGGTTGCAGGAGCAAAGTGAATTCGTCACCGCCCATACGCGCCACGGTGTCGTCATCGGCGACGCAACCGAGCAGGCGCGTGGCCATTTCCTTGAGCATGCGGTCGCCGGCGGCGTGGCCCAGGGAGTCGTTGATCGGCTTGAAACGGTCGAGGTCGAGGAACATCAGCACCACCCACGACTTCTGCCGCTCGGCCGATTGCAGTGCCGTGTGCAGGCGATCCTGGAACAGCGAACGGTTGGGCAGGTGGGTCAGGGCGTCGTAGTAGGCGAGGCGGTGAATCCGCTGCTCGCTGGCCTTGCGCTCGCTGATGTCGCTGAAGAAACACACATAGCTGGCCAGGTCGCCTTCATCGTCGAGCACGGCGGTGATCCCGACCCAGGCCGGGTAATGCTCGCCATTACGGCGCTTGAGCCAGACTTCGCCCTCCCAGGTACTGTGCTGGCCCAATTGCTTGAGCACGTAACGCAGATGGGCTTCCTGCTGGTCGTCGACCGTCAGCATGTTCGGCAGCTGGTCGAGGACCTGCTCCACGGCGTAACCGCTGACACGACTGAAGGCTTCGTTGGCCTGGACGATGTAGCCGGCCGGGTCGGTGATCAGGATCGCCGAGGTCGAGTGTTCGAATACCGTGGCCGCCATGCGCAGGTCTTTTTCGGCCCGGCGTTGCTGGCTGATGTCGCGGCCGACGCCGAGCACGCCTTCGAAGGTGCCGTGTTCGTCCCAGACCAATACCAGGCGCAGTTCGATCGGGATCTTGCGCCCGTCGGCCCGCAGGCAATCGAACAGGAACAGTTGGGTTTGCACCTGGCTGCGCAACAGCGCCAGTTGGTCCGGCTGATCCAGCGCTTTGCTGACCCGGTCCATCAGGTGGTAGATGCCGGTCAGTTGTTGCGGGTTGGCGATGGTCGATTGCCAGCCGTTCTGGAAAATCCACTCGACGCCGTAACCCAGCACCGCTTGCACCGAGGGGCTGACGTAATTGAGGTTAAGGCGGCTGTCGGTGGAGAAGATCACGTCACTGATGCTTTCGGCGAGCATCCTGTAGCGCTGCTCGCTGTCGCGCAGGGATTCGCTGGCTTCGATCTGGTCGGTGATGTCCTTGGCCACGCCGATGATCCGCGTGACCTGGTCTTCCTTGTCCCGCGCCAGCGCCTGCTCGCGAATCTCGAAGCGTCGCCACTGGCCGTCCCGATGGCGGAAGCGCAATTGGCACTGCATCAACTGGCGATAACCGGCCTGGCGCTGGATCTGGCGGGAGCGGTGGTAATAGTCGGCGTCTTCGGGATGCAGGAGGATTTCCCAGAAGTATTCGCCCATCTGGTGCAGTTCGGTGCGGTTGTAACCCAGGGTCTGGCCCAGATGGTGGTTGCTGTAGATCATCCGCTGGCTGATCACATCCTGCACATACAGGTGATCCGGCACGGTGCGCACCACGTCCGACCAGAACCCTTCGCGCTCCTGCAGCGACAGTTCGATGAGCTTGCGGCTGGTGATGTCGGTGATGCTCAGGATCACCGCTTTATAGTCGTCCTGGGTTTGCGGCAGGCGCAGCACCAGCCACAGGTGCTGGTCGCGGCCGCTGGCGTCCTGGAGCTTGATTTCCAGTTCAAGCTGTTGCTGCCGGTTGAGCATCGCGTCGAGCACCTGGTTGCCGATGGCGGTGCCGTCCTGTGGGTTTCCGTCGATCAGCAGTTTCCAGGCTTTGTCGGCGCTATCGACATTAAGCAGTTGCAGCGCAACCTGGTTGACCTCGGTGATCCGCAGTTCCTTGAGCAATGGCCGTCGTTGCTCCGGGATCGCCAGCCACGCTTGCAGTTGCTCGCTGCCCTGCAGTTGCGCCTTGTCGAAAAAGACCTTGAGCCCGGACATGTCGAGGACGCACAAGGCCACGCCGGTGCCTTCGAAAATGTCCTGGTAACGCCGGCGGCCTTCATTCAACTGGCGCTGACGCCGGCGCATGTTCAGCAAGGCGAGGAACGGCAGCATGGAAAACGCCAGGCCCAGCAGGCATTTGCCGATGAACGCCGGCAGCAGCTCTTCCAGTACGCGCTGACGGTCAAACAGACCGCGCAGTTGCCAATCGCTGCTGCTCAGCGGGACGGTCAGCACGCTGTTGGCGACATCGTCCGCGGTCAACGTTCCCGGATTGACCGAGGGCAGCGCTTCGTCGCGGCTGATGATCTGATGATTGATGCGGTTCTCCACCAGCCACAACGGGCGGCCGCCGGCCTCGCCTTGTTTGGTCAGGGACGAAAAGAAGGTGGGTGTCAGGCGCAAGACCCAATAGCCTCGGGAACTGCCGCTGGCCTGGTGCAACAGTAAGTGCACCACGGAACCGTCGGTGGCATTGCTGAAATAGTGCGCCTGTGCGTGGCTGCGGCGTACCAGTTCACCCAGGTAGTCGCTGTCATCGCTGTCGGGAGCGCTGTCACTGATGACTCTTCCCGAGGGGCTGAGCAACGCCAGGCTGCGCAGATCAGGCAGCGATTGTTGCAGTTTGCGCAACAGGGCCTGCAATTCATCGGCGTCCTGCGGTTGCTCGACGATCGGCAGCAGGTTGAGGGCGATCTGCGCATTGAGCGCCATGTTCAGGCTGACCTGCGCGGCCAGATCGGCGGTGTAGTCGATGGTGTACTGGCGCTGGTTCTTCTGGGTTTCCCGCAACTGGTCGAGCAACTGCCAGAACAGCAGGGCCAACAGCAATAATACGAGTGTCGCCAAGGTGCCCTTCAAGGTCCCGCGCAGGGGGGAGCCGGGCGCTGTGGCCGGCGCACTGGAAGTCAGAGGCGGAGGGACAATGGACAAGCTGTAATCCTGCGGTTTGGCTGGACTGGCGCGACGTGCACTATAAGCCGGACGCCCGAAGGGCGGCTAGCATGCCTTGAGTTGTGGCGAAGTGCCAGCCCCTGTCCGTCGGCTGGACTGCCATCTGTCATTAAGGTAGCTTTGCCGGTTACGCGGGAGCGTTCCAGCTCCTAGACTCAGACTTTTTCAGCGTCGCCTCTTACGGACGACGCGCACGGTCTGGCCGGGCATTGCCTGCGCTCCAATCATTCATCAGTCACTGACCCTAGGTTCTCCATGGCTCAATACGTATTCACCATGCATCGGCTGGGCAAAGTTGTTCCGCCGAAGCGGGAAATCCTGAAAAACATTTCTCTGTCGTTCTTCCCTGGCGCCAAGATCGGCGTACTTGGCCTCAACGGTTCGGGTAAGTCCACGCTGCTGAAAATCATGGCCGGCGTCGACACCGAGTTCGAAGGCGAAGCCCGTCCGATGCCAGAGCTGAACATCGGCTACCTGCCACAGGAACCGATTCTGGACCCGACCAAAACCGTGCGTGAAGTGGTTGAGGAAGCGGTCAGCGTCATCAAGAACGCTCAGGCACGTCTGGACGAGGTCTACGCCGCGTACGCCGAACCGGATGCCGACTTCGACAAGCTGGCGGCTGAACAGGCCAAGCTCGAAGCTATCCTGCAAGCCGGCGATGGTCACAACCTTGAGCGTCAACTGGAAGTCGCCGCCGATGCGCTGCGTCTGCCAGCCTGGGATGCCAAGGTCGAAGTTCTGTCCGGTGGTGAAAAGCGTCGTGTGGCCCTGTGCCGCCTGCTGCTGTCCGCTCCGGACATGCTGCTGCTCGACGAACCGACCAACCACCTGGACGCCGATTCCGTTGCGTGGCTTGAGCACTTCCTGCACGACTTCCCGGGCACCGTGGTCGCGATCACGCACGACCGTTACTTCCTGGACAACGTTGCCGGCTGGATCCTGGAACTCGACCGCGGCGCGGGCATTCCTTACGAGGGCAACTATTCGGGTTGGCTGGAAGCCAAGTCCGATCGTCTGGCTACCGAATCCAAGCAGCAGTCGGCCCACGAAAAAGCCATGAAGGAAGAACTGGAGTGGGTGCGCAAAGGCGCCAAGGCCCGTCAGTCCAAATCCAAGGCTCGTCTGCAACGCTTCGAAGAAATGCAGTCGCAGGAATTCCAGAAGCGCAGCGAAACCAACGAGATCTATATCCCGGCCGGTCCGCGCCTGGGCGACAAGGTCATCGAATTCAAGAACGTCACCAAGGGCTATGGCGACCGCGTGCTGATCGACAACCTGTCGTTCTCCATGCCTAAAGGCGCCATCGTCGGCGTGATCGGCGGTAACGGTGCCGGTAAATCGACCCTGTTCCGCATGCTGATGGGCAAGGAAACGCCGGATTCTGGCAGCATCGAAGTCGGTGAAACCGTGCAGTTGGCTTGCGTTGACCAGAGCCGCGAAGACCTGGACGGCAGCAAGACCGTGTTCCAGCAGATCTCCGACGGTTCCGACCAGATCCGCATCGGCAACTACGAGATCCCGTCGCGTACCTACGTCGGTCGCTTCAACTTCAAGGGCGGCGATCAGCAGAAGTTCGTCAAGGACCTGTCCGGTGGTGAGCGCGGTCGCTTGCACCTGGCCCTGACCCTGAAGGAGGGCGGCAACGTCCTGCTGCTCGACGAACCGTCCAACGACCTCGACGTTGAAACCCTGCGTTCCCTGGAAGAGGCCCTGCTGGACTTCCCGGGCGCCGCCATTGTGATCTCCCACGACCGGTGGTTCCTTGACCGCGTCGCGACTCACATCCTGGCGTACGAAGACGACTCGCAAGCGGTGTTCTTCGAAGGCAACTACACCGAGTACGAAGCCGACCGTAAAAAGCGTCTCGGCGAAGCGGCTGCCCAGCCGCATCGTGTACGCCACAAGAAGCTGGCCTGATTTCAGGTTGGTTGCATAAAGAGCGGAGCCTTCGGGCTCCGTTTTTTTTGCCTGTGTTTTTTCAATGACACCGAGCCGCGCCATTCGCGAGCAAGCCCGCTCCCACAGGGTTTTGTGAAAGGCACAATTCTCAATTCAGAAGAAGATCCCTGTGGGAGCGGGCTTGCTCGCGAAGGCGGTGTTCCTGATGGTGCATTGCTCGAATGGTGAATCCCTATTCAGGTGCAGAATGAGTCCAAAAAGCGGACTTATTTATATCCTGTGCACCATTTAATTTCATAAGTGCGACATTTTGCGCTGTTCCTGTGCGCGATTCGTTTGTTACAGTCCGGCCCAATCTCCTCCAACGACAACAAATTTGCCGAGACTTTTTCATGATCGAATCCGTCGAATCCTTCCTTGCGCGCCTGAAAAAACGCGACCCGGATCAACCCGAGTTTCACCAGGCTGTCGAAGAAGTCCTGCGTACCCTGTGGCCGTTTCTTGAAGCCAATCCGCATTACCTGACCTCCGGCATCCTGGAGCGCATCTGCGAGCCGGAGCGTGCGGTGGTGTTTCGCGTGTCGTGGGTCGACGATCAGGGCAAGGTCCAGGTCAATCGTGGTTTCCGCATCCAGATGAACAGCGCAATCGGCCCGTACAAGGGTGGCCTGCGTTTCCACCCGTCGGTGAACATGGGCGTCCTGAAGTTCCTCGCCTTCGAGCAGACCTTCAAAAACTCCCTGACTTCATTGCCCATGGGCGGCGGCAAGGGCGGGTCGGACTTCGATCCGAAGGGTAAGAGCGACGCGGAAGTCATGCGCTTCTGCCAGGCCTTCATGAGCGAGTTGTACCGCCACATCGGTGCTGACGTTGACGTGCCGGCCGGGGACATCGGTGTCGGTGCGCGGGAAATCGGTTTCCTGTTCGGCCAGTACAAGCGCCTGAGCAACCAGTTCACCAGCGTGCTGACCGGCAAAGGCCCAAGCTACGGCGGTAGCCTGATTCGCCCGGAAGCCACCGGTTTCGGTTGCGTGTACTTCGCCGAAGAAATGCTCAAGCGTCGCGGTCTGGCCGTGGAGGGTAAACGCGTAGCGATCTCCGGCTCCGGCAACGTCGCGCAATACGCGGCGCGCAAGGTCATGGACCTGGGCGGCAAAGTGATTTCGCTGTCCGACTCCGAAGGCACGCTGTATTGCGAAAGCGGCCTGACCGAGGAGCAATGGCTGGCGGTGCTGGAGCTGAAAAACGTACAGCGCGGGCGCATCCGTGAGCTGGCCAGCCGTTTTGGCCTGGAATTTCGCGCCGGTGAACTGCCATGGGGCCTGAGCTGCGACATCGCACTGCCGTGCGCGACGCAAAACGAACTGGATGCCGACGCCGCTCGCACCTTGCTGCGCAACGGCTGCATCTGCGTGGCCGAAGGCGCGAACATGCCGACCACCCTTGAGGCGGTGGATCTGTTCATCGAGGCCGACATTCTGTTCGCGCCGGGCAAGGCGTCCAACGCCGGTGGTGTGGCGGTGAGCGGGCTGGAAATGTCGCAGAACGCCATGCGCCTGGCATGGACCGGTGGCGAAGTGGACAGCAAGCTGCACGCGATCATGCAGTCGATTCACCACGCTTGCGTGAATTACGGTGAGGAGAACGGCCGGGTCAACTACGTCAAGGGCGCGAACATCGCCGGCTTCGTCAAAGTCGCCGATGCCATGCTCGCCCAAGGTGTGGTCTAAGCCGGTTCGATACGGATCACCTCAATCAATTGATCCCCGGCAGGGCGCTGCCACAGCACTTCATCGTTGAGTCGTGCGCCGAGCAGTGCCCGTCCCAACGGTGAACCCCAATTGATCAGGTCGTGGGCGGCATCGGCCTGATCTTCGCCCACCAGTTGTACCCGGCGTTCGGTGGCGTGTTCATCGGCGTAGGTCACCCAGCTGCCGATCTGCACTTTCTCGGTCGAAGTCGCGGCGGGTACCACCTGAGCGCTGCCCAGGCGCTGCTTGAAGTAACGCAAATCACGTTCGAGATCCGCCAGGCGCTGCTTGTCGGCCTGCTCGCCTTTGGCCGATTGTTCGGCGTGCAGGGTTTGCAGTTCGGTGACTTTTCCCTGCAACAGGTCCAGGCCTTGCGGCGTGACGTAATTGGGCTGCGCGCTGACCTGCCGTTCGACTGGCTGATCGGCTTGCGCGGCGGCGTTATCTTCATTGACGAAGGCACGGCTCATGGAATTCTCCCGGTATAGGGTTTGGGCCATGGTCGCAGGCATTTGGTTTCACCGGATGTCTGAAAACGACTTATGGCGAGTGATAGGCCCGGGCGGCGTCCTGATCTTTCTGCTGCTGCCAGGCTTTACACCCGGCCATCCGTCTCACTCTCCCAAGCCGATGGCCCATAGATAAAGTCTAGAAGTGGATTTGTCGGGTGTATGTGAAAGGAGTGCATGCATTTTGTCGAACACCACATAACCCCCTGTGGGAGCGGGCTTGCTCGCGAAAAGGGCGTGTCAGCCAGCATCAATGTTGAGTGGCATATCGCATTCGCGAGCAAGCCCGCTCCCACAGGGTAAGTGGTGTGTCAGGTCAGTAGTGATACCACTTCAGCTCAAGCATCACTTCGTTCTCGGCCGTTGCCAAATGGCTGAACTCACGCTGGGCGCTCAAGCGCAGTCCGAGATTGCGGGATATTTCCCACTGTTGATTCAGGCTCAGGCTGCGGCGCACTTCACCATTGGTGAAAAAGTCGCCCTTGGCTTCCAGGCTCAAATTGCCCAGAGGGTTTTTCCACAGCACACCACTGTTGAACCCGGCGGCCGGGGCAATGAACGCGGCGAAGTCGCTGTTGTGCTCGATACGCACGGTGCCCAGGGCAAAACCGAGCAGGTCATCGCCCAGTTGCCAGGTGCCGCCACCACCGCCGTTGACATGGCTGACCAGGGTCTGGTCATCGTGCTTGCCCGGCACCCGCTCCAGGCCACCAGTGACTTGCCATGACAGCGGTTGCAGCAATTCGTTACGCGGGGTCAGGGAGCGAATGGTCGCCAGGTCCAGTTGCTGCACTTGCCAGTCATTGCCTTCGTACTGACGCAGTTTCAATTGCAGGATTTCGATCTGCGCGCCAAGGGGAAAGCTTTCGTTGTTGTCATTGAGGTCGTGATAAGCCATGCGCAAGCCGTACTCGCCAAAGGCTTTATCTCCACGGGTGCCGAGGCCGAGCTGCCAGGTGCGGGACTCGTGACCGTCTTCAGGCAGGCCCGGTTGCGGAATCTCCAGCTCCGGTGCCGGGTTCTGGTTGATTGCCCGCAGCAGTTCGAAGCTGCGCTGGGCGCGCGCCGGGTCGCGCTCCTGGCCATTGGCGCGGTAACGCTCCAGACGATAGGCCGCATCGATAATCAGCGCCTGACGGTCGCGGGGTTGCGCCTTGAATACCGGGTCCTGCAATTGTTTCTGATCGGCGCTGACTTTCAGCACCCATTGCTGCTCTTCAGGGTTCAACGGCTCGGCGCGGCTGAGCAACTCGCGCTCCCGGGACGGACGATACTGGATCGATTCCACCAGCCCAGCCGCTTTCACGGCTTTGACGGTGTCGGTCGGGATGGCCGTGAGCGGGAATTGCTCGGTCAGGCGCAGGCCCGGGCGGGCCACTTGCAGCAGTTCCAGCAAGCGGTACGAGCAGTTTTCGTCGAAGAAGAAATAGTCGAACTTGATCTGCTTGAGCTCCCAGACATGCTCGACCATGCGCGCGGTTTCCCGCCGGGTCAGGTTCAGGCGGTACTCCCACAGGTCGCGGTTTTCCAGGCTGCGGTATTCCGAGAGTTTTTCCTGGTAGGGCACCATCGCGAACAGGCCGGGATAGCCGCCCATCAGGCCTTTCCAGGCATAGATGATGCTGTTGTCCGAGCCCTCGATGTAGGCGCCGAAGTTGATCGCGTAACTGAGCAGCGAAGTCTTGTCGCTCTTCACTTCGGCCTGGTCAATGCGCAACAGGGTATGGCCGAACATCGAGGACGGGCTGTTCAAGTAGGCCGCCGGGAAGATCATCACCGCGCTGTCGGGCGAGACGTCCTTGAACCATTGCTTGAATCCGGCGCAGTCCGGCGTTGGCAGGCCGGTCAGGCCGAGTTGTTCTTTCAGCCAGCGGGTGCGGGCCGGGTAGACGCATTGAGCGTGTGTTTCACCGGCACTGGCCGGGGCGTACAAGGCTTGTACAGTCGCCGCCAGTTCATGGTCCGGATGTTCATTGCCGTCAGCGGCGAGGAAAAATTTCCGGTCACTGACATAGCTGCGCCAGCCACCGAGCTTGGCGGTTTCGTAATGGCCCAGGGAGATCCAGAAAGGGTCGTTGGCCAGTTGCTGCAAACGTTGTGGATCGATGTGAGGCGCGGCGGACAGCGGGGCGCAGACACACAGCGCCAGCCAGGCAAGGCGTTTGAGCATAGAGGGCAACTTAAATACTTGAGAAAAAGACCCAAAGAGGGGCAGGTCCAAAAAATAAAACCCGCTTCCCGAAAGAAGCGGGGCGGGTCGAGCTTAAGCCTGAGTCGCGTACTTGGCCAGACGAGGGTCGGCTTTGAGCACGGCCAGGGTGTTGGTATGCACGTCTTCTGCAGTCACGTCAGCCTTGCTGAAGATCTGCTGGAAGTGCTCGTGAGTGACGGCGGCGAAGTGCGCACGGTCTTCCGGCGCCACGCCCAGTACCACGGCATAGGTGGTCAGCGCTTCGCCCTGACCCTTGGCCATGTCTTCGGACAGTTCGTTCATCATGCCATTCATGGCAAACCAGGATTTGCCGCCATAGGTCAGCGCCGAATTGGTTGCGCAACCGTTGGTGCCTGAGGTCATGCCGAAGGTTGCGTTGCCGGAGGTGCCGTTGGTGGTGGATGCCAGGAAGTGAGCTGGAGTACCACGCTGGCCTTCGAACAGCATGTTACCCCAACCGCAATCCGGACCGCCTGGCGCTTGCGCCATGGCATTGATGGATACAGCGGTGAAGAGAGTACCAAGAAGAATCCGTTTCATAGCTTTGTTCTCTTTGTGTGCATACCAATAGACAAGGGAGTCTGGCCCGTTCCGGTGCCAGTGGGCCGGGCATTAGCCCAGCCGCGCAGTTTGGAGTTTAGGCACGATCACGGGGTTCCGTGATTTTTTGCAAAACATTCATGGGAAACACCGGCGCAAGCCCGGCCCGCCTGGGGTTGGCCGATTGACAATGCTCAGGCCTGCGGCGCTCCTTGCCAGTCGGGCATGGGCAGCGCCAGAATGCTGCCATCTGCCCCGCCTGATTGTAAGGAAGCCCGATGCCTGATCCTGTTGCTGCCAGCTTGCGTCTAGCGCCCGAAGCGCTGACCCGTCCGTTTTCCGCTGAACAGTTCAGCTTCTCTACCACCAATGATCTGGAGCCCTTTCGCGGTGTGCTTGGCCAGGAACGTGCGGTCGAAGCCTTGCAGTTCGGTGTGGCCATGCCACGCCCCGGTTACAACGTATTCGTCATGGGCGAGCCCGGCACCGGCCGGTTCTCGTTCGTCAAACGCTACCTCAAGGCCGAAGGCAAGCGCCTGCAGACCCCGGCGGACTGGGTCTATGTCAACAACTTCGATGAACCGCGCGAACCACGTGCCCTGGAGTTGCCGTCGGGCACTGCCGGTAACTTCATTGGCGATATCAACGTTTTGATCGACAACCTGCTGGCGACATTTCCGGCAGTCTTCGAGCATCCGTCCTACCAGCAGAAGAAAAGCAGCATCGACCGCGCCTTCAACCAGCGCTACGACAAGGCCCTTGACGTCATCGAGCGTCTGGCCCTGGAAAAGGAAGTCGCGCTCTACCGCGACGCCAGCAATATTGCCTTCACCCCGATGAGCGATGGCAAGGCGTTGGACGAGGCTGAATTCGCCCAGTTGCCGGAAGCCGAGCGCGAGCGCTTTCACGAAGATATTTCGGCACTGGAGGAGCGCCTGAACGAAGAGCTCGCCAGCCTGCCGCAATGGAAGCGCGAATCGAGCAACCAGCTGCGTCATCTGAACGAAGAAACCATCACCCTGGCCTTGCAGCCATTGTTGTCGCCACTGTCGGAGAAGTACGCCGAGAACGCGGCGGTCTGCGGTTATCTGCAAGCGATGCAGGTGTACTTGCTCAAGACCGTGGTCGAGCAACTGGTGGACGACAGCAAGACCGACGCTGTCGCCCGCAAGTTGCTGGAAGAACAATACGCGCCGAGCCTGGTGGTCGGTCACTCGGCCAGCGGCGGTGCGCCGGTGGTGTTCGAGCCGCACCCGACCTATGAAAACCTTTTCGGTCGCATCGAATACAGCACCGATCAGGGCGCGCTGTACACCACCTACCGCCAACTGCGACCGGGTGCCTTGCACCGGGCCAATGGCGGTTTCCTGATCCTTGAAGCGGACAAAATGCTCAGCGAGCCGTTCGTGTGGGACGCGCTGAAACGCGCCCTGCAATCGCGCAAGCTGAAAATGGAGTCACCGCTGGGTGAACTGGGGCGTCTGGCCACCGTGACCCTGACACCGCAACACATACCGTTGCAGGTCAAGGTCGTCATCATCGGTGCCCGTCAGCTGTATTACACGCTGCAAGACCTCGATCCGGACTTCCAGGAGATGTTCCGCGTCCTGGTGGATTTCGACGAAGACATCCCGATGGTCGACGAGAGCCTGGAGCAGTTCGCCCAGTTGCTCAAGACCCGTACTTCCGAGGAAGGCATGGCACCGCTGACAGCCGATGCGGTGGCACGCCTGGCGACCTACAGTGCGCGTCTGGCCGAGCATCAGGGGCGCTTGTCGGCGCGTATCGGTGATTTGTTTCAACTGGTCAGCGAGGCGGATTTCATTCGTCACCTGGCTGGCGATGAAATGACCGACGCCGGGCACATCGAACGTGCGCTCAAGGCCAAGGCCACGCGGACCGGGCGGGTGTCGGCGCGGATTCTCGACGACATGCTGGCCGGGATCATCCTGATCGACACCGACGGCGCGGCGGTCGGCAAGTGCAACGGCTTGACCGTTCTGGAGGTCGGTGACTCGGCCTTCGGCGTGCCGGCGCGGATTTCCGCCACGGTGTACCCCGGCGGCAGCGGTATTGTCGACATCGAGCGTGAGGTCAACCTCGGCCAGCCAATCCACTCCAAAGGCGTGATGATCCTTACCGGTTATCTGGGCAGCCGCTACGCCCAGGAGTTTCCGCTGGCGATTTCCGCAAGCATCGCCCTGGAGCAATCCTACGGTTATGTCGATGGCGACAGTGCTTCCCTGGGCGAGGCCTGCACCCTGATCTCGGCCTTGTCGAAAACCCCGCTCAAGCAGTGCTTCGCCATCACCGGTTCGATCAACCAGTTCGGCGAAGTGCAGGCAGTTGGCGGGGTCAACGAGAAGATCGAGGGCTTCTTCCGTCTGTGCGAAGCCCGCGGCTTGACCGGCGAGCAGGGGGCAATCATTCCTCACGCCAACGTCGCGACCCTGATGCTCGACGAGAAGGTGCTGACGGCAGTGCGTGCGGGGCAGTTCCATGTCTACGCGGTCCGTCAGGCCGACGAAGCCTTGAGCTTGCTGGTCGGCGAACCGGCCGGCGAGCCGGACGAAAATGGCGAGTTTCCTGAAGGCAGCGTGAACGCGCGAGTCGTGGAGCGCCTGCGGGTTATCGCGGAAATGATCAGTGAGGATGATCTCAAGGAAGCCGAGAAGGAGTTGGCGCAAGAGGCATTGGCGGAAACCAAACCGGCTTGATGCAGTAACCCATGTGGGAGCGGCGCACCGCCGCTCCCACATTTGTTTGTGTGAATACTGGAAAAGCGTCGTCGAAATGACGTCAATATTCACACTATGACCATTCGGCGCCTTTCGGTCTCGCCCTGGCCTGCAAGCCGGACTTTTCTTCTATTCTCTGCTCAAGGATATCGACGTAATCACAGGATCGAAACAGCCTTCCCATGGGGGCTGAATACCGGATCTACCGAGGGTCGCCGCCATGTCGCGCAACCTCTGCCTTACCCGTCAATGCCTGGGCCTTGTGACCCGTATCGAATGTGCCATCCGTCCATTGGCGGGAGATACGGGCATGTGGACTCTGCTGTTCGCCGCCGGAATGGCCGGTGAGCAACCTTCGGCCATCAAGGCCCAAGGCCCGTTTCATGGTCCGTTCGTCGCTGAATCAATCCTCGACACCATCGTTGAAAGCCTGACCCTGCACGGCTACGAATTGGCCGACGATCCGCAAATCTGGTGCCTGCACCTGCAAGCCCAACTGCGGGAAATCAATGGTGGTCGCTGCCGGAACATGGGCGGTTTCGAGTTTCACCCTGAGCACTGAGTGGCACTATTGATCAAGGCGCGTCATGTCGGCCTTGTCGAGTTTGACTTCGAAACCATATTGCACGGTGGCGAGGTCAGTGCGCTGGTAGGTTTCCAGGCGCGTAGGCTGCCCATAGAAATAATGCACGGCAAACTGCGCCGGACCCTGTGTGCTCGCGCCATGGCTGACCGATAGAATCTCCTTCAAGTAATTACCGCTGTCGTCCTTGGCGAAAAAGCGCCAGTCCTGTGCGGGAAATGCCTTCAGGTCCACCACCAGTGCATTGTCTTTGAGCGCGAGGCCCTTGGGCAGTTGACGGGCATCGACGGTTTGCTTGTCGACCGCGGCCAGGAACAGCGGCATCGAGCCCACCGCATAGGCCGGAGTCTGCGGAAACAGATTCAGGTCGTAAGTGATGGTGCCGCGCAGGGGGTCGATCTGGTACGCCTCTGACGGCAGTTCGATCGGCTCGTCGCGTTTTCCAAGCGTGTCTTCGGTAAAGAAGCTCACCGGACTTTCGCCGGGGTTGAACGATGTGCCGAGCAGTTCATCGTTGAAGGTGCGCAGGTGAGTGAATTCGATTCGCGCAGCGCTGGGGTCGTCGACCGACTGACTGATGCTGACGTTCTTTTTCAGTTGATCCTCACTCAGCGTTGCCCCTTTCAGCCAGCTCGCCGCCTGATCGTCATAGACCACCACGGACAGGTTCAAGGGCTGGATGGACTTGTCCGTGGTATTGGCATCGAAGCGCCGGATCGGCAGGTCGAGGTCCTTTCGGGTGACCGTGACGGCGGAAAAATCCAGCATGCTGACTTCGAGGGTTTCGATTGTCCCGTTGAAGTACACCTTCGAATAATGTCGTGCCTGCTGTTTCTCAAAGTTGCGTTGTTCTTCGTCGAGCTGTTTTTCCAGGGCCTCGCTCCAGCTCTTTTGCTGCTGCATCTTGGCCAGTTGCTGCTGATAGAAGGCAATTTGTACTGAGGTTTCGTTGATTGAGCCGGCGCGCGCGATGAATTGCCCGGTGCTGTCCCTGGCCTGGACGATCAGCGGGTTGAGCGGAGTTTCACTGACTTCGGGGGCCAGCGGCGCGCTGTTGTTGTATTCGATTTCTGCGTAGCTGTTCGTCAATGCCAGCAGGGTGACGCTCAGGTTGTCATTGGTGCGGGTCTGGCCTACGTCCTTTTTCGTCAGGTCGAAGCTGTACAGGCGACGTGGCGCGATGACTTCGACCTTGCCTTGCAGGCTCACCGGTTGCGGTTGTTGCTTTCTGTCGATGTCGAGGCCTTCGATGAAGGGGTAGGCCACGGTCAGGTCATCGGGGTTGGTCAGGTTGGAACTTGATGGGCTGAGCTGAATGCCAGGGTCGGTTTCCGACCATTCCGGCTGGAACGCAATCACCCGTTTGTTGCTCAGCGTGACCGACTGCCATTCCAGGCCATGGGGAAACAAAAACGCTGCAGGAACGCTGAAAGTGAAGGGGAACACTGGTTGCAGATCGGTCAGGTAGTCGGAACTGGAGTCCTTTTGCAGCACGAACAATCCGTTGATGTAGGTGTCGACCAGGGCCTGCGGGTTCGGGTAGTGCTTGAGCATGGCGAGGGCGTCTTCGCCGTATTCGGTTTCCATCGGCTTGCTGTCGAGCTTGAGTTGCGCGCGTTCGAGCAGCAGCAGCGAGCCGCCCAGCTCCGACACGGCATCCTTGAGCTTCGGATCCTGGATGGCGTCCAGCGACTTTTCGAATTGCGCGGTTTTTTCTTCGAGGCTGACCTGGCGTTTTTCGTCGCTGGGCGAGCAGCCGCTCAGCAGCAACGCCAGGCAAATTCCGG
Organism: Pseudomonas sp. Root71; assembly: GCF_001429045.1. Classification (GTDB taxonomy): domain Bacteria; phylum Pseudomonadota; class Gammaproteobacteria; order Pseudomonadales; family Pseudomonadaceae; genus Aquipseudomonas; species Aquipseudomonas monachiensis. The sequence goes on along the minus strand of NZ_LMHY01000030.1, from coordinate 77,922 downwards.
CACTCGTCAAAGGCAATCGCACATCCATTTTCCAGTCTTCCTGTCCGACATCACTGAGCAATCAATGATTTGGACACTAGCAGAAAAACTTTGATACACAGGCGCAGGTGGCGGATTTTTCGACGGTTTCTGGCAGCTTCTGGCTATAGGCGGGCGGCTGGTATACTCGCCGCCGTTTTCAGCCCTACTTGTGAGATTCAATGGAACGCTTTATCGAAAATGCAATGTACGCCTCGCGCTGGCTGTTGGCGCCGATCTATTTCGGTCTGTCCCTCGGGCTGTTGGCGCTGGCACTGAAATTCTTCCAGGAAGTCTTCCACGTCATCCCGAACGTGTTTTCGATGGCCGAATCGGACTTGATCCTGGTGCTGCTGTCTTTGATCGACATGGCCCTGGTGGGCGGTTTGCTGGTGATGGTGATGATTTCCGGCTACGAGAACTTCGTCTCGCAACTGGACATCGACGACAGCAAGGAGAAGCTCAACTGGCTGGGCACCATGGACTCTTCGTCGCTGAAGATGAAGGTGGCCGCATCGATCGTGGCGATCTCGTCCATTCACCTGCTGCGCATCTTCATGGACGCCAAGAACGTCGATCCCGAGCATCTGCAGTGGTACGTGATCATCCACATGACCTTCGTGGTCTCGGCATTTGCCATGGGTTACCTGGATAAAGTCACCAAGCACTGATCCGGACCGGCTCCCTTTGTGGCGAGGGAGCTTGCTCCCGCTGGATGGCGAAGTGATCCCGCTTTTTTGGGGCCGCTACGCAGCCCGGCGCGAGCAAGCTCGCTCGCCACAAGCTCCTGCAGTAACAGACAAACGGTCTGGCCAGTGGCTTGTGCTTTGATGCGCCGAAGCCTATCCCTGTAAAGAGGCTCGCTACTGCGTGAGGTGCGCTCATGAACCTGCAAGAGTTGAATGCGTATGCCGTCGCCGGGAAGGTCGATGAGCTGAACCTGATCTCGATGGAGGGCGGGATCTACCTGCTGGAGGCGCGGATGCATGGCACGGCGTATCCCTTGAGCGATACGCGCGGGCACATGATGAGCCTGCGTTCGGTGGAGCATGCCCGTGATGTGCTGCGCTCCTTTCCAAAGTTGCACTTCAATCTCGTGCACACGGTCGTGCATGACGAAATGTGCGGCCTGGTTGCCGATGTGGAGGAAAACCTGAAGGTGCCGATCGCCTGAGGCCCCTCATCAATGGCATGACATCTGTGCTAGTCTGCTGGCCCTTTTGGTTCCGGGCGCTCCGGGACGCGCTGTGCACGCATGGCAAGTTCCCGAGCCGTCCGCACAGCGGAGCAGTGTCATGTCCGAAGTAAATCTGTCCACCGACGAAACCCGCGTCAGCTACGGCATTGGCCGTCAGCTGGGCGACCAACTGCGCGACAACCCGCCACCGGGCGTAAGCCTGGACGCGATCCTGGCAGGTCTGACCGACGCGTTCGCCGGTAAGCCAAGCCGTGTGGGTCAGGAAGAAATGTCCGCCAGCTTCAAAGTCATCCGCGAAATCATGCAGGCCGAAGCTGCAGCCAAGGCTGAAGCGGCTGCTGGCGAAGGTCTGGCCTTCCTGGCTGAAAACGCCAAGCGTGACGGCATCACCACTCTGGCTTCCGGCCTGCAGTTCGAAGTCCTGACCGCTGGTGAAGGCGCCAAGCCATCCCGTGAAGATTCCGTGCGTACTCACTACCACGGCACCCTGATCGACGGCACTGTGTTCGACAGCTCGTACGAGCGCGGCGAGCCTGCGGAATTCCCGGTTGGCGGCGTGATCGCCGGCTGGACCGAAGCCCTGCAACTGATGAACGCCGGCAGCAAATGGCGCCTGTACGTGCCGAGCGAACTGGCTTACGGCGCTCAAGGCGTTGGCAGCATCCCGCCGCACAGCGTACTGGTGTTCGACGTCGAGTTGCTGGACGTTCTGTAATGCCCGGCCCGATATGACGTCGGGCTGATGTGGGAGCGAGCCTGCTCGCGAAGACGGAGTGTCAGTCAGCATAAGTGTTGAATGTCAGATCGCTTTCGCGAGCAGGCTCGCTCCCACAGTTTCTTCGGTGATTTTCATATTTCGATCTTGTGGTGCAGTTCACTGTGCGGGCGCAACGCCCGGGCATAGCAGAACAGAAACAGATTACGCACCAGTTCCTTGAGCACCACCGGCTCGCTGGAACTCAGGCCATTGAGATCAAGATCACCCTGGTCCTGCAGTTCACTCAAGGCTTCTTCTTCAAGCACCGCACAGACTTCCCCGGTTTCCCGATGCAGGATCCTGAGGTAAGGGTGTGGGCGGTCCAGCCAGGCATCGATCAAGTAAGTCATGGTTCTCATCTCCATTGAAGGGCTTTATGAGAATAATTCTTATTCATCAAATAGCAAGGGTCTATTGGCGGTTTGCGCTTTTTTCCGGGTAAAGATTGCGTCAGGTCAAATCGACTGGCGTTTGGCTATTGCGAGGATTTACTGGGTGAAGCGGGGAGGGTGAGACGCCATCCCACGCCGGGCGCGGGATGGGTAACAGCAGGCTCAGACTTTTCTGACGAACTCGGACTTGAGTTTCATCGGGCCGATGCCGTCGATCTTGCAATCGATGTCGTGATCACCATCGCACAAGCGGATGTTCTTGACCTTGGTGCCGACCTTGACCACCAAAGACGTACCCTTGACCTTGAGGTCCTTGATCACGGTGATGGTGTCGCCGTCCTGCAGGACGTTGCCGACCGAATCCTTTTTCACTGCGTCATCGGACGCAGCTTCGGCTTCACCGCTGGCGGACCATTCGTGGGCGCACTCGGGGCAGATCAGCTGGGCGCCGTCTTCATAGGTGTATTCGGAATTGCATTTTGGGCAGGGTGGCAACGTGCTCACTAAGGCTCCTTGGATTCAGGATCGTTAAAAGCGCACATTATATAGGGTTTTAGCGGGGAGGGGGTGCAGCGTGGAAGAACCTGTGGGAGCGGGCTTGCTCGCGAAGACGGAATGACATTCAACATCTCTGTCGACTGTCACGCCGCATTCGCGAGCAAGCCCGCTCCCACAAGGGATATTCGTGGTCAGTGCGTACGCGCGACCGCGAACTCGCTCAGTTCAACCAGTGCATCACGGTACTCGCTGGCAGGCAGCGCTTCGAGGCACTTGATCGCACGGGCCACATAGTCACGGGCCAGTTGCGCGGTGTACTCCAGCGAGCCCGAGGCTTCCACGGCTTCGCGGATGCTTTCCAGGTCTTCGATCCCGCCTTTCTGGATCGCCTTGCGCACCAAGGCGGCCTGTTCCGGCGTACCTTCGCGCATGGTGTAGATCAGCGGCAGGGTCGGCTTGCCTTCGGCCAGGTCGTCACCGACGTTCTTGCCCAGGGTTTCGGCATCGCCTTTGTAGTCGAGCAGGTCATCGACCAGCTGGAAGGCCACGCCCAGGTGATCACCGAATGTACGCAGGGCTTCGGACTGTTCCGGCGAGGCCTGGCACAGGGCGGCGGCACTGTGGGTCGAGGCTTCGAAGAGCATCGCGGTCTTGCCGCGGATGACTTCCATGTAGGTTTCTTCGGTGGTGCTGGCGTCACGAACCTTCGACAGCTGCAACACTTCGCCTTCGGCGATGATGCGCGTGGCTTGCGAAAGGATCTTCATCACCGGCATCGAGCCCAGTTCGACCATCATTTCGAACGAGCGCGAATACAGGAAGTCGCCGACCAGTACGCTGGGCGCGTTGCCCCACATGGCATTGGCGGTCGAGCGGCCACGGCGCATGCCGGACATGTCGACCACGTCGTCATGCAGCAGGGTAGCGGTGTGCAGGAACTCGATGGTCGCGGCCAGCAGGCGCAGTTCGTCGCCCTCACGGCCAAGAGCCTTGCCACACAACAGCACCAATAAAGGACGCAGGCGTTTGCCGCCGGCCGAGGTAATGTAATCGCCGATTTTCGATACCAGCGGCACTCGGGAAGTCAGCTGCTTCTTGATGATGCCGTCGACGGCGCTAAAATCGTCCGCGACCGCGCGGTAGAAAGCTTGGGGTTGCATCAGCGACAGTCGCTCCAGAAGGGTTGCGCGGCATGCTAGGACCCACGCTTGCAGGTGTCAAGGCGCGATGGACGGCCCCTTGCAAGGCGCTCGTGCCTTGCGTACAATCGCGCACCCTGAACTTCCTGGGCAGCACCTGCCTTACGCAATTGCAAGCGGGCCTCCAGCCCCATGCAGCCATGCCAGCCAATACCTCTTCTTATAAAGAGCTGGGTGAGCAGGATTATCGGAGAAATACCATGTCTTATGCAGTAATCGTTACTGGCGGCAAGCAGTACAAAGTCGCCCCAGGTGAATACCTGAAGATCGAAAAACTGGAAATCGCTACCGGCGAATCCGTTACCTTTGATCGCGTTCTGTTGGTTGCCAATGGCGACGACGTGAATATCGGCGCTCCAGTTGTTGCTGGCGCTACCGTTGTGGCTGAAGTGATCTCCCAAGGTCGTCACGATAAAGTCCGCATCATCAAGTTCCGTCGCCGTAAGCACCACATGAAGCGTATGGGCCACCGCCAGTGGTACACCGAGATCAAAATCACCGGTATTCAGGCTTAATTACAGCCTAATTCCTCACTAGGAGAATTGAACTCATGGCACACAAAAAAGCTGGTGGTAGTACCCGTAACGGTCGCGACTCAGAAGCCAAACGCCTTGGCGTGAAGATGTATGGCGGCCAGGCTATCAAAGCGGGCAACATCATCGTGCGTCAGCGCGGCACCCAATTCCACGCTGGCTACGGCGTTGGCATGGGTAAAGATCACACCCTCTTCGCTAAAGTCGAAGGCGTGATCAAGTTCGAAGTAAAAGGCGCCTTCGGTCGTCGTTACGTGAGCGTAGTCGCAGCTTAATTGCGCGATCGCTGGAAAAGCCCTGTCTCGCGACGGGGCTTTTTCGTTTGTGGGGTGAGTCTCTTGCAAAGCTGTTTGTATGGGCTGTCGGCGTACGATGTAGGTATCGTGGTTCAGGGTCGCTGCGCTCATTTTTGCAAGAGTCTTATGTCTTGATTGTTTTTCGGCTCGTCCGTATGGCGAGAGGCGTTTGTTATGAAGTTTGTTGATGAAGTATCGATTCGCGTAAAGGCTGGTGATGGCGGCAATGGCGCCATGAGTTTCCGTCGGGAAAAATTTATCGAGAACGGTGGCCCGAACGGCGGTGATGGCGGTGACGGCGGTTCCATCTACATGATGGCCGACGAAAACCTCAACACCCTGGTGGACTACCGTTACACCCGGCACTTCGATGCCGAGCGTGGCTCCAACGGCGGCAGCACCGACTGCACCGGCAAGAAGGGTGAAGACCTGATCCTGCGCGTTCCGGTCGGCACCACGGTGATCGACTCCGCGACTCAGGAAGTCATCGGCGACCTGACCAAGGCCGGTCAGAAGTTGATGGTAGTGCAGGGCGGCTGGCACGGTCTGGGTAACACCCGTTTCAAATCCAGTACCAACCGCGCGCCGCGCCAGACCACTCCGGGCAAGCCGGGTGAGCAGCGCGACCTGAAGCTGGAAATGAAAGTACTGGCTGATGTCGGTCTGCTGGGCTTGCCGAACGCTGGTAAAAGTACCTTTATTCGTTCGGTTTCGGCTGCCAAGCCGAAAGTTGCCGACTACCCGTTCACCACGCTGGTGCCGAACCTGGGTGTGGTCAGCGTCGATCGCTGGAAGAGCTTCGTCATTGCCGATATTCCGGGTTTGATCGAGGGTGCTTCCGAAGGTGCTGGCCTGGGCATTCGCTTCCTCAAGCACTTGGCGCGCACGCGTCTGCTGCTGCACCTCGTGGACATGGCGCCGCTGGATGACGCCAGCGCACCGGATGCCGCTGAAGTGATCGTCAACGAGCTGATCAAGTTCAGCCCGTCCCTGGCGGAGCGTGATCGCTGGCTGGTCCTGAACAAGTGCGACCAGATCCTTGATGAAGAGCACGATGTTCGCGTCAAGGAAATCGTTGATCGCCTGGAATGGACGGGTCCGGTCTACGTGATTTCGGCCATCTCCAAGCTTGGTACCGAGCGTCTGTGCCACGACATCATGCGTTACATGGAAGATCGTGCTGATCGCCTGGCCAATGACCCGGCCTACAAGGAAGAGCTGGCCGATCTCGATCAGCGCATCGAAGATGAAGCTCGCGCGCAGCTGCAGGCGCTGGATGACAAGCGTGCCCTGCGTCGCAGCGGCGTGAAGTCGGTCCACGACATCGGCGACGATGATTGGGACGAAGAAGATGTGGATGACGAAGACGGTCCGGAAATCATTTACGTGCGTGACTGATTCGTTGCGATAAACTTAAGCGCCGCTCAATCGAGCGGCGTTTTGGTATCTGGAAATCGATTGTTGGTCACGAGTAACCACGAATAACGTCACGGGCAGTGCTAGGTCGCGTTGCCCTCAAGCTAAGGTTGAAGATGATGCGGAGCAAGGTGACAGGTGCGCAGCGTTGGGTCGTGAAGATCGGCAGCGCTTTGCTGACGGCGGACGGCAAAGGCCTGGATCGCGCGGCAATGGGTGTCTGGGTTGAGCAGATGGTGGCCTTGCATGAGGCGGGTGTCGAACTGGTGCTGGTGTCCTCCGGGGCGGTGGCGGCCGGCATGAGCCGTTTGGGCTGGACCTCGCGACCCAGTGCGATGCACGAGCTTCAGGCAGCCGCCGCAATCGGTCAGATGGGGTTGGTGCAGGCCTGGGAGTCGAGCTTTGCCGAGCATGGCCGGCATACCGCGCAGATTCTCCTGACTCACGACGACTTGTCCGATCGCAAGCGCTACCTGAACGCCCGCAGCACCTTGCGTGCGCTGGTCGAGCTGAAGGTTATTCCGGTGATCAACGAGAATGACACCGTGGTCACCGACGAAATCCGTTTTGGCGACAACGACACGCTCGCGGCGCTGGTGGCGAATCTGGTCGAGGCTGACCTGTTGGTGATCCTGACGGATCGCGACGGCATGTTCGACGCCGATCCGCGCAATAATCCGGATGCCCAGCTGATTTACGAGGCGCGTGCCGATGATCCGGCGCTCGATGCGGTGGCGGGCGGTACTGGTGGTGCGCTGGGGCGTGGCGGCATGCAGACCAAGTTGCGTGCTGCGCGTCTGGCGGCCCGTTCCGGCGCTCACACCATCATCGTTGGTGGGCGCATCGAGCGTGTGCTGGATCGCCTCAAGGCGGGCGAGCGCATCGGCACCTTGCTGTCGCCGGAGCGCGGCATGCTGGCGGCGCGCAAGCAGTGGCTGGCCGGTCATCTGCAAACCCGTGGCACTCTGGTGCTGGATGCGGGTGCAGTGATGGCGTTGTCCCAGGGCAACAAAAGTTTGCTGCCGGTTGGGGTCAAGTTGGTCCAGGGCAGCTTCCGTCGCGGTGAGATGGTGGTCTGCGTGGCGCCTGACGGTCGTGAAATTGCCCGTGGCCTGGCCAACTACAGTGCGCTGGAAGCGCAAAAAATCATCGGTCAGTCGTCCGAGGCGATTGTCGGTCTGTTGGGTTACATGGCGGAACCGGAACTGGTTCACCGCGATAACCTGATCCTGGTCTGAAGGAATACCTGAATGCGCGTGGCAAAAGGGTTGTTGGGGTTGCTGTTGGCGATGCCGCTGTTGGCTTCGGCCGAAGAGATTGGTCAGGTGTCGACGGTGTTCAAGTTCGTCGGGCCGAATGACCGGATCGTGGTCGAGGCCTTTGATGATCCCAAGGTTGATGGTGTGACCTGCTATCTGTCGCGCGCCAAGACCGGTGGGGTGAAGGGGGGTCTTGGTTTGGCCGAGGATCGTGCTGAAGCGTCTATCGCTTGCCGGCAGGTCGGGCCTATCAGCTTCAAGGGTGAGCTCAAGGATGGCGACGAGGTGTTCAAGGAGCGCACGTCCCTGGTGTTCAAGACCATGCAGGTGGTGCGTTTCCTCGACAAGAAGCGTAATACGCTGGTGTATCTGGTGTACAGCGATCGCCTGATCGAGGGCAGTCCGCAGAATGCGGTGACGGCGATTCCGATTTTGCCGTGGGCCCACACTCAGTAATTTCACACAATCAGAGTTGTGGGGGCGAGCAGGCTCGCTCTCACATTTTTTTGCGTCGAATTCACTGAATCGCAGGCAATAAAAAACCGACCCTGAGGTCGGTTTTTTAATGAACGAGTCGCTTAGGCAGCAGCGGCAACGTTCAGGGCCTTAACGTGGCCATTCAAACGGCTCTTATGGCGAGCAGCCTTGTTCTTGTGGATGATGCCTTTATCGGCCATACGGTCGATAACTGGCACAGCCAGAACGTATGCAGCTTGAGCTTTTTCAGCGTCTTTTGCGTCGATGGCCTTAACTACATTCTTGATGTAGGTACGAACCATGGAACGCAGGCTGGCGTTGTGGCTGCGACGCTTCTCAGCCTGTTTTGCACGTTTTTTGGCGGAAGGTGAGTTGGCCACCGTCGAGCTCCTCGAAAGACTTTTTAGGAAATAGCAAACAAAATAGGCCGCGAATCATGCCGATGAGTTGAGGTCTTGTCAAGGGCGGTTGAGACGTTCCGCTAAGTGGTAGGTGAAGCAAGCTTGGAGATTTCTTTCCAGCGTGCGACCTGTAAACTCGCGAGCTTTGGCTCTGTGCTGTTGCGGCGCGGAGTATCGCATAAGTAGGCGCGTAGTTCGCCTGCTGTTTATCGACAGGCACAAACTCTTTCCATGAATCTGCTCAAATCGTTGGCCGCCGTCAGCTCTATCACGATGCTTTCCCGGGTTCTGGGGTTTGTTCGCGACACCCTCATTGCGCGAACATTTGGCGCGGGAATGGCGACTGACGCCTTCTTTATCGCCTTCAAATTGCCCAATCTGTTGCGGCGGATCTTTGCCGAAGGGGCGTTTTCCCAGGCATTCGTGCCGATTCTTGCAGAATACAAAAGCCAGAAGGGTGAAGAGGCGACCCGCACATTCATTGCCTATGTCTCGGGCCTGCTGACGCTGGTACTGGCGCTGGTCACGGTGTTGGGCATGATCGCCGCGCCGTGGGTCATCTGGGTCACTGCGCCGGGTTTTACCGATACCCCGGAAAAATTCGAGCTCACTTCCAGCCTGTTGCGGGTGACCTTTCCCTACATATTGCTGATTTCCCTGTCGTCGCTGGCGGGCGCGATCCTCAACACCTGGAACCGTTTTTCGGTCCCGGCATTCGTGCCGACGCTGCTCAACGTCAGCATGATTATTTTTGCGTTGTTCCTCACGCCGTACTTCGATCCGCCCGTAATGGCGCTCGGCTGGGCGGTTCTGGCAGGTGGCCTGGCGCAGTTGCTCTACCAGCTGCCGCACCTGAAAAAAATCGGCATGCTGGTGCTGCCGCGCCTGAGCCTGCGCGACACCGGCGTCTGGCGCGTAATGAAGCAGATGCTGCCAGCCATCCTCGGTGTCTCGGTGAGTCAGATCTCGCTGATCATCAACACCATCTTCGCTTCGTTCCTGGTTGCCGGGTCCGTGTCCTGGATGTACTACGCCGACCGCTTGATGGAACTGCCTTCCGGCGTGCTGGGCGTGGCGTTGGGGACGATTCTGTTGCCGACCCTGGCCAAGACCTACGCCAGCAAGGATCGTCACGAATACTCGCGCATCCTCGATTGGGGCCTGCGCCTATGCTTCGTGCTGGTATTGCCTTGCGCCCTGGCGCTGGGGATTCTGGCCGAGCCGTTGACGGTTTCGCTGTTCCAGTACGGTCAGTTCGATGCCCATGATGCGGCGATGACCCAGCGCGCGTTGATCGCCTACTCCGTCGGTTTGCTCGGGATTATCGTGATCAAAGTGCTGGCGCCGGGCTTTTATGCGCAACAAAACATCCGCACGCCGGTAAAAATCGCGATTTTCACCCTGGTGGTCACCCAGCTGTTCAACCTGATGTTGATCGGACCGCTGGCCCACGCCGGCCTGGCTCTGGCTATCAGCGCTGGTGCCTGCTTGAATGCGGGGTTGCTGTTCTATCAACTGCGCAAGCAGCAGATGTACCAGCCACAACCGGGCTGGGCGAAGTTCGGCTTGAAACTGGTGATCGCGGTATCGGTGATGTCGGGCGTATTGCTGGCCGGGATGCATTTCATGCCGGCCTGGGGCGAGGGGCAGATGCTTGAGCGTTTCCTGCGCCTGGGTGCCTTGGTCGTTGCCGGTGTGGTGGCTTATTTCGGCATGTTAGTGTTGATGGGCTTTCGTTTGCGCGACTTCAATCGCAAGGCGCTGGGCTGAGGTTCTGGCCTCGATAAACACGGGCGAGCCGGCGGTTTTGTCGGCTCGATCACTTTGGGTTACGGTGTTGCCTGTCGTCGGCCGCCGGGTGTGGTTATAATCGACCACTTTATGAGCAAGAAGCGCGTTATGCAGCTGGTTCGAGGCCTCCACAATCTGCGCCCCCAGCATCGGGGCTGTGTCGCCACTATTGGCAACTTTGACGGTGTTCACCGTGGCCACCAGGCTATCCTGGCGCGCCTGCGTGAGCGTGCGCTCGAGTTGGGCGTGCCCAGTTGCGTGGTGATTTTCGAGCCGCAGCCGCGGGAGTTCTTCGCTCCGGACACCGCGCCGGCCCGTCTGGCCCGCCTGCGGGACAAGCTGCAATTGTTGGCCGCCGAAGGCGTCGACCGTGTGCTTTGCCTGGCTTTCAACCAGCGCCTGAGCAAGCTCAGTGCCAGTGAATTCGTCGATACCATTCTGGTGGATGGCCTTGGCGTGCAGCATCTGGAGGTCGGTGACGACTTCCGTTTCGGCTGTGACCGCGCGGGAGATTTCGATTTCCTGCTACAGGCAGGCACCCTTCAGGGTTTTACCGTCGAAGCGGCACAAACCGTCGAACTCGATGGCATCCGGGTCAGCAGCACGCAAGTTCGAAATGCCCTGGCCGCCGCGGATTTCGCCCTGGCCGAACGCCTGCTCGGGCGGCCGTACCGGATCGCCGGTCGCGTATTGCATGGCCAGAAGCTGGCCCGGCAGTTGGGTACGCCCACTGCCAATATTCAACTCAAGCGCCGTCGCGTGCCGCTCACCGGGGTTTACCTGGTGGATGTCGAGATCGACGGCAAGACCTGGCCCGGCGTCGCCAACATTGGCGTGCGGCCCACGGTTCAAGGTGATGGCAAAGCCCACCTGGAAGTGCATCTTTTAGATTTTGCCGGCGATCTGTATGACCGGCGTTTAACGGTGGTTTTCCACCACAAGCTGCGCGAAGAGCAGCGTTTCGCCTCTCTGGAGGCGTTGAAAACGGCGATCAACGCGGATGTCGCCGCCGCCCGTGCACTAGCCGCACCTAGCGCCCATCGCTAATGAAGAGCCTTAAATGACCGACTATAAAGCCACGCTAAACCTTCCGGACACCGCCTTCCCAATGAAGGCCGGCCTGCCACAGCGCGAACCGCAGATCCTGCAGCGCTGGGACAGTATTGGCCTGTACGGAAAGTTGCGCGAGATTGGCAAGGATCGTCCGAAGTTCGTATTGCACGACGGCCCTCCGTACGCCAACGGCTCGATTCACATCGGTCATGCGCTGAACAAGATTCTCAAGGACATGATCATCCGTTCGAAGACCCTGTCGGGCTTCGACGCGCCTTATGTTCCGGGCTGGGACTGCCACGGCCTGCCGATCGAGCACAAGGTCGAAGTGACCCACGGCAAGAACCTGGGCGCGGACAAGACCCGCGAACTGTGCCGGGCCTACGCCACCGAGCAGATCGAAGGGCAGAAGTCCGAGTTCATCCGTCTCGGCGTGCTGGGCGACTTCGCCAACCCGTACAAGACCATGGACTTCAAGAACGAGGCCGGTGAAATCCGTGCCTTGGCCGAAATCGTCAAGGGTGGTTTCGTGTTCAAGGGCCTGAAGCCTGTGAACTGGTGTTTCGACTGCGGTTCGGCCCTGGCCGAAGCGGAAGTCGAGTACGAGAACAAGAAGTCCTCGACCATCGACGTGGCGTTCCCGATTGCCGATGAAGCCCAACTGGCTGCCGCCTTCGGCCTGCCATCGCTGGCCAAGCCTGCCTCGATCGTGATCTGGACCACCACCCCGTGGACCATCCCGGCCAACCAGGCGTTGAACGTTCACCCGGAATTCAACTACGCCCTGGTCGACGTCGGCGACAAGCTGCTGGTACTGGCTGAAGAGCTGGTCGAGTCGTGCCTGGCGCGCTACTCGCTGGAAGGTTCGGTCATTGCGACCACCACCGGTAAAGCGCTGGAGCTGATCAACTTCCGTCACCCGTTCTACGACCGTCTGTCGCCAGTTTACCTGGCCGACTACGTTGAACTGGGCGCCGGCACCGGTGTGGTTCACTCCGCTCCGGCCTACGGTGTGGACGACTTCGTGACCTGCAAGAAGTACGGCATGGTCAACGATGACATCCTCAATCCGGTCCAAAGCAACGGCGTGTACGCGACCTCGCTGGAATTCTTCGGCGGCCAGTTCATCTGGAAGGCCAACCCGGCCATCGTCGACAAGCTGACCGAAGTCGGTGCGCTGCTGCACACCACTATTATCGAACACAGCTACATGCACTGCTGGCGCCACAAGACCCCACTGATCTACCGCGCCACCGCGCAGTGGTTCATCGGTATGGACAAGCAGCCGACCACCGGCGACACCCTGCGTCAGCGCTCGCTCAAAGCCATCGAAGAAACACAGTTCGTTCCGGCCTGGGGTCAGGCGCGCCTGCACTCGATGATCGCCAACCGCCCGGACTGGTGCATTTCCCGCCAGCGCAACTGGGGCGTGCCGATCCCGTTCTTCCTGAACAAGGAAAGCGGCGAGCTGCACCCACGTACCGTCGAGCTGATGGAAATCGTGGCCAAGCGCGTTGAAGTCGAAGGCATCGAGGCCTGGTTCAAGCTGGACGCCGCCGAGTTGCTGGGCGATGAAGCGCCGCAGTACGACAAGATCAGCGACACCCTGGACGTCTGGTTCGACTCGGGCACCACGCACTGGCACGTCCTGCGCGGTTCGCACCCGATGGGCCACGAAACCGGCCCGCGCGCCGACCTGTACCTGGAAGGTTCGGACCAACACCGTGGCTGGTTCCACTCGTCGCTGCTGACCGGTTGCGCCATCGACAATCACGCGCCGTATCGCGAGCTGCTGACCCACGGCTTCACCGTCGACGAGTCCGGCCGCAAGATGTCCAAGTCCCTGGGCAACGTGATTGCTCCGCAGAAAGTCAACGATACCCTGGGCGCCGACATCATGCGTCTGTGGGTCGCTTCGACCGACTATTCGGGCGAAATGGCGGTTTCCGAGCAGATCCTGCAACGCAGTGCGGACGCCTACCGGCGTATTCGTAATACCGCGCGCTTCCTGCTTTCGAACCTGACCGGCTTCAACCCGGCCACCGACCTGCTGCCGGCCGAAGAAATGCTGGCTCTGGACCGTTGGGCCGTGGACCGTACCCTGCTGCTGCAGCGCGAGCTGCAAGAGCACTACGGCGAATACCGCTTCTGGAACGTGTACTCGAAGATCCACAACTTCTGCGTGCAGGAACTGGGCGGCTTCTACCTCGACATCATCAAGGACCGTCAGTACACCACTGGCGCGAACAGCAAGGCCCGCCGTTCGGCGCAAACCGCGCTGTTTCACATCTGCGAAGCGCTGGTTCGCTGGATCGCACCGATCCTGGCCTTCACCGCTGACGAGCTGTGGCAATACCTGCCGGGTGAGCGTAACGAATCGGTGATGCTCAACACCTGGTACGAAGGCCTGACCGAATTGCCGGAAGGCTTCGAACTGGGTCGCGCGTATTGGGACCGGATCATGGCCGTGAAGGTTGCGGTCAACAAGGAAATGGAAATCCAGCGTGCCGCCAAGGCCGTCGGTGGCAACCTGCAGGCCGAAGTGACGCTGTTCGCCGAAGACGCACTGACCGCCGACCTGGCCAAACTGAGCAACGAACTGCGCTTCGTACTGATCACTTCGACCGCTGCTGTTGCACCGCTGGTGCAAGCACCGGCCGATGCCGTGGTCACCGAAGTCAGCGGCCTGAAGCTGAAGATCGTCAAGTCGAGCCACGCCAAGTGCGCTCGTTGCTGGCACTGCCGTGAAGACGTCGGCGTGAACCCGGAGCACCCGGAAATCTGCGGCCGTTGCGTCGACAACATCAGCGGCGCTGGCGAGGTCCGTCATTATGCCTAATGCCGTTGGCCGTTTCGGACGGCTGAGCTGGCTTTGGTTGAGTCTGCTGGTCCTGGTCATCGACCAGGCCAGCAAGTTCTACTTTGAAGGCAAGCTCGAGATGTATCAGCAAATCGTGGTGATTCCCGATTTGTTCAGCTGGACCCTGGCCTACAACACTGGCGCGGCGTTCAGCTTCCTGGCTGACAGCTCCGGCTGGCAGCGCTGGCTGTTCGCGTTGATCGCTATCGTGGTCAGTGCGGTGCTGGTGGTGTGGCTCAAGCGTCTGGGCCGCAACGAGACCTGGCTGGCGGTTGCGCTGGCACTGGTGCTCGGTGGCGCGCTGGGCAATCTGTATGACCGCATTGCCCTGGGCCATGTGATCGATTTCATTCTGGTGCATTGGCAGAACCGCTGGCACTTCCCGGCGTTCAACTTTGCCGACAGTGCCATTACTGTTGGTGCTGTCATGCTGGCACTGGATATGTTCAAAAGTAAAAAGACCGGAGAAACCGTTCATGACTGAACAGGTATTGGCTGAACAACGCATCGGCCAGAACACGGAAGTCACCTTGCATTTCGCATTGCGCCTGGAGAACGGCGACACGGTGGACAGCACTTTCGACAAAGCCCCGGCGACCTTCAAGGTCGGTGATGGCAACCTGTTGCCAGGTTTCGAAGCGGCGCTGTTCGGTTTCAAGGCCGGTGACAAGCGTACGCTGAGCATCGAGCCGGAAAACGCTTTCGGCCAGCCGAACCCGCAAAACGTGCAGATCATCCCGCGTTCCCAGTTCCAGGACATGGAACTGTCGCCTGGTTTGCTGGTGATCTTCAACGATGCGGCCAATACTGAATTGCCGGGCGTGGTCAAAGAGTTCGATGACGCGCAAGTGACCATCGACTTCAACCACCCGCTGGCGGGCAAGACCTTGACCTTTGACGTGGAAATCATTTCCGTCAAAGCGCTGTAACTGACCGGACACGGTCAAAAATGTGGGAGCGGGCTTGCTCGCTCCCACAGTTAGTTTCTACAGTTTTCGCTATTTCTTGCGCGCAAGACACGAGGCACAGCATGCAAATCAAACTCGCCAACCCCCGTGGCTTCTGCGCCGGTGTGGACCGTGCGATCGAAATCGTCAACCGCGCCCTGGAAGTCTTCGGGCCGCCGATCTATGTACGCCACGAAGTGGTCCACAACAAATTTGTCGTCGAAGACCTGCGCTCCCGTGGAGCGATCTTCGTTGAAGAACTGGATCAGGTGCCGGACGACGTCATCGTGATCTTCAGTGCCCACGGCGTTTCCCAGGCCGTGCGCAGCGAAGCGGCTGGTCGTGGGCTGAAAGTGTTCGACGCCACGTGCCCGCTGGTGACCAAAGTCCACATCGAAGTGGCGCGCTACAGCCGTGACGGCCGAGAGTGCATTCTGATCGGCCACGCCGGTCACCCGGAAGTCGAAGGCACCATGGGCCAGTACGATGGCGGCAATGGCGGCGCGATCTACCTGGTCGAAGACGAGAAGGATGTCGCGGCGTTGCAGGTGAACAACCCTGAAAAGCTCGCCTTCGTGACCCAGACCACGCTGTCGATGGACGATACCAGTCGTGTTATCGACGCCCTGCGTTCGCGCTTTCCGGCCATCGGTGGACCGCGCAAGGACGACATTTGCTACGCCACGCAAAACCGTCAGGATGCGGTCAAGCAACTGGCGGACGAGTGCGACGTGGTGCTGGTGGTCGGCAGCCCGAACAGCTCCAACTCCAATCGCTTGCGCGAATTGGCAGAACGCATGTCCACTCCTGCCTACCTGATCGACGGTGCTGAAGACCTGCAAAAGAGCTGGTTCGACGGCGTTGAGCGTATCGGTATCACCGCCGGTGCATCCGCCCCGGAAGTCCTGGTGCGCGGCGTGATCCAGCAGTTGCAGGCCTGGGGTGCAACCGGTGCCGATGAACTGGCCGGTCGCGAGGAAAACATCACGTTCTCGATGCCTAAAGAACTGCGCGTTCGCTCGTTGACCTGAATGTTCTCCTTTTTTCGCATAACGGATGCTCAGCCTTGTCGCTGCGCAGGCTGACGCGACCGGTCCGAGCCAGCACCACTTGATGTTGGCTCACCGGTTCGCGAACGGCGCAAATGTGTAAAGTCCCTCCTAACAGTGACTCGCCCTGACCTCTGAACCGTATGGAGCTTTCGACCGTACTGTTCCCCACAATCGACACGCGTGGGCCGCTCTGGCGTTCGGTCAGTAGTGGATTGTCGCTGTCCATTTCCCCTTTGCCGCTGATATCCAGAATGATCCGCCAGCCTTGGCCCCAGTCGCCATTGATGCCGTGAATCACCACGGCCTGGTTGCGGGTGATGGCTTCGCTCCGGGCGGTACGAATACCGCTGGACAGAGCCTGTGCCGCTTGCTGTCTTTGGTTCGATTCGATCAGCGTTGCGAACGCCGGACTGACCAAATGCAGAACAATTCCTGTAATTGCCAGTCCCATGAGCAGTTCGATCAGGCTGAAGCCTTGTTGCCGCATGACATCTCCCTCCGTGGCGTGCTGTGGCTCGCGCAATCCCTGCGCGAGAAATGGCAACGCAAACGCACCGCATCGCTCGAATGTGGTGCCGCGCAAGAGCAGGTATAGCCGAAGGAAACAGAAGGCCCCGATGGATCATCCTACAAAAGGTTTCACGCTGATCGAGTTGCTGGTCGCGATCGCGATCCTTCTGATTCTGCTGACTCTGGCTGTGCCGGCGTTTACCCGCTCGACGCAAACAACCAGGGCTGATACTGAAATCGCTGACCTGCGACGAGCCTTGAATTTTGCCCGGTTAGAAGCCATCGATCGGGGCAATACCACACGGGTGCGCCCGACGGCCGGCGGGGATGTCTGGAGCGGGGAGCTGACGATTTACGACGGTACTGGCGCTTTGGCCAATGTATTGCGGGTTGTTCCGGCGATGAGCGGCGGCGCAACTCTGGCGCTAACCTCTGGCATCACTGCCATCGATTTCAACAGTATGGGCGGATTGTCATCACCGTCCTCAGAGGTGGTGATCAGCTATGGGCGGGGCACACAAAGCAGGACGCTGACGGTGTGTTTGAACGGACGAATTCTAATGGGTGGAAGTTGCGGATGAGGGCCGGGAGGCAAAGAGCGCAGGAGGGTATGACGCTGGTCGAAGTCCTGGTGGCGTTAGTCATTCTGGGAGTGGGCTTGCTGGGGGCGGCGGCGTTTCAGCTCAATGCGCTGAAGTACACGGACAGCGCGCGCATGACCAGTCAGGCCAGTTTTATCGCCTACGACCTGATGGACCGCATTCGCGCCAATGCCGCAGCGGATTACACCATTGCGCCGCCGACTTCGGGCAACCCCGACGTTACCCGGGATCAGGACCTGTTTGACTTCAACACCAACATCGTCAGTTCACTCGGTGCCTCCGCGACGGGCAGTGTCACTGTCAGCCAGAAGGTGTACACCATCACGATTACCTGGGACGACTCGCGGGCTGCGAAGGCTGCCGACTCGCGGCGCAATTTCGTCCTGAGCAGTCGCGCGGACATTGATCCGACGGTGATCCCGTGAGTCGGCGCAGCAGGGGTTTTAGCCTGGTCGAGTTGCTGATCGCCCTGGCATTGAGCCTGATCGTGGTGCTGGGCGTGGTGCAGGTTTTCATCGCAGCCAAGAACACTTATCTCAGCCAGAACGCGGCCGCGAACATGCAGGAGGACGCACGTTTTGTGTTGAGCAAAATGATTCAGGAAGTCCGCATGGTCGGGATGTTCGGTTGTCTGGAAACGATCACCGATTCAAGTCAGAAAGGTGATTTCCATGCCAGTCAGCTAGCACCGATCCGTTGGGACAGCGGCGGCCGTAAGTTGACGCTGGTTACGGCGGATGTCGGCGTTAATGGTGACAAGCCGGACTGGACCGTACTTTCCGATTGTCGAACCCATTCGACGGCCTACAGTGAAGGTCGGAAGCCAGTGGCAGGGCAGCTGGCATTTCCGATCCGGCGGCTGACTTATAGCTACAGCAACGACCAACTGCTGATGAAGAGCGGGGCTGCAGCACCACAGGTGCTGGTGGATAACGTCAGCGCTTTTGACGTGAGCTTCGGCCTGGCCAGCACGGCCACTGATCTGGCAGCTTCGCGTTACAGCAGCAACCCGCCGGACCCCGCGCTGATTCGTAGTGTTCGCCTGAGCCTGACTCTCTTCGATCCGAACCACCGGGTGGCCGATCAAACCTTCAACGTGGTTGCCGCCCTGCGCAACCGCTTGCCATGAGGGAGTGCCAATGAATCGTGCTCCCAAGACGTATTTCGCCCAACGCGGCATGGCCCTGTTGGTCAGCCTGGTGTTCTTGCTCTTGCTGACGTTGATTGGTCTTTCATCGATGCAGAGCGCCACCCTGCAGGAAAAAATGGCCGCTAGCGTCGCCTTGCGCAACCAGTCGTTCCAGAGTGCCGAAGCCGCATTGCGGGTCGGCGAGGGTACGGTGCAGCGGGACAGTTATGCGCTGCCTGTTTGCAGCGGCATCGTGCAATGTGCACCACCGTCCGAGTCTTCGACAATTACCGCTGCCGGTTTCAACGCCTCTTCCGGCGTGACCTGGATTGCATCGGACAAGGGTTTTTATGGCGTGCAAAACATCGGTATCAGCCAAAATGCGGTGAATGTGCCAATCAATACCCCGGCAACCTTGTATCGGGTAACGGCAGTCGGCATCGCGGGGCACTCGCGCAGTGTGGTGGAGAGCATCTATGCGAAGTACTGAGCGACCTGCCAGGTTATGGTCGCAACTATTTGTTGTCGTCGCGCTTGACCTGTCGATGTCGGCGCACGCTGCCACATCAGTGGATTCGCCAGCGCTGAACCGGCCAACCTGTCTGGCCAATGGCAACTGGTACGGTTTTTATCACAGCAATCAGGGGTTGAAGGCCGTCTGCCTGAAGCTGCCCGCTGCGATCAGCGTTAAGATGCTCGACAGCAACGCCGATGGAGTGGTCGACAACAGCGACACACTATCCGATGGCGTGATCTTTATCGGAGAACATTCGACCCGGGACGCCAGCGACAGCGGCGGGGTCGTGAACGATTCCACTGGCGACGGTACTGCGGGGATGGAAAAATCCGGCGGCAGCCGTCGCATCATGTGGCGACAAATACAGTGAGTGAGAGTTGATGCATGCGTAGTTCCAACCGCGGTTTTACCCTGATCGAAATCATGATCGTGATTGCGATCATCGGTATTGTCATGACCATTGCTGCCCCGAGTCTCACCGAATACATGAACAAGGGCCGTCGCGCAGAAGCAGCCGGTCTGCTCTCGGAGCAGGCGCAACTCCTGGAGCGCTTCTACTCGCAGAAAAATGCCTACACCGATGCGACGGGCCTCAGTGCCGGCAATGATTACTACAGCATCACACCGACCCTGACCGACCAGACCTTTCTGCTGACGGCGGTGCGCAAGGCTGATTCGAGCATGGCCACTGACAAGTGCGGTGATCTGACCATCACCAACACCGGTGTGCTCGGTATGGTCAACGCGGAATCCGGCCTGACCAGCAAAGACTGCTGGGGGCGCTGAGTTTTTTTCGGGTGCCTTTTGTACCCTCTGTCTATTTAACGATTGGATCAGAACATGACCAGGCAACAGCAAGTGGTGATTGTCGGCGGCGGGGTGATTGGTTTGCTGACGGCGTTCAATCTCGCCTCCGAAGTGCAAAGCGTTGTGCTGCTGGATCGCTCGAGCGTCGGCCAGGAATCGTCCTGGGCCGGTGGCGGCATCGTTTCGCCGCTTTACCCGTGGCGCTACAGCCCGGCGGTCACCGCATTGGCTCACTGGTCCCAGGACTTTTATCCACAGCTGGGCGAGCGCTTGTTTGCCGCCACTGGGGTTGATCCTGAAGTGCACACCACCGGTCTGTACTGGCTGGATCTGGATGACGAGGCTGAAGCCCTGGCATGGGCCGCCCGGGAAAATCGCCCGCTCAGCGCGGTGGATATATCGGCCGCACACGACGCCGTGCCGGTGCTGGGCAGTGGTTTTGCCCGGGCGATCTACATGGCCGACGTCGCCAACGTGCGCAACCCGCGTCTGGTGAAGTCACTCAAGGCCGCATTGCTGGCACTGCCGAACGTGACGATCCATGAGCAGTGCGAAGTCAGCGGGTTTGTTCGTGACGGCAACAAAGTGGTCGGCGTGCAGACCTCCACAGGTACTGTCCCGGGCGATCAAGTTGTCCTGACGGCGGGGGCCTGGAGCGGTGATTTGCTCAAGCTGCTTGATCTGACGCTGCCGGTCGAGCCGGTGAAAGGGCAGATGATTCTCTACAAGTGTGCGGCGGATTTCCTGCCGAGCATGGTCCTGGCCAAGGGCCGTTATGCGATTCCCCGGCGCGACGGGCACATACTGATCGGCAGTACGTTGGAGCATGAGGGCTATGACAAGACGCCGACCGGGTCGGCACTGGAAAGCCTGAAGGCGTCCGCGGTGGAATTGATCCCGGCACTGGCCAATGCCGAAGTGGTGGGGCATTGGGCCGGATTGCGTCCGGGATCACCCGAGGGCATTCCTTACATCGGCCCGGTGCCGGGGTTTGACGGGCTCTGGCTCAACTGCGGGCATTACCGTAACGGGCTGGTGCTGGCGCCGGCATCATGCCAGCTGTTTGCCGATGTGATGCTGGGCCGGGCACCGATTATCGATCCGGCGCCTTATGCGCCTGCCGGAAGACTTTGACAAGATCGCAGCCTGCGGCAGCTCCTACAGTAGGCACGCTCTCATGTAGGAGCTGCCGAAGGCTGCGATCTTTTTAAAGCCTCAATCCAATCCCAACTTCTTGAGCCTGTAGCGCATCGACCTGAATGACAGGTTCAACCGCTGGGCCGCCGCCGTGCGGTTCCAGCGGGTTTCCTCCAGGGCCTGGAGCAGCAGTTGGCGTTCGACGTTTTCCAGGTAGGCTTCCAGGTTGTCGATCCGGGTCAGGTCTGGCACGCCAACTTCAGCCCCACAGTTGCCTTCAGCCAAGCGCAGGTCACCGGCTTCGATCTGTTTGTTCTCACACAAGGTGTGTGCCCGTTCGAGCATGTTTTCCAGTTCCCGCACATTGCCCGGGAAGCGATAGCTTTTCAGTGCATCGAGGGCCTGGGGGTGGAGTCTCGCCGCAGGTTGAGCGGTATCGGCAGCCAGACGCTTGAGAATGTGGCTAGCTAGCATTTCGATATCGTCGCGACGTTCACGCAAGGGCGGCACCCGGAGTTCGATTACGTTCAAGCGGTAGTAAAGATCATGACGAAAACGTCCGGCGGCGACTTCGGCACCAAGGTCTTTGTGCGTGGCGCAGAGAATGCGCACATCCACAGCCACTTCCTGCTGCCCGCCGACGCTGCGTACGGATTTCTCCTGAATTGCGCGCAGCAGTTTGACTTGCATGGCCAGCGGCAGGTCGGCCACTTCGTCAAGGAGCAGGGTGCCACTGTGGGCTGTCTGGAACAGGCCGGGTTTGTCTTCGATGGCACCGCTGAAACTGCCTTTGCGATGGCCGAAAAACTCGCTCTCCAACAGCTCCGAGGGAATCGCCGCGCAGTTGATCGCAATGAACGGCTGATGGGCGCGGGGGCTTTGATCGTGGATCAGGCGCGCGACCAACTCCTTGCCGCTGCCGGACTCTCCGCTGATGTAGACCGTCGCATGGCTGCTGGCCAGTTTGGTGATGTGCTTGCGCAGGTTGCGCATGGGCAATGAATCGCCCAGCAAGCGTCGTTCGATGCCGACTCCGTGGGCAGGAACCAGCAGGGCGTTGGTGACCAGTTCACGCAGGCGCGCAAGGTCCACCGGTTTGGTCAGGAAGTCGAAGGCCCCGGCCTTGAGTACATTGATCGCGTTTTCGAGGCTGTCATAGGCGGTGATCATCGCCACCTGGACCTGAGGGTGGCGTTGCTGGATGTGTTGCACCAACTCCAGGCCGGTGCCGTCCGGCAATTGCATGTCGGTCAGGCATAGATCGAAGGTTTCGCGTTTGAGCAGGGATTGCGCTTCGCCAACGTTGCGGGCGTTGAACGTCTCCAGATTCATCCTGCCCAAGGTGATTTCCAGGAGTTCTCGAATGTCCGGTTCGTCATCGACGATCAGGACTTTTTGTCGTGGTCTGGTGTTCAATGTGGGGTTCGTCCGTGTGCATAGGTCCTGCAAAAGCAGCCGCTTTCCTGGCGTACCTTGAAGTCTAGGCGGGACAAAATGCTTTCGCCCGGCTGGCCGGACAGATTAAGCCCCAGGCCCTTGGTATGGCGGGCTGGGGCTTCATTTTCGAGTATTTCCAGTGATTTCAGGTCGAGCCGTAGCGGAGGGATTTGCACGCGGCGCTGTAGGTGCAGGACGTTTTCGATTACCCGGTTCATTCGCACAGAGAGGTCTTGAATAATCTGCGTCAGACGTCGATCAACACCTTTCAGTTCCTTGGGGACGCGCGATAGTCCTTGAACGGTTGCCATTTCTGCTCAAGTGTCAGTGACCACTGGAGCCCTTGCCTTGCTCGAGATGAGCCTGGCTGCAATACCATTGCTGGTCGAGGCTCAGCGCGCGGTCACGGGGCAGGTGAACGCCGCAATGGGCACAACGGACCATGGGCGCCGCTTCCCGCTCGGCAGGGGGCTTGGGGGTGGAGGCCTGCCCCTTGAACTTGCGCCAGAACCATACTGCAGCGGCAATCAGGGCAATCCAGAACAATAAACGAAGCATGGTGAGCTGCTTTTTGATTGATGAAGCGGCAGTTTAGCCAAGGACCTGGCAGGCGCACAGTGTAATAAAGTGCTTGAAATAAAAAGGGAGACTCGAAAGTCTCCCTTTTTGCACAACCTGGGGTGTCAGTCGAACACACCGAGGGTCATGTAGCTGAACCACGAACGGTCGTCGTTGTTGCCTTGCGCTTCGTGATTTTCTTCTTCGATCACATCGCCTTCGGCATCTTTAGGCTTGAGCTCGCTCGGGATGGCGTCCTTGGCTTCCTGGAATTGCTTCTGTACGTCCTGGTTGGCGCGGGTTTCACCCGGCGGCAGCGGCGGACGGGACTCGATCAGGCCCAGGGTCGCCTTGCTCAGCCACGAACGGTTGTCGGCTTCGGCCACGGTCGGTACGAACTGACCGTCTACCAGTGTCGGGTGGTTCGGGTAGTTGAGCTTCAGGGTTTCCAGGCTGGTGGCAGCCAGTTCGTCCAGGTGCATGCGCTGGTAGGCCTCGGTCATCACCGCCAGGCCGTCGCCGACCGAAGGGGTTTCCTGGAAGTTTTCCACCACGTAACGACCGCGGTTCGCGGCGGCGACATAAGCCTGACGGGTCAGGTAGTAGTCGGCCACGTGAATTTCGTAGGCTGCCAGCAGGTTGCGCAGATAGATCATGCGCTGCTTGGCGTCTGGCGCGTAGCGGCTGTTCGGGAAGCGGCTGGTCAGCTGGGCGAACTCGTTATAGGAGTCGCGGGCGGCGCCCGGGTCACGCTTGGTCATGTCCAGCGGCAGGAAACGCGCCAGCAGGCCGACGTCCTGGTCGAAAGAAGTCAGGCCCTTGAGGTAGTAGGCATAATCGACGTTCGGATGCTGTGGGTGCAGGCGAATGAAGCGTTCGGCAGCGGACTTGGCCGCTTCTGGCTCGGTGTTCTTGTAGTTGGCGTAGATGAGTTCGAGTTGCGCCTGATCGGCATAGCGACCGAACGGATAACGCGATTCCAGAGCCTTCAGCTTGGCGATGGCGCTGGTGTAGCTGCTATTGTCCAGGTCGGCTTGAGCCTGTTGGTACAGCTCGACTTCACTGAGGTTTTCGTCTACGACTTCCTTCGATGAGCAAGCAGCGGTCAATGCGAGGATGGCGATCAGCAGCAGGTGTTTCACTTGCATGGCGGCTTGCGTCCCTATGACGGCCGCTGTCTTGGGCGTGGCCGTCCTGTTATGATGAGCGCCCCGTTGAATAGCCTCGGGGCAAAAGACGCCGTATTTAACCACAAGCGCGCAGCCGAAACCAAAGGCTGTGCCGACGCCTAGTCTGAGCATGTCCGATAAAATTGAACTTCGCGCAGAGGTGCCGTCCGAATTGGGCGGCCAACGCCTCGATCAAGTCGCCGCACAATTATTCGCTGAGCACTCGCGCTCGCGCCTTTCCGCCTGGATCAAAGACGGCCGCCTGACTGTGGATGGGGCGGTTATCCGCCCGCGAGACATCGTCCACGGCGGCGCCATCCTTGAGCTGACTGCCGAGCAGGAAGCTCAGGGCGAATGGGTCGCTCAAGACATAGCCCTGGATATCGTCTATGAAGACGACGACATCCTGGTGATCAACAAGCCTGCGGGCCTGGTGGTGCACCCGGCTGCCGGTCATGCCGACGGCACCTTGCTCAACGCCTTGCTGCACCACGTGCCGGACATCATCAATGTGCCCCGCGCCGGTATCGTGCATCGCCTGGACAAGGACACCACCGGTCTGATGGTGGTGGCCAAGACCATTCAAGCGCAGACGCAGCTGGTTACACAGTTGCAGAGCCGCAGCGTCAGCCGGATCTACGAGTGCATCGTGATCGGAGTGGTGACAGCCGGTGGCAAGATCAATGCGCCGATCGGACGCCACGGCCAGCAACGCCAGCGCATGGCCGTGATGGAAGGTGGCAAGCAAGCCGTCAGCCATTACCGCGTGCTCGAGCGCTTCCGCTCCCACACTCACGTGCGGGTGAAGCTGGAAACCGGTCGTACGCACCAGATTCGCGTGCACATGGCGCACATCAACTACCCGTTGGTCGGAGATCCTGCCTACGGCGGTCGTTTCCGTATCCCGCCGGCCGCCAACCCGACCATGGTCGAGTCGCTGAAAAATTTCCCGCGTCAGGCGCTGCATGCGCGTTTCCTGGAACTGGATCATCCGACCACCGGTCAGCGCATGAGCTGGGAATCGCCGTTGCCGGAAGATTTCGTCTGGTTGCTGACCCTGCTCAAGCAAGACCGCGAGGCGTTCATCGGATGAGTGACTGGCTGATTCCTGACTGGCCCGCGCCGGCCGGGGTCAAAGCCTGCGTCACCACCCGTGCGGGCGGCGTCAGTGTGGCGCCGTTCGACAGCCTCAACCTCGGCGATCACGTCGACGACAGCCCTGAAGCTGTTGCCGAGAATCGTCGTCGTCTTACCGATCATTTCTCCATTCAACCGGCCTGGTTGCAGCAGGTTCACGGCATCGTCGTGGCCCATGCCGATCCTGACCGGGTGGATACGGCTGATGCCAGCTGGACATCAACGCCGGGCGTCGCCTGTGCTGCGATGACCGCCGATTGCCTGCCTGCGCTGTTTTGCGACCGTGCCGGCACCCGCGTTGCTGCAGCCCATGCCGGTTGGCGCGGGTTGGCGGCGGGCGTGCTGGAAGCCACCCTCGACAGTCTGGCGGTGCCACCGGCCGAAGTATTGGTCTGGCTCGGCCCGGCCATCGGCCCGCAAGCCTTTGAAGTCGGCCCGGAAGTGCGCGAAACCTTCGTGCAGCAGTTGCCGCAAGCGGCTGAAGCCTTCGTGCCGAGTCAAAACCCCGGCAAGTTCATGGCCGACATCTATAGGCTGGCGCGTCTGCGCCTGGCCGCTCGTGGCGTCACCGCTGTCTACGGTGGAGGTTTCTGCACCGTGACCGACCCACGTTTCTTTTCCTACCGCCGTGCCCCTCGCACCGGTCGCTTTGCCTCCCTGATCTGGCTCGCCCGCTAAGCTTCTCTGATCTGCATCAATGTCTTGATGCTTGAAACTCCCAGAATCGACCGCATCTATAACGGTATCTGGCAGGTTTCTTCATTCAGGATGTTTTATAGGTCCGGCCTGCTCAAAAGGAAGGTGACCCATGCGTATAGACCGTTTAACCAGCAAATTGCAGTTAGCGTTGTCCGATGCCCAATCCCTGGCTGTCGGCCTTGATCATCCGGCCATCGAGCCGGCGCACTTGATGCAGGCCTTGCTCGAACAGCAGGGCGGCTCGATCAAGCCTCTGTTGATGCCGGTGGGCTTTGACGTCAACAGCCTGCGTAAAGAGCTGACCAAAGAGCTCGACCAGCTCCCAAAAATCCAGAACCCGACCGGCGACGTGAACATGTCGCAGGATCTGGCGCGCCTGCTCAACCAGGCCGACCGCCTGGCCCAGCAGAAGGGCGACCAGTTCATCTCCAGTGAGCTGGTGCTGCTCGCCGCCATGGACGAGAACAGCAAGCTCGGCAAGCTGTTGCTCGGTCAGGGCGTGAGCAAGAAAGCCCTGGAGAACGCGATCAACAACCTGCGTGGTGGCGAGGCCGTCAACGACCCGAACCACGAAGAAGCGCGACAGGCCCTGGACAAATACACCGTCGACCTGACCAAGCGAGCCGAAGACGGCAAGCTTGATCCGGTGATCGGCCGTGACGATGAAATCCGTCGGACCATCCAGGTGCTGCAACGTCGCACCAAGAACAACCCGGTGCTGATCGGTGAGCCTGGCGTGGGTAAAACCGCGATCGCCGAAGGCCTGGCCCAGCGCATCATCAACGGCGAAGTGCCGGATGGTTTGAAGGGCAAGCGCCTGTTGTCCCTGGACATGGGGGCGCTGATCGCCGGTGCCAAGTATCGCGGTGAGTTCGAAGAACGCCTGAAATCCCTGCTCAATGAACTGTCGAAGCAGGAAGGGCAGATCATCCTGTTCATCGACGAACTGCACACCATGGTCGGCGCCGGTAAGGGCGAAGGCTCGATGGATGCGGGCAACATGCTTAAGCCGGCCCTGGCCCGCGGTGAGCTGCACTGTGTCGGTGCGACCACGCTCAACGAGTACCGCCAATATATAGAGAAGGACGCCGCTCTCGAGCGACGTTTCCAGAAAGTACTGGTGGACGAGCCGAGTGAGGAAGACACCATCGCTATCCTGCGTGGCCTCAAGGAGCGTTATGAGGTGCACCACAAGGTGGCGATTACCGACGGCGCGATCATTGCCGCAGCCAAGCTCAGCCATCGCTACATCACTGACCGGCAGTTGCCGGACAAGGCCATCGACCTGATCGATGAGGCCGCCAGTCGCATCCGCATGGAGATCGACTCCAAGCCGGAAGTGCTGGACCGTCTGGAGCGTCGCCTGATTCAGCTGAAGGTGGAGTCCCAGGCGCTGAAGAAAGAAAGCGACGACGCGGCGAAGAAGCGTCTGGAGAAACTGCAGGAAGAAATCGCTCGTCATGAGCGTGAGTACTCGGATCTCGAAGAAATCTGGAACTCGGAAAAAGCCGAAGTCCAGGGTTCTGCGCAGATCCAGCAGAAAATCGAGCAGTCCCGTCAGGAATTGGAAACCGCTCGCCGCAAAGGCGACCTGAACCGCATGGCCGAGTTGCAGTACGGGGTGATCCCGGATCTGGAGCGTAGCCTGCAAATGGTCGACCAGCATGGCAAGCCCGAAAACCAGTTGCTGCGCAGCAAGGTGACTGAAGAAGAGATCGCCGAAGTCGTGTCGAAGTGGACCGGTATTCCGGTGTCGAAGATGCTCGAAGGCGAGCGCGACAAGCTTATGAAGATGGAAAGCCTGTTGCACCAGCGTGTGATCGGTCAGGACGAAGCGGTGGTGGCGGTTTCCAACGCGGTACGGCGTTCCCGTGCCGGGTTGTCCGACCCTAATCGCCCAAGCGGCTCGTTCATGTTCCTCGGCCCGACCGGTGTCGGTAAAACCGAGCTGTGCAAGGCATTGGCCGAATTCCTCTTTGACACCGAAGAGGCGATGGTGCGGATCGACATGTCCGAGTTCATGGAGAAACATTCCGTGGCTCGCTTGATCGGTGCGCCACCAGGCTACGTGGGCTACGAAGAGGGCGGTTACCTGACCGAGGCCGTACGTCGCAAACCGTATTCGGTAATCCTCATGGACGAAGTCGAGAAGGCGCACCCGGATGTGTTCAACATCTTGTTGCAAGTGCTCGAGGATGGTCGTCTGACCGACAGCCATGGCCGCACGGTGGATTTCAAGAACACCGTGATTGTCATGACCTCCAACCTGGGGTCGGTACAGATCCAGGAGCTGGTCGGTGACCGTGAGGCGCAGCGCGCGGCGGTGATGGATGCGATTTCCAGCCACTTCCGGCCGGAGTTCATCAACCGGGTCGACGAAGTGGTGATCTTCGAGCCGTTGGCGCGGGATCAGATCGCCGGCATTACCGAGATCCAGCTGGGTCGCCTGCGCAGCCGCCTGACCGAGCGCGAGCTGAAGCTTGAGCTCAGCCCGGAAGCCATGGACAAGCTGATCGCGGTCGGCTACGACCCGGTGTACGGCGCACGGCCGCTCAAGCGCGCCATCCAGCGCTGGATCGAGAACCCGCTGGCGCAGTTGATACTGTCCGGTCGATTCATGCCGGGCGATACCGCTCACGGTGTGGTGGAGAACGACGAAATCGTCTTCGTCTGATCCATAACGGCAGCAAAATCGAAAAGGCCTCGCATAACGAGGCCTTTTTTTCGTTAGGCTGTTGAACTCAAAGGAAAAGGCTTGTAAAGTGCGCCCCGCAGTAAGTCACCCGCCAGGGTTTCCGCTCCCCAAGCAGGAATCCAAAATAAGTTGCAAATCATTAACTTGAAAGCAATTTAGGGGGTTGACAGAGGTGCTGAAGATTGTAGAATAGCGCGCCTCAGACACACGAACGCAGCGATGCGAACGGGTCGAAGAGAACGCAGTAAAAGCTTCAAAGTTGTAAATTGAAATGTGTAGTTCCGTGATAGCTCAGTCGGTAGAGCAAATGACTGTTAATCATTGGGTCCCAGGTTCGAGTCCTGGTCACGGAGCCAATTTCAAACCGGGGTATAGCGCAGTCCGGTAGCGCGCCTGCTTTGGGAGCAGGATGTCAGGAGTTCGAATCCCCTTACCCCGACCATTTTTGGGTCGTTAGCTCAGTTGGTAGAGCAGTTGGCTTTTAACCAATTGGTCGTAGGTTCGAATCCCACACGACCCACCATTTTTGAAACCAGTTAGCGCTGGAATCGAATCTTAAGATCAGAGGCCAAAAGCGCTGATCGAGGAAGGCGCCTTCAAGGGTGCCTTTTTTTTACCGGGGTATAGCGCAGTCCGGTAGCGCGCCTGCTTTGGGAGCAGGATGTCAGGAGTTCGAATCCCCTTACCCCGACCATATTAAAAATCCTCGTATCGAAAGATACGGGGATTTTTTTTGTCCACAGGAAACTCAGGAACGCCGCAAAGCCAATGTGGGAGCGAGCAAGCTCGCTCCCACAGTGGTTGAGGTGTTAGTGCAGTTTCAGCCGTGGCTCAGTCCCACGTCCGATCTTGCTGCCCAGCATCAGCATCGCCGTGCGGAACGGCCCGTACAGCGCCATCTGGTGCATGCGGTACAGCGACACGTAGAACATCCGCGCCAGCCAGCCTTCGAGCATCACGCTGCCTGTGAGGTTGCCCATCAAGTTACCCACAGCCGAAAAGCGCGACAGCGAAATCAGCGAGCCGTAGTCGGTGTACTTGTACTCCGGCAGTGCCTTGCCTTCGATGCGCAGTTTCAGCGATTTGGCCAGCAACGAAGCCTGTTGGTGAGCGGCTTGGGCGCGTGGTGGCACATTGCGGTCGCTGCCCGGTTGCGGACAGGCGGCGCAGTCACCGAAGGCGAAGATGTTCTCGTCACGGGTGGTTTGCAGGGTCGGCAGCACTTGCAGCTGGTTGATGCGGTTGGTTTCCAGGCCATCGATGTCCTTGAGGAAACCCGGTGCGCGAATCCCGGCGGCCCAGACTTTCAGGCTGGCCTTGATTTCGTTGCCGTCGGCGGTGATCAGGCTGTCGGCCGTCACTTCGCTGACAGCGGCATTGGTCATGACGTTGACCCCGAGTTTCTCCAGGGTTTTATGCACAGGCCCGCCAATCCGCTCCGGCAGTGCCGGCAGCACCCGTGGACCGGCTTCGATCAGGGTGATGTGCATGTTTTCCGGTTTGATCCGGTCCAGGCCATAGGCTGCCAATTCGTGGGCGGCGTTGTGCAGTTCGGCGGCCAGTTCGACCCCGGTGGCACCGGCGCCGACGATGGCCACGCTGATTTGCTCGATCGCGTCGGTCTGGCCGGCGTGAGCGCGCAGATAGTGATTGAGCAGTTGCTGGTGGAAGCGCTCGGCCTGTTTGCGGGTGTCGAGGAACAGGCAATGCTGCGCCGCACCCTGAGTGCCGAAATCATTGGTGGTGCTGCCGACGGAAATCACCAGCGAGTCGTAAGGCACTTCACGCGCGGGTACCAATTCCACACCGGCTTCGTCATAAGTGGCGGCCAGCTGGATTTTTTTCTGCGCACGATCAAGCCCGCTCATGCGCCCCAGTTGGAACTCGAAGTGGTTCCATTTGGCCTGGGCAACATAGTTGAGTTCATCTTCGGAGGAGTTCAGGGAACCGGCCGCCACTTCGTGCAACAAGGGTTTCCAGATGTGGGTCAGGTTCGCGTCGACCAGCATCACGCTGGCTGTGCCGCGCTTGCCCAGAGTCTTACCCAGGCGGGTAGCCAACTCCAGACCGCCGGCGCCGCCGCCGACAATGACAATACGATGGGACATGGGGATAACTCGCAAGGCTAAAGGAAATCGGTGTCAGTACCTTCGCGAGCGCAAGGCAGCTCATAGCGTCAGGTAACTGATAAGTCGGCTCAACAGGCCCAGACCAATGGTCACTGCCAATACCAGTACAAGGAGCATCCACGGCCGGAAGGGCCGGCGCTCGACTTGGTGCTGGGACAACTGCAGGTACTCTTCGACATGCTTTTGGTCGTCGGGGTTCAGGCGGCTGGTCATATCGGGCCTCGTCAGGGGTAGACGTTGCTGAATGTGTAGAAGCTACAGTGTTTTTACCCAGGGTTGAACGCAGCATAGCCGCTGTCTGGAATGGGTTCGACGCTTACGGTGTCGTCCAGGCGAATGATGCCACTTTGTAACACCCGGGCAGTGATTCCGCCATGTCCGCGCACGGCCTGAAAGGTGCCGATGCCCAGGTTGCTTTCCAGGCGCGCGCAGGGCTGGCACCAGCCGGTGGTTTCGAACGTTGCCTGGCCGATCCGGAAGCGGCGGCCCTTGAGGCTGAACAGATTGATGCCACTGATAACGAGGTTGCGCCGCAGATCTTCAGGCCGGACCGGATGATCGAGTGCGCGCCCCATCAGTGAACTGATGACCGCCAGGTGCTCCCACTGAATCAGCGTTACCTGCCGTGCATTGCGCACGCCCGGGCGGGCGTGGTCGCCGGTCAGGCCGGCTTCCAGGCGCGCTTCCACGGCATCGAGTTCAAGCATCGCCGAACGTGATTGCGGGCGCACGCCGATCCAGCGTACCCGACCTTGTTGCGGCACCTCGGCGATCAGCTCCTGCAGCGGGCTCACAGGCTGATCCCGACGTCGAACACAATGCTGCGCCCCAGGTTGCTGCGCAAGAAGTCCGGAGCATCCGGGTGAGCGAACAGCACGCGGGCAAAAGTCGGCCCAACCAATGATAGCGAACGCCAGCCCTGGCGCAGGTATTCGGTTGGTGGCGGGAAATGGCTGTTGAGGTCCAGCACTTCGCGTTTGAGGCTGGCGAAGGCAATGATGTCCAACTCACCCAGATCCATGCCGCGCTCTTTGTAGTTGTGCGCTTTTTTGCGCAAGGTCGGCGCCAATCGCAGCAAGAACTCGTTGGCGGGGATGCGTCGTGGCTTGGCCTCGCGGCGCACCAGTTGGCTCAGGGAGAACGCGCTGCGTCGGCGTTGCAGCTCGTCGCGCCATTCATCGTTGAGGCGCCGGCCCTCGTCGAGCACGAAGAACACCTCGAAACTGGCATCGCGAAACAACACATCCGGCGGCTCCCCGGCGGGGGCGAACTCATCGGCGCGATAGGGAATGTTCAAGCCTTGCAGCAGGCGCTGGCAGACCCAACGCTCACGCTCCCATTTGCGGGCATTGGACAGAAACGCGTTGGCTTGCTCGGCCGCGATGGTCAGCAGGCGTAAATAATCTGAGTCATCCATAGGCCCAAGCTTAGCGTTCAAATGTGATCGCAAAGAAGACAATTTGTCGAAGAGGCTCATAGCCTTCCGTTCCCATGCCCGTTCCAGGGCCCTGCACAAAACGGATAGTGGTCTGCGCTCACTGGCTATTGCCACGTATCGGACGGCTCTACCCTCGGCTGTACGGACGTAAGCCGTGTTACCGCCGCTCTAAAAAAACAACAACAAGAGATAAATGCCATGCGCAAGATCGACGTACATGAGGTTATCGACAACGCTCGCTTCAACCGCTTTCACTGGATGGTGCTGTTCTGGTGTGCCCTGATCATCATCTTCGACGGTTACGATCTGGTGATCTACGGCGTGGTCTTGCCGATGCTGATGAAAGAGTGGGGGCTCAGTCCTCTGCAAGCCGGTGCACTGGGCAGTTATGCACTGTTCGGCATGATGTTCGGCGCGCTGTTCTTCGGTCCGCTGTCGGACAGGATCGGCCGCAAGAAAGCCATCACCATCTGCGTGATGCTCTTCAGCGGCTTCACCGTGCTCAATGGTTTCGCCCGTAACCCCACCGAGTTCGGCCTGTGTCGCTTCATTGCCGGGCTCGGCATTGGCGGCGTGATGCCTAACGTCGTGGCGCTGATGAACGAGTACGCGCCGAAAAAAATCCGCAGCACGCTGGTTGCGATCATGTTCAGCGGTTACTCGGTGGGCGGCATGCTGTCCGCCGGGCTGGGCATTGTGCTGATCCCGCGTTTCGGCTGGCAGTCGGTGTTTTACGTGGCGGTCCTGCCGCTGCTGTTGTTGCCGCTGATCATGTACTTCCTGCCCGAATCGGTGGGCTTCATGTTGCGTCAGGGGCGCAATGAAGACGCACGCAACATTCTGCAGCGCATCGACCCGGCCTACGTCGCACAAACCTCTGACCAATTGCACATGGCCGAAGTGAAAGGCACGGGCACCCCGGTGTTGCAGCTGTTCCGTGACGGCCGTGCGCTGCGCACGCTGATGCTGTGGCTGGCGTTTTTCTGCTGCCTGTTGATGGTGTATGCGCTGAGTTCCTGGCTGCCGAAACTGATGGCCAACGCCGGTTACAGCCTGGGTTCGAGCCTGTCGTTCCTGCTGGTGTTGAACTTCGGGGCGATCTTCGGCGCGGTCGGGGGCGGGGTGCTGGGGGACAAGCTCAATCTGCCGCGGGTGCTGTCGGTGTTTTTCGCCATGGCGGCGGTGTCGATCACCCTGTTGGGCTTCAACAGCCCGATGCCGGTGTTGTACCTGCTGATCGCCATTGCCGGTGCCACTACCATTGGCTCGCAGATTCTCTTGTACGCCTGCGCCGCGCAGTTCTATTCCATGACGATTCGTTCGACCGGCCTGGGCTGGGCCTCGGGCATCGGGCGCAACGGGGCCATCGTCGGTCCGCTGCTGGGTGGCGCCTTGCTCGGGATCAGCCTGCCCCTGCAGCTGAACTTCATGGCGTTTGCCTTGCCCGGTGCGGTGGCGGCCCTGGCCATGACCGTGTTCGCCATCAGCAGCCGACGTAGCGCTGCTGGCGTCAACCCAGCGTTGTCAGCGACCGGTGCCTGAATCATGAAAGCGTTTTTCCAGGACTTCTCGTTGTCAGCCGCCGTGGCTGGATTCATTGCCACGGTGATTTCCTACGCTGGCCCGTTGGTGATCATCTTTCAGGCGGCAGAAGCGGCACATCTTTCGCGGGAAGTGTTGTCATCCTGGATCTGGGCGATCTCCATCGGCAGCGCCGTGCTCGGCATCGGTTTGAGCCTGCGCTACCGCGTTCCGGTGATCATCGCCTGGTCGGCGCCGGGTTCGGCGTTGCTGGTGACACTGTTGCCGGACATTTCCATGGCAGAGGCGGTGGGGGCTTATCTGGTCAGCAGCCTGATCATTTTCGTGGTCGGCATCTCGGGGGCTTTCGACCGGATCATCAGCAAGCTGCCCGCCGCCATCGCGGCGGCGATGCTGGCGGGGATCCTGTTCAGTTTCGGCACCGGGCTGTTCGTGTCGATGCAACACAAGCCGCTGCTGGTCCTGGCGATGTTTGCCACGTACCTGATCTGCAAGCGTGTGATGCCGCGTTATGCAGTGATGATGGTGCTGCTGGTGGGCTGTTCGATTGCCGCGTTCACCGGTGATTTGCATCGTGAAGCGCTGGTGATCGGCCTGGCCACGCCGGTGTGGATCACGCCTGAATTCAGCCTGGGCGCGATCCTGAACATCGCCTTGCCGCTGGTGATGGTGGCGCTGACCGGTCAGTTCGTGCCCGGCATGGCGGTGTTGCGCGCCAGTGGATATCCGACGCCGGCGAGCCCGATCATCACCAGCAGCGCGCTGGGCACGGCACTGCTGGCGCCGTTCGGTTGCCATGGACTGAATCTGGCGGCGATCACCGCGGCGATCTGCACCGGTCGCGAAGCCCACGAGGATCCTCGCAAGCGCTATGTGGCCGGGGTCGGCGGCGGCCTGTGCTACCTGCTGTTGGGGATCTTCGGCGCCACGCTGGTCTCGCTGTTTTCAGCGTTCCCCAAAGAGTTGATCGCGGCGCTGGCCGGGCTGGCCCTGTTCGCAGCCATTGCCGGCGCGTTAACGGGTGCGATGGCGGTACCGAGCGATCGTGAAGCCGCGCTGGTGACATTCCTGGTCACGGCTTCGGGCATGTCGTTGTTCGGTTTGTCCGCAGCGTTCTGGGGGCTGATTTTCGGCATGGTCACCCATGTGCTGTTGAGCGCCCGTCGTCCCTTTCCCCGTCGCAAATCCACTGCAACTGAAGTCCTTCAACCAGTCGATCAATAACAATAAGAGAAAAACGATGAAACAGATTCTCCCAACAACTGGTTCGGCGTTGTCCCTGGCTGTCGTCTCGAGTTTATCCACAGGTGCGATGGCCGCTGAAAAAGGCTTTATCGAAGACACCACCGCGACGTTGCAGGCGCGCAATTATTACTTCAGTCGCGACTATTCCGACATCGTCGGCGCCAACCAGCAATCGAAGGCTGAAGAGTGGGCACAGGGTTTCATCCTCAATGTGAAGTCCGGATACACCCAGGGCACCGTCGGGTTTGGGGTGGACGTCATTGGCTTGCTCGGCCTCAAGCTCGACAGTGCCCCGGACCGGACCAATACCGGTTTGCTGCCGGTGCAGGGCGACGGCCGCGCGGCGGACAACTACAGCCGACTGGAAGGCGCGTTGAAGATGCGCTACTCCAAAACCGAACTGAAAGTCGGTGAGCTGCAACCCAATCTGCCGGTGTTGGTATTCAGTGATATTCGTCTGCTGCCACCCAGTTATCAGGGCGCAAGCATCACCTCCAACGAGATCAATGGCCTGACGCTGCAGGGTGGTCACTTGAGTTCAACCAGCCTGCGCAACGAGGCTGGCGACGAAAAGATGCAAGCAATGCTGGGGCACGTGCCGCAGCGCCAGGTCAGCAGTGACGGTTTCAATTTTGCCGGCGCTGATTATGTCTTCAACGACAAGCGCAGCTCGATCAGCGCCTGGTACGGGCAACTGGAAGATATCTACAACCAGCGTTTTCTGGGTTTAAAGCACAGTGAGCCGGTGGGCGACTGGATCCTCGGCGCCAACCTCGGTTACTACGATTCGCGCGAGGACGGCAACAAACTGCTGGGTAACATCGACAACCAGGCGTTCTTCTCGTTGCTGTCGGCCAAGCGTGGCGGCCATACGTTTTACGTCGGCTATCAGGGCATGTTCGGTGACAGTGCGTTCCCACGGGTGTTTGCCAACATCTCGCCGTTGGGCAACGAAGTGCCGACCTATGAGTTCGCCTTCACCGATGAACGTTCCTGGCAGGTGCGCTACGGCTACGACTTCGCGGCGCTCGGCGTACCGGGGCTGACCAGCACCGTGCGCTACATCAGCGGCAATAACGTCGATACCGGCAAGGGCTATGAAGGCAAGGATCGCGAGCGTGACCTGGATATCGGCTATGTGTTGCAGAGCGGCAGCCTCAAAGGCCTTGGCATCCGTGTGCGCAACGCGATGGCACGTTCCAACTACCGCAGTGATATCGACGAGAACCGCTTGATCCTCAGCTACACATGGACCTTGCTGTGAGCCTGGCGATCACAGGTTGCTGGTGCAATCACCCATGACGTTGTAGGTCACGCGATGGGCCTGTCCTTGATGATCAATGTATTCCATGGTCGCCGGTACAACCCCGCACGCAGTCGCCGTGTCGGACACCGAAACCACCTTGGCGATGTCCAGTGGCTGCGCCGGGTTGTACAGGACCGCGAGGGGCTCGTTGTCGGCGGCCATGGCCGAGGTGGCGATGACGGTCAGCAACAGGCTGATCAACGTTTTCATATTGGCATGCTCCGTGTCGGATTCGATGTCTGAATTTTAGTCTTTGCCACCGACGGATAAAGGGGCGAACCGGGGATGCAGCCTTACATAAAACGTAACAGTCATCGCGCTATCCTTCGCGACGTTTTTTCGATGGTAAGGTCCGCACCCGGGTGGACTTTCTCAAGTCAGAGCTACCGAAGCTGTTCGCCGAACATGACGCGGTGATGAGCGATCCGCGGCATTGGGCTTGAAGTCGAAGGGCGGGCGAGTGGCGGTGTAGACTGAAAGTCTGTTGTTCTTCGCTTGGGAGGCGCGCGTAGCCATGATCGGTGCAGAGTTGCTGTCATCGCAAACCCTTGCGGTCGGCTGGCTGATCTATGTGCCGGTGTTGATCTGGGCGATCTGTCGCGCGCCATGGGTTGAGCTGTTCACCGACAGCCGTCGTCAGCATCTGCTGCTCGGAACGGTGTTTGCGCTGTTTCTGTTGTGGCTGGTGCGGCGCGACTTTGATACCGGCGTGTCTTACCACTTCATCGGCATGACAGCGGTGACGCTGCTGCTGGACTGGCCGTTGGCGCTGGTTGGCGGGTTGGTTGCACAAACGGGGTTGGTG
This sequence comes from Pseudomonas sp. Root71, assembly GCF_001429045.1. Taxonomy (GTDB): domain Bacteria; phylum Pseudomonadota; class Gammaproteobacteria; order Pseudomonadales; family Pseudomonadaceae; genus Aquipseudomonas; species Aquipseudomonas monachiensis. Next base: position 40,913 of record NZ_LMHY01000030.1, on the reverse strand, counting down.
TTGCTCGGTCGACAGGACCTGGCGGCGGTCGGGGTCAATGGCGCGCTGTTGATTGCGCTGCCGGTGCTGGTCACCGAGTGCTGCGCCATTCTGGTGGAGCGGGCGCAGCCACGAAATCCCTTCGTGTATATCTTCGTTTCCGGATTTTTTGCGGCGGCGCTGTCGGCGTTGCTGTGCCTGCTGCTGGCGCTTTGGTTGCTGTGGTTCGACGAGCGTTTCGAGATGCCGTACTGGCTTGAGGATTTTGTCGGTTACCTGTGGCTGATCATTTTCCCCGAAGCGTTTATCAACGGCATGATCGTCAGTGCGCTGGTGGTGTTCTGCCCGGAGTGGCTGGAAACGTTCAACCGCACCCGTTACCTCTCGGCTCCCTGGAAGGACGACGATCCCAAGTCCTGATCCGCATCAAGACCTGGAATCGCCCATTCGATGGATCAGTGACGCGGGTCGAAGTCACCGCTGAACATCTCGTCCTCGGCATCGGGAGCCACCGGAATCTTGTGCTCTTCGGACGCCCAGGCACCCAGGTCGATCAGTTTGCAGCGGTCGGAGCAGAATGGCCGGAACTTGCTTTCGGCGGTCCATTCCACGGGGGCGCCACAGGTTGGGCATTCGACGGTTGTTGGTTGGCTCATGACTGGCCTCCACGCAAAGATAGATAAAAGTGATGCAGGCGTTCGACCTCGCTGTGCAGCCAGGCAAGGTCGCGGTCATTGACCACGACGTCGTCTGCATGGCTCACGCGATCCTGGCGGCTGGACTGGGCCTTGAGGATCGCCTGGACTTGCTGCTCGCTGGTCTGGTCACGTTGCAGGGTGCGTTCGATCTGCAATTGTTCGGGGGCATCGATCACCAGCACCCGTTGGGTCATGGCGTATTGTCCGGACTCGATCAGCAGCGGCGAAACCAGAATCGCATAAGGCGATTTTGCCAGCGCCAGGTGGTGAGCGATTTCCTCGCCGATCAGCGGATGCAGGAGGGCCTCCAGCCAGCGGCGCTCTTCAGGCACTTCGAAGATCAATTTGCGTAGCGCCGCGCGGTCCAGTTGCCCGTCGGCCTGCAACACGCCGGGGCCGAAGTGTTCGGCGATTTGTGCCAGTGCCGGGCGGCCGGGTTCCACTACCCAGCGAGCGGCATGATCGGCGTCGACCACATGCACGCCCAGGTCGATGAAGTGTTGGGCGGCCGCGCTTTTGCCGCTGCCGATGCCGCCGGTCAGGCCGAGAATCCAGGGTTTTTCCACAGGGCTATTCATTTCAAACCGACAAACTGCCAATAGAGGTCGGTTATTTGACCACCCCAGAGCAACGCAATCCAGCCGGCAATGGCCAGATAGGGGCCGAAAGGGATCGGCGTCGAGGTTTTTGCGTTGCGCCAGCGCAGCAGTATCAGCCCGATAATGGCACCCACCAGCGAGGACAGCAGGATGGTCAGGGGCAAAATCTGCCAGCCACCCCAGGCGCCCAGCATCGCCAGCAGCTTGAAATCGCCGTAGCCCATGCCGTCCTTGCCTGTGACCAGCTTGAACAGCCAGAACACCGACCACAGCAGGCCGTAGCCGGCAATCGCCCCCCAAAGCGCCTCGTGCAACGACACGAACAGGCCGAAGCTGTTGACGATCAACCCCAGCCATATCAACGGCAGCACCAGTACGTCCGGCAATATCTGATGTTCGGCGTCGATCAGGCTCATCGCCAGCAACCCCCAGCTCAGGATCAGCACCAGGGCGGCTGGCCAACCGAAGCCAAAGTGCCAGGCCACAAACGCCGACAACAGACCGCAGGCCAGTTCGGTCAACGGATAGCGCGGGCTGATCGCTGCCGCACAGGCTGAGCAGCGGCCGCGTAAAAACAAATAACTGAGCAGCGGGATGTTTTCCCAGGCGCGGATGCGGTGACCGCAGTGCGGGCACTGGGAGTGGGGCAGCAACAGGTTGTAAGTCGGCAGTGGCGTTTCGCCAGGCAGGCCGAGAATGTCATGGGCCTGCTCGCGCCAGTCGCGTTCGAGCATTTTCGGCAGGCGCCAAATCACGACATTGAGAAAACTGCCGACCAGCAGACCGGTGATGCCTGCGAGAACGACAAAGGCCAGCGCAGAGTGAATCAGGATTTCATTCAAGGGCATGTCAGATCGCTGAGCCAAGTTGGAAGATCGGCAGGTACATGGCAACTACCAGTCCACCGACGATAACACCCAGCACCACCATGATGAACGGCTCCATCAGACTGGTGAGGTTATCGACCATGTTATCGACGTTGTCTTCGTAGAACCCCGCGACTTTGTCGAGCATAGCGTCCAGGGTGCCGGACTCTTCGCCGATTGCAGTCATTTGTATCGCCATGTTCGGAAAGACGCCGCAGGTGCGCATGGCGAAGTGCAATTGCATGCCGGTCGAGATGTCCTGCCGGATGCGCAATACCGCGTGCTTGAACACGACATTGCCGGTCGCACCGGCCACTGATTCCAGGGCCTCCACCAGCGGCACGCCGGCAGCGAAAGTGGTCGACAGTGTACGGGCGAACCGGGCCACGGCGGACTTGTGCATCAGGGTGCCCACCAGCGGCAGTTTCAGCAGCCAGGTGTCCATCCGGTCACGGAAGGCCGGGGATGTCCTGAGGGCGTGGCGCACGCCGAAGGCCGTTGTGACCAGCGCGCCAAGGACCACCCACCACCAGGCCTGCATGAATTGCGACAGGCCAATGACCATCACGGTGAAGGCCGGCAGTTCGGCGCCAAAGCCTTTGAACACGGATTCGAACTGCGGCACGACATTGACCAGCAGAATCCCGGTGACAATCGCCGCGACGAACACCACCACCAGCGGGTAGGTCATGGCTTTTCTGATCCTGGCCTTGAGGCTTTCGCTTTTTTCCTTGTAGGTTGCGACCCGCTCCAAAAGGGTATCGAGGGCACCGGCCTGCTCGCCGGCATCCACCAGGTTGCAATACAGCTCATCGAAATACCGGGGCTTCTTGCGCAGGGCGGCGGCGAAACTGCTGCCTGCCGCAACTTCCTGTTTCAGTTCGTCCACCAGCTTGCGCATGGCCGGATTGTCGAAGCCTTCGCCGATGATGTCGAACGACTGCAACAACGGCACGCCGGCCTTCATCATCGTCGCCATTTGCCGGGTGAACAGGGCAATGTCCTGGGCCTTGATGCGCTTGCCCATGTCGAAAACCGAAGGGTTTTTCTTGCGCACCTTGCCGGGACTGATGCCTTGCTTGCGCAGTTTCGCCTTGATCAGCGCCGGGTTTTGAGCGCTGAGTTCGCCGGTCACTTTTGTGCCTTTGCGGTCGATGCCTTCCCATGCATACACGCTGATTTTCGCTGCCTTGACCGCCATGTTCAGTCCTGGGTATTCCGATTGAACTGCTCTTATAGCCTAGTCAAGGGACGGGGCCAAACCCACTCGGTGAGGTGACAAAAAACGTCAGATAGTGCTGATCCTGGTAGTAGGTAAGGGCTTTGCGGGCCACCAAGCCCCTGCCAACAGGGGCTTCTGGCCTTGGCACAGGCTGTGCTGCCATGGGGCAGGTCATGAGCCTTCGACTCATGCATGGAGCTTGTACATGAACAATCAGAAAGGTTTTACCCTGATCGAGTTGCTCGTCGTGGTGGCGATCATCGGGATCCTGGCAACACTGGGCCTGCCGATGTATTCCAAGTACCAGGCCCGGGCCAAGGTCACGGCGGCACTGGCCGAGCTGACTGCAATGAAGGTGCCGTTCGAGGATGTGATCAACCAGGGGGAAACCCCGACAATTGCCAACGTGGCACCCGCTGGCAAGGCATCGACCAACCACTGCGCCCTGTCTGTGACGGCTACAACGCAGGCGGGAGCGGGATCAATCGTTTGTACGTTGCGCAATGCCCCGGGGGTGGTCCAGGACAAAACCGTTACCCTGACACGGGACGAAACCAAAGGTTGGTCATGCAAGAGCAGCGTTTCCGAGGACTACTTGCCTAAAGGTTGTTCCGGGTCTGCGGCATGAAGTGCTGAATCAAGTCCCCGCTTTTGCGGGGTTTTTCCTGTTTGTCGACCTGTCGTTAAATGCTGCAGATAAAGCTCAGAAATTTCAGCATCTTAGGAACTTTCCATAAACCCGCAACTTGCATGCAGAGTTTGTGCTTCTCGTGCATTTTGCATGATTTCGAAATTTGGCTGATTTTATAACTTGTTGATTTATAAAGCTTTGTTCTTTGTTTCAAAGTTGGCATAGCGTTCGCAATATCCCAGGTAACCCTGCCGGCAAGACACCCGGCAGACTTTCCGAAAAACAGGAGTTACTCGTATGAAGAAGTTCGCTATCACTGCCGCTGCTGCTACCGCGCTGACCCTGACCATGGCCAACGCCGCGTTTGCTCAAACCACCCAGGCAACCCAGTCGCCAATGGTGCTGGCTGCCGGTGAAATGACCGAAGCGAAAGAAGCTACTTCCGATACCTGGATCACCACCAAAGTCAAAGCTGACCTGATGACCGAAAAAGGCATTCCAGGTAGCGATATCAAGGTTGAAACCAACAAAGGCGTGGTATCGCTGTCGTCGACCACCGCCGTGACCGATTCGCAAAAAGAAATGGCTGTGGCCATCACCAAGAAAATCAAAGGCGTCAAGGCGGTCTCCGCTGACGGCCTCAAAGCCGAGTAAGGCAAGACTTCTCGCCTGGACCGGGAGAAGGCGCGACAGACGGGCAGAGTCATACGCCTGTTGCAACCTGAGAGTTCATGCGAAAGGCCATAAGGATGTGGCCGTCACAGGCCCCGTGCATTTTTGCCGGGGCCTGTTCTATGTGTGGCGCTGAAAATCAATTGTGGGAGCGAGCTTGCTCCGGGCGGCGTTCCGACGATGGCAGACTTTCAGGCGACATCGATGTCGACTGTTTGGTCGCCATCGCGAGCAGACTCCAGCCGCCGATTCATCACTCGGCATCCAGATGCATCGGCGTCACCACGCGGCCGTCGCTTTGCGCTTCGCCCAGATTGGCGTCGATGAAGTACACCCGGTCATCTTCCAACTGGGCCTTGTCGACCAGGTAATCCTTGATGCTGCTGGCGCGTTCCTGGCCCAGTTGACGCAACAGCACGTCGCTGGAGCTCCAGAACTTGATCACCTCGGCACGCATTTTCGCGGTGCGCTCTTCCTTGCCCAGATCCTTCCATTCGGCGGGGGGCTGGGTTTTCAGGCGGGTGCGGTAGATACCTTCGAGCAGCGGGCCTTTTTCCCCGTCCGGCACTTCCAGCAACGAAGCCTGGGCCGGGACCTTGTCACCGCGGCGCTGGAGCATTTTGTAGTAGTTGTACTGGTATTCACGTTCCAGGCGTTGTTCGGCGATCAGCGGGCCATCGCTGCTCTGGGCGGCGGTGCCTTCGATTTCCAGGCGCAGGGCCGGACGCTCCTTGAGCGCCTTGGACAGTTTGTCCAGGGCGCCTTCGGCGTCCTTGCCCAATTCGCTGGAACCCGCTGCAAATGAAACGCTGCCCAGGTCTTCCGAGCCACCACCGTTGACCAGCCCGCCAATCAGTTTGAACGGCGCTGCCGCGGCCTTGACGACCAGGTTGCGCAAGGTCTGCCAGATAATCGGCATGACACTGAACTGAGGGTTGTTCAGGTCGCCGGTGACCGGCAGTTCGATGGAGATCTTGCCATCGACGTCCTTGAGCAAGGCAACGGCCAGTTTCAGCGGCAGGCTCACGGCATCCGGGCTGTCGACTTTTTCACCCAGTTCCAGTTGTTCGACCACCACTTTGTTTTCAGCTTTGAGCTGACCCTTGGTGATCTGGTAGTGCAGGTCGAGATTGAGCCGGCCCTTGCGGATACGGTAGCCGGCGAACTTGCCGGAGTAGGGCGTCAGCGTGGTCAGCTCCACGCGTTTGAAGCTGGTGGCGATGTCGAGGCTGGCCATCGGGTCAAACGGATTGACCGAGCCCTTGATGGTCACCGGCGCGTAGCGATCGACCTTGCCCTTGACGTCGACACTGGCCGGTTTCGGCTGGCGGCTGTCGATGGTGCCGATCTGCCCGTTGAGTTGCTGGATGGCGGTGGCGAAGTTCGGGGTCAGGCTGAAGTCGGCGAAGTTGGCCGAACCGTCATTGATGAAAATGCCGCCGATGTGGATGCCCAAGGGTTTTTCTTTGCTGGCCGGTTTGCTGGCCGCCGGTTTTGCCGCGGAGTCCGCCGGTTGCGGAATCAGCAGGTCATCGATATTGGTGGTGCGATCATCGTTGATCATGAAGCGCGCATAGGGCTGGAACAGGTTGATCTTGTCGATCGACAGGCTGTCCCCATGCTGATAGTTCAGGCCTTCGACCACGACCTGTTGCCACTTGAGGAAGTCGCGGGTTTTCAGGGTGTCCAGGGTATGGAGCTGATCGACCTGGGCGCGGCCGGTGACGTTGAACGCCAGGGGCTCGGTGCTTTTCAGGTCGACCGCCAGATCACTGCCGAGCATGCCGCTGCGCAGTTCCAGGCGAATGAACGGCGTGATGTAGGACTGGGCAACCCGCAGGTCGATGTCCTTGGTCTGGACCTTCAGTCTGGCGCTGACCGGGGCCAGGTTGACCTCGCCGTCGGCCGTGATCCTGCCTTGCTTGCCCACGCCGGTATCGAGCTTGAGGGTAAAGGGTGAACCGTTGAGGCTGTCGAAGTTTTGCAGGTCAAGGTTCAGCGGAGCCAGTTCCAGGGCGACGGCGGGTTGTGCCTTGCGGTCCGCCAGATGCACCTGGTAGTCGCGCAGTTGCACATCCTTGAGCAGCACCTGCCAGGGTTTGTCTGGGGCGGCCGGTTCAGGTTTCGGTGAGTCTGCCGCCGCCGGAGTGCTGGTCGGTTCGGCATCTGCCTTGGCTTTGGCGGTGGGTTTTGACGGTTGGCTGGCGAACAGTTTCTGCCAGTCGAGTTGGCCGTCCGATTCCAGCGCGGCCCAGGTTTCCAGTTTGTGGCTGCGGATCTTGCCGACCACCACTTGCTGTTTGGCCAGGTCCACGGTGGTTTCGCTGACGTCCAGGCGCTCAAGCTTTACCAGCGGTCGGCCATCCGGCGCCTTGATCGCGAAGGGGGCGATGCTGACCGCTACATTGCTTAGCAGCAGCTCGGTTTCCTTGGTCAGGTTGAGTTTGTAGTCGGTGCTGATGCTCATGACGCCGTTTTCGAGATCCAGTGGCACGGCATCGCGCACATAGGGCCAAAAGGCTTTCATCTTGCCATCAGTGATTTTCAGCTTACCTTCGGAGGCGATCGGGATCAGGCTGAAGTTGCCGGTCCAGTCGATCTGTCCGCCATTGGGGCCGACGGCCACCAGGGTCATGTCGGCGCTGTCATCGGGCAGGGTGCTGAGGTTCTTCAGCTCGAAATCGAGTGTGTCGTAGAGAAACTCGATGGGTTCGCTGGGCCGGGCATCTTCAAAGTGTACGGCGCCGCCCGCCAGTTTGATCCGCTCGATGCGCAGCGGAAACGGCTTGGCATCAGGGTCGGCCGGCGTGGGTTCGCTCTCTGGTAGCTTGAACAGCCCGAGCAGGTTGAGTTTGCCGTCCTTGCTGAACAGGATTTCGGTCTTGGGCTTGGTCAGCTCGACATCAGACAGGTGCACCGCCTTGGTCCACAGGCTGTCGAATTGCAGATTGGCGTACAGGCGCTCGAAACCGACCTGCTCCTTGCCGGGTTCGCCGATGTTCAAGCCCCAAAGGGTCAGTTCAAGGCTGAACGGATTGAATTCGATCCGCTGGATGGTCGCGGGTGTAGTGGCGTAGCTGGCCAGTTGCTGGTTGGCAACGCGCAACGCGACACCCGGTAAAATCAGAAAACCCAGCAAGCTGTAGAGGGCCAGAGCAGTCAACAAGGCGCCAATGGCGCGAATCAATCCTTTGTACATGTGCGGCTTCATCTGTCTGAATCGGAGAGCCTTGGAGTATGGCATGCGTTTCCGGTTCCGAAGTGATCGGCCTGTTCAGGAAATTTCAGATTTCTCCGAGGACGGTCAGAGCTGAAGAATCAGGGTTTTCAGCGGTGGCTGTTGATCCAACGACGGAAAATCGGCGCCTGGCTTCATCATGGTCCATTCACGCACCGGCCGTCCGGCCTTTTCCGCGCAACGCAAAACCTGTTCGCGCCAGTCGTCCATGCTGACTTTTGCCAGGTTGTTGCAGCAGATCAGCACGCCGTTGTCGGCGGTGGTCAACAAGGCGGGTTTGAGCAGGCTTTGGTAGTCGCGCAGCAGGTCGACGGTGCCGAACGCGCTCTTGGCCCAGGCTGGAGGGTCCAGCAGCACCAGATCGTACTGGCGCTGTTCCAGGCGCTGATAGCTCGGCAGCTTTTGCCCGCGGCGCTGGCTGATCGGCAGCCCGGCCAGTTGGCGAATGGCCGGGAAGTAGTCGGACTGGATAAATTCCATGGTCGGCAACTGCGGGTTGAGTTGGCCGTTCTCCCGACCGACCGCCAGGTTGCCTTCGGCGAAGTCCAGGTTGCACACCTCGCGCGCGCCACCGGCGGCAGCACTGAGGCCGACACCACAGGTGTAGGCGAACAGGTTCAGCACGCTTTTGTTCTTGCTGTGATCCTTGACCCAGCCGCGGGTGTTGCGCAGGTCGAGGAACAGCAGCGGGTCCTGTCCGGCATGGCGCCCTCGCACCCGATACTTCAGGCCCCACTCGTGGCCGACCAAGTCTTGCAGGGCGGCTTCGTCGGCGCGGTAGACGATGTCTTCGCGATCGATGCGCGAGTTACCACGGGAGCGGTCGTTGTAGACCAGCAGGGTTTCAAAACCCAGGTATTGATTGATCGCTTCGTGCAGTTGCAGCAGCGTCTCGCGCTCCAACGCCTGGTGGAAACTTTGCACCAGCAATTGTGGGCCGTAGCGGTCGATGGTCAGGCCACCGGCGCCTTCCTGGCTGCCGTGGAACAGGCGATAGCAATCGGTACCTTGCTGGTGCAGTTCGGCGAGCAGGTCCTGGCGTTGATCGAGGGCGGCGCGCAGCGCCTGATTCAAGGAAGACATGCTGGGCGCCTTGCAGGAGGGAATTGGGCGCGGGAGTTTAACAGTTTTGGCGCGGGACCGACTTGCTCGCGAAGCTTTTGATCTTTGTTCTTTCTAAGTAATCCCCATCCGCCGTTTAGCCCGCTGCACTGACCCGTTACGCACCGCCCAGCGCAGCATCGGCGCACTGCGATTGACACTGGCGCGGATCAGCTTGCGTTGCAGCGGGTTCTGGCTGACGCCGAGCATGTCGCTGGCCCAGTCCGGCAGCAGGTCGATCCCGGCCTGCATCATCAGGCCGCCGAAGGGCTTGGCCAGACGGCTGGGGGCGGGGGCGTTCAATAGCAGGCGCAGCACTTCGCGACTGCGTTCATCGCACAACAATTGCGGGCGAACGCGCTCAAGGTAATCGGAAATTTCCTGCCGTGAACGGGGCACATCACGCGCCCCAAGACGTTCGGCAACCAAGGCAATCTCGGCGTAATAACGATCCTGATCCGCGAGGGACAAATGTGGATTGCGATAGCGCAAATGCGCGGCGAGGAAGTTGCTCACTTCCGCGACGTGCACCCAGGTCAGCAGATCAGGATCGCTGGCTGCGTAAGAGCGCCCATCCGGTGCCGTGCCGGTCACTTGCAGGTGAATGGTGCGGACTTTTTCGATCAGCCAGTCGGCATCCTGTCGAGAACCGAAGGTGGTGCCGGAGATGAACTGCCCGGTGCGGCGCAGCCGGCCGAGCATGTCTTCACGAAAGTTCGAATGGTCCCAGACCCCGGCCAATGCCAGCGGGTGCAGGGCCTGCAGCATCAGGGCGCTGATGCCACCGATCAGCATGCTGCTGAAATCGCCATGGACTTGCCAGCTCACCGAGTCCGGCCCGAACAGCCCGGGGTCGCCCTTGGGGTTTTCCAGGTCGAGTTTGCCCAAAGACAAACCGGTCAGGCTCATGATCTGGGTTTCGATGCGGGTGCGGATGAATTCCATGGCCACTCAGTGATGAAGGAGGAGGGCGCGGCCACTGGCCGCGCCTGTAGGTTACTGGTTCAAGCGCTTGTCGATCAGCCCTTGCACCACGCTCGGGTCTGCCAGGGTCGAAGTATCACCCAGACTGTCCAGTTCATTGCAGGCGATCTTGCGCAGGATGCGCCGCATGATCTTGCCTGAGCGGGTTTTCGGCAAGGCCGGGGCCCACTGGATCAAGTCCGGTTTGGCGAAACTGCCGATTTCCTTGCTGACCAGGGCCAGCAATTGCTTCTTCAGTTCATCGTTGGTTTCGACGCCGTTCATGGGCGTGACGAAGACATAGATGCCCTGGCCCTTGATGTCGTGGGGATATCCGACCGCAGCGGCTTCGGCGATGCTCTCGTGCAGCACCAGGGCGCTTTCCACTTCGGCGGTGCCGATACGGTGGCCGGACACGTTGATCACATCGTCGATGCGCCCGGTGATCCAGTAGTCGCCATCTTCATCGCGCCGTGCGCCGTCACCGGTGAAGTAGTAGCCGGGGTAGGGTTTGAAGTAGGTGTCGACCATGCGTTGCGGGTCGCGATAGACACTGCGGATCTGCGCCGGCCAGCTGGATTTTATGGCCAGTACGCCGCTGCCGGCGCCCTTGATTTCCTTGCCTTGCTCGTCGAGCAGCACCGGTTGCACGCCGAACATCGGTTGTGTCGCACAACCGGGCTTGATCCGCTGGGCACTGACCAGCGGGCTGAGCATGATGCCGCCGGTTTCGGTCTGCCACCAGGTATCGACGATCGGGCAACGCTCTTGGCCGACCTCATGGAAATACCATTCCCAGGCTTCCGGGTTGATCGGCTCGCCGACCGTGCCGAGTAGCCTGACGCTGGCGCGGGATGTTTGCTTCAACGGTTCCGGGCCTTCGCGCATCAGTGCGCGCAGGGCCGTCGGGGCGGTGTAGAAAATGTTCACCTTGTGCTTGTCGATCACCTGCCAGAAGCGCGAGGTGCTCGGGTAGTTCGGCACGCCTTCGAAGATCAGCGTGGTCGCGCCGTTGGCCAGCGGGCCGTAGACGATGTAACTGTGGCCAGTGACCCAGCCGACGTCGGCGGTGCACCAGAAGACTTCGCCGTCGCGGTAGTCCAGCACGTACTTGAAGGTCATCGCTGCTTGCAGCAGGTAACCGCCGGTGGTGTGCAGCACGCCTTTGGGTTTGCCGGTGCTGCCGGAGGTGTAGAGGATGAACAGCGGGTCTTCGGCGTCCATCGGCTCGGGCGGGCAATCGGCGCTGGCTTCGCTCAGTGCCTGCTGGTACTTGATGTCTCGTCCTTCGACCCGGTTCGCCGACCCCTTGCTGCGCTCGACCACCAGCACGGTGCTCACGTCCGGGCAGCTTTGCAGCGCCTTGTCGACGTTCTGCTTGAGTGGCACGACCTTGCCGCCGCGCACACCTTCATCGGCAGTGATCACGGTGCGGCAGTCGGCGTCGAGAATGCGGTCGCGCAACGAGTCCGGGGAGAAACCGCCGAACACCACCGAGTGCACCGCGCCGATGCGGGTACAGGCCAGCATGGCGTAGGCCGCCTCGGGAATCATCGGCATATAGATGCACACACGGTCGCCTTTTTTCACGCCACGGCTTTTCAGCACGTTGGCCAGGCGACAGACGTTTTCATGCAGTTTTTTGTAGGTGATCGATGTCGAGTCGGCAGGGTCGTCGCCTTCCCAGATGATGGCGACCTGATCGCCGCGCTTCTCCAGGTGCCGGTCGATGCAGTTATAGCTGACGTTCAACTGCGCGCCGGCAAACCAGGTGGCTTCACCGGTTTTCAGGTTGTAGCGCTGGACGGTTTCCCAGGGGGCGCTCCAGTCGAGAAAACGCGTGGCCTGTTCGGCCCAGAAGGTGCTGGGGTGTTCGATGGATTGGCGGTACAGGCGCTGATAGTCGTCTTGACTCAATTGCGCGGCCCGGCGGACGGCATCGGCTTTGGGGAACGTGCTGATATCGAACATGACGGTTCCTTATTCTTGTTTTGCGACAAAGATAAAGATGCGCCGAGAGGTCAAAGGGTTCAAGAGGGGAGCTGTGCGACCCTCGTAGGAGCTGCCGAAGGCTGCGATCTTTTGACGTTGCTTTGAAGATCAAAAGATCGCAGCCTTCGGCAGCTCCTACAGTGATAGTGCACGCCACCGTTTTTGCAGTAAACCCGGTGCCGTTTGAAGGGGCGGGCTAACCGCCCCTTCAGCCGATCACCCGCGGTGACGACCACGGAAGTAATTGATCAGCCCTTGGGTCGAGGCGTCCTCGGCCGGGGTTTCTTCGCTGCCGACCAGGCGGTTGTAGACGCCTTTGCCCAGCTCTTTGCCCAGCTCAACACCCCACTGGTCGAAAGCATTGATGCCCCAGATCACGCTTTGCACGAAGACTTTGTGCTCGTACATCGCCACCAGAGCGCCGAGGCGACGCGGGCTGATGCGCTCGACCACCAGGGTGTTGCTCGGACGGTTGCCCGGGATCACCTTGTGTGGCGCGAGTTTTTGCACTTCGGCGTCACTCATGCCTTTGTCGCGCAGTTCGGTTTCGGCCTCGCCAAGGGTCTTGCCGAGCATCAGCGCCTGGCTCTGCGACAGGCAGTTGGCGTACAGCCACTGGTGGTGGTCGGACACCGGGTTGAAGCTGACGATCGGCACGATGAAGTCAGCCGGGATCAGTTGGGTGCCCTGGTGCAGCAACTGGTGGTAGGCGTGCTGACCGTTGCAGCCGACACCGCCCCAGATCACCGGCCCGGTGTCGGTGGACACGGGCTTGCCGTCCTGGCGCACGCTCTTGCCGTTGGATTCCATGTCCAGCTGTTGCAGGTGCTTGGTGATGTTGCGCAGGTAGTGATCGTACGGCAGGATCGCGTGGCTTTGCGCGCCCCAGAAGTTGCCGTACCACACGCCGAGCAAGGCCAGCAGCACCGGCATGTTCTGTTCGAACGGCGCGGTCTGGAAGTGCTGGTCCATGGTGTAGGCACCGGACAGCAACTCCTTGAAGTTCGACATGCCGATGGCCAGGGCAATCGGCAAACCGATGGCCGACCACAGCGAGTAGCGCCCGCCGACCCAGTCCCACATCGGGAAAATGTTTTCTTCGCGGATGCCGAACGCCACGGCGGCGGCGTTGTTGCTCGAAACCGCGATGAAGTGGCGATACAGCTCGGCTTCCGAACCACCCTGGGCCAGGTACCAGGCACGGGCGGCCTGGGCGTTCTTCAGGGTTTCAAGGGTGTTGAAGGATTTCGACGAGACGATGAACAGCGTGGTCTCGGCGCGCAGCTTCATGGCCAGTTCGTGGAATTCGCTGCCGTCGATGTTCGCCAGGTAATGGCAACGCACGCCTTTCTGGGCGTAGGACAGCAAGGCTTCGGACACCAGCTCCGGGCCGAGGAAGGAGCCGCCGATGCCGATGTTCACCACGTCGGTGATCGGCTTTTCGGTGTAGCCGCGCCACAGACCGTCGTGGATACGGCCGACGAGGTCGGTGATCTGGTTCAGCACCTTGTGCACTTCGGGCATCACGTTGACGCCATTGACCGACAGCTTGTCGCCGACCGGGCGGCGCAGGGCCGTGTGCAGGGCCGGACGACCTTCGGAAGAGTTGACGATTTCGCCATCGAACAGCGACTTGATCGCGCCCTTGAGGTCGACTTCGTTGGCCAGGCCCACCAGCAGATTGCGGGTCTCGGCGTTGATCAGGTTTTTCGAATAGTCGAGAAACAGGCCGCAGCTGCTGAGGGTGAATTGAGTAAAACGCTGCGGATCGGCATTGAAAGCTTCGCGCATGCTGAAATCCTGCATGGCTTGGCGGTGGTCATTCAGCGCTTGCCAGGCAGGCAGAGCGGTAACGTCGTGAGGAGTGCGGTAATACGCCATCGCTGCGGGTTTCCTTATTACTTGAACGGCCTTTTGAACACTAAAAATCCCGGAGCGCTGTGGGTGGGCGTTCCGGTCAACTGCGTCGACACGATTTCATGGCGCAGGGCGACTACAGTAAACCCCGCGCAATGATCTGTCTTGACTTTGTCTGACCTGTTTCCGGTACTTTTTTAACATCGAAGTTAGGAATGGTCCGACAAACGGAAGAGACAGGGATCGGATCAGGCGACCTGGACCGGAATGGCGTTGCTGGTGTGGCTCAGTTCATTACCCGGTGCCATGTAGAGCATGCGCGGCTTGAAGTTGAGCAGTTCGGCTTCGCTGTAATGAGCGTAAGCGCAGATGATCACGCGATCGCCAACCTTGGCCTTGTGCGCGGCGGCGCCGTTGACCGAAATCATGCGCGAACCTTCTTCGCCACGGATGGCATAGGTGGTGAAGCGCTCGCCGTTGTCGACGTTGTAGATCTGGATCTGCTCGTACTCACGAATGCCGGACAGGTCCAGCCATTCACCATCGATGGCGCAGGAGCCTTCGTAATCGAGTACAGCGTGGGTGACTTCGGCGCGATGCAGCTTGGCTTTGAGCATGATGGCGTGCATGAGTATTTCCCAGGTCGGAATCGAACGGCGGGCAGTTTGCCCGAAGGCTTGAGAGGCAGCAATAAGGTGTGGAAACTGCCGCAAATCGAATGTGGGAGCGGGCTTGCTCGCGAAGGCGTTGCGTCAGTCGACGTATGTGTCAGCTGACAGACCGTATTCGCGAGCAAGCCCGCTCCCACAGGGTATTGCAGTGTTTAGATTGGCGCGTCGAGATTCAGGTGCAGGTTGTCGATCAACCGCGTCGTACCGAGGAACGCCGCCACCAGAATCACCAGGTCACGATCCTGCGCCGTCGCAGGGCGCAAGGTCAGGGCATGGCGGATTTCCAGATAGTCGGGACGCAGGCCGGCGGCTTCGAGCTGTTTGATCTGGGTGCCGATCAGCGCCGGGTAGTCGCGTTCGCCCTGCCTGATCGCTTCGCCGATCGCATTCAGCGTGCGATAAACCACTGGTGCCACAGCGCGTTGCTCTTCGCTGAGGAAACCATTGCGCGACGACAGCGCCAGGCCATCGGTAGCGCGCACAGTGGGCTCGCCGATGATCTGGATCGGCATGTTCAGGTCATGAACCAGCGCGCGAATCACCGCCAGTTGCTGGAAGTCTTTCTCGCCGAAAATCGCCAGGTCCGGCTGGACCATGTTGAACAGCTTGCTGACCACCGTCGCCACGCCTTCGAAATGCCCCGGACGGCTGGCACCGCACAGGCCTTCGGACAATTGCGGGACGCTGACGCGGGTCTGGCCGGCCATGCCGTCGGGGTACATCTCTTCAACGGTGGGGGCAAACAGCAGATGGCAACCGGCCTGGAGCAGTTTTTCCTGGTCGGCGGCGAGGGTGCGCGGGTACTTGTCGAGGTCTTCGCCAGCACCGAATTGCAGCGGGTTGACGAAAACGCTCGCAACCACGAAGTCCGCCCGTTGGGAGGCTTTGGTCACCAGCGCCACGTGGCCGCTGTGCAGGTTGCCCATGGTTGGCACAAAGGCGATGCGCTTGCCTTCGCCACGGGCACGGGCCACGGCGGCCCGCAGTTCGCGTACGGTTTTTACGGTGTTCATGCAGAGAATCCGTGTTCGATTCCAGGGAATGTTGCCGCTTTGACTTCAGTCACGTAGGCAATCAATGCAGCTTCAATGCTGGTCTGGCCAGTCATGAAGTTTTTCACGAATTTCGGCATGCGGCCGGTAATGGACAGGCCCAGCATGTCGTGCAGAACCAGCACCTGGCCATCGGTGCGATTGCCAGCGCCAATACCAATCACCGGAATCTTCACCGCCTGGGTGATTTCTTCCGCCAGTTCGCTCGGGACGCACTCGAGCAGCAGCATTGCCGCGCCAGCCTGTTCCAGGGCGATCGCGTCGGCACGCATTTGCCGCGCCTGGTTTTCATTGCGACCCTGGACCTTGTAGCCGCCAAGGATGTTCACCGATTGCGGCGTCAGGCCCATGTGCGCACAGACAGGGATGCCGCGCTCGGCCAGCAGGCGGATCGAATCGGCCAGCCACAACGCTCCTTCGACCTTGACCATGTGCGCGCCGGCCTGCATCAACAGAGCGCTGTTGGTCATGGCTTGCTCGGTGGTGGCGTAGGCCATGAAAGGCAGGTCGGCGAGGATCAGGGCATCGCTGTTACCGCGTTTGACGGCGGCCACGTGATAAGCCATTTCGGAGGTAGTGACAGGCAAGGTGCTGTCGTGGCCCTGCAAAACCATGCCGAGGGAGTCGCCCACCAGCAGCACTTCGACGCCGGCCTGGTTGCAGGCGTGGGCGAAGGTTGCGTCGTAGCAGGTCAGCATGGTGATTTTTTCACCTTTTTGCTTCAGACCTTGCAGGGTGGTCAGGGTGATGGCTGGCATGAAAAGTTCCTCATTCAGGCGCTGTGGAAACTACTGCGAGTAACGCGCGTGATTCTTCGTTGAATACAGGCGCACGCTCTTTCGTCGTGCTTTTAAGGCCTGGATTGCGCCCTTGAACGCCGTGTAGGCGGCAGCGGGACGCCTATAGTCGTGAGGAGAACGAGGGAAGTCAATTGCGTGTGTTACCGCATTGTTACGGGTGGGGTGTTACCGGGGTAACTGATGCGATTCAGCAGCAGATATTGTGATCGACGCAAAACCAATGTGGGAGTGGTGTCACGCCGGGAGCAGGCGTTCCAACCCGACGAACGGGCAGGCTGCGAGTAATTCACTTAGCTCGCGGCCATCGGCCAGGCGCAGATCCGCAGGGGCCAGTTCCGCCAGTGGATACAGCACGAAGGCCCGTTCCTGCATGTGGTAATGGGGAACCTTGAGGCGTGGTTCGTCGATCAGGCGATCACCGAACAGCACGATGTCGAGGTCAAGCGTGCGCGGCCCCCAGCGCACAAGGCGCTCGCGACCCTGGCCGTTTTCGATGGTCTGCAAGGCATCCAGAAGGTCCAGCGGCGCCAGCGTACTGTCGAGAGCAGCGACCGCGTTGGTGTAGCGCGGTTGTCCGGGCAGCAGCGAGTCGCTTTGATAAAACGCGGATATCCCGACCAGTTCCGTTTGCGGCAAGTGCGCCAGCGCCTCGACGGCGCTGCGCAATTGTTCGGCGGGGTCAGCCAGATTGCTGCCCATGCCGATGTAGATGCGTTCCATGGATTACTCGCCCGTGGTGCTCGAAGCGCCGGCAGCGCGTTTGCGCTTGGAACCACCGCTGCGGCGACGCTTGCGCGGGGCGCCGGTGCCTTCATCCTTGCCGCTGAGGTCGCGAATCATGTCGCGACGCTCGCTTTCGTTGGCGTCCTGATAGTCAGTCCACCATTCGCCCAGGCCATCGGTCTGCTCGCCGGCGCTTTCGCGTAGCAGCAGGAAGTCGTAGCCGGCGCGGAAACGCGGATTGTCCAGCAGCAGATCGGCACGCTTGCCGCTGCGGCGGGGCAGGCGTTCCTGCATGTCCCAGATTTCGCGGATCGGCATGGTGAAGCGTTTCGGAATCGCGATGCGCTGGCACTGTTCGGCAATCAGCTCGTGCGCCGCTTCCTGCATCGCCGGAATCGGCGGCATGCCACGCTCCTGCAGGCGCAGGACACGGGCCGGCAGGGCAGGCCAGAGCAGGGCTGCAAAGAGGAACGCCGGGGTTACCGGTTTGTTCTGCTTGATCCGCAGGTCGGTGTTGATCAGGGCTTCGCTGATCAGGGTGTGGGTGTACGTCGGGTTGTATTCCAGTGCTTCGGCGCTGGCCGGAAACAGTGGATCGAACAATTGCAGGTCGACCAGCATTTCAAACGTATCGGCGGCATGGCCGGAGAGGAACAGCTTGAGCACCTCTTCGAACAGGCGGGCCGACGGGATCTCGCGCAGCATCGGCGCCAGGCCGCGGATCGGCAGGGCGCTGTGTTTTTCGATGCCGAAGTTCAGCTTGGCGGCGAAACGCACGGCCCGCAGCATCCGTACCGGGTCTTCCTGGTAGCGTTGCGTCGGATCGCCGATCAGGCGGATCAGGTGATTGCGGATGTCGTGTACGCCGTTGGCGTAGTCGAGGATGCGTTCGCTGACCGGATCGTAATACAGGGCATTGATGGTGAAGTCGCGACGTTGCGCGTCTTCTTCCAGGGTGCCGTAGACGTTATCGCGCAAAATGCGCCCGCTCTCGTTGCGCGAAGACTGGTTGCTGTCTTCCTCGTCTTCGTTTTGCGGGTGATTGGCGCGGAAGGTCGCGACTTCGATGATTTCGCGGCCGAAGTGGATGTGCACCAGCTTGAACCGGCGCCCGATGATTCGCGCGTTACGGAATTCGGCCCGTACCTGTTCCGGTGTGGCGCTGGTGGCAACGTCGAAATCTTTCGGTGTGATACCCAGCAGCATGTCGCGCACGCAACCGCCAACCAGGTAAGCCTGATAACCGGCGTTCTGCAGGCGTTCAACGATATTCACCGCGTAGCGGCTGAATTGCGCCTTCTGCAGCGAGTGTTGGCCGCTGTTGAGCACTTCAGGCGTGCTGCGAATGTGTTGCGTAGGACGCTTGGGAGAACGGAATGACTGGAACAGCTTCTTCAGCATGGGATGCACTGTTTGAAGGAATATTCGGCCATAACAGAAGAATGACCGCATGATGGGCGGGGATTCTAGCATTTAGTCGGGGGATGGTGTAGGACACAGCAGATATGAGCTGTAGGCCGCAGGCTTAAAGGCCGGAACGAGCCGATTTACGGGGATTTGCGAATCGCGCAAACCACAAGGGGAGCCGAAGCTCCCCAAGAAGTAGTTGCATGCTCTATTTTTATTTTTGGTTTCGGGCTTCTTGTTTTTGTTGAGTGCCCTCGCCATGAAGCTTTCCTTCATGACCCTCCCAATCGGGAGCCAAGAGCAAACGGATTGCTTTGGTCGCTGAATTGCAGTGATCTTTCGATCCAACCAGTACAGGCTCTGTCTTAGGACAGTTTTTGTTGTTCTCGGCCTGGTCGTGGGGCAAGCCCCAAATACAACGCCTCTCCAAAAGAATCAGTTAGCTGCGCCTCTCGCCGTCTTGTTTTTATTGTGCGTGAGTCGATTCGTCTTATTTTTATTGTCTTGTGCATTGCTTGTTATTGTTCTTGTACCAAACATATAGCAGGGTGCGTGCCAACTTTTTCGAAACCCAATAAAACAAGGGGTTAGGCCGGTTGGCAGGCATTTCGAGGGCCAAAAAAAGCCGGGGCTTCGTTACCGTAAGCCCCGGCTTCTGTTACGTGAAAAAGCTGAGGTAACAGTTTTTTCACAAAGTCACGTGTTACCCGCACATACGACAGGTGCGATTCAGCTTTCGCTGGCCACCCCGGTCTTGCGGCGCGGGATGCCCAGGCGCTGACGGCGCTCCCATAGGCATTTGCGGCTGACCCCGAGCTTGCGGGCCAGCTCGGTTTCGGTCATGTGGTCCTGATGTTCGAGGACGAAATGCTGGAAGTAGTCTTCCAGGGAGAGGTCTTCGGTCGGTTCGTGGTTGCTGTTACTGGTGTTGCCGTTGCCCTGTTGGGGTGCCAGGCCAATGAACTCGTCGTCTTCCAGGTCGCCCAGTTCGATGTCGATGCCCAACAGCTCGGCGGAAATTTCCGGGCTTTCGCACAGGATGACGGCGCGCTCGACGGCGTTTTCCAGTTCGCGAACGTTGCCCGGCCAGGCGTAGTGACGAATGGCTTGCTCGGCATCCGCGGCGAATTTGAGGTCGGTGCGGTTGACGCGCGCACTTTGCCGCGCCAGAAACGCATTGGCGATTTCGTTGACGTCCGCACCGCGTTCGCGCAGGGCTGGCAGCTTCAGCGCGATAACGTGGAGGCGGTAATACAAGTCTTCACGGAACTGGCCGATTTTCGCCAGGCTCTTGAGGTCGCGGTGAGTCGCCGCGATCAGGCGCACATCGACTTTTTGCGACTGCACCGAACCCACGCGACGAATTTCGCCTTCTTGCAACACACGCAACAGGCGAGCCTGGGCTTCCAGTGGCAGTTCGCCGATTTCGTCGAGGAACAAGGTGCCGCCGTCCGCCGCTTCCACCAGGCCGGCGCGCCCGGCGCTGGCGCCGGTGAATGCGCCTTTTTCGTGGCCGAACAGTTCGGACTCGATCAGGCTTTCCGGAATGGCCGCGCAGTTCACCGAAATCATCGGCGCCTTGGCGCGTTTGGACAGATTGTGCAGGGCGCGAGCCACCAGTTCTTTACCGGTACCCGATTCGCCCTGGATCAGAACGTTGGAGTCGGTCGGTGCCACTTTGCGGATCTTGCCGTACAGGTCCTGCATCGGTGGGCACGAGCCGATAATGCCGATTTCACCGTTGCTGTTGTCGGTACCGGATTTCGCCGCACCGTTGGTGACTTTGCCGGCAACGGCTTCACCACCGGCTTGTACCGTTTGTCGGTCACGCAGGATTCGTGCGGCCGCTTGTAGCATTTCGTCATGGTCGAATGGCTTGGCAATGTAGTCCACCGCGCCCATTTTCATCGAGTCGACCGCCGAGCGCAGGCTGGCATAGCTGGTCATGATCAGCACCGGCGTGCCCTGGGCGAGCTTGATCAACTCCGTGCCAGGCGCGCCCGGCAGGCGCAGGTCACTGATGATCAGGTCGAACGAGGGAATGGTGAAGCGTTCTTGTGCTTCCTGCACTGATCCGGCTTCGCTGACCTGGTACTGGTTACGTTCCAGCAGGCGGCGCAAGGCGGAGCGGATGATGGTTTCGTCTTCGACGATCAAAATGTGCGGCATTGATTCGATACTCTCGACGGTCTCAGTTCACAGCGGACGTCGCTTCGACATGACGCGGCAAGGTAACCCTGATTCGGGTACCGCGTTGGCTCTGAACATCAGCCGGGCTGTCGATGGTGATTTGTCCATAATGCTCTTCAACGATGGAATAGACCAGTGCAAGGCCCAGACCGGTGCCTTCGCCAGGGTCCTTGGTGGTGAAGAAAGGTTCGAACAATCGGTCCATGATGCTCGACGGAATACCGCTGCCTTCGTCTTCCACGATCAGGTCGACCGTGTGTTCGCCGGCTTCGCTCTTGACCCGTACCGCGCTGCCGGGAGGCGAGGCGTCACGGGCGTTTGACAGTAGGTTGATCAGTACCTGGGCCAACCGTTGCGGGTCGCCTTCGACCCAGTGATCGGGGTCGCACAGGTTGTAGAACTGCACTTCGAAATTGCGTCGGTTCAGGGCCAGCAGGCCGATGGCATCCTGAGCCACTTCGGCCAGACAGACGGGCTCGTCGCTGTGTTGATGGCTGCCGGCATGGGCAAAGCTCATCAGCGACTGGACGATGCGCGACACGCGTTTGGTCTGCTCGAGGATCTGGCCGCTGATTTCCTTCAGCTCGCCGTCTTCTTCACGTTCTTCGCGCAGGTTCTGCGCCAGGCACGCGATACCGGTAATCGGGTTGCCGATTTCATGGGCCACGCCGGCCGCCAGTCGACCGATGCTGGCCAGGCGCTCGGAGTGCACCAGTTTGTCTTCGAGCATCTGGGTTTCGGTCAGGTCTTCCACCAGTAATACCAGGCCACTGTTGCCCGGCGCGAGGGGTTCGTCGATCGCCGCTTTGTGCAGGTTCAGCCAGCGTGTCTGGCCGTCGAGTGCCAGGTGTTGTTTGTGCAAGTGCTCGTCCGGCAGATTGATGAAACCTTGCAGCAGGTCTTTCCATGGGTCGGCAATGGTACTCAGGCGCGAACCGACCACGCGCTGCGCGGCGATGCCGGTCAGTTCCTCCATGGCCTTGTTCCACATGAGGATCTCCTGATCCTTGGCCAGCGAGCAAACGCCCATCGGCAATTCCTGCAGGGTCTGGCGGTGGTAGCGGCGCAGGGCATCGAGTTCGGCGGCCAGGCCGGTCAGGCGCGAGTGGTAATCCTCGAGGCGGCTTTCGATGAAGTGAATGTCTTCGGTGACGTAGTTTTCGCCGCCGGCCTTGTATGGCAGGAACGTCTCGACCATGTCCTGGGCCACGCTCGGGCCCATCAGGCCGGAGAGGTTGGCCTCGATGCGGTCACGCAGGCGGCGCAGGGCATAGGGGCGGCGTTCGTCGAAAGGCAGATAGAGGTCGCGCAGTGCCTGTTCCACCTCTTTCTGCGCCGCCTTTGCACCCAGTGGCTTGGCCAGTTGCGTAGCGAATTCCTGGGGCGAGGCGGCGTGCAGTTCCCGGCGTTGCGGGCGGCGAACGTTATCCACGGCGCAGGCTTCGGCAGCGCTTGCCTCTTCGGTGCTGGCATTGGTGAACAACGAGATCAGGGTGAACATCAGCACGTTGGCCGCCAGCGAGGCAATCGCCGCCATGTGCCAGCTGGTGTCGTCCAGCACGTAGATCATGTTCAGCAGAGGAATGTAGAAGCCTTGCAGGTTGCCGACCAGCGGCAACAGCATGGTCACCAGCCACACCAGGATCCCCGCCAGCAAGCCGGCGATGAAGCCGCGACGGTTGGCGGTCGGCCAATACAGGACCGAGAGCACGCCCGGCAGGAACTGCAACGTGGCGACGAAAGCGACAATGCCGAGGTTGGCCAGGTCCTGTTCGGCACCGAGCATCAGGTAGAAGCCGTAGCCGGCCATGATGATCGCGACAATCAGCGCCCGGCGGGTCCACTTCAGCCAGCGGTAAATGTTGCCTTCGGCCGGTGGTTGATACAGCGGCAGCACCAGGTGGTTCAAGGCCATCCCGGACAGCGCCAGCGTGGTGACGATGATCAGGCCACTGGCGGCGGACAGTCCGCCGACATAGGCCAGCAACGCCAAGGCCTTGCTGTTGGCGGCTATGCCGATGCCCAGGGTGAAGTATTCCGGGTTGGTGGTGGCGCCGAGCTTCAGGCCGGCCCAGAGAATCAGCGGTACCGCCAGGCTCATCAGCAACAGGAACAGCGGCAGGCCCCAGCTCGCACTGACCAGCGAACGCGGGTTGAGGTTCTCGGTAAAGGTCATGTGATACATGTGCGGCATCACGATCGCCGAGGCGAAGAACACCAGCAACAGCGTACGCCACGGGCCTTCCTGCAAAGGGGTGTGCAGGGCAGCGAGCGCGGTCTGGTTTTGCAGCAGCCACAGTTCAAGCTGTTGTGGGCCGTCGAACACGCCGTAAAGCGCATACAGCCCGACACCGCCGAGGGCGATCAGCTTGATCACCGACTCGAAGGCAATCGCGAACACCAGGCCTTCATGCTTTTCGCGGGTGGCAATGTGGCGGGAGCCGAAGAAAATCGTGAACAGCGTAATCAGTGCGCAGAAACTCAGGGCCACGCGATGCTGTACCGGCTCTCGGGTGAGGATACTGATGGAGTCGGCGACCGCCTGAATCTGCAAGGCCAGTAGCGGCAATACGCCGACCAGCATGAAAATCGTGGTCAGCGCACCGGCCCAGGTACTGCGGAAGCGGAAGGCAAACAGGTCTGCCAGCGACGACAGCTGATAGGTGCGGGTGATCTTCAGGATCGGGTAGAGCAACACCGGCGCCAGCAGGAATGCCCCGGAAACGCCCAGGTAGCTGGACAAAAAGCCGTAGCCGTACTGATAGGCCAGGCCCACGGTGCCGTAAAACGCCCAGGCGCTGGCGTAGACGCCCAGCGACAGGGTGTAAGTCAGCGGGTGGCGAATGATCGCCCGGGGAATCATGCCCCGTTCGCTGATCCAGGCCACACCGAACAGCACCGCCAGGTACGCGGCGCTGATCAGGATCATCTGGGTCAGGCTAAAGCTCATCGGCATCTTTTTGGCTCTGCAGGATGAAGGTCACGACGATCAGGATCAGCCAGAGCAGATAAGGGCGATACCAGGCGCCAGTGGCGTCGATCCACCAATCCATGATGGCCGGGGAAAACAGGTAAATCCCCACTACCAAAAGCAGGACCAAGCGATAGATGTACATCCCGGCCTCTCTTTCTTATGCGTGTGCCCGTAAACGTGCGGCGATGGTAACGGATGGGCGCGCCACTGCAAGTACGATCACAGCAGCTGTGCCTCGGGCAGGCTCAGTGTGCGCGGGATCAGCGAGGCATCCCAGTGGGCAATGCCCCAATTCAGCACTTCCCGTGGGGTGGCGTACGTCAGTTCGGTTCCCGGGTTCTGTCCCAGCGCCCGAAGCGCGCGCAGCAGCAGGGGTGTTGCCTGATCCTCGGTCAAGGGCGGCGAACGGTAGGACTTGCCGAGTTTGTTGCCATCCGGCTGGGTAATCAGCGGGATGTGCAGGTAACGCGGTTGAGGCAGGCCGAGCAGTTCTTGCAGATAGAGCTGGCGGGGCGTGGAGTCCAGCAGGTCGGCACCGCGAACGATATCGGTGATGCCTTGCCAGGCATCGTCCAGGACCACGGCCAATTGATAAGCGTAGAGCCCGTCGCGGCGGCGGATCACGAAATCGCCGACTTCCCGCCCCAGATGCTGTCGGTATTGGCCCTGCACCCGGTCGATGAAATGGTATTCCAGCTCCGGTACGCGCAGGCGGATGGCCGCATCGTCAGTGCCATGGCCGGCATTGCGGCACAGCCCCGGATAAATCCCGTGAAACGGCTCCAGCTGTTTGCGCGAGCAGGTGCAGGCGTAGGCCAGTCCTTGATTGAACAGGCGATTGAGCACCTCGGCGTAGGCATCGTGCCGCTCGCTTTGGCGAACCAGGTCGCCATCCCACTCGAAGCCATAGCTTTCCAGTGCCTTGAGGATGGCGGCCTGGGCGCCGGGTTCCTCGCGAGGTGGATCAAGGTCTTCCATGCGCATCAGCCAGCGTCCGCCCACCGAGCGTGCGTCGAGGTAGGAGGCCAGTGCGGCGACCAGCGAGCCGAAGTGCAGATGGCCACTGGGCGTGGGGGCGAAGCGCCCGATGTAGGGGGAAACGTCAGCGGTCATGGGGTGATGTTACTTTATCTGGACTGGCGCCAACCCCCTGTGGGAGCGGGCTTGCTACCGAGGTGAATCCTGGAAACAAAAACGGAGCGTTCGCACGCTCCGTTCTTCGTTCAAGTCGCAATTATTTGCCGACTTGCTTTTCCTTGATTTCCGCCAGGGTCTTGCAGTCGATGCACAGGTCGGCGGTAGGGCGCGCTTCGAGGCGCTTGACGCCAATCTCGATGCCGCAGGATTCGCACCAGCCGTACTCTTCGTCTTCGATCAACTGGAGTGTCTTGTCGATCTTCTTGATCAACTTGCGTTCACGGTCGCGGGCACGCAGTTCTAGGGCGAATTCCTCTTCCTGGCTGGCACGGTCTGCCGGATCAGGAAAGTTGGCCGCTTCGTCCTTCATGTGGTCCACGGTCTTGTCGACACCTTCCATCAGCTCTTTTTTCCACTGATTCAGGACCTTGGTGAAGTGCTTGCGCATGGGCTCGCCCATGTACTCTTCGCCGGTTTTCTGAACATAGGGCTCGAAGCCGCTGATCGTCTGGTTTTGCTGCTTTGCTTGGGTGGACATGAAATAGACCGCCTCTACTCTTGTAATCCATCTGCGCAGGATTGCTCCATCACCGACACCTGCCGGCCCTGCGGCTGCAAGCGGGCGAACTTACCAGATCAATTCGGGCCGCGCTACTCCCGGATGTCGAGCTCGCGGCACATGGTGCTTGCGAATGACGACAAACCGTTGTCTGGTGGCTCTGGAACCCTGCTCAATTATTGATTTTAGCCAAACCTTGCGCGCGCGCTTGAGTCATTCGTGATCGGAGTTACAAGGCCTCTGACCGCTTTAGGTTCTCGCTCGTTCCTGCGCTTGGGTAGAATCGGTTTTTTATTCCGTTGAAGGAAGGCCAATGGCTCAGCCCTACAGTGCCCGCAGTCGCGCGATCGAACCTTTCCATGTCATGGCGCTGTTGGCGCGGGCCAATGAATTGCAGGCGGCCGGCCACGATGTGATCCACCTGGAAATCGGCGAGCCGGACTTCACCACCGCCGAACCGATCATCCAGGCCGGCCAGGCTGCGCTGACAGCGGGGAAGACCCGTTACACCGCCGCGCGTGGCATTCCCGAGCTGCGTGAGGCCATTTCGGGCTTTTATCAGCAGCGTTATGGCTTGAACATCGACCCACGGCGCATCCTCATCACGCCGGGTGGCTCCGGCGCGCTGCTGCTGGCCAGCGCTTTGCTGGTCGACCCCGGCAAGCACTGGCTGCTGGCGGACCCGGGCTATCCGTGTAACCGGCACTTCCTGCGATTGGTCGAAGGCGCGGCACAACTGGTGCCGGTCGGCCCGGATGTGCGTTATCAATTGACGCCGGGCTTGATCGAGCGTCATTGGGACCACGACAGCGTCGGCGCACTGGTGGCGTCGCCAGCCAATCCGACCGGCACGATCCTGACCCGCGACGAGCTGGCGAAGCTGTCTGTCGCGATCAAGGAGCGCCACGGTCATCTGGTGGTCGACGAGATTTATCATGGCCTGACCTATGGCACCGATGCGGCCAGCGTGCTGGAAGTCGACGACAGTGCATTCGTTCTGAACAGCTTTTCGAAGTACTTCGGGATGACCGGTTGGCGGCTCGGCTGGCTGGTGGCACCCGACGCGGCCGTCGGTGAGCTGGAAAAGCTTGCCCAGAACCTCTACATCAGTGCACCAAGCATGGCGCAGCACGCTGCTCTGGCCTGTTTCGAGCCGGCGACCATCAGCATTCTCGAAGAGCGTCGCGCCGAATTTGGCCGGCGTCGGGACTACCTGCTGCCGGCCTTGCGTGAATTGGGCTTCGGGATTGCCGTGGAGCCGGAAGGGGCGTTCTACTTGTATGCCGATATCAGCAAGTTCGGCGGCGATGCCTTCGCGTTTTGTAAGTATTTTCTGGAAACCGAACATGTGGCATTCACCCCGGGGCTGGATTTCGGGCGTTATCAGGCCGGGCATCATGTGCGGTTCGCCTACACGCAAAATCTCGAGCGGTTGCAGGAAGCGGTCGAGCGCATTGCCCGTGGATTGCGGAGCTGGCAAGGCTGATGCGTTTTCATCCTCCCCTCGAAGAAGGGCGCCTGATCCGACGTTACAAGCGTTTTCTCGCCGATATCGAAACCGTTGGCGGCGAATTGCTGACCATTCACTGCCCGAACACAGGCTCGATGCTCAATTGTCAGGTCGAAGGCGGGCAGGTCTGGTTCAGTCGCTCCAACGATCCGAAACGCAAGTTGCCCGGCACCTGGGAGATCGGCGAAACCCCGCAAGGGCGGCTGTTTTGCGTGAACACCGCCCGCGCCAACGGTTTGATTGAAGAGGCGCTGCGAGCGGGCGTCATCACGGAGCTGAACGGGTTTACCGGGCTCAAGCGCGAAGTGGCTTATGGTCAGGAAAACAGTCGTATCGATTTCCGCCTCGATTACCCCGAAGGGCCGGCCTACGTCGAAGTCAAAAGCGTGACCCTGGGGTTCGACGGTACGGCGGTGGCGGCGTTTCCCGATGCGGTTACCCAGCGTGGCGCCAAGCATCTGCGGGAGCTGGCCCACTTGGCCAGGGACGGTATTCGCGCGGTGCAGTTGTACTGTGTTTGCCTTTCCGACATCGAGGCTGTGCGCCCGGCGCAGGAAATCGATCCGGCTTATGCGCAGGCCTTGCGTGAGGCTATTGCCTGTGGGGTCGAGGTGCTGGCCTACGGTGTGCGGTTGAGCCACGAAGAAATGCTGGTCGACCGGTGCCTGGACGTATTGCCGGGTGCTAGAGGCTGATCCAGATACCTTGTTCGTCCTCGCGGCAGGCCACGCTGGTCAAGGCTTGCCCCGCGCAAGGGCCGGCGACGCATTCACCGTCTTCGATCAGGAACAGTGCGCCATGGGTGGCGCACTGGATCAGGCTGTTGCTGGGGTCGAGAAACTGGTCGGGATGCCACTCCAGGGCAACGCCCCGGTGCGGGCAGCGATTGATATAGACGTAAACCTGTCCGCTGCGGCGCACTGCAAAAAACTTTTGGCCATCGATGTCGAACCCGCGGCTGCTGTCATTGACCAACCCGGCGCCAGCGCAAAGCAACTTCATGTCTATCCTCGGTCCCGCAGCTCGTGACTGGATATGTCCGAGCTTGAAGGTTGAATGCTATCAAATGGCTGCCCTGTCCGTCGGGTGCAAGTGCCTTCATCCTGCCAATACTTTTCCACAGGCAAAAAAAGACCCGGCAAGAGCCGGGTCAAATAACCGTGATTAGCCTGATGAGGAGATAATCCGAGAGTCCGAACCAAGGGCTTTTCAGAATATCGACCAGTCTCGCGACCAGTTGTGATAATCATATCGATTCTCATTACCAAGTCAACCGCTGTTTTTCGATTTCTTTGCGATTCGCCGGATTTGTGTCTGCAGGCCTCGTAATCATTGGGTTTCAGGCTGTAAAGCTTCGCAAGCATGTATCAGATCAGTTCTTGTGGCGTGTAGAGATGGCTTCCAGTTGTTTGTTCAGGGCTTCCTTGCGCTCGGCAGGAATGTCATTCCAGTGAACGTCCATCAGTGCGCCTTCAATTGCGTACAACAACACCTTGGACGCCCGAAAACCGCGCGTGCGCACGGCCCGATAAGCATCCACCGCCCCGAGGCGACGCAAGTCCGAAGCGCTATGGATGCCCACGGCATGCAGCCATTGCGCTGACGTCTTGCCAAGATTCTTCAGGTGTTGCAGTTCATCATTCATCAAGCCTCCTTGCGATGGCCGAATGGAGAGCGTGGGCAATCTTCTGAGGAGTGTAGCCATCAGTAGGAAAAGCGTGATTGTTTGCTCGATTACGACGCAAATGCTTCTAAGAAACGAGTATTGGCAGGGCGTGAAAAGTCTATGCGCGCGGGAGGAAGAGTGGGGGAGAGCAAGGATTTAGGGGCGAATATCCCAGCAGTCCAGCGCTGCGCAGGCGCTGGACGTGTAAGGCGGCGAGACGGTGATTATCGGGTGCGATAACGCAATCGCGTGCCGAAGTTCATCGACATCAGGATTTCGTCGGCACTGAGTTCGACCGGAAAGTACGTACCGGAGATCTGCGCGTGAGCCAGGCTCGCGCCTTCCAGGTTCGCTTTGCGAAAATC
This sequence comes from Pseudomonas sp. Root71, assembly GCF_001429045.1. GTDB lineage: Bacteria > Pseudomonadota > Gammaproteobacteria > Pseudomonadales > Pseudomonadaceae > Aquipseudomonas > Aquipseudomonas monachiensis. Next base: position 12,041 of record NZ_LMHY01000030.1, on the reverse strand, counting down.
GATGCCGCGCAAGTCGGCGGAACGGAAGTAGGCGTCGCTGAAATCCACGCCGTCGGCATTCAGCTCGCGCAGGTCCAGCCCCCGGAAATCTCCACCTGCCATGTCGATGGGACCATCCTTGGGGCGTTCACTGTTGAAACCTTTGATGTCGTCTTTGTGCAGCAGGGCATATAGCGATGTGTCGAGAAGTTTAGGCTGGCTCATGTCGCATCACCTGATGGTTTTATGACGCCAGTATAGTGCCACCATTTGAAGGTCGTGAAGCCAGCGCGGACTTCACGACCGAAATAGTTTCTTACAGGCCTGGCAGGCGCTGGCGAATCTGTTCCACAACGGTATCGAGCGTCCCGCTTTCATTGGTCTGGACGCGCTTGCTGCAGAGGATTTCCGCAGGCGTCAGCGCTTCACGGCTGGTTTGCTGGGCTGCGATAACGGCCAGGGTGGCATCGGACGGGTCTTTCTTGTCTGCCTGGCGCATGGCCAGCCAGCTTTCGATCACGGCCTGTGGCGCATTGCAGTCGAGGATCAGGAAGGGGGCGCCGGTGGCTTCGGCAACCTTCGCTGCACTGTCACGCTGATCATGCTTGAGGTAAGTGGCATCCACCACCACCGGGAAACCCGCACGCAGAATGACGCCGGCGATTTCGTGCAGGCGGGCATAGGTCGCTGCACTGGCGTCGGCGCTATAGATGCCGGCCTGTACGTCGTTCTCGACGGTTTGCTCGCCGAACAGGCGCTTGCGCTCGACATCGGAACGCAGGCGGATCGCACCCAGGGCTTCGACCAGGCGCATGGCGACGTGGCTCTTGCCGACAGCGGAAACACCGTGGGTAATGGCCATGAAGCGCGAAGGAATGGTGCTATAGCTTTCCGCCAGGTTGGCGTAGTTGCGGTACTGGCGCAGGGTGGTGGCGCGCTGCACCGCAGTGGCGTCGGCCGGCATGCTGAACAGGGCAACCTTGGCGCGAACCAGTGCGCGGTAGGCTTTATAGAAGTTCAGCAGTTCGAGGCCGCGATAGTCGCCGGTCAGCTCCAGGTACTGGCTGATGAAGCGGCGCGCCAGGCACTTCAAGCCGCGATCTTCCAGGTCCATCGCCAGGAAGCCGGTGTCGGCGTAAACGTCGGTAAAGCGAAACGGTTCGTTGAATTCGATGCAGTCGAAGATCACGACCTTGCCGTCGATCACGGTGGCGTTACCCAGGTGGATATCACCGTGGCATTCACGAATGAAACCTTCGGCCTTGCGCTGGGCGAGCAGCGGCTTTAGGCGCTCGAAGCTGCTTTCTGCCCAGGCTTGCAGGGCGTCGAGTTGCAACAGGTCGGCTTTATCGCTGAGGAACGGGCGGATCTGTTCGAAGTTCTGCCACACCGGCGCCATGACACTGTCCGGGGTGCCGGCTTCGTGCCCGGCCGGCACCTTCGGTGCGTTGAGGTGGAAGCGGGCGATTTGCTCGGCCATCTCGTCGATGTGCGCGGTGGTCAGTTCGCCATTGGCTTGCAGGGTGCTGAGCAAGCCGGTTTGCGGGAACTGGCGCATCTTCAGTACGTATTCGATGGCCGGGCCTTCGCCGCCCAGTTGCGGAGCTTCGGCGCTGCCGGTGACGGGCAGCACTTCGAGGTACAGATCGTCGGTCAGGCGCTGGTTCAGGCGCAGTTCTTCAGCGCAAAAGTGTTCGCGAGCCTCAAGGCTGGTGAAGTCAAGAAAACCGAAATTGACCGGCTTCTTCACTTTATAGGCATAGGGGCCGGTGAGCAGTACCCAGGAAATATGGGTCTCGATGACCTGGAATCCCTCTACAGGATGCGGGTAGAGGGCAGGGTTTTGCAGGGCAGCGATCAGGGACTGGCTCACAGGCGATCCTTCAGAGTCTGGGAAATTCAAGGCCGTCATTATGGCTGCAAGTCCGCCTGACGCAAACCTCGGAGCGCTCCTGTTGAGGATGAATAAAGTGCGTATAATCCGCCGCCATGACTCGTACTCGAACTCCCCGCACCCCAAAAAAACCACCCTCCAAGGGCCTGCGCCCGTGGCTGGGCTGGGCCATTAAACTCAGTCTGGTCGCCCTTGTGGTGCTGGCCGGATTCGCCGTTTACCTTGATGCAATCGTCCAGGAGAAGTTCTCCGGCAAGCGCTGGACCATCCCGGCCAAGGTTTACGCGCGCCCGCTCGAACTGTTCGTCGGACAGAAGCTGAGCCGGGATGATTTCCTGACCGAACTCGATGCCCTGGGTTATCGCCGTGAAAGCGTGGCCAATGGTCCGGGGGCGGCGTCGGTCAATGGCAATACCGTTGACCTGAACACCCGCGGCTTCCAGTTCTATGAAGGCATGGAGCAAGCGCAACCGGTGCGGGTGCGTTTCTCCGGCGATTACGTGGCCGAGTTGGCGGGGGCAAAAGGCTCGAAGCTGTCGGTGGTGCGCCTGGAGCCGCTGTTGATCGGTGGCCTGTACCCGAAAAACCTCGAAGACCGGATTCTGATCAAGATCGATCAGGTGCCGCCGTACCTGCTTGAAACGCTGGTGGCGGTCGAGGATCGTGATTTTTATCATCACTTTGGTGTTTCGCCGAAGTCGATCGCCCGTGCAATCTGGGTCAACGGTTCGTCCGGGCGCATGCGTCAGGGCGGCAGTACCCTGACGCAACAGTTGGTCAAGAACTTCTACCTGACCAACGAGCGCAGCCTGAGCCGCAAACTCACCGAAGCGATGATGGCGCTGCTACTTGAACTGCATTACGACAAGCCCGAAATTCTCGAGGCTTACCTCAACGAAGTGTTTATCGGGCAGGACGGTCAGCGCGCGGTGCATGGTTTCGGCCTGGCCAGCCAGTTCTTCTTCAGCCAGCCGCTGGCCGAGCTCAAGCTGCATCAGGTTGCGCTGCTGGTGGGCATGGTCAAGGGGCCTTCTTCCTATAACCCCCGTCGTTATCCGGAGCGTGCCCTCGAGCGGCGCAACCTGGTGCTCGATGTGCTGCAAGAGCAGGGCGTCGCGACTGCCGAGCAGGTTGAGGCGGCGAAGAAAATGCCTTTGGGCGTGACCAAGCGCGGCAGTCTGGCGGACAGCTCGTTCCCCGGCTTCCTCGATCTGGTCAAGCGTCAGCTGCGCGAAGACTATCGCGACGAAGACTTGACCGAAGAAGGGCTGCGCATCTTCACCAGCTTCGATCCGATCCTGCAGATGAAGGCTGAAGCTTCGGTCAACGACACCTTCAAGCGCCTGGCTGGGCGCAAGGGTTCCGATGACGTGGAAGCGGCAATGGTCGTGACCAACCCGGAGACGGGGGAGGTGCAGGCCATGATCGGCAGTCGCCAGGCCAGTTTTGCCGGGTTCAACCGGGCGCTGGATGCGGTACGGCCGATCGGCTCGCTGATCAAGCCGGCGGTTTACCTGACCGCACTGGAGAAACCAAGCCAGTACACACTGACCAGTTGGCTGTCGGACGAATCCTTTTCGGTCAAAGGCGCGGACGGTCAGGTCTGGAAGCCGCAGAACTATGATCGTCGTTCTCACGGTACAGTGTTCCTCTATCAAGGCCTGGCGCATTCCTACAACCTGTCGACCGCGCGTCTCGGTTTGGCGGTGGGGGTGCCGAACGTCCTGAAAACGGTGGAGCGCCTGGGTGTGACCCGTGAATTCCCGGCCTTCCCGTCGATGTTGCTCGGGGCCGGCGGCATGACGCCAATCGAAGTGGCGACCATGTACCAGACCCTCGCCAACGGCGGCTTCAATACGCCGATGCGCGGGATTCGCAGCGTGCTGACTGCCGAGGGCGAGCCGCTCAAGCGTTATCCATTCCAGATCCAGCAACGTTTCGATCCGGCCTCCATTTACCTGATCCAGAGCGCCATGCAGCGGGTGATGCGTGAAGGTACCGGCAGCTCGGTCTATAACGTGCTGCCAAGGACCCTGACCCTGGCGGGCAAGACCGGTACCAGTAACGACTCGCGGGACAGTTGGTTTGCCGGTTTCAGCCAGGACTTGCTGGCGGTGGTCTGGCTGGGTCGCGACGACAACGGCAAGACGCCATTCACCGGCGCCACAGGGGCCTTGCAGGTCTGGACCAGTTTCATGCGCAAGGCCGACCCGTTGCCGCTGGACATGCCGCAGCCGGATAATATCGTTCAGGCCTGGGTGGACTCGCGAACCGGGCAAGGTTCTGATGCTGGTTGCCCGGGTGCCGTGCAGATGCCGTATATTCGCGGCAGTGAACCACCTCCCGGTGCCGCTTGCGGTGGTGAAAACCCTGCAGAGTCGGTGATGGACTGGGTCAAAGGCTGGATGAATTAAGCAAAGAGGGTTTCAAGTGAACAAGTGGTTGATTCCAGCGGTTGCCGCCGTAGCTTTGCTCAGCGGTTGTTCCAGCGTACAACGTGGCTCGATTCCGGTTGTGGACTCCGGCACCGCCGTGTCCAACAGTGAGCGGATCTCGGCCAATGGCGGTTTCCGCCAGACGACCGTCAAGCGCCCAGCGCAGGGGCAGTCGCAGACCCAGGCGATTGCGCAGGGTGACAGCGGCGTAGTGGTGATGGTGCCAGGCGCGGCAACGACTTCGACGCCGATCAGCACCACGCCGATCACGCCGGGTCCGATCACGCCGGGGCCGATTGACACGTCGCCGGTCCAATCGGCGCCGATCAATCAGGGCAGCTACAGCATGCCGTCGTCGCCAAGCGGGATTCCATCGGCCAGTTCGGGCGGACTTTCTGCCGACGAGCAGTTGGACGGCCCGGTATTGGCTTTGCTGACCACCGCTCAACAGCAACAGGCGAGCGGTGATCTTAATGGTGCCTCCTCCAGCCTCGAACGCGCCCAGCGCGTTGCACCGCGTGAGCCGCAGGTGCTTTACCGGCTAGCCCAGGTGCGCATGTCTCAGGGCGATGCCGCCCAGGCCGAACAGTTCGCTCGCCGTGGGCTGACCCTTGCCAATGGCCGTCCAGCCCTTCAGGCCAACTTGTGGGAGCTGATTGGCCAGGCGCGCGAAAAGCAGGGTGACTCCCAGGGCGCGGCATTGGCTCGTCAGAAGGCCAAGGTAACGCTGTGATGGATGCGCGCTTTCTGAAAATCGCCGATCAACTGTTGTTGATCGAGCGCGAGTTGCGGGTGCAAGGATGGTGGGATGAGGTCTCGCCCTCTGCCGAAGCGCTTTCCAGTGTCGAGCCGTTTTCGGTCGACACACTGGATTTCGAGCAGTGGCTGCAATGGATCTTCCTGCCACGCATGAAGATGATCCTCGAGCAGGATTTGCCGCTACCCAACGCTTCGGGCATTCAGGAAATGGCTGAAATGGTCTTTGCCGGGCGCAATGTCCAGGGTAGGGATCGGCAGTTGCAGGTGCTGCTCAAAGAATTCGATCAGCTGATTACCGCGTCCCGCTGAGCCAGAAGCTGCCAGCGTCCGCTGGCAGTTGTTCACAATATCTGTCTATTTTGTCGGCCGTTGCAAGGTAAGTGCATTCGCGTGCCAATTTTTTGCTAAAAGTTGCGCAATCGAAGCTAACACAGGGCTGATTTACGGGTTTTTTCTTGCGTTCTCATGCGCTTAGTAGAATAAAGCACATAGACGACTTGACTTGCGAAGGACGAAACAGAAGAATCCAAAGTCCGCTGTACAGGGACTGCCAGAAGCAGACCCTCTCAGCAGATCATGAGGCGCATATCCGCGTCGACCTGTTACACCCGCAACGCGTTACCTCGCGCTGGGTGGGAAAGCCCCGCAACACTTGGGACGATCCCAATACTTGCTCAGTCAGTGCTGACGTAGTCGGCGACCACCGTCGCTCATGCTCTGCCGAGAAGTAAACCTATTAAGACCCGTTCCATTTTTCGTGGGCGGTATTCTGGCGTTTTAGAGGTGAGCAACGTGGAGCTTTTATCTGGCGGTGAGATGCTCGTCCGCTTCTTGCGTGACGAAGGCGTCAAATATATCTACGGGTACCCGGGTGGTGCTCTTCTTCATGTCTACGATGCCCTGTTCAAAGAACCGGAAGTGACCCACATCCTGGTTCGTCACGAGCAAGCGGCTACCCATATGGCTGACGGCTACGCCCGTGCCACCGGTAAAGCCGGTGTGGTACTGGTGACTTCCGGTCCTGGCGCAACAAACGCCATCACCGGTATCGCCACCGCCTACATGGACTCCATTCCGATGGTGATCATTTCCGGCCAGGTGCCTAGCACCATGGTGGGTACCGATGCGTTCCAGGAAACCGACATGATCGGTATCTCCCGGCCGATCGTGAAGCACAGCTTCATGATCAAGCACGCGTCGGAAATCCCGGAAGTCATGAAGAAGGCGTTCTACCTGGCGCAATCCGGTCGTCCTGGTCCGGTCGTCGTCGATATTCCGAAAGACATGACCAACCCGGCCGAGAAGTTCGAATACGTCTTCCCGAAAAAAGCCAAGTTGCGCTCCTACAGCCCGGCTGTTCGCGGTCACTCCGGTCAAATCCGCAAGGCGGCAGAAATGCTCCTGGCGGCCAAGCGTCCTGTGTTGTATTCGGGCGGCGGCGTGATCCTCGGCGGTGGTTCCGCACCACTGACCGAACTGGCGAAGATGCTCAACCTGCCAGTGACCAATACTCTGATGGGCCTCGGTGGCTTCCCTGGCACCGACCGTCAGTTCATCGGCATGCTCGGCATGCACGGCAGCTACACCGCCAACCTGGCGATGCACCATGCTGACGTGATCCTCGCTGTCGGCGCACGTTTCGACGACCGTGTCATCAACGGCGCGTCGAAGTTCTGCCCGAACGCCAAGATCATTCACATCGACATCGACCCGGCTTCGATCTCCAAGACCATCAAGGCCGACGTGCCTATCGTGGGTCCGGTTGAGAGTGTCCTGACCGAAATGGTCGCGATCCTCAAGGAAATCGGCGAGACCCCGAACAAGGAATCCGTTGCCAGCTGGTGGAAGCAGGTTGACGAGTGGCGCGGTGATCGCGGCCTGTTCCCGTATGACAAGGGCGACGGCAGCAAGATCAAGCCGCAGACCGTGATCGAAACCCTGTGCGAAGTGACCAATGGCGACGCCTTTGTGACCTCCGACGTGGGCCAGCACCAGATGTTTGCTGCGCAGTACTACAAGTTCAACAAGCCGAACCGCTGGATCAACTCCGGTGGCCTGGGCACCATGGGCTTCGGTTTCCCGGCGGCCATGGGCATTCAGTTGAGCTACCCGGATGCCGACGTCGCCTGTGTAACGGGCGAAGGCAGTATCCAGATGAACATCCAGGAACTGTCCACCTGTCTGCAATACGGTTTGCCGGTAAAAATCGTCATTCTGAACAACGGCGTTCTGGGTATGGTTCGCCAGTGGCAGGACATGAGCTATGGCAGCCGTCACTCGCACTCCTACATGGAGTCGTTGCCTGACTTCGTCAAGCTGGCTGAAGCCTATGGCCACGTTGGCGTGCGCATCACTGAATCGAAAGATTTGAAGTCGAAGATGGAAGAAGCGTTCGCCATGAAAGATCGCCTGGTGGTGATCGATATTTCGGTCGATACCAGCGAGCACGTCTACCCGATGCAGATCAAAGACGGCTCCATGCGCGATATGTGGCTGAGCAAGACGGAGCGTACCTAATCATGCGGCACATTATTTCCTTGCTTCTGGAAAACGAACCCGGTGCTCTGTCTCGTGTGGTTGGCCTGTTCTCGCAGCGCAACTACAACATCGAAAGCCTGACCGTGGCCCCGACCGAAGACCCGACCCTGTCGCGTCTGACGCTCACCACGGTTGGTCACGATGAAGTCATCGAGCAGATCACCAAGAACCTGAACAAGCTGATCGAAGTGGTAAAACTGGTCGACCTGTCGGAGAGTGCTCACATCGAGCGCGAACTGATGCTGGTCAAGGTCAAGGCCACCGGCGCCCAGCGTGCCGAGATCAAGCGCACTACCGATATTTACCGTGGACAGATCGTCGATGTCAGCGCCAGCGTGTATACCGTTCAACTGACCGGTACCAGCGACAAGCTCGACAGCTTCATTCAGTCCATTGGCACCGCCTCGATTCTGGAGACCGTCCGTAGCGGCGTGACCGGCATTGCCCGCGGCGACAAAGTACTCAGCATCTAAACCAAATTAGCGAACGGCCTGAACGGCCTGATATAGGGGAAATTCATGAAAGTTTTCTACGATAAAGACTGCGACCTGTCGATCATCCAGGGCAAGAAAGTTGCCATCATCGGTTACGGTTCCCAGGGCCACGCTCAAGCGTGCAACCTGAAAGACTCCGGCGTTGACGTGACTGTCGGTCTGCGTAAAGGCTCGGCCACCGTTGCCAAGGCTGAAGCCCACGGCCTGAAAGTGACCGACGTTGCTTCCGCTGTTGCGGCTGCCGACCTGGTCATGATCCTGACCCCGGACGAATTCCAGTCCTCCCTGTACAAGAACGAAATCGAGCCGAACATCAAGAAAGGCGCCACCCTGGCCTTCTCCCACGGCTTCGCGATCCACTACAACCAGGTTGTGCCGCGCGCTGACCTCGACGTGATCATGATCGCGCCGAAGGCTCCAGGCCACACCGTGCGTTCCGAGTTCGTGAAGGGCGGCGGTATCCCTGACCTGATCGCTATCTACCAGGACGCCTCGGGCAACGCCAAGAACGTCGCTCTGTCCTACGCTGCCGGCGTTGGCGGCGGTCGTACCGGCATCATCGAAACCACCTTCAAGGACGAGACTGAAACCGACCTGTTCGGCGAACAAGCCGTTCTGTGCGGTGGTACCGTTGAGCTGGTCAAGGCCGGTTTCGAAACCCTGGTTGAAGCTGGCTACGCGCCGGAAATGGCCTACTTCGAGTGCCTGCACGAACTGAAGCTGATCGTTGACCTCATGTACGAAGGCGGTATCGCCAACATGAACTACTCGATCTCCAACAATGCCGAATACGGCGAGTACGTGACCGGCCCTGAAGTCATCAACGCCGAATCCCGTCAGGCCATGCGCAACGCCCTGAAACGTATTCAGGACGGCGAATACGCCAAGATGTTCATCAGCGAAGGCGCTACCGGCTATCCTTCGATGACCGCCAAGCGTCGTAACAACGCCGCTCACGGTATCGAAATCATCGGCGAGCAACTGCGCTCCATGATGCCGTGGATCGGTGCCAACAAGATCGTCGACAAAGCCAAGAACTAAGTCACGCACTTGTACGAAAAACGCGGCTTAGGCCGCGTTTTTTCGTTTGGGGGGCCGGTTCTGGTATAAAGCTGCATCGTTTGCGGCCGAACCGTCGTCCCAGACACCTGTCCAAACTTTCCACCCCGTTGCAAGGTAATGTCCATGAGCGAACGCCCCGAAGAGCCAAACCAGGCTTCTGACGCCGAAAGCCTGCTGCCCATCGATGAGCATGTCGAAGAAGGGCATGACGCGGAAGGTCGTAAAGTCCGGCATCGTGGTATCTATCTTCTGCCGAATCTGTTCACTACTGCGAACCTGTTCGCAGGGTTCTATTCCATCATCAACTCGATGAGTGCCCAGGCGGCCTTGAGTGCTGGTGACTCGGCCAATGCGAGCAAGTATTTCGCGTTCGCGGCCATCGCGATTTTTGTCGCCATGGTGCTCGATGGTCTTGATGGGCGCGTGGCTCGCATGACCAATACCCAGAGTGCCTTCGGTGCCGAGTACGACTCGTTGTCGGACATGGTTGCCTTTGGTGTTGCCCCTGCATTGCTGGCTTTCGGTTGGGCCTTGGGTGACATGGGCAAGGTTGGCTGGATGGTCGCCTTCATCTATGTGGCGGGCGCGGCATTGCGTCTCGCACGCTTCAACACCCAGGTCGGCACCGCGGACAAGCGCTACTTCATCGGTCTGGCCAGCCCTGCCGCTGCAGGTGTGGTTGCAGGTATCGTCTGGGCGTTCAGCGACTACGGCATCCAGGGTTCCAAGATGTCTTTCCTGGTTGCGCTGATGGTGGCGGCGGCCGGCATGCTGATGGTCAGCAACATCAAGTACAACAGCTTCAAGGAACTGGACCTGAAGGGGCGAGTGCCTTTCGTGGCGATTCTCGCAGTAGTGTTGGTGTTCGCGGTTGTTTTCAGTGATCCGCCGCGCATCCTGCTGCTGGTCTTCCTCGCCTATGCCGCGTCCGGTCCGGTTCAATACCTGCTACATCTTCGTCGGCGTAAAAGCGTCGAGTGATGTAATTTCCCTCATACTCCGCAGTCTGTTGGTGCATCTGTTCTCCAATACTGCGGAGTAGCCATGCTGATCAAAGTCCCTAAAGCATCCGACTGCCATGAGTCGGATGTCACGCCTGAATCCATCTATCTTTCTCGACGCAATGTATTGAGTGTTGCTGTTACCGGTTTGGCCGTGAGCGGTCTTCCTCGGTGGGCGGCTGCCGACGATGTGGCGCGTTATGCGGATGTCGAGCCAGGCAAGGCGCCTGTCTGGTTCAGCGAAAAACTTTCCTCGGTCAAGTGGGGGGCAGTTGTCGTCAAGGATGAGGCGATCACGCCGTTCAAGGACGCGACCCACTACAACAACTTCTACGAGTTCGGCACTGATAAAGGTGATCCGGCTGCGAATGCCGGCACGCTGAAGACTGAACCGTGGTCTGTGGTGGTGGATGGGGAGGTGGGCAAGCCCGGGCGGTATGCCCTCGAAGACTTCATGAAACCGTATCAGCTGGAGGAGCGAATCTACCGACTGCGCTGCGTGGAAGCCTGGTCGATGGTCATTCCCTGGATCGGTTTCCCGCTCTCGGCTTTGCTCAAGGAGGTAGAGCCGACCTCGAAAGCCAGATTCATCCGCTTCGAAACCCTGCAGGATCCCAAAAGCATGCCGGGCCAGCGCTCCGGTTTTGCCTTGATCGACTGGCCTTATATAGAGGGGCTGCGACTGGATGAGGCCATGAGTCCGTTGGCGATTCTTGCGGTCGGCATGTACGGGCGTGTATTGCCAAATCAGAACGGCGCGCCGTTGCGTCTGGTCGTGCCCTGGAAGTACGGGTTCAAAAGTATCAAGTCCATCGTGCGCATCAGTCTGGTCGGCGAGCAGCCGAAAACCACCTGGCAGAGCATTGCGGCGGATGAATATGGCTTTTATGCGAACGTGAATCCCACCGTTGATCATCCTCGCTGGACTCAGGCCCGTGAGCGCCGCCTGCCTAGTGGCTTGTTCAAGCCCAATGTGCGCGACACGCAATTGTTCAACGGCTATTCAGAGGAAGTCGCCTCTCTATATACGGGGCTCGACCTGAGGAAGAACTACTGATGCGCTATCCGTTTTGGCGTGTCGGTGTCTTTGTCGTGGTGCTGGTGTGGCCGCTGCTGTGGTTGTACCAGGCCCTGGAGGATGTTCTCGGGCCGGATCCGGGCAAGGTGCTGGTCGACCGGCTGGGTTTGGGGGCGCTTGTTCTGCTGCTCGTCATCTTGAGTTTGACGCCTTTGCAGAAACTCACGGGTTGGGCAGGGTGGAATGTCGTGCGGCGACAGTTGGGATTGTGGTGCTTTGCCTATGTGCTGCTCCACCTCAGTAGTTATTGCGCATTCATACTTGGGTTTGATTGGTCGCAGCTGGGTGTCGAGTTGCGCAAGCGGCCTTACATTATTGTAGGGGGGCTGGGTTTTCTTGGTTTGCTGGCATTGGCGGTGACTTCCAATCGATACAGTCAGCGACGATTGGGTGCCCGCTGGAAGAAGTTGCATCGCTTGGCGTATGTCATTCTCGGGCTTGGATTACTGCATATGCTCTGGATTGTGCGCGCCGACCTGAAGGAGTGGGTGATCTATGCATCTACAGGTGCATTACTGTTAGTGCTGCGGCTACCGCCTTTGGCGCGTCGAATCCCGCGTCTAATGGCTAAAAAGGGCTCTTCTGCCAAAAAGGCGTAAATAGTGGTTGACGGCAGATTCTGGAGGCCTATAATTCGCCCCACTTCCGGCGCAGTCGAAACGGAAAACTCCTTGATAAACAAAGAGTTACGCAGTTTTCGGCAGCAGGTTGCTTCAGTTCATCGAAGCCGAAAGGGAGTTGAAAAAGAGGTGTTGACAGCAGCGTGTAACGCTGTAGAATTCGCCTCCCGCTGATGAGAGA
>NZ_LMHY01000029.1:327868-624486 GCF_001429045.1 Pseudomonas sp. Root71 | reverse complement strand
CTCAACCGAGGCGCGCATTCTACAGCAGCCTCATTTGCTGTCAAGTGGTTATTTTCAGAAGTTTTCCAAGTTTCCTTTTCAACTTCAACCACTTGCGCTTCAGATCTCTCGTCAGCGGGACGCGAATTCTACAGCGTTACACGCTGCTGTCAACACCTCTTTTTCAACTCCCTTTCGGCTTCGATGAACTGAAGCGACCCGCTGTCGAAAACTGCGTAACTCATTGTTTACCAAGGAGTTTTCCGTTTCGACTGCGCCGGAAGTGGGGCGAATTATAGGCTTCCAGAATCTGCCGTCAAGCACTGATTCGAGTTTCTACCGATATGTGCAAAAACACTGCTTATATATAGACGCGCCTGCAGGGAATGCGCAGTATATTGCCCAACACAAATAGAAATACCCTTGACACCTATATTTCGGACGATGCCACGCAATGAATGACCAGCCTCGCAGCCTAGCCTCTACCCTGTTCTCGGTTGGGCTGCTGCTCATAGCCATGGCGTCGATCCAGTCCGGAGCTTCCCTGGCCAAAAGCATGTTCTCGGTTGTCGGCCCTCAGGGGACGACAACATTACGACTGATTTTTGCCAGTGTGATCATGATGCTGATACTGCGTCCATGGCGGGCCAAACTCACCGCCAGGTCCCTGCGCACCGTCATCGTCTACGGGATGGCGCTGGGCGGCATGAACTTCCTCTTCTATATGTCGCTGCAAACCGTCCCGCTGGGCATCGCGGTTGCACTTGAATTCACCGGCCCACTGGCGGTGGCGATCTACGCCTCGCGTCGCGCGATCGACTTCTTATGGATCGCCCTGGCTGCCGTCGGCTTACTGTTACTGATACCGACGGGAGAAGCGACCGCCGGCATCGATCTGGTAGGTGCGGGTTATGCCTTGGGTGCCGGAGTCTGCTGGGCACTGTACATTTTGTTCGGGCAAAAAGCCGGGGCCGACAATGGCGTGCAAACCGCCGCGCTGGGCGTAATGATCGCTGCGCTCTTCGTAGCCCCCATCGGTATTGTCCATGCCGGTTCCGCTCTGCTGACTCCATCTTTGATCCCTGTGGCCCTCGGCGTCGCCATCTTGTCCACCGCTCTCCCCTACACCCTGGAGATGGTCGCCCTGACCCGTATGCCGGCCAGAACCTTCGGCACACTGATGAGTATCGAGCCTGCCTTCGGCGCGCTATCTGGCTTGCTGTTCCTTCATGAATACCTCTCGTTGTCACAATGGATGGCAATCATGTGCATCATTCTGGCATCTGTCGGTGCAACCATGACCATGAGCTCTGCCACCAGGCCAGCAGTAGCGGCAGATTGAAAGCAGATATGACACGGCTCTGGTATTTGCCGCTCAATTAGGCCATGTTTAGCCCGCACCCCAGAGTCATGCCATGGACCATTTCAGATAGGGATATCGGTACGCGTCAAGCGAAAGCGAATGCAGCCAGACCCGGGCACAAGATCCGGGGACGCTATAAGGACAGTAATGAAACGATTTTTGATACTGGTCGCCGTACTTGCAATTGCGGGCTGCGCAGCGACCTCGGAAACTCAGATCAAGCACGGTAAGAAAGGGCTACACATCAACTGTTCCGGACTGTCTTCATCCTGGGACAAGTGCTACGCCAGCGCAGCCAACTCCTGCGCCCCCAAGGGATACAAGGTCATCGCCAAATCGGGAGATGCCGTGGAAGAGCCCGGCGATTATCCGTTTGGCCTCAATCCTGCGGGTTATACCAGCCGCAGCATGATTGTCATCTGCAAATAGACAGGGCCGTCGCGTCAGGTTCTCGGACTTGCGATCTGACGGCCGATTTCCTCGTAGCTGGACTTCAGCACAGTGCGCTGGATATCAGGGCTAGCCAGCATGCGCGCTACCACCAGCGCGCCAATACATTGCGACAGAATCGCCCACGCCAGGCTGTCGCTTTGCAGAACACCCGCCCAACGTTCCTGAAGCCGACAAATCCAGTGCTCGGCCTGTTGACGGACCATCAGGCCGGATCGGGCAATTTCCGCCCCCAATGCCGGCAATGCACAACCGGTCTCCGGATTCTCGACGTGAGACATACTCAGGTACTGTTTCAAACAACGCTCAAGCTTGTCACGGTCCTGTCCCTCCCCCAGTCGCGTCAGGCTTTGCCCCAACTCACGCTCGACGATGCTGGCGAACAACTCGTCTTTCGACGAGAAATGGCTATAGAAGGCGCCGCCACTCAAGCCAATCGCTTTCATCAGGCCGTCCACGCCGACCGTTGAAAATCCAGACTTCTTGGCCGATACCGCACTGCTTTCCAGCAGCCTTTGCCTGGTTTCCAGCTTGTGACTGGCCGAATAACGCATTTCCCTTCTCCCTAAATTGCTCGCCTTGACGTCTGTCGAATCATAGCATAACGTTCGTTTAGTTAACGATCGTTTACCAAAAGGGATCTACCCATGAATAACAAGAAGGTCGTACTGGTCGTCGGTGCAGGTGATTCCACGGGTGGCGCCATTGCCAAGCGTTTTGCCCAGGAGGGTTTTGTCGCCTGCGTCACCCGCCGCAGTGCGGACAAGCTCCAGCCACTGGTGAATGCCATCAAGGCCGACGGTGGCGAGGCCCACGGTTTCGCCTGCGATGCCCGCAAGGAAGATGATGTGGTAGCACTGGTCGAGCAGATCGAAAGCGAGATCGGTCCCATCGAGGCATTTGTCTTCAACATCGGCGCCAATGTACCGTGCAGCATTCTCGAAGAAACCGCCCGCAAGTATTTCAAGATCTGGGAAATGGCCTGTTTTTCCGGTTTTCTCAATGCCCGTGAAGTGGCCAAACGCATGGCCAAGCGCCAGCGAGGCACGATCCTGTTCACCGGTGCCACTGCAGGCCTGCGTGGAGCAGCCGGGTTCGCCGCATTTGCCGGCGCCAAGCACGGCATTCGAGCACTGGCGCAAAGCATGGCCCGAGAGCTCGGCCCGATGAACATTCACGTTGCCCATGTCGTCGTCGACGGCGCCATCGATACCGACTTCATCCGCGACAGCTTCCCCGAGAAATACGCGACCAAGGATCAGGACGGCATTCTCGACCCCGAACACATCGCCGAGAATTACTGGTACCTGCACAGCCAGCCCCGCGACGCCTGGACTTTCGAACTGGACCTGCGCCCCTGGAGCGAACGCTGGTAAGCCCTCCCCCACAACAATAAGCAGAGCGCATCGAACATGAGCAAAACCGTGGAATTCCTTTTTGACCTGGGCAGCCCCACCACTTACCTGGCCTATACCCAGCTACCGACAATCTGTGAGCAAACCGACAGCCAACTGATCTACATCCCGATCCTGCTCGGCGGCGTGTTCAAGGCCACCGGCAACGCCTCCCCGGCGACCATTCCCGCCAAGGGCCGCCACATGATTCAGGACCTCGACCGTTATGCCCGGCGCTACGGCGTACCACTGAAGTTCAATCCGCATTTCCCGATCAACACCCTGATGCTGATGCGTGCCGTGACCGGCATTCAGTTGCACCACCCCGAGCGTTTTGTCGCCTTCATTGACTGCCTGTTCAACGCCCTGTGGGTCGACGGCCGCAACCTCAATGACCCGGCCACCGTAGCGGCGGTGCTGAGCGACAACGGTTTCGATCCCAACGAGGTGCTGGCACTGACCGCCGACGAAACAGTCAAGGCAACGCTCAAGGACAACACCGAGAAAGCGGTGCAGCGCGGCGTATTCGGCGTACCAAGCATGTTTGTCGATGACCAGCTGTATTTCGGCCAGGATCGACTGGACTTCGTGCTCGAAGCCCTGATTTAAATCTCGACCACCAACCGCCCCTTTGCCTCTCCTGACAAGAGCAGTACATGGGCGGCTTCTGCGGATTCCAGCGTGAACGAGTGCGGGTCAAGCAACGGCGCGAGCTTGCCCGCCTCAATCAACCGCGCCGCCTCGTGCAGAATCTCGCCGTGATGCTCACGCCCCTTGCCGGTCAGGAGCGGCAGCAAAGTGAAGACACCGGAGTATGTCGCTCCCCGAAAGGAAAGCGGTGCCAGGCTGTGCTGACCCCACCCCAGGCAACTGAGCACATGGCCGTGATACATCCGTGCCGCCTTGAATGACGCATCCAGCGTTTCACCCCCCACTGTGTCATAAACAATGTCGAAGCCCTCACCGGCCGTATGCTCAGCCATATAGTCTTCAACCGAAGACTTGCGGTAATCGATAAACGTCGCGCCGAACCCTTCGATAATCGACTGCTGCCCGGCAGAGCCCGTAGCAAAAACTTCTGCGCCAAAAGCGCGGGCGATTTGCACCGCGACATGGCCAACACCACCGGCGCCACCATGGATCAATACCTTTTGCCCGGGCCGAACGCGAGCCCGGTCGACCAGACCTTCCCAAGCGGTGATCAGCACCAGCGGCAAACCGGCAGCCTCACGCATGCTCAAGTTGTGTGGTTTGCGAGCCAACAGTCGCGCGTCGACCACCGCGTACTCGGCCAATGAACCTTGAATACCGCCAATACCAGTGGCCATCGCATACACGTCATCTCCCGGCAGCCAGCCGCTGACGCCCTCCCCCAACGCCGCTACGGTTCCGGCCAGATCCATCCCCACTATCGCCGGCAATGGTTGAGCCGCATGGGTCGCCTGCCCGGAGCGGATTTTGCCGTCCAGCGGATTGACACCGCTGGCCCTGATCCTGACCAGTACCTGCCCCGCCTGCGGCACGGGCCGTGCAATGGAAACCAGACGTAACGGCGCATTGGCCGAGTCAACCATCAGAGCGCGCATATTCAGTAAGTCAGTCATTTCGCCATGTCCCATCAGTAGTGAATGCAGGACTGATTTTGTCTTGCTCAATTCATGCCGATAAGACGCCATGCCGCTATAGTGATCATTCCATTACGGCATCAATGAGCGATCCCGTGGACAAACTCAATGCAATGGCGATTTTCGTGCGGGTGGTCGAACGGGGCAGTTTTTCCGCCGTTGCCCGGGAGTTGCAGACCAGCCAGCCGACCATCAGCAAAGTGTTGCAAGCACTGGAAGCCCGATTGGGCGGAAAGCTGATTACCCGCAGTACCCGCAAGTTGTCCCTGACGGACGAAGGTCAGCGGTACTACAACGAATGTAGACTCATCCTCGCCGCCGTGGACGCGGCGGAACATAGCTTTCAATCCGGTCGGGAAAGGGCCGCCGGACCGTTGAAAATCGGCTCGTCGGTCAGTTTCGGACGCTTGCAGATCGCCCCCCGCTTGCCGGACTTTCTCAAACACTACCCTGACGTACAGATCGACCTGCAACTGAGCGATCAAAACCAGGATCTGGTCAGCGAAGGGCTGGACGTGACGTTCAGGATCGGAGCCCTGAACGACAGTGGCCTGATTGCTCGCCTTGTCGGCAATACCCACCGTGTCACCGTCGCATCACCTGACTACCTCAGGCAAAATGGTCAACCGCAAACACCGGAGGAACTGGGCAGGCACAACTGCCTGATGTTCAACCTGTTGAGCAGTCAAAACCTGTGGCTGTACACAAAAGACACCCAACGCCACGAAGTGCGGATCAAGGGCAATGCGCAGAGCAACAATTCCGAGGCGATCCGCGAAATGGTGCTGGGGGGATTGGGGATTGCACTGTCACCGATATGGCTATTCAGCGAAGACCTGAGCACCGGCCGGGTGAGCGCGATTTTGCAGGACTACAGTACGTTGTCGCTGCCAATTTATGCCGTATCCCCGGCGAATCGTCGCCAATCCGCCAGGGTCAAAGCCTTTGTCGACTATATGGCTCAGGCGCTGGATAAAGCGCCTGAGCTGCACATAAACAAATAGCTATAGCAGCAAACCGATCAGATAGCCGCAGTACGAGTGTTCAGCCACTCAAGTGCAGCACCTTCGACCAACGGACTCAGGCGCTCGCGCACTTCGGCGTGGTAGGCGTTGAACCACTGCTTTTCCTCGTCCGACAGCAGAGAGATTTCCAGGCAGCGCGTATCGATCGGGCACAGGGTCAGGGTTTCGAACTTGAGGAACTCGCCGAATTCGCTTTTGCCTGCCTCACGGTTCATCGCCAGGTTTTCGATCCGCACACCCCAACGACCCGGACGATAGGTGCCCGGCTCAATGGACGTGATCATGCCGGGTTGCATCGCGGTTTGCGGTGCAGGTGCGGCCTGATAAGCGATGACTTGCGGACCTTCGTGGACGTTCAGGAAGTAACCGACGCCATGACCGGTGCCGTGACCGTAGTCGACACTTTCCGCCCAGATGGGCGCACGGGCGATGGCATCGAGCAGCGGTGACAGGATGCCTTTCGGGAACTGCGCGCGGGACAAGGCAATCACGCCCTTGAGCACACGGGTGCAATCGCGCTTTTGCTCATCGGTCGGCGTGCCCACCGCAACCATGCGCGTGATGTCGGTGGTACCGCCCAGGTACTGGCCGCCGGAGTCGATCAGCAACAGGCCGTCCCCTTCGATCACCGCGTGTTCTTCTTCGGTGGCATGGTAGTGCGGCATCGCGCCATTGGCGTTGAACGCGGCAATGGTGTTGAAACTCAGCGACACATAATCCGGACGGCGCTCACGGGCGGCGGTGAGTTTTTCATCAATAGTCAGTTCGGTAATGCGCTCGCGTCCCAGCGCCGAGTCCAGCCAGGCGAAGAATTCGCACAGCGCTGCGCCGTCCTGCTCCATGGCCTGACGGATGTGTTCGGCATCGGCCAGGCTCTTTTGCGATTTGGCCAGGGTAGTCGGGTTCAGGCCTTCGATCAGCTTCACCCCACTGTCGAGGTTATCCAGCAACCCCGCAGTGACCCGCGCCGGGTCGACCTGCAAGCTCGCGCCGCTCGGCACGGCACGCAGTGCAGCAGCGACTTCGCTGTAATCGCGCAAGGTCACACCGTCCTGTTCGAGGATGGCACGCAGCTCGGCGCTGACTTTGCTCAAGGCGACAAACAGCGTGGCCTGTTGCTGATTGATCAAGGCGAAAGAAACAAACACCGGGTTGAACGACACGTCGCCACCGCGCAGGTTAAACAGCCAGGCGATGTCATCGAGGGTGGCGATGAAATGCCAGTCGGCACCCCGCGCCTGAAGGGTTTCACGCAGTTTGGCAAGTTTTTCGCCACGGCTGACGGTCGCCTGTGGAGGCAAGTGCTGATAGATCGGTTCGTCCGGCAGCCCTGGACGGTCGGTCCAGACGCCGCTCAGCAGGTCGATGTCGGTGCGCAGGCGAGCGCCGCGCTCTTCAAGCCTGGTGCCCAGGGTCCGTGCCGATGCCACCGCCATGACCGCGCCATCGACCGCGACAACGCCCCCCTCGGGGGTTTGCTCGGCCAGCCACTCCAGTGGCCCGGGCTGACCCGGTTGCAGCTTGACCAGTTCAATGCCGCTGCCCTTGAGTTCCTTGGTCGCCTGCTCCCAATAACGGCTGTCGGCCCAGACGCCGGCAAAGTCCGGGGTCACGATCAGGGTGCCGACCGAACCATGGAAACCCGACAACCACTGGCGCCCCTGCCAGTAACCCGGCAAGTATTCGGACAAGTGCGGGTCGGCCGACGGCACCAGCAAGGCGTGAATGCCCTCCCGGCTCATCAGTTCGCGGGTTTGCGCCAGGCGCTGGGGCACCGATCCATTGATCGAAAGCTGCGTATTCATCGTGTCTCCTGCTAACCACGTCATCATTATTGTTGAGTGCCGATCAACGTCGGCGCTTCGTTGCCCTATTGCCAGAAAGCCGGAGCACTGACGCAGGCTGCCTTGATCAGTTGAACCGCCTGGTCGATGTCCTGCTCGGTGGTGAAACGCCCGAGGCTCAAGCGGATGGTGCGACTGGCGGAGCGGGCATCGTGCCCCAGGGCCAGCAGTACATGGGATGGGGTATTGCTCGCGGAATTGCAGGCCGAGGTCGCGGAAAACGCGATCGAGGCCAGCAACGCCGCCGGGTTGAACTCGCCCTCGTCGAAGGTCAGGCTCAAGGTATGGGGAATACGCCGGGTCGGGCTGCCGTTGAGACGTATGCCGGGAATGCTCCGCAATTGCTCGAGCAAGCGTTCACGCAAGCGCACGATGGTAGCTTTCTCTTCATCGAACGCAGCCGCTGCCAGTGCAAAGGCCGCGCCCATGCCCACGATCTGATGGGTCGCCAGCGTGCCGGAGCGTAAACCGCCCTCATGCCCGCCGCCATGGATCTGCGCCTGCAAACGCTGTTGTGCACGCGGACCGACGTACAACGCGCCGATGCCCTTGGGGCCGTAGAGCTTGTGCGCGGAAAACGACATCAGGTCCACCGGCCACTGCGCGAGATCGATCGCCACTTTGCCCGCGCCCTGTGCGGCGTCGACATGGAACAACGCCCCGCGATCACGCACGACCTGACCGATGGCGGGAATGTCGTTCAGGGTGCCCAGTTCGTTGTTGACCAGCATCAGCGACACCAGGAAGGTGTCCTCGCGCATGGCTTCGCTGACCGCTTGCGCCGTGATCAGGCCCTCGGCGTCCGGCACCAGGTAGGTCAGCGCGACTCCGGCCTCCTGCAGTTGCCGGGCGGTATCGAGAATGGCCTTGTGTTCGATCTGGCTGGTGATGATATGGCCGCCGCCAGTGCCGCGGGCCTGGGTCACGCCTTTGAGCGCGAGATTGTTGGATTCGGTGGCGCCGGAGGTCCAGACGATCTGCCCGGGCGTCGCGCCGACCAGTTCGGCGACCTGGC
Organism: Pseudomonas sp. Root71; assembly: GCF_001429045.1. Classification (GTDB taxonomy): domain Bacteria; phylum Pseudomonadota; class Gammaproteobacteria; order Pseudomonadales; family Pseudomonadaceae; genus Aquipseudomonas; species Aquipseudomonas monachiensis. The sequence goes on along the minus strand of NZ_LMHY01000029.1, from coordinate 615,791 downwards.
GTCGCGCCTGTTCGACCGATTGCCGGGCCTGCTGGCCGAAGACGTGGGAGCTGGAGGCCGGGTTGCCGAAATTGCCGGTAAAACCCAGACACTCGACCATCACCTTGATGACCCGCTCATCCACCGGCGTGGTGGCGGCGTAATCGAAATACAACGGACGTTTATTCATAAAAGACTCGCAGAGCGTGTTCCGGGATCAGGAAGCTCGTGACTGCAAACGGCAAAGCGCAGCCTTGTGAGCTGCGCGCTGTTTTCAGAACGCTACCAATACCTGATCGGATGCCGTTAAAGAAGAATTACTTCATTTAATAGTGCGTAGGAACGCTCCTGAAAAGTCAGCTTAACAGGCATCGGGCAACCGGTTGAAGCAATGCGTCAGCTAAAGCTTTCAAGCAACAGCGGATACAGCGAACCCACGAGCAGCGCGGCCATGCCCCAATTGAACAGGCGCAACCAGCGACGATCCTTCAGAACATTGCGCAACAGCGTGCCGCACGCGGCCCAGACACCGACACTCGGCAGGTTGATGATCGCAAAGACGGCCGCGATCACGATCACATTCGTGAAATAACCCTGCATCGGTGTGTAGGTGCTGATGGCGCCAATGGCCATGATCCAGGCCTTGGGATTGACCCACTGGAACGCGGCGGCGCCCAAATAGCTGATCGGTTTCGCCTCGCCCTGCTGACTCTCCGACATGGGCCCGGAATGGGCGATTTTCCACGCCAGATACAGCAAATACGCCGCCCCCACATAACGCAGAACGGTGTAGAGCAAAGGGTAAGTCTGGAACACCGCGCCTAGGCCAAAACCGACCGCCACCACCAGTACAAAGAAGCCACAGGTGATGCCGAGCATGTGCGGAATGGTGCGGTTAAAGCCGAAGTTCACCCCCGATGCCAGCAACATGGTGTTGTTCGGGCCGGGCGTGATCGAGGTGACGAGGGCAAACAGGGCGAAGCCCAGCAGCAGGTCGAGAGAGAGCGTCATGGGTGGCAGTCCGTCAGGGTCGGTCAGGTGTTGACCCTATCGCACACCCTCGGCGAAACCCATGGACAGTTACGCAAAACTTGAAGCAGTACAGTTTCGCCTCAGCTTGGACGACCGTGAAGCTGTACAGACCGCCCGGCGTTCATTTCACCCTGGTTGTCGAAGTTGAACGACTTTTGCGGCTGGCCGAGCAGTTCGGCTTTTTTCGCGTGGTATTCGTCGAAGGACAACCCACGGCGGTTCAGCGCCTCCAGGGCAAGTTCCTTGCTTTCTTCAGCCGTGTAAGGCCGAAGCTCAGGGGAAACATGGCTGGCACATCCGGCGAGTACGGAGACAGCGAGCATCAGCAAAGCAGCAATCATCGGTTTCATTTCTGGCGTCCTGGCGACTGGGTTCGAAGCAATGAACACAGGCTACCCGCGCCTCCCGGACAGCAGAAATCAACGCTTTCAATAGTGGCTATCAAGAAATGGCGATCATTGTCGATGTGCCGGGAGAACGCGGGCCGGGCGCGCACTGGTTGGAGCCGACTTGATGGCAATTGTGTGGCGCTGCTGCTCGTCGGGCACTCGGTGGGTGCGAAAGAGGCTGGCCTATATTTATTCGGTCGTACAACGGCACAGGTACTTTCCATTCAAAAAACAACAGGGAGATCCATCATGAGCGTCAAACCCATTCCAGAGGGATATCACAGCGTCACCCCCTATCTGGGCATCAACAAAGCCGCCGAAGCCATCGCTTTCTACAAAAAAGCCTTCGGCGCCATTGAAATCATGCGCCTGGACACGCCCGATGGCGGTGTCGGCCACGCGGAACTGCGCATCGGCGATTGCCCGATCATGTTGGGCACACCGTGCGATCAGGGGCCGCTGAGCAACCCGGACAATTCGCCGTCCGTGGGTCTGCATTTGTATGTGACAGATGTCGACAAGTCCTACAAACAGGCGATCGATGCCGGTGCAACCGTTGTATCGGAGGTCAAGGATCAGTTTTACGGCGACCGTTCAGGGACCTTGAAGGATCCCTACGGGCACCTGTGGTTCCTGGCCACGCACAAGGAAGACCTGACCCAGGAGCAGATCGAGCAACGGGCCAAGGAGATGTTCGCCCAGGGTTGAAATCCCTGGTGATGGAGCGGGCCTCTTCGCGAGCAGGCTCGCTCCCACAAGGGCCCCGCCTTCAGCAGCACCGCCGACTTGCTGATCACTTGCGCAAGCAAGCCCGCCCACAGCCGTCGGCAATGAGAAACATTTTCTTTCATTTCCCCTTTCGGGATTTCCCCTGCTCATCCGTCCTACATAGATGCAGTCCTTTCGCGTAGGCAAAAGCCACGACTGGACCTTCAGGGCGCTCATCCCTGCGAAGCCCGCAGCCGAGCCGCCTCTCATCCAGCCAAGACCTCCAACATGTCAAAGAAGTCCCGTTCAAAGATCTGGTTCCTGGTCCATAGCTGGCTGGCATTGCCGATCTGGTTTTTCGTGCTGATCGTCTGTGTAACCGGCACCCTGGCCGTCATCAGCCAGGAGATCGTCTGGCTGGCCAACCCGCCAATGCGCGCCAGCCAACCCTCGGACGATGCTCCGCTGCTCAGCTACCAGCAGGTCATCGAGGCCATCAACAAGGCCGAACCGCAGACCGTGGTGCAGAGCATCAGCCGCCCCGACGAGTCGCACTTCGCCCTGGATGTCGAAGTCAGCTACCCCGACGGGCGCTCGGTGGTGATTTATGTCAATCCGTACAGCGGCGTGATCCAGGGTGTCGCGCCGCAGTTCAACTTCCGCGCCTTCACCCGGGCGCTGCACGGCTGGTGGCTGGTGCCTTTTACCAATGGCTACAGTTGGGGCTGGTACCTGGTGTCGTTTCTTGGCCTGCCGTTGCTGGCTTCGCTGGTCACGGGACTGGTGGTTTACAAACGCTTCTGGAAAGGCTTCTTCCGTCCGACCCTGCGCATTCGTCATGGCGCGCGAATTTTCTGGGGCGACTTTCATCGCTTGAGCGGCATCTGGTCGATCTGGTTCATCGCGGTGATTTCCGTCACCGGCACCTGGTTCCTGATCCAGGCATTGCTGTTCGATAACCAGATTTCCATTTCCACGGAAAAGATCATCCCGGCGATGTCCCGCGAAGCGGTGCCGCTGTCAGCCGATGGCTCGCCCCCGCCGCGTATCGACCTTGACCGTGCGGTTGAAATCGCCACACAGAAAATTTCCGGACTGGAGGCCAGTTTCGTCAGCCTGCCGGGCAATGCCTACAGCCACCTGGATGTCGGCGGGCGCGGTTGGTATCCGTTGATGTTCCAGACTGCCACGATCAACCCGTACAACGGCGAAATCGCCGCCTCGCGCCTGATTTCGGACCGCTCGGCCCTGGAGTTCGTCACCGAGTCCATGCGCCCGCTGCACACCGGCGACTTCGGCGGACTGTGGATCAAGCTGATCTGGGCATTCTTCGGCCTGCTGCTGAGCATGATGGTGCTCAGCGGTCTGCTGATCTGGACCAAGCGCACGGCGCTGGCCACGGCCAATGCCTTCAAACGCAGCAACAAAAAACAACGCGACACCGCGGCGCAACCGGCCACGAACCACGAAGTGTCGGAGGTCGAACTGTGAGCAAAGACATTGCAGCCCCGCAACCTTCGCGCCTGAGCCTGTTCTGGCACAAATGGCGCTTTCACCTGAACGTCCTGTTGTTGCTGATTCCACTCGGCTTCATGACCAAGTACTTCGCCGACGAGGCATTGATGCGCGGCGACAGCGGCCTTGGCGAACGGGAAGTCGGCGAAGTCCGGATCGGCCCCTGGAGCTTGCGCCTGGCTGAATTGCGCAATTCAGCCCCGATGCTCGAAGGCCCAGCCGGCTACATGAAGGGTTTCAACGCAGCACTGTGCGAGGCCTGTATCGACCAGGTCAAGGCCACTTACCTGCGCATCGGCAAGCCCCGCAGCCTGCGCGCCGCCGGGGTGATTTTCTTCGGCACGCCCTACCGCATGGGCGCTTCGCTGCCCGTCCCGGAAAAGACCAGGGCCGACGCCGAACTGTGGATCACCATGGAAGGCTGGGACGGCGCCATGCATCAGGCATCCATTCCTTTGAGCCAGGCCTCCCCCGCCACCATCGCCTGGTTGAACAAACAAGGAGGCAAACCATGATCAACCCTCTTCGCCCGCTCAACGCCATGTTGCTGGTGCTCTGCGCCGGCTTCAGCGCCAGCGCCCTGGCCCACAACCCGATGTGCGAGTGCAAGGCCATCGACGCGGAGCAGATCAAGTGCACCGGCGGTTTTTCCGACGGCAGCGGTGCTCCGGGTGTGACCCTCGATGTGATCGGCTACGACGAAACCATTCTGGTGCCGGGCAAGCTCGGGCCTGATTCGACCCTGACCTTCAAGAAGCCCGGCGCCGAATTCTATGTGCTGTTCGATGCCGGCCCCGGTCACGTCGTGGAAATCGACCAAGCGGACATCGAGGCACCATGAGCACTCCAACGACCCAAGTCGTGCGCCCGGCCGGGGCCGGTCACGAAACCCTCTACGTTCTGTTGCTGTGCCTGATGATCCTGGCGGTGGCCGGCTCGGTGGTGCTCTGGCGCGGCGAATCCCATGAGGTAAGCAGTGTCAGCAGCCATCAACTGGATGCGCGCCGTGACCTCAGTCCATCCGAGCAAGGTATCTACGCCGATCTGCGGGTGACGCTGGACGAGATCCAGCTGCTGCGCCAGGAGCAGCAAACGTTGCCGACACCCGAAGTGCTGGCCGAGGAAGGGTTTGCCCCGTTTGCCCGGGACGCCAGCGCCGTCAGTCGGGGCGGCCATGCCTGGCAATTGCTCGACGCCAAGGCCTATTTCGGCCAGAGCCAGGCGCCGACGGTCGCCGGTTCATTCCTGATGCGCCTGGCCGCAGCCAATGATGCACCGGACATCTGGCTCAACCGCGCCAGCACGCTCACGGCACCGGCCGACCTCAGCGACGCCGCGCTCGAAAGCGCTGGCTGGCAGCAAATCGTCGCGCAATTCGATGCCGGCGTGACCCGCCAGCACCGGCACTGAACCCTCGCCTTTTTCCGAGAGAAGACCGCTTTCCCATGCCCAATTCATCTCACCGTTGTTTTTTACGCCTGCTGCTGGTCGGCTTGCTCGCCTGCCTGCTGCCCTCACTGGCCAGCGCTGATGAAGCCAAGCGTCTGCGCATCGGCATCACCCTGCACCCCTACTACAGCTACGTGGCGAACATCGTCGGCGACAAGGCCGAAGTGGTGCCGCTGATTCCGGCCGGTTTCAACCCGCATGCCTACGAGCCCCGCGCCGAAGACATCAAGCGCATCAGCGGGCTGGACGTGATCGTGCTCAACGGCGTAGGTCATGACGATTTCGCCGACCGCATGATCGCCGCCAGCGAAACCCCAAGGGTCCCGGTGATCGAAGCCAACGAAAACGTACCGCTGCTGGCCGCCACCGGCGTGGCCGCTCGCGGTGCCGGCAAAGTGGTGAACCCGCACACCTTCCTGTCGATCAGCGCCTCGATTGCCCAGGTCAACAACATCGCCCGGGAGCTGGGCAAGCTCGATCCGGTCAATGCCAAGACCTATACCGAAAATGCCCGCGCCTACGGCAAGCGCTTGCGCAAGATGCGCGCCGACGCCCTGGCCAAACTGACCCAGGCACCGAGCGCCGAACTGCGGGTGGCCACGGTGCACGCGGCCTACGACTACCTGCTGCGTGAGTTCGGCCTCGAAGTGACAGCTGTGGTCGAGCCGGCCCACGGTATCGAGCCAAGCCCGAGCCAGCTGAAAAAAACCATCGATCAACTGCGTGAGCTGGACGTAAAGGTGATCTTCTCGGAGATGGACTTCCCTTCCACTTACGTCGACACCATCCAGCGTGAATCCGGGGTGAAGCTGTATCCGCTGTCGCACATCTCCTACGGCGAATACAGCGCCGACAAGTACGAAAAGGAAATGACCGGCAACCTCGACACCGTGGTGCGGGCGATTCAGGAGTCCGGCCAATGACATCGAAAGAAACCATTCTGGCCGATGCAGAATCCCCGGTAGGAGCGAGCCTGCTCGCGAAGGCGTCCGGCCATGCAACATCATCATTGAATGACACACCGCAATCGCGAGCAAGCTCGCTCCCACAGGTTCTCGGACCGACCGTGGATTTTGCTGACGTCTGCCTGACCCTTGGCCGCACGACGATCCTCGACCAGGTGACCTTCAAGGTCCGCCCCGGCAGTGTGCACGCACTGGTCGGCCCCAACGGCGGCGGCAAGAGTTCGCTGATCAAGACCCTGCTCGGGCAGATGCCCCACCAGGGCCGCTTGAGCCTGCAATGGCCCGCTGAACCAGGGACCATCGGCTATGTGCCACAGGCGCTGGAGTTCGACCGGGGCTTGCCGATGACCGTCGACGATTTCATGGCCGCCATGTGCCAGCGTCGCCCGGCCTTTCTCGGCTTGAGCAAACACTACGCGGCGGCGATTGGCGAGGCGCTGGAGCGGGTCGGCATGCAGGACAAACGCAAGCGCCGCATGGGCGCGCTGTCCGGCGGCGAACGGCAACGGGTGTTGCTGGCCCAGGGGCTGATTCCGCCTCCGCAATTGCTGGTGCTCGACGAACCCATGTCGGCCCTCGATGAGGCCGGCATCCGGGTGTTCGAACGTTTGCTCGGCGACTGGCGAGCGGCGGGCATCACCGTGCTGTGGATCGAGCACGACCTGGAAGCGGTCGGGCGCCTGGCCGATCATGTCACCGGGCTCAATCGCCGGGTGCTGTTCGACGCCACGCCGCAACAGGCGCTGACACCAGAGCGTCTGTTGACCCTGTTCTCGACCCACCCACGGAGCCTTGCCTGATGAGTTACGAAGCTTTTCGCCTGATGGTCCAGGGCTGGGCGTCGTCGGGTTATCTGCCCGAGGCGCTGGCCTATGGGTTCGTGGTCAACGCCTTGATCGCCGGGCTGCTGATCGGCCCGGTGCTGGGAGGCCTGGGCACGCTGGTGGTGGTCAAGCGCTTCGCGTTTTTCTCCGAGGCGGTCGGTCATGCTGCGCTCACTGGCGTGGCCATTGGCATCCTGCTCGGCGAACCCTACACCGGGCCTTACGGCAGCCTGTTCGGCTACTGCCTGCTGTTCGGCATCCTGCTCAATTACCTGCGCAACCGCACCGGCCTGGCGCCAGACACCTTGATCGGTGTGTTTCTCTCGGTGTCGCTCGCCCTGGGCGCGAGCCTGCTGCTGATTCTGGCGGGCAAGATCAACGTGCACATTCTGGAAAACGTACTGTTCGGTTCGGTGCTGACGGTCAACGGCAATGACCTGCTGGTGCTGGCCATCGTCGGTTCGCTGGTCATGGCTCTGGCCTTGCCGTTGTACAACCGCATCATGCTCGCCAGTTTCAATCCGCAGCTGGCGGCGGTACGCGGGGTGGCGGTGAAAACCCTGGATTATCTGTTCGTGATTCTGGTGACGCTGATCACCGTCGCCGCCGTGAAGGTCATCGGCGCGATTCTGGTGGGCGCCCTGCTGGTGATTCCGGCCGCCGCGGCACGCCTGCTCAGCCAATCGCTGAAGGGCTTTTTCTGGTGTTCGGTGCTGATCGCCACGGTCAGCACGCTGTGCGGGATTCTCGCGCCGATCGTCTTTGACCTGCCGATCCCTTCCGGTGCCGCGATCATCCTCGTGGCCGGTATCGCCTTCGCCCTGGCCGCCCTCGCGCGCGGCGTCGTCCCCAGCCTGAAAGGGAACCTTGGATAAATGACTTTTTCACTGCGCCAACTGACCCTCTCCGTCGCCCTGTGTGGACTGGCGACAACGACCAGCGCCGCCGACAACGGTAAACCGCTGCGCGTGCTGGCCTCCTTGCCGATTACCTATGGCCTGGGCGAAGCCTTGCTCAAGGGCACCGATGTCAGCCTCGAACGCGCGGCCCCGGCCAACCTGCCCGGCAGCCGCCAGACCGCCTACTTCACCGGCCGTGGCGCCCCGGCACTGGCCAGGCTGGCGGACGATGCCGATGCGGTGATCGGCCTGCGTTCACTGTGGCCGGATGACCCGCTGTACCCGGTCTCCCGGCGCAGCAATATCCGCATCGTCGAAGTCGACGCCGCCCGCCCGGTGGACGGCGCCCTGCCCGGCATAGCCGTACAGCCCGACAACAAGGTCGACGGGCTGAACAGTCAGCCGTGGTTCTCCAGCAATAACATGGGACGCATGGCCGATGTGATGGCGGCGGACCTGGTACGCCTGGCTCCCGAGGCCAAGCCGAAAATCGACGCCAACCTGGCAGCGCTCAAGCAGCGTTTGCTCAAGCTCAGTGCCGACAGCGAAGCGCGGCTGGCCAATGCGGACAACTTGAGTGTGATGAGCCTCAGCGATCACTTCAGCTACCTGATCGGCAGTCTCAATCTGGAATTGATCGGCCAGGACGCACGCGCCGATGCCGAGTGGACACCCGAAGCGCTCACGCAATTGGCCACGACGCTCAAGGACAATGACGTGGCGGTGGTGCTGCATCACCGGCAGCCGTCGGATGCACTCAAAGCGGTGATTGCCGGGTCGGGTAGCCGGTTGGTGGTGTTGAGCACCGATGCCGAGGATCCGGTGGCGGAGCTTGAGGGGAATGTGGATTTGCTGATCAAGGGTTTGAGCGGCGTTTAAGGTCAGTACGACCGCGTTATCGTTCATCGCGAGCAAGCTCGCTCCCACAGGATTTGTGCCATGCCGCAGATCACTGTGGGAGCGAGCTTGCTCGCGATAGCGGCCTGATAGGCGACACAAGACTCCAGACCTGAAAAAGCCCGCTGACTGTCACCAGTCCAGCGGGCTTCTTTTTGCATGACGGTTCAGTGCGCCACAGCCGCCTGCTCGTCCATTTTCTGCCGCAGGCTCAACGGACGCATGTCGGTCCAGGTCTCTTCAATGTAAGCCAGGCATTCCTTTTTCAGCCCGCCTTTGCCTACTGTGCGCCAGCCTTGTGGCACGGCTTTGTAGTCGGGCCAGATCGAGTATTGCTCTTCGTGGTTGACCACGACCTGAAAGAGGATGTCCTCACGGTCGAATACTGACGTCATGCTGTCTCTCCATCGTTTTCGGGCGGGCTGCGCCGTGTGCGCAGCCGTTATGTAGAAAGAACGTTCCGCCGGGCGGGAAATTTAGGGATTGGCAGTGGCGGCGACCAGGGCCCGACCGAAGATTTCGGCCACGCGATCGATCTGCGCAGCAGTAATCACCAGCGGCGGCAGGAAGCGCACCACCGCGCCATGGCGGCCACCGAGTTCCAGGATCAAGCCACGCTTGAGGCATTCGCGCTGCACCAGGGGTGCCAGGCGGGCGAAGGCCGGCGGATGGCCTTGGGCATCCAGAGCGCCCGTCGGGTCGACCAGTTCGACGCCAAGCATCAAGCCACGCCCGCGAATGTCACCCAGTTGCGGGAAGTCCCGCTGCAGGATGCGCAGGTGCTCGGCCAGGCGCTCGCCCATCGCGGCGGCATGCTCGCAGACCTTGTGATCGACCAGATAACGCATCACCGCGGAGCCGGCGGCCATGGCCATCTGGTTACCTCGGAATGTCCCGGCATGGGCGCCCGGCAGCCAGGTGTCGAGCCAGTCGCGATAGACCACCACCGCCAGCGGCAGGCTGCCGCCGATGGCCTTGGACAGCACCACGACATCGGGAATGATCCCGGCGTGCTCGAAGGCGAACATCTTGCCGGTGCGGGCGAAGCCACTCTGGATTTCATCGACGATCAGCGCGACACCCGCCTGTTCGGTGATCCGCCGCAGACCGCGCAGCCAGTCCAGATCCGCCGGGATCACCCCGCCCTCGCCCTGCACCACTTCCACGATCACTGCCGCCGGCAATTGCACGCCAGCCTCGGGATCGTTGAGCAGGTTTTCCAGGTAACTCAGGTTGGCCTTGACCCCTTGCACGCCGCCAAGCCCGAACGGGCAGCGGTAATCGTAAGGGTACGGCATGAACTGCACGCCACTGCCGAGCAAGGCGCCCAGAGGCTTTTTCGGCCCCAGGCTGCCCATCAGACTCAACGCGCCCTGACTCATGCCGTGGTAACCACCCTGGAACGACAGCACGGTGCTGCGCCCAGTGGCGGTACGCACCAGTTTCAGTGCCGCTTCCACGGCGTCGGTACCGGTCGGGCCGCAGAACTGGATCTTCGCTTCAGCGGCCAGGGCTGGTGGCAGCAAGCCGAACAAGTCCTGGACGAACCGGTCCTTGACCGGCGTGGTCAGGTCGAGGGTATGCAGCGGCAGTTCATCGCTCAGCACTTGCTGGATGGCTTCGATCACCACCGGGTGGTTGTGCCCCAGGGCCAGGGTTCCGGCTCCGGCCAGGCAATCGATGAAGGTTCGGCCTTCGACATCCTCGACGTAGATGCCCTTGGCGCGCTTGAGTGCCAAGGGGATGCGTCGTGGATAGCTGCGGGCGTTGGATTCCTGCCGGCTCTGACGGGCCAGCAGCGGCGATTCGTTGAATTGATAAAGCGTCTCGGCGGACGTCGCCGGATGCTCTTCGATAAGGCTGGTAGCGACTGACATCTCTCGACCCCTCAATACGCTGTGGATAGTGACCAAAACTGCACACCGGGCAGGTGCGCGCTCCGGTCACGGGGCGCACTTGTCAGGTTTTCCTGTTCTGGAAACGCATCAGCGAGGCGGGGATTTAGACTTTCAATCCGCTTTCTTGGCGGTCACCGCAATACCCTGTGGGAGCGGGCTTGCTCGCGAAGAGGCCATCACATTCAACATTTATGTCGACTGTTACGCCGCCTTCGCGAGCAAGCCCGCTCCCACAGGGTTCAGCGGTGTTTTTCAGACCGGTTGCAGCGGCATCGTCAGCTCAACCCGCAAGCCGTCCGGCCGGCTATCGAAATGCAGGGTGCAACCGCAACGCTGAACGATGGCCTGGACAATCGCCAGTCCCAGACCACAACCGGTGCTCTGGCCGTTGCGCCAGAAGCGCTGGGTCAGATGTTGCAGGTCTTCTTCGGCAATCCCCGACCCATGGTCGCGCACCACGAACTGCACACGATTGCCGGTGGTCTCCAGGCTCAACTCCACTGTTTTGTCGGCGGGGGTATGGCGCAGTGCGTTGTCGAGCAAGTTGCGCAGCGCGGCAATCGACAACACGGCGGGCATTTGTACCGGCGCGGCGGATACCTTGCCCGGTGCCTGAAACCTGATGCGCTGGCGATCGCCGCTCGCCGCGTCCTGGATCGCCAGCTTCGCCACTTGCTCGGCGTTGCATTGCACACCGTCGTCAAACGACAGACTGCCTTCGACGCGCGCCAGCAACAGCAATTGTTCGAGGGTCCGGTGCATGCGGTCGGCACCCTCTTCGGCCCGGGCCAGGGACTGGTCCCGGGCGCTGCCGTCAGTCATCCGCGCCACTTGCAGGTGGGTCTTGATCGCGGTCAGCGGGCTGCGCAGTTCGTGGGCCGCGTCACCGGTCAGGCGACGTTCGCGCTCGATGGTCTTGCCGATGCGCTGGAGCAATTGGTTCTGGGTTTCCAGCAAGGGTTGCAGCTCGCTGGGCAGTGGCTGGATCTGCAACGGTTCGAGGGAGTCGGCGCTGCGGCGCATCAAGGCGTCGCGCATGCGGTTGAGGGGCGCCAGCCCCTGGCCGATGCCCAGCCAGAGCAAACACAGGCAACCGAGCAGCGCCACGCCCACCGGAACCGAAGCGGCCAGCAGAATCGACATGTTCAACGCCTCGCGCTCGATCTGCCGGTCGGCGGTAGTGATGCGCAGATCGCCACGGGCCAGGGTAAAACTGCGCCACGGCGCGCCGTCGATCATCTGATCGTGAAAACCAAGTTTCTCGGCCTCCAGGGTCTGCTGCGGATCGGTGTGACTGCGGGCGAGGATCTCACCGCGCAACGAGCTGACCTGGCACGCCATGCCGCCCGGAATGTTCAGTTGTTCGGCGCTGAAATGAGTGCCCTCGCCCTTGCTCGGCACGGGCGGCAGTTGCTCCATCAGTCCGGCGACCATGCGCGCCGACGCCACCAGCCGCTGGTCGAGGGAAAACATCATTTGATTGCGCAAATCGCTGAGCATCCAGGCCGCGGCCAAGGCCCAGATCAAGGCAAAGGCGGCTCCGAGCGTCAGGCTCAGGCGCAAACGCAGGCTCATCACTTCGATTCTTCTCCGCCATCAGCCGGCCCCAGGCGATAGCCCAGGCCGCGCACGGTCTCGACAATGCCGTTGCCGAGCTTGCGCCGCAGGTGATGGATATGGACGTTGAGGGCGTTGCTCTCCAGCTCGTCGTTGAAACCGTAGACGCTGTCCTTGAGTTGCTCGGTGGATAACACGCGGCCACGGTTATGCAGCAAGGCCTGCAACAAAGATTGTTCACGACGCGACAGGTCCACCGGCTGCCCTGCGAGCGTGGTTTCGCGGCTGCTCGGGTCGTAGGTCAGGGCACCATGCTCGATCAGGTTGACGCTGCGCCCCGCCACCCGCCGCAACAGCGTGTGCAAGCGCGCAGCGAGCTCGCGCAAGTCGAACGGCTTGAGCAGATAATCGTCGGCGCCGGCTTGCAGGCCATCGACGCGGTCAGTGACCGAGTCCCGGGCGGTGAGGATCAGCACCGGGATTTCCAGGCCATGGTGACGCAACTGCTGCAGCAACTTGAGGCCATCTTCATCGGGCAGGCCGAGATCGAGCACCATGACATCAAACTCCGCGACCTTGAGCATCGCCCGTGCGGCGGACGCCGTGGCGACGTGTTCCACGGTCAGGCCCTGGGCGGTCAGGCCGGCGACGATACCGCTGGCGATCAATTCATCGTCTTCGCAAACCAGTATGTGCATGGAAAACCCTGTCGAAAGACATTGATTAAAAAGACACCGGGTTAAGCCAGGATTATGCCTTGACCGGCTGCTGACAGTCATTTCTCAAGACTGATGGTTTGTCGGGCATCCTATAAATATGTACCGCACCTGCACCCTCCTGCCTGAATAACCTGTGTGACGTACCACCCAAACTTCCATCAACACAGGTATTGACCATGTATATACACGCGGACGCATTGACGTCTTTGTTCAATTTGCTCAACACGCTTGGCTCACTGATCACCCAACTGAACGATGAGCAAAAAGCCGCCAGGAAAAAAGGTCTGCAACTTTACAACCTGGGGGAATATCGGGAATCGGAGGCCTATCTCATGATTGCCGCCACCGCAGGGGACCGCGATTCGCAGTATGCACTCGCACAGGTCATCACACTCCGGGAAAGAAGTCTCAAAGAGGAGGATAAAACCCATGCAGAGAGAGAATGGTACGTAAAGGCCGGTGCCCAGGGCGACGTCCGTGCCTTACTGCGATTAGCTGATGAAACCTCGCTTGCCAAAGCGAAAGAGCTTGCAGAGGAGCGCGCCGATCACGGCGACAGCGAAGCCATGCTGCAACTTTATGAACTAACCAAAGATATCGAATGGATGAAAAAATCTGCAGAAGCAGGATTTCTCGAAGCGCAATACAGTCTTGCTGTGCATTATGACAACGATCATTCCCTCATTCCGAACACGGATGAACGCGAAACGGCTATCGATGGCTGGCTCAAACGTGCAGCCGATGCCGGGTTCCCGAAAGCGATACATTGGTACAGCAATCGTCCGCACATCAGCCATGATCTTCCCGTCAGAAAGGAATGGCTGCTTAAATGGACGGAAACAAACGACGTTTGGTCTCTGCGCTATTACGCGTATGCGCTTGGCGGTGCATACCACGATGAAAATGGCATCGATGTCGAGTACGGCCTCGAAGAGAATCTAGTCAACGCCTACGGCCTCATGTGGCTGATTATGGAAAGCCACAAAGAGTTCAAGGGATACCAAAACATCTCAGATGTTTTTTCACAGATTGCCGAAACGTTGTCCGAAACAGATAAAGCGGCCGGCAAAGCATTTGCACAGGAGTGGAAACGCACGCATCCGCCAATGTCGGAATACCGATTGACCTATAGCGACCCTCGTTAATCCCGTGACGACGATTCGCGCTGTGAACCCGGTTTTCAGCGCGAATCAGTTCGTTAACACCCGGTTAATCGGCGGCCATCATCGTGCTCGGCAATAGCAGTTTTTAAGGCTTTTTCGATGCGCGGTATTTTTGTTTTTTTCCTCTGGCTGTTTACCTGCCTGGTTCAAGCGGCGCCCGGAACCAATCCGTTCGACACCAAACCTGAATTTCTCCCGGTTGATAAAGCCTTCACGTATACCTCTGAACGTCTGGAATCCGGTGAAACCCAGCTCTATTGGCAGATCACCGACGGCTATTACCTGTACCAAAAACGCTTGAAGTTCGACGGATTGCCTGTCGAACAGCACCCCCCGCTGCCGGAAGGTGAAGCGCACAGCGACGAGTTTTTCGGTGAACAGCAAGTCTACCGCCAAGGCCTGGAGCTGAAGATTCCCGCTGGCGCCAGCGGTCAGGTCAAGGTCAGTTACCAAGGCTGCGCCGATGCCGGCTTGTGTTATCCGCCACAGACCAGGGTCGTGGACCTGGGCAACACCAATGCGCTGAATGCAGCCACTGAAGCACCGGACCAGGCGCTAGCCAGCAGCTTGCAACAACGGGCGCTGGGCTGGAGCCTTTTGCTGTTCTTCGGCCTGGGCCTGTTGCTGGCCTTCACGCCTTGTTCATTACCGATGCTGCCGATTCTGGCTGGATTGATCGTTGGCAGCGGCGCCACACCCAGACGTGGATTCGCCCTGGCCAGCAGTTACGTAATCAGCATGGCGCTAGTGTATGCGGCGCTGGGTGTACTGGCCGCCTCTCTCGGGGCGAACCTGCAAGCCTGGTTGCAGAACCCTTGGCTGCTGGGCAGTTTCGCGGCGATATTCGTACTGCTGGCGCTGCCGATGTTCGGCTTCTTCGAACTGCAACTGCCGGTGGCCGTGCGTGATCGCCTGGAAAACGTCTCGCGCAATCAACGCGGCGGCAACCTGATCGGCGCCGGGGTGCTAGGGGCGCTGTCCGGTCTGCTGGTGGGACCGTGCATGACCGCCCCACTGGCCGGCGCCCTGCTCTACATCGCGCAAAGCGGTAACGCGCTGCATGGCGGGTTGATTCTGTTCGCCATGGGCATCGGCATCGGTGTACCGCTGTTGCTGCTGGTGACCGTCGGCAATCGCTTCATGCCCAAGCCCGGCGCCTGGATGAACCTGGTCAAAGGCATTTTCGGCTTCCTGTTCCTCGCCACTGCATTGCTGATGCTGCGCCCGGTGCTGGACGAATCCCTGTGGGTCGGATTGTGCGGTGCGCTGCTGTTGATCGCGGCCTACAGCGCCTGGAAACAGTCCGAAGGTTTTGGTCGTATCGCGCACCTGTTTGGCGCCAGTTCGTTGCTGCTCGGTTTATGGGGTGGCCTGTTGGTGATCGGTGCGGCCGCTGGCAGTGATGATCCGTTCAAGCCATTGCTGGTCTACCGCGCCTCGAACCAGGTTGTGGCCGCCGTGCCGGTTGGCCACGATGCCTTCACCACCGTCAAGGATCCGCAGGCACTGCAACGGGAACTCGACGCCGCACACGCTCAGGGCCAGTGGGTGCTGCTGGACTACTACGCCGACTGGTGCGTGTCGTGCAAAGTCATGGAAAAGCAGGTCTTCGGCAAACCTCATGTCCTCGAAGCCTTGAGCGATGTGCGCTTGCTCCGACTGGACGTCACCGCCGACAATGCCGCCAGCCGCGAACTGCTCGGCCGCTACAAAGTGCCAGGGCCGCCGAGCCTGCTGTGGATTGGCGCGGACGGCGAAGAACGGCGCAGCCAGCGCATCACCGGCGAGGTCGATGCCGACACTTTCCTGCAACGCTGGACCATCACCCGAGACGCCCGTTAATGCTGACCTTCACCCTCGGCACCTTTGCCATTGCGCTTAATCACCTGCTGCTGATCAGTGCGCTGGCGCTGGCCACCTTTGTCGGCTGGCGGGTTGCCAGGCGCGGTGGTGAAAACCCCGAGTCGGTGCTGTTCAGCCTGTTTCTGCTGGGCATGCTGGCGGCCCGAATCAGTTTCGTGGCGGCCTATTGGGTGCACTATCGCAATGATCCGTGGCAGGTCATCGACCTGCGCGATGGCGGTTTTCTCGCCTGGCCGGGGGTGGTCGTGGTGTTGCTCGCCACGCTGTATCGCGGCTGGCGTCGCCCGGGTCTGCGCCGTCCATTGGGCTTTGGCGTGGCCAGCGGCCTGGCGTTCTGGCTGTTGGCGACGATCTCCCTGTCAATTTATGAACAAGGCACACGCCTGCCGGAAATCACCTTGCGCAACGCCGCCGGCGAAACCGTGCAACTGGCCGACTACAAGGGCGGCCCGTTGGTGATCAATCTCTGGGCCACCTGGTGCCCGCCGTGCCGCCGGGAAATGCCGGTGCTGGAAAACGCCCAGCAACAACGGCCGGACCTGACGTTCCTGTTCGTCAATCAGGCGGAAAGCATGCAAAGCGTCGCGACCTTTCTGGAAACCCAGGGCCTGAGCCTGTCCAACGTGCTGTTCGACGGCAGCGGACGCCTGAGCCAGGCCGTCGGTTCCATGGCGCTACCGACTACGCTGTTCTACAACCCCGAGGGTCGCCTGCTGGGCAGCCATCTGGGCGAGTTGTCGGAAGCCAGCCTGGCCCGCGCGCTGGAAAACTTCGACACCGTACCCGTCACCTCTTCAAGGAAACTGCCATGTCCCGCCTCCGCCACCTGCTGACCCTGAGCCTCGGTGCTGCCCTGTTGCACCTGCCATCGGTGCAGGCCGAAGAGTTGCCCGATGCGATCAAGAAAATCGAGGCCAAGGGCGCGAAAATCGTCGGCCAGTTCGACGCCCCCGACGGCTTGCGCGGTTATGCCGCGCAATACCAGAACCGCGGCATGGCGCTGTACCTGACCCCGGATGGCAAACACGTGTTGCTGGGCAACCTGTATGACGCCGAGGGCAATGACCTGAGCAGCGCGCCATTGCAGAAACTGGTGTATGCCCCGATGGCCAAGGAAGTCTGGGCCAAGTTCGAAACCAGCAACTGGATCGGCGACGGCAAGAAGGATGCACCGCGCGTGGTGTACCTGTTCAGTGACCCGAACTGCCCATACTGCAACATGTTCTGGGAACAGGCCCGGCCGTGGGTCAAGGCTGGCAAGGTGCAGTTGCGCCACATCATGGTGGGCATCATCCGTGAAGACAGCCCGGGGAAATCCGCCGCACTGCTCGCAGCCAAGGACCCGGAAAAAGCCCTGCAGGACCACGAAGCCTCCGGCAAGGACAGTTCGCTCAAGGCCTTGAAGGAAGTGCCGCCGGCGATTCAGGCAAAGTTCGCGGCCAACATGCAATTGATGGAAGAACTGGAGTTGCAGGCGACGCCGGCGATTTTCTACATGGACGACAAGGGCAATCTGCAACAGCAGCAAGGCGCGCCGTCACCGGACAAACTGGCGAAGATTCTCGGACCGAAGTAAGCAAGATCAAAAGATCGTCCGAACGCGGGCCGCGTTCGGACGATCTTTTTTGCAAACCCTACGCCGGATTGCGCTCAGCCAAAAACTCCAGCAGCGCTTGGGTGACAAAGTCCGGATTCTCCAGATTGGAAATATGCCCCGCCTCCGGCACCAGCACCCACGGGCAGCCAATCAACTCGGCCATATCACGGGCTTCACCCGGTGGCCGAGGCTTGTCCTGATCGCCGCACATCACCAGCGTGTTCGCCGCATCCAGTTCGCCCAGACGCGATAACTGATCATCGCGCCCAAACGTAATCCGCCCCATCGGCACGATGCTTTCACGCAGGCGATCCGCAGGTAGAGCCGCGAGGGAAGCATGAAAATCCCGGTAGAGCGCCGACTGCTGATCAAGGCCTGTCCGGAAGAAAATCGGCACCACGATATCCAGCAACGCTGGCGTGATAACACCCGCCTCCTCGATCTGCTTCAACAGTGAAAAGTAATACTGGCGAGTCGGCTCCGGTTCGGCGCCGACGTAGGTGTCCATCAACACCAGGCCATTGAGCCGGTGCGCTGCCGATAAGGCCAGGCGCACGCCCCACATGCCGCCAACCGACAGGCCGACCAGCGTGACCCGTTCGATATCCAGATGATCGAGCAGGACCAGGGCCTGACGCGCCAGGTCATCCAGGGACGTCGTACCGACAGGCAACGGCCCGGATTGGCCGTGCCCCCACAGGTCCAGGGCGATCACACGATACTGCTGCGAGAGCGCAGCAATCTGCGGCGCCCACATGGCCTGGTCCCACAGGTAACTACCGGCCAGCAGAACCGCCGGGCCGGTGCCTTGATCGATGTAGTGAAGGGCCTGTCCGTCTATCGTTACGAAGGGCATCGACTGTTTCCGCGAGTAAAAATGGAGCCGGAAGACTGAGCGGCAGGCCATCCCTCGTCAATCGCTGGAGTGTATGCGTTTGTGCCACCTTCGCGGGCAAGCTCGCCCCATAGCGATTTATGCCGATCACAGATGATGTGATCACCACAAACTACTGTGGGAGCGAGCTTGCTCGCGATGGGGCCATTACAGACGCCAGGGAATCAAAGCCCCTCCAGCTCCGCCATCAAATCATTCAAGCGATCCACCTTCTCCCCGGTGAGCTCGCTGGCCGCCAACCCGTTAATGTACCGGGCCAGTTCTTCCACCGTGCTGCATTCGAACATCGCCCGCAACGGCACCTCCTGTTGCAGGGTTTTCTGCACCCGCGAGGCGATTTGCGTGGCCAGCAGCGAATGCCCGCCCAACTCGAAGAAGTTGTCGCGAACGCCCACCTTCTCGACCTTCAACACCTCGGCCCAGATGTCTGCCAGGGCCTGCTCCAGCTCATTGCGTGGTGCCTGGTAATCCTGGCTTTGCAGCTGGCCGATCTCCAGCGCAGGCAAAGCCTTGCGGTCCAGTTTGCCGTTGGCGTTGAGCGGCAGCTTGTCCAGCCACAGCCAGTGCAGCGGCACCATGTATTCCGGCAATTCGGCACGCAGGCGTTGCTTGATGCGCTCCAGGCGTTCAGCCGGATCGAACGCAACATCCGCCGCGACCAGATAGCCCACCAGATGCTTGCCGTTCGCCCCTTCCTGCACACTGACCGCTGCGTCACGAATTTCCGCTTGTTCATGCAGGCGAGCCTCGATTTCACCCAGTTCGATACGGTAACCACGGATCTTCACCTGATGATCGACACGGCCGACGTATTCCAGCACACCGTCACTGCGACGGCGGGCCAGGTCGCCGGTGCGATACAGGCGCTCACCCGGTGCGCCGAACGGGTTCGGCACAAATACCGGGGCGGTGCGCAGCGGATCGCCGACATAGCCGCGACCGACTCCGGTCCCCGCCACGCACAGCTCACCCACCGCGCCCAGCGGCACCAGTTCCAGCGCTCCGTCGAGCAGGTACAACTTATTGTTGTCGGTCGGCGTACCGATCGGCAGGTAGCTGCCGCGAGTCGACGCCAAATCAACCCGGAAGAACGCCACGTCATCCGAGCACTCCGCCGGGCCGTAGGCATTCACGAGGCCGATCTGCGGATAGCGCAGCAACCATTGATGCGCCAGTTCCGGCGGCATCGCTTCCCCCGTCGGCAGCATCCAGCGCAAGCCGTCGAGGCTCATGCGTTCCTGGGCGAGCATGCCCTGGATCAGCGAAGGCACGCTTTCCAGCACGGTGATGCCCTGGCTTTGCACATGAGCGAGCAAACCTTGGGGATCGTGGGCGATGGTGTTCGGCACGATGTCCACCCGTGCGCCGAACAACGGCGCCGCGAGGAACTGCCACACGGAAATATCGAAGCTTTGCGACGCGGTTTGCGCGATCACGTCGGCGTCGCTCAGGTTCAGGTACGGCACCTTGCTCAACTGGTTGTTGAGCATGCCGCACTGTTCGACCATCACGCCTTTGGGCAAACCGGTGGAACCGGAGGTGTAGATCACGTAGGCGAGGTTGTCCGGGCCGCTGAAGACGCCAGGATTGTCCGCCGACACCGCCAGGGTCTGGACCTCCTCCCAGACCAGCAGCCGTGGCCGGCTGGAGCAGCCGAACGCCTCAAGCAAGGCCTGCGCCTGCTCACGACACGCTTGCGTGCACACCAGCAACGGCGTGCGGCTCAGATCGATGATCCGGTTCAGACGCTGACTCGGCAAACCCGGGTCCAGCGGCAGGTAACCCGCCCCCGCCTTGAAGCTGCCGATGATCATGCCCAGCAAATCGAGGCTGCGTTCGGCCAGCAAGGCCACTGGCTGATCGCGCCCGACACCGGCGGCGATCAATGCATGGCCGAGGCGGTTGCTGCGCTGGTTCAGCTCCAGATAACTGTACTGGCGGTCCAGGCAACTGGCGGCAATCCGCTGCGGGTTCCGGGCAACCTGGGTTTCAAACAGTGCAACGTAGCTCTGCTCCAGCGGGTAATCCTGCTCGCTCTGGTTGCAGCCCTGGATGAGGAAATCCTGCTCCTCGGCCCCCAGCAACGGCAGGTCAGCCATGTCGCCATGGAAACCTTCCACCAACGCCAGCAGCAGACGCTTGAACTCACCGAGCATGCGCTCGACCGTGGTCTCATCGAAGTAGCGCTGGTCGTAGGACAGGTGCAAGCCCAGGTCATCCCCCGGATAGCACACGGCCGTGAGCGGGAAGTTGGTATGGGTCCGCCCCGAATCCGAGGTCGCGTTGAGGCTCTGCGCACGGTCCAGCACCGAGACTTCAACCGGGGCGTTTTCGAACACGAACAGGCTGTCGAACAGCGGCTGGCCCTTGGGCAGTTCGCTTTGCTCCTGGATGTTCACCAGCGGCAGGTATTCGTATTCACGCAGTTGCATGTTGTGGTCGAGCAGACCGCTGAGCCACTGGCGCACACTGCAACGCTGGCCGTCCTCGGGCATTTTCACCCGCAGCGCGATGCTGTTGATGAACAGGCCGACGGTGTGCTGCATCTGTGGCATGTCCACCGGACGCCCGGCCACGGTGACGCCGAACAGCACGTCGCGATCCCCGCTCAAGCGTCGCAGCACCAGTGCCCACGCCGCCTGGGCGAAGGTATTGATGGTCAGCTGATGGGCCTGGGCCAGTTCGCGCAATTGCACGCCGTCCCGGGCATCGAGCCTTGTGTAGCGGTCGCCGACGATCATGCCGCCGCTGTCGCCGGCATGTTCGCGCAGCAATGGCCGGTCGCTCGGGATAGGCGTGGTCCGTTCGAACCCCTGCAGATTGGTTTTCCACCATTGCCGTGCTTCAGCCAGGCTTTGGTGCTGCAGCCAGCCGATGTAGTCGCGATAACGTGGCGGCATCGCCAACTGCGCTTCCCGGCCTTCGCCGAGGGCGCTGTAGATTTCGAAGAAATCGCTCATCAGCAGCGAACGGCACCAGGCATCGATGAGGATGTGGTGGTTGCTCATCATGAACCAGTAGCGCGCCTCGCCCACACGGATCAAACGCAAGTGGAACGGCGCCTGGTTGAGCAGATCGAACCCGGCCTCGCGTTCGGTCTTGAGCAGGGATTGCAGTTTCGACTCCTGCTCGGCTTCGGCGAGATCGCTCCAGTCGAGGTATTCGATCGGCGTGTCGCCCGGTTTGTGGATCACTTGCAGCATGTCTTCTCCGACGTTCCAGCAAAAGGACGCGCGCAAGGCTTCGTGGCGGGCGATCACTGCTTGCCAGGCCTGGGCGAAACGCTGCGGGTCGAGCTCGCTGTTGATGCGGTAGCGGTCCTGCATGTAGTACAGGCCGGTGCCCGGCTCCAGCAAGGTGTGCAGCAGCATGCCTTCCTGCATAGGGGTCAGCGGGTAGACGTCTTCGATGGCGGCGGCCGGGACCGGCAGCGCATCCAGTTGCGTCTGGCTGAGATTCGCCAGCGGGAAGTCCGACGGCGTCAGGCCGCCCGCGTCGTCGCGCAGGCAATGCTCGATCAAGCTGCTCAACTCACCGAGGTAGGCATCTGCCAACTCGTTGATGGTTTGCCCATCGAAGCGTTCTGCGCTGAAAGTCCAGCGCAGTACCAGTTCACCGCCATACACCTGACCGTCGACGCTCAGCTCGTTGGGTAGCGGGGCATTGCCATCGTGGGCCGCGCCAAGGGCTTCATCCAGTGGATGGAACAGCGCGTCCGCGCCGAAGCTCTGGTCGAACTGGCCGAGGTAGTTGAAGGTGATCGGCGCCACCGGCAACCCGGCCATGCGCTGGCGACTCCGGTCATCGGCGAGATAGCGCAGCACGCCATAGCCCAGGCCTTTGTGCGGCACGGCACGCAGTTGCTCCTTGATCGCCTTGATCGACGCGCCCTGCCCGGCCGCTTCTTCGATGTTCGACGGGGTCAGGCGCAGCGGATAAGCGCTGGTGAACCAGCCGACGGTGCGGGTCAGGTCGATGTCGTCGAACAGCGCTTCGCGGCCGTGGCCTTCCAGTTGAATCAGCGCCGATGGCTGACCGCTCCAGCGGCACAGCACGCGGGCCAATGCGGTCAGCAGCAAGTCGTTGACCTGGGTGCGATAGGCACTCGGTGCCTGTTGCAGCAACTGCCGGGTACGCTCGCTGTCGAGACGCACGCTGACGCTTTGCCCATGCCGGTTCTGCCGCCCGCCCTCGGGGTGATCGCAGGGCAGATCGGCAATTGGTCCGGCCAGGTGTGCCTGCCACCAATCCAGTTCCTCGCGCAAGGAATCGCTGCCGGCGTAGGCCTGCAAGCGAGCGGCCCAGTCTTTGAAGGCGCTGGTTTTCGCTGGCAGTTTCACCGACTGCTGCGCGTGCAGTTGGCGATACACGGTTTGCAGATCGTCCAGTAGCACGCGCCATGAAACGCCATCGACGACCAAGTGGTGAATCGCGATGAACAGCCGTTGCTGGCCCTCGGGACCATCGACCAGCAACACGCGTATTAGCGGTCCCTCTTCGAGGTCGAGGCTGCGCTGGGCATCGGCGAACAAGGCTGCGCATTTGTCCATGGACGAAACGCGCACCTGCCACAACACCGGCGCTTCGAACATCGACTGGTGCGTGGCCTGCCATTGGCCGGCGACCTTGCTGAAACGCAGGCGCAAGGCGTCGTGCTGCTCGATCACCGCCAGCAGTGCTTGCTCCAGACGATGGGGTTCGAGGGCCACAGTCGGGTGCAGCAACAACGCCTGGTTCCAATGCTGGCGTTGCGGGATGTCGGTGTCGAAGAACCAGTGCTGGATCGGCGTCAGGTGCGATTCGCCGATGATCAAACCCTGCTCGGCGCTGACCTGCTCGGTGCGGCTGGCCACGGCGGCGAGGGTCTGCACGGTCTGGTGCTGGAACAGGTCGCGAGGGCTGAAGTGAATGCCCTGCTGCCGTGCCCGGCTGACCACCTGGATCGACAGGATCGAGTCACCGCCCAACTCGAAGAAGTTGTCGTTGAGGCCGACCTGTCCGACGTTCAGCACTTCGCACCAGATCTGCGCGAGGCTCACTTCAAGCTCGTTGCTCGGCGCTACGTAGTGATGGCGATTCAGCTCCGGGTCCGGCGCCGGGAGAGCGCGGCGGTCGAGTTTGCCGTTGGCGGTCAGCGGCATGCTGCCCAGCAGGATCAGGTGCGTGGGCACCATGTAGTCTGGCAGTTGCGATTTCAGATGCGCCTTGAGGGCCTCGCGCAAGACCGATTGCTGTGCTTCGCTCTGTTCGGCGACGTCAGTCACCAGATAGCCGACCAGTTGCTTGCCGCTCGGTACATCGAGCGCCAGCACCACCGCTTCACGGATCGATTCGTGCTCCAGCAGACAGGTTTCGATTTCACCGAGCTCGATGCGGAAGCCGCGAATCTTCACTTGATGGTCGATGCGACCGAGGTATTCCACCAGGCCATCGACGCGCTGGCGCACCAGGTCGCCGGTGCGGTAGATACGCCCGCCGCCGGCGGCAAACGGATCGGCGACAAAGCGCTCCGCGGTCGTGCCCGGACGCTGGTGATAACCCTGGGCCAGGCCCGCGCCACCGACGTACAACTCGCCCGTCGCGCCTTGCGGCACCAACGCCAGGTCGGCGTCGAGAATGTAGGCCACGCGATCGCCGATCACGCTGCCGATCGGTACACTTGCGGCGCCCTCTTCCAGTACTTCAGGGGCGAGACCGGCCAGCGGCATGACCACGGTTTCGGTCGGGCCGTAGGCGTTGAAGAACTGGATCGGCTGGAAGGCTGCGCGAATGCGTGCCAGGTGTTCACCGGTCAACGCTTCGCCGCCGGTGATGATCATGCGCACCGGCAGGGTTTCATTTTGCGTTGCCAGCCATTGCGCCAACTGGCTGCCGTAGCTCGGCGTGAAACCGAGGACATTGATGTGATGACGACGGATCAGGCCACAGATTTCTTCCGCGTCCCACTGCCCTTGAGCCCGCAGCACCACTTGCGCACCGCTGAGCAACGGCACCAGCAAACGCTCCGTGGCAGCGTCGAAGTTGATCGAATAGAAGTGCAGTTCGCAGTCATCGGCGCGCATGGCGAAGCGCTCGATCACCGCGCGGCAATGCATGGCGATTTCGCCGTGGGACACCACCACGCCTTTCGGCTTGCCGGTCGAGCCCGAGGTGTAGATCAGGTACGCCTGATGCTGCGCCAGGCTGATCAGCGGCAGCTCGGTGGCCGGGTAACTGACCAGTGCCGCCGCGTCTTCTTCAAGGCACCAGCGGCCGACGGTCGCCGGCAATTCGCCCAAAGCCTTGAACATCGCCGCATCGCTGAGCAGCAAACCGATGCCGCTGTCTTCGATCATGTAGTGCAAGCGGTCCAGCGGGTACTCCGGATCCAGCGGCACATAGGCGCCGCCAGCCTTGAGGATCGCCAGCAGGCCGACAACCATCTCCAGCGAGCGCTCCAGTGCCAGGCCCACGCGCACCTGCGGACCGACACCGCGTTCACGCAGCATCCACGCGAGGCGGTTGGCGCGGTTGTCGAGTTCGGCGTAGCTCAGGGTCTGCCCGGCGAAGGTCAGGGCCGGAGCGTCTTTGCGCGTCAACGCTTGCTCGGCGAACAGGTGATGGATGCACTGATCCAGCCGATGTTCGCCCGGCTCGACGCCAAGGCTGTCGAGCAGGTGTTGTTGTTCGCCACCGGCCAGCAGCGGCAACTCACTCAAGCGCTGCTGCGGATCGGCAATCAGTGCTTGCAGAAGATTGCGCCAATGCCGGGCCATTTGCGCGATACGCGCTTCGTCGAACAGATCGGTGCTGTAGGTCAGGCAGCAACCCAGGCGATGGTCGAGGTCGGTGACTTCCAGGTTGAGGTCGAACTTGGTCGCGCGGGCATCGTTGGCCAGGTACTCGACCGTCATGCCGGCCAGGGTGCGGCTTTGCTGGAACTCCCAGCGCTGCACGTTGCACATCACCTGGAACAACGGGTTGTAGGCCGCGCTTCGGGGTGGTTGCAAGGCTTCCACCAGATGATCGAACGGCAGGTCCTGATGGGACTGGCCTTCGATCACCGTGTGGCGCACCAGCTCGAACAACTCGCCGACAGACATCTGCCCGTCGAGCTGGCAGCGCAGCACCTGGGTGTTGAGGAATGCGCCGATCAGCCCTTCGCTCTCCGGTCGAATGCGGTTGGCCACCGGCGCGCCGATACGCAGGTCGGTCTGGCCGCTGTAGCGGTACAGCAGCGTGGCCAGGGCGGCGGTCATGGTCATGAACAGGGTCAGGCCGTTTTGCCCGTTGAAGGCGCGAACCCGTGCCGCGAGCTCATCACTGAGGTCAAAGCGATACAACTCACCCTGATGGCTTTGCACCGGCGGACGCGGACGGTCGGTCGGCAACTCCAACAATGGGTGTTCGCGGCCCAGTTGCGCGCTCCAGTAATCGAGCTGGCGCTGACGCTCGCCGGACTCCAGCCACTGACGCTGCCACACGCTGTAATCCAGGTACTGCACCGGCAATGGCGCCAGCGGTGATTCACGATCATCGACGAACGCTTCGTACAGCGCGCTCAGTTCCCGGGCAAAAATGTCCATTGCCCAGCCTTCGGTGACGATGTGGTGCAGGGTCAGAACGAAGTAGTGTTCCTGTTCGGCAGTCTTGACCAGACAGGCGCGCAGCAGCGGTCCGGTTTCCAGATCGAATGGCTGGTGCGCTTCATCGTCGGCCAGTTGCTGGACCTGCCACTCGCGGACTTCGTCATCCAGCGCGGTGAAATCCTTCCAATCCATGCGCACGCCGGTTTGCCCGTGTACTTGCTGGCGGGCGACGCCGTCGATGCTCGGGAACGTGGTGCGCAGGGTTTCGTGACGCAGGATCAGGGCTTGCAGCGCCGCCTCGAAACGCGCTACGTCGAGCACGCCACGCAACCGCGCCATGCCCCCGACGTTGTAGGCCGGGCTGTCCGGCTCCATCTGCCAGAGGAACCACATGCGCTGCTGGGAATAGGACAGCGGCACCGGTTGGCTGCGGTCGACTTTTTCAATGGGCGGCTGCTTGTTGGTGCTGCCACTGACCTGGATCAGGCGAACCTGTTCGGCAAATGCACCGAGTTCGCTGTGTTCGAACAGTGCCCGCAGCGGCAACTCGACATCGCAGGCCTGGCGGGTGCGGGAGATGATTTGCGTGGCCAGCAGCGAGTGGCCGCCGAGGGCAAAAAAATCATCGCGCAAACCGACTTGCGCCAGGCCCAGCACTTCGCGCCAGATTCCGGCGACGTGTTGCTCCAGTTCAGTCACTGGCTCGACGTGTTCGCGAACCTGCCACTGCGGTTCCGGCAAGGCACGGCGATCGAGTTTGCCGCTCGGGCCGAGGGGCATTTGTTCCAGGCGCATCAATTGTGCCGGGACCATGTATTCGGGCAGTTCGGCGGCCAAAGCGCTTTTCAGGCGGGCGGTTTGCCCGGCTTCCTCCCCGGCATAGTTCGCTGCGGTGTAGTAACCAATCAACTGCGCCCCGGCCACGGTGTCGCGCACCAGCACCACGGCTTGCGCAACGCCGTCCTGGGCCAGCAGGCGCGCCTGGATTTCCTCCGGCTCGACGCGGAACCCGCGCAACTTGACCTGCTGATCGAGACGGCCGAGGTATTCGATCACGCCATCCGCCGTCCAGCGCGCCCGGTCGCCAGTGCGATACAGGCGCGCGCCCGGCTCGCCCAACGGATCGACCACGAAGCGTTCGGCGGTCAACGCCGGGCGACCGAGGTAACCACGGGCCAGGCCAACGCCGCTGATGCACAACTCACCCGGCACACCGACCGGAACGGGATTGAGATCGTTGTCGAGCACGCGGCAAATCACATTGCCCAGCGGCCGGCCAATCGGCGAGCGTTCGCCATCGGCGCTGGAGCATTGCCAGTGGGTGACGTTGATTGCGGTTTCAGTCGGTCCGTAGCGGTTGTGCAGTTGCACCGCCGGCAGTTGCGCCAGCACCCGGTTGCGCAGCTCCGCCGGCAAGGCCTCGCCCCCGGAGAACACCCGGCGCAGGCTGGTACATTCAGCGCTCAGCGGCTCCTCGATGAACAGCGAAAGCAGCGGCGGCACGAAGTGCAATGTGGTCACGCCGTACGCTTGCACCAGCTGCGCGATGCGGTGCGGATCGCGGTGTTCGCCGGGACCGGCGATCAGCAAACGTGCGCCAGTGATCAGCGGCCAGAAGCACTCCCACACCGAAACATCGAAACTGATCGGCGCCTTTTGCATCAGCACATCGGTTTCGTTCAGGCGGTAAGTGTCCTGCATCCATTGCAGGCGCTCGGCCAGCGCGGCGTGGGTGTTGCCGACGCCTTTGGGCTGGCCCGTGGAGCCGGAGGTGTAAATCACATAGACAAGGTTGTCGCCGTGCAGGTGCAACCCCGGCGCATGGCTCGGCCAGCCGTCCAGGTGCAGGGTGTCCATGGCGATCACGCTGACGCCGTCAGTCGCTGGCAGGCACTCAAGCAATCGGGTTTGCGTCAGCAGCAATTCAACACCGCTGTCGCTGAGCATGTAGGCCAGGCGTTCGGCCGGGTACTCCGGGTCCAGCGGCACGTAGGCGCCACCGGCCTTGAGGATCGCCAGCAGGCCGATCAGCAGTTGCGGCGAACGTTCGCAGGCGATGGCCACGCAAACGTCCGGGCCAACGCCTTTGTCGCGCAGGTAATGGGCCAGACGGTTGGCCCGGGTGTGCAGTTCGACGAAGTCCATCTGGCCACCGTCCCACACCAGCGCGATGCGCTGCGGGGTCTGGCGCGCCTGCTCAGTGAGCCACTCCGGCAGCCATTGGCTGGCCGCTGCGCAGGGTGCGCTGGCCCAGTCCGATTGCTGATGGTGCTCGGCAGCGGTCAACAGCGGCAGGTCACCGATGGCGGTGTCCGTTTGATCGCAGACAGCGCGCAGCAGGTTGCTGAAATGCTCGGCCAGGCGCTCGATGGTGGCGGCCTCGAACAATTCGCTGGCGTAGTCGAAGGACAGGGTCAGGCGACCGTTGCGGTCTTCTTCACTGTGCAACTGCAAATCGAACTTGGCTTCGCGGCTATGCCAGGGCAACTCTTCGGCCAACAACCCCGGCAAGCGCTTCAATGCGCCGAGGTCCCGTTGCTGATGGTTGAACATGACCTGGAACAGACCTTGTTCACGGGCTTGCGGGAAGGCTTCCAGCAGTTGCTCGAACGGCAGGTCCTGATGCGCCTGCGCACCCAACGCCGCCTGACGGGTCTGCGCCAGCAGCTCAACGAATGGCAGGCGCGAGTCCACCTCGGCACGCAGCACCTGGGTATTGATGAAGAAACCGATCAGGCCCTGGGTTTCCAGGCGCGGACGGTTGGCATTGGGCACGCCGATACGGATATCACCCTGGCCGCTGTAGCGGTGCAACAAGGTCTGGAACGCAGCCAGCAACAGCATGAAGGCGGTCGATTCATGGGCCTGGGCGGTCTGGCGAATCCCATCGCTCAGGGGAGCGCCCAGACGCACGGTGTGGCGAGCGGCGCTGTGCAGTTGTTGGGCAGCGCGTGGATGGTCGGTGGCCAGGTTCAGGGTTGGATGCTTATCACCCAAGCGGTCCTTCCAGTAGGCCAGTTGACGCTCGCCTTCCCCTTGCGCCAGCCATTGCCGCTGCCAACTGCCGTAATCGGCGTACTGCGTCGGCAACGGCGCCAGCTCCGCTTGCTGGCCCTGGGAGGCGGCCGCATACAGGCGCGAGAACTCGTCGATCAGCACGTTCAGCGACCAGCCGTCAGCGATGATGTGGTGCATCGTCACCAGCAACTGATGGTCTTCGTCGTCGAGGCGAACCAGCGTCACCCACAGCAACGGGCCTTTCTCCAGATCGAATTGGGTTCGTGCTTCGTCCTCCCGGATCTGCTGCGCCCGGGCCTCACGCTCGGCGGTCGGCAGGTCGCTGATATCGATCAGTTGCAGGTTGAACCCGGCCGCCGCAACGACCTGTTGCAGCGCCACCCCGTCGCGCTCGAAGAATCGCGTGCGCAGGGATTCGTGGCGCTCGATCAACTGCTGGAAACTGGCGCGCAAGGCGTCCTCATCCAGTTCGCCGCGCAGGCGCAAGGCACCGGGAATGTTATAGGCGCTGCTTTGCGGGTCGAGTTGCCAGGTGATCCACAGGCGGTTTTGTGCCAGCGATTGCGGCATCGGTTGCTGGCGCGACAGCGCCGTGATCGAGCCCTGGGCCAGGCCACCGTCCTGTTGCAGACGGGCCACGACATCGGCGAATGCGCCGAGGGTCGGCGCTTCGAACAGCAGACGCAGGTTCAACTCCAGACCGAGCTCTTCACGCAGGCGCGCCACCACTTGCGTCGCCGCTATGGAGTTGCCGCCGAGCAGGAAGAAATGATCATCGGCGCCCACCTGCGTCACTTGCAACTGCTCACACCAGATCTGGCCGATCAGGCTTTGCAGCTCGGAGCCCGACTCGATCCGGCCTGCACTTTGTGTGGCGGCCGACGGGAACATCGCGTAGCTGTCGAGACTGCCGTCCGCCAGGCGATTGCGACACGCCGAGCGCTGCAATTTGCCGCTGGAGGTCTTGGGCAGCGCGCCCGGATTGAGCAGCACCACCACGCTCGGCGCTTGCTGATACGCCTCGGCGACGGCTTGGCGAATGGCTTTGATCAAGGATTCCGGTGGCTGGATTTTCTGCACGCTGCGGCTGATTTCGGCGGCGATGCCGATACCTTCCTGACCATCAACCGTAACGGCAAAGGCGGCAACCCGGCCTTTGCGCACCACTTCCACTTCGCGCTCGACGGTCTGCTCGATGTCCTGCGGGTACAGGTTGTGCCCGCGCACGATCAGCATGTCCTTCAGGCGCCCGGTGATGAACAGCTCGCCATTGCGCAGGAAACCCAGGTCCCCGGTGCGCAACCAGGTCTGGCCGGCGTGCCGGACGAAGGTCTTGGCCGACGCCTCGGGGTTGCGCCAGTAGCCTGAGGCGATGCTCGGCCCGCTGGCCCAGACTTCGCCGACGACGTTGTCGGCCTGTTCGCTGAGGGAGGCCGGATCGATGATCAGCACCGCGTGCGCCGGTTGGCTGATACCGCAACTCATGATCGCGCTACCCTCGCCCGCTTCGACTCGGTTCTGCGCCAGGGCCTGATCGTCCACCCGCAGGTTGCCAATGCCTTTACCGCGCGCGGTGCCGGCCACGAACAAGGTGGCTTCGGCCAGACCATAGGAGGCCATGAAGCTGTCCGCGGTGAAACCGCAGGTGGCGAACTTCCCGGCGAAGCGTTCCAGGGTGTCGAGGCGAATCGGTTCGGAACCGGAATACGCCACGCGCCAGCCACTCAGGTCGAGCCGCTCCAGGGCTGACTCGCTGACCCGTTCGCTGCACAAGCGATAGGCAAAATCCGGCCCGCCGCTGATGGTGCCGCCGTATTCGCTGATCGCCTCCAGCCAGCGCAACGGCCGGCCGAGGAAATACGCCGGGGACATCAACACACAGGGCACGCCGCTGAAAATCGGCTGCAGCAGGCCGCCGATCAGGCCCATGTCGTGGTACAGCGGTAGCCAGCTGACGATGACATCGTCGGGGTTCAGGTCAATGCCGAAACCGTGGCGAATCAGCAATTCGTTGGCCACCAGATTGCCGTGGCTGACTTGCACGCCTTTGGGCAGCGCGGTGGAGCCGGAGGTGTATTGCAGGAAGGCGATGTGATCGGCCTGCAGGTCCACCGCGACCCAGCGCTCGGCCAGTGCACCGTCGAGGGTATCGACACACAGCAGCGGCGGCGCCCCTTCGATCTGCTGCAACCCTTCGCGCAGTCCGGCGCTGGTCAGCAGCAAGCGTGGCTGGGCATCGCTGATGATCGACAGCAGGCGCTCCTGATGATGACGGCGCGTCGACTCCGGCGGATAAGCCGGCACCGCGATCACCCCGGCGTACAGGCAACCGAAGAACGCCGCGACGTAATCCGGGCCGCTGGGGAACAGCAACACCGCGCGGTCGCCGACATCCGTTTGGGTCTGCAACGCGCCGGCAATCGTCCGCGCCCGCAGGTCCAGTTCGCGATAGCTGAGCAGCACCGCCTGGTCCTGGGTTTCGGCGAGAAAGCGCAGGGCCACCCGATCCGGCGTCAGGGCCGCGCGGCGCTGAAGGGCTTGGACCATTGTGCTGGGGAGTTCGAACGCGTCGCTCATGAGGTTTCCTGCCTGAATTCGGCTTGCAATTGGAATCGGTTTTCTGACGTCGCACCCTGATCGAGGGCGCGCAGGACGCGGTCTTCGCCGACCGCGCAAGGCATTGGCAATGCGGTTGTGACCGGGGCTGCTGCCCGGTTCCATTCACCAATGAGAACGGATGACGTCTGGAAATAATTAGTCGCCAGGCTGGAACGCAAAGTGGACGCAAGTGAGTCAGCGTGTCGCAGTTCTCACTCTGCACTCTTACAGCGCAATAGTTCTTTTTCTCATTTGACAATAATTATCATTAAGCCTAATTTGTCGCTCGATGTGTAGGACGGCCCCCCGGTTTTTTTCCCCGTCCCACTAACCTTTTGGCAGCAGGGTGATTTCCATGATGGAACCAGTATCCACAAGCAGGTGCGATACACCGCTACTTCAGGCATTCGTCGACAATCGACTGATCCTGGTGAAGATTGCAGCCCGAATTACCGGTTGCCGCTCACGTGCCGAAGATGTTGTGCAGGATGCTTTCTTCCGGCTGCAATCGGCCCCGCCCATCACCAGTTCGATCAAGGCCCAGCTCAGCTACCTGTTCCAGATCGTGCGCAACCTGGCGATCGACCATTACCGCAAGCAGGCGCTGGAGCAGAAGTATTCCGGTCCTGAAGAGGAAGGGCTGAATGTGGTGATCCAGGGCGCGTCCCCGGAAACGTCGCACATCAATTTCTCGACCCTGGAGCACATTGCCGATGCGTTGACCGAGTTGCCGAGCCGCACCCGCTACGCCTTCGAGATGTATCGCCTGCACGGCGTACCGCAAAAGGACATCGCCAAGGAACTCGGCGTCTCGCCAACCCTGGTGAACTTCATGATCCGTGATGCGTTGGTGCATTGCCGCAAGGTGTCGGGCAACCGGGGTGATATAGCTGCTCGCCAATAAGATCCAGGATCTGCATCGCGCCCTTCGCGAGCAAGCCTGAGACTCAAGACCACAACGAATCTTGAGTCTCAGGCTTCAAGCCAGTCTGCACCGATCAAAAAACCGCTCCCGCCCCAACACCATCAAGGCCGCGCGCTTGTGCGGGAAGTCGAACTCTTTCTCACAGTGAAAGCGCTGCTCCTGCATGTACCCGATCATCTTCGCGTTATCGGCACGGGGCTCGGCCACCACGCGCCGGGTGCGCGGATCATCGAGAAACAGGTAATGCACCAGCGCCGATAACCAACTCGCCACCTTGTGCGGGCCGCGGTGATTTTCTTCGCCCACCAGCATGTGAATGCCACGGTCGTAATCGCCGGCCTCATAGAAGGGTGCGATGCGATCTTCCTTGGCCCAGTAGACTTCGAAATAAGCGAAGGGCTGGTCGTCGAAACAACCGATCAGCGTCAGCGTGTGCGGGTCGGCTACGAGTTTGCTCAGGTATTGGCGATGCTGGTCGAGGCTGCCCTCCTCCTGCCAGAAACTCGCGACTCGCGGACTGTTCTGCCAGCGGTTGAAGCGTGCCAGGTCTTGCTCGATGTCCAGCGTGCGCAGGGAAACCCGGGCACCCAGCCGCGCATCGAAGCGTTGATACACTTCACCCCGGGGCTTGACCGGCCGCCGTGGGTGGCGCTTGCCGTCGGTGATGAGCATCTGCTGCGGGTAGCTGCCGGTCAGGGAATGCCCCAGCCACGGCGGCGGCAACTGCCAGAACACGGTGCGCTCGCAGTGATACTGGCCGCTGACGGGAGTCGGAATCAGCAGACCGCTGGACACGGCTTCGTCCGGCACCTCTTGCAGTTGCCAGGTCAGACGCTGACAGTCAGGGTCACGAGCGAACAGCCAGTAACAGGCCGTCCACAATGCCTGCCCTTCAGGGCGACTGAAGCGCTCCTCCAGTTGCACGTTCAACTCCCGGCCACGACTGAGCCGCAAGGCGGGCAACGGTTGCCCTTCCAGGCTGAGGCTCAGGCGGCAATCGGTTTCATCAGCGGCAAGACGACTGCCCGTCGGCAGACACAGGGCAGTCAGGTCATTGAGATTGGGCATGGGGCGGGCTCACGATAATCGTCGACAGTTCAACGAAGTGACGTGAGCCAGGGCGGGAAATTTAGCCAAAAACCGTCAATTGGCAACTTGGGGCGCCGGTGCATTGCGCTGGACCGGCACCAGCGCAATCTTGTACGGCTCGAAAATCTTCAACATCTGGCCGTTGTCCCGCAAGCCTTGCAACAACTTGCCGAATGCCTCGCCGCTGATGGGTGCGGTCGGACGCAGAATGGCGTAATGGTGATAGACCTGGTCGACGCGCTGGGACGCCAGCAAACTGCCGGCGACTTTTTCATTGCGCAGGAAGTAGTCGCTCAGGTACGAACGTGTGACCAGGGCAATGTCGGCCCGGTCGCGTAAAACCATCAGCAGATTGCTGTCATGGGAATAAGTCAGCGTGGCGTTGTAGTTTTTCGCGAGGTACAGAGGGTCGGCATTGAAGTTGGCGAACTCGTAGTGATAGCCGCTGAACAGTGCCAGGCGCTTGCCTTTCAGGTCGGCAAAATAGCTTTGCTGTCGATCGGGCAGGCGTTGCGCAACAAAAATCTCAGCGTCCTCCAGCCCCATGTCGACGGCCGTGTGGGGGATCTCTTCCCAACCCCAGGCGGGATTTTCGAAAATGGCCATGTCGACCCGGCCCTGCTTGAAATCACCGAAGCGCCGAGGAATGGAGGTGGGCACCAGGACAAACTGGTAGTCAGTTTGCGATGCATTCAGGGCCTCGACCAGTTGCGGCAGCAACCCGGTATCGGCCCCGGATTCCGGGCGCACGGTATAGGGCGGAAAGTGCGCGGCACCTATGCGCACCAGTTGCGCAGCCTGGGACGGTATCATCGTTGACGCCGTAAGCATCGCCAGCAAAAGCCGCGAGGCTGACCGAATTGGCGAACCCATCAAAACGCCCCACTCCCCAATAAAACGGTACCCATGCATTCAAGCTAGGCGGTTTCGACAAGTTAGCCAGTTTAATGCTGGCCAATACAAGCTTATTGCCGGTCTTCCAGCACCAGAATCAGCGCTTCATCGGCCAACTGATCGAGACTCATGCTGCCGCCGGCACGAAACCAGGTGGTGGTCCAGGACAATGCACCGGTCAGGAAGCGGCGGGTGATAAACACATCGCCACGGATAAACCCCGCGGACTTGGCTTCACCCAGCACTTGCAGCCAGATGTCTTCGTAGATGTCCCGCAGCGCCAGGACCTTGGCCTGGCCCTCTTCGGACAGCGAGCGCCATTCGTAGACCAGCACGGCCATGGCCTCACCGCTGCCGCCCATGATCGACTGCAACTCACAGCGAATCAGCGCAAGCACCTGCTCGCGCACACTGCCGGCCTCGGCGATGGCCGCACGCATCAACGCGGTGTTGTAGAGAATGGTCTCCTCCATCACGGCGCGCAGGATTCCGTCCTTGCTCTTGAAGTGATGGAAAATACTCCCGGACTGAATGCCCACGGCGCCGGCCAGGTCGCGCACGGTCGTGCGTTCATAGCCTTTATTGCGAAACAGGTGGGCCGCCACTTGCAGCAGCTTGCCACGGGCGCTGTCCGGGTCGGTCAGTTGGCCGTCGTCGACCAATTGGCGCATCACCCTCAGGGCTTTTTGCTCGTCCACCCGTTCTCTCCTACAGTCGTTCAATCAATAACGCCGATCCCCCCGAAAACAGTGGGGTTGCGCGGGCAATTTAAGCGCATGGATGCAACCAAGCAAGCGCTTGGGCAGAAGAAAATCAAGTCATTTACAAACCAAGCGCTTGCTTGGTAATGTCGACGCACTTCGGTTGGAGGTGGCTATGGAATGGACTGCGCCTAAAACAATTCGCATCGGTTGCGCCAGCGCCTTCTGGGGCGATACCTCGACCGCTGCCGCGCAACTGGTCGAACACGGGCATCTGGACTATCTGGTCTTCGATTACCTGGCCGAAATCACCCTGTCGATCATGGCCGGCGCGCGAATGAAAGATCCCCAGGCCGGCTATGCGGGCGACTTCATCGAAGTGCTCGCGCCCTTGCTGGGGCAGCTCGCGCAGCAGAACATCCGGGTCATCAGCAATGCCGGCGGGGTCAACCCCCAAGCCTGCGCCGCCGCCCTGCAAGCGGCCTGCGACAAGGCCGGGGTGGCGCTGAAGATCGCCGTGCTGCTGGGTGACGATCTGCAGCCGCAATTCAAACAGCTGGGCAACCTGGGCATTCGTGAAATGTTCAGCGGCGCGCCCCTGCCATCGATGTGCGTCTCGACCAATGCCTACCTCGGCGCACCCGGCATTGTCGAAGCCCTGCGCCTGGGGGCGGACATCGTGATCACCGGGCGCGTGGTCGACAGTGCGGTGGTCAGCGCCGCGCTGGTGCATGAGTTCGGCTGGTCGTGGCATGACTACGACAAGCTCGCCCAGGCGGCACTGGCCGGGCACATCATCGAATGCGGCGCCCAGTGCACGGGCGGCAACTTCACCGACTGGCGCGCCGTGCCCGACTACGAACACATCGGTTTTCCCATCGTCGAAGTCAGCGCCGACAGCCAGTTCATCGTCAGCAAACCTGAAGGTACGGGCGGGCTGGTCACGCCGCTGACGGTGGGTGAACAGATGCTGTATGAAATCGGTGACCCTCGCGCATACCTGCTGCCCGACGTGGTGTGCGATTTCACTCAGGTCAAACTGCTGCAACAGGGCAGGAACGCGGTGCAGGTGCACGGCGCCAAAGGCCTGCCGCCGACCGCTCAATACAAGGTCAGCGCCACGTACCCCGATGGTTTCCGCTGCACCGCCAGTTGCCTGATCGCCGGCATCGATGCCGTCGACAAGGCGCGACGGGTCGGTGATGCGATCATCAACAAGACCTCGGAAATGTTCCGCCAGCGCGGCTGGGCGCCTTACAGCGACGTGAGTATCGAGTTGCTGGGCAGCGAGGCCACCTACGGCCCCCACGGCCAGCGCCATGACAGCCGCGAAGTGGTGATCAAACTCGCGGTGCGTCATCCGGACAAGCAGGCATTGATCGTGTTCTCCAGGGAAATCGCCCAGGCCGCCACCGGCATGGCGCCGGGGCTGACCGGCATTGTCGGTGGCCGGCCGACGGTGTATCCGCTGATCCGGCTGTTCTCGTTCCTGATCGACAAAACCGCCTGCACGCTGGACATTGATTTCATGGGCCAGCGCCACCCGTGTGCCCTGCCCGCCCTCGATGTGCTCGACCCGCTGAACCTGCCAGCCCCGCTCGCGCCGCCGAAACCGCTTGGCCTGGCCGACGCCAGCGTGGCCCTGGTCAAACTGGCGGTTGCACGCTCGGGCGACAAGGGTAACCACAGCAATATCGGCGTCATGGCCCGCGAGCCGGAATTCCTGCCATGGATTGCCGAGGCCTTGACCCCGGAAGTGATCGTCGACTGGATGGGCCACGTCCTCGACCCCATCCACGGGCGGGTCGAACGCTGGTACTTGCCGGCCAGCCACAGCCTGAATTTCCTGCTGGAAAACGCCCTCGGCGGCGGCGGTGTCGCCAGCCTGCGCATCGATCCGCAAGGCAAGGCCTTCGCCCAGCAACTGCTGGAAATCCAGATCCCGGTGCCGCAGCGCATCGCCGACCAGTTCAACTAGAGGATTGCCGCCATGGCCTACGATTCGATTTTCAAAGCCGATTTGTTTGCCGGCCAAAACATCATCGTCACCGGTGGTGGCAGTGGCATCGGCCGCTGCACCGCCCACGAACTGGCGGCCCTCGGCGCCCATGTGCTGCTGGTCGGGCGCAAGGCCGACAAACTGAAAACCGTTGCGGCGGAGATCGCCGACGACGGTGGCAAGGCCGATTGGGCGGTTTGCGATATCCGCGAGGAAGAATCGGTAGAGCACCTGGTCAGCGAATTGATCCGCAAGCATGGCCCCATTCATGGCCTGGTCAACAATGCAGGCGGGCAGTACCCGTCGCCCTTGGCCTCGATCAATCAGAAGGGTTTCGAAACCGTGATGCGCACCAATCTGGTAGGCGGTTTCCTGATGGCCCGGGAAGTGTTCAACCAGTCCATGAGCAAGCACGGCGGCGCCATCGTCAACATGCTCGCCGACATGTGGGGTGGCATGCCAGGTATGGGCCACTCCGGTGCGGCACGTTCGGGCATGGATAACCTGACCAAGACTGCCGCGTACGAATGGGGTCATGCCGGGGTGCGGGTCAACGCCGTGGCGCCGGGGTGGATTGCCTCCAGCGGCATGGACACCTACGAAGGCGCCTTCAAGGCCGTGATCCCGACCTTGCGCGAACATGTGCCGCTCAAGCGCATCGGCACCGAATCGGAAGTCAGCGCGGCGATTGTTTTCTTGCTCAGCCCGGCAGCGGCGTTTGTCAGCGGCAGCACCTTGCGCATCGATGGCGCCGCCAGCCTCGGCGGCCGCGCCTGGCCGATCCACAAGGCGACCAACAGCGAGTCGTACAACGGTTTCCACCGCGCCTACATACCAGACGTGTTGAAGGACAAGGAATAACCCATGCCGGTGATTCAGTCGTTACTCGATCCCCATAGCGAGCCGTTCGCCCAGAACCGTGCGGCGATGCTGAGCGCCATCGAGCAAGTTCGCGTGCTCGAACAGAACCTGCTGAACAAGGCGGCCGAAGCCAGGCCGAAGTTCGAAAAGCGCGGCCAGTTGCTGCCTCGCGAGCGCCTCAATCTGCTGCTGGATCCCGGCGCGCCGTTTCTTGAGCTGGCGAGCCTGGCCGGCTACAAGCTGCATGACGACAAGGACGGCAGCTGCGCCGGTGGCGGCTTGATCGCCGGGATCGGCTATGTATCCGGTGTACGTGTGTTGGTAGTCGCCAACAACAGCGCGATCAGGGG
Organism: Pseudomonas sp. Root71; assembly: GCF_001429045.1. Taxonomy (GTDB): domain Bacteria; phylum Pseudomonadota; class Gammaproteobacteria; order Pseudomonadales; family Pseudomonadaceae; genus Aquipseudomonas; species Aquipseudomonas monachiensis. The sequence continues at coordinate 577,439 of NZ_LMHY01000029.1, read as the reverse complement.
CGGGACCATCTCCCCCAGCGGCTTGAAGAAATCCCTGCGCCTGCAACAGATCGCCATGGAAAACAAACTGCCGGTGATCACCCTCGCCGAAAGTGGCGGCGCCAATCTCAATTACGCGGCGGAGATTTTCGTCGAAGGCGCGCGCAGCTTTGCCAATCAGGCGCGGATGTCGGCCATGGGCTTGCCGCAAGTCACCGTGGTGCATGGCTCGGCCACGGCGGGCGGCGCCTATCAGCCGGGGCTGTCGGATTACGTGGTGGTGGTACGCGGCAAGGCCAAGCTGTTTCTCGCAGGTCCCCCACTGCTCAAGGCCGCCACCGGCGAAGTCGCCACCGATGAAGAACTGGGCGGTGCCGAGATGCACGCACAAACCGCCGGCACCGCCGAATACCTGGCTGAAAACGACGCCGACGGCGTGCGCCAGGTACGCGAGATCGTCAGCTTGCTGCCGTGGAACGAACAACTGCCCCCACTCCCCGAACGTCGCTGGGAGGAGCCGCTCTACCCCATCGACGAGTTGCTGGGCCTGATCCCGGATGACTCGAAAAAACCCTACGACGTGCGCGAAATCATCGCCCGTCTCGCCGACGCTTCGAACTTTCTTGAATTCAAGGGCGAGTTCGATCAGCAGACTGTGTGCGGTCATCTGAAAATTCAGGGCCGCGCCTGTGGCTTCATCGGCAACAACGGCCCGATCACGCCAAAAGGCGCGAGCAAGGCCGCGCAGTTCATCCAGCTGTGCGACCAGAGCCAGACACCGCTGCTGTTTTTCCACAACACCACCGGGTTCATGGTCGGCACCGAATCGGAGCAGCAAGGCGTGATCAAACACGGTGCGAAGATGATTCAGGCGGTGGCCAACGCCCGGGTGCCAAAGCTGACCATCGTCGTCGGTGGTTCCTACGGCGCGGGCAACTATGCGATGTGCGGACGCGGCCTCGACCCGCGCTTCATCTTCGCCTGGCCCAACAGCCGCACCGCCGTGATGGGCGGCGCGCAAGCGGGCAAGGTGCTGCGCATCGTCACCGAGGCCAAACAGGCCAAGGACGGCCTGGTGCCCGACCCGAAAATGCTCGACATGCTCGAACAGGTGACCGCGCAGAAACTCGACAGCCAGTCCACGGCGCTCTACGGCAGCGCCAACCTGTGGGACGACGGTTTGATCGACCCGCGCGATACCCGGACCTTGCTGGGTTATCTGCTGGATATCTGTCACGAGGCCGAAGTGCGGCCTCTGCAAACCAACAGCTTTGGTGTGGCGCGGTTCTAAGCCGACTAACAGGAGAACAATAAAAATGATCTTCACCCAGGAACACGAAGCACTGCGCCGCACCGTGCGCCAGTTCGTCGAGCACGAGATCAACCCCCACGTCGATGAGTGGGAAAAGGCCGGGCGCTTCCCCATCCACGACATCTTTCGCAAGGCCGGCGACCTCGGCTTGCTGGGCATTTCCAAACCGGAAAAATTCGGCGGCATGGGGCTCGACTACAGCTATTCGATCGTCGCCGCCGAAGAGTTCGGCACTATCCGTTGCGGCGGCATTCCGATGTCCATCGGCGTGCAGACCGACATGTGCACCCCAGCGCTGGCACGGTTCGGTTCCGATGAGCTACGCGAGCAATTCCTGCGCCCGGCCATCAGCGGCGAACAGGTCGGCTGCATCGGCGTCTCCGAAGTCGACGCCGGTTCCGATGTGGCCGGGCTGAAAACCACCGCGCGCAAGGACGGCGACGACTACGTGATCAACGGTAGCAAGATGTGGATCACCAACTCGCCGAGCGCCGACTTCATCTGCCTGCTGGCCAACACCTCGGACGACAAGCCGCACATCAACAAGTCGCTGATCATGGTGCCGATGAACACACCGGGCATCAGCTTGAGCTCGCACCTGGACAAGCTCGGCATGCGCAGCTCGGAAACCGCCCAGGTATTTTTCGACAACGTGCGCGTGCCGCAGCGCAACCGCATCGGCCATGAAGGCGCGGGGTTCATGATGCAGATGCTGCAATTCCAGGAGGAACGCCTGTTCGGCGCGGCCAACATGATCAAGGGCCTGGAGTACTGCGTCGACAGCACCATCGAATACTGCAAGGAACGCAAGACCTTCGGCAACGCGCTGATCGACAATCAGGTGATCCACTTCCGCCTGGCGGAACTGCAAACCGAAATCGAATGCCTGCGAGCGCTGGTCTATCAGGCTACCGAGCAATACATCAAAGGCCAGGACGTCACGCGCCTGGCCTCCATGGCCAAGCTCAAGGCCGGGCGGCTGGGCCGCGAAGTCAGTGACAGTTGCCTGCAATACTGGGGCGGCATGGGCTTCATGTGGGACAACCCGGTGGCCCGGGCTTACCGCGATGTACGGCTGGTGTCGATCGGCGGCGGCGCCGACGAAATCATGCTGGGGATCATCTGCAAACTCATGGGCATTCTGCCGGGGAAAAAGAAATGAACAACCTGCCGGTTTGCCAGACTTTGCTGCTGGAACTGCACAACGGCGTGTTGCACATCACCCTCAACCGCCCGGAATGCCGCAATGCGATGAGCTTGCAGATGGTCGCCGAGTTACGCTCGGTGCTGGCCGCGGTACGCGATAAACCCGGGGTTCGCGCACTGGTGATCGGCGGCGTCGGCGGGCACTTCTGTGCCGGCGGCGACCTCAAGGACATGGCCAATGCCCGCGCTCAAGGCCCAACTGCGCACCGGGACCTGAACCGGGTGTTCGGCGCGCTATTGCAGGAGGTGCAACACGCACCGCAAGTGGTGATTACTGTGCTGCAGGGCGCGGTACTCGGCGGCGGTCTCGGCCTGGCCTGTGTCAGCGATATCGCCATGGCCGATCATCAGGCGCAATTCGGCCTGCCGGAAACCAGCCTCGGCCTGCTGCCGGCGCAGATAGCGCCATTCGTGGTGCAACGCATCGGCTTGACCCAGACCCGGCGCCTGGCCCTGACGGCGGCACGTTTTGATGGTACTCAGGCACGGCGCATGGGGCTGGTGCATTTTGTCGAGCATGATCCGCAGGCACTGGCCGAACGGCTCGACGAGGTGTTGGCCCATGTGTTGTGTTGCGCGCCGGGGGCGAATGCGGTGACCAAGAAACTCTTGCTGGCCAGTGCCGGACAGCCGTCGGATGAGTCGCTTGATCAAGCGGCTGAATGGTTCAGCGAAGCGGTGACCGGAGCCGAAGGCATCGAGGGAACGATGGCCTTCTTGCAAAAACGCAAACCGGGGTGGGCCTCTTAAAAGCTTCGCGAGCGTGCTCACGATGAGGCCCGACCAGACACCGCTAAAATTCAGAGAGCCTAACCATGCCCGGACTCAAAAAAATCCTCATCGCCAACCGCGGTGAAATCGCCTGCCGCATCCAGCGCACGGCCCAGGCACTGGGCTATCGCACCGTCGCCGTGTTCAGCGATGCCGACGCCGATGCGCTGCACGTGCGGATGGCCGACGAGGCGGTCAAGCTCGGCCCGGCCCCGGTGCAACAGTCTTACCTGAACATCCCGGCCATCCTCGACGCAACCCGGCGCACAGGCGCGGATGCGATCCATCCGGGCTACGGCTTCCTCTCGGAAAACGCCGGGTTTGCCCTCGCGTGCAGGGATGCCGGCATCACCTTCATCGGCCCCAGCCCCGAGGCCATCGAACTGATGGGCAGCAAGCGCCTGTCGAAGATCGCCATGATCGAAGCCGGTGTGCCCTGCATCAACGGTTATCAAGGCGCCGAACAGGACGACGCCACCCTGAGCCGCGAAGCCGAGCGCATCGGCTATCCCTTGATGATCAAGGCCAGCGCCGGCGGCGGTGGACGCGGCATGCGCCTGGTGCACGACGCCAGCGACTTGCTGGAACAGATTCGCACCGCGCGCTCCGAAGCCTTGAACGGTTTTGGCAGCGCTGAACTGATTCTCGAACAGGCACTCATCGAACCCCGCCACGTCGAGATCCAGTTGTTCGGTGACCGGCATGGCAACTTGATTTACCTCGGCGAGCGCGATTGCTCGGTGCAGCGCCGGCATCAGAAAGTCATTGAGGAGGCGCCCTGCCCGGTGATGACCGCTGAGCTGCGCCAGGCCATGGGCGAAGCGGCGCTCAAGGCCGGGCGAGCGGTGAAGTACGTGGGCGCGGGCACCGTGGAGTTTTTGCTGGATGCGCGTGGGCAGTTCTATTTCCTGGAGATGAACACCCGGCTGCAAGTGGAGCACCCGGTGACCGAACTGATCACCGGGCTGGACCTGGTGGCCTGGCAACTGAACATCGCCGAAGGGCAACCGCTGCCCTTGCGCCAGGAACAGGTGCAACTCACAGGCCACGCCATGGAAGTGCGCCTGTATGCCGAAGACCCGGCCCAAGGCTTCTTGCCGCAAACCGGGCGAGTCGTGGCCTGGGAGCCGGCATTGCAGGACGGTGTGCGGATCGACCACGGACTGATCGAAGGCCAGGTCATCAGTCCCTTCTACGACCCGATGCTCGGCAAGCTCATCGCTCACGGTGCCACCCGCGAAGAAGCCCGGCGCAAATTGCTGCGGGCGGTACAAGACAGCGTGCTGCTGGGGCTGCAAAGCAATCAACGCCTGCTTGCCAGCCTGCTGGAACACCCGCAGTTCGCTGGTGGAGATTTCAGTACCGGTTTCATCGCGCAGCATTTCGCCGACCACGCCTGCCTGCATCCCGAGCCCCCAAACGCGCAGCACTTGGCCATCGCCGCCGCCCTGTTCTATCAGGCGGCGGCACAGGCTCACCCGGCCCCGCTTGGCGGTTGGCGCAACAACGCCAGCGTGCCGCTGCACTATCGCATCGGCCTTGAGGATCGGGACTGGCCGGTAGCGTTGCAGGCGATCCCGGGCCAGCCGTTGTGCATTCAGGTCGCCGAGCGCAGCCTCGAACTGAAGATCATCCACAGCGACGGACGCTGGGTCAGCCTGGAAATCGAAGGCGTTCGCCAACGCCACGCTTATCGCCTGGAGGCCGGGCGCCTCTGGCTGTTTACCCGGCCGGGCAGTCTGCAGTTCGTGGATCGCACTCAGGCGCAGGTTACCGGCCAGGCCAGTGTCAGCTCCGGCACCCTCAAGGCACCGATGGACGGGGCGATTGTCGACGTTCTGGTCAACGAAGGCAGCAAAGTGACCAAGGGCCAACTGCTGGTGGTACTGGAGGCGATGAAAATGGAGCACCCATTGAAATCAGGCATCGACGGTGTGCTCAAACGCTTGCAGGTCAAAGTCGGGGATCAGGTGAAAAACCGGCAGATTCTGTTGGAGGTCGAATAAGGCGCTAGGCGGAACCGCCGGGTTTGGCTACGCTCAAACCCTACAGGACGCGGATATCAGGAACCCTGCAATGCCTCATTGGCTGGTCATTGATCTGGAGGCCACCACCGATGAGGGTGGATGGCCCGTAACAGATATGGAAATCATTGAAATCGGCGCCACCCTGGTGGACCGCAAGGGACGTGAACTGGACCACTTCCAGCGCTTCGTCCGGCCTTTGCGACGGCCGTTACTGACGCCGTTCTGCCGCGAGCTGACGCACATCACCCAAGCCAACATCGATGCCGCACAACCGCTGGGCGAAGTCTGGCCGGCGTTTGAGCGCTGGCTTGGCCATCACCACACACGACTGGAAGGCTGGGTCAGCTGGGGCGATTACGATCGCAAACAACTGCTTCAGGAGTGGCAGCGCCTAGGACTCGCCAGCGTGCTGGCCAACGTGCCGCACATGAACCTCAAACAGCGCTTTGCCAAGGCCCGACGCCTGGAACGCCCGCTGGGGCTCAACGGCGCCCTGCAACTGGCCGGCCTGCAGTTCACCGGCCAGCAACACCGGGCGCTGGAGGATGCGCGCAATACCGCGCGCCTGCTGCCGCTGGTTCTTCCGCTTTAGACAGGTGACGACTCCCGGGGCCTTGTGCATACTGGCCGGCCCTTTTTAGCCCTTTTCGAGGAATCGCCCATGTTTAAAGTCAACGAGTACTTCGACGGCACCGTCAAGTCGATCGCCTTTGGCACCGCAGAAGGTCCAGCGACCATCGGCGTCATGGCACCGGGCGAGTACGAATTCGGCACCAGCCAGCGTGAAATCATGCACGTGGTCAGCGGCGCATTGACCGTCAAGTTGCCAGACAGCAGCGACTGGGAAACCTTCGCCGCCGGCAGCCAGTTCAACGTACCGGCCAACAGCAAGTTCCAGCTGAAAGTCGCCGTCGACACCGCTTACCTGTGCGAATACCGCGGTTAAGCCTGCGGGGCCTGCACCAAAAAGTCGCCGCAATAAAAATGCCCGTGTTTTTCGACACGGGCATTTTTTATTCTGCGCAAAGTTACTCGAGGATCTCCACCGGCATGCCGACTTCGAGTCGACCGTTGCTATCGTTGACCAGGTTCTGGCCGAACATTGCCCCGTCCGCCTGGGCACGGTATTTCTGCAAGGTGGCCAAGGGTTCGCGGTCGTCGCTGCGCTCCCCGGTCTGCGGGTCGATGGTGGTCAGGATGCAGCGTGAACAGGACTTGACCACGCGGAACTCGACTTCGCCGATACGGATACGCTTCCAGCCATCCTCGGCGAACGCCTCACTGCCTTCGATCACCAGGTTCGGCCGGAAACGCAGCATCTCCAACGGACGCCCGACCCGTTGCGACAAATCCGCGAGAGAGGCCTGGCCAATCAGCAACAGCGGATAGCCATCGGCGAACGCCACCTGGTCGTCATCCTTGCCGTAGCCAGCCTCCGTCATCCGCGCCCGATCCAGCGGCACTTGCACCAGGCGTGTCGGTTTGCCGATGAATCGGCTGACCCAGGCTCCTGCTTCATCGCCTGCATCAGGGACTCGCAAGGTATCGCGCCAGATCGTCACGCCACGCAACTCTGCATCGTTACCGGGCAAGGCAATGTCGATCGGCGAATGGCCAGGCGCGCTGAGGGTCAAGCCACCTTCGGCATTCCACAGTGCCGACAACTGGCTCATCTGCGCTACCGCACGCTGGGTCAGGAAGCGCCCGCTGGCCTCGTCCACCAGCATCCAGCGGCGATCGCCGTCCAGCCCAAGCTTATCCAGACCGATCGCTTGCAAGGTCTCGCCCTTGGCGGACTTCAACGGATAACGATACAGCGCGCTCAGTCGCAACATGGCCACTCCCTGTCAGGTAAAAACGCCACCCTATACGAGCTTTACGGCCGAATCAAAGGCTGACGAGCAAACACTGCCCCGGTGGGGGGCAGGCCTGATCAGGCCGGTACTTCGTCAAGCATCAGGCGCTGGCGAACCACGTCGACGAGTTTGTCCGGCTGGAATTTGGAAAGGAAATTGTCGCAACCGACCTTTTTCACCATCGAGTCGTTGAAGCTGCCGGACAGCGAGGTGTGCAGCACCACGTACAAGCCGCGCAGGCGCGGGTCGTTGCGAATTTCGGTGGTCAGGCGATAGCCATCCATTTCCGGCATTTCCGCATCGGTGAAGACCATCAGCAGTTTTTCGGTCATGTCCACGCCGGTATCAGCCCAGGCCTTGAGCATGTTCAAGGCCTTCAACCCGTCGCTGGCGATGTGCATCTTCACACCCAGTTGTCCCAGGGTATCGCGCAATTGCGTCAGGGCCACGTTGGAGTCATCCACCAGCAGCACCTCACGGCCACGGGCACGTTCCAGCACCGGATCTTCGAGCTTGGCGCGGGAGACCTTGGCGTTGTAAGGGACGATCTCGGCCAGGACCTTTTCGACGTCGATGATTTCCACCAATTGGTCATCGACCTTGCTGATGGCCGTCAGGTAGTGCTGGCGGCCGGCACTGCTCGGGGGCGGCAGGATGGCTTCCCAGTTCATGTTGACGATCCGGTCCACGCCACCGACCAGGAAGGCCTGAACCGAACGGTTGTATTCGGTGACGATAATCGTGCTGCCTGGCCCCGGCACCAACGGGCGCATGCCGATGGCCTGGGACAGGTCGATCACCGGCAGGGTCTGGCCACGCAGGTTGACCACGCCGCACACAAACGGATGGCGCTGCGGCATCAGCGTCAACTTTGGCAGTTGCAGGACTTCCTGCACTTTAAAGACGTTGATCGCGAACAATTGCCGTCCGGCGAGCCGGAACATGAGAATTTCCAGGCGATTCTCACCCACCAGTTGCGTGCGTTGGTCTACCGTGTCGAGAATGCCGGCCATCAATGACTCCAGGTCTTGTTCGGATGAATTCACTTAAGGAAGGTTATCGGCTGTTTTTGCCGAAGCTTGACCCTCTCTAAAATGCCACGCCCGGCAATTGATGTCACATTAACATCATGCTTTACTGGCGCTGTGATTACATCTGCCGTACTTCCGCGCCACGCGACCCCGGTTCTCGCGAAAGGTTCCCCTGCGTAAGGGATCCCCCTATCAACAATCAGGTACAACCTGATATTCGCAATATCCAATAGCCATTAATGTGACGCCATTCTCATTGCATGAACGGAGTCAGGCTTTTGTGTGCGATCGCAAGCCAGTGGCCAACCACCCTCTCGTGTTCCCCAGCCTGCCTGCGGGCCAGCCGCAAGTCGTTCACCCGGCGACTCGGCAATGCCGGGGTTCCGACCGCCCTCGTCGACACACACGATATCCCCTCATTTGATATGACGCTGTGGAGATAAGTATGCCGAACGACCGTAAAGAGTGGGCCCTGAGGCTCCCGGAGTTTCTAGTCGAGGCTGAAACACTCCTGGCTAAAACCGAGGAATGCCTGAGTCATCTGCAACTCATCAGCAATGACAAGGACGCCATCGACTGTCTGCTCAGCACACTGCTCAAGCTGGCCAACAAGGCCGATGCCCTGGCGTTGGCGGCCGTGTCTGAATTCTCCCTGCATATTCATGGCCTGCTGAACCACGCACAGAACACCATGAGCCTGCACGACGAGGCGCTGAGTGCCCTGAAAGACTGCCTGACCCTGATTGCCTGGCAACTCGAACTCATCGACCAGACCACCGGACAGCTCAGTCTCGACGACAGCGAACAGGCCACCCTGATCGAAGCCTTTGCCTTTCAAGTCGGGCAAAGCCGGTTTCAACCACCGGTCAATGCCAGGCCCTTCACCCTCGTATCCTATTCGGAGCGGCAGGCCTGAACTTGCCAAACCATGCCGTATGGCGTGTTCCGGTTATCAATATCGCGCTCTAACTTGAGTGCGCACAGGTCGCAAATGAATATTTCATAGCTATAAGCGACATCATTAAACAACCACTCTTGCCCATCGACAATTGCGCACCTGCCTTGACCCGGGTGTTGCCTGATATCAACAAAAAAACCTAAGGTAATCGGCATTTTGCGACGGTAACAACCAACTTGTTCCATTATGGAATCATCCTCCAGACGACTGGGCGCCTGACTTTTCGGACATACATACGGACGCGACCATCGGTATCTTAAGTGCTAACATGCCGCCTGTTAGTTGACGCCAATTAATGGCAGTGTGATTGCAGCCGGATACAGCTCGCTGCAGTTCGGAGCTGAACGCGTCGGCGCTCCACATGAAAAAACAGGGGCCTGTCAGCCAGCATGACCGGTCAGCCCGCAGCGAACATCCATTGGCTCCATCCGCTATGCACGCCAGCCTCAAGTCAATCGCCAAGTGGCCACCCTCCCGGGAAAATGCACGCACATTCACGCTATTGCTATGCGTCTGCTCGACCCTCGGCAGTCTACTGGTCCATGGCTTGTCCATTCCGCTCCCCCTGTCATTGCTGGTGCTCAACGTTGCGGCGCTGACCAGTGTTGCCGTGCAGTATTGCCTCTCGCGCAAATCGATCAAATTCCAGCCCCAGGAACTGGCCGACCGGCTATTACAGGTCCAGGAAAACGAGCGTCACCGACTGAGCCGCGAACTGCATGACGACATCGGTCAATTGCTGACCGCCGCAAAACTGCAAAGTGACTGGCTCAAACGCCGGATGCCCGAAGAGCTCCAGGGACAATGTTCGGTCCTCTGCGACACGCTGGAAGAAACCCTCGCCAAAGTTCGTGACGTATCCGCCATTCTCAATCCCCGGCAGTTGACCAGCCTTGGGCTGGAAGCCAGTCTGCGGGCGCACCTGCTCAAGACCCTGGCCAACACCCCGGTGCACTGGAGCCTGGAATGCCAGCAGCGCCTGACCGGCATACCGGAGGAAATGGCCGTGGCGGCTTTCCGCATTACCCAGGAAGCGGTCACCAACATCCTGCGACATGCCCAGGCCAAGAACCTGCTAGTGTGCCTGCAGCGTCTGCCCCAAGGCCTGAAGTTGCAGATCAGCGACGATGGCCAGGGCTTCGCACCCGCATCAGACCCTGGTCGTGAAGGGCAACGCGGTATGGCCGGGATGTCGGAACGAATCGATCAACTGGGCGGCACACTGACCGTTACCAGCGAGCCGGGCAAAGGCACTCAAATCGAAGCTCTTTTTCCCTGGGCGCCCCGTGCGCTCGAACGGGCCAGTTCGAATAAGGTTATGCATTGACTTGTAATTTACTTCTGGTGGATGACCACTCGCTGATCAGGGCTGGCGTGCGTGCCCTGGTAATGGATCTGCCCGGCTATGCCGTCATCGGTGAGGCCAGTGACGGCTCGCAGTTGCTCGAAATGGTCGGGCACCTGTCCCCGGACATTGTCTTGCTGGATATTTCGATGCGCCAGACCGGCGGCCTCGAAGCGCTGCAGCAGCTCAAGCGGGTGCGCCCGCAGAGCAAGGTCCTGATCCTCTCGATGCACACCGACCCGGCCCTGATCATGCAGGCGCTGGAGTCCGGAGCCCATGGCTACCTGCTCAAGGACACTACGGCGACTGAACTTGAACACGCGTTGGAAGCCTTGCGCAACAACGAGCGCTATCTGAGCCCGGCCATTGCCCACACGGTGATCAACCAGGCCCTGACCCGAAACCAGAAGCGCCCACCTGAACCTGCCGACTCGCACAACCTGACGGCACGTCAGCTGGAAATCCTGCGGTTGATCGTTCGCGGAAAATCCACCCGAGAGATCGCAAACGGCCTGGGGTTGAGCGTCAAGACCGTCGAAACCCACCGTTCGCAGATCATGAAGCGTCTGCAGATCTACGATGTGGCCGGCCTGGTACTGTTTGCCGTGCGCGAACAAATCATCAGCCTTGATGACTAGGTATTTCACTGGCTTGTACCATGCTGCGTTCACAACATTACTTTCGTACAGAGCCTGGCGAAAACCTTTAAGCCCGCCCTCCCCATCGCGGGCTTTTCTCCGCCTGGCAGCGTCCATCGAATGCTATGGCTAGCCAGCGATTTTGCTTGATGCGCTCCCGATGTTCATTCCCTGGCGGCGACCGATCCAAAGCGCCAGGGTACAGGCGACGACTGAGATCACCAGGTAAGGCACCAGCGCAAAGGTGAAGTTGCCAGTGGCCTCTTTGATTACCCCGATCAGATAGGTGCCGGCAAAAACCCCCAGATTGTTCAAGGCATTAATCATCGCAATGGCCATGGCTGCGTTGCGCGCCGGGACCATTTCGGTCGCCAGTGCCCAGAATGGGCCTTTGATCATCGACGCGGCGGTGATGGCAACACATAGCACAACAATGGTCGCCAGCAACGACTCAACGAACATGATGCATGTCAGCGCAACCGCGCCGATGGCCAATGGAAGCGCCAAGTGCTTTACACGCTCACCGGTGCGATCCGAATGGCTGCTCCAGAGGTACATGACAAAGCTGGCGAGGGCGAAAGGCAGCGCGTTGAGGAAACCGATCTGCATGGTCGACAAATTGAACGTGCTAATGATTTGTGGCTGCCACAGCGACAGACCATTGGTCACGGAAGTCCCACCTATATATATCAATGTCAAAACCAACACATACTTGTTGCAAAGCACGCCCCATAGATCCTTGAGCGTACCCCGAACTTTTTCGCCGGGCACCTCACTGACCTGGCTGGCAATCCATGCCCGTTCTTGAGCTGTCAGGAACCTGGCACGACTAACATCGTGAGGAAGCACGTACAAACAGAGAATGCCCATGAAAATAGCCGGCGAACCCTCAATGATGAACAACCAGTGCCAGCCTCGCATGCCCAACCAGCCATCGGTCAGCAACAACAAGGCAGACAACGGGGAGCCCAGAACACTTGACACTGGCAAGGCCATCATCAATATCGCGACCGCACGGCTGCGGTGGCCACTGGGGAACCACAGCGTCAGATAGAAGATAACGCCAGGAAAAAATCCAGCCTCGGCCATCCCGAGCAGAAAACGCAGGATGTAAAAGGACTGAGGTCCCGACACAGCAGCCATGCAACTACTGATGAGCCCCCAGGAAACCATGGTGAACGCTAGCCAGCGTACCGGCCCGAACCGTTCCAGCATCATATTGGCAGGAACCGCGAACAGGCAGTAAGCGATAAAAAACAAACCCGCGCCGAAGCCGAAAGCCGCGTCTCCCAATGCAATATCCTGCTTCATCTGTAATGCGGCGAAGGCAATATTGACTCGGTCCAGAGAGGCAAGAAAATATCCGACGGTCACAAAAGGTAATATTCGCCATGCCACCTTGCGCATCGTGAGGCTTTCAACTGTTTGTTGTTTTTGTTCCATGAAGTGCTCCTTCAGGTGTAATGCGCTGATGCTTGTTAGAAAGCATTAGAGAGCAGTAGCCAATCCTTGCGTTTGCAACCATTTTTGGATCAGCGCCGAAATAGCCAGGTTGTTGCGTTCGAGCATGAGTAGGTGTGAGTTTCCATAAATACCGTGCGCTGGCAGATCCATGAGCGTTACATGACCACCGCAAGTCGCGAGCTGATCAAAATAGTGATCGGTACGTTTTCTGATATGGGGCCAGCGTGCGTCCAGTCGCAGATTGTCGCCATAGACCAACAGGATCGGAGTATCTTTCAGCCGCCTTTGCGCAAGCCCTTCTGCCGTGCCCGCTTGCGCCGGTTCAATGGCGACAATCGCGGCCACTTTGTCAGGGTGCTGTTCGGCCGCACGCACGGCGAAAGCACCGCCTTGTGAGTGGGCAATGAGAATCACCGGCTGTGCCAAACAATCCAGCATCGCTACATAAGCGTTCAGAGTCAGTTCGTCCGTATCTGACCAACGCGGCACCACCTGCCTCATGAACTGGTCAAACGCCTGAAGCGGGAATTGGCAGTGGGGATAAGCGGCGGCATGCAGGCTGTCGAGCGAGCAATCCTGAACCGCAGTACCGATGCGAAACTGCACAAAGCAGTCCTGGCCGGTGCGCAATAATGGTTTGGCGGCAAAAGCGCGATCTCGAGGGGCCCAGCCCGAACGGCCACGCTCGACGGCATCAACGTTGTAGACCGACCAACCCTGACGAAAGAAATCGCTCAACCAGCCTTCCTGCCCGTCAGGGGTCGACTCCCAGACCGCCCCCGTCATCGAGCCGCCATGGCAAAACACCACGGGTGGGCGGCGTGTCCCTTCGGCATTGAGCAAGTACTGCACATACATCTGCCCGACACAGGACGTACCGTTGGGGTTGATGTTCACGGGCACTCCATTGGGAGCCAGTACATACGCCTCCTCTGGTTCGCCGCTGTAGCAGACCTCATGTCCACCGACAAAAAAAGACCCCATCGACAACAGCGGCATCGACACACGTTTAATGGCGTGTGGTAAAAAAGTTGTACTCATAGGAATTTCCGGAAGTGACGTTGAAGTTGTTCAGCCAACTGGCGCATAGGAGACATGCAAGCCTGTAACTTTTCATCTGTCATACGCGCACCGGGGCCGCCGATGGTGACCGAACCCATTACGATTGAACGGGCGTCAAACAGCGGGAAACTCAAACCGACAACATCCTTCAGCCGCTCACTGCGACTGACGCAAAAGCCTTGTTCATGGACACTATCGAGGTCCGCGTGAAGACTTGACCGGCGTTGCCGGGCCTCGTCCATCGGCAACGAAACAAACGTCTCTTCGAGAATCAGATTGCGCATCTGCGTAGGTAAAAACGCTAGCATCACCTTGCCTCGGGAGCCCGCATGCAGCGAAGTCCGCTCTCCCGGCTTAATGTTCAGTTGCACATGTTCGGTGCTGTCGGCTACCTGCACACACACAGAAGTGTGGCCGTCCAGGAAATTCAGATACACCGTTTCGCCTTGTTCCGTGGCCACTTCTCGCAGCCAGATAGCGGGCGCATCGGATAACTGCAACCGGTCGCGAAACAACAACCCGTACTCCCAAAAGCGAACGCCCAGTTCGTATCGGCGAGTTTCCGTTTGTTGGCGCAAAAAGCCCTGCTTTGCAAACGTCGACATGATCCGTTGCACAGCGGAGGGCGAAAGGCCCATCTCTGCGCTCATTTCACGAACGCCCCAACTGAAACGCTCCGCGGAAAAGCGGGAGAGCAACTCAAGGGAAATATTGAGAGTTTTTAATGACATTATCTGTCCCTGCATTTGGAACACTGTTTCAATTTGAAGTACAGCATTTAATTCTTCATAGAAAAGAGTCAAGTTAAAAGTGACTCACTCTTCTTAACAAATCATTTCATCTGCAGATTTACGCTACAAACACGCAAACAGAAAACCATTACTCAAACAGTGCACTTATTCCAAATATCGGAACACATCAAGCCTTGTCCCTCTTATCGGGACAAGTAGCAAAAAAAACCACTGCACAAATAAATTTATGATAGAAGCGCCTTATCGTACAAACCATCGAGTTGCACATTTTAAACTATCAATTCGCCACTCGAAGCGTCCGTTAAAAGCCACAAAAAACGAATTATTTCCAGTCGGAAGGTCCCGCACCCCACACGGCAGGACTTTTCTTACAAAACATGAGGAATCGGCTCAATTGACCGGAAATCTGAATTGATAGAGTTTTAGAAGCCTGCTGGACATCACAAGGACGTGCCATGCAACGCCAGAACCTCGCGTCACCGACCATTTCGGTCTTGCCGCTCACAGAAAATAAAAATGCAGGCCATCGAGCTGAATGCCGCAACAGCACAAAAGCCACGGGAGAAGTTGATATGGAACCTCGCGTCACCGAGCTGGAAACACACCTCAAGTGCATACGCAGGGACATGGAAGAAGCCCGGGATGACGTCAAATCCATCAAACACCGACTTGTCTATTCCGCCTGCGGAACAGCCGTGATCCTCGGCCTCCTTGGCTGGATCGCCAATAGCCGTTTCGAACAGGTCATTTCATTGCTTTTGGCGCATTGAGTTGCCACCCACACAAGACCCGGCTCAATCAACCGGGTCTTGTGTGACAAAGCCACTGAAGCTATCAGCCCAGGACTTCGCTCAGCGGAATGAAGAAAACGCTATCGCCCGGAACCAGTGTGCGATCCTCCAGGACTTCTACCAGTCCATCAGCCCAGGCCGCGCTGCGCAGCACACCGGAACTCTGGTTTTTGTAGATCGTTGCCCTGCCGTTTTCCAGACGTCCACGCAAATACTCACGCCGACTGCCTGGCTGGAGCCAGTCAAACCCGGCAGGCACCTGGACCTTCAGCGGCTCAACGTCCTGCACGCCCTGACGACGCAGGAGATAGGGTCTGGTCAACAAGGCAAAGGTCACGAGGGTCGATGCCGGATTGCCCGGCAAGCCAATCACCGGCACACCACGAAAATGTCCGAACGTCAGCGGTTTACCGGGTTTGATGGCGAGCTTCCACAGCGTCAGCTCGCCCTCTTCGCGCAAGGCGATACCCAGAAAATCGGCTTCCCCCACCGATACGCCGCCGGTCGAGAGGATCAGGTCGACATCCTTCAACTCTCCCAATCGGGAGCGAGTGGTTTCCAGATTGTCCGGCAGAATTCCCGCATCGACGACCTCACACCCCAAACGCTGCAACCAGCTACACAACAACACCCGGTTGCTGTTGTAGATCTGTCCTGGCCCCAGCGCCTGCCCCGGTTCAATCAATTCGTCGCCGGTAGACAGTACCGCCACACGCACCTTGCGAACCACCGCCAGCTCAGCGCATCCCAAGGAGGCCGCCAATCCTTGCTCGATCGGCCCCAGCCGTGTACCTGCCGGCAGAATCAGTTCGCCGACGGTCGTTTCCTGGCCTTGCGGGCGAATGTTCTGGCCTTGGGTCAAGGCTTGAATGAAACGTACTCGCTCATCGGCCTGAACCTCGGCGTTCTCCTGCATCTCGACGCAATCGGCACCGGCAGGAACAGGCGCCCCGGTGAAAATGCGCGCACAGGTGCCTGGCTGCAACGGATCGGGGGCCTGGCCGGCAAACACCTTCTGACTGACCAGCAACGGCTCTCCCGTCCAGTCAGCCATGCGCAAGGCATAACCGTCCATGGCGCTGTTGGGCCAGGGTGGCAGATCAAGCGTCGACACCAGATCTTCAGCCAGTACGCGCCCCTGTACCTGCGCCAATGGCAAGCGTTCACGCTCGACAATCCTCGAGGCCTCGGCCATTTCCAGCAGCCGCGCCAACGCCTGCTCGACAGGCATCAGACTGCCAGACTTGCCAGGCTTACCCACGGGATTCACAAGGCGCGGCCTGTTTCAAATGAGGCACGAAGTTGCACGGCCGATGCCGCGCATCCAACTGCTCGGCCAGTATGCCATCCCAAGCTGTGCGCACGGCATTGGTCGAGCCCGGCAAGCAGCAAACCAACGTGCCGTTTGCCAGGCCAGCCAATGCCCGGGACTGAACGGTCGAGCTACCGATATCGGCAACCGAGATCTGGCGGAACAGCTCGCCAAATCCATCAACCTGCTTGTCCAGCAGGCAACCGACGGCTTCCGGTGTGCTGTCACGCCCGGTAAAACCGGTGCCGCCGGTGATCAGCACCACCTGCACGACATCGTCGGCAATCCAGTTGGCGACTTGCGCGCGAATTTTGTAGAGGTCATCTTTGAGCAACACCCGAGCAGCCAGGAAATGACCGGCAGCGGTCAATCCGTCGACAAAGGCCTGGCCTGAGGTGTCGGTTTCCAGTGTGCGGGTATCGCTGACAGTCAGCACTGCAATATTCAGCGGTGCGAAAGGTACATCAGCCTTGGCTTTCATAGGCTCGTCCAGTTGTAGGAGAAACAGCCCGGTGTTATATCACAGCGCTCCGTTTTTTCGCCGCCCCCATGGAGGCCTGCCATGACCACGAATTCACAATTGCCACCCTGCTCCATTCTGCTCCTGGCGGGCGGGCGCGGCCAACGCATGGGTGGTCGGGACAAAGGGTTGCTGGACTGGCACGGCGAACCCCTGATTGCACATCTGCACCGCAAGACCCGTCCGCTGACCGATGACCTGATCATCTCCTGCAATCGCAACCTTGAGAAGTACGCCCCCTACGCTGACCAGTTGGTCCACGATGATGAAGGTGACTTCCCCGGGCCGCTGGCCGGTATTCGCGCGGGCCTGAAAGCTGCTCGCCATAGCCATTTGCTGGTCATGCCCTGTGACGTTCCGGGCATCGATGCGGCACTGATCGGCACTATGCGCGAGGCCGCCAACCTGCATCCGGACAAGCCACTGATGGTGCGCCATGATGACCACTGGGAACCCTTGTTGTGTGTGATCCCGGTGCTGCACAGGGCAGCATTTGAAAATGCCTGGAACGAGGGTGAGCGCAGCCCTGGCCGGTTGATGCGCAAGCTCGGCGCGACCGCGCTGCAATGCCCGGACAACGACCCGCGACTGGCCAACCTCAACACGCCGGAACTTTTAAGCGGTCATGACACTGTGTCAGACTGACATTGATCAGGAACTTGCGCAGACGGTGCACGTCTCAAGTTCAGCAACCACAGAATTCTTATTCGGAGACACAACTCATGACTCAACGGACCCTCGCCACTTTCATGCTCGCACTGGGCCTTGCCACCCTCGCCGGTTGCGCATCGCCTACGGTGATCACCTTGAATGACGGTCGCGAAATCCAGGCCGTCGACACGCCACAATTCGACAAGGATTCCGGTTTCTACGAATTCGAACAGCTCGATGGCAAACAGACCCGCATCAACAAGGATCAGGTTCGGACCGTCAAGGAGCTGTAATCCTGGTGCCACCGGATACAGAAAAGCCCGCTTGATGCGGGCTTTTTCATGCCTGGAGAGCAGCGTTTCAGGATCGCTTACCGATCACCATTGCAGGGTGATTTCACTCTCGAACTCACGCGCCTGGCCCGTGACCGGATCGACAAATTTCAGCCCCTGAGCCAGCAGTTTCAAAGGATTGGCGTAGTCATCCTGCGCATCCTTGAGCACCTCGGGGTAAAACGGGTCGTTGCAGATACCGGCGCCCAACGCCGCCATATGTACCCGTAGCTGATGTTTCTTTCCCGTCACCGGGTAAAGACCATAACGCCAGAGATCCCCCTGTTTCTCCCGAACTTCGACCGCCGTCTCGGTATTGCTGGCCCCCGGACCTTCCTGCATGCGGAAGAACGGTTCGCCATCGACCAGCCGGCTTTTGTGCACCAACGGGAAAGAAAGGCCAGGCAACGCCTTGGCGATGGCCTCGTAGCGCTTTTCGATCTGCCGGGTTGGAAACAACGACTGATAAGCCGAACGGGTCTGCGGATTGGCGGAAAACAGCACCAGCCCCGCGGTGTGCCGGTCGATGCGATGCAATGGCACCAGATACGGATTGTCCAGGCGCCGGATCAAGCGCCTGAGCAGCGTCTGTTCGACGTATTCGCCAGCCGGCGTCACCGGCAGGAAATGCGGCTTGTCCGCCACCACCAGATGCTCGTCCGCGTACAGGATCGACTCGATCACCGGAATCGGTTTTTCATCCGGCACTTCGCGAAAATAATGAATCCGCAAACCTTCCCTGTAGGCCAGATCGAGTGCAATCGGCATGCCCTGCCCATCGAGGACCCGGCCACGGGCGATTCTGTCCAGCCATTGTTCACGACCAATAGTGCTGAAATGCTCGCACAGACAATCGACAACGGTCTGCCACGGGCCAGGTGGCAAGTAGAGCGTACTGGCCTGACTGTGTGCCGCGGAAAAAGAAGAAGTGGACATACGAAAGCTCTAACCTCAGTGCAGAGCGGCATTATCCAACAGCAAGGGGAATGAACCTAGGGTGCGTTCTCAATTAGTTTTCCCGGCGTGAAAACCAATTGAGAACGCACCCTAAGATTACTCAAGCCGGGATCTGCGTGCGCGCTGCCGCTTCGGTGTACTCCTTGAGCCAGCGCAGCACATCGACCGCCTCCCAGCGAGCGGGGTCGTACAGGGCGTACAACAATCCCTGATAGCCCACGACATCGAGTTGCCGGTGATAACCCGCGCGCTGAAACAAGGCTTCGATTTCTGCGAAACAGGTATTGAAATGTGTTTTGTTGAAGGGCGTTTTCCCCTCGGTCACCAGACCATCCAGACGCAACTCAAGGACAGCCTCGCGCACGACGTCCGCGGACATCCGGTTCACGCTGTTCTTCAACTGTTCGACATTGACCACGATTCATCCCTCTGACACCCGGGCTTGCCTGCTCACTCCCAAAAATCTGGAATGGCAAGGCAGGCACCGCGAATAACTGTATACACATACAGTATCCGATCAACACCGAATAAGCCAAGGGGATCAATCGCAAAGTTCGACAGGCGGGACATACCGCCAGCGCAAGAACCGCTCAACGCAGGAACGCCACCACCTGGTCGGCACTGAACGGCCAGCCCAGTTCAGCACCGGTATCGATTCGCCGCAACACCGGAATACGCAGGCTGTAGGCTGCGAACCATGTTTCATCGTCGGCGATATCCACCAGCTCCACCAGCAGACCGCGCTCGACGAACTCCATCAACATGGCTTCGGCTACTTCACACAGGTGGCATCCAAGGGTGCCGAACAGCTGACATTCGGGAAGCATGAGCGCTCAACCAGTAAATGAAGTGACCATTCTAGGCCTGCCCCGAAAAACCGTCGAGCCATTGAGGCCCCTGCCCTGATGCTACCGACGATAAAGTGACCTGGGTCAGTCCTGGCTCACGGCGCCGATCTTGTGGATCGACAGGTCCGCGCCGTAGTACTCCTCTTCCTGACTCAGGCGCAATCCATGCAACGCCTTGATCACGCCATACACCGCAAACCCGCCGGCCAGTGCCACAGTGATGCCCAGCGCAGTGCCTATCAACTGGCTGATCAGGCTGACCCCGCCCAACCCGCCCAAAGCGGTCTGGCCGAAAATGCCGCAGGCGATGCCGCCCCACACACCGCACAAGCCATGCAACGGCCACACACCCAATACATCGTCGATGCGCCATTTGCCTTGGGCCGCGGTAAAGCACCAGACAAACAGCGCCCCCGCGACGGCACCGGTAACCAGCGCCCCAACAGGATGCATCAGGTCGGAACCGGCACAGATTGCCACGAGCCCCGCCAACGGGCCGTTGTGCAGAAAGCCCGGGTCGTTGCGACCGACAATCAGCGCCGCCACCGTACCGCCAACCATGGCCATCAACGAGTTCACCGCCACCAGTCCGCTGACACCTTGCAGGGTTTGCGCGCTCATGACGTTGAAGCCGAACCAGCCGACAATCAGGATCCACGAGCCCAGAGCCAGAAACGGGATGCTCGATGGCGCGAATGCGACCAGCCTACCCTCGCGATAGCGGCCATTACGCGGCCCGAGCAACAGCACCGCCGCCAGAGCCAGCCAACCGCCCATGGCATGCACCACCACTGAGCCTGCGAAATCATGGAAACCGGCGCCAAAGCGCTCCAGCAACCAGGCTTGCAAACCCAGGTTGCCATTCCAGACAATGCCTTCGAAGAACGGATAGATGAACGCGACAATCAACGCGGTTGCACACAGCTGGGGAACAAACCGGGCGCGTTCGGCGATCCCACCGGAAATGATCGCCGGAATCGCCGCGGCAAAGGTCAGCAGGAAGAAAAATTTCACCAGTCCATAGCCATGGTCGGCATTGAGCAGGGCCGCTGGCTGCATGAACGTCACGCCATAGGAAATCCAATAGCCTATAAAGAAGTAGGCCAGTGTCGAAACAGCGAAGTCGCTGAGGATTTTCGACAACGCATTGACCTGGTTTTTCTGTCGCACGGTTCCGACTTCGAGAAAGGCGAAACCGGCGTGCATGGCCAGAACCATGACCGCACCGATCAGAATGAACAGCGTGTTGGAACTATGGACCAGGGTGTCCACAGCGCTTTGCAGATTTTCCATGGAATGGGCAGACCTTATGGCAGAAAAAAGCACCAAAGCAGTTCGCGATGACTGCCCGTGCACCAAGTTGCAGCTTCAAGACATCAGTGGACTGATTTCGCTGAACCACTTTGGCGCACGGACGCCGTCCAGGAAAAACGCGCCCCGGACGTTTACGCGTGTTTTTGATTGTTGGTCCTACGGTTTTACTGGAATCATGCCCGGCAATAGCGCAATGGTGCGGACCGGCGCACCAAGACTCAGCAAAAGTTGTACCAGTCATTTGTACTGAACCTTCGCCGAAGGCTCATACTCGAACGCATCAGATAGCCACTTAAGGAGATCCATCATGGCCCGCACCCAGGCAAAGACTGCTCAAGAAATCCTGATGAACGACTTTCAGACACTGGTCAGTGACACCGAGCGCTTGCTGGAACACACCGCGACCCTGGCCGGCGATCAGGCCGACGAGTTGCGCGAGCAGATCCACGAGAGTCTCTTGCGTGCCCGTGAAACCCTGAAACTGACCGAAGACTCCCTGCGCGAACACGGCAAGGCTGCTGTCACCGCCACTGAAGACTATGTCCAGGCCAACCCTTGGCAATCCGTGGGGATCGCGGCCGGCGTGGGTTTCCTGATCGGCCTGCTGGCCAGCCGGCGCTGATATGTCGATCGGCGAATCCGGCCCGTCCGTGACGGGAACAAGCTCCTCATCGCGGCGCCTGGGTGCTGCCTTCCTTGGGTTGCTGCACAGCCATGTCGAGCTGTTCGGCATTGAATTGCAGGAACAAAAAGCCCGCACCGTCAGCCTGTTGCTATTTGCCGGCCTGGCGCTGGTGTTTGCATTGCTGTTGCTGGTAGGGCTGTCGACGCTGGTGCTTATCCTGTTCTGGGACACGTACCGCCTGGCCGCCATCATCGGGCTCTGCATGTTCTACTCCCTCGCCGCCATATTCTGTGGGATGCGCTTGAGAGCGGCGATTTTCGATGAGTCCTCGCCTTTCCATGGCACCCTGGAAGAGTTGGCCAATGATCGGGAGCGCCTGCTGCCATGAGCCTGCCTGAATTGCCACAAAACAGCTCGCGCGCGCAAATGCGCAAGGCCCTGATCCGCTTGCGCATGGAAATGCACCGTCAGGAAATCCGCCACGAATCCGCGCAACTGCTGCAGCCCTTGCAACGGGTGCGCGGGATGACACAAAACCT
The DNA here is from genome assembly GCF_001429045.1 of Pseudomonas sp. Root71. Lineage (GTDB taxonomy): Bacteria > Pseudomonadota > Gammaproteobacteria > Pseudomonadales > Pseudomonadaceae > Aquipseudomonas > Aquipseudomonas monachiensis. The sequence continues at coordinate 555,149 of NZ_LMHY01000029.1, read as the reverse complement.
GCAGGACGGCTTTGGCATCAAGCACGCTCCACTCTGGGGCGTGGCCGCCGTTACCTTGCTGGGCTTTCTGACCGGCAAGGGTGCAAAAAACGGGGGTAGCCTCAGCAGCCTGACCCGGCTGATCCGTCTCGGCACCACACTGGGGCCGCTGGTCAAACTGATCATGCAGGGCTCCTCACGCAAAGACTGATCAGTTTCTTTCTGGCTGCGTCCTTGCAACATCGACGGGATGCGCCCCTCTATCGGGGGCGCAATCCTGTGCGCCTACCCGGTCGACAGGCATCCGCCAAAAAAAGATCTTGCAAAAAGACCTCGATATCGCCGCCGCCGGGTGGTAGTTCCGCTTGCAGGTCATGGCGCGAAACGGGAAGCTAGGCCATCAGTCACCTGACGGAGAGACCCGCCTTGGATTGGCACACCCTGCTTACCCGCGAACGCCTCGGAAAACCTCTGCACAGCCCTGAAGAACTCGGCCGCAGCCCTTTTCACAAAGACCACGACCGCATCATTTTTTCGGGGGCTTTCCGCCGCCTCGGGCGCAAGACCCAGGTCCATCCGGTGTCCAGCAATGATCACATTCATACGCGCCTGACCCATTCACTGGAAGTCAGCTGTGTGGGTCGTTCGCTGGGCATGCGCGTCGGCGAAACCATCCGCAGCGCCCTGCCCGAATGGTGCGAACCCAGCGACCTGGGGATGGTGGTGCAATCGGCCTGCCTGGCACATGACATCGGCAACCCGCCGTTCGGCCATTCCGGTGAAGACGCGATCCGTCATTGGTTCCAGCAAGCCGCCGGCCGCGGCTGGCTGGATGCCATGAGTGAGGCCGAGCGCAATGACTTCCTGAATTTCGAAGGCAATGCCCAAGGCTTTCGGGTACTCACTCAACTGGAGTATCACCAGTTCGACGGCGGCACCCGACTGACCTATGCAACGCTGGGCACGTACCTGAAGTATCCATGGACGGCCAGGCACGCCGACTCGCTGGGCTACAAGAAACACAAGTTCGGCTGTTATCAGAGCGAGCTGCCACTGCTGGAGCAGATCGCCCATAAACTCGGCCTGCCACAAGTGGAGGAGCAACGTTGGGCGCGGCACCCGCTGGTGTACCTGATGGAGGCCGCCGACGATATCTGCTATGCGCTGATCGACCTGGAAGACGGCCTGGAAATGGAGTTGCTCGAATACGCCGAAGTCGAATCCCTGCTGCTTGGCCTGGTGGGCGATGACTTGCCGGAAACCTATCGCCAGCTCGGTCCCGGCGATTCGCGCCGACGCAAACTGGCGATCCTGCGCGGTAAAGCCATCGAACACTTGACCAATGCCGCGGCCCGCGCCTTCGTCGAGCAACAGGATGCGCTGCTGGCCGGTACACTGCCCGGCGATCTGGTGGAACACATGCACGGTCCCGCCAAGCGTTGCGTGCTCAATGCCAAGGACATGGCCCGCAAGAAGATCTTCCAGGACAAGCGCAAGACCCTGCACGAGATCGGCGCCTACACCACACTGGAAATCCTGCTCAACGCCTTTTGCGGTGCCGCGCTGGAGCAGCATAATGGACGCACGCCGTCGTTCAAGAGCCGCCGCATCCTTGACCTGCTGGGCAACAATGCACCCGATCCTCACGGCTCGTTGCATACCTCCTTTTTGCGCATGATTGATTTCATTGCCGGCATGACCGACAGCTATGCCAGTGACATGGCCTTGGAAATGACCGGCCGCGCCAGCCACTGAGATGAATCGACCGATCAGCCATTACGGCATTCGTTATGGCTGATCCCCCCTTCAACATCCAACAACACTCAAGCTTCGTCGAATTGCCCTACAGCACATGGCGAGCAAACTGATCGCTTGCCCGGTACTCTCGCGAAACAATCTCCCTCCCTTCTGTTCGACAGATGAAGTGCGCCCCATGGCCAAAGACGATCTACGCATCCTCGTGGTGGAAGACCATCCCTTCCAACTAATAGCCACTCAATACCTGCTGGAAAGTTATGGCTTCACCCGACTGACGACCGCCGACAGCGCCAAAGGCGCCCTGCTGCAAATGCTCGGGGCAGACCAACCGTTCGACATCCTCTTATGCGATCAATGCCTGCCCGATCTGACGGGACTCGAACTGGTCCGGTTCGCCAGCCAGCGGGGCCTGATCAGGCAGGCGATCATTCTGAGCAGCCTGACGACGTCTGAACTGGATGAGCTTGAAAAAACGGCCACCGAATACGGGCTGCCATTATTGGGTTACTTGATAAAACCACTGAAACAATCTGAATTTAGAGACTTGTTGACCTCAGCACCACTATAGAAAAAAACATATAAAAGCTGATAAATGCACAGTGAAAAACTTACAAACAACCTCCTTTTAAAGTATGCCCGCACATCGGACTCTTTTCAGCCTTCCTAATAAGAAACCTAGTTAATACGTAGTCCTATTCTTTTTAATATGTAGGATTTTTCCTATATTGCTGCTACAGGACAGTCAGTTCATGCGCCCCTTCAAGTATCTGAGCTATGGTGCGCGCTTTATTTGAGCTCGCATGGGACTTGATTATGAACTCCGTTTTTATTGTCGACGATCACCCGGTTATCCGCCTTGCCGTTCGAATGTTACTGGAACATGAAGGTTACAAAGTCGTCGGCGAAACTGACAATGGGGTCGACGCCATGCAGATGGTTCGCGAATGCATGCCGGACCTGGTCATTCTCGACATCAGCATTCCAAAACTGGATGGCCTGGAAGTGCTATCCCGATTCAATGCAATGAACACCCCTCTTAAAACACTGGTGCTGACAGCACAATGCCCGACACTTTTCGGTATTCGTTGCATGCAATCGGGTGCATCAGGCTATGTCTGCAAACAAGAGGACATCAGTGAACTGGTCAGCGCCATAAGAGCGGTATTTGCAGGTTACAACTATTTCCCGAGCGAAGCCTTGAACCCCGTCCGCGGAGATGAAACACGCTGCATTGAACTGGAACTGTTCAAGTCGGTAAATGACCGGGAACTGATGGTATTGCAACTTTTTGCCCAAGGTCGCACAAATAAGGAAATCGCCAAGGGCATGTTTCTGAGTAACAAGACCGTGAGCACCTACAAAAAGCGCCTCATGCAGAAACTCAAAGCCAAATCCCTGGTTGAACTGATCGAGATGGCAAAACGTAACGCACTCGTGTGAGAACCTGGATGCCCAGCCGTTTGAAGGTCTATCTGATTCAACTGACCGCAGGTCTATGCGTGAGCACCACGTTGTTCGGCGCACCGGGCAATGAAAACTACACGCTGCTCAGCCGCTCGAAGGTCGGAGCGCTGGAGGTTCGGCTGGATGAATCCCAGCGACAATGGATAACACAAAAAACACAGCTGACGCTCGGTACGTCGGCCCCGGACTATCCACCATTCGACCTGACCACCAGTGGTCGGGACTATGAAGGGTTTACCGCCGATTACGCCGGTCTCCTGGAAAAAGTAACCGGTCTGCCCGTCACGGTTCAGCGTTTCGATTCCCGAGGGGCCGCGATCACTGCGCTGGAGAACGGTGAAGTCGATCTGCTCGGCACCGCCAATGGATTCGAAGCTGGCAACGCCGACATTGCATTGTCCATACCCTATGCCGTCGACCAACCCGTATTGGTGACCCGCGAAGGGGAAACCCGATCCCTCACTGATGGCTTGGCCGGATTGCGCCTGAGCATGGTGTATCACTACTTGCCAATGGCGGAAGTCAAGGCGTTGTACCCGAAGGCGATCATCACGTCCTATCCGTCCTACCAGAATGCGATCAATGCCGTTGCTTTCGATCAGGCGGACGTGTTCCTCGGAGACACCATTTCAACTCACTACATGATCAACAAGGGGTACCTGAACAACATCCGCATGGCCAACTTCGGCAAACATGAAGCCTTTGGTTTCAGCTTCGCCGTCAACCGGAACAATCCCGAACTGCTCGGCATCATCAACGCGATGATCACAGCCATCCCCTCCAGTGAACGAGAAAACATCGCCAAACGCTGGAGCGCCGGCAGCGACATTCTGCTGACCGATCAAAAGCTGCAACTCACTGAGCGGGAAGAACGCTGGCTGAGCCACCACCCGATTGTGCGCGTTGTTGTCAACGAAGCCTTTGCGCCACTGACATTTTTCGATAGCAATGGCAATTTTCGTGGGGTCACCGCGGATTTGCTTGAGCTGATCAGGCTGCGCACTGGCTTGCGCTTTGATATCCAGCGCAGTCGAAGCGATGAAGAGATGATCAAACAGATCAAGGACAACAAGGTCGATGTGATCGCCGCATTACTCCCCAGCGCCCAACGTCAATCTCAACTGAACTTTACCCGCCCCTTTCTGGAAAACTCCTACGTCCTGCTGACCCGCAAAGCCGGAGACAGCCCGGCCAACCTCGCGCAGTTGCAGGACAAGCGCCTGGCCATTGCCCGTGGCAATCCAATCATGGATTACCTGCGCATAGAGTTCCCCCGGATCAAGTTGATCGAAACCCCGGACGCCTTCAGTGCCGTAGAGTTACTCGCCGAGGGCCAGGCAGAGGGCGCAGTGAACTCACTGGTCATTGCCAATTACTTCATTTCCTCGCGGCTGTTCGAGCACACATTGCAAATCAGCACCGCCATCGGCACTGAGCAGGCGGCGTTTTCCCTTGCCACCGCTCTGGACGCCAAAGAGCTGAACGCCATTCTCGACAAGGCGTTGCTGAGCATCTCGCCGGAAGAACTGGGCATCATCAACAGTCGCTGGCGCGGCTATTCGGCATCCTCGCAAAGCACCTGGCGCAACTATCAAAGACTGTTCTACCAAATCGTCATCGGTGCCGGCGTGCTATTGCTGATTTCCATTGCGTGGAACGACTACATGCGACGCCAGATCAAGCAACGCAAGGCCGCCGAGCGTGCGCTGAACGATCAGTTCGAGTTCATGCGATCACTGGTCAATGGCACGCCCCATCCGATCTACGTGCGTGATCGCCAGGGGCTGCTGCAAAGTTGCAACGACAGTTACCTGCAAGCGTTCTGCGCCCGGCGTGAAGATGTCATCGGCAAAAGCGTCATGCAGGGATCGATGAGCAATGTGTTCGAAGCCCGGGAGTACCAGGCCGACTACCAGCGCGTAGTGGCCGAAGGCAGACCGTTGATCGTCGATCGCGAACTGCACATTGGTGGCCGGCGGCTGACGATCTATCACTGGATTCTTCCCTATCGGGATTCCAGCGCAAAAGTGCAAGGCATTATCGGTGGCTGGATCGACATCAGCGAACGGCGGCAACTGCTTGATGATCTGCGTTGCGCGAAAGAACGCGCCGATAACGCCAACCGGGCCAAAAGCACGTTTCTGGCCACGATGAGCCATGAGATCCGTACGCCAATGAATGCAATCATCGGCATGCTTGAACTGACACTCAAGCGTCTTGATCATCAGCACCCGGAGCGTCCGGCCATCGATGTCGCGTACAACTCGGCGAAAGGGTTGCTGGAATTGATCGGCGACATTCTCGACATCGCCAGAATCGAATCAGGACGCTTGAGCCTGAGCCCGGAGCGGGTCAATCCGGGTGAACTTGTGACCTCGGTCGTACGAATTTTCGAAGGCCTGGCCCGACAGAAGGAACTCGAACTGGTGCTGGAGTTTTCATCGGCAAATACGACCTTCGATGTGTTGCTGGACCCATTGCGTTTCAAGCAGGTGCTGTCCAACCTGATCAGCAATGCCATCAAGTTTACCGAACAAGGCCAGGTCCGGGTCATTGTCGAACTGCACCCGGCTACGCAACCTGAGCGTGTGCAAATGCAGGTGCAGGTTCACGACAGTGGCATCGGGATCAGCGAGCAGGATCAACAACGCCTGTTCGAACCCTTCGCTCAGGCTGACCATGCCATGCAATCGGCCAGGGGAGGCGCAGGACTGGGGCTGGTGATCAGCCGCAATCTCTGCGAGATGATGGGCGGTAGTCTGCAATTGCGCAGCGAGCCGGGCATCGGCACCCAAGTGGAGGTGTTGTTGCAGCTGGAAACGTTGCCGCTGCAACAGTCGATCCAAGCGGTCGAAACCCAAGTTGTCGTCGCCACAACCCCATTGAATGTTCTGGTAGTCGACGATCACTCGGCCAATCGATTGCTCATGTGCCAGCAGTTGGAGTTTCTTGGGCATCGATTTACCGTCGCGTCCGATGGGCAGGAAGGATTGGAGGCATGGAGAGATCAGCCTTTTGATCTGGTGATCGCCGATTGCAACATGCCGGTCATGAACGGTTACCAGTTGGCCCGCGCCATTCGCCAGCATGAACGCCAACTCCATCGCCCTCCCTGCACCGTTCTCGGCTTTACCGCCAACGCTCAACCGGAAGAAATAAAACGCTGCAAACAGGCCGGAATGAACGACTGCCTGTTCAAACCCCTCAGCCTCGGGGCCTTGGGACAATGGGTGCAAGGCATAAAACCCGGCCAGGCAGCTCCGGCGTTCAGCCTTCACGGTTTGAAACAGCTGACCGGGGGCAACCCGATGTTGAACCGACGATTGCTGAACGAGTTGGTCAGCAGCAACCGCCAGGACCTGCCAACGCTGCTGTCGTTATCCAGCTCCGGGGATACCCAGGCGCTACGGGACATTGCCCACAAAATCAAAGGTGCGGCCCGGATCGTACAGGCCTCCCGCCTGATTGACTGCTGCGAGGCACTCGAAGCCGCCTGCCATGAGGATTTCGATCGCGAAAAAGTGGCCGGATGCTGCAAAGCCATGGAGCGCGCCATGCTCGAACTGGAGGACGCGTTGCTACGTCAGATCGAGCATTACGACGAAGGCAAAATGCCAGAGCCTTAACTATGCTTGGTCCCTCGGCAGTGTGTTGACCATCCTGGAGAAACCCGCAATGCCTGACCCACTGCGCACGGATCCACGCCGGTTTCCGCTGCATATCCATATCAGCGTGATGTTCACCCTTCTACTGTTGCTGACCGGGACTGCCCTGGGGCTTTTCAACTACCGGCAAACCACACAGATCATCTTGTCCAGCAGTGAAAAACTCTTCAACCGCATTGAGCAGGATGTCCGGCTGGACCTGCACGCGACCTATGACCCCATTCGTCATCTGTTGAGCCTGCTGGCACTCAATCCGGCGGGCCAGTCCCCTGATCTGGAACAACGCCTGGCACTGCTCGAACCGTTCAGCCAGTCACTCGAGGACAACCCCAACCTGGCTTCGCTGTACCTGGGCTACGACAATGGTGACTTTTTCATGGTCCGCCCGCTGCGCACCCCAGCGGTCAAAGCCCTGGTCAAGGCACCGGACACGGCGGTTTACCAGGTCTGGAGCATCGAGCACGACAGCAGCGGCCAGGCCCACTCCCAGTCATTGTTTTTCGACCGGAACCTGGTACTTGTCAGCCGTCAGGACAACCTGAACGATACGTACGACCCACGCAACCGCGCCTGGTTTACCAGCGCCCGCGGCGACAATGACCAGATCACCACCGAACCCTATATTTTCTTTTCCACCCACAACATCGGCACGACACTGGCACGACGCAGCGGCGACAAGGCAATCCTGGCCGCTGACCTGACCCTGGCCGAACTCAGCGCGACCCTGGCCAAGCACGTCGTGACCCCCAACACCGAAATCGTGCTGTTCGATGCCCAAGGCAATGCCATTGCCTACCCCGACAGCCGCAGGCTGATCATCGATGATCAGACGTCCCGCCTGATCAAGGCGGCGGACCTGAGCCCCAGCCTGGGTGCGTTGCTCAACAGTCCCCCTCAGGGCAGTCACCTGAACGCCAGCGGCCGGCAGTGGATCGTGGCCCGCAGCAGCATGCAGGAAGGCGGCCCCCAAGGCCTGCAACTGGCGCTGCTGGTACCGGAGGACGAGTTGCTCGTCGACGCGTACCGGATGCGCTGGCAAGGTGCGCTCATTACCCTGGCAATCCTGCTGTTATGCGTGCCCCTGGGTTGGCTGACGTCGAGAGTCCTGGTCAAGCCCTTGCGCGCCCTGGTGCAGGAGGCCGACGCGATTCGCAGCTTCGATTTCAATTTTCCGCTTTCCCGTCGCTCGCCAGTGCTCGAAGTCGACCAGCTGAGTGTGTCGATGGCACGGGTGAAAGACACCCTGGCAAGCTTCTTCCAGATCACAGACAGCCTCAGCGCCGAAACCCGCTTCGCCCCACTGCTGGAACGGGTGTTGTTTGAAACCGTGAAAATCGGTCAGGCCCAGGCCGGCCTGATCTATCTGCGCGAAGGTGATGGCGAGCACATGGAACCTCACGGACTGGTGATCAACAACACCGCCGAGAACCTGCAAGCCTTCGACATCCGCGGACACTCGCTGAAGAATCCGCAAAGCCCCCCATGGCTGCACCAGTTGGCCAATGTCGACACTGTCGTCAGTAACCTGGGTTTCGAGCAGGCAGGTGATCTGCAGAAAATCCTGCTCTCGCTGGAAAGCCCCCGAGTCCATCTGATCGGAATCCGCCTGCACAATCGCCACAACGAAACCGTGGGTCTGCTGGTGTTGCTGTTGGCCGACAGCGGCGAGCAGAGCGATCTGGACAAACTGCGGCCGGACCGCATTGCGTTTCTCCAGGCGGTGTCCGGCGCGGCCGCCGTGTGTATCGAAAGCCAGCGCCTGCAAGCCCGGCAAAAACAGCTGCTGGACGCCTTCATTCAACTGCTGGCCGGCGCCATCGACGCCAAAAGCCCCTACACCGGCGGCCATTGCCAGCGGGTGCCGGAACTGACCCTGATGCTTGCCCAAGCGGCGGCAGACAGCCAGGAGCCCGCCTTCAGCGCTTATCAGCCAACCGAAGATGAATGGGAGGCACTGCACATCGCCGCCTGGTTGCACGATTGCGGCAAGGTCACCACGCCGGAATACGTTGTCGACAAAGCCACGAAACTGGAAACCCTGACCGATCGCATCCACGAGATCCGTACCCGCTTCGAGGTGCTCAAGCGCGATGCCTGGATCAGCTACTGGCAGGCCATTGCCCTGGGCGGTGACGAGCGAGCGCTGGCGGAACTGCGCAATACCAGCCTGGCCGGACTGGATGATGATTTCGCCTTCGTGGCCCGTTGCAATCTCGGCGGCGAAGCCATGGCCGACGCTGATCTGCAACGTCTGCGCCGCCTGGCTGAACGCACCTGGACCCGGACCCTGGATGACCGGTTGGGCGTGTCCTGGGAAGAAAACCGGCGTCAGGCCCGAACGCCCGCCCCAGCCCTGCCCGTCAGCGAACCCTTACTGGCGGACAAACCCGAGCACCTGTTCGAACGCAGCGAAAACGAAGTGATACCGCAGGACAATCCCCTGGGCTTCAAGCTCGACGTTCCGCCCCACAAATACAACCGCGGCGAGCTGTACAACCTGAGCATCGTCCGGGGCACACTGACGAGCGAGGAGCGTTATGTCATCAATAACCACATCGTTCAGACGATCCAGATGCTCAACCATCTGCCATTCCCCGGGCACTTGCGCAGCGTCGCGGAAATAGCCGGCGGGCATCACGAAAAAATGGACGGCAGCGGGTATCCGAAACGCTTGAAGCGAGAAGAGATGAGCCTGCCGGCGCGGATGATGGCGATTGCCGATATTTTCGAAGCCTTGACGGCCGCCGACCGCCCATACAAAAAAGCCAAGACCTTGAGCGAGGCGCTGAGCATCATGGCGTTCATGTGCCGTGATGCCCACATAGACCCGCAGCTGTTCGGGCTGTTCATCAAGGCACAAATCTATTTGCAGTACGCCAGGCGCTTCCTCGACCCTGGGCAGATCGATGCGGTGGACGCCTCCGGCCTGCTGGCCAAGGCCGGCCTGGCGTCTTGATCAGCAGTCGGTCAGGCGCAGGAAAATCGCCGCCAGCTGTTCGATCCCGGCTTGGTCCTGCGCGGTGAAACGCGCAAGTTTCGGACTGTCGAGGTCAAGCACGCCGATCAATCGGCCGTCTTTGACCAACGGCACCACCAGTTCGCTGTTCGAGGCGCTGTCGCAGGCAATGTGACCGGGGAACGCGTGCACATCTTCGACTCGTTGAGTCTGCAGGGTGGCTGCCGCCGCCCCGCAAACGCCACGGCCGAACGGAATCCGTACGCAAGCGATCTGCCCCTGAAACGGGCCCAGCACCAGCTCTTCATGACGGTTGAGGTAGAAACCGGCCCAGTTCAAGTCATCGAGTTGATTGAACAGAAACGCCGAGAATTGTGCGGCATTGGCGATAAAATCCCGCTCGTCCGCCAGCAATGACTCCAGCTGTGCGTGCAGCATGCCGTAGCCTTCGAGGCCCTGGCCGCTCTTTTGTAAATCGATCATGCCTTGTGCTCCAACAGTTTCAGCCCGACCCAATAACGAGCAAATTGATAGGCGCAACGCCCATTGCGATTGCCTCGGCCGGTGGCCCAGCGTACCGCCAGGATGTCCAGTTCCTCGGTGCGCTGCCACGCCAGTCCGGCCTTGCCGGCCAACTGGCCGATCCAGTGCTCGACGACGTCGAGGAAGTGTTCCTGGGTAAACGGATAGAACGACAGCCACAGGCCGAAGCGGTCCGACAGCGCGATCTTGTCTTCCACCGCCTCGCTCGGATGCAGTTCGCCGTCGACCCGTTTCCAGTTTTCGTTGTCACTTTCCTTTTCCGGCACCAGGTGGCGACGGTTGGACGTGGCGTACAGCAAAACGTTGTCCGGCGCCTGTTCCAGCGAGCCATCGAGGACACTCTTGAGCACTCGGTAATCACCCTCGCCCGACTCGAACGAGAGGTCATCGCAAAACAACACGAAACGCTGAGGCAGTTTGCCGATCTGTTCGACCACTCGCGGCAGGTCTGCCAGGTGATCACGTTCAATCTCGATCAAGCGCAATCCGGCTTGAGCGTGCTCAGCCAGCAAAGCGCGCACCAGCGACGACTTGCCGGTGCCGCGTGAGCCCCAGAGCAAGGCGTGGTTGGCCGGCATGCCGTCGAGAAACTGTTGGGTATTGCGCCCAAGCTGCTCGACTTGCCGGTCGACGCCGATCAGGTCCGACAAACGCATGTCGAGGCTGACCTCCAGCGGCATCAGATAACCGCCGCGCGACTCACGCTGCCAGCGCGCGGCCAGGCATTGTGTCCAGTCGATGGTGGGCCGGAAGGCCGGCAGCAACGGCTCGATACGGGCCAGAACGGCATCGGCGCGTTCAAGAAAAGCATTCAATCGGGAATCCACGACTTCTCCTCAGGCACGTTCACAGTAATGATGGTGATACAGCGACGAAACACAGCGTCACACAAGCGGCGGCCCCCGCAGTACAAGCCTCGCGAGAACATCAGCAGGCATGCATGATCGACTATGCTTGAGCAGCGAAAGGAAACCGAAGTGGTTCACCCCCTCATGGACATCAAATTCACCAACCGGCTGTCATTCAAGCAAGCCCGGCTTACTGTGCTGGTCGGTTTCATTCTGGGCACGCTGCTCAGCCTGCTGCAAATAGGCATCGATTATGCCAGTGAAGACGCCTCCATCAATCGTGAAATCCTTTCATTGCTGGAAATCAGCCACAACCCGGCCTCGCGAATCGCCTACAACATCGACGCCGAACTCGCCAAGGAACTGACCCTGGGCCTGCTGCGCTCGCCAGCGATCATCGGCGCAAAACTGACCGACAACAACGGTACCGTTCTGGCCAACGTCAAGCGACCCGGTGTGGAAAACGGTTACCGGATGCTCAGTGACTTCCTGTTCGGCGCCAACCGACAGTTCGAAGACCGGCTTTACCTGGATCATATGCCCAACGAATCCCTGGGTACGCTGCGGCTGAACGTCGATACTTACGCCTTCGGCGACCGGTTCCTGCGCCGGGCCGAAGTGACCCTGATCAATGGCTTCGCCCGCAGCCTGCTGCTGTCCGGCATCCTGCTGGCGCTGTTCTATGTGATGCTGACCAAACCCCTGGTGCGAGTCATCCGTGAACTCAGCGGTCGCGACCCGGGCAGCACCGAATCGACCTCACTGGAGTGTCCCACCGGACACGCCAACGATGAAATCGGCGTGCTGGTCAAGGTTGCCAACCAGCAATTCAAGAACATCGCCACCGAAATCCAGCAGCGGCGCAACGCGGAAAACCGCCTGACCGAATACCTCGGCCAACTGGAAAACATCGTCTCGGCCCGCACTGCCGAACTCAAGGCGATCAACGCGCGGTTGAGCCAATCCAACGAGGAACTGGAAGCCGCCCGCAGTACCGCCCTCGACATGGCCGAAGCCCGCTCGGTGTTCCTGGCCAACATGAGCCATGAAATCCGCACGCCTCTCAATGGCTTGCTCGGGATGATCGCGCTGTCACTCGACGGGCCGCTGAATGCCGAACAACAGCAGCAACTGTCTATCGCCCATGACTCGGGCAAAGTGCTGGTGGAATTGCTCAACGATATTCTCGATTTGTCGAAGTTCGATGCCGGCCAACTCGAACTCGAACACATCCCCTTCGACCTCGGTTCGCTGATCGAAGACACCGCCAACCTGTTGTCGCAGAACGCCGCCCCCAGCGTCGAACTGACCTGCCTGATCGATCCGCATTTCCCGGCACTGGTGCTCGGCGATCCGACCCGGGTGCGGCAGATCGTCAGTAACCTGCTGTCCAACGCCCTCAAGTTCACCCGTTTCGGGCGGGTCGACGTGCGCCTGTCGACGTTCGGCGACGGCGTCAGGATCGAAGTGTGTGACACCGGCATCGGCATCCCCCAGGATGCCCAGGTCAAGATCCTCCAGCCTTTCACCCAGGCCGGCGCCGGTATTACCCGTCAGTTTGGCGGCACCGGGCTGGGCCTGGCCCTGACCTACAACCTTTGCGAAGCCATGCAAGGACGCCTGACGATCAGTTCCGAGGCGGGGTTTGGCAGCCAGTTCTGCGCAGACTTGCCTTTGCCCAGTCATACTCGCGCAATGCCTGCTGTTTCGCTCAAGGGCAAGGTCATTGCCATCACTGCCGCCAGCAGCGGTCTGGGGGAACTGTTGAACAGCCTGTTGCCTGTCTGGGGGCTGGACTATGAACGGCGTTCCATGGATGACCCACTGTTTGGCCTGACAGCCGACGTGCTCATCACCGACTGCCCCGAATGCCTGTTCAATTTGCGCCCCACCCTCAGCGCGCCGATCCTGCTGATCACCGCTTACGGCAACTTCATGCCCAGCGAAGAGGCCAGCGCCCTCGCCCCCCTGCAACAACAGGCCCGCCCCTTGGCCCGCAGTACGCTGCTTCAGACGTTGCAGCGGATCCTGCAACCGCAAACCCACCCGATCAATGAGGCCCGGCTCGACACTCAATGCCCGCTACGCCGCGGACGAGTGCTGTTGGTGGAAGACAACCCGGTCAATCAGTTGGTGGCCAAGGGCATGCTCGGCAAACTCGGCTGTGAGGTCACCACCGCGGCTCATGGCGGCGAGGCCCTGGACCAACTCGAACAACGGGATTTCGACCTGGTGCTGATGGACTGCAACATGCCGGTGATGGACGGCTATGAAGCCAGCCGGCAAATCCGCCGCAACGGACGCTGGCCCCAACTGCCCATTGTTGCCCTGACGGCCAACGCCATGTCGGAGGAGCGTGAACGCTGTCGTGCCGCGGGCATGAGCGACTACCTGGCCAAACCCTTTCGGCGCGAAGAACTGGCCGCCCTGCTGGACCTGTGGATCCCCGCTACGACAACGCCTTGATCTGCCCCAACAGGTGATCGAGGCCATCGCGCAATTCGTTGAGACGATTCAGATCGACCCCGCTGTCGCACAACAGGCGCGCCTTGAGTGGCCCGACCTGGTCACGCAAGGCCGCGCCGGCTGGCGACAGGCTCAGGTGCACTTCACGCTCATCGCGCACCGAACGCTGGCGTTGCACCAGTTGCAGTTGTTCCAGGCGCTTGAGCAAGGGTGTCAGCGTGCCGGAATCCAGGGCCAGACGCTCGCCCAATGCCTTGACGGTCGGTTGCTCCGGGGCCGCTTCCTGCCACTCCCACAACACCAGCATCGCCAGGTACTGAGGGTAAGTCAGGCCCAACTGATCGAGCATTGGCTTGTAGGCGCGAATCACCGCCCGGGAAGCCGCGTACAGCTTGAAACACAACTGGCTGTCGAGCTTCAGGGAATCGACTGACAAGGTATTCATTTGAGCAGGGCTTCGATCTCGCGGGTCAGGTCCTGCGGCTTGGTCGCCGGAGCGAAGCGCTTGACCAGTTGCCCGTCCTTGCCAATCAGGAACTTGGTGAAGTTCCACTTGATGCCCTGGGAACCCAGCACCCCCGGTGCGCGCTTTTTCAATTGCACGAACAGCGGATGGGCATCGGCACCGTTGACGTCGATCTTTTTGAACAGCGGGAAGCTGACACCGAAGTTCAACTCGCAGAACTCGGAGATCGCCCCTTCATTGCCCGGCTCTTGTTTGCCGAACTGGTTGCAGGGAAATCCGAGCACCACCAGACCCTGGTCCTTGTAGGTCTGCCACAACTCTTCCAGGCCCTTGTACTGCGGAGTGAAACCGCACTTGCTGGCCGTGTTGACCACCAGCACGGCCTTGCCGGCGAAATCCGCCAGGGTCTTTTGCTCGCCCTTGATCGTGGTGCAAGGGATGCTCAGCAGGTTGTCGCTCATGTTTGAGGTTCCGAACGAATGGAAGAAACAACAAAATAGCTAGCAATTTAATTGTGTGCAATTTAATTAATCAAAACACTGACCAACTGTAGAAGCTGCCGAAGGTTCGGGCCGCGTTCGGACGATCTTTTGACCTGGTCTTTCTTGAGGCCAAGAATCAAAAGATCGCAGCCTTCGGCAGCTCCTACGGGGCTCGCATTACTCGCGGGGCACCAGGTCCAGGCATACCGAATTGATGCAATAACGCAGGCCTGTCGGCGGCGGACCATCAGGGAATACATGCCCCAGGTGCGCGTCGCATTTGGCGCAGACCACTTCGGTGCGGATCATGCCGTGGCTGACATCACGGATTTCGGTCATGGCGCTGTCGCCGATCGGCGCGTAGAAACTCGGCCAGCCGCAGCCGGAATCGAACTTGGTCCTGGAGTCGAACAGTGGCTCGCTGCAGCAGATGCAGTGGTAGATACCGTCGGTCTTGGTGGCGTTGTATTTACCGGAAAACGGACGTTCGGTGCCTTTGAGGCGGCACACGTTGTACTGCTCCGGGTCGAGCATCGCCTTCCATTCTTCCAGGGTTTTTTCCAACTTTTCCATCATCACACCTCAGCGGCTGAAAAAGCCCGATCTGTACCTTTTCCACGGATCGGGCGGCACGTATGATTGCGCCTCGTCAAACGCCAGTCTGGCAGCCAGACCACGCGCATTCAAACGGAAATATGGGTGCTGCATCTCAAGGCGTCAGGCCTGTGTGAATACGCAGGATTCCCAGCACGGTTGCCCAAACGCCGTCTGGATCGTTCATTTTCGGGAACACATCGCCATGCAGGTCAGCAAATCGAACAAGCTCGCCAACGTCTGCTACGACATTCGCGGCCCGGTGCTCAAGCACGCCAAGCGCCTGGAAGAGGAAGGTCATCGCATCCTCAAGCTGAACATCGGCAACCCGGCGCCTTTTGGTTTCGAAGCACCGGATGAAATCCTCCAGGACGTGATCCGCAACCTGCCGACCGCCCAGGGCTACAGTGATTCCAAGGGCCTGTTCAGTGCGCGCAAGGCCGTGATGCAGTACTACCAGCAAAAGCAGGTGGAAGGCGTCGGCATTGAAGACATCTATCTGGGCAACGGCGTATCCGAACTGATCGTGATGTCGATGCAGGCGCTGCTCAACAATGGCGACGAAGTGCTGGTGCCAGCGCCGGACTATCCATTGTGGACCGCAGCCGTGAGCCTGTCCGGCGGCAATCCGGTGCATTACCTGTGCGACGAGCAAGCCAACTGGTGGCCGGACCTGGCCGACATCAAGGCCAAGATCACCCCGAACACCAAGGCCCTGGTGATCATCAACCCGAATAACCCGACCGGCGCGGTGTATTCGAAGGAAGTGCTGCTGGGCATGCTGGAACTGGCCCGCCAGCACAACCTGGTGGTGTTCTCCGACGAGATCTACGACAAGATCCTCTACGACGACGCCGTGCACATCTGCACCGCCTCCCTGGCGCCTGACCTGCTGTGCCTGACCTTCAACGGCCTGTCCAAGTCCTATCGCGTGGCCGGCTTCCGTTCCGGCTGGATCGCCATTTCCGGACCGAAACACCACGCCCAGAGCTACATCGAAGGCATCGACATGCTGGCGAACATGCGCCTGTGCGCCAACGTGCCGAGCCAGCATGCAATCCAGACCGCCCTGGGTGGCTATCAGAGCATCAACGACCTGGTACTGCCCCAGGGCCGCCTGCTGGAGCAACGCAACCGCACCTGGGAGTTGCTCAACGACATTCCGGGCGTGAGCTGCGTCAAGCCGATGGGCGCGCTGTATGCATTCCCGCGGATCGACCCCAAGGTTTGCCCGATCCATAACGACGAAAAGTTCGTCCTCGACCTGCTGCTCTCCGAGAAGCTGCTTGTGGTTCAAGGCACCGCCTTCAACTGGCCATGGCCAGACCACTTCCGCGTCGTGACCCTGCCCCGTGTCGATGACCTGGAGATGGCCATCGGACGCATCGGCGGCTTCCTCAAGTCCTACCGCCAGTAAGCGGTCCGTCACCGTGCGATGCCCCCGAACGTCGCACGGTGATTCATCCGGCAACATTTATTTGCATTGGGCCACTGGCCGTCGCTTTGTCGCTACCGGACAGCCCCTTGCCTGCCCACGCCTAACAAAGGCTGGGCCTTCGGCACGAATTGACTGACAAACACTTCCTGCACACTTGTCGGAAATGCCCTGCAAGCAGCTAGACTGTTGCCGTAGGACACAGTTTGAAATAGTCACCCGGTTGAATACCCCGGTGCAGCACCTTATATACCCCGCAGTACGCTACATCTTTAGCTTGAGGAGATTTCTACAACCATGATGCGCATCCTGCTGTTCTTGGCCACTAACCTGGCGGTCGTGCTGATTGCCAGCATCACCCTGAGCCTTTTCGGCTTCAACGGGTTCATGGCGGCCAATGGGGTTGATCTCAACCTCAATCAGCTGCTGATTTTCTGTGCGGTCTTTGGTTTCGCCGGTTCCCTGTTCTCGCTGTTCATCTCCAAGTGGATGGCGAAGATGAGCACCAGCACCCAGATCATCACCCAGCCACGTACCCGTCACGAGCAATGGCTGCTGCAAACCGTCGAGCAACTGTCCCGCGAAGCCGGGATCAAGATGCCCGAAGTCGGTATCTTCCCGGCCTACGAGGCGAACGCCTTCGCCACCGGCTGGAACAAGAACGACGCGTTGGTTGCGGTCAGCCAGGGTTTGCTCGAGCGCTTCTCGCCGGATGAAGTGAAAGCCGTCCTGGCCCACGAAATCGGCCACGTAGCCAATGGCGACATGGTTACCCTGGCATTGATCCAGGGCGTGGTGAACACCTTCGTGATGTTCTTCGCACGAATCATCGGCAATTTCGTCGACAAGGTGATCTTCAAGAACGAAGAAGGCCAAGGCATTGCCTACTACGTGGCAACCATCTTCGCCGAACTTGTTCTCGGCATCCTGGCCAGCGCCATCGTCATGTGGTTCTCGCGCAAGCGCGAATTCCGTGCCGACGAAGCCGGTGCAAACCTGGCCGGCACCGCCGCGATGATTGGCGCCCTGCAACGCCTGCGGGCGGAACAAGGCCTGCCGGTGCACATGCCCGACACCCTGAACGCCTTCGGCATTAACGGTGGCATCAAGCAAGGGTTCGCCCGCATGTTCATGAGCCACCCGCCACTGGAAGAGCGTATCGACGCTCTGGCTCGTCGTCGGGGCTAAGAGACTTCACAGCAAAAATGAAAAGGCCCGCAGCGATGCGGGCCTTTTTTTGCGTGTTCAAAAGCTTCAGTGCTTTTCAGGGCCTCTTCGCGGGCAAGCCCGCTCCCACAAGGAATCGCGGTCAAATGTGGGAGCGGCGGTGCGACGATTCGACTTGCTCGCGAAGAGGCCAGTACTGCTAACCGTTCCTACCGACTGGAAACCCGATACACACGCTCCTCCAGCCGCGTGACACCCGCCTCCAGGAATTTCCCGCTCTCGCTCAACACATCCTGATCTTCCAGGATCTTCAGCGCCCATGAGTCCCCGAACAACCGTCGCACCTCTTCATCGAGTACGGCAAACGGCGGACCGGGCATTTGCGCCTGGTCGTAATCCAGGGTAATCATCAGGCCAAGGGACTCCTTCGGCAGAATCCGCTTCAAATGGGCGGCGTAGCGCTCGCGCATTTGCGCCGGCAACGCGATCAACGCCGCGCGATCATAAAGCGCGGAGCAATCGGCAACGTCGCCTGCCGTCAGCTCGAAGAAATCGCCGCACCACAGCTCAATGGAACCTGCCCGATAAACCTTGAACGGCCCCTGCTCGCTAACGGCCGGATCAAAGCCATGTTCGCTGAAAAACTCCTCGACGGCTTTTTCCGACAGTTCGACTCCCAAGACCTCATGGCCTTGATGGGCGAGCCATAGCAGATCCAGGCTTTTTCCACATAACGGCACCAGCACGCGCGCGCCTTCTTCAAGGCTCAACGCTGGCCAGAACCGTTTCAGATAAGGGTTCACCTGTGGCAGGTGAAAGCCGATCTGGTTCGCCGCCCACTTCTTGTGCCAAAACTCCGGCTGCATAAATAACCCCGAAAATTCGATCAAAACACCCTAAAACTTATATTAGATTTAGATTAATGATCTGACTGAAGATGTTGCATCTTAACTCTCAGGAGCTCATTCATGTTCCCCAGCCTGTACATATCCCACGGCTCCCCCATGCTCGCCCTGGAACCCGGCGCCAGCGGGCCGGCACTCGCCCGCCTGGCCGCCGAATTACCGAAGCCCAAGGCCATTGTGATTGTTTCCGCACACTGGGAAAGCAATGAGCTGCTGGTCAGCGGCAATCCACAACCGGAAACCTGGCATGACTTCGGTGGCTTTCCCAAAGCCCTGTTCGAAGTCCAGTACCCGGCTCCCGGCGACCCACGACTCGCCGCAGAGGTTGCCGAATTACTGAAAACCGCTGGCTTTGCAGCACGTATCGACAGCAATCGACCTTTCGACCATGGCGTCTGGGTGCCTTTATCGCTGATGTACCCGCAGGCAGACATCCCGATTGTCCAGGTTTCATTGCCCACCCGTGGCGGTCCCGCCCTGCAGACCCGTGTTGGTCACGCGCTGGCCAGCCTGCGCGAGCATGGCGTGCTGCTGATCGGCTCCGGCAGCATCACTCACAACCTGCGGGAACTGGACTGGCATGCCGGCCCCGAGAGCGTTGAACCCTGGGCCCGGGCATTTCGCGACTGGATGATCGAAAAACTCGCCGCGAACGACGAAGACGCGCTGCACGACTATCGCGCGCAGGCGCCAAACGCTGTACGCAATCATCCGAGTGATGAGCACTTGTTGCCGTTGTATTTTGCCCGCGCTGCCGGGGGGCCGTTCAGCGTTGCCCATCAGGGGTTCACCATGGGGGCATTGGGCATGGACATCTATCGCTTCGGTTAGCCAATAAGGCAAAAGATCGTCCGAACGCGGCCCGAGCCTTCGGCAGCTCCTACGGAGGAATGTGATCCCATGTAGGAGCTGCCGCAGGCTGCGATCTTTTTTACAGGCATAAAAAATCCCCGAACCAGTCGGGGATTTTTCATGTTCGATCAATCAGCCCGAGAGCGGATCAATCTTCGCGGTAGCGACGCAGCTTCAACTGCTTGCCGGCAACGCGAGTGTCCTTCAGCTTGGTCAGCAACTTCTCCAGACCATCTTCCGGCAACTCGACGAGGCTGAAGCTGTCACGCACCTGGATGCGACCGATCGCTTCACGCGCCAGGCCACCTTCGTTGAGGATGGCGCCCAGCAGGTTCTTGGCAGCGATACCATCACGCGCGCCCAGCGCGGTACGGCAACGTGCACGGCCTTCGCCCAGTGGCATCGGAGCACGACGCTCGCGGTCGCTACGCTCAGGACGATCACCGGAACGCTCTGGACGATCGCCACGCGGTGCATTGTTCGGCACCAGTGGACGTTCTTTCTCGATAGCGGCCAGGTTCAGCGCTTGACCGTTGGTTGCCTTGCGCAGCAGGGCTGCGGCCAGGGCACGCGGGCTGCAACCGATGTCGGCGGTCAGGCGATCAAGCAGATCACCGTGAGTCGATTCGGCCTCGGCCACCAGCGGCGACAGGCTGTTGGTCAGTTTCTTGATGCGCGCATCCAGAACGGCTTGAGCGTCCGGCAGACGAACTTCAGCAACCTTTTGACCGGTTACACGCTCGATCACTTGCAGCATGCGGCGCTCACGCGGAGTCACCAGCAGCAGCGCACGACCTTCGCGACCGGCACGGCCGGTACGGCCGATACGGTGAACGTAGGACTCCGGGTCGTACGGCATGTCAACGTTGAACACGTGAGTGATGCGCGGAACGTCCAGGCCACGAGCAGCAACGTCGGTCGCCACAACGATGTCCAGACGGCCATCCTTGAGGGAATCGATCACGCGCTCACGCTGGTTCTGGGCGATGTCACCGTTCAGCGCAGCGGCTTTGTAGCCTTTGGCTTCCAGGGCACTGGCCAGATCCAGGGTCGCTTGCTTGGTACGCACGAACATGATCAGGGCGTCGAAATCTTCCACTTCCAGCAAGCTGAGAACGGCCGAAGTCTTCTGGTCAGCGTGAACCAGCAGGTGAGCCTGCTCGATCGCGGTAACGGTCTGGGTCTTGGTCTGGATCTTCACGTGTTGCGGATCGCGCAGGTGGCGTTCGGCAATGGCGCGGATCGACTGCGGCAAGGTGGCCGAGAACAATACGGTCTGACGGGTTGCAGGCAGAGCCTTGAAGATAACTTCCAGGTCGTCCATGAAACCCAGCTTGAGCATTTCGTCGGCTTCGTCGAGAACCAGGTGGTTCACGGTCGCCAGTACTTTTTCGTCGCGACGCAGGTGGTCGCACAGACGGCCCGGAGTGGCGACAACGATCTGTGCGCCATTACGGATTGCTTTCAGCTGTGGGCCCATCGGCGCGCCGCCGTAGACAGCCACAACAGTTACGCCCGGCATTTGCTTGGCGTAGGTTTCGAAAGCGGTTGCAACTTGTAGCGCCAACTCACGAGTTGGTGCCAGGATCAGGGCTTGCGGTTCGCGCTTTGCAGGATCGATGCGATGCAGGATTGGCAGGGCGAACGCAGCGGTTTTACCCGTACCGGTTTGCGCCTGACCAATCATGTCGTGACCGGCCATGATGATCGGGATCGATTGCTGCTGAATAGCCGATGGCTCTTCGTAGCCAGTCGCGGTGACGGCTGCAAGAATATTCGGATTAAGATTAAAAGCGGCGAAGCCGCCGGTTTCCTGGGTCATGGGTCTGCCTCTAAGTGCATCCGCAAAGACCCATGCTCCAAAGCTGCGCGTGCCGTGTTGAGACTCAAGAGTCGCCCTGGCAGCTTTGTCGGCGGGGATTTGCGAAAACGAATGAATGAAAAGAATCGTCAAGGGAGAGTCCGCAGTACGGACGTGCAGCCGAAGCTGGCTTCGGGGAATTGCTCTACCTAAACGCGGCCCGGCTAAAGGCCGGCGCGCACTATACCGGAATTTGCCCAAAAAGGGAGCTTTTTTTATCGGAAATCCACCGGATACGCCGTTGTGTCACAGGCTTTGCGAATAATCGGTCAGCCGTCTACTTTTCAAAGGCCCGGCCTTGCGGGTGATGGCGCTAAAACGGTTCACCCTTTGCCGTGCAGACCGCCGGTCCGGCACGCCCTTCCCACCCCGAGGATCGCTCCATGAATCAGCCCAGCTCCAGTCGAGTCAGCCGCGAACGGCATGGCCACGTGTTCCTGATTGGTCTGGACCGGGTGGCCAAGCGCAACGCCTTCGATCTCGACCTGCTCAACGCATTGAGCCTGGCCTATGGCGAGTTCGAAGCCGACAGCGAGGCGCGGGTGGCGGTGGTGTTCGCTCACGGCGAGCACTTCACCGCCGGGCTCGACCTGGTCAATGCCAGCGTCACACTGGCAGATGGCTGGCAGGTTCCGCCCGGCGGCTGTGATCCGTGGGCGGTGTTCGCAGGTCCCAGGGTCAGCAAACCGGTGATCGTCGCCGCCCAAGGCTACTGCCTGACCATCGGCATCGAATTGATGCTGGCCGCCGACATCAACCTGTGCGCCAGCAATACCCGGTTTGCACAAATGGAAGTGCAACGGGGAATCTTCCCGTTCGGCGGTGCGACCCTGCGCCTGCATCAAGTCGCCGGTTGGGGGAACGCCATGCGCTGGTTGTTGACCGGTGACGAATTCGACGCCCGTGATGCCTTGCACCTGGGTCTGGTGCAGGAGGTCATGGCCAGCGAGGACTTGCTGCCCCGGGCGATTGAACTGGCCGAACGGATCGCCCGCCAGGCACCGCTTGGGGTTCAGGCGACACTGATGTCGGCGCGACAGGCCCGATATGAAGGGGAAACCGCGGCGGCAAAGGCGTTGCCGCTGCTGGTCAAGAAGTTGATGGCCAGCGAGGACGTCAAGGAAGGTGTGCGGTCGATGGTGGAGCGGCGGCCCGGAGTGTTCAAAGGTTGCTGAAAATCTGCGTAGGAGCTGCCGAAGGCTGCGATCTTTTGATCTTCAAAGATCGCAGCCTTCGGCAGCTCCTACAGGGGAATCTGTGCTCCTCAGGTGGCCGGGCGAATGCACTTGATCAACGAGTCCAGCGAATACCCCAACCGCGGCGCCAGCCCTTCGGCGCGGGCGATCAGGCCGTCCATGTCCAGTTCCTGGTCCAGCTCCGACGGCACGATCAGAATCACGTTGCCCTCCTTCACCGGCAGCTCCCAGTAATGTCGGTGGTATAAACCGCGCAACAAGGCGGCGCCCAGGGGTTTGCCATCGTCGGTAGCCCACTGATTGATGACCAGCCAGCCCCCCGGATTCAATCGCTTCTGGCAGTTTTCCAGAAAGCTCCAGGCCAGATGACCGACACCCGGCCCGACGTCGGTATAAAGGTCGACGAAAATCAGGTCCGCCGACTCAGCGGTGTCCAGCAGCTCCAGCGCATCGCCAACACGGATGTACAGGCGCGGATCGTCATCCAGCCCCAGATATTCAATGGCCAGGCGCGGTACATCCGGGCGCAGTTCGATGGCTTCGACATCTTCCAGCGGCAGAAACTTGAGGCAAGCCTGAGTCAGCGTCCCGGCGCCGAGGCCGAGAAACAGCGCACTTTCCGGTTGCTGGTGGCACAGCGCTCCGATCAGCATCGCCCGGGTGTAGTCGTACTCGAGCCAGCTCGGGTCGGCCGTGAACACGCAGCTTTGCTCGATGGCATCACCGAACTCGAGAAAACGGTAATCGGCCACTTCCAGCACGCGAATCACGCCGAACTCGTCCTGTACCTCGGCGAGCAGATGCTCGACGCGCTCCTCAGTCATTTCATCTCCTGATCGTCACCGGGGCCGGCAACGCAATAACACCGCGCGTGGAGAGCGGCAAAGGCGAGATTGTCGGCGAAGCGACGGGAACAGGTCACGCACTAATTTGCTGATAACATGGACGTCCGAGCGAAAACACTAGAGACCGTGATGAGCCAACCCTGGAGCCCTGACAGCTGGCGCGCCCTGCCGATCCAGCAACAACCCCGATACCCCGACGCCGCGCATTTGCAGCAGGTCGAGCAGACCTTGGCCAGCTATCCGCCGCTGGTGTTTGCCGGCGAAGCCCGGGAGTTACGCCGTCAGTTTGCCGAGGTGACCCAGGGCCGCGCGTTTCTGTTGCAGGGTGGTGACTGCGCCGAAAGCTTCGCCGAGTTCTCCGCGGCGAAAATCCGCGACACCTTCAAGGTGTTGTTGCAGATGGCAATCGTGATGACCTTTGCCGCCGGCTGCCCGGTAGTCAAGGTCGGGCGCATGGCCGGGCAGTTCGCCAAACCCCGTTCGGCCAATGACGAAACCATCGATGGCGTGACCTTGCCCGCCTACCGTGGCGACATCGTCAACGGCATCGGCTTCGACGAAAAAAGCCGCGTGCCGGATCCGGAGCGCTTGCTGCAGTCCTACCACCAGTCCACCGCGACCCTGAACCTGTTGCGCGCCTTCGCCCAAGGCGGTTTCGCCGACCTGCACCAGGTGCACAAGTGGAACCTGGACTTCATCGCCAACTCGGCGCTGGCCGAGAAGTACAGCCACCTGGCCGATCGCATCGATGAAACCCTGGCGTTCATGCGCGCCTGCGGCATGGACACCTCGCCGCAGTTGCGCGAAACCAGTTTCTTCACCGCCCACGAAGCGCTGTTGCTGAACTACGAAGAAGCCTTCGTGCGTCGCGACAGCCTGACCAACGATTACTACGACTGCTCGGCCCACATGCTGTGGATCGGTGACCGCACCCGCCAGCTCGACGGTGCCCACGTCGAATTCCTGCGCGGGGTGAACAACCCGATCGGGGTCAAGGTCGGCCCGAGCATGAACCCCGACGACCTGATTCGCTTGATCGATGTGCTCAACCCGGACAACGACCCGGGCCGCCTGAACCTGATCGCGCGGATGGGCGCTAACAAGGTCGGTGATCACTTGCCGCAGCTGATCCGCGCCGTCCAGCGTGAAGGCAAGCAGGTGCTGTGGAGTTCCGACCCGATGCACGGCAATACCATCAAAGCCAGCAGCGGCTACAAGACCCGCGACTTCGCGCAGATCCTTGGGGAGGTGAAGCAGTTCTTCCAGGTGCACGAAGCCGAAGGCAGTTATGCCGGTGGTATCCACATCGAGATGACCGGGCAGAACGTGACCGAGTGCATCGGTGGCGCGCGGCCGATTACCGAGGATGGCTTGTCGGATCGCTACCACACCCATTGCGATCCGCGGATGAATGCCGATCAGTCGCTGGAACTGGCGTTTTTGATTGCTGAGACACTGAAGCAGGTTCGACGCTAGATTTTGCTTGTCTGATAGACCGCCATCGCGAGCAAGCTCGCTCCCACAAGGGTCCGCGTTCGCCCAAACAACTCGGTCAACTGTGGGAGCGAGCTTGCTCGCGATGACGTCAGATCAAACACCGCCAATTTGTGTGAATGCCTCCCGCAACCTTGCCGCACTCGCCCGCGGGCAATTGAGCTGAACCTGCGCCAGCCCAAGCCAATCCGCCATCTGCCGCAGATTGACCGCCAACGCCAGCATCCCTTCCTCATCCAGCCCCGCGTCCTCTTCATGCACCGCATGCACTGCCAGACGGCCCGCAGCCCGTTCCGCGCGAAGATCCACCCGTGCTGCAATCCGTTCGTTGTGCAAAAACGGCAGGACGTAATAGCCGTACACTCGCTTGTCTTGCGGTGTGTAGATCTCCAGCCGATAGCGGAAATCAAACAGCCGCTCGGTCCGGCTGCGCTCCCAGATCAGCGAATCGAACGGTGAGAGCAATGCACTGGCGACGACTTTGCGCGGCACTTTCGGCTCGGGCAGACAATAGGCCGGTTGCCGCCAGCCCTGGACTTCGCAGGTCAGCAATTCCCCGGCCTCGACCAACTCGGCCAAACGTGGACGACTGTCCCCAGGGTTCAAGCGGAAATAGTCACGCAAGTCTTTCTCCGTACCGACTCCCAAGGCCGTTATCGCATGCCGCAACAGGCCGCGCTGGGCCTCGCCTTCACTCAGGATGGGGTGCGCAAGCACCGCCCGGGGAATCACCCGCTCCGGCAGATCGTAGAGCCTTTCGAATCCGCGCCGTCCGGCAACGGTCACTTCACCGGCAGCGAACAACCATTCCAGCGCATGCTTTTCCGCACTCCAGTCCCACCAGGGGCCGGCCCGCTCCTGACGGGTCGACAGACTTGCGGCCCCCAACGCGCCCTGCTCCTCGACCGAAGCCAGCACCCGGCGAATGGTGTCCTGCTGTTCACGGCCAAAGCGCGCCAATTGCTGATAGATGTCTTCGCCACGGCTCGCACGCTGCATACGCCAACGCATCAAGGGGTACATGGAAAGTGGCAACAACGAGGCTTCATGGCCCCAATACTCGAACAACGTACGGCGCCGGCCCTGGCTCCAGGCAGCCTGGTCGAGCAAATCGGATGAGTAATTGCCGAGGCGGGAAAACAGCGGAAGGTAGTGCGAACGCACCAATGCATTGACCGAATCGATCTGCAGAATGCCCAGCCGTTCGATCAGGCGATTGAGCGCAACTGCCTTGATCGCCGCTGACGACGACCGCCCGTTGAACCCTTGGGCGGCCAGCGCCAGACGCCGAGCCTGTTTGAGGGTAAAGGACAACGTCGCGGGCATGGGTGCCTCCTTGTCTGCTCGCAACCTACCTCACCGGTAAGGGGTTTGTGTAGCGTGGCATTCATCATTTATGCATCGGGTCATTCCAGAACGGCTTGATCGACTCGTTCTCCACATCCGCACGGCTCATGCCGATGTCCTTGAGTGCTTCGTCGCTCAAGCTCGCCAGCAGTTCGCGCTCGCGATGCAGTTCGTACCAGCGGCCGACCTTGTGCAGCAGATCGGATATCACGTGAATCGAGTGTTTTTCTGATCCCTGGAACTCGTGTTGACCTTTCATCTTGTTGCCCTCCGTTTGGATGGATCCAGTCTCGCGCCGGGTCTAAGATCAATCCAACGAATGTTTCTGATGTCACATATCTCGGAGATTGATGGATGTCCGCCTACCCGAGTATCGATACCGAAGTGTTGCGCACCTTCGTCGCCATCGCCGACCAGGGCGGCTTTACCCGCGCCGGCGAAATCGTCAACCGCACCCAGTCTGCCGTCAGCATGCAGATGAAACGCCTGGAAGAAGATGTGCTGCAGCGCCAGTTGTTCCAGCGCGACGGGCGGCAGGTGCGACTGACGGCCGAAGGCCAGGTGTTGCTCGGCTATGCACGACGCATCCTCAAGCTGCACAGTGAGGTCTTCAATACCTTGCGTGAGCCCGACATGGTCGGCACCGTGCGCATCGGCACGCCGGACGATTATGTGATGCGGTTCCTCCCGGGGATCTTGCGCCGGTTTGCCCAGTCTTACCCGCTGATTCAGATAGAAGTGCACTGCGAATCATCTAAACAACTGCTGATGCGCCAGGATCTCGACCTGTCCATCGTGACCCGCGAACCGGGCAGCGAAATCGGCCAGTTGTTGCGCAAGGAACGTTTTGTCTGGGCCCAAGCGCAATGCTACAGCGCTCATGAGCAGACACCGCTGCCGCTGGCGATGTTCAACAGTGATTGCTTCTGCCGACTGTGGGCCTGCAATGCCCTGGATGCCCGGGGGCGCGATTACCGGGTGGCGTACAACAGCGACAGCCTGTCGGCGATCATGGCGGTGGTCAGCGCCGGCCTGGCCGTCACGGCACAACTTGAAAGCCTGATCACCGCTGACATGCGCATCCTCGGTGAGGCCGAGGACCTGCCGCTGCTGCCCGAGGCCAGCATCATGCTCGTGCGCAACCTGCATAACCCGTCGCCCATCACCGAGTGCCTGGCCGAGCACATCGTCGAAGGCTTCAAACTTTGAAGGCGAGCATCACCGCACAGAACACCAGGAACCCGCAAAACAGCCCACGCAGCAGCCGCTCGGGCAAAGCGTGGGCAACCTTCACCCCCCAACTGATACTCATCAACCCACCGACCGCCAAAGGTAAGCCGATCACCCAGCTGACCTGATGGTGCGCGGCGTAAGTCACCAGCGTCACCCCTGTACTCGGCAAGGCAAGCGCCAACGACAACCCCTGTGCAACCACCTGGCTGGTGCCGAACAGACTGGTCAGCACCGGCGTCGCCACCACCGCGCCCCCCACGCCGAACAACCCGCCCATCGTGCCGGATGCAGCGCCAAGCACGCCCAGCCAGGGCCATGAGTAGTTCATCTGCGAGGTCGCCGGAGCGCTGGCGGCGAACATGCGAACAAGGTTGTACGCCGACAGCGCGATCAGGAACGCGACAAAACCAATGCGCATGGTTTGCGCATCAATGCCCACCGCCCAGATCGACCCGAGCCAGGCGAAGCAGAACCCCATGATGGCCAGCGGTAGCGCGTGGCGCAGTTCGATCCGGTTGCGCTGATGATAGCGCCACAGCGCCAGCATCACGTTCGGCACCACCATCACCAGCGCCGTGCCTTGGGCTATCTGCTGATCGAGCCCGAACAGCACGCCCAGCAGCGGAATGGCGATCAGTCCGCCGCCGATGCCAAACAACCCGCCGAGCGTGCCCAACGCCGCGCCGAACACCAGATACATCAAGAACTCAATCACAGTATTTTCCCCGTTGCCGTCAGGCCTTTGATCCTACGCAGTTGCTGCTGGCGCGGAAACGCACAGCAACGCACAATGGCTGTGCCAAATTCGCACAAGCGCAAACCTGCCATGAACCCCAATCAGCTGACCGACCAACTGGCCTTGTTCCTCGATGTACTGGAAACCGGCAGTTTTTCCGCCGCCTCGCGCCGCCATCCGCTGACCCCTTCGGCCGTGGCACGGCGTATCGACAGCCTGGAAAGCGCAGTCGGCAGTCAACTGTTCCTGCGCAGCACCCATGCGGTACGCGCCACCCCGGCGGGATTGGCCTTTGCCGAGCGCGCACGGCGGATCGTCGCCGAATTGCGCCTGGCCCGGGCCGAGGCCGTGTCCCTGAGCAGCGCGCCGGAAGGCCTGATTCGTATCGATGCGCCGGCAGCCTTTGGGCGCCGGCACCTGGCACCGGTGATTGCCGATTTCCTGATGCTCTACCCCGGGCTCGATGTACAACTGCACCTGATCGACAGCTTCGTCGACATGCAGGGCCTGAACCTCGGCAAGGTCGATCTGGTATTGCGTGCCGGGCAATTGGCCGACACCCGGCTGGTAGCCACGCCCCTGGCGAGCATGGTGCGTATCGCCTGCGCCAGCCCTGATTATTTGCGGCGTCGCGGCGTGCCGAGCGAGCCGTCACAGCTGATTGAACACGACGGGCTTGACTGGGATGGCCTGGCTCCCCCCTTCGCCTGGCGTTTCGAGCGCGGCGGGCAAATGCAGTTGCACCGGCCGGCGCGGATCCGCATGAGCGCCAACAATGCCGAGGCGCTGGTGTGCGGCGCATTGGCCGGACTGGGTATCGCGCATCTGCCGACCTGGCTGGCCAGCGAGTACCTGTTGCGCGGTGAGTTGCTGCCGCTGTTCTGCGACAGCGGCCTGCCGAAACCGGAAAGCGCCGGCATCTATGCCTTGCGCCTGGAACAGCAGCCCAACTCCCGCAGTCGCTTGTTGCTGGAGTACCTGAAAACCCGTTTCAGCCCCGTTCCGCCCTGGGATCTGGTGCTGCAAACCCATTTGCAGTTGCACTGATCAAAATTATCTGGCGCATTAAAGATTCGCCCGCTAGATTCTTCAGATCACAGATCAAGGCTTCGACATGACCACCGAGCGCAACACCCCGGACAACTGCGACAACCTGCTGCTGGACAATCAGGCCTGCTTCGCCCTGCATTCCACTTCGCTGATGATGACCAAGGTCTACAAACCCTTGCTGCAAGTGCTGGGCCTGACCTATCCGCAATACCTGGCGATGATGGTGCTATGGGAAAGGGACGGTTTGACCGTAGGTGACATCAGCACGCGGTTGCTGACCGATCCTGGATCGTTGACGCCGCTGCTCAAGCGCCTGGAAGCCGAAGGCCTGCTCAGCCGAACCCGCAGCCGCGAAGACGAGCGGGTGGTGATCGTCGAACTCACCGAACAGGGCCGGGCGTTACGCGACAAAGCCCGCGATGTTCCCCAGTGCATCCTCGGCGCCAGCGGGATGACCGTGGAGCGCCTGCAAAACCTGCAGGCGGAGTTGCAGGAGCTGCGTCGTCACCTGCAAGACAGCCTCTAGTCTCCAATTCACCACAAATCCCCTGTGGGAGCGGGCTTGCTCGCGAAAGCGGTAGATCAGTCGACTCTTGTGTTGACTGAAACACCGCCTTCGCGAGCAAGCCCGCTCCCACATTTGCTTTGTGCTGTCCCACAGAACTCGATTTCCCCTCCGAAAACCGCCCGCATAACCTCCAGTCGCTCTAACTCGATAGTTCCAGCCAATCCTTCTCAACCGTTTGTCTGTCCTGGCAAATTTATTTTATCTTTTATCTTGCGTGCTAAATATTTGCGCGATACATTCACCTCGCACTTACTTAGCGCGCAAACATTTAGCGCAAAACAACCAAACCCCGAACGAGGCTTTCACCATGCAAACTCTCTACACCGCAATCGCAACTTCCACTGGCGGCCGTGACGGGCGGGCGGTTTCCAGCGACAACATCCTCGACGTCAAGCTCGCCACGCCGAAAGAGCTCGGCGGTGCCGGCGGCGCAGCCACCAACCCAGAGCAACTGTTCGCTGCCGGCTACTCCGCCTGCTTCATCGGTGCCCTGAAATTCGTGGCCAGCCAGACCAGGCGCAGCATTCCCAACGACGCTTCTATCACCGCCCATGTCGGCATCGGCCAGATCCCTGGCGGCTTCGGCCTGGACATCGACCTGCACATCAGCCTGCCGGGTCTTGAACAAGCCGATGCACAAGCACTGGTCGATGCGGCCCACCAGGTCTGCCCGTACTCCAACGCCACCCGTGGCAACGTCGATGTGCGTCTGCACGTTACCGTCTAACCGCTGATTACCAGGCCCGAACAGGAAACGAACATGAACACTTTCAGCAAAGTCTTGACCGGTACCCTTCTCGCCTTGTCCATCGGGAACGCGATCGCAGGTAACGGGGTTGAACACAACACCCAGGCATTCCTCGACGTACTGAACGCCGGCACCGGCAAACCGATGGAGCAAATGACGCCCGCCGAAGCCCGCGCGGTTCTGGTAGGCGCGCAGTCCGGGGTCAAGCTGACGCTGCCAAAAGCCGATGTCAGCCAGAAGACCATTCAAGTCGACGGCCAACCGATCAGCCTGACCATCGTCCGGCCGGCCGGGGTCAAGGGCGAGTTGCCGGTGTTCATGTTCTTCCACGGCGGTGGCTGGGTGCTGGGGGACTTCCCGACCCACGAGCGGTTGGTGCGTGACCTGGTGACGGGTTCGGGTGCCGCGGCGGTGTTCGTGAACTACACGCCGTCGCCGGAAGCGCATTACCCGGTGGCGATCAACCAGGCTTATGCCGCGACCCGATGGGTGGCCGAGCACGGCAAAGAGATCAATGTCGATGGCCAGCGCCTGGCGGTAGCCGGCAACAGCGTCGGCGGCAACATGGCGGCGGTGGTTGCGCTGATGGCCAAGGACAAGGGCACTCCGGCGATCAGGTTCCAGGTGCTGTTGTGGCCGGTGACTGATGCCAACTTCGAAACCGCGTCCTACAACCAGTTTGCCGAGGGGCACTTCCTCAGCAAAAACATGATGAAGTGGTTCTGGGACAACTACACCACCGATGCCAAGCAGCGCAACGAGATCTACGCCTCGCCACTGCGCGCGACCACTGCCCAGTTGAAAGGACTGCCTCCAGCGCTGGTTCAAACCGCCGGAGCCGACGTATTGCGCGACGAAGGCGAAGCCTATGCCCGCAAACTCGATGAAGCCGGAGTGCCGGTGACCTCGGTTCGCTACAACGGCCTGATCCACGACTACGGTTTGCTCAACGTGGTGAGCCAGGTGCCAGCGGTGCGTTCGGCGATGTTGCAGGCATCTGAAGAGCTCAAGCAACACCTGAAGAAATAACGCAGAACAACATGTGGGGGTCAACGCAGATTCTGCAGGCACAAAAAAGCCCGACTCAATGGTCGGGCTTTTTCATTCCTGAAGCTGTGCTTATTTGGCACGGCCTTTGTAGGAACCGCCTTCGCGGGTATCGATCTCGATCATGTCGCCGATTTCGATGAAGTCAGCAACCGACAGCTCGGTACCGTTCTTCAGTTTGGCAGGCTTCATTACCTTGCCGGAAGTGTCGCCGCGAGCGGAACCTTCGGTGTAGTCAACCTGACGCACGATGGTGGTCGGCAGTTCTACGGAAACCAGACGCTCTTCGAAGAAGATCGCTTCGCAAACATCGGTCATGCCTTCTTCAACGAAAGGCAGAACGGCTTCGATGTCTTCAGCGTTCAGCTCGTACATGGTGTAGTCGGTGGTGTCCATGAACGTGTAGGTGTCGCCGCTGATGAAGGACAGGGTCGCTTCTTTGCGGTCGAGGATTACGTCGTCCAGTTTGTCGTCGGCGCTGTAAACGATCTCGGTCTTGTAACCGGTCAGCAGGTTCTTCAGCTTGGTCTTCATGATCGCGCTGTTACGACCGGACTTGGTGAATTCAGCTTTCTGAACCAGCCAAGGATCGTTTTCGAGACGAATCACGGTCCCGGGTTTCAGTTCTTTACCAGTTTTCATTGCGAATATCCGAATTTGGATGGGATTTACAAAAATCTAGGCCGCGTATCATATCCAATTTCCATAAAACTGTACCAGCGCCGTGGCAAGATCGGCCTGCAAGGCCTGTTCCTGACACCACGCCTCAGCGTGTTTTTCCAGCTCTGGCCAGTGTTTACGGGTTAATTGCCAGTGGTCGGCTATTTTTTCACCAGCGTTCCACGCCCGCCAGAGACCGCTGATCGCCTCCCGCGCGGGCGCAGATAACCCTTTTACATAAAGTTCAAGGAAGGCTTCGAGCTTGTCCAGGTGGATGTCTTCTTCCTGCCGATAGATGTGCCAGAGAAATGGCCGGCCGGCCCATTGGGCGCGCACAAAGGAGTCTTCGCCGCGCACGGCATTGAAATCGCAGCACCACAGTAACCGGTCGTATTGGTCCTGGCGGACGAATGGCAGCACCTGCACGGTCAAGGCGTCGCGCACATGCACGGCACCGGCCGCCAGCCCCTGCACACCGAGCCAACGCTCGACGTCGCCGAGAATCCGCCCTTCCGGCACCAGCAGATGAGTGGCCGTAGAATCGCCAGCCATTGCATCGAGCCAACTGGCCAGACCGCTGTTTTCGTAGGCAAACAATGAGATCAACTGCGCGCCGGGCGCAGGATCAATCCCCATACCTTGCAGGAATTCTCTTTGAGCCTGCAGGTCCTGCTGAAATTGCCGACGCCGTTCCAGCAACCCTCGCTCACGCAGCAGTCCGCCGGTGCCCTTCTGGAATCCAGGGAAGAAAAAGAACTTCTGTACGCTTTTGTACTTCACAGAGGGTAAGCCGTGACAACCGATCACCCAGTCCTCGGCGCTCAGATAGTCGAGGTTCATCCACAGGGGAGGCTTTTCCCGTTCGACCATGGCGTCCATATAGGCGCTCGGCAACTGGCAGGCAAACGCAGCAATCACCACATCGGCGGCTTCGGTCGGCTGCCATTCGGCTGGCCATTGGCGCACATCGACGTCGTGCTGCCATTGCTGCACAGCGTCGATGTCGATTTCCGGGCACAGGCGCTCGAATGCTCGCAGGTCATCGACCCATAGACGCACCGCCAGTCCATGTTCGGTCACCAGTTGCCGGGCCAGTCGCCAGGTCACGCCGATGTCGCCGAAGTTGTCGACCACGGTGCAAAAAATATCCCAGCGGGTTTTCATTTCAGGCATACCAGGTTCCCGTTGGCAAAGGCGCCGATTGTCCGCATAAATTACCCCGTGCAGAAGAGCCGACGGCGATTATTCTTCATGCGACAATCGCTACCCGCCAGTCACCTTTCGCCAGGAGGCAACCATGCCCCACAGCCCCACTCCGCGCCGATCCTTCCCGATCAGCCTTAGCGCCCTGCAACTGACAGGCAGTATCGCCCTCGGCATGTGGCTCGGGTTCATTGCCATTGTGTTGACCTGCTGGCTCGCGTCGCGCCTGCTGTTCAGCGAGCAACTCGCCCCGATCGCGGCAGCGGTAGAGCAACTGGCCCAACCACCTGCAGTGGCTCAACCGCTGCCGAACATTCCGTCACAGAGCCCGCTGTTCGAGCAAGAAGAAAACCTGCGCAAGAACGAACAGCAGCAACGACTTGATCAGGCACGCGGCAGCAGTCGCAACCTGGCCAACCCGAACTGTCAGTTCTGGCTGCAACAGGACCGGACTGCACCCAGCGAAAAAAGCCGCGCCAACGTCCTGCAATTCTGCGATTGATCATGAATAAGCAAACCGTCCACCAACTGATTCTCGACAAGCTGCGGATCGATCTCGACATCGCCGAGCGCGCCGCGCAAACCGCCTACGAAACGGCAACCCACGAAGAAAACATCGCCGAGAACAAGTACGACACCCTGGGGCTGGAAGCGTCCTATCTCGCGGCCGGGCAGGCCAGGCGGGTCGAGGAAATTCGCCAGTCACTGAGCCTCTGCCAGAACCTGGCCCTGCGCCCGTATGACGATCAGCGGGGCATCGAAGTGGGCGCGCTGCTGGGGCTGGAGGACGAAAAGGGGCGCGAACAATGGCTGTTTCTGGCCCCCGATGCAGCCGGGCTGAAGGTCGACCTGGTGGGGCAACTGATTACCGTCATCACCCCGCGCTCACCGCTGGGCAAAAGCCTGCTGGGCAAGTTCGAGGGCGATGAGGTGGAGATCATGGTGGCAGGCGCTCGGCAACAGTTCGCTGTCACCGAGGTGGTTTGACCGGCAGAAACGCTGTCAGTGAACGGGCAGTTCTACGCCTTCGAACAGCTCTTCCAACTCTTGCTTATTGTGGCACTGAATGGCCTTGGCCATGACTTCGCGGGTCAGGTGCGGCGCAAACTTCTCGATGAAGTCGCACATGAAACCCCGCAGGAAGGTGCCGCGACGGAAGCCGATCTTGGTCACGCTGGACTCGAACAGTTCGCTGGCATCGAGTACCACCAGGTCGCTGTCGAGCTTGGTATCGACAGCCATTTTCGCCACGATGCCCACGCCCAGACCCAGGCGAACATAGGTTTTGATCACGTCGGCGTCGGCGGCGGTGAACACCACTTTCGGCGTCAGGCCGCGATGGCTGAAGGCTTCGTCGAGTTTCGAACGGCCGGTAAAACCGAACACGTACGTCACGATCGGGTATTCGGCCAGGGCTTCGAGGGTCAGTTTCGACAGTTTGGTCAGCGGGTGGCCCTGAGGCACGACCACGCAACGGTTCCAGCGGTAGCACGGCATCATCACCAGATCACCGAACAGCTCGAGCGCTTCGGTGGCAATGGCGAAATCCACGGTGCCGTCAGCCGCCATTTCGGCGATTTGCATCGGCGATCCCTGGTGCATGTGCAGGGCAACGTCCGGGTATTGCTTGATGAAATTGCTGATTACCGGCGGCAACGCATAACGCGCCTGGGTGTGAGTGGTGGCAATCGACAGGGTGCCTTTCTTCTCGTTGGAGAATTCCTGGGCGATCTGCTTGATGCTTTCAACCTTGCGCAGAATCTCGCCAGCAGTGGTGATGATGCGCTCGCCGGCCGGGGTAACGCGGGTCAGGTGCTTGCCGCTGCGAGCAAAAACCTCGACGCCCAGTTCGTCTTCCAGCAGACGGATCTGTTTGCTGATGCCGGGTTGAGAGGTGTAAAGGCTTTGGGCTGTAGCGGAAACGTTGAGGTCGTGGTGCGCCACTTCCCAGATGTAGCGCAATTGTTGAAGCTTCATATGAATCCCTCAAAGCAGGTAGACGCCACGGGCATCAGCGACGATATATAACTATATTAATGGCACGAAGAATAAATCTAGAACTTTTTTATCAGATTGCCACTATTCGTGTCCTAGCGGTCCCCTTGGCGACGACGTTGCACCAGCGGCACCAGATAGACCGGCACCTTGGACAGTTGCAACACACGGGCGGCGGTTCGCCCCAAAGGCGTTTCCGCACCGGCACCGTGGCTGTGACTACCTACGATCAACAAATCCACGGAGAGTTTCTGCGCCTGGTCCAGAATCACCTGCGACGGATCGCCCTGCAGC
Source organism: Pseudomonas sp. Root71 (assembly GCF_001429045.1). Taxonomy (GTDB): domain Bacteria; phylum Pseudomonadota; class Gammaproteobacteria; order Pseudomonadales; family Pseudomonadaceae; genus Aquipseudomonas; species Aquipseudomonas monachiensis. The sequence goes on along the minus strand of NZ_LMHY01000029.1, from coordinate 519,292 downwards.
ACCCGTACAGCCTGAATCCGCTCCAGATCGTGCTCCCCCTCATCCCCCAACTCCTCACGAAAACTGTCGAGCACCCGCTGCTCAATACTGGCGATCACCGTATTCAGGCCCTGGCTGTGAAACTCGTTCAGCGCCTGTTCATCGAGATAACTTTGCAGCACCGATTCGGCAAACAACCCCATGGGTTCAACCGCATGCACGACATACAAACTGGCATTGAAGGTCCTGGCCAGTTCCAGGGCATGCTGCATCACCACGGGCGCGTACAGGCCAAGGTCAGTGGCATACAGCATCGAACGAATCATATGACCTCCTCGACTGCCAACATGGCGCAGATTTGATTCAGCTTAGCAGTGCCTTGGCGACTGCGGCGTCCGGCGCAACGCATTGAACGGCGGGCTTAAACCTTTTGCTCGTTGCTTATGCCATGGGGCACATGACCGGTGGCGACGACTTCACGGGCCAATTCGCAGTGGCCGGCCTGATCGTCGAAAAACACGTCGGCCGCGAAGGCTTCGAGAAAGGCCGATTTGGTCAGGCCGCCGAGGAACAGCGACTCGTCGAGACGGATGTCCCATTCACGCAACGTGCGAATGACCCGCTCATGGGCCGGTGCCGATCGTGCCGTGACCAGCGCGGTACGGATCGGACAGGCGTCCTCCGGGAACTCACGTTGCAACAGATTGAGGGCTGCGAGAAAGCCCTTGAACGGCCCTCCGCGCAACGGCTCGCGGGCGGCCTCACGTTCGCTGGCCTGAAAGGCTTCCAGACCACCGGCCTGATAAATGCGCTCCGACTCATCGGAAAACAGCACCGCGTCTCCGTCGAAGGCAATGCGCAACTCGTCGCTGGCCGCACGGCTGGCACCGCCCGACAGAATGGTCGCTGCCGCGAACCCGGCGTCCAGCGCATTGCGCACGTCTTCAGCGTGGGTCGAGAGAAACAGGTCGCAGCCAAAAGCCTTGAGGTAGGGATACGGACTGCGCCCGCCGACAAAGGCCGCGCGGGAAATCGCCAGCCCGTAGTGGTCAATCGAGTTGAACACCCGCAGCCCGGTGTCGGCGCTGTTGCGCGACACCAGAATCACCTCGACCCGGGCGCGGCCGAGGCTGTTGTTGAGGTTCAGGAGTTTCTGCACCAACGGGAAGGCATCGCCGGGCTCGAGGATTTCGTCTTCGTGTTCGATCTGATACTGCCGGTACGCTTCGACGCCACTCGACAGGTAGACCTTGTGGCTTTCGCTCAGGTCGAACAGCGCCCGCGAAGAAATCGCCAGCACCAGCTTTTCGTCAATTGCCTTTGGCATGCCCTTCCCCCTCAGGTCGGTCGACTCAGGTGTTGCGTCGATCAATGAAACTCAAACTGCGATACAAGGCCTCGATGCGTGGCATTTCACACCCGGCTGCCTTCGCCGCCGCCAAAGGCCGGGCGTAAATCGCGGCCAGTTCCAGCGGTCGCTTGTGCAAATAATCGTGGTACATGCTCGGCCAGTAGTCGGGCATTTTCTCGGTCACCATGAACAAATGCTCGGCATACCCTGCCGGTACGTCGTGCCCGCAGGCAACAGCGCCTTGCACCACTTCAGCCATCAGCGCCTTGACCAGCTCGCGGCTGTCGGCATCGGCCATCAACGGTGTAGTGCTCGCCCCCAGCAAAACCGAGAGACCGTTGTAAGGGATATTCCAGACCAGTTTTTGCCAACGCGCCTGATGTAAATTCGCCATGGCCTGGGAATCGAGGCCGGCGCTGCGAAAAAGTCCGACGCCCTCCTCGACAATTGCGCTGCGTGCCGGCCCATCGGCGGGACCGCTGTGATAACCCACATGCACCGCGCCCAGCGCCTGATGGGTAATGACGCCCGGCGCCTCGCGATGGACGCAGATGTAGCACAGCCCTCCGAGCACATGCAGCGAATCGGGGAGCAACGCGCGCAGGCTGTCTTCGACATCCAGTCCGTTTTGCAGCAGCAGTACCTTGGCGTTCGGTGCCGCCGCCTGCAGGATGGCGGGTGCCAGATCGGCGTTGCTGGTGGTTTTCGCCCCCACCAGCAGCCAGTCGCAGGGCGGCATGTCTTCAGCGTTCGAATAAGCCTGCACCGGATTCAGTTTCAGCGCACCGTGGGGCGCGCTATCGACTTGCAACCCGTGCTCGGACACAGCGCAAAACTCGCTGCGCAGCAGAAAATGCACATCAAAACCGGCACGCGCCAGCATCACCCCGTAGAAACCGCCGATTGCGCCGGTCCCGATAATGCCGACCGTCGGCCTGGCAACTGCTCCCATCATGGCAACTCCTCTGCTGTTCGACTCAGCGCCTGGCGCACAGCCCGATTGAGCTCGATGTCGGTCAGGCGCGATTTCAGTGCTCCAAAGAATTCGCCGTCGCGAACGACAAACAGCGCCGGCAAGTGAAAGACCTGATAACGCTCGACCACCCCGCCGTTGTTGCCGGCATCGATCCAGCACAGTCGATCGACTGCCAGGTCGAGTGTCGGCAATTGCTCGCGGGCAAAACGGCAACCGGCGCAGCCGACACTGGTGAAAATAACCAGCGATACACCGCTCATCGCCAGCAGCCGTTGGTCGACGTCAAAATCGGTCAGTTCCAATTCGACCACTATACTGGAGGGAACAATGTCAGATGGCCGACACATGGAGTCTGTGTTCATGGGACGATTCATTCCTCACCCTGACGATGTGCCTGTCGAGTTAACGTTACTGAAACCTGAGTGTATTTCGCGACGACAGCTGCACACTATCAGCCTCGGGGGCATGGCTTGCAATTATCACCGCGCGTGGCGCCACGGCACGGCGCTGGAGGTACGCATGCCGACCGTGAACCCGGACATGCGCTACCTGGGCTATGTGGCCTGGTGCCTGCGACGCAAGCGTGGTTATCTGGTAGGCATCGCTTTCGTCGACGAACAAACGCTGTTCAGCGCCCGAATGGGCGAGCAGGTGTGCCAGATCGAACGCTACTGCCGCCTGCATGACACCCACGAAGACTTGCAGGATATCCAGGCCCTGGCCCTCGAATGGGTCCAGGAGCATGCCGACGAGTTCTCTCACGACTCGGTGCGCAAGGCTTTTGCGCAGCCGGTGCTGGAATAGAGGCATTCTTGATCGATTTGCGCCTCGCGGCAGGGAAACTGACTGCGAAACCCCACCAAACCGGCGTCTGCCCATTGTCGAGCCACGGTGTAACGCGCTAAGGTTCGGCTCCCCGACGCGCTTAATTTGCTGTGCTCCGCCGCGCGGGTTCGCTGGCGGCCGGCACCCGTGACCTGACGAGTAAACGATGGCTGATTTACCGATCAACGACCTAAACGTCGCCTCCAACGAGACTCTGATCACTCCCGATCAGCTCAAGCGCGATATTCCCCTGAGCGACGCCGCACTGCGCACCGTCACCAAGGGCCGCGAAGTCATTCGCAACATTCTGGACGGCACCGACCACCGCCTGTTCGTCGTGATCGGGCCTTGCTCGATCCACGACATCAAGGCCGCCCACGAATATGCCGAGCGCCTGAAGGTGCTCGCTGCCGAAGTGTCCGATACCCTGTATCTGGTCATGCGCGTGTATTTCGAGAAGCCACGTACCACCGTCGGCTGGAAAGGCTTGATCAACGACCCTTACCTGGACGACTCGTTCAAGATCCAGGACGGCTTGCACATCGGTCGCCAGTTGCTGCTGGACCTGGCCGAAAAAGGCCTGCCGACCGCCACCGAAGCCCTCGACCCGATCTCCCCGCAATACTTGCAGGACCTGATCAGCTGGTCGGCCATCGGCGCGCGCACCACCGAATCCCAGACGCACCGTGAAATGGCCTCCGGCCTGTCCTCGGCCGTCGGCTTCAAGAATGGCACCGATGGCGGCCTGACCGTGGCGATCAACGCCCTGCAGTCGGTTTCCAGCCCGCACCGCTTCCTGGGCATCAACCAGGAAGGTGGCGTGTCGATCGTGACCACCAAGGGCAATGCCTACGGTCACGTGGTGCTGCGCGGCGGCAACGGCAAGCCGAACTACGATTCGGTCAGTGTTGCGCTCTGCGAGCAGGCGCTGAACAAGGCGAAGATCAAGCCGAACATCATGGTCGATTGCAGCCACGCCAACTCCAACAAGGATCCGGCCCTGCAACCGCTGGTGATGGAGAACGTCGCCAACCAGATCCTCGAAGGCAACAAGTCGATCATCGGCCTGATGGTAGAAAGCCACCTGAACTGGGGCGCCCAGGCGATCCCGAAAGACCTCGCCGACCTGCAATATGGCGTGTCGATCACCGACGCCTGCATCGACTGGACCGCGACCGAAAACACCTTGCGCAGCATGCATGCCAAGCTCAAGGACGTGCTGCCTAAACGCGATCGCAGCTGATCGCCTGTCTGGCGGCGCAAAAAGCGCAAACAAAAAAACGCCGGGCTGAACCCGGCGTTTTTTTATGCGTTCGTTTTGTTGAAGGTCACTGACTCAGCTTGGCCGCATGCCGCTGGTGACGCTCCATGTAGCGCTCGACGTAGGAGCACGACGGGATGACGGTGTAGCCCATTTCGTCAGCGTACTCCAGCGCCTTCTCGGTCAAGGCTGCCGCAATACCGCGACCACGCAATGCGTTGGGCACGAAGGTGCGATAGATATCCAGGGTCTGCTTCCCCAGATCCATATAGGTCAGATAGGCACGATGACCGTCCACATTGGTCTCGAACTGATGACCAGCCTGGTCATGGTGGATGGACAACGCCTCGCTCATCACTACTCCTCGCGGGTCTGGAATTCCGACCCCTACCTTACCGATGTTTTTCCGGCGAAGGAACATCTACGCCACCCCGTGCCTGAATGGACACCGAGAAGAGCTGCACCGATCTCGCGCTACCGAGCACGTACAAATAGTAGGCACCATTGGCGGAAATGCTCAAGGTGCGCTCGTCATCGTGCGGGTTGGCGGGTGCTGCTCCGGATCACGCAGGATTGGTTCGACCCAAGATCGCTCGGGGTCGATAGCCTGTACATTGCCGGATGTTGAGACTTAAGACGAGCGCCCGTTGTTAAAGTCACCTGAACATCGAGAAAGATATTGAGAGGCGCCACACAAAAGCCGAACAAAAGTGTAGACGAATCCATGTAGGCGGACTTTAGCCAGACTGAAAAACAGCGCCGTGTCGCAGGAACTTTTTCTCATCAGCTCGCTCAGCCACGGGCCTTGCAGCTGGATATTTTTTAAACAATTCAGTTAAAAGTTGCTCGAAAAAGAATCAACGCCTACAATTTTTTTTGCTTCTTGCGTCACGTCAGTTTTACTTACTACAAGTAATGGGTAGTATGTACGCCGGCTATTTCCTCAATCGGAGGAGATAGCTACTTAATAGAAAGTCCTTGAAGGGGAACACGATGAACAACGTTCTGAAATTCTCTGCTCTGGCTCTGGCCGCAGTTCTGGCTACCGGTTGCAGCAGCGCATCGAAAGAAACCGAAGCACGTCTGACCGCTACTGAAGACGCAGCTGCTCGCTCCCAGGCTCGTGCAGACGAAGCTTACCGTAAAGCTGATGAAGCTCTGGCTGCTGCTCAAAAAGCACAACAGACTGCTGACGAAGCTAACGAGCGTGCACTGCGCATGCTGGACAAAGCTAGCCGCAAGTAATAATCCTTCGGGATTGTTATCAAGCCGACCCATTTTTTGGGTCGGCTTTTTTATTGCCTGGCGTTTCTCCAGACAATAAAAAACCCGTCGACGCGGTCCGCGCCGACGGGCCCTTTGCCAGCCTTACTGCAGCGGGTCGATCGGCATACTCGACACCATCGGCGCAACGCCGTTGCCCGGCACTGCGATCTCAACCGGCAGGCCGTCTTCAGCGGCGACCACATCACGCACCACATCCCAGTTCATGCGCAGGTTGTTGGTGATGTCTTCACGCTTGAGCATCGCATTGATGACGGAGGTGTGCTTGTCGACCACCGACGGGTTGCCCTTGTCGTCCAGCGGCGTATGCGCCTCCAGATAGACCTTGCCGCCACTCAGGCCGAACTTGTACGGGTCGTTGATGATCCGCACCGACGTACCGACCGGCACCATGCCCGCCATTTCCAGCACGTTATTGTTGAACATGCGGAAGCAACCGTGGCTGGTGCGCATGCCGATACCGAACTTCTTGTTCGAACCGTGGATCAGGTAGCCCGGTGTGCCCAGGGTGAACTTGAACGGCCCCAGAGGGTTGTCAGGGCCGGCCGGCACGACATTGGGCAGCGGATCACCGTCTGCTGCGTGCTCGGCCTTGATCGAAGCCGGAGGCGTCCAGGTCGGATTAGGTGTCTTGGCAATGATGCTGGTGTGGGCAATCGGCGAGCCCCAGCCTTCACGACCGATACCCAGCGGGAACGTGTACACCACGTTCTTGCCTTTCGGGTAGTAGTAGAGGCGGTACTCGGCCAGGTTGATCACGATGCCTTCACGGGGGCCTGGTGGCAGGATGAAGCGGGTCGGCAGGATGATTTCCGTGCCGGCGCCTGGCAACCAGGCATCGACACCCGGGTTGGCCGCGACCATTTCCGTGTAGCCCAGATCGTAGGCGGTACCAAGGTCGGCGAAGGTATCTTCGTACTTGGCCTTGATCACCTGCACCTGGCCGATGATGTCCTCACCTGGCGGTGGCAGGGGAAACTCCAATGCTGCGACTGGACCGGCCACAAAGAGGGCGGCAAGAGTCAGGCAGCGGGTGACGGCAGGAAAGCGCGGCAACATCCGGAAAATCCTTCGCATGATCAACAGAGATATAAGAGCGCGATTGTACACCGCTGTCCGTTATTTCGGGGAGATGGCCCGATTGCAGGCAATGCAAGGCGTTCACTGTGAGCTTGCTTCGGGTGGTGTCCTGAAGATGGCTGTGTGATGGGCGATTTTTGACCGGGTAAATATCCATTCTTTTGGTAACGGCCACCTATGGTTCCGCTCTTACAGCGGGTTACTTGGAAAAGCCCCAAGTAACCAAGGGCTCTTGCCCCTGACGTTCGGCCTCATGAGGGGGCGTGTACCGCAAAAGCAAAAGCGAGGCGGCCTACCGGCCGGCCTGATCGCGGGGTTCGTTTGCCTTGAGAATTGGGTCGGCTGTCAGGCCGCCATCGTCGGAACGCCGCCCGGACCAAGCTCGCTCCCACAGAAAAGCAAAGGCCGAGCAGCCCACACCATCGCGTCGCTCTTCACCACTCATCAGGCCGAGCGTTAGCTCGCCTGCAGCTCTTGATCTTGATCCACCCGCCCCCTCGGGAGGCTGAGTGGAGGTGTTCATCCGGGGATGGGCGCGCAGCGCCGTTCGACGCAGTCGAACTCATTGCATGTAGGTCGTCGCGAAGCAGACCGGAGGGCAATGCCCCCGGATGGATACCGGAGCGAAGGAACCCCGAGCCTTAGCGAGGGGCCGTACGTTCGGGGCGAGCGCTTTTGGTTACTTTTAAGGCGCTTGTTAAAAGTGACTCGCCGTAAGGGCGAAACCATAAGTCGCCGTTACCGCAGCAACGGATATGTACACGGTCAACAAAAGACAGGTCGGCTCGAAGGCCGCCTCGACTCCTGACGGATCAAAGCTCGAACCGCAGTTCAGGCCAGATCGGCGACGTCCCCCGCTTCTGCGACTCAAGAATGGCCCGGCACAGCGAACACAGCCGCTGGTCCTGAAACACCCGGCGATCAACACTCGACCAGCGAGGCGAAGCCGGCAACAGGCTGCCACACAGGGTCCGGTCCGCCGAGCCGCCCAACTCCAGCTGACGGGTCACCAGATGCACCCGCACTTCCTGGCAGGCGAACAGATCCAGCTGTTCGTCAGGCTCGATCAGTTGATAGGCAAATAGTGACCAGGCGGGACGCGGCATCGGGGGCTCCAAATCGGGGGCGCCACCTTAGCCGAAAGCCTGCCTCTAGAAAAGTCTCATAACAGCGGTTTTAGGGTAGGCCAGACATTTTCCAGCAACTTGTCCTGGGCCCCGGCCGCCGGGTGTATGCCATCAGCCTGCATCAAGTCCGGATGACCGCCCACACCATCGAGGAAAAACGGCACCAGCGGGATCTTTTTCTCATCGGCCAGGTTGCTATAGACCTCGGCGAACGCCTTGGTGTAACGCGCACCATAATTAGGTGGCAATTGCATGCCGAGCAACAACACCTTGGCACCGCTGGCCCGGGAGCTGTCGATCATCGAAGCAAGATTTTGTTGCAATTGAGTTGGCAGCATCCCGCGCAGGCCATCATTGCCGCCCAACTCGAGGATCACCAGTTCCGGTTTATGCTCTGCAAGCAGCGCGGGCAGGCGCGCCTGGCCTCCGGCACTGGTATCGCCACTGATGGACGCATTGATCACTTTGTCGTCGAAACCTTCGCGCCTGAGCCGTTGCTCAAGCAGCGACACCCATCCCAGCCGGGTATCCAGCCCGAAACCGGCGCTGATACTATCGCCAACGATCAGGACTGTACCCGCCGCTGCGTTTTGGGCCATGCACATCAAGGCCAGGCCAGCACTCAAAAACCAGACACGCATCGGACTCTCCATGGGCGCAAGCATTCTCATCGCGAAGGACCTTAGCAAAGTGGTTCCCAGCGCGGAAGGTGAACTGACCATCCTGCACCAACTCAGCCTGGAACTGAACAAGGGCGACAGCCTGGCCATCGTCGGCGCTTCGGGTTCCGGCAAGTCCACCCTGCTGGGCCTGCTCGCCGGCCTCGACCTGCCGAGCAGCGGCGAAGTCACCCTCGCCGGACAAGGCCTGAGCAACCTCGATGAAGACCAGCGCGCGCGCATCCGCGCCGAGCACGTGGGTTTTGTCTTTCAATCGTTTCAGTTGCTCGACAGTCTCAATGCCCTGGAAAACGTCATGCTGCCTCTGGAGCTCGATGGCCGCAAAGACGCCCGCGAACGCGCCACCCAATTGCTGCAACGGGTGGGACTGGGCCAACGCCTGACTCACTCGCCGCGCCAGCTCTCCGGCGGCGAGCAACAACGCGTGGCGATTGCCCGCGCGTTTGCCGCCGAGCCGGATGTGCTGTTCGCCGACGAACCGACCGGCAACCTCGACAGCCACACCGGCGAGCGCATCAGCGACTTGCTGTTCGAGCTCAACCAGGAGCGCGGCACGACCCTGGTGCTGGTGACTCACGATGAACGCCTGGCCCACCGCTGCCGACGCCTGATCCGTCTTGAAGCCGGCCTGCTGGTCGCCCCTCTGGAGCCTTGATGGCACGTCTGCCGCTGTTGCGCCTGTTCAGCCTCGCCATCCGCCAATTGCTGCGTGATGCCCGCGCCGGTGAATTGCGCGTGTTGTTTTTCGCCTTGCTGGTGGCCGTGGCCGCCAGCACCGCCATTGGCTATTTCGGAGCCCGCCTGAACGGCGCCATGATGCTGCGCGCTACCGAATTCCTCGGTGCCGACCTGCTGCTCGAAGGCAGTTCGCCCGCGCGCCCCGAACAGATAAGAAGCGGTACCGAACTGGGTCTGGAACACGCTCAGGTGGTGGAGTTCTCCAGCGTCATCGCCACCGACAACGGCATCCAGCTGTCCAGCATCAAGGCGGCCGACGGCACCTACCCGCTACGCGGCGAATTGAAAAGCGCGCCCGCACCCTTTGCCACGGAAACAGTCGGTGGCGGACCGCAACCCGGAGAAGCCTGGGTCGAGGCACGCCTGTTGACCGCCCTGGACCTGAAGATCGGCGACAGCATCGATGTCGGCATGAAAGCCCTGAAACTGGCACGGGTGCTGACTTACGAACCCGACCGCGCCGGCAATTTCTACAGCTTGACGCCGCGAGTGCTGATCAACCTCGACGACCTTGCGGCCACCGGCGTGGTGCAGCCCGGCAGCCGGGTCAGCTATCGCGAATTATGGCGAGGCAACGCTCAGGCACTTGAGACGTATCGGCAACTGATCAAACCGGGGCTCGCCGCCAACCAGCGCTTGCAGGACGCCCGCGACGGCAATCGACAGATCGGCGGCGCCCTGGGCAAGGCCGAACGCTACCTGAACATGGCCAGCCTGGTGGCAGTGCTGTTGTCCGGCGTAGCGGTGGCGCTGTCGGCAACCCGCTTCGCCACCCGCCGGTTCGACGCCAGTGCCCTGCTGCGCTGCCTCGGGCTGTCGCGCCGGGAAACCATGGTGTTGTTCAGCCTGCAACTGACTGTGCTCGGGCTGCTGGCCAGCATCAACGGTGCTCTCCTCGGTTGGCTCGCCCAACTGGGGTTGTTTGCCCTGCTGCATGACTTGTTGCCGACCGATGTGCCTCCGGGCGGGCTGTTTCCGGCAGTTGCCGGGATCGGCACCGGACTGGTGGCGCTGGCCGGTTTCGCCTTGCCGCCACTGGCGGCTCTGGGCCGGGTTCCGCCATTGCGCGTGCTGCGCCGGGACATGCTGCCGATCCCTTCCAGCACCTGGATGGTCTACGGCGCAGCGCTGGGCGCCCTCGGCCTGATCATGTGGCGCTTGAGCCTGGACCTGGTGCTGACCTTTGCCCTGCTCGGCGGCGGCGTGATTGCAGCACTGGTGCTGGGCGGCTTGTTACTGCTGCTGTTGAAGAGTCTGCGGCGCATGCTTGCCCGTGCGCCCTTGCCCTGGCGTCTGGGACTGGGCCAACTGCTGCGTCATCCCCTCGCTGCCGCGGGCCAGTCCCTGGCATTCGGCCTGATTCTGCTGTCGATGGCGCTGATTGCGCTGCTGCGCGGCGAGTTGCTGGACACCTGGCAGAACCAGCTGCCGAAAAACGCACCGAACTACTTTGCGCTGAACATCCTGCCAGCGGACAAACAGGCCTTCACCGATCACCTGATTGCCGTGTCGGCGCAATCGGCTCCGCTGTACCCGGTGGTGCCCGGGCGCTTGATCAACATCAACGGCGAGCCGGTGCAGCAAATCGTCACCAAGGAATCGGCAGGTGATCGGGCAATCCAGCGCGACCTGAGCCTGACCTGGGCCGCGGACCTGCCGACGGGCAACAAACTCACGGCCGGCAATTGGTGGAACGAACAGACGCCGGACGATGTTCCTGGCGTGTCGGTAGAGGGCAAGGTCGCCGAAAGCCTGAAGATCAAGCTCGGCGATCACCTGGTTTTCAGCGTTGGCGGGGTCAATCGCGAGGCGAAGGTCACCAGCCTGCGGGAGATCAACTGGGACAACTTCCAGCCAAATTTCTTCATGATCTTTCAGCCCGGCACCCTCAAGGATCTGCCAGCAACCTACCTGACCAGTTTCTATCTGGCATCGGGTCATGACCAACAGATTGTCGACCTGTCCCGCGCTTTCCCGGCGGTGACCATCCTGCAGGTCGAAGCCTTGCTGGAGCAACTGCGCAGCATCCTCGCCCAGGTGACCCTGGCGGTGGAGTACGTGTTGCTGTTCGTGTTGGCGGCGGGGATGGCGGTGCTGTTCTCCGGCCTGCAAGCGACGCTGGATGAACGCATTCGCCAAGGCGCGTTGCTGCGTGCGCTGGGGGCGGAGCGGCTATTGCTGGTCAAGGCTCGACGTATCGAGTTCGGCCTGCTGGGCGCAGTCAGTGGCTTGCTGGCTGCGCTGGGTTCGGAAGTGGTGAGTTGGGTGCTCTACCGCTACGCCTTTGACCTGCCGTGGCATCCGCACCCGTGGCTGTTGGTGCTGCCACTGCTGGGCGCCGTGCTCATTGGTGGCGCCGGGGTGTTCGGCACCCGTCGGGCATTGAACACCAGCCCGCTGACAGTCCTGCGCGAGGGTTGATAGACTCCTGCCATTCTCACCACAAGAAGCTGTCATGAGCCGTTACCGCCCTCCCCGCACCGCTGGCACCGCGCTGATCACCCCCGAGGGTGAGGCGCGGATGCGCGCCGAGTTCCATGAGCTGTGGCATGTACGTCGGCCCCAGGTCACCCAGGCTGTCAGCGAAGCCGCGGCCCAGGGGGATCGCTCGGAGAACGCCGAATACACCTATGGCAAAAAGATGCTGCGAGAGATCGACAGCCGCGTGCGTTTTCTCACCAAACGCCTGGAAGCGCTCAAGGTTGTCAGCGAAAAACCCAGCGATCCGAACAAGGTCTATTTCGGCGCCTGGGTCACGATCGAAGACGAGGATGGCAAAGAGTCGCGCTACCGCATTGTCGGGCCCGATGAGCTGGACCTCAAACAGGGCCTGATCAGCATCGACTCGCCCTTGGCTAGCGCCCTGATCGGCAAGGCACTGGACGCCGAAGTCCGGGTCCAGACACCGACCGGTGAACAGTGTGTGTATATTGTGGCGATCGACTACCCGTGAGTTTCAACGCCGGGTGATCAACCCTTGCCGGGCAACGCGGGTCAGTTGCCGGATCACTTCAGGCGCATCTTCGAGGCTGGGGGACTGAATCACTGCCAGGTCGAAACTGTCGTCGGCAAAACGAGCGAGCGACTCACCGTCGTCGACAAACTGGATCAGGAAGGCAGCGGGACCGCCGGTACGACGTGGCCAGCCATCGAGATAACGCAAGAGCGTCGGCTGATGTTTGCCGCCAAGCAGGATTTTTGGATTGCGCTGGGTCAGATGTGCCGTGATCGGCGCGGGACGTACAACGGCGTTTAATGCATTCATTGGGTCGTGTCTCTGCCTCAAAAGTCTGCATGGCAGGTGAGAGGCAACACCGAACCAGCGCTTTAGCGGTATTTCGAAGCCTGTTCCGGCTTCTATCGGCAACTGGATGAGTCACCTGGCGCCCCGCAAGTAGCTGTTTAAATCGGCGCATGAGCAACATCCTAGAGAAGCTGACTGGACAGTGTCAAGAATGACGCTCAACAAAAAAGGCCCGCAATGCGGGCCTTTTTGTTGAGCCAGAGGGGTCAGCCGGCGATGGCACGGTCCGCCGAGAGTTTGCCCGCACCTTCGATCAATACCGCGATACTGCCACCGAGCAATGCCAGGGCGAATTCATAACCGTTGTTGGCCATGAACAGACCATTGCTGATGTGCACCGAGAAAATCGCCACCAGCGACAGGAAGATCAGGCCCAGTGCGGCCGGGCGAACCAGCAAGCCGATGATCAGGGCCAGGCCGGCGAAGAACTCGGTGCCACCCGCCAGTGCCGCCATCAGGTAACCCGGCGTCAGTCCGAGGCTTTCCATGTACTGCGCGGTTCCAGCCAGACCATAGCCACCGAATGCCCCGAAGAGTTTCTGCGAGCCGTGAGCGGCGAAAACAATGCCGACCACAATGCGCAGAACGGTCAGGCCGTAGCCGGCGCGGGTAGACATTACCTTATTGATCAGAGTGCTCATGCTGCTTCATTCCTTGTAAGTGTGTGTTGGTTGGCCGCTATATTAATCAGTAATTCACATGTTAAAAGCGCAAAAAACCCGTCATAACAATCAGATTAGTTGATCATTTGCGTGAGGCAACCTTTTGCCCCTGGGGCTCCAACGACTCCCGCTCCCGATCGAATGCCAAGTAATACTTGTTCACGCTATTAACATAGCTGACGGGCCCCATACCCACTTGCTCCATGGCAATGCGTTCAACCTGGAAGAACCACTGGTTGGGATTCAAGCCTCGCCGCCGGGCTTCTGCCCGCATGCCTTGCACTCGCTCCGGCCCGATGTTGTAGGCCGCCAGCACGAAGGCCATGCGTTCGCGCTCGTTGAGTTTGGGGCTGGCAAAGAACTTGCGCCGGATCATCGCCAGGTACTTGGCCCCTGCCTGCACATTGCCATCAAGGTCCTGGATATTGTTGACACCCACCCGCTGCGCCGCAGATGGCGTGATCTGCATCAGACCGGTGGGGCCACCGCCACTGCGGGCGGCGGGTTGCAGGGCTGACTCCTTGAAGGCCAGCGCCGCCAGGTTCAGCCAGTCCATGCCCTGGGCATCGGCGTGCTTCTGCAGCACCGGGCGAAGCTTTTCCAGACGCTGCCGGTCCGCCTTGGCCAGTGGATAGTGCACTTGATAGAGACGACGATAGATCCGCAGGAACGCGGCGTCCTGATCCGATGGTTTTTTGTAGCCGGTGAGGAAGCGATCAATGCTGGCCCGCAACATCGAGGCATCACGGCGCACGAACCAGAATTCTTCTCCCGGCTCGCTGATGAGTACCTGCTTGTCGAAACGCAGCTTGGGCAGGATCTTGCCCCAGCGCTCGGCGATCGGCTGCTCGACGATGGTCAGGTGGAAGATCCCCCCCTGCACCATCTCCAGTACGTCCTCGACAGCAAGACTCGGATCGACCCATTCGATGATGACCGGAGGCAGTTTGTGCAGGGCGAGCTTTTGATTGATCTGGCTGACGGCATCCCCGGCGGCGCTGCCGGCAGGTAACGCCAGGGTCTTGCCGGAAAGCTGTTCAAGTTTGGTATAGCGGCGTTCGCCTTTGATGCCTACCAGGACCAACGGGATGTTGCTGGCAATCGGCTCACTGGTACTGACGGCGAAACCCGGTTGCAGATCGAGCAACTCGCCCGGTGCCACCAAATCGCCCTCTCCGCGCTGCAATGCGCCGAGCAGTTGATCCTTGGCCTTGGGAATGATCTTGAGGGTAATTTCCTGGCCGTCACGGGCATGGCCGTTGAGGTATTGCTCGAACGCTCTCAGACGATGGTATTCGACCCCGATCGCCTGCCCCTGGACTTCGCCGGAACTGTTGCGGCTCTGATTGACCAACACCCGCAGCACACGACTGCTGCGAATTTGGGCAAGGTCGCGCACCTTGCTGGCCGGTACGGCTTGCAGCGGCCCGGGCAGACGCGCGACCGCCGTCATCGGCAGTAGCAGCGAACAACACAGCAGTAGCAAAACCGAGGGACGAATCATCCACTCTCCGGAAAGAATATGAGGCCCGCTTCAATGACGAAAACCATCAAGCGCGGCGACAAAAACAGAGCGCCCAAGGCGCTGGCAAAGTGCGAAAGACTGGCACAATGATGGCAAAACTACCAACCCAGCCTGGTCCGAGGCTCAAGAGACAGCGTTAACCCGTTGTAGTTCTTGGCTTTTCTTATAAATCCACGGCTCTGATATGCTTTCCGGCCTTTGGGCCGAGGTAGCACCATGCAACTCATCGATATCGGCGTCAACCTGACCAACGCCAGTTTTGCCGACAAACACCAGGCTGTACTCGACCGCGCCTATGCGGCCGGCGTGTGCCAACTGGTGCTGACCGGCACCAGCGTCGAGGGCAGTGAACAGGCCCTTGAGCTGTGCCAGCAACTGGACAAAAGCGCCCGGCGCCTGTTTGCCACCGCCGGTATCCACCCTCACTGCGCCAGCGACTGGAACGCCGACAGCGCCCGACGTTTGCGCAGCTTGCTCAACGAACCGAATGTGGTGGCCGTGGGTGAATGCGGGCTGGATTTCAACCGTGATTTCTCGCCGCGCCCGCAGCAGGAGAAGGTCCTGGAAGAACATCTGGCCATGGCCGTCGAATTGCAGCTGCCGGTTTTTCTGCACGAACGCGACGCCAGCCAGCGTTTGCTGGAAATCCTGCGCGACTTCCGCGACCGACTGCCGGCCGCTGTGGTGCACTGCTTCACGGGTGAACAGAAGGCGCTGTTCAGCTACCTCGACCTCGACCTGCACATCGGCATTACCGGCTGGATCTGCGACGAGCGCCGAGGCACGCATTTGCATCCGCTGGTCAAGGAAATCAAGCGCGGGCGCCTGATGCTCGAAAGCGACGCACCGTATCTGCTACCGCGCAGCCTGCGCCCCAAGCCGAAAAACGGGCGGAACGAGCCGGCGTACCTGACCGAAGTACTGCGCGAAGTGGCGCTGCATCGCGGGGAAAGCCAGGAAGATCTGGCGGCGCATACCACCGCGTGCGCACGGGCGTTCTACGGCTTGCCATCAATCCCCCAGTAACCACAAATCCCCTCCCACGCTGGAATGCTGAGGGGCCGTTGATCTGCATCAAGAATCAGCCACCTGAGTAGCGGCACAATGCTGGCACCTTGCCAAAACTGTTTCCGCTATCAGAGAAGACCTCCATGGGTGCCTGGCTTAGCAATATCTCGCTGAAATACAAATTCTGGGCGGTCAACGCCGTCGCTTTCGTCACCACCCTGTTGCTGGTGCTATACGCGGTGCAGCTCGAACAGCAGGCCCGCAGTGACGCCGCCCAGGCCTCGGCCCGGGCCCAGGCGCGATTGCTCGAAGCCTGGCCCGCCGGGCAAACGCTACCCCACGCCGACAACCTGCTGACGTTCAATCGCGGACAAGCGCCGTCGCTGAATGAACACCCCATTCCCGAACTCATCAATGCAAACGGCTGGGTCGAGATCAACCTGATGCCGCTGTTCGGTGACAATCCGTTGATGGGTGCCGAAGTGTTTACCCGTGCCGATGGCCAGCGGGTCGCCGTGATTGCCCACGGCCCAAGCTTGAGCCAGGTGTTCAGCGAGCGCTTCGCCAACTACGCGTTGGCCGTGTTCATCCTGATGTTGGCAATGCTCGGTGCATCGCAGTTATTGATCCGTTTCCTGCTCAGCCAGCTCAACACCTTGAAAGACGTCATGCTGCACGTGGAGAAAACCGGCGACCTGTCGGCCCGCGTGCCATTGGCTTGCAGCGACGAAGTCGGGCAAATGGCCAACGCCTTCAACGCCATGCAGGCCGGTTATCAACGGGTGGTCAACACCGTCGCCAGCACCGCCCGGCAACTGGACGTCGGCGCTGCGCGGCTGGCGGCCAGCATGAATGAAGTGCGCCACGGCATGCTGGGCCAGCAAAGCGAAACCGATCAGGCCGCCACGGCGATCAATGAAATGACCGCCACGGTCTATCACATTGCCCAACACGCGGGCGCCACCCGTGACCTTTCACAATCGGCCAATACCCTGGCCGGCAGTGGGCAGGAGGTCGTGACACGGGTGCAACGGTCGATTGCCGGACTGTCCACCGGCGTCCAGCAGACCGCCGAGATGATTCAACGGCTGGCCGAGGACAGCCAGAAGATCAATGGCGTGGTCAACGTGATTCACAGCATCGCCGAGCAGACCAACCTGCTGGCGCTGAACGCCGCCATCGAAGCGGCCCGGGCCGGCGAGATGGGCCGCGGCTTCGCGGTGGTCGCCGATGAAGTACGCAACCTCGCCAAACGTGTACAGGCTTCCACGGATGAAATCACCCTCATGGTCTCGGCGTTGCAGGCTGGCACGCGGGACGCCGTGGATTTCATGCAAGAGAGTTCGTTCAAGGCCGACGACTGCGTACAACAGGCGCAAGAGGCCGGCGCGGCACTGGCCGAGATTACCGGCGCAGTGGCGCAAATGCGTGAAAGCAATACACAGATCGCGGTGGCGGCCGAGCAGCAAAGCCAGGTGGCGGAAGAGATGAACCGAGCGGTGGTGAGCATCCGTGACGTGACCGAGAACACGGTGCAACAGACGGTGACGTCGGCGACCACCAGCAATGAGCTGGCGGCGTTGGCCGGGGAACTGAGCAAGGCGATAGGTCAGTTGAAGCTTTGAGGGACTCTTCGCGAGCAAGCCCGCTCCCACAGTTGAAATGCATTCCCCTGTGGGAGCGGGCTTGCTCGCGAAGGCGTCAGTCGAATCCACATCAAATTTGAACATGACGCCTATCAAACCAATAGCCAGCCTTGATTCGCCGCCAGCATAGACCGGGCCTATTCTTCCTACATGTGTTCAACATGGATCGAGGATCGGCATCATGGGTAAACGTCACCCCAACCTACCCGCCTGGCAATGGCGAGCGTACCCGAACAATCATCAGCACCCGACCAATCTGGTGCTGCATCTGATCGCGGTGCCGCTGTTCATCGTGGCATTTCTACTGATTGTGACCGGGGTGTTCAGCCTGAGCCTGGCAAATATCGCCATCGGCGTGATCGGTGTGATCGCGGCGATGGCCTTGCAACGCCACGGCCACAGCCTGGAGACCCAGGCCTCCGAACCCTTCAGCGATCGCAAGGATGCAGTATCACGCCTGTTGGTCGAGCAGTTCCTGACGTTTCCGCGGTTCTTCCTCAGCGGTGGCTGGTGGCGCGCCTGGCGTGAGCGCCACCGCCGTCACTGATCAGGCGAACACGGTCACCGTCTGCCGGCTCATGGCGATCAACCGGCCATCCGCGCTCCACATTTTTGCGGCCGCATGCCCGTAGCCGTCGGCGGCGTATTCGGTCTCGACGAGGTATTTACACCAGTCCAGGGTGTTCAGTTCCAGCAGCGGTTGCACGAACTCGATGGTCCAGGTCAGCGTGCTACCCATCGCCGGCTTCTTCAAAAACGGCATCAGGGCCGGCGGCCAGGCGTCCACCAGCGCCAGGATATGCGCCTCGCCGATGGCCTCTTCCTTTACGTCGCCGCGCAAGCGTACCCAGCCACCCATTTGCCGGGATGTGCTACCGCTGAACGGCAACCCGCCGACACTCCAGCGCATCGCCAGATGCCGCATGAACTCAGGGATGACGCCTTCGACGAAAGGCAACTCCTGGCATTCGTCCCAGTGCTTCATTTCAGGTGCCGGTTCAGCGGCCACCGCCACTTCCGAGGGGCGCGAGGCACCGAAGCTGCCCTGGATCAATGTCACCACCTGCCCCTTCTGCACTACCCGGCCCAGCACTTGGCTGACGGCCTTGCCTTCGCGCAGTACGTCGACCTCAAAACTGACCGGCACCTCGGGCTCAACCGGGCCGACGAAGGTGATTGCCAACGAACGCACCGGCCGATCCGCCGGAACCCGGGCGCGCATGGCTTCGTACTGCAAAGCGGCCACCAGGCCACCGAAACTGGCCCGCCCCTGAGCCCAGGAGGCCGGGATAGACAGCTCCAGCGGCTGGCCGCGGACAGCGTCGAGCAGTTCGGAAAAACGCATGAAAACCTCTGGGATCGGAAAAGATGAAGGGATCTTAACCATCTGGCGAAGTTGATACATCGCCTATTCCGGCCAAATTGACTGACAGATGAGCCCAACAAGGCTCGCTCCTACAATGGATCCGGGGAGGTCTCAGGATTTGAAACAGGCCTTGCCGAGTTTTTCCAGCACCCGATCCGCACGGCTTTCAGCCTCGGCCATGGTGGCTTCCCAGACAGCAACACAGGGTTGCAAATCCGCTTCCCGTTCAGCCATCGCCAGCCATTGCACGCAATCGTGCCAGTCACCCAGTGCGCCCTGGGCCGACTTCAACCGGGGCATGGCCGCTTTCGGCAAACGGTCCAGTTCGGGGTAGGCGTCGATGCCATAGCGCACGCGCTTGATCAACAAGCGCAGCCGATGACGGTCGTGGGTCGGATCGTGCAGTGCCTCGTCGAGTTTTTTCCACTGCTTGCCCAGGCGTTTTTCGATGCGCTTGCGCAGCCCCTTGAGCAATCCCTGGCGCTGGGCAGCACGTAGAAAACGTGGAAACGCATCGAGGACGATCAGCATTTGCGCGAGCTCGGGACTGGCTGCCACGGCCGGATAGGCCTCGGCCATTTGCGCCATGCGCCACTGTGCGGCTTGGGGTTGATGGTGCTGGAGCAGGTACGCCGCCAACACTTCGCGATCGCGTAAAGGTGTGCTCAGTTCGCCCACCCGGGAGGCGGCCGCTTCCAGTTGTTCGACACCGGGCAGCCCGCGCAAGGGCCGCAACAGGCTGCGTAACCGCCGCATGGTTGTGCGCAGGTCGTGTAACGCTTCAGGGTCTGTACGCTCTTTCAAGCGGGCCTGACAGGCAAGCAGACGAACTTCCAGGCCCAGAACCTGAGCCACCAACCGATCGATCATGGGGGTTTACTCCGTAAACAGCGCCAGGTTGCAAGCTCCAGGCTGCAAACTCGAAAGATCTTGCAGCTTGCAGCTTAGAGCTTGTAACCGCTTTTCGCTTTTAACGCCCCGCGCGCGATTCACGAATATAGAAACGAGCCTTCTCGGCTTTCCTGGTGCAGCCTTCGAACCCCTCGAATTGCTGCTGGGTCTTGGCCGCGGTCAACAGCGACAGGGCCTTGGAGTAACTGACAGTCCCGGCGAACCCTTCGGCCTTGGCCAGGTCCAGTTCATGCCATGCCGCATCCAGATTACTACCACAGCTGTCGCGATAAGCGGTTTTGCCGGCACAACCGGCGAGCGCCAGGGCAATCAATGGCACGCAGATCCAGGCTTTCATCATTCACTCCTCAAGAATAGGTCAACAGTCATGCAGGTAAGACGTTGTGGCACCTGAAAAGTGCCGTTGGTCCGCTGTGCAAACTATAGCGCCGACGAGAATAACCATGTGCCGCCATGGAGTGTCGAAAATACGACGCTCTTGTCCCCTCGTACGACCATGGCGATTGAAGCATGGCCCTCGATGGGTGCATTGTTGAACCATTCAAACGAGGGCGATTCATGAAAAAGCGCGTCGCACTGGTATTGGGCTCGGGTGGAGCCCGGGGTTATGCACATATCGGGGTCATTGAAGAGATCGAACGGCGCGGGTATGACATTGCCTGTATCGCCGGATGCTCCATGGGCGCGGTGGTGGGCGGAATCTACGCCGCCGGCAAACTCAATGACTACCGCGACTGGATCGAGAGCCTGGACTATCTCGACGTGTTGCGCCTGGTGGACGTCAGTTTTCGCCTGGGGGCGATTCGTGGCGAGAAAGTCTTCGGGCAGATCCGCAAGATCGTCGGCGAGATCAACATCGAGGATTTGCGCATCCCCTACACCGCCGTTGCCGCCGACCTGACCAACCAGCAGGAAATCTGGTTCCAGGAAGGATGCCTGCATCAGGCCATGCGCGCCTCGGCGGCGATTCCCAGCCTGTTCACCCCGGTGATGCAGGGCAACCGCATGCTGGTCGATGGCGGCATTCTCAACCCGCTGCCGATCGTGCCGGTGGTGTCGAGCCATTGCGACTTGATCATCGCGGTCAACCTCAACTCCACCAATCAGCGCCACTATCAATTGCCGGTCATCCAGCGTCCCGCCGCCTTCAAGACCCGCTTCGACAGCCTGATCAATTCCCTTGGCTCGAAGCTGCCGTTCCGCCGCAAACAGGCCGAGCAATTGTTGATCCTCGAGCAGGAGGCCCTGAGGGCCGAAGGGGCGGACCTCAACCCGTGGATCGAATCCGCCGAACCCGAAGCGCAGCAACCGGCGGCGGCTCCGGAAGCCAGTGGCGCCCCCCGCTCCGCCACCGGTTCGTTCATCATCGACAACGTTGGGCCGGCGTCCTTGCTGGATTTGATCAACCAGAGTTTCGAGGTGATGCAGACGTCGCTGGCGCAGTACAAGATTGCCGGGTATCCGCCGGACATCCTGATCAACGTGCCCAAGCGCGTGTGCCGTTTTTTCGAGTTCTACAAGGCGCCGGAATTGATCGCGCTGGGACGGGAGATTGCGCGGGATACGCTGGACCGGTATGAGAATGAGCAGAACTGAACGCCTGAAGGTTCTCGGGTGACTATCAGGCAACGAAGATCTAAAGGCTACCCTCACCCAACAACCGATACCCCACCCCTGCCTCAGTGACGATGAACCTGGGCTGGGTCGGGTCATCCGCCAGTTTCTGGCGCAAGTGCCCGACCACGATGCGCAGGTAGTGAGTGTCTTCGGTGTGGGTCGGCCCCCAGATGTCCTTGAGCAATTGCTGCTGGGTGATCACCCGCCCTGGATGCCGCGCCAGTTGCGCCAGCACGGCGTATTCCTTGCGGGTCAGCGCGACTTCGACATCGTCGAGCAGCACCCGGCGATACGCCAGGTCGACCGTCAACGGACCGAAGCTCAGCGCCGCTGGTTGCGCCTCGCCTGCGGGCACCTGGCGCAATAACGCACGGATCCGCGCCAGGAATTCCTGAATGCCGAATGGCTTGGTCACGTAGTCATTGGCGCCGCCATCCAGGGCCTCGACTTTCTGCCCTTCACTGGCGCGCACGGAGAGCACCAGCACCGGCACCGTCGACCACTCGCGAAAGTCACGCAATACCTGTTGGCCGTCCATGTCCGGCAAGCCGAGGTCGAGCACCAGCAAGTCCGGTTTGTTCAACGCAGCTTGCACCAATCCTTCGCTGCCGGTACCCGCCTCCAGCACTTTGTAGCCCTGGGAAACGAGGCTGATGCGCAGGAATTTGCGGATCTGCGGTTCGTCGTCAATGATCAGGATGGTCGGGGTCTGGCTCATGAATTCACATCAACACAAAGAAGTGGCAAGAGAGTAGCGCAAGCACGATCAGGCTTCACTGTCGTATCCCGGCTGAGCCTGCAGCGGCAGGTGCAACGTGATGCAGGTGCCGCGCCCCTCGATGCCGTCGGCGACACTGATGCGACCGCCATGGGCACCGACCATGCCCTGACAAATCGCCAGCCCCAGCCCGGTACCCTGCCCGCCGCGATCACCCCGCGCTGCGGTGTAGAACATGTCGAAAATTTTCGCCCGTTCCTCTTCCGGAATCCCCGGCCCCTCATCGCTGACCGAGAAAAACAGCTCGCTGTCATCGGCCCCGGCGCGCAGTTGCAAGCGCCCGTGGGGTGGCGAAAACCGCGCGGCGTTTTCCATCACGTTGATCAGTGCCTGTTCGATCAGCGCGGCATGCACATACAGCAACGGTAACTCGGCCAGTACGTCGGTGCTGACCTGCAACGGCGCAAGGACTGCCCGCAGGCGATTGCGCGCACTGCCGACGATGTCTGCCGGCGACACCCAGTCCCGTGCCAGCTTCAAGGCACCGTGGCCGAGGCGGGTCATGTCGAGCAGGTTTTGAATGTAGCGGTCCAGGCGCTCGGCTTCATCGCGGGTGCCTTCGAGCAACTCACGTCTGTCCTCCAGCGGGATCGCTTCCCCCAGGGCCAGCAGGCTGTCGATACTGCCGCGCATGGACGTCAGCGGTGTACGCAGGTCATGGGACACCGACGCCAGCAAGGCGCTGCGCAGTTGCTCGGTTTCGCCGTGCAGCCGCGCCGCTTCCAGATCGTCGGCCAGTTGCGCCCGGGCCAGCGCCTGGGCCAGCGGCTGGCTCAGTGCGGTCAACAAGCGTCGGCGCTGGCCGCTCAGAGTCTGGCCTTCCCTGGCGCACACGCCAAGCAACGCCAGCGGTCCGTCCTCCACCGACAATGGCCACCACCACCAGCGGCCGAACGGCAAGGTGCCGGTGCCCGCACCCGCGGGTTGATCGTGCTGCCAGGCCCAATCGGCGGCGCCGCGCTCGGCTTCGCTGAACTCCAGGGGGCCACCGGTTTCGACTTGCCAGCCGTTTTGCCCGTCGCGATTGAGCAGGCACAGTTGCACATCACTCCAACCATTAAGGTGCTGGGCAGCCGCGCTGACCACGGCCTGGCGGTCGGTGGCGGCGGTGAGTTTGCGGGACAGGTCAAGCAGTTCAGTGGTCTCTTCCTGGGTATCGCGCAATGCCTGCAATTGCCGGCGCTGGCGCGCCGCGAGGTTGCCAGTGAGGGCCGCCATCAGCAGGAAGAACAGCAAGGTCAGCACGTCTTCCTCGCGCTGGATGCTGAAAGAGAAATTCGGTGGAATGAACAGGAAGTCGTAGGTCAGGAACGACAGCGCCGCACAAGCCAGCGCCGGCCCGAGGCTGCTGCGCACCGCCACCAGCAATACCGCTGCAAGGAACACCAGGGAAATGTTCGGCAGTGGCAAAACACTCGCCACCGCCCAGGCCAGGGCGCTGGCCAGAACCGTCGCGACCACGGCCAATGCATAGTCGAACCAGACCAGTGAATGCATCGACCGCTGATGGGGTTGAAGCTGTTGGTGATCGCTGTCGAGAACGTTGATCTCCAGCCCACGTGCATTACGCAGCAGTCGCGCCGCCAACCCGCCACCGAACAGACGTCGACGCAGTCTCGGCCGGGACTGGCCGACCAGCACCAGGCTGGCGCGGCGTTCGGCGGCATGCTGGATCAGGGTTTTCGCCACTTCACCGGCGCGCAGCAACACCACTTCGCCGCCCAGGCGCTCGGCCAGTTGCTGGGCGCTCTGCAGACGCAGGCGGGACTGCTCGTCACGCACGCTGCCGTTGTCCACGTGCACCAGGCTCCAGGGCAGGTGCCGCCGCTGGGCCACGCGACTGGCATGGCGTACCAGGCGCTCGGCCTGGGCATCGCCGTCGACCCCCACCAGCAATCGCCCGCGCACGGCCGGCGCCGCTTGCCCCAACTGACGATACCCCTGGGCCAGATCATTATCGACCTGAGCCGCCGCGGTTTGCATCGCCAGTTCGCGCAGGGCCGTGAGGTTAGTCTGGGAAAAGAACGCGTCGATGGCCGCCCGCGCCTGCTCCGGCACATAGACCTTGCCGTCGCGCAGGCGCTCCAGCAGCTCCCGTGGCGGCAAGTCGATCAGCAGCAGTTCGTAGGCTTCCTGCAACACCCAATCAGGCAGGGTCTCGCGGACCTGCACGCCAGTGATGCCGCGCACCTGGTCGTTGAGGCTTTCCAGATGCTGGACGTTGACCGTGGTGTACACGTCGATGCCGGCGGCGAGCAGTTCCTGAATGTCCTGCCAGCGCTTTTCGTGGCGGCTGCCCGGAGCGTTGGTGTGCGCCAGTTCGTCGACCAGCACCAGCTTCGGTTTGGCGAGGAGCAGACCGTCGAGGTCCATTTCTTCGAGCAACACGCCACGGTACTCGGAACGTACCAACGGCTGTTGCGACAAGCCGCCGAGCAGTGCTTCGGTTTCGGCCCGGCCGTGGGTTTCGACGACGCCGGCGATGACCTTCACCCCTTGACGCAACTGGGTGTGGGCCGCTTGCAGCATGGCGTAGGTCTTGCCGACACCCGGTGCGGCACCGAGAAATACCTTGAGCCGGCCACGGCCATCGCGGGGCAGGTCTGCTAACAGCGCGTCGGCGCGGCCGGAGTTGCTCATTTTCATTGCCTTGTTTGACTTGATAGTTGGGTGTGGCATTAAAAGATCGCAGCCTGCGGCAGCTCCTACGCCAGATGGCGTACATCCTGTAGGAGCTGGCGAAGCCTGCGATCTTTTGATCTACAGTTTTTCCAGCGCCCGATTCAACTCAAGCACATTCACCACCGGCGGGCCTATCAGTGGTTGCTCGACGTGGGCATCCAGCAGTTGTTGCAGCGTTGCGACCGGCAGGTTGCGCGCCGTCGCGACACGCGCCAGTTGATAGGCAATCGCCGCCGGTGGCAAGTGCGGATCCAGACCGCTGCCGGATGTAGTGAGCAGCGCCAATGGCACCGGCCCCTGCCCTGGCACCAACAGTTTGCTGGCATCGTCGATCACCCGCGTCGCCAGCGCCGGGTTGCTCGGCGACAGGTTGCTGGCACTGCTCGACACGGTGGCAAAGGCACCGGCCGAAGGACGCGGGTGAAACCAGGCGTCGCCGACGAAATCCTGGGCGATCAGCGAGGAACCGCGGACCTTGCCTTCGGCATCCCGCACCAGGCTGCCGTTGGCCTGATCCGGGAACGCGACCTGGGCCACGCCGGTGACCACCAGTGGATAAGCGACGCCGGTGATCAGCGTCATCAGGACCAGCAGGCTCAGGGCCGGGCGTATCAATGTGGACATTTCAAAATCCTCTAATTCACAAGTCAGGTACACCGTGGCGCATCCATCGCGAGCAAGCTCGCTCCCACAGGGTATGAGGTGCTTTTGTGGGAGCGAGCTTGCTCCGGGCGGCGTTCCGACGATGGCGGCTTATCTGGCACACCACGCAGTCAAACCAGATGCAACGCCGTCAACAGCATGTCGATCGCCTTGATGCCCACGAACGGCACCAGGATCCCGCCCAGGCCGTAGATCAGCAGGTTGCGCCGCAGCAACGCCGCCGCACTCGCCGCATGAACCCGCACTCCGCGCAACGCCAGCGGAATCAGCACCACAATGATCAGGGCGTTGAACACGATCGCCGAGAGAATCGCGCTCTGCGGGCTGCTCAGGTGCATCACGTTGAGCACGCCCAGTTGCGGGTAGATCGCGGCGAACAGCGCCGGCAGGATCGCGAAGTACTTGGCCACGTCGTTGGCGATGGAAAAGGTCGTCAGCGCACCGCGGGTGACCAGCAATTCCTTGCCGATCTGCACCACGTCCAGCAGCTTGGTCGGGTCGCTGTCGAGGTCGACCATGTTGGCCGCTTCACGGGCCGCTTGCGTACCGTCGTTCATCGCCATGCCGACATCCGCCTGGGCCAGGGCCGGGGCGTCGTTGGCGCCGTCGCCGCACATGGCAACCAGACGACCGTCGTTTTGCTCGTGACGAATGCGCGCCAGTTTTTTCTCCGGCGTGGCTTCGGCCAGCACATCGTCCACACCCGCTTCAGCGGCGATGGCAGCGGCGGTCAACGGATTGTCGCCGGTGACCATGACGGTGCGGATCCCCAGCTTGCGCAACTCGGCGAAACGCTCGCGGATACCGGGCTTGACCACGTCCTTGAGGTGGATCGCACCCAGCAACTTGCCGTCGGCACACACCAGCAACGGGGTGCCGCCGCTTTGGGCGATCTTGTCGATCTCACGGGACAACGATGCAGCCAGATCAGCGCGCTTGAGGTCCACGAACGCCAACAACGAATCCACCGCGCCCTTGCGGTACACGCGCCCCTGATAGTCGACACCGGACAAGCGGGTTTCAGCACTGAACGGCACAGCGGTCAACAGCTCGGCGGATGGCTCCGGCTGAGGGTGAAGGCCACGCAAGTACTCAACGATGGACTTGCCTTCAGCCGTGTCATCGGCCAGCGAGGCAAACAACGCGCCTTCAGCCAGTTCCCTGGCAGTGACGCCAGGCGCGGCATACACCGCCGAGCAACGACGGTTACCAAAGGTGATGGTGCCGGTCTTGTCCAGCAGCAGGACGTGCACGTCCCCCGCCGCTTCCACCGCACGACCGGACTTGGCGATCACGTTCAGGCGCACCAGGCGATCCATCCCGGCGATACCGATGGCCGACAGCAAACCGCCGATGGTGGTCGGAATCAACGTGACCAACAGCGCCACCAGGAACACCAGTGGCAGGCTGCCATTGGCGAAGTGGGCGAACGGTTGCAGGGTGACGACCACCAGCAGGAAGATCAGGGTCAGGCCGATCAGCAGGATGTCTAGCGCCACTTCGTTCGGGGTTTTCTGGCGTTTGGCGCCTTCGACCAGGGCGATCATGCGGTCCAGGGTCGACTCGCCGGGGTTGGCGGTGATCTTCACCAGCAGCCAGTCGGACACCAGCCGTGTGTTGCCGGTAACGGCCGAGCGGTCACCACCGGACTCGCGAATTACGGGGGCCGATTCACCGGTAATCGCTGCTTCGTTGACCGCCGCGATACCTTCGATCACTTCGCCGTCACCGGGAATCATCTCTCCCGCCTCGACGCGCACCACATCGCCTTTGCGCAGGTTGGCGGCGGGCACCACCTGAAAGCTGCCGTTGCCGGTCCTGCGCCGGGCGCTGAGGCCTTCGCTGCCGGCCTTGAGGCTGTCGGCGCGGGCCTTGCCGCGACCTTCGGCCAGGGCTTCGGCGAAGTTGGCGAACAGCACGGTGAACCACAGCCATACAGCGATTTGTGCGGCGACGAAGGTCGGCACTGCCGTGTCGGGAATGAAGCACAGCACGGTGGTCAGGATCGCCGTCAGTTCGACCACCAGCATCACCGGCGCACGCTGCAATTGCCTTGGGTCGAGCTTGACGAAGGCTTGCACCAGCGCCGGACGCCACAGGGCCGAGAAAGCGGTTTTTGGCGCTTCGACCGACTTGGTCGGTGACGCAGGTTTTGAAGCTGGAACGTGCATATTCATGATGGATTCCTTAG
Organism: Pseudomonas sp. Root71; assembly: GCF_001429045.1. Taxonomy (GTDB): domain Bacteria; phylum Pseudomonadota; class Gammaproteobacteria; order Pseudomonadales; family Pseudomonadaceae; genus Aquipseudomonas; species Aquipseudomonas monachiensis. The sequence continues at coordinate 491,637 of NZ_LMHY01000029.1, read as the reverse complement.
CTCCTTATTTCAGAAGAGCAACCATACTCAAATGTTCAGCGATAGGACCCAGCGCCAATGTAGGCAGGAAGGTCAAACCGCCCACCAGCAAAATGGTCACGGTCAGCAGGGTCACGAACAGCGGACCGTGGGTCGGGAAGCTGTTCTGCCCGATCGGTGCGGTTTTCTTCATCGCCAGGCTGCCGGCCAGGGCCAGGACCGGGAGGATGTAGCCGAAGCGACCGATCAACATGCCCAAGCCCAGCATCAGGTTGTGGAAGGGGGTGTTGGCACCGAAGCCGGCAAAGGCGGAACCGTTGTTGGCGCTGGCCGAGGTGTAGGCGTAGAGCAACTGACTGAATCCGTGAGGCCCAGGGTTGCTCACCGCGGCCACAGGACCAGGCAGGCTGGCGGCAATCGCGCCGAGCACCAACACGCCAATCGGCATGACCATCAACGTCACCACCAGCAACTGCACTTCCCTGGCCTGCAGTTTCTTGCCGAGGTATTCCGGAGTACGGCCGATCATCAGGCCAGCGAGGAACACCGCGATCAGCACGTTGAGCAACATGCCGTAGAGCCCTGCGCCGATGCCGCCGAAGATCACTTCGCCCACCATCATGTTGACCAGCGCCATCATGCCGCTCAGCGGGCTGAGGCTGTCGTGCATGCCGTTCACCGAACCGTTGGACGCGGCCGTGGTGGTCACCGACCACAACACCGTGGCAGTGGTGCCCAGGCGAGCTTCCTTGCCTTCGAGCGGCGCGGTCTGTTCGACGGCGACATTGTTCAGGGCCGGATTCGGCTGGTATTCAGCCCACAGCGAGGTTGCGCCGCCGATCAGGAACAGCGCCAGCATGCAGGCGATGATCGCTCGGCTCTGGCGCAGGTCCTTCACGTAATGGCCGAAGGTGAACACCAGCGCGACGGGGATCAGAATGATCGAGGCCATTTCGAACAGATTGCTCCACGCCGTCGGGTTCTCGAACGGATGCGCCGAGTTCACGCCGAAGAAACCGCCACCGTTGGTGCCCAATTGCTTGATCGCAATCTGACTGGCGGCCGGCCCCAGCGGGATCACCTGGTCAACACCCTGCATCGTCACCGCATTCACGTACTGCGCGAAGGTTTGCGGCACGCCCTGCCAGACCAGATACAGCGCCAGCAGCAGGCACAGCGGCAACAGGCCGTAGAGGGTGGCACGGGTCATATCGACCCAGAAGTTGCCCAGGGTCCGGGTGGATTTGCGGCCGATGCCGCGACACAGCGCGACCAGTACCGCCAGGCCAGTGGCGGCGCTGACGAAGTTCTGCACGGTGAGGCCTGCCATCTGGCTCAAGTAGCTCAGGGAGGCTTCGCCGCTGTAGCCCTGCCAGTTAGTGTTGGTCATGAAGCTGACGGCGGTGTTGAACGCCAGCGTCCACTCCTGTCCCGGCAGGCTCTGCGGGTTCAGTGGCAGGTGGTCCTGGAACAACAGGATCGCGAACAGCAGCAGGAAACCCGCGAAGTTGAAGGCGAGCAAGGCCAGCGCGTACTTCTGCCAGCTCTGTTCGGCCTGCGGATCGACGCCGGCCAGACGATAACAACCGCGCTCGACAGGACCGAGAATCGGCGTCAGCCACGTGCGCTGCCCTTCCATCACCTTGTAGTAGAAGCGCCCGAGAAACGGCGCCGGGACTAATACCAGGGCAAAAAACCCGAGGATCAGCCAATAGTCATAATTGTGCATGGCCACTCCTAGTTCCGGTCCGCGCGCAGCAGCGCAACCAACAGATAAATGAACAGCCCCACTGCCAGCAGCAGCGACACCCCATCCAGAACGCTCATGGAAGTTCTCCGTGTTACGGCGTATTGCCGCGTGTGGAGTCATTGTCGGAAAGGAGGCTGTAAAGGAACGAGACCGAGGGTGCCTGCGGGGCATAAAGAACGCGTAAAGAGTGGGTTTACGCCGGGGTTACAGGGTGCGCGAAGGTGCTCCGGCCAGGAGAACAACGGGTGTGTCGTACATAGCGCTCTAAATTGTGCGCCAGGGTAGTGAGTGAACGCTCCAAGTCATGGATAATCCGGCCCGATTGACGCGACGCAAGCGAATGGGGTCAAGATCTCTTGCGCCTCCCCGCTTGCGCCTGCAAGCTAACGCTATTCGCATTACTGAAGAAGGCTGGCCCAACGTGCGTATCCTTATTACCGGCGGAGCCGGTTTCATAGGCTCGGCCCTTGTCCGCGAGCTGATTCAACACACTGAGCATGATGTGCTCAACCTGGACAAACTGACCTATGCCGGCAATCTCGAATCGCTGACCAGCATTGCCAACGACACTCGCTACGAGTTCGTTCAGGCCGATATTGTCGATCAGGCGACCGTCAGTGCGGTGCTCGCGCGTTTCCGCCCTCACGCGATCATGCACCTGGCAGCGGAGTCCCACGTCGATCGCTCCATCGACGGGCCATCGGAATTCATCCAGACCAACATTGTCGGCACCTACAGCCTGCTCGAAGCCGCCCGCGCCTATTGGCAAGCCCTCCCGGAGCCTGAGAAAAGCGCCTTCCGCTTTCATCACATTTCCACTGACGAGGTTTACGGCGACCTGCACGGTGTCGATGATCTGTTCACGGAAACGACGCCCTACGCGCCGAGCTCGCCCTACTCCGCCAGCAAGGCAGCGTCCGACCACCTGGTCCGCGCCTGGCAGCGAACCTATGGCTTGCCGGTGCTGCTGACCAATTGCTCGAACAATTACGGGCCGTTCCACTTCCCCGAGAAACTGATTCCGCTGGTCATCCTCAATGCTCTGGCCGGCAAGCCGCTGCCGGTGTATGGCAATGGCCTGCAAGTGCGCGACTGGCTGTTCGTCGAGGATCACGCCCGGGCACTGCTCAAAGTGGTGACCACCGGCGCCGTTGGCGAGACCTACAACATCGGCGGGCACAACGAACAAAAGAACATCGACGTGGTGCGTGGTATCTGCGCCCTGCTCGAAGAATTGGCACCGCTCAAGCCTGAGGGCGTTGCGCATTACGCCGACCTGATCACGTTCGTCCAGGATCGCCCCGGGCATGACCTGCGCTATGCAATCGATGCCGGCAAGATTGAACGCGAACTGGGCTGGGTGCCCGAAGAGACCTTCGAAACCGGCCTGCGCAAAACCGTTCAATGGTACCTGGACAATATGCAATGGTGCCGCCGCGTTCAAGACGGCAGCTATCAGGGCGAACGCCTTGGCGCCATCAATCCCAAGGAGCTGCTCGCATGATGAAAGGCATCGTTTTGGCGGGTGGCTCGGGCACGCGCCTGCACCCGATTACGCTTGGAGTGTCGAAACAGCTGTTGCCGGTCTACGACAAGCCAATGATCTACTATCCGATCTCGGTGCTGATGCTGGCCGGCATCAAGGATATCCTGCTGATCTCCACCCCGCAGGATCTGCCCCAGTATCGCAATCTGCTGGGTGACGGCAGCCAGTTCGGGGTGAATTTCAGCTTTGCCGAGCAACCCTCGCCGGACGGTCTGGCCCAGGCGTTTCTGATTGGCGAAGAGTTCATTGGCGATGACCCTGTGTGCCTGATCCTGGGCGATAACATCTTCCATGGTCAGCACTTTGGCGAACAATTGCAGAGCGCGGCAAAACGCACCCGCGGCGCCACCGTGTTCGGCTACTGGGTCAAGGACCCCGAGCGCTTCGGCGTGATTGATTTCGACAGCGATGGCCGTGCCCTTTCGATCGAAGAAAAACCGAAAGCGCCGAAATCCAGCTATGCCGTTACCGGCCTGTATTTCTACGACAACGATGTGATCGAGATCGCCAAGGCGGTGAAACCTTCGCCTCGTGGCGAGCTGGAAATCACCGACGTCAACAATGCCTATCTGCAACGTGGCGATCTGCAGGTCGAGCGTTTTGGTCGAGGTTTCGCCTGGCTCGACACCGGCACCCACGATAGCTTGCTCGAAGCCTCTCAGTACGTGCAGACCATCGAACACCGCCAGGGCCTCAAAGTCGCCTGCCTCGAAGAGATCGCCTATGAAAATGCCTGGATCGACCGCGAGCAGTTGATGGAGCGCGCCCGGTACTTTGGCAAAACCGGGTATGGCCAGTACCTGGCCAAGCTGGCAGGGGAAGAGCAATGAACCTGTGCGAGCCCGATTCGCCCGGTAACGAGACTGGACTGTTCCCGTGAAAATACTCATCAATGGCCGACACGGTCAGGTTTCACATGAATTACAACGGCGGCTGGGGGCTGTCGGCGAACTGATCGTATTGGGTCGCGATCAGCTCGATCTCGCTCAACCCGATCAGATTCGCCGTCAGGTGCAAAACATCCGGCCCGATCTGATCGTCAATGCAGCGGCCCATACAGCGGTTGATCTGGCGGAAAGCGAGCCGCAACCAGCTTTTGCCATAAACGCGGTAGCTCCCGGCATCCTTGCCGAAGAAGCGCTGGCTCTGGACATACCGTTGATACATTACTCCACGGACTATGTATTCGACGGGAGTAAAGCCGGACCTTATAACGAGGACGACACGCCAAATCCGCTCGGGGTGTACGGCAAGAGCAAACTGGCCGGTGAACAAGCTATCAGGGACGTGCAAGGTAAACACCTGATCCTGCGTACCAGTTGGGTCTATTCAACCCATGGCCGCAATTTTCTGTTGACGATGCAGCGCTTGCTGCAAGAGAAACCGGAGTTACGTGTAGTCGCCGATCAAATCGGAGCACCTACATGGGCAGGTACAATCGCCGATAGCACCCTTGCCCTGATTGAGCGCTGGCAGACGAGCCAGGTCGCCAACTGGGGTACTTATCACCTGACCGCTCAAGGTGAGACCTCCTGGTTCGGCTTCGCCCAGGCGATCGGTGAAGCGCTGCGAAAACAGGGCAAGCCCTGCGCCGACCTGTTACCGATCCCGTCCAGCGACTACCCGACACCCGCAGCCCGACCGCTCAACTCGCGCCTGGATTGCAGTCGCTTGCAGCGCGATTGGGGTGTCAGTCAACCAGACTGGCAAACGGCGTTGCGCGAGTGCCTCACTCAGCAAGCCTGAGCATCAAGCGCTGCCCGCACCTGCATTGAAATACCCAACCTGCGCGTTGCAGCGGTGTTGGGGAGCGGGTACGCGGGCTTGCTCGCGAAAGCCGCATTTACAACAAACGCGCCCCTGACTGACGCACAATATTCGCGCATCCAGTGGCGAACATCCCCGATACGACAGCTTTCAGCCCATTACGACGCGTAATCGTGAAATGGCACGCCCACTGCACTGACCTCCCCTGAGCGTTCCAAACCACTCAGGGAGCAAACCCATGAACACACAACTCAAACCCACGCTGGGCACCTTGCACCTGTGGGGCATTGCGGTCGGGCTGGTGATTTCCGGTGAGTATTTCGGCTGGAGCTATGGCTGGGGCGTAGCCGGGACCCTGGGCTTTCTGGTGACCTCATTCATGGTCGCCACCATGTACACCTGCTTCATCTTCAGTTTCACCGAACTGACCACCGCCATTCCCCACGCCGGAGGTCCCTTTGCCTACAGCCGTCGTGCCTTTGGCGAGAAAGGCGGGTTGATCGCCGGACTGGCGACACTGATCGAATTCGTCTTCGCCCCGCCGGCGATCGCCCTGGCCATCGGCGCCTACCTCAATGTCCAGTTTCCAGCCCTGGACCCGAAACACGCGGCAGTCGGTGCCTACATCGTATTCATGGGTCTCAACATCCTCGGCGTGAAACTGGCAGCAACCTTCGAACTGGTGGTCTGCGTGCTGGCGGTCGCCGAGTTGCTGGTGTTCATGGGCGTGGTCGCCCCGGCATTCAGTTTCAGCAACTTCGCCCTCAATGGCTGGGCCGGTTCCGATGTATTCGGTGCTCCGGCGATTGCCGGGATGTTCGCGGCGATCCCCTTCGCCATCTGGTTCTTCCTCGCCATCGAAGGCGCAGCCATGGCCGCCGAAGAAGCCAAGGACCCGAAACGCACGATTCCCAAGGCTTACATCAGCGGTATCCTGACCCTGGTGCTGCTGGCGATGGGCGTGATGTTCTTCGCCGGTGGCGTCGGCGACTGGCGCACCCTGTCGAACATCAATGACCCGCTGCCCCAGGCGATGAAAACCGTGGTCGGCGAAAGCTCGGGCTGGTTGCACATGCTGGTGTGGATCGGCCTGTTTGGGCTGGTGGCGAGTTTCCACGGGATCATTCTTGGCTACTCGCGGCAGTTCTTCGCCCTCGCCCGGGCCGGTTACCTGCCGTCCTCCCTGGCCAGATTGTCACGCTTTCAAACCCCGCACCGGGCGATCATCGCCGGCGGCGTGATCGGCATTGCTGCCATCTACAGCGACGGCTTGATCAACCTCGGCGGCATGACGCTGACCGCCGCGATGATCACCATGGCCGTGTTTGGCGCCATCGTGATGTACATCATGAGCATGCTCAGCCTGTTCAAGCTGCGCAAAACCGAGCCGAACCTGGAACGCACCTTCCGCGCCCCCTGCTACCCGCTGGTGCCGTTCATTGCACTGATGCTGGCGGTGGTATGCCTGGTGGCGATGGCCTGGTTCAACACGTTGATCGGCCTGATCTTCCTGGGTTTCATGGCGGCAGGTTTCGTGTACTTCATGCTCACCGCACAACTGCGCGCAGACGCCCCGGCGGATGCGATGCTGACCGGACTGTGAAAGCGTTCGAGTGAACCTTGAACAACAGGCATAGAATGGGGTGATAGCGATGGAACTGCGATGAAACCCCATCACTCAAAACGGTATGCACGATCGGTTGGCGAACCCTCGCCGACCGCCTGCTTTTCAAGGAGAGTCCTATGCCCTGGTATGCCTGGTTGATTCTGGTCGTTGCCATCGGCTCGATCGTTGGTGGCCTGATGCTGCTGCGCGACACCGCCAACAAGGTCGAACTGACCGAAGAGCAACGCAAGCGCGTCGCCGAACGCAATGCGGAAATGGACGCCAAGGAAGCGCAGGACCGCTGACTGAAAACCCCGCCTTGGAAAGCGGGGTTTGTTTTTGCGTGGAAACGCCCGAAATCACGCCGCTTTGCACCCATATCGAAGCATCTGCATGTTTATTAGAAGTAGAAGTACAGTCACCATGCAATTTTCATTGGTTAATATGGCGCATTGATGCGGAGATATCAGATGCGTTACTCGCAGGACCATAAAGCCCAGACCCACCAACGCATTATCAAGGAAGCTTCAGCGCGATTCCGACGCGACGGTATCGGCGCGACCGGGCTGCAACCCCTGATGAAAGCACTGGGCCTGACTCACGGTGGCTTTTACTCGCACTTCAAGTCCAAAGACGAACTGGTAGAGAAAGCCTTGCAGGAGGCCGGTGCACAAGTCGACGAGCTGTGTGCGCAAATCTTCGCCGAGGAACAGCCACTCAAAGCCTTCATCGACGCTTACCTGTCCGAATGGCATCAAACCTCTCCCCACGAAGGCTGCCCGCTGCTGACCATTTCTTCGGAACTGGGGCTGCGTGGTCAACCGAGTCCGACCAGCGACGTCGTGCTCCAGGCGCGACTCGATCAGATCCAGCATACCCTTGAGGGTGAGCGCACCGCCGAGCGCAGCATCGTCATCATGTCTACGCTGGTCGGCGCCTTGCTGTTATCGCGCAGCGTGGCCGACGTCGGGTTTGCCCAACGGATTCTCGACATCGCACGCGAACACCTCAAGCACTCGCAGGATTAACCCTGCCAACGCTTGAACAGTACACTGGCATTGACCCCACCAAATCCGAAGCCGTTGGACAACGCATACTCGATGGCCATTGGCCGCGCTTTGCCATGAACGATATCCACTCCTTCAGTGGCAGGGTCCGGGTTCTCGAAATTGAGTGTCGCTGGTGCAACCTGGTCACGGATCGCCAGCAGCGTGAAGATCGCCTCGATTCCCCCTGCTGCACCGAGCAAATGCCCGGTCGCCGACTTGGTCGATGTCACGGCAATACCATTTTGCGCACCGAACAACGCCTTGATCGCCGCCAGTTCACCCAGATCCCCCACCGGAGTCGAGGTTGCATGAGCATTCAGATGCTGAACCTGAGCCGGAGAAACACCAGCCTGAGCCAATGCCAACGACATCGCCCGCCGCGCACCGTTGCCGTCCTCGGGACCGGCGGTCAGGTGATAGGCATCGGCGCTGGTGCCGTAGCCGACGAGCTCCGCCAAGGGCTGGGCGCCCCGGGCCAGCGCATGGTCCAGAGACTCGATGACCAGCAGCCCGGCCCCTTCTCCCATGACAAAACCATCGCGACCACTGTCGAAAGGTCGCGAAGCGCGTTCAGGCGTGTCGTTGTAAGCGCTGGACAAGGCGCGAGCAGCCGCAAACCCGGCCAGGCTGACCCGATCGATCGCTGCCTCTGCACCGCCGCACACCGCGATGTCCGCCTCACCCGTACGAATCAGCCGCGCTGCGTCGCCAATCGCCTGAACGCCGGCAGCGCATGCCGTGACCGGTGCACCCAATGGCCCCTTGAAGCCATGCTGGATCGACACATGACCTGCCGCGAGGTTGACCAGGAATGAAGGGATGGTGAATGGAGACAAACGTCTCGGCCCACGACTATCGGTGGTGCGCACCGCGTCGGCGATCGCGCCGAAACCACCCACACCTGAACCGATGATGGTGGCCGTGCGCTCCTGGGCATTGGCATCCAGCGCTTGCCAGCCGGCTTGCTCCAGTGCCTGACGCGCCGCTTCCATGGCGAACAAAATGAAGCGGTCCATCTTCTTCTGTTCCTTGGGCGGGGTTGCCCGGTCCGGATCGAACCCCGCCTCCGGATCATCCGCCAGCGCGGGCACTGCACCGCCGACCTTGGCCGGCAGATCGGCAACCACCTCTTGCGGTAAATTGCGCAGCCCGGAACGACCGGCCAACAGCCGCGCCCAGACAGCTTCGACACCGCTTCCCAGCGGCGACACCAGGCCCATGCCAGTTACAACCACTCGACGATCACTCATACCAGACACACCTCAAGCCGATTGATGACGCTTACCGATAACGGGCAGCGGCCTTGCTTTTGGAAAGATTGGGCGCCATCACATGACGCGCCGCCACGAACGCATCCCAATCCGCCGCATCAGGCAACGAAGGAATAGTGATCAACTCACCCTGATCCAGACCCGACAACGCAGCATCGACCATCTCTCCTGCTTCCATCACCATTTCCGCGGGAATTTGCGAAGCATCGATACCGGAGCGCTCCCAGATCTCGGTTCGTGTCACACCGGGCAGCACCGCCTGGATCTTCACCCCGGTACCATTCAGCTCGGCGTTCAACGATTGAGTCAAGCTCAATACATAGGCCTTGCTGGCGCTGTAAGTCGCATTGAAACGCTCGGGAAACAATGCCACCACCGATGCGATATTGATGATCGTGCCGCGCCCGGCCTTGGTAAAGCTGGCCGCAGCCGCCGAGGCCAATCGCGTGACTGCCGTGATATTCAACTGAATCATTCGCTCCAGTTGATCGGTATCGGCATTGGCCAACAGCCCATCCGCCGCCACACCGGCGTTATTGAGCAACAGACTGATACTCGAATCGCTGCGTAGCCGCTGTTCGAGTTGTAGCACGTCTTCCTTCCGGGTGAGATCCGCCGACAGCACTTCCACCTTGATCCCATGCTCCGAGCGCAGCTTGATCGCCGCAGCCTCCAGTCGCGGCTCGTCACGAGCCACCAGCAACAGATCAAAACCACGGGCTGCCAAACGCTCGGCGTACACCGCCCCGATACCGGAAGACGCGCCGGTGACGAGGGCCGTACCTTGGGGCTGAACTGAATTCATGATGGTGCTCCTGAAAAATGCTGAAGGACGCCCGACGTGAAAGCACTTCGACGCGAGCTATTTTATTATAGCCATAATTCTACCAATATATGATAGCCGTAATTTTAATTGATCGAGCAACGGAGGGTTCTCGTCGGTAACCCGGCCAGAATGAGAGTAGCCCCGGAATGAGAATGAAATCCCATCGAGCCTATGGGATGGAGCGAACGGTATTGCGAGCGACCGATAAACGGTGGGGCGAATGAGCAGCGCGCTTTGAACGCTCACAGGGTGACAGGAGGCCAGCCCATAGGGCCGTCAAGGTGATGTCTGAGCCGCGACCGTGTTCGCATCCGCGACTGTTTCTCACCCTTGCTGTTTGCTAACAAATGCTGGAAAATCCAAAAAATATAACCAAATGTAAAGTTTTCTAACCTAGATGACGGCAATTTTCAGATGTATTCTGGAAAGTCTGTCCAAATTTTTAGAGCGCGTGATGAACATTCCAGTAAACACTATTGATACCCCCCGACATGAAGTCGTTGAAGTAAAGGAGCTTATCGGCAGCCTTTGGGATCAAAGGGCGATTGTTTTATTGTTTACTGCACTGACCGTTACCGCCGCTATTTCCTATGCCTTGCTGGCAACTCCAGAATATGAAGTTGAAACTTATGTCCGACCTGTCCCACTGGCGGACCTGGACGAACTGAATGAGTCCGGACTTTATAAACTGCTGCCAAAAGACGCGCTGAACAACATCGGTTCTTCAATGCAGTCTTATGATGTTCGCCTGAAGTTCTTCCAGGCCAACCCGCAGTACCTTGCGCCATTGCAGGCACCAGGGCAATCCATTGAGAACACATTTGAAAGGTTCAACGAAAGAGCATTTTCGCTTGAAAAAATTGATCCTAAAAAAAGCTCCAGCCTTTCCGAAGCCGTTGGCCTTAGCCTCAGGTATCCTCAGGGCATAGATGGCGTAGGCATCTTGAGAGACTTTACCGACTTCGTCGTTAAAGGTGAAAAGGAAAAAGTTGCGTCAAACTTAAAAATACTGATTGCCAACCGCATCGATCAGACTGAAAAGAAACTGGAGTCGAAAAAGTCCGCTTATGAGGCGGAAAAAGATTCCAAAGTTGCCCATTTGCTGGAAAAAGATCAGCTAAAAAAGCAAGTACTTCAAGACGAACTCAAAGCGCTGCGCCAACAACTGCAAAGCCGCAGACAAAACCGCATCAAAGAACTTGATGAAGCCATCGTCATCGCCAAGAAACTCGGAATTGTAAAACCCACCACGCCCTCGGCGCTGGGAGATGGAGAGCAAGCCCATCAGGGCAACATGATCCGCACGGAAGTCAACAATCAGAAAATACCCCTGTACTTCCTGGGACAAGCGGCACTGGAAGCAGAGCGTGCCACCTTGGTAGCTCGTCATTCCGATGACTTCACCGAGCCGCGTATCGATGAGATTCAAAAAGAGCTCAGCCTGCTGGCTACCAACCGCGAAGCAGTACTTCTCAAAGAGCGGAATCATCCTGAGTTGTTTATCAAGGACTTCGCGGACATCAGCGGTGAGCTGACTCACCTGAAGCAACTGAATGTAAACTTCGATCAGTTAAAGCTGGTCAATGTTGATAAAGATGCAATGGAACCTCAAGCGCCTATAAAACCGAAGAAAGCCCTGATCGTTGGATTTGGCCTGATCTTTGGATTCATACTCGGCCTGGGTGTCGCCATCATTCGTCGCGCCGTTCTGTCACTGCATTCACCTCGTCGTTAATTGTCGAGGGCTGCGCTTTCCCTTCAAGCGCAGCCCGACTCGACCAATAGCTTTAGCTACGCAAAGAGCATTTAACGGACGACAACTTATTCCCGCAGCGTCTCTGGTGAAGTGATCGCCTGATCATTTCCACTCAACCAGAGATTGACGCTTTCGACACTTTCTTCCGACAACTTTCCGGCCCAGCGATTCAGGATAAAAAGGTTGGTTATAAAGTCGTATTGAGTCTTGAGCAGATCGCGACGTGCCTTGAATTCATTCTGTACCGCGGTCAAAACATCCACGGCATTAACCACGCCATAGGTAAATGCTTTTTCAGCCGCAATGCGCGATTGCTCGGCCGAGGCCAGTGCATTGCGGTTTGCGTGGATCTTTTCCACGCTTGAGTCTGCAGTCAAATACGCGTTTGTCGTTTCCTTGACCACTTGGCGGCGCGTCGCGACCAATTGCTGTTCTGCGGTGAGCTGATCCTGATACAGCTGCCTTACCCGCGCGGATGTCGTGCCACCGCTATAGATCGGAATCTGTACTCCCACACCCGCGACATAGCTGTCGGTCTGTGGCGCCAACGAATTGTTGTAGCCTTCATTGGTCTGCTGCGCACTCAGGTTCAGATTGACCGTGGGATAGTGCCCGCCCTTACCTTCGCGCAGGGCAGCCTCTGCTGCGTCCTGTGCATTTTCGCTGGCCTTGATCGCCGGATTGTCGGCGATCGCCAAATTGACCCAACTTTCCAGGCTTTCGGCAGACACTTTCAATTCGACGTCATTACGCACACGACTCAGTTTCTCTTTGACCGGCCGTCCGATAATTTCCGACAACGCAACACGGCTCAGGCTGGACTGGTTACGCGCTTCGACTTCCTGGGCCGCCAGCGAATCAACTCGGGCCTGGAGATCCAGCAAATCGGTCACCATCGCCAACTGTTTGCTGTAAAGCGCACTGACCCTGTCGAGGTTCTTCTGGGTAGCCCTGCGTTCGGCCCGCACCAATTCAAGTTCATCATCGGCAGCCAGCGCGGCAAAATATCGCTGTGCAAGATCCACAGTGGCCTCGGCCTGAGCCTCTTTTGATTCGGAGTCAGCCTGCTTTGCCAGGCTTTTATAGCGCTGGTAGTTTTCCCAGGCAGCCTTGTTGTACAACGGTTGGGTCAACCCCACCGAATAGTTGCGACTGTCGTAGGCCTCGTCGATTTGAAGATTGGACTGTTTGATCCGGTTGAAACCCGCGTTGGCCGTCACTGAAGGCAACAGACTGCCAAACGCCTGGTTTTGCTGCTCGACCCCGGATTGAGCCTTGGAGTAAGAGGAGATCACCCGTGGGTCTTCCAGGCGCGACTCGCGGTACAACTGCATCAAGTCGACCGAGTAGCTCTGTTTACTGACCGAAGCTGTTTGCGGCGTAGTGATAGAGGGGGGGGCGGTGGGAACTTCAGCGGCGTGGACAGGCAATGCCATTGAACCCAAAACCAGGCAGGGAATCAGACGCACGATCACTCCTCGATCATTGACTGGGCAATAACGTCACGTGCCGGCTGCATCAGGTATTGCAGCATGGTGCGCTCTCCGGTGTTGATCAATACGTCTGCCGGCATGCCCGCCAACAACTTGCGATCTCCCAGTTTCCGCGCGCCCTCCCCTGTCACGCTGATGCGGGCCAGATAGTACGGTGCACTGGTTTTCTCGTTGATCAAGCGATCGCCGGATACACTCGTCACTCGACCTTCGATGACCGGTGTCGTGGCCGTGTTAAAGGCACTGAAGCGAATGTCCGCCAACTTGCCGATAGCGATTCGGTCGATGTCATTGGGTGAGACCTGTGCCTCGACCACCAGGTCGGAAACGGATGGAACGATATCCAGCAAGGGCGTTGCGGGTCGCACAACGCCACCGATGGTGTGGACCGTCATGCCAATCACCATCCCGTCTTCCGGAGCGCGAATAATCACCCTGCTCAGGCGATCCTCCAGCGCCGAGGCTTTTTCCTGCAGGTCGTAGGCCTTGGTCTGGGTCTCTGCCAACTGCTTGGTAACGTCGGCGTTGAAGTCTTTGTCGATCTGCAGGATCTGCAACTGGGTTTCGTTGATCTGCAACCTGGTCTTGATATTTGTCGAGCGGTGATCCGCCACCTCAGACTTGAGCAAGTCCAGCTTGCGCGCCTGTTCCAGCATCCGCTGTTTGTCGACAAAACCCTGGGCCAGCAACTCTTTCAACTCGGCAATTTCGCCGCTGTAGGATTCCTGCAAGCTGGTCTTGGTACCGATCATGGTGTCGGTTCCCTTGATTTGCTGGTTCAACTGACCAATGCGCTCTTGCAGGACCGAGATTTGCCCAAGTCGCGAGCTACGCCGCGCGTTGAATACCTGAGTCTCGCCGAAACGCGCCTCGACACTGCGCTGACTATCGGAATTGATATCGCTCGGGAAGGCAATTGTCGGAAGGTTATCGCGCTCGGCGAGCAACCGCGCCTCGGCCGTCCTGGCAGCGATCAACTGGCTACGGGTCATCTCGTATTCGGAGCGCAATTGAGCGTCATCGAGAACGATGATCGGGTCGCCCTTCTTCACCACATCGCCGTCATGGGCAAGCAGATCCTTGACGATGCCGCCCTCCAGATGCTGCACGGTCTTGCGATACGTTTGCACGGTAACGACGCCCGGCGCGTAGGCCGCGCCATCAAGTGGGGCAAACGTCGCCCACCCGCCGAACAGGCCGAACGTCACCAATACAATGAAAAATCCTGTTCGGCGTACGGATCTGTCGGACGTGGGCAGATCTGCGAAAGTATCGGCAGGAGTAGCGAGCGTACGGTTCATCGAGAGTTTCCTGTCAAACGTCGGTCGACGCGACGTCTGTGCCGGCCCGGGCAGCCGGCTTCTGCTGAGCGGCCAATTGAGGCGCATTGAGTTGTGCGAGGACCTGATCCCGCGGGCCATACAGGCTGATGGTGCCAGCGTTCATCACCAGCAAGCGGTCGAGCTGGGCCAGGATCGAGGTCCGGTGGGCGATGACGAAGACCGTCGCCCCCGTGAGTTTCAACTGTTGCAGCGCCAACGCCAGTGCACGCTCGCCAACTTCGTCCAGATGAGCGTTCGGCTCATCCAGAACGATAAGCCGCGGGCTGCCATAGAGTGCCCGGGCCAGTCCGATACGCTGACGTTGCCCACCCGACAGATTGATGCCCCCCTCGCCGATGACCGTATCGTAGCCATTGGGCAGCATCAGAATCATTTCATGGACACTGGCGGTCCTGGCCGCCAGCACCACCTGGTCCGGATCAACGACACCGAAACGCGCGATGTTGTCGCTGATAGTGCCTTCGAACAATTCAATGTCTTGCGGCAAATACCCAAGGTGCGGCCCCAATTGGCTTTTGTCCCAATTGGCAATATCGGCGCTATCCAGACGAACGACCCCATTCTGTGGCTTCCACACACCCATCAAGGCCTTGCCAAGCGTCGACTTGCCGGAGGCGCTAGGGCCGACAACACCGATCATCGCGCCTGCTGGCGCGTTGAAGCCGATGCCTTTGATGATCGGGCTTCTTGATCCCGGAGCACCCAGCGTGAGGTTCTCTACCGTCACATGGCCGATTGGAGCGGGTAATTGCATACGCTCAGGTTCGGCATTTTGCTGGTCGAGAACGCTGTTCAGGCGCGCGTATTGTGAACGGGCAGAGATGAACCCCTTCCAACTGCCGATCATCAGGTCCAGCGGCGCCAGCGCTCGACCCAACAACACGGAGCCTGCGATCACCAGCCCAGGGCTGATCTCATGGCTGACTGCAAGATAAGCACCAAGGCCAAGGATCAGAGATTGAACAAGCAAACGGAAAGTCTTGGATATCGATGTGATGATCCCGCTTCGATCGCTGGCTCGGGACTGCAACAGCAGCACGTTCTTTTGACGCAGACTCCAGCGTGACATGAGTGAGTCAAGCATGCCCATGGACTCGATCACTTCGGCATTGCGCAAGTTCTTGGTGGTATGCAGCGTCGCACCAATGCTCTGCTTGTTGGCCTCTGCCAGAACTTTGCCCGTGGATCGCTCATTGATACTGGCCAACGCCAGCAAAACCACCGCACAACCGATTGCCGTCCAGCCGTACCAAGGGTGAAACAGGAACAGCACTGCGATATAGATCGGCAGCCACGGCGCATCGAAAAACGCGAACAGACCGTTCCCGGACATGAACTGGCGCAGCCCGGTCAGGTCGCTGAGCGACTGGGCCGAGGCATCCATGCCACCGCTGTCCAGGGCCCGCTTGAAACTGGCCCTGTAGACATCGCGGCCAAGCAACACGTCGAGCCTGGTGCTGACGCGAACCATGATCCGCGAACGTACCCACTCCAGCAGACCCATCGTCACGAGCAGGAAGGTCAGGATAATGGTCAACATGGCCAGCGTCGTCAGGCTGCCGCCCGTGACGACCCGCCCGTAGACCTGAAGCATGTAGAAGGTCGGGACCAACATCAGTGCATTGATGAACAGACTGAAAAAACCCACCGATATAAAGCTGCTCCTGCAGGCCCTCAGGGCTACTTGCAGGCTGTTTTCGGGTGTACTGCGTATCATCTGGGAACTGACAACCTAGTGTGTTGATCGGGCGTTGCGGGGCGCGCGAGTGTATCACCTGAGCACGGCTTGCAGAATGAAATTGCCAGCATCCTGGCGTTGCAATGCAGTCGACGAGCCGCGCGGGTCCTTGATCTCTGGAGATTTATAATTGCGCTATAGTTGAGAATGCTTCTTTAACATACTGGCCAAAGAACTGTAACATATGTGAAATTTTGGCCAGCAACGCCGTTTGCAGAACGATTCGGATATCGGGAGCGGCCACCCAATCAACATGGAGTCACTTTTGATCAATTATTTTTCTTTACTCGCCGATATCGTCCGGGAAGAAGCTTCGGCAACCGGCGCATTGCTGCAAGACGTTGCCCGCGAACTATTGTCCACCAATACAACTCACTCGAATGGTGCCTGGTGGGTTGCCCACGGCAATGACCCCTTCTATACCGCCGAGCAAATCTACAAAACCGTCACAGGCGATCCGACTGCCGAACGCGCGGAACTTCTGTGCGGCAATATGGTTAACATATTCAGCGGCCTGTGCGCGGAACTTGGCCTGCAAAAACGCACCATCTGGACGTACTCAGACACCCAAGGGTACTTTCAGGGACATACGTACCTTGAAATTTTTAATACCACAACCAACAAGTGGGAAATCCAGGACGCGGACTATAACGTCTATTACACCGACGTTCGCACGGGCGAGCGTGTCGGTGTCAAGGACATGATGAATGCAGACGACGTTGAATACTTCATCCCTAATAATGCAACTGAATCCGGATGGTCGGAGACAGGTGCAGAAGCCTTGCGCCTGGCTAATCTATATGCTGCGCAAATAATCACAACGGAGCATAAGCTCTATACCAGTAACGACAGTCTGAGTGATACCTTGCTTGCCAGCATTGCCAACTCTCTGAGCGGTGTCTTTGACTATACGGTAGCAAGCGGCGTTGGCGATCTGACCGTCACGCATCTTACAGATAGCAACGCCGTCACCAACAACGGGAGAGCCACGGTCACCGGCACCTCGAGCGCTGACTTCATTTCATATGATGGCAGTTCACTCAGCCCGGTGTTCGCTACGCTCATCGGGGGAGCGGGCGATGACACGCTCGCGCTACGTTTTTCCGGTGGTCAACTTTACGGTAATGAGGGCAATGACGTCCTGATTGGCGGGCAACTGGCAGATCTTCTGGTCGGCGGCACTGGCGATGACTACACGTCTGGTGGTTACGGTGCAGACCAGTACGTGTTTTCGAAGGGCGATGGCTTCAACGACACCATCGACAGCTTCGGTGTAGGTGCCGATCAAGTGGTTTTCCTCGGCGTCAGCGGCACCGGCGGCACCGGCCGTACGCAAATTTCGGAAAAAGAGTTCAATTTCAGGATTGACCAGAAGCTGACCTCGGACGGCGTCTATCTTCGCTATGACACCGATGGCGATGCACGTTTTGATGGCGGGATGCTGATCGAAGGCCGTACGACGCTGCTCACCACCAACGACACTACGTTTGTTTTCAACGCTGACCCGCTCAAAGGCTTCAACACAACGGCTGTCGCCGGCAATCCTGGTTCCGGGTACGCCGATAAAATCTACGGTGGCAGTGCAGCAGACAAAATCCTCTACGTCGGCACACAGGGCGCAGAACTGGCTGGCAGCACCAGCGGAGTAAACAGTGGCAATGACATCATCCAGTCTCACTCGGATGCAAATTGCTCGCTATACGGCCAAGATGGTAACGACGTGTTGGCTGGAGGAAACGGCAGCGACTTCATCGTCGGTGGCACCGGCAACGACCTCTTGATTGGCGGAAAAGGGCGAGATGTTTTCGCATTCAACGCAGGCTCTGGCGCGGACACCATCCAGGACTTCAAACAAGGCGAAGACACCCTGTATATCTATGGCTGGACGACTACCAAGTCAGTGACGCAAACGCTGCAAGACAACGGGCTGGTTGTGACCTTCGACACCGCGGGTGATGGCGCTCACGGTGGCAACATCACGCTACTTGGCCAGACCACCTTGCTGAACAATACCGACCTGTTCTTTGCCTGAATGCGGATGACCGACAACAACGGGTTGTACCGCCGGGCATGAATCCCGCTACAGAAAAAGGCCGATCAATGATCGGCCTTTTTTTGCTTGATGAACCCGCTAGTTCACCTCGACCCTGTCGCGATTTCTATCCAGAAGCGCTTTGCCGATCCCCTTCACCTCCAGTAATTCGTCAACTGAGGCAAACGCACCATTACTTTCACGATAAGCAACAATCGCTTTCGCCTTGGCCTCGCCCACCCCAGCCAGCTCACGTTGCAGCGTAGGTACATCAGCACTATTGAGATCGACTTTGCCGGATGGTGCCTTGGCGGCCACATCCTGCACCAGAGGCGCACTCGTCACCTCAGGTGCCTTGACAGGCGCGGCGCTTGCCGTAACAGAGGCGCTGGTGAGAAGGGCGAATACCAGAGAGTAGAAACTGCTTGTACGCATTAGTGAAGCTCCATGCCATCGTTTGGGAAAGCAGCTTTTTCCAAGGCTGCTCTCCAAACTTAGGCGATGCTATTGAACTGTCAAAAATGTGTACGTTACTGGATATGAAACAATCAGGGTTCCAGGCGGCGCTGCTGGTAGATCCAGTCGACGATCTCACCGTCCGGGGTGTAGCCGCTGACAGTGTCACGCAACAGTTGGCGGACGCGCGTGTAGTCGTCCTGATCCACGGCGGCGAGCAACTCGGTCAACTTGACCTTCAGCGAATCCCAGGACAGGTGGTCCTCGTTGGCCGTCATGATCATCGGGTGCTGGGTGGCCGCCACGTTGTCACCGATCAGCAGCTCTTCGTAAAGCTTCTCGCCCGGACGCAGCCCGGTGAACTCGATAGCGATGTCGCCATGCAGGTTTTTTTCCGAGCGCACGCTCAGGCCGGACAAATGGATCATCTTCTCGGCCAGTTCGACGATCCTCACCGGCTCGCCCATGTCCAGGACAAAGACATCACCACCCTGCCCCATGGAGCCAGCCTGAATCACCAGCTGTGCCGCTTCAGGAATGGTCATGAAGTATCGCGTGATCTTCGGATGTGTGACCGTCAGCGGGCCGCCCGACTTGATCTGCTTGTGAAACAACGGAATGACCGAACCCGACGATCCCAGGACGTTACCAAACCGTACCATCGTGAAGCGCGTTTTGTTCACACGGGAAACATTACCCGTATCACCGAACAACACCGGGGCCAACTCACGACTCAGCGCTTGCAACGTCAACTCGGCAAGGCGCTTGGTGCTACCCATGACATTGGTTGGTCGCACAGCCTTGTCGGTGGAAATCAGTACAAAGTTGGCCACCCCTGCCTGGAGCGCGGCCTGGGCCGTATTGAGCGTGCCTATCACATTATTGAGCACGCCTTCGGCAATGTTGTGTTCGACCATGGGTACATGCTTGTAGGCCGCGGCGTGATATACCGTGTCTACTCGCCAGGTTTTCATGACATCCAGTAACTTGTCCGGGTTACGAACCGACCCGAGAATCGGTAAAAGACGGATGGACAGCGACTCTCGAGCGATCCGCTGCTCCAGTTCGGACAAGATGGAATAAAGATTGAACTCACTGTGTTCGAACAGTAGAAGCGTTGTCGGACGCAGCGTCAGAATCTGCCGGCAAAGCTCGGAGCCAATGGAGCCCCCGGCGCCCGTGACCAGCACGGACTGCCCTGTGATGCAATGTTCGAGCAAATCAGCCTGGGCCGGGACTGCGTCACGCCCGAGCAGGTCTGCGATGTCCACTTCCTGGATATCATCGACCTTGACCCGGCCGCTTGCCAGGTCCATGAAACCCGGGACGCTTCGAACGTGTAACGGAAAGCCTTCGAGAAACCCGAGAATCTCGCGACGGCGCCCACGGTTGGACGATGGAATGGCGAGGAGAATTTCCTGAGCGCCCGTGTTGTCGATCATCTGCTGGATGTTCTTGGGCGTGTACACCTGCAACCCGGAGATCACCCTGTCGGCGATACCGCTATCGTCATCGATAAAAGCAACAGGCCGCATGACGCGCCCCATCCGCAATGCAGCAACCAGTTGATTACCCGCGGCTCCCGCGCCGTAGATGGCCACTTTCGGCAGACCATCATCCCTGCTGGTGAACGGGACATGCTGAGCTGCGCTGAACCAGTCGCCCATGAAATACTGGCGCATGGCCAAGCGTAATCCGCCGACCATGATCAGGCTCAACCACCAATAGTTGAAAATGATCGAACGAGGAACGACGTTTTGATGATTGCTGTACCAGTACACTACAACGCCAAGTATCAAGGATGACAGTGTCACTGCCTTGATAATGGCAATCAGCGCGTCATTTCCAAAGTAACGCATGACAGCACGGTACATGCCAAAGCGGACGAAAAGAGGAATGGCAATGACAGGTGTACTGACAAAAAGCCAGACGTGCTGAGTGAACGGGTTGATCAACTCGTCCAGCCCAAGACGCACGACAAACGCCATCCACAGGGCAAACCAGACCAACAAAATATCCGTCAGAACCTGCAGAATACGTTTATGTCGTCTTGGCAGACTTAACAACCTTGCCCGAATCTTATCCATAACCCCTCTAAACACCTCTCGAAGCTCCTAGCATTGATACAGCAACTACAGCTTTCGGTAACTCACTTGCCGATAAAGCAATACTCAAAAACCAATGCGCCCATCACGCCTTGCCAGCGATTTCCAACTCGCCTGCGTGAAACCTGAAAGCCAGCAACACCAGAGGCACGTAGGCCAGGACCAACCCCGCCACGCCATCGAGATATTGCAGGACGACCAATATAGCCACTGGTACTAACCACAACAAATTGATTGCAGCGATTGCCAGCGTGACCGCCCGATGGCTGCCATATTTTCGTGAAGCATACTGGTATCCATGGCTGCGATGGGCCTCATAAACCTTATCCCCGCGCAACAGCCGACGAATGAGGGTAAAGGTCGCATCAACAATAAAGACGCCCAACAAAATGAGCCAGGCCCAGAGAAACAGTGGATTCGTCCATGCCGCATGAAGCGACATCACCGCCAACACGATCCCCAGAAAACCACTGCCTGCATCGCCCATGAAGATCTTCGCGGGCGGGAAATTCCAGGCAAGGAAACCCGATACGGCCATCGCCAGTACAAGCGGCGCAATGGCGAGGCTGGTGTGGCCTGCGATCCAGTAGACCAGGCAAGCACCGACACAGGCGCAAATCGCCTCGACGCTGGCCAGACCATCAATGCCATCCATGAAGTTGTAGAGGTTGAGCATCCAGACCAGATAGAACGCGGCGATGACATAACCGAACCAGCCGAGACTGAACTCGAAACCGAACATATTGATCGGAGCTATCCCCCCAATCCAGAACAATGCCCAGATGGCACCACCGAAATGCGCAAGCAGGCGCCAACGCGCGGCGATATGCCCATGGTCGTCGAGAAAACCAACGATTGCGATCCAGCCGCCAGCCCCCAGCAGAGCCAGCGCCATCGGCCAGGCAAGCGCATCTGTCCAGGCCAGGACAGGCAGCGCAATCAGAAAACTCAGGACGATAGCCACACCACCACCCCGGGGGGTCGGAACCGAATGTGAACTACGCGCATTAGGAATATCTATCAAGCTGCGTGCCAATGCGTATTTGCGCAATGCACCTGTGCCCAAGAATGAAACACCCACCACCAACGCCAACAACCATATTGTGTTCAAAGGTCAACTTCCTGAAACAGCCAAAATCAATTCTGCAATTGAACCGGCACTGTCATAAGCCAGCTTGGCGCTGGCTTTCCTTGTAGTGATTGGCAGTCGACGCAAGCGCCTCATCGACGCTGACCGGAGGAGCCCAACCCAGCAATTCTCGAGTTTTGCTGATATCGACCTGCAACGATCCGCACAGTCGTTGCGACAAAGCCTGTTTGCCCAGAAGTTGCGCCCCCCGCTCAAGCAATATGCTCGGCACAGGCAACAAGCGTGCAGGTTTACCCAATGCCTGCGCCATCCGCGTCAGCAACTGTGTCGTGGACAAGTCCTCACCATCGCTGACGAGAAAGGTCTGATTGGCGGCGGCTGGATGACGGATACAGGTGACGATCAGATCGGACAGGTTTTCGAGCGCGACCAGGCTGCGCCGATTATGGATAGCCCCGAACGGCAAGGGAATGCCCTTGTCCAGCCAACGCATCATATTCAGAAAGTTGGCTCTCACACCCGGGCCGTAAACGAGCACCGGACGGATGATGACCACTTCCATCCCGCTGACGCCAGCAATCTCTCGCAGCCCCTGCTCGGCCTCCATTTTCGAAATGCCATACGGATCGCCAGGCGCGGGTGTCGCGTCGGCGAAGTACGGCTGATTGATCGGCGTACCTTCGCCATTGACCTTGATCGAACTGATGAACACGAAGCGACGAATACCCAGCGCGGCGGCTTGCCTTGCTAGGCTTAGCGTGCCTTCGACATTCACCTTGCGAAACGCCTCCAGCGGATCGGATTCGGTGTCATTCATGACGTGAACGCGAGCCGCGCCATGAATGACAACCTCCACTTGATCCAGCGCCTGCGACCAGTCGGTATCAGCACTGAGCCCGGCGGTTCGAACGGTAGTAACGCGCGAAGGACAGTCAGGCAGGGCGTGCCCACGAATGGCTGCCACCGGTTCCAGGTCGTCAGAGGCAGCTAAACGACCCAATACCGCACGACCAACGAAACCCGTAGCACCTGTCAATAAAACACGCATTTTTCAAACCTCGACGACGCTCAGGATTTCGACCAGACAGTACGATTGATGTAGTCGGTGTAACTCAACACGACCCGAACTACCTGCTTCGACACAGGCCCTGCCTGGTAATCCCTCACAACCGGGATAACACGCTGGGTACGATCATGCTGGCTGGTTACCACACGTACGGCATCGAGAACGCCCTCGACTTTCAGGCCACTCATGATGAGAGTGCCTTCGTCCATCCCCTCCGGACGCTCGTGCGCATTACGAATGGTAATGGCAGGCAAATTCAGAAGAGAGGCTTCCTCGGTGATGGTGCCGCTGTCGGACAGTACGCAGAACGCCGACATCTGCAACTTGATGTAGTCGAGCAGGCCGAATGGCTTCGAGAAGCGAATCAGAGGGTGGTCCAGCGATTCCCCGATCGCTTCCAGACGCTTGCGGGTACGAGGATGCGTAGAAACGATGATGGGGTACTGATACTTGTCCGCCAGGGCTCGCAGCGTTTTGAGCAAGTCGCGAAGATTCTCCGGCGTATCGACGTTTTCTTCACGGTGGGCGCTGATGATGAAGAACTTGTCCTGCTCCAGGCCTTCTCGTGCCAGCACGTCGGAGGTGAGGATTTTCGGCATGTAATAGTCGAGCACCTCCTCCATGTGCGACCCGGTCTTGATGATGGTTTCAGGACGAATCCCTTCCGCGATCAGGTAACGCCGGGCATGCTCGGTGAGGACCATGTTGATATCGCTGAGGTGATCGAGCACCTTGCGATTCAGTTCTTCAGGGACGCGCTGGTCAAAGCAGCGGTTACCGGCCTCCATGTGGAACACCGGAATCTTCCGACGCTTGGCAGCAATGACGGCCAGGCAGGTATTGGTATCGCCATAGAGCAGAAGCGCATCAGGCTTTTCAGCCTCGAATACTTCATCCGCCTTCGAAATCACTTCGGCAATGGTCTTGGCTGCGGTATCACCGGCGGCACCCAGAAAGTAATCAGGTTTACGAATTTCGAGATCATCGAAAAAAACCTGATTCAATTCGAAGTCGTAGTTTTGGCCCGAGTGAACCAATACATGATTAACCTGCTTATCAAGCTCGGCAATAACGCGGCTCATCTTGATAAGTTCTGGTCGCGTACCAACCAGCGTCATGACCTTAAGCATCAAGTTGCTCCTGAATGTATTCCAGATTCAACAGAACTTTCTTCACGCCCTCTACATCAAGACGCTCAGTGTTGTGGGAGGTGTAGTCGTCGAGATCGGAAATCTCCTGTTCGCCCTCAACAAAAAACTTCTTGTAGTTAAGGTCGCGATTGTCCGAAGGAATACGGTAGTAGCGTCCCATGTCTTCGGCCTTGGCCATTTCTTCACGAGAGATCAGCGACTCGTAGAGTTTTTCGCCGTGGCGAGTACCAATGACCTTGACGGCATTGTCACGGGCGAACAGTTCCTTGAGCGCTTGCGCCAGGTCCGCCACTGTCGAGGCAGGTGCTTTCTGGACGAAAATATCACCTTGCTCGGCGTGCTCGAACGCATGCAGAACCAGATCGACAGAATCCTCGAGCGACATCAGGAAGCGTGTCATGTTCGGGTCGGTGACAGTCAGCGGCTCGCCGCTCTGCAGCTGATTGATGAACAGCGGGATCACCGAACCACGGGATGCCATGACGTTACCGTAGCGGGTTGCGCAGATCACCGGACCTGTCGCGGGAATCATCCGCGACTTGGCAACCATCAGCTTCTCAGCCATGGCCTTGGAAATACCCATCGCATTGATCGGATAAACAGCCTTGTCGGTGCTGAGCACAACAACGCGCTGTACACCCGAAGCGATGGCCGCATTCAGAACGTTTTCGGTACCCATGACGTTGGTACGCACCGCTTCCATTGGGTAAAACTCGCAGGAAGGCACCTGCTTCAGCGCGGCGGCGTGGAAAATGTAGTCCACCCCCACCATAGCCTGGTCAAGGCTATCGCGATCACGTACGTCACCGATATAGAACTTCACTTTGTCGTTCGACAAGGCAATGCGCATATCTTCCTGCTTTTTCTCGTCACGGCTGAATACGCGAATTTCTTTTACGTCGGTATCCAGGAAACGCTTCAACACCGTATGGCCAAACGAGCCGGTACCGCCCGTGATCATCAAAACTTTATTATCGAACATAACGACCTTCCCAAAACTGATTGAATTAAATGATCAACGCAACGCACGCATCGATTTAACCAATTCCAACCATGAAGGTGGAACGTAACCGGTTGCAGCCTGAAACTTCGAGGAGTCCAGTGAGCGATCTATAGAAACTTGACTATCGGCGATGATCTCGATTTCCTTTTCGTAAACTTCCGCTACCAGCTTCAGAAGAGAGAGCTTGTCAATCGGCGCCACCGACACATGGTAAAGGCCATGAAGCTGTGGGTTCGGGATCACGTAGTCGCGAATGACACGCGCCAGCTCTACGGTAGGAAGTCCCGAGAAAATGGCCTTCTCATACCCCTTGACCGGCCCGCTCTGGGACAGGAACCAGTCCACCAGTGAATACTGGCTCCCCAGTTCGTGACCAATGATCGAGGTCCGCAGGGTGACGGCATTCAGATCCGTGTGCAGCTCACCGATGTACTTGGACTTACCGTAGAGATCCTCTGCATCGGAGATATCCTCCTCTGCGTACATGCCTTTGCGGCCAGAAAATACGCAATCGGTGCTGATATGAATCAGGCGGGAACCGGCCAACGCGCACAACTTGGCAATGCGATGCGGCAACATGGCATTGATAGGGAGTGCGGAAAGCGGATCCTTGGCATCGGCCAATTGCTTGATGAGCCCGACGCAGTTGATGACGACATCCGGCTTGACCCGTGCCAGCACCGAAACCAGCGAATCCTGGTCAAGCACATCGACATTGCTGATCAACGAACTGTGCATGTCCTCAGAAAAGTATTTTGCGCCACCTGGATTGCGCAAAGTGCCCCACACCTCGTAGTGCGGGTTTCCATGGAATTGCCTGAACACTGTGCTACCCAGCATTCCGGTGACCCCTAACACGAGAACTTTCATTTTGAGCTACCTTTTAATTCATTGATCCTGCTACTGAGAATTTCGACCAGACGCTGGCTTTGCCGCTCCATTTCGAAATGCTCGAGGTAGTACGCCCGACCTGCCTGCCCCAGCGATTCCCGCTCATCCGAAGTCATGCGGAAAAGTTGCTCGATGCAATTGGCCATACCTTCGGCGTCTTGCGCCGCGGTAGTCAGGCCGGCTCCCGCCTCTTGAATGACGCGCGCGCCCTCGCCGTCCAGCGCGGCGATAATCGGCCTCCCCGCTGCCAGGTACGCCTGAACTTTACTGGGGATGGTATAGGAGAACGCCTCATCCTGCTTCAACGTCACCAATAATCCCTCGGCGCGACTGAAAAAATGCGGCATTTCAGTGGCCGCAAAGCGTCCGGCGAGAACCAGGTTGTCCAAACCGCGGGACTTCTTCTGGGTTTCGATCCAGCCCGACATACTGCCGCTTCCGACCAGAACAATCCTGAGTTCCGACAGATGGCGAAGCCTGTCAGCTACCTCAACGAGGGTTTCGACCGACTGCGCGGTCCCCAGGTTTCCGGCAAAAACCAGACAGAAATGGTTGTCGAGTTCCGCGAGCAAGGGTGCGGGAATCCGGGCTTCTTCAACACTCGGCGGTACGTCCTGAAATGAGTTGGGGTAATACACGACCTTGCCAGGGCTGGCGTAACGGGAGACCGGCTCTCGAAATGCCCTCGACTGAACAAGAAGCGTATCGACGAAAGCGTAAATGCCTTTCACCAGCCAGCCCACAACGCGCAATATTGCTTTGTTCTTGATGAACCCGGTCGCACTCAGGCTCTCCGGCCAGAGATCCTGAACCCATACAGCCAGATGACTCTTGAGTTTCCACTTCAAGTAAATCGCCGGGATTACCGATGTAATTGGAGATGGCGCGAATACAAAAATCGCATCATAAGCCTCCCCTTTTACTGCTCGGGGGTAGTACATCAAGCCATTCAGGATAAACGACAAATAGTTCAACACGAGGTTTTTTGCACCCGAAGCACCACGAGGTCTAAGTGGTGCGCGGAAAACACTGACGGAGGACTCGAATTTTTCCTCTTGTGCCCCGGAAGCACTATAGCCATTAAAGACGGCGCCATCCGGATAGTTGGGCTTTCCGGTAAGGACCTTTACGACGTGGCCTTGAGCAGATAAAGTTTTGACCAAATCATTGACAATAAAAGACTCTGGCCAAAAATATTGCGACACCACAAGAACCTTCATTTATCAAACACCTTTTTTCGGGCACACGGCCAGCGCCAACAGTTCTGACCATGTTTTTCTTGAGGTTTTTTCCCAGTCAAACTTATCGCTCTGAGTCACTGCCGCAACGGACAGTTTCTTCAAAAGATCAGGACTCGTTAACGCCTCAGACAATACGCGGCCTATATCTTCTGGATCAAACGGAGAAAAATACAGAGCTGCATCCGCTCCGAACTCCGGCATCGGCATTACGTTCGAGCAGATCATCGGCCGGCCAGAAGCAAGCGCTTCGAGCATAATATTAGGGCAGTTCTCGCACGATGAAGCAAACAGATTCAGATAGGCGTGATGATAAAGAGGAGGAAGACTCTGATAGGGAATAGCTCCCAGCAACAGCACGTGCGCTTCGAGGCCAAGCGTTGCAATCAGAGACTTTACCCGCTCGGCTTCGGGCAGGTTTACTTCGCCAACCAGAACCAAGGGGAACTTTTCACGAAGTTCAGCTGGCAAGTTTGCATAAGCACTAACCACCTCATAATGATGTTTGTAAACATCAAATCTCGACACGTACAGAACATATTCACCCGCTGGCAAAAAATCCGGCCGAGGAACGGCATCATCACCGTGAGTCCGAAATACCGAGCCAATTCCGTGAGGAATCGTAACTGGATTCTTGATCCTGGTCAGTGATTCAATGACACTTCGTGCGTAATTGGAAATATATATCGTCAAATCCGCATCGCGCATGCTCTTCAGCATAATACGATTCAACAACCAGTTTCTCAGGCGCTGCAACCCAAGCGGAATGCTTTTGCGTACTCGCAAGTCAAATGGAATCATATTCCGAAACATGGTCGCAACCTTGCAACCTGCCGGCACAGAAGTACCCACTACGCCACCGGGACAAAACAGCACGTCAGCCTTCTCGGCCTTCAAAATACCGGGCAGTACCCACCGCTCCCACACAGCTCTGACAATTGGATTTTCAGTGGGCCACGCTGGTTCGACCCTTCTGATCCTCGGGTGATCCGGCAGCTTGAGTGACGCTGGGGCGAAAACCAGAATCTCAAGGTCCGCATTGTCAGGTACGAACTGAAAAAGATTGATCAGATATGTCTGACCTCCACCAAGACGGGCAGAGAGCGCATTGAAAACTATCTTCATGGAAAACCTTTTGCTCAATCTAAATTAGTGGCTATTTTTATCGAGCCAGGATTGGAACATTAGAATATTCCACAAATGAAGACTCCGATCGTATGTTCCATTCTGATGCTGGAGCCATGCCGAGCGAATTTTCTGACAATCGAAGTAGCCCTCTCTCTTGAGTCGCTCCTCCGTTAACAACTCCTCCGCCCATTCTTTCAGAGGCCCACGCAACCACTGCGCCAGTGGGATAGAGAAGCCCGCCTTGGGTCTATCGAAGAATGAAGTCGGCACGTATCGCTTAAGAAGCTCGCGAAGTGGCCATTTCCCCACGCCATTCTTTATCAGCTGGTCTGACGACAGGGAAAACGCGAGTTCCGCCACTCGATGATCAAGCAGTGGCGCGCGGGTTTCCAGGCTTGCGCTCATCGCTCCACGGTCCACTTTAACCAGCAAGTCATCAGGCAAATACTGAGAGACATCCCAGCGTCGCATTTCCTCGACGTAATCAACTGCCGACTCCCAGGAAGCAACGCCTTGATGTTGCGCATCGACACCCAGGACCACATTGTCGGTCGCCTGCCACTGCGACATCAAACCGGTATACATTTGCGCCAGATTTTCAGAACCCAACAACTCGGACATTCGGTAAATACGCCGACCATTGACCTTGGCCCGAAGGCTGCCAGGCAAAACCGAACAGACGCTGTCCCAGCCTTTGGACGAAAGCGAGCGAAGTGAATAGGCCATGATCTGGCGTGCGGGCAAAGGCAGCTTTTCTATGCGCGCCCAAAGTCCTGCTGTGATCTGATAGCGGGGATATCCGGCAAAAAGCTCATCTCCGCCGTCACCGGACAAGGCTACGGATACATGCTGTTTTGTCATCCTGGAGACCAGGATTGTCGGAATTTGAGAGGAGTCAGCAAAAGGCTCGTCGTATATTTCCGGTAAGTGCGGAATTATAGAAACAGCATCGTCGGCGCCCAGATAAAATTCGGTGTGGTTAGTCCCCAGGTGCTTGGCAATAGCTTTAGCGTAAGGTGCCTCATCAAACTCAGGTTCGTTAAAGCCGATCGTGTAAGTGTTGATGCTGGTAGAGCTTTGCGACTGCATCAACGAAACGATCAAGCTTGAATCGACACCGCCCGACAAAAATGCCCCAAGTGGAACATCGGCGATCATCTGCGATTTTACAGCAGCAGACAATCTTTCACCGACAACGTCTACTACTTCCTTATCGCTGGCCTGCGACAGCTCTTCTCTTAGCTCGCCAGCCGCCGGTAGCGACCAGTAGGAAACGGGCTCTGCCACGCTGGAAAATGAGCCAACACTCAAGTAATGCGCGGGCTGTAACTTCTTAATGCCTTCGTAGATAGATTCCGGAGCCGGAACATAGCCATACCTTACGAACTTCGCTAGCGCATGACGATCAATTCTCAGATCGCTGCCAAATGCCGCCTTGATTGCCTTCAATTCAGAGGAAAAGACAAAACGGTCGCCCACTACACCGTAATAAAGTGGCTTCTCGCCCATTCTGTCTCGGGCTAAAGTAACCGTCTTGGAAACCTTATCCCAGACAGCAAAGGCAAACATACCCACCAGGTTCTCGAGGGTTTTTTGTACACCCCACGCACCGATTGCAGCCAACAACACTTCTGTATCAGAGTGACCACGCCAAACACGCGTCAAACCGGACTCAATCAGCTTTTCGCGCAGTTCATTGAAGTTATATATTTCACCATTAAAAACAATAACAAAGCGCTCGTCATCGGAAATCATCGGCTGACTTCCATGTACCGACAACTCCAGGATCGAAAGCCGTCGGTGCCCCAGCGAAATTCCACTATCGGCATCTGACCAAACTGCTCCATCGTCGGGACCGCGATGCATCAGCGCATCCACCATCTTGCCAACGGCAACGGCGTTTTGCTGATTCAACTTCCACCCGACAACTCCCGCAATTCCGCACATACCTATTCTCTCAATCCAGTAAAAGTATTTAAGCTCACTTCAAAACCCGCACGAGCTTCATAGTGAGGAATAATCCTAATGCCATCACATAAAAAACCAATGAATTCAGCAAATATATTTCGCCATACCAAACCCAGTGCATGACTGTCGCGGCACAAAGCATATATAAGAAAATTCGCAAAAAATCGTCCTCGCGGCAGCGCGAGTCGATCAACCGCAAGAAACAGACACTGATGAATCCATTCATGAAGACACCAAACAGTCCGAAATTTTCAAAAGCAACACCGGCAACGTGAATGCCACCGAGCCCGGTAATGTAATACCAGAGGGCAGGATTATCCACCACAATGGGCTTCTCCATGCCCAAAGCCGAATAGAAAGGTGATGGCGCCAGCGAAAGAAACATGTCGAGGTAGGTCTGACCGTAACGTAGGTGCTCCCCATCCCAGAAATTGGTTAACTGCTGAACGAGCGGTAAAATTATCGCATTCCAGGAATTGAACAAAAAATACTGCGTAATGTTGTCCGCCGTTAAGTCCACGTCCATTCGGCTCATTGAAACAACAACACCACTGACGAGCAGAAGGGTCATGAACGCAGCAACAAAAAATAGAGTTTTTAACTTGATAAATTGATTATAGCGAAACATCAACCCGATAATGGCAGCAACAACCAGTACAACAAAGTCCCGATCCCCGGTCATTGCGTTGGCAACACAATAGGACATCACCAGGGTGACAGACACCATAAACATCAATCTGGATGGGTAGGACAATGCCAAAGCAACGATCGCAATAATGGAAAAAACCACCACTGACTCGACACCCGCAAACATTTCAAGCATCACGTCCGGCCTTACAAGCCTGAAAACAATGAAAAATGTGGACAACACAAGGAAAATTCCACCGGCCAACTTAAAGTCCAACGGGGAAAAAAAAGTTTCTCGGTGCGGGTGCAAACTTCGGGGCGGCACCAAAAACGACATTAGAAGGGCAATGAGTCCACCAGCAACACCAAGAAACCAGACGAGCGAAAGTCGGAATACCAACAAGTCATCCAGATAAAAATCATAGTCCCCAATGGGCCAAAGGGTAACGGTGTTACCCCACAGACTACTCACAAGACCAAGGAAAGGTACCGAATAACAGACGGCATACAATGCGACCAGGTATTTTTTGGATATCAGGCACAGAACACATTGCGTGAGCAAAATAAGTAAGCACGTCGAAACCAATAATATAACCATTAACCTTGACCAACAAAAACAAAGCAACCGAACCGTAAACCAGACTCAACACTGGCCCCAATATTACTTTCAGTCATGGACGCCACACAAATATAACTAACGCCCAAAACATTTATCATAGCACCAACTTACGGCCACCCAGGACCGCCAGCACGGTAAGTTGAGTTACTAGCGCCAACACAAAGGACCTGAAAAGATCGATTGCCAACATATCACCCTTGAAACCTGCGACTACCGTCATTGACAAATAAACAAACGCATAAAAACAACTTCCAAGAAAAACAACCCTGGTCATGTTTTTGCTATGCAATATTTGAGTGACGATTGTAGTCGTAAGCCCTATGCCACCCGCCAATACTGCGTAAGCCAGAAGATCATTTTTGCTACAAAAGCCACTACCAAGCAAACACAACCAATAACTCTGTGTCAAAACCAAAAACACAGGCAAACAAACTGATATTGATAGCCCGAGCATCAGGTACAATTTGCTGGCACTATTTCCACGCCCTGCCAACTTTACAATGGCATAGGATGTAAGTGAGCTTGGCAGCACAGTTACCAAAATATAAAAAAGAAAAAACAGATTGAAATAGCCAACCTCAGACACATTCAAGCTTGAGTTGGCAAAGATCATCAGGCAAACAATATGGACAGGAGCCCCGAGAAGCATGCTTCCGGCGACAGTCGGCGCCCCTGAACGCGAAAGCAATGCCATCATTTGTCGGAAGGAGGAAGACTCTCGTCCCCGCTCCTCATGACTGAACTTGCTTTTCTTTATGGTAAAAAAACCAAATGCAGGAGCGATTAACGTACAAATTGCAAGGGTTAGAATGACACCCTCTATTTCTCCTCCAATCTTCGCAATGGAAACCACCAGCAACAACCCAAGCAGCCCATGAACCGCCAATGCGGCAGCCCACTTCCCTGAGGTATTAAGGGAGAACATCAGACCGGTTATAGTCAAATTGCAAACACAAGCGAAACCTAGAAAGAATGCTCCGATCAGTAAATAACCAGAACTCATTTCGTACGAGGAAGCAGGCGCCGGAAAAACTATAAACACGATCACACAGAGGGCACCTACAACGATGCCGCCCCATGACATGAGCCCCAAGGAAGTCTTGTAATTTACTTTTTCGGCATTCAAGACCGCGTAGCGACTCAACGCGACACTCAAGCACTCCCCTACCACTGTCGCGATACCTGTTACGATCGCATAGTGGTACGAGAATACGCCATACAGTTCAACGCCTAAAATTCGCGCCAAACTAAACAGCAAGACAAACATACAAAGCTTGTTTGCAAGAACAGTGATTGCGCAGATCTCTTTAATCACTGATTTTAACTTCTTGCAAAGAACGAGACGTACCAATTTGCTGCTTTCAACATACCTTCACCAACATTGAAAAGCGGCTTGTAGCCCAACAGGTTCTTTGCCTTATCAATATTTGCCTGCGAGTGCCTTACGTCACCTGCACGGAAGTCCCGATAGACCATATCCGAGGTAGACTTGACATCAACGCGAGCCAAAGCATCCTTGATACAGGCAAAAACCTGATTCAATGTCGTCCTGTCACCGACGGCGACGTTGTAGACATTATTCTTTGCTTCCGGGCTGGCACAGGCTGCCAGTATATTGGCCTGAACTGCGTTCTCTACAAAACAAAAGTCTCGACTGGTTTCACCATCACCATTAACGAAAACTTCTTCGTTATTGATCATGGCGGCTGTCCACTTAGGAATCACGGCGGCGTAAGCGCCATTTGGATCCTGACGCTTGCCAAAGACGTTAAAATAGCGAAGGCCAATGGTATTGAAACCGTATGTGCTGGAAAAAACCTCAGCATACAACTCATTTACATACTTCGTGACCGCATAAGGGGAAAGCGGCTTGCCAATCACACCTTCAACCTTGGGAAGCCCAGGATGATCCCCATAGGTAGAACTGGACGCGGCATAAGTAAAACTTTTTACTTTCGCGTCCTTTGCCGCAACCAACATGTTCAAAAAACCGTCGATATTGGTGCTGTTCGTTGTAATGGGGTCATTGATAGAGCGAGGAACAGAGCCTAATGCAGCCTGATGCAAAACGTAGTCCACCGGAATGTCAGTGGCCGCAGGAAAAATCATCGCATTCCTGCAATCGTCAATGTTTCTGATATCGCCTTTTACCAGTGCGAACCGCGCCCATTGCTCAGGACTCACTACCGACTGCACTTCATCGAGATTACGCTGGTGCCCTGTTGCAAAGTTATCGAGACCTACAACCCGCTGATCTAATTGCAGCAGTGTCTCCAATAAATTGGAGCCAATAAATCCGGCTACCCCCGTCACCAGCCAAACCTTTGGGGATTGTTGAATTTCAGCTTTAACTTCTTCGAAACGGGTCATGTAGTTCTCGACTTGAATTTTTCCGGCGGTAACGAATCAGGGTCATTACTGACCCTGAGATTCAGAGACGCAAATCTGATTGAGAGGCATCCAGCAGGTACTTAAGGTCATAGAGAACGTGCTCTGCCTTACCCAGGCTCCGAATCTGTTCAGCCCCCATTGCAGAGAATTCATTATGCGCGACAGCCAGAATGATACCGTCGTAAGAATTAACCTGTGGCTGGCCGATAGGAGTGATTGAATACTCGTGCATTGCCTCTGCCGCATCTACCCACGGATCATAAACGTCAACAACAATATTGAATTCAGCGAGTTCATTCACAATATCGATGATTTTGGTGTTACGCAGGTCCGGGCAGTTTTCTTTGAACGTCAATCCCATGATCAGGACGCGAGCACCATCAACATGGATTTTGCGCTTCAGCATCGCCTTGACTAGTTGAGAGACCACATAGGCACCCATGCTGTCATTCAAACGACGTCCCGCTAAAATGATCTCGGGGTGATAACCAATGGACTGTGCTTTGTGAGTCAGATAATAGGGGTCCACACCGATGCAGTGACCACCGACCAGCCCTGGACGGAAAGGCAGGAAGTTCCACTTCGTTCCCGCTGCTTCCAGAACCGCCTCAGTATCGATACCCATTTTATTAAAAATAAGTGCCAACTCATTGATCAGGGCAATGTTCAAGTCGCGCTGCGTGTTCTCAATAACCTTTGCCGCTTCGGCAACCTTGATACTCTTGGCCTTATGAGTCCCGGCAATAATGATTGTGTTATACAAAGCATCGACCAGGTCAGCAACCTCTGGAGTGGACCCGGCAGTTACTTTCTTGATGGTAGTAACACGATGCTCTTTATCGCCAGGATTTATACGCTCAGGGCTATAGCCTGCATAAAAATCAACATTGAACTTCAGTCCGGATACTTTCTCCAGCACAGGAACACAATCTTCCTCAGTAGCACCTGGATAGACCGTTGACTCATAAATAACGATATCGCCCTTTTTCAAAACACGACCAATCGACTCACTGGCTTTAATCAAAGGAGTCAGATCCGGTCTCTTATGCTCATCAATCGGGGTTGGAACGGTAACAATAAATATATTGCAGGCAGACAATTCTTCCAGCACAGAGCTAAAACTCAAAGCAGATGCAGAGCGCAACTCACAATCAGATACTTCAAGAGTAGCGTCATGACCGGCCTTTAGCGCTTCGATTCGACGCTGACTGATATCAAATCCGACCACTTGCATTTTTTTGCCAAACTCAACCGCCAGCGGCAAGCCCACATAACCGAGACCCACTATGGCCAACTTTACATCTTCGAGTTTAAGCATTGTTTTCCCTTGCCATTCATCAATATTAAGTCGATCGTAAAAAGCGCGCCAAATCTTGCGCCATAGAAACGAAAATCACGGCTGCGTAAACCAGAAATTATACCGAAAGCGCCTAATGGAGCCATAACAATTTTCAGAAAGCCAAGAAGGAGCCCCCTCCCCCTTCCGCATGCATTGAGAGCCACCGCAGCAAGACAAGCCATCGCAACGCAACAGCTATTTTTCGAGCGAGACCTGCCTATCACGATACCGGGCAACTACTCAACCCCGCACCTGAAAAAACATGCAAAATCCGACAAAATGGATTTCCTCTTCAAGGAAAAAACCTTATCAGAACTGACAGCAGGAAGGTGATCGCAGCCACAACCTCAAGAAGAAACCGCCCTGACCTGGCTAACCGGATCGACACAACGCTTAGCCCGCAGATAAAAGGCCCTTCCATGGGCGATACGTCACTTATAAAAATCAGACAAAGAACTGAAATTCAGCTATTCAGATTTTACCGCTAAGAGTCCACGAAGCAATACAAAAGCAACGCCTGTGATAAGCCCCCCAATAACACCCAATATAAGGATCAGCACTTTGTTAGGTTTCACCGGGCTGTCCGGCAACTCCACTGCCCCGTCTTGCCGATAGACAGATACCGATGCCGGCTCTGTTTTTAATTCCTTAAAGAAATAGTATCGATCCTGAAGATCACGCAAATGCTCCGTAAAGGGGTCATCGGACTTGCGAGCCTGCAAACTTTCAATTTCCGCCTTTAGCGCTTTCGAGCCACGCATGTACGTAAGCTGACCCGCCTCTCCACCCGCAATTACAGATTGACTCACCGTGATCGAGGGCGGTTTCTCCAGACCGATTGACTCAGCGATCCGCAGCGCCTCACTCAATCTAGCGATCGAATCCTCTCTGGCCTTGCTGCTTTTGCCCCTGGCAGAACTTATCTGCTGCTCCAGATTACGAGCCCGAACCTCAGACTCAATTGAAACGTTCTTGATCATTTCGTTCTTCGCCAATTCACCGGCCCGTGCAACATATGCCCCAACCCACTCTTTGGCCTTCTGTGGATCACTAGTCTGCACGACAACCGAATACCTGTCAGAGGTCTCCCTAAGCGGCGGAACCACACGCAGCACCTGAGAGAACGTCGAATACAGGACATTCCGGGACTTTTCCCGCTCCTGCGCGGACAAACTCGGCACATAAATTTTGCTAAAAAACTCTAGACGGAGCGACTCCGCTTGCAAATATCGCGTGTAGATATCATAGACATCCTTAACAGTGTAAGGAACCAACTCCGACTCTTTCATTCGACCATAGTTAAAGTTTGATATGTCATTCTGAGACGGCGGCATCACAAAAGCCTTCGCCTCATAAACGGGTGTAGCAAGGAAAGCATAGCTCGCTGCGAGAGCAGCACCTAATATAGTAAATCCAATAACAACAAGTTTTTGTCGAAAAATCGCACGAACAAACTTCTGAAAATCAAAATATTCCGAGTTACTATTTATTTTTGAATCGACACGCATATTTTGTTAACCTTTTTTACTTAAGCGGTTACATTAACTACACATGCTAGACCACTTGAGAAACATCAACGCAAACCAAGCAGACAAAGGAGTCCCCCCTTATCTGCTCTCGCAAAATACTGTATTACATACTAGATCGAGCGCATTAAAAAATATAAAACAAATCAATACCCAGCCTATCGCCCACGCCTCCTGCCCCCCAGAAAATGAGCCACCACAACCCCACCACCAAAGATCATCCCCACCAGGAACGACGCGACTCCGAACATCGAGATCTGTAGTTGAGGTGAAGAAAAACCGAGGAAGGAAACGACAACAAGCTGCTGGTTTTCCAGCACGAAGAGCAGGCATGCAACTGATGTTAACAAGACAAGCCCGGTAATCATGAACCGCTTGATGCGACTCTTATCTCGCCAACTCATCGCCACCTACACCCTCCTCATCCTCATTTACACGATCACGCAGCTCTTTACCCGGCTTGAAATGCGGAACGAACTTGCCGTCGAGACTTACAGACTGGCCGGTTTTCGGATTGCGCCCTACCCGCGGCGCACGGTAGTGCAGAGAGAAGCTGCCAAACCCCCGGATCTCGATCCGATCCCCGGTAGCCAGACATTGGGACATTTGCTCAAGCATGGTCTTGATGGCCAACTCCACATCCTTGGATGAGAGCAGCCCTTGATGGGTGACAATTCGTTCGATCAACTCCGACTTCGTCATATTTTTCCCTTCTTTTTCAAGCAGCTAGATCAGCGCTTCAAAGGTTTTAGCACGCCTGCGCGATTTTGAACAGCCTGAGTTTTGCCATCCATCCCAGCCCCCCGAAATGCTTGATTCCTGGATCAGGAAGACTCTGGGCGATCACCCTCTCACCGGCAAATCACCAACAGGGTGCGCGTCAGGAAACCTGCCGGGTTGAACCCAAAAAGCCCTCCCTCCTCCTCCCCTTCCTTGAGATCATCAGACCTTGCTACCACTTGGTAGCCCACCCCCTTACATTCCTTGGCTGCACGCTTGTAACACTTCTCCCACTTCGAACCTAGCCCCGAACAATCGACCTCAATACCGCTAACCCCACGCACTACGTGAGTTTTGGCGTTGGTGGTACAACCCGCCAATGCCAGCACTGCTACTGCGACAATGAGCTTGTTCATTCACGTCCTTTTGCCAGAAAGCCTATCGGGCGATCATCAACCTCAGGCTAAAGCCTAGCTGCAAATAAGCGTTTGATCCGACTAAACATTCAGACCTTCTCTCGATATTTTTGGTTCACACCCCAAGCAACTACATCCGCAGGTTATCCACCAAACGCCAGGCACAAAAAAGGGCGACCGAAGTCGCCCTTTTTTACAGAAAGTCAGAACTTAGTTCTGCTTTTCCATTTGTGCACGCAGCAGGTCACCCAGAGTGGTGGCCACAGGAGCATCAGTAGCTACTGGCTTGTCGCGCAGGCTCTGGATTGCTTCTTTCTCGTCTTCAACGTCTTTCGACTTGATCGAGAGCTGAATTACACGGCTCTTGCGGTCAACGCTGATGATCTTGGCTTCTACTTCTTCGCCTTCTTTCAGAACGTTGCGCGCGTCTTCAACGCGGTCACGGCTGATTTCGGAGGCTTTCAGAGTCGCTTCGATATCGTCGGCCAGAGTGATGATGGCGCCTTTAGCGTCAACTTCCTTCACGATGCCTTTAACGATGGCGCCTTTGTCGTTCTCTTGAACGTACTCGGAGAACGGATCGCTTTCCAGTTGCTTGATACCCAGGGAGATGCGCTCGCGCTCTGGGTCAACCGACAGGATAACGGTGTCCAGTTCGTCGCCTTTCTTGAAGCGGCGAACGGCTTCTTCGCCCACTTCGTTCCAGGAGATGTCGGACAGGTGAACCAGGCCGTCGATGCCGCCGTCCAGACCAATGAAGATACCGAAATCGGTGATCGACTTGATGGTGCCGGAGATTTTATCGCCCTTGTTGAACTGGCCAGAGAAATCTTCCCATGGGTTAGATTTGCACTGCTTGATGCCCAGGGAGATACGACGACGCTCTTCGTCGATGTCCAGAACCATAACTTCCACTTCGTCGCCGACTTGTACGACTTTCGAAGGGTGGATGTTCTTGTTGGTCCAGTCCATTTCAGAAACGTGTACCAGACCTTCAACGCCTTCTTCCAGCTCAGCGAAGCAGCCGTAGTCGGTCAGGTTGGTTACACGCGCGGTAACGCGAGTGCTTTCTGGGTAACGGGCTTTGATAGCAACCCATGGATCTTCGCCCAGCTGCTTCAGGCCCAGGGAAACACGATTGCGCTCGCGATCGTACTTCAGAACCTTGACATCGATCTCGTCGCCAACGTTGACGATTTCGGAAGGATGCTTGATACGCTTCCAAGCCATGTCGGTAATGTGCAGCAGGCCATCGACGCCACCCAGATCGACGAATGCGCCGTAATCGGTGAGGTTCTTGACGATACCTTTGACTTGTTGGCCTTCCTGCAGGGATTCCAGCAGAGCTTCGCGCTCGGCGGAGTTCTCGGCTTCCAGGACGCTACGACGGGAAACGACAACGTTGTTGCGCTTCTGGTCCAGCTTGATGACCTTGAATTCCAGCTCTTTGCCTTCCAGGTGCGTGGTGTCGCGCACTGGACGGACGTCAACCAGAGAACCTGGCAGGAACGCACGGATGCCGTTAACGTCGACAGTGAAGCCGCCTTTAACCTTACCGTTGATAACGCCCTTGACCACTTCTTCGGCTGCGAAGGCTGCTTCCAGAACAATCCAGCATTCAGCGCGCTTGGCTTTTTCACGGGACAGCTTGGTTTCGCCAAAGCCGTCTTCAACCGAGTCCAGAGCAACGTGAACTTCGTCACCGACGTTGATGTTCAGTTCGCCAGCGTCGTTGTAGAACTGCTCAAGCGGGATGAGTGCTTCAGACTTCAGGCCAGCGTGAACGGTTACCCAGCGAGCCTGGTAATCGATATCAACGATAACACCGGTGATGATGGAGCCTGCCTGAAGGTTCAGGGTTTTTAGGCTTTCTTCAAAGAGTTCCGCAAAGCTTTCGCTCATTTTAATTCCTGTTGATGAGGGCGAAGAATACGCCCATCTCCACACCCCAGACGGTGTGGGTTAGTTTCATTTAAAAGAAGCCACCGCAGGACTATGACTGGTCCCCTGCGACCTTCTTGGTCACCCGGCGATATCGCGAATGGCGATCTCGCTCATGATGCGTTCCAGCACCTGGTCGATGGATAATTCCGTGGAATCCAGCTGTATGGCGTCAGCCGCCGGTTTGAGCGGGGCTACCGCTCGCTGGGTGTCACGCTCATCGCGCGCACGTATCTCATCTAGCAGACTCGACAGACTAACACCCTCGACTTTGCCCTTCAACTGCAAATATCGGCGGCGTGCCCGCTCCTCGGCGCTGGCCGTCAGAAAAATCTTCAGCGGCGCGTCGGGAAATACCACTGTGCCCATGTCGCGACCGTCCGCCACAAGGCCCGGCGCTTCCTGAAAAGCCCGCTGGCGTTGCAGCAGCGCCTCGCGTACAGCCGGCAGGGCAGCCACCTGGGAAGCGCCGGAACCGACGCTTTCGGTGCGAATGACATCGCTGACTTCATCACCTTCCAGAATGATGCGTTGCAACTGACCGTCCGTCGCGGCGATGAACTGCACATCCAGATGAGCGGCGAGTTTCTTCAGCAGCTCTTCATTGGTCAGGTCGACACCGTGGTTATGCGCGGCGAAGGCCAGCAATCGGTACAACGCACCGGAGTCCAGCAGGTTCCAGCCCAGGCGCTTGGCCAGAATCCCGGCTACCGTGCCCTTGCCCGAACCGCTTGGTCCATCGATGGTGATGACCGGTGCAATGTTGTTCACGACTGTGCCTCTTGTGCCACGCGAATACCGACCTGTGCGCACAGCGCCAGGAAGTTCGGGAACGACGTCGCGACGTTGGCGCAATCATGAATGCGGATCGGCGCACTGGCGCGCAGCGAAGCAACGCTGAACGCCATGGCGATACGGTGATCACCATGACCGTGCACTTCACCGCCGCCGATCTGGCCTCCGTCGATGATGATGCCATCCGGGGTTGGCTCGCACTTGACGCCCAATGCCAGCAAGCCATCAGCCATGACCTGGATACGATCCGATTCCTTGACCCGCAACTCTTCGGCGCCACGTAACACTGTGCGCCCTTCGGCACAGGCGGCGGCGACGAACAACACCGGGAACTCGTCGATCGCCAGCGGAACCAGCGCCTCGGGAATCTCGATACCCTTGAGTTTAGCTGCACGTACGCGCAAGTCAGCCACGGGCTCGCCACCCACTTCACGCTGGTTTTCCAGGGTGATGTCGGCGCCCATCAGGCGCAGGATGTCGATCACACCGGTACGGGTCGGGTTGATGCCGACGTGTTCCAGCACCAGCTCCGAACCTTCGGCAATCGATGCCGCCACCAGGAAGAACGCCGAGGACGAAATATCACCCGGGACTTCAATGTGGGTCGCGGTCAGCTTGTTGCCAGACTCGACCGATGCGGTTGCGCCATTGACCGTTACCGGGTAGCCGAAGCCGCGCAGCATGCGCTCGGTATGGTCGCGGGTCGGAGCAGGCTCGGTGACCGTGGTCTTGCCTTCGGCATACAGACCGGCCAACAGCAGGCAGGACTTAACCTGGGCACTGGCCATCGGCATGGTGTAGGTCAGGCCCTTGAGTTTATGGCCACCACGAATGGTCATCGGTGGACGACCTTCGGCGGCGGTTTCGATCACTGCGCCCATTTCACGCAGCGGATTGGCCACGCGATTCATCGGGCGCTTGGACAGCGAAGCGTCGCCGGTCAGGGTGCTGTCGAAGTTCTGCGCAGCCAGCAGGCCGGACAGCAGACGCATCGAAGTACCGGAGTTGCCCAGGTAGATCGGGCCCGGTGCCGGCTTCAGGCCATGCAGGCCAACGCCGTGAATGGTCACGCGACCGTGGTGTGGACCTTCGATGACCACGCCCATGTCACGGAACGCCTGCAAGGTCGCCAGGGCATCTTCGCCCTCCAGGAAACCTTCGACTTCGGTGACGCCTTCGGCCAGGGAGCCAAGCATGATCGAACGGTGGGAAATCGATTTGTCGCCTGGTACGCGAATCCGACCGGAAAGGCGGCCACCAGGTTGAGCCAGGAAAATCAGATCGTTGGAATTCATAGCGTCCACATAGGCCCTGCGGGCCAGGATTTTACTGAAATGCTCGCGGGCAACCCGGGCGCGAGTGAAAACGCCCAACAATTGGTGCCCATCCCCTGCATCGACCGCGTCGCGCAAGGCGTCGAGATCGCTGCGAAATGTATCGAGTGTGCGCAGGACAGCTTCACGGTTGGCGAGGAAGATGTCGTGCCACATGACCGGGTCGCTTCCGGCGATTCTTGTGAAATCACGGAAACCGCCCGCAGCGTAACGGAAGATCTCAAGATTTTCATTGCGCTTGGCCAACGAGTCGACCAGGCCGAACGCCAGCAAGTGCGGCAGATGGCTGGTCGCGGCCAGCACTTCGTCGTGACGTTCGACCTGCATGTGCTCGACATCGGCACCCAACTCGCGCCACAAACGGTCGACCAGCGCCAGGGCTGCGGGATCGGTCTGATCCAGCGGCGTCAGGATCACTTTATGGCGACGGAACAGTTCGGCATTGGAGGCTTCCACCCCGCTCTGCTCGGAACCGGCAATCGGGTGCCCCGGCACGAAACATGACGGCATCTTGCCAAATGCTTCGGTGGCCGCACGCACCACATTGCCCTTGGCACTGCCGACATCGGTCAGGATCGCCTGCCCCAGATCCATGCCCGCCAGACGCACGAGCAATTTTTCCATGGCCAGGATCGGCACCGCCAGCTGGATGACGTCGGCACCCTGACAAGCAACGCCCAGGTCCTCCTCGCAGCGATCCACCACACCCAACTCGACCGCGAGCTTGCGCGATTGAGGATCGAGATCGACCCCGACCACTTCGCGGCACAGACCGCTTTCACGCAAACCCTTGGCAAACGAACCGCCGATCAATCCGAGGCCGACCACCACCAGGCGACCGATCATAGGTCCGGCAGATTGCAGCGCAGTGACATCAACCACGAGCCAGAACCTTGGTCAGCGCTTCAAGGAAGCGGCTGTTCTCTGCCGGCAGGCCAATGGTGATGCGCAGGTGGTTCGGCATGCCGTAGTTGGCCACCGGGCGCACGATCACGCCTTCACGAAGCAAGCCCTGGAACACCGGGGCCGCGACCTGACCGAGATCGACGCAGATGAAATTGCCCCTGGACGGGATCCAGCTCAGCCCCAGCTCACGGAAACCGGCTTCCAGCTGCCGCATGCCGGACTCGTTCAACTGACGGCTTTGCGCCAGATACTCTTCGTCCTTCAACGCCGCACAGGCCGCGGCCAGGGCCAGGCTGTTGACGTTGAACGGCTGGCGCACACGGTTCAGCACGTCTGCAACCACCGCCGTGGACAAGCCATAACCCACGCGCAGCGCAGCCAGGCCATAGGCCTTGGAGAAGGTACGGGAAACCAGCAGGTTCGGATAAGCCGCCAGGAAGTCCAGGCCATCCGGCAGATCGCTGCCTTCGGCGTATTCGATGTAAGCCTCGTCCAGCACGACCAGCACATGCTCCGGCACATCCTGCAGGAATTCGTCCAGCGCCTCGGCGTCGAACCAGGTCCCGGTCGGGTTGTTCGGGTTGCCGATGAACACCACGCGGGTGTTGGCATCGATCGCCGCCAGCATGGCAGGCAGGTCATGCCCCCAATCCTTGGCTGGAACCACCTTGGCCTGGGCGCCGACCGCCTGAGTGGCAATCGGGTAGACCGCGAACGCATGCTCGCTGAACACGGCATTCAGGCCCGGCGCCAGATAGGCACGCGCGACCAGCTCCAGGATGTCGTTGGAACCGTTGCCCAGCGTGACTTGGTCGAGTTCGACGCGGCACTGCTCGGCCAGCAGGCTCTTGAGGGCAAAACCGTTGCCGTCCGGATAACGGGTCAGCTCGGCCAACGCATCGCGGATCGCCGCCAGCGCCTTGGGGCCGGCACCCAGCGGGTTTTCGTTGCTCGCCAGTTTGACGATGCTGGCTGGATCGAGGTCCAGCTCACGCGCCAGTTCGTCCACGGGTTTGCCCGGAACATAAGGCGAAAGTTGTTGCACGCCCGGCTGTGCCAGAGCGAGGAAATTGCCACTCATTTGCTACCGCCCCTTAAAGAACTGCTTTCGGGTAGGAACCCAGCACCTTGAGTGCCACTGCTTCCTGACTGATCTTTTCCAGCACACCCTTGACCAGCGGGTCGCGGTGGTGGCCGACGAAGTCGATGAAGAACACGTAGGTCCATTTACCGCTGCGCGATGGACGAGTCTCGATTCGCGTCAGGTCGATGCCATTGTCGTGGAACGGCACCAGCAACTCGTGAAGCGCACCCGGCTTGTTGCTCATCGAAACGATGATCGAGGTCTTGTCGTCGCCGGTCGGCGGCACTTCCTGGTTGCCGATCATGAGGAAGCGCGTGGAGTTATCCGGACGGTCCTCGATTTTTTCAGCCAGACGGGTCAAGCCATACAGGCCGGCCGCCATGTCGCCGGCGATCGCCGCCGAGTTCCACTCACCCTTGACCCGCTTGGCCGCTTCGGCGTTGCTGGA
The DNA here is from genome assembly GCF_001429045.1 of Pseudomonas sp. Root71. Classification (GTDB taxonomy): domain Bacteria; phylum Pseudomonadota; class Gammaproteobacteria; order Pseudomonadales; family Pseudomonadaceae; genus Aquipseudomonas; species Aquipseudomonas monachiensis. The sequence goes on along the minus strand of NZ_LMHY01000029.1, from coordinate 447,239 downwards.
CACCGCCACGCGCTCGACATTCGGGTAATGGGCGTCCAGCCACTTGCGGCACTGGGCCAGGGACTGGGCGTGGGAGTAGATGCGGCTAATGCTGTCGGTCTTGGTGTTTTCACCGACCAACAGGTGATGGTGGATACGCAGTTCGACTTCGCCGCAGATCACCATGTCGTGTTCAAGGAAGCTGTCGAGGGTGTGGTTGACCGCGCCTTCGGTGGAGTTCTCCACCGGCACCACGCCAAAATTCACCGCCCCCGCCGCCACTTCACGGAACACTTCATCGATCGCCGCCATCGGCTTGCTGATCACCGCGTGGCCGAAGTGTTTCATGGCCGCCGCCTGGGTGAACGTACCTTCAGGGCCGAGGTAGGCCACTTTCAGCGGCTGCTCGAGCGCCAGGCACGAAGACATGATTTCGCGGAACAACCGCGCCATCTCTTCATTGCCCAGCGGCCCCTGGTTGCGCTCCATGACTCGCTTGAGCACCTGAGCTTCACGCTCAGGACGATAGAACACCGGCACTTCGCCTTCGGCCAGCGAGGCCATCTTTACCCGCGCGACTTCCTGGGCGCAGCGCGCACGCTCACTGATCAGCTCCAGGACCTTTTCGTCCAGGGCATCAATGCGCAGGCGCAGTGCCTTGAGTTCTTGCTCAGACATTAGCCGTGTTCCTTCTCGAACTCTGCCATGTACGAAATCAACGCGTTGACGGCGTTGATGTCGACGGCGTTATAGATGGAGGCGCGCATGCCGCCCACGGAACGGTGCCCCTTGAGGTTCAACAGGCCACGCTCGTCGGCACCGGCCAGGAATGGCTTGTCCAGGCGATCATCAGCCAGGCGGAACGGTACGTTCATCCACGAGCGGTCCGACTTGTTGATCGGGTTGCTGTACAGGCCGCTGGCATCAATGAAGCCGTACAGCGTGCGCTGCTTGACTTCATTGAGCTTGCCGATGGCCTCGACGCCGCCCTGCTCCTTGAGCCACTCGAACACCAGGCCGGACAGATACCAGGCCAGGGTCGGCGGAGTGTTGTACATCGAGCCGTTATCGGCCGCGACCTTGTAATTGAGCATGGTCGGGCACAGGGAACGGGCCTTGCCCAACAGGTCTTCGCGAACGATGTTGACGACAATGCCACTCGGGCCGATGTTTTTCTGGGCGCCGGCGTAGATCATGCCGAAGCGCGACACATCCACCGGGCGCGACAGGATGTCCGAGGACATGTCGGCGACCAGCGGAACATCGCCTGTTTCCGGGATCCACTGGAACTCCAGACCGCCGATGGTTTCGTTCGGCGCGTAGTGAACGTAGGCCGCGTCTTTCGACAGCGTCCATTCGTTCTGGCCCGGAATGGCGAAATAGTCGTAAGGCTTGGCGGTGCCGGCAACATTGACATTGCCGTAGCGCGACGCTTCTTCGATGGCTTTCTGCGACCAGATACCGGTGTCGATATAGTCGGCCGAGCCGTTTTCCGGCAACAGGTTCAGAGGAATCTGAGCGAATTGCTGGCTGGCGCCACCTTGCAGAAACAGCACTTTATAGTTCGAGGGGATATTCAGCAGATCACGCAGATCCTGCTCGGCCTTGGTGGCAATGGACACGAACTCATCGCTGCGATGGCTCATTTCCATGACCGACAGACCCTTGCCGTGCCAGTCGAGGAGTTCACCCTGGGCGCGCTGCAGGACAGCTTCGGGAAGCGCCGCAGGACCGGCACAGAAGTTATAGGCTCTCTTGCTCACATCCAATCTCGCTCTGATTTGGTGGTATCACGCAGTAAATCTGTAGGAGCTGTCGAGCAGAGCGAGGCTGCGATCTTTTAATGCCAAGTGATAGCAAGAGCCAGATCAAGAGATCGCAGCCTCGCTTCGCTCGACAGCTCCTACATTAAAATCAATTCCACAGTTCCTTGAGGACAAACAACAAGGGGGCGAATTTTCATCCGCCCCCTGCTTACCCGCTTATTCCTGTGGCTCTTCGTCAGCGGCAGCGTCGAGTTGCTGGTCTTCGGCAACGTCGTCGATCACGACTTCACCGACAAACCCTTCACCCTCTTCGCCTTCGAGTTCTTCACCCTCGACTTCCGACGGCTCCTGAACCCGCTCCAGCCCGACCAGTGTTTCGTCGTTGGCCAGTTTGATCAGGGTCACGCCCTGGGTGTTACGACCCAGGCTGGACACTTCGTCGACACGGGTGCGCACCAGGGTGCCCTGGTCGGAAATCAGCATGATTTCCTCGCCGTCGAGCACCTGGACCGCACCGACCAGACGGCCGTTACGTTCGTTGCTGACCATGGCGATAACGCCCTGACCGCCACGCTTGTACTCAGGGAACTCGGTGATCGCCGTGCGCTTGCCATAGCCACGCGCCGAAGCGGTGAGGATCTGGCTGCCTTCTTCCGGGATCAGCATGGAAATCAGCTTCTGGCCTTCCGGCAGACGCATGCCGCGCACACCACGGGCGGTACGGCCCATGGCGCGAACGTCGGATTCCTTGAAGCGGGTGACCTTGCCGCCGTCGGAGAACAGCATCACTTCACGCTCGCCATCGGTGATGGCCGCGGAAATCAGCACGTCGCCTTCGTCCAGCTCCAGTGCGATCAGGCCGACACTGCGTTGACGACTGAAGGATTCCAGCGGGGTCTTCTTCACGGTGCCGTTGGCGGTAGCCATGAAGATGTAGTGACCTTCGGTGTATTCCTCGACCGGCAGCATGGTGGTGATGTACTCACCGTCATCCAGCGGCAACAGGTTGACCAGCGGACGACCACGGGCAGCGCGGGACGCTTCAGGGATTTCGTAGGTTTTCAGCCAGTACACCTTGCCCTTGCTGGAGAACAGCAGCAACGTGGTGTGGCTGTTGGCAACCAGCAGGTGAGCGATGTAGTCCTCATCCTTGACGCCGGTCGCCGACTTGCCTTTACCACCACGACGCTGGGCCTGGTACGCAGCCAGCGGCTGGGTCTTGGCGTAGCCACCGTGGGAAATGGTCACGACGCGCTCTTCTTCCGGGATCATGTCACCCAGGGTCAGGTCGAGACGGGCATCGAGGATTTCGGTACGACGCACGTCGCCGTATTCGGCGCGAATCACTTCCAGCTCTTCGCGGATCACTTCCATCAGGCGCGTGGCGCTGTTGAGGATGCGGATCAGCTCGCCGATCTGGTTGAGGATCTCTTGATACTCGGCCAGCAGTTTTTCGTGTTCCAGACCGGTCAGGCGGTGCAGACGCAGTTCCAGAATGGCTTGCGCCTGTTCTGGCGACAGGAAGTACTTGCCATCGCGCAGGCCGTATTGCGGATCGAGGTTTTCCGGACGGCACGAATCGGCGCCGGCACGCTCGACCATTGCCACCACGGCCGAGGATTCCCAAGGGGTGCTGATCAGCGCTTCCTTGGCTTCCGACGGGGTTGGCGAGGCCTTGATCAGGGCGATGACCGGGTCGATGTTCGACAGGGCAACCGCTTGACCTTCAAGGATGTGACCACGTTCGCGTGCTTTACGTAGTTCGAACACGGTACGACGGGTTACCACTTCGCGACGGTGACGGACGAAGGCTTCCAGCAGGTCCTTGAGGTTCAGGATCCGCGGACGGCCGTCGATCAGCGCAACGATGTTGATACCGAACACCGCTTGCAGCTGGGTCTGGGCGTAGAGGTTGTTGAGGATGACCTCAGGCACTTCGCCGCGACGCAACTCGATCACGACGCGCATACCGTCCTTGTCGGACTCGTCGCGCAGTTCGGTGATGCCCTCAAGCTTCTTCTCTTTTACCAGCTCGGCGATCTTCTCGATCAGACGCGCCTTGTTCAGCTGGTAAGGGAGTTCGGTGATGACGATTTGCTGGCGGCCACCGACCTTGTCAATATCTTCGATCATCGAGCGGGCGCGCATGTAAATGCGACCGCGACCGGTGCGATAGGCTTCAATGATGCCGGCGCGACCGTTGATGATCGCGGCGGTCGGGAAGTCCGGACCGGGGATATATTGCATCAGCTCGTCGACAGTCAGTTCCGGGTTGTCGATGAGCGCCAGGCAACCGTCGATGACTTCACCGAGGTTGTGCGGCGGAATGTTGGTCGCCATGCCCACGGCGATACCGCTGGAGCCGTTGACCAGCAGGTTGGGAATACGGGTCGGCATGACCGCCGGGATCATTTCGGTGCCGTCGTAGTTCGGCACCCAGTCCACGGTTTCTTTATGCAAGTCAGCCAGCAGCTCGTGCGCCAGCTTGGTCATGCGCACTTCGGTGTATCGCATGGCCGCGGCGTTGTCGCCGTCCACCGAACCGAAGTTGCCCTGGCCGTCTACCAGCAGGTAGCGCAGGGAGAATGGCTGCGCCATCCGAACGATGGTGTCGTACACCGCGGTATCACCGTGCGGGTGATACTTACCGATCACGTCACCGACAACACGGGCAGATTTCTTGTACGGCTTGTTGAAGTCGTTGCCCAGCTCGCTCATCGCGAACAGCACGCGCCGGTGCACGGGCTTCAAGCCATCGCGCGCATCCGGCAGTGCCCGCCCGACAATTACGCTCATCGCGTAGTCGAGGTAGGACTGCTTCAGCTCGTCTTCGATATTGACCGGGAGGATTTCTTTGGCCAGTTCGCCCATGAGAAGCCTGATTCCTTTTTCTGGTGAAACTTCGTCAGGACCAACGAAGCTCGCCGCTGCAGGCTCAGTGCCATGCATTGGCTTACAACAAATCAACGAGTTATGCCATGGATCTGCGCAGTACGGGTCGCCACTTCGGGCAACCCTGGAAACCGCCGGATGTTATCACAAGAGCCGCCACGCACCTATCCCCCAGACGCGCATGGAGAGTAGTTAGTTGACCGGTGACAGGCTTGAGGGGGACGAGAGAGGCTTAGAGCTGCGATCAACCGGCATTCAACCGTATTTTTCACTTGTAAACACCGACCTGTAGGAGCCGCCGAAGGCTGCGATCTTTTCAGGACCGCTACCGACTTATGCCGGGAAGATCAAAAGATCGCAACCTTCGGCAGCTCCTACAGGGATTTCGTGCAACCTTAATGATTTAATGCAGACGCTTACGGCACATCAATTGCGCCATTTTCGCCGTATCCGGGCGTTCGACGATGCCTTTTTCGGTGACGATCGCATCGATCAGGTCCGCCGGCGTCACGTCGAACACCGGGTTAAAGGCATGGACATCAGCGCCGACTCGCTTGCCACCGACCTCCAGCAACTCGCGACCATCACGCTCCTCAATCGGAATGTCATCGCCACTGGCCAGGTTCATGTCGATGGTCGAACTCGGCGCCACCACCATGAAGCGAACGCCGTGGTGCATGGCGTTGACCGCCAGCTGATAGGTGCCAATCTTGTTGGCGACGTCGCCATTGGCGGTGATCCGGTCAGCGCCGACAATGACCCAGGTAGGGCCTTTGGTCTTCATGATATGCGCCGCGGCGGAATCGACATTGAGGGTCACGGGAATGCCTTCATTGGCCAGCTCCCACGCGGTCAGCCGCGAGCCTTGCAGCCATGGGCGGGTTTCGTCGACATAGACCTGCTCGACCATGCCCTCGATGAAAGCGCCACGAATCACCCCCAGCGCCGTGCCAAAGCCACCCGTGGCCAGCGCGCCGGTGTTGCAATGGGTCAGGATCGCCTGGGCGTTGCCCTGATGCTTGCGGATCAGGTCGACACCCAGTTGCGCCATGGTCAGGTTGGCTTCGCGATCACTTTCATGAATGGCGATAGCCTCGGCCTCCAGTACCTCAAGCGGATCGGCATTGTCTTTCAGGCGATCAAGCCGGTCGTGCATGCGGCCCAGCGCCCAGAACAGGTTGACGGCTGTAGGACGGGAATCGGCCAACAGCATGAAATCCTCTTCCAGCGCCGCGTACCAGTCGCCACCTTCGGCAATCCGGGCCCGGGCCGCGAGCACGATGCCATAAGCGGCGCTAATGCCGATGGCCGGCGCGCCACGCACCACCATCGAGCGGATTGCCTCGGCCACACCCGCTGCACTGGTGTAGGCAATCCAGGTTTCCTCGAACGGCAAAATACGCTGATCCAGCAGATGAAGAGCGCCATCACGCCAATCGATGGCCTTTACCTTTTCCGCAGCCAACAGTCGATCGCGCATCCCTCACCCCGCACTCATGAACAAAAGCCGCCGATTATAGCGATCCCCCCGCGAAGACGCTCGGGTATACTTCGCCATCCTATACAAAAGCACTGGAACCGACCCTCGATGCCGAACACTGCCGCTGCGCTCGACCTGTTATTGCTGCCGACCTGGCTGGTACCCGTCGAACCCGCTGGTGTTGTCCTCAAGGAACATGGCGTGGGCATCCGTGATGGACGCATCGTGTTTATCGGCCCACGTTCCGCTGCGCTGAAGCTTAACGCAATCGAAACCCGCGAATTGCCCGACATGCTCCTCAGCCCCGGCCTGGTCAATGCTCACGGGCATGCGGCGATGACGCTGTTCCGTGGCCTGGCCGATGACTTGCCATTGATGACCTGGCTTGAAAACCACATCTGGCCCGCCGAAGCCAAGTGGGTCGACGAGGACTTCGTGCGCGACGGCACCGATCTGGCCATCGCCGAGCAAATCAAAGGTGGCATCACCTGTTTCTCTGACATGTACTTCTTCCCGAAGGTTGCCAGCGAGCGCGTGCACAACAGCGGCATTCGCGCGCAGATCGCGATTCCGATCCTCGACTTCCCCATTCCGGGCGCCGCTACGGCGGACGAAGCCATTCGTCAGGGCGTTGAACTGTTTGGCGACCTCAAGCACCACGAGCGCATCAAAGTCACCTTCGGCCCTCATGCACCCTACACCGTGGGCGACGAAAACCTGGAAAAAATCCGGGTGATCGCCGAAGAACTGGACGCCTCGATTCACATGCACGTACATGAAACAGCATTCGAAGTGCAGCAATCGGTCGAGCAGCGCGGTGAACGACCACTCGCCCGACTGGCGCGCCTGGGCTTGCTGGGGCCGCGCTTCCAGGCGGTTCACATGACCCAGATCAGCGAAGAAGACCTGGCGCTGCTGGTAGAAAGCAACAGCAATGTGATTCATTGCCCGGAATCGAACCTGAAGCTGGCCAGCGGGTTCTGCCCGGTCGAGCGTCTGTGGCAGGCCGGGGTCAATGTCGCGGTCGGCACCGATGGCGCGGCCAGCAACAACGACCTGGACCTGCTCGGCGAAACCCGCACCGCGGCCTTGCTGGCCAAGGCTGTCGCCGGCTCGGCCACCGCGCTCGATGCCCATCGTGCCTTGCGCATGGCCACCCTCAACGGTGCCCGGGCACTGGGTATCGAGGCCGAAACCGGCTCGCTGGAAATCGGCAAGGCGGCGGACATGGTGGCATTCGATCTCTCGGGCCTGGCCCAGCAGCCAGTCTACGACCCGGTTTCGCAACTTATATACGCCACCGGCCGGGACTGCGTGAAACACCTTTGGGTTGCCGGCAAACAGTTGCTCGACGACCGTCGCCTGACACGCCTGGATGAACAACAGCTAAGCACGATCGCGAAGGCCTGGGGCCAGCGCATCAGCGGCCGCACCGAATCGTAAGCACCCTGGAGCACAACCCGGGGCAACAGGATTTTTCAAGTTTTAGAGGACTAGACCATGAGCAACGTCGACTACGCCGAAATCGCCAAATTCGAAGCCCTGGCCCATCGCTGGTGGGACCGCGAAAGCGAATTCAAACCGCTGCACGACATCAACCCGCTGCGGGTCAACTGGATTGACGAGCGGGTCAACCTGGCCGGCAAGAAGGTCCTCGACGTCGGTTGCGGCGGCGGCATCCTCAGCGAAGCCATGGCTCAGCGCGGCGCGACCGTGATGGGCATCGACATGGGCGAAGCGCCGCTGGCGGTTGCCCAACTGCATCAGCTGGAGTCGGGCGTGAGCGTCGAATACCGGCAGATCACCGCCGAAGCCCTGGCCGAGGAAATGCCCGAGCAGTTCGACGTGGTCACCTGTCTGGAAATGCTTGAGCACGTACCAGACCCATCGTCGGTCATCCGTGCCTGCTTCCGCATGGTCAAGCCCGGCGGCCAGGTGTTCTTCTCGACCATCAACCGCAACCCGAAGGCGTACCTGTTCGCCATCGTCGGCGCCGAATACATCATGAAGCTGCTGCCGCGCGGCACCCACGACTTCAAGAAATTCATCCGTCCTTCCGAACTTGGCGCCTGGAGCCGCATGGCCGGCCTGACCGTCAAGGACATCATCGGCCTGACCTACAACCCGCTGACCAAGCACTACAAACTGGCGGCCGACGTGGACGTCAACTACATGATCCAGACCCTGCGCGAGGAATAAGCCGATGCCAATCAGAGCAGTTCTTTTCGACATGGACGGCACCCTGCTCGACACCGCGCCAGACTTCATTGCGATCTGCCAGGCGATGCGTGCCGACCGTGGCTTGCCACCGATGAACGACAAGCACATTCGCGACGAGATTTCCGGCGGAGCCAAGGCGATGGTCGCGGTGACCTTCGCCATGGACCCGGAATCGCCGGGGTTCGAGGAGCTGCGCCTGGAGTTCCTGGAGCGCTACCTCGTCGGTTGTGCCGTCCACAGCAAGCTGTTCGACGGCATGGGCGAGCTGCTGGCGGACATCGAGAAGGCCAACCTGATCTGGGGCGTGGTCACCAACAAGCCGCTGCGCTTCGCCGAGCCGATCATGCAACAGCTGGGGCTGGCTGAACGCTCGGCGCTGCTGATCTGCCCGGATCATGTGAAGAACAGCAAACCGGACCCGGAACCGCTGATCCTGGCCTGCAAGATGCTCGACCTGGACCCGGCCAGCGTGCTGTTCGTCGGCGATGACCTGCGCGACATCGAGTCGGGCCGTGATGCTGGCACCAAGACTGCGGCCGTGACCTTCGGCTATATCCACCCGGATGATAATCCGCGGCATTGGGGTGCTGACGTGGTGGTCGATCATCCACTGGAGTTGCGCAAGGTGCTTGATAGCGCGCTTTGCAGCTGCTGATTAAAGTCAAGAGATCGCAGCCTGCGGCAGCTCCTACAGGGGACCGCGATCGACGTAGGAGCTGCCGCAGGCTGCGATCTTTTCCAGCTTTGTAATGGATTGAGGTTTTTTTATGTTTGATTATTCCGCCCGCCCCGAACTGCTCAAGGATCGGGTCATCCTGGTCACCGGCGCAGGGCGCGGCATCGGCGCAGCAGCGGCAAAAACCTATGCGGCCCACGGCGCAACCGTGCTGCTGCTGGGCAAGACCGAAGCCAACCTGACCCAGGTCTACGACGAAATCGAAGCCGCCGGCCATCCACAACCGGCGGTGATCCCGTTCAACCTCGAAACCGCCCTGCCCCATCAATACGATGAGCTGGCAGCGATGATCGAAAGCGAATTCGGGCATCTCGACGGCCTGCTGCACAATGCTTCGATCATCGGCCCGCGCACGCCGATCGAGCAGCTTTCCGGCGAAAACTTCATGCGGGTCATGCAAGTCAACGTCAATGCCATGTTCATGCTCACCAGCACACTGCTGCCGCTGCTCAAGCTGTCGCAGGATGCCTCGGTGGTGTTCACCTCCAGCAGCGTCGGCCGCAAAGGACGTGCGTACTGGGGCGCTTACGGTGTCTCCAAGTTCGCCACTGAAGGCCTGATGCAAACACTGGCTGACGAAGTCGATACCGTGGCCCCTGTACGTTCCAACAGCATCAACCCGGGCGCCACCCGCACCAGCATGCGCGCCCAGGCCTACCCGGGTGAAAACCCACTGAACAACCCGACGCCGGAGGAGATCATGCCGGTCTACCTCTACCTGATGGGCCCGGACAGCACCGGCATCAATGGCCAGGCGTTCAACGCCCAGTAACGACCGTACGTCGCTTTCTGGTGCCGCGCCAGCTTCCTGTCGCGGCACTCGAAGGCTCTCGGATTAGAGCCAGGCATCTGTCAAACAAACGTCACACTCTGTGCCGTACAGGTAGAAAACGAACAACAACCGATTGATTCACAACAGATTTTATTCGGATGAACCGAATGGCACGACTTTCGCTCTAAGTTTGCTCAGACACGTAACGTGAAAGCAAACGGGGGTGAAGCTTGAGCGCAGAGATTACTCATCTTCTACAAAGCGGATTAAACTTGTACGAAATGTCCTACGGGACTGACGGACCAGTACGACGCGCAGCCCTAAGCCGCTCTCACCCTGCTTGTAAGACAGCCTTACTGCTTAGGGGCGCACGCCTTATGAAACCACCTTCCCAGACCAACGCAATTGACTTCGATAGCGCCAAATTGCAACGCCTGGGCTTTGGTCAGCAGCCGCCCCTTCTGGAAAGACCTGTCAGTCTTGCGCAATTGCGCCAGCAGTTGAGCCTGCAGTTGCAAACCAGTCTGGAGCCGCAACGCATTCTTGGGACTTTCTATCGCGAGATTCAGCGATTGGTACCGTTGGACGCCTTGTGCTACCTGCACAAGAGCAGTGACCTGCGCCTGGAGTTCGGCCAGCGCGGCCACCACTCCATCAGCTACAGCCTCAGCCACAAAGGCGAACACCTGGGTGAGCTGATCTTCCGTCGCAATCAGCGTTTCAGCGAACTGGAACAGGGCCATCTAGAATCACTGCTGGCCGCGCTGCTTTTCCCGATGCGCAACGCGCTGCTGTACCGCACCGCCACCCAAAGTGCACTGCGCGACCCACTGACGGGCGCCGGTAACCGCATCGCCATGGACCAGACGCTGCAAAGGGAAATCGAACTGTCCCGGCGCCATCTGCAACCGTTGTCGGTGCTGATGCTGGACATTGATCATTTCAAGCTGGTCAATGACACCCACGGCCACAGCACTGGCGATGACGTGCTCAAGGCGGTCGCTGCCTCGATCAAAAAACAGCTGCGCAACGTGGACATGGTGTTCCGCTATGGCGGCGAGGAATTCCTGATCCTGCTGTCGAATACCTGTCGCGAGGCCGCGGCCATGGTCGGTGAGCGGCTGCGGTTTGCAGTGCAGTCTGAAGAGTACCTGGCCAATGGTCACAGGATCCTGCTGACGGTCAGCCTCGGCTGTTCGACCCTGTTGCCCGGCGAGTCTGCCGAAAGCCTGTTGCGACGGGCAGACAGCGCGTTGTATGTGGCCAAGCGCGAAGGTCGTAACCGGCTGGAAATGGCGGGCTGATTGTTCAGCCACGACACAAACCAATGTGGGAGCGGCGGTCGCACCGCCGCTCCCACAGTTTTATTGCGTAATAGCTGGATCAGCTTTCGGCCAGCGCCATCCGCTCACGCACGACCGGTGCCCGCTCTGCGTGTTCGATTTGCATGCAACGTTCGAGGAACAGGTACATATAGTCGTAGCTCTTGCAAACAGCCTGGCGTAACTCCACCTGCAGGGATTTGCTCGGGTTGCTGCCCGCCAATGTGCAGATGATCTCCAGGGCTTCCCATGGATGGGCATCGTCGTACTGGGCATGCATCTTCAGCCACTTCATCGCCCGCTTGCGATCTTCCTCGGGGAACGAGGCGGCGTAGATACCGTTGGAACACACGACCGCCGACCATTCCCCGGTCGCCCCTTCGATGGCGTAGTTGGTGGCGGCAATCGCGACGATCAGCGAGTCGGCGGAACTGGTGTGCCAGCACCAATGGCTAAGGGCGTGAAGCTCGGGGGGAACCTGCTGAGCCTGCAGCTCTTCCAGGCTGACACCGTGCGCGCGACTCCAGTGCACCCAGTAATCGGCGTGGTTCAGTTCGACGCGGATGTTGCGCATCAGCCAGCGACGGGCCATGTCTTCGCCGGGATGACGGGCAAAGCGGGTCTTGGTCAGGTTTTGTGCCATATACAACGCGAACTGTTCGACCACCGGCCAGCCTCCGATCAGGTACTGGCGCATGGTCTTCGCACTGAGTTTGTTGTCTCGCATGCGTTGGTACAGTTCGTGTTCGACAACCCGGCGCTTGCTCTCGCTGCAATCCTGGATCAGGCGCTGGGCCCAGGCAGGGTAACTTGCAGCTTCCATGAGCGGTCCGGTTCGGTTGAATGTATCGATCACTGTCGAGCTCCTTTTGATTGTGATTGTAAGACCGGCAGGAGTTTCAACGGAACGTGCCTGGCGCCTTGAACAGCAGCGGCTGAGGCCTGGCGGGGCGACTCAACAAGCTGTCGCAGGTAAACAACTGCGGGCGTTCAATCACATACCCTTGAGCGTAATCTACCCCGATCTCCAGCAATGCCTGCTCGATCTGGGGCGTTTCGACAAACTCGGCAATCGTACGCTTACCCATCACATGGCCAATGTGATTGATCACTTCGACCATGGCGCGGTTAATCGGGTCGTCCAGCATATCCTTTACGAAACTCCCGTCGATCTTCAGGAAGTCTACAGGCAAATGTTTCAGGTACGCGAACGAGGACATTCCGGCACAAAAATCGTCCAGGGAAAAATGGCAGCCTAAGCCTTTGAGTTCATTAATGAATCGAATGGCGCTGCCAAGATTTGAAATAGCACTGGTTTCAGTAATTTCAAAACAAATCATTTCAGGCGGAATCGAATACGTCACAAACTGTTCGCGCAAGAAGTCCAGGAAGGCCTCATCCCCGATCGTCGTGCCTGACAGATTTATCGCACACATGGCCAGCGGCCCGGGGCCTTGCTCGGCCCGGCATTGGGCAATGATCTTGAACACGTTCTGCACCACCCAACGATCCAGCGAGCTCATCAGGCCATAACGCTCGGCAGCCGGAATGAAGCTGTCAGGCAAGATCATCCGTCCGGCTTCATCATGCAATCGCAGTAGAATTTCAATGTGCCCGCTACCCTGTTCGACATGGCCCAAGGGGGTAATTTCCTGGGCGTACAGACAGAAGCGGTCTTCCTCCAGCGCCATGTGCAAACGCTGCACCCAGGCCATTTCACCGAAGCGCAGGGACAACTCCGAGTCATCCGGATGATAGACCTGGACCCGGTTGCGCCCCTTTTCCTTGGCCATGTAGCACGCCATATCGGCAGCACGCAGCGAGGCTTCGAGCGTCGTCGGATTCTGCGCGACATGGACCAGCCCGATACTGACCGTGGTCACGAAAGGCCGGCCCTTCCAGACAAAATGCAGGTTCTGCACAGTCTGGCGCAGGCTTTCGGCAATTTTCTCCGCCGCTTCCGGTGCGCAGTTTTCCAGCAGGATGCCAAACTCGTCGCCGCCAAGGCGCGCCAGGGTATCGCCTTCGCGCAGCCCGGATTGCAACAGCGCGCAGATGTGCCGCAACAGTTCGTCGCCCGCCGCGTGGCCGCAGGTATCGTTGACCAGCTTGAACTGGTCCAGATCGAGGAACATCAGGGCATGGCGACCCGCGTAGCGGGTCAGGTTGTGCAGCGCCTGCTCCAGGCGATATTCGAACTCCCGACGGTTGGCAAGACCGGTCAAGGCGTCATGGGTCGCCTGCCACGACAGATTGGCGATGTATTGCCGCTCCTGGGTCATATCATGCAGCACCAGCACCGTCCCGCTGACTTTGCCGGCATTGCGGATCGGCGCGCCCACCAGCGTGACGGACACCGTGCTGCCGTCCAGGCGTTGAATCAGCTTGGAGTGTTCACTGCCACCACTGAGTTGGCCGCTCAGAATATGCTCGATCAGGGTAAAGCCATCGGTCTGGGCATTTTCGTCCAACAGGTTGAACAGCGCCGCCAGGGGCAACCCCGTCGCCTGCTCGGCCTTCCAGTGGGTCAACGCCTCGGCCGCCGGGTTCATGTAGGCGATCGCACCGGAAACATCCGTGGTGATCACTCCGTCGCCAATCGATTGCAAGGTGATCTGCGCCCGTTCTTTCTCCACCTGCAGCGCATCGGCAAAGGCATGGCGCTGCTTGAGCAGCTTATGGGTGCGCATCAAGGCCAATACGATCAAGCCCAGGGCTGTGGCGAGGTTGGTCACCAGCAACAGTCGCAGGATCATCCGCGAGCCTTCGCCCAAGGCATCGCTGAAGGCCTTCGCCGCCGGTGTCACACTTTCATTGATGACGAATATCTGATCCTTCCAGCGCTTGATATCGGCATCGGTGGCCTGCCTGGTGGTGATGCGCTGATGCATCTCCTGCGCAATGGCATCGAGCTGCACCAGATACCCGTCGCCCACCCTCCAAAGGTCGATGGCTTTCTCGTGGTAACTGAAGTGCCGGAAATTCAGGTACAGCCAGATCACACTGGAGATGTCATCCGGATGGTTGCCGCCCTTGAGGATCGCCACACGTGCCGCCTCGATGTTCGGCGGCCGATGATCGAGCGCCACGCGTAATTCATGCCCGCCCTGAGGCACGGAAATGGCGTCCTGGTATTTATGAAAAATCGCTTCGTCGCCGCTGTCGGCATAGAGGTTGAGATAATAAATGGCGTCTTTCTGGCCTTTGGACCAGAGGCTTTCGCCGGCAACATAGCCGCGGACCGCCGACAGCACATAAAGGCTAACGCCGCCCAGCAAGGCTTGAAACACCACAACGGCGATAAATGGCCAGACGATGCCCAACAACCGTGGCGTTCCGAGAGTCCGCGTTTGATTCATGAGGTCCCTTGCATTAGCACTGCTTGTTCGTCTTCCGGACGAAATCGCCTTAGCTAGACTAGGTTGCGATTCCGATCCCGGCAAGCGACAAGCTTTGCCCGGAGGGCGTATCGCGGCCACTGAATCCGCTCGCGATGATGTTTTTTTATAGTATTGAATTAGCGCCCTGCAACTTTGATGTCATCTCCTACAACCGCTGCAAATGCCCATACAGCTTGGCGTACAGCCCACCCTCGGCGATCAGTTGCTGGTGGTCGCCGTCTTCGGCAACTTGCCCGCCGTCGAACACCAGCACACGGTCAGCCTGTTTTACCGCCGAAAGACGATGGGCGATGATCAACGTGGTGCGGTTGCTCAGGAAACGCGCCAGTGCCTGGTGCAGATTGTATTCGGTGGCGGCGTCCAGCGCGGAGGTGGCTTCGTCGAGGATCACCACCTTGGGTTCGGCCAGTACCATCCGGGCGATGGCCAGGCGTTGACGTTGCCCGCCGGACAACCGCACCCCGGAACGCCCGACGATACTGTCCAGGCCATTGGGCAAGTCCCGGACGGTGCCGTGCAACTGGGCGATTTCCAGTGCCTGCCAGCAGGCCTCGTCACTGCGTTCGCGACCCATGGTCAGGTTGGCCCGGATGGTGTCGTTGAACAGCGCTGGATGTTGCAGGACCACGGCAACATTTTCCCGCACCGTTTCCAGGCCGATCTCCTGCTGGGTCGAACCGCCGAAGCGAATGGTTCCGGCCAACGGCGTGTACAAGCCCAGCAGCAGTTGCACCAGCGTGCTCTTGCCACCGCCACTGGCGCCGACGATCGCGACCTTTTCGCCGGGGGCAATAGACAGGTTCATCTGGTTCAGGACCAGTTCATCACCGTAACCGAAGCTCAACCCTTGTACTTCAAGCCCGACCGTCTCGCGACCGGCGAAAGGGTCGACGCCGCCCGGGTATTCGGGCTCATCGGCCCGGGACAGCAGTTCGTTGATCCGCGACAGCGCACCGCCGGCAGCGTAGTAGGCATATTGCAGGTTCAGCAGTTGCTCAACCGGACCGATCATGAACCACAGGTAGCTGAACACCGCGAGCATCTGGCCGATTGAAAGGTCGGAAAACAGCACGGTGAGCATCGCCGCAGCCCGGAAAATATCGATGCCGAACTGGAACAGCAAACCGCTGGCACGGTTCGACGCATCGGTTTTCCATTGCGAATTCACCGCATAGTCACGCACGTCCCGGGCGCGTTGCCCCAGGCGACCGAGGAAAAACCCCTGGCGGTTGCCGGCGCGAACTTCCTGGATGGCATCCAGCGTTTCGGTCAGTGCCTGGGTAAAGCGCGAAGTGCTGTCGTTCTCGAGTTTCTTCAGGTGCTTGACCCGCTTGCCCAACTGCACCGTGGCGTAGATCACCAGCGGGTTGAACAGCAGAATCAGCAATGCCAGTTTCCAGTGCATCCACATCAGAATGCCCGCCGTGCCGACCAGGGTCAGCATGGCCACGAGGAAACGGCTGAGGGTTTCGCCGACGAATTTGTCCAGCGTATCCAGGTCGGTGACCAGATGCGTGGTCACCGTGCCGCTGCCCAGGCTTTCGTACTCGCCCAGGGAGATACGCTTGAGACGCTCGATCAGGCGTATGCGAATGCGATAGACGATGTCCTTGGCCAGCCCGGCGAATAATTTCGCCTGCACCACGTTGAACAGCAACGCCGAGCAACGCAGGGTCAAGGTCACCACCAGCATCAGCCCGATGTAACCCGCGGCCTTCTGCCAGCCTTCGGGCAGCACATGGTTCATGATCTTCAGCGCGGCATCACCATGCCCCAGCAACACCTCGTCCACCAGCAACGGCAGGAGCAAGGGGATCGGCACGCTGCACAAGGTCGCCAGCACGGCCACGCCGTTGGCGATCCACAGGGATTTCTTGTGATGCAGGGCCAGGCGGCGGATTTCCGCCCAGCTCAGACGGTCGACACGTTTAGCGGGTGCGACATCATCAGGCAAGTCATGCACAGGCAGCACGCTCCAGCCAGCGGCCGAGCAGCGCGGACAACTCGCTCAACGGCTGATAGCCATTGGTCAATAACGCCAGTTGGCCGTTACGCTCGGCCAACAGAGTGGGGAAACCGGCAATGCCCAGGTCCTGGACCCAGGTGAAATCGGCTTCAGTCGCCGTGTGCATGTCGGCACGGTCGAAAGCGGCGGCGAACTCGATACGCGGCACGCCGGCCTGCTCGGCCAGTTCCACCAGCACGCTGGCGCGGGTGACGTCCCGGCCTTCGACATAAAACGCATGCTGGATCAGCCCGAGCAACTTCCAGGCGCAATCCGGCGCCAGTGCGCGCGCCGTCACCAGTGCCCGGCAGGCAGGCTCGGTGTCGTAGACAAAGCCATCGGGTAACGCGCCCTCGAACTTGAAGGGCTGGCCGGTGGCCTCGGTGACCGCCTGCCAGTGTTCCAGGATGTAGCGGCGGGTGGTCGGCTCCAGCGCCGCACCGCTACCGGTGCGCAAACCACCCACGATCAGATGCACATCCACACCCGCGGCTTGCGCCTGCTCGACCAGTGCGTTGGCCACCGGGGCAAACCCCCAGCACCAGGAACACATCGGGTCCATCACATAGAGCAGGCGCGCAGACATGGTTCAGGCCTCGGAGGATGCTTGCTTGTAGTTGAAGCCGATCGGGTGAGGCTGGTTACGAGCCTTGGCCAGTTCGATCTGCTTCTGCCGGTCGATCGCGCTGCGACGGGTCTTCTCACTCAGCTTATCCCAGCAATGCGGGCAACTGATGCCGGCCACGTAATGCTCGGACGCGCGGTCTTCCACGCTCACCGGCGTGCGGCAGGCATGACATTGATCGTAGTCGCCTTCGCTCAGGTCGTGACGAACGGTCACGCGGTTGTCGAACACGAAGCAGTCGCCCTGCCACTTGGTTTCTTCCTGCGGCACCTCTTCGAGGTACTTCAGGATGCCGCCCTTTAGGTGAAAAACCTCACCGTAGCCCTCGCTGAGCATGTAGCTCGACGCCTTCTCGCAGCGGATGCCTCCGGTACAGAACATTGCGACCTTCTTGTGCACGGCCGGGTCGAAGTTAGCTTTGATGTAGTCGGGAAATTCGCGAAAACTGGTGGTTTTCGGGTCAATGGCGCCTTCGAAGGTACCGATCGAGACTTCGTAATCGTTTCGGGTGTCGATCAACAACACTTCCGGGTCGCTGATCAGGGCGTTCCAGTCCCGCGGATCGACGTAGGTGCCGACCTTTTTGTTCGGGTCCACGCCTTCCACGCCGAGGGTGACGATTTCTTTCTTGAGTTTGACTTTGGTGCGGTAGAACGGCTGCTCATCGCAGTACGACTCTTTATGGTCGATGTCATCCATGCGCGGGTCGTTCTTGAGCCAGGCCATCAGCCCGTCAATGCCTTCGCGGCTGCCGGACACGGTGCCGTTGATGCCTTCTTCGGCAATCAGCAGGGTGCCTTTGATGCCATTGTCGACCATCGCTTGCAACAGAGGCTCGCGCAGGGCGACGTAATCTTCCAGGGTGACGAACTTATACAGTGCCGCCACGACAATCTGTGGTGTCATGGGTAAATCTCCAGGTGGCTACCCTCGTAAGGGGTGAACCGGATGCGAAAAAAAACGCGCCGGGTTAGCGGCGCGTTGGGCATTCTAACAAAAAAGATCGCAGCCAGCGGCAGCTCCTACATGGGAATGCGTATTCCTGTAGGAGCTGCCGCAGGCTGCGATCTTTTGAGCTTAATGCTTGCTGCCACCGGCACAGGTCGGCGAGGCCGGAGCCGCGTCGATCCGGGCCCATTCCTCTGGCGTGTAGGTATGCAGCGCCAACGCATGGAACTCTCCCATCAGCTCGCCGAGCGTGCCGTAGACCTTCTGGTGACGCTTGACCCGGTTCAGGCCTTCGAACTGCGTACTGACCACCACGGCCTTGAAATGGGTTTGCAGCCCACGGCTGTGCATGTGGCTTTCATCCAGCACTTGCAGATGCTCGGGCTGAAGCAGGCCCAGCGTCGATTCGATGCGTTGTTGCATGGTCATACCGGACTCCGCTTAAGGCTTTTTCTTGGCTGGCGCGGCCGCATCTTTCGGCGTCAGCTCGGCGGTCATGTCAGCCAGCAGCTTGTTGACCACCGGCACCGCGCTTTCCAGCTTGGCCTGGGTCATCTGGGCCGATTGCTGGGTCAGCTGAGGCATTTTTTCCAGGACTTTCTTGCCCAGTGGCGACTGGTAGAACGCAACCAGGTCCTTGAGCTCGGATTCGGTGAAGTTGGTGGTGTAGAGCTTGACCATGTCCGGCTTCAGCTTGTTCCAGCCAATGGCCTGGTCCAGAGCGGCGTTGGCCTTGGCCTGGTAGGTTTCCAGCACGGCCTTTTTCGACTCAGGGGCTTTGGTCTGTTCGAAACGCTGGGCAAACATCTGCTGTACTTGCATGTACACCGGGGTGCCCAGTTTGTCAGCGTGCGCCATGGTCAGGAAAGCCTCGGCACTGGCGTTATGGCTGGCGGTGTCGGCAAAAACCTGGCCGCTGGCGCAGACCAAAGCAACGGCGGTACAGATGGCACGAAGACGAGTCATCGAGTTTCCTTTTCTAGCTGGCGAGGTAAGACCCCAAGGGCGTCCATTCTGCGCCTAAAAAAGTGTGTCGCTCAACCCCAAGCCTTGTCGCACCTGATTTAGAGGGGTTCAATGGTCAAATTCAGACTGATGGAACCACGGCCGTCGATCACGGCCTAAACTGCGCAATCGGACCTACAGGAGTGAGCAAGATGAGCCGTATCGAAACCGACAGCCTCGGCCAGGTTGAAGTCCCGGATGAAGCCTATTGGGGCGCTCAGACTCAACGCTCGCTGATCAACTTCGCCATCGGCAACGAACGCATGCCGCTGGCCGTGTTGCATGCCTTGGCGCTGATCAAGAAAGCCGCGGCACGGGTCAATGATCGCAACGGCGACGTGCCCGCCGATATTGCCCGCCTGATCGAGCAGGCGGCCGACGAAGTGCTCGCCGGCGAACACGACGACCAGTTTCCGCTGGTGGTCTGGCAAACAGGCAGCGGTACCCAGAGCAACATGAACGTCAACGAAGTGATCGCCGGTCGCGCCAACGAGCTGGCCGGCAACCCCCGTGGCGGCAAGTCCCCGGTGCACCCCAACGATCACGTCAATCGTTCCCAGAGCTCCAACGACAGCTTCCCCACCGCCATGCACATCGCCGCCGTCCAGGCGGTGCAACAGCACTTGCTGCCGGCGATCAGCGAACTGTCCGGCGGGCTGGCCGAGCTGGCCGCCCGCCACATGAAACTGGTCAAGACCGGCCGTACGCACATGATGGATGCGACACCGATCAGCTTCGGACAGGAAATATCGGCCTTCATTGCCCAACTCCATTACGCCGAGCGGGCGATCCGCAGCGCACTGCCCGCGGTCTGCGAGCTGGCCCAGGGCGGAACGGCCGTCGGCACCGGGCTCAATTCACCCCACGGCTTCGGTGAGGCCATCGCCGCGGAATTGGCCGCCCTCTCCGGATTGCCGTTCATCACGGCACCGAACAAGTTTGCCGCGCTGGCCGGCCATGAGCCGCTGACCACGCTGTCCGGCGCGCTGAAAACCCTCGCCGTGACGCTGATGAAAATCGCCAACGATTTGCGCCTTCTGGGTTCCGGCCCGCGCGCCGGCTTCGCCGAAGTCAGGCTACCGGCCAATGAACCGGGTAGTTCGATCATGCCGGGCAAGGTCAACCCGACCCAGTGTGAAGCGCTGTCGATGTTGGCCTGCCAGGTGTTGGGCAACGACGTCGCCATCGGCTTTGCCGCCAGTCAGGGCCACTTGCAGCTCAACGTGTTCAAACCGGTGATCATCCATAACCTGCTGCAATCGATCCGTTTGCTGGCTGATGGCTGCAGCAACTTCCAGCAGCACTGCGTGGCCGGTCTGGAACCGGATGCGGAAAAAATGGCTGAACACCTGGAGCGTGGCCTGATGCTGGTGACGGCGCTCAACCCGCACATTGGCTATGACAAATCAGCGGAGATCGCCAAGAAGGCCTACAGCGAAGGCCTGACCTTGCGCGAGGCGGCGCTGCAGCTAGGGTATCTGACTGACGAAGAGTTCGATGCGTGGGTGAGGCCGGAGAACATGCTGGAGGCTGGGGCCAAGGGCTGAGATTTGCAGTGAAGCGAAAAGATCGCAGCCTGCGGCAGCTCCTACAGGGATAGGCATTTACATGTAGGAGCTGCCGCAGGCTGCGATCTTTTGATCTTCAGGCCATCCGCACCTTCCGCGCCTTCAGCCCGGCAATCAACGAAGGCCCCAACGCCACCAGCGCCGACCCCAGCACCACCAGCACCGCACCGCCATATCCCAGGCCATTGATGGTCTCGGCATGCACATAGTCGGGCCAAAGCCACGCCGCCATGGCAACCGCGGCAAAGGTCACCAACGGCGTTATGGCCAACGTCGCGCTGACCCGAGAGGCTTCCCAATGGGCCAGGGCCTCGGCAAACGCGCCATAGGCAATCAGGGTATTGAGACAGCAGGCCAGCAGCAACCAACCCTGCAAGGGGTTCAATTGCAACGCTTCGAGCGGATGCACCCACGGCGTCAACAGCGCCGCGCAGAACAGGTAGATCACCATCATCACCTGCAGCGAATTCCACACCGTCAGCAATTGCTTCTGCCCCAGGGCATAGAAGGTCCAGACCGTGGACGCCAGCAGCACCAGCAGCACGCCGGCGGTGTAGTCGGTCAGCGATGTGAGCAACTCACTCAAGCGCTGGTTGAAAAACAGCGCAAAGCCGATCAGCAGCACCAGCAGGCCAATCCCTTGCCCCAGGCTGAAACGCTCCTTGAACACAAACAGACTGGCGATCAGCAGCATGATCGGGCCCATCTGCACCACCAGTTGCGCCGTGCCGGGGCTGAGCAGGTTCAGGCCCATCAGATACAACACATAGTTACCGACCAGGCCGAGCACCGCCATCAGCACCAGCCAGCCACCACGAGGACCGAGCACTTTGCGAGTGGGAAGGCGCCTGGTGGCCGCCAGGTAAATGAACAGGCAGCCGCCGGACACCAGCAGGCGAAACCAGGTCACCGTCACCGGGTCCATCACCAGCAACACTTGCTTGAGCTTGATCGGCAGGATTCCCCACAACAACGCGGTCAACAAGGCCAGGAACAGACCGTAACCCCAGCGACCCGATGAAATGTGCATGTGAACCCCAACGCCAACTGACAAGAGTCGTCATTCTAGGCTCGCAGCGGTGGCGTACACAGGGACAGTTTCAGTCTGGCCGCGAATGAAACTGTGCGGGTCGTAATCTTTGAGGGGGCTATGGATGAGCCGGTAAACCGCGTCGTCTGCATTCGCGAGCAAGCCCGCTCCCACATTTGACCGAGTACTCAAGGTATATACGGTTGAATGTGGGAGCGGGCTTGCTCCGGGCGGCGTTCCGACGAATGCGATCTAACAAGTCACACAAAACAATGAAAATTAACGCACTGCTTCAAACAGCCCGGTCGCCCCCATCCCGCCACCCACGCACATGGTGACGATGCCATACCGCAAATTGCGTCGCTGCAATTCACGAACCAGATGCCCGACCTGACGCGAACCGGTCATGCCGAACGGGTGACCGATGGAAATCGAGCCGCCGTTGACGTTGTACCGGGCGTTGTCGATTTCCAGGCGGTTGCGGCTGTACAGGCACTGCGAGGCGAACGCTTCGTTGAGTTCCCACAGGTCGATGTCGTCAATCCGCAAGCCTTTGGCCTTGAGCAGTTTCGGTACCGAGAACACCGGGCCGATGCCCATTTCGTCCGGCGCGCAACCGGCGACGGTAAAACCACGGAAGAACGCTTTCGGCTTGAGCCCCAGTTCCAGCGCTTTCTCCAGGCTCATCACCAGGGTCATGGACGCGCCGTCAGACAACTGCGAAGAGTTGCCCGCCGTGACCGAGCCATCTTCGGCGAACACCGGTTTCAATCCGGCCAGGCTTTCCAGGGTGGTGTCCGGGCGGTTGCAGTCATCGCGGTCGACGATGCCGTCGAGGATCTGTGCCTGACCTGTGGCCTTGTCTTCGACGCGATACTTCACCGCCATCGGCACGATTTCATCAGTGAACAGCCCGGCGGCCTGAGCCTCTGCGGTGCGCTGCTGGCTTTGCAGCGCGTATAGGTCCTGCTCCTGACGGCTGACGTTGTACCGACGCGCGACGATTTCAGCAGTCTGGCCCATCGGGAAGTAGATGCCCGGCACCTGTTCCTTGAGCAGCGGGTTGATCAGGTTGTCGGTGTTGACGCTTTTCATGGTCAGGCTGATGGACTCGACGCCACCGGCGACGATGATGTCGCTGCACCCCGAAGCGATCTGGTTGGCGGCAATGGCGATCGCCTGCAAGCCCGAGGAACAGAACCGGTTGAGGGTCATGCCGGCCGTGCCGATGCCCAGGCGCGAGAGCACCGCGACGTTGCGACCGATATTGAAACCCTGGGCGCCTTCGTTGGAGCCGGCGCCGACGATGCAGTCCTCGACGCTCGCCGGATCGATTCCGGTGCGCGCCAACAGCGCATCGACACAGTGTGCCGCCATGTCGTCCGGGCGGGTCATGTTGAATTTACCGCGAAAGGATTTGGCCAGGCCGGTCCGCACGCTGTCGACGATCACCACTTCACGCATGGCATACCTCATTGTTGTTATCGGTTGAGAGTGGATCGAGCATAAGTCCAGCCCTTCACCGACCGCGACGATCATTCACCTCGCGTATGCGTAACCATGGCCTCAATCCTTGTCCTTGCGCTTGCGTTCATGCCGGTCGGTTTTTTCGAAAGCCTGCTCCAGCGCCCGGTTGATGGTGCGCAGCACCTTGACCCGTGCCCAGCGCTTGTCGTTGGCTTCCACCAGGGTCCATGGCGCAATCTCGGTGCTGGTACGGTCGACCATATCGCCGACCGCCCCGCGATAATCGTCCCACTTTTCACGGTTGCGCCAGTCGTCTTCAGTGATCTTGAAGCGCTTGAAGGGAATCTTTTCGCGCGCCTCGAAGCGCTCCAGTTGCGTCAGTTTGTCGATGGACAGCCAGAACTTGACCACGATCACACCGGCGTCGGTGAGCTGCTCTTCGAAATCGTTGATTTCACCGTAGGCACGCAGCCAGTCCGCCGGGCTGCAAAAACCTTCGATGCGCTCCACCAACACCCGGCCATACCATGAGCGGTCGAACACGGTGAACTTGCCCCGGGCCGGCAGGTGCCGCCAGAAACGCCACAGATACGGTTGCGCCCGTTCTTCCTCGGTGGGCGCGGCAATCGGCACGATGCTGTACTGGCGCGGATCAAGCGCTGCCGCTACCCGGCGGATCGCCCCGCCCTTGCCGGCCGCGTCATTGCCCTCGAACACTGCCACCAACGCGTGGCGACGCATGCGTTTGTCACGCATCAACCCGGAAAACCGCGCCTGCTCGGTGATCAGCTGTTCTTCGTAATCTTCTTTGTCCAACTGCAGGGTCAGGTCCAGGCTGTCGATCAGGTTCACTTGATCGACACTGGGGAACACTGGCGCGGCGCTGACCTTTTCCGGATGGATCTTCGGTCGCTTCAATGCGCCTTGCAGGCCCGCCAGCAGAATCCGTCCCACGGCCAGGCTGCGATAGTGGGCATCCGCTCCGGCGATCACATGCCAGGGTGCATAGTCACGGCTGGTGCGGCGCAGCGCCCGTTCACCATACTTCACGAACCTGTCGTACGTTTGCGACTGCTGCCAGTCCAGCGGGCTGATGCGCCAGCTGTGCAGCGGATCGTCGGCCAGCGCCTTGAGGCGTGCCTTCATTTGCTTCTTGGAGAGGTGAAACCAGAACTTGAAGATCAGCGCACCTTCGTCGCAAAGCATCTTTTCCAGGCGCTCGGCGCCGTTGATCGCCTGGTCCAGGCGCGGATCCTTGAACTCGCCATGGACCCGCCCCTGCAGCATCTGGCTGTACCAGTTGCCGAAGAAAATCCCCATGCGCCCCTTGGCCGGGAGCATCCGCCAGTACCGCCAGGCCGGTGGCCGCGCCAGTTCTTCGT
Organism: Pseudomonas sp. Root71; assembly: GCF_001429045.1. Classification (GTDB taxonomy): domain Bacteria; phylum Pseudomonadota; class Gammaproteobacteria; order Pseudomonadales; family Pseudomonadaceae; genus Aquipseudomonas; species Aquipseudomonas monachiensis. The sequence continues at coordinate 422,641 of NZ_LMHY01000029.1, read as the reverse complement.
CGGTTTGCTGATCGAAGGTGCGGACCTCGATCAGGCGCGGGTCCATCCACTCGTTGAGCACCTTGATCGTCTCACCCTTGCCGGCACCTTCGATGCCATTGATCAAAATGATCACCGGAAAGCGGCGTTGCTGCTGCAATTCGAATTGTGCTTCGAGCAACGCTTCGCGCAGGGCCGGGATTTCGGCGTCGTAGGTTTCTTTGTCGATGGCGTGATCGATTTCGGCGGATTCAAACATGAGCGGCTCCCTTCCAGATGTGAGCAAGACTAGCGGATTGAACTGAAGGCCAGCAGGGATTTTCCCGTCCTCGGCCAATGCATGTCTTGCCACGGATCAAGCACCACGCCTGCGATCGGCTAGAATGGCGGCCTTGCCGTTGCCGAGCCTGCCATGAAACCTGTATTGCCCCACGCCCAACTCGACTGGGACGACCAAGGTCGCCCGTATTCGCGAGTGTTCGACGATGTGTATTTCTCCGACCAGTCGGGGCTGGACGAAACCCGCTACGTCTTTATCGAACAGAACCGTTTGGCGGAGCGCTTTGCGGCCTTGCCCGAAGGCGGGCGGCTGGTCATCGGGGAAACGGGGTTCGGCACCGGGCTGAATTTCCTGTGCGCCTGGCAGGTGTTCGAGCAACACGCCGCGGCCGGTGCGCGGTTGCATTTTGTCAGCGTCGAGAAGTACCCGCTGAGCCCGGCCGACTTGCAGCGGGCCCTGGCGCTATGGCCGGAACTCAAGGTGTTTGCCGATCAACTGCTGGAGCAATACGTGGCCATCCATCAGGGCTTTCAGCGCCTGACGCTGGACCACGGCCGCGTGACCCTGACGCTGCTGATCGGCGATGCACTGGAGCAACTGCCGCAACTCGATGCCCGAATCGACGCCTGGTTCCTCGACGGTTTCGCCCCGGCGAAAAACCCCGACATGTGGACCGCCGAACTGTTTGCCGAACTGGCTCGCCTGGCCGCTCCCGGTGCATCCATCAGCACTTTCACCAGCACCGGCTGGGTGCGGCGCCTGCTCAACGCCGCCGGCTTCAAGATGAAACGCACCCCCGGCATCGGCCACAAATGGGAGATCCTGCGCGGCGAGTTCCTCGGCTGGCCCCAGGAAACGCCGGCTCCGGCCCTGGATAAACCCTGGTTCGCCCGCCCAACTCCGCTGACCGGCGAGCGCCAGGCACTGGTGATCGGTGCCGGCCTGGCCGGTTGTGCCAGCGCCGCCAGCCTCGCCGCGCGGGGCTGGCAAGTGACAGTGCTGGAGCGCCACGACGACATCGCCCGGGAAGCCTCGGGTAACCCGCAGGGCGTGCTCTACCTGAAGTTATCCGCCCACGGCACGGCGCTGTCGCAAATGATCGTCAGCGGATTCAGCTACACCCGACGCCTGCTCGAACACTTGCAACGGGGCCGCGACTGGGACGATTGCGGCGTGTTGCAACTGGCCTTCAATGCCAAGGAGGCCGAGCGTCAGGCGCAGTTGGCCGCGGCGTTTGCGGCGGACTTGTTGCACCTGCTGGATCAAACCGAGGCACAGGCCGTGGCCGGTATCGGGCTGGCACAGGGAGGCCTGTTCTATCCCGAAGGCGGCTGGGTCCACCCACCGGCGCTGTGCCAGTGGCAGGCTGCGCATCCACAGATTCAACTGCTCACCCATCACGATGCGCTGGAACTGCGCAAGGTTGAAGGCCGTTGGCAAGCCTGGGACGGCGAGCGATTGCTTGCCGACGCCCCCGTGGTGGTACTCGCCGGCGCGGCTGAAATCCAGCGTTTCCCCGAAAGCGCCGAGTTGCCGCTCAAACGCATTCGCGGGCAAATCACCCGCCTGGCGCAAACCCCGCAAAGCCAGGCACTGAGCACCGTGGTATGTGCCGAAGGCTATGTCGCCCCTGCCCGCTTGGGCGAACATACCCTGGGAGCCAGTTTCGATTTCAAGAGCGATGACCTGACGCCGACCACGGCAGAACACCTGGGCAACCTGGCCATGCTCGAAGAGATTTCCCACGACCTGGTCGAGCGTCTACAGGCCGATAAACTTGCACCTGAAAGTCTCCAGGGTCGCGCTGCCTTTCGTTGCACCAGCCCCGACTACTTGCCAATCGTCGGCCCGCTGGCCGATACCCAGGTGTTCACTCAGGTGTATGCAGCACTAAGCAAGGACGCCCGGCAGGTACCGGACGTCGAATGCCCATGGCTTGACGGTTTGTACATCAACAGCGGTCACGGCTCGCGCGGCCTGATCACCGCGCCGCTGTCCGCAGAACTGCTGGCAGCCTGGCTGGACAATGAACCCCTGCCGTTGCCCAGAAGTGTGGCTGAAGCCTGTCACCCCAACCGGTTTGCCCTGCGGCGCCTGATCCGGGGCAAGTAGTCGATACAGCAGCCGAAGTCGCCCTCACCGGGCGATTCGGCCGTGGCCAGTCGCGCATATAACTCATCGATCTAAAACTCCCCTTACCGATGAGGGTCACTTTCTGAGCACCCGCTGTTTCGGTGCGGTATCGATCGACCCTCCCCAACGGAAAAACCGGTAAGGAATTTATGTGCGGATTAGCTGGCGAGTTACGTTTTGATCACCAACCTGCAGACCTTGCAGCCATTGAACGAATCACCCACCACCTGGCCCCTCGCGGCCCCGACGCCTGGGGATTTCATAGCCAGGGACCGGTTGCCCTGGGCCATCGGCGCCTGAAAATCATGGACCTGTCGGACGGCTCGGCGCAGCCGATGATCGACCCGCAACTGGGCTTGTCCCTGGCCTTCAACGGGGCGATCTACAACTTTCCGGAACTGCGCGCGGAACTGGAAAACCTGGGTTACGCCTTCTATTCCGGTGGCGACACCGAAGTCTTGCTCAAGGGCTATCACGCCTGGGGCGAAGCCTTGCTGCCAAAACTCAACGGCATGTTTGCCTTTGCCGTTTGGGAGCGCGATGCCCAACGCCTGTTCATCGCCCGCGACCGTCTCGGCGTGAAACCGCTGTACCTGTCACGCACCGGCCAGCGCCTGCGCTTCGCCTCGGCGCTGCCGGCATTGCTCAAGGGCGGCGACATCAGCCCGATCCTCGATCCCGTGGCGCTCAATCACTATCTGAATTTCCACGCCGTGGTCCCGGCACCGCGCACCTTGCTGGCGGGCATCGAAAAACTGCCGCCGGCCACCTGGATGCGCATCGAAGCCGATGGCCGCACCGAGCAGAAAACCTGGTGGACCCTGCCCTATGGCCCTCACGCCGATGAGATGGATCTGACCCTCGAAGACTGGCGCGACCGTGTGCTCGACAGCACCCGCGAAGCGGTCGCCATCCGCCAACGCGCGGCAGTGGATGTCGGCGTGCTGTTGTCCGGCGGCGTCGACTCAAGTCTGCTGGTGGGCCTGTTGCGGGAAGTCGGCGTGGACAATCTGTCGACCTTCTCCATCGGTTTCCAGGATGCCGGTGGCGAGCGCGGGGACGAGTTCCAGTATTCGGACCTGATCGCCCGACACTACGGCACGCAACATCACCAACTGCGCATCGACGAAAAGGAAATCATCGAACAACTGCCCGCCGCGTTCCGCGCCATGAGCGAACCGATGGTCAGCCACGACTGCATCGCCTTCTACCTGTTGTCCCGGGAAGTGGCCAAACATTGCAAGGTGGTCCAGAGCGGCCAGGGCGCCGATGAACTGTTCGCCGGTTACCACTGGTATCCGCAAGTGGACGGCGCGAGCGATCCATATGCCGCGTACCGCGAAGCATTTTTCGACCGCAGTTACGACGACTACGCCGCCACCGTGCAACCGAAATGGCTGACCGCGAATGACGCCGCCGGTGACTTCGTCAAAGCCCATTTCGCCCAGCCCGGTGCCGATGCGGCGGTGGACAAGGCCTTGCGTCTGGACAGTACGGTGATGCTGGTGGACGACCCGGTCAAACGGGTCGACAACATGACCATGGCCTGGGGCCTGGAAGCGCGCACGCCGTTTCTCGACTACCGCCTGGTGGAGCTCTCGGCACGGATTCCGGGGCGTTTCAAACTGCCGGACGGCGGCAAGCAAGTCTTGAAAGAAGCCGCGCGACAAGTGATTCCCAGTGAAGTGATCGACCGCAAGAAAGGTTACTTCCCGGTGCCGGGCCTCAAGCATTTGCAGGGCGATACGCTGGAATGGGTGCGCGAACTGCTGCTTGATCCCAGCCAGGATCGCGGCCTGTTCAACCCCGCGATGCTCGACCGTCTACTGACTGATCCACAGGGGCAATTGACACCGTTACGCGGCTCGAAGCTGTGGCAACTGGCGGCCCTCAACCTGTGGCTCAGCGAACAAGGAATCTGACCGATGAAACCTCACGCCACGGCTATCAGCCAACGCCTGTTGCGCGGCCAGTCACCCTCCTATGAACGCTTGCAGGCACGCCTGGCCGAGGATCGCTGTGAACTCGGCGGTGCGCCGATCGCCGTGCATTGCGGCTGGGGGCGCTTGCTGATCGGACACACCTTTGCCGATGCCGCGAGCCTGGCCGGAGAGTTGCTCAACGAGCAACCCGGCGAGCGGGACATTGCCCTGTACGTCGCCGCGCCCCAGCAAGTACTGGGGCTGGAGCCGACGCAGCTGTTCCTCGACCCGTCCGATACCTTGCGCCTGTGGTTCAGCGACTACCGGCAGGCAACCCGGGTGTTTCGCGGTTTCCGCATTCGACGCGCGCAAAGCGATGCCGACTGGCAGGCGATCAACCAGCTGTATCAGGCCCGCGGCATGTTGCCCATCGATGCCACCCTGCTGACGCCGCGTCATCTGGGCGGCCCGGTGTACTGGCTGGCCGAAGACGAAGACAGCGGCGCAGTCATCGGCAGCGTCATGGGCCTCAACCACCACAAGGCCTTCAATGATCCGGAGAACGGCAGCAGCCTGTGGTGCCTGGCGGTCGACCCGCATTGTGCGCGGCCGGGTGTCGGTGAAGTGCTGGTGCGGCATTTGATCGAACACTTCATGAGTCGCGGGCTTGCCTGCCTCGACCTGTCGGTGCTGCACGACAACCGCCAGGCGAAAAGCCTTTACGCCAAGCTCGGCTTTCGCAACCTGACGACCTTCGCCATCAAGCGCAAGAACGGCATCAATCAGCCGCTATTTCTCGGGCCCGGCCCGGAAGCCGCGTTCAACCCCTACGCGCGGATCATTGTCGAGGAAGCACACCGTCGTGGCATCGATGTGCATGTCGATGACGCCGACGCCGGGATGTTCACCCTCAGCCATGGCGGGCGCCGGGTACGCTGCCGCGAATCCCTGAGCGACCTGACCAGCGCCGTCAGCATGACCCTGTGCCAGGACAAAAGCCTGACCCACAAAGTGCTCAAGGCTGCCGGCTTGAACCTGCCGGCGCAGCAACTGGCGGGTAACGCCGATGACAACCTGGCCTTCCTCGATGAACACCAGCGCGTGGTGGTCAAGCCGCTGGATGGTGAACAGGGCCAAGGGGTGGCGGTGGATTTGCGCACCATCGAGGAAGTGCAGCAAGCCATAGAAGCCGCTCGCCACTTCGACAACCGCGTGCTGCTGGAAAGTTTCCATGAAGGCCTGGACCTGCGCATTGTGGTGATCGGTTTTGAAGTGGTCGCTGCCGCCATTCGCCGGCCAGCCGAAGTGGTGGGCGACGGCCAGCACTCCATCGGTGCATTGATCGAAGCCCAGAGCCGGCGGCGACAGGCGGCCACGGGCGGCGAAAGCAAGATCCCGCAGGACCAGGAAACCCAGCGCACCTTGCGTGCAGCCGGATACGACTACAGCAGCATTCTGCAGGCCGGTGAGCACCTGTTCGTGCGACGCACGGCGAACCTTCATACCGGCGGCGTGCTTGAAGACGTCACGGCGATCCTGCACCCGACGCTGGTGGATGCGGCGGTACGGGCCGCGCGGGCACTGGACATTCCCATGGTTGGCCTCGACCTGATGGTGACGGCCGCTGACCAGCCGGACTATGTGTTTATCGAAGCCAACGAACGAGCCGGGCTGGCCAACCATGAACCGCAGCCGACAGCGGAGCGGTTTGTGGATCTGTTGTTTCCGTACAGTCAGCCGGTGGTCTCTTAGTGATGCGTTGCCTGGGCTGGCCCCTTCGCGAGCAAGCCCGCTCCCACGTGTGATCGCATTCCCCTGTGGGAGCGGGCTTGCTCGCGAAGGCGGCCGAACAGGCGATAACCAATCAGGAGTTTCCATGACCAGCAAAATCCCCGAGCCGGACCTCGGTTACCTGCAAAAAGTGCTGCTGGAAATGCTCGCCATTCCCAGCCCCACCGGGTTCACCGACACCATCGTGCGCTACGTCGCCGAACGCCTTGAAGAACTGGGCATTCCCTTCGAGCTGACCCGTCGCGGCACCATCCGCGCCACGCTCAAGGGCAAGAAGAACAGCCCCGACCGCGCCGTTTCCGCCCACCTGGACACCATCGGCGCGGCGGTACGTGCAGTGAAAGACAACGGCCGCCTGACCCTCGCGCCCGTCGGCTGCTGGTCCAGCCGTTTTGCCGAGGGCAGCCGGGTCAGCCTGTTTACCGACAGTGGTGTGATCCGTGGCAGCGTCTTGCCGCTGATGGCTTCCGGGCACGCATTCAATACCGCCGTGGATGAGATGCCAATCAGTTGGGATCACATCGAGTTGCGCCTGGACGCCTACTGCGCCACCCGTGCCGACTGCGAGTCGCTGGGCATCAGCGTCGGCGATTTCGTCGCCTTCGACCCGCTGCCGGAGTTCACCGAAAGCGGCCACATCAGTGCCCGTCACCTCGACGACAAGGCCGGGGTGGCCGCACTGCTGGCGGCGCTCAAGGCCATCGTCGACAGTGGCGAAGAACTGATGATCGACTGCCATCCGCTGTTCACCATCACCGAAGAAACCGGCAGCGGCGCGGCGGCGGCGCTGCCCTGGGATGTCAGTGAGTTCGTCGGCATCGACATCGCACCGGTCGCGCCAGGCCAACACTCCAGCGAGCACGCGGTGAGCATCGCGATGCAGGATTCCGGCGGGCCCTATGACTATCACCTGTCGCGCCACCTCTTGCGCCTGGCCAGCGACAACGAGTTGCCGGCACGCCGGGACCTGTTCCGCTACTACTTCAGCGACGCACACTCGGCGGTCACCGCCGGCCACGATATTCGCACCGCCCTGCTCGCCTTCGGCTGCGATGCCACCCACGGTTACGAGCGCACTCACATCGACAGCCTCGCCGCCCTGAGCCGCCTGCTCGGTGCGTACATCCTCAGCCCGCCCGTGTTTGCCAGCGATGCACAACCGGCCAAGGGCTCACTGGATCGCTTCAGCCATCAGCTCGAACATGACACTCAGATGGAAAGCGACACGCGGGTACCGTCGGTGGACAGCCTGGTGGGACAGCGTTCGGAGAGCTGATCCGGTTTTTTTGTTGCTGGAGAGATCGCCATCGCGAGCAAGCTCGCTCCCACAGTTGATCGGTGGTGAACACAATTACCCGGTTCGCCACTGAACCCTGTGGGAGCGAGCTTGCTCGCGATGGCGTCAGAGCAGACGACATCAAATCCCAGGCTAGCCGATACCGGCCAATCGCCGTAGCATCGCGCCATTGATCCAACCGAGGTGCCTATGCTGATCCCCCACGACCAACTCCAAGTCGACACCCTCACCCGCCTGATCGAGGATTTCGTGACCCGCGACGGCACGGACAATGGTGACGACACGCCCCTGGAAACCCGTGTACTGCGCGTGCGCCAGGCGCTGACCAAGGGCCAGGCACTGATTGTCTTCGACCCGGAAAGCGAGCAGTGCCAACTGATGCTCAAGCACGACGTGCCCAAACACCTGTTTGACTGAAGTCTTCAGTGTCCCTTGGTTTTCGCCAGTTTTTTCTGGATGCGTTCGTAGATTTCGCAGCGGTGCACGTTGACGTCCCGGGGCGCTTCGACGCCAAAGCGAATGTTGTTTCCATTGATCGCGAGAACGCGCACGGTAATGTTGTCACCGATGGAAATGGTTTCGCCCACAACACGAGTGAGTACGAGCATGAGGAGTGTCCTTCAGGGGTTTCTGGCCCTTGAAGATGCCCGGCCCGACGTACACCCACAATGCTCCGACAGCAAACCAGACCGGACTGACAGCCCTTGACGTACGGCACTTACGGAAAGGTCTGACAGGCCGATTGAATGTAGGGGCTGGTCTGTCAGGACACGGAGAATCGAGGCCCGAACAGAATGATGCTCGCGCCGATCACACACAGCGCCACGCCGAGCCAGTCCGAACCCAGGGGGCGAATCCGCTCGACCACGGCCAACCAGCCGATCGAGGCAATGATGTAGATGCCTCCGTAAGCGGCATAGGCGCGGCCGGCGTAGGTGGCTTCGATCCGGGTCAGCAGCAGGGCAAACAGGGTCAGGCTCAGGAGCGCCGGCACCACCCACCACATGCTTTTACCCTGGCGCAACCACATCCAGAAGGCAAAACAACCGGCAATTTCGAACAGCGCGGCGAGGAAAAACCACAGGTAATTGAGCATGCAAGCGTCTCGCGAGGATGGCCGATGGCGGCCACCCTAACCACAGCATTGCCTGCGGGCAAGATCAGCTTGCCGATTGCCTGGCCTTGGCGCGCATTTTGTCGGCCATGGCGGTCATTTCGTTGTAGAGCAATTGCGGGTTCTTCTGCTTGATCGCCCAGGCCATGCGTCCCTGCTCGTGGGGCAGGATCATGAACTCGCCGGCGGCGACCTGCCGATAGATGTAGTCGGCGATGTCGGCAGCGCTGATCGGCGAGCTTTCCAGCAACTTGCCGACCTGGGCTTTCATGGCCGGAGTCGGGCCGCGGAAGGAGTCCAGCAGGTTGGTCTGGAAGAACGACGGACACACCACATGCACGCCGACTTCCTGATGCGCCAGCTCGATCAGCAGGCTTTCGGACAACGCCACCACGCCCGCCTTGGCCACGTTGTAGTTGCTCATCGCCGGGCCTTGCATCAGCGCCGCCATGGACGCGATGTTGATGATTTTACCTTTGCTTTTTTCCAGCAGTGGCAGGAAAGCCTTGCAGCCCTTGACCACGCCCATCAGGTTGATCGCGATCTGCCAGTCCCAGTCCTCCAGGGACAACTCACTGAAAAACCCTCCAGACGCTACACCCGCGTTATTGACGATGACATCGATGCCGCCGAGCTTGACCTCGCAGGCCTGGGCGAACGCAGTCAACTGGCTGTAATCGCGTACGTCGCAACGCTGGATAAAACCGTCGCCGCCCGCTTCGCGGACCAGCTTGAGGGTTTCCTGCAAGCCGGGCTCGCTAACGTCCGACAAGGCCAGTTGCCAGCCTTCACGCGCCCAGCGCAGCGCGATTTCGCGACCCAGGCCAGAGCCTGCACCAGTGATCATCATGCGATTTTGCATAGCAAACAGCCTTGTTGTTCTCGGAAGATGCACCGAGTGTAGCGAAGGAAATTGCCCGACCCACGCTCCATCAGATTGCTGAATGGCCCGAGCAAACTGCGGGAGCGCCAGACGCAACCAAGGCAACTACAAAAGAAATAAGAACCCGTCCGAAATACTTCAAAAAAACTTGGAATTTTCCTGCAACCGCAAGAGTCGGAATTTTTAAGCAGCTCGAATCTACTTCATTCCAGCTGACCTTGATTGGCATGGTCAATCCACTGCATTTTCGACAAGGAAATAGACATGGGCACAATACTGATCATCATTCTGATCCTGTTACTGATCGGTGGTTTACCGGTCTTCCCGCACTCCAGAAGTTGGGGTTACGGCCCGTCCGGAATCATCGGCGTCGTATTGGTGGTGCTGTTGATCCTGCTCTTGCTTGGCCGAATATAAATATCCGCCAGGCAAAAAAAAGAGGCCCTTGAAGGGCCTCTTTTCTATTGCGTCACAACTTAGTCCGGCTTGCCATCAACAACACCGGCGGTGTTGTCCAGCAGGCTCTTGGTCGCTGTTTGCAGGAACGCTTCGAGCTTGAGTTTCAACTCGGCGGTACGCGGCGCATCGGCAATGACTTCGGCGCGAGGCTTGTCCCCCAATTCATACTGATACAACTTCGGCGCCATGTCCTTGTCCTTCGGCAGGACCAGAATCTGGTCTGCGGTAAGGATGGCCGTGGTCTGCTCGCTGCCCGACGGCTTGATCACACCAATACCGGCGTCGCCTTCGGGCAGGTTGAGCAGGTCGCGCCCCCAGCACTGATGACGCACCTCACCACCAATGCGGCCCATGATGGTCGGCACGATGTCGATCTGAGTGCCCACGGTGTGGTCACGCTGGCCGAATTTGTCCTGGATGCCCGGCGCGATCATCAGCATCGGCACGTTGAAGCGGCCCAGGTCCATTTCGGTGATCTGCTGTTCGTTACCAAAACCGTGGTCACCGACGATGACAAACAGGGTTTCCTTGAAGTACGGCTCCTTTCGGGCCTTTTCAAAGAACTGGCCCAGCGCCCAGTCCGAGTAACGCATGGCGGTCAGGTGTTCGTTCAGGCTGCCACGATCGGTCACGCGCTCAACCGGCAATGGCGTCGGCAAGGCGTAAGGCGTGTGGTTGGACAGGGTTTGCAGCAAGGCATAGAACGGCTTGCCGTTTTCCCGCGCCTTGAGTTCGACCAGGCCACGGTCGAACATGTCCTGGTCGGACACGCCCCAGGTCGGATCAGAGAACACCGGATTCACGAAATCGTTACGGCCGATGAAGTTGGTCATGCCCTGGTTGCTGAAGAAACCCGACTGGTTGTCCCAGGCGAAATCGCCGTTGTAGACATACACGTCGTCGAAGTCGCGGGCGCTGAGCAACTGCGGCAGACCGGACAGCTTGTGGCTGCCTTCCGGGGTCTGCATCAGGTATTCGAAGCCCGGCAGGTTCGGGAAGCAGGCCATGGTGGCGAACATGCCCTGGTGGGTATGGGTACCGTTGGAGAAGAAGCGGTCGAACAGCAAGCCCTCCTTCGACAGTTTGTCGAGGTAAGGCGTGATGTTGCCCGGGCCACCCAGAGCACCCACCGAGTGACCGGCCATGCTTTCCATCAGGATTACGACGACGTTCTTGATCGGCAGGGTCTTGTCGGCTGGAGGGGTGTAATCGCGACGTACCGCCGCGGTGTCGGCATCCACCAGTTTCTCGGCCGGCAGCACCAGCATGTCACGCACCACTTGCTGGGCTTGTGGCTGCGGCAGGGTCGCCTTCCAGATATTGTCGCGATCTTCGGACATCCGGCTCTTGGCGGCGGCTACCAGCGACAACGTGCCGTTGAGGCCCAACTGGTTGGCAAAATTCGAGTCGGTGGTATAGACGTCACCCCAACGCAGCGGCGGGCCCTGGCGCAGGGTGCCACGGGCAGCGACCACGCAAACCAGCAGGCACACCACGAATACCGCGATACGCGAGTACCACGGCGCAACCTGGCGTGTGCCGATGCTGCCGCCACTGAACGGGCCACGAGGGCGGGTCGCACGGTCGGCGCCCTTGAACGCCAGGCTCAGGATCCAGGTGCCCACGGCCCAGGCCAGCAGGTAACGGACCACCGGGAAACCGTACCAGAGCATGCTCATCACGGTTTTCGGATCTTCCTTGACGTACTGGAAGACCAGCCCGTTGAGGCGCTGGTGGAACTCACGATAGAAGTCCATCTCCATCAGGCCCAGGAACAGCGCAATGCTGGAGACGATCGTCAACCACAGACGGAACAGCCCGCGTGCGGCCATGGCCCGGGCACTGAACAAGGCCAGCAGCAACGGGATACTGAGATAGACCACCAGGCGCAGGTCGAAACGCAGACCGTTGGCGAATGCCTCGAGGAAGGTCGAGGCCGGTGTGTCGAGGATCATCGAGCTGTTGTAAGCCAGCAGCGCGACGCGCAGCAGGCTGAACATGACCATCATGACCAGGGCACACAACAGCGTGTAGGCCAGATGCGATTTGACGGTCGGTTGCAGCAGGCGACTAGAAGCTCGCTGCTGATTCAGGGCGTCCGGGATTGCCATGTCGTTTTAGGACCCATTGGAAGTTGAAGTTTCAAAAATACAGCTGCGCCTTGCCCTCTTTTCGGCCCGTACCAGGCCTGGGGGTTTGCGCGGTGCGCAAATGTTGCACGATCAACGGCAGCATTGCCATTGATAACTACCCTCATCCCGACTCTTTCATCCTGCATTCAGCAATACACAGGGTGTTACGGGAGAGCCGGCGAATTGTCTTGGAGAGTGGGTGAAAATTTCGTGCAACGCATATCCAGAAACAAATTAAAGCCTGCGCAGCGGTCAAAAACGCAAACGCCCCGATCGAGTCGGGGCGTTACGAAGTCACCTCAAAAGCGCGAGACATTTACTTCTCGGCGCGTTCCTTGAGGGCTTTCAAGGTATTGAACGGGGCATCCACCACGAACTTGTTGGCCACCATCGACGGCACGCTGCCGCCCGGCTCAGTGTGCACCTGATAGGTCACTTCGATCTGGTCGCCCTTGGGGACGAACTTCCAGAAACCGTCGACCTTGGCGACCCGGACGAAGCCTTTTTCTTCAGGAATGTACTTCGGTACGCCTTCAAGCTTGCGGGTCAGGCTGCCATCGGCGCCTTCGATGGTGGTGACGTGCAACACCGAATCACGGGGAGTAACCGGCCACGGGGTGTTGAACTGGGTGTAGGTCCAGCTCTGGTCACCTTCGTGCTTGAGCAGCTTCTGGGTTTTGCATTCGTGAATCCAGGCGCAGGCTCCGGGCACGTCTTCCTGCAACGCACGCAGCTTGGCCATGGTGGTCTTCATCAATGTGACGCCCTGGTAAGCCTTGTAGTCGGAGCCGGCCACTTCACTCAGGGAGATCTTGATGCCGTCTTCGTCCTTTTTGACTTTCCAGTCTTCGGCCTGGGCCGTCGAGGTAGCCAGCGCAACCGTCAAACCACACAACACAGCCATACGATGCAGCGAACCCATAGTCTTATTCCTTATTGTTGAAGTTCCGTTCGTTGGGCTTGCACCTCCGATCACCTTCAGGTTTTTCGGAGGTGCAAGCCCACACATCACGCCGCCGTCATTTGTTCCCACCAGCCAATCAACCGGATAGCCTCTTCGCTGCTGCTTCCGCACACCTCGGGGTCGGCCTCGAAGGCAGAACACACCGTCGGCCGTTCCGGCTGGCCGAAAATACTGCAAAGGTTATCGGAGGAAAGTTGCAGGCAACGCTGCCCCGCGGCCTTGCCGTTTGGCATACCGGGAATCGGCGAACTGATGGAAGGGGCAATGCAACAAGCGCCACAGCCCTCACGGCATTTCATGACGACAAGCTCCTCGCGACGAGCAATGTGTTAATGGACGGGGCACAGAGTACCCGCTTAAACAGTTGTTTTAAATTACCTGCGAGCGGGTTTTTCAACGCAAACGGGCATGACCGGCCAGTCTCCGACAAAGCGTCTGGCCTGCGGCTCGCGGATCCTGACGGGGTTACTGCTTGAACTCGAAATCCAGTGCCGCGCCTTCGACCTCGTGGCGTTCTTCATTTCGCAGTTGCAGCTGCATTTCGTTGCTGAGCAGGCGGCCATTGAGCTGGAACTCGCTGCTGCCGCTTTTGTCACCGAACATCTGGGGTAACAACGGTTCACGCCTGACCAACGGCACCGTTCCGACCGGCTTGAGCTCTTGAACCATATCCTTGGGCAAGCTCAGGTCCAGCTTGGCAGATGGAAGCTCGGTCTTTACCACCTCGCTGGCCGGTTTCGATTTGGAGGCAATGGGCGGACGCTTTTTCACGGGCGCAGCCTGCTTACTCGCCGCCGAGGCTTTTTTTACAGGTGCGGTGTCTATCGGTGCGACGTGGAAACTGCCGGTTGCCTGATCCTGCTCGGTAGCCGCCACGACGGATGCCGGTTGAATACTCGCAATCAGGCAGAGCAAAAGCCAGGCGGCAGGAAAAGTCGGTTTCATGTATCCAACGGTGGGTGCAAACGGCAGAGATGCATATGCTGGCCTGTTGCAGCCCACAAGACAAGCGTAGTCGCAGTCTGTTACAAACCGACGGCCATCTCCTGGCAGAGTTGGGTGGCCAGCATGCCCAGGGTCATCAATGCGCGCTCGGCTTCACGGTTCCACGGGATGCCGCAGTTGAGCCGGATGCAGTGATTGAATTGCTCGGTATTACTGAAGATCAGTCCCGGCGCGATACTGATGCCCTGCTGCAATGCCCGCACGTGCAACTCTTGCGTGTTGACCCGCCCCGGCAGGCTGACCCACAGAATGAAGCCGCCGGTAGGCCGGGTCATCTGCGTGCCTTCCGGGAAATACTGCTGCACGGCCAGCTGGAAGGCACTGAGGTTTTTCCGGTATTCCTGACGGATGAAACGCAAATGCCGGTCGTACCCGCCGTTTTCCAGGTACGCGGCAATGCCCATCTGGGTCACGCTGCACGCGGAATGCGTACTGAAGGTCTGCAAGCGCTGGATCTCCTGCTGGTACTTGCCGGCAATCATCCAGCCGATCCGCACGCCAGGCGACAGGGTCTTGGAGAAGCTCGAGCAATAGATCACCCGGTCCAGCCGATCGTAGGCCTTGAGGGACTTGGTGCGCCCCTGCTCGAACATCAACTCACCGTAGATATCGTCTTCGACAACCTGGATATCGAAGTCCGACGCCAGGCGCAGCAATTGTTTCTGCCGCTCCTCGGGCATGGTGCCGCCCAATGGATTGCTCAGTCGGGTGGTCAGCACCAACGCCTTGATCGACCATTGGTTGGCCGCCAGTTGCAGGGCTTCCAGGCTCATGCCCGTGGCGGGATCGCTGGGGATCTCGATGACCTTGAGGCCCAGCAGGTCAGCCAGTTGCAGCAAGCCGTAATAGGTCGGCGACTCGGCCGCGATCAGATCGCCCGGACGGGTCAGCACGCGCAGGGACATCTGCAGCGCATCGACACAACCGTGAGTGATCACCACCTCCGACGGATCGACCACCACGCCGGCATCGCGCATGCGGATCGCCACCTGTCGGCGCAACGGCTCGAAACCGGGGCTGAACATGTAGCTGAAGGCCCGCGGGCTATGGAAACGGGTGACCTTGGCCAATTGCTGATGCAGTGCCCGCACCGGCAAATAGTCGACACTCGGCACCGCAGCGCCCAGCGGGAAGACACCTTCACGACGGGATTCGACCAGCACTTGCTGAATGATGCTGCTGCGGGTGACCAGCCCGGGGCGCTCGACCCGGGCGATGTCCGGCGTCGGCGCGGTGAGTGCCGGCGTCTGGTGCACGTAGTAACCCGACTGCGGCCGGGCGCGGATCAACCCTTGATCTTCGAGATTGGCATACGCCTGCAACACCGTCGCATGGCTGACATTGAGTTGCGAGCTCATCTTGCGCACCGAAGGCACGCGCTCCCCCGGCTGATAGACCCCACGGCGGATGTCTTCGGCCAGTTGTTGAGCAATACGTTGATAGAGCAAAAGGTTGGTCATGACGCAGCACTCGATTTCACGGGCATTTTATTCTTGTGTGAAACAATACCGGAACAGTTTAGAAGTGTACGGGAACAGTTGCCACAATAGTCGACCGTACAGTGCAGTGTCAGCAAAATCTGTACTGTTTTGTGCGGTAATCGGCAGGCAAAAAAAACCCGGCGCTGCATGGCAGGCCGGGTTGTAGGAGCTGTCGAGTGAAACGAGGCTGCGATCTTTCCAGCCCCACTTGAGTATCAAGAGCAAGAGCAAGATCAAAAGATCGCAGGCTCCGCCAGCTCCTACCGGGCGGCGCCGAGCTGGCCCTTTTCGTCGGAAAACACAATTTCCACCCGACGATTCTGCGCCCGACCCCGTTCCGACGCATTCGCGTCCACCGGATACTCGTCGCCATAACCTTCGACCTGGATGCGCTTGTCGTCGATACCCAGGTCCATCAGCACGTCAGCCACCGATTGTGCGCGGTCGCGGGACAGCTTGAGGTTTTCCTGCTTGCCCCCGGTACTGTCCGTATAACCTTCGATCCGCACCACACGCTTGGGGTTGAGTTGCAGGAACTGCACGATCTTCAACACCACACGGTTGGCCGACGGCTTCAATTCCGCTTCGCCGGTGTCGAACAGCATATCGCCCAAGGTCATCACCAGCCCGCGGTCGGTCTGGCTAGTGGTCAATGCAAGGATCTGCTCCTCGAGCCATTTGCCTTGCTGCTGCACGCTGAACAGTTTGGACTCACGCAGTGCCAGTTGCAGGCGCTGCCGTTCCAGTTCGAGTTTTGCCGCCTGCTCTTCGTTAAGCACCTGATTGGTGTGTTCCCGGGCAATGGCGCTGTAGCGCTGGCTCAGGTAGGCGTAATGCACCACGTCCGAACCGCTGCCCCAATAGCTGGACAGGCGATCGGCACGGGCCAGGGATTCACCGGCGCGAATCACGTCCTTGGGGGCGATTCGCAGTACATTGGAGTCTTCCTTGACCTTCTGAAAGTCGGCACCGGCCTGCTGCAACGCGGACTCGCTGTGCTGGCTGGCGCAGCCAAAGAGGCTCACGCAGCCTGCCAGGATCAAACCGCCGAGGGCTTTGCTCTTGAGGCTCATTGGGCATCTCCCAGTTGCTTGCGCAGGCGGGCGATGCGGGTGTTGAGCACGTTCAACTGTTCCTCGCTCTTGGCCGTCAACACCTTGGCTTCAGCCAGGCGCGCATCGAGTTCGGCCTGTTCGGCCCGCATGCGTGCGTTTTTGAAGGATTGATCGGTCATGTTGCCCTTGGCGCGGTTGAACTTGTCTTCGGCCAGTTTCATTTCCGGCACATCGTCTGCCGTGGCGCCCACGGCCTTGGCCTGTTCGAGTGCCTGTTCGGTCAGGCGAATCTGTTCATTCGGCGCAGGATCGGTTGCACAACCCGCCAGGGCGGCAAAGGCCACGGCAGCGAAAAGAGGTCGAATACTCACTGAAAATCCTTACTGTTTTGGGGTACTGACGGGTTGTTGCTGGGGGATTGGCTGTGGTTGTGAGCGTTGTGCTTTCCATCGCTCGATATTGCGCATCAGCACGGCCTCCGTCAGTCCGGACGCGGGCAATTCTGTCATCTTTTTGGCCAACTGTCCGCGCAACCACGGATCGTTGCAGGCCGAGTCATGGGAAATCGCCAGGTACAGGCCAGGTTTGTCGACCGGTTGTGAGCGTGCGATCAGATCAGCGGCCATGCCCAGTGTCTGTGCAGTCGCCATGCCCGAGTAACGCCCTGCCAGTACAAACTCGACCTCGCCCAACAGCAGTTTCTGAAAGGCCTGGGTCAGGTTGGACGTGCGCGTGAGGGTCAGTTGCTGCCCGGAAAAGGTGCTGAATTGCGCGGTCATTCGGGCCTTTTCCGACACGGCACCGAGATGGCCGTGCAGGTCCTGTGCTTCGTTGTAGACCAGGGTCGAGTCCTTGCGAGTCCAGACCAGATAGTCGTTTTCCAGCAAGGCGGGATGAATGTAATCCAGGGTTTCCAGCTCGCTGACGGTCAACGCCGCGTCCGCCAGCATGTCCATGCGCCCACTGCGCACTTCGTCCAGGGCCTGGGCGCGTTTGCCGGCATAAAGCAGTTCGACCTTGAGCCCCAACTCCCCCGCCACTTGCTGCAGCAAATCGGCGCTGGCACCGATCAGGTATTTGGGATTCTGCGGGTCTTGCCACAGGTACGGTGGCGCATCCGGGCTGCCGGTGACCACCAGGCGCTCGCATTTACCCGCGGCGACAGACAGTGCCGGCATAGCCGACAGTCCCAGCAGCAGCAACGACCAGCCGCACAGGCGACGCAGATCCATGGCATCACACTCCCATTCAAATCCGGAACAAAAAAAAGCCCGACCAAAAGGCCGGGCTCTTTATAAGTGAAGCAGCCGGATTAGACCAGCTTCTCCAGCTCAGGGATGGCTTCGAACAGGTCCGCCACCAGGCCGTAATCGGCCACCTGGAAGATCGGCGCTTCTTCGTCCTTGTTGATCGCAACGATCACTTTGGAGTCTTTCATGCCGGCCAGGTGCTGGATCGCGCCGGAGATACCGACGGCGATGTACAGCTGTGGAGCAACGATCTTGCCGGTCTGACCGACCTGCATATCGTTCGGTACAAAGCCTGCGTCGACCGCGGCGCGCGAAGCACCGACGGCAGCGCCCAGCTTGTCGGCCAGGGCGTACAGGTGTTTGAAGTTGTCGCCGTTCTGCATGCCGCGACCGCCGGAAACGACGATTTTGGCAGCGGTCAATTCCGGACGATCGGACTTGGCCAGTTCTTCGCCAACGAAGCTGGAGATGCCAGCGTCGTGGGCAGCAGCAACAGCTTCAACGGCAGCGGAGCCGCCTTCAGCTGCAACCGGGTCGAAACCGGTGGCACGCACGGTGATCACCTTGACCGCAGCGTTCGACTGAACGGTAGCGATGGCGTTACCGGCGTAGATCGGACGCTTGAAGGTGTCGGCGCTTTCTACCGAGATGATCTCGGAGATCTGGTCAACGTCCAGTGCAGCGGCAACGCGCGGCAGGATGTTTTTGCCGTTGGAAGTAGCGGCAGCCAGGATGTGGCTGTAGCCCTTACCCAACTCTGCAACCAGAGGAGCAACGTTTTCCGGCAGCTGGTGAGCGTAGGCAGCGTTATCGGCCACCAGCACTTTAGCCACGCCAGCGACTTTCGCAGCGGCTTCAGCCACGGCGCCAGCGCCCTGGCCGGCAACCAGAACGTGGATGTCGCCACCGATTTTGGCGGCAGCAGCAACGGTGTTCAGCGTGGCCGGGGCCAGCACTTTGTTGTCGTGTTCAGCAATAACCAAGATAGTCATTTAGATTACCTTCGCTTCGTTTTTCAGTTTCTCGACCAGTTCAGCCACCGACTTGACCTTGATACCCGCGCTGCGTGCAGCCGGCGCTTCGACTTTCACAGTCTTGTTGGTGGAGGCGGTGGAAACGCCCAAAGCATCCGGAGTCAGCACTTCGAGAGGCTTCTTCTTGGCTTTCATGATGTTTGGCAGAGACGCGTAGCGCGGCTCGTTCAAACGCAGGTCAGTGGTGACGATGGCCGGCAGTTTCAGGGAAACTGTCTGCGCGCCGCCGTCGATTTCGCGGGTGACAGCTACGCTGTCGCCGCTGATTTCGACTTTCGAAGCGAACGTACCCTGACCGTAGCCGCTCAATGCAGCAAGCATCTGGCCAGTCTGGTTGTTGTCGCTGTCGATGGCCTGTTTGCCAAGGATCACCAGCTGAGGCTGTTCCTTGTCGACAACAGCTTTCAACAGTTTGGCAACAGCCAGGGAAGTCAGGTCTTCGGCGGACTCGACGAGGATGGCGCGGTCGGCACCCAGAGCCAGCGCGGTGCGCAGTTGCTCTTGAGCGGTGGACGGGCCTACGGAGACGACGACGATTTCAGTCGCAACACCCTTCTCTTTCAGGCGTACGGCTTCTTCCACGGCGATTTCGCAGAACGGGTTCATCGACATCTTGACGTTGGCAAGATCGACGCCGGAATTGTCCGCCTTGACGCGAACCTTGACGTTGTAATCCACAACGCGTTTGACAGCTACAAGAACCTTCATGGATTCCTCGTTACTCTCCGGTGAAAAGAAAGTCGCCTAGGCGAACCTGGCGGTTGATGCTCATCGGGCGCAAGGGCACCTCCAAAAACGCCGGCAAAGCTGTCAAGTGACCATCGCTCATGATCTGGATGACCGTTCGTCAGTGGTGACTGACGAGTCATTCAACATCGCGGCGTGTAAACTGCACATCAAACCCGCGCAGCACATCACTCTCTACTGCCATCGCCCTGTCTTTAGAGGTGCTCTTGAAACCAACAGTCAGCCTACGGCGAGCGCAAAACCGCCCGTATCTTGACCGGAACGCCTATTCCGGTCAATACGCCAAAATGGCCGTTCATAAGGCGCGTGACTTTGATTTCTCTGGCCTTGAGCCAATTCAAACAAACGTTTGTATTGGACGCTGAGAGTGGTGTAGATATAATGCGCCACCAAAAGAGAAAGGTGGTCAATCGATTGTCCTCTTCCGGCGTTGCGCCGGGATTCATGGATGCGACACCCGACTTCCAAATTAGAAAAAAAAACTGTTGAGCCTTGAGTAGGAGATAACCTGTGGAACGCGAATACATGGAATTCGACGTGGTCATCGTCGGTGCCGGCCCCGCTGGTCTTTCCGCCGCCTGCCGCTTGAAGCAGAAGGCCGCTGAAGCCGGTAAGGAAATCAGCGTCTGCGTGGTCGAAAAAGGCTCCGAAGTCGGTGCTCACATCCTGTCCGGCGCCGTGTTCGAACCACGGGCCCTGAACGAACTGTTCCCGAACTGGAAAGAACTCGGCGCGCCGCTGAACACGCCGGTAACCCGCGACGACATCTTCGTTCTCAAGAACGCTGAAAGCGCGCAGAAAATTCCAGACTTCTTTGTGCCCAAGACCATGCACAACGAAGGCAACTACATCATCTCCCTGGGCAACCTGTGCCGCTGGCTGGCCCAGCAGGCCGAGAACCTGGGCGTGGAAATCTACCCGGGCTTCGCCGCTCAGGAAGCGCTGATCGATGAGAACGGCGTGGTTCGCGGGATCATCACCGGTGACCTGGGCGTCGACCGCGAAGGCAACCCGAAGGAAGGCCTGTACACCCCCGGCATGGAACTGCGTGGCAAATACACGCTGTTCGCCGAAGGTTGCCGCGGCCACATCGGCAAGCAACTGATCAAGCGCTTCAACCTGGACACTGACGCTGATGCCCAGCACTACGGCATCGGCCTGAAAGAAATCTGGGAAGTCGATCCGGCCAAGCACCAGCCTGGCCTGGTGGTGCACACCGCCGGTTGGCCGATGGACATCATGGGCACCGAGAACACCGGTGGCTCGTTCCTCTACCACCTGGAAAACAACCAGGTCGTGGTTGGCCTGATCGTCGACCTGTCCTACAGCAACACCTACCTGTCGCCGTTCGACGAGTTCCAGCGCCTCAAGCATCACCCGGTGCTTGCCCAGTACCTGGAAGGCGGCAAGCGCATCAGCTACGGCGCACGTGCCATCAGCAAGGGCGGCCTGAACTCGCTGCCGAAAATGGTATTCAAGGGCGGCGCGCTGATCGGTTGCGACCTCGGCACCCTGAACTTCGCCAAGATCAAGGGCAGCCACACTGCGATGAAGTCCGGCATGCTCGCCGCTGAATCCGTGGCTGACGCGCTGTTCGCCGAGAAGGATGGCACCGAAGAGCTGACCACCTACGTCGACGCGTTCAAGAAGAGCTGGCTCTACGAAGAACTGTTCGCCAGCCGCAACTTCGGCCCGGCGATCCACAAGTTCGGCGCCATCGTCGGTGGCGGTTTCAACTGGCTGGACCAGAACATCTTCGGCGGCAAACTGCCCTTCACCTTGCACGACACCAAGCCGGATTACGCTTGCCTCAAGCTCGCGGCCGACTGCAAGAAGATCGACTACCCGAAACCGGACGGCAAACTCAGCTTCGACAAATTGAGCTCGGTGTTCATCTCCGGCACCAACCACGAAGAAGAACAGCCGTGCCACCTGAAGCTGACCGACCCAAGCATCCCGATCAGCAAGAACCTGCCGCTATACGATGAACCGGCACAGCGTTACTGCCCGGCCGGCGTGTATGAAGTGATCACCAAGGAAGACGGCGAGAAGCGCTTCCAGATCAACGCCCAGAACTGCGTTCACTGCAAGACCTGCGACATCAAGGACCCTGCACAGAACATCACCTGGGTGACACCGGAAGGCGCTGGCGGCCCGACTTACCCGAACATGTAAGCCGAACCGCTGAACATCAAGGCTCCCGACATGGGGGCCTTTTTGTTGCCCGCGATTCAAGCCACACCACAAGACAAATGTGGGAGCGGGCTTGCTCGCGAATACGGTTGATCCTTCACCATTTATACTGACTGACACACCGTTTTCGCGAGCAGTCGGATCGCCGCACCGCCGCCCCCACAGGGGATTGGCGGTGAGTCAGGCTGCACGCTCGTCGCCAGGATTACGCTCGAAGTACCTTTTGTACTCGCGACTGAACTGCGAAGTGCTCTGATACCCCACCCGATGCGCCACCTGCGCCACGCCCAACCCCTCCCCCACCAACAACTGCTGCGCCCGCAGCAGACGTAATCGCTTCAGATACTGCACCGGCGACAACAAGGTGCTGCGCTTGAAATGCTCGTGAAAGGTCGATGCACTCATGTTCGCGCAACTGGCCAGGGTCTCGACGTTCAACGGTTCGGCAAAATGCGCATGCAGATGACTGAGGGAGGCCGCGATCCGGGCGAACTGCCCCTGCTGCTCCACCAGTGCTCGCAATACATCGGCTTGCGGACCGCGCAATGCGACGAACAGCAGCTCACGCAAACGCGCTTGCCCCATGATCTGGCATTCCAGCGGATCGTGCAGGCAACGCAACAATCGTTCGACACAACCACGCATCGCATCATCGAGCACTGCGCAGGTCATGGACTCAGGTGTTTGCGCCGGAATATGCCGCCCCGGCGCCAGGCCCATCGCCAATACCAACTCGCCCAGCATCACCCGGTCGATCGCGACCGACACCCCGAGCATCGGCCCGTCCGGCGCGGCAAAGGTTTCACACTCGAAAGGCACCGGCAGCGCCTGAATCAGGTAGTGCCCTGCGCCATATTCCAGGGTGCGCGGCCCCAGGTACGCCAGTTTGCTGCCCTGGGCGATGATCACCAGGCTCGGCTCGTAGATCTGCGGCCCACGGGCCACATCGCAGCTGGCCCGCAGAACCTGCACGCCCGGCAAGGCAGTCGGGACGAAACCGTCGCGAGTGGACAGCGGCTCGATCAGCGAAACCAGGGTGGCATTGGCATCAAGGTGACGGGTTAACAGCATCGGGGCACTTCACAGAAAAAATCGCGGAAAAAGGGACGAAAGCATCATCGCAGATCCGCGGACCAATGCGACGGCTCACACCCGCATGCCGGAGGAATAGGCATGACACCCGGAGGAATCACCATGGCCGGTACAGGGTTCGGCGCCCAGAATGCGCCACCTCACCCGTCAGCGCTTTTGCGAGGTTCACCATGTACACCGCCATCGGATACGCCGCCCAGTCGGCCACCACTCCCCTTGCCCCCGTGAAATTCGAACGTCGCAGCCCAAGGCCTGACGACGTTGCCATCGAGATTCTCTACTGCGGCGTCTGCCATTCCGACATCCATCAGGCCCGCAACGAGTGGGGCATTGCCGTTTACCCGCTGATGCCCGGCCACGAAATCGTAGGCAAGGTGACCGCCGTCGGTGCGAAAGTCACCCAGCACAAAGTCGGCGATCTGGTCGGTGTCGGCTGCATGGTCGACTCGTGCCGCAGCTGCGAAGCCTGCCAGGCCAACCTGGAGCAATACTGCCTCGAAGGCCCGACCCTGACCTACGCCACCCCGGACCGGGTCGACGGTAGCAACACCATGGGCGGCTACTCCGACAGCATCGTGGTCAGCGAGCACTTCGTGGTGCGCATTCCCAAGTCACTGGACCCGGCCAGCGCCGCGCCGATCCTGTGCGCCGGCATCACTACCTACTCGCCGCTCAAGCACTACGGCGTGAAGGCCGGTGACAAGGTCGGGATTCTCGGCATGGGTGGCCTGGGCCACATGGGTATCAAGTTCGCCAAGGCCCTGGGCGCGCAAGTGACGCTGTTCACTCGCTCGGCAAGCAAGGCCGAAGAGGCTCGCCGCCAGGGTGCGGACCATGTGATCGTGTCCACCGATGACGCGCAGATGCAGGCTGCCGCCGGTCACTTCGATTTCCTGCTCGACACCATTCCGGTGCAGCACGACCTCAACCCATACCTCGATACGCTGCGTTTCGACGGCGTGCATATCCTGGTGGGGTTGATCGAACCGGTGGAGCCACCGGTGCATGCCGCCAAACTGGTATTGGGGCGTCGCGTGCTCGCCGGCTCGCTGATCGGCGGCATCGCCGAAACACAGGAAGTGCTGGATTTCTGCGCCGAGCACAACATCACCTGCGACATCGAGATGCTCGACATCCGCCAGATCAACGAGGCTTACGCCCGCATGATCGCCGGTGACGTGAAATACCGCTTCGTCATCGACATGGCGACCCTCAAGGTTTAAACCTTAAGGCCAAGCTCCGCCGACAGCCGGGCCGTGACCCCTTTGATCAGGGGAATCAGCTCGGCCATTTTTTCCAGCGGCATATACGGTACGGTACTGGCGATGCTGATACCGGCGACGATGCGTTTGCTGGCATCGCGGATCGGCGCGGCTACGCAGCGGATCGACGGCTCGTTGTCTTCCAGGTCGAAGGCATAACCGCCGGCCACGTACTCGACCATGCGCTGCTCGAATTGCTCCCAGGATTGCTCCGGGTGCTGCGGCCAGAACTGGTTTTTCCCACCCACCGGCAGGCTGACTTCGTACAGGCGCTGCCACTCTTGCGGCGAATCATCGAGCATCAGCGCCTTGCCGATCCCGGTGCGCGCCAACGGCATGCGATGGCCGACCCGCGAACGCATTTCCGGACCATTGCGCCCCGGATTCTTGTGCAGGTACAGCACTTCGTCACCCTCACGAATCGCCAGGTGAATGGTGTCGCCGGTCAACGCCGACAACTCATCCAGATACGGCCCGGCCAGGGTCACCAACGGCAACTCTTCACGGGCCTGAAAGCCCAACTCGATCAGTTTCGGCCCCAGCAGATAACCGACTTGCGGCACCACCCGCAGATAACGCTCATCCACCAGGCAACTGGCCAGGCGATGGGTGGTGCTGCGCGTGGTGCCAATCAGCCGGGCGATTTCCTTGAGATCCCGGGCGCCGCTGGCCACGGCGTGAACCACACCCAAACCGCGAAGCAGGGTCTGGGTGCCGGTCGGCGCGGCGTCCTTGGCGATTTTTGGGGCGTCTTCCTGCATATCCAGCCTTTACCGTTGAGCGAGTGAACGGGCGGCATTATGGTCGCCCGAATGCCACGACTACAACTTGATACGCTCGACCTTGCCCACCAGCAAGATGTAGGACAGTGCGCCAATCAACGCCAGCACCGAAATGTAGGTGATTGCAGGGGCAAAAGAATCACCCGTCGCGAGGAAGCCGATCACGATAGGCGTGGCAATTGCCGACAGGTTGCCGATGAAGTTGAACACCCCGCCGGTCAGCCCGAGCAAGCGCGCCGGAGCCAAGGTCGACACCAGCGACCAGGTAATCGAGGCCAGGCCATTGCCGAAGAACGCCAGCGCGAGGAAGGCAATCACCAAGGGCGTCGACTCGACAAAGTTGGCGCCAATGATCGAGGTGGAAATCAGCAGGCCGCTGATGATCGGCAACTTGCGGGCGAAACCCACCGTGTAGCCGCGACGGATCAAAAAGTCCGAGAAGAACCCGGAACACAGCACACCGACAAAGGCCGCGAGAAACGGCAGCGACGCCAGCAGGCCGGATTTGATGAAGTCCATGCCGCGATACTTCACCAGGTAGGTCGGGAACCAGGTGAGGAAGAACCACAGGGTCGAGTTGAGGCAGAACTGCCCAAGGTAGATGCCCCACAGCTTGCGCTTGGTCAGGACGATCCCCAGGTCGGTCCAACTGAACCTGGCTTTGACCTTGGCCTGTTCGGCCTGGATATCCACCAGCCCGCCGCCCTCGCGGATCAGATCAATCTCTGCGTCATTGGCGCCTTTGAAATCCCGTGGTTCGCGATACACCGCGTACCAGATCACCGCCCACACAATGCCCACCGCTCCGGTGGCGACAAACACCATGTGCCAGCCGAATTCGTGCTGCAGCCAGGCCAGCACCGGCGTCAGGAAGGCCAGGCCGACGAACTGCCCGGAGGTGTAGAAACCGATGGCCGTGGCGCGCTCGCGCTCCGGGAACCAGGTGGTGACCACGCGGCTGTTGATCGGATAGGCCGGCGCTTCCAGGGCACCGACCGCCATGCGCAACACGAACAGCGCGATGAAGCTGGCGGCAAAGCCGAGCATCACCGTGGCCACCGACCACAGCAGCAAGGCGACGCTGTACAGAATCCGTGGCGGCACGCGGTCCACCAGCCAGCCGCCGGGGATTTGCATGGCGGCGTAGGTCCAGCCGAACGCGGAGAAGATCAGGCCGACGTGGATCGGGTCGATGCCCAGGTCACTGGTCAATGCCGGGGCGGCAATCGACAGGTTGCTGCGGTCCAGGTAATTGATCACCACAGTGATGAACAACAGCACCATGATGAAAAAACGCTTGCGGCTGGGCGTCACCAACGACGCCTGCCCGGTGAGGGTTTGCGGTTGCATGAGGGGTGCCTCTTCTTATGGTTATTGAGGTCAATTTTGAAGACTTGCACTACCCCCCCTGTGGGAGCGAGCTTGCTCGCGATGACGGCGGCACATCCGGCATTGATGTGACTGACAGGACGCTATCGCGAGCAAGCTCGCTCCCACAGGGGTTCAGTGGTGTGTCAGGCACTCACCACTCGGCAAAACTGCCATCGGCATGGCGCCAGATCGGGTTGCGCCAGCGGTGGCCGATGGCGGCGCGTTCGATCACGTATTCCTCGTTGATCTCGATGCCCAGGCCCGGGCCGTTCGGGATCTTCACGAAGCCTTTGTCGTAGTCGAATACCCGTGGGTCTTTGACGTAGTCGAGCAGGTCGTTGCTCTCGTTGTAATGGATGCCCAGGCTCTGCTCCTGGATGAACGCGTTGTAGCAAGCCGCGTCCAGTTGCAGGCACGCCGCCAGGGCAATCGGGCCCAGCGGGCAATGCAGCGCCAGCGCCACGTCGTAGGCTTCGGCCATGTTGGCGATCTTGCGGGTTTCGGTGATGCCGCCAGCGTGGGAGGCATCCGGCTGGATGATGTCGACGTAGCCTTCGCTGAGCACACGCTTGAAATCCCAGCGCGAGAACAGGCGCTCACCCAGGGCAATCGGCGTACTGGTCAGCGGCGCCAGTTCTTTGAGCGCTTCGTAGTTTTCGCTGAGCACCGGCTCTTCGATGAACATCAGCTTGTACGGATCAAGCTCCTTCATCAGCACCTTGGCCATGGGCTTGTGCACCCGGCCATGGAAGTCCACGCCAATGCCGACGTTCGGGCCGACGGCATCGCGCACGGCAGCGACGTTGGCCAGGGCCTGGTCGACCTTGTCGAAGGTGTCGAGGAATTGCAGTTCTTCGGTGCCGTTCATTTTCACCGCGGTAAAACCACGCTCGACCGCTTCTTTCGCCGCCCGCGCGGTATCCGCCGGACGGTCGCCACCGATCCACGAATACACACGGATCTTGTCCCGCACCTGGCCACCCAACAGGTCGCTGACCGACACGCCCAGCGCCTTGCCCTTGATGTCCCACAAGGCCTGGTCGATACCGGCCAGGGCGCTCATGTGGATCGCGCCGCCACGGTAGAAGCCGCCGCGATAGAGCACGGTCCAGATGTCTTCGATGTTGCGCGGGTCCTTGCCGATCAGGTAGTCGGACAATTCTTCAACGGCAGCGGCAACGGTGTGGGCGCGGCCTTCGACCACGGGCTCGCCCCAACCGGTGACGCCCTCGTCGGTTTCGACCTTGAGGAAGCACCAGCGCGGCGGAACGATGAAGGTGGTCAGTTTGGTGATTTTCATCTTTTGGCTCTCTTATTAGATGCAGCGCGCTCGGCGCTCAAAGAAGTCTTAGCGAAGGGCTTTCCAGGCAGCGACGTAGGCCTCGGCATTGGCCGCTACTTGCGCTGGCGTCATGCCCGGTTTGAACAGGCCGGAGCCGAGGCCGAAACCTTTGACGCCGGCGTCGATGAACGACTGCATGTTGTCCGGCGTGATCCCGCCGACTGGCGCCAGAAGGGTTCCGGCCGGCAACACCGCGAGCCAGGCTTTGACGACTGCCGGGCCCATCTGCTCGGCCGGAAACAGCTTCAGCACATCGGCGCCTTCAGCCAGTGCCGCGAAGGCTTCAGTCGGTGTGGCGACTCCCGGCGACAGGTACAGCCCTGCCGCTTTCGCCGCGCGCAAAACCTTCGGATCGCTATGGGGCATGACGATCACCTGGCCGCCCGCGGCTTTCACTTGTTCGACCTGCTCCGGGGTCAACACAGTGCCGGCACCGATCAGGCAATCGGCGGGCAAGGTACTGCGCAGGATGCGGATACTTTCGTAGGGCTCAGGGGAATTGAGCGGCACTTCGATGACGCGAAATCCGGCGGCGTACAGCACTTCGCCGATGTCCGCCGCTTCCTGCGGACGCAGGCCACGCAGGATCGCGATCAGGCCGTTTTGCGCCAGGGCTTGTTTGAGCATGTCAGGACTCCAGTCAGGTTTAACGGGATGCGGTGCACGTGACCAGGCCGGCAGCCAGCGCCAGTTGCCACAACCCGCGTTCGGTGGCCTGTTCGGCCAGGATCACCCGGGCAAAACCGCAGGCGTCGAGCGCACGGCTGTAGCGGGCACAGAGTTGGGTGTTACCGATGAGGATGATCGAAGGCAGATGCACGCTGTTGCGCCGGCGCCGTTGCACGTTGGCCAGCGCCACCAGCTCGTGGCCGATCAGCAGGCCGGACAGATAGTCCGCCTGGGCGGTGGCGCTCAACTCGCCGGTCAGCCCGAGACTGCGGGCGCTGAACAGGGTCGACAGCGGACCGATGTCACCGTCCGCCGACAACGCGACCCGCACGCCGCGATCAAACGCATCGCCATCGAAAGACCCGCCACATTGCTGGGTGCGTCCGAGAATGCTGTGTTGACTCAGCACAGCGAAGACTTCGCCGGTCATGAAAGTGTCGAAGTGCATGATGCAGCCGTCGGCCACTTCCACCCATTTCGAGTGGCTGCCCGGCAAGCCGATCAGCAGATCAGCGCCCGCCTCGCTCGCCAGGTTTTGCAGCACGCCGAGCACCTGGGTTTCTTCGCCGCGCATCACATTCGGCAAAGACGAACGCTCAATGACGCCGGGCACGATGTGCACATCGACGCCGCGCAGGCTGCGCACGGTTTGCAAGGCAGTACCGAGCGTGGCGACATTCGCCGGCGTATCGCGGTAGGCCGCTTCGCGCCAGCCCTGGGCGCTGCCGACCATGCCGCAGGCAATCACCGGCAGATCCGGCTGGCCATCGAGCCAGTCGCCGCAAGCCTCATCGAAGGCCAGTTCGAAACCATCGGTGCATTCCCGGCCGCCAATGATTCGCGGCGCTTTCGGCAGCTGCATGATCCCCGACGACAGCGAACGCTGTTCGAGCACTTGGCCGCCTTCAGCCAGTTTGTAAGCACGTAATGAGGTTGTCCCCCAGTCGAGCGCGATCAATTGCGCCTGCATCGCTTCACCTGTTTTGGTTTTTGGCAGTGAGTGAGCGGGACTATAAACCTGAGACGGGACATATCTCAATATATAAATATCAATCCCATATTGTGAGACACTACAAAAAAAAGATCGCAGCCTTCGGCAGCTCCTACACGGGATCGTCCGCCGCGGTTTGGCGGTGTACATCGATCCGTAGGAGCTGCCGAAGGCTGCGATCTTTTAAGAAGTTTCAGTTACCCGAAGCAAAATCCCGCAACACCGCCCCATCCATCCGATAGCGCACCCACTCCTCCTGCGGCTGCGCCCCCAGGGATTTGTAGAAATCGATGGCCGGTGTATTCCACTCCAGCACGCTCCACTCGAAACGGCCACAGTCGTTGGCGCAGGCGATTTTCGCCAGTTGCCGCAGCAGGGTCTTGCCCGCACCGCCGCCGCGCTGTTCCGGGGTGATGTAGAGGTCTTCGAGGTACAGGCAGTTGCTGCCAAGCCAGGTGGAATAGCTGAAGAAAAACACCGCGAAACCGATGGGGGCACCGTCGCGCAGGCAAATCAGGCCATGGGCGGTGGCACCTTCGCTGAACAGGCTGCGCTCGATATCGGCAACGCTGGCGATGACTTCATGGCGGGCACGTTCGTAGTCGGCCAGTTCAGTGATGAACGCGAGGATTTGCGGTGCGTCACTGGGGGTCGCCGGGCGGATTTCGATCGTCATGGACGTGCCTTGTCAAAAGTGGAAAACGCCATACTAAGTCGGCGCGTGACGTGTGGCGAGAGAGCTTGCTCACTGACCACAAATGCGCTCATTACTCCGGCCAACACTAACCCTGGAATCGATAACCTCGGACCTAACATTTGGGCACTGCGTGGTTAGATAGCCGCGCTGCTCATTCAGCCGGTCAAGGAACCGCGTCATGTCTACCGCAATACCCCCAGTTTCAAGCAAGCTGTTCGGCCTGTTCTGCCTCGCCAGTTACCTGTTGTCGTTGTCCTACGGTTCGACGTTTTTGCTGTCGTTGTTGATTGGTTCGCGCGGCGGTAACGAACACGACGCCGGCAGTGTGATTTCGGCGGCGATGCTCAGCACCTTTGCGGCGGTGATTGTTTCCGGTCATTTGTCCGACTTGCTCGGCGCCGCCCGATCGGTGGCGTTGTTCGGTGTGTTGCTGGTAGCAGCCAGCCTGGGCTTCGCCCTGACCCCGGGCTTCGGTCACCTGCTGTTGTTTTTCGGGCTGCTGCTGGGCCTGGGCTGGGGCGTGTTCTACACCCTGGGGCCGATCATCGTCGCGAGTCTTGTGACTCCCGCGCAGCGCGCCAAATACTTCGCCCTGTTGTCGGGCAGCATGATGACCGGAATCGGCAGCGGCCCTTTGCTCGGCCGCGCGGCGAGTGCGCTCGGTTATCCGGTGACGGCGGCGTTTTACCTGGCGGCGCTGGCCAGCCTGATCGGCGTTTTGCTGTTCTGGCGCCTGGATCGACAACTGAAACAGACGCCCGCGCAATCTGGCAGCGTGTCGCGGATTTCCTGGCGTGCAGCGACTCAGGTGCTGTCGTCCAGGGCCGTTTTCCCGATCATCATGGTTGGCCTCGGCGGCTGCGTGTTCGGTGGTCTGTCGAGCTTTCAAACCAGTTACGCGGCGGCGCACTCACTCGACTATTCGCTGTTCTTCCTCGGCTTCATGAGCGCGGCGATCAGCGGCCGCATGCTGGTTGCCGGGTTCGTGGTCAAGCGCGATCCGTTCCGTGCGTCATGCGTACTTTCGGGGTTGATGCTGGCATCGATCGTGATGTTCGGTTTTGTCGTCGACAGCAGCTTCAGCTATGTGCTCGCGGCGGTGATGCTCGGGATCGGTTATGGCCTGACCTACTCGGTGATCAACGGCCTGGCCGCCAATGAAGCGCCGAACGGCAGCACCGCGCAATCCCTGCTGCTGTTCAGCCTGTCGTACTTCATCGGCGTGTTCGGTTTTCCATTGCTGGCCGGGAAAATCATCGTCGAACAAGGCATGCCCACGCTGTTGCTCACGGTGTTGGCGGTTGCCTCGCTCAACTGGCTGATCACCGTGGGCCGATTGATCTGGCGCAGGGCCACAGCAGTCAGGGCACTGGAACAGGCTTGAGCCGTTCGTCGCTGACAATGCACCCATCCGGATCGAGGGCGGACTAATCAGGTAAGGACTCTACTCGTTGGAGACACCGCCATGACCCTGTCCAGGTTGACCGCCCTCGTTCTCACTGCGCTTTTGTCCGCAGCCTCCTTCGCCGGGACCATCGGCTCGAGCACCGGCCCGACCAATCCGGTGGAAAAACCCAGGGCTCCCGCCATCCAGAGTGCCCCCGGCATGAACACCGATGGCACGACGATCGACCATAACCTGCCGCCCGCCACCGGCACCGACCCGCGGATTCAAGGCAATGACGCGGGACGTAAGGGCGGGCCGAACCTGCCGGAGAAAAAAACACCCGGCAGTGGTGGCCTCGGTTCAAGCACCACCGAGGACGAGGAAAGCAACATGAGCCAGTAATGAAGCCAGGAGAAATCCCATGCCTCGTGGAAGCAAAACCAAATACACCGCTGAGCAAAAACGCAAGGCGCAACACATCGAAGACAGTTACGAAAACAAAGGCGTCTCAAAAGACGAAGCAGAAGCCCGCGCCTGGGCGACAGTCAACAAGCAGTCCGGCGGCGGCGAGCGGGCCGGCGGTTCGGGACGCAAGAAGCCGGCCAGTGCAAAATCGGCCGATCGCAAGGAGTCGGCGCGTCGGGCGGTGGCCACTCGTGAGGGACACTCGCGTGGCAGCAGGGCCTCCAGAGAGACCCAGACGGTCGATAGCTTGAGGAAGGAAGCCCGGGCCAAGGGTATTCCGGGAAGATCGGGGATGCGCAAGCAGGAGTTGATCGAGGCGTTGCGCAAGGCGGGTTAAGGCCAACTGTTTTGTACACGGTCCAATGTGGGAGCGGGCTTGCTCGCGAAGACGTCAGCACATCCAACATCGATGTGACCGACAGATCGCTTTCGCGAGCAAGTCGAATCGTCGCACCGCCGCTCCCACAGGAGATCATCTGTACCTTCAGACTTCGGTGGTCAACGCTGCTTCAGGCGGTCAATCACAACGGCCAAAAGCAGAATCGAACCCCGAATCACATACTGATAAAACGTATCGATGTTCTTCAGGTTCATCGCATTTTCGATGATCGCCAGAATCAACACCCCGGCGATCACGTGCCGGATCATGCCGATCCCGCCACTCAACGACACCCCGCCCAGCACGCAGGCCGAGATCACCGTCAGCTCGAAACCCTGGCCGATCATTGGCTGGCCGGAGGTCATGCGCGACGCCAGGATCACCCCGGCCAACGCGCCGATCACACCGTGCACGGCGAAGATGATGATCTTGGTCCGGTCGACATTCACACCGGCCAGCAGCGCCGCTTCCTGATTGCCGCCAATAGCCATGGTGTTGCGCCCGTAGGTGGTGTAGTTCAGCAGCCAGCCGAAGAACAGAAAGCAGACGATAGTGATCAGGATCGGTACCGGCACGCCAAACATCTGGCCGTTACCGAACACGAAAAACGATTCCTGGGACACCCCCACCGCTTTGCCGTTGGCGAAGATGTAGGCCAGGCCACGCACGATCTGCATGGTCGCCAGCGTGGTGATCAGCGCGTTGACCCGCAGCTTGGCGATCACTATCCCGTTGATCAGCCCGACGATCAGGCCCATCACCAGCGCCGCACAGACACCGAGAAACACACTGTTGGTATCGCGCATCACCACCGCCGCAACCACCCCGGCGCAGGCAATCACCGAACCCACCGACAAGTCGAAATGCCCGGACGCCAGACAATACAACATGGTGCACGCAGCAATCCCGGTGGTGGAAATCGCCAGGCCCAGGCCACGCATGTTCAGCGGTGAAAGGAAGTTGTCGATCAGCAAGGTGCAGGCGACAAAAATGCCGACCGCAGCCAGCAGCATCACCCAGTCATCGAGGAAGCGTCGCAGGTCCAGCGGTTTGCGTGTAGTCGGCAGGGTGTTGTTTTGGGTTGTCATCATAGTCACCTCTCAGTTCGCCACGCCGTCGGCGCGTTGGCGCGGCAAAGCCAGTTGCAGCAGGTTGGATTCGTTGGCCTGCTCGCGGCTCAGCTCGCCACGCAGGGCGCCTTCGCACAGCACCAGGATGCGGTCGGAAATGCCCATGACTTCCATCAGGTCGCTGGACACCACAATCACCGCGATCCCCTCGGCGGCCAGGTTATGGATGATCTGGTAGATCTCGGCCTTGGCACCGATGTCGATGCCGCGAGTGGGTTCGTCGAGCAGCAGCACCTTCATCGGCATCGACAGCCAGCGGCCGAGAATGGCCTTCTGCTGATTGCCACCGGACAGGTACATGATTTTCTGCGCCGCGTTGGGCGTCTTCACTTTCAGCGCCCTGATCTGCTGCTCGGCGTTGTCCTTCTCCCACAGGCCGCGCAACAGGCAACCGAAGGTGGAGTGAGCGCCGCGCGCACTGATGTTGATGTTCTCGGCGACGCTGGCCAGCGGCAGGATGCCTTCCTTCTTGCGGTCCTCGGGACACAACAGGATCCCGGCGGCAATCGCGTCCCGGGGTGAACGCAGCTTCAGTTCATGGCCTCGAAGTTTCAGCTGTCCGGCGCTGTTGCGCGCCAGGCCGCTGAGCAGGCGCAACAGCTCGGTGCGACCGGCACCGACCAGCCCGAACAGCCCGAGGATTTCACCTTTGTGCACCTCAAAACTCACCGGTTCGCGCAACCCCGGCCCGAGCAGGCCATCGACCTTGAGAGCCACCGCGCCGCGCTGGCGTGGGCGGTAATCGTAGATGTCCTGGATGTCGCGCCCGACCATGCAGGTGACCAGTTGATCGTGGGTCAGCTGGTTCATGTCGTCGAAGGTGCGCACGTAACGCCCGTCCTTGAACACTGTCACCGCGTTGCAGATGCGGAACACTTCTTCCATGCGGTGGGATACGTAGAGCACCACTTTGCCCTCGTCCCGCAGCCGGCCGATGATCGCCATCAAGCGGTCGATCTCCCGTGCCGAAAGGCTGCTGGTGGGTTCGTCGAAGGCAATCACGTGGGCGCCACGGGACAACGCCTTGGCGATTTCCACCAGTTGCCGCTGGCCGAGAGACAGGCGTCCGACTTTCTCTTGGGGGTCGATTTCATCGGCCAGGCCTTTGAGACAGGCCAGTGCCTGCTGGCGCAGGGTACTGCGATTGATCAGGCCGAAACTGGCGGGCAGATGCCCGAGAAACAGGTTCTCGGCCACGGTCATTTCCGGCACCAGATGCAGCTCCTGGTGGATCACCGCGACGCCACTGCCGATGCTGTCGGCGGTGGACTTGAAGTCCATCGTCCGCTCGCCGATCTGCAAGGCACCGCTGCAAGGCGTGTAGGCCCCGCCAAGGATTTTCAGCAGTGTCGACTTGCCGGCGCCGTTCTCGCCCATCAAGGCATGAACCTGCCCCGGATGGGCGACGAAGCTGATGTTGTCCAGCGCCTTCACCCCGGGAAAGGTCTTGCCGATCCCGTTGAAGCGCAAGCTGCCGGTAAGGCTGTGTTCCTGTTGGATTGTTTGCGCGTGCATAACCACCTCTTCACACCGATCAGGCAGCCCCGCCGCCGGGGCCACCGCTGAAATCAAACGGCTGTCAGTTCCACAGGCCGATCTTTTCCAGTTCCTGCTTGAAGTTGTCGCGGGTGATCAGCGTCACGTCATCCATGGCGGTGTACTTCGCCGGTTCTTTGCCAGTGGTGACCCATTCGTACATCATGCTGGCGGTGTTGTAGCCCTCGATGTGCGGGCTCGGCAGCATCGAACCGTAGAAGCCGCTGTCGGGTTTCTTCAGCTCGCCGATGGCATCGGTACCGTTGATGCCGATGCCGATCACGTTGGCCGCGGCAAAACCGGCGCTCTCGGTGGCGCGCACACCGCCCAGGACGGTGTTGTCATTCATGCCGCCGATGATCAGGTTCTTCGCCGCCCCCGGCAGTTTCACCAGGGCCGAGTTGGTGGCGTCCATGCTGCCCGGCACGTCGAGGGTCTTGAGGGCCGCGAACAGGATGTGGTCTTTCGGCATACCGGCATCTTCCAGCGCTTTGACCGAACCGTCGGTGCGCTTCTTGCCGGTGTCGAGTTCGTTGTAGGTGTTGATCACCGCATAGGTGTCTTTCCAGTCCCAGCCGCGCTTCTTCGCTTCGGTCGCCATGGCATGGCCTTGTTTCTGGCCGACTTCGAAAGCGGCCATGCCGAGGTACGGCACGTCTTCCATGAACTTGCCGCCGGCATCGACGAAACGGTCATCGACGGCGATCACTTTCAACCCGTTGAGCCTGGCCTTGGCCATGATCGCAGGTCCCAGGGACACGTCCGGCGGGCAGATCACGAACCCCTTGGCGCCGTTGGCCGCGAGGCTGTCGATGGCCGAAAGGGTTTTCTCGCCGTCCGGCACGGCGATCTTGATCAGGGTGAAGCCCTTCTCTTTCCCGGCCTTTTCGGCAAAGGCCCACTCGGTCTGGAACCAGGGTTCTTCCGCCTGCTTGACCAGGAAACCGATCTTCACTTCTTCGGCTGCCAGCAGCGTGCTGCTCAGGCTGAACGCCGAGACCGCCAACGCGGCACAGCAGAGGGAACGGATAGCATGACGACGATTCATAAGCTGACTCCTTGTTATTTTTCTTGAGCGTTCTTTGAAAGCGTTCTTTGTTAACCAGCGGGCAGTAAAAACACACCGCCAATAGTCATATCGTATGATGATTGGATTTCAGACGTACCAAGGCGCCTGAAAGCCCGATCACTCAGTCGTGGTACATCACCGAGCGACCACCATCGACGGTGATGCACGAGGCATTGATGAACGGTGCTTCATCACTGGCCAGGAACACGGCGGTCATTGCCACTTCGATCGGCTGCCCGATGCGGCGCGGCGGGTGCAAGTCGAACGCGCGCTGGCGTTCGGCGTGGGGGTCGGCAAAACCGTTCCAGTAATCGACGTTCAACTGGGTTTCGATGTAGCCCGGCGCGATCGCGTTGACGCGCACACCCTTGGGCGCATATTCGATGCCCAGCGCACGGGTCAGGCCGAGCAGGCCATGCTTGGCCACCGGGTACGGGAAGCACCCCGGAATGATGTGGGTGGAATGGGTGGATGCGATATTGATGATGCTGCCGATGCCCTGCTCGATCATCTGCGGCAGCACTGCCTTGCAACCGTACCAGGCGCCATCGAGGTCGATGGCGAAGCAACGACGCCAGTCTTCTTCGGTCATTTCCAGCGGATCGCGAAACACGTTGACCCCGGCGCAGTTGACCAGCACGTCGATCCGGCCGTGCAGGTCGATCGCCAGCCGGGCCATGGCGTGCAGATCCTGCTGACGCGACACGTCAGCTTTTATTGCCACCACATCGGCGCCCTGGTCCCGCCAGTGCGCCGCGACCTTCTCGACTTTCTCGGCCTGAATGTCGCTGATGATCAGCCTGGCCTGCTGGGACGCGAAGGTCGCCACAATCGCTTCGCCAATCCCCTGGGCGGCACCGGTCAGCAATACGACCTTGCCTTTCAGGCGTTCGCCCTTGGGCGGTTCGGGCACTGGTGGCAATGACAGTGGTTCAGCCATGGATCAAGACTCCTGTTCGAAGACACGACGAAAACCGGGCATCTGTCGATGTCCGGTCAAAAGGCGCTGGGTAGGAAACAGGTGAGTGCGAAAACGTTTCAGCTCGGAAACGCCCTGAGGCACTGGCTCCGCAAGGGAACACGGGGAAACTTCGCTGCATCACTTCACCTGTTTTGTTTTTTTAAGTGTGAGTGCATGTAACTGGTGGGGCCGACTATAAACCCGGCACGCAGAAAATCTCAATATATATATTTACATCCCATATTTTGGGATTTACCCAACGAAGCGAGTACAGTGCTTCCCGGGCACATCTACCGGGATCGACAACACCGCCCCGTCCAACGGATGGCCCAGCGGACTCGCCGCGCTGGTGATGTACAGGGTTTTCAGGTCTGCACCGCCAAACACACAGCTGGTGGGGCGACTGACCGGCAGCTCGATGATTCGATCGACCTTGCCGTCCGGGCTCAACCTGAGCAGGCAGCTGCCGTCCCAACGGGCATTCCAGATAAAACCTTCGGCATCTATCGCCGAACCGTCCGGGCCGCCACGCCCGTGCGGACCAAACCAGACCTGCGGCGCATCGAGGGCACCGTCGGTACGGATGAAATGTCGATACAAGGTGCCGTCGAGGCTGTCGCCGAAATACACGCTGGTGGCGTCATCGCTCCACAGCAGCGTGTTGGGAATGCCCAGATTGCGCAGCAACGGCGCAACCCGCCCGGCGCGATCGATGCGGAACAACCCACCGGAACGACGGACGATGGGCAGGTCTTCGCCGTTTACGCCGATGTTGTTTTGCATGGTGCCGAGCCAGAGCCGGCCCTGGGCGTCGCAGCGGGCTTCGTTGGGGCGATTGCCCGGTTGCGGATCGGCCACGCAAAACAATGTCAGGCGCGGCGCCAGGCCGGGTGAATCGAGATCGAGGCGATACACGCCGCTGCTCAATGTCACCAAGGCGTCGCCGCTCTCACAGGGAATGAACGCCGACACGTGCTCCGGCATCTGCCATATCTGCACGTTGGCACCGATCAATCGCAGCGCCTGTCTGCCGGCGATATCCACCCAGTACAGGGCTTGGGTGGGGGCATCCCAGAACGGGCCTTCGCCCAGTTGTGCCCGATGTTCGGTCACCGCGGTCCACGCCATGAAACCTCCTGCATTGTTCTTGTTTTTATGTGGGGATTTTCGTTGTCAGCTGGCCTTTTTATCCGCCATGACTTGCGGGTAGTAACGCTTGATCGCCAAGTCCGCGTTGTCGATCAGGGTCATGCAGGCCCAGACACCCCGGGCGGTATCCCGGGCCGCGATAGCCTCGGCCAGGTCCCGGTGAATCGGCAGGGTGCGACGCAGTTCATCCGGGTCGGCGGCGGACACTTCAAAGGCCACCGCCAGCAACGCACCGAGGGCAGGAACCATTTGTTCGATGAATTGGTTGTGGCTGGCGGCGAGGATGCACTCGTGGAAGAACTGGTCGGCACGGTTGTAATCGATGCCGCTGTCCACCGCCCGTTCCAGCGCATTGCAGGCCAACAGGATCGCGTTCACCTGTTCGCCGGTTGCGCGCTCGCAGGCCCAGCGCACGGCCATCGGTTCGATGGTGCGGCGCAGGTCGAGCAGATCGTCGACGAAGTTTTCCGGCAAGCCGCTGCGCGACAGCCAGCCGACGACTTGTGGATCGAAGAGGTTCCAGCGCCGCACCGGCAAAACCCGCGTGCCGACTTTCGGCCCGACCTCGAGCATGCCTTTGGCAACCAGGGTCTTGATGGCTTCACGGATGACCGTGCGGCTTACACCAAGTTGTTCGCCAAGGTCGGCTTCGACCTTGAGTGACTCACCCGGCTTGACCTGCCCCGTGGCGAGCCAGCAACCCAACCAGTCAACCGTCGATGCATGAAAGCTGCTGGACATGGACACCTCAAAGCCGTACGTGATGGAAGCTCACGCTAATCATCATACGATTGGATGTCAAATAAAAAAGATCGCAGCCTGCGGCAGCTCCTACAGGAGTCCACATTCCCCTGTAGGAGCTGCCGCAGGCTGCGATCTTTTCAAGGCTCAAGCCCGATGGGGAAGAACTCGCCGCCACTCCATACACCGAGCCAGCGCTGGCCGTCGATCTCGCGACTCACCGCCAGCTCCACCAATTGATAGAACACGTTGCGATGGATCAACGCTTCAAGATTGCTGCGCACGTGCACGTAAGGCGCTGGCTCCTGTGTTGCCGGGTCTATGACCACGCGCATCGGATGCCCGGCACCGGCCTCGCTGGTTTCATCGACGTTGGTGGTAAAGCGCAACACCTGCGCCTCGCCCTCGCCTTCCACGTCCACCGCAATTGCTACGAACGGCGCATCGTCGACCTTGATGCCGACCTTTTCCACCGGAGTGATCAGGAAGTAATCATCGCCGTCACGGCGAATGATGGTGGAGAACAGTTTGACCATCGGCTTGCGCCCGATCGGCGTGCCCAGGTAATACCAGGTGCCGTCCCGGGCGATGCGCATGTCGATGTCGCCACAGAAGTCGGGATTCCACAGGTGCACCGGCGGCAAGCCTTTGGTCTTGGGGATTTGCCCCAGCAAGTCGTTGGCTTTTTGCGGGTCACTCATGGCGTACTCCTTGGAATTACTGGTCGCTGAGCCCCAACAGGCTGCGCGCGTATTGCTCCAGCGGCGGGCCCATCAGGTCTTCGGGTTTTTTATCGTGGAACGTCAGTAAACCGCCACGACTCTTGATGGTTGCAGTATCAATCAAATACTGGGTGCTGGTCTCGATCAACATGATCTGAATCATACCGCTGTCGATGCCGAGACGATCCAGAGCTTCCTGGTCCAGCCACTCGTCCGAGTTGCCGATACGGTCGTCAGACTGGGCAAATCGGGTGTAGAGCAGATAGTGCGCACCGGCGGCACGGGCTTGACCCATGGCCTGGTCGAGGCCTTCCGGCGTGCGGGCACGGCGGACCATCGGAAAGTATTCGACGAAGCCATCGAACGCGACTTCGGCAATCACATTGGGCCGCGGGTAAACGGTGCTGCCCGGCGGCATGAAAGCGCCCTGGGCGATGTAGACGAACGAGTCCGGCTGAATGCGCAGGTTGTTTACACGACGGCTGTCACTGTGGTCGAGCAACCCCGCATCGCTCATATGGTAACGAGTCCCTTCGGCCATATCGCTGACGTTCATGCAGCCACCAAGTGCCAAAACGGCCAGCAGCAAAACCAGGCTACGCATCCTATCCTCCAGAGGCCGGTGTCGGAAAACCGGCGAATGGCCGTAGGATGCAGCTTTTGCGCCAGCTCATTCACATCAGCATCTGACAGACCGAATCGCGAGCAAGCTCGCTCCCACAGATGATATGCGATCCCCTGTGGGAGCGAGCTTGCTCGCGATTGCGAAGGATCAACCGCCGATAATCTTCATGACAGTCGCACCACCGGAGAACGCCACTTCCTGCTTGTCCCCCAAGGCTTTCACCAGCAGCCGCTGCAAGGCCGGCAGCGCCTGATGGCGCGGCTTGTCCAGCAGATCGCCGATGTAATGGCGATTGCTCGACGACAGGCAGCCATGCAGCCACCCGGTGGAAGATAAACGAAGGCGCGAGCAAGTACGGCAGAACGGCACACTTTCGTTGGCGATCACGCCGAAATGGCCTTGCCCCGGAATTTCATAGCGCACCGCTGTCGCATCGACGGGCGCGTCGGCTTGCAGATATTCGTAGCGCTCGCCGATCAGGCTCAGCAATTGCTGGAGGCTGACGAACTGTTGCAAAAAGGCATTGGAGTCGTTGGCCAGATGGCCCATGCGCATCAACTCGATAAAGCGCAGTTCATAACCGCGCTCCAGGCAGTAGTCGAGCAGCGGCATCACTTGATCGAGGTTCTGTCCGCGCAGCGGCACCATGTTGACCTTGATCTTCATGCCGGCCGCACTGGCCTCGTTCATGCCGTCGAGCACGGTGGCCAGGTCGCCGCCCCGGGCAATGCCGCGGAACGCACTGGCGTCGAGGGTATCGAGGGAAACGTTGAGGCGCCGAATGCCGGCGTTCACCAGCAGCGGCAGTTTCTTCGCCAGCAACTGGCCATTGGTGGTCAGGCTGATGTCTTCCAGGCCCATCTGCCCGACCGCCGTCATGAACGCTTCGAGTTTCGGGCTGACCAGCGGCTCGCCGCCGGTAATGCGCAGACGCTCGATGCCCGCTGCTTCAATCAGATAAGCCACGCCGCGCGCCATGGCTTCGGCCGACAATTCATCCTGCGCAGCCACCAGCCGCTTGCCGTTGGGCACGCAGTAGGTACAAGCGTAATTGCAGGCTGAGGTCAGACTGATTCGCAAGTTGCGAAAACGCCTGCCTTGACGGTCAACGATCATGGTCACTCCGGCGGAAGAATATCGGGCCGCTAAAACTTGACTCAGAAATCAAGTTTTAGCAAGTCCTCTACCTGAGTATATTCCTGCGGTACTGCGCCATGTAGCGAAATCATGGCGCAATAAAGCAACTGAATGGCTCAGCTGCCGGAAGTGTCGGTGTCACGCTTGCGCTTGTTGCCCATGCGCACGCCGATGTCCATCAGGAACTGGAAGAAACCTTCCTGATCTTCCAGCACATTGCTCCAGAACGGCGAGTGATACAGCGCGACGGCACCGTGCACCAGCGCCCAGGACGCGCAGTAGTGGAAGTAAGGCGGCACGTCTTCCAGCTTGCCTTCGCTGATCCGCCCCTTGATCAGCAGGGTCAGGCGTTCGAAGTTCGAGGCACGGATCTTGTGCAGCTCCTCGATCATCTCCGGCACCTGGTTGCC
Organism: Pseudomonas sp. Root71; assembly: GCF_001429045.1. GTDB lineage: Bacteria > Pseudomonadota > Gammaproteobacteria > Pseudomonadales > Pseudomonadaceae > Aquipseudomonas > Aquipseudomonas monachiensis. The sequence goes on along the minus strand of NZ_LMHY01000029.1, from coordinate 381,005 downwards.
CTTGACCACTTTCTCTTCGAGGCGGTCGAACAGGCGATAGCGTTGTGGATCGCGCATGCGGAATTCGAAGTAGGCCCGGGACAGGGCTTCCTTGTCCTTGTCGACATCGGCCGAATGCAGAAGAGCGTTCAAATCGCGCTCGTAGTCGAGCATCAGGCGCAGATAGATTTCCGCCTTGGATTTGAAGTGCTTGTAGATCGTGCCTTTACCGATACCGACGGCATCAGCAATCATCTCGACGGTGACACTGTCTTCACCTTGTTCGAGGAACAGCTTGAGCGCGGTATCGAGAATTTCCTGCTCGCGGCGACGGAATTCACGGACCTTACGAGGTTCTTTATGCATAAGAAAAGGTCTGTCGGGGTCAAAATTCGAAGCCGCGTATTATGCCTAACTTGCGCAAAAATGCACGGATCATCCGACCATATCTGCGCTTTCTGGTCATTCCGCGTACGTTTACAGGGTGATGAGAACTCTTCCGAAGCGCACGTATTCCAAATTTGTTTAAAAACCCGTGCCGCTAAACTGGACGAGGCGCAATCCTGATCAATACTTGAACTGTCGGCGGGGCATCTCCCCCAAGTGTCACGCCGATATTGGTACCAACGGACCGCGTGCCATTGTTTTACTCCTAATGGTCTTAACCCGGATTCACCCCCCAGAACCCGGGTTTTTTTTGCCTGCGATTTAACCTTTTACGTGTGCCAGCGGGAACAGTCGCTTGAAATTCGCCGTGGTTTGCTCGGCAAACCGCTCGTAGGGCTCACCACGCAACATTGCCAGAAATTCCGCAACTTCACGCACGTACTGCGGCAGGTTTGGCTTGCCGCGATAGGGAATCGGCGCCAGGTACGGCGAGTCGGTTTCCACCAGCAATCGCTCGGCCGGCACCTTGCTGGCCACATCGCGCAACGCATCGGCATTGCGAAAAGTGACAATCCCGGACAGGGAAATGTAATAGCCCATGTCCAGCGCGGCCTTCGCCATCTCCCAGTCTTCGGTAAAGCAATGCAATACGCCCGCCTGGGGCAGCGCTGCTTCACGCAGCAAGTCCAGGGTATCGGCGCGGGCGCCACGGGTGTGGATGATCACCGGTTTGCCGGTCTGTTGCGCCGCTTGCAGATGCAGTCGGAAGGACTCCTGCTGCAACTCTGCCGCTTCCGGTTCGTAGTGATAGTCCAGGCCGGTTTCGCCGATCGCCACCACCCGCGGGTGATTGAGTTCCTGCAACAGCCAGTCCAGCGCCGGCGCGGCACCCGGCTGCACATCCAGCGGGTGTACGCCCACCGAGCAGTCGACGTCGTCATAACGTTCGGCCAGGGCCTTGACGTCGGCCGCGTTGTCCGCGCTGACACCGATACACAGAAAGTGCCCTACCCCGCGCTGCCGGGCTGCATCAAGGGCAGCATCCAGGGAGCCGTCGTGGGCGGTCAGGTCGAGGCGATCAAGGTGACAATGGGAATCTACGAGCATAAGGGGCTGCAACTTGTATCGAATGGGTGGGACGGTCGGATGTACCGATACTCAGAGTTTAGGCGCAGACGGTCATCGCTGGGCAGGCAACGACGCCCATTGCACCAGCAATGCCTCCAGCAGCAAGGCCGGATTGAGGTTGGCCTTGCTCAGGACTTTCTGCCGCTGGGCGAGGATCCAGTCCTGGATATCGAGGACTTTGCCCTGGGCGCTTTTCTGCGCCAGGTATTGCACGACCTTGCGCATGTCGGTCAGGCCGAGGCCGGCTTCGTCCTGGGTCAACTGATAGCGCAGGATCAGGCTCGACCAATCGCAGAACCAGTCGAACAGGCGCAACATCGGAATGTTTTTCCATTCTTCGGCCAGTTGCGTCGGCGACTGCTGTTGCTTGAGGAGTTTTTTCACCCCTTCCACCACGTGCGCGCGCTGTTCACGCACGCCCTGCCCCTGGAGGTTGACCGCCGCCAGCGGCGAACCGGCGGCCAGCGTGAGCAGTTCGACGCGCTCGTCTTCGGAACACTCCGGCAGCGCCTGGGCCAGCCACTTCAAACTCATGGCCTCGCCCGGTAGCGGGCAGGCCTGCTGCACGCAGCGACTCTTGATGGTTGGCAACAAGCGGCTCGGCTGATGGCTGACCAGCAACAGGACGGTATCGCCGGACGGTTCTTCAAGGCTTTTGAGCAAGGCGTTGGCGGCGTTGATGTTCATCGACTCGACCGGCTCGATCAGCACCACCTTGCGCCCGCCCAACTGCGCGGTCTGCACCACGAAACCGACCAGGTCGCGAACCTGGTCGACCTTGATCGCCTTGTCGGCTTCTTCGGGCTCCAGGATGTAGTTATCCGGGTGGCTGCCAGCCTTGAGCAGCAGGCATGATTTGCATTCGCCACAGGCCTCCAGTGCGTTCGGGCGCTGGCACAGCAAGCTGGCCATCAAGCGCTCGGCCAGTGCCCGCTTGCCGATCCCCGCCGGGCCATGCAGCAGGTAGGCGTGCGCATGCTGGGCGCGACCGGCCAGTTGCTGCCAGAGGGCTTCCTGCCACGGGTAGGCCTCAGCCACGGTTCAACTCCAGCAGGCGCGGCAGCAAGGCATCCAGCGATTGCTGGACCTTTGCCAACGGCTGGGCAGCATCGACCAGCACATAACGCGCCGGATCCGCCTTGGCGCGCTCGAGAAAGGCACTGCGCACGGCATCGAAAAAGGTCCGGCCTTCAAGCTCGAAGCGATCCAGACGACCACGAGCGCTGGCGCGGGCCAGGCCAACCTCGACAGGCAGATCGAAAATCAGTGTCAGGTCCGGGCGCAGATCGCCCTGGACGAAGGCTTCCAGGGTCGCGATGCGTTCCAGCGACAAGCCCCGACCGCCACCCTGGTAGGCGTATGTCGAATCGGTGAAACGATCACACAAGACCACGGCACCGCGAGCCAGCGCCGGGCGAATCACCTCGGCCAGGTGCTGGGCACGCGCCGCGAACACCAGCAGCAGCTCGGTGTCCGGGTTCATGACTTCATCGACCGGAGCCAGCAGCACGTCACGGATGCGCTCGGCCAACGGCGTGCCACCCGGCTCGCGGGTCAGCACCACCTCGATGCCGGCGGCGCGCAGGCGCTCGGCCAGGTATTCGCGATTGGTGCTCTTGCCGGCGCCTTCGGGGCCTTCCAGAGTAATAAACAAGCCGGTCACAGGCAGTCCTTAGTCAGAGTCATTGCGAGCTTTTCGGTGCGTTGGCATCGAGTTCGGGCGTTTCGGGGGTTGGCGCAGGTTCTTGCGCCGGCACTTGCGGCAGCGCCTCGGGAGCCGTATTCGGTGAAGCGGCCGGAATCGGTGTTTGTTCCTGCGAAGCCTTGGCCTCCTGCGTACCGTTTTGTTCAGTATCGGTCGGCGATGTCTCTGGCGTGGCAGTGGGTGCCGGGCTGGAGCGGTAATCGGCGCGACGCTTGATCTGGAACTCCTTCACGGCATTGTTGTGGGCATCCAGGTCGTCGGAGAACACGTGAGTGCCATCACCACGCGCCACGAAGTAAAGGCTGTTGCCCTCCACCGGATTGAGTGCCGCATGGATGGCTTCGCGACCGACCATGGAAATCGGGGTCGGCGGCAGGCCCGCATTCATGTAGGTGTTATAGGGCGTCGATTCCTTGAGGTGAGCCCGGGTCAGCTTGCCGCTGTAGCGGTCGCCGAGGCCGTAGATCACTGTCGGATCGGTCTGCAGCAGCATGCCTATTGCCATGCGGCGCACAAACACGCCGGCAATCTGTCCGCGTTCCTGTGGCACACCGGTTTCCTTTTCCACCAGCGAAGCCATGATCAGCGCCTGGTAGGGTTCGGTGTACGGCGTATCTGCAGCGCGCTTCTCCCACTCCTTGGCGAGCACTTCATCGAGGCGGTCGTAAGCGGTTTTCAGCACCTCGACATCGGACATGCCCCTTACGTATCGATAAGTGTCAGGGAAGAAGCGCCCTTCCGGAAAAATCCCGGTGTGGCCGAGCTTGTCCATGACCTGGCTATCGCTCAAACCGTCGAGGCTATGATCGAGTTTTTCTTCCTTGGCCAGCGCTGCGCGGACCTGACGAAAATTCCAGCCTTCGACCAGGGTCAGGCTGTATTGAACCATTTCCCCGCGTTTCCACAGATCGATCAGGCCTTCGACGGTCATGCCAGGTTGAATGCGGTATTCCCCGCTGTGCAGAGGTTGTTTGGCCAGGTTGAAGCGCCAATACACCCGCAGCCAGAATGCGTCCTTGATGACGCCATTGGCTTCGAGTCGGTAGAAGGTGCGGGTCGGCGTGGTGCCCTTGGGCACATCCAGCAATTGTTCCTGGGCAATGTTCAGCGGCTGTACCAGCGCCGAATGAATCTTCCAGGCAGAAGCCCCCATCAGCAGCCCCGCCAGAACCACTCCGGTTTCCAGCAGCAGCAAGAGTTTACGTCTCACGTATCAAGCATCCAGTAGCACACGGGCAATGGTTTGGAGTTTACGGGTGAGCGGCCCAACCGGCCAGTGAAGAGCAGCATAGGCGCGCACCGGCCAGATACCATACACGCTGTTGCAGACAAAGACTTCGTCAGCCCATTGCAGCTGCTCGAGGGGGATATCGGTGATTTGCGTGGGGATTCCCAGCGACTTGGCCTGAAACAATATTTCGGCACGCATCACGCCTGCCACGCCGCAGCGCTTGAGGTCGGCAGTGATGAGCACGCCATCACGCACCAGGAACAAGTTGCTGAACACGCCTTCAATCACGCGCCCGGCCTGATCGAGCATCAAGCCTTCGGCATGCTCGCTGTCCTGCCATTCGGCACGGGCGAGGACTTGCTCAAGACGATTCAGGTGCTTGAGGCCGGCCAGTAATGGCTGCCTGGACAATCGCGTGACGCAGGGAAACAGACGAACACCCTGCTCACCGTGGACCCCAGGGTAAGCCGCCGGTGGATTGCCTTGCAGAATGCGTCGGGCCTGGGCCGAAGGATCCGGGGCGTAACCGCGCAGTCCGTCGCCACGGGTGAGAATGAGCTTGAGCACCCCATCACCCAGTGCCGCGGCGTAGGCCAACAGTTCGCTGCGGATCAGCTCATGCTCGGCGGTTATCGCCAGGCGTGAGCAGCCATCCGCCAGACGCGACAGATGCCGGTCCAGCAACACGGGCCGACCACTGCGCACGGCGATGGTCTCGAACAGACCATCGCCATAAGCCAGGCCGCGATCCTTCAGCGACAAAGCGTCAGCCGGCTGACCGTCGACCCAGCTGTCCATCAGCCTGCGAACCGGCGGAACACCAGCGAGCCGTTGGTGCCACCAAAACCGAAGGAGTTGGAAACGACCACATCGATATCCATGTTGCGCGCCGTGTGCGGCACGAAATCGAGGTCGCAGCCTTCATCCGGCTCATCGAGGTTAATGGTCGGCGGCGCCACCTGGCCGTTGATCGCCAGCACGCTGAAGATCGCCTCGACCGCGCCCGCCGCACCCAGCAGGTGGCCGGTCATGGACTTGGTGGAACTGACGGCCAGCTTGTAGGCGTGCTCGCCGAACACCGACTTGATCGCATTGACTTCGGCCAGGTCGCCTGCCGGAGTCGAGGTGCCGTGGGCGTTGATGTACTGCACTTGATCGCCATTGATTTTGGCATCGCGCAGTGCATTGGTGATGCAGCGCGCAGCACCCGCGCCATCAGCTGGCGGCGAGGTCATGTGGTAAGCGTCGCCACTGGTGCCGAAGCCGATCAGCTCGGCATAGATGGTCGCGCCGCGGGCCTTGGCGTGCTCGAGTTCTTCCAATACCAGCGCGCCGGCACCATTGGACAATACAAAGCCATCGCGGCCCTTGTCCCATGGACGGCTGGCGCGGGTCGGCTCATCGTTGCGGGTCGACAGCGCGCGGGAGGCACCGAAGCCGCCCATGCCCAGACCGCAGGCCGCCATCTCGGCGCCGCCGGCAATCATCACGTCGGCTTCGTCGTACATGATGTTGCGGGCCGCCATGCCAATGCAGTGGGTACCGGTGGTACAGGCCGTGGCGATGGCGTAGTTGGGTCCCTGTGCACCGAGGTGGATGGACAGGAAACCGGAAATCATATTGATGATCGAGCCTGGCACGAAGAACGGAGAGATCCGTCGCGGGCCGGTCTCGTGCAGCGTGCGGGCGGTTTCTTCGATATTGGTCAGACCGCCAATACCCGAGCCCATGGCCACGCCGATACGCTCACGGTTGGCGTCGGTGACTTCCAGACCGGAATTGCGTACCGCCTGAAAACCTGCGGCCAGACCGTACTGAATGAACAGGTCGAGCTTGCGGGCTTCCTTGACCGAGAGGTATTCCTCGACATTGAAGTCCTTTACCGAGCCGCCAAAACGGGTGGAATAGGCAGAAAGGTCGGCGTGTTCGATCAGACCAATGCCACTACGGCCAGCCAGAATGCCCTGCCAGCTGCTCGGCACATCCGTGCCCAGTGGCGACAACATACCCATACCGGTGACTACGACGCGTCTACGCGACACAGCACTCTCCTTTTTTCAAATGACGACTTTGCATCAGGCCTAAAGAAAAAACCGCACGCCTTGATGGCAGTGCGGTTTTTCCATGACAGCGAGCAACGATTACAAACTATTACGCCTGGTGGCTAGTAACGTAGTCGATTGCAGCTTGTACAGTAGTGATCTTCTCGGCTTCTTCGTCAGGGATTTCGGTCTCGAATTCCTCTTCCAGAGCCATCACCAGCTCAACGGTGTCAAGGGAGTCGGCACCCAGGTCTTCAACGAAGGAAGCAGTGTTGACCACTTCTTCTTCTTTAACGCCCAGTTGCTCAGCAACGATTTTCTTGACGCGCTCTTCGATGGTGCTCATACCTTGTTTTCACTCCTAATGGACAAATTCAGGCAGCTGGCCAGTGGGTAAGTGTATAGAAAGACTTTTCAGCTTTTCAACTGAAAGCTTCACTCCTCGTACCCGGTGACCCTCTGCCTATAAATAGATTGCAGCTTTATAACGGATTTTAGACAGCTCGTATGACATTTTTTTGAAGCAATCCGTCACATTTGAATTACATGTACATCCCGCCGTTCACCGGGATTGTAGCTCCGGTAACGTAAGCCGCACCGTCCGACGCAAGAAAAGCGACCACGGACGCGATCTCTTGAGCCTGCCCCAGACGCCCCAGCGGAATCTGCGTCTGCAAGGCTTCACGCTGTGCCTCGGGCAGTTCACGGGTCATATCGGTATCGATGAACCCAGGGGCCACCGAGTTTACCGTAATCGAACGCGAACCGACTTCACGCGCCAGAGCACGGCTGAAACCTTCCAGGCCGGCCTTGGCGGCAGCGTAGTTTACTTGGCCTGCGTTGCCCATGGCACCCACAACCGAGCCAATACTGATAATTCGGCCCCAACGGGCTTTGGTCATGCCGCGCAAAACGCCCTTGGACAGGCGGAACAGACTGTTCAGATTGGTATCGACAACGTCGTGCCACTCGTCGTCTTTCATGCGCATCATCAGGTTATCGCGGGTGATACCGGCATTATTGACCAGAATTGCCGGCGCACCGAACTGCTCCTGAATGCTCGCCAGAACACTTGCCACGGACTCGTCGCTGGTGACATTGAGTTCCAGGCCTGTGCCCTGGATACCGTTTTCCTTCAGGGTCGCGGCGATGCGCTCAGCACCCGACGCGGTGGTCGCGGTACCCACAACGATAGCGCCCTGACGCCCCAGTTCCAGGGCGATGGCCTGGCCTATGCCACGGCTTGCACCGGTGACCAGTGCAACTTTACCTTGCAGACTCATGCAAGCTTCTCCTGATTCAGGCCAACGCTGCACGGGCGGCAGCGAAAGCGTCTGGGGTATTGAGGTTGGATGTCGACACGCCTTCGGCGCAACGTTTGTTCAGACCGGCGAGCACTTTGCCCGGGCCACACTCGACCAGGTTGGTCGCGCCTTTGGCGGCCAGCGCCTGGACCGATTCAACCCAGCGTACTGGCTTGTACAGTTGTTCGAGCAGATCGCGCTTGAGGGTTTCCAGATCGGCCGGCACCTGGGCACTGACGTTCTGTACCACGGGAATCTGCGGCGCCTGCCAGTCGATCGCAGCGATCGATTCGGCGAAACGTTCGGCAGCCGGACGCATCAGCTCGCAGTGCGACGGCACACTGACCGGCAGCGGCATGGCGCGCTTGGCACCACGCGCCTTGCAGCCTTCGATGGCGCGCTCGACGGCAGCCTTGGCACCAGCGATGACCACCTGGCCCGGCGAGTTGAAATTGACCGCGCTGACCACTTCGCCTTGCGCCGCTTCGGCACAGGCTGCCAGTACGTCGGCATCGTCCAGGCCCAGGATAGCGGCCATGCCGCCCTGCCCGGCCGGAACGGCTTCCTGCATCAACTGGCCACGACGCTCGACGAGTTTCACCGCGTCGCCCAGGCTCAGGCTGCCTGCCGCGACCAGCGCGCTGTATTCACCCAGGCTGTGCCCGGCAACGTAGGCCGGGCGTGCGCCACCTTCAGCCAGCCACAGACGCCACAAGGCGATGGAGGCGGTCAGAATGGCCGGCTGGGTTTTATCGGTTTGATTGAGTTGCTCTTCCGGCCCTTGCTGGGTCAGTGCCCACAGGTCGTAACCCAGTGCATCGGAAGCTTCTTTGAATGTTTCAAGGACAACCGGATGTTGCGCGCCCAGCTCGGCCAGCATGCCGAGGGACTGCGAACCCTGTCCTGGAAAGACGAATGCGAGGGAAGCAGACATGTAACAAGCCCCTAATGATCTTGTCGTCGGAGAGTTGGCGCCCCACTTCGGGGACGCAAGAAACTGACAGTTGGATGGCCCATCGAACCAAGCGGTCACATTTAAGCATTGTCCGACGAAAACGCCTAAAGCAACAAATCCTCCAGACGACCGTGCAGGCGCTCGGGAAGATTCTCCTGAATCTCGATCAAGGCGCGCTCAATGGCACTCTGAAACCCCTGGACCCCTGCAGAACCGTGGCTTTTCACCACAATACCCTGCAAGCCGAGAAAGCTCGCGCCGTTGTGTCGGGCAGGCGCCAGATCGGCCTGCAGGCGCTTCATCAAGGGCAGCGCCAGTGCGCCAACCACGCGAGAGGCCACGTTCTTCCTGAACAACGCCTCGATGCGCCCGGCAATCATGGTCGCCAGACCTTCGCTGGACTTGAGCAGGATGTTGCCGACAAAACCGTCACACACCACCACATCCGCTTCGCCACGGTACAAACCGTCGCCCTCGATAAAGCCGATGTAATTGATGCCACGGGCGCCTTGCAACAAAGTCGCTGCCAACTTGACCTGTTGATTGCCCTTGATGTCTTCGGTGCCGATGTTCAGCAACGCCACCCGAGGACGCGCGATACCCAGGGTCTCAGCCGCAACCGAGCCCATGACCGCAAACTGCAGCAGATGCTCGGCACTGCAATCGACGTTGGCGCCCAGGTCGAGCAATTGGCAGTAACCCTTTTGTGTCGGAATCGCCGCCACCATGGCCGGGCGGTCAATGCCCGGCAGGGTCTTGAGCACGAACCGCGACAACGCCATCAGCGCACCGGTATTGCCGGCACTGACACAGGCCTGGACCTTGCCGTCACGCAACAACTCAAGCGCCACGCGCATCGACGAGTCAGGTTTGCCACGCAGGGCCTGGGCCGGCTTCTCGTCCATTGTGATGACTTCGCTCGCCGGGGCAATCGACAGGCGCGCGCGATCCACAGCCGGATGGCCAGCGATCAATTCTTCAAGAAGGGAGGGTTGACCGACGAGGGTCAGGTGCAGCGAGGGCGTAGCAGACAGGCAAGCAAGGCTGGCCTGGACAATGCTGCGGGGACCGAAGTCCCCGCCCATTGCGTCAATCGCGATGACTTGAGCGGACAAGTGATTACTCGTCAGCGCCCTTGTCGATCACTTTACGGCCACGGTATACGCCTTCTGGCGATACGTGGTGACGCAGGTGAACTTCACCGGTGGTTTTTTCTACAGACAGGGTGCTAGCCTCGAGAGCGTCGTGCGAACGGCGCATGTCACGGGCAGAGCGGGATTTTTTGTTCTGCTGAACAGCCATAATTGATTAACTCCTAAACGTTTGGGTCACGCTTTAACTGCGCCAATACACTGAACGGGTTGGACCGCGTTACCTCGTCCTCGCTCGGTTCGGGCTCATCGAGACCCGCCGGCTGCTGGCATTCTTCCGGATGATGAGCAGGCACAATGGGCAAGGCGAGCAGAAGCTCCTCCTCGATCAGTGACTGCAGATCCAAAGGATCTTCGCCCAGTTCCAGCACGTCATAACCTTTCGGCAACGACTGGGTATTCGCACCCTCCTTCACCACAGCGTAACTGCATTCGCTGTGGATCGGCAGGGTGACCAGCTCAAGACAACGCTGGCAAACCATTTTGACCTCAGTGTCGATAAAGCTGTGGATGACCACAGATTTACGTTCATCTCGTTCAAAAACGAATTTAGCCTGCACCGTACCGACATTGTCGGAAAGCGGGTCGCAGAGTCTCTCCAAATCGGCCAGCAGCATTTCACCTTGAAGGGTGGTGCCACGATCAGCCAATTTGCGCGGGTCAACGTGAGGTGGAATCGGGTCATTCAACATAGGCGCAGCATTATAGGGATGCCCCCGCCCATGTCAAAGGAAATTCAGCCCTGTCCGTCACTTGGAAGCCTCGCTAGAATTCGCACACGCCTTATGGAGTTGCGCATGCTGCCTTTATTACTCGCTTCCAGCTCGGCCTATCGCCGGGAATTGCTGACCCGCCTGCAGCTGCCTTTCACTTGCAGCTCGCCGGATATCGATGAAAGCCATCGCCCGGGCGAGTCCGCCATCGAGCTGGTCAAGCGCCTCGCCGAAGAGAAAGCGCGCGCCCTGGCCGACAGCCATACCGCTCATCTGATAATCGGCTCCGACCAGGTCGCTGTGCTGGGTGAGCGGATTATCGGCAAGCCCCACACCTTCGAAAAGGCCAGCGAACAACTGCTGGCCGCCAGCGGTGCCAGCGTGACGTTCCTGACCGGCCTGGCCCTGCTCAACAGCCAGACCGGGTACTGCCAGGTCGATTGCGTGCCGTTCACCGTACACATGCGCACACTCGACGCAACCCGCATCGAACGCTACCTGCACGCAGAGCAACCCTACGACTGCGCAGGCAGCTTCAAGGCCGAAGGCCTGGGGGTCAGCCTGTTTCGCAGCACCGAGGGCCCTGACGCCACCAGCCTGATCGGCCTGCCACTGATTCGCCTGATCGACATGTTGCTGGCCGAAGGCGTGCAAATCCCCTGAAAGCAAAAGATCGCAGCTTGCGGCAGCCCCCACACGAATTAGCGTAGGAGCTGCCGCGGGCTGCGATCTTTTGACCCAAGGCCGGATCAGCGCAACGACGGACCGTTAAAGCCCATCCACATCGCCAAATGCTCAGCCACGCTGGCACCGAGTTTTTTCGAGAAGCGATCGAATGGCGACTCCTGAACGGTGAAGTCCACCAGCTCTTTCTCGCCGATCACATCCCGTGCAACCGAACTGGCATTGCCCAACCCATCGATCAACCCCAGCGGCAGCGCTTGCTCACCGGACCAGACCAGGCCGGAGAACAGCTCCGGATGCTCCTTGTCCTTCAGGCGATCGCCACGCCCCTGCTTGACGCTGTTGATGAACTGCTTGTGGGTCGTATCGAGCACGCCCTGCCAGAAAACGGTTTCTTCCGGCTTCTGCGGCTGGAACGGATCGAGGAACGACTTGTGCTCGCCAGAGGTGTAGGTGCGCCGCTCGACGCCCAGCTTCTCCATGGTGCCGACAAAACCATAACCGGCTGCCGTCACACCGATGGAGCCGACCAGGCTCGCCTTGTCGGCGTAGATCTGATCTGCCGCGCTGGCGATGTAGTAAGCGCCGGAAGCCCCCAGATCGGAAATGACCGCATAGAGCTTGATATCCGGGTGCAGGCCACGCAGACGACGGATCTCGTCATAGACATAACCCGACTGCACCGGACTGCCGCCCGGGCTGTTGATGCGCAGGATGACGCCCTTGACTTTCTTGTCCTCGAAAGCCGCGCGCAGGCTGCCAACGATATTGTCTGCGCTGGCCGATTCCTTGTCGGCAATCATGCCCGTCACATCGATCAGCGCCGTGTAATTGGCACTGAGGGTAGCGGCCTTCTCCATATCCATCAGTGGCGAAAACAGGGCAATTGCGCCGAACAGATACACAAAAGTCAGTAATTTGAAGAATATCCCCCAGCGACGGGACCGGCGCTGCTCCTGCACGCCAGCCAGCAGCGTTTTTTCCAGCAGCTTCCAGCTCTTGTCGTCACCGCTCTCTGCGCTCGCCTTGGCGGGCGCCTTCCATTCGTCGGCCATGCCATCCACCCCAAAAACAACCGGTTAAGCCCGCTGACTCAGCCAGGCATGCAATTCTGAAAAACGGTCGATGGCCAGTCGCGGCTCATACAACTTCAACGCATCGATCGATTGAGCACCATAACTGACGGCCACCGAACCCATGCCGGCGTTGCGTGCCATCTGCAAATCGAAGGACGAATCACCGACCATCAACGCCTGCTCCGGGCGAACCTCGCAATGGGCGAGGATCTGCTCGAGCATCAGCGGATGGGGCTTGCTGGCGGTCTCGTCGGCGGCGCGAGTGATATCGAAGTAATTCTCCCAACCATGGGACTTCAACACCCGATCCAGCCCGCGACGGGCCTTGCCGGTCGCCACGGCCAGATGATAGCCCTCGGCACGAAACGCCTCGAGCGATTCGACCACACCCTCGAACAGCGGCGAAGGCACAGCCTCCGACGCAATGTAATGCTCGGCATAGTGCTCGCGGAACGCGATCAGCCCGGCATCGTCGATTTCGGGGTACAGGGTGCGGATCGCTTCCGGCAAGCCCAGGCCGATGATCCCCTTGACGGCCAGATCATCGCGCAGCTCAAAACCGGAACGCCGGGAGGCAACGTGCATCGCCTCGACAATTCGGCCAATGGAGTCGGCCAGGGTGCCGTCCCAATCAAAGATCAGCAGCTTGTAATCAGATGGGCGCACTCAATCGCTCCACGGTTTTGGCCCACATATCGTCAACCGGCGCTTGCAGCTTCAGTTCACCGCCATCGGGGAGCGGCACGGTCAGCATGTAGGCGTGCAGGAACAGGCGCTTGCCGCCCAGATCACGGATTTCCTTACTGAAATCGTCATCGCCATACTTGGTGTCGCCGGCAATGCAGTGCCCGGCGTGCAACGTGTGGACACGGATCTGGTGAGTGCGGCCGGTGATCGGCCTGGCTTCAACCAGGGTGGCAAAGTCGCCAAAGCGACGCAGGACCTTGAACACGGTCACAGACTCCTTGCCCTCCTCCTCGTCGACCTCGACCATACGCTCACCGGAGCGCAGATTGCTCTTGCCGAGCGCCGCTCGGACTTGCTTGATCGAGGACGCCCAGTTACCGCGAACCAGCGCCATATAGCGCTTATCAACGCCATCACCGCGCAAGGCTGTGTGCAGGTGACGCAGCATGCTGCGTTTCTTGGCGATCATCAGCAAGCCGGAGGTGTCGCGGTCAAGACGATGAACCAGTTCGAGCTCCTTGCAATCGGGACGCAACTGACGAAAGGCTTCGATGACACCGTAATTCAAGCCGCTGCCGCCGTGAACGGCGATGCCGCAAGGCTTGTTGATCACGATCAGCGCCTTGTCTTCGAAGACAATCGAGGCTTCGAGCCGCTGCAGCAGGCCTTGTGCCAGCGGTACCGGCTCGTCGCGCTCGGGCACGCGAACCGGCGGCACGCGCACGATATCGCCCGCCTGCAGCTTGTACTCGGGCTTGATCCGACCCTTGTTCACGCGCACTTCGCCCTTGCGCAAAATGCGGTAAATCAAGGTCTTGGGCACGCCTTTGAGTCGGGCGAGAAGGAAATTATCAATGCGCTGGCCGGCATATTCCGGCGAGACCTCAAGCAGTTGTACGCCTGGAGTCGGGGGGGTAGTCGTCGTCATGGCGCGGATGATAACAATTTTTTATGGAATTGAAGCACTTAATCATTGCTGCTATAGTCGCGAACGCCGCCAAAAGCGGCCTGGACAGCGGACCAACGGTCAAAAACCGGCCCTGACCAACGCAATTCACCAGGACGCGAGGCCGTCCTACGGGGCTTTCGCTACGTAACGGTGGAGTTTGCAGGTGTAACGAGCGCAGGTGACATGAGGCCTGAATCACGCCACAAAGCAGAGTTTTCCACTCGTTTTGCGAGCCATATTCACGGCCAGTTCACAAAGTGCAGTCAGCTGCGAATGACCCCGAGCGAAGGCATCGGAAACAACGCCTAAATTAGCCATGATGCGTGACCTCCCCTTTCGGAGCTCACGGTAAATGCCAACCCGCTGCGGATTCTGCGCGCGGCAGCACCCGAATTATCAGGGATACGTGTAGGGTGGAGATGCACAACCGCCGGACTGTGTAGCAACAGGCTTTCTCAAGACGCTTCATCTCGTCCACAGCCGCTGGTTGATTCCTCCTCCTGACTGAGTGCTTAAGTAGCCACAGCAAGCAGGACGCGTACGTCGCGATGAAGGCCCACATTGGCCGGACTTCGCTGGACACGGGAAATGGCCAACCACTCCCGACGCACCTGACACCGACCGTGAGAAGTCGTGTGTGCCGAACGCCGTTTCCGGCAGCCCGGAAACCGACGGTACTACATGAAAAGAATGCTGATTAACGCAACTCAACCCGAAGAGTTGCGTGTTGCACTGGTAGATGGCCAGCGCCTCTACGACCTGGACATCGAATCCGGTGCACGCGAGCAGAAGAAGGCCAACATCTATAAAGGCCGGATTACTCGCATCGAACCAAGCCTCGAGGCTGCCTTTGTCGATTTCGGCTCTGAGCGCCACGGCTTCCTGCCCCTCAAAGAAATCTCCCGCGAATACTTCAAGAAAGCCCCTGAAGGTCGCGTCAACATCAAGGACGTCCTGAGCGAAGGCCAGGAAGTCATCGTTCAGGTCGAAAAAGAAGAGCGTGGCAACAAGGGCGCCGCCCTGACCACCTTCATCAGCCTGGCCGGTCGTTACCTGGTGCTGATGCCGAACAACCCGCGTGCCGGCGGTATCTCCCGTCGCATCGAAGGCGAAGAGCGCAACGAACTGCGTGAAGCCCTGAACGGCCTGGTTGCCCCGGCCGACATGGGCCTGATCGTGCGCACTGCCGGCCTGGGCCGCAGCAGCGAAGAAATGCAGTGGGACCTCGACTACCTGCTGCAACTCTGGACCGCCATCAAGGAAGCTTCGCTGGACCGCGCCGCGCCGTTCCTGATCTACCAGGAAAGCAACGTGATCATCCGCGCGATCCGCGACTACCTGCGCCAGGACATCGGCGAAGTGCTGATCGACAGCGTTGAAGCCCAGGACGAAGCCCTGACCTTCATCCGCCAGGTGATGCCGCAGTACGCCAGCAAGATCAAGCTGTACGAAGACAGCGTTCCGCTGTTCAACCGTTTCCAGATCGAAAGCCAGATCGAAACCGCTTTCCAGCGCGTTGTCGAACTGCCTTCCGGCGGTTCCATCGTTATCGATCCGACCGAAGCCCTGGTGTCCATCGACATCAACTCGGCGCGCGCCACCAAAGGCAGCGACATCGAAGAAACCGCACTGCAAACCAACCTTGAAGCGGCCGAGGAAATCGCCCGTCAGTTGCGCCTGCGCGACATCGGTGGCCTGATCGTCATCGACTTCATCGACATGACCCCTGCCAAGAACCAGCGCGCCGTGGAAGAGAAAGTCCGCGAATGCCTGGAAGCCGACCGCGCTCGCGTGCAAGTCGGTCGCATCTCGCGCTTCGGCCTGCTGGAAATGTCCCGTCAGCGCCTGCGTCCGTCCCTGGGCGAAAGCAGCGGCATCGTCTGCCCGCGCTGCAACGGCACCGGCATCATCCGTGACGTTGAATCGCTGTCCCTGGCGATCCTGCGCCTGATCGAAGAAGAAGCCCTGAAAGACCGTACCGCCGAAGTTCGTGCACAAGTGCCGATCCCGGTGGCCGCGTTCCTGCTCAACGAAAAACGCAACTCGATCACCAAGATCGAACTGCGCACCCGTGCCCGTATCGTCATCCTGCCGAACGATCACCTCGAAACGCCGCATTTCGAAGTGCAGCGCCTGCGTGATGACAGCCCGGAAGCCGCGACCAACCAGTCCAGCTACGAAATCGCCGCTGCCGCTGCCGAAGTCGAAGAAGTCCAGCCAGCCGCTGCGACCCGCACCCTGGTTCGCCAGGAAGCCGCGGTCAAGACGGCCCCGGCCCGCGCCAACGCTCCGGTTCCGACCGAAGTGGCCGCTCCAGCCCCTGCTCCGGTTGCAGTGCCTGAGCCAAGCCTGTTCAAAGGCCTGGTGAAGTCGCTGGTGAGCCTGTTCGCCACCAAGGAAGAGCCTGTTGCTCCGGCCGTGGTTGAAAAGCCTGCGACCACCGAGCGTCCAGCCCGCAACGAAGAGCGCCGCAACGGTCGCCAGCAGAGCCGCAACCGTAACGGTCGCCGCGATGAAGAGCGCAAGCCTCGTGAAGAACGTGCACCGCGTGAAGAGCGCGCACCACGTGAGCCGCGTGAAGAACGTCAGCCACGTGAAGTGCGTGAACCTCGCGAGACCCGCGAAGAAACGCCAGCAGTAGCCCGCGAAGAACGCG
The DNA here is from genome assembly GCF_001429045.1 of Pseudomonas sp. Root71. Classification (GTDB taxonomy): domain Bacteria; phylum Pseudomonadota; class Gammaproteobacteria; order Pseudomonadales; family Pseudomonadaceae; genus Aquipseudomonas; species Aquipseudomonas monachiensis. The sequence continues at coordinate 364,358 of NZ_LMHY01000029.1, read as the reverse complement.
CACCACGCGCGCCTCGTGAAGAACGTGCACCGCGCGCTCCGCGTGAAGATCGCAAGCCGCGTGGCGAGCGTGAAGAACGCGTTCGTGAACTGCGCGAGCCCCTGGATGCCACTCCGGCTGCTCCGGCCGCCGCTACAGCTGCTACGGCTGCTACCGCTGAAGAGCGTCCAGCTCGCCAGCCACGTGAAGAACGCGCTCCACGCCCACCGCGTGAAGAACGCCAGCCACGTGCCGAACAAGCTGCCGCAGCCACAACTGAAGAAGAACTGGTCACCAACGAAGAGCAACTGCCGGAAGACGGTCAGGAAGGCGCCGAGGGCGATCGTCCACGCCGCCGCTCCCGTGGCCAGCGTCGTCGCAGCAACCGTCGCGAGCGTCAGCGTGACGCCAACGGCAACGTGATCGAAGGTTCGGAAGAGTCCGAATCCGGCGAAAACGCTGAAGCGCCAAGCACTGCTGACCTGGCCGCCGGCCTGGCTGTCACCGCAGCCGTTGCCAGCAGCGTGATCAGCGCTCCAGCCGAAGCTGAAGCCAATGTGCAAGCCGAACGCGCCACTGCCGCGACGCTCGAAGCAGCTCCGGTTGAAGCGCCAGTCGTTGAAGCGACCACTCCGGTCGAAGTCACCGCCTCGCCGGAAATCGAAGTAGCGCCAGCGCCGGAAGCTCAGCCAGCTGTTGAAGCGGCTGCCGAGCCAGCGCCAGTGGTAGAAGCTCCTGCCCAGGTTGCAGACGCGGTTGTTGAAACCGTGACTGAAACCGTGCGTGAAGTTCGCGAAGAGCAAACCGCATTCAACTGGGTTGCCGAGCCAGCCGTCGCTGAAGCCGCTGCACCAGCCGCTGAGACCCAAGTGGCTGAAGCCATGGTTTCCGAGCCGGTGGTTGCCGCCGCGGAACCGGCTCCAGCGCCGGTGATTGAAGCGCCAGTCGTTGAAGCGCCGGTCGTTGCCGAAGCACCCGCTCCGGTAGTCGAAGCCGCGCCTGCCAGCTCCCTGACGCCAAGTGGCCGTGCGCCTAACGACCCGCGTGAAGTGCGTCGTCGCAAGCGTGAAGCCGAGCGTCTGCAGAAGGAAGCTGAACTGGCTGCCGCTGCGGCTCCTGCTGAAGCGGCTGTCGCTGCCGAACCTGCACCGGCCGCCGAAGTGACTGCCGAGCCGGTTGAGTCGGTGATCCACGAAGCACCGCGCTCCGTTCAGGAAGCGGTAGAGCAACACGAGCAAGCCGAGGAAAAAGAACACGAGCCTAAACCTCTCGTCTGATTCCATCGGCCAATGAAAAGCCCCGCCTGGTGATCCAGGCGGGGCTTTTTATTTCAGTAAAGATCAAAAGATCGCAGCCTTCGGCAGCTCCTACAGATGAACGACGTAGGAGCTGCCGAAGGCTGCGATCTTTATGACTTCACTCAAAAACCAATTTCTGCGGCACATCCACATCCCACAAAACCCCGGGATCATTCACCGCAACCTCAACCACCCGCCCCTGGGCGAACAACGGCTTGGCGCCGCGATCCCCCGATAGCGCCATCAACCCCGCCGCGAAGTCCCGTCCGAAGCCGACCGGATGCCCGTATTCGCCGTCCTGCACGGGCACACTGATACAGTCATCGCCAATACCTGTCACCACCTGCTCGATACTGGATGGCAGAATGAACGGCATATCTCCCAGCACCATCAACCAGCCATCGAGCTGCTTGCAGGCAGCGACTCCCGCGGCAATGCTGTCGCCCATTCCCGTCGATTCGATCAGTACAATCTCGCAGCCATAGGCCTGGGCCATGCGAATCACTTGCGGGCGGTCAGCAGTGGTCACCAGCACGCGCTTGTCCAGCACCGCCGGCAGGTTGACCAACGTGTGCTCGATGACGGACCGCACCACGCCGTCACGCCCGGTGCAATCGGCCACCAATTTATCCTTTTCGGCACCCGCCACCTGGCGAAATCGACTGCCCTGCCCCGCCGCCAACACGATGACGCCAATGGACTTGCTCATACATCCTCCCGCAGGGTTTTCTTCTGCTTCAGTTCGATGCCGTTTTTGACCGCCACGATTTCCGCCATGAGCGACAAGGCAATTTCCGCCGGATTATGACTGCCGATGTGCAAACCGATCGGACCATGCAAGCGGTCAATCGCCGATTGCGACAACCCCAGTTGAGCCAGGTTTTCCCGGCGCTTCTGGCTGTTGACCCGCGATCCCAGCGCCCCGACGTAGAAAGCCCTGGAATCCAGGGCTGTGAGCAGCGCCATGTCGTCCAGACGCGGATCATGGGTCAAGGCCACGATGGCCGTGCGCTCATCGGTCTGGATGTTCAATACCGCCTCATCCGGCATGCCCGAAACGAATCGTCCGTGCTGCTCCTCCCAGCCGTAGACGAACTCGCTACGCGGATCGCAAATCAGCACCTCGAAATCCAGCAGCCGGGCCATTTCCGCCACATAGCGCGACAGCTGCCCCGCGCCGATCAGCAGCAAGCGCCAGCGCGGACCATAGATCGCTCGCAACGTCTGCCCGTCGAACATCAACACGTCAGCTTTACCGGCCGGCTGCAAAATCACTTTGCCGGTGGTCAGGTTCAGTTCACGGGCAACGATTTCATGGGCCTCGCATCGAGCAAGTAATTGTTCGACCCAATCCCCATCGTCGATACGCTCCTCGGTCAAGCGCAAGGTGCCACCGCAGGGCAAGCCGAAACGTGCGGCTTCCTCGCGGGTCACGCCGTAGGTGATCAATTGCACCGGCGGCCCGTCAAGCGCGAGGCGCCCGTCGTGCAGCCGGGCAATCAAGTCATCTTCGACACACCCACCCGAGACCGAACCAATCACCATGCCGTCTTCGCGCAAGGCCAGCATGGCGCCGGGTGCCCGGGGCGCTGTGCCCCAGGTTTCGACCACGCTGTACAACACCACCCGCTGACCGGCGCGATGCCATTGCAACACGCTGCGCAGGACGTTCAGATCGGCGCTGTCCATCAGGCGTCGGCCTTCTGCCAACCCGACAGCTGATAACGAACCGGCAGATTGCGAATGCGTTTGCCAGTGGCAGCAAAGATCGCATTGCACAGGGCCGGCGCAATCGGTGGCACACCCGGTTCACCCACACCGCCCAACGGCACGTTGCCCGGCGGCGTCACCAGATGCACCGCCACTTCCTTCGGCGCCAGGGACATGCGCGCCACTTCGTACATATGGAAGTTATCCTGCTGGACCTTGCCGTCCTTGAAGCTGATCTCTCCCAGCACCGCGTTGCCCAGGCCCATGACGCAGGCGCCCTCGAACTGCGAGCGAATCCGTTCGGGGTTGATCTGCGGACCGCAATCCACCGCAATATCCGCCTTGTGCACGACCAAGGTGCCGTCGTCCTTGACCTCCACCTCGATCACCGCCGCCACATAGGTCACGAAGCTGTAATGCACCGCCAGGCCAAGGCCGCGCCCCTTGGGCAACTCACGCCCCCAACCGGCGGCTTTGGCGGCGGTCTCCAATACCGTGCGCAGGCGCGCGGTGTCGATCGGATAACGCTCGGGGGACTCGCCGTAGTTCCACTCTTCACTCAAGGTGCGCGGATCGATCTGACGGTCCGGGCCGAGCAATCTGATCTGGTACTTCAGCGGGTCCTGCCCGGCCTTGTGCGCCAGTTCATCGATAAAACTCTGGATCGCGAAGCCATGGGGAATGTTCGACACCGAGCGATACCAACCCACCCGGGTATGCACCGTTGCCTCGGGGTTCTCCAGGCGAATGTTGGGAATCGCATACGCCATGTTGGTGAACCCCATGCCCAACTCGAACGCCGCCTCATGGTTCATGCCCGGCGCAAACAACGCAGTGATGCTCGGCGCCACCGTACGGTGCAACCAGCCGGACGGCAGGCCATCCTTGTTCAGGCTGGCCTTGAGATATTCGGCCGACACGGTGTGGAAGTAGGAATAGTGGATGTCGTCTTCACGAGTCCATTGCACCCGCACCGCTTTGCCGGGGAACTCCTTGGCGAGGATGGCGGCTTCGATGATGAAGTCAGGCTTGGACTTGCGCCCGAATCCGCCACCGAGCAGGGTCACGTTGAACGTGACTTTGTCGAACGACAGGCCCAGGCGCTCGCCGATCCGCTCCCGGGTGACCTGCGGCGCCTGGCTCGGCCCCCAGGCTTCGCACGCACCGTCCTTGAACCGCGCAATGGCGACCATCGGCTCCATCGGCGACTGTGACAGATGCGGCAAGTAGTAGGAGGCTTCCAGGGTGCTATCGGCGCTGGCCATGGCCTCTTCAATGTTGCCGGCATTACGCACCACCTTGCCCGGCTTGAGCGAGGCAGCTTCGAGCTCCTTGCGGTAAGCAATCGAGTCGTAGCTGGCGTTGGGGCCGTCGTCCCACTCGATTTTCAGTGCCTCGCGGCCCTTGATCGCCGCCCAGGTATTGCTCGCCACCACGGCAATGCCGCCCAAGGGTTGGAACTCCGAAGGCAACGGACGGCTTTCGATCTGCAGCACCTTGAGCACGCCGGGGACTTTCATCGCCGCGCTGCCATCGAAGCTTTTGACCTTGCCGCCATACACCGTCGGCCGCGCAATGGTCGCGTACAGCATGCCGTCGACATGCACGTCGGCGCCGTACACCGCACGACCGTTGACGATGTCTTCACCGTCGATGGCCTTGGTGCCTTCCTTGCCGATATATCGAAATTCCGAAGGTTGCTTGAGTCTCAGGCTGTCGCGCGCCGGCACGGCCAAAGCGCCAGCAGCGGCGGCCAGGGCTCCATAGCCCAGCTCACGACCCGACGGTTTATGGATGACTTTATGAAGTTGCGCATGGCACTCGCCGACGGACACTTTCCACTGGTCGGCGGCAGCCTGTTCCAGCATGGCCCGCGCAGCGGCACCGCAGCGACGCATCGGCTCGTACCAGTGACGCATGCTGCGCGAGCCGTCGGTGTCCTGGTTGCCGAAACGTACTTCATCGCCGGGGGCCTGCTGTACTTTGACCCTTGCCCAATCGGCCTCCAGTTCATCGGCCACCACCATGGTCAGGCTGGTGCGCACGCCCTGGCCCATCTCCGAGCGATTGCAGATCACGGTCACCGTGCCATCGGCGGCGATGCTCACATAGACTTTCGGATCGTCGACCCAACCGTGAGGCATGCCGTCGGCACCGAACTTTTTCTCTTTGTCCTCGGCAAAAGCGTCTTGCCAGCCCCAGCTCGCCGCCAAAACCAGCGCGCTGGTGGCGCCCACGCCTTTCAGAAAACCACGGCGACTAAGGTTGCTCAGGGCGAAATCATTCGGTAACCGGCTCATGCCTTGGCCTCCTTCAGGTGAGTGGAGGCCTGGCGGATCGCGGTCTTGATGCGATTGTAGGTGCCGCAGCGGCAGATGTTGCCGACCATGGCTTCCTCGATCTGCTCGTCGCTCGGGTTCGGATGGGTCTTGAGCAGCGCTGTCGCCGACATGATTTGCCCGCCCTGGCAGAAGCCACATTGGGCCACTGCCGTGTCGAGCCAGGCTTGCTGCACGACTTTGCCGATCGGGTCGGCGTGCAGGTTGTCGATGGTGCTGACATTCTGCCCGACGACAGAACCGATGGGCGTGATGCAACTGCGTGCCGGAGCCCCTTCGATATGAATGGTGCAGGCGCCGCACAGGCCCATGCCGCAACCGAATTTGGTGCCGTTGTAACCGGCCACATCGCGGATTGCCCAGAGCAACGGCATGTCCTCGGTGACGTCGAGTTGATGGTCTTGACCATTGAGTTTCAGGGTAATCATGGGCACGCCCGCATAGATCTTGAGTGATGGGGTCGAGCAATCTGCCGCTGGATCTCGGTGGGTCGCACGCAGATCGACTCAGGCTAATGGGCTCTCTTGTACAGACGAAAACGGTCTGCACCGGGCCTTTGGTGGAGCAAGAGTGTGCATCGTTAGCTGACTAAGTTAACCGAGCATTAACAAAAAAGCCCTGCACAATAAACATTGTGCAGGGCTTTTTGATCTGTCCTGGAAGCTTAGGGGGCGTTCTCAATAGCGGTTTGGCTCCATTTCCAGATCGACATGGAAACGCTCGGAAATGTCTTTCTGGATGCGCTGCGCCAGGTTCAGCAGTTGCAGGCCCGTCGCGCCGCCATAATTGACCAGCACCAGCGCCTGCAATTTATGCACGCCAGCATCAGCCTCACGGAACCCCTTCCACCCTGCCCGCTCGATCAGCCAACCGGCGGCCAGCTTCATCTGCCCGTCGGGTTGCGCATAGGCCACCAGGTCGGGGTATTCGCCCTTGAGTCGTGCAGCCAGCGCCGCCGACACCAAAGGGTTCTTGAAGAAGCTGCCGGCATTGCCGAGTACGGCCGGGTCCGGAAGTTTTTCGTTGCGGATGCTGCAAATGGCCTGGCTGACATCGCTGGCGGTCGGATGCTCGATGCCCTGTTCGGTCAGGCGCTGACGCACCGGGCCGTACTCCAGGTGCAGATGCGCGGCGCGGTCGAGGGCGAAACGTACGCGCAGGATCAACCAGCGCCCCGGCTCCTGTTTGAACAGGCTGTCGCGGTAAGCGAAGTTGCACTCTTGCAATGTGAAATCGCGCAGTTCGCCGGTCTGGCGATCGAGGGCAGTGAGGCCGGCGAAGACGTCCTTGATCTCGACCCCATAAGCGCCAATGTTCTGCATTGGTGCCGCACCGACAGTGCCGGGAATCAGGCTGAGGTTTTCCAGACCGGACAAACCCATGGACAGTGTGTGTTGCACAAAAGGATGCCAGGGCTCGCCCGCCTCGGCCTCGACCACCACTTTACCGCCCTCATCGCTCAGCACGCGACTCCCGCGGGTGGCCATGCGCAGCACCAGTGAATCGATATCCGCCGTCAGCAGCAGGTTGCTGCCGCCGCCGATCACCAGCACCGGGACCTTGCGCTCCAGCCCGTAGGCCAAGGCTTCGCGCACATCGGCGTCGCTATGGGCCTCGGCAAAGAACCGGGCCTGGACATCCACGCCAAAGCTGTTGAACGGCTTGAGCGAAACCTGCGATTGAACCTGCAAACTCATAACCGTCCCTTCAATTCGATCACCAGCAAATCACTGGCGCGTTCGATCAGGTCCAGCACCTGCTCGAAGCCCTGCTCGCCGTCATAGTACGGATCCGGCACTTCATCGACCGGCGACTGGTAGCGACGCAGGAACAGGTCGAGTTCGGCCTTGCCCTTGGCCGGCTGCAAGGCCTTGAGGTTGCGCAGGTTGCTATTGTCCATCGCCAGGATCAGGTCGTAGGTGGCGAAATCGGCACGGCTGACTTGCCGGGCGCGCTGGGCGGACAAGTCATAACCGCGCAGCTTCGCCGCTGCCTGACTGCGCTTGTCCGGCGCCTTGCCGACATGCCAGTCACCGGTGCCGGCGGAGGCCACTTCAACTTGATCGGCCAGGCCGGCCTCGCGCAGTTTATGCCGCAGCACGCCTTCGGCCGTGGGGGAACGGCAGATGTTGCCCAGGCAGACAAACAGAACCCGCATCACGCCTCCAGCAGGCGACGAACGCGCTCAAGGTCTTCAACGGTATCGACGCCGGCTGGCGGCGCGATCAGTGCGTCGGCCACGTGGATCCGCACGCCGTGCCACAGCGCACGCAGCTGTTCCAGGCACTCGGTGTTTTCCAGCCAGCATGGGCCCCAGCTGACGAAATCCTGGAGGAAACCGGCGCGGTAGGCATAGATACCGATATGGCGGCGATACGGCACACCTTCGGGCAACTGCTCAGGGTTCACGGCGAATGCATCCCGCGCCCAAGGCAAAGTGGAACGACTGAACGTCAGCGCCAGGCCATTGAGGTCGCTGACGACCTTGACCACGTTGGGATTGAACAGGGTGTCCGCGTCTTCGATCGGCTCGGCCAGGGTGGCCATGCGCGCTTCGGCGTGGGCCGCCAGGTTGGCGGCGACCTGATCGATCACGCTCGGCGGGATCAGCGGCTCGTCGCCCTGGACGTTGACCACGATGGCGTCGGGCGCCAGGCCCAGCTTCATCGCGACTTCGGCCAGGCGATCAGTGCCGGAGTTGTGGTCTTCACGGGTCAGTACCACTTCGGCACCAAAGCCTTTGCAGGCCTCGACGATGCGCGCGTCGTCGGTGGCCACCACCACACGCCCGGCGCTGCTTTTACTCGCCTGTTCCCAGACGTGCTGGATCATCGGCTTGCCGGCGATCAGCAGCAGCGGCTTGCCCGGCAGGCGGGTGGAGGCGTAACGCGATGGAATGACGACGGTAAAGGCTGTGGTCATTTATCCAGGCGCTCGTCGGTGGTCAGGGTGCGCGCTTCGGATTCGAGCATCACCGGGATGCCGTCGCGAATCGGGTAGGCCAGGCCTGCACCCTTGCTGATCAGCTCGGTCTTGTCGGCGCTGAGCTTGAGCGGGCCTTTGCAGACCGGGCAAGCGAGGATATCGAGCAATTTGGTGTCCATGAGCATTCCCTGGAAAAAACGGAGTTAAGGCAACAAACGAGCCGGCAGCAGGCGCATCAACTGTGTGTCGAACCAGGCCACGAAGGCCGGCGACGGCACGGCATCGACCGCCAGGTACCACCAGTCGGCGGCGGCAAAGGCACGGCATTTCACCGCGTCCTTTTCCGTCATCACCAACGGCAATGACGGCGTGAAATTCAACGCCTGCACGCTGTATTCGGCGTGGTCGGCAAACGCATGTGGAACCGGCTGCCAGTGTAGCGTTTCGAGGGTCTTGAAGAAACGTTGCGGATTGCCGATGCCGGCCACCGCGTGCAGGGCCTGGCCGCTGGGGAAGTAGTCAAGGGGACGTCGTTCGCCGCTGCGCAGGTTGACCAGCGCGGTGGGTTGCAACTGGAAGGCAAATCCATCATCTCGGTCAGATGCGGCACCATTGTAGAGCACCGCGTCGACGCTTTGCAGACGCTCGACCGGCTCACGCAATGGCCCGGCAGGCAGGCAACGGCGGTTGCCCAGGCCGCGGGCGGCATCGATCAGCACCAGTTCCAGGTCACGGGCCAGGCGGTAGTGCTGCATGCCGTCGTCGGACAGGATCAGGTCCAGCGGCTCGCTGGCCAGCAAGGCTTTGACGGCATTGCTGCGATTGGGGTCGATCATCAGCGGCACGCCTGTGCGCTGGACGATCAGCAACGGCTCGTCACCGGCGACGTCGGCGCTGTGCTCGGCCTCGACCCGCCATGGCAATTGCGGCGGTTTGGCGCCGTAGCCCCGGCTGACCACGCCGACCCGCAGGCCGCTGCGCTGGCAGTGGTCGATCATCCACAGAATCAGCGGCGTCTTGCCGGTGCCACCCACGGTGATGTTGCCGACCACGATCAGCGGCACCGGCGGCTGATAGATCTCGCCCTCACCCGCCAGAAAGCGCTTGCGCTTGTTCATGACCACGCGCCGGTACAACCATTCCAGCGGCTGCAGCAGTTTCAGGGCCGGATGACCTGCGTACCACGCGGCGAGCAATCGATCGGACATGGCCATCAGGGCGCCGGGGGCGCCGCCTCGATGGTGGTCATGCGCAAATGACTGAAGCCGAGCTTGCCGGCTGCATCCATGGCTGTCACCACGGACTGATGCGCAGTCTTGCCGTCAGCGCTGATGGACAGCGGTCGGCTGGTGTCGCCATTGGCTTCTTTTTGCAGCGCGTCCATCAGCGAAGCCAGGTCGCTTTTCGGCAAAATCCGGTTGTTCACCGAGAACACGCCGTCGGCGCTGATGGCGATGTCCAATGACTTGTTCTGATCGTCGGCCGGCGCGCCGCTGACGGCTTCCGGCAGATCGACGCGTAGCTGGGTTTCACGGGTGAAGGTGGTGGTCACGACAAAAAACAACAGCAGGATGAACACCACGTCGATCAGCGACGCGAGGTTGATGTCCACCGTTTCCCGTGGTTTGCGGCGGAATTTCACGCTTTGCCCTCGGCCAGGTCCACGTCGCGGTCGCCCTGCACTACCTCGACCAGTTTGATCGCTTCCTGCTCCATCCCTACCACCAGCTCATCGATCCGGCGTTGCAGGAATCGATGGAAGAATACCGCCGGGATACCGACCATCAAACCGGCGGCCGTGGTGATCAGGGCCTTGGAAATACCACCGGCCAGCACCGAAGCGTTGGTGGTCATGCCACTGCCGGTAAACGCGCTGAAAATATCGATCATGCCCAGCACGGTACCAAGCAAGCCCAGCAACGGGGCCATGGCAGCAATAGTGCCGAGGGCGTTGATGTAACGTTCCAGATCGTGGATGACCCGCGCAGCAGCCTCTTCGATGCACTCTTTCATGATCTCGCGACCATGCTTGGAGTTGGCAAGGCCCGCGGCGAGGATCTCACCCAGCGGCGAGTTGGCGCGCAGTTCCTTGAGTCTGTCTTTGTTGAGTTTCTTGTCCTTGATCCAGACCCAGACCTGCCCGAGCAAGTGCTCCGGGGTCACGCGGCTGGCCCGCAGGGTCCACAGACGCTCGGCAACGATCGCCATGGCCGCGATGGAACTCAAAATGATCGGCAGCATCATCCAGCCGCCGGATTTGACCAATTCCCACACAGTGACAGCCCCCTCGAAAAAGTGCGCCACTCTAACATAGGGGGTGCAAGCACCGAAGACCGTGATGTCGCATCCGGTCGTGCCTTTATAATGCTCGTTTATGGATTCAAGGGCGGCGGATCGCGCCAGAAACGCCGTTCCTGGCGCATTGACCACGGCGACTCGAAGCGTCCCAGTTGCAGACGAATGGCACCCTGTTCGACGCTGTCGTAGATCGCCACTCCACGTTTTTGATAACGCGCGATGACCGTAGGATGCGGATGGCCAAACGAATTGCCTTGCCCGCGAGAGATCAGCCCCCCTTTGGGTCGCAGGACATCCAACAGGACATTGGACGACGAACTGCGACTGCCGTGGTGTGGCGCCTGCAGCCAATCGGTGGGCCGGGCCAACGCGCTGTCCAGCAGGGCTCTTTCGGCGGCGGCATCAATGTCGCCACTCAACAGCAACCGTTCACCATTGGCTTCGATCAACAAGACACAGGAGTTCTGGTTGCTGTCGCCGGCCAATGGCCAGTGCCAGAACTGGAAATCGACTTCATCCCAGGTCCATTGCCGACCGCTCTCACAGCTCCCGGCTTGCAATTGCGCAGGCAAGTCTGACGGTTCACCACTGACCACCTGTTTCACCGGCAAGCCCCTGGCAATCGCCGGGGCACCGCCGGCATGATCGGCATGGGCGTGGCTGATAAGCATCATGTCGAGCCCCTTCACCCCCAGTTTGCGCAATGCCGGCAGCACCACCCGCTCCCCTTGGTCGAGTTCACCGAAACGCGGGCCGGCGTCGTACAGCAACGTGTGATGCCGAGTGCGTACCAGGATTGACAAGCCCTGCCCCACATCCAGTTGCCAGACTTCGGCCATGCCCTCCTGCAACATCGGCCTGGGCGAAAAAACCAGCATCAACAGCATGGGCCAACCTAACGGGCGCATCGGCAAGCCTCGCGGCAGCAATAGCAAAAAGGCGCCAATGGCACCGATTACCCAAGCCCATGGCGGGACTGCCGCGGGCACCCACGCGGGAACCTGGCCGGAGACGAGCCCCAACGCCCTGAACCAGCCATCGATCAGGCCACCGGCCAGCCACAGCAACTTCTCACCCACGTAAGGCACCGGCAGCAACAGTGTCCCGAGCAACGCCGGCGGCAGGACCACCAGACTGATCCAGGGCACCGCAAATAAATTGGCCAGCGGCCCGCTGAGACTGATTGGCAACCCCAGCGCCAGTAACAACGGACACAGACCGATTGCAATCAGCCACTGGGCACGGGTCCAGGTCTGCCACCAGCGCCAAGGCCCCAAACGTCCGCCGAAGGTCAATATCAAGACTGCCACGGCCGCGAAAGACAGCCAGAAACCAGGCTGGAGACTCGACAGCGGTTCCAGCAGCAATATGCCGTCGAGTGCCAGCAACAGTGGCCACCATGCACCGAGATGACGGAACCGCAGACGCCACAACAACACCATTGCAATCATCAGGCAGGCCCGCCGCACCGGCACCTCGAAACCGGCCAGCATCCCGTAGCCGAGCGCAGCGGCGAATGCCAGGCCACACGCCCAGGGCAACCATGGCAGACGGTTCGGCCATAACCCGAAGCGGGCCAGGCCGGCGATCAACAGATACACCACGCCCGCCAACAATCCGATGTGCTGCCCGGAAATCACCAACAGATGCACCGTGCCGGTGTCCTGCAATACCTGCCAGTCTTCGCGGCTCAGCCCGGCGCCGTCCCCGAGTACCAATGCCGTCAACGCGCCGCTTCGCCCTTGGGCATCCACCGCCAGCAAACGCTGGCGGATGGCATCGCGCCAGGCCCATCGGGCTGGCGCAAGGCGTTCGCCCTGCTTGATCGTCCCGATGGCCCCGATGCGTTGCGCCAACAACCAGGCCTGATAGTCGAAGGCCTGCGGATTGAGGAGCCCGACCGGGCGCTTCAACTTGACGGCCAGCCGCCAGCGCTCGCCACCGCTCACCGGCGGTCCGCCATACCAGGCCAGGCGCATTTGCCGCGGCAGCCGGGTCCGTCGGGACTGGATGTCGGTCAATTCGAAACGCACGACGCCATCGTCCTGCCGGGGCAAGCCCGTGACCCGGCCTTCGACCCAGCGGGTTTCTCCATCCAGCGCCGGCGGCAACCGGTCATCCAGCGCCCACTGCGCATTCGCGCAGGCCCAACTCAAGCCGAACAGGTAAAACGCCACCGGATAGGTCCTGAACGGCAGCAACATCAGACCCGCCACCGGCATCGCCAGCCACAACCAGACCGGCGGTAATACCGGTAAAAAACGCAAGGTCAACAGACCCAGCGCCAGCGCCATCATCCCTGTGCGCATAAGCCCGTCCTTGAAAGTCCCCTCCAAGGCTTAGCCCGCCCATCGCGCCAGCGCCGTTATTAATTGTCACAAAGTCTGAATGGGTAGTTCATGGAATCCAGACATACTTGCCGCCTTGACCGACCGAGAAGCCTTATGCCCCGGCGCTTATTCAAACGTTACATGCCAGACCCGATGAGTATCAGGGAACACAAATCCTTACGCTTTCTCGGCACGCTGCTGCATGACCCGAACCTGTGGCACCTCAACCGCCACTCCGTTGCCCGCGCCATGGCGGTGGGCCTGTTCGCCGCGTTCCTGCCGATCCCGCTGCAGATGCTGCTGGCGGCAATCCTCGCCATCATCGTGCGCGGCAACATGCCGATAGCCGTGAGTCTGGTCTGGCTGACCAACCCGATCACCATGCCCGCGGTGTTCTTCTGCACCTACCAGACCGGCGCCTGGCTGATGGACGTTCCCGCCCGACAGTTGCCGGACTCACTGACCTGGGAATGGATCAGGGGTGAAATCTCGACCTTGTGGCAACCGTTCCTGCTGGGCTCGGTAGTGACGGGGCTGGTACTGGGTGCACTGGCCTACTTCCTGGTGATGATGTATTGGCGCTGGTGGGTGGCCAGGCAGTGGAAGCGGCGCAAGAAAAGCCGGATGTGAGAATGCAGAACGGCCTCCACTTGGGAGGCCGTTTTTTTTCGGTGGCTGGGCTGACGCCATCGCTGGCAAGCCAGCTCCTACAAGGGTTTGCTGCGGGTCAGGTACGCATCCCGCGTCCACTCACCAGCAACCGCGCACTACCGAGATACAGCACCACGGTCGCAACCAGCATGAAGGCGATGGCCACGCTGATGCGGATATCCGAAACGCCAAGGATGCCGTAACGGAACGCGTTGACCATGTGCAGCACCGGGTTGGCCAGGGACACGGTCTGCCAGAACGGCGGCAGCAAGGTGATCGAGTAGAAGACCCCGCCCAGGTAGGTCAGTGGCGTCAGCACGAAAGTCGGAATGATCGAAATGTCATCGAAGTTGCGCGCAAACACGGCGTTGATGAAGCCCAGCAGCGAGAAGATCGTCGCGGTCAGCACTACCACCAGAATGGTCACGCCCAGGTGATGCACCTGCAAATGGGTGAAAAATAGCGACAGCAGAGTCACGATGATCCCCACCATCAACCCGCGCAGCACACCGCCCAGGGTGTAGCCGATCAGAATCGTGTGCGGCGACAGCGGCGAGACCATCAGTTCTTCAATGGACCGCTGGAACTTGCTGCCGAAGAAACTCGACACCACGTTGCCGTAGGAGTTGGTGATCACCGACATCATGATCAGTCCCGGCACGATGTACTCCATATAGGTGAAGCCACCCATGTCGCCGATCTGCCGACCGATCAGATTACCGAAGATCACGAAGTACAAAACCATGGTGATCGCGGGTGGCAGCAGGGTCTGCGGCCAGATCCGGGTGAAACGCCGGACTTCACGGTAAACGATGGTGTTGAGGGCAACGAGGTTGGGGCGCAGCTCGGAACTCATACCGCCACCTTCGACAGATTTTTCTCCACCAGGGACACGAACAACTCCTCAAGGCGATTGGTTTTGTTACGCAGGCTCTGTACTTCGATGTTCTGCTGCGCCAACTGGGTGAACAGCGCGGTGATGCCCATGGACTTGTCCACCTGGACTTCCAAGGTGTGGCTGTCGATCAACCGGGACGGGTAGCCGAGCAACTGCGGCGCCACTTGCAACGTGTTCTTCATATCCAGCAGGAAGGTTTCTACATGCAATTGGCTGAGCAACTGCTTCATGCTGGTGTTCTCGACGATGGTGCCGTGGTCGATGATGCCGATGTTGCGGCACAGCTGTTCAGCCTCTTCCAGGTAGTGGGTGGTGAGGATGATGGTGATGCCTTTCTGGTTCAGCTCGGTGAGGAAGCTCCACATCGAACGACGCAGTTCGATGTCCACCCCGGCGGTCGGTTCGTCGAGGATCAGCAGGCGCGGTTCATGAACCAGCGCGCGGGCGATCATCAGGCGACGCTTCATGCCGCCGGACAGCGAGCGTGACGGCACGTCCTTCTTGTCCCACAGGCCGAGCTGGGTCAGGTACTGTTCGGCGCGTTCCTTGGCGATTTTCGCCGGGATGCCGTAGTAGCCGGCCTGGGTCACGACGATGTCGAAGGTCTTTTCGAACTGGTTGAAGTTGAATTCCTGAGGCACCACGCCGATGGAGCGCTTGAGCTGCGCGGGATTCCTGTCCAGGTCGTGACCGAAGATATTCACCGTGCCGCTGGTCTTGTTCACCAGGGTCGAGAGAATGCCGATGGTCGTGGATTTGCCGGCGCCGTTGGGGCCGAGCAAGGCGAAGAAGTCACCTTCGGCGACATCCAGATCGATACCACTCAGGGCCTGGAAACCGTTGCCGTAGGTTTTGGTTAGCTGCCGGATGGACAGAGCGGAACTCATATCTGATTTACGCACCAAGAAGGGAAGAAAGGAATAAGTATGGGCGGCGGCGAACAATACAACCGCAGCGAACTGGCACAATGGTGCTTGTCGCCGCCACACAAGTACAGTCAAGCGTGTCGATAGTGAGTATTAAGTCAACGCGGTCATGACCGCCTTTTGATACGCCGGACGCTGTTTCAACCGCGCGTACCAGGCCTCCAGATGAAGTTGCGGTGCACGCTCGATCGGCATTTCGAACCAGGCATAAATGAAACTGCCCAGGGGAATGTCACCCATGCCGATCTCGTCTCCGGACAGGTAGGGTGTGGCGGCCAGCGCCTGATCGGCCATCGCCAGCAACGTGTCGCATTCCTTGATCGCCGCCTTGATGGCGGGCCAGTCCTGCTGGTCTGCCGGGGTACGCAGCACACCCCAGAACACAGTACGGAGCGGGCCGGCAAAGCTCGAGGTGGTCCAGTCCATCCACTTGTCGGCAGTGGCGCGGGCCTTTGGATTTTTCGGGTACCAGGCCGTGTCGTCAGCATGCAAGGCCATCAGGTAACGCACGATGGCGTTGGATTCCCACAACACAAAACCGCCGTCTTCAATGACAGGCACGCGACCATTGGGATTCATGGCGCGGTACTCGGGCGTATCGACGACACCAAAGGCGCCACCGGCATCGATAGCCTCGTAGGCCAGTCCCAGTTCTTCGGCGGCCCACAATGGCTTTCTGACATTCGACGAGTTTTTCCGACCCCAGATCTTCAGCATGACCGCCTCTTTTTCGGTAAGTGGGCAGGCAGCATACGCCGGATCAGGCGCGACTCAAATCGCTCTGCATGTCGCCCAGCAGCGGTTGCTGTTGCTCACCGAACAGGTGCGGATAGCACTTTTCCAGGTGTTCGAAAAAGAACGTTTCAGGTACGTCGGCGAACTGGCCGTGATCGACGAGGTACTCCATCAGCTTCGCGCCATCGCGGTTGAAGGGATGGAAAACGCTGTCGTTGACCCCGTCGAATTCCAGCGGCGCCACATTGAACAGGTCGCAGAGTTTGCGGTTGAACGCTGGTGTCGCCTTGACCCAGCGATCCTGCAAATAGAATTCGGTGTAGCCATGCATGGCGAACATGTCGCTCTTGAGCAATTCGAGCAGCCGTGGCGTCGACAGATGATTGCGCACATCCGCCAGGCCGATCCGTGCGGGAATCCCGCAATGCCGCGCCGCACCTGCCAGCAGCGTGGCCTTGGGCACGCAGTAACTCTCACCGGTCGCCAGCGCATAACTGCCGCGCAAGGTCTGCGGATCGCGACTGAACGTGTACGGGTTGTAGCGCACCGCTTCGCGCACGGCGTAATAGAGACTGATCGCCTGCTCCAGCGGATCGCGACTGACGCCACGGTGTTGTTCGGCGAACTCCACGACGGACGGATGGTCACTATCGATGAAGCGGCCGGGACTCAGATACTCGTGCATCAGAATAATCTCCTGGGGAAGCCTTGAGTCTAACGAGAGCTTCAGCACAGAGATAACGACGTTTCGGCCAAACATGGGCGCTTTGCCGCTTGCTCGATGAACGCTTTTCCCACGATTCCAATCACATCGCTCCAACCAGCCTGTTTCGCGGATGCCGTCTAAGCTCTGTGGGCTGGTTCGCCCTGGTTTCACGGAGGAATGAATATGCTGTTGTTGTGGATACTGGTTCTGCTGGTCGCAATTGCCTATTTGGCTCACCGCCGCATCGCCCCGATGCCCGCCCTAATCATCGTGGCCGTCTATGTCGTGGCCATGGGCGCTTTCAGCCGCGCGCCGGGCTGGTTGCTGTTGGTTTTCTGGGTGTTGATCGCCGCCGTCGCAGCCCCCCTGTTGCTGCCCGACCTGCGCCGCAAATTGTTCAGCGCGCCGATGTTCAACTGGTTCCAGAAAACCCTGCCGCCGATGTCGCAAACCGAACGCGATGCCATCGACGCCGGCACGGTCTGGTGGGACGGCGAACTGTTCAGTGGCCGTCCGGACTGGAACAAACTGCTGTCCTATCCCAAGGCGCAATTGAATGAAGAGGAACAGGCCTTCATCGACGGGCCGACCGAAACACTCTGCGCCATGGTCAGTGAATGGCAGCTCGGTCAAACCATGGACCTGCCGCCGCAAGCCTGGACCTTCATCAAGGACAACGGCTTTTTCGCCCTGATCATCCCCAAGGAGTTTGGCGGCAAAGGCTTCTCCGCCTATGCCCACTCGCAAGTGGCGATGAAACTGGCGAGCCACAGCGGCGACCTCGCCTCCACCGTGATGGTCCCCAACTCCCTCGGCCCGGCCGAACTGTTGCTGCATTACGGCACCGACGAACAACGCAACCATTACCTGCCCCGCCTGGCGCGCGGCGACGACATCCCGTGTTTTGCCCTGACCGGTCCGCTGGCCGGCTCCGACGCCGGCGGCATGCCGGACTCCGGGGTGATCTGCAAAGGTCAATGGGAAGGCCAGGAAGTCCTCGGCCTGCGCCTGAATTGGGAGAAGCGCTACATCACCCTCGGCCCGGTGGCCACCCTCCTCGGCCTGGCCTTCAAGGCCTACGATCCGGATCACCTGCTGGGCGACAAGGAAGACCTGGGCATCAGCCTGGCGCTGATTCCGACCGACACCGCCGGTGTCGACATCGGCCGTCGGCATCTGCCGTTGGGCGCGGCTTTCATGAACGGCCCGAACTCGGGCAAGGACGTGTTCGTCCCCCTGGAGTTCCTCATCGGCGGCCAGGAGATGCTCGGCAAAGGCTGGATGATGCTGATGAACTGCCTGTCGGTCGGGCGTTCGATTTCCCTGCCGGCGGTGGGCACCGGCATGGCCAAGTTCACCAGTCTGGTCACGGGCCAATACGCCCAGGTTCGCGAGCAGTTCAATGTGCCGATTGCTTCGTTCGAAGGCATCCAGGAAGCCATGGCCCGCATTGGTGGCAATGCCTGGATGATGGACGCCGCCCGCATGCTGACCGCCAATGCGGTCGATCTGGGCGAGAAACCGTCGGTGCTGTCGGCGATTCTCAAGTACCACCTGACCGAACGCGGCCGCGACTGCATCAGCGATGCCATGGATGTGCACGGCGGCAAGGCGATCATCATGGGGCCGAACAACTACCTCGGTCGCAAATGGAACGGCGCGCCGATTTTCATCACCGTCGAAGGCGCGAACATTCTTTCGCGCAACCTGATGATCTTCGGCCAGGGCGCTATTCGCTGCCATCCCTTCGTGCTCAAGGAAATGGCCCTCGCCGGCCGTGAAGACAAGGATCAGGCGCTCAGGGAATTCGACGACCTGCTGCTCAAGCACATCGGTTTTGCCGTGGGCAACGCCGCCAGTACGCTGGTGCTCAATCTCGGTTTCGGGCACCTGGAACACACACCGGGCGACAAGCTCAGCCAGGGGTATTTCCGTGCCCTCAACCGTCAGGCCGCTGCATTCGCCCTGCTCGCCGACCTCAGCATGATGTTGCTGGGCGGCGCACTGAAACGTCGCGAACGCCTGTCCGCACGGCTAGGCGATGTCCTGAGCAACCTTTACCTGGCCTCGGCCGCACTCAAGCGCTACAACGATCTCGACTCACCGCAGTACATGACACCACTGCTGAGCTGGGCCATGGAAGAAAGCCTGGGCCAGGCGGAACGGGCCATGGATGAACTGCTGAGCAACTTCCCGAACAAAGTCGCAGGCTGCCTGTTGCGAGTGATCGTGTTCCCGTTCGGTCGCCGACACAAAGGGCCATCGGACAAACTCGGTGCCGAAGTTGCCGGGGTAATTGGCCGCGCCAAAGGCGACCCGGCACTGGAGGAAGTGCTCCTGGGTTGCTACCGCCCGCAAGCGAGCGACGATCCGGTCGGTGCATTGCAGCACGCCTGCAATCTGTTGAGCGCCGCACAGCCGTTGCAGAAGAAGTTGCATGTGGCACTCAAGAGTGGCCAGGTCAAACCGGTGGCCGGCGAGTCGGTGATCGATGCCGCCCTCGAAGCTGGCGTGTTGCAGCCGGTGGAAGCCCAAACCCTGCGCGAAGCCGAAGCGGCCCGGCGCAAGGTCATCGATGTCGATGACTTTGACCAAGAGGCCTTGGCGCTGGCCGAGGGAAAAGTCCGCTGATCCCGTCAAGCATGTAAAAACGGGCGCGGGCGCTTTATACTCCCGCGCCCGTTTTGCTCTTGAGGACTTATCTCGTGTCCAACATCGTTGCCGATCATCTCGTTTTACTCGACCACCTGCGCAGCATCCTGGTCGCCGTAGGTGAGGCCGAGCAGGTTCCCGAAGAAAGCCATGCCTTGTTCCTTGAGCGCTTCGACGAACTGCTGGCGTCACTGCCGATCGAGCCGATCGAAAGCCAATACCTGGGCCAGGACATCCTGACTCAAGTCATTTCCCGTTATCCGCAAATCGCCCACCTGATTCCACGGGATCTACTGTGGTATTTCGCCGGTGACTGCCTGCACTACTTGTCCGATGAAGAAATCGACCTGTATCAGGCACTGGAAGAACGCCGCTTCGAAGCTGAACAGAACGACGAACCTTTCGACTGGAACCAGGAAAAGCAACTGCTGGCGCTGTCGAACCAGGACAGCAAGCACTGATTGAAGATCAGTGATGCCAAAGGCCCGCATGCTTGAGCATGCGGGCCTTTTTTATTGCCTTGAGCGTAACCCGCCAGTTTCAGGCAACCGCACCGTGCTGCGACCTTGCCCGCCCCCCTCATCCGCCTGCCTGAATCCAGCCTTTGCACCAAGGGTTTTGTTTAAATTCATGGCACTTTGGTTTGATTGAACTACCTTCAAACTACAAGAAGTCATAACGGCTCGAGTTTCCACGTTAGCTTCAGTGATCAGATAGCGGATTGGCAAAAGGAGTTACCTCACCATGATCCTGGCAGGCGTTTTCCGGCTCTGTTCCTGTATTGCCGATTTGTTTCAGGGGAAACCAGGACAGCAGACAGTGCCATCCCCAGGCGCGGGTATCGCTCTGGCGCGCAGTCCAGGTTACCGAATCACTGAAAACCGTTTCAGCAAAGGTCGCTCGCTATCCAGCCAGATCAGCGAATGGCGCCCGCTCGTGTGTAGCACGCAAGGAATAACGCCTGGGCCATGGATGAGTGGTCTGGCGCATTGGGGGGGATAGTCCGATCCCCATGAAGTGATCCGAGACAACTCTGTCAGCCTAAAGATGGCCTATCCAGCGAGGATGTACTTGATGAGCTTTCGTACCGAGCCCGCTTTCAAGCGAATTATCCATGGCCTGTTCTGGATGGGCCTCAGCGTGGATGCGGCTCAGGCCGCGCCAGCCAATTGCCCGCAGCTGGACAATTGGCCGACAACGTACGAGGTCGGTCAGGGACTGCAGAATGAACTGCGCAGCCCCGTTCCGGTAACGCAACTGGCGGTGGGTGACCCGAAAATTGCCGACGTGCAACCCAGCGGCAACAACGCGTTCATTCTCACGGGCATTGCACCGGGAACCACCAGCCTGATGGTCTGGACCGCCTGTTCGAAAACGCCGCGCCAAAGCATGGTGTTCGTCAAGGGCAAGGCCACGTCGGCGCTGACCAGCGTGCCGTCGGTGCCTTCCGACGACCCGCTGCTGCCGAGCCAGGTGCAGACTGATGTCCGCTTCGTTGAAGTCAGCCGGACCAAGCTCAAGGAAGCCTCCGCCTCGATTTTCGGCGTCCGGGGCAACTGGCTGTTCGGCTCGCCGAGAACCTTGCCCACCATCGGCGGCATAGTCACGCCGGCGATACCGGTGAGAAACGACCAGTTCAACCTCACGTTTGCTACCGGCAGTACCCTGGTGGCGATCAACGCGCTGGAAGGCAGCGGTTTCGCCTACACCCTGGCGCGACCAAGCCTGGTTGCGCTCAGCGGGCAGAGTGCGAGCTTTCTGGCCGGCGGTGAAGTACCAATTCCAGTGCCCAGTTCAGGCAGCGATAACGTGTCCATCGAGTACAAGGAATTCGGTATACGCCTGACCCTGACGCCGACCATCGTCGGGAAAAACCGTATCGCACTGAAGGTGGCGCCGGAAGTCAGTGAACTGGACTTCACCAACGCCGTAAGCATCGCCGGCACGATAGTCCCGGCCCTGACCGTGCGCCGTACCGATACCAGCATCTCCCTGGCCGACGGCGAAAGCTTCGTCATCAGCGGCCTGATCAGCACCCACAACGACTCCCAGGTGAACAAGTTTCCGGGGTTGGGCGATATCCCGATTCTGGGCGCGTTTTTCCGCGACAACACCATCAACCGTGAAGAGCGCGAACTGCTGATGATCGTCACCCCGCATCTGGTCCAGCCATTGGCTGCCGATGCACCACTACCGTCATTGCCTGGCGAGCAGCTGCGCAATTACGACCCGAACTTCTATCGCATGTTTTTCCTGGAAAATGGCGACTTCGACAGTCTCAGCGGGCTCTCGCAATGAAACGAAGCCTGAACCGCACTGACCTCGCCCTCACTCGTAACGGTGACTTTGAACGCTTGCCGGGCCAGCTGTGCTGCCATTGGCCAGGCGTTCAACGTGTTGTAGCCAGGGGACATTCAATGAAAGCAGTCATTGCAATAGCGGCGACATTGATGCTCGCAGGTTGTGCCAGCAATGGCCTGTCTTCGCGACCGGGTAGCTGTGCCAAGCCCGGTTCGGACCAGGAACTGACCCTGAACCTTGCCGACAACATGGCCAGCGAAGGCCGCTTGTATGCCAGCCTGGCGAATCTGGAAGGTTTGCCCGATAGCGTGGTCCAGGTTCGCCTGCGCAAGGCTCGGGTGCTGCGCTTGATGGGGCGTAACTCGGAGGCGGAGCCGTTGTATCAAAGCTTGCTCGGCACCTGTCTGGCAGCTGAAGGGGAACATGGCCTGGGCCAGTTGGCCGCCGCCAGAAATGATAACGCCACCGCTACCACTCACCTTGAGCGTGCGGTGTGGATGGCCCCCACCGACGACAGGATGCGAAATGACCTGGGGGTCGTCTACCTCAATCAACGACGGATCCCCGAAGCACGCATTGAGTTCATGACCGCCATGGAGCTCAAGCAGGCAAACACACTGGCGGCACTCAATATGGTGACGTTGCTGATCTATCAGGATAACTGGAAGGCGGCAGCCGAACTCGTGACCCGCGCCGACTTGAGCCCCAAGCAAGTCGTAGAGGCTCAAACCCGCGCGGAAAAACTCAAGACCTCCGCCAAAAAAGTGGTGGCCTCCGAGGGGAATCGCAAGACTGAGGTAGCCGATGCCTCTTCCAGTGCGAACAAGTAGAACGTACGAGGAGTCGAGATGAATACCAAAAGGCTGTTGATCGTGTGCATGGCTTGCCTGTCCACCAGTGCCTGGGCCATTGGGCCGGGGCCCTCCTCGCCGTATCAACAAGGCACCGAGCAGTGGTTGCAGCTGCAGATTCGCGGTGTGGTTGCCTCCCCGCACCTGCAAACCGCCTCGGCCACCGAACGTGACCTGGCCATGCAGCGCTGGCTGAACAGTTTCAACTTTCCGATACCGGAATTTTTTGACCAGGATGCAGCGGGAGATATGAGCGTCAGCGGCGGCAACTGAGGCATGTCGATGGGTGATCAGCCTCTGACGTAGTCTAGATAGGCCTGGCTGCAAAGCCGGGCTTGATGTCGTGTGCAGGAAGGCTGTGGCATCTACGCATTATCCATCCCAGGACGGATTACCCCGGAGCAGATGTTTAGATCCCTGGCAGGAAAGTGCAGATCAGGCTCGAGTGGCAAGGCCGTCGCACTCGACAGCCTCAAGCCCCTTGACCTCACCCGAATGCTCTCAATACCCCGATCAGGGCCGGGCCGATGGCAACCAGAAAGAAGCTCGGCCACAGGCAGAAAATCAACGGGAATATCAGTTTGGTACCGATTTTCGCCCCCGCCTCTTCGGCGGCTTGGGTACGCCGGTCACGGAATTCATCGGCATAGATACGCAGGGTGTCGGCCACGCTGGTACCAAAGCGGATGCTCTGCGCCAACAGGCCGACCAACCCTTGTACGTCATCCAGACCGGTGCGCACAGCCAGTTGCTTGAGTGCCTCGGTACTGCTAATGCCCGCGCGGATTTGCGCATTGACCAGAGCCAGTTCTTCAGCCAGTTCGACCTGACTGACTGACATTTCCTCAGCCACCCGTTCGATCGTCGTGGGCAAGGCCAGGCCAGACTCCACGCACACTACCATCAGATCCAGCGCATCCGGAAACGCGGCACGCAGCCGACCTTGTCGCAACTGCTTGCGCTTGGTGACATACAGCGCTGGCGCCAACCATCCGATAGCGGCCACCATGAACACCAACGACATCCCCATGATCAGGGAAACCTTGGGAATCATCGGCAACAGCAACAACGCAATACCGATCAATAACAGAGGCAGCATCAAGCGCACCGCCCAGTACATCTGCACCGCCGACGAGGAACGGTACCCCGCATGCATCAACAGGGTCTGGGTGATACTAGTCTGAGCCGACTCGGCCGAGCCAAAGCGCTGGCCGACCCGCTCCAGCAACAGTTGCAAGTTACCCGGCGCTTCCTGCCCCGTCGTATTGCCGAAATGACCACGCTTGATCAGCGCCAGACGACGCTGCACCGGGTCCTGAAGCCCCTGCATCAGCAAGATCACGGCGACGACCACAAGCACCGTACTCAAGCCGACCGCGCCAAGGAACAACAGGCGCGCCATCTCCTCGTTCTCTGTGACCCGACTGAACAACCCGAGCAAAAAGTCCATTATCTGTACCTCCCGGTAGCGAACACCGCTTAAACCTGAATCCTGATGATTTTGCGTATCCAGAAAATCCCGATCAACATGGCGCAGAACGCCCCGATGATCAGCTTGTGACCGGTGGGGTCATTGATCAGCACAGGCAAGTAACTGGGAGTGGTGAGTATGATCGCGATCGCCAGCACAAAGGGAATGGTCACCAGTATCCAGGCTGACATCCTCCCCTCGGCCGACAGGGTTTTGACCTTGCGCTGGAAGCGAAAGCGCCCACGGATCAAGCGACTCAACCGTTCCAGCACCTCGGTCAAATTGCCGCCAGTCTCGCGATGGATGAGGATCGAAGTCACGAGCATCATCACCGTCATGCTCGGCATCCTCTCCAGCAGGCCGAGCATGGCCCGGCGCACATCGTTGCCATAGTTGATATCGGAGAAGGTCAGGCCGAACTCATGAGCCACCGGCCCTTTGTGCTCCTCGGCCACCAGGCGCAAGGTTTCGTTGAAGGGGTGCCCGGCGCGCAGAGCGCGGCACATGGCATCCAGCGCATCCGGCAAGCCTTCCTCGAACGCTGCGAAACGCTTGCTACGGTCACGAGATATTTTCAGTATGGGTAACCAGAAAACCGCGAAACCCGCCACCAGCGCCATCCACCAGACTGACGAAACCATCCAGACCAGGATACCCACCCAGCCCCCCAGTACCAGCCCGAGCAACAATACCCGATAGGCTCGGTACTCGTGCCCGGACTGCTCTATCATTTGCGTCAATGCTTCCATGAAGGGCAGTTGTTCAAGACTGGCCTCCAGTGGCGACAGACGCGTCAGGTATTTCTGTCGCAACACTGTCTGCATGTTGGGCTGATTGTTGGCTTTCTCCATTACATTCAAGCGGCCGCGGATGCGCTTGCGCATCTTGCCGGCCTCGCCGAATACCGGCACCGCAACGCTCTGGGACAGGAGGAAGACGGCGATAAACACCATGCCAAGGAACATCAGAATGAATTCACCAGGAATACTGCTCATGACTGCCGTGCCTCCATCCACTCAGGCCTGAACATCGCAAGCGGCAATTCGATGCCGCGTTTGGCAAGCACATCGCGGAAGGCGGGGATCATGCCGCTGGGCCGATAATCACCCAACACTTCGCCGTTTTCGCCCATGCCATGGCGTGCAAAGGAGAAGATTTCGGTCATGGTGATGATCTCACCCTCCATGCCGTTGATTTCCTGCACGCTGACCAGGCGGCGCTTACCGTCCTCCTGACGCTCCAGCTGGATAACCACATCGATGGCCGAAGCAATCTGTTGACGCATGGCCTTGATCGGGAAGGTCGCCCCGGTCATCGACACCATGTTCTCGACCCGCCCCAACGCATCGCGCGCGGTGTTGGCATGGATCGTGGTCAACGAGCCGTCGTGGCCGGTGTTCATCGCGGTCAGCATGTCCAGCGCCTCGACGCCGCGCACTTCGCCGATCACGATGCGGTCCGGGCGCATCCGCAGGCTGTTGCGCACCAACTCCCGCTGGCTCACCTCGCCGCGCCCCTCGATATTCGAAGGCCGGGTTTCCAGGCGCACCACGTGGGGCTGCTGCAGTTGCAGTTCAGCCGAATCCTCGATGGTGACGATCCGCTCGTTGTGCGGAATGAAACTGGACAGGACATTGAGCATGGTGGTCTTGCCGCTGCCGGTACCGCCGGAAATCAGCACGTTCAAGCGCCCACGGACAATCGCCTTGAGCAGCAGGGCAATGGCCGGGGTCAACGTCCCCACCTGGATCAGGCTGTCGGTATTGAGCAGGTCCACCGCAAAGCGCCGGATCGACATGCTCGGGCCGTCGATGGCCAGTGGCGGGATAATCGCGTTGACCCGCGAACCGTCTTTGAGCCGGGCGTCCACCAAGGGCGAAGACTCGTCGATACGCCGCCCCAGGCTGGAAACGATACGGTCAATGATGTTCAGCAAATGCTGATCATCGCGAAAGCGCACATCGGTGCGTTGCAGCTTGCCGAAGCGCTCGACATAGACCGAGGAAAAGCCGTTGACCAGAATGTCGGACACGCTGTGATCGGCCAGCAACGGCTCCAGGGGGCCAAGGCCGAGCACCTCGTCGGTGATCTGCTTGATGATCAACTGGCGGCTGGAAGTACTCACCGGCGCCGAATGCTCATCGAGCAGGCGCTGGCAAATATCGCGAATCTGCCGCGTGGCCTCAGCCTGTTCAAGGGAGTCCAGCAGGGACAGGTCCATGACCTTGAGCAACTGCTGGTAGATCTTTTCTCGCCACTCGGCTTCCACCGGGGTGACCTGGGTTCTGGTTTCGTACATGACATCCGGGATTGCGTGCTCCCAAGCCATCAGTTCATCTGCCGGATCCGGCTGGTCACCGTCCAACGGGGTCACCGACGATGAGGCGGTTTTACCGGACTGTTTGCGCAAGCGGTTACGAAAGTCGCTGATCATGGGTCATCCCCCGAAAAAACGGTTGAAGGCGCGTTTGAGTAAGCTTTTGTTCCCGGCAGCCTGTTGACCGATCAGGTTCTCGGTCATGTCGCGCAGTGCAGCAGTGATCGCTGCCTTCGGCGCATGCAGCCCCAACGGCACGCCAGTGTTCTGGCTCTGGCTGACCAGGTTGAAGTCGTTGGGTAATTTCGACAGGTTCGTGCAGCGCAGCGCCTCGCCGATATCCTTGAGACTGACCGCTGCCGACTTGTCATAGCGGTTGACCACTATCTGCAATTGATCCCCACGCACGCCCAGGTCTTCGCGAAGAATCCGCACCAGGGAGCTGGCATCGCGCAGATGGCTGACGCTCTGCTGCACCACCACGTACACCCGGTCCGCCTGCTCCAGCACGGAGCCGGTGAGGTGATCGATCTGCCGTGGCAGATCGATCACTACCCAGTCATAGGTGGCGCGGGCCAACTGCAACAAGGTGTCAAGTTGCTCGGGTTGGGCATCCTGCGGCAGACACAGCTCACCGGCCCGGCCACCCAGCACATGCAAGGTCGGGCTGAAGTGGCTGCAAAAACCCCGTAGCGCGACACTGTCCATGCCGTCGATCTGATGCAACACCTCAAGATGGCTGTGGGTTTGCGCCACATCCAGGTAATGCGTCACGCTGCCAAATTGCAGGTCCATATCCAGCAACAGGGCACTGCCACCCTTCATGCTGAGCTGCTGAGCCAGATTGCAAGCCAGCATGGTGCCGCCGGATCCGCCCTTGGAGCTGGTCACGGCGATCAATTTGCCTTCAGTCCCACTGCCGTTCCGAACCTCCACGACCAGCCGATTCAAGGCGGCGACCAGTTCTGCCTCGGCTACTGGCTCGGGCAGCACGTCACGGGCGCCGGCCTGCATCGCCAGGCGCATGCCTTCCTGCTCGCTCAGCAGCCCGCACACCAGCATTGGTGGACGCTCATGGGCCGGGCGCTGCAACAGGGCCGCCAATTCCTCGCGCCACAGGTGGCTGACGCGCAACAGCAACAAGTCGGGCATCCGGTCCAGGCCATAGAGCGGGTCGACATGCCCATTGCTCACCAGGCGAGTGCTGACCTCCAGGCTGGGCATGCGTTGGCAGACGCTTTGCAGGTCGCGCAACGACGTGGCATCACGGCTGCTGATCAGCAACCTGAGCCCGGCTTTGCCGGTCGAGGCAGAGAGTGGAGTGTCCTTGGTATTCAGCATGGCGTGATCTCCCCGGAATCGGAATGACGCCCGAGGCTTTCGCGTGGCAACGTTGCCCTGAATGCAGGCAAGGTAATGGACACGCCGAACCCGGGAATGAACAGATTGAAAACGAAGTTTTGCAGACTCAACCGGACATAGCGGATGGCACGAAATCCATTGGCCCCACTCGTGTCGGTGGGGTTGGCTACCAGCGCACCGGTTGCGTCCAGATAGCTCAGCGTCAGGTTGGTAGTGCTCAGATTTCCAATCAGTTGGCTCGTACCCGCATCGCCCGCCGCGTTGAAGATAGCCCGCTGCAACACCACCGGATCGCTGATATTGCACACCGCTGCCAAACGTGTCCCACGGCGCACGGCTTCATCCAGCGCATTGACCGTGAAGTACAGGCGGCCCATTTCCAACACGCCGAACAACAGCGTGAACATCAGCAGACCAATGAAGGCGAACTCCACGGTATAGGTGCCGCGCATGTGTTTTCGGTTCATCACAGGGCCCTCATCACGGTAGTGGCGACCAGCGGAATGCTCAGCGCAATCTGATTACCAATAAAACCGGGAAGCGATCCGGTGCAGTTGCCACCGCCAATCACCGGGCAGAACGTGTAAGTGATAGTGACCCGCACATGGTCGGTGCCCACTGCTACGACGTCCACGTTGGCAGTCGTCAACCCTGACACCACAGCGGTCCCGGTGTTGGCCGGCACGCCATACACCGCAACGTTTTTCGTCTCGGTCAGCAGCGTACTGCTCAGGGCAACCATGCCAAGCGTCGAGTTCCAGGCCTGACTGGCGACAAATCGGTCGGCATCGCGGCTGGCCTGCAGCAATAAGTTGTACTGGTAGAGCATGCGGCCGAACTCACCGAAGGCCAGCATCAGCAACAGTAATACCGGCAGGACGAGGGTGAACTCGACCAAGGCCAGGCCTTGCTGGCGCTGTGAATGCTTAAATCCGTGAAGTCTCATGACACCTCCTACGAGTCAGTGCTCGGAGTGCCGCTGCCGTTGATATAGGTTTTGTAGAGCTGGATGATCTGCGGGCCGGAATCGGTCGACGGCGACGGGCCGGCCACATTGTCGCCTTCGCACTCGCGCACAAACTGGCCGAAGATCTGCGCTTGCGTGCCGCCGCCATCCATGGGCTGCACCACGAAATAGCAGCCAAAGCCCAGGACAGGGATCGTAGTTGAACCGCCCTGTTTGCCGGTGCAGTCACCAACGACGATTTTCAGCATCCGGCGCTCGAATACCCCACCGCCCTGACAACCACTGCCGGACCCCGCTACACAGGCGGCAACACTTGCCTTCCAGTCGTTGTAGTCCAGTATCGCGTTGCTGCCCGCAGTGAGATTGCCACCACTCGAGATGACGGGTTGCCCCTGGTACAGCGTCTGCGCCGGGGTAACCGAGTCGTTGTAAGTGATCGCGGGATTGCTCGACGACGTCACCATGTCTGGCGGATAGTTCGAGGCACTGACCGGGCCGTTGTAGATGCCGAAGCGCGTATTCAAGCCTTGAGACGCAGGGCCGACCGTGTTGCCGGGTGAGGTCTGGACAGTCTCCCCCACATTGCGGCAGACCGAGCCGCCACCGGCCAGGTCTTCTCTGACCGAACTGCCGCCCGAACCGAAATCGAGCAATTGGAAGTTGCCAGGGCCAATGGCGGACGAATTGTTGGCAGCTGACTTCAACACCTGCAAATCACCAAACTGGAAGCCCCAGAACATGCCGGCGGCCGGGTCGTATTGAGTCGAGTCGCCACAGATCATCAACGGTGCGACATCACATGGGTTGGTGGGGCTGGGTCCGGCGGTGGCTATCGCCGCCACCGCTTTGGCTCCCAGACCGCCAGCGCCAAATACCTGGGCGAAGTTCCAGAAAAATCCTGTCAGGCTGTAGCTCGGTACCGATACCCGGACGTACTTGGCATCCGACGGGCCGGGATAGGAGAACGGGCCATAGACGCTGCTTGCCAGCTCCACCACCGCAAATGCAGCGGCGTTGCCGCCCACAGCCGTGGCCAGTTCGTTGTTGCCCAGGGCATTGGCATTCTGTACCAGCGTATTGAGCGCGGCGGTGCGCGTCGTGCTGGCGCTGTTGCTGCCACCCGCCACCTGGCTCAGGGTTTTGGCGCCACTCAGGGCGGCGGCATCCACCACATTCTGCAGGCGCGTTTTGTTCAGCAGAATATGCCCGCCATCCAAAGCCAACGCCGCCATCATGGCCATCGCCGCCAACGCGATCACCATCAAAACACTCACCGATCCTTCCTGGCGCCTTGGCGTCGAAGTGAACGGCCGCTGAATACGAAGATTCATCATCAAGCCCTCGATTGCCGACACTGATCCGGATCGGCTCCGCCAATACCCTGGTGCCCAGGCACCTGTTGCACACTGTCAGCGAATGTTGACCACTTTGGCGTCGGTCCCGCGGATAACGGTGATACCCGCGCCCTCGCCACTGCTGCGCTGTACCACACGTTTTGGCGCCTCGGCGGTGGCCACGGCCATGGCCGGGGCAACAGGTGCGACAGGCGTGGCAGGCGTGGCAGGCGCAACGGCCGGGCTTTTCTTCTCGAGGTTCAGCGGGTTGCGCAGCGCCAGTTGCAACTTGCCTTCCGTCTGCGCCGTGACCAGGGTTTCCGCTTCAGCGGCCGACATCTCCAGGGTCACTGCGCGCACCACTACCGGTTGGGTCTTGTCGGTGCCCGCAGTCTGATCCACCGCCAGCACCCGCAAGTTCTCGAGGATGGTCCTGGACGTGGCGCTGTTACTGCCGGCATTGGTGGTTTTGGTCGCCAGTACATCGACCCGGTTACCCGGCAACAGGAATCCACCGACGCCGACCACATCGTCCACCCGTACCGAAATGGCGCGTTTGTCAGGCGCAATCAACGAGGCCAGGGTGCTGCCCCCCAGGTGTTCGCTCAGCCGTGCGCCGCGCACAATGTCGCCCCGCAGAATGTCGAAGGTTGCGATCTTGCCCACGGCTTTTTCACTGGCATCGAAGGCATCGTCCGGGATCGTATCCAAGGGCATGCGTACGGTCGTGACCTGCTGGGCCTCGACCATTTGCCCGAATGGAATTTCTACCGTGGCGACCACCACGTTTCGAAGGTGGTCATCCGGGCTGGCATTGAGCCGCGCGCTCAGCCAGGAGTCGGCCATCCATGCAGCCCCTAGGCCCATGGCCAGGGAAACGCCTATCAGGGTAAGCGTGCGAGAGCTCATGTCAGTATCTCCGTATCAAAGAAAGTCGAGCTGGACGAAGTAGTTGTGCCAGGCCCATTCCAACTCTTTCGGTGACAGTGGTCCGGAACCGCCCATATAACGCTGGCGATCGAGTGCCATGTTCAGGAGATCGCGGGGATGGCAAGGCACCAGGGGCATGCCTTCACTTGCATAAAGCCTTTGCAGCACATAACGCACCAGCAGCGGGTCATAGGAAATGCCCAGACGCTCGCTTTCCTGACGCCAGATCTTTTCGTACTCCTCAGGCTTCAGGTAACCGAATTGCAGCTTGTAGCCAATCCGGCGAAGGAAGGCCTCATCGGCCAGCTCCAGGGGATTGAGGTTGGTGGAAAACACCAGAATCAGATCGAACGGCAACTCACAATGCCGACCACCGCCCAGGTTGAGGAAGTCGCGCTTCTCTTCCATCGGGACGATCCAGCGATTGAGCAGCTCGGCGGGAGCCATGCGCTGGCGCCCCATGTCGTCAATGATGAACAGGCCATTGCTGGCCTTGAGCTGCAAGGCAGCCTGGTATTGACGGGTGAAAGGGTCATAGCGAACGTCCAGCTGTTCCATGCTCAACTCACCGCCAGTGATGACGATCGGGCGTTTGCAGCACAGCAGTCGACGGTCGATGCCTTCGTTGAGCATCAAAGTGTTCTGTTGAGCGTTATCATCGAGCCGCTGATGCACCTGCGGGTCATAGATCTCGATCACCGACTCGTTGATGACGATGGCATGGGGGATCCAGATGGCCTCGGCGAACAGACGGATCAGCCGACTGCTGACATAAGTCTTGCCGGTACCCGCGGGGCCATAAATCATGATCGCGCGCCCGGAGTTCATCGCCACACCCAACTGATCCAGCATCTCCTCCGTGAGCACTACGCCAGCAAGGGCATTGCGCATATCGTTGGCGTTGATGCGACCATGGTGAATGGTCTGCAGTTTGATCAGGGACCGGTAGGTACTCACCGGAAACGGTGCTGCGCCTATATAACCGCTACGCGACAGGGCATCGCGGGCGGCACTGCGACCACGTTCGGTCAGGCCATAACGCAGCATCTGCCCGCCCGTTTGACTCACCTGGCCCAGCACTTCGACACGGCCATCCTTGCGCAGAAACGCCAGGACCTCCTCTAGTACCGCGCCGGTCAGCGCCAGGCGTTCCACCAGCCGCGACATGTCCAGCACCCCGGCATCAAACAAATGCTTGCACACCAATTCGCCGAGAAAACTGTCGGTCAGACCGGTTTCGCGGATTGTGCACGGCTGAGGAGCCAATCTTTGCACCGCTCCCCGATCGCTGGGGTAGGCATCACTATCGACGATGACGTGCATGTCTAACCTCCGAATCCACCGGCAACTTGCCAGTAGACTATGTTCAAAGTGCCGATCAATATTGCAATCGAATATGGGAAAGGCTTGCCAGCGACTTCATCTGAAGTTGGCGCCAGATAAGCCTGCGCCCTTAGAATCAGCCAATAGCGCCCCAGGGTCTGACGCAATTGACCGCGAACCAGCACGATCAATAAACCGCATACGCCGCCAGCTATCAGGCTGAACATTGCAGCCCACAACGCGAGCTGGAACGGTAGAAAACTGCCGACCATGGCCATTAACTTGACGTCACCGGCGGCCATGCCACCGAAGGCGTACATCGGCAGAAACAGCGCAAAACAGATCAGGATACCCAGCAGGCCGTCACCCAATCCGCTGACACCACCTGTGTACATTTGACCGATCAATCCCAAGGTAAGCCCCACCAGGACAAGCATGTTGGGAATACGGTGGCTAAGCAGATCGCTCACCACCGCCACGCCCAAAAGTCCTATCAGTAAAACCATCGATACCAGTTCCGTGGACATGGCATGTCTCCCTGCGGGTATTAATCGTTAGCACACAACGTTGCTGTTGGCGGCCTTGAACAACGCAGTGATTTGGAACAGGGACAACGTGAAGCCCATTAAGAAAGTTGCCGGCGCCCTATCAGAAATAGCGGCAACCGGCTGCTCCGTGGACATCGACGCGTCCCCCAGCGGGAACTATCAGCAAGCGGAACCTTTGATCGCGGTGCACAGTGTCTGCATTTTTGTCTGAACCGCTAAGCCAAGGTTCGTGAAAATTGTGACGACAAGCGCCGTAACCAACCCACCGGCTACCGCGTACTCCACAACGGTCAGG
The DNA here is from genome assembly GCF_001429045.1 of Pseudomonas sp. Root71. Lineage (GTDB taxonomy): Bacteria > Pseudomonadota > Gammaproteobacteria > Pseudomonadales > Pseudomonadaceae > Aquipseudomonas > Aquipseudomonas monachiensis. Next base: position 331,212 of record NZ_LMHY01000029.1, on the reverse strand, counting down.
CCATCTTCGTCTTTGACGAACTTCACTACCGAAGCCTTGATTGTTTGCATGATCATTTTGCCCACCTCACTCGAATGTTGTTTTTTCTGAGGCAGTACGTTCTGCGCTGCCTGAGTGCAACACTAGTCAGGAGCAAGGCATGAGCGTTAGGAAGATTTTGCGCATCGCTAGGACTTTTTTGCGGGACGACCAAATACGCAGCATTGGCCTTTGCAGCAGTAACGGGAGGGGTAAACAAGGCATTGAAACGCAAAGGCAATTGCCACTGATTCACAAGCGACAGGCGGTTCAACCCGGTTTTTTCGAAGACTCACGAGCAAACACTCGCCCTGGACAGACTTCCAGGCAACCCATAGAGCGAATGGAACTAAAAACCGTCTTTTCTATCGGGATTAAATCTGCAAAGTGATAGCACATTGGCAATACTGGCGAAGAGAGTCACTAGAACCACCGAGTAGAGACATGACGTCCAATTTGACCAAAAGGCCATCGCTCCTGTGGTTCGATCTGACTCATGATCGGTCCACGAAAGAACTCGTCACGCAGTTCGAGGACGCCTGCGAGTGCAATCTGGCGAAAAACTCCGTGTTGCCCATCAGGGAACACGCAGACATGATCTGCGTCCATTTCGATCGCCCCGACACTCCAGGTTTGAAGCTATTGCTGGAGATCAAACGCACAACCCCCACCATCCCGATCACCATGTTCACCGTGCAGCACTCAGAGGAACTGGCTGTATGGGCCATGCGCTCCAGCGTCTGGGAATACATGGTGCTTCCGCTCTCGACCACCGAGAGGAAGCGTTACCTGACGGCAGTGCTGCAGCTCTGCGAGCTGCGCCGAAATGCCCACGGCCAGGGCAAGTCATCGCAGATCGACCACTCCCCGACTCTGCCGGACAGCATCCGGCTGACCTCAGGACACCAAAAACACCAGGCGTTGAGCAATGTCATGCTGTACATCGAACAGCACTTTCGTGACAGCATCGATCAGAGGGACCTGGCGCAGCGCTGCGGCATGACGACATTTCGCTTCAGCCGCCTGTTCAAGGAAGCCAATGGGCAGGGCTTCACGGATTACATCCTGGACAAGCGCATGAACTTCGCCAAAGACCTGCTCGACAACAGCCAGATGCCGATTACCAGCATCGGCTATGAAGCCGGCTTCAAGGATCCTTCCTACTTCGCCCGTGCCTTCAAGCAGTTCGCCAACTGTACGCCCAGCGAATACCGACTGGCACGCCAACTCAAAGCGGCTGCAGCTGCGCAACAGGTGCAGGATGAGAAAACCACTGAAGCGCTCGAAAGCCTGGTACAAACCCTCAGCGGTTGATCCTGCTTTTTACGCGCAAACGAAAACGCCGCTCAATGAGCGGCGTTTTCGTTAAATATGGAGCGGGAAACGAGACTCGAACTCGCGACCCCGACCTTGGCAAGGTCGTGCTCTACCAACTGAGCTATTCCCGCAAATGGCGTCCCCTAGGGGACTCGAACCCCTGTTACCGCCGTGAAAGGGCGGTGTCCTAGGCCACTAGACGAAGGGGACACGCTACCCGGAACACATGGTGTGTGTTTCGGTGTCCAGAGCCGCATCCGAAGACTTGGTTCTGGTTTCACTCAGCCCTGCCCGAAAGCAACGCTGTTTAAAATTGGAGCGGGAAACGAGACTCGAACTCGCGACCCCGACCTTGGCAAGGTCGTGCTCTACCAACTGAGCTATTCCCGCATTGGCGTCCCCTAGGGGACTCGAACCCCTGTTACCGCCGTGAAAGGGCGGTGTCCTAGGCCACTAGACGAAGGGGACACACGTACAACATTCACTCCCTGCTTCGTTTCGCTGTGTGCTTTACGCTGCAAGTGGCGCGCATTCTATGGATGGATTGAGAGGTCGTCAACCCCCTGATATAAATTTATTTAAATCAATGACTTCGACCTGCTTTTGGGAGCCGTTGCGGTTTTTCCGCTGCCCGGCGTTTGACGCCTATATTCTGGCACCCGCCAAGACGTTATAGTCCACGGGGTGATGGCAATCTGTATATCGAGTGCCATCATTTATAGAAACGGGGCTCCGGCCGATATAAGTACAAGCATGTCCGATCCAACCCGTCGTGCGGGCCTGGGCGCTCAATTGCCAAGCCACCAGACTCCCATGCGTAACCTATAAAGAGGTCTTACCGGTGACGCCACTCATGATCACCCTGCTAGTTGTAGTCGGGATCGCACTGTTGATCGCCATTGGCTACATGAACCATGTGGTGGAAAACAACAAGCTGGAAAAGGCCCGTACCAAGATCGAGCTCAACGATCGCCTGCGACGCTGCGGCGAGATCACCGAGACATTCCCCGGCCAGCTGATGACCCCGGCCCTCAAGCTACTGTTGGCCCGTCTGGAACTGAACGTCTGCCAGCGCCTGCTCAACCTGGAAAAATCCAGCGCCAACCTCAAGGCGCGGATCGCCGAACTGGAGGCCCTTGTCGGCCAGGGTGAATCCATCCCGGTCAACAATCCGCCAGCACCGATCCAGACGGAAGCCAAGGCCAAGGATGTACGCTTCCTGCTCGAAGCCCTGCACGGCCAGATTACCCGTGCGGCACAGGACGGTTTCCTGCCCCCCAACGAAGCCAAGCGCTGGATTCGTGAAGTGCGCCACATCCTGGTACTGCTGCACATCGAGTTCTTTAACAACCTCGGCCAGCACTCCCTGCAACAGAACCAGCCCGGACAGGCTCGCCTGGCATTCGAGCGCGGCGTGCAATACCTGCGCAAACAACAGGACCCACAGGTCTACGCCGAGCAACTGGGGTACCTGGAAAAACTCCTGGCCCGCGCCAACGACCAGGTCATGGATCGCATCGCACCGGTCGAAGGCGAGGTCAACCAATTGACCGAAGGCCTCAAGGACGTCGAGGCTGATGCGGACTGGAAGAAGAAAGTGATCTACGACTGATCAACGGAAATGGAAAAGCCACCGAGAGGTGGCTTTTTTTGGGTTCTTCACGCAATTCCGGGGAACACCGATACCTGTAGGAGACGGCTTGCTGGCGATGGCGGCCTCCTGGCTGGAGTATTTTATTGGTGGTGTACATATCTGGAAAAGCGCCAAGTAACCAAACGCTTTTGCCCCTTACGTTCGGTGCCTCGCCTAGGCTCGGCATCCCCTTGCTCCGGTCCTGCTCCGTGGGCCCGCCGCGATCGGCCATCCATGGCCGTACGCGGCTAACCCGGCATCCATGCCGGGTTGCCCACTGCGCAGAACCTGCGCTCGGCCTCTCGAGGGGGCGTGCACCGCAACAGCACCGCGAGGCGAGCTAACGCTCGACCTCGTTGTATGGTGGTGTACGCGC
>NZ_LMHY01000029.1:0-327776 GCF_001429045.1 Pseudomonas sp. Root71 | reverse complement strand
TACCTGTTGCACCAGCAGCAGGTTTTTCGCGAAGTTTTCGCCCTGGAAGCGCGGGCTGAAACGACGATAATCGTCGGCCGCGAAATCATCCGGGCTTTTTATTGGTTCTTTGTCCCGTCCTGAATAAGGTTTACACCTTCTGATCTATTTTCAGGAGGGCTTTTCTGTTGTCACCATCAAGCCTGATGGCGATACCCTACAAATCGATCTAACCCCTCACGCCACCCGGTTCCCATCCTGTGGCGGGTGCCAAAAGCCCTGTTCAACCACTCATGAGTATTGCGAGCGAACCGTTCGTGATTTGCCCATCCTCGGCCATGCGGTGCGTCTCAGCGTGTTGCTCAGACGTGTTGGCTGCCGTGATTGCGGCAAACGCATGGAAGCCGTCAGTTGGCTGGATCGCTATGCCCGCATGACGCGCCGCCTGTCTGAGGCCGTCATTCAAGCCTGCGAGCGGCTGCCCACGCTGCACGTGGCTCAGATGTTTGGGCTGCATTGGGACACCGTGCGGCTGCTGGAGCGTCGAGCCTTGCAAGCGGCGTTGAGTATTTTGCCGAAGGCGCAGCCCCGGCGCCTGGTGATGGACGAATTCGCGCTGTTCAAAGGTCATCGTTACGCCAGCGTGGTGCTGGATGCGGATACCCGGCGCGTGCTGTGGATCGGCGAAGGCCGCAGCCGAGCGGCGGTCAGGCCATTCTTCGAAGAGCTGGGGCCAGAGGGCTGCGCTCGCATCGAAGCAGTGGCGATGGACATGAACACCGCATTTGACCTGGAGGTTCGCCAGCATTGTCCAAACGCGCGAGTGATCTACGACCTCTTTCATGTGGTGGCCAAATATGGCCGAGAGGTGATTGATCGAGTCCGCGTCGACGAAGCTAATCGGCTACGCCACGACAAGCCTGCGCGCAAGGTCATCAAGCAAGCGCGATGGCTACTGCTACGCAATCCGCAGAACCTGAAAACGCCGGAGCAAACGGTCCGTTTGGAGGATCTGCTAGCGGCCAACCAAGCGTTGATGACGGTCTACTTAATGAAGGCTGAACTCAAAACGCTTTGGACGCCGAGCACCGCCTGGGGCTGGCGATCAGCCTGGAAGCAATGGCTGAGCCATGCTCAAGAAAGTGGAATACCGGCTCTGATCCAGTTCGCAAAGCGACTAAAGGGTTACTGGCGGGGCATCGTCAGCCGGGTTCGCTGGCCAATGCACACGGGCCAGCTGGAAGGCATGAACAATCGAATAAAGGTCATTAAGCGGATGGCGTACGGTTACCGGGACAGCGAATTCTTTTTCATGAAGATCAAGAGCGTCTTTCCCGGTAATCCGTGAAGAACCATAAAAATCCCCGGCTCGCTCGCTGCGTTTAGTCCGTCAGCCGTTGTTGCAGGCTTTCGAGAAAGATCGTCTCGGCCCGGCTCATGCGCTGCTCACGGTTCCACAGCAAATGAATGTCCACATCGGCAATCCCTTCGTGGGGCGGCAGGCGCCAGAGCAATCCGGCGTCGACGTCCGCCGCCACCACGTGTTCGGGTAAGCAACCGATACCGAAGCCGGCGATCACCAGTCGCCGGACTTCTTCCAGGCTCGGTGACGACGCGACGATACGGCCGCTGAAACCCTGCTGATCGCGAAAAATCGTCAGCGGCGAGAGCATGCCGCCGATCTGGTCGCTGGTGAAGCTGACGAAGTTTTCCCGCTGCAAATCCCCTTCGGCGACGTCCTGTTGGCCGAACAATGCATGATGCTTGCCGCAGAAAAACGCATAGCGCTGACGCAGGAACAAACGCTGCTCCAGGCGCGGTTGCGGGCGCCGATTGAGGCTCAGGCCAAGGGTCGCGGTTTTTTCCTGGAGGGCGCTGACGATGTCGGAACTGCGCATCACATCGACTTCCAGATCCACTCGCGGGTGCTGTCGATGAAAGTCCGCAAGGAAGTCGTCGAAGCGCTCGGAGAAGATCCGGCTGATGATCAGCAACCGCACTTTGCCGATCACTTCATCGGCCGGTTGTTCCAGCACGCTGCTGACCTGGGACATTTGCCCGTAGATTTCCCCGGCCAGGGCGAAGATCTGCTCGCCGACTTCGGTCAGGGCAAAGCGTGGCCCGCGACGGGCAATCAGTTGGCGGCCCAGTTGTTCTTCCAGGCGCTTGAGTGCCTGGCTCACTGCCGGTTGCGTCAGGTGCAGGCGGGCGGCGGCGCGGCTGATGCTCTGCTCCTGGCCAATCACCCGAAAGGTGCGCAGCAGGTTCCAGTCCAGGCGGTCATTGAGCAGGCGTTGCATAGGCGCTCAGCAGAAAGTCAGGGGCCAATAGGGAGAGTCGACGGCTTGCACACATTCTGCGCAAGCCGTGGAGAATCTGCAGTCGCGGGATCGTAACACTGTTGGAGCGCAGCTGAGGCAATTCGGATCTGCAAAAAACTCATGCGTAGGCGAGGGCTTTTTCTTCCAGCAGTTCCTCATACAAGGCCGTCCATTTGCGGCCCATTTCATCCGCCGTGAACAGATTTTGATAACGGGCCTGGGCCTTCTCGCCCATTTGCGCCGCCAGCACCGGTTTTTCCCAAAGCGTGCGCATCGCCTCGCGAAATGCCGGTGGATTGCTCGGTGGCACCACCAGTCCGGTCTCGTTATGAATGTTGATGTAACTGGTGCCAGTGCCAATTTCACTGGAGATCATCGGTTTACCATACATCGCGCCTTCCAGCAGCGAAATGCCAAAGGCTTCGGAGCGCAGGTGCGATGGAAACACGATGGCATAGCTCAGTTGCAGCAGCGCTACTTTGTCCTCGTCCCCCAGACGCCCGAGGAAGTGAACATTGCGCAAACCCAAGGCGGCCGCCTGGGCATGCAGCTCTACTTCCAGCGGGCCGGCACCGACAATCACAGTCGGGTAATCCAGGTCCTTCAGGGCGTCGAGCAGGATGTGCAAACCTTTGTAGTAGCGCATCACACCCACAAACAGAAAGAACTTATCGCCTAGCTTTTGCCGCCAGTGAGCCGTTCGATCACTGTCCGGCTGAGGGTAACCTGTCTTGTTCAACCCATAGGGGATCACTCGGGTCTTGTGTTGAAACTGTTGCAACACATCACTGGTGTGCAGGTAATTGGGCGATGCAGCGACGATCCGGTCGGCGCTGTGCAGAAAGCGATTCATCAGCGGCCGGTAAAGTTTGAGCAGGTGTTTCTGGCGGATGATGTCCGAGTGGTACGTCACCACGCTGGGTTTGTTCAGGCCACTGGCGAAATGCACCAGGTCCATGAATGGCCATGGAAAGTGGTAATTGACCACGTCGGCCTCGGCTGCCAGCTCGCGAAACTGTTTGAAGACGCTCCAGGAAAACCCTGTGGAGGCGAACTGAATGTCGAGCCTGGCTCGATGGACTTCATGCTGGGCGATCTGCATCACCGGCGGTGTCGGATCGGCACTGAGCGTCAGCACCTTGCCTTCAACGCCGTGCAGGGCACCGCTTTCGCACAACTGGAAAATCACTTGTTCGATCCCGCCGACCGAGTCAGGCAGGTACGTCTTGAAAAAATGAAGAACTCGCATTCAACCTCCCATTGCCTGGCGGTAAGCGCTGGCCGTGACTTGCGCACAGCGTTCCCAGGTAAAAAGCCTTGCCTGTACCAACCCGGCTTCTCGGCATGCCTGCCAATGCGCTAGATCCTCGATCAGACGACTCATTGCATCGCGCAAGCCGTCGGTTTCATCCGGTTCAACATAGTTACCCGCAGAGCCTGCCACTTCGGGCATGGCTGAGCGACTGGTCAGAATGACCGGCGTGCCGCAGGCCATGGCCTCCAGCACCGGCAGGCCAAAACCTTCGTAAAGCGACGGAAAAATCAATGCCCGGGCACCGGCCAACAGCTGCGCAACGTGCTCGTCAGGCAGATAGCCGAGCAAACAGACATGACCGCAGGCCAGGGCCTGATGCAACTCTTCGCTGAACTGCTCGCGCTGCCAGCCGGCCATGCCGACGATCAGCAATGGAAAACGCTGACGGACTGATTCCGGCAATCGCGCGTGGGCGCGCAGGGCGAGGGACAGGTTCTTGCGCGGTTCCAGGGTACCGACACAGAGGAAGTATTCCCGCGCTTCGACGCCATGGGTCTTGAGTACGGCGTCGATAGCCTCGGGGAATCGCGGGTGAAAACGCGCGGCTACACCCAGCGGTGCGACGACAAATCGCTCGGCCGGTAATCCGAAATGCGCCTGGGCTTCGTCAGCAATGAACTGCGAGTCGGTAAGAATCAGGCTTGCCTGTCGCACGCCATCGGTCACGCGCCGTTCGATTTCTCGCAAGCGCGCCGGTGGCTGCGTTTCGGGATAGTGCAGGTGAGTCAGGTCATGCAGGGTGATGACGGTCGGGCCGTCGAACGACAGCGGCCACAAACTCGGTTCGTGATAGAGATCGATGGCTTGCGCGCGGCCTTGATCGAAGCGTTTCTGCTCCAGCCACCGTCGGGCCTGATAGGCGCCCGGGATCTGTCGCAGCAATGGTGTCAGCCGGGAATAGCCGGGCATGGCTGCCTCAGGCAGCACAGAGCTCCAGCCCCAGCCATGAAACAGCGCCAGTTCAACATCCGGTTCACTCGCCAAGGCGTTCGCCAGTTCGGCGACGTAATGGCCGATGCCGGTACGTGGCGCCTGGAGTATCCGCGCGTTAAGGGCAATTCGCATGTTGCCTCTCTTGCATGAGCGGCACGTCGACAAGATTGCGCAGGGTGCGTTCAGCCAATTGCGCACTGGCTTCACGCCAGCCGATCCAGCGCCAGTCCACGACGTCGCGAGTGGCCGGGAATTGACCGCTGTTCTCGAAACCAATGACCAGATCAGCCAGGCTTTTTGGCTCGGCCAGATCGAAGTACGCCATGAACTCGCCGCCTATTTCACGAAAGACCGCAATGTCGCTACCCATGGCCGGCAGTCCACGCTGCATGGCTTCTACCAGCGGCAGGCCGAAGCCTTCCACAAAAGACGGAAACACCAGTGAGCTGGCATGGTGGTAGGCATGCTCGAGGCTGGTGTCGCTCAGGTCATTGAACATGAACAGTCGTTGGTTCAGTTGGGGGTGATTGCGTATCCGGGCCAGCAGCGCATCGCATTTCCAGCCGATTCGCCCGGCAATGCACAGGCGGGCATTGGAGCCTGCCGCCCAGGCCCGTTCGAAGGCGTCCAGCAGGTAGTCGTGGTTCTTGCGCGGTTCGATGGTACTGACCATCAAAAATACCGGTTCCGGCGTCGCGAACAGCCGCGCAAGACGCGGTTCCACGGCTTCGCTGACTTCGCTCAAATCAAGTTCGGAGCCCAGGTGGAAATAGTCGAACCACAATGCATTGGCCTTGGCCGAGCCCAGGCGGCGCTGAACCTCATCACGCACCTGGTCACGCACCGTGGCGGAAATGGCCACGTAGCCATCGGCGGTTTGAGTGATCCAGTCGAACCACTCGTTGAACACCTGCACCAGCCGTGTGTCGTAGAACTGTGGGTGAGTCAGGGGAATCAAATCGTAGATCACAGAAACAATGCCCACGCCTTCACGTTTGAGCTGTTCGGCAAACGGGAAAAAGTCGGTGTGCCAGGACGAATCCAGCAACACCAGTTGATCTCCCGGTTGGTGCTGCAGCGGCGTGCAACGTTTGGGCAGTTGATACTGGTTGATGCCCTCGATCACACGCAGTGGAAGGCCGAAACAGGTAACCGCTGTCACCCGGTAGGCCACGTGCAGCAGGCGCTTGATCACTCGCGAGTTGCTTCGGTTGTGCAGGCGCTGATGCAGTTGCCAGAAGCGGTGAGCCAAGCGCCCAAGTCGTCCGCCAAAGGTCATCAAGGCATCGAAAATCGGAATGTTCAGCGCGCCGAGTTTCAGTACCCGATAGAGTTTGCCTTTAAGCAATACAACCGGGATGCATTCAACGCCGTCCACAGACCCCGGTAGCTGATTGACGACGTTGCGCACCACTCGCTGAATGCCCGAATTGACCTTGGGGTGCTGGAATACGTGCGTGCACTCCACCAAAAGACGCGTCATGGCGTGATCTCCGGAGTGACCGGCGCGCTCGAGCGCGAGACAGTGGTCTTCGCGGCCAGCCACGAGCAGCCGACAAAATCTTCGTGCCGGTTGTTGATCACATGGAACACCAACCCGTAATCGCGCCACTCGAAGTTGCGGTCCAGGTGCGAGTCCAGGCGTGACAAGCTCAACGCCACGGAATAGTTACCCTTGCCCAACCCCATGACGAAAGCAAAGCGATAAGTCACGCGCTCGCCAGCCTGCAGATCGGTCAGCGCCTGATCCTGGCGATGGGTGTTGATGCCGTACATGGCCTGGCCCAGGCGATCCTTGATCATGAAGCCCAGTACCAGCCGTTCGATGTCCTGGCGAACCTCGACATTCACCTCCAGCACGACCGGCTGGCCGACTTCGGCGGCGTCGATGGAGCGTTCATTTTTGTCGAGCAAGCGTACGGTCAGAATCCTGGCTTCACCCGTTCCCGAAATGGTACTGAACTGGCCGCCGGCGAGAGCTTCCTGGCGCACGGTCTGTCCCTCACGCTCGGCGAGCAGGGCGTTGTAGTAATCCATGACGGTTTCGGGCTTGTCGTGCATGGCCATATGGCCGTTTTCCAGGAGAATCGCCGAGTCGCAGATCGACTGAATCGCCCCACGGTCATGGGAGACGATCAGCAGCGTGGTACCGGCTTTGCGAAAGCTGCGGATGCGGTCGAAACTTTTGTGCTGAAAGTAGGCGTCGCCCACCGACAGTGCTTCGTCGACGATCAATATGTCCGGGCGCCGCGCGGTGGCCACGCTGAACGCCAGACGCATTTGCATACCGCTGGAATAGGTGCGTACCGGGTGGTCGATGGCGTCGCCTATTTCCGCGAAACGTTCGATTTCCGGCATCAACGCTTCTATCTCTTCGACCTGCATGCCCAGCAGTTGCCCGGCCATGACCGCATTCTGCCGACCGGTAAAGTCCGCATGAAAACCCATGCCCAATTCCAGCAGGGCGGCGACGCTGCCTTCGAGCTCAATGGTTCCGCAGGTGGGTTGGGTGGTGCCGGTGATCATCTTCAACAAGGTGCTTTTGCCGGCACCGTTGATCCCGACGATACCCACCGATTCTCCGGGGGCAATCTGGAAGGTCACGTCCTGTAGCACCCAGTGCTGACGATGGCGGATCGGCGAGAACGGGACTAGCCATTCAACCAGTCGACTCCAGCGTGTAGGGTATTGTTTATAGGCCTTGCCCAGGCCGGTGACGCGTATGTGTCCCATCAGAGTTCATCCACCATTTCACCGACTCTCTGCCGAAACAGCCGCAGCCCGATGAAGAAGAGCAATACGCTGGCGACCATGATCGGCAGCAGCGAACTCCAGACAGGCCATTGGCCGTACAGGAAGATGTTCTGGTAGCTGGTGATCAGGTTGGTCAGGGGATTGAGTTGCAGCAAGCGCTGGACCCAATCGGGCAGGATGCTCATCGGATAAACGATTGGCGTCAGCCAGAACCAGAATTGCAGACAGATGGCGAAAAATTGCCCGACATCGCGAAAAAACACATTCAATACGCCAAGAATAATCCCCAGCCCGGCACAGAACATCACCTGTAATACCAATAGAGGAATGAGCGCCAACAGCACAAGGCCCGGTAGTCGACCGGTGATCAACAGAAAACCGAGGAACAGGCTGATGATGATTGCGAAGTTGATACCGGCATTCAACAGCACGATCACGGGCAAGCAGATCCGTGGGAAGCTGATTTTTTTCAGCAGATTGGCGTTATCCAGAAACATGTTCTGGCTGCGCACCGTGATTTCTGCAAACAGTCCCCAGGTCAACAACCCGGCGCAGAGATAGATGCTGTAGGCCATGCCGTCATCTACCCCTGGCAAACGGGCACGCATGATGTGGGAAAAAATCACGGTGTAGACAATGATCATCGACAGCGGATTGAGCACGGTCCACAGGGCACCGAACAACGAATTGCGATAACGCGCCTGAAACTCTCGCTGGACGCTACCGAGGATGAACCCCCGATAGCTGCTCAGCGTGCGGTAAAGGGAAAGCAGCATTCAAACCGTCCTGCCGTATTGATCTTCGAAGCGGACGATGTCGTCCTCTCCCAGGTATTCGCCGCTTTGCACTTCGATGATCACAAGGTCGATCACGCCGGGATTCTCCAGGCGATGCTTGTGACCGGCGGCAATGAAGGTCGATTCGTTCTTGGCCACCAGATGAGTGCCGGTGCCATTGTTGGTGACCTTGGCCATGCCTTCGACCACCACCCAGTGTTCATTGCGATGGTGGTGCATCTGCAACGACAACTTGGCACCGGGCTTGACCACGATGCGTTTGATCTTGAAGCGCGGGCCTTCCTCCAGCACGGTGTAGGTACCCCATGGCCGGCTGACCGTACGGTGCAGGCGATAGGCTTCGTGCTCTTTGTCCTTGAGTTGCCTGGCCACCCGGCGCACATCCTGGGCGCGGTCGGCGTGGGCCACCAGCACCGCGTCGGCGGTGTCGACGATAATCAGGTTATCCACGCCCACGGTCGCGACCAGACGGTTGTCGCTCTGGACGAAGTTGTTGTGGCTGTCGATGAAAACCGACTCGCCGACGGTGCGGTTGTTTTGTGCATCCGCCGGTACCAGTGCGGCCACCGCACCCCAGGAGCCGATGTCGCTCCAGTCGAAACGGGCGGGCACGACGACCACCTTGTCGGAGCGCTCCATCAACGCATAGTCGATGGAAATGTCCATGATTTCGCCGAACAGGGCCGGCGACAGTTCCTGCTGCAGGCTCCCCGCGTTTTCCACTGCGGCGCTGGCGGCCATGCAGGTCTGCGCCTGCTCCAGCAAATCGGGAGCATGGATTTGCAGTTCGGCCAGTACGCTGGCAACCGAGAAGCAGAACATCCCGGAGTTCCACAGGAAATTGCCGCTTTCCAGGTAATGAGTCGCGGTTTGCAGGTCCGGTTTTTCGACGAAACGCCGCACGCCGGCAGCGCCTTTGTCGTCCAGCGGTGTGCCGGCTTCAATGTAGCCAAAACCGGTTTCCGGAGCGGTCGGCACCACACCGAAGGTCACCAGGTGACCGCTCCTGGCCAATGTCATGGCATGCTCGACCGCCTCCTTGAGCGCATCGACATTGACGATCAGATGGTCGGCGGGCATGACCAGCATGATCGCCTCGTCGCCATGCAGGGCCTGGAGGGAGAGGGCGGCGGCAGCGATGGCCGGCGCCGTGTTGCGCCCCGTCGGCTCCAGCAGGAAGTGCCCGCGATGACGGCCCAGGTGCGCGTCCCGAAAGTGATCCTTGCTCTGGAAGTAGTATTCGCGGTTGGTCACCGTGACGATATCGCCCCAGCCGTCGAGCAGGTCCGCGGCACGCCGATAGGTCTTGCCCAGAAGCGACTGGCCGTCAGGCAAGGCCATGAACGGTTTGGGATGGCCTTCACGCGACACCGGCCACAACCTTGTCCCGGCACCGCCGGAGAGAATCACGGGAATCAGCATGGCCTACTCCTTGGCGACGCGTTTCATGTCCGCATCCATCATCATGCGGATCAAGGTATCCAGGTCGGTTTTTGGTTTCCAGCCCAGCACACGCTGGGCCTTGGCCGGGTTGCCGAGCAGCACTTCGACTTCGGCCGGGCGGAAGAACGCCGGGTCGATCTTCACGAAGTCGCGGTAGTTCAGGCCTACGTGATCGAAGGCGATCCGGCACATCTCGCGCACCGTGGTGGTCACGCCGGTGGCCACCACGAAGTCGTCGGGTTTGTCCTGTTGCAGCATCAGCCACATGGCTTCGACGTAGTCCCCGGCAAAGCCCCAATCGCGCTTGGCGTCGATGTTGCCCAGGCGCAGTTCCTGCTGCTTGCCCTGCTTGATGCGGGCGGCGGCGTCGGTGACTTTGCGCGTCACGAACTCGATGCCGCGCAGCGGAGACTCATGGTTGAACAGAATGCCGCTGCTGGCATGCAGGTTGAAACTTTCGCGGTAGTTCACGGTGATCCAGTGGCCGTACAACTTGGCCACGCCATAAGGGCTGCGTGGATAGAACGGCGTGTTCTCGTCCTGCTGCTCGGCCTGGATCAGACCGAACATTTCGCTGGTGGACGCCTGGTAGAAACGCGTGTGCGGGCTGAACTGACGAATCGCTTCGAGCAAGTGGGTAACACCCAGGCCGTCGACGATGCCGGTGGTCACCGGTTGATCCCAGGAGGCCGCGACAAAGCTTTGCGCGGCGAGGTTGTAGACCTCGTCCGGCGCCGACTTGATCACCGCGCGCTGCACAGAACAGGCATCGGCCATGTCGCCATCCAGGTAGACGATGTCCGCCTCGACCCCCATCTCGCGCAAGCGCCAGCGCGAGTCGCTGCTGCGGCGCGCGACCAGGCCGTGGACCTTGTAACCCTTGTCGAGCAGCAGCTTGGCCAGATACGCGCCATCCTGGCCGGTGATGCCTGTGATCAATGCACTTTTAGTCATACTTGTCGTACTCGCGTCTCCCAGTCGGACAGGATCGCCCGCAGGGATTGTTGTGTTGTGATTTCAGATTTCCATCCAGTGGTTTCGACCAGCCTGGCAGGGCTGCCGCACACGCGGCGCTGATCCGCGCGGCGAAGTCGCGCAGGGTCCTGGACCAGTTGCAGGTCGACCTGGGCAAGATCTGCCAGCTGTTCGATCAGGCGGCGAATGCTCTGCTCGCGCCCCGAGCAAATGTTGTAGACCTGCCCCGGCGTACCTTTTTCCAGCAAGGCCAGGTAAGCCGAGACCACGTCCCCGACATCAAGGAAATCGCGCGTGACGTCGATGTCCCCGACCTCCAGTTGGGGCCCTTGCAGGCCTTGCTTGATCCGGCAGATCTGACGTGCGGCGCTGGCGATGACGAAGCTGTCTTTCTGCCCTGTGCCGATGTGGTTGAACGGGCGGGCGACCAGTACGGGCCAGTCTTCGCTCAGGCCCCACTGCAAGCTCAGGAACTCTGCCGACAGTTTGCTCACGGCATAGGGATTGCGCGGGCAGGGTGGTTGCAATTCAGTGATGGGCAGATGCTCTTCAGCGACCTGGCCATAGACATCGCCGGAGCTGACGTACAGAAACGTGCCGTTGAAGCCGCGCGCCTTGAGAGCTTGCAGCAGGTTCAGGGTGCCCAGCAGATTGATGTTCAGCGTGCGCGCCGGATCACGAAAGGCCTCCGGGACGAAAGTCTGGCCGGCCAGGTGGATCACCGCATCGGGCATTTCCGGCCACAAGCCTTCAAGGCTGTCCGGCGCAGAGAGATCGTAGCGGCAAGGAACAGGCAGCAGCTTCCATTCCGAATTCTCAGCCTGCAAACGCGATTGGATGTGTTGTCCTACAAATCCAGTCAGACCCGTGACAAATAGACGTTTTCTCAACAGCGACCCCCGGGTCATACATTTCATCCATTTCCTAAAGGCTTAATGGAAGGGTCTCACGAACCAACAGGATTACTCATGAAGACGGACGAAATGTTTTGTTGTAGTTGTTTGGTATCCAATCTGTGCCATTTGCTCGGCAATTTCAACAAGTCCAATAGTGACTGGCCAGTTCTCGTCAGCGTAGCCTGATTTATTCTCGTCGGGCGGTTCACGAATCCTCAACGGATGTGGTTAGAATGCCCCTCGTCACGATTATCCGGGGTTCGGCAGCGTCGCTTCGAAACTGCGAGAAACTGACCACTAAAACAAGAACGAAGACGGGCAGCAAGACGATGGGCGAGCGCCAGTAAACACTGACTCGAACCGTATCCTCCCCGTCATAGCGTGAGGCTGCCGGGATGGCGGCCTCACCGTGGGATGCCATGAATTTCATTCTTTACTCCGACGTCAACGACAGCTCCATCAGCCAGAGCCTCGGTCGTCCCGAATACAGTTACTACTTCGTGCTCAAGGCCTATCGCCCTGTGCTCGAAAGCCTGGGGCGAGTGCATGTGGTGTCCTCCACCGCCGAGGTCGATCCGCTCTACAAACAATTATTGGCCGCTGGCGAAGACAGTCTGTTCCTGTCGTTTACGCCGCCGCAGAAAACCCCGAACGACCTTGAGTGCCCGACGATTTGCGTGGTGGCCTGGGAGTTTGATTCGATTCCCGATGAACAATGGGATAACGACCCGCGCCAGGACTGGACGCAAATGCTGGCGCGGCAGGGCCGGGTGATCACGCTCTCCAGCCATACCGCCCGGGCGATTCGTCGGGCCATGGGCGAAGACTTCCCGGTACTGGTGTTGCCGACGCCGTTGTGGGAAAACTTCGCCGACATTCGTAGTCGCCACACCAGCGTCCCGATCTGCGCCGGCTCGACCCTGGACATCAAGGGTTGCATCTTCGATACGCGCACACTCGGGCTGAGCGCCGATGCACTGATTCCCGTCGTGCCGACCGCCGAGGAACTGGCGGCGCTCGAGGCTGAACTGGAGGCATTGAAGCCACCGCCGCTGACACTCAAGCGCCGCTTGGTGATTGCCCGCCATTACCTGCATATGTGGCGCCTGGACAAAGGTAAATCGCTGCCGATCCCGGTGCATCGCACGCATTTTCTAAGCCAGTGGTACTGGGAAGGGATACGCGACTTGTTGTCGCAAGCCGCCCATGAGCGTCTCGCTGGCTGGTTGCCGGCCATCGCCGGCCCACAGACGATGGCAGTACCCGAGCCAGAACCGCGACAGTGGCCGGATACCACAGCCCTGGTCGAAACACAGGTTGACGGTGTGGTGTATGTCACCGTGTTCAACCCGCGTGACGGTCGCAAGAATTGGCATCAACTGATCACTGCATTCTGCTGGGCGTTCCGCGAAACGCCTGATGCGACACTGGTGCTGAAAGTTACCCAAAGCGATCTGTCGTCCTACCACGACGAACTGATGACGTTGCTCGCGCAGCTTTCTCCGTTCGCCTGTCGGGTGGTGGTCATGCACGGCTACCTGGACGACCCGCAATATGCCCGGTTGTACGAGGCCGCCAGTTACTACGTCAATGCCTCGCGCTGCGAAGGGCTGTGCCTGCCGCTGATGGAGTTCATGGCCAGTGGTAAACCGGTGATTGCCCCGGATCACACGGCCATGGAGGACTACATCGATGAACGTGTGGCGTTTGTGGTCAAGTCCAGCGAGGAGCTGACCATCTGGCCGCAGGACACTCGCATCATCTACCGCACCCTGCGTTACCGGCCGGATTGGGGTTCGCTGAAAACCGCTTACGAAAACAGCTACCGCCTGGCCAAGGAGCAACCGCTGGAGTATCGGCGCATGTCCCTCGCCGCCGTCGAGCGCATGCACGATTACTGCGCTTTCGCTCCGGTGCAGAAACGCATGGCGGATTTTTTCGGGCTGGCGCCACAGGCTTTGCCGACAGCAACCGTGACGGATACCGCCTCATGCTGATCATCATTCATTCGGAAACCAACCAGCACACCATTGCCCAGAACCTTGGCCGCTCGGAGTACAGCTATTACTTCGTGCTCAAGGAGTACCGACCCGTGCTGGAGCGGCTGGGGCGAGTGGTAGAAGTCAGCGACCCGCGGACCGAAGTCGATGTGTTGTACATGGACTGTTTGTCCCGTGGTGAAGCGTGCGTGTTCCTGTCGTTCTCACCGCCTCATCGCACGCCGGTCAATTTCGCCTGCCCGACGCTGCCGGTGTTCGCGTGGGAATTCAGCACCATCCCCAACGAACCCTTTGCCGGTGACCCGCTCAATGACTGGCGCACGGTGTTGCGGGCAGCGGGTGCGGCGATTACCCATTCCAGCTACACCGTGAATGCGGTGCGCGAGGCGATGGGCGACGACTATCCGGTCATCGCGGTACCGGCCCCGGTATGGGACCGTTTTTCCGAGCGCGGCGCCCACTTGCAACGTCAGCCCTTGGCCAGTCAGGTGCGTTTGACGCTCAAGGGGTTACTGGCAGACAGCCGCGAACTCGACTTGCGAGCCTTCGGCCCCGTGGCCACTCGCCAAGGTGCGGGTATTGATTTCAATGCCCCGCCGAGTGAGCACGAGTTGGTCCTCGACGGCGTGATTTACACCTCGGTGTTCAACCCAAGTGACGGGCGCAAGAACTGGGAAGACATGCTCAGTGCCTTTTGCGTGACGTTTCGCGAGGTGGACGACGCAACGCTGGTGCTCAAACTGACGCACCACGATGCCGAAGAAGCGCTGACCGATATCCTTCACCACTTGTACAAAAACCAGTCTTACCGCTGCCGGGTCGTGCTGATTTACGGCTATCTGGCTGACGCGGATTATGAGCAGCTGGTGCAAGCCACGAGTTACGTGGTCAACACGTCCTATGGCGAAGGCCAATGTCTTCCGCTGATGGAGTTCATGTCCTGTGGCAAACCGGCGGTGGCGCCACGGACCACGGCGATGCTCGATTATCTGGATGCCGATAATGCATTCCTGATTGACTCCACCGATGAGCTGACGGCCTGGCCTCATGACCCGCGCAGGGCGTTTCGCACCTTGCGCTACGTCACCAATTGGGCGTCGTTGTGCAGGGCTTACCAATCAAGCTATGACGTGGCCAAGGGGGATCCCGGGCGTTATGCACAGATGTCCGCGCACGCAGTGGCCAGCCTCAGTAAGTTCTGCAGTCAGGCCACTGCCGGGCAACGGCTTGGCGTATTTTTTGAGCGCCTGTTCGAGAACCGAGCCGTGGAAACCCCTGAGGCATGATTCGCGCATGGGTCAGACGTTTCTTTGCAGAGACGAAACCCGAGCCACGGCCCGCGCCGTCGCCGGTCGAGCAATCCCGTGTGTCGCCAAGAGACGTGGGCTTGCACGATGCAATGCATGACGGCTGGTTTTCGGGCGACAGCGGCGAATTGCTCAAAGGCTTTGCCATTACCGCCGACGACACTTTGCTGGATGTCGGTTGTGGCGAAGGGGTTGCGACCTTGTTTGCGGTGCGTCAAGGCGCGTCGGTGATCTTCACCGACAGTGAGCACGACAAGGTCCGCGACCTGGCGCGGCAAGTGGACGCGCAGTCGGATAAAGCGAATCTCGGTCTGGTCAGCAACAGCCTGCCGCTGCCTCTGGCCGATGGTTGCGCGAGCAAAGTCGTGTGCATGGAAGTGCTCGAACACATCGACCAGCCAGAACCCTTCATGGCCGAACTCGTGCGCATGGGTCGCCCCGGTGCACTGTACCTGCTGAGCGTACCGTCCCCGGTGGGCGAGCATCTGCAGAAAGGCATTGCCCCTGCCAGCTATTTTCAATCGCCCAATCACGTGCAGATTTTCAGCCCCGAGCGATTCGCCGCGCTGGTGGAAGACGCGGGCCTGGTCATCGAGCATCGTCAAGCCACCGGGTTTTTCTGGGTCATGGGCATGATTTTTTTCTGGGCCAGCGAGCGGGCTGCCGGGCGTGAACTGGGTGGCGCGGTTCGCGACCGGATTCAGGCGCCTTATCCGCCGCTGATGGAGAGCTGGGCGAAAACCTGGCAGGACTTGCTGGCCCAGCCCGACGGGTTGGCGATCAAGCAGATGCTGGACCGGTTCATGCCCAAGAGCCAGGTGATCATTGCCCGCAAACCCCATGTCCAGGAGGGCGCATGAGCAACGAAAAACGGATCATGGACATCGAGTTGCTGCGCGGCATAGCGGTGCTTGGCGTGCTGTTTCATCACCTGCAGGACAGCCTGTTCGCGGCGGCTGTACCGTTGTTCCAGGCCATCACGTTGTACAGCCAGCCGTGGTGGGGCGTGGATCTGTTTTTTGCGATCTCGGGCTTCGTCATTGCCCGCAGCCTGATCCCGGCCTTGCGCCGTTGCACCACGGGTCAAGAGTATTGGCAACAGACGCGCAATTTCTGGTTGCGCCGGGCCTTTCGATTGCTGCCGTCGGCCTGGCTGTGGCTGGCGCTGATGTTGCTGGCATGCCTTTTCCTCAACCGCTCCGGCGCGTTCGGTACCCTGCACGCGAACATTCAGGCGACGCTGGCCGGCATCGCCCAATACGCCAACTTCCGCTTTGCCGACAGTTTTTATCGCTACGAGTACGGCACCAGTTTCGTTTACTGGAGCCTGTCGCTGGAAGAGCAGTTCTACCTGCTGTTTCCACTGATGATCGTGCTGTTTCGCAAGCACCTGGTGTGGGCATTGCTGGCGCTGGTGGCGGTGCAGTTGTTGACCTTGCGCACGCCGATCCTGATGGTGGTGCGCACCGACGCACTGGCCCTTGGCGTGCTGTTGGCGATGTGGAGCGTGCAGCCTTCATACCGGCGCTGGGAGCCGACTTTCCTGCGTCGCCCCTGGGCCGGCTTGTCGGCATTGCTCGGCGTTGCACTGGTGCTCGGTTTCATGGCAACGGACCGTTTCACCTTTACCCATTACCGGATCGGTGTGATTGCGCTGTTGTGTGCGCTGCTGGTGTGGATCGCGTCCTACAACCGTGATTACCTGATGCCCAAGGGAATGTTCAAGAACCTGATGACCTGGGTCGGCAGTCGCTCCTACGGGATTTACCTGATCCATATCCCGGCCTACTTGCTGGTTCGTGAGTTCATTTTCCGGTTACAGGCTGCCGGGCTGCCCAGTCCGGCTGGCCATCCGATTCTGATGTTGCTGATGGCTGGCAGCCTGATCGTGCTGCTGAGCGAACTCAACTATCGCTTCATTGAAATGCCCATGCGCAACCGCGGCGCCTCGCTGGTCAAACGCCTGGGCACCTCCCGAACAGCCGTCCCATCCTCTGGAGCCACCTCATGCTGAGCCTTTTGAAGAAACTCACGGCGGGCACGCCCGCGCCTGTGCAGCCAGAGGCACCGCCCGCGGCGCCAGTGGCGGAGAAGGTCGATCCCTACATGCTCGGCCTGCACGACGCGATGCTCAGCGGCTGGTTCAATCAGCAGACTGGCGAACTGTTCACCGGTTTCCCGGTGACCCCCGAGGACACGCTGCTCGATGTTGGCTGCGGCGACGGCGGCAACGTGCATTTCTGCGGGATGCGCGGGGCGAAGATCATCATCGCCGATATCGACGCGGCCAAGGTCGAAGCGACCCGCCTGCGCCTTAGCGATACACCGGCCCGCGACGTCGAATGCCACGTCACCGACTGCAACCCGCTGCCGATTGCCGATGGGACCGCCACGCGGGTGGTGTCCACCGAAGTCATCGAGCACGTGGACGATCCGGCGCAGTTCCTCGCTGAGCTGGTGCGCGTCGGTAAACCGGGCGCGCTGTATCTGCTGAGCGTCCCGCACCCCAGCTCCGAAGACCTGCAGAAAGATATCGCGGCGGCCGAGTATTTCCAGAAGCCCAACCACATCCGCATTATCAGCGAAGCGCAGTTCAAGGCCATGGTCAGCGATGCCGGCCTGGAAGTGATCAGCCACAGCCAGTACGGGTTCTACTGGTCGATGTGGATGCTGTTGTTCTGGGAAGCCAAGGTCGATTTCAGCAACCCGGACCATCCGTTGCTCAACCACTGGGCGGATACCTGGCAGGCGATCCTGGCTTCGCCACGGGGCGCACAGATCAAGCAGGCGCTGGATGCGGTGGTGGCGAAAAGCCAGGTGATCATTGCGCGCAAGCCCTGATCAGCAAAGCTCACCCGGGCGAGGCCGCGAACTCAAGCCTGATCGCCCGGGTACACCCACATAGCTCTTGCCCATTATTGGCTAGAGCGAACAGCCCCACCATCAATCAACAGGTTCTGTCCGGTCAGGTAGCCCGCCTGGCTGCTGCAGACGAAGGCACAGAGGGCACCGAACTCCTCGGCTGAACCGAAGCGTTTGGCGGGAATTTCGCTACGGCATTGGTCAAGGAACACCTCACTGTCCTGCCCCGACTCCTGGGCCGCCGCGACCAGGTTGTCACGCAGTCGATCGGTGTCGAACGAGCCTGGTTGCAGGTTGTTGATCGTCACATTGCGACTGGCAATGTTTTCTTGCCGGGCAAGCCCTGCGACAAACCCAGTCAGGCCACTGCGCGCACCATTGGACAGGCCCAGGCTTTCGATAGGGGACTTCACGGCACTCGAGGTGATGTTGATGATTCGACCAAATCCACGTGCCGCCATACCGTCGATCGTTGCCTTGATCAACTCGATAGGCGTCAGCATGTTGGCATCCAGCGCCTTGAGCCAGATGTCGCGATTCCATTCGCGGAAATCCCCGGGGGGAGGGCCCCCGGCATTGTTGATCAGGATATCGAAATGCCCGTGGGCCTTGAGCGCTGCCGCCCGACCCTCGGGCGTCGAAATGTCTCCAGCGACGGCGATGACCGTCACTTCAGGGTTTATCGCCCTGAGCTGACGGGCTGTTTCATTCAGCGCCTGTTCGCCCCGTGCGGTGATCACCACGTTCACGCCTTCGTTGACGAGAGCCTGTGCACAGGCTTTTCCCAGACCTTTGCTGGCGGCGCATACCAGTGCCCAGCGTCCTGCTATTCCCAGATTCATGTACGTTTTCCTGAAAGAAGGAAGTTCGAAGAAAGCGGTTGCCTGTTCATGCATGATCCAGCGTTGCGGACAGGTTCGGCGATCGGGTACTGATGCCCATGAAGCGTCGCACGCGTTCTCCTTCGGCTTCGCATCGTATGGTTTGCGGTGCGGCATCCAGTTGGATATTACCGTTCTCCATGAATACGACCCGGTCGGATATCGACATGGCAAAGTCCATTTCGTGGGTCACGATCAGCATGGTCATGCCTTCTTTGGCCAGGTCGCGGATCACGTTCAGCACGTCGTTGACCAGTTCCGGGTCGAGGGCTGAGGTCGGCTCGTCGAACAGCATGATCTGCGGTTCCATCGCCAGGGCTCGAGCGATCGCCACGCGCTGTTGCTGCCCGCCGGAGAGCTGGTGCGGGTACTTGTGGGCATGGGCCAGCAGGCCGACCTTGTCCAGTAGCGCATAGGCACGATGTTCACTCAGCTCGCCCGGCTGACCGTGGTAACGCGGTGCCAGGGTGACGTTGTCGAGAATGGTGCGGTGCGGGAACAGGTTGAAGTTCTGGAACACCATGCCGATGTGCCGCACGCCTTTGCGCAGGCGGGTGCTGTTGGGTTTGTCCGACGCTTCGATGAATTTTTCGCCGAACAGCAGGATGTCGCCGGTATCGATGCTTTCCAGGCCGTTGACGGTGCGGATCAGCGAAGTCTTGCCGGAGCCGGATGGCCCGATGATCGAGACCACCTGGCCGTATTCGACATTCAGGTCGATACCCATCAGCACCTGGTGGGTGCCATAGCTCTTCTGGATGTTCTTCAGTTGCAGGATGGGCGTCGCGTTGTTGCCGGCGGCTTTGCGCGCAGTGTCGGGCAAGGCTTCGGCGCTGGCCTTGAACCTGGCGATGGTGGCCGCGTCGAGCGTGTGCGGCTTGCGGAAGTTCAGGTCCAGGTAGCGCTCCAGGCGCTGCAGGAAATAACCGAACACGGTGACGATCAACACGTAATACACGCCTACCGCCGCCAGGGTTTCCATGACCAGGAAGTTGGTGGCATAGAGGCGTTGGCCGACCGTGAGGATTTCGGTCAGGGAGATGACCGAGACCAGCGAGGTCAGCTTGACCACTGTGATGTATTCATTGATCAGCGTGGGCAGCGAAATGCGGAAAGCCTGGGGGATCACGATCAGGCGTTGCATGCCGAGCAGGCCGACACCCAGCGCGCGCCCGGCTTCCTTCTGGCCCTTGGCCACGGAGATCAGGCCACCACGATGGATTTCCGCCATGTACGCCGCTTCAGTGACCACCAGGGCCAGCAACCCTGCGTAGAAGGGGTTGGACAGAATCGGTCCGCTGCCGGGAAACAATTGCGGCAGGTTGTAGACGAAGACCACCAGCACCAGCAACGGGATGCTGCGGAAGAACCAGATGTAGACCGCGGCGGGAATGCGCAGCAAGGGCGACTGGGACAGCTTGGCCGTGGCCAGGACAAAACCCAGCAGCATGCCGATGAACCAGGCCAGGGCACTGAGCTGGACCACTGTGACGCAGGCCTTCCAGAAGTCCGGCAGGGAGAACAGGGATAAGAAATACGACCAATCGAATTGCATGGGGCACCTCGATCTGCCGCCCCGGAGCAGGGGAGGCAGATGACCAGACTACAAGGACAGGTTCTTAGTTGGCAGTCGGTTCTTCCAGGCCATATTTCTGGAGAATTGCCGCGTATTCACCGCTCTTTTTGCTCTCCTCGAAGGCCTTTTGCACGGCCTGGAAGGTTTCGTCGTTACCTTTCTTGACGAAGATGCCCAGGGTTTGTTGATAAATCGGATGCTCGGTGGTGATCACTACCCGGCCGTTGGTCTTTTCCGCGATCATTTTTGCCGCGCCGGCGATTTCAACCTGGGCCTGGATGTTTTTAGACAGCAGGGCCTGGGTCACTTCGGGTGCCGAAGGGTACTCGCTGACGGTGATCGCGCCTTTGTTGTTCGGCACGCAGTATTCGTCAGAGAGCTTCTTGAATTCCTTCACCCAGGTGGTGCCCTGTTCCAGGCCCAGTTTCAGGCCGCACAGGTCTTCAGGCTTCTTCGCATTGATCTCGCTGCCCTTGGGCACCATGACCGCGGCACCGGTGTTGGCATAGGCGATGGTCTGGGCCTGGGTCTGGCGCTCCGGTGTGATGTACATGCCGGAAATGATCGCGTCGTACTTGCCTGAGTTCAGGCCCAGGATCAGGCTCGGGAACTTGGTGTCGACGAACTCCACCTTGGCGTTCATGTGCTTGGCCAGTGACGTTGCCAGTTCGGGGTCGGAGCCCACCACGTTTTTGTCCTTGTCATAGGACTCGAAGGGCGGGTAGGTGATCTCCATGCCGACCTTGAACGTATCTGCCGCGGCCATGCTCACCGAGGCACCGAACATACCGGCTGCCAATACAGCCAGGCTCAAAAGGTTTTTCTTGTTGTTTTTCTTGTTGTTTTTCATGATGTGCTGACTCCGGCGTAGGTAGGGGATTAGCTGAAAACTTCAATCAGGACGGTTGGGCCTGATTTTTCAAATGTCCGAAACTGGCGGGCTTTCGTGCCTTGCCTGGCAGTTGAACGTCCCCGTTGGCCACCCTCTGGCGCAGATATTGATAGGTCTGCAGCGCCTGGCCATACATGTGTTCGCCGATGGTGATTTCTTCGTAGTCGTTGCCTGCCTGGGCGAACCCGGGCAGCGGTCTGATCTGGGTGTGATAGTCGCAGGCATAAAACAGCGGAAAGGAATAACGCTCCTCCTTCACGCTGCGTACCCGGTGCGCGGTGGCAACGAAAGCGCCTGCCGTCATCACTTCCAGCATGTCGCCGATGTTGACGACAAAGGCATCGGCAATCGGTGGGGCATCGATCCATTGGCCAAGATTGTTCATCACCTCAAGGCCCGGTTTGTCGGCCAAAAGGATGGTGAAACACTCGTAGTCAGTATGGGCGCCAAGACCCGGTGCGTCATGGGCTGCACCGTCGAAGGGGTAGTGGATCAGGCGCAGCTTGGACGGTGGACGGGTCACCAGGCTGTCGAAATAGTTTTCTTCCAGGCCCAGGGTCAGGGCGAAGCCACCGAACAGTCGCCGGCCCAGGGCGAAGATGGCTTCATAGTAGGCCTGCACCGAGGCCTTGAAACCTTGCAGCCGTGGCCAGTCGTTGGGCCCCAGCAATGGGGTATTGGCCAGCACCAGCGGGTCATCGGCCGGGACTTCGAAGCCGACGTCGAAGGCTTCCTTGTGGTCTGGCTTGCCCTTGGAATAGACCTCTTCGCCTTCGGGTACAAAGCCCTTGTGGGTTTGCGAGGTGCCGATGTAGTGGCGCATCTTGGCGTCCAGGGGCTGGTCGAAAAAGTCCTTGGCCGCCTTGCGCAGGTTGGCGATCAGTTGCGGGTCGATACCGTGATCGGTGATGTAGAGGAACCCGACCTCGCTGGCGGCGCGCCCCAATTGTTCGGCGACGGCCAGGCGGTGTTCCAGTTCAACGCTGAACAGGCCGGCGATGTTGACCACCGGGATGCTATTGAAGTTGGCTTTGTGAGTGTCAGTGCTTGCGCTGTTGTTTTTGTTGTCAGGCATGTCGCATCGGCTCCCTAAGGATGGCTTGAATGGCTGAAACGGTCGAAGTGTTCACGCTCGGTCTGGCCCATCCACACATTCAATGACCACAGGTCGGCGACCGGGACATTGGTGAAGGGCAGGTGATGCAGGTAGCCGTCGGCGCCGAACTCCGGGGTCAGGGTGCTGACCTGGTAACCGCGGGCTTGCTGCGAGCGCCAGATGCTTTCCCAGTGCTGCTGATGGAAGGCCAGTTCCCTTGCATATTCGGGAGCCGCCGGGTGCGGAACCTGCGGTCCCTGGTCATAACCGACCCGGGCCTGGATATGGTGAACCCGCTCGATGAAAGCGCTCAGGTCATCGGCCGGGTCATTCAACAGGCGCTCGCAGGTCACCACCCAATGGCTGATGTCGCTGGTGAACAACAGCTCGGGCAGTTGCCGGATCAACTCCAGGGTCACCCAGGGGTTGAACAGCGACCGCGAGCGGTGGGTTTCGAAACTGCAGACCTGGCCGTGCTTGCGCGCCAGATCCAGCGCCTGGCCAAAAAACTCCACTTGTTGTGGCAAGGACCAGCGATCGTTGCCCGCCAGCACATTGACGAAGCGCGGGCCGAGTTCAGCGGCCCAGGCGAGTTTTTGATCGAGATCATTGAGGTGGACGGCAGGGGTTGCCGACTGGTCCGGCAGCACGTCGTACGCGGTGAAGACCGTGCTGATATAGCCCAGGCGATTGGCCTGGAGAAAGGCGCCAAACTCGGCCCGCTCACGGGCGTCCAGTGGCAGGCGTGCCTCCATCCCGTCAAAGCCCGCTTGCAGCAACTCCTCGAGCGCCTGGGCCTTGCTGGCGGTGTAACCCCACAGCGTGCGGAAAATTTCCAGCTTCATCGGTGATCCTCAAAAATCCCAAGGCCTACTGCAAATGCACTTCGACGGCGCCAGGCTGCCAAGAGGCTGGTTCGCTGTGGAGTCGATGTTAGGCACAGGCCGCGCACTGAAAGAATCTGAAAGTTCAAAAGAATACTTCAGACTTTCATCAACAAATAGCTTGCTACTTATAGCGCTGGCCAGGAGGGGGGGTATCGGCGAGAACCTGTCTACGTTGGCTATTAGTGAGAGATGCCATTGTTACGGCATCATTTTGAAGAGTCCCAAGCGACACCGGGCCGCTGAGGGTTCCCTTTTGCCCGCCGCTGCCTGTCCCGACTCGTTAAGTCCACGTCGTCTCAGGGCAAGTAATCCCTACTAATAGCGGCCGTTGAAATAGAGTCTCCACTCTCTCCATAAATGGGGCATTACACCCACCCAACCGGGGGCTTACCACCTGATTTGAGGAATATTCCCCGCTTAGCCTTTCTCTCGTCCGAAGCATTCAGAAACAGCTTATTAATTAACCTGGGCTTTTTCTTCGCCCTGCGGTAGTGGCTCATTAGTTGCACCCCCCTTGGGTACCCGTAACGTCCCGGACATCATGGAGACCGCGGGTCTTGCCAGGTTCGGCATGCCGCGAGGGGTGAAAAATGAAACGCACGACCCCCCTTGCAGCGCCATCGCCGTTTAAGAGGAGCTTCTTATGAGTTCCATGATCAAGATTGGCATCGTTGATGATCACCCGCTGTTAAGGGATGGGGTCACAATGGCGCTGAAGAAAGTCGCTGACTTTCAGGTGGTCGAGCAGGGGGCGTCTGCCGATGATGCCCTGGAAATTGCCGCTCGTTTTGCTCCGGATGTATTGCTGATGGATGTAAATATGCCGGGCGATAGCTTTGCTGCTGTGCGAGCGATCTCAGCTTCTTCGCCGGCAGTTAAAATTTTGATGCTGACAGTGTCCGAGTCCATCGAGGATGCCTATTGCGCCCTCGAAGCGGGCGCGCAGGGATATGCGTTGAAAGGCATAAGCGGTCGTGAGCTGGTACAAGCCATCAGAAATGTTGCCGGTGGTGAAACCTTCATTACACCCAAGCTTGCCAGCAAGCTATTGAGCAATTTCGGAAAGCACGCGGCTGACAAGCAAAAGGTCGAGCTGACCCATCGCGAAGAACAGGTTATCCGGGAGGTATCGAAGGGCCTGACTAACCGCGAGGTTGCGATCAAGCTCGAGCTCTGCGAGAAGACCATCAAGCACTACATGACGAATGTCATGTACAAGCTGCGCGTTCGTAACCGGACACAGGCAGTCGCAGCAGTGAGACGGCATTGGGAGAGTGACCATATACCTGGCTTATGTGGTGCTCTTCAACGCCGCGACTTGAATGACAGTGGTAAGACAAGTAACGGGCGATAAGCGCTTGCGGTTACTTGGGTGCAATGATCATTCTGGCTCGGATGATCAGATTTTGAACTGCGCCCTGGCTTTGGTTCCGGCATGGGGCGCCGATTCAATGATGAATACTCCGCCGAGGGATTCGACGCGATAGCGCATGCCGACAAGGCCCAGATGAGTTCTACCTCGACCAGGCACACTCGGTTTCTCGGTTGGAATTCCCACTCCCGCATCCTCGACTTGTACTTCCAGTAGCCCTTCGCAGTGAGAGGCGCTGAGTTTTTGGCCCTTTCCTCCGGCGTGAATATAGGCATTGTTCAACGCTTCCTGGGCGAAGCGGTAAATACAAATTTTATGCGCTATCGGTACATCGTCTGGAAGAGCATCAAGCTCCAGTTCGACTCGCGTCTCGGTTCGCTCTTCGTGCCGCTCGGCAAGCAATACCAGCGCATCGTGCAGGGTCAGGTCAGTGACTTCCGGAAGTGCCAGGTCGAGTGATATTTCCCGCACTTCGTTTAAAGCATCCTCGCCGGCACGCCTGATCATTTCGAGAACTTCCTCATCCGAGGCGCCTTGTGAATTTTCGAGTTCTTCAAGGCGAAGGAGAATAAGTGACAACAGCTGGGCAGGACCATCATGAAGGTCGGCCCCGATCCGACGAAGAGTGAGTTCATTGATTCTGGAGAATTCGCGATTGGCTGTAGTGACTTTGTGTTGAAGGGCGGCATTGTTCGAGTGCAACCTGGCTTGCTCATCCATTCGCCATTCAAGTGCTGTTTCATGTTGTTTTATTATCTTGTCATCACGCCGAACGATAAAAAATAACAACAAAAGCATGGCCGTCGTTGCGGCACCAACAATCGCCCATACTTTCTTGCGAAGATTATTGATTTCGCGCTGTAACGCTTCCGCGGTTTCGTAGAACTCACCAACCGCAACAATCTTTCCAGTACCGGCTTCGCGCAGTGGAGCAAAAATTTCATAGAGCGGAATATTCAGGCTGCGCTCAAAAGCATCCTCATTATCACCCTCAAAATCATTGTCCAGTTCTGTATAGATCTTGCCTGTCAGCGCCAGTGAGATCTCCTCTGTCGGAAAGGTTTTCCGCACCGTGGACTTGTCGGTGCTGTAGACAATCGTGCCGTCTGGAAGCCAGATCTTCACCGAGACCACATGTGTACTCAACGAGGTGCTGGACAGCAGGTGATCAATGGTCTGAATGGTTGCATCGGGGAGTTCTTTGACAGTGGTCAGTCCCTGGACGAAAGGTTCGAGAAAGTTCTGCATATAACGCGCGCCCGTCTCTGCCGCCGTTTGAATCGTTGCATCTTCGATACTCTGGCTTACGAGCTTTCCAACGAACGTCATGGTCAAGCCCAGAATGATTGCGGCGCAGATTACGAACTGGGTCGAGCGGCTCAAATGGCGCAATTTCGCACGGGGGCTCTGTCCTCCCGGGCCTCCGCCACTGGACGTTTGGCCAGCCTCTGATCCGACCAAGGTCTGATCCGATTCTGCGACCAAGGTCTCAGAATTTGATTGGGCTTTTGTCTCTGTACACATCCGGGTAGCCCCTCAATACTCATTTTCAATGGAGTGTAAAGCTGGCATTTGAGGTTGAAGGCGGGAGGCGCGATGAATAGTTTAAAAAGATTCTCGATCCATCTGGATAATCGCTATTTCCGGCAACAACAGCTGGCGGTTATTACCAATAGTGTGGTCGGCCATTCGCACCCTGGCATTCAAGTCAAACTCGCTTCACTTGAATTCTCTGTTGAGAAAACGCTCCAGTCCAACAGTGCGGGTGCTCCACTCAATCAGAACCAAACCTGTGGTTCCAATGGTTTCCTGGCTCCGCCACCCAGCGTGCGGAGTCAGCCTCCAATACATACTAGTCAATTCGTAGTCGATGCCAGTTTTCTCATGGATAAAAGGCTTGTTGACGAAGCCGCATGGACGCAGAACCGTGCCATCACCCCTCAGGAAGTCCCGGAATATGGCGATCTTCGCGAGCATATTCCGGCCAATGCCTCTGTTCTCTGGATGTGTGGCATCTGTGACAAGCCCCCTATGCCTGAGAGAGCATCATGTACAGATGCATAGAGCCCCGATACGTGACGGGGC
The DNA here is from genome assembly GCF_001429045.1 of Pseudomonas sp. Root71. Taxonomy (GTDB): domain Bacteria; phylum Pseudomonadota; class Gammaproteobacteria; order Pseudomonadales; family Pseudomonadaceae; genus Aquipseudomonas; species Aquipseudomonas monachiensis. Next base: position 301,405 of record NZ_LMHY01000029.1, on the reverse strand, counting down.
CGCGAGTAAGTTGCACCTTCTATTCAACCTGGGTTCATGGGCCGTCGCCTCCTTGAGGCGCAATACCAGCCTGTAAATACGGTTGTCATGGGGAATTGATCCTCAGTCGAGTTCTGCTGATTGCACGCAATTCAGTAGGGGCTCGGTGCGGCCGTTGTACCAGGTCCCGTCGTTCAAGTTTCGATTTTCATTTATGGGGTTCAGCACTCAACCACGCGTTTGCAGCCGTGTTTTATGCGAGTGGTTTCCTGATTGGTTAAGCATCGAGGAAATAGCCATGGCCAGCTTCATCAAGTCCGATCTTGAGTTCATTCTCGAACAAATTTTCATCGCTGAACGGAATGCGTCTGGCGCGAGTCTGGCTGACTTGCTGCAGAACGTAGAAGTCCCCTTCGGTCTGCGCACCGTCTCCGGCATCGACAACAACCTGGCCAATCCCCAGTTCGGTGCCGCCGACAATTTCTTTCCGCGCATGACGACGCCGGTGTTCAATACCGCGCAGGTCCAGCCGGCCGGCTTCTTCGGCCCCACCGATCCAGGCGGAACCACACCGACCTCCTACCTGCAGACCAGCGGTGCCGTCTTCGACTCGCAGCCGCGCACCATCAGCAACCTGATCGTGGACCAGACCGCCAACAATCCGGCGGCGGTCGCGGCCGCAGCGGCCAATCCGGATTCACAGTTGGTCACCAGTCCCGGCCTGGATGGCCTGTTCGGTACCGCCGACGACGTTGCCGTTTTCCAGATTCCCAATATCACGCCGGACGCAGGCCTGACCGTGCCGTTCAACCAGTGGATGACTTTCTTTGGCCAGTTCTTCGACCATGGACTGGACCTTGTCACCAAGGGTGGCAGCGGCACCGTCTTCATTGCGCTGCAGCCCGACGATCCGCTCTTCGTGCCGGGCAGCCCGACCAACTTCATGGTGCTGACGCGCGCCACCAATTTGCCTGGCCCCGACGGCATCCTGGGCACCGCCGATGACATCCACGAGCAGAGCAACACCACTTCTCCCTTTGTCGACCAGAACCAGACCTACAGCTCGCATCCCTCGCACCAGGTGTTCCTGCGTGCCTATGAGCTCAACGCCGCTGGCGATCCGGTGGCCACTGGCAAGCTGATCACCAATCGCGACCTGGGTGTCGATGGGCATTTCGGCACCGCTGATGACGTCGAAATCGGCGGCATGGCCACCTGGGCAATCGTCAAGGCTCAGGCCCGAGATCTGCTCGGCATCAACTTGACCGATGCCGATGTGTTCAACGTTCCGCTGCTGGCAACCGATGCTTACGGCAACTTCATCAAGGGGCCTAACGGCCTTCCCCAAGTCGTGATGATGGGCGCGGATGGCATTGCCGGTACGGCCGATGATGTGCTCGTCGAGGGTAATCGGGCCGCGCCAATCAGCCTGACGAACGCCGTGCGCACCGGCCACCAGTTCCTGATCGACATCGCCCACAGCGCCGATCCGACCGGGGGGCTGGTGGCTGACGCGGACACCGTCATTGGCGGCCCGCAAGCACCCGGCACCTACGACAACGAGCTGCTCGACAAGCACTACATCGCCGGCGATGGCCGCGTCAACGAGAACATCGGCCTGACCACGGTGCATTCCATCTTCCACAGCGAACACAACCGGCTGGTTGAGCAGACCAAGGATACGGTGCTGGCCTCCGCCGACCTCGATTTCCTGAACAAGTGGCTGATGCCCGACGCCCAACTGACAGCGCTGCCAGCGACGCCGGCCGACATCGCGGCCCTGCACTGGAACGGCGAGCGGTTGTTCCAGGCGGCCAAGTTCGGCACCGAGATGCAGTACCAACACCTGGTGTTCGAGGAGTTCGCGCGCACCATCCAGCCGCAAGTGGACGTCTTCCTGGCGCCCATGGGCAACGACACCACGGTCAATCCGGCGATCGTCGCCGAGTTCGCGCACACGGTCTTTCGCTTCGGCCACTCGATGCTGCTGGAGACGGTCGATCGTTTCGACCCCAACTTCAATGTCGTTGGCGACGGCAATCCGGTTGACCCGGGCAATCAACAGACCGGCCTGATCGCGGCCTTCCTCAACCCGCTCGCGTTTGCTGCCAGCGGCCCCACCCCTGAGGAGGCGGCAGGCGCCATCGTGCGCGGCGTCACGCGGCAAGTCGGCAACGAGATCGACGAGTTTGTCACTGATGCTGTGCGCAACAATCTGGTCGGCCTGCCGCTCGACCTTGCCGCACTCAACCTGGCGCGCGGCCGAGACACCGGCATCCCGTCGCTGAACGCGGCGCGGCGCGAGTTCTACCACATGACCGGCGACAGCCAGTTGACCCCCTACACGAGCTGGGCCGATTTCGTGCAGCACATGAAGCATCCGGAATCGCTGATCAATTTCATCGCCGCCTACGGCACCCATTCAACCATCACGAGTGCTACGACGCTGGCGGACAAGCGCGCCGCGGCCGCGGATCTCGTGCTTGGCAGCGCCACGGCGCCGGCTGATCGCCTGGACTTCCTCAACAGTAGCGGCGCCTGGGCCAGCAACGCCGGTGCGGACGGTATTCTGCACACCGCCGACGATGTGACCATCACCGGCCTGGACGCCATCGACTTCTGGATCGGCGGCCTGGCCGAAGAGAAGATGCCCTTTGGCGGCCTGCTGGGTTCGAGCTTCAACTTCGTCTTCGAAACCCAGTTGGAAAACCTGCAGAATGGCGACCGTCTCTACTACCTGGCCCGCACCGCAGGACTCAACTTCGGCACTGAGCTTGAGAACAATTCGTTCGCCAACCTGGTGATGCTCAACAGCGACGCAGTACACCTGCCGGCCAACATATTCCAGACGCCGGCCTTCACCCTGGAGGTCGACCCGACGCACCAGTTCAACCCGAGCGTGGTGGCCGGCCCGGACGGCATCGTCGGCACGGTTGACGATCTGCCAGCCAACGCCGACCCCTTTGGCCCGTCGGAGCACCCGATTGGTTCACCACGGATTGACCGTATCACGCCGCTGGTGATTCGCGACAACCCCGACACAGTGGGCCCGGATACCAACTACCTGCACTACACCGGCGGCGATACGGTCGTGCTGGGAGGTACGGCTGGCGACGACATCCTCATTGCCGGCGACTCGGACGACGACACTGTCTATGGCGATGCCGGCAACGACCGGATCGACGGCGGCTACGGTAACGACAACCTCTTTGGCGGCGCCGGTGACGACATCATCACGGACATGGGCGGCGACGACGTCATCCACGGCGAGGACGGCAACGACGTCATCCAGGTCGGTAACTCGACCCTCGCCGGCAACAACCTGGTCCACGGCGGCGCGGGCAAGGATTTCATCATCACCACCGAAGACATCACCCTGACGTTCGCCGGCGCGGGCGACGATTTCATCCTCGGCTCCAAGGTCAACCTCGCGCCGACCGGCAACGAAGGCGATGACTGGATCGAGGGCGGCACCCAGGACGGTGCGCCCGGCGATAACGCGAGCCCAACATTGTCCGACGACGTGCCCGGCAACGACATCTTCATTGGCACCGGTGGATTCGATGAAATGATTGGTGAAGGCGGCGACGACACCTTCGTCGCCAGCGACGCACAGGACAAGATGGACGGCATGTCCGGGTTCGACTGGACCACCTACAAGAACGACAAGTACGGCGTGACCGTCGACATGGTCGTTCCCTTCTTCAGTCCGTATCACGCGGTGCCCGATGCCGCTGGCAATATCGTGGGCGCAGTGGCGCAATCGCCCGATTCGGTCTATGACCGGTTCGCGGAAGTGGAGGGCCTGTCGGGGTCGGCCTTCGCCGACTTCCTGCGCGGCGATGAACAAAACGCGGCCATCATCGCCAACGTCACGGCCAGGGGCAGCATCCTCACCAACTTCGATCTCGTCAGCGGCCTGCGGGCTTTCGTTGGCAGCGCCGGTTTCGGTGCCGACGGTATCGGGGGGACGGCCGACGATCAGTTCGGCGCGGGTAACATCATCCTCGGCGGCGATGGCAGCGACATCATCGAAGGCCGTGGCGGCAGCGACCTCATCGACGGCGACAGTTGGCTCAACGTGCGCATCAGCGTGCGTCAGAACGTGGATGGCTCCGGGCCGGAGATCGCCAGCTTCGACAGCATGACGCCGATGATCCCGCTCATGCTGAACGGCACCTACAATCCCGGCCAGCTCGTCGCCGTGCGTGAGATCCTGCCAGGCGTGGGCGGCTTCGACACCGTCAATTTCATGGGCCCGCTGGCGAACTACTCAGTCACCGTCAACGATAACGGCACTGCGCTCGATTTCACCGACGACATCGTTACCGTGACCGACAATGTCGGCAAGGAAGAAACCGACCGTCTCACCCACATCGAACGGCTGCAGTTCTCCGATCAGTCCATGGTCCTCGTGCCCGGGCTCAACGCTGAGCCGGTGGGGGCGCTGACGGTGGATAACACTGCACCGACCGTTGGCCAGATACTGACCGTGTCGGCGGCAGGCCTCACCGATGGCGACAACGCAGGCGGGGCGATCCACAATTCCATCAGTTACGTATGGCAGTTTGAAGCCGCACCGGGCTCGGGCGTCTTCGAGGACATCATCCTCGGGCCAGGCCGCATCGGTATCGGATTTGTGAGGGCGGACGCGCCCACGTTCACGGTGACGTCGGATCTTGCCGGCCTGGCAATTCGCGTCAAAGGCATCTATGCGGACGATCATGGCGTGACCGAGCAGGTATTCTCGGCACCGACCACGGCCGTAGTGGCCGGGGCGCCGACCCCTGCAGCGGCGCCTTCGCTGATCGATCCACAGACCACGGCTCCCAGCAACGGTGTGCGCTACACGCAAGCCGACCTGGCGTTCATCCTTGACCAGATCAAGCTGGCGGAACACCACGCGGCCGGTGAGAACCTGAACTCGTTGCTCCCCAATATCCGGATGCCGTTCGGATTGCGTACCGTCGAAGGGACGGAAAACAACCTGCTCCATCCCGAGTTCGGTGCCGCCGATAACGTATTCCCGCGCCTGACCACACCGGACTTCCGCCCGGCCGATGCCGGCACCAGCTACACCCAGACCAGCGGCCTGGTAATCGACTCGCAGCCGCGCACCATCAGCAACCTGATCGTCGACCAGACCGCCAACAACCCGGCGGCGGTCGCGGCCACCTTCGATCCGGGTCTTGATGGTGTCCTCGGCACTGCTGACGATGTCCTCAAGGCCGGTGCGCAGGTGGTGACCGGAACCCGTACTGACGGCACGACGTTCCAGACTTTCTTCGACCCGAACGTGAGCCCCGACGCGGGCCTGACCGCACCCTTCAACCAATGGATGACGTTCTTCGGCCAGTTCTTCGATCATGGCCTGGACCTCGTCACCAAGGGTGGGTCGGGCACTGTGTTCGTTCCGCTGCAGCCGGATGACCCGCTGTTCGTGCCCGGTAGCCCGACCAACTTCATGGTGCTGACGCGCGCGACCAATCAGCCCGGCCCCGACGGCATCCTGGGCACGGCCGATGACATCCACGAGAACACCAACACCACCTCGCCGTTTGTCGACCAGAACCAGACGTACAGCTCGCATCCTTCGCACCAGGTGTTCCTGCGTGCCTATGAGCTCAACGCAACGGGCGATCCGGTGGCCACCGGCAAGTTGATCGAAAATCGTGATCTGGGCGCCGATGGCGTGTTCGGTACGGCCGACGACGTCGGGATCGGTGGCATGGCCACCTGGAAGGTGGTCAAGGCGCAAGCCCATGATCTGCTCGGCATCAATCTCACCGATGCCGATTTCGACAACGTGCCATTGCTGGCGACTGACGCCTACGGCAATTTCATCAAGGGTCCGAACGGTTTTCCGCAGGTGGTAATGAAGGGCGCGGACGGCATTGCCGGCACGGCCGATGATGTGCTGGTTGAAGGCAATCCGGCCGCGCCCATCAGCCTGGTCAACGCCGCGCGCACCGGCCATGCCTTCCTCAACGACATCGCGCACACCGCGGTGCCGGTGGACGACCAGACCGGCGCGGCACTCCTGCCCGATGCGGACAATGTCGTTGGCGGTACACCTGCGGCGGGCTTCTACGACAACGAACTGCTGGACGCGCACTACATTGCCGGCGACGGCCGGGTCAACGAGAACATCGGCCTGACCACCGTCCATTCGATCTTCCACCATGAGCACAACCGCCTGGTCGATCACACCATGGCGGTGGTCCTGGCGACAGCGGCAAGTGGCGATGTGTCGTTCCTGAACGAGTGGCTGCTGACGCCTGTCACTGCCGTACCCGCCGACACCTCGACCCTTGACTGGAACGGCGAGCGCCTGTTCCAGACCGCGAAGTTCGGCACCGAGATGCAGTACCAGCACCTGGTGTTCGAAGAGTTCGCGCGCACCATCCAGCCGATGGTCGATCCGTTCTTCGCCCCGGGCCAGGTGTACGACACCGCGATCGATCCGAGCATCGTTGCCGAGTTCGCACACACCGTCTATCGCTTCGGGCACTCGATGCTGCTGGAGCAGGTCGACCGGCTGGATCCGAACTTCGCGTCGAGCGATATCGGGCTGATCCAGGCCTTCCTCAACCCGCTCGAGTTCGCAAGCAGCGGCGCCACTCCGGAGGAGGCGGCCGGTGCCATCGTGCGCGGCGTGACCCGCCAGGTGGGCAATGAGATCGACGAGTTCGTCACCGAAGCCCTGCGTAACAACCTGCTGGGACTGCCACTCGATCTGCCCGCCATCAACCTGGCGCGCGGTCGCGATACCGGCATTCCGTCCCTGAACGCGGCGCGGCGGGAGTTCTATGGGCCCACCGGTGACGCAGAGCTCAAGCCCTACACCAGTTGGGCGGATTTCGTGCAGCACATGAAGCATCCGGAATCGCTGGTCAACTTTATCGCCGCCTACGGCACGCACGCGACCATCACCGGCGCCACCACGCTGGCGGACAAGCGCGCCGCGGCTGCGGACCTGGTGTTCGGCGGCGCGACCGCACCCGCCGACCGTGTCGACTTCCTCAACAGCACGGGTGCCTGGGCCAGCAACGCTGGTGCGGACGGCGTACTGCACACGGCAGACGATGTGACCATCACCGGTCTGGATGATGTCGACTTCTGGGTTGGCGGGCTGGCCGAGGAGAAGATGCCTTTTGGCGGCATGCTCGGCTCGACCTTCAACTTCGTCTTCGAGAACCAGATGGAGAAACTCCAGGACGGCGACCGCTTCTACTATCTGGAACGCACCGCCTCGATGGACTTTGGCGCGGAACTTGAGAACAACACGTTCGCCAATCTGGTGATGGCCAATACCGACGCAACACACCTCTCGGCCAGGGTTTTCCTGACGCCGGCCTACACTCTGGAGGTCAATCAGGCGAACCAGTACAACCCGAGTGTGATTGCCGGTCCCGACGGTATTGTCGGCACCCTCGACGATCTGCCGGCCAATGCCGATCCGTTTGGCCCGTCGGACCACCCGATTGGCTCACCACGCACTGACTTCCTCACGCCACTGGTGATCCGCGACAACCCCGCCACGGCGGGGCCGGATACCAACTACCTGCACTACACCGGTGCCGATACGGTCGTATTGGGCGGTACGCCCGGCAACGACATCCTCATTGCCGGCGACTCGGACGACGACACGGTCTATGGCGATGCCGGTAACGATCGGATCGATGGCGGCTACGGCAACGACCAGCTCTTTGGCGGTACCGGTGACGACATCATCACGGACATGGGCGGCGACGACGTCATCCACGGCGAAGACGGCAACGACGTCATCCAGGGTGGCAATGGCCTCAACCTGATCCTTGGCCAGGCTGGCCAGGACTTCATCGTTACCGGCGAAGACGCGGCCGACAGCAGCGGCGGCCTGGGCAACGACTTTATCCTTGGCAGCAAGGCCAACGAGTTCGCGCGCGGTGGCGAAGGCGATGACTGGATCCAGGGTGGATCCGCCGATGGCGTTGCCGGCGATAACTTCGACCCATTCGGAAACGATCCGATCAATGGCAACGACGTCTTCCTGGGCGATGGCGGACCGGACAACTTCGACGGAGAGGGCGGTGATGACATCATGGTCGGCAGCCCCAGCGAGGCGGACCGTTTCATCGGGTTCTCGGGTTATGACTGGGCGACCTACAAGGACGATCAGGTCGGCGTGACCATGGACCTGAACTCCAGGCTGCGCTTCTTCGATCAACCGGCAGTGCCTGGCTCCACCGCGTCGATCCTTGCCCGGTTGGACCTGGTGGAAGGAATGTCAGGATCGTCCCACGCCGATTTCCTCGGCGGCGATGACTCCACTGCCGATTTGCTCGCCATCGCCGGCGCCAAGGGCAGCGTGCTCACCAACTTCGACCTCATCAGCGGTCTGCGGGACCTCGTTGGCAGCGCCGGCAACGGCGCGGATGGCATCGCCGGTACAGCCGACGATAAGTTCGACGGGGGCAACATCATCCTGGGTGGCGACGGCAGCGACGTCATCGCGGGCCGTGGCGGCGATGACCTCATTGACGGCGACAAGTGGCTCAACGTGCGCATCAGTGTGCGGCAGAACATCGATGGCACCGGGCCGGAAATCGCCAGCTTCGACAGCTTGACACCGCTGGTTCCGCTCATGATGAACGGCACCTATAACCCTGGCCAGCTCCAGATCGTCCGTGAAATCCTGACGGCGGCCGGTCCCGACTTCGACACGGCGTTGTTCTCCGGCAATCTGGCGGATTACACCGTGGTCAACAACGTCAACGGCACCGTGACGGTCACCGACAATGTCGCTGGCAGGGATGGGACCGACACCCTCAGCAATATCGAGCGGTTGCAGTTCTCCGATCAAGCGGTCGTGCTCGGCGGTTTGAATTCGGCGCCCGTCGGTTCGCTGAGGATCGACGATCCCACGCCCGCCGTCGGCCAGGTGCTGACGGTCTCGGCGGCAGACATCACGGATGCTGACAATAGCGCGACCGGAGGCGCGATCGCCGGGCCCATCAGTTTCTTCTGGCAGTTCGAGGCGCGCCCGGGCTCGGGCGTCTTCGAAGACATCACGTTCTTTGCCGCCGGAGAGGTCGCGCGCGCAGAGGGCACGACTGTCACGGTGGGCTCGGAACTCAGGGTGCCACCACCGGCGACCCTCATTGGTGCCGTGCCGGCCATACCGGAACTCGTCGTGGCAGCCGGGCTGGCGCTGCGCGTCAGGGCGGTCTACAAGGACGCCAATGGCGTGCTGGAGGAGGTGTTCTCGGCGCCGACCGCACCGATCACACCTGCCGGCACCGGCACCGTCAATGTCCTGCCGGTCGGAACGGTGCTGATCAGCGATACGACTCCGGCGGAAGGCTCGGCCTTGACCGCAACGGATGCGTTCACCGACGCCAACGGGACCACGACCTCGGTGATCAGCCATCAGTGGCAGGTGGGGAGCGGTGCGATCTTTGCCGATATCGCCGGTGCGACCGGCACGACCTTCACGCCCGACCAGGCGCAGGTTGGTCAGCAACTGCGTGTCGTCGCGAGTTACGCCGATGACCTGGGCACGCTTGAGCGCGTGACTTCTGCCGCAACGACAGTGGTCAGTGATGTGTTTGTCGGTACCGCCGGTGCCGATATATGGAACGGTACGGCAGGCGACGACGTGGCCAGCGGAGGTGATGGCAACGATATCCTGAATGCCTTGGGCGGCAACGATATCCTCAATGGTGACGCGGGCAACGACTTCCTCAATGGCGGTGCGGGTAATGACCAGATGCTGGGCGGAACCGGCAACGATACCTACCGCGTCGATTCAATCGGGGACGTGGTGCTCGAGTTGACGGGTGAGGGGCAGGATTCCGTACAGACCACGCTGGCCAGTTACACACTGGGCGCCAATGTCGAGCATCTGCTCTACCTCGGAGTCGGCAACTTTGTCGGCACCGGCAACGCGTTGAACAACGTCATCACCGGTGGGGTGGGTAATGACACCCTCAACGGCGGAGCCGGCAACGACACATTGCTGGGTGGCCTGGGCAACGACCTCCTGATTGGCGGTACGGGTAATGACCGGATGGTGGGCGGAGTCGGCAACGATGGCTACATCGTCGATTCAGCCTTCGACCTGGTGGTCGAGGCGACGGGTGAGGGTGCGGATTCCGTACAGACGTCGCTGGCCAGCTACACACTGGGCGCCAATGTCGAGCATCTGCTCTACACCGGAACCGGCAATTTTGTCGGCACCGGCAACGCGTCGAACAACGTCATGACCGGTGGGGTGGGTAATGACACCCTCAACGGTGGAGCCGGCAACGACACGTTGCTGGGTGGTCTGGGCAACGACATCCTCACTGGCGGTACGGGTAATGACCGGATGGTGGGCGGAGTCGGCAACGATGGCTACATCGTCGATTCAGCCTTCGACCTGNTGGCGGTACGGGTAATGACCGGATGGTGGGCGGAGTCGGCAACGATGGCTACATCGTCGATTCAGCCTTCGACCTGGTGGTCGAGGCGACGGGTGAGGGTGCGGATTCCGTACAGACGTCGCTGGCCAGTTACACACTGGGCACCAATGTCGAGCATCTGCTCTACACCGGAACCGGCAACTTCGTCGGCACCGGCAATGCGTCGAACAACGTCATGACCGGTGGGGTGGGTAATGACACCCTCAACGGTGGAGCCGGCAACGACACATTGCTGGGTGGTCTGGGCAACGACATCCTCACTGGCGGTACGGGTAATGACCGGATGGTGGGCGGAGTCGGCAACGATGGCTACATCGTCGATTCAGCCTTCGACCTGGTGGCGGTACGGGTAATGACCGGATGGTGGGCGGAGTCGGCAACGATGGCTACATCGTCGATTCAGCCTTCGACCTGGTGGTCGAGGCGACGGGTGAGGGTGCGGATTCCGTACAGACGTCGCTGGCCAGTTATACACTGGGCACCAATCTCGAGCATCTGCTCCACACCGGAGCCGGCAACTTCGTTGGCAGCGGCAACGCGTCGAACAACGCCATCACCGGTGGGGTGGGAAATGACTCCCTCTTCGGCGGCGACGGCAACGACACATTGCTGGGTGGCGCCGGCAACGACTTCCTCGATGGTGGTGCCGGCAGCGATAGCGTTGCCGGTGGGGCTGGCAACGACACGATGGTTGCTTCTAATGGCGACGATATCTTCGTGTTCGCCGCGGGCTTCGGCAATGACCGGATCCTCGGCTTCGATACCGACGCGGCNGGCAACGACACGATGGTTGCTTCTAATGGCGACGATATCTTCGTGTTCGCCGCGGGCTTCGGCAATGACCGGATCCTCGGCTTCGATACCGACGCGGCCGGAGGCCAGGATCTGCTCAATATCGCCGCGCTCAACATCACGGCGGCGACCTTTGGCAGCAGTTTCAACATCGTTGATCTCGGTGCGGATACGATGCTCAGCTTCGCGGCTGGCAACATCACCCTGGTAGGTGTGGGGGATCCAAACACCATCTCGGCCACAGACTTCATTCTGGCCTCTTGAGGTCCTGGCAAGGACTGTCGCAGGGAGCGTGTGGACGACGGAGGGGGAGGGCATTGGATGCCCTCCCTTTTTTTTCAGCCAGGGCGGCTTGCTGCATGGGTGCCGAAATCTCACGCAGGTGCAGGTTGTGGCACCAGACTCATGGTTTGGTTCGCACATCCTGGATGCTGGTGACATCGTTTACTTTCTGCTGAACGCCTACGCCTGGGCGTTGCACGCCGCATTTGGCTGCCACCTTCGATTATAAGTTGTAGTAATACTTCGAATAATAAATAGAAAATTGACTAATCATGGTCCCGAAACGAAAAATCATCCCCAGACCGGCGCCGCCAGAGCGCCGAGGATTTGCCGTTTCTCTCCTGCCAGAAAAATAACCAAAGGAGTCCCCCCATGAAGCCTCCCGCTTCGTCCCAGCCGCGCCGTGCGGCAGCCGCTGCCTTCATTGGCACCATGATCGAGTGGTACGACTTTTACATCTATGCCACCGCCGCCGCGCTGGTGTTCGGCGCGCTGTTCTTCCCCTCCGACGACAAACTGTTCAGCACCATGGCCGCTTTCGGCACCTTTGCCGTGGGTTTCTTTGCGCGGCCGTTGGGCGGGATTGTCTTCGGTCATATCGGTGACCGCATCGGCCGCAAGAAGTCGCTGATCATCACCTTGTTGATGATGGGCGTGGTCACGGTGTGCATCGGTTTGCTGCCGACCTACGGGCAAATCGGCGCCGCTGCGCCGGTGCTGCTGATTGTGCTGCGTATCGTCCAGGGCATCGCCGTGGGTGGCGAGTGGGGCGGTGCGGTGTTGATGGCCGGCGAGCATGCGCCGAAAGGCCGGCGCAATTTCTTCGCCTCGTTTGCGCAACTGGGCAGCCCGGCGGGTTTGATCCTGTCGCTGCTGGCCTTCAGCGCCGTCACCCGGTTACCGGAAGAGGACCTGATGAGCTGGGGCTGGCGCTTGCCGTTCCTCGCCAGTTCGCTGTTACTGCTGGTGGGCCTGGCGATTCGCCTGGGGGTCAATGAATCGCCGGAGTTTCTTGCCAGCCGCGAGCAGGCCGGCAAAAGCCAGCGCAAGGAGCAGGCGCCGGTCATGGAAGTGCTGCGCACAGCGTGGCGTCCATTGCTGCTGTGCATCGGCGCCAACACCCTGGGGATCGCCGGGGTGTATTTCACCAACACCTTCATGATCGCCTACACCACCCAGCAACTCGAGCTGCCGCGCTCATTGATCCTGGAGTGCCTGTTCGTCGTCGCGATCATCCAGTTCTGCATTCAGCCGCTGGCGGCCTGGGTCGCCGAGAAGATTGGCGCGACCCGCTTCCTGTGCCTGGTCTCGCTGCTGGCCATGGCCTCGCCGTACCCGATGTTCGTGCTGGTCAGTTCGGCCCAGGCGCCGCTGATCATCCTCGGCATTGCGTTGGCGGTGGTGTGCATGGCGTCGTTCTACGCGGTGATTGCCGGTTACGTCAGCGGTATGTTCGAGACCCGTGTGCGCTACACCGCGATTTCCCTGGCGTACCAGATTTGCGGCGCGCTGGCCGGTGGCCTGACGCCGCTGATCGGCACGATGCTGGCGCACAGATTCGCCGGCCAGTGGTGGCCGATGGCGGTGTTCTACAGCCTGATTGCCGCGACTTCGCTGCTGTGTGTGCTGTCCCTTGCCCGTCGCCATGCCAGTGCTGAACGTATGGAACTGGCCAAGGCCTGAGCTGAATTTCCTGGAGAAACACATGTTGAAGATCAATGGTGAACGCCTCTGGGCGAGTCTGATGGCGATGGCCGAAATCGGCGCCACCACCCGTGGCGGCAGCTGCCGCCTGGCCTTGAGCGACGAGGACAAGGCCGGCCGCGAACTCTTTGCCCACTGGTGCCGCGAAGTCGGCATGACCCTGAGCGTGGATGCCATCGGCAACCTGTTCGCCCGCCGCGTCGGCACCGACCCTGACGCAGCACCGGTGATGATGGGCAGCCACCTCGACACCCAGCCCGAAGGCGGGCGGTTCGATGGCGTGTACGGCGTGCTCGCCGGCCTGGAAGTGGTGCGTTGCCTGAACGATCTGGGCATCCAGACCCGCAAGCCGCTGGAGGTGGCGGTGTGGACCAACGAAGAAGGCGCGCGCTTCACCCCGGCGATGTTCGGCTCGGCGGTGTTCACCGGCATCATGGCGCTGGATGCCGCGCTGGCGGTGCGCGACATCGATGGCATCAGCGTCGCCGAGGCGCTGCAACGCACCGGTTATGCCGGCGAGCGCCCGCTGGGCGGCGCGGTGGATGCGTACTTTGAAGCCCACATCGAACAAGGGCCGATCCTCGAAGACAACGCCAAGAGCATCGGCGTGGTCAGCGGCGGCCAGGCGATTCGCTGGCTCGACGTACGGGTCGAAGGCATGGCGGCCCACGCCGGCACCACGCCGATGCCCCTGCGCAAGGATGCCCTGTACGGTGTGGCGCAGATGATCCAGGCCATCGAAAGCCTGGCGGCGGACTTCGCCCCCGAAGGCCTGACCACGGTCGGTGAGTTGAGCATCAACAAATCGTCGCGCAACACCATTCCGGGTCTGGTGAACTTCACCGTCGACCTGCGTCATCACCGTGATGAAACCATCGAGGCCATGGAGCAACAAGTCCGTGCGCGGCTGCAGGCGATAGCCGACGCTCGCGGCTTGACACTGGCGATCACCCCGCACTGGATCAGTCCGGCGACACCGTTCGACGCGGACTGCGTGGCGGCGGTGCAACAGGCCGTGGACGCCCTGGGCTACGCTCAGCAATCGATCGTCAGCGGCGCCGGACATGACGCGATCCACCTGGCGCGGTACTGCCCGACGGCCATGGTGTTCATCCCGTGCGTGGGCGGCCTGAGCCACAACGAAGCCGAAGATGTGCTGCCCGAGGATGTGCGCCAGGGCACAGATGTGCTGCTCAACGCGGTGTTGGCACGCGCCGAAAAAATCGACTGAACGCAGGCCCGCTCCCACAGTAGTGCGTGTCCGGTTTCAAGATTTTCGTTAACTGACAGGTAATCACTCCATGCGCAGTTTTTTCCACCCCGAACAATTGCTCCACCATCCTCGCAGTTACTACTCCCGTGGCCAGATGCGTACGCCGCAGGAAGTGCCGGAGCGTGCGCAGCGCCTGGTGCAGGCGTCTCATGCATTGGGTTTCAAGGTCGAGCAACCGGTCGATGCCGGGTTCGATCCGCTGCTGGCGGTGCACGGCGCACCGTACCTGAGGTTCTTGCAGGAGGCCCATCAGCGCTGGAAAGAGATTCCCGAGGATTGGGGCGACGAAGTGATGTCGAACATCTTTGTCCGCGAGCCCAATGCCCTGCGCGGGATTCTCGCGCAAGCCGCGTGCTATCTGGCCGATGGCAGCTGCCCGGTGGGCGAGCAGACCTGGCGTTCGGCCTACTGGTCGGCGCAAAGCGCCATCGCCGGCGCCCGGGCATTGCTCGATGGCGAGCCGGCAGCCTATGCCCTGTGCCGTCCACCGGGTCATCACGCCCGGGCCGAAGCAGCGGGTGGTTTCTGTTATGTGAACAACGCGGCGGTGGCGGCGCAGGTCTTGCGTGCCGGGTTCTCGCGGGTAGCGGTGCTGGATACCGACATGCACCACGGCCAGGGGATTCAGGAGATTTTCTACGATCGCGAAGACGTGCTCTACGTCTCGGTGCATGGCGATCCGACCAACTTCTATCCGGGCGTCGCAGGTTTTGCCGATGAGCGTGGTGTCGGGGCGGGCGAGGGTTTCAACCTCAACCTGCCGATGGCCCATGGCGCCAGCGAGGCGGATTTTCTCGGGCAATTGGAGGTGGCGCTGAAGGCGGTGACGGACTTTGGCGCCGAGGTACTGGTGCTGTCCCTGGGCTTCGATATTTTCGAACTGGACCCGCAGAGCAAGGTGGCGGTGACCCGCGAAGGGTTCGGCGTGCTCGGTGAGCGAATTCGCAGCCTGGGGTTGCCGTGCCTGATCGTGCAGGAGGGCGGGTATCACCTGGAGAGTCTGGAGGATAATGCCAAGGCGTTTTTTGTCGGGCCTGAGGTTTGGCAGCTCTGAGTTTGACAGCGTCTGGAGGATTGCTATCGCGAGCAAGCTCGCTCCCACACTGGTCGGTGTTGAACGCAAATATGCGGTTCACCTCGGTCAACTGTGGGAGCGAGCTTGCTCGCGATGAACGATAACGCGGTCCATAAGCGCCCTACGGCACTTGCCATAGCCCTGACGTTAACGTAAAGATTGCTCCAGGGCGCCGACGCATGAAGGCGCAGGGTGGATGACCCGGAGCGCTTGATGACGCCAATAAAAACAAACTCCCCCAAACTGCATCGCGAAGCCCGGCTGGCCCGGGAAAAGCTGCACCTGGAAGGCGAAGTGCCGGATGGCGTCCTGCGTGCGGAAATCGATGCCTCGTGGCGGCGCAGCCTGAGCCATGGCGTGCATTTCAATGCCAAGCATGAGCTGGCGCTGGAATCGAGTGCCAGCCTCGACGTGCTGCTGGCCAGCAACCGCTTGCTGATCGACGCCGCGCTGCCGGCCATCGATTACCTGGCCGAGCGTCAGGGCAAGGAAGGGCTGATCATCCTCGCCAACTCCGACGCCACCATCCTCGCCGTCGAAGGCCGTGCCGACCGTCTCAAGGGCAGTGGCCTGCAGGACATCACCCTCGGCGCCTGCTGGAGCGAAGCGGTGCGCGGCACCAACGCCCTGGGCACGGCACTGGTCGAAGCCCGGCCGACCCTGATCGATTGCGGCGAACATTATCTGGACCGCCTCAGTGATTTTTCCTGCACGTCGGTGCCGATCCATTGCCCCCAGGGCGACATTCTTGGCGTCCTCGACCTGACCCGCGAAGGCCCGCTCGGCCGAGCCCACGACAGCACTGCACTGCTGGCCATGGCGGTCAGCCAGATCGAAAGCCGCATCTTCAACTCAAGCTATCCGGACGAAATCGTCCTCGCTTTCCACAGCCGCAGGCAATACCTGGAATCCCCGTGGCAAGGCCTGCTGGCCGTGAGCCTCGGCGGGCAGATCCTCGCGGTCAGCGCCCAGGCCTGCCAGTTGCTTCACGCCGAGCGCTCGGCCCTGATCGGTCGGCGCTGCGAGGAGTTTCTCGGCGTCGATGGCCTGCAGTTATTGGCGCGTCTGCATCAGGGCGGGGCCGGCAGTCTGCAGACCGCCAAGGGTGAGTTCTTCTACAAGACCCTGCGCGCGCCGCAACGCTCGATCAACGTCAGCAGCCCGCCGCGCACCGCGGCGAAAACACCCAAGGCGCCACCGGATCTGGAGGCGCTGGCCGGCAGCAATACCCGCTACGCCCGTGCCTTGCGCATGGCCCGTCAAGGTCTGGCCAATGAGTTGCCGGTCTTGTTGCTGGGCGAAACCGGCACCGGTAAAGAGGTCATTGCCCGCGCCCTGCACATGGCCGGAGCGCGCTGCGACAAACCTTTCGTGGCGGTGAACTGCGCGGCAATTCCCGAAGGCCTGATCGAGTCGGAACTGTTCGGCTACCGCGAAGGCGCGTTCACCGGTTCACGCCGGGGCGGCATGGTCGGGCGCTTGCAGCAGGCCCATGGCGGCACCTTGTTCCTCGATGAAATCGGCGACATGCCATTGGCCTTGCAGGCCCGGTTGTTGCGGGTGTTGCAGGATCGCAAGGTCGCGCCCCTGGGCGCTGGCGAAGAGCAGGACATCGACGTCGCGCTGATCTGCGCCACCCACCGCGACCTCAAGCGTCTGGTGGAAGAAAAACACTTTCGCGAGGACCTGTTCTACCGGGTCAACGGCATCAGCGTGATGCTCCCGGCCCTGCGCGAACGCGAGGATTTCGGCGCGCTGGTCACTCGCATGCTGACGACACTGGGCGCACCCGCCGTGGTCCTGCACGATGATCTCGATCGCTTGCTCAGCGGCTATCACTGGCCGGGCAACATCCGCCAACTGGAGATGGTCCTGCGCACCGCGCTGGCCATGCGCGAACCGGGTGACACCGTGCTGACCCTCGACCACTTGCCCGACAGCATGCTCGACGAGTTGACCGCCAGCGAACGGCCCCAGGCCGGCAGCATCCGGGAAAACGAACTGGAGCTGATTCGTCAGTCCCTGGACACGCACCAAGGCAACGTCTCGGCCGCCGCCGACGCCCTGGGCATCAGCCGCGCGACCCTGTATCGCAAGCTCAAACAGTTGCGTTCGTGATGCAGCGCCTGATCGTTCGGCTGATCGACAGCCAGAACCCCGAGGCGCTGCAAGCGTCACTGCGCTGGCTGTACAGCTTTGTGCGACCCCATCGCCTGGCGATTGCCGGGCTGCTGGGTTTGTCGGTCTGCGCCTCGGCGCTGGTGCTGGTGCAACCGTGGCTGACCAAATTGCTGATCGACGATGGGCTGTTGGCGCGCAACTTCCCGATGCTGGTGTTGATCGCCGGGCTGATGATCGTTGCCGGCTTGTTGGGCACGGCGCTTTCGGGCATCAACCGCTACCTGCACACGCGCCTGTCCGGGCGCATGCTATTTGCCCTGCGCGATGACCTGTACCGACACTTGCAAACCCTGTCGCCGAGCTTTTACGGCCAGCGGCGCATTGGTGACCTGATGTCGCGCCTTGATGGTGACGTCGCGGAAATCCAGCGCTTTGCCGTGGACTCGCTGTTCTCGGCCGTGTCCAGCGTGATCGGCCTGGTGGTGGCCGTGGCGATGCTGCTGACCTTGTCCTGGAAACTCTCGCTGCTGGCCCTGGTGCTGATTCCCCTTGATGTCCTTTGGCTGCGCTGGATGCGGCGCAAGGTCGAGCGCGATGTACGGCAGTTGCGCGAGCGTTCGGCGGACATGTCGTCGTTCATGGTCGAGACCCTGCCGGTGATGAAGTTCATCCAGTCCGCCGGTCAACAGCAACGCGAAGCACGGCGCCTCGAGACGCTGGGGCAAGGCTACATGAGTCAGTTGCTGCGCCTGCAAGTCACCGAGTTTTTCACCCAGGCCGTGCCCGGTACCCTGACCTCGCTGTCCCGGGCCTGCGCATTCTTGATCGGCGGTTACTGGGTGGTGCAGGGCACCTGGCAACTCGGCGCCCTGATTGCGTTTTCCACCTACCTGGGCATGGCCGTGGGGCCGGTGCAGAGTCTGCTCGGGCTTTACGTCGCGATCCAGCGGATGACCGTCAGCCTCGGCCGGGTCATGGAGTTGCGCGGCGAACAACCGACCGTGCTGACACCCGCCATGCCACGGGCGATGCCCACTGGCGGCGATCTGTGGTTCGACAGCGTGCACTTCGCCCATCCCGGCCGCCAATTGACCCTGCGTGGCATCGAAGCGCGGATTCCCTACGGTTTGAAAGTGGCCCTCAGCGGCGGCTCGGGCGTGGGTAAATCCACCCTGATCGATCTGCTGCAACGTCATCACGATCCGCAATCGGGCCGGGTACTGCTGGGCGACGTCGATCTGCGCGAACTGGACCTGTTCCAGTTGCGTCGGCGCATCGCCATCGTCAGCCAGGACATCGTGCTGTTTCGCGGCAGCCTCGCCGACAACCTGGCCTACGCGGTGCCGGATGCCAGCCGCGAGGCGATTGCCGACGTAGCGCGACTGGCGCAACTCGACAGCCTTATCGAGTCCTTGCCCGAAGGTCTCGACAGCCCCTTGGGCGAGCGGGGCCAGCAGTTGTCCGGTGGGCAGAAGCAACGCATCGCGATTGCCCGGGCGCTGTTGCAAGACCCTTTGATCCTGGTGCTCGATGAAGCCACGTCCGCGGTGGATGAGGCCACCGAGCGCGAAGTCATCGACGCCATCGACCGCTTGTTTGCCGGGCGTACGCGCATCCTGATCAGCCATCGCCCCTCAACCCTGGCCGATGCCGATCTGCGCTTCGAATTGCTCGACGGCGTGCTGACCTCGAAAACGGTGCTGCATGAAACCTGAGTTGCGCATTGGCGTGGTGGACAGCGGCCACTCGGCGGCACAACGGGTGCAAGTGATCGCCGGCCGGCGCTTTTCATTGCTTGAAGACGGCCTGGCCGAGGGCGACTTGCGCGAAGATCCGCTGGGGCATGGCAGCGCGGTGATCGAGGCGATCGGCCGGCGAGCACCCTCGGCACTGTTTTGCGTGGCGCAGGTGTTCGACCAGCGCGGTGTCACCAGCGCCTTGCAGATCGCCACGGCGATTGACTGGCTGCTGACGCAGAACGTGCGCCTGATCAATCTGAGCCTTGGCCTGCGCCAGGATCGCAGCCTGTTGCGCGCGGCCTGCGCGGCGGCGGTGGCGCGGGGCGTGTTGCTGTGTGCGTCGAGCCCGGCCCAGGGCGAAGGCGTGTTTCCGGCAAACTATCCGCAGGTGGTGCGGGTGACCGGCGATGCGCGGTGCGCCGAGCAGGAATGGTCGTGGCTCAACAGCGCCCAGGCGGATTTCGCCGCCTGTGTGCATGGCACCTACCCGGGGCAGTCCGGGGCGAGTCTCGGTTGTGCCGCCTTGAGCGGGCACATCGCCGGGTTCCTCGCCGAACAGCCTGACGCCAGCAACGCGCAAGTCATCGAGTGGTTGCGCGACCATGCCCGCTACCGTGGCCCTGAACGGCGTTTCGGACCATGACCGACATCGTCATTCTGGGCGCCGGGCCAGCCGGCGCCGCTGTCGCGCTGGGACTCCGGCGACTGGGCCATGGCGTCACGCTGATCAGCGAATGGCGCCGGTTTGCGGCGCTCGAAGGCGTGTCCGTGCGGGTGCTGGAGGCTTTGCGCGGCGCGGGCCTGCATCAGGCGTTGGCGCAGGCGACGCTGCCTTCTCAACGCCAGGTGAGCTGGAATGGCCAACACCACGCGCAGAACATCGAATACTTGCTCGACCGTCCGGTTTTTGATCGAGGCCTGCGTGAGGATTTGCACCTGGCGGGGGTCGAGCTGATCGAAGGCCGGGTGCTGACGGTTCAGTCATCGGCCAATGGTCATCGAATCGAAATCGACGGCCGCGAATCGTTGCTCGCGCCGTTTCTCGTGGAAGCCCGAGGACGTCAGGCCCCCGCTATCGGCAAGGGCATGCGTGGGCCCGAGACGGTCAGCCTGCTCAATCGCTGGCAGGGCTCGCCGGGCAGCACCGCCAGCGCCGTGGAAAGCCTAAAGGACGGCTGGGCATGGATGGCGCGGCGCGCCGACGGCCAGTGTTACTGGCAATGGACGGTGGACGTGGCCAGCGCCGGGTTGCCGGGTAAGGCCATGTTGCTCGAATACTGCCAGCAGCGGCGCCAGGGTTCGAAGCTTGCCACGGCATTTTTTGCCGGCGAAACGGAAGCTGATCTACAGCTGCACGCCCGCAGCAGCACAGCGATTCTGAGCCCGCAGGTGTGTGGCGAAAACTGGATTCGGGTCGGCGATGCGGCCATGGCGGTGGACCCGTTGTCGGGCAACGGGATCTTTCAGTCCCTGTCTTCGGCGTTGCAGGCACCGGCGGTGATCAACACGCTGCTGTGCAAACCCGAACGGGCGGCTCTGGCCCAGCGTTTTCACCAGCAGCGGGTGGAACAGTTGTTTTTGCGGTTTGCCCGGATCGGCCGGGATTTTTATGCCGATGAGCAGCGCTGGCCGGATCAGCCGTTCTGGCAGGCGCGACGGAACTGGCCGGACGCCGAGGTGGCCCATGCCGAGGCGGATTTCAATGGGTTGAGGATTGAGCGGGCGCCGGTGTTGCGTGATGGGCTGGTCGATGAGGTCGAGGTGGTGATCACCGCGGACCAGCCGTTGGGCATCTGGCATGTGCATGGGGTTGAGGTGGCGGCGTTGGTGCGGCGGTTGCGCAGTGAATCGGCTGAGCAGGTGTTGGCCGGGTTGACGGCTGAACAGGGAAGGATGGTCAGGAGTTGGTTGATGGGGCAGGGATTCAAACCGTAGGAGCTGGCGAAGCCTGCGATCTTTTGGCTGCCTCAAACGTACCGAGGATCAAAAGATCGCAGGCTTCGCCAGCTCCTACAAAAACTGTTTCACAGTTTGATCAACACCGACTTCAACTCGGTGTAATGCTCGATCGCCGCATACCCCATCTCACGCCCGACCCCGGACATCTTGTAGCCGCCGAACGGCAGCGCCGGGTCCAGGGCGCTGTGGCAGTTGACCCACACCGACCCGGACTTGATCCGTGGAATCATCCGGTGCACCGCCGCCAGGTCGTTGGACCAGATGCTCGCGCCCAATCCATACGGACTGTCGTTGGCCATGCGCAGGGCATCGGCCTCGTCATCGAACGGGATGGCCACCAGCACCGGCCCGAAGATTTCTTCCTGCACCAGTGAGTGCTTCTGATCGACGTCGACAATCACCGTCGGCTTGACGAAGAACCCCGGGCCGAACTGCTCACCACCGCAGGCGATGGTCGCGCCGCTTTCCCGGCCCTTTTCGATGTAGCCGTAGACGCGCTCCTGCTGGCGCGCCGAGATCAACGGCCCCATGTCGACGCTCGGGTCCAGGCCGTTGCCGAGTTTCATGGCGTTGGCGATGCCAGCGATGTCCGCCACCACATTGTCGAAATGCTTGCGCTGCACATACAGCCTGGAACCTGCGCAGCAGACCTGGCCCTGGTTGAAGAAGATCGCGCTGGCGGCCCCGGCCGCGGCGGTTTTCAGGTCGGCGTCGGCCATGACGATGGTCGGCGATTTGCCGCCCAGCTCCAGGGTGACCCGGGTCATGGAATCCATGGCGATCTTGCCGATCTGCTTGCCCACGGCGGTGGAGCCGGTGAAGGTCAGCTTGTCCACCAGCGGGTTGTGGGTCAGGGCCGAACCTGCGGTGATGCCGGTACCGGTGACCACGTTGAACACGCCTTCGGGATAACCGGCCTCCAGCACCAGCTCGGCGAGTTTCAGCGCGGTCAGCGGGGTTTCGTCGGCGGGCTTGAGCACCACGGTACAACCGGTGGCCAGGGCCGGACCGAGTTTCCAGCAGGCCAGCAACAGCGGGAAGTTCCAGGCGACGATGGCGCCGACCACACCCACCGCTTCGCGTCGGATAAAACTGTGGAACTGGTCGTTGGGCATCAGCGGTGCCGACACGTCAACCGTAGAACCTTCGATCTTAGTCGCCCAACCGGCCATGTAGCGCAGGAAGTCGATGGCCAGTTGCACGTCCATCACCTGGGCCACCGCCGCGCTTTTACCGTTGTTCAGGCATTCCAGTTGCGCCAGCAGCTCGGCGTCGCGCTGCATCAGGTCGGCGAGTTTCCATAACAGATTCTGCCGCTCCCGGGGGCGGGTGCGGGTCCAGGCCGAATCGTCGAACGCCTGGCGGGCGGCGAGGACCGCACGGTCGACATCTTCCGGCGTTGCCCGTGGCACCACGCACAACACCTCACCGGTGGCCGGGTTGTGCAGGGGCATGGTCTGGCCATCGGCGGCCTCGACCCAGTCACCGCCGATGAGCATGCTCGGGGCACGCTGGATGAATGCCGAAGTGGCGGGAAGCAGGTTTGGGAGCGACATGATGAAACCTCGTCTTGTTCGTGTGGCGAGGTCATTCGCAACGGTTGTGCCAGTTATGTTTATTGGGAGGCAAGAGCCGGTTTAGCGGGGCTTGCGGGTTATGGACCCAAGGTAAAAAGGGGGAGCATGCGTCGCAAATTGCGACGCAGTGAGACGCCGGTGACGCATGGTGAAGTTCAAAAGATCGCAGCCTGCGGCAGCTCCTACAGAAGGAGCAACGTTCACCTGTAGGAGCTGCCGCAGGCTGCGATCCTTTGATCTTGATCCTATGCTTGTCTCAGGTTGAAACAGTTGTCGCGAAATTGAACGTGGAACGCAGACGACACGATTGGCAAAACACCGGCTTTTATCGGCAAGTCATTGATTCATTGAAATATTCATAAGCTGGCACGCTCCGTGTATTGCTCATCGCAGACGTTTCTCTTGCCTCCGTCAGCGGTTCACCGCCGACGGCAGAAACCATAAAAACGATAAGCCACAACAATAAGAACGCACCGTGCGAGGTTCGACGTTGATGAAGAGAAAACTCCGATCAGGCATGAGCGCCAGCCTGCTGGCCGTAGCCGCTTGTGTAGCGCTGCATTCGCCTCATAGCCTGGCAGCCCGCGACGCCCAGACCATCCTCAAGGAAACCTGTCAGGGCTGTCACACCCCCGAAGCCGATAACGCCCTGAGCCGTATCAGCCACCAGCGCAAAACGCCGGAAGGCTGGTTGATGAGCATCGCCCGGATGCAGACCATGCACGGTTTGCAGATCAGCGATGAAGACCGCCGAACGCTGGTCAAATACCTGGCCGATACCCAGGGCCTTGCGCCGAGCGAAACCGACGGCGTGCGCTATGCGCTGGAGCGGCGACTCAACACCGTCGAACACTTCGACGACCAAACCAGCCAGATGTGCGGCCGCTGCCACTCCGGTGCGCGGGTCGCCCTGCAACGGCGTCCGGCCCAGGAGTGGGAACGCCTGGTGAACTTCCACCTCGGCCAATGGCCGTCGCTGGAGTACCAGGCGCTGTCCCGTGACCGCGACTGGTTCGATCTGGCCCGTAAAGAGATGGTGCCGTTGCTGGCCAAGCGTTATCCGCTGGATAACCCGGCCTGGAAAAAATGGCAGGGCGCGGCGCCGAAAAGCGAGGCGCTGGTGGGCGACTGGAGCTTCAGCGGGCACTTGCCCGGCAAGGGCGAACTGGCCGGTGTGATGAGCGTGACCGCCGACGGCAGCGACACTTTCAAGGTCAGCGTCAAAGGCCAATACGCCGACGGCACGCCGTTCAATGGCGACGGCAGCGCGATTCTCTACACCGGCTATGAATGGCGCGGCAACGTGACGATCGACGGCGTGATCATGCGCCAGGTGTTCGCCGCCCAAGGCAATGCGATGCAGGGCCGGATGTTCGAGGCCGAGCACGATGAGCGCGGTCTGGACTTCGTCGCCGCCAAACAGGGCTCCCAGCGGTTGCTGGCGGTGCAGCCGGGCTATGTGAAGGCCGGCAGCGAAACCGAAGTCACCCTGATCGGCAGCGGCCTGACCGGCAAGCCGGACTTCGGCAAAGGCGTGGAAGTGCTCGAAGTGGTCGAGCAAAGCCCCGAGCGGATCAAGGTCAAGCTCAAGGCGACGGCCAATGCCCAGCCGGGCGTGCGCGCGGTCAGTGTCGGCACGCTGAAAGGCCCGAGCCTGTCGGTGTACAGCAAGATCGCCTCGGTCAAGGTGGTGCCGGAATTCTCGGTGGCACGGATCGGCGAGGGCGGTGGTTCGACGCCGAAAGTCCAGGGCCGTTTTGACGCCGAAGCCTGGGGCAAGGGCTCCGACGGCAAGCCATATCGCATCGGCGTGTTCCCGGCGCAGTGGAAGGTCGAAGCCTTCGACGACCGCGCCAAGGAAGACGAAGACGTCAAGTTTGCCGGCACCATGCAGGCCGACACCGGCGTGTTCACCCCGGGCGATGCCGGGCCGAACCCGGCGCGCAAGATGTCCACCAACAATGCCGGCAACCTCAAGGTGATCGCCGCCGTCGACGACGCAGGGCAATCCCTGACCGGCGAAGGCCACATGATCGTCACCGTGCAACGCTGGAACAATCCACCGATTCCATGAGTTGGCTGTCCTTGGCTTAACACAGCTTCAAGGCTACAGACACTTTTTGGAATGACCGCAAGCCCCGCCAAGCGGGGCCTGCACAGGAGGTTGGTTATGGGCGCCATATTGAATCTGGTCGAACGCAACCTGCACGAAGTGCAGGTCGATGCCGACCGCATGCTGTTTCACATCCCCAGCAGTTCGCTGTTCGCCAGCGATGAACTGACGGGCACCATCATCGACACCTTGCGTGGGCCCGGTTGTTCCTCGGACGACCTGATCCAGCGCCTGGCCGCGCGTTTCAGCGGCGAGGAAATCACCGAGACCCTGCGCGAGCTGATGGCCCTGGAACTGGTCAGCGACGGTTCGCCGCTGACTCCGGACATCGCCACCAAGCGCGTCGAGCGCACGGCGATCAATACCGTGGTGCTCAACGTCAACACCGGCTGCAACCTGAGCTGCACCTACTGCTACAAGGAAGACCTCGACAAGCCGTCGGCGGGCAAGAAGATGGACGTCGAAACGGCGATCGCCTCGGTGGAAATGCTGCTGCGCGAATCCCCGGACGAAGAGCGTTTCACCGTGGTGTTCTTCGGCGGCGAACCGCTGAGCAACCGCAAGCTGATTGAGTACATGGTCGACTACTGTGAGAAGCGTTTTCGCGAGGCGGGCAAGTTCGTCGAATTCGTCATGACCACCAACGCCACGCTGCTCACCGAAGAAACCGTGGACTACCTCAACGCCCACCGTTTCGGGCTGTCGGTGAGCATCGACGGGCCGAAAACCGTGCACGACCGCAACCGCATCACCGTAGGCGGGCAGGGCACGTACGACGTGGTGCGGCGCAAGGCCGAGATGCTGCTGTCGCGCTACAACAGCCGTCCGGTCGGTGCGCGGGTGACCCTGACCACCGGCGTGACCGATGTTGAAACCATCTGGGATCACCTGTTCAACGAACTGGGTTTTGCCGAAGTCGGCTTTGCCCCGGTGACCTCCGGCGACATCAGCAGCTTCAACCTCACCAGCGATGAACTGGTGCAGGTGTTCGCCAACATGAAGGCCCTCGGTCGACGCTATCTGGAAGCGGCGCTGGAGCACCGCAACATCGGTTTCTCCAACCTGCACCAGCTCATCACCGACATCCACGAAGGCCACAAGAAAGCCCTGCCGTGCGGCGCGGGCCTGAAGATGCTGGCGGTGGATCACAAGGGCGAGCTGAACCTGTGCCACCGCTTTACCGGTTCGAGCCTGCCGACCTTCGGCAACGTCCACAGCGGTGTGAAGCAGGTGGAGTTGAACGACTTCCTGTCCCAGCGCCTGGACCGCACCAACACCGGCTGCGAGGACTGCCAGATCCGCAACCTGTGTTCCGGCGGCTGCTACCACGAGAGCTACGCCCGCTACGGCGATCCGACCCACCCGACCTATCACTACTGCGAACTGATGCGTGACTGGGTCGACTTCGGCATCGAGGTCTACACCCGGATCATGGCCAATAACCCTGCGTTCATCAGCAGTTACATCACTCCGCGCAAGGCTCACTGATATGAAACATCTCAAGGCAATCAATAACAAAGCGTTGAAGCTGGATCAGGCCGCGGACGAGAACCGCATTGAAGAAGTGGTGGCCATGAGCTCCGTGGCGGGCTGTGCCTCAACCACCGATCCGGGCTGGGAAATCGATGCGTTTGGCGGCGTGTCGTCGCTGTGCCAGCCGATGGAAGCCGACCTCTACGGTTGCTCCGACCCCTGCTGGTGGCCGGCCCAGGTGCCCGACATGATGAGCACCTACCCGGACTGGAACAAGGATGCCCAGGCGTCCAACGACAACTGGCGCAACCTCGGCACTGTCTTCCCCAAAGACAAGTGATCACAGAAGAAGGATTCCAGCATGCGTAATATCAAAGCCTGCGGCCTGGCCGCGTTCGCCGTTCTGAGCAGCTGTTCGGTCAGTGTTCTGGCCGATGAAAACACCGCACTGCAATATGGTCACGAGTACATGTTGACCACGAACTACCCGAACAACCTGCACGTGATCGACCTGGCCACCGACACCCTGTTCAAGACCTGCAAGATGCCCGATGCCTTCGGCCCCGGCACCGTGCAATTGTCGCCGGACCGCAAGACCGCCTACGTGCTGAACAATCACTATGCGGACGTCTACGGTGTCGAACTGGACAACTGCAAGCAGGTGTTCCACGCCAGCATCGCCCAGAAGCCGGGGGAAAAAGCGCGCTCGATGTTCGCCTTCACCCTCAGCCACGACGGCAAGGAGCTGTACACCGTCGCCAACCCGACGCTGATGATGAACGATCGCTACGAAGTGCAGCAGCCGCGGCTCGACGTGTACAAGACCGACGCCGGCATGGACGCCAAGCCTGTGCGCAGTTTCCCGGCGCCGCGCCAGCTGACCATCATGCAGAGCGGTGACGACGGCACGCTGTACGTGGCCGGGGCGGACGTCTACAAGGTCAATGTACAGACCGGCAAGTTCGACGTGCTGATCCCCAGCCGCCACTGGAAGCGCCCGAATTACAGCGCGCCGGACGTGCTCTACGTGTGGAACCAGCAAACGTACCGGCATGACTTCTCGCTGCTGTACACCGCGGCGAAGTTCAAGGACAAGAAACAGGACCCGGCCACCGCCGAATACCTGTACGGCCTGTTCAGTGTCGACCTGAAGACCGGCAAGACCGAAACCACCGACTTCGGGCCCTTGACCGAAATCTACTTCAGCGGCATGCGCTCGCCCAAGGACCCGAACCTGATGTTCGGCGTGCTCAACCGCCTGGCCAAGTACGACATCAAACAGAAGAAGATGCTCCAGTCCGCCACGCTCGATCACTCGTACTACTGCATTTCCTTCAACAAGGACGGCAGCAAGATCTACCTGGCGGGAACCTTCAACGACGTGGCGATCTTTGATGCCGACAGCCTCAAGCAAACGGGCAGCATCAAGCTGCCGGGCGGGGACATGGCGATTACCACGGCGCAGATTTTTGTCCGGTAATTGCCGCGCCTGAACTGACGCCTTCGCGGGCAAGCCCGCTCCCACAGTGGATATGCAGTGTGATCACTATCGTGTGAACACCCCTGAACCCTGTGGGAGCGGGCTTGCCCGCGAAGAGGCCCTCAAAAACACCGCAAAAACAGCAAAAATCAAACCCCCGGCACCGGACAACTCAAATCCCCCTCCTGACACTTCAAGTACTGCTTGAACGTCTGAACCCGTGCCTTGGTCAGCTCCGTGGTGCAGTTGCCGTAGATCAGCGGATACACACTCCCGCCTTCCACCCCGGACGCCGAGAACCTGCACTCGGCATCGCGGAACGCCACCCACGCCCGCTGCGCACCCACCAACTGCTTCTTGCCGTCCGGGTTGCTCTTGAGCCGCGAAGTGATCTGCTGGTACAGCGCATTCAATTCCTTGTCGGCGGCCGCATGCTGCTGCGCCGCGCACTGGTTCATCGTCGCCTGGTCGCTGGCGTTTTCGCAGTCCACGGCGAACGCCATGGAGGTGAACAACAGGGGCGTCAGTGCCAAGAGTAAGCGTGGGTTCATGCTGGAGTGCTCGTTGTGACCGAAAGAGAGGTGCAGTGTAGCGCCGAGAGACACAGGCAACTGCCGCGCAGGTTGTTCATGTCGCTATCCTTTTCGATGCTGTTTCGAGACGGAACGTTAGCCGTTTCGCCCTCTGACTTTGCGATTGCCCCAGAACTTATCCGCGCAAATGCGACCGAATATCTCAGGCGTGGTTGATTGCATATTCCCATTGGTACAACTTTAAAGTTGGTCTTGTGGTCTTACTGACCTACTGTTCAAGTACAGGAGGTGACTTATGAACCCAGCATCTGATCGCATCGAAAGGAAAGTCCTGCTCAAGGCCAAGCGTTCGCAGGTCTGGCGTGTGCTGGCCAATGCCGAAATGTTCGGACAGTGGTTTGGCGTGGCGCTGGAGGGCAAGCGCTTTGTGGCAGGCGAGTGGACCCAGGGGCAGATTACCTATCCCGGTTATGAGCATTTGCGCTGGAATGTACTGGTAGAGCGGGTCGAGCCGGAGCGACTGTTTTCGTTTCGCTGGCACCCGTATGCCGTGAACCCTGAAGTCGATTACTCCCAGGAACCCACCACCCTGGTGAAATTCGAACTCGAAGACATGGACGAAGGCACGTTGCTCAAGGTCTCCGAGTCCGGTTTCGATCACGTTCCCCAGACCCGTCGCGAAAAGGCTTTCCGCATGGACAGTCGCGGTTGGGAAGAGCAAATGAACAATATCGAGCAGTTTTTGATCGACAATGCCAAGTCCCACGAACAACTGAGTGGCTGAAGCTGGCTCGAAACCTGAGGCGTCCAGGGGGTTTCGGAAGGTGGTTTATAGCGAATGTCTTACACGCGATGGTAGTGATATCGCCTGTTACAAATTGGATCCGAAGCGTAATCTGGCCTTACCCACTGAAGCACAGGATGTGCTCAGGATCATGGATGATCGACCATATGCAAGGAACGCTACGACAAGGAGTCGTCATGGTCTTGGAAAAACCCGCTTCGGCGGGTTTTTTTGTGGGTGCGTGAAAACATCGTGGCGGCAGGCACCGGGTTCCCGCCGCCATTTTTTCACTGTCGGTCGAGTTTCGCCGCCGCGCGCTCGGTGATCTGCGCCCGCAGTTTCAACGAGCCGGCAGCCCGCTGGCGAGCCTCCTCCAGCACGCTGGCCGGGGCCGTCTCCGGGCTGCCCGCGGTAAATGGCGGGGCTGGGGCGTATTCCAGTTGCAATTGCACCAGCTCGGCGGTGGCCTGGTCGAACAGCTCGGCGGCCAGGGTCAGGGCGAAGTCGATACCGGCGGTGATGCCACCACCGGTCAGCAGATTGCCGTCGCGAACTACCCGGTCTTGCACCGCAATTGCACCCAGTGGCTTGAGCAGTTCGTGATACGCCCAGTGAGTGGTGGCGCGTTTGCCCTTGAGCAATCCCGCCGCGCCCAGCACCAGCGAGCCGGTGCACACCGACGTGACGTACCGGGCGTTGGCGGCCTGGGCCTTGAGAAAGTCCAGGGTCTGGTCATCTTCCATCAAGGGGCCGACGCCGCTGCCACCGGGCACGCAGATCACGTCCAGTGCCGGGCAATCGTCGAAAGTGGTGGTCGGTTTCAACAGCAGGCCGGTGCTGGCGGTGACCGGCATCAGGTCTTTCCAGATCAGATGCACTTTCACATCCGGCAGCGAGGCCAGTACGTCGTAAGGGCCGGTCAGGTCCAGTTGCTGCACCTGAGGAAACAACAGAAAACCGATCTGCAACGTCATGGTGTTTTTCTCGTGAAGTGGGTGGACGGTTTGACTTTAGGCTCGTAGGCTTTGGCGTATACGCCAATATCCCAACGAATTACGCCAAATGTCGAAAACCATCCATGTGCTCGCTTTCGCCAACGTGCAATTGCTCGACGTCACCGGGCCGTTGCAGGTCTTCGCTTCGGCCAACGACATTGCCCGCCAGCAAGGCCTGCCGCCACCCTATGCACCGACAGTAATTGTCAGCGGCGGCGGGGCGGTGATGTCGTCGGCGGGGTTGGCCCTGTTGGCCGAACCATTACCGGAAGAGGGCACCGATACCCTGATCATCGCCGGTGGCTGGGGTGTCTACGCAGCGGCCGAAGATGCGCCGTTGGTCGCCTGGGTGCGCGAACATGCCCATGGCTGCCGGCGGGTTGCCTCGGTGTGCACCGGTGCGTTCCTGCTGGCGGCCAGCGGCTGGCTCGACGGCCGGCGCGTGGTCACCCACTGGACCCGTTGCGAGCAATTGGCGCAGCAGCACCCGCAACTGCACGTCGAGCCCAACCCGATCTTCATTAACGACGGCCCGGTCTGGACCTCGGCCGGGGTGACCGCCGGCATCGACCTGGCGTTGGCCATGGTCGAACAAGATCTGGGGCGCACCATGGCCCTGGAAGTCGCCCGGCAACTGGTGGTGTTTCTCAAGCGTCCGGGTGGCCAGTCGCAATTCAGCGTGACCCTGTCACTGCAACAGGAAGGCAACCGTTTCGACGAACTTCACGCCTGGATCAGCGAAAACCTGACCCACGACCTGGGCATCCCGACCCTGGCCTTGCAGGCCGGCATGAGCGAACGCAGCTTCGTGCGCCACTACCGCGCCGACACCGGCCAGACCCCGGCCCGGGCCATCGAACTGATCCGCGTCGAAACCGCGCGGCGTTTGCTCAGCGATACCGGCGTGCCGATCAAACGGGTGGCGGTGCAATGCGGCTTCGGCAGCGAAGAAACCCTGCGCCGCAGCTTCCTGCGGGCCATGGGCGTGACGCCACAGGCTTATCGGGAGCGGTTTTCGGTTAGTGTTGGAGCAGATCCAGTAGTGCCTTGAGTGTGGCGTCTGGTGCTTCTTCGGGAATGTTGTGGCCAACGCCCGGCAAGATCCGGCGCTCATAGGGGCCGGTGAAATGCCCGATATCTTCGTCGACGTCTTGCGCTGGCCCGACACCGTCATCGGCACCGCACAGGGAAATCGTCGGTACGCTGATGCCCGGTTGTTTGCTCAGGGCCTGCTCCATCCATTCCAGCGTTGGATCGCCAAGGGCATACATATAACGGTGGCGGTAGGAGTGAATCACAACGTCGACGAAATCCGGGTTGTCGAAGGCCGGGGCGCTCAACGGATAGCGTGCAGCGCTGTCGGCCCAGGTGGGTGACCACAGTTTCCAGAGTAATTCGCACAAAGCGCGGCGATTTTCAGTCAGGCCCGCGACGCCACGAGGTGTGTGGAAATAGTACTGATACCAGTAGCGATGCTCGGACTCAGGAGCCAGAGGCAGTGTCGAATGGGGGATGTCCTGAAGGTTATAGCCATCGCCCGTAACCAGGCAGCGCACCCGTTCCGGCCACAGTGCCGCCACAATGCACGCCGCCCGACCGCCCCAATCGTAGCCACAGAGAGACGCCTGTTTAATGGAAAGGGCATCCATCAGCTCAAGCAAATCCTGGGCAAGGGCGGATTGCTGACCGGAACGCAGCGTATCAGCGTTGATGAAGCGTGTTGGGCCGTAACCCCGTAGATACGGAACGATCACGCGGTAACCGGTAGCGGCGAGAGCGGGGGCGATTGCGTCGTAGGCACGTGGCGAATAGGGAAAGCCATGAAGCAGGATGATCGGGTAGCCAGTGGCGGGGCCGTGTTCTTCGTAGGTAATGTCGAGTTGTGTCGTGCGGACGGTCTTTAGTGGATGCTCAATCATCGTACCTCCCTTGGCGCCCAAAGTTGTGTCACCCGAACAGCACCCTTTGCCAGTGTTCTTCACTGATGATCGCGATAGGAACACCGCTCTCTCTCAGTTCAACGGCTTTTTTGATCTTGGTGCCATAAGTGCTATTAAGCCATTGATCGTTTCCGATGCTGCCGACCACCAGATAGTTGATTTTTTTGCTGACCGAACCACCAATCAGACCGCCGCGTTCGACTATCAGCGATTCGCATTCTTTGCGCGGACCGTAAGCCATAACGCCGGTGAACAGGAAAACCCGATCAATCCAGTTCAGTGCGGGTGCAGGGATATCGAGTGGAAGACTGCAAGGTGTTGTGAAGATCTGGTCAGAGCCAACCGGGATACCTGAAAACTGGTGCAGCATGTCCAGTAGCTCAGCCGACTCTTCAGAGTCCAGCACGCCATCACTCAGCATGTTGGAGAGGCGTTTATAGAGGATGTTCACGACCGGATCACCCAGATGACACAAATGAACCTCGATCCAACTCTTGAGAAACTCGGCTTCCTGTTGGTTGATCCTGCCATCGGCAGCGAGTCCAGCCGCGATGCCTACCAGTGCGTCGGCTGAACGTCTATCAATGCGCGCTTCGTGGAAGAATCCACTGTTTTGAAATTCCTGATGCAAATCGACCATTGTCCATGCTCCTAGGATTCAACTTCCGCTATTTGATTGAAATACTTCGCCCGATCCGGCGTGAACGTCACCACCATCCCGGTTCGCGAGCAAGTCAGCGCCCGCTCTTCGCTCAAATCAACATCCAGATCTTCCCCACGCAACCCTTGCCACTGTGCGAGGTATTTAAGGGAGCCATATTTTTCGAGTTTCTTCAGGCTGCGGCTGACGCCGCCTTTCCAGCCCAGTACGGGCAGCTCGCCGGCGAGGCACTGTCGGGCGAGGTCGGGGAATCGGGCGGCGCGCTGGCGGCCGACTTCCCAGCATTTGATCAGGCCCTTGTCACCGGCCTCCCAGAGCTCTTCGCGGTTCAAACCGGTTCGGAGCGGGGAGTCGATGCTGCGTTGGATGCGTTGGGTCATTCTGGTTCCTTGAATTCGGGGTGTATTGGACAGCTCCGCTGTTCCCGTTCAGTAAGGATGTTAGGTGGGGAGGTAACGATACGCAACAAGGTATTTCAAAGTGTAAGAAAGTTACGAAATGGGCAGTGAGAGTGATTTTGCTAACAAGTTTCAAAGGTATGTAAGTGTTTTTGCAAGCAATGAGATATCAGAGATGGTTGCATTTATTATTTTTTCCACAGGGCTTCTAGTAGGTGCTCGCTTTTTAGGTGTGGGGTTAATTTATCTAGTAGATGAAATGTTTGGTGTTGTGCGTATTCAAGTATTTCTTTGTTAATGATTATGTTGTTGTGTAAGAAGATAAGGCTTCTTAGTTGGTTGGTTTTTATTAGTGTTGGTGTGCTGTTGTTGATTAGTTGTTTTATAGACTCACCATATCCATTGATGAATTTTTTCCATGATTTGAGTTTTTCTAACTCCGTGTGTTCGCTCCCCGTGAGCCACCAGATGAACGTAGCGACATCAAATGCCGGGTCAGAGATTCTGGTGTGCTCAAAGTCAATCAGGGTGCACGCATTAGAAGAATAAAGTGCGTTTCCTGGCCAGGCATCTCCGTGGCTAATACAACGCATCATACACTCGGTATGGGATAGGGTAGTTAGATTTATATCGTTGTGTAAGGTTTGTATGATTTCCTTTAATTGAATGGTTTTTTGGGAACGGTTGGGGCTTCCAAGCTTTGATATTAGATGCTTAACGTTACTGGTATCGTGTTTTGGGTTTCTGAATGGGGGTGGTGGAATGTGATGCAATGTGAATAGTGCTTGGCCAAACAGATAGTCGTCTGACAGAGCTCCGGCATTTTTAAGGTACGGGTTGCCAGTGCACTCACGAGTGAGAATGCCATAGTAAAACTGGTTCTCGTATAGGTAGGTTTTTTCTATCTGGGCTTTCGCAAGGATTGGATTGATGCTGTTGGGTTGGTGGGATGATATATAAGATGTGATTTTTCTTTCGAAAGAGATTCTTTGTTTTGAATGGTCTCTTTTATTGAAGATCTTGAAAATCAACGAATCGTTGTCGTTGGTTATTCTGAATATTTTGTTGACTGCGTCGTAAATGAGTTCCATGTGTTTTATGTGTAGATCGTATGCCTCGGAGATTGAACGCATTAGGCTGTCCAGGCTATTCATGTACAGGCTCCTGAAAAAAACGATAGATTACGAGGGCGTTTTGTTTTTGTGTGACTTTAGTCGGCACTATTGGCTAGATATCAAGAAGGCTTGGCGTGTGTAGTGGGAACAAAAAACATATCAGAATGTGACGGCGGTTTTAAAATAGTACCCCCAGAAAAAATCTTTTTACGCCGATCTACTTAGATCTGATATTGCTGACAGTATTCTCGGAACAGTCCTACATCGGCTTATGTGCAGCAAAAATACAAAGTGCTGCCGGCTAACGCGGTTATTGGGGGGACAATCAAATCTCACGGCTGCCAAACAACCTTCTCCCCACTCAACCTCCTATCCAGAAAGCACGCCGCACTGATCAGCGCCAGATGGGTCAATGCCTGCGGTGTGTTGCCCATGTGCCGCCCATGGCTGTCGAATTCTTCGGCATACAGCCCCAGCGGGTTGGCGTACCTGAGCAGTTGTTCGAACTCCAGGTGGGCCTTGTCGAGCTGGCCGGCGCGGGCCAGGCATTCGACGTACCAGAACGAGCACGCGGCGAAGGCGCCTTCGCTGCCGGGCAGGCCGTCGATCTGGCTGTCGTCGTTGCGGTAGCGGTAGACCATGCCGTCGCGCACCAGGCTCTTTTCGATGGCTTCCAGGGTCGCCAGCCAGCGCGGGTCGCGGGCGCTGACGAAACGCACCAGCGGCATCAGCAGCATCGAACCGTCCAGGCCGGTGCCGCCGATGTGCTGGACGAAATGCCCGCGCTCTTGATTCCAGAAGTTCTCCCAGATGTCGGCGTAGATCGCCTGGCGGGTCTGGTCCCAACGCGCGAAGGGGGCCGGCAGCGAGCGTTTTGAAGCAAGGCGGATGGCGCGGTCCAGGGCGACCCAGCACATCAGCCGTGAATGCAGGAAATGATATTGCGCGCCGCGCATCTCCCAGATGCCGACATCCTTCTGCTCCCAGGTTTCACAGACCTGATCGACCACCTCCACCGTGTGTTTCCAGCCTTCATGGGAGATGGCTTCGCCGTATTTGTTGACCAGGTAAATCGCGTCCATCAGCTCGCCAAAGATATCGAGCTGGACTTGTTCGTAAGCCTGATTGCCGATGCGCACCGGTTGTGCGCCACCATGCCCAGACAGGTGCGCCAGCTCGATCTCCGGCAGCTCCTGGCGACCGTCGATGGCGTACAGGATATTGAGTTTCATCGGCTTGCCCTGGCAGTCGCTGACCCGACCGCGCAACCAGCGCATATAGGCGTTGGCCTCTTCGACGAAGCCCAGGCGCATGAACGCATAGACGGTGAACGAGGCGTCGCGGATCCAGGTGAAGCGATAGTCCCAGTTACGTGTGCCACCCGGGCTTTCCGGCAGGCCGAAGGTGGCGGCGGCGAGAATGGCGCCGTGTTTGCGCGAGGTCAGCAGCTTCATCGCCAGGGCCGAGCGGTTGACCATTTCGCGCCAGCGGCCGCGGTAGTTGGACTGGCCGATCCAGTCGCGCCAGAACTTCAGGGTGCGCTCCAGGCACAGTTGCGCGGCACCTTCCTTGAAGCGCGGATCGTCGAGGGCGCCTAGCAGGAATTGACCAGTCTGGTCTTGTTCGAGGGTGAAATCGGCGATCGCCACGTTGGCGTCGATGCGTAATGCCTGATCCGAAGAGAGCCGCAGAGTCGGTTGGTCGGCAGCTTCAAACACCACATCCTGTTTGTTCTGGCGTGCGCGAGTGTAGGCGCGGGCGTAGTCATGGCGCACGGCGCAGCGCATGTGGAAGGTGGCGCGGCCGCTGACCACACGGATCCGCCGCATCAGCAGCGGCAGGTCATCCTCGGTGTCACCGACCGGTAGCAGGTCGGTGACTTCGACCACGGCGCGATCACTGAGCCAGCGGGTCAGCAACACATTGGTGTCGGGCAGGTAGATTTGTTCGCGGCGGGCGTCGGGCAAGTCCGGCGCCAACTGGAAAATTCCGGCTTCGGGGGTGTCCAGC
Organism: Pseudomonas sp. Root71; assembly: GCF_001429045.1. Lineage (GTDB taxonomy): Bacteria > Pseudomonadota > Gammaproteobacteria > Pseudomonadales > Pseudomonadaceae > Aquipseudomonas > Aquipseudomonas monachiensis. The sequence goes on along the minus strand of NZ_LMHY01000029.1, from coordinate 264,957 downwards.
AGCGAGCAGAAGATCGACGGGCTGTCGAACTCCGGCCAGCAGAAAAAATCCACGCTGCCCTTGTCGTTGACCAGCGCCGCGCTGCGCATGTCGCCGATGATGCCGTGGGCGTCGATGGGGCGTTGGCGTTCGGGGGGATCAACCATTGTCGCGAAACTCCGGGAACCGGGGGCCTAAATAGCTGACTGGTTTGGGTGGGCGAGAGTTCATTTGGCGAAGGGTGTGAGTTGTCTGTTCTGACCCCATCGCGAGCAAGCTCGCTCCCACAGTTGACTGGTGTACGCCGGCCATTGTGGGAGCGAGCTTGCTCGCGATGGGGCCTTCACATTCAACCAACAAATTGCTGCTTCCCCGGCAATCAGCCGTTATGGCAACGTGCAGTCCCCTGATGAGACCCGTCCCATGGCCAACCCCTATCGCGAGTTGTTCAAAGCCCCTGGCAGTGGCGCCTTCGTGCTGGCCGCAATGATCGCGCGCATGCCGATTTCCATGACCGGCATCGGCCTGATCACCATGCTTTCGCAGGTGCAGGGTGGCTACGCAATGGCCGGCGCGGTGGCGAGCATCGTGCTGTCGGTGTATGCCATCGGCTCGTGCCTGGCCGGGTTGGCGTTCGGCGCCGCCGGCTCCGGCTGGTTGGTGGACGCCTTCGGCGCACGCAGCGGGTTCTGGCTGGCGATTGCGGCGGGGGCGGTGGTGCTCGGTTCGGCGATTCCGAGTTATCGCCATCTGAAATGAACATCCAATGCTGGAAACAGCCCCCCTGTGGGAGCGAGCTTGCTCGCGATAGCGGAGTATCAGTCGAAATCATCAGTGCCTGACACACCGTCATCGCGAGCAAGCTCGCTCCCACAGGGTTACTCACATGGCTAATTCTTTGGGCTCCTCGTCCGTTCTCCAAACAGACAACTTTCGAGGAAAGCCCGGTGACCCCGCTGACATTGCTGTGCCTGCCCTATTCGGGCGCGAGTGCCATGGTCTATAGCCGTTGGCGGCGCAAACTGCCGCAGTGGCTCACGCTGCAACCGGTGGAACTGCCGGGGCGTGGCGCGCGGTACGGCGAGCCCTTGCACACCGACATGTGCCGCCTGGCGCTGCAATTGGCCCAGGAACAAAAAACCACGCTCAAGGCGCCATACGCATTGTTCGGCCACAGCATGGGCGCGTTGCTGGCCTGCGAGATGGCCCATGCGTTTCGCTCGCTGGGCTGCCCGGAGCCGGTAGCGCTGTTCGCCTCGGGCACCGCCGCACCGACCCTGCGCGCCGACTACGACCGGGGCTTCGCCCAGCCCAAGACCGACGCCGAACTGATCGAGCAACTGCGCACCCTCAACGGCACCAGCGAAGAGATCCTGGCCAACGAAGAGTTGATGAGCCTGACCCTGCCGGTGCTGCGTGCGGACTTCCTGCTCTGTGGGCGTTTCGCGCCAATTCAACGCCCCTTGCTCAAGTGCCCGGTGCATGTTCTCGGTGGCAAGAGCGATCGCGCCAGCGCCGAACAGTTGATCGGCTGGAGCCAGGAAACCCGTGGCAGTTTTTCGGTGGACATGCTGGCGGGCGGGCACTTCTTCATCCATGAGCAGGAAGCCAAGGTCCTGCGGGTGATCAAGGATCAGCTTGAGGTGCATCATCGGCGGCTTTCCATGGCTGCCGTGGGTTAACACCACTCTCAAATTTCACCCGATCCCTGTGGGAGCGGGCCTGCTCGCGATGACGGCGGCACATTCAGCATGGATGTGACTGACACTCCGCCATCGCGAGCAAGCTCGCTCCCACAGGTTTTTCATTGTTCTGTATTGCGCGTTTCACCTTCCGCCTGATCCGCTAATTTTTCCCGCCTGCATTCGTTTTATAGGCACGACGCGCCTTTGCGCCTGCTGCCTACTGATGCGGATGCCGATAGATGAATGCTGAAGACTCCTTGAAACTTGCTCGCCGGTTTATCGGGTTGCCCCTGGAAAAGCGTCAGATGTTCCTTGCGGCCTTGCACAAGGAGGGCGTGGATTTCGCCCGTTTCCCGATTCCCGCCGGCATCGAGGCCGAGGATCGCCAGGCGCTGTCGTACGCCCAGCAACGCATGTGGTTTCTCTGGCAACTGGATCCCCACAGCGGCGCCTACAACCTGCCGGGCGCGGTGCGGCTGAGCGGTCGCCTGAACCTGTCGGCGCTGGAACAGGCGTTCGCCAGTCTGGTGGCGCGGCATGAAACCCTGCGCACGGTGTTCGCCCGTCAGGCCGATGACAGCTTGCTGCAAGTGCCGGCCGCTGCGCCGCTGGTCATCGAGCAGGTGGATTTCAGCGAATTACCTGCCAATGAGCGCGAACGTGCCGTGGCTGAAACCGCCGAGCAGCAATCGGTACTGCCGTTCGATCTGTCGACCGGTCCGCTGCTGCGGGTGACCTTGCTCAAGCTCGCCGAACAACAGCACGTGCTGTTGCTGACCCTGCACCACATCGTCTCTGACGGCTGGTCGATGAACGTGCTGATCGACGAATTCATCCGCTGCTACGACGCCTTCGATGCGGGCGCGCAACCGCAGCTGGCAGCGTTGCCGATCCAGTACAGCGACTACGCCCTATGGCAGCGCCGCTGGCTGGAGGCGGGCGAGCAGGCGCGGCAACTGGCGTATTGGCAGGCGCAGTTGGGTGACGAACACCCGGTGCTGGAGTTGCCCCTAAACCATTCGCGCCCGGCGATGCCGAGCTATCGCGGCACCCGCTACGAATTCGCGGTCGAGGCACAACTGGCGGAGCGCCTGCGCAGCACCGCACAGAAGCACAACATCACCCTGTTCATGCTGTTGCTCGGCGCCTTCAACGCTTTGCTCCATCGCTACACCGGGCAAACCGACATCCGCGTCGGCGTGCCCATCGCCAACCGCAACCGCGCGGAAATCGAAGGCCTGATCGGCTTCTTCATCAACACCCAGGTGCTGCGCACGCAACTGGACGGCCAGACCCGGGTCGATGACCTGCTGCGCGCCATCAAGGAAACCGCCCTCGGCGCCCAGGCCCATCAGGACCTGCCATTCGAGCGTCTGGTCGAGGCGCTGAAACTGCAACGCAGCCTCAGCCACACGCCGCTGTTCCAGGTGATGTACAACCACCAGCCGCACGTGGCCGACATGGCCTCGGTCAGCACCGCGTCCGGTCTGGAGCTGGGCAGCATTGACTGGCAAAGCCGCACCACCCAGTTCGACCTGACCCTGGACACCTGGGAGAAGGGCGGCAAGCTGCACGCCGCGCTGACCTACGCCAGCGACCTGTTCGAGGCCGATACCATTGCGCGCATGGCCGGGCACTGGACGCGCCTGTTGCAGGCGATAGTCGACGACTCGACGCAAAGAGTCGGCGAGTTGCCGATGCTGACCGCGGATGAGCAGCAAGTGCTGGTGCAGGACTGGAACCGCACCGCCGAGACCTATCCGGTCGAGCAGTGCCTGCACCCGTTGATTCAGGCCCAGGCCCGACGCACCCCCGACGCGCCGGCGCTGGTGTTTGGCGAGCGTCAGCTCAGCTACGGGCAACTCGACGCTCGCAGCAATCAACTGGCGCACTGCTTGCGCGAGCAGGGTGTCGGCCCGGATGTGCTGGTGGGGATCTGCGTCGAGCGTTCGCTGGAAATGGTCATCGGCCTGCTGGCGATTCACAAGGCCGGTGGTGCCTACGTACCGCTGGACCCGGAGTACCCGGCCGAGCGCCTGGCCTACATGATCGAAGACAGTGCGATTGGTTTGCTGCTCAGCCAAAGCACCTTGATCGGCGCACTGCCCACCGAGGGCGTCAAGGTCATCGCCCTGGATCAGGAGCACAACTGGCTCGACGGATACAGCGAAACCTGTCCGCAGGTCGACGTGCATCCGTTGAACCTGGCCTACGTGATCTACACCTCCGGTTCCACCGGCAAGCCCAAAGGCGCCGGCAACAGTCACGGAGCTCTGGTCAACCGCTTGTGCTGGATGCAACAGGCTTACGGGCTGGATGGCAGCGACTCGGTGTTGCAGAAAACCCCGTTCAGTTTCGACGTGTCGGTGTGGGAGTTCTTCTGGCCGCTGATGACCGGTGCGCGGCTGGTGGTGGCGCCGCCGGGGGCACATCGCGAACCGGCGCAGTTGATCCGCCTGATCGAAGACCAGGGCATCAGTACACTGCACTTTGTGCCGTCAATGCTTCAGGCGTTCATCCACGAACCGGGCGTCGAGGCTTGCACCGGCCTCAAGCGCATCGTCTGCAGCGGTGAGGCCTTGCCGCTGGATGCGCAATTGCAGGTGTTCAAAAAGCTGCCGGGCGCCGGGTTGTACAACCTGTACGGCCCGACCGAGGCGGCCATCGACGTCACCCACTGGACCTGCATCGACGAAGGCGCCGACAGCGTGCCCATCGGCCGGCCCATCGCCAACCTGCGCACCCATGTGCTGGATGCGCAATTGCTCCCGGTTCCGGCCGGCGTGGCGGGGGAGTTGTACCTCGGCGGCGCCGGGCTGGCGCGCAGTTATCACCGGCGTCCGGCGCTCAGCGCCGAGCGTTTCGTGCCGTGCCCCTTCGATGATGGCGCGCGCTTGTACCGCACCGGCGACCGCGTGCGCCAGCGCGCCGACGGTGTGATCGAATACCTCGGACGCCTCGACCATCAAGTCAAATTGCGCGGCCTGCGCATCGAGCTGGGGGAAATCGAGACTCGCCTGATGCAGCATGCGCTGGTGCGCGAGGCCGTGGTGCTGGTGCAGGGCGGCAAGCAGCTGGTGGCGTATCTGGTGCTGGAAAATACCGACACCGACCCGCAGTGGCCGCAAACCCTCAAGGCCTGGCTGCTCGGCAGCCTGCCGGAATACATGGTGCCGACCTACCTGATGCCGCTGCATGCCTTGCCGGTGACCGCCAATGGCAAGCTCGACCGCAAGGCCTTGCCGCCACCCGACGCCGTGCCGCAACAGGCATTCGTTGCGCCGCTGGATGCGATGCAGATCGCGCTGGCGCAGATCTGGCAGGACGTATTGGGCGCAGAACCCGTGGGCCTCGAAGACAACTTCTTCGAACTTGGCGGCGACTCGATCATTTCCATCCAGGTGGTCAGCCGCGCCCGCCAGGCTGGCATTCGCCTCAGCCCGCGGGACCTGTTCCAGTACCAGACCGTGCGCAGCCTGGCATTGGTCGCGACGTTCGACAGCCGCAGCAACATCGATCAAGGCCCGGTCAGTGGCGAAGTGATCCTGACCCCGGCGCAGCATTACTTCTTCGAACAGGCCATCGCCCAGCGCCGGCACTGGAATCAGTCGCTGCTGCTGACGCCCCGGGAAGCGCTGAATCCGCAAGTGTTGGAACAGGCGTTGGTTACCGTCATCAACCACCACGACGCCTTGCGCCTGCGCTTCATCGCCGGTGACGAAGGCTGGCAGCAGCGCCATGCAGCGCCAGTCGAGTCAGGTGGGTTGTGGCAGCGTCGGGCGTCTTCGGCCGAAGCCTTGACCGCCCTATGCGATGAGGCGCAACGCAGCCTCGATCTGGCAGAAGGGCCGCTGCTGCGTGCCTTGCTGGTCAGTCTCGACGACGGAAGCCAGCGCCTGCTGCTGGTGGTTCATCACCTGGTCGTGGACGGGGTGTCGTGGCGGGTGTTGCTCGAAGACCTGCAACAGGCTTACCGGCAAGTGGCGCTGCCCGAGAAAACCAGCGCCTACCAAACCTGGGCCGCGCACCTGCAACAGCACGCCCAAGCACTCAGTGAGCAGTTGCCGTACTGGCAGGCGCAACTGGCCGATGCCAGGGACGTGCCGTGTGACAACCCCCGGGGCAGCATGCAGCAGCGCCACGGACACAAGATCGAATCGAAACTTGACGCCGAGTTAACCCAACGTCTGCTGCAACAAGCCCCGGCGGCCTATCGCACCCAGGTCAATGATCTGTTGCTCACGGCGCTGGCGCGGGTCATCTGCCGCTGGAGCGGGCAGCGCTCGACGCTGATCCAGCTGGAAGGCCACGGCCGCGAAGACCTGTCCGACGACCTCGACCTGAGCCGCACCGTCGGCTGGTTCACCAGCCTGTTTCCAGTGCGCCTGCAACCCGAGGCCGAAGTAGAAAGTTCGATCAAGTCGATCAAGGAGCAACTGCGCGCCATTCCCGGCAAAGGCCTGGGCTACGGCTTGCTGCGCTACCTCGGCGAACCGGTGCAGCGTCAGGCCCTGCAAGACTTGCCGGCGCCACGGATCACCTTCAACTACTTGGGGCAGTTCGACCGTCAGTTCGACAACGCCGCGCTGTTCGTCCCGGCCCCGGAAAGCGGCGGCCAGGCCCAGGGCGACGATGCGCCGCTGGCCAACTGGCTGACCGTGGAAGGCCAGGTCTATGGCGGGCAGCTCTCGCTGCAATGGGGCTTCAGCCGTGACCTGTTTGCCGATTCCACCGTGCAACGACTGGCCGATGCCTACACCGAAGAACTCAAGACGCTGATCGAGCATTGCTGCGCGACAACGGCAGGCCAGGTCACGCCATCGGACTTCCCGCTGGCGCGCATCACCCAGGCACAACTCGATGCCTTGCCTGTTGCGGCGCCGGTCATCGAGGACGTTTACCCGCTGACGCCAATGCAGCAGGGCATGCTGTTCCACACCCTGTACGAACCCCAGGCCGAGGCCTACATCAATCAACTGCGCCTGGATATTCAGGGCCTTGAAATCGTGGCGTTCGGCCGGGCCTGGCAGGCGGCGATCAATCGCCACGACATCCTGCGCAGCAGCTTCCACTGGTTGGGGCTCGAGTGCGCGCATCAGGTGATTCATCGCCAGATCGACCTGCAACTGCAAGTGGTCGAAGCGGCCGACATCGACCTCGATGCACTGGCCGCCGAGGAGCGCAGCCGTGGCTTCGAACTCGGCGCCGCGCCGTTGTTCCGCCTGCTGCTGGTACGTCGGGGCAGTGAAGACTGGCACCTGATATACACCAGCCATCACATCCTCATGGACGGCTGGAGCAACGCCCAGTTGCTTGGCGAAGTGATCCAGCACTATGCCGGCCAGACGTTGGCCAGGCCGTTGGGGCAATACCGCGACTACCTGCGCTGGATTCAACAGCAGCCGCTGCTGGCCGCCGAACAGTTCTGGAAACAGGCGCTGGCGCCGCTGGAAACACCGACGCTGCTGGCGCAAGCCTTGCCGGCGCCCGCCGAAGGGCGCGGCATGGACGAACATCAATTGACCCTTGAAAGCGCCACGCTACAGCACCTGAGCGATTTCGCCCGCCAGCAGAAAATCACCCTCAACACCTTGCTGCAAGGTGCCTGGGGCCTGCTGTTGCAGCGCTACACCGGCCAGTCCTGTGTGGCCTTCGGCGCGACGATTGCCGGACGCTCCGCGCCGTTGCCGGGCATCGAGCAGCAGTTGGGGCTGTTCATCAATACCCTGCCGATCATCGCCGCGCCCCAGGCCGGGCAGTCGGTGGCCCAGTGGCTCAACGACCTGCAAGCCCTGAACCTGAGCCTGCGCGAGTTCGAACACGTGCCGCTGTACGATATTCAGGGCTGGGCCGGGCAACAGGGGGCGCTGTTCGACAGCCTGCTGGTGTTCGAGAACTTCCCGGTGGCCGCAGCCCTCAAGCAAGGAGCGCCGGCGGGCCTGGCCTTCGGCGCGCTGCACAATCACGAAATCACCAGCTACCCACTGACCCTCGGCATCGAAGTCGGTGCCACGTTGCGACTGGATTTCAGTTTCGACCGCTCCCGGTTCAGTGCTGCGCAGATCAGCCAGTTGGGCGCCAGCCTGCTGCATGTGCTGGCGCAATTTGTTGCCCAGCCACAACAGGCGCTCGATGCCGTCAGCCTGCTGGATGATCAGGTCCAAGCCCGGGTAATACGCGGCTCGCGTCCACCGGTGCCACAACTGGACAGTCCGTTGCTGGCCCATCAGCGCTTCGAGCAACAAGCGGCCCGCACCCCCGATGCGCTGGCGGTGATGCTCGGTGACGAACGCCTGACCTACGCCCAACTCAATGCCCAGGCCAACCAGCTCGCCCATCGCCTGCGCGCCCAGGGTGTGGCGCCGGGGCAGCGGGTGGGGCTGTCGGTGCGGCGCAATGCGCAGATGATCGTCAGCCTGATGGCGATCCTCAAGTCCGGCGCCGGTTATGTGCCGCTGGACCCGGATTACCCGGCCGAGCGCCTGGCCTACATGATCGAAGACAGCGGCATGGACCTGCTGCTGGCGCAACCGGGTCTGCTGGCCGATGTAGCACTGCCGCAAGGGTTGCCGCGCCTGGCGCTGGAGCCGGGCGCAGCCGCCGGGTATTGCACCGACAACCCGGTCAACCTCGCCAGCGCCGAAGACCTCGCCTATCTGATCTACACCTCCGGCTCCACCGGACGGCCGAAAGGCGTGTGCCTGGCCCATGCCGCGCTGCGCGAGTTTTGCGTGATCGCGGCGGACTATTCACAACTCACCGCGCAAGACCGCGTGCTGCAATTCGCCACGTTCAGCTTCGACGGCTTTGTCGAGCAGTGCTACCCGTCATTGTGCGTGGGCGCGGCGCTGGTGATGCGCGGCGATGAGTTGTGGGACACCGACACCCTCTACCGCCAGATCATCGAACAGGGCGTGACCCTGGCGGATTTGCCGGCGGCGTACTGGTTTCTGTTGGCTCAGGAGTGGGCCGCGCAACCGCAGCGGGACAAGGGGCGCTTGCGCCAGATCCACGTCGGCGGCGAAGCCATGTCGCTGGAAGGCCTGAAGCTGTGGCACGCCGCCGGTTTGGGCGATGTGCGCCTGCTCAACACCTACGGGCCGACCGAAGCCACGGTGGTGTCCAGCACCCATGAGTGCACGCTGGTCGATACCCGCAATCTGATTGGCGTGCCCATCGGCAAGGCCCTGCCCGGTCGCGCACTGTATGTGCTGGACAGCGAAGGCCACCTGCTGCCGACCGGTTGCGTCGGCGAATTGTGCATCGGCGGCGACGACGGCCTTGCCCAGCGCTATCACCAGCGACCGGGCTTGAGCGCCGAACGTTTCATTGCCGATCCGTTTTCCACCACGCCGGGGGCGCGGCTGTATCGCAGCGGCGACCTGGCGCGCTATCGCGAGGATGGTGCGCTGGAGTACCTGGGGCGCATCGACCATCAGGTGAAAATCCGTGGTTTCCGGGTCGAACTGGGTGAGCTGGAAGCGCATCTGCAAGGCCTGCCGATGATCAGCGAAGCCGCGGTGCTGGTGCATGAAGGCGTCGGCGGCAAGCAATTGATCGGCTACGTGGTGCCGGCCGATGCCGGGCTGCTGGCGGCGGATGCGCGTCAGCTCACCGACACCGTACGCCGCGCCTTGGGCGAGCGCCTGCCGGACTACATGCTGCCGGCGCAACTGGTGTTGCTGGCTGCATTGCCGCTCAACCGCAACGGCAAACTCGATCGCGCCGCGTTGCCGGCCCCGCAGGTCTGGGAGGCCGAAGTCGGTAGTGCGCCGCAAGGCGAGCTGGAAATCGAACTGGCACAGATCTGGCGGCAGGTGTTGCAGGTCAGTCGTGTCGACCGGGAAAACAGCTTCTTCGAACTGGGCGGGCACTCGTTGCTGGCGACGCAGATCGTCTCGCAGATCCGCCAGCGCCTGGGCTTGTCGGTGAGCTTGCGCAGCCTGTTCGAGCATCCGCGCCTCGAGGGCTTCGCCGCTCAGGTGCAGGCGCTGCAACACAGCTGTGAACGCCCGGCGCTGGTGGCGGACACCAGCGGCGAACGCCGGCCGTTGTCCTTTGCCCAGCAGCGCCTGTGGTTCCTCTGGAACCTGGAGCCGGACAGTTCGATGTACAACATGCCCGGTGCCTTGCGCCTGCGGGGCGAGTTGAACCTTGACGCCCTGCGCCAGACCTTCGAAACCCTGGTGCAGCGTCACGGCGTGTTGCGCACCACGTTCTATGAAGAAGACGGCCAGACCTGGCAACGGGTGCATGCGCAACTGCCGTTGAGTTTTGTCGACAGCGACCTGCGGCATCGGCCGGCGCCGGACGTCGAAGCGCAGCAACTGGCCCGCGAGGAAGTCTCCCGGCCATTCGACCTGCGCCACGGTCCGTTGCTGCGGGTGCGGGTGCTGCGGGTCGCGGATGACGAGCATGTGCTGTTGCTGACGGTGCATCACATCGTCGCCGATGACTGGTCGTTCCGCGTGCTGATCAATGAATTCGTCACGCTCTATCCAACCCTCAACCGTGGCCAGACCCCGCAACTGCCAGCGCACAGCGTGCAGTACGCCGACTTCGCCAAATGGCAGCGCCAGTGGCTGGAGCAGGGCGGCGAATTACAGCGCCAGCTCGACTACTGGCAGCAGCGCCTTGCCGAGCCCCAGGCGATGCTGGAGTTGCCTGCCGATGGCGACCGGCGCACGACACAAGAAGGTGCCAGCGCCCATTTCACTTTCAGCGGCGAACTCAGCCAGCAGCTGCGCGACTTTGCCCAGCAGCGCGATCTGTCGCTGTTCATGCTGCTGCTGGCCGGTTTCACCCTGGTCCTGCGCCAGCGTACCGAGGTCGGTCGGGTGCGCATCGGCACCGATATCGCCAACCGAAATCAAGCCGAGCTTGAAGAAATGGTCGGCTTCTTCGTTAACCAATTAGTACTGCAAGTGGAGGTCGATGCCGAGCAGTCGGCGGCGCAGTTGCTGGAGGCCTGTCGTCGGGCGGTGCTGGAGGCTTCGGACCATCAGGACCTGCCGTTCGAGCGCCTGGTGGAAGCCATGCGCCTGCCGCGCCGGGCCGGCCGTTCGCCGCTGTTCGACATCAAGCTGATCTACCAGGAAGGCGTCGCTCGCCTGCCGTCGATGGAAGGCCTGCAGATCGAGGACTTCCCGTCCGGGCGCCAGACCGCCGAGATCGGCATGGTCGCCGCGTTCTACAACGATGCCGAACACATTCACCTGAGTTTCGAAACGCCGGTGGGCCAGTACCTGCCGAGCACGCTGGAGTCCTTGTTCGAGCAGATCCGGGCGGTACTCGAAGCGCTGATACGCGCTGACGGAGTGCAGGTCGGTGAGTTGCTGGATCTGGCCGCCGAGGTGCAACGCCGTGCCGATGCGCGCTTGAACGAGCAACGCAAGGCCTTGCTCGGCGGCGCCATGGCGATCAAGCGTCGCTCGGCGAACCGTGGCGCAGCGGCAGCGAAAACAGCGGCGGACTGATTCAGTCGGCGGCGCCCTTGAGCGCCGCCGTCAACATTTTCTGGAGGGGTTTATGACCGTTTCAACGACCAAGTCCATGCCCAGGATGGGCCGTGGTGCCCGTAAAAGCCTGTCCACCGATCCGACGCGGCTGGTGAGTTTTGCGCCGCTGTTCGAAGGCCTGAGCATGCCGCTGGTGTGCCGTCCGGCCGTGTCCGGCGTGAGCCTGGTGGAATGGGCGACCCAGAATCGCGGGCTGATCGAAAGCAAGCTGCTGGAACACGCGGTGATCCTGTTCCGTGGCTTCCAGGTGGCCGATATCGGCGAGTTCAACCGCTGCGTCGACGGGATTTCCGGCGGCGCCCTGGAGTACCTGTTCCGCGCTTCGCCACGGACCCAGATCAGCGGCCAGTTCAAGATCTACAGCTCCACCGACTACCCGGCGCCGGAAAAAATCTTCCCGCACAACGAACACTCGTACTCGCCGGTGTTCCCGCGTCACCTGTATTTCTACTGCGACACGCCGTCGACCACCGGCGGTGAAACCCCCTTTGGCGATACCCGCCGGATCCTCGCGCGGATCGACCCGGCGGTGCGCGAGGAGTTTGCCCGCAAACGCATCATGTACGTGCGCAACTACGGCGACGGCATGGGCCTGCCATGGCAAACCGTGTTCCAGAGCGAGGATCGCGGCGAAGTCGAGGCCTACTGCGCGAAAATCGGCATCCAGGCCGAGTGGAAACCGGGCAACCGCCTGCGCACCCGGCAGAACGGCCCGGCCATCGTGCGCCATCCACTGAGCGGCGAGCGCATCTGGTTCAACCACGGCACCTTCTTCAACGCACTGACACTGCCGGACAGCATCCGCGACAACCTGCTGCGTGAATTCGGCCCGCAGGACCTGCCGCAAAACACCTTCTTCGGCGACGGCTCGCCGATTCCCGACGATGTGATTCGCCACCTGCAAGGCATCTACCGCGAGGTGATGGTCGAGTTCGCCTGGGAGAAGGGCGACGTGGTCCTGCTCGACAACATCCTCAGCGTACATGCGCGCAACGAATTCACCGGCTACAGAAAAATCCTCACGGCCATGGCCATCGCGCAGAAAAGCGCCGACCTGGATCAGGAATAAGGACACCCGACATGAACACCACCGCCCTCGAACCTTCGGTAGACGTATTCCAGACTTCGGCCCAGCAGGCCTTTTATTTGCGTGCCCAGGAGCTGGGCGCACGGCCGCTGTTCGCCACCTTGACGCTGCCGGTCACCAGGCCAGTGGACGCCCAGGCGTTGCGCAGGGCACTGGAAACCCTCGGTCAGCGCCATGAAATCCTGCGCACGCTGTACCGCCGCCTGCCGGGCATGAAGTGGCCGGTGCAAAGCCTGTGCGATGGCTTGCCGCTCACACTGCTGGGCAACCAGCCTTCGGTGACCGAGGCCTTGAGCCGCAGCCGTGAAGTCATGGTTGAAGATTCGAATCAGGCGCTGGTGGTGGCGCAAGTTGAAGGTGGAGCAGGGCAGCCGTTCATCACTCTGCTGGCCCCGGCATGCAGCTTCGACGAGGCATCGCTGCGGGTGCTGGCCAGTGAACTGGGCAGCCTGTTGCGCGGTGAAACCCTGGGCGACGACGAGGACGCGCTGCAATACCTGGACTACAGCGCATGGCAGGAGGAACTGCGCGAGGAAGACATCGGTCACCAGGGCGCGGCGTTCTGGCGCAACCTGCAGCAGCAGGTCGCCGTGGCCCATCGCTTGCCGTTCGAAAAAGCCGTCGATGTCACGCTGGTTCGTCATCAGGCAACGTTGATTGACGGCCCATGGTTGGCTGGCGTGCAACGAGCCGCTGTCGAAACGGGCGTTGAGGCAGAGCAATTGGCACTGTTGCTGTGGACCGCCTTCGTTGCGCGCATCGGCCAACAGGAAAAACTGCTGATGGGCTGGCAGGTGGAGGGTCGCAACGAACAAACCATCGCCACCCTCGGACGCTTCGCCCGGCGTTTGCCCGTGGCTTTCGAGCACCGCAGCCAGCAGACCCTGGCGCAAGCGCTGGTGGCGTTTGCCGCCAGCGTCGAACAGTCGCTGTCGTGGCTCGATTGCCTCAATGAATTCGAACTGAGCGCCGAAGGTTCCGCGCCGCTGCGTTACGGCTTCGTCTATCAGGCTGCCATTGAGAGCGCTATCGAGGTGGATGACGGTAACCCTGAAGTCCTGCGCCTGCGTGTGCAGGGCGATCAATTGCAGTTGTCGTGTCTTGACGGTGCGCTGCCCGAATCGATGCTGGTCGAATGGCTGGAGCAGTTTGTCGAGTTCAGCCACCAATTGCTGGCATCGCCCGAGCTGACCCTGGCTCAGGCAAGCCTGGTCAACGACGCACAACTGAGCCGCCTGATCGAAGGCTTCAACCCGAACGCCTCCGAACAGGCATTGCCGTGCCGCTTCCTGCAAGAACTGTTCAGCGAGCAGGCGCGCCTGCATCCGCAGCGCATTGCGGTGAGCGTCAACGGTGAGCGCCTGAGCTATGCCGAGCTGGATGCGCGCTCCAACCAGGTGGCCAATACCCTGCGCACCCAAGGCGTGGCGCCGGACCAGATAGTGGCAGTCTACGGCCAACGTTCGCTGGAAATGGTCATCGCCCTGTTGGGCACGCTCAAGGCCGGCGCTGCGTACTTGCCGCTGGACCCGAACTACCCGATCGAGCGGCTGGCGTTCATGCTCGCCGATACCGGCGCGCGCCAGGTGCTGGCCTGCCAGCCATTGCCCGAAGCGTTGCGCAGCGAGCGGACAATCTCCCTGATGCCGGGGGCCGAAGTCTGGTCCGTTGCGTCAACCCGGCCTGAGCCACAGGGCGACAGCGCCAACCTGGCCTACGTCATCTACACCTCCGGTTCCACCGGCAAACCCAAGGGCGTGATGATCAGCCATGCCAACGCCGTGGCCTCGACCCTGGCGCGCAACGCTTTCTACCGCCAGCCGCTGCGGGCATTCCTGATGCTCTCGTCGTTCTCCTTCGACAGCTCGGTGGCCGGGGTTTTCTGGGCGCTGGGGCAGGGTGCGACCCTGTGCCTGCCGGACGAAGACAGCTACAAGGATCCGGCGCAATTGGCCGAGTTGATCCAGCGCGAAGAGATTTCCCACTACCTGACCCTGCCGTCCTACCACGCGCAAATTCTCGAACACCTCGACCACCAGGCGCTGGCCTGTGTGATCGTCGCCGGCGAAGCCTGCGGCAACGCACTGGTGCAGCGACATCGCGAGGCATTGCCGGGGGTGGCGCTGGTCAACGAATACGGCCCGACCGAAGGCACTGTGTGGTGTTCGGCCTGGGAACTGCCCCTTGACCAGGACGATGACAGCATCCCTATCGGCCAGCCGATTGCCGGCATGCGCCTCCACGTGCTCGGCCCGGACCTGCAACCGGTGGCCGTGGGCGTCGAAGGCGAGTTGTATGTCGGCGGGGCCGGCATTGCCCGGGGTTATCTGCAACGGGCCACGCTGACGGCCGAGCGTTTTGTCCCCGACCTGTTCACGAAGGCGGCGGGCCAGCGCCTGTATCGCACCGGCGACCTGGTGCGCTATCGCGCCGATGGCGTGCTGGAGTATCTGGGCCGAGCCGATCACCAAGTGAAAATCCGCGGCTTCCGCATAGAACTGGGGGAAATCGAGTCGGCCATGCGCAACGCGCCGGGCATCGAAGACGCCGCCGTGATTGCCCGGGAAACCCCGACCGGCCCGCAACTGCTGGGCTTCGTGGTGTCCCCGGCCGACACCGCCGACATTCGCCTCAACGAATTGCGCAGCCATCTGGCCGAAGTGCTGCCCGGGCACCTGCAACCGGCGCGCTTGCAGGTGCTGGAGCGTTTCCCGCTGATGCCCAACGGCAAACTCAATCGCCAGGCCTTGCTCGATCTCGATGTGCGCCGCAGCGTCTTCGTCGCGCCGCGCAACGACCTCGAAATAACCCTGGCGGCGATCTGGGCCGAAGCGTTGCACGTCGAGCGCGTCGGCGTGCACGACAACTTCTTCGAGCTCGGCGGGCACTCGCTGCTGGCCACGCGCATTCGTGCGCGGATTCAAGAAGAGCTGAACCTGGCGATCCCGCTCAAGCTGTTTTTCGACGGTGACACCCTGGAACGACTGGCGACGCAGATCGAGCAGTTCCGTGAGCACAGTGAACATAAAGAAAACGATGTAGACGCCCTTGAAGCGTTGTTCGACGAAGTGGACGAGGAACACGCGCGATGAGTGCTGCACCGGACAGAATGATGACCCTGGCCCAGCGTTTCTGCGGCTTGAGCGCGGACGCCCGGCGTGCGTTGCAACAGAAGATGCACGCCCAGGGGCTGACCCTGGAACTGTTGCCGATCCCGCCACGGGACCGCGGCGTCGACACGTTGCCGGCGTCCTACGCGCAGCAGCGCTTGTGGTTCCTCTGGCAGATGCAGCCCCAGGCTACGGCCTACAACCTGACCGGTGCCTTCCGCCTGAGCGGCGAGCTCAACCCTGAGGCGCTGGCACAGACCCTGAGCGCGCTGGTACAGCGTCACGAAGTGCTGCGCACCACCTTCGTCTTCGATGATCAGCAAGTGCTGCAAAAGATTCACCCACGGATGGATGCGCCGCTGGTTGAAGTCAGCGCTGGCGACGAGGTCGAACTGCAACGGCAGATCGCCCTGAACGCCGAGCAGCCGTTCGACCTGCAGCACGGCCCGTTGATGCGCTGCCGCTTGATCCGCCTCTATGCGCAGCAACATGTGCTGGTGCTGACCTTCCACCACATCGTCACCGACGGCGGCTCTCTGCCGATCCTGTTGCAGGAGTTCACCCAACTTTATGCGCAACTGAGTGCCGGGCAGCCTGCGCAGCTGCCGGAGCTGGGCATCCAGTACGCCGACTTCGCCCGCTGGCAGCGCCTGTGGCTGGAGGCCGGCGAGGCCGAGCGCCAACTCGATTACTGGCGTGGGCAGTTGGGCCGTGAACATCCGCCACTGAACCTGCCGACCGACCGTCGTCGCCCGGCGATCCCGAACCAGCAGGGCGCGAGCGTCGAGCTGGACATCTCCACTGCGTTGACCACTCAACTGCGTGATCTTGCCCGCCGCGAAGGCTGCACCCTGTTCATGCTGCTGATGGCGGCATTGCAGACGTTGCTGCATCGCTACAACGGCGAGCAGGACATCCGTGTCGGCGTGCCGATTGCCAACCGCACCCGCCAGGACGTGGAAAACCTGCTGGGCTTTTTCGTCAACACCCAGGTGCTGCGCAGCCAGCCACGGGCCGACCAGCCGTTTGGGCAATTGCTGGCGGAGATCAAGGCTGCGGCCCTCGGCGCCCAGGCCCATCAGGACCTGCCGTTCGAGCAATTGGTCGATGGCCTGGGGGTGGAGCGCAGCTTGAGCCATACGCCGCTGTTCCAGGTGATGTTCAACCACCAGCGCGACAGTGGTGGCCCGCAACGCTGGGTTCTACCGGGGCTGAGGGTCGAACCGCTGATCTGGGATGAAGAGACCACCAAGTTCGACCTGATGCTCGACACCGTCGAGGGCGACGAGGGTATCCACGCGTCGTTCGTCTACGCCACCGAACTGTTCGACGCCTCGACCATCGAGCGTCTCGGCCGGCACTGGCTGAACCTGTTGCAGGCGATTTGCACTGACAGCACGGTTGCCCTGGCGGACCTGCGAATGCTCGACGCCGCCGAGCAGCAGGCCACCTTGCTCGACTGGAATCGCAGTTCGGTGTTGAACGGCGATCAGGCGAACCTGTTGTGCGCCCATCAACTTATCGAAGCCCAGGCCGCCGCGCACCCGAACAACATCGCCGTGACCTGCGACGGCGTCACCCTCACATACGCCGAACTGAACCGCCGCGCCAACCGCATCGCCCATCGCCTGCGCGAGCGCGGCGTCGGCCCGGACGTGTTGGTGGGCATCGCCCTGGAGCGTTCGCTGGAGATGATCGTCAGCCTGCTGGCGATCCTCAAGGCCGGTGGCGCCTATGTGCCGCTGGACCCGCAATACCCGCAGGATCGCCTGGCCTATATGCTCGCCGACAGCGGCACGCGCCTGTTGCTGACCGATTCCGCACTGTTGCCGCGCCTGCCATTGAACGAACAGATCGAAGTGATCTGCATCGATCACGCCAGCGACTGGCTGTCCGAGGCCAGTGCCGACAACCTGCCGAACCTGACTGCGCCAGCGAATCTGGCCTACGTCATCTACACCTCCGGCTCCACCGGCAAACCGAAAGGCACACTGCTGCCCCACAGCAACCTGACGCGCCTGTTCAGTGCCACCGAACATTGGTTCGGTTTCAACGCCGACGATGTCTGGAGCCTGTTCCACTCCTATGCGTTCGACTTTTCCGTGTGGGAAATATTTGGCGCGCTGTTCTACGGCGGCAAGCTGGTGGTGGTGCCCCATGCGGTCAGCCGCTCCCCGGAGGACTTCGCCCGCTTACTGCGTGACGAGCGCGTCACCGTGCTCAACCAGACGCCTTCGGCATTCTGGCAGTTGCTGCCGTTCGCCTGCGCCAATTCACAAGCCATGGCCCTGCGGTATGTGGTGTTCGGCGGCGAGGCGCTGGACGTGGCCAGCCTGCGTCCGTGGTACGACGCCTTCGACGACCGGCAGCCGTTGCTGATCAATATGTACGGCATCACCGAAACCACGGTGCACGTGAGCTACCGGCCGCTGTCCCGCGCCGACCTCGATGGCGCCAACAGCTCGCCGCTGGGGGAGCCGATCGCCGATCTGCGTTGGTACGTGCTCGACCCGCGCCTGAACCCGGTGGCCAAGGGTTGCGTGGGAGAGTTGTACGTCGGCGGTGCCGGCCTTGCTCGCGGCTATCACCAGCGTGCCGACCTGACCGCCACGCGGTTTGTCCCGGACCTGTTCGCCGCCGAATCGGGCGCGCGTCTGTATCGCACCGGCGATCTGGCGCGGTACTGCGCCGATGGCAGCATCGAATACGCCGGGCGTATCGACCATCAAGTGAAGATCCGTGGCTTCCGCATCGAACTGGGGGAAATCCAGGATCGCCTGCAAAACCATCCGGCCATCGAACAGGCGCTGGTGCTGGCGCCCGAGGTCAATGGCAGCCCGCAACTGGTGGCGTGGTTCACCACGATCGGCGACGACAGCGATTTGCGCCAGTCCCTGCGCGAACATTTGCAGGCCGGCTTGCCGGATTACATGGTGCCGGCGCACCTGATCAAACTCGATCAGTGGCCGCTGACCAGCAACGGCAAGCTTGATCGCAACGCGCTACCCAAGCCCGACGCCGCGCTGGCGCAACAGGCCTACACGGCACCGCTGGACGAGATGCAGGCTGCATTGGCAGCAATTTGGCAAGACGTGCTCAAACTCGAGCGCGTAGGCATCGACGACAACTTCTTCGAACTGGGCGGCGACTCGATCATCTCGATCCAGGTGGTCAGCCGCGCGCGTCAGGCCGGGATTCGCATCACCCCCCGGGACCTGTTCCAGCACCAGACCGTGCAGAGCCTGGCGAAGGTCGCGGTACGCAGCGCCGGGTTGCTCATCGACCAGGGGCCGGTGCATGGCGAGGTGCTGCTGACGCCGATCCAGCATTGGTTCTTCGAGCAGGACATCGAGGCCCGTCATCACTGGAACCAGTCGCTGCTGCTGGAACTGCGCGAGCCGCTGGACAGCGTCAGCCTGCAACAGGCCTTGGCCGCACTGGTAGAGCATCACGATGCATTGCGCCTGCGTTTGCGTAATGTCGACGGCACCTGGCAACAGGCCCAGGCCGAGCAGTGGAACAGCGCCGAGGTGCTATGGCAGCGCCAGGCAGCCGATGCCGATGAGTTGTTGGAACTGTGCAACGCCGCGCAAGCCAGCCTGAACCTGCAGGACGGCCCGCTGTTGCGCGCCTTGCTGGTGGACATGGGCGCGGCGGGGCAGCGCCTGTTGCTGGTGGTGCATCACCTGGCGGTGGACGGCGTGTCCTGGCGATTGCTGCTGGAAGATTTGCAAACCGCGTATCAACAAGCGCAGCAAGCTCAACCCGTGCGTCTGCCCACGAAAACCAGCGCCTATCAGGCCTGGGCCGCGCGCCTGCAATCCCATGCGCAAAGTGCCGGGTTGGCCAGCCAGGCCAGTTACTGGCAAGACCAGTTCCACGACGTGCAAGTTGAACTGCCCGCCGACAACCCCCAAGGCAGCCTGGCCAGCCAGCATGCCGTCAGCGTGGAAACCGTGCTCGACAGCACTTTGACCCGCCAACTGCTGCAGGACGCACCGGCGGCTTACCGCACCCAGGTCAACGACCTGTTGCTGACGGCGCTGGCGCGGGTGCTGGATCAATGGACCGGTCAAACTTCGACCCTGGTGAAGCTGGAAGGTCACGGTCGTGAAGACCTGTTCGACGACATCGACCTGACCCGCACCCTGGGCTGGTTTACCTCGATTTTCCCGGTGAAACTCACCCCGGCCACTGATCTGGCGGCCAGCATCAAAGCGGTCAAGGAACAACTGCGCGCCGTGCCCGACAAAGGCATCGGCTTCGGCATCCTGCGCTATCTGGCCGACGCCGGCCTTGAGGATCTGCCTTCGCCACAGGTTACCTTCAACTACATGGGCCAGTTCGACGCCAGCTTCGACCAACAGGCACCATGGCGCCCGGCCCGGGAAAGCGGTGGCGCCGAGCAGGGCGCATCGGCCGAGCTGGACCGGGGCCTGAGCATCAACGGTCAGGTCTACGCCGGGCAACTGCGCCTGAGCTGGACCTTCAGCGGTGAAGTGTTCAAACCACAGACCGTGCAGCGTCTGGCCGATGCCTACGCCCTGGAACTGCAACAGCTGATCGAACATTGCCTGAGCGGTACCGGCGGGTTGACCCCGAGCGACGTGCCGCTGGTGCGTGTCGATCAGGCGCAGCTGGATGCCTTGCCGCTGGCGGCCAGCCAGATCGAAGACATCCTGCCGCTGTCGCCGATGCAGCAAGGCATGTTGTTCCACAGCCTGTTCGCCCCGGATGCCGGGGCCTACGTCCCGCAGATGCGCGTGGATGTGCAGGGCCTTGACGTCGAGGCATTTCGCGATGCCTGGCAACAGACGCTGCAGCGCCATGAAGTGCTGCGCGCCGCGTTCTTCAGCGAAAGCAACGGCTCGCGGCCGCTGCAAGTGATCCTGGCCGACGCCACGCTGCCGCTGACTGTGCTCGATTGGCGCGATCAAACCACGGTGACCGAAGCGCTGGATCGCCTGGCCGAGGACGACCGTTTGCGCGGTTTCGACCTGACGGTGGCGCCGTTGCTGCGCCTGACGTTGGTGCAGACCGTCGATGACCGCCATCACCTGATCTTCACCAATCACCACATCCTGCTGGACGGCTGGAGCACTTCGCAGTTGTTCGGCGAAGTGCTGCAGCGGTATTCAGGAGTCATGCCCGCGCCAAGCGTCGGTCGTTACCGCGATTACATGACCTGGCTGGGGACTCGCGACCGCGCCGCGTGCGAAGCGTTCTGGCTGGAGCAATTGCAGTCGTTCACCGAGCCGACGCGACTGGCCGGCGCCTTACCGGGGCCGGTTGCAGGGCAGGGCGATGCTCATCGCACCCTGCACCTGAGCCTGGACCGTGCGGCCACCGAGCGCCTGAGCGGGTTCGCCCGTCAGGCCCGCGTCACGCCCAACACCCTGCTGCAAGCGGCGTGGCTGTTGCTGTTGCAGCGCTACACCGGGCAGCAGACCGTGGCGTTCGGCGCCACGGTGTCGGGGCGTCCGAGCGAGTTGCAGGGGATCGAGCAGCAGATCGGTCTGTTCATCAACACCTTGCCGGTGATCGCCACGCCGCACCCCGAACGCACGGTCAGCCAATGGATCGATGAAGTTCAGGCGCTCAACCTCAGGTTGCGCGAGGTCGAATACACGCCGCTGGCGGATGTGCAGCGTTGGGCCGGGCACTCTGGCGAAGCGTTGTTCGACACGCTGCTGGTGTTCGAAAACTACCCGGTGGCGCAAGCGCTGGAAGAGGGTAACGCCAGCACGTTGAAGTTCTCCGGTATCAGTAACCACGACCAGACCAGCTTCCCCCTGACCATCGCCGCCGAGCTGGGTGAATGCCTGGATTTGCGTTTCAACTACGACACGGCACTGTTCAGCGCCGAAGCCATCGAAGGCTTGAGCGCACGTCTGCTGGCGTTGCTCGATGCCATGGTGAGTACGCCGCAGCAGCCCTTGGGGCGCCTGAGCCTGCTCGATGCCGCACAAACGGCGCAGCAGGTCGAAGGTTTCAACCGCACCGCGCAGGCCTGGCCGGATGTGCGCCCGGTCTACCAGTGCTTCGAAGCCCAGGTACTGCAAACCCCCGAGGCCCCGGCCCTGGTGTTTGCCGGCCAGACCCTCAGCTATCGCGAACTCAACCAACAGGCCAACCGGCTGGCGCACTACCTGCGCAGCCAGGGCGTTGGCGCCGAAGTGTTGGTGGGCATTGCCGCCGAGCGTTCGCTGGAACTGGTGATCGGTCTGCTGGCGATCATGAAGGCCGGTGGCGCCTACGTGCCGCTGGACCCGGACTACCCGCGCGAACGCCTGGAACACATGTTCAACGACAGCGGCGTACACCTGCTGTTGACCCAGCGGCATCTGCTGCAGCAGTTGCCGATTCCGCCCGCCACCACGGCGATTTGTCTCGATGACATGGCCGGTTTGCTGGACGGCCTGAGCGACGAAAACCTGCCCTGCGTGGTCGAGCTGCAGTCGCTGGCCTACATGATCTACACCTCCGGCTCCACGGGCAAACCCAAGGGCGCGGCCAACCGTCACGATGCCTTGTACAACCGCCTGGCGTGGATGCAGGGCGCGTACCCATTGGACGGGCGCGACACCGTATTGCAGAAAACCCCGTTCAGTTTTGACGTATCGGTCTGGGAGTTCTTCTGGCCATTGATGACCGGTGCACGCCTGGCCATGGCCGAACCGGGCGCCCATCGCGATCCGGCGCAACTGGTCGACCTGATCGAGCAGTACCAGGTCAGCACCCTGCATTTCGTGCCGTCGATGTTGCAGGCGTTTGTCCAGGGCGAAGGCTTCGAGCGTTGCGCCAGCCTGCGGCAGATCCTGTGCAGCGGCGAAGCCTTGTCGGCGGACTTGCAGCACAACCTGTTCCGCGTGCTGCCCAACGTCGGCCTGTACAACCTCTACGGCCCGACCGAAGCGGCCATCGACGTGACCCACTGGACCTGTGTCGATGACGGCGGCTTCAGCGTGCCGATCGGTTATCCGATCGCCAACCTGGTGACCTACATCCTCGACGACAGCCTGCAACCGCAAGTGCAGGGTTGCGTCGGTGAGCTGTACCTGGGCGGCGTCGGCCTGGCTCGTGGTTACCACAACCGTCCCGACCTGACCGCCGAGCGCTTTGTCGCCAGCCCGTTCGGTGATCAGGGCGAGCGCCTGTACCGCACCGGCGACCTGGCGCGTTACCGCGAGGACGGCGTGATCGAATACGTCGGGCGCATCGACCATCAAGTGAAGATCCGTGGCTTGCGCATTGAGCTGGGGGAAATCGAAGCCTGCCTGCTGGAGCATCCATCGGTGCGCGAAGCGGTGGTGATCGCCCTCGACGTCGGCAAATCCAAACAACTGGTGGCTTACGTCGTGGGTGATGCCGCTGTCGATCCACTCAAGCAACACCTGCGCAACGCGCTGCCCGAACACATGCAGCCGAGCCACGTGCTGCTGCTCGATCAGTTGCCGGTAACACCCAACGGCAAGCTGGATCGCCGCGCATTGCCGCAGCCGGACCAGCAAGTGCGTGAATACATCGCGCCGCGCAATGCCGTGGAAACAACGCTGCAAACAGTGTGGCAGGCGTTGTTCGAAGTACCGCAGATCGGTATGCAGGACAACTTCTTCGAACTGGGCGGCGATTCCATCGTCTCGATCCAGGCCGTCAGCCGCGCACGCAAGGCCGGGTTGAGCATTTCCCCCAAGGACGTGTTCAGCCATCCGACCATCGCCGAACTGGCCATGGTCGCTCAACCGCTCACGGCGAATCAGGCCGTGCCGACGCAGGTTGCACCGGCAGCAAAAGTCGAACTGAGTGAAGCGCAATATCAGGCGCTGGAACTGACGGAGGACGAAGTCGAGGACGTCTATCCGCTGTCGCCGATGCAGCAGGGCATGCTGTTCCACTCGGTGCAGGACGGCGACTCGGGGCTGTACGTCAACCAGATCGAAGTGGGCGTGCGCGGGGTTGATGGCGCGCGCTTCCATGCAGCCTGGGCCGATGCCGCCCGGCGTCACGGGATTCTACGTACCGCATTCCTCTGGGAAGGCGACAAGGAACCGCTGCAAGTGGTGCGGCGTGACGCGCCGTCATTGCTCACTGAATTGGACTGGCGCGGGCTGGACAATCAGCCCGGGCGTGTGCGCCAACTGGCGCTTGAGGAACGCGAACGCGGCCTCTCGCTGAACCGTGCGCCGTTGTTGCGCCTGTTGCTGGTGCGTCTGGAAGACGACCGCTATCGCCTGATCTGGACCTACCACCACATCCTCATGGATGGCTGGAGCGTGTCGCGCCTGATCGGTGAAGTGCTGCGTCATTACAGCGGTGAGGAGCACGAGCCGGTGGCGGCCTATCGCGACTACATCGACTGGCTCGGCCAGCAAGTCGCCGAGGCCAGCGAAGCGTTCTGGAAAGACAAACTCAGTAATCTCGAAGGCGCCACCCACCTAGCCCGCGCCTTGCCGGTCAAAGCGCCGCAAGCCGGTTACCACGCGATCTATACGCACCTGAGCGCCGGGCAGACCGCACGTTTGCAGGCCTTTGCCCAGCAACAGCAAGTGACCCTCAACACCCTGGTGCAAGCCGCGTGGCTGCTGCTGTTGCAGCGCTACACCGGCCAGCGCACGGTGACCTTCGGCGCCACCGTGTCCGGCCGACCGGAAACCCTCAACGGCTCGGAGAACATGCTCGGACTGTTCATCAACACCTTGCCGGTGGTCAACACGGTGCCGACCGAAACCAGCGTCGGCGACTGGCTGCGCGAACTCCAGGCCTACAACCTCGACATCCGCGACTTCCAGCAAACCCCGCTCAGCGATATCCAGCGCTGGGCCGGGCAGGGTGGGCAGTCGTTGTTCGACAGCATCATCGTGTTCGAAAACCAGCCGGTGGACCGCACCCTGCGCGAGTGGAACGGCGATGCCCTGCGCTTCGACGACGTCTCCGATTTCGGCCTGACCAGCTTCGCCATGGACCTGATGGTCAGCCTCGACGAAGGGCTGCGCATCGAGTACATGCACCAGCGCGATCAGTTCGACCTGGCCACCGTCGAAGTCCTGCGCAGCCACATGGAAAGCCTGATGCAGCGCCTGTGCGACGACGCCGGGCGCGCGGTCGGTGAACTGGGCCTGCTGACCCTGGACGAAGGCCGGGCGCTGGACGGCGAACTGCCGGTGGTGGCCGAGGGGGACGAGACGCCGGTGCACGAACTGATCCGCCAGCGTGCGCGACTGCAACCGGAGCACACGGCGCTGGTACTCAGTTATGCCGAGCGCGACGCCGAGCACTTGAGCTACGCCGAACTGGACCGTCGCTCCGATGCCCTGGCGGTGCATCTGCTGGAACAGGGCGTGCAGGCCGAAGACGTGATCGGCGTGTTCATGGAGCGCTCGCTGGAGTTGGTGGTGTCGTTGCTGGCGGTGATGAAGTGCGGCGCCGCTTACGTGCCGCTTGACCCGCAATACCCGCAGGAACGCCTGCGCTACATGATGGCCGACAGCGACATGCGCCTGCTGCTGACCCAGGAGCGGCTGCGTGATAGCGCGCAACTCAATCCGGGCACGGCAATGGTCGCCGTGGATCGCCTGAACCTCGACGTCGAGGTGCCGGCACCGCAACGCGCGGTGCACGCCGAGCAACTGGCCTACCTGATCTACACCTCGGGTTCCACCGGCAAGCCGAAAAGTGTCGCTGTGGCCCACGGGCCGCTGAGCATGCACGTGCAAGCCATCGCCGAGCTGTACGAGATGGACCCGGACAATCGCGAACTGCATTTCATGTCGTTCGCCTTCGACGGTGCCCATGAACGCTGGATCACCGCGCTGATCAGCGGCTCGACCCTGGTGATCCGCGACAACACCTTGTGGACCGCCGAACAGACCCTGGCGGTGCTGCACCGCCAACGCATCAGCGTCGCCTGCTTCCCGCCGGCGTACCTGCTGCAACTGGCCGAACATGCCGAATTGCAGGGTGGCGATCCACCGTCGGTGCGCATCTATTGCTTCGGTGGCGATGCGGTGCCGGACGCCACATTTGAACGGGTCAAGCACACACTCAGGCCGCAATTCCTGGTCAACGGCTACGGCCCGACGGAGACCGTGGTCACGCCGCTGCTGTGGAAAATCGCCGCCGACGGCCACTGCCAGGCGATGTATGCGCCGATTGGCCAACGCGTCGGCGCCCGCAGCCTGCACGTGCTGGACATGGACCTCAACCCGCTGCCGGTGGGCATGGTCGGCGAGTTGTACATCGGCGGACGGGGCGTCGCGCGCGGCTACCATCGTCACCCGTGGCAGTCTGCCGAGCGCTTCGTCGCCGACCCGTTCAGCACCGAGGGCGGGCGCCTGTACCGCACCGGCGACCTGGTGCGCCGTCGCGAGGATGGCGTGTTCGATTACGTCGGGCGCATCGACCATCAGGTCAAGGTGCGCGGCTTCCGCATCGAACTGGGCGAAATCGAAGCCCGATTGCGCGAGCAGGCCGGGGTCAACGATGCGCTGGTGGTGGTGCGGGACAACAGCCAGGGGCCGCAATTGGTGGGTTATGTGGTGGCGGCGCAAGACGATGGCCTCGGCCCGCGTTGCCAGGCGGCATTGCGCGAGAGCCTGCCCGACTACATGGTGCCGACGCAGGTCGTGGTGCTGCCGCGCTTCCCGCTGACCCCCAACGGCAAGCTCGACCGCAAGGCCTTGCCGGACCCGGCCTTCAGCGGTCGCGACTACGTGGCGCCACGCACGCCGCTGGAATGGGCGCTGGCGGACATCTGGCAGCAGGTGCTGGGCATCGAGAAGGTCGGCATCACCGACAACTTCTTCGAACTGGGCGGCGATTCGCTGCGCACCCTCAAGGTGATCTCGAAAGTCCGCGCCCTGAATGAGCCTGGCTTCCAGCTCAAGCTACGGGACATGATGGCCAAGCCGACGATTGCCGGGTTGTCCGGTGTCGATGAACAGCCGCTGCGACAGCGTCCGCAACCGCTGTTGCTGCTCAACCGGGTGGTAGGCGATCAGCCGCCGCTGTTCTGCCTGCACGCCGGTTTCGGCACGGTGTTCGACTACGAGCCACTGGCCCGGCGCCTGGAGGGCGAGCGCACGGTGTACGGCGTGCAATGCCGGATGCTGCTGGACCGGCAGTGGCACGACACCTCGCTATCGCAGATGGCCGCCGACTACGTCGAGGCGATCCGCGCCCGGCAACCCCAGGGCCCGTACCACGTGCTGGGCTGGTCGCTGGGCGGGGCGCTGGCGTTGATGGTGAGTGACCTGTTCGAACAGCAGGGCCAGCGTGTGGCATTCATCGGTCTGGTGGACAGCTTTGTACCGACCCAGGCCAATACCGTCGCCAGCCCGGATGAGTGGCGCACGGATCTGGCCGAGTTCCTCGGTGCAACCTTGGGCATGGATGGCGAGGTGATCGCCCGGGCACTGAGTGTCGAGAGAGCGGGGGACCACGACGCCGTGGCGCGGATCATTCGCGCGGTGATCGACAGCGAAAGCGATCAGGCCAGCGGTTATGCGCTGCTTGGCGCCGACGAGTTGGCCCAGACGTTCATGGTCAGCACGCGCTTGAAGGCGCTGTCGCGGCAGGTCGAAACCTTGCCGATTCCTCAGGCCGAACTGCATTGCTGGTGGGCCGATGGCAACCCGACGGCCGAACGCGCGACCCTGGAGCGTCAGCAACCACGGCTGCGCAAGGTGCAAAGGGTAACGGCCGATCACTTCGATATCCTGCAGCAGGATGAGTGCCTGGACACCGTGGTGGCGGCGCTGAGTCGGGAGGTGGTACCGCAGTTCTAGGGCTTGCCCGCGACAAAAACAGGCTCGCCCTAATGAACGGTCCTCACGGTTCGTTTATTGGGCGAGCTTTTTATTTTTGGAGACTACCGCCCATGGCACTGCACCCGGACATCGAGGGATTTCTAGAGCTGGCCGAGTTCGGCCGCCTCAGCGGCAAAAGCCAACCCATGCATGAGCTGAGCCCCGGAGAAGCGCGGCAGCAGTTCGAACAGACTTCGCAATTGCTCGATGCGGCCCCGACGGGCACGTTGACGGTGACGGCGGTCAGCATAGCGGCGCGGGACGGGCATTTGCTCAACGCGCGGCTGTACGCCAAACCACAACCGGGCAGTGAGTCGCGCCCGGTGTTGTTGTACTTGCATGGCGGCGGCTACGTGGTGGGCAGCCTCGATTCCCACGACACCCTGTGCCGGCGCCTTGCGTTGGCGGGGGAGTTTGTCGTGTTGTCGGCGGACTATCGCCTGGCGCCGGAACACCGTTTTCCCACCGCTTACAACGATGCCGAAGACATCACCCGTTGGCTGGCCATCACCGGAGCCAAGGCGTTGGGGCTGGACGCGAGGCGCATTGCGCTGGCGGGGGACAGCGTCGGCGGCAGCCTGGTGGCGTCGCTGTGTATCGCCATTGCCCGGGACCCATTGGGCTGGCCGCTGGTGCCGCGCCTGCAAGTGTTGCTGTACCCGGTGATCGACGCGGTAAAAAAGCGCCCGTCTCTTACGCGGTTCGCCGAAGGCTATCTGCTGGAAGCCACCACGCTGGAATGGTTTTACCAGCAGTACCAACGCAGCGAGGCCGACCGCGCCGACTGGCGTTTTTCACCGCTGTACGCCGAGCGTTTGCAAAGGCTGACGCCGACGGTGCTGTGGCTGGCCGAGTACGACCCGTTGCTCGACGAAGGCCTGGCCTGGGCCGAGAAACTGCGTGCCGCGGGGCAACCCTTGGTGCTGGAGGTAAAGGCCGGCATGACCCACGACTTTGCGCGCATGGGCGAGATGGTCCAGGAAGTGCCGGGGATGCTGGCGCAACTGGCGGCGCAGATCAGCGAGAGCCTGGCCTGATTCACTGTGAGGGGAGTACGGATGCCGATCAGTTAAATGCAATCCCTGTGGGAGCGAGCTTGCTCGCGATAGCGGTGTATCTAACACATCAATGTTGAATTTGCCGCCGCCATCGCGAGCAAGCTCGCTCCCACAGGCCATCGGTGATCTGGAAATTGTGGTCAGGGCGGATCAAGCCGATCCAGCGCCCGATTCACCGCCAGTTCCCCCAACATGATCACCTGCGCAATCCCCAGCAGCGCATTGCGGCTTGTCCCCTCCAGATGATCCACCAGATCGTTGGCCATGACATTGGCCGACGCCAGCGATTCGCAGGCATGCACCAGCAGGGTTTCGGTACTGAGTTCGGGGTTCACGATGAACATGGTGCTGGGTGTGCGCGGGGTGGCCATGATGTTGGCGCCCGGCTCGGAGTCCGGCGGATTCGGAGTAACTTTGAACATGATTTGGGTCCTGTAAGTATGAGCTACCACCGCTTCTCTACTAATAAGAAGGGTGGTAGCTGTGCGCAGGTTAGTAGACCGGGGACCCAAGGAGCCGGCGCGCCCGAGGGCGCCCTGCACACAGCCACCATAAAGTGCAGGGATGGGATACCTGACTGTTTGATGGGCTATGCGCCTTGAGTAACCACGGGCTACTAAACCCGATCACTGACAATCAGTGACGGGCTCAAGTTACCGACGACCCCCAAGGCGCACAAGCCGGCGGATTCTGGCGTACCTGTAGGCAACGACGCAAGGCGTTGTGGCTTTCACGAAGTAACCTGTAGGCCGCTTAAACAGGCGCTATCGAGTGGTTTTTAACCTGCTGTCATGCCTTGTCAGAGAGCGTTGGAATCCTCGGAGTCGGCAGGAAGAATCCTACGAGAGTTTGCGGTTGGCCCTCGGAAGTACAGCCCTTACGATCTGACGCGACGCAATGGTCGGCTAACCCACATTCATCATTGCCAATGACGGCAGCGGCTCTGGAGGTCATTATGCGAGCCCTCATCGAGTCAAAACGCAATGTCAATGGACGAATGGGTGATATGTAAAATCTCTGGGCTCGCACCGCAAATCCGCGAGCTGGAAGCGCAGGCCGTTGCAGAAGGCTTCAGGTTCCTCACCCGATTGATTGCGGAATGGGAAAGCGGCGCCAATCGATTCGATGAGCAGGGTGAGTGCCTGTTGGGGGTGTTTTACAACGGGCGGCTGATAGCCGTTGGAGGTCTTTCATCCGATCCATTTTCCGAACCCGGCGTAGGGAGATTACGGCGGGTGTACGTCGCCCGTGCATCAAGGGGCCAGAACGTGGGTAAAGCGCTGGTGCAGCAGCTTCTGGATTTGGCGTCCGGGCATTTTCGCAGTGTGCGACTGTCCACGGACACCCCCGAGGGCGCTGCCTTTTACCTGCGCTGCGGGTTCCAGCCGATCCAGGATGATTATGCGACACATGTGAAGCCCACTTCATAACTCGGCAGTGGCTATGTATGATCGGCCTCGGCCCGATGCTGCCCGCCGCTCGCTCCCGTTGGGAAAGGTGAAAGCATCTCCTTCTTGTACGAACCCTGTCGCCTCTCTTGACGGTCGAGGTTTGGCAATGCGAGCACCAAGGCATCTCGGCTACAGGAGCAGTCATGTTTTCAATCGAGCAAGCCAAGCAAATGGCCAAACAGTTGCGCGCCTCGCTGGAGGAGCGCAATCAGGCGGTGACCCATTCCACCGCGCTGGAACTGGTCGCGCAACAACTGGGCTACAAGGACTGGAACACCGCGTCGGCGATGCTTTCCCAGGCAAGTACGCCGTCCACGCCTGCTGTGACTTTCGACAAACCCATTCCAATTCTGCGCAGTTTCGACGAAGCCAAGGCGCGCGAGTTCTATCTGGATTTCCTCGGGTTCAGCGTCGAGTTCGAGCATCGTTTCGAGGCTGATCTGCCGCTGTACCTGGGCATCAGTCGCGACGGCCTGCAACTGCACCTTTCCGAGCATCACGGTGATGCCAGCCCGGGCTCGACGGTGTTCGTGCCCATGCAAAACATCGAACTGCTCAGGGACGAATTGCAGGGCAAGCGCTACGGGTATGGACGCCCTGATATTGTCCAGCAGGGCTGGGGCAAAGAGCTGCAAGTCTACGACCCGTTCGGCAACCGGATTCGCTTCTGCCAATATTGATCAGGCGCTGCGGGCCGGGGTGACCCGGTCCGCTTTCAACCACCCGGTAATAAGGATGAACACGGTATGACCACGCAGGACACTTCGCTTCAAGACCTCGCCGCGCCTGAAGGCGTTTGTTATGGCTGCGGCAGCCAGAACCCGCACGGGCTGCACATCAAGAGCTTCTGGCATGAAGACGGGGTGCATGTCATGGCGCAGCATATGCCGGATGAAAAGTACTGCGGTTGGCCGGGGCTGGTTTACGGCGGTTTGATCGCGATGCTGGTCGATTGCCACTCCAACTGGGCGGCGATGGCTTATCACTACCGGGCAGAGCAACGCGAGGTGGGCAGCTTGCCCCACATCACTTGCGTCACCGGTAACCTGGGCATCAAGTACATAAAGCCCACCCCGATGGGTGTCCCCCTGACACTGCGTGCCAGAGTCGAGGGGGAGGTCGGGCGCAAAAGCCGGGTCATCTGCGAGATCTTCGCCGGGGATGTCCTGACCGCTGTCGGGGACTCCACGTTTGTCCGCGTCGATACCGAGCAACTCAGGACCGCCGCGCACGAGCGCAAGGTCGACTCCTGAAGCCGGCGCAACAAACACGCATTACCTTTGCGGTTCGTCAGCGAATCAGCACCGGGCCGCAAGCGGCCCGGGTGGGGTGTGGCTGTTGAGGCTGCCGGCAATCAATACTGCGCGCGCAAGCTCAGGGTCAGGGTGCGCGGGTCGCCGTAGAAGTTGGTGCCCCAGGAGGCGTCGACGCGGTCGTAGTACTTGCGGTCGAACAGGTTGTTGGCGGTCAGTGTCGACGACAGGTGTTCGTTGAACTTGTAGCCGACCTGGGCCGAGGTCACGGCATAGCCGCCTTGTTTGAACTTCACGTCACGCTGGTAGTAGGTGTCGCTGACCACACGCACGCCACCGGCGACGCTGAAGTCCTTGAGCGCACCGTCGGTGAACTCGTACTTGGTCCACAGGTTGTAGTTGTGCTTGGGTGTGATGGTGCTGAAGGTCTTGCCTTTGTTGGCCTGATCGCCGTCCAGGAACTTGGTGGAGGTGAAGGCGTAACCGGTGACGATGCTCCAGTTGTCGGTCAGGTTGCCGCTCAACTCGGTTTCCCAGCCCTGGCTGCGGGCCTTGCCTTCGGTCATGTAGGCACCGGAGTTGTTGTCGTATTCGGCGCGGTTTTCATCGTAGATGCGAAAGGCGGCGATGCTGGCGTTCAGGCGACCGTCGTAGAACTCGCGCTTGAGGCCGATTTCGTACTGCTTGCCTTCGCGCGGGCCGACCGGCTCGCCGTTTGTGCCGATTTCGCTCTGCGGTTTGAACACGCCGGTGTAGCTGAAGTAGGTCGACAGTTCAGGGGTGATCTTGCCGATGATGGCGCCGTACGGCACGACCTTGCGGTTGATGCTGGTGTGGGCTTCGCCGAAGTTGTTGAAGAAGGCGTTGGCGTTCTTCGCATCGCTTTCGTACCAGGTGACGCGGCTGCCGCCGATGACATCGAGCCAGTCGGTGACGTTGATCTTGGCGCGGGTGTAGACGCCGTACTGATCGGACTTGGACCAGTTGCCGTTGACGTGGGCATAGTCGTTGCGGGGAATGTCGATGCTGTCCGGATTGAACACGTTGATCGGGAAGTACTCGCCGCCGCCGTAGGTGAAGTCCTTGTCCAGGTGCTGGTATTCGGCGCCCACGGTGAACTCGTGGCGGCGATCGGCGAACTCGAACGGCGTGGTGACGAAGCTGTCGACGCCGACGGTCTTGATGTGGGTGTAGTAGTCGTAGGCCACGGCCCAGCTGTCACCGGTGGCCGGGTCGACCGCGCCGTCGGCCCAGGTGAAGTTACGCTCCGGGGTTTCGGCGTCGCGGTAGGTCAGGGTGGTCTTGAACTGACCGCCGTTGTCCAGTTCGTGGTCGAGTTCGGCGAAGGACTCCCAGACTTTTTCGTTGAGGGTGTTCCACTTGGCATCGACGAAGGTCGAGCGCGGCACGTCGAGCAATGAGCCGTCGGCGTAGGCCGGCAGGCCGAAGGCCGGGGTAGAGTTGTTCTTCTGGTAAGCGCCACCGACCGACAGGGTGGTGGCCGGGTCGAGGTCGAATTCCAGGCGACCGTAGACCATCGGGCGTTCGTTCTGCGCGTAGTCGACGAAGGACTGGTTGTTCTCGTAGGCGGTGATGAAACGACCGCGCACGGTGCCCTGTTCGTTCAACGGGCCGGTGACGTCCACCGAAGAACGGTAGCGATCGTAGGAGCCGGCGGCCAGTTCGCCACCGAGGGCGAATTTGCTCAGGGCGCGCTTGCGCACCACGTTGATCGTACCGCCGGGTTCGCCCGCGCCCTGGTACAGGCCCGACGGGCCGCGCAGCACTTCGATGCGGTCGTACATCGCCAGGTCGAAGCTGGTGGCCATGTCGCCCTGGCCGGTGGGCTGCGAGACGCCGTCGACCTGCACCTGGTCGACGAGGAAGCCCCGCATATAGACGTCGTTGAGGCTGGAGCCGGAGTTGTAGGTCTTGATGGTCACGCCGGTGACCTGGCGCATGGCGTCCTGCAAGCTGTTGAGGTTCTGGTCGTCCATGCGCTGGCGCGTGACGACGGACACCGACTGCGGGATGTCCTTGAGCTTGATGTTGCCTTTGCCGATGGTCACTTCATCGCTGGTGTAGGAGTGCGAGCCTTCGGTGGTCGGCCCCAGCGCCACGCCGGTGATGGACGTCGCACCCAGTTGCAGTGCACTGGAGTCACCGGCCGATGGCACCAGCGATACGGTGTTGCCATTCAACTGAAAATTGATGCCGCTCCCCAGCAGCAAGGTTTTCAGTGCCTGTTCCGGTTCCATGTTGCCGGACACCGCCGTGGACTTGATGCCGTTGACCATGTCCTGGCTGTAGAGAATCTGCAGATTGGTCTGCTGGCCCAGTTGGCGCAATGCGCTGGCCAGCGACTGAGCCGGTACATTGACGTTCACCGGGGCTGCCTCGACCTGGGACGTACCCAGCAGCAACAGGGTCAGCAACGCGCCCGGCACGACCGTTCGGAGTTTCTTTTGCCGTTCGATGGCTAAGGCCAAGGGGGCGCGGGACAGAGTAAGGCTTTGCATTGCTCGAATCGCTCCAGAAGGGTGTGTGCAGTTTTTTAGTTAATGATAATTATTATTAGACGGACCACGTTGCATAAACCGGAAAACAAACTCTAAAAAACAATGATTTGCGTGGGGCAACGGCACTCAGGCGGTTGCGCGCTCGGTGACGACCCGCCCCGATTCCATGCGCACCAGTTGATCGGCCATGTCGAAATAGCGGTCGTCGTGGGAGATGACGATGATGGTCTTGCCCAGGCGTTTGAGGTCGGGCAGCAGCTCGGTGTAGAAGATGCGGCGGAAGGTCGGGTCCTGGTCGGCGGCCCATTCGTCGAACACCAGCACCGGGCGTTCTTCCAGCCAGGCATTGACCAGCGCCAGGCGCTTGCGCTGGCCGGTGGACAGGTCGGTGGTGGTGAAGCTGCCGTCCCTGACGCTGACCTTGTGCGCGATCTCCAGCCGTTGCAGGTATTGGTTGGCATCTTCGGGGATGTGCTGGTCGCCCTGGACCACGTCATCGAACAGGTAGTAATCGGCAAAGATCGTGGTGAACAATTGGCGGTAGTCGTCGCGATTGTGCGCGTCGATGCCTTGGCCGTTGAGCAGGATCGAACCCTGTTGCGGCGCGTAGAGGCCCAGCAGCAACTTGATCAGGGTGGTCTTGCCGCAGCCGTTTTCACCGACGATGAAAATGATCTCGCCTTGCTCGATGGTCAGGTTCACCGGGCCCAGGCGAAACGCGTCACTGCCCGGTGCGGCGGGGAAGGCGTAGCTGACGTGGTCCAGTTGCAGGCGGTTGACCACGGTCGGCGGGGTGCCTTTGTCGTTGAGCAGCAGGTGCGGCTCGGGGGAGGAAAACTGGCTCGACAGTTCGGCAATGCGGCGAAAGGCAATGCGTGCCCGGCTGACGATCGGCAAGGTGCTGACCAGATGCTCGATCGGGCCTTTCATGTACAGCAGCACCAGCACGAAGCCGCTCATCACCGCCTGGTCGGCGCTGGGCCAGAACGATTGCAGGGCCAGTGCCAGGCCGATCACCACGAAGAACAGCATCGAGCCCAGGGTCTTGGCGATCACGAAGGTGTTGATCGAACGCACCTGGGTGTTACAGATGAAATCGGCGGTGCCCTGGATGCCCTTGACGAACATGCGCTGACGGCGCGGGCGGTGGATGCGCAACTCCTTGGCGCCGCCGGCAATGGCGTTGTAGTGCTTTTGCAGATCGTCCTCGGCGTCGCGGGCGGCCATGAAACCCTGGATGCCCTTGCCCTGGGCGAAGAACTGGATGCCGGTGCCGATGGCAATCGCCAGCACCATCATCAGGAACATCGGCCACGACAGCATCGCCAGGTAACCCATGCAGCCAAGGGTCACGGTCAGGGAAATCGCCAGCGGCGCGAAGGCGAAGGCGAAATCGCTGATGGTGTCGACGTCGTGGGTCAGCACCGGGATCAAGCGGTGGCTGCGGTAGCGCTCGATCTGCTCGATGGGCGCTGAAAGCACCTTTTCCCCAAGTTCTTTGCGCAGCCGGGCAATGATGTGCTGGCCGACGTAGTTGGTGCCGATGTCCGAACAGATCGAGCTGCCCAGGGCCAGCAGGCACAGGCCGCCGAACAGCGCGACCACGCCTTGGGTCAGGCCATCGGCCGAGTGCAGCGCGTTGTTGATCGTGGCCAGCAACACCGTGACGCTCAGGCCACCCACCATGCCCAGGAGGATCGACAGACTGACGACGAGCCGGAACGGTTTGAGGAGGGTGAACAATTCATGAATTGCACCGCGCGTTGGCTGGGTCATGAGCAGAGGGTTCCTTGGGTCTTGAGGCAGATACCCAGTAGAACGTCTGATGGAGGGCTTAATTTAAAGGGTGGACGATGCAAAACCTGTGGGAGCGAGCTTGCTCGCGAAAGCGGTGGATCAGAAAACTTGATGTTGACTGACACGACGCCTTCGCGAGCAAGTCGGATCGCCGCACCGCCGCTCCCACAAGGGTTGGTGGGGATTAGAGCGTGCGCACTACACGGAAACCGATCCAGTCGCCACGGGTTTGCGGGTCGATGTCATTGCGGTTGCCCGAGCGGGAAAACACAGGCGCCTCGCCCCAGTCGTTGCCACGGATGCGCAGGGTGTCGCAGTTCGGTTCGGTCCAGGCGCTGCCATCGGTGGGCGCACCGACATAGTCCGGGTGATAGCAATCGGCGATCCACTCGTAGACATTGCCGTGCATGTCGTACAGGCCGAAGGCATTCGCCGGATAGCTGCCCACGGGTGAGGAATAGCTGTAGCCATCGGTGGGGCCGTAGGTGTTGGCGTGTGTGGCGATGCTGTACTCGGTGCCGGGGTCGAACGGGAAGGGGAACGCTCCCTTTGACCCGGCACGGGCGGCGTACTCGCGCTGGGCCTCGCTGACGATGTGGTAGTGTTGGCCGGTCTTCATTGACAGCCAGGCGACGTAGGCACTGACCTCGGCGAAGTTCATGCACACCGCCGGCTGACGCGGGCCCTGTGGATAACGTGGCTTGCCGTTGATGCACTCGCGGCCGGGGCGGGTGTCGCCATCGGGCAGGGTGATCCCGGTTTCCTTCATGTATTGGGCCCATTCGCCGGCGGTGATCTGGTAGCGGCTCATGGCAAAGGGTTTGTCGAACGTCACCTCATGCATCGGGCCTTCATCAGGTTCGCGGCCGACTTCGTCGTCCGGGGTGCCCATGGTGAAGGTGCCGGCGGGCAACACCACCATTTCCGGGCAGTTACGGCAATCCTTGAAGACCTTGCCGGGCAAGGGCGCGGTGTAGGCCTGGGCGAGGCCGGGCAAGGCGCTGCCGAGCACGGCCAACAGCGTCAGGGTGCCGAGTTTTTTCAGGGTGCTTTTCATAATGGCTCTCGCTCAGTCAGACCTGGTTGGCCAGCAGTTCCATCAGGCGGTCGATGTGCGCTTGGGTATTGAGTAGCCCCGGTGACACACGAATGATCGGCCCGACATCACGGTCCACGGCATCGCACACCACACGCTGATCCATCAGGTAATTGGCAACTGCTTCGCAGTCCCGGTTCTTGATGCGGAAGAAGGTGAAACCGGCGGAATACTCCGGCGACAGTGGCGTGACCAGCTCCACCGACGGGTGTGCCTGCAAGCGTTTTTTCAGGTAGCTGTTGATGGCATGAATGCGCGTCGCGACCTCGGCCTTGCCCAGTTCCAGGTGCAATTTGAAGGCCTCGGTCAGCGCCCAGCGGTGTTCGAACGAGTGGTAGCCGCCGTAGGTCATCACCGTGGAGAACTGGGTGGCTTCGGAGAAGGTCGGGATGGTCGGGGTCACGTCCTTGAGCTCGTCGGAGCGGGCGCAGATGATCCCGGTGCCCCGTGGGCCGAACATCCATTTGTGGGTGCCGGCAATGAAGAAATCGCAGTGCATGTCCGGGAAATCGACGTTCTCTACGCCGAAGCCGTGGACGCCATCGATCACGTAGAGGATGCGGTCCTTGTCGGCGCGGCCACGGTTTTTCTCTTCAACCAGTTTGCCGATCTCGCCGATGGGCAATTTCACGCCGCTGCCGGAATGCACCCAGGTCATGCCCAGGACGCGGGTTTCGGGGCGGATGTTGCGTTCAATCGCGGCCAGCACTTCGGCGGTCGAGACCTTGTACGGGTCTTCGAACAACTTGATCTTGCGAACCTGGGTGCCGTCCTTCCGGGTGCGGTATTCGAACACGCTGTTGGCGGCGTAGTGCTCGTGTTCGCTGGTGAGGATCTCCTGGTCCGGGCGCACGTGGATGCCGGCATAGATCATCGCCAGGCCTTCGGTGGTGCTGCCGGTCAGGGCGATCTGTGACGGCTTGGCCTTCAGGTACCGGCCGGCCCACACGCGCACCTCTTCTTCGCGGCGTTCGGTTTCGCCGCGATGCCAATCCATGGCCAGGCCCGGGTTGCGATCGAGGTTGGCGCGGTGCATCTCGATGGCTTCACGCACAGGCAGCGGATGCGAGGTCACCAGGAAGTTGGCGAAGTGCAGGTAATTCGGGTCTTGGGTGAAGAGTTGGCGCAACTGGTCCCATTTGTCCTTGGGCAGTGGCGCGGAGCTGGCGGCCCGTGCCGGCAGGCTCACAGCGCAGGCCAAGGGAAGGCCGGCCGCGAGGATGCCGGCCTGCTTTAAGAATGAACGACGGTTGGTCATGGATTCGGTTCGCTTTGGCAATAGATGAAAATCAGTTCTGGACCACAGGCTGGGAGGACTTCTGCACCTGGTCCCAGACCCGCAGGAAGTTGCCGCCCCAAAGCTTGGCGATGTCGGCTTCGCTGTAGCCGCGGCTGATCAGTTCGGCGGTCACGTTGCGGGCCTCGCTGACGTCTTTCCAGCCATCGAGGCCGCCGCCGTCGTTGAAGTCGGAACTGATGCCGACGTGGTCGATGCCGATTTTTTTCACTGTGTAGTCGATCGCATCGCCGTAGTCCTTGAGGGTGGCCTTGGGTTCTTCGTCGAGGATTGAATAGAGCTGGCTGGCGTACTCGCCGAAGCGCTGCTCGGGCCAGACGGTGATCACCGGGTCGCCGGGCATCAGGGCCATCTCCAGGCCTTGCAGCGGTTGCAGGTCGAAGCGGGCGCGCAGGGCGTTGAGCTTGTCCTGGGTGGCCTGGCTCAGCGGGCGGATGTAGGTCGGGAAGCCGACAATCTGCACCACGCCGCCGCTGTTCTTGATCAGCTGCATTTCCGGGTCGCTGAGGTTGCGCGGGATGTCCACCAGGGCACGCGGCGCCGAGTGGGAGGCGACCATCGGCGTGCGGCTCAGTTGCGCCACTTGCTCCAGGGCCTTGGTCGACATCTGCGACACATCGATGATCACGCCCAGGTCGTTGAGGCGATGCACCGCTTGCTTGCCGATGTCCGACAGCCCGCCCAGGGCATCCCGCGAATCGTTGAAGAACGGCAGCGGCCGCGACGAGTCGGCCCAGGCGTTGTTGCCTACGTAGCTGAAGCCGAACATGCGCATGCCGCGCGCTGCCCACTTGTCCAGGGCGTTGAGGTCGTTGCCCAGCGGGTAGGCATTGAGCATGCTGATGAACACCGCGAACTTGCCTTCGCCGTGCAGGCGACGGAAGTCGTCGGGGGTGTAGGCGATGGCCACCTGGTTGGGGAAGTCGCGCACCATGGCGCTGATGATCTTGTAGCGGGTTTCCTGCTCGTGTCGGGCCTCGTCGACGAAGCCGGCGGTAGGGCGATGGGGGGCGTTGGGGCCGTTCCAGATTTCCGGCCAGCCGAAGATCGTCAGCGCCGCCCCGGACAGACGCCCGCGCCCGGTCTTGACCAGGTCGAACTGGCCTTCGCCGTCCTTGTCGACTTCGTTGCCGGCGGTGCCGAAGTCCATGGGCACGGTGATATGGCTGTCGAACGAGAGGATGCGTTCCTGCAACTGATCGGCCTGTTTCATCACCTTGACCGGGTAGCCGGGGTTGTCCCTGAACCCGTAGTCCCAAGCCGCGAAACCTGCCCCCGCGCTGATCGCCAGGGCCAGCGGCAGGCCGATGAAAAGAGCCTTTTTCGAACGTGGTTTGGTCATTGCCGTCTCAGTCAGATTCGCCGCCCCGGTGCAGGCGCAGGGGCCTTTGCTATCTGGGGGGAACGAGTGGCTGGCCATGGAATTTAGGTTGATCCCAAAAGATCGCAGCCTGCGGCAGCTCCTACATTGGATCGGCATAAACCTGTAGGAGCTGCCGAAGGCTGCGATCTTTCAAAGCACCGTAAATTCGTCGGTGCAACAAACGTTCTAGCTTGGATAAAGCCTGCTCCATGGCTGACACAGGTAGGGCAATGACGATTTCTCGACGATGGTTCCTCGCGGGCCTGGCGCTGACCGGTGCCGCCGTGCCTGCGGCGTATTACGGGCATCGCGAACTGACCAGGCCGGACCCGAGCATCACTCCCGGCGAAGCCTCGTTCGATGTGGCGGATGTCCCCGGCCAACGCTTGGCGGATACCTTGCGCGGGGTCTGGCAGATTCGTTTCGAAGGTCGTGACGCCGGTATCGAAGGCTTGCCCCTCGAAGGCCTGGAGGTGTTCCTCGACATCGGGCACAAGGGTCGCGGTTTCAGTGGTTATCTCGACACCGCCGAGCGTTTGCGCTCCAGCGAAGAGCCCCGTTACCGAGTGTTGGGCGATCTGTCCGGGGCCAACCCGAAGCAGCTGGCCTGGCGTCTGCTGGGCGCCAGTGGCTGTTGCGAATACGAATTCGAGATGACCCTGGACGAGGTCTGGGCCGGTTTCGGCAACGCCGGCAGCGGCAGCCTCAGTGGGCGGGTGCTGGATCTGAAGCGGCCGCTGATGCTGACGGCCCAGGACAATCGATTCATTGCCGTCAAACGGGTATTCCCTGAAGCCCGCGAGCGTGCCGGCCTCAACAAGGCACTGCTGGCCTGGCTGGTATCACCGGAGCATCGGCTGTTCCACCAACTCTGGCATGCCTCCCGGGACAAGTGGCACAAGCTGTCCGAAGACCAGCGCGGCGCCTTGCGCGGGCTCGGCTGGCAGCCCGGCCCTCGGGACCAGGAGCGCGATGCCCGTGGCGAGCGCAAGGATCGCAACGGTTCGGGCGTGGACTTTTTCTTCATGCACCGGCACATGCTCGGCACGGCGCGGTCGATGCAGGACCTGCCGTCCTGGACGCATTTCCCGTTGCCGCAGCCGGAACTGGCGCGGGACCGGCCTGGCTTTGCGCGTTACTTCGACAACCACGACGGCACTGCGCTGCCGCCGACCTGGCTGGCCGAGGACGATGACGAGTACACGCAATGGGTCAGCGACATCAAGACTGGCGAGACGTACCACAGCAATTTCCAGGTCTGGGAATCCCGCTACCGCGACCCGCGTTACCTGTCGACGCTGACCCTCGGCCAGTTCGGCTCGGAGGTCGAACTGGGCCTGCACGACTGGCTGCACATGCGCTGGGCTTCGGTGCCCCGTGATCCGTCGAACGGTCAGCCGGTGCCGTTCGCCCGGGATCCTTCGGACTTTTCCGCACGCTGGTTTGCAGCGGAAAACGATTTTCTCGGCGACCCGTTTTCTTCCCATGTGAGCCCGGTGTTCTGGTATTTCCACGGCTGGATCGACGACCGCCTGGAAGACTGGTTCCGCGCCCACGAGCGTTTTCATCCGGGGCAGGTCAGTCGGTTGCTGGTTAACGGTGTGCAATGGTTTGCGCCGGGACGCTGGGTCGAGATCGATGACCCCTGGCTCGGGCCAACCACCCATGGCTGCAGCACCACGCCGGGGTTGCAGGTGGGTAAGTCAGTGGAAATGGACCCGGAAACCATGAAGCTGGCGCTGCGCATCACCTTTGGCGAGGACGAGAAGAAACTGAAGGGGCTGTTCCGCAAAGTGCCGCAGCGACCGTGGTATGCGCGCAATTTGAAGGCCAAGGCATAAAGCCAAAGATCGCAGCCTGCGGCAGCTCCTACAGCTTATGCGGCGTACCTGTAGGAGCTGCCGCAGGCTGCGATCTTTTGATTCTCATATTGTCCACCCCCCACCCAACGCCTTGTATAGCGCAATACTCGCCTGCATCCGCGACAACCGCAGTTGCACATTCAAATCCTGCGCCGCATACAGCGTGCGCTGGGTCTCCAGCACCGTCAGCAAGTCCTCGGCCCCGGCCTGATAACGGCTTTGCGCGATGTTGAAGGCGGTCTGCGCCTGGCTCAGTTCTTCACTCTGCCACCCGCGCTGTTGATCCAGCCCGCGGATGCTGTTGAGGGCTTTTTCGACGTCGGCGAAGCCGTTGATGATCGCCCCGCGATAGGTCTCCAGCAGTTCTTCCTGGCGCGCCGTGGCCTTGTCGCGTTGGGCGCCGAGGCGGCCGTTGTTGAACACCGGCGCGAGCAGCCCGGCGGTGAGGTTGTAGAAGGGACTGCGCAGGATATCGTCGGCCCGGTCGGCACCGGAGCCGATTTCGGCGGTGAGGGTCACGGTCGGCAGCATCGCGGCCCGGGCGACGGTGACGTCGGCCTGGGCGGCGGCCAGTTGCGCCTCGGCCCGGGCAATGTCCGGGCGGCGACTGAGCAACTGGC
Source organism: Pseudomonas sp. Root71 (assembly GCF_001429045.1). Taxonomy (GTDB): domain Bacteria; phylum Pseudomonadota; class Gammaproteobacteria; order Pseudomonadales; family Pseudomonadaceae; genus Aquipseudomonas; species Aquipseudomonas monachiensis. The sequence continues at coordinate 223,458 of NZ_LMHY01000029.1, read as the reverse complement.
TGGGTACCCCGGCGTCAATCGCCGGCCAGGTCAGTTGATCGAAGCGTTCCTGACCCAACGACAGCGCCTGAACCGGGCGGCCGAGCAGGGCGGCGAGGTTGATTCGTGCATCCTCGGCCTGTTGCTGCACCAGCGGCAGCTGGCGTTGCTGCGCTGCCACCAGGCTTTTTTGCTGCGCCAGTTCCAGGGCCGTGGCCGAACCCGAATCGAAACGAGTCTGCACCAGTTTCAGCACGCTTTTGGCGTTGGCCAGATTCAACTCGGCGATGCGGCGCTGCTCCTGCAGCGACAAGGCTTGCGCGTAGCCGTTGGCCACACCGCTGAGCAGCGTCAGTTCCACCGTGGCCTGATCGAACTCGCTGGCTTGCAGACTGAATTGCGCACTGTCGCGAGTGGCACGCTGGCCCCCCCAGAAATCGATTTCGTAGCTGGCAGTCAGGTTCGCCGTGAAATAGTCGACGGCGTCGTTATCGCTGTCGGCATCAAGCTGACTGTAGCCGCTGCCGCGCAGCAGTTTCTGGCGATTGGCGTTGACCCCGGCCTTGAGCTCGGGCAGTTGCGAGCCGCCGGCAATCACCGTGTCGGCCTGGGCCTGGCGTACTCTGGCGATGGCCGCGGCCAGGTCGTAGCTGCCGAGCCGCGCCTGTTCGATCAGGCGTCCCAGTTGCGGGCTGCCGAAGCGGTTCCACCATTGCTGGTTGTCATGGACAGCGCCTGCGGTGTGTGGCGATTGCCAGGCGGCTGGCGGCTGGATGCCGCTGTCAGGGCGCTGGGGCGGGGTGCCGCAGGCACTGAGCAACAGGCACAGGGTTATCACACTGAGTGGCGGCTTCATCAATCGATCATTCACTGGTAAGGGCCGTGACCGGGTCGAGTCGGGCAGCCTTGCGGGCCGGCATATAGCCGAAAACGACACCGGTGACCAGGGCGCAGCCGAAGGCGCCCAGCACCGCTATCAGGGAGAACGCGACAGCGACTTCGCTGAAAATCAGCACGCCACCGACGATCAGCGCCAGGGCAATCCCGGTGAGGCCGCCCACCACCGAGAGCATCACCGCTTCGGTGAGGAACTGGCGCAGGATGTCGCGCTGGCGGGCACCGGTGGCCATGCGGATACCGATCTCGCGAGTCCGTTCGCGCACGGTCATGAGCATGATGTTCATCACGCCGATCCCGCCCACCAGCAGCGAGATCGCCGCAATCGAACCAAGCATCATCGACAGGGTGTTTTGCGTGCGCGCCTCGGCCTGGATCATCGCCGCGTTGTTGGTCAGTTCGAAGTCGTGCTTGCCGTCGTGCAGGCGCAGCATCAGTTGCTCGATGGCTTTTTCGGTCTCCTTGACCTTGCGCGCATCGGCGGCGGCGATGGCGATGTACTCGGGATTGTGGGTGCCGAACAGGCGCACGCTGGCGGCGGAGTAGGGGATGGCGATGCGGTCGTCGCTGTCGGTGTCACCGGAGCTGGCACCTTTTTCCGCGAGCACGCCGACCACCTGGAAGGGGACGTTTTCGATGAGGATGTACTGACCGATCGGGTTGGTCACGTCCTTGAGCAATTTGCTCCGCACCTTGTGCCCGATCACCGCGACCGCCGCGGCGTTCTGTTCATCGGCGTGGGTGAAGTAGCTGCCTTCGACCACCGGCCAGTTGAAAATCGCCGGGAAGTTGGTGTCGTTGCCGCCGACGTAGCTCAAGTGGTCGAGGTTACCAAAACGCACCCCGGCCTCTTGGCCGTTGACCGGCATGATCCGCATCACCTGGGGCAGGCTGGCAATCGCGGCGACCTCATCGAGGGTGACGATGCCCATGGGCGTGCGCGGGTTGGGCGCCGAGCCGCTGAGATAAATGATGTTGGAACCGAACGCGCCCATCTGCGCCATCACCTGGCGCTTGCTGCCTTCGCCCACGGCCAGCATCACCACCACCGAGGCCACACCGATGATGATCCCGAGCAGGGTCAGGGCGGTGCGGAACTTGTTGATCCACATCACTCGCCACGCCGCGTGCACGGCATCGACCAATTCGCCTTTCCAGGCGCCGGTGGCTTCGGCGCCTTCGCTCAGGCGTCTGCGCAAATCGACGGCTTGCAGGGCGCCGGGGTTGGCCGGGTTTTGCGCGGCGGGATTGTCCCGGGCGCTGTCGCTGATGATCTCGCCGTCGCGAATTTCGATGATGCGTTTGGCCCGGGCCGCCACTTCCCGGTCGTGGGTGATGAGGATCACCACATGGCCCTGGCTCGCCAGTTCGTCGAGCAGGGCCATGACTTCGGCGCCGCTGTGGCTGTCGAGGGCGCCGGTGGGTTCGTCGGCCAGGATGATGTGGCCGCCATTCATCAGCGCGCGGGCAATCGACACCCGTTGCTGCTGCCCGCCGGAGAGCTGGTGCGGGCGGTTGCCGGTGCGCGACGCCAGGCCGAGACGGTCGAGCAGGGCGGCGGCGCGGGCGTGGCGTTCTGCGGCGGGCAAGCCTGCGTAGATCGCCGGCATCTCGACGTTTTCCTGGGCCGAACCGGAGGGAATCAGGTGGTAGCCCTGGAACACAAACCCGAAGGCTTCACGCCGCAGCCAGGCCAGTTCGTCGCTGTCCAGGGCGGCGACGTTTTCCCCGGCGAAGCGGTATTCGCCCGAGGTCGGGCGGTCGAGGCAGCCGAGGATGTTCATCAGCGTCGACTTGCCGGAACCGGAAGCGCCGACAATCGCCACGAACTCCCCGGCATGGATCGACAGGTCGATGCCGCGCAGCACGTGGACTTCAGGCGCGTCGCCGCCGCCGTAGGCTTTGCGGATGTCCGAAAGGTCGATCAGGGGCGTGTGCATTCAGCCGCCACTCCCGTCGACGGGACCGATCAGCAGGTGATCGCCCTCCTGCAGGCCGTCGAGGATCTGTACCCGCAGGCGGTCGCTGATGCCGGTGCGCACGTTGCGCTGTTCGATGCTGCCATTGCTGGCGACTACTTGCGCGGTCTGCCGGTCTGATTGCGTGCCGGCCTGCAGGGCTGCGATGGGCGCGGTGAGTACGTTCTGCGCCTGATTGGCGACGAAAAATACCTGGGTGGTCATTTCCGCCATCAAGGCGTTGTCGGCGTTGTCGACGTCCAGCAACACGGTGTACAGCACCACGCGGGCACTCCCGCTTTTGCTGGTGCTGGCGGGGCTGCCGCCGCCCTGGCTGGTCTGGTCCAGGGGCTTGGGCGGGACGGGCAGGATTTGCCGCACGGTGCTGGTCCAGCGCCGGGCGCCGCCGCTCAGGGTGGTGAACCAGGCGTGCATGCCGGGTTTGACGTGGCCGATGTCGGCCTCCGAGACCTCGGCCCACACGGTCATCGGCGACAGCTTGGCGATGCGCAGGATCAGCGGCGTTTGTTGCTGGGCGTTGAGGGTCTGGCCTTCCCGGGCATCCAGCGCCACTACGGTACCGGCCATTGGCGCATAAATCCGCGTGTAGCCGAGCTCCGCCTGGTCGCTGCGCAGGCTGGCTTCGGCCTGGCGGATCTGCGCCTGGAACATGTCGACCCGTGCCTGGGTGGCGCGCAGTTCGGCCTGGGCGGTCTGCACGTCTTCTTCACGGGTGGCGCCGCCGGCGGCGAGGTTCTGTTGACGCTGGTATTTCTGCCGGGCCAGGTCGTGTTGCGCCCGCTGTTCCTGCAGCTGCGCCTTGAGGTTTTCGACGGAGAAGCGCCCGGCATCGAGTTTGGCCTGTTGCGTGGAGGGGTCGATTTCCACCAGCAACTGGCCTTCCTTGACCACATCGCCGACTTCCACATGGATCTTCTGGATCTGCCCGGATGCCTGGGCGCCGACGTCGACATAGCGCCGCGGTTGCAGGGTGCCCAGTGCCGTTACGCTGCTTTCAATGTCGGCGCGGCTGACCTGGACGGTGACCAGCCCGTCGCGGCCCGGGGGGATGAACTGCCAGGCGGCGACGGCAGCCACGGGGATCAGACAAAGTGCTGCAAGCAGGGCGCGTCGGGTCTGTCGGGGACGTTTCATGCGGGGTTCCGGCCTGGGAAAATCGGCCCGTCGTTCAGCCGCGGGACGATAGCTGAACGCTGCCGGCAGGGCCGGACAGGGACGGGGAGCTGTCCTGTAAACGATGAACCCGACGGGAAATTTAACCGGCGACACAAGGTGTAACACCTGTAGGAGCTGCCGAAGGCTGCGATCTTTTGATTTTCGACGTAGCTGAAAACGCTAAAGATCGCAGCCTGCGGCAGCTCCTACCCTCAGAGCGGTGCACAGCCGCTAGACCATGACTATTTATCGGGCAAGTCGAAGCAGTACTTTAAATCTATATGAGAATTACTATAAATTACGCGACTCGAACTGCCACTATCGTGCCACTGTGTGATTCAGCAGTCGCCGAAAGAGCTCAAGGACAGAAACCGCACCCCCGTGCGGACGGGAGTCATGTTGGAAAACTACTATCGCGAACTGGTGTGTTTCCTGAACGCCAGGCTGGGCAACCGTCAGGTGGCCGAAGATGTGGTGCATGACGCTTATCTGCGGGTCCTGGAGCGTTCCAGTGATACGCCGATCGAGCAGCCCCGGGCATTCCTTTATCGCACCGCCCTGAACCTGGTCATCGACGACCATCGACGCAACACCCTGCGACAGGCCGAACCCCTGGACGTACTCGACAACGAAGAGCGCTATTTCACCCCTTCGCCGCTAAACGTGCTCGATCATGGCCAGCGCCTGGAAATGCTCCAGAGTGCCCTGGCGGAGTTGCCGAGGTTGTGCCGCGAGAGTTTCCTGCTGCGCAAGATCGAAGGCCTGTCCCATCCGCAGATTGCCGAGCAACTGGGCATTTCCCGGGCAATGGTCGAGAAGCACATCGTCAACGCCATGAAGCATTGCCGTATACGGATGCGACAGTGGGACGCCCAGTGATCCCGCGCGGTTAAATTTTTTTTCACGGTCCTCGTTCCTACTCAACAGACGACCTGTTGTGCGGCCCTTGGCGGGTCAGGTCACTTAGGTTCAATGCCCCGTCTTTGAGGGGAACATCCAGAGGACACTGGACATGACACAGGCAATTGCTTCGCCCCTCGTTCACGACCTGATCGGCGTCGGTTTCGGCCCGTCGAACCTGGCACTGGCCATCGCGCTGCAAGAGCGCGGGGCGAGCCAGGGCAACCTGGATGTGCTGTTCCTCGACAAGCAGGCCGACTACCGTTGGCACGGCAACACCCTGGTGACCCAGAGCGAGTTGCAGATTTCCTTTCTCAAGGACCTGGTGACCCTGCGCAATCCGACCAGCCCTTACTCGTTCGTCAATTACCTCAAGGCCCACGGGCGCCTGGTGGACTTCATCAACCTGGGCACCTTCTATCCGTGCCGCATGGAGTACAACGACTACCTGCGCTGGGTTGCCGGGCAGTTCATCGCGCAAAGCCGCTACGGCGAAGAAGTGCTGACCATCGAGCCGGTGCTGCACAACCATCAGGTCGAGGCGTTGCGGGTGATTTCCCGCGATGCGAGCGGGCATCAACAGGTGCGCACCACCCGTTCGGTGGTGGTCAGCACCGGTGGCACGCCACGCATTCCCGAGGTGTTCAAGGCACTCAAGGATGACGGCCGGGTGTTCCATCACTCCCAGTATCTGGCGCAGATGGCCAGGCAGCCGTGCGTGGACAACCGGCCGATGAGCATCGCGATCATCGGTGGCGGGCAAAGCGCGGCAGAGGCCTTCATCGATTTGAACGACAGCTTCCCGTCGGTGCAAGTGGACATGATCCTGCGCGGCTCGGCACTCAAGCCGGCTGACGACAGCCCCTTCGTCAATGAAGTGTTCTCACCGGAGTTCACCGACCTGGTGTTCCAGCAGCCCGACAGCGAGCGCGAACGACTGGTCAACGAGTACCACAACACCAACTACTCGGTAGTGGACATCGACCTGATCGAGCGCATCTACGGCATCTTCTATCGGCAGAAAGTCTCGGGCATCGCCCGTCATGCGTTCCACACCCTGACCACTATCGAAAAGGCCACCGCTAACGAGCGGGGCATTGAACTGGTGTTGCGCAACAACGCCACCGGCGAAGTCTCGGTGCGTCACTACGACGCCGTGGTGCTGGCCACCGGTTACGAGCGGCAGATGCACCGCAAGCTGCTGGCACCGCTGCAAGAGTACCTGGGGGATTTCGAGGTCGATCGCAACTACAAGCTGATCACCGATGAACGCTGCAAGGCCGGCCTCTACATGCAGGGGTTTTGCCAGGCCAGCCATGGGTTGAGCGACACCTTGCTGTCGATCCTGCCGATTCGTGCCGATGAAATTGCCGGCTCGTTGTATGAGCATGGCAAGCATCGCGGGCATGGGCGGGCGGTGGTGGATTTGTTGTTGGCGACGGCCAGCTGAGTTCTACGGCGACTGACAGGCCGCCATCGCGAGCAAGCTCGCTCCCACAATGGACCTGTGTTCACAGGACTACTGTGGGAGCGAGCTTGCTCGCGATGGGGCCATTGAAATCACCAAAATCACTCAATCCTGAACCCTTCCTGAAGAACCCCGCGATACCCCCGGCCAAGACTTTGTAACGGGTTTACTCCCCAAACATCGGGGCGTAAGCTTCGCGCGTTTTCATCCATTACGGAGACCCACAGTGGGTACTTGTTCGAGTGACAGTTGTCGGCCGGTCTCGGTAACCGGCATTTTCTCGGCAAGATAACGCGCAATCTCCTGTGCCGTTGTCTCGCCGACAAGCGAGCAGCGGCATCCCGATCATGGCCAGTCCCGGCCGTGTCCCGACGTCCCTCTCATCGACGCTGAACAGTGCGTGGTTTCGACTTTTTTGTCGTGGCCGCCGCTCTATCGACACGCCTGTCATTCGTGACCGGCGTGCCAGGCCTTGCTTTGCCGGTTGTTCCGGCGGCAGCGGCGTGGACTTGCCTGCTCGACGGTTTCCCGGCTGACCAAAGGGGCTCCAGCCATGAAACTTACCCTCAAGGAATTCTTCGCAGGTTTCCTGCGTACCCGCCACATCGCCCGGCACTTCCGTCGCCTGGCGTTGCTGGAAACCTTCACCGACACCACGGTCAGCCGTGAAGTCCCGCCCACCCTGGCGCAAACCCTGGTGGCCGCTGCCGGCAGCGACACCGGTCAATTGCTCAACACCCTGGGCAGTCACACCGACGGCTTGAGTGAACTCGAAGCCGATGTCCTGCGCGAGCAATTCGGCCTCAATGAAGTCGAGCACGAACAGCCGCTGCCGTGGTGGACGCACCTGTGGCATTGCTACAAGAATCCGTTCAACCTGCTGCTGACGCTGCTGGCGCTCATCTCCTGGCTGACCGAAGACCTGAAAGCCGCCGTCGTGATTTTCTCCATGGTAGTGCTCTCGACCTTGCTGCGTTTCTGGCAGGAAACCAAATCCAACCAGGCTGCCGATGCCCTCAAGGCCATGGTCAGCAACACCGCTACGGTGATGCGCCGGGACCTTGAGGACCGTGGCGCGCAGCGCATCGAATTGCCGATCAGGCAACTGGTGCCGGGCGACCTGATCGTGCTGTCGGCCGGTGACATGATTCCCGCCGATTGCCGGGTGCTCAGCGCCAAGGACCTGTTCGTCAGCCAGGCGGCCATGACCGGTGAATCGATGCCGGTGGAAAAATTTTCCCGCCAGCAGGATCGCGACACGCGCAATCCGCTGGACCTGGACAACATCCTGTTCATGGGCACCAACGTGGTGTCCGGCACGGCCATGGCGGTGATACTCACCACCGGCAACAGCACCTATTTCGGTGCCTTGGCCCAGCGCGTCGGCGCCACTGACAGGGCGCCGACTTCGTTCCAGACCGGGGTCAACAAAGTCAGCTGGCTGCTGATCCGCTTCATGTTCGTGATGGCGCCGCTGGTGTTGTTCATCAACGGTTTCACCAAGGGCGACTGGACCGAAGCGCTGCTGTTCGCGCTGTCGATTGCCGTGGGCCTGACCCCGGAAATGCTGCCGATGATCGTCACCTCGACCCTGGCCAAGGGCGCGGTGTTCCTGTCGCGCAAGAAAGTCATCGTCAAACGCCTCGACGCCATTCAGAACTTTGGCGCCATGGACGTGCTGTGCACCGACAAGACCGGCACCCTGACCCAGGACAAGATCTTCCTGGCGCACAACGTCGACGTCTGGGGCAACGCCTGCGATGACGTGCTGGAAATGGCCTACCTCAACAGTTACTACCAGACCGGCCTGAAAAACCTGCTGGATGTGGCGGTGCTCGAACACGTCGAGATCCACCGTGAGCTGAAAGTCGGCACGGCGTTTCGCAAGGTCGACGAGATCCCATTCGACTTCACCCGCCGGCGCATGTCGGTGGTGGTCGCCGAGCGCGATCAGCCGCACTTGCTGATCTGCAAGGGGGCTGTGGAAGAGGTGCTGGCGGTGTGCTCGCGTGTGCGCCATGGCGAAGTCGATGAAGCCTTGACCGAAGAACTGCTGGCGCGAATCCGTCAGGTCACGGCCACCTTCAACGCCGAAGGCTTGCGGGTGGTGGCGGTGGCGGCACGGCCAATGGTCGAAAGGCGCGACACCTACAGCCTGGCCGATGAACAGGCACTGACGCTGATCGGTTACGTGGCGTTTCTCGATCCGCCGAAAGAAAGCACCGCGCCCGCCCTCAAGGCTCTGGCCGCCCATGGCGTGGCGGTGAAAGTGCTGACCGGCGACAACGAACTGGTGACGGCGAAGATCTGCCGCGAAGTCGGCCTGGAACAGCAAGGCCTGCTGATGGGCAACGACATCGAACGCATGAGCGATGCCGAGCTGGCGAAGGCGGTGGAGACCACCAACGTCTTCGCCAGGCTGACGCCGTCCCATAAGGAGCGCATCGTCCGGCTACTCAAGGGCAACGGCCATGTGGTCGGTTTCATGGGCGACGGCATCAATGACGCCCCGGCCCTGCGCACCGCCGACATCGGTATTTCCGTGGACAGCGCGGTGGACATCGCCAAGGAAGCGGCCGACATCATCCTGCTGGAAAAAAGCCTGATGGTGCTGGAGGAGGGCGTGCTGGAAGGGCGCCGGACCTTCGCCAACATGCTCAAGTACATCAAGATGACCGCCAGTTCGAACTTCGGCAACGTGTTCTCGGTGCTGGTGGCCAGTGCGTTCATCCCGTTCCTGCCGATGCTGCCGATGCACCTGCTGGTGCAGAACCTGCTCTATGACATTTCGCAGATCGCCATCCCGTTCGATAACGTCGATGAGGAAATGCTCAAGCAACCGCAGCGCTGGCAGCCGGCGGATGTCGGGCGCTTCATGCTGTTTTTCGGACCGATCAGCTCGATCTTCGACATCACCACGTTCGCCTTGATGTGGTACGTGTTCGATGCCAACACCCCAGATCACCAGACCCTGTTCCAGTCCGGCTGGTTCGTGGTCGGGCTGCTGACCCAGACCCTGATCGTGCACATGATCCGCACGCCGAAGATCCCGTTCCTGCAAAGCCGCGCGGCCATGCCCTTGCTGGTGATGACCGGATTGATCATGGCCGTGGGGATTTTCCTGCCGATGGGACCGCTGGCCCATTACTTCAAATTGCAGGCGTTGCCGTCGCTGTACTTCGTGTTCCTGCCGGTGATCCTGCTGGCGTACATGGCGCTGACCCAGGCGGTGAAGGGGTTCTACATCCGCCGGTTTGGCTGGCAATAAGGCCGCGAGGCTGGCCCGTCAACGCAACCCCTGTGGGAGCGAGCTTGCTCGCGATGACTGAGTGTCAGTCGATATCCATGTCAACTGATACACCGCTATCGCGAGCAAGCTCGCTCCCACAGGGGATCGTGTGTTTTTCAAGGGATTCATCATGCAAGCACTCAACAACCTCAACCTGAGCTTCCTGCTCGACACCCTGGTCAGCCTCGGCGCGGCCTTCATCCTCGGCGGCCTGATCGGTTTCGAACGCCAGTACCGGCAGCGCACCGCCGGCCTGCGCACCAATGTGCTGGTGGCGGTGGGCGCGGCAATTTTCGTCGACATGGCCACCCGGCTAGGCGGTGCCGAAGGCGCCGTGCGGGTCGTAGCCTACGTGGTTTCCGGCATCGGCTTTCTCGGTGCCGGGGTGATCATGCGCGAAGAGGGCAATGTGCGCGGCCTCAATACCGCCGCCACGCTCTGGACCTCGGCGGCGGTCGGTGCCTGCGCCGGCGCCGACCTGCTGGCCGAGGCGCTGCTTGGCACCTTGTTCGTGCTGGCGGCAAACACGCTGCTGCGGCCGATCGTCAACAACATCAACCGTCAGCCGCTGGATGTGATTTCGGCGGAAGTCACCAACATCGTCTATGTCATTGCCCGGCGTACGCAGCAGAAAACCGTGCTGGCCTTGCTCGAAGCCGAGCTTGCGCGCTGCAACTATCCGGCCAGCGATGTCGACGTGCATGCCTTCGGTACGGATGAAATTGAAATCGAAGCCACCCTGGCGACCACCTCGGTCGATGGTGATGAACTGGATGAGCTGGTGGCACGGATTTCGGCCTCGTCCCTGGTGGTGCAGGCGTTCTGGAGTCCGAGTACCACGGAGTAAAGGTCAGGGGGTGCGATTGCGTTTCTCTGGCAGAGTCAGATTAACCGGAACTTATTTAGGAAAATTCCTACATAAACCTAGGAAGGTCTTCCGTAGGCTTTGCGACCTCTTGAAACCGACATCCTTTTGGAGGTCACCATGCCGAACAAATCCTTGCGCATCCTGATCGCCGATGCGCAGCACTTCAACCGTCTGCGGATCGAGCGGCTGCTCAATCAGCTCGGCTACTTTCGCGTGGCACCGGTGCAGAGTCTCGAAGAGCTCCTTCCTCTGGTGGAGTACGGTTGCGAACCTCTGGACCTGGTGCTCATCAATGGAGCGATGGCCAGTGAAGGGCTGGACTTGTTGAATTTCTTTGTCGACAACCCGCAGGTAAATCACGCGTTTATCTTCAATGAACGGCAGGCGTCGTTGCCGTCAGGCGTGGGCAACGTCCAGGTCAGCCAGGCCGCCCTGCCTGACCTGGCGTGCATTACGCAGTTGATGAGCGTCGTCAATCGTCGGCTACCGTTCGTCGGAACTGTCATTTCTGTCAGGTAGTTCTTTCCAGCCTTCCATGCAAAAGTCTATGCGCAGCATTGTGCCCAACCGCTGCGGCGCCTGGAGGGCATTTTTTGCCCGATCGTGTTGTTTTGCACGGGAGTTGTCATGAAGTCAGCACTGATTGTGGAAGATCATCCGGTGGTTCGCTCCATGATCAAACTCGTACTCAAGGGGGAAGGGTTCAAGCAAGTATATGAAGCCTCCCGTGGCGATGAGGTCCTGGCGTTGGTCCGGGAGCATCAGCCGGATGTCGTGCTGCTTGATCTGGGCCTTCCTGGTGTGGCGGGGCTTGAGGTGATGGACCGAATCAAGGCCGAAAACACGCGATGTCGCGTGGTGGTGTTCACTTCACTGGAGGCCCAGTTCTATCAGGACCGCTGCATGCGTGCCGGGGCTGTTGCCTATGTTTCCAAGAGCAAGGACCTGGATGACTTGAAGGCGGCGGTGAATTCCGTGATGGCCGGCTACACCTATTTCGCCCAGATCCCCTCGAGCTCCGTGTCGATGGGGGAGTTGCAACGCAGCGAAAAGCAGTTGATCGAAAAGCTCTCCAATCGTGAGTTGACCATTTTGCAGTACCTGGCCCGGGGTTCGAAAAACCTGGAAATCGCCGAGATCATGCACCTGAGCTACAAGACCGTCAGTACCTACAAGACCCGACTCACCCTCAAGCTCAATATGAACTCGTCGGTGCACTTGAGGGATTTCGCCCTGCGCAATCATCTGATCTGAATGAACGCACTCCGAGGACTGGCAGGTGGGGTGTTGATTGGCCTTCTTCTTTGGGCATCGACGGCCTGTGCGCAACAGTCGTTGACCCTGTTGGGGCGCTCGAGTGTCGAAGGCCTGAGCGTCAGATTGTCGCAAACCGAGTTGCGCTGGCTGCAGCAAAAGGGCCGATTGGTGCTGGCCGTCTCGGCGCCGGACTATCCCCCCTTCGAGTTCAACACGGCGGGCAAGGTGTTCGAAGGCGTGACCGCCGATTACGCCGGGTTGCTCGAACAATTGTTGAACGTCGTCATCGAGGTCCGGCGTTATCCGTCGCGCGCCGACGCGGTGCAGGCGATCAAGGAGGGGCGGGCAGACCTGTTGGGAACGGCCAATCGGTTTGAAGCCGAAGATCCACAGCTGCAGATGTCCAGTGCCTATGCGGTCGATCAACCGGTGCTGGTCACCCGCACCGATTTCCCTCCGGTGCTCGACCCGACACTGGCCGGCAAGCGGCTGGTGATGCTGTATCACTACCTGCCCGAATACAGCGTGCAACAGTTCTATTCCAGGGCGCAGGTCCAGTTGTTTCCCTCGACACTGGCGGCGATGGGCGCCGTGGCGTACGGTCAGGCCGATGTCTACCTGGGGGATGCGATCAATGCCCATTACCTGATCAGCAAGAATTATCTGGATAATGTGCGACTGACGGACTTCTCGCCCATGGAGTCCGGGCGTTTTGCCTTTGCGATGAACCGCGACAACGATTCGCTGTTGCGCATCGTCAACAAGGCGCTTGCGGCCATCAGCACCAATGAGCAAATGAACATCCTGCGCCGTTGGGGGGCAAACGAGGTGTCTATCCCCGGCACCCAGTCCTTGCAATTGAGCGTGGCCGAACAGCGCTGGCTTGAGCGCCACCCGCGGGTGAAGGTCGCGATCAACGAAAATATCCCGCCCATTTCATTTATCGACAGCGAAGGCAGGTTTCGCGGGATTGGCATCGATGTGCTGGCGAAAATCAGTTTGCGCACCGGCTTGCAATTTGACATCCAGGGCATGAAGTCGGTGGCCCAGATGATGACCGCCATCAAGAGCGGGCAAATCGATGTGCTGGCCGGTATCGGCCTCAGTTCCCAGCGTGAAGATGAGTTGCTGTTCACCCGCGCGTTCCTGAGCAGCCCTTCGGTGCTGGTGACCCGCGTTGACACGGAAAGCCCCAGGACGCTGGATGATATGGCAGGGCGACCCCTGGCACTGACCCAGGGCAACATTGTTGGCGAGTACCTTCGCCAGCATTACCCGTTGATCCAGCTGGTGGATGCGCCCCTGTCGACGGACGCCATGGAAATGGTCGACCAAGGCAAGTCCCAGGGCGGCATCAACTCCTTGATCAGCGCCCGTTACCTGATTTCCCGGCAGTATCGCGATCGCCTGCAAGTGACCAGCACCGTGGGCACCGACCCTGCACGAAGCACCCTGGCGACCAGTCGCGGGGCCACCGAGCTGCATTCGATCCTGGACAAGGCGCTGTTGAGCATCCCTCCCGAAGAAATTGACGAGCTGACCCAGCCCTGGCGCTATGACGCGATGGTCGAGCAGAGTTACTGGCTGCGACACCGGCAGGCGATCGTGCAGGCATTTGCGGTGGCGGGTGTCTTGCTGTTGCTCGCGTTGGCGGGGATTGTCTGGCAGCGTCGGCAGATTCGCCAGCGTCAGCAATTGCTCGGGCAATTGCAGGAAGCCAAGGACGCGGCGGACGACGCCAACCGGGCCAAGACCACGTTCCTGGCCACCATGAGCCATGAAATCCGCACGCCGATGAACGCGCTGATCGGCATGCTCGAACTGGCGCTGAAGCGGGCCGATGAAGGGGAGACCGACCGCGCCGCCATTGAGGTGGCGTCCAACGCCGGGCAACAATTGCTGAATTTGATCGGTGACATTCTGGACGTTGCCCGGATCGAATCCGGGCATTTGTCGCTGGCGCCGGAGCGGGTCAATCTGCAGTTGCTGGTGACTTCGGTCTGCCGGGTTTTCGAAGGGCTGGCGGTGCAGAAGAGTCTGCAGTGGCGGGTCGAGCTCGACGAACACAGTGACCGTGACGTGATGCTCGACCCCACGCGCTTCAAACAGGTGTTGTCCAACCTGCTGAGCAACGCGATCAAGTTCACCCGGGAGGGCCAGGTAAGCCTGACGCTGCGAGTGCGACCTCAAGCCCCGGCGCACCTCGCCGTCAGCGTACGCATCGAAGACAGCGGCATCGGCATCAGCGCTTTCGACCAGCAACGTCTGTTCAGCCCGTTCGTGCAGGCAGACAACAACCAGCAGAGCGCCCGGCAAGGTTCCGGCCTGGGGCTGGTGATCAGTCGGACTCTGTGCGAAATGATGGGCGGCCGGTTGCAACTCGACAGTGAGCTCGGGCGCGGGACTCGGGTGGACATCAGCCTGGTGCTGCCTGTCCTGCAAGCGTTACCCGCGGGGGGCAAGCCCCTGGATTCGGCGCAGCTGACGACCCGGCCTTTGTCGATTCTGGTGGTCGACGATTATCCGGCCAATCGCCTGTTGCTCTCGCGGCAGCTGAGCTATCTCGGCCATCGCGTAGTGCTGGCCGAAGACGGGGCGCAGGGGCTTGAACAGTGGCGCGGGCAAGGGTTCGATCTGGTCATCACCGACTGCAACATGCCGCGGCTCAGTGGTTACGAATTGGCGGGTGCGATACGTGAGCAAGAGCGGGTGCAGGGGCTGTCATCAACATTGATTCTGGGCTTTACCGCCAATGCACAGGCCGAGGAGAAGGCCCGATGCCAGGCGGCGGGCATGGACGATTGCCTGTTCAAGCCCATTCGCCTGGTGGATTTGCAGGCGTGGCTGGCCCAGCGGTTTTCCAGCGTACCCTCAACGGCTACCGACGACCATGGCGTCTGCGAGTTTGACTTGAGCGGGCTGGAACGCTATGCGGATGCGGACCGTGAGCTGATCGATCAACTGTTGCACGACCTGGCGCTATCCAACCGCGAGGACCGCGTGCATTTGCTCGCCTTGCACACCGGCGGCAATCGCCCGGGCTTGCAGGAATTGGCACACCGGATCAAGGGTGGAGCGCTGATGGTGCGAGCCCACGCCCTGGTCGAGTGTTGCGAACAACTGGAGCAGGCGTGCAACGACGGCCGCGCGGCAATGATCGACGACGCCGTCGACCGGTTGCAGCAGGCCATGGCCCGCCTGGACCGGCGTCTGGAGCAGGATTGAGGCTCAATCCCAGTCCGGTGCGATGCCTTTCGGGCTGGTCAAGCGGTGGCCGCGATCCAGCGATGCGATCAGGGCCATGTCGGCCTCGCTCAAGGTCAGTTCGCGAGCCTTCAAGTTGCTTTCAAGGTTGGCCCGGCGCGTGGACGACGGGATCACCGCGTAACCCGATTGCATGGCCCAGGCCAGGGTGACCTGCGCCGGAGTCGCGTGCAGGCGTTCGGCGATCTGCTGGATGAGCGGGTTCTTGAGGACTTCACCGTAAGCCAGGGTCATGTACGAGGTGATGCCGATGCCCTGGCTGCGTGCGAACTCGACGACCGCAAGGTTTTGCAGGTAGGGGTGCAGTTCGATCTGGTGGGTGGCGATGTGCTCGGCACCGATGGCCGCGACTGCCTGTTTCATCAGGTCGATGGTGAAGTTGGACACACCGATCTGCCGGGTCAGGCCCAGGCGTTTGGCCTCGAGCAGGGCGCCCATGAATTCTGCGACCGGCACCTGATCGTCCGGCGACGGCCAGTGGATCAGGGTCAGGTCCAGGTAGTCGGTCTGCAGTTTGCGCAGGCTTTCTTTCAGGCTGTCGATCAGGCGATCACCGGCCAGGTTGGCGACCCAGATCTTGCTGGTGATGAACAGCTCTTCCCGGGCGATAGCGCTGGCGGCGATAGCCTCGCCGACTTCAGCTTCGTTCTCGTAGATTTGTGCGGTATCGATCACCCGGTAGCCGAGCGCCAGGGCGGTGCTCACCGAATCGATGACCACCTGGCCTTGCAAGCGAAAGGTACCCAGGCCGAAGGCGGGAATGGACATTGATGACTCCAGGGGTTGCAGTGGGAATGGGCGGCAGTATCCGCGCCTGCATCCGTGAGAAAAACCGCTGGAGCGGCAAAGCAATGTTTACCGCAAGTCATGAATTGGGGGCAGGAAGATGTGTTGATGGTGTCTGGTCCGACGCCATCGCGAGCAAGCTCGCTCCCACATTGGATCTATTTGCACCACAAATCCCCTGTGGGAGCGAGCTTGCTCGCGATAGCCATCACTCGGTCCAAAGCCTTACCCCCGACCCTAAGCAATATCACTACGACTGAACTCCTCCCCGAGAAAATCGATCAACGTGCGCACCGAGGGCAGCAATCCCCGGCGCGAGGGGAAGATCGCATGGATGACACCGCTCTTCGGTGCCCAGCCGGGCACCAGTTCCACCAGTTGCCCGGCGGCGATTTCATCGCGCACCACCACACTGGGCAGGTGCACGATGCCGATCCCGGCGAGTGCCGCGTGGCGCAAGGCCAACAGGTCATCGGTGACCATGCGCGGGGCATGCCGGATCATCGCGGTACTGCCGTCGGCCCCGAACAGTTCCCACTGATATTCGCGCTGCGCCGCGCCCCAGTGCAGGCTCGGCAAGCCGCTGAGGTCGGCCGGGGAAGCCGGCGTCGACAGGCGCGATAAAAAGGCCGGGCTGCCGACCACGCTCTGGGTGCTGTTGCCCAGCACTTTCATCACCATGTCGGTGTTTTCCAGCGGCGGAAAGCGTACCCGCAGGGCAATGTCGAAGCCTTCGTGAATCAGGTCGACGCGGCGATTGGTGCTCTCGATGAACAATTCCACCAAGGGGTACTTGAGCATATAGCGGGTCAGCATCGGCCCGACCCAGGAATTGAGCAGCGCCGTCGGGCAACTGACACGCACCAGGCCCTGGGGCTCTGAGCGATTGCGCTCGATCAGTTCGGCAGCGCTTTCCGCCTCCACCCGCATGGCCAGGCAGCGCTGGTAATAGGCCTGGCCGATTTCCGTCAACGAGCAATGCCGGCTGGTGCGGTGCAGCAGGCGCACGCCGAGGCGTTCTTCAAGCTCGGCGATACGTCGACTGAGCTTGGACTTGGGCATGTCCAGTGCCCGGCCGGCCGCGGCAAAACCGTGATGCTCCACCACCTGGGTGAAGTAGTAGAGGGTGTTGAGGTCTTCCACCATCGTTCTCCAAATAGAACGCTAAAGCTGATTTTTGCAGTCTAGCGCAGCAAAGGTCATGGTTTTAAGCTTTGTCCATGGCTTCACTCACCTCATCAGGAGACACCATGAAAAACATCATCGGTATCTACACCAGTCCACGGACCCATTGGGTGGGCGACGGTTTTCCGGTTCGCACGCTGTTTTCCTACGACAACCTGGGCAAACACATCAGCCCGTTCCTGCTGCTGGATCACGCCGGCCCTGCTGAATTCACCCCGACCAGCGAGCGACGTGGCGTTGGTCAGCATCCTCACCGTGGCTTCGAAACCGTGACTATCGTTTACAAGGGCGAACTGGAGCACCGGGACTCCACCGGCAGTGGCGGCAAGATCGGCCCCGGCGATGTGCAATGGATGACCGCGGCCTCGGGGATCCTGCATGAAGAGTTTCACTCCGAAGGTTTCGCCAAAAGCGGTGGCACCCTGGAGATGGTGCAACTGTGGGTCAACCTGCCGGCCAGGGACAAAATGGCCGACCCCGGCTACCAGACGATTCTCGACCGTGACATCCCGGCCATCGCCTTGAAGGACAACGCCGGCAGCCTGCGCCTGATCGCCGGTGCGTTCGACGGCCACAAGGGCGCGGCGCGCACCTTCACCCCGGTCGACGTGTGGGACATTCGTTTGAATGCTGGCAAATTGCTCACCCTTGACCTGCACGAAGGGCGCAACACCGCACTGGTGGTGCTGCGCGGCACGGTTCAGGTCAACGGCCTGGAATCGGTGCGCCAGGGGCAACTGGCCCTGTTCGACCGCAAGGGCGACCGGATGACCCTCGAAGCCAGCGAAGACGCGATGGTGCTGTTGCTCAGCGGCGAGCCGATCGACGAGCCGATCGTCGGTCATGGGCCGTTCGTGATGAACACCGAGCAAGAAATCCACCAGGCCTTTGCCGACTTCCAGTCCGGTCGCTTCGGCCGGATGCACGCTTAATTCGCAGCGCTTTAACACCCGACTCTACCCAGGATGAGTGGGCCGGTTTTCAGGCCAGGGATGGCTGTTGCCCAAAAAAAAGAGGAAACGCACATGAACACTGTCTACGCGGCCAACTTCAACGGCCAGAAACCGACCATCGACCCCAACGACAGCGCGATGCTGTTGATCGATCACCAGAGCGGACTGTTCCAGATCGTCAAGGACATGGACGTGCCCCAACTGCGCGCCAACGCCATTGCCCTGGCCAAGGCCGCGACCCTGCTGAAGATGCCGGTGATCACCACCGCTTCTGTTCCCCAGGGGCCTAACGGGCCGTTGATCCCGGAAATTCACGAGGCCGCACCCCATGCGCAGTACGTGGCGCGCAAAGGTGAAATCAACGCCTGGGACAACCCGGAGTTTCACGCGGCGGTCAAAGCCACCGGCAGGAAAACCCTGGTGATCGCCGGCACCCTGACCAGCGTGTGCCTGGCGTTCCCGTCCATCGCCGCCGTGCATGAAGGCTACAAGGTGTTTGCCGTGGTCGACGCCTCCGGCAACCACTCGAAACTCGCCACTGATCTGACCGTTGCCCGCCTGGCCCAGGCCGGGGTGGTGCCGATCGACATCATGGCGACGCTCTCTGAGCTGCAAGGCTCGTGGAACCGTCCGGATGCCGAGCAGTGGGCCGCTGTCTACGCCCAGGCCATGCCGCATTATCAATTGCTGATCGAGAGTTACCTCAAGGCCCAGCAAGTGGCGAACGAACACGAGGCGCTGGACTCCCAGCGCTGACCGGTGACCCCACGCCGATTTCCACTCGGCATCGATAACACGCGAGGACTACTGCAATGACCACTTCCTACAAGCGTCTGGACAAGGACAACGCCGCGGTTCTGATGGTTGATCATCAGGCGGGCCTGCTGTCACTGGTGCGCGACATCGACCCGGATCGATTCAAGAACAACGTGCTGGCCCTGGCCGACCTGGCCAAGTACTTCAAGCTGCCGACCATCCTCACCACCAGTTTCGAAACGGGCCCTAACGGACCGCTGGTGCCCGAACTCAAGGCCCTTTTTCCGGACGCGCCATACATCGCTCGCCCGGGCCAGATCAACGCCTGGGACAACGAAGATTTCGTCAAGGCGATCAAGGCCACCGGCAAGAAGCAACTGATCATCGCCGGTGTGGTGACAGAAGTGTGCGTGGCCTTCCCGGCGCTTTCGGCCCTGGCCGAAGGCTTTGAGGTGTTCGTGGTCACCGACGCGTCCGGCACCTTCAACGAACTGACCCGCGAATCGGCGTGGAACCGTATGACCGCTCAGGGCGCGCAACTGATGACCTGGTTCGGCCTGGCCTGTGAACTGCACCGCGACTGGCGCAACGATGTCGAAGGGTTGGGCACATTGTTCTCCAACCATATTCCGGATTACCGCAACCTGATGACCAGTTACAGCGCGCTGGCAAACAGCAAGTAATCCAGCCAACACGCTTTCCCCTGTGGGAGCGAGCCTGCTCGCGATGACGGTAGAACAGGCACTGATGTAGTGACTGTCAGTCCGCCATCGCGAGCAAGCTCGCTCCCACAGGTTTTTTGGGTGTCCAGCCAGACGTGTTCAACCAGCCAAATCAATTCCACCTACACTGACGCCAATCCATGCGATCTTCGCGTTATTGGCCCTGGCTGGAGTTGTTAGATGCTGTCATTGCTCACCGAACACCCGCTGATTTGCGCGATGGCGCTGATCCTGATCGATCTTGGGTTGTGGTACTTGCTCAGTGCCTTTGGCAGCGCCTGGCGGCTGTTGGTGCGGGTGGTGATTTTCTCGTTGTTCAGCCTCTTGCTGTTCAACGAAGGCCTGAACCCGATGGAGCCGCCGCCCTGGCCTGACAACGTACCCTTGCATCTGGCGGCCACCGGCTTGCAGATCGGCTGGTGGTTGTTCGGTGCGCGGACCCTGACCGTGCTGATCGGCGCGGTGATGATGCAGCGGGTCGGGCATACCGGGCGATTACTTCAGGATCTGCTCGGTGCGGTGATTTTCCTGATCGCGGTGATTGCCGCCCTGGCCTATGTGCTGGATCTGCCGGTCAAGGGCGTGCTGGCGACGTCCGGTGCGTTGGCGATCATCGTCGGCCTGGCCTTGCAAAGTACCCTCAGCGACGTGTTTTCCGGGATCGTCCTGAACACCACCAAGCCCTATCAACTGGATGACTACATCTCCATCGATGGCATGGAAGGCCGGGTCACCGACATCGACTGGCGCGCCACGCGCCTGCAGACCGCCCAGGGTTGCATGGCGGTGATACCCAACTCCCTGGCCGCCAAGGCCAAGATCATCAATTTCAGTCGGCCGAGCGATATGTTCGGCATCTCCGTTTCGCTGGAAGTGAGCCCCCACGCGCGGCCGAACACGGTGATCGAAGCCCTGGAACGGGCCATGCAGGGTTGCCGCTTTCTGTTGGAGACACCGTCGCCGAGTGTCGGCATGAAAACTGCCGGTAACACCGGCGTGGTCTATGAAATCAGCGGGTTTGTCGCGCAGATGGACCAGAAGCGTTCGGTGCGCAATCAACTGTTCGACCTGGCCTACCGGCACTTGCAGGCGTCCGGCGTCAACCTGCTGTCGAGCGTGGAGCCCAATCCGCCGGGCAACCTGTCGCGACCCCGGGCATTGCTCGACAGCTCGCCGATTTTCTCTACCCTGCGCCAGGAAGAGAAAGACACCTTCAGCCAGAACATGACCTTGCAATCGTTCCGCGCCGGGGAAACGATCCTGGAGGCGGGGGAGGTCAGTGATCACCTGTTCATCATCGAGTCCGGGGTAGTGACGGTGACGCTGACCCGGCACGGCGTACCTTTCGAGTCCGGGCGCATGGGGCCGGGGGAAGTGATAGGCGAGGCCGGGATCCTGGACGACAGCTCGGTGCCTGCACGGTTTACCGCCAAGACCTTCTGTGGCCTGTACCGCATCGAAAAGTCCTACCTCAAGCCATGCCTGGATGCCCGTCAAGACATCAACGATGCAATGAAAACCTTGCTCGATTACCGGCTGCACAAGGCGAAAACCCTGACTCAGGACCTGCCGGTGGCGCAGGTGAAGAAGGGCTTTTTGCAGTGGTTGCGCAATCGCGGGTAGGTCACGGCGACTTTTTACTCCTATGCCGGGTGGTCAAAACTACGTGAGTTGGTGAAAAAAATGCTGAATCATTAATTACTGCTTATGCAGAAAATTCATAATTTTCGGTTTTATATTATTTTAAAGACTAAAAAACTGTCATTTATACCAGTTCTTACGGTTTGTGTTTGCGCGTAACGTTTTACCTGAATTAAATTTTTAATTGAGTGGGTAAAGCAAATGCACAATCAAGAAGTTTTGTCGGTTATACATCAGTTTTATACTCTTGAGCGTCCTGTGTGGATGATGAACTCGGGTCTGGATAAAGGGGTTAATCACGATAGAAAAACTCTGAATATTGTTATTTCAGCAGGCGCAACTATACGTTTTCGGCAGAAAACTCCGATGAGCAATCCTTCCGCTAGTTTAAATTTATTAAATGATGATAGTAAAAATGAAAAGCATGCAGAAATAACAGCTCAGTGGCAATCGCTTGTAGCAAGTGTGCCTTCAGTTCCATTTGTGACTACGCGCTATACGGACAAGCCAGGAGAGTTGACTGAGGTTGAAATTGAAGTTAGTGGGGGATGGAAGTTTTTACCGGTTTATACAGAGGCCATACCGGACAGTTCTTTTCTTTCATTGTGGGATCAGTCAGAGGCTGAATTTGCATTGTTTAGTTCTGTCTATATGAATATTTTGATTCCAGCAAAAGACAAGGATGCAGTGAAAGCGTTGAGTCAGAATGTTGGTTTGCAGCACTTGGTGAACTATTATAATGGTCTTTTTGAATATTATAATCACTTGGAAGGGCTTTCATTTACACCGGATACACCAGAAAATAAGAATATTCCTAATCGTTTTTTTATGAAAGCAGACAAATCTGCCAGCCCCTTCGCCTATTATTCTGGCGGATGGACGGCGGTTGCTGCGGACTCAGTTGCTGATTTTTCTTTGGATACCAAGCCGACCAATTGGGGAGCCTTGCACGAGATAGGGCATGGTTATCAAGGCGCGTTTATGTCTAACAGTTCCTTGGTAATGGGGGAGGTTTGGAATAATGTTTTTGCAGCAAGTTATCAGCACAAGTTTATGGGGGAGGATGTTTATCGAGATGGTTGGTTGTATGACGGTGGGGAACAGAATCTTTATTCAAGGGCGATGACAGAGTTCGACAGTGAAAGACCTCTTGATATATATATGGCATTGTTTTTTTTGATGCTGGTATTTCACCGTGCAGGTGAGCAATGCCTTGTTCAGTTTCATAAGCGTTATCGGAAGCTGTGCAACAGCGTCGGATTTTCACTTGCGGATAACCCCATGATGGATCATTTGAGCCGTACTGCCATTGATGTCGCTGATTCGGATGTGTCTGCGTTCATGGAGCATGCGAACATCGAACTGAGCCAGCGGCAAATTGATGAAAACTCATATAGCGGGGCTACTCCAGTCTATCCGCTTTATGCACTTGTGCCTGCAAGCATGATAGAGCCTCTTCAGCAACTGTTGGCGGTGAGGAGCCCTCTGCATTTGGTCAGTGCGGCACAGCTGGCGGCGGTAACTGATTTGACGGGAAGTGTGACCTTGAAGTTTGATTCGGATGTGTTCGGAGAAGTGGTCGGGCAGATGCTTGTTCTAAAGAGTGGTAGTGGTAAATCTCGGTGTGTAAAAATTGATCAACTGAGCGTGTCTGTACTCGATTTGCCAGTAGGGGTATATGCCTTGCAGTTGCCTTTCGCAGCAAACGGAGAATATCAGCCAACCAGTCGATATGTAATCGTCAAACAAGGGTCGACTAGCTACGATTGCATTTATTTCCGTAAGCATGCCAGCTCTCTTGCCGATCAAAAAATCATGCTTGGCGGATTCTATGGTGATTTTTGCACTATTTCTGTGGCAGTTTCGCTCGGAAAATTGATGGTGGATGTAATTCTGGAGGTACCGCATGAATATGCCGGAGCAAAGTTATATGGGCAGGTGACAGTACGTAATATGCAAGGTTTGGTGGTTTTTGATCGGCAAATGATGGGGGATAAAACAGAGTTGTTTTCTCAGGAGATACCCATCGAGCCAGGATTTTCCATTGAGATTTTTCATGAAGAACCTTCACGTATGAAATCTACTGGTAGTGATGCATCGAAGGTTATTGATGATGCAAAAAAAACCAATCATTTGAGAGTGACTGAGCAAGGACTTGTGAATGTTGAGCTGACCACTAATGCAGGTGCCAATCTGCAAGCAGAAATGGAAAAAAAATCTACACTTTTTGAACAGTCTCCTCATTTGGTGTTACGTGAGGCGTCTCCATTGAAAAAGGATTTTGAGCTGGCCATTAATTCGTTTTCCGGACCTGTGCGTGACGAGTTGTTGATGCGTTACAAAAAAATAGAGTTTGTTCGTCCTCCAGTTAGCGATGGTGTTGGTGGTGCGAGAATTACTTGGCTTCTCAAAGGATACTACGATCAAGTTGTCGGGTATGTGAAGTTTGACTTTGATGATAACGTCGTTAGGTTTGAATTCTTTAAGGTTGTCCCTCACATGTATGTTGCTTCGGTGTACCTGGCTGTTGCCCTGAAGTCAGCCGATGGTGGAGTTCGTTATCTTCGTGAACTGCGTGGCGATGTTTTGGCGGAGGCGGAGTCGGTAGTGCTGCCCTTGAACATAGACGATACCGTCAGTGTCATGCACAAAGAACCCTCGCGTAGCGTTATGGAGGCGGACGCCAACGGCCGATGGATTAATACGGGGCTTGTACAACATGTGACCAATAGAGGGCTACGTAGATTGGAACTGGCCAGTTATTGGCCAGCGGCAACGACGGATTCTGAGCCTGGCGGTGCTTGAAGCCTTCACCTCCAACCATAGTATCTCCCACAGTAGATTTGTGAATGATGCAGATCTAGTGTGGGAGTAACTTTCTTCACCATGCCACTCGCGCTGCAAATCTGCAGCCAACCGTGGTGTTCGGAGTAGAGGTTGTGGACTTGCCGGCTCAAATAGCACTTTCTTTCAAGAAAGCACAGCCAATGGCCTCCTCGACTTTTGAAAGATTGGCTATTTGTGCAGACCGGTCGTGGCACTAACGTAGTGACACACCCATTTGCCCTGGAACACACCATGAAAACCCGGATCGATTTCTACACCGCTTCCCCTGATGCCCTCAAAGCGATGATCGCCCTGGAAACAGCAGTGTCGAAATTGCCACTGGAAAAAAACCTGATCGAACTGGTCAAGCTGCGTACCTCGCAAATCAACGGCTGCGCCTTTTGCCTGGACATGCACAGCGCCGATGCGCGCAAGGGTGGTGAGTCCGAGCGTCGCCTGGCGACACTGTCGGCCTGGCGCGAAACGCCGTTCTTCACCGAGCGTGAACGCGCCGCACTGGCCTGGACCGAATCCCTGACCCTGATCAGCCAGACCCACGCCCCGGACGAAGACTATGAACTGGCTAGCGCCCAGTTCGATGCCAAGGAATTGGTCGACCTGACCGTCGCCATCACCACCATCAACGCCTGGAACCGCCTGGCCATCGGCTTTCGCAAAATGCCCCAGGCCTGACCCGCAAAAACATCAATGAGCATCGGCACTCGGCGCGGCCGGTGGTTGCACCTTGCGCATCAGGGGCACCATCGCCGTGGCGATAATGAAGCAGACCATGATCATCAGGAACGCATCGCCATAGGTTTGCGTCTGGGCTTCGCGGTATGTCAGCAACCATAGCTGATGCAGGCTGGCAGTGACCCCTGCGTCACCGCTCTGGCCAAAGGCGGCAAAATTGTTGCCGACCTGGGACAGCCATTGGTTGAGTGCCTCGTTGGTGCTGTTGAGGTTCTCCGCCAACCGGGTGAAGTGCAGATTGGTGCGGTCGTTGAGGATGGTTGCGCACGCGGCGATGCCGATAGCCCCGCCCAGGTTGCGCATCAGGTTGAACAACCCCGACGCATGCTTTAGCCGCGCCGGTGCCAGGCCGCCAAGGGTCAAAGTCACCGCCGGTGGTACCGCCAATTGCTGGGCAATCCCGCGCAGGGCTTGCGGCAGCATCAATTCCTTGGCCCCCCAGTCATGGGTGATCGGGCTGAAATCCCACATCGATAACGCGAACAGCCCAAGGCCGGTCATCATGATCCAGCGCAGGTCGATGCGATTGGCCAGAAAGGCGTACAGCGGAATCGCCATGATCTGGAACACCCCGGTGGAGAAAACCGCCAGACCAATGTCCAGCGCTCCGTAGCCACGCACCCGGCCGAGGAACAGCGGCGTCAGGTAAATGGTGGCGAACAGGCCGATGCCGGTGACGAACGAGAAGAAACAGCCGAGGGCAAAGTTGCGATCCTTCAAGGCGCGCAGATCGACAATCGGATTGGCCACGTGCAAGGTCCGGCCGATGAATGCCAGTCCGGCCAGGCCGCTGATCCATGCGGTGGTCAGGATCGTGCGGTCGCTGAACCAGTTCCAGCGCGGGCCTTCTTCGAGGGTGTATTCCAGGCAGCCGAGGAACAGCGCCAGAAACACCATGCTCAAGTAATCCGCGCCTTTGAGCAGCGACAGTTCCGGCTGGTCGATTTTCACCAGCATCGGCACGGCCACGGCGACAAAGATGCCGGGGAGCAGGTTTATGTAGAACAGCCAGTGCCAGGAGGATATGTCGGTGATCCAGCCACCGATCACCGGCCCCAGGGTCGGTGCCAGGGACGCCACTGCGCCGATGGTCGCGGCGGCGATCACCCGTTGCTTGCCGGTGAAGAACACGAAGGCCGTGGTGAACACCAGTGGAATCATCGAGCCGCCCAGAAACCCTTGCAGGGCACGGAAGGCAATCATGCTCTGGATGTTCCAGGCCACGCCGCACAACAGGCTGGCCAGGGTAAAGCCCACCGCCGAGGCGCAGAACAGCCAGCGCGTCGAGAACACCCGGGACAGCCAGCCCGACAGCGGGATCACGATGATTTCGGCGATCAGGTAACTGGTTTGCACCCACGCGGTTTCGTCGGTGCCGGCGGAGAGCCCGCCGCCGATGTCACGCAACGAAGCCGAGACGATCTGGATATCCAGCAGCGCAATGAACATGCCGATGCACATGCTGGCAAAGGCGAAGACCTTGGTCGCCGTCGCCATGCTCGCGGCATTGAACGGTTGCGCCGGGGCGGCAAGGGCGCGACTCATGGCGCGCTGGCCACGGCTGGCGCCTCAGGCTCCTTGCGCGTGTCCACTTCAGCGGTCACCGACAACCCCGGACGCAGGTGGCCGAGCACACTGTCGGCCGGGTCGAGGTGAATCCGCACCGGCACCCGCTGCACGATCTTGGTGAAGTTGCCGGTGGCGTTTTCCGGCGGCAACACACTGAATTGCGAACCGCTGGCGGGGGCGAGGCTGTCCAGGTGACCATGGAATTCCTGCCCCGAGAGCACGTCGGCACGGATCACTACCCGTTGCCCCGGCACCATGTGTGCCAGTTGGTCTTCCTTGAAGTTGGCATCGACCCACAGGCCGCTGGTCGGCACCACCGAGAGCAATTGCGAGCCGGCCTGGGCATAGGCGCCGACCCGGGCCCGGCGATTGCCGATCACACCGTCGACTGGTGCCTTCAGTTCGGTGTAGCCGACATTCAATTGCGCCAGGTCGCGTTCCGCCTTGGCCTGGATCAAGGCGGCCCGGGCTTGTTGTTTCTGGGTGTCGATCACATTCAACTGGCGCTGCGCGGCCAGCAATTCAGCCTGGGCGCGGTTGCTTTGGGCCTGGGCCGTCTTGAACGTGGCGTTGGCCCGCTGGGCGCTTTCCACCGAGACGGCGTTGGTGGTCACCAGTTTTTTGTAGCGGCTATCGTCGTCCCGGGAGCGGGCGGTTTCGGCACCGGCGGCGTCGATGCCGGCACGGGCCTGGCCGATGACGGCCTGTTGCAGTTGTTCGGTGGCGTCGAGGTTGGCCAGCAAGGCCTCCTGGGCGGCCACTGCGCCTTCGGCCTTGGCCAGGTTGGCGCGGTAGTCGCGCGAATCGAGACGGATCAGCACATCGCCGGCCTTGACCTTCTGGTTGTCGGTCACCAGCACTTCGTCGATGTAACCCGCCACCTTTGGCCCGATCACCGTAACGTCGCCGCCGATGTAGGCGTCGTCGGTTTCCTCGATAAAGCGCCCGGCAGTCCACCAATGCGCGCCGTACATACCGGCCAGGACCAGTGCTGCGATGCCAACGGTTGGCAACAGCAGGCGTTTGAGCAGGGGAGGTTTTGCGGCAGGCACCGAGGCAGCCAGGTCGGGTTCAACGGTGGACATGCTGGTCATGGAGGGATACCTGTCAGGGTGGCGGTTAATTATGACGGATATAATATGACGTATGTAATATTTTGCTGCAAATGGTTTTTGCTGCCGGTTGTCAGGTGGAGTTCTGATCAGGAAGACTCATTCATGGCCACTGTCGAGATGCCGAGGATTCTTTTGCTGTTGTAGGCAGAGTCTTAGGGCGTTGTGGCCTGCCGCATTATTCGGAAACACCCTACACGCTTATTAGAAGCGTCCTATATCAACCATTGTCAGCTTCTTGAAAGCTTCCCGGCGCTCGAGCGAGGGAGGCAACGAAGCCTCCCCGTCCGCTTCAACAGCCCAGGGAGGCCTGATTTTGTCCAACGCACCGCGTACCTTTTTCGACCACAGCCGCCACACACTCTGGGTCCGGGAGCTGGACGCCCCCCTCGACGTCCTGGCCTTCCACGGCGAAGAACACCTCAGCCAGCCGTTCAGCTACTACATCGAGTTCACCTCCAGCCAGCTCGACATCGACGCCGAGCTCATGCTTGGCCAACAAGCTAGCTTCAGCCTGCACGCGCTACCGGAAAAGCTCTCGTCGCTGATCTTCGAACCGTCCGAGGTCAAGCCGCTGCGCAGCTTGCACGGGGTGATCGGTGGCTTCAAACGCCTGTCCGGTTCCGTCGACGAGGCACGCTACGAAGTCACCCTGCAACCGCGTCTGGCGCTGCTCGCGCGGGGCCGGCAATACCGGATCTACCAGCACCGGTCGGTGCCGGAAATCGTCGAGCACATCCTGCGCAGTCGCCACGATTTCAGGGGCCAGGACTTCCTCTTCCACCTGCACCGCGAATACCCCCGGCGCGAGCAGGTGATGCAATACGGCGAAAGCGACCTGGCCTTCATCGCCCGGTTGCTGGCCGAAGTCGGCATCTGGTACCGCTTCACCAGCGACGAACGCCTGAGTATCGACGTCGTCGAATTCCACGACTCCCCGCGCGCCTACCAGTTCGACGTCGAACTGCCGCTGCGTCCGCTCTGCGGGTTGAGCAGCAGCGGTGAGGACAGCGTCTGGGCCTTGCAGTCGGAACACCAGGTGGTGGAGCAGCACGTGAACATCCGCGCCTACCACCACCGTGACGCCCGCGCGTACCTCGACGGCGACATCGACCAGACGCGCGGCGCCAAGGGCACCTACGGCGAGGCCTATCACTACGCCGANCGCCTACCACCACCGTGACGCCCGCGCGTACCTCGACGGCGACATCGACCAGACGCGCGGCGCCAAGGGCACCTACGGCGAGGCCTATCACTACGCCGAACCCTACACCGCGCTCGGCGACCGCCATGCCTTCCCCGAAGACGTGCAGTGCGAAAGCGGCTACTTCTATGCGCGCCTGCGCCACGAGCGTTACCTCAACCGCCGCACCCGCCTTTGCGGCATGAGCAGCAGCGCCCGCCTGGCGCCAGGCCAGGTACTGGAAGTCACCGACGGCGCGCCCCAGGCCTTCGCGCCGCGGGCGGTGATCATCGCGCTCAAGGCCGGCGCCGCCCGCGACCGCAGCTTCGAGTGCAGCTTCCAGGCCATCCCCTATGCGCAGACGGTGTGCTTTCGCCCTGATGTGCCGCCAAAACCCTTGATCGCCGGCACCGTGCCGGCCCGGGTGACCAGCGCGCAGGCAAACAACCCCTACGCCGATACCGACGCCGAAGGCCGCTACCGGGTGCAATTCCTGTTCGACCGCGACACCTGGGACGCCGGTCGCGAAAGCACCTGGCTGCGCCTGGCCCGGGCATACGCCGGCGACACCCACGGCCTGCACCTGCCGCTGATCGCCGGCACCGAAGTGGCGGTGGCCTTCGAACAGGGCGACCCGGACCGGCCCTACATCGCCCACGCCTTGCACGACAGCCAGCACCCCGACCACGTCACGATGTACAACGAAAAGCGCAACGTGCTGCGCACCCCGGCCAACAACAAGCTGCGGCTGGACGATACCCGCGGCCAGGAGCACATCAAGCTCAGCACCGAACACAGCGGCAAGAGCCAGCTCAACCTCGGGCACGTGGTGGATGCCGAGCGGCAGAAGCGCGGCGAGGGTTTTGAGTTGCGCACCGATGCCTGGGGGGCGATTCGGGCGGGCAAGGGGTTGTTTATCAGCTCCGATGAACAGAGCAAAGCCCAAGGGCAGGTGCTGGAGATGGGGGCCGCATCCAGCCTGATCGAGGGGGCGAAAGGGCAGATAGCCTACTGGCAAGATATCGCCCTGGCCCACCACAGCCGCCAGCCCACTCTCGACGGCTTGCAGCAGTTGCAAACCGCCGCGAAAGACCTGGCCGACGCGGCCATCTTGCTCAGCGCACCCAAGGGCATCGGTGCGGTGACCCCGGCCAGCCTGCTACTGAAAAGCGGCGACGCGCTCCACCTGCAAAGTGACGACGACATCAATCTGGCCGCCGTCCAGCGACTTTTAGCCCACGCCATTCAAGGCATCTCCCTGCTGGCCCAGCAGGGAGGCCTGCGCGTGGTCTCCGTCAAGGGGCCGCTGGAAATCGAGTCCCACGACGATCTACTGAATCTGATTGCCCAACTGGACGTCACGATGCAGTCGGTGCAGGGGCATCTGCTGTTCACGGCCAAAAAAGGCATCACGCTGGCCAGTGGAGAAAATTTCATCCGCATCGATCCGAACGACGGCATCACTCAGGAAAGTTCCAGCAAGCTGACGTCTCGGGGGCAGCATATCTGGGAGGGACCTGGCGGCCAGAGTTTTCCGTTGATGGTGTTGCCGAAGTCGGTGTGTGAAGAGTGCCTGAAAATTGCTCAAGCCGAGGCGGCGGGCGCAGTGATGCGCACGACCAGTGGGGGACGATAAATGCAAGAAACTTATGAACAGTGGCTCGACCAGTTGGAAGGCCTGTGCCGTGCAGCGGACCTCGATCATGTTGATTTAATCGTCGACCAAGCGGGCTCCGATGTTTCCCTGCTACCAGCACTCGAAGCCATCGAGCCAGCCATTCCCTGGTTTTCATTTTTCAGCACAACGCCGGAGGAGACGTTGTTGCCTCAGGCGCCGATCCTGATGCGCATCAGTCTGGACGATTGGCACCACAAAGCCTGGCTGGAAGAAATCATCGAGCAGATGGGGCACATGCCGAGACTCATGTTGTTGATTTCCCCCATCCCGTTCGATGTTCTGACCAAGACCCTGCAAGGACTTTCACAGCTTGAATGGGGAGGAGAGTCTGGCTTGCTGCGTTTCTACGATCCGCGTGTGCTACCGCAATTGTTGGCAAGCGTCCTGGATCCGGAACAGAAACAACGGTTTCTGAGCCTGGCGCTGTTCTGGAGTTGGCTGGATCGGGATCAACGGATTGCCTGGCAACCGGGCACCTATGGCTCGGATCAGGTACTTGGAGAAGCAAACACTCCGGTTGAGTTGACGGATGCGCAGTTTGATCGGTTGGGCTGCATCAGTGATGCGCAAAAGTTGCTCGGGTTTGCAGTGAAAGCGTTTTCACAACTATCCAGTGAGGAGTGTTTTTCTCGCTGTTACCACGTTGTGCTTCAAGCAAGTTGCGAAAATTATTTCGGGGGTTTGAATGCTTGTGCGGTGGACAAATTTGCTGTGTTGTCTGGTGCGAGTGGAGAGGAGCAAGAGTGACTAAATTTATAGCGAAATTAATATTGGTGGGGCTGCTTGTCTCATCTCTTATGGGGTGCGGAACAAATGCGGCACGGATTGAAAACTTGGGTTTTGCCAGCGATGCAGATTATTACAGGGGGGTAGTAACAGATGTTCAGGTACTAACATTTAATGCGGATCTTGCATCCGTGCTTTGTTATATAACAATTATTTGTCCGGTTGTCGTGCTGGCCAGTATTCCAGTCGATCTGGCGGTCGATACGCTGAGCATTCCCCATGACTACGCGCGTGCAGATAGAACAGAAGAAATGACTGATATCCAGGCGAGAATGGAGCCGAATCATGGGTATATTAAGTTTGACTTTGGTGGTTCAAAAAGCTTCCGAACTTCTGCGCAATCAATTAGGTATGGGGTGGAGTATAAGAATGACACTAAAAAAGACCTGAGGTTATATGTTGATGGTGCTCCCCTTGTTGACTCTTCGATGACGGCTTATATACCGGCCTTCAAAGGATACTTGCCTGATTTAATGTGGATGTATTATGGAGAGCGTTATGATGATGTAAAGGTTAGGTTTGTTTTTCCAGATAAGCTTTCTGCGTCTTCTGTCAACAGCTCAAAAGTAAACGATTGGCTGCATTCAAATAACAATACTTTTGTTTTCTATGATGGTAGGCATGGGGTAGAAGACAAGGAAAGTAAAGTTTCAATTTCGCCAACTATAAAATATCCGGATGTAAAGTTTTCGGTTGAGCCACGCTGGCGTCCAAGCTCACATACTTATTAAGTGGGCGGGTTATCTGTGGTTTAAGGGGTGTCTGTATCTATGCGTAGCCAATGTGTTTGTTGCAGGTATATGTAGCTTTAAGCGAAAAAATTTTCATTCCGGGTGTTTGTCGTACGCGACTTAATAAACAGGGAGCGTTTAATGGGTAACGAGAAAGGGAAGGCTGGGCGGCAATGGGCTGTCGGTAGTTTGCTGTTGTTGCTGGGCGGGTGCTCTCCGGGGGCTCCGAAGTTCCTGGCCGGAGATTTGAACGGGGTTAATCACACGTCGGCGGCTATTAATTACTTCATGGTGAATGGCTATGGAGGAGGGAATGCCAGTCCTAATGGATACGGGGGTGGAGTGTGTTGTGTGATGTTGCCCAGCCAATGGTCGCCGGGTTTGAAGTTCAAAGTGGAGTGGGAAGCCGATCCGAATCCAAACGCAAAAATAAAACGCAAAACATCGGGTTATGGATTCGATCCAGATGCATACGATCAGCATAAAGCCAAGTACCAGCAACACACTGCCATTGTGGAACTTCCGCCTTATGAAGACGAACTGTGTGCGTTGGAAGTGCATTTTCTGCCGTGTCATCAAGTCAAGGTGTCCACTTCCTGTTGGGCTTATCCCTCACCCAATAGTCCGATCAAAGAGCCAATAAAAATGAAGGAGCCTGCCGTATGTCCGAAGTAAAGACCCGTGATGCCGTAGGTAGTGAACGAAAGTTGCCTGCCGCAGGCATTTTTCGTGCGCAGCTTAATAAACAGGGAGGCGTTTAATGAGTAATGAGAAAGGGAAGGTCGGGCGGCAATGGGCTGTCGGTAGTTTGCTGTTGTTACTGGCCGGGTGTTCTCCGGGGACGCCGAAGTTCCTGGCCGGGGATTTGAACGGGGTTAATCACACGTCGGCGGCGATCAATCATTTTTCCGTAAATGGTTATGGTGGAAGAAACATCTCTCCGTTTGGTTATGGAGGGGGAGTGTGTTGTGTGATGTTGCCCAGCCAATGGTCACCGGGTTTGAAGTTCAAAGTGGAGTGGGAAACTGATTCTGATCCTTATGCTAAATCCCCTCCATTGGGAACCGATGAGTTTCGGGCCTTTATGGTCAAGCATAAAGCCAAGTACCAGCAACACACTGCGATTGTGGAACTTCCGCCCTATGAAGACGAACTGTGTGCGTTGGAAGTGCACTTTCTACCTTGTCATCAGGTCAAGGTGTCCACTTCCTGCTGGCGCTACCCGTCACCCAACAGTCCGATCAAGGAACCTCTGAACATGCAGGAGCCAGCCGTATGTCCGAAGTAAAGAATCGTGATTCCGTGTATGTCCCGTCCCTGTTTCCCAAGGAAGGGCGGTTGCCCAGCGATCCAGCAGTTGTGAGGGACAATTACGATCGGCAAACGGCCGAAGTGGAGTTGTACCGTCAGCAGTTGAATGCCCAACGCGGGTTTCGCGGCGCTTCCACCTGCGCGCGTGCCCTGCACATCAGCCTGTTTTTCGATGGCACCAACAACAACGAGCCCTACGATACCCGCGAGGCCAAACCGCCCCACCCGACCAATATCGCGCGGCTGTTTCACGCCAGTCTGGATCAACCGGAAAACGGTTATTTTGGTTACTACATCCCCGGCGTGGGCACCCCCTTTCCCGAGATTGGCGAACTGGACTTCAGTATCATGGGTATGGCGTTTGCCAACCGGGGCGAGGACCGGATCAACTGGGGACTGCTGAGAATCGCCGACGCGTTGTCTTTTGCGTTAGATAACAAGAAGGGCTTGGCGCTCCCGGTCGCCCAGACCAAGCTCAAAGCCATGGCCACCACCTGGCCCATGACCGCCTTGGGCAAAAGCAGCCGCCGCCAGGCCATGGTTTCGCTGCTGGAGCCGTTGCGGGTCAAGGTGTCGACGGCGCAACCCACGGTGCTGGCGATCAAGTTGTTCGTTTATGGCTTTTCCCGGGGGGCCGCCGAGGCGCGCACCTTCATCACCTGGTTGAGCGAGTTGTTTGACACGCCGCAAGGCGCCGAGCTTCCAGAACAAAAGCTCCTTGGCCTGCCATTGAGTATCGAATTCCTTGGTTTGCTGGATACCGTGGCCTCGGTGGGCAGCGCCCGTGCCGCGCCCTTCGCCGAAGGGCATATGGACTGGGCCGATGGCACTCAATCACTGCCCGATGTCGGGCGTTTCCCCGAATGGATCAAGGACTGCCGGCACTTCGTCGCCGCCCATGAGAAGCGTCTGTGTTTCCCGTCTCAAGAAAAGGTAGTGAACGAAAGTTGCCTGTCGCAGGCATTTTTCGTGCGCAACTTAATAAA
Organism: Pseudomonas sp. Root71; assembly: GCF_001429045.1. Classification (GTDB taxonomy): domain Bacteria; phylum Pseudomonadota; class Gammaproteobacteria; order Pseudomonadales; family Pseudomonadaceae; genus Aquipseudomonas; species Aquipseudomonas monachiensis. Next base: position 189,424 of record NZ_LMHY01000029.1, on the reverse strand, counting down.
CAGGGAGGAGTTTAATGAGTAATGAGAAAGGGAAGGCTGGGCGGCAGTGGGCTGTCGGTAGTTTGCTGTTGTTGCTGACCGGGTGCTCTCCGGGGACGCCAAAATATTTGGGCGGTAATTTGAATGCGGTTAACCATACGTCCGCAGCCATCAATAGTTTTTCGGTAAATGGTTATGGGGGGGGCAATGCCAGTCCTAATGGATACGGGGGGGGAGTGTGTTGTGTGATGTTGCCCAGCCAATGGTCGCCGGATTTGAAGTTCAAAGTGGAGTGGGAAACTGATCCAGCCCCCTATGAAAAAATTAAACGTAAACCCGATGGGTTTAATTTTGATGAATCTGCATTGGCTAAACATGAAGCCAATTACGGAAGACACACTGCCATCGTGGAGCTTCCACCATATGAAGCAGAGAATTTGTGTTCGTTAAAAATTCATTTTTTACCTTGTAATCAGGTTAAAGCTACCACTGCCTGCATGGCTTATGGTCAACCTGCCTATCCGATCAAGGAACCTCTGAACATGCAGGAACCAGCCGTATGTCCGAAATAAAGAATCGTGATTCTGTATATGTCCCGGCCCTATTTCCCAAGGAGCGGCGTTTACCCAGCGATCCTGAAGCGGTAAGGGAGAATTACCAACGGCAAACGGCTGAAGTGGAGTTGTATCGCCAGGAGTTAAATGCCCAGCGCGGATTTCGTGGGGCTTCCACGTGCGCGCGCGCGTTGCACATCAGCTTGTTTTTCGATGGCACTAATAACAACGAGCACAACGACACTCGTGTGGCCGAGCCGCCACACCCGACCAATATTGCACGGCTTTTTCACGCCAGCATTCTTCAGCCGGAAAGCGGTTATTTCCGCTATTACATTCCTGGCGTGGGCACCCCCTTTCCCGAGATTGGCGAACTGGATTTCAGTACCATGGGTATGGCGTTCGCCAACCGGGGCGAGGACCGGATCAATTGGGGATTGCTTCAGATCGCAAACGCGTTGTCCGTTGCACTGACTAAAGATGATTTATCGCTGACCACGATGCAGACCAAGCTCAAAGCCATGGCCACCACCTGGCCCATGACCGCATTGGGCAAAAGCAGCCGCCGCCAGGCCATGGCTTCGCTGCTGGAGCCGTTGCGGGCCAAGGTCGCGACGGCGCAACCCAAAGTGCTGGCGATCAAATTGTTCGTCTATGGCTTTTCTCGCGGCGCCGCCGAGGCGCGTACTTTCGTCACCTGGTTGAGCGAGCTGTTCGATACCCCGCAAGGCGTCGAACTCCCGGAGCAAAAGCTGTTGGGCCTGCCGTTGAGCATCGAATTCCTCGGCCTGCTGGACACTGTGGCCTCGGTGGGCAGCGCCCGTGCCGCGCCCTTTGCCGAAGGGCATATGGACTGGGCTGATGGCACACAGTCACTGCCGGATGTCGCGCGTTTCCCTGAGTGGATCAAGGACTGCCGGCACTTCGTCGCCGCCCACGAGCAGCGGTTGTGTTTCCCGCTGGACTCGATCCGTTATGCCGACGGCCGTTACCCGCCCTATGCCACTGAAGTGGTTTACCCCGGCATGCATTCGGACGTTGGCGGTGGATACCCACCTGGGGATCAGGGCAAGGCCCGCGGTGGGGCGGGCGAGTTGTTGTCGCAGATTGTTCTGCATGACTTGTATGCAGCGGCCTTCTCGGCGGGCGCGCCATTGACTGTGTCCGAAGCAATAGTCCCGGATGACCTTCGACAAATTCAACCGACACGAGCCATGTCGACGGCAACCGAAAAAGAGTTTGCACTGGACGATTCGCTCATCAACCGCTTCAACGCCTGGCGCACCACCCTGGGCTTGGCCGAAGACCCTGCCTCAACTCCAACCACCAGCGAACCCCTACGCCTTGGCCACAACCTGGAAGACACCATGGCCGCGCAACTGGCCTGGCTCACTGGTTGGCGAATCGAGCGATTCGCCCGGGGCAGTTATGCCAATCAGCCTTTTTACGGCCAGGCCGTGCAAACCAACGCGACCCTGCAAGCCGAGCAGAAAGCCCAGCGTCAGATGGATACGAAGAAGGCCAAAGGGGCCCGCGCGGGCGTTCGAGGCCAACCCGTCGAAACGCAAAATCTGGCCGCCCTTGCCGGCCCACCGCCTTACGAACCAGTGCTGGACCAGCAGCAAATCCGCGAGGCCGCCGTCGAGTTCGAACACGACTATCAGCAGTGGCGCCGAGATCAGACCAGCTTTGGGGGATTGGTATTCGATGGCGTGCTGAGGGACACGGTGTATCTGCTCAGCGAGGATGACGAGCAGCGCGAGTACGCGCAGATCAAGGCGGCCGGAGAGTTGCGCGCCAAGGAACTGTTCATCGAACGTAGGGACAATCGGTTTGAAGTGAGTGACTCAGCGTCGATCGCTGCGGTAGTCGCCATGTTCGACGATCAGGTACACGACTCCCGCGCCTGGTTCCTGCATGACTTCATGAATTCGCGGGAGATGTTTGGTGATTACTTCCGTTATCGCGCGGTGTATTTCGGCGATGAATCCAACAAGCGCTGGACGCCGGTCGTGGTGGCGGGACGCGTGGTGGGCATTGCCCTGGTGTTGGGCGGGGCGTACAGCATTCGTCGTTACGGCGGCAAAGCCTTTGCCGGGACGATGGTCGCGGCATCAGTGGGTTATCAGGTGATCAACGCCGCCACGGGCGAAGTGGAACCCTTCCTGCCGGGCGCGGAGCAGATCCTGAAATCGACGTTGGCCATCGGCCAGGTCGTGGCGCAGCAAAAGCAGGCCATTGTCAAAGCCGAAGACGCGCTGCGCATGGAGAAGATGCTCGACTACCTGACCCGCAGTGGCGGGTTGGTCGAGCGGGTGAAGGAGGTGGTGTCTTGATGCCCTTGGTGCGTAGGGGCGATCCGCTGCGCCCTTATGGCGGCGAGGTGCTGGAAGGTCACTTCGAAGCCTTCGGCATGCCGGTGGCTTGCATGGGTGACAAGGTGCGCTGCGACAAACACGGCACGACGCGTATCAGCGAGGGTGCCTCGGGGTTCACCATGGAAGGCAAATTGTTGGCGCTGGATGGCTACCGCTGTGACTGTGGTTGCCGGTTGGTCAGCACCCTGGCGGTTTCCTCCATGGGGGTGGTGCCATGAATCGGCCGCCGGAGTACCCCGAGGTAGTGGCGCCAAGTGTTCCACAGTGGCGGCGCTGGTGGCTGGTTTTACTGTGGCTATGGGGCCTGCAGGCGGCCGCCTTGCTCACGCTGTGGCCTGAGGATCAGCCACGGCTGGAGCTGTGGTTATGGAGTGCCGTGCTGCCGTTGTGTTGGGCGTTGGCATTGGCCCTGCGCGTGTTGGCATGGCAAATCGGCCTGTTTGGCAACGGCGTGTATCACCGTAGCGTGGACGCCGCGGTTCAGCGCTGGTGGCGGCGCCGCAGTCTGGGTTTGCCGGTGCAGCAGGTGTGGTTGATTGGTCCAGCGGGCGATGTCCAGGACAATTACCAAGGGTTGATGGCAGGCACCTCTTTGCCGAAGCCATCGAAACTGCGGGAGGCCTCACAGGTACGGTTTTGTTGCCCGCTTTCGCTGACCAAGACCACCCTGCGCGCACCGGCCCTGGCTCGGTATCTGGCTCGGATGACCCTTGAACTCCCGGAATTGAAAGAACGTTGGCCGGCATTGCGAGGTGTTGCCTGGATGGGGGATGAGAGCAGCCAGACCGCCTTCACAACGGCACTGGGCAAGGGGGGAGTGGTGCTGCCCGAAGCACGCTTGCCTTTGGACGATCTGACCGATCTGGACGCTCTGATCGATGCCTTTTTCCACGATTGTCGTGACAAGGATGATTGGGTGCTGTGCGCTGGCGTGATCTCGGTCGAAAGTGCTGAAGGCACAGAACTGCCCGGCGAGGCGGGCTTTCTCTGGCTGGTGAGTTCGCAGGGGCGCCAGGTGTTGCACCGGGGAGAGTACTTGAATGAGACGCACCAGACAGCTGTAGGCCTCTGTACACAAATGCAGCGATATGCCGGGATCGACTCGGCCCCCCCAACCTGCCTTGCAATGGATAAGGAAAGCCAGGAAGCCTTCGTGGAAGGCGGGTGGTCGGCTGGCGAACATCAATTGGCAAGACACTGGGGGGGACTGGCGCATATCGCACCATTCATTGGTATGTCCCTGGCGCTGTTACAGGCGGGGAAGGCCGGACAACCTTGCGGTTGGCTGAGTCAGGATGGAAACAAGCGATTGGCTATTGGAATGGCGGTGCCTCATGGCAATGAATAACGCAAAGTACAAGGGTTCTTTGATTCGCGTGGGATTGGGTTATCTGCTGATCCTGGCATTACTGGTGATACTGGGTTGTCTGCTGTATGCCTTGAGCGGCACTCACTTCGGCTGGCCGCAACTGTCGCTCAAAGACTTGGCGCTGCGCGGTTTCGGCATCTGGTTTGCCATCGGCTGGACCTGCCCGACCATTCTGCTGGCCTGGGATCGGCTGGCAGGGACTCGGTCGAATCGGATAATCGGAATGGTCGCTGAAACACCGGTTTCACCCTTGAGCAAACCGAGCGATTCCCCCGACATTTCCTGGTTCCCCGAATTAAAGGAGCACCTGCGCGAGAACTACAGTTTTCTCAAACGGCCAAAGGTTCGCTTTCTGTTGGTCGTCGGCGAACCCGAGCAGGTCGAAGCCATCGCCCCCAAACTGGCAGTACAAAAATGGCTGGAAGGTCACGACACCATCCTGCTTTGGGGCGGTAGCCTGCAAAGCAAATTCGATGATTCACGCCTCGAAGCGTGGCGCAACCTGACCCGCTGGCGCCCCCTTGACGGCGTCATCTGGGCCCTCGACAAACCACAAAGCGCCGACCCCCGCGCCATGGACCATGGCATACGCCACCTGCAAACCCTGGCCCACAAGCTGCGCTGGCAGTTACCGCTGCACCTGTGGCAGGTCTGCGACAGTCAGTGGGACCAGAAAACACGCCAGACCCAGGCGGTGGGTTGTCTGTTGCCGACACGGTTGACGCCGGTGGCCGTGGAGAATGCTCTGCAAGACCTGTTGGAACCCCTGCGCGACTCCGGATGGGCGCAGATGCATGGAGCCATTCATCATGACTTCCTGCTGCGCCTGTCCCGCGATTTGCAGGTCGAGGGCATTGCCCGTTGGCGGCAGGCGCTGACGCCGTTGTTCCGGGTGTTTGCCCGTGGCGTGCCGTTGCGCGGGTTGTGGTTCAGCCTGCCGGTGCCGGGTGGCGAAGAAAAAAAGGGAAATACTGAGCACTTTTGGCACGCCACACCGCCCTGGGAGGGCGTGCTCGGTGACAAGACTGTTCACCGTCGCCGTTTGGGCTGGGGCGCCACGCGGATCAGTTATTCACTAGCAATGGGGCTGGCGCTGATCTGGGGCGCCGGCCTGCTGCTGTCCTTCGCCAGCAACCGCGTGCACATTGCCCAGATGCAGAGCACGTTGGTCTCTCTCGAACAGTCGCAGAGCCCCGACGAACAACTGCTGGCGTTCAACGAGTTAACCCGTGAACTGGGGCGCCTGGATTACCGCGCCGCGCACGGCACGCCCTGGTACCTGCGCTTCGGCCTCAACCAGAACGACCCATTGCTGGAGACGCTGTGGCCGCGCTACGTCGACGCCAACCAGCGGTTGCTGCGCGACCCGGCCGTGGCCAGGCTGCGGCAGCAACTCAAGGCGCTGATCCAGTTGCCGCCGGACAGCCCCGAACGCGCCAGGCGTGCCCCGCAAGCCTACGCGCAGCTCAAGGCCTACCTGATGATGGCGCGCCCGGAGAAAGCCGACGCGGCTTTCCTCGCCAAGGTGCTGGTCGAAACCCAGGCGCAGCGCGCCGACATGACGCCGGGGCTCTGGCAGGGCCTGTCACCCGGCCTCTGGCAGTTTTATGCCGAGCAACTGGCGGCCCATCCGGCCTGGCGTATCGAGGCTGACCCGACGCTGGTGGCCCAGGCCCGTCAGGTACTGCTCGGCCAGCTTGGCCAGCGCAATGCCGAAGCCAGCCTGTACCGCCAGGTGCTCGATGCGGCGGCCAATCACTACCCGGCCCTGGGCTTGCAGCAGATGGTCGGTGACACTGACGCCCGCGCGCTGTTCGCCACCACGGCCAGCGTGCCCGGGGTGTTCACCCGCCAGGCCTGGGAGGGTCAGGTCCGCCAAGCCATCGACGAGGTGGCCGAGGCCCGCCGCGAGGAGATTGACTGGGTGCTCAGCGACAATCCCGCCAGCCTCGCCGCCGACTTGAGCCCGGAGCAACTCAAGGAACGCCTGACCGAGCGCTACTTTCAGGACTACGCCAGCGCCTGGCTGGACTTCCTCAATCGCCTGGACTGGCAACCGGCAGGCAGCCTGGATCAGGTGATCGACCAGTTGACCCTGATGAGCGACGTGCGCCAGTCGCCGCTGATCGCGCTGATGAATACCCTGGCGTATCAGGGCCAGGCCGGCACTCGCGGCCCGGCCCTGGGTGCGTCGTTGATCCACTCCGCGCAGAAGCTGATGACCCAGGACAAGGTGCCGCTGATCGACCAACAAGTCCGCGGCGCGAGCGGTCCGCTGGACGCCACCTTCGGTCCGCTGCTGGCGCTGTTGGGCAAGGAGGCCGAAGGCAAGAACGACAACGACCGGCTGAGCCTGCAGGCCTTCCTCACCCAAGTCACCCGGGTACGCCTGAAGCTGCAACAGGTAAGTAGCGCCGCCGATCCGCAGGAGATGACCCAGGCCCTGGCGCAAACCGTGTTCCAGGGCAAAAGCGTCGACCTCACCGACACCCGCGCCTACGGCAGCCTGATCGCCGCCAGCCTGGGGGCGGAGTGGGGCGGGGTCGGCCAGACCCTGTTCGTGCAGCCGCTGGAACAGGCCTGGCAAAGGGTGCTGCAGCCGTCGGCGGCAAGCCTCAATCGCCAGTGGCAACGGGCGATCGTCAGCGACTGGCACGGCGCGTTTGCCGGGCGTTACCCGTTCGTGGCGACCACCAGCGATGCGTCATTGCCGATGCTTGGGCAAATGATCCGTGCCGACTCCGGGCGCATCGAGCAGTTCCTGCAACAGCAACTGGGCGGTGTGTTGCGCAAGGAAGGCCAGCGCTGGGTGGCCGACTCGCGGCACAGCCAGGGCCTGCGCATCAACCCGCGGTTTCTCGCGGCGCTCAATCAGCTCAGCCACCTGGCCGATGTGCTGTTCACCGACGGCGGTCTCGGCCTGGGCTTCGAGCTACGGGCCAAGCCGGTGCGCGACGTGGTGCAGACCACCTTCATCCTCAACGGCGAAAAACACCACTACTTCAACCAGAAGGAAAGCTGGCAACGCTTCAGCTGGCCAGGCTACAGCGACCGTCCGGGGGTGAGCCTGACCTGGACCAGCGTGCAGGCCGGCGAGCGTCTGTTTGGTGATTACCAGGGTACTTGGGGCTTGATCCGCCTGCTCGAACAGGCTCGGGTCACCACGCTGGACGACGGCGACAGCCACTACCGCATGGTGCTCAAGGCCCCGGACGGCCTGGGCCTGACCTGGCACCTGCGCACCGAACTGGGCGCGGGACCGCTGGCGCTGCTCAAGCTGCGCGGCTTCAAGCTGCCGACGCAGATTTTTCTTGCCGAGGGTGAAAAGGTGCCGCGCTGATTTCGACCCCTGGCAACATATTTGTTGGTGAAGCGTGCGATGGAGTGGGTCAGGTAGTTGATTTTTACTGCCGGTGGTCAGGTAGCAAACAATCGGCTCGCGGAAATGTAAAAAAGGCCGGTGATCTGCGCGATCACCGGCCTTTTTTACAGCTGTTGCTTAGACGCGTTCAAAAATCGCCGCAATCCCCTGGCCACCACCGATGCACATGGTCACCAGCGCGTAACGGCCGCCGGTGCGGTGCAGTTCGTGGATGGCCTTGGTGGCGATGATCGCGCCGGTTGCGCCTACCGGGTGGCCCAGGGCGATGCCCGAACCGTTCGGGTTGACCTTGGCCGGATCAAGATCGAGTTCCTGGCTGACGGCGCAGGCCTGGGCGGCGAAGGCGATGTTGGCTTCGATCACGTCCAGGTCGGCGACGGTCAGGCCAGCGCGCTTGAGCGCCAGGCGGGTGGCCGGGATCGGGCCCAGGCCCATGAACTCAGGTTCGACGCCGGCGTGGGCGTAGCTGACCAGGCGGGCGAGGGGTTTCAGGTTGTTGGCCTGGACCGCGTTGCCGCTGGCCATGACCAGTGCGGCGGCGCCGTCGTTGAGGCCCGAGGCGTTGCCGGCGGTGACCGAGCCGTCCTTCTTGAACGCAGGCTTCATCGCCGCCAGCTGTTCCAGGGACGTGGCGCGCGGATGCTCGTCGACGCTGAACAGTTTGACGCCTTTGCGATCCTGGATTTCCACGGTCGCGATCTGCTCGCTGAAGTAGCCGTTGGCAATCGCGTGGGCCGCGCGTTTCTGGTCTTCGAATGCCAGGGCGTCCTGCATTTCGCGGGTGATGCCGTTGCGTGCGGCGACGTACTCGGCGGTGATGCCCATGTGGATGCCATGGAAGGGGTCATGCAGGATGCCGAGCATGTAGTCGATGACCTGGGCGTTGCCCATGCGCGAACCCCAACGGGCGGATGGCATCAGGTACGGGCCGCGGCTCATGGATTCGGCACCGGCACCGACGACGATGTCGGCATCGCCGAGCATCAGGGTCTGGGCGGCGTTGATGATCGCTTGCAGGCCCGAACCGCACAGGCGGTTGACGTTGTAGGCCGGGGTTTCCTTCGGAATGCCGGCGTTCATCGCCGCGACGCGGGAGATGTAGGCATCGCGGGTTTCGGTCGGGATCACGTTGCCCATCACCAGATGGCCAACGAGCGCCGGGTCCACGGCGGCTCGCTCCAGGGCGGCCTTTACGGCCGTGGTCGCGAGGTCGGCCGGTGGCACGTCCTTGAGCGAACCGCCGAATGTACCGATGGCGGTACGGGCGGCGCTGACGACGTAGATTTCTGGAGTGTTCATGGCTGGTTTCCTTTCGGTGGATTCTTATCTGTACTGCGATTGAGCAGGGCGTTCAAGGCGGTTTTCGCCTCGTCGGTGTTCAGGCGCTGGATGAACAGCGTGTTTTCTTCGCGCAGGGTGGCTTCCAGTTCGGCCAGGGAAGCCTGTTTCATCAGCTGCCGGGACTGGCGCAAGGCTTGCTGGGGCATGGCCAGGAAGCGCTGGGCGATTTTTGTCGCCGCCGCCAGGCATTGTTCGCCGTCATCGAAGGCTTCGTTGGCCAGGCCCCAGGCCACCGCTTCGTTGCCGTCCAGGCCGTTGCCCAACAGCAGCAGGCTCGCGGCGCGGGCGTGGCCGAGGCGGCGGGGCAGCAACAGGCTGGCGCCGAATTCGGGGCACAGGCCGATGTTGACGAACGGCATGCGCAGCTTGGCGTTGCGGGTGACCAGTACCTGATCGCAATGCAGCAGCAAGGTGGTGCCGATGCCGATGGCCGCCCCGCAGACTGCCGCGATCAGCGGTTTTTGCAGGCGCGTAACGACCTTCATCAAATAGAACGCCGGGGCGTCCAGATGAGTGGGCGGATTTTGCAGGAAATCCACCAGGTCGTTGCCGCTGGTGAAGCACGCCGGGCCACCGGTGAGGATGATCACGCCGGTCTGCGGGTCTTCGTCGGCGGCCAGCAACAGCTCGGCCAGTTGCGTGTACATAGCGTTGTTCAGTGCGTTGAGCTTGTCCGGACGGTCGATGGTCAGCGTCAACACGCCGTCGCGTTGCTCGTGTTTGATCAGGTCGGTCATCGCAGGCTCTGCAGGGTCGGTTCAGGGCTGCCACTTTAAGCGCCGGACAAACTCCGGATCTATGGCAAAACGGGTCAACTGCACTGCCGCTTTTTGCCATGCCGGTGCGCCAAAAAGCGACACACACCCATTCGGGGTATGGCCGCGCCCGGCGAATCGACCAATAGTGAGGGCATCCGCTCATCCAGAGCCGAACTCGCTATAAGGTGCATTTGCTATGGGCAAGACGCTGCTTAAGGTGATTTCCAGTCTGTTTGTTGTACCGCTGACCTTTCATGCCTACGCCGCCGAGGTGGACGGCAGTAATACGCTGCGGCTGTACAACTGGGCGGACTACATCGGTGAAAAAACCATCGCCGATTTCGAAAAGGCCAGCGGTATCAAGGTGGTCTACGACACCTTCGATTCTTATGAAACGGTACAGGCCAAGCTGCTCACCGGCCACTCCGGTTATGACCTGATCGTGTTGAACGCCTCCCTGGCGCCACCGCTGATCAAGGCCAAGGTGTTCCAGCCGCTGGACAAGAAGCTGCTGCCGGGCTGGACCAACCTGGACCCGAAAGTCTTGGAGGATCTGCAAGGGTATGACCCGGGCACCGCCTACTCGGCGCCTTATACCTGGGGCAGCAACGGCGTCACCTACAACGTCGACAAGATCAAGGAACGCATGCCGGACGCGCCGATCGGCTCGCTGGCGATGATCTTCGACCCCAAGATCGTCTCGCGCTTCGCCGATTGCGGCGTGACCCTGCTCGATGCCCCGACCGAAGTCATCCCCATGGCCCTGAAGTACCTGGGACGCGACCCGAGAAGCGCCGCACCGGAGGATCTGAAAGCCGCCCAGGACTTGCTGCTGTCGGTACGGCCGTACATCCGCAAGTTCGACTCGGTCAATTACCTGACCAGCCTGCCCAACGGCGACGTGTGCATGGCCATGACCTGGTCCGGCGACTACGCCACCGCCATGGCCCGCGCCGCGGAAGCCAAGAAGAAGATCGACCTGGCCTACTTCATCCCCAAGGAAGGCTCGCTGATCTGGTTCGACAACCTGTACATCCCCGCCGACGCGCCCCACGTCGTCAATGCCCACAAGTTTCTCGAGTACCTGATGCAGCCGCAGGTGATGGCGGACGTGAGCGATTTCATCAACTACGCCAACAGTAACGCCGCCGCCACGCCGTTGTTGAACGCCGATGTGCGCAACAACCCGGCGATCTATCCCGATGCGCAAACTCGCGAGCGGCTGTTTCCGCAGAAGACCCAGGACGCCAAGGACATGCGGGCGATTACCCGGGTCTGGAGCACGGTGAAAAGCGGCATCTGATGGGTTCGATCGTTAGTCATTTCGATTAGAGGTTTATTTATGGCAACGCCTACACGCAGCGTTTTTTCCCCAGCGGACGAGTCCCGGCTGGTCAAGGCCGACAAGGCTCACCATATGCACGGCTATCACGTGTTCGACGAACACGCCGAGCAGGGTTCCTTGAACATCGTCGCAGGCGATGGCGCCTATATCTACGACACCCAAGGCAACCGCTTTCTCGATGCGGTGGGCGGCATGTGGTGCACCAACATCGGTTTGGGCCGTGAAGAAATGGCCGAGGCCATCGCTGACCAGGTCCGTCAGTTGGCCTATTCGAATCCGTTTTCCGACATGTCGAACAACGTGGCGATTCAGCTGTGCGAAAAACTCGCAAGCCTGGCCCCCGGCGACCTCGACCATGTGTTCCTCACCACCGGCGGCTCCACCGCCGTGGACACTGCCTACCGGCTGATCCAGTACTACCAGAACTGCCGTGGCAAACCCGAGAAGAAGCACGTCATCGCACGGTTCAACGCCTATCACGGCTCCACCACCCTGACCATGTCGATCGGCAACAAGGCGGCCGACCGGGTGCCGGAGTTCGATTACGCCAACCCGCTGATCCACCACGTCTCCAACCCCAACCCGTACCGCGCCCCTGATGGAATGGACGAGGCGCAGTTCCTCGAGTTCCTGGTCAAGGAATTCGAAGACAAGATCCTCTCGATTGGCGCGGACAAGGTCGCCGGGTTTTTCGCCGAGCCGATCATGGGCTCGGGCGGGGTGATCATTCCGCCCCAGGGCTATCTCAAGCGCATGTGGGACGTCTGCCAGCGCTACGACATTTTGTTCATCGCCGACGAAGTGGTGACCTCGTTCGGGCGCCTGGGCAAGTTCTTTGCCTCTTATGATGTGTTCGACGTGCAGCCCGACATCATCACCACCGCCAAGGGCCTGACCTCGGCCTACCTGCCACTGGGTGCGTGCATCTTTTCCGAACGCATCTGGAAAGTCATCGCCGAACCGGGCAAGGGCCGCTGCTTCACCCACGGTTTCACCTACAGCGGGCATCCGGTGTGCTGCACGGCGGCGCTGAAGAACATCGAGATCATCGAGCGGGAAAACCTGCTGGCCCATGTCGATACGGTGGGCGCTTATCTGGAGGAGCGCCTGGCAACCCTGCGAGGCTTGCCGCTGGTGGGGGATGTGCGCTGCCAGAAACTCATGGCCTGCGTGGAGTTCGTCGCCGATAAACGCACCAAGGCGCTGTTCCCCGACGAGATCAACATTGGCGAGAAAATCCATGTGCGGGCCCAGGCCCGGGGCTTGCTGGTGCGGCCGATCATGCACCTCAACGTGATGTCGCCACCATTGATCCTGACGTTTGCCCAGGTCGATGAAATCGTCGAGACCCTGCGCGAATGCATTCTGGAGGTGGCCGCCGAGCTTGAAGCGAGCGGACAGTACGCGGGCCAATGATTTCGTCAGTCAGGCTGTTACCAAGGGCTTGTCCAGCCGCTAGACTGCGGGGCATGAGCAAACCAGACGACGATACGCTGATCGCGGTGCCCTTCGGGGCATTGCACAAATGGCATGGGGGAATGCGCGAGGCATTCGCCCATGTCGATGAGCCCGACGCCCTGCAACACCTGGCGTCAGCGTTGGCGCAACTGGTGTCCGTCGAGTCGATGATGATCAGCCTGGAGCGCAAGGACCGCGCGCCCCAGTTGCTGCATCAGCGCGGGATCGCCCAGGAGTATCAGGTGTCGATCCTGGAACGCTATTTTGCCGGGGGTTATTTGCTCGACCCGTTCTGCCTGGCGGTGGAGCAGGGCTTGGCGCAAGGCTTCTACCACCTGGAAGAAATTGCGCCGGACAACTTCTTCGACAGTGACTACTACAAGTCTTACTACCTGAAGGCGGGCTGTTCGGAAGACAGCTACTACATCGTCGATACCGGCAATGACACGAAGATTTCCGTCAGCCTCTATCAGGGTTTCGGTGGTGAATGCCTGAGCGCCGAACAGCTGAATCTGCTGCGCGCCGTGGAACCGCTGGTGCGCGAATTCATCAGCGAATTCAGTCAACGGGGCATGCTACGCAGTCGCGAGATCCAGTGCGATAAAGACCAGGGCCTGCGCGATGATCTCAAGCACCGGGTGCAGTCGGCGTTCGAGCATTTCGGTAGCGACTTGCTCACTGAACGTGAGCGGCAAGTGGCGCATATGGTGTTGCGCGGGCATTCGGTGAAATCCACGGCCAGCCAGATGAACATCTCACCGGAAACCGTGCGCATGCACCGCAAGAACCTGTACCTGAAACTGGAAGTGGGATCGCAGTCGGAGTTGTTTGCGCTGTTTATCGAGTGGTTGCGCAGGCATTAACAAGCAAAAGATCGCAGCCTGCGGCAGCTCCTACACCGATCCGGTACAACCGCCATTTCGCGAATGCACCCAATCCCTGTAGGAGCTGCCGCAGGCTGCGATCTTTTGACTTTAAGGATTAGTCCTCACGCTTGACCACCAAAGTCAAAATGTCATAACTGGCTACCAACTCACCCAACTGGTTGGTCACTTCCACATCCCAAGCCACCACCCCTTGCGGAACGCCTTGCGGGCTCTTCTTGCCCTGGTCGATCTTGCGTTTGCAGGTCAGGCGCGCCTGGATGGTGTCGCCGATGCCGACCGGGTTGATGAAGCGCAGGGTGTCGAGGCCGTAGTTGGCCAGCACCGGGCCGACGCCAGGGGAGACGAACAGGCCGGCCGCCGCCGACAGTACGAAGTAGCCGTGGGCGATGCGCTTGCCGAACTGCGATTCCTTGGCGGCGATGTCGTCGAAGTGCATGTAGAAGTGGTCGCCCGACAGGCAGCCGAAATTCACCAGGTCCGCTTCGGTGACGGTGCGGCGGTGAGTCAGCAGCGATTCGCCGATCTGCAGGTCCTGGAAGTGGCGACGGAACGGATGTACCTCGGTCTCGATGACCTTGGCCCCGCGCACGTACTCACCGGTGACCGCCGCCAGCATGGTTGGCGAACCTTGCACCGCCGCGCGTTGCAGGTAGTGTTTCACCGCGCGCAGGCCGCCGAGTTCTTCACCACCGCCGGCACGCCCCGGGCCGCCGTGCTTGAGTTGTGGCAGCGGCGAGCCGTGGCCGGTGGATTCGCCGGCACAATGGCGATCCAGTACCAGCAAACGACCGTGCCAGGCCGCCGCGACCGGGATGGCCTTGGCGGCGATTTGCGGATCCTTGGTCACCAGGCTGGCCACCAGGCTGCCTTTGCCGCGCGCGGCCAGGGCCAGTGCTTCGTCCAGATCGTCGTAGGCCATCAGGGTGCTGACCGGGCCGAACGCTTCGATGTCGTGGGCACCGCCCTCGGCATGGGGGTCGCGGGCCTGCAACAGGGTCGGAGCAAAGAACGCGCCTTTGTCGACATTTTCACCACGGGGTTCGAAACCATCGCGGGCACCGAACAGCATGTCACTGCTCTGCAACAGCGCTTCCAGGCGTTCGGCCACGTCTTTGTGCTGGTCGTGGGAAGCCAGTGCGCCCATGCGCACGCCTTCCACCGACGGATCACCGACCACCACTTTGGCCAGGCGATCACGCAAGCGGGTAGCAACTGCATCGATGTGTTTGGCCGGCACGATGGCGCGGCGGATGGCGGTGCATTTCTGCCCGGCCTTGGTGGTCATTTCCCGGGCGACTTCCTTGATGAACAGCTCGAACTCTTCATCATCCGGGGTCACGTCCGGGGCGAGAATGGCGCAGTTCAGTGAGTCGGCTTCGGCGTTGAACGGCACCGAATTGCGGATCAGGTTCGGGTTGACCCGCAGCTTGGCCGCGGTGTCGGCGGAACCGGTGAAGGTCACCACGTCCTGGCCTTGCAGGCGGTCAAGCAGGTCGCCGGTGCTGCCGATGATCAGTTGCAGGCTGCCCGCCGGCAGCAGGCCGGATTCGTCCATCAGGCGCACCACGGCTTCGGTCAGGTAGCTGGTGGCGCTGGCCGGTTTGACGATGCACGGCATGCCGGCGAGGAAGCTCGGGGCGAACTTTTCCAGCATGCCCCAGATCGGGAAGTTGAACGCGTTGATGTGCACCGCCAGACCGCCGCGAGGCACCAGAATATGAGTGCCGGCGAAGGTGCCCATTTTGCTCAGCTGCATGGCCGGGCCTTCGTGGACAATATTGCCCGACGGCAGCTCCCGCGAACCGAGGCTGGCATAGGTAAACAGCGTGCTGTTGCCGCCCTCGATGTCGATCCAGCTGTCGGCGCGGGTCGCGCCGCTGTGGTGGGAAATCGCGTAGAGCTGTTCTTTGCGCTCGCTCAGGTACAAGGCCAAAGCCTTGAGACGCTGGGCGCGTTGCTGGAAGTCCAGCGCCATCAAGCCGCTGATGCCCTGGCGACGGCCATGTTCGATGGCCTCGGCGAAGTCCGGGCGCTCCTCATGGGTGCGGGCGATTTCATGGCCGTCAATGGCACTGCGCAGCACTTGTGCGCCCTGTTGGCCGATCCAGCGACCGGCGATGAAACTCTGCAGGGTAGGGGCATGCAGGGTAGGGGCGTGAGACATCACGATTGCTCCTGGTTATGAAGGGGTGTGGCGCGGTCGCGACCGCGCCATTCGGGAATTACCAAAGCGCCAGGGTGTAGCCGACGATCAGCCGGTTTTCATCCAGGTCGGTCGTCAAGCCATTGCCGGAACGGAAGGTCACGTTGCGCCAGCGCAGGCTGACGTTCTTGAACACACCGCTCTGGATGACGTAGTTGATATCGGTGTCGCGCTCCCATTCGCTGCCGTTGTCGACCCTGCCCGCGTTGACATGGCTGCCGTCGGTGTAGCGGGTCATGAAGGTCAGGCCGGGAATGCCTTGCGCCGCGAAGTCATAGTCGTAACGCAGCTGCCAGGAATCCTCGTCGGCGCGGGTAAAGGTGTTGAAGGTCACCAGGTTGACCACGTACGGATCGCCGCCGTTGAGGAACGGAAAGGCGCTGTCGCCGGACAATTGCTGGTAGGCGGCACTGACCTTGTGGGCTCCGTGGGACAGCGTGAACATGCCGTTGAAGTTGCGGTTGTCGATGCGCCCGGCCCGTTCGGCGCCGTCGCCCCGGCTGTCGAAATAACGCAGGTCGCTGCGCAGGTTGAAGCCGTTGCCCAGCGGTTGCGTATGCACCAGTCCGGCGAATTGCTGGCGATAGATCTGGTCGAGCTTGCCGTAGTAGTAGCTCAGGTTCAGTTGCGGACTGAACGCGTAGCTGCCGCCGCCGAAGTCGAAGCTATCGCTGGTGGCGGCGGCGTAGCCGATGTCATCGTTGCTGGAGGAGTCGCGCAGGTTGGCCTTGGTCAGGCGTCCGGCATTTACCGTCAGGCCGTCGATTTCCTGGCTGGTCAGCAAGCCACCTTCAAAGGTCGAGCTCAACAAGCGTGTGTCGTTGTAGGTCACCACTGGCAACAAGGGTTGCAGGGTGCCGAGCTTCAGCACGCTTTTGGAGACCCGCAATTTGCCGGTCAGGCCCAGTTCGCTGTAATTGTCGTCGGGCTCATGGCTCTGCGGGCCGAACGGCAGCAGGCCGGTACCACGGCGGTCGGGACTGGAGTCGAGCTTGAGCCCCAGCTCCCCCAGTGCGTCGAGACCGAAACCGAAGGTGCCGTCGGTGAACCCGGACTCAATGCGCGCAGTGAATCCCTGGGCCCATTCTTCGGCCTTGGATTGCGGCGCGTTGTCCTGACGGAAGTCACGGTTGATGTATTGGTTGCGCATATCAATACGGGCCTTGCTGTCGCCGATGAAGTCGGCCATGGCGCTGGGGGCGATCATGGGCAGAGTCAATGCGGCGGCCAGTGAAAACAGTGATGGGTAAGACGTGGTACGTGCGGGTGTCATTATTTTTATTCCCTGCCAACTGTTCGGTCGTCGTTTAGTGTTTGCTGGCGCCGGTGGCACCGATGCCGGTCATCGAGCGGATGAACTGCGCCAGATAACGGCCACGCTCAAGGGCTGCACGGGGCGAGGTGTCGGTGACGGAAAACAGCCATGCACTGAAGAACGCCAGGCTCATGGAAAACAGTGCCGGGTTGGAGTACGGGAACAGCGCCTTGTCGTGATGCATCACGTTGACCCACACCGCGGGGCTCAGCACCAGCAACACAATCGCCGAAACCAGTCCGGACAGACTGCCGAGGACCGCGCCGCGGGTGGTCAGGCCTTTCCAGTACATCGAGAGGAACAGCACCGGGAAATTCACCGACGCGGCGATGGCCAGCACCAGGCCCGAGAGGAAGGCGATGTTCTGCGATTCGAACAGCAGGCCGAGGATGATCGCCAGCACACCGATGCACAGGGTGGCGATTCGCGACACGCGCATCTCTTGCTGCTCGCTCGCCTGGCCCTTGCGCATCACGCAGGCATACAGGTCGTGGGACACGGCCGAGGCGCCGGACAGCGCCAGCCCGGCAACCACCGCCAGGATGGTGGCGAAGGCGACGGCCGAGATGAAGCCGAGGAACAGGTTGCCGCCTACTGCCTGGGCCAGGTGCACGGCGATCATGTTGCCGCCGCCGATGATCGCGCCGCTGGCGTCACGGAACGCCGGATCGGTGCCGACCATGACGATGGCGCCGAAGCCGACGATGATCAGCAGCAAGTAGAAGTAGCCGATGAAACCGGTGGCGTAGAACACGCTTTTACGCGCTTCCCTGGCATCGCTGACGGTGAAGAAGCGCATCAGGATGTGCGGCAGGCCGGCGGTGCCGAACATCATGCCCAGCCCCAGGGAAATCGCGTCGATCGGGTTGGACAGCAAACCGCCGGGGGCCATGATCGCGTTGCCCTTGGCATGCACGGCGGTGGCACCGGCAAACATCGCCTCAGTGCTGAAACCGAAGTGCTTGAGCACCATGAACGCCATGAAGCTGGTGCCGAACAACAGCATCACCGCCTTGATGATCTGCACCCAGGTGGTGGCGAGCATGCCGCCGAAGGTCACGTAGAACACCATCAACACGCCGACCAGCATCACCGCATAGAGGTAGTCGATGCCGAACAGCAACTCGATCAGCTTGCCGGCGCCGACCATTTGCGCCACAAGGTACATCAGGGCCACGGTCAGGGTGCCGAAGGCCGAGGTCAGGCGCACCGGGGTCTGTTCCAGGCGATAGGAAACCACGTCGGCAAAGGTGTACTTGCCCAGGTTACGCAGGCGTTCGGCAATCAGGAACAGGATGATCGGCCAGCCGGCCAGCACGCCCAGGGCGTAGAGCAAACCATCGTAGCCATTGAGGAACATCATCGCGGAGATGCCGAGGAACGAGGCTGCCGAGATCATGTCGCCGGCAATCGCCAGGCCGTTCTGGAAACCGGTCATGCCGCCGCCAGCGGTGTAAAAGTCGCTGGTTGAGCGGGTGCGAAGTGCCGCCCAGCGAGTGACGCCAAGGGTGAACAGTACGAACACCAGGAACATGCCGATGGCGTTCCAGTTCAGCGGACGGGACGCGCCGTCGGCGGCCATCGCAACATCAGTGACAGCCGCCAGCGGCAGCAGGAACAGCGCGAGAAGGCGGTTCATCGGGCGCACTCCTGCTTGAGTTTTTCATTCAGCGGGTCGATCACGTTGTTGGCGCGATAGACATAGAACCCGGTCAGCGCAAAGGCCAGCCCGACGATGACGACACCCACCAGCATGCCCACGGTGGTCACGCCGCCGCTCAAGGATTGGCCGAGGGTAGAAGGGGAGAAAGCCACCAGCAGCACGAAGCCGTAGTAAATCACCAGCATGGCCAGGCTCAGTGACCAGTACAGCTTCTGTTTACGGCGAACCAGCTGGATGAAATCCGGGTGCTGGCGAATGAGTTCTACTTCCTGGGGTGTCATGACGCGCGCTCCTTTGTTGTTTTTGTTTTGGGTGAAACGGTTGAAAAGATCGCAGCCTGCGGCAGCTCCTACACAGGCATCCGGGCAAGCACATCCCCTGTAGGAGCTGCCGAAGGCTGCGATCTTTCAGAGCTGATCGAAATCCAGCACCACCTTGTCGCTGATCGGGAAGGCCTGGCACGACAGCACGTAGCCGGCGGCCACTTCGTAGTCTTCCAGGGCGTGGTTGCTGTCCATTTCCACTTCGCCTTCGATGACCTTGCACTTGCAGGTCGAGCACACGCCGGCCTTGCACGAGTAGGGCAGCTCCGCACCTTGCTCGTTGCCCGCTTCGAGGATGCTCATGCTGTTGCGCGGCAGGTCGAAGGCCAGGGCGCGGCCGTCGCTGATCACGGTGATCTGGCTGACCGCCGCATCCACTTGCCGGGCGGCTTCGCGGGCGGCGCGTTTTTGCTCGCTGCCGGCGGCGGCGAACAGTTCGAAATGGATGCGCTCAGGTTGCATGCCCTTGGCCTTGAGGCTGTCGCGCACGGTCTCGGTCATTTCCTGCGGGCCACAGATGAATGCCGCGTCGAGGGCTTTGACGTCGAGCCAGCGGCTGAACAGTTGCTCGCACTTGTCGGCGTTGATCCGGCCGTTGTACAGGTCGACATCCTGCTGCTCGCGGCTGAACACGAAGATCAGGTTCAGGCGTTGCAGGTAGCGGTTTTTCAGGTCTTCGAGCTGCTCGCGGAACAGCGCGCCGGAGCTGGAGCGGTTGCCGTACAGCAGGGTGACGCGGCTGTGGGGCTCGGTTTGCAGGGTGGTCTTGATGATCGACAGGATCGGCGTGATGCCGCTGCCTGCGGCCACGGCCAGGTAGTTGCCATGGCGTGCCGGGTCGAGTTCGACGCAGAAGTGCCCGGCCGGTGGCATCACTTCCAGGGTGTGTCCGGCTTTCAGCTGTTCGTTGGCAAACGCCGAGAAGCGTCCGCCGGTGACACGTTTGACGGCAATGCGCAGTTCACCGTCGTTGACCCCGGTGCAGATCGAATAGGAGCGGCGTACTTCTTCGCCGTCCAGTTGGGTGCGCATCACCAGGTGCTGGCCCTGGGTGAAGTGGAAGCTGTCCTGCAAGTGCTGCGGAATCTCGAAGGCGATGGACACCGCGTCACGGGTCTCGGCGCGCACGTCCTTGATGGTCAGGCTGTGAAATTTGCTCATTGTTGTTCTCCAGCTGGGACGGCCGATTCGCCGCTCAGATGCACTTGAAATAGTCGAACGGTTCCCGGCAATCGACGCAGCGGTACAGCGCCTTGCAGGCAGTGGAGCCGAACTGGCTGAGGACCTCGGTGTGGGCGCTGCCGCATTGCGGGCACACAACCTGCGGGCTTTCGCCGAGCAGGCTGCGTTTGCTGGTGCTGCCCTCGGGCGGTGCGATGCCGTAGGCGCGCAGGCGTTCGCGACCGCTGGCGCTGATCCAGTCGGTGGTCCAGGCCGGGGTCAACTTGCGCTCCAATTGCGGCGCCTTGAATCCGGCGAGTTCCAGCGCTTCGCGGATGTCGCTCTCGATCACTTCGGTGGCGGGGCAACCGGAGTAGGTCGGCGTGACCACCACGTGCAGGTGGCCGGCCTGCCAGTCCAGGTCCCGGACGATGCCCAGGTCGACCACGCTGACCACGGGCACTTCCGGGTCCATGACCTCTGCCAGAATCGCCCACGCGGCAGCCAGGTCGGTCGGTTGAGCCGGCCGGGCACCGAGGTCGCTGGCGATCAGCTCACCAGGTTGCATCGGGGTACGCTCGTGGCAGGAACTGCATTTCGGCCAGCAGGATGCCCAGGTGTTCGGTGTGCAGGCCCTTGCGTGCATTCAGGTAGAAGTAGTTCGGCGCCGCAGGAACGGGCAGGGTAGCGCTGGTGAAAATCTGCTCGACCTTGGCTTGCCACTGGGCGGCCACGCTGGCGATGTCCGGGGTGATGCCGGCTTCGCACAAGTGCTGCTCGCTGGCATCAAAGGCGATCAGTTCGACGGTGAAGCGCCAGACTTCGGGGATGGCCGCGAGCATGCGCTTGTGGCTTTCCTCGGTGCCGTCACCCATACGCTCGATCCACTCGCCGGAGCGGCGCAGGTGGTAAGTCACTTCCTTCACCGCCTTGGCGGCGATCCCGGCAATGCGTTCGTCGCTGGACTGGCTCAGGCCCTGCAGCACCGGCAGATGCCAGGCGTCATACAGGAACTGTTTGAGCATGGTCACCGCGAAGTCCCCGTTGGGTTGTTCCACCAGCAGCAGGTTGCGATAAGCGCGCTCGTCACGACGGAACGCCAGGTGATCGGCATCGTGGCCGTCGTCCAGCAGTTCAGCGGCGTATTCCAGCCAGTTGCGCGCCTGGCCCACCAGGTCGAGGCCGACGTTCATCAGCGCCAGCTCTTCTTCCAGCGCCGGGGCCTTGCCGCACCATTGGCACAGGCGCTGGCCCTGGATCAGGGCGCTGTCGCCGAGGCGCAGCAGGTATTCGATCAGATCAGTCTTGTTGTCCATGGTCGACCTCACATGTGCCCGACTTCGGCCGGCAGCTCGTAGAAGCTGGCGTGGCGGTAGACCTTGTCGTCCGACGGATCGAACAGCGGGTCTTTTTCGTCTGGCGACGAGGCGGTGATCAATGCCGAAGGCACCACCCACAGGCTCACGCCTTCACTGCGACGGGTGTAGAGCTCGCGCGCGTTCTCGATGGCCATGGTGGTGTCGGCGGCATGTACGCTGCCGACGTGCTTGTGGTTGAGGCCGTGCTTGCTGCGCACGAAGACTTCGAAGAGGGTCCACTCGGACATTTCAGTTACTCCACATCGATTGCTTCTGTAGGAGCTGCCGCAGGCTGCGATCTTTTGGCGGCTTCGAAACCGCTGAAGATCAAGATCAAAAGATCGCAGCCTGCGGCAGCTCCTACAGGGGGGCGGATTGCCTTATGCGGCGTTCTTGTTTTGTTTTTTGCGGGCGTGGGCGACGGCGGCTTCACGGACCCAGGCACCGTCTTCAATCGCCTTGCGGCGGGTGGCGACGCGTTCCTGGTTGCACGGGCCGTTGCCCTTGAGCACTTCGTAGAATTCGTTCCACTGGATTTCGCCGAAGTCGTAATGACCGCGTTCGGCGTTCCATTTCAGGTCCGGGTCGGGGCAGGTGCAGCCCAGCAGCTCCAGTTGCGGGATGGTCTGGTCGATGAAGCGCTGGCGCAGTTCGTCGTTGCTCTGGCGCTTGATTTTCCAGGCCATGGACTGGGCGCTGTTCGGCGAGTGTTCGTCGCTCGGGCCAAACATCATCAGCGACGGCCACCACAGGCGGTTGATCGCGTCCTGGACCATGTCTTTTTGCGCCTGGTTGCCGTGGCGCATCATGGTCAGGAGGATTTCGTAGCCCTGGCGCTGGTGGAAGCTCTCTTCCTTGCAGATGCGGATCATCGCCCGGGAGTACGGGCCGTAGGAGGTGCGCTGCAGCACCACCTGGTTGACGATCGCCGCGCCATCCACCAGCCAGCCCACCGCGCCCATGTCGGCCCAGTTCAGCGTCGGGTAATTGAAGATGCTCGAGTACTTGGCCTTGCCGCTGTGCAGCTTGGCGACTTCTTCGTCGCGGTCGGCGCCCAGGGTTTCCATGGCGCTGTACAGGTACAGGCCGTGGCCGGCTTCGTCCTGGATCTTGGCCATCAGTTGCAGTTTGCGTTTGAGCGACGGCGCGCGGGTGACCCAGTTGCCTTCGGGCAGCATGCCGACGATTTCGGAGTGGGCGTGCTGGGAAATCTGCCGGACCAGGGTCTGGCGATAGGCATCTGGCATCCAGTTCTTGGCTTCGATCTTGATTTCTGAATCGATTTTTTCCTGGAAGGCGCGTTCCTGTTCGGACATCTCCGAGAGGTCCTTGATGCGCTTGACGCCTGTTTCTACGAGCTGTGCGTACATTTTTGAGTTCCCGCCTTGAATCTGTTCTGGGGCATGGGGGACTTTATAAGCGATACAGAATTTAATATCAAACACAAAATGACGTGTCGTATTTGTTTTTTGTATCGCTTTGGGGGGGTGGTTCTTTGGGAGGGGGTACATATCCGTTTCTTGGGTAGCGGCGGCTGGCGGTTTCGCCCTTACGGCGACTTACTTTTTTTACAAGCGCCTAAAAAAAGTAAGCAAAAAAACGCTCGCCCCGAACGTACGGCCCCTCGCTAAGGCTCGGGGTTCCTTCGCTCCGGCATTCATCCGGGGGCATCGCCTCCGGTCGGCTTCGCTCGACCTCCTCTCGATGTGTTCGGCTGCGCCGAACGGCGNTCCTTCGCTCCGGCATTCATCCGGGGGCATCGCCTCCGGTCGGCTTCGCTCGACCTCCTCTCGATGTGTTCGGCTGCGCCGAACGGCGCTGCGCGCCCATCCCCGGATGAACGCCTCCGCTCAGCCTGCCGAGGGGGCGGGTGGATCAAGATCAAGAGCTGCAGGCGAGCTAACGCTCGGCCTGATGAGTGGTGAGAAGCGGCGCGGTGTGAGCTGCTCTGCTTTTGCTCTTCTGTGGGAGCGAGCTTGGTCCGGGCGGCGTTCCGACGATGGCGGCCTGCCAGCCGACCTGGTTTTGCTGCTGCATACGGTCCAATTGTCGGAGCGGGCTTGCTCGCGAAGACGGCCTGCCAGCCGACCGAAATCTTGCTGATGTACTGAGTACCTGCGGGAGTGAGCTTGGTCCGGGCGGCGTTCCGACGATAGCGGTCTACCGGCTGACCAGGTACCTCCCAGACGAACGACCCCAGCAAACAGGCCGGCCGGTAGGCCACCTCGGACGCTGTTGCGGTGTACGCCCCCTCGTGAGGCCGAATGTCAGGGGCAAGAGCCCTTGGTTACTTGGGGCCGGGCGGCGTTCCGCTTTTCCAAGTGACTCGCTGTAAGAGCGAAACCCTAAGTGGCCGTTACCGCAGCAACGGATATGTACACCCACAAAACAATCATCGACTGACACAAAGCCATCGCGAGCAAGCTCGCTCCCACAGGGATTGCGCTCGGCTCCAGAGCCAGTAAAGCCCCGGCAAAAAAAAGCCCCGCAAAAAGCGGGGCCATAAAGGGTGCAGCAGTCATGCTTTAGGACGTTTATCCAGCACGTGGCAAGCCTTGCCCTCCGACCGCTTGATCGAATGAAACGGCTGCAAAACAATCCGCGAACTGATCCCGATGTACGTCTTGATGTGCTTGCTCAACTCCCCGCAAACAGCCTTCTGCTGTTCATCGGTCAGGTGCTGGTGCTCAGCCTTGAGCTCGACATGCACATCCACGCTGTCCAGGTTGCCATTGCGATACAGATGGATCTCATAGCACTCGGCAAGTTGTTTGACTTTCAGAACCTGTTCCTCGATCTGCGTCGGAAACACGTTGACCCCGCGGATGATCAGCATGTCATCGCTGCGCCCTGTGATCTTGTCGATGCGTCGCATCGGCCGTGCGGTGCCCGGCAGCAGGCGCGTCAGGTCGCGGGTGCGGTAGCGGATCATCGGCAGGGCTTCTTTGCTCAGGGAGGTGAACACCAGTTCGCCCATCTGCCCGTCCGGCAGCACTTCGCCGGTGACCGGGTCGATGATTTCCGGGTAGAAGTGGTCTTCCCAGATGGTCGGGCCGTCCTTGGTTTCCGCGCATTCCATGGCGACACCTGGCCCCATGATTTCCGACAGGCCGTAGATGTCCAGGGCGGTGATGCCCAGGCGTTGTTCGATGGCGCTGCGCAGTTCGGCGGTCCACGGCTCGGCGCCGAAGATGCCCAGGCGCAGGGCCAGTTTGTGCGGGTCGATGCCCTGGCGCTCGATTTCATCGGCGATGTTGAGCATGTAGGACGGCGTGACCATGATGATGTCCGGCTGGAAATCCTTGATCAGTTGCACCTGTTTTTCGGTCTGGCCACCGGACATCGGAATTACCGTGCAACCCAGGCGTTCGGCGCCGTAGTGCGCGCCGAGGCCGCCGGTGAACAGGCCGTAGCCATAGGAAATGTGCACCTTGTCGCCACGTCGGCCACCGCCAGCGCGGATCGAGCGCGCCACCACGTTGGCCCAGGTGTCGATGTCATTCTGGGTGTAGCCGACCACGGTGGGTTTGCCGGTGGTGCCGCTGGAGGCGTGCAGGCGCACGATGTCGTGCATCGGCACGGCAAACATGCCATAGGGGTAGTTGTCCCGCAGGTCGGACTTGGTGGTGAAAGGGAATTTCGCCAGGTCGTCCAGGGACTTGATGTCGTCCGGGTGCACGCCCAACGCATCGAAACGCTGACGGTACAGCGGCACGTTGTTGTAGGCGTGGTTCAGGCTCCAGCGCAGGCGCTCCAGCTGATGCTGGCGCAACTCGTCGATGCTGGCGGTTTCCAGCGGGTCCAGCACAGGATCCAGCACGGCTTTGGCTATTGGCATGTTCATGTGTTCACTCGAATTGTTTTTGTGTTCCAGCCCTTTTGCACAAGGGCTTTGAGTGCATGCCCCAAGGATACCTCTCGGCTCCTTGGGAATCGCGATTCTTTAGTGGGATAGACGCTCGATGATCAGCGCGATCCCCTGGCCTACACCGATGCACATGGTGCACAGGCCGTAGCGGCCGTTACGTTCTTCCAGTTCGTGCAGGGCAGTAGTGACCAAACGTGCGCCGCTCATGCCCAGTGGATGGCCCAGGGCGATGGCGCCGCCGTTGGGGTTGACCCGTGGATCGGTGTCGCTCAGGCCCAGCTCGCGCAGCACCGCCAGGCCTTGTGCGGCGAAGGCTTCGTTGAGTTCGATCACGTCCATGTCGGCCAGGCTCAGGTTGGCCACCTCCAGCACCTTGCGGGTGGCCGGCACCGGGCCGATGCCCATGATCCGTGGTTCAACGCCGGCAGTGGCCATGGCCACGACCCGGCCACGGGCGGTCAGGCCGTGGCGTTTGGCGACTTCCGGGCTGGCCAGCAGCAGGGCGCAGGCCCCGTCGTTGACTCCGGAGGCGTTGCCGGCGGTGATGCTGCCGCCTTCGCGGAACGGCGTGCCGAGTTTGGCCAACTGTTCAAGGGTGGTGTCGCCACGCGGGTGTTCGTCGTGCTCGACCACTTTGGCCGGGCCTTTGCGCTGTGGGATTTCCACCGCGACGATTTCCCTGGCCAGACGTCCGTTGGCCTGGGCGGCAGCAGCGCGTTGCTGGCTACGCAGGGCGAACGCATCCTGATCGGCCCGGGAGATGTTGAACTGTTCGGCGACGTTCTCTGCCGTTTCCGGCATGGAGTCGATGCCGTAGGCCTTTTTCATCAGCGGATTGACGAAACGCCAGCCGATGGTGGTATCGAAGATCTCCGCTGCACGGGAAAACGCTTGCTCGGCCTTGCCCATCACCAGCGGCGCGCGGGACATGGATTCGACGCCACCGACCAGCATCAGCCCGGTTTCGCCGCTGCGAATGGCCCGGGCGGCGGTGCCGATGGCATCGAGTCCGGAGCCGCACAGGCGATTGAGGGTGGTGCCCGGCACGCTGACCGGCAACCCGGCCAGCAACGCCGACATGCGCGCGACGTTGCGGTTGTCTTCGCCGGCCTGGTTGGCGCAGCCGTAGATCACATCATCGACCGTGTTCCAGTCCACTTGTGGGTGACGGCGCAGCAGTTCGCGCAGGGGCACCGCACCGAGGTCGTCGGCGCGCACGCTGCTCAGGACGCCGGCGTAACGGCCAATCGGGGTCCGGACTGCGTCGATGATCAAGGCGTCATTCATTGGGGGTCTCCTGCGTCAGCACCGGGCCGCGCACTTTGTAGGATTTGCCGTGGAACAGGGCGATCAACTGGCCCTGCTGGTTTTCGATGCGCACGTCATAGTTGCCGGTGCGACCGGAACGGCTCTGCTCGATGCAGTCGGCGTTCAGCGTGTCACCCAGGCGTGCCGGGGCGATGTAGTCGATGCTGCAACCGATGGCCACGGTGGCTTCGTTGTAGCTGTTGCAGGCAAAGGCGAACGCCGAATCAGCCAGCGCGAACAGGTAGCCGCCGTGGCAGGTGCCGTGGCCCTGGACCATGTCGGCGCGCACGGTCATGCCCACTCGCGAGCAACCGGGCCCGGCCGAGAGCAGGCGCATGCCCATGCCCTGGCTGGCGGCGTCGCGCTGGAACAGCGATTGCGCGCATTCACTGGCCAGGGTCATGGATTCATGGTTAGTCATGGAATGTTCTCCCTTCGGCGACGCGACGGCGCAGCAGCAGCGACGGCCGGTAGCGTTCTTCGCCATAACTGGCTTGCAGGTTTTCCAGCGTTTCAAGAATGTGCGACAGGCCAATGGCATCGGCCCAGGCCAGCGGCCCTTGCGGATAATTGACCCCGGCGCGCATAGCCAGGTCGATGTCGGCGGCCGAGGCCACGCCTTGCAGCAGGGCGTCGGCGGCCTCGTTGGCGAGCATCGCCACGGTGCGCAGGACGGCGAGGGCCGGGCTGTCGCTGAGCAGGCTGACCTTGAGGCCGGCCCGTTGCAGCAGGGCAACGCCTTGTTCGAGGGCCTGCGGATCAATGCCTGCCGCATGGCTGATGGCGATGCGTTTGGCATTGCCGTAATCGAACGCCAGGTCCAGCAGGATCAGGTTGCGCAGCCCGTCTTCGCGAGCCCGCTGGCAGGCCGTGCGCCCGTCGCTCAAGGCCAGCACGGCATCACCGACCCGCAGCAAGCCTTGGCCGTCGCGCTGGACGATCTCGACGCCTTGTTCATGCAAGCGTGGGAGCAAGCCTTTGGCGATACCGAGGTCGCCTTCCACGGCACAAACCCCGACCTTTGCAGCGCTGCTGATTTCAGTGGCGTGCGGGCGCTCCGCGCCTTGGGCGTAGCTGTAGAAACCCTGGCCGCTCTTGCGTCCCAGGCGCCCGCCGTCCACCAGTTCTTTCTGGATCAGCGACGGCAGGAAGCGCGTGTCCTGGTAATAGGCGTCGAACACCGAGCAGGTCACGGCGTAGTTGACGTCGTGGCCGATCAAATCCGTCAGTTCGAACGCGCCCATGGCAAAACCACCGGCTTCGCGCATCAGCGCATCCAGGGTCGGGCAATCGGCCGCGCCTTCCTGCAACAGACGCAGACTTTCGGCATAGAACGGCCGGGCCACGCGGTTGACGATAAAGCCCGGCGTGGAGCGGGTGTGCACCGGTTTTTTGCCCCAGGCCCTGGTGGTGTCGTACAGGCACTCGGCGAGCGCCGGATCGCTGGCCAGGCCGCAGACCACTTCCACCAGCGCCATGACCGGTGCCGGGTTGAAGAAGTGCAGGCCGAGCAGGCGTTGTGGATGTTCAAGCTGCGCGGCGATGCTGGTGATCGACAGCGACGAGGTGTTGCTGGCGAGGATGCAATGCTCGCCGCAGATGCCTTCGAGCTGGCGGAACAGCGCGCGCTTGACCTCGAGGTTCTCGACGATGGCTTCGATGATCAGGTCGCAGTCGGCCAGGACTTCGATGGCTTCCACCGCTTGCAGGCGGGCAATCGTCGCGCTGCGCGATTCGGCGGACAGCTTGCCGCTCTCGACTCGCTTGCCCAGTTGCCGATCAATGCCTTCAATCGCTTGAGCAGCAGCGCCGGGACGATTGTCCAGCAGCAATACCGGATGGCCGGCCTGGGCCGCGATCTGGGCGATACCGGCACCCATGGCCCCGGCGCCGATCACGGCGATGCGTGCGTTGGTGTTCAGTGCGCTCATGACTCAGCGCCCCTTGAAACTTGGGGCGCGTTTTTCCATGAAGGCACCGACGCCTTCACGGTAGTCCTCGCTGCGCCCGGCCAGGCGTTGCAGGTCTTTTTCCAGCTCAAGCTGTTCGTCGAAGCTGTTGCTCAGGCTGGCGTTGAGGCTGCGCTTGATCAGCGCCAGGCCGTAGGTCGGCTGGGTCGCCAGGTGGCGGGCCAGTTTCAGCGCTTCGTCGCGCAAATCGGCGTCGTCCACACACTGGTAGATCAAGCCCCATTGCTCGGCTTGTTCGGCGCTAAGGCGATTGCCCAGCAGTGTCAAAGCCTTGGCCCGAGCCATGCCGACAAGACGCGGCAGGGTCCAGGTGCCGCCGGAGTCCGGGATCAGGCCGATCTTGCAGAACGCCTGGATGAAACTGGCCGAACGTGCCGCCAGTACCAGATCGCAGGCCAGCGGAATGTTGGCGCCAGCCCCGGCCGCCACACCGTTGACCGCGCAGATCACCGGCAGCGGCAGGTCGCGCAACTGGCGGATCAACGGGTTGTAGAACTTCTCGATGGACTCGCCCAGGTCCGGCACGGCGCTGCCCGGCGCGACATTGCGGTCGCTCAGGTCTTGCCCGGCACAGAAGCCGCGCCCTTCACCGGTCAGCAGCAGTACGCGCACGTCCGGGTTCTGCCGCACTTGCTTGAGCGCTTCCTTCACTTCGCCGTGCATCTGGGTGTTGAAGCTATTGAGCTGTTCCGGCCGATTGAGGCTGAGCAGCGCGACGCCGGCGTCGATGGAAAACAGGATGTGTTCGAAGTTCATGGTCTTGGCGTTCTCTTGGCAGTCGTTCGAATTCGGATGTCAGTGGCCGCTTTATTGCCCGGTGTAAGTCGGGCTGCGTTTTTCCTGGAAGGCTGCAATGCCCTCGTCGCGGTCGCGGGTGCCGGCCAGCACGGTGAAGGCGTGGCGCTCGAAACGCAGACCGCTGGCCAGGTCGGTGTCCATGGCCTTGAGCAGTGCTTCCTTGGCCAGGCGCACCGCCAACGGTGCCTTGGCCGCAATGCTGCGGGCGATGTGCAGGGCGCGCTCGACGGTGAATTCCGGCTGGGTGACTTCGCTGACCAGGCCGGCGCGCTGGGCCTGGCGGGCGTCGATCGGCTCGCCGGTCAGCACCATTTGCATGGCCATGGATTTGCCGACGGCACGCAGCAGGCGTTGGGTGCCACCGGCGCCGGGCATGATTCCGAGGTTGATTTCCGGCTGGCCGAAGCGGGCGTCTTCACCGGCAATGATGATGTCGGCGTGCATCGCCAGTTCGCAGCCACCACCGAGGGCGAAGCCGTTGACCGCGGCGATCAGCGGTTTGCTGAAGCAGGTGATGGTTTGCCACGAAGCCTGGCGCGGGTCGTCGAGGATGCCGACCAGGTTGCGCTCGGCCATTTCCTTGATGTCGGCACCGGCGGCGAAGGCCTTGCGGCTGCCGGTAAGGACCACGGCCCGGGTGTCGGGGTCGGCTTGGGCGATGTTCAGTTCAGCGGCCAGCTCGCCCAGCAACTCGGTGGTCAGGGCGTTCAGGGCTTGCGGGCGCTGCAGGGTAATCAGGCGGACGCCAGGCTCGATCAATTCGACGGCAAGGGTCAGAGGCATGGCGGATGCTCTCACGGTGCACGCTCGGCGTGGTGCCGGCTCGTTATTGGATCGGCCGCAGGGGGCCGGTTTTGCCCAAGTATAGCTATAACGTGATACGTAAATGCAATACAAAAATAGATTTAATGTGTCTTATTGGTGGTGGTTTTGATTTTAAGGCTTTCTGCTTAAAGGTGGTGGATAGCGGGTTTTACCCAGAAAACATTGGGTTTTATGGCGATTTTAGGGGCGCACGGGTATTCGTCGGAAAGGTGCGTTTCAAGTGATACGGTTTTTAGTCTTTGTGCTGTTAAAAGTGATGTGATACAAGATGAGTCATTATTTGCATCGCTTTGTGAAGGAAGCTTCCATGACCTGCTACAGCCTTGATGGCCTGACTCCGGTGGTTGATCCGAGCGCTTATGTGCACCCGTCCGCCGTATTGATCGGTGACGTGATCATCGGCCCCCATTGCTATGTCGGTCCGCTGGCCAGTCTGCGCGGTGACTTCGGGCGGATCGTGCTGGAGGAGGGCGCCAACCTGCAGGACACCTGCGTGATGCACGGTTTTCCCGACAGCGACACCGTGGTCGAACGCAACGGCCACATCGGCCACGGCGCGGTGCTGCACGGTTGCCGGATCGGCGCCGATGCGCTGGTGGGCATGAATGCGGTGGTGATGGACAACGCCCGGATCGGCTCGCGTTCATTCGTTTCGGCGGCGGCGTTCGTCAAGGCCGGTTTCGAATGCCCGGAGCAGTCGCTGGTCATGGGCGCACCGGCCAGCATCAAGCGCAGCCTCAGCGATCAGGAAGTGGCATGGAAACAGGCCGGCACCCGGGAATATCAGCAACTGGCCCAGCGTTGCCTGACGCAGATGCAGGTCTGCGAACCGCTGAGCGAACCGGAGCCTGATCGCCCGCGGATCAGTGACAGTGGGTTGCGGCCAAAGGACAGTACCTCATGAACACCACCCCTGTAGGAGCTGCCGAAGGCTGCGATCTTTTGATCTTGATCTTTCAAAAAACAAAATCAAAAGATCGCAGCCTTCGGCAGCTCCTACGGAGTTTCGGTATATTCCTTTTCTTTTTTCCCACGGAACGCCCATGTCGTCCCTGACTCCCTTGAACCATCTGATTACCCGCTTCCAGGAGCAGACGCCGATCCGCGCCAGTTCCTTGATCATCACGTTGTACGGGGATGCCATCGAACCCCATGGCGGCACTGTGTGGCTGGGCAGCCTGATTCAGTTACTCGAGCCCATCGGCATCAACGAGCGGCTGATCCGCACCTCTATTTTTCGCCTGACCAAGGAAGGCTGGCTGACCGCCGAGAAAGTCGGTCGTCGCAGTTACTACAGCCTGACCGGCACCGGTCGCCGGCGTTTCGACAAGGCCTTCAAGCGGGTCTACAGCACCACGATGCCGGCCTGGGACGGTTCCTGGTGCCTGGTGATGCTCTCGCAGCTGACCCAGGACAAACGCAAACAGGTGCGCGAGGAGCTGGAGTGGCAGGGCTTCGGCGCGATTTCGCCGGTGGTGCTGGCCTGTCCGCGCAGCGACCGTTCCGACGTCAACGCGACCCTGCTCGACCTCGGCGTCCAGGAGGACACCATCGTCTTCGAAACCACCGCCCAGGACGTACTGGCCTCCAAGGCGCTGCGCCTGCAGGTGCGCGAGAGCTGGAACATCGAGGAACTGGCCGCGCACTACAGCGAGTTCATCCAGTTGTTCCGACCGCTATGGCAAGCCCTGCGCGAGCAGGAAAACCTGCAACCGGCCGACTGTTTCCTGGCGCGGGTGCTGTTGATTCACGAGTACCGCAAGCTGCTGCTGCGCGACCCGCAACTGCCGGATGAGTTGCTGCCCGGCGATTGGGAAGGCCGCGCCGCCCGCCAGTTGTGCCGCAACATTTACCGTTTGATCTATGCCAAGGCCGAAGAATGGCTGAACGCCGCGCTGGAAACGGCCGACGGCCCGTTGCCGGATGTGGGTGAAAGCTTCTATCGGCGTTTTGGCGGACTGAAATAGCACGTCATTGTTCAGGGAATGGTGCGGTTCAGGAGATTCGAAGCATCCGATGTCGTGTGGATTGACGTAGACAATAAAAATAAGCCTGCGTGAGGCCTGACATGATTTCTACAACAGCACAGCGCCATGATGGGTTCGACCAGTGGATCCATCAGATCAACCAGATCTGTGGCGCCTTCAACGCACAACCCCTGGGCAGCGAATTTGCCGGGCGCATCCGCGAATACCAGAGCGACGCGCTCAAGCTCAGTTTCGTCGACGCGTGCCAGGCGCGTTTGTACCGTACGCCCCAGGAGGTCGCGGCGGGCGAGGGCGGCAAGTATTTCGCGGTGTTCCAGCTCGAAGGCACAGCGGGCATGGCCCAGGGCAACGACAAGGTCTTGCTGTCCCCCGGCGACATCACGCTGATCGATGCCGCGCGGCCCAGCGACTTCACCTACGGCGAAAACTCCCGGCAGTTGTCGCTGATCCTGCCGTATCAACTGGTCGAGCAAACCCTGCGCTTCAATCAGGTCAAGTGCGGCCACCGGATCGCCGCCACATCGCCCATTGCAATGCTCTCGCACCGGCTGATCCTCGATGCCACCCGCCAGCAGCACCTGACCCGCCAGGAAAGCGAAGCGACCCTGGAAGCGATCGTCAGCCTGCTGCGCCCGGCGATCAGCCAGACCGACGACAGCAGCGATGCCCATGAGCGGATCTTCCGCAAGACGCTGACCTGCATCGACGACAACATTCGCTCCGAAGACCTGTGCCCGGAATGGCTGGCGCGGGAAGTCGGCATGTCCACCCGTGGCCTGTACCGGATGTTTGCCAAGAAAGGATTGGTGGTGGCGCGCTACATCAAGAACCGACGCCTGGATTTGTGCGCCGAATCCCTGCGCCGGTCAGGCAAGGAGGAGAAGTTGTCGGTGCTGGGGTATTCGTGGGGGTTTTCCGATTCGAGCTACTTTTCCACTGCGTTCAAATCGCGCTTCGGCATTGCGCCGGGGGAGTATCGCAAGCGGCATGGTTGATGGGCTTCGGATCACCGAATACCCCCTGTGGGAGCTTCATCCTATACTGGACAAAGTGAAGGCCCGACTTCCTTTCCGTTTTGATCGTATATGTATTGCAGATAAAAAAGTCCATCATCATGCTTCTGAACTACACAAAAAAACGCGTCGTAAAACAAGACACTTTGCCCTGTTGGATTCGTAACGTTTATATCGACTCTCGCGTAATAAACGTGCCTGATCACCTGCTGGATACCCAACAACATGCTGCGTTGAGTGCCATCCACGAACGTGGCGAAATCGGTGGCCATGATGCTGGCGGATGCCAGGGATTCGCAGGCGTGGGCCAGCAGGTCTTCAGTACTGATGTCCGAGGCAATGACGAACATTGTGCTGGGGTTGTGGGGGGCGCAGGTGTTGAGGATGGCGGGTTTTAGGTGGAGATTGGCGGCAGGGTTGTCGGATATTGATTCGGGGGGATTGGGTGTGGGTTTGGGCGTGGTGGAGCTCCTGTAGACATTGGAACCACCAAGACCTGTCGCTAAACAAGTAAGGGTGGCGACTGTACGAAGGTTAGCGAACCGGTTACAGGCAAACCCGGCAGACCCAAAGGTCTCCGACGCACAGCCGCCATAATCAGATTGCAGACATAAATACGTATGCAATCAAGACTGTAGTGCTGATGCCCCTGTAACTGTTCGGGTCGCTAAATTAGCAGCGACACGGAAACGATAAAGACCAGGGCCAAGGCGCACAAGCCGGCGGATTCTGGCGTAGTTGTAGGCAGCGACGCAGGGCGGTGTAGCCTTGCTCCTGATCCTACAGTCATGTCCGACAAGCACATAATTGTGATCAATTGTCATCCAGTACCCCGGACCCGACTCTAACGGCTCTTTTTGAAACTCGAACTTAGGCACACCCGGTAGCACGGTATTTATCTCCAGGTATGTATATCGCCACCGGCCAACCCCTTGAACACCTGCCCCTGCTGGTTGGTAGTTCGGTAGCCGACAAGCAACTTTCTCTGAATAATTTCTGTTTCGATGCTGTCTTCTTGGAAAGTCACTTAGCCGTCCGGCTGGTTTTCTCATGCAACCGACCTCCTAAAAATCTCAGCACCAATGAATACCGCAAAAAGGCATATTACGCCCGAATAAACGAGCACTACCGCCCACTTCATACGGCATTTTATTGAGACTGGTAATCGAGCCAACTCTTCAGGGTCAAGCGTGCCATTTCGTATATGCCTGCTGGGCCAAAGCACACCACCTGACACAATAGATGCCAATATACAGCGTGAAAAAAATGAACGTCCGCCACCCCCGAATGAAGTTATTACATGACTATTTTTAAAATTACCCAGCACCACATCCAAGTCGCGAAATGCGATATAACAATTAATAGCAACACCCGTTAAAGCCAGCATCAAAGGCCCAAAAAACAAAGACAATTTTAAAACAGTAAAAGTCAATTGATCACCCTCTGCCCCTTTATACTATTTTTCAGTTCGCAGCCCCAACAAATCTGACGCCAACATTAGTTAATCTGCCACTTGGTGAACTCATCTAATTCCTCATCGAAAAAATTCACCGTACTTGATGCAAGCCAGCTAAATGAAGTGCCCCCGGCAAGCAGTAGTGCAATTGTGCATACCGGTGCCCCTGGCCCACACACTGCAATAACGGCACTGCCTGCCAAAATAGTCCCCACCACACCCCCTCCAATTACAGCCCCTTGTTTGATCACTTCTTTCGATTTATTTTCCGCGTTCGCGATTTCGTATGCAGCATAGGTAATAGTAACAACAATCAACACCTTACCAGCGACCCTTAACACCTTATTTCGCGTATTGTACTGAGCATTCGGCCGCGCCGAAGACTCAATAATCTCATAGTGAATTGATGTTTTTTGACGAAGTTCCAGATCAACGAACTTTTTGCCAAATTTGTCAATTGCCTTACTATCCAACAGATCCTCTAAGGTTTTAGAAATCATTTTTTTACGTTCTGCGATGGATAATCCATGCGAAGAGGTTTTCGCTCGGACCTCAATCATAATTTTGTTTCGCATCTCGTAGCAGAACTCTGCCGCCTCCTTGACCGAGACTTTGCCGGACTTCACCTGGGTTAGAACTTCAGCTTTAACCCTGCTTACATTTCGATTGTAATTATCACGCTGCCTTGCGTCACTTATAAAATCTGCAGAAAACTTTAGGGCCGCCCCCTCAAAGCTTTCAATAGCTTTTTCTAGAGTGTCATCATCAATTTCGTGTATTTTTCCAGCAAGATAGTGGCGATAAAAAGAATCCATCATAGTTACTCCGCAAGTTCCTTTAGCAATTTTTCAGTGCCACTGATGATCGTGTTTTCTTGCTTGTTCGGGCACTCCACTTCAAATTTGACGCAAGATTTTCCAGAAAAAGAATAAAAGTTCACCTTATTATCGCTATCAAATTCACCTTGCAGAGTCGCCCCGTCATCCATGGTGGCTGTGCACTTTATGCCCTGGTAGTTCAATTCAGGCGGGGCAGAAAAACTGATCCATTTTGTTGACTGCGGAAACTCAATCTTCAGCCCGCCCGGCAACAAGGTATGAGCGCTCATGGTTCGCCCTTCCTTGTCGGTTACACCGGTAAACACCTCGCCCTGTTCAGTAGTGATCCGGTAGCGTGTAAATGCTGCCGGTTCCTGAGCCTCATCTTTCAGGACGTATTCCCCGGAGTAGCCTCCGGGTAGCGGTGTTGTTGGTGTATCCAGACTGGCAGGTCCGAGCTTTTGCACATGCTTGGCACGGTGATAGATATTGCCGGGGGCGCCCTGGTCGAGGTCGCCGTCCTTCAAGCGGACAAAGACCCCTCCGCATTCCAATATCAGCTCTTTCTCAGCGCGGATGTGCACTCGGCCATCCACGCTCTCGATCCTGATATCGCCCTTCGCCAGGGCGTTCAGAAGGCCCTCAAGAGCATGCAAATCGAGGTTGCCCTTGGTCGCCTTGAGCTGCATGTCCGCACTGTGCGCGAGCAGGCTGATTCCATCCTCGGCAGTGGCGGTGATGTTCTGGCCGGCGCTGAGATCGACGTTGTGCGCGGCAACGATGGCCACGCTTTCGCTACCCGAGGACAGGCACACCGCCTCAGGGCTGAGCAGACCTATACCGGCCGGGGCATGCAGCAACAGGCCCGGTTCGGCCAAGCCATTGAGGGCCTGGGTCAGCCGCTGTTGGCTGGCGGTGTCGCCGGGGGTGACCTTGGCCCCGCGGGCCGCCTCGGCCAGGGATCGCGCCAGCGACAATGCACTTTCCAGCTGCGTTATGGCGGCGTCCATGTCGAGTTGCACGCCCTGAGCCTTCTCCTGTTTGTCCGCGCTGATGAAAATGCCCTTGCCCGCCCGAATCGCCCCCCAGGCATCGGTGCGCAACTCAAACCCCTCGCCACGCTTCTGCCGCTCGGCATCCACCACATGCCCGAGGTTGAGCTGGCTCTTTCCGCTGTGGTCGGTGCTGAGCTTGATGTGCTCCTGACCACGGGTGTCGTCCAGCCGCAGCTTGTTGTTGGCCGGGGTGCGCAGCACGTTGCGCTTTTCGTTGTACATGGTGACGTGGTCGGGGTGCTGGCTGTCGTGCAGGGCGTGGGCGATATAGGGGCGGTCGGGGTCGCCCTGTTCGAAGGCCACCGCCACTTCGGTGCCGGCGATCAGCGGCAGGTGCAGGCCGTGGGTGTCGCCCGCGTACGCCCGGGCCAGGCGCAGCCAGGTGCTTTCGCGACCGGCGTCCCAGGTGTCGCGGTCGAACAGGAACTGCACCCGGTAGCGGCCCTCGGCGTCGGTATCGGCGTAGGGGTTGTGGGCCTGCGCGCTGGTCACCCGCGCCGGCACGGTGCCGGCGATCAAGGGTTTGGGCGGCACCTCAGGGCGGAAGCACACCGTCTTCGCGTAGGGGATGGCCTGGAAGCTGCACTCGAAACTGCGGTCGCGGGCGGCGCCGGCCTTGAGCCCGATGATCACCGCCCGCGGCGCGAAGGCCTGGGGCGCG
Source organism: Pseudomonas sp. Root71 (assembly GCF_001429045.1). GTDB lineage: Bacteria > Pseudomonadota > Gammaproteobacteria > Pseudomonadales > Pseudomonadaceae > Aquipseudomonas > Aquipseudomonas monachiensis. The sequence continues at coordinate 152,190 of NZ_LMHY01000029.1, read as the reverse complement.
CCGTCGGTGACTTCCAGTACCTGGCCTGGCGCCAGGCGGGCGCTGCTGCTCATGCCGCTGAGGCGAGTGCGGCGGTTGAGGTAACGCTCGTGGCGCAGGCGCGCATAGAAGTAGCCGCTTTCGCACTGCACGTCTTCGGGGAAGGCATGGCGGTCGCCGAGTGCGGTGTAGGGCTCGGCGTAGTGATAGGCCTCGCCGTAGGTGCCCTTGGCGCCGCGCGTCTGGTCGATGTCGCCGTCGAGGTACGCGCGGGCGTCACGGTGGTGGTAGGCGNTCGGCGTAGTGATAGGCCTCGCCGTAGGTGCCCTTGGCGCCGCGCGTCTGGTCGATGTCGCCGTCGAGGTACGCGCGGGCGTCACGGTGGTGGTAGGCGCGGATGTTCACGTGCTGCTCCACCACCTGGTGTTCCGACTGCAGGGCCCAGACGCTGTCCACACCGCTGCTGTTCAGCCCGGAGAGCGGCCGCAGCGGCAACTCGACGTCGAACTGGTAGGCGCGCGGGGAGTCGTGGAACTCGACGACGTCGATACTCAGGCGTTCGTCGCTGGTGAAGCGGTACCAGATGCCGACTTCGGCCAGCAGGCGGGCAATAAAGGCCAGATCGCTTTCGCCGTATTGCATCACCTGCTCGCGCCGGGGGTATTCGCGGTGCAGGTGGAAGAGGAAGTCCTGGCCCCTGAAAGCGTGGCGGCCGCGCAGGATGTGCTCGACGATTTCCGGCACCGAGCGGTGCTGGTAGATCCGGTATTGCCGGCCCCGCGCGAGCAGCGCCAGACGCGGTTGCAGGGTGACTTCGTAGCGCGCCTCGTCGACGGAACCGGACAGGCGTTTGAAGCCTCCGATCACCCCGTGCAAGGTGCGCAGCGGCTTGACCTCGGACGGCTCGAAGATCAGCGACGAGACCTTTTCCGGTAGCGCGTGCAGGCTGAAGCTGGCGGGTTGGCCGAGCATGAGTTCAGCGTCGATGTCGAGCTGGCTGGAGGTGAACTCGATGTGGTAGCTGAAGGGTTGGCTGAGGTGTTCTTCGCCGTGGAAGGCCAGGACGTCGAGGGGGGCGTCTACCTCTCGGACCCAGAGTGTGTGGCGGCTGTGGTCGAAGAAAACGGGCAATACGGGGTGCATGTTGCAGACCTCCCTAGTCTATCGATGCAGGCGGGGAGGCTTCGTTGCCGCCCGCGTTCAAGCGCTCGACAGCTTTCAGGAAGGTAAAAAAGGTTGATATAGGAAGGTTCCGACGCTCGCGTAGGATGCATCCGAGTGTTGATGCTGCGTACCTGTAGGACCGTTCGCGATTTTGTCGGCGCCAGGTGCAGCGGCTGCTTTTCGACAGGGTTGAACCGTTCGGATCGAACGCTACTGCAGAGCGCAAAGCCTGCTTGTTTAAAAGCCCTCAAGGTTACTTCGTGAAAGCCACAGCGCCTTGCGTCGTTGCCTACAGTTACCCCAGAATCCGCCGGCTTGTGCGCTTTGGGACCGCTCGGTAACTTGCTCCGCGTCACTGATTGTCAGTGATCGGGTTTAGTCGCCCGGCTAGTTTTCCTCGGTTGTACCAGTGTCATCCAGTCAGGCATCCGCCTGCACTTGATGGTGGCTGTGCGCATGGCGTCTTCGGGCGCGCCGGGTTTTGGGAAACTTTACCGGTCGACTAACTTGCGCACGGCCACCACCCTTTTGTTTAGTCGCGAGATGGTTGTGGCCCTTACTGGAGAAAATTCCCATGTTCAAGGTCACACCGAATCCGCCGGACACCGGTCCGACATCCTCATCAGTAGAATTCGACTCAAACACCCCCCACGAACCCGCCGACCGCATCCCCTCAGCCGCCGACATCCGAGCCACTCCACGCAAACTGTGCGCGATGTTTTTCGTCAACCCGGAACTCGATACCGCAACCCTGCTGGCCCATGCCTGCGAGTCACTGGCATCGGCCAATGTCATGACCATGGATCTGGCGGATCGAACGGATGGGACAAGTCGCAATACCCTGCTGGGCATCGCGCAAGTCATCCTGTTGGGGGAGTTGGCGGTGAACCGGGCGCTGGACCGGATCGATGCGGTTGGGTAGAGGATCAGCGATCGGGATGTTGCGGGACACACTGATGGAATTGCCTGAATACTGATGGACCCTTGTGGGAGCGAGCCTGCTCGCGAAAGCGGAGTGTCAGTCGACATCATTGTCATCTGATACACCGCCTTCGCGAGCAAGCTCGCTCCCACAGGTATTGCATACGACCTGTTTACTTCGGCGAGCTGAGGTTCAACGTCGGCGTTTCATCGAAGAAGTTCCACGGCTTGAGCAGCACATGCACCCACTCGGTCGGCATGATCGGCCACTCTTCGGCGCGGGCGATGTGGGTAGTGCCGGTGGTCAGCCAGACCACATCGTCGGTGTTCTCGATGGAGTGGTTGTCCTGGGTGAACTGCCCCAGGCCCGAGTCCTTGTCCGAGCGGTTCGGGTACTTGCCTTCCGGGTATTTTTCTTCCGGGTTGTATTGCGTCACCCACAGCTGCTTGTCCATGAAGCTGAGGCGGTGGTAGAGCCATTCGTCCTTGCCGAAGTTGGCACCCTTGGCCACGGGGTGGGTGCCGCCGGCATACGGAATCAACTGATAGGAAACCGGGTTGCCGACCTTGTTCTCCTTGCTGAAGTTGGTCAGCAGGCGCACGGTCGACGGGTCGAATTTCTGCGCCGCCTGTTGCTCGGTTGTGACGACTTTGGTTTCGGTCTGCATGGTGCTGGTGCGCGGGCCGCCACGGTCGTTCGGCAACACCACCGGGTTCACTTCCACCAGTGAGTTCTGCTCGCCGTCCACGTCCATGTCGAGGCGGAAGTTGTAGATGTGCTGGTGCGTGGTGCCGACGATGTTGTGGTCCAGCAGGGTGCCGTAGCGCGTGTCTTCCCTGGCGGTGTCTTCGTGCATGGTTTTGGACTTCACGCCCTTGACCGCTTCGATGCCGGTGGCGCCGGCGTCGATGCCGATAGTGCCGTTCTGCTGGAACACCCAGTCGAAGATGTAGTCGTAGTTGCCCACGGTGCTGATCCAGCGCACCACCAGTTCACGGCGCTCGGTGCTGAGGTTGGGCTGGCCCATTTCCTGGTGTTTGTATTCGGGGCCGGCGTAGCGCTCGAACACCGCCATGGCGCGCGGGATCGCGGTCGGTGCGCCGGTGTAGTCGGCGATGGTCGCGTCCAGCAGCACGGCGTTTTGCGGCGCGTCTTTGCCACGGGCAATCGGTGACGTCAGGGTGCCCATGCCGTAGTCGCCGGAGTCGAGGTAGGCCTTGAAGTACCAGCCGACGTCCGGGTCGCCGTAAGGCACGATCATGCCGCCCAGCGAACCTTCGTACATGATCTTGCGTTTCTTGCCCTTGTCGTCGTAGGTGACGGTGGACAGGATCGGGCCGACCCGCGAATCGAGGCGAACGTGGAAGTCCCAGTTCTGCCAGTGAATGCTGTTGCCGCTGATGGTGTAGTTCTTGCCCTCGGGCTCGATGATTTCCAGCGGTTTGACTGCCACGCCCTGGCGTCCGCGCCCGTCATAAGGCGTGGGTTTCATCGGCACCGGAATGAGCGCTTCGTCTTCGATCTTGATCAGCTTTTTCTGTTCCAGGTCGACAATCGCCACCAGGCCCTCGATCGGGTGCGCCCAGTAGTTGCCGTCACCGGTATTGAGGTAGCTGACGATTTTCAGCAGGCGCTTGTCCTGCGCCAGGCCGTCCTTGCCGTCGAAGTAGCCGACGGTCAACGGCGTGGCTACGACCTTCTTCACGTCGTCGATGCCGCGCTTGGCCAGGGCCTGTGCATATTCCGGGCTGGTCTCGACGGCGGTTTGCACCGTTGCGAAATCGTCCAGCAGCACCATGCCGTGGGCGCCCTCGATCGGTTTCCAGGATTTGAGTTCTTTCTTGTCGAGGTCGACCAGGGCTTCGATCACGTGCTTGCCGTCGAGCACCACGATTGAGGCCTCACGCGCCTGGGCGACGTTCTGCCCGGTGAAGACGAAGTTCCACACCTGATCCTTCGGCGGCTCCTTGACCGAGACTTCGGTGAAGCGGAAACCGGGCTTGTAGTTTTCCGATTTCCTGACGATGTCCACGGCCGTGTTGATTTCGGCTGCACTCAGGGGATTGAGCGGGTTGGGGCGGGTCTCGACGACGAAGGTCTTGTCCAGCCCGGACTGGAACACCTGGTTGATAAAGTCCTTGGACATGAACGCCGTATGGTCCTTGAACACCACCGGCACCGTCAGCTCGATACGCTTGCCGTTGAGCATCGCCACTTTGCTGTCGGGCTTGACCTTGAGGTAGACCCCGTCCTTGGCAATGGTGAACAGATTGGCGTAATCGTCCCATTTCACCGTGGCGCCAAACTCCTCAAGGCCCGCTTGCAGCGGCACCATTTCTGCTTGACCGCCGTGGGCCTGGGCAGTGTTCGCCCAGAAAGGCAGGCCGAGGGTGCTCAGGGTGATGGCCAGGGCCAGGCGGGCAAGCGGTGTTCTTTTGGGCGACGCTTTGGGGCTGAACATGGGTGAATTCCTGGGGAAAAGCCGGGTACGGGCATTCCTGCACTTTGTTACAACCCGTCAATGGCTGCATTTGAATGCCTGCCAGATTTCTTTGGTTGCGTGCCGCAATTGAGCATTCCTGACGGAAGGCAGATTGGCAAGCGGACAAAGTACCCGTCCACGGGGCCGCAAACCATTGCTTCAAGTTAATAGGAAGCATTACTATTAACGCCCGTCTCCACAGCACGCCGCAATGACCCTCAAGCTGCCCCGCAGACACGGCTTTTTCGAGCATTACGAAGAGTTGGTTGGCACCTGGACCCGTCGCCTGAGGAATCGTCAGCAGGCCGAGGACCTGGCCCACGACACCTTCGTGCGGGTGCTTGAGTCCGATTCGGCGGTGGTGCAACAGCCCCGGGCGTATTTGCACCAGACCGCGCGCAATATTGCCGTGGATGGTTATCGGCGTGAGGACCGGCGGGGTGCCATGGAGTCGGAGGCGATTGATCTCAGTGAGTCGCCGACCGGCGACCCGGAGCATTTCATGCATGCGATCCAGCTGGCTGATTCCATCGAGCAGGCGCTCACCGAGTTGCCGGTCAACTGCCGCAAGGTGTTTGTCTGGCAGAAAATCGAGGGCCTGACCCAGGCAGAAATCGCCGAACGCCTGGGACTGTCCAGGAACATGGTGGAAAAGTATATGATCCGCACGCTTCGGCACCTGCGTGATCGCCTTGAAGGACTGCAATCATGATGTGTGGTGGCTTGCGTAGGAGCTGCCGAAGGCTGCGATCTTTTGATCTTCAGCGGTCTCAAAGCAGCCAAAAGATCGCAGCCTGCGGCAGCTCCTACACCAGGATGCGGCGTGAATTCTCCTCCCCAGCCAAACAGGAACTTCCATGATGGATACTCGTGATTGTGCGTGCGGGCAGACAGCGGTTCGCGATGACGCGGCGCAGTGGTTTGTGCGTTTGCAGGAGCCTGTTGTGGATGTCGAAGTGCGGCACCGGTTTGAGCTCTGGCTGGACCAACACCCCCAGCACCGCAACGAATTCGAAGTGCTCCAGGGCTTGTGGAGTGCCGCCGACCTGGTGCCGGCCGCGCGTTTGCAGGCCCTGTGTGAATCTCCGCCGGTGCTGAAAAAACCTCGTCCGGTGCTGCGCTATGCGGTGGCCGCCAGCGTGCTGGCCGTGGCGCTCGGCCTGGGCTTGTTCAGCGGCCTGAATTATCCGGTGCCTTACACCGCCGAGTTTTCAACAGCCCTGAATGAGCGCCGCCATGTGGCGTTGCCGGACGGCTCGGTGGTCGACCTGGACAGCCGCAGCCGGATCCAGGTGCGCTTTGAAAAGGATCGCCGCAACGTCGAATTGACTGCAGGCGAAGCGATGTTCAGCGTCGAGCATGACACCAGCCGACCCTTTGTTGTCGCGGCGGGCAGCGGCAAGGTCACGGTCACCGGCACCCGCTTCGACGTGCGCCATGGCGCCCGCGAAACCCGGGTGGTGGTGGAGCAGGGCACCGTCAAGGTTCAAGGGCACGACGCGGGCGATAACGATTTCATCAATCTGACGGCGGGCCTTGGCACCCACGTCGATGCCCAGGGCAGAGTTGCCGCCGCTTATGCCGTCAACCCGACGGAAATGACCGCGTGGCGCAGCGGCAAACTGGTGTTCAACAACGCCAGCCTCGCCGATGTCGCCGAGCAGGTCTCGCGCTATCGCGAGAAGCCGCTCAAGGTCGCCAGCGCAGCGGTGGGCGATCTGCGCCTGACCAGCGTGTTCAAATCCGACAACACCGATGCGCTGCTCAAGGCCTTGCCGAGCATCCTGCCGGTGGCCGTGCGCACCCTTGGCGATGGCAGCCAGGAAATAATTTCAAAATAAAATTCAGGTTTTTTTCGAGTTCATCGTCTTCCTGTTCAACTGCAACTGGTTTGCATTAACAAACGCACACTCTTGCGATCCACAGGATTACGTTCGACGTGAAAATCTCCACCGCTAAAAACAACAAACTCCCCTGGTTGCCGCTGGCCCTTGCGCTCGCGGTCAATATTGCGCTGCCCCAGGCCTTTGCCGCCGACGGCATCCGTATCCCGGCGCAACCTCTGGGACAAGCCCTGAGTCAGTTGGGCCAGCAAACCTCGCTTCAGGTGTTCTTCAGCCCTGAACTGGTTGCCGGCAAGCAGGCCCCGGCGGTGGATGGCAACCTTTCCCCGGAAGATGCGTTGCGCCAGTTGCTGCAAGGCAGCGGCCTGCAATACCAGATTGATGAAGGTTCGGTGACCTTGATGCCGGCGCCCGCTTCGGCGGCCAACGGCCCACTGGAACTGGGCGTGACTGACATCAAGGTGGTCGGCGACTGGCTCGGCGACGCCGATGCCGCCGTGGTGCAGAACCACCCCGGCGCACGCACCGTGGTGCGCCGCGAAGCCATGGTCGAGCAGGGCGCGATGAACGTCGGCGACGTACTCAAACGTGTCCCGGGCGTGCAAGTGCAGGATGCCAACGGTACCGGTGGCAGCGACATTTCCCTGAACGTCGGCGTGCGCGGCCTGACTTCGCGCCTGTCGCCACGCTCCACCGTGCTGATCGACGGCATCCCGGCGGCGTTCGCGCCTTACGGCCAGCCGCAACTGTCCATGGCGCCGATTTCCTCCGGCAACCTCGACAGCATCGACGTGGTGCGCGGTGCCGGTTCCGTACGCTACGGGCCGCAAAACGTCGGTGGCGTGATCAATTTCGTGACCCGCGCGATCCCGGAGCAAGCCTCGGCGGAAATCGGCACCACCCTGGAAACTTCCCGGCACGGTGGCTGGAAGCACATCGACACCGCGTTCATGGGTGGTACCGCCGACAACGGCATGGGCGTGGCGTTGTTGTACTCCGGGGTGAACGGCAACGGTTACCGTGAAAGCAACAACGGCAACGACATCGACGACGTGATCCTCAAGACCCATTGGGCGCCGACCGATGTCGACGATTTCAGCCTCAACTTCCACTACTACGATGCCAAGGCCGACATGCCCGGCGGCCTGAACCAGGCGCAGTACGACGCCGACCCGTTCCAGTCGGTACGCGACTACGACAGCTTCAGCGGCCGGCGCAAGGATGTGTCGTTCAAGTGGGCGCGGCAGATCGACGATCGCACCCAGGCCGAAGTGCTGACCTATTACACCGACAGCTTTCGTGGCAGCACCATTGCCTCGCGGGACCTGAACACACTCAACTCCTATCCGCGCAGCTACTACACCTACGGTATCGAACCACGGGTGTCCCATGTGTTTGATGTGGGCCCGACCACCCAGGAAGTCAGTGTCGGTTATCGCTACCTGAAAGAGGCCATGCACGAAGAGGCCAGCCGAGTGGCGCTGGTCGACAACCAGCCAGTGGTGCGTCCGGGGGCGGACGGCCATGTCTATCAGGACCGCACCGGTGGCACCGAGGCCAATTCGGTCTACGTCGACAACAAGATCGACGTTGGCAACTGGACCGTCACCCCGGGTATTCGCTTCGAGCACATCAGCACCGACTGGCACGACCGCCCGGTGCTGGATAACGCCGGTAAGCGGGTGCCGGAGAAAAAACGCAGCATCGAAAGCAACGAACCGCTGCCGGCCCTGAGCGTGATGTATCACATGTCCGATGCCTGGAAACTGTTCGCCAACTACGAAACCTCATTCGGCGCGCTGCAGTATTTCCAGCTGGGGCAGGGCGGTATCGGTGATGAGCCCGCCAACGGCCTGGAGCCGGAAAAGGCCAAGACCTACGAGATCGGTACGCGCTACAACGATGACGTGTGGGGCGGTGAGGTGACGCTGTTCTACATCGACTTCGACGACGAACTGCAATACATCAGCAATGACGTGGGCTGGACCAACCTCGGCGCGACCAAGCACCAGGGGATCGAAGCCTCGGTGCACTACGACATGGCCGCGCTGAACCCGATGCTCGACGGCTTGACCGCCAACGCCGGTTTCACCTACACCCGTGCCACCTACGAAGGTGAGATCCCGGGCTTCAAGGGCCGTGACCTGCCGTTCTACTCTCGCCAGGTGGCCACCGCCGGCCTGCGTTACGACGTCAACCGCTGGACTTACAACCTCGATGCGTTCGCCCAGTCCAAGCAGCGCTCGCCGGGCACCGGCGTGAACGCCGATGGCAGCTTCAACGGCAACTACATCACCGAAGGCACCGCTGACGGCCAGTTCGGTGATATCCCGGGTTACGTGCTCTGGAACGCACGTGCCGGCTATGACTTCGGTCCGCAGGTGTCGAACCTGAAACTGGGGGCGGGGGTGAAGAACATCTTCGACAAGCAGTATTTCACCCGTTCCAGCGACAACAACTCGGGCATGTACGTCGGTGCGCCGCGCACGTTCTTTGTGCAGGCCAGTGTCGGGTTCTGATAGACCGAGGTGTACCAAGAACCCTGTGGGATCGCCGCACCGCCGATCCCACATTGGGTACGGGGCTTACCGGTGGAAGCTTTTCAGACCTTCAACACTTTCCCGCCAACGGCCACCGCCACCAGCAACAGCGCCATCAAGGCAAAGGCAAAGCTCAAGCTGCTGCCATGGGCGACGAAGCCGATGACGGCGGGGCCTGCCAGGATGCCCGCATAACCCAGGGTGGTAATGGCCGGCACGGCGATGCTTTCGGGCATGACCGTCTGTTTGCCGACCGCGGTGTACAGCACCGGCACAATGTTCGAGCAACCGGCACCCAGCAGCGCATAACCCGCCAGCGCCGCCTCCCAGCTCGGTGCGAATGTCGCCAGAAACAAGCCTGCAGCAGCTGTCAGCCCGCCGAACACAATCACCTGCGTCGCGCCCAGGCGCCGCACGATTTTGTCACCGGTCAAGCGCCCGGCCGTCATGGTCAGGGCAAACGCGGCATAACCGAGCCCCGCATACGCCGTGTCGATGCCACGCTCCTGCGTCAGGAACACCGCACTCCAGTCCAGCGCCGCGCCTTCGGCGAGGAACACGATGAAGCACATGCCGCCGATGAACAGAACGATGCCATGGGGCACCGCAAACGCCGGCCCCGAACTCTCGCTGCCGTAGGGCAGCAGATGCGGCACGGCCCTGGCCAGTGCGATCAGCAGCAACACGATCACCACCAGCGTCGCCCCCAGGGGTGAAATTCCCAGGCCAAGCAACCCGCTGACACCCGCCGCACCGACAATCCCGCCCAGGCTGAACAAGCCATGGAACCCCGACATCATGTTCTTGCCGCTGGCGCGCTCGACGATCACCGCTTGCAGGTTGACCGTCGAATCCACGGTGCCGAGCCCCGCGCCGAACATGAACAACGCGGCGATCAGCGCCGGAATCGACGACACCGTCGCCAGCAGCGGCAGGGCGGCACAGATCAGCAGGGTCCCGCCGGCCGTCACCCGCCGGCAGCCGAAACGTGTGGCCAGGATCCCGGCCAACGGCATCGCCAGTATCGAACCCACCCCCAGGCACAGCAGCAACAATCCCAAAGTGCCTTCATCCAGTCCGGCCCGTGCCTTGGCATAGGGCACCAGCGGCGCCCACGCGGCGATGCCGACCCCGGCGATGAAAAATCCGATGCGCGTGGACATCTGTTCCAGGCGGCCGGGAACGAAGGTGGTCTGGCTGTTGAGGCTGGTCATAACAATCCTTGGCAAAAAGCGTCGCGTCCTCAACGGACAGTGATCGACCTGGGAGGGTTCGATCATTGCCCGGAAAGTTTTACGGTCAAACAGGGCGACATGGTTGCACAGCGCCGTTGTTTTTCGCGATATGTTGAGCCATTCCAATGACTCGCGGAGGGCGCCATGGCGCAGCGGTACGATGCACGGGGCAACATTTACATCGTGGTAGCGCCCGAAGAACTGCGCCGCCAGGGTATCGACCTGCCCGATCAGGCCAGCCAGGCAGCGCAAACCCTCGAAGCCTGGGCGCTAGCCGCGATCGAGGCTTGTTGCAGCTGGGCTCCAGGCACTCAACCGCCCGGCAGCAAGGATCATCGCAGCGACGGTTTGCTGGTCGGACCATTTCAGGCGTCGCCACCCTTTGATCTGTTGATCGTCAACACCGACGGTACCCTGGCCGAGCGCAGCGGCAACGGGCTGACGATTTTTTCCCAGGCCCTCAGCGATCAAGGGCTATTGCCGCAGAGCGAAGCCTGTCTGCTCAGGGTTCACCACGACAAGGCTGATACGCCTTCGCCGGGGCAGACTTCAGTGAGAACTGCAGAGGTCGAGGGCGTGAAGGGGTTCTGGCTCGATCTGGGCCAGCCGCGGTTCGGGCCGTCGGCGGTCAGTGCTCACGGGGTTGAAGCAGTGGAGCTCAACGGTCGTGAACTCAGCCACGTTAAACAGTTGTCGGCACTCAATAGCGCATGGTTGCGCAGTCAGTTCGCGCGGGTCGGCAATCCCCATTGCGTGACGCTGGTGGAAAGTGCCGGGGACCTGCCGAGCAACGAGCAGATGCGCGAGCCGGCGCTGGGTGATGGGCTGACGCGGATTGCCTACGCCATGCCGGTCGGTGCAGGCAAACCTTGTCCGGCGGGAATCAACCTGCAATGGGCCATGCGTTTGTCCGAAGGGCACATCGCCGCGCGGGTATTCGAGCGGGGCGAGGGGCCGACGGCGTCGTCGGGGACCAGTGCCAGCGCGGTGGCCTGTGCGGCTTGGCGGGTAGGTTGGGTGACTGCTGGTGAAGTGAAGGTGACGATGCCGGGTGGCACGGCGCCGATCTTGCTGGAAGAGGATTTGGGGGAATTGAGTCGGGTCAGTCTGTTTGGTACGGCTCGAATGATCGATTGATTTTTAGATTGCCATCGCGAGCAAGCTCGCTCCCACACTGGATCTTTGTCGTACACAGACTCTGTATTCACTGAAGATCAACTGTGGGAGCGAGCTTGCTCGCGAAGAGGCCAGCTCGGTCAACACCAGACTCAGCTCAGCCCACTGAACTCCACCACCGGCATCGTCCGCTTCATCAGCACCTTGCCATCGCGCACCGAGTACAGCGGCAACCCCTGGCTGCGGATCACCTCGTAATCGCTCTCCGCCGACAGAATCAGCAGGTTCGCCGGCCGCCCGCGCTCCAGGCCATAACGATCGCCGAGGTTCATGGCTTTGGCGCTATTGTCCGTCACCAGGTCCAGCGCACTTTGCAGGTTGCGATAACCGAGCATGTGGCAGATGTGCAGGCCGGCTTCGAGCACCCGCAGAATGTTGCCGTTGCCCAGCGGATACCACGGATCGACGATCGAGTCCTGGCCGAAGCACACGTTCATGCCCGCTTCCAGCAACTCGTTGACCCGGGTCACACCCCGGCGTTTCGGGAAACTGTCGAAGCGACCTTGCAGGTGGATGCTTTCGGTGGGGCAGGAGACAAAGCTGATCCCCGAATGCCCGAGCAAGCGAAACAGTTTGGCGCAGTAGGCGTTGTCGTAAGAGCCCATGGCCGTGGTGTGGCTGGCCGTGACCCGCGAACCCATGTCGCGGCTGCGGGCCTCTTCGGCGAGCACCTCGAGAAAACGTGAGTGCGGGTCGTCGGTTTCGTCGCAATGCACGTCCACCAGGCAACCGCTGCGTTCGGCCAGGTCCATGAGGAACTTTACCGAGCTGACGCCCTGATCGCGGGTGTATTCAAAATGCGGAATGCCGCCCACCACGTCCGCGCCCATGCGGATGGCTTCTTCCATCAGTTCGCGACCATTGCGGTAGGACTCGATGCCTTCCTGGGGAAAGGCGACGATTTGCAGGTCGACCAGGTGCCGGCTTTCCTCGCGCACTTCGAGCATGGCCTTGAGCGCGGTCAGTTGCGGGTCGGTGACGTCGACGTGGGTGCGCACATGCTGGATGCCGTGGGCGGCGAGGGCCTGGATGGTTTTCTTGGCCCGGGCCTTGGTGTCTTCCTCGGTGATGGTGGCCTTGCGTTCGCCCCAGCATTCGATGCCTTCGAACAGCGTGCCGCTCATGTTCCAGCGCGGTTCGCCGGCGGTCAGGGTGGCGTCGAGGTGGATGTGCGGCTCGACAAAGGGGGGCACCACCAGATTGCCACCGGCGTCCAGATCGTCAGGGCCCAGGGTCGGGGCTTCGATCTGGCGGCCGATGCTGCTGATCAGGCCGTTTTCCAGGTTCAACTCATGCAGGCCTTCCTGGTTGCGCAGACGGGCGTTGATGATGTGCATCGGGCAGATCCTTTTGGCGAATCGTTCAGGCGATACCCTTACGTTAGCTCGCCAGCGGCGAATCCCGCCAGTTCAAAATGTGGGAGCGGGTTTGTTCAGGAGGATTGTTGCAGGGGTAAAAATCCCATAAGAGCGGCGACGACCGCCTCGGGCGCATCTTCCTGAACCAGATGACCGGCGTTGGGTATCGGATAAAACAGCGATCCGGGAATCATCCGATGCAGCGCCTGCCCGCGTTCAATGGGAATCCATTGGTCGTCTTCACCCCAGAGAATCTGCACCGGGCAGCGAATCCGGTGAGTCGTCGTGAAATACGGCGCGATCCGGTGCCACACGAAAGAAGAAAACGGCGTGCCATGCACGAACACCAGCGGCGGGCCGTCGCCGCGCACGGCATGGCGCACCTGATGTCCGTTGAACTCGAAGACCTGATCCAGTGGCCAGTCAGTCATGGGCTTGTCCTCTTGGCGGGGGAAGAGGCAAAAAGCATAGGCATAAAAAAACCACCTATGAAGGTGGCTTGCTTGATCGACTGACGAAACGCATTCCCTTGTGGGAGCGAGCTTGCTCGCGATAGCGGTGGGTCAGGCACATCGATGTTGGATGTGCCGCCGTCATCGCGAGCAAGCTCGCTCCCACAGGTTACTTGTAATGTCTGGCTTACTCGCCGCGATAGATGCAACCGCTGGTGCAGGTCTCGTGGATCCGAATCGCGCTCAGTTCCGGCAGCAGAGGCTTCAATTCCTGCCAGATAAACTTGGCCAACACTTCGCTGGTCGGGTTTTCCAGGCCGGGAATGTCGTTCAGGTAGTTGTGGTCCAGGCGCTCGTACAGCGGCTTGAAGATCGCCTTGATTTCCGAGAAGTCACGGATCCAGCCGGTGTGCGGGTCGAGGTCGCCGCTCAGGTGGATGGCCACTTTGAACGAGTGACCGTGCAGGCGCCCGCACTTGTGGCCGTCCGGGACGTGGGGCAGGCGATGGGCGGATTCGAAAGTAAATTCCTTGAAGATTTCCACAGTGTTTTCAGCTCTGTTCAGGTGGCGTTCGCCGCAGCGATTCGGGCAGGCGGCGAGTTTAGCAGTTTGTCCTGACTAAAGGGTCAGCAAGCGCTCGCCGAGGCGACCGTTGGCGGCCAGTTCGAGGAACTCGTCCCCCAGGCGGCGACTTTCGTCCATGGTCGTGCGCCAATATTTCTGCCGGCTCGGGGCATCGCCCATGAAGCGCTTGAAGTCGTTTCGGTCCGGCAGTTTGCCGTAGGGCAGGCGCGCCAGGTATTCCTTCGATGGTGCCAGCAACAGCACGTTCTGCAAGCGAGCCGGGCAGGCGCGGCGCCACGGCAGGGTCTTGTCGAACCAGCCCGGGATCACCCGGTCGGTGAAGTGCGGGTACAGCACGATGTCGTTGCCGCTGTAGGGCAGGTCCAGGTGGTAATCCAGCAGACCACCGTCGCGGAAGGTCCCGGCGCCGGCGCCCGGCAGGTCGCGCACGCCTTGCATCACCATCGGGATCGAGCCCGAGGCCAGCAGGGCCTGGCGCAAATTACCGGCATTGAGGGCGACGAAGCGCGACGGGAAGTCATTCAAGGCATCGACCGGCGGCGCCAGGCGCGGGTCGTGGATGATCAGGCGTTCGAAGTGTCGTGCCAGCCGCGCCCGGCCACGCAGGTTGTCGGTGATGACCGATGACAGGCCCAGTCCCAGGCGGCCGCGATGATCGTCGGCCAGCAAACCGTGGCTTTTGACCACCATGATGTTCAGGCGGTAATGGCTGTTACTGAGGATCGAGGCATCGCGACCGTCGAGCAGGTCATTGAGCATGCGCTGTGAGCTCTGGCTGATCTGCGCCATGGTCACGCCCTTGGCAAAGTGTTGCTCGGTGTACAGCTGCCCGAGACGCCGGATGCCTTCGGCGGCGTCCGGCAGGCAGGCGCTGGCGAAGCGCCAGGAACCCACCGATGCGCCAATCAGCGAGCGTTCCCGCGGTGCCGCCGGCAGCCACTCGCCGAACAGCGCCAGGTCCAGACCCTGAATCCCCAGCGCCTTCGGCCCGCCAGCCGCGCCCGGCAAGGTGCCGACGTCGGCGGCGTTCAAGCCGTTGTCCCGGATGCGCGCAAAGGCTTGTGGGCCGGCTTTGAGGGTCAGGGACGGGAACTTGATGTGGATGGCGGTCATTGCGCTCTCGAAGTGTGTAGGAGCTGCCGAAGGCTGCGATCTTTAGGTCTTTTGCCTGGCGACTCAAGTGAAAGTGAGAAAGGATCGCAGCCTTCGGCAGCTCCTGCGGGGTTGTGGTGTCAGCAATGATGGCAATTCAGTTTCAATTAAGTTCAGCGGGTTAAGGTGGCTCGCCTGGACCCGACGCAACGCTGGGATAGCGCATCGCTGGTACCATTGTGGCTTTCGAGACGCTCACACCACTCGCACCGGGCATGGAATTAGACCCGGTCAGCGGGCAGTGACTCAAGGATCATCAGGATTGGTAATGAAGGTGTTTCTACTCAATCGATGTGTCGCACGCAGAATGGCGCTGCTGCTTCTGGCATTTTGCTCGGCAGTGATGGCCCGCGACCTGGATCAGGATGAAGCCCTGCGCCTGCGTCAACAGGGCGTGATCCTGCCGCTGGAGCAACTGCTGCAGCAAGCGATGGATCGCTACCCCGGCGCAAAACTGCTGGAAGCCGAACTCGAAGAGAAGCACAACATCTACCTTTATGATGTCGAATTGCTGACCCCCGAAGGCGTGGTCCGTGAGCTGCACATCGATGCGACTGACGGCCGATTATTGAAAGACGAGGAAGACTGATCCATGCGTTTGCTCCTGGTGGAAGACCATGTGCCCCTGGCCGACGAACTGCTGGCCGGCCTCAACCGCCAGGGCTATGCGGTGGACTGGCTGGCCGATGGTCGCGATGCTGTGCATCAGGGCAGCACCGAGCCTTATGACCTGATCATCCTCGACCTCGGTCTGCCGGGCGTGCCGGGGCTTGAAGTGCTGGCGCAATGGCGGGCGGCGGGGCTGGCCACGCCGGTGCTGATCCTGACGGCCCGGGACTCCTGGGCCGAACGCATCGAAGGCCTCAAGGCCGGCGCCGACGATTACCTGACCAAGCCATTTCATCCCGAAGAGCTGTTTTTGCGCATCCAGGCGTTGCTGCGCCGCTCCCATGGCCAGGTCAACCAGCCAACGCTCAAGGCTGCCGGGCTGCATCTGGACGAAGGTCGCCAGTGCGTTGTGCGCGACGGTGCGGACATTCAGCTGACCGCCGCGGAGTTTCGCCTGTTGCGTTATTTCATGCTGCACCCCGAGCAGATCCTCTCCAAAGGCCACCTTGCCGAACACCTCTACGACGGTGAAACCGAGCGCGATTCCAATGTGCTGGAAGTCCACGTCAACCACTTGCGCCGCAAACTCGGCAAAAGTGTGATTGAAACCCGTCGCGGCCAGGGTTACCTGTTCGGCGGGCAAGCCCGGTGAGATCGATCCAGCGCCGCTTGAGCCTGGGCCTGATCAGCGTGATGGTGGTCGTTGGCCTGGTGCTGGCGCAAACCAGCCTGTGGTTGTTCGAAATGGGGTTGCAGCGTTACCTCGAAGCCG
This sequence comes from Pseudomonas sp. Root71, assembly GCF_001429045.1. Lineage (GTDB taxonomy): Bacteria > Pseudomonadota > Gammaproteobacteria > Pseudomonadales > Pseudomonadaceae > Aquipseudomonas > Aquipseudomonas monachiensis. The sequence goes on along the minus strand of NZ_LMHY01000029.1, from coordinate 135,919 downwards.
GGTTGCGCAATGACAGCGAGAACCTGCTGGCGGCGCTGGTGCGCGGGCCGCAAGGTTTGCAGCTGGATGAGCGGCGCCTGTCACCGGCCTATCAGCGGCCATTCTCCGGGCATTATTTCCGCATCGATTTCACCGATGGCCATTGGCGTTCCCGTTCCCTTTGGGATCAGGAACTGCCGGTGCTCGATCAACCCGGTCTGCATGGCAACCTGCAACTGGGGCCGGAAGGGCAACAGTTACTGGTGCTGCGCACGGACTATCGACGTTCGGGGGTGCCGATCTCCATCAGTGTCGCCGAGGATTACACGCCGATACGCGAAAGCTTCCGGCGCATGCAACAGCTCGGGTTTGGCCTCGGTTTGACAGCGCTGTTGCTGATTCTGCTGCTGCAACGGATTACCGTGCGCCGGGCCTTGCGTCCGCTGGAGCAGGCCCGTGAGCAGATTGCGCAGCTGCAACAGGGCCAGCGCTCGCAACTCGACGATCGGGTGCCGGTGGAACTGGAGCCACTGGTGGCGCAGATCAACCATTTGCTGGCCCACACCGAGGACAGCCTCAAGCGCTCACGCAATGCCCTGGGCAACCTCGGCCACGCCTTGAAAACCCCGCTGGCGGTGCTGTTGAGCCTGGCTTCAAGCGAGCAACTCGACGCGCACCCACAATTGCGCAAGACCCTCAAGGAACAACTGGAACAAGTCCAGCAGCGACTCAATCGGGAACTCAATCGTGCGCGGTTGTCCGGCGATGCGTTGCCGGGCGCCCTGTTTGATTGCGATGCCGAGCTCCCCGGCTTGCTGGCCACGCTGAACATGATCCATGGCGACCACCTGGCACTGAGCTACCGCGCACCCGCCGGCCTGCAATTGCCCTGGGATCGCGAAGATCTGCTGGAACTGTTGGGCAACCTGCTGGATAACGCCTGCAAGTGGGCCGATGCCGAGGTTCGCCTGAGTGTGGCCGAGACTGCAGAGGGCTTTGAACTCGGCGTGGAAGATGACGGCCCGGGGATTCCCGAAGAGCGTCGCGATCAGGTGTTCGGCCGAGGCACGCGCCTGGACGAGCAAACCCATGGGCATGGTTTGGGGCTGGGTATCGTGCGCGACATCGTCGATAGCTGGGGCGGCAGACTGTCGTTGCTGGAAAGCGAGTGGTGCGGGTTGAAGGTCGTCATCGAATTGCCCAGACACTGAGGTCCATTGTGGGAGCGGGCTTGCTCGCTCCCACATAGAACCTCCCCCTGCTCAGGTGTGATGAATCTCCCGATCCTTGGTTTCCGGCATGAAGAAAATACCCAGCACCGCCGTCATCACCGCGATGACGATCGGATACCACAGCCCGTAGTAGATATCCCCCGTGGCCGCCACCATGGCGAACGCCACCGTCGGCAGGAAGCCACCGAACCAGCCATTGCCGATGTGGTAGGGCAGCGACATCGAGGTGTAGCGGATGCGCGCCGGGAACAGTTCCACCAGCCAGGCGGCAATCGGCCCGTAGACCATGGTCACGTAGATCACCAGGATCGTCAGCAGCAGCAACACCATCGGGTAGTTGGTCTTGGCCGGGTCGGCCTTCTCTGGGTAACCGGCGTCCTTGAGGGCGGTGGCGAGGGTGGCGGTAAAGGCGTCGTTCCTGGCCTTGAAATCGGCGGCCGGCATGCCGGTGCCCTCGAAGCTCTCGATCACTTTATCGCCAATGCGCACCTGCGCAACGGCGCCCGGTTCGGCGTCCACGTTCTTGTAGGGGATGGCCCTTTTGGCCAGTACGGTCTTGGCCAGGTCACAGGAACTGGTGAATTTGGCCTTGCCCACCGGGTCGAACTGGAACGAGCACTGGGCGGGATTGGCGACGACCGTGACCGGATTCTTCTCCTGCGCAATGAACACGTCGGGGTTACCGTATTGGGTCAGCGCATGGAATATCGGGAAGTAAGTCAGGGCCGCGAGGATGCAGCCAGCCATGATGATGCCCTTGCGCCCGATGCGGTCGGACAGGCTGCCGAAAATGACGAAGAACGGCGTGCCGATCAGCAATGAGCCGGCAATCAGCAGGTTCGCGGTCTGCGGGTCGATCTTCAGCGTCTGCAGCAGGAAGAACAGTGCATAGAATTGCCCGGTGTACCAGACCACCGCCTGGCCGGCGGTACCGCCGAGCAGGGCCATGATTACGATCTTCAGGTTCTCCCAGCGGGCGAAGGATTCAGTCAACGGTGCCTTGGAGGATTTGCCTTCGGCCTTCATTTTCATGAAAACCGGCGACTCGCTGAGCTGCAGGCGGATGTACACCGAGACGATCAACAACAGGATCGACAGCAGGAACGGAATCCGCCAGCCCCAGGCTTCGAAGGCTTCGGTGCCCAGGAGGGTACGGCAGGCGAGGATCACCAGCAGTGAAAGAAACAGGCCGAGGGTTGCCGTGGTCTGGATCCACGAGGTGAAGAAGCCGCGTTTGCCCTTGGGCGCATGTTCGGCCACGTAGGTCGCGGCGCCGCCGTACTCACCCCCCAGCGCCAGGCCTTGCAGCAGGCGCAGGCTGATCAGGATGATCGGCGCGGCGACGCCGATGGTCGCATAGCCGGGCAGCAAACCCACCACGGCCGTGGAGATACCCATGATCACGATGGTGATGAGAAACGTATGCTTGCGCCCGATCATGTCGCCCAACCGACCGAACACGATGGCGCCGAAGGGGCGCACGGCGAAGCCGGCGGCGAAGGCGAGCAGGGCGAAGATGAAGGACGTCGTTTCGTTGACACCGGCGAAGAAGTGCTTGGCGATGATCGCCGCGAGGGAGCCGTACAGGTAGAAGTCGTACCACTCGAACACGGTGCCCAGGGACGAGGCGAAGATGACCTTGCGCTCCTCCCGGGTGAGCCCGCGGTTGGGCGCGCTGCCCGTGGTTGTATTGTCGATTGCTGCCATGAGTATTCTCCGTCTTGCTCTTGTTGTAGGCCGGAGTTCCCACCAACACTTACCGTACCCAGGCCCTGGGGCTGAAGTCATCGGATTACGTGGCTTGCATTCAGGTTGACGCCAGAAAACGCTGCAAGGTTCCATGAAGCATAATCAAGGTCTGGCAGATATCCACTCGCCATCATTTGGTTGAGTCGGGCACAGAAAAAACTGTGGGAGCGGCGGTGCGGCGATCCGACTTGCTCGCGAAGGCGGCGACACATTCAACATCAATGTGTCTGATATACCGCTTTCGTCGAAACGCCGCCCGGAGCAAGCCCGCTCCCACTGGGGGATTTTGCGGGGCTTAAACGCGGAACTGATCCATCAGGCTCTGCTGCTGGTTCGCCAGGCTGTTGAGCGACTGGCTGACCCGCGCCGATTCATTGGCCTGGCCCGACAGCGACTCGGTCACGTCGCGGATGGTCGCCACGTTGTTGTTGATCTCCTCGGCCACCGCGCTTTGCTCTTCGGCGGCACTGGCGATCTGCATGTTCATGTCGTTGATCACGGTCACCGCGTCGCCGATCTGGCGTAACGCCGTTACCGCCTGGCCAACCTGCTCGACACTGCCCTGGGCCTGACGATGGCTGTTGCTCATCGAGCCCACCACTTCCTGGGTGCCGTTTTGCAGTTGTTCGATCACCAGACGGGTTTCTTCGACGGATTCCTGGGTACGCCGCGCCAGATTGCGCACTTCATCGGCCACCACGGCAAACCCGCGTCCGGCCTCACCGGCACGAGCCGCTTCGATCGCAGCGTTAAGGGCCAGCAGGTTGGTCTGTTCGGCAATCGCGCGGATCACTTCCAGTACCGTGCCGATCTTCTCGCTGTTGGCAGCCAGGCCTTCGACCTGGACCATGGCCGCGCTCATGTCGGCGGCGAGATTGTCGATGCTGGCGGTGGTGCGGTCGATCACGGTCAGGCCCTGACGGGTCGCCTGATCGGCATCCCTCGCGGCATGGGCCGCTTGCGCGGCGCTGCGGGCGACGTCCTGGGCGGTGGCGCTCATTTCGTGGGAGGCGGTCGCGACCTGATCCACCTGGCGGTACTGCTGTTCCATGCCGGCGCTGGTCTGGGTGGCGATGGCGGACGACTGGTCCGCGGTACTGCGAGCGTCCTGCACCGAACGTTTCACTTCGGCAATGATCGGTTGCAGCTTGTCGAGGAAACGGTTGAACCAGCCAGCCAACTGGCCCAGCTCATCCTGCTTGTCGTAGGCCAGGCGGCGGGTCAGGTCACCTTCGCCGCTGGCGATGTCTTCGAGCATGTGCGCCACGCCGAGGATCGGACGGGTGACGCTGCGGGCCATCAGCCACACCAGCACCAGGCCGAGCAGCGCGGCGAGCACGCCCAGGCCGAGTTCAACCAGCGTACCGGCGGTGTTACTGTCATCGAGTTGCTTTTTCAGGGCTTCGGCGGGGCCGACCAGGACTTTTTCCGGCACGTCGAGCAGCACGCCCCAGGATTTACCGCCAGGGATCGGCTGGAAGGGCGCCAGCACTTTCAGTTGCTGCTGGCTGTACAGGCTGGCGGTTTTGCTGCTGGCGGCGAGCATGCGCAGCAGTTCGGCGCCGCTGGCCTGGTCCACGGCGTCCAGGCGCTGGCTGAGTTTGCCGGCGTCCGGGCTGTAGCCGGCGAGCAGGCCGGCCGGGCTGATGATGCTGACGCTGGTCTGGCCATCATAGAGCTTCTTGCTCGCGCCCAGGCTGACCGCTTGCAGGCTGTTGAGGTTGATGTCCACCGAGAGCGAGGCGATGACCTTGCCATTGACCATCAGCGGGAAAACGATGCTGGTCATCAGCACGTTCTGACCGTCGATCTCATAGAAGTAGGGTTCGATCACGCACGGTTTGAGGGTGGTGCGCGGGCAGGTGAACCAGGCGTTGGCCGCTTCGCCGCTGGGACCGGTGCTGGTGTCGGCCATGTCCTTTTCCGGCAGCGCCATGGACGTCAACTTGCCCGGCGTCGGCTGCGACCAGTAGAGGGCGAAACGGCCCTTGTCGTTGCTGCCAAGCTCGGCCTGACCGGCGAACAGTTCGTCCTTGCCGTCCAGTCCATTGGGTTCGAACACCAGGGACAGGCCGAGCAGGTCCGGGTTGGCTTGCAGGGCCGACTTGACCTGGCGGGTCAGGTCTTCGCGCAGGTCGAAGGCATCGAGAAAACGCTTCTCGGCCTGGTCACGCAGGAACAGCACCTGCCGCGAGAAGCCGTGGCCGTACTGATAGGCGTCCATGAACTGCTGGCGAATCCCCAGTGCCTGGTTTTCGCCCTGGGACTCGATCCGCGCCTGGGCCGCTTCGGTCAGCATCTCCATGCTCGAGGCTTTCACCAACTCGGAACTGTGCTCCATGCGATACAGCGAAAGACCCACCAGCAGGGTCACGATGCCCGCCAGGCAGAGCCCGGCCAGCAGGGTGATTTTCCATTGAATGGAAAGTTGTCTGAGCGACATGGAGACGTCCTTATTCGATAAATATCTGAGACTTTGCACTGTAGCGGCCGGGATTGGGCTTTCTTTAAGCCGGGCCAATGAATATCGAATACCCCGGGTTGGCTTTGACAAGGCGACAGCGGTCCGGCAAAGTGCGCGCCCTCTAATAAAACCCATTTTTTATCCGCTGGCGGCTCTCGCAGACTGTCGGCCGGACTCTTTTTGCTTGCCCAGAGGTATGACAATGAATGCAGTAATTGCCGCGGTCGGCATCATGCTGATCCTCAGCCTGTCCCGCGTGCATGTGGTGATCGCCCTGATCGTCGGCGCGCTGGTCGGTGGCTTGACCGGTGGCCTGGGGATCGAAGCGACGCTCAAGGCTTTCAACAGCGGCCTCGGCGGCGGGGCGACGGTGGCGTTGTCCTACGCCTTGCTCGGTGCTTTCGCCGTGGCCATTGCCAAGTCCGGCATGGCCCATGCGCTGGCCGACAAGGCCCTGGCCATGGTCGATCGCCAGCACGCCAGCGGCGGTGGCCAGGTCAAATGGCTGCTGATCGGCCTGCTCTGGGTCGTGGCCATCGCCTCGCAGAACATCTTGCCGATACATATCGCGTTTATTCCGTTGCTGGTGCCGCCGCTTCTTTATGTGCTGACCAAGCTGCAACTGGACCGTCGCCTGATCGCCTGCGTCATGACTTTTGGCCTGATCACGCCCTACATGTTCCTGCCGGTGGGCTTTGGCAACATCTTCCTCAATGAGATCCTGCTGGCCAACGTTGCCCGCAGCGGCGTGGACATCAGCGGCATCAATGTGACCCACGCCATGGGCATTCCGGCCCTGGGCATGGTGGCGGGCCTGCTGATCGCGTTTGTCAGCTACCGCAAGAAGCGTGTCTACGACCTGGCGAAGATTGAACAGGTCGAACAAGTGGCGGTGCAATACAACCCGCTGAGCCTGATGGTGGCCGGCGTGGCCATCGCGGCGGCGTTCATTATTCAGTTGTTGCTCGATTCGATGATCATTGGTGCGCTGGTCGGCTTCCTGATCTTCTCGGTGTCGGGCATCGTCAAATGGCGCGACACCGACGACCTGTTCACCGAAGGCATGAAAATGATGGCAATGATCGGCTTCATCATGATCGCCGCCTCCGGGTTTGCCGAAGTGATGAAGGCCACCGGTGAGGTGCAGACGCTGGTCGAGTCGTCGGCGTCGTACATCGATCACAGCAAGGGCATTGGCGCCTTGCTGATGTTGCTGGTGGGGTTGCTGGTGACCATGGGCATCGGCTCGTCGTTCTCCACGGTGCCGATCCTGGCGGCGATCTTCGTGCCGCTGTGCGTGCAACTGGGCTTCAGCCCGTTGGCGATCGTGTGCATCGTCGGCACGGCCGGTGCCCTGGGCGACGCCGGTTCGCCGGCTTCGGACTCGACCCTGGGGCCGACCTCCGGCCTGAACATCGACGGCCAGCACCATCACATCTGGGACACCGTGGTCCCGACCTTCCTGCACTACAACCTGCCGTTGCTGGCGTTTGGCTGGGTAGCGGCGATGGTTCTGTGATCTAACAAGCAAAAGATCAAAAGATCGCAGCCTTCGGCAGCTCCTACATGGGAAGGGTGTTCATCTGTAGGAGCTGCCGAAGGCTGCGATCTTTTTGGGGCGTTCAACTTTTGACCCGGCGTGCCGTTAAAGCTTTAACCACGACAACAAAATCAAAAGAGTGAACGTCATGCGCATGAGCCTCAAGGCCAAAGTCCTGTCCCTTGCCGTCCTCCCGGTGTTGCTGTTTGCGCTGGTCATCAGCCTGACCACGCTGTTCATTCTGCAGGATCAGGCGCGCAAGGAAGTCGAGCAGACCCGCGAGCGCCTGCTCAGCGATGCCAAGGCGACCCTGCAAAGCTACGTGGCCGTGGCCATGACCACGATCAAACCGCTCTACGACGCGGCCGCCCCTGGCGATGAGGCGGCGCGGGCGCAGGTGATAAAGCTGCTGTCGAGCATCAGCTATGGCAAGGACGGCTACTTCTTCGGCTACGACTCCAGCACCGTGCGCCTGTTCAAGGCCAACAGCCCCGAAGGCGTGGGCCAGAGCTTCAAGGACAACCGCGACCCGAACGGTGTCTACGTCAACCGCGACCTGGTGAAAGTCGCCAGGGACGGTACCCATTACCTGCAATACAGCTCGCCATTGCCCGGCAACACCCAGGTGCTGGTGCCCAAGCTCGGCTACACCGAATACCTGCCGAAGTGGGACATGGCGGTCGGCACCTCGGTCAACCTCGATGGCATCGAAGCACAGGTGGCCGTGGTCGAAGCCAAGGTCCAGGCGCGCATGCAAGGCATGGTGCTGAGCATCGTCGGCGTGGCGGTCGTGGTGCTGCTGGTGATCGCTGCCGTCGGGATGCTGCTGGCCAACACCATTGTGCGTCCGCTGCATTTGATGAAAGCCAACCTCGATGACATCGCGGCAGGCGAGGGCGACCTGACCCGCCGCCTGACCATCACCAGCCAGGACGAACTCGGTGAACTGGCCGGCTCGTTCAACCGTTTCGTCGACAAGATCCACGGCCTGGTACGGCAGATCACTGAAATGACCTCGCAACTGACCGGACTGGTGACTCAGGTGTCCGACCAGGCCAATCGCTCGGATCAGGCCATGGAGCGCCAGCGTCACGAAACCGATCAGGTGGCCACGGCGATCAACGAAATGTCGGCGGCCGCCCAGGAAGTGGCCAAGAGCGCGCAGAACGCCGCGGTCGCCGCCCAGCAGACCGACGAAGAAGGGCAGGCCGCCAAGCGCGTGGTGGCCGGCAGCATCGAGAAGATCCATGCCCTGGTGGACGATATCCGCAGCAGCGGCGTGTCTCTGGACAGCCTGCAAAAGGATGTGTCGTCGATAGTCAGCGTGCTCGGAGTGATCCGCTCGATTGCCGAGCAGACCAACCTGCTGGCGCTCAATGCGGCCATCGAAGCCGCCCGCGCCGGCGAGGCCGGGCGCGGCTTTGCGGTGGTGGCCGATGAAGTGCGGGCGCTGGCCAGCCGCACGCAAATCAGCACCCAGGAAATCCAGGGCATGATCGACCGTTTGCAGGCCGGCACCCAGTCGGCGGTGGAGGCGATGCGCCGCTCCAGCGAGGCCGGCGACGGCACCTCGGCCCAGGCCAATGAGGCGGGGGCTTCGCTGGACACCATGGCCCAACTGATCGCGACCATCAATTCGATGAACGCGCAGATCGCCAGTGCCGCCGAAGAACAGACCGCCGTGGCCGAAGAGATCAATCGCAGCGTGCACCAGATTGCCGTGGCCGTGGACAGCGTCGCCGATGAAACCCAACTCGGCGCGCAGACTTCACGCAGCCTGGCCGACCTCGGCCAGCGCCTGGGCAGTCTGGTCGGGCAGTTCCGTATTTGACAGTTATGGTTAACAACGCGAAATGGTGTGGTTTTTATAACTAAACAGTATTGAGTAACTGTCATATTTGACAGTTGTTGCCGTTGGCTTATTGGTCTTTCATTTCAATGACATAGCGAGGTAACTGCAAACCATATGGAAACAGGGGCTAAGTATGAGATTTTGGCAACTCTCATGTTTCATCCTGGTTGGCGGCTGTGTCGTGACGGCGCAGGCTCTGGAGATACCAAGCTCAGTGGACTGGCGTACCCAGGGAGCTGTTACCAGAGTCAAGCAATTGGGGACTTGTGGCTCCGGTTATGCTTTTTCAGCGGTGGGTGCCCTGGAGGGCGCATTGTTTTTGCAAACCGAAAGACTGGTCGAGCTTTCCGAGCAGCAGATTCTTGATTGCAGCAGTGAGCAAGGTAATCAAGGATGTGATGGGGGGCTGATGGATTACACCTATGACTACGTCAAGCAAAACGGTATTCAGTCAGAAGAATATTACCCTTACACAGGCGGCGGGGGACGCTGTAATGCAGGCATGATCAAGGCTGTCGCCGCCAATACGGTGACCTATACCAATATTCCTCGTGGCGACGAGGAGGCACTGCGCCAGGCCGTAGCCAAAGGGCCGGTATCGGCGGCGATTGACGCTTCCGACAACTTTGAAAAATACTCCGGCGGGGTATTGGATGATGAAAGTTGCGATGAAGATGATTTGAATTACGCCGTGCTTATTGTTGGTTATGGCACCGAAGATGGTGAGGATTATTGGCTGGTGAAAAATAGCAGGGGGCCGGAGTGGGGGGAGGCCGGATATATAAGGATGTCCAGAAACAAAGATAATCAGTGTGGCATCGCCTCTTACGCGTCATTTCCTGTCCTCGCGAAACGGATAATTCATCAAGGACTCAAGTAGTGCGCCATACGCGGTGTTGCGGTGTTGCAGTCGACCCCTACACTGAAAAGCACGGGTTGTTTTCATCTCCCCCCGACGACCACCACCCACAGGAGTCAAACCCATGACTGAGCGTATATGCGATTGTCCGAAGTGTTCCTGCAAACTCGGCGAACACCCGATCGTGCGTCACGGCAAGCACTATTGCTGTGAAGCCTGCGCCAAGCATCACGAGCACGGTGAGGAGTGCGCCTCCCAAGGCTGCAAGTGTGCCCACTGAACCCCGCGGCGCACGCAAAAGTGGAGCCTAATCCGGCTCCACTACCAGCCTCAGGCTGTCATCCTCCAGGCGCTCGCTGTGGCGAACCGTGCCTTGCAAGCGCCGCCCTTCGACCCGCAGCACCAGGGTCCTGGCCTGCTCCAGATCTTCCGGCAGTGGCGCCGGGACGCGTATGGCGAAGCAGAAGGGGTCATTTTCGACCTGCTCCAGCCCGATCCGGCACTCGGCGCTCCTGGTGATGCGGCCGGTCGGCGTGTCCAGGCCGTAGTCCAGCTGCGCAGGGCTGTTGACGGATGTTGCGCTCATATCCCTTCCCCCGGACCTGATGGTCAACGGATATTAGTTCGCCGGCCGCCACTTGACGTTTTCCACGCCGAATTTTTCAGCCATCGGCTTGCTGGTCTTTTGCACCTTCTCGCGTCCGAATCGAGGGATTCGCCCCACCCCCGCGTCACAGCTCGCCCAATGCCAGGCTTCTGCGTTATCCATTTTTTCCAGGCGGATGATGAATGACTTCGCAGCGCCATGGAGGGTGTACTCAATGACGAATAATTTTGCACTGTTCATAAAGCCCCGGTTCCTCCCTGTTGTACATAGAAGGATCGCGCGCCATCAGGAAAATTCACTCGGATTGTCGAACGGCGGCGGTTGCTGGCGACAGCCCCTGCCACAAGGATTGTTCGAATCGCCATTGGCCGAAGGCCTGGAGCGTTATGCCGAGGTGAGTCAGGGCAGCGGTGACAAGGTGATTTTGCTGCCATAACCATACCCCCACAGAGGCACTGCTCACCACCGCATCTCCTGCAAAGAAAAAGGCTCATTTGCTGTAGGATTAGTTACCTAGACTCCAAGAGGTAACCCCATGAGCGAGCCGATTCGCCTGACCCAATACAGCCACGGCGCCGGTTGCGGCTGCAAGATCTCCCCCCAGGTGCTGGAAGTGATCCTGGCCGGTAGCGGGGCGCAGAACCTCGATCCGAAGCTTTGGGTCGGCAATGCATCGCGCGATGACGCGGCGGTGTATGCCATCGATGAAGAACGCGGTGTGGTCTCGACCACTGACTTTTTCATGCCGATCGTCGACGATCCCTTCGATTTCGGCCGAATTGCCGCCACCAATGCCATCAGCGACATCTATGCGATGGGCGGCGATCCGTTGATGGCGATTGCGATCCTGGGCTGGCCGGTGAACGTGCTGGCGCCGGAAGTCGCCCGGGAAGTGATACGCGGCGGTCGTTCAGTGTGTGACGAGGCGGGCATCCCGCTGGCAGGCGGGCACTCCATCGATGCGCCAGAACCGATCTTCGGCCTGGCCGTCACCGGTCTGGTGGAAAAACGCCACATGAAGCGCAACGACACCGCCACCGCCGGTTGCCTGCTGTATCTCACCAAGCCCCTGGGGATCGGCATCCTGACGACGGCCGAGAAAAAGGGCAAATTGCGCAACGCCGACATTGGCCTGGCCCGGGACTGGATGTGCACCCTGAACAAACCCGGCAGCCGTTTCGGCAAGCTCGACGGCGTGACCGCGATGACCGACGTCACCGGTTTCGGCCTGCTCGGGCACCTGGTGGAAATGGCCGACGGCAGCCAGCTCACGGCGCGCATTGAATATGACCGCGTACCGCGCCTGCCGGGGGTCGAGTATTACCTGGAACAGGGTTGCGTACCGGGTGGGACGCTGCGCAATTTCGACAGCTACGCCAGCAAGCTCGGACGCCTTCAGGAACTGCACAAACGCGTGCTCTGCGACCCGCAGACCAGCGGCGGCCTGCTGATTGCCGTGACGCCGCAAGGCAACGAGCAATTCCTTTCGGTGGCCGCCGAGCTGGGCCTGAGCCTGGAGCCGATCGGTGAACTGGTCGAGCGACAGAGCAACGCAGTCGAGGTGTTTTGATGTTCGTCGACTGCACTGATTACCGCGACATCTTCCTCAACGACCGGCCAATGATGGATGCCCGCGCGCCGGTCGAATTCAACAAGGGCGCGTTTCCCGGCGTGATCAACCTGCCGTTGATGAACGACCATGAACGCCAGCGGGTCGGCACCTGCTACAAACAGCACGGCCAGCAAGCGGCCGTCGTGCTGGGGCATCAACTGGTGTCGGGCGCGGTCAAGGCCGAACGCATCCAGGCCTGGGCCGATTTTGCCCGGGCGCATCCGGATGGCTTGCTGTACTGCTTTCGCGGCGGCCTGCGTTCGCAGATCGTCCAGCAATGGCTCAAGGATGAGGCCGGCATCGACTATCCACGGGTGGGCGGCGGCTACAAGGCCATGCGTACCTTCCTGCTGGACACCCTTGATCAAGCCGTGACCCAGTGCGATTTCGTCCTGTTGGGCGGGATGACCGGCACCGGCAAGACCGAGGTGCTCACGCAACTGGGCAACGCCGTGGACCTTGAAGGTCATGCCAACCACCGCGGCTCCAGTTTCGGCAAGCGCGCCACGGGCCAACCCTCGAATATCGATTTCGAAAACCGCTTGGCCGTGGACGTGCTGAAAAAGCGCGCCCGGGGCATCGAGCAGTTCGTACTGGAAGACGAAAGCCGCGCGGTGGGCAGTTGTGCGCTGCCGTTGCCGCTGTACCAAGGCATGCAGCAGTTCCCGATGGTGTGGCTGGAAGACAGCCTGGAAGGGCGGGTAGAGCGGATCCTGCGCGATTACGTGGTGGATCTGTGCGCCGAATTCATCGACGTGCATGGCGAGGAGGGCTTTGCGTTGTTTTCCGAGCGCTTGCTGGCAAGCCTGAACAATGTGCAGAAGCGCCTGGGTGGCGAACGTCATCGACGCATGCTGGTCTTGATGGAGGATGCGTTGGCCGAGCAGGCCCGCAGTGGCGCGGTGGATCTGCACCGCGGCTGGATCGAAGGGCTGCTGTGCGAGTATTACGATCCGATGTATGCGTTTCAGCGAGAGAAGAAAGACCCGCGGATCGAGTTTGCCGGGGAGCGGGGGGCGGTTCTCGAGTATCTGCGCGAGCGGGTGAATCAGAAGGGTTGAGGGTGCTTTTGCCGGCCTCATCGCGAGCAAGCCCGCTCCCACATTGGATCTGCGTCGTACACAAAATCTGTGTTCACTGAAGATCTACTGTGGGAGCGGGCTTGCTCGCGAAGGCGCCCGCTCAGACAACGCATGCCTCAAGTCGGGCAGGTTTCAGCACCGTTATCCAGACCTTGCTTGTACACATGGCTCTGTAAACTGGCCTTGCCGTCGTGCCAGGTCAGGGTGAGTACGTACAGCGAGTCATAGTCGCTGGACTCCCAGTCATCCGTGATGGTCATTTTCTTGCCGGTGGCGTCGCCGGCCACCTTGTTGATCAGTTCCGGCAGGTAGCCGTGGGACCAAGCCGTGTAGATGATCGAGTTGTGGTACTTGTCGTGGAGCAGTTCATCGGCCAGGTCACTGGTGTCATTGGCGGAAAAGTTGATGTTTACCGGCAGGCCGAGCTTGATGGCGCTGGGGCTGATGGTCATCAGGGGGCGGATGTAACTGTAGGAATTGTCGAGCTCGCCTTCTTCGACGTTACGGGTCGGGTTCGCCGCGAACACATAGTTGGCCTTGCCGAACTTTTCCGGCAGCAACGTGGCCAGGTCGATGGCGCGGTTCAGTCCCTGGCAATTGAGCTGGCCCAGGCCACCGTCGGGTTTTTCCCCGTGGCGCAGGAAAACCAGCGTCTGGGTGCCATCCATCGGTTGGGCGCGACTCAGGCCGGACTCCAGCGACAGAAACACGGCGGTGACCACCAACAAGGCGGGCAACAAAAGGTAAGCGCGATGTTTGAAGCGGTTGGCAAAATTGAACAGGTTCATGAGTAAAGGTTCTTCAGCGCAATTCGGTTAAGGCTGACAAACCTTTACACCTCGATTGTCCTGCGTCGGGTGTTTTCCATGTCATTGCAGTCGGTCCGTTATCCAAGGGGTGGTGCTCAGAGTCCCCTGAACCCGATTGGTTCGATTCCGGCCGAATGCGCGGCAATGTACCGGTAACCTTCACAGGTTTGCAGCGAAGGTTATCGACAGGATGTTGCACAATTGTGGACACGCTACACCTAATGACGTTGAAACGGTCGTGATCTCTTTTGATCTCGGCTATCAGTGAGATCGATGGCTTCAAGGGATCGCTGAGCCGATATCTACATTATGATCGTCACTCTCAGTGTCTTCGTGGATCCCGCCCATGACCGATTTGTCCGCATTCCCCATCACCCGCAAATGGCCTGCCCAGTATCCGGAGTGGATTCAGCTGTACTCCCTGCCGACCCCCAACGGCGTCAAGGTCTCGATCATGCTCGAGGAGATCGGCCTGCCGTATGAGCCTCACCGGGTAGGCTTCGACACCAACGACCAGATGTCCCCGGAATTTCTTTCCCTGAATCCCAACAACAAGATTCCGGCGATCCTCGACCCCCACGGTCCGGACGACCAGCCACTGGCGCTGTTCGAATCGGGCGCGATTCTGATCTACCTGGCCGACAAGAGCGGACAACTGCTGGCCCAGGAATCGGCAGCGCGCTATGAAACGATCCAGTGGCTGATGTTCCAGATGGGCGGTATTGGTCCGATGTTCGGCCAGCTCGGGTTTTTCAACAAATTCGCCGGTAAGGACTACGAAGACAAGCGTCCCCGTGACCGCTACGTCGAGGAAAGCAAACGCCTGCTCAAGGTGCTGGACGGCCGTCTGCAAGGGCGTGACTGGATCATGGGCGAGCGCTACACCATCGCCGACATCGCCACCTTCCCATGGGTGCGCAACCTGATCGGTTTCTATGAAGCGGGCGATCTGGTGGGCATCCAGAACTTCCCTAACGTCACGCGGGTACTGGAACGTTTCCTGGCGCGGCCGGCGGTGGTGCGCGGGTTGCAGATTCCGAGCCCCGTTTCAGGTTGAACCCCATCCCCTGTGGGAGCGGGCTTGCTCGCGAAAGCGGAGTGTCAGTGACAGATGTATTGACTGACACACTGCATTCGCGAGCAAGCCCGCTCCCACATTTTGATCTGTGTTGAATCAGGTCGTGCCAAAAAACGGCCGGATCCCGTGATCGCGGAAATACCGTTCGATCACTTTCGGGTCCGAGCAGGTTTCGGCAATCGCCACATAGGTATCGGGCCGCAACAGATAAAAGCCGTTGCGCCCAAGGCCCGCCGCTTCGAACGCCGGTCGCCAGTCAAACACGTGTAGCGGCAGATGGTGCTCGTGGCACCAGGCGATCATCTCGTCGCTGGTGTCGCCATAGACATGCACCTGCCAGGTCAGGCACTTGAGCGACTCAAAATTATCCCCCTCACCGTCATGGGCCCAGGGCAGGCGATCGCCGCCATGCACGTGCCCGGCAACGCCGGTACTCAGCGGCATTGCGCGATAATTCAGGGTGATCTGCGACACCGTGCGAAACAGGAACTGGCGGGAGGTTTCGAACGATGTCATTTTTGGTAACAAGAACGGGGCCAGGCGCGTACGCAGCAAATCGGCAATCGGCCCGTCGGCGGTGACGAACGTGAAGACCCGGTCGGTGGTCGCCACCAGTTTGCGCGCAAAGGCAATGCGCTCGGTTTCATAGGTGTCGAGCAGCCTGGCCTCGGCACCACCGCTCAACACGGCCGCCAGTTTCCAGGCCAGGTTGATGGCATCGCCAATCCCGGTGTTCATGCCCTGGCCGCCCGCCGGGCTGTGCACATGGGCGGCATCACCCAGCAAAAACGCCCGGTCCTTGCGGAAGTGATCCGCCACCCGATGGTGCACGCGGTAGGTCGAAAACCAGTTCAGTTGCTCGATCTGAACTTTCATATGTTCGATGGCCCGGCTGCTGACGTCCTCGAAGCGCAGGGTCTCGGCGTGTTCGGCGCGCTCGTCGCGCACTGTGCCGATCAGGCGGGCACGACCACTGTCGGCCAGCGGGAACACGGCGAGGAAGTCCGCCTCGTCGAGATCCACATGCAGTTCGCCGTTGAATGTCGGGCCGCTGGCCTGCACGTCGGCGACGTAGAAAATCTGCTGGTAAGTCCCGCCGGGAAACCCGGTATCGAGGGTCTTGCGCACAATCGACCGGGCACCGTCGCACCCGGCCAGGTAACAGGCCTGGCAGGTTTCCTGCTGGCCGTCGGGCAGGAGCAGCGTGGCCGTGATGCCGTCTGCGGTTTGCTCGAAGCCTGCCAGTTCGGTGTTGCGTTCCACCGTGATGCCGAAGGTTTCCAGGCGCTCGATCAGCAGCCGTTCGTGTTCGTCCTGGGGGAAGATCTCGAGAAACGAGTAGGGGGTCAGGCCCTCACCAATCCGGGACAGGGGCAGGCGCGCCACGAGCTCACCCTTGACCCAGAAGTTGCCGGCCTTTACTTGATGGCCGTGTTGCACCACGGCGGTGTCCAGTCCGAGCTGACGATACAACTCCAGCGTCCGTGCCTGGACGGCCAGCGCCCGGGACGTGGTGCCGGGGGCCGAGGTTTTGTCGACGATCCGCACGCGCACGCCGAGTTTGCTCAGCCACAACGCCAGGACCAACCCGGTGGGGCCGGCGCCGATGATCAACACGTCGCTGCGGTGCATGAGCCTGTCCTCTTCGCTGTGTGAATCAAGTATGGTCCAGTCGGGGAGGGCGACAACCGTCGGGCTGCCACGGACGTAGCCGCTGACCTGCCATTGGTCGTATGGTTGGCCCGGACAAACGGATTAGATGGAACGACATGCAAATCAGATTGATCACAAGCGTCGCCGTGTTGCTGATATTGGCCGGTTGCGGCAGCCAGCGGACCCAGGAACCGGCGGCCCGCAGCCCGGCCGAAGTAAAGGCCGAGATTGTACGTTTACTGCCGGCCAAGGCCGCCGATCCCCAGGGTTGGGCCACGGATATCCAGGTGGCGTTTACCGCGCAAGACATCTCGCCGACCACGCAAAACCTGTGCTCGGTGCTGGCCGTGACCGAACAGGAGTCGACCTTTCAGGTCGACCCGAGCGTACCGGGCCTGGGCAAGATCGCCCGCGAAGAGATCGACCGCCGTGCCGCCAAGGCGCACATTCCCGGCCTGCTGGTGAGCGGTGCGTTAATGCTCGATTCGCCGAATGGCAAAAGCTACAGCAGTCGCCTGAATGCCGCGCGCAGTGAAAAGGAACTGAGCGCTGTTTTCGACGACTTCATCGGCATGGTGCCAATGGGCAAGAAGTTGTTCGGCGGCTTCAACCCGGTGCATACCGGCGGACCGATGCAAGTCAGCATTGATTTTGCCGAACAGCAGGCCAAGGGCTATCCGTACCCGGTGAAGAGCTCTATTCGTCATGAAGTGTTCACCCGGCGCGGCGGCATGTATTTCGGCATCGCGCATCTGCTCGGCTATCCGGTGAGTTACCCACTGCCGTTGTACCGTTTTGCGGACTTCAACGCGGGTTGGTACGCCAGCCGTAACGCTGCGTTCCAGAACGCGGTGAGCCGGGCTTCCGGTATCCCGTTGGCGCTGGATGGCGACCTGGTGCGCTACGGTTCGATCATGCCCGGCACCACGGAGCTGGCCGTGCGTACCCTTGGCAAGCAACTGGACATGCGCAATCCGACGATCCGCGACCAACTGGAAGAGGGGAATACCCTGGCGTTCGAAGACAGCAAGCTCTATCGGCGGGTTTTCGAACTGGCCGAACGGGCCGAGGGCCGGCCGTTACCCCGCGAAGTGTTGCCCGGGATCGTGCTACAAAGCCCGAAAATCACCCGCAAGCTCACCACTGCGTGGTTTGCCAAGCGAGTCGATGAACGCTACCAGCGCTGCATGGCACGGGCAGTGCAGTAATCGCGCCGTATCAAAGAGAATAAAAAACCCGGCGGATGAGGCCGGGTTTTCATTGAGTCCTGCGTTCAGGCACTGCATTCAGACAGCGCGGCTTTCGATCAGGCGGTCCGAACCACCTTCGGCGACGCGGTTTTGCAGGAGCTTGTCCGAACCACCTTCAGCGACGCGGTTTTCCAGCAGGCGATCCGAACCACCTTCAGCCACGCGATTCTCGATCAGGCGATCGGAACCACCCTCGGCCACACGGCTTTTGCGAAAACCGAGAAAGCGATG
This sequence comes from Pseudomonas sp. Root71, assembly GCF_001429045.1. Lineage (GTDB taxonomy): Bacteria > Pseudomonadota > Gammaproteobacteria > Pseudomonadales > Pseudomonadaceae > Aquipseudomonas > Aquipseudomonas monachiensis. The sequence goes on along the minus strand of NZ_LMHY01000029.1, from coordinate 117,922 downwards.
CTGAGGAGGGTCTGGCGTTTCATGATGGTGTGCTCCGGGGTGCTTATGGGTTGGTATGGAGCAGATGTTACGCCGGGGATTTTTTAAGAGAACTTCATTGAAGTGATGGTGAACATCGACGGCAATGATAGGACTTGCGGCACACCCCTGGTGAGCGTGATGGTGCGATCGTCGGATGATCGCTGTGTGGTGGGTGGTGGCTTCTACACTGGTTAGCTGGCGCGTTCCTCTGCCGCGACGGTCGATGTGGCCCGGCAGAGGTCACGGTATGCAAGGAGACGTGTATGTACCAGCTCTACGGCCATCAGAACTCTGGCGCAGCGGCCATCGAGGCTGCACTTGAACTCTGCGATGTTCCTTATCGCTTCATCGATGTCGAGTCGTCCGCGGAGGCGGCCCAGGCGCTGCAGAAGCTCAACCCGCTCAAACAGATTCCAACCTTGCAGTTGCCCGATGGCGCTGTCCTGACCGAGAGCGCGGCGATCCTGATCCACCTCGGGCTGACCTTTCCCGCATCGGGGTTGTTACCGCAGGATCCAGCCGAGCGAGGCCAGGCCATTCGCGGCATGGCGTACATCGTCAGCAATTGTTATGCGGCCATCGGCATCATTGATTACCCCGAGCGCTGGCTGGCCGAGGCGGATGAGTTGTCCAGGCAGAACCTCATGGAGGGCGCCCGCCGGCGCCTGCACTGGAGTTGGGAGGTGTTTGCCGATCAGTTCTCGGGCGAGTTGTACCTGGGCAGCGAGAAGCCAGGAGCCCTGGATGTGCTGGCGGCGGTGATCTCACGGTGGGCGGGCAGTCGTGAGCATTTGCGCAACGCCCGGCCGGGGTTTTTCGCCTGGCTGGAACGAATCGACCGCCACCCGGCACTGGCACCGGTGTTCGCCCGGCATTGGCCGGCCTGAACTCCCAAAACCCAATGTGGGAGCATGCCTGCTCCCACAAGGGATCCTCGGCGTGTCGACTATTCCCCGCGAATGTACTGTTCCAGCTGCTTGATCAGTTCAGCCTGTTCGGCGATCGCTTCCTTGACCAGGTCACCGATCGACAGCAGGCCGATCAATTTGCCACCTTCGACCACCGGCAAGTGACGCAGGCGCTTATCGGACATGATGCCCAGGCAGGTCTCCACGGTTTGGTGGGTGTCAACGGTAATCACCGGAGACACCATGATGTCGCGCACCGGCGTGCCCACCGAAGAGCGGCCGTGCAGCACCAGTTTGCGCGCATAGTCCCGTTCGCTGATGATGCCCAGCACTTCTTCATTCTCTACCACCAGCAAGGCGCCGACGTTTTTCTCGGCCATCTTCATTAGCGCTTCGAGCACCATGTGGTCGGGTTTGATCTGGTGGACTTCCTGATTCTTCTGATCTTTGAGCTTGAGCAGCTGGGCGACGGTTTTCATGGTGGTTACTCGGGTGTTGTCGTTGTTCTTGAAGAATCGTAGACGCGAGCGTTCAGGGCAAGGGCGAATGCGGCAGATAACACGCAAAAAACGTCATTTGCCGGATTTTCTTTGGCAAACCTCACATTTCGGGCCAGCACCTTACCTGTGGGAGCGGGCTTGCTCGCGAAGCGGACTGTCAGCCAACAAAGATGTTGAATGTTATGGCCCCTTCGCGAGCAAGCCCGCTCCCACAGGGTCGGTGTCTGCCTGGTAGACCGGCGGCAAACGCGCTATCGCGACGGATGACGGGTAGAATCACCCTCTGAATCAGTTTCGAGGTTTGCAGTGGTGGATCTACAGCAGGGCTTCGTCCTGACCCGGCATTGGCGCGACACCCCTGCCGGTACGGAAGTCGAATTCTGGCTGGCGACCGACAGCGGTCCCCGGCGTATCCGCCTGCCTCATCAACCGTCGGTGGCGTTCATCCCCGCTGCGCAGCGCGAGCCCGCCGAACGCATTTTGCATGACGAGAAGAACGTCGAGCTCAGGCCCCTGGCCCTGCAGGATTTCGAACATCGCCCGGTCCTCGGTCTCTATTGCCAGCAACACGGCCAGTTGATGCGCCTGGAAACCGCGCTGCGCCGGGCTGGGGTCGAGGTGTTCGAAGCCGATGTGCGCCCGCCGGAACGCTACATGATGGAACGCTTCATTACCGCGCCGGTGCGTTTCAGTGGCACGGCGAATGCCGAGGGCCTGCTGCTCGATGCGCAGATGAAAGCCGATCCCGATTACCGGCCGAACCTCAAACTGGTGTCCCTGGACATCGAGACCACCGCCCAGGGCGAGTTGTATTCCATCGCCCTGGAAGGCTGCGGCGAGCGTCAGGTGTACATGCTCGGTCCGCCCAATGGCGATGCCAGCCAGGTGGATTTCCAGCTCGAATACTGCGATTCGCGAACCCTGCTGCTGAAAAAACTCAACGACTGGTTTGCCCGGTTCGACCCCGACGCGATCATCGGCTGGAACGTCGTGCAGTTCGACTTGCGGGTGCTCCACGAACACGCCCGGCGCCTGGCGGTGCCGTTGAAGCTGGGGCGTGGCGGCGAGGAAATGCAGTGGCGTGAACACGGCAGCGGAAACCATTACTTCGCTTCAGCCGCTGGCCGCTTGATCATCGACGGTATCGAGGCCCTGCGTTCGGCGACCTGGAGTTTTCCCTCGTTCAGCCTGGAAAACGTCGCGCAAACCTTGCTCGGCGAAGGCAAGTCCATCGACAACCCGTACCAGCGCATGGACGAAATCAATCGCATGTTCGCCGAGGACAAACCGGCGCTGGCCACATACAACCTCAAGGACTGCGAACTGGTCACACGGATTTTCGCCAGGACCGAGTTGCTCACCTTCCTGCTGGAGCGGGCCAGCGTCACTGGTTTACCGGCCGATCGCATGGGCGGTTCGGTGGCGGCGTTCACGCACCTGTACATGCCGCTGATGCACCGTCAGGGTTTCGTGGCGCCGAACCTCGGTGGCAAGCCACCGCAAGCCAGCCCCGGCGGTTTTGTCATGGATTCGCAGCCGGGGCTGTACGAATCGGTGCTGGTGCTCGACTACAAAAGCCTTTATCCGTCGATCATCCGCACCTTCCTGATTGATCCCGTGGGGCTGATTGAAGGGCTCAAGCACCCGGACGACAGCGAGTCGGTGCCGGGTTTTCGTGGTGCGCGCTTTTCCCGCACCCGACATTGCCTGCCATCCATCGTCGCCCGGGTGGCCGAAGGCCGGGAAACCGCCAAGCGCGAACACAACGCGCCGCTGTCCCAGGCGCTGAAAATCATCATGAACGCCTTCTACGGCGTACTCGGCTCCAGCGGTTGTCGCTTCTTCGACACGCGCCTGGCGTCGTCCATCACCTTGCGCGGGCACGAAATCATGCTGCGCACCCGCCAGTTGATCGAAGCCCAGGGGCATGCGGTGATTTACGGCGACACCGACTCGACCTTCGTCTGGCTACGTCGCGCCCATGGCCAGCAGGAAGCGGCGCAGATCGGCCACGCGCTGGTGGCGCACGTCAATCAGTGGTGGCGCGAGCACGTGCAGCAGGAGTACGGCCTGCAAAGCGTTCTGGAATTGCAGTACGAAACCCACTACAAGCGCTTTTTGATGCCGACCATTCGCGGCGCCGAAGAAGGCAGCAAGAAGCGCTACGCCGGGCTGGTCACCCGTGACGACGGCAGCGACGAAATGGTCTACAAAGGCCTGGAAACCGTGCGCACCGACTGGTCGCTGCTGGCCCGGCAATTCCAGCAGGAGCTGTATTCGCGGATTTTCCTGCGCAAGCCCTACCAGGATTATGTGCGTGACTACGTGCGCAAGACCCTGGCCGGTGAATTCGATGACCGGCTGATCTACCGCAAACGCCTGCGCCGTACCCTCGATGACTATCAGCGCAACGTACCGCCTCATGTGCGCGCGGCGCGCCTGGCCGACGAGTACAACGACCGGCAGGGGCGCCCGCGCCAGTACCAGAACGGTGGCTGGATCAGCTACGTGATCACCGTCGCCGGTCCTGAACCGCTGGAAGTGCGCAGCGCGCCCATTGATTACGACCACTACATCACCCGGCAGCTGCAACCGGTGGCGGACGCGATACTGCCGTTTGTCGACGACGACTTCTCAACCCTGATTGGTGGGCAACTGGGCCTGTTTTGAGTCCATCAGCGACAGGGTCCAGTCATCCAGGATGCCATGGAAGTACTGGTTCAAGGCCTGCTGGAAAAGGCTATCGGCGTCGGCGACCTGGGCGAACAGGGTCATCGAGGAATGAAACTTCAGGTCGTCGGGATGACCGAAAATCCCCGCTACCGAGCGTTCCCGGATGTTCAGTACTTCCTGGGTGCAGGTGCGTAGCCGGGCGCCCAGCAACGGGTGCTCAAGGTAGGCCAAGGCTTCCTCCCGCGAGCGGATGGCAAAGCGGCGCGACATCTCGCTGCCGCCGAGCCCGGCAAACTGGGGAAAAATGAACCACATCCAGTGACTGCGCTTGTGTCCGTTGTTCAGCTCGTTTTGAACCCGGTCGAATACCGGGTCCTGAGCCTGGAGAAAGCGTTGCAGATCGAACGGGTCCAGGTGGTCGGTGCTTCTCATGGCGAAGCTCTCTGACTGCGGTGGTTCAGACCATGGCCAGCCGCTGTTTGCGTTGTGGCGCGTGAAACGCTTGGTCCAGCGCCTCCAGGTCCCCGGGCTCAAGCTGTAACGTGGCGGCTTGGGCGTTGAGGCGTACATGTTCGGGTCGGACCGCCTTGGGGATGGCGATCACGCCTTCCTGACGCAGTATCCAGGCCAGCGCCACCTGTGCCGTTGTGGCGCTGTGCCGTGCGGCCACCTGCTTGAGCGTGGCGTCGAAGAGCATTTTACCGCCCTGGCCAATCGGGCAGTAAGCCATGACCGGCAACCGCCGTTGCTGGCCCCATGGCAGTAAATCAAATTCTATGCCCCGTTGTTCCAGGTTGTAGAGCACCTGATTGGTGGCACAAGACGGGGCGTCCAGTTCCAGGAGGTCGTCGAGGTCGAAGTTGGACACGCCCCAACGGCCGATTTTGCCGGCTTCGCGCAGGCGCTCGAAGGCGTCGACGGTTTCTTCCAGGGGATACTGGCCGCGCCAATGCAGCAGATACAGATCGATGTACTCGGTGCCTAGCCTGCGCAGGCTGCGCTCGCAAGCCTGGGGAATGCCCTGGCGACTGGCGTTGTGCGGGTACACCTTGCTGACCAGAAAGACGCTGTCGCGCTGGCCGGCGATGGCATCGCGGACCACTTTCTCGGCGCCGCCTTCGGCGTACATTTCCGCAGTGTCGATCAAGGTCATGCCCAGTTCGATGCCCAGGCGCAGTGCCGCGACTTCCTCCGTGTGCCGTGAACGGTCTTCTCCCATCTGCCAGGTCCCCTGGCCGATGACCGGGACCCTGGTGCCTGCCAGTTCAAGCGTGCGCATGCAAACCTCCTGTGTGTACTCGGTGAATAGTGTAGGAGCTGCCGCAGGCTGCGATCTTTTGACTTTGATTGTTCAAGATCGAAAGATCGCAGCCTGCGGCAGCTCCTACACGGCGTGTGCACCGACCTGATGATTTTCTGATCCGTTTTTTCTTTGAACATTCCCCTGCCAGTGATCGATTGGTGCCACCCGATACTGCACTTTTTCGAAATGTCCGGCTCTATCCATGGCAGCCCGCGGCGATCCCCACCGCCGGCCCATGCCCAAGTCCAAGAACCCATGGCTCGAGTTTCACCCGCAATCACTACTAAAATCCGCCGTCATTGCCTGCTCCTGGCAGGTTTGTCGATGTCCTTCGTCACCGGTTGCAGCCAGCAACAGGGCGGCGACATCATTGACCAGATGCGCGAAGGCAAACCCCAGGAGTTCCTGCAGACCAGCGTCGATCGCATGGCCACCCTGACCATGCGCGACAACCTCGACAGCCTTTACCTGCTGATGAGCAAGCTTTACCTGCGTAACCCCGATGAACTGAAAAAATCCGGTTTCCTCGATGCCCGCACCGCCGGCAAGCAAGTGCGCATGGCCATCGAACTGCAGCAACCACTACCGACCCTGGGCGGCAAAAAGGACCTCGCGGCCCTGCGTTTTGCCATGAGTCCGGAGTTTCTCGGTGACCGGGTCGGGGCGTTCATCTATGCCATCGGCAGCATGCTGGTGACCGCCCATGGCAATCGCCTCGAGTTCTACATGACCGATACGATCAACCCGGTATTCGTCAGCAATGCCGCGCGCAACATCGAGATCGCCACCTGGATCCTCAGTCAGCGACAGAACAAAGAAGGCCAGCCCTTGCTGTTCTCCAACGAAATCTCGGAGGAGGGCAGCAACCTGAGCTTTGCCGTGGAGTTCGGCAAAATCGTCGCCCGGCTGGACCTGCTGACCCAGATGCTCGACGAACGCTACCGGCGCATCGGCCTGAACTATGCGCAGAGCCTGCTGTTCCTGAATTTCCTGCCGGTGCAGTGAGCACGACACATATTCCTTGTGGGAATTGAGTTCATGGTATAAAGATAGATCGTATCGATATAACTGGTTATAAGAAATATCGCTATGCTGCGGGCCAGATTTCCCCTGCGATCTTTGTGGAAGTATTCATGGATTTAGTGAACATCGGGTTGGTCGTTGCCGGGCTGGTTGTCGGCTTCATCGTCGGCATGACTGGCGTAGGTGGCGGGTCGCTCATGACCCCGATCCTGCTTTGGTTCGGCATCAACCCGGCGACGGCGGTCGGTACCGATCTGCTGTACGCCGCCATCACCAAATCCAGCGGTGTACTGGTTCACCGCAAGAACAACAACATCGACTGGGCGATTACCGGCTGGCTGACCTTGGGCAGCGTGCCCGCGGTGGCGTTGACGCTGTGGTTCCTCAGCACCCTGCACAGCGCCCCCGAGGCGATGAACGCGATCATCAAGCAGGCCCTCGGTTTTGTGTTGTTTGCCACGGCACTGGCGATCCTGTTCAAGAAGCGCCTGCTCGACTTCGCCCACAAACGTGCGGGCGGCAACTACAACCCCAGCGGACTGCGCTTGAACGTGATGACCGTCATCACCGGACTCGTCCTTGGCACGATGGTCGCGCTGACGTCCATCGGCGCCGGCGCACTGGGCACCGTGGCACTGTTCATTCTCTATCCGATGCTGCCGACCCGCCGTCTGGTGGGGACTGAAATTGCCCACGCGGTGCCGCTGACCCTGGTCGCGGGCCTTGGCCATGCCAGCATGGGCAACATGGATTGGCACGTCCTGGGTTACTTGCTGGTGGGCTCGTTGCCGGGGATTTACCTGGGCAGCCACCTGACCGGGCGCATCTCCGACGAACTGCTGCGCCCTTGCCTGGCGACCATGCTGTTGTTGATCGGCTACAAACTGGCGTTTTAACTCCTGCCCGCAATGCCCTGTGGGAGCTCTGGATCGGTTACCCGTTTGGCGGGATGAACCGGATCCTGTAGGAGCTGCCGCAGGCTGCGATCTTGTTGCGGATCATGCGGTGTGTGCAGAAATGTCAGATCAAGATCAAAAGATCGCAGCCTGCGGCAGCTCCTACCTGGATGTTGGCGGTATTCGGCAGGTTGATGTTCAGCTCCCAGGCACACCCGCCGTCCTCCCGCCTGATCATTGGCCTGCCTGGCGCTCGCCAGGCTCGGCCCACCACGGATCGGCGGGTTGTCATGAGTCTTCAGATTAGCCCAGCCTGTTGCGCAATGACCGCCCTGACCTAAGCTTGGGGCAAGGCGAAAAATATTGCGGTACGTCACCCGGAACGATCGCCGCGATGCGCAATCATTAGAGCGTGGATATCAAAAGGAGATGCGCATGCTCATCAGGTCACTGACCCTGGCTACCTTGCTGGCGATTGCTGGCACCTCGTTCGCCGCCGATGGCGACTCACCGCTGGACATGGACAAGGGCAGGGCCCGACCACTGATTGTCATCGCTCCAAGCACCGTTGATCCGGCCTGGACCAGCCTGAAGAAGTCCCTGGATGAGCCGGCCAACCGCAAGGGTTTCACCGACCGCAACATGGTGCTCTACACCGTACTCAACCTGATGGGCCAGCGCGACGGCAAGGACCTGGGGCCACAGGACACGGCGGCGCTGATCCGCTCGCTCAAACTGGGTGCCGGCGCCAAGACCAAGGTGATTCTGGTCGGCAAGGACGGCGAAAAGAAACTTGAGCAATCGGACGCCTTCAAGCTGGACGAGATTTTCAGCGCTGTCGATCAGTTGCCGGCGGCCGAGAAAGAGTTTACAGCGACCGTGGCGGCTCCCGTCACTGAAGCCGAGCCGGCGGCCAAAGGCGCCAAGCCCGGAAAAACCAGCAAGCCGGCCAAGCCCGCCAAACCGCCTGAAATGCCGGATGATTGATGTCCTACACGCTATCGCTGTCGATGACGCACTGAGTGTGCGTCTGCAGACGCTTCATCTGGCGAGCAAAGGCCTCGAACAAACGATGCACTTCCTGTTGGGTGGTCGTTGCCTCACAACCTGACTCCAGCTGTTCGCAGGCCCTGATCAACGGCGTTGCATGGATGATCCGCGCGCTGCCAAGGATTTTGTGGCAACGCCGGCCCATGGCCCGGAAGTCGCCCGCGCGAAACAGTTCCTGCATGGCGTCGAAATCTTCCTGGTTGGTACGCAGCACGGTCGTCAACAACTGGCGGCTCATCAGCGCATCGCCAGCGGTAATGTCGGTGACCCTGGACAGGTCGAAGCACGGCTCGCTGGCCTGGCGCGTCCGTTCGGACTCGTGCAGGTAACGTTCCAGCGCGCTACGCGTGAGCGGCTTGAACAGGCAAGCGTTCATCCCGGCTTCGAGGCAACGCTGGATTTCCTCTGGCTGGGCATTGGCGGTCAGCCCCACCACATGGGTCGGCGTGCGACCTTCGGCCACTTCGATGGCGCGCAACTGGCGGGTCATCTTGTCGCCGTTGAGCAGCGGCATGCTGCAGTCGGTGATCAGGTAATCGAACCTGTCCTGGCGCCAGAGATTGAAGCCTTCCAGGCCGTTTTCGGCGCAGGTGACACGCAGCCCCAGGGATTCGAGCTGGCGTTGCAATACCACGCGATTGAACTCGTGATCCTCGACAATCAGCACGTAGAGCGGCGGTAGCGGTGGTAATGGCGCGGTATCGATGGGCGAGGGTGCGTCGCCTTCGCTGACGGGTGTCACCTGCAGCGTCAGCGTAAAGCACGAGCCCTGGCCCGGGGTGCTGGTGCAGTCCAGGCGGCCACCCATCAGTTGGGTCAGTTGTTGACAGATGGCCAGGCCCAGACCGGTACCGGTCTGCAATTCGCAGTCCTGGTCGGCGAACTGGGTGTAGGGTTGGAACAGGCGCTGGCGTTGCTGTTCGTCCATGCCGATACCGGTGTCTCGCACCACCAGTTGCAGGTGGGCGAACGGCGTATCGCTGCTCAGACTCAGCTCGACGGTCACCGTACCCTGTGTTGTGAATTTGATGGCATTGCTCACCAGGTTGGACAGGATTTGCCGAAAGCGCAGCGCGTCAAGTTGCACCGTGAGGTCCGGGCCATGACTGACAAACTCCAGTGCGAGGTTTTTCTGTTGGGCGAGGCTGGCGAAACTCTGCAACACCGTGCGCGCCAGGCGTTGCGGGTAGCTGCTGGTGCTGCGCAACTCAAACTGCCCCGACTCGATTTTCGACAGGTCGAGAATCTCGCCAATCAACTCCATCATGCCGTTGGCGGATTTCTGCGCGATGTCGATCAGTCCTGCATCGGCATTCTGTTCGGGCTGATTTTCGCGCAGCAATTCAAGCACGCTCACCAGTGCACTCATGGGCGTGCGAATCTCGTGGCTCATGACCGCCAGGAAATGGCTTTTGCCGCGATTGGCCGATTCGGCCTGTTTCCTGGCCTGGATCAGCGCGTGTTGCAGGTGGTGTTGCTCGGTCAGGTCGATCCAGCCGCCAATGACGCCGGTCATGGTGCCATTGGAATCGCGGTACGGCAGTGCCCAGTGGTAGACGTGGCACTTCTGGCCCTTGACTGTCATGGTGAAGTTGTCGAAGGACGGCTCCCCGCTCTCAAGGGTCGTACGGTGAATCCGCTTGTAATTGTGGGCGTCGTCGAGGGGCAGGATATCGGCTTCGATCAAGCCTTTGTTCAGCACCTGATCCAACTCGACCTGCATCGTTTGCACGTAGGCACGATTGCAGGTCAGCAGCAGGCCTCTGCGGTCGCGGACATAGATCGGGTGCGGTGTGCCGTCCACCAGTACCTTCATGAATTCCAGTTGGTCGTTCAAGGCTTTTTGCGCCTTGAGGCGTTCGGCGATTTGCCGGCGAAGTCCGAAGTTCCAGGCAAGCACCACCAACAGCACCAGCACCATCCCCAGTACTGCCCGAAAGAACCAGTTCTTGTAGGCGCTCCAGCCTCCGTGGCTTTGCTGCGGGTTCTGCCAGCGGCTCGCCAGGCCACTCAATTCATCGGGCGAGATGTCGAGCAACGCCTTGTCGAGGATCGATACCAGTTCGGCGTTCTGTTTGCCGCTGGCAAAGGCGATCAGCGCCGGTTGCGCGCCGAGCACCGAATCGATCTGCAACTGGCCACGGAAGAACCGGTCGATCAGGTAGCCGGCGCCCAGTTGTGGCTGAATCACGCCATCGACCTGACCTTCGGCGAGTAATTCGTAAGTCTCGATCGGTGTATCGACTTCGACCACCTTGATGTCGGGCCATTCGCGCTCCAGCCAGTTGGCCGCCGCGGAATCCTTGATGATCGCCACGGACTGCCCCTTGAGTCGGACCAGGCCCTCATGTTCAGGCTGCACCCGGGTGACCAGCACGAACGGGTTGATCATATAGGGCCGGGAGAACGCCAGCCGTTCCTCGCGCCGGTCACTGTAGGTCAGTGCCGCAATCAGAGCGGGCGGGTCGCGTTCGGTGCGGCGGATCATGGCTTGCACCGAAGAAATCTTGCGCGGGCGGAACACCAGGCCGGTACGATTGTTGATCATCTCCAGCAGATCCGCCGCCATGCCGCGCATCTGATCGTGGGAATCAAACAGGCTGAAGGGCGAATACAGGTCGTTGGCCAGCACTTCGATCTGCGGATGGTCCTTGATCCATTGCTGCTCGGTGGCGGTCAACTGCAAGCGCTTGTAGCCGAGCCCCGGGTTGGCGCCAATGCCCCAGTGGCGGGCAATGACCACGCGTTCCTGGGGCGACAGGGTTGCCAGCGCGCTGTTGAGCAGGGTCAGTAGCCGGGTGTTCTGGCGCTGCATGGCAAAACTGAAGCCCAGGCCTTCGGAATCGCGCTGGACAGTCTGTTTCAGGCTCTGCTGGTAACTGCGTTCGAGCAGGTACTGTGCGGAAATCGCGTCGGTGAGCAGCACCATGCCTTCGCCATAGGCCACCATGCCGAGGCCGTGCTGGGTCGAATCGACGGTTTGCACCGGGTGGTCGGGAAACAGCGAGATTACCCGATCCTGCTGGATCCAGTCCGGATCGAACAGCACCGTGGTTCCCGGCGGCAGTTCATTGTTCATCCAGTGCGTGCCGAAACGGCTGACCAGCACGGCCTGGTCGTAGGCATAGGGTGCGCTCAGGCGCAGGTCGCTGTACTGCGTTTCCAGGTGATTGATCCGCGGCACCAGGTCGATTTCGCCCCGTTGCAAAGCACTCAACGCATCGGCCTGACTGGCATAGCGTTCGACGCGTACACGTACGCCCAAGGCTCGCGCCAGCCAGTCGAGGTAGTCGGCTGAAAGACCTTCGTAGTCCTTTTGGTTGGCAGTGATGTCCAGTGGCGGACGGTCCGGCAGATAAACGCCGGCGCGCAAGACGTCCTTCTGCTCCAGCCACTGACGCTGCGCCGTGTTGAGCGACAGGCTCATGTCGCTCGTGGGCGCACGGCTGAGCAGCGTCAGGGGATCGGCGCAGGCGTTCAGGGCCACCAGTATCAGACCGAGCACTCCCGACAGCCGCAGGACCAGTCGATTCATGGGTCAGGCCAGGTCGTTGCGTTTGGCGAACTCGATCAACTCAAGCAAATTACTGGCATTCAACTTTTGCATCAGGCGGGTCTTGTAGGTACTGATTGTCTTGTTGCTCAACAACATATCGTCGGCGATCTGCTTGTTGCTCAGGCCTTGGGCCAGGCCGTGCAACACCTTGAGTTCGCGCCGGGTAATGCCGCTGAGCAGTTGCACATCGTTGCGGGCGAAATCGCTGTGGCGCACCGACTTGAGCGTACCGACCGGGAACCAGGATTTGCCATTGGCTAGCGCCTTGAGTGCCGTCACGATCTCCACCGGGTCATCGGCCTTCGACAGAAAGCCTGCTGCACCGGCCCGCATGCATTGCGCGGCGTACGACTGGCTTTTCAGCCCCGTGTGAACCAGGACATGAGCCGGACTGCCGCCGATGCGCAGGCGATCGATCACCGCCATGCCATCGAGTTGCGGGATATCCAGGTCGAGCACTATTGCATCGGGTTTGAGCTCGAAGGCCTTGCTCAACGCGTCCACACCGTTGTCGCACTCGCCGACGATGACATGGCCTTCACGGGCCAGAATTATTCCGATCGCCATGCGCACGACAGCGTGGTCATCGACCAACAGCACCTTCATGGATCAATCCTCATGTCCTGTTTCAGCATAGTCCCGCCACCCCCCCAAAGGATTCGGCAGACCTGATGCGTGGCCAGGTGACGCAAAAAAGAGGCGCGAATCCTACTTGGTTTATGTGGGTATGCAAGGCGGGGCGGTCTTACCGGGTAAGGGCGCTCAGAATCTGATGAGCAATCCTGACCCGTTCTGCATTGGGATAATTCTTGTTGGCCAGCATCACAATGCCAATGTCCTTCGATGGCACGTACGCCACGTAAGCCCCAAAACCACCGGTTGAGCCTGTCTTGTTGATCAGCGCGTCCTGCGGCTGTGCTTGTGGCGGGTTCAGCCACTGCACTTCATGGGCCTGCATGGCCATTGGCGTAGAGTTGCCGTCCAGCAGGCGATCCAGTGTGATCGGGTAGCGATACATCTCCCAACCGAGGCCCTGGGTCATACCGCCAACGGTGTAGTAACCGCTATGGGTCAAGGCGATGGCTTGCTGCAATGGTTTTTCCAGAGACGTCGGCTTCATGTTCGCGCCGACGTAGGCCAGCAAGTCAGCGGCACTGGTTTTCACCCCGTACGCCTCGGAATCCAGCGCCCCCGGAGTAACCCGTACCGGTTGGCCGTCCTTGTTGTAGCCCTGGGCGTACAGCGCCATCTGAGCCTGCGGCACGTGCACATAGGTGTGCTTGAGGCCGAGTTTTGGCAGCAGGGTTTTCTCCATCAGGTCATCAAACGGTTGGCCCATGCTTTGCGCGGCGAGGTAGCCGAACAGGCCGAGGCTGGGGTTCGAATACAGTCGGTGGCTGCCGGGAACGTAGAGCGGTTTCCATTGCTTGTAGTAGCTGAGCATTTTGTCGGCCGAATCATATTCAGCGGGGAATTGCAGCGGCAGGCCGCCAGCGCTGTAGGTGCCCAGTTGCAGCACGCTGATCTGGTCGAACGCACTGCCGCGCAAGGCTGGCAGGACCTGGCTGGCCTTGTCCGACAGCGACAGCTTGCCCGTGGCCTGGGCGTAGGCGGCGAGGGTGGCGGTGAAGGTTTTGCTGACGGAGCCGATTTCGAAGAGGGTGTCTTGGGTGACGGGGTTGCCGGCTTCTTTCGAGGCGACGCCATAGTTGAAGTAATGCGCCTGGCCGTTGACGGTGATCGCCACGGCCATGCCGTGAATTCCCTCGGCTTGCATCACCGGCTGTACAGCGGCGTTCACCACTGTCTCGATTTGATCCTGCGCAACGCATTGGCCCGCGGCGAATATCGCCATGCAAGCGGCGATGTTTTTCAGCCTGTCCATGTTGGTTTCATCCGTCGTTGATTCAGTTGCGCGTCATTTTAGGGCGTGAAGCGCCATGCTCCGAGCGCTTTTTAAAATTGGCCGCCAACAGGCGGCCACGCGCAACCTTCGATTCAACGCACTTGCCGATTCAACGCACCAGGCACGGACGCTTGTTATCGAACTTCCAGCCGGGAATCAAAAACTGCATCGCCACGCTGTCATCCCGGGCCCCCAGGCCCATGCCTTTGTACAGTTCATGGGCCTTGGCGACCTGATCCATGTCCAGTTCGACCCCCAGCCCCGGTTTCTGCGGCACCTGCACGCAGCCGTCGACGATTTGCAGCGGGGCCTTGGTCAGGCGTTGGCCGTCCTGCCAGATCCAGTGGGTGTCGATGGCGGTGATCTCGCCCGGCGCGGCTGCCGCGACATGGGTGAACATTGCCAGGGAAATGTCGAAGTGGTTGTTGGAGTGCGAACCCCAGGTCAGGCCCCATTCGTGGCACATCTGCGCCACGCGCACCGAGCCCTGCATGGTCCAGAAGTGCGGGTCGGCCAGGGGAATGTCGACCGACTGCAACTGGATCGCGTGGCCCATCTCCCGCCAGTCGGTGGCGATCATGTTGGTCGCGGTCTTCAGGCCCGTGGCCCGGCGGAACTCGGCCATGACTTCGCGTCCCGAGTAGCCGTTTTCCGCCCCGCACGGGTCTTCGGCATAGGCCAGCACGTGGTGCTGATCGCGGCACAGGCGGATGGCTTCTTTCAGTGACCAGGCGCCATTCGGGTCGAGGGTGATGCGCGCATCGGGGAAGCGCTCGGCGAGGGCCGTGACCGCTTCGATTTCGGCGTCGCCGCTGAGCACACCGCCCTTGAGCTTGAAGTCCTTGAAGCCATATTTGGCGTGAGCCGCCTCAGCCAGGCGCACCACCGCGTCGGCGGTCATGGCTTTCTCGTGCCGCACGCGGAACCAGTCGTTGTCGGCGTCCGGTTCGCTGCGGTAGGCGAGGTCGGTTTCGTTGCGATCGCCGACATAAAACAGATAGCCGAGCATCTTCACTTCATCACGCTGCTGGCCTTCGCCGAGCAGGGCGGCCACCGGTACGTCCAGGTGCTGGCCGAGCAAGTCGAGCAATGCGGCTTCCAGGCCGGTGACGGCGTGAATGGTGATGCGCAGGTCGAAGGTCTGCAAGCCGCGACCACCGGCATCGCGGTCGGCGAAGGTCTGGCGAACCTGATTGAGGATCTTCTGGTAGGTGCCGATTGGGCTGCCGACTACCAGGCTGCGTGCGTCTTCGAGGGTCTGGCGGATGCGCTCGCCCCCCGGCACTTCGCCGACGCCGGTATGGCCGGCGTTGTCCTTGAGGATCACGATGTTGCGAGTGAAAAACGGGCCGTGGGCGCCGCTCAGGTTGAGCAGCATGCCATCGTGGCCGGCCACCGGAACAATCTGCATGCTGGTGATGATCGGGGCCTTGGCGATTTCTTGTGCAGTCATTTTCTTATCCTTTCAGGCGTGACGTGGCGCAGCTTTGGCCGATTCGACGGCAGGCGCGGATTTGGGTTTGTTGCGGGCGGCAAACACGATGATGGCGGCGATGATCGAGGTCGCGGCCAGGCCGTACAGCCCGCCCTGAATGGAGCCGGTGCGTTCTTCCAGCAGGCCGAAAGTGGTCGGCGCAACGAAGCCGCCGAGGTTGCCCACCGAGTTGATCAGTGCGATGACGCCAGCGGCAATGCGCGCATCCAGATAGGCTTGGGGAATCGGCCAGAACAGCGACGAGGCCGATTTGAAGCCCAGTGCGGCAAAGCAGATCGCAACGAAGGCGAAGACCGGCCCGCCGGTGGTGGACATGAACATCCCGGCCGCGGCGATCAGCAGGGCGGTGGCGACCCAGGCTTGCTGGTGTTTCCATTTGGCCGAAAACGAAGCGAAGGCGTACATGCCGACAATCGACAGCAACCACGGAATCGAGTTGAACAGCCCGACTTGGACATCGCTCAGGTCGCCCATCTTCTTGATGATGCTCGGCAGCCAGAAGGTCGCGGCGTAGATGGTCAGCTGGATAAAGAAGTAGATCAGGCAGAACAGGATGATCTGGCGATCCTTGAGCAACTTGCCCAGCGACGGCTTGATCGGCGTGGCGGCTTCCCGGGCCAATTGTTCATCGTCGATGGCCTTGACCAGCGCGTCCTGCTCTTCGCGACTCAGCCATTTGGCGTCATGGGGTCTGGAGTCCAGCCAGAACCAGACGAACACGCACAACCCCACCGAAAACATGCCCTCGATGAAGTACATCCATTGCCAGCCGTGCATGCCCAGGCCGCTGATTTGCAGGAGCAGCCCGGACAGCGGGCCGGAGATCAGCGAAGCAATCGCCGAGCCACTGAGGAAAATCGCAATCGCCTTGCCTCGCTCCACGCCGGGCAACCAGCGGGTGAAGTAGTAGATCACCCCGGGAAAGAACCCGGCTTCGGCCACGCCTAGCAGAAAGCGCAGAATGTAGAAGTGGGTTTCGTTCTGGATGAACGCCATGCCCGCGGCGACCAGGCCCCAGGTCAGCATGATCCGGGTCAGCCAGATACGCGCGCCGACTTTCTGCAGAAGGATGTTGGAGGGCACCTCGAACAGTGCATAACCGATGAAGAACAGACCGGCACCCAGGCCGTAGGCGGCCGCGCCAATGCCCAGGTCGTGTTCCATGTGGGCGCGGACGAAACCGATGTTCACGCGATCAATGTAATTGACGATGAACATGATGACGAACAGCGGCAAGACGTGACGTTTGACTTTGGCGATGGCGGACTTCAGCGCTGGATTGGCGTCGTCGTGCATCCCGGGGATGGATGTATTCACTGCGTTTTCTCCCACTCGTTATTTTTATGCGGGGTGAAGCTGGGTGCTGCGTTGTTGATAGACATCATACAACTAGGTTTTTTCATCTTGCAACCACGTTTATTCAATGAAATGGCGCTTTAGCAGAGGTTTTTTATTCTATTGGTGGTGGCGGATAGCCCTTGAAACGAATCAAAATGGGCTAATTGTTGAGTGTTGTCATACAAGATGGTCGAGATTTTTCAGGATTCCCGTCTGGCGCGGTGCTACGATTCGATAGCCCTGATTTCCGGACACCACCATGCAAGAAGACCTCGAAGTACCCGCTCGCAAGCGCAGCCACAACCTGGCCCATGACCTGGTGGAGAAACTGACCCAGCGCATCCTGCTCGGCCAGATGTTGCCCGGCGACAAGCTACCGTCGGAAAACACCATCGTTCAGGAACACGGGGTCAGTCGCACGGTGGTGCGTGAGGCGATCTCGAAGTTGCAGGCCTCGGGGCTGGTGGAAACCCGGCACGGCATTGGCACGTTCGTGATCGAGCGCGCGCCGGAGCAGGGGCTGCGGCTGAATGTCGATACCGCGTTGGGGGTGCGCAGCATTCTGGAGTTGCGCATGGGTCTGGAAACACAGGCGGCGGCGCTGGCGGCAACGCGCCGTACCGACCTGCAACTGGCGCAGATGCGTGAAGCGCTGGACGACTATCAAAGCCTGCTGGCCAACAACGACAGCTGTGTCGAAGCGGACCGGCGTTTTCATCTGCTGATCGCCGAAGCCACCGGCAACGTTTGCTTCACTGAAATCATGCAGCATCTGGGCAGTGCAATGATCCCGCGCACCCGGGTCAATGCCGCCGAGCGTGGCGCGGTGGACTTGAGCAAGCTCGGCCAGTTGGCCAACCTCGAGCACGAGGCGATTCTCAATGCCATCAAGCGCCAGGACCCGGACGCGGCGCGGGCGGCGATGTGGCTGCACCTGACCAACAGTCGCGACCGGTTTTCGGCTAGCTGAGGTTGTCTGTTCTTCAGTGGCACCGAGTCATCGTTCTTCGCGAGCAAGCCCGCTCCCACAGGGGTTTTATGCATGCCGTAGTGCTTGAGTACGACTCAAAACCTGTGGGAGCGGGCTTGCTCGCGAAGACGTCAGTCCAGGCAGCAAAAAACCTGGATCAGACCCTGACAGCCTTAACAACCAAAGCCCGCCGCTCCAGATTCAGCGCCAGCACACTCGCCGACACCACCAGCCCGCCGACCACGATCATCAATGTCGGCCGCTCACCAAGCGCATAGGATGCAATCACCATCGCCGTCGGCGGCGTCAGATACAGGGTCATCGTCGCCCGGCTCAAATCGACATGCGCCAGCACATAGGCCCAGGCCAGGTACGCCAGGGCGCTGGGGAATATCCCCAGGGCAATCACCGCAAACTGCACGCGCATCGGTGCCAGGGCGACTTGATCTGCCAGGCCGGGCAAGAAAACCAGCAACAGCGCCGTTCCGGACCACACCGTGTAACACACCAGTGTCAGCCCGTCGTAACGTCCGGTGTGATGCTTTTGCAGGGCAAAGTAGAGGCTCCAGGACACCGCCGCCAGCAGGATCAGCAAACCGTGGGCATCAATGCTGCCCAGGCCATGATCGCCCGCCACCACAATCACCACGCCCAACAACCCGAGCAGCACGCATCCCCAGCGCCACAGGCTCACCTGATCCTTGAACACGAAGCGCGCGATCAGCGTGCTGAACAGCGGCGTGGTCTGGGCCAGGACGCTCGAAGCGCCAGCACTGACACCTTGTTGCCCGAAGTTGATCGCCACGTGGTGCAGGCTCACCGCGAAGAAACCCAGACCGAACATCAGCGGCAGATCGCGCAGGCTCGGCAGGCGAATGCCCTTGAACATCGCGACCACCGCCATGAACACAGAAGCCAGCAGGAAGCGCAGGAGCGCCAGGTGCACGGGGTCGTAGGCCTGCAAGCCGATATGGATGCCGGTCGGGGAATAGCCCCAGCACGCCACGACAAACGCCATGGCCAGGATGATTTTCCAGGGGGAAACGGGGGAGGGTGTGAGCGGCTTCATGGTCGTGCACCTGTGGGCGGATGCACCGAGTATCAGAAAGCGGATCGTTCGCCACAACTGACTTATACTGCGCTAATCGTTCACTGTGGGTGATGTATGGAGCTGGCACAGATTCGCATGTTCAAGACCGTGGCCGATGTCGGCAGCATCGCCCGCGCGGCCGAATTACTGCATTGCGTGCCGTCGAACATCACGGCACGGATCAAGGCCCTTGAGGCCGAACTGGGTGTCGCGCTGTTTCTGCGTGAGGGCCGAGGGCTGCGCATCAGCCCGTCGGGGCAAACCTTCCTGGCCTACGCCTCGAAAATTCTTGCCCTCACCGCCGAGGCCAAGCGCGCGGTCGACCCGTCGGCCGAGCCCTCGGGGCCGTTGCGCATCGGTGCCATCGAGTCGTCGGCCACCGGGCGATTGCCGCGCCTGCTGGCGAAATTCCACAAGCGTTTCCCGCAGGTGGCGCTGGAGCTGACCACCGGCTCCTGGGGGCAGTTGCTCGACGACACGCTCAATCACAAGCTCGACGGCGCCATCGTGGCGGTGGATGTCGAGCGTTCACACCTCAAGCGCACGCCGATGTACCGCGAAGAGCTGCTACTGATCGCCTCGACCTCCCTGGGGCCGCTGCGGGACGTCAGCGATCTGCAAGACCAGACCGTGTTCATGTGGCCCCAGGGTTGCCCATACCGGGCGGCGCTGGAGCATTGGTTGTTGCGACAGGGCCAGGCGCTGCCGATTGTCAGCCTGGCCAGTTATGGTGCGATTGTCGGTTGCGTCAGTGCCGGGGCCGGCGTGGCACTGGTGCCCAAGGGCGTGTTCGACCAATACGCCAAAGGCGCCGGCTGTGTGGGGTTTGAATTCCCCGAACTGACCGCCGTCGACAACCTGTTCTACTGGCACGAAAACGCCGGGGTGCACCCGGCGCGTGAAGCGTTTGTGGCGATGCTGCGCGAGGAGTTTGCCTAGGTTCAGGATCAGCCAATGTAGGAGCTGCCGAAGGCCGCGATCTTTTGATCTTGAAAGGCAACGTCAAAAGATCGCAGCCTTCGGCAGCTCCTACAGGGGGGGTTACGGTGTGCCGATATCTCGCATTAGCAGGCCAAAACCCAGATCCACTGCATCCGGTATCGGCAAGTACACCGTATGCCCATCCCCCGGCGCTACCTCGATCCCTTCGCCCCTGGCGTTTTGCAACTGATGCAGATCGAAGTGGAAGTTGCCCTTGGGCGTCATCAGCTCCATGTGATCGCCCAGGCCGAAACGGTTCTTCACCTTGACCTCGGCCAGGCGATCCCGCCGCTGCCCGGTCAGTTCACCGACAAACTGCTGGCGCTCCGAGACCGAGCTGCCGTTCTGGTAGTTCTGGTACTCGTCATGCACATGCCGGCGCAGAAAGCCTTCGGTGTAGCCGCGCTGGGCGAGGGATTCCAGGTCGGTCATCAGGCCGCGGTCGAAGGCCCGGCCCGCCAGCGCATCGTCGATGGCGCGGCGATAAACCTGGGTGGTGCGCGCGCAATAAAAGTGCGATTTGGTCCGGCCTTCGATTTTCAGGGAGTGCACGCCCATGTGGGCCAGGCGTTCGACGTGCTGCACGGCGCGCAGGTCCTTGGCGTTCATGATGTAAGTGCCATGTTCGTCTTCGAAGGCCGGCATCTGTTCGCCGGGACGGTTGGCTTCCTGCAACAGGAACACCTGCCCGGTGGGCGCCCCGATGCCCAGGGTGGGTTCCGGTTGATACTGCTGCACGATCTCGCCGAGAGTGTTTTCTGTGGCCGGTTGCGCCGAATATTTCCAGCGACAGGCATTGGTGCAACTGCCCTGATTGGCGTCACGCTTGTTCATATAGCCCGACAGCAGGCAGCGCCCGGAATAGGCCATGCACAACGCGCCGTGCACGAACACTTCCAGTTCCATGGCCGGCACTTGCTTGCGGATCTCGGCGATTTCTTCCAGGGACAGCTCCCGGGACAGGATGATCCGGCTCAGGCCTTGCTGCTGCCAGAACTCGACGCTCGCCCAGTTCACCGTATTGGCCTGCACCGAAAGGTGGACCGGCATTTGCGGGTAGTGCCGGCGCACCAGCATGATCAGGCCAGGGTCGGACATGATCAGCGCATCCGGGGCCATGGCGATCACCGGTTCAAGGTCCTTGAGGAAGGTCTTGAGCTTGGCGTTGTGCGGCGCGATGTTCACCACCACGTAGAAGCGCTTGCCCTGGGCCTGTGCCTCGCGAATGCCGAGGGCCAGGTTGGCGTGGTCGAATTCATTGTTGCGCACCCGCAGGCTGTAGCGCGGCTGGCCGGCGTACACGGCATCGGCGCCGTAGGCGAAGGCGTAACGCATGTTTTTCAAGGTGCCGGCGGGGGCGAGCAGTTCAGGCGCGGTGAGGTTCATGGCAGTGTCGGTCGCAAAAGCCGCACAGGGTAAATGCCCTGTGCCACGGCTTTATTGACCTGGATCTATGCCTGATCAATAAACTGATGGCACTCGCGCGAGCCGTGGCGGACTAAACATCAAGGCGAAAGTTTTTCGTCCTGACTGACTGGCACGGATCGGACATGAACGAAACGACACTGCAAGACAAATCGCTGACGGTTTTGCTGGTGCTGGTGAGTGCTGCCTTCATCTGGATCCTGCTGCCGTTTTACGGCGCGGTGTTCTGGGCGGTGATCCTCAGCATCGTCTTTGCGCCACTGCAGAGCCGACTGCAACTGAAGTTCGGCTGGCAACGCAACCTCACGACGCTGTGCACATTGAGCATTTGCCTGGTGATCGCGATTCTACCGGTGATCATCATCAGCACCTTGCTGGTCCAGGAGGGGGCGGTACTCTACAAACGCGTCGAGAGCGGTGAACTCGATATCGCCGGGTACGTGTCGCAGCTCAAGCACAGCCTGCCACCGTATTTCCAGTATCTGCTGGATCGCTTCGGCTTGGGCGAGTTGAGCGGGCTGCGGGAGAAAATCGTCAAGAGCGCAATGACCGGTGGGCAGGTGCTGGCCTCCCAGGCGTTCAGTTTCGGCCAGGGCACGTTCGAGTTCATCGTCAGTATCTTCATCATGCTGTACCTGCTGTTTTTCTTCCTGCGCGACGGTGCGGAACTCGCGCGAAAGGTGCGCCAGGCGGTGCCGTTGCAGGAGCAGCAGAAACGCCGATTGCAGCTCAAGTTCAATCGTGTGGTGCGGGCCACTGTGAAAGGCAACCTGTTGGTGGCGATCACCCAAGGCGCGCTGGGCGGTCTGATCTTCTGGTTCCTGGGCATTCCCAGCGTATTGCTCTGGGCGGTGTTGATGGCGTTTCTGTCGCTGCTGCCGGCGGTGGGAGCGGGAATAGTCTGGGTGCCGGTGGCGGTGTTTTTCCTGTTTACCGGGGCGATCTGGAAGGGCGTGGTGCTGGTATTGTTCGGGGTCTTCGTGATCGGGCTGGTGGACAACCTGCTCCGGCCGTTACTGGTGGGCAAGGACACCAGGATGCCGGACTACATGATCCTGATCTCGACCCTCGGCGGCCTGGCGATTTTCGGACTGAACGGCTTTGTCATCGGCCCGTTGATCGCGGCCCTGTTCATGTCGAGCTGGGCCATTTTCATTGAAACCAAACCGCGGGTGCAGCTGCCTTAAGCGCTCAGCCTGCCGGACTGGCCAGTGCCGATGCGTTGCGACAGCTCCTTTGCCGCGGGCAGCGAAGTGAGCGGGCCGCTGATCTGCACGCCGTCCTGCACCAGATACCAGCAGGCGAGCATGCCCAGTTCCCTGAGCTGTGCGGGGACGGCGCTGCCGATAACGGACATGATCTGAACCTTGGACATGACAAGTACCTCCATCAATCTGTGGAGTTACTTTAAGGTCCGGGTGCCTTGAGGGGTAATCAACGCTTTCGATAGTGGTCATTGATGCCGGATGGGGCAAACGACCGTTGGTCGGTCAGTCGACCACCTGATCGAGCATATGAACCACTTCCTGCTCGTTGAGCAGGCCCTTGCGCACCAGGCTTTGCGCCAGCAGCGAGAGAAACTTGGCGCTGCGATGACCTTCCAGGTGCTTGAGTTCGGTCAGTGCGTTGTACACCTTGCCGGAGGTGCACAGACCGACGATGCGGTGCGGGTTTTGCGTGGGCATGTGGTCGTCCTTGTTGTTATCAACCTGTTTTCGACGGACAGCACCGAGCTTGCGGAACTGTCATGACAAAAATATGACCGTTTTTTGCCGCACGGCAGAAAACGGGTCGAGTCCATCTTGCCAACTTCTGCCACGGGCACTGTCCCGATAGCGACCTTGGCGAGATTTATCCAGACCTGTACCGACAAACGGGGATAAAAAAGCCCCGCTGGTTCAGCGGGGCTTGAAGCGTTCGTTACCAGCGACCATGGCCGTGGCCGTAGTAGCCCCGTGGTGGGCCATAGTAACCGCGGGGTGGACCGTAGTAGCCACGGGGTGGGCCGTAGTACACCGGGGCCGGACGGTAGTAGATCGGTTGCTGCACGTAGACCGGGGCCGGCTGGTAGTAAACCGGAGGCGGTGGCGCGTAATAAACCGGCGCGGGCTGGTAGTAGACCGGTTGCGGTGCGACATAGACCGGGCGGTTGGCGTTGATCAGAGCCGAGCCGACGATGGCAGTACCGACGATCGCTCCAAATACCGCGGCGTCATTACCATGACCGGCTTGCGCCTGTCCTGCGATAGCGAGGGTGCCGATCAGCAAGGCTACTGTGGGGACTTTACGGATCATGATAGTTCCTCGGTTCTTCAACCCGGCGCCTGTGTCTGCAATAGACCCAGGGATTGTCGCGGGGATACTTCTAAGACAGCTTTTTTTCGAAAAACAGCACGGCCGCGAGGTAAATTTTGTGTAAGGTCTGTAGCGACTTTTTTACCGACCCGTGTAAGGCCGCGATAACACACTTAAATGATCGATCAGAACCCGATGGAGGGCTAATCCCGTCCATCCGAAAAGTGCATTTGAAGGAGCTTGCCCATGCAGATGAACCCCAACAAAGACACCCAGCTGTGCATGTCCCTTTCAGCACGCCCCGGGAACTTTGGTCTGCGTTTTCACAATCATCTGTATGAACAACTGGGCCTGAATTTTTACTACAAGGCCTTTGCCAGCCAGGACCTGACGGGGGCCGTTGCCGGCATTCGCGCCCTGCGGATTCGTGGCTGTGGCGTGTCGATGCCATTCAAGGAAGCCTGCATTGCCTTGGTGGATGAACTCGACGCGTCTGCCGCCGCCATTCAATCGATCAACACCATCGTCAACACCGACGGTCATCTCAAGGCCTACAACACCGACTACATTGCCGTTGCCCAGTTACTGGAAAAACACCAGGTGCCCAAGGACTCGACCTTTGCCTTGCGCGGCAGTGGAGGCATGGCCAAGGCCGTAGCGAGCGCCTTGCGCGATGGCGGCTATGAAAACGGCGTGATCGTGGCCCGCAACGAGCGCGCCGGACAAGCGCTGGCGCAGTCATTGGGATATGAGTGGCAGGCCGAGCTGGGGAGCCGTCGCCCGCAGATGCTGGTCAACGTTACCCCGATCGGCATGACGGGAGGACCGGAGGCCGAGCAACTGGCTTTTGAGCCTGAAGTGATCGAAAAAGCAGAAACTGTCTTCGATGTGGTGGCGATCCCATCGGAAACACCGCTGATCGTGCGTGCTCGCGCCGAAGGCAAGCGGGTCATCACCGGGCTTGAAGTGATCGCGATCCAGGCGCTGGAGCAATTTGTGCTCTATACCGGTGTACGGCCGACAGACGAGCAATTCCAGAAGGCCGTGGCGTTTGCCCGCAGCTAGGAGGTGTCCATGCATCCCCCCATTCTCAATCTGGACTCAGTCGAACTTGAACCGCTGCCCGAAGCGTTTGCGCCGGGCGGTGAAACCGCCGGGCGCTATCAACAGCGCCTGGCCCGAGTCGGTCAGCAATTGGGGGCGCAAAAGCTGGGTTATCGCCTGTATGCGCTGGAGCCAGGCATGCGCGGCAGCCCGTTCCACAGTCATCGGGTCAATGAGGAAATGTTCTACGTTGTGGCCGGGGAGGGAGAGGTCCGCCTGGGAACCGAACGTTTTCCGATCCGCACCGGTGATGTGATCGCCTGTCCACCGGGCGGGCCTGAAAAGGCGCACCAGATCATCAATACCAGCAACGGCGAGTTGCGGTACCTGGCCGTCAGCACCCAGCAATCACCGGAGATCTGTGAGTACCCGGATTCCGGCAAGTATGCCGTGATGGATGACTTCAAGGTGGATGCCGAGGGTAATGCGTCAGGCTTTGTTGCCGTTGCCCGGCAAGCCGATGGGGTGGATTACTGGGACGGCGAATAGGCGCGAACACCGCCAAACCCCTGTGGGAGCGGGCTTGCTCGCGAAAGCGTCGGCCCATCCGGCATTGATGTGACTGACAGTCCGCCATCGCGAGCAGGCTCGCTCCCACATCGGGATCTCTGTAGCCTGATTACTCGAGCCGAGCCAGCCTTTCTTCCAGGGCAGCAATCCGCGCTTCCAGTTCTTCGATCCGTTCAACCGAAACCCCGCTGCCACCCCGTTCGGTCGGGTTTTGCCGTGCCGCCATGATCGCTTCGATATCCGCCGGGTCGCCCAGGGCGTGTGTATAGCGGTCTTCGCGCTGGCCGGCCTGACGCGCAATCAATACGGCCAGACCACGGGCAATCAGGCGTTCGAGTTGATGCACCACCTGTTCAGTGTCTTCGAATTCATGCATGCGGCCACTGCGGGTCAGCAGTTCATTGACGGTCTGCGGGCCGCGCAGAAACATCAGCCCGGTCAGGATGACCTGTGCCGGTACCAGCTCCAGGGCCTTGTCCACCTTGTGTTCCCAGCGGTCGGCGCGGCTGCCCATCACCAGTCTGGTGAAGCCGCGTCCTTCGAGGGCGCGCAGGCTCTGGCCGACCTGGCCAGGCGTCAGGTTCATCACCGGCTCGCGGCTGGTTTTCTGGTTGCAGGCAATCACCAGGGCATTGAGGGTCAGGGGATAGGTTTCCGGGCTGGTGGCCTGTTTCTCGATCAGCGAACCCAGAATGCGGATTTCCGTACTGTTGAGCCGCGGCTCGTCGAAAGTCGTCTCTTGCTCAGTGCTCATGGTTCTGCATCCTTAGCCGATTCATGTTTTTCACTTGCGTGGGCGCACTTTGACATCGCCCGTTCGGACTAGGCAAGGCTAACGATTCTGCCGCCTCCTGCTGGCGCCAAACTTCATGCTCAAAGGGGTGTTGCGCCACGCGTGCCCCGCCAAACGAGCAGAAGGCGCCGCGATGGAGTTTGCATTCAGCGACGAACAGGAAATGATCCGCGCATCGGCCGAGGGCTTCCTCGCCGATGTCTCGGATTCTGCCGCCGTACGCGCGGCGATGGTCAGTGAACGGGGTTTCGACGAAGCCCTCTGGCAGCGTCTGTGTCAGGAAATGTACTGGCCGGCCATTCATATCCCCGAAACCTATGGTGGCCTGGGCCTCGGCTTTGTCGAGCTGACGATCCTGCTGGAACAGATGGGCCGCCGTTTGCTGTGCTCGCCGTTTTTCGCCACCGCTTGCATGGCCACCCCTGCGCTATTGCTGGCGGCCAATGATGAACAGAAGCAGCGCTGGTTGCCGTCGATTGCCGACGGCAGCGTGACCGCGACCCTGGCGTTCAGCAGTGCCAACGGCTGGTC
Organism: Pseudomonas sp. Root71; assembly: GCF_001429045.1. GTDB lineage: Bacteria > Pseudomonadota > Gammaproteobacteria > Pseudomonadales > Pseudomonadaceae > Aquipseudomonas > Aquipseudomonas monachiensis. Next base: position 91,554 of record NZ_LMHY01000029.1, on the reverse strand, counting down.
GGCCGATGATGTCCAGGCAACGGTGGTGGCTGAAGGCGACGGGTTCGTCCTCGACGGTACCCTCAAGCATGTGCTCGACGGCCATGGTGCCGACCTGTTGATCATTGCCGCCCGCCAACCCGCAACCACTGGCGAAACGGGCATCAGCCTGTTTGCCGTGAACGCCGCACGCGCAGGCATCGAACGGCAAATGTTGCCGACCATGGACCAGACTCGGCGTCAGGCGCGGATCCAGCTCAAGGGCCTGTACCTTGAAGCCGACTGCCTGCTGGGTGAACTCGGCAATGGCTGGCCGCACCTTGAACGAGTCCTGCAACTGGCCTGTATCGGCCTGGCTGCCGAGCAGACCGGCGGCGCGCAGCAAGTACTCGACCTCAGCGTGGCCTACATGCTGGAACGCCAGCAGTTCGGTCGCCCGATTGCCAGTTTCCAGGCCCTCAAACACCGCGCCGCCGACATGATGCTGCAAGTCGAATGTGCCCGTTCGGCCAGTTATTACGCCGCATGCGTGGCCCAGGAAGTCCTCGATCCCCAGGGTGATCCCCAAGTCGCGGCCGAACTGCCGCTGGCGGCTGCGCTGGCCAAGGCGCAGTGCTCCGAGACTTACTTCTCTTGTGCGTCCGAATCGATCCAGTTGCATGGCGGCGTCGGTTTCACCTGGGAATACGACCCGCACCTCTACTTCAAGCGCGCCCGTGCCAGCGAGAGTTTCCTCGGGCTGCCGGCCTGGCATCGCGAGCGCATTGCTTCGGTGATTCTGGGAGAGCAGCCATGAAAATCAGTTTCAGCGAGCAGGACGAGTGCTTCCGCCGGGAAGTGGCCGACTGGATGAGCGCCAACCTCTGCGGCGAGTTCGAAGCCCTGCGTTTTCGCGGCGGACCGGGCGACGAGCACATGTTTCCCGAAGAACGAAAAGCTTGGGAGCGCAAGCTCGCCGAAGGCGGCTGGACCTGCGTCGGCTGGGCGCCGGAACATGGCGGGCGTGGCTTGTCGATCACCCAGCAGGTGATCTTCAATGAGGAGTACGCCCGCGCCGGCGGCCCCGGCCGCATGGGCCATATCGGCGAAGGCCTGGCCGGGCCGACCATCGCCGCGTTCGGCACGGTCGAGCAGCAACAGCGCTTTTTGCCGGGGATCGTCAGCGGTACGTCGTTCTGGTGCCAGGGCTATTCAGAGCCGGGCGCCGGTTCCGACCTGGCCAACGTCAAGACCCGCGCAACGCTGGATGAAACCTCCGGCAGCTGGATCATCAATGGCCAGAAAGTCTGGACCTCCCTGGCCCACGAGTCGGACTGGTGTTTTGTCATCGCCCGCACCGAACCAGGCAGCATCGGCCATCGCGGTCTGTCGTTCCTGCTGGTGCCGATGGCCCAGACGGAAATCACCGTACGCCCCATCGAGCAACTGACCGGCACCTCGGAATTCAACGAAGTGTTCTTCGATGATGCCCGCACCGACGCCACCAACATCATCGGCGAGCCGGGCGAAGGCTGGAAGATCGCCATGGCGCTGCTGGGGTTCGAGCGCGGCGTCTCGACCCTCGGCCAGCAGATGCAGTTCCAGAACGAACTCAACGAAATCATCGCCAAGGCCCGCGCCAACGGCGCCGACCGCGACCCGATCCTGCGTCAGCGCCTGGCCGAAGCCTGGAGCGGGCTGCGGATCATGCGCTACAACTCGCTGCGCATGCTCTCGGGTAGCCAGGACGGTTCACTGCGCAAAGAGGCGACCATCTACAAGCTGTTCTGGTCGACCTGGCACGCCAGCCTCGGCAAGTTGGCGATGGACGTCCTCGGCGCCGAGGCGGAATTGCTCGAAGCCGGACCTTACCAACTCACCCGTTTGCAGTCGCTGTACCTGTTCAGCCGCGCCGACACCCTCTACGGCGGCAGCAACGAAATCCAGCGCAACATCATTGCCGAGCGTGCCTTGGGCATGCCCAAAGAGCCGCGTCCGCGCGCCTGAAAGGAGAGAGTTCATGTCTGTACCTCAATATGTTGAAGGTCGCGGCCTGCTGCGCGGCAAGTCGGTACTGATCACCGCCGCCGCAGGTGCCGGGATCGGTTTTTCCGCCGCCGTGCGCGCTGCCGAAGAAGGCTGCCGTGCGTTGATGATCAGCGATATCCACGAAGGCCGGTTGGTCGAGGCGGTGCTGAAGATCCGCGAAACCACCGGGCTGCAACAGGTGTTCGGCCAGGTCTGCAACGTCGCCGACGAAGCCCAGGTGCAGCAGTTGGTCGCCTGCGCCGAGCGTGACCTGCAAGGCGTCGATGTGCTGATCAACAACGCCGGGCTTGGCGGCTCGCGCTTGCTGGTGGACATGGCCGACGAAGAGTGGAATCGGGTCATCGACGTGACGCTCACTGGCACCATGCGCATGACCCGCGCCATGCTGCCGAAAATGATGGAGCGGCGTGCCGGGGTGATCGTCAACAACGCCTCGGTACTGGGCTGGCGCGCGCAGAAAGAACAGGCGCACTACGCCGCCGCCAAGGCCGGGGTGATGGCGCTGACCCGCTGCGCAGCGGTCGAGGCCGCCGACTACGGCATCCGCATCAACGCGGTCAGCCCGAGCATCGCCCTGCACGATTTCCTGCGCAAATCCGCGCCCCAGGCGGTGCTCGATCAACTGGCGGCCAACGAAGCGTTCGGCCGCGCCGCCGAAGTCTGGGAAGTGGCCAACGTGATGATGTTCCTGGCCAGCGACTACAGCTCCTACATGACCGGCGAAGTGTTGTCGGTGTCCAGCCAGAGGGCGTGACCATGCCACGTATTTTCGACACACCGATGGCCTTGTTCGACGCCGTGGGCGAATCACTCGGCGCCAGTGACTGGCTGTTGCTGGAACAGGACCGAATCAACCAGTTCGCCGATGCCACCGGCGATCACCAGTGGATTCACGTCGATCCGCTCAAGGCCGCCAGCGGCCCGTTTGGTACCTGCATCGCCCACGGCTACCTGAGCCTGGCGCTGGTCAATCTGTTCTTGCCGCAGATCGTTGAGGTCCGCGGCCTGGCCATGGGCGTCAATTACGGTTGTGAGCGGGTGCGCTTCCCCTCGGTGGTGCGCGTCGGCTCGCGGGTGCGCGGCAGTGCGCAACTGATCGCGGTCGAGGAAGTGAAAGGCGGCGTGCAGGCGACCATCCGTGTCAGCGTCGAAATCGACGGCGAGGAACGTCCAGGCGTCGTGGTCGACACCATCAGTCGCTATTACCCGGCCTGACCTTCAACAGCATTTTCGAGGAATCCAGCATGAAAGAAGCCGTCATCGTTTCCACCGCCCGCACTCCGATCGGCAAAGCCTTTCGCGGTGCGTTCAATGACACCGAAGCGCCGCAACTGGGCGGCCACGTGGTGCGCGAAGCCGTGCGCCGTGCCGGCATCGAGCCGGGTGAAGTGGACGACGTGATCATCGGCGCCGCGGCGCAGCAGGGTACGCAGTCCTATAACCTGGGCCGCCTGTGCGCGATTGCCGGCGGCTTGCCGGCGTCGGTTGCCGGGATGGCCGTCGAGCGCCAGTGTTCGTCGGGCCTGATGAGTATCGCCATGGCCGCCAAAGGCATCATGTGCGACGAAATCGACATCGCCGTGGCCGGTGGCCTGGAGTCGATTTCCCTGGTGCAGAACAAGCACAAGAACCTGTATCGCAACCAGTCGGCTTCGGTGATTGAGCTGGACCCGCACGCCTATATCCCGATGATCGAAACCGCCGAGATCGTCTCCGCGCGCTACGGCATCTCCCGCGACGAGCAGGACGAATACAGCTATCAGAGCCAGCTGCGCACCGCACAGGCCCAGAGCGCCGGGCGCTTCGACCGCGAGCTGGCGCCGCTGACCAGCCGCAAGGCCCTGTTCGACAAGGCCACCGGCGAAACCCGTTATGAAACCGTCACCTTGCTGCGCGACGAGTGCAACCGCATCGACACCAGTCTCCAGAGCCTGAAAGCGCTGGAGCCGGTATGGCCGGGCGGGCAGTGGAGCGAAAAGGGGCGTTTCATCACCGCCGGCAATGCCTCGCAGTTGTCCGATGGCGCGTCGGCTTCGGTGTTGATGAGCGCGAAAATGGCCGAGAAACGTGGCCTGGAACCGCTGGGGATCTATCGCGGCATGGCTGTCGCCGGCTGCAATTCCGACGAGATGGGCATCGGCCCGGTGTACGCCATCCCCAAGCTGCTCAAGCGCCACGGCCTGACCATGGACCACATCGGCCTCTGGGAGTTGAACGAAGCGTTCGCCTGTCAGGTGCTGTACTGCCGCGACACCCTGGGCATTCCGGCCGAGCGCCTGAACGTCAACGGCGGGGCGATCTCCATCGGCCATCCGTTTGGCATGTCCGGTGCGCGGATGGTTGGTCACGCGTTGGTCGAAGGCCAGCGTCGCGGCTTGCGTTACGTGGTGGTGAGCATGTGCATCGGTGGCGGCATGGGCGCTGCTGCTCTGTTCGAGGTGGTCTGAATGATCAGCGCACAACATATCCAGGCGACCATGGCTCGCTATGTGGAACTGGTGGATGCCAGCGACATCGAGGGCATCCTCGCGCTCTACGCCAAAGACGCCACCGTTGAAGACCCGGTCGGCCAGGCGCCGTTGCAGGGCATCGACGCCATCGCGCGCTTTTACCGTGAAGGACTGGGTGCGATGAAAGTCTCCGCAACCCGCACCGGCCCGGTGCGCGCGACACTCAACGGTTGCGGCGCGATGCCGTTCCGGGTCGACATGGAGTGGGGCGAGCAACCGTGCTCGCTGCATGTGATCGATGTGATGGAGTTCGACGCCGACGGTAAGATCCGCTCGATGAAAGCCTACTGGAGTGAAGTTAACGTCACCGCGCGAGGTGCAGCATGAATCTGGAACAGCGGATCGCCCGCCTGGAAGCGCTGGAGGATATCCGCCAGCTCAAGCATCGCTATCTCAACGCCTGCGACCTCAAGCAGGTCGAGGTGATTGCCGATTGCTTTGCCGAAGGTGCAGTGCTGATCGATTATGGGCCGTTGGGAATCTTCCGCGAGCGCGACAGTTTTGTCGCGCTGTACCGCGAACTGGCTTGCCATGAGCGGGTGATCGACCTGCATCACGGCGCCAACCCGGAAATCGAAGTGCTGAGCGAGGATCAGGCCCAGGGCCGTTGGGCCCTGTGGTATTTCAACCTGGATGGCGAGAGCGGGGCGACGCGGCAATTGGGTGGGTTCTATCAGGACCGTTACCAGCGTATCGCCGGCCAATGGAAGATCGTCGCCACCCGTTTTACCGCTCACTCGGAAGTGGCGCGTTCCTGAAGGCGGCTCACTCCCGAGGTGGCCCCTGTGAGAGCGAGCTTGCTCGCGAAGGCGGCATGTCAGGCAACATCAATGTTGAATGTGCCGGCCTCATCGCGAGCAAGCTCGCTCCCACAGTTTTTGGTGGTGACGCCGGCATTGCGAGTATCCCCAATCCCCTGTGGGAGCGAGCGTGCTCGCGATGGCGGCATGTCAGGTAACATCAATGTTGGATGTGCCGGCCTCATCGCGAGCAAGCTCGCTCCCACAGTTTTTGGTGGTGACGCCGGCATTACGGGCAAGCCCAATTCCCTGTGGGAGCGAGCTTGCTCGCGATGGCGGCATGTCAGGCGACATCAATGTTGGATGCGCTGACAGCCATATCCGGATTCTGCGTTCGGCCGGTTTCGTAGTAAGCCTTGAGGTTCTCGGCAATCTGCTGCACGACCTTGTTGAAGGACTTGGCCAGCAACCTTTCAAACAGCCTGCCACCGCGCAGGCTGTAATTCATTTGCAGGGTGATGCGGGTCGCGTTGCCATCGGCTTGCAAGGCATAACTGAAACTCGCCTGGCGAAAAGGAAAGGGCGAGTCATTGCCGCCCTTGTGCAACCGCAACACGAACCCCGTGCCTTCCTGCCACTGCACCACGCTTTCATCCAGATACTGACCGCCCTTGCGCAACACCCGGCGACTGGTGCCGAGGCCTTCCGTTGCGCCTGGATGAAACTGGCAACCGGTCAGTCCCGGCACGTAGTGCGGGGCGAGGCTCAGGTCGCGCAGTTTGGCCCAGACGGCTTGAGGTGGGAGATCGAGCAAAACACTGTGGCTGGCGATTGCGGGCATGTCGGAATTCCTCTTGTTATTTGAATGCTTGAAAGATCGCAGCCTCGTTTTACTCGACAGCTCCTACAGAGATTGAGGTTCAATTGTAGGAGCTGCCGAAGGCTGCGATCACTTCAGGATTGAGCCGCGTCGAGAAACGCCGGGCGTTCGCCCGCGCCATGCACCGCGATGTCCGCGCCGCTGACGTAACGGGCCAGCTTCGAGGCCAGGTACAGGCAGGTGTCGCCAATGTCTTCCGGGGTCGCCAGTCGTTGCAATGGAATGGTCGCCGCCACCCGGGCAATGCCCGCGTCGTCACCATAATGCATGGCCGCCTGCTCGGTGAGAATCAGCCCGGCGGTGACCGCATTGACCCGCACCTTCGGTGCCCATTCCACCGCCAGCGAGGTGGTCAGGTTCAGCAGTCCGGCCTTGGCCGCGCCATAGGCGGCGGTGCCGGGGGAAGGGCGGGTGGCGCTGACGCTGCAGATGTTGATGATCGCACCGCCGTCGGCCTGGGCCTGCATCACCTCGTTGGCCTGCTGGCACAGGTTCAGCGGTGCGATCAGGTTCAAACGGATGATTGCCTCGCTGAAACGCGGCGAGGCGGTGGCCGCGTCGGCACTCGGCGAACCCCCGGCGTTGTTGACCAGCACATCGAGGCGACCGAAACGCTCGACGATTTGTGCGATCAAGCGCCCGGACTGTTCGACGTCGCGCAGGTCGCAGGGCACGAACAGCGCCTCACGCCCGGCACTGGCAGGCAGGGTTGGCGGGGCTTCGCGACCGCAAATCACCACTTCGGCGCCACAGTCCAGAAAGCGCTGAGTAATGCCGCGTCCGACACCTTTACCACCGCCGGTGACCAGTACCACTTTGCCGCGAAAGTCCATCGGATCAAGCATGGGAGTTCTCTTTTTGTCGCTCGGGAATGCCGTCGATGCTAGGTCCGCAGCCTTGTGCAGGCCAACGTCCAAAGGGACTAGGTAGTCTTGTCGGACGATGTTGACCACCCGGCCCCTCGGAATAATCCCGCTACAACAACAGGCCGGGAGGACACCTTATGGGCGCTTCAGCGCAAGGGCACTTCGTTACGCTGCCGGATGGTTTGCAGCTGCACTATAAAGACATCGGCGGGCAAGACACCGGCAACGGCGAGCCGGTGATTTTCATCCATGGCAGCGGGCCGGGCGCCAGCGGTCACAGCAACTTCAAGCAGAACTACCCGGTGTTCGCCGAGGCCGGTTACCGGGTGATCGTCCCGGATCTGCCGGGCTACGGCGCTTCGGACAAGCCTGACACCCTTTACACCCTGGACTTCTTCGTCGCGGCCCTGAGCGGCTTGCTCGACGCCCTGGATATCCAGCGTTGCGCGCTCATCGGCAACTCATTGGGCGGCGCGATCGCGATCAAACTGGCCCTCGACCAACCGCAGCGTGTCAGCCGTCTGGTGCTGATGGCGCCCGGTGGCCTGATGGAAAAGGAACAGTATTACCTGCAGATGGAAGGCATCCAGAAAATGGGTGCGGCCTTCGCCAAAGGTGAGCTGAACGACGCCGCGGGCATGCGTCGCCTGTTGGCCCTGCAACTGTTCGATGAAAGCCTGATCAGCGACGAAACGGTCAACGAACGGGTGGCGGTGGTGCAACAGCAACCGGTGTGTGTGCTGTCGACCATGCAGGTGCCGAACATGACGTCGCGCCTGGGTGAATTGCAGTGCCCGATCCTCGGTTTCTGGGGCATGAACGACAAGTTCTGCCCGTCCTCCGGTGCCCAGACCATGCTTGAAAACTGCACCGGCATCCGTTTCGTGATGCTCAGCGAGTGCGGGCATTGGGTCCAGGTCGAGCACCGTGACTTGTTCAACCGCCAGTGCCTGGCGTTTCTTCAGGAGGCCCGCGGATGAGCGTGCAATTGCGCCGTGAGTTCGGCGAAGAGCTTTATCAGGCGCTGCTCAGCGGCTCCACCCTGGCGCCGCTGACCGAGCGTTGGCCGTCGATCAGCATCGAAGACGCCTATCACATTTCCCTGTACGCGATAGAGCGTCGGGTGGCGGCCGGTGACCAGATCGTCGGCAAGAAAATCGGCGTGACCTCGGCGGCGGTGCAGCAAATGCTCAACGTGCATCAGCCGGATTTCGGCTTCATCACGCGGCAGATGTCGTTCGATGACGATGCCCGGATTTCCCTGTCCGCCAACAAACTGATCCAGCCCCGTGCCGAGGGCGAGATCGCCTTCAAGCTCAAGCATGACCTGGTCGGCCCCGGCATCACCGAAGCCGACGTGCTGGCCGCCACCGAATACGTGATGCCGTGCTTCGAGATCGTCGACTCGCGGATTCACGACTGGCGCATCCGCATCCAGGACACGGTCGCTGACAACGCCTCATGCGGCGTATTCGTGCTGGGCGACAGCAAGGTCGACCCGCGCGAGCTGGACCTGCCGAATTTGCGCATGCGCGTGTTCAAGAACGGTGAGCCCCTGAGCGAAGGCCTGGGTTCGGCGGTGCAAGGCAATCCGCTGACCGCCGTGGCCTGGCTGGCCAACACCCTGGGTGCCTTCGGCATTCCGTTCAAGGCCGGGGAAATCATCCTGTCCGGTTCTCTGGTACCGCTGGAACCAGCCCGTGCCGGTGACCGTTTTGAACTGACCATTGATGGCCTGGGCAGTGCCCGGGTGTCTTTCTGCGCCTGACTTTTGGAGTTTTAACCTAATGAGCAAAAAACTCAGAGCGGCCATTATCGGCCCGGGCAATATCGGCACCGATCTGCTGATGAAAATGTGCCGATCGCAATGGATCGAGCCGGTGTGGATGGTGGGTGTCGACCCTGAATCCGAGGGCCTGAAACGTGCTCGGGAAATGGGCATCAAAACCACCGCCGGCGGTGTCGACGGCTTGCTGCCCCACGTCCTCGACGATGACATTCGCATCGCCTTCGATGCCACCTCGGCCTACGTGCATGCGGAGAACAGCCGCAAGCTCAATGAACTGGGCGTGATCATGATCGACCTCACGCCAGCAGCCATCGGCCCGTACTGCGTGCCGCCGGTCAACCTCAAGGAGCACGCGTCGAGCCTGGCGATGAACGTCAACATGGTCACCTGCGGTGGTCAGGCGACCATCCCGATGGTGGCGGCGGTGTCGCGGGTGCAGCCGGTGAGCTACGGCGAAATCGTCGCGACGGTCTCTTCCGGTTCGGTCGGCCCGGGCACGCGGCAGAACATCGACGAGTTCACCCGCACCACGGCCGGTGCGGTGGAGAAGATCGGCGGCGCCCGACGCGGCAAGGCGATCATCGTGATCAACCCGGCCGAGCCGCCGTTGATGATGCGCGACACCATACACTGCCTGACCGATGACGAACCGAACCAGGACGCGATCCGCACCTCGGTGCTGGAGATGGTCCGCGAAGTGCAGCGCTATGTGCCCGGCTACAAGCTGATTAACGGGCCGGTGTTCGATGGGCGAAAGGTGTCGATTTTCATCGAGGTCGAAGGCCTCGGCGATTTCCTGCCCAAGTCCGCCGGCAACCTCGACATCATGACCGCCGCCGGATTGCGCACGGCCGAGATGTTCGCCGAAGAAGCCCACAAGGGCACCCTGCAACTGCCCGTCCGTTGAGTGGAGAATCCCGATGAATTTGCAAGGTAAGAGCGTCCGTCTGCACGACATGAGCCTGCGCGACGGCATGCACGCCAAACAGCACCAGATCAGTATTGAGCAAATGGTTTCGGTGGCCACCGGTCTCGATGCGGCCGGTGTGCCGCTGATCGAAATCACCCACGGCGATGGCCTGGGCGGTGCGTCGCTGAACTATGGCTTCCCGGCTCACAGCGACGAGGAGTATTTCTCCGCGGTGATCCCGCAGATGAAACAGGCCAAGGTCTCGGCCCTGTTGCTGCCGGGGATCGGTACCCTCGATCACCTGAAGATGGCCCATGAACACGGCGTGTCGACCATTCGTGTCGCCACCCACTGCACCGAGGCGGACGTGTCCGGCCAGCACATCGGCATGTCGGCGAAGATGGGCCTGGACACCGTCGGCTTCCTGATGATGGCGCACATGGTCAGCCCGGAGAAGTTGCTGGAGCAGGCGCGCCTGATGGAGAGCTACGGTGCCAACTGCATCTACTGCACCGACTCGGCCGGCTACATGCTGCCCGATGAAGTCACACAAAAAATCGGGGCCCTGCGTGCCGGCCTGAACGCCGGGACCGAAGTCGGTTTCCACGGCCATCACAACATGGGCATGGCCATCGCTAACTCCCTGGCCGCCATCGAGGCCGGTGCCGCGCGCATCGACGGCTCGGTCGCGGGCCTTGGCGCGGGGGCGGGCAATACGCCGCTGGAAGTGTTCGTCGCGGTGCTGGAGCGGATGGGCGTCAATAGTGGCGTGGATCTGTACAAGATCATGGACGTGGCCGAAGACCTGGTGGTGCCGATGATGGACCAGCCGATCCGCCTCGACCGCGACGCACTGACGCTGGGTTACGCCGGGGTCTACAGCTCGTTCCTGTTGTTCGCCAAGCGCGCCGAGCAGAAGTACGGGATTGCTGCTCGCGAGCTGCTGGTGGAACTGGGGCGGCGCGGAACCGTAGGTGGTCAGGAAGACATGATCGAAGACCTGGCGCTGACCCTGTCGCGGGCCAGGGGTGTACTGCCGACCTGATTATTGCGGCAACGAAAAAACCACCGATGATTCGGTGGTTTTTTTATGGCCGGTGGAAACCGTGTTCAAGGCAGCAGATTGCGCACCACGGGCGGATAGCAATTGATCGCCGTGCTCGAACAGCTGAAGTAGGCGGTGGTCGGTCGGTAGGCTTCGTTCTTGAACAGCTGGCACAGACTGGTGGAAGCACCCGCACAGAGGATGATGAACAGAGCACAAGTAGATTTGCGCATGATGGGTCTCGACACGGTTTTATTGTTGTAGAGACAGGTTATGGCGGTGGAGGGCGAGCGGCTTCGTCTGAATGGACTAGGGATCTGTGCCTGGCCAAAATCCCCTGTAGGAGCTGCCGAGTGCAACGAGGCTGCGATCTTTTGATTTTTAGAGCAAGGTCAAGAGATCGCAGCCTGCGGCAGCTCCTACAAAAAATTGAGCATCAGCCACGGCGTGCTATGGCGCCCATGGCCATGAACAGCGCCGCAATCGCCCGGGCTTCATGCAGGTCGCCACGGGCCACCAGTTCGGGAATCTGTGCCAGGGGTACACGCAGGCATTCCAGGGGTTCGGGTTCGTCACCTTGCAGTTGGCAGGGGCTCAGTTGTTCGGCCAGTACCACCCGGTAGCGATGGCACAAATGCCCCGGTGCCAGTGTCAGCTCGCCCAACTCGGTGAGGCGGGCGGCGCGCATGCCGACTTCTTCGCTGAGCTCGCGCTGCGCCGCCTGCAGATAGTCTTCGTCGGGCTCGGCGCCACCCTTGGGCAGGCCGAGGATGGTTTTTTCCACACCGACCGCGTATTCACGCACCAGCAGCACATGCGCAGGATCGGGCATCGCCACCAGCATCACCGAGCGATAACCGGTGCCGCGCAGGCGTTCGTAGACCCGCTGCTGGCCGTTGCTGAATTGCAGGTGCAGGGCTTCGATCTGAAAGTGGCCGCTTTGCGCCAGCAGTTCAGTCTTGAGGATGGTTGGGCAGTTGCGCATGGGGCAGTCCCCTGTTTGGGATAAAGACACTGTGCGCTGTACAACGGGAGCCGCCATCGTCCGAGCGGACGAGGGCAGCAATGAGGGTCAGCCGAGGGTCGCCACGCTGCGCAGGATCAGGCGCACCAGCATGGTCTGGCGGGTCACGCCGGTCTTGGAGAAGGTCGAGCGCAGGTGCGCCCGGGAGGTGTTGCGGCTGATGCCCAGCTCTTCCGAGGCTTCATCGAGGGTCAAGCCGTTCGCCAATAACATGGCAAGCTGGGTTTCCGCCGGGGTGAAGTCGAACAGTGCGCGGACTATATCCTGGGGCGCGGTGGACTGCTGCTCCGGGTCGCTGATGAAAATCACCACGGTGGGGCACTGCTTGCCTTCGCTCCAGTCGCTCAAGGGCACCGAGCGCACGATGATCCCCAGATCCGCTTTGCCGGACGGTCGCTGTACGCGCAGGGCCTCAACCACTGATGGATTGCCGCTCTTTTGCGACAGCAGCGACTGCTTGACCAGTCGGCGGAACTCCTGGGTGTCCCGGGCGGTACCGACCTGCAGGCCATCGTTGACCAGTTTGATGCCGTCCTTTTCCTGGATCAGCCGGTCGGCAACCTGGTTGGTCTGCAGCACCTTGCCGGACTCGTCGAGGATGATCGTGCCGACCGCCATCTGGTTCACCGCGCCGGCGTACAGGTTGCGCTCGGCTTCGATACGGTTGAGTTGCATGTGGATCTTGATCGAGCGTTCCAGGTGCGGGATGAAATGCGTGAGCATGGCCTTTTCTTCATTGCCGAAAGGCTTGTCGTCACGCCCGCGACTGATGCGAATGCGGCACTGGGCGCCGTCGACAGTGTTGATGTCGGCACCGAGGATGTGGAACACGTCCACCGGTTCAAGGAAGTTCTTGTAGAACTCGGAGTTCTGCCAGTCGTCGTTGGAGACGAACTCGGCGAGGGTCACGACCTGGCGGTTGGGCAGGTCGACAAACGGATCGAGGCTGAAAAAGTGCTTGTTATACGACGCGGTCGCCTCGGTCGAGGTACCGGTGGTGTTGACCATCAGGCCATCCACATGGGCGCTGGGCGGACGCAGGATGAAGGTCACGTACTTGCTGTTCAGATGCACATTGAGCTGGTTGAGAAAAGTCGCCCAGGGAATGGTTTCCAGCGGCCCCTGATAGAGGTTGCCGAGCAAATCACTGAACGTATCGAGGCTGAGGCTCTGCTGCATGGGGAAAAACCGTTTTTATTATTAGCGTTGGCGGTGGCCGAGAATAAGCGCCGGTATCGACTCCTTGCAACGCTCGGGCTCAGGGCCTGACCGGCGGCTGCCGCTCAGGCCCGGGGCGGGCGAAAAGCCGCTGATGTCAGACCCGTTCGCTGGCGCGCACGACAAACTTCTTGTGTTCGGCAACGTCCGCCGACAGCGCCTGGACGTCGGTGTAGAACTGCTCGTACCAACGGCGCAACTGATAGACCGGACCGTCGCCGTCACACAGCAGCGGGTTGTCGACGCGGGTCTTGCTGTGCCAGATGGCCACGTCTTCGTAGAAGGCTGCCTGCGCTTGCGCCACGTAGGCCTTGGCCATTGCCTGGTTCTGCTCTTCGCTGAGCCCCGGGATCTTCTTCACCAGCACGCCATAGCGCAGGGTGAAGCTGTCGAGGTCAATCGGCACGTGACAGTTGAGCAGGATCGAATGGATTGGCTGGCCGTTCATGGCGCCGTTCATTTCGGTGATCTGATAGGCCGGGCCGAAATAGGTGGCTTCGGTGGTCAGCACGCTATCGCCGGACAGGCGCTCACTGCGGGCGCGCATGATCTGGGTGGCCAGGTGGCCCTGGAAAATGTTGATGAACTCGTCGACCGGCGCGCCATGGACGGTGCCGAAGTGCGCCATGTCGGCGATGTTGTCGATCAGTTCGCGGCAGTTGGTGCCAATCTGCAGTTCGGCGACTTCCCACTCCGCCCATTCGTCGCTGTAGCAGGCGTCGATGCGCGGAATGCGTTGTTCCGGCAGCGGCGGGTTGCCTTCGGGGTCGTTCCAGACGAACAGCAGTTGGTTCTCTTCCATGATCGGCCAGCTCTTGATCCTGGCCCGTGGCGGGATGCGCTTGGCATAAGGGATGTCATCGCACACGCCATCGGCGCCCCAGCGCCAGGCGTGGAAGGGGCAGCGGATCGAGTTGCCTTCAACGCAACCGGTGCTCAGGTCGGCGCCCATGTGCGGGCAGTAGCCATCAAGAATATGCAGATCGCCGTCTTCACCCTGGAACGCCACCAGACGGGTGCCGAACACCTCCAGGCGGTGGGCCTTGCCGTCGCGGTATTGCGCGGCCAGGCCCAGGCAATGCCAGCCACGGGCGTAGCGGTCTTCCAGCAGTTTGGCTTCGATGCGGTGCAGGGTACTCATCTTATTATTCTCCCAAGGGATCACGGGTTTGGCGCATGTAACGGATTCTGCCGCCCCTGTAAAAGCGGGCATCGTCTGAATGGACGATGGCTGCTTTAAGTAGGCCCGCTCTACTGGCGCCATTAGACCCATGGCAGGAGTTGGCGATGAGTAATGAACAAGGGCCGGTAGCGGTGATTACCGGGGCCGCCAGTGGTATTGGCCGTGGCCTGGCCGAACACGCGGCGTCGCTGGGCATGCGCCTGGTGCTGGCGGATCGGGATGCGGCGGGCCTGCAAGCCCTGTGCGAGGAATTGAAATCCAGCGGTGTGCAGGCGATTGCCTGCGTCACCGATGTCGGTGATGTAACGCAGGTCGAGCGCTTGCGTGACCGGGCTGTCGAGCACTTTGGCGGGGTCGACCTGCTGTTCAACAACGCCGGGGTGATGCAAACCGGCTTCAGCTGGGAAATCACCGAGGCGCAATGGCAGCGCATGCTCGACGTCAACCTCAACGGCGTGATCAACGGCATTCGCAGCTTTGTGCCGCTGCTGCTCAGTCAGGGCCGGGCAGCCCATGTGATCAACACGGCATCCCTTGCAGGGCTGGTCAGCAGCCCGCTGATGGCGCCGTACAACGTGACCAAGCAGGCGGTGGTCGCGCTCTCGGAAACCCTGCATTACGAACTCGCCATGATCGGTGCGCCGGTGTCGGTGTCGGTGCTGTGTCCGGGGCCGGTGGCCAGTGAAATCATGGCGTCGAACCAGGAAGTGGGCACCGCCGGGTCCGACTTCAGTCAACTGCTCGACAGCACCGTTCGCCAGGGCATGACCCCGGCGGAACTGGCCGCGCAAGTGTTCGCCGCCGTCGCGCAAAAGCGTTTCTGGATCCTGCCCCACAAGAGTTTCAAACCGGCCCTTGAACGCCGTCTGCAAAGCATCCTGGGAGAAACCAATCCGCAGTTTCAAATGACTGACGTAGAGGACGATGCCCATGCCGCTCGATAAGCAGATCGCTGGAGTACTCCAGCAGTTTCGCGACATCCCGGAGCCCGATTTCAGTCATATCGATGCCGCTCAGTACCGGCAGTTCTCCGACAACCTGCTGCCGGCCATCCCCGGCGAACCGATGAGCGAGGTGTGCGACCTGCGGGTGGCCGGCGCGGACGGTGAACTGGACGCACGGCTGTACCGGCCATCGGAAGAGAGCGACCTGCCATTGCTGGTGTTTTTCCATGGCGGCGGATTTGTCATGGGCAACCTCGATACCCACGACAATCTCTGCCGCTCGCTGGCCCGCCAGACCGAGGCGGTGGTGGTGTCAGTCGCCTACCGACTGGCGCCGGAAAGCAAGTTCCCGGCTGCACCGCTCGATTGTTATGCGGCCACCTGCTGGCTGGTCGAACACGCGGCTGAACTGCGCGTCGATGGCAGCAGGCTGGCTGTGGCCGGGGACAGCGCCGGGGGCAATCTGGCGCTGGCGGTCAGTCAGTTGGCGGCACGACGCCAGGGGCCGAAGATCAGTTATCAGTGCCTGTTTTATCCGGTCACTGACGCCGGTTGCGACAGTCAGTCCTTCGAAGACTTTGCCCAGAGCTATCTGCTTTCCGCCGGGATGATGCGCTGGTTCTGGCAGCAGTACCTGCAAGACGTCGGGCAGGCGGAGGACCCATTGGCCTCGCCGTTGCGCGCCGAGAGCCTGGCGGGATTGCCGCCAACGACCCTGATTACCGCCGAATTCGATCCGTTGCGCGATGAAGGCGAGGCAATGGCCGAGTGCTTGCGCGAGGCCAGCGTACCTGTGCGCGTACAGCGTTGTGACGGCATGATCCACGGCTTTATCAGCATGGCGGCATTCGTCGAAGGGGCGGCACAGGCTTTGTCCGATGCGGCGACCGACCTGCGCGGGGCACTCAAATGAACGACCTGGCTTTCAACACGGTGCCGCAACTGATCGAGGCCATCGGAGCCGGTCGGATGGTGGTGATCACCGACGATGAACACAACGGCGAAGGCTCGTTGCTGATGGCCGCCGAACAGGCCGGGGCCGAGGCTGTCACCTTCATGGCGGTGCAGGCACGCGGGCTGATTTGCCTGGCCCTGACCGAGCAGCGCTGCCGCGCACTGGGCCTGGACCTGATGGTGCCCAACTCCCGGGCGCAACATGGCGTGGGTTTTACCCGCTCGATCGAAGCCGCCACCGGAGTGTCCACGGGCATCTCGGCAGCGGACCGGGCGCGGTCGATCCAGGTGGCGGTCGACCCGGCCAGCGTTCCGACGGACCTGGTGCAACCGGGGCATATCTTCCCGGTGCAAGCCTTGCCCGGTGGCGTGATGCAGCGGGCCGGCCATGTCGAGGCCGCTTGCGACCTGACGCGACTGGCGGGGCTGCAACCGGCGGCAACCCTGGTGGGCATCCTCAACGAGGACGGCGAACTGGCCCGTGGTGCCGAGCTGCATGACTTCGCCCAACGCCATGGTTTGCGGATCGGCACCATTGCCGACCTGATTCACTATCGCATCCTGCATGAAGGCACGATCGAACGCGGCGGCGAATATCCGTTGCAAACCCGCCACGGCGAGTTCCAGGTGACCACCTATCAGGACACCTACCAGGGCTCGTTGCACATGGCGTTGGTCAAGGGCCGGATCGACAGCACGCAACCGGTGCTGGTGCGGGTGCAAAGCATCGAGACGTTGCGTGACGTACTGGGGTGTGAAAGCGCAGGCGGGCCGCAACAGTGGACCCTGGAGCGTTCGCTGGCCGGTATCGCGGCGGCCGGTAGCGGTGTGCTGGTGCTGCTGGCGCAAAAGGAATCCGCCGAGGGCGTGCTCGAACAACTGCGTCAGCGCAGTGGAGGCAAGCACCGGGCACCACAGTTTCCGCAACGGACCCTGGGCATCGGCGCGCAGATCCTGCGGGACCAGAACGTGCGCAAAATGCGCCTGATGAGCTCGCCGGTGCCGTACACCGCTGTTTCCGGGTTTGATCTGGAAGTGACGGAGTTTGTGCCGTTCCAGCCGGCAAACTGAAGCAAACGAAACCGAGCGCAACCTCTATGCCGGCGCGGTAGATCAGATGGCGGTTGGCACGATCATTCTCGCCCACAGGGTTAATGGGTGTATGCAATATCTGCGAGCAGCCGAAATCATTGTGGGAGCGAGCTTGCTCGCGATAGCTATCGATTGGTCACATCCAGTCAAAAGCTGACCCAACGCTCAAGCATCCACCGGTCTAGCCTTCCTCCTGAATTCACCATGGAGAGGGCAAAGGAATGCCTGAATTACCCGCCTCGCATCGCCTGCGCACAGGCCGCTATCCTGAACCCAACAGGATTTACCTGCTGACGAGCAACACGCTGGACCGAGAACCGGTTTTCAAGGATTTCGGTCTGGGCAGGCTGGTCGTCAAGCAATTTCAATATGCACAGGAACAATATTGGGCGAACTCGTTAGCCTGGGTTGTCATGCCCGATCATTTTCATTGGTTGATCGAGTTGCAGCAGTGCTCACTCAGTCAGCTGATGCAAAAAACCAAATCATTGAGTACGCGGGCCGTGAACATGTCCGTCGGACGTAAAGGCAGTCTTTGGCAGCAGGGCTATCACGATCGGGCACTGCGGCGGGATGAAGACTTGGTGAAGCTTGCTCGATATGTCGTCGCCAACCCGTTGCGGGCTGGGTTGGTTGAGAAGCTTGGTGACTATCCGTTGTGGGATGCGATCTGGGTTTGATCTGGAACCGTGTTGCCTCAATCGCGAGCAAGCTCGCTCCCACAGTGAATTTGGTTGTTCGCAGATATTGCGTACACCTGATAACCCTGTGGGAGCGAGCTTGCTCCGGGCGGCGTTCCGACGATGGCGGTCTGTCAGGCGACATTGATGTTGAATGGGCCGGCCTCATCGCGAGCAAGCTCGCTCCCACAGTGATTTGGGTGGTTCACAGAAGTTGCGTACACCCCATCTGCATTGGCTTAAGGCTTGATCCCGCGCAACATCTTCTTCGCCTGATCCTGCATCGCCTGCGGCGCGGTCATGTTGCCGTCGATCACGGTGATCACCGCGTGGCCTTGCCACAGTTGATAGGCATCGGCCTTTTGCTGGGCGTCGGTTGGTGTCGACGGTGGGGCCAGGTTGACGTGGACCACGCCGTCGGCGCCGCGCTGTGAGGTGAAGTTCACCCGATCCCAGTTGCCGATCGGGGCAAAGCTCACGCCTTTGACTTCTTCGGGTTTCAGGGGCGGGTAGTTGAGGTTCAAGCCGCTGATACCCGGCAGGCCGAGCACGTTCAAATCACACTGATGTTTGTTCTTGGTGCAGGCCTGTTTAGCTTCGGTACCGGCCAGGCTCGCCTGTTCAATGACCTTCACGGCAAACCGCGCCGTGTCGTCCATGGCGCCAAGGGTTTTGCGGTAGCCGGCCTGCTGGTCGCGGATGATCAGGTCCATGTCGATGGCCGTTGACACCGCTACTGCCGGAACACCTTTGAACATCGCGCGTACCGCAGCGTTCAGGGTGCCGGACATCTGCGTCAACGGGCCGACGTTTTCGCCGAAGTTGGTGCCGGATACCACCAGGTCTGGCGGCGAATCCTTGAGGATCACATCGAGGCCGACGTTGACCGCATCCACTGGCGTGCCGATGGCAGAGGTCTTGCCGGCAGGCGGGGTGTAGCCCTCCGGCGGCCCGACGCAAAATTTGCCCGGCGCCAGTTCGGTCACCGCCAGGGCCTGGCCGGGCACGACCACGCTGGCGGCGCTGATGCCGCTGCTGTCGTTCAATGGGCCGACCAGGGTGACCTTGTGCCCGGCGGCGGTCAGGGCGCGGTACATCGCATCGATACCGGGTGCGCGGCAACCGTCGTCGTTGGTCAGCAGGATGTTCAGGGCATTGGCGTGCATCGACAGGCCAACGCTGGCCATTGCGATGACGCCGGTGAGGAGTTTATTCATGAGCAGTCTTCCGTGAAATCTACAGAATTGGAAAAGCATAACGCCCCGACCGAATGAGTCGGTCGGGGCACTGAGGTTTTAGCGGGTGCCGAGTTTGCGCAGGTTGCCAGGGGTGAATTCGTCTTCGGTGAAGGCGGTGGCGTTGAGCTTCGCCGGTTTCTGATCGATCAGCATCCGGTCAACCAGATACGAGCCGGCAATCAGGTCGTGATAGATCCCGAGGCGAGCGTGGTAGCGCTGCATTTCGTAGGCGTAGATCGAGGTCTGCATGTTGGTGCGCCACAACTGGCCACGGCTGTCGTAGTTGTCGGCCAGGGTCGCGGCCCAAGTGTCCTCGTCCAGGTACATCACACGCTTGGCGTACACGTGGCGGGCACCTTCCTTGAGGGTGGCTTGCAGCACCCAGACGCGGTGTTTTTCATAGCGCATGTACTGCGGATCGATATGACCGGTGGTGGCCAGAATCTGATCGGTGCTCACGCTCGGATCATCGATCTTGTAGTTGTGATAAGGAATGTAGATTTCTTTTTTGCCGACGATGGTCCAGTTGTAGCGGTCCGGTGCACCGTTGAACAAACGGTCTTCGTCGTACACGCGAAAACCTCCCGCGCCGGTCGGCGAGTCGTAGCCTACGGTCGGCGCGCGACGCACCCGGCGCTGACCGGGGCTGTACTGCCAGGCCTGGCGCGGGGAGGAGGTCGGGTTGATGAACTCGTGGCCGACGACGATTTCGCCTTTCTTGCGCACCGGTTCCAGCGTGGTGATCAGGAAGTTGGTGAGGATGCCGTTGGCCGTCTCCAGAGATTTGTCCGGACTGGACCAGATCGAGAAGATCTTGTAGTTGACCTCTTCGAGCACCTTTTCCTTGTTGGCGTACACCACCGCCTGGCCGTAGTTGGCCTCTTCAGTGTTGGCGCGCGACTGCAAGGTATGGTTGAACATCAACTCGCTGCCGTTCTTCGGGATCGGGAACGGAGAAGCACCCCAGGCGTTTTTCGTGTCGTTGTTGTCATTGTCGAGTTCGGCAGTGACGGCGTTTTTCTTGATCAGGTCTTCCATGCGCTGATCGAGGCGGAAGTCGCGGTGGCTCGGGTACACCGGGATCTTGAAGGTATCAGGGTAACGCTTGAGCAACGCTTTCTGGCCATCGGTCAGGTTGTCGGCGTACTTGTCCATGTTCTTCGAATCGATCACGAACAGTGGTTTTTCCGCGGCGTACGGGTCCGGATACGGGGTGCCGGGGCCGGCGTACTTTAGACCCGGTGGCAGACCGCGCCATTTGCCGGACCAGGCCGGGATGCTGCCGTCAGCGTTGCCGGCCTTTTCGGCGCCTATCGGGGTCAGGTCCTGGCCCAGGCGGGCGGCTTCCTCGGGGCTGACCTTGGCGTAAGCCAGGCCACTGCCGAGCAGAGCCACGGTCAATGCCGTGCTCAATAAGGTTTGGGTGAATCTGGACATGCTGTGCTCCTCCGACAGGGGAATCAGAACCGGTTCTTGAAGCTGAGCGCGACGTTGTCGCGGTCGGCCAATGGGCTCTGGGCCGCGGAAAACCCGGGTAGAGCAGGCTCTCACCCCAGCTCACCACCTGGTTGCCCAGGCGCGCGTTGAGGGCGTGACCACTCACGTCCCAGGTGCCATAGGCGTAGTAATCGAGCATGCGCAGCGGTCAGGCCGGCCCGACCTGCAGTTCAGGGGTGGGAAGTGAAGCTGGGGCGACTATGGAGTCACGCTTGCAATGCAACATCGTCCAACCGGACTAAGCGATATCGGGTTGCTCCTCGATTCCACCCTGCGACCCTGGCATTCCGGGCAGGGCTTGCACCACCTACGGGTGCAACGCCAGGCTAATGCAAGCCCATCTGTCGCTTGAGCTGCGCCAGGCGCGGATCGCCAGGCGCGGCCTGCTCCAGGCGCCGGAGGTACTGCACCGCCTGTTCGCGCTGGCCGCCCGTACCGTGCTGATAAATCAGCGCGTAAAGCAGATCGGGATCTTGCGGGGATTGCGCCAGACCGGCTTCCAGCGCCGTGCGCGCAGCATCGCGGCGCCGCATTTGTAGCAGGAGCAGCCCCTGGTTGTAGCGAATCCGCGAGTTGTCGGGCAAGGCGATAGCGGCCTGCTCCATCCACTGCAAACCTTCCTCGGCCTTACCGCGCTCGACCAGCAACAGCGCCAGCATGTACGCCAGGTTGCCCCGATCGCTCGCTGGCATCTCGTTGAGTGCCACGCCCTCGCGCAGGACCTGCTCGGCTTCGTCCTGGCGCAAGACGCCGTTTGCCAGCGTCACCAGGTTGATCCGCGCCGGCGAGAAATAGGGATCAAGTTTGAGCGCCTGGCGGTACTGCTCCAGCGCTTCCAACTGCAGAGCCTTGCGCTCCAGCAGCACGGCCAGATTGAGGCGGCTGCCGGGCAGGTCGGCATTACCGCGCAGGCGCCGCTCGTAGTCGTCGAGGGCCGCGGTGAAGCCTTCGCGCCGCTCTTTGGGCAGGGCAATCAGGGGAATACCCGCCAGCGCACGCAGTGCCTCGTCGCGCACCGCGCGTTGCGGGTCGTCCAGCAACGGCAGCAGACGCTTGACCCGCTCCACTGGCGCCAGCTCGGTAAAGGCAGGAATCGCGTAGGCACGCACCAGCGGACTCTGGTCTTTGAGCGCCTGAGTCAAGCTCGGCAAGGCCGGCTCGCCCAGCGCCGCCAGTTGTTCGGCAGCGGTAGCGCGGACGATCGCCGGCTTGCCCAAGTCGCCAATCACTGCCGCCAGTTGCGGCAACGCATCGGCGCTACCCTGGCGGGCGCCATGCAGCGTTTCGCCGTAGTGCGGCGGCCGCTGTGGCTTGCCGAACCAGCCTTCGATGGACTTGGCCGCCCACGCCGGCTCCTTGTCCTTATGGCATGCAGTGCAGGCATCCGGGCTGCCGGTCCTGGCGGCCAGATCCGGGCGCGGCAGGCGCAGGCTATGGTCGCGACGCGGGTCAACGACCATGTAGGTCTGCTCCGGCATATGACAATTGACGCACTGCGCGCCGGCAGAGCCCGCCGCGTGGTGATGATGCTCGGGACTGTCGTAGTTCTTCGCCTGCAAGCTGGGGAAACGCGCAGGTGGCGCCTGGGTGTGACACTGCTGACAGAGGTCGTTGCCTTCGATCTTGACCTTGGCGGTGTGCGGATCGTGGCAATCTGTACAGGTCACCCCTGCGGCGTACATTTTGCTCTGGGCGAAAGAGCCATAGACGTACACCTCGCCCTGGATCTGCCCATCGGCATGGTAGAGATCGGGCCGTAGAGTGGCTGGCAACGCCGCATCAAGCAGCGGCTTACCCGGCTGCTGGCCGATGCCCAGGCTCTGCCGGCGACTGTGACAGTAGGCGCATTGCTCCATCAGACCCTGGCTGCCGAGCGCCTTGAAATCCACCGGCAGGCCCACATCCCTGGCTTCGCTCTCGGGTTTGTCCTTGGCTTTTTCGGCCCATTCGACGTGTTTCTGTGCCGGGCCGTGGCACCCCTGGCAGCCGACGTTTGGCTCGTGCCAAGTGGTGGAGAAGCTGTCGGTTTTATCGTCGTAATTCTTCAGCAGGTTGCTCGAATGGCAATCCGCGCACATTGCATTCCAATTCTGGTAGCGCCCGGTCCAGTGCAATGGGTCATTCGGCGCAAAACGCTGACCAGGGTAAAGCGAGAACCAGCGCTGTCCACCTTCGGCCTTCGGTCGTGTATCCCAGGCAATGGTCAGGCTCTGCAGGCGGCCACCGGGAAACTCCACCAGGTACTGCTGCAGCGGTTTGTAGCCAAAGGTGTAGCGAATAAGGAAGTCCGCCGGTTTGCCATCCGCGCCTTCGATGTTGACGAAGAACTTCTCGCCGCGGCGGAAAAACTTCGCCTGCACACCGCCATCCTTGAACCGCGCATCCTTGAAATTGCCCAGCATATTGGCTGGAGTCGCCTCACGCATCGCCCAGTCGTGATCGGAATTTTTCCAGTCCCTGGCCTGCTTGGCATGACAACCGAGGCAACTGGCGGCGTCGGCATAGCCGGCGGGGTCTTTCGCCAAGTGCGGCGATGCGGCCTCCTGTGCATGCACCGGGAGGTTGAGCAGCAGCAAGGAGCACAGCCCCAGGAACAGGTTCTTGGCGGTCGACAAGCAATGATCCTCGAATTTAAGGCTTAATTTTATTTGGCATTTTATTCGCTGACCGGGCCTGTCGAAACTCGACGGCAGCAGCACCGAGATCGACCCGGGCATAATCCCACGCCTCAACAAGCCTGGGTCGGGAAGAGCGCGCACAGCATGAGTCGACGAGGCTAATGCCCTGAACTCCCTTGCGACCTACCGCAGTTCGATTGATACCTCCTCGATCCGACCTCCTGTAAAGGTATAGCCGGGCGCGGATTCCTCGGGATAGTCACCTGCGCAGGAGCCGTGGTCGATCCCGACGTCAAAGGTTTCTTCGATCGTGAAGAAAGCCGGCGGGCTTGCGGGTAAATGGTCCTTGCCGATCAATACGCCATCGACCAGCAATTGGATCGCTGCGCCCTTGGCATAACCTCCGCCGTCGTAGTCGAAATCGAAACGAAGTTCGTGACGGCCAGGTTTGAGTGGCTCGGCCCCGCGGAACGTCACCGTCTTCAGATCGAAAAGGCGGTAAGTGAACATCGGATGCTGTTCGGCGTCGAGATAGAGCGACCATCCGGCACTGTTGCCGCCCACCGTCGCAACCACTCCGTGCGCTTGCGCGCCGACGTCGACGATTCCAGTCACACTCCATGAACGGTTGTATGTCTTGGGCAGCGCCGATTCAGGGATGCCGACGGCACCTTCGTGGAAAGTCATGCGAGTGCGACCTTCGTGGAGCGCGGGAAGTCCTTTGGAGCCCGACATGGCGAGGTCGGCGAGCGGAAGCACCTGGTTACGCCCTGCCTCCTGCATGAACAGATCCTTCAACGCAGCGAGTCGTGCCGGCTCTTGCTGTGCCAGATCATTGCCTTGCGAATAGTCTTTTTTCAGGTCGTACAGCTCCCATTGATCTTCCTCGAACTTCTTCGTTGTGAAACCACTGATGGTTGACCAGGGGAGCCTGCGATGAAACGCCGATGCGATCCAGCCGTCATGGTAGATTGCGCGGTTCCCGAAGACCTCGAAGTACTGAGTGGTGTGGCGCTCGGGCGCTTTCGCGTCAGCAAAGCTGTAGATCAAGCTCGTCCCATCCATGGGCTTCTGCGCGATGCCATTGACCGTGGTTGGCTCTTTGATATGCGCCGCGTTCAGGATGGTCGGCACAATATCGTTGACGTGGCTGAACTGGCTGCGCAATCCGCCGCGATCCATGATTCCCTTCGGCCATGTGATCACCATCGGGTTGCGCGTGCCGCCGAGATGCGATGCAACGGTCTTCGTCCATTGGAACGGTGTGTCCATCGCCCACGCCCAGCCAGCCGGATAGTGCGCGTGCGTGCCAGGTCCGCCGAGTTTATCCAGCTGCGCGAGTTTGCTCGTGTCGCTTTCCGGCAATCCTTGTATGGGGCCGAAATAGTTCGCGCTGCCGAGCAAACCACCTTCGGTGCTCGCTCCATTGTCGCCGACGATGTAGATGAACATCGTGTTGTCGAACTGGCCATTGGCCTTGAGTGTATCGATCAACTTGCCGACCTGGACGTCGGTATGTTCCAGGAAGCCGGCGTAAACCTCCATCAATCGCGAAGCGATGCGCTTCTGATCCGGTGTCAGCGTGTCCCATGCTGGCATCCGTGGGTCTCGTGACGTGAGTACGGTGTCAGCCGGGATGATGCCAAGCTTTTTCTGCCGGGCGAAGGTCTCCTCGCGCAGCTTGTCCCACCCCTGGTCAAACTGGCCACGATACTTTTCGATCCACTCCTTCGGTGCCTGCAGCGGAGCATGGGTCGCGCCCGGCGCGAAGTACAGGAACACCGGCTTGTTCGGCGTGACCGAGTGCTGTACGCGCAACCATTCGATCGCGTGGTTGGCGAGATCTTCGGTCAGGTGATAGTTGCTGCCTGGCGGCCGCATGATCGGCGTCGTACCGTCGTAAAGCGACGGATCATATTGATCGGTTTCTCCGCCCATGAAGCCGTAGAAACGTTCGAAACCCTCACCAGTCGGCCATCGGTCGAAGGGGCCGCTCGGCGAAACTTCCCAGTCGGGCGTCTGATGCCATTTGCCAAAGGCGGCAGTGTTGTAGCCATTCTGGCGCAGGATTTCCGCTATGGTCGCAGTATCCTTGGTGTGGAAGCCGCTGTAACCCGGGCGATCGTCAGGCACGTTCTCTACCGTGCCGATCCCGACCGCATGCGGGTTGCGACCGGTCAGTAGTGACGCGCGCGTCGGTGAGCAAATCGAGGTGGTATGAAAACTGTTGTAACGCAGCCCTTCATGCGCCAGTGTGTCGAGCACCGGTGTCTGGCCGGGCCCGCCAAAAGTTGACGATGCGCCGAAGCCAACATCGTCGAGCATCACGATCACCACATTGGGCGCACCTTTTGGTGCACTTACCTGGTACTCGGGGTGAGGCACAGGTGGGGTTTCCTGTGCGCGAATGGACGCTGCGAAGAGCCCGAGACACAGGACGAGCCATTGACGGTAACAACGCATCGAGTATCTCCAGAATTTTTCTTGTTATAAGAACGAGCGCCGTCGCACTACGCCTTGTCTGATCAGGGCTTGAACCGCCCAGGGTCTCCCGCGCCTCACCAGGCGTCGTCATTCTGCCATCAGTTACCGTGATCACGGAATTCTTGCCACAGCTGATAGGCATCGGTTTTGCTGTTCTGCCGTCGGGGTTGGTGGCGCGACCAGTTTGGCACGCACGATGCCGTCGCCGCCCCGGCTGAACGCGTCGGCCGGGGCGGCGAGGTTTAGCGGGTGCCGAGCTTGCGCAGGTTGCCGGGGGTGAATTCTTCGTCGACGAAATTGCTGGCATTGAGCTTGGCAGGCTTTTGATCGACCAGCATGCGGTCAACCAGGTAGGAGCCTGCGATCAGGTCGTGGTAGATGCCCAGACGGGAGTGGAAACGCTCGATGTGATAGGCGTAGATCGAGGTTTGCATGTTTGTGCGCCACAGTTGTCCACGGCTGTCGTAGTTGTCTGCCAGGGCGGCCTGCCAGCTATCCTCGTCCAGATAGAGCACACGCTTGGCATAGAGATGCCGTGCGTTTGGCTTGAGCGTGGCCTGCACGATCCACACGCGGTGTTTCTCGTAGCGCATGATATCCGGGTTGATGTGACCGGTGGTGGACAGGATCTGTTCGATGTTTACGTCAGGTTGGTCGATCTTGTAGTTGTTGTACGGAATGTAGATCTCTTTTTTACCGACGATGGACCAGTTGTAGCGATCCGGGGCGCCGTTGAACAAGCGATCTTCATCATAGACCCGGAAGCCGCCCGCACCGCTAGGTGAGTCGTAGCCGACGGTCGGCGCGCGGCGCACGCGGCGTTGACCCGGGGAGTATTGCCAGGCTTGCCGTGGTTCGGCGGTGGCATTGATGAACTCGTGACCGACGACGATCTCACCCTTCTTGCGCACGGGTTCCAAGGTGGTGAGCAAAAAGTGCGTGAGGATGCCACCGGATGTGTCCAGGGTCTTTTTGGGGTCGGCCCACACCGAAAAGATCTTGTAGTCGACCTTCTCCGTCACCCGATTTTTGTCGGGATAGATCACTGCCTGTTGGTAGACGGCCTCTTCGGTGAAGGACCGCCCTGACATGGTGTGGTTGAGGATCAGTTCGTTGCCGTTCTTCGGAATCGGGAAAGGCGAGGCACCGAAGGCATTGCTGGTGTCGTTGCCGTCGTTGGAGAGCTCCGCGTTCAGGGCGTTTTTCTTGATGTCGTCTTCGGTGAGCTGATCGACACGGAAGTCGCGATGGCTCGGGTACACCGGCATCTTGAAAGAGTCCGGGTAGCGCTTGAACAAAGCTTTCTGGCCGTCGGTCAGGTTGGCGGCGTACTGGTCCATGTTCTGCGCGGTGATGGTGAACAAGGGTTTTTCAGACGCATAGGGGTCCGGGTACGGCGTGCCTGCACCACCGAACGTGAGACCCGGTGGCAGACCGCGCCATTTGCCGGTCCAGGCCGGGATGCTGCCGTCGGCGTTGCCGGCCTTTTCGGCGCCCATCGGGGTCAGGTCCTGGCCAAGGCGGGCGGCTTCCTCGGGGCTGACCTTGGCGTAAGCCAGGCCACTGCCGAGCAGACCGACGGTCAATGCCGTGCTCAATAAGGTTTGGGTGAATCTGGACATGCTGTGCTCCTCCGACAGGGGAATCAGAACCGGTACTTGAAGTTGAGCGCGACGTTGTCGCGGTCGGCCAACGGGCTGTTGTTGGCGTTGCCGAGGTAGGCGTTGTAGCGGGCCTCGACGGTGAAGTTGCCGAGGTAGCGCCACGAACTGCCGATGCTGGCGCGGTTATCGTTCTGGCCGGCGTTGATCGAGCCGACCATCGAGCTGTCGCCGTGGGCGGCGGCGCTGAAGGTGACAGGCACCGTCATGTCCCATCCGCTGAACACGTTGTTGTAGTCAAAGTTCGCTTGTACCGTGTAGCCCCAGGCATCGCGGTCATAGACCAGGCTGTCGGTTCCCGGCAGCGCGAAGCCAGGGGCCAGGGTCACTGGCTGCGACTTGTCGTTGCTGACCACGGTGTTGTAGACCACCTCGCCGGTCAGGCTGGTGTTGTCGGCGAAGGACGTCGGGCCAAGCACGTAGATCATCGACGTTTGCGCTTGTATTGTCTTGCCGCGCACGGGGCTGGAGAAACCGTTGTTGACCATCACCGGCGTACCGTCGCGGTAGCTGACTTCACCGGCCCAACTGACGTCGCCCAGCACGGTGGCGAAGCTCGCGCCGAACAGGTCGATGTTGTCGAAGTAGCGCACCTGATAGCGGCCCAGGGTCGATGCGAAGTCCAGTGATGGGGTCTTGTCGTGATAACGCGAGTAGTAGATGCCGAACTCGGTGTTTTTCAGCGACTCGGCGGCGTAGGTGAAGGCCAGACCGTACTGGCCACTGTCGCTCGGTTTGTCGTCCTTCAGACGGGTGACAAAACCGGAGGCGTCGTTGAAGCCGCCCTCGTCGATGAAGTCGGTGGTGGAGAAGTAGCTACCCACGCCGAACAGCTCGGTCTTTTCCCACTTGTATTGGTAGTAGGCCTGGATACCCAGGCTTTCGGTCAGGGCGAACTGGGTGAACAGTTGGCCGACCGGCAGCAGGATTTCCTTGACCTCGACGCCCGGGGTGGTCGCCTTGGTCGCGTCCACCGGGCTCTGGGCCGCGGAAATGCCCGGATAGAACAGGCTCTCACCCCAGCTCACCACCTGGTTACCCAGGCGCGCGTTGAAGGCATGGCCGCTCAGGTCCCATGTGCCATAGGCGTAGTAATCGAGCATGCGCAGTTCATTGCGGTGCTGGTCGATGGTGTCCTGGGAGAAGCGGTCAGGCTTGCTGCAATGGCCGCCGGCGAAGCAGTTGGAAGTGCCGGTGGTGTTGTCGTTGTCCTGATCGTAGACGTTGTCGTAGAAGCCCGTCGCCCGCACGAACACGCCGTAGTCGTCTTGCCACTTGATGTTGGCTTCGGTGAGAAAGCCGCTGCGGTTGTTGATCAGGCTGCCTTTGTCGAACGCGTTATCGCCATCGTTGCCGTTAGCGTTCGCGGTCAGTTTGTGATCGCGAGCCTCGGTCCGCCAGGCGAGGCTGTACGTCAGTGTAGTGTCCCAGTCGATGCTCAAGTCTTCGCTTGGCTGAAAGCTCATGGCGTTAACGTGAGCGCTAAGTCCGCCAGCCAGCATCAATAGAACAAGCTGTGTGCGAGTGTGCTGTGTTGGTGGGGCGATTATTGTTTTTATCATGTCGTCCTCATGGCCCAGGTCAGACCTGCCCGACCTGCATTTCAGGGGGGTGATTGGTGCTGTGGGCGACTATGGAGTCACCAATTGCGCGCAACATCGTCCAAGCGGACTAAGCGATTTGTACGGGGTGGCAGCAGGCCTGGCCTTAGTCTTATCGGACGATGAACACCCGGCGCGCGCGGCGAACAATCCCGAGACCGACTGCACCGGGCGAAGATCCGGCGGTGGCGGTTTCTGCCTGATGGGCGCTGAACAAGGGTGATCGCATGAACGCTGCCGGGATCAAATGGGACGAGTGCTGTGATGTGTTGGTGATTGGCTCTGGGGCCGGAGGCATGACCGCTGCGCTGCGCGCCCACGACCTGGGCCTCAATGCGCTGCTGATCGAAAAGAGCGGCGAGTACGGCGGCACCTCGGCGGTGTCCGGCGGCGGCATCTGGATCCCCAACAATCACCGGATCAATGCGATCGGCGGCAGTGATTCGGCGGCCGAAGCGATTGCCTACATCCGCGCGGTGACCCATGGCGAGATCGACGACGGGCGCATCGAAGCCTATGTCGAGCATGGCCGGGAGATGGTCGAGTACCTGGAACAACACACCCGCGTGCGCTTCGAGGCGCAACCGCGCTATGCCGATTACTACCCGGAAGTCGAGGGCGGAAAACCGGGCTATCGCTCGATGGATCCACAACCGTTCGATGCCGCCGAACTCGGAGAAGAATTCTTGCGCATGCGCGCACCGTCCCCTGGCACCCTGATGATGGGGCGCATGGCGATGACCATGAAAGAGGCGCAAGTGCTGCTGTGCCGTGGCCCCGGCTGGTTGCGCCTGACCCTGCGGGTGATGTGGCGTTATTGGAAGGACCGCGAAGGCCGGCGCTTGTCCCGCCGCGATCGTTTCCTGACCTTGGGCAATGCCTTGATCGGTGCCTTGCGCTGTTCGTTGCAGGATCGCGGCAAGTCGCTGTGGCTCAACTGTGCGCTGGAAGAGTTGCTGCTGGTCGGTGACCGGGTTGGTGGGGCGCGGGTCAATCGCAACGGTCAGTTGCTCAACGTCAAGGCACGCTATGGGGTGATCATCGCCGCCGGTGGTTTCGAGCGGAACCAGGCGATGCGCGAGCAGTACCTGCCGCAGCCGTCCCGGGCGAACTGGAGTGCCACGCCGCCCAACAATACCGGCGACGGCATCCGCGCCGGCCAGGCCCTTGGTGCGCGGACCGCGTTGATGGAGCACAGCTGGTGGGCGCCGACCACCTACGTCAAGGGTGAAGAAAAACAGCGTGCGCTGTTCGTTGAACGCACTCTTCCGGGGTGCGTGATGGTCAACGCGGCGGGGGAGCGTTTCGTCAACGAAGCCGCGCCCTATACCGATATCGTTTACGCGATGTACGCCAACAACCGCGAAGGCGCCGCGAGCGTGCCGTGCTGGATGGTGTTCGACGCCGAGTTCCGCCGCAAATACCCGTGTGGCGCCTTGTTGCCGGGCTATGCCCAGCGCGATTGGCAGTTGCCCGAGCATTTGCGTGATTACTTCCACAAGGCGTCGAGCCTGGAAGAACTGGCGACGAAAATCGGCGTCGACGCTGGGGGGCTGATGCGCACCGTGCAGCGTTTCAACGGCATGGCCGTGCAGGGCGTCGACGAGGATTTCCACAAGGGCGAATCGCTGTTCGACCGCTACTACGGCGACCCGAACGTGCAACCCAATCCGTGCCTGGCGCCGTTGCTCAAAGAGCCGTTCTACGCCGTGCGCATCGACGCCGGCGACATCGGTACCAAGGGTGGCCTGCTGACCGATGTGCACGCCCGCGTGTTGCATGAAGACGGCGAACCGATCAACGGCCTGTACGCCATCGGCAACAGCGCAGCCTCGATGATGGGCCGCACCTATCCGGGTGCCGGTTCGACCATCGGCCCGGCCATGACCTTCGGTTACCTGGCCGCCAATCACATCAAGCGCCAGAGCGAAACCGCTTCGGCGAAAACCTTGTTCGGGAGTGTCGAATGAACAACCAGCATCCACGGATCGCCGTAGTGACCGGTGCCAGTCGCGGAGTCGGGCAGGGCATTGCCCTGGCCCTCGGGGCGGCGGGCATGACGGTGTATGTCACCGGTCGTGCCCCGGCGCAGGGCGGATCGAATTTGTACGGGCATGCCTTGCGCGGTTCGCTTGCGGACACCGCCGCGGCGATCACCGCCGCCGGTGGGCGCGGTATCGCGGTGGTCTGTGATCACGCCGATGACGCGCAGGTTCAGGCGCTGTTTAGCCGCGTGGAAAATGAGTGCGGACATCTGGATTTGCTGGTGAACAACGCCGCGTTCATCCATGACCGGTTGATCGAGCCGGGGCCGTTCTGGGCCAAGCCGCTGGACCTGGTGCGCATTCTCGACGTCGGTCTGCGTTCGGCCTACATCGCCAGTTTCTACGCCGCGCCGTTGTTGCTGAAAAGTGCCCAGGGGCTGATCTGCTTTACCTCGTCATTCGGCGCCGGCTGCTACATGCATGGCCCGGCGTACGGCGCGCAAAAGGCCGGGGTCGACAAGCTGGCAGCGGACATGGCCATCGATTTTGAGGGGCAGGGCGTGGCGGCGTTGTCGCTGTGGCTCGGCCCGCAACTGACCGAACGCACGAAGATTGCCGGCGAGCAGCATGGAGAGCAGTACCAGGCATTCCTGGCCCACGCCGAAACCCCGCAATTCAACGGGCGGGTGATTCATGCCTTGCTCAATGATCCGCAATTGATGGCGTTGTCCGGGCAGACCCTGATCACCGCCGAAATCGCCCCTGGCTACGGCATCAGCGAAGCCGAAGGCCGCCAGCCACCATCCCATCGCGCCATGCTCGGCGACCCGCGCCAGCAGCATCCAGCGCGGGTGGTCTGAAACAAGCAAAAGATCGCAGCCTTCGGCAGCTCCTACAGGGATCGGTGTACACCAGTAGGAGCTGCCGAAGGCTGCGATCTTTTTTGAGGCCCCGGTCTTAATTGACTGGCTGAAGTGCCCACTCGCGCAACACATTCTTGGTCACTTTGCCCGCCGCATTGATCGGCATGCTCTGCAGCACTTGCACCCGGCGCGGCACCTTGTAGTTGGCCATCTGCTCACGGCACCAGGCGAGGAACCGCACCTGTTCGATTTCCATCCCGGGAGCAGGCAGCAGGAACGCCATCGCCACTTCACCCATGCGCTCGTCAGGAATACCGATCACCGCTGCCTGGGCCACGCCCGGATAGGTCAGCAGGCACTGTTCGATCTCCGCCGGGTACACATTGAAGCCGCCGGTGATGAACATGTCCTTGAGGCGGTCGGTGATGCGCAGGTAACCCTGTTCGTCGAGCATGCCGATGTCACCGGTGTGCAGCCAGCCGTCGGCGTCGAGAATCTCCTGGCTGGCTTCGGGGTTGTTCAGATAACCCTGCATCAGGTTGTAGCCGCGAATCTGCACTTCACCGGGAATGTTCGCCGGCTGGCTGCGACCGTTGTTGCCGACACAGCGTACTTCTACCCCCGGCATCGCCCGGCCACTGGTGTTGGCGACCCGTTCCGCGGAGTCGCCGGCGCGACAGATCGTGGCGAAACCGCAGACTTCCGTCAGGCCATAGGCGGTGACGATGGTCGCGAAGCCCAGTTCGTCGCGCATGCGGTGGATCATCTCCACGGGGATCGCCGCTGCCCCGGTTACCGCCACGCGCAAGGAACTCAGGTCGAAGGCACTGCGTTGCGGATGGGCCAGCAACGATTGATACAACGTCGGCGGCCCGGGCAACACGGTGATGCGTTCGCGCTGCACGCATTCGAGCACGGCCTGCACGTCGAACACTTGCTGCGGCAGGAGGGTGCAGCCACGCATCAAGGCGGCCAGCCAACCGGCCTTGTAGCCGAAGGAGTGGAAGAACGGATTGACGATCAAGTAGCGATCGCTCTCGCGCAAGCCGACGATATCGCTCCAGTCGCGCACGATGCGCAGGTTCTGGCCGTGGCTGGTCATTACGCCTTTGGGTTTGCCGGTGGTGCCTGAGGTGAACAGCACGTCGGACAAGGCCTGTGGGCCAACGCTCTGTTCGCGGGTGCGCAGGGCCAGGTGTGGCACGTCGGCCGCCAGATCCATAAACCGTTCCCAAGCCAGGGTGCCCGGATTGGCACTGCGCAGGCTGACAATGTGGCGCAGCTCAGGCAGGTCTTCCGACGCCAGCATGCCGGGGTAGTCCGCGCCAAGGAATTCGCCGATGGCAAACAGCACGCAGGTGCCGCTTTCGCGCAGGATGTAGCCGGCCTCACTACCCTTCATTCGGGTGTTGAGTGGCACCAGGGCGGCGCCGACACTTTGCAGGGCGCCGGCGGCGACGATCCATTCCCACACGTTGGGCGCCCAGATCGCCACGCGGTCCCCGACCTGTACGTCGAGGGCCAGCAGTGCGCGGGCAGCCTGGCGACGCAGTTGGTCCAGTTGTCGGTAGCTGATGACGTGGCCCGCGTCCTCGATGGCCGGGCGGTCGCCGTAGGCCTGGGCAGCGTTGGCGAACAGTTGAGCGATGGTCAGTGCGGTGGCGACAGGCGGCATGGGGCCTCCCCGGTTAGAAGACAGTTGCGAAAAAGGGAGTAGGCCGGGCAGGGCGCCCGGCCGGATAACGAATTACTGGGCGGGCGGGGCGAAACGGCGACCGGCGGAGAAACCACCGTCCACGGCGATCATCTGGCCGCTGACAAAGGACGCTTCGTCCGAGGCCAGGAACAGCGCGACGTTGGCCACTTCTTCCGGTTGCCCGGAGCGGCTGAGCATGTGTTGCGAAGCGAAAAACGCGTGGAACGCGTCATTGTCACGGACCATGCTGGTCATCGGCGTTTCGATCAGGCCCGGGCACAAACCGTTGACGCGAATGTTGGCGTAGCCGTAGTCGATGGCCATCGAGCGGGTCAGCTGGTTGATGCCGCCCTTGGACACGTTATAGGCGACGTTGCCGTCGCAGCCTTGCAGGCCGAATATCGATCCGACGTTGATGATCGAGCCATTGCGTTGTTCAACCATCGACGCCAGCGCGTATTTGCTGGTGAGCATGCTGCCGGTCAGGTTGATGTCCATCACCCGTTGCCAGGCGGCGGTGGTGGTCTGGGTCACGCTGCCCTGGTCGGCGACGCCGGCGGCGTTGACCAGTACGTCGATGCGCCCGAAGCGGCTGATGACTTCTTGCATGACCTGCTGCACCTGCGCTTCGTCGCGCACGTCCAGGGTCATGAACAGGCCGGGAAAGTCAGCCGGTGCGCTGCCGATGTCCAGTCCGATCACTTGCGCGCCTTCATCGGCGAAACGGCGCACACAGGCCAGACCGATCCCCGAAGCGCCGCCGGTGACCACCGCGACCTTTTTCTGCAAACGAGCCATAACTGCACCTCTTTTATTGTTGTGGGCTAATGCTTGGGCCGAGTCTAACCGCAGACCGGGCCGGACATGATCGTCCGTTGAGACTATGGCGACAGAGCGCCTCAATCGGCCTGATCGCAAATGAACGCACGTCCCCTGTAGGAGCTGCCGCAGGCTGCGATCTTTTGATCTTGCTTCTGAAAAATCAAAAGATCGCAGCCTGCGGCAGCTCCTACAGGGGCAGGTGTAGCCTCAATCCGGGAATTTCAGGCGTACCCGGGCACCGGTAGGTCGGCTCTGGCAGGCCAGTGTCCAGCCATCGGTCAGTTCCTTGGCGCTCAACACGTCGTTGCGCGCCAATTGGATTTCGCCTTCCTTGACCACGCACATGCACGCCCCGCAAAAACCCTCTTCACAGGACGACGGCACGTCCAGGCCCGCCGCCTTGCAACTTTGCAGCAGGGTGTCGCCGGGCTGGCAGGCAATCTCGTGTTGCTGGCCATCGAGTTCGACGATCAGCGCTTCGCACTGCGAATCCATGGCTGCAGCCCGTGCCACAGCTTCTTCGGCCAGCAGCTCGTCGGGGTCCGGTGGCGAGACGAAACGTTCGACATGGATCCGCTCGGCCGCTTCGCCCAGTGCCAGCAGCGTGCGCTCCACGGTGTCCATGAACGGTCCCGGCCCGCAGATGAAGTAGTCGCCACCGGCCGATCCGCGTAGCAGATGACGGACCTGATGGTCCGTCAGGAAACCCTGCACCGAATCGAGGACGTGCACCACGTGCAGTTGATCAGGATGCGCCTTGATCAACCGGCACAGCTCGTCCTTGAAAATCACCGACGCCTCATCGCGGTTGGCGTAGATCAACTTGATCGGCCGCCGGCTGCTGTGCAGCACCGATTTGAGAATGGAAAACACCGGGGTGATGCCCGAACCGCCCCCGAACAGGACCAGGGGCTTTTCGGTGTCAGCCTGGGGGTCCAGGCAGAACAACCCGGCCGGTGGCAGCACTTCCAGCCAGTCGCCGACCTGCACTTCGTTCATCCAGTTCGACACCCGGCCACCGTCGACCCGTTTCACCGTGACCTTGGGCAGCGCGTCCGCGAGGGGCGAGCTGGCCATGGAGTAGCAGCGGGTCAACAGTTTGCCGGCCAAGGGCACGCGAAAACTCAGGAACTGGCCCGGTTTGTAGCGAAAGCGCTCACGCAGGGTTGGCGGTACGTCCAGCACCAGCGAGCGCGCATCGGCGGTCTCGTCGATCACCGCGCACACTTGCAATGAGACGCATGCCGTCGTGTGTTCGGCCGGGGTCAGGTTCTGCTGTTGCGTGCCCATGTTCACCTCGGCCTCAGAGCCCGCTGATCAGTTGCGCATTGTCGACGCGGATCTCGGCACCGTTGACGAACCGTGACTCGTCGGCGGCGAGGAACAGCACCACGTTGGCAATGTCCCGCGGAGCGGCCATGCGGTTCATCGGGTCCTGGTCCAGCGCTTCCTGCGGGATTGGCTGACCACCGGCCAGGGCCTGGGTCATCGGCGTGTTCACGCCATCGGGGTGCACGCTGTTGCAGCGGATGCGGTAGCCCTGCTGCTTGCAGTGCAGGGCAATGGAACGGGTCATCGCCGCCACCGCGCCTTTAGACGCCGAGTAAGCGCAGAACATCGGCATTGCACCCAACGCGGCCACCGACGACATGTTGATGATCGAGCCGCCACCGGTTTCCTTCATCGCCTGGATGGCGTATTTGCAGCCGAGGAAGTAGCCTTCACCGTTGATCTTCTGCACCTTCTGCCACAGTTCCAGGGTGGTGTCTTCGATGCTGCCCAGGGCCAGGATCGCGGCGTTGTTGACCAGCACGTCGAGACGGCCGAAGTGTTCGACGGTGGTTTTAACGACGTGCTGCCAATCGCTTTCGCTGGCGATGTCGTGGCGGATGAACAGCGCATTGGCGCCGATTTCCGCGGCCACCTGGCGACCGGCTTCTTCGTTGAGGTCGGTCAGTACCACTTTGGCGCCTTCGCGGGCCAGCAGCAGGGCGTCTTCGCGACCGATGCCGCTGGCGGCGCCGGTGATGATGCAGACTTTGCCTTCTACACGTTGCATTGTTGTTCTCCTGATCGTGCGGTTTGAAGTGCGAATTGGTCGGCCACGTGGGCGGCAGCCCGGCGACCGGAATAAATACAGTCGGCCAGGGACAGGCCGGAGACGTACAGGTTGGACGCGACCCCGACCGCATTGCGGCCGGCGCTGTACAGGCCGTCTATTGGCTGGCCGGTGTGGTCCAGTACCCGACCGCTGTCCTCACAGACCTTCAGTCCGCCCAGGGTGATGACCGGGCAGGGGAAAAGTTTGCTGTCGAAGGACAGGTCGAGGGCGTACCACGGGCCTTGTTCGAGGTTGGCGAGCATCGCGGCGGATTTGCCGAACTCGTCGGCGACCTCACCCCGTGCCGCGCGGGAATAGCGTTCGACGCTCTGGCGCAGCAGTTCCGGCGGCAGGCTGCAGCGTTTGGCCAACCCGGCCAGACTGGTGCTGCGCTTGGCGTTGAACAACAGGTTGAGCAGCACTGGCAGGCGCTGGAAATTCCACACTTTGCCGGGGCCGACCTGACTGAGTGCTTCTCGAACCAGCGCCCGATTGAGAATCAGAATGGCGCGGCCGTCCTGTTCTTCGATCATGGCGTGGCCGAGGGTCGCGCCGTAGATTTCTTCGTTGGCGTAACGTTGCCCGCGAGCATTGACGATCAGTCCGCGAGCCCAGGCCAGTGGTGGATTGATGAAGCGCCAGGCGCTGACCTTTTCCATTCGCGCCACGCTACCACCGGCGCTTTGGCCCAGGGCGATGCCGCTGCCATTACACCCGGTGGCGCCTAGCGGCAGACCGGCCAGGTACTGCGGCGCGTGTTGGCGAACCAGATCGCGATTGAAGATAAAACCACCGCTGCTCAGCAACACCGCCTGTTCGGCGCGAATCAATTGGCGAATGGCGCTGGTCTGTTCGATGCGGCGCTGACGGGCGCGCAAGCGGTCGGCCAACGCCGGAGCGTACATATGAATGGCGGCGGCCCAGCGCGACAGACGGGCATGTTGTCTGGCGGCGCGGCTACCCGACGGCAACTGCCAGGCTTCGACACCGAGGACCTTGTCGTCGAGGTCGAGCACCAGTCGCCGCACTTCGCACTGGCTGCGCAGGCGCGCGCCGTGACGCAAGGCGCTGGCCTTGAGCGGGGCGAACAGGCTGGCGCCGGACATGCCCGGGCCTTTGGTGCGGTGGCCACGGGGCGCCGGCTTGGCGCTGGCGGCATAGGCCGGCACGGCTTCGTTGCCGGAGTAATAGAGGTAGTACTGGTCACTCGGGTACGAGGTTTTATGCGGCGGCACGCTGGCTTCGAACGCCGCGCCCTGTCGCTCCAGCCAGGCCAGTTGCTCGCGGCTGCCTTCGCAGAAACCCTTCAAGGTTTCGAGGCTGACGGCGTCGCCGACTTCCTTGCGCAGGTAGTTGAACATGGCTTCGCTGGTGTCTTCATAGCCAGCCTGACGCTGATACGGCGTGCCACCGCCGGCATAGACCACGCCACCGCTCAGCGCCGTTGCGCCGCCGCCTTCGAAGCGATCCAGTGCGAGTACCGACAAGCCGCGAGTGCTGGCTTCGATGGCGGCACAGGCGCCGGCACCGCCAAACCCGACGATCAGCAAGTCGCAACGGTCATCCCATGGCAACTGGTCGGCGCTGTTCACTCGCAACGCCGTCAACCGGTTCAGGCTGTCCATGTTCGGGCCTCAGCCAGCAACAGCGAGAGAAGGTGCGGGTTTGGCGGTGGTGGTGTAGCTGCCGTCGAGGTAGACCAGCGGGGTGATGGCATCAGTGGTGTGGATCTGCAGGATGCGCCCGATGAACACGGTGTGGGTGCCGTAGCTGAAGTGGCCGTCCTGGCGGCAGAGGATCGCCGACTGTGCGTCACCCAGGTAAGGAATGCCGCCGGGGCTGGTCAGCCAGTTGCCACGGTCGAAGCGCGCTTCGCCCTTGATCGCGCCGCTGCACAGGTTGGCCAGGTCTTGTTGTTCGACGCCGAGGATGTTGACGCAGAAGTCGGCACCGGTCGCCAGTGCGGCGTGGGGCGAGGCGGTCTTGTTGACGCAGATCAGCAGTGATGGCGGCTCGGTGCTCAGGGAGTCGACCGCGGTGGCGGCCATGGCGAAGCGTTCGGAGCCGTTGCTGGTGCTGATAATGGTGACTGACTTGGCCAGGCGGCGCATGGCCTGGAGCATGTCGGCTTTGAGATTGACGTCGTTCATCGCACTGGGCCTTTTTGTTGGTTGGGGAGTGCGATGGATTCTTGCTCTGACGTCCAGTCGTCACATCGTCCGAGGGGACTAGGCCTTGGCGGCCTCTGGGCCGACCAGGCTCTTGGTTGATGGGGTACATATCCGTTGCTGCGGTAACGGCGACTTATGGTTTCGCCCTTACGGCGAGTCCCTTTGGCAAACGCCGGAGTGCCGGCCCAGCCCAAAGGAACCAAAGGTCTCGCCCCTTACGTACGGCCCCTCGCTAATTCATCCGGGGGCATTGCCCTCCGGTCGGCTTCGC
Source organism: Pseudomonas sp. Root71 (assembly GCF_001429045.1). Taxonomy (GTDB): domain Bacteria; phylum Pseudomonadota; class Gammaproteobacteria; order Pseudomonadales; family Pseudomonadaceae; genus Aquipseudomonas; species Aquipseudomonas monachiensis. The sequence goes on along the minus strand of NZ_LMHY01000029.1, from coordinate 52,704 downwards.
TTCGACCTACATGCAATGAGTTCGACTGCGTCGAACGGCGCTGCGCGCCCATCCCCGGATGAATACCTCCACTCAGCCTGCCGAGGGGGCGGGTGGATCAAGATCAAGAGCTGCAGGCGAGCTAACGCTCGGCCTGATGAGTGGTGAGAAGCGTGGGTGTACGCCGCTCTGCTTTTGCTTTTCTGTGGGAGCGAGCTTGGTCCGGGCGGCGTTCCGACGATGGCGGCCTGCCAGCCGACCAATTCCTTACAGATGTACTCAGCACCTGTGGGAGCGAGCTTGGTCCGGGCGGCGTTCCGACGATAGCGGCCTGCCAACCGACCAGGTACCTCCCAGACGAACGAAACCCGCGAACAGGCCGGCCGGTAGGCCGCCTCGGGCGCTGTTGCGGTGTACGCCCCCTCGTGAGGCCGAGAGGAGGTTCTGCGCAGTGGGCAACCCGGCATGGATGCCGGGGCAACCCGGCATGGATGCCGGGTTAGCCGCCCCCGGCCATGGATGGCCGATGGCGGCGGGCCCACGGAGCAGGACCGGAGCGAGGGGATGCCGAGCCACAGCGAGGCACCGAATGTCAGGGGCAAGAGCCCTTTGGTTACTTTGGGGCTTTTCCAAAGTGACCCGCCGTAAGGGCGGAACCCTAAGCGGCCGTGACCGCAGCAATGGATATGTACACCCACAAAACACTCGTCGCCTGACACAAAGCCATCGTCGGAACGCCGCCCGGACCAAGCTCGCTCCCACAGGGGTCTTCAGTGGCCACAAGTCCCGAGTAAAACAGGGGACTCAATGTGGGCCTGCCCGCGAAGACGGCCTGCCAGCCAACACTCCTCTTTCAGATTCATCTCCAAAAAACTTTTCCCCAATCCCACATGGTCCGTTTGAGGGATGCCCGCCGCTTTGCGCATTGTTTGAATGCCAGTGTAGGGGCGCTACACCCGCCCCGTTGCACGCGCGCCCCGGCGGACGGGGTGAACAAAGGAGAACAATAAAAATGCTCAACCAAGACCTGATTCGCCAGCGTCTGAGCCAACGTGCCCGCGAGTTGGTGCCGATCCTGCGTGAACGCGCCCTGAATGCCGCGCAAGCAGGCCAGTTGCCTGAAGAAACCCTGAAGGATTTCCACGACGCCGGTTTCTTTCGCATCCTGCAACCGTCCCGTTGGGAAGGTTATGAACTGGAGCCCAAGGACTTCTTCGACGTGCAGATGACGCTCGCCGAAGGCTGCATGTCTTCGGCCTGGGTACTAGGGGTGGTGGCGATCCACAACTGGCAACTGGCGCTGTTCGACGACCGCGCGGCCCAGGATGTCTGGGGTAGCGACTCCAGCGTGCTGATCTCCTCTTCCTATATGCCGGTGGGCAAGGTCGAGCGGGTCGAGGGTGGCTTCAAGTTGAGCGGGCGCTGGGGCTTTTCTTCCGGCAGCAAGCATTGCGACTGGGCGTTCCTCGGTGCGCTGGTGCCGTCGGCAGAGGCGGGTGGGGCGCCGGATTACCGGACTTTCCTGGTGCCGCGCAGCGACTACCAGATTCTCGATAACTGGAACGTCATGGGCCTGGAAGCCACCGGTTCCCACGACATCCTGGTGGAAAACGCTTTCGTGCCCGAGTACCGCACCCATCGCGCGTTCGACGGTTTCATGCAGAACAGTCCGGGCAACGAGGTGAACACTGCGCCCCTGTTCCGCTTGCCGTTCGGGCAGATATTCGTGCGTGCTGTTTCGTCCTCGGCCATCGGTGCCCTGCAAGGCGCGGTGGATCAGTTTGTCGAGCACAACCGTGCCCGGGTCGGAGTCAATGACGGTCGCAAGATGGTCCAGGACCCGGCCGCGCAATCGTCGCTGGCCAATGCGATGGTCTGCGTCGATGAGTGCAAGACCGTGCTGCATCGCAACTTCGCCCTGATGCTCGAGCGCGCGCAGAAGGGCGAGCCGTTGAGCATGCCCGAGCGGGTGAAGATGCGTTACGACTCGGCGCTGGTGGCCGACAAGTGCGCCAAGGCCGTTGGCGACCTGATGTTCAACAGCGGTGCTTCGACGATCTTCCGCAGCCATCCGATCAACCGTGCGTTCCGCGACATTCACACCGGTCGCGCCCACGTTGCCAACAGCCCGGCCAAGTACGCCTGGAACCTCGGCGGCGTGAGCATGGGTCAGGACAGCAACGACTTTTTCCTCTGACGCTTCCCTGCAAACCGGCTAGTCCGTTTGCGTGATTCGAGCGCCCTGCCAATACCCGAGCATGGGCGCAAGGCACAGGTCTCTGGCGCCGACTGCGCATCCAAATAAGCACAAGGATCAACCATGAAATTTTCCCTGATTTACGAAGCCCAGACGGTGGACTCCAGCCGCGAAGGCGACCGCAAGATTTTCGAGGACACCGTCGAACAGGCCGTGCTCGCCGACAAGCTCGGTTTCGACACCTTCTGGTGCGTGGAACACACCGCGCTGAGCAACTACTCGCACATGTCCGCGCCGGAAACCATGCTGGCTTTCGTGGCCGGTAAAACCGAGCGCATCGGCATCGGCCACGGCGTGGTCTGCCTGCCGCCGGCGATGAACCACCCGGTGAAAGTCGCCGAGCGCATCGCCACCCTCGACCTGCTGTCCAAGGGCCGTGTGCACTTTGGCGTGGGTAAGGGCGGCACCCAGCAGGAAGCCGGCACCTTCGGCTACGACCTGGCGACCTTGCAGCCGCAGATCGACGAGATGATGTACCTGATCCCGAAAATGTTCGTGCAGGACGAGATCGAGCACAACGGCGACTTCGTGCAGATCCCCAAGCGCCCGATCCATCCAAAGCCGTACCAGGATCCGCACCCGCCGATGTACCTGGCGTGCACCAACACCGAGTCGCTGAAGAATGCCGGTGGTCGTGGCATGGGCGCGCTGGTGCTGGGCTTCGGTGGCCCGGAAGAAATCGCCAAGAAAGTCGAGGTGTATCACACGGCCTACGACAACCGCGATGAGAAGAAGCAGGTCGGTTTCCGTCCTAATCGCCACATTGCCGCGCTGTGCCCGGCCATCGTGCTGGACGACAACGCAGAAGCGCGCCGTATCGGTATCCGTGGCCAGCGCTACTTCATGGAATCCCTGGGCTACTGGTACGGCGGTGGCGAGCGTCCGGACCCGGAGAAGTGGAAAGACGACACCTACGTCGATGGCAACGGCCAGAGCGTGATCAAGTCGCGCTTCGCCTCGGAAGAAGTCAGCGTCGACTTCTCCGACCCGACCATGGCCATGATGAACCCGAACCACGCCTACGGCACCGTCGAGGATTGCATCGGCTACGTGCAGCGCCTGATCGATGCCGGCGCCGACGAAATCCTGTTCATCTGCCAGATGGGCACCGTGCCGCAGTGGGCACAGCTGGAGACCTTGAAGAACATTGGCGAGAAGGTGATTCCGCATTTTCGTAAGGGTTGAAAGTTGACGCTAAAGGCGTGAACACCGCATCCCCCCTGTGGGAGCGAGCTTGCTCGCTATAGCGGTCTTACATTCAGCATCGATGTTGACTGGTATGGCCCCATCGCGAGCAAGCCCGCTCCCACAGTTGATCGCATTTCAGGCCTGGCACGGACGTCAGGCCAACTTTCCAACGGGTCCCCAAGGCCCGTTTTTTTATGCCTGCCAGATAAGGCGTTGAACACCGCCTATCCCCTGTGGGAGCGAGCTTGCTCGCGATGGCGGTCTTACATTCAACATCGATGTTGACTGGTATGGCCCCATCGCGAGCAAGCTCGCTCCCACAGGTTTTTGGGTCGTTAAACATGGATTGATTAACGGCTGTCAGTGTTACTCGATGAAAGCTACAGCGCCTTGCGTCGTTGCCTACAGGTACGCCAGAATCCGCCGGCTTGTGCGCCTTGGAGCCCCTCGGTAACTTGATTCGCGTCACTGCTCATCAGTGATCGGGTTTAGCAGCTCGGGTATAACCTAAGTCGTACGACGCTTCTATCAGTCAGGTTTTGTGCCTGTATTTTGATGGTGGCTGTACGCAGGGCGCCCTTGGGCGCGCCGGCTTCTTAGGTTCCCCGGTCTGCTAACCTGCGTGCAGCTGCCACCCTCTTCGTTTAGCAGCAGGAGGTTGGCACATCATTAGGAACCTGAGATATGTTCAAAGTCACACCAAACCCGCCGGACACCGATCCAGCATCCCCGTACGAACCCGATTCAAAAAAACTCAACGAAGCCGCCGAGCGTGCCCTCGCTTACCACTTCCCCTCGACCGCCGACATCAAAGCCACCCCTCGAACCATCAGCACGCTGTTCAGCGTCGACCCCGGGGCCACGACCGAAACCCTGGTGGTCTATCTGGTCGAGACCCTGGCCTCGGTCGATGTGATGGTGCATCAACTGGTGGATCATCTGGAGGGCGGTGACCGTAATGCGCTGCTGGGTATTTCCAATAGCGTCATGCTGGCTGAGATCACCGCGAACCGCGTGCTCGATCAAATCGATCCGCGAGAGTAGCGATCCACCAGTAGGAGCTGCCGAAGGCTGCGATCTTTTGATCTTGATCTGAAAAACAAAATCAAAAGATCGCAGCCTGCGGCAGCTCCTACAGGGATTGCGTTCTGCCTGTTTTCCGCTAGTCCCATTGGACGATGTTGCCCCTCCCCGAACCCGTTTGAATAGCCCCTACATAAAGTCTCCCCCGGCACCAGCCGAAGGGCGGCACGGCCTGAGAAAAACGAGGAGTGCATCCATGGATATCCGTGGTCTGGGTTACGTCACCCTGCTGTCCAGCGACCTGGCGCAATGGCGCCACTACGCAAGCCAGGTGTTGGGCATGATGGTCAGCGGCGATGATGAGCGTCTGTACCTGAAAATGGACGAACGTCATTACCGCATCCTCGTGCAGAAGAACGCCGAGAACGGTTTCGGTGCCTGCGGTTGGGAGGTGGCCGGCAAGGCGGCGCTGGAACAGGCGGTCAGCGAGTTGCAGCAGGCCGATGTGCAAGTGATCCGTGGCACCGCCGCCGAAGCGGAACTGCGCAAGGTCCAGGAACTGGTGCACTTCAGCGACCCAGATGGCAATCGCCACGAAATTTTCTGGGGCCCGTTGCAGGATTTCGCCCGTTTTGTCTCGCCGGTGGGCGTCAAAGGTTTTGTCACCAACGACCTCGGCATGGGCCACGTCGTACTGCCAGCCCCGGCCTTCGAACGCTGCCGCGACTTCTACGAGCAGGTGATGGGTTTCGGCCTGTCGGACCTGATGAAAGTCCGCTTCACCCCGGACCCGGCCGAGCCGCAAAAGCGTATTCACTTCCTGCACTGCAACAACGGCCGCCACCACTCGCTGGCGATTTTCGAGTGCCCGATGCCCCACGGCTGCGTGCACATGATGGTCGAGGTCAACGCGCTGGACGAAGTCGGCCGCGCCCTGGATCGCGTTCATGCCAACGGCGTGAAGCTGTCGGCCACCCTCGGCCAGCACACCAACGACCAGATGATTTCTTTCTACATCAAGACCCCGTCCGGGTTTGACCTGGAATACGGCTGCGATGGCCTGGTGGTCGACTGGGACCGCCACACACCGTTCGAAAGCACCGTGGTCAGCCACTGGGGCCACGACTTCAGTGTCGGTCGCCAATGAGGAACAAGACGATGGACAAGCAAATGAGCACCGCCGAGATCGTCGGCCAACTGCGTGACGGCATGACCATCGGTATCGGTGGCTGGGGCCCGCGCCGCAAGCCGATGGCGCTGGTGCGCGAGATTCTGCGCTCGGACCTCAAGGAGCTGACTGTTGTTGCATATGGTGGCGCGGACGTCGGCATGCTCTGCGCGGCCGGCAAGATCAAGAAGCTGGTGTTCGCCTTCGTGTCCCTGGATTTCATTCCACTGGAGCCGTACTTCCGCAAGGCGCGCCAGGAAGCGGCGCTGGAAGTGATGGAGATCGATGAAGGCATGTTGCTGCTTGGCCTGCGCGCCGCAGCGATGAATGTGCCGTTCATTCCGACCGCCGTGGGCCTGGGCACCGATGTGCTGCGCCACAACCGTCAGATCAAGTTGATCGCCTCGCCCTATGCCGATGGCAAGGACTGGGTCGCCATGCCGGCGCTCAAGCTCGATGCGGCGCTGGTGCATGTCGACCGCGCCGATGCACGCGGCGTGTGTCAGATCAGCGGTCCGGATCACTACATGGACGACCTGTTCGTGCGGGCCGCGACCCACAGCTACGTGACCTGCGATGAGCTGGTCGACAGCGAGTATTTCCATCAGGACAACGCCCATGCCCATCAAGTGTTCTGGGAACGCAACCTGACCACCGCCGTGGCCCACGTGCCGGGCGGGGCGCATCCGTCGTCGTGCGCGCCGCTGTACGGTTTCGATGTTGCGCACTTCAAAGCCTACAACGCCACGGTCCAGGCGGCCGATGGCTGGGAAGGTTATGTGCGCGACTACGTCGACTGCACCCACGAACAGTATCTGGAAAAGGTCGGCGGCCTGGCTGCGATCCGTGAACTGCCATTGCCGATTTTCTAAGGAGCCTTTCGATGAGCACTACTGATTTCAGCCTCGCTGAGTTGATGATCTGCGCGGCCTCCGAAGCCTGGCGCGAGGACGGCGAAGTATTGGCCTCCGGCATCGGCGTGATCCCGCGTCTGGCCGCTTCGCTGGCCATGTTGACCAGCAACCCGAACCTGCTGATGACCGATTCCGAAGCCTACATGGTCGCCGAACCGGTGCCGTTGGGCGCGCGCAAAGGCTATGAACCCAAGCGCGACAGCTGGATGGGTTTCTCGCGGATTTTCGACAACGTCTGGGGCGGCAAGCGCCATGCGCTGGTCGGCCCGACCCAGATCGACCGTTACGGTCAAGCCAACATTTCCTGCATCGGCGACTACGCCAAACCCAAGGCGCAGATGCTCGGTGTGCGCGGTTTCCCCGGCAACTCGATCAGCCACGCCAACTCGTTTTGCGTGCCGAGCCATAACCGGCGGGTATTCGTCGAAGGCGAGGTCGATATGGTCGCCTCGGTCGGCTACAACCCGGCCCGCCTGGCGCGGGGCTGGTCGCTGGACGACATCGACATCCGCTTGATCATCACCGACCTCTGCGTCCTGGATTTCCAGGGCCCGCAGCGGCAGATGCGCATCCGTTCGCTGCACCCCGGCGTGACGGCGGCGCAAGTCCAGGACAACACCGGCTTCGAGCTGCACGTGCCGGACGCTTGCCCGACCACGGAGGCACCGACGGCCGAGCAGTTGCAGCTGATCCAGCGCCTGGATCCGCACAACCTGCGCGCCCTGCAACTCAAAGACAACCCGCCAGGCCAACGCTGAGCAACGCGTTGCGGAGAAAAGTGATGGCTGAACATAACGATAACAATCAGGCCGAGGTGGTGCTGTACGAGGTGCGCGACGCGGTGGCCCTGGTCACCATGAACCGCCCCGAGTTCCACAATGCGCAGAACTCGCAGATGACCTATGCGCTGGACGCGGCGTTTCGCCGGGCCTGCGATGACGATGAAGTGAAGGTCATTGTGCTGCGCGGCGCCGGCAAGCATTTCTCCGCCGGGCATGACATCGGCACCCCGGGCCGCGACGTCGACAAAACCTTCGACCGCGCCAGCCTGTGGTACGACCATGTGAACAAACCGGGCGGTGAGTTTCTCTATGCCCGTGAGCAGGAAGTCTATCTGGGCATGTGCCGTCGCTGGCGCGAGATGCCCAAGCCGACCATCGCCATGGTCCAGGGCGCGTGCATTGCCGGTGGTTTGATGCTGGCCTGGGTCTGTGACCTGATCGTCGCCAGCGAGGATGCGTATTTCGCCGATCCGGTGGTGCGCATGGGCATTCCCGGAGTCGAGTATTTCGCCCACGTGCATGAACTCAATCCGCGCATCGCCAAGGAGTTCCTGTTCCTCGGCGAGCGCATGCCGGCGCCGCGTGCCTATCAGATGGGCATGCTCAATCGGGTGGTGGCTCGCGATGAGTTGGAGCAACAAACCCTCGATATCGCGGGGCGCATCGCCCAGATGCCGCGCCTGGGCCTGCAACTGAGCAAGCAAGCGGTGAACAACGCTGAAGACCTGATGGGCAAGCGCGCGACCATGGACATGGTGTTCGGCCTGCATCACTTCGCCCATGCCCACAATGAGCTGGTGTCCGGCGACCGCCTCGGCGGCTACGACGCCAAGGCCATGGCCAGTTCCCAGCGCAAAACGGGCGAGGCGTGAGCATGGCGATCTCGTTGAATACTCGTTTGACTGAACTGCTCGGTTGCCGCTACCCGATCATCCAGACCGCCATGGGCTGGGTCGCCGACCCAAAACTGGTGGCGGCCACGGGCAATGCTGGCGGCTTTGGTTTTCTCGCCGGGGCGACCATCGAACCGCAGCAGATGGAAGCGGCGATTATCGAAACCCGGCGCCTGACCGACCAGCCGTTCGGCGTGAACTTCCACATGTACCAGGCCAATGCCGGCGAGATCGTCGAGCTGGTATTGCGCCACAAAGTCCGGGCGGTCAGCTACAGCCGTTCGCCGGGCAAGCACATGATCAGCCGCCTGAAGGATGCCGGGGTGGTGTGCATTCCCACGGTGGGCGCGCTCAAGCATGCGCAGAAAGCCGTGGAAATGGGCGCCGATGCGGTGACTGTACAGGGCGGCGAGGGCGGCGGGCATACCGGTTCCGTTCCTACTTCGATGCTGCTTGATCAGGTGGTCAATGCCGTGTCGGTGCCCGTGGTGGCGGCCGGTGGTTTCAAGGACGGCAGGGGCCTGGTGTCGGCCCTGGCCTACGGTGCCGAAGGCATCGCCATGGGCACACGCTTTTTGATGTGCGCCGACAGCCCGGTGCCCCAGGCGACCCTGGCGCGGTACCTGGCGGTCAAGGACCCGGCGGCCATCATCATCAGCCGCGCCATCGACGGCATGCCGCAACGGATGATCCGCAACGAATTGCTCAACCAGCTGGAAAACAGCGGTGGTCTCAAGCGCCTGTTGCTGGCGTTGCAAAGTGGCCTGGCCTACCGCCGCCACACGGGCATGAGCCTGACCCAGTTGCTGAGCAGTGCCTTGAAAATGCGCGGTGCCGGTGAACTGACCGCTGCGCAAAGCATCATGGCCGCTAACGCGCCGATGGTGATCCAGAAAGCCATGGTCGACGGGCGTCCGGCCGAGGGCGTGTTGCCTGCCGGACAAATCGCTGCATCCATCGACAGCTTGCCCAGCTGCGCCCAATTGATTGAACAGATCGTCCGCGACGCCGAAGCGCGCCTGGGCGAGCTGTGCCGCCGTGTGTCGTGAAGGGGAAAGGCATGAAACCATTTAGCGTGAGTATTGATAGCGGCATTGCCGAACTGGTCTTCAACCGACCACCGGTCAATGCCTTCAACTGCCAGGGCTGGGCCGATATCGCCAGCGAGATCGAGGGCCTGGGCCGCGACAGCGACGTGCGGGTGATCGTGATCCGTGCCGAAGGTCGCGGCTTCTGCGCCGGGGTCGATATCAAGGAACTGGCCGCCGACGGCAACCTGATCGTCGCGGTGAACAAGGGCAACTACGACAGCTTCAAGGCCATCCACCGCAACCCGAAACCGGTGATCGTTGCCGTGCACGGTTTCGTGCTGGGCGGCGGCATCGGCATTTGCGGCGCCGCCGACATCATCGTCGCGTCCGAGTGCGCCACCTTTGGCGTGCCGGAAGTGGATCGCGGGGCCATGGGCGGCGGTGCGCATTTGCAGCGCCTGTTCCCGGTGCAGAAAGTCCGCCACATGTACTTCACCGGCGAGGCTATCGACGCCGCCGAAGCCTACCGCCTGGGTGCGGTGGAGCGGGTGGTCAAGCGCGAAGACTTGCGCAACGCCGCGTTGCAGATCGCCCGCACCATCGCCGCCAAGAGCCCCGGCATGATCAGCCTGGCCAAGGAAGCGCTGAGCGGCATCGAAGACGGCAATCTGGAAGACAAATACCGCTGGGAGCAGGGCTTCACCCTCGAAGCCTACCGCTCACTGGACTCTCAGGAAGCACGCGACTCGTTCGTCGAGAAACGCGATGCCCGATTCAACGGCTGAAGGCATATCCATGGACCTGACCTATACCCCGGCCCAGCAGGCCTTTCGTGCCGAGGCACGGACCTGGCTGGCGGCCAATGTACCGAGTGAACCGCTGCAATCGTTCGACACCGAGGCTGGCTTTGCCCAGCACCGGGCGTGGGAAACCAAGCTCAATGAAGGCCGTTGGGGCATGGTCACCTGGCCGACCGAACTCGGCGGGCGCGGTTGCGACCTGATCGAGTGGCTGATTTTCGAGGAGGAATACTACCGCTCTGGCGCCCCGGCACGGGTCAACCAGAACGGTATCTTCCTGCTCGGCCCGACCCTGATGGAGTACGGCACCCCGGAGCAAAAGGCGCGTTTTCTGCCGCGCATGGCCACTGGCGAAGACATCTGGGCCCAGGCCTGGTCCGAGCCGGGCGCCGGTTCCGACATGGCGGCGATCCGTTCCAAGGCTGAACGCGTGGGCGACCACTACGTGATCAACGGCCAGAAAACCTGGTCGACCCGTGCGGTGTGGGCCGATTGGGCATTCGGTATTTTCCGTACCGACGCACAGTCCCAGCGTCATCACGGCCTGACCTTCATTTTGCTGCCGCTGGATACGCCGGGGATCACCGTGCGGCCGATTCCGCAGCTCAACGGCTTGCCGGGTTTCGCCGAGATCTTCTTCGACGACGTCAAGGTGCCGGTGGAGAACGCCCTCGGTGGCGAAGGCATGGGCTGGCACGTGGCGATGTCCACCGCCGGTTTCGAGCGGGGTTTGTTGCTGCGCTCACCGGCGCGCTTCCAGGAAACCGCCAAGCGTCTGGTGCAGCTGTACCTGGCCAACCGCGAGCAGGCCGACCGCGACCCGGCCATCGGTGAAGCGGTGATGCGTGCCTGGCTCGATGCCGAGGCCTACACCCTGAGCACCTACATGACTGCCTCGCAACTGGTGCAGGGCGGCAAGATCGGGCCGGAATCGTCGACCAACAAGATCTTCTGGTCCGAACTCGACCAGCGCATGCACGACACCGCCATGAGCATTCTCGGCCTGCGCGGCGAACTGCTGCCACATGCACCGGCCGCCGGTGACGTCGGCCATTGGCTGGAGGGTTTCCTGTTTGCCCAGGCCGGTCCGATCTACGCCGGCACCAACGAGATCCAGCGCAACATCATTGCCGAACGCATGCTCGGCATGCCGCGAGCCTGAGGAATAGACCATGGACTTTAGTTTCAGCCGCGACCAACTGCTGTTTCAGGACAACGTCCGCAGCTTTCTGATCAACGAAGTCACCCCGGAACGCATCCGCGAACTGTGGCAGAGCGACAACGGGCGCAGTGATCAGCTCTGGGCACAACTGGTGGAACTCGGCCTGACCGCCCTGACCGTGCCCGAGGCGCAGGACGGCATGGGCATGAATGAGCTGGACTTCGTGCTGATCGCCCAGGAATGCGGTTATGCCGGGCTGCCAGAACCGTTGGTGGACACCATGCTGATCGGCGTGCCGTTGCTTGCCGCCCTGGATGAGCAACACGCGTCGCTCAAACAAAAATGGCTGTCGCAAGTGGCCGAGGGCCGTGCACGTCTCGCGGTTTCCGAGCCAGGTAACCCGCTGGTCAGCGATGCCCATGTCGCCAATCTGCTGTTGCTGGCCCATGGCGACGAAGTGCATGCGCTGGAGCGTGATGCCGTGCGCCTGACCCGCAACGAGTCGGTCGACCCGAGCCGGCAGCTGTTCCAGGTCGAGTGGACACCAAGCCCGGCCACTTGCGTCGCCAACGGTGAGCAAGGGCGGCAACTGTGGGCGGCCGCCTTCAACCGTGGCGCCATCGCCAGTGCCGCGCAATTGCTCGGGCTGGCCAAGCGCATGGTCGACCTGGCGGTGGACTACACCTTCGAGCGCAAGCAGTTCGGCAAACCGGTGGGTTCGTTCCAGGCGGTCAAGCATCTGATGGCCAACGTCGCGGTGCAGATCGAGTTCGCCAAAGGCCCGCTGTACCGCGCCGCTTATGCCATCGCCGAACAACAACCGGAGCAGGACGTATTCGTGTCCCACGCCAAATTGGCGACCGCAGAAGCGGCCATGCTCGCGGCGAAAAACACCATCCAGGCTCACGGTGCCATGGGGTACACCTGGGAAGTGGATTTGCACCTGTTCATGAAGCGCGCCTGGGTGCTGGACAAGGTCTGGGGTGATCGCGGCCTGCACAAAGGGCGGATTCGCGCGGCGCTGTTTGACGGCACCCCGGAGCTGGGTGCGGGCAATACGTTCTAACCCGTCAGTAAGAGTGACTACATCCCTGTGGGAGCGAGCTTGCTCGCGATGAGGCCGGCACATCCAAACATCGATGTTGACTGACACTCCGCCATCGCGAGCAAGCTCGCTCCCACAAGGTTTTTCGGCGCTCTCAATACCAGATTTCAATTTCTTCACCGAGGTAGACCATGCCTGAAGCTTATATCGTCGACGCCCTGCGCACGCCCACCGGGCGGCGCAAGGGTGGTCTGAGCCAGATCCACGCCGCCGACCTGGGCGCCCACGTATTGCGTGCGCTGGTCGGGCGCAACGCCATTCCCGACGAGGATTACGACGACGTGATCTTCGGCTGTGTCGACACCATCGGCCCGCTGGCCGGTGACATCGCCCGTACCAGTTGGCTGGCGGCCGGCCTGTCGCAAGCGGTGCCGGGCACCACCATCGATCGCCAGTGCGGTTCGTCCCAGCAAGCGGTGCACTTCGCCGCCCAGGCGGTGATGAGCGGTACCCAGGATGTGGTCGTCGCCGGTGGCGTGCAGACCATGACCCAGATCCCGATTTCCTCGGCGATGATCGCCGCCGAACCCTTGGGCTTCACCGATCCGTTCAGCGGTTCCGAAGGCTGGGTGCGGCGCTATGGCGCGCAACCGCCGACGCAGTTCCGTTCGGCGCAGATGATCGCGGAAAAGTGGGACCTGTCCCGGGCGCAGCTTGAAGCCTATTCGCTGGAATCCCATCGACGTGCCTTGCAGGCCATCGAGCAAGGCCGCTTCAATCGCGAGATCGTGCCACTGGCCGGTGTGCTGCATGACGAAACGCCACGCCAGACCAGCCTGGAAAAAATGGCCGAGCTGGAGTTCCTGTTCGGCTGCGACCGGGTGACCGCCGCGGTGTCGAGCCAGACCTGTGATGCGGCCAGTGCGATGCTGATCGTTTCGGAGGCGGCGCTCAAACGTTACGGCCTGACACCACGGGCTCGCATCCATCACCTGAGCGTGCGCGCCGAAGACCCGATCTGGATGCTCACCGCGCCGATCCCGGCTACCGCTTACGCACTCAAGCGTGCCGGCATGAAGCTGGAAGACATCGACCGCGTAGAGATCAACGAAGCCTTCGCCTCGGTGGCCATGGCCTGGTTGAAAGAAACGGGCTATCCCCACGAACAGACCAACGTCAACGGCGGCGCGATTGCCCTCGGCCATCCATTGGGTGCCACCGGCACCCGCTTGATGTGCACCTTGCTGCATGAACTGGAACGCAGCGGCGGACGCTACGGCATGCAGACCATGTGCGAAGGCGGCGGTCAGGCCAACGTGACGATTATCGAACGCCTGTGATTTCAAGATGCCCACTGAACCTGTGGGAGCGGGATTGTGGCAACGAGTGATGAATTTGAAGGATGAGCAATATGAAAATCTGTGAAAACCGCGTCGTGATCATCACCGGTGCCGGCGGTGGCCTGGGCCGCGCCTACGCGCTGGCTTTCGCCGCCGAAGGCGCGAAAGTGGTGGTCAACGACATCAACCGCGAAGCGGCGCTGGCCGTGGTCGGCGAAATCCTGGGGCAAGGCGGCAGCGCCGTGGCCAACAGCGACGACATCACCCGCTACGACTCGGCGGGCCTGATTGTGCGCCAGGCCATCGAAACCTTTGGCGACCTGAATGTGGTGGTCAACAACGCCGGCATCTGCCGCGACCGCATGTTCGCCAGCCTGACCGAAGCCGACTGGGATGCCGTGGTAGCCGTGCATCTGAAGGGCCACTTCTGCATTTCCAGCCACGCCGTGAAGTACTGGCGCGAGCAGGCCAAGGGTGGCGCCAAGGTCGATGCGCGGATCATCAACACCAGCTCCGGCGCCGGGTTGCAGGGCTCCATCGGCCAGTCCAACTATGCGGCGGCCAAGGGTGGCATTGCTTCGCTGACGCTGGTGCAGGCGGCTGAACTGCGCCGCTACGGGATCACCGCCAATGCCCTGGCGCCGGCCGCGCGCACCGGGATGACCGAGCAAGTGTTCGCCGACACCATGAAAAAGCCTGAAGAAGGCTTCGATTACTTCGCCCCGGAAAACGTCGCGCCGCTGGTGGTGTGGCTGGGCTCCGAGGCTTCCGCCGGGGTGACCGGGCAGATGTTCGAAGTCGAGGGCGGCAAGTTGTCGATCGCCGACGGCTGGCGCCGTGGTCCGCAACTGGATCGCCAGGGCCGCTGGGCGGTTGGCGAGATGGGCGAAGCGATTGCGCAGCTGATGACTCAGGCCGTTCCGGCGGCGAAGGTTTACGGCAGCTGAAAAAGAACGGTCTCGGGAGGGCGCAGGTGGCTATAATCGGCCCCACGTTCCCTCCTGTCATCACACGAGACTGCCATGACCATTTCCCTGTACGACGCTTCCATCCCTGTTCTCCAGCAAATGCTCAACGCCCTCAGCGGTGTGCTGAAAAAGGCCGAAGCCCACGCTACCGAAAAAAACATCGACCCTAATGCCTTCCTGCAAGCGCGCCTGTTCCCGGACATGTTCCCGCTGGTACGCCAGGTGCAGATCGCCGTTGATTTCGCCAAAGGCATTTCTTCGCGTCTGGCCGAAGTCGAACTGCCGAAGTACGACGACACTGAAACCACCTTCGCCGAGCTGCAAGCATTGATCGCCAAGGTTCTGGCCTACATCGGCGAGTTCACGCCGGAGCAGATCAACGGCAAGGAAGGCATCGAGATCGTGACCCGTCCGGGCACGCCTAAAGAGAAGCGCTTCAGCGGCCAGTCCTACCTGCTGACCTACGGCCTGCCGCAGTTCTTCTTCCACGTCACCACCACTTACGCACTGCTGCGCCACAACGGCGTGGAAGTGGGCAAGCGCGACTACATGGGCGCGTTCTAAACCGTCCAGGTACAAAAAAGCCCGCCAAGGTTTGCGCCTTGGCGGGCTTTTTCGTTGGTGGAGCCAGAGATCGCAGCCTGCGGCAGCTCCTACAGAGGAACGCGTACCCCCTGTAGGAGCTGCCGCAGGCTGCGATCTTTTGATCTTTACGCCAATCGTTCTGCTTTTGCCTCTTCACCCAGGCAAGCCGCCGCGGTGAACAGCACATCGGTGGAGGAGTTCAGCGCGGTTTCCGCCGAGTCCTGCAACACGCCGATGATGAAACCGACCGCCACCACCTGCATGGCGATTTCGCTCGGGATGCCGAACAGGCTGCACGCCAGTGGAATCAGCAACAGCGAACCACCGGCCACACCCGAAGCACCGCAGGCGCAGATGGCTGCGACGACGCTCAGCAGGATCGCGGTGGGAATGTCCACGGCGATGCCGAGGGTGTGCACGGCCGCCAGGGTCAGCACGGTGATGGTGATCGCAGCTCCCGCCATATTGATGGTCGCGCCCAGCGGGATCGATACCGAGTAGGTGTCTTCGTGCAGGCCCAGGCGCTTGCTCAACTCCAGGTTGACCGGAATGTTCGCCGCCGAGCTACGGGTGAAGAATGCCGTGATGCCGCTTTCGCGCAGGCAGGTCAGCACCAGTGGGTACGGGTTGCGACGCAGTTTCCAGAATACGATCAGCGGGTTCATCACCAGCGCCACGAACAGCATGCAGCCCAGCAGTACGGCCAGCAGGTGCGCGTAGCCGATCAGGGCGCCGAAACCGGAGGTGGCGAGCGTCGAGGCCACCAGGCCGAAGATGCCCAGCGGGGCGAAGCTGATCACCAGGCGCACAATCACCGTCACGCCGTTGGACAGGTCGCCCAGCACTTCACGGGTGGTGTCGCCGGCGTGGCGGATGGCAATGCCCATGCCGATGGCCCAGGCCAGAATACCAATGAAGTTGGCATTCATCAGGGCGCTGACCGGATTATCGACCACGCTAAGCAACAGGCTTTGCAGCACTTCGCCAATCCCGCCTGGCGCAGTGACCGCGACGTCCTGGGTCGACAGCACCAGGCTCGAAGGGAACGTCATGCTGGCAACCACCGCGACCACGGCGGCGGCGAAAGTGCCCAGCAGATACAGGAACAGAATCGGCCGGATATGGGTTTCCTGGCCGTGCTTGTGGTTGGCAATCGACGCCATGACCAGCACGAACACAAGAATTGGCGCGACGGCTTTCAGTGCCGAGACAAACACTTTGCCGATGAACGCCGTGGACTTGGCCAGGTCGGGGGCAATCAGTGCCAGGGCAATACCGGCGATCAGGCCGATCACGATCTGTGTGACCAGGCTCAAGCGTTTAAGGCGTTGCAATAGAGAAGGGGATGAAGCAGTCATAAAACGGCATCTCTGATTTTTTATAAGTGCGAGGTTTCACCGCAGTTGCAGCAACAAGCAGGGCAGGCCGCAGACGGGAAACCGAGAGGGGAACACGGCGCTAATGCCAGCGCTGATTCCTGTGGCGAGGGAGCTTGCTCCCTCGCCACAAAGGGCGCGGACTTTATCACAGCGCAGGAACGATCTTTCAGACCTGTGACGAACTGCCACCATGGCATTCAACGCGAATTGCAGGTTCGTGCAACCGCATCCGAAAACACTCTGTTAAGATTCGCCACCCTCATTTTCATGTCTGCCAGTGGGCCTTCGGGCTATCGCTGGTGTTTTCGTTTTCTGGAGTTTTGCATGCTGTTGCCCATTCTTCTGTTGTCCGCCGCCGGCTTCACGGTGCTGACCACGGAGTTCATCATCGTCGGCCTATTGCCGGCCATCGCCCGGGACCTGGAGGTCAGCATCCCCCAGGCCGGTTTACTGGTGACCCTGTTCGCTTTCACCGTGGCCGCGTTCGGGCCGTTCCTGACGGCGTATTTCGCCCGCTTCGAGCGGCGCAAGCTGTTCATCTCGGTGCTGATCATGTTTGGCTTGGCCAACACGCTCGCAGCGCTGGCGCCGAATATCTGGGTGATGGCGTTTGCCCGTTTGATCCCGGCACTGGGGCTGCCGGTGTTCTGGGCCTTGGCCAGCGAAACGGCGGTGGATATCGTCGGGCCGGATTACGCCGGGCGCGCCATTGCCAAGATCGGTTTCGGCATCGTTTGCGCCACGGTGTTCGGCATTCCCGTGGGCACGCTGATTTCCGATGCGTTCGGCTGGCGCAGTGCCTTCGCGATTCTGGCGGTCATCGCCTTTGCCAAGGCGTTGCTGCTGTTTATCTATCTGCCCAGGACCAACCTGCACCAGCATCAGGTGAGTTTTCGCTCGCAGTTCAAGATCCTGCGCAGCCCGCTGATGCTCGGTCACGTGCTGCTGTCTGTGATTGTGTTCAGCGGCATGTTCACCGCGTACACCTATCTGGCGGACATTCTTGAGCGCCTGGCAGGCTTCAACGGCACCGTGGTCGGCTGGTGCCTGATGGGCTTCGGCGCGGTCGGGCTGATCGGCAACTCCCTGGGTGGCCGTGCGGTGGATCGTCACCCGTTGATGGCGTCGATGATGTTCTGTGCGTTCATGATCGCCGGCCTGGTGGCGCTGGTGCCGAACATCCATTCGCCCCTCGGCCTGGCGGCGGCGATGGGCATCTGGGGCGTGACCCAGGCGGCGTTGTTCCTGGTCAGCCATGTGCGCCTGATGAAAGCGGCTCCCGAAGCGCCGGCTTTCGCCGCGTCGCTGAACATCGCCGGGGCCAACCTCGGTATCGGTCTGGGGGCGATGATCGGTGGTCGGGTGATCGACAGCGTCGGTCTGCAAGGCCTTGGCTTCGCCGCCGCCGCTTTCATTCTGGCGTCGATCCTGCTGGCCATCGCCCTGATGACCTTCAAGCCCCGCGAAGAGGTCACAGCGCTGTAAACAGCTCGCGTCGGGCACCTTCGGTAATGGCGACAATGCCGGGGTGCTTGACCTTGCGTTCCACTGAGATGGCATAGAACGACTCGCTCACCGCGTCGGTCTGGCCAATCACCTCCACGCCGTATTGGCGTTGCACTTCATCGGCAATCACGCTCGGGCCGATGAATATCCCGCTGCCGGATTGGCCGAAGGCCTGCATCAGGGCACTGTCGTCGAACTCACCGACAATCTGCGGCTGGATCTGCTGCTCGGCGAACCAGCGTTGCAAGCGGCTGCGCACCACGGTTTCCGGCCCGGGAATCAGCAGCGGCGCACCGTGCAGATTGCGCGGAAAGTCGTGTCCATAACGCGCCGCCAGTTCAGGGGTGGCGAAGAAGCTGATCCCGCACTCACCGAGTTTCTGACTGTAGCCCTTGATGTCCAGGTGCGACGGCATCGGGCTGTCGGAGATCACCAGGTCCAGGCGCTGGATCGCCAGGTCAGCCAGCAAACGCTCAAGCTTGTCTTCGCGACAAGTGATGCGCAGCGGTTCGCTCAGTTCCATGGTCGGTGCAATCAGGCGATAGACGATGGACTTGGGCACCACGTCGGCCACACCGACACGAAACAGGATCTGCTGTTCATTGGGTTGTGCCCGCAGCATCAGTTCCAGTTCGCCACCGAGCTGGAACATTTGTTCGGCGTAGGGCAGGGCCTGGCGGCCGGCCTCGGTGAGTTCCAGTTGCCGTCCGACGCGCCGGAACAACTCGATGCCAAAGGTCTGTTCCAGCAATGAAATCTGCCCGCTGATGGTTTGTGGCGTGAGATTGAGCTGCTCACAGGCGCGCACGATGCTGCCGGTCTTGGCCACCACCCAGAAGTAATGCAATTGCCGATAGTTGAGCATGGCGTCCAACACTTCGTAAAAATCGAAGTATAACCGCTAAAAATACGAATTTTCCTGAAGTGTTTGCTTCCCTAGAATGCATCGCTATCAACGGGCCATCGTTTAGGTCCCGTTTGTTCTATCGAGGAAAGCATCATGAAGCTTAAAGCTACGGCACTGCTGATTACGTCTTTACTGGTACTGGCCGGTTGCGACCAGGCCGAGAAAAGCGCGCAACAATTGATGGGCAAGGCTGCCGAAAGCGCCAAACAGGCGATTGACGATACCCACAAGGCCGCCGAACAGGCGCTCAGTGACGCCACCAGCGGGTTGATCAGCAAAAAAGAATCATCGGAAAAAGAATCGGAAAAAACCGAATCTTCCTCCCAGGAAATCTAAACCGTATTACAACGAGTCAGGACTGACCCATGGACTACCTTTTACAACTTGCCGCCAGCCCCACCGCCTGGGTCGCCCTTGCCACCCTGATTGTGATGGAGATCGTGCTCGGCATCGATAACCTGATCTTCATCTCGATCCTGACCAACAAGCTGCCCTTGCACAATCGCCAGCGGGCACGACGCATCGGTATCGGCATGGCGTTGATCCTGCGCCTGGGCTTGCTGAGCACCATTGCGTTCATCGTCCAGTTGACCAATCCGGTGATCGAGATTCTCGGCCACGCGTTCTCCTGGAAAGACATGATCCTGATTGCCGGTGGCCTGTTCCTGTTGTGGAAGGCGACCACCGAGATCCATCACAGCATGGACCCGGCACCGGAAGATCCGAAATCGGCGACCTCGACCGTGACCCTGGGCTTTGCTGCCGCGATCGGTCAGATCCTGATGCTGGACATGGTGTTCTCCATCGACAGCATCATTACCGCTGTCGGCATGACCGAGCATTTGCCGATCATGGTCATCGCGGTGGTGGTGTCGGTACTGGTGATGTTGCTGGCGGCTGATCCGCTGGCCAAGTTCATCAACGACAACCCGACGGTGGTGATGCTGGCCCTGGGCTTCCTGATCATGATCGGCATGACACTGATCGCCGAAGGCTTCGGTGCCCATGTACCGAAAGGCTACGTCTATGCGGCCATGGCATTCTCGGCTGCGATCGAGGTGTTGAACATGATGTCCCGTCGGTCCAGGGAGAAGCGGGCAGCCACCGAGGCCTGACCCACGCTGAACGAAACGGCCGCCTGAACTCGAAGGAGTGCAGGCGGCCGTTTTTGTTGGTCTCGGGTAAAGGTGTGGTGTGGTCAGTGAGCGTTGGCGTGTTGGTTCGGCGTCTTGTCCGCTTCCGGCGCAGGAGCCGGCTGGACAGGATAATGGTGGCGGCGAGTGATGCGCAGCACGCCCCACAGCATGGCGGCAGCTACCGCCAGCCAGCCGCAAACCAACATTACAATGATCATGGTCAGGCTCATCTGTGCCTCCTCTTTGCCCTTCTATGGGCACTCACGCTTCGCTGTCGTCTCTTCAGTGAACAGTCTAGCCGTTGCTGCATTTCAGGCTATTGACCGAAAGTCGTCTGTCCCCAACCAGTTCGCTCTATCGAATGCACTCCGCTACCGTTTAGAGCTATACCGTAGCGGCGCGGCGACCTATGATCGACGCCCAAGCCGGGAATGGGATTGCCTGGCGTCTGAACCTGAACAAGAGAGAGATGATGGTGCGGGTATTTTCTCGAATTTTGTCGACCATGCTGATCGCCGGTTGCGTGGCAAGCCTGGCGGGCTGTGCCGGGAGCGTTGCGCCCGAGATCAAGCGCCTGCCGGAACGAGTCGAACTCAGCGGCCGGTTCTACCGGGGCGATGCGTATCAAAGCGGGCCGCAGGTGCTGGCCAGCATGCTGTCCCAGCAGGGCATCGTGATTACCCCGGGACTGCTCGACAAACCCCTGCATTTGCCGGGAGGCGAAGCCCAGTTACAACAGAACATGCAGAACCTGGCCCGCGAGTACGGGATGGTCGTTTACCCCCTCGATAGCAACCTTGCCGCCCTGTTGACCCAAGTTGCCGCCGGTTATCCAGTGATGGTGCGCTTTACCGAAGGCTCGGCCATGTGGGCCGAACCGCGTTACGCCATTCTGGCCGGCTACAACCGCCAGAAGCAGACGGTCCTGGTGCGGGCCGGGATGAACCGCCGCGAACTGATGAGCTTCAGTTCCTTCGAGTCGGCGTTCAAGGATGCCGGTGGTTGGGCGGTGCTGATCCAGAATCCGAGCCAAATCCCGGCCCAGGTCGATCAGCAGCGTTGGCTCAAGGCCGCCAACGATCTGGCCCAGGCCGGTCAGGAACAGGCCGCCGCCAGGGCGAAAAAAGCCTTGGCCAGCCAGTAAGTCCGTTGGTCACCCGCCGGGCACCATTGCCCATGGTCAGCCTCTGATCTTAAGGGCCCGGAACATTGCTTCGGGTCCATATCAGGAGGTACCCATGGCTCATTCCAAAACGCCCGTCGGTCCGCACTCGTCTGAACATTCGTCTGGTGATGAGCTGGGTTTCGATCCCGACTCCCCGGACCTTGCCGATCCTCAGGTCGACCCGATCGGGCCTGCCAAGGCACCGAGGGACGTGAAGCCGGGTGACAACCCCAAGGCTCCGGCCAAGCCCTATGATCCACTGGGTGACCTGAAGCCTTAGGTCCAATGGAGGTGCGTATGTCTACCGATTCCAGTTTCGACGACAAACGTCCGGAAACTGTCCCTACAACCCCCGAGCAAAGCACCGATCCGGTGATGGATCCCGACAGCCCGTTGCGCGATCCCCTGGCGCGGCCAACGGTGGTGCCCACTGAAAAGCCGAAGGGTTGGAGAGATCCAAGTACTGGTGACGGCATCCCGGATGACGACCAGATGCCGCTGCCCAACGACTGAAGATCCGGCGAAAAAAAGCCCCGAATGATCGGGGCTTTTCGTGCGCTGCCGCTTGGTTACTTCGACGCTTCAACCACGCCGCTCTGGCGCTGCTTGAGGTTCTTGTCTGCCTTGTACTGCAAGGCGACGGAAGGCACGTCAGCACTTTTTCCGCTCTCTACCCAATTACGCATGCGCGTGGCATCGGCAAAATGGGTGTACTTGCCATAGGCGTCAAGGATCACCAAGGCCACCGGACGGTTACCCATTCGGGTCACCAGCACCAGGCAGTGACCTGCTTCGTTGGTGAAACCGGTTTTTGTCAGCTGGATGTCCCAGTCCTGCTTGCGCACCAAATGGTCGGTGTTGCGGAAACCCAGGCTGTAGTTCGGTTTGCGAAACGAAACGGTCTTTTCCTTGGTTGTGCTCAGTTCGGTCAGCAGCGGGTACTTGTGCGCGGCGATCAACAGTTTGCTCAAATCGCGAGCTGTCGAAACGTTGCGCGGCGAGAGCCCTGTCGGTTCGACGAAATGGGTATTGGTCATGCCCAAGGCCCGGGCCTTGGCGTTCATTGCAGCAATGAACGCGGCATAGCCACCCGGATAGTGGTGGGCCAGGCTTGCCGCGGCCCGGTTTTCAGATGACATCAGGGCAATCAGCAGCATTTCCCGGCGCGGCAGTTCGCTCTTGAGCTTGACCCGGGAGTACACACCTTTCATTTCCGGTGTGTCGCTGATGTTGATGTTGATGTATTCATCCATGTTTTGCCGGGCTTCAACCACGACCAGGCCGGTCATCAATTTGCTGACGGACGCGATGGGAACGACGACGTCCGGATTGCTGGCATAGATGACTTTGTTGGTCTGCATATCCAGCAGTAAAGAGCTGCCGGAGGCGAGCTTGAGTTGCGAGGTGTCTCGAGGCGCTGCCGTGGTTTCGCCAGCGCTGGCGATTGGCGTGATGAAAGTCCCTGTAACTGCAAAAAATAGGCTCAGGATGGAAAGACGGATTTTCACGCTGGCAGACTCGTAAGGTGTTGATAAGCCGTTTTGTAACGGGCTATTTCGTAAAAAGCGCGACATTCTGGAGTATGGCTGAATAACTGTCGATGGTTGATCAAGTAACAGGTGAAAGTCCTGAGAAACATGAAAAGAAAGTCATTTTCCGGCAGGCGGTCGGTGTTTTTCGCGGGCAAAAAAAACCCCGCCAGGGCGGGGTTCCTTGTCACGCTGAACGCGTGCGCGTTGAAACTCAGCTGTGCAGGGTTTCAGCAGCGTACAGGGTGTTTTCCAGCAGGCAGGCTCGGGTCATCGGGCCGACACCGCCCGGTACCGGAGTGATCCAGCCGGCGCGGGGCAGGGCGGTTTCGTAGATCACGTCACCGACCAGCTTGCCATCGTCCTGGCGGTTGATGCCGACATCGATCACGATCGCGCCTTCCTTGATCCATTCGCCCTTGACCAGGCCCGGCTTGCCGGCAGCGACGACGACCAGGTCCGCACGGCCGACATGGCCGGCCAGGTCCTTGGTAAAGCGGTGGGTGACCGTCACGGTGCAACCGGCCAGCAGCAATTCCATGGCCATTGGGCGGCCAACGATATTGGATGCGCCGACGACAACGGCATCCATCCCGTAAAGGTCGACACCAGTGCTTTCCAGCAGGGTCATGATGCCTTTGGGGGTGCATGGGCGCAGCAGCGGGATTCGCTGGGCCAGGCGGCCGACGTTATAAGGATGGAAACCGTCGACGTCTTTATCCGGACGAATGCGTTCCAGCAGCCTGGAGGCGTCCAGGTGCTCGGGAAGCGGAAGCTGAAGCAGGACGCCGTCGATTGCAGGATCGTCGTTCAGGCGATCGATCAGCTCGGTCAGCGCTTCTTCAGTGGTTTCCGAAGGCAGGTCATAGGCTTGGGATAGAAAGCCGACCTCTTCACAGTCTTTACGCTTGTGCGAGACATAAACCTGAGAGGCAGGATCGCTGCCGACCAGGATCACCGCAAGGCCGGGCGTGCGCAGGCCTTGCTGGCGACGCTCGGTGACACGTTGGGCGATCTGCTGGCGCAGGCTGGCGGCGATCGATTTGCCGTCGATAAGTTGTGCAGTCATTGCGCGTGATTAACCATCGAGAGGGGAAAAAAAGAGAACGCATTCTCGCATGTCATGCGGTGAGGGCAAAGGCGCTTGGTCTGCAAATTCCCCTAACTCCTTTAATTAAATGAATTTTTTTTAAAAAGGATTTGACGACCTTCGGGTGGCTCTATACTATTCGTCGCACTTGTCGGGCACAGCCTAGCACTGGTTAGGAAGGTTGAGCGGGATTACGATTCTGCGAGACTGGAAAGCACTTAGTTTGTAGTCCTCCAAGGTTACAGCTAACAAGGCGCCCGTAGCTCAGCTGGATAGAGCATCCGCCTTCTAAGCGGATGGTCGCAGGTTCGAGTCCTGCCGGGTGCGCCATTAGGCAGCTTTGGCACAAGTAACGCGATATGGTGGGCGTAGCTCAGTTGGTAGAGCACGGGATTGTGACTCCCGTTGTCGTGGGTTCGATCCCCATCGTCCACCCCATATTTCGAAAGGCGCCAGNGGTGGGCGTAGCTCAGTTGGTAGAGCACGGGATTGTGACTCCCGTTGTCGTGGGTTCGATCCCCATCGTCCACCCCATATTTCGAAAGGCGCCAGATTAACAGTCTGGCGCCTTTGCTTTAAAAGCTTCACCCGCGGATGTGGTGGAATTGGTAGACACACTGGATTTAGGTTCCAGCGCCGCGAGGCGTAAGAGTTCGAGTCTCTTCATCCGCACCAATTAAAGCTTCACTCAGGCATTTGGCCTGGCTGGAGCTTGATAAAGAAGTTTGTTTGGCTTCTTTAACAGGCAATATGGTGGGCGTAGCTCAGTTGGTAGAGCACGGGATTGTGACTCCCGTTGTCGTGGGTTCGATCCCCATCGTCCACCCCATATTTCGAAAGGCGCCAGNATATGGTGGGCGTAGCTCAGTTGGTAGAGCACGGGATTGTGACTCCCGTTGTCGTGGGTTCGATCCCCATCGTCCACCCCATATTTCGAAAGGCGCCAGATTGAAAAGTCTGGCGCCTTTTTTGTTTCAGTGGCCGCAGGTTCCGGGTCGCAGGGGCAGGGTGTTTCGTCGTATTTATGTTTCTCGATGATGCAGTCCTGCCCGCCGGCCTTGCTTGCGAGATCGGCTGTCAGGGAGATGATTGGCTGCCTTCTCTATATAGGGAAAGGTTGGCGCAGAGCCCTGGCGTGATTGGTTGTATTTGCCATCGGGGCGAGGTGCATTCGTGCATTCGCACCTATAAATTGCCTGCTGCGTTTTTACCCGTTTTCAGTAGGGTGACTTCTTGAGTTTGACCCACTAGAATGCATGCCCTTGATTCTGGGGTCGGAAACGGCCGGCTAACGTCTGTGCAACGAGGAATATCCATGCAAGTTTCTGTTGAAAATACTACTGCTCTTGAGCGCCGCATGAGCGTCACCGTGCCGGCTGAGCGCATCGAGAGCCAGGTCAACAAGCGTCTGCAGCAGACCGCCCAAAAGGCCAAGATTGCTGGCTTCCGTCCAGGCAAAGTGCCAATGAGCGAAATCAAGCGCCGTTTCGGTGCTGACGCTCGCCAGGAAGCTGTAGGCGACGTGATCCAGTCTTCCTTCTACGAAGCTGTGGTTGAGCAGAAGCTGAACCCGGCTGGTCAGCCTTCGATCGAGCCAAAATCCCTGGAAGCGGGCAAGGACCTGGAATACGTAGCCGTATTCGAAGTGTTCCCTGAGTTCACCGTTGCCGGTTTCGAAGGTATCACCGTAGAGCGCCTGAGCGCTGACGTGACTGACGCCGATCTGGACAAGATGCTGGACATCCTGCGCAAGCAGAACACCCGTTTCGAAGTGGCCGCTCGTGCTGCCCAGAACGAAGACCAGTTGAACATCGATTTCGTCGGCAAGGTCGACGGTGAAGTGTTCGCCGGCGGTTCCGCCAAAGGTACCCAGCTGGTTCTGGGTTCCGGCCGCATGATCCCTGGTTTCGAAGATGGCCTGGTTGGCGCAAAAGCCGGTGAAGAACGCGTTCTGAGCCTGACTTTCCCAGAGGACTATCAGAACCTGGACCTGGCTGGCAAAGCCGCCGAGTTCACCGTGACCGTCAACACCGTTTCCGAGCCAAAACTGCCAGAACTGACCGAAGAATTCTTCGCTCAATTCGGCATCAAGGAAACCGGTCTGGAAGGCTTCCGCGCCGAAGTTCGCAAGAACATGGAGCGTGAGCTGCGTCAGGCGATCAAATCCAAGGTCAAGAACCAGGTAATGGACGGTCTGCTGGCCACCAACCCGATCGAAGTGCCAAAGGCCCTGCTGTCCAACGAAGTTGACCGTCTGCGCGTGCAGGCTGTTCAGCAGTTCGGCGGCAACATCAAGCCTGACCAACTGCCGGCCGAACTGTTCGAAGAGCAAGCCAAGCGCCGCGTAGTGCTGGGTCTGATCGTGGCTGAAGTGGTCAAGCAATTCGACCTCAAGCCTGACGAAACCCGCGTTCGCGAGATGATTCAGGAAATGGCTTCGGCCTACCAGGAGCCTGAGCAAGTTGTATCCTGGTACTACAAGAACGACCAGCAACTGAACGAAGTTCGCTCGGTTGTGCTGGAAGAGCAAGTTGTGGATACTGTTCTGCAGAAAGCTAGCGTGACCGACAAATCGGTCTCTTACGAAGAAGCGGTCAAGCCGGTAGAAGCACCACAAGCCGACTGATCACTTTTGCGATAAGAAGCAAACACCATAAGCCAGCCTTCGAGCTGGCTTATGCGTATTCAAGACATAACTATTTGGGAGTGACTGCAGAGCATGTTCCGTAATTCGTATATTCAGCAGAACTCTGATATCCAGGCCGCAGGCGGCCTGGTCCCGATGGTTGTCGAGCAGTCCGCTCGTGGCGAGCGCGCCTACGACATCTACTCGCGTCTCCTCAAGGAGCGGGTGATCTTTCTGGTTGGTCCGGTAGAGGACTACATGGCCAACCTGATCTGTGCGCAATTGCTGTTCCTTGAAGCGGAAAACCCGGACAAGGACATCCATCTCTATATCAACTCCCCGGGCGGTTCGGTGACTGCAGGCATGTCGATCTACGACACCATGCAGTTCATCAAACCCAACGTGTCGACCACCTGTATCGGTCAGGCGTGCAGCATGGGCGCGTTCCTGCTGACGGCCGGTGCACAAGGCAAGCGTTACTGCCTGCCGAACTCGCGTGTGATGATTCACCAGCCACTGGGCGGTTTCCAGGGCCAGGCCTCGGATATCGAAATCCATGCCAAGGAAATCCTCTTCATTCGCGAGCGTCTCAACACGCTGATGGCCAAGCACAGCGGGCGCACTCTCGAAGAAATCGAGCGCGATACCAACCGCGACAACTTCATGAGTGCAGACGCCGCGCGTGAGTACGGTTTGATCGATGAAGTGATCAGCCAGCGTCCTGCTTAAAATAAGCAGCTCAAAATAAGGTTGGTCGGCGGGTCCGACACCTGCGGGCTTGAAAAAGCCCGCAATAGCCTTCATCTTGTGTTGCAAGCCTATCGGATTTGGATCGAACGAATGACTGACACCCGCAACGGCGAGGACAACGGCAAGCTGCTCTATTGCTCCTTCTGTGGCAAAAGCCAGCATGAAGTACGCAAATTGATTGCCGGCCCCTCGGTCTTTATCTGCGACGAGTGCGTCGACCTGTGCAACGACATCATCCGCGAGGAGGTGCAGGAAGCACAGGCCGAAAGCAGTGCGCATAAATTGCCTTCGCCTAAAGAAATCAGCGGCATCCTTGATCAGTATGTGATTGGTCAGGAGCGTGCGAAAAAGGTTCTGGCCGTAGCGGTGTACAACCACTACAAGCGCCTGAACCAGCGTGACAAAAAAAATGACGACGTCGAACTCGGCAAGAGCAACATCCTGCTGATCGGCCCGACAGGCTCGGGTAAGACCCTGCTTGCCGAAACCCTGGCCCGCTTGCTGAACGTTCCGTTCACCATCGCCGACGCAACCACCCTCACCGAGGCGGGTTACGTGGGTGAAGATGTCGAGAACATCATTCAGAAGCTGTTGCAGAAGTGCGATTACGACGTGGAAAAGGCCCAGATGGGCATTGTCTACATCGATGAAATCGACAAGATTTCGCGCAAGTCTGACAACCCGTCGATCACCCGGGACGTTTCCGGTGAAGGCGTGCAGCAGGCCCTGCTCAAGTTGATCGAAGGCACGGTCGCTTCCGTTCCACCGCAGGGTGGTCGCAAGCATCCGCAGCAGGAATTCCTGCAGGTCGACACCCGTAACATCCTGTTCATCTGCGGTGGCGCGTTCTCGGGTCTTGAGAAGGTCATTCAAAACCGTTCCACCAAGGGTGGCATCGGTTTCAACGCAGAAGTGCGCAGCAAGGAAGAAGGCAAGAAAGTCGGTGAATCCCTGCGTGAAGTCGAGCCTGACGATTTGGTCAAGTTCGGTCTGATCCCGGAATTCGTCGGTCGTCTGCCGGTACTTGCCACGCTCGACGAGCTTGACGAGGCTGCACTGATGCAGATCCTCACCGAGCCGAAAAATGCCCTGACCAAGCAGTATGCCAAGCTGTTCGAGATGGAAGGCGTGGATCTGGAATTCCGGACCGACGCTCTGAAATCGGTCGCCAAGCGTGCCCTGGAGCGTAAAACCGGTGCCCGTGGCCTGCGTTCGATTCTCGAAGGTGTATTGCTCGACACTATGTATGAAATCCCCTCGCAGTCCGAGGTGAGCAAAGTAGTGATCGATGAAAGCGTGATAGAGGGCAAGTCCAAGCCACTGTATATCTACGAGAACAGTGAGCCGACCGCCAAGGCCGCGCCAGACGCTTAAGTGTCACGCAGCTTGAATAAAGAAGGGGCCTTCGGGCCCCTTTGCTTTTGTGGAAGCTGGCCTGCCAGCGAAGGCGAACTGACAGCCAATCTGATTTTCCGGGTGTGTCCGGACCATCACAAACGCTGCCATCGGTTGCAATCTTTTAAGTCGTACTTTTATCCGCTTGTTTTTTTCCAAAGCAGCCCCCATCTTGGTTTCAAGCTTACTTCCATCTGTTTACGGCCTTACGGCCGCCGTAGAGGCGAAATCATGAAGACAACCATCGAATTGCCTCTCCTGCCATTGCGTGATGTCGTGGTTTATCCGCACATGGTTATCCCGCTGTTCGTGGGGCGCGAGAAATCCATCGAAGCCCTCGAGGCTGCGATGACGGGTGACAAGCAGATTCTTCTGCTGGCCCAGAGAAACCCGGCTGACGACGATCCCGGTGAAGATGCCCTGTACCGCGTGGGTACGATTGCCACTGTTCTGCAGTTGCTGAAGCTGCCTGACGGAACGGTCAAGGTTCTGGTCGAAGGTGAGCAACGGGGCGCTGTCGAGCGCTTCAGCGAAGTGGATGGCCACTGCCGTGCCGAAGTCTCCCTGATCGACGAAGTTGAAGCGCCGGAACGCGAGTCGGAAGTGTTCGTTCGCAGCCTGCTGTCCCAGTTCGAGCAATATGTGCAGTTGGGCAAGAAAGTCCCGGCTGAAGTCCTGTCGTCGCTCAACAGCATCGATGAACCGGGTCGCCTGGTAGACACCATGGCCGCGCACATGGCCCTGAAGATCGAACAGAAGCAGGAAATCCTCGAAATCATCGACTTGTCGGCCCGGGTCGAGCACGTCCTGGCGCTGCTGGATGCCGAGATCGATCTGCTGCAAGTCGAAAAACGCATTCGTGGCCGCGTCAAAAAACAAATGGAGCGCAGTCAGCGTGAGTACTACCTGAATGAGCAGATGAAGGCCATTCAGAAAGAGCTCGGCGACAGCGACGAAGGTCACAACGAAGTCGAAGAGCTGAAAAAGCGTATCGACGCCGCCGGCCTGCCGAAAGATGCGCTGGCCAAGGCAACGGCCGAGCTGAACAAGCTCAAGCAGATGTCGCCGATGTCCGCGGAAGCGACCGTGGTGCGTTCGTACATCGATTGGCTGGTTCAAGTGCCGTGGAAGGCCCAGAGCAAGGTGCGCCTGGACCTGGCGCGTGCAGAAGACATTCTGGACGCCGACCACTATGGCCTGGAAGAGGTCAAGGAACGCATCCTCGAATACCTCGCCGTGCAAAAGCGCGTGAAGAAAATCCGTGGTCCGGTGTTGTGCCTGGTCGGTCCTCCAGGTGTGGGTAAAACATCCCTGGCGGAGTCGATCGCTCACGCCACCAACCGCAAATTCGTGCGCATGGCCCTCGGTGGCGTGCGTGATGAAGCGGAAATTCGTGGTCATCGCCGTACTTACATTGGTTCGATGCCAGGAAGATTGATTCAAAAGATGACAAAGGTGGGTGTCCGCAACCCGCTGTTCCTGCTCGACGAAATCGACAAGATGGGCAGCGACATGCGTGGCGATCCGGCATCGGCGTTGCTGGAAGTGCTCGATCCTGAGCAGAACCACAACTTCAACGATCACTATCTGGAAGTCGATTACGACCTGTCCGATGTGATGTTCCTGTGCACCTCGAACTCGATGAACATCCCGCCAGCGTTGCTGGACCGGATGGAAGTGATCCGTCTGCCGGGCTACACCGAAGACGAGAAGATCAACATCGCCGTCAAATACCTTTCGCCGAAGCAGATTACGGCCAACGGCCTGAAGAAAGGCGAGCTGGAGTTTGACGCGGAAGCGATCCGCGACATCATCCGCTACTACACCCGTGAAGCTGGTGTGCGTGGGCTGGAGCGCCAGATTGCCAAGGTCTGCCGCAAGGCGGTCAAGGAGCATGCGCTGGAAAAACGCTTCTCGGTGAAGGTCACCGCAGACATGCTGGAGCACTTCCTGGGCGTGCGCAAATTCCGCTATGGCCTGGCCGAACAGCAGGATCAGATCGGTCAGGTGACCGGGCTGGCGTGGACTCAGGTGGGTGGCGAACTGCTTACCATCGAAGCGGCCGTCGTGCCGGGCAAGGGCCAGTTGATCAAGACCGGTTCCCTGGGTGACGTGATGGTCGAATCGATCACCGCGGCCTTGACCGTTGTTCGCAGTCGGGCGAAGAGTCTGGGGATCCCCCTGGACTTCCATGAGAAGCGTGACACGCACATCCATATGCCGGAAGGGGCGACCCCCAAGGACGGCCCTAGCGCCGGTGTAGGCATGTGCACGGCCCTGGTATCGGCATTGACCGGCATTCCGGTACGCGCGGATGTCGCCATGACCGGCGAAATCACCTTGCGTGGCCAGGTATTGGCCATCGGCGGCTTGAAAGAGAAACTGCTGGCTGCCCATCGTGGCGGAATCAAGACCGTGATCATTCCTGAAGAGAATGTGCGCGATCTCAAAGAGATTCCGGACAATATCAAGCAGGATCTACAGATTAAACCGGTTAAATGGATTGACGAGGTCCTGCAAATTGCGCTGCAATACGCGCCGGAGCCCTTGCCGGATGTGGCTCCGGAGATAGTCGCGAAGGATGAGAAACGCGACGCAGATTCTAAGGAAAGAATTAGCACGCATTAGTACGTATTTGCCTGGGGGGCTTTCTTGACAGCTTTTTAGAGCCCTTGTTATAAAGCGGCTCTTAAGTGTCTGTAGGCCATTCAGCACTCGTTTTTGCTTTCACCAAAAAAACTTAGAATCATACTCAAATAGATATAAGGGGACTTAGAGTGAACAAGTCGGAACTGATTGATGCTATCGCTGCATCCGCTGATATCCCGAAAGCTGCTGCTGGCCGTGCGCTGGACGCTGTAATCGAATCCGTCACTGGCGCTCTCAAGGCTGGCGACTCTGTTGTTCTGGTTGGTTTCGGTACCTTCTCCGTAACTGATCGCCCAGCTCGCATTGGTCGTAACCCACAGACCGGTAAGACGCTGGAAATCGCAGCAGCCAAAAAACCAGGTTTCAAAGCCGGTAAAGCACTGAAAGAAGCTGTCAACTAAGTTCGATTCAGGTTTTTACCCATCCGGGTCAGGTCATGCCTGACTTGGCAGCGGAGCGGCAGTCCTGACTGCAGGTCGCCGGTTCAAGACACCGAGGGTCGCCAGTTCGAGCCCCTCGATCCGCTCCGCCAGTTACGAGAAGGCGCATCCTCGGATGCGCCTTTCTTCTATTCGGATTCTACCCACGCTCCACGGTTGCCTAATTTTTGAAGTTCAACCGTTTCTGGGGGACGCATGCTGCAGAATATCAGGGACAATTCACAAGGCTGGATTGCCAAGACTATTATCGGGGTCATCGTTGCACTGATGGCTTTGACCGGTTTCGACGCCATTTTTCAGGCCACGACGAACAAGAATGAAGCGGCGAAGGTCAATGGCGAAGAAATCAGCCAGAACGAGCTGAGCCAGGCGGTCGATATGCAACGCCGTCAGCTCATGCAACAGCTGGGCAAGGATTTCGATGCTTCCTTGCTCGATGAAAAAATGCTGCGCGAGTCGGCTCTCAAAGGCCTGATCGATCGCAAACTGCTGCTGCAAGGCGCAGAAAACTCGAAATTCGCTTTTTCCGAAGCGGCTCTGGATCAGGTCATCCTGCAAACGCCTGACTTTCAGGTGGATGGCAAGTTCAGCTCCGAGCGTTTCGACCAGGTGATTCGCCAACTCGGCTACACCCGCATGCAATTCCGCCAGCTGATGGCTCAGGAAATGCTGATTGGTCAGTTGCGTGCCGGTCTGGCCGGTAGCGGTTTCGTGACCGATGCACAGGTGCTGGCGTTTGCCCGTCTGGAAAAACAGACCCGCGATTTCGCCTCCCTGAACATCAAGGTCGACCCGGCGGCGGTGAAGCTGACCGACGATGAGGTCAAGGCCTATTACGACGATCACGCCAAGGAATTCATGACGCCGGATCAGGTGGTCATCGATTACCTCGAGCTGAAGAAGGCTTCCTTCTTCGATCAGGTCAGCGTCAATGACGAAGACCTGCAGGCGGCTTATCAGAAAGAAATCGCGAACCTGTCCGAGCAACGCCAGGCGGCGCACATTCTGATTGAAGTGAACGACAAGACCACCGAGGCGCAAGCCAAGGCGAAGATCGAAGAGATCCAGGCCCGTCTGGCCAAGGGTGAGAAATTCGAGGCGCTGGCCAAGGAATTCTCCCAGGATCCTGGTTCGGCGAACAACGGCGGTGATCTGGGTTATGCCGGTCCTGGCGTCTACGACCCTGCGTTCGAAAAAGCCCTGTATTCGTTGACCAAGGATCAGGTTTCCGCGCCGGTTCGCACCGATTTCGGTTTCCACCTGATCAAACTGTTGGGCGTGGAAGCGCCTGAGGTACCGACATTCGCCAGCCTGAAAGACAAGCTGACCCGCGAATTGAAGGCCCAGCAGGTCGAACAGCGTTTTGTCGAGGCGACCAAGCAGCTGGAGGATGCCTCGTTCGAAGCGTCTGATCTGGCTCAGCCGGCGCAGGACTTGAAACTGACCGTCCACACGTCCAAGCCGTTCGGCCGGGAAGGTGGTGAGGGTATTACGGCCAACCGTGCGGTGATCACGGCTGCGTTCAGCCCGGAAGTCCTGGATGAGGGGGCGAACAGCACCGCCATCGAGCTGGATCCTGAAACCGTGGTCGTGTTGCGTGCCAAGGAGCACCTGAAGCCTTCGCAATTGCCGCTGGAAAGCGTCTCTGCCGCGATCCGTGTGCAATTGGCCAAGGAGCACGCCAGCGCCGATGCCAAGACCAAGGCTGACGCCCTGATTGCCAGCCTGCGCGACGGCACGACCCCGCTGGATCGGGTGATCGACGGCCAGTCCTGGAAAGTCACCGACGCGGCGACTCGTGCCCAGGAAGGGATCGACCCTGCGGTGCTGCAAGCGCTGTTTCGCATGGCGAAGCCTGCGGCCAAGGATAAACCGACCTTCACCAGCGTGACGCTGGCTGATGGCAGCCTGATGATCGTGCGCCTCAATGGCGTGAACGAAGCCGCGGCACCGACCGAAGAAGAGAAAGCACAGTATCGTCGCTACCTCGCTTCCCGCATCGGCCAGCAAGACTTCGCGGCTTACCGCAAGCAGCTGGAAAGCCAGGCGGAGATCAAGCGTTACTGATGCCTGACCAGGTTTAACGCGGTACATGAGACCCCGGCCGAAAGGCCGGGGTCTTTTTGTTTGGCCGTACGTCATTTGCCGCGGTGACTTTTGCGCAAAACCGGGGTCAATCAGCCTGTAACCGTTTTAAGACACGATCGATGCTCCGCTAAGCATCGATCTGTTGCACAATACGCCCCGAACCGTTTTCCTCAGGATGTTCAATGTTTAAATCACTTCCCATGCGGGTTGTCGGGCTGGCAGCCGTGTTTGCCACCGCGGCTGGTTGTTCATCGAACAAGGCCGCCATCTATGAGCATGAGAATTTCGACGACTCCGGTACCTTTTCCCGAAACTATCCGGTCAGCGATACCCAGAGCTGTGAAGCCGCCCGTCGCGCCTTGCTCAGCCAGGGTTACATCATCACCAGCAACGATCCGAAGCTGGTCAGCGGTCACAAGAGTTTCCAGCAGACCGGCGAGAATCACATGGAGATCAGCTTCAGTGTGGTCTGTGCCGATGACGGCAGCGAAGGGCACCACGCGACCATATTCGCCAATGCCCTGCAGGATCGTTATGCGCTGAAGAAGACCAACAACTCCGCCAGTCTCGGTGTGGGTGTGTTGGGCTCGGTATCGATGCCGATCGGCTCCTCAGATGACTCGATGGTCAAGGTCGCCAGCGAAACCGTATCGTCCGCCAAGTTCTACGAGCGTTTCTTCGCACTGGTCGAGTTGTTCCTGCCGCCGGAAGCGAAAAAGGCCGCGCACATCCCCGAAAAGCCGAAAACGGACCTGGGAATGCCTGAAGCCAAGGCAGCACCGGCACCGCTGGCACCGGCCCCGGCAGTGACTCCTGCTGTAGAACCTGCTGCGCCCGCGCCCGTAGAAGCGGTTCCAGCGGCCTCCGAGCCGGTTGCCCCGCCTCCTGAAGCGGCGCCGATTACCCCGGTTCAGAACGCCGAGCCGGCGCCTTCGGCAGAAACCATCACGCCACCGACTAACCCGACGGACATACCACCGCCGAGCGAGCCGATTCAGGCGATTCCTGTCTCTGGCCAGTGATCGATCGCGTTACGGGATCGGCCAGCGAGTAACGATCCCGTAGCGGGCGCAAAGATTGACCCTCATCAACAAGGTCCGCTGTTCTGCGGCCTTGCGCGAAAAAACCGATGATAAATTCCTGACCAGCTGCTACGTTTTATTGAGTAGCGACAGAGTGTCGTGCCCGCGTCATTTTTCTTTCATGCGGGCGCATTATGCTCAGGGAATTGGTTATTTATTCAGACGGTTGGGGAATTCAAATATGGACGATTATCAAGAAGAGCTGCTCGAGTACCAGGCTTTTGAACTTGACCCACTGGAACCGGCGGAAGACGCTACCGAGTTGTAGGCATCAAGCGGATTGGCGATGGCTGCGGCGAAATTCGCCGGGTGTCTGCCCGTTCCAGCGTTTGAATGCGCGTTGAAACGCTTCGGCTGAGGCAAAGCCCAGCAGGTAGGCGATCTCTCCGAACGCCAGTTCGGTGTCGCGTATGTAAGTCATGGCCAGGTCGCGGCGGGTGTCGTTGAGAATTGCACGAAACTGCGTGCCTTCATCGGCGAGCTTGCGGCGCAAGGTCCAGGTGGGCAGCTTCAGGCGTGCCGCCACCTCCTGCAGGTCGGGCTCCCGGCCACCATTGAGCAAGGGTCCCAGCAGCGCGATGATGCGTTCACGCAGGCTGCGGGTGCGTGTCAGTTGTTCCAGTTCCCGCTCACACAGTTGCAGCAAATGTCGCCAGGTGCTCGGGCAGTGCTCGGGGTTGCGCTGGGCGAGACTGGCCAGGCTCAAGCGCAGTTGATTGCGTTCGCCGCCAAACTGGATCGGACAGTCGCCCAACACGTCATAGGCCTGGCGGTAGCCGGGCTCCTCGAATTCGATCTCGATACGTTCGGCACGCAGCGGGGCAGGGCTGACACTGGACAATTGCTGTAACCAGCCGGCGATGATCGAATCCACCACAAAGCGGTTGTAGGCGTTATAGGGGCTGATCGAGTAGAACCGCAGCCAGGCGCCCCGGGCGTCTTCGTGAAAGCTTGATTGACCGCGATAATTGGAGCCGTACAAGGCTTCGAATCGAATCAGGCAGCGCGCGGCTTCTCGTACCGTCGGTGCCTGGGCCGCGGTGACGCCAGCGAGGCCGGCCTGGCTCAGGCGACTGAGCTGACCCATGCGCAGGCCAAGGGCCGGATTGTCGGTCAGTTGAATGGCACTGTGGCCCAGGCGCATGTAGCGCGGTATCGACAGCCGGGCGCCGGCTTCGCTGAGGCGCGCGGCATCTAGACCGTATTGATCGAGCAGTGGCTGTGGATCGACACCGTGACTGCGTACGGCATCGGCCAGGCTATGTACAAAGCCCACCGACAGATCGCCGAGGCGCATCGGCTGTGGATTCATGGCCTACAACCAGAGGTTCAGCAAGCGCGCACCATGGGCGTTGCCATCGGCAAAGTGCTGGCCGTTGCTGCTGAGGAAACTATGCCCGGCGCTGCCCTGGTCCCAGAACTGACCCCGAAGGAACACGCTCATGCCAGCGACGGCCTGACTGGCCGGCATCCGGGTCGTGAGGATCAGGCGCTGCCAGGCCTGGCCTTCACTGACTTCTCCAGGTTTCAAGCCGACCGACGCCGGCGCCGACGAACCCCTGTAGCCGCGCCACGGTTGATCCCAAGTGCCACGGCCGGAAACAAAGGCCGGTACCGCAACCAGCTGTACGCTTTGGTCGTTGAGCTTGAGGTAGTTTTCCGGGTACCAGCTGTCGTGGCCGATCAATACGCCCAGCCTTCCTGCGGGGGTATCAACGACGTTGAGCGAGTGCTCACCGTTCGCCTTGATCCCGTTCTGTTCTGCGAAGAACGGGTGTATCTGGCGCTGGGGCTGGCCGATCGGCAGGCCTTCGCTGTTGAACACCACGCTGCTGTTGTACAGCGCGCCGCGGCCGATTCTCAAGGTGCCGTCGATGATGCTCGGTTCGGGCAGCACGATGGAGCCCGCGACCAGTGTCACGTGGAACTCCCTGGCCAGGCCTCCGAACAATGTCTGGTAGTCCCTGGCCATTGCCTTGGCTTTCATGCGCAGGTGGGCATCGTCCAGACGGTTGCCGCCCTCGGCGCTGATCAACGCCTTGGCGAACTTCAGGGGATTGCTTACCGCCAGCCAGTTCATGGCCTCTTTGAGGGTGCTGGCCTGATACAGCTCATCCTTTTCACCGCTGACCATCAGCCAGGTACCGACGTGCTCCGGCAACACGACGACGGTCTTGCCGTTCAGCAAACCCTGGTCCCGGGCTGCCTGCAGATAGGCTGCGAGCTTGCGGTGCAAACGCTCGGGACTTTGGTAGTCGGTAGGAAACAGTTCGGGCTGGATGCCCAACAGGTTGCCACGGTCCGCAGGCGTGCCCTGGTCGACAGCGAGGCTGATCCGCAGGTCCGAAAGGTAATGACCCACCGGCCGGTCTGCGGCCCACATCGCGTAGGTCGTGAGGGCGGCGAGCAACGCCATGGAAAATGTCAGGTACAAAAGTTTGCGCATGGGGAGACAGTTTACAGCCTGGAGCCTGGCGTGGCTTTTGATTTGGAGCTGGATCGAGCATAAAGGGAATCAAGGGTTTAGTGGGTAGCTTTCAGCGATGACTGTTTTTTTGCTGGCGGCTGCCTTTCTGTGCTCAGACGGGGCAATGAATGGCTGGGTGGGGGATCATGGGAGGAGGGGCGCCGGTCAGCCATCATTTTGCGCGACCGGCCGGCAGGTGAGCGTCAGTTGGTGACCAGCAGTTCCGGGCCGAGGTAGTTGTTGATCTGGTCGATATCGTCGTCGCCCAGACTGCCTACCGAAGAGGCCAGGCGCAGGCGCGACATCAAATAGCGTAACTTGGCATCGAACAGATCGTGGCGTGCGACGAAGAGCAGTTCTTCAGCATTGAGGACATCCGAGTTGGTGCTGGTGCCGCCTTCCTTGAAGCCCTTGCGTGACGATGCCAGTGAGCGTTCGTTGGACGCGACGGCTTTCTCCAGCGCGCGAATGCGTTTGGCACCGCTCAGGATGCCTTGATACTCACGGGTGGTTCCGGTGATGACTTCCTGTCGTGCGGCGTCGAGTTCGTCCGTGGCCTTATCGCTATTGGCGCTGGCCTGGCGTGTCAGCGCGCTGACGCCGCCACCACTGAACAGCGGGATATTGACTTCCAGCCCGATCGAGCCGTAGTGGTTACGTTGATTCAACTCGGAGAGTGATTGGCTCTCACCCGCGGTGTAGCCGGCGATGAAATCCAGGGTTGGCCAGTGGCCGGCACTGGCACGCTTGACCTCCTCTTCGGCGAGGTCGCGGCTATAGCGGCGCGCATGGATCAGTGGGCTATCGACCTGGGCTTTGACCAACCAGTCCTGAAGGTTGCCTGGTACCAGCGGTGGTGTATCGAAACTCGGACGCAAGGTGGTCAGCGATTCGGGGGTTTCACCGATGTATTCCTCGAGCTTGCGGCGCGCGTTGACCAGGTTGTCTTGTGCTTCGATCAGTTCGGCTTCGGCGAGGTCGCGGCGAGCGGTCGATTCGTCGACGTCGGTGACGGTGCCGGCCCCCAGTTCCAGGCGCCGTTTCGCCGAGGCGAGTTGTTCGTCGAAGGCGCTCAGCTTGGACTTTGCCAGGGTGATGGTTTCGCTGGCCAGGAGCACATCGAAATAGCTTTCGGCCAGGCGCACTGCGGCGTCCTGGCTCTTGGCATCGAATACCGCGTTACTGTAGTCGGCACGCTGCTGACCCTGGCGGTACTCGGCCATTTTCTGTTTGTTGAACAGTGGTTGGCGCAGGCGCACGTTAGCGCCCTTTGAGTCGTAATGGAGATCTCTGTCGATGTTGTTCTGGCTTTGGGAGCCATTGACCTTGTTGTTGTAGGCCGAGGCATTGATCTGCGGTAACAGGCCGGCCTTGCCGATGGCGCGGTTCTCCTGGCCGGCCTCTTTTTCATGCACGGAGGCCTGGTAGATGGGGCCCTGGAACTGCAACAGATCCCAGGCTTGCTTGAGGTCCATGGCGTCGGCCGGCAAGGCCAACCCCATCAGGCAGAAGAGCAGGCAATGACGGTCCATTTCATTGTTCCTTGAATGAGCTGTCCACACGTTCGAGCATTGGTTTAAGAAGATAGCTCAACATATTGCGTTCGCCTGTCTTGATGGTGACGCTGGCAGGCATGCCAGGGCGAATGTGATTG
Source organism: Pseudomonas sp. Root71 (assembly GCF_001429045.1). GTDB lineage: Bacteria > Pseudomonadota > Gammaproteobacteria > Pseudomonadales > Pseudomonadaceae > Aquipseudomonas > Aquipseudomonas monachiensis. The sequence continues at coordinate 13,706 of NZ_LMHY01000029.1, read as the reverse complement.
GTGCCAAGCAGGCCCATGCCATCGGGGGTGACTTCCACCTGGGCCAGATAGAACGGCTGCTTGCTTTCCTCGTCCATCAGGCGGTCGGCGGAGATGGTCATCACTCGGCCGGGTATGTTTGGTGTCTTGGCATGGTTGAAGGCCGGGAAGGAAATGTCCACGGGCAGTCCGGGGACCATCTTGTCGATGGCCTGCACGGGAATCATCGCGTCGACCTGCAACGGTTCGTTGAGCGGAACGATTTCCATGATCTTGAAGCCGGGCTGAATGATCCCGCCGACGGTGGCGATGCTCAAGGCCTGGACCATGCCATCGATCGGTGACCGAATCACCGTGTGGGTCACTTCATAGTCAAGTGCGCGCAAGCGATCGGCCAGGGTGGTGTTTTCCTTGGCGGTTTCCGTCAACTGCGATTCGACTTCTTTCAGGTAATCGTGCTGGCGCTGCAGGATGCGCAGCTTGATTTCGGTGGTCTGGCTACGCACCCGGGCGATGTTGTTGAGGTTCTCGGCCTGGCCGGCGGAAAGGTCGGCGTTGCTGCGCTCCAGCTCAAGCAGGCGGTTGCGCGGTACATAGCCTTCGGCGGTCAGCACGCGGGTGCCTTGCAGTTCCTGGTTGAGGAAACTGATTTGCGAGGCGCGGGCACTATAGACTTGCTGCAGGCCCTTGAGCTGCACGGCCGACGCCGCCAGGTTCTCCTGCAGGATGCTGATCTCACCCGCGAGACCGGCGCGCCGGGTGTCGAGCAGGCGCTGTTGCAGGTCCATGGCGGCTTCCAGGCGGTGGTCATCCTTGAAGCGCTTTAGCAGTTCAGGATCAAAGTTCACCACGTCGCGGTTGTCACGCTCCGCTTCCAGACGGTTTTCCACCGTCTTGCTGACGATGTACTGGGCGCTGACCGCTCCCTGTTCGGCAAGGGCACGCAACGAGTCGAGGCGGACTACCTCCTGGCCTTTTGTCACTAGATCGCCTTCGCGAACGAGGATGGCTTCCACGGTGCCGCCGCTCAGATGCTGCACGGCTTTGCGATTGCTGGTGACCTTGACCGTGCCTGTCGCTACCACGCCGGCATCCAGCGGCGCCAGCCATGACCACAGGAGAAAGCCGCCGAAGCCGGCGAGCACTAGCCACACGCCCCAGCGCGCGGGTTTGCCGACGTCCAGGTCTACCATGCTCCTGGAATCGGCTGTAATCATGTCGGTATGTTGGCTCATTTGCATGATCGGTCACTCCCGTGCTTTGACGGAGGCCAGCGGAGTCGACGCGCCTGCAGGGATCACACTGGCCTTGCGCAGCGCTGCGAATACTTCATCGCGCGTACCGAGCATCTGCACGCCGCCGTCACGCAGCATCAGCACCTTGTCGACGGCGCAGAGTACGTTGGGACGGTGAGAAATCAGAATGACGGTGGCGCCACGGCCCTTGAGTTCGGCCAGGGCATCGACCAAGGCCTTTTCGCCGACGTCGTCGAGGTTGGCGTTCGGCTCGTCCAGCACGATCAGATTGGGCTCGCCATACAACGCCCGGGCCAAGGCGATGCGCTGCTTCTGGCCACCGGATAGCGGGCTGCCATCGGTGCCCAGGCGGGTGTCATAGCCCTGCGGAAAACGCAGGATCATCTCGTGTACACCAGTGATCTTGGCGGCGCGGATCACTGCTTCGCTGTCCACTTCACCAAAGCGCGCAATGTTGTCGGCGATATTGCCCTCGAACAGCTCCACGTCCTGTGGCAGGTAGCCGAGCCAGGGGCCAAGTTCGCCCTTGTTCCAGTTGAATATGTCTGCGCCGTCCAGGCGCACCTTGCCGGCTTGGGCCGGCCAGACGCCAACCAGCAGGCGGGCGAGGGTGGACTTGCCCGAGGCGGATGGGCCGATGATGCCAAGGCTTTCGCCGGGGACAAGGCTGAAGCTCACCCCGCGCAGAATCGTGTTGTTGGTACCCGGGGCTCCGGCATACACATTCTCTACCGCCAGCATGCCCATTGGCCGCTGCAGCGACATGCTCGGTGGCCGGCGCGGATAGTCGTGCAGCATCTCGTTGAGCCGGCCCCAGGCCGTACGGCAACCGAGCAGTTGTTTCCACGATGCGATGACCTGTTCCACCGGACCCAGTGCGCGGCCGGTGAGGATCGAGCAGGCAATCATCATCCCCGGGGTGATCTTGCCTTCGATCGCCAGCAGCGCGCCGGCGCCGAGGATCAAAGACTGCAAAGTGATCCGCACGAAGCGCCCGGTGCTGCTGATAAAGGCGGCGCGGTCGGAGGCCAGGGTCTGCATTTCCAGAATGCGCAAATGACTTTGGAACCAGCGCTTGCTGATCGACGGCAGCATGCCCATGGCCTCGATGACCTCGGCGTTGCGCAGGTTGTTGTTGGCATATTGGGCGGAGGAGAGGGAGGCCTGATTGGCTTCGGCCAGCGGCTTCTGCGTCGCCTTTTCAGTGAGCCAGGCCAGGCCCATCAGAATCAGTGAGCCGATCAGCGTGATCAGTCCGAGTATCGGGTGAATCAGATAGGCGACCAGCAGGTAGATCGGCGTCCACGGTGCATCGAAAAACGCGAACAGGGAGTTGCCGGTGACGAACTGACGAACCTGGGCGAGGTCTTGCAGGGCCTGGGCCGGGTTACCTCCGGCGCGGCTCAGGTTGCGCTCGAATGCCGCGGTGAAAATGCGTCGGTTGAGGTCCATGTCCAGGCAGTTGCCGACCCGGATCAGCACGCGGGTGCGAACCATCTCCAGTGTGGACATCAGCAGGAACAGACCCACCACCAGAACCGTCAACATCGCCAGCGTCGTGACGTTGCGACTGACAAGGGCTCGATCGTAGACCTGCAGCATATAAATAGCTGGCGTCAACATCATGACGTTTATGACGCCGCTGAACGCTGCCAGCGAATAAAAACTGCGGCGCATGCGAAAGAGCGCGTCGGCCAGTTCGGAACGGATGCTCGACTGCTTGGGCATGTTGATCCTCCCACTGCGAAAAGCCGATTGCCCCTGAGGCGCAACAGCTAACAGTAAATGTAGCCCTGTAAACAGCTTTTGGACACGCAGGCTGGTCGCTCTGTGGATGGCGAGTCTTCCGAAATCGCTGCGTTGCTCCCTTATGCAGCAGCGTAGGTGGCGGTTAAACAGTCCGAAATAACATTTCGCTCTATACCAGCACACAACTTTCTATATGTCTTTTAAAAACAGCTACTTGAGATGCCTACCACCAGTCGTCTGTTTTAACGACGTAATATTGACAAAGATTTGCTATGGAACTTTAGTCTTAGTTATCGGGGGGCCCGCCCGCCTGAAGCCTGCCATTGCTTTGGCAGCGCAAGGCGCGGTGTTTTTCCCGAGAGGAGCAGAATCATGTCGATCATTTCGTTCTTTTGCAGAGGGAAGGGGCTTTCCAGGACGTTTGCCTTCACTTCCAGATTCCATGGCCCGCCCAGGGCTCGAATCCGCTCTGCCTGATCGCCCGGCGAGCAATTCATATCGCGAATTCCAGGCGCGAATCCCGGGTCCCGGGTAACGCCAGCTCTCGCAAAAAAACATAACCAACAAACTGCGCAAGCCAGCACTTGACTTGGCGCGGGAGGGTTTTCTCGTCCCGTGCCTTTACCCAGACATATCGAGGGCAATTCAAAATGGCCAATTTCAGCAAGTCGGACCTGGAGTTCATCCTCAAGCAAATCTTTATCGCAGAAGCGAACGCCGACGGCGCCAGCCTCATTGATTTGCTTCCCAACACCCAGGTGCCATTCGGCCTGCGTACCGTCGATGGCAGCTTCAACAACCTGGTCACCGGCCAGAGTGATTTTGGTGCCGCGGACGGTGCCTTCCCGCGCCTGCTTGATCCCTCGTTTCTGGACGCATACGCCGCGCCAGGGACGGTGACCGACCCGCAGCCACGGATTATCAGTAACCTGGTCGTCGATCAGACCGCCAACAACCCGGCGGCCTACGCCTCGGCGTTCGACCCGGGCCTGGACGGTGTGCTCAACTTCGGCACGGTGGGTAATGACGACGTACTCAAGGATGGCGTACAGATAGTCACCAGCCCCGGGCTGGATGGCGTGTTCGGCACGGCCGATGACAAGGACGTGTTCTTCATGCCCAACGTCTCGCCGGACGTCGGCCTGACCGCCAGCTTCAACTCGTGGATGACCTTCTTCGGCCAGTTCTTCGACCACGGTCTCGACCTGGTCACCAAGAGCGCTACCGACGTCGTGTTTGTTCCGCTGCAGCCGGACGATCCGTTGTTCGTACCGGGCAGCCCGACCAACTTCATGGTGCTGTCACGTGCAGTACGTACCGCCGGCGCGGACGGCGTAGTCGGCACGGCCGATGATGGCCAGACCAACACCACCTCGCCGTTCGTCGACCAGAGCCAGACCTACAGCTCGCACCCGTCGCATCAGGTGTTTCTGCGTGAGTATGTCCTCAATGCGGCAGGCGAACCTGTTGCAACGGGGCGCTTGATCACCAACCGCGACCTCGGCGCCGATGGCCTGTTCGGCACCGCCGATGATGGCGCCAGCGAAAACGGCGGCATGGCGACCTGGAAGGTGGTCAAGGCGCAGGCCCGTGACATTCTCGGCATTGACCTAACTGACGCTGACGTACACAACGTGCCATTGCTGGCAACCGATGCATACGGCAACTTCATCCGCGGGCCTAACGGCATGCCGCAGGTGGTGATTCGCATCAGTAATGGCGCTGATGGCGTCGCCGGGACAGCGGACGACGTCACTCAATTGGTCGAAGGCAACCGGGCCGCTCCTATCAGCCTGGCCAGTGCCGTGAGTACCGGGCATGCCTTCCTCGACGACATCGCCCACAACGCCGCGCCGGTAGTCGTCGGCGGGGTTCTGCAAGCGGATGCCGACACGACTGTCGGCAATGCGCAGCCTGTTGACGGGCTCGGCAATAACCTGACCTATGACAATGAACTGCTTGACGCCCACTACATTGCCGGCGATGGCCGGGTGAACGAAAACATTGGCCTGACCACCGTGCACCATGTGTTCCACTCCGAGCACAACCGCCTGGTCCAGCAATCGAAGGACACCATCCTTGCCTCCGGCGACCTGGTTTTCCTCAATGAGTGGCTGGCGGACGACGTGGCTGCAATACCGACTACACCTGCCGAGATTGCGGCGTTGGTATGGGACGGCGAACGCCTGTTCCAGGCCGCCAAGTTCGGTACCGAGATGCAATACCAGCACCTGGTGTTCGAGGAGTTCGCGCGGACCGTTCAGCCACAGATCGACGGATTCCTTGCGCCCAACGGTTATGACACCTCGATCAACCCGGCCATCCTCGCCGAGTTCGCCCACGTGGTATACCGCTTCGGTCACTCGATGTTGACCGAGACCGTCGATCGCTTCGATCCTGCGTTCAATCCGCTGCTCACTGACCCCACCAACCCGGACTCGCAAATGGGGCTGATCGCGGCCTTCCTAAACCCGCTGGCGTTCGCCAGCAGCGGGTTGACTGCGGATCAGGCGGCAGGGGCAATCATTCGCGGTGTGACCCGCCAGGTCGGTAACGAGATCGATGAGTTCGTCACCGAAGCGTTGCGCAACAACCTGCTCGGTTTGCCGCTCGATTTGCCGGCCCTGAACCTGGCACGTGGTCGCGACACGGGTATCCCCACCTTGAATGAGGCGCGCCGGGAGTTCTACGAATCAACCGGAGACAGCCAACTCAAGCCGTACATCAGTTGGGCTGACCTGGCAGACAGCCTCAAGCACCCCGAGTCACTGGTCAACTTCATCGCGGCCTATGGTACCCATAGCACGATCACGGCGGCGCTCACACTGGCAGACAAACGCGCTGCAGCCCTGGCGCTGGTATTGGGTGGCGTGGGTTCGCCGGCTGACCGCCTGGACTTCCTCAACAGCACCGGTGCCTACGCCAACGTAACGACGGCCGGCGCGGATGGGGTACTGGGTACTGCCGATGACGTGACAGGTGTGACGGTCACGGGCGTCGACGACATCGACTTCTGGGTCGGTGGCCTCGCCGAGCAGAAAATGCCGTTCGGCGGCATGCTCGGCTCGACCTTCAACTTCGTGTTTGAAACCCAGATGGAGGCGTTGCAGAACGGCGACCGCTTCTACTACCTGTCGCGTACCGCGGGCCTGAACTTCGGCACCGAGTTGGAAAACAACTCCTTTGCCAAGCTGATCATGCTCAACACCGATGTCACCCACTTGTCGAACACCGTGTTCCTGACGCCGACGTTCACCCTCGAGGTGGATCAGGCCACTCAGTTCACCGGCCTTGGCGTGGGCGGCCGAGACGATCCGACCGGCGGCATCATGATCAACGGCGTGGAAGTCGTGTCGCTGGTGATTCGTGACAACCCCGATACCGTAGGGCCGGACACCAATTATCTGCAATACACCGGTGAAGACCATGTCGTCATGGGCGGCACCGCCGGCAATGACATCATCATCTCCGGTGACGGTGATGACACCCTTTACGGCGACGCCGGCAATGACCGCCTCGAAGGCGGTGCCGGGAACGATGCGGTGCTGGGCGGTGCGGGTGATGACATCATCACCGACTCGTTCGGTGACAACCGTCTGGAAGGCAATGCCGGTAACGATGTGATCGTGGCCGGCAGCATGCTGGTTGCAGGCAACCTGATCCTGGGCGGCGATGGCCAGGACTTCATCGTCACCACGGAAGACATCACCACCACCTTCGGTGGCCAGGGTGACGACTTCATCCTCGGTGCCAAGACCAACCTGCCACCTACCGGTAACGCAGGTGACGACTGGATCGAGAAGGGCACCCAGGACGGTGCGCCAGGCGATAACTTCGCGCCACTGCTCACTGACGATGTGATCGGCAACGACATCTTCATCGGTGGTGGCGGTTTTGACGAAATGATCGGCGAGGGTGGCGACGACATCTTTGTCGGCAGCGATGCCCAGGACAAGATGGACGGCATGTCCGGTTTCGACTGGGTGACCTACAAGAATGACAGGATCGGCGTGACCGTTGACCTGAGCCTGGCCGCGCTGGCGCAGCCACACGGCAATGCACCAAACCAGAACGCCGGGGTCTTCAATCCGGTCGGTGCCTCACCTGCCTCGATTCTTGACCGTTTTGCCGAGGTCGAAGGCTTGTCCGGTTCGAGTTTCGGCGATGTGCTCAAGGGCGATGATGTCGATGCAGTCACTATCGTCAACCACGGTGGTGCCACGGGCGGTGCGCTGACCAATGTCGCGTTGATCCGCGGACTGGACCAGTTCCTGGCCGATGCCGGTTTGCCGGTCACCGGTTTTGCCACCGGCAACATCATCCTCGGCGGTGATGGCAGTGACCTGATCGAAGGTCGCGGTGGCGATGACCTGATCGATGGCGACAAATGGATCAACGTCAGGATTGCCGTTTATGACGCGGCTGACATCAACCATACCGGCCCCGAGATCGCCTCCTTCGACAGCATGGTCGATATGATCCCGCTCATGCTGGATGGCACCTTCAACCCTGGTCAGCTCAAGGCCGTGCGGGAAATCATGCCCGGCACCTCGACTGGCGGGGCGGCCTTCGATACCGCCATTTACTCCGGCCTCGAGGCCGAATATGCGGTGACTGTCGACGACCGTGGCACCGCCGATGTGACGGACGATGTCTGGACAGTGGCCGATACCGTAGCGGGTCGCGACGGCATCGACACCCTGCTGCATATCGAACGCCTGCAGTTTGCCGATAACCAGCAAGTGCTGGTGGCGGGGCTCAATGCCCAACCGGATGGCAGTCCGACTGTCGCGGATGGTAACGGCGGCGAACTCACCGTGGGCGATACGCTGACGGTCAGCGTGGCCGGGGTGACCGATGCCGACAATATCGCGGCGGGTAATCCGCAGGGGTTGATCACCAACTCCTCTGTGTCCTACATCTGGCAGTTCGAAGCCACTCCAGGCAGCGGCGTATTCGAGGACATCATCCTGTTGCCAGCTGGCGACCTGGCGTTCCAAAGCGCCGACGGTACCGCGTTCAAGGTCTCTCCTGACCTTGCCGGGTTGTCGTTGCGGGTCAAGGCGATCTATCAGGACGGTCACGGCACCACGGAGATCCTGTTCTCCACGCCGACGGCTGCCATCGCCGCCGGTGCACCGGTCACGCCAACGCCGCTGGTACCTGTAGTCGATGCCACCGCGGGTGGCGCGGGCCTGCACATGGTCCGTTCCGACCTCAACTTCATTCTTGACCAGATCAAGATTGCCGAGGCGGAAGCGGCCGGTCAGGACATCCTCTCGCTGATCCCGAATATTCGCGCGCCGCTGGGCCTGCGTGCGGTCGACGGGTCGAACAACAACCTGATGAACCTCAACGGCAACAACAACACCGAGTTTGGTGCCGCCGATAACCTCTTTCCGCGCATAAGCGATCCGGTCTTCAATCCGGCGGAAGGGGGAACATCGTATACGCAGACCAGCGGCCTTGTGATTGACTCGCAGCCGCGCACCATCAGTAACCTGATCGTCGACCAGACGTCGAACAACCCGGCGGCCTATGCCACGGCTTTCGACCCGGGCCTGGACGGTGTGCTCAACTTCGGCGCCGTGGGTAATGACGACGTGCTCAAGGATGGCGTACAGATTGTCGCCAGCCCCGGGATGGATGGTCAGTTCGGTACTGCCGACGACCATGATGTGTACCTGTTCGAAAACACTGCGGCGGATGCGGGATTGTCCGCGCCGTTCAACGCCTGGATGACCTTCTTCGGGCAGTTCTTCGATCATGGTCTGGACCTGGTCACCAAAGGTGGTTCGGGCACCGTCTTCATTCCGCTTCAGCCGGATGATCCACTCTTTGTTCCAGGTAGCCCGACGAACTTCATGGTCCTGACCCGTGCAACCAACCAGCCAGGGGCGGATGGCATTCTTGGCACGGCCGACGACATCCATGAGCACACCAACTCCACCACGCCGTTCGTGGACCAGAACCAGACCTACAGTTCGCACCCGTCGCACCAGGTGTTCCTGCGCGGTTATGAACTTACCGCCAGCGGCCCCGTAGCGACAGGCCGGTTGATTACCAACCGTGACCTGGGTGCGGATGGCTCGTTTGGTACCGCGGACGACGTCGAAATCGGTGGCATGGCGACCTGGAAGGTGGTCAAGGCGCAAGCCCGCGACATCCTGGGTATCAACCTTACCGATGCCGATGTCGATAATGCCCCGCTGTTGGCGACTGACGCCTATGGCAATTTCATCAAGGGGCCGAACGGCTTTCCGATGGTGGTGATGAGTGGGGCTGACGGTCTTGGTGGCACGGCGGATGACGTCCTTGTCGAAGGCAATCCGCTTGCTCCCCTTGACCTGACCAATGCTGTGCGCACCGGTCACCAGTTCCTCGTCGATATCGCCCACAATGCAACACCGGTAATCGTCGGCGGGGTTCTGCTGGCGGATGCCGACACCGCTGTCGGTAATGCGCAACCCGTAGGCCCGGGCGGCAACAACCTGACCTATGACAATGAACTGCTCGACGCCCACTACATCGCCGGCGACGGCCGGGTCAACGAGAACATCGGCCTGACCGCGGTGCATGCGATCTTCCACTCCGAGCACAACCGCCTGGTCCAGCAGACCAAGGACACCGTGCTCGACTCGGGTGACGTGACCTTCCTCAACGAGTGGCTGCTCAATCCGGTGGCCGCATTGCCAACCACCCAGGCTGAGTTCGATGCGCTGCAGTGGAATGGCGAGCGCTTGTTCCAGGCTGCCAAGTTCGGCACCGAAATGCAGTATCAGCACCTGGTGTTCGAGGAGTTTGCGCGGACCATCCAGCCTAGAGTCGACCTGTTCTTCGCACCGACCCAGGTCTACGACGTCGACCTCGATGCCTCGATCGTCGCCGAGTTCGCCCATACCGTATATCGGTTTGGCCACTCGATGCTGACCGAGACCGTCGATCGCTACGACATCGACTTCAACGTGATAGGCGATCCGGCCAGCGCTAATCCCGATCAGCAAATGGGCTTGATCGCGGCGTTCCTCAACCCTCTGGCGTACGCCGCCAGCGGCGTATCACCTGAGGACGCAACCAGTGCGATCATACGTGGGGTGACTCGGCAAGCCGGTAACGAAATCGACGAGTTCGTCACCGAGGCGCTGCGCAATAACCTGCTCGGCCTGCCGCTCGACCTGCCGGCGCTCAACATCGCCCGTGGCCGCGACGTGGGGATTCCCTCACTCAATGCGATCCGCCGCGACATCTACAGCCAAACCGGTGATACCCAACTCAAGCCGTACACCAGTTGGGTCGATCTGGTGCAGTACCTCAAACATCCGGAGTCGTTGATCAACTTCATCGCGGCCTATGGCACGCATGACACGATCACGGCGGCGACCACACTGGATGGCAAGCGCGCGGCAGCCCTGGCGCTGGTCTTCGGTGGTGTGGGTGCACCGGCTGATCGCCTGGACTTCCTCAACAGCACGGGTGCCTATGCCAACGTAACGCTGGCCGGCACGGATGGCGTGGTGGGCACTGCCGACGACCTCAGGGGTGTGACGGTCACTGGCGTCGATGCCATCGACCTCTGGATCGGTGGCCTGGCCGAAGCGAAAACCCCGTTCGGCGGCATGCTCGGCTCGACCTTCAACTTCGTGTTCGAGAACCAGTTGGAAAAACTGCAGGACGGCGATCGCTTCTACTACCTGGAGCGTACCTCTGGCCTGTCGATGAATGCCGAACTTGAAAGCAACTCGTTCGCCAAGCTGATCATGGCCAACACTTCGGCCACTCACTTGCCGGGCCTGGTGTTCTCGGATCCGGGGTTCTATCTGGAAGTGGATCAGGGCAGGCAATTCAACGAAGGCCTGCTCACCGCCGACCCGCTCGGCCCGAACGGCGAGCAGGTGGTGTTCCGCGACAACCCGCTGACCGTGGGGGCGGACACCAACTACATCCGCTACAACGGTGCCGAGCACATCGTGCTGGGTGGCACGGACAACTCAGACATCCTCATCTCCAGTGAAGGCGATGACACGGTCTGGGGTGATGGCGGCAACGATCGTATCGACGGCGGTGACGGCAACGACCAGCTGCGCGGTGGTGACGGCGACGACATCATCACCGACACCGGCGGCGACGATAACCTCCAGGGTGGCGACGGCAACGACGTGCTGCACGGTGGCAACGGCGTCAACCTGATCATTGGCGGGTTCGGCAGCGACTTCATCATTACCGGTGAGGACGCCTCCGAGGCCATTGGTGGCCAGGGCAATGACTTCATCCTGGGCAGCAAAGCCAACGAACAGGACATGGGTAACGAAGGCGACGACTGGATCGAGAAGGGTACCTCGGACGGTGCGCCTGGCGACAACTTCGATCCGCTGGGCAACGACCCGGTCATTGGCCACGATGTATTCGTCGGTGGTAACGAGAACGATAAGTTCAACGGCGAAGGCGGCGACGACATCATGGTCGGCAGTCTCGGCATGGGTGACCGCTATATCGGCGGCTCGGGCTATGACTGGGCGACCTTCAAGGATCTCGCCCAAGGTGTGAGTGTCGATTACAGCGACCGCTTCTTCGATGTGCCACCGCAGCCAGGTTCGGGGGCTTCGGCGCTGGTGCGCTTCGACATCATGGAAGGTCTGTCGGGTTCGTCCCACGGTGACTTCCTGCGCGGTGATAGCGAAGATGCGACCTCGCTACCCACCGCGGGTGCAACCGGCAGTGTGCTGACCAACATCAGCCTGATCAATGGTCTGGCGGGTCTGCTGCCAGTCGGAGCGACGTTCTTCGACGGCGGTAACATCATCCTCGGTGGCAGCGGCAGCGATCTCATTGAAGGTCGCGGTGGTGACGACATCATCGACGGTGACAAGTGGCTGAACGTGCGCATCAGCGTACGGGCAAACGCTGATGGCACTGGCGCGGAAATCGCCACGTTCGACAGCATGGGGCCGATGGTCCAGGCGATGTTGAACGGTACTTACAACCCGGGCCAGCTTGTCATCGTGCGGGAGATCCTGACCGGCACTGACAACTTCGACACCGCGGTGTTCTCCGGTAATGCGTCGGAGTACAGCATCGCTGTCGAGGGCAACGCCGTCATCGTGACCGACCTGGTGGCCGGGCGTGATGGCGTCGATCGCCTGACAGGCATCGAGCGTCTGCAGTTCGCTGACCAGGCGCAGGCCTCCGGTGTTGGCACCGCCTTGAACAGTGCTCCTGTGGGGCGTCTGGCGATCCTCGATGCCACCACCGGTGCGCGCGAAGATACTCCTGTCGCCGGCCAACTGCTGCGCGTCAGCAGTCAGTCGATACGCGACGCGGACAGTGTCAGTGCGGCCAATCCTACCGGCGTGGTTACCGGTCCCGTGTCTTACTACTGGCAGGTCGAAACCATTGCCGGTTCGGGCATCTATGAAGACATCACCATTGTCGCCGCCGGCGAGGCATCGCGGGTGACGGGTACCACCTATCGGGTGGCGGATGATGTCGCCGGTCTGAACATCCGCGTTCGCGCGGTGTATCAGGATGGCAATAGTACGCTGGAGATCGTCGACTCGGCGGGTAACACCGCACCGACTGCAGGGCCGGGCATCCTCGGGCTTGCGGTGCAGAACCAGGTGTTGACCGCCGACCTGTCGACCATTGTCGACGTCGATGGCCTCAGCAATCCGCAGTTCACCTTCCAGTGGCAGGAGACCAACGGGGTTACCTTCGTCGACATCGCCGGAGCCACCGCCAGTACGTTCACACTTGGCCAGGCTCAGGTCGGCGATCAGGTGCGCGTGGTGGTCAGTTACGTGGATGACTTCGGTACCGCCGAAAGCGTTGCGTCCGACGCCACGGCACCGGTGGGCAATGTCAACGACGCACCGACAGGCGCGTTGCTGGTCAGCGATACGACACCGACTCAAGGTCAGGTGCTGACCGCGCTGACGGCAGGGATTGCCGATCCGGACGGGCTGGGCACATTCAGCTACCAATGGCAGCAAGGTACCGGGACTACCTTCACCAATATCGTCGGCGCGACCGCCGCGACGTTCACCCCTGGTGCGGCGCAAGTCAACCAGCAAATTCGGGTGATCGCGCGCTACACCGATGGCTTCGGTACGCTGGAGTCAGTGACCTCCGCAGCGACGGCACTGGTAGTACTGCTGGGTGCGGTGCAAACGGGCGATGCCTTGGCAAACATCCTCATCGGTACCGCGGGTAGCGATGTGCTGTTTGGCCTGGGCGGGAACGATACGCTCAATGGCCTGGGCGGTGTCGACCAGTTGTTTGGCGGCATTGACAATGACCGTCTCAACGGTGGGGACGGCAACGACTTCCTCAATGGCGAGGTAGGCAACGACGTGCTCGATGGCGGTACGGGTAATGACATGATGGTGGGCGGAGTCGGCAACGATGGCTACATTGTCGATTCAGCCGGGGACCTGGTGGTCGAGTTGGCGGGTGAGGGTGAGGATTCCGTACAGACCACGCTGGCCAGCTTCACACTGGGCACCAATGTCGAGCATCTGCTCTACCTCGGAGCTGCCAACTTCGTTGGCACCGGCAATGCGTCGAACAACGTCATCACCGGCGGGGTGGGTAATGACACCCTCAACGGCGGAGCCGGCAACGACACATTGCTGGGTGGCCTGGGCAACGACCTCCTGATTGGCGGTACGGGTAATGACCGGATGGTACTCAACTGCAACGGAGACGACACCATGCGATTCATGATCA
>NZ_LMHY01000028.1 GCF_001429045.1 Pseudomonas sp. Root71 | reverse complement strand
GTAACCCGCTGTAAAAGCGGAACCATAGGAGGCCGTTACCGCAGAAATGAATATGTACACCACCAATAAAATACTCCAGCCAGGAGGCCGCCATCGCCAGCAAGCCGTTTCCTACAGGTATCGGTGTTCCCCGGAATTGCGTGAAGAACCATAAAAAAGGCGCCCGAGGGCGCCAAAATTCACCTGAATCGAGGGAGCCAGGTGAGGCCGTTCTACTTGCAGGAGAGGCAGCGGTGGTAAGGCGCTGCGTGAACGGAAAAGGTTTGAACATCGTACTTGATCGAACACATCACTCCGTAGGAGCTGCCGGAGGCTGCGATCTTTTGATTTTGCTTCGGCACGAACTCTCAAGATCAAAAGATCGCAGCCTCCGGCAGCTCCTACAAAAGCAGGTGAATTACTGGCCGAGTTTCACCTTGGTCCAGCCCCGGGTCATGATCCGCTGGACGGCAATCGGCTGGTCCGGCACGGCATAGAGCGTGGCCATCACCGCTTCCGGCGGATAGGAGCCCGGATCGTTGCGGATCGCTTCATCCACCAGTGGCGTGGCCGCAGCGTTGGCGTTGCTGTAGCCGATGTTGTTGGTGATGTCGGCAATCACGTCGGGGCGCATCAGGAAGTTCATGAACAGGTACGCATTCTCGACGTTGGCGGCATCGCGGGGAATGGCGAGCATGTCGTAGAAACTGGCGGCGCCTTCTTTCGGGATGCTGTAGTCGATCTTCACCTTGTCCCCGGCTTCCTGGGCGCGGGCCTTGGCCTGCAGCACGTCGCCGGAGTAACCGACGGCCACGCAAATGTTGCCGTTGGCCAGGTCGGAGATGTATTTCGAGGAATGGAAGTACGCCACGTTCGGGCGAATCTTCATGAACAGCGCCTCGGCTTCGGCGATGTGCTGTTTGTCCTGATCGTTCACCGGGTAGCCCAGGTAGTGCAGGGCGGTCGGGATCATTTCAGTCGGCGAATCGAGGAAACTGATGCCGCAGGCTTTGAGCTTCTCGGCGTTTTCCGGTTTGAACAGCAGGTCCCAGGAGTTGGTCGGGGCGTTGGCGCCGAGCACTTCCCTGACCTTCTGCGGGTTGAAACCGATGCCGATCGAGCCCCACATGTACGGGATGGCGTGGGCGTTATCGGGATCGCTGGCGGAGGCGTTTTTCAGCAGCACCGGGTTGAGGTTTTTCCAGTTCGACAGCTTCGTCTTGTCCAGTTCCTGATAGACGCCGGCCTTGATCTGCTTGGCCAGGAAGCTGTTGGACGGCACGACGATGTCGTAGCCGGACTTGCCTGCCAGCAGGCGTGCCTCAAGGGTTTCGTTGCTGTCGAAGACATCGTAGGTCACCTGGATGCCAGTCTCGTCCTCGAACTTCTTGACGGTATCCGGGCCAATGTAATCCGACCAGTTATAGACGCGCAGAACCTTGTCATTGGCCTGGGCGCCAGTGGCGATTGCGCCCAATAAGGACAGTGTCAGCAGAGTCCTGCCAAACATTTTCATCGGTACAACTCCATTTCTTTTTTATTCAAAAACACAAAGCAAAATTGCAATCAACATAAAACCTGTGACGAGGGAGGGTACCCATCATCCTGTAGGCGCTGTGTAGGAGCTGTGTAGGAGCTGTCGAGTGCAACGAGGCTGCGATCTTTTGAAGGCAAGATCAAAAGATCGCAGCCTGCGGCAGCTCCTACATTAAGCTGTCGCTCCCGCCATTTTCTTTTCAGGCTGCTGCCAGGATTCGCTGGCGGTCTGGTCCATGGCTTCCTGGATCGCGCGCTTGCGGGTGGCTTCGGCGCGGCGGCTGAAGTACCAGACCATGAAGGTCACGATCGACACGGCCAACAGGATCAGGCTGGCCACGGCGTTGATCTCGGGCTTGACCCCAAGGCGCACCGCCGAGAACACTTCCATCGGCAGGGTCGTGGAGCCCGGGCCGGACACGAAGCTCGCCAGCACCAGGTCATCGAGCGACAGGGCGAACGACATCATGCCGCCGGCCGCCAGTGACGGCGCGATCATCGGAATGGTGATCAGGAAAAACACCTTGAACGGCTTCGCACCCAGATCCATGGCCGCTTCTTCGATGGACAGGTCCAGTTCGCGAAGGCGGGCGGAGACTACCACCGCCACATAAGCGGCACAAAACGTGGTGTGGGCGATCCAGATGGTGACGATGCCACGCTCCATCGGCCAGCCGATCAACTGCGCCATGGCCACGAACAGCAGCAACAGCGACAGACCGGTGATCACTTCAGGCATCACCAGCGGCGCGGTGACCAGGCCACCGAACAGCGTGCGACCCTTGAAGCGGGTAACGCGGGTCAGGACGAACGCGGCCAGCGTCCCGAGTGCGACTGCCGCAATCGCGGTGTAGCAGGCGATTTCCAGCGAGCGCAACACAGAGCCCATCAACTGGCTGTTGTCGAGCAGACCGGCGTACCACTTGAACGACCAGCCACCCCACACCGTCACCAGCTTGGAGGCGTTGAACGAGTAGATCACCAGGATCAGCATCGGCAGGTAGATAAACGACAGGCCGAAAATCAGCATGAACTTTGAAAATCCGAAGCGTTTCATCCCCGTGCCTCCATCTCTTTGGCCTGGCTGCGGTTGAACAGCAGAATCGGCACAATCAGGATCAACAGCATCACCACTGCCAGGGCGGACGCCACCGGCCAGTCGCGGTTGTTGAAGAACTCTTGCCACAACACACGGCCGATCATCAGGGTTTCCGGGCCGCCCAGCAGTTCCGGAATCACGAACTCACCGACCACCGGAATGAACACCAGCATGCAACCGGCGATGATGCCGTTCTTGGCCAGCGGCACGGTGATTTTCCAGAAGCTGTTGAAGGTGCTCGAACCCAGGTCCGATGCCGCTTCCAGCAGGCTCTGGTCATGCTTGACCAGGTTGGCGTACAGCGGCAGCACCATGAACGGCAGATACGCATACACCACGCCGATGTAGACGGCGATGTTGGTGTTGAGGATCTCGATCGGGTGTGACGTCAGCCCGGTCCACATCAGGAAGCCATTGAGCAGGCCGTTGTTGCTGAGGATGCCCATCCACGCATAAACGCGAATCAGGATCGCGGTCCAGGTCGGCATCATGATCAGCAGCATCAGCACGTTCTGCGCTTCCTTGCTGGCCTTGGTGATGGCGTAGGCCATCGGGAAACCGATCACCAGGCACATCACGGTGCTGAAAAACGCCACCTTCAACGACCCCAGGTAGGCGGACAGGTACAGCTCATCCTCGCCCAGCAGGGTGTAGTTGCCGATGTTGAGCAACAGCTGGAATTTCTGCTCGGCGTAGGTGTAGATCTCCGAGTAGGGCGGAATGGCCAGGGCCGCTTCCGAGAAGCTGATCTTCATCACCAGAAAGAACGGCAGCATGAAGAACAGGAACAGCCAGATGAACGGAATCCCGATGACGAACTTGCGCCCGCTGGGGACCCACCTCAGGAATTGCTGATTGAAGGTTTTCATGCGCGCAGTACCACGCCGCTGTCGTCTTCCCACCACACGTAGACCTGATCGTCCCAGGTCGGACGCGCACCACGGCGTTCGGCGTTGGCCATGAACGACTGGACGATCTTGCCCCCGGGCAGCTCGACGTAGAACACCGAGTGGCCACCGAGGTAGGCGATGTCATGCACTTTGCCGGCGGACCAGTTGTAGCGGTTCTCCGGCTTGACGGTGCTGACCAGCAGTTTTTCCGGGCGGATCGCGTAGGTGATCGACTTGTCCTGCACCGACGTGCTGACGCCATGACCGACGTAGATCTTCTGCTCCAAGTCCGGGCTGTGGATGATCGCATGACCTTCCAGGTCCTCGACCACGGTGCCGTCGAAGGCGTTCACGTTGCCGATGAACTCGCAGACCATGCGGCTGACCGGTGCTTCATAAATGTCCACCGGGCTGCCGATCTGGGCGATCCAGCCCAGGTGCATGATCGCGATGCGCTCGGCCATGGTCATGGCCTCTTCCTGGTCGTGGGTCACCATCACGCAGGTCACGCCCACGCGCTCGATGATCTCGACAAGTTCAAGCTGCATCTGCGAGCGCAGCTTTTTATCCAGGGCGCCCATCGGTTCGTCGAGCAGCAGCAGCTTCGGACGCTTGGCCAGGGAACGGGCCAGGGCCACGCGCTGACGCTGGCCGCCGGACAGCTGGTGCGGCTTGCGCTTGGCGTACTGGGTCATGTGCACCAGGCGCAGCATCTCCTGCACCCGGGCGTCGATTTCGGCCGCTGGCAAACGGTCCTGCTTGAGGCCGAAGGCGATGTTCTGCGCCACCGTCATGTGCGGGAACAGCGCGTAGGACTGGAACATCATGTTGATCGGTCGTTCGTACGGCGGCATGTCGGTGATGTCGACGCCGTCGAGCAGAATCCGGCCCTCGGTCGGGCGCTCGAAACCGGCGAGCATGCGCAGCAGGGTCGATTTGCCGGAACCGGAACCACCGAGCAGGGCGAAGATTTCGCCCTGGTGGATTTCCAGGGACACATCGTCCACGGCGGTGGTTTCGTCGAACTTCTTGGTGACGCGATCGATTTTCACCAACACCTTTTTCGGTGCCTGGTGACCCTCAAGAGCCTTCCTGTAGATGCTGGAGGCGTTTGCCATGTGAAACTCCCAACAGGTTTCAGTCGCCCGGCCAACACGGCCCGGCTTAATAGTGGATTGCAAACCCGTATCGGGGACTTCGGTCAGAACGCAGACCCTGTGGGAGCGAGCTTGCTCGCGATGAGGCCGGCACAATCGACATTGATGTCACCTGACACATCGCTATCGCGAGCAAGCTCGCTCCCACAGGGATTTGCGTTTGCTGATCGAACTCACCCATACCGCTCGGGTTTATTCGGCGCCGCCATCCTGGCTGCCTGGTCGTACTTGTTGTTATTGCAGTGTGTTGTTTTCGCGAGCGGGGCACGCAAAAGCGCCTGCCCGCTCGCGTTGGGCAGTTAATCGTTGAATGTGGGTATCAGTTCGTCAGCTCGAGTGACGCAGCGCCGCCCGTTGCCGGCAGGCTTCGCCGAACGCCTGGAAAATACTCAGATAAGGAGGGTTGCTCAGCACCTGCCATTCCGGGTGCCATTGCACGCCGAGGGCAAAGGCCTTGCTGTTCTCGACCGAGATCGCCTCGATCAGGCCATCGGGCGCGACGGCTTCGGCGCGCAGGCCGGGAGCGAGGCGGTCGATGCCCTGGCTGTGAATCGAGTTGACCTGGAACACCGCAGGCAGGTCCAGCGCTTCGAACACACCGCCCGGCTGCACATTCACCCCGTGAGCGGGAGCGTATTGCACGGCCAGGTCCGGATGGTCGGCCTCGCGATGGTCGAGCAAGCCCGGGAGCTCATGGACCTTCTGATGCAGGCTGCCGCCGAACGCCACGTTCATTTCCTGGAAGCCACGGCAGATGCCGAGCACCGGCACGCCCGCTGCAATAGCGGCGCGGATCAGCGGAAGGGTGGTGGCATCCCGCGCCGGATCGTGATCCGTGCCGGGGGCGCTGTCGGGGCCTTGATAGTGGAAGGGTTCCACGTTCGACGGCGAGCCGGTCAGCAACAGACCGTCGAGCTGCGGCAGCAGGTCCTCGATGTCGGTCAGGTCGCCTAAGGAAGGAATAACGACAGGCAGCCCCAGCGCGGCAACGCTGACAGCACGCAAGTACTTGTCACCGCTGATGTGGTAGGGGTGCAGGCCAATCTGTTTGACGCATGCAGTAACGCCGATCAATGGCTTGAATGCCATTTTTATCACCTCGAAGTTTCACACTTGAACGAGCTTTTCCGGAGCTTAGCCTTGTTGATTTTAATTAACAACTCTCATGTAAAAAATTCTAAACGCCGCACGTCCGATCTTCAGGATTTACGCGTGTTTGAGGGCGTATCTGGCACTCTCGTCCCCCTGAGAGGCCCGAAAATAAACGTTGAAAGGCCAGGTGTTCGCTATTGACTTCACTTTGCCTTTCGGATTGACTGGGCTCGTGAAAGGGCGGTGAACATAATAATTAACAGTAAAAAATAGGTGCATCATGTCGGTCCCTCTGCGTACCGTTCAACTCAACGAAGCAAACGCATTCCTTAAGAAATATCCTGAGGTTTTGTACGTCGACCTTCTGATTGCGGATATGAACGGTGTGGTGCGCGGTAAGCGCATCGAACGCACCAGTCTTCATAAGGTTTACGAGAAAGGCATCAACCTGCCGGCGTCTCTGTTCGCTCTGGACATCAATGGTTCCACGGTGGAAAGCACCGGCCTGGGTCTGGACATCGGCGATGCCGACCGGATCTGCTACCCGATCCCCGGCACCCTCAGCATCGAGCCATGGCAGAAGCGCCCGACCGCGCAACTGCTGATGACCATGCACGAAATCGAAGGCCAGCCGTTCTTCGCCGACCCGCGTGAAGTACTGGCCAATATCGTGCGCAAGTTCGACGACCTGGGCCTGACCATCTGCGCCGCGTTCGAGCTGGAGTTCTACCTGATCGACCAGGACAACGTGAACGGTCGTCCGCAATCGCCGCGTTCGCCGGTTTCCGGCAAGCGTCCGATGTCGACCCAGGTGTACCTGATCGACGACCTCGACGAATACGTCGACTGCCTGCAAGACATCCTCGAAGGCGCGAAAGAGCAGGGCATCCCGGCTGACGCCATCGTCAAGGAAAGCGCCCCGGCGCAATTCGAAGTCAACCTGCATCACGTGGCTGACCCAATCAAGGCGTGCGACTACGCCGTCCTGCTCAAGCGTCTGGTGAAGAACATCGCCTACGACCACGAGATGGACACCACCTTCATGGCCAAGCCGTATCCGGGCCAGGCAGGTAACGGTCTGCACGTGCACATTTCGATTCTCGACAAAGAAGGCAACAACATCTTTGCCAGCGAGGATCCCGAGCAGAACGCCGCGCTGCGACACGCGATCGGCGGTGTGCTCGAGACCCTGCCGGCGCAGATGGCGTTCCTTTGCCCGAACGTCAACTCGTACCGTCGTTTCGGCGCTCAGTTCTACGTGCCGAACTCGCCGAGCTGGGGCATCGACAACCGCACCGTGGCCGTGCGTGTACCGACCGGTTCGCCGGACTCGGTGCGCATCGAACACCGCGTAGCGGGCGCCGATGCCAACCCGTACCTGCTGATGGCTTCGGTATTGGCGGGCGTGCACCACGGCCTGACCAACCAGATCGAGCCGGGCGCCCCGGTGGAAGGCAACAGCTACGAGCAGAACGAGCAGAGCCTGCCGAACAACCTGCGCGACGCCCTGCGCGAGCTGGACGACAGCGAAGTCATGGCGCGCTACATCGACCCGATGTACATCGACGTGTTCGTGGCGTGCAAGGAAAGCGAGCTGGCCGAGTTCGAGAACTCCATCTCGGACCTTGAGTACAACTGGTACTTGCACACGGTCTGATTGGCAGCTACCCGCCACACCCTTGATGGCGGGTGACTACCCCTGTAGGAGCTGCCGAAGGCTGCGATCTTTTGACTTTTGCTTTTAAGATCAAAAGATCGCAGCCTTCGGCAGCTCCTACAGGGATCGGGTTTCAAGTTTTTGATTGAGGGCATTCGGCCCGACGATCACCTATTCCCCTGCGTCGAGTCACAACCATGACAAACACTCGCAGCGATTGGGAGCAGCGCTTCCAGTCCCTAACCATCGAAGGTCGCGCATTCATTGACGGCCAGTACTGCGCAGCCGCCAGCGGCGCGACGTTCGAATGCATCAGCCCCGTGGACGGTCGTTTCCTGGCGAACGTCGCCAGCACCGACGAAGCCGACGCCAATGCGGCGGTCGCCGTGGCGCGTCGCACCTTCGAATCCGGCGTGTGGGCCAACCTGGCCCCGGCCGAGCGCAAGCGCATCCTGATCCGTTTCGCCGATCTGATCCTGGCCAACCAGGAAGAGCTGGCCCTGCTCGAAACCCTCGACATGGGCAAGCCGATCAGCGACTCCATGAGCATCGATATTCCGGCGACCGCCAACGCGATCCGCTGGACCGCCGAAGCCATCGACAAGATCTACGACGAAGTCGCCGCCACGCCCCAGGATCAGCTTGGCCTGGTGACCCGCGAAGCGGTCGGTGTGGTCGCGGCCATCGTGCCGTGGAACTTCCCGCTGATCATGGCCAGCTGGAAATTCGCCCCGGCCCTGGCGATGGGCAACTCGTTCATCCTCAAACCTTCGGAAAAGTCCCCGCTGACCGCGATCCGCATCGCGCAACTGGCGCTGGATGCCGGCATCCCCAAAGGCGTGTTCAACGTCCTGCCGGGCTATGGCCACACCGTGGGCAAGGCGCTGGCATTGCACATGGACGTCGACGTGCTGGCCTTCACCGGCTCCACGGCGATCGCCAAGCAACTGATGATCTATGCCGGGCAGAGCAACATGAAACGCGTCTGGGCCGAAGCCGGGGGCAAGAGCGCCAACGTGGTGTTCGCCGATGCGCCGGACCTGCGCGTCGCCGCACAAGCCGCGGCCGGTGCCATTGCTTTCAACCAGGGCGAAGTCTGCACCGCCGGTTCGCGCCTGCTGGTGGAGCGTTCGATCCGCGAGCAGTTCATTCCATTGCTGGTGGAAGCCCTGCAAGCCTGGAAACCGGGCCACGCGCTCGATCCTGCGACCACCGTCGGCGCGGTCGTGGACCAGCGTCAACTGGACAACGTGCTGCGCTACATCGGCATCGGCAAAGAGCAGGGCGCCGAACTGATCGCGGGCGGCAGCCGCACCCTCGAAGACACCGGTGGCCAGTACGTGGAACCGACGATTTTCGACGGCGTGACCAACGCCATGACTATTGCCCGGGAAGAAATCTTCGGCCCGGTGCTGTCGGTCATCACCTTCGACACTGCTGAAGAAGCCCTGGCAATTGCCAACGACAGCATCTTCGGCCTGGCCGCCGGCGTGTGGACCAGCAACCTGAGCAAGGCCCACACCTTCGCCCGTGGCCTGCGTGCCGGCAGCGTCTGGGTCAACCAGTACGACGGCGGCGACATGACCGCGCCGTTCGGCGGGTTCAAGCAGTCGGGTAACGGTCGGGACAAATCGCTGCACGCGTTCGACAAGTACACCGAACTCAAAGCGACCTGGATCAAGCTCTGATAACAATAAAGCGACGGTCGCCGGCTCTGTCGGCGGCCATCGGAGAAACGTATGAAACAGAACTCTTCAACACAACAGCATGTAAACAGCTACTACGCCGCCACCCGCAACTTCACCGGCGATTTCCCGGTGCTGGAAGGGGCGGTGGACTGCGACGTCTGCGTGATCGGCGCCGGCTACACCGGCCTGTCCTCGGCCCTGTTCCTCGCTGAAGCGGGCTACAGCGTGACCGTGCTCGAAGCAGCCAAGGTCGGCTTCGGCGCCAGCGGTCGCAATGGCGGCCAGTTGGTCAACTCCTACAGCCGCGACGTCGATGTCATCGAAGAGCGCTACGGCGACAAGACTGCCGAAATCCTCGGCAGCATGATTTTCGAAGGCGCCGACATCATCCGTCAGCGCATACAGCACTACGACATCCAGTGCGACTACCGCCCAGGCGGTATCTTCGCGGCGATGAACAAGAAACAACTCAAGGGCCTGGCCGAGCAGAAGAAGAGCTGGGAACGCTACGGCAACAAGAACCTGAAAATGCTCGACGCGGCCGACATCAAGCGCGAAGTCGGTTCCGAAGCCTATGTCGGCGGCCTGCTGGACATGCAGGGCGGCCACATTCACCCGCTGAACCTGGCACTCGGCGAGGCTTCGGCCATCATCGGCCTGGGCGGCAAGATCTACGAGCAATCGGCGGCGGTGGAAATCACCTACGGCGAGCCCATCACCGTGCGCACGGCAAAAGGCGTGGTCAAGGCCAAGTACCTGCTGATCGCCGGTAACGCCTACCTGCCGCAGGGCCTGGACAACCGCGTGACCAGCAAGAGCATGCCGTGCGGTTCGCAGATCGTCGTCACCGAGCCGTTGTCGCAGCAACAGGCCCGCAGCCTGATCAAGAACAACTACTGCGTCGAAGACTGCAACTACCTGCTCGACTACTACCGCCTCACTGCTGACAACCGCCTGCTCTATGGCGGTGGCGTGGTCTACGGGGCGCGCGAGCCGGACGACATCGACCAACTGATCCGCCCGAAGATCCTCAAGACCTTCCCGCAATTGAAGGACGTGAAGATCGATTACCGCTGGACCGGCAACTTCCTGCTGACCATGTCGCGCATGCCGCAATTCGGCCGTATCGAGAAGAACGCCTACTACATGCAGGGCTACAGCGGCCACGGCGTGACCTGTTCGCACCTGGCCGGCAAACTGATCTCGGAAATGATCCGTGGCGACGCCGAGCGCTTCGATGCGTTTGCCTCGCTGCCGCACATGCCGATGATCGGCGGGCGCACCTTCTCGGCGCCGTTGACCGCCCTGGGCGCCGTGTACTACTCGCTGCGTGACCGTTTCGGCATCTAAGCTTTACCTCGCCGGCGGCATCTCCCCAAAGGGTGCCGCCGGCTTTTTAATACCAGAAACACCAAATCCCCTGTGGGAGCGAGCTTGCTCCCACAGGTCTTGTGACTTAACTCAGAAATATCACCAACAGGTTGTTTTCTTCAGCCGTTTATCGAACCTGCTGAGCATTATGAACAAACGTGATTTAATAGCCGCCTTTCACGTTTCCGGGACCGGAAAACGGCGTGATCCGCGCCTGCACTCCACCCCCATTACCCTTAAGTAGCACGCACATAAGGCTGTCATGGACACGGGCTCACGACTCAAATTAGTACGCGAAAGCTACAAACTGTCCCAGCGCGAGCTGGCCCGGCGTAGCGGCGTCACCAATGCAACCATCTCCCTGATCGAACAGAATCGGGTCAGTCCTTCCGTCAGCTCCCTGAAGAAATTGCTGGAGGGCATCCCCATGTCCCTGGCCGACTTCTTCACCTTCGATCAGCCACCGCGCGAACACCAGTACGTCTTCCGTGCCAACGAACAGCCCGACCTCGGTCGCCATGGCCTGCGCCTGCTGCTGATCGGCGCGTCCGTGCCAAGCCGGCAGATGCGCTTGCTGCGCGAGCAATACGCACCGGGTGCAAGCTCTGGCGAAGAGCCGATCGTGCATTCCGAAGGCGAGGAGTGTGGGTTGGTGACCCGGGGCACCGTGGAGTTGACCGTGGATGGCCAGGTGAGCGTGCTCAACGCCGGGGATGGCTATTACTTCCCGACGACCTTGCCGCACCGGTTTCGCAACATCGGGGCGGATGAGGCGGAAATCATCAGCGCCAACACACCGGCGAACTTCTGATAACCGCTTTACAGGCAGGGTTCATCAGCAACCAACCGTCAAAACCCGCATCTGATGCGGGTTTTTTTATCACTCGAATCTGGTTATGGCCTGGCATCTTGAAGTGCAGCGCTGGTCATTCCCGCTGCTCAAGAGGAAACACTGCACCCTTTGCGGGTTATCTCGATCTGTTGGTAGTTGGCGCGGTTTTCTTTCTGCAGGGTGTCCAACAGAGCCAAGGTGGCTTGCGGATCATTGAGCGGTAATGTCTTGAGTACCTCGACATCGACATCCCACCACTTGCTGTTGATCAGCGCCTCGATCAACTCGGGTGTGTGCCGATACCTGACAATTTTTGCCGGGGTGCCGGCAACAATGGCGTACGGTGGCACGTCATGGGCAACCAGGGCGCGGGTTGCGATGACCGCGCCGGTGCCAATGGTCACGCCTTCCAGGATCATCGCGCTATGGCCGATCCAGACGTCATGCCCGATCGTGATGTCCGCAACCTCCGGGTCGTAAACCAGCGCCGTGTCGGTATATTGAAAGGGATGTGAACTGAGCCAGTCCAACGGATGCGAGCTCTTTTGCTGGCCGATAAAACAGCTGCTGCTAATGGAACAAAACCTGCCAATGGAGGAGACCGCCGAAAGGAAGCAGTCACTGCGGATATAGGTATGCGCGCCGATCTCCAGCTTTTTTGATTCTATGACCACATTCCCAAGCGTCACGCCTTCTTCAATGGTCAGTGTCGTTCTTTTGTGCAGTGACAATAAACCGCCCGCCACTTTGCATTTGTGTTTGCGAATCCATCTTTTCCAGTAACTGTTTCGCAAATAGCTGATTATTTTTTTCATGACGGGCTGTCTTGGATATCCGTAATAGGGCTTGGTCATGGCCCCATGAGCCAGCGGCCGAGTCTAAATGAATCGGCGGGGGAGATGAATTTTTTAGACGTTTTTCAAAAAACCGCTTTTGTGCGTCTCGGGCGCTGATCAGTGCAGGAACTGCGCCGGATGAGGGTCGTGAGCAGTGTGCTGCTAATACACCGGCGAGTTTATGATCAGGGATTCAACGATCATTGTTTGGCCGCAAATTTCCGTCGTTGTTGATCGTCCATCCGGAAATCGTTTTTGTGGACAGAGAGAAGGCGTATTGCCATCATTGCGCTTCTTGCACCTCAAAAGGATTTCTTCTCATGCGCAAGCTACTTCTTCTGGTCATGTTGGCCGTTGTAGTAACGGGTTGTTCCAGTCGTAAAGAATTTTACGCAACCGGCGGGAGCCGAGCGGATGGCTCGATCGATATGGCTTACGACTTCAAACCTTTCGAGACTCCGGTCGTTGATTACAAGCAGGCTGAGTCGATTGCAAACAGCAAATGTGCGGTGTGGGGTTACGAGCGCGCAGAACCCTTCGGTGGTCAAACCCAGAATTGTCAGTCAAGAGATGGCTGGGGTAATTGCAACGCCGGGCAGATGATCGTCAAGTATCAATGCATTGGAAATATCACACCACCAAACCAGGCTTCAGCGTCTTCGCAGTCGTCTGTACCGGTTGGAATGCTGACGCCTGCTCAGTACAAGGAAGCGCGAGTGAAGGCTTTGATGGACAAAAAGCTCCCTTACGCTGAGTACCAGAAGGAATATCAGGCGATCATGGCTGAATAGTTCAGTCGATATCGTTTCCGCTGCTCGGTTTCATTTCTTTAGTCTGAGTGCGGTCGTCGGTTGAAAAGCAAAAAGTGAGATTTTGAGCGAGCAACAAAAACCCGCAGAAATGCGGGTTTTTTGTGCTTGAAAAATATCACTGCTTCTTCGGCCCCTCAAACCCTCGCTGCTCGATCACCCCAAACACATCCCGCACATCCTGAAGCAGAATCCGCGAAATGTTGGTGACGGTGTTGATGTCGTTTTCGGCGTAGTCGGGGAGGCTGGTGCAGGCCATGAGGTTGAGGTATTGCAGGACGGCGTTGAGACGTTCGGCGGCGCAGTTGTGGAGTTCGCGCAGCGGGGCGTCGCTGTCGATGAGGAGGACGGGGTAGCTGGTTGCGATTTGTTTCATGGGGGTGAAGCGGCGAGGCGGATTTTGCATTGTCATAAGGTAGAACTCTTCAAAGGTTCGTGAAGTGCCACCTTTTGCTGCGAAACAAATGGGTGGCAGCTATGTGCGGGTTCGCAGACCGGAGAAGAGTCAAGCCGGCAGACCCGAAGGTCTCCCACACACAGCCGCCATAAAACGAAACGGCGGCAAATTTTGCCACAGTTGCCATTTAGCTGTGTTCCTTCTTCTACAGGGCTGCGAAACCCAATCGCCAACTCAAGTCAGCGACCGGCGCACATTAGGCATGGATTTCGACGGCTGCAACCGGCCTGTAGGACGCCAAAAGCCCCCTGTGGCGAGGGAACTTGCTCCCGCTCGGCGGCTCCGGCGCCGTAAAACCGGGCGCTGCGGTGTGTCTGAGGAAATGAGTTGCAAGGGATGAGGGCTGCTTCGCAGCCCAGCGGGAGCAAGCTCCCTCGTCACGGGGGGTAAATTCCTACAAATTATTCAGACGTCAAAATTGAACGTTCGTCGGATGGCGGGTTGCTACCATCGCAATTGCCTGCCGATATCAACACGGCTGCTACGCTTGGTCGTTGCAGTGCCCGAGCCCCATTCCTGCTCACGCTGCAAGGGTTATCACGGAGTGCGACATCCATTCCTGTCGGCAACCTGCACGGAGGCAGGCGATGGTGATCAAAAGCATGGCCGATCCGACTGCGGCGGGGGTTCCCGAGCCGCTCGATCGGGAAGAAATCGAGCGGGTGCTGGCGCTGTTGCTGGTCAGCCCGTTGTTTGCCAAGTCCAGGCGCATGGGCAGTTTGTTGCGCTTTCTGGTCGAGCACGACCTTCAGGCTTGCAAAACGCCGCTGACCGAACACGCCATCGGCATCGCGGTGTTTCGTCGTGACCCGGCAGTGTATTGCACGGGCGACGATCCGGTGGTGCGAGTGCAGGTGGGGCGCTTGCGGCGCAAGCTCGCAGCGCATTACGCCGGCAACGGCCAGCAGGACTCGGTGCGTTTGTGCATTCCACCCGGGTGTTATCGCTTGACCTATCAGCGGCTGCGGCCCAAGGGCGTCGGCACTCGCCATCCGGTGGTCCAGATCCAGCCGTTTACCTGCCTCACCCGCGATGGCGATGACTTTACCCGGGGCTTGTGCGAGGAGTTGAGCTGCCGATTGTTCGAGTCGTTCGAGCAGGCGCAGACCGGGACCAATCATGTGTTGATGCGGGTGGCACGCAACAGCGAGCCGGTACCGGACTTCAAGCGTGGCGGGCGTTACAGCTATTGCCTGGAGGGCAGCGTGCGGGTCGAGCCTTCGCGGGTGCGAGCGTCATTGCGCCTGGTGGATGTGGCGCAGGGGCGGATTCGCTGGTCGGCGCAGTTCGATCGTGATCGCCCCTATGGCATCGCCACCCAGGAGGACCTCGCGCAGTCGATCTGTCGCTCGCTGACGGGCTACTTCGCCACGACGGGCAAAGAGGAGTGAAAGGGCAACCGCAAGGTTGCCCCGGCATGACGGTTACACGGTTTTCCACTGACCGCCTTCGTAAAGGCGAGCTGCGGTGTTATCGAACGTCAGGTCGATTTCGATCGCCTTGGAGCGTGAGGTACTGAACATGGTGCTGGTCTGTACGTTCTGTTCGAACCACACGAGGATGGTTTCCACCGGCGTCAGCACGGTATTGCCGGTGACGACCTGGTTTACGGCCACGTAGATTGGCGTACTGACCTGATTGCCATCGATACCGGTGGACAACTGGTTGACCCCCGGATGAATCGGCGCGTAGTTGTTCACGAAAGTCAGGGAAGTGTCCGGGCCACCGGTTACCGCCGGGCTCAGCAGGCCGCTTTCATCAAGTGTCGAGGTTTGCCCCAGGCCAATGTTGACGATGTTGGTCGAGACTTTGACTTGCACGTTTTCCTTGAACACGTTGGAGGCGAACAGCTGATACTGCGGCGTCCAGCTGAACTCGTTGTTGCTCAGGTACGCGTCATAGGACTGCCAGACCACGTTGTAGTCGGCGTCACCTACCTTCTTCGCAAAGCACAGCTTGTAGCCGGACTTCTTCAGCAGCGTCAGGTCTCCGGCGGCGATTTCGATGGTGACGGTTTTTTGCGAAGCCGCCAGGGCCGACCTCAGTACCCGGCCGTAATCTGACGCCTTCAGTTGCGTTGCACCCATGATCGACTTGACGGCTTCTTGCACATCATTGTGAAGCTGCTGGCTCTGTTGGCTGACAGCGATTGATTTGCTCATGGTTTCCCTCTTCCTTGGTGGTGTGTTGGGCAAGTAATGGGCTGCTGGCGCTTGGCGCTGCAGTCCATTGACGGCTTCACTCTAGGGTCGAGGGGCAGGGCGGCTAAGTGTCTTGGTGTTACAAGCGGGTATCGGGGTTGTATCAGGGGCTGAGCCAGCGGGGCAGCCGATCGACCGCCCCGCCTTGACCTCAGGCGGCCCGGGCATCGGCCCAGACGAAGTTCCAGCTGGTGCGTTTGCCCTTGGCGATCTCGATCAGCTTGTTCTCGTACACCGTGTGATTGACCACGCCGGTGTAGGTCAGGGTGCGGGCGGCATTGGTCCCGGTGACCTCGTCCGGCTTGCCGCCCGCCTCGAACATGGCTTTTTTCATGTCGGCATCCGACGGGGCGCTGCTCTGGTTTTTTTCCACTTTGACGAAACTCATGATTCACCTCTTCCGTGATGGGGGGATCGGTGCAAGCGCGGGCCGACAAGTCGACGACCCTGTTCCACACCGACGGCCATACTCTATTGGCCCGTTCGGCGGCGCAGAAGTGACAACTGCGCCGCTGAGGTAACAATCGGGAAACAGCGCCACGCTTTGAAGTATCTGCGACGTATCAAGCGTGGATTCACGTCGAAGCGTCGCAACGCGTTCTTGATGAGTGCAGTGGCGGCCACGTTGGTACTGGCATGTTTTTCGGATGTCAGGGCTGTGTGATGAGCAAGCGCAGTGAGATGCCTATAATTGACAAGCCCCATCCTCCGGCAAACGCCTGCAAGGCTTCGATCGGATGAGCGTAGACGGTTTGGCGGTTGGTGACTTGATGGAACCAACTTCGTCTATAACATCTAAATATTCAGGGAATATTCCCCACGACGAAGGAATGAATCATGTTCAGGACTCGATCATTGATTGCAGCTGTTACCTGTTTGGCTCTGGTCTGCGGCTCGGTGACGGCGCTGGCTGATCCCGGTAATGGCCAGGGTAGCGGGAAAGTCACCCATGGCAACCAAGGCAACAAGGGCCAGGGCAACCAGGGCCAGGGCAACCAGGGTGGTCATGGCAACAAGAACAAGAATTCCGGCGGCGGCGGGGACTGGAGCAATGGCCCGAGCATCAACCGTGGCAGCGTGCTCGAGATCATTGGGGTGAATACGGGCTACTGGAGCCCAGGGCCTGACTTGCCACCGGGTATTCAGAAGAACCTTGCCCGAGGCAAGCCACTTCCACCCGGTATCGCCAAAAAACTCGATGGCCGACTCGTCGGCAGGCTGCCCCACTATGATGGCTACGAATGGCAGCAAGTCGGCACGGACCTGATCCTGGTTGCGCTGGCCACCGGGCTTGTCTATGAAATTCTCGACGGTGCGTTTGATTGACGTGTGGAAGGTAGTCTTCCCGCTGATTCAAAGTGCTCCAGCCGTTTGTCGTGGTACTTGAACTGTTGGAGGGATATCGCGTCATACCTAACGCGATATCAACCTCCTATGGAAGCAATCATGCTTTTTAAAAACAAGAGTCTCGTTGCTGTAATGTCATGCGCCATGATGCTTGCAGCCGCCCCTTTGCTGCCTGATGGCCTGTCGATCATGGGCTCCGCATACGCGAAGGACGGCGGTGGCGGTGGCGGTGGCGGTGGCGGCGGAAACGGCGGCGGTGGCGGCGGTGGAAATGGCGGCGGTAACGGCGGTGGTAATGGTGGCGGAAACGGCGCAGGTCACGGCGGCGGCATGGGTGGCGGACACGCCGGTACCGGCCACTCCGGCAGTAACGGCCGCGGCAACGGGCTGGACAGCGACCATGCTGGCAAATCCGTGCGCGACCATGGCCTGAGCGGAAACCACTACGGCAGTGCGCGCAACGATGACAGCGGTCATGGCAGCACGACCTCGGGCATCGCCCATTCCAAGGATACTCGTGGCGTCGCCAAGGCCACGGCCATTTCGGCCTCGACGCCGGGTGAGCACAACACCAAAGGCTTGAGTAAAGCCGGGCTGTCGACCTCGAAAAAAACCCATTGAGTTCGCGGCGACAGATCAGTTTCTAAAAAAGCAAAAAACCCGCTGCAAGGCGGGTTTTTTTATGCCTGGAAATTGATCGGCGACCACCGCGCAGCTTGTTCCCCGCCAGCACAACAGGCATTACACGGACAGAAAACGAGCCACCTGGACACATCGCGCAGTGATTTGCGTACGCGGGCGATTTGTCATGTTCAGCGCCATTTCAATGTAGATATTAGTCAGCCCAACGCGATTTCAATGAGGCTGCACTGTGTTCCAACGACTTGTGTGTTCGCTGTCTGTTTTGAGCCTGTCCATCGCTGCCGCCCAGGCTGCCGAGACTGTCCCCCTCAACACCCCACGCCTGAAGAGCATCGATAACTTGCGCGATGTCGCCGGTCTCACCACCGCGTACACCACGGCCAATGACGGCACGATGCGGGGCGGGGTGTTTTACCGCTCCAACGCGCTGACGCCATCGGCGGCGGATCTGGCGACCCTCAACGGCCTGGGCATCAAGGCGGTCTACGACTTGCGCACGCCAACCGAAATCGCCGCTACGCCCGACACGATGCCCGCGGGTGCGACGTACACCAACATCGACATCATCGGCGGCTCCACGTCGGGCGCGAACGTCACCAACGTCGCGTTCCACAGCGCCGCCGAAGCCACCGCCATGATGCAGGACACCAACCGGGATTTCGTCCGCAACGCTGGGATGCGCAGCGAGTTCAACCAGCTGTTCAATGAGCTGGCCACGGTCGACGGCGCGGCGCTGTTCCACTGCACCGCCGGCAAGGACCGCACGGGCTGGACCGCCGCTGTGCTGCAAAGCATCGCCGGGCTCGACGATGCCACCATCATGAGCAACTACCTGGCGACCAACGACTACACCGCCGCGCGTATGAGGGCGACCCTGGCGGCGTTGCCACCGAACCTGGCGACCATCTATGGACCGCTGATCGGTGTGGAGGCCAGTTACCTGCAAGCCGGCCTGGACGAGGTGAGCGCGCAGTACGGCACGATGGATAACTACCTCAAGGAAGGCCTCGGCCTGTCCCAGGAAACCATCTACGTGCTGCGCGGCAAGATGGTGTTCTACAACAGCCTGCCGGGCGCGGCGGACCTGGCTGGCAACGCCGCGGCCGGCGCGCAGTTGTTGCAGCAACTGCAGAACAGCAACCTGTCGGGCACCTACAGCGCCTACAACTACTACCTGCAGTCGGCCATCGATGCCCGCAGCCTCGGGGGCGTGGAGTCCACCGTCGGCGGTCAGGTGCACGCCGACGCCGCCAGCTACCTGCTGCGCCAGGGCGCGATGATCGAACAGGCCGCCGCGCCGTTCACCAGCGGAATCGACCTCAAGGCCGGGCAATATCGCCTGTGGAGCACCGCGTTGGCGGGGTATCTGGGCACCGATGGTTCCTCCCAGGCCTCCAGCAGCAACGAGCATAGCCAGGGCATGATGATCGGCCTGACCCAGCGCTTTTCCGAACAGCTCAGCGCCCATGCCGGCTTTGGCTACAGCAGCGGCAATGTCGGTGGCGCAGGTGGCGAGGCCGATACTGACCTGACCTTCTTCAGCGTCGGCGCACGCTTTGCCCCGAACGGCCTGGAGCGCGGCCTGTTTGTGGATGCCGATGCCAGCGCCGGCTATCTCGATTACGAGAGCAAGCGTGAACTGGGCGGCGGTCTGGGCACGGCCAAGGGCGACAGCCATGGCAACCTCACCGGCGCGACCCTGGCCCTCGGTTACCGTGTACCGGTGAATGGCGTGACCCTCGAACCGAGCCTCGGCGTGCGGATCAGTCACGTCAACCTGTCGGGTTTCCAGGAAAAAGGCAGCGAACTGGCCCTGGACGTCGACGGCATCCACGAGACCCGCAAGAGCGCGGTGGCCAACCTCAACGCATCCTTTGCGCCTGTCAGCCTCGGTGCCTGGCAAGTGGTGCCGGGCCTGCAAGTGGGCTACGAGCATGTGTTGGGTGACCATGAGGTCGACAGCGAAGGGCAACTGCTGGGCCTGGACATCGAACAGCAAGCCGCCTTCGACAACCGTGACCAGTTCACCGGTGGCGTCAACGTCATGGCCAACCTTGGTCCGTGGAGCGTGGGGGCAGAAGTCGGCGCCAGTGGTGGCGGCGATAGCCACGGCTTCAATGGCGGGCTGAAGGCCAGTTATCTGTTCTGACGATCAGTTGAGGCAATCTGTGGGAGTGAGCCTGCTCGCGAAGTGGTCGTGTCAGTCGACGTAGATGTTGAATGTCACTCCGCCTTCGCGAGCAAGCCCGCTCCCACAGTGGTTTTTTGTCGTACACCGGATTTGTGTTCGATACCGATCAAAGTGTGGGAGCGGGCTTGCTCGCGAAGGCGGACTCACAGCTAACGAAGAGGGCGGCTGACATTCCGCTTTCGCGAGTGCTCCCGCTAACCCCTCAATTGATCGCCATCGGCCGCGCTCGCAGGCCCTTTCTCACGTCTGCGGGACTGATGCCGTAGGCACTCTGGAAATACTGGCAAAACCGCCCGACATTGCTGAAGCCCTGTTGCAAGGCCACGTCTGTCACCGACGGCGATACCTCCTGGGACAGCGCGGCAAAGGCGCGCTCCAGGCGGACCTGACGCTGATAGGCAACGATCGAAGTGCCCATGAAACGCTGAAAACCTTCCTGCAAAGCGCGCAGGCTGACGTTGGTCAATTGCGCCAGCTCGGTGCCGCTGGCCAGGTGATCGGGGTGCTCCTGAATGTACTCGACAGCGAGCTTCACATGCCGTGGCGCAATCGATGGGGAAGGGCGCCGGAGGGCTTCGGTGAAGTTGTGCGGCCAGGCTTCCAGTACCGCATCGACCAGCATCTCGCGAAGACGCGAAGGCATCAGCGAACCGCTGTTGATCAGCAGGTCGAACTCGGTGCCCGTGGCCAGGTCAATCAATGCGCGGATGCCCTGCAAGGCCAAGACATTCAGGTCCACCACCGGCTCGAAATGCACCTTTTGCAGGATAGGTTTACCCAGCAGCGTCGACAGGCGCTCGGTGATCAGCCGGCGGCTGATCGAAATCCCGTGTTGTGCGTGGTTGTCGACAAAGCGCGTCGAGTGGACCTCGGCCTTGTCGATTGCCAGGCCTGTCTGCGCGAAGCCGACCGACTCGGTGACGTGGTTGAAGATGATCTTGCCGGCGGTGGGGATGACAAAGGTGATTTCATCAAGGGGGGCGGGAAAAGCCACCGTGAAGTCACCGCGATAGTGCATGCGACGAAAACTGACACCTTCATGCCGGCCGTAGACCCCGCCGATGATGATGTTTTTCGGCGGCGGCGGTGAGTCGCTATAGAGGTTGCCGAACAGGTTCGAGAACAACGCGCCAAAGTCGTCGCAGCTCATGTCGTCGGACCTGATGATGATTTGCTTGCGCGTCGTGCTTGCGTACACCTGAAGTGGCACCTTGAGCGGATGGGCAAAGCCCCGGTACAGGGAACTGGGGCGATCGGAGATCGAGCGGATGCGATTCGGGAAAACGCTTGGACGTTATCAGTGAGTAATGACAGGTTTGTTACCGGTTGTTGCCGTCGCCCCCGTTTCCGTCCATCCGACGCCACCGCTCGCACCGGACAACCGGTGGCGCGAGCGGTACTCGGGCGTGGGCCGGCTTGCAAGGGCCGCGGCTATTTCACCGGCTCTGTTGCCTTGATATCCCCGCAAAAGATATCGACGTTGCCATCGGTCGGAGCCGTTCGCACGACCACCGAATACTTGCCGTCAAGCAGGGTTTGCAACGGCACAGGCGCGGTCCGGGTAAAAGACCAGCCGCGTACGGGTTGGGCTTCGGTGTTGACGGTGTCGTTCATCGCGTAGGCGACTGACCCGGGTTGCTGGCAGGTGCCGTTATTGATGAACGAGTAAAGGCGCAGGGGCAGGGTAACCCCCATTGGAGCACCGCTGATGAAGAAACTGAGCCCGGTTTTCTTGTCCCAGTCGGTCAAGGTGACGGTGCCGATCTGACCGGCGTTTTGCCGGGTGGCGACCAGGTTGACGTTCACGCCGTGGGTCGATGAAGTGGTGCAGCCGAAAAGGCTTGCCGCAACCATGAGTGCTGCCAGTGAGGTTCTGAGCTTCATTGCCAAACTCCTGGGTTGAAGAACTGCAAGGGGGGGGAATTAGCGGGTATAGCTCATTTATCGCTTTCATGACGTCGTCCATACGAGGCTTCCCCTTTCAGCGAGGACGTGATGGACGCCTTCGAGCCTGAATCAACGAATCCATTCATCGCCGCACAAACCGGCTACATTTGTAATCTACCGAGCGCCATTACCCGGACATTTACCGGTGTATTCGACCCATGCCCCACCCTTTGAATTTCCCGAGCCCGAGCTGATTGCCTGCTGGCACACGCGCTTTGATGCCGATGAAGGTTTGCAATGGTTGCGCGTGCAGTTAAAGGATTGTGCGGTCAGTTGAGCCCACTCATCATCCGCATGGAAGATTTGCCACTGGAGTGACTGATGAATCAACAAGGCAGCCATCCGCAAGAGCGGATTCCAGGTGCTCCACAACGGGGAACCTTGCGCAGCCTGTTGATCCCGGAATGGCTTGGCAACTACCGGCCAGACTGGCTGCGCAGCGATGTGGTCGCCGGGCTGACGGCAGCGGCGGTGGTCATTCCCAAGGCGCTGGCGTACGCCACCATTGCCGGCCTGCCGGTGCAGGTCGGGCTGTACACGGCGCTGGTGCCGATGGTGATCTATGCCGTGCTCGGCACGTCGCGCCCGCTTAGCGTCAGCACCACGACCACCCTGGCCATTCTCGCCGGCTCCGCACTGGGCCAGATCAGCCCCGATGGCGATACGGCGACCTTGCTCGC
Organism: Pseudomonas sp. Root71; assembly: GCF_001429045.1. Classification (GTDB taxonomy): domain Bacteria; phylum Pseudomonadota; class Gammaproteobacteria; order Pseudomonadales; family Pseudomonadaceae; genus Aquipseudomonas; species Aquipseudomonas monachiensis. The sequence goes on along the minus strand of NZ_LMHY01000028.1, from coordinate 345,194 downwards.
CGGTTCCGCGACGCTGGCCCTGATGGTGGGCGCGATCCTCATCGTCGCGGGACTGCTGCGCCTGGGTTTCGTCGCCAATTTCATTTCCGAACCGGTGCTGGTGGGGTTCAAGGCCGGCATCGGCGTGGTCATCGTGCTCGACCAGTTGCCCAAGTTGTTGGGCACGCACATCGACAAAGGCGGCTTCCTGCACAACCTGGTGGCCACGGTCCAGAGCGCCGGCCATGCCTCGCTGCCGACCGTGGCGGTCGGCGTGTTCATGGTCCTGCTGCTGGTAGGCATGAAGCGATTTACGCCCCGGCTGCCCGCACCCTTGATTGCGGTGGCGCTTGGCATCATCGGCATGAGCCTGTTTGGCCTGGAGCGCTTTGGTGTGTCCGCCGTCGGCGTGGTGCCGATCGGGTTGCCCGCGCCGACCCTGCCGGTATGGTCGATGGCCGAGACCCTGTGGTCCTCGGCGATGGGGATCGCGCTGATGAGTTTCACCGAAACCATCGCGGCGGGGCGCGCGTTCGCCCGCAGTGACGAGCCCGCGCCACAACCGAACCGGGAGCTGCTGGCCACGGGCGTTGCCAACATCGGTGGCGCGTTTCTCGGGGCCATGGTCGCCGGTGGCGGCACCACCCAGACGGCGGTGAACCGCCTGGCCGGCGCCCGCTCGCAACTGGCCGCACTGGTTACCGCCGCACTGGCACTGGGCACCTGTCTGCTGCTGGCACCGCTCATTGGCCTGATGCCCAACGCCACGCTCGCGGCCGTGGTGATCGTGTATTCGGTGGGCCTGATCGAGCCGGCGGAATTTCGCGAGATCCTGTCGGTTCGCCGTACCGAATTTGCCTGGGCCGTGGTGGCCATGATCGGCGTGATCCTGCTGGGCACGCTGCAAGGGATCGTCGTGGCGATCATCGTCTCGTTGCTGGCCCTGGCCTATCAGGTCTCGGACCCGCCCGTGCATGTCCTGGGACGCAAGCCCGGCACCAACGTCTATCGTCCGCAGGCCACGGACAACGCAGACGACGAACACTTTGACGGGTTGCTGTTGCTCAGGCCCGAAGGGCGGGTGTTCTTCGCCAATGCCCAGCGCATTGCCGACAAGATCCGCCCGCTGATTGACGTGGCGAACCCCAAGGTCGTGGTCCTGGACCTGCGCAGTGTGTTCGACCTGGAATACACCGCGCTGAAAATGCTCACCGGGGCGGAACAGCAACTGCAGGAAAAAGGCATTTCATTGTGGCTGGTGGGCATGAGCCCGAGCGTATGGGAGATGGTCATCAAGGCCCCCCTGGGCCATGCGCTGGGCGAGGCGCGCATGTTCCTGAACCTGGAACTGGCGGTTGAACATTATCAGCGCAGTCGACGCTGAATGAACGCGGCCGGGGACACTCCGGACGCTATGTGACGCATTGAAGGAGTTAACGGGCATGGCGAAGAAGAAGGCGGCAAGCAAAAGCAAACCGGTTGAAAGCGGCAAGCTCAGGAACAAGGTGTATCTCGAGGAACTGGCGCGGCTGCATGTCGAGATGGTCAAGCTGCAGGAGTGGGTGCAGCACACGGGCGCCAAGGTGTGCATCATCTTCGAGGGCCGCGATGGCGCCGGCAAAGGCGGAACCATCAAGGCGCTCACCGAGCGGGTCAGTCCGCGGGTGTTCCGGGTAATGGCGCTGCCGGCGCCGACCGAGCGGGAAAAAAGCCAGATGTATGTGCAGCGTTATCTGCCGCACCTGCCGGCGGCCGGTGAAGTGGTGATCTTCGATCGCAGCTGGTACAACCGCGCCGGAGTCGAGCGGGTCATGGGCTTTTGCACCGAAGAGCAGGTGCGCAATTTTCTCACCTCGGTGCCGCGCGTCGAGCAGGCACTGGTGGAATCGGGAATCATCCTGATCAAGTACTGGCTTGAAGTGAGCCAGGAGGAACAGACCCGACGCCTCAAGGAGCGTATCACCGACGGGCGCAAGATCTGGAAGCTGTCGCCCATGGACCTCAAGTCCTATAACCGCTGGTACGACTACTCCCGTGCCCGGGACGACATGTTCGAGGCTACCGATACAGACTTCGCCCCGTGGCGGGTCGCCAACTCGAATGACAAGCGACGGGCGCGACTGAACATCATCAGCGATGTGCTCAACAGTATTCCTTATGAGGAAGTACCGCGGGCGAAGGTGAAACTGCCCAAGCGCCAAAGTCCTGGTAACTATCGGGATCCGAACTATCCGTTCAAATTCATCGCGGAAAAATTCTAGAACGATGCATTGGACAGGAGCCGGCCCGGACCGGCTCCTGCTGCATGCCATCAGGCCTTGATCACATACCCATACGCCCGGGTACGACCGCCTTCCTGCTTCAGGTACACCCCTTGCAACTCCGGCGTGAAACCGGGCAAGCGGTTGATGCCCTCTTCCAGGGCCAGGAAGTACTTCAATACCGCACCGCCCCAGATCTCTCCCGGCACCACGCACAGGACACCCGGCGGATAAGGCAACGCGCCCTCGGCGGCAATGCGCCCGTCGGCCTCCGCCAGCGCCACCAGTTCGACGTTGCCGCGGATGTACTCGATTTGCGCTTGCTGCGGGTTCATGGCCTTTTTCGGGAAGTGCTCCTTGCGGAACATGTCCTTCTGCAGTTGCTGCACGTTGTGATGGCGGTACAGGTCGTGCATTTCCTGGCAGAGCTGGCGGATGGTGTAGTTGCGATAGCGCTCCTGGTGCTGCGCGTAGATGGCCGGCAGCACCCGGCTCATCGGCGCGTCATCGCTGATGAAGCGTTCGAAGCGGGCGATTTGCGCGGCCAGGTGGGTCATCTTCGCCCAGTCTTCGGCCGGCGTGAGCAGGAACAGGATCGAGTTGAGGTCGCATTTTTCCGGAACGATGCCGTTCTCGCGCAGGAAGTTGGCCAGGATGCCGGCGTGTATGCCGAAGTCGGTGTAGCTGCCGTCCACCGGGTCGATGCCCGGCGTGGTGAACAGCAACTTGCACGGGTCGATGAAGTACTGCTTCTCGGCGTAGCCGGCAAAGGCGTGCCAGCGGTCCTTGGGGTGGAACTCGAAGAAGCGGATGTCGTTGGCGATTTCTTCCGTCGGATAGTCTTCCCACGCCCGCCCTTCAATGGTGTAGGGCACGAACGGGCGGACCATGGTGCAGGCTTCGAGGATCAACTTGCGCGCCTCGATGCCGAACTTCACACAGTCTTCCCACAGGCGCAGGCCGCTGCGACCCGAGTGAATGCGCGCGTTGACATCCAGCGAGGCGAACAGCGGGTAGAAGGGGCTGGTGGACGCCTGGGCCATGAACGCGTTGTTGAGCCGGTGGTGGTTGCAATAGCGCGCCTGGCCTTTGATGTGGCGGTCCTTCTTGTGCACCTGGGAGGCCTGGGAAAAACCGGCCTGCTGCTTGTGCACCGACTGGGTGACGAAGATGCCCGGGTCGTTCTCGTCGAGATCGAGCAACAGCGGCGAGCAGTCCTTCATCATCGGGATGAACTGCTCGTAGCCGACCCACGCCGAGTCGAACAGGATGTAGTCACACAGCTGGCCGATGCGGTCGACCACTTGCCGGGCGTTGTACACGGTGCCGTCGTAGGTGCCCAGCTGAATGATCGCCAGACGAAACGGCCGTGGCAGTTGCGCCTTGTCCGGGGCGACTTCGGCGATCAGTTCGCGCAGGTAGTCCTCTTCGAAACAGTGGGCGTCGATGCCACCGATGAAGCCGTAAGGGTTGCGCGCGGTTTCCAGATAGACCGGCGTGGCACCGGCCTGCAACAGCGCGCCCTGGTGGTTGGACTTGTGGTTGTTGCGGTCGAACAGCACCAGGTCGCCGGGGGTCAACAGGGCGTTGGTCACCACCTTGTTCGAGGCCGAGGTGCCGTTGAGCACGAAGTAGGTCTTGTCCGCGTTGAACACCTGCGCGGCGTGTTTCTGCGCCAGCAGCGCCGGGCCTTCGTGGATCAGCAGGTCGCCGAGCTTGACGTCGGCGTTGCACATGTCGGCGCGAAACAGCGTCTCGCCGAAGAAGTCGAAAAACTGCCGGCCGGCCGGGTGCTTGCGAAAGAACTGGCCGCCCTGGTGACCGGGGCAGGCAAAGGTGGCGTTGGCCGCCTCGGTGTAGTGTTTGAGCGCGTCGAAGAACGGCGGCAGCAGGCTTTCTTCATAGGCCTTGGCGGCGGTTTCCAGTTGGTTGCCGTGGTATTCGACGTTGCTGGGGGACAGGTCGAAGATGCCGTTCACTTGCAGCAGCACGTCATTGAGGTGTTTGTAGACTTCCCGGGGGTGGGTGCTGGTGCCGGGGGACGCCACCAGGAAGATCGGTATATCAAAACCGGTGCGCTGAATGACGTCGAGGGAACCGGCCAGCACATCATTGACCGACACCACGGCCACGGCGACGTCGGTGAAGTCGGTGTGACCGAGCGGGACCACCTCCCGGGCGTTCAGGAAACAAGCGGATGCGCCTTCACTGGCGGCGATTTTCAGGGCTTTCATCGGTGGTGTCTCCTGGCGGGCACTCAATTGTCCGCTGCATTTTTAGAGATCAACTTCCGGGAGAGCCTTCCAGTTCCCCTGATCGGAAATCGTGTCACCACTGGTTATAGAGCATATTCCTGAGCTGTCAGGCTTTTACCGCGACCTTGCACATCTTGACGCCTCGCGACCGGCCGGTCAGGCGTGTACCAGCGCAATGGTGAACGAGACCACGATCATGCACGCAAAAGCAAAATTGATATTCATGAGGTTTCCATCCGAAACATGAGTGACGGCGCCATCTTGAACAGGTCACGGGAAAATAAAAAATTCGGCGTAATGATTTGAAAAATCGAAAAAAATGATACCTGGCCGGTTCGGCACCAGATCGCGCGTTCGCTGCCGGTGGAAACCACCATTACCGGCGTGCACACGCTGATCACCGAACGGCATTTGGCGTCTGGCAATGTCGAGGACTATCGGGCGCTGGGGATTGCGGTGGTGCAGGCTTGAGTGGGGCTCTGTGGGAGCGGGCTTGCCCGCGAAGAGGGCGGCACAAACAACATCAATGCTGGATGTGCAACCAATGGCTCAGCGCAATCGCTCAAGCATCTGGTAGTACCACATGCCGGCGGCGAGCATCGGGTTGCCGAGCAGGTCGCCCATGGGCACGCGGATGTGCTGGCAGGCGGCGAAGGTGTCGAACTGTTCCAGTTTTCCTGTGATCGCCCGGCCCATGATTTCGCCCATGATGTGGGTGGTGGCGATGCCGTGGCCGGAGTAGCCCTGGCAATACCAGACGTTGTCCGACAGCTTGCCCAGTTGCGGGATGCGGTTGATCACGATGCCCATCGCGCAGCTCCACTGGTAGTCGATGGCCACGCCTTTGAGCGCCGGGAAGGTCTGCTCGATGCACGGGCGCAGTTCGGCGGCGATGTCCCGCGAATCCTTGCCGCTGTAGTTGGCGCCGCCACCGAACAACAGGCGACCGTCGGCGGTGAGGCGGTAGTAGTCGAGCACGAAACGGCAGTCGTAGACCGCCAGGTCTTCGGGGTTGATCTGCCTGGCCAGATCGCCCAGGGGCGCGGTGGTGACGATGCCGCCCATGGCCGGGAAAATCTTGCCCTTGAGCTTGCCCGGTTCCAGCTTGTGGTAGACGTCGCCGGCCAGCAGCACCTGGCTGGCGTCGATCTGCCCGTGGGCGGTGCGTACGCCCGGGCTCTTGTGCAGGCCATCGCCGTGGATGATCTCCAGCACTTCGCTGTTCTCGAAGATCAACGCGCCCAGGCTTTCGGCTGCTCGGGCTTCGCCGATGCACAGGTTCAACGGATGCAGGTGCATGTTGCGGGTGTTCTTGATCGCGCCGTGGTAGAGGTCGCTTTGCAGCAGGTCGCGCACCTGGCTGCGGTCGAGCAGGCTGACTTCGTCACCCATGCCACGGTGTACCGCCTCTTCGTAATCCTTGCGCAAGCCGACCATGTGCGCGGGTTTGTACGCCGCGTGCAGGTGACCGTGCTTGAGGTCGCAGGCGATGCCGTATTTTTCCACGCGCTGCTGGATGATCTGGTGCCCGCGCCAGCGCAGGTTCCAGATGAAATCGTCGACCTCATCACCGATGCTGCGGCGCATCTGTTTGCGCATGGCCTCGTCGCCCGACAGGCTGCCGGTGACCTGGCCGCCGTTGCGCCCGGTGGCGCCCCAGCCGATCTTGTGGCTTTCGACGATGGCGACCTTCAGGCCTTTTTCCGCCAACTCGACGGCGGTGGCCACGCCGGTGAAACCGCCGCCGATGATCACCACGTCAACCCGGTGCCGGCCTTGCAGCGTCGGGTAATCGGTGTCCTGGTTGAGGGTGGCGGTGTAGTAGGAATTGCAACGTTGAGTCATGTCGGTGTCCAGGCAGAATTGGGAGAAACCAATGCCGGTCAGGTGAGCGCAGTCATTGTGGGAGCGGGCTTGCTCCGGGCGGCGTTCCGACGAAGGCGTACTTTCAGCCGACATCAGTGCTGAATGACACACCGCTTTCGCGAGCAAGTCGGATCGCCGCACCGCCGCTCCCACAGGTTCTGTGTATGGCTGAGCTTCACGCGGACCGGGATAGCGAAGGAGGGGGCTCGCCGATCAGGCGGGCAGGATGCTATCCGGCGGACGTGCGGAGTGACGCAGTTTGGAGCGGCGCAGGGCCATGGGCAGGTTGACGATGCGCTTCATGCAATGCCGTCCACGGCCAGCAGCGAGGTGGCCAGGTTCGAGAGGTTCAGCAGGTGCTGTTCTGACGGCAAAGTACGCATGGCGCAGGTTTCCGGCGGCGGAAATCGTCGGTGGCGAGTGGAACAAGCCATCCGGGGATGGCTGGATACTAGGGAGGATTGGGCCGCGTGTAAATGTTTGATTCAGAACATCAGGTGCACGACAAGGCCGATCAACCCGCAGCCGATCAACACCTCGATCACTCCGCGCTTGAATCCAAGCAATGCAACGCCCGCCACCATCGCGATCAGCAGCGAAGGCCAGTCCAGTGCTCCTTCGAAGCCTTTGGGCCACAGCACGTGGTAGCCAAAGAAACAGGCCAGATTGAGAATCACGCCCACCACGGCGGCTGTAATGGCCGTCAGCGGCGCGGTGAACTTGAGTTCGTTGTGCGTCGATTCCACCAACGGTCCGCCAGCGAGGATAAACAGGAACGAGGGCAGGAAGGTGAACCAGGTCACCAGCGTGGCGGCCACGGCACCGGCGACAAACGCTTGATCCGGTCCGAAGACCTGAAGCACGTAGGCGCCGATGAACCCGACGAAGGCGACGACCATGATCAATGGACCTGGCGTGGTTTCACCGAGTGCCAGGCCGTCGATCATTTGCGTCGGCGTCAGCCAGGCGTAGTGACCGACCGCGCCCTGGTAGACATACGGCAGCACCGCGTAGGCGCCGCCGAAGGTCAGCAACGCGGCCTTGGTGAAGAACCAGGCCATCTGGGTCAGCGTGCCTTCCCAGCCGAACAGTGCGGTGAGCAGGGCCATGGGCAACGTCCACAAGATCGCACCGATAATGGCCAGGCGCGCCAGTTTCCAGCCACTGAAACGGGCGTGTCCGGGGGTTGGGGTGTCGTCGTCGATCACGGCCGGGCCGAAGGACTTTTTCGCCGCGCTGTGGCCACCGGTCCTGAATTTTTCCGGTGCCAGGCGTCCGCCGAAAAAGCCGATGACCGCTGCGCCGAGCACGATCAACGGAAACGGCATATTGAGCACGAAGATGGCTACGAAGGAGGCGGCGGCGATGCCCCATAACCAGCCGTTCTTCAGCGCCCGCGAGCCGATCCGGTGAGCTGCCTGCACCACGATTGCCGTGACCGCGGGCTTGATCCCGTAGAACAGTCCGGCGACCACGGGCACTTCGCCAAAGGCGATGTACACCCAGGACAGCGCAATCAGGATGAACAGCGATGGCAACACAAACAGCACGCCAGCGATTACACCGCCCCAGGTCCGGTGCATCAGCCAGCCGATGTAGGTCGCCAACTGCTGAGCCTCGGGCCCGGGCAGCAACATGCAATAGTTGAGGGCATGCAGAAAGCGTCGCTCGGAGATCCAGCGCCGGCGCTCGACCAGCTCCTGATGCATGATCGAAATCTGCCCGGCCGGCCCGCCGAAACTGATGAAGCCAAGCTTGAGCCAGAACAGGAAGGCTTCGCGCAGGCTGATGGACCGGGGCTGCGGCACATCCTGTTGGGTGATCGGGGAGGGCGTGGGGCTCAAGCGGGAATTCCTTGTGCAGAAAGCTTGGAGCCAAAGACTGTAGCTACGCCGGGGCGCGTTGCATAGCCGCCTGATGCGTCGTACCTGCCCAGCGCTCGAGAGCCGAGCGGTCGCTGTCACGGGCATCGACCCAGCGTGCGCCGCACGCCACGTCTTCGCGTTTCCAGAACGGCGCGTCGGTTTTCAGGAAGTCCATGATGAACGCACAGGCCTCGAAAGCCGCTTGACGATGGGGGCTGCTGACACCGACAAACACGATCGGCTCGCTGACCGACAACGGGCCGATCCGGTGCACGATCTCCACGGCCCGGAGTGGCCATCGGGCCCTGGCGTTGTCGATGATTGTTTGCAGCGAGCGTTCGGTCATGCCCGGGTAGTGCTCCAGAAACAACCCGGTGACCGCCTCACCCTGATTGATGTCGCGCACGTAGCCGACGAAGTTGACCACGGCACCCACCCCCGGATCGTTCGCCTGCAGGCTGTCGATCAAGCGGCCGACGTCGAACATTTCACGCTGGACCCGAACCGTCATGCCTCAACCCCCGGTGACCGGCGGAAAAAAGGCGATCTCGTCATAGTCCTCGATCACCCGGTCCGGATGGCACAGCTCCTGGTTCAGCGCACACATCAGGTTGTTTTCACCCAGCACATGGCTCCACAGCTCACCGCGAGCCATCAGCAGTCGGCGCACGTCCTCGATGGTCTTGAGGCTGTCGGTCAGGGGCAGTTTTTCGCCGCCCAGGTTGAGCTGCTCGCGGTAACGGGCGAAGTAATTGATCAGGATCATTGTGCGTCCTCGAACTTGAAATGACCGGAGCGGCCACCTTGTTTGCTCAGCAGGCGGATGTCGTCGATGACCATGCCGCGGTCCACCGCCTTGCACATGTCGTAGAGGGTCAACGCCGCCACGCTGACGGCGGTCAGGGCTTCGAGTTCGACCCCGGTCTGGCCCTCGACGCGGCAGGTGCCGACGATTTTCACGCTGTCCGGTGTGCAGGCCTTGAGTTCGACGTGGATCGAACTGAGCAGCAGGGTGTGGCACAGCGGGATCAGCTCATGGGTTTTCTTCGCCGCCATGATTGCGGCGATCCGCGCCACGGCAAATACATCGCCCTTGGGGTGGCCGTCGCTTTGAATCAGTTTCAGGGTTTCCGGGCGCATGCGCACCCAGGCCTGGGCCTGGGCTTCGCGCTGCGTCGGGGCTTTTTCGCTGACATCGACCATGTTGGCGCGACCCTGGCGGTCGAGGTGGGTCAGGCCATCGGGGGATGCATCTGCAATGTCTGTCATGGAAGGTTCCTGCGCTTGCCGGCGCGGTGATCGGGTGAAGGCATCATGCCGGGCTGTAAATGCGTGGTGCGTTGCGGTGGGGGACGTGAATCAGGTTGAGGCGTCGCCTGACAAACTGACGCGGCATTGTCGTATTCGCCAAAGTTCACACCCGATGGTTTTGGCGCGGGGGCGTTAGTGTCGCTTCGAACATCGGCTTGTTCAACTTTGCACAACATGAAAAGAACCTCGAAGCGCTGGATTAAGTTCAGGCTACGGGTAACTTTTAAACGCGTCCAATCGCTTGTTCCGATGTGCTGATTGGTGATGTCTATCAAGCCGGGCAAACATGTCCGGCTCGGTTTATATAAAACCGAAACTTGATCAGTCGGTCCGGCTGAATAACGTTCGTGCTTCGGCGAAACACTTCTCGGCAATCGCCGAGCGCGGTTCGGTCTTGCGCATCACCAGACCCAGGGGCGCGAGCACGCTGGCATCCGGCAATTCGATGAACGACAGGTGTTCGATGGGCTCTTCCAGGCCGCTGTCCAGTGGCATGATCGCGCAGCAGAAACCCTCGTGGATCGCCTGCAGCAACTGGTAGGTCGAATCGCTTTCGAGGATCGGCTGCGGGTCCAGTCCGCGGCTGCGAAAGCTCAGGTCGATGGATTTGCGGTAGTGCATGCCGTTGCTGAGCATCCCCAGCGGCAGCTCGGCGGCGTCCTCCCAGCTCATTTGCGTGCCGTCGAAATGGAAGTGGCGATTGTCGTACAGCAGGCCGACGCGGGTCTCGCCGATCTCGAAAAACTCGAAATAGCTCGGGTTGACGTGATCGAGGTAGCACACGCCCAGGTCCAGCTGATTGTTGCCTAGGCCCTCGATGATCTGGTCGGAACTCAAGGACGACAGGCTGTACTTGAGCTCGGGAAAGCTGCGGGACAGGCCCTGGATGTAGGTGACCGGGTTGAAGCTGCTCAGCGGCACCAGCCCCAGGCGCAGGTTGCCGACGAGCTGGCCCCGGCACGCGGCGGCCTCGGCGAAGAGCCCGTCGTGGGCGGCCAGCAGGGTCCTGGCCCACGCCAGCACGCGCTCGCCGGCCTCGGTAAAGCCCTCAAAGCGCTGGCCCCGGGTGACCAGCACCAGGTCCAGTTCATCCTCCAGATTGCGCAGGCGCATCGACAGCGTGGGCTGGGTGATGTGGCAGCGCGCGGCCGCCTGGCCGAAGTGGCGGGTCTGCTCCAGGGCGATCAGGAACTTGAGTTGTTTGATGTCCATGACGGCACCTGCTGGCGGGGGAGTGAGGGGGTAAGTATTGACTCAGGTGCGCAAGACACAAGGCGAGGCAGCAATCGTGAGGTGCAGACGATCTCATTGTCCTTGGCGGGCGTCCAATCACTACTATCTAAGGGGTTATCGATGGGCTCTATCATTGATGTGGTTCGTGGTCTTTTTATATTGATAGATCGGCTCGATAGTCTGGTTGGTTAGAGTGATTAGACAGGGCTTTATTTGTCGAATTAGTCTCCGGAAGTCTTTTAATTAATATCTGCCGGAGAACCCCATGAGCGTCAAACCGGATGCATTGTTTATACCATTGAATATTGCCGTGCTGACCGTCAGCGATACCCGTGAATACGCCAATGACACCTCCGGCCAACTGCTCGTCAGTCGCTTGCTGGAAGCCGGTCACACCCTCAGCGAGCGCAACCTGCTCAAGGACGACCTGTACAAGATCCGCGCGCAGGTGGCGAACTGGATTGCCGACGACGGCATCCAGGTGGTGTTGATCACGGGCGGCACCGGCTTCACGGGCCGCGACAGCACACCGGAGGCCGTGGCCTGTTTGCTGGATAAGCAGATCGATGGCTTCGGTGAGTTGTTCCGGGCGATCTCGATTCTCGACATCGGCACCTCCACGGTGCAGAGCCGGGCCCTGGCCGGGCTGGCCAATGGCACGCTGGTCTGCTGCCTGCCGGGTTCCACGGGCGCCTGCCGCACCGCCTGGGAAGGCATCCTCGCCGAGCAACTCGACGCGCGCCATCGGCCGTGCAATTTCGTGCCGCACCTCAAGCCGATGCAAGCCTGCGGGACGCGGGGATGAGCACTTTACCGCTGATGTCGGTGGAGCAGGCCATCGACCGGCTGCTGACCATGGCCGAGGCGCAGTGGATTGAAGACAGTGAGGCGGTGCCGCTGAGTGCCGCCAGGCAACGGGTGTTGGCCAATGACCTGGTGGCGACCCTCGATCTGCCGCCGTGGCCGAACAGCGCCATGGACGGCTATGCCCTGAATCTCGACGGTTGGGGCGGGGAGCCACTGATCGTATCGCAGCAGGTATTTGCCGGTCACGCCCCCGAAGCCCTGGCACCGGGAACCTGCGCGCGGATCTTCACCGGCGCGCCGGTTCCGCCGGGTGCCAACTGCGTGGAGATGCAGGAGAACACCGAGGTGCTGGATGGCGGACGTATCCGCTTCAAACAGCCCCTGAGCGCCGGCAGCAACATCCGCGCGCAAGGCCAGGAGAACCGCGTCGGCGATGTGCTGTTGCGCGCCGGCAAGCGCCTCGGCCCCTTCGAACTGGCGGTCGCGGCGGCGCAGGGCTGCACCCATGTACAGGTCGTGCGACGACCACGGGTGGCGTTGTTGTCCACCGGCGATGAACTGGTCGAGCCGGGCACGCCACTCAAGCCCGGCAGCCTCTACAACAGCAACCGCACCTTGTTGAGCCATTGGTTGAGTGCGTTGGGTTGCGAGGTCATCGAGGCCGGCATTCTCCCCGACGAGCCACACCAGACGCGACTCAGGCTTGAACAGCTGCAACACACGGCGGACCTGATGCTCAGCACGGGTGGCGTGTCCGCCGGCGACGCCGACTGCCTCGGCCAGGTGCTGCGCGAGTGCGGCAAGCCGTTGCTGTGGAAACTCTCGATCAAACCAGGCAAGCCGTTGACCGTGGGCCACTTCGGTCGCGTGCCGGTGATTGGCCTGCCGGGCAATCCGACATCGGCGTTGGTGACTTTCGGCCTGTTGGCCCGGGCTTATCTGTTGCGGATTCAGGGGGTCGAAGACGTCGAGCCTTTGAGCTTCCCGGTCAGTGTCGGCTTTGCCTGGCCCAAACCCGGAAGCCGCCGCGAGTACCTGCGGGCGAAACTCGAAGGCGGTCAAGCGGTGCTCTATCCGAACCAGAGCTCAGGCGTTTTGCTGGGGGCATGCTGGGCCGATGGACTGGTGGAAGTGCCGGAAGGCTGCACCCTGGAAGCGGGCGACACGGCGCGATTCATACCCTTCAGCGAACTGTTCTGAATTCCGCAAACAAACTGTGGGAGCGAGCTTGCTCGCGATGAGGCCGGCAAATCCAATAGAGATGTTGGCAGGCAGACCGCTATCGCGAGCAGGCTTGCTCCCACAATTTTGANCTGTGGGAGCGAGCTTGCTCGCGATGAGGCCGGCAAATCCAATAGAGATGTTGGCAGGCAGACCGCTATCGCGAGCAGGCTTGCTCCCACAATTTTGAACTTCAGCGAACACCAACCCCACGGCCAGCCACAATCCCTGTGGGAGCGAGCTTGCTCGCGATGAGGCCGGCAAATCCAATAGAGATGTTGGCAGGCAGACCGCTATCGCGAGCAGGCTTGCTCCCACAATTTTGANTGGGAGCGAGCTTGCTCGCGATGAGGCCGGCAAATCCAATAGAGATGTTGGCAGGCAGACCGCTATCGCGAGCAAGCCCGCTCCCACAATTTTGATCTTCAGCGAACGCCAATCCCACGGTCGACCACGCTATCTGTGGGAGCGAGCTTGCTCGCGATGAGGCCGGTATATCCAACAGAGATGTCGACTGACCTGACGCCTTCGCGAGCAAGCCCGCTCCCACAATTTTGAACTTCAGCGAACGCCAATCCCACGGTCGACCACGCTATCTGTGGGAGCGAGCTTGCTCGCGATGAGGCCGGCAAATCCAATAGAGATGTTGGCAGGCAGACCGCTTTCGCGAGCAAGCCCGCTCCCACAGTTTTGATCTTCAGTGAACCCGAGTCCCGCGACCACCTGCAGTACCCTGTGGGAGCGAGCTTGCTCGCGATGAGGCTGGCAAATCCAATAGAGATGTTGGCAGGCAGACCGCTATCGCGAGCAAGCTCGCTCCCACAGGTTTTGTGTGTTTCCTGAGTCTCAGTTCAACACAAAATCCACCGGCTCCAGCTGTGGCGGCAGTTCCGTCACACCCAGGGCCGCCAGCACATCGCGCTCGATGTTGCGCACGATGGCATCGGTGGGCAGGTCGTTTTCGTCGCGGCCGAAGGGGTCTTCCAGTTCGTCGGCAATCGCATCCAGGCCGAAAAAGGTGTAGCTGACAATCGCCGTGAATATCGGTGTCAGCCAACCCAGGGGTTCAGCCATGGCAAACGGCAGGAGGATGCAGAACAGGTAGATGGTGCGGTGCAGCAACAGGGTGTAGGGGAAGGGCAGCGGGGTGTTCTTGATCCGCTCACAGACAGCCTGGGCATGGGTCAGACTGGTCAGATGGTTGGCCATGAGCGTGTAGCGCCAGTCGTTGATCGCCCCGGACTCGTTGAGTGCCGAACACTGTTGACCGACCTGCATCAGGATCTGCCCGCTGATGTCGGTGGAGTTGCCCTTGGGCATCGGGTGCAGCCAGTCGCCACTGACGGCCATTTCGTTTTCCTGGCGCAGCCGCGCGTTGAGGGCATGGGCGAAGCCGCACAGGTTGCTCAGGATCGTGTGGCGTTCAGCGGTGTCCTTGATCACCAGGGTTTCACGAATCATCGAGCGGACGTCCACGATCACATCGCCCCACGCCTTGCGCGCTTCATACCAGCGGTCGTAGCAGGCGTTGTTGCGAAAGCTCATGAAGATCGACAGCGACAAACCCAGCAGCGTGAAGGGCGTGGCGCTGACCTTGGAGAAGTAGCTGGGGTGCAAGGTTTCGATAAGCACGATGGCCGAGGCGAGCAGCGTCACCATCAGGCTGCGCCAGGCGATGCGTTTGGCAATCGAACCCTTGAGGGACGTCAGCACGCCGATCAGGTTGGGTTTGGGTCTTACGATCATGGGGTTCAGCCGCCCGTCATGTTCATGAAGCGAACAACCTGAACATCGTCGTTCACTTCGAAGTTGTGTCGATAAGGCTTGAGCTTCATCGCCTCGATAATGGCTTTTTCCAGGCGCTCGGGCTGTCCGGGGTGGCTGCGCAGGACAGCCTTGAGATCCACGGAGTGCTCATTGCCCAGGCACAGCAGCAGACGTCCTTCCACGGTCAGCCGCACCCGGTTGCAGGTGCCGCAAAAGTTGTGGCTGTGGGGCGAGATGAACCCCAGGCGAATCTGCGGCGCCTCGGCCAGGCGCCAGTAGCGCGACGGCCCCTGGGTCGACTCGGCGGAATCAATCAAAGTGTAGCGTTCGGCGATGCGTTCGCGGACCTGGCTGCTTGCGAAAAACGCTTCGGCGCGGCTGTGCTCGTCGATGGTGCCCAACGGCATTTCCTCGATGAAGGAGATGTCGAGATTACGGTCGATGGCGAAGCTCACCAGATCATTGATCTCATGGTCGTTACGGCCTTTCATCACTACGCAATTGAGCTTGGTGTTGCGAAATCCGGCCTGGATGGCCGCGTCGATGCCCTTGATTACCTGCGCCAGGTCACCGGTGCGGGTCAGTTCGCGAAAACGTTGCGGGTCCAGGCAGTCGAGGCTGATATTGAGGCGCTTGACCCCGGCGTCGAACAACGGCCCGGCCAGTTTGGCCAGCTGCGAACCGTTGGTGGTCATGCACAGTTCACGCAGGCCGGGCAGGGCGGCGATCTTCTCGCACAGTTGCACCACCCCCGGACGGATCAGCGGCTCGCCTCCGGTCAGGCGAATCTTGCGGGTGCCCAGCGCCACGAAGCTTTGTGCCAGTTGATAGATCTCTTCCAGGGTCAGCACCCGTTGGCGCGGCAGAAACTGCATGTCCTCGGCCATGCAATAGACGCAACGGAAATCGCAGCGGTCGGTGACCGACATCCGCAGATAGTCCACTCGCCGGGAGAAGCCATCGATCAAGACTCGTTCTGACATGACACCCTCGCTTGGCGTTTTTTTGTATGAGGTTTCCGTCACTGACGGACTTGTTGAACGCAGGCTAAGAGCAACTTCAGCGGGCGTCCAATCACTATTGATGACCGGCTGATCGAGCGGATCTATGATGAACTTTATTTTGTGGCTTAAAGAGTTTTAAGTAATTTCAAGTCATTGATAAACAACGATAAAAATCCATGATAGAGCGTTTCGATAATGTGGTCATAAATAGCGATTAGACAATAATTAAACGCCATTCATATGCTTTCTCCGCAAATCGAACAATGACCTGAATCAGGTCGAAGCCTGTGTGCATTGTCACGGAGAAGTACCATGTCTCAAGTCGACCGCTACAAACCCTATAAAGGTGCCGCCGCTGGTTGGGGCGCGCTGATCGCTGTTACCAAAAACTGGCTGGGCAGTGAAAACGCGCTGAAGAACATTCGCGCCATGCTCAAGACCAACCAGAATGGCGGGTTCGACTGCCCCGGTTGCGCCTGGGGCGAGTCGCCGGAAAACGGCATGGTCAAGTTCTGCGAGAACGGCGCCAAGGCGGTTAACTGGGAAGCCACGGGCCGTTTGGTCGACCCGGCCTTCTTCAACAAATACAGCGTCTCGGCGCTGGCCGAGCAGAGCGATTACTGGCTGGAGTATCAGGGCCGCCTGACCCACCCGATGCGTTATGACGCGGCCACCGACCGTTACGTGGAAACCACCTGGGACGAAGCGTTCGCGACGATCGCCCGGCACCTCAACGCGCTGGAATCGCCGGATCAGGCCGAGTTCTACACCTCGGGCCGGGCCAGCAACGAGGCCGCCTATCTCTATCAACTGTTTGTCCGCGCCTACGGCACCAACAACTTTCCGGACTGCTCGAACATGTGCCACGAAGCCAGCGCGGTGAGCATGATCGAAAGCCTCGGCGTGGGCAAAGGCACCGTGGTGTTTGACGACCTGGAGCATGCCGACGCGATCTTCGTCATCGGCCAGAACCCCGGCACCAACCACCCGCGGATGCTCGAACCCTTGCGCGAAGCGGTCAAGCGCGGTGCACAGGTGATCTGTATCAACCCGCTCAAGGAGCGTGGGCTGGAGCGCTTCCAGCATCCACAGCACCCGATCGAAATGCTGCTGAACGGCTCCGAGCCGACCAACACCGCGTACTTCCGCCCGGCACTGGGCGGCGACATGGCGGTCATGCGCGGCATGGTCAAGTTCCTGCTGCAGTGGGAGCGCGAAGCACAGGTCAACGGCGACGAGCCGGTGTTCGACCACGAGTTCATCGCCGAACACACCTCGGGAATGGGTACCTACCTGGGGGAAGTCGACGCCACCAGCTGGGAGCACATCGAGCAGCAGTCGGGCATGTCCCTGGCTGACATCGAACTCGCCGCCCGCATGTACGCCCGGTCCAAGCGGGTGATCATGTGCTGGGCGATGGGCTTGACCCAGCACACGCACTCGGTGCCGACGCTGCAGGAAGTCATCAACCTGATGCTGCTGCGCGGCAACGTCGGCCGTCCGGGCGCGGGGCTGTCGCCGGTGCGTGGTCACAGTAACGTGCAGGGCGACCGCACCATGGGCATCAACGAACTGGCGCCCGCGGATTTGCTCGATGCCCTGGAAAAGCGCTTCTCCTTCAAGCCACCGCGCGAGCATGGTCACAACACCGTGATGGCGATCGGCGCGATGGAGCAGGGGCGTTCGAAAGTGTTTATCGCCCTGGGCGGCAACTTTGCCCAGGCCACCCCCGACACGCCGCGCACCCACGCCGCGTTGCGCAAGTGCGACCTCACCGTGCACATCGCCACCAAGCTTAACCGCAGCCATCTGGTCACCGGTCGTGAAGCGCTGATCCTGCCGTGCCTGGGCCGCACCGACATCGACATCCAGGCCGAAGGGCCGCAAGGCGTCACCGTGGAAGACACCTTCAGCATGATCCACATCTCCCACGGGCAACTGAAACCGAAGTCGAAACACCTGCGCTCCGAGCCTGCGATCATTGCCGGCATCGCCGCCGCGACCCTGGGCAAGCACCCGATCGACTGGAACTGGGCCATCGGCGACTACGGCCGCATCCGCAACATGATTGCCGACACCATTCCCGGCTTCGAGGATTTCAACCGGCGCTTGCTGCATCCGGGCGGTTTCCACATGCCGAATGATGCGGCCAAGCGCATCTGGAAAACCGCCAGCGGCAAGGCCCAGTTCACCCCGAGCGTGCTACCGGAGCACCTGATCAGCGAGGGCGTGCGCAACCTGGCGGTCAAGCCGCACCTGATCCTGCAGACCATGCGCTCCCACGATCAGTACAACACCACGCTGTACGGCCTGGATGACCGTTATCGCGGGGTATACGGCATGCGCGACGTGGTGTTCGCCAACGAGCAGGACATTCGCCGCCTGGGTTTCGAGCCGGGGCAGAAGGTCGACCTGGTGGCGCTGTGGGACGACGAGCGTGAGCGTCGGGTCAGCGGTTTCACCCTGATCGCCTACGACATTCCGGCCGGTCAGGCAGCGGCGTACTACCCCGAGACCAACCCGCTGGTGCCGCTGGAAAGTTACGGTGACCGCACCTTCACCCCGACTTCCAAGTTCATCGCCATCCGGCTGGAACAGGCGAAGGCCAGCAACCTGATTTCGACTTCCGCCGCCTGACACCGGGGGCGGCCCGATGCCGCTCGCGTAACCCTTTCGACTTGTGTTGGCTGCAGGCCCCCCGGCCTGACGGTGGCCCGGCCGTGTGCCGCCGTTTTTCAGCCGCGATGAGGATATCGACATGTTTAACCTGGAGGCACTGGACCTGGCGCGCATGCAATTCGCGTTCACGGTTTCGTTCCACATCATCTTTCCCGCCATCACCATCGGGCTGGCCAGTTTTCTGGCGGTGCTCGAAGGGCTTTGGCTGAAGACCCACAACGACACCTACCGCGATCTCTACCATTTCTGGTCGAAGATTTTCGCCGTCAACTTCGGCATGGGCGTGGTCTCGGGGCTGGTCATGGCCTACGAGTTCGGCACCAACTGGAGCCGCTTCTCCGATTTCGCCGGCAGCATCACCGGGCCCTTGCTGACCTATGAAGTGCTCACGGCGTTCTTCCTCGAGGCCGGTTTCCTCGGGGTCATGCTGTTCGGCTGGAACCGGGTAGGGCGCGGCTTGCACTTCTTCTCGACGGTCATGGTCGCCATCGGCACGCTGATTTCGACCTTCTGGATTCTTGCCTCCAACAGCTGGATGCAAACGCCCCAGGGCTTCGAGATCGTCGACGGTCGGGTGATGCCGCTGGACTGGCTGGCCATCGTGTTCAACCCGTCGTTCCCGTACCGCCTGGCGCACATGGCGATCGCCGCATTCGTGGCCACGGCGTTCTTTGTCGGCTCGTCGGCGGCGTGGCACCTGCTGCGCGGCAACGACACCAAACAAGTGCGCAAGATGCTGTCGATGGCGTTGTGGATGGCCTTGATCGTCGCGCCGATCCAGGCCGTGGTCGGCGACGCTCATGGCTTGAACACCCTGGAACATCAGCCGGCAAAGATCGCGGCCATCGAAGGGCACTGGGAAAACAACGGCAGCGAAGCGACGCCGCTGGTGCTGTTTGGCATCCCCGACATGCAGGCCGAGAAGACCCGATATGCCATCGAGATTCCCTACCTGGGCAGCCTGATCCTGACCCACAGCCTCGACAAGCAGATCCCGGCGCTCAAGAGCTTCCCGAAAGAGGACCGGCCGAATGCGACGGTGGTCTTCTGGAGTTTCCGCGTCATGGCCGGGCTGGGCATGTTGATGGTGCTGGCCGGCGTGCTCGGCCTGGCCCTGCGCCGCAGCGGCGCCATCTACCGCAATCGCTGGTTCCTGCGCCTGATGTTGTGGATGGGGCCAAGTGGCCTGATCGCCATGCTGGCCGGGTGGATCACCACCGAAGTCGGGCGTCAGCCGTGGGTGGTGTATGGCCTGTTGCGTACCGCCGATGCCGCGTCCAATCACAGTGTCGCGCAATTGAGCATCTCGCTGGCGCTGTTCGTGGTGATCTATTTCTCGGTGTTCACGGTGGGCATCGGCTACATGATGAAACTGGTCGGCAAAGGGCCGCAGCCGCATCACGGGCATGCCGTCGACGGGCATTCCGATCAGGTCATCACACCGCGCCGGCCGCTGTCCGCCGACGCTGAAATCCTCGAAACCGACGCCCGCGTCAATTGAAGGAAGGGAGTTGAGTCATGGGTATTCAAGGTATCGATTTATCGCTGATCTGGGGCGTGATCATCGCCTTCGGCGTGATGATGTACGTGATCATGGACGGCTTCGACCTGGGGTTGGGCATTCTGTTTCCGCTGATCCCGGATGCGCAGGAACGCGATGTGATGATGAACACCGTGGCACCGGTCTGGGACGGCAACGAGACCTGGCTGGTGCTGGGCGGCGCGGCGCTGTATGGCGCGTTCCCGCTGGCCTATTCGGTGATTCTGGAAGCGTTGTACCTGCCGCTGATCCTGATGCTGTGCGGCTTGATCTTTCGCGGCGTGGCCTTCGAGTTTCGTTTCAAGGCCAGCCCTGAAAAGCGGCATGTCTGGGACATGGCGTTCATCGGTGGTTCGCTGCTGGCAACCTTTTCCCAGGGTGTGGTGATCGGTGCCTACATTGCCGGCATCCCGGTGGTCGACCGCCAGTTCGCCGGTGGTTCGCTGGACTGGCTGGCGCCGTTTCCGCTGTTCTGCGGTGTCGGGCTGATCGTCGCTTATGCGCTGCTCGGCAGCACCTGGTTGCTGGTCAAGACCGAAGGCATGCTCGAATCGCGGATGCGCCTGTTCACCCGGCCCCTGGCCTGGCTGCTGTTGGCGGTGATCGGCGTGATCTGCGTATGGACGCCGATCCTGCATCCGGACATCGCCACCCGCTGGTTTGCCCATGCGCACCTGGCGGTGTTCGGTGGCCTGGCGGTGCTGGCCTTGCTGGCGATGTTCGGCTTGCTCAAGACCCTGCGCCAACGCCACACCCATTGGCCGTTCGCCTTCACCCTGATGCTGGTGTTTCTCGGCTACATCGGCTTGGCGTTCAGCATCTGGCCGAACATCGTGCCGCCGTCGATCAGCCTGTGGGCAGCGGCGTCACCACCGACCAGCCAGTTGTTCATCCTGATCGGCGCACTGTTCATCCTGCCGATCATCCTGATGTACACGGTCTGGAGCTACTACGTGTTCCGCGGCAAAGTGAGGATTGGCGATGGCTACCATTGATACGAATCAAACGGCCCCCGCGCGCTGGTACAAGCGCCTGGGGTGGCTGGTGGTGATCTGGCTGGGCAGCGTGGTTGCCCTGGGTGTGGTGGCGGGGGCGTTGCGGATGTTGATGCATGCGGCCGGGATGAGTAGCCACTGAGGTTCACTGCGAAAAAAGAAACCCGGAGCCCATGACAGGGCTTCGGGTTTTGTTGGGTAGGCGTTGTGATTTCTTCCAAAGCGGACTTGATTCTTCAGTCCTTTTCAATGACTCTCTATGAAGTAGGCTGAAACCCTGAGTGCGATCAGGGAAAAAAACAAAACGAACAAAATAATCACCGGAATGATCAAAAGGTTCTTGTAGTGCCTTGGAAGGTCTTTCACTTCGCTGGCATCAATAACGCCCCTTCGAGCGCTGAGCGCGGGCATCATCAATACCATGGCAATAGCGCCACCGCGCATGACCTTGCCGACCAGGCCGCCAGCTGAAAATGCGTCTCTGGTGGTTTTTATAAAAGAGCAATTGGGTAGACGTTCTTCGATAGCGTCAACGTACTTGTGTGCGATGAAGGCGACAGCGAAACAAGTCAGTATCATCGGCGCCAGTATCAATCCGGCAATTAAACCTATCGGGATACTTGTCATTTTGTCACCTCGCCGTATAGAAACTCGCCAAATTGCTCACCGGCCCATTTTCCTGTTTCCCCTCCTGCCCATCCACCAGCGGCACCTCCAACCACACCACAGACCAGCGCACCGGGGCCTGTTGTAATACCTAATACCAGTACGCAACCGCCAGTGACCGCAATACCACCGAGATACCCGCCAGCACTCGCTCCGCCCAAACTGCCCACTAACGAGCTTCCTTCAACATACTTTGCTTTCCTGCACTGTTCCTCGCGGCCCACCGTACAAGCTTTATGAATCGACAGCCCGGTAGAGCCTACTTCAAGCGCAGTACCAATATAGGTTCCTCTTTTGATCCATTTGGCCGCGTTTGCGACACCAGACACCTTGTCAGCGTAACCCGCGATTTCTCCGTTATGCATATAGCTGTTCGTTGAAAGACCGAGAAGTCTTTTGATTGAGCCTTCATTGCGCAGACCTGATCCGAATGACGCTATGTTGCCAAGCTGCTTCTCAAGCTTCATGAAGAGCGTTGTTCTTTTTGAATAGAAGGCGTCACGGTTTGTCATCGTGCCAGAGCCCGCATGTTCCCGATAAAGCTTTTCAATGTCCTGAAGCGTAGCTTTAACGGATTCGAGATGTTTGCTCCAGCCATCACTCGTGGCGCCAATCCCCATAGATGTAGAGGAGATCATTTGTTGCAGGAGTTCGAAATTTTCCAGGAAAAAGTCGTCAGCCCCCGCGCCGTTGGCCAGTAAAGCAGTGTGCACCTCGCTGGCTTTGGCCATCAGGTAGGCTTCCTGGCTGGTACAGGATGGGGTGGAGGAGTCGCCAACGATGACAAGCTCACCCGCGAGGACAATGTTGCCTGCGATATGGGCGTTGAGGATATTGAACTTGGCCTTTGAGTTTCCAGAAAGCGCAGTATTCGCTTTAAGGGAGTCAAAAGTCTGTGTTCTGGAATTGATGAACGATCGAGCTTCGGCCATGTCCTTGCCTCACGAATATTTCTTATTGCCGATTCGGTCCCATCCTCCGGTCACGTTGCCGCCAGCTGCGCCATCGCTGCGTTTCTGCTGTATGTACGTGGTTTTTATGCGGCCGTAGTTGAGCTGTACGATTTCAATGGGCACCCCGGAGCTCGCGCTTTGGGCGTAGTCAGCGATGATGACTTCTTCCAGCACAACTTCGTAATACTTGATTTTGTCTGTGCCTGCCCGGCAGAGCACGAGCTTCACTTCTTTGAGATGCTGGCCTGCACAACTGGCTTCCATCAGTTTGCAACTGGCGCTGTCCAGGTATTTTGTGAAGGTAAAATTGGTCAGGGTAGTGCGACCGGATGACGCGCCGCCTGATGAGCTGGCGGTTGCGGAGGTGCTTTGATTGACGCCGAAGTTATAGCCGATGATTTCAATCCACTTGCTGTATTTCTCGTCCAGCGCTTCACCAGGAATCTCAGCGATCTGAATATAACCGTCAAAAGCCATGTGTACCTCTCCTTGGTAGTCAGTCGTACAGTTGAAAAATCTGACGATGAGCGGATATGACAGCTATTTTCTGTGACGGTTCCGCAGAGTGGGAAATATGGATCCAACCTACTAACCGCCCCAGATGATCCGGTACAGGTAAGTTCTTTCCCAGAGGGCCGATAAAGCGCTGCTCATCATCGCCGTCCTTGAGTCCACGCTCGATACCGTACAATTTGAAAACTCCGCAATAGCGGGGCTGTAGGTGATCAGGGATCAATATGACTTTGCATAAAGTGCCCACGTGTTCGTTTTTCGGCCGGTGAATAAACAGGTTGCGGAGATTCCAGGTTGTCTTAGCGGAATACAGCGAACAGTTACTCCAAGCTCTCCGATGGCTTGTTCAACTTTATTGTCTTCGCTGAAGGGGGCGAGAACAAAGGCGTTAAGTTTTGCGTTCTGTTTGAAGCGGTTTTTGAATTCGTCCAGAGTAGTGACCGTTGTGGTGTTGTCGGACAATTTCTTCTGTGCCACATCTAACATGTCTTTTTGAAGGGTGGCCAGTGTTTTCGAGATGTTATTAACGAAAACTTCAGTGTCAAGTTTCAGAAGGTTTTTGCAGTTGTTTCGACAGGAATAGGACACCATATTTTGCTCCAGTTCCTTTATGCCAATCTCGATCCGGACAGGGACGCCACGCTTGATGTGGTACCACTTTTTTTCGCCACTGTTCATGTCCCGCCAATCAACACTGGCTCGAAGGTTTTGCCCCTTCAGTTTTTTCCGGCAAATCTGCTTTTGCAGTTTTTTGCAGTAGTCATGAATGGCGTCTGCATTCTGTTCGTTGCGCACGATCGGGATAATGACGACCTGCGTCGGTGCCACGAGGGGCGGGAGTACTAGTCCATCATCGTCACCATGGGCCATGATCATCGCTCCGATCAGTCGCGTGGATACTCCCCAAGACGTGGTCCATGCCAGTTCTTTTATCCCTTCTTTGTTCACGAAGCGGATGTCTGAACTCTGTGCGAAGTTCTGGCCTAAAAAATGAGAAGTACCTGCTTGCAGGGCCTTGCCGTCTTGCATCATTGCTTCAATGGTGTAGGTGCTGACGGCGCCCGGAAAGCGTTCCCAGGAGCACTTTTCGCCCTTGATAACGGGTATGGCCAGGTGCTCGGTAGTAAAGCGCTCGTAGATGTTCAACATCTTTAGCGTTTCGTCCAAGGCCTCATCATGAGTTGCGTGAACGGTGTGACCTTCCTGCCATAGGAACTCCGATGAGCGCAGGAAAATCCGGGGACGCATTTCCCAGCGAAGTACGTTCGCCCATTGATTGATAAGCAAAGGCAGATCCCGATAGCTTTGTACCCATCGTGAAAAGGATGCACCGATGACCGTTTCACTGGTGGGCCTGATGATCAACGGTTCTTCTAGTGTTCCTGCGGGAATAAGCGCTCCATCCGTTGACTTTTCGAGACGGTGATGGGTTACAACTGCGCACTCTTTGGCAAAGCCTTCAACATGCTCGGCTTCTTTTTGAAGAAAGGATAACGGAATCAAAAGTGGAAAATATGCGTTTGAATGTCCTGTGTCTTTGATTTTTTTATCAAGTTCTCGTTGAATCTGCTCCCATATGCCATACCCCCAAGGACGGATAACCATGCAGCCTCGAACTGGAGAGTTCTCAGCCATTTCCGACTGTATAATCACTTGTTGATACCAGTCAGAAAAGTTCTCATTTCTTGTAGGTGATATTGCGTTTTTCATAGGGCCCTTTCTTTGAAGTCGAAATTGTTATTCGAAATGGTGTCGTAAGGGGTAGGTATATTTATTGAGCTTTGAAATTTCAAGACTTCATGTGTGGTTTTTCATATTTCAGAAATTTCCTTCAGAGGGATCTTTCTTTTTGTAAAGTTACTCCGCTCTTCGACGTGCTCGTTGACCACAAACAGCCCCCAATGCAATCGCTTCGGGGGCTATGGCACTCACTGAGCCCCAAACATCGCCGTCCAGTAAATCCCCGCATCGCTCTTCGGATCATTCGCATAGGCCGCGCCCAATTCGTTGAACTGAGGGTTCATCAGGTTGGCGCAGTGGCCGGGGCTGGTCAGCCAGCCTTCGACCACCTTGCGTACGCTGTCTTGCCCGGCGGCGATGTTTTCGCCGATCTGCTGGAAGTTGTAGCCGGCCAGTTCCGCGCGGTCACCCGGGGTGCGGCCGTCGCGGTCCTTGTGGTCGAAGAAGTTGTTGTTGGCCATGGAGCGGGAGTGGGTTTCGGCGGCCGTGCCCAGTATGGCGTTCCAGGCCAGCGGCGCGGTCGCATTGAACGACTGTGTGCCGCATTGACGCGGTTTGGCCCGTGCGGCGTTGAGTTCGATGAGCAGCTTCTGGCCCTCGGTCTGCCAGTCGCCCAGGCGCGAACTCAGCAGTGGCCGCGCCAGGACAATGCGCCACTGATTGTCCTGGCGGCTGACGCCGACATCGACGAATTGCGGATCGAGGACGATCTGGCAAAAGCTCTCCTGGATTGCCTTCATCGCCGAGGCGGCATCGCGAGGCCCGGACAGGCTGATGGCCTGCACGTTCTTCATGGGATAACCGGCAGTGGCCATGGCCTGCTGCAGATTACCGATGCTCGGGGCGGTCAGCACCAGGCGCGGGTCGGCCGACAGCGGCGGAAGCTCCGATGAAACCTGGCCGGCGCAGCGCTGCAGTTGGCTGCGGTAGACGTTGATCGATTCGACCAATTGCGCTTCGTCGGCTGCCACGGCGTTAGCGGCGAATACCAGGCCCAGAGACAAACCGGTCAAGCGCATTGCGGATGAGATGAAACCCATGAATATCCCCTTGAGCAGATTGCGTCCATGATGCGCGAAGTTGGTCCATCCAGGACAACGGATTTATCCAGAGTGTAGTGGGGTGGGCGAAATCATTTCACTACTAGACTCAATCGAACCACTCACCGAGTGACACCGACCATGCGCTTCGACTGGATCGCCACCTGCCTCGCCCTGACGTTGCTTGGCCCGGTATTCGCTGCGGATCAAGCGCAAAAGCAGCAAGAGGCCGAGAACAAGGCCGAGGTGCTGGAACACAAAGCCGCCGAGAGCAACAACCCGGCACCGGCGCCCAAGGCAGAAGCCATTACCCCGTCCGAAGTCCAGGCCGTCGACCCGGCCGGCGCCGCGCCGCTGGATGATGCGATCACCTGCCTGGCCCGGTCCATTTACTGGGAAGCCAAGGGCAAGGACACCGCCGACATGGAGGCGGTGGCCAATGTGGTCATGAATCGCCTGGGCCACGAGGGCTTTCCGGACACGGTGTGCAAAGTGGTCAAGCAGGGTTCGCAGACCAAGAGTTGCCAGTTCTCCTGGTGGTGCGACGGCAAATCCGATTCGGTCCAGGAAGAGCTGCCTTACGCGATGGCCAAGGAAATCGCACGCAAGGCCCTGAACAAGGAACTGCCGGATCGCACCCGGGGTGCCTTGTATTTCCATGACCGTACCGTCAAGCCGGACTGGGCCAGGCAATACATCAGGACCGTGGATATCGGCTTGTTCCGTTTTTACAAACCCCGTGGCGAGTCGGCCAGATAACCGGGGTGTTTTCGGCCAGATATTTTATTTTTCCGAGGTAGTGCGAGGCGTTATCCAAACTGAAATGTGTCTGTTTTATAAGCTTCATAACGCAACCGTGCGTGAATGACGCCATAAGCAGGGACTACACATGAAGTTGACGAGGGTCCGGATCAGTAACCTCGCGTCGATCGCGGCGCAGTCTCCGGCGCGTTTCCCATGACCGTCCTGGTCACCGGTGCGGCCGGTTTCATCGGCTTTCATACGGTCCAGCGCTTGTGCCGCGAGGGGCAGGAGGTCGTCGGTATCGACAACCTCAACGACTACTACGACGTGGAACTCAAGCACGCACGCCTCAAGGTGCTGGAGACGCTGCCGGGTTTTCGTTTCCGGAAAATGGACATCGTCGATAAGCCGGCCCTGATGAGCCTGTTTCAGGAGCACGCTTTTACCGAGGTGATACACCTGGCCGCCCAGGCCGGGGTGCGCTTCTCGCTGGACAACCCGGATGTCTATGGGCAATCGAATCTGGTGGGCTTCCTCAATGTGCTGGAAGCCTGTCGGCACCATCGCCCCGAGCACCTGATCTACGCCTCGAGCAGTTCGGTGTACGGCGCTAACAGCAAGCTGCCGTTCAGTGTCGAGGACCCGGTCGAACATCCCGTTTCGCTGTACGCCGCCAGCAAGCGCGCCAATGAACTGCTGGCCGAAAGTTACTGCCATCTGTATGGCCTGAAAGCCAGTGGCCTGCGCTTCTTTACCGTCTACGGCCCGTGGGGTCGCCCGGACATGGCGCTGTTCAAGTTCACTGACGCCATTCTCAAAGGCTTGCCAATCGACATCTACAACCAGGGGCAGATGTCCCGCGACTTCACCTATGTCGACGACATTGTCGAAGGGATCGCCCGACTGCGCCCAAGGCCTCCGGTGCCGGAAGGCTCGGTCGCCGGGGTCAACCGGCTCTTCAACATCGGTCGCGGCATGCCTGTGGCGTTGCTGGATTTCGTCGAGTGCCTGGAATCAGCCCTGGACCTGCAGGCCCGGCGCAACTACCTGCCGATGCAGGCCGGTGATGTGGTCAAGACCTGGGCCGATGTCTCGGCACTGGCCGAGCGGGTGGGCTTCAGCCCGCAGGTGACGCTGGAAACCGGCGTAAGAGCATTTGTGAAGTGGTATCGGCAGTTCTACCGGATTTGAAGCGTTCGCCTCTGATCTCGAAAAATCAAACAGGGCGAGAGAGACCCATGAGCCAAGACATTTTTGTATCCGTACTGATTCCCGCCAGGAACGAATCAAACAACCTCAAGCCATTGCTGGAAGAGATCCGTGTGGCGCTGGCCGACGAGGCTTACGAAATCATCGTGGTCGACGATGGCAGCACCGACGCGACCCTGCAGGAGCTGCGGCAGATCCGCAACGACGGCTTGAACACCCTGCGCATCCTGCATCACGAGCGGTCGCTGGGACAGAGCACCTCGCTGTATCACGCGGCCCGTGAGGCTCGCGGGCAGTGGCTGGCGACGCTCGATGGCGACGGCCAGAACGACCCGGCGGACATTCCCGGCATGCTCGCGCTGGTGCGTGGCGAACCGGGCAAGGTCGACGTGCAACTGGTGGCCGGGCACCGGGTCAATCGCCGTGACACCGCGAGCAAACGCTACGCCTCGCGGTTCGCCAACAACCTGCGTCGGCGCCTGCTCAAGGACGCTACCCCGGACACCGGTTGCGGCCTGAAGCTGATCGAGCGTGCGGCATTCCTGCGCCTGCCGTACTTCGACCACATGCATCGCTACATTCCGGCGCTGATCCAGCGCCATAACGGACGCATGATCGTGCACCCGGTCAACCATCGGCCGCGCACGGCCGGAGTCTCGAAATACGGCAACCTCGACCGCGCGCTGGTCGGCATTCTTGACCTGATCGGTGTCTGGTGGCTGATCAAACGCACGCGCCTGCACACCCAGGCCCAGGAGCTCGAAGGATGATTCTGACCCGTGAAACCCTCTGGCTGCTGGTCGGCTTTGCCGGGCAGGCTGCCTTTACCGGGCGGTTTGTCTTGCAGTGGTTGTACAGCGAGTACAAGAAACGCAGCGTGATCCCGACCAACTTCTGGTACCTGAGCATCGTCGGCAGCACCTTGTTGCTCGTCTACGCCATTTACCGCCAGGACCCGGTGTTCATCGTCGGCCAGGCCTTTGGCTCTCTCGTCTATTTCCGCAACCTGCAATTGATTGCCAAAAGCCGAAGCGCAAAGGAATAAGCAATGCGTAGATCGTTGTCGCCCAGGGTCGAGTGCCTGGGCCTGATGCTGCTTGCCCTGTTGCTGATCGGCGCGGGAATGGGCCTGCGTCAGGCGCAGAATGTGGACGAAGAGCGTTTCCTCGGTGTCGCGCTGGAGATGTTGCAGAACGGCTCGTGGCTGATCCCGCACCGGGCCGCCGAGATCTATGGCGACAAGCCGCCGATTTTCATGTGGACGGTGGCGTTCTTCACCTGGCTGAGCGGCAAGCCCAACATCGCCCTTTATATCCCGGGGCTGTTTTCGGCGGTAACGGTCACGGCGATGGTCTATGACCTGGGGCGGCGCCTGTGGACCCAGCGTACCGGGCGCAACGCCGCGCTACTGTACCTGGCGACCTACCAGACCTACAGCATCCTGCGCACCGGTCAGATCGACAGCTTGCTGATTCTGTTCACCTCCCTGGGCCTGTACGGCCTGGCGCGACACCTGCTGCTGGGACCCGCGTGGCGCTGGTTCTACGCGGGCTGTGCGGCCATGGGCATTGGCGTGATCACCAAGGGCGTGGGCTTCCTGCCGGCGTTGTTGCTGATTCCTTACGCCTATGGGGTGCGCAAAGGCTGGCCCGGTGTGGTGGCGATGCCCGGCGAGGCGCGCAAGTGGTTGCTCGGGTTTGCACTGATGCTCGCGGCGATTGCGATCTGGCTGCTGCCCCTGGCCTTGTCCATCATCTTGGATGGCAGCGCAGACGAAGTGGCCTATGCGCGGGAGATTCTCCTGCGCCAGACGGCGGGCCGGTATGCCGCCGCGTGGCATCACCGCGAACCGTTCTGGTACTTCTTCACCAAGGTGATTCCGCAGTATTGGCTGCCGTTGGTGCTGGTGCTGCCATGGCTGGTGCCGGCCTGGCGCCGTCAGTTGCAAAAACGCGATGGCCGGGTGTTGGTGCTACTCGGTTGGGTGCTGCTGGTGGTGCTGTTCTTCTGCATCAGCACGGGCAAGCGCAAGTTGTACATCTACCCGGCGCTGCCCGGGCTGGTGCTGGTCGCCGCGCCGTTGGTCCCGTGGCTGCTCAAGCGCTGGTTCAAGCGTCACCCGCGTTTGCGTCGGGTGTTCCCGGCACTGGTGGCGACCTGGTTCGCGTTGTGGTTCGCCCGTGGTTTCATCGAACCGCTCAAGGACGGCACCAACGTTGATCAGGTGCTCATGACCCAGGCGGCGACCATGACCCAGGGCGCCGATCTGGTGCTGGTCAACTGGGAGGAGGGGCACTGGTTGTTCGCCCGGCAGCCGATCGTGCATTTCGGCATGGACAATTCGACCATCGAAAAGGCCGCGCTCTATTTGCGCGAACACCCCAAGGCCTACGCTTTAGTGCCCGATGACGTACTCAACCAGTGCTTCAAGCCCGAAGCGGCCCGTGAGCTGGGGGGAAACGCCCGGGCGAACTGGTCGATCGTCGGCGCGGATGCCGACAACGGCAAATGCCTGCCGCAAGAGGCCGGCAAAGCCTATCGGTTTACCTGGAACGACCCGCATATGCCAGCGTTGCCTGCTCAGGTGGCCAATCCCTGAGGAACAAAAAGGGGCCGCTGTTCACTTAGGCGCGCTCTTGGATCGTGAGTACCTTTGTGGCGAGCGAGCTTGCTCGCGCTGGGCTGCGTAGCAGCCCCAAAAATCTGACAATCATTGCCGATTTTTGTGAGTGCTACGCACTCAAGCGGGAGCAAGCTCCCTCGCCACAGGTTTCTCTGATTCAGGACGCTATTAAGTGAACAGCATTACGCTTGAACAAGCAGCCCTTTCTCTTCGTTCGTCGCCTGTCACTGACTGGCGTCCAGCACCACGCGGTAGCGCGCCTTGCCGCTGCGCAAATGATCGATGGCCTCGTTGATCCGGCTCATGGGAAACATCTCGACCTGCGGCACAATCTGGTGGCGTGCGCAGAACTCCAGCATGGTCGCGGTGTTGGCGGGCGAGCCGACCGGTGAGGCGGACATGGTTTTTTGCTGGGGAATCAGTTCGAACACGTGCATGGGGATGGCATCGGGCACGACGCCGACAAAGTGCAGGCGACCCTTGCCGCGCAGGGTGGCGAGCATGGCGCTCCAGTCGAGGTTGGCGTTGGCGGTGACCAGGAGAAAATCCAGGGTGCCGGCAATGGCATTGAGCGCATCGGTATCGGTCGAGGCGACCACCTTGTGCGCGCCCAGGCGCTTGGCTTCGTCCTGCTTGCTCAGCGATGAGGTGAACGCCGTGACTTCGCAGCCCCAGGCGTTGAGGAAGCGCAGCGCCAGGTGACCAAGACCGCCGATGCCCACCACGCCGACCCGGTCGGTGGGCTTGATGCCGAATTCCACCAGCGGGTTGAACACGGTGGAACCTGCACAGAACAACGGCCCAGCCATCGCCGGATCGAGCCCGGCGGGGATCGGCAGGGCCCAGGCCCAGTGCGAACGAATGCGGTCGGCAAAGCCGCCGTTGCTGCCGATGATGGTTGGTTGCACGGTGCGACACAGGTTATGGGAGCCTTCGATGCACGACGTGCAATGCATGCAACTGCCCTTGTACCAGCCGATGCCCACCCGTTGCCCCATTTCCAGGCCGCGCACCTGATCGCCCAGGCGTACGATACGGCCGACCACCTCGTGGCCGGGGATGAACGGGTAGTGGCTGATGCCCCAATCGTTGTCGATCAACGACTGGTCGGAGTGGCAGACGCCGCAATATTCCACGGCGACTTCCACCTCATCGTTGCCCAACGGACCGGGATCGTAGCTGTAGCGTTCCAGTGGCGCGCCCGCTGCCGTGGCGGCCCAGCCGGTAAAGGTGGTGAGTTCGCTGCTGTCGCTCATGGGATACCTCCAGATCAGAAGTCAGGGGTTTGGCCGCTTTGGTGCAGCGGCGCAGCGAGGAAAGTGTAGCGGGTTGCCGGCGTTCCATCGGGTGCGAGCCTGGAGACTGTTGATTTCAGCATTACCTCAGATCTGCAGGTCAATCACGAAGGCCGCGTCGAAATCAGGGTTTTCGTTGATGCCATTCCTGGCATAGCCCCGGGGGTTGCAGACCACCCGGGTGTTGCCTACTCGATAGTCAAAGCTGCCATGGGTATGGCCATGCAGCCACAGTGCCGGCTGCCAGTCTTTGATCCGCGCTTCGAGGTCCGAGACAAAGCTTGAGTTGATCGGCGAACCGGCAAAGGTCGGGCTGATGCTCGACCGTGTCGGGGCGAAATGCGAGACCACCACCGTGGGTGTGCTGCTGTCGCGGCTGAAGCAGTCTTGCAGCCAGGCGACCGTCTGCAAAAATACCAGCTGGGAAATGGCCGGTGTGAACAGGTCCGGAAAGTCGGGGGCGATCTTGATGTGGCTGAAGTCACGGATCAGCCGGGTCGCCAGATCGATGCCCAGCGCCCGATCATCCGGGCTGTCGAGCAGGCGATAGTCAGACCACAAGGTGCAACCGAGAAAGCGCACGCCGTCGTGGACGTACTCCGAGCGTTCCAGTACGTGGATCCGGGTGCCTTGCGCCAGACTGTTCAATTGTTCGTAGGTGGTGACCAGGTCACTGCTATAGAACTCGTGATTGCCCGCCACATACAACAGTGGAACCGGGCAGGCTCTGGCCCACTCGATGGCCTTGGCCGGCCGTGCTATGTCCCCGGCGAGCACGACGATATCGGCCTCCACGGCGGGAAAGGGGATCGCATTGACGGACAGATGCATGTCGGACAGCAAGGCGATGCGCATGGATCAACTCCGGCGTGTCTTGAAGGGCAGGCCATTCAAGTTACGCGTTGATAACCCGTTGTCACAAGCCTGCTCCCACAGTTTGATCGTCAGTGAATGCCAATCCCGCGGCTGGCCACAATCCCTGTGGGAGCGGGCTTGCCCGCGAAGAGGCCGGCACATTCAACAGAGATATTGCCTGACCCACCGCAATCGCGAGCAAGCCCGCTCCCACAGTTTTGATCTTCAGTGAACGCTAATCCCCCGGCCGGCCACAGTTGACCTGTTTACTTCAAATACCACCCCCACGGCTGGTCACTGACGTACTCGGTCACCTGCTTGACCTCCAGGTAATTGTGCAGCCCCCACTGGCCCAGTTCCCGGCCAATGCCGCTGTGTTTCATCCCGCCCCAGGGGGCTTCGACGAAGGTCGGTTGCGAGCAGTTGACCCAGACGATCCCGGCGCGCAGTTGGTTGGCGACCCGGGCGGTGCGCTGCAAGTCGGTGCTCATCACCGCGGCGGCCAGGCCGAAGCGGCTGGCGTTGGCCATTTGCACTGCTTGCTCTTCGGTCTTGAAGCGCTTGATGCACAGCACCGGGCCGAACACTTCTTCGCGCCACAGAATGCTGCTGTGTCCCGGCTCGTCGAAGATTGCCGGCTCAATGAAATACCCTTCGGCCAGATGCGCCGGTCGCCGTCCGCCGGTGAGCAAACGGGCGCCGCTGGCCAGGCCCTGATCGATGAAACCGAGCACCTTGTCGTACTGGCCCTGGCTGACCAGCGGCCCGAGCAGCACGCCGGGCTGCATGCCGGGACCGATGCTGATCTTGCGGGTTTCTTCCACCAGCCGTTCGGTCAGGCGCGGGGCGATGCGTTCCTGCACCAACAGGCGTGATGTGGCGCTGCACACCTGACCCTGGTTCCAGAAAATCCCGAACAGAATCCACTCCACGGCGGCGTCGACATCAGCATCATCAAACACGATGAAGGCTGACTTGCCCCCCAGTTCCAGGCTGATGTTCTTGATGTCCCGCGCCGCCGCCGACATGATTTTCGCCCCGGTGGGCACGCTGCCGGTGAACGCCAGTTTGTCCACCCCCGGATGCTCGGTGAGCGGGCTGCCGGCGTCGGCGCCAAGGCCCGTGACCAGATTCAACACCCCGGCGGGCAAGCCGATGCGGTCGGCGGCAGCGGCCAGTTCCAGGGCGGTCAGCGGCGTCAGTTCGGACGGTTTCAACACCACCGTGGCCCCGGCGGCCAAGGCTGGCGCGACCTTCCACGCGGCCATCAGCAGCGGGTAGTTCCAGGGAATGATCTGCCCGGCCACGCCAATCGGCTCGTGGCGGAGGCGGCAGCGAAAGCGCTCATCCGGCAACGCCAGCGGTTGGTCCTGTTGCTGATCCAGCTCACGGGCCAAACCGGCGTAGTACCGGAAGCAACCAATCGCATCACCAATGTCCCACTGTGCTTCGGGCAAGGGTTTGCCGTTGTCACGGACTTCCAGTTCCGCCAGCGCCTGCTGGCTACTTTCCAGTTCATCGGCTAGCGCCTCCAGCCATTGCGCTCGCTCGGTGCCACTGGTCTGGCCCCAGCCATTGTCGAAGGCACGCCGGGCCGCACGCACGGCATGGTCGACATCTTCTTCAGTGCCCGCCGCGACTCGGTGGAAGACTTGTTCGGTGGCCGGATCGATCACGTCCAGATAGCCGCCCAGGTCCGGGCTGACCCATTCGCCGTTGATGTAGAGCTGATCACGCATGGTGCGACTCCTGGACGCCGGTGCGGCGATTTTGCAGATGGCGGGAAGTGAACAGCAGGGCCAGCGACACACAGATGATCACCGTGGAAATGGCGTTGATCTCTGGCGTCACGCCGCGGCGGATGGAGGAAAAGATGTAGATCGGCAGCGTCGTTTCGGAACCGGCGACGAAGAACGCGATGATGAAATCGTCGAAGCTGAAGGTGAACGCCAGCAGGAAGCCGGCCATGATCGCCGGACTGATCTGCGGCAGAGTCACCCGCCAGAAGGTGTCCATCGGTGGCGCGTACAGGTCCGCCGAGGCTTCCAGCAAGGCCTTGTCCAGGGAATCGACACGGCTGCGCACGATCACCATCACCAGGGCCATGGTGAACAGCGAATGCGCGGCGATCACCGTAAAGAACCCCATGTTCAACTTCGGCACCGTCGGCAGCCAACTCGCCAACAACGGGTTGATCAGGTCGAACAGGCTGATGAAGGCGATCAGTGTCGAGATGCCGATGACGATGCCCGGCACGATGATCGCGCAGTAGGTCAGGGCATCGAACAGCAGGCGTACCTTGGCACCGCAGCGCTGCAAGCCGAACACCGCCAGGGTGCCGAACAGCGTGGCGATCACCGCTGAACTCAACGCGATCAGCGCGCTGTTGCCCAGGGCTTCCATGATGAACGGGTTGCCGAACGCGGTGCCGAACCATTGCACCGAGCAGCACTGGAACGCCAGGCCACTGCGCCCGGCGTTGAAGCTGAACAGCACGATCAAGGCAATCGGCGCGTAGAGAAACAGGTACAGCGAGGTCGAATAGCTGCGCAACCACATGTCACAGGCCTCCGTCGGCAGGGCGGCCGCCATGGCGCGCCACCAGTTTCAGATACACGCCGATGATCAGCAGCATCATCGCCACCAACGTCATGGCCAGCGCACTGCCGAACGGCCAGTTGCGCGATTGCAGGAACAGATCGACCAGCGCGTTGCCGACAAAGAACACCTTGCCGCCGCCGAGAATCGCCGGGATCAGGAACTCGCCCATCAGCAGGATGAACACCAGCATCACCCCGGTGATGATCCCTGGCGCGGACAGCGGCAGGGTGATCCGACGGAAGCTTTCGAAGGCGCTGGCGCCGAGGTCCGCCGAGGCTTCGAGCAGGCGCTTGTCGAGCTTTTCCAGGCTGACGTAGATCGGGAACACCATCAGCGGCAGGTAGCCGTAGACGATGCCGATCAGCACCGCCCACGGCGTGTTGATCAGCCGCACATCCTCGAGACCCAGGCTGGCCAGCAGCGCCGGAATACCCTTGCCGCTGAGGATGAAAATCCACGCGTAGGTGCGGATCAGGAAACTGGTCCAGAACGGCACGATCACCAGGGTCAGCAACAGCGAGCGGTTCCTCGTGACCTTGACCGCAAGGAAGTACGCCAGCGGATAAGCCGCCACCAGGCACACCAGGGTGCCCAGCGGCGCCAACATCAGCGTATTGCTGAACGCCGCGCCGCGAGAACCGAGGTTCAGGTAGTTGGCCAGGGTGAAGCCACCGGCGTAACCGCCCACGGCGCTGCGCTCGCCGAAACTGAAGACCAGGATGATCACCAGCGGCATCAACAACAGCAGCAGGAACCACAGGGTCGAAGGCAAGAGCATCAGCAGGGTGATGCGCCGGCCGAGGCTGCGCCGTTGGCGAACCTCGACCGACAGGGCATGGCCCGACTGCACCGTTTGCGGGTGGGCGGCGGCATTCATGGGTGACTCCTCATTGGCCATGGTCAGGCGATCAGGCGGACTTGAAACGCGCCATCAGCTCGGCGCGGGCCGGGCTGGTCAGCGTCGCGGCGGCACCGAACTCCAGCGGGCTCAGGGCCTCGGCGGCCGGGTACATGATCGGATCGTCGAGCATCGCCACCGGCAGCAGCGCGTCGACACGCTTGTCGCCACTCGGGTAACCGTGGCTTAGCACTTCGAGCTTGTTGTGCTGCGGGTCGAGCAAGTAGTTGATGAAGGCGTAGGCGGCGTCCTTGTGCTCCGAGCTTTTGGGGATGGCGAAGAAGTCGCTCCACAACTCGCCACCTTCCTTGCCCAGTTCGAACTGCATTTGCGCGTTGTCGCGGTGCAGTTGCGAGGCGTCCCCGGTCCAGGACATCGCCAGCCAGGCATCGCCGCTGCGCATCGATGGCTGAATGTCGGAGTTGATGGCGAACAGGTGCGGCTTGACCTCGATCAGCAGTTTTTCCGCGTCGGCCAGTTCTTTCGGGTCCAGGGAGTTGAAGCTGTAGCCGAAGCTTTTCAGCGCGTTGCCGATGGCGGTCAACTGGTAGTCGTGGACCATCGTGCGGCCGCTGGCCGGGCCTTGGGCGGCGGCCCAGAATTCCTTCCAGCTGGCGGGGCCATTTTTCAGCTTGCCGGTGTCGTAGAGCATGCCGGTAGTGCCCCAGTTTTTCGGCACCGCGTAGACCTTGCCATCCACCGTGCCCTGGGCCATGAACTTCTGCTGGAACGCCGAGGCATCGAAGTTGGGAATGCGCGACAGGTCCAGCGGCTCGATCAGCCCCAGGCCGACGTAGGTGCTGATGGTGTAGTTGGTCGGCACCAGCACGTCCCAGCCACTGCCGCCAGCCTGCAATTTGGCGAGCATTTCTTCGTTGGAACCGAACACGCTCATCGACACCCGGGCACCGGTGGTCTTGCCGAAGGTGTCGAGGTTTTCCTGGCTGTGGTAGTTCGGCCAGGTCGCCAGCGACAGGCGATCCCCCAGCTTGGCCTGTTCGGCGGCCTCGGCGGTGGAGGTCAAAAGGCCGGGCATGTTGGTCGCGACCACGGCGGCGGCGATGCCAAGGCCCGTGCGGCCAAGGAACTCGCGGCGGCTGATCGAGCCGTTCTGCCAGCTGCGCAGGGTTTTTATAAAAGTCTTCTGGTCCATAGCACGCTCCACATCCGGTTGATGAAACGAATCGATGATTTACAACGCCATGGCCAGGCCATTGGCGTGATCCCAGCCGACGCGCACTGGCGCGCCGTGTTCGAATGCATTGGCGCCATGATCCTGCTGGCGCGGCACCCGCACGCAGACCACGCCGAAGGCCTGGGTGCGCACGCGGTATTCGGTGGAATTGCCCAGGTAGATGCGGTCCTCGACGCAGCCTTGCAGCTTCACTTCCCGGGCCATCTCGGCGTTGGCTCCGGCGATGCTGATCAGCTCCGGCCGCACCGCAATGCAACCGGCGGCGTTGGCGCTCAGGCCCTTGCCAGTGGGGGTGAGGGGGCTGGTCAGCTCCAGACCCTGCTCGGTACGCAGTACCACCGAGTTGCCGTTGAGCTGGCGCACAGTGCCGTCGAACAGGTTGGACTCACCGATAAAGTCGGCCACGTAACGGCTGGCCGGGGCTTCGTAGAGTTGTTCCGGGGTGGCGGTCTGGATGATCGAGCCGTTGTACATCACGCTGATGCTGTCGCTCATCGACAGGGCTTCCTCCTGGTCATGGGTGACCAGCACGAAGGTGATGCCGACCTCGCGCTGCAAACGCAGCAGTTCCGATTGCATCTCCTTGCGCAGCTTGCGGTCCAGCGCCGCCAGCGGCTCGTCGAGCAGCAACACCGTCGGCTTGTTGACCAAGGCGCGGGCGAGGGCGACACGCTGTTGCTGACCGCCGGACAACTCACTCGGTTTGCGCTGGCCGAAGCCGCTCAGGCGCACCATCTCCAGCGCCTCATCGGCCATGCGCAGTTGCTGTTTTTTGTCCGGGCGTGGGGTGCGATAACGCAGTCCGTAGGCAATGTTCTGCGCCACGGTCAGATGCGGGAACAGCGCGTAATGCTGGAACACCATGTTCACCGGCCGCTCGAACGCCGGCACACCGGCCACGCTTTTACCGGCCAGACGGACCTCGCCGCTGGTGGGCTGCTCGAAACCGGCGATCATGCGCAGGGTGGTGGTCTTGCCGCAGCCAGAACCGCCGAGAAAGGAATGAAACGAGCCACGCCGCACCGCGAAATCCAGACCGCTGACGGCCTGCACCTCGCCATAGCGTTTGACCACATTGCAGAATTCGATATCGCTTGGCGGGGTGTTGTTCACGAGGCGGGCTCCCTTGCAGTGATGAATCAGTGCGTCGGGGGCCAAACTAGCAATCGGGGTTTTGCGGTGTATATATCCCTTGGGGGATAGGAGGGGGGCGTTTCAAGTTTTCAGTAGGTGTGGGGCGTAGAGATCACACACGGCTGGCGGCATTCACCCTTACATTTATTTGAGCAACCGAGTGTCCAGCCCAAAACGCTCCTGCGAAACAAGCTTGAACTGATCCGCAGCCAAGTCACAACTCACTAGCAGGTTCCACGAATGGCGGGAAACTGCGGACGGGATAAGCACGAAAGGATGTTCGGAAAGTAACTCATCGGCAAAGTGCTGCTGATTGGGCGAGAGCTCAGACGGGATGAGCCAGTTCGGGTTTGGCACGTCTTCGGCTTGAACAACTTTTATGAAGTTGGAATCCAGTACTTCGAAACACGTGAGCACGTGGGGCACCGTATCGAGCGTATCGAAACCAGCGTGGGTTGCGACTTCCAAAATGGCGGTGGCCGGGTCGGCCGAAGCGTAAATAACCCGGCGACCGGGAGGGTTCCACCGGCCACCGGATCGCTGAGCACCCAAGCCACTATTCCACGTGTCCTTGTAGACCTCGCGGTCAAGGCGCCAAGCGTGCCACTTCCCATCCCACGGTAAAGGATTCATTGATAAACCCCGTGTTCAATCCGGGTCAAATAATCCTCCACCACCTGGAAACCAAGCGAGTTGTCGATCAGTTCCAGCGGGATATGATCTTCCAGGTACTTGCAGGGTTTCTTCAGCCAGTTCTCAGCCAACTGTAGATTGCCGAACACGTTGATGGCGTGCTCCAAGGCCTGAGCATATTGAAAGGCGACGGTACTTTGCTGCTGATTTAATCGCACCGGTTCTGTCTCCTTTGCCAAGCGTTGTACAGTCCTGACGGACTTCCCTGTGATGCGCTCAACAAGGCCGTGCTCCATGTACAGTTCGGAGGTAGAAAGCATCTCCCTCACGTCGCTCAGATCAAAGCCTTCTTGTGTGTATTGGATGATCATCATGCGCGTATTACCTTCGCGGCCATGTAACAGCACCTCAGTCGGCTTTCGGGTGACAGGTTTTGTCTCCGTCGTGACGACTGTTCTTCCTTTGGATTTGACGGCGGGCATACCGAATATCTCCATGCGACATTTGACGCGATCATAACGCCAAATGTCGCTGTTGGGGCAATTAGCTTTGTCGACTAGTGTCCTGCTCATGCAATCGTTTCACCCTCAATGTCTGAGAGAGCGCCTGCATCAGGCGAAGAATCTCTCGTCTCTGTTTAGGGCTGCAAAGTTAACCCTCGTGCTTCCGGTCGCCAACCTTAAAAATACGTCAGACATTTCCTCTGGCTTCCTAAGAAATTCAACGCGAGTAGCCTGCGTAAATTTTCGGTTGGATATACGTGTTTAATCGCTGTCAGCGTTACTTCATGAAAGCTACAACGCCTTGCGTCGTTGCCTACAGGTACGCCAGAATCCGCCGGCTTGTGCGCCTTGGGGCTGGGTTTTATCGTTCCCGGGTCGCTGCCAATTCAGCGACCGGGCTTGGAACCCCGAGGAGTAAACGGCACAAGGCGTGCCGCTTAACATATGCTGCGCACCTTCAAGTGTGCACTCCGTAATGGCGGCTGTGCGCGGGAGACCTTAGGGTCTGCCGGGTTCCGTTTACCCCGGGTTCCAACCTGCGTACAGCTGCCACCCCTTCGCTTGGAACCGAATGGAGCAGCTCCAACTCGTAGACGGAGACTTGCCATGTTCAAGGTCACACCCAACCCGCCGGACACCGATCCAGCATCCCCATACGAAAGCCTCGACTCCAAAAAACTCCACGAAGCCGCCGAGCGCGCCCTCGATCATTACCTAAACCCCGGCCCTGCAATCATGGCCACCCCGCGCACACCCAGCACGATGTTCATCGTCAATCCCGAACTCAGTGCCGAAACCT
The DNA here is from genome assembly GCF_001429045.1 of Pseudomonas sp. Root71. Classification (GTDB taxonomy): domain Bacteria; phylum Pseudomonadota; class Gammaproteobacteria; order Pseudomonadales; family Pseudomonadaceae; genus Aquipseudomonas; species Aquipseudomonas monachiensis. The sequence goes on along the minus strand of NZ_LMHY01000028.1, from coordinate 305,010 downwards.
TGCTGGTGCACGCCTGTGAATCGCTGGCGTCGGCCAATGTCATGGCCAACGATCTGGTGGATCATCTGGAAGGAACGAGCCGCAATGCGCTGCTCGGGATTGCGCAGGTGATCATGCTGGGGGAACTGGCCATAAACCGCGTGCTGGATCAACTCGATCCGCCTGAATAACCGCTTATCTGCGGATCACCAATAGACCTGTGGGAGCGAGCTTGCTCGCGATGGCGGTGTGTCAGACACATCAATGTTGAATGTGCTGCCGCTATCGCGAGCAAGCTCGCTCCCACAAGGATATGCGTATACCAACGGGCATCAGGCCTGCAGCTTGAAACCGGGAGCCTGCAACGGATCCTCCGTCAACTCCCGAATAAACAACCCCAGCAACTCCGACTGGCTGCCAATGCCCAGCTTGGCGTAGATGTTCTTGCGGTGAATCTTCACCGTGCCGGGGCTGATGTTCAGTTGTTCGGCCACCGAGGCGCTGGAGTGGCCACGCAGCAACAGTTGAACGATTTCCTGCTCGCGCCCGGTGAGGATGTGCGCGCCGAAGTGGTCGAAGGCTTCGCGGATCTTGAAGTCCAGGTCCTGTGCCGGTCGCGGTTGCTGGGCCTGACGCAAGCGCCAGGCCTCATTGATGACTTGTTCGACCACCGCTTGCGCACACTCGACCAGTTGCATTTCGTCCCGGCTGAATGCACAGCTGGCGCTCGATCGCATCAATGACAACACCGCCGTGGCACCACCACCGAGGTCGACGAAAAACGCCACTTCTTCAGCCAGACCCGTCTGCTGGTAATAGGTCAGGAAGTACTCGCCGAGGTAGAAGTGGTCGGGGGCGAACTGGCGCAAACGCCACAGCCCCGGCGCCTGCCCGCGTGTACAAGCCAGGTAGAACGGATCGAGCAGGTAAGGCCCGCACTGATAATCGTCGACATACACCGCCCGCTTGTCCGCCGAGAACGTATCGAACAACGCCAGTGGCCGGTGATTGCCTTCGTAGACAAACAACACGAAATGATCGACCGGGCAGATTTGCCGAAGCCAATGGCTCAACCCCGACAGCCGTCCATGCCCGGCAGGCAGGTCGAGCAGGTGGGCGACACCGGTGGTCCAGAGTTTCAGTTCCTTGGGGCGCATGGCGGCTACAGGCAGAAGAGGATGGCCATTGGATGCACAAAGTACGCCATGGCGGGTGGCCCCGTGTGGAGCAGGGTGGGTGGCGGCGCGTCGTTGAAAAGACGCACCGCAACAGGGCCGGGTGTTACCGAGTGCTACAGAGTGGGTAGCAAAAGTGATCGGCTGAATCCTTCAGCGAGCACTCCGGGTCGAAGGCAACAGGATCGTCAAAATTCCCAGCAACGGCAGGAACGAACACAAGGTGTAGACATATTCGATGCCATGGATATCCGCCAGGTGCCCCAGCAGCGCGGCACCGATCCCGCCGAAACCGAACATCAGGCCGAAGAACACCCCGGCGATCATGCCGACGTTGCCGGGCACCAGTTCCTGGGCGAAGACCACGATGGCCGAGAATGCCGAGGCGAGGATGAAGCCGATGATCATGCTCAGCACGCCCGTCCAGAACAGGTCGACGTAGGGCAGGGCGAGGGTGAAGGGCGCGGCGCCGAGGATGGAGAACCAGATCACCTGCTTGCGGCCGATCCGGTCGCCGATCGGGCCGCCAAAGAAGGTGCCTGCTGCGACAGCGCCAAGAAACAGGAACAGGTACAGCTGCGAACTGGCCACCGACAGGTCGAATTTCTCGATCAGGTAGAAGGTGAAGTAACTGGTGAAGCTGGCCATGTAGAAGTATTTGGAGAACACCAGCAGCGCCAGCACCACCAGGGCGAAGGTCACCCGCCGTTTCGACAGGCCGTGGGTGGCCTTGCTGCCTTGCTTGAGCTTGAACAGGTTCAGGTGATTGCGGTACCAGCGGCTCAGGCCGTATTGCACGAGGATGGCGAACACCGCGAACAGGCCGAACCAGGCGACGTTGCCCTGGCCGTAGGGAATGATGATCGCGGCGGCCAGCAACGGGCCGAAGGCGCTACCGGCATTGCCACCGACCTGAAAGGTCGATTGCGCCAGGCCGTAACGACCGCCCGAGGCCAGCCGCGCCACCCTCGAGGTCTCCGGGTGAAAGGTCGACGAGCCAACCCCTACCAGCGCCGAGGCCACGAGAATCGCCGGGAAGCTGCCGACCATCGACAGCATCAGAATACCGATCAGGGTGCAGACCATGCCGGCCGGCAGCAGCCACGGCTTGGGATGGCGGTCGGTGTAGAAACCGATCCAGGGTTGCAGCAGTGAAGCGGTGAGCTGGAAGGTCAGGGTTATCAGGCCGACCTGGGTGAAGCTCAGGCCATAGCTGGCCTTGAGCATCGGATAGATCGACGGCAGCACGGCCTGGATCAGGTCGTTGATCAGGTGCGCCAGCGCGCAGGCGCCGATGACGCGCATGACCAGCGGGCTGGCCTGGCTGGCCACCGAAGCGGTGGGTGACGGTGAACTGAGGGTGGTGGTCGACATGGGCGAGCTTCCGGATAAATAACGCGAACTGCGAACGCAAGGCGCAGCCAATTTCAGGGTTCGGCGTTATCCTAGGGGCCTCAAGGGCGCCCGTCTCGCGCAACTCGGGCATGGACCATCGAAAAAAGGGCGTCATGATCAAACCATTGCAGACATTTCTTGCGGAGATCGACCAGGGCGGCTGGAGCGTTCGCAGCAGTGCGACCGACTACCCGGAAAACTGGTTCATCCCTCCGCATTCCCATGAAAAGCACCAACTGATCTATGCCATCGAAGGCGTGATGGTGGTGCACACCGCCATCAGCCAATGGACGGTGCCACCCAGCCGTGGCATCTGGATGCCCAGTGGTGAGGTGCACTCGATTCGCTGTGTGGGGGCGATCAAGATGCGCAGCGTATTCGTGCGCCCTGACCCGAGCCTGAACCTGCCCGCCGAAACCCGGGCGGTGAGTGTTTCGGCGTTGCTGAGCGAGTTGATCAAGGTCTCGGTCGATTTCGACTTTGCCTGTGAGCCGGACTCGCGGGAGGCCCGGGTGCTGCGGCTGATCCTGGATGAACTGACGATCCTGCCGACCTTGCCCCTGAACCTGCCACAGCCCGCCGATCAGCGTATCAACCTGATTTGTAGCGCGTTGCAGCGTGATCCCGGGGATGGCTCGACCTTGTCGGACTGGAGCACCCGCTTGAGCCTCGACGCCAAAACCATCCAGCGCAGGTTCCGCAAGGAAACCGGCATGACGTTCGGCCAATGGCGCCAGCAAGCGCGACTGTTGTTAGCGCTGGAACGCATAGCCGTCGGGGAGAAGATCATCGACATCGCCGGGGAGCTGGGATACGACAGCCCGAGCGCGTTCACGACCATGTTCAAGAAGCAGTTCGGCAAGACGCCGAGTGATTTTTTCAAGTGAGGCGGCCGTCCGTGGGACGGCCGCTTGACGCCTGAATCGGGTCAGGATCCTTGCGGTGTTTCACCTCGCGCCAGTCGCGCATTGATGTCTTCGATGACCGCCGGCAAATCGACGATGGTGTCGATCAGGTAGTGCGGGCGGGAGCCTTCGAACATCTTGACGATACGCGCCCGTTCGCTGTCCAGCCTGTCGGAAGGCAGGGCCTTGTATTGCTCGTAGGTCAAGCCCAGGGCATTGCCGGAGCAGGTCAGCGCCACCGTCCACATCCCGGCGGCACGGCCTTCGAGTATGCCGGGCCAGGTGTCGTCGACCTTGACGCAGGCGGCGACGTCGCTGATACCCAGGGCAATCACGTTGGCCAGGGCCTGGGCCGGGTAGGGGCGGCCGTTCGGCACTTCGTCGGTGGCCACCACATGGTCGGCCACGTAGCCATTGTGCCGTGCCAGTTCGACCACTTTTTCCATGACCACGGCCGGGTAACCGGAGCAGGAACCGATTTTCAGGCCCTTGTCGCGCAAGGCATCGATGGTGTTAAGCGCGCCGGGAATCAGGGCCGAGTGCAGGGCAATTTTCTCGATCTGCAGCGGCATGAACCGTTCGTACAGTGCGGTGACATCGTCATCGGTCGGCAGGCGATCAAACACCGCACGGTAGCGTTCGGCGATCTGCGGTTGATTGCACAAGGTGCGGATGTGATCCCACTTGCCCATGCCCATCGGACCCCGCGCTTCTTCCAGCGAAACGGCGACGCCGAACTCGGCAAAGGCCTCGACGAAAATCTGCGTGGGGGCGAAGGAGCCGAAATCGACGACGGTGCCGGCCCAGTCCAGGACCACGGCTTGCAGTTGGGTCGGTTGTTGGTAGTTCATGGTATTTCTCCATTTTTTGTTGTGGGCAGGCCGTCCCTCCTGTCGCCAGGAAGTAGGCCTATGGATTGCTCAAGGGTGAGACGAAATCAGGTGGCCGGTATCGGGCTCGAGTCGAACAGCTCCGCGATCATTGGCCGGTTTCGGCGAATACCCAGGCAGCACAGGTGGTAGTCGATGGAAAACGGGTGATTGACGAAGGTGATCGGTTTGGTGCCCGGGGTTTCGGCGTACTCGACCGCCGAGACGAAACCGATGCCGATGCCCTTGGCGATGGCATGCACGATGGCCTCGCGGCTGTTCAACTGCATGACGCAGTTCAGTGCGACGCCCAGGTGCTTGCAGCTTTCCTCCACCAGTTGACGAGTGCGTGAGCTTTTTTCCCGCAGCACCCATTTCTCTTCGCTGATCTGCTCGACATGCACTTCTTTCTGCCGGGCCCAGGGATGGTCGTCACGCACCACGGCAATGATCGGATAGCGCCGGTAAAGCTGCGTGTCAAAACGCTGGTCGAATTCGGACAACGCCAGGATCGCCACGTCGATATCGAAGTTGAACAGGCGATCCAGGGTCTCCTTTTCCGGGGAGAACGAGGTTTCCAGCTCGATGTCCGGATGCCGTTGCATCAGTTCGTAGGTCAGGTTCATGGCAATCGGTGGCGACACCGCGCCGAGGCGCAGCATGCCGGTCTTGCGTTGCTTGAAACTTTGCAGCAATTGCACGGCTTCATCCTCCTGGCCGAACAGGCCCTGGGTGATCGCGTAGAGCTGGTGCCCGGCGGCACTCATTTCGATAAAGCGGCCGCGGCGATGGAACAGCTCCACGGAAAACTTCTTTTCCAGGGCATTGACCTGCTCACTGACCGTGGGCTGGCCGACGCTCAAATACTCGGCGGCGAGGGTGAAGCTGCCGGTCTTGGCCACGGCATGAAATGAACGTAGCCACTTGTGGTACTGGTACATAGACGATCCTGTTCCTGAGCCGCTGCCGTTGATTCAATCTGTCCAGCCGGGCCATCAGCGCCTGATGAACAGCGCCACCGACGCGCTGCACAGACAGGCCGCGGTGACCACGATGAAGATCAGCGAGGTGTTGCCGGTACTGTCGAGCATACTGCCGATCAGCGGTTCCGCCAGGCCGGCGAACAGGTAGGACGAGAAGTTCATCACCCCGGTCGCCGTGCCGGCGCGTTTGGCGCCGACCAGGTCCGGGCATAGCGCCCAGAAGCTGGAGGCGGGGCCGTACACGAAGAAGCCGCAGAGAAACAACGCCACCAGACCGGTCGCGCTGTGAGGGGCAAGGGTCCACATCCACAAACTGGTCGCCGCACCGAGGAACATGTAAAGCATGATCGCCAGGTAGCGTTTGGAGCCGAACAGCTTGTCCGAGATCCAGCCGTTGCTCAGCGCACCGATTGCCATGCCGACCGGAAGGGCCACGGTGATCCACTTCGGATCGATCATGCTGTCGCCGGTCTTCCAGTTGGCACCCAGGAAGTGCACCGGCACCCAGACGATCAAACCGTAGCGGGCGGCGTTCTGGAAACCCAGGGACACGGCGGCGATGATCAGGCGGAAGTTTTTCAGAACAGCTTTGTAGCGTTGCGCGGAGGTTTCGACTTCGTCATGGGCCACTTCATGGCTTTTGTCCGCGGCGTTGGCCACGCCCGTGTCGGCAGGCGGTTCGAAACCCAGGTCTTGCGGACGCTCGCGGGCCACCAGGTAGAAGATGATGCCGCCCGCCAGCATGAGCAATACGGGCAGGCGGAAGATCCAGCGCCACTCCAGATGCATCACCTCCAGCACGACGATCGAGGTCACGTAGGAAAGCACCGACGCGCAGCCGGCCGCGAACACATAAAAGCCGTAGACCTTGCCGCGTTCGCCCGCGCTCCACCAGTTGGAGATCAGCCGGCTGCCCGGTGCCCAGCCCAATGCCTGGAAGTAGCCATTGATGCCCCAGGGCAGGATCAGCCCGGCGAATCCGCTGGCGAAACTGGTCACCCAGTTGGCGCCACAGGACAGCACGGCGCCCATGGTCATGATGCGTCGACCACCGAACTTGTCGGCGAGGTTGCCGTTGATGGCCTGGCCAATGGCGTAGGCCCAGAGCATGGCGGCCGATGCCCAGCCAAGGTGCTCTTTGGTAAAGCCGAACTCGGCCTGGATACCGGGAATGGCGAAACCGAACGTTTGTCGCCCGGTATAGAAAAACAGATAGCAAAACATGGCTGCCAGCAGCATGCGCCACTGGGCGACGCGAAACGATGCGGTATGTACAGCGAGACCTGGCATGGCTTGGGCACGATTCATGATCTTTTCCTTATTCTTGTTCGGTCCCTGCGAGTTGCATCGCAGGGTGCACTCTTTTTCAGGTGCAGCAGGAAATCGTCGCGGCTCGTTTCGCCGCTGGCAGGGTAGTGTCTTTGGGGGGGCTGGCGAGCCCTAGGCCGCTCGTGAGCCGATGAAGTTCTTGCCGCGTGCGCCCAGCAGGGCGAAGTCGATCATGGTTTGGGCCTCTTCGGCCGTCACGCCGTAGTCGGCGAACTCGGTTTTCACCTCGAGGCTGTGCAGGAAGGCGCGCAAACGGGCCTGGGCTTTATCCAGGTCTGGCCCGAAAACCCGTTGCAGGGTCTTGTCGCGCGTTGCGTCGTGGCCCCAGGCAAGGCCCAGAACCAGTGGCAGGGTGAAGGAGCAGGCGATGCCGTGGGGCAGGCCGAAGCGCAAGGTCATCTCATAGGAAATGGAGTGGGCCAGTGCAGTCTTGGTGTTGGAGAACGCCATGCCGGCCTTGAGTGCGGCGAGGGCCATCCGTGAGCGCAGCTCCTGATTGGACAGGTCACTCCGCAGCAAGGGCAGGCATTCGAGGATGTCCTCGATGGCAGAGATGGCGAAGGTGTCGGAAAGCGGGTTGGCATTGATGTTCCAGATCGACTCCAGCGCGTGGGACAGTGCATCCAGCCCGGTGGAAACGGTGACGCTGGCCGGTACCGTGAGCATTAGTTGCGGATCGATGATCGCGACCTTTGGCCAGGTGCAGTCCAGGTGCAGGGAATACTTCTTGTGGTTGGCCGCGTCCCAGATCGTCGCCCAGGGCGTGACCTCACTGCCGGTGCCCGCCGTGGTCGGGGCAGCGATCAGCTGTTTACTGCGAACCGGAACGAAGGGTTTGCCGCTTGCCAGCAAGGCCAGCAGCTCATCGAAGCGACCTGACTCGGTGCCGACAATCAGTGCCTTGGCAGTGTCGATCGCACTGCCGCCACCGACGGCAATCACGGCGTGGCATTCGCCGGCCTCTTGCCAGAAACGTTCATAGGTCGCGCGAAGTTGCGCGACATCGGGATTGGGCTGGACATCTTCGATCACGTAGACCAGGCGGTCGCCCAGCAGCGCTTGAAGGCGATCCACCAGCCCCAGGCCACGGGCTTCGGGAAAGGTCACGACGGCAACGTTCTGGTGTTCGGTGATGGCGGCAAGCTCTTGCAGGCTGCCCCAGCCGAAGCGGGTATCCACTGGATTGTGAAATCGGGCGGTCATGGCGGGTCCTTGGTTTTTGTTGTTGGAAGTGACGCCATGCTCGCGGTCCACGGACCACTGCACAAATCGATAATTCGCAGGTTTGAATCGGCTGGGCCGATAATGGCCGGTAGCTGATGCTTCGCTTTTTCAATCCCAATAAAGAAACTACCTAGAACACTGCGGCAAATGCCGTTGCCGATGGGGTTCGTCTCAATATCCCGCTGGCGGGGGCTGCCCTAGGCTGTGTGCTTTTGGCAAACCGGTGGGCGGAGTCGCTATGCGTTTATTTGAACTGATCACTTTTACCGTGCGGGTGCGCACAGTGACTGATGCGCTGGTACGCATCGAGGCAGAGTTGGCGAAGCCGGAAGTCGGCGGGGTGTTGATGGGCTGCTGGGCCTCGGAAATCGGTCAGTTGAACCAGATCGCCGTACTGCGCGGCTACGCCGACGAACACCTGAGGCAAGCGGAGCGCGAGCGTTTCCTGCTGGGAGGCGGGGCGTTTGGTATCAACGAGTTGATCACCGATCTGCGCATCGAAAACTACACACTGTTTCCCTTCCTCGAACCCTTGAGCGCGGGCCAGCACGGTCCATTCTACGAACTGCGCGTCTATGACCTGGTCAGCAGCGGGTTGCAGCCCACCCTCGAGGGCTGGAGCAACGCCATCGAAGCGCGGACCGCCGAACAATATTCGCCGGTGTACGCGGCGTTCTACGCCACCGACGGCGCGCTGCCGCGCTATCTGCACATCTGGCCGTGGAGCACCCTGGAACAGCGCCTGCAAGTACGCACCCAGGCGGTCGCCGATGGCGTCTGGCCGCCGGAAAACTCCGGCCCGCAACTGCGCGACATGCGCTCGACGATCTACCTGCCCGCGACGTTCTCGCCCTTGCAATGACCCGCGCTCGGCTCGACCGTGGCTCAGAAACGATCCAGCCGGTACGGTGCAGTCGCCGGCAGGCCATGAGGCTGGGCCACGAGCAGCCGTCCGGCCTGGATTAGCGACGGACCGCCAATGGCCCTGTAAACTGGCCGCGCAAAGGCACCAGCCTCATCACTTCAAGCAAGAGAGTCCCCATGGCAAACCACGACCTGACCTTTACCCCCGACCCCGATGCGGATTCGATTTCCTCCGACGTCGTCGGTTTCGCCGGTGTGCTGGTCTCCACCCAGATCCCCACCCGCGCCGACGGCAGCCTGGAACTGGGCGACATCACCCTGCAAAGCGAATGCACCCTGCAAGCGCTGAAGGTCGCGCTGGAGCGTGCCGGCAGTTCCATGGACCGCGTGATGCACCTGACCATCTACCTCACCGACATGGCCGACCGCGCCGCGTTCAACGAAGTCTACAAGCGTTTTTTTGCCAAGCCATGGCCGGTTCGCGCCGCAGTTGGCGTGGCGTCCCTGGCGATTGAAGGGATGCGGGTGGAAGTGACGGCGATGGCGGCCAAGGGCTGATAGCCGCGATAGATGCAGTCCCCTGTGGGAGCGGGCTTGCCCGCGATGACGGAGTGTCAGTCGGCATTGATGTCGACTGAAATTGCGCAATCGCGGGCAAGCCCGCTCCCACAGTAGTTATTTGTTGAATCCGGAAATGGGCACATGTCCCGCTCCGCCAAAACACCACCCGGCAGCATTCGGGTGCCGGTCAGGCGTTTCGCCGCTACAATGCACGCCTCGACCGTGACAAGCCTGACTAAAAAAATTATGTCTTTGCCCAAACATCACCTGGAATTGCTCAGCCCTGCCCGCGATGTCGCCATTGCCCGCGAGGCCATCTTGCATGGCGCCGATGCCATCTACATCGGTGGCCCGAGCTTCGGCGCCCGCCACAATGCCTGCAACGAAGTGAGCGATATCGCCCAATTGGTGGAGTTCGCCCGTCGCTACCACGCCCGGGTGTTCACCACCATCAATACCATCCTGCACGACAACGAACTGGAGCCGGCGCGCAAGCTGATCCACCAGTTGTACGACGCTGGCGTCGATGCGCTGATCGTCCAGGACCTGGGGGTGATGGAACTGGACATTCCGCCGATCGAACTGCATGCCAGTACCCAGACCGACATCCGTACCCTGGAGCGGGCGAAGTTCCTCGATCAGGCCGGGTTCTCACAATTGGTGCTGGCCCGCGAGCTGAATCTCCAGGAGATCCGCGCCATCGCCGACGAAACCGACGCGGCCATCGAGTTCTTTATCCATGGCGCGTTGTGCGTGGCGTTTTCCGGTCAGTGCAACATTTCCCACGCGCAAACCGGGCGCAGCGCCAACCGTGGCGACTGCTCCCAGGCCTGCCGTCTGCCGTACACCCTCAAGGACGAAAAGGGCGGGGTGATCGCTTACGAAAAGCACCTGCTGTCGATGAAGGACAACAACCAGAGCGCCAACATCCGCGCCCTGGTCGAGGCCGGCGTGCGTTCGTTCAAGATCGAGGGCCGCTACAAGGACATGGGCTATGTGAAAAACATCACCGCCTACTACCGCCAGCGCCTCGACGCCGTGCTCGAAGACCGCCCGGACCTGGCCCGCGCATCCAGCGGCCGCACCGCGCACTTCTTCCTGCCCGACCCGGAAAAAACCTTCCACCGTGGCAGCACCGATTACTTCGTCACTGACCGCAAGATCGATATCGGCGCCTTTGACTCGCCGACCTTCACCGGTCTGCCAGTGGGTGTGGTCGAGAAAGTCGCCAAGCGTGACATGCAGGTCGTGACGCACGAGCCGCTGTCCAACGGCGACGGTCTCAACGTGCTGGTCAAGCGCGAAGTGGTGGGTTTCCGCGCCAACATCGCCGAACCCAAGGGCGAGTTCGAGGAGGACGGCGAGAAGCGCTATCGCTATCGCGTCGAGCCCAACGAGATGCCGGAGGGGATGTACAAACTGCGCCCCAATCACCCGCTGAATCGCAATCTCGATCACAACTGGCAACAGGCGCTGCAAAAGACCTCAGCCGAGCGTCGCATCGCCCTGAACTGGGTCGCTCGCCTGCGTGAAGACCAGTTGGAACTGACCGCTACCAGCGAAGAGGGCATCAGCGCCAGCGTCACCCTGGCTGGCCCGTTCGGTGCCGCCAACAAGCCGGAACAGGCGCTGGAGCAATTGCAGGATCTGCTCGGCCAACTGGGTACAACGCAGTACCACGCCATCGATATCAAGCTGGACGCGCCGCAGGCGTACTTCATCCCGAACTCGCAGCTCAAGGCCTTGCGCCGTGAAGTGATTGAAGCCTTGACCGAGGCGCGGATCGCCGCCCACCCGCGTGGCAGCCGCAAGGCCGAGACCACGCCGCCGCCGGTGTACCCGGATTCGCACCTGTCGTTCCTGGCCAACGTCTACAACCAGAAAGCCCGGGACTTCTATCACCGCCATGGCGTCAAGCTGATCGACGCGGCCTACGAGGCCCACGAGGAAACCGGCGAGGTGCCGGTGATGATCACCAAGCATTGCCTGCGTTTCTCCTTCAACCTGTGCCCGAAACAGGCCAAGGGCGTGACTGGCGTGCGCACCAAGGTTGCGCCGATGCAGCTGATCCACGGCGATGAAGTGTTGACGCTGAAGTTCGACTGCAAGCCTTGCGAGATGCACATCATCGGCAAGATGAAGGGCCACATCCTCAACTTGCCGCAACCGGGCAGCGTGGTCGGTCACATCAGCCCCGAAGACCTGCTCAAGACCATCCCGCGCGCGCCGCACTGAGTGGTAGGCGAGTGCGTCGCAACGGCGCACTCAGCTGTTCCTGCTTGAAACCTGCTTTTGCTGAAGTCTGGACGCTGGCGACAAGCGTGGAGCTGGCGGTCGACACTATCCGCAGGTGTCGGCGACGGCCTTTTCAGCGCGTTTGAATTCCTGTTTGACGTCGGTGGGGATGCGTTGCTTTTTCAGTTCCTGACCGAGGAAAGGTTGTTCGCCTCGGGACTGGACCTCAGCGTCCTCGGCCGATATCTGCGCCTCGATGGCAGCGGCGTGCTTGTCGATGACGGCATCGACCTCGGCTTCATTCCTGGCGGTATCGAGTGCCATGACCAACTGGCCGGCCTCGGCTTTTTCGGCTTCGGCATAGGCTTCGACCGACAACCCGGAGGCCAGGGCTCGCGCCTGGGTTTCCAGGCTATTGAGATGCTCCCGGGCGGCCTTGCAGACTGCTTCCTGTCGCTGGTCCTGGATGTGCTCCCAGGTGTTCAACCCATAAATCGCGGCCCCGAGTACCAGAAGGGTTGCAGCGGCCCCCAGTAATTTGCCTTTCACTTTTGGCGCCCTCAAATGGCAAGGGAAGGGTGTTGCATAAACGATTCCCGATTCAATTCGAGTAAGCAAAAGCGTAGCAGAGCTGTTCGGGGTGAATGTGCGCCGATAGCACCCCGAGATTCGGCTCGACACTAAGCGTCTGTTTTAATAAACAATTTTTTTTGTTTGGGCTTCCCAGATGAAGGAAAAGTTGGTAAATTTGCGCCCACTCTTGCAGCGGTCCTCAGGGAACCAGTCGTGCAGGCAGGCAACAGGTCTTGTTGCCACTCAAGAAAGCGAGTGCCAGGCACTCATTGCAACAGATACAGGGGCGTCGCCAAGCGGTAAGGCAGCAGGTTTTGATCCTGCCATGCGTTGGTTCGAATCCAGCCGCCCCTGCCATTTTTTATTCCTGCCTAATCAGAAAACACTCTACCGACGGTAATTATTCGTCGATTCATTGTTTTTTGCCTCCCGTTCCCCGCTAGCACTGGCGCCACTACCGAAAGCGCTCCGGGATGGCCTCGGCAAACGGATACCAGGAAAAGTACGGCCTTGCCTCGTCGATCACCCGCTTGACCGAGGGCCTTTGGGTCAACCTGTCGAAATAAGCACTCAAGTGGCGATGTTCGGCGGGAAACGGCACAAGGGTACTGGCATAGAACAGCGCCGGGGCGGCGGCGCAATCGGCCATGCTGAATGCGGCGCTGGCTGCCCAGGTGTTTGCGGCCAACTGACGTTCAAACATGCCGTACGCCGTCAACAGCGCGGCGCGTTCGCGGGTCAGGTCGCCGTTTGCGGCATTGATTCGGTCAGCGACGATCTTCTGCATCGGCACCTGGACGTGCAGGTCGAAAAAGCGATCCCACAGGCGGACTTCCAGCGCGGTTTCCCAATCATCCGGAATCAGATGTGCCTGGCCGGGGTGAAGCCGGTCCAGGTACTCAATGATCACACTCGACTCGGGTACGTCCCGTTGGCGGTCGTGATCGCGGATCACCGGGAATTTGCAGAGTGGCCAAAGTGCTTGTAGCTCGGCCCTGTCAGCCTCGTCTCCCAGGTCGATGATCCTTTTTTCAAACTCGATTTCCAGTTCATAGAGCGCGATGAGCGCTTTGTGGCAGAACGATGAGAGCGGATGGAAATAAAGAGTCAGCGGCATCCTTCAATTCCTCGGTGAGATGAAAACCAGTTGATTATCCGTCGCCATCGGCCAAGGCGCGAGGGGCTCCATTCTGGTGTTTTTTGCGTTTCAGCGACGCCAGATGAAACGCGCCAGCAGCGCATCGATGCTGAACTTGCCGGCGCCCGACAGCAGCAGCGGCGTGAGGGCCACAAGGTAGATCAGGGGCAGCTTGAAGTTGCCGTAACCCTTGTTGCTGATGGCATAGCCTTGGGCGAGTTCACTGAGGCTGTGCCAGTCGGCGGGCCAATGCACGGCGGCAGTTGCGACGAGGGTCACCACCATTAGGCTCAACGCCGAAAAACGTGTGCCCAGGCCCACCAGCAAGGTCAAGGCGAAGATCAGCTCCGCCCACATCGACAGTTCCCAGTTCAGCGTCGCTGGAAGGTGGTCGAACGGAAAAGGGAAGCGCGCCTGGATATCGGCGAACCAGTTCTCGCCGTTGTATTTTTCCAGGCCGGACTCGAGGAATTCCCAGGCGAGGAACACCCGCAACGCCAGGGGGGCAACCCAGTCGCCGGCACGGTCGAGGTTCAGGTGCAGGCCTTTGACGGTCGAAGAAATGGAGGTGCTCATGGACGTTGCTCTCTTTCAGGTCGGGGGAGGTGGGGCAACGACATGCCCCGTGAGTTGAGCGCTTTGATCGGCGTGGCCAATCGACAGGCGCATTTCATCAACGGGGTGTATCTGCGGTGTGTCGTTATGACGGGGTTTTGAGTGTGGGGTGTGTCTGGGGCGGGGCTGTATACATTGAGATACGTAACCGCCACTCCAGTGGGAAAGAGCCTGCCCGGGGCAGCGATCCGACGATGGCGGAGTGTCAGGCGCGATGGACGTTGGATGGAAAGGCCTCTTCGCGAGCAGGCTCGCTCCCACAGGGAAATTGCTATACATTTTCCGGCCGCCCCCTGCATGGTGATACTGCTTCATGTCCCTCGCGCTCGAACGTCTAGTCGCTGGCACGCCAATCCCTTTCGCCGGCAATCGCGTCACTGTCGTCAGCCCCGAACTGGCGCAACGTTTCCAGCCCGGTGATCACCTGCTGGTGGAGCAGGTCAGTGGCGAGTTGCTGCTGATCCCCGTGGCGGACCAGCAAGCGGCCAACGTCGCGATCGAGCGCGCCCAGGCGGCATTCACCGCGCTATCGGCGGTGTCTGACCAGGCGATCAGCGCTTTCTTCGACCTGTTTGCCCAACGCCTGGAAACCCCGGAATGCTGGGCCTTGATCGAAGCTGCCAACCTGGCCGACATCGAACGGGCCAAGGCGTGCGGTCGCTCGACCACCCGGTTGCTGGCCGATGAGCGCATGCGTCGCGACATGATCGCCGGCCTGCGCGCCTGGCGTGATGCGGCGGCCAGCCGTGGCAAGGTGATCAGTTGCGTCGAGCACGATGGCTGGAAGGTCGAGCAAGTGGTCTCGCCGTTGGGCATCGTCGCGTTCGTCTTCGAAGGCCGTCCAAATGTGTTTGCTGACGCGGCCGGTGTGTTGCGCACCGGCAACACCGCCGTGCTGCGCATCGGCAGTGATGCGTTGGGCACGGCCCAGGCGATCGTCACCCATGCACTGAACCCTGCACTAAGTGACGCCGGCTTGCCGGTCGGTGCCGTATCGCTGGTGGAAAGTGTCAACCACGCCGCCGGTTGGGCGATGTTCGCCGACCGGCGCCTGTCATTGGCGGTGGCCCGTGGTTCGGGTCGTGCCGTCAGCCAGTTGGGCAGCATCGCCCAGCAGGCCGGCACGGCGGTCAGCCTGCACGGCACCGGTGGTGCGTGGCTGATCGCCAACACCGATGCCGACGCCCCGCGCTTTGCCGCCGTGGTGCGCAACTCCCTGGACCGCAAAGTCTGCAACACCCTGAACGTCTGCCTGATTCACCGCGACCGCGCCGCTGAACTGGTGCCGCTGTTCTTGGGCGCGCTCAAGCAGGCCGGCGCCGCACGGGGGCAGGGCTGCAAGCTGCACATCGTCGAAGGCAGCGAGTCGTGCCTGCCGCAAGACTGGCTGGCTGCAACGGTCCAGGTGTACCGCGCCGAAGGCTATCAGGGCGAAGCGCAGGCCGAGCCGTTGCCGGAAGATCAATTGGGTCGTGAGTGGGAGTGGGAAGAAACCCCGGAAGTCAGTCTGAAGATTGTCGACGACCTGGACGATGCCATTACCTTGTTCAATCGTTATAGCCCGCAATTCACGGTGTCTTTGATCAGTGACAGTGCCGAGGTCCAGGAGCGTTTCTACAACGCGGTCAACGCGCCTTTTGTCGGCAATGGCATCACCCGTTGGGTCGACGGCCAGTACGCGCTGAACAAGCCGGAACTGGGGCTTTCGAACTGGGAGAGCGGGCGCCTGTTTGCTCGCAGTGCGATTCTCTCCGGCGATGGTGTGTTCACCATTCGTAGCCGCATGACCCAGGTCGATCTGGGCGTCAAACGCTAAACCCTGTGGGAGCAGGCTCGCTCCCATATCCGGTTTTCGTTCCAGCATAAAAAAGGCCTGCTCCTTATCGGGAGCAGGCCTTGTTTATCTATAAGTCAGTAATGACTCATTTCAATTAGTAGAACCGGTCAATCACCCGAACTTCGTTCTGATTCTGCATCGAGGCCCAGGCCTGTTTCAGGGTTTGCAGAACATTACCGATGAAGTCCTTGTCGGCTGCGGCCTTCTTGCCGACATAGCCCTGGCCGCGACGGTACATCTTCAGTCGGGCCAGCAGGTTCTGGTTGTTCTGGTCGAACTCTGCTTCATGGGCGTGCGGCGACAGGCAGTCGATATGAACCTGGCCACATTTGCTGATCCAGAGAATATGGTTGTCGTGGCTGTCTTTCTTTGCAGCGAAGATACGAGCCAGTTCATCGATAGTTGGTTGATTGTTCAGATTCATCATAAAGCCCCTTGACCAATTGGTGATCTTTCAAAGTTGATTCGCTAATACAGGTAGCCCATCGGTTAGTTGATCCCTGGCACCGAAACCAGGACGTCAGCGTTCGGCCGCCTTATCGGGCGGGGTCCTGCGTCTGTTGCATGTAGTCGTGTTGAATAACTGCTACGCAATAGCGTCACAACGAAGAGAAGCGGCGAAAACCTTAAGGCCACTGCCGACGTTTTCAAGGTCGGCCACAAGCTTCATGAGGATTGCTCGCCAAGTCTTCTCGCCCTTGTACTGGACGTTCAGGCCAGGTCAGCTTCTTCAATCTGCCTTGTGGGCAGCGTGTATCCGGGAAAAACAGCTCGGCGGTCAGACGAGCTTGCTCAAACGTGTTGCCTGTACTCCCGATCGGGGAGACGTCTGCATCATGCAAGGGCAAATCGGAGGCGTCAACGGTTTTGTAGTGAATATTTTCAGTCACTACATATTGTCGGACAAAGCTGTTGGGAATTAGCAGGCGGAGTCGAAGGTGTGTCGGTCAGGACGACAGGGACGGACACTCAAAGCGGTAAAAAGTGCAGGGATAGCGGTCAACCACCTGCTGATGCAAGGTGAAACCGTCAACGTTGAGCCCCGGCATCACGGCGGCCCAGAACTGGCGTGCTGGCTGGTTCGCCTCGATGTGGAAAATCTGCCATTGACCGGGGAATTGACTCAAGAGGGTGGAAACGACAAATCGCGCGACACCCTGGCCACGGAAGCGTCGGCTGACAAACAGATAGCCGATGTTGTAGTCGGCACCGGGTAGATGGACCTGGTTATCCACGGTGACGAAGCCGGCCAGTTCACCGTCGACCTTGATCAGGAAGGGGCGGGTGGCCGGGTTTCGCCAGTAGTCGGGCATGGGCAGGATGTTGAACAAACCGTATTCGCCCAGTTTCAGCGGCAACCATTCGCTGAAGTCGTAGGTGTAGAACTGCATCAGGTTCTCGATGGTTTCCAGTTCATCGCGTTGGGCGGCGTGCAGTTCTATCGAAGGCATTCGAAGTGGCTCCTGATCGGCCAAGGGACACAACTGATTATGGCCGGCGTCGCACGACCCGTGGCGAGGGAGCTTGCTCCCGCTGGAGCGGTCCGCGTTCGGGCGCAGCAGTCCCATTCACGTTGTTGGAGAGAAGGGCCGCTTTGCGGCCCAACGGGAGCAAGCTCCCTCGCCACAGGGTTCGCTGTAAGGTCTAGGTTTTGCTTGCCGGTTTTGCCCTGCGCTTGGTGCCGCTTGCTGGTTTACGCGGGGCGCCTTTTCGTTTTTTCTTCCAGGGGGCTGCAGCGGAGCCGCCGGGCGGTGGGCCGCTGATGGTCAGGCTCAGCCCGGCACAGCGACTGACCTGCTTGCTCATCCAGGCGGCCTGTTTGGTGACGAACTCTTCCAGGCTCATTTCGCCGCTTTGCACCATGTCCAGGGCCTGCTCCCAGATCGCCGTGGTACCCGGATCGGCGATGGCCCGCGGTACCGCGTCGATCAGGCTGAACGCGGCCGGCGTGGCGGCCAGGGCCTTGCCGTTCTTGACCAGGTAACCACGGTCGAGCAGGCCCTGGATGATCGACGCACGGGTCGCTTCGGTGCCGATGCCGGTGGTGTCCTTGAGCTTTTGCTTGAGCAGCGGGTCTTTCACCAGTTTGGCGACATTCTTCATGGCCTTGATCAGGTCGCCTTCCGTGAACGGCTTTGGCGGTTGCGTCCACAGGTCCTTGAATTGCACGCCGGCCACTGTGCAATCGATGCCTTCGGCCAGGTTGGGCAGTGTCTGCGGTGCCGGGGCTTCGCGCCCCTTGGCCGGAGCCAGCGCTTCGGGCAGGGCGCGTTTCCAGCCCGGCTCGATGATCTGCTTGCCGACAGCGCGCAGGGCCTCGCCGGCACAGTCGAAGTCGGCCTGGGTGCGATCGTATTCGTGATTGGGCAGGAACTGCGCCAGGTATCGGGCGCGGATCAGGGTGTAGACCGCACGCTGTTTGCCCGCCAGCTTGTCGAGATTCTTCGCCGCAGCGGTGGGGATGATGCCGTGGTGGGCGCTGACCTTGGCATCGTTCCAGGCCCGTGAGCGCCGTTGCGGATCAAGATGATCGTGCAAGGCGTTCAGCGCTGGATCGGCCTGGCGCAGTGCCGCCAGAATGGCCGGTGCCTCGCTGTGTTGGCTGATGGGCAAGTAGCCGCAATCACTGCGCGGATAGGTGATGACTTTGTGGGTTTCGTAGAGCGCCTGGGCGATGTCCAGGGTTTCCTGGGCGCCGAGGCCGAGCTTCTTCGAGCAGACTTCCTGCAGGGTGCCCAGGTCGAACGGCAGCGGGGCCACTTCGCGCATCCGTTCGGTGCGCAGCTTGATCACCCGCGCACAGGCCGCGCCGCTCATGGCGGCCGCCGCTTGTTGCGCCAATGCCTGGTTCAGGCAGCGGTCCTGATCGTCGCAAAGCTGCGACGGCGCGCGCCATTGCGCCGTGAACGCGGTGCCGTTGTGCTGTAACTGCACGTCGATGGCCCAATAGGGGACGGGCACAAAGTCGGCAATGCTGCGATCGCGATCCACCACCAGGCGCAAGGTCGGCGTTTGCACCCGGCCCACCGGCAACACGCCTTGATAGCCGGACTGGCGCCCCAGCAGGGTGAACAGCCGACTCATGTTCATGCCGATCAGCCAGTCGGCCCGGGAACGCCCCAGCGCCGAGTGATAGAGGCTGAAGGTCTCGCTCCCCGGTTTGAGCGCCGCGAGGGCCTTGCGAATGGACGCATCGTCCAGCGCCGACAACCAGAGGCGGCGGATCGGCCCGCGATAGCGGCAATGTTCCACCAGTTCCCGGGCGATCATCTCGCCCTCGCGGTCGGCGTCCGTGGCGATGATCAGTTCGCAGGCTTCACCGAGCAGGCGCTTGACCGCCTTGTACTGGCTGGCGGTACGCGGCTTGACGGTCATTTTCCATTTTTCGGGAATGATCGGCAGGTCCGCCAGCACCCAGCGCTTGTAGCGCGCGTCGTAGGCATCCGGCGGTGCGGTTTCCAGCAGGTGGCCGATGCACCAGGTCACCGTGACGTCCGTTCCCAGCCAGCAGCCATCGCCCCGGCGCCGGGCGCCGAGGACTGCCGCAATGTCTTTGGCCTGGGAAGGTTTTTCACAGAGGTACAGCCGCATAACCACCATCGTCGATCAATATGCCAAGGCTGCACAGAATGGCGCTTGACGGGCGATGGAGCAATCTTTATCTGTATGGATGTACAGCTTTGTGTGTCGCTCCCGTTCGGCTGCGAAGCAGTCGCGAGGGTAAAACTTGGGTTATACCTGATAAATCGTGGTTTCAGGTTTTGGGGCTGCTGCGCAGCCCATCGCGGGCCAGCCACGCTCCCACATCGATTTGCAGGTCCATCACCGTCATGAGGAACGTTTTCCATGAAAAGCTCCGGTCCTAGTCCTGTCATCACCATCGCCGAGCAGCCTGGCTGTCTGCTGGTGAGATTTCACGGTATTCAAGTGGCCGCCTCGGCGCGGGCCCTGGTGTTGCTGGAGGCCAACTACCCGCCGGTGTACTACGTGCCGCGAGAGGACATCGACGAGAAGTATTTCGCCCGCACCGACCACACCAGTTATTGCCCGTACAAAGGCGATGCCAGCTATTTCAGCCTGCAGGTACCGGGGCATGAAAGCGCCAACGCGGTGTGGAGTTACGAAGACCCCAAGGTGTCGGTGGAGCAAATCCGCGGTTACCTGGCGTTCTATCCGGATCAAGTGAAGTTCGAACTGCTTGATGCCGAAGTTTGATTGGAGCTGATCGCCGCGACGAGGGAGCCCGCTCCCTCGTCGTCAGGCATTGCTTCAGTTCTTGTCGAGATCGACGTTGCGCGTCTCACGCAGACAAATCATCCCCACCACCAGGCTCACCCCGGTGATCACCACCGGGTACCACAGCCCGTAGAAGATGTCCCCGGTGTACACCACCAACGCGAACGACACGGTCGGCAGGAAACCGCCGAACCAGCCGTTGCCAATGTGGTAGGGCAGGGACATCGAGGTGTAGCGGATGCGGGTCGGGAACAGTTCGACCATCAACGCCGCCAGCGGGCCGTAGCACATCGCGGAGATGATGATCAGTGCGACGATCAGCGCCACGATCATCGGTTTGTTGATCTGCTGCATGTCCGCCTGTTGCGGGTAGCCGGCGAGGGTCACGGCACCGCGCAGGGCGGCTTCGTCGAACCCGTCGATCTTCACGTCACCGACGCTCACCTGCACGCCACTGCCGGCCGGGGCCGCTGCGCTTTGGTACGGCAGGCCCTGCTTGACCAGGAAGGTCTTGACCTTGTCACAGGGGCTGTCGAATTTCGCCTTGCCCACCGGGTCGAACTGGAAGGTGCAGGTGGCGGGGTCGGCCATCACGGTGATCGGTGCCTGGCGGCTGGCCTGGTCGATGGCCGGGTTGGCGTAGTGGGCCAGGGTCTTGAAGATCGGGAAGTACAGCGCGGTGGCCAGCAGCAGGCCGATCATCAGCACCGGTTTACGCCCGACCTTGTCCGACAGCCAGCCAAAGAAGATGAAAAACGGGGCACCAATGGTCACGCTGACAATCAGCAGACCGTTGGCCACCGCCGGGTCCATTTTCAGGAACTGGGTGAGGAAGAACAGCACATAGAATTGCGCGGCGTAGAAGGTCACCGCTTGCCCGGCATTGATGCTGAACAGGGCGATCAACACCACCTTGAGGTTTTCCCATTTGCCGAAGGAGTCGCGAATCGGCTGTTTGCAAAGCTTGCCTTCTTCTTTCATTTTCACGAAGGCCGGCGACTCATGCAGGCTCATGCGAATCCAGGTCGAGATGCCCAGCAGCACGATGGAAAACAGGAACGGAATGCGCCAGCCCCAGACTTCGAACTGATCGCCGGTAAAGTAGCGGCAACCCAGCACCACCAGCAGCGACAGCAGCAGGCCGAGGGTCGCGGTGGACTGAATCCAGCTGGTGTGGAAGCCACGCTTGCCGATGGGCGCGTGCTCGGCGACATAGGTCGCGGCGCCACCGTATTCACCGCCCAGGGCCAGGCCCTGGAGCATGCGCAGCACCACCAGGATGATCGGCGCCGCGATGCCGATGCTGGCGTAGGTTGGCAGCAGCCCGACGCAGAACGTCGCCAGGCCCATGAGGACGATGGTGGCGAGGAAGGTGTACTTGCGCCCGATCATGTCCCCCAACCGCCCGAACACCAGCGCGCCGAACGGCCGGACGATGAAGCCGGCGGCGAAGGCCATCAACGCAAAGATAAACGCCGTGGTGTCGTTGACCCCGGCGAAAAACTGTTTGCTGATGACCGCCGCGAGGGCGCCATAGAGGAAAAAGTCGTACCACTCGAAGACCGTCCCCAAGGACGAGGCGAAGATGACTTTCTGGGTTTCCTGGCTGGTGCCCGCGCTGCGCACGGCCTCCAGGGTTTGAACGTTCTCTGACATACCGGTATCCCTCACAGTGATTGTTTTTGTTGTTCCACTGGTGTTGCGTGTTCCTTGCAGGGGTGATGCTCGATGTCCGTGAATCTAATGCGGTCCTTGTGGGAGCGGGCTTGCTCCGGGCGGCGTTCCGACGAAAGCGTCGTGCCATTCAACATCAATGTGAATGATCCACCGCCTTCGCGAGCAAGCCCGCTCCCACAGTTGATGTGTTTACAGAAGGGTTGAGGATCATCTGCGCAGCCTTCTCGGCAATCATCAACGTCGGCGAGCAGGTGTTGCCCGAGGTGATGCGCGGCATGATCGACGCATCGGCAATGCGCAGGCCGGGGATGCCATGGACCTTGAGTTGCGCATCGACCACGGCGTCGGCGTCATTGCCCATGCGGCAGGTGCCCACCGGGTGGAAAATCGTGGTGCCGATCCGCGCGGCGGCTTCGTGCAGTTGATCCTCGCTTTGCAGGCTGTCGCCGGGCAGGTATTCCACCGGTTTGAAGGCGCGCAGGGCCGGGGCGGCGACGATGCGCCGGGTCAGGCGAATGGCGTCGGCGGCGACCCGCAGGTCTTCCGGGTGGCTGAGGTAGTTGGGTTGAATCAGCGGGGCTTCTTGCGGGTCGGCGGAGCGGATGTCCACCCGGCCACGGCTTTGCGGACGCAGATCGCAGACCGATGCGGTGAACGCCGGGAAAGCATGCAGCGGTTCGCCAAAGCGCTCCAGCGACAGCGGTTGCACGTGGTATTCGAGGTTGGCTGTCGTCTGCTCCGGCCCCGAGCGGGCAAAGGCGCCCAATTGGCTCGGCGCCATGGACAGCGGGCCGCTGCGGTCATACAGGTAGCGCAGGCCCATGCCCATCTTGCCCCACAGGCTGCCGGCAATCTGGTTCAGGGTGCGGGCATTTTCCAGCTTGTAGATCAGCCGCAGTTGCAGGTGATCCTGCAGGTTGCCACCGACGCCGGGTAGTTCATGGGCGACGCCGATTCCCAGCCGTTCCAGCAGCGGGCGCGGGCCGATGCCGGAGCGTTGCAGGATGCTGGGCGAACCGATGGAGCCGGCACACAGGACGATCTCCTTGCGCGCCTTGAAGGTTCTCGCCTGGCCTTGCCAGCGTGCGCTGACCGCCGAGGCGCGGCCATTGTCCAGCAACACGCGGTCGACTTCGACACCGGTCAGTACGGTGAGATTGGGGCGCTGGCGAATGGGTTTGAGAAAGGCCTTGGACGCGTTCCAGCGGATGCCGGCCTTCTGGTTGACCTGGAAATAGCCGCAACCTTCGTTGTCGCCCTGGTTGAAGTCATCGATGCTGGCGATGCCGCTTTGCTCGGCGGCGCTGCGAAACGCATCGAGAATCGGCCATGACAGGCGCTGGCGTTCGACCCGCCATTCGCCCGCGGCGCCGTGGAATTCGGCGGCGCCGGCAAAGTGGTTTTCACTCTGTTTGAACAGCGGCAACACGTCTTGCCAGCTCCAGCCAGGGTTGCCGTCGGCGGCCCAGCGGTCGTAGTCGCCGGCCTGGCCGCGCATGTAGATCATGCCGTTGATCGAGGAGCAGCCGCCCAGCACCTTGCCGCGCGGGTAGCTCAGGGCGCGGCCTTGCAGGCCCGGTTGCGCTTCGGTCTTGAAGCACCAGTCGGTGCGCGGGTTGCCGATGCAGAACAGGTAGCCCACGGGGATGTGAATCCACGCATAGTTGTCGCGGCCGCCGGCCTCGAGCAGCAACACGCGATGCTGTGCATCAGCCGACAGTCGATTGGCCAGCAGACACCCGGCCGGCCCGGCCCCGACCACGATGTAATCGTATTCATCCAGGGGAGTCTGCATCCCTGACCTCGTGTTGTTGTTCTTGTTGTCTGTCATCCTAGTTGTTAGCTTTCGTCAAAAGAATGTTAGTTTTTGCGCAGCCGCTGTGCGTTTTTAAACAGCGTTCCGAACGGCAACGAACAAGGACGCTTCATGTTCGACTGGAATGACCTGCGGTTTTTTCTCGAATTGCAGCGCAGCGGGCGTTTGCTCACGGCTGCCCGTCGCCTGAACACCACCCACGCCACCGTAGCGCGGCATATCGAGGCCATCGAAAAAAGCCTCGGTACGGCGTTGTTCGTCCAGCATGCCCAGGGTTACGAGATGACCCCGGCGGGCGAGGCGTTGCTTAAACACGCCGAGGCGATGGAGAACGTGGCGCTGCTGGCCCAGGAGGAAATCACCCAGTCCACCGCGCCGTTGGGCAAGATCCGCGTCGGGGTAACGGAAGGGCTGGGCATCATGTTCCTGGCCAGTCGCATGAACGGTTTGTTCGAGCGCTATCCGGGGCTGGAGGTGGAGTTGGTAGCGGTGCCGCGTTTTGTCAGCATCCTCAACCGCGAGGCGGAAATCAGCATCCACCTCGAACGCCCGGCCGCCGACATGCTGGTCACCCGTAAACTCACCGATTATCGCCTGGCGCTCTATGCCAGTCAGGACTACCTCGACCGTTCACCGCCGTTGCGCACTCGTGAGGATCTGGGACGCCATGCGTGGATCGGCTATGTCGACGACCTGCTGTTCAGCCAGGAATTGATGTTCCTCAATAGCTTCTGTCGCAACCCGCGGGTGGTGTTTCACAGCACCAGCGTGATCGCCCAACAGCAGGCGGCGCGCTCAGGCCTGGGGATTGCCGTGCTGCCGTGCTACATGGCCAGTGCCGATCCCGGTCTGGTGCCATTGTTGCCGGACGAAAGCATCCAGCGCAGCTACTGGATCAGCACCCGCCGAGAGCTGCACAAATCGGTGCGGTTGCGGGTGTTGTGGGATTATGTGGTGGAGTTGTGTGAGCGGGAGCAACCCCTGTTGTTCGGCGAAAATCCCCCGTAGGAGCTGCCGCAGGCTGCGATTTTTTGACCTTGAAACATCAGAATCAAAAGATCGCAGCCTGCGGCAGCTCCTACGGTCGGCGGTGTTTCAAGGCGTGATTTCGAACGCCGTGCTGGCCAGCCGTTCACCATTCACCATGATGTGTACGGTGTGAACGCCCGCATAATGCCGGCGGGTGGTGAGTTCCTTGATCTGCTGGCCACGGCTGACGGCTTCGACGGCGTTACCAGGCAGCGTCAGTGCCTTGAGCTTGAACACCTTCGCCGAAGTGCTGCCGTTGGCCTTGACGTAATCGATGGCGTAGTCGATCACCAGGCGTTGACTGTTTTCTACCGTGGATTTGACGGCAAACGACAATGTGATCTTTTCTCCCAGGCCAATCACCGGCGGTTCGACTTTCACATCAACGATCTCGACCTCAGGCTTGCCGCCCGCGCCGATGATCGCCAGTGCCCGCCGGTTGCCCTGTTTGATCAGGCTGCGCAGGGCGTGTTTGGCGATCCATGCGGTGTGCCGGTTGTCCAGCGACCAGCCTTCGATCAGGTCCAGCACCCAGTCGGGATGATCCTTGGTGATGTCGTTGAGGTGGTTAGCCACGGATTTGCGCACGTACAGACTGGTGTCGGCCTTGAGGTTGTCGAGGATGTTCGCGGCCAGTGTCGGATCGGCCTGGATGGTCTCCAGCCGGAATGACCAGGGCAGGCGTGGCCGGCATCCTTCGCTGGCCAGGCGCCGTACATGCTCGTTGTCGTCCAGCGACCAGGCATGCATCAGCTTGAGCGAACGCTCGAGGTCACGGCGCAGAAAGTGACGGATTGCGAACTCCGAAGAGCCAAAAGCGGTGAAGTACTTCAGCGCGTCCATCGACTGCTCGAACGCATGGGCGCCGTAACTGGCGACGTAGTGCGGCAGGCACATGCTGACGAAGCCGCTGTTCAGGCGCGGTGCGAGGGCGCGCAGCACCTGCAGCGATGCCTCGTAGTCCAGGGGCAGTACGGTGTGCAGGCTCTCGCTGACCCGGGCCATGCGCTGCATGACGCTGAGGTCCGCCAGGCCGGACCGGGCCAGCTTCAGGAAACGTGCGGCCTCGAATGATGGATAGACCGCGGTCATTTCACTGGCGATGTGTTGGAGGCGCTCGGTGTTGAAGATTTCCTTGAGGGCGGGGGCAGGTTGGTCAGTCATGGTGGTCCCTTTGAAGTTGTGGTTATTCCATCACACCGCGTTATCGTTCTTCGTCGGAACGCCGCCCGGAGCAAGCCCGCTCCCACAAGGGGGCTCTGCCAGACTCAATATTTGTGAGCACCTCAGATCCAGTGGGGGAGCGGGCTTGCTCCGGGCGGCGTTCCGACGAAGAGGCCCGAATAGTCACCTCAGTTCTTGCCCGCCTGCTCCTGCAGTTGATCCGACTCGAATAACCTGGCCAGTTCGACCCGCGCTTCCTGCGCCGTCTGCATCACCTTCACCGCGTCGTCATACACCGCATGCTGGGCTTCAAGCACCTCTTCGTCGTGCTGCTTGAAGCGTTTGATCCGCGCATCCGCCTGGGCCTGGGTCAGCCCCAGGCCGATCAGGGTTTGCCGGCTCATTTCCAGGCTCGAATAAAAGGTTTCGCGCACGGCGTGGGCGCCGACGTCCATCAGCCGGTGTACATGCTGGCGGTTACGGGCCCGGGCGATGATTTTCATGTGCGGGTAGAGCTTGCGCACCAGTTCCGCGGTCTTGATGTTGGTGTCCGGGTCATCGGTGGCGATCACGAAATACTCCGCTTCCCCGACCTTGGCCGCGTTGAGGATTTCCGGGCGCATCGGGTCGCCGTAGAACACTGGCACGCCACCAAAGCTGCGGGACAGTTCGATGGTTTCCACCGAGGTGTCGAGGGCCACGAACTTGATGTTCTGTGCGCGCAGAATCCGCGCAACGATCTGGCCCATGCGACCCATGCCGGCGATCACCACCCGTGGCGCGTCGGCGTCGATTTCGCGGAACTTCTCCGGCACTTCCACCGGTTGCACCTTCGGGCTGACCAAGCGTGCGCAAAGTAGCAGCAACAGCGGCGTCACGGCCATGGACAGGGTGATGGTCAGCACCAGCAAGTCATACAGTCCGGTGGCGAACAGCCCGTGGTCGCGACCGATCTTGAACACCACAAAGGCAAATTCACCACCGGCCGCCAACACGATGCCCAAGCGGATCGCACTGACCTTTTTCAAGCCTCCGGCCAGGCGACCGACCAGGAACAGCAGCGGCAGTTTGATCGCGATCAGCAGCAGGGTCAGGCCCAGCACCGCCACCGGCATGCTCAGCAACAGGCTCAGGTTTGCGCCCATGCCGACGCTGATGAAAAACAGCCCCAGCAACAGGCCCTTGAACGGTTCGATCTGGGCTTCCAGTTCATGGCGATACTCGGAGTCCGCCAGCAGCAGGCCGGCGAGGAAGGCGCCCAGGGCCATGGAAATGCCGACCAGCTCCATCAGCCATGCCGTGCCGATCACCACCAGCAACGCCGTGGCGGTGGAGACTTCAGGCAATGCGGTCTTGGTCACCACGCGAAACACCGGCCGCAGCAGATATCGCCCGCCGATCACCACCACGGCGATGCTGGCCAGCACTTGCAGGCCGTGGTTCAGGTTTTCGCTGGCGCTGGTGCTGTGATCGCCACCGGCAAGCAACGGCACCATGGCGATCAAGGGGATGGCGGCGATGTCCTGAAACAACAGGATCGCGAACGCCAGCCGCCCGTGGGGGCTGGTCAGTTCCTTGCGTTCAGCCAGGCTTTGCAGGCCGAACGCCGTGGACGATAGCGCCAGGCCCAGGCCCAGGACGATCGCGGTGTTCAACGGCTGGCCAAACAGCCACAGCGCCACCACGCCAATCACCGTGCCGGTGAGCAACACTTGCGCCAGACCCACGCCGAACACTGACTTGCGCATCACCCACAGGCGTCGCGGCGACAGTTCCAGGCCGATGATGAACAGCAGCAACACCACGCCGAGTTCGGAAATGTTCGCGACGCTTTGCGGATTGTCGATCAGGCCCAGCACCGACGGGCCGATGATCACCCCGGCAAACAGATAGCCCAGAACCGCCCCCAGTTGCAGGCGCTTGGCCAAGGGAACGATGAGCACGGCCGCCATCAGAAACACGACAGCGGCTTGTAGCAGGTTGCCTTCATGGGGCATGAGAAAACTCCAGGACTCGGTACTGCGGGGGTGACAAGAATAAAGGCTGAGCCCTTCGGCGTCAGCAAAACGCTCGGGCTTAGATGTTACAATTTGCATTAATTAGTTACATTTATAGAATTAGCTGATCAATCCAACGGTCCCTCTCGAGTAGTCCCCCATGGCGATCAACTTCGACCTCAATGACCTGCAGGCCTTCCGTGCCGTGGTCGAGCAGGGCAGCTTTCGCAAGGCAGCCGATACGGTGCGCATTTCCCAGCCAGCCTTGAGCCGGCGCATCGAAAAGCTTGAAGACGCCCTCGGCGTGCGGCTGTTCGAGCGCACCACGCGCAAGGTCAGCCTGACCCAGGCCGGACGGGGGTTCATGCCCAGCGTCGAGCGCCTGCTGGACGATCTGGACGTGGCATTGCTGGGCATCAGCGAAGTCGCTTCGACCCGGCTCGGCCATGTCACGGTTGCTTGCGTGCCCTCGGCGGCTTACTACTTCATGCCACGGGTGATCGCGCATTATCACCGGCAGTTTCCGCGGATCAAGGTCAAGGTGCTGGACTCCAGCGCCCACGACGTATTGAGCGCGGTGGTCAATGGCGAAGCGGATTTCGGCCTGAGCTTCATGGGCACGCTGGAAGCCGAAGTGGATTTCGAGCCCCTGGTGCAAGAAGGGTATGTCGTAGCGTGCCGGCGCGATCATCCACTGGCGGGGCGAAGCAGCGTCACCTGGGACGAGTTCTATCAGCAGGATTACATCTCGCTGGATAAAACCTCGGGCAACCGTTTTCTGCTGGATCAGGCGTTGACCGGCGTGGTGCCGCAGCGGCCGAGTATCTGCGAAACCCGTCACGTGACCACTATGATCGGTCTGGTGGAGGCCGGGTTGGGCGTGGCGGCGGTGCCGCTGATGGCGATGCCGGCAGCGGACCATCCGATCCTGACGCGGGTACCGTTGACCGATCCGCAGGTGATGCGCAGCGTCGGTCTGATCAAGCGCCGGGGTCGAACCCTGACCCCGGCGGCATTGGAGCTGGAACGGCTGGTGGTGGAAATGAAAGTCCTGCAGCCGTCGGTCAGCGACTGACCGAGTCCAGCCCGGTCGCTTTCACGTCCGGTTGAGCCTGGGCCGAGGCCATGTATTGCAGCAAGGCCTTGGCTTCGGCCGGGTGCCGGGCACCTACCGGGATGCCGGCGGCAAACCGGGTGACCGACTGCACCGACTCCGGAATCTTCGCCACGAAACTGACCCCCGGCACCGGCAACAATTCGCTGACCTGCTGGAAGCCCAGTTGATAGTCGCCAGTGGCAACCACCGAGCCCACGGGGACTTTCGGCACCATGGTCGACTTGGGCTTGAGCTGGTCCTCGATCCCCAGGCGCTTGAACAGTTGCTGCTCGATGTACACGCCGCTGGCGCTGTCGGAGTAGGCCACTGATTTAGCGTCAAGCAGGGTCTTTTTCAGGCCCTCGACGTTGCTGATATCCGGTTTCGGTGCACCTTCGCGCACCACCAGGCCAATGCGTGAGTCCGCCAGTTCGACACGGGAAGCCGGATCGACCTTGCCCTGTTTGATCAAGTCGTCCAGTGCGTAGCCGACCATGATCACCACGTCGGCTTGCTCACCCCGGGCCAGGCGATTGGGAATCGCTTCCGGGGCCTTGCCCATGGAGGGACCGAGCGCGGTGTCGAGTGTGTTGCCGGTGGCGGCGGCGAACTTCGGGCCGAGGATCTTGTAGGCTGCCGTGAAGCCGCCGGAGGTCATCACACGGATCTCTTCAGCCTGGGCAATGCTGCTCAAGCCCAGGCTGGCCACCAATGCGAGGGCGGCAAGATTGAAGATTTTTTTCATGGTCATGTTCTCGATGAAGGGTCGGTTCACGACGCCACCGGTTGCAGATGATTCGAGGCGCGGCGATAGAGCATGAGCGTGGCGCACAGTGCGCAAAGTGCTGCAAAGCTCATCCAGTAACCCGGTGCCGCCTTGTCGCCGGTGTACTGGATCAGCAAGGTCGACATCGCCGGGGTGAACCCGCCGAACACGGCCGTGGCCAGGCTATAGGCAAGGGAGAAACCGGCCACCCGGACTTCCACGGGCATGATCTCCGTCAGCGCCGGGATCATCGCGCCGTTGTACAGGCCGTAGATGAACGACAGCCACAACAGCACCATTAGCATGTGGAGGAAGCTGGGCGCGTTCACCAGATAGGTCAGCACCGGGTAAGTGGTGGCGATGGCCAGCAGGGCCATGGCGATCAACACCGGGCGTCGACCGATGCGGTCCGAGAGTGCGCCGCCGATCGGCAGCCAGATGAAATTCGAAACGCCCACCAGCAATGTCACCAGCAACGCATCGGACGTGCTCAGGTGCAGCACGGTTTTACCGAAGGTCGGCGCGTACACCGTGATCAGGTAGAACGCGGTGGTGGTCAGGGCGACCATCATCATGCCCGCGAACACCGTCAGCCAGTTTTTCCCCAGGGTGCGGAACACTTCACCCATGCTCGGGCGGTGTTTGCGGTTGGCGAACTCTTCGGTTTCCTCCAGGTTGCGGCGCAGCAGGAAGATGAACGGCACGATCATGCAGCCGACGAAGAACGGAATCCGCCAGCCCCAATCGACAATCACACTCGGTGCCATCCACTGGTTCAAGGCGTAACCCAGGGCAGCGGCGACAATGATCGCCACCTGCTGGCTGCCCGACTGCCAACTGGTGAAAAAGCCCTTGTGGCCGGGTGTGGCGATCTCGGCGAGATACACCGATACGCCGCCCAGTTCCGCACCGGCGGAAAAGCCCTGCAGCAGCCGCCCGATCAGCACCAGGGCCGGGGCGAACAAACCTATGGTTTCGTAACCGGGCACCAGCACAATCAGGATGGTGCCGCTGGCCATGATCGACAGGGTCACGATCAACCCTTTGCGTCGACCCACATCATCGATATAGGCGCCCAGCACCACGGCGCCCAACGGACGCATCAAAAAGCCTGCACCGAACACGGCGAAGGTCATCATCAGAGAGGCGAATTCGCTGCTGGCCGGAAAGAACACGGCAGCGATCTGCGTGGCATAGAAGCCGAAAAGGAAGAAGTCGAACTGTTCGAGGAAGTTGCCCGAGGTGACCCGGAAAATGGCACTGGCGCGAGAGCGTCCGCGCGGGATTGAGGCTGTCATCGATAAGTACTCCACCGCTTTTATGACATGCGCTGCCTGGACGCGGCGCACGGTTCTTATTGGGGCGGATAGTGGAGCAGAGGCATCGATATGTTAATTGCATTGTTGGCATGCATTGATGCGCGAAGTGAATCAATGTATCGGTGGACACGCTCGTGCAGTTACCGGTACAGGCACCCGTCGACGAAACGCTATTCGCTATGTGCCCGCACCACGCTTTCGGTGCCCAGCCGATACTGATTGTTCCCACTGCGCTTGGCCTCATACATTGCCAGGTCGGCAATGTGCAGCAAGCGGTCAATGCTTGGCGCATGATCGGGGAACACGGCGACGCCGAGGCTGGTGCCGATGTGGCGCTGGTCGTTGCCGATGGTGACGGGCGGGGAAAGTTCGACGAAGATTTTCTGGCAGATGGTGCGCGCTTCGTCTTGCAGGCTTTTGCCTTGGGGCAGGTCCTGGAGGATGACCACGAATTCGTCGCCACCGATCCGGGCGACGGTGTCGGTGCCGCGCAGGATGCGCTTGAGCCGTGTGGCGGTCGTGACCAGCACGCGGTCGCCGGCGGCATGACCATAATGATCGTTGATGGCCTTGAAGCCATTGAGGTCGACAAACACCAGCGCCACCCGCGTGGCACTGGTGCGCGCGAGCTCCAGGGCTTCGGACAGGCGCTCTTCGAGCACCAGGCGATTGGGCAGACCGGTCAAGGGGTCGTAATGGGCCAAGTGCTTGAGGTAGTTGGCCGAGGCCTTTTCTTCGGTGATGTCGCGCACCACGCCCATCATCTTGATCGTTTCGTCGTGGTCGTTCTTGACCACGTTGCCGGTTTCCCGCAGCCAGCGGATCGTTCCGTCGGGCCAGACCACGCGGTATTCCTCGTCATGGTTTTCGCCGGTTTCCAGGCAGCGCATTTCGCCGGCCCGAACCCTGGGCCGGTCGTCTGGATGAACGCAGGAGCAAAACAGCGCGTAGGAGGGCGTCACTTCGCCGATCTTGAAGCCGAACATGCCGAAAATCGCATCTGACCAATACAATCGGTCGGTGTCGACATCCCAGTCCCAGGTGCCGATGCGGGCAAAGTACTGGCTGCGTTTGAAGCGCTCGACATCGCCGTCCTGGTGGATGCTCTGGCCTTCGGAGAGGCGGGTGACGATGCTGCGATATTCGGCCAGTTGTTTTTGCAGCGAACGTTCGCGCCAGACCAGCGCGACGATCAGGGTAAGCGTCGTTGAACCAAGGATGACGCTGGTCCAGAGCAGGATCATTCGGGGATGGCCATCAGGGCGGTGAACCGTAGGGTAATTGTTGATTATTTTAGTTCAGCAAACAGCTTTAAACGTCGCGCGGGAGGTGGCAATGGTTGCCAATCAAGGGCAAATCTGGGAAAACGGCGCCCATCAGGCCCTTGAGGGCGAGAGAGCATACGAGTGAATTCAATGAAAGACGAGCTTCAGGTAATCAATCTTCAGGTGGGTGACGGAAAAGCCGCCGTAAAAGGCGCACTGATCACTACCCAGTACCGTGGCTGGCTGGAGGACGGCAGCGAATTCGACTCTTCCTACAGCCGGGGCAAACCCTTCCAGTGCGTGATCGGTACCGGGCGGGTCATCAAGGGTTGGGACCAGGGCATCATGGGCATGCAAGTCGGTGGCAAGCGCAAATTGCTGGTACCGGCGCACCTGGCCTATGGCGAACGCACCATGGGCAAGATCACGCCGAATTCGAACCTGATTTTCGAGATCGAGCTGCTGGAAGTGCTGACGCGGGATGATTGACTTGTAGTTGGCCAGCCAACTTGCCAGGTTATGCTCTTTCGGCGAACATACGCGCCATATAGGGGTAGGGGGTATAGGTATGTCGCACATTCACGAACACAAGGATGACTTGATCAAGCGGGTCAGACGGATTGCCGGGCAGGTGGAAGCCGTGGAGCGAGCGCTTGAGTCCGACGCCGATTGTGCCAAGACCCTGCACCTGGTCGCCGCCATCCGGGGCGCGGTCAATGGTTTGCTGGAGCAGTTCATCGACGCTCATGCCCGCGAGCACGTGGCCCATCCGGACTTGAGCGATGAGGATCGCGCCCAGGGCGTGGAAGACTTGTTGCTGGCCATCCGCCGCTATGCCAAATAGAGGCCTGAATCCCATGAAACAGACACCCCAGGCTTCGCGTTTTGCCCATGACCATGTGTTTCTCGGTGCATCCCATGATGAAAACGCCCGACGCACCTTATGGGTGGTGGCGCTGACGTTCGTGATGATGATTGGTGAAATTGCCGCCGGTTACCTCACCGGTTCCATGGCGCTGCTGGCCGATGGTTTTCACATGGCCACCCATGCCGGGGCCTTGGGCATCGCGGCGGCGGCCTATGGATTCGCACGGCGCAATGCCAATAACGCGCGTTACAGCTTCGGCACCGGCAAGGTCGGGGATCTCGCCGGATTTGCCTCGGCCATGGTGCTGGGGGTGGTGGCGATCGGCATTGCCGGTGAATCCGTTTATCGTCTGTTTCAACCAACGACCGTGGCATTCACCGAAGCGACGGTGATTGCAGTGGTGGGGCTGGCGGTGAACATCGCCAGTGCCTTTTTGCTGGCGGGCGGCCACGGTCATCATGGCCACGATCACGGACACAGCCATGAGCACGGCCATCATCACCATCACGACAACAACCTGCGCTCGGCTTATGTCCATGTGCTGGCCGATGCCTTGACGTCGGTGCTGGCGATTGCCGCATTGCTGGCCGGGCGCTATCTGGGGTGGGTGTGGCTGGACCCGGTGATGGGCATCGTGGGCGCCATCGTGATCGCGAAATGGGCCGTTGGATTGATGCGTGACAGCGCTGCGGTGTTGCTCGATGTCACGGATGAGCACGTTGCCGATGAAATCCGTGAACTGCTGGAGTCATCGGACGATGTGCGCATCAGCGATCTGCATGTCTGGCAGGTCGGCCCCCAGGCACGGGCCGCGATTGTCAGCGTTGTGGCCGCGGCCAATGTCAGTGCCGACACCATTCGCGAACGCCTGGCGCCGGTCCATGAACTGTCTCACCTGACCGTCGAATACCGCACGGCTTGAGCGGTTTTCGCTCAATCACTGAACAGCGCAATCCGTCCATTCGTGGATGGGCGGTATTGCCATTTCAGCTGCTCCAGTGCCGGCCCTATCGCCAGAAGCTGCTTGAGCGTGGCGCCGGCAATGCTCAACGCCAGGTGTTGCCCCGGACATTGATGGCGCCCCGCACCGAAGGTAAAGCTGCGCCGGTTCGGGCGCTCGAGCAGGAAGGTGTCGGGGTTGTCGTTGAGCTGCGGGTCGCGATTGGCCGAGGCCAGCAGCACCAGGATCACGTCGGTGGCGTTCAGCCTCACGCCATCAATTTCGCAGGGGGCGGCGACGAAGCGGCGGGTGTTCTGTACCGGCGGGTCGAAGCGCTGCACTTCGGCCAGCAGGTCTTCGACAGGGGGTGATTCGCTGCGCAGCGACGGGTGTTCAATCAATGTCAGCACGGCGTTGCCGATGAGCCCGGCAGTGGCCTCGAAGGTCTGGGAGAGCAGGCCTATCAGGTTGGCGATCAGGGTTTGCGGTGCGCCGGATGCGAAGCGCTGGCCGATACCTGCAAGCAATTGGCTGTGGTTGTGCGCATCGTCGAGCAATTCGATGAAGTAACCGCTCAATTGTTCGGCGGCAGCGTGGGCGGCGGTCAATTGTGCCGCGTTGCTCAAGGGCGACAGGCAGGCGACGAAATCCGCCGTCAGCTCGCTGATGGCGCGGCCCTGGGCCGGGGTGAACCCCAACAACGCCGCCACCACGCACACCGGTCCACGAAACATGGCATTGTACAGGCCAGCGGCATCCGCGGTGATCAATCGGGCGCCAACCAGGGCTTCGACTTCCCGCGCATCGATCAACTCCAGCCCCGGCGCAATCGCCGACCGTGGGCAACGTTGGCGCTCACCTTCATTCATGCGCATCAATTGGCCGAACACCTGGCCGGCCATGCCGTCGGCAATTGCCCTGGGGACTGGTTCGTGCGCGGGGCGAACGTGGCAATCGGGATGCGCCAGCACGGCGGCCACCGCCCGGGCGCTGCTGGCCACCCACAGGTTCAGCCCCGGATGAAAGGCCAGCCCACCTTCGGCACGCAATTGTGCGTAGTAGGAATAAGGATCGGCATGGGTTGCAGCGATGATCGGGTCCATGGGGCACAGCCTTTTGTTGTTGGAAAGTGTTGCTACTATCTCCAGTCCGAAAGGGCATTGATTCGTCCGGGAGCGAAATATGAGCGCAGAACAACACGACATCGGCGTCTCGCAGGTGGCGGCAGCCATCGCTGAGCCGGCACGGACGAAAATCCTCTGCTCGCTGATGGACGGCCACGCCCGCACCAGCACCGAACTGGCGGCGGTGGCCGAAGTCAGCGCGTCGACCGCCAGTGCCCACTTGGCCAAACTCAAGGAACTGGCACTGGTGCGGCTGCACGTTCAGGGACGTCACCGCTATTACAGCCTGGCGGACAAACGCGTGGCCCAGGCCCTGGAGGCACTGATGGTGATCGGCCAGAACAGCGCGCCAAGTTTCCAGGCGCGCACCCCGGATCGCCTGCAATTTGCCCGCACCTGCTACGACCACATGGCGGGAACCCTGGCCGTGCTGTTGCATGACCGGATGCTTGAAACGGGCTGGCTTGAGGAAACCGACGAACAGGCCTATCGCTTGAGCGACAGCGGTACGGCAATGTTTCAAGGACTCGGGATCGAAGTGCAGGACTTGAGCACCTTGCGCCGTCGTTTTGCCTGCCCGTGCCTGGACTGGAGCATGCGCCGGCCGCATCTGGGCGGGTCGCTGGGGGCGGCGTTGCTGCAAACGGCGCTCAGGCGCAAGTGGGTGACCCAGGATCTGGACAGTCGGGCATTGGCGTTGACGGCGTTGGGGCGCAGGGAGATGGCGGGGCGGTTCGGGGTTGAGTTGCGGTTGGATATTGAGGAGAAGAGCAAAAGATCGCAGCCTGCGGCAGCTCCTACAGGGGCTGCGAAATATCCATTGTAGGAGCTGCCGCAGGCTGCGATCTTTTTACGCTCATGAAAAAGCCCCCCATCGGTCACCCGATGGGGGGCTTTTGTGCGTCTGGCGTCAGGTCAAACCTTGACGATCCAGCCCGCTGGCGCTTCGATGTCGCCGGTTTGCACGCCGGTCAGCTCTTTGTAGAGCTTCTGGGTGACCGGGCCGACTTCGGTTTCGCTGTGGAACACGTGCAGGTGGTCGTTGTAGTCGATCCCGCCAATCGGCGTGATCACCGCAGCGGTACCGCAAGCACCGGCTTCCTTGAAGTCGGAGAGCTTGTCGATGAACACGTCGCCTTCGATCACTTCCAGGCCCAGACGGGTCTTGGCCAGCTCGATCAGCGACAGACGGGTGATGCCCGGCAGTACCGATGGCGAGTTCGGGGTCACGAACTTGTTGTCGTGGGTGATCCCGAAGAAGTTGGCCGAACCGACTTCCTCGATCTTGGTGTGGGTCATCGGATCCAGGTAGATGGCGTCGGCGAAGTGGGCTTTCTTGGCCTTGGAGCCCGGCATCAGGCTGGCGGCGTAGTTGCCCCCGACCTTGGCGGCTCCGGTGCCTTGTGGCGCGGCGCGGTCGTAGCTGGAAATCTGGAAGTTGTGCGGGGTCAGGCCGCCCTTGAAGTAGGCGCCGACCGGAATGCAGAAGATCGAGAAGATGAACTCGGGGGCGGTACGCACGCCGATGTTGTCACCCACGCCGATCACGAACGGGCGCAGGTACAGCGCGCCGCCGGTGCCGTACGGTGGAATGAAACGCTCGTTGGCACGCACCACTGCCTTGCAGGCTTCGATGAACTGCTCGGTTTCCACCTGCGGCATCAGCAGGCGGGCGCAGCTGCGCTGCATGCGCAGGGCGTTCTGGTCCGGGCGGAACAGGTTGATCGAGCCGTCCTTGCAACGATAGGCCTTCATGCCCTCGAAGCATTGCTGGCCATAGTGAAGGGCTGTGGAGCCTTCGCTGATGTGCAGCACGTTATCTTCGGTCAGGGTGCCTTTGTCCCACTCGCCATTGCGAAAGTACGACAGATAGCGCTTGTCGGTCTTGATGTAGTCAAAACCCAGCTTGTCCCAATTGATGCTTTCGTTACCCATGACACCCTCTATCACTGAACAACCGTCGAAACGGTTCAAGGCTTCTGACGTTTTTTGGATGGGGACAACAATACTTCATTCTTGGGCTAAATCGCAGCCCAGACGATAGGGGGAGAAGCAGATTTATTAGCCTGCTTATTAAACTTCCCGGTTCTTCGTCGAAAAGATCGCAGCCTGCGGCAGCTCCTACGGGATCGGCGGCCACCTGTAGGAGCTGCCGAAGGCTGCGATCTTTTGATCTTTACAGGTGCAACGCATGCCCCAGAGCGCGCAACGCCGCTTCCTGCACCGCCTCACCCAGGGTCGGGTGCGCATGGATGGTGCCGCCGATGTCTTCCAGCCGCGCGCCCATCTCCTGGCTTTGCGCGAACGCCGTGGACAACTCCGACACGCCGACGCCCACCGCCTGCCAGCCGACAATCACATGATTGTCCCGACGGGCGACCACCCGCACGAAGCCGCTTTTCGACTCCAGGGTCATCGCCCGGCCATTGGCGGCGAACGGGAAGCTCGACACGATGCAATCCAGGCCGGCGGCATTGGCCTCGTCCGGGGTCTTGCCGACCACCACCAGTTCCGGGTCGGTGAAGCACACGGCGGCGATGGCGGTCGGGTTGAACTCACGGGATTTACCGCTGATCAGCTCGGCGACCATCTCGCCCTGGGCCATGGCCCGGTGCGCGAGCATCGGTTCGCCGCTCAGGTCACCGATGGCATACACGTTGCGCATGCTGGTCTGGCAGCGGTGGTCGATCTTGATCGACGAACCGTTCATGTCCAGGTTCAGCGCTTCGAGGTTCCAGCCCTGGGTGTTCGGCTTGCGACCGACGGCCACCAGCACCTGATCGGTTTCCAGGTTCAGGGTCGCGCCGTTCGGGGCCAAAATCTGCAAGGTATTTTCTTTTGAATCAAAGCCTTGCACGCTATGCTTCAAGTAAAGCTTCACACCGAGTTTTCTCAGTTCGTCGTGCACCGGCTGGGTCAGTTCGGCATCGTAGGCCGGCAGGATGCGTTCCTGCGCTTCCACCACGCTGACCTCGGCGCCGAGCTTGCGATAGGCAATGCCCAGCTCCAGGCCGATGTAGCCACCGCCGACCACAATCAAGCGCTTGGGCACGGAGGTCGGCACCAGGGCTTCGGTGGACGAGATGATCGGTCCGCCAATCGGCAACATCGGCAGGTTCACGCTTTTCGAACCGGTGGCCAGCACCAGGTGCTCGCACTGGATGCGCGTGTCGCCGACATCCACGGTTTTACCGTCAACCACTTTGGCCCAGCCTTGGATGACCTGGACCTTGTTCTTTTTCAGCAGCGCGGCAACGCCGGTGGTCAGGCGATCGACGATGCCGTCTTTCCATTCGACGCTCTTGGTGATGTCCAGCGTCGGCGCGGAAACGCTGATGCCCAGGGGCGAAAGCTGATGGTGGTGCCGGGTCTGGTGAAACTGCTCGGCGACGTGAATCAGTGCCTTGGACGGAATGCAGCCGATGTTCAGGCAGGTGCCGCCCAGGGATTGGCCTTCTACCAGGATGGTCGGGATGCCCAACTGGCCGGCACGGATCGCTGTCACATAACCGCCAGGACCGCCGCCGATGATCAGCAGCGTGGTGTTCAAAGTTTGCATGGTGCTCTCCAACAATCAGTCCACAAACAAGGTAGCGGGTTGTTCGAGCAAGCCACGGATGGCCTGGATGAATAGCGCCGCGTCCATGCCGTCGACCACGCGGTGATCGAAGGAGCTGGAGAGGTTCATCATCTTGCGGATCACGATCTGGCCTTTGATCACCATTGGTCGTTCGACGATCTTGTTCACGCCGACGATCGCCACTTCCGGCAGGTTCAGCACCGGCGTGCTGACGATGCCGCCCAAGGCGCCAAGGCTGGTCAGGGTGATGGTCGAGCCGGACAGTTCATCGCGGCTGGCCTTGCCGTTGCGCGCAGCGTTGGCCAGGCGAGCGATTTCCGCCGCGCTGTCCCACAGGCTGCGAGCTTCGGCATGACGTACCACCGGTACCATCAGGCCGACATCGCTCTGGGTAGCGACGCCCACATGCACCGCGCCGAGGCGGGTGATGACCTGGGCTTCGTCGTCGTAGCGAGCGTTCATTTGCGGGAAGTCGCGCAGGGCGACGACCATGGCGCGGACCAGGAACGGCAGCAAAGTCAGCTTGCCACGGGTCGCACCGTGTTTTTCATTGAGGTGCGTGCGCAGCTCTTCCACGGCGGTGACGTCGATTTCTTCGACATAACTGAAGTGGGCGGCACGCTGGGTGGCGTCCTGCATGCGCTGGGCGATCTTGCGGCGCATGCCGATCACCGGGATCTGCTGTTCATCGGTACGTTGGGCGTAAGCAGCCGCCACCGGTGCCGAAGCGTTCGACTGACCCTGGGTCAGGTAGGCCTCGAGGTCTTCATGCAGTACGCGGCCGGCGGGGCCGGTGCCACGCACCAGGCGCAATTGAATGCCGAGGTCCAGCGCATGCTTGCGCACGGCCGGGGAGGCCAGCGGACGCTCATCGGCTGCGCGAGCCACCATCGGGCCCTGGCAGACGGCAGCTTTCGGCGATGGGGCAGCGACCGGTTTGCTTTCAACTACGGTTTCAACTTTGGCTGCGGCCACCGGGGCTTCTTTAACAGGTGCCGGTTGCGCCGACTCCTTAACGTTGCCCGCGCCTTCGACTTCAATGCTGATCAGCACACTGCCGACCGCCATGACTTCGCCCGGCTGTCCGCCGAGGGCGATGACCTTGCCATGCACTGGCGACGGGATATCGACCATCGCCTTGTCGGTCATCACATCGGCCAGTACCTGATCTTCGACGACCATGTCGCCGACCTTGACGTGCCATACCGACAATTCAACTTCTGCAATGCCTTCACCAATGTCCGGCATTTTAATGACGTGCGTGCCCATTCAAACCTCCATGACCCGTTTCAACGCCGCGCCCACTCGGGACGGACCTGGGAAATACGCCCACTCTTGCGCGTGCGGGTAAGGGGTGTCCCAACCGGTGACGCGTTCGATCGGCGCTTCCAGGTGATGGAAGCAATGTTCCTGCACCAGCGACACCAGTTCGGCGCCGAAGCCGCAGGTGCGTGTGGCTTCGTGCACCACCACGCAACGGCCGGTCTTTTTCACCGACTTGACGATGGTTTCCAGGTCCAGCGGCCACAGGCTGCGCAGGTCGATGACTTCGGCGTCGACGCCGCTTTCTTCAGCAGCGACTTGCGACACGTACACGGTGGTGCCGTAGGTCAGCACGGTGACGTCCTTGCCCGGACGGGTGATCGCAGCGACGTCCAGCGGCACGGTGTAGTAGCCATCCGGCACTTGCGCCGCGGGGTGCTTCGACCACGGGGTTACCGGGCGGTCGTGATGGCCGTCGAACGGGCCGTTGTACAGGCGTTTTGGCTCGAGGAAGATCACCGGGTCATCGTTTTCGATGGAGGCAATCAAAAGGCCCTTGGCGTCGTACGGGTTGGACGGCATCACCGTGCGCAAACCGCAGACCTGGGTGAACATCGCCTCGATGCTCTGGCTGTGGGTCTGGCCGCCGTAGATGCCGCCGCCGCAAGGCATGCGCAGGGTCATCGGCGCGGTGAACTCGCCGGCCGAGCGATAACGCAGGCGGGCGGCTTCGGAAATGATCTGGTCGGAGGCCGGGTAGACGTAGTCGGCGAACTGGATCTCGGCCACCGGACGCAGGCCGTAGGCGCCCATGCCCACGGCGACACCGACGATGCCGCTTTCAGAGATCGGCGCGTCGAACACCCGGGAGGTGCCGTATTTGTTCTGCAGGCCTTCGGTGCAGCGGAACACTCCGCCGAAGTAGCCCACGTCCTGGCCGAAGACCACGACGTTGTCATCACGCTCAAGCATCACATCCATGGCCGAGCGCAGGGCCTGGATCATGGTCATGGTGGTCGTGGTCATGGCGGTTTCCAGCTCGATATTGTTGTTGTGATCGTTCATGTCAGATCCCCAACTCTTGGCGCTGGCGCTTCAAGTGCTCCGGCATCTCTTTGTAGACGTCTTCGAACATGGTCGCGGCGCTTGGAATCTGGCCGCCGGCGAGGGTGCCGTACTGTTCGGCTTCTTTCTGTGCGGCGATCACTTCGGCTTCCAGCTCGGCGCTGACCGCAGCGTGCTCCTCTTCGGACCAGTGACCGGTCTTGATCAGGTGCTGCTTGAGGCGTGCGATCGGATCACCCAGGGGGAAGTGGCTCCAGTCATCGGCGGGACGGTATTTCGACGGATCATCGGAGGTCGAGTGCGGGCCGGCGCGGTAGGTGACCCATTCGATCATGGTCGGACCGAGGCCACGGCGCGCACGTTCGGCAGCCCAGGCCGAGGCGGCGTAGACCGCATAGAAATCGTTGCCGTCGACCCGCAGGGAGGCAATGCCGCAACCGACGCCGCGCCCGGCGAAGGTGGTCGCTTCACCACCGGCAATCGCCTGGAAGGTGGAGATCGCCCACTGGTTGTTGACCACGTTGAGGATCACCGGCGCGCGGTACACGTGGGCGAAGGTCAGGGCGGTGTGGAAGTCCGACTCGGCGGTGGCGCCGTCGCCGATCCAGGCCGAGGCGATTTTGGTGTCGCCCTTGATCGCCGAAGCCATGCCCCAGCCCACGCCCTGGATGAACTGGGTGGCGAGGTTGCCGGAGATGGTGAAGAAACCGGACTCCTTGACCGAGTACATGATTGGCAACTGACGTCCCTTGAGCGGATCGCGCTCGTTGGACAGCAACTGGCAGATCAGGCCGACCAGCGGCACGTCGCGGGCCATCAGGATGCTTTGCTGGCGGTAGGTCGGGAAACACATGTCGTCGATGTTCAGGGCCAGGGCCTGGGCGCTGCCGATGGCTTCTTCGCCAAGGCTCTGCATGTAGAACGACATCTTTTTCTGACGCTGGGCGACCACCATGCGGTTGTCGTAGATGCGGGTCTTGAGCATGGCACGCATGCCCTTGCGCAGGATCTCGCTAGAGACGCCTTCGGCCCAGGGACCGAGGGCATTGCCCTGGTCGTCGAGCACGCGAATCAGGCCACGGGCCAGGTCAGCCGTGTCAGCCGGTTCAACGTCGATTTGGGGTTTGCGCACCGTGCCGGCATCGGTCAGATGCAGGTAGGAGAAGTCGGTTTTACAGCCGGGACGGCCCGAGGGTTCGGGGACGTGCAGGCGCAGCGGTTCATACGCTTGGGTCATGGCTTCTACGCTCGATCTTGTGAATTTCTTGTAGTGAGCTGACAGATTTCGTTCGGTAGAAGAAATCTTGTCCTACAACAATCATAGGCCCGCCGAAGAAGAATATTTCTCTCTGTTTCGTTGCGCTGAAGATCATTTGCAGATAAAAAACCTGCATAAACATAAAAAGCAGGTGTTTTTATCTCATGCGCAAACTGGACCGTACCGATATCGGCATTCTCAACAGCCTTCAGGAGAACGCGCGCATCACCAACGCCGACCTGGCGCGTTCGGTGAACCTGTCGCCGACGCCGTGTTTCAACCGGGTCAAGGCCATGGAAGAACTGGGGGTGATTCGCGAGCAAGTGACGCTGCTGGACGCCGACC
The DNA here is from genome assembly GCF_001429045.1 of Pseudomonas sp. Root71. Taxonomy (GTDB): domain Bacteria; phylum Pseudomonadota; class Gammaproteobacteria; order Pseudomonadales; family Pseudomonadaceae; genus Aquipseudomonas; species Aquipseudomonas monachiensis. The sequence continues at coordinate 262,520 of NZ_LMHY01000028.1, read as the reverse complement.
TGCTGGGGCTGCATGTGAACGTGTTCATTCACGTCAGCCTGGAGAAACAGGTGGAGGAGGCGTTGCAGCATTTCGAAGAGGCGATTTCCGATCGTCCCGAGGTGATGGAGTGCTACCTGATGGCAGGCGACCCGGACTATCTGATCCGGGTGCTGGTGCCGACCATTCAGTCGCTGGAGCGTTTCATGATGGACTTTCTGACCAAGGTGCCGGGGGTAGCGAACATCCGTTCGAGCTTTGCGCTCAAGCAAGTGCGGTACAAGACCGCGCTGCCGTTACCGGCCAATGGGTTGACGCTGGATAAATAAGGATTGGCGGTGTCACTGCTTTTACTGACGCAATAAGTCACAGCTGTACAACGCCGTTCTACAGTTTGAGCTTGTATTTGTGTGGTGCGGTTTTCTTTATGTTTTGCTCTCCACTATTGATTAACTAGAGTGAAACATAATGAAGCCTGTATTAGATAAAATTGCTTTGGCCTACTCGCTGGACGTCAATCCAGATGATTTGGATGATTACGGAAATATAAAAGAATATGTTCCTCCTGTTTTTGAGCCCTTTGTCGAGGACATGGGTGGAACTGATTTGATGGATATCCAGGCCGCTCTGGACGGAGGGCCGGGTCCATCTGCCCTGGAGAGCGATATTGGAATTACCGCCGGTTGGTGCCCGAACGGGAGCTGGAGTGGCGGGATATGCAAACCCTTCAATAACATTCGTAACCACTGGATGCGCGCTTACGGTGTTGTCAGCAACTTGCCGATTCATATGGCGATTCTACCCGGTACTCACAATTCAGGTTTCGATAAACAAGCAAAGTATGTCCCTAGTCTGGAGGTATGTCAGGACGTCGCGCCGTACCATCAATTGACTGCCGGTATTCGAGTGCTGGATCTCAGGGTTCAACATTATTCGGGACTATCGGTTGGTGATCCACGGCGTTATTCGATTTTTCATTCGACAAACAACGGGCGAACGGTCCAGGGCGATGTTCTCGATGCTGTGCGCATGTTTCGTCAAAACTCTGAAGGGGACACTAAACGCGAGATCGTGATTCTGAATTTTCATCAGTTCAGGAATTTTACGGCCGCAGCCCATCGTGAACTAGCTGGAATAATAAAGTCCTATTTGGGCGAATCGATCATATCGCCTGTGTATCGAGATCTGACGGTGTCGCAAATATGGGCGTTGCCAAACTATAAAAATGTCGTCATTTCATACAACGCCGATCCCAGGGATGCGCTTTTTTGGAACGGCGTCAATCAACGCTGGATAGGCTCGAATACACCGTCGAATGGTGAGCTAAAAGCGTTTATTGACCGGGTCGGCAATGAAACCAAACCCTTTGGTGAGTTGCGGGCAATTCAAGCCCATCGCATGACTTTTCCATTCGACGGCGCCAAAGATATTTCGGGCTCGTTGATGTCATGGTTTGCTGCCGGCTCCGCCAGCCATCCGATCATGAAGTACTACATCATCAATTGCGATTGGTCGTTACGGCATCGCCTGGTGGACAACATCATCTTTTCCAACCAGTTCCGCAGCCGAGCGTTGGGCATTCCTGATGTTGTACAGGCCAGCCCGACGAGCATTGGCGTTCAAGGCATGCCAAGCGCCCGGCATATGATCTTGCAGATCGATGACGCGCACTGGACTGAAACAGTGGCGCTGCCGCCGATTCTTGATGAAGAGCCACACCGGTTGCTGGTTTGCTCGGATGCGGACGCCGAATGTGAGCTGGATCTGCGTGGCAGTGATGTTCCGCTGCCTGGCGTCCGTCTATCGAAGGGGGAGGTGGTTGCCCTGGTGTGTCTTGATGGCTCGCGCCAATGGGCGTTGCAGGTGCGCGAATGCTCGCCGAATGAGCACGGACATGTGATTGCGGCGCCTTGCGACGGCGAGAAATTTATTCGCTATACATTGTCGGTCGGCAATTACGCGCCGTTGGTGTACTTGCCGGCGGAAGCTCCCGCCAACAGTGTGGTGCTGATCGTGTGCGATGCACTCTATACCACCCGAATCGGCCACTCCCAGGGCACGGATGAACTTGAACATGTCATCTCTGCCGGTCAGGTTCTCGCGTTTACCTACAGCACGGCGTCCCGGCAGTGGCACAAGCAGGAGGTGCTGCCCGGCAGTCACAACTGATTGATCGGAATCTTCAAGTAAGTCACACCATTGTCTTCCGCGGGCGGCAAGTTCCCCGCCCGCACATTCACCTGGATCGCCGGCAGCAACAGTGTCGGCATCCCCAACCCCGCATCGCGCCGGGTGCGCATTTGCACAAAGGCCTTTTCGTCGATGCCGTCTCGCACGTGGATATTGCTTTTGCGCTGTTCACCCACGGTAGTCATGCATTGGGACACGCGACCCTCGGGCGGATAGTCGTGGCACACGTAGAGGCGCACGCTGGCGGGGAAGGCCAGCAGTTTCCGGATCGAGGCAAACATCTGGTTGGCATTGCCACCGGGGAAGTCACATCGGGCAGAGCCGACGTCGGGCATGAACATCGTATCGCCCACCAGAATCACATCACCGTCGATCAGGTAAGCCATGTCCGCCGGGGTATGGCCAGGCACGTGCAGGGCGGTCGCCTTGAGGTTGCCGATCATGAACGATTCGTCGGGGGCGAACAGGTGGTCGAACTGGGAACCGTCGACGTGAAAGGAAGGCTCCAGATTGAACAGCGCCTTGAACACGTCCTGGACCTTGCTGATCGATTCGCCAATGGCGATTTTGCCGCCAAGCTCCCTGCGCAGATACGGCGCGGCGGACAGGTGATCGGCATGGGCGTGGGTTTCCAGCAGCCATTGCACTTGCAAGTGGCGGGCGCGAACGAAGGCGATGATCCTGTCGGCCTGGGTGGTCGCGGTACGCCCGGAGGCCCCGTCGTAGTCGAGCACCGGGTCGACAATCGCACACTGCCCGCCATCAGCCTCGTAGACCACGTAGCTGTAGGTCGAGGAGGCGGGGTCGAGGAAAGCTTCAATCAGCGCGGGCATGGACACGAACCTGTGCAGGGGTAGAAAAGTCGGACGACGGAAAGTCAGCCATGGGTTGCAACACTTTATGTAAAGACATAATGTTCGCAGCTTAAGTGACGTTGAAGGCATCCTGCAAATGCAATCCAGTCTGACCGAATGTGAAGTCGCCCAACTGCGCGCATCGGCCTCCAAGGCCTGTGCGCTGCTCAAGGCCCTGGCCAATGAGGATCGCCTGTTGATCCTGTGCCAGCTGACCCAGGGCGAACGCAACGTAGGCGAACTGGAAAAAATGACCGGCGTACGCCAACCGACCCTGTCCCAGCAATTGGGGATCCTGCGCGATGAAGGACTGGTCGCGACCCGTCGTGAAGGCAAGTACATTTTTTACGGTCTCGCCAGCCACGAAGTGATCCAGGTGATGAAAACCCTCTCCGGGCTTTATTGTGGGGCGGTGTTTAAAAGCTGGGTTCAGCCCTGATGCCAGCCAACTCAACATAACCCTGTGGGAGCGGGCTTGCTCGCGAAGGCGGTGTGTCAGCCAATGTTTATGTCTACTGACACAATGCTTTCGCGAGCAAGTCGAATCGTCGCACCGCCGCTCCCACATTGGTTTTGTGTATTGACTAGAAAAATCCTTGCGTGCAGCAAAAGGAACAAGCAATGAACGATCAACACTGGGGCCCATCCATCAGTGCAGATATCGTGGTCATCGGCGGCGGCACCGCAGGCATCGGCCTGGTCGCCAGCCTGCTCAAGCGTAGCCCGCAGCTGAACATCACCGTGATCGAACCCGACTCCCGGCACTACTATCAACCGGCCTGGACGCTGGTCGGCGGCGGTGCCTACAACGTGGAAAACACCGTGCGGCCGATGGCGTCGGTGATGCCACGCGGGGCCCATTGGCTGCAGGCTGCCGTGACGGGCATCGATCCCGACAAGTGCCAACTCACCCTCGGTGACGGGCGCACGGTCAGCTATCAAAACCTGGTGGTCTGCCCCGGCCTGCGCCTGGCCTGGGAGAAAATCGAAGGCCTGGAGGACACCCTCGGCCAGCATGGTGTGACCTCCAATTACAGCTATCGCCACGCGACCTACACCTGGGACCAGGTGCGGAAATTGCGCGGCGGCAAGGTGCTGTTCACCCAGCCGGGCATGCCGATCAAGTGTGCCGGCGCGCCACAAAAGGCGCTGTACCTGTCCTGCGATCACTGGAACAAGACCGGTGTGCTGAACAACATCGAGGTCGAGTTCAATCTTGCCGGCGCGGCGCTGTTCGGAGTGCCGACCTTTGTCCCGCCGCTGATGAAATACATCGAGAAGTACAAAGCCCGGTTGGCGTTCAACTCGAATCTGGTCAAGGTCGACGGCCCGGCGAAAACCGCGTGGTTCGACGTCAGGGATGCCGATGGCAGTGTCACCCGCCAGGCAAAGACCTTTGACCTGCTGCATGTCGTTCCGCCTCAGGTGGCCCCGGATTTTGTCGCCCGCAGCCCGTTGGCCGACGCCGCCGGCTGGTGTGAGGTCGATCCCCACAGCCTGCAGCATCCGTGTTACCCCGGCGTCTTCGCCCTGGGTGATATCTGCGGCACCACCAATGCAAAAACCGCCGCGGCGGCGCGCAAGCAGATCGTGGTGGTGGCCGAAAACCTGTTGGCCTGGCGCAAGCAACAGCCGCTGCCGCTGAAGTACGACGGCTATGGCTCCTGTCCGCTGACGGTGGAGAAGGGCAAGGTGATCCTTGCCGAGTTCGGGTACGCGGGCAAGTTGCTGCCGACCTTTCCCCTTGACCCGACGATACCGCGCTGCTCGGCGTGGTGGCTGAAGGCGACACTGCTGCCGTGGTTCTACTGGAACGGCATGCTCAAGGGCCGCGAGTGGCTGACACGTGTGTCCAAGGTGGACTGAGAACTCCCTATGTTGCTGGCAAGTCTGTTTGGTGTAGTGATGGGGTTGGTGCTCGGCTTGACTGGCGCCGGCGGCGGTATCCTTGCGGTCCCGGCCCTGGTGTTGGGACTGGGCTGGAGCATGACCCAGGCCGCTCCGGTGGCGTTGTTCGCGGTGGGCAGTGCGGCAGCGGTCGGCGCCATCGACGGCTTGCGCCATGGCCTGGTGCGTTATCGCGCGGCGCTGCTGATCGCCGCGCTCGGTGCGGTGTTTTCGCCGGTGGGCATCTACTTTGCCCATCAGTTGCCGGAAAAAATCCTGATGATCCTGTTCAGCCTGCTGATGGTCGTTGTGGCCGGGCGGATGTTGCGCCGCGAGCGCAAGGATGCGGGCCCCAGCGATCACGGTCAGGCCAACTGGGGCCAGAAGAACTGCATGCTCGATCAACAGACCGGGCGCTTTTCCTGGACCGCCAAATGCACCGCGACCCTCGCCGCGCTCGGGGCCGTGACTGGCGTGGTCTCGGGATTGCTGGGGGTGGGCGGTGGTTTTCTGATCGTCCCGGCCTTCAAGCAACTGACCGATGTGCAGATGCGCGGGATCGTTGCCACGTCGCTGATGGTGATCAGCCTGATTTCGGCGATCGGCGTGATCGGCGCCTTCCATGCCGGGGTGCGCATCGATGGTTTGGGCATCGCCTTCATCGTCTCCAGCATCGTTGGCATGATCATCGGCCGCAAGCTCTGCGCCCGGGTGCCGGCGCGGGCGTTGCAAGTCGGTTTCGCCAGCATCTGCGTCGTGGTCGCCGCCTACATGCTGTTTCGGGCCAACGCCTAGCCGGTACCGGTTCCTGTGGACGCCACCGGGGTCCACAGGCCTACATCCTAAGTGGCGAGCCTCGCCGACCGGCGGTCTTACGCCATGGTGCTCACGCACCGCCGGCCCATCCAAAGCAGCTGCAAACCAGCCCCAAGGCAGCGTATGGCGCCGCTCGTCAGGTTTCGATAATCGCCTCCGACACTCAGTCCCCGTTTCGGAGCGCGCCATGCACAACAATAAGAACGTCACGCATCGTTTTCTGCCTGCCTTTATCGCCAGCCTGTCTGCCCTTGGCCTGAGCCAGGTGGCCGAGGCAGACATCATGCTGTACGACAAGGACCAGACCACGTTCTCCACCGACGGCTACATCAACGCCTTCTACGTGAACAGCGATGTCGACCGCGCCGGCGATCAGTTCGACCGTCGACAGGCGCGGGTCAAGATGGGCTTTTTGCCCAACTACCTGGGGTTCAACATGGGCAAGCAGGTAGACGACCTCAAGCTCGGTGCCCGTGCCTCGTTCTGGGTCACCATCAACGACAGCGAAACCAACGGCACCGACACCGCCATCGATGTGCGGCAGTTCTTCGGCACCGTGGCCAACCCGGAATGGGGCGAAGTGCTGATCGGCAAGGACTTCGGCCTGTTCGCCCGTTCCAACATCCTGCTCGACGAAATGCTTGCCGGTTATGGTCAGGTCAGCGATACGTTGGGGCTGGTGGATGGCGGCGGGGTGTCGTTCGGCAACATCGGCACCGGTTACCCGTATCCGTTCCCGACCTCGCAGATCACCTATCGCACCCCGGTAATGGACGGTCTGCGCGTGGCGGTCGGCATCATGGACCCGGTGGACACCAACGACAGCAGCCCGACGGGCAAGGCCTATCAGGAAAACCCGCGTACCGAGAGCGAAGTCACCTATCAGTTCGACCTGGCCGGGGCCAAGATCTACAGCTGGGTCAACGGCAGCTACCAGACCTCGGACAACACTGACTCCACGGTCGAGACCGTCACCTCCAAGGGTGTCGGTTATGGCGTGCAGGCGAAGATGGGCGGCTTGTCCCTCACCGGGTCCGGTTTCCAGGCCAAGGGCATCAACCCGTTTTTCACCAACAATGCCGGCGAGCCGACCCTGCGCAACGTCGACAGCGACGGCTACCTGATGCAGGGCTCCTACAAACTGGGCAAGAACCGCCTGGCCTTGTCCTACGGCAAGACCAATGACGATGGCAACGGCGTGGTCGGCAGCGGCGCGGACTACGAGACCCGCGGCATCGCGTTGTTCCATGACGTGAACGACAACCTCAAGCTGGTGGCCGAGTACAACCAGTTCGAAATCAACGGCCACGACACCGACGAGCAGAACGAAGACACCGACACCTTTGCCGTGGGTGCGGTGCTGACCTGGTAACCCCGGGAGGTGGCCCTGGCCGTGCGCATCGCGGCGAGGGTCGCCAACCGTCTCATCCCATCGAAGCGGCTACCCGCTACCCAAGTAGCATTCGTTGCACCTCGCAGGCTTCGTACACTCGTGCCTCATACACACGCACCTGCGGGAGGCGACGATGCAGCAGGGCCAGAACGAAGGAATCGTCAGTGCAATGTCCCAGGCCGCCGATGCCCGGCAGGTGGCGCAGGAACTGGCACGACAGTTGTTGCATCCGCACCTGGGGTTCGTGCTGTTCTTCTGTTCCGCCGAGTACGACTTGCAGGCGCTGGGCCAGGCCTTGCAGCAAAGCTTCGGCGGCATTCGCCTGGTGGGCTGCACCAGCGCCGGGGAAATCACCCCCCTGGGCTACGGGCGCAATTGCGTGACGGCGGTGGGTTTCGATCACCGGCACTTTTCCATTGCGATCGAGCTGATCGACCAGATGGAGCACTTCAGCCTGATCGACGCCCAGCAAATGGTCGAGCGCCTGGTCAGTGGCTGTCGCAGCAACACCCTGGCGCCGATCAAGGGCAACAGCTTTGCCCTGACCCTGCTCGATGGCCTGTCCAGCCGCGAGGAAATGGTCCTGGCGGCCTTGAGCGCGGCACTGGGCGACATTCCGCATTTCGGCGGTTCGGCCGGCGACGACAACTACCTGACCCATACCCATGTGTACTTCGATGGCGAGTTCCACAGCGGCGCGGCCGTGGTGGTGCTGGTCAATACCTGGCTGGATTTCGAAGTGTTCACCACCCACCACGTGCTGCCCCGCGCCGAGAAGCTGGTGGTCACCGGGGCCGACAGCGCCTTGCGCCGGGTCTTCGAACTCAATGCCGAGCCGGCTGCCGAGGAGTACGCCCGGCACATCGGCGTGCCGGTGGCGCAGCTCGATCACCGGGTTTTCGCCGCGCACCCGTTGGCGGTGCGGATCAACCAGCAGTACTACGTGCGGGCCATCCAGCAGGTGCATCCGGACCTGAGCCTGAGTTTCTACTGCGCCGTGGAAAACGGCATCGTCCTCACCGCCATGACCCCGGGGCCGATGCTGCCGAACCTGCAGAGCCTGTTCGAGGGGTTGCAGGAGCGTCTGGGCGATTTGCTGCTGACCATCGGTTGCGACTGTTTCCTGCGGCGTCTGGAACTCGAAGACGACGGCAGTCTTGATCAGATCGGCGCGTTTTTGCGTGAGCAACGGGTGATGGGTTTCAACACCTACGGAGAACAGTTCAATGGCATGCACATCAACCAGACCTTCACCGGCGTTGCCATTGCCCGCGGCCGTGCCCCGGGACATCGCTGAGCTGCAGGCCGAACTGGCCAGGCTGCGCCTGGAAAACCATAAACTGCAGCGCATCAATGGCGCGCTGATCGAACGGGTCGAGTCCGGGGGGACTCGCGGCAACGATCCGTACGCGGCATTCCAGCATTCGGTGGTGCTGGCCGAGCAAGTGCGTGAACGCACCGATGCCCTGAACCAGGCCATGGCCGAACTCAAGGCCGGTAATCATCTGCTCAGTGAAGCCCGCCTGCGCGCGGAAACGGCGCATCAACACCTGATCGATGCCATCGAAAGCATTTCCGACGCCTTCGTGCTGTTCGACGCCGACCAGCGCATCGTGCTGTTCAACAGTCGCTTCAAGGCGTTCTGGAGCAACAGCCGGGTGCGGATCAATGCCGGCATGCGCCTGACCGAGGTCAAGCGGCTGATGATGAACAACGCCCTGTTCACCGAAGAGCCTCGCGGGCACGCCGACGAAAACCTGCTTTACCGTCTGCAGAACGGGCGTTGGCTGCAAGTCAGCGAGCGGCCGACCCAGGAAGGGGGGCGGGTGATTCTGTTCACCGACATTACCGACGTCAAACTCAGCGAAACCATGCGCCGCGAGCAGGCGGTGGCGCAGAAGTCGCACCTGTTGCAACGGGCGGTCGACAACCTGTCCCAAGGGGTGGCGATGGTCAGCGCCGAGGGCATCCTGGAATTGTGGAACCGGCGCTTCCTGGAATTGAGCGGCCTGGCGCCGGTGGCGGCCCATCGCCCTTTTGCCGAAGTGATCGCCGACAGCGAGTTGAACCTGCTGACCCCTGCCAGTCGCGACGGCAACGGGCGACCGGTCCGCGAATGCGAGCAGCGCCTGTACGATGGCCGGGTCCTGGAAATCCGCACCCATCCGTTGCCCACCGGCGGTTTCGTCAACACCTTCACCGACATTACCGAGCGCTACCAGCACGCCGAAGCGCTGAGTGAAAGCGAACACTGGATCCGCCTGATCACCGATCACGTACCGGCATTGATTGCCTACCTCAATGCCGACCTGGTCTACGAGTTCACCAACAAGGTCTACGAGGAGTGGTACTGCTGGCCCCGCGGCGTGATGCTCGGCCAGAGCCTGCGTGAAGTGCACAGCGAACAGCATTACCAGCGCCTGGAGTCCTATGTGGCCAGGGCACTGGCCGGCGAGAGCGTGACCTTCGAGTTCGCCGAAACCAACGTCAACAACCAGGAGCGCTACATGCTGCGCTCCTATGTGCCCAACCGTCTGGCCAGTGGCGAGGTGGTGGGGATTTTCGTGCTGATCCGCGACATCACCGAACGCCGCCGCACCGCCGAGGCGCTGCATCAGGCGTATCAGAACCTTGAGCTGCGGGTACGCGAGCGCACGGCGGAGTTGACCACCCTCAACGACCAGTTGCTGCGCGAGATCGATGAGCGGCGCCTGGTCGAGTCACGCTTGCGCGAAGCCAAGCAGGAAGCCGAGCAAGCCAACCTGTCGAAAACCAAGTTCCTCGCCGCCGTCAGCCACGACCTGCTGCAACCGCTGAATGCGGCGCGATTGTTCACCAGTGCCTTGCTGGAACGCCGAGAGCCGATGTCCAGCGAGATTCTGGTACGCAACGTGAGTAATTCCCTGGAAGACGTGGAGAACCTGCTCGGCACCCTGGTGGATATTTCCAAGCTCGATGCGGGGGTGATCAAGGCCGACGTCGCGCCGTTTGCCCTCAGTGAACTGCTGGACAACCTGGCCGCCGAATACACCCAGGTGGCGCGCAGTGAAGGCCTGCAATTGCACTTCATCGGCTGTTCGGCGCTGGTGCGCAGCGACATCCAGTTGCTGGCGCGGATTCTGCGCAACCTGCTGAGCAACGCGATTCGCTATACCTACAGTGGTCGCGTGGTGCTCGGTTGCCGGCGGCATCATCAGTGCCTGACGATCGAAGTCTGGGACAGCGGCATGGGCATTGCCGAGCATCGCCTGGAGGAGATTTTCCAGGAATTCAAGCGCGGCGATGTGCAGCGACCGGATCAGGATCGCGGACTGGGCCTGGGCCTGGCGATCGTCGAGAAAATTGCCGGCATCCTCGGGCATCCCATTCATGTGCGCTCGTGGCCGGGCCGGGGTTCGATGTTCTCGGTCGAAGTACCCTTGAGCGCCACCGCGCCGACACCGCCGCCGACGCTGCAGATGAGCGAGCCGATGCTTGAGCGCCTGCGGGGTGCCAGGATATGGGTGCTGGACAATGACGCGACCATCTGTGCCGGCATGCGCACCTTGCTGGAGGGGTGGGGGTGTCGGGTGGTGACGGCGCTGTCGGAGGAGGACCTGGCACGGCAAGTGGACAACTACCGCGCCGAAGCCGACTTGCTGATCGCCGACTATCATCTGGATAACGATCAGAACGGTGTCGATGCAGTGGCCCGGATCAATGCCCGTCGTGCCTCACCGATCCCGGCGATGATGATCACGGCCAACTACAGCAATGAGCTCAAGCAGCAGATCCGCGAACTGGGCCACACCCTGATGCACAAGCCGGTGCGGCCGATGAAACTGAAGACGGCGATGAGTCATTTGCTCGGCAGGCCTTGATTTTCTGGGTGTCGGTGCTGGCCTCTTCGCGAGCAAGCCCGCTCCCACATTTGATCTTCATCAAACACAGATTTTGTGTACGACGCAGGTCCAGTGTGGGAGCGGGCTTGCTCGCGAAGGGGGCGCCGCGGTCTTGCTGACTCAACGCCGCAGATAAGACCCGAAATCAATATCCCCGGCACTCAGGATCGCCTGCACCCGGTTGTGCACGTTGAGCTTGCGCAGGATTGCCGAGACGTGGGCCTTGACCGTGGTCTCGGCGATTTCCAGGGTGTAGGCGATCTGCTTGTTCGATTCGCCCTTGGTCATGCGCTCCAGCACTTGCAGTTGCTTGCGGGTCAGGGCCTGGAGCAGTTCGGGCGGGAAGCTCGGGGTGTCGTTCATCCGTCGGTGGGTGCTGCTTTTGGCGGTGCGGATGATGTCCGGGGGCAGGTAGACATTGCCATTGAGAATCTGCTGGATCGCATCGGTCATCTGGGCGCGGGGTGACGATTTGGTGATGAAACCCACCGCGCCGTAGGTGATGGCTTGCAGCACGATCTGTTTGTCCTGCTCGGCGGAAACAATCACCACCGGAATGGTCGGCGCTTCGTTGCGCAGGTTGATCAGGCCATTGAGCCCGTGCATGCCGGGCATGTTCAGGTCGAGCAGGATCAGGTCCAGGTCGTCGTGTTCCTGGGTCAGGGCCAGGGCGCTGTCCAGGTCGGCGGTTTCCATCACTTCGCTGCCGGCAAAACCGTCGCTGATGACGTTGTGAATGGCTTCACGAAACAGCGGGTGATCGTCGGCAATCAGGATTTTGTACATGGCCTTTCACCTCATTATTTTGATTATGGTGTGGCAACAACACGCACGCGTAAAGCTCAGGGAAAGGGTTCGGGCCGGGCAGGCGAAACCGGCAGGTTGGCCGCTTGCCAGGCGTCCAGGCCATCGCGATACCAATACAGAGTCTTATAGCCCATGGTGGCTGCGCGCTTGACCGCATTCCAGCTCAACCAGCAGTCGGAGCGGCAATAGAAGACCAGCGGTTGGGTCGGGTCGCCGGCGGTCAGCTTTTGCAGGTTGCCGGCGAAGTAGTCCTGCCATTGCGGCGTCAGGTCGCCATCCCCGGTATTGGCCAGCCAATGGCTGCCGGGCAGGTTTTCATGGGGCTGGTCTTCGATGAATTGCCCTTGCAGCCACTGACGGCGGTAGACGTCGATCAGCAGTGGGCGTGGGGTTTGGCCGAGCAGGGTTTGCAGGGTGAGGGTATCGACGATGGTTGCGCCTTGCAGTTGGTCGGGCGTCGGGCTGCGGTACAGGCCGATGCGATAACCCTCGGCGGAGAACAGCGCTGTGTCGGCCTGCGCGGTGCTCAGCAGCAGGCCCAGCGACAGGGCGGCGAGAGCGGGGCGCAACAGGCAACGTCGGGCACGTGGCATGGGTTCGGTCCTTATAGTTATGGACCTATTACATGCCAGTCGGGGGGCGTTGGGAATGCGACGATAGACAGGTAAACCAGTACTAAAGTAGTAATTCTCCCTGTTCAATGAAGATCCCCCACCGGGGATTGTGGTGTTAGCTGGCTTTGCGCAAGGCAGCATGCTGCGGGTTGAAGGTCAGCACGGCGAGCAGGGCGAACAGCAGCGTCAGGCCCACGCACACCGCCAGCGCCAGCGGATTGAAGCGTTCATACAGGGCAAAACGCACCAGTTCCACCGCATGGGTAAAGGGATTCACCGCGCACAGCCAATACAGCCACTCGCTGGCCTCGCGCATCTTCCACAGCGGATACAGCGCCGATGACAGGAAAAACAGCGGGAAGATCACGAAATTCATCACCCCGGCAAAGTTCTCCAGCTGGCGGATCGCATTCGACAGCAACAGGCCCAAGGCGCTGAGCATCAACGCCACCAGCAGCAGGGCCGGCAACGCCAGCAACAGGCCCATGGCCGGTGGCTGCACGCCGTAGACCCAGGCAATCGCCAGGAAGGCATACACCTGCAACAGCGAAATCAGCGACGTGGCCAACAGTTTGCTGCACAGCAGAAAGGTGCGGGGCAGGGGACTGGTCAGCAGCACCCGCATGCTGCCCATCTCGCGGTCGTAGACCATCGACAGTGATCCCTGCATGCCGTTGAACAGCAGGATCATGCAGGCCAGGCCGGGAATAATGTAGACCTCGTACGGGATGTAGGTGTCGTAGGGCTCGATGATCGCGATCCCCAGCGCTGCGCGAAAACCGGCGGCGAACACCAGTAGCCACAGCAGCGGCCGCACCAGGGCGCTGAGAAACCGCGTGCGTTGCAGCACAAAGCGCAGCCACTCGCGCAGCACGATGCCGCTAAAGCATTGCCAGTAAGCGTTCATTGGGCAACTCCCGATGTTGTCAGGCGGGTGAAGGCCGAACCGAGGTCACCACCGTGTTCCAGGCTCAGGGCATCGGCCTGCCCACTGGCCACCAGCCGGCCTTGATGCAGGATCAGCAAGTCATCCCTGGGCTGCACTTCGTCGAGCAGGTGGGTGGTCCAGAGCACGCTGATGCGCTCCTCGCGACACAGGCTGCGGATGTGCTGGTTGAGTGCCAGTCGACTCGCCGGGTCGAGGCCGACACTGGCTTCATCGAGCAGCAACAGGCGCGGCTCATGCAACAGGGCACGGGCAATTTCCACCCGGCGACGATGGCCGCCATTGAGTTCGCGCACCCGTTCGCGACGGCGATCGGTCAGGGTCTGACGGGCCAGTTCGGCGTCGACCCGAAGGTCGGTCTGGCGCCGGGACAGGCCATGCAATGCGGCGTGATAACGCAGGTTTTGCTCGACGCTGAGGTCTAGGTCCAGGGTGCTTTGCTGGAACACTACACCCAATTGCTTGAGTGCCGGGCGTGCCGCGCTGCGCAATGAATTGCCACCGACGCGGATCTCGCCGTGCTGCAGATCATAGAGCCGGGTGAGCAGGGCAATCAGGGTCGACTTGCCCGCGCCATTGGGACCCAACAGCGCGGCGAAACGCCCGGGTTCCAGGCTGAAACTCACCTTGCGCAAGGCCTCTCGGGCGCCGTAGGCGAAACTCAGGTCGCTGACTTCAAGGGCGTTCATGGCGTCACCACTACGCCCCAAGGGTAGCGTCCGACTTTCACCGATTTGCTGACCTTGAGGCTGTCGACATCGATCACCGAGACATCGCCGCTGACGCCGTTGGTGGCCAGCAGTTGCTTCTGATCCGGGGTGAATGCCATCTGCCAGACTCGTCGACCCACCAGCAGGTAATCGAGAATCTCGAAGGTCTTGGCATCGATCACCGCCACATGATTGGCCGGGCCCAGTGCGACGAAGCCGTACTTGCCATCGGCGCTGAGCTTGATGCCGACCGGCTGGACCTTGTCCGGGTGCACGCCCTTGATCTGGAAGTTCAGGGTCTTGAGCACGGTGCGGCTGGCCACATCGAGAATGGTCACGGTGCCGCCGATTTCCGCCGAGGCCCAGAGCTGGGCGCCATCGGGGGAGAACTCGACGAAGCGCGGGCGCTGGTCGACCAGGGTGCTGTCGGCCAGGGTCTGGGTGCTGGTGTCGATCCAGTGCAGCATGTTGGTGGTTTCGCTGGTGTTGACCGCCCACTTGCCGTCAGGGCTGACGGCCATGCCTTCGGGTTCGACACCGACGTTGATCTGGCCGAGCACCTTGGACGTCTCGGTGTCGATCACCGTGACCAGCGCATCGTCCTCGTTGGAGACGTACAACCAGCGATTATTCGGATGCAGGGCGAATTGCTCGGGGTCTTTGCCCGAGGGCAGTTCCTTGATGATCTTGCGCGTGGCCACGTCCATCACCTGGACCCGGTCCGAGTCGCTGGCGCAGATGTACAGCAGTTTGTTGTCATGGGACAGCAGCAGGCCGCGGGGGCGCTGGCCGACGGGCAGGGTGTCGGTGACTTGCAGGGTCTGCAGGTCGATCAGGCTCAGGCTGTTGTCCTTTTCGTTGGAGACCCAGGCAGTGCTGGCAACGGCATGGCCAGCGGCGAGCAGCATGATGCAAGAGAGCAGGGTGCGGCGCATGGCGGATTCCTTGTTGTTGTGATTATCGGATCAGGGAAAACGGCAGCTGACCTCGGGTTTGTCGTAGCCCAGGCTGTCCATCTCGTTGAAGGGGTGCAGAAAGCCGTCCTGGGGTGAGGTGCTGACCAGCGCCCGTGGCTGGACGATGGGAATCGGCTGGCGCAACTGGCCGTTCCACGGCCGATAGCTGAGCTTGCGGCCCTTGAAGCCGTCGAGGGGCAACTGGTCGCTGATTTCCAGCGTACGGATCGCCCTCGGCTCGGCCTGGCGCAGTTTGCTCACGGCGCTGGCGATACTGCGCACGGCCATCCATGCCGCGAAATCACGGTCATTCATCCAGCGCCCGGTCAGGGCTTCGAAGCGTTTTTGCAGCTGCGCGGCGCCGTAGGTTTCCACGGTCTTGTGCCAGCCCACCGGGGTCAGGCCCTGGGTGCCGGCGACCGGGCGCGGGTACCAGGTCTGGTAGGGCACGTATTCTCCGAAGTCGCCGCGTTCATCGGCCACCAGTACCACGTCGTACTCGGCGGTCTGGGTGAACAGCGGCATGTCCGCCTGGGCGCTGCGGCGTTGGTCGTTATCGAAGCTCCAGGGTTTTTCCGCCACCAGTTGCAAGCCAAAGCGCTTGGCCCCGCGGCGCAGGGCGGCGGCATAGGCTTGATCGTCGGGCGTCGGGCCGACGATCAGCAGCGCCCGCTGCCATTTGCGCAGCACCAGAAACTGCGCCAGCGCATCGGCGAGCATCGCCCGGCTCGGCAAGGTATGCAGCACGTTCGCCAGGCAATCGGTGGTGCGCAGGCTGTCATCGGGGCTACCGGCGTTGAACAGCAGACTGTCGGGCAGCGCTGCACTCAATTGGCGCAGGCTGGTGGCGGGGGCATTGACTACAAACAGGCGCAGGCCTTGTTCATGCTGCGCCTTTGCCGCTTCGAGCAAGGCCTCGGGGCTGTCGACATTGGCGCTGACCAGGTTGTAGCCGTGGTTGAGAAAACGCCCGGTGCTGTTGCTGTCGGTGATCGCCAGTTCGGCGCCGCGCAGCCCGGCATCGGTGGGCTCGGGGATGACGCTGGACAGCAGCGGGCCGGGGTCGGGGCGATAACCCAGGTAGCCGATCCGCACCTGCAAGGGCGCTTCGCTGGCCTGGCTCTGGGTGGCCAGGCCGGCGGCGCAGGCAATCGCCAGCAGGTAGATCAGGGCGTAAGGGATGAGCGGGCGCATAGGGCACTCCATTACAGGTAGCGCCAGCTTAGGTAGCCCGTGAAGCTGAGGAAATATGCAGAAAGTACCGGTGGTGTCCATCCAGCGCCTTACTACCAAGGGACTAGGTGGCGACCACCAAAGCAGCATGGGGTGAGTGCGATACCGTTTCTAAGATGGCTGCCATAGCCTCTGCCAAGAGGTTTTGCGTGCAATCCAGAGGGCATAACAATGACAACAAGACGCAACGCCTTGCTCGTGACCGGGCTATTGGCCAGTTTGATCAGTGCAGGTTCCGTCTGGGCCCACGGCAACGTGGTGCCACAGGCCGTGGCCACCCCGGGGCTGACCCCGATCAAGGACGCCGGTGTGCAACTCGATGCCGATGGCTGGGCCGCGGTGAACCCGTATCGCACCGCCCCGGAACATGACAAAGCAGTGGAAATCGGTGCTTCTGCGTACACCCAGAACTGCGCGGCCTGTCATGGCCTGGAAGCCAAGTCCGGCGGTATCGCCCCCGACTTGCGCATGCTTGATGTCGGTGAGTCGGGCGATGAATGGTTCGCCGAACGGGTGCGCCATGGCGCGGTGCGCGACGGTCGGGTGTACATGCCGAAGATGGCCGACTACCTGAGTCAGGAAGCCCTGTGGGCAGTGCGCACTTATCTGGACACTGTGCACGTCGAGGAGTGACCCATGCGCCTGCTCGCGGTGTTGATCGGCGCTCTGTGGCTGTGCTGCCAGGCGGCGCAGGCGCAGGTTCGCAACTACGACGAAATGATCGCCGCCGGGGAGCTTAAGGTGGCGGTCTACAAGGACTTCGCCCCCTACAGCTTTGAACGCGCCGGAAAGCCCCAGGGTGTCGATGTCGAGCTCGCCGAGGCCCTGGCCAAGGCGCTCGGCGTGCGCCTGACACTGATCTGGGCACCGGCCGGGGAAAAGCTCGACGACGACCTGCGCGATTACATCTGGCGTGCCAGTGCCTTGCACAACCAGCAACTGGCCGACCTGATGATGCGCGTGCCCTACGACCGTGACTACGCGCAGAAGCGCAACGAGTTCGGCGAACTGGTCAACGGCCAAGTGGTGATGTTCGGTCCGTACCAGAACGAACAATGGCAGGTGGCCTATGACCGCCGGCGGCTGGACAAGGTCGCCAGCGTCGCGGTGTTCGAGCATCACCCGATTGGTGTCGAAGTCGACAGCGTGCCGTCGTTCTACCTGACGTCGGTGTTCAACGGCATGCTCGCTGGCAAGACCCATCACTATCCCGGCGTGCCCCAGGCGTTTGCCGGGATGAAGGTCGGCGAGGTCGACGCGGTGATGGCCATGCGCGGCGAAATCGACTGGCAGATCCATGAAGCGGCCGACCCGCAAGTGGCACTGGCTGAGAACGCCTACCCGAACATGGGCAAGCAACTTTGGGAAATCGGCATGGCGGTGCACGAAAGCAACCGGCAACTGGCCTATGCCGTGGAAGAGGCGCTCGAAGGCCTGATCCGCGAGGGTTCGGTGAAGACCATCTACGGCCATTACGGCCTGCAGTACGACGTGCCCGAGATGTATCAATAAGGAGCAGGCGATGAAATGGCGAGGGAGTTGTCTGTTGGCCTGCTGGTTAAGCCTGGCGGCACAAGCTGGCGCTATCGATCCCGGTAAGGACCCGGTGCCATCGGTGATGTGGAATTTCTATCAGCAGCAGTTCCTCGGTAATGCGCCGTTCGTTTTCGATGAGCGGGTCAAGTTGCTGGCGCCGCCGTTTGCCGAAGATGCCCGGCAGGTGCCGCTGGAAATCGACGCCCGGGCGTTCAAGGGCGAGGTGGTGAAAATCCTCGCCTGGGCAGAGCTGAACCCGTTGCCGAAAATCGTCGACTTCCAGCCGCTTGATTCGGTTTTGCCTTGGCTGTCGTTGCGCATTCGCATCGAACAGGCCACGCCCTTGCGCGCGGCGGTGTTGACCCGCGACGGCGTGTGGCATGTCGGCTCGACCCTGATTGATGCGGCGGGTGGCGGCTGCACCGCGCCGAGCGTGGTGCGCACGCAACCAGGCTGGGAAGAGCACATCGGCGAAGTGTTCGGCGGCCGTTACCCCCGGGGCGAATTCAGCCGTTTGCGGTTGCAGGTGGCCCATCCCATGGACAATGGCATGGTCAGCGGCATTCCGGAGTTCTTCATCAACCATGTCGAGTTGCGCGACCACAACGAGCAGGTGCTGGCCCGGCTGGAGCTGTTTCCCGCAGTCAGCGAAAACCCCAACCTGGCCTTCGACATCGA
The DNA here is from genome assembly GCF_001429045.1 of Pseudomonas sp. Root71. Lineage (GTDB taxonomy): Bacteria > Pseudomonadota > Gammaproteobacteria > Pseudomonadales > Pseudomonadaceae > Aquipseudomonas > Aquipseudomonas monachiensis. Next base: position 244,040 of record NZ_LMHY01000028.1, on the reverse strand, counting down.
AGGAGCAGGGCAAACGCGCCTGTTAATACGGGACAACAGTGGCAATGAGTTCAATGCGTCGATCCTCTGACCCCAAGGAGCGTGACCTCAAGGAGCGTGGCATGCGCTGGATCCTGTTGATGGTGCTGAGCGTCAGTCTGCCGGCCCTGGCCGATCTCGAGTACTCACTCAAGCCCCGGCAGATCGCCCGGGACACCTGGCTGCTGGAAGGCAGCACCGATAATTTTGCCAAGGCCAACGGCGGCAACATCGTCAACACCGCGTTCATCGTCACTGACCGGGGTGTGGTGGTGATCGATACCGGTCCGTCGAAGCGCTACGGCGAAGCGATGCGCAAGGCCATTGCCGCCACCACCGACAAGCCAGTGATCGAGGTCTTGCTGACCCATCATCACCCGGACCATGTGCTGGGCAACCAAGCCTTCAGCGACGTGCCGATCGGCGCCTTGGCCGGCACCACCGAGCTGTTGCACCGGCAAGGCGATGCCATGGCCGAGAATATGTACCGGATGGTCGGCGACTGGATGCGTGGCACCGAAGTGGTGATGCCTACCCAGGTGCTGACACCCGGCGTGAAAAGTTTTGGGAATCACGATCTGCGTCTGCTGAGCCTGGGTGGGCATACGGGCGCGGATCTGGCTATTCTCGACCAGCGAACCGGCGTGTTGTTTGCCGGGGACCTGGTGTTTTATCAACGGGCGCTGACCACACCCAACAGTCCAGGGCTGGCAGTGTGGCTGGCGGACATCGCGACCCTGCAAGGCTTGCCCTGGACGCAGGTTGTGCCGGGCCATGGCCCGGTGGCGAGCGACCCTCAACCCTTCGAGCAAATGCGCGATTACCTGACCTGGCTCGATCAACTGATGCGCGACGGCGCCGCCAATGGCAGCGACATGGCCGAGATGATCCGCAGCCCCGTCCCCGAACGTTTCGCCGGGATCAACCTGAGCCGCTACGAACTGATCCGCAGCGTCAGTCATCTGTACCCGCGCTACGAGCGTGGGCGGATGACGCGGGTGGATTCCAACGCGCAAAAGTGAGCAAACACAGACCCCTGGGGGACTTTCATCGGGCACAAAATCCGCGGCTCATCACCCCCCACCCTGTACCAAGGAACTAGCAATCTCCTCATTGCGGGCAATTGTTGCCAGGGCGGCGGCGCTCAAGAATCTGCACCAGACCGGGAAAACTTTCCGGACATAACAAAAATCCGCAGAGGAAGCCGTCATGACCCAACCCGCACGTCGCCAGCCCTTCGTCTTGAGCCTGCTGCTCAGTGCCATGCTGTTGTCCGGCCAGGCATTGGCCGGGGTTTCCGACCAGGACATTCTCCAGGACCCGAAGAACCCGGAACAGGTCGTGACCAACGGACTCGGCGTTCAAGGGCAGCGCTACAGCCCGCTGGATATTCTCAACGTCGACAACGTCAAGGAGCTGCGCCCGGTGTGGGCGTTTTCCTTCGGCGGTGAAAAACAACGTGGCCAGCAAGCGCAGCCGATGGTCAAGGACGGCGTGATGTACATGACCGGTTCCTATTCCCGGGTGTTCGCCGTGGATGCGCGCACCGGCAAGAAACTCTGGCAATACGATGCACGCCTGCCCGATGACATCCGTCCTTGTTGCGACGTGATCAACCGCGGCGTCGCGCTGTATGGTGACCTGGTGATTTTCGGCACCCTCGACGCCAAGCTCGTGGCGCTGAACAAGGACACCGGCAAGGTGGTGTGGAGCAAGAAAGTCGCCGACCACAAGGAAGGCTACTCGATCAGTGCCGCGCCGCTGGTGATCAACGGCAAGCTGATTACCGGCGTGGCCGGTGGCGAGTTTGGCGTGGTGGGCAAGATCGAGGCCTACGACCCGAAAAACGGTGATCTGCTGTGGACCCGGCCAACGGTCGAAGGCCATATGGGCTACGTCTACAAGGACGGCAAAGCGGTGGAAAACGGCATCTCCGGCGGCGAGGCAGGCAAGACCTGGCCGGGCGATCTCTGGAAAACCGGCGGCGCGGCCCCGTGGCTGGGCGGCTATTACGACCCGGAAACCAACCTGCTGCTGTTCGGTACCGGCAACCCGGCACCGTGGAACTCGCACCTGCGCCCTGGCGACAACCTCTACTCCTCATCGCGCCTGGCGCTCAACCCGGACGATGGCACCATCAAGTGGCACTTCCAGAGCACGCCCCACGACGGTTGGGACTACGACGGCGTGAACGAGCTGGTGTCGTTCAACTACAGCGAAGGCGGCAAGGAGATCAAGGCGGCGGCCACTGCCGACCGTAACGGCTTCTTCTACGTGCTGGATCGTACCAACGGCAAATTCATCCGCGGCTTCCCGTTCGTGGACAAGATCACCTGGGCCACCGGCCTGGATAAGAACGGCCGGCCGATCTACAACGAGGCCAGCCGTCCCGGTGCCCCAGGCTCGGAAGTCAAGGGCAGTTCGGTCTTCGTGGCACCGGCGTTCCTCGGCGCGAAAAACTGGATGCCGATGGCCTACAACCAAGACACCGGGCTGTTCTATGTGCCGTCCAACGAGTGGGGCATGGACATCTGGAACGAAGGCATCGCCTACAAGAAAGGCGCGGCGTTCCTCGGCGCCGGCTTCACCATCAAACCGTTGAACGAAGACTACATCGGCGTGTTGCGGGCCATCGATCCGAAAACCGGCAAGGAAGTCTGGCGCCACAAGAACTACGCGCCGCTGTGGGGCGGGGTGCTGACCACCAAGGGCAATCTGGTGTTTACCGGCACGCCTGAAGGCTTCCTGCAGGCGTTCAACGCCAAGACCGGCGAAAAGGTCTGGGAATTCCAGACCGGTTCCGGCGTGCTCGGCTCGCCCGTGACCTGGGAAATGGACGGCGAACAGTACGTCTCGGTGCTCTCCGGCTGGGGCGGCGCGGTACCGCTGTGGGGCGGTGAAGTGGCCAAGCGGGTGAAGGACTTCAACCAGGGCGGCATGCTCTGGACCTTCAAGCTGCCCAAGGATCTTGTCGCCAAGCATTAACGTCAGGACCACCACATAACCTGTGGGAGCGAGCTTGCTCGCGATAGCGGTCTGACAGTCGACATCAATGGCGAATGTGCTGGCCTCATCGTCGGAACGCCGCCCGGAGCAAGCTCGCTCCCACAGTGTTTTGTGTGAAATCTACGACCAAATAACGAGAGCCCCTCCTGCCAACGATGCATTCGTCTGGCACGCGGGGCTCTCTAGTATCGGTTCATCGCCTGTCAGTACGACAGGCATCGACCCAGACAGAGGCCCACCATGATCTACGCACAACCCGGAACCCCAGGCGCCGTCATTACCTTCAAGCCGCGCTACGGCAACTTCATCGGTGGCGAGTTTGTTGCCCCGATCAATGGCGAGTACTTCACCAACACCTCGCCGGTCAACGGTGAAGTGATCGCCGAATTCCCGCGCTCCAGCGCCGCCGACATCGACAAGGCTCTCGACGCTGCCCATGCCGCTGCCGACGCCTGGGGCAAAACCTCGGCCCAGGACCGCTCCCTGGTGCTGCTGAAAATCGCCGACCGCATCGAGCAGAACCTGGAAGTGCTGGCCGTCACCGAAACCTGGGATAACGGCAAGGCCGTGCGCGAAACCCTGAACGCCGACGTGCCGCTGGCGGCCGACCACTTCCGTTACTTCGCCGGCTGCATCCGCGCCCAGGAAGGCGGGGCTGCGGAGATCAACGAGCTGACCACGGCCTATCACTTCCATGAACCCTTGGGCGTGGTCGGGCAGATCATTCCGTGGAACTTCCCGCTGCTGATGGCCGCCTGGAAACTCGCCCCGGCCCTGGCCGCCGGCAACTGCATCGTGCTCAAGCCTGCCGAGCAAACACCGCTGTCGATCATGGTCTTCGCCGAGCTGATCGCCGACCTGCTGCCGGCGGGCGTGCTGAACATCGTCCAGGGCTTCGGTCGCGAAGCCGGCGAGGCCCTGGCCACCAGCAAGCGCATCGCCAAGATCGCCTTCACCGGCTCGACCCCGGTGGGCGCGCACATCATGCATTGCGCCGCCGAGAACATCATCCCGAGCACCGTCGAGCTGGGAGGCAAGTCGCCGAACATCTTCTTCGAAGACATCATGAACGCGGAACCCGAGTTCATCGAAAAAGCCGCCGAAGGCCTGGTGCTGGCGTTCTTCAACCAGGGCGAAGTCTGCACCTGCCCGTCCCGGGCGCTGGTCCAGGAGTCGATCTACGAGCCGTTCATGGCCGAGGTGATGAAGAAAATCGTCAAGATCAAGCGTGGTAACCCGCTGGACACCGAGACCATGGTCGGCGCCCAGGCGTCCGAGCAGCAATACGACAAGATTCTCTCGTACCTGACCATTGCCCAGGAGGAGGGCGCCGAGCTGCTCACCGGCGGCGCGGCCGAACGTCTGGAGGGCGACCTGTCCAGCGGTTACTACATCCAGCCGACCCTGCTCAAGGGTCACAACAAGATGCGTGTGTTCCAGGAAGAAATCTTCGGCCCGGTGGTGGGGATCACCACCTTCAAGGACGAAGCCGAAGCCCTGGCTATTGCCAACGACAGCGAGTTCGGCCTCGGTGCCGGCCTGTGGACCCGCGACATCAACCGCGCCTACCGCATGGGCCGGGCGATCAAGGCCGGGCGCGTGTGGACCAACTGCTACCACCTGTACCCGGCGCACGCGGCGTTCGGTGGCTACAAGAAGTCCGGCGTCGGTCGGGAAAACCACAAGATGATGCTTGACCACTATCAGCAGACCAAAAACCTGCTGGTGAGCTACGACATCAATCCGCTGGGGTTCTTCTGATTCCTCAAGAACACTGAAAAACCTGTGGGAGCGAGCTTGCTCGCGATGAGGCCATGACATCCAACATCTATGTTGACTGTTGCGCCGTCATCGCGAGCAAGCTCGCTCCCACATTGGTTTTTGGTGTGTACAGAATTTGTGCAACACCCCCTACCAAATCACCCCGCCAACTCCTTCGAAAGTAGCATTCGGGCACCCGTTGCCCCGTGCATTAATGGCTCTACCGGAATCACCCGGGCACAAGAAGAGGAATGACCCATGTGGACTAAACCCGCGTTTACCGATCTGCGCATTGGCTTCGAAGTGACGATGTATTTCGCCAACCGTTGATTGATCACCCGGCCAGCCGATGCGTTGGCCGGGCCTGCCTTCTGGAGCATCCGCCATGCACATCCGCGTTCTCGGTTCCGCCGCTGGCGGTGGTTTCCCCCAGTGGAATTGCAACTGCAGCCAGTGCGCCGGGGTGCGCAATGGCAGCCTGCGGGCACAGCGCCGTACGCAGTCGTCGATTGCCCTGAGTGACGACGGTGTCGAGTGGGTGCTGTGTAACGCGTCACCGGACATTCGCGCGCAATTCGAGAGTTTTGCGCCATTGCAACCGGCGCGGCGCCTGCGTGACAGCGCCATCGCCGGCATCGTGCTGCTGGACAGCCAGATTGACCATTGCACCGGTTTGCTCAGCCTGCGTGAAGGTTGCCCGCATGACGTGTGGTGCACCGAGCGCGTGCACCAGGACCTGAGCAGCGGTTTCCCGTTGTTCAACATGCTCGGACACTGGAACGGCGGATTGCACTGGCAACCGGTCGGCCTCGATCGCCAGCCATTCAGCATCGCGGCCTGCGGGCATCTGCAATTTCGCGCGGTTCCCCTGGTGAGCAACGCGCCGCCGTATTCGCCCAATCGCGGCAATCCGCAACCGGGCGACACCATTGGCTTGTTCATTGAAGACCTGCGCAACGGCGCATCGCTGTTCTATGCCCCGGGCCTTGGTCGAATCGACGATGAAGTGCTGGGCTGGATGCAGCGCGCCGATTGCCTGCTGCTGGACGGCACAATGTGGCGCGACGACGAGATGCGTATTTGCGAAGTCGGCCAGAGCCTGGGCAGCGAAATGGGGCACCTCCCGCAAAGCGGCCCCGGCGGGATGCTTGAAGTGCTGGAGGGGTTCAACCGCCAGCGCAAGGTGCTGATCCACATCAACAACACCAATCCCATTCTCGATGAAGACTCGGCCGAGCGGGCGCTGCTGGAGCGGCGGGGGATCGAAGTGGCTTATGACGGCATGGATATCGTGCTGTAGCGACTGACACCTTCGCGAGCAAGCCCGCTCCCACAATGGATTTCTGCAGTACATGAAATTTGTGTTCCCACCGAACACCTGTGGGAGCGAGCTTGCTCGCGATAGGGCCAGCGCGGGCACCGCAAAAATTCCCGGAGAACAAAATGACTGACACCCCCATGTCCCCCACAGAATTCGAAGCCGCCCTGCGCGCCAAGGGCGCCTACTACCACATCCACCATCCCTTCCACCAAGCCATGTACGCCGGCCGCGCCAGCCGCGAGCAGATCCAGGGCTGGGTCGCCAATCGCTTCTACTATCAGATCAACATCCCCCTGAAGGACGCCGCGATTCTCGCCAACTGCCCGGACCGCGACGTGCGCCGGGAATGGCTGCAACGGATCCTCGACCACGATGGTGTCCCCGGCAGCGAGGGCGGCATCGAAGCCTGGCTACGCCTGGGCGAAGCGGTGGGGCTGGATCGCGAGCAGATCCTCTCCCAGGAACGGGTGCTGCCCGGCGTGCGTTTCGCGGTGGACGCCTACGTCAATTTCGCCCGTCGCGCGTGCTGGCAGGAAGCGGCCAGCAGTTCGCTGACCGAACTCTTTGCCCCCCAGATCCATCAGTCGCGACTCGACGCCTGGCCGACCCACTACCCATGGATCGACGCTGCTGGCTACGACTATTTCCGCACGCGCCTGAGCCAGGCGCGGCGCGATGTCGAGCATGGCTTGCGCGTCACCCTGGCGCACTACGTGACGGCCGAGGGGCAACAACGCATGCTGCAGATTCTGCAATTCAAGCTCGACGTGCTGTGGAGCATGCTCGATGCCATGAGCATGGCCTACGAGCTTGCGCGCCCGCCGTATCACACGGTTACCGATAACAAAGTCTGGCACCGGGGGATCGCCCTGTGAGCCTGATCAATCGCCAACAGTCACCGGCCTTGCGTCGCGGTTTTCGTCTGCAATGGGAGCCCCGTCAGGACTGCCACGTGCTGCTGTACCCCGAAGGCATGATCAAGCTCAATGCCAGTGCCGGACAGATTCTCGACCTGGTGGATGGCCAGCGCAGCGTGGCGGCGATCATCGAGCGATTGAGCGCGAATTTTCCCGGCGTACCGGGGATCGACGAAGACGTGCTGGCGTTTCTGGAGGTGGCCCATGCGCAATTCTGGATCGAGTGAGACGCTGCCCGGACCGCCGTTGTGGCTGCTCGCCGAGCTGACCTACCGCTGTCCGCTGCAGTGCCCCTATTGCTCCAACCCGCTGGATTTTGCCCGGCACGGCGAGGAACTGAGCACGGAGGAATGGATTCGTGTATTCCGTGAAGCGCGGGACATGGGCGCCGCGCAATTGGGCTTTTCCGGTGGCGAGCCGCTGGTACGCCAGGACCTCGCCGAACTGATCAAGGCCGCCCGGGACATGGGCTACTACACCAACCTGATCACCTCCGGCATCGGCCTGACCGAGCAGAAGGTGCGTGACTTCAAGGTGGCCGGGCTGGACCATATCCAGATCAGCTTCCAGGCCGCCGACGAGGCGGTGAACAACATGCTCGCCGGTTCGCGCAAGGCCTTCGCCCAGAAACTCGCCATGGCCCGTGCGGTGAAAGCCCAGGGTTATCCGATGGTGCTGAACTTCGTCACCCATCGGCACAACATCGACCGGATCGCGCAGATCATCGAACTGTGCCTGGAGCTGGAAGCGGACTTCGTCGAATTGGCCACCTGCCAGTTCTATGGCTGGGCCGAACTGAATCGCGTCGGCCTGTTGCCCACCCGCGAGCAATTGCAGCGTGCCGAGCGCATCACCAACGAGTACCGCCAACGCCTTGAAGCCCAGGGCCACCCGTGCAAGCTGATCTTCGTCACCCCGGACTACTACGAAGAGCGTCCCAAGACCTGCATGAACGGCTGGGCCAACCTGTTTCTCGACATCACTCCCGACGGCACGGCCTTGCCTTGCCACAGCGCCCGGCAGTTACCGGTGCAGTTTCCCAATGTGCGCGAGCACAGCCTCTCGCACATCTGGAACGACTCGTTCGGCTTCAATCGTTTTCGCGGCGATGACTGGATGAAGGAGCCATGCCGCTCCTGCGATGAAAAGCACAAGGACCTGGGCGGGTGTCGCTGCCAGGCTTTCATGCTGACCGGCGATGCCAGCAATGCCGACCCGGTGTGCAGCAAGTCTGCGCACCACGGCGTGATCCTCAAGGCCCGGGAGGAAGCGCAGGCACCGGGGTTGGGGATCGAACACCTCACATTGCGTAATGCGAAGGCTTCGCAGCTGATCTATCGCGGATAGTTCTAGCGCCGCAGATCCCCTGTGGGAGCCGGCTTGCTCGCGAAGAGGCCCTGTCAGTCAATATTGATGGTGACTGACACTCCGCTTTCGCGAGCAAGCCCGCTCCCACAGGGATCTGTTACAGCCCGGGCAGCGCTGTTCTTTGGTCTGATTGCATTCACAGCTGGATGGTTTAGTGTGGTTTCTACCTTCCAAAACAATAAAAACAGGCTTTCCAATGAGCCAGAGTCTCAACCAGCTGCGTAAGTTCGTTTCACCTGAAATCATCTTCGGTGCCGGTAGCCGGCACAGTGTCGGCAATTACGCCAAGACCTTTGGCGCACGCAAGGTCCTGGTGGTCAGTGATCCCGGCGTGATTGCCGCTGGCTGGGTCGCCGATGTCGAAGCCAGCCTGCAAGCCCTGGGTATCGAGTATTGCCTTTACAGTGATGTCTCGCCCAACCCTCGGGTCGAAGAGGTAATGCTCGGTGCCGAGATGTACCGGGAAAACCACTGCGACGTGATCGTCGCCGTCGGTGGTGGCAGCCCGATGGACTGCGGCAAAGGCATCGGTATCGTCGTTGCCCATGGCCGCAGCATTCTCGATTTCGAGGGTGTGGACACCATCCGCGTGCCCAGCCCGCCGCTGATCCTGATTCCGACCACCGCCGGCACCTCGGCGGACGTCTCGCAGTTCGTGATCATTTCCAACCAGCAGGAACGCATGAAGTTCTCCATCGTCAGCAAGGCGGTGGTACCGGACGTTTCGCTGATCGACCCGGAAACCACCCTGAGCATGGACCCGTTCCTGTCGGCCTGTACCGGCATTGACGCGTTGGTGCATGCCATCGAAGCCTTCGTGTCCACCGGCCACGGGCCGCTGACCGACCCCCATGCGCTGGAGGCGATGCGCCTGATCAATGGCAACCTGGTGCAAATGATCGCCAACCCGACGGACATCGCCCTGCGCGAGAAGATCATGCTCGGCAGCATGCAGGCCGGGCTGGCGTTCTCCAACGCCATCCTTGGTGCCGTGCATGCCATGTCCCACAGCCTCGGCGGCTTTCTCGATCTGCCCCACGGCCTGTGCAACGCGGTCCTTGTCGAGCACGTGGTGGCCTTCAACTACAACTCGGCGCCAGACCGCTTCAAGGTGATCGCCGAGACGTTGGGCATCGACTGCCGAGGCCTGAATCACCGGCAGATCTGCGGGCGCCTGGTCGAACACCTGATCGCCCTCAAGCACGCCATCGGCTTTCACGAAACCCTTGGTTTGCATGGCGTCAGGACCTCGGATATTCCGTTCCTGTCGCAGCATGCGATGCACGACCCGTGCATCCTGACCAACCCGCGCGAATCCAGCCAGCGTGATGTCGAGGTCGTCTATGGCGAAGCCCTCTGACGAGCAACAACGGGCCCTGGCCGGGCTGCTGGGGCTGGGCAGCCACTCGGCGCGCAAGAGTCATTACCCGGAACTGGCCGCGCGCCTGGATGATCTGGAAGCCGAGCGTAACCGCTACAAGTGGCTGTTCGAAAACGCGGTGCACGGCATCTTCCAGGCCAGCCTGCACGACGGCATGCGCGCCGCCAACCCGGCACTGGCACGCATGCTCGGTTACCAGGACCCGCAGGAGGTGCTGTTCTCCCTGACTGACCTGGGCAGCACCCTGTTCGTCGACGGCGCGCAGGAGCTGGAAAGCATTGGCGAAATCCTCCGGCACCAGCGCAGCCTGCACGGCTATGAAACCCGTTTGCGGCGCAAGGACGGCAGTCACCTGGATGTATTGATGAACCTGCTGCTCAAGCCCGGCCAGGAGGGGCTGGTGGAAGGGTTCGTCTCCGATATCACCGAGCGCAAACTGGCCCAGCGACGCCTGCAGCAACTCAATGACGAACTGGAGCAGCGCGTCGTGGCGCGCACCGATGAATTGCTCGAGGCCAACCGTAACCTTCAGCAGCAGATCACCCAGCGTAAACAGATCGCCAAGGCCTTGCGCGACGCCCGCGATGCCGCCGAGGCCGCCAATCACAGCAAGGACAAATACCTCGCCGCCGCCAGCCACGACCTGCTGCAACCGCTGAACGCCGCGCGGTTGCTGATCTCGACCTTGCGTGAACGCAAATTGCCGGAAGCCGAACAGGTGCTGGTGGAGCGCACTCACCAGGCCCTGGAAGGGGCCGAAGACCTGCTGACGGATCTGCTCGACATTTCCCGGCTCGACCAGGCCGCGGTCAAACCGGACGTTGCGTTGTACCGCCTCGACGAACTGCTCGGGCCGCTGGTGTCGGAGTTCCAGTCTGTCACCCAGGCGGCCGGCTTGAACCTGCGGGTGCGCATGGCCGATTACGCCATCAGTACCGACTTGCGCCTGATGACGCGGATCCTGCGCAACTTTCTCAGCAATGCCTGCCGCTACACCGATGAAGGCAGCATCCTGCTGGCGGCAAGGCGTCGGGGCGAGATGTTGCGCCTGGAGGTCTGGGACACCGGGCGTGGCATAGCCGCCGACCGGCTCGATTCGATCTTCCTCGAGTTCAACCAGCTGGACGTCGGCCGCGCCGCCGACCGCAAGGGCGTGGGCCTGGGGCTGGCGATTGTCGAGCGCATCGCCAAGATCCTTGGCTACAGGATCGGCGTGTACTCGTTACCGGGGCGGGGTTCGATGTTCAGCATCGAGGTGCCGATATCCGACGAGGTTCCGCTGCCCGTGAGCCAGGCGGTGCCACAACCGGGCACCGGCAACCCGCTGCCGGGCCGCCGTTTACTGGTGATCGACAACGAAGTGAGCATTCTCGACAGCATGAGCGCGTTGCTCGGGCAGTGGGGCTGCGACGTCCTGGTCGCCACCGATGAAGAGGCTGCGCTGGCGGCGCTGCGCGGGCAGGCGCCGGAACTGATTCTGGCGGACTATCACCTCGATCACGGGGTGGTCGGCTGTGATGTGGTGCGACATTTGCGCGAGCATTTTCACCAGGACATTCCCGCGGTGATCATTACCGCCGACCGCACCGACCATTGTCGGCGTGCGTTGCAGCGACTCAACGCACCCTTGCTGAACAAACCGGTGAAGCCCGGCAAGTTGCGAGCGGTGTTGAGTCAATTGTTGGGGGTATCTGCCTGAAGCGGCCGGTACTGCAGGGTGAAGCCCAGTTCGGTGGATTGACCCTGTTCCAGCAAACGCAACCCTGGCCGGCCGGGCAGGTGGTGCGCGTTGACCGGGTGGCTCACCGGTTCGATGCAGAAAAACCCCAGGCCCACAGGGCAGTAGAGCAGGTAGTAGTCGCTGCCGGTGGCCTGGCAGTCGAGCGCGTAACCAAGATCCGCTTGCTCGATCAGGCAGTGGCCGTTCCATTCGCAGAAACTGTTGTCCACCAGGGATTGTGGCAATGCCTTCAGTTGCTGGAAATCCCACTCGACCGGCAATGCGCCGAGTTCGGTCGGCAGTTTTGCCCCGTCGCACATCCACACATGCCGGGCGGGCGCCTGTAGGCGGGTGTTCGGTGTGCGCGGCAGGTACGGATGCAGTCCCAGGCCATGCCACGCAGCGTGTTCAGCCAGGTGCGTGACGTGCAGTTCGATGCTCAGCTTGCCCGCGCTCAAATGGAAACGTTGCCGGGCGCGATAAGCGAAGGGGGTTGTGCTGTCGAGTTGCAGGAGCACTTCATTTTTCGACCGCGAAACCACGTCCCACGCCTGCTGCCAGGCGCTGCCGTGAATCGGCAGGGGATCGGTGAGGCTGTTGGGCGCCAGTGCCAGCCAGCCATCGGGGCAATCGAAACCGCCATCGGCGATACGGTTGGACCAGGGGATCAAGGGAAAACAGCCGAGCTTGCCGGGAAGGCCGGTGTTCAGGGCATGAGCATCAGCGTGTCGCAACAAGGGCTGGCCAGTGCTGCGCACGGTCCAGTTGACGAGGCTGGCGCCGAGTTCCGGGGCGAGGGTGAGGTGGGTGAATTCGTCTTCGAGTTGCAGAAGGTTCATGGTTTATCGATTCGCGTTCAATGGTGGAAAAGATCGCAGCCTGCGGCAGCTCCTACAGGAAACCGTGTCCGACGCAGGAGCTGCCGAAGGCTGTGATCTTTTTAAGGGTTTACAACACCAGATGCGGCAACCACAGCGACAGTGCCGGAATGTAGGTCACGGCCAACAGCACCAGGAACAGCACGCCGTAGAACGGCAGCAGGGCTTTGACGGTGGATTCAATGCTGACTTTACCCACGGCTGACCCCACAAAGAGTACCGCACCCACCGGCGGTGTAATCAAGCCAATGCCCAGGTTCACCAGCATGATCATGCCGAACTGCACCGGATCCACGCCTATGCCGAGGATCACCGGCATCAGGATCGGCGTGAGAATCAGGATCAACGGCGCCATGTCCATGACCGTACCGAGCAACAGCAGCATGACGTTGATGCACATCAGGATCACGTAGCGGTTGTCCGACAGGGTCAGGAACAGCGTGGTGATCTTCGCCGGGATCTGCATCAGGGTCATGATGTAGCCGAAGCTGGCGGCGAAACCGATCAGGATCATCACGATCGAAATCGTGCGCACGGTGCGGTGCATCAGTTTGGGCAGTTCGCTCCATTTGTAGTCGCGGTAGATGAACATGGTCACGAAGAACGACCACAGCACGGCAATCGCCGCCGACTCGGTGGCGGTGAAAATACCCGACAGGATGCCGCCGAGGATGATCACCATCGCCATCAGGCCCCACAACGCTTCGCCGCAGATCTTCAGCGCTTCGCGCATCGGGATGACTTCGCCTTTCGGGTAGTCGCGCTTCTTGGCGAAGATCAGGCACAGCACCATCAGGCACGCGCTCATCAACAGGCCCGGCACCACACCGGCCATGAACAGCGAGGCAATCGACACCGTGCCGCCGGCGGCCAGGGAGTAGAGCACCGAGTTGTGGCTGGGCGGTGTCAGCAGCGCTTGCACCGAACCGCTGACGGTCACTGCCGTGGCGAACTCCCGGGGATAACCACGGCGTTCCATTTCCGGAATCAGCACCGAACCGACCGAGGCGGTGTCCGCCACCGAGGAACCGGAGATCGCGCCAAAGAAGGTCGAGGCCATGATATTGACCAGCGACAAGCCGCCACGCACGAAGCCCACCAGCACCCCGGCGAACGCCACCAGGCGCCGGGACATGCCGCCCTCGGCCATGATCGCGCCCGCCAGGACGAAGAACGGAATCGCCAGCAGGGAGAACTTGTTCACGCCCCCGGCCACCTGGATCATCAGGGCCTGGAACGGGATGTCGATCCACCACGCGCCGATCAGTGCGGCAAACCCCAGGGCGTAGGCGACCGGCATGCCGATCAGGATCAACGCGATAAAACTGCCCAACAGAATAAAAGCGTCCATTCAGGCAGCCCCTTCGTTTTCTTCAACGAGGTCGAAACGCACGACCCGACGGTTGCTCTGGTCACCGAGCAAGAGTTTTTCCAGGACAAACACCAGCGTCAGCACGCCGCCAATCGGAATCGGCATGTAGGTGATGCCCACGCGCAGGGTCGGCAGGGCGCTCATGAACTGGTTCCAGGTGGACATGCACAGCTTGCTGCCCCAGATGGCCATGAACAGGCAGATGGTCGCCATCAGCAGTTGCGCGGCAATGGCCGCGGCCTTGCGCAGGTTCGGCGCAAGGCGATCGGTGAGCATCGCCACCGCCATGTGCGAACCGGACCGGTAGCTGGCGGCGGCGCCGATGAAGGTGAACACCATCATCAGCAGGATGGCGGTGGGCTCCGGCCAACTGGAGCCGGTACCGAGCACATAACGGGCAAAAACGCCCCAGGGGATCATCAGGGAAATGGCCAGGACCGACAGGCCGGCAATCCAGATGCAGGCCATGTAAATCCTGTCGTTGATACGCAGCAGCAGATTCTTCATCGGGTTCCACCGTAACCGGGCGCGCACTGACGTACACCAACGTCAGCGGCGCCGGGCCTTTCTTGAATGCAGGGAGGGTTACTGAACGGCTTCGATGCGCTTGATCAGGTCGGCGTAGGGCGCGCCGTATTTCTCGCGGATCGAGGCGGTGGCCTCGTAGAAAGGTTTCTTGTCGACGGTGATGAACTCGACGCCGGCGGCCTTGAGTTTCTCTTCGCTGCTGGCCGATTTCGCATCCCACAGGGTGCGTTCCTGGGCCTGGGCCGCCTTGGCGGTTTTCTTCACCAGGGCTTGCTGCTCGGGGGTGAGCTTTTCCCAGGTGATTTTTGACATGACGATCGGCTCGGGCAGGATCAGGTGGCCGGTCAGGCTGTAGTACTTGGCATTCTGGTAGTGGTTGTGTTCGAGCAGGGTCGGCGGGTTGTTTTCCGCGCCGTCGATCACGCCGGTCTGCAGGGCGCTGAAGATTTCGCCGGTGTCCATCGCGATACCGTTGCCGCCCATGGCGTTGATGGTTTCGATGAACATCGGATTGCCTTGCACGCGGATCTTCATGCCCTTGAGGTCTTCAAGGCTTCGTACCGGTTTCTTGGTGTAGAGGTTGCGCGTACCGCCGTCCATCCAGGCCAGGGCGACCAGGTTGAATTCGGAGTTGGTGATCTTGTCGAGGATTTCATCGCCCACCGCACCGTCGATGACCTTGCGCATATGCGCCTGGTCACGGAACACGAACGGCATGTTGAACACGTTCACGTCCGGCACCACCGGCCCGACGATGCCGAGGCTGACCCGGGCCATCTGCACGGCACCGACCTGGGCCTGTTCGACCACTTCTTTTTCCGAGCCGAGCACGCCACCGGCGAACATCTTGAAGGTCAGCGCGCCATTGCTGTCGGCCACCAGGGTTTTGCCCAGTTGCTCTTCAGCCACCACGGTCGGGTAACCGGCGGGGTGGATGTCGGCGAATTTGATTTCCAGTGCCTGGGTGGCACTGCTGAGGGAGAAGGCTAATGGAAGTGCAGCGGCGAGCAAGGTGCGTTTGAAGTCCATGGGGGTGTCTCCAGTTTTATTGTTTTTTTTTATTCAAGGCACAGCGATGCAGCGGGAGCGCTTTTCTTTCGAGAAGGTCAGTCGTTGAACAGGGGTTCGGGTAAGCCTTTTACTCCGGGGTCGAGGGCGAACACGCCACCGGCCAGTGATTGCCGGTCATGGTCGTCGCCGGGGCGGATCGAGGTCACGAACAGCGTGTCCAGTCGAGGGCCACCGAAGGCGCACATGGTGGGTTTTTTCACCGGTACGGCGAGGGAACGGTCAAGTCGGCCGGCGGGGGTAAAACGGTGGATCAAGCCAGCGTCGTTGGCGCAAATCCAGTAGCAGCCATCGGCGTCGACCGCTGCGCCGTCGGGGCGACCTTCATACTGGTTCATGTCCACGAACACGCGGCGATTCGAAGGCGTACCGGTGTCGATGTCATAGTCGAAGGCCCAGATCTGCTGGACCTGAGGGTGAGAGTCGGACAGGTACAGGGTGCGTCCGTCCGGGCTGAAGCCCAGGCCGTTGGGCACGATGAAACCGCTCAGTCGCGCGTCGAGTGGCCCGGGTTGCCCGGCGCTGTAGCGATACAACGCCCCCTCGGCAGCGTTGGCGCCCATGTTCAGCACCATGCTGCCGGCCCAGAAACGTCCCTGACGGTCACAGCGGCCGTCGTTCAAACGCATGTCGGTGCGGGCATGCTCGACCTGGGCCAGCGGTTCACTGTCGAGGCTGCCGTCGTGGCGCGGATGCAGGCGGAAGAACCCGCTCTCCATGCCGGCGACCCAGCCGCCGTCCCGGTGACGGGCGATGCAAGCGAGCATCTGCGGGGTTTTCCAGGCATCCACTTGCCCGGTGTCGGCACTCCAGCGCTGTAAACCGCCAGCGGGAATATCGACCCAGTACAGCGCGTTTTCCTCAGACACCCAGACCGGGCTTTCACCGACCGCGTTGCGGGCGTCGACAATCAGTTCAGCTTGCATGGCAACTCATTCCCTTGGTTTTTGTCGGGGGGCAAGCAACGCGCGAAGGCTCAGTCACCGAAAGGCCCGGCTGCGCAGAAGGCGCCGCCCTGATAGAGCCGCGCCGGGTCATCGGCGGCGGGCATCGGCTGGGCTTCGACTTTTTCGCGGAACACTTCGGAGCTGTCCTGCGGGGCAAAACCCAGGGCCGTGGCATAACGGTTGTCCCACCAGATCTCCTTGTTGTCGGACATGCCATAGACCACGGTGTGGCCGACATTCGGGGTGTGCAGGGCGCGCTCGAGCAGTTGGGTCAGGTCGCCGAAGCTCAGCCAGGTGCTCATCATCCGGCGGTTGTGCGGTTCCGGGAACGACGAGCCGATACGCACGCTGACGGTCTCGATGCCATAGCGGTCGAAGTAGAAGGTGGCCATGTCTTCGCCGTAGGACTTGGACAAGCCGTAGTAACTGTCCGGGCGGCGAGGGGAGTGGGCATCGATGACTTCGTCCTGGCTGTAGAAACCGATCACATGGTTGGAGCTGGCGAAGATCACTCGCTTCACACCGTGGCGGCGCGCGGCTTCGTAAATATGGAACACGCCGCAGATGTTGGCGCCGAGGATCTCTTCGAACGAGCGCTCGGTCGACACCCCGCCGAAGTGCAGGATCGCATCCACGCCTTCGACCAGTTGATGTACGGCTTGCTTGTCGGCCAGATCACACGGCACGACTTCTTCGCGGTCATCGATGGCTGGCGCAATGTCGGCGATGTCCGACAGGCGAATCACATTGGCGTAGGGGCGCAGGCTTTCGCGCAGGACTTTCCCGAGGCCACCGGCGGCGCCGGTCAGCAGCAGGCGATTGAAAGGAGGGCGGGTGGTTGCAGTGGTCGTCATGGGAATCCTGGACAAACAGTTGTTGTTATTGGTTCGTTGTAGGTTATCGTATGACTGTGCTGAGTATCATTAGGGTTTCCGGCTCTTGTCAACGCGACATTGGTTGAAAATGACGGAGGGTCGTTTCCTTTGGCTGAACCAAGCCGCACGCACTGAAATACCAGGGTGGGGTTACAGCAGGCTGATCGGATAGCTGATGAAAATCCGGTTCTCATCGAATTCGTTGGTGCTGAAGCTCTTGCGAATCGTTGCGTTACGCCATTTCACGTTGAGGTTTTTCAACGCACCACTCTGCACGGTGTAGGCCAGCTCCGATTCGCGGCCCCATTCCTCGCCGTCGGTAATTTTCCCGGTGTGCACGTTGTCACCGCTGATGTAGCGGTTCATCAGGGTCAGGCCGGGGACGCCCAGGGCTGCGAAGTTGTAGTCGTGGCGCACCTGCCAGGATTTCTCCCGGGCGTTGTCATAGCTGGAGTTGTAGCTGTCGTTGGCCAGGGTGCCGCCGCTGGTGCCGTTGACCCGCATCCAGACGTCATCGCCGGTGAGTTTTTGCAGGCCGACGTAGAAGGTGTTGCCGCCATATTTGGCCGAGAGCAGGGCGAACGCGGTCTTGTTGTCGAGGTCACCGGCCAGCGCGCTGCCGTCCTCCTTGCCGATGAAGTAGCCGAGGTTGGCGCCCAGGGTCCAGTCGCCCAGGGGCTGGCTGTGGGTCAGGTTGAAGTATTGCTGCTGGTAAATGTCACTGAGTTCCGAGTACCAGACACCGACCTGCGTGCGCTTTTCATTGAACGCATATTCACCGCCGCCGAAGTTGAAACGGTCCGAAGTGAACGCCGCTTTACCGTTCATGAACATGTCTTCCATGCTCGCGTCGTTACGCGGGCTGTTTTTCTGGAATTGACCGCCATAGAGCGTCAGGCCGCTGATTTCGCTGGAGGTCACCTGAGCGCCCTGGAAGGTCTGCGGCAGCGAGCGGCCATCGTCGGAACGCAGGATCGGCAGCACCGGCATCCATTCACCGACCTTCAATTCGGTTTTCGAGATCTTGCCTTTGAGCGCCACGCCGAGCCGGCCGAAATTGTCGGCGGGGCGGCCGTCGTCGTGGATCGGCAACAGTTGGGTGCCGCCGCTGCCTTTGCCGCCATCGAGCTTCTGCGAGTACAGGCCAAGCACATCGACACCGAAGCCCACAGGACCCTGGGTGAAACCGGAGCGGGCATCGAGAATGAAGTTCTGCGTCCACTCTTCAGCCTTGCCCTGGGGGTAGGCCGGGTTGGTGTAGTTGCGGTTGATGTAGGCGTTGCGCAGGTTCAACGTGGCCTTGGCGTCGTCGGTGAAACCTTCGGCCTGGCAGGTGATGGGCAGGACGAGGGCCAGGCCGCTGCAGCCGATCAGGCTGAGAGAATGGCGACGGGTGAGGGTAGGCCGTGAACTACGGATTGACGAATTGCGGGCGAGCTTGCTCACTGTGACGCTCCCTTTCTTTTTTGTTTTTATTGTTTGTCATACGTCGTCGTACAACATTGGCGGCGATTATTTACAGGCCGCTTCAGTGTTGTCAATCGGAAGTTATACGATGACCTGTCTGGCAGATGGGGAGTGAAATGTTTGGTTTGACTCTGTCGCCGCGAGCTAGAGCGGATGCTAGTCTTGCTCAACGTTGGGGTCGGGGATCCGCATGGGCAATCACAAGATCGAGATACGTCGCAGTAACGTCGAAAAAATCCTGCTGGGGGCGGAAAAAGTCTTCGCTGAAAAGGGCTTCGGCAGCACCGCCATGGCCGACATCGCCGCTGAAGTGCAACTGCCGCGTTCCAACCTGCACTACTACTTCAGCACCAAGACCGAGTTGTACAGCGCCGTGCTGTTCGACTTGCTGGAAGTCTGGAAGCAGGACGCGCTGTGCTTCGAGATGTTCGATGACCCGCGTGTGGTGCTCAGCAGCTACATCCGCGCCAAGATGAACCATTCCCGCAGCCGGCCGTACGGTTCGAAAGTCTGGGCCAACGAAATCATCCATGGCGCGCCGACCCTCGGCGAAGCGCTGGATGCGAGCCTGTACGACTGGGCCAAGATGAAGGAAGCGAAAATCCGCCAGTGGGTGGACGACAAACGCATCCTGCCGGTGGAACCCTCGAGCCTGCTGTACATGATCTGGGCCTCGACCCAGCACTACGCCGACTTCGATCACCAGGTGAACATTCTCAACGATCATCAGCCGCTGTCGGACATGCAGTTCGAAAAGGCGGTGCAGACGGTGACCAGTGTGATTTTGCGGGGGATCGGGTTGGAGCCTTGAGATCTTACAGGCAGAAAAGATCGCAGCCTTCGGCAGCTCCTACAAAGAAATGCGTCCCCTGTAGGAGCTGCCGAAGGCTGCGATCTTTTGATCTTATAATTCAAACCACGACGTGATACGGATTCCTCGGATCATGATTCCAGTCCAGGAACGGCTTGCCGGTCTCCACCGGCACCATCTCGATGCAGTCCTGTACCGGGCAGGTGATCTGGCACAGGTTGCAGCCTACGCACTCCTCATCGATCACTTGATACTTGTGGGTGCCGTCCGCTTGCTTGAGGCTGGCCACGGCCTGGTGCGAGGTGTCCTCACACGCGATATGGCAACGACCGCAACCAATACACGCCTCCTGATCGATTTTCGCGATCACCTGGTAGTTGATGTCCAGGTACTTCCAGTCTGTGGTGTTGGCCACCGCGCGGCCGGAAAACTCCGAAATGCTGGCATAGCCCTGACTGTCCATCCAGCGTGACAAACCGTCCTTCATCTCTTCGACAATCCGGAAACCATGCAACATCGCTGCCGTGCACACCTGCACCGAGCCACTGCCCAGGGCGATGAATTCCGCGGCGTCGCGCCAGTTGCCGATACCGCCGATGCCGCTGATCGGCAGGCCCTGGGTCTGCGGGTCGCGGGCGATTTCGGCGACCATGTTCAAGGCAATCGGCTTGACCGCCGAGCCGCAGTAACCGCCGTGGGTGCTTTGGTTGCCGACCATGGGGTTGGCGACCATGCGTTCGAGGTTGACGCTGGTGATCGAATTGATGGTGTTGATCAACGACACCGCATCGGCACCGCCTCGGTGGGCGGCACGGGCGGCGACGCGGATGTCGGTGATGTTTGGCGTGAGCTTGACGATCACCGGCAACGAGCAATACGTCTTGCACCAGCGGGTGACCTGTTCCACGTATTCCGGCACCTGGCCGACCGCTGCGCCCATGCCGCGCTCCGGCATGCCGTGGGGGCAACCGAAGTTCAGCTCGATGCCGTCGGCGCCGGTGGCTTCCACCAGTGGGAGGATGTGTTTCCAGGACTCTTCGACGCAAGGCACCATCAAGGACACAATCAGCGCGCGGTCCGGCCAGTCCTTTTTGACCTGGGTGATTTCCCGCAGGTTGATCTCCAGCGAGCGGTCAGTGATCAACTCGATGTTGTTAAAGCCCAGTACCTCCCGGTTAGCCCCGAAGTGCGCCGAGTAGCGCGACGACACGTTCACCGCCGCCGGGTCCTCACCCAGGGTTTTCCAGACCACGCCGCCCCAGCCGGCCTCGAAGGCGCGGACCACGTTGTAGGCCTTGTCGGTCGGCGGCGCGGAGGCCAGCCAGAATGGATTGGGTGCTTTGATGCCGGCGAAGACAATCGACAGATCGGCCATTTACGCAGCCTCCACGTTGAGCATCAGTTGAGCATTGATCGCCTCGGCGGCGCGCTTGCCATGCTGCACGGCTTGCACGGTGAGGTCTTGATCGAGGCTGGTGCAGTCACCGCCGGCATACACGCCGGGGATGCTGGTGCGCAGGTTTTCATCGACTTCGATGCGCTCGCCCTGACGCTTGAGTTCCCGGGCCAGCGGATCGCTGAGGGCGCTGCCGTCGAAGGCCTGGCCGATGGCTTTGAAGATCGCGTCGGCGGCCAGTTCGAAGGTTTCACCGGTGGTTTGCAGGCGACCTTCCAGCAGATGAGTGCGGGCGAAACGCATGCCGCGCACGCGGCCCTGGTCATCGAGCAGCACTTCTTCGGGTTGTGCCCAGGTCATCAGCCGCACCTGATTGGCCTTGGCAATCTCCTGTTCGTGATGGGTGGCCCCCATGTCCTCGACGCCACGGCGATACACCAGATTCACATCGTGGGCACCGAGGCGGGCCATTTGCACCGCCATGTCGATGGCGGTGTTGCCCGCGCCTAGGACAATGCAGTGGTCGGCCAGGGGCAGTTGGCTCAGGTCATCGGCCTGGCGCAGTTCGCGAATGTAATCGGTGGCGGCGAGCAGGCCGGGCGCGTCTTCGTGGGCCAGGCCCAGTTGTTTGCTGGCATCGAGCCCGAGGCCGAGGAACACCGCGTCGAACTGTTGGTGCAGTTCGCTGAGGGTCAGGTTGTCCCCGAGTTTTTGCCCGTGGCGGATTTCGATCCCGCCAATCTGCAACAGGAACTCAAGTTCCTTTTGCGCGTAGTCATCCACCAGTTTGTATTTGGCGATCCCGTACTCGTTGAGGCCGCCAGCCTTCTCCCGCGCCTCGAAGATCACCACGTCATGCCCGTGCATGGCGCTGCGGTGGGCGCAGGACAAACCGGCCGGACCGGCACCGACCACGGCGATGCGTTTGCCGGTGGCGGCAGCACGCTGGAACGGGTGCGTGCTGAAGTGGGCGTTGTCCACGGCGTAGCGTTGCAACAGGCCGATCATGACCGGCGCGCATTCGTGAGCGTTGTTGCGCACGCAGGCTTGCTGGCAAAGAATTTCCGTCGGGCACACCCGGGCGCAACTGCCGCCGAGGATGTTGGCCGAGAGGATTTTCTGCGCGGCGCCTTGCACGTTGTCCTGCGCAATGTTGCGGATGAACGAGGGAATGTCGATTTCGCTCGGACAGGCATTCACGCAGGGCGCGTCGTAGCAATACAGGCAGCGCGAGGCTTCCAGGTGCGCCTGGCGCTCGTTGAGCGGCGGCGCCAGATCGGTGAAGTGGCCGGCGAGGGCGGCCGCATTCTCTTGGGGATGCGGGAGGTGGTCCAGGGTCTTGATCACGGTTTTGGCCTCACGGTTATTTGAGGTGCTGCCTCTGAATGGGCATTATTTGAATCTTGCTCAGTCCCCCCCGTAGGAGCTGCCGAAGGCTGCGATCTTTTGATTTTGCTTTTTTAGATCAAAGTCAAAAGATCGCAGCCTTCGGCAGCTCCTACAGAGGGATGGGTCGTTCTCAGCGTTTCACAGCAACCGGCTTGTGCAACTCAGCCCGCTTGCTCAGCAAATCAAACACCGCCGGGTACGCCGGCCGTTCGATGTAGCGCCCGGCGCCACGCTCGGCCCGCAGGTCGCCGTCGGCCCAGACCACTCGGCCCTGGCTGATGGTGTGGCTGGGCACGCCGCGCACGGTCTTGCCTTCGAAGATGTTGAAGTCCACCTGCTGATGGTGGGTCTTGGCGGAAATGGTCCGCGTGCCTTGCGGGTCCCATAGCACCAGGTCGGCATCGGCACCCACGCGTATCGAGCCTTTGCGTGGGTAGAGGTTGAAGATCTTCGCTGTGTTGGTGGAGGTCAGCGCGACGAATTGCTGCATCGAAAAGCGTCCGCTGTTCACGCCTTCCTCCCACAACACGGCCATGCGGTCTTCGATGCCGGCGGTGCCGTTGGGGATCTTGCTGAAGTCGTCGCGGCCAGCGGCTTTTTGCTCGGCGCAGAAGCAGCAGTGATCGGTGGCGGTGGTGTGCAGGTTGCCTGACTGCAGGCCATGCCAGAGCGCCTCTTGATGGCCGCGAGGACGGAACGGCGGGCTCATCACGTAACCGGCGGCGGTTTGCCAGTCCGGATCGCGGTAGACGCTGTCGTCCAGCAGCAGGTGCCCGGCCAGCACTTCGCCGTAGACCGGCTGGCCCTTGCCCCGGGCGTAGGTGATTTCGTCCAGGGCTTCCTTGGTCGAGACGTGGACCAGGTACAGCGGCGTGCCCAGGGTTTCGGCGATGCGGATCGCCCGGCTCGCGGCTTCGCCTTCAACCTGGGAAGGACGCGACAGGGGATGCGCTTCCGGCCCGGTGATGCCCTGGGCCATCAGTTTGCGTTGCAGGTGATACACCAGTTCACCGTTTTCCGCGTGAACGGTCGGCACCGCGCCCAATTCCAGACAGCGTTCGAAACTCGCCACCAGGGTGTCATCGGCGGCCATGATCGCGTTCTTGTAGGCCATGAAATGCTTGAAGCTGTTGACGCCGTGCTGGCTGACCAGCTCGGCCATTTCCTCGCGGACCTGTTCGCTCCACCAGGTGATGGCGACGTGAAAGCCGTAGTCCGACGCCGACTTCTCGGCCCAGCCGCGCCACTGATGGAAGGCTTCGAGCAAGGATTGCTGCGGGTTGGGAATCACGAAGTCGATGATTGAGGTGGTACCGCCGGCCAGTCCCGCCGCCGTACCGCTGAAGAAGTCTTCGCTGGCCACTGTGCCCATGAAGGGCAGTTGCATGTGGGTGTGCGGGTCGATGCCGCCGGGCATCAGGTATTGGCCGCTGCCGTCGAGCACTTCGGCGCCTGCGGGTACATCGAGATTTTCGCCGATGGCCTTGATCACGCCGTCTGCGCAATACACATCGGCGCGATAACTTTCATCATGGGTAATAAGGGTGGCGCCACGGATCAACAGAGACATTCCGAGTTCCTCGCAGGCAATGACCGGCTTATGCCGGTTCTAGATGTTCTATTTAAAAAACAGCCCGGCCAGATTGATTCCTGTCAGTGCTGTCAGGATTAAACGCTAGCTGCAGTTTTACGAATCGGCAAGAATATTTTTTATAAGCTTATTCTGTTACTAACTAATTGATATTTAAGTATTAAATTTAAGAATCACCAAAATGGTGAGGCTGTTCACCATTTTGACGCACTTGACAGGATCGAAAAATAGTCAAGATTTCTTATGTGAAATCAGCTGTTTGAGTATGGTCTATGGTTGATGCGCAGCCATTGAAAAAAAGATCAATGCACCAGTTTGAGTCCTGACTGTTTCGACAACTTGCCTGGCATTCGGCCTGAGTGGCCTGACAAATAGTCGAGTCAGCGAATAAAACTGATAAACATCAGTGGGTTGCAATGTGTTTATGGAACTGCCCGATGCGTATTCGGGGTACACGGCACGTTTATTGATGTCGCCAGCCCCCGATGAGCAACAATAATCAAAAGAACAGTGGAGCGGCCATGCAACAGATCAGATCGCAAGTGACCGAGCGCGACGGCTTGTTCGAGCTCGAAGCCGGCAGCGATGTCCTCGACAGTCCCCGTTACAACCACGACATTGCACCGACCAAGGTGCGCGAACGCACCTGGAACAAATGGCACATCACCGCGCTGTGGGTCGGCATGGCGATCTGCGTGCCGACCTACACCCTCGGTGGCGTGCTGACCGCGTACTTCGGCCTGTCCGTCGGTGAAGCGCTGCTGGCGATTCTGTTTGCCAACATCATCGTGCTGATTCCCCTGACGCTTAACGCCTTTCCCGGCACCAAGTACGGCATTCCCTTTCCGGTGTTGCTGCGCTCGTCCTTCGGCGTGCTCGGCTCCAATATTCCGTGCCTGATTCGCGCCCTTGTGGCGTGCGGCTGGTTCGGCATCCAGACCATGTTCGGCGGGCTGGCGATTCACCTGTTCCTCGGCTCGGTGTTCGAGGGCTGGAAGTCCCTGGGCGGCACCGGCGAGGTCATCGGCTTCATGGTGTTCTGGGCGCTGAACCTGTGGGTGGTGATTCGCGGCGCCGAGTCGATCAAATGGCTGGAAACCCTGTCGGCTCCGCTACTGGTGCTGGTGGGCGTAGGCCTGTTGGTCTGGGCCATGCCCAACGTGTCGATGACCGAATTGCTGGCAATTCCGGCCAAGCGTCCCGAAGGCGCCGGCGTGGCCAGCTACTTCGCCGCCGGGCTGACGGCGATGGTCGGCTTTTGGGCCACGCTGTCACTGAACATCCCGGACTTCAGTCGCTACGCGAAAAGCCAGAAGGACCAGATCGTCGGGCAGATCATCGGTTTGCCGCTGACCATGTTCCTGTTCGCGTCCCTCGGCGTGGTGATGACCGCCGCGTCGGTGAAACTGGTGGGGGTGACGGTGTCCGATCCGGTGACCTTGATCGGCCATATCCAGAGCCCCGTTTGGGTCGCACTGGCAATGGCGCTGATCATCATCGCCACGCTGTCGACCAATACCGCAGCCAACATCGTGTCGCCGACCAATGACTTCCAGAACATCGCGCCCAAGGCGATCAACCGCACCAAGGCAGTATTGCTCACCGGGTTTGTCGGGTTGGCATTGATGGCCCATGAGCTGCTGAAAAAACTGGGCCTGATTGTCTCGGACGTCAGTCTTGAAACCGTCTATTCCAACTGGTTGCTTGGCTATTCCAGCCTGCTGGGGCCGATCGCCGGGATCATGGTGGTGGACTATTTCCTGATCAAGAAACAGCAACTGGACCTTGCGGGCCTGTATCGCGATGACGTGTATCCGGCGTGGAACTGGAGCGGGTTCATCGCGTTTGGTGTGCCGGTGGTGCTGACGTTGTTGTCCCTGGGCAGCGATGCGTTCAGCTGGTTCTACAGCTATGGCTGGTTTACCGGTTCGGCGCTGGGTGGGATTATTTATTACGGGTTGAGTGTGATGCGGCCCAGCCCGTCTGTTGCGAAATCTGCGGTGTGAACACCGGCCCCATCGCGAGCAAGCTCGCTCCCACAGGTCTTGTGAACACCCGAGAACCCTGTGGGAGCGGGCTTGCTCGCGAAGACGGCCGCACAAACACCAACAAATTGCCTGAAGAAACACACAAGAACAGCCTGAGGAGATCATCATGAACGCGGCCGTAGACGTTCTGCAGTCCAGCCATCAGCACATCAACCGCGACCGCCTGTGGCAATCGCTCATGGAACTGGCCAGGCTCGGCGCCACGGTCAAGGGCGGCGTGTGTCGCCTGGCCCTGACCGACCTCGACCGCCAGGCCCGGGACATCTTCGTCAAGTGGTGTGAGGAGGCCGGCTGCACCGTCAGCATCGACGCTGTCGGCAATATCTTCGCCCGTCGTCCCGGGCGCAATCCCGACCTGCCACCGGTGATGACCGGCAGTCACATCGACACCCAGCCCACCGGCGGCAAGTTCGATGGCTGCTTCGGGGTGCTGGCGGGCGTCGAAGTGCTGCGCACCCTCAATGATCTGAACATCGAAACCGAAGCGCCGCTGGAAGTGGTGGTCTGGACCAACGAGGAAGGCTCGCGCTTCGCCCCGTGCATGATGGGTTCCGGCGTGTTCGCGGAAAAATTCACCCTCGAGGAAACCCTGGCCAAGGTCGATGCCGAGGGTGTGACCGTGGGTGAAGCACTGAATGCCATTGGCTATGCCGGCCCACGCAACGTCAGCGGCCACAAAGTCGGTGCCTACTTTGAAGCTCACATCGAGCAAGGCCCGATCCTTGAAGACGAACACAAGACCATAGGCGTGGTCATGGGCGCCCTCGGGCAGAAATGGTTTGACCTCAAGTTGCGCGGTGTCGAAGCCCACGCCGGCCCGACCCCGATGCACCTGCGCAAGGACGCCCTGGTCGGCGCCGCGGTAATCGTCGGTGCGCTCAATCGCGCCGCCCTGAGCCACCAACCTCATGCCTGCGGCACCGTGGGTTGCCTGCAAGCCTATCCCGGCTCGCGCAACGTCATACCCGGCGAAGTGCGCATGACCCTGGACTTCCGGCACCTGGAACCGGCGCGCCTGGACTCGATGATCGCCGAAGTGCGCGAAGTCATCGAAACCACCTGCGAAGAACACGGCCTGACCTTCGAACTCACGCCAACGGCCGACTTCCCGCCGCTGTACTTCGACAAAGGCTGCGTCGAAGCCGTGCGCGGCGCCGCCCAAGGCCTGGGCCTGTCGCACATGGACATCGTCAGCGGCGCAGGCCACGACGCAATCTTCCTCGCCGAACTCGGCCCGGCCGGGATGATCTTCGTGCCCTGCGAAGGCGGCATCAGCCACAACGAAATCGAAAACGCCGCGCCGGATGACCTCGCGGCCGGTTGTGCGGTGTTGTTGCGGGCGATGCTGGCGGCTTCGGCGGCATTGGCTGCTTGATCGGCAAAAGATCGCAGCCTGCGGCAGCTCCTACAGGGGACGCATTCTCCGTAGGAGCTGCCGCAGGCTGCGATCTTTTGATCGTGATTCTTCAAACCCAAATGGCATCCCACAACGGATAATCCCCAATTCGCTTCACCAGCCCTGCGCGCAAGGGATTCATAACGATGTAGCGGGCAGCGTCTTTGATGTCTTCCTCTTTGCGCAGTGCCCGATCGTAGTAGCCGCGTTGCCACACTTGGCCTAAGTCTCCCAACATCAGATTGATCGACCGGCTGCTTCTGGATTTGATGCGACACATAAGCTCGGCCAATGTGCCTTGGTTCAGTTCGACCAACCAATGCAAATGGTCCGGCATCACTACCCAGGCCAAGGAATTTACGGTGGCGCTTTCATCGGCACTGCGCAGTTGACTGACAAGCTGACGTCCCAAATGAACGTCTGAGAACACCGGTCGACGTTGATGAGTGACTGCGGTCAGCAGATAGATACGCCCTGATTCGGAAACCCGAGCTTTACGCAGACGGCATCCTTTTGCAGCGATAGGCATTCCGTTGCCCTCTTTGAACGAGTGGATCATTGAACACTAGCCGAGAGTTTTCGCTCCATTTGCCCGAGGTTTTTCGGTTTGTTTCGAGTAACTTGAAAAGATCGCAGCCTGCGGCAGCTCCTACAGGGGATGCATTCTCCGTAGGAGCTGCCGCAGGCTGCGATCTTTTGATCTTCAACCCACCGCTACGACCTCAAGCTTTTCACTGATCGACAGATCCGCCGGGTGAATCGGTTTGCGCCGATGCCTGAGCATCCCGCCCTGGCGTTGATTCATCACCGCCGTCATCTCCGCGAGTATCGACAGCGCCACGTTTTCCGGTGCATCGCCACCCAGGTCGAGGCCCATCGGGTAATGCAGGGCGCACGTACCCGGACCGATTTCAGCCAGCAAGCGCTCCGTGCGCTCCTTCGGACCGAGTTGGCCAAGGTAGGCGGGCGCGGCTTGCAACAGTTGTCCGAGCCAGTGCCGGTCCTGGCAATAGCTGTGGGTCATCACGGTCACGGCGGCGCCGTCGGTCAGGGGGCGCAGGTCGAACGGGTTGTCGAGGCTGGCGAAGATCACCGCATCGGCCTGGGGGAAGCGTTCGGGGCGAGCGAAGTGGCTGCGACTGTCGATCACCGAGACGTGCCAGTTCAGCAGTTTGGCCATGCGCACCAAGGGCTGCGCGTCGTGGCCGGCACCGAAGATCACCAAACGAGGTGGCGGGGCGATGTATTCGAAAAACACTTCGACTTCACCACGGGCGTCGGTGTAGAGGCGTATCGATGATTTTTTTTGCGCCAGTGTCTTGCGCAGGTCCTGGCGAATCGCGATTTTCAATGGCAGGTTGCGCAGGGTGCCATCGGTGTCGGACAGCAGACGGTCACCGACCCGCGCCGAGGCATTGCGAGACGTGGCGATCACCGTGGCCATGGCGGCCGGTTGTTGACTGTCACGTACACGGCGCAGCAGTTCGATTGCAGGTGAGGGCGACTTTGCGTGCAGGCGTTCAAGCATGACGAATACCGTGCCGTTGCAACCCAGGCCAAAGGTCAGGGCGCTTTGCTCATCGTCCTCATCCTCGGTGGCGCCGGTGCTGTAGCGGCGCACCACGGGTTCGCCGGAGTCGGTCAGCCACCAGGCTTTTTTCGCCAGGTCCTGCTCCAGGCAACCGCCGCTGACGGTGCCGACGGTGCGGCCGTGCAGAGGAATGAGCATTCGTGCGCCGGGGCGGCGATAGGCCGAGCCTTCGACCTTGACCACGGTGGCGAGGATGGTTTCTTCGCCGGCCTGGGCGCCGGTGTCGATGGCTTGTAGAAGATCATTGAGGCCGGACATGGCATCTCTTCCTGAAAATGAACGCGATCCTGTAGGAGCTGCCGAAGGCGGCGATCTTTTGACCTTGATCTTAAAAAAAGCAAAATCAAAAGATCGCAGCCTTCGGCAGCTCCTACAGGGGGATTTGTGTTGGTGGTGGGTCAGTCGTCCACGCTCATCAACTGCCGCACCCCATCCCACGCCTCGGCCCGCATCCGCTGCACATCCAGCCCCGGAATCACGCCGTTATCGACCACCACCCGGCCACCGACCAGGCTGTACTTCACCGCAATCGGTTCGCCCGCCACCACGGGCGCCACGGCAATGTCGTGGAAGCCGAAGAAGCGCGGATGGTCCAGACCGTAGATCACCAGGTCCGCCGCCTGACCGATTTCAAGGGTGCCGACCGCACCCAGCCCCAGCACCTGTGCACCACCCGCCGTGCCCCAGTGGATGACATCTTCGGCGGTGGTGGCCGAGGCGCCTTGCCCGGCCCGGTGAATCAACCACGCGGTGTTCGCTTCACCGACCATGCTTCCGGATTCGTTGGACGCCACGCCATCCACGCCGAGGGAAATCGGCACCCCGGCTTCGAACATCTGCGGCACCGGTGCCACGCCGCTACCCAGGCGCGCATTGCTCACCGGGCAGTGGGAAATGCCGGTGCCGGTTTGCGCGAGCATGCGGATTTCACCGGGTTGCAGGTGCACCGCGTGGGCGAACCACACGTCCGGGCCGAGCCATTCGTGTTCGGCGACGAACTCCACCGGCAGGCAGTTATATTTCTCGCGGCAGAAATTCACGTAGTTCTGGGTTTCCGACAGGTGCGTGTGCAGGCGCAAGCCAAGGCCCCGGGCGGTGTGGGCCAGTTCCCGCAGCAGCGTCGGCGGCAGGGAAAAAGTCGGCGTGGTCGGTGCGACGACCACCCGGCGCAAGGCGTCCGGGGTGTCCTGGTGATAACGGGATTTCAGTCGTTCGATGTCACCGACCATCTGGTCCAGGGTTTCCGGTTGCAGCGCGGTCTTCGAGAAACCCGGATGGGCGCTGGCCGACTCCAGCGCGCCGCCCCGGCACAGCACGAAACGCAGGCCGAATTCCCCGGCCATGTCGAACAGCAGGTCACCGGTCTCGGTGCTGCCGTTGGCATGGTAGAGGTAATGGTGATCGGCGCAGGTGGTCACCCCCGACAGTAGCAACTCGGCCATGCCCAGTTGTGCGGCGATCCGCGCCAATTGTGGGGTGAAGCGGTTGAGGCGCGGGTAGGGCACGCTGGCCAGCCAGCCTTGCAGGTCCTGGTTCAAGCCTTCGGGCACGGCTTTGAGCAGGTTCTGGAACAGGTGATGGTGGGTGTTGATCCAGCCCGGATACACCACCGAGTTGCGCGCATCGATCACCCGTTCACCGGGTTGCGCGTCAAGGCCGGCGGCCATTTCGGCGATGCGACCGTTGACGATGCGGATATCCACGGCGCCGGCCCGGGCCCGTGGGCCGCGCAGGCCGGTCATTACCGCCAGCGGGTTCTTGATCAGGATGTTTTGCAGTTCAGTCATGGTCGGCTCCGGTCAGAGGCTGTGGGTGGCGGATTTGCTGGCGGCGGCATCAGGCACGCTGACACCGTTGAGGGTGGCGTTGAGCAACACCGACACCAGGCAGGCGATGACCACGCTGCTGTGCAGGAACGGCTGCGACCACTCGGGCAGTTGCTTGAACAGGGCCGGGGCCAGCACCGGCACCAGGGCGGCGGCGATGGTGAAGCCGACGATCAGCACGTTGTAGCGATTGCGCTCGTAGTCGACCTTGGCCAGGGTCTGGATCCCCGCCGCCGCGACCACGCCGAACATGGCGATCCCGGCACCGCCGAGGGCTGCGGTCGGCATCGAGGCGATGATCGCGCCGGCCTTTGGCACCAGCGCCACCGAGCACATCAGCAGGCCGCTGACCGCGACGACCCAGCGACTGCGCACGCCGGTGAGGATCACCAGCCCGACGTTCTCCATGAAGGCAATGAACGGAAACGCCGCGAACATCCCGGCGATGGTGCTGGCCAGGCCATTGGCGCGCAGACCGTTGATCACCTGTTTTTCTTCCACCGGTTTGTCGACGATGTCGCCGATGGCCACGAACAGCCCCATGGACTCGACCATCTGCACGATCATTACCACCACCATGGTGGCGATGGGGATCAGGCTGAAGGTCGGCAAGCCGAAGTAGAAGGGGTACGGCACGGTGAGCCATGGCGACTCCTGCACACTGTGAAAACTGCCCATGCCCAGCCCGTAGGCCAGCGCCGCGCCCACCAGCATGCCCACCAGCACCGCCATATTGCGCAGCATCGGGCTGCCGTAGCGGTTGACCAGCAGGATGCTGAGCAATACCACTGCCGCAACAGCCAGGTACGCCGGTGCCCCGAAGTCGCTGGCATGCCGCCCGCCGCCGACCCACTCATAGGCAATCGGGAACAACTGCAAGCCGATCACGGTGACGATGCAACCGGTGACCACCGGTGGAAAGAAGCGCCGCAGTCGACCCACGAAGGGTGCCATCAGCATGGTGAAAATCCCCGCGCCGATCACCGCGCCGCAGACTCCGGCGAAACCGACTTGCGGGTTGGTGCCGATGGCGATCACCGGCCCCACGCTGCTGAACGCCACGCCCTGCAGGATCGGCAGGCGCACGCCGAATTTCCAGAAACCGACGGTTTGCAGCAGGGTGGCGATGCCCGAGCAGAACAGCGTGGTGCTGATCAGCACCACGGTATCGGCCTGGGACATCTTCAAGGCGCTGGCGACAATCAACGGCACGGCGATGGCGCCGATGTACGAGACGGCCATGTGTTGCAGGCCGAGGGTGAGCATTTGCCGTACCGGCAGAATCCGGTCGACGGGGTGGATGGTGGACGTTACAGGGGTATTGGCTGACGACATGGGGAATCACCTCTTGCTGTTTTTATGCTGTAGAGAGGGGTATTCGTTCTGATGCCGGAGAGTTCAGGTTCACAGTGATCCCGGTGGGAGCGGGCTTGCTCGCGAAAGCGGTGTGTCAGTCAACGAAGATGTTGAGTGTGACGGCCTCTTCGCGAGCAAGCCCGCTCCCACAGGTTCTGTGTTGCCTTGACCGATTGGCATCAGTCATTCGTGTGCCCGGAACCGCCATCCACCGGCTCCGATGCCTTTTTTCAGCCTGCCAGGCAGGCGGCAAAGCCCTGGTTCAGGGCCGCGCGGTCCAGGTCGCGGCCGATGAACACAATCTTGCTGGAGCGCGGTTCGGTGCCCCATGAAGTGGAGGCCCGGAACTCGACGAGGCTGTGCACCCCTTGCAGCACATAGCGCTGGTCTTGATCGGCCACCGCCAGCACGCCCTTCATGCGGTACAGGTTGTCGGCCTGCTCGGTACGCAGTTTCGTGATCCAGCGATGGAAATCACCGAGGTTGACCGCGCCGTCCACGGCGATGCCCACCGACGACACGCTCGGGTCGTGCTCATGGTCGGGCTCGTCATGGTCGTGATGATGCTCATCGGCGTGGTGGTCGTGTTCGGCGCCGATTTCCATGAGTTTCTGCGTGGACTCGAAGGCACCGATACCAAGGATCTTCGACAGATCGATCTCGGCGTAGCTCGAGGTCACCAGGTCCGCCGTGGCATTCAGGCCCCGGATTTTGTCGCTCAGGGACGCCACTTCGGCGGCGCTGACCAGGTCGACCTTGTTGATGACGATGCGGTCGGCGCAGACGATCTGGTCCACCGCCTGGTTGTCCACGCCGTCGAGTTGCAGGTCTTCCAGGTGCTGGGCGATGTGCTTGGCATCGACCATGGTGACGATGGCGTCCAGTTCCACTTCATCGGCAATCGGGTCGTTGATGAAGAAGCTCTGGGCTACCGGGTAGGGGTCGGCCAGGCCACTGGTTTCGATCAGGATGTGGTCTAGCCGCACGGGCCGCGCCACCAGTTCGCGGACGATGCGCACCAGGTCCTCGCGGACCTCGGCGGTGCAGCACACGCAGCCGTTGACCATCTCATAGATTTCTTCGGTTTCGGAGCTGAGCACCAGGTCGCCGTCGATGCCGACTTCGCCGAATTCGTTTTCGATCACGGCGATCTTGCGTCCGTGGTTTTCCTTGAGGATGTAGTTGAGCAGGGTGGTTTTGCCGGCGCCGAGGAAGCCTGTGAGGATGGTCACCGGGATTTTGGTGTTCGGGGTCGGGGCGTTGAATGGGGTGTTCATGTGATGCTCCTTGGTAACGATCGGTCGGAGTGCTTTCAACTGTGGGAGCGAGCTTGCTCGCGATGAGGCCATATCAGCTGGCATTGATGCGGACTGACCCACCGCTATCGCGAGCAAGCTCGCTCCCACAGGGGGTTGGGTGTTCTCTCCAGCGTCGCGCTGTCCCGGCGTCGAGGCCGAACAGGTCGAGGACACGGCCGAGGCTGTGGTCGACCATTTGCGCAAGGTCTTGCGGGCGGGCGTAAAAGGCCGGCACGGGCGGGGCGATGATCCCGCCCATCTCGGTGATTGCCGTCATGTTGCGCAGGTGGGCGAGGGTCAGCGGGGTTTCCCGGGCCATCAGCACCAGGGTGCGACGTTCCTTGAGGGTGACGTCGGCGGCGCGGCCGATCAGGCCCGAAGAGGTGCCGGTGGCGATTTCCGCCAGGGTGCGCATGGAGCAGGGCGCCACCACCATGCCCAGGCAACGGAACGAACCGCTGGCGATCCCGGCGGCCACGTCGTCGGCACGGTGGTAATGGCTGGCCAGCGCGGTGACGTCGGCCAGTTTGTAGTCGGTTTCGTGGGCCATGGTCAGCAGTGCGGCGCGGCTGATGACCAGATGGGTTTCGATGTTCAACTCGGCGAGCAATTGCAGCAGGCGCACGCCGTAGATAAAGCCCGACGCACCGCTGATGCCGACCACCATGCGCTGGCGGTTCATGATTGCAGGCCTGCGAGCAGTTGGCGGGCACGCTCGACCACTTCCTGGTCCAGCTGCGCCTTGATCCCGTCGAAACCAGAGCCGCGAGTGGCGTCCAGGCCCATGCGCGAGGTGGTGCCGTTGACCGAGGACGACGGGTCCAGCGGGCTGCCGGGCAGGCCATCGATGACGAAGATGTCCTGATGCGGCTGGAAGTGCGTGGCCAGCGCCCACAGCACCTGGCTGTCGTCGCCGATGTCGATGTCGCTGTCCACCGCGATCACGGTCTTCAGGTACGGGTCCCAGCCGAGCAGGGCGAGCATGATCTGCCGCGCCTCGCCGTCGCGGCTCTGGTCCAGGGCGACGTAGCAGTGGAAATGGGTGCCGGAATTGGGGTAGTGCACGGCGGTGACGGCGGGGAAGCGAGCTTTGAGTTTCTCGCTCATTTCCGCTTCCCGGGGCAGCCGCGCCAGGGTCAGGTGTTCGGCATATCGCCCACCGACCACGTCCACCAGCCAGGCATCCTTGCGCCGCATCAGGGTGTCGACCCGCAGCACATTGTTGGTCGAACGATCCGAGGAATAGCCGCTGAACTCACCGAACGGGCCTTCTTCGGCATAGGCCGTCGGATCGATGGCGCCTTCCAGGACAAACTCCGCAAAGGCCGGCACGCCGATGCCGTAGCGCGGGGTTTTCACCAGCTCCAGCGGCGCGCCGAACAAGCCGCCGGCCACCGCGCGCTCATCGCTACCGAACGGCAAGCGTGCCGCCGCCGCCAGCATGAACAGCGGGTGCGCGCCGACCACCATGGCCACGCGCAATTCTTCGCCGCGCTCCCGGGCGGTTTGCAGCATGCGCCACAGGTGACCGCGTGAATGCAGGCTGGTGGCGAGGGTCTGCCGTGCATGGCGCATCGAGCGGTGATAGCTCATGTTGGCAATGCCGGTGACCGGGTCTTCGGCAATGATGATCGCGTTGGTGATATAGGGGCCGCGGTCACTGTCAAAGTGCTTGAGCATTGGCAGCAGCGCAAGGTCCACGGCTTCGCCTTCGAAGATTTCATCCAGCACCGGGCCGGTTTCCACGTAGCGCGGGGCGATGGGGTTGTTGGCGCGCTTCTGGAAAGTCTCGTGCAATTGCGCCGGGGCAACGCCGAACATCCGGGCGATGCGGGTGCGGGAGGCGAACAGGTTGGTGACCACCGGCGCGCCGAAGTTGCCGACTTTTTCGCAGATCAGCAGCGGATCGCGGCCCTGGGTGGCGAGGGTGTCGACCAGGGCGGTGACGTCCTGGTCGGCTGAAAGGGATTGCCGGACGGTGAGCACATCGTCCGGGTATTGCCGGCGATAGGCGTCTAGAAAATCGTGAAAATCCTGGGTATCGCCGAGCGTCGAGAGGGTCATGGTTTCACCTCGTGAAAAGCAATGCTGTGCGTTCAAGTAACTCTTGAAGCTAGCGAGAACCCTGTGGGAGCGAGCTTGCTCGCGATAGCAGAGGGTCAGTTGACGTCAGTGTTGAATGTGACGCCGTCATCGTCGGAACGCCGCCCGGAACAAGCTCGCTCCCACAGGTTCCGAGGCGCTAGAGGTAAGTCGTGGTCAGACGAATGTCCGCCTCGATCAGGTCCTTGGGCGGCGGTGTCGGTTCGATGCCGCACAACCGGGCGATGTTGTTGCCCAAGTAGTCCTCAAGGTGATCCTCATCGATGCCCAGGCCTTGCGGCGCAGGCGAGCACAACACTTCGAGTTCGCGCAGCCACATGCCCGGTTCATTCGGCGGCGAGTCAGTGCCGAACACGATCTTGTTACGCGGCAGGTCCTTGGCGAACTCGACGATCCGCGACTGGAAGCACCAACCGGATTCGCAATAGACGTTCGGCGTGTCCATCGCCATCCAGAACGCTTCGAACGAGTAGTTGCCGCCGGTCTGGATGCCGAAGTGGCCGATGATGAAATTGACCATCGGAAACTCGCGGATGATCGGGTAGAACATCGTCGGGATGGTGTACGGCCCGTCCCCGGTGTGGATCAGCACCACGATGTTGTACTTGGCGCAGACCTTCATCGCCGGACGCAACCAGTCCAGCGCCCGGTCCGGGCGATAGCCGTGCATGTTGGCGTGTAGCTTGAGCATCTTGAAGCCGTATTCCTTGATGTGGAATTCCAGCTCCGCCGCACCGTTTTCCGGTCCCCAGCGCGGGTTGAAGTTGAAGTTGCCGATGAAGCGGTCCGGGTATTTCACGCACAGTTCGGCGACGTAGGACATGTAGTCACGCACACCCTCACGACCCCGGCGGTTGCCGTCGCGATAACCAGTGTTGCCTGGTGGCGGCTGGATGAAGCCCATGTCGATGCGGCGCGGCTTGCCGTTGATCATGTACGGGCCGTCCATCAGCTTGAGCATGCGCTCGCCGGTGAAGGGTTCGCCGGTGTGGCGCCAGGCCTCGTCGACCAGGTTGGTAGGGTGCAGATGGGTATCGATAATCATCGGTTCAGCTCCTGGCCAGTTGCGTGGTGACGGGGCGCTTGAGCTGCGCCTCTGCTTCGCAAACGGAACGAGGTGGCGGGGTCGGTTCGAGGCCGATCATCCGTGCGGTGTTGTTGCCCAGGTACTCTTCGAGGGTGTCCTCGTCGAGGTTCAGGCCCTGCGGCGGTTCGTGGCACAACACTTCCAGCAGGCGCAGCCACATGCCGGGTTCGTTCGGCGGCGTATCGGTTCCGAACAGGATCTTGTGGGTCGGCAGGACCTTGGCGAACTCGACGATCCGCGACTGCAGGCACCAGCCCGATTCGCAGTAGACGTTGGGCAATTCCATCGCCCATTGCATCGGCTCGAACACGTAGACCCCGCCGGTCTGCACGCCGAAGTGGGCCATGATGAAATCGACGTTGGGGAATTCCTTGATCATCGGCACCCATTCCGACGGGATGCTGTAAGGCCCGTCGCCGGTGTGCAGCTTGACCGGGATGCCCAGCTCGGCGCATTTCTCGAAGGCGGGGCGCACCCAGTCCAGGGCGCGGTCCGGACGGTAGGCGTGCATATTGGCCTGCATCTGGACCATCTTGAAGCCGTGTTCCTTGACATAGCGCTCGATGGCCTCGACGCCGTTCTCCACGCCGCAGCGCGGGTTGTAGACGAAGCAGCCGATGAAACGGTCCGGGTAGGTCTGGACCATTTTCAGCGTGTAGGCCATGTAGGCGTCGATGGACTCGCGGCCGGTCAGATCGCCGTCGGTCCAGGTGTAGATGGTGTTGCCCTGGGGTGGCTGGATGAAGGCTTTGTCGATGCGGCGAGGTTTGCCGTTGACCATGTACGGGCCATCCATCATCTCCAGCAGACGCTCGCCGGTGAACGGGTCACCGTCATGCCTCCAGGCGAGGTCCACCAGATCGGTGGGATAGCAGCTGATATCGATGATCATTGAAGTCGATCTCCTGATAGCGGGGAAGGGAACCTTGCGGTTCACAGCAGCCACGTCCCGGGTAATCGGCCATTTCTATGCGCAAAGCATCACGCATTCCCTCGCCTGGTCGCATCCGGCTCGGGACGCTGGCTGCTTGGGGGCAAGTATTGGAAGGGGGTGTCGGGTTCGTACAATATTAATTGGGCGAGGGGTTGATATGCGTTCGATATGGGGGAAGGAAAATCAAAGATCGCAGCCTTCGGCAGCTCCTACGGGAGACGAGTGCAGGAGCTGCCGAAGGCTGCGATCTTTTGACCCTAAAGCAATGTGTTTTCAGCCAACTGCTTGACCGCCTCAACCACCGGTGCCACCCGCTCGGCCTGCCCCGGCGGCCACACCGCATACAGGTTGTAATGCGCCGCAATCTGCGCCTCGTTCAGCACCACCAGCCGACCGCTGCGCAAGGCATCTGCGGCCAGCAAACCACGCACCAGTCCCGCACCGACGGCGGCCTCGGCAGCGGCAATCAGGTTCGCTGCGTTATCGAACACCACCCGCGCCGCAGGTTCGACGGGAGGCATGCCGGCCGCATCCAGCCACGGAATCCATGACCGTCGCGTATACCCCAGCAATGGCAGTTGAAGGATCTGCGCCGGACTCAACGGCAGTTCCAGACCATGACGTTTCAGCAGTTCCGGTGAAGCCACCGCCATCACCCGGTCCCCGCAAATCTGCGTCATCTCGCAGTCGTCCCAGTCGCCATAACCGTAGCGCAAGGCCAGGTCCACCCGTTCGAATGCACTGCGGTCCGAGCGTGGCATCGACAACAGCACCACCTCATGGTCGGGCAACAGGTCCAGCAACTGCGGCAGGCGCGGATTGAGCCAGCTCTGGGCCAGTTCGCTGTCGATGTCGAGGGTCAGGCGCTGGGCCACGCTGCGGTTCTTCACCGAAGACAGCGCCCGGTCGATCTGCGCCAAGCCGTCGGACAACACACTGGCGAACAGTTGCCCGGCATCGGTCAGGTTGCTGCCGCCGCCTTCGCGCACGAACAGCGGCTGGCCGATGAAGTCTTCCAGCGAGCGGATCTGCTGGCTGATGGCGCTGTGGGTCAGGTCGAGTTTGCGCGCCGCGCTGGAGAAACTGCCGCTGCGCGCCGCCTGGATGAACGCGCTCATGGACTGCACCGACGGGTATCGCTTGTACATGCTGTTAGTCCTACTTACACAGGATGGCAGAAATCGTCGCTGGCCCGTTTTTCCCAAGGCTTCCAATAATCGATCACCAGGCCTGCACAAAGACGGGCCGCTCTCTTGGAGCCTGACAATGATCGAATTCACGGTAAACGGCGAACGACGCGAGCTGGCAGAGACATCGCCCT
Source organism: Pseudomonas sp. Root71 (assembly GCF_001429045.1). Lineage (GTDB taxonomy): Bacteria > Pseudomonadota > Gammaproteobacteria > Pseudomonadales > Pseudomonadaceae > Aquipseudomonas > Aquipseudomonas monachiensis. The sequence continues at coordinate 205,266 of NZ_LMHY01000028.1, read as the reverse complement.
CCATGCCCTTGTTATGGGTGCTGCGTGACCACTTGAAACTCACCGGCACCAAGTTTGGTTGCGGCATGGGCCTGTGCGGTGCCTGCACCGTTCACCTGGACGGCGTCGCGGTGCGCTCCTGCCAACTGCCGGTCGCCGCCGTGGCGGGGCACAGCATCACCACCATCGAAGGCTTGTCGCCGACTGAGCAGCATCCGCTGCAACTGGCCTGGGTTGCCGAAGATGTGCCGCAATGCGGTTACTGTCAATCGGGTCAGATCATGTCCGCCGCCGCGTTGCTCAACACTGGTGCCGTGGTGACCGACGATTCGATCCGCAATGCCATGTCCGGCAACCTGTGCCGCTGCGGCACTTACGGGCGGATCAACAAAGCGATCAAGCGCGCGGCCAACGCGCCGAAGGAGGCGTGATGACGATCTCCCCGATGGATGTTTCGCGACGGGTGTTTCTCAAGCAAACCGCGACTGTTGCTTCCGGCCTGGCCATTGCGTTTTACCTGCCTTCGAGCCTTGCCGCGACTGACCCGAAAGCCCCGGCACCTGCCGGTGAATTCGAACCCAACGCCTGGGTGCGTATCCTGCCCGACGGCACGGTAAAGCTGGTGGTGCATAAACACGATTCCGGCACTGGAACACACACGGCCCTGGCCGCCTGCGTGGCCGAGGAACTGGACGTCAATCCGATGACCGTGCAGGTGATCTCGCCGGAAGATCCGTTCTTCGAAACCTACATTCACCCGATCTGGAAAGTCTTCTCCACCGGCGGCAGCACCAGCGTCTCGCTGGAATACGACCGCCTGCGCATGGCCGGTGCCACGGCCCGGGCGTTGCTGATCACGGCGGCTGCCAAACAGTGGAAAGTCAGCCCCGACAGTTGCATCACTGAAGAAGGCCGCGTGGTTCATGGGGCGAGCAAGCGCAGCCTCGGTTATGGCGAACTGGTGGGTGTCGCCGCGCATCTGCCGGCACCGGCCAAGGTCACGCTCAAGGACCCGGCGCAGTTCAGGTACATCGGCAAGCTGCGGCACAAGCGCGATGCCCAGGCCAAGGTCTGCGGGCGCTTCAAATACAGCATCGACGTGGTGTTGCCGGACATGCTGGTGGCGGTGATTCAACGCGCTCCCGTGCTGGGGGCGACCGTTGTGTCGGTGGACAGCGCGGCTGCGCTGCAGGTACCGGGCGTGCGTAAGGTGATCAAGGTGCCGGGGCGTCCCGATGTCCTCGGCGGTAACGTCGAAGGCGTGGCGGTATTGGCGGATAGTTACTGGGCCGCGCATCAGGGGCGCGAATTGCTCAAGGTGCAGTGGAGCGACTCGCCGCTGGCGGGTTTCGACAGTGATGAACTGGCCAAGGCCCAGGTAGCGGCGCTGGCGGACAAAGGCGCGCAACGGGTGTCCGCCATGGCTGCGGGTGATGTGAACGCACAATGGCCGAATGCGGCAAAGCTGCTCGAAGCCGATTACCGCATGCCCTACAAGGTGCAGAATCCGTTGGAACCTATCTGCGTCACCGCGCAGGTCAAGGACAACGCCATCACCTATTGGGGCGGGGTGCAGGTGCCTTCGTCGGCGCTGGAAGCGGCGCAAGTCATATGCAAGTTCACCAAGGACAAAGTCACCATCAACGAACGGGTGTCCGGCGGCAGCTTCGGAGCGCGGGAAGCCAAGTATTGGTTGTTCGAAGTGGCCTACCTGGCGCAGCAAGCCAGGGTGCCGGTGAAACTGATGAACAGCCGCGAAGACGAAATGCGTTCATTGTTCATGCACCCGGCCACGCTGCACCGGGCCAAAGGTGCGCTGGATGCGCAGGGTCGCTTGACCGCGCTGCAGCTCGACGCGGTGTCGCCGGCCTCGCCGGAGCAGTGGGAGCCGGGCTATTTCGAGCGCCCCGACAAAATGGACTACAGCACCACCGAAGCCATCACCGCTTGGGATTTCGCCTATCGCCCGGCCAACCTCGACCTGACATGGGTCAGGCACGAGAGCCAGGTGCCCAGTGGCTGGTATCGCTCGGTGAGCTTCATCCCCAATGTGTTCGCCGTGGAAAGCTTCATGGATGAACTGGCCCATGGCGCCGGGCAAGACCCGTTGGCTTTTCGCCTGGCCAACATGCAGGACCGGCCACGGCATGTCGCTGTTTTGAAAAGCGCTGCCGAGCGTGCCGGCTGGGGGCAGCCGCTGCCCGAAGGCACGGCGCTGGGAATCGCCACGAACCAGGGTTACACCAGCTTCATTGCGGTGGTCGCGCGCCTGTCGCAAAAGGACGGCGTGATCAAGGTCGAGAAGCTCACCTGCGTGGTCGATTGCGGCCTGGCGGTGTCGCCCGGCGGCGTTGAAGAGCAGATCTACGGCGGCTTGATGTGGGGGCTCGGCCACGCGTTGTTCGATCGGATGGACATCAAGCAAGGCAGGGTGGTGCAGAGCAACTTCCATGATTACCGGGTGACGCGCATGTCGGACATGCCGGCGGTGGACATCCTGCTGGTCGACGGCGATCCGGCCAAGCCCGGTGGTGTCGGTGAGCTGGGCAGCCCGTCGGTGGCCCCGGCCATTGCCAATGCCCTGTTCAGCCTGATCGGCGTGCGCCAGCGCTCTACACCGCTGAACCTGGGATAACGGGCATGGACTTGCGCTTGCTGAGGTACTTCATGGCCCTGGCTGAAGAGCTGCATTTCGGCCGGGCCGCCACCCGCTTGCATATCTGCCAGCCACCCCTGAGCCAGCAGATCCGTCTGCTGGAGGAGGAACTGGGCACGCCATTGTTCGAGCGCAGCCATCACCGGGTCGAGTTGACCGCCGCCGGGCAGATGCTCAAGGAACAGGCGCCGCTGGTGTTCGAACAACTCAACCGCGCGCTGGACCTGACGCGCCAGACCGGCCGTGGCCAGTTGGGCGAACTGGAAATCGGCATGATCAGCTCAGTGATGGTCGGGGTGCTGCCTCGGGCTTTGCACCTGTTTCGCGAGCGTTATCCGCAAGTAAACTGGCGCCTGCATGAGATGACCCCGGCGGCGCAGGTCAAGGCGCTCAAGGAAAAACGCATCGACGCCTGTGTGTTCCGGGTCGGGTATGACGACCCGCAGTTGCGCAATGAACTGCTGATCTACGAGCCGATCCGGGTGGTCATGCCGGTCGATCATCCGTTGGCAAAGCGTGAAACCCTGGCGCCGTCGGATCTGGCTCAGGAGCCATTCGTCGCCCTGGAGTTGAAGCAATCGCGGTTCGCCGATTTTCTCTTCCAGTGCTGCATCCAGGCCGGGTTCACCCCGCAGATCCGCCAGCAGGTGATCGAGGTGCAAACCTTGCTCAGCCTGGTGCGGGCAGGTTTCGGCGTGGCGTTGCTGCCGGCATCCATCGAGCAATTGGCGCCGGCGGGCCTGGTGTTCCGGCGCCTGACCCCGGCGTTGCCGGAGGTGCCGCTGTACGCCACGTACCGCGCGGACGATGATTCGCCGGTGCTCAAGCTGTTTCTCGATACGTTGCGCGAACTGGTGTTGCAAAACTCCAACTGAACACTAATTCCTGTGGGAGCGGGCAAGCCCGCTCCCACAGGGTTCGTTGCACTAACCTTAAGCTCGAAGGTCGTACTCTTCACAGGGTCACCATACTTGTGGGGTCGCAATGAGCCAGGACGTCCTGACCACCGAAACCAATCGTCGCCAGTTGCAGCAGATCATCGCCGGGCTGTCCGACGGGGTGATCCTGCTCGACCCCGACCAGACCATTCGCTGGGCCAATGAGGCTGCCCTGGCCATGCACGGCGTCTCGCAGGTCAGCGATCTGGGGCCCGATGCCAAGGCCTACGCCAAGCGCTTCGTCCTGCGCTATCGCAACAATCACCTGGTGCCGGTCGACAGCTATCCAATCAACCGTGTGGCCCGTGGCGAGACGTTTAGTGACGTGCTGGTGGTGGTGGCATCGGCGGCCGATGAAGAAGAGCACAGCTGGGTCCATCGCGTGCGCAGCCTGGTACTGGCCGATAGCCAGGGCGAACCAGAGTCGTTGGTGCTGATCATGGACGATGTCACCGAGTGGGCCAGCGCCGAGCAGCGCTTCGAGAAAACCTTCGCTGCCAACCCCGCGCCAGCGGTGATCTGTCGCCTCAGTGATCTGCGCTACATCAAGGTCAATCCCGGCTTCCTTGAAATGACCGGCTACTCTCGCGATCAGGTGATCGGCACATCCACCTATGAACTGGATGTACTGGAGCAAGCCGAAAACAAGGCATTGGCCAAGCAATGTTTGCGCGAAGGGGGGACCATCGCGCAGATGCAGGCCGAATTGCGGCTACCGGATGGCGGCAGCAAGCAGGTCATCGTCGCCGGCCAGCCGCTGGAACTCAACGATGAGGCCTGCATGCTGTTTTCCTTCGTCGACATGGAGCCTCGACACAAGGCCGAAGTGGCTCTGCGCCAAAGCGAAGAACGCTTTGCCAAGGCGTTTCGGCTGTCTCCGGTGCCAATACTGGTGTGTGGCGCGGGTGACCAGGTGGTGCTGGACGTCAACGAGGCGTTCCTCGATACGCTCGGTTATCCGGGTGAAGAGGTGCTGGGCGAGAACATCGCGCAGATCGATTTCATCGACGACAAGGGCGCACGCACTCGGTTGTTCGCCGCATTGGAGAAAACCGGCAGCCTGGATCGCATCGACGTGCGCCTGCGCAGGAAAGACGCCGGGCTGATCGATTGCGCGGTGTCGGCGGACACCGTGAACATTCAGGGCATCCCCTGTTATCTGCTGGTGCTGATGGACATCACCGAGCGCAAGCGCACCGAGCTGGAACTGGTGTCGGCCATCGAGGAGGTGATGAAGGACGCCTCATGGTTCAGCCGCACGCTGATTGAAAAACTGGCCAACGTGAAGCGCTTCAACTCACCGGAACTGCCCGGTGTGTCCTTCGCCGACCTGACCGCCCGGGAGCGCGATGTGCTGGGGCTGATCTGCGAAGGCCGGGCCGACAAGGAAATCGCCGCGCGCCTGAAGCTGGCGCCGAACACGGTGCGCAACCATGTGGCGACGGTGTATTCCAAGCTCGGTGTGCACAGCCGCAGCGAGGCGATTGTCTGGGCGAGGGAGCGGGGACTGTTCTCCAGTGAATGGCGACCCAGGGGGTAGCGTTAAGGTGCAAATGCACTAGAGCGCAGGGTGCAAATTCATGTGTCGACCCGGTGTGGTGGTTTTTAGGCTGAGGAGGTGCGGCAGATGGCTCCAAGTCGTCGGCGCCGCCTTGGTAAACCGCCAAAAGGAACAGCCTCATGAGCCAGTTACCCGATGCTTCAACCCGCCAGGCCTCGCTGCAATGATTACCCAGGCGCAACTGCGGATGCTGATCGAGCGCAGTTTTTCACCCCTGGCTTGCGAATGCAGTGTCACCGGCGACCATTCGCTGACCGTAAAGCTCTACCACCCGGTGTCGGGCCAGGTGGACCTGGTGGTCAGTGGCCTGCACATGAGCACGTTGCAGACGGCGCAGTCGGTCACTGTATTGATCGAAGAACTGCGTTACGAACTGGACAGTAATTCCTTGCAACGGCCTGATACGGCGATGTAAGAACTGTCAGCTTTTACGGGTGTTGGCCACGGGCTGCGCTATGAGTGATTCGCAGATATTTATTTTTTTTGACAGGTGTATGGACTTTGCGCGCCGGTTTTGTTGTCACAAAAAATGTGTCTATCACTTATCGCGGGTCAACCTATGAAAACTCTTGGGAAACGCGTTATCTCACCCTTGTCGCTGGCATTGTGCGTGGCGATCCTCGGCGGCTGCTCCAGTCCGCCACCCCCGCCTGTGGTCACTCCACCCCCTCCTGAACGCACCTGCCAGGCCATGGATAAAACCGATGTCCTGGGCGATGTACGGGCTGAAGACGGGCAGGTGACCCGAGTCACCACCACGACGCGTTGCGTCACGCAGTAAATCGGGTTTTTACGCTGTGGGAGCGAGCAGGCTCGCTCCTACAGGGATTTGTGCTGTTCAGACGATCAGGACAGGAAACCGCCATCCACATTCAGCGAAACGCCGGTGGTGTAGCTGGAAGCATCGCTGGCCAGGTACAACACTGCGCCGGCCATTTCGCTCGGGTCGGCTACGCGCTTGAGCGGGATCTGTTGCAGCGCGGTGTTCAGGATGGCTTCGTTTTTCACCAGTGCCGAGGCGAACTTGGTGTCGGTCAGGCCCGGCAGCAAGGCATTGCAGCGAATCCCGAACTGCGCGCATTCCTTGGCGAACACCTTGGTCATGTTGATCACCGCCGCCTTGGTCACCGAGTAGATGCCCTGGAAGATGCCCGGTGAAACGCCGTTGATCGAGGCCACGTTGATGATGCTGCCGCCGCCGTTTTCGCGCATCAACTTGCCGGCTTCGACGGACATGAAGAAGTAGCCGCGGATGTTCACGTCGACGGTTTTCTGGAAGGCGCCGAGGTCGGTGTCCAGCACGTTGCAGAACTGCGGGTTGGTCGCGGCGTTGTTGACCAGGATGTCCAGGCGGCCGAACTGTTCCTTGATGCCGGCGAAGACCTGGCTGATCTGTTCCATTTCGCCGATATGGCAGGCAACGGCGGTGGCCTTGCCTCCGGCGGCGATGATCGCGTCGGCGACGTGCTGGCAGCCTTCGAACTTGCGGCTCGACACGATCACGTGGGCGCCTTGCTGGGCCAGCAGTTTGGCGATGGCTTCACCGATGCCACGGCTGGCGCCGGAGACGAAAGCGATCTTGCCGTCGAGGTCGAACAACTGAGTCTTGGACATGGGATTCCCTTGTTATTAAGCCTTGTGATGAAGCTGATCAGAGGCTGGATTTCGAAATGACCTGCAAGCTCATCTGCTCCAGCAGCTTGTTCATGTGAATGAACTGCGCGAAGCGTTTGTCCTGGGTCTGGCCATGGTAGAAGCGGTAGTAGATCTGCTGCACGATGCCGGCCAGGCGGAAAAGGCCGTAGGTGTAGTAGAAGTCGAAGTTGTCGATGCGGATGCCCGAGCGTTCGGCATAGTAGTCGACGAATTCGCGGCGGGTCAGCATGCCCGGTGCATGGCTCGGCTGGCGGCGCATCATCTGCACCGGCGCCGGATCATCGGCTTCGATCCAGTAGGCGAGGGTGTTGCCCAGGTCCATCAGCGGATCGCCCAGGGTGGTCAGTTCCCAATCGAGCACGCCGATGATCTGCATCGGGTTGTTCGGGTCGAGGATCACGTTGTCGAAGCGGTAGTCGTTGTGCACGATGCTGGAGGTCGGATGGTCGGCCGGCATCTTGTCGTTGAGCCAGGCCTTCACCGTGTCCCAATGTGGCGCATCGGGGGTCAGGGCCTTTTCGTAGCGATCGCTCCAGCCTTTGATTTGCCGCGCCACGTAACCTTCGGGTTTACCCAGGTCACCCAGGCCGTAGGCGTTGTAGTCGACGCGGTGCAGCTCTACGAACTTGTCGATGAAGCTCTTGCACAGGGCTTCGGTTTTCGCCGAGTCCAGGCCCAGTTCCGGCGGCAGGTCTGAGCGCAGGATGATGCCGTTGACCCGTTCCATGACATAGAACTCGGCACCGATCACCGATTCGTCGGTGCAGTGCACGTAGGCTTTCGGGCAGTACGGAAATCCGTCGCGCAGTTGATTGAGGATGCGGAACTCCCGGCCCATGTCGTGGGCCGACTTGGCCTTGTGGCCGAAGGGCGGGCGACGCAGGACTAATTCCTGTTCGGGGTATTCCAGCAAGTAGGTGAGGTTTGAAGCGCCGCCCGGAAACTGGCTGATCCGTGGCAAGCCGCTGAGCCCCGGAATATGGGCCTTGAGATACGGATCGATCAGGCTGGCATCGAGCTCTTCGCCGGTGCGGATACGGGTGGACTGGTCGTTAAGCGCCATGCTTATCCCTTCTGCTTATTCTGGAGGCCTTGAACTATTGGCTAATCTAATGCGCACACTGCGCACCTACAACCGCGAACGGCTCTTATAGGTGAGCGTGTTGCCGGCCAATCATTGTTTTTGATACAGCTGTTTGACTCGCCATCAATGGGCGAGCTGGCTCTCGGCCGACGGTAGTTCGATCGGTGTGAGCACCGGTTGGCCGGAGAAAAACGCCACGAGGTTCTTGCCCACCAGTTCGACGGTGCCCTGGGTGGCTTCCGGGGACAGCCCGGCGACATGGGGAGTGAGGATCACGTTGCTCAGGGTCTTGAGTGCATCCGGCACCTTCGGCTCGGCGTCGAACACATCCAGCGCGGCACCGGCGATCCGGCGTTGCTCCAGGGCGGCGATCAGGTCGGCCGTGGCAATCACGCTGGCCCGGGCGATATTGACGATAAACCCGTTGGGGCCCAACGCGTCCAGCACCTGGCGATTGATCAGTTGCCGGGTGCCCACGCCGCCGGGGGTGGCGACGATCAGGAAGTCCGAGGCCCGTGCCAGTTCGGTCGGGGTCGAGCAGAAGGTGTAGGACACATCGCTGCGACGCTGGCGATTGTGGTAGCAAATGTCCATGTCGAAACCGGCGCTGGCGCGTTTGGCAATCGCCATGCCGACCGCGCCGAGGCCGAGGATGCCCAGGCGTTTGCCGGCCAGGGAAGGGCGCATGATCTTCGGCCACTCGCCGCGCCGTACGGCGGCGTCACAGCGAGGAATGTCGCGTACCAGCGACAGCAGCAGCGCCATGGCATGGTCGGCGACGGACGAGGCGTTGACCCCGGCGCCATTGGTGACGGTGATGCCCCGGTTCGCCGCGGCCTGCAGGTCGACGTGTTCATAGCCGGCGCCGATCACGCAGATGATCTTGAGGTTGGGCAGGGCGGCGATTTCATCGGCATATAGCCCCAGAGGGCCACGGGTGAGGACGGCGTCGATCTGCCCGGTGTGGCGGGCGATGGCTTCGGCGCGCTCGGTGGGCGTCGGGGCCAGGATCAGGTGAAAGCCCTGATGTTCAAGGATAGGCAGGTAATCATTGATGGTTTCAACCAGTACCAGAACGGTTACGGGCATGCTTGGCTCCCTGGGCATCGAAAAATCGGTTCGAACGTCACTTGAGATTGCTGATTTCAGGGTGGCTTGGCAACCACCAGCGATCGCGGCCCGTGGCAGCTCCTGCGCCGTTGAGGGCACTGCGCTGAGTGTAGGATCTGGCGAAGCCTGCGATCTTTTTATTGCGTGGGGGCGGGCGATTTACTTCGACGGCGTGAGGGCGGCCCGGGCAGCTTCGAGAATTTCATCCGACAGCGGATCGCCGCGGGTGGCCCGGGACAGCATCAGCGCGCCGAACATCAGCGAATACTGCACCAGCGCCTGCTGCCGTTTGCCGGCTTCGTCCTCTGCGTCCAGCAGCGAGCCGAGGGAATCAAGCAGGTTGTTCAGGCCTTGCAGATAGGTTTGGCGCAATCCGCTCTCGGCGGCCTCATGGCACATGTCCCCGGCAAACGCCACCACTGGGCAGCTGTCGCCCGGATTGTCCCGGCTTTCGTTGGACAGGTAGGTTTCGAGCACGGCGCGGCGGGCGGCGTCCTTGCTGTCATGCTCGGCCACCCGTCCCAGCCAGCGTTGCGCGGCCTGATCGAAAGCCCGGCCACTGGCCTCTTGCGCCAGGGCTTCCCTGGATTCGAAGTGCCCGTAGAAACCGCCGTGGGTCAGGCCCGCGGCGGCCATCACATCGACCACACTGATCCCGTGCAAGCCGCGTTCACGAAACAGCCGTGTGGCGGCATCGACTATGGTCTCGCGGTTGAGGTCGGCTTGTTTGCGGGAAACTCGGGGCATGGGTCATTCTCGGTTTGCAGGTTGGACATCAGAGGGCGTATTGGGCAACTCCGTTGCCGAATGACCAATTCTCTTTTTTCACTTCCACCAGATTAATGAAAACGTCCTCCAGGCGCACCGCCAGCTCTGCGTTAAGGCTTTCGGCGATGGTTTTGTAGAGGTTTTTTTTCTGCTCCAGGGTTCGCCCTTCGTTGAGGGTGATCTGGATGACGACCAGGTTGTCGCTGCGGTTGATGCCCAGATACTCGGGATCAAAGATGAAATGCTGCTCGTCGTGTTCGGCCAGGATCTGGAAGTTGTCGTGTTCCGGTACGCCAATGGTCTGGCGCATGGCGGCATAGATCAGTTGCCCGATGCGTTTGGCGTGGGTGGGGTCCCGGTGTTTTTTGATGTCGACGCGAACCAGTGGCATGGGAAGACTCCGGAAGGAATGCTGGTCGGTTATAAATACATGATGGTAGACCTTTATCAAGCGCGCATTGCGTTTTGGCGATGACGCGCAGTTGCACCGCAGGTCCTTGTGGGAGCGAGCTTGCTCGCGATGGCTGCGGCACATGCAACCTATTCTCCGACTGATACACCGCTATCGTCGGAACGCCGCCCGGAGCAAGCTCGCTCCCACAGGGGATATCCCACAGAGGATTTTCGTCTATCTGGTACCACCGTTCCTCACCTAAGTCTTTGCTTCTGCTCACTAATCCCCCAGAATGCCGCCCCTGTTTCGGCCGGACGCCGCCTGTCGGGTATTCCGACGCGTCCTGGCCGGGTGGCAAGTGACCGGAATGTGGAGATCCCACCGGATGAATGATCAGGCCAATAGCGTTAACGAACGCTATGTAGAAGCGACACCCGCGACGCTTTCAAGCTGGAATCGCCAGGACACCACCTGGATGCTGGGCCTTTTTGGCACGGCGATTGGTGCCGGAACCCTGTTTTTGCCGATCAACGCAGGCCTGGGCGGCTTCTGGCCGCTGCTGATCCTGGCGTTGCTGGCGTTCCCGATGACGTTCTACGCGCACCGCGGGCTGACCCGGTTCGTGCTGTCCGGTCGCGAAGGCGCCGACATCACTGAGGTGGTGGAAGAGCATTTCGGCATCAAGGCCGGCGCGCTGATCACCTTGCTGTACTTCTTCGCGATTTTCCCGATCCTGCTGATCTATAGCGTGGCCCTGACCAACACGGTCGGCAGCTTCATGGAACATCAACTGCACATCATGCCGCCACCGCGCGCCGTGCTGTCGCTGGTGCTGATCCTCGGCCTGCTGGCGGTGGTGCGTTGTGGTGAGCAGTTGATCGTCAAGGCCATGAGCCTGATGGTCTATCCGTTCATCGTCGCGCTGCTGTTCCTGGCGGTGTACCTGGTTCCCCACTGGAACGGCGGCATCCTCACCACCGCGAGCAGCGTGCCGGCGCCGTCGGCGCTGTTGCATACCCTGTGGCTGGCGATTCCGGTGATGGTGTTCTCGTTCAACCACTCGCCGATCATCTCGGCGTTCGCCGTGGACCAGAAGCGTCGCTACGGTGAACACGCCGAGGAGCGCAGCTCGCAGATCCTGTCCCGCGCCCATCTGCTGATGGTGGTGATGGTGCTGTTCTTCGTCTTCAGTTGCGTGCTGACCCTGTCGCCAGCGCAACTGGCTGAAGCCAAGGCGCAGAACCTGTCGATCCTGTCGTACCTGGCCAACCACTTCAGCAACCCGACTATCGCCTTTGCGGCGCCGTTGATTGCCTTCGTGGCCATTTCCAAGTCGTTCCTGGGGCACTACATCGGCGCCAGCGAAGGCCTCAAGGGCCTGATCGTCAAGAGCGGCAAGCGTCCGTCCGCCAAGGCCCTGGACCGCATGACTGCCGCGTTCATGCTGGTGGTGTGCTGGATCGTCGCCACGCTGAACCCGAGCATTCTCGGCATGATCGAAACCCTCGGCGGCCCGGTGATCGCGGCGATCCTGTTCCTGATGCCGATGTACGCCATCCGCAAGGTGCCGGCGATGGCACGCTATCGCGGTCAGGCATCCAACGTCTTCGTGACGGCGGTGGGCCTGGTGGCGATCACGGCGTTGATCTACTCGCTGACCGCATGATCGACCGGCCTGCTCGCGCAGTGCCGGATTGACAGCTACAGTGGCCGCTGCACGTGATACGTGCAGCGGTTTTTTTTCGCCTGGAGGCACTGGATTGTCGAACGCCCCAAAGGCTAATCCCACCGAGCAACCCAACCGCTGGCAGGACCTGTTGGCCGGTTTGTCGATTGCCGGCCTGTTGCTGCCCGAAGCGGTCGCCTATTCAAGCATCGCCGCACTGGCGCCTCAGGCCGGGGTGATCGCCTTGTTTGCCGGGCTGCTGTGTTATGGCCTGTTCGGCACCAGCCGCTTTGCGATTGTCTCGGCCACTTCATCCTCCGCCGCCGTACTGGCTGCGGCGACCGCCACCCTGGCCAATGGCGACCCCGGGCTTCGCTCGACCCTGGCCTTCGGCCTGGTGCTGGTGACCGGGGTGTTTTTTTTGCTGGCCGGGATGTTCAAGCTCGGCGGCGTGACCTCGTTCATTGCCAAGCCGGTACTGCGCGGCTTTGCCTTTGGCCTGGCGCTGACCATCATCCTCAAGCAGGTCGCCAGCGTGGTCGGCGTGCATTTGACCGATGCCAATCTGGTGGGGTTTCTGCCGCAACTGCTGGAGCAATTGCCGCAATGGAACCGGACCGCAGCGGTGGTCGGTGCCGTGGCGTTGGCCCTGTTATGGCTGTTTGCGCGGTTTTGGCGTTTGCCGGGTGGTTTGTTGGTGGTGGTGATCGGCATTGCGGCAGGACAGTGGCTGGACCTGCCGGCCTATGGCGTGAAGCTGATCGGCGTGATCGACCTGAGCCTGGAGGTGCCGAAACTGCCGGTGCTGCCGTTTGCCGACTGGCTGCGTCTGGGGGAATTGGCGTTCGCCATGGTGTTGATTCTGTATGCGGAATCCTATGGCTCGATCAGTGCCTATGCGCTCAAGCATGGCGACCGCGTCAACTCGAACCGCGACCTGCTGGCGCTGGGGGCTTCCAACCTGTTGTCCGGCCTGTTCCACGGCATGCCGGCGGGCGCGGGGTATTCGGCGACGTCGGCCAATGAGGCAGCCGGTGCCACTTCGCGCCTGGCCGGTATCGTGGCGGCGCTGGTGGTGCTGGTCATTGTCCTGACGGTGCTGCCTTACATCGCCCTGACCCCGGAACCGATCCTCGCCGCCATCGTCATTCATGCCCTGGGGCGGGGCTTGAGCCTGCAGCCGCTGGGACGCTATTTCATCTGGCGCCGAGACCGCTTGCTGGTGATCTGCGCCGTGGGGGCTGTGTTGCTGCTGGGGGTGCTGGACGGTTTGCTGGTGGCGGTGGCGATCAGTGTGTTGCTGATGCTCAAGCAGATGTCGGCGGCGGATATCCAGATCCTGGGGCGCATCGATAGCGGTCACGACTTTGTCGACCTGCAGCGCCATCCAACGGCGCAAACGGTGCCGGGCGTGTTGATTGTGCGGCCGGGTGAGGCGTTGTTTTTTGCCAACGTCGAGCGGATTCTTGGCGGTGCCTTGCACTTGATCCGGCATTCGCAAACGCCGGTTCATACGGTGATCCTCAGTCTTGAGGAATCGCCCGATCTGGATGGCACCAGCATTGAGGCGTTGCAGGAGTTTTTTGTGCGGGTGCATCAGGGGGGCAAACAGCTGATTCTGGCGCGTCTGAAAGACGACGCACAAGCGGCGTTGGCGGTGTTGCCGCAGGCGGAGGTTAGTGGGGTGGTGCTGAGTGGGTTGAGTGTGGATGGGGCGGTGCAGCAGGCCCTCCAGTTGAATGCATGACCCTCTGTGTGGGCGGTGTTCAAATTGAAGGCATAAAAAAACGCCGCTCATCTCACGATGGGCGGCGTTTTTCATTGCGTTGCTACGTTAGGCTTGAACGACCGGGATGTTGGCGTTCGCAGCAGCTTCACGGAACTCGGCGATCTGGTCGAAGGACAGGTAGCGGTAGACATCGGCCGCCATGCTGTCGATCTTGCCGGCGTATTCCATGTACTCCTCGACGGTCGGCAGGCGACCCAGGATGGAAGCCACGGACGCCAGTTCAGCCGAAGCCAGGTAGACGTTCGCGCCGTCACCCAGACGGTTCGGGAAGTTACGGGTCGAAGTCGACACCACAGTCGAGTTCGGCTCTACACGTGCCTGGTTACCCATGCACAGTGAGCAACCCGGCATTTCCATGCGCGCGCCAGCCTTGCCGTAGATGCCGTAGTAGCCTTCTTCGGTCAGTTGGTGAGCGTCCATCTTGGTCGGCGGCGACAGCCACAGACGGGTTGGCAGCTGACCCTTGACCTGTTCCAGCAGCTTACCGGCAGCGCGGAAGTGACCGATGTTGGTCATGCACGAACCGATGAACACTTCGTCGATCTTCTCGCCAGCAACGCTGGAGAGCAGGCGGGCGTCGTCCGGGTCGTTTGGCGCGCAGAGCACAGGCTCCTTGATGTCGGCCAGGTCGATCTCGATGATTTCAGCGTATTCGGCGTCTTTGTCCGCTTGCAGCAGCTCAGGGTTGGCCAGCCAGGCTTCCATCGCTTGAGCGCGACGTTCAAGAGTACGTGCATCGCCGTAGCCTTCGCCGATCATCCAGCGCAGCAGGGTGATGTTGGACTGCAGGTATTCGGCAATCGACTCTTTGGACAGCTGGATGGTGCAACCGGCAGCCGAACGTTCAGCCGAGGCGTCAGACAGTTCGAACGCTTGCTCGACGGTCAGCTTAGGCAGACCTTCGATCTCCAGGATGCGACCGGAGAAGGCGTTCTTCTTGCCTTTCTTCTCTACGGTCAGCAGGCCAGCCTGGATCGCGTAGTAAGGAATGGCGTGAACCAGGTCACGCAAGGTGACGCCTGGTTGCAGTTCGCCTTTGAAGCGAACCAGGATCGACTCAGGCATGTCCAGCGGCATGACGCCGGTGGCAGCGGCGAAAGCAACCAGGCCGGAACCGGCCGGGAACGAGATGCCGATCGGGAAACGGGTGTGGGAGTCACCACCGGTACCGACGGTGTCTGGCAGCAGCATGCGGTTCAGCCACGAGTGGATGATGCCGTCGCCCGGACGCAGGGAAACGCCGCCGCGGGTCATGATGAAGTCAGGCAGGGTGTGGTGGGTGGTCACGTCGATCGGCTTTGGATAAGCCGCGGTGTGGCAGAAGGACTGCATCACCAGGTCGGTCGAGAAGCCCAGGCACGCCAGGTCTTTGAGTTCGTCACGGGTCATTGGACCGGTGGTGTCCTGGGAACCGACGGTGGTCATCTTCGGTTCGCAGTAGGTGCCTGGACGCACACCAGCTACGCCGCACGCCTTGCCGACCATTTTCTGCGCCAGGGTGAAACCCTTGGTGCTTTCAGCCGGAGCTTCAGGCTTCTTGAACAGGGTCGAAGGTGGCAGACCCAGCTCGGTGCGAGCCTTCTCGGTCAGGCCACGGCCGATGATCAGCGGAATACGGCCGCCAGCACGAACTTCGTCCAACAGTACCGGAGTCTTCATTTCGAAGGTGGTCAGGACTTCGTCGGTGCCGTGCTTGCAGACTTTGCCAGCATGCGGGTACAGGTCGATCACGTCGCCCATGTGCATGTTGGAAACGTCGAATTCGATTGGCAGTGCGCCGGCATCTTCCATGGTGTTGTAGAAGATCGGAGCGATTTTGCTGCCGAAGCAGAAACCGCCGGCACGCTTGTTCGGCACGTAAGGAACGTCGTCGCCGAAGAACCACAGTACGGAGTTGGTCGCCGATTTACGCGAAGAACCGGTACCGACCACATCGCCGACGTAGGCGATAGGGAAGCCGGCGTTGCGCATTTCTTCGATCTGCTTCATCGGACCGGTGACGCCTTGTGCGTCAGGCACGATGCCGTCGCGAGCCATTTTCAGCATGGCCAGGGCGTGCAGCGGGATGTCTGGACGGGACCAGGCATCAGGCGCAGGGGACAGGTCGTCGGTGTTGGTTTCGCCGGTGACCTTGAACACGCGCAGGCTGATCTTGTCGGCCAGGGTCGGGCGCTTCACGAACCACTCGCCGTCAGCCCAGGATTGCAGCACGCCTTGGGCGTGAACGTTACCGTTCTTGGCTTTTTCAGCGACGTCGTGGAAGGCGTCGAACATCAGCAGGGTGTGCTTGAGTTCTTCAGCCGCTACTGGAGCCAGTTCGGCGTCGTCCAGCAGGTTAACCAGAGTCACGATGTTGTAGCCGCCCTGCATGGTGCCGAGCAGTTCAACAGCGCGCTTCTTGTCGATCAGGGGGGATTTGGCTTCGCCTTTGGCGATGGCGGACAGGAAGCCGGCCTTTACATAGGCAGCTTCGTCCACTCCAGGCGGAACGCGATTGGTGATCAGGTCAACGAGGAATGCTTCTTCGCCAGCCGGGGGATTTTTCAGCAGCTCGACCAGGCCTGCAGTTTGTTCGGCGTTTAGCGGCTGGGGAACGATACCCAGTGCTGCGCGCTCTTCGATATGTTTGCGGTAGGCTTCAAGCACAGTTATTACCCTCATCAGTGGTCCCAAATGGGTGTCCGGGACGCTCATCCCGAAATTGCCGTACTCATGCGCTGCATGGCGTTGTGAGCCACTTAGCCAGAATTACCGGCAATTCCTTACAGAAGCTGCTTTCAAAGTTTTACGCCTGCAGAACGGGAGCTGATGAGGGTTGGCGTTGGGCTTTTCCCCGCTGGAAAAACCCCTCGCCAACACCGCTCTGAAGGAACGACTGTGCTCGTGACGCTTTGAAAACAGCTTCTAACGGACATTGGCGCCTAAAAAGGCAGGCTGATTCTACGGCAAAAAAAAATTAAAGGTAAGTCAGTGTTTATTGGACTTTGGTGGAGGCGCTCAGCAGAGCCCGATTCTCCATGGGCCCTGAACTTTGAGGGGTGATCAATGGCCGACAAAGGGCTAACATGCGGGCCTGTTCTGCTTTCTCGCGTTTTTGCCTATCTATGCCCAATCAGACCATCAAGACCCCCTGCGTCGGCCTCTGCTCCACCGTTTACGGTGACCTGGTGTGCCGTGGCTGCAAGCGTTTCCACCACGAAGTGATCCACTGGAACGGTTACAACGAGGAAGAAAAGCGCGCGGTATGGCTGCGTCTTGAGCAGTTGCTGTCCCAGGTGATGGCCGCCAAGGTGGAAATTTTCGATCCGGCGCTGCTCAGAATGCAGCTGGAGCAACGCAAGATCCGCTTCGTGCCCCATCAGTCGGAATATTGCTGGGCCTATCAGTTGATTGCGCGAGGCGCGCGGGTGATCAACAACCTGGAAGCCTACGGGATGGTGCTGCTGCCGGAGTTTCGGGAGTGGAACCTGCCGGAATTGCGCGACGCCATTGATCGGGAATTTTTCCTGCTCTCCGAAGCCCATTACCAGCGCTACATTGCGCCGGGGTTCCTGAAAGATGCCTTTGGTGGGTAGCCCTTAAAAGCATCGCGAGCAAGCTCGCTCCCACAGGGGATCTGTATCGTTCACAAATCCTCTGTGGGAGCGAGCTTGCTCGCGATGGCGTCCGGCCAAACAGCAAAGATCTCAATGCTTGTCGGTAATCTCCTCAAGATGATCCGCCACTTCCATCGGCTTGAGCACCAGCACGTCGCTCTCGACCGAATCGAGCACCACTTCCGCCGTATTGCCGATCAGTGCCCCTGATAACCCGCTACGTGCCACGGTACCGATCACTGTCACCGCCGCCTGCAGCTTGTGCACCATGAACGGAATCAACACGTCCGCCGGGCCTTCCTCGATGTGCAGGTGATCATCGTCGATGTCGAATTCCGCCTGGAACGCCTTGCACTGTTCGCGATAGCGCGCCTGGATGGTTTCGCTGAGTTGAAACGTCGGGTCGGCCGCCGACAGCATGGGCGACGGGTGGGCGCTGATCACGTGCAAGTGGGCCTTGGCCAGGGTGGCGATGTCATAGCCATGATCAATGATGGTGTCGTGCAAGTGGCGGTGTTCGAGATCGGTGTTGCCGACGTCGACGGCTGCCAGAATCACTTTGTCTTTCCATGAACCGGCGGTTTTCACCAGCAGCACCGGAGTCGGGCAGGACCGCAACAGTTTCCAGTCCTCTGGGGTCAGCAGGGCTTTTTTCAACGGGCTGTCGGGGAAGTGCTGCTTGACCACCAGACCGCAGCCTTCGGCTTGCTGCACATCAATGATGGTTTCGTGCAGGCTCTCGTTCCAGGCCTGCTCGGTGGTGACGACGTAGCCGTCCTCCGTTAATGCGGCCTTGAGCACACCCAGCATGCCACTGTGATCATGCTTGCGGTCGCACACCAGCAGATGCAACTGTGCCTGGGTCACGCTGGCAATCAGTTTGGCCCGTTTGAGCGCCAGGCTTTCCGAGTGCTCGGGTTCGATGACCACCAGAATGCTGCGAATGGCTTGCATGTGCGGGATCTCCTGAAAATAAAAAAGCACGGCGTTGCACAACTATAGTTGCTGTCTGCGATTCGGGGACTTGATGCATATCAACGGTTGGCGACTGGTGGTCTGCGGGCAGGCCGGTATAATCGGCGCCCTTCGTTTTGAACCTATTTTTCCGTGAGCCCCATGATCCTTCCCGAAATTCACGAGTTCCTTGGCTGCCGCACCCCCGACGGCTGGATCCAGGCCGCGCTGGCCGATCAGGAAACCCTGCTGATCGACCACAAGAACTGCGAATTCAAGGCCGCGAGCACCGCGTTGAGCCTGATCGCCAAGTATCACTCTCACGTCGATCTGATCAACATGATGTCGCGCCTGGCCCGGGAAGAGCTGGTGCACCACGAACAGGTCATGCGCCTGATGAAACGGCGCAAGATCGAACTGCGCCAGCTGTCCGCCGGGCGTTACGCGTCGGGGCTGCGCAAGGTGGTACGCAGTCACGAGCCGGTGAAGCTGGTTGACACATTGGTGGTGGGCGCGTTCATCGAGGCCCGCAGTTGTGAGCGTTTCGAAGCGCTGGTGCCGCATCTGGACGAAGAACTGGGCAAGTTCTATTTCGGCTTGCTCAAGAGCGAAGCCAGGCATTTCCAGGGTTACCTGAAGCTGGCTTATCAATATGGAGACGCCAAGGACATCGCCCAGGTGATCGACAGGGTCCGCGCCGCCGAGCAGGAACTGATCGAGTCGCCGGACGTGGAATTCCGTTTTCATAGTGGTGTGCCGGCGGCGTAATCCTGCACCACCCAGTCATGAACGGCTCAAACCCAGCCGTTCATGCCATTGCGCGATGGACTCTTCGGGGTACACATCGAACTGTTTATCCCCGGGTTGCGCCTCGACTTCCACCCACGTTGCCTTCGAACCCAGCATCAGGTGCGTGTGCTCCGGCGGCACCGGTAGCGGGGTGTCGATGGCCGAGGCGAACGGGTGGATCAACTCTGGCCACTCCGGGCTGAACAACCACAGACCCGAGCCGCAGACCGAGCAGAAATGCCGCTCGGCGGTGCTGCTGTGGGCGCGTTTGTCGCCGTCTTCCTTGAGTCGCGCATGGTAAATCGCGATGTGCTTGCGCCCGCGAACCTTGAGGCTCGCGGCATCGCCACCGAGGTTGATCGCATAGCCGCCACCGCCCTGGGTCTTGCGGCAGATCGAGCAGTAGCAACGCTGGTAAGGGTAGGGGTGGGCGCAGGTCAAACTGAACGACACCGCGCCGCAATGGCAGGAACCTTCGAGTTGCATGGGAGCCTCCGGCTGTCTTGAACGTACCCCGGACAGCCTAGACCGTCAGGGCTACTCGACCGGCACCAGAATCGCGTCGCCGGTCGCCACCAGTTTCAGTTGATCACCGGTTTGCGCGAACAACTCGGCGCGGGCGAACACCTGCTTCTTGCCAGCCTTCACCACCCGGCCCCGGGCGATGAACACTTCACCGATCGCAGGCGCCAGGCAGTTGACTGAAAAGTGCGAGGCCAGCACGTTGCCTGCCACGGTTCCAGCCGCGAAGCCACAGGCTGTGTCGAGCATCGCGCCAATCAGGCCGGCATGCAGGAAACCGGCGTATTGCGCCATGTCAGTCTTGCGAAAAGCCATGGTGAGTTCGACTTCGCCGCTTTCGGCGCGGGTGACTTCGAAGCCGGCCCAGCGGTTGAAGGCCGAGGTTGCGTTGATCTGTTTGAGTGTGTTGAGCATGGCGAATCCCTCCGGTTGAAGCATCAACATGCGCCGGGTGCGGGTGGATGTCATGGTCCATAAGGGAAGGTGATGGGCTGGTTGGTTGGTGGTGAATGGGCTGGCCTCATCGCGAGCAGGCTCGCTTCTACAGTGAGTGGTGGTGAACACAATCTCTATGTTCGACCGCAAAACCTGTGGGAGCTGGCTTGCCTGCGATGAACGATAACGCGGTCCCACTGGACGCCCACCAAAGGCCAAGTCAGCATGTCCCCCTCGAAACCGGGACACGACCTGATGCGACGACTACCCTCCCTGGCAGCCCTGCGAACCTTCGAATGCGCCGCTCGCCATGCCCATTTCGGCCGGGCGGCGGCCGAGCTGTGTGTCACCGACAGCGCGGTCAGCCACCAGATTCGCCAGCTCGAAGAGCAGCTCGGCGTGTCGCTGTTCGTGCGTGAGGGCCGGCAGATTCGCCCGACCCTGGCCGCCGGGCGCCTGATGCAGAGCTTGCAGCAGGCCTTCGAGCTGATCGGCGATGCCTGCGACGAGCTGCGAGATCCGTCATCCCTGGCGGTGTTGCGGCTGGCGGTGACCGCCGAGCTGGCGCAAAAGTGGCTGATGAGTCGGCTCACGGATTTCTACGCGCGTTACCCGCATATCACCTTGCATCTGTACGAGCAGCCGATCGATGCCACGGCGCCGGGGGAAGACATCGACCTGGCGATCACCTACGGCACCGGCCCGGTGGACAGCACCGCGTATTTCGTCCGGCCACTGCCGGCGTTGCAGTTCTTCCCGGTGTGCAGTCCCGGCCTGTTCAACCAGGGCACGTTGAAAACCCCGAAGGACCTGGCTCGCCACTGTCTGCTGCACGACGACCAGGACGGCAAGACCTGGACCGCGTGGCTCACCAGCCATGCCGGTGACCAGCGCCCCGACCGGCAACTGTATTTCGCCCACGCCGGGCTGGCACTGGAGGCCGCGGCCCAAGGGCAGGGCGTGGCCATGGGCGACAACCTCACAGCCCAGGAAGATTTGCTCAGTGGGCGGCTGGTACGGCCGTTTACGTCGAGCATGACTGCGCTGGGGCAATACGCACTGGTGTGCGAGCGGCTGCGGCTGGAGCGCCCGGCGGTGGCGCAGATGCTGGAGTGGTTCAACGATCAGTTGCTCGATTGATGAGTTAGATTCAAGTATTCCGAAATAATCATCGTTGGCGAGCCAGTCGCCAACGCCCTTAGCCTGTGGTCATTCCAATCCCCGTTGAAGAGGTTTGACCATGGCCCGCTTGCTCGACACCACTCCCAAACAGGACGGTTTCCGTCTGCCCGGCGAATTCGAAACCAAGTCCGGTTGCTGGCTCGGCTGGCCGGAGCGCACCGACGTCTGGCGCAACGGGGCCAAGCCTGCGCAGAAAGTCTGGGTGCAGATCGTCACCGCCATTTCCATGAGCGAACCGGTCACCGTGTGCGCCTCGGCGGCACAGTTCGCCACTGCGCGTCGCCAGCTGCCGTCGCAAGTGCGCGTGGTGGAAATGACCTGCAACGACACCTGGTTCCGCGACAGCGGCCCGTGCTTCGTGGTCAATGACCAGAGCGGCGAAGTGCGCGGCGTCGACTTCGAATTCAACGCCTATGGCGGCCTCGATGGCGGCCTGTACTACCCGTGGGACAAGGACGACCAGATCGCCGGCAAGATCCTCGAAATCGAACGCTTCGACCGCTATCGTGCGCCGTTGATCGCCGAACTTGGGGGTATCCAGAGCGACGGCCAGGGCAGCATCCTGACCACCGAACAATGCCTGCTCAACCGTAATCGCAACCAGCACCTGGGCAAGGACGAAGTCACCCGTCGCCTGACTGATTACCTCGGCGCCGAGCAGGTGATCTGGCTGCCACGGGGCTGCAAGTTCGACGAAACCGACGGCCATGTCGACGACCTCGCGTGCTTCGTGCGCCCCGGTGAAGTGGTGCTGCAATGGACCGACAACCGCGACGACCCGCAGTGGGAAATCTATCAGGAGGCCTACGACATCCTGCGCAGCACCCGCGACAGTCGCGGCCGCGAATTGATCGTGCACAAGCTGCCGCAGCCGGATGTGCTGGAGTGGACCGCCGAAGAAGCCGAAGGCCTGGACCAGCAGGACAGCACCCATACCCGCCAGGCCGGGACGAAGATCTGCGCGTCGTACATCAACTACTACGCCGGCAACAGTTCGATCGTGGTGCCGCTGTTCGGTGATCGCAACGACAAGGTGGCGCTGGCGACCCTGGCCGAGCTGTTCCCGAAACACAGCATCGTCGGCATCGAAAACTCCCGGGAAATCCTTCTCGGTGGCGGCAACGTCGCGTGCATCACCATGCCGCAGTACGCCGCCCCCCACTCCAACAAGAAAGGAGCGTGACCGTGGGCCTGCACAAACTGACTCAAGCAATACTGCTGGTGCTTGCACCCCTGTGTGTGCAGGCCGCCGACACCGCCAAACCGGTGGTCAACCTGTACATCTGGGGCGAGTACCTGGCCCCGGACACCTTGAAGAATTTTGAAGCGAAAACCGGCATCCATGTGGTGGTCGACCACTTCGACTCCCTGGAAACCGTCGAGACCAAGCTGCTGACCGGTCGTAGTGGCTACGACCTGGTGCTGACGGCGGGGCAGCATCTGTCCCGGGCCATCGAGAGTGGCGCGGTGCAGCCGGTCGACAAGCAGCAACTGCCGCATTTCGCCGGGGTCGGCGAGGAGTTCCGCCAGCACATGGCGGTGTTCGATCCGGGCAACCGCCATGCCGGGATCTACGCCTGGGGCACCACGGGCGTGGGTTATCAGGAGCAGGCGGTCAAACAGCGGCTGCCCGACGCGCCGACCGACAGTTGGGCGATGCTGTTCGACCCGGCCGTGGTGTCGAAATTCGCCGATTGCGGGGTCAGCCTGCTCAACGATCCCAACGAAGTGTTTGCGGCGGTCATGAAGTACATGGGCCTGGACATCAACCGCCAGAACCTCGATGACCTGAAGCTGGCCGAGCAGCAACTGGCGAAGATTCGGCCGTACATTCGCTATTTCGACAACGACCTGAACATCAGCGACCTGGCCAACGGCAACACCTGCGTGGCGATGTCGTGGAACGGCAACGTGGCCATCGCGGCGGGCCAGGCCGAGGCGGCGGGCAAGCCGTATTCGCTCAAGTACCGCATTCCGAAGGAGGGCACGTTGATCTGGTTCGATGCCATGGTCATTCCCAAGGATGCGCCGCACCCGAAGGCCGGCCTGGCATTGATGGACTACCTGATGATCCCGCAAGTGATCGCGCCGATCACCGACACTATCCATTACGCCAATGCGATCACGGCGGCGGACGCCCTGGTCGACCCGGCGATTCGCAACGATCCGGGGACGTATCCGCCGGCGGCGGTCAGGGCTTCGCTGTACAGCAAGAATGACAATGGCAAGGCGTTCAACCGGGCGTTGATCCGGGCGTTCAGTCGGTTGAAGTCGGGGTTGTGAGGTCAAGCCGACCCCTGTAGGAGCTGCCGAAGGCTGCGATCTTTTGATTTTGTTTTTCAGGATCAAGATCAAAAGATCGCAGCCTTCGGCAGCTCCTACAGGGACCGCGATGTGGTCTAACGGTTGGGCACCCGCCACAAATACCAGGAGGCCACCGTCCGGTAGGGACTCCACGCCAACCCGATCTCGATCATCTGCTTGCGCGTCGGCTGCATCTCCAGGCCCTTGAGTCGTCGATAACCCTCGCGCACACCAAAATCATCGGCCGGCAGGATATCCGGCCGCTCCAGGCTGTAGATCAGCAGCATCTCCACGGTCCAGCGACCCACGCCGCGCAGGGTGATCAAGCGCTCGATTAGCGCTTCATCGTCCATGGCCAGCGCCGTGGCGTAATCCGGCACCACGCCGTCCAGCGACGCCTGTGCGATGCCCTGGATAGTCGCGATCTTGCTCGCGGAAAACCCGCAACTGCGCAGTCGGTCGAAATCCGTGGCGATGATCTGTTCCGGCCTGGGAAACGAACCCGAACCGAACAGCGCCAGCAACCGGCCGACAATCGCATCCCCAGCCTTGGCATGCAGTTGCTGATAGGCAATCGCCCGCACCAGCGACTCATACGGATCATGTGCCGCATGCGGCTGGTGCAGGCACGGGCCGATGGCGTCGATGTGGCGGCGCCAGTCATCATCGATGGCCGCCAGGAACGCACTGGCCGCCTGATAGCCGTCGACCATGGGCTCAGGCTTTCCCGGACGGTTGCAGCAGGGCGTTCACTTCGCCGTAGGTCAAGGCCTTCAGGTCGTGGCTATCGAACTTGCCGGTTTGCAGAAAGCTTTTGGCGATGCCGGCCATGGCACCGTAGAGGAATTCGGCGATGCCTGAACCCGCGGTCAGGCGGCGTACACCGAGTGCCTCAAGCGCTTCGGGGGACGGCAGGCCGGGGAACCCCAGCACATTCAGTGGCAGCGAGGTTCCTTGGCACAACGCCTTGATCTCGTACTCTGCAGTAACGCCGGCGGCAAACAGGCCATTGGCACCGGCGGCCTGATACAGCGCGGCGCGCCTGAGGGTTTCGGCGACGCGATCTTCGGCGGGCACCAGGCCCCGCAGGTAAACATCGGTGCGCGCATTGATAAACAGGTTCACGTTGCGCCGGTCGGCCACCTGGCGCGCGATTTCGATCTTGCGTACCAGCAACTCCGGCGGTGAGGAACCGTCTTCGATGTTGATCCCGACAGCGCCGGCGGCGATCACCGCATCAACCACCTGGGTCACCCGTTCCAGGTCATCGGAATAACCGGCCTCGATGTCCACGGTCAGCGGTACCGAAATGACCCGGGCAATCGACTCGACCGTCGAGACCAGGCGCTCAAGGGGCAGGGTGTTGCCGTCCGGATAACCATGCACCCAGGCCACTGCCGCGCTGCTGGTGGCTACGGCCTTGTTGCCCAGTTGTTCTACCAACCGCGCCCCGGCGGCATCGGCGACGTTGGTGAGGATCAGCAAACCCTCGTGATGCAGTTGGTGCAATTGATTGTCGAGCCTGTCCATCGGGTTTCCTTCCTTTTGAAAAAGTCGTGGGGATCAGAACGCCAGTTGCTCCGTGAGCTGCACCGCCGCGTTCTCCAGCCTGAGCAAAAACGCCTTGCGTGGCTGGCCTCCAGCGTAGCCGGTCAACGAGCCGTCGGCGCCGATCACCCGGTGGCAGGGCACGACAATCGATAAGCGGTTATGCCCGTTGGCCAGACCCACCGCCCGGCTGGCACCTGGCTTGCCCAGGCTCGCCGCGATGGCGCCGTAGGTGGTGGTCCGGCCGTAGGGGATCTTCGCCAGTTCGGCCCAGACCCGGCGGGAGAACTCGCTGCCGGGCATGTGCAAGGCCACGCTGAACTCAGTGAGCGTGCCGGCGAAATACGCGGACAATTGTTCTTCGATCTGCTGCAAATGCGCGTTGTGCCCCGGTGCCACGGCATAACCGAAACGGTTTTGCAGCGCTTCGACCGCTGGGTTCAGCGAGGCCTGGCCGAGAAACTCCAGCAGCACCAGTCCACGCCGCTCGGCCATGGCGATCATCGGTCCCAGCGGCGTGGTCAGGCGCGTGAACAGCAGCGGCTCGCTGTTGGCCGCGCGGCCCGGGGTGATGTGAAACGATTTCTGGAAGGCATCGCGAAATCCGCTCAGGGACTCGTAGCCCGAATCGAACGCGACGTCGTCGATGGAGTCGCCCTGTCTGATCCCGCCCAACGCCATGCCCAGGCGTCGGGCGCGCAGCCAGGCGTGGAAGGTCATGCCGAAATGCTGCTTGAACCAACGGCGCAGTTTCAGTGGTTCGATGCCTTGGGCCAGTAGTTGGGCGTCGGTCCAGCGCTGCTCCGGGTCGGCGTCTAGCGATTTGAACAGTGTCTGCACCCAGTCCGGCGCGCTGGCGGCGGTGTCCAGCGGTTTGCAGCGCAGGCAGGCGCGATAGCCCGCCGCCAGGCATTGTTCGGCGTTGGCAAAGAACTCGACATTCTCAGGCTTCGGGCTGCGGGCGGTGCAGCCGGGGCGGCAGAAGATGCCTGTGGTCTTGACCGCCGTGAAGAACACCCCCTCGTAGGAGGTGTCTCGCTCGAGCATGGCGCGAACCATCTCGGCACGGGGTGGAAGCAGCGTTTTCTGTAGGTTCATGGGCGCAGCATAGATCGCGTCATGGGCGACCTCCACCGGAGAATCGACAGTGAATTTCGCTCCTTTGATCACTGCGAGTCAATGTGGGAGCGAGCAAGCGCGCTCACATGGGGAAAATATCGACTTCAGGCGCGTCTGGCCATCAGAAGCACCGAAGCTGCCGCCGACAGTAACCCCGCACAGCAACGGTTGAACATCCGCTTGCCCGACGGCCTGGCGAACCAACGGCGCATGTGCAGGCCCATGTAGGCGTAGGCGCCGATGGCGATCCATTCCAGCACCAGAAACAGCGCGCCCAACACCACGAATTGCGGCCCGATGGCGTGGGTCGAGTCGACGAATTGCGGCAGGAACGCGGTGAAGATCAGGATGGCCTTGGGGTTGCCGGCCGCCACCAGGAACTCCTGCCGGGCCAGCGCCAGCGTGCCCACGGGGGCTGAGGCCACGACGTTTTCCACGCCCGGATCGGCGCGCCACAATTGCCAGGCGAGGTAGAACAGGTAGGCCGCGCCGAGGATCTTGATGGCGTAGAACAGCAGCTCGGAGGTTTGCAACACCACCGCCAGCCCCGCCGAGGCCAGGGCAATCATCCCGGCGAACGCCAGTAGCCGGCCGATCCCCGCCACACACGCGGTGCGGTAGCCATAGCGGGTCGAATTACTGACCGACAGCAGGTTGTTGGGGCCGGGTGCCATGTTGAGGGCGAAGCAGGCCGGCAGGAACAGGGTGAGGGTGGCGAGGTCCATGGTGGGCTCCTGTAGCAAGAGCGCTATTTTTATCACGGCTCAGCGGTGGCCAGACCCATACAGTCATGGGCGCAAACCACCGTACACAGGGCTATCTGGCGAACTTTTTCGCCCCGGCGACGCAGAGGATCACGGCGACGGTGACACCCAGCATGCCGATGCTGACATGTTCATGCAGCAGGGTGGCGGCCAGCGTCAGCCCGAAAAACGGCTGGAGCAGCTGCAATTGCCCGACGGCGGCGATGCCCCCTTGGGCCAGGCCGCGATACCAGAACACGAAACCGATCAGCATGCTGAACAGCGAGACGTAAGCCAGGCTGAACCAGGCCGGCATGCTGATGCCGCTGAACGAAGCCGGCATGCGCATCCAGCTGAGCACCGCCACGACCGGCAGCGACAGCACCAGCGCCCAGCTGATCACCTGCCAGCCACCGAGGGTGCGCGACAGCTTCGCGCCTTCGGCATAACCCAGGCCGCAGGCGAGGATGGCCAGCAGCATCAGGATGTCGCCCTGGGGGGAAGCGGTCAGCCCCTGGGACAGGGCAAACCCGACCACCAGCAAGCTGCCCAGCACCGAGAAAATCCAGAACGCCGCCCGTGGCCGCTCGCCGCCGCGCAGGACGCCGAACACCGCTGTCGCCAGGGGCAGCAGGCCGACGAAGACGATCGAGTGCGCGGACGTCACGTATTGCAGCGCCAGCGCGGTCAACAGGGGAAAGCCGATGACCACGCCCAGGGCAACGATGAGCAGCGGTATCAGTTGCTGGCGCGCCGGGCGTTTTTCCTTGAACAGCCACAGCAGGCACAGCGCCAGGACCGCTGCGATGGTCGCGCGTGCGACGGTCAGGAACACCGGGTCAAACTCCAGCACCGCCACCCGTGTCGCCGGCAGCGAGCCGCTGAAGATCACCACGCCGATCAGGCCGTTGATCCAGCCGCTGGTGCTGTTTTCCAGCGTCCGGTGTTGCAGGTTCGAAGTCCGTTCCATTTGGCTCACGCTCATTGTCTGATTGCACGAAACTCATCCTATGAGCGACTATCGATACAATCAAAAAATTGTCATGGATACATCTCGACATGCCTCGATCCCGCTACAAAACCCTGGTGGATGCCTTTGCCGCCGACATCCGCTCCGGGCGTCTGCCGCCCGGCACGCGCCTGCCGACTCACCGGCAACTGGCCACCGAGCACGGTCTGGCGCTGGTCACCGCCAGCCGGGTGTATGCCGAGCTGGAGGGCATGGGCCTGGTCAGCGGCGAAACCGGGCGCGGTACCTTTGTCAGGGAAACCTCGCTGCCGCCGGGGCAGGGCATCTCGCAGCACGTGGTGGCGGCGGGGATGATCGACCTGAATTTCAACTACCCGTCATTGCCGGGCCAGGCCGACCTGTTGCGCACGGCCTTGCGTCAGCTGGCGTTGTCCGGGGACCTGGAATCGCTCCTGCGCTATCAGCCCCACGCGGGACGCCTGCATGAGCGGGCCTCGGTCGCGCGTCATCTGCTTGACCGCGGGCTGAGCGTGCCGGCCGAGCAGGTGTTGATCGTCAGCGGTGCCCAGCATGGCCTGGCGGTGGCGATGATGACGCTGCTCAAGCCCGGCGATGTAATTGCCGCCGATGCGTTGACCTATCCCGGTTTCAAGACCTTGGCCGAAACCCTGCATCTGGAAGTCTTGCCGATTCCGGTCACCGATACCGGGCCTGATTTGCCTGCCCTGGAAAAACTCTGCCGCAGCCGATCGGTACGGGCCGTGTACTCGATGCCGACCTTGCATAACCCGCTGGGCTGGGTGATGGATCTGGATCAGCGCGAGCAGTTGGTAGCGATTGCGCGTCGGCATGAGTTGACGATCATCGAGGACGCTGCCTACGCGTTCCTGGCCGAAGACGTACCGCCACCGCTGGCCGAGCTGGCACCGGAGAGAACGGTGTACGTGTCCGGCCTGTCGAAGAATGTCGCCACCGGGCTGCGCGTCGGTTTCATCGCCGCACCCGCGCAATGGGTCGCCGCCTTCGAGCGCACGATCATGGCGACCACCTGGAACACCCCGGGCGTGATGACCGCCATCGCCACGGCCTGGCTCGACGACGGCACCGTCAGCCAGTTGGAGGCGCAAAAACGCGCGGATGCCCGGGCCCGGCAAACCCTGGCCCGCGAGGTGCTGGCGGGGCTCAGGACCGTCAGCCACCCGAACTCTTATTTCATCTGGCTGCCGTTGGCGGAAGACGCCCGGGCCGACCAGATCGCCATGGCGCTGATGCGCGAGCAGGTGTCGGTGTCGCCGGCCGAGCCCTTTGCGATTTCGGCCTATGTACCGCACGCGATACGCCTGGCCCTGGGTTCGGTGGACATGGATTCGCTGCGTATTGCCCTGGGCAAGGTTGAAAAGATCGTTGGCTATTACTCATAGCGCTGCAGGGCAGTTTTCTTCAATACGCGAGCCGCTCGGCTCTTTACCTTGGGGGCCTTGTTCAATCCGATGGAAGAAGGTGTGCAATGAATCTGATGATGTCCATGGCGGCGTTTGCGCTGGTCGCTTCCATCACGCCGGGGCCGGTCAACATTGTGGCGTTGAGCTCCGGCGCACGCTTTGGTTTCCGGGCCAGCCAGCGTCACGTGGCCGGGGCGACGCTGGGGTTTGTCTTGCTGTTGGTGCTGATGGGGTTGGGCCTGCATGAGGTGTTGCAACGCTGGCCGGCACTGACCCAGGTGGTGCAATGGGCGGGGGTGGCCTTTCTGTTGTACATGGCCTACAAGCTGGCGGCCGACAATGGGCAGGTGCAGGCCAGTGAGTCGGCCCAGTCGCCATCGATGCTGTATGGCGCCATCATGCAATGGCTCAACCCGAAGGCCTGGCTGGCCTGCGTGGCCGGCATGGGCGCGTTCGTCGCCGATGGCGAGGCGCGCCTGGTCTGGCAGTTCGCCGCGATTTATCTGGTGATCTGTTATGTGTCGGTCGGTTGCTGGGCGTATGCCGGGACGTTTTTGCGCGGTTTTCTGAGCAACCCGGCGGGTATGCGGTTGTTCAATCGCGCCATGGCGTTGCTGCTGGTGGTGAGTGCGGTGTGTCTGGTGTTGCCGGAGATGCACTGACAACGAGTGTTTTTCCATCATCTGGTTAGTGTGCAGAAATGCCCTACGCACTTATCAGAAACAGCTTATATCGGTTTTCGTCATCCTCGGGAAAGCTTGCGTGCGCTTGAACGAGGGTGGCTTCCCAGTCTCCCCTTATCCCTCATGCAGACCCAGGGCGTTTGGATTATCTCAATCCCCCTGCGCTCCTTCTTCTACCGTTGCTGCAATTAACGACACGTTTACGGTGTTGACGCTGTCCTCACTGGCGAGGGCAGCGAACGGGCAATGGCAGAGCGCGACCCCGGGCTCACTGCTAACCCAATGTAAAAGGACGGACATGAACGACACCTTGCACCGTACGGACACGCTTAATCCCGTCAAGACCGTTATTTGCGGACCCCAAAAAAAGCACTGGATCGAGTTTCAGTTGTTGGACGAGCAGGGTGAGCCGCTGGCAAACCTGCCCTGGCACGCCGTGAATGAGGCCACTCGATGTGGCATCGCTACCGAATATGCCGGGCAGAGCGATGAACAAGGGGTGATCCGCATTGACGGGCTGCATCCGTTAGCCATCACCCTGCAAATGCAGGCCGATCCCTTGGCCGAGCAATTGCAAGGTCGGCGCCTGCGTGGCGTACGGCCGGAACCACCGCGACCGGGATTAGGTAACCGCACGCCACTGTATGGGCCGCAGCGCTCGGGGTTTTCGCCGATCGAGCAACAGGCGTTGATGGACGGTCATAGTTATCACTACCTGCGGATTGGGCAGCTGTGCGGTCAACTTCCGACGTTCGTGCCGCCTCTGCAGGCCCCGGCTGAGCTCCCGGCCTTCCATTTTCCCGAGCGGATATTGAGTGGTTTTACCGTTGACGATGAGCAACTGGATCGTCGTCATGTGCTGGAAGTTTGCCCGTTCCGAGCCTGGTCACTGGTATTGCATCACCAGGCGGAGTACAGCCTGGCCAATGCTTACAACCTGGGGTTGATGAGTATTCTGGCGTACAGCAACCGACCCAAAAAGGACCGTGGATCTGTTGAGGAGCTTTTTGAGGAGCAATGCCTGGATCTGTCGCGTACACCGCGGGTCTGGGATAACGGCCAAGCGTGGCCCTGTTTGGTCACGGACGTACCGTTCAGTGATCGTTATGGAACGGTTAAGCCCATAAATACGGCTCAAGCTGAGCCGCCGGAAGGCAACACGCAGCTGTTTTATGCCATCAGCGCCACTCAGGTGCTGGTCGCCTGGCGCGGCACCGAAACCGACGGTCTCGCCGATCTCATTACCGATGTCACCTTCCGCCCAACCGAGCCGAAGGTTGCGGCCCAGTGTGACGCCAAGGTGCCTTGTGGCGACCTGACTCCAGCAGGCAGCGTGCACATGGGTTTCCGTGATGCCTTCGAAGTGGCCACAAGGCGTTATGCGAATGATTTGGGCGAGACGATATTGGAACATGCGTTCGACAAAGAACTGTTTATCTGTGGCCATAGCCTGGGTGGCGCTCTTGGTCTGATTCATGCCGCGTCGCTCAAACAACGCAACCCACTCTTGTACACCTACGGCATGCCTCGCACCTTCACCCTCAAGGCTATTCAGTCCCTGAACGAGATCTGGCATTTCCGCCATGTCAACGACACCGACGTCGTCCCCCGTGTCCCTCCCGAGGCGGCGCTGGACAATCATCTGTATGACCTCTATGGACCGATGGGTACATTGCTGGGCTTTAGCTGGTCGGCCCGCCAGGCATTGGTCAGTGCATTGTTCAAACACGACGACCCCTTCAGCCATCACGGCGAAGTCGCCATGTTTTTCCGCACCGAACAACATCAGGAACAACCCATCACGCCATATCCCGCCTACCGCAACCCACAGGGCCAGCCCTATCGCAGCACCATCTCCTACAAATTGCAGGAAAAGGCCAAGTTGTACCTGGTGCCCAGCTTGAGTGAGGCTGAAGAACAGCAGGCCATGCAAGCCCAGGAGCGTCTGCATGCATCGCTCAACGCCGAAAGCCGCGCCAGGTTTTTTCCACCGTACAGCAACCCGGCAGTGGGTCGGATGCTGCGCATAGGTGACCACTACATGTCGCAGTACCAACCGTATATGCACAACCAGCTAATGGAGTCGATCAATTCCGAGCGCGAGCCGTTGCTGGAGCGGCAGGTGCAGCGACGTAAGTTCGAGCGGCAGATGCAGGAATACTACGGCAGGACTCCCGAAGATGAATTCACCCGAAACAGTGTGTTCCTCGAATTGCAGAAGCTGATCGACCGGGCCTTGCGGGTCACGCGGCAGGCGGAGGGCGGCGCCGAGGCGCTACAGCGCTTCGATGCTGTTGCTGACCCCCTGGCCTTTTACGAAAAAACCTTCGGATAAGGCCGTAACGGTAAAGGAAAATCATGCGCCAAAAAATCTCCGTTGGTTTGTTTGTTGCGTTGTTCAGCCTCAGTGGTTGCGGTCAGGATTACAGCCTGTCTCCGCCTGCGGACAGTGAACAGGTCACGGTGACGGTCAAAGTCCCCAAGGAACTGAAAGCGGAGACCATGCAGGTCATGTACCGCTCGCTCACTTGTAAACGTATTTCTCGAGGTGCCAGCGGTCAGCGTCTTGAGTCAGACGGTCATCACGGATTGGATGTGCAACTGCAACGTCAGGGATCAAGCGATCTCTTTCAAGTCAAGCTGCCGAAGGATGGCGGGGGTGCCTGCAACTGGCATCTGGCCAATGTGACCTTTGGCGTTGTCTATGTCGATCCAACCCGCTTCGGCGAAAACGTGATTACAGGAGGGGGGGGAGGAGTGATCGTGATATTTGACCACAACAATTCGCCACGAGGCGGTGCGGATATTGAAGTGGATGGAGATTTGACGATCAAGAAGGATTATTACCCTTGGTTGAAAGAGAGCTTTCTAGGGGGCTACAGCAAGCGTATCAGCCTCGTGGGAGAGGGCGATATCTATCTCAGCTATCAAGCAACGCAGGCGCGGAAAGTGTATTTCGAACCAGTGCTGCATCCCGACTTTGTAGTCTATTCAGCGGAACCAAAAGTAAAGAAAAAAGGTAACCACACCACCTTTACCTATCCCGACGGTACCGTCGTTGCGGATGGTAAATGGCATCCTGTTTTCTTGAAGCTACAAACTATTCGAACCGGGCGTGATCGAGATTGTTTCGATGTTTGGCGTTACGCCAACTGCCATGGCCGCCGTCCACAGCTATTGCCCGATTGGCTGCCCGAGCCTGACCAGGCGGGATTTGGGCGCTACCTCCTAGTCGACGAATGGGGCAACAAGCTGCCGTCGTATTCCTATCGATTGGTTGGCCAAAGCGGTGAGGTATTTCAGGGCCGCACCGAACCCAATGGACGGACAGCACTATTGCCTGTCAGTGCGCATCCGCTGCGCAAGGCCGAGTTTCCCGAGCGNAAGCGGTGAGGTATTTCAGGGCCGCACCGAACCCAATGGACGGACAGCACTATTGCCTGTCAGTGCGCATCCGCTGCGCAAGGCCGAGTTTCCCGAGCAGGCGTGGTGACCAGCAACCCGGCGGTGGGCCGGATGTTGCGCATCGGCGACCACTACATGTCGCAGTACCAGCCTTATATTCACAATCAGCTAATGGAGTCGATCAATTCCGAGCGCGAGCCGTTGCTGGAGCGGCAGGAATACTACGGCAGGACTCCCGAGGATGAATTCGCCCGAAACAGTGTGTTCCTCGAATTGCAGAAGCTGATCGACCGGGCCTTGCAGGTCACGCGGCAGGCGGAGGGCGGCGCCGAGGCGCTACAGCGCTTCGATGCTGTTGCTCACCCCCTGGCTTTTTACGAAAAAACCTTCGGATAAGGCCGTAACGGTAAAGGAAAATCATGCACCAAAAAATCTCCGTTGGTTTGTTTGTTGCGTTGTTCAGCCTCAGTGGTTGCGGTCAGGACTACAGCCTGTCTCCGCCTGCGGACAGTGAACAGGTCACGGTGACGGTCAAAGTCCCCAAGGAACTGAAAACGGAAACCATGTGGGTCATGTATCGCTCGGCCACCTGCAAAAGCATCACCCGCGGTGCCAGCGGTCAACGCGATGAACGGGACGGGCATCATTCCGTGTACAAGGAATTCCTGCGCCAGGGGCGCAGTGATCTCTATCAAGTCAAGTTGCCTAAGGGTGGCGGCGGTGCCTGTCGCTGGCATCTGGCCAATGTGACGTTTGGTGTCGTTTATGCCGATCCGAGTCGCTTTGGCGAGAACGTGAGCGCAGGGGGGGGAGGCGGTGTGGTCGTGGTCTTTGACCACAATAACTCGCCACGTGGGGGGACAGGGATCAAAGTGGATGGGGACCTGACGATCAAGAAGGATTATTACCCTTGGTTGAAAGAGAACTTTCTAGGGGGCTACAGCAAGCGTATCAGCCTCGCGGGAGAGGGTGATATCTATCTCAGCTATCAAGCAACGCAGGCGCGGCAAGTGTATTTCGAACCGGTTCTGCATCCCGATTTTGTAATCTATTCAGCGGGACCAAAAGTAAAGAAAAAAGGTAACCACACCACCTTTACCTATCCCGACGGTACCGTCGTGGCGGATGGTAAATGGCATCCTGTTTTCTTGAAGCTACAAACTATTCGGACCGGGCGTGATCGCGATTGTTTCGATGTTTGGCGTTACGCCAACTGCCAAGGCCGCCGTCCACAGCTATTGCCCGATTGGCTGCCCGAGCCTGACCAGGCAGGATTTGGGCGCTACCTCCTAGTCGACGAATGGGGCAACAAGCTGCCGTCGTATTCCTATCGATTGGTTGGCCAAAGCGGTGAGGTATTTCAGGGCCGNAGGATTTGGGCGCTACCTCCTAGTCGACGAATGGGGCAACAAGCTGCCGTCGTATTCCTATCGATTGGTTGGCCAAAGCGGTGAGGTATTTCAGGGCCGCACCGAACCCAATGGACGGACAGCACTATTGCCTGTCAGTGCGCATCCGCTGCGCAAGGCCGAGTTTCCCGAGCGGGCGTGGTGATCAGATGGCTCACCCCCGATACTGCCCCGGCGTCGCCGCCAGGTGTTGTTTGAATGCCCGTTGAAAATGCGCCTGATCGGCGAACCCCGCTTCCAGTGCCACGTCCGCGATCAGCTTGCCGCTGCGCAATTGATCCTGGGCGAACTGGATGCGCCGGTTCACCAGGAACGCGTGGGGCGTCATGCCGTAATGCTGCTTGAAGGCGCGGATCAGGTAGGACGGCGACAGTTGCGCCGCCTGGCAAATGTCTTCGAGCCTGAGGGTTTGCGTGCAGTGGTCACGGATGTAATCGGCCGCGCGCTCCAGCTTGAAGTTGGGTTCGCGCAGCGGCTGGGCTGCCGGGTTGAGTCGTAGTTGAACCTCGGTAAAGAACTCCACGGCCACGCTGTGTTTGCGCAGCACGTCTTGCTGTGGATCGACCAGCACCTCATACAAACCCGCGAGGCCGGCAAACAGGTGGGCGTCGCGGGTATGGGTCAGGGAAAAGCGGCGAAACGCCGCGTCATCGCTGAGCCCGAGCTGATGCTGCAAATCGGTCAGCCACGGCGTATCGACGTACAGCATCAGGTACGACCAGGGTTGGTCTTCGATCGGGTTGCAGGCGTGGACGTCGCCGGGGTTCATCAGCACCACCGTGCCGACGCCGACCTCGAACGCCGACTGCTCATGCAGATAAGTACTGCGCCCGGCGGTGATCGCCCCGATGGAAAAGTGCTCGTGGGCGTGCCGGGTGTAGCAGACTTCGCGCCCGTCGGCGATGGAGCGGGCTTCGATGAAGGGCAGGGCATCATCACGCCAGAAGCGCGGGGCCTTGTCGGCGTTCTTGGCAACGGCGTGCTTCATGCTCACTCCTCGGCAGGTCAGCGCCCGAGTGTATTAGCTCTCGCCGTCAAAGGCTCGTTGCAGTGTGGCGATATCGAGTTTTTTCATCTGCATCATCGCCTGCATGGCCCGCTGGGATTTCTTCGTGTCGGGGTCCTTGATCATGTCCATCATCGCGACGGGGACGATCTGCCACGACAGCCCGAACTTGTCCTTGAGCCAACCGCATTGCTGGGCTTCGGGCGCGCCACCGGCCGACAGGTTGCCCCAGTAATGATCGACTTCATCCTGTGTCAGGCAATTGACCTGAAACGAAACCGCTTCGCTGAACTTGAATAAAGGCCCGCCGTTGAGGCCGGTGAAACTCTGCCCGTCGAGCTCGAAGCTGACGGTCATGACCGAACCCACGGGCCGGCCGTGGAACTCGAATCCGGCGTGGCCGTAATGGGTGATGGCAGTGATTTTCGAGTGGTCGAAGATCGAGCAATAGAATTTCGCCGCCTCTTCGGCCTGATCGTCGAACCACAGGCAGGGCGTGAGTTTTTGTACGCGTAGCATGGCGCCAGCTCCTCTGCAGGTAACGCATGTTCCGGACTTTCAGCGTAGTCAGCCTCTGGTCGTCTGGCCGTACCGTAGATCGAGAAAATTGCCGCAGGGTAGCGTGACGGTAGTCAAAATGACTTTAAGTGGAGTCAAACAGACTATTTTTGCCGTGGGTCGTTATGACTCGTATATGCGCAAGTGCCTGGATTTAAAGGGGCAAAAAGCTGGCACGGGACTTGAAGAGGTAAAGGTGCAACTGAACGCCTTCAGGAGTACGCACAATGTTCAACTTCTTCAGCAACCCTCGGAACGTTCTTCAATGGTCGAGCCGTATGCTCGGCGCGTATCGCCTGAGCCAGTTCCCGGCTCGAGTGGTGGCTTGATGCGTCGGCTTGCCGTTGCACCAGTCTTCAGCCTGGGCTTTCGCCCCTTCTTTCTGGCGGGGGCCGGGTTCGCGGCCATCGCCATCGCGATCTGGGCCTTGTGGCTGTACGGCCGCTTGCCCGCTGCGCAGCCGGTGGGCGGCATGCTCGCCTGGCATCGACATGAAATGCCTTTCGGATTTGCCACGGCCATCATTGCCGGGTTCCTGCTCACGGCGGTGCCCAACTGGACCGGCCGGCCAGGGCTCAAGGGTTGGCCGCTGATCGGCCTGGTGCTGGTGTGGCTGCTGGCACGGCTGGCCTGGTGCCTGCCGATACCTGCGCCCTGGCTGCTGGCCTTGCAGGTTCCGTTTCTGCCGTTGCTGGCGTGGGCGTTGGGGCGCGATCTGCTGGCGGCGGGCAAGCGCGAGAATTATCCGATTCTGTTGATGGTGACGCTGCTGGCCGGGTGTCAGGCGTTGACGTTGCTGGGGCTCGCCGTTGAAGACGCCAATCTGCAACGTCATGGCGTGCTGGCTGCCTTGTGGCTGGTGGGTGCGCTGATGAGCGTGATCGGCGGGCGGGTGATTCCTTTTTTTATCCAGCGCGGCTTGAACCGTCCCGCAACGCCTGCTGCCCATCCATTGCCGGGCAAGGTGTTGCTGATCAGCGCCATGCTGGCAGCGGTGTCCTTTGCCGCCGGTTTGAATGACGTCCCACGGGTGTGGCTGGCGCTGATGTTTGCGTTGATCAGCGGTTTGCATCTGCTGCGATTGTGGCGCTGGCATGATCGCGGCCTGTGGCGCGTGCCGCTGCTGTGGTCGCTGTACCTGGCTTACGCCTGGCTAGCGGTGGCGACGCTGGCCATGGCGCTGTGGCACCTGGGCTGGATGCCGCAACAAAGCCTGGCCACCCATGCGCTGGCCGTCGGCGGCATCGGCGGGCTGGTTCTGGCGATGATCGCCCGGGTCAGCCTGGGGCATACCGGGCGCTTGTTGCAGCCGTCCAAAGCGATCGTCGCGGGGTTTTCCCTGTTGCTGCTGGCGGGTGTATTTCGAGTGTGGTTGGTGCCGTTTTCCAGTCATGGCCTGGCGCTGTCGGCGTTGCTGTGGTGTAGCGCTTTCGGTGTTTTTGTCTGGCGCTACACCGGCATTTTATTGGGGCCGAGGCTCTAGCCAAGACCTTCAGGGCCGCCTTTCGAGGCGGCTTTTTCATGACCGGTGGTCGATGCGCCACGGCCTGCCGGCAAATTTGCGCTTAGCTGAAGGGATAGCCTGAGGCGCGCGCAGGTTTTACAAGGCCGCAGCGACGCCCCTTCAGATCACCCTGAGTCTGAGGAACTGCGCCATGCTGACCCTGAACATCAATGGCCAGGATCAGGAGCTGGATGTCCCCGCCGACATGCCGCTGCTCTGGGTCTTGCGCGATGTTGCCCACCTCACCGGCACCAAGTTCGGCTGTGGCATCGCCCAATGCGGGGCTTGCACCGTACACGTCGATGGCGCGCCGCTGCGCTCGTGCATCACACCGGCCACGGCCGTGGCCCATGGGCAAAAAATTCTCACCATCGAAGGCCTTTCCGCGGACGGCTCGCACCCGGTGCAACAGGCCTGGGCGGAGCTTGACGTGGTTCAGTGTGGTTACTGCCAGTCCGGGCAGATCATGTCGGCGGCGGCATTGCTGGCGAAGATTCCGAAGCCAACCGACAACGACATCGATCAGGCGCTGTCCGGCAACATCTGCCGTTGCGGCACTTACCCGCGGATCCGTGCGGCGGTCAAACGCGCCGCCGAGCTGGGTTGAGGTGGCCATGAACATCATCAACGCATTATCCCGTCGTGGTTTTCTCAAGGGCAGTGCCGTGCTGGGCGGTGGACTGGTGGTCGCGTTTGCCATGCCCGGTGCGCACCGTTTCGCCATGGGCGCGGAGAACCAGGGCAACGTGTTTGCGCCCAACGCCTTCCTGCGCATTGGCAACGACAACAGTGTCACCGTGTTGCTCGGCCACTCGGAAATGGGCCAGGGCATCTGGACCGGCCTGACCATGCTGATCGCTGAAGAACTGGACGCCGACTGGACGAAAATCCGCGTCGAGCATTCCCCGGCCTCGGCCGCCGACTACGGCCTGCCAGGCTTTGGCGGGATGCAAATCACCGGCGGCTCGACGTCCACCTGGATGGAGTTCGACCGCTATCGCCAGGCCGGCGCGGCGGCGCGCTTGATGTTGATCGAAGCGGCGGCCAAGCGTTTCAACGTCGCGCCATCCGAGATTCATACCGAATCGGGGGTGGTTATTGCCGGTGAACACCGTGCCACCTATGGCGAATTGGCCGATGACGCCGGGCAGTTGCCACGGCCAGATCCGGCTTCGATCAAGCTCAAGGACGCGAAAGACTGGCGGCTGATCGGCAAGCCCACCAAGCGTCTGGACACACCGGAAAAAATCACTGGCCGTGCGAAATTCGGCATGGACGTGCAGTTTGACGGGCTGATGACTGCGATGGTCGCCCGCTCACCCACCTTCGGCGGCAGCGTCAAATCCTTTGAGGGCGCCGAAGCGCTGGCGATTCCGGGGGTGCACAAAGTGGTGCAAGTACCGACGGGTATTGCGGTGATTGCCGATCATTTCTGGGCGGCGAAGCTGGGGCGCGATGCGCTGAAAATCGAGTGGGATCCGGGACCGAACGCCGGGCTCAATAGCCAGGCGCTGCTGGAAAGCTTCCGCAAACTCGCCACCACCTCAGGCACCAACGCCGGTCAGGCGGGGGATACCCAGGCTGCGCTGGCGAAAGCGACCAGGAGGATCGACGTTGAATACAGTGTGCCGTATCTGGCCCACGCGCCGATGGAACCGCTGAACTGCACGGTGAGCATTACCCAGGACAAATGCGAAATCTGGACCGGCACCCAGTTCCAGACCCTGGACCAGATAGTCGCCGGGAAAATCACCGGTCTCAAACCGGAACAGGTGGTGATCCATACCGAGTTTCTCGGCGGCGGCTTCGGGCGCCGGGCCAATCCGACGTCGGACTTCGTCAGTGAAGCGGTGTATGTCGCCAAGGCCGCCGGTGCGCCGGTGAAAACCGTGTGGGCGCGGGAGGACGACATCCGGGGCGGCTATTACCGCTCGGCGTTCCTGCACCATGCGCTTATCGGGGTGGGCGCCGACGGTCTGCCACTGGCCTGGAAACATGTGATGGTCGGACAGTCGATCATGGCCGGGACCTCGCTTGAAGCGACCATGGTCAAGGACGGGATCGACAAGACCTCCGTCGAAGGCGTGGCCGACAGCCCTTACTTCGAAGGACTGGCCAATCACCAGATCGAACTGCACTCCCCGCAAACCGGCATCAGCGTGTTGTGGCTGCGTTCGGTGGGGCACACCCACACCGCGTTCGTCATGGAATCGCTGATCGATGAGCTGGCCACGGCGGCCGGCAAGGATCCGGTGGAATATCGGCGCACCTTGCTCAAGGACCATCCGCGCCACCTCGGTGTGCTGAACCTCGCGGTGGAGAAGGCCAACTGGACCGCGCCGCTGCCGGACGGCCATGCCCTGGGTGTGGCGGTGCATGAGTCGTTCGGCAGCTACGTGGCCCAGGTGGCCGAGGTGTCCCAGGACAACCTCGCCATCCGCGTGCACCGGGTGATCTGTGCGGTGGACTGCGGTATTGCAGTCAATCCGCAGAGCATCGCCGCGCAGATGGAGTCGTGCATTACCTTTGGCCTCAGCTTCGCCTTGCACAGCAAGCTGACGCTCAAGGACGGGCAGGTGGTGCAGTCCAACTATCACGACTATCAGGTGCTGCGGCTCAACGAAATGCCGGTGGTCGAAGTGCATATCGTGCCCAGCAGTGACAAACCCGGCGGTATCGGCGAGGCCGGTGTGCCACCCATGGCGCCGGCGGTGGCCAACGCGGTGTTTGCCTTGACCGGGCAGCGCCTGCGGGAGCTGCCCTTGCAGCTGTCGGGGGTGTGAAATGAAACGACATCACTGGTTGGTTGGGACGGTGATCCTGATCGTTCTCGTCGCCTACGCCTCCCACGTGTTCGCCGATGACCGCGAGGCCTTGCAGGCGTTCGATACTGTGCAGAAGGTCTTCCAGAGCCCCCGTTGCCAGAACTGCCACATTCCCGGGGAATCGCCGCTGCAATTCGATGCCGGCGTTCCCCATGCCATGAATGTCGTGCGGGGCATGGACGGCAAAGGCTCGGCCGGGTTGCCTTGTGCCACATGTCATGCCGAAAGCAATCCGCCGGCCAGTTACGGACCTCACGCGCCACCGGGTGCGCCGCACTGGAGTTTGCCTCCGGCCGCGCACCGCATGGCCTGGATCGGCCTGCCCGCCGACCGGCTGTGCGCGATGATCAAGGATCGCTCCAGCAACGGCGATCGGGATTTTGCCGCGCTGATCAAGCATGTCAGCGACGACAAGCTGGTGCTGTGGGGCTGGAACCCCGGCGGCAATCGCGCGCCGGTGCCGGTCCCTCACGATATTTTCGTCACCCGGTTCAAGCGCTGGGCCGATGCGGGAGGACCGTGTCCGGTGGCGGGTAGCTGACCAGCGGCACGCTTACAGGGAGTCAATGTGGGTATGGGCGACTCTAACGTACATACCCGCCAAGGGAGTGAACGATGTTGATCTCAGGCAAAACAGGCAAATCGGGCCGACCAGCCAACCCGCTGCTCACGCCACAGCAAGAGCGTGAACGCTTGCGCGAACTGGCTCGCCAGGCAGAACAAGAACTGGCAGGGGTGCAGATGGCGAGCATGGACGAGTTGACGCTGCTGTCCAATCGCCATGGTTTCATCGCTCTGGCCCAACTCGGGCTGGACGTCTGTCGACAGCTGGAGACCCCGGCGACGCTGCTGTACTTCAGCCTCGATGAATTCAAGCTCATCTGCTATCTGTATGGCCGGGACAAAGGTGACGACGCACTCAGGACGTTCGCCGATGTCCTGCGGATCGGCTTTCGTGAAAACGATGTGGTCGGCCGACTCGACGGCGACCGGTTCGTGGCGCTGCTGACCGGGTCCAGCGCCGTGGAGATTGCGGCGATCAAGGCACGGCTCGCTGAGATGCTCGATGAGCGCAACGCCACGGCGCATCGCAGCTATGACATTCGGTT
Source organism: Pseudomonas sp. Root71 (assembly GCF_001429045.1). GTDB lineage: Bacteria > Pseudomonadota > Gammaproteobacteria > Pseudomonadales > Pseudomonadaceae > Aquipseudomonas > Aquipseudomonas monachiensis. The sequence goes on along the minus strand of NZ_LMHY01000028.1, from coordinate 163,562 downwards.
CAGCGTTACCCAGGTCGAATATGACCCCATTGTTCATGACTCAATCGAGGAACTGCTTGAGGAGGCCGAGCGGGTGATGAGCCGTTAGGGCGGTGTTGTATTAGCGGGCCTCTTCGCGAGCAGGCTCGCTCCCACACAGGCCAGTATTGTTCACTCAATCCCTGTGGGAGCGGGCTTGCCCGCGAAGAGGCCCGAACAGGCACCACAACTTTCACTTGGCAAACAACTGCCCAATGTCCTTGAACGCCTTGAACTCCAGCGCATTCCCGCAAGGATCAAACAGAAACATCGTCGCCTGTTCGCCCACCAGCCCCTGAAAACGAATCCCCGGTTCGATCACGAAGCGCGTCCCCAGTGACTTCAACCGCTCGGCCAGCACCTCCCACTCGGCCATCCCGAGCACCACGCCAAAATGCGGCACCGGTACATCGTGACCATCCACGGCATTGGTGTGCGCGGCTTCTTGCGCGGGGTTTTTCGGTGCCAGGTGAATCACCAGTTGATGGCCGAAAAAATTGAAATCCACCCAATGCTCGCTTGAACGACCTTCTTCCAGGCCAAACACTGAACCGTAGAATTGTCGGGCGGCCGCCAAGTCGTAGACCGGGATGGCCAAGTGAAAAGGGGACAGTTGCATCAGGCTTACCTCGGTGTGGCTGGGAATGTGTCGAGTTTAGTCCTGTGATTCTTGATTGAAAGACGATAATTTTTGCATCGAGCTCAAATTATTTCGATCAATCGAGGTCGCCATGCTGCGAGAACTGAAAACCTTTATCGCCGTGGCGCGTTACGGAACCTTCGCCGCCGCCGGCATGCACATCGGCCTGACACAGTCGGCGGTGAGCGCGCAGATTCGCAATCTGGAACAGGCTCTTGGCATCCGTCTGTTCGACCGCACCGGCCGCCAGGCGCTGCTCAATGCGGCGGGGCAGCGAGCGTTGCCGATGGCCAGGGAAATGCTCGAGACCTTCAGCCGCATGGCCGTCAGTGACGATGTCAGCGAGTACCGTGGCGAACTGAAAGTCGGCGCAGTGGCCACCGCCCAGACCGGGCTCCTGCCCCAGGTGATCCGCTGCAACTGCTCGCCGAGCACCCTCATGTGCGCTACGACCGCAATTCATTCGGCGGGCGGCTGGTGACGCGGTTTCTGCGGGAGCGGCAGATCGAGGTAAAGGTGGCGCTGGAACTGGATGAACTGGAGGCCATCGTGAAAATGGTCGAGTGTGGCTTGGGGGTTTCCCTGTTGCCGGAGGCCGGGTTGTGGCTTGAGCATGGGGCGAAGGTCAGGGTGATCCGATTGGGCGAGCTGACCTTCTTTCGAGAGATTGTCTTGTTGCAGCGTTACAGCCAGCGTAATCAGCCGATTCAGCGGTTGTTTGCGAACTGCTTGCTCTGAAGGTTAAAAGATCGCAGCCTTCGGCAGCTCCTACACAGATCTCTGTAGGAGCTGCCGAAGGCTGCGATCTTTTGATTGTGGTGCCCATAAAAAACCCGCCAAAACAGGCGGGTTTTTTATGGGCTGACCGAAGATTACTCTTCGATGCTGCCCATGGCCGTGGTGTTGAAACCACCGTCCACGTACATGATTTCACCGCTGATGCCGGACGCCAGGTCCGAGCACAGGAAGGCGCCGGCGTTGCCGACTTCTTCGATGGTGACGTTGCGGCGCAGTGGGGTTTGCGCTTCGTTGGCGGCCAGCATCTTGCGGAAGTTCTTGATGCCGGAAGCGGCGAGGGTGCGGATCGGACCTGCCGATACGCAGTTGACGCGAGTACCGTCCGGGCCCAGGGAGCCGGCCAGGTAGCGTACGCCAGCTTCCAGGGAAGCCTTGGCCATGCCCATGACGTTGTAGTTCGGCATGGTGCGCTCGGCGCCCAGGTACGACAGGGTCAGCAGGCTGCCGTTGCGGCCTTTCATCATTTCGCGGCCGGCCTTGGCCAGGGCCACGAAGCTGTAGGCGCTGATGTCGTGAGCGATGCGGAAACCTTCGCGGGTGGTGGCTTCGGTGAAGTCGCCGTCCAGTTGGTCGCCCGGGGCGAAGCCGACGGAGTGCACGATGCAGTCCAGGCCGTCCCACTTCTTGCTCAGTGCTTCGAAGACCTTGGCGATTTCTTCATCGCTGGCCACGTCGCACGGGAAGCACAGCTCAGGGTTCGAACCCCAGCCTTGTGCGAACTCTTCGACACGACCCTTGAGTTTGTCGTTCTGATAAGTGAAGGCAAGCTCAGCGCCCTCGCGATGCATGGCGGCAGCGATGCCGGATGCGATGGACAGCTTGCTGGCGACACCGACGATCAGTACGCGCTTACCGGCGAGAAAACCCATGTGTTGCTCCTCTTTCAGGTTATTGCGCAGTGGCCGGAGCCAAAAAAGCGGCTTCCAGCAACTGCTGTGTATACGGATGTTGGGGGGCGGCAAAAATGCTTTGCGCGTCTCCCTGTTCGACCACTTGGCCATGCTTGACCACCATCAACTGGTGGCTCAGCGCTTTCACCACAGCCAGGTCATGGCTGATAAACAGATACGTCAGGTTGTACTTGCTTTGCAGTGAACGCAAAAGCTCCACTACCTGGCGTTGTACCGTGCGGTCGAGGGCCGAAGTCGGCTCGTCCAGCAAAATCAACGCCGGTTTTAACACCAATGCCCGGGCAATGGCGATTCTCTGCCGTTGCCCGCCGGAAAATTCGTGGGGGTAGCGGTGCCGGGTTTCCGGATCCAGACCTACCTCCTTGAGTGCCGCAATAATCGCTTGTTCCTGTTGCGCCTCGGTGCCCATCTTGTGGATCCGCAGGCCCTCGCCAACGATCTGGCTCACGCACATCCGCGGGCTCAGGCTGCCGAACGGGTCCTGAAACACCACTTGCATCTCCCGCCGCAGCGGCCGTACCTGTTGCTGCGTCAGGCAGTCTAGCGGCTGGCCTTCAAAGCGGATGGCGCCTTTGCTGGCGATCAACCGCAAAATCGCCAGGCCCAGGGTCGATTTGCCGGAACCGCTTTCTCCCACGATCCCCAGGGTCTGGCCCTGGGGCAGGCTGAAATTGATGCCGTCGACCGCCTTGACGTAATCCACCGTGCGCTTGAACAGGCCTTTCTTGATCGGAAACCAGACTTTCAGGTCTTCGACCGCCAGCAAGGGCGGGCCGATCACGTTGCTTGCAGGCTTGCCGTCGGGCTCCGCTGCCAGCAGTTCCCGAGTGTACGGATGCTGCGGCGCGCGGAACAGTTCTTCGCACGATGCCTGTTCGACGATGCAACCTTGCTGCATGACACATACGCGATGCGCAATTCTTCGCACAAGGTTCAAATCATGGCTGATCAGTAGCAGCGCCATGCCCAAACGGGCCTGCAATTGCTTGAGCAATTCGAGGATTTTCAGCTGGACGGTCACGTCCAGCGCGGTGGTCGGCTCGTCGGCAATCAGCAGTTCCGGCTCGTTGGCCAGGGCCATGGCGATCATCACCCGTTGGCGCTGGCCGCCGGACAATTCGTGGGGCAGGGCCTTGAGGCGCTTGTGCGGCTCGGGGATGCCGACCATCTCCAGCAGTTCCAGGGTGCGCTTGGTCGCGACCTTGCCGGTCAGGCCCTTGTGGATGCCCAGCACCTCGTTGATCTGCTTCTCGATCGAGTGCAGCGGGTTGAGCGAGGTCATCGGCTCCTGGAAGATCATCGCAATCCGGTTGCCGCGAATGTGGCGGATGGTTTTTTCTTTCAGGTCCAGCAGGTTCTGCCCGGAATATTCGATGGTGCCGGACGGATGCCGGGCGAGCGGGTAGGGCAGCAGGCGCAGGATCGAGTGTGCGGTGACCGACTTGCCGGAACCGCTCTCGCCGACCAGGGCCAGGGTTTCGCCGCGCTTGATGTCGAAGCTGACGCCTTCGACCGCCCGTTGGCAGCGATTGCCGACGACGAATTCGACGGACAGGTCGCGCACTTCGATCAGATTGTCCTGATTCATTTCACTTCCTCGGGTCGAAGGCATCGCGAGCGGACTCGCCGATGAACACCAGCAGACTCAACATCAAGGCCAGCACAGCAAAGGCGCTGATACCCAGCCACGGCGCCTGCAGGTTGGATTTGCCCTGGGCCACCAGTTCACCCAAAGACGGGCTGCCCGCCGGCAAACCGAAGCCAAGGAAGTCCAGGGCGGTCAGTGTACCGATGGCGCCGGTGAGGATGAACGGCATGAAGGTCATGGTCGAGACCATCGCGTTGGGCAAAATGTGGCGGAACATGATCGCGCCGTTTTGCATGCCCAGGGCGCGGGCGGCGCGCACGTATTCCAGGTTGCGCCCGCGCAGGAACTCGGCGCGCACCACGTCCACCAGGCTCATCCACGAGAACAGCAGCATGATCCCCAGCAACCACCAGAAGTTGGGCTGCACGAAACTGGCAAGGATGATCAGCAGGTACAGCACCGGTAGTCCGGACCAGATCTCCAGGAAGCGCTGTCCGGCCAGGTCCACCCAGCCCCCGTAGAAGCCCTGCAAGGCGCCGGCGATCACGCCGATGATCGAGCTGAACACGGTCAGGGTCAGGGCGAACAGCACCGAAATGCGGAAGCCGTAGATCACCCGGGCCAACACGTCGCGGCCCTGATCGTCGGTGCCCAGCAGATTGTCCGCCGAGGGCGGGGCCGGGGCCGGGACTTTCAGGTCGTAGTTGATGCTCTGGTAGCTGTAGGGGATCGGCGCCCACAGCACCCAGGCGTCCTTGGCCTTGAGCAGTTCGCGGATGTACGGGCTCTTGTAATTGGCCTCCAGCGGAAATTCGCCGCCGAAGGTGGTTTCCGGGTAGCGCTTGAGCGCCGGGAAGTACCAGTTGTTGTCGTAGTGCACCACCAGCGGCTTGTCGTTGGCGATCAACTCGGCGCCCAGGCTGGCGCCGAACAGGACCAGGAACAGCCACAGCGACCACCAGCCACGCTTGTTGGCCTTGAACAGTTCGAAGCGTCGGCGATTGAGAGGGGACAGGTTCATCTCAATGCTCCCGGCTTTCGAAGTCGATGCGCGGATCGACAAAGGTGTAGGTGAGGTCGCCGATCAGTTTTACCACCAGCCCGAGCAGGGTGAAGATGAACAGCGTGCCGAACACCACCGGGTAATCGCGGTTGATCGCTGCCTCGAAACTCATCAGGCCGAGGCCGTCGAGGGAGAAGATCACCTCCACCAGCAACGAGCCGGTGAAAAATATGCCGATGAAGGCCGAGGGAAATCCGGCGATCACCAGCAGCATGGCATTGCGGAACACGTGGCCGTACAGCACGCGGTGGTTGGTCAGGCCTTTGGCCCGGGCGGTAATCACGTACTGCTTGTTGATTTCGTCGAGGAAGCTGTTCTTGGTCAGCAGGGTCATGGTCGCGAAGTTGCCGATCACCAGCGCGGTCACCGGCAGCGCCAGGTGCCAGAAGTAATCGAGGATCTTGCCGCCCATGCTCAGTTCATCGAAGTTGTTCGAGGTCAGCCCGCGCAAGGGGAACCAGTCCAGATAACTGCCACCGGCGAATACCACGATCAAAAGGATGGCGAACAGGAACGCCGGGATCGCGTAGCCGACGATGATCGCCGAACTGGTCCAGACGTCGAAGTGGCTGCCGTGTCGCGTGGCCTTGGCGATCCCCAGCGGGATCGACACCAGGTACATGATCAGCGTGCTCCACAGCCCGAGAGAGATCGACACCGGCATCTTTTCCTTGATCAGGTCGATGACCTTGGCGTCGCGGAAGAAGCTGTCGCCGAAATCCAGGGACGCATAGTTCTTGACCATGATCCACAAGCGTTCCGGCGCCGATTTGTCGAAGCCGTACATGTGCTCGATTTCCTTGATCAGCGCCGGGTCCAGGCCTTGGGCGCCGCGATAGGCCGAGCCTGCCACCGAGACTTCGGCACCCCCGCCGGCGATGCGGCTGGTGGCGCCTTCGAAGCCTTCGAGCTTGGCGATCATCTGCTCCACCGGCCCGCCCGGGGCGGCCTGAATGATCACGAAGTTGATCAGCAAAATGCCGAACAGGGTCGGAATGATCAGCAACAGTCGCCGAAAAATGTACGCCAGCATCTGATTACTCCGTGCCCGCAGGATCGGCCTGCAGTGTGGTTTCGACTTCTATTGCCGGCTTGATATCGGGCTTGACCCACCAGGTGGCCGTGCCGATGTCGTACTTGGGCGAGACCTTGGGATGGCCGATGTGGTTCCAGTACGCCACGCGCCAGGTCTTGATGTGCCAGTTGGGTATTACGTAATAGCCCCATTGCAGCACCCGGTCCAGCGCACGGGCGTGGGCCACCAGGCTGTTGCGCGAATCGGCGTTGATCAGTTGCTCGACCAGTTGATCGACCACCGGATCTTTCAGGCCCATGGAGTTGCGGCTGCCGGGCTTGTCGGCGGCGTCCGACATCCAGAATTCCCGCTGTTCGTTACCCGGCGAGTTGGACTGCGGGAAGCTGCCGACGATCATGTCGAAGTCCCGGGAGCGCACACGGTTGATGTACTGCGAGACGTCGACCCGGCGAATCACCAGGTCGATGCCCAGGTCGCTCAGGTTGCGCTTGAACGGCAGCAGCACCCGTTCGAATTCGGTCTGGGCCAACAGGAACTCGATGACCACGGGCTTGCCGGTGGCGTCGACCATCTTGTCATCGACGATGCGCCAGCCGGCCTCCTGCAACAGTTGATAGGCTTGCCGTTGCTGGGCGCGGATCATGCCGCTGCCGTCGGTGGTCGGGTTCTGGAACGCTTCGTTGAACACTTGCGGCGCCAGCTTGGCGCGCAACGGTTCGAGGATCGCCAGTTGATCGGCGTCAGGCAGTCCGGTGGCGGCCATTTCCGAGTTCTCGAAGTAACTGCGGGTGCGCGCGTAGGCACCGTTGAACAGTTGCTTGTTGGTCCATTCGAAATCCAGCAACAGTGACAGGGCCTGGCGCACACGCACATCCTGGAACACCGGGCGGCGCATGTTGAACACGAAGCCTTGCATGCCGGTGGGATTGCCGTTGGGAATCTGTTCCTTGACCAGTCGTCCTTCAGTGACCGCCGCAACGTTGTAGGCATTGGCCCAGTTCTTCGCGGTCATTTCCAGCCAGTAGTCGAACTGTCCGGCCTTGAGTGCTTCCAGGGCCACGGTGTTGTCGCGGTAGTAATCGGTGGTCATCACGTCGAAGTTGTAGAAGCCCCGATTGACCGGCAGGTCCTTGCCCCAGTAGTCCTTGACCCGTTCGTAACGCACCGAGCGTCCGGCCTTCACTTCGCTGACCTTGTACGGGCCGCTGCCCAGCGGAATTTCCAGATTGCCCTTGTTGAAGTCGCGGTCGGCCCACCAGTGCTTGGGCAGCACCGGCAACTGGCCGAGGATCAGCGGCAGCTCGCGGTTGTTGGTGTGCTTGAACTTGAACAGTACGGTCAGCGGGTCTTCGGCGACCACTTCGGCCACGTCGTTGTAGTAGCCGCGGTACATCGGCGCGCCGTCCTTGGTCAGCATCTGGAAGCTGAACACCACGTCTTCGGCGCGAATCGGATGGCCGTCATGGAAGCGTGCCTCCGGGCGCAGGTAGAAGCGCACCCAGGCGTTGTCCGGAGCTTTCTCGATCAGGCGGGCGATCAAGCCGTACTCGGTAAACGGCTCGTCCAGGCCTTGTTTGGCCAGGGTGTCGTAGATGTTGCCGATATCGTCCGCGGGCACGCCTTTGCTGATGAAAGGGTTGAGACTGTCGAAGCCACCGAAACCGGCTTGACGGAAAATCCCGCCCTTGGGCGCGTCCGGATTCACGTAGTCGAAGTGTTTGAAATCGGCCGGGTATTTCGGCGGCTCGTTGTACAGGGTCACGGCATGTTGCGGGGCTGCGCAGGCCAGCCCGGCGAACAGCAGGCCGCTGGCCTGCAGGAGCAGGGCACGGATGGGTCTCATTGATCTTTCTCCGAAGATTTCAGCCACCACGCGTTCAGACCCAGGGTGTAGGGCGGCGTGGTGACGAAGGCGAGCCGATTGCGGTACGCCAGACGGTGATAATTGAGGTACCAGTTGGGAACGATGTAGTGCTGCCACAGCAGCACGCGGTCGAGGGCCTTGCCGGCGGCGACTTGCTCATCGCGGGTCCGGGCGGCCAGCAACTGCTCGAGCAAGTGGTCGACCACCGGGTTGGATATGCCGGCGAAGTTCTTGCTGCCCTTGACCCCGGCCTGGCTGGAGTGAAAGTACTGCCATTGTTCCAGGCCGGGGCTGAGCGTCTGGTTGAGGGTCATCAGAATCATGTCGAAATCGAACTGGTCGAGGCGCTGCTTGTATTGCGCACGGTCGACTGTGCGCAGCCGCGCATCGATACCGATACTGGCCAGGGTCTCGACGTAAGGCTGGAGGATGCGTTCCAGGTTCGGGTTGACCAGCAGCAGCTCCAGTCGCAACGGCTGTCCTGCGGCGTTTTGCAGATGCTGGCCATTGAGCTTCCAGCCGGCTTCGGCGAGCAAACCGAGGGCCTTGCGCAAGGTCTCCCGGGGGATGCTGCGGCCGTCGGTCTGCGGCAGGCTGAACGGTTCGGTAAAGAGCCTGGCCGGCAGTTGCTCGCGATAGGGCTTGAGTAACAGCCATTCATGCCCGACCGGCAAACCGCTGGCCGAGAACTCGCTATTGGGGTAGTAGCTCATGGCGCGTTGGTAGGCGCCGCCGAACAGCGTGCGGTTGGTCCACTCAAAGTTGAACATCAGCCCCAGGGCTTCGCGGACCTTGGCGTCCGAGAAAGCCGGACGGCGACTGTTCATGAACAAGCCTTGGGTCTGGGTCGGGATCTGATGGGGAATCTGTGCCTTGATCACCTCGCCGCGGCGTATGGCGGGGAAGTTGTAGCCGCTGCCCCAGTTCTTCGCCTGATGCTCGATATAGATATCGAATTCACCGGCCTTGAATGCCTCGAACGCGACGTCGCTGTCGCGGTAGAACTCGACCTCCATGCGGTCGAAGTTGTACTTGCCGCGATTGACCGGCAGGTCCTTGCCCCAGTAATCCTTCACCCGTTCAAAGGCGATCTGCCGCCCTGGCGTGACCGAGGTGATGCGATACGGCCCGCTGCCCAGCGGCGGCTCGAAGGTGGTGGCCTTGAAATCGCGGCCTTTCCAGTAATGCTGCGCCAGCACCGGCATTTCACCCAGGCGCAGGATCAGCAGCGGATTGCCGGCACGCTTGAACACGAAACGGATGCGCCGGGGGTTGAGGATGTCGACCCGCGACACTTCCTGAAGGCTGGTGCGGTACAGCGGATGGCCCTCCTTGAGCAGCACGCGATAGGAGAACGCGACGTCGTAGGCGGTGATCGGCGTGCCATCATGGAAGCGTGCTTCGGGACGCAGGTTGAACACCACCCAACTGCGGTTCTCGTTGTACTCCACCGACTGGGCGATCAGGCCATAGCTGGACGCGGGCTCGTCGCCCGACGGCGCGTATTGCCCGGTGCCGACCATCAGCGGCTCGTTGAGTTCGTTGATGCCGTATTGCAGGAAACTCGGTGTGGTGACCGGGCTGGTGCCCTTGAAGGTGTAGGGGTTGAGTGTATCGAAGGTGCCGAACGCCATGACCCGCAACGTACCGCCCTTGGGCGCTTGCGGGTTGACCCAGTCGAAGTGGGTAAATCGGGCCGGGTACTTGAGCGTGCCGAACTGCGCATAACCATGGCTTTCGCTGATCGTCGCGCTTGCGGTGGAGCTCAAGGCCAGGCTGATCAGGAAGAGGAGGGGACGCTTCAAATAGGGGATCCGATCCAGGCGGCTTGGGCTTTGTGGACCGTACAGTAACAGCTTGTATGGACAGGAAAAAGACAGGGGCTTAATGCGCAGTATTGGCCAAGCAACAATCCCCACAGGTTTTTGTGCTGCCCACAAAACTGTGAAGGTATGAAAAAGCCCCTGGATTGAGGGGCTGTTTTTTTAATGCGGATTGGCCACCGTCAACATCTGACCAGGCTTGAGCGCCTGGCCGACACGCGGGTTCCAGCGCTTGAGGTGCTGCATCTCAACGTTGAAGCGCTTGGCCACGATGTACAACGAGTCGCCTTGCTGGACCTTGTACTTGGTCTGCTGCTTCTTGGTATTGGCTGCAACCACGGTGTTGACGCGCCCGGAGTTGCGCTTGCTGGTGTCCTGCATGACCAGGGTCTGGCCGGGCTTGAGGTTCTTGCCGGTCAGTTTGTTCCAGCGTTGCAGGTCCTTCACGTCGACGTTGTTGGCCTTGGCGATGGAGCCCAGGTTGTCACCCCGCTTGACCCGGTAGGAACGCTTGACGCTGGCGACCTGGGGAGCGTCGGCGCCTTCGAAGACCGGCTTGAGCGATTTCTTGCTGATCAGTTCTTCAGGGCGCATGGTCTGCAGGCTGCTGGTCAGCAGTTGCGCCTTGGAGGTCGGGACCAGCAGGTGTTGCGGGCCGTCGATGGTGGTGCGTTGCTTGAAGGCCGGGTTGAGCTGGAACAGTTCGTCTTCGTCGATGTTGGCAACTTCAGCAACCTTGGATAGGTCCATGCGCTGGTTGATTTCGACGACCTTGAAATAAGGTTCGTTGGCGATCGGATTGAGGTTCACGCCATAGGCATCCGGCGCCATCACCACCTGCGACAGTGCCAGCAACTTGGGCACGTAGGCCTGGGTTTCGGCGGGCAGCGGCAGGTTCCAGTAGTCGGTTGGCAGGCCGAGGCGCTCGTTGCGCTCGATGGCCCGGCTGACGGTGCCTTCGCCGGCGTTGTAGGCCGCCAGGGCAAGCATCCAGTCGCCGTTGAACATGTCGTGCAGGCGGGTCAGGTAATCCAGCGCTGCGGTGGTCGACGCGGTGATATCGCGACGACCATCATAGAAACGGGTTTGACGCAGGTTGAAGTAACGCCCGGTGGATGGGATGAACTGCCAAAGACCCACCGCGTTGGCCCGGGAATAGGCCATCGGGTTGTAGGCACTTTCAATCACTGGCAGCAGGGCCAGTTCCAGCGGCATGTTGCGTTCTTCAAGGCGCTCGACGATGTAGTGAATGTAGAGGCTGCCACGCTCGCCAGCGTTTTCGAGGAAAGATGGATTGCTGGCGAACCACAGGCGCTGTTGCTCGATGCGCGGGTTGACGCCCAGTCCGTCCTGCAGCTGGAAGCCCTGGCGCATGCGCTCCCAGACGTCCTGGGGAATTTGCGGGCTGGGTTTTTCGCTGAGCCAGATCGGCTTCTGCTTGGCGCGCGCGGCGATGTTCTGCGCGTGCGCCGCATCGGTCTGCGGCGCATGGCTGGAACAGCCCGCCAGGGTGGCGGACACAGCCACCGCTATGGCTTGAGCCAAGCGGGTCAATGCGTCTGAACTGATGGCTTTGCGAATAGGTGACGACATTGGCTGGAAGTAAGTTCCGGGCAAAAATGTCGGGCGATTCTAGAAAGCGCACCCTGTGCGGTCAACCTTTCAGAATTGTTGCAATCTCGAGAAGCCCCTTTAGAACCTGTCTTTCCACGCTCGAAGCGCAGCAAAAACCATATCGGGCGCCGAGTTATCGGTGCTGGTCCGTTCGTCCGCTTTTTCTTTAACGGATGTTTCGCCAGAGCGCAAAAACGGGTTTGTGAGCTTTTCCAGTGCCAGTGTCGAGGGCAGCGTCATGATCCCTGATTCCCGTTGGCGGGTGACTTTGGCCAGGCGCTCGGCGGTGTCCGGGTTGTTCGGTTCGACGGCCGCTGCAAACTTCAGGTTGCCGAGGGTGTATTCGTGGGTGCAGTAGACCAGCGTGTCGTCAGGCAAGCCGGCAAGGCGTGTCAGCGAGCTGTACATTTGCTGTGGCGTGCCTTCGAACAAGCGTCCGCAGCCGGCGGCAAACAGTGTGTCGCCGCAGAACAGCAAGCCGTGATGGTAATAGGCGATGTGCCCCAGGGTGTGACCAGGGACCGCGAGGACGTCGAAGTCCCAGCCGAGCACGCTGACCTTGTCGTTGTCCTTGAGTGCAACGTCCCGCGCCGGGATCGTTTCGCTGGCCGGACCATAGACTTTCGCGTCCGTCGCTTTTTTCAGCTGTTCGACGCCGCCGACGTGGTCATGATGGTGATGAGTGATCAAAATATCACTCAGTACCCAGCCCGGATTGGCCGCGAGCCAGGCTTGCACGGGGGCGGCATCACCCGGGTCGACGACCGCGCAGCGCTTGCTGCCGTGGTCTTGTAACAACCAGATGTAGTTGTCGGTGAAGGCGGGCAGGGCAGTGATCTGTATCATCGTCGGATTCGCCAAGCGGAAAACATTGGCGCATCTTAGAACTTCCTGGCGCGTTGGAGAATGCAATGACTGATAAAGCGTTCGCACAAGCCGATCCTGACTGGCTGGCGTTGATCAGCGCGGCCCGCGAGTGGCTGGCCGGTCCCCTCGGGCAATTTCTGCTGGACGAAGAGCGGCGCATGCTCGAAGACGAGCTCGGGCGGTTCTTTGGTGGCTATCTGGTGCATTACGGTCCCTCGGCCCAGACCCCGCCGTCGGCCCCGCAGGTGCAGCGCAATGTGCGCCTTGGCGCGCCGTTGCCGGGGGTCGAGATCGTTTGTGAGGAACAGGCCTGGCCATTGAGCGAGCATGCCGCCGATGTGGTGGTGCTGCAACATGGCCTGGATTTCTGCCTGTCGCCCCACGGCCTGCTGCGCGAGGCGGCCAGCAGCGTACGCCCTGGCGGGCATTTGCTGATCATTGGCATCAATCCCTGGAGCAGTTGGGGACTGCGGCATGTGTTTGCCCAGGATGCGCTGCGCAAGGCGCGCTGCATTTCGCCGTCACGGGTCGCGGACTGGCTTAACCTGCTGGGCTTCGCACTGGAGAAACGCCGCTTCGGGTGCTATCGTCCGCCGCTTGCGTCGCCGGCGTGGCAGACCCGTCTGGCCGGTTGGGAGCGCAAGGCCGGTGACTGGCAACTGTCGGGCGGCGGCTTCTATTTATTGGTGGCGCGCAAGATCGTGGTGGGCCTGCGACCTGTCCGCCAGGAGCGGCGCGAACCGATGGGCAAGCTGATCCCGTTGCCGATGGCCAAGGTCAACCGGCGCAACATCGAACCGTAATACACACTTTTCATTTGCAGCCGGGCCTGTCCCGGCTTCGGGCGTCGTCGATCAGCGATCGGCGGGCCAGCGCATTTTCCTGGATAGATTGGCATGAGCGATAGCGTAGAACTGTTCACCGACGGCGCCTGCAAAGGCAACCCGGGCCCTGGCGGCTGGGGCGCACTGCTGGTATGCAAGGGCGTCGAAAAGGAACTCTGGGGCGGCGAAGCCAACACCACCAACAACCGCATGGAACTGATGGGCGCGATTCGTGGCCTGGAAGAGCTCAAGCGTCCCTGCGAGGTGCTGCTGGTGACCGACTCCCAGTACGTGATGAAAGGCATCAACGAGTGGATGGACAACTGGAAGAAGCGCGGCTGGAAAACCGCGGCGAAGGAACCGGTGAAAAACGCTGACCTGTGGAAGCTGCTCGACGAGCAGGTCAACCGCCACAAGGTCACCTGGAAATGGGTGCGCGGACACATTGGCCATCACGGCAACGAACGGGCCGACCAGTTGGCCAACCGTGGCGTGGATGAAGTGCGTGGGTACAAGCAGGGCTGATCAACCTCATGTAGGAGCTGCCGAAAGCTCGGGCCGCGATCGGACGATCTTTTGATCTTGATCTTTTTTAGGCCGCAGAAAATCAAAAGCCAGCTCAAAAGATCGCAGCCTGCGGCAGCTCCTACAGGGACCGTGTTAATATCGCGGCTTTTGCCCGAATACCGATTGAGAGCTGAGCACTGATGGCCACCAGATCCGTTGTACTCGACACCGAAACCACCGGCATGCCGGTGACCGACGGCCACCGGATTATCGAAATCGGTTGTGTCGAGTTGATCGGCCGACGCCTGACGGGCCGGCACTTTCACGTGTACCTGCAACCGGATCGCGAAAGTGACGAAGGCGCCATCGGCGTCCACGGCATCACCAACGAATTCCTCGTGGGCAAGCCGCGTTTTGCCGAGGTGGCCGAAGAGTTCTTCGAGTTCATCAAGGGCGCGCAGCTGATCATCCATAACGCGGCGTTCGACGTTGGCTTCATCAACAACGAATTCGCTCTGATGGGCCAGCAGGACCGCGCGGACATCACGCAGCACTGCTCGATCCTCGACACCCTGATGATGGCCCGGGAACGTCACCCGGGGCAGCGCAACAGCCTCGATGCCCTGTGCAAGCGCTATGGCGTCGACAACTCCGGCCGTGAACTGCACGGCGCCTTGCTCGACTCCGAGATTCTCGCCGACGTCTACCTGACCATGACCGGGGGGCAGACCAGTCTGTCCCTGGCCGGCAACGCCTCCGATGGCAATGGCTCCGGTGAAGGGGCGGACAACTCGGCTACCGAGATTCGCCGTTTGCCGGCGAACCGCCAGCCGACGCGCATCATCCGCGCCAGCGAAGACGACCTGGCCCGCCACGCGGCCCGCCTGGAAGTCATCGGCAAATCCGCGGGTGCCCCGGCGTTGTGGGTGCAACTGGCCGAGGCTGAAGCGCAGGCGTAATCCCACATTTTCAAACGCACACTCTTTGTGGCGAGGGAGCTTGCTCCCGCTCGGCGGCGAAGCCGACGTGAAACCTGCATGCAAAGTATGTCAGAAAGTACGCCGGGGGCCGCTTCGCGACCCAGCGGGAGCAAGCTCCCTCGCCACAGGGAAGCTCTCCGTTGCCACAGAATGGTGCGTGCGGTGACCGAACATGGGCATCACACTCGCCACATTCTCTGCAACACTCTACCCTGAGGTGATTGGCAGGCTCTGGTCTGCCGCCTCGGGACACTGAGCCTCATGTACAAAGACTTGAAATTCCCGGTGCTGATTGTCCATCGCGACATCAAGGCCGACAGCGTCGCCGGCGACCGCGTGCGGGGGATTGCCCGGGAGCTGGAGCAGGAAGGGTTCAGCGTCGTTTCGGCGGTGGACTACACCGAAGGACGTTTGGTGGCATCGACTTACCATGGCCTGTCCTGCATGTTGATTGCCTCCGAGGACGCCAGTACCCACTCCCATTTG
This sequence comes from Pseudomonas sp. Root71, assembly GCF_001429045.1. GTDB lineage: Bacteria > Pseudomonadota > Gammaproteobacteria > Pseudomonadales > Pseudomonadaceae > Aquipseudomonas > Aquipseudomonas monachiensis. The sequence goes on along the minus strand of NZ_LMHY01000028.1, from coordinate 148,543 downwards.
TTACAAAACATGGCCGAACTGATCGGTCTGGCGCGGGTGCGTGCGCCGGATCTGCCGATCTTCGCCCTGGGCGAAAAGGTGACCCTGGAAAACGCGCCCGCCGATGCAATGGCCGAGCTCAATCAGTTGCGCGGCATTCTTTATCTGTTTGAGGACACCGTGCCCTTTCTCGCCCGGCAGGTGGCCCGCGCCGCGCGCAAATACCTCGATGGCTTGCTGCCGCCGTTTTTCAAGGCGCTGGTGCAACACACGGCCGATTCCAATTACTCCTGGCACACCCCTGGTCACGGCGGTGGCGTGGCGTATCACAAAAGTCCGGTCGGGCAGGCGTTTCACCAGTTTTTCGGGGAAAACACCCTGCGCTCGGATCTTTCGGTGTCGGTGCCGGAGCTCGGCTCCTTGCTCGATCACACGGGTCCCCTGGCTGAAGCCGAGGCCCGCGCGGCACGCAATTTTGGCGCCGATCACACCTTTTTCGTGATCAATGGCACCTCCACGGCCAACAAGATTGTCTGGCACTCGGTGGTCGCCCGCGATGACCTGGTGCTGGTGGATCGCAATTGCCACAAGTCGGTGCTGCACTCGATCATCATGACCGGCGCGATCCCGCTGTACCTGTGTCCGGAGCGTAATGAACTGGGGATCATCGGCCCGATTCCCCTGAGTGAGTTCAGTCGCGAATCGATCCAGGCCAAGATCGACGCCAGCCCGCTGACCAAGGGCCGTTCACCGAAGGTCAAGCTCGCGGTGGTGACCAATTCGACCTATGACGGCCTCTGCTACAACGCCGAGCTGATCAGGCAGCAACTGGGCAATAGCGTTGAGGTGTTGCACTTCGACGAGGCCTGGTACGCCTATGCGGCGTTTCATGAGTTCTTTGCCGGGCGCTACGGTATGGGCACCTCCCGTGATGAGGACAGCCCACTGGTGTTCACCACCCATTCGACCCACAAGTTGCTGGCGGCCTTCAGTCAGGCATCGATGATTCACGTGCGCGATGGCGGTGCGCGGCAACTGGACCGGGATCGCTTCAACGAAGCGTTCATGATGCACATCTCGACCTCGCCGCAGTACGGCATCATCGCCTCGCTGGATGTGGCGTCGGCGATGATGGAAGGGCCGGCCGGGCGTTCGCTGTTGCAGGAAATGTTCGACGAAGCCCTGAGTTTTCGCCGGGCGCTGGCCAATTTGCGCCAGCACATTGCCGCGGATGACTGGTGGTTCTCGATCTGGCAACCGCCGACGGCGCAAGGCATCGAGCGGGTCGTCACCGAGGACTGGTTGCTGCAACCCGATGCCGACTGGCACGGCTTTGGCGGCGTGACCGACGATTATGTGCTGCTCGACCCGATCAAGGTCACGCTGGTGATGCCGGGGTTGACCGCCGGTGGCGCCCTCAGCGAGCGCGGGATTCCGGCGGCGGTGGTCAGCAAGTTCCTTTGGGAGCGCGGCCTGGTGGTCGAGAAGACCGGGCTGTATTCGTTCCTGGTGTTGTTCTCCATGGGCATCACCAAGGGCAAGTGGAGTACGCTGCTCACCGAGCTGCTGGAGTTCAAGCGCAGCTACGACGCCAACGTCAGTCTGGCCAACTGCCTGCCTTGCGTGGCGCAAGAGAATGTCGCTCGCTATCAGGGCATGGGGCTGCGTGATCTGTGTGATCAGTTGCATGCCTGTTATCGCAGCAATGCCACCGCCAGGCACCTCAAGCGCATGTACACCGTACTGCCGGAAGTCGCGATGAAGCCGGCGGACGCCTATGATCAATTGGTGCGAGGTGAAGTCGAAGCCGTGTCGATCGATGCGCTGGACGGGCGGATCGCCGCGGTGATGCTGGTGCCGTACCCGCCCGGCATTCCGCTGATCATGCCGGGCGAGCGTTTTACCGAGTCGACCCGCTCGATCATCGATTACCTGGCGTTTGCCCGCACGTTTGATAGCAGTTTTCCGGGGTTCGTCGCTGATGTGCACGGATTGCAACATGAAGATCAGGGCAGTGGACGGTGCTACACCGTCGATTGCATCAAGGAATGAGGACCTTTCCCAGCATGCAACCGGTAATAAATCCGAATTATCCAGGGTTGTCGGTACGGGTTGCCGACGAAGGTTTTGCCGCCTATATCTGGGGCAGTGATTTCAGTTTTGAAGTCGCGGCCTACGGTGCGGCACAAATAGGAGCGCCGGTGGCCCAGTGGCAGGTCACCCCGATCACGCCTTATCGCAAGTGCTACGGCATCGATCCCGAGGAATTCAGCAGCTATCGCGATGCCGCCGATAGCGCGATTTTCATGGCGTATCTGGATGACCAGCCCGTGGGGCACCTGGTGGTCAGTACCAACTGGAACGGCTTTGCCCATATCGACGAACTGGCGGTGCACGCACCGGCCCGGCGACATGGTGTGGCCAAGGCCCTGCTGGATGTGGCGCAATTCTGGAGCCGCAAGAAGAAACTCCCGGGCATCATGCTCGAAACCCAGAACAACAACCTGGGGGCCTGCAGGCTCTATGAGCGCTGCGGTTACGTGATCGGCGGGATCGACCACCTGCGCTATCGCGGCATCGATCCGAACACCGCCGAAGTGGCGCTGTTCTGGTATCGATTGTTCGAAAATCCGCTGGAAAACCCGTTCAGTTCGTCAGCATCGCCGCGGCTTGTTCCGTGACGATGGCCAACAGTGCCTGAACCGCCGGAGAGGGTTCGGCGTTTTTCAGGGTCAGGGCGTAGAGACTGACCGGGATCGCTGGTGCCAGCGGGCAGGCGTCCAGGCCCGAGGCTTTGGCGCCGAGGGCGGTGAAGGGGTCGACGATGGCCAGCCCTTCGCCGGCCTCGACCATACTGCGCATCATCTGATGCGTCTGGACCCGGGTCTGGATCACCGGGGCAGGCCGCAAGCCATGCAGTTTGTTTTCCAGCGCCGGGCTCAACGGGTCGTGCCCCTCCAGGCCAATCATCGATTGACCGGCCAGATCCTGCAGTGAAATGTATTTCTGTTTCGGTTGCAGCCAGCCATGGGGGGCGAGCAGCTGGAGTTTGCCTTGGGCAATCACCTGGCAATCGAGGTCGGCGTGATCGGGGTCATGCAGGCTCAGGCCCAGATCGCTTTCACGCAGCAGCAGGCTTCTGACGATGTCGCGGGTGGGCTGGCTCAGCAGAGTGCAAGGCGCGTCGGGCAGGCGTCGGCGCAGGGCTGCGATACTGTGTGGCAGCAATTGGTTGGCCAGGGGCGGGGTGCAGATGATGCGCAGCGGCGGCGCCAGGTATTGCCTGAGGCTGTTGGCCAGGCGCTGCACCGGTTCGAGCGCGTCGTAGACCCGGACAATTTCCACCTGCAGTTCCCGTGCTTCGCGGGTGGCCTGCAATCGCCCGCGCACGCTGGCGAACAGCATGAAACCCAACTGATCCTCGGCGTCGCGCAGCAAGCGCTCGACTTCGGCCACTGGCAACTGCAGCCATTCGGCGGCGGTGCCCAGGTGACCGGTCTGCAAGAGCGCCTGGATCACTTCGATATGGCGTAAGCGCATGCGTGAAGTCCATGTTCAGCAGGTGGAGGAGTCAGTGGCTGAATCCTACCCCAAGTCCGCGCATATGACTTCTGCTCATAACGACGGGTTATGAAACGCTGACGGTTTGCGGTTCGCGGGTAATGGTCACGCCGGTTTGCACCAGCATGAATTCATTGTCGTCGACCTTGTTGACACGGTCGCCAATGGCCAGCTTGTAGGTGGTGACAGGGCCTGAACCGTCTACCGCCGGGGTGGAGTCCTGGAACTCGTGCACCGAATAAATACGGCCTTGCGCGTCTCTTGCATGGAACTGACCGACGAGTACTGCTGCCATCTGCTTAGAACCTCTGGAGATAAATCACTCAATTTGCGGCACTGTAGACCGTGCTTGGGCGAGGTAAGTTTTCCTACGGGAAAAAAATAGTCAGGGACGGTGTTTTCGCTCGCCCGCTGCTTGAATCGTCATCTATAACTACAAGCTCTTCCTATCGGACAGTCGAGAAACTCTTATGAGCAACGTCTATACGATCGCCGTCGTGGTCGGCAGCTTGAGAAAGGAATCGATCAACCGCAAGGTCGCACGGGCCCTGATAGAGCTGGCGCCGGCCAATCTCAAGCTCAACATCGTCGAAATTGGCGATCTGCCGCTCTATAACGAAGACATCGATGGCGCTTCACCGCCGGCAGCCTACAGCACTTTCCGACAACAGGTGAGCTCATCCGACGCGGTGTTGTTCGTGACCCCGGAATACAACCGTTCGGTACCGGCGCCGTTGAAAAATGCGATTGACGTCGGTTCTCGCCCTTATGGCAAGAGTTCGTGGAGTGGCAAGCCCGGCGCTGTTATCAGTGTTTCGCCGGGGGCCGTCGGCGGGTTTGGTGCCAATCACAACCTGCGTCAATCCATGGTGTTTCTGAATGTGCCGATGATGCAGCAGCCGGAAGCCTATCTGGGTGGCGCCGGTTCGGCGTTCGATGAGGCGGGCAAGTTGTCCGAATCAGTCAAGCCGTTCTTGCAAAGTTTCATCAATGCCTATGGGCAATGGGTCGAGCAGCACAAGAAAGTCTGATGGTCATTGGCCGGTGCTTTGTCCTGCGAAGCGCCGGGTGGTTATCTCTTTAGGTCGGGTTGGGCCCTTCGCGAGCAAGCCCGCTCCCACAGGGATCTTCGGTGGATACAAGACTTGTGTTCGACTGGGGCCCAAATGTGGGAGCGGGCTTGCTCGCGAAGAGGCCGGATCAGGCAATGCAAGACTCAACCCTGTCCCGGCACATTCGGCCAAAGGTCCGCCACCAAAAACAGACGTTCAGCCTCTTCCCAGTCGCCGCTGGCATTCTCGGTCAGGCGCACCAGCAACTGTGCTGGCGCCAAGGGGTCCAGTTCATCCAGCCACGCCTGCATCTGTCCGGGGTTCCAGGTGTGCTCGGCCGAATAATGCGCTGGCGCCAGCCAGGCGTGGCGGGGCAGGGGTTGCCAGCGACCGGGCGGACTCTGGGCCAACAACGCCGGCCAATCCTTTTGATGCAACCAGCGACCGCGCAAATGCTGCGGATGGGCACCCGATGGCGGGGCGGCCTGACCGGGCCACGGATACAGCAAGTACCCGCCCAGCCACAAATGCGCACTGAAGGCCTGGATATCCAGCGCCGCCAGCACTTCACGGCTCTCGGGGCGCGCGGAAATCGGCAATTGATGCTGGCTCAGGTGGGCCAGTTTGCGGTCGAGCCGGTCGTGGCAGCCCGGGCCCAGCCATTGGGAGGTGTCGTGTCCGTCGCCGGATTGCGGGCCGAGGTAGAGCTTGATCGCAAGTTCCAGGTGGTGCACGCCGTCGCGGTCGCGCAGCAGCATGTCCAGTTCACCCAGGGTGTGCCCCTCGCGGCGAATCGGCAGGTTGGCGGCAATCAGTTCAATGCCTGGAGCATGCTCCACGGCGAATTGCCAGAGGCGTTCGTAGTACAGGCCCAGGCGCCGGGTTCGGGCCTGGGCGAGCCAGTGCAGCAGGCCATAACTGTCCCGGTCCAGCTGCCGCAGCCAATGTTCCAGCCGATCCGGAGCCTGCACCCAGTCGCTGCCGGCCAGCGGGTGGCGCTGCGGCCACGGGGTATCGTCCAGCATGGGCGGCGCGAGGATAACCCACGCCAGGTCACGCACTTCGGGATGGCGTAACTGATGGGGCAGGTGGAGCAAATCGGGAAATAGCATCATCTTGCGAGCATAGCCCGAAACCCGGGCACACCCTTGAAGCTGAAAGGATTTTGTCTACGGGCGGCTTTCGCCCATAATCGTGGTTTTCGCCGCCACGCAGATCCCCGCAGGAGCCCCATGGAGCAATTTCGCAATATCGGCATCATCGGTCGCCTGGGCAGTTCCCAGGTGCTGGATACCGTCCGCCGACTGAAACGGTTTCTGCTCGATCGTCATCTGCACGTGATCCTCGAAGACACCATCGCCGAAGTGCTGCCAGGGCACGGCTTGCAAACTTCGTCGCGCAAGATGCTCGGCGAAGTCTGCGACATGGTCATTGTGGTCGGTGGTGACGGCAGCCTGCTCGGTGCCGCCCGTGCGCTGGCCAAGCACAATATTCCGGTGCTCGGTATCAACCGCGGCAGCCTGGGCTTTCTCACCGACATCCGTCCCGATGAGCTGGAAACCAAGGTCGCCGAAGTGCTGGACGGCCACTATCTGGTGGAAAACCGCTTCCTGTTGCAGGCCGAAGTCCGTCGCCACGGCGAGGCCATCGGCCAGGGCGATGCACTCAATGATGTGGTGCTGCACCCCGGCAAATCCACGCGAATGATCGAGTTCGAGCTGTACATCGACGGACAGTTCGTCTGCAGCCAGAAGGCCGACGGCCTGATCGTTGCGACGCCGACCGGATCCACCGCCTACGCGTTGTCCGCCGGCGGGCCGATCATGCATCCCAAGCTCGACGCTATTGTGATTGTGCCGATGTACCCCCATACCTTGTCGGGTAGACCGATCGTGGTCGATGGCAACAGTGAGCTGAAAATCGTCGTGTCCAAGGATATGCAGATTTACCCGCAAGTCTCGTGCGACGGGCAGAACCACTTCACCTGCGCGCCGGGCGACACCATCACCGTCAGCAAGAAAGCCCAGAAACTGCGGCTGATTCACCCGCTGGACCACAATTACTACGAAGTCTGCCGGACCAAGCTCGGCTGGGGCAGCAAGTTGGGGGGGGGAGGCGACTGATGCTCGATCCCGCGCGTAGCTACGACCTGATCGGTGACGTGCACGGTTGCGCCCTGACCCTGGAGCACTTGCTCGACCGACTCGGTTATCACAAACAGGGTGGCGTCTGGCGGCATGCCTCGCGCATGGCGGTGTTCGTCGGCGATATCATCGACCGCGGCCCGCGGATTCGCGAGGCACTGCACATCGTCCACGACATGGTCGAGGCCGGTCAGGCGCTGTGCATCATGGGCAACCACGAGTTCAATGCGCTGGGCTGGGCGACGCCGGCGTTGCCCGGCAGCGGCAAGCAGTTCGTGCGCGAGCACACGCCGCGCCATGCCCGCTTGCTGCACGAAACCCTGACCCAGTTCGAAAACCATCCGGGCGACTGGCACGACTTCCAGCAATGGTTCTACCAGTTGCCATTGTTCGTCGATGCCAGGCGTTTTCGCGTGGTCCACGCCTGCTGGGACGCCGGGTTGATCGAGCCGCTGCGGGCATTGTTCCCCAACGGTTGCGTCGACGAGCATTTTGTCCAGGCGTCGGCGGAGTCGGGCTCTTTTGCCTGCACCGTATTCGACCGGCTGTTGCGCGGTACGGACATGCGCTTGCCCCATGGCCTGACCATGACCAGCGGCGACGGCCTGGTGCGCTCGTTCTTCCGGACCAAGTTCTGGGAAGACGATCCGAAAACCTACGGCGATATCGTGTTCCAGCCGGATGCACTGCCCGAACCCGTGGCCCGGACCCCGTTGACGTCCACTGAAAAGAACAGTTTGCTGCGCTACGGCATCGATGAGCCGCTGTTGTTCGTCGGCCATTACTGGCGCAGCGGCAAGCCGGCACCGATCCGGCCGAACCTGGCCTGCCTGGATTACAGCGCGGTGCTGTACGGCAAACTGGTTGCCTACCGACTGGATCAGGAAACCCGCCTGGATCCGCAAAAATTCGTCTGGGTCGATGTCGAGCGGCCGGAGGTGCTGCAATGAGTGCTGTAGCGGTATTGCGTCTGCCCCTGGCGGTGGACTTGAGCGGGTTCGTCACCCTGCTCAAGCGCATGCAAGTGCCCCACCGGGTCAGCGAAGAAGCTGGCGAGCAGGTGCTGTGGGTGCCGGACAACATCAGCGAAGACGTGCGTGCGTTGTACGAACGTTTTCCGGCGGGCGATCCCGACCAGCAACTGGACATTCCGGTGGCGCAAACCGTCAAGCGCCCGGGCTTCGTCGAGCAGTTGAAATACGCCAGGGCCACTGCGCTGGTATTGCTGCTGAGCATGATCGTCGGCGCGGTCACCTTGCTCGGCGACAACCTTGAAACGCTGCGCTGGCTGACCTTCCTCGAATTCCGCGTGGTCGGCGAGTACATCCATTTCACGCCACTGGCCGACAGCCTGGCGGCGGGGCAATGGTGGCGCCTGGTCACGCCGATGCTGATCCACTTCGGCATCCTGCACCTGGCGATGAACGGCATGTGGTACTGGGAACTGGGGCGGCGCATCGAGTCGCGCCAGGGCAGTATCAACCTGATCGGCCTGACCTTGCTGTTCAGCCTGGTGTCCAACTTCGCCCAGTATTTGTTCAGCGGCCCGACCCTGTTCGGCGGTTTGTCCGGCGTACTGTACGGCCTGCTCGGGCATTGCTGGATCTTCCAGCTGCTGGCGCCGAACCCGGCCTATCGCCTGCCGCGTGGCGTGCTGGTGATGATGCTGGTGTGGTTGCTGCTGTGCCTGTCCGGGCTGGTGTCGATGATCGGCTTCGGCGAAATCGCCAACGCGGCCCACGTCAGCGGGTTACTCATCGGATGCTTCACCGGTTTGTTGGGCGGTTTGTATAACCGCCGTAAACTGGCCGCCTAATTTAAGAACATGCAATAAAGAGACGGAGACCCAATGTCCTCTTTTAACGAAATGATCAACAACATCACTCCCGATATCTACGAGAGCCTGAAACTGGCCGTGGAAATCGGCAAATGGTCCGACGGTGGCAAGCTCACCGCCGAACAACGCGAGCTGTCGCTGCAGGCGATGATCGCCTGGGAAATCCAGAACCTGCCCGAGGACCAGCGCACCGGTTACATGGGCCCGCAGGAATGCAGCTCGAAGTCGATTCAAGTGCCCAATATCCTGTTCAAGTCGGATGCCATCCATTGATCGAGATTGGCCGCGGTGCAATCAGCAAAATGTCGGCGCGCCTGGACGGGCCGAACGTGCAATACGCTTTCCGTCTGGGCGAAACCGAGGTTCCGGTCAATCCGTTGATCGGCACCACGGTGCGCCTGGAATACCTGGGGGCGATCCACTGCACCCATTGCGGACGCAAGACCAAGACCAGTTTCAGCCAGGGTTACTGCTACCCGTGCATGACCAAGCTGGCCCAGTGCGACGTGTGCATCATGAGCCCGGAGCGCTGCCACTTCGAGGCCGGCACTTGCCGGGAACCTGAGTGGGGCGAGAAGTTCTGCATGACCGATCACGTGGTGTACCTGGCCAACTCGTCGGGGGTGAAAGTCGGGATTACCCGCGCCACCCAGTTGCCGACCCGCTGGCTCGACCAGGGTGCGAGCCAGGCCTTGCCGATCATGCGCGTCTCGACCCGCCAGCAGTCCGGCTTCGTCGAAGACCTGTTCCGCAGTCAGGTGGCCGACAAGACCAACTGGCGTGCTTTGCTCAAGGGCGATGCGGCGGCGGTGAACCTGGCCGAAGTCCGCGATCGACTGTTCGAGAGCTGCGCTGAAGGCTTGCTCGGGTTGCAGCAGCGATTTGGCTTGCAAGCGATCCAGCCGGTGACCGACGTCGAACCGTTGGAAATCCGCTACCCGGTCGAGCAGTACCCGGCGAAGATCGTCAGCTTCAACCTGGACAAGAACCCGATTGCCGAAGGCACGCTGATGGGGGTCAAGGGCCAATACCTGATCTTCGATACCGGCGTGATCAACATTCGTAAATACACGGCTTATCAGCTCGCCGTGCATCAGTAAGGACTCCAGCATGCGCACCGAACAACCGAAGATGATCTACCTCAAGGACTATCAGGCGCCCGAGTACCTGATCGACGAAACACACCTGACCTTCGAGTTGTACGAGGACCACAGCCTGGTCCATGCGCAACTGGTGATGCGCCGCAACCCCGAGCGTGGTCCGGGCCTGCCGCCGCTGGTGCTGGACGGCCAGCAGCTGGAACTGCTGTCGGTCACCCTGGCCGACCAGGCGCTTTCAGAGGCGCAGTATCAGCTGACCGAGAATCACCTGACCCTGCACCCGACCAGCACCACTTTCACGGTCGACACCAGCGTCCGGATCCACCCGGAAACCAACACTGCGCTCGAAGGCCTGTACAAGTCCGGCACGATGTTCTGCACCCAGTGCGAGGCCGAAGGCTTTCGCAAGATCACCTATTACCTCGACCGCCCGGACGTGATGAGCACCTTCACCACCACGGTCGTCGCCGAACAACACAGCTATCCGGTGCTGCTGTCCAACGGCAACCCGATCGCTTCCGGTCCCGGTGAAGAAGGCCGGCACTGGGCAACCTGGGAAGACCCGTTCAAGAAGCCGGCGTACCTGTTCGCGCTGGTGGCCGGTGACCTGTGGTGCGTCGAAGACAGCTTCACCACCATGAGCGAGCGTAATGTGGCGCTGCGCATTTATGTCGAGCCGGAAAACATCGACAAGTGCCAGCACGCCATGAACAGCCTGAAGAAGTCCATGCGCTGGGACGAAGAGGTCTACGGTCGCGAGTACGACCTGGATATCTTCATGATCGTCGCCGTGAATGACTTCAACATGGGTGCCATGGAGAACAAGGGCCTCAACATCTTCAACTCCAGCGCCGTGCTGGCCAAGGCTGAAACCGCCACCGATGCCGCGCACCAGCGGGTCGAGGCGATCGTCGCCCACGAATACTTTCACAACTGGTCGGGCAACCGCGTGACCTGCCGCGACTGGTTCCAGTTGTCGCTCAAGGAAGGCTTCACGGTGTTCCGCGATGCCGGTTTCTCCTCGGACATGAACTCGGCCACGGTCAAGCGCATCCAGGACGTGGCGTACCTGCGCACCCACCAGTTCGCCGAAGACGCCGGCCCCATGGCCCACGCCGTGCGCCCGGACAGCTTTATCGAGATTTCCAACTTCTACACCCTGACCGTGTACGAAAAGGGCTCGGAAGTGGTCGGCATGATCCACACCTTGCTCGGCGCCGAAGGCTTTCGCAAAGGCAGCGACCTGTACTTCGAACGCCACGACGGCCAGGCCGTGACCTGCGATGACTTCATCAAGGCCATGGAAGATGCCAATGGCGTTGACCTGTCCCAGTTCAAGCGTTGGTACAGCCAGGCCGGTACACCGCGGCTGGCGGTAACCGAGTCCTACGACGCCGCCGCGAAAACCTACAGCCTGACGTTCCGCCAGAGCTGTCCGCAAACCCCGGACAAGGTTGAAAAACTGCCGTTCGTGATCCCGGTCGAACTGGGCCTGCTGGATTCCAAAGGCGCGGCTATTGCCCTGCGTCTGTCCGGTGAAGCTACCGCCCAAGGCACCTCGCGGGTCATTTCGGTGACTGAAGCCGAGCAGACCTTCACCTTCGTCGACATCGCCGGACAACCGCTACCGTCGTTGCTGCGCGGCTTCTCGGCACCGGTGAAGCTGAGCTTCCCGTACAACCGCGACCAGTTGATGTTCCTGATGCAGCACGACAGCGACGGCTTCAACCGCTGGGATGCTGGCCAGCAATTGTCGGTGCAGGTGCTGCAAGAGTTGATCGGCCAACAGCAGAAGGGCGAAGCGCTGGTACTCGATCAGCGTCTGGTGTCGGCGCTGCGCACGGTGCTCTCGGACGAGTCGCTGGATCAGGCCATGGTCGCCGAAATGCTCTCGCTGCCAAGCGAAGCCTACTTGACCGAAATCAGCGACGTGGCGGACGTCGAAGCGATTCACACCGCCCGCGAGTTTGCCCGCAAGCAATTGGCCGATGCGTTGTTCGAAGGCCTGTGGCTGCGTTACCAGGCCAACCGCGAGTTGTCGAAGCAGACTCCGTACGTGGCCGAGGCCGAGCACTTCGCTCGCCGCGCGTTGCAGAACATCGCATTGTCCTACCTGATGCTCAGCGGCAAGCCGGAAGTTCTGGCGGCAACCCTGGAGCAGTTCGATGCGTGCGACAACATGACCGAGCGCCTGACCGCGCTGGCCGTGCTGGTCAACTCACCCTTTGAAGCCGAGAAGGCCAAGGCGCTGGCCAGCTTCGCCGAGCACTTCAAGGACAACCCGCTGGTCATGGATCAGTGGTTCAGCGTGCAGGCCGGCAGTGTATTGCCGGGCGGTCTGGAGCGTGTGAAAGCGCTGATGCAGCACCCGGCGTTCAACATCAAGAACCCGAACAAGGTGCGGGCGCTGGTCGGTGCGTTTGCCGGGCAGAACCTGATCAACTTCCACGCGGCCGACGGTTCGGGGTATCGCTTCCTGGCGGATCTGGTGATCGAGTTGAATGGCTTTAATCCGCAGATTGCTTCTCGGCAGTTGGCGCCTTTGACTCGCTGGCGCAAGTACGACAGTGCTCGTCAGGCTTTGATGAAGGGGGAGTTGGAGCGGATTCGGGCTTCGGGGCAGTTGTCCAGTGATGTGTTTGAAGTGGTCAGCAAGAGTTTGGTCTGAGTCTGTTCGTGACCTTGGCGGCCTTCGGGCCGACCAGGGTTGTGGGTTGATTGAGTACATATCCGTTGCTGCGGTAACGGCGGCTTATGGTTTCGCCCTGACGGCGAGTCACTTTTTTTACAAGCGCCTAAAAAAGTAACCCAAAAAACGCTCGCCCCGAACGTACGGCCCCTCGCTTGGGCTCGGGGTTCCTTCGCTCCGGCATTCATCCGGGGGCATCGCCTCCGGTCGGCTTCGCTCGACCTCCTCTCGATGTGTTCGGCTGCGCCGAACGGCGNAAAAAAAGTAAGAAAAAAAACGCTCGCCCCGAACGTACGGCCCCTCGCTAAGGCTCGGGGTTCCTTCGCTCCGGCATTCATCCGGGGGCATCGCCTCCGGTCGGCTTCGCTCGACCTCCTCTCGATGTGTTCGGCTGCGCCGAACGGCGCTGCGCGCCCACCCCCGGATGAACGCCTCCGCTCAGCCTGCCGAGGGGGCGGGTGGATCAAGATCAAAAGCTGCAGGCGAGCTAACGCTCGGCCTGATGAGTGGTGAGAGGCGGCGCGGTGTGGGCTGTTCTGCCTTTGCTTTTTTGTGGGAGCGGCGGTGCGGCGATCCCACAGTTGACCAGTGTCAGGCGCAAAATCCGTGTACAACCACGTCCCCTGTGGGAGCGAGCTTGCTCGCGATGACGGCCTGTCAGCCAACTCAACTCTCAAAGGCGAACGAACCCCGCAAACAGGCCGGCCGGTAGGCCGCCTCGCTTTGGCTTTTGATCTTGATCTTCTTGCCCCCTCGAGAGGCCGAGCGCAGGTTCTGCGCAGTGGGCAACCCGGCATGGATGCCGGGTTAGCCGCCGCCGGCCATGGATGGCCGATGGCGGCGGGTCCACGGAGCAGGACCGGAGCGAGGGCATGCCGAGCCTAAGCGAGGCACCGAACGTAAGGGGCAAAGCGCTTTGGTTACTTTCGCGCTTTTCGAAAGTGACCCGCCGTAAGGGCGGAACCAATAGCGGCCGTAACCGCAGCAACGGATATGTACCCCAAACCCCAAACCCCAAACCCCAAACCCCAAAACCGCAATCACCCCACCTGATACCCAACCATTCAGAACAACCCCCCATCCCCCCGGTTAACAAAACATAACGTGGCGTCGATTGTCAGACATGAAAAAACACCGATAGGATAAGCCAGCTTCCGAAGGGGCTCTGGATTGCGGGTTTCAGGACTATGCTCTGAAACAGCCGGACCAGACACGCACCCTTGCGGCGCCCAGAAAGGTTGAACGACCTAACAATAATAATGGGAGAAGGTCTATGAGTGAGCCTGTCATGGGTGTGGGTATCTGCCGCCCGCCGGCACTACGCAAATTCGCGTTGCTGGCCACAGCGCTCTCGCTGTTGGGCTCTGCCATGCTGTCGGCGCCTGCGCTGGCCGCGGCGGCGCCAGCATCCGATGTTGTTTATTCCATTGAATCCGCCAAGGCTGCCAAAAGCCTGATGCTCGATGTCGTCCACGCCGGCAAGCGCCTGGTGGCGGTCGGGGATCGTGGGCACATCCTGTATTCCGATGACCAGGGCGCTACCTGGACCCAGGCCAAGGTCCCGACCCGGGCCCTGCTGACGTCGGTGTTTTTCGTCGATGACAAGCACGGCTGGGCCGTCGGTCATGACGCGCAGATCCTCGCCAGCGAGGACGGCGGCGCGACCTGGACCAAGCAATTCGAAGATCTGACACGCGAATCGCCGCTGCTCGATGTCTGGTTCAAGGACGTTGACAGTGGCTTTGCCGTGGGCGCCTACGGCTCTCTGATGGAAACCACCGACGGTGGCAAGCATTGGGAAGACGCCAGCGATCGCCTGGACAACGAAGACCAGTACCACCTGAATTCGATCGCTGCGGTCAAGGACGCCGGGCTGTTCATCGTCGGCGAGCAGGGCAGCATGTTCCGTTCCGCGGACTGGGGCCAGACCTGGGAGAAACTCGAAGGTCCGTACGAAGGCTCGCTGTTCGGCGTGATCGGCACGGCGCAGCCCAATACGCTGCTGGCCTACGGTCTGCGCGGTAACCTTTACCGTTCCACGGACTTTGGCAGCAACTGGGAGCAGGTCGAGCTCAAGGCTGAACGTGGCGACCTGGAGTTCGGGCTGTCCGGCGGTACGCTGCTCGACGACGGTTCCATCGTGATCGTCGGCAACGGCGGCTCGGTGATTCGCAGCAGCGACAATGGCGAAACCTTCAAGGTGGTCAACCGTCCGGACCGTATTTCGGTTTCGGCAGTGACGGCGGCAGGCAATGGCAATCTGGTTCTGGCCGGGCAGGGCGGCGTTCGCGTCACCTCGCCGAGCGGCACCGAGTCGGGCAAATGAGCCGGGTTAATAATAAGAAGGCGGAGCTATGACTTCCTTGAGTACTCATCACCAGGACAAGGCGACGTTCCTCGAGCGCCTGATCTTCAACAACCGCCCGGCAGTGATCACGATCTGCCTGCTGGTCAGTATTTTCCTGTTCTGGCAGGCGACGCTGATCCGTCCGTCCACCAGCTTCGAAAAAATGATCCCGCTGGAGCATCCCTTCATCCAGAAGATGATGGAGCACCGCAACGATCTGGCGAACCTGGGCAACACCGTGCGGATCTCGGTGGAAGCCACCGATGGCGACATCTTCTCCAAGGAGTACATGGAGACCTTGCGTCAGATCAACGACGAAGTGTTCTACATCTCCGGTGTCGACCGTTCCGGCCTCAAGTCGCTGTGGAGCCCGAGCATTCGCTGGACCGAAGTGACTGAAGAGGGCTTCGCCGGCGGTGAAGTGATTCCGCAGAGCTACAATGGCTCCCAGGCCAGCCTCGACTTGCTGCGCAACAACGTGCTCAAGTCCGGTCAGGTCGGACGGTTGGTGTCCAACGATTTCAAGTCGAGCATCGTCGACATTCCATTGCTGGAGTCCTACCCGGACCCGCAGGACCAGGGCAAGCTGCTGGCGCTGGACTATCGCCAGTTCTCTCACGAGCTTGAAGACAAGATCCGCACCAAGTTCGAAGCACAGAACCCGAACGTGAAGATCCACATTGTCGGTTTTGCCAAGAAAGTCGGTGACCTGATCGATGGCCTGGTGATGGTGGTCATGTTCTTCGGCATCGCCTTCGTCATCACCCTGATCCTCCTGCTGTGGTTCACCAACTGCCTGCGCAGTACCGTCGCCGTGTTGAGCACGACGCTGGTGGCAGTGGTCTGGCAACTGGGCTTGATGCACTTCTTCGGCTTCGGGCTCGACCCCTATTCGATGCTGGTGCCGTTCCTGATTTTCGCCATCGGTATTTCCCACGGCGTACAGAAGATCAACGGGATCGCCCTGCAATCGAGCGAGGCGGACAACGCCCTCACGGCGGCGCGCCGTACGTTCCGTCAATTGTTCCTGCCGGGGATGATCGCGATCCTCGCCGATGCCGTGGGTTTTATCACGCTGTTGATCATCGATATCGGTGTGATCCGTGAACTGGCCATCGGCGCATCCATCGGTGTGGCGGTGATCGTGTTCACCAACCTGATCCTGCTGCCGGTGGCGATTTCCTATGTCGGCATCAGCAAGCGTGCGGTCGAGCGCAGCAAGAAAGACGCGGTGCGCGAGCATCCGTTCTGGCGCCTGCTGTCGAACTTCGCCAGCGCCAAGGTTGCCCCGGTTTCCATTCTGCTGGCATTGATCGCCTTTGGCGGCGGCCTGTGGTACAGCCAGAACCTGAAAATCGGCGACCTCGACCAGGGTGCACCGGAACTGCGTCCGGACTCGCGCTACAACAAGGACAACAACTTCATCATCAACAACTACTCCACCAGCTCCGATGTGTTGGTGGTGATGGTCAAGACCAAGTCCGAAGGCTGCTCGCGCTATGAAGCCATGGCGCCGATCGACGAGCTGATGTGGAAGATGCAGAACACCGAGGGCGTGCAGTCGGCGATTTCCCTGGTGACCGTGTCCAAGCAAATGATCAAGGGCATGAACGAGGGCAACCTGAAATGGGAAACCCTGTCGCGCAATCCTGATGTGCTGAACAACTCCATTGCCCGCGCCGACGGCCTGTACAACAACAGCTGTTCCCTGGCGCCGGTGCTGGTGTTCCTCAACGATCACAAGGCCGAGACCCTGGATCGCGCGGTGCATGCGGTGCAGGAGTTCGCCAAGGAAAACAACAAGGAAGGCCTGGAGTTCATCCTCGCCGCCGGTAACGCCGGGATCGAGGCGGCCACCAACGAGGTAATCAAGAAGTCCGAGCTGACCATCCTGATCCTGGTGTACATCTGTGTGGCGGTCATGTGCATGATCACCTTCCGTTCGTGGGCGGCGACATTGTGCATCGTGCTGCCGCTGGTGCTGACCTCGGTACTCGGCAACGCCCTGATGGCCTTCATGGGCATCGGCGTGAAAGTCGCGACCCTGCCGGTCGTGGCGCTCGGGGTGGGGATTGGCGTGGACTACGGCATCTACATCTACAGTCGCCTGGAAAGCTTCCTGCGTGCCGGCCTGCCGCTGCAAGAGGCGTACTACCAGACGCTGAAGTCCACCGGTAAGGCGGTGCTGTTCACCGGCCTGTGCCTGGCCATCGGCGTGTGCACCTGGATCTTCTCGGCCATCAAGTTCCAGGCCGACATGGGCCTGATGCTGACCTTCATGTTGCTGTGGAACATGTTCGGTGCGCTGTGGCTGTTGCCGGCACTGGCGCGATTCCTGATCAAGCCCGAGAAACTGGCGGGGCAGAAGGGCAATTCGTTGTTTGCCCACTGATCCATGCTGAAATGAAAAAGCCGCAACCTCAGGGTTGCGGCTTTTTTATTTGGGCGAAGATCAAAAGATCGCAGCCTTCGGCAGCTCCTACATTGATCGAATACACCCACAATTAATCGGTGTAGGCAATCCCACGTAGGAGCTGCCGAAGGCTGCGATCTTTTGACTTTGCCATTACGAAGGATCGCTACCCAAAACCACATTCAACGCACTGCGCGCATCATCGAGTTGCACCAGCGTCGCATGCCGCGCGCCTAGGGCATCGCGGTTTTCGATGGCGGTCAGGATCGCCTTGTGCCGGGGCAGCGCCAGTTCATGCAGGTTCGGCCGCTGGTTGGAATGCTTCAAGGCTTCGGCGATGGCCACCGAGAGCATGTTGCACAGGTTGGCCAGCAGGTCGTTGTGCGTGGCATCGGCGATGCGACTGTGGAAGTCCAGGTCCGGCTGCAACAGAGCCTCCGGCGTCGGCGCGGCTTCCATGCGCTGGTAGGCCTCACCGATGGAGGCAATGTCCGCTTCCGTGGCGAATTGCGCGGCGAGGGCGGCAGCGGCCGGTTCGATGATGCTGCGCACGCTGGTCAGCAGGTCGAAAAACTGATTCTGCGGACTGCTTTGCATCAACCAGTGCAGCACGTCCGGATCGAGCATGTGCCAGTCCTTGCGCGGCTTGACCACGGTGCCGACCCGCGGGCGGGAATACACCAGGCCCTTGGCGACCAGGACCCGGGTGGCCTCACGCAACACCGGTCGGCTGACCGCATATTCTTCGCACAACAGCGCTTCGGCGGGCAGCTTGTCGTCCGGCAGGAAACGTCCCGAGACGATCTGCATGCCCAGCTCCTGGACGATGCGCGAGTGCATGCTTTTGCGGTCGGAGGGTTTGCGGTAATCCATGGGAAACGGCGCGGTCCTGTGCGAATAGGTGTCGCGCATGATAGCAGGCGCGGACGGTAGGCGATCCAGCCCTTGAAAAGATCGCAGCCTTCGGCAGCTCCTACAGAGATCCGGTTCACCACAATGAATGTGTCTGACCTGAATCCCGTAGGAGCTGCCGGAGGCTGCGATCTTTTTTTTAGTGGGAATGACGCGGCACTTCAGCCCCGCGGCAACCGACCAGGAAGTCGAAGTCGCAGCCCTGGTCCGCTTGCAGCACGTGGTCGATGTAGAGCTGACGATAGCCACCGACGATCAGGTTCTGCGGCGGTTGCAGGTCAGCCATGCGCGCGGCCAGTTCGGCGTCCGGGATGTCCAGGTGCAAACGGCCGCTGGCGCAATCGAGTTCGATCCAGTCGCCTTCTTTCACGGCGGCCAGCGGTCCGCCGGCAGCGGCTTCCGGGGCGACGTGCAGGACAACAGTGCCGTACGCGGTGCCGCTCATGCGCGCGTCGGAAATACGTACCATGTCGGTCACGCCCTGGGCCAGCAGCTTGGCCGGCAGGCCCATGTTGCCGACCTCGGCCATGCCCGGATAACCCTTCGGCCCGCAGTTCTTCATCACCAGTATCGAGTTGGCATCCACGTCCAGTTCCGGATCGTTGATCCGCGCCTTGTACATGTCGAAGTTCTCGAATACCACTGCGCGGCCGCGATGCTGCATCAGTTCGGGCGTGGCGGCGGACGGCTTTAGCACGGCGCCCAGCGGTGCCAGGTTGCCGCGCAAGACACAGATGCCGCCGTCGGCGCGGATCGGGTTGTCGAGGGTGCGGATCACTTCGTCTTCGCCATAGATCGGCGCGTCCCTGGTGTTCTCGCCGATGGACTTGCCATTGACGGTCAAGGCATTCGGGTTCGGGATCAGGTTGGCTTCACCGAGGCGACGCAGCACGGCGGGCAAGCCACCGGCGTAATAGAACTCTTCCATCAGGAAGCGCCCGGACGGTTGCAGGTCGACGATGGTCGGCATGCCGCGACCGATACGGGTCCAGTCATCCAGATCCAACTCCACGCCAATGCGCCCGGCAATGGCTTTCAGGTGGATCACTGCGTTGGTCGAACCGCCGATGGCGGCATTGACGCGAATGGCGTTTTCGAAGGCTTCCTTGGTGAGGATCTTCGATAGCTTCAAGTCTTCGCGCACCATCTCCACGGCACGCATGCCGGACATGTGCGCCAACACATAACGGCGCGCATCTACCGCTGGAATCGCCGCGTTGTGGGGCAGGGAGGTACCCAGTGCTTCGGCCATGCAAGCCATGGTCGAGGCCGTGCCCATGGTGTTGCAGGTGCCGGCCGAGCGGGACATGCCGCCCTCGGCCGCGAGGAAATCGTCGATGCTGATGGTGCCGGCCTTGACCTGTTCGCTGAGCTGCCAGACCACGGTGCCGGAGCCGATGTCCTTGCCCTTGTGCTTGCCGTTGAGCATTGGCCCGCCGGTGACAACGATGGCTGGCACGTCGCAACTGGCGGCGCCCATCAGCAAGGCCGGGGTGGTTTTGTCGCAGCCGGTCAGCAGCACCACGCCATCGATCGGGTTGCCGCGAATGGCTTCTTCGACATCCATGCTCGCCAGGTTGCGGGTGAGCATGGCGGTGGGGCGCAGGTTCGATTCGCCGTTGGAGAACACCGGAAACTCCACCGGGAAGCCGCCGGCCTCGATCACACCGCGTTTGACGTGCTCGGCAATCTGGCGGAAATGCGCGTTGCACGGGGTCAGTTCCGACCAGGTGTTGCAGATGCCGATGATCGGCTTGCCATGGAACTGGTGGTCGGCGATGCCCTGATTCTTCATCCAGCTGCGGTACATGAAGCCGTTCTTGTCGGCGGTGCCAAACCATTGGGCGGAACGCAGGGTGGGTTTCTTATCAGACATGATCGGTTCTCTTATTGTATGACTATATTGTTTGAGCTGAGGCGTAACATAAGCGCAAATTCTGCGCTTTGGAAGTGTTGTTGCGTAAATAGTATTACTATATAGTCCGCTCAAACGGAGGGATGGCCCTGGCGAATTGTTCGCGAGAGGCGTCCCCCGAGGTTCTATAACAACAACAATCGGAGACCGATCTCATGAGCCAGGAACTGCGGCTTATCCGTCGCATCACGCTGAAACTGATTCCTTTCCTGATCCTGCTGTACCTGATCGCCTATGTGGACCGCTCCGCGGTGGGCTTCGCCAAACTGCACATGGGCGCCGACATTGGCCTGGGTGATGCGGCCTACGGCCTTGGCGCAGGGTTGTTCTTCATTGGCTACTTCCTGCTGGAAATCCCCAGCAACCTGATGCTCGACCGCTTCGGCGCACGACGCTGGTTTGCGCGGATCATGGTCACCTGGGGCGCCATCACCATCGGCATGGCCTTCGTCCAGGGGCCGAACAGCTTCTATGTGATGCGCTTTCTGCTCGGCGCCGCCGAGGCCGGGTTCTTCCCGGGCGTTCTGTACTACATTACCCAATGGTTCCCGGTTCGCCATCGCGGCAAGATCCTCGGGCTGTTCATCCTGTCGCAACCCATTGCCATGATGATCACCGGCCCCGTGTCTGGCGGCTTGCTGGGCATGGACGGCGTGCTCGGCCTGCACGGCTGGCAGTGGTTGTTCATCGTCATCGGCACCCCGGCGATCCTGCTGACCTGGCCGGTGTTGCGCTGGTTGCCCGACGGCCCGCAGCAAGTGAAGTGGATGGACCAGGCGGAAAAAGACTGGCTGAGCGGCGAGCTGAAAAAGGACCTCGAAGCCTACGGCCAGACCCGCCACGGCAATCCCTTGCATGCGCTCAAGGACAAGCGCGTCCTGCTGCTGGCGCTGTTCTACCTGCCGGTGACCCTGAGCATCTATGGCCTGGGTCTTTGGCTGCCGACCCTGATCAAGCAGTTCGGCGGCAGCGATCTGGTGACCGGGTTCGTGTCTTCGGTGCCCTACATTTTCGGGATCGTCGGTCTGTTGATCATTCCGCGCAGCTCTGACCGTTTGAATGATCGTTACGGCCATCTGGCAGTGCTTTATGTATTGGGCGCCATCGGTTTGTTCCTGAGTGCCTGGCTGTCGGTGCCGGTGCTGCAGCTGGCCGCACTGTGTCTGGTGGCGTTCGCACTGTTTTCCTGCACGGCGGTGTTCTGGACGTTGCCGGGCCGTTTCTTTGCCGGTGCCAGTGCGGCGGCGGGAATTGCGCTGATCAACTCGGTGGGCAACCTCGGCGGCTACATCGGTCCGTTCGTGATCGGTGCGCTCAAGGAATACACCGGCAACCTGGCGTCGGGCCTGTACTTCCTGTCGGGGGTGATGGTGTTCGGCCTGATTCTGACAGGCATCGTCTATCGCCTGCTGGAACGCAAGCACGTCCTGCCAGCCGATCAATTTGCAGCAAGTGCACGTGGGGCTTCCCGAACCTGATTTTGAGGGTTCACACCGACCAAATGTGGGAGCGGGCTTGCTCGCGAAAGCGGAGTGTCAGTCACCGATGATGTCGGGTATGACGGCCTCTTCGCGAGCAAGCCCGCTCCCACATTGGTTCTGAGGTGTTTTGAAGAATTGTTAACAGGAGAAAAATTCATGCGTTTGGTTCAGTTCGAATTGAGTAACGGCGTACGCCGTGTCGGCGTGGTCGAGGCAGGCCTGGTCCGTGAAGTGCAGGACGCGCGCACCGTTCGCGATCTGGCATTGGCGGCGATCGAGGCGGGCGCAAGCCTTGAGCAACAGGTGCAAAGCCTGGGGCTGGGCATCAGCCACGACTATGCCGAACTGCTGACGCAACGGCGCATCCTGCCGCCGCTGGACCATGCGGACCCGGCGCACATGCTGGTCAGCGGTACGGGCCTGACCCATCTGGGCAGTGCGTCGGCCCGGGACAAGATGCATCAGCAGAACGGCGACGAATCCGCGCTGACCGACACCATGCGCATCTTCAAGTGGGGCGTGGAGGGCGGTAAGCCAGCAGTGGATGAAGCCGGTGTGCAACCGGAGTGGTTCTACAAAGGCGATGGCAGCATCGTCGTCAGGCCCGGCCAGCCGTTTCCCCTGCCACCGTTTGCCGAAGATGCCGGTGAAGAGCCGGAGATCGCCGGCCTGTACGTGATTGGTCAGGACGGCAAGCCGTATCGCCTGGGGTTCGCCGTGGGCAACGAGTTCTCCGATCACGTCATGGAGCGCAAGAACTACCTGTACCTGGCCCACTCGAAACTGCGCAGCTGCAGCTATGGCCCGGAACTGCGGGTCGGCGAACTGCCGCAGCATCTGGCGGGCACCAGCCGCATCCTGCGGGACGGCGAAGTGCTGTGGCAGAACGAGTTTCTCAGTGGCGAGGCGAACATGTGCCACAGCCTCGCCAACCTCGAATTCCATCATTTCAAATACAGCCAGTTCCTGCGACCGGGGGATGTGCACATTCACTTCTTCGGCACGGCGACCCTGTCCTTTGCCGACGGCGTTCGCACGCAACCGGGTGACGTGTTCGAGATCACCCAGGCCGAATTCGGCGCGCCATTGATCAATGGCATCGCTCCGGTCGCAGCGGCTTTTGAACCCGGCACCGTCGGCACACTTTGAGGAGTTACCCATGACCCGGATTCTTGGACACAACTACATCGGCGGCCAACGCAGCGCCGCCGGCAGCGTCAAATTGCAGAGTGTCGATGCCACCACCGGTGAGGCATTGCCCCATGATTTCTATCAGGCGACCCCGCAGGAAGTCGATGCGGCGGCCAGCGCGGCGGCGGCCGCGTATCCGGCCTATCGCAGCCTGAGCGCGGAGCGGCGGGCGCAGTTTCTCGAGGCCATCGCCGATGAACTGGATGCCCTCGGTGATGATTTTGTCGCAGTGGTCTGCCGCGAAACGGCGCTGCCGGCCGGCCGGATTCAAGGCGAGCGTGGACGCACCAGCGGGCAGATGCGTCTGTTTGCCAAAGTACTGCGTCGCGGTGACTTCTACGGTGCACGGATCGACCGGGCATTGCCGGAGCGTCAACCGTTGCCGCGCCCGGACCTGCGTCAATACCGGATCGGTCTGGGACCAGTGGCCGTGTTCGGTGCCAGCAACTTTCCGCTGGCGTTCTCCACCGCCGGCGGCGATACCGCCTCGGCGCTGGCCGCCGGGTGCCCGGTGGTGTTCAAGGCCCACAGCGGTCACATGGCCACCGCTGAATGGGTGGCTGACGCGATCATCCGCGCCGCCGAGAAAACCGGGATGCCGGCCGGCGTGTTCAACATGATCCATGGCGGGGGCGTTGGCGCGGCACTGGTCAAGCATCCGGCGATTCAGGCGGTGGGCTTCACCGGTTCGCTCAAGGGCGGTCGTGCCTTGTGCGACATGGCGGCGGCCCGTGCGCAACCGATACCGGTGTTCGCCGAAATGTCGAGCATCAACCCGGTGATCGTCTTGCCCCAGGCGTTGCAGGCGCGAGCCGATACCGTTGCTCGGGAACTCACGGCGTCGGTGGTCCAGGGCTGCGGCCAGTTCTGCACCAATCCGGGTCTGGTGATCGGCATTCGCTCAGCGCCATTCAGTGCCTTTGTGCAGCAAGTGGCCGGGTTGATGGGTGACCAGCCGGCGCAAACCATGCTCAATGCCGGAACCCTGAGCAGCTATGGCCAGGGCTTGCAAAAACTGCTCGCGCATCCGGGGATCGAGCACCTGGCCGGCAATCCGCAGCAGGGCAATCAGGCGCAACCGCAGCTGTTCAAGGCCGATGTCAGTCTGCTGCTCGATGGCGATGAAGTGTTGCAGGAGGAAGTGTTCGGCCCGACCACGGTGGTGGTTGAAGTGACGGATCCTGCGCAACTGATGGCGGCCTTGAATGGCCTGCACGGCCAGTTGACCGCTACCGTCATTGGCGAGCCGGAAGACTTCGAGCAGTTCGCCGGGCTGACGGCATTGCTGGAACAGAAAGTCGGACGCATCCTGCTCAATGGTTATCCGACGGGCGTGGAAGTCTGCGATTCGATGGTTCACGGCGGGCCTTACCCGGCCACGTCCGATGCGCGCGGTACGTCGGTGGGCACACTGGCCATCGATCGTTTCCTGCGCCCGGTGTGCTTCCAGAACTACCCGGACAGCTTGCTGCCGGATGCGCTGAAGAACGGCAATCCGTTGCGCATCCAGCGACTGGTGGATGGGCAGTCGTCCCGCGAGGCACTTTAACTGCCAGTCACAATCCCTGTGGGAGCGAGCTAGCTCCTACAGGGGAGGTGGTGCATGAGCTATCATTGCGTCTTTCCCATTCAAAGACTGATTGCCATGACTGCCCCAACCGACACCTTGCTCAATGCCCTCGAACACTGCGGAATGGTGGAGATCGACGGGCTGCATGCCTTCGAATTCGCCCTCGACGAGGATGATAACCTGCACATTGAATGCATGGATGGCCGTGCGGCCAAACACTGGGAGTTCACCCCGGCGCAGATTCAGGCCGCGACCTTCGATACCTCGCTGCAAAGCTGGTTGATCACCGGTGACTCGGGTGAACACCGTTTGGTGTGCCTGGGCGATGTCGTCAGCGGTGACAACGAAGATGACGACCAAGGCGATGCGTAACCTCTGGCCATTGTTGATGGCCGGCAGCATCGGCGCCATGGGCGTCCAGGTGGCATCCGCCGATGACTATCAGCTGCTGGTGGGCTCCTACACTGCAGGTCAAAGCCAGGGCATCTACCGCCTGGTGTTCGACAGCGGCACCGGGCAGATCGATGCCAGCCCACTGCAAGTGATCAAGAGCGAAAACCCGTCGTGGCTGACCCTGTCGAAGGATCGGCGACACCTGTTCGTGGTCAATGAAAACGGCCCGGGCCAAACCGATCCGGTAGGGCGCGTCAGCAGTTTTGCGATTGATCCCAAGACCCACGCGCTGAGCCTGATCAGCCAGGTGCAAAGCCTGGGCAGCGAGCCAACCCATTCCAGTCTCAGCATCGATGGCAGCCATCTGTTTGTCAGCAATTACTCGGTGGCCGAAGATCCGGGCGGCACCCTGGCGGTATTGCCAGTGACGGCCGACGGCAAGCTCAAACCGGTGGTGCAGATGAGCAGCCACCCGGCGAGCCGGGTCAATCCCGAGCGCCAGGCCTCGGCCCATGTGCATTCGACCATCCCGTCACCGGACGGCAAATACGTGTTCGCCAATGACCTGGGCGCCGACAAGGTGTTTGCCTACCGCTTCGACCCCAGGGCCAATCCGGAACTGCCGTTGACCCCGGCCACCCCGGCATTCGTGCAGCTGCCGCCGGGTAGCGGGCCGCGCCACCTGCTGTTCAGCGCCGATGGCAAACACGCCTGGCTGACCATGGAAATGAGCGCGCAAGTGGCGGTGTTCGACTACCACGAAGGCCAACTCGAACAGACGCAAATGGTCGATCTGGCTGCCGGACAGCCAGTTTCAGACAAGGCTGCGGCGGCGTTGCATGCCTCGGCTGACGGCAAGTTCCTCTACGTCAGCAACCGTGGCACCGCCAATCAACTGTTGGTGTTTGCCATCGATCCGGCGACCGGTCACCTCAGTGAACTGCAACGCCGGGCGGTGGAGGGCGATCATCCGCGGGAATTCAGCCTTGATCCGAGCGGTAAATTCCTGTTGATCGCCAATCAGAAGAGCAACCAGATTGTCGTCGTCGAGCGCGACGCCAGGACCGGTCTGCTGGGCAAGACCGTGCAAAAACTACCGATGGACGCGCCGAGCGACCTCAGGTTTCTGCTGCGTCAATAAGCCGCAGGCCCCGGTTGATGGGGCCTGCCTGCTTTTATCAATGACGCTGATATCTGGTACTGCTACAAAGCATTTCAAGGCACGAACCCTCGAGGGTTAAGTTTGCTTCACGGCCCCACCGGGCAAGCAAGCCAACTGAATCCGAGGAATACCGCCATGAACTTCAACATCTTCTCTGTCATCGCCGCTTCCGCCATTTCCGCCACCGTTGCGTTGCCAGCCAGCGCCAACGTTGAAATCAGCGACAAAAAAGCCCACACCCAGAGCTACACCCAGAAATACCTGCAACAGAGCGCCAACTTCTACGCCGCGCTGGATCACAAAACCCAAGCCTGAACGTTCAGCCCTGCCTTTATGCAGGAGCGAAGTCACTGATGATCGAAGCGCCTGATGTTGAATAGCAGGTGTTGAAAACGATCAGAGTGGTGTCGCTCCTGCATAACGCATGCTGCCCGCGAATCCCCTGATTAGTTCTATTGAAGGCTGAAATAGCCTGGCTTAATGATCAATGAAGCTGATGGTCACTATGGATAACCCTGAGTGGTTACCCAGGCTTTTTTGATCGATTCTGTAGGCATTGAAACATGCCTGCGGAGAACATCATGGCCAGCGCAATTCTCACTTCTGCCAAACACGGCGCCTATGTGGCGATCAGTCTTTACCTTGCCATGGTGCTGGTGGTCAGTCTTTCAGCGCAGTCGCAAGTCACCTTCGAAGCGCCGATCCAGGTCGCTCATCCCGGCATCCAGTTTGAACACCGTGGGCAAAACGCGAGCGTTGATCAGGCGGAACTCGCGGGAGTCGTCGGCGCATGAAAGGGCACAGACTCTGGGTCATCGCCTTCCTGGCGTTCATGACCAACGGATCCTCCCTGTTGGGGATCGGCCAGGGCTCGGCGGGCTCGGTGGCACGGGCCATCGAAGCCAATCACAACATCGCCCGCAACATCGAAATGGCCGGCAATCCACCGATCAGGAATGAAGGGGTGGTGTTCGGGCCGTTCCTGGTGGATTGCTCGGCGATCGGGATGTGTGAGGTGTTGGCCTGAAGCTCTCTCGCTACAGTATCGGTGTTCTTACTTGCGTATCACACCGGTAAACAGCGATCCGGCCGGATGAGGTCACGTTGCGCGTCAGGACTCACGACGATTCCGATCACGTGTCGGTTAGGTAATCATGTCGTCTGTCAGCTTGGTGTGTAGCACACACGTCAACGCGTAGATGGAAAACGATCGCTCGGCCGAGGTCAACATACCGGTCTGGATGTCGAGCGTTGCTTCCAGCCGGCTGAAGACCTGCTCCCAATCGCGTGTATTCAGTTCAACCCTGTCGAGGGCCGTAACCTCTTCAGGCGGCGCGCCAATCACATTGCAGATTGTGTGAATGACAAGTTGGCGAATGAAGGTGGGTTTCATGAGTGTGGTCACTTTTTAATTGATCATCAGTTATATCCGCGCATTACATCGAATCAACTGTAGTCGCGTAGTTGCCCTCTCTGGGAGTAGTGCGATCCTGGCAAACATTGCACTTGGATAATTGCTGAATAACAACTAATTGCCATCGATAAGAGATGCCTTCTGTTCGTCCAAGTTGAATTACCGTAGCAGAGAAACTGAGCTCTGAAAATTTAAAACTTTAAATATTGTTTGTGTAAGGATTGGATGTAGTACGCTTCCCAGGACTTTGTAGTGCTTTTCAGATATTGCATATTGAATAAAAAATTTTGATGGAATAGCAGCCATGGTCGCGAATTATATTCGCAGTGTTCACGCTTTGTTCGGTACGACGCACAAGATACCGTTGTATCCCGTAGCCGTGTTGGCCGTGGGAGTATCGAAAAGCGCCAACTTGTTAGCAGCGCTATTGCATACCTTGTTTCAGAGCAGGGCCTCAAGCTATCACTTGATTAGCGATAAAAAAGTCAGTCAATTGCATGCGGACGTATTGTACGAGCAGCTTTCAACTCAAGTTCTTGCCAACCTATGGGGCGGAGGTTCGTGTACCGCATAGTGAAATTGTCGGCCTCGGAATGATCGTGGCGGCGGAAGTTGCCAGTCGCCTAGGGCGACTGAGTGGAGCAGATCAGAATCTTCATCATCGGCTGCTTAGACTGCTGGCCCAGCTACATGCCGCACCACCACAATCATCGGATCTTGCGTGCTAAACCATGACTACAGACGAAGAACAACTCTACGGACCCAAGGCGGATCGGCTCCTGCGCATCCGGAAGATCGAATCCCTGGGGAATCTTGTCCTGCCTATCTTTCCGATTGCCCCATTGCCAACCGCAGTGGCGGGCGGCCTGGCACAGGCGGATGAAGCGGTAGCGATCTACGCAGCCGCTTTGGAGGAGGCTTTTCCGCTGCTGGCGCGAAGCGTGGAGGACGTTTGTGGTTCAGCGCCCTGGATCGTGCGTAGTGCAGGTAACGAGGACCTGACGGATCACGTCAATGCCGGCGGCTACGAAAGCCTGATATGTCCCGAGCCACAAGCGCTGATACGGTGTATTGCCACTGTGGCCATGAGTGGATCGACCGAGCATGCACGACGCCAACTTGCGCTCTCGGGGCGTTACGATCATGTCGAGGCAATTCCATGCTTTGTGCAACAGCTACTGAAGATCGATGTCTGTGGCGATGTCGGTCGCGATCATTCGCCGTATCTGGACACAGCTGTTCTTGATCACATGGAGGCGGTATGTAATGAACTGATGCAGACGTTCGACTTCATTGCGATCGATTGCGAATGGGGCCTGGAGACGACACTTGGCTTCGTGTCCGTGACCACCGTCATGCCGCGAAACCCACAACTGATGAACGTCGCGCATACGATCGGTTTCGGTTTCGCCAGCGCTCAGAATACCGGCTCGCAGGCGACGGCCTTGGTGCTGCGTCCTGCTTGCTCAGACCTGAGGTTATGGCGCGCACGCCATCTGCGCGCGACGACGGTGCAACGGTTGCATCTGCTGCAGGCGCGGCCGGCGTATTCTGATGATGCCTTTCGCGATCGTGATGTGTTGACCGATGCATGCCGTGAAACATTGATCGGTCGCTACGATGTCGTGGAAGCCGGCTTGTTGATGCTGGGTGCACAATCTTCGGGCCGCGCATTGGTGGCACCTGATCTCATGAGCGCCTGGCGCCGATATCTTGCACTCAACGCGCACGAGCAGGCCGACGTGGCGGTGGTATTAGTAGACGAAGGCAGTGCGGAGGAGCACGCGGGTATCATGTTCCGCCAGCAGAAAACTACATGCGTCAGGATGGACACTCGACGCATGTCAGCCGGAGCAGACTGCGTTGTATTTGACCGCGGCACCTGCATTTTCGGTGACTCGACGCTGCTGCGATCAATTCAGAGTGAGCGTCGCCGAGAGTTGGTGTTGCCCGACGACTGCGCTCTTGTTTTCACCGATGAGGTGCTGGCACCTGGCGGCGAGCTGGCGCGAGACTGCGTCGAAGTCCTTTCCCAGCTGCGTCGTTTGCCGGTCGCGCGTGAAGTCAAGGAGCGGCTGTTCGCACGTAGCGAGCAGCCGATGTCGGCGAGCTGGATGCAACGCGACGACGGAGTAGTGGAGTCACCCTCACTGCTCGCGGCAATCTGGCGGTCAAAGAATCCAGGGTATGCCGGCGAATGCTGCGCGCTCACTGAATTTGCGAGGGACTACGAACGTGCGTTCCGGGTGTCACGGAATGAGCCGCAGGGCGAACTGCGCACGCTGTTCGCGCTGTCGTCCGTGACACGCACGTTGGTCGCGAGTGGTGACCTTCGAATTGTCCTGGCACTGCTCGACTGTGAGGCGGCGACGTCCTGGCTACCGTCGCAAACGTTGCGGCGCCTGGTCGATTCGGCTGCCGTGCATTTGAAGGCGCTTCAGCGCGATAACGCCGTGTTGATTCTTGAAAGCGTGGCCTTCGTCAGGACGGAATGTAAGCGACTGCCGGTTTATGAGCCGGACGACGCCGTCTCCTACCTCGATGCACTGGCACACGATCTTGAAGATGGCTTGTTTGTCGAATCGATGGTATCCATCCGCTCTTTGGAGTTGCCGATCGCAAGTGGGATCCTGCTTGCGCGGCAGGCTCTCGTTAATCCCGCCGTCCTCGAACCAGTGGACGCATTCCGACAGTCAGTAGCGTTGTTTAGAGCTATGGTGTCGGGTGGCAGCACGACCGCGCGGCTTCCTCTGCAGCTCAACGATACTTACTTGACACTCCGGGGTGCGCTGTACGAAGCCGGTCTGGAAAACGTCGCTGAGCAGATTAGAGGATCGCTGGTCGAAGCGTATGACGCCTCATTGAAAGGGCTGCTATGGCGCTCGGTGGAGGAGGGCGACGCTGGCAGCTACCGCCGCTACCTCATAGTGATGCAATGGTGGATCGAATTCCTGAACATAGGATCGCTGTCTGAGCGCGATGCCGCAGTGCTTCAGCGCTTTCAAATTTGGCTGCGTCAATGGGCTGATGACGAGATGCCCGAGTCATTCGAGATACAGGACCGCAATTGGCGATTCGAGTTTGACGCCATTGTGGTTTCCCATGAAACACCGCTGCGGTACGAGAATCCGCACGTTCTTCACAATCTCCTTCATCAATACTCCCTGGCGGGGCTGCGGCTTGACGCGCAGGGGCTACCACGGCGCGTACAAGCGCTAGAACACTTCTGTTCGACGTTCAGCAGTCGCTCGACGAAGGTTCTGCGTTTCGAGCGAGAGTTGCTCGAGATTCAGATTCCGATGGGAACGCACAAGGCGAGCTACGTGTTCACGCCGCGGCAGATCTCGGTAGAGTGGACGGAGCCGCCTGATTGCCCCGGGGGCGAAATCGCGAGGATCCTGGCGTTTGAGGTATTTCTGGATCGTTTCCAAATTTGGATGTTCCCGGCACTGACGGTCCGGCGCGAGCAAGTGCTGGGTACCTGGACACTGTTCATCCGCCTTAACGCGCAAGGATCAGATCCCTGGGATTACGAGCATCTCTGGCACTTTGTGGCCGCTACGCGCTTTCTATTCGACGCCTCTTACGATTTTTCGTATGTCGCCAACGAAGCCGTGGACGGCTTCGCCGAACGTTTCGACGGATTGGAATGGAAGGAGATATTTACCACACTGATACGGTATCGAGCGGTGATCGAGGACAGGGCGCAGTACGTCGCCTTGCACGCCCTGCCAATGTCGTCGACGGTCGCCGCGATGGCGTGCAGCCGAATCGTTCGCGGTCTGCTGTTACGTTGTCTGCGCAGGGGATTCGATTATTGTCGGACCTTGATTGACGGGTATGCGCACTGGCTGAATGAGGAGGCCGAGGACAACGGACGGTGGTTCGGTCGCTATGAATCGCTCCGGCAGGCCACCCTTTTCCTGGCGGCCAAGTGGCCAAAGGAGGCGCTTTCTGAACTCGCCGGGCGGGGCGTCTTCAATGTCGGCGATGACCTGATCGCAGCCTGCCTATTCAAACGCTCGGACCTGGCGGATGACTTGCGGCAAGTCGCGGCGGCGGGATCAATGCTATCGGGAATGCCGGGGATGATCGTGCGGCATGCACCCGAAATTGCTATGGCGGCCCATGGCGCATCGCACTTGGCTGCGCAACTGGTCGGCACCGGAATGCGATTTCGCCGCGCGAAACACCTTTTGGTCGCTCGATTCGGCGACTGCCTTGATCAGGATATATTGACGGGACTCCTACGGGACTTGGACACTGTTCCGTGGGGATGTACCGCTGACGCTGAGCAGGCCATCCAGACGCAGATTTTGATGAGCCGCCCCGTCTGTCGATTTGAACTAAAAAAAGGCATCGATTGGACGTCGTTAGATTCGTGGCCGACTCTGGGGCAGAGGCGTCCCGTTTCCTTGGGGTCGACCGAGTGTTGAGTTATCGTGCGGACCCGAGAGCCTGTGCCCGGAATTCGTCTTGATCTGAAAAGAAGCTGGAGAGAGTACACGTCTGGCGATACAAGAATCGACTGAAAGCCACGCGTCAGAATTGCGAAAATGGCCGGCAATCCACCGATCAGGAATGAAGGGGTGGTGTTCGGGCCGTTCCTGGTGGATTGCTCGGCGATCGGGATGTGTGAGGTGTTGGCCTGAAGCCTGCTGTCGATGAAGGGCTTTTGTGGTGAGGGGGTTTGCCCTAATGCCGATCAGTTAACGTTTCGAACACCACACCCCCTGTGGGAGCGAGCTTGCTCCGGGCGGCGTTCCGACGATGACGATCGCATAGTCAACATCTGCGTTGCCTGACAGTCCGCTATCGCGAGCAAGCTCGCTCCCACAGGTTTTGCTCCTTGACTGACTGGCATTAGGGCAAGCCCTTCGCCACAGTGTGCGGTGGCTTACTTGCGCATCACACCGGTAAACAAATCCGACTCCAGAAACCGCTGCAACCAGTCCTGCAAACGCCGATAGGGCGTCTGCGCGAACCAGTCGCGGTCGACGTGGGCGAACTGGCGCACGAAGGGCATCAACGCCACATCGGCCAGGCTTGGATGGTTGGCGAGCAAGTAGTCGCGTTCCTCCAGCAACGTCTCCAGCCTTTGCAAAAACACCTCGCCCTCGCCGCGATAAACCTCCATCGGCTGCTCGGGATAACGCTCGGCGTACTTGTAGCGATTCAAGTGCACCTTGAACACCTGATCGTTCTGTTCGATCAGGGGGGCGATTTGCGCCGCTGCGTCAGGATCGTCCTTGAGCAGCCAGTCCTGGGGATCGTTCTGTGCCAGGGCCCAGCGCATGATGTCGAGGCTTTCGTCGATCACCCGGCCATCGGCGCTCAGCACCGGCACCGTGCCTTTGCCCGACAGCGCGAGCATTTCGGCGGGCTTGGCCTTCAGGCTGACTTCGACGATGTCCACGGCCACGCCCGAGTAGCGCAGGGCCATGCGTGCGCGCATGGCGTACGGGCAGCGGCGGAAGGAATACAGGGTGTTCATTTCACCTCCAGGGTGCTCAGGCCGTTGCCCTGGCGCTGGACTTGAATCTGCACCGGAATCCGTTCATGCATTTCCTGTACGTGGGAAATCACCGCGACCTTGCGGCCCTGGGCCTGCAAGCCATCGAGGGCGTCCATGGCCAGTTGCAGGGATTCGGGATCGAGGCTGCCGAAGCCTTCGTCGATGAACAGCGACTCGATTTTCAGCGTGCTCGAGGCCATCGACGCCAGACCGAGGGCCAGTGCCAGCGAGACCAGGAAGGTCTCGCCACCGGACAGCGAATGCACCGAACGCAGTTCGTCGCCCATTTCGGTGTCCATCACCAGCAACCCGAGCATGCTGCCGCCGCGCTTGAGGCGGTAGCGGCGCACCAGTTGGCGCAATTGCACGTTGGCGTGGTGTACCAGCAGGTCAAGGTTGTAGGCCTGGGCGATCTTGCGGAAGGTGTCGCCGGTGGCGGAGCCGATCAACGCATTGAGGCGCGCCCAGCGTTGATACTCGTTGTAGGCGTCGGCAATCTGCTGCGCCAGGGCCTGATTGGCGTTCTGCCGGCGTTGGTCCTCGGCCTGCTCGGCGCGCAGTTCGGCGCAGTGTTGCTCGCTGGTGGCAGCGAGGTTTTGCAGGTCGATCAGCGCACTGGCCAACTGCTCGGCGTCGAGGTTGCCGTTGTGTTGCGTCTGGTGATCGATCAAGCGCTTGTCGCGCTCCTGCACCAGGACGCGGGCCTGTTCGATGGCTTTTTCGCTGTGCTGCAAGCGCTGGCGCAGTTCGCTGACCTGAGTGTCGTCGACGCGCAGCAGGTCTTCGAGGCCGCCGTCATCCAGTTCGGGATGGCGGGCGCGCCAGTCACCGATCTTGCCGGCGAGCTCGCGTTCTTCGCCTTCCAGTGCGTGCAAGCGCTCCTGCTGGGCCTTGAGTTCGGCGGCGAGTTGCACTGATTGCGTGAGAACGCTTTGCAGCGTCTGCGCAGTGCTGGCTTCGGCGCTGCGGGCCTGTTCCACGGCCTGTTCCAGTTGCTGTTGCCAATGCTCGGCGCTGCTGTGTTCGCCGAGTAATTGCCCGAGCGTGTGCTGGCTCGCCTGTTGCTGCTCGGCCAGCCCGCTGAATTGCTGTTCGGCGGCCTGCAATTGCTGCATGCGGCTTTGCTGGCGATCCTGTTCCTTCTCCAGGTTTTGCTGGCGCTGTTGCTGCTCGGCCAGTTCTTCCTTTTGTTGCTCGAGTTGCGCCAGTCGCTCGGCGATCTGCCGGTCGAGCTGCATGAAGGTCGCGGCCGGTTCGTCGCGCAGCGCTTGCAGGGTCTCGGCCGGCAGCAGGCTGGCGAATGCCTTGAGTTCTTCGTCCAGGCGCTGGCGGTCGTTGTCCAGTTCGCGCTGTTGATTGCTCAGGTGCTGGGCCGCCTGCTGGTGCGCGGTTTCGGCGTGACGCAGTTGCTGGGTCAGGCGCGCGGCATCCTGTTGCAGGGTGAGCAGCGCGCTCTGCCGTTGCTCGTCCTGGCTGATGCTCTGGTTGAGCTGACTGTTTTGCTGAACGAGCCAGGCATCGCGTTTGGCGGCATCCTGGTTCAGCAGTTGGGTCGCCAACGGATGCGCTTCCAGGCTCGGGGCGAGGGCTTGCTGCTGGGTCGCCAGTTGCTCCTGCTGTTGCAGCAGTTCTTTTTGCTGGGCGATCAGCCCGCCGACTTCGGCGCGCAAGTCAGTGAGTTTTTCCTTGAGCAGGTCGACGGCCTTCTGCGCATTGGCCTGTTCGCTTTCATCAAAACGACCGAGGCTCTGCAGCAAGGCTTCCGGCTGATGATAGGGATGTTCGTTGCTGCCGCAGACCGGGCATGGCTGATCGTCCTGCAACTGCGCGCGCAGCTCTTCGACACTGGCACTGCGCGCCAGACGTTGGCGCTCCAGCAGCTCGCGCGTGACGTTGAGGGTCTGTTCGGCAACGCTCAGGTCAGCCTTGGCCTTGACCCCGTCCTGGGTCAGGCGTTCACGTTCCTGCTGTGCGCTGAGCTGGCGTTGTTGCAGCTCGGCACCGCGTTTGTCCAGGTCCTGCTGGCTGGCCCACAGGCGCGCAAGGTCTTCGACGGCGCGCAGTTGCTTGCGGTTGTCCTGCAACAGGCTGCCCAGAATGCCGATCTGCTCGGCGACGGCATCCGGTTCGGCGCCGGCCTCCTTGAACAGTACCTCCAGTTGTTGCTTCTGCGTGGTGAGCGCTTGTTCGGTGCTCGCGGCGTTTTGTTCGAGGCTGGCCAGTTCGGCATGGCCCTGATTCAACCGGTTGCCGATCAACATCAACTGTTGCAGGCGATCGCGGTAGGCATTCCAGGCATCGCTCAACGGAGCCAGATGGGTGCTTCGCTCCAGCTCGGTGGCGATGCGTTGCAAGTCCGCGGCGCCACGGGCTTGCTGATCGAGCAAGGTCTGAATCGTGCCCTGGCCCTGGGTGCAGGCCTGTTGCGCCTGTTGCCTGGCTTCGGCGCTGAGGGCGGTGTCCTTGGCCAGGCGGGCGAGGGTGCTTTGGGCTTCGAAGGCCTGACGCTGCAACGGTGTGCTGTCGGTTTGTCGTTGTTGGGTTTCGCTCAAGGCGATCCGCGCGCTGCCGAGCTGTTGCTCAAGCTGCGTCTGACGCTCGCCGAGTTCGCCATGCTGCTGCGTGTGCAAGGCAATTTGCGCCGCCAAGGGTGTCAGCAGCGCATCGACCTCGGCTTTACGGGCGAACTGGTGCCGTTGCGGGGCCAGCTGTTCGAGGCGGGTGAACCTCAAGCGCTCACTGGCCAAGGCCTCCCAGTGAGTCTGCGCCGATTGCAGTTGTTCGCTGGCGGCCAGATGTTCGTCCTGCAAGCGACGCAGGTCCTTGAGCCAGGTGTCCTGCAGTTCAAGTTGTTTGAGCTGCGCCTGTTGGGTCTTGAGTCGCTGCTGCGCCTGGTTGAAGCGCCCGTCCAGTTCCGCGCGGGCTTCGGGCGACAGTGGCGTCACACCGCTGGCCTGATCCTGCAGCAGCTTGTGCGCCTCGCGGGCTTCCTTGGTCTTGTCGAAGGCGCGACGGCCGAGGCGGGTGTAGAGCGCCGTGTCGGTGAGTTTTTCCAGCAGTTCGCTGCGGTCATTGTCGTCGGCCTTGAGGAAGGCGCTGAACTCGCTTTGCGCCAACATCACCGCGCGGGTGAACTGTTCGAAATTCAGCCCCAGCGCGGCTTCGAGCTGAGTCTTGTATTCGCCTTTCTGGCTGGCGAGCAATTGATCCTGATCGATGTCACGCAAGCTCTGGCGGCTGGCCTGCAGCTTGCCGGCGGCCTTGTCCCGGGCGCGATTGGCTTCCCAGCGGGCGCGGTAACGGCGGCCGTCGACACCGACGAAATCCACTTCCGCATAGCCTTCGCCCGTGCCGCGACGCAGCAGGGTACGCGGATCGCCGGTAGCGATTTCGCCGTCGGCATCCGGCACCTTGGCGTCGCGGCCGGTGTTGTTCAGGCGCGGCACAGCGCCAAACAGCGCCAGGCACAGGGCATCGAGCAAGGTGCTTTTACCGGCGCCGGTGGGGCCGGTGATGGCGAATAGTCCGGCACTGGCCAGGGGTTCGGCGGTGAAGTCGATTTCAAACGGCCCGGCCAGGGAGGCAAGGTTTTTCAGGCGGATCGCGAGGATTTTCATGGCTGTTCGCTCTCCATCTGCACGTCCTGCAACAGCTCGGCAAAGTCCTTGAGGGTTTGCTCGTCGACCTCGCTGCCGTAGTTGTCCTGCCAGGCGCGGCTGAACAGTTCCTGAGGCGTGAGCTGGTCCAGTTCGATCAGCGTGCTGCCTTCGTCGGCACCGTCACGGCCGCCGTTGCCGGCGTACTCGGCGGCGATGCGCACCAGGCGCACGGCCTTGCCTTGCAGGGCGGTTTCCACTTGATTGCGCAGGTCGGGCTGTGGCTCGTCGAGGCGCACCCGCACCTCCAGCCATGGCTGGCGCTGGATCTCGGCCAACAGGTCGATGTTCGGCAGGTCCGCCAGTTGCAGCAGGATCTCGCTCAATGGCGCCGGGCCGATGCGCTGCAGGTTGACCGCGCGGGGGATCAGTTTCGGCTCGACGCTGAGCAGGGTTTCGCCGTCGAGCTTGATGTCGAGAATCTGGTGCTGATAGCCGATCTCGGAGAACGACAGCGGAATCGGCGAGCCGCTATAGCGGATGCGCTCCTCGCCGTTGACCTTCTGCGGCTTGTGCAAGTGGCCGAGGGCCACGTAGCTGATGCTCGGCCCGAACAGGCTGGCGGGCAGGGCTTCGGCGTTGCCGATGATCAGGCTGCGCTCGGAGTCTTCCGACACCGAGCCGCCGGCCATGTGCGCGTGGCTGATGGCGATCAGTGCCTGGCCCGGCTGGCGCTTGGCGTTGGCCGCTTCGATCAGCCACTCGTGCACCTGGCCGATCCCGCGCAGGTAGTTGTCGCCCAAATGCGCGCCGGTGACTTCCGCCGGACGCAGGAATGGCAGCGCCAGGCACCAGCCGGCGACTTCACCACTGGCATCGGGCAACGGCAGCAACAGGCGCTCGGCGTCCAGTTGACCGTCGTCGAGCCACAGCACGCGGCCCAGCGCATGAGTGCGCAAGCGGCGCATCAAGGGGGCGGGCAGTTCAATCCGCGAGCCGGAATCGTGGTTGCCGGCAATCATCACGATGGTCAGCAACGGCTGCTGTTCGTGGGCGCTGACGATGAAGTCGTAGAGGCGTTCCTGGGCTTTGACCGGCGGATTGACCGTGTCGAAGATATCGCCAGCGATCAACAGCACATCCGGTTGATCCAGTTTCAGCTGGCGCAACAGCCACTCGAGAAAACAGCCGTGTTCGAAATCGCGATCCTGGCCGTGCAGGTTCTGCCCGAGGTGCCAGTCGGAGGTGTGAAACAAGCGCAAGGCGGACTCCGCTACAAAATAGGTAATGGCCGCGTGAAAAATGAAGGCGGCGAAAGGGGAGAGAGTTTACTGACAAAAGGTCGGGAATGCAGAGGGCAAAAAAAACAGCCTGCGACATCTCCTACAGGGTATGCACATATCCAATGTAGGAGCTGCCGCAGGCTGCGATCTTTCGATCTTGTTGTTGGTAGAAGGGGCGCGCCTGATCGAGATACATTGGCCTTCGGGACGTCTGGTGTTGAGGGTGACACAAGATCTCTCGACGTCGATCAGGGCCGGCATGCTGTTCGAAGGTCATTTTCAAATGTGGGCAGGCGCCGTGTTCACGGTCATTGCCCATCCGCCGGGTGCTGTTGCGCACCATCAGGGAGTGGTTCAGTGCCTATCCGGCCGAATGAAAAGGAAGTGTCATGACTCAACGGTTACTGCAACTTGATCATGTGTCGTTCAACCTGTCCGACGGGCGCGTGCTGTTCGATCACTTGAACCACACCTTCAGTACCAGGGCCACCGGCATCGTGGGTGCCAATGGCTGTGGCAAGTCCTTGCTTGGCCGGCTCCTCACTGGCGAGCAACTACCCGCCAGCGGCATCGTCCGTCGCGAAGGGCGGGTTTACGCCGTGGCGCAGTTACTGGAACCCGTGCACTACCCCAGCGTTGCCGCGCTGGCCGGGGTCGACCATATTCTGGCGGCGCTTGCGCGCATTGCCCAAGGCAGCGTCGAAGATGACGACCATGCGCTGGCGGTCGACCAATGGGATTGCGCCACACGCCTTGAGGCGGAACTGCAGCAGATCGGCCTCGGTCACTTGAGTGCCAACGCGCGCACCGACGCACTCAGTGGTGGCGAACGGCAACGGGTGGCGCTGTTGGGGGCGTGGTTATCCAGGGCCGACTGGCTGATTCTCGATGAGCCCAGCAACCACCTGGATATTGATCAGCAACACAAGCTTGCGCAGCAGATCGAGCGCTGGCCCAACGGTCTGGTGTTGATCAGCCACGACCGGGGCCTTCTGGAACACGTGAACGAAATTGTCGATCTTTCGCCCTTGGGGCTGGCGGTTTATGGCGGCAACTACAGTCAGTATGCGGCGACGCGCGAGCAAGAACAGCAGTCGTTCCAGTCGGCATTGCAAGGGGAGAGGGCGCAGGCCAAGCGCGAGCAACGTGAGATGGCCGTGCAGATGGCGCGTCAGCAACGGCGTAATGCGCGCGGCGACCGTCAGGCCCGCGACGGTAATCAGACCAAGCTGATCACCAACGCCCAGAAAGAGCGCAGTGAAAACAGTCAGGGAAAATTGCGCCTCAATCAACAGGTGGCACGGGAGCAGCAACAACAACGTATCGCCGAGGCCCGTGCGCGGTGCGCGCCGGACATTCAACGCATGATGTTGTCTCCGGAAAGCGTAGTGCCCAATGGCAAGCTGATTGTGCAGCTCAACGACGTCATTCTCCCGTTCGGTTACGCGGCGCCGGTCAATCTGACGCTGACGGGGCCTATGCGCATGGCGATCCTGGGCGCCAACGGCAGCGGCAAGTCGACCCTGTTGCGAGTAATCGCCGGCCAACTGCCGGTGCGCGAAGGCGAACTCATCCGCAGTTGCCATGTTGGCTGGCTGGATCAACACGCCGGATTGCAGTATCCCGAACGCACCGCGGTGCAATGGCTCTACGAGAGCAATCCTGAGTTGCCCGAAGCCGAGGCACGCACCCGCTTGGCGCAGATGGGGATTGATGCTGACCGTGCGATGCTCAAGACCTGCCAGTTGAGTGGCGGCGAACGTCTGAAAATAGCGCTCGCTGCGCAGTTGTACGCACGGCGGCCACCACAATTGCTGTTGCTGGACGAACCGGATAACCATTTGGATCTGCCCAGTCGAATAGCACTGGAGCAGATGCTTAATCAATACCAAGGGGCATTGATCGTGGTTTCTCACGATTGTGCTTTTTTACACGCTATTCATCTAGATGTTGAGTTTCATCTCAAAAACTAAAAACAATCACTTCGGATAAAGCGGCGGTAATCCACTGTCACCAACCGGATCCTGCACCCGTTCAGCCATCGGGATCGCCTTGATCACCCGCCACAACTCGTCACCTTGCCAGTGTTGGCCGGTTTCGCTGTACAGCGCGCCGTTCAGGCCGTCGAGGGCGTCGGACAGTGGCACGAAGCGGGCGGCCATGTCGGCCAGGGTTTCCGGCTGTTGGCGGGCCCAGGCGTCGAGGGCCTGGCGGGTGGCGTGGGAATCGTTGGCCTGGCAGGCGCGCTTGAGGTCGTCTAGAACGGTGCGCGGGCTCGGGCCGGTTTGAGCGACACGCGCCACCGCCGGTTGCCAGCGGCCACGCCACCAGAGGCCGAAGCCGAGCAGGGTGGTGCAGGCCAGGATCAGGGTACTGAGCTTCCAGCGCCAGAGCGCTTCGCTGTCGGCGCCGGCATCGACCGGTGAGGCGTCGGCCGGGGTGTCGGCCATCAGACTCGGATTGGCCGCCACGTGCAGCGTGCGGGCGGGCAGGCTGCTGTGTTCCAGATGATCTTCGAAGGTGTTCCACCAGACCACGTCGACGGTGGGCAACTCGATGGCGCCGGTCCGTGTCGGCACCAGGGCCTCGCGGTCTTCACGGCTGCCGACCAGGCCACGTTCGCTGTTCTGGTTACCGAGCACCGGTTGATCCGGGTAGCGCCGCAGGCCGCCGACGTCGGTGCCGGGCAGCGGAGGCAGTTGGGTGCTGGACAAGCCTTCGGCCTTCACTGTCAGGCTGCGGGTCAGCGAATCGCCGACCTGGGTGTGATCCGGCTCCGGGCTCCAGCTTTCGCTCAGGGTCAGGCTACGCGCAGGCAGCCAGGGGGCATCGGCCGGATAGGTGATGGGTTTGGCCTTGACCGTCAACAGCAACTCGACCGAGGTGACGCGCATCAGCTTGCCGGCTTTGGGCCCTTGGGCTGCGTCCTGTACCGGTTGTGGGTCGACCAGCGCGGCGTTGAAGACCTGTGCCGGAATGATCAGTTCGCCACTGTGTTGCGGGTAGATCGCGTAGCGCATTTCGATCACGCCGTGGCGCAGGCCGTCGATGTCCTTTTCGTAGGTGCGCGATTCGCCCAGTTGTTCGATGCGTGCGTCAGGTATCTGCAAGGGCGGCAGGCTGCTGTCGTCGTACAGCGACACCGAATGGTAGATGCGCAGGGTCAGGACCGCCTGGGCCTGCACGTAGACGCTGGTTTGATCGAGGCTGGCGTCAATGAACACCGCGGCCCGCTTGTCCGGGTTGTCCTGTGTTTCGCTCTCGACCACCTGCAGGGTAATCGGCTGGCTCTGCAGTTCGCCCAGTTGCAGTGACGGAATCACTACGCTGCCGTTTTGCCGGGGCAGGAGGGTGACGATCCAGCGGGTGGTGGCCTGGTTTTCACCGCTCAGGGTGTTCAACTGGTTGACCTGGCGTGTGCCGCGCACTTCGAACAACGGCTCCAGCGCTGTCAGGTCAGGTTTGCCGAACTGGGTGACATCGCTGGATTCCAGGGTCAGTTCGACCGTCTCGCCCGAGCTCAGGCGACTGCGATCAACACTGGCGACCAGTTCTGCTGCCTGTGCCTGAGCCGTGCAGAACAACAGGCCATGCAGCAGCGCGAGCAATAAAACGGTGAAGCGGGTCATCGAGTTTCTTCCTGATCCTGATGTTGTTGCTGTTCGTACCAGAATTTGCGCCTGAGCAGTTCGCCGGGGTCATCCGGGATCTGCCGCAGCCACTGCTCCAGTGCCTGGCGCTGTTCACCTTCGATGCTGTCGGTGGCCGGGCGCAAGGGTGGTGTGGTGTGTTGTTCGTCACCCAGTTCGCTGCCCGGTACCTCGTTGGCCCCCGGCTTCGGCGGGGTGGTGGGCGGTTGTTCCTCACCCGGGCGGGGCGGTTGCCCCTCGGTTTTCGGTTCGCCGCTGCTCGAGGGCTGGGCAGCGGCACCGGGCGGTGGCTCCGTCGGTTCGGTTTCGGGCCGGGCGTTGCTGGCTGCGTCTGGTTCAGGAGGGGGTGGCGTGTTTTTCTCCTTGAGCAGACGTTCGACCAGCGCCTTGTTGGTCAGTGCCGGACGCAGATCCGGTTGACGCTCCAGTGCCTGTTCGTAAGCGTCCAGGGCTGCCTCCAGCTCACCGCTTTTGGCCAGTGCATTGCCTCGATTGTAGTGGGCGTGGGCATCGTCGCCTTCGGCAAACCGCTCGGCGGCGCCTGCGTAGTCGCCGGCCTCATACAGCGCCACGCCTTGCCACTGATGGTTTTCGAAGCGTCGGGAAGCCTGCGCAGGGCGCTTCTGCTTGAGTAAATGCAGGCCTTGTTGATCAGGGCGCAGCCAAAGGTCCGCGAGGTCGAAGGCGTAGCTCGGTTGAGGCAGCGCCAATAGCAGCGGCAGGCACAGCAGCCAGCCGCGACGTCCCGCGCAGGCCGCGAGCAGCAACAGTGGCAGCAGCAGCCAGTAACCCTGATCGGCCCAGGTGTCCAGGCGCAAGGTCTGACCGTCGTTGCGCAAGTTGCGTGGACCGTCGAGCAGGCCAAGGGCGTGCAGGTCGCTATCGTCCAGGCGCGCCTGGCGATAGCGGCCATCCAGGTCGTTGGTAAAGTTTTTCAAGCCGGGTTCGTCCAGGCGCGGCACGAGAATGGCGCCTTGTTCATCCTTGAGGAAGCTGCCGTCCTCCTGGGTGATCGGCGAGCCTTCGGCGGTGCCGATGCCGAGCATCAGCAATTGAGTCGATTTACCGCTCAGCGCGCGACGGATGCCCAGCCGCTCCTGGTCGGTCAGGGACGAGCCAATCAGCAGGATCCGCCCGTCGCCCAAAGCAGCCTGGTCGAGCAGCGCCAGGGCCTTGAGCACCGCCAGATCGGCGCGATGACCGGCCTCTGGCATCAACGACGGTTTCAGTGCATCCAGCAGATTGCGGCTGGTGGAAAGATCATCCGACAGCGGCACCAGGGTGTGGGCACTGCCGGCGTAGACGACGATGGCGGTTTGCGCGTCGCTGCGAATCTGCAGCAGATCAAGCAGCTTGCGTCGCGCCTGTTCCAGTCGGTTGGGCGTAACGTCGGTGGCGAGCATTTCCGGGGTCAGTTCGAGAATCACCACCAGCGGGTCGGCGGGCTTTTGACTGGTCTGCTCGACACGCTGCCAACTCGGTCCCAGCAGGGCGAGCACAGTCAACAGCCAGGCGAGACCGAGGGCGATCCAGGGCAGTTTACTGTCGCGACCACTGCCACCGCTGAGCAGCGCTGCGTGAAAGGCCGGCGGCAGGATCATCTGCCAGCGCCCGGCGCGCTTCTTGCGGTGCCAGAGTTGCCAGAGCAACCAGCCAAGCACCGGCAGCAACAACAGCCACCAGGGGCGGAACCAGTAGGGCCACAGCACGCTCATCGGCGCCTCCGCAGGCGCAGGCGTTTGAGCCGTTGGCGCCAGTCGGGCAGCAATTGGGTTTGCAGGAACAGATCCTTGGTAAACAGGCGTTGCAAGGGGTTGTCCGGCCAAAGTACGGGTGCCAGCAGCAGCATGCTCAACCACAGCGCCAGGGCCAGTGGCCAGTGATACAAGGCTTGGGCCGGGCGGGCCTGGGTCGGTTGCTGGGCCACGGGCTCCAGTTGATCGAGGGTGTCCTTGATCGATTGCAGTTCCTTGCCATCGTGGGCGCGGAAATACTGGCCGCCGGTGGCTTCGGCGATGGCTTTGAGGGACGGTTCGTCAAGGTCCAGGCTCGGATTGACGCCGAGAAAGCCGACTGTTCCACTTTGCTCCGGATCGGCACCGATGCCGATCGGGTAGATTTTCACCCCTTCCCTGGCCGCCAGTCGCGCAGCGGTGAGCGGGTCGATTTCACCGCCATTGTTGGCGCCGTCGGTGACCAGGATCAGCACGCGGCTAGTTGCCGGACGCGAGCGCAGACGCTTGAGGGCCAGGCCGATGGCATCACCGATGGCGGTGTTTTTGCCGGCAATGCCGATGCGCGCTTCGTCGAGCCAGACGCGTACGGTGTGGCGGTCGAAGGTCAGTGGGGCTTGAAGGTAGGCCTGGCTACCGAACAGGATCAGGCCGACCCGGTCACCTTCGCGGCTTTCGAGAAAATCGCCGAGCAGGTGCTGGACCAGCGCCAGTCGGCTCACTTCTTCGTCCTGCCACTGCATGTCAGGGAAGTCCATGGAGCCGGAAACGTCCACCGCCACCAGCAAGTCACGGCCACTGGCGGCAATCGGCAGGGGTTCGCCGAGCCATTGCGGGCG
The DNA here is from genome assembly GCF_001429045.1 of Pseudomonas sp. Root71. Taxonomy (GTDB): domain Bacteria; phylum Pseudomonadota; class Gammaproteobacteria; order Pseudomonadales; family Pseudomonadaceae; genus Aquipseudomonas; species Aquipseudomonas monachiensis. Next base: position 104,767 of record NZ_LMHY01000028.1, on the reverse strand, counting down.
CGCCGCCGAGATCAGCAGCAACACCCACAGCAGTATGAAAGGTGCCTGCTGGCGCCATGCCGGCAGGTTGGCCCGGGCGCGACGCCCGGCAAGGCCTTCCAGGTCGCTGAGGTAGCTGACCTTGAGCGCCGGTTCGCCACTGTCGGCCACCGGCAATACGATGCGCATCAGCCACGGCAAGGGCAACAGGGCGAAGATCCACGGCCAGGCGAACTCAAACATGCTTGCGAATCCAGGTGTCGACAGCCTGGGTCAGGCCGGCGATGGCCTTGTCGTCGAGCTTGCACTCAGGTTTGTAGGCGCCTTCGACCAGCACCATCCAGCGGGTCAGCCCGGCTGCCGGGCAGCGGTTATCGAGGAACGCCAGCCACTTGCGGCCGTTGAGGGTGTGACTCTGGCTGTAGGGATAGTGGTTGCGGCACAGGCGCTTGAGCAAGCCGTTGAGTTGCTGCAGCCAGGCACCGGCCGGCGCACCGTCGTAGGGTTTGGGCATCATTGCCAATTCGGCCAGTGCGGCCAGGCGCACCGGGTCAAGCGGCTGCTCGGCACGTACCACGGGACGTTTGCGTGGAATGAAGTGCCGCAGCTTCCACAGGCCCAAACCGATCAGTGGCACCAATAGAAGCAGTAACCACCAGCCCGGTGCCGGAGGCCAGAATTCCACCGGTGGCGGTGATATCAGTGGTTGCAGTTGATCAAGGCTGTTCATCGACCTTTTCCCGGTTTCTGTGGGTTCAGGTATTCGCGCAATTGCTCGACCATCTCGCTCTGGGTGCTCAAAGGCATCATCAGCACCCGTAGTTTTTGTGCGAGCAGTTCCCAGCGGGCGATGCGTGCTTCGGCCTGGGCCCGGTAAGCCTGGCGCAGGTCGAAATTCAGCGTATCGAGTTCCAATTGCGCGCCACGCTCGGCGAAACGTAAAAGGCCAGCGGCGGGCAGGGCATGATCCAGCGGATCGGACACCGGTAGCAGCAGCAGGTCGCAATGACGCGATAACAGGCTCAGCTGTTGCTCGGCGCCTTCCGATAGCGCGCGTTCATCGCAAATCACAATGACAAGGCTGCCAGGACGCGACACCTCCCGCGCCCGGCGCAAGGCAATGCCAAAGGCGTCACGGTCCGGCTCGCCTTCGGTGGTCAGCGACTGATTGACCCGCACCAGCCGGTTGAGCAACTGCAGCAGGCTTTGCTTGCTGCGCCGGGGCTTGATCTCGTAGTGCTCATTGTCGCCATACACCAGCCCGCCGACCCGGTCGTTGTGGCCCAGGGCCGCCCAGCCGATCAGGCTCGCGGCCTGGGCGGCGAGCACTGACTTGAACATCAGGCCCGAGCCGAAAAACAGCCGGCGGCTTTGTTCGACCATGATGAAAATCGGCCGCTCACGTTCTTCGTGGAACAGCTTGGTGTGCGGCTCCTGGGTGCGCGCAGTCACACGCCAGTCAATGGTGCGCACATCGTCGCCGGCCTGATAGACCCGCACCTGATCGAAGTCGACGCCACGCCCGCGCAATTTGGAATGGTGCAGGCCGATCAGCGGGCTGCGTTGGCTCGGCGTGGAAAACAGCTGCACTTCGCGCACGCGATGGCGCATCTCGATCAGGTCGGCGAGGCTGACTCGGATGCCCGGCTCGGGCGGCAGGCTGGCGTTCATCGAGGTCAAGCGACGGCTACGACGTCGAGAATCCGCTGGACCACCCGGTCCTGATCGATGCCAGCGGCTTCGGCTTCAAAGGACAGAATGATGCGATGGCGCAGCACGTCGAACAGCACGGCCTGGATGTCTTCCGGGCTGACGAAGTCACGCCCGGCCAGCCAGGCGTGGGCGCGGGCGCAGCGGTCCAGGGCAATCGAACCGCGGGGGCTGGCGCCGTAGGCGATCCACTCGGCCATTTCCGGATCGAACTTGGCCGGGGTTCGGGTGGCCATGACCAGTTGTACCAGGTATTCCTCCACGGCATCGGCCATGTACAGACCGAGGATTTCCTTGCGCGCGACAAAAATCGTCTGTTGAGTCACCCGGCGCTCAGGCTTCGCTTCGCCGTTAAGCGCTTCGCCACGGGCCTGTTGCAGGATCTTGCGTTCAACCGTCGCGTCGGGGAAGCCGATCTTTACGTGCATCAGGAAGCGGTCGAGCTGGGCTTCCGGCAGCGGGTAGGTGCCTTCCTGCTCGATCGGGTTCTGCGTGGCCATCACCAGGAACAGCGGCGACAGCTCATAGGTGCTGCGCCCGACACTGACTTGCCGCTCGCCCATGGCTTCGAGCAAGGCCGACTGGACCTTGGCCGGGGCACGGTTGATTTCGTCCGCCAGTACCAGGTTGTGGAAGATCGGACCTTGCTGGAACACGAAGCTGCCGGTTTCCGGGCGGTAGATTTCTGTACCGGTTATGTCGGCCGGCAACAGGTCGGGAGTGAACTGAATGCGGTGGAACTGGGCTTCGATGCCTTCGGCAAGTTCTTTGATGGCCTTGGTCTTGGCCAGGCCAGGAGCGCCCTCGACCAGCATGTGGCCGTCGGCGAGCAGGGCGATGAGCAAGCGCTCGATGAGCTTTTCCTGGCCGAGAATCTGCGTTGAAAGAAAGGTTCGCAGCGCCAGCAGCGCTTCACGATGTTCCATCGATGACTGTTCCTGCAAAAGGGTGGCCGAGGACGTAGGAAATACGCCAGGGCTGGGGGCGTTACTTTAATCCATCGCGGGGGGCGCCGACTAACGGCATTTTGCGCAAAGTGCGGGAAATGGTTAGCAATAGTTGTAGGAATTTTCTTCGGGTCGCAGGTGGCGGTGCTCTCTCGGGCCTCTTCGCGAGCAAGCCCGCTCCCACAGAGAGCCGCGTCGTCACTGACGCATGCGATCAAATGTGGGAGCGGGCTTGCTCGCGAAGGCGTCAGTAAGTGCGCTGATATTTAGAGTTGGCTGATATAGGTGCCAGTGCCATCAAGAATATTCTTCAAGGTCAGCTCAACTTCAGCCAAATCCACCATGTCCGGGTCGAAGGTGATCTCCAGCACATCATCCCCATTCAGCACATCGGCATCGGCAGCCGCAATTTCGATCTTCAACAGGGAAGGGCTCAGGGTAACTTTCACGCCATCAAGGGTCGAAGGTTCGCCATCGAGGGTGATTTCCAGCTCGTCTTCATCCGGGTAGCGGCTCATCAGGAACATTTCGCCCTGTTCGCTGTGGCAGCACAGCATGGCCATGTTGTCTTCTTCGTCGTCGCAAGGGTTGACGATCAAGAGGGCGGTTTTCATTTTCATGGGGAATTCCTGGCTTGACGGGCGTGGTTAACGCAGCAAAGGGCGATTCTGCCAGCCCGCGCACATTTCTGCTCGTCCGGGTGTCAGGGGGATGTGTCGTGACCGAGCAAAGTGTTGCTGGTCATTTCTGGTACGGATGTCCCGTAAAACCGGACGGAAATCCGCCATTTTTCTGTGCGAATGCTAGTGTTGTTCGAGGCGCATGCCTTGAGCTGCGTACCGTTGACCGAATATGTCGCAGCACCGCAAGCACGGGCCTTGCCGCACTGGTTAAGCTGCGCAACGGATGAGCACCCGTAAAGACATTGCGCTGCACGCAGCCCAGTCGTTTTTGCAGATGCCCATTCACGGAAGGTGAATGTGACCTGAGTGTCTCGTCCAGCTTCACCCACCTGTCACCCTGTTTCCTCTGCCCGAGAATCAGGAACGGGGTGACGGGTAGCCCCGAACAGGGGCTTTGCACGCGACGCTTCCATCAATAACAAGCCCAAGCGGAGTACCACAGATGGCGTTCTTCACCGCAGCCAGCAAAGCCGACTTCCAGCACCAACTGCAAGCGGCACTGGCGCAGCACATCAGTGAACAGGCACTGCCACAAGTGGCGCTGTTCGCTGAACAATTCTTCGGCATCATTTCCCTTGACGAGCTGACCCAGCGTCGGTTGTCCGACCTCGCTGGCTGCACCCTTTCTGCATGGCGCCTGCTTGAGCGCTTTGATCACGCGCAGCCGCAAGTGCGCGTCTACAACCCCGATTACGAACGCCACGGCTGGCAGTCGACCCACACCGCGGTCGAAGTGCTGCACCACGACCTGCCTTTCCTGGTGGACTCGGTGCGTACCGAGCTGAACCGCCGCGGCTACAGCATCCATACCCTGCAAACCACCGTGCTGAGCGTGCGTCGTGGCAGCAAGGGCGAGTTGCTGGAAATCCTGCCTAAAGGCACCCAGGGCGACGATATTCAGCAAGAATCGTTGATGTACCTGGAAATCGACCGCTGCGCCAACACCGCCGAGCTCAATGTGTTGAGCAAAGAGCTGGAGCAGGTGCTCGGTGAAGTCCGCGTGGCCGTCGGCGATTTCGAGCCGATGAAGGCCAAGGTCCAGGACATCCTGACCAAGCTGGACAACAGCCAGTTCGCCGTCGATGGCGACGAGAAGAATGAAATCAAGAGCTTCCTGGAATGGCTGGTGGGCAACCACTTCACCTTCCTCGGTTATGAAGAGTTCGTGGTCAGCGATGAAGCCGATGGCGGCCATATCGTCTACGACAAGGATTCCTTCCTCGGCCTGACCAAGCTGCTGCGTGCCGGCCTGACCTACGATGACCTGCGCATCGAAGACTACGCCGTGAACTACCTGCGCGAACCGACCCTGCTGTCGTTCGCCAAGGCCGCGCACCCAAGCCGCGTACACCGTCCGGCTTACCCGGACTACGTGTCGATCCGCGAGATCGACGCCAACGGCAAGGTCATCAAGGAATGCCGTTTCATGGGCCTGTACACCTCGTCGGTGTACGGCGAGAGCGTGCGGGTGATCCCGTACATCCGCCGCAAGGTCGAGGAAATCGAACACCGTTCCGGCTTCCAGGCCAAGGCTCACCTGGGTAAGGAACTGGCACAGGTGCTCGAAGTGCTGCCGCGCGACGATCTGTTCCAGACCCCGGTGGACGAACTGTTCAGCACCGTGATGTCGATCGTGCAGATCCAGGAACGCAACAAGATTCGCGTGTTCCTGCGCAAAGACCCGTACGGCCGTTTCTGCTACTGCCTGGCCTACGTGCCGCGTGACATCTATTCCACCGAAGTGCGCCAGAAGATCCAGCAAGTGCTGATGGATCGCCTGAAAGCCTCGGACTGCGAGTTCTGGACCTTCTTCTCCGAGTCCGTGCTGGCCCGCGTGCAGTTGATCCTGCGCGTCGACCCGAAAAACCGCCTCGACATCGACCCGCTGCTGCTGGAAAAAGAAGTGGTGCAGGCCTGCCGCAGCTGGCAGGACGACTATGCCGCCCTGACCGTTGAAAGCTTCGGTGAAGCCCACGGCACCAACGTGCTGGCCGATTTCCCGAAAGGCTTCCCGGCCGGTTACCGCGAGCGTTTCGCAGCCCACTCGGCTGTGGTCGACATGCAGCACTTGCTGAGCCTCAACGAAAAAAATCCGCTGGTGATGAGCTTCTATCAGCCGCTGGGCCAGGTCTCCGGCCAGCGCATGCTGCACTGCAAGCTGTACCACGCCGATACTCCGCTGGCGCTGTCCGACGTCCTGCCGATCCTGGAAAACCTCGGTCTGCGCGTGCTGGGTGAGTTCCCGTACCGCCTGCGCCACAACAGTGGCCGCGAGTTCTGGATTCACGATTTCGCGTTCACCGCCGCCGAAGGCCTGGAACTCGACATCCAGCAACTCAACGACACCCTGCAGGACGCCTTCGTCCACATCGTGCGTGGCGAAGCCGAGAACGACGCGTTCAACCGTCTGGTACTGACCGCCGGCCTGCCATGGCGCGACGTTGCACTGCTGCGTGCCTACGCCCGCTACATGAAACAGATCCGTCTGGGCTTCGACCTGGGCTACATCGCCAGCACCCTGAACAACCACACCGACATCGCTCGCGAGCTGACCCGGTTGTTCAAGACCCGTTTCTACCTGGCGCGCAAGCTGACCGGCGACGATCTGGATGACAAGCAGCAACGCCTGGAACACGCGATCCTCAGCGCCCTGGATGACGTCCAGGTACTGAACGAAGACCGCATCCTGCGTCGCTACCTGGACCTGATCAAGGCCACCCTGCGCACCAACTTCTACCAGACCGATGCCAACGGCCATAACAAGTCGTACTTCAGCTTCAAGTTCAACCCGCACTTGATCCCTGAACTGCCGAAGCCTGTACCGAAGTTCGAAATCTTCGTTTACTCGCCGCGCGTCGAAGGCGTGCACCTGCGCTTCGGCAACGTGGCCCGTGGTGGCCTGCGCTGGTCCGACCGTGAAGAAGACTTCCGTACCGAAGTCCTGGGCCTGGTAAAAGCCCAGCAAGTGAAGAACTCGGTGATCGTGCCGGTGGGTGCGAAGGGCGGCTTCCTGCCGCGTCGCCTGCCACTGGGCGGCAGCCGTGACGAGATCGCGGCCGAGGGCATCGCCTGCTACCGCATCTTCATTTCGGGCCTGTTGGACATCACCGACAACCTGAAGGACGGCGCGCTGGTTCCGCCGGCCAACGTCGTGCGTCATGACCACGATGACCCGTACCTGGTAGTGGCCGCGGACAAAGGTACTGCGACCTTCTCCGACATCGCCAACGGCATCGCCATCGACTACGGCTTCTGGCTCGGTGACGCGTTTGCGTCCGGTGGTTCGGCCGGTTACGACCACAAGAAGATGGGCATCACCGCCAAGGGCGCGTGGGTCGGCGTACAGCGTCACTTCCGCGAGCGCGGCATCAATGTCCAGGAAGACAACATCACTGTTGTGGGCGTCGGCGATATGGCCGGTGACGTGTTCGGCAACGGCTTGCTGATGTCCGACAAGCTGCAACTGGTCGCGGCCTTCAACCACCTGCACATCTTCATCGATCCGAACCCGGAGCCGGCGTCGAGCTTCGCCGAGCGTCAGCGTCTGTTCGACCTGCCGCGTTCGGCCTGGTCGGACTACGACACCAGCCTCATGTCCGAAGGTGGCGGCATCTTCTCCCGTAGCGCCAAGAGCATTGCGATTTCCCCGCAAATGCAGGAACGCTTCGACATCCAGGCCGACAAGCTGACCCCGACCGAACTGCTGAACGCCTTGCTCAAGGCGCCGGTGGATCTGCTGTGGAACGGCGGTATCGGTACTTACGTGAAAGCCAGCAGCGAAAGCCACGCCGATGTCGGCGACAAGGCCAACGATGCACTGCGCGTGAACGGCAACGAACTGCGCTGCAAAGTCGTGGGCGAGGGCGGTAACCTGGGCATGACCCAACTGGGTCGCGTCGAGTTCGGCCTCAATGGCGGCGGTTCCAACACCGACTTCATCGATAACGCCGGTGGCGTGGATTGCTCCGACCACGAAGTGAACATCAAGATCCTGCTGAACGAAGTGGTTCAGGCCGGCGACATGACCGACAAGCAGCGTAATGAGTTGCTGGCGAGCATGACCGACGAAGTCGGTGGTCTGGTGCTGGGTAACAACTACAAGCAGACTCAGGCCCTGTCCCTGGCAGCCCGTCGCGCCTTGCCGCGGATTGCCGAGTACAAGCGCCTGATGAATGACCTGGAAGGCCGTGGCAAGCTGGATCGCGCCATCGAGTTCCTGCCGGCCGAAGATGCAATCAACGAGCGCATCGCCGAAGGCCATGGCCTGACCCGTGCCGAGCTGTCGGTGCTGATCTCGTACAGCAAGATCGACCTCAAGGAGCAGTTGCTGGGCTCCCTGGTGCCGGACGACGACTACCTGACCCGCGACATGGAAACCGCTTTCCCGCCGACCCTGGTGAGCAAGTTCTCCTTGGCGATGCGTCGTCACCGCCTGAAGCGTGAAATCGTCAGCACCCAGATCGCCAACGATCTGGTCAACCATATGGGCATCACCTTCGTTCAACGACTCAAAGAGTCGACCGGCATGAGCCCGGCGAACGTGGCTGGCGCTTATGTGATCGTGCGTGACATTTTCCATCTCCCGCACTGGTTCCGTCAGATCGAAGCCCTGGACTACCAGGTCTCCGCCGACGTGCAACTGGAGCTGATGGACGAGCTGATGCGTTTGGGCCGTCGCGCTACGCGCTGGTTCCTGCGTGCCCGTCGCAACGAGCAGAACGCTGCCCGTGACGTCGCGCACTTCGGTCCGCATCTGAAGGAGTTGGGCCTCAAGCTCGACGAACTGCTGATCGGCCCGATCCGCGAAACCTGGCAGGCGCGTTATCAGGCCTACGTCGAAGCCGGTGTGCCGGAGCTGTTGGCGCGCATGGTGGCTGGCACCTCGCACCTGTACACCCTGTTGCCGATCATCGAGGCCTCCGACGTGACCGGCCAGGACCCGGCGGACGTAGCCAAGGCGTACTTCGCCGTGGGCAGCGCGCTGGACATCACCTGGTACCTGGCGCAGATCAGCGCTCTGCCGGTTGAAAACAACTGGCAGGCCCTGGCCCGTGAAGCGTTCCGCGATGATGTCGACTGGCAGCAACGTGCGATCACCATCTCGGTCCTGCAACAGGGCGACGGCACCCAGGACGTGGAAGCACGGCTCTCCCTGTGGATGGCTCAGAACGAGAGCATGATCGAGCGCTGGCGTGCCATGCTGGTGGAAATCCGTGCCGCCAGCGGCACTGACTACGCCATGTACGCGGTGGCCAACCGCGAACTGCTGGACCTGGCATTGAGCGGTCAAGCGGTAGTGCCTGCCGCTGTCGCCGTCGAGCTGGAACCGGCTGCCTGATCAGGCGTTGAATGAAAAACCCCGCATTGAAAGATGCGGGGTTTTTTTATTCAAGAGCTTGTGATTGGCTTAAATATAAATCGATGCGTCAAGGATAAGTGTCGCGAGCTTAGTTTAGAACGCATGCCTTTTCAGTATGGTTAAATTGAATTTCACAATATCGCCCACACGATCGTGGAAAAAGGAATGGCGTTCTGGATGTTCATGTATTGATTTTCTGATTATTCTCGCATTGCGTGCTTTCAAGTAGACCGTTGGCGTGTCAGTGCTCAAATCATCCAGTGTGATGATGTTGTGGTCGGCATCCAGCAAGTTGAATGATGTAGTATCCCCTCCGGCGGCTGGAAAAGCACCCAGACAGCCTTCGTCGTTCTTGCTGACATACATGTAGCTATAGGGGGTGCTGAGGATTTGCATGTTGTAATAGTCGTCATAACACCAGAAGTGCACAACTAAGGGGTCTATATTTCCAAAAGAAAAACCAAGGTTTTCCATTCTTTTTGTTATAGGGTTGTACGCTTTCGTGATTTTTGGTGAATAGTCACGTTGAACCGTGAGAATATTTTTCGGCACGGCTGCATCTTCGAGGAAGTTACTACGCAGAACTTCCTGGAGAAAAGTAATGGTGTCGCCGTTGCAGGATACGCGGGCTGTAAATGATCGTTCTTCGTTCTTGTTCATAAATAGTCCATTATTTAAGGTGTGGTGTTCCCCTGTACGGGTGCCCAGAATAATGCCAGTTGCATTTGTGGCGTGGTTGGTAATTGTTTCTTGTGGTTTCGCAGTAGAGTCCGGTTGTCCGGCTTGTGTGTTGTGCAATCTTTATTTAAATGGCTGATGTCCGAATTTTTTAGCGGTCAACAGTTTTGTTTGGTTTAAGAGTTTGCGGTTAATTACGTCGGGAAATTAAAAAGGCCCGAATTCGCGATTCGAGCCGTTTTATTTATAGCCGTACGTTCAGCCATCAGTCAACGGAGAAAAAATGATGGTGAGGGAGCAAGCGCCCTCACCACAGGAAATGATTAAACGATCGGAAAACTGTTGAAGTCCACGGCATTGGCCAGTTGGCTATCGATCAGGCTGATGAAGCCCTGGACTTCCGGGCAATTGAAATGCGATCGCATGGCCGCTTCGGATTGCCAGTGGGCGCTGACGGTCCAGCGATTGGTGTCCTCGGGGCAGCGGTCGACCATATAGGATTCGCAGCCGGGCAATTCACGCAGGGTTTCGACAATCTTCTGCAATTGCTTGCCCAGTTCATCCGAGCGGCCGGCGGCGGCCTGCACCTGTACGGTATTGATCACTTCATGGGACATTGCTCACACTCCTGAATCAGGCCGGACGAATCCTGCTCATTGAGGGATAACGCCTATGCAGGATAGGCCGGGCCCCCGGGACCGCCAATAGCCAATCGCCGGATAAAACCGCATGCCAATCCGTCAGGCCACCTGCTGCAGGATGTCGCGCAAACGGTCCAGGGCGATGTCGATGTCGAGGGTTTCGATGGCGCCAAAACCGAAGAAAAGCCCGGCCCTTGGGGCTTGCTGATAGAAAAAGCTGTCGATGGCATAGAGCCCGACTTCGACTTTTTTCGCCAGTTCGATCACCAATGCAATATCCATCGGCACTTTGCACATCACCACCATGTGGAATCCGGCGGTGGACGGCACCGCCTCCAGCCAGGGCGAAAGATCGCCCGCCATACGCGTCAGGATCCGCTCGCGGCGTCCGGCATAGACCGTATGGCAGCGCCGGATGTGCTTGAGCAGGCAGCCTTCGGCGATGAACTTGGCCAGCGCCCATTGCGGCAGGGTCGAGGTGTGCAGGTCGGTGAGCTGTTTGGCGCGCACCACCGCCTCGAGGATCGCTGGCGGCAGGATGGCATAACCGAGCCGCAGTTCCGGCAACAGGGTTTTGGAGAATGTCCCGACGTACGCGACGATCCCCCGTTCATCCATGCTCTGCAGGGAATCGGTGGGGCGGCCTTCATAGCGGAACTCGCTGTCGTAATCGTCCTCGATGATGATCGCGCCCAACTCATGGGCCTTGGCCAGCAGCGCTTCCCTGCGCGCCTGGCTCATGGGCATGCCCAGCGGGAACTGGTGCGACGGGGTGACATGGATCAGGCGCGTGCCGCGAGGAATCCGGTCCACCACAATGCCTTCGGCGTCCACCGGCACACCAATCACCGTAGCGCCGTGGGTGCCGAACAGCAGGCGCGCCGGCGGGTAGCCGGGGTCCTCCATGGCGACCAGGCTGCCCGGACTGATCAGCACCCGGGCAATCAGGTCCAGCGCCTGCTGCGCGCCGTTGCACACCACCACATCCTCATCCTGACAATTGACCCCGCGGGAGAACGCAATGTGCTGCGCAATGGCGTTACGCAGCGCCGGCAAGCCCTCGGGCAAGCTGTACAAGCCCTTGGAGCCGGCAATCTGGCGCAGTGCGTGAGCGGTGCAGCGCCGCCAGTCATCCTGGGGGAACTGGCCCTTGCTGGTGGCGCCACCAATGAAGTCGTAGCGTAGTGAACCTTCCAGGGTCGGATGACGCAGAAACACCGGCAGGTTGCGCCAGGACTCGATCACCTCGAAGCCGCCAAGCTCGGTGTGGCTCCGTTTACGCTGCACCTTGGACGAGCGTGCGTTGACGTAGGTGCCTTTGCCGACCACCCCGGTGAGGAAGTTTTCGTAGGTCAGCTGGGCGTAGGTATCGGAAATGGTCTTGCGCGAAATACCCAGTTGTTCGGCCAGCAAACGGCTGGGCGGCAGTTGCGTCCCGGCAGTCAGGCGACCGGACTCGATGGCGCTGCGCAGTTGGTTGTACAGCTGGCCGGCCAGGTCCTTGCGGCCGTTGATGACAACATGTAGTTCCATACCGGCGAGGCTCCGGGGCTGTTGAGGCGCGTGTGCGTCGCGCAAGATTACCCCTATCCGCTTGTGGTACAGAAGTTGCGTAGTGGAAAAACCGTCGATTGGCCTGGCGGCGGTGGTCCCCGGGAAAATCGCCTGATTGGATCTGTCATGCCTGTGCGCCAGCGACTACCGTGAAGATCACTTCAGGGTTGCACGAGATCGCTCCATGACCCCCCGACTGGATTACTACAGCGCGTCCCCCAAGGCGATGAAAGCCATGATTGCCATGGAGGCCTTGAGCAGCAGCCTGAGCATTGAGCAGGCGCTGCTGCACCTGATCAAGATTCGTGCTTCGCAGCTCAATGGCTGTGCCTTTTGCACCGATATGCACTCGGTGGATGCACGGCGCCTGGGCGAAAGCGACCGGCGTCTGTATTCCCTTGTGGTCTGGCGCGACAGCAACTTTTTCAATCCCCGGGAAAGAGCCGCGCTCGCCTGGACCGAGGCGGTCACCTTGCTCTGCGAAAGCCATGTGCCGGACGATGTCTATGCCCAGACCCGGGAGCAGTTCAGTGAAAGCGAAATGGTCGACCTGACCATCGCCGTTACCACCATCAACAGCTGGAATCGCCTGGCCGTGAGCTTCCGGCAGACACCCAGCGCCTGAGTCATTGTCACAGCAGGTTCATGAAGGATCCGCAGGATGCAATTGTCAGTGTCAGATCGACAGGGAGTCCTCGATGTCATTCATGCAAACCAGCGCCCGCCAGGGAGCTGCCGAGTATCGCGTAGCCATTGATAAAAACGCGTCCTGGCGCCAGCTGGCAGCGGGTATCGACCCGGAACTGGCGCTGTGTTTCACCGTCAGTGCCCGTTGCGGTTGCTTCATGCAGGCCGCCCGCAGTCTCAATATCAAGGCCACCCGCCTGCGCAGGCAACTGGTGCTGCTGGAATCGCAGCTGCAGTGTTCGCTGTTCAGCCATTCCGACAATGGTTTCAGCCTCAGCCGCGATGGCTTGCGCTTGCACGCACAATTGATCGCCCTGGCCCATGAGCGCGATTTGCCGGTGATCGAGCAGCCGTTGATTCGCCTGGCGGTGGCGGATTCGATACTGCATGACATTCTTGGTCGTGACCTGGTTGCACTGCTGCGGCGCAACGCCAGTGTGCGGCTGGACATCATGACCCTCGACAGCGAGTTGGCCTTGCAGGCGGTCAGCGCCGACGTGGTGGTGTGGCTGGGCGAGAGCGGATCGCCGTTACCGGGGCCGAGCTTTGCCATCACCGAACCCCGGCGCCTGGCAGAACTCGATTACCTGCCGCACATTGCCAAGCGCTATTGCCGGGTTGCATCCAGGCCGGAATGCCTGGATGACCTGGCCGATTTTCTCCTGGTGCAATGGCGGCAGGACAGCCAGGTTCAAAGCTTCAGGCCATGGAATGCACTGGTGGATCAGCGCTTGGCCGGGTCGGTGCATTTGCAATCCTGGGAACTGATGCTGGAGATGATTCGTTGCAGTGCCTGCATCGGCCTGCTGCCGCACTACATGAGCCACTTCGACCGCGGGCTGATTGCCTTGCCGGGCCTGTTCGACCAGCCGATGCGGCGTCAGGTGTGGATGGCGGTCAACGCCCATTCCGGGGGCGACGCGCAGGTGCGGATGATCGTCGAATTGATCGAAAACACCTTCAACGAGCGCCGGGAGTGGTTCCAAAGCTGAGCGCTCCCACATTGGTTCTCGCCACAGCCGAAGGTAGCGTTATAGAGTGAACGGCCATGTCTGCTTCAAGGATGATTCACCATGCCAACCACCGAACCTGTCATCACCCTCGAACGTTTCAACGAATCCCATATCGAAGGCATCACGGCGCTGTACAACGATCCGGCAATCGCCCGTCAAACCCTGCAGATGCCGTTTCAGTCCACCGAACTCTGGCGCAGTCGCCTGGCGCTGGATAACGAACGCCTGGTGAAAGTGGTGGCTTTGCATCAAGGGACGGTCATCGGCAACATTGGCCTGGAGCAGTTCTCACGCATTCGTCGCAGCCATGCCGGCAGTTTCGGCATGGGTGTTGCGGTGGCGTGGCAGGGCAAGGGCGTAGGGTCGAAGCTGCTCGTGACTGCGCTGGATATCGCCGACAACTGGATGAATCTGCAGCGTGTCGAGCTGTCGGTGTATGCCGACAACGAAGCGGCCATTGCCCTGTACCGCAAGTTCGGCTTCGAAACCGAGGGTCTGTTCCGTGATTACGCCGTGCGCGACGGCGTATTGGTGGACACCTTGAGCATGGCGCGCCTGCGTCGCACGCCCAAGGCCGGTTGAGTCAGTCGCCCAGGGCAAACCCCAGACGTACCTCCTGGCTGTTAGTCGCACACCGGCTTCACGCTTCTGCCATGCTCAATATCCGTAGTACCGCTGCAACCAAAGGAACACCGCAATGGACGATGTACAGCAACTGGGTGAAATGCTGCGCCACTACGCAGAAAGCGAAGCGCACAAGAAACAACTGTTCGAGTCCCAGTCCGCGGATTGGGCTGCGCGTATTGGTGAGCTGTTCGATCAGATCGGGCAATGGCTGGAGCCGGTGCAGGCGCCGCACCTGCTGGAGGTGAGCCGCGAAGCCTATGTCGCCTCGGGCCCTAGCGTTCCTGTCGAGACATCGACATTCAAGACCGAGAAGCTGTCCATTGTGATTGCTGGCAGAGCAGTGGAGTTTGTCCCGGAAGTGATGGGGGCGGGCGGGCAGATTTCATTGGCGGTGATGGGTTTGACCGCTGCGCGTTTCGGCAGTGTCTCGCTGGCTTGCCAGCCACCTTCCAATAGCTGGCAATGGCGCAAGACCAACGGTTTGAAGGACCCGGATGTGTTTCCCTTCGATGCGAACTTTCTGGCGCAGCAGTTGCAGGGTTTGATTCCCCGGGATCGCGGTTGAGCCTTTGATCAACGACACATGACCCTGTAGCTGGCTTGCCTGCGATGGCGGAGAGTCAGGCGATATTGATGCTGAATGGACCGGCCTCATCGCGAGCAAGCTCGCTCCCACAGGGTTTGTGTCGTACCCAAATGTTGTGGTCGACACCGAACCTGTGGGAGCGGGCTTGCCCGCGAAGACGTCAGTGTTGCCGATAGAAAGCACTGATCAGACAGCGCTTTCAGCCCGGTTTCATTTCAACGCCGGATCCCCCATGTTCATTTTCTTCCAGCCCTGCAACAGCACCTGCGCCTTTGGCTCCTGGCCGTTGTCCAGGTAGTACTGGATCAACGACAAGCGGGCATTGCGGTTGGACGGTTGTTCTTTCAACAGCCGTTCCAGTTCTGCGCACGCCTGGTCAATCTTGCCGCTGTCATGCAGGGCCACCGCCAGCACATAGCCGAATTGTCCGCTCTGTGGTTCCAGTTGCGCGGCCTTGCGCAGGTACGGCATGGCCTGGGCGGCCTGGCCCGCACGAATCAGCGCCAGGCCCTGGGTGTGTTGCAGCAGGCCTGAGTCGGGGTGGTCCTTGAGGCTTTGCGCCAGCAGGGCATGGGCTTCCTGGCTGCGACCGTTGGCCTCCAGCCACTGCACCAGGGTGACCAGCGCCGGGTAGAAGTCCGGATCGCGCCGCAGGGCTGTACGCAGCAAAGCTTCGACTTCGGCGCTGCGGCCATCGGCCTGATAGAGCATGGCCAGGTTCAGGTTGGCCTCTGCACGCTCGGCCAGGTTTTTTTGCACCGCCTCGTATTCGGCAATGGCGGCATTCCAGCTGTCCTGGGCGCTGCCCAGGCCATTGCGTGCCAGGCTGAGCAGGTCCCGGGCGACGGCGATGCGCACGGCCCGCACCGGGTCGCTCAACAACGGGGTCAGCAATGGTGCACGCTCTGCTGGCGGCAGGAACGCGCTGATCGCTCGCACCGCGCTCTCGCGGACTTGCGGCGCCGGATTACCCAGGTCCTTGGTGGCCAGTTTCAACGCCTGTTCGCTGGGGTACGCCGGCAGTTCGGCCAGCAGTGTCGCGCGCTGGATCGCCGGCAGGTTGCTGCGTTGCAATTGCTCGAACAAGGCCTCGGCAGCGCCGGCCTGACCGTTGCGAATCAGCCACAGGCTTTCGTCGTAGCGAGGGGCCTGTACCGCGCTGGCGTTGGCGGTGTTCCACAGCTTGAACTGCTCGGTGACCTTGTCGCCGGCCTTGCCTTGGTGGCAGGTCAGGCAGGCGTCAGGCGTCCCCAGTTTTTTCGCCCGTTCGGGGTTGGGGATGCTGAAGCTGTGGTCATGTCGGAAGTCGTTGCCCATGTAGAACTTGCCGGGCATGTGGCAATCCACGCACTGCGAACCCGGCTGGCCCATGGTGTGGCGAGTGTGTTCGATGGAATCGTAGTTTTTTGCTTGCAGGCCCTTGCCATCGACACCCTCCACAGTGGTGTTGCCGGCGGTGTTGTGGCATTGCAGGCACACACCGTTGCCAGGCGCTTTCAACTGCGTGCTGTGGGGGTTGTGGCAGTTGCTGCAACGCACGCCCTTATCGAACATTTTGCTCTGGGCAAAGGAGCCGTGTTCGAACACTTCATCCTTGATCTTGCCGTCCAGCGCGTACAACTCGCGGGTCAGGACGCTCGGCAGGTAGTCGTCCATCAACCGCTTGCCGACCGTGTAGCCATCGTCCAGGGGCGCGCGGCGCGAGTGGCAGCGGGCGCAGGTTTCGTTTTCGACGGTGGCGTTCTTGTCCTTGAGATCGACGGCAAACCCGGCATGGATCAGGTCGGTTTTCTTCGCGGTCCATTCCAGGTGACTGGACGCCGGGCCATGGCAAGCCTGGCAGCCGACGCCGAGGCTGTTCCAGTGGCTGTCGAAGGTGTTTGTCGCCGCATCGAAATTGCGCTTGTAACCGGTGGTGTGGCACTCGACGCACATGAAGTTGGCGTTCTGGCTCGGTTTACTCCAGTGCAGCGGGTTCTTGAAGGTCACGCCCTGGCCCGGATAGAGGTGGAACCAGCGGTGCTTCTCGGTATCCCAGGCCACGGCGAGGGCCTGCAAGCGGCCTTCGCCGACCTCGATCAGGTATTGTTGCAAGGGGGCGATGCCAAAGGTATAGGCCACCTTGAAATCGGCATTCTTGCCATCGATACCCGGCGTGTTGACCCAGAATTCGTCGCCTTTGCGCGAGAACACCGTGGTCTCCTTTTCGGCCTTGAAGGTGACGTTGTTGAAGTCGCCGAGCAGAGTGTCCGCGTTGGCTTGCTGCATCGCCAGTTGGTGATGGGAGCCTTGCCAGTCCTTGACCTGCTCGCCGTGGCAGCCCTGGCATTGTTGCTCGTCGACCATTTTCGCGGGTGCGACGGCGACCGGTTGCGGTTTGGCCGGTTGCACGGCAGGGGCGCTGACCGGGACTGGCTTGAGCTGCGTCGGTGAGTTGTCCAGCAAAAACCAGCCAATACCCGCCACAGCCAGCAGCAGGATGCCGATGGTGACAGGGAACAGGTAACGGTTGATCAGGGTCGGTTGCGAATCAGGGTTTGGGGTTGCAGCTTTATTTTTATGGTTCGGCATTACGACTTCCATGGTCCAGGTGCGATTGCCGTCAGGGCGCGTTCAGGCTGGGTGCAGCTTTGCCGGATGGCCGGTGTGTGTCAAATGACATTGTTTCGAGGCTGATGGCCTCTTCGTCGGAACGCCGCCCGGAGCAAGCCCGCTCCCACAGGGTTTGGTGTTGTTCACAGCAATTGAGTACGACACAACACCTTGTGGGAGCGGGCTTGCTCGCGAAGGCGGCCGCCAAGGCGCCACATCACTCCCCGACAAACCACCGGTAATACGGATTCCCGGAATCCCCGCGCATCACCTCGCGCATCTCCCGGGCCCAGGCGTCACGATTTCCGTTGTAGGCATGCAGGCTCGCCCGATAGAACTGCATCAGGCGTTGTTGCTGGGTGTTCATGCGCTCGATGAACCCGGCGTCGGCGTTCAACACGGCTGGCGGCTGGTGCAAGTCGAGCAGGGCGGGCAATACGCGGCTGATCTCTTTCGAGCGAACCCAGGGCGCATATTCAATCTTCGGCTGATCGTCCGTCACCGGTTGCGCATCGCCAGCGAAGCGTTCCAGCCCCGCGCGGTCAGTCACCCAGGTGGCAAGCAACGCCGCGGCCGAGCCGACGCCGACATCCTGCAAGGCGCTGCGAACGCTGTCCTGCTGGAAGCGTGCGCTGATCTTCGCCGCATCCAGTTCAATCGGCTCCATCGAACCCACCAGCAGCATCTCGTGGAATTCGCTGGTCCACAGGGTCGCGTACGGGAACACGTCGAGGAAGCTGCGCACCAGTGAGCGCGAGTCGTCGATGTTCTGCGTTGGCAGCGGCAGCCATTGGGCAACCAGGCCTTGTTTGTGCAAACGGCTGGCGGCCAGTTGGTAGAAGTCCCGGGAGTACAGGTTGACCACGCCGGCAGCGGAAGGGGGTGGCGGCTCGAGGGTGATCAGGTCGTAGTGCTGCGGATTGCGCAGCAGTTCCTGGCGACCGTCACGCAAGCGCACATCGACCCCCGGATCGGCCGCGGCATTGAAATTGCCCTTGAACAAGGGGGCCGCCTTGACCACCGAAGGCAGCAGTTCGGCGACCACGCGATGTTCCAGGCCGGGGTAGCGGGTCAGGGCGCCCGCGGTGATGCCGGTACCGAAACCGATCACCAGTGCCGAGCGCGGCTCACCGTTGTGGATCAACAGGGGCAGCAGCGCCTGGATCCGCATGTAGCGCAGGGACGGCATGGCGTCGCCGGTATTGGACACGCCCTGGATGTACAAACGCTGGAACGCTCTTTCGCCCTTGCCCTGGGTGACCACGGCGACGGTGCCGCCACGGCCTTCTTCGTAGAACGTCAGCGTGCCATTGCGCGCCCCCGGCAGCAGGCTTGCGAGCTTGTTGACCGGCGTGAACACGGCAAGTGCCAGCGACACCAGGCCAATGGCAACCACCGCCTGACGCCTGCCTTTTTTCACGCCATGGCCCTTGCGCACGGCGAGGCAGGCGATAGCGGCGGCGACCATCGCCAGCAGTCCCAGGGTTCGCACCAGACCCAGCATCGGGATCAGGACAAAGCCGCAGAGCATCACGCCGACAATCCCGCCAAGGGTATTGAACGCGACGACTTCGCCGACATTACGCCCCACCTGTTCGCCGCCGACGCTCAAGCGCAGGGCCAACGGGAACGCCGCGCCCAGCATCAGGGTCGGTACAAACACGATGCTCAAGGCAGCCACGGCAAAGCGCGTGCTCATGCCCGCCAGTTCACTGCCGCCCAGTGACAATACCCAGCTTTCCGCCAGGGTTTGTGCAATCACCAGCCAACGTCCGAGCAACGCTACTTCCAGCAAGGCAATCGCGCCGGCTGCGGCAATCAGCAGACCGAACACTCCCCAAGGATCGCGCAGGCGATCGACCCGACGGGCCAGCAGCATGCTGCCCAGGAACAAGCCGGTGAGGTAAGTCGCCAGCACCACGGCAAAGGCATAGGTGCGGGTGCTCATGAATTGCACGATCGATTGCGACCACACCACTTCGTAGCCCAGGGCCACGCCGCCGGCAATGGAATACAGCCACAGGGCCAGGCGGTCGGGGGCTTTTTCACTGTGATGTTTCACCGGGGCATCGACGGGTGCCACGCGCTGGCGCTGGTACCACAAAGCCCCTGCGGCGGCCAGCAGGTTCAGCATGGCGGCGGCCAGCGCGCTGCCGCGCACGCCAAGGGTGGCAATCAGCACGAACGCGGCGAGCAGGGTACCGGCGATGGCCCCGGCGGTGTTCGCCGCATACAGTTGTCCGCCGGCCTTGCCCAGGTGTTGCGGTTCAGTGGCCAGGGAGCGAACCAGCACCGGCAGGGTGCCGCCCATCAGCAGCGCGGGAATGCCCACCAGCGCGAACGGCAGCACCCAGGCCAGCAAACCCAAGTGTGCTTCCAGCCAGGCAAACGGGCTGGCCGCCAGGCTCATGGCAAAGGTCGCAGAGACACCGAGCACGGCCACCAGTACTTCCAGCCCGGCGTAGAGCACAACCGGTTGCTGCATCCGGTCCGCCCAGCGGCCGAACAGCAAGCCACCCAGGGCCAGCCCGGCAAAGAACGCGCTGATCCCGGTGGTGATGGCATAGACCTCGACGCCCACCACCAGCGACAGTTGCTTGATCCACAGCACCTGATACACCAGCGCGGCGGCGCCGGAGACAAACAGCAACAGGGCGGGGATCAACAGCGCCGGGGAGGCGACTTGAGGGGCAGGTATGGCCGACGACTTGCTGGCGACACGTGAGGTCATTGCGGATTGCCTTGTTCCAATTCGAAATAGCCTGTGACTGCACCGGCCCTTCGCGAGCAGGCTCGCTCCCACATTTGCAATGCAGTCCCTGTGGGAGCGAGCCTGCTCGCGAATGAAGTCGATGCGGTCACAGATCGAAAATAAGTCCGCTCGCCAATGAAGGCGAGCGGCGGTCCAGCGGTCTTACTGTGCAGCTTTCATTTTTTCAGCGATTTTGGCGTCTACCGCAGCACGGATCTGGTCGATGCTGAAGCTGGCCGGTCTCTGGCTAGGTGGATACTCGATGAAGGTCTGCAGGAACGTCGCCGATTTTTCGACGGCTACAGCCGCCAGGTAGACGTTCTTGGTTTGCCAGTCGTAATACTGATCGGACACCACGTCGGCACGTTCATACGGGTCCATACGCAGGTTGAAGATCTTCGGTACGCGCAAGCATACGAAGGGTTCGCTCCAGACCTTGAAGCCGCCGGGTGCGCGCTGTTCGCAGAACACGGCTTTCCAGTTGTCGAAACGCATCGACACCAGCACGCCGTCATCGTTGAAGTAGTAAAACTCCTTGCGCTCACCCTTGGGCGCCTGGCCGGTCAGGTAGGGCAACTGGTTGTAACCGTCCAGATGCACCTTGAAGTTGGTGCCGCCGGAAGTCGGTGCCCAACCCTTGAGCAGCTTGGTTTTCACGTCGGCATCGCCAGCGGCGGCCAGCAAGGTCGGGAACCAGTCCATGCCCGAGAACATCTCGTTGGACACTTCGCCCGGCTTGATCTTGCCCGGCCAACGCACAATCGCCGGTACCCGGTAGGCGCCTTCCCAGTTGGAGTTCTTCTCGTTACGGAACGGCGTGGTTGCCGCGTCCGGCCAGGAGAACTGGTTCGGGCCGTTGTCGGTGGTGTAGACGACGATGGTGTTGTCGGTGATTTTCAGGTCATCGAGGGTTTTCAGCAGTTTGCCGACGTCGCCGTCGTGCTCGATCATGCCGTCGGCGTAATCGTTGCCGGGCATGCCGCTCTGGCCCTTCATCGACTCGCGCACGTGGGTGAACAAGTGCATGCGGGTGGTGTTCATCCAGACGAAGAACGGCTTGTCCGCCTTGGCCTGCTTCTCGATGAACGCTTGCGCCGCGGCGGTGGTTTCGTCGTCGATGGTTTCCATGCGCTTGGTGTTCAGCGGGCCGGTGTCTTCGATCTTGCCATCGGCAAAGCTGTGGATCACGCCGCGCGGCGAGTAGGCCTTGACGAATGCGGGGTCGTCCTTGGGCCAGTACGGACGCTCGGGTTCTTCTTCGGCGTTGAGGTGATACAGGTTGCCGAAGAATTCGTCGAAACCGTGGTTGGTCGGCAGGTATTCATCCTTGTCGCCCAAGTGGTTCTTGCCGAACTGACCGGTCGCATAGCCCTGGGACTTCAGCGCCTGGGCAATGGTGATGTCGCGTTTTTGCAGGCCGACCGGGGCACCCGGCATCCCGACTTTCGACAGCCCGGTACGTAGCGCCGACTGTCCGGTGATGAATGTCGATCGGCCGGCGGTGCAACTGTTCTCCGCATAGTAGTCGGTGAACATCATGCCTTCTTTGGCGATGCGGTCGATGTTCGGAGTCTTGTAGCCGACCACGCCCATCGAATAGGCGCTGATATTGGTCTGGCCGATATCATCGCCGAAGATCACCAGAATGTTGGGCTTCTCAGCGGCCCCGACGGTTGCCGAAAAGGCCATGACCGTTGTCGCCACGAGGGCGAGTTTCGGTATCCACTTACGTATGCGAGTCATCTGACTGGCTCCTTATGCTTACTTGCGTCGCGTACTGCGACAAACGTTTATTGCGGTCCTGCGTTACGTCTTCTTTTTATTGCGCTTGCTCGGGTGTGGCGGCATCGAACGGGTAGATCCGGGCCCATTCGGATGCCATGTCGACGACTGTCCAGCCACGTTTGTTCGCTTCGTCCAGGGCTTTGTCCAGGCGACCGATCTGTGACTGCCGGTCGTATGCCCATTCGCGCTTGGCGTCGGTGTGATGCACCAGGCCCATGAAGCGTTTGCCGGGACCGGCGGCGGTCCACTGAAGCATTTGCTGGTCGCCGTCGGAGTTGCCAAAGGCGAGGATTGGCCGACGACCGATCACCGCATCGATGCTGACCGGTTTGCCCGGACCATCGTCGTTGTGGGCCAGTTTCGGCGTGCGCAGGATCGAGGCCTTGCCATCCTTGTAGTCAAACGTTGTGACGAATGTAGTGCCGATGACCTGCTCGGGAGGAATGCCATAGACCTTCTCGGCGAAGGCGCGCATGAACCCGGTGTCCCCGCCGGAGACGATGTAGGTCTTGAAGTCCTTGCCGCGCAGGTAGTCGAGCACTTCCAGCATCGGCTGGAAGACCATCTCGGTGTACAGCTTGCCGGTTTTCGGATGACGGGCCTGGGTCAGCCAGGTCTTGGCATCGTCATCGAAGGCTTCGGTGGTCATCCCGGTGTGGGTGGCTCCGAAAATTTTCATCATGCCTTCAAGGCCACTGGCGGCCAGGGCCTTGTGATCGTTTTCCAGCACGGCCTTGAACGGCTGGGTGGTTTTCCACTCAGGGTGTTGCGCCGCTGTACGCTTGACTTCCTCGAGGGCGAACAGCAATTCGAAGTACATCGGCTGCTCGCTCCACAAGGTGCCGTCGTTATCGAACACGGCAATGCGCTCCTCGGGCTTGACGAAGTCCTTGCTGCTTTGATCGGTGACTGTCTGCACGAATTCGATGATCTGCTTTTTCGACGGCCCGTCGTTCCACGAGGGTAGCGGCTCGGCCGCTTGCACCAGCAGCGGCAGGCTCAAGGCCAGGGTCAGCAGGAAACCGAAGGCGCGATGATGGCGTAGCGATGTCGAATTCGTCATGGAAAGTCCTTCTCGTAAACGGGGTTGAGCGGATGCAGTGCACAAGAGACTGATTCTCTGTTGCGTCCCGCCTGACTATGCAGCGTAGACAAGGATTCCCCGATTTGGCGCAAGGCTTGCTCTTTGTCCGGTTCGCGGCCATAACAGGCGCGCAGGAAGGTTTGCAGGCGCGGGCCGAGGCCGGTCAGTTTCAGGCCGTGGCGGCTGCGCCGGGTCCACAGGTACAGGGCGCTGAGTTGCGCCGGTTTGCCCTCGATTTGTGCCGGGATCTGCCGCCACGCGTAATCGGGGGACTCGAGCCAGGCGGTGTGGCGGGCGCGGCGTCGGGCTTGCCATTTGAGGTGTGCGCGGCGTACGAGCGGGCGACTGAACCAACCGAACGCCACCCCCGCCAACACCAGTGCCAATAGCCCGAACCAGTGCCCGGAAAGGTGCAGGCGATTGTGCTGGCCGAGTTTTTTCAGGTCTTCGGTGATGGAAAATACCGGCTTGTAAGCGCTGTTGGCCGCCGCGTCGAAGGTCACGGCAGGCACCGTGGCCGTGCGGGTTTGCTGACTGCTGGCATCCCACCATTTCAGTTCGACGGAGGGCAGGCTGTAGTGACCTTCGGTGTCGATTCGATAAGTCACGCTGTCGATGCGCTGGCCGCCATTGAAGTTGCCGCGACCGTCATCCAGATTGCGGATTTGCGGTGCTTTCGGGTAGAGGCTCAAGCCCTTGATGTTGTCCAGCGTCGGTGTCGGCAGTGACATGGCCAGGGCACCGTCGGCCTGCAAGGTCAGCTCCCGGGTGATGCTGTCGCCGACCTTGAGCGGCGTGGCCGAATGGATGGTCTTCTGGGTAAACCGCAGCCCTTGGGCCACCAGCACCGACTCGCCGGGCTGGAACCCCGGAGGTTGTGCGGCGTTGAAATGCAAGGGCAGGCTTTGGGCACTGAGTTCATGGCTGGCCTGACCCGGTGTGGCTTGTACCGTCAGTGCCGGAATGTCGAAGCCCTGGGCCAGGTTCGGGGTGATCAGGTAGCTGTAGCGCATGCCGCTGAAGGATTGACCGTCGAAGGTCTGGTTGATGTGCTCGGCATGGCCGTCCGGTGGCATCACCAAGGCGCCGGGCAGTTTCAGGTCGGGCAGGGTGGGGGCGCTGGTGAACCAGGAGTCGGTGAAGACATCGAGTTGCAACTTGACCAGGCTGCCGACCATGACGGGATCGGCGGGTTGCAGGCTGGCCTGGACTTTCAGTTGAGGGTCGGCGGCGAATGTGTTGAGGCTGATCAGGCCGATGAGCAGGGCGCCGAGTTTTGTGGTGATTGATCGGGCCCTTTCGCGAGCAAGCCCGCTCCCACACTGGATTTGTGTGCACCACCGCCCCCCTGTGGGAGCGGGCTTGTCTCCGGGCGGCGATCCGACGAAGGCCGCGACACGGTCTACCAGACTGTATGTCATGGTTTGACCCCCGCCTGATCCTGCAAGCTGAATTTCTGCTTGAGAAATTTCGCCGGCGATGTGGTGAGGTTCTGCAGCCATTGCTCATCCGAGGCCGCTTGCCGGGTTTCCACTTTTTTGCTTTGGCCTTTACCCGGCGCCTTGTCCATCTTGATTTCGTCGGGTTTGACCTCTGGCGTGTTTTTCTCGGCGCTTTCAGTGTCCTTTTCCAAGGCTATGGCCAGCGCCAGGTTGGCTGTGGCTTCCGGGAATTGCGGCTGCAATTTCAGCGCTTGGGTATAGGACGCAATGGCCTGATCGAACTTGAAGCGGCGCACGTAGATGTTGCCCAGGTAGAAATACGCCTGCGGTGTGTCGAGCCGCGCGAAGCTGGCCAGTGCCAGGTCGAAATCGGCCGCGTTATAGGCGGCCACGCCTTTCCAGTACGGATCGACGAACAGCGCCGCCGCCTGAGGGTAGTGCTCATGTTCGAAGGCCCAGCGACCTTGCTGGTCGCGGGTGAAAAAGGCATCGGTCAGCGCGTTGGCCTGGGCCGGCGCCGGTTGCAGGCCCAAACCCACCGCCAGCAGTAGTGCGGCCATCCAGTTCAGGCTCCAGCCCCTGCGCACGCTGAAGAAGGCGATCAGCAACAGCGGCCAGCACAGCCAGTAACCGGCGTCTTTCCAGTGCAGTTCGCGCTGTTCGTCACTGGCTGCCTGGAAGTGTTGCTCGGCGTGCAGTTCGATCCAGTCCAGATCGTCATCGTTGAGGGTCAGGCTGCCCAGCGGTGCATCCAGCGTTGAGGCAAGCTGCTTGAGGGCGTCCTGATCGAAACTGCCGAGTTGCGGACGACCGTTACTGTCGGTGCGTGGCTGGCCGCTGGCATCGCGGATGATCCCGACGTCGCTGCTGCCAGCGGCCAATATCAGCACTTGCAGCGCACTGTCCGCCAGTTGCTTGTCCAGCCCGGCCAGTGCCGAGGTGTCGGCGCCATCGGTGATCAGCAGCAGGGTGCCGGGGGTTTTCTCGGCGGCGAGCAGGCGCTTGGCCTGATCGATGACCGCGCTGACATTTTTCCCCGGTTTGTTGATCAAGTCGGTGCTCAGGGCCTGAATGAACGTATCGAGCAGCGCCGGGTCGTCGGTGGCGGGCAACACCAGGTGGGCACTTCCGGCGTAGGCAATCAGCGCATTGCGCGAACCGGCGCGGCGCTGGATCAAGTCGTGGAGCTTGTGCTTGACCGCTTCCAGGCGACTGGGTGGAACATCGCTGGCGTCCATGGAGGGCGAGAGGTCGACGGCGATGATCAGCGGCGCACGGTTTTCCAGAAAGTCCGGCCGATCCTGTTCCCAGGTCGGCCCGGCGGCGGCGATGGCGCCCAGTACCAGCAGCGCACACACCAGATGCACCGGACGCAGGCGTTGCCGGTCCTGCGGGGTGATCAGCAGATGGGGCAGCAGGTGCGCGGCGATGTTGCTGCGCAAGCGCCGTTGCAGGTCCTGGTTGCGCCGCCACAGCATCGGCAGCAATGCGCCGAACACCGCGAGCAACAGCCACAGGGGGCGCAGGAAATGGAAATCGCCGAGGTTGATGTCCATGTCAGGCCTCCTGCCGTTGACGGGCGAGCATCAGCCGTGGAAGCAACAGGGCGCCCAGGTGGTATAGCGCCAGCAGTGCGATGGCCGCGCCCAGCGGCCACCAGAACAGATCACGTTTTGGCTGATGGCTGAGGGTTTTCACCTGATGCGGGGTGAGTTTGTCGAGGGTGCTGTAGACTTGATCCAGGGCGTTGCGGTCTTCGGCGCGGAAGAAGCGTCCGCCCGTGGCCTGGGCAATGTCCTGCAAGCCTTGCAGGTTGACCTTGGCTTCACCCTCCGCATTCGGGTCGCCAATGCCAATGGTGTGAATCACCACGCCTTTGGCCGCAGCCATGGCGGCCGCGTGATCAGGGGTGATGGCGCTGCTGGTGTCGTTGCCGTCGGTAAGCAGGATCAGCACTTTTTCCTGCTCGTGGGCCTGGTCCAGCAGTTTCAGGCTCAGGCCGATGGCGTCGCCGATGGCGGTGTTGGGGCCGGCCATGCCGATGCCGGTGTCGTCCAGCAGCAGTGACAGGCTGGGGTGGTCCAGGGTCAACGGCGCCTGTGGATAGGCACCGGTGCCGAATACGATCAGTCCGATTCGATCGTCTTTACGTTTGTCGATGAACCCGTGCACCACTTCCTTGACCGCGGCCAGGCGATTGATTTTCTGGCCATTGGCGTCGGTGAAATCGGTGGTTTCCATCGACTGGGAAATGTCGATGGCCAACATCAGGTCGCGCACCGGCTGCTGGCGTTCGATGGGTTTTTCCACCAACACCGGCCGACTCGCCGCCACCAGCAGCAGCGTCCAGACCAGCAGGTTCAGGAGCAACTGCCAGCGGTTGCTGCGGGTGCCAGCCTGGCTCGGTGCCTGGCCGACAGCACGGCTCATCGCCCCGAAAAACGGCACTCGCACGGCACTTCGCGCCTCACGGTAATCGGGCAGGTAGCGATAGGCGAGCCACGGCAGCGGCAGCAGGATCAACAGCCAGGGGTAATCAAGCTGCCACATGATGTCGCTCCACCCAGGTTTTGCAGGCACTGAACAGCTGCAGGCGCTGTTCAGTGGGCATGGCCCGCAATGTTGCGTCGGGGGCGTAGGCCAGCAGCGAGAGTTGTTGGCTGAAGTCGGCGGGTAGGGGCTGTTTACTGTGCCGCTGCAAAAACGCCTGCCAGTCTTCGTTCCCCAACGCCGCAGGAGACCCCTGTGGGAGCGAGCTTGCTCGCGAAGAGGCCATTGCATTCAATATTGATGTCGACTGACAGGACGCCTTCGCGAGCAAGCCCGCTCCCACAGGTTTCGCGTTCGGCATAGAGATCGCGACCCGCTTGAGCAACTCCGGAAGCTCGCGCAACGCACTCAGGTCATTGCTGCGCTGCTGCAGTTCCTCCAGGCGCATTAACGCCTCGCGCCGATAGCGATCGCGCCGCCATTGCCAGTAGCGCCGCGCACCAAGCACCACCAGCGTAACGATCAACAGCGCCAGCAACGCCCACCAACCCCAGGTTTGCGGTGCGTAACTGACCGGCGCCGGCAGTGCCATTTCCTTGAGTTGGTCGATGCTCGGGATGGCGGGGTTCATCGGCGCCCTCCGGTAAACTTGCCCAGCTCGGCTCGCAGTTGTTCGTGGGCTGGTGTAGCCGTGCTGAACATCATCAACGGCACCTGGCTGCGGCGCAGCAAGGTCGCGACGTCCTTGAGCCGCCCGCCGAGAAAGTCCCCGAGGGGTTGATGCACTTGTTGCCGATCCACCGCCAGCTCCACCTGTAATTGCCCCTGGGTGACCAGCACGCGGCCGTTTTTCGGCAGGTTCAGCGCCAGCGGGTCGTATACCTGCATGGCAATCACATCGTTGTGCGCAGCCAGTTGCCGCATCAGTTTTAAGGTGCGTTCGCCGGCTCCGGCGAAGTCGCTGACGATGCAGATCAGGTGATCGTGACCGGCCACGGCCAGGCAATGCTGCAGGACCTTGTCGAGCTGGTCTTCGCCTTCGGCGTCCGGGTTGGCGGCGTTGAGTGCCTGGTTTTGCTGGGCGATGCGGCTGCACAGCGCTTCGATCCGTTTGCGGCTGCGCAGCGGGGCGATGCTGTCGATGCGTTGATCGTTGAAGACCAGTCCACCGACGCGGTCGCCGGCGTTGAACACCATCCATGCCGCCAGGGCGCCGAGTTCGGCGGCGACGGCGGATTTGAAGCTGCGTTGCGAGCCAAAGAACATCGACATGCGCTGGTCTACGAGGATCAGGGCCGGGCGGTCACGCTCTTCGGTGAATGTCCGCACCACCGGTTTGCCGGTGCGCAGGGACGCGCGCCAGTCGAGGTGGCGCAAATCGTCCCCCGGCTGATAGCGGCGCAGTTCATCGAAGTTCAGGCCCCGGCCACGCAAACGCGAAGCGTGGTTACCGGCCAGGATGCTGCCCTGGGGCTGACGCGCCAGAAAACTCAGGTCACGGGCCTTGAACTCCAGGGCCATCAACTGTGCCAGAGAGACATACACCAGGCCGTCGGCGCGGTTCATGGACATCAGGCTGGAATCGCCACTTTATCGAGCAGGCGGTCGAGCACCTGATCGGCGCTCACGCCGTCGGCCACCGCGTCGTAGCTCAGTTGCAGACGATGGCGTAGCACCGGGTGCACCACGGCGCGGACGTTGTCCGGAGAAACGAAATCCTGGCCCTGCAACCAGGCGTCGGCCCGGGCACAGCGGTCCAGACCGATGCCGCCACGAGGGCTGGCGCCGATGCTGATCCAGCGCCCGAGGTCGGCGTCGTAATCGGCCGGGTGGCGAGTGGCATTGATCAGGTCGATCAGGTAGCGGTCGATGGCCGGGGAGACGTGCACGGCGCTGACTTCACGGCGCGCGGCGAACACCACGTCCTGGGACAGGGAGAAGCCCTGCACGGCAGCGGTCTTGGCGCCCAGGGCCTGTTCTTCTTCGCGCAGCAGGCGCAGTACCTGGCTTTCGTTTTCCGCGCTCGGGTAATCGAGCAGCACTTTCATCAGGAAGCGGTCCATCTGCGCTTCCGGCAGCGGATACGTGCCTTCCTGTTCGATCGGGTTCTGGGTGGCGACCACGATGAACAGGTCCGGCAGCGCATGGCTGTTGCCGGCCACGGTGATCTGGCGTTCTTCCATGGCTTCGAGCAACGCCGCCTGGACCTTGGCCGGCGCACGGTTGATTTCATCGGCGAGTATCAGGTTGCCGAACAGGGGGCCTGGCTGGAAGCGGATTTCGTTCTTGCCTTCGACCTGATGCAGCACCTCGGCGCCGGTGATGTCCGATGGCAGCAAGTCCGGAGTGAACTGGATGCGGCTCATCTTCGCGTCCAGGTGTCTGGCCAGTGACTTGACCGTGCGGGTCTTGGCCAGGCCGGGCAGGCTTTCGAGGAGCAGGTGCCCGTTGGCCAGCAAGCCGACGAGCATCTGTCGGATCACCTGGTCCTGGCCGAGCACCGCTTCGGCGATGCTGGCTTGCAGGGCATTGAGGTCGTTGAGTGCGCTCATGGGGTCTCCTAGAAAAACGCCAGGGTCATGTTGACGCTGAATCCATTGCCTTCAGGGCGGTTTTTGGTGTCGAACTCCGGCACCCAGCGCGCATTGAAGTTGGCCTGGGCGTCGGCGAATTTGCCGGTCCAGCCCACTGTCGGGCCCGCACCCACGGAACGTCCGCGGAAGCCGCTGTCGGCACCCGACCCCGAGTCATCGGTGATCTGCTGGATGTAACCGGCGGCGATACCGGCGTTCCAGCCGTTGCCAAAACCGTGGGTCCACAGCGCATCGAGGGTGTAGATATCGCCGTTGCGATAATCGGTGGCGTCGTTCTCGGTGTAGAACTCCAGGCCGCTCGACAGCGTGAATTCGCCGCCCTTGCCATCCAGATGCGTGAACGCCACGGTCGGCATGAAGGTGTAGTTGTTCTGCCCGGGGTTGGCCAGGCGGTCGTCGTTGTAGGCACCGGTGGGCACGTAGATCGGCAGCGAGAACGCGATGTGGTTGAGCTCGTCGAAGTGATAGCCGGCGGCAATCGGCGTCACCAGCATGTCGGCGAACTGGGTGCCTGAGTCGGAGGAGCCCAGCGTTCGGCCGCGGGGCCCGGTGATGTTGGCCGAGATGTCGGTGTACTGCACCGGAACGCCAACGGCCGATGCGTAGTTCCAGCGACCCTTGCCGGTGTCCCAGACATGGGTGAAGTTGGCCATGGTGTAGGACACCTTCATGTCCAGCCCGGTACTGGCGGCCCCCACCAAAGGCACCTGGGTGCTGCCCTTGAGGTCGCCGTCGTACCAGATGCTGGTCAGGGACATGACCCAGCCCGGCTCCGGCGGCACGATCCCGGCATTGGAGAACACTTGCTGGCCGGTAATCGGCCGTCCGACACCACCTTCAGCCGCCAGTACCAACGGGCTGCCGCTGACCATGCATAGCGCCAACAACAGGGGGCGCACTACAAAAGGCCTGATCATCACTGACTCCACTTATTGCTTTTGATTGACGGGGTTCAACAGCGGCATTTTCCATTCGCCGTTGCGGACTTCCGGTTTTGGCAAATACAGCCGCAATATCCCGTAGAAGGGGCCGTTCGGAGCCGGTAGCCAATTGCTTTGCAGGTCTTTGACCGGTGCCTTGTGCTGCACGTACAGCGTCAGGCCGCCATCGGCATCGAGCTTGAGGTCAGGCAGCATGCGCGAGTTGATCAGGTAGCGATTGAGCGGGTTGGCCACCAGCAGCTTGTTCTTGCCGTCGTACAGGGTCAGGGACCAGAACGCATCGGCCGGGGGCAGGGCGCCTTTGTCGAAATGCAGGGTGTAGTCATTTTTCGAGGCGTCGACCGGTTTACCATCCTTGTCGACGAAATAACCGATGTAGTTCGCCTCTTCGGCGGAGTTACCGAAGATCCCCATGTTGGCGCCGGCATAGCGGTACAGGTAGTTGCCCTTGAGGTGATCGCGGGTGCCGAAGAAATCACCGCTGCTGACCTCGTGGGTATCGACCTTGGTTTTCTTGAATTCGGCAAACCCGGCCTTGGCGTCGCTGATGCCGTCCTCCAGTGCTTTGCGCTGCTCGGTGCTGAGTGTGTTGACGTTGAAAGGCTTGCCGGCCTCAATGCCGATTTTCGCGAAGCGCGCCAGCAGCTCTTTTTCCACGTCCTGGGCCGGGGCGAACGCCAGCATGAAGTTCAGGTAGCGGAACAGGTCCGGGGTTTCGCTCATGGTCGGCGTGGGTTTTGGCCAGTCGATCTTCGGTGCGGCGGTTGGCGCCTTTTGTTTGTCGTAATGACTCAGGGTTTCGACCTTGTAACCCTTCTGGATCTGCTTGACCTTGGCCAGATCCTTCTCATCGAACAGTTGTGTGCGATACAGCGCATAGGCGATGTTGCTTTCACTGCGCAGCAGACGGTCGATGTTCAGCGGTTGCTGGCCCTGCCAGTTGGGTCCGGCGATCATGAAATGCCCGCCGTTGTTGCCGGTGCTGCGGGTGCCCAGGTAGGCAAAGTTCTGCGTATAGGCGTCGATCAGTTGCACCGAGTAATAACGATGTTCTTCGATGGGCGGCAGGGTCAGTACCAGCGGCTCGGCGCGTAAATCCATCCAGACAAAGGAGTAGGGCGTGTCGGCGTTCGGCGTGACAAACGCGGTGTCCTTGGCGGTGAAGGCCTTGGCGGTGTTGCCGATCTGGTTGAACGGTGCCTTGAAGTTCGGGCTCTTCTTGTCCACGGCCTGGGTGTAGAGCGTCTTGTACATCTCTACTACCGGGAATCCATACAAATAGGCTTCCTTGGCGATGGCCCGGGCTTCGTCGGGGGTGGCAGTGAAGTCGGCCCAGGTGCTGGTACTCAGCGCAATCAGGCTGAAGCCGGTTGCGCGAAGGGCAACGTTCATGGATTGGTCCTTATGGCCTGAGCTGCTCGTGCGGCAGTCGTGCGGTGAACACTTTGAGGGAGTCGTGGGCGCTCAATCCGGACGGAGTGGAGCGCAGGAAAGAAAGGCGTGTCAGCCGAGCATCTTTCGGCGGGCGGCAGGTTGGACGGAGTGTTGGGGTGTGCCCGGGTATAAAGGCAAGGCGTGTGCAGACTCGCCAAAAGAAAGGCGCGCATCTCCATATTTTTCGACATGATTCCCCCGATTCCCTGGTGGCTCATTGGATACTCGGCCTTGTTTTTGGCCGTTACTCCGTAATCCGTTTCTGAACGAGCCGTAGGACGCGTCAGATAGAGTTAAGCATCTAAACATGAGTTAGCCAGTCGAATGGGTTAATTCTTTCGTTTTGTGTGCAGGTTCTCGGTGTTTTTTGTGTACTAAGAAGTTAATACGAAACAAGGGGTTGCCGCTTTGAGGTGATAAGGAGGGGGAGGATGCAGGCTTGCGGGTGGGTGCGAATCCGGTGGGAGCGAGCAGGCTCGCTCCCACCGGGAGGTTCAGTTTTTCTTCGCCTGCTCCCAAACCCGCTCTTCCTGCTCGCGCAGTTCCGGTGTGAACTCGGCACCAAAATCTTCGGCTTCAAACACCTGGCGAATCTCGATCTCGGCCTCGGTGCCCGGCATCGGGTTGGGGCAGCGCTTGACCCATTCGATGGCTTCTTCTTTTGACTTCACTTTCCACAACCAGAAACCGGCGATCAGTTCCTTGGTTTCGATGAAGGGGCCGTCGATCACCGTGTGTTTGCCACCGGAAAACTTTACCCGTGCGCCTTTACTGCTCGGGTGCAGGCCTTCGCCCGCTAGCATGATACCGGCCTTGACCAGTTCTTCGTTGTAGTTGCCCATGGCCGTCAGCAGTTCCTGGCTGGGCATGACGCCGGCTTCGGAATCCTGGCTGGCCTTGATGATGATCATGAATCGCATGGTGTCGTCTCCGTTGCAGTTGAGTGGCTCGATTTATAGTCGAACGACGGTGGAGCAATTCGACAGAGTGTTAACAAAAGTTTTCGCCGATGACCTGTGCCTTTCGTCATGAGCCGAGGGAGGCGGCGGGCGAAGGCGTACTCTGTACTTTTGCCGGCTTGTTCGGTTAACACAGGGTTGTGGGTTGTATCCAGTTTTATGCCCTGTTACATGACAATTTATGTTTGGCCATAGGTCGTAGGACAATTTCATGGTTAACTTCGGCCTCGCCAAAATTCTCCACCACAACGTTCAGAAGGACTCCGTTCATGGCTCAAGTCACCCTTAAAGGCAATCCGGTTCAAGTCAACGGCCAACTGCCACAAGCCGGTTCCAAGGCGCCAGCCTTTTCCCTGGTTGCCGGCAATCTGTCCGACGTCACCCTGAAAGACTTTGCCGGCAAGCGCAAAGTGCTGAACATCTTCCCAAGCGTCGATACCCCGACCTGCGCCACTTCCGTGCGCCAGTTCAACGCCAAGGCCAGCGACGTGGCCAACACTGTCGTACTGTGCATCTCCGCTGACCTGCCGTTCGCCCAGGCCCGTTTCTGCGGCGCCGAAGGCCTGGAAAACGTACAGAACCTGTCGACCCTGCGCGGTGCCGAGTTCATCGAGAACTACGGCGTGGCCATCGCCGACGGCCCGCTCAAAGGCCTGACCGCCCGTGCCGTGGTGGTTCTGGACGAAAACGACAACGTGCTGCACAGCGAACTGGTTGGCGAAATCGCCGACGAGCCGAACTATGAAGCGGCACTTGCTGTTCTGAAATAAGCGTAGCTTTACACTTATTAACGGCCTGGCTCTGTCCAGGCCGTTTTCATTTGTGTTTCAGTGTCTTGGATAAATCTCCTGCTACGTAAGCCAAAGGTAAATTGCCGGTAAAGGCGCTTTGCTTAAGACACGCCAGTGCTTATCGTTCAGCCTCATGTAAAAAAGCCCACGCGCCCAATGGTTGATCACTCAATGCAATCCTCCGCTTCCCGTAGTCCTCGTCGCTGGCTGTTCGGCCTGCTTGTCTTGTTGGTCATCGCTGGCCTGTGCTGGAAATTCTGGCCCGGCAGCGCTGCACCCAAAGAGGCTGCGGGACAGAAAGCCGTCGCCGGGCATACCGGCAGGTCGGGCGGGATGCGCCCTGGATTCGGTGGCGCGTCCGGGCCGGTACCGGTGCGCGTGGCGCAAGCGGTCAAGGGTGATTTCCCGCTGTATTTCAAGGCGCTGGGCACAGTCACGGCGCTGAACACCATCAATGTGCGCAGCCGCGTCGGCGGTGAACTGGTCAAGATCTATTTCGAAGAAGGGCAGATGGTCAAGGCCGGCGACCTGCTGGCCGAAATCGACCCGCGCCCTTACCAGAATGCCTTGCTCCAGGCCGAAGGCACCTTGCTGCAGAATCAGGCGCAGCTGAAAAACGCCCAGGTCGACGTCGAGCGCTATCGCGGCCTGTACCGCGAAGACAGTATTGCCAAGCAGACCCTGGACACCGCCGAAGCGCTGGTCGGTCAGTTCCAGGGCACGGTCAAGACCAATCAGGCGGCGGTCAACGATGCCAAGCTCAACCTCGAATTCACCCGGATCCGCGCACCGATCACCGGTCGCGTTGGTCTGCGTCAACTGGACGTCGGCAACCTGGTCGCGGCCAACGACACCACCGCACTGGCGATCATCACCCAGACCCAGCCGATCAGCGTGGCCTTCACCCTCCCGGAAAACAGCCTGGACACCGTGCTGGCCCGTTATCGCAGCGGCGCCAAACTGTCGGCTGAAGCCTGGGATCGTGGCGATACCAAACTGCAGGCCACTGGCGTATTGCAGAGCCTGGACAACCAGATCGACGTCACCACCGGCACCCTGAAATTCAAGGCCCGTTTCGAGAACCGCGATCAGTCGCTGTTCCCCAACCAGTTCGTCAATGTACGCCTGCTGGCCGACACCCTCAAAGACGTAGTGCTGGCGCCTTCGGCCGCGATCCAGTTCGGCACCAACGGCACGTTCGCCTATGCCATGGACGGTGACAAGAAGGTCAAGATCCGTCAGTTGAAAGTCGGCGCCAGTGACGGCGTGAACACCGTGGTCACCGAAGGCCTGTCGGCGGGCGACCGGGTCGTATTGGAAGGCACCGACCGCCTGAAGGACGGCAGCGACGTGGAGGTGGTCAACGACAGCCAGGACGTGCCGACCACGCCAACCGAACACCTGCAAGGCAAGTCGGCGGTCAACGCGGCAACGCCCGCGACCACCGACAAGGCGAAAAAGGGCGGCGCATGAATCTCTCGCGGCTGTTCATCCTTCGCCCGGTAGCCACCACCCTGAGCATGCTGGCCATTATCCTGGCCGGCGTCATCGCCTATCGGCTGCTGCCGGTGTCGGCGCTGCCCCAGGTCGATTACCCGACCATTCGCGTTATGACCCTGTACCCCGGCGCCAGCCCGGATGTCATGACCAGCGCAGTGACCGCGCCACTTGAGCGTCAGTTCGGGCAGATGCCCGGCCTGACGCAAATGGCCTCCACCAGCTCCGGTGGCGCGTCGGTGCTGACCCTGCGTTTCAGCCTCGACATCAACATGGACGTGGCCGAGCAACAAGTGCAGGCGGCGATCAACGCCGCGACCAACCTGTTGCCCAAGGATCTGCCGGCGCCGCCGGTGTACAACAAGGTCAACCCGGCCGATACGCCGGTGCTGACCCTGGCCATCACCTCAAAGACCATGTTGCTGCCCAAGCTCAATGACCTGGTCGACACCCGCATGGCGCAAAAGATTGCCCAGATCAGCGGCGTCGGCATGGTCAGCATTGCCGGTGGCCAACGCCAGGCCGTGCGCATCAAGGTCAATCCGGAAGCCCTGGCCGCCAATGGTTTGAACCTGTCGGACGTGCGCACCCTGATAGGCGCCTCCAACGTCAACCAGCCCAAGGGCAACTTCGACGGCCCGACCCGGGTCTCGATGCTCGATGCAAACGATCAACTGACGTCGCCCAAGGACTACGCCAACCTGATCCTGGCCTACGCCAATGGCGCACCGTTGCGCCTCAAGGACGTGGCGGAAATCGTCGACGGCGCCGAGAACGAGCGCCTCGCTGCGTGGGCCAACGAGAACCAGGCCGTATTGCTGAACATCCAGCGTCAACCCGGTGCCAACGTGATCGAGGTAGTGGACCGGATCAAGGCCCTGCTGCCAAGCATCACCGACAACCTGCCGGCCGGCCTCGACGTGATGGTGCTGACCGACCGCACCCAGACCATTCGCGCCTCGGTCAAGGACGTGCAACACGAATTGCTGATCGCCATCGCCCTGGTGGTCATGGTCACCTTCCTGTTCCTGCGTCGCGCCAGCGCCACGATCATTCCGTCGGTGGCCGTGCCGCTGTCGCTGGTCGGTACGTTCGGCGTGATGTACCTGGCGGGCTTCTCGGTCAACAACCTGACCCTGATGGCCCTGACCATCGCCACCGGTTTCGTGGTGGACGATGCGATCGTCATGCTGGAGAACATTTCCCGATTCATCGAAGAGGGCGACAGCCCGCTGAACGCGGCGCTAAAGGGCGCCAAACAGATCGGTTTCACCCTGATCTCACTGACATTGTCGCTGATCGCCGTGCTGATCCCGCTGCTGTTCATGGCGGACGTGGTCGGGCGCTTGTTCCGAGAGTTCGCCATCACCCTGGCGGTGGCGATCCTGATTTCCCTGGTGGTTTCCCTGACCCTGACGCCGATGATGTGCGCGCGGTTGCTCAAGCGTGAGCCCAAGGAAGCCGAGCAGGGCCGTTTCTACCGTGCCAGCGGCGCGTTCATCGACTGGATGATCGCCGCCTACGGACGCAAGTTGCAGTGGGTGCTCAAGCACCAGCCGCTGACCCTGATGGTGGCCATCGGCACTTTGGCGCTGACGGTATTCCTCTACATGGTGGTGCCCAAGGGCTTCTTCCCGGTGCAGGACACTGGCGTCATCCAGGGCATTTCCGAAGCACCGCAATCGATTTCCTTCGCCGCCATGAGCGAGCGCCAGCAGGAACTGGCCAAGGTGATCCTGGCCGACCCGGCGGTCGAGAGCCTCTCTTCCTACATTGGCGTTGATGGCGATAACTCGACCCTCAACAGCGGCCGGTTGCTGATCAACCTCAAATCGCATCGCGACCGCGACCTGAGCGCCACGCAAGTGATTGCCCGGCTGCAACCGGAGCTGGACAAACTGGTCGGTATCCGCCTGTTCATGCAGCCGGTGCAGGACCTGACCATCGAAGACCGGGTCAGCCGCACGCAGTACCAGTTCAGCATGTCGTCGCCGGACTCTGAGTTGCTGAGCCTGTGGAGCGGGCGCCTGGTCGAGGCCCTGGCCGACCGACCGGAATTGACCGACGTTGCCAGCGATTTGCAGGACAAGGGCTTACAGGTTTACCTGGTGAT
Organism: Pseudomonas sp. Root71; assembly: GCF_001429045.1. Taxonomy (GTDB): domain Bacteria; phylum Pseudomonadota; class Gammaproteobacteria; order Pseudomonadales; family Pseudomonadaceae; genus Aquipseudomonas; species Aquipseudomonas monachiensis. Next base: position 67,829 of record NZ_LMHY01000028.1, on the reverse strand, counting down.
CGACCGCGATGCGGCTTCGCGGGTCGGGGTGTCGGTGTCGAACATCACCGATGCGCTGTACGACGCCTTTGGTCAGCGGCAGATTTCCACGATCTACACCCAGGCCAGTCAGTACCGCGTGGTGCTGCAATCGCAGTCCGGGGAGAAGATCGGCCCGCAGGCGCTGGAGCAGATTCACGTCAAGACCACCGATGGCGGGCAGGTGCGCCTGTCCAGCCTGGCGCGCATCGAAGAGCGCCAGGCGCAACTGGCGATCACCCACATCGGCCAGTTCCCGGCGGTGATGATGTCTTTCAACCTGGCGCCCGGCGTGGCGCTGGGGCATGCGGTCGAGATCATCGAGCAGGTGCAGAAGGACATCGGCATGCCGATTGGCGTGCAGACCCAGTTCCAGGGCGCGGCCGAGGCGTTCCAGGCTTCGTTGTCGAGCACCTTGCTGCTGATTCTGGCGGCGGTGGTGACCATGTACATCGTGCTGGGCGTGCTCTACGAGAGCTACATCCACCCGATTACCATTCTATCGACCCTGCCGTCGGCGGCGGTGGGCGCCTTGCTGGCGTTGATCCTGAGCGGCAACGACCTGGGCATGATCGCGATCATCGGCATCATTCTGCTGATCGGCATCGTGAAGAAGAACGCGATCATGATGATCGACTTCGCCCTCGACGCCGAGCGCAACCAGGGCATGGACCCGCAAACGGCGATCTATCAGGCGGCTTTGCTGCGTTTCCGGCCGATCCTGATGACCACCCTGGCCGCGCTGTTCGGTGCCGTACCGTTGATGCTGGCCACCGGTTCCGGCGCGGAACTGCGCCAGCCGCTGGGTCTGGTGATGGTCGGCGGCCTGTTGCTGAGTCAGATTCTGACCTTGTTCACCACGCCTGTGATCTACCTGTACTTCGATCGTCTCGGTCGTCGTTTTGGCAAGGCCGACGCTCAGGAGACGACGGTATGACGCCCCGCAGAACCTGTGGGAGCGGGCTTGCTCGCGAAGGCGTCCGGTCAGTCGACAGGAATGTTGAATGCAAGGCCCTCTTCGCGAGCAAGCCCGCTCCCACAGGGGGGCAGCAGGGCTCGTGGGTTGGTGCGGGGGGCAATCATCGATGAACCTTTCGGGACCTTTCATCAAGCGCCCGGTCGCGACCATGTTGCTGAGCCTGGCGATCATGCTGCTGGGCGGTGTGAGCTTCGGTTTGCTGCCCGTGTCGCCTCTGCCGCAAATGGACTTTCCGGTGATCGTGGTCCAGGCCAGCCTGCCCGGGGCCAGCCCCGAGGTGATGGCATCGACCGTGGCCACGCCTCTGGAGCGCTCCTTCGGCAGCATTGCCGGGGTCAACACCATGAGCAGCCGCTCCAGCCAGGGTTCGACCCGGGTGATCCTGCAATTCGACCTGGACCGCGACATCAATGGCGCGGCGCGGGAAGTGCAGGCGGCGATCAACGCCTCGCGCACACTGCTGCCGAGCGGGATGCGCAGCATGCCGACCTACAAGAAGGTCAACCCGTCCCAGGCGCCGATCATGGTGCTGTCGCTGACGTCGGATGTGCTGGAAAAAGGTCAGCTCTATGACCTGGCCTCGACGATCCTGTCCCAGAGCCTGTCCCAGGTGCAGGGCGTCGGCGAGGTGCAGATCGGTGGCAGCTCGCTGCCGGCGGTACGTATCGAACTCGAACCGCAGTCGTTGAACCAGTACGGCGTGGCCCTGGACGATGTGCGCAACACCATCGCCAACGCCAACGTGCGCCGGCCCAAGGGCTCGGTGGAAGATGATCAACGGCTGTGGCAGGTCCAGGCCAACGACCAGCTGGAAAAAGCCAAGGACTACGAATCGCTGATCATCCACTACAACGGCGGCGCGGCCCTGCGCCTGAAGGATGTGGCCAAGGTCAGCGATGGCGTCGAGGACCGCTACAACAGCGGTTTCTTCAACGATGACGCGGCGGTGCTGCTGGTGATCAACCGGCAGGCCGGCGCCAACATCATCGAGACGGTCAACGAGATCAAGGCGCAGTTGCCGGCGTTGCAGGCGGTGCTGCCGGCCAGCGTCAAGCTGAACCTGGCCATGGACCGCTCGCCGGTGATCAAGGCCACGCTGCACGAGGCGGAAATGACCCTGCTGATCGCCGTGGCGCTGGTGATCCTGGTGGTGTTTCTGTTCCTCGGTAACTTCCGCGCTTCGCTGATCCCGACCCTGGCGGTGCCGGTGTCGCTGGTCGGCACCTTTGCCGTGATGTACCTCTACGGCTTTTCGTTGAACAACCTGTCGCTGATGGCGTTGATCCTGGCCACGGGGCTGGTGGTGGACGATGCCATCGTGGTGCTGGAGAACATTTCCCGGCACATCGACGAAGGCGTGCGGCCGATGCGCGCGGCGTACCTGGGTGCCCAGGAAGTCGGCTTTACCTTGCTGTCGATGAACGTGTCGCTGGTGGCGGTTTTCCTGTCGATTCTGTTCATGGGCGGGATCATTGAAAGCCTGTTCCGCGAATTCTCCATCACTCTGGCGGCGGCCATCGTGGTTTCTCTGGTGGTGTCGTTGACCCTGACCCCGATGCTCTGCGCCCGCTGGCTCAAGCCGCACACGCCGGGACAGGAGAACCGCCTGCAACGCTGGAGTCGGCGGGCCAACGACTGGATGGTCGGCAAATACGCCACCAGCCTCGACTGGGTGCTGCGCCACAAGCGCCTGACCTTGCTCAGTCTGTTTGTGACAATCGGCGTGAACATTGCGCTGTATGTAGTTGTTCCTAAAACATTTATGCCGCAACAGGATACCGGTCAGCTGATCGGTTTCGTGCGCGGCGACGACGGCCTGTCGTTCAGTGTGATGCAGCCGAAGATGGAGATTTTCCGCCGGGCGGTGTTGAAGGATGAGGCAGTAGAAAGCGTCGCCGGGTTCATTGGCGGCAACAACGGCACCAACAACGCCTTCATGCTGGTGCGCCTCAAACCGATCAAGGAGCGCAGCATTTCCGCGCAGAAGGTCATCGAACGCCTGCGCAAGGAAATGCCCAAGGTCCCCGGGGCACAACTGATGCTCATGGCAGACCAGGACCTGCAATTCGGTGGCGGTCGCGAGCAGACCACCTCGCAGTACTCGTACATCCTGCAGAGCGGGGACCTGGGGGCATTGCGCGAGTGGTATCCGAAAGTCGTCACCGCGCTCAAGGCCTTGCCGGAGCTGACGGCGATCGATGCGCGCGAAGGCCGCGGCGCCCGGCAAGTGACCCTGATCGTCGACCGTGACCAGGCCAAGCGCCTGGGTGTCGACATGGACATGGTCACGGCGGTGCTTAATAACGCCTACAGCCAGCGGCAGATATCGACCATCTACGACAGCCTCAACCAGTATCAGGTGGTGATGGAGGTCAATCCGAAATACGCCCAGGACCCGATCACCCTCAAGCAGGTCCAGGTGATCACCGCTGACGGCGCGCGGATCCCGCTGTCGACCATCGCCCATTACGAAAACAGCCTGGAAAACGACCGGGTCAGCCACGAAGGCCAGTTCGCCTCGGAGAGCATTGCCTTCGACATGGCCGAAGGCGTGACCGTGGAGCAGGGCGGTGCCGCCATCGAGCGGGCGATTGCCAAGGTCGGCCTGCCCGAAGACGTGATCGCTAAAATGGCCGGCACAGCCGACGCTTTCGCGGCGACTCAAAAAAGTCAGCCGTGGATGATTTTGGGGGCGCTGGTGGCGGTGTATCTGGTCTTGGGTGTGTTGTATGAAAGCTACATACACCCGCTGACGATTCTCTCGACCCTGCCGTCGGCCGGGGTCGGTGCCTTGCTGTCGATCTACGCGCTGGGCGGCGAGTTCAGCCTTATTTCGTTGCTGGGGCTGTTTCTGCTGATCGGCGTGGTGAAGAAAAACGCGATCCTGATGATCGACCTGGCGTTGCAACTGGAACGAAGCCAGGGCATGGCCCCGCTGGAGTCGATCCGCAGCGCCTGCCTGCAACGTTTGCGGCCAATCCTGATGACCACCCTGGCGGCGATCCTCGGTGCCTTGCCTTTGCTGATGAGCCGCGCCGAAGGGGCGGAAATGCGCCAGCCCCTGGGCCTGACCATCATCGGCGGGCTGATCTTCAGCCAGGTGCTGACGCTTTACACCACCCCGGTGGTTTACCTCTATCTCGACAGACTGCGCCATCGCTTCAATAAATGGCGCGGGGTGCGTACCGATGCTGCTCTGGAAACTCCGCTATGACTGACCGTTCGCTTTTCAACCTGGCTGCACCGCTGCTCACGGCCCGAGGCTCGCGCCTGTTGAGCCTGTCACTGTGCGTGGCGATGCTCAGTGCCTGCGCCGTCGGCCCGGATTACCAGCGCCCGCAAACAGCGGAGCCTGCGCAGTACAAGGCCGCAGAGGGCTGGCGGCAGGCCAACCCCAGCGATGCCCTGGCGCGCGGCGCGTGGTGGGAGTTGTATGGCGACCGGCAGCTCAACGAGCTGATCGAAAAACTCAACAGCGCCAACCAGACCGTCGCCCAGTCCGAGGCGCAGTACCGCCAGGCCCAGGCCTTGGTGCGTAGCGCACGGGGGGCGTTTTTCCCGACGGTGGACCTGAACGTCAGCAAGAACCGTTCTAGCCAGGGCACCGGTAGCAGCAGCTCCAGCCTGAGCAGTTCGTCCAGCGGTATTCGCGACACGTACTCGGCCCAGGCGGGCGTCAGTTGGGAAGCGGATGTGTGGGGCAAGCTGCGCCGAGGCCTCGAAGCCGACACTGCGAATGCCCAGGCAAGCTTTGCCGACCTGGCGGCCATGCGCCTGAGTCAACAGTCGGAGCTGGTGCAGAATTACCTGCAACTGCGGGTGATCGATGGCCAGAAACGCTTGCTCCAGGACACGGTCGAGGCTTATCGGCGTTCGTTGAAGATGACCGAGAACCAGTACCGCGCCGGTGTTTCGGGCAAGGACGCGGTGGCCCAGGCCCAGACACAGCTCAAAGGCACCGAAGCCGATATGATCGACCTGATCTGGCAGCGCGCCCAGTTCGAGAACGCCATTGCCGTGCTGATCGGCCTGCCGCCAGCGCAATTCAGCCTGGCGGAAAGCCAGGACATCCCGCAGTTGCCGCAAGTACCGCTGGCACTGCCTTCGCAGCTGCTGGAACGTCGCCCGGACATCGCGTCGGCCGAGCGCTCGGTGATGGCCGCCAACGCCAACATCGGCGTGGCCAAGGCCGCCTATTACCCCGACCTGACCCTGAGCATGAACGGCGGTTACAGCAGCAGCACTTATTCCAACTGGATCAGCCTGCCGAACCGCTTCTGGTCGGTCGGACCGCAATTGGCCATGACCCTGTTCGACGGCGGCCAGCGCTCGGCGGAAGTCGACCGCAGTGAAGCGGCCTATGACGAAACGGTGGCCAAGTACCGCCAGACCGTGCTGGACGGCTTTCGCGAAGTGGAAAACTTCCTGGTGCAGCTCAAGGTGCTGCAGGACGAAGCTGTCGTGCGCCAACAGGCACTGGATGCGGCCCGGGAATCGTTGCGCCTGACCCAGAACCAGTACAAGGCCGGCTTGATCGCGTATATCGATGTGGTGGTGACCCAGGCGGCGGCGCTGAACAATGAGCGCAGCAACCTCGATCTGCTGCAAAGCCGCTTGTTAGCCAGCGTGCAGTTGATTGCAGCGTTGGGAGGTGGCTGGGACGGGCAGCTTGAGGTGAGCGAAAACCGATAGCGTAATCCCTGTGGGAGCGAGCTTGCTCGCGATGGCTGCGTCACATTCAGCATGGACGTTGCCTGACCCACCGCTATCGCGAGCAAGCTCGCTCCCACAGGTTTTGTCAGGTGCCGGCAGCTTGAAACAAGTTAATGTAAAACCTTAAAACAAGCGTTTCATCGGACTGATGGCCCTTTGCTCATTTTGTGAGTGCGTTCTCATTTGGAATCAGTACAATCGCCGCATTTTCCCCCTGCGAGAATCAATACCAATAAGGGGGGCATTCGCGAGAAGTCTCCATGCTCATCGGCAGCTATTCCCCCACCCTGGTCATCATTTCGCTCTGTGTAGCGATTCTCGCCTCATACACCGCACTCGACCTGACCGGACGCATTGCCACCGCCAAAGGTCGCGCCGTGCATTTGTGGACCGCTGGCGGAGCCGTTGCCATGGGCATCGGCATCTGGTCGATGCACTTTATCGGCATGCTCGCGTTCAAGTTGCCGATCGACCTTGGGTACGACGGCGCCATCACTCTGTTGTCGCTGCTGATCGGCGTGCTCTCCAGCGGTTTCGCGCTGTGGCTGGTCAGCCAGCCGCAATTGCCGGCCTGGCAGCTGGCCTTTGGCGCATTGGTCATGGGGGCCGGCATCAGCGCGATGCACTACACCGGCATGGCCGCCATGCGCATGCAGCCGGGCATCGACTACGACCCGACGTTGTTCGGCGTCTCGCTGCTGATCGCGGTCGGTGCTTCGGGCGCGGCATTGTGGATCGCTTTCCATCTGCGCCAGCACACGCCTCACGTCCGTCTGATCCGTGGCGGTGCCGCCGTGGTCATGGGTATCGCCATCGTCGGCATGCACTACACCGGGATGGCCGCCGCACGCTTTGCCGACGGCAGTTTTTGTGGCGCGGAGGTCAATGGATTGAGCGGTAACGGCCTGGACAACCTGGTGCTGATCACCACGTTGGCGGTGCTGAGCATTGCCTTGCTGACCTCGATCCTCGATGCACGCCTGGAGGCGCGCACCGCGAGCCTGGCCCGATCGCTGACCGAGGCCAACCGTGAGCTGACCCAACTGGCCCTGCACGACACCCTCACCGGGTTGCCGAACCGGACGCTGCTCGCCGATCGAATCGATCAGGCCATGTCCCGGGTCCAGGAGGACGGGGGGTGCTTTGCCCTGATGTTCATCGACCTGGACGGCTTCAAACCGGTCAACGATGCCTTCGGCCACCACATGGGCGATCTGCTGTTGCGCGAAGTGGCCGTGCGCCTGCGCGAAGAGTTGCGCAGCCAGGACACCCTGGCGCGGATCGGCGGCGATGAGTTCGTGTTGCTGGTGCAATTGAGCGAACAGAACGACGCCTTGAACCTGGCAGCCCGTCAGGTCGGGCTGATCGCGCGCGCGTTCCGGGTTGCCGAACATGATTTGCACATTTCCGCCAGCGTCGGCATCGCGCTTTACCCGGGTAACGGCCAGTCCGCCCATGAATTGCTGATGAATGCCGACGCGGCGATGTATCACGCCAAAGGCGCGGGTAAAAACGGCTACAGCTTTTTCGATGCCTCGATGAACAGCAACGCTCGCAAACAGCTGCAATTGCTGCAGGACCTGCGCAATGCCGTGGAACAGCAGGAATTCAGCCTGCATTACCAGCCCAAGTTCGATGCCGCCAATGGCCGGCCAGTGGGCGCCGAGGCCTTGTTGCGCTGGGAGCACCCGACGCAAGGGATGCTGCTGCCGGACAAATTCATTGAAATGGCGGAAAAAACCGGGCTGATCATTCCGATCGGCGAGTGGGTGCTCAACGAAGCGTGCCGCCAGATGCGCGAGTGGTACGTGCTGGGCTACACCGACTGGCGCATCGCGGTGAACCTGTCGGCCATTCAGTTTTGCCATGCCGGGCTGGTCCAGAGCGTCGCCAAGGCGCTGGCGACGCACCATCTGCCGGCCAACAGCCTGACCCTGGAAATCACCGAAACCACCGCCATGAGCGATGCCGACGCGAGCATGACGGTGCTGCAAGAGCTGTCGGAAATGGGCGTTGACCTGTCCATCGATGACTTTGGTACCGGCTATTCGAGCTTGATGTACCTCAAGCGCCTGCCAGCCAACGAACTGAAGATCGATCGTGGTTTCGTCCGGGACCTGGAGCACGACAGCGACGACGCTGCCATCGTTTCGGCCATCGTCGCCCTCGGCCAGGCGCTGGGGTTGCGCATCGTCGCCGAAGGCGTGGAAACCGGCGTGCAGCAGGACTTCCTGACTCAACTCGGCTGTGATTCGTTGCAGGGTTACCTGCTGGGGCATCCGCTGCCCGCCGCAGGATTCATGGTGGAAATCCAGCGCGGGGAGCAATTGGTCGAGCAATTGAAAGCCAGTGCCGAGCGCGAGATGTCGATGACATGACAACCGACATGACAGCTGATGTGAAGCAATGCAAAAACCGCCAATGGCAGTTATTCTTGCCCCCGACCGCTTAAGCTTTGATTGGGGGGAAAGCTCGCATGGACAAAGTCATCGTCATCACCGGCGGTAGCCGCGGCATTGGTGCCGCCACCGCGCTGTTGGCCGCCGCGCAGGGCTATCGGATCTGCATCAATTATCAGGCGGACGAACAGGCCGCACTCGGCGTGCTGGAGCAAGTCCGCGCCCTCGGTGCGCAAGCCATTGCGGTACGGGCCGACGTCAGTATCGAAGACGAAGTCATCGCCCTGTTCAATCGGGTAGACAGTGAGCTGGGCCGGGTCACCGCGCTGGTGAACAACGCCGGCACCGTCGGGCAGAAGTCCCGGGTCGACGAAATGTCCGAGTTCCGCATTCTGAAAATCATGAAAACCAACGTCCTGGCGCCGATCCTCTGCGCCAAGCACGCGATCCTGCGCATGTCGCCCAGGCACGGCGGGCAGGGCGGGAGCATCGTCAACGTCTCGTCGGTCGCCTCGCGCTTGGGATCGCCCAACGAGTACGTGGATTACGCCGCATCCAAGGGCGCGCTGGACACCTTCACCATCGGCCTGTCCAAGGAAGTGGCGGGTGAGGGGATTCGGGTCAACGCCGTGCGTCCGGGGTACATCTATACCGATTTCCATGCCTTGAGCGGTGACCCGGATCGGGTCAGCAAGCTGGAGTCGGCGATCCCGATGGCCCGTGGCGGGCGCCCGGATGAAGTGGCGGAGGCGATTGTCTGGTTGCTGTCGGACAAGGCTTCTTATGCGACCGGGACTTTTGTTGATCTTGGTGGTGGGCGTTAACTCCTGAAACCGGCGTTGTTTGCGCTGGCCTCATCGCGAGCAAGCTCGCTCCCACAGTGGATCTCCAGTGTTCACAGATATTGTGTACACCGATAAACCCTTGTGGGAGCGGGCTTGCTCGCGAAGGCGATAGTGCAGGCAACATCCAACCATCAGAACGACCGCACAATCCGCCCCAACGTCTCCATCGCCTTCTCCGATTCCTCGGTCCACGGGCTGCCGTAGTTCAGCCGAATACAATTCCTGAAGCGCTGCGCCGGCGAAAAGATCGGCCCCGGTGCAATGCTGATGCCTTGGGCCAATGCCATCTGAAACAACTTCAACGAATCCATCTGCTCCGGCAATTCAAGCCACAAGAAGTACCCGCCCGCCGGTTGGCTCACCCGCGTCTGCGCCGGGAAATAGCGGGCGATGGCGGCGAGCATGGCGCTTTGCTGGTCTTCCAGGGCATGGCGCAATTTACGCAGGTGCCGGTCGTAGCCGCCGTGTTGCAGGTAATCGGCGATGGCGGCCTGGGCCGGCATCGAGGCGCACAGCGAGGTCATGAGTTTCAGCCGTTCGATTTTCTGCGCGTAACGCCCGGCGGCGACCCAGCCGATGCGGTAGCCGGGGGCCAGGCTCTTGGCGAACGAACCGCAGTGCATCACCAGGCCTTCGGTATCAAAGGCCTTCGCCGGTTTCGGTGCTTGCTGGCCGTAATACAGTTCGGCGTAGACATCGTCTTCGATCAACGGCACCTGGTGGCGCCGCAACAGTTCCACAAGCTGCTGTTTCCTGGCCTCGGGCACGGTCGCGCCCATGGGGTTCTGGAAACTGGTCATGCACCAGCAGGCCTTGATCGGATGGCGCTCCAGGGTTTGCTCGAGCACGCCGAGGTCGATGCCATCGCGTGGGTGTACGGGAATTTCCACCGCCTTTAGTTTCAGGCGTTCGAGCACTTGCAGGCAGGCGTAGAACGCTGGGGCCTCGATGGCCACCAGATCGCCAGGTTGGGTCACCGCTTGCAGGCACAGGTTGAGGGCTTCGAGGGCGCCGTTGGTGATCAGCAACTCTTCCATGGGCAACATCAGCCCGCCGACCATGTAGCGCAGGGCGATTTGCCGGCGCAGCTGCGGGTTGCCCGGCGACATGTCGGTGACCACCATGCGCGGGTCCATCTCGCGGCTGGCGCTGGCCAGGGAACGGGACAGGCGTTGCAGGGGAAACAGCGTCGGGCTGGGGAACGCCGAGCCGAAGGGCACGGTGTTCGGGTCCTTGATCGAGTCGAGCACCGAGAACACCAGTTCGCTGACGTCGACTGCCGTCGACTCGTTGACCTCATTGCTGATCACCGGCTCGGAAAACGGCCGTGGCGCATGGGCGTTGACGAAGTAGCCGGAGCGCGGGCGGGCGCGGATCAGGCCGCGACGTTCCAGCAGGTAATAGGCCTGGAACACCGTGGACGGGCTAACCCCGTAGGTCTGGCTGGCGTAACGCACTGACGGTACCCGCTGGCCGGGACCCAGGACGCCGTTGCGGATCAGTTCTGCGATGTCGTCGGCGAATTTTTCGTAGCGTTTCATCAAAAGCCCGGTTGGGTGTCATTTGGACAAAGGGACGGTCGTACCGCGAAGATCGCAGCCTTCGCCAGCTCCTGCAATGGATCGGCCTGCGTGCGTAGGAGCTGCCGAAGGCTGCGATCTTTAAAGCTCTGCATCTTAAAGGCTCAGCGATTCATCGGCGCAACAAACCGGCTCTTCGCCACGCTGTAGACGCCGGGCTCATCGCTGTCGACCACCTTGAAGCCGATGCTCTGCGAACTGCTGGCCGGACGCTCCGTGAGCATCGCCACCGACACCGGCACATCGACAATCTCCCCCGGCGCCAGGGTGAATTCGGTCCTGCCCTGCAACTGGAAATCATCGGCATCCACCAGGCTCAATTGATAGTCCTGACGCTGCTGGGTCTTGTTGATCACCTTCAGACTGTAGATGTTTTCGATCTGCCCCTGGCTGTTCTCGCGGAACAGGCCCCGGTCCTTGCTGACGTCGAGGGACACCATCGGCCGTTGCACCAATGCCATCACCAGGGCGGCAATCATCACCAGCAGCACGGCGGTGTAGCCGATCAGGCGCGGACGCAGCAGGTGTGTCTTGCCACCCTGCAATTGATGCTCGGACGTGTAGCTGATCAATCCTGGGGCGTAGCCCATTTTGTCCATGATCGAGTCGCAGGCGTCGATGCACGCGGCGCAGCCGATGCATTCCATCTGCAAACCATCGCGAATGTCGATGCCGGTCGGGCAGACCTGTACGCACAGCTGGCAATCGATGCAATCGCCCAGACCGACCTCGGCGGGTTTCACCTCGCGTTTGCGCGGGCCACGGTTTTCGCCCCGGGCCACGTCGTAGGAAATGGTCAGGGTGTCCTTGTCGAACATCACGCTCTGGAACCGCGCGTAGGGGCACATGTGCATGCACACCGCTTCACGCAGCCAACCGGCGTTGATGTAGGTGGCGCCGGTAAAAAACAGCACCCAGAACAGGCTGACCCCACTCATCTGGAAGCTCAGCAGCTCTTCGGCCAACGGCCGGATCGGCGTGAAATAGCCGACGAAGGTCAGGCCGGTCAGCAGGCTGATGGCCAGCCACAAGGTGTGCTTGGCCGAGCGACGCATCAGTTTGTTCAGCCCCCACGGCGCGGCTTGCAACTTGATCCGCTGGTTGCGTTCGCCTTCGGTGATCTTCTCGCACCACATGAAGATCCAGGTCCACGAGCTTTGCGGGCAGGTGTAGCCACACCAGACCCGGCCCGCGAACACGGTAATCGCAAACAGGCCGAACGCGGCAATGATCAACAGCGCCGAGAGCAGGATGAAATCCTGCGGCCAGAAGGTCGCGCCGAAGATATGGAACTTGCTTTCGGAAAGGTCCCAGAGCACTGCCTGGCGGCCGCCCCAGTTCAGCCACACGGTGCCGAAAAACAGCAAGAACAGAAAACCGGCGCCGCTGATGCGCAGGTTGCGGAACAGCCCGGTGAAGCTGCGGGTGTGGATCAGATTGTCGCTGGATTTGGCCTTCATCTTCAGACGCGAAGGCTCGAATGTTTCTACGGTTCGGACGGGGATTCTTTCGCTCATGGTCTTTCGCTCATCAGCCTCCATCAGGCATGAGCACTATGAGCGGCGAACTGTTTGCATAACAGACTCAGATATTGCGTTAAAAAGCAGATCAGATGGTCGTGTTTGCACGGCCTGCGACAACTTGAAGCAGCCGTCACTGCCGGGCTCAGGGGTCTTTGCAAAACAGCAGCGGCAGGTGCGGATCAAACCCGATCAAATCACCGAACCACTGTCGGTGGCTTTCAAGTGCCGGCGTCCATCCACCGCGCCTGCGACGGTCAAGGCGTCAGCCTCGGCTTCAGTGATGTAGATGCGCTCGCCTTCGATGTCCACTGCCGACATGGCCTTGGCACCGTCGGTGACGATGGTCACGTCGGGACACAGACGAATGAGTTCGCCATTTTCAGTGGTGAAAAAGCAGGTCTGGTTCTCGATGCGCACAGTCATGACGGGATCCTTTTTTCAGTGGAGTCTATAGTTTCAGGCCGCAACCACCGGTCATCGTTCTGTGCAACCGATTAGTGGTCGCTGCGGTCCACCCTCCATGGCCTCTCTCAAGGACAACCCCATGAACGCCTGGTGGCACGAAGTCTGGGTGACCCTGCAAGGCGAGTTCGTCGACATCGGCGATGCCTCGCAGCTGACGCGAGTGACCGTGCGCCTGTTGATGGCTGCGGTGCTGGGCGGGATTCTCGGGTTCGAGCGTGAACACCAGGGCAAGGCCGCTGGCGTGCGTACCCACATGCTGGTAGCGATGGGGGCGGCGCTATTCGTGTTGGTGCCGCAGATGTCCGGTTCGCAGGCCGATGCCATGAGCCGGGTAGTGCAGGGCGTGATTGCCGGGATCGGCTTCCTGGGGGCTGGCACCATCCTGAAAAACCACGACGGCGATGAGAGCCACGTCAAAGGCCTGACCACCGCCGCCGGCCTGTGGATGACCGCCGCCATCGGTGTCGCGGCCGGACTGGGCCGGGAGGCGACGGCGGTGCTCAGTACGCTGCTGGCGCTGGGGGTTTTCAGTGTGATGCCGGGGATTGTGAAGCTGATCGATAAGGATCACCCATGAGATCGTTCCCCCGGCCAGCATGGGGGAACGATCAACTGTCGTCATTCAGGGTTCACAATCACCGGTGGCATCGTCGTTGGCGGTTCTTCCCTTGGCGGCGGGTTCTTTTCGGGCGGATCCTGTTCGGGTACCGGCTGCGGATCGCTCGGCGGTATCACCGGGTTGTCGATGTTGGGGTCGGGGGTTTCAGCCGGGAAAGGATTGTTCATTGTTCAAGCCTCCGGTGGCACATGGCGTGAGTCGTGCTTAAGTAGGTGGACTGGTTGGTTGACCGCAGCGCGTAGGACTTGATTCCGGAAATTGTCGATGAAACTTTCCCGGCGGCTGTCGCTCGGAACCTAAGTGACTTCATCCCGGGGCGGATTGCCCGGCGGGGTGGCGACCAGACACAAGCGCGTCCATGGGGCGTAAGGAGAGAGGCTCGATGACGGCTGAAAAACCGACTGAGTTGAGCTACAACCCGCACATGCCGCTGTCGCAGGCGTTGTTGCTGCCGCGTATCGTCATTGAAAACATCATGCCGACCCTTGAAGGCGGGCAGTTCGCGGTCAAGTCCGTGGTGGGGCAGGACGTGGTGGTGACGGCCAAGGTCTTCGCCGACGGGCATGACAAGCTGGCGGTTCGCGTGCGCTGGCGGGCCGAAGATGGGGACGCCTGGCAAAGCGCGGCCATGAAGGACCTGGGCAATAACGGCTGGCAAGGGCAGTTCCGGGTCAACAGCCAGGGCCGTTATCTGTTCTGTATCGAAGCCTGGATCGATCAATTCGCCAGTTTTTGTTATGAGCTGGAAAAGAAGCATGCGGCGGCGGTGCCCGTCAGCCTGGAACTGCAGGAAGGGCGGATTCATGTCCAGCAGGCCGCCGAACGCAGCGAAGGGCTACTCAGCGAGCAACTGGCGGCCTTGCACCATGAACTGTCAGGGCTGCTTGAAACCGAGCAGATTGCACTGTTTTTGCACCCGCGTAGCGCCGACCTCATGACCCGCGTCGATCATCGCGCCTACTTGAGCCTGAGCCCGGAGTACCCGGTGGATGTGGAGCGAGAACTGGCGCAGTTTGCCAGTTGGTACGAGTTGTTCCCGCGTTCGATCACCGACAGCCCGGAGCGCCATGGCACCTTCAATGACGTGCATTCGCGGTTGGCGATGATTCAGGACATGGGTTTCGATGTGCTGTATTTCCCGCCGATCCATCCGATTGGGCGTAGTTACCGCAAGGGTCCGAACAACTCCCTGACGGCGGGCCCCGATGATCCGGGCAGCCCCTATGCGATTGGCAGCGAGGAGGGCGGGCACGAAGCGATTCACGCGCAATTGGGTACCCGCGAAGACTTCCGCCGACTGGTGGCGGCCGCCGCGGCCCATGGCCTGGAAATCGCCCTGGATTTTGCCATCCAGTGCTCCCAGGACCATCCGTGGCTCAAGCAACACCCGGGCTGGTTCAACTGGCGGCCGGACGGCACGATCAAGTACGCGGAAAACCCGCCGAAGAAATACCAGGACATCGTCAATGTCGACTTCTATGCCCCGGAGGCGATTCCGAGCTTGTGGGTGGAGTTGCGGGATATCGTGGTGGGCTGGGTCGAGGAGGGCGTGAAGATCTTCCGCGTCGATAACCCGCACACCAAGCCGTTGCCGTTCTGGCAGTGGCTGATCGCCGATGTACGGGCGCTGTACCCCGAGGTGATCTTCCTCGCCGAAGCCTTTACCACCCCCGCCATGATGGCGCGCCTGGGCAAGGTCGGTTACTCCCAGAGCTACACCTATTTCACCTGGCGCAACACCAAGACTGAACTGGCGACCTATTTCACCGAACTCAACGAATCGCCGTGGCGCGAATGCTACCGGCCGAATTTTTTCGTCAATACGCCGGACATCAACCCGGCGTTCCTCCACGAATCCGGGCGCCCCGGGTTTCTCATCCGCGCCGTGCTGGCGACCATGGGCTCGGGCCTGTGGGGCATGTACTCGGGTTTCGAGTTGTGCGAGTCGGCACCGGTGCCAGGCAAGGAGGAGTACCTCGATTCCGAGAAGTACGAAATCCGCCCCAGGGACTTCAACGCGCCCGGCAACATCATTGCCGAGATCGCCCAGCTCAACCGCATCCGGCGGCAGAACCCGGCGTTGCACACGCACCTGGGCCTGAAGGTCTACAACGCCTGGAACGACAACATCCTGTACTTCGGCAAACGCAACCTGGACGGCAGCAATTTCATTCTGGTGGCGGTCAGCCTCGATCCGCACAACGTGCAGGAGGCGAACTTCGAGTTGCCGTTGTGGGAAATGGGCTTGCCGGACTACGCCAGCACTCATGGCGAAGACCTGATGAATGGCCATCGCTGGACCTGGCATGGCAAACAGCAATTCATGCGGATCGACCCGGCGTACCAGCCGTTCGGGATTTGGAGAATTACCGCCTCTTGAGAGCCCCACAGGGGATACTCCGCCTGTGGCCAAGATGAATTCACCAGGAGTTTCACATGGCGAAGAAACCCAAGGCAGCCACGTTCATCAAGGACCCGCTCTGGTACAAGGACGCGGTGATCTATCAAGTCCACGTCAAATCGTATTTCGACTCCAACAACGACGGGATTGGCGACTTTCCCGGTTTAATTGCCAAGCTCGACTACATCGCCGACCTGGGCGTCAACACCATCTGGCTGTTGCCGTTCTATCCCTCGCCACGGCGCGACGACGGTTATGACATTGCCGAGTACCGTGGTGTGCACAGCGACTACGGCACCATGGCCGATGCCAGGCGGTTCATTGCCGAGGCGCACAAGCGCGGCCTGCGGGTGATCACCGAGCTGGTCATCAACCACACCTCCGACCAGCACCCGTGGTTCCAGCGGGCGCGCAAGGCCAAACCCGGATCGGCGGCGCGGGACTTCTATGTGTGGTCTGATGACGATCAGAAATACGACGGCACCCGCATCATTTTCCTCGACACCGAAAAATCCAACTGGACCTGGGACCCGGTCGCCGGCCAATACTTCTGGCACCGTTTCTACTCCCACCAGCCGGACCTGAATTTCGATAACCCGCAAGTGATGAAAGCGGTGCTGTCGGTGATGCGTTACTGGCTCGACATGGGCATCGACGGCTTGCGCCTGGACGCCATTCCCTACCTGATCGAGCGCGACGGTACCAATAACGAGAACCTGCCGGAAACCCACGACGTCCTGAAGAAGATCCGCGCGGAAATCGACGCCAATTACCCCGACCGCATGCTGCTGGCCGAGGCCAATCAGTGGCCGGAAGACACCCAGTTGTACTTCGGCGACACCGACAAGAAAGGCCTGAACGGCGACGAATGCCACATGGCCTTTCACTTCCCGTTGATGCCGCGCATGTACATGGCGCTGGCCCAGGAAGATCGCTTCCCGATTACCGACATTCTGCGCCAGACCCCGGATATACCCGCCAACTGCCAATGGGCAATCTTCCTGCGCAACCACGATGAACTGACCCTGGAGATGGTCACCGACAAGGAACGCGACTATCTGTGGAATTACTACGCCGCCGACCGCCGGGCGCGGATCAACCTGGGGATTCGCCGTCGCCTGGCGCCGCTGATGGAGCGCGACCGCCGCCGGATCGAGCTGCTCAACAGCCTGCTGCTGTCCATGCCCGGCACGCCGACCCTGTATTACGGTGATGAGATTGGCATGGGCGACAACATCTACCTCGGCGACCGCGACGGTGTGCGCACGCCGATGCAATGGTCCATCGACCGCAACGGCGGTTTTTCCCGGGCCGACCCGGCGAGCCTGGTGCTGCCGCCGATCATGGACCCGCAATATGGCTACCTGTCGGTCAACGTCGAAACCCAGGCTGGCGACCCGCATTCGCTATTGAACTGGACCCGGCGCCTGCTCGCCGTGCGCAAGCAATCCAAGGCCTTCGGGCGCGGTACGTTGAAAATGCTGTCGCCGAGCAATCGGCGGATTCTGGCCTACACCCGCGAATTCACCGGGGTGGACGGCAAGCACGAAGTCATTCTGTGCGTGGCCAACGTGTCGCGCAGCGCCCAGGCCGCCGAGCTGGATCTGTCGGCCTATGTCGGCATGGTGCCGGTGGAAATGCTCGGGGGTAACGCGTTCCCGCCCATCGGCCAGCTGAATTTTCTCCTGACGCTGGCGCCTTACGGCTTCTACTGGTTTGGCCTCGCCGCGGAAAACCAGATGCCGAGCTGGCACGTGGAGCCCGCACAAAGCTTGCCGGACTTCACCACGCTGGTGCTGAAAAAGCGCATGGAGGAATTGCTGGAGGCTCCGTCACGCACCACGCTGGAGCACAGCATCCTGCCCAACTGGCTGCAGAACCGCCGTTGGTTCGCGGGCAAGGACGCCGCCATCGAACAGGTCGACCTGGCCTATGGCGTGCGGTTCGGCGATCCGCAGCATCCGGTGCTGTTCAGTGAGATCAATGTCACCAGCGCTGGCCAGAGCAGTCGCTACCAGTTGCCGTTCGGCTTTATCTCGGAAGATCAGGTCGGTACCCCGCTGCCGCAGCAATTGGCATTGTCGCGGGTACGGCGCGGACGCCAGGTCGGTCTTATCACCGATGCCTTCAGCCTGGAGACCTTTGTGCATGCCGTCTTGCAGGGCATTCAGGCCGGCACCGTATTGGCCTCCAGCGATGGCGACATTCGTTTCGAGTCCACCGCGGAGCTGGAAAAACTCGGCCTCAATGCCGAGTCGCCGGTACGTTACCTGTCCGCCGAGCAGTCCAACAGCTCGGTGGTGATCGGCAACAGCCTGGTGCTGAAACTGATCCGCAAGGTCGCCTGCGGTGTGCACCCGGAACTGGAAATGAGCGCGTACCTGACCGCAGCCGGGTTCAGCAATATTTCGCCATTGCTCGGGGCCGTGGTGCGCCGGGACGGGGCGGGTGAAGACAATTTGCTGATGATCGCCCAAGGCTATCTGAGCAATCAGGGCGACGCCTGGGAATGGACCCAGAACAACCTCGAACGGGCGCTGCGCGATGAGCTGGCCGACGCTGTGTCCGAGCAGGAACAACATTACAACGCGCTCGGCGAACTGAAAGATTTCGCCGCTATGCTCGGTCAGCGCCTGGGGGAAATGCACCAGGTGCTGGCGGCGCCGAGTGCCAATCCGGACTTCATGCCCCAGGTCACCACGCAGAAAGAGGCGCTGGCTTCGACCAAGGATGTTGCAGCGCAAATCGAGCACGCGCTGAGCTTGCTCAAGCAACATAAAAGTCAATTGAGCCCGGCGGACCAGACCCTGGTCGGCCGTTTACTGGACAACAAGAAGGCCATCCTCGGCCATGTACAAGCGATGGGTAAAAAGACCGTGGGCGGCTTGCGTATACGTGTGCACGGCGATCTGCATCTGGGGCAGGTGCTGGTGATCAAGGGCGATGCCTACCTGATCGACTTTGAAGGCGAACCGGCCCGGCCATTGCATGAACGACGGGGCAAACACAGCCCGTACAAGGATGTCAGCGGCGTGCTGCGCTCTTTCGACTATGCGGCGGCGATGGCGATCAATGTGCAGAGCGTCGACAACACCGCGGCAGCCGATGCTGCGCGCTTGCGGGTCACCGATCGCTACTTGAGCGAGGCGCGGCAAGCATTTGTCGACGCTTATCGGCTGGCGGCAGCTAGTCTTGCCCATGCATGGCAAGATCCCGAAGGCGAGGATGCCGCGCTGGCGTTGTTCGGCCTGGAGAAGGCGGCGTATGAAGTGGCTTATGAGGCGGAAAATCGCCCCGCGTGGTTGCCCGTGCCGTTGCACGGTTTATATGGATTATTGAGTGGGCTTAAACCCTTTTCCGATCTTGGTGGAGAGTAGTCATGAGTTTCTCGAACAAGGAACAGGGTCATCACAAAGAAGCGCTGCTACCCAGGGCGCGGGATATCGATGCATTGGTGCGTGCCGAGCATATCGATCCTTTCGCCATTCTCGGCCCCCACGCCGATGGTGCCGGCGGACAATTCATTCGTGCGTATCTGCCGGGCGCCCTGAGTGTGCAGGTACTGGCCAGGGACTCCGGCGAGGATCTGGGTCACCTTGAGGCCACGCAGACACCGGGTTTGTTCGTCGGGCATTTCGATCGAGCGCAAGCGTACCTGCTGCGCACCCGTTGGGCCGGCGGCGAGCAAACCGCAGAAGATCCGTACAGCTTTGGCCCATTGCTGGGCGAAATGGATTTGTACCTGTTTGCCGAAGGCAATCACCGCGACCTCAGCGCGTGCCTGGGCGCGCAACTGAAAACCGTGGACGGCGTCGACGGCGTGCGTTTCGCGGTGTGGGCACCGAATGCCCGGCGGGTGTCGGTGGTCGGCGATTTCAACGTCTGGGACGGGCGCCGGCACCCGATGCGCCTGCGTCATCCCACCGGTGTCTGGGAATTGTTCATCCCGCGCCTGCAAGCCGGGGACACCTACAAATACGAGATTCTCGGCGCCCATGGCATTCTGCCGTTGAAGGCCGATCCCGTGGCGCTGGCCACCAGCCTGCCGCCGGACACCGCCTCGAAAGTCGCCTCACCCTTGAGCATCGACTGGCAGGACCAGGACTGGATGATGTCCCGGGGTGACCGCCAGCGGGTGACGGCACCGTTGTCGATCTACGAATTGCACGCCGGTTCGTGGCAATGCGAGCTGGATGACCTGGGTGAAGTGGCCCGCCAGTACACCTGGCCGGAACTGACCGAGCGACTGATTCCCTATGTCAAAGACCTGGGCTTCACCCACATCGAACTGATGCCGATCATGGAGCATCCGTTCGGCGGTTCGTGGGGTTATCAGTTGCTGTCGCAATTCGCGCCGAGTGCGCGCTATGGCACGCCGGACCAGTTCGCTGCGTTCATCAACGCCTGCCACCAGGCCGAACTCGGGGTGATTCTCGATTGGGTGCCGGCGCATTTTCCCACCGACACCCATGGCCTGGCCCAGTTCGATGGCACGGCGCTGTACGAGTATGGCAACCCGCAGGAAGGGTTCCACCAGGACTGGGACACACTGATCTACAATCTGGGTCGCACTGAAGTGCACGGCTACATGCTGGCGTCGGCGCTGCACTGGCTCAAGCATTTCCATGTCGACGGCCTGCGGGTCGATGCAGTGGCCTCGATGCTGTATCGCGACTACTCGCGCAAGGCCGGCGAGTGGGTGCCGAACCGCCATGGCGGACGGGAGAACCTGGAAGCCATCGACTTCCTGCGTCACCTCAATGACGTGGTGGCACTCGAGGCGCCCGGTGCGTTGGTGATCGCCGAGGAATCCACCGCATGGCCGGGTGTCAGCCAGGGCACGCAACAGGGCGGCCTGGGCTTCGCCTACAAATGGAACATGGGCTGGATGCACGATTCGCTGCATTACATCCAGCAGGACCCGGTGTACCGCGCCCATCACCACAACGAGCTGAGTTTCGGCCTGGTGTATGCGTGGTCCGAGCGCTTCATCCTGCCGATCTCCCACGATGAAGTGGTGCATGGCAAACACTCGCTGATCGACAAGATGCCCGGCGACCGCTGGCAGAAATTCGCCAACCTGCGGGCCTACCTGAGTTTCATGTGGGCGCATCCGGGCAAGAAGCTGTTGTTCATGGGCTGCGAATTCGGCCAGTGGCGCGAGTGGAACCATGACCAGCAACTGGACTGGTACCTGTTGCAATACCCCGAGCACCAGGGTGTGCAGAAACTGGTGGCCGACCTCAACCGCTTGTACCGCGAAGCGCCGGCGCTGCATGAGCAGGACGATGTGCCGCAGGGTTTCCAGTGGCTGATCGGCGATGACGCGATCAACAGCGTTTATGCCTGGTTGCGCTGGAGCAAGGAGGGTGAGCCGGTGCTGGTGGTGGCCAACTTTACGCCGGTGCCGCGTGAGGCTTATCGCGTCGGGGTTCCGTTTGCCGGGCAGTGGAACGAGGTGCTCAACAGCGACTCCTCCATCTATGCCGGTTCCAATTACGGCAACAGTGGCGGGGCGGTGGCCGAGGAGACGCCGAGTCATGGGCAGGCGTTGTCGCTGGTGCTGAATTTGCCGCCGTTGGCGGTGTTGATGTTAAGGCCGCAGGGCTGATCCAGAGCCGCGTTGCTGCTCCCACATTGGATGAATGTGGGAGCGAGCCTGCTCGCGAAGGAGCCAGCCTGGTCAAAGCATCTTTTGAAGTATTTCCTCACCAGCGCAGCCGTACACCCAGGTTACCGTAGGTTTTCCGTTGTTGGTTGCTGTCGATATTGTTGGTGTAGTCGAGTCCGGCGTACACGCTGAACGAGTCTGCAACGCTCAGCACCATGCCGATGCCCAGGTCGGCGGACGAGGTTCGTTGCTGGGTTTCGACCTGATCGAGATGGTCAAAGGTGACCGTATCGGTACCTGTGAAGGTGTGCCAGATGTTGGCCCGCAGATAAGGTTCCAGCGGCCGGCCGCCGACCTCGTAGCGACCCTTCAGGCGTGCGCCGACGCGGCCGGTCCAGGCAGTGTCGGAATCGAACGAGACATGGGAAATACCGTCGTCCTGGCTGTCGAGTCTGACTTTCTGGTAAATCGCCTGTGCCTGGGGTTCGACCACCCAGTTACCGGCCACCGGGATCGGGTATCCGACTTCTGCCGATAACGTCGTCACGTGCCCTTCATTGTCGATCTTCAGTCCACTTTCGGAGCGGTTGTCGCCGTTGAGCCGGGTGTACATGGCCACGGTATCGAGATACGCGCCGGCGCGATCGGTCAGGGTCCAGTAAACGCCAAGACTGTCGCCTTCCAACTCGACGTTGCCGGAGCGCTTGCCCGCGAAGCCCTGATTGAAACCGTCGACATCGCCTTGCAGGCGGCTGTGGCCGATGAAGAAACCGCTGCGCTGGGTTTGCCCACCCGCCCACTCTGAGCTGAACAGATCATTGCCGACCTGAAAACCGTTGAGCGAGCCGTCCAGTCTTGGGGTGACGGTGCCGGCCCAGGTCTGCTCGAGGTTCTTGCCGTAGACCCGGCCCCAACCGGCGCTCAAGACACCGGTTTCACTCAGCAGGCTCTGATCGCCCTGACGGTCATGGAAGGTGCCCAACGCGGCAAGGCTCAACTGTGCTGCAGCTGGCGGCACCACCGACCAGGTAGGTACGGCCTCGCGATACAAGGGGATTGGTGCTGCGCCGGGTACGGCGGCCGGTAGCACCGGGGCTTCGACGATTGCAACGCCTTCAGCCGCGGTGGCCACAACCACCGGTGCGGCCACCGGCACTGCCACAATGGGCACCAGCGTCGGCGGCAGCGCGGGATCAGGGTTGGCGACGGCAACGACTGGCGGCGCCACCACCTGGGAGCGCAAATACCAACTGTTTTCGCTGCCCGGTGTGATACCGCCTTTGAACAGGCGGTAATCGAAGGCGCCAACCGACACCGGGGCTTTGAGGGCGAACGCGGTGCTGTCGCTGACCGCCGTGCCTTGGGCCTGTACCAGCTGGATTCCGTTTTCCCGGGTCAAGGCGCCCACGCCGCCAAGGTTGGTGACGCTGATCAGGGTGCTGCCGGTCAATGTCCCGTTGTTGACCACCAGCTTGTCACTGGGAGAACTGTCATCGCCCACGGCACTTTGCAACAACAGCTGGCCACCGTTACCCACGTAATTGCCTTCAACCGTCAGGCTGTCATTGGTGCGCGAGTTGCCACGAGTGAGGTCGATGATCCCGCTGTTGTTCAAGGTAACGAGCCGACCTGCGGTCAATGGCACGATGCTGCCTTGCGCCGACGTCAGGGTGCTGCTGCCATCGAGATTGAACACGCCCGTGCCGCTGGTGCTGTCCCCCAATTGAAAGGTGCCATCGAGATCAAAGCGCGAGCTGTTAGCGAGATTGACCGTTTCCCAGTTGATATACCGGGCGGCGCCTGACGAGGTGGTGTGATCGAAGGTCAGCAGGTCATTGCCGACGCCGCCATTGATGCTCGGGGTGAGGGCGAGGGTGCTTTCGCTGAGGTTGCGCAGGGTGGCGCTGTCGTTGCCGGCCTCCAGCAGGATTTGCGAGCGGATGATCCCGTCGCCGTCCCATACCAGGGTGTCATCGCCATTGCCGGCGCGGATCTCGCCGACGATTTCCCCGCCGGTGACCGTGATGCTGTCGTTGCCATTGCTGACACTGATGTTGCCACCGATCCTCCCCCTGGAAACGATAATGGTATCGGTGCCCAAACCGGTCACCAGGTTGCGAAGTATCTGCCCACCCGACATTTCGAAGAGATTGTTATCGAGCTTCATGTCAACCCGGCCGATGGAGCCACCGGTCATCCTGGCGACGTCGCCGTCCTCGAAAGCGCCGACGATGGTGCCGCCGGTCATCAGGAAGGTATCGCGACCATCCCCTTGGGCCAGTGACTGAACAGTTCCGCCAGACATGACGAAGTCATCGATGCCATTGCCTTGGCTGAGTGCCCCGGCTACGGTGCCCGAAGCAATGGTCACGGTGTCGGCGCCGGTACCGAAGGTCACGTTACCGTTGATCCTGCCGGTGCCGTTGGCAGGAAAGGTCAGGGTGTTGTTGCCCGACAGGTCGGTCAACGGTCCACTGGTGGCGCTGTCGCAGACGAAGTTGTCGTTACCGACGGTGGGGATGAGTGTGCAGGCGGCGTCGGCAGCCTGGGGCCAGTTCGCGCATAACCAGATCGAGAACAGGCAGGCGCTTAAACGGTATTTGGGCAGATCTGTCGAAAACTCCATGGTTGCCTCCGCGATGGGGTCAACGTCCGTTCCTTTGGCCGTCAGCAATGGCCAGGAACGACTGCCCTTACCGGCATCGGCAGGGCGTCACCAACGTAGCAGGCGCCGCTTCAATGCGGCTACTGTCAGAAATAACAGGTGGGGGGCGTTATCACAGCGCCAGGCGCCTGATAGCCGTGATTCACAAGTGCACTTCCACCGCCAGCGGCAAATGATCGGACAGGTGCGTCCACGGCTTGTTTCCCAGTATTTGTGGCTGGTGGCTGCTGGCGTTGCGCAGGTAGACGCGATCGAGGCGCAGCAAGGGAAACCGCGCGGGGTAGGTTTTGGCCGGTCGGCCAAGGTGGCGTTCGAAGGCTTCGTGCAAGTAGTCGCGGCGGGCAAGGGTGGCATTGCCCTGCATCTGCCAGTCGTTGAAGTCGCCGGCAATGATCACCGGCGCATCATCCGGCAGGGATTCGAGGAGCTGACAGAGCAACTGCAACTGCAGTTGTCGATGGCTTTCCAGCAGGCTGAGGTGAACGCAAATGGCATGCACTTCGCGATGCCCCGGCACGTCCAGCACGCAGTGCAGCAAGCCACGGCGTTCCGGGCCGGTAATGGAAACATCCAGGTTTCGATACTCGCGGATCGGGTATTTCGACAGCAGGGCATTGCCATGGTGACCGTCGGGATAGACGGCGTTGCGCCCATAGGCGAAGTCGCTCCACATGCTGTCGGCGAGGAATTCATATTGCGAGGTTTGTGGCCAATCGTTGTAGCGGGAGGAATGGCGGTCGTGCTCGCCGACGACTTCTTGCAGAAACACCAGGTCTGCCGACGTACTGCGCACCGCTTCACGCAACTCAGGAAGGATGAAGCGCCGGTTGAGTGCAGTAAAACCCTTGTGGGTGTTGACCGTCAGCACGCGAAGCCGATGAATCGTCGGGGGCGTGTTCAAGGGTGTCGATTCGGCTGCCTGCCGTTTTGGATAACTGGCCACTTACACTCCTCTGACTCAAGGCTGCTTATGCATGCGACTGATGCAAAGGCAGGCAGTTCAGTCCGATGGACTGCACCGGGTCGATAATCGATGAGTTCATACCAACACGATTTCATAAGGCAAACGGATACGCTCCAACAGCGGCCGGGGCAGCAACGGCGCAAGGCCGATGGCCGGTTCGCCGTCCAGTTGGCTGGCGTAGGCATGGGTGGCGTGGCTCTTGCGGGCGACGGTCCAGGTATCGAGGCGCACCTTGCGGGCGCGGTGCCAGGGGATCAGTTCACGGTCTCGTGCCGGCCAGTGCCAGGCCCAGAACGGTACGTCGTTGTAGGTTGCCCCTGCGTTGGCTGCCGCCCTGGCGCTGGCGCGGCCAACGGTGTCGTGGTCGACGTTGCCGTCCTCGCGCCAGGTGCTGAACACCACATCACCGGGGCGCAGGTAGCGCGTGATGAATTGGGCGATCTGATCTTCGTGCTCCACCAGGGCGTTGTCGGTAAACCCGCCACGAATCCACTTCAGGCTGTGCATCGGCAACCCGAGCCGGCGGATGGCTTCGACGCTTTCCTGGGGACGAAACACGCTGAGGCGTTTTTCCGACCACTGCCGAGAGCCCGGATGGCTGGCGCTGCCGTCGGTGATCGAGATCAATTGCAGCGGGTGGCCGAGGTTGCTGAGCAACTGCAGCAGGCCGCCGCAGGTCACTACCTCATCGCCGGGGTGCGGGGCAATGAGCACCGCGCGTGCGCCGGTGGGTACCAGCGACTGGGTGCTGATGACCGGAATGCTGTCCAGTTGCGGGGCGCTGTTCCAGATCTGTGATGGCAGGCTGGCTTCGCTCAGGGAAACGGGTTTCATAGTCGATACGTCCTTGTTCTGCGTCGCCTTCAGTCGTGCATGGGACCAGCCCGGCAGACCCGTGAGGGCTCGTTGATAGCGGAGCGACAAGCCAAACCCTGGATTGCCGCGAATCGAGTATTGCTCATGTAACGCTATTCGTCGCGTCGCGAACCTGTCCGCAATGACTTTTCCGCTCTGCGGTGTTGCGGCCATAAACGCCTGTAGGCTTTTTTACTCTTCTTCCTCATGCTGCAACTCGAACAGCAGCAACGAGCGTCCGGTGACCGAGTACTCGTGGCCAAACTCGAAACGCTCCTGGCCGCGGATCGACGGCTGGTTGGTGTCGATCATGCATGTCCAGAAACCGCCGTCAGGCACTTCCGGCAGCCGGAAATTGACGATGTCGTGATGTGCGTTGACTACCAGCATCAACGTCGCGTCGACGCCTTTGCGGCGGATGCCGGTTTCCTGGGCGCGGCCATCGAGCAACATGCCCAGGCATCGATTGTGCGCATCGTGCCAATTTTCGGTGGTCATTTGTGTGCCGTCCGGCGCCAGCCAGGTCACGTCCTTGACGCCGATATCCTCGTTGTAATTGCCCACCAGAAAACGTCCGCGCCGCAGAACCGGGTAGGTCAGGCGCAACTTGATCAGGCGTTTGACGAACTTGAGCAGGGCCTTGCCATCTTCGCTGAGGTCCCAGTTGACCCAGCCGATCTCACTGTCCTGGCAGTACGCGTTGTTGTTGCCGTCCTGGGTGCGGGCGAACTCGTCGCCGGCCACCAGCATCGGCGTGCCTTGGGCCAGCAGCAGGGTGGCGAAGAAATTGCGCATCTGCCGATGGCGCAGCGCGTTGATCTCGGGATCGTCGGTGGGGCCTTCGGCGCCGTGGTTCCACGATAGGTTGTTGTTGCTGCCATCCTGATTGTCTTCGTCGTTTGCCTCGTTGTGCTTGTCGTTGTACGACACCAGATCGTTGAGGGTGAAGCCGTCGTGGGCGGTGACGAAATTGACCGATGAGTATGGCCGCCGACCACGTTGATTGAACATATCGCCCGAAGCGGTCAGGCGGCTGGCAAAGTCAGCCAGTTGGCCGTCGTCGCCTTTCCAGAAGGCGCGCACGGTGTCGCGGAACTTGTCGTTCCACTCGACCCAGCCCGGCGGAAAGTTGCCGACCTGATAACCGCCGGGGCCGCAGTCCCAGGGTTCGGCGATCAGTTTGACCTGGCGCAGCACCGGGTCCTGGCGGCAGGCCACGAGGAAACTGTGGCGCTCGTCGAAACCGTCGTGGTAACGCCCCAGAATGGTCGCCAGGTCGAAGCGGAAGCCGTCCACGTGCATTTCCGTGGCCCAGTAGCGCAGGGAGTCGGTGACCATTTGCAGTACGCAGGGGTGGCTCAGGTCCAGGGTGTTGCCGGTGCCGGAATCGTTGATATAGAAGCGCTTGTCATCGGGCTTGAGGCGGTAGTAGGACGCGTTGTCGATGCCGCGCATGGACAGGGTCGGGCCTTGCTCGTTGCCCTCGGCGGTGTGGTTGTAGACCACGTCGAGGATCACCTCCAGATTGGCTTCGTGCAGGTGCGCGACCATTTCCTTGAATTCGGCGATCTTGCCGCTGGCCAGGTAACGCGGATCGGGGGCGAAGAACGCAATGCTGTTGTAGCCCCAGTAATTGGTCATGCCCTTGTGCAGCAGATGCTGGTCGTTGACGAAGGCGTGGATCGGCAGTAATTCCACAGTCGACACGCCGAGCTTGCGGATGTGCTCCACCACATCATCGACCATCAACCCGGCAAAGGTGCCGCGCAGGTTTTCGGGGACGGCGGGGTGGCGCATGCTGAAGCCGCGCACATGGGTTTCATAGATGATCGTCCTGTCCCACGGCACGCTGACCCGATGATCGTGGCCCCAGGTATGCGCCGGGTCGATGACCTTGCATTTGGGCACAAAGGGCGCGCTGTCCCGTTTATCGAAGCTGAGGTCAGCGTCGGGGTGGCCGATGGTGTAGCCGAACAGCGCTTCGGACCATTTCAGCTTGCCCACCAGTTGTTTGGCGTAGGGGTCGATCAGCAGTTTGTTGGGGTTGAAGCGATGGCCGTTGGCCGGGTCGTATGGACCGTAGACGCGATAGCCGTAGATCAGCCCCGGATGGGCGTCGGGCAGGTAGCCGTGGTAGATCTCGTCAGTGTATTCGGGCAGTTCGATGCGTTCGAGTTCCACCTCGCCGGCGTCGTCGAACAGGCACAGTTCAACCTTGGTGGCGTGGGCGGAAAACAGGGCGAAGTTGACTCCCAGTCCATCCCAGGTGGCACCCAGTGGAAAGGGCAGGCCTTCGCGGATTCGTGTGGTTTCGGCACGAGTGGCTGGCGCGGCGGCTTTCTTCGGACTGGTCATAGGTATTCCTTAAAGCGGCGGCAACCTGTAGGAGCAAGCCCGCTCCCACAGGGACCTGTGAGTTGCCACAGATTGCAGTTACACCACCAAACACTGTGTGAGCGGCGGTGCGGCGGTCCGACTTGCCCGCGAAGGGGCCTCAAGGCCTATTCAAACCGCTGGCGGTTTTCGCGCAGCCCGGGGCTTTTTCTCAGCGGCCTTTTCCCCCGGCGGGATCACCTTCGAAGCCGCCGCCGGTTTGGCCTTGGTTTTTGCCGCGGCGACCTTGGCATCGCCAGCCTTGCCATTGGCCGTTTTGCTGACCGGGGTTTTCGCAGCAGCCTTGACCGGCTTTTTCGGGGCCAGGGCTTCGGCTTCCGCCAGTTTGCACGCCATTTCCCAGTGACGGGCCTCCTGGCCTTCGGGTTTTCCTTCGGATTCCCAGATCTGATAGGCAAATTCGCGGATGCGTTTATCGTCGGTACTCATCGTAATGCTCCTGAACTGAATTCAAGTGTGGGCAGTTTGAAAAATGAGATTGACCGGGAAATCCCCCAGCGCGGCGCTGATCAGCAGCTCCCTGTGTTCTGTGACTGTGATGCGGGAAAAAAGTCCCTGCAGATGTTCGTCCGGGACGGTGAACGGCAGTTTGACCCGGGTATCGCCCCACAGCGGCGCGTGGACCTGTGGTTCGGCACCGTTTTCCAGCAGATCGGCACAACGTATCGGCACAATCACAATGGCGCGTTTCCCCTCCCGTTCACGGACAAATCCCAGCACTCGATGGGCCTCGCTGCCCACCACTTCCAAAGCCTGGCAGGTACCACGCCGAAACAGCTCGGCATGCTCGGCGCGCAGGCTCAGGGTGCGCGCAATCAAGGCTTGTTTGATGCGCCCGTCACGCCAGTTTTGCATCAAGTCCGGCAGGTCCACCGCTTGCTGCAGCGCCTGCTGGCGGCTGGCGTAATCCACGGGACGACGGTTGTCCGGGTCGACCAGGCTGAAGTCCCAGAACTCGTTGCCCTGATACAAGTCCGGTACACCGGGCACGGTCATGCGCAGCAAGGTTTGCGCCAATCCGTTGAGTGCGCCGGGGGCGGCAATCGAGCGGGCAGCCTTGGCCAGGGCCGTACGCAACAACTCGCCTTCGGGGCTGAGCAACAGACGCTGGATAAAGTCTTCGCTCGCTTGCTCGTAAGGGTCATTGGGCGCGTTCCAGCTACTTTGCAGTTTGGCTTCGCGCAGGGCCTTGCGTTGCCACTGCCAGAGGCGTTTTGCGTAGTCCTCAAGGGCCGGCGCATGATCGATCTCCAACGCCAGCGGCCAGCTGCCGATGATCGCCTGGTAGAGAATCAGTTCATCCCCCGTCGATGGCATTTGATCGTCGTTGCGCAAGGGCCGGGCGAGGGCGCGCCACAGGCCGATCTGGTCGGCGTACCAACTGCTGCGCTCGCTCAGTACCGCCAGCCGCGCCCGTGAATCTTCACCGCGCTTGTGGTCGTGGGTGGCGCTGGCCAGCAGATTGTCCGGGAAGGTGTCGAGGCGTTCGATACAGGCCTGATGAAAGTCGGCGACAGGTGCGCTGAACTGTTCGGTGTTGAAGCCAACGTCATTGCGCGAGAGCAGGACCGCCGAACGATAGAACGCGGTGTCTTCCACCGCTTTCGCCGCCGCCGGTGAGGTCAGTTGCTGGAAACGTACGCAGGCGTGCTTCAAGCGTTTGCGCTCGCGACCGGCCGGGCGCGAACGCCAGGGTTCACCGCCGAGCCATCCGGCCAGGCAGTCGAGCACCGGCCAGTCCTCTTCACCCAGGGTTTGGCGGGCGCCGTCCATGGCCTGACGGAAAAACGCCTCGCCCTGGGCCGACCGGCCAAGGGGACTGATGTAGGTGCGGTACACCGGGAAATGCACGATCAACGCCTGCAAGGCCCGGCGAATGGCGCCGAGGGTCAGGTCGCGGGTCATGAGGTTGTCCCGGGCCACTTGCAGCAAGGCCTGGGCAACGCTTTCGAAATCTCCGGCCAGGGAGCCGCTGAGGACTTGCTGGCGGGCCAGTTGAGCTTCTTGGGCGAAATCGGCGGACCGCTCGCTGTGACGATGCCAGAGTTCGGCCAGAGTCTGCGCGCCCCGTGGATCCTGTTGCAGTAGTGACAACTGGTTCATGAATTCGTAGCCGGTGGTGCCGTCCACCGACCAGTCGCGAGGCAGGGTTTCCCCTTCGCCCAGGATCTTTTCCACATAGATGGGCAGGTGCCGGCCCGCTGACAGGCTGTCGACCCGGCGGCGCAGCTTGCGGCAATAGCCTCGCGGGTCGGCGAGGCCGTCGATGTGGTCGATGCGCAACCCGTCGATCAGCCCTTCAGCCACCAGTTGGAAAATCTTCGCGTGGGTGGCTTCGAACACGGCGGGACGCTCGACCCGCAGTCCGCCGAGTTCATTGATATCGAAGAAGCGCCGCCAGTTGATGTCATCGGCGGCGGTGCGCCAACTGGCGAGGCGATAGCTCTGGCGTTCCAGCAGGTTGTGCAGGCGCCGGAAGCCTTCGCCGGTCAGTGAGTCGTAGTTGTTCAGGTGCTGCTCGATGGCGTGGGCCAGGGCCGGATCGTTGACCAGATCGCGAAGTTCCGCTTTCAGCGGCAGGGCCAGGCTGTGGGCGTCGGTCTGGTAGCTCAGGGTGCTGAAGCGATCGGCCAGGTTTTTCAGTTGTTCGGCCTGCTGTGTATCGAGCGGTGCATCGGTCCTGAGCAGTTCCCCGTAATCGCTGGGGCAAATCGGAAAGCGATGTTCGTAGTGCTCGACATGGAAGCTGCCGTGCCAGGCATCGAAGCGCAGGGGCAGGGTGCCGTCCTGCAACGCGACGCCGTAGTCGCTGCCCAGAAACGGCAGGAGCAACTGGCCTTCCATCAACGGGTCGGGTGAATGCCACTGGATGTCGAAAAACTCGCCGTAAGGGCTCAGGCGTCCCCACTCCAGCAAATCCAGCCACCAGGGATTGTCACCGCCGCCGACCGCCATGTGGTTGGAGACGACGTCGAGAATCAACCCCATGTTGTGCTCGTGCAGGGCGCTGACCAGGCTGCGCAGCGCCGCCTCTCCGCCCAGTTCCGGATTGACCCGGGTCGGGTCCACCACGTCATAACCATGCATCGACCCGGCGCGGGCACGCAACAGCGGGGAGGCGTAGACATGGCTGATGCCAAGACGGGAGAAATACGGCACCAGTGGCACCGCATCTTCAAGCGTGAAGCCTTTGTGAAATTGCAGGCGCAAGGTGGCGCGCAGTAGACGACTCGGTACCAGGGTCATCGATCACGCTCGGCCGCCTGGAGCCGCGCACAGGCGAGCAACTCCAGGCGTCGTGCGGCATCCGCTCTGTCGAGCAGGGCTTCGCTGTAACCGGGCAAGCGCCGCGACCAGTTGGGGTGGGAGTCGATGGTGCCGGGCAGGTTGGCTTGCTGTTCGACACCAAGGGCGTCTTCCAGGGGCAGCAGCACCAAGGGGGCCCGGGTATGACCGAGGAAGCGCACGCTGGCATCGAGCACCTGGTCGGTTTCGTGGGACTCTTCACGGAAGTTCTGCGGGTCCTGGCTCAACGCCCGGCGCAGGCCTTCGCGCTCGCGTTCGCGGTGCTGGCGCCATTCGATTTCACCACTGGCATCGAGCAAGCCGAGCCGGGCGTTCCAGTCGATATCGCGGCCATGCCACCAGCCGTTGAGGGTCGGCAGGTCATGGGTGCTGGTGGTGGCCAGGGCGTTGTCCGGCCAGTCGAGGATCGGCTTGAAATGCGTGTTGTCCTGTTCGAACAGCAATACCCGCATGCCCAGCATCGAGCGGGCGATGAGTTTTTCCCGCAGGCCGTCCGGCACGGTGCCGAGGTCTTCGCCCAGGACGATGGCCTGGTGACGATGGGATTCCAGGGTCAGCAGGCGCAGCAGATCGTCCACCGGGTAATACAGGTAGGCGCCGTCCGCTGGCGGCGATCCATTGGGGATTACCCACAGACGCTGCAAGCCCATGACGTGATCGATGCGCAAGCCACCGGAGTGGGCGAAATTGGCCCGCAACATTTCGATGAAGGCCCGGAAACCATTGCGCACCAGGCCTTCAGGGGAGAATGCGGAAATCCCCCAGCCTTGGCCCGTGCGGTTGAGAATGTCCGGCGGCGCACCGACGGTGAGGGACGCGAGCAGTTCGTCCTGACGGCTCCAGGCCTGGCTGCCGCCACCATCGGCGCCAACGGCCAGGTCGGCGATCAGGCCGATACTCATGCCGCTGGCGCGGGCGGCGGTTTGCGCGCGCTCCAGGCAGCGCGTGATCAGCCACTGGCAGAAGGCGAAGAAGCCGATGCGCCCGGCATTCTCTTCGGCGAATGCCGCCAGTTCGGCGCTGCGCGGATTGCGCCAGGGTTCAGGCCACTGCCGCCAGTCGAGGTGTTCACCCCGGGCGGCGCGCGCCTCCTGGATGGCTTCGAAGCGACAGTGGTTTTCCAGCGCTTCGCCGGCGGCGTGACGAAAGCTGCTGAAGTCTTCGTGCAAAGGATGTTCGCCCTGGACGAAACCTTCGTACAGCGACTGCAACAGCCGATGCTTGGCTTCGGCGGCGGCCGGCCAGTCAATCAGCGGTCGCTCTTCCAGCGCCTTGAGTTCAATGGCCAGCCCGGTTGCATCGATGGCGGTGCGCAGTGCGCGTTCGCCGAGAATGGTGCCCGGGGCGCAGTAAAGGCTGTTGAGAAATAAGCGGCTGGACGGCGAATAGGGGCTGTAGCGTTGGGTGTCACTGGAAAACATCGCATGCAGCGGGCTGATCGCCAGCGCCTCGGCGCCACGCTCGCCGGCCACCCGGGCGAGGTCCTCCAGCGCCTGGGTGTCACCAAACCCGCCATCGCCGGGGCGGCGCAATCCATACAATTGCACACTCAGGCCCCAGGCACGGGGGATGGGGTTGTCCACGGCATCGGCCACGCTGTAGCAACGGGCCGGGGCTACGGCCAGGGTGAAGCTTTGTCCGTCGATGCTGACCTGTTGATAGCCGACCGGTACCAGCCCCGGTAGCACCGCGTTGGCGTCCAGTTTCAGGTCGAGCCGCGAACCGTCTTCGAGGTGGATTTCGCAAGGGGTCCCGGGCTCGAAAAAACGCGCCAGGTCCAGGCCCTTCCCGACATCGGCGGTGATCAATGGCGGCAAGTGATGGGTCTGTTGCACCTCTTGCAGTTCCAGCAGGCTGGCGTCGATTTCCTGGGCGCTGCCGGCCGGGTGGCCAAGGCCGGTCAGCACATTGCGCAACACGGACGGCGCGACTTTTTGCGGGCGGCCGTTGGCGTCGAGCCAATCGACTGCGAGACCGGCACGGCTGGCCAGGATTTCCAGTTGCGCATCACTCATGGACGCTCTCCAAACGGGGTAGCAAAGGGGGCTGCGGCGGCGAGGGTGACGAGCGCGCAATACGGGGCAAGGGTGTTTGGGGCCGGCAGGTCGGCGCCCTGTGGCGGGTATTCGAACAAGCGCGTGGCACCGGTCTGTGAGGTGTGGACTACGGGGCTGGCGCTGAGGTTCAGGTCAATGCGCAGCTGGCTGCCATCGCCCAGGCGCCAGGTTGCACTGACCGCGGCTTCACCCAGCACATCGGTGCCCAGTGCCCGGGCGCCCGGCAGGCGCGGGATGATGTGCCGGTGACGGATCTGCAACAGTCGTCGATACAGGTCGTGCATCTCGCAATGGCCGGTCGATGGCAGGACTGGGCGGGACGCTGCAAATGTCTGCGGATCGTTCGGGTCCGGAATGTGTTCGCGCAGGATCGGGTCGGCAAAGGCGCTGAGCGCCGCGAACTCATTGCGCCGGCCGTCGCGAACCTGCCTGGCCAATTCACCGTGATGGCTGGTGAAAAACAGGAAGGGTTGCTCGACGGCAAATTCGTCGCCCATGAACAGCAGCGGAATCATCGGCGACAACAGCAGCAACACCGTGGCGGCCCGCAGCGCTTGCGGGTGGGCGAGTTGATGCAGGCGCTCGCCGAAGGCCCGGTTGCCGATCTGGTCATGGTTCTGCAAAAACAGGATGAATGCACTGGGCGGAAGATGTCCGCTGGGTTCGCCCCGCGCCACACCATGGCGATTGAGATGGCCCTGGAACACGAAGCCCTGGCTCAGGCAGCGCGCCAGTTGTTCGGTGGGGTTTTGCGCGTAGTCGGCGTAATAGGCGTCGGTTTCGCCGGTCAGCAACACATGCAGGGCGTTGTGGCCGTCATCGTTCCACTGCGCGTCGTAACCCTGTTCGAGCAGGCTGGCCTGGTTATGTTCGTTCTCCACCATCAGCCACACATGCCGCGCCGGTCCCGTCTGCTGGCGCACCCGTCGTGCCAGTTCCTGGATGAAATCCGGGTCTTCGATGGCGTGCACCGCGTCCAGGCGCAAACCGTCGAAACGGTACTCCAGCAGCCACATCAAGGCGTTTTCGATGAAGAAGTCCCGTACTTCGCGACGGCGCAAGTCGATGGCCGCGCCCCACGGCGTGTGTTTGTCTTCGCGAAAAAAGCCCTTGGCATAACGATGCAGGTAATTGCCGTCCGGGCCGAAGTGGTTGTAGACCACGTCGAGGATCACCGCCAGGCCGTGGCCATGGGCGGTGTCGATCAAGTGCTTGAGCTGCTCGGGGGAGCCGTATGACGCCTGGGGCGCGTAGGGCAGGACGCCGTCATAACCCCAATTGCGTTCGCCGGGAAACTGCGCGACAGGCATCAGTTCGATCGCGGTGACGCCCAGTTCGACCAGCCGCGCCAGATGCTGCTCGACGGCGCTGAAGCCGCCGAGCGCACCGACATGCAGTTCGTAGATCACCGCTTCGTTCCACGGCCGTCCCAGCCAGGCGGCGTGTTGCCAGGCATAGGCCAGCGGATCGACCACCACGCTGTGCCGGTCGATGTCGCCGGCCTGGGCGCGGGAGGCCGGGTCGGGCACTTCCAGTTCGCCGTCGATGCTGTAGCGGTAACGCGTGCCCGCCGCGCATCGGATGTTGCTCACGAACCAGCCGTCGGCCTGGGGCAGCAACGGCAAGGACTGTCCATTTTCCAGTTCGACACTGACGTAGTACGCATCTGGCGCCCACAACGCGAATCGCGTGTGCTCTGCGTCCAGCATGATTGCGCCGTGGGGCCAGGTCTCAAGGGTCCGTAACGGCATCTTCAAAGCCTCTTACTGTTTGTGCGATTTCCCCAATGCCTTGGCCACAAGCTGTTCGTAGAGCTCGGCGTAGGGTTCGACCGCCTTGCACCAGTTGAACGGCGCCGCCATGGCCCGGCAGCGCATGGCGTGCAGCAGGCCGGGAAAGGCGAACACCTTGAACGCGCGGCTCAGGGCTTCCTGATAGCTCTGCACCGTGGATTCATCGAACAGGAAACCGGTCACGCCGTTTTCGATGGTGTCGGCAAGACCGCCGGTGTTGCGTGCCACCGGCAACGAGCCGAAGCGCTGGGCGTACATCTGGCTCAGGCCGCATGGCTCGTATCGCGAAGGCATCAGCAGGAAGTCGCTGCCGGCAAACATGCGCCGGGCGTCGGTTTCGTTGAAGCCGATGCGCACGCCGATCTGCCCGGGGAAGCGCAGGGCCAGTTCACGCATGGCCTGTTCTTCTTCCGGCTCGCCGCGACCGATGATCGCGATCTGCCCGCCATTTTTGACGATGTACTCGGACACCGCCTCTGTCAGGTCCAGGCCTTTCTGATAAACCAGGCGCGAAACCACGGCGAACAGCGGTCCTTCGGAGTCTTTCAGGCCGAACAGTTCGCGGACATGGGCGGCGTTCACGGCCTTGCCATCCCAGTCGCCGATGTCGAACGGGCAGAACAGGTGCGGGTCGGTCGCCGAATCCCAGCTTTCATCGATGCCGTTGGGAATGCCACTGAGCAGGCCTTGCTGGGTCTTGGCGGCGAGGAAACCGTCCAGGCCGCAGCCGAAATCCGGGGTGGTGATTTCCTGGGCGTAGGTCGCGCTGACCGTGGTGATGTGGCTCGAATAGGCCATTCCGGCCTTGAGGAACGACATTTTGCCGTAGAACTCCATGCCTTCCTGTTGCAGCGCGTGTTGGGGAATGCCCAGTTCGGGGCACGAGCCCAGGCTGGTCACACCTTGATAGGCCAGGTTGTGGATGGTGAAAAGCGTC
The DNA here is from genome assembly GCF_001429045.1 of Pseudomonas sp. Root71. Lineage (GTDB taxonomy): Bacteria > Pseudomonadota > Gammaproteobacteria > Pseudomonadales > Pseudomonadaceae > Aquipseudomonas > Aquipseudomonas monachiensis. The sequence goes on along the minus strand of NZ_LMHY01000028.1, from coordinate 31,705 downwards.
GGTGTGCGCTGCCCACGCCAGTGCATGTAGGCAGGGGCCAGGCCGGCGGGCCAGTCGTGGGCGTGCACCAGGTCCGGGCACCAGTGGATCTGCGCGAGATTGGCGGCAATATCAGCCGCCGCCAGGCCCAGGCGGGCGAAACGGATATGGTTATCCGGCCAGTCGCGGCCGTTGTTGGCGCCGTAGGGTGAACCTTCGCGCTCGTAGAGTTCGGGGCAGATCAACACGTAAATGACCAGGCCATCGGGCATGTCCATGCGCCCGATCTTGCACGGTGGCAACGCAGCATGGCCGCCAAGCTCACCGATGATATGAATGGGGTTCTCGCTGTGCAGCACTTGCGGGTAACCGGGGATCAACACCCGTACATCGTGCAGATGGGCCATGGCCCGCGGCAGTGCTGCGGAAACATCGCCCAGGCCACCGGTTTTCACCAGGTCGGCAATTTCCGAGGTGACGAACAGGACTTTCTTACGGTTCGGATTCTGGTTGGCTGCCGGGGTCAGCGTCCTGGTGCCTGGAACGCTGGCGGGTTGGGTGTTTGCGGCAGTTACGGCGCTCGATTCGCCGACCTGATGAGCACGCTCTCCCTGTATTTCCAAAGCCGTACTGATCATATGAATCTCCCGTGTTGTTGATCTAATTCTTAGGTCTGGCAAACGGTGTTTCATGGCCATTTCCCGTGGCCGGCGCAAACGCGCTGCGCATCAGTGAGCAAGCGCTGCCCAATGCGTCGAGTCGAAGCAAAAGGGTTGAATCAGCCGTTGCAAAGATTGCACCAGTCGCAACGCACCTTCTTGTCAGAGGACCGATCGGGATTGGAAAAAGTTTCGACTATTTTTCCATTTTGTGACCGACCGGTTTCGCCTTGAGAAAGTGAGTCTAGGCCAGAACTTAGAGCGGTAAAGGGCAGATGGCAAAATTGTTCGACAATCGGTTTGTAGCGGAACGGACGTGCCTGATCGAGGTGCAAACGCCCCGACGAAGTGCATGTTTTTTTGCGTTCGGGCCTCAAAAAGTCACTGGGCAGTCATATAAATGTGCGACGTGATATATCAGGCGCGCACTATTGTGGTGCGTGTTTTTTGAGTCCCGCATTTGGCCAAACCACTGCCTTACTGCCCACCTTCATGCCTTGTTATAGTTCGGACCTCATTTTTGCCCGCAAAAGGATCATTGGCATGTCTCAGTACACTGCGTTCAACGTCGAACTGGTCGATAAAATCGCCCATGTGCAGATCAACCGCCCGGAGAAGATCAACTCGATGAACGCGGCGTTCTGGAGCGAGATCGTCGAGATCTTTCAGTGGATCGACGACACCGATGAAGTGCGGGTGGTGGTCCTCAGCGGAGCAGGCAAGCATTTCTCCTCGGGGATCGACCTGATGATGCTGGCCGGCGTGGCCAATGAACTGGGCAAGGACGTGGGACGCAACGCGCGCCTGTTGCGGCGCAAGATCCTCACCCTGCAAGCTTCGTTCAATGCCGTCGATAACTGCCGCAAACCGGTGCTTGCGGCCATTCAGGGTTACTGCCTGGGGGGCGCCATCGACCTGATCGCCGCGTGCGACATGCGTTATGCCGCCGAGGACGCACAGTTTTCGATCAAGGAAATCGACATCGGTATGGCCGCCGACGTTGGCACGCTGCAACGCTTGCCGCGAATCATCGGTGACGGCATGCTGCGCGAACTGGCTTACACTGGTCGCACTTTTGGCGCCGATGAAGCGCGGAGCATGGGCCTGGTCAATCGCGTCTACAGCGACAGCGCCAGCCTGCTCGACGGCGTCATGGGTATTGCCCGGGAAATCGCCGGCAAGTCACCGATCGCGGTCACCGGCACCAAGGAGATGATCAGCTACATGCGTGACCATCGCATCGATGACGGCCTCGAATACATCGCCACCTGGAACGCCGCCATGTTGCAATCCACCGATCTGCGCGTGGCCATGGCCGCCCATATGAGCAAACAGAAACCCGAATTTCTGGATTGATTAACCATGATTCCTCGCTGGACCACCGCAGTACTGGACACCGATCAACCCGGCGGCTGGGCCATCGCGCGCAGCCCCGAAGGCTTTCTGTTCGATGACAACGGCGCACTGTTCGCGCGCGAATGGCTGAAACGTCAGGACCTGTCGATTCTGGCCGAGCATGGCATCGGTCACCTCGATGGCGAGCCGGTCTATCTGCTGGAGTTGCGCAGCCACAGCGAAGTGCCGGGTTGCAACTGGAAAGGCCTGCGGGCGTTCATGCTCGAAGGCGATCACACGCTGTACAAGGTGCTCGGTTACGCCGCGCAGATCGGCACGTGGGCCCGGGAGCACCGCTTTTGCGGTAACTGCGGTCAGGCCATGACCCAGGTGCCGCGCGAGCGCGCGATGTATTGCCAGCCATGTGATCTGCGCAGCTACCCACGGATTTCGCCGAGCATGATTGTCCTGGTGACTCGAGGCGATGAAGTGCTGTTGGCACGTTCACCGCGTTTTGTCAGCGGTGTCTACAGCACATTGGCGGGGTTCGCCGAACCGGGCGAATCGGCCGAGGACTGCCTGATTCGCGAGGTTCGCGAAGAGGTGAGCATCGAGGTCAGGAACATCCAGTACATGGGCAGCCAGTGCTGGCCGTTCCCGCACTCGATGATGCTTGGCTTTCACGCCGAATATGCCGGTGGCGAGATCGTCTGTCAGGAAGACGAGATCGAGGACGCCCAGTGGTTCAACGTGCACGAGCTGCCGCCGTTGCCGGCGTCACGCTCGATTGCCCGTTACCTGATCGACGTCTATGTGGCGCGGCGCTTAGGCCACGCTGAACCAGTGCTGCCAGGCTAGGCGCACGGTCAGGCCCAGCACCACGGTGATGAACACCGGGCGAATGAATTTCGCGCCGCCGCTGATGGCGGTGCGAGCGCCGAAGAAGGCGCCGACCATCAACGATGAGCCCATGCACAGGCCGATGACCCAATCCACCTGACCGGAAAAGATGAAGATCGATAGTGCCGCCGCGTTGCTGACGAAGTTCATGCTGCGCGCCACGCCGCTGGCCTTCACCAGGTCGATGGGGTAGAGCAGCAGGCTGCTCACGGTCCAGAACGCACCCGTGCCGGGACCGGCCACGCCGTCATAGAAGCCGAGGCTGAAGCCTTGGGTCGACTGCCACTTTTTCTTGATCGGTGCGTTGCTATCCAGCGGCGCTTTCGGCGTACCGCCAAACAAGAGATAGACACCGCAAGCGAAAACGATCACCGGCAGCATTTTGTTCAGCCATTCCGCCGGCAGGTAATGGGCGACCACGGCACCGGTCAGCGCGCCGACCAGAGTGCCGACGATGGCGTGGACCCATTGCGCGGGGTGGAACAACTTGCGGCGGTAGAAGGTGAAACTGGCAATGGCCGAGCCGAAGGTCGAACTGAGTTTGTTGGTGCCCAGCACCAGGTGCGGCGGCAGGCCGGCGGTCAGCAAGGCAGGAGTGGTCAACAGCCCACCGCCACCGGCGATGGCGTCGATGAAACCGGCAACAAAAGCGACAAGGGCCAGGATGGCCAGGGTGGAGAGGTCAACGCTAAGTTCGAAAGGCATGGGATCGGCTTAATCGGCGGGTGCAGGAAGGGCTGCGGGGAAGGGGCGACATGTTACCCACACTAACAACACAACACCAATGTGGGAGCGGGCTTGCTCGCGAAGAGGCCGCCAGATCCAGCATAAATGTTGGCTGACACACCGCTTTCGCGAGCAAGCCCGCTCCCACAGGGTTTAGCGTGAAGCTGAATTACAAGCCCAGATCCGACAGCCCCGGATGATCGTCAGGCCGACGCCCCAGCGGCCAGTGGAACTTGCGTTCGCTTTCCTTGATCGGCATGTCGTTGATGCAGGCGAAGCGGCGGGCCATCAGGCCGTCCTCGTTGAACTCCCAGTTTTCGTTGCCGTAGGAGCGGAACCAGTTACCTGAGTCGTCGTGCCATTCATAGGCATAACGCACGGCAATGCGATTGTCGGTAAATGCCCAGAGCTCCTTGATCAGCCGGTAGTTCAGTTCCCTGGCCCATTTGCGGGTCAGGAAGCCCTTGGCCTCTTCGCGGTTGTGGGCGAACTCGGCGCGGTTGCGCCATTGGGTGTCCAGGGTGTAGGCCAGGGACACACGCTCGGGATCGCGGGAGTTCCAGCCGTCTTCGGCCAGGCGAACTTTTTCAATCGCCGATTCACGGGTGAATGGGGGTAATGGCGGACGAACTTCGGCGTTAGACATTTCAAGTCTCCGTATCAAGTTAAAGTTCAAACAATTGTCGAGCTTGATCAGGTTGCTACAGGTCCAATAACTTTCGCGCCATGCATTGCGCATTATCGGCGGCACTGTGATCACCCATTACAAGCGCCACGGTAATGGCACCGTCGATCAGGATCAGCAGCTGTCTGGCCAGCAGTTGCGGATCCTCGGCGCCATGTTCGGTACACAGCTCGCACAGGTAGTCGAGCAGCTTCTGTTTATGTTCTTTGGCGACCAGGCGCACCGGGTCTTGCGGGTCGCCGGTTTCGCCGCTGGTGTTGATGAAGGCGCAGCCGCGGAAACCTTCGCAGGCGAACCACGACTTGAGTACGGTAAACAGGTTGAGCAGTCGCTCGGCCGGGGTTTGTGCCTGGCCGACTGCGCCTCTGTACCAGTGCATCCAGCGCTGGTCGCGGCGTTGCAGGGCCGCCACAACCAGTTCGTCCTTGTTGGCGAAGTAGCGGTAGACGCTTTTTCTGGAGACGCCGGCGGTTTTCACCAGAAGATCCATGCCAGTGGCGGCTATGCCACTTTTGTAGATCAACTTTTCGGTGACATCCAGAATGATGTCGCGTGTGTCGTTGCTAGTGATTTCGTTCATGTGACAAACAGTAGAACGATCGTTCTCCATGGTCAATCGATATTTTTCTAGTGCCTGATAAATGGTCTTCGCGAGCAGGCTCGCTCCCACATGGGAATGCATTCAGCCAGTGAGAGCGAGCCTGCTCGCGAAGGGGACATTACAGACGGTAACAAGACCCGAACCTTTGCATGGTGTAAGCTCATGGGTTCTTCGGATTCGACCCATTGCGAGCCCTATGCCGTCGCTTTTCAAACGCTCCCTGCTGCCCAAGTTGCGCAGTTTTCCGCTGACGGCCGATGCCGTCAGCGTCCTCGCCGGCGCTGCCGAATTCCGTCGTTGCCTGCTGGAGAAAATTGCCAGCGCGACCCGGCGTATCTACATCGTTGCGCTGTACCTGCAACAGGATGAAGCCGGCCAGGAAATACTCGATGCCTTGCACGCGGCCAAACTGGCGCGTCCGGAACTGGACGTGGTGGTGGTCGTCGACTGGCTGCGCGCCCAGCGCGGCCTTATCGGTGCCGGCAAGCAGCCGGGAAACTCCGCGTGGTATCAGGAAGTGACCCGTACCCATGCCAGCGAAGTGCCGATCTACGGCGTCCCGGTACAAACCCGCGAGCTGTTCGGTGTGTTGCACCTTAAAGGCTTCGTGATCGATGACTGGGTGATCTACAGCGGCGCGAGCCTGAACAACGTCTATCTGCACAAGTTCGACAAGTACCGCTACGACCGCTATCACCTGTTGCACAATCGTGAACTGGCCGATTCGATGCAGCACCTGGTGCAGCACGGCCTGGTGGCGTCCAAGGCGGTGCACCGCCTCGACCTGCCGAACCTGCCGACCACCCGCAGCCTGCGCAATGACATTGGTGACCTGCGCAGCCGCCTCAAGCACGCGGCGTACGACACCACGCAGGGCACCACCGACAGGACCGGTTTGTCCGTCAGCCCGCTGCTTGGCGTCGGCAAGAACAATCCGTTGAACCGGGTGATCTGCGAACTGATCGCCAGCGCCCAGCAGCAACTGACCATTTGCACGCCGTACTTCAACCTGCCGCTGGCGATCATCCGCGAGATCAACCGCGCACTGGCCCGTGGGGTGAAGATCGACATTGTGGTCGGCGACAAGACGGCCAACGATTTCTACATTCCGCCGAGCGAACCCTTCCGGGTCATTTCGGCGCTGCCGTACCTGTACGAAATCAGCTTGCGCCGGTTTGCCAAGCGTCATCAACGCAACATAAACAGCGGGCAGTTGAACCTGCACCTGTGGCGAGATGGCGACAACACCTATCACCTCAAGGGCATGTGGATCGACCGGCGCTATACCTTGCTGACCGGCAACAACCTCAACCCGCGGGCGTTTCGACTCGATCTGGAAAACGCCTTGTTGATCGATGACCCCCATGGCGAACTGCTGGAACCGCGTGGCAAAGAGCTGGCGGAGATCTTCCAGCACACCCGGCGCATCGAGCACTTCCAGAACCTGGAAACCCTGGCCGAGTACCCGGCGGGCGTGGCCAAGTTCCTCAAGCGCGTGAGCCGTGTGCGGATAGAGCGGTTGCTTTACCGCATCCTGTAAACCCGGTGGGTCTCAGAAAAGCGATCGCGAGCAAGCTCGCTCCCACAGGGTTATTCGATCAGCGTTCAGCGGGTGGTTTCGGCTAATATGCCCCCACTCGAACAAGAACAGGGCTTGCCGCGATCCATGTCGGAAAAAGACACCATCTCCATTCAACTGGTGCGTGAAGCACTGTTGCAAAGCTGCGCGCCGGGCATCGCCACGGACGAGGTGTTGAGCAAAGTCGGCATCGACCCGCAACTGTTGGGCAGCACCGACGCCCGTGTTCCGGCCACGGCTTATGCGCGCCTGTGGCGGTTGCTGGCACGGCGCGGCGATGATGAGTTCTTTGGCATGGACTTGCGCAAACTGAAATCCGGCAGCTTCGCGTTCCTGTGTCGCAGTGCCATGCTCCAGCCCAACGTGGCGGCCGGAGTGGCCAGTGGCCTGGAGTTTCTGTCGTTGATCCTCGAGCACCTGCCGGCGCAGTTGGTGCGTCAGCAAAGCCTGGCGGAAATCGTCCTGCTGGAGGACGACAAGGACCCGCGCCGGGCCTTCACCTATTTCACTTACTGGATGATCGTGCATGGCGTTGCCTGCTGGCTGGCAGGGCGGCGGATTCCGATCCTGGCCATCGAACTGCGCTGTTCGAAGCCGGATTTCTGCGATGACTATCAGGTGATGTTTTCCGAGAACCTGCGCTTCAACCGCCCACGCACGCGGATGATTTTCTCCGCCGATTGCCTGGACCTGCCCATCAAGCGCAGCCCTGAGGAACTCGAGCGATTCCTGGCCCGTGCGCCGGCGAACATTCTGGTGAAGTACCGCGATCCGCAGAGCCTGGCCAGTCGCATCAAACACGACCTGCGCCACCTGCCGGCCGAACACTGGCCGGAAACCGAAGCCCTGGCGCAACGCCTGTGCATGTCGGCCTCGACCTTGCGCCGCCGACTGGCCGAGGAAGGGCAAACCTACCAGGGCCTCAAGGATGGCGTGCGCAAGGAACTGGCGATCGTCTGGCTGGCGGAGCCGGCGATCAGCTTCAGCGAAATCGCCACGCGGCTGGGGTTCGCTGACGTCAGTTCGTTCTACAAGGCGTTTCGCAAGTGGTCGGGGTCGAATCCGGGGCATTACCGCAGCCTGATTCTCAATGATACCGAGTAAGTCAGCAGCGCAATGACCGTATATTCCCGAGCTGTTAACGGCTGCCGGTGGTAGGCCCTGGCAGATTGAGGGTGCCACTGTCGACGAAACGCATCGTGTTGAACACCCCACCCGAGAGCTTGCCTCGCAGGACGTAGGGCATGTTGTTCAGCGTTTTCATCTGGCTGATGCCATAGGTCTGGCGGATCACCGAAAACGCCGAAACACTGACCGGCACGGTGACGATGGTGTCGGAAAAACGTCCGATCGTACCCTGCACATCGGTGACGCCAGAGGCGAAGGGCTGGCCATTGATGTCCAGGTCCAGGGCAACGCCGCTGTAGGTGAGGGTGTAGTCATTGGGGTTCTGCACGCGGATTCTCACGGCAAAGCGCACTTCCATGCCTTCGCCTTGCAGGGGGTCGACACCCACGACGTTGATTTTCAACGGGTCTCGATTGGGCAAGGAGGAGCAGGCGCCCAGACAGAGCAGGAGGGAAATCAGGACCGCATGGAGGCTGCGCATGGACGTGCTCTCATCTGAAAAAGACTGAACCGCCAGCGGCTCAGCCCTTGAGCCCGACTAGTGGTTCGACTGTGCGACCATCGCAGGCTTTGCGGGTTCATCCCTGGCGGTCACATCGGGGTTCTGCATCACCTGAAGCACGGAGGCCTCCGGATCGAATTCGTCCTCTTCCAGTTCGATGAACTCTTCGGGCAGGAAGATATTAAGAACGATAGCGCACAGCGCGCCGACGGTGATGGGCGATTCGAAAATGTTGTGCAGGGCCTTGGGCAGTTCACGCAAGACTTCCGGCACGGCGGCCACGCCCAGGCCCATGCCGATGGAAATCGCCACGATCAGCATGTTGCGCCGATGCAGGCCGGCCTCGGCGAGAATCTTGATCCCGGCCACCGCGACGGTGCCGAACATCACCAGTTCGGCGCCGCCGAGCACCGGTTTCGGCATCAGTTGCAGTACCGCGCCGATCATCGGGAACAGGCCAAGCACCACCAGCAATCCGGCAATGAAAAACGCCACGTAACGGCTGGCCACACCGGTGAGCTGGATCACCCCGTTGTTCTGGGCGAAGGTCACCATCGGCATGCTGTTGAACACCGCGGCCATGGCCGAGTTGAGGCCATCGGCGAGCAGGCCGGACTTGATCCGGCGAATGTACACTGGGCCCTTGACCGGTTGCCGGGAGATCATCGAGTTGGCCGTGAGGTCGCCCGCGGCCTCCAGCGGCGACACCAGGAAGATCACCGCCACCGGAATGAACGCCACCCAATCGAAGGAGAACCCGTACTTGAAGGGTACCGGTACGCTCATCAGCGGCACTTCAGGCAGGCTGTTGAAATCCACCTGGCCCATGAGCCATGCCACCCCGTAGCCCAGGGTCAGGCCGATGACAATCGCCCCCAGGCGCAGAAACGGCACATCCACCCGGTTCAACACCACGATGGTGCCCAGCACCAGCGCCGCCAGGGCCAGGTGACTGGCCGCCCCAAGATCCGGGGCGCCGAAGCCGCCGGCGATGTCGGTCATCGCCACCTTGATCAGCGACAAACCCATCAGCGTGATGATGGTTCCGGTCACCACCGGGGTGATCAGCATGCGCAGTTTGCCGATGAACTGGCTTAACACCACCTCGATGAACGCGGCAAAGAAGCACACGCCGAAGATGGTCGAGAGAATCTCATCGGTGCCGCCACCCCGGGCCTTGACCATGAAGCCGGCGCTGAGAATCACACTGATGAACGAGAAACTGGTGCCTTGCAGGCACAACAGGCCCGAGCCCACCGGACCGAAGCGCCGCGCCTGCACGAAGGTGCCCAGGCCGGAGACGAACAGTGCCATGCTGATCAGGTAGGGAATTTCGCTTTGCAGGCCCAGGGCGCTGCCCATGATCAGCGTCGGGGTGATGATGCCGACGAAGCTCGCCAGGACGTGTTGCAGGGCGGCAAAGACGGTGGCGGTCAGATGCGGGCGGTCATCGAGGCCGTAGATCAGATCGCTGTGGCGTGGAGCGGGGGCTTTTTCGGAGGCGGTCATGGTGGTTTGCGTGCCAGAAGGCGGGCCGGGTCAGAAAATGGAGGCGCAGGATGCCAGAACCGCCCGGCCACGGCAAAAGAACCTCCAAAACAGCGACTTACAGTCGTGGGGCGAGCACTTCGCCCACACTGCGGCGTTTGGCGTGCAGTTGGCTGGCCTGGATCAACTGTTCGAGGTCTTCGGGCGTGACGTCATAGAACGCTTCCATGTCGGCCAACGCCAGTTTCAGGTCTTCGGCGGTGATGGCCTGACGGTCGACCGGCGGATGATCGGCAGGAATCCTGGCCACCGGTTCGCTGGCGCTCTTGGGGTAACGAACACGGGTCAGGTTGTTGTAGATCAGGGCGCAGAGCAGCATCGTCGCCGCGCTGAGCATCACCGGCCCAATGGCTTTCCAGTCCATGGCAATGGTTGCCGGATCGGCCAGCACCAGGGTCAGGGCCACTGCACCGGCCGGTGGATGCAGGCACCGCAGCCAGCACATCAGGATCAACGCCATGCCCGCCGCCAGGCAAGCGCTACCCAAGGTTCGTCCCAACACATGGGCCACCAGCAGGGCAATCACCCCGGCGCTCAAGTAACCGCCGAGAATCGACCAGGGCTGGGCGAGCGCGCCCGAAGACACGGCAAACAACAGCACCGCCGAGGCCCCCAGCGGGCCGATCAGGTGCTGGGCCACCTCGATGCCGAACACCTGGCTACAGAGCCACACACTCATCAGTGTCCCCAAGGCCATGCCGATGGCGGCGCGGCTCCATTCGGTGGGGCGGGTGTTGATGGCGGCAGGCAACCAGCGAGCAAGCATTCCGAGAAAACTCCGGCAGAAAAAATCGAGGTAAAAAAAGGGCTTAGCTGGGGAACCCAGAAAGCCCTTGAAGTCGTTCCAACTGTTGGGGGAGGAACGCACACAGTGTGCCGTTCAATTAAGTTACTGACAAATTCATATTAATGAGCTTTGAGTGCATTAATTTTGTTGTAATTTTCTCCGTCGGCCGCTTATGTAGCACAGCAAACCACCCAGGGCCGCGAGTGCACTCAAGGCATAAAACATCGTCGGCGCGGGGGTGTGCATCAACATGAAGCCGCAAATCACCGGGCTCAGCGCGCCGCCAAGGGCAGCGAGGTTTTGCGCACCGTAGTAGCTGCCGCGCAGATCTTCCGGCGCCAGGGTGTCGACGAACAGAAACTCGGCCGGGTAAATGATGATTTCACCGAGGGTGAAGATGAACATCGCCACGCACCAGCTCACCAGACTGTCCGCCACGCTGAAGCCGATCAGCCCGAGGATGAACAGGCCGGTGCCGGCCACGATCCATTGGCGCAGTTGCTCACGCTTGAGAAAACGCCCGATCTGGTATTGCAGCAGGATCACGCTGATGGCGTTGCAGGCGAGCAGGGCAGCCATGATTTCCATGGTGTGTTGGGGGTCGCTGGTCACCAGCAGGTACTGCGACAGGTAAAAGGTAAACCGTCCGTGCACCACGGTGCTGAGCAGGCAACCGGCGGTGAACATGATCAGCGTGCGATCGTTTTTCAGGGTGATCAGGGTTTTGAGGAAACTCTGCGCCTGGCCGGTGACAGATGAACTCGCCGGGTCCTTTGCGATCCCGGTCATCAGGAAAATACTGAAAAAAGCGATGGCCGCCGCGATCAGGAAAGGTGCACTGGCAAAGGCCCCGGCAATCAGCACACCGAACATCGGCCCGACGGCGTAGCCGATGTTGGTCAGCGTATAGCTCAAGGAAAACGCCTTGGCGCGCTGGCCCACCGGGAGGTTGTCGCTGAGGATCGCTTTTGAACCGATGAGGAACAGCGATGAAGCGGTTTCGGTGACGATCAGGGTGATCGTGGTCAGGTAGAGGTTTTCAGCAAAGGTCAGCAACACCAGGCCGACCGCGCTGGACGCCATCGAGAGAATCAGCAACCGGCGTTTTTCGAAGCGATCGATGATGTAGCCGCCATACAGGGAGAGCAGGGTGGCGATGAACACTGCAATGCCGAGCAGCAAGCCAACATCCTGCTGGTTGAGGCCCAGCTTGTCGCTGACGAACAGTGTGAGCAACGGGCTGGTGATGGCGCGGCTGACGACGATGGTCAGCGAGCAGATCAGCAGGCGGCGAATGAGGGGGGAGTAGCTGGTCACGGCGCGAATATCCTTATTCGAGCGGGTCGGCATCAGCCCGGTCGTGAGCGCTACTTTAGCAGTCGGCCCCCCTGTCGTTGCTACGGGATTTACTTAAGGTGCAGGAGTACGAAATCATTCTTGTCGAACCGCCCGCTCAGCACTGGCGGCAATGCACCAACGGCTGTGCTTTGCAGTGTCTGGTAGGTGTTGCGGTCCATCATCAGCCACGCCGGGCCCTTGAGGGCTAAAAGCTCCGGTGGGGAGTCAGTGAAAACCGGGTGCAGGTCCTGCGGGATGTTGACCATGAACTTGATGGCCTTCGCGTCTTTGCCCATCCCGTGCATGACCAGCGGCGCCGGGTCTTTTTGCACGAGTTCAAAAGCTTCGCGACTGAAGGTCCGGGTGTCGTAGAGCTGTCGTTGAATGGGCTCGAACTGCAGGATGTAGGACGACCACAGTGCCAGGACCGCGCAGAGGGCCAGTATCTGAGCTCGCCAGCGGGACTGCCTGAGCGCTGCCAGGGCGATCGCTTGCAACACTCCGAGCAGGATGAACAGGGAAGTGAGGTGAGCCACCCCATCGGGGAATTTTTGCCGTACCACCAGCAATGCCGTGATCAGCAGCCCCGGGATCAGCAGCCACAGCCCCTGCATCAACCCCCGCAGCCAGGCAAACCATTGACCCTGCGTCGCGTAAAACGGATACGCCGCCACGATTGCCGCCATGGGCAACATCGGCAGCAGGTAGCGGGCCTTTTTCGCCTGGGGAATGGAAAGGCCGAGCATTACGATCAGTCCGGCCGCCACGCAGTACTGCATCAGGCGCAATGCCGGCCCGGTTTCCCTCGAACCGGTTAACGCAGCGGCCCCAAGCGTCAGCACGGCCAACGGCCAGGCCAGCGCGTAATTGCCCATCGAGCTGGTGAAGTAATACAACGCTCCGTTGGACCCTTCGCTACCGTCCATGCGTCCCAGGAACTGCATGCGAATCACTTCCTGCAGGAAGGCCGGGCCGCCGCTGACGCCTGCCAGCCACAACAGCAGCCCAATGCACACCGCCAGCAGTACCGATGCCAGCAATCCGAAGACCATCAGCCGTCGCCATTGGCGATCAAGCAGAAAACAGCTGCAGAGCATCCCCGCAGGAATGACCAGGCCGATGGGCCCACGAATCCAGAAGCCCAGCATCAGCAAGGCAAAGATCAGAACCCGGCGGCGCGGCGCCGCGAAATGATCGGCGGCATAGCCAAGGTAGAAAACGCTGAACGCGACGGCCGCCAGCATCAGGTCGAGGGAAACGGCATGGGTTTGCGTGATGAAGGTATTGGTCAACAGCATCAAGGCGATGCTCAACAGCGCCCAGCGCGTGGAGTAGGGTGCCAACAGGCGGTACATCAAGCTGACGATGACCGCTGCGGCGATGGCACTCGGCAGCCATGCGGTCAGGCTGCTGACCTGGCCGAACGGCAGCGAAAGCAGCCAGATGAATACCGTTGAAAGTCCCGAATAGTCGGCGTAGGGCTGGCCATAGGTCGTCGGAAAAAACGACGGTCCATTGCGCAGCATCTCCTGGGCGAACAGCACGAAGCGCGAATCGAAACCGATGACCGCTTGCTGGTAAATCCCGGCGCAGAACAACAACAGCGCCAACAGACCCAGCGCGAGGGACTGTTGGCGGATGTGAGGGAGCATGGTGTTCAGGCAACCACTGACTCGGCAAACCATTGCTGGTACGGAATCGGCAATTTGCTCGACTCACCCCGGCCGATCGGAAAGTAGGTGAAACCGATGCGTGCCAGGCGGTCCGAGTCGTAAAGGTTGCGGCCGTCGAAGATCACCGGTGCGTTGAGCCGCTGCTGGATCAGCTGGAAGTCCGGCGCCTTGAACTGTTGCCATTCGGTGCAGATGATCAGTGCATCGGCACCGGACAGGACCGACTCGGGCGTGCCCATGAGCATCAGCTTCGATTCATCGGGATACAGCTTTTGGGTTTCCTGCATGGCTTCCGGGTCGAACGCACGGACATTCGCCCCGGCGGCCCACAAGGATTCGAGCAACACCCGGCTCGGCGCATCGCGCATGTCGTCGGTATTTGGCTTGAACGCCAGGCCCCACAAGGCAAACGTCTTGCCATGCAAGTCGCCCTTGTAGAACGCGTTGATGCGCTCGAACAGCTTGTATTTCTGTCGCTCGTTGATGGCTTCCACCGCTTGCAGCAGGTCGCTGGAGCAATGGGCCTGCTCGGCGCTGTGGATCAGGGCGCGCATGTCCTTGGGGAAACATGAGCCACCGTAGCCGCAACCGGGGTAGATGAAGTGATAGCCGATGCGGGAGTCGGCGCCGATGCCCAGGCGTACTGATTCGATGTCGGCACCCAGGTGTTCGGCCAGTTCTGCGATCTGGTTGATGAAGCTGATCTTGGTCGCCAGCATGCAGTTGGCGGCGTACTTGGTCAGCTCGGCGCTGCGCAGGTCCATGAACATGATGCGCTCATGGTTGCGGTTGAAGGGCGAGTACAGGTCACGCATCACGTCACGCACTTCTTCGCGTTCACAGCCGATGACGATACGGTCCGGGCGTCGGCAGTCGGCCACGGCCGAACCCTCTTTCAAGAATTCCGGATTGGAGACGATATCGAACTGCAATACGCGCCCGGCGCTGAGCAGGCATTTATCGATGTGTGCACGCAAGGCATCGCCGGTGCCGACCGGGACAGTGGATTTCTCCACCAGGATCGCCGGTTGCTCGCGATGACGGGCCACGGCGTCGCCCACCGACATCACGTAGCGCAAGTCCGCCGAGCCGTCGTCCCGGGACGGAGTGCCGACTGCGATGAACAACACTTGTCCGTGCTGTACCGCGAACTTTTCGTCGCTGGTGAACTGCAACCGCCTGGCGTCCAGACCTTCGCGCACCAGGCTGGCCAGCCCGGGTTCGAAAATACTCACGTGACCCTGTTGGAGCAGTTCGACTTTATTTTCGTCAACGTCCATGCAGACCACATCGTGGCCGACTTCCGCCAATACCGCTGCCTGCACCAGGCCGACATATCCGCTACCAAATACACTGATTTTCATGGGGCACTCCTTGATTCGGGCGCACGAGCAGGTCGAGAATTGATGGTGATGACGCCGAGGATGACCAATGCCACGCCAAGGCTTTTTGCAAGGCTGAACGTTTCGTTGAACAGCGGCAGGCTGGCGGCTAGCAGGTACACCAATGCGTAGCTGATGCTCAGCAACGAGTAGGCACGACCCAGGGGCAGGTCCCGCAGGGCGGCGAGCCAGCAGAGCATCGACAGGGCGTAGGCGAAGATGGCCAGGAGCACCACGGCAACCGCTGTCAGGTCGACGGGGGCGCTGAGCCATTGTTCGGGTTGTGGCAGGTGGCTCATGCTCCAGCGCATGCCCAGTTGGGCGGCGCTGACCAGCAACACACTGCCCAGCGCGAAGGTGATGCCGCGACTCAGGTTCATGCGTGTTGCCCCAACAATGCCACGCCGCCGATCACCAGCGCCACACCGAGCCAGTGGCGGCGGTCGACGGTTTCGTGGAACACGAAACGCGCCACCAGGGTGATCAGCACGAAGTTCAGGCTCAGCATCGGGTAGGCAATCCCGACTTCCAGGCGTTGCAGCACCAGCAGCCATACCAGCAGGCCCAGGCCCAATGAGGCCAGGGCCAGCCAAAGCCAGGGCGAACGCAGTTTGTCCGCCCACCCGGAAGGTTTGTCGCGCCAGCTTTCTACCGCATATTTCTGGGCGATCTGGCCCAGGCAGGTCAGCAGGCAGGCCACCAGCAGCAATAGCAGGCTCATGGTGCCGCCTGAGGAATAATCAAAATCACCAGATTGCCTTGTTCATACCGCTTGCCCTCTTTGGGCAACAGTTCAAGTTCGCGCAGCTCTTCTTCGCCCTTGACCCGCATGACCACACCCACCGAGCCTTGCTGGCGGGCATCGTGCATCCACTGTTGCACCTGATCGGAGTCGACGCGCTGTTCAAGCGAGTCAGGATAGGCAAGGCCATATTTCAATTCGCCTATCGTGTTGAAAAAAGCCACGTCCGGCCGTTTCACCCGCCAGGACAACGCCGACGCGGCACCCAGATCGTTGCTCAATAATTTGGCACTCTGGCCAAGTTCTTCGGCGTGATCGAGGATGAATTGGTCAGGGGTTTTATTGGCGACGACGGAGTTGGGCAGTCCGGCGGGCAGCACGGCGGCGAGCAACAGGCTGCCAAAAGCCGGGGCCGCCCAGCACTGCAATGGGCGCAAGGTCTGTAGCAGGTTGGCCATGATCCAGCCGATCAAACCGACGAACACCAATACCAGGTTGTGCAGTTCATGATCGTAAATTGGTTTTTTCAGTTGCAGATAAACCAGGGTCAACAGGGTGGCCACACCCACAGCCAGATTCAGCAGGCCGTTGATGCCCAGGGCGCGACCTTGCTCCAGCTTCAATCGGTCAGCCAGAGCATGGCCGAGCAACAATGCCAGCGGCAGCAGGCACGGCAGGATGTAGGCCGGCAACTTGCCCTTGCTCAGGCTGAAGAAGAACAACGGCATCCACAGCCACAGCAGCAGGAACCCGATATTGGTTTGGCGCCGGGTCTGCCAGGCTTGCTTGAGCGCGGGGGGCAGCATGGCAACCCACGGCATGCTGAACGCCACCAGCAGCGGTAGGTAGTACCACCATGGCGCGTCATGCTGGGCATCGTCCCCGGCAAAACGGCGGATGTGCTCGTGCCAGAAGAAGAATCGCCAGTAGTCGGGCTCCTGGGCGTGTACAGCCAGTGCCCATGGCAGGCTGACGACAATGGCGACCACGATCGCCACAGGGCCATAGACCAACAGTTCACGCCAGCGTTTTTGCCAGATCATCCAGGGCAGGGCGATCAGCACCGGCAACAGCCAGGCCAGGAAGCCCTTGGTCATGAAGCCCATGCCGCAAGCGAGGCCCAACACCGCCCACGCGATCAGGCGTTGCCCACGGCTCTTGCTGTCGAGCGCGAACCATAGCGCCGCCAGGCTCAGGTTGACCCAAAAGGTGAATTGCGGATCGAGGTTGGCGTACCCCGCCATAGCCGCAATGATGGTGAAGCTCATGAAGATCACGGCGCAGGCGAGACTCTTGCTCGGCTCGTTCCACATCCGGCGGGCGACCAGATAGCACAGCAACACACCCAAAGCGGTGCTCAGTGCCGAGGCGAAGCGCACTCCGAACAGGTTCTGGCCGAACAGAGCCTGACCGATGGCAATCATCCAGTAGCCGGCCGCGGGTTTTTCGAAATAGCGCACGTCCATGAAATGCGGCGACACCCAGTTGCCGCTCAGGAGCATGCCCTGGCTGATCTGGGCGTAGCGGGTTTCATCGGGAATCCATAAACCGTGACTGCCCAGTGGCAGCAGGTACGCCAGAGCCATCATGGTCAGCAATAACGGCAAAGCCCAGCGTTTGCTCATGCGCCTTGCACTCCCAGCCAGCCTTCGCGACCTTCGAGCGCACCGCGTACCACGCGGCCGATCGGCAAACTGTCAGGGGCCCGGGGCAACAAGTTGCCCAAGGGGTGAAAACGAATGTCTCGCTGATGTGCATCGCTCAGCAGTTGACGGAAATCGTTGGCCATCAGAATCCCTTCTACCTCGGCATGGATAGTGTAGACATTGAGCTTTTCCGGGTTGAACCGGTCCAGGATGAACCTGTTGAAGTCCTTGGCGGCGACGGTCGGGCCGACCACTTCGTCGAAGGTTGGCAGGTTCACCGGGATTTGCGGTGTGCCCAGTCGACCATTGGCCAGTTGCGGCTGGAACAGGCTCTGGCCACGACAATCACTGTTGTAGCGAAAACCGAAACCCTGCTTGGCTTCGATCACACGCTCGTCGGCACGCCAGCCGGCGGACGCCGAGCAGGTGATCTTTTCCCCGAGAATGTCGCTGAGGGTGTCCACGCCACGGCGTATCTGCTCGACCAGTTGTGTGTCGCTCCAGCGCCCGGCATTGGCCTGCCAGCCATGGTGATCCCAGGCGTGCAAACCCACCTCATGCCCGGCATCCCGGGCCTGGCGCATCAAGTGCCCCAGGTCGCGGCCGATCGGTTTCCCGGGCCATGCGGTGCCGGCCAGCAGAATGTCCCAGCCATACAGGCCGGCAGCGTTGGAGCGGAGCATTTTCCAGAGAAACTGCGGACGAATGAGACGCCACAAGTGGCGCCCCATGTTGTCCGGCCCGACACTGAAGAAGAACGTCGCCTTGACCTGAGCTTCATCAAGGATTTCCAGCAACCGGGGAACCCCTTCACGGGTGCCCCGGTAGGTGTCGACATCGATCCGAAGGCCTGCCTGCATCAGCATGATTCTTCTGCAGGGCGCTCTGCGATTTCGAGCATGGCCTCGCGCAAGAAGAAGTCCAGGGTGTTGCCGATGGTTTCGCTCATCTCAACGGTTGGCGTCCAGTCCAGCAGGCGCTTGGCGTTGGCGATGCTTGGCTTGCGGTGCGACACGTCCTGGTAACCGGTGCCGTAGAACGCCTTGCTCTCGATGTCGCGGAAACCGGCGAACGGAGGGAAGTTGGCGCGCAACGGATGAGCTTCGAACTGACGCAGCAGCTCTTCGCCCAACTGACGGATGCTGGCCTCGTTGTCCGGGTTGCCGATGTTGATGATCTGGCCATTGCAGACATCGTTGTCGTTGTCGATGATCCGTGCCAGGGCTTCCACACCGTCGGCGATGTCGGTGAAGCAACGTTTCTGCTCGCCACCGTCGAACAGGCGAATCGGTGTACCTTCCACCAGGTTCAGGATCAGCTGGGTAATCGCCCGGGAACTGCCGATACGGGCCGAATCCAGGCGGTCCAGGCGTGGGCCCATCCAGTTGAACGGACGGAACAGGGTGAAGTTCAGGCCCTTCTGGCCGTAGGCCCAGATCACGCGGTCCAGCAGTTGCTTGGAGACCGAGTAGATCCAGCGTTGCTTGTTGATCGGGCCGACCACCAGGTTGGAGGTGTCTTCGTCGAAGTTGTTGTCCTGGCACATGCCATAGACTTCCGACGTCGACGGGAAGATCACGCGCTTGTTGTACTTGACGCAATAGCGAACCAGCTTCAGGTTCTCTTCGAAGTCCAGTTCGAATACACGCAGCGGGTTACGGGTGTATTCGATTGGCGTGGCGATGGCCACCAGTGGCAGCACCACGTCGCACTTCTTGATGTGGTATTCGATCCACTCGGAGTGAATGCTGATGTCGCCTTCGACGAAGTGGAAATGCGGGTGGCTGCGCAGGCGGTCAATGGCGTCCGAGCCGATATCCAGGCCATAGACTTCGTAACGGTCGTCGCTCAGCAGGCGCTCGGACAAGTGATTGCCGATGAAACCATTGACGCCGAGGATCAACACGCGGGTGCGGCGTGGCGCACGACCGGATTCGGCACCGCGCAACACGGAACCGTCCACCAGGCCCAGTTCGTTGGCCAGTTGCGGGCCGCTCAGGTACAGACCGTTGTCGTTGCGCTGGCCGGCGTTGATGATCAGCGAGTCTTGACCGCAGGCGATGCGCAGCGGGTCGACGCTGATGACGCGACCAGGCGCAAGGCCTTCGTTGCCCTTGGCGACTTCTGCGCTCCAGACAATCAGCTTGTGCTCGCCCACCGCACAGAAGGCGCCCGGGTACGGCTGGGTAACCGCGCGAACCAGATTGAAAAGCTCTTCGGCCGGCCTGGCCCAGACCAGTTTGCCGTCGGCCGGGGTGCGGCGGCCAAACACCGTGGCTTTGGATTCGTCTTGCGGTGTTTCAGTGGCCTTGCCTTGCAGCAGGGCCGGCAAGGTGTCGCGCAGCAGGTCTGCTGCCGCCGTGCGCAATTTGCCGTGCAGGCTCAGCGCCGTGTCGCTGCGTTCGATCGCGACTTTCTGTTGGGCGACGATGGCGCCCGCATCGGCACGCTTGACCATGCGGTGCAGGGTCACGCCGGTTTCGGTTTCGCCGTTGACCAGCACCCAGTTGGCCGGTGCGCGACCACGGTAGCGCGGCAGCAGCGAACCGTGCAGGTTGAACGCGCCTCTGCGCGCAGTGGCCAGCAGTGGTTCGCTCAGCAGGTTGCGGTAGTAGAAGGAGAAAATGTAGTCGGGGTCGAGCTTGGCGATACGCTCGATCCACAGCGGATGGTTGGCGTCTTCCGGTGCATGCACGACAATGCCGTGGCGGGCGCACAGTTGCGCGACGGAGCCGTAGAACGCGTTCTCCTTCGGATCGTCGGCGTGGGTGAACACCGCCGCAATCTCGAAACCGGAGCAGAGCAGGGATTCGATGCCGGCGCAGCCAATATCGTGATAGGCGAAGACAACAGCTTTTGCACTCATGAAGGAACCTGATCTGTAGAAGTGGAAGTAAGGCCGTCGACAGTTACAACGGAAGCGGGGGCGGCGGGCTGGCTGCGCAGCACCTTTTCAACGAAGAAGCGCGGACGCGCGCGTACGTCGCTGTACATGCGTCCCAGGTATTCACCCAGCAGGCCCATGCCGATGAATTGACCACCGGTGAAGACAAACAGCACGGCAAACAGTACGAAGGTACCGCCACCGGCCCAACCGGCGCCGAACACCAGGCGCAGCAGGATCAAGGCGATGGCGAACAGGATGCCCAGCGCCGCCATGCCCACGCCGACGATGCTCAGCAGTCGCAGCGGCGTGGTCGTCATGCAGGTGACCAGGTCGAACATGAGGTTGATCAGGCGCATGGGGCTGTACTTGGAATCGCCATGTTCACGCTCGGCGTGGGTCACGGGGATTTCCGTGGTATGGCGGGCAAAGCTGTTGGCCAGGATCGGAATGAAGGTGCTGCGTTCACGGCAGGCGAGCATGGCGTCGACAATGGTGCGTCGGTAGGCGCGCAGCATGCAGCCGTAGTCGTTCATGGCCACACCGGTGGAACGTTGCACGGCGAGGTTGATCAGCTTCGATGGCCAACGGCGCAGGGCCGAATCCTGGCGGTTGTTGCGTACCGTCGCGACGACGTCGTAGCCAAGTTCGGCCTGCTCGATCAGTCGCGGGATTTCTTCGGGCGGGTTTTGCAGGTCGGCATCGAGGGTGATGACGACATCGCCCTTGCACTGCTCGAAACCGGCCATGATCGCCGCATGCTGGCCGTAGTTACGGTTGAGGATCACCGCCACAACAGGGCTGCCTTCGCGGGAGGCGGCGTCTTCCAGAATCTGTGCGGAGTCGTCGCGGCTGCCGTCGTCGACCAGAACGATCTCGTAGGGATGGGTCAATTGCTGACACGCTGCTTCGGTGCGACGAAGCAACTCTGGCAGGCTTTCCTGTTCGTTGTAGACCGGAATGACGATCGAAACGAAGTTGATTGGGTAGGGTCTCAAAGGCTTCTGTCCATGCAGTTTTCAATGGCGCCGACGACGCGCTCGACATCATCGGAGGTCATGTCGGGGAACAACGGGATCGAACACAGCCGCGCCGAATTCCATTCGGTGTTGGGCAGGTACAGGTTGGGGTAACGTTGTCGATAGTAGGTGTGCAGGTGCGTTGCAATGAAGTGAATGCCGGTGCCTATATTCTGTTCCTGGAGGGCTTTCATGAACGCTTCTCGATCCAGTCCGCAACGCTCGGCGTCGATACGCAGGATGAACAGGTGCCAGGCGTGTTTTTGCGAATGGGCGGGAACGGCCAGGGGTTGCACGGGCAAGCCTTCCAGGCGCTGCAAGTAGGTCTGTGCCAGTGAAGTGCGCTTGGCATTTATCTCGTCCAGGCGTTCCAGTTGCACCAGCGCGATAGCCGCGTTGATGTCAGCCAGATTGTACTTGAAACCGGGCTCGACCACTTGGGCCTGAGGCTTGCGGCCGTGGGTCAGGCGGTCGTAGGCATCAACCCCCAGCCCGTGAAACCTGAGCATGCGTACCCGTGAGGCCAAGGCTTCATCGTCGCTGACGAACATGGCGCCTTCGGCGCAGGTCATGTTCTTGATCGCGTGGAACGAAAAGATCGCAGTGCCTTTGGAGCCGATGTGACGACCTTTGTAGACAGTGCCTGCCGCGTGGGCGGCGTCTTCGATCACGGCTATGCCGTGTTTTTCGGCGAGGGCGTAGAGCGGATCGAGATCGAATGCCGCACCGGCGTAATGCACCGGGATGATGGCTTTGGTGCGCGGCGTGATCGCAGCTTCGATAGAGGCCACGTCGGTCATCAGCGTGTCGCGGTCGATATCGACGAACACTGGCGTGGCACCCAGCAGGGTGATCATGTTGGCGGTGGAAACCCAGGTCTGCGACGGCGTAATGACTTCATCGCCGGGACCGACACCCAATGCCAACAGGGTGATATGCATTCCGCCGGTGGCCGAGGAAAGTGCCACGGCATGTCGGCAACCGACGTAGTTGGCGAAGTGTTCTTCCAGTGCCTGGTTCTTCGGTCCGCTAGTGATCCATCCGGAGCGCAATACTTGCTCTACGGCAGCGATTTCTTCGTCGCCGATACTGGGACGGGAGAAAGGGAGAAACGCCTGACTCATGGGCACCTCAGGGGCTGTAAACGTAAATAGCCTTTGAGGCTAAAGGGATCCAGAAATCAGCTTAGACGCTAAATCAGAACCTGCATCAAATCAAATAGTTACCGGTTGGCGGTAAAAATCTGCATTGGTTGACTTTTTTCGCCACGGGCGGCAGGTTGGACGTCCATTCGGGTTGCGTCGAGTTTATAGAAGGTTATGCCCGATTTTGTGAAAGGAACATGAAAAAACGGTTGGGGAATCGTTTATCTGAAGGCTATTAAGCCGTTGTTCAGACTTCCGACATTTATGGTAGTTCCTAGGAAAAGTCCTACAGCGGTAATGTCTTTTACATCATCGTTATTTCACTTCTTAGTTGTTTCATTGAACTGTTTACATTCAAGGCCGTTTCGTTTGATTGACTTACCTGTTACTGATTCACGCCCGCTCCTCACCAATCCGCTGACCCTGTATCTGGCGCGATTGGCGCCGTCCAGCCAGTTGACCATGCGTTATGTGCTGCAGGATGCCGCCGACCGCCTGGGCTTCGAAGACCAGGATATCGAGGAAATTCCCTGGCACAACCTGCAGCCCGAGGACGTCATTGCGCTGGTGGCCACCTTGCGTTCGGATGGCTATGCACCGAACACGTCGTCGCTCTATGTCAACGCGGTGCGCGGGGTGATGAACGAAGCGTGGCGCATGAGCCTGATCTCTCAGGATCATCTGTTGAAGATGCGATCGGTGAAGGGCATGGCCGGTACACGGCTGTCCCAGGGGCGCAATCTCAGGCGCACGCTGATCCAGGAACTGATGGCGGTTTGCGCCGCCGATCCGCGGCCGCAAGGCCTGCGGGACGCAGCAATCATCGGGATTCTGTACGGTTCGGGAATGCGCAAATCCGAATCGGTGAACCTGGAGCTGAACCAGGTCGATTTCACCGAGCGCAGCCTGCGGGTGACGGCCAAGGGCAACAAACAGTTGATCAAGTACGCCCCGGCCTGGGCCTTCGCCAAGCTTGAAGCCTGGCTTGAGCTACGTCGGTCGATGCTCAAGGACGGTGAGTCGGACGACCCGTTCCTGTTCAACCGCATCCGCCGTGGCAGTCACATCACCCGCGAACGCATCACCAAGCACGCGATTTACTACATCGCACGGCAACGGGGCGCACAGGTCGGGGTGAAAATCATGCCCCACGACTTCCGGCGTTCATTCATCACCCGGGTGATCGAAGAGCATGACTTGTCGATTGCGCAGAAGCTGGCGCACCACAGCAATATCCAGACCACGGCCAACTACGATGTGCGCGATGACAACGAGCGGCGTCGGGCGGTGGATCGATTCGACCTCTGAGCGATCACATCTCGCTCAGTACATGGGCATGGCCGATGGTCGAGACCTGCACCGAGCTGCCGGCGGGTGGTGCATACATGCCTGAACTGCGCACCAGCAGTGATCGGCCCGATTGCTCATTGCGGGTCAATGGCTGCAGTTCCACTGTCAGCGTGCAGGTGTTGCCGCTGAAGTCCCGATCGGTGACCACGGCCCGGCAACCGCTGGCTTCCGGGTCGCTGGGGAGGATGCTGGCCAATTGCAGTTGTTCGGGGCGCAACATGATCTGCGCCGAGTTGTTGTTGCGGTGATTGTTGACGGGAATCCGCCCGAGGTCGCAATGGGCCCAACCGGCCTCGATGCGTGCGGGCATCACCACGGCATCCCCCAGGAACAAGGCGGTCTGTTCGTCTTCGGGATAGCGGTAAAGGTCCAGCGGATGCCCTGACTGTACCAATCGGCCATGACGCATCACCGCCAGCTGGTCGGCGAAGGACAGGGCTTCACTCTGGTCATGGGTGACCAGGATGGTGGTGACACCCGCGTCCTCCAGCAGCCGCGCAACCATCTTGCGCATCGCGGCGCGCAATCCGGTATCGAGCGCCGAGAACGGCTCGTCCAGCAGCATCAGTCGTGGCTGTTGCGCCAGGGCTCGGGCCAGGGCCACGCGCTGTTGCTGGCCACCGGACAATTCATGGGGCCAGCGCGCGGCCATCTTCGCGTCCAGGGCCACGCTGTCCATCAGTTCGGCGACGCGCTGCTGTTTTTCAGGGCCCTTGGTCGCCAGGCCGAAGCCAATGTTCGCGGCCACGGTCATGTGCGGGAACAATGCGCCGTCCTGTGGCACGTAGCCGATCAGGCGTTGATGGGCCGGCACTTCGTGGGTGCCGTCGACCAGGGTCTGGCCATTGAGCGAAAGATGCCCGGAATCGGGGAACTCGAAGCCGGCGATCATCCGCAGCAACGTGGTCTTGCCCGAGCCGGAAGGGCCAACGATGACCGTGCGACTGCCGCTGGGTACCGAGAGGCTGACGTTGTCAAGGGCGCAATGGGCGCCATAGGACTTGTAGAGGGCATTTAATTCAAGAGTGTTCATCGGCCAGCCGTTTTTTTCGATTGGTGATAAAGAAGTCCGGTCAACGGAAGTGACAGCACAACCATCAATAAGGCGTAGGGGGCAGCGGCTGCGTAATCGATTTCGCTGGTCAAGGCCCAGAACCCGGTCGCCAGGGTGCGCGTTCCGTTGGGTGCCAGCAGCAGGGTGGCGGTCAATTCGTTGGTGATCGCCAGGAACACCAGTGCCGCGCCGGCGGCTGCCCCCGGTGCGGCCAGGCGCAGGGTGATCAGCCACAGTGCCCGGGCCGGCGAGCGGCCAAGGCTGCGGGCCATGTTTTCCAGTTCCACCGGGGCCTGGGCAATGCCGGCGCGCAGGCTCACCAGGGCGCGGGGCAGGAACATCAACAGGTACGCCAGCAGCACGGTGAAGGTGGTCTGGTAGATCGGCCGGGCATAATGGATCGTGACGGTTACCAGTGCCAGCGCCACGATAATTCCAGGCAAGGAACTGGTGATGTAGTTGCAGCTTTCCAGTACCCGTTGCATTCGACCGGGGTAGCGAATCGATAGCCAGGCTATCGGAATCGCCGCGCAGGTGGTCAGCGCCGCGCCCGCGATGCCAAGCAGCAGGGTTTGCTCCAGGGCGGGCAACAATTCGGCCATGTCCCAGACTTCCACGCCACCGGCGATGAGCCACTTGCCCAGGGTGATCAAGGGCACGCCCAGGGCCAGGGCGCAGGTCACGATTTGCAGCGTCAGCGAGAGCAGTGTGGATACCGGTTTCAGGTATACGACCCGTTGCTCCCGGGCGCTTCCCGAACCGACGCGAGCGTAGCGCGCGGAACCCCGGGCGGCGGATTCGGCCGTCAGCATCGCCAGGCAACACAGCGCCAGCACACTGGCCAGCATGTGCGCAGCCGCACCGTTGAAGGTCGATTTGAACTGATCGAAGATCGCGGTGGTAAAGGTGTCGAAGCGGATCATGGCGTACAGGCCATATTCAGCCAGCAGGTGCAGGCCGACCAACAAGGCGCCGCCGCAGATCGCCAGGCGCAATTGCGGCAACACCACGCGGAAAAACACTTTCCAGGGCTTGAGCCCCATGGACTCGGCGACGTCTTCGATGGCCGGATCGAGCCGGCGCAAAGTCGCCGCTACCGGCAAATACAGGAACGGGAAGTAGGCGATGACCGAGACCAGGACTCCGGCAAACAAGCCGTGAATCGGTGGCACCAGGCTGACCCAGGCGTAGCTGTGAACAAACGCAGGCACCGCCAGCGGCGCGGTGGCCAGCAACGACCACCAGCGTCGTCCCGGCAGATTCGTGCGTTCCGTGAGCCACGCCAGCGTCACTCCCAGCGCGACGCATAAGGGAATCGTCAGCAGCACCAGCAACACGGTGTTGACCAGCAGTTCACCGACCCGAGGACGGAACACCAGGGCCACAACGGTTGACCAGCCTGTCTGCAGGGACACGCCAATAACGTAGGCGATCGGTAGCAGTGCCAGTAATGAAACCAGCACCGACAAACCAATCACCCATACACCGCCACGTCCCGCAAAGACTCCACGGGAACGTCGACGCAAATTAGCGGGTGTCGCCTCAGCGACCCCCGCAGGCAGGGTTTCTGGCATCAATTTAGAGCAGTCCGGCCTGTGTCATCAGCTCCACGGCTTTTTTACTGTCGAGTTTCGAAGCATCGACAGTCGGCGCATCGAGTTGATTCAGAGGCACCAGTTTAGGGTTGGATGCAGCACCTTTGCCCACGGCGTATTCAAACGACTTGCCGTTCTTCAGGACAGCCTGGCCATCCTTGCCGGTAATGTATTTGAGAAACGCCTGGGCTTGTTCCTGGTGTTTGCTGGAAGCGAGGACGCCGCCGCCGGAGATGCTAACAAAAGCGCCAGGGTCTTTGTGCTTGAAATAGTGCAGGGCGGTGTTCTTGCTGTTTTCGCCGGTCTTGGACTGATCCACCAGGCTGTAATAGTGGTAGATCACGCCGCTGTCGATCTGCCCGGCATTAACCGCCTTGAGTACCGAACTGTTGCCGCGGTAGTTGGCGTAGTTGGTTTTCATCGCCTTGAGCCAATCCAGCGTGGCGGCTTCACCCTTTTGTTCGAGGATGGCCGCGACGATGGCCTGGAAGTCAGCGCCACCGGGCGATGCACCCCAGCGACCCTTCCAGCTCGGCGAAGCCAGGTCCATGATCGATTTCGGCAGGTCGGCTTCCGGCAGTTTGCTCGGGTTGTAGACGAACACTGTAGAGCGCGCGGCAATCCCGACCCATTTGCCGTGGGCTGGACGGTAGGCGGAGTCAACCTGTTCCAGCGTGGCCTTGTCGATGGGCGCAAATAGCCCGGCGTTGTCGACCAGGACCATGGCAGGGGAGTTTTCAGTCAGGAATACGTCCGCCGGAGAAGCCGCGCCTTCCTGCACGATCTGGTTGCCCATCTCGGTGTCATCGCCGTTGCGCAAGGTGACGGGGATACCGGTCTCCTGGGTAAAACCCTCGACCCAGGCCTTGGTCAGGCCTTCGTGTTGCGCGTTGTACACCACGATGCCGACAGAGTCAGCGGCATAGACCTGGCCAGCGCTCAGCAAAGCGGTGGCCAGCAGGGCTTTTTTCAAGAACGAAGGGATTTTTGGAATCATTCTGCGGGCTGCTCCTGGTGCATTTTTTTGAAAGTCATGCGCATTCAAACGCCAGTTAACCAATGCGAATCATTTGCATGTTTTTGAAGTGCGGGAAATGTAGAGATCCAAATGAGAAAAAAACGTCAAAAAAACCGCTAATACATGTAATTTTCATTCAGATTAGCAGCACTGTGCCCACTGTGGTTGGACTCGTCGATCAAACGATGCCGTCGATCAGAATATGACGTTGCCCCGGTTGCCTTTTTGTCGTGCGCCTCGGCGTATCTGACGGTGGCAGTTGCTGCGGGTCGCCTGTCGCGGGGAATGACAGCAGGAAAAGGAGAGACGGATCTACGGCGAACTTGTCGCCGTAGATCCAGGGGGGGAGACGGCATTCAGGGCGTGGGGCAATTCGCCTGCGGTCTGGTGGCTGCCTGGCTGATCAGCGCGGCCAGGCGCTTGACGTTGTTTTGCTGGGCAAGCACCAGGTCATCGATGCTCGCGCCCGATGGCGTTTGCAAGGTGCTGCGGCAAATCACCCGTGCCGTGTCGCCGGTGCTGTCACTGCGCAGGCGCCATTCCACGTCCATCAAGGCGTACTGGCCGGGCACCGAGTCAAAACGCTGCACATCGATCCGCACCGAATATCGGCCTTGTACAGGATTGTTGCTCAGTTGATCGACCAGCGCACTGCGCAATTCGTCCACGAGGGTGGCGCCCCACCATTGGTTTTCCAGGATTGCCAGGCCACTGTTGCCCTCGCGAATGACGATCTGCGCACGATCGACCTGGGGTGGCACGCTGAGCATCTCGATCTGGATCAGCCCGACGGTGGTCCTTGAGTGATTGCCCTCATGTGCCGGGGTCAAGGTATGGAAGTGAATCGGGCCACTGCGGCAGGCGGCGAGCAGCAACATCGCGGTGACCAGAGTGAACTTCAGCGGTAAAGCCATGGGTATTGCTCCTGTGTTCAATTGCGCGGTGGCCCTTGCAGGTCCATGGGCGCGGCATTGTTCGGACGGCCGCGAAGCAGCGATTCCGGATGCCGTCCCAGGTAATCCGAAAGATCACGCAAGGATCTCGACGTGCGTCCGAGTTCATCCAGGGTCTGCCCCAGTTTTTCCCGTTGCGGCGAATCCTCGGCCAAGGTCGAACTGGCCGATTGCAGGGTCGAATTGGCGGTTTCCAGGGTCTTGCTGACATCCGACAGGGTGGATTGCACGCCCGGCAGGATCTTGCCGTTGAATTGCATCATGCCTTTGCGCAATTCGACGAGGTTGCCATCGAGATTGCCGGCGATACGCTCGATCGGCAGCTTGTTGATCTTGTCGACCATGGATTCGAGTTTTTCCTGCAATTGCTCGAGGCTGCCGGGAAGGGTCGGAATCATGACCGGGCGCGCGTTTGCATCGAAGGTAACCTTGTCGGCCTTGGGGTAGAAGTCCAGGGCAATGTACAACTGGCCGGTCAGGAAGTTGCCGGTGCGGGCCTGGGCACGCAGGCCGTTTTCGATGAAGGTGCCGATCAGCCGTACGCCAGCGGCTTCGTTATCAGGATCATGATTGAGCGCCTTGAGCATCTTGATGTGGGCCTGGCCCAGGCGCTGCGGGTAGATCACGATGCCGACGTTGATCGGAAAGGAACGTTTTTTCTCGTCGTAATCCAGATTGACTGCCACTACCTTGCCGATTTCCACACCGAGGAATTCCACCGGGGCGTCGACCTTGAGCCCGCGCAGTGCCTGGTCGAAGCGCATGGCCAGGTACTGCGGCTTGCCGTTTGGCGGGGCGAGGGCGGCTTGTTGGTCCTCGAACAGTTCGTAGGCGTACTCCGCGGCAGCAGGCTTATCGTTGGGGCTGTAGTCGGGCGCGCGGAAGGCAATGCCGCCCACCAGCAAGGAAGACAAGGATTCGGTCTTGACCGCGAAACCGTTGGCGCCGACGTTCACGTCAATGCCGCTGGCGTTCCAGAAACGGGTGTTTTCGGTGACGTACTTGTCATGGGGGGCGTGAATGAACAGCTCTATGTTCACGCCCTTGCCATCCGGGTCCAGCGCGTAAGCCACCACCTGACCCACCGGGATCTTGCGGTAGTAGACCGGAGAGCCGATATCCAGCGACCCCAGGTCCTGGGTGAACAGGGTGAAACGCTTGCCCGGCTCGCCGTAGGTGATGGGTGGCGGGTTTTCCAGGCCCTTGAAGTTTTTTGCCCGGCCGTTGGCCTGGCCGATATCGGCACCGATGTAATCGCCCGACAACAGCGTATCGATGCCGGACACACCGCCCGCGCCAATGCGCGGCCGCACGACCCAGAACTGCGAATCTTCGCGGGTAAAGCTTTCGGCCTGCTTTTCCAGTTTGATGGTGGCGTTGACGCTCTTCTGGTCATTGGCCAGTTCCACATCGGAGACATGACCAATCACGACATTACGGTACTTGACCTCGGTCTTGTTCGCGGTCAGGCCGTCCCCGGTCTTGAACGTGACAACGATGGTCGGGCCTTGCTGCAAAATGCTGTGAACCACCAGCGAAATACCCACCAGCACCGCGACGATCGGGACGATCCAGACCAGCGAGACGCTGAAGCGGCGGGTCTTGATCGGAGCCTGCCCGGGGGCTTGCGGCCCGTCAGTGGCTTGTGACTTCATCCGTGACCTCCTCATTGTGTGGTTTTTCCCGTTCTTTATCCCAAATCAAGCGTGGATCGAAACTCATTGCCGACAACATGGTAAATACCACCACCAGACCAAAAAACAGAATGCCCGGGCGCGGTTCGATATCGGCCAGGGCCTGGAATTTAACAAGCGAGGCCACCAGGGCGACCACGATCACATCGAGCATCGACCAGTAACCGATGACCTCGACGAAGCGGTACAGCGTCGACCGCTCCTTGCGTGCCCACTCGCTGTCGCGCTGCACGGTAACCAGCAGCAATGTGATGGCGACGAACTTGATGCCCGGCACCGCGATACTGGCAATGAAAATGATCAGTGCGATGTCCCAGGCCCCGGCCTCCCAGAACTCCAGCACGCCGCTCATGATCGTGCTGTCGGCGCCGTTGCCGACCATCTTGGTGTTCATCACCGGCAACAGGTTGGCCGGGATGTAGAACACCAGGGCCGCGATCATGTAGGCCCAGGTGCGGGTCAGTGAATTGGTTTTGCGCCGGTGCAGCGGTGCACCGCATCGCTCGCATTCGTGGGGTTCTAAGGTCATGTCGCAGGCCAGGCCGCAGGTGTGGCACAGGCACAGGTTGAGCTCGTCGGCGTAAGGAGGCGTGCTCATACAAGGTCCCATAGTTCGCGAATATCGCGCCCGGCGATGCGGATCATCATCAGGCTCAGCGCAGCGAGGGCAAACAACCCGATGCCGGGCAGCACATCGAGCAGTCCGGCGAGCTTGATCACCGCGACCATGGCTCCCAGCAGACAGACTTCGAGCATGCTCCAGGGCCTCAGGGTTTCCAGCCAGCGCATGGAGAGTTTGAATCCGGGCGAGCGTCGCCCGCTGAGGGCGAAGCCCAGCACCCAGATCAGCAGCAGCAACTGGAAAATCGGCGCGATGATCATGGCGATTGCCGCCACCATGGCGATGAAGGTGATAGGCCCCATGCTCAGGGCCAGCACCGAGTCCCAGAGCGTTGCGCTGTTCTTCACGCCTTTGAGGCTGATGCTCATCACCGGATAGAAATTGGCGAATATCCAGAGCATCAATGCGGTGAAGGTCAACGCAAGACGTTGTTCCACCGTGAGGCCGTTATAGCGCTGAAGCACGCCGCCACAGCGCGTACACAGGGTTTTTTGATGTTTGGCGAGCGTTGCTTTTTGGTACACGCTGTCGCAGTGCTCGCAGATGATCAGCTGATCAGTAGTTGCCATGGGTCAAGCTCAACAGAAGGCAGGAAGTTCAGAGCACCCCCTCAATATAGAGGTGACTTGCAATTGAGCAAATCAAAAATCGCAACCTGAACACTATCTGCCGCCGGGGATGACTCGACCCACGAAATGACATGGGAAGCAAGCGACGAACGACTGAGAATTCCACTGCCTGTATTGCGCGTTATGAAAATAACCGTACTAGGCTGACTCGGGTGCCTTGAGTAGATACAGGAATCCAATTGCCTGGTCAGTTGAAAGCCTGGAACTCACCAGAGGGCATGGTTTGGGGTAACTCACCAGGGTCCGGTCACGGATTACTTGAAAACAAGTAGCCGACCACAAGGATCCGTCCCGATAAAGGAAGGTCGCCATGAATAGACTCTCGCATCGCTCAAGGTTCTACATTGCAGGTTCATTACTGATAGCGCTTAACGGTATGGCCCAGGCTGCACAAACAGAAAAACCCAATATCCTGTTCATCGTGTCCGACGATACCGGCTACGGCGATCTGGGGCCGTACGGTGGTGGTGTCGGCCGTGGCATGCCAACCCCCAGCATCGACCAACTGGCACAAGAAGGTACGACCTTTTAT
>NZ_LMHY01000027.1 GCF_001429045.1 Pseudomonas sp. Root71 | reverse complement strand
AGGTTGAACGAGTAAAACAGCCGCTCCTGCCCACTCGATAACTGTCCCATCATGCTGCGTGCTTCCCTGCTGGCCAATGCAGAGATTTTGCCGCAGGCCAGACAGGGGAGCTACTTTTTCAACAGAATCGACCCAAGGCTGACATCTGATTTCCCTCGTTTATCGCTATGATGAGCCAAAGCTTCGCTACCGGAGTTAATGAGCTTTGGGCAACCTACTGCAAGTGACCATGGCCTGATAACTCACATGACATGAGGCCAGAACAGCAAAGTTTATGCTTTAGGTTGGCGACCAAAAAAATCAGCGCAATGCTTGGTTGATCGTCTCGAAAAGCTTCGAGAATCGCTGAATTACGTCTTTACTGATCTTCTTAGGCGGTACCGCCACATAAGCAGCAGCCACTGCAAAATGATTGTATCCAGGAGTTGGTCGAACGCTGACCTGACTGCTTATCAGCTGCTTCTCAATCCTTTGTACGATCCGATCTGCTTGCGGCAGATCCTCCAGTTTTAAGACTATTCCAGCAAGAGCTTTGGAATAGACCTCGTTGAAATGTTCGAGATACGCTTTGGGGTCTAGGAGATCCTCGAGGTCGGTGGCAACAGCGTCCGCTTCGTCCGCTCCTAGGTTTTTGAATTGTGAGAAATTAAAGACTTGTTTTTGATTTAGCAATTTCTGCTGCACCATGGCGTCGAGCTTCTGATCACTCTTGCCGCTGTAGTCATGCAGAACAGCAAATGCTAACCCATTACCTCCCAAGAGTGACACGAAGGTAGCTACGTTGCTCAAGCCCCCAACGGGGACGATTGTGATTTGGGGATCAAGTCCTACTCCTCCAGTCTCTTCAGCGGCTCTAGACATCGCTTGGAGTACAGTGAGTTCCGAAATGCCCTCGACCAGCAAGTTTCGCTCGGCGATGAATAGGTTTTGAGCAATATTCCAACCTAGGGCGGCCTGTAGTGGGAAAATTGTCTTGGAATCCGACCCGGAAAGGTTAGAAGAGATCACTGTCCCTTGGCGTGGCTTGTCTTCCACTACCCTAACTTGGTGCAGGCGATCTGAGTTCACCATGAACGGTGAGTGAGTCGTGTAGATGACCTGGTGGGTCTCAGCAAGATCGTCGATGTAACGCAAAAAATCAGACTGGGCGAGGGCATGCAGAGCCAGGGCCGGTTCGTCCAGAAGCAGCACAAGATTGTTACTGGTTGTACTGCCGACCACGCTGAGTTGCTGCTGGACGCTGTCAAACCACACCAAAAAGCTAAAGAACCAGATGAAGCCTCGGCTGCGCTGATCGAATGGGGTGGTAACACCACGATGTCTTTTGTTTTTGATCCGCAGGTAGAGGTTAGGCCCGTCGTTAAATGGGGCGGCATCTGACGCATCAGGCCGAATATCGATCTCGACTTCGAGGTCTTCGTTCTGCTTCCAGAATTCCAGAATCTGATCAGTTAGGTTGATCGATACCGATTCGATCTGTGCCTTCAGTTCTTCATAGGAGGTGCCATTCGAGAAGTCGTCCAGTTCAACTCCCGCCATGCGCAGTAGGGCGATCACTGCTTGATGCTTTGCCTCGATCTGCTTGTGGGCATTAGCCGGATCTTTGCTTGCGGCGGCTAAGCGATTCGCAAGATCTTTGAGATTGAGTTTTCCAGGCAGGAGGTCGTAGTCGCTGAAATAAAGAAAGCTAGGAATCTGCGGTGATAGCAACTGCCAAGCTTCGTAGGTACATACCGACGACCAGTCCGCATGTGCACCACTCACACGAGTTTCGAGCCCTTGGACGAATTCTGTGTCAGCCTCGTTCGTCAGGCTGATGCCTTTCAGGCCTGATAGTGCTTCTCTCAGCGAAGTGGCTTTGCTGAGGACGGCTACTGCACCTTCGCTCAGCCCTACGGTAGTTGCGAGGTTTTTGAGTACTGGCGCTTCGGGAATACTCAACCCAATTAAACTAGCATTTTTGTAGTTACGTGACACTGTGAATCTGAATCCGGCCTTTATGTCACAACCGATTTTGGCGTTGATTTCAGATGCCTCAGCGTCGTCGATTACGTAGGTTAGGGTGACGGCATTTTCAGGCGACTCCTCATGGCGTCGCTTATATGTCAGCAGGTCTTTGCGTGGATAGTCTTCGGTGATGTCGAATTTCTCTTTGTCCAGCGCATCCTTGGCTTTATGCAAAGCTCTGAGAAAGACCGTCTTTCCGGCTTCATTCATCCCCACCAAGACAGTGACCTGGGGGTCGATCTCAGTTGTCTGCTGCTCATTGATTGAGCGGAAAGGGCCAACCTTTACAGATGTCAACAGCATGTCCATTTGTCCTTGTTGATCGAACGCGAATGGGCACGAAGGTAAGCGAAAAGCCATCACGTCGTCTACGTAGACGTGGCTACTCTTAACGGCAGTCCGCTTTTGGCTGATTGTTGACTGTCACGAAGGGCTGAAAACGACCCAAACGATCGGTGGCTAGAGGCAGCAATTGGCTTTGGCCATTGGACATCTGTGATCTCAGGATCTATTAAAGCAAACGGGTGCCAACTTATGCGATTACGATGGTCGCCAATGTCTACCGCCTCTCCAATGGCGGTCAAGAGCACCGGTTTACACTAGACCTCACTACCAACTAACACTCTGGCTCAACGGAGGCACATTGGCTCGCATCGCTTCTCTTGGTTGGGGCTCCCTGATTTGGGAGCCAAAAGGTTTTCCGATTCAGGGGTGGTTCGAGGACGGCCCACTGATACCAGCTGAATTCGCCAGGCAATCGCAAGATGGGCGAATTACTCTTGTGTTAGTCGACACCGAACGGCTGGTTCCCTCCATGTGGGCCGTAATGGATTCAGTGGATCTCGCTTCTGCTGTCGAGGCTTTGCGCAGCCGCGAAAACATTCCGAGGAAAAATGTAGAAAAGCATGTTTGCAGATGGTCTGCCGGCCAGCCTTCTCCAAGGCTGATTCCAGATTTATCCGAATGGGCTAACGTCCACGACCTGGCCCACGTGGTATGGACCGGTCTGCCCCCCAAATTCAACGATGCAGAAATCACACCCACTGCCGAGCAGGTCGTGGAGTACTTGGAGAAGCTCACAGGCGAAAAGCGTGAGAAAGCCGAACGATATGTTCGCCTAGCTCCGCGGCAGATTGACACCCAGTACCGGCGCTGCATTGAAGCGTCGCTCCACTGGCATGCCTTGGGAGGTGGAACTGAGGAAAGGCAAGGAGAAGCAATCCGATGAAAAGAGCTATCTGTCCATCCTGTGAGAAAATCAATGGCGTCCAGTTGCTATGGGGAATGCCGGATACCGCTGATTTGACATTGGCCGAAAAAGGAGAAGTAGAGCTTGGCGGCTGTGTCATTACTGATATGGAAGTAGACCGCCATTGTCGTAGTTGTGCGCATCAGTGGAAATCATCAATGTTTCCCAATAATGAGCGTGAAGGAAAAAGTGACTTACAAAAAAAACACAGTAAGCGGAACAGGTCAAAACCTAACCTGTCAGCAATATCTTCGCCGACGGAAGCGGTATCACCAATTGCAGTGACCCACAAAAATCAAGGTTCAGTATCCCCAAAAAAGCCCCCACCATTCATCCCGACTGTGATCGTTTTTATTCTCGCTTGGATCGTAGCCTCGCTTTTAGCGGGATCTTTGGTTTGCGGAGATGGCTGGGCCTCTGGGTCAATTGGTAGGCAGGGAGCGTGTTCAAGCCACGGAGGGGTTAATAAACTACCTCAGACGCTTGCGTTTTTGATTAGCGCGGCCTTAGCGTTTGTTTTCCATATCCGTCGAAAGGGTTGACGTTGGCCTTCATCGGAATCGCCTACCTTTTTTCAGAGTCAGACGTGCGTCCGGGCATCACGCCTTGCATGATTAGACCGGCTGCCACCTATGCGACAGCAATTGATCCATTTCACTCAATCTAGACATTACTGTCGCCTACCAGAGCGCTTGCAGCAGCCACATCACTTCACTCAGGTCGGACGCTAGGCGGGGTGCGCTTGGGATTGTTTGCGGCCATGCCTGCCGCCCCATTCTCATGCATCCATTAGAGCCTCTGCGTCACTCGGCACTTGGGAAACGCCGAACAGCCCCAGAACCGTTTCCCCGCATTCGGGCCGGACTTCACGGTGCGAATGAGTAATGCACTGCCGCATTTTGGGCACTTGCGCTCGACTGTTGGATCATTGCGGCGCTTGAGGTTTTGCACGTGTTCACGGTGGGTGGCCAGACCTGGCGGGCGCCGGCCGCTTCGCAGAGCTTGCACAAGCGCTTCAACTTCAGCCTCAGTGAATACCGGCTGCTTGAATGACTTTATGTAACGAATGAAGCCACTACCCTGGGAGACATTGGCGGGCATCTCGGATTTGAAGGTGCTTGCGCCAACAAAAGTGACAACCGAGTGCAGATGTTCCGGTTCTACGCCGAGAGTGGTCTGCAGAGCCTTGAGATGTTTGTAGTTCTGCCGCAGTGGGTTCTGGAACGTGTATGTATTTTTATATAACTTCTGTGTCCACTGCGATTGCCTTTCGCTACCGAATATCCAGCCACTTTTGTTCTTTGTCTCCACAACGAAGATGCCGTAGGGAGACAGGAATACATGGTCAATTTGGGTGGTGCCATCGATAGTATTCAGCGTGATGTTGTGCATGCGACGGTAAGTCCGCTTGTCCAGCCGACATCTGGCAACCAGCCGTACCAAGAGCTCGCCCATGTGACCTTTGGCCCAGCGTGATTGCAGTAGACCGATTAGCAGCAAAGGCGGGATAAACCAGTGAAGAGCATCCCAAACCTGCATGAAGCTATGAGTGAAGTCCATTCCTCTGACTCAATGTGTAGCCGAATCGAGCATCAATGGACGATAGCGCGACACGAGAGTTTGTCCATTTCGAATTTACTCTCGAAATTTGTGATTCGACCCTGCATTTGTAGGTGCACGGCGTGGCTGCTTTTGGCCGATTTTCTGCCTCTCGCGATGGGCAGAAAGCAGTCTTGAGCAGACGTTCCGTGATGACTGCTTACGCCCAATTGCTGGCTCTCACGAAGGGGTGGCAGTCGTCACCAACTGCGCGGTGACGCTCTGTAATAGATTGCATGAGCCATCCTTTTGCTATCATTTGGTGATAATTGGGTACCAGAGTAGAGGCTTAGAAGTATGGCTTTACCATTAATTCCGATCATCTCCGCCCTGGCAGCAGGCGGCTCCCTTGTGCCCCATGCCGCTGGTGGCCTGATCGTCTCCAGCGCGGGCGGATACGTTGCTGGTACCTATCTGAGCTCCGCCGCTATCTCGTCGTTGCTGCTCGGATCAGGAGCTCTTTTGGGCGTTGGCGCCTTGTCTGCTTCTGGCATAGCGACAGCGATCATCGGTAGCGCCGGCTATTTTGGTACCACTGTAGGCGCTACTGGCATCACTGGTTGGTTGATGTCTGCAGGCATCATTTCTGCAATCCCGATTATGTACCCGGTTGGAGTCGGCTTGGCTGGCTTGGCTGGTGTTGCTCTAACCGGCGTTATCCTTCGTCTTCGCCACAAGTTGAAGCTGGCCAGCAAGGGGCAAGAAGTGATCTTCAATGCCATTGAGGCGAAAATCATCGAAGTGCTGCTGGTTTTCTTTGCTAAGAAAAGTGGCCTCAAACCTGAAGTTTAAATACCGGAAGCAAAGCCCTTTAGCCCTGTCTGAAGGGCTCTAACAGGCAGTTCCTCCGCCCCATCCAATCGGTTTGCCTGTGTTCAGAAGCTGTTGGAGTCGCTGCATAACCCGCGTGCGACTGACTATGGCCTTTCGAATCCATGTCTCCCGTCAGCTTCAATAAACGGAGAAGCTGTGACCAAAGCTGTGACCAAATCAGAAGCTAAACACAGAAAACAAAAAAGGCCCACCTTTCGGTGAGCCTAAGTTGTTGATCTATATGGTGCCGGCACCAGGAATCGAACCCGGGACCTACTGATTACAAGTCAGTTGCTCTACCATCTGAGCTATACCGGCGTGTCAGGGCGACGATTATAGCGATTGGCTGGCTTCTGTAAACCCCTGAATTCTGACTATTTTTGCGCGAGCTTCAGGTCAGGTGCGCAGCAGGGTTTTCTTGAGTTTCTGGATGGCTTGCCAGGCTCGACTGTTTTGCATCGCGCGCAGCTGTGCTTCGGCCTGTTCGGCGCGTTGCAGGGCGGCGGCGAGTTGGTGTTCGGCGTCGCTGACGGGGTGGCTGA
The DNA here is from genome assembly GCF_001429045.1 of Pseudomonas sp. Root71. Lineage (GTDB taxonomy): Bacteria > Pseudomonadota > Gammaproteobacteria > Pseudomonadales > Pseudomonadaceae > Aquipseudomonas > Aquipseudomonas monachiensis. Next base: position 441,286 of record NZ_LMHY01000027.1, on the reverse strand, counting down.
AGTTGTGGCCTTTGCAGAACTGGAACTCGTCCAGGTTGCAAGGCGGGATGTCGAAGGCGGGTTTGAGGTTCAGGTGTTCTTCGGCGAGGTAGTAGGTGTTGATGCCGTCGAACAGGATGGAGTGGTAGCCGGCGTCGGTGACCAGGTTTTCCCAGGTCTGGTCGCGGGCCCAGGGGGTTTCGATGAGGATCACCCATGGCCGCCATTGGCTGAAGTCCATGCCGCGCAGGACGGTTTCTTCGTGGCCTTCGACGTCGATTTTCAGGAAGTGGATGGCGCGGCCCTGGGCGTGTTCTTCGCAGATGGAGCTCAGGGTGCGGGACTTGATCGTTTGGCTGCGCACGTCCATGCCGGCGTCTTTGTGCAATTTCGCCATGGCCGGATCGAGGGTCGAGAGGCCGGTGCCGGCGATGCCGTAGAAGGTCAGGTCGTCAGCACTTTCCCCGGCCGCGCATTGCAGGTTGGTGTCTTTGGGACGTTGCTGGCACAGGGCTTCGTAGTAGTTGGGCATCGGTTCGACGTTGATGCCGGTCCAGCCATGGTCATAGAACGCCTTGGTGACTGAGTCATGGGTGGGGTGGTTTGCCCCGACGTCGATGTAGAAGCCGTTCTCAACGGTTTTGAGGGCGCGCCACAGGCGTATGTCTTCGAAATTCTGTGCGTAGGAAATGAACGTCACTGGGGCATCCTGTCGGAGGAATGTTCTTGTTTGTGGCCGCGCTGCCGGCGCCCTTGCGTGTGTGTATATCAAGAGTAATGAAAGGGTGCAATTTCCCCTGTCTACGGTCCGGGATTAGGCGTTTATGTCGTTTTGATTAAATGCTTATGCACAATGCGATTGGCAGCGCACCGGGTTTAGGCCGAATTTGTGGATCTGTTCTCATTTGTCCGCAAATACCTGTTTTTTCGATTTTTTATTCGGGTGTACAAAAAATGAACAGTGTGGATTTAGTCCTGAAACCTGCATGGATATTGGATCCACGATAATTCCATCAACAGAGTTATCCACAGGTCGGATGCGTTTAGGCGCGTTCGGCCAGGAGCAGGAAATTACGCGGCGTGAGCGGGGTTTCGCAGAAGGTGCCGACGCGGACGCTGTAGCCCCGCTCGGCGAGGAAAAGTGCCCGATCAAGGACCAGCCAAAGCTCCAGCGGGCGTCGGAAAAGTCCGCGCAGTAGTTCAAGGTTGCGCACTTCGGCCAGTCGTTGCCAACCGGCGGCTTCGAGGGCTGGCCAATTTTGCGGGCCGATTGTGGATAACTCTTTGAGTGCGGCCAGGTGATGGCAGTAATCGGCGAAGGGTTTGTCCAGCCAGGTGCTGGGCAGGGAAGGGGTTGGCAGGTACTCGTCCAGGCCGCGCAGTTGCCGTTGCAGCAAGTCGAAGCCCAGGCGCCGGGCCATGGAGGTGTCGCGTTGACGTCGCACGCGGGTACCGGCGGTAACGGTTTCGCTCATGGGCAGCGCGAGGTCGTCGAGGGAAAGCTTTAGGCCGGAGCCATTGGCGGCCGAGGAAATCGGCGAATATTGGGCAAGACTGATTCGGTTGTAGCAGCACGGTGCAATGGCGAGCTGTTTGCAGCCTGTGGCGCTGGCGAGTTGAATCAACCGCACATGCAAATCACCACAGGCGTGAAGCGCGACGGGCGTGTGATACGCACGCAGTAGACAAGCGGCGTCTGCCGCGAGCACATCCTGTTCGATATGCAGCGCATGCAGGTGATGGCGCTGGCTGAGTGCCTGGCCGCTGGTGACCAGTGCCGGGTCGTATTCCAGGCATGTCAGTTGTTGCCCCGGTTGCAGCAGGCGGCGGCCCAGGTGTCCCTTGCCTGAGCACCAGTCCAGCCAATGCTGCGGTGCCTCGGAAAACTGCAAGCGACTGGCGAAGGCTTCGATCTGCTGCCATTTGCGCCCCGGTACATCGACGTTCAATCGATGGCCGGCCGCTTCGAGCATGCGCGCGGGCAATTCATCCACGGCACTCAAGGCAACGGACATTGTTGCCAAGAAAGCAAAGGGTTCGGGTGCATTCAGGAGGGCGGGTTGGTTGTGAGCGTTTTCCGCGTCTTCCAGCGTTCGCTCGCGTAGCCATGCGGCCAGCTCCGGGTAGGACGCTTCCCAAGGCAGCTGTAGATGAGTGAACGGCCGAGGTTTCCACAGTGCCTGATGCTCTGTCAGAAAAGCATCCAGCGCGGTGAAACGGGCGAGCAGGGCCTCGCCCGTCAACACGCCGGTATCAACGCCCTTGGCAGGCATCGACGCGCAACCAGCGCTCCAGCAGCTTGAAGCCACGCACCAGCACGTAAGCCATTACCAGGTAGAACATGCCCGCGGCGAAGAAGATCTCCACCGGCAGGTAGGTCCGGGCAATGATGGTGCGGGCCATGCCGGTCAGTTCCAGCAGGGTCACGGTGCTGGCCAGGGCGCTGGCCTTGAGCATCAGGATCACTTCGTTGCTGTAGGCCGGCAGGCCGATGCGCGCGGCGCGCGGCAGGATGATGTAGAACAGTGCCTTGGGCCTGGACATGCCCAGCGCCCGTGCCGCTTCGATCTCGCCCGGTGGAATCGCCTGGATGGCGCCCCGCAGGATTTCCGCAATGTAGGCCGCGGTGTGCAGGGTCATGGTTGCCGTGGCGCACCAGAACGGATCGCGCAGGTACGGCCACATCGAACTGTTACGGACCGCGTCGAACTGCGCCAGGCCGTAGTAGACCAGGAACAGCTGGACCAGCAACGGCGTGCCACGGAAAAAGAAAATGTAGCCGTAGGGAAATGCCCGCACCCACCACAGGCGCGACGAGCGGGCGATGCCCAGTGGGATGGCCAGCAGCAAACCGGCGATCACGGCGATGGCCACCAGTTCGAGGGTCAGGGTTGCGCCTTGGGCCAGTTTCGGCAGCCACTTGATGATGACTTCCCAGTTCATTGGGTGCTCCTCGCGAAGCCGCGAGCGGCACGTTTTTCCAGCAAGTGCATGCCGGTCATCGCCAGCACCGTCAGGCTCAGGTACATGAACGCGGCCACCATATAGAAGGTGAACGGCTGTTTGGAGACGGTCACGCCGATTTGCGCGTGACGCATGATTTCTTCCAGGCCGATCACCGACACCAGCGCGGTGTCCTTCATCAGGATCATGAACAGATTGCCCAGGCCGGGCAGGGCGATGCGCCACATCTGCGGCATGATCAGCTTGGTGAAGATGCGCCACTTCGACAGGCCTAGGGCCACGCCGGCTTCACGATGGCCTTTGGGAATGGCAAGGATCGCACCGCGAAACACTTCCGTGGCGTAGGCGCCGAAGCACAGGCCCAGCGCAATCACGCCGGCGGCGAAGGCGTTGAGTTCAAGGTCGGGGTTGCCGAAGAACTCGCCCAAGGCACGCATCAGGTTGACCGTGCCGAAGTAGATCAACAGCACCCAGAGCAATTCCGGGATGCCGCGAACCAGGGTCGAGTAAGTGCCGCCAAGCCATTGCAGCGGCTTGTACGGGGAGGTCTTGGCCAAGGCGCCGAGCAGACCGAGTACCAGCCCCAGGCACAGGGCCGAGAGTGCCAGTTTCACAGTCATCAGCGCGCCAGCGGCGAGCGCCGGGCCGAATCCGTAGAGGTCGATAATCATGGATTTCTTTTCAAATCGCGGCAGGCAAGGCCGAGAACCGGCGCCATCAGGCGCCGGTCAGGCAGGTCAGTATCAATAGATGCTGAACGGGAAGTACTTGTCGTTGATCTTCTTGTAGGTGCCGTCAGCGACGATTTCTTTGAGCGCGGTGTTCAGCTTCTCGCGGATCGGGTCCTTCTTGCGCACGGCAATACCGATCTTGTCGCTTTCTTCCACCGGGTCGCCCTTGAACTCGTAGCTACGGCCAGCGTCGCTTTTCAGCCATTCGTAGTTGACGTACTTGTCGGCCAGGATGCCGTCCAGGCGGCCGGAAGTCAGGTCGAGGTAGGCGTTTTCCTGGGTGTCGTAGAGCTTGATGGTGATGTCGTCACCATAGTTGTCTTCCAGGAAGGTGCCGGCCAGGGTCGCGCGCTGGGCGCCGATGATCTTGCCTTTGAGCGCCGCCTTGTCGGTTTTGAAGTCGATGTCTTTCTTGGCGATGAACTGCAGCTTGTTGGAGTAGTACGGGTCGGTGAAGTCCACCGCTTGCTTGCGCTCGTCGGTGATCGACATCGAGGAGATCAGGAAGTCGAACTTCTTGGCGTTCAGGGCCGGGATGATGCCGTCCCAGTCGGAGGTCACGACGGTGCACTCGACTTTCATCTTGGCGCACAGGGCGTCGCCGATCTCTTTGTCGAAGCCGACGACATTGCCACTGGCATCTTTATTGTTGAACGGCGGGTAAGCCGCTTCGATGCCCATCTTCAGGGTTTCGGCCATGGCACCGGCGCTGAACGCCAGGGTGACGGCGGCAGCCAGGAAGACCTTTTTGTAGTTCTGCATGTGGGTAGCTCCGTTAGCGGTTGCTGGACATGAATTGTTTGCAGCGCGCCGAAAGCGGGTTTTCGAACACCTGCTGTGGCGATCCTTGCTCTTCTACCAGGCCCTGGTGGAGGAACACCACTTCGCTGGAGACCTGACGGGCGAAGCCCATTTCGTGGGTTACGAGCAGCATGGTGCGGCCTTCTTCGGCCAGCGCGCGGATGACATTAAGTACTTCCTGGACCATTTCCGGGTCAAGCGCCGAGGTCGGCTCGTCGAACAGGATGACCTTGGGCTGCATGGCCAGGGTGCGGGCGATGGCCGCCCGTTGTTGCTGGCCGCCGGACAACTGCGCCGGGTACGCGTGGCGCTTGTCGGCGATACCGACCTTGGCCAGCAGGGCTTCGGCCACTTCGATGGCTTCGGCCTTGCTCTGGCCGAGTACGCGGCGCGGGGCTTCGATGATGTTGTCGAGCACGCTCATGTGCGGCCACAGATTAAAGTTTTGAAACACAAAACCGATTTCGCTGCGCAGGCGATTGATCTGCTTGCCATCGGCGGCCACCAGTTCACCGTTCTTCGCGGCCTTGAGCTTGAGTTCTTCGCCGGCGACCAGGATCTGGCCTTGGTGCGGATTTTCCAGCAGGTTGATGCACCGCAGGAACGTGGACTTGCCGGAGCCGGAGGAACCCAGGATCGAGATCACGTCGCCGTCGCGGGCGGTCAGCGAGATGCCTTTGAGCACCTCCAGCGAACCATAGCGTTTGTGCAAGTTGCGGATTTCAAGCGCGGGCGTGGCCTCAGCCATGTGCGTTCCTCATATATGTTGCGCTCCTGCTGTTGGCGGCCTTCCTGGCGAGGCGGCCAACCTAGCATAGCGTTTCAATGGCAGCCAACAGCGCTACGGACGGTAAACGGCTGGTGCGTGGCAGGTTGTCGCATCGGCGCAGCAGACTGTCGCCCCATCAACAACCGAACAGCCGTTTGAACCTTGCCTGTCGATAAAAAGCGCGGTGGCTGCCGCAAAAAAAGGCGCGATGTTGCCAGCTTTGGCAGGGTGTTGGAAGCGCTATCCGGCCAAATGCACCGCTTGTGCACTTTTAATGTGCGCGGAGCCATTTTCAGGTGTGTTTCCGGTGCGCTGATTCACCCCACAAAGTGGGTGGCAGGGTAACGTTCTGGCAAAGTGCCATTGAATTCAATGGGTTGCGATGACTGTCCGGTCGGGGTGAGATCGCCGGGTTAGAGGGTTTTGAAATATTTTGGCGCAATTATTGCGTGCAGAATCCAGAACGCCCTGTTGGCTTCTTTTTACGAGAAGGTTCGCCGAACGGGATGCACGCATTCGCTTCTCCTTACAAAGGTAGTTTTAATGAGCAGTACCCAAAGCTCTAGTGGCCTCGAACAGGGGCTCAAACCGCGCCACGTGACCATGCTGTCGATTGCCGGTGTTATCGGCGCCGGCTTGTTCGTTGGCTCGGGTCACGCCATCGCCGCTGCAGGTCCGGCTGTTCTGTTGGCTTACGCCGCCGCCGGCATGTTGGTGGTGCTGGTGATGCGCATGCTCGGCGAAATGGCCGTTGCCTCGCCGGACACCGGTTCGTTTTCGACTTACGCCGACCGTGCGATCGGTCACTGGGCCGGTTTCACCATCGGCTGGCTCTACTGGTGGTTCTGGGTGCTGGTAATTCCGCTGGAAGCCAACGCCGCTGCGACCATCCTGCATGCCTGGTTCCCTGGCGTGGACATCTGGGCCTTCGCCCTGGTCATCACGATGTTGCTGACCGTGACCAACCTGTTCAGCGTAAAGAACTACGGTGAGTTCGAGTTCTGGTTCGCCCTGATCAAAGTGCTGGCCATCATTGGTTTCATTGTTCTGGGCCTCATGGCGATCTTCGGCTTCCTGCCGGGCAGCCAGGTCAGCGGTGTTTCGCACCTGTTCGACACCCAGGGCTTCCTGCCAAACGGCATGGGCGCAGTGTTGGGTGCGATCCTGACCACCATGTTCTCCTTCATGGGCACCGAGATCGTGACCATCGCGGCCGCCGAATCGAAAGATCCGGGCAAGCAAATCTCCAAGGCCACCAACTCGGTGATCTGGCGGATCGGCTTGTTCTACCTCGTGTCGATCTTCATCGTTGTGGCCCTGGTGCCATGGAACGACCCGATCCTGGCCAGCGTTGGTTCTTACCAGACTGTGCTTGAACGCATGGGCATCCCGAACGCCAAGATGATCGTCGACATTGTGGTACTGGTTGCCGTGACCAGCTGCCTGAACTCGGCGCTCTACACGTCGTCGCGCATGATGTTTTCCCTGGGCAAGCGCGGCGATGCGCCGGCGATGTCCACGCGCACCAACAAAAGTGGCACGCCTTACTGGGCGGTGATGCTGTCCACCGGTGCCGCGTTCCTGGCAACATTCGCCAACTACGTGGCTCCGGCTGCGGTGTTCGAATTCCTGCTGGCCAGCTCCGGTGCCATCGCACTGCTGGTGTACCTGGTGATTGCGATTTCGCAACTGCGCATGCGTAAGCAGCGTATCGCGCGCGGCGAGAAAATCGCCTTCAGCATGTGGTTGTTCCCGGGCCTGACCTACGCGGTAATCGTCTTCATTGTCGCGGCCCTGACCATCATGCTGTTCCAGGATGCCCATCGCGTGGAAATTCTTGCGACCGGCTTGCTCAGTGCCCTGGTGGTAGCGACCGGCTTGCTGGTGGCTCGCCGCCGCAAGCTGGAAAAACGCGGCGCGGTAGTGCTGAACTGATCCATACCGCGTAATGCAAAACGGCCGCTGTCAGTGATGACAAGCGGCCGTTTTTGTTTCTGTTGATTGTCATGTGTTCAGTCGACATGAGCCCAGTCTTCTACGCGTAACCCTGGAACTCGCTCAAACTCCCGCAGGTTGTTGGTGACCACGATAAACCCGCGTGAGCGTGCGTGCCCCGCGATCATCTGGTCGTACGGGTCTATGGGTTTGCCTGCCTTTGCCAGCTCGGATCGAATCATTCCGGTGTGTGCTGCTGCTTCGTTGTCGAAGGGCAGGACTTCAAGTCGGGCGGCGAAGCCCTCGATGACCGCCAGGTTTTTTTCGGGCGCTGCTGATTTTTCCGCGCCGTAGATCAGCTCCATCAGCGTAACCGCACTGATGCACAGTTGGCCGTGATGACGGTTGAACGCCTCCCGTACCACCTGTGGTTTGTTCTTGATGGTGAAGATGCAGATGTTGGTATCGAGCATGTACTTGATCATCAGAACGACTCACGCTCCTGATCGGCGGGTTGCTCGCGATCGGTCATGAAGTCTGCCGTGATGCTTTCGCCATCGAACCAACTGTCCCAGGTTTCACCGGCGGGCGTGATGATTCGGCTTCGACCTACGGCGACGACGTCGACTCGTTTCACGTCGCTTGGCATGGCTACAGCTTTCGGCAGGCGAACGGCCTGGCTTCGATTGCTCATGAAAAGGGTTGTCTGTTCCATTTGGACCTCCTGCGCTTTTGCTGGTGCGATGAGTCCAAAGGATAGGTTTTGTGTTGGATATGTCAACGGGATATACGTGGTGCCTGACGGAAGGAATGCGCTCGATCAGAGCCAAAAAGGCCGCTGTCAGTGATGACAAAAGCGGCCTTTTTTGTTTGGGCGTAACCCTTACTCGGCTTTTTCTTCCGGCGCTTCCAGCGACTCGCGGTAGACATCCAGTGCAGCGCCGAAATCGGCGATGAACTGTGGCTCGCTCAGCCATGCCTGGGCGGCGTCGCGGTCCATGCCGTCGGCCCACATGCGGTAGTCGATCAGCATGTCGGCGGCCAGGTGGGTGGCGGCCATGCCTTCGTCGTCGGCGTTTTCCATGTCCAGCAGTTCTGGATGGTCGATGATGATAAAGGCGAGGTCCGTCAGCAATACCGAGAGCATTTCGCTGCGGCTGACCGCTTCGGCGTCACGCATTTTGCTGAACATCGCCAGGGTGTATTCCGGGATTGGCTCGCCGAAATCGGGCAGGTCCTGATCCACGATGGATTTTCTGCCGACCATGCGGATCTGCTTGGCTTTGGCTTTTGCGCGCTTGGCGCGTTTCTGTTGCTTGTTCAGGGAGGCCATGGGAACTCAGTTCGGTTTCTGTTGGGTTTGCGCGGCAATGGCGTCGGACGCCGCCACGTAGTCAGCCTGGAAGGCTGGTGATTCGATCCATGCCAGGGCGCCGGCTTCGTCGGTTTCAGCGGACCATTGGCGATATTCGATCAGTGCGGCGAGGATGAAGTCTGTCGCTGTTTCCTCACCTTCCTGTTCCAGTACCAGTGCGATAAGCGGATGTTCCAGAAAGGCCGCGCACATGGCCTGCTGGCTGATCTTTTGTGCGTCGATCATCTCTTTGAACATGTCGGTCAGGTCCACCGATTCGAAGTCGATGCGATCATCGTTCGGGTCCAGTTCCACCGGCGCGGCAGCCCGCTGGGTGCGGTTCTGCTTGGCCTTGGCCTTGGCGCGGGTGGCGCGTTTTTGCTGCTTGTTGGCGGAGGCCATGGGCGTCGTTCCGTATTCGTTGAAGGGGCAAAGGGCCTAGGGGGCGTTCTCAATTAGTTTTCCCGTCAGCAAACCCGGCGCGGCGTGAAAACTAATTGAGAACGCCCCCTAACTGCGTGGCACTCGCCGCCCGGGGGTATCGGGGGCCAGTTCGCCGTTTTGCAGCCAGGCCAATGCAATGGGCCATAGTGTGGCTTGGTATGCGCTACGAAAAAAGGCGAAATGTCCGACTTCTTCTTCGCCGATGTCTTCGGGATGGATGCGCAGGTGAGAGTTTGAGCTGCCGGTGAAGTAGCCAAGCAGGCGCTCGATGGCAGGGACCGTGCCGTATGGATCGTCGCTGATGCTGATGGCCAGGGTTTGCGCGGTGACGTTGGCAAAGGGCAACTGCCCGGTGGTTTTGCTGATTGTGCGGCCGCTGGCGCGTTTCTCGTAACGGGCAGTGGAGAGACTCCAGTCACGGACCACGCCAGCAGGTGTGTCTTCCAGCCAGCCAAGGCGTTTGCCCGGAAAGTAACCGTAGATCATCGTCACCAGTGGCATCAGCACATGCCACTTGCCGAACATGCGCCAGCGATGGGCCGGCGCATAGTCGCGCCAGTAGGCGAATTGCGCACCGACCGTCACCAGGCGGCGGATCAGGTGCCCGGACGCCCCCAGGCCCGCTGCACAGCCGCCAAAGCTGTGGCCGACCACATCGACAGGCTGCCCCGGGAACTCACGCTGTGCGCGCTTGAGCATCGCTTCGAAATCCAGCGCTCCCCAATCGGTCCACGAGGCTTGAAGCCCCTTGAGCGATGCCGGACGCGACTCGCCGATGCCGCGGTAGTCATAGGTGATGACATCGAAGCCGTGGGCGAACAGGTAGTCGGCAAAACGTGAGTAATGCCGGCAACGGACTGACGTGGCGGCATTGATGATCACTACCGGACGAGCGGCGTCTTGAGAGGCGTGTCGCCAGGTGAAGCCACCGAGGATGAAGCCATCCGCGGCGGTTTCCTTGAACGGCTTGCCAGGGATGGTATCCGGCCGCGACAACTCGATGCGCGTGGGGGCCAGTGGAGGCGTGTCCTGCAAATTCATCGGCGTCAGTCCTTTGCGGGTAGCTGCCAACGATAGTCTTGATGCCGTTGATGGACAATCCGTTCGATTCAACGCGGTTGTTGATTGGTCAAGCGCTCTTCAAGTGCTGCTCGCTCCCGATCCAGTGCATCACGCAGTTCCTCTTCACTCGGCAGGACAAGCTTGTACTTGCTGGCCAGCAATTGTTCGATCAGCGCTTGTTCGATCTCGCTTTCCTGAAGCTTGCCGGCATTGGGTAAACCAAGAAACTCCAGTACCACCGGATCACGGATGAAATCCCGAGGGCTGGCCTTCATGTTTTGAATGTGGGTGGCGGCCTCCTGCTTGACGCTGCCGCGATCGCGACTCGCCAACAGGCGTTCGTAGTACAGCGTATTGATCTGGCGCTCCAGCGCTCGGCTTGACCAGTTTTGGGTGGCTGATTCGTTCATGTACCAGAGACGAGCGCTGTCGTTGTCGACCCGAAGCAGGTGGCGGTAGTGGGGCCAGCTCAATTCGTGACGCAGTGCGTCACGAATTGGAAAGGCTTGATAGAACAGACGCATATACCGAAGGTTGGACGCGTCAAATCCCTTTCCGAACTCCGCAGTTAGCACTTTGGCCAAGGTTGACAGTAACTCTTTGCCATACCTGGCCCGTCGCGCGCCGTTCTGTTCGAACTCAACAATGTGCCGGCCAATCTGCCAGCAGGTTTGCACTTGCACGGTATCGGCCGCCCGAAGCACTTTCTGACGTGCCTGATGGATCAATTTACCAAGGTTGCCAAGCAGTGATGCCAGATGTGGGTCGTGAGTGTCGTTGGGGGTGGGGGTTGTCATGAGGTCTTCCGCAGCAGGTTGAACAGCGAAAGAGAATGACAAGTGTGCAACTTTCGAAGATGCCGGGGATTACTGAAAAACAGACAGGAAATACCGGGTTGTCCGGCAGGACGGGTCTGATGGCAAGCGAGGGTTGAGGAGCAAATGGCGTAGTACGTTTCGTACTCAGGCCAAATCAATCTAAACCCCTCCCTCCGGCTGGAAATCCAAAGAGTGTAACGATTGGGTTCTGCAGAACCCGGGAGTCGTCATCATGAAATACCTCCATACACTCCTGTTGCCCCTCACCGCTGTAGGCATACTGATGTATCCAGAGCCCATCGACAGCCAGGGGGTGCAGGTGCAAAGCCAGGAACAAAACGGCATCACCTACCTGTCGGGCGGTATCGGCGAGGATGAGTCCAAGGCCATCCAGCAGACCACCGGCTATAACCTGCACATGACATTCTCTGTCGGGACGGGAAATGAATACACTCCAGACGTGAATGTGGTTATTCAGAAAGCCCCGGGGCAGACCGTGTTGACGCTCAATGGCGCCGGCCCGCTGGTCTACGTGAAACTGCCGGCCGGTAAATACACGGTCATTGCGACGCATAACGGCGAAACACGGCAGGACGTTGCCGATGTTGGCAGTGGTGCAGCCCGTAATCTGGTTTTCCACTGGAATGATGCGAGTTAGCGAGAGTCTGTAAATCAAGAAGCGCAATCAGACCCTGGATCCTGTAATTCAGGGTTTCTTGTATGTGGTGTCATGAACGGCGTACAGACCCGTCTTGGGCGCCGATCATTTTCGATGTGATGATCATAACGACGCCAATGTCTGGATGAGTGCAACGCGTAAAGGGTTGGTTTCTACGCTCAGCAGTTTGATGGCCAACGCGCAGCAGACCACGATCAACATAGGTTTGATCAACCGTGGTCCAACCCGGACAGCGGCCCGTGCACCCAATTGAGCACCGACGAAGGCCGCCAAAGCCATGGCTATGGCTACCGGCCAGATAATCACACCTTTGGTGATAAAGACCGACAGAGAACCGAGATTACATGAGGCGTTGGCAAGTTTGGTAAAGCTCATGGCCCGCATCATGCCCAGGCCGCAGAGCAGTACGAATCCGACGATAAAGAAAGAGCCTACACCGGGGCCAAATATACCGTCGTAGAAGCCCAGAATCGGCGCAACGCTAAACGAAAAAAGCAGAATGCCAATTCTCTTGCGTCGATCTTCATTGGCCAGCTTTGGAGAAAGCGCAAAATAGATGGCTACCAGAATCAGCATGATAGGTACGCAAACTTCCAGGTAGCGCTTATCAATAGAGCTGACCAGCAAGGCTCCACTGGCGCCGCCAATAAATCCGCAGACAACCAGGAAGCGACCTTCGCGCCACTCGATCATTCCTTTGCGAGCAAAGGCTACCGTTGCCGAAACGGTTGCCGAAGCGGCCTGGAACTTGTTCGTGGCAATCGCACTGATGGGATCCACCCCAGCCAGAAACAGTGCAGGCAAGGTTATTAATCCTCCGCCACCTGCTATTGCATCAAAAAAGCCGGCGCAAAATGCGACGAGCGCTAATAGGCTAATTACATCCCAAGACATTCCGATTCCTCTTTTACAGTTACTGGCAAGTCATCCAAAAGTCAGCCCTGCAGCCTCAGCGGGTCTTCTGAAATAACGATAGGAGACGAAAATTTCGACAGGCCAAAAATGCGAACTAGCACCCGTCTGTTGTCTTGGATGATGTCCCGTCCGTGCAGCGCCCGAACGTTATTGATGAGCAAGGCGGACTCTTGCGACAGCGTGTATTCGATTGGCGTTGCTTCGCGCACACCCTGGCATAGGGCGGCATAGGCCGTTTTGACGAAACGTGAGGCATTGCCGTTTACCGAAAATCGGTATGAGTTGAAACGGGCCGCGAACCCGACGTTGTCATCGAATTCCAGAATTGAAACATTGTGACCATCCTCTCCCTTGCCTCTGACAAAGGAGTCACTGCGGGTGAACTGAAAGCTCCCCGTAGTCAGCGCGAGGCAGTTGGTTATGCCGATTTTTTCGAGTATGGGAGGCAGTGGAATGACTCGTGTCGGTTCCAGGCTCGGGTTCCACAAAGCTGAGAGTATCAGCGACGACGGCGAGGGTGAGTGTCCGTCTTTCGCGTTTATGGCGCACCGGTAGGGCGCCTCTGTGTGTGGGCCTAGCGCCAGGCCGGAGTGGGAGCTCAATTCTTTGATGTCCGGCTCTGCAGGGATTCTGGTCAGTCCGCCGCCCTTGAAGTTGGCCACCAGTCGAACCAGTTTTCCGTCATTGTCCATGTCGTAGGCAAAGGCCCTGTTATCTACCAGTTTCAATAGGATCTGATTGCGGGCGGCCAGGCAAAGGACGTCGCTTCGGTTTTCCAGGGAAGTCTGATCTGGTAATTCATCTGGAGGGCTGGCGTCTGAGATTTTTTGCAACCCATCAAAGATCAATACGGAAATAAGGCCATCGGAATAGGCACTCAACAGTTCGCATTGGTCTTTCGAGAACGAGAACTTCAATTCAATAGCCGCCAAAGCGGCTTTGGACTTGGCTCCCGGTGCCTGTGGCCCACCGATGGCGGCCAGTTCTTCGGCGAATGTGTGAAGCAACGTTGACTGCGGAATATCAAAGCTGAAAGTTCTGATTTCTTGTTCGGTAAAAAGCTCTGCGGTTTCGACGTCTGGTTGAGCGGCGTCAGTCATTTTCTACATCCCTGCTGTGTATCTGTTGCTGGTTATGCGGCAGCTCCTCCTTTAATTCTGCACAAACTGTTAATCGTCGTATGTCATCCATTTCCGTTAAAGCAGACGGAGCGTTCTGACAGGCCGGGGGGGCAACCAGGAATGGCCAGCCTTGAGCCCATCGACAGCCAGGGGGTGCAGGTGCAAAGCCAGGAACAAAACGGCATCACCTACCTGTCGGGCGGTATCGGCGAGGATGAGTCCAAGGCCATTATCTGCAGAACCCGGGAGTCGTCATCATGAAATACCTCCATACACTCCTGTTGCCCCTCACCGCTGTAGGCATACTGATGTATCCAGCGATGACACCTGCCCTGAGCCTTGAGCCCATCGACAGCCAGGGGGTGCAGGTGCAAAGCCAGGAACAAAACGGCATCACCTACCTGTCGGGCGGTATCGGCGAGGATGAGTCCAAGGCCATTCAGCAGACCACCGGCTATAACCTGCACATTCACTTTCCCGCGGGCATATAAAACCCTGAATCCTGCGATTCAGGGTTTCTTGGTACTTTGGTGTCAGAGACGACCCTCTATCAGGCAATCAGGTCGGCAGTTTGCAAGTTGCTCACCCCCACCAACTGAATTTCGAACTCCGCTGCCGTGTCGGCGTCGGTGCTGCCGTAGAGAATGCCGCCGGCGAACCGCAACTGCCCTGCGGCATTGCTGCTGAAGGCGCTGGAGCCGATGAAGCTGAACGCATCGTTGGCCACCGTCGCCAGGTTGGCGTCCAGGGTCGACAGGTCGATCATACAGCTTGTCCAGGCCCGTGCCGCCGATCAGCAGGTCGTTGCCGGCGCCACCGGTGAGCGTGTCGTTGCCGGCACCGCCGATGAGGGTGTTGGCGGCTGCGTTGCCGGTCAGCTTGTCGTTGTAGTTGCTGCCCGTGAGGTTTTCAAAGTTCAACAGGGTGTCTGAACCGGAACCACCGGTGGCTTGCGCGGTGGTCAATCCCAGGTTGACCGTCACCGCCGCCGTGGCATAGGCATAGGACGCGGTATCGATACCGGCGCCGCCATTTAGGATGTTGTTGCCGGCCGCTGCATCGATGACGTTATTGAGGCTGTTACCGGTGCCGTTGGCAGCGCCGGTCGCCAGCAGGCGCAGGTTCTCGACATTGTCAGTCAGAGTGTAGGCACCGAGGGAGCTATAAACGGTATCGATGCCACCGGTGCTGGCGGCAGCATTGGTTTCGCTGACGATATCGCCGGCGTTATCGACGTAGTAGAGGTCGGAGCCGTCACCGCCGATCAGGCGGTCGGCACCGGCAGCGCCGTTGAGTTGGTCGCTGCCCAGGCCACCGCTGAGGGTGTTGGCGGCCGCATTGCCGGTCAGCCTGTCGTGATAGTTGCTGCCCGTGAGGTTTTCGAAGTTCAACAGGGTGTCGGAACCGGAACCACCGGTGGCTTGCGCAGTGGTCAGTCCCAGGTTGACCGTCACCGCCGCCGTGGCATAGGCATAGGACGCGGTATCGATACCGGCGCCGCCATTGAGGATGTTGTTGCCGGCACCTGCATCGATGACGTTATTGAGGCTGTTACCGGTGCCGTTGGCAGCGCCGGTCGCCAGCAGGCGCAGGTTCTCGACATTGTCAGTCAGGGTGTAGGCACCGAGGTAGCTATAAACGGTATCGATGCCACCGGTGCTGGCGACAGCATTGGTTTCACTGACGATATCGCCAGCATTGTCGACGTAGTAGAGGTCGGAGCCGTCGCCGCCGATCAGGCGGTCGGCACCGGCAGCGCCGTTGAGTTGGTCGCTGCCCAGGCCACCGCTGAGGGTGTTGGCGGCCGCATTGCCGGTCAGCCTGTCGGCCGCCGATCAGGCGGTCGGCACCGGCAGCGCCGTTGAGTTGGTCGCTGCCCAGGCCACCGCTGAGGGTGTTGGCGGCCGCATTGCCGGTCAGCCTGTCGTGATAGTTGCTGCCCGTGAGGTTTTCGAAGTTCAACAGGGTGTCGGAACCGGAGCCACCGGTGGCTTGCGCAGTGGTCAGTCCCAGGTTGGCCGTGACCGCCGCGGTGGCGTAGGCATAGGACGCGGTATCGATACCGGCGGCGCCATTGAGGATGTTGTTGCCGGCCCCGGCGTCGATGACGTTGTTGAGGCTGTTACCGGCGCCGTGGACAGTGCCGGTCGACAACAAGCGCAGGTTCTCGACATTGGCGCCCAGGGTGTAGGTCCCGAGATAGCTGTTAACGGTATCGGTACCACCGGTGCTGGCGACAGCATTGGTCTCGCTGACGATATCGCCGACATTGTCGACGTAGTAACCGTCAGAGCCATCGCCGCCAGTCATCTGGTCGGCGCCACTGCCGCCATCGAGGGTGTCGTTGCCGGCCCCGCCATTGAGGGTGTCGTTATCTGCGCCGCCGATAAGGATATTGGCCAGGGCATTGCCGGTCAGCGTGTCGGAGTCATCGGTACCGATGATGCCTTCGATAGACACGAATGTATCGTAGCCTTGGGACGTATATTGTGAGTTGGTGTTGGACAGATCGACGCTGACGCCATAGTTGGAGTAGGCATATGAAACAAAGTCGGTGCCCGCCGCGCCATTGAATACATTGTTTGATGTGTTGCCGACAAAGGTGTTGTTCAGGGCGTTACCTGTGCCGTTGATACTGCTGCTACCAGTCAGTATCAGGTTCTCCAGGTTGTCACCGAGTGTATAGCTGATTTCTGCCTGAACGACGTCGGTACCCTGGTTGGCAAGTTCAACAAGCGTATCCAGCGCATCCACGATATAGGTGTCGTCTCCCAGGCCGCCCAAGAGCCTGTCGCTGCCCGCTGCGCCGTAGAGCACATCATTTCCGGCGAAACCATTGATGACGTCATTGCCCGATGAGCCATAGAGCGAGTCATTCCCGGCCGTTCCTTGCATGTTGTCATTGCCGGATGTGCCGCTGACGATGCTGAACTTGTAATAACCGGCTACCCCTGTGTTACCAAGGGTGGTTTCCAGCCCGAGAATGGCGGATTCATTGCCCGATTGTGGCAGTTCATACCAGGAGGAACCGTCGCCGGTCGAGTAACCGGCACGGGCAACGGTTCCTCCCAGGCCGTCGGTACCGCCACTGGCGCTACCGGTCGTCCAGTTGATGGTTTCATATCTGAAGATGACATCGAAGTTGCCGTTGCCCTTTCCAACCAGCTGGAGTTGGAAGGCATTGAGCTTATCTACCTTACTGTTGTAGTAACCGACGTCATCCCAGGTAACGGTCAGCGTGCCATTGCCTGCGGTATTGAAGTCGTAATAGACCAGATTGCTGCCCGTCGATGTGCCACCCGGCGTGGCACTGACCGTTGTGCCACGGGTATCGACGTCGGCAAAAAAGGGAGCAATCATCGGCCTGCTGGAATCTTGCATGCCGTAGGGGGTATAGGTGGAAAGACCGCCGCCGAATGTGATGTTTCCGTTGTTGTTGACGGAAATGTCGGTGTAGTTGGTGCCGAAGAAATTGAGTCCGGCAGCCCCGAAAACAGTGCTGATATCAATGTAAGAGGTGTAGCTGTCATCGTTTCGAGTCAGCTGGTTCTCCCCGAAACCCGATGTACCACCAAGTCCGTTTATCAAGCTAGCCATATCAACACCCCTGTCATTTATTTAAAACTTTCTTGTCAGTTTGTTTTCGGGACAACCATGGAACATCGGATAGGCAACGTCTGACTGATCAGGCAATCAGGTCGGTAACTTTCAGTGTGTTCACCCCCAGCAACTGAATTTCGAACTCAGCGGCCGTGTCGGCGTCGGTGCTGCCGTAGAGAATGCCGCCGGCGAACCGCAGCTGCCCTGCGGCATTGCTGCTGAAGGCGCTGGAGCCGATGAAGCTGAACGCATCGTTGGCCACCGTCGCCAGGTTGGCGTCCAGGGTCGACAGGTCGATCTTGTCGCCTTCGCTGGTCTTGAAGTCGCCAATGACATCGCGCAGGTTGAAGTCGCCAATGACAACCTGCCCTGCGGCATTGCTGCTGAAGGCGCTGGAGCCGATGAAGCTGAACGCATCGTTGGCCACCGTCGCCAGGTTGGCGTCCAGGGTCGACAGGTCGATCTTGTCGCCTTCGCTGGTCTTGAAGTCGCCAATGACATCGCGCAGGGCGGCGCCCAGGCCCATTTCACTCAAGGCATTGAAGTCGAACTTGTCGGCCCCGGTGCCACCATACAGCTTGTCCAGGCCCGTGCCGCCGATCAGCAGGTCGTTGCCGGCGCCACCGGTGAGCGTGTCGTTGCCGGCACCGCCGATGAGGGTGTTGGCGGTTGCGTTGCCGGTCAGCTTGTCGTTGTAGTTGCTGCCCGTGAGGTTTTCGAAGTTCAACAGGCATACAGCTTGTCCAGGCCCGTGCCGCCGATCAGCAGGTCGTTGCCGGCGCCACCGGTGAGCGTGTCGTTGCCGGCACCGCCGATGAGGGTGTTGGCGGTTGCGTTGCCGGTCAGCTTGTCGTTGTAGTTGCTGCCCGTGAGGTTTTCAAAGTTCAACAGGGTGTCTGAACCGGAGCCACCGGTGGCTTGCGCGGTGGTCAGCGCCAGGTTGGCCGTGACCGCCGCGGTGGCGTAGGCATAGGACGCGGTATCGATACCGGCGCCGCCATTGAGGATGTTGTTGCCGGCACCTGCGTCGATGACGTTGTTGAGGCTGTTACCGGTGCCGTTGGCAGCGCCGGTCGACAGCAGGCGCAGGTTCTCGACGTTGTCACCCAGGGTGTAGGCGCCGAGGTAGCTATACACTCTGTCGGTGCCGCCGGTACTGGCCGTGGCATTGGTTTCGCTGACGATATCGCTGGCGTTGTCGACGTAGTAGAGGTCGGAGCCGTCGCCGCCGATCAGGCGGTCGGCACCGGCAGCGCCGTTGAGCGAGTCATTGCCGGCGCCGCCGTTTAGATGATCGTTGGCGCGGCCACCTGTAAGCGTGTCGTTGCCCGCGCCGCCGTCGATGATCACGCTGCCGGCGCCGGTCCAGGTCAGGGTGTTGGCCAAGGTATCGCCTGTCAGGCTGGAAACCTTGTTGCCGTTCGCGTCAAAACGCTGGGTATAAACGTCAACTTGCCCATTGACCACAGAGGACTCCCAGGCAATCACATAACCGCCATCGGCCAATGTAGTCACCTGGGTGAACATTTGATTGCCGGTAGTGGTGGTATTGATGCGGGTTTCGCTCCCAACCTTGACGCCGCTGGCATTGAAGAGTTGGGCGAAGATGCCATTTACATCACCGGTGCCCTGGCCTGCCCAGGTCACCAGATAACCGCCCCCCGTCATGGCGGTGACATCAGGCTCTTCCTGATTGCCTGCGGTGGTGGTGTTCACCCGGGTTTCTGCGCCCACTTTTACGCCGGCGGCATTGAAAAGCTGCGCGTAGACGTCGCCAGGGGCATCGGTTTCGTCGTCGCCATCGCCATCGTCGGGAGCTGATTGCCAGGTGACGACATAGTTACCATTACTCAGAACCTTGATCATGGGGTCTGTCTGATCGTCGGCAACCCTGGTGTTGATGCGAATTTCTCCACCCGATTTGCTGCCGTCGGCCTTGAACCGCTGACCGAAAATACCGGATGTATCGCCTGTTCCGTTACCCTCCCAAACCACCATCATGCCGCCATCGGCAAGACCGGTGACCGTAGGGCCATCCTGGTCGTACTGAGTGGTGGTAGAGACGCGTGTTTCTGCACCAGTCTTTGCGCCGCTGGCGTTATAGCGCTGCAGGTAACCGCCCCAACCGCTGCCGTCCTGGCCGTACGAAGCCCAGGACACCACAAAACCGCCATCTTTTAGCGCGGTGATCTGCGCACTGTCCTGGATGCCGTTTCTGCTTGTGTTGACGATGAACTCGCTTCCAACCTTGGCGCCATTGGCGTTGTAGACCTGGGCGGCGATGTCCGACATATCGTCAAAGCTGTCCGATTGCCAGGCGACCACGTAGCCACCGTTGGCCAGTGCGGTAATGGTGGGATCTTCCTGTGCGCTGTTCGTAACGCTGTTGACGAGGGCGGGCCCGCCTGTCTTCACGCCACTGGCGTTATAGCGCTGGGTGTAGATGTAATCGGTGGAGCCTGTTCCCTGATCGCTCCACGCCACGATGTATCCACCATCTTTCAGAGCCGTGAGGGAGGGCTCGGAGTGATAGCCAGTCGTAGGGTTGACGCGAATTTCGCCCAGGGTTGGCATTGCAAATTCCTTTTATGCAAAGAGAAAGCGGAAGTGCCTGGCAGTCTACAGGGCAAAACGATGGCGTCAAACTGCCATCAGTCAGACGATCAAATCGGTAGCTCCAGGCTGTTTGCCCCTGTCAGCTGTGTTTTGAACCCGGCAACTGAGCCTGCGTCAGTGGATGCGGCTTGGGTGAGTTCTCGGCGATAGCTTCAAGCATTTCGAAAGCTATCTGTTTTTGAGAGGCGGGAGTGAGAATGGCTGGAATGACGGGTCAAGGGGAAAGTGTGAGGGACCTGGTCCGGCGGCCGTTAAATCGCAGGCAATAAAAAACCCCAAGGAATCATCTTCGCTTGGGGTTTTTCGGTATTTTGGTGCCCAGAGACGGAATCGAACCGCCGACACGGGGATTTTCAATCCCCTGCTCTACCGACTGAGCTATCTGGGCAACGGGGCGCATTAAACGGGTTTTTCAGGGGGGCGTCAAGCAAGTTTTCAAAAAAAATTTAATTATTACCGTCGCTTACGTTCCGACCCCCGATAAATCGGGGTTATTCCGACGGCGGCACGTAGCCTTCGGCCTTGGCGTAATCCTCGCCGGAGAAGTACTTGTCCATTTCGCCTTGAAGATATTTGCGATCTTCGGCGTTCATCATGTTCAGGCGTTTTTCGTTGATCAGCAGGGTCTGGTGCTTCTGCCAGTCGGCCCAGGCCTTTTGCGAGACGTGGTCAAAAATGTCCTGGCCTTTGGCGCCCGGGAAGGGAGCGCGCTCCAGGCCTGGCAATTCTTCTTTGTACTTGCGGCACATGATGGTGCGGGTCATGACGAATCTCCTGCGTTCAATACGGCGGCCGCGCGTTCGAGCAAGGTTTTGACCGGGGCGGCAAGGCCCAGGCGCGGCGGGGTGGCGAGGTTATACCAGAGCCAGTCAGCCTCGGCCACGTGATGGCCGGCCTCCTGGACCTGAACCAGCCAGGGTTCGATGGATAACTGAAAATGGCTGAAGGTGTGCACCAGGTTCGGCAATGCCTGTTGGGCGCCCAGTTCCAGCGAGTGCTGTGATGCAAGGTGCGGCAGGTCGTCGAGGTCGTCGAGCTCCGGCAGGCTCCACAAACCGCCCCACAGGCCCGTGGACGGGCGACGGTAAAGCAGGATCGCGCCTTCGTCGTTGGCAAGCATCGGCATCAATGTGCGTTTCTGCGGAATCGCCTTGCGCGGCTTGGGAATCGGGTAGCGGGTTTCCAGGCCGAGCATGTGCGCCTCGCAGCCCTTTTCCAGCGGGCACAGCAGGCAGCTCGGTTTGCTGCGGGTGCAGAGCGTGGCGCCCAGGTCCATCATCGCCTGGGTGTAGGCGTTGACCCGATCGTGCGGTGTAAAGCGCTCAGCGCTGGCCCAGAGCTGTTTGGCGACCTTTGGCTCGCCTGGGTAGCCCTCCTGCGCGGTAAAGCGCGCCAGCACCCGTTTGACGTTGCCGTCGAGGATCGGTGCGCGCAGGCCCATGCTGATGCTGGCAATGGCGCCTGCGGTGGACAGGCCGATCCCCGGCAAGTCAGTGAGTTTTTCCACGTCCCGGGGGAATTCGCCGCCGTATTGCTCGACGACGATCTTCGCGGTCTTCTGCAAATTGCGCGCGCGGGTGTAGTAACCCAGGCCCGTCCACAGGTGCAGCACTTCGTCTTCCGGCGCCGCTGCCAGGGCTTCGACCGTAGGCAATGAGGCCATGAAGCGGTCGAAGTAGTTCAGCACGGTGCTGACCTGGGTCTGCTGCAACATGATTTCCGAAACCCACACCCGATACGGGTTGATGCCTTGTTGCCAGGGTAAATCGTGACGGCCGTGGCGATCGAACCAGTCCAGCACCGCCGTTGAAAACTGTTCGGCTCTCATTGCTTGAACAGCCCCTTGAGCGCGTCTTTCAGTTTCGGGTCGACCTTGTCGCCCCATTTCTCGTCGATTTTTTCGCTGATCCTGTCGCCAGCCAGTTTGGTCGCGACCTGGCCCATGCGGTCATTATCCAGGCGGCAAGCCTTGGCGCCCAGTTCCAGCGGGCCGCGGCAGCGCAGTGGCCACTCGATGCCGACAAACTTGTCGCCGACCTGGCAGGCCGGGTCCGGCATGGCGCTGGTATCGCCTTCGACGATGATGCCGACGCGGTAGTCCATGCCCAGCACTCGCAGATCGATGTCGCCGTCACCGTTGACGGTCATTCCCGGGATACGCACTTTCAGGTCCGGATTGCTGGCCACGCCGTTACGCAAGGTCAGGTTGCCTTTGAGTTCCTGGAACGGTGTGTCCTTGCCCCGGGGTTCGCCGTTGAGGGTTTTGCGGTTGAGCGTGGCGATGCCTTTGCACAGCTGTTGCTCAAGGTTGGCGTTGAGCAGCACGCCATTGTTGATGACGAAACTGGCGTTGCCGTTGAGGGTTTCGATCAACGCTTTCTGGCTGTTACCGCTGCCGGTCAGGCTGCTGTTGAGCGTGACCAGGCCTTTGACCGGCGGGTTCTTGCCCTGGCTTTCGAGGATTTTTTCTGCCGGTACCCGGCTGATCTTCGTCTGCAGGTTCAGCGCCGGCACTGGCTGGCGTACATCGAGCGTGCCGGTGGTTTCGAAGTTGCCCTCGTACAGGTCGCCGCGCAGGTTGGCCAGTGTCAGCAGGCCGCCCTGGCCGGTGGCCTTGAGTGCTGCGTGATGGATCGGCAGTTTTTGCAGGGTCAACTGGCCGAAGTTCAGGTCGGCGTCCACATCGAGCTTGCTCAAGCGTTCCACAGGCAGCAGGCGCTCGCTGCTCCAGGCGTCCTTGGTCGGTGCGGGTGGCAACGGAGTGCTGCCGGCGCCGGCCATGGCATCGGCTTCGGTGCTGGCGACTTCGGCCTGGCGCACTTGTGTCGCGCTATTGGCCTCGGCGGATTTTGGCGGCAGGTAACGGTCGACGTTGAAGGTGTCGGCCTTGAGTACTGCGCGCAGCGATTGCCTGGCGAAGTCTTCGACGGCGATGCGGCCGCTGAAGGTGCTGTCGTCGACTTTCAGGTTGAGGTCGTCGAGCGCCAGGCTGGTGGGTGTTGCTGCCAGACGGCTGACCAGCTCGACCTTGCTCAGGCTGCCTTCGGCCATGGCCGGGAGTTTCTGGCCGATGCTTTCGACGAATTTCGCCAGGTCGAACTGGGCAATCGAGATGCCGCCGCTGACCTGTGGGGTCTTGTCGAGGTCGTTGACCTTCAGTTCACCCAGTGCCCGCAATTGGTTGGCGGAGATCTTGATGCCTGTCCACTCGGCGACATTGGCGGCCTTGTCCAGCACCAACTGCCCCTGGGCGGAGAACGACATGGTCTTGCCTTGCAACGGGTCGCCGGTCACTTCACCGGACAACTTCATGTCTTCGAGCTGATAGCGCTGCAGTGCACGTGCGATGCGCACCTCACCATTGAGCTCGGTACGCACTCGCAGTGCCGGCTGGTTGGCTGACAGGAAGGCCGTGAGCTTGAGCGGAATGTTGACGGAGTCGTGAACCGCGCCGGTGCTCAACTGGATGCTTTCGGCGCTGAAACTCTTGCCGGTTTTTTCGTCGCTGTATTCGACCCGAGCGTTGTTCACGGTCAGGCTGTCGATGTCCAGGCGGATCGGCTGCGGCGGTTTTTCGGCCGCGACGCTGGCTTCGGGCGCAGGTTCACTCGCTGCGGGCGCAGTACCGGTCGTGTCGGTGTTGGCCGCTGCCGGCACCTTGCCGACGTCTTCCCAATTGCCGTGGCCGTCCTTGTCGCGGTTCAGGCGCAGGTTCAGGCCCTCGACGCGCACGTCGCTCATCTGCACTTCACGGCGCAGCAGCGGCAGTACGCGCACCGATAGGCCGAGCATCTGCAAGTCGGCAAACGGCTCGGCCGGCTTGACCAGGGTCGCCACACTGGCGTCGTGCAGCTCCAGGCCCAGCCACGGGAACAGGCTCCAGCCGATATCGCCATTGAGCGTCAGCTCGATGTGGGCCTTGTCGCGGGCAATCTGGCGGATCTCGTCTTTGTAGTCGTTGGGATCGAAGAGGTGGGTCAGGGCAAAGCCCAGCGCCACAATGATCAGCAACAGCCCGAGAAGTACCAGACCCAGGATTTTGCCGAACGCTTTCATGGGCGAGTCCTTGTAATTAATCGAATTCAAAATTTAGCCGAGGAGTATAGCGCCCCCGAACAGGCGACCGGTCAGTGTTCACGCCGGCAATATATCCAGCGGAAGTTTCAGCTTGGCGGCCAGCGCCTGAGCCTCCAGATGCCCGGCGGGCGCCAGCAGGCGCAGGGGCATGCCCGATTGCGCGGCCATTTTCCGGGCTTCGGCGACCAGTCGCTCGGCAACACCACGGCGACGGGTAATCTTTCGCACACATATTAGGGACAAGTGCCAGGCGTCTTGGTGCCTTTGCAAGCGGGCCGCGCCCAGCAGGCGATCATTGAAGCGTCCGGCGATCAGTGTGCCGTCGCGCAGACAGTCTTCGATCAACTGCGAGGCCCCGGAAAACGGGGGGAACAGCCAGTCCGGGGCGTCGCTGTAGATCTTCTGCAGATCCTGCCGATCCTGGGCAGTGGCTTGGTTCAGCGGCTCGACAATGATCGGCATGGGGATTCCTGTGAGGTCATGAAGCGATAGAGATCAGATGACGTACAAAAGGTGATGTCAGTTTGGTTTTTCTGTCACTTGCAAATGGTAACCTTTGCCCGTTCGTCCGTCCTTCTGCGACCTGTTGTCGCACAACAAGGTGCTCCACCCAAAAAACGGTCAGGCCTGCGTGCATAGAAGCCGGGAGCGGACCGTGGCTGGCGAACCATACTGATAATTGGGGGATACACAATGACCACGAGCATCACGGCGGACGGCTTCAGCGCCGACCAGCCTGCGTTCCTGTCCAAGGAGCGGATCATCGCCAAGCCCGGTTTCAACCGTTGGCTGGTGCCACCGGCCGCGCTGGCCATCCACTTGTGCATCGGCATGGCCTACGGCTTTTCGGTGTTCTGGTTGCCGCTGTCCAAGGCGCTGGGCATCGCCGCTCCAGTGGCCTGCGCACCGGACATGAGTTTTATCGCACAAGTCTTTTCGTCCCAGTGTGACTGGCCGATCTCGATGCTTGGCTGGATCTACACCCTGTTCTTCATCTTCCTGGGTTGCTCGGCCGCCATCTGGGGTGGCTGGCTGGAACACGCCGGACCGCGCAAGGCCGGTGTCGTATCGGCACTGTGCTGGTGTGGCGGCCTGCTGATTTCGGCGCTGGGGGTGTACACCCACCAGATCTGGCTGATGTGGATCGGCTCCGGGGTCATTGGTGGTATCGGCCTGGGCCTGGGTTACATTTCGCCGGTGTCGACCCTGATCAAATGGTTCCCGGACAAGCGCGGCATGGCGACCGGCATGGCGATCATGGGCTTCGGCGGTGGCGCAATGGTCGGCGCTCCGCTGGCGGCGGCGCTGATGGGGCATTTCGCTTCGCCAACCAGCGTCGGCGTGTGGCAGAGCTTCCTGGTGATGGCCGCGATCTACTTCGTGTTCATGATCGGTGGCGCGCTGTCCTACCGCGTTCCGCCAACCGGCTGGAAGCCTGAAGGCTGGACGGCCCCGGCGAAAAAAGCCTCGAACGCGATGATCACGCATCGTCATGTTCACGTGAATGTGGCCTGGAAGACGCCGCAGTTCCGTCTGGTGTGGCTGGTGCTGTGCCTGAACGTATCGGCCGGTATCGGCATCCTCGGCATGGCGTCGCCGCTGCTGCAGGAAGTGTTCGCGGGCAAGCTGCTGGGCAATGACCTGGCCTTCGGTCAACTGGATGCCTCGCAACTGGCTTCGATTGCCGCCATCGCTGCCGGTTTCACCGGTTTGTTGAGCCTGTTCAACATCGGCGGGCGTTTCTTCTGGGCTTCGTTCTCGGATTACCTGGGCCGTAAAAACACTTACTTCGTGTTCTTCGCCTTGGGCTTTGCCTTGTACGGACTGATTCCGAACCTGGGTCATCTGGGCAGCATTGCGCTGTTCGTGGCGGCGTTCTGCATCATCCTGTCGATGTATGGCGGTGGTTTCGCGACTGTTCCTGCGTATCTGGCAGACCTCTTCGGTACGCAAATGGTCGGTGCGATTCACGGTCGTTTGCTGACCGCTTGGGCTGCTGCCGGTGTGCTCGGCCCTGTGCTGGTGAACTACCTGCGTGAATACCAGCTGAGTATCGGTGTCGAGCGTGCGGCGGCTTACGACATCACCCTGTACATCCTCGCCGGCCTGCTGGTACTGGGTTTCCTGTGCAACCTGCTGGTGCGTCCGGTGGCGGACAAATACTTCATGACCGACGCCGAACTGGCCGCCGAACAGGCGCTGGGCCATGACAAAGGCGCTGACAGCAGCACCGTGCTGGAGTGGAAAGCCGCGCCGGGTACCAAGCCGCTGGCGATTGCAGCGTGGCTGGTGGTGGGCATTCCGCTGGCGTGGGGTGTGTGGGTGACCTTGCAGAAGACGGCGGTGTTGTTCCATTAAAAACTTCTGTGCCTGACGGGTGTTGTGTCAGGCACATTTGCTCAATGCCAAAAGATCGCAGCCTTCGGCAGCTCCTACACCGACCGTAGGAGCTGCCGAAGGCTGCGATCTTTTGCTTGTATGGACATGTCTATCGCCGACACCCCCGAATTCACTCCGTCAGGGATATCACCTCTCGTGTTTCTGTTTGGCGCCCGCACGCCTATAATGGCTGCCTTTTTCGCCCAATGATTTTGCGGAGCTGGTGATGGCCGAACGTAAGGCGTCTGTCGAGCGCGACACTCTGGAAACCCAGATCAAAGCCTCGATCAACCTCGATGGCACCGGAAAGGCCCGATTCGATATCGGTGTTCCTTTTCTTGAGCACATGCTGGACCAGATAGCCCGTCACGGGCTGATCGACCTGGATATCGTCAGCAAGGGCGACTTGCATATCGATGACCACCACACGGTGGAAGACGTCGGTATCACCCTCGGCCAGGCATTTGCCAAAGCCATCGGCGACAAGAAAGGCATCCGTCGCTACGGCCATGCCTACGTGCCGCTCGATGAAGCGTTGTCGCGCGTGGTGATCGACTTCTCCGGTCGTCCAGGCCTGCAGATGCACGTGCCGTACACCCGCGCCACCGTTGGCGGCTTCGACGTTGACTTGTTCCAGGAATTCTTCCAGGGCTTCGTCAACCATGCATTGGTCAGCCTGCACATCGACAACCTGCGTGGCACCAACACCCACCACCAGATCGAAACCGTGTTCAAGGCATTCGGCCGCGCCCTGCGCATGGCTGTCGAGCTCGATGACCGCATGGCCGGGCAAATGCCTTCGACCAAGGGCGTCCTGTAATGCAGACAGTCGCGGTTATCGATTACGGCATGGGCAACCTGCACTCGGTGGCCAAGGCCCTCGAGCACGTCGGTGCCGGCAAGGTGCTGATCACCAGCGATGCCAGCGTGATTCGCGAAGCCGACCGGGTGGTTTTCCCCGGCGTCGGCGCGATTCGCGATTGCATGGCGGAGATCCGTCGCCTCGGCTTCGATTCCCTGGTGCGTGAAGTCAGTCAGGACCGTCCGTTCCTTGGCATCTGCGTGGGCATGCAAGCCTTGCTCGACACCAGCGAAGAGAACGACGGCGTCGACTGCATCGGCCTGTTCCCGGGCGCGGTGAAGTTCTTCGGCAAGGATCTGGTCGAAGATGGCGAACACCTGAAAGTCCCGCACATGGGCTGGAACGAAGTGAAGCAGAAGGTCAGTCACCCGCTGTGGCACGATATTCCGGACATGGCGCGGTTCTACTTCGTGCACAGCTACTACATCGCTGCCGCCAACGCGCGGCAGGTGGTCGGTGGCGGTCACTACGGTGTCGATTTCGCCGCGGCGCTGGCCGAAGGCTCGCGTTTCGCCGTGCAGTTCCACCCGGAGAAAAGCCATACCCATGGCCTGCAGTTGCTGCAGAACTTCGCTGCGTGGGACGGTCGCTGGTAAATGGCAGTCAAGAAGAAACCCCCGATCCTGACCCTCACTCCCGAGCAAGAGAGCGAGGCCAATCGCAAGATCAAGCGTTTCATGGAAGACCGCTTCGAACTCGACCTCGGCTCGTTCGAGGCGGCGGAGATTCTTGAGCTGTTTACCCGTGAAATTGCTCCGCACTATTACAACAGGGCGATTTTCGATGTGCAGGCGCACCTCAAAGAGAGGTTCGAAAGCATCGAAAGCGACCTGTGGGCGCTCGAGAAAAACTGATTTCCGAGCCAAGCTGAACATTCAAATTTGAAGGTTTGCCAGATGCTGATTATTCCCGCTATCGATCTTAAAGACGGTGCCTGTGTTCGTCTGCGCCAGGGCCGCATGGAAGATTCCACGGTGTTCTCCGATGACCCGGTGAGCATGGCTGCCAAGTGGGTGGAGGGCGGTTGCCGTCGTCTGCATCTGGTCGACCTGAACGGCGCGTTTGAAGGCAAGCCAGTCAACGGCGAAGTGGTCACCGCCATCGCCAAGCGCTATCCGAACCTGCCGATCCAGATCGGCGGCGGTATCCGCTCCCTGGAAACCATCGAGCACTACGTGAAAGCGGGCGTGAGCTACGTGATCATCGGCACCAAGGCCGTGAAAGATCCGGCCTTCGTTGCCGAAGCCTGCCGCGCGTTCCCGGGCAAAATCATCGTGGGTCTGGACGCCAAGGACGGTTTTGTCGCCACTGACGGCTGGGCTGAAATCAGCACCATCCAGGTGATCGACCTGGCCAGGCAATTCGAAGCCGACGGCGTGTCTTCGATCGTTTATACCGACATCGCCAAAGACGGCATGATGCAGGGCTGCAACGTACCGTTCACCGCCGCACTGGCTGCTGCAACAAAGATCCCGGTGATCGCTTCCGGCGGCATCCACAACCTGGGTGACATCAAGACCCTGCTCGACGCCAAGGCGCCAGGCATCATCGGCGCGATCACGGGCCGTGCGATCTACGAAGGCACCCTCGATGTCGCTCAAGCGCAAGCTTTCTGCGATTCGTACAAAGGCTGAGGACTGATCATGGCGCTGGCCAAACGCATCATCCCTTGCCTGGACGTGGACAACGGCCGGGTGGTCAAGGGTGTGAAATTCGAAAACATCCGCGACGCCGGTGACCCGGTGGAAATTGCCCGTCGCTACGACGAGCAGGGCGCCGACGAGATTACCTTTCTCGACATCACCGCCAGCGTCGATGGCCGCGACACCACGCTGCACACCGTCGAGCGCATGGCCAGCCAGGTGTTCATCCCGCTGACCGTGGGCGGTGGCGTGCGCACCGTGCAAGACATCCGCAACCTGCTCAATGCCGGTGCGGACAAGGTTTCGATCAACACTGCAGCAGTGTTCAACCCGGAATTCGTCGGCGAAGCCGCGCAGCATTTCGGTTCGCAATGCATAGTGGTGGCCATCGACGCGAAGAAGGTTTCCGGACCTGGCGAAACCCCGCGCTGGGAAATCTTCACCCATGGCGGTCGCAAGCCAACCGGCCTCGACGCCGTTGAGTGGGCGAAGAAGATGGAAGGCCTGGGTGCTGGCGAAATCCTGCTGACCAGCATGGACCAGGACGGCATGAAAAACGGTTTCGATCTGGGTGTTACCCGCGCCATCAGCGACGCACTGGGCATTCCGGTGATCGCCTCCGGCGGTGTCGGCAACCTGCAACACCTGGCCGACGGCATTATCGAAGGCCACGCCAGCGCGGTACTGGCGGCGAGTATTTTCCACTTCGGCGAATACACCGTGCAGGAAGCCAAGGCCTATATGGCCCATCGCGGAATCGTGATGCGTTAAACAAACCGGTACAGGCTAGTGGACACCATGGCATACCCAAGGCACTCTTGGGTACGCCATGGATTTCGGTAGCCAGACATGCTTAAACGCTTTCTTCTCGTCCTTGCCAGCGCTTCTCTGTTGTTGATCAGCGGAGCAAACGCTAAAGACAGCCCCGATACCGACCTGGTGTTGCTGACAGAGAACTTCCCGCCGTACAACATGGCGAAGAACGGCAAGAACTTCGCTCAGGACGAGAACATCAATGGCATCGCCACCGATATCGTCCGCGAGATATTCAAGCGCGCCGGCATTAGCTACAGCCTGACGTTGCGTTTCCCTTGGGAGCGGGTCTACAAACTCGCCCTGGAAAAACCCGGTTACGGCGTATTCGTCATGGCGCGCCTGCCCGATCGCGAAAAGCTATTCAAATGGGTCGGTCCGATTGGCCCGGACGACTGGATCATGCTGGCCAAGGCTGACAGCAAGATCACCCTTGAAACCTTGAATGACGCGCGCAAATACAAGATCGGCGCCTACAAGGGCGACGCCATTGCCGAGACGCTTGCCAAACAAGGCCTCCAGCCGATCGTTGTGCTGCGCGATCAAGACAACGCCAGGAAACTGGTCAACGGTCAGATCGACCTGTGGGCCACCGGTGATCCGGCCGGGCGCTATCTGGCGCGCCAGGAAGGGGTCAGCGGGTTGAAAACCGTACTGCGTTTCAACAGTGCCGAACTGTACCTGGCACTGAACAGGGGCGTGCCGGACGAGACGGTGGCCAAGCTCCAGGCGGCGCTGGACCAGATGCGCAAGGAAGGGCGGGTGGACGAGATCATGGCGCAGTATCTCTAGGATCAACACCAACCCTTTAGTCATGCCTGAGCCCCTGTGGGAGCGAGCTTGCTCGCGATAGCGATCTGTCATTCAACAATGATGTCGACTGACACGACGCCATCGCGAGCAAGCTCGCTCCCACAGGGATTTTGCGGTGTAACTGCTAGCGGTATACGCCATCCTTTCCATGTGCCGCAGTCGCCCGGTTTCCGCGCACACTGATCATCTGTCGGATATCAATCCATTCGATCCCCTGGGCCTTGAGCCTGGGTAATTCACGCTCCAGCACCGCCAGCGTCTGCGGATACGGATGACCGATCATCACCGCCGAGCCCTGCTTGCGCGCGAGGCTGATCGCGGTTTGCAGCTGGATCAGGATCGCCGCCTCAGTACGCTCATCGTCGAGAAATACATCCCGTGAAACGCTCGCCAAACCGATCTTCTGCGCTTGGGCGGCGGCCACGGTCTGGGCGCTGGTACGGCTGTCGACGAAGAACTTGTGCCGGCGCTGCAAATCCGCCATCAACCACGCCATGGCGACTGGTTGCGCGGTCATGCGGCTGCCCATGTGGTTGTTGATGCCGCTGGTATACGGAACCATTTTGAATGCGGCGTCCAGGCGCTTTTCCAGCTCTTCGACGGGCAGCTCGGGGTGCCAGGCGAACGGTCCGGTGGCCGGGTCCATGGGCATGTGCAGGATGACGATCTTGCCGGCGCGATGGGCTTCGCGGGCGAATTCGGTGGCGTGGGGTGTGTCGGGCATGATTGCCGTGGTCACGGGGCCAGGCAGGGTGAGTACGCGGCGATCCCGGGGCAGGTTCTGCCCCAGGTCATCGATGATCAGGCTCAGGTAGGCTTTGTGGGGCGTGGATCCGGCGGGCTCTGCATGAGCAACACCCGCCAGACAACACAACAGACCGATCAGCAACCGCAGAAACATCTCAACGGCCGGATGTGATGCTCAGCCCTTTGAGCAGGCTCAGGGCCTGGGCCAATTGGTAATCATCGTCCTGCGGCATCGGCTTGGCTTTGCCGCTGGAACCGGTCGGTTTGTCGGCGCCGCCGTTGCCGTTGCCCAGGTGACCCTGCAAGTCGGCTTCCTTGAAGTAGTCGCTGTCCTGTTCGCTGGTGATCTTGGCCTTGCGCACTTCGATGTCCGGCACGATGCCCTGGGCCTGGATGGAGCGGCCGTTCGGCGTGTAATACAACGCCGTGGTGATCTTCAGTGCGCGCTCGTTGTTAAGCGGCAGAACCGTCTGTACCGAGCCCTTGCCGAAACTGGTGGTGCCCATCAGCACGGCGCGTTTCTGGTCCTGCAGGGCACCGGCGACAATTTCCGAAGCCGAGGCGCTGCCGCCGTTGATCAGCACGACCATTGGCACCGCTTCGCTTTCGTCCTTGCCGGTGGCAGAGAAACGCAG
This sequence comes from Pseudomonas sp. Root71, assembly GCF_001429045.1. Classification (GTDB taxonomy): domain Bacteria; phylum Pseudomonadota; class Gammaproteobacteria; order Pseudomonadales; family Pseudomonadaceae; genus Aquipseudomonas; species Aquipseudomonas monachiensis. Next base: position 409,529 of record NZ_LMHY01000027.1, on the reverse strand, counting down.
CTCGGAGTTGGCGATGCGGCCCTTGGTGTAAACGATCAGGCCCTTGGTGATGAAGTGGTCGACCACTTCCACCGCCGCTTGCAACACGCCGCCCGGGTTGTTGCGCAGGTCGAGAATGATGCCCTTGAGCTTCTTGCCGTTTTCCTTGCGCAGCTTGGCCAGGGCCTTGGAAACTTCTTCGCCGGTCTTGACCTGGAACTGGGTGATGCGGATATACCCATAGCCCGATTCCAGCAACTGGCTCTTCACGCTCTTCACCTGGATGACGGCGCGGGCCAGGGTTACGTCGAACGGCGTGCCACCGTCGCGCACCAGGGTCAGGGTGATTTTCTGGCCGATCTTGCCGCGCATCTTGTCGACGGCTTCGGTCATGCTCTGGCCGCGGGTCGGCTGGCCGTTGATCTTGACGATGAAGTCGCCGGCCTGAATGCCGGCCTTGGAGGCCGGAGTGTCGTCAATGGGCGACACCACCTTGATGAAGCCGTCTTCGGCGCCGACTTCAATGCCCAGGCCGCCGAACTCACCGCTGGTGCTTTCCTGCAGCTCGGCGAAATCTTCAGGGCCCAGGTAGGCGGAATGCGGATCGAGGTTGCTGAGCATGCCCTTGATGGCGTTTTCCAGCAGGGTCTTGTCGTCCACCGGTTCGACATAAGCGGCCTTGATCCGGTCCATCACCTCGGCAAAGGTGCGCAACTCATCCAGCGGCAGTGGCGCCTTGGTGGTCGCAGCAGTGCCCGCAGGCGCAACCGCCGGCGCTGGTTGAGCGGCAAACGCCAGAGGCGCGCCGATCACCAGGGCGATCGTCAGGGCCAGCGAGGTAAGGCGGGACAAATGCAGCATGTCTAACAAACTCCTGAATTAGGTAACGCACTTATCCTTGCGCGCGGCACCATTGCGCCGGATCACTCGGGTGACCCTGCTGACGAATCGCGAAATACAATGCCGGTGTGTCTTGTCCGCCACTGCTACCCACAGTGGAGATGGACTCACCGGCTTTTACCACGTCACCCGCAGACTTGAGCAGCGTCTGGTTGTGACCATAAAGACTCAAAAAACCGTTGCCGTGGTCGAGGATCACCAGCAACCCGGCGCCTCGCAGCCAGTCGGCAAACACTACGCGACCACCATGCACCGCATGCACGGTGCTGCCGGCAGACGCGCTGATCATCACGCCATCCCACTTGGTCCGGGCATCGTCGCCGCGGCTTTCACCGTAGCGCGCCAGCAGTCGACCATCGACAGGCCAGGGAAGTTTGCCGCGGGTTGACGCAAACGGGCCGCCAAAAGTCTCGCCGGAACTGGAAACCAGAGCGCCAGGCGTTGATCTGACCGGTTTGCGTGGGGCGTCGTCGCTGGCATCTGCCTGCGCCTGGGCCTCACGTAAACGCTTTTTTTCGGCTTCCTGCTGGGCAATCAGCGCTTTTTGCCGCGCTTCTTCTGCCTCACGAGCCTGGCGCGCCAGGGTTTCTTCAATGGTTTTAAGGACTTTAGACAGGTCTGCCTGATCCTGCTCGCGTGCCGCCAGTTTCTGATCGCGAGCCTTTACGTCGTCATTGAGTTTGGCCAGGACTTGCTGGCGCTCCTTGCGGACTTTCTCGAGCTCGTCACGCTGGGTGTCGAGGCTGCTTTGCTGCACCAGCAATTGCGCCTGCTGCATGGCGATGTCTTTCTCGACATTGGACAGTTGGCGCAGGGTTTCGTTGAAATTCTTCAACTGCTCCAGGCGAGCCTGGCTCAGGTAGTCGTAATAGGTGAGGGTACGAGCGAATCTTTCCGGATTCTGCTGGTTGAGCAGCAGTTTGAGGTATTCCTGGCGACCGTTCTGGTAGGCCGCGCGGGCCTGGATGGCGATCAATCGCTGTTGTTCAATACGCGCGCTCTGGAGTTTTTTTTTCTCTGCATCGAGGCGCTGCAGCTCGGCTTCGCTTTTCTTCAGCTCTTTTTGCAGGGCATCGACCTGCTTCTCGAGCTTGCCCATTTCGGTTTCGGTACCCTTGAGCTCTTTCTGCACACCGGACTTTTCTTCCTGCAACTTGCCCAGCAGCTTCTTCAGCTCGGCAATGTCCTGACGCGTGGCGTCCAACTGTTGTTGGGTATCTGCGCGCTCGTCAGCAAAGGCCGGTTGGAGCAGGCAAGTCAGAGCTAGGGCTATCAGGACGCGGAGCATAGGGGCGGGCGGCACCAGGGAAAGGGACGGCCTAGTATGCCCGCCATGGGCGGCAAAAAAAATGCCCATTTCTGACTGTGTGATGACTGGAGCAAGCGACAGACTGAATTCCATTTCGAAAACTCCATAAACCACTGTGGGAGCGGGCTTGCTCGCGATGGCGTCCGATCATTCAACATAGATGTTGGCTGTCAGATTGCTATCGCGAGCAAGCTCGCTCCCAAAGGTTTTGTGGCGTTTTGGAGATCCAGTCAGACCAGAATCGAAGTCCCGGTCATTTCCGCCGGTTGCTCAAGGCCCAGCAACTTGAGCATGGTCGGCGCCACGTCCGCCAGAACGCCGCCTTCGCGGACCTTCAGGTCGCGCTTGCCGACATAGATGAACGGTACCGGCTCGGTGGTGTGCGCAGTGTGCGCCTGGCCGGTGGTTTCATCGGACATTTGCTCGACGTTGCCATGGTCAGCGGTGATCAAGGCTTCGCCGCCGACTTTTTCCAGGGCATCGACGATGCGACCTACGCACAGGTCCAGGCACTCAACGGCCTTGACCGCCGCTTCGAACACGCCGCTGTGGCCGACCATGTCGCCGTTGGCGTAGTTGACCACGATCACGTCGTAACGCTGGTTTTCGATGGCGTCGACGATGCGGTCGGTGACTTCCGGTGCGCTCATTTCCGGTTGCAAGTCATAGGTGGCGACTTTCGGCGAGGGGATCAGGATGCGTTCTTCGCCCGGGAACGGTTCTTCGCGGCCGCCGGAGAAGAAGAAGGTCACGTGGGCGTATTTTTCGGTTTCAGCGATGCGCAGTTGGGTCTTGCCGTTTTTCGCCAGGTAGTCGCCCAGCACGTTTTCCAGGCTGCCGGCGGCGAAAGCCGAGGGCGCGGGGATGCTGGCGGCATATTGGGTCAGCATGACGAAACCGGCCAGTTTCGGCTGGCGGGCACGCTCGAACTCACTGAAGTTGTCTTCGACGAACACGCGGGTCAGCTCGCGGGCACGGTCGGCGCGGAAGTTCATGAACACCACGGCATCGCCGTCTTCGACTTTTACCGGCTCACCGATGGAGGTGGCCTTGACGAATTCGTCGCTCTCGCCACGCTCGTAGGCCGCTTGCAGGCCTTCCTGGGCGGTGGCGGCGTTGAATTCGCCCTGGCCATCGACAATCAGGTTGTAGGCCTGGGACACGCGGTCCCAACGGTTGTCGCGGTCCATGGCGTAGTAGCGGCCGATGATGCTGGCGATCCGGCCCTTGCCCAGGGCCTGGAAGGTCGCGTCCAGCAGCTCGATCGACGACTGCGCGCTTTTCGGCGGGGTGTCGCGGCCGTCGAGGAAGGCGTGCAGGTAGATGTTTTGTGCGCCGCGCTTGAAGGCCAGTTCGGCCATGGCGACCAGGTGATCCTGGTGGCTGTGCACGCCGCCATCGGACAGCAGACCCATGAAATGCACGGCTTTGCCGGCGGCGACGGCTTTGTCCACGGCAGCGCAGATGGTCGGGTTCTCGAAGAACTCGCCGTCACGGATCGATTTGGTCACGCGAGTGAAATCCTGATACACCACGCGGCCGGCGCCCAGGTTCATGTGGCCGACTTCGGAGTTGCCCATCTGGCCATCCGGCAGGCCGACGTCCATGCCGCTGCCCGAGATCAGGCCGTTCGGCACGGTGGCCCACAGACGATCCAGTACAGGCTTCTTCGCCGCGAAAATGGCGTTGGATTCGGGATTGTCGCTGTGACCGAAGCCGTCGAGAATCATCAGGACCAAAGGTTTAGGCGTGGTAGTCATGGAATCCACTCGTGGCTGAGGTAAAAGGGGTAATGGAAAAAGGGAGTCGCAGTTTAAAGCGAAGTTCCGGCCGCGTCACCGCCGGACGGGGTTTGGCCCACCATAGTGGCTGTGTATACTGGCCGACATTTTAACGCCCTGGAACCTCCTTCGATGGTTGCTAACCTGATTCAATTTGCCACTAACCACTACATTCTCGTCGGTATCTTCGTCGTACTGCTGGCGTTGCTGATTGCCTATCAAATGCAGGGCGGCGGCCGTAGCCTGAGCACCGGCGAACTGACCGGGCTGGTCAACAAGGACGCAGGCGTGGTAATCGACATTCGTCCGACCAAGGATTTCGCCGCCGGTCACATTGTCGGCGCGCTGAACATTCCCCAGGACAAACTGACCGCCCGCGTTGGTGAGCTGGAAAAGCACAAGGCCAAGACCATCATCCTGGTCGACGCCATGGGCCAGACCGCTGGCACCCACGCCCGCGAACTGATGAAATCCGGCTTCACCGCCGCCAAGCTGTCCGGCGGTATCTCCAGCTGGAAAGCCGACAATCTGCCGCTGGTGAAGTGATATGAGCAGCGTCGTCGTCTATTCCAGCGATTACTGCCCTTACTGCTCGCGAGCCAAGTACCTGCTCGAGAACAAAGGCGTGGCCTTCGAAGAGATCAAGGTCGATGGCAAGCCGCAGGTGCGCGCTGCGATGGCCCAGAAGGCCGGGCGTACGTCCGTGCCGCAAATCTGGATCGGCAGCACACACGTGGGCGGATGTGATGATCTGTTTGCCCTGGAGCGCGCCGGCAAGCTCGACGCGCTGCTCAGGGCCTGACGGCAATATCCCAAACAAGCAAACCTAAAAGAACCCTGGATCAAGAAGGATCTGCGATGACTGACCAACAGAACACTGCTGCGAACGAAGAAGAAACTGCACCGCAATTCTCCTTGCAGCGCATTTATGTGCGTGACCTGTCCTTCGAAGCTCCGAAAAGCCCGGCGATCTTCCGCCAGCAGTGGGAGCCGAGCGTCGGTCTGGATCTGAACACCCGTCAGAAGACGCTGGAAGCTGACTTTCACGAGGTCGTGCTGACCCTGTCGGTTACCGTGAAAAACGGTGACGAAGTGGCGTTCATCGCTGAAGTGCAACAGGCCGGTATCTTCCTGATCAAGAATCTGGACGACGCCTCGATGAGCCACACCCTGGGTGCGTTCTGCCCGAACATCCTGTTCCCGTACGCTCGCGAAACCCTGGACAGCCTGGTGACCCGCGGTTCGTTCCCGGCACTGATGCTGGCTCCGGTGAACTTCGATGCGCTGTACGCGCAAGAGCTGCAACGCATGCAGGCTGCTGGCGAGACTCCGACCGTTCAGTAAAAGCTTCGTTTGCTCCATGAAAAAAGCGCCTCCGAAGGCGCTTTTTTCATGGAGCAAACGAAACCTTCGAGTAGGAGCTGCCGAAGGCTGCGATCTTTTGATCTTGAAAATCAAAATCAAAAGATCGCAGCCTTCGGCAGCTCCTACATTGGGTCATGGTGTTACTTGAAGTCGTTCTGACGCCAGGCTTCGTACACGGCCACTGCCACGGTATTGGACAGGTTCAGGCTGCGGCAGCCCTCGCGCATCGGCAGGCGCAGGCGTTGCTCGCTCGGCAGGGCGTCTAGCACCTCGGCGGGCAAGCCCCGGCTTTCCGGGCCGAACAGGAACGCGTCGCCCGGGACGAAGCTGGCATCGTGGAACGGCCGCGAACCCTTGGTGGTGAAGGCGAACAGTCGTGGATGGCCGAGGCTCTCCAGGCAGCTGGCAAGGTCCGCGTGGCGTTGCAGGGTGGCATACTCGTGGTAGTCGAGGCCGGCCCGGCGCAGGCGCTTGTCGTCCATCTCGAAACCCAGCGGTTCGATCAAATGCAGGTGGCAGCCACTGTTGGCGCACAGCCTGATAACGTTGCCGGTATTCGGCGGAATTTCTGGTTGGAAAAGGATGACGTGAAACATGCACGGCTCCGAAGGCAAAGATGACGCGCATTCTACGCCGCCAGAAGGCGTGCGTTCGAAACTATTCCTGCGGGTAATGGGCTCGCTGGCGATTGTCGGGGTGATGGTCGGGATGATGATCGGTCGCCTGACCACGCCGGACCCCAGTCAGTTGCAGCAGGTGGAAGTGACGAACGACGGGCTGGTGGTGTGGTTCAACAATGAGCCCAAGACCCACGGCGAGATGGTTGATGGCAGTGTTGCGCTACTGTTTGGCGCCGAGGGCAAGGCGCAGAAAGGTCAGCTCAAGCTCGGTGGCAAGGACGTGAACTGGCGGGTACGTTTGAGCGATGGGGGGTTGTTGCTGACACTGGTGGCGGCCCGGCCTCTGCAGGGCCAATGGGCCGGTAGCGAGGTCGATGACCGCTGGCGGCTGGAGATCCATCTCCGGGAGCAATAAAAGAGGGAATCCCCGGCCTGCCTGTACCAAGGTTCCCGAAACGGGAGGCTCGTCGCGAGTGCGGTGTGAGCCTGGTGTAAAGAAGGAACCCCTGACCTGCCTGTATCAAGGGCCCCAAAACTGCGGGGCTCGTCGCGGGTGCGGTGTGAGCCCGATGTAAAGAGGGGAATCCCCGGCCTGCCTGTACCAAGGTCCCCGAAACCGGGTGGGTGAACTGATTCACCTGAAAGGGTTGTTGCAGGGGGCGTGCCAGTTTTCACAAAGAGAAACAAAAAATCGCTTTGAAGCGCTGAAAGCCCCGGAATTCGGGGCTTTCGTGTTTTTTCGAAAGGGATTCGGTTGCGAAAGCAGGCGGGGATTCGAAGCTGTTTTTGTGCGCGATTGCGGTTCACGGTGCATTGCGGCGGTGCATGGGGCGTTGTTATCGGCCAAAAAAGATCGCAGCCTTCGGCAGCTCCTACTGGGTCTTGCGTACGACTGTAGGAGCTGCCGGAGGCTGCGATCTTTTCGCTTGCGACTAAACTCGAAAGCCAGATTTAACCCTCATCCCCCTCATCATCATCCCCGCCATCAACCTTCATCCCCAATTCCTTGATCTTGCGGGTCAGGGTGTTGCGTCCCCAGCCCAGCAAGACGGCGGCATCGCGGCGGCGACCGGCGGTGTGCTTGAGGGCGGTCTCGATCATGATCCGCTCGAAGGCTGGTACAGCGCTGTCGAGCAGGCTCGACTGACCACGGGCCAGTGCCTGGTCAGCCCACTGGCGCAGGGCCTGTTCCCAGTTGGTGACCGGTGCCGAGTCCTGCGGCAGGCTCAGCAGTTCCGGCGGCAGGTCGCCGATGTGCACTTCGCGACCCGAAGCCATCACCGTGATCCAGCGGCAGGTGTTCTCCAACTGACGCACGTTGCCGGGCCACGGCAGGTTCTTCAGGTATTCCTCGGTTTCACTTTTCAGCAGCTTAGGCTCGACCGCCAGTTCCTGGGCGGCGCGGCCGAGGAAGTGCTTGGCCAGGGTCGGGATGTCTTCGCGACGATCCGACAGGCGCGGGATATGGATGCGGATCACATTGAGGCGGTGGAACAAGTCCTCTCGGAATTTCCCGGCGTGCACCAGGGTTTCCAGATTCTGGTGAGTCGCAGCGATGATGCGCACATCGACCTTCACCGGCACATGACCACCGACGCGGTAGAACTCGCCATCGGCCAGTACCCGCAGCAAGCGGGTCTGGGTGTCGGCGGGCATGTCACCGATCTCGTCGAGGAACAGCGTACCGCCATCGGCTTGTTCGAAACGCCCGCGACGCAGGTTGGCGGCGCCCGTGAATGCGCCTTTCTCATGGCCGAACAGTTCGGATTCCATCAGGTCCTTGGGGATCGCCGCCATGTTCAGCGCAATGAATGGCGAAGCGGCGCGCGGGCTGTGACGGTGCAGCGCGTGGGCCACCAGCTCCTTGCCGGTACCCGATTCACCATTGATCAGCACGGTGATGTTGGAGTGGCTCAAGCGCCCGATGGCGCGAAACACTTCCTGCATCGCCGGCGCTTCGCCGATGATTTCCGGGGTGCGGGTCAGGGTCGGGGGCACTTCCAGGCCCTGTTGTTCCTGAGCGTGCTGGTTGGCGCGCTTGACCAGGGAAACCGCTTCGTCGACATCGAACGGCTTGGGCAGGTACTCGAAGGCGCCGCCCTGATAGGACGCGACAGCGCTGTCCAGATCGGAGTGCGCGGTCATGATGATCACTGGGAGCCGTGGGTGCTGTTCGCGAATCCGCGCCAGAAGGTCCAGGCCACTGGCGCCGGGCATGCGGATGTCGGAGATGATCACGTCCGGCTGCTGGCGCGCCAGGCGGCTCATCACGCCATCGGCGCTGTCGAAGCTTTGCGTGGTCATGCCTTCCTGTTGCAAGGCTTTTTCCAGGACCCAACGGATAGAACGGTCGTCATCGACGATCCACACGGTTTCACTACGGCTCATGTCGATGTGGCTCCTTGTTCCAGTGGCAGAAAGATCGAGAAGGTGGTGTGGCCGGGGTGGCTGTCACATTCGATCAGGCCCTGGTGCTGGCTGATGATGTTCTGGGTAATGGCCAGGCCCAGCCCGGTACCGTCCGGACGACCGCTGACCATGGGGAAGAAAATGGTTTCCTGAAGTTCTGCCGGGATGCCCGGACCGTTGTCGATGATCTCGATCTTGGTCACCAGGCGATGGCGTACGTGGCCGATGGTGAACTGGCGCATCGCGCGGGTGCGCAGGCTGATGCGACCCAGGCGCAGTTCGTTCTGGCTGCTGATGGCCTGCATGGCGTTGCGCACGATGTTCAGCACGGCCTGAATCATTTGCTCGCGGTCGATCAGGACGTCGGGAATGCTTGGATCGTAGTCGCGCACCAAGGTGATGCAGCCCTGGCTTTCGGCCTCCACCAGATGGCAGACACGCTCAAGCACTTCGTGGATGTTGCACATGGCCAGCGACGGCAGCTTGTTGGAGCCGAGCATGCGGTCCACCAGGTTACGCAGGCGGTCGGCTTCTTCGATGATGACGTTGGTGTAGTCGCGCAGGCTTTCTTCCGGCAGTTCCCGGGCCAGCAATTGTGCCGCGCCGCGTATCCCGCCCAGGGGGTTCTTGATTTCATGGGCAAGGCCGCGCACCAGCATCTTGCTGGTTTCCTGTTTCGACAGCTGTGCTTCTTCCTTGGTGATCCGCAGCAGGCGGTCACGGGGGTGGACTTCGAGCAGCAGCATGGTGTCGCCGTTGCTCAGGATCGGCGTTACCGCGTAGTCGACGGTCAGGGTCTGGCCGGTGAGGGCGGTGAGCATCGCTTCGCGCTTGGTGAACGGGTGCGCTTGCTCGACGGCCTGGCGCAACGAGTTCAGCGCCTCGGTCGATTCGGTAAACAACTCACTGATGAACTGTCCATGGCTGCGCTGACCGCTGATGGCCAGCAGCATCTCCGCCGCCGGGTTCATGTACTCGAGGCGCAGTTCGGCGTCGAGCAGGATGGTGGCAGTGGTGAGGTTGTCGAGTAGCAAACGGTGGAGCGCGTCGCTAATGGTCATCGGGACCTCTTTTAGGGCAGAGCATGCGCAAAAAAAAAACGCTGGTACGGGCAAAATGCAAAAACCAAACCAAGGCTCCGAAAAGAAGCGCTCAAGGCCTGAAACAGGCGTTTGACGCTCGTTTGCGTGGCGTTCTGCCAGCTTTCGCGGGTACTTTCGAACCAAAATGGGTTGGAATGTGAGTGCGGTGCAAGCTATTGCACCAATATAGTGCGCAAACCTGAATGAGGTTAGAAAAGTCTCAGGAAAGGATTTTTTTCTTCGCCAGGTTTGTCGCTGAACGGGCATTCCGGCCGCTGGCCGTAGTCTTCGAGGACACAGGGTTTGATCCTGCGCTTCTGGGCGAGAGACGTGCGCTGCATGTGGAAAGGCTGGCTGGCGGTGCGTTCGACGATGCGTCCCTGTTCATCGAGGATTTCCACGGACAGGGTATGGCTGCCGCGATCGATGTTGCTCAAGGCGAACACCGGGCTCAGGCCGGGGTCGGCGGTGGGCTGGCCGTCGAGCAGCAACCGGTAACGGTGGCCGGGTTGCAGGGCGGGTTCGTTGGTGGCGCTGATGATGACTTCGCCGGTGTTGCTACGGATGGTTGCGTCGGGTTCCGGGATCAGGATGCGCAGCACCTCATAGTGGAACAGCGCTTGTACTTCGGGGCTGCTCTGGGCAAGCGATGGCGCTGCACTGGTGGGAGTGGCCGCTATTCGATTGCTCGTTATCAGTGGTACGCGCCTGGCTTCGCCGGGTTTGGGCTGGTCGGTGAAAACCCGATTGCCCTGAGCATCGAGATACATGAAGACCTCTGCCGAGGCGGGCAGGGCGATCAGGCAGGCGATCAGTAACCAGGCCTTCAAGGCTTGTGCACCCGCTGTACGGTGAATGTCACCGCCGGGCTCTGCTGCACAACATTTTCGCCATCGATCACTTGCACGGCGAGACGGTGTTCGCCGCGATCGATGTTCACCAGTTGCAGGGTCGGTACATTGCCTGGCTCGCCGTAGGGTTGACCGTCCAGCAGCAGGCGCAACAGGTGAGGGCGTTGCAGGTGCGGTTTGATCAGTACGTTTATCGTGAAGGTGCCATTGTTGGCGCGTAACGCTTCTGTGGTGGGCAGGCCGGTGAGTTCCAGTTTTTCGTAGGCGCCGTGGATTGGCTCGGGGATATTGCCTGCCTGAGGTTGCGCAAGATCGCCGGGTGGTTGGCGTTCGATGCTGTTGAGTGGTGGCAGATCCACCGCCCGGGCTTCAACGCCATCGGGCGGTTGATTGCTGTAGGCGGTATTACCGGCAGCATCGGTGTATCTGTAGATTTGGGCCATCACAGGAAAAATGAAGGACAGCAGTAGAAGGAGTAAAAGTGGCCGCATTCGGACTTCCTGTGTGAAGCAAGGACTACTCCGCCAATGGAATGCCTTCGCTGCCAGCATAGAACACAACAAGTTCTACCGGTTCATCGCCGGTGACGCCGCGATGGGTGATGTTGACCATTTCGGCCAGCGCTTCGCCTGGTTTGATACGCCGGGTCTGGCCGCTGTTCCTGTCTTCGACTATCAGCTCGCCAGAGAGGATGTAAGCCGCGTTGGGAATCGGATGAGTGTGCCAGGGGAGTTTGCTATTGGCAGGGATCGTGAGTTTGAGCACGGTCAGTTCGGGCGCGGCGTCCGGGTAGCGAATGTAAGGTGTGTTATCCCACGACTTGCTGCTTTGCAGCAGGATTTCCCGTTTGATTTCTGTCGGCTGGGGGATTGTGTTGCAGCCCAGGAGGGCGAAGGTGGTGAGAGCGGCCAGTAGCGTCTTGAGTGGGAAGGTTTTCATCATTCCATCCGTTGATTGCAGGTAGTGAGCAGGCTACGAGTCATTCAAGTTGGTTGATGCCGGACGATGCCGTGTGTGCCCGAGGAGATGTCGGGTTTCATTGTCGGAAGTTGCCCACAAAAAAGGCCTCCCGAAGGAGGCCTCTTTTTGTCACGCCGCGTGTTGCGACGCTACCGGATCAGCAGCTGTAGTACAGCTCGTATTCCAGTGGGTGTACGAAGGTACGTACCTTGATTTCTTCTTCGCTTTTCAGGGCGATGTAAGCGTCGATGAAGTCGTCGCTGAAAACGCCGCCTTTGGTCAGGAACGCACGACCTTTGTCCAGCTCTTCCAGGGCTTCTTTCAGGCTGCCGCAAACTTGTGGGATCTCTTTGGCCTCTTCAGGCGGCAGGTCATACAGGTTTTTGTCAGCAGCGTCGCCAGGGTGGATCTTGTTCTGGATGCCGTCCAGGCCAGCCATCAGCAGTGCGGCGAAGCACAGGTACGGGTTGGCAGCCGGATCCGGGAAGCGTGCTTCGATACGGCGGGCTTTCGGGCTCGACACGTAAGGAATACGGATCGAAGCGGAGCGGTTGCGAGCCGAGTAGGCCAGCATCACTGGAGCTTCGAAGCCTGGAACCAGACGCTTGTAGGAGTTGGTTGCCGGGTTGGTGAAGCCGTTCAGGGCCTTACCGTGCTTGATGATGCCGCCGATGAAGTACAGGGCGGTGTCGGACAGGCCGGCATAGCCTTCGCCTGCGAAGGTGTTCTTGCCATCTTTCCAGATGGACATGTGTACGTGCATACCCGAGCCGTTGTCGCCGTACAGAGGCTTAGGCATGAAGGTCGCGGTACGGCCGTAGGCATCGGCAACGTTGTGCACGACGTACTTCAGGGTTTGGGTTTCGTCGGCTTTCTTCACCAGGGTGTTGAACTTGACGCCGATTTCGTTCTGTCCGGCAGTCGCCACTTCGTGGTGGTGAACTTCGACGGTCAGGCCCATTTCTTCCAGTGCGTTGCACATGGAGGTACGGATTTCGTGGTCATGGTCGAACGGCGGAACCGGGAAGTAGCCGCCTTTGACGCCTGGACGGTGGCCTTTGTTGCCGCCTTCGATGTCCTGGTCGGACATCCACGAACCTTGTTCGGAGTAGATCTTGAACATGGAGCCGGAAATGTCGGACTTGAACTTCACCTGGTCGAAGATGAAGAACTCTGGCTCTGGACCTGCGTATACGGTGTCACCGATAGCGGTGGCTTTCAGGTGCTCTTCGGCGCGCTTGGCGATCGCACGTGGGTCGCGGTCGTAGCCTTGCATGCTCGAAGGTTCGATGATGTCGCAGACCAGGATCAGGGTCGGTTCTTCGGTGAACGGATCCAGGACGGCGGTGGAGTCGTCCGGCATCAGGATCATGTCGGAGGCTTCGATGCCTTTCCAGCCAGCGATGGAGGAACCGTCGAACATTTTGCCGACTTCGAAGAAGTCGTCATCCAGCGCATCGCGAGCCGGCATGGTCACGTGGTGCTGAGTGCCTTTGGTGTCCGTGAAGCGCAGATCAATCCACTTGACGTCATGATCTTTGATGAGTTGAACCGACTTCGACATAGTGTCCTCCGGGTGGCTTCGGGCTAGTAGTGGATGCCCTTAAATGTGGGTGATGCCGGCGCGAATACTCTGCCAAGGCAACCTGCCTCACAAGGGAGCAAATTGCATGCCAGTGCCCCAGCATGGGTTTTTTGCCCCAAAAACACGCTTGCGGGGGCATATTGCGCTTTAAAGCAGAAAATCTCGCCCTGTAATGTGGCGCCGCTTCCTACAAATGACCTGTTTTGGTGCGCGCGAAACCTTCTGCACATTAACTGGTTAAACCTTGAGCAATTTCCGCTATAATCCGCGCCCCCCTTTTTCGGCAGGCCATGCGCGCGCTGTTTCCATGAAATTAATCGTAAAAGTCTTCCCCGAGATCACCATCAAGAGCCGCCCGGTACGGATGCGTTTCATCCGTCAATTGGCCAAGAACATCCGTGCCGTGCTCCGCGATCTGGACCCGGCCGTGGTGGTGAACGGCGTGTGGGACAACCTCGAGCTGGAAACCCGAGTCAGCGACCCAAAGGCCTTGAAGGAGATGGGCGAACGCCTGAGCTGCATGCCGGGCATCGCGCATTTCCTGCAAATCGATGAGTACCCGCTGGGCGATTTCGACGACATCGTTGAAAAGTGCAAGCAGCACTACGGTGATGCACTGGCCGGCAAGATCTTCTCGGTACGCTGCAAGCGCGCCGGCAAGCACCCGTTCAGCTCGATCGATATCGAAAAATATGTCGGCAGCCAGTTGCGCCGTCAGTGTGGGGCCGCCGGGATCGACCTGAAAAAGCCGGAAATCGAAGTCCGGATCGAAGTTCGCGACCAACGGTTGTTCGTGATCCACAGCCAGCACAACGGCATCGGCGGATATCCGCTGGGCGCGCTGGAGCAGACCCTGGTGCTGATGTCCGGTGGCTTCGACTCCACCGTGGCGGCCTACCAGATCATGCGCCGCGGCCTGATGGCGCATTTCTGCTTCTTCAATCTGGGCGGACGTGCCCACGAACTGGGCGTCATGGAAGTCGCGCATTTCATCTGGAAGAAGTACGGCAGCTCCCAACGCGTGCTATTTGTCAGTGTGCCGTTCGAAGAAGTGCTGGGCGAAATTCTCGGCAAAGTCGATAACAGTCATATGGGCGTAGTATTGAAGCGTATGATGTTGCGCGCTTCGTCCCAAATTGCCGATCGACTGCACATCGACGCACTGGTCACCGGTGAGGCGATCTCCCAGGTGTCGAGCCAGACGTTGCCGAACCTGTCAGTGATCGACTGCGTGACCGACAAACTGGTCCTGCGCCCACTGATCGTCGCGCACAAGCAGGACATTATCGACACGGCCAACGAAATCGGCACCGCCGATTTCGCCCGGCACATGCCGGAATACTGCGGCGTCATCTCGGTCAATCCGAAGACCGCGGCCAAGCGCCATCGCGTCGAGCATGAAGAGAAAGAATTCGATATGGCGGTACTCGAGCGTGCGCTCGAAAACGCCAAGCTGGTGCCGATCGATCGCGTGATCGATGAACTGGGCCAGGATTTGCAGATTGAAGAAGTCAGCGAAGCGCTGGCCGGTCAGATCGTCATCGACATCCGTCACCCGGATGCCGCTGAAGACGACCCGCTGGACCTCGCTGGCATCGAGGTACAAACGATGCCGTTTTATGCAGTTAACGCTCGTTTCAAGGAACTGGACCCTACTCGCCAGTACCTGCTGTATTGCGACAAAGGCGTGATGAGTCGCCTGCATGCCCACCATTTGCTCAGTGAGGGGCATGCCAATGTGCGCGTTTATCGACCGAGCTAAGTGCCCGGGGCTGTTTGCCTGTGGCCTGCGTCACCGGCCCCCCGATGCCACCGTCAAGCTGTAACGGCTTTCACGGACGCTACTGTTAATCGCTGCCAAGACTTGTCAGCACACCGAATCCTCTGATCGAGATACACAAGTGATCGAAAATCTACGCAACATCGCCATCATTGCCCACGTTGACCATGGTAAGACCACCCTGGTAGACAAACTCCTGCGTCAATCCGGCACCCTGGAGCGCAACGAGCTCAACGACGAGCGCGTGATGGACTCCAACGACCAGGAAAAAGAGCGCGGTATTACCATCCTGGCGAAAAACACCGCCATCAACTGGAACGGCTACCACATCAACATCGTGGACACCCCGGGCCACGCCGACTTCGGCGGCGAAGTTGAGCGCGTAATGTCGATGGTCGACTCCGTTCTGCTGCTGGTTGACGCTCAAGACGGCCCTATGCCGCAAACCCGTTTCGTGACCAAGAAGGCTTTCGAAGCCGGCCTGCGTCCGATCGTGTGCATCAACAAGGTTGACCGTCCAGGCGCGCGTCCGGACTGGGTTCTGGACCAGATCTTCGACCTGTTCGACAACCTGGGTGCCACCGAAGAACAGCTGGACTTCAAAGTCGTCTACGCCTCGGCCCTGAACGGTATTGCCGGTCTGGACCACACCGAAATGGCTGAAGACATGACCCCGCTGTACCAGTCGATCGTCGACAACGTACCGGCGCCGGCTGTTGACCGTGAAGGTCCGTTCCAGATGCAGATCTCCGCACTGGACTACAACAGCTTCCTGGGTGTTATCGGTGTTGGCCGTATCGCTCGTGGTCGCGTCAAGCCGAACACCCCGGTTGTCGCTATCGGCGCCGACGGCAAGAAGCGTAACGGTCGTATCCTGAAGCTGATGGGTCACCACGGTCTGCACCGTGTGGACGTTGAAGAAGCTGCTGCAGGCGACATCGTATGCATCAGCGGTATGGACTCGCTGTTCATCTCCGACACCCTGTGCCACCCGGACACCGTTGAAGCGATGAAGCCGTTGACCGTCGACGAGCCAACCGTTTCCATGACCTTCCAGGTAAACGATTCGCCATTCTGCGGTAAAGAAGGCAAGTTCGTGACTTCCCGTAACATCAAGGAACGTCTGGACAAAGAGCTGCTGTACAACGTTGCACTGCGCGTTGAAGAAGGCGACTCGGCTGACAAGTTCAAGGTTTCCGGCCGTGGCGAACTGCACCTCTCGGTACTGATCGAAACCATGCGTCGCGAAGGCTTCGAAATGGCTGTAGGCCGTCCGGAAGTGATCATCCGTCTGGTTGACGGCGTGAAGCACGAACCGTTCGAAAACGTCACCATCGACCTGCCGGAAGAATCCCAGGGCAAGGTGATGGAAGAGATGGGCCTGCGTAAGGGCGACCTGACCAACATGGTGCCGGATGGCAAGGGTCGTGTACGTCTGGAATACAACATCCCTGCTCGTGGTCTGATCGGTTTCCGTAACCAGTTCCTGACCCTGACCAACGGTGCTGGCATCCTGACCTCGATCTTCGACCGTTACGACGTGATGAAGTCCGGCGACATGTCCGGCCGTCAGAACGGCGTTCTGGTTTCGGTTGAAACCGGCAAGGCACTGACCTACTCCCTGGAAACCCTGCAGGCGCGTGGCAAGCTGTTCGTAGAACACGGTCAGGAAATCTACAACGGTCAGATCGTTGGTCTGAACAGCCGTGACAACGACCTGGGCGTCAACCCTACCAAGGGCAAGAAGCTCGACAACATGCGTGCTTCGGGTAAAGACGAAACCATCGCCCTGGTTCCACCTGTTCGCTTCACCCTGGAACAGGCTCTGGAATTCATCCAGGACGACGAGCTGTGTGAAGTGACTCCTAAGTCCATCCGTCTTCGCAAGAAGATCCTGGACGAAAGCGAGCGTACCCGCGCTGCCAAGAAAGCCAAGGCATAAGATTTAGCCCGGCTTAACGAAAACGCCCCCGGTCGAAAGGCCGGGGGCGTTTTTGTTTGTCTGAAGCCATAAAAAAGATCGCAGCCTTCGGCAGCTCCTACAAAAGCACAGTCGTGCGCATTTCTGTAGGAGCTGCCGAAGGCTGCGATCTTTTCAGGCTTAAAACTTTTCCAAAGTCCGGCGGCTGCTGCTCTCGCGCTCCACTTCCTTGGGCTTGTACGCACAATACCCCGGCCGCGGGCCGATTTTCGGGTGATTGCGGCAAGTATCCGGGCGCTTTTCATAAATAGTGCACAGACGGCTCTTACGATCCAGGTAGTAGCAATCGTTGTTGCTCATGCGCTGGAGGGTGAAGATTCCTGACTTCTGGTTGAAACGCTCGACCAAACCTTCCTTTTGCAGGCGTTTGGCGATGTTCTTCGGCGGGTCACCCAGCTCGAATTCATCGACTACGCCGATACGGACCAGATCCTTGATCTTGACCTCGACCGGCAGGGTGCAGCAGCTGGACATGCACGAGCCGCACATCGGGGCGGAGTACTTGGCCCAGGTATCGAGTCGGTCGATCTCCGCGGCGGCGATCAGGTTCGGCTTCATCATCGGTTGTTACCAGCGTGTGCATCAGGGCGCGCGATCATACCGGGACTGGTGGATTTTTGAACAACCTTTCGCCAGTTTTTTTCACGGACGGCGCAAACAACCGGAAAATAGGCACGAGCCCTGCATTGATTCAGGCACAAGACAACGCAATGTCGATCCAGCTCGCATTCAAAGGAAAAACTGCCGAACCAGAGCCTCTACCGCCTGTCAGACCGACTAGGCTCAGACAACTCCAAGCTCGCTCGAGGTCCTATCGATGACTCAAGAACCACTTGTTCGCGAAGCAGAGGTGGCCGCATTCCGCGACGCCGTCTTGACCAAACTCACTTATGCAGTGGGTAAAGACCCGGATCACGCCTTCGACCACGATTGGTTCGAAGCCATTGCACTGGCCGCGCGGGATCACATGGTCGAGCACTGGATGGACCACACGCGGCAGATCTACCGCAAAGGCCAGAAGCGCGTTTATTACCTCTCCCTGGAGTTTCTCATCGGCCGGCTGCTCTTCGACAGCCTGAGCAACCTCGGCCTGCTCGACGTGGCCCGCGAAGCCCTGACCGAACTCGGCGTCGACCTTGAGCGCATTCGCTTGCTGGAGCCCGATGCGGCCCTGGGCAACGGCGGCCTCGGGCGTCTGGCAGCGTGTTTTCTGGAAAGCATGTCGACCCTCGGCATCGCCGGTCATGGCTACGGTATTCGTTACGAACACGGCTTGTTCCGCCAGGCTATCGTTGATGGCTGGCAACAGGAGCAGACCGAACACTGGCTGGATTTCGGCAACCCCTGGGAGTTCGAGCGCCCGGAGGTGGTTTACCCGATCGGCTTCGGCGGCGGTGTCGAGACCGTGACCGATGACAGCGGCAAGTCCAGGCAAGTCTGGCACCCGGCGGAAACCGTACGGGCCATTGCGTATGACACGCCGGTGGTCGGTTGGCGCGGGGCAAGCGTCAACACGCTGCGTTTGTGGCGCGCCCGGGCCATGGAAGATCTGCATCTGGAGCGTTTCAACGCCGGCGACCACCTGGGCGCCGTGGCCGAAGTGGCCCGGGCCGAAAGCATCTCCCGGGTGCTGTACCCGGCGGACAGCACCGAGGCCGGCCAGGAATTGCGCCTGCGCCAGGAGTATTTCTTCGTTGCCGCCTCGTTGCAGGATTTGCTGCGCCGCCATCGCAACATGCACACCTCGGTGCTGACCCTGGGCGATCACGCTTCGATCCAGCTCAACGACACTCACCCCTCGATTGCCGTGGCTGAGCTGATGCGGCAACTGGTCGACGTCTATGACGTGGCATGGGACGCGGCGTGGCAGGTCACCGTCGATACGCTGTCCTACACCAACCACACATTGCTCCCCGAAGCGCTGGAAACCTGGCCGGTAGGTTTGATGGAACGCATGTTGCCGCGGCACATGCAGATCATTTACCTGATCAACGCCCAGCACATCGATTCCCTGCGGGCCAAAGGCATCCACGATTTCGATGTGCTGCGCGCGGTATCGCTGATCGAGGAAGACAACGGTCGCCGGGTACGCATGGGCAACCTGGCGTTTCTCGGCTCCCACAGCATCAACGGTGTGTCCGGGTTGCACACGCAACTGATGCGTCAAACGGTGTTCTCCGAACTGCACAAGCTCTACCCGGAGCGGATCAACAACAAAACCAACGGCATCACTTTCCGCCGCTGGCTGTATCAGGCCAATCCCGAGCTGACCTCGATGCTGGTCGATACCCTCGGCCCCGAAGTGCTGGATAACCCGGAAGAGCGTTTGCGCGCCCTCGAACCGTTCGCCGAGAAAAGTGCATTCCGCAAGGCGTTTGCCGAGCAACGCCTGCACAGCAAGAAAGCCCTGGCGTACCTGATTCATGAGCGGTTGGGTGTGGCGGTCAACCCGGCGGCGATGTTCGACGTGCAGGTCAAGCGGATTCACGAATACAAGCGCCAGTTGCTCAACCTGATGCACACCGTGGCGTTGTACCAGGCGATTCGCGCGGAACCTGAAATCGACTGGGTACCACGGGTGAAGATCTTCGCCGGCAAGGCGGCCGCCAGTTATCACCAGGCCAAACTGATCATCAAGCTGACCAACGACATCGCCCGGGTGGTGAACAACGACCCGACCGTGCGCGGCTTGCTAAAAGTGGTGTTCCTGCCCAACTACAACGTCAGCCTGGCGGAGAGCATCATTCCGGCGGCGGATTTGTCCGAGCAGATCTCCACCGCCGGGTTCGAAGCGTCAGGCACCAGCAACATGAAATTCGGCCTGAACGGCGCGCTGACCATCGGCACCCTGGACGGGGCCAACGTGGAAATGTGCGACCGCATTGGCGCCGAGCACATGTTCATCTTCGGCCTCAGCGCGCAGCAGGTGGAGGCGCGCAAGCAGAACCATGAGTTCAGCGCGGTGCCGGATATCGCCGCGTCCCATCGTCTGAATGATGTGCTGCAGGCGATTCGTGGCGGGGTGTTCTCGCCGGATGATCCGTCCCGTTATGCCGGGTTGATCGATTCGCTGGTGGACTACGACCGCTTCCTGGTCTGCGCCGACTTCGATTCCTACTGGCACGCCCAGATGCGCGTCGAAGCCCATTGGCACGATTCGAAGGAGTGGTGGCGTTCAGCCGTGTTGAGCACGGCGCGGATGGGCTGGTTCTCCTCGGACCGGACCATTCGCGAGTACGCCACGGAAATCTGGAAGGCACTGGAGTAAGTCTTCAGGCAGGTGGATATACTGGCGCGCCGGAAAAGATCGCAGCCTTCGGCAGCTCCTACAGGATCGCGTAATACCGCGACTATGTAGGAGCTGCCGAAGGCTGCGATCTTTATGGATACGGCTGAGCTAATCTTTCCGGATTGGCCAATGCGCTTAGGGATATCGACCATGCAATGGATGTTCATGCTGATAGGGCTGGTGCTCGGCTGGATACTTGACGAGTCATTCAGCGATGCGCTGCTGGGCGCGTTACTCGGATTGGGTATCGGCCAGGCCCTTCGCTTGGCTCGCATGGACTCGCAGGCCTTCGAGCAGCTGCGTTTGCTGGAGCAGGCCCAGGTCGCGCTGCACGCGGTCGAGCAACGGCTGGCGCTGCTCGAGGCATCGGGCGTCAAGGCGCCGCAAGCCCGCGAACCATTTGCCTCACCTGAAACCATCCTTGATGAAGTACCTGTCGCAGCCCCGGATTTGCTCTGGGAGCTACCGCCCGAACTCGAGCCGGTAGCCGTCGCAGCCAGCGAAACCAAGCGTTTGCAGCCTGTCGATGCCTGGAGGTCCGAGCCGTCCGCTCGCGAACCACAGCCACCCGTCACCCCGCGTGGCCCGAACTTCATCGATCGTGCCATCAGCCGTGCCCGCGCCTGGTTGTTCGGCGGCAATACCGTGTTGCGGGTCGGCGTGGTGCTGCTGTTCCTCGGCCTGGCCTTTCTGCTGCGCTATGCCACCGAAGGCGTGGTGGTGCCGGTTGAGTTGCGTTACGCAGGTGTTGCGGCGGCGGCCTTGGGGCTGCTCGGGCTGGGTTGGTGGTTGCGAGCGCGCAACAACAGTTATGCGTTGATCCTGCAAGGTGCCGGGATCGCCGTGCTGTACCTGACGGTGTTTGCCGCGATGCGCCTGCATCCGCTGCTCGATCCCTCGGCCGGGTTTGGCCTGCTGGTGGCGGTGACGGCATGTTCGGCGATTCTCGCCATTACCCAGGACTCCCTGGGGCTGGCCGCCGCTGCCGCACTGGGTGGATTCGCCGCGCCGCTGCTGGCCTCCACCGGTGCCGGTAGCCACGTCGCACTGTTCAGCTATTTTGCCCTGCTCAACGCCGGCATCTTCGCCATCGCCTGGTTCAAGGCCTGGCGGCTGTTGAATGTCATCGGGTTCAGCGGCACCTTCGGTATCGGTTTCGCCTGGGGCCTGCGCTCCTACTCGCCGGAGCAGTTGTGGAGTACCGAGCCGTTCCTGATTCTGTTTTTCCTGATGTACCTGGCCATTGGTCTGCTGTTCGCCCGGCGCAGGCTGCTGGAAATGAGCGATGCACCGGCAGAGGGCAGTCGCGAATCGCTGCTGCAGTGGTCGGCGCGCAAGGGCAACTACGTCGACGGCACGCTGCTGTTCGGTCCGCCGCTGGTGGGTTTCGGTTTGCAGTTTGCATTGGTGCAGCATCTGGAGTTCGCGGCGGCGTTCAGTGCCTTGGCGCTGGGCATGATTTACATGGGGCTGGCCCGTTGGCTGATGGCCGGGCGCACGCTGTTGCTGGGGGAAACCTGCCTGGCCCTGGGTGTGATCTTCGCCAGCCTGGCGATTCCGCTGGGTCTCGATGCACGCTGGACGACGGCGGCGTGGGCGGTGGAAGGCGCGGGGATCTTCTGGCTCGGTCTGCGCCAGCAAAGGCCCGTGGCCCGGGCCTTTGCCTTACTCCTGCAACTGGGGTCGGCGCTGGCGTTTCTCAGCGAACTGCACGACAGCGAGAGCAGCCTGCTCGGCGGTGTACCGCTGGGCGCGTTGTTGCTGGGCGTCGCGCTGCTGTTCAGCTTCTACCAGTTGCGTAAAGCCCTGCCGGAACAGATCAGGCCTTGGGAACTGAAAGGTCTGCCAATCCTGGCGTGCCTCGGGCTGTCGTTTCTCTATTTGCTGGCGCCGTTGTTTTTCTTCAGCCACGGCACGGTGATCAGTTGGGCCCTGGCCGGGGCGCTGACGTTGTTGGTTGGCTTGCGCCTGCCATCGCGCACCTTCGTGTTCAGCGCGCTCGCTGTGCAACTGTTGGGTGGCGCGTTGTTCCTGGCGACGGGGCCGCTGTTCAGTGAAGAGCTGAACCCCTTGGCTCATGCCGGATTCTGGGCGCCGCTGGTGTTGGGGCTGGCGGCGATGGTCGGGGCCTGGCGTTTGCAGATTGGTCATTCGCTTGGAGTATTCGAAGGGCTGAGCCTGTTGCGATTGTCCCAGGCGTTGCTGGTGTGGGGCGCAGGCTGGTGGGCGTTGGCCTGGGTCATCGAAGTGCTGCATTTTGCGCCGTTGCCGATGCGGGCGCCTTTGTTGTTGGGCATCGCGGCCGTGAGTGTGGCCCTGTGGACGGTAGTGGCGCTGCGCCTGAAATGGCCATCTCTTGGGGCACTCGGCACGGTGTTGATTCCCGCAGCGGCACTGGTGCTGCTCGCGGCCTGGCACTCGCGTTATCACCCGGCAGCCAACGTCGGCTGGCTGGCGTGGGCCGCCGTGTTCGTGGTGCATTTCATGTCCCTGCGACGCCTGGCGCCCATGCTGCCGGCGCGCGCGACGAGCGTCGCCCATGTGCTCGGCTGTTGGTTGTTGATGGGGGTGCTGGCTCTGGAGTTGCGTTACGGCTTGCTGGTGTTGTCCGAGCAATACAACGCCTGGCGCTGGTTGGGTTGGGCGATTCTGCCCAGTCTGTACCTGGTGCTGATGGCGGCACCTCGCGCGTGGCCGTGGCCGGTGTCGGCGTATCCGCGCGAATACCGTGTATACGCCGCCGCGCCGTTGGCGTTGTTGATGCTCGGCTGGTTCTGGCTGGCGAATGTCGCCAGTGACGGCAACGCCGAGCCACTGCCTTACGTGCCATTGATCAACCCGCTGGAACTGGGCCTGTTGTTGGCGCTGTTCGGCGTCTATGTCTGGTCCCGCAGCGCCATGACACAACTGGCGGTCCGCGAGGATTACGCCGCCATCGCCACGCAAGGGGGCGCAGGTGCCTCGCTGTTCGTGTTCTTTACTGCGTTGGTGATGCGTACGGCACACCATTGGAGTGGGGTGCCGTTCGAGCTGGATCTGTTGCTGGCGTCGATGCGGGTGCAAGCCGGCCTGTCCATCGTTTGGACCTTGATGGCCCTGAGCCTGATGATCGGCGGCCATTTGCTTCGCCGCCGTGAAGTCTGGTTGATCGGCGCGGCCTTGATCGGCGTGGTCGTGGCCAAGCTGTTCTTTGTCGAATTGAGTAACCGCGGCGGGCTGGCGCGGATCGTGTCGTTTATCGGTGTCGGTGTATTGCTGCTGGTGGTGGGCTATTTCGCCCCGCTGCCGCCCAAGCGTGCCGAAGCTGAGCCGGATAACGAGAAACCGGTCCCGGAATCCGAAGGAGTGTCGTCTTGAGTCAGAAGCTTAACCTGGGTTGGCTGGGGGCTGTCGCCATGGGTGTGGTGTTATCGGCGGTTGCCCAGGAAAAACCGGCGGACTTCGCCACTCAAGTGCCTTTGTCGGTGACGGGCGAAGGCCCCTGGTATCGACTTGAACTGCCTCTGAACGTACAGCTGAATGCACGGCAGACGGACCTGAGCGACGTGCGTGTGTTCAACGCCGTGGGCGAAGTTCAGGCTTATGCCTTGGCCCGGGAGTCGGCGCGGAGCAATGAAACCCGCACCTTGAACGAGGTGAAATGGTTTCCGTTGTACAGCTCGTTGGACGCCACTGAAACCGCGCCGAGTGTGCGGGTGCAATCGAACACCAACGGCACGTTGGTCCAGGTGCAGCCCTCCAGTCAGCTGGAGGCAGGCGAGGAGGAGTTGCGCGGCTGGTTGCTCGACGCATCGTCTATCAAGGCACCGTTGCAGCAGTTGGTTCTCGACTGGATCAGCGAGCGCGACGGATTCCAGCGTTTCACCATCGAAGCCAGCGATGATTTGCAGCATTGGCAGTCCTGGGGCGAAGGGCAGGTGGCGCGCCTGACCTTTTCCGACGAGCGGGTCGAACAGCATGAAGTCAACCTGCCGGGCCAGTCGGCACGCTACCTGCGGTTGCTGTGGATCACCCCGCATTCGGCGCCGACACTGACTTCGGCGCAACTGCAAAGCGCCAATATCCGCAGCCTGCCGCTGCCGTTGGTCTGGTCCCAGGCGTTAGCCGGCAGCAGCGTGAAGGCGGGCGAGTACACCTGGCAGCTGCCGATGGGGCTGAATGTCGAGCGGGTGCAGGTCGAGTTGAGCCAGCCCAACAGCCTGGCGCCAGTGAGCCTGGCCGGCCGGCGCGACAGCAGCCTGCCATGGCAGTCGTTGGGCAGCGGTTTGCTCTATCGCCTGACCCAGGACGGTCAGGACGTGGTGCAAAACCAATTGCAGCTGTCAGGGCAAATCGTCCAGCAATTGAAACTGACCGTGGACGAACGCGGCGGTGGCCTGGGTGATCAGGCGCCGACGCTGAAGTTTGCCGTGCGCGCCACGCAACTGGTGTTCCTGGCGCGTGGGCCGGGGCCTTACACGCTGGTCGTGGGGAATTCGACGGCGAAG
This sequence comes from Pseudomonas sp. Root71, assembly GCF_001429045.1. Lineage (GTDB taxonomy): Bacteria > Pseudomonadota > Gammaproteobacteria > Pseudomonadales > Pseudomonadaceae > Aquipseudomonas > Aquipseudomonas monachiensis. Next base: position 385,151 of record NZ_LMHY01000027.1, on the reverse strand, counting down.
GCGGCGAACTTGCCGCTGTCGACGCTGATTCCGGATTACAGCCCGGCAAAACTCGCGACCCTGGGCCGGGCCAAGGTGGATGTCGGGGCGGTGGTCTCGAATGCGGCGACAGAGAAAACGCTGGCGACGACGGACACCCAGTGGAAGACATTCGGCTTGTGGGCGGTGTTGTTGCTCAGTGTCCTGTTCCTGGCAGCGATGGCGTTCAGCCTGCTACGCAAACCGCCAGCCAAATCCTGAAGAAGGCTGGCGAATGCGTTCGCCCGGTCAATGAAAATACCGAAATGACCGCAGTTCCCAGGCTCGCATCCAGCCCATTTCCAACTACGCTCATCCCCGCGCATGAACTCTCTTCGGCCGATCACGTCTGATAGGAGGAAATGCGCCCCGACTCGCGTTAAACTGCGCGGGTTTTTAGCCCCCCCCCATTCCTCCGGAGCCTTCCATGTCCCGCGTTACCTTGAGTCGCTATTTGATTGAGCAGACCCGCAGCAACAACACTCCTGCCGATCTGCGCTTCCTGATCGAAGTGGTGGCGCGTGCCTGCAAGGAGATCAACCACGCCGTGTCCAAAGGCGCCCTGGGTGGTGTTTTGGGCAGCATGGGCACTGAAAACGTCCAGGGCGAAGTGCAGAAGAAGCTCGACGTGATCTCCAACGAGATTCTGCTCGAAGCCAACGAATGGGGTGGTCACCTGGCCGGCATGGCGTCCGAAGAAATGGACAACGCCTACCAGATCCCGGGCAAATACCCGAAAGGCGCGTACCTGCTGGTATTCGACCCACTGGACGGTTCGTCGAACATCGACATCAACGCCCCGGTCGGCACCATCTTCTCGGTACTGCGTTGCCCGAACGAATACCTGAGCCAGAACGAGCCCTTGAATGAAAAGGCCTTCCTGCAGCCAGGTACACAGCAAGTGGCCGCCGGTTACGCGATCTACGGTCCGCAGACCATGCTGATCCTGACCCTGGGCGACGGCGTGAAAGGCTTTACCCTGGACCGTGAAATGGGCAGCTTCGTACTGACCCACGAAAACATCACCATTCCTGAAGCCACCCAGGAATTCGCCATCAACGCGTCCAACCAGCGTCACTGGGAAGCACCGGTACAGCGCTACGTCAGCGAATTGCTGGCAGGCGATGAAGGCCCGCTGAAAAAGAACTACAACATGCGCTGGGTTGCCGCGATGGTCGCCGACGTGCACCGCATCCTGACCCGCGGCGGTCTGTTCATGTACCCACGCGACAGCCGCGAGCCGTCGAAGCCGGGCAAACTGCGCCTGATGTACGAAGCCAACCCGATGTCGTTCCTGGTCGAACAAGCGGGCGGCGCGTCCACCGACGGCCATCAGCGCATCCTCGACATCCAGCCGGAAGGCCTGCACCAGCGTGTTGCGGTGTTCCTCGGTTCGAAAGAAGAAGTTGCCCGCGTCACGGCTTACCACAAGGAGTAAACCATGACCGCCCCCTGGCAGCCGTTGCTTGATTGGTGGTTCGGAAACTCCGGGTCAGCGAGGGAAGTGGCGGCGCAGAAGGGCAGGTTGTGGTTTGGCAAGCGCGACAGCCAGGACCTCGAAGCGCGCGAGCGTTTCGGGGACTTGGCCGAGCAGGCACTGGCCGGCGGATTGACCGAGTGGATGCAACGTCCCGAAGGTTGGTTGGCCCTGGTGCTGTTGCTCGATCAAATCCCGCGAATGATCTTTCGCGATACTCCAAAAGCATTCTCCGGCGATTCCCGCGCACAGAAACTCGTGGCCCAAGGCATTGCGGCGGATTTCGATCGGCAGTTGCAGCCGATTCAGCGGGTGTTCATCTATTTGGTGTTCGAGCACAGCGAAAACCTTGCGGTGCAGAATGAAGGTGTCTCGCGTTACATCGAATTGGTGGCGCAGCAGCCGGAGGTCGATCGGGCGTTGTTCGCCGATTATCTGGACTTTGCCGAGCGGCATCAGAGGGTGATTGCGCAGTTTGGGCGGTTTCCGCATCGCAATGCGGTGTTGGGAAGGGAATCGACGGCTGAGGAAATTGAGTTTCTTTCGGGGCCCGGTTCTCGGTTCTAATTTTTTCGTCGCTGCTGATGCCGTCTTCGCGAGCAAGCCCGCTCCCACAGTGGATCTTGGTCGTACACAAAGTTTGTGTCCACTGAAGATCAAATGTGGGAGCGGGCTTGCTCGCGAAGGGGCCCGAGAGAACAATTAGATCCTGAAACTCCCCACCAACTGCTTCAACCGCGCCGCCTGCCGTTCAAGATCGGCACACGCACGCAAGGTCGACTGCAGGTTCTCCACACCTTCCTGGTTCAGTGTGTTGATCTCGGTGATGTCGACGTTGATCGACTCCACCACGGCCGTCTGCTCTTCAGTGGCGGTGGCGACCGACTGGTTCATGCCATCGATCTCCCCGATGCGCAGGGTCACGCTCCCCAGTCGCTCGCCCGCCTGGTTGGCGATGCCGACGCTGCTTTCGCTCTGGCGCTGGCTGTCGGTCATGATGCCCACCGCTGCCCGGGCGCCGACTTGCAGCTCTTCGATCATCGTCTGCACTTGTTGCGCCGAGTCCTGGGTGCGGTGAGCGAGGTTGCGCACCTCGTCGGCAACCACCGCGAAACCACGGCCGGCCTCACCGGCTCGCGCCGCTTCAATCGCCGCGTTCAGTGCCAGCAGGTTGGTCTGCTGGGAGATGCTGGTAATCACTTCCAGGATCTGCCCGATGTTGACCGTGTTGCTGTTGAGGGTCTCGATATTGCCGCACGAATCGCTGATCTTGGCCGACAGCTGCTGCATCGCCGCGATGGTTTTATCCACCACCTGTTGGCCGTCTTCGGCCAGGCTGCGGGCATCACTGGAATGTTGCGAGGCGAGGGCGGCGTTTTGGGCGATTTCCTGGGCGGCGGCACCGAGCTGGTTGATCGCCGCGGCCACGCTGTTGGTGCGCGAGGCTTGCTGGTCTGAGTTGAGCATCGACGAGTTTGACGCGGCCACCACCCGCAGCGCCACTTCGTTGACCTGGCCGGTGGCTGAGGACACTTCGATGATCGAGGTGTGAATGCGTTCGACGAATCGGTTGAACGACAGCCCCAGCGCACCGAATTCGTCGTGACCGTGAATGACCAGGCGTTTGGTCAGGTCGCCTTCGCCTTCGGCGATGTCGTGCATGGCGCGGCCCATGGTCAGCAGCGGCTGCATCAGCAGGCTGATCAGCATGCCCAGCAGCACAATGATGATCACCACGGCAATCACCATGGCAATGATCGCCGAGGTGCGGAATTCGCTGAGCATCGAGAACGCGGTGTCCTGGTCGAGCACCAGCGCCACGTACCAGTCCGCCGACGGCACACCGTTGACGTGGGTGAAGGAGATGAACTGGCGCTTGCCGTCGATCTCGACCTCTTTCATGCCCGGGCTGACTTTCGGCGCACCGTTGGGGTAGGCCTCGGTCAGGTTCTTGAGTACCAGCTTGCTGTCCGGGTGAATCAGGATCTTGCCGTCGGCACCGACGATGAACGCATGGCCGTGACCGCCGAAGTTCAGCGAATTGATGATTGCACTGACGCTGGACAGGTCGATGTCGGCGCCGGCGACACCAATCATCTGGCCCTGATGCAGCACCGGGGTGGCGACGGTGATTACCAGCTTGCCGGAGGAGGCGGCGATGTAGGGTTCGGTGACGATGGTCTGTTGCGCGCTGTTGGCCGCCTTGTACCAGCCGCGGGCGCGCGGGTCGTAGTCCGCCGCGCGGTTGCCCGCCGGGACCGAGAACATCACGCCGTCGGTGCCACCGAAGTAACTCAGCTGGAAGTTGCCGGTGTAGGCGGGCAGGTCGATGATCCGTTTCAGGCCAGCGGGAGCATTGCCGTCGGCGTTGATCTGTTGGGCCATCGACTGCAGCAATTGCATGCGGCTTTCCAACCAGGTCTGGATGTTGCTGGTGGTCAGGCTGCCGAGTTCCTGCATCGAGGCCTCGGTACTGTTGCGCAAGGTTTCGCGCTGGCGATAGTCGTTGAACAGGATGAAACAAGCGAATGCGACGGCCACCACGAGGGCGGCAGCCAGCAATATCTTGTGGCTGAACTTCATGTTTCGGGTCATGGATGAGCTACCGCAGAGGGGCTGTTCGACAAAATGGGAGAGCAAGCGCCAGCGACGTGGCTTTGCGTTGCATTTATGTCGACTGAACGGCGCCAAAGATTAGGCGGATTTTCTGAAAAACGATGAAATGCCCGGTAAACAGGCAAAGTGGCTGATTTTCGGCAAAAGGTAGACGAGTGGCCCGATAAATAGCCTGCCGGGCAGGGAACCAGACAGGGGTTTTCTCTTCTAAGCTTCAGCTTGGCAGCCATGCCAATCCCCTACGCCCCCGGAGTTTCACCATGTCGTTGCGTTCCATCGCCCTGCTTTCGTTCTGCGTATTGCTCGCTGCCTGCAGCAAGGTCAATCAGGAAAACTACTCGAAGCTCTCCGCCGGCATGGCCAAGGCCGAAGTGGAGACCCTGTTGGGCAAACCCGCCGATTGTTCAGGCGCGCTCGGCATGTCCAGCTGCACCTGGGGCGACAAGAACAGCTTTATCAGCGTGCAGTTCGCCGGTGACAAAGTGCTGATGTTTTCCGGCCAAGGCCTGAAGTAAACCGGGGCGATCGCCCACGGGAGAAAAATAATGAAGCGGTTATTGATCATCCTTTTTGCCGGCCTGGTGTTGGCCGGCTGTGCCACGTCTGGCCCGGACCCGTTGGCCCCCAAGACAGTCAATAGCGTTAACCTCAAGCGCTACCAGGGCACCTGGTACGAGCTGGCTCGCATGCCGATGTACTTCCAGCGCGACTGCGCGCAGTCCGAAGCCCATTACACGCTCAAGCCCGACGGCAACGTCGCGGTGTTGAACCGCTGCCTGACGGCGCAGTGGCAATGGGAAGAGGTCAAGGGCACGGCTTATCCACAGACGCCCGGCAAGAACGACAAGCTGTGGGTCGAGTTCGATACCTGGTTTTCCAGGTTGATCCCGGGTACGGCGAAGGGCGAATACTGGGTGCTGTATGTCAGCGATGACTACAAGACCGCCATCGTCGGTGATCCGAGCCGCAAGTATCTGTGGCTGTTGTCGCGCACGCCGACCGTGAACGGTGTGGTGCGTGAGGAGCTGCTGAGCAAGGCGCGTCAGCAGGGTTACGACACCACGCGGCTGATCTGGCGGGCATCGGAACAGCAGATGGCGAAGACGTCGAACTGATACATGTAACCCTGTGGGAGCGAGCTTGCTCGCGATGAGGCCATCAAACTCAACAGAAATGTTGACTGACAGGCCGCCATCGCGAGCAAGCTCGCTCCCACAGGTTTTTGTATTAGCCTAAAAGTTCGCGCAGGACCTGAGTGAAGGCGCGGCTGCTTTCTTCCTCGTCAGCATGCCGACCGTCACGCACGACCCATTGGCCATTGACCAGCACATCCCGCACCTGGCGATCGCCGCCGGCAAACAACCAACGGTTGAGAATCCCGTCGCCACTGGCCGTTGCCAGGTACGGATCGTTGCCGTCGAGCACCAGCCAGTCGGCGCGCTTGCCGACTTCCAGGGCGCCAATCGGCTGGCCCAGTGCCTGGGCGCCGCCATCCAGCGCCGCATCAAACAGCGTACGACCGACCATTGGCTGATCTGCGCCATACAAACGATTTCGACGCTGGTCGCGCAGACGTTGGCCGTATTCCAGCCAGCGTAATTCTTCCACCACGCTCAACGACACATGGCTGTCGGAACCGATGCCCATGCGACCGCCCTGAGCGAGGAAATCCACCGCCGGGAAAATCCCGTCGCCCAGGTTGGCTTCGGTGGTCAGGCACAGGCCAGCGATGGCGCGGCTCCTGGCCATCGACGTGACTTCTTCCGGGTTGGCGTGGGTCGCGTGGACCAGGCACCAGCGCTGATCGACATCGACGTTTTCATACAGCCATTGCAGCGGACGACGACCGCTCCAGGTCAGGCAGTCGTCGACTTCTTTCTGCTGCTCGGCAATGTGGATGTGCACCGGGCATTGCTTGTCGCTGGCCGCCAGCACTTCGCTGATCTGCTGCGGTGTTACCGCGCGCAGCGAGTGGAAACACAGGCCCAGTGCTTGCGCCGGTTGCTGCGCCAGCACCGGTTGCAGGCGCGATTGCAGCTTGAGGTAGTTTTCGGTGCTGTTGATGAAACGGCGCTGGCCTTCGTTCGGAGCCTGGCCGCCAAAACCGGAATGGCTGTAGAGCACCGGCAGCAGGGTCAGGCCGATACCGGCGGAACCCGCAGCCTGGCTGATACGCAGGGCCAGTTCGGCCGGGTCCGCGTAAGGCTGGCCATTGATGTCATGGTGTACGTAATGAAATTCCGCCACCGACGTGTAACCGGCCTTGAGCATTTCGATGTACAGCTGACGGGCGATGACGCCGAGTTGCTCCGGGCTGATTTTTCCGACGAGGCGATACATCAGGTCGCGCCAGGTCCAGAAACTGTCGTTCGGATTGCCCGCCACTTCCGCCAGCCCGGCCATGGCCCGCTGGAAAGCGTGGGAGTGCAGGTTCGGCATGCCAGGCAACAGCGGACCGCTTAACCGTTCGGCGCCATCTGCGTTGGAATCGGCCTGGATATGGGTCAATACGCCGTCGGCGCTGACCTCAAGACGTACATTGTTGGCCCATCCACTAGGCAGCAGCGCGCGTTCGGCAAAGAAGGCGGACATGGTTCAGCACCCCATCGTGTGTTATTTGTATATACATATACAGACGTTTGCCTGCCCGGTAAACTCCGGCAAGCTAGCGACATCAATCAAATGACCAAGGATTAACCGTGCCGACTCCGCCTCCAGTCTCTCCGTTGGCCGCGAACATGGGCGACAGTCCGGCGCCCTTGTACGCCCGCGTCAAACAAATGATCACCCAGCAAATCGACAGTGGGAACTGGCCACCGCACTATCGTGTGCCGTCGGAAAGCGAACTGGTCAGCCAGTTGGGCTTCAGCCGCATGACCATCAACCGCGCCCTGCGCGAGATGACCGCCGATGGCCTGCTGGTGCGCATGCAGGGCGTCGGCACGTTCGTCGCCGAGCCGAAAAGCCAGTCTGCGCTGTTTGAAGTGCACAACATCGCCGACGAAATCGCCTCTCGCGGCCATCGCCACACCTGCAAGGTCATCACGCTCGAAGAAGAAGCCGCCGGCTCCGAGCGCGCCCTGGCCCTGGACATGCGCGAAGGGCAGAAGGTGTTCCACTCGCTGATCGTGCATTTCGAAAACGATATTCCGGTGCAAATCGAAGACCGTTTCGTCAATGCGCTGGTGGCGCCGGACTACCTTAAACAGGACTTCACCCTGCAAACGCCCTACGCCTACCTGAATCAGGTCGCGCCGCTGACCGAAGGCGAGCACGTGGTCGAGGCGATCCTGGCCGAGCCGTCCGAATGCAAATTGCTACAGATTGAAAAAGGCGAGCCGTGCCTGCTGATCCGTCGCCGCACCTGGTCCGGTCGTCAGCCAGTGACCGCCGCTCGCTTGATCCACCCCGGTTCCCGTCATCGTCTGGAAGGTCGGTTTCATAAATGAATCAGTTGAAAGTTCTACGCGCCAAAGATTACCCGCGCATGCCGTGGAAAAACGGCGGCGGCAGCACCGAAGAAATCACTCGCGATGCCGGCACCGGTCTGGATGGGTTTGGCTGGCGCCTGTCGATTGCCGACATTGGCGAATCGGGCGGCTTTTCCACTTTCGCCGGTTATGAGCGGGTAATCACCGTGCTGCAGGGCGACGGCATGACCCTGACGGTGGATGGTCAGGACGCTCGGCCACTGTTACCGCTGGACCCGTTTGCCTTTAGTGGCGAGAGCAAGGTTTCCTGCACATTACTGGGTGGGCCGATTCGCGATTTCAACCTGATCTACGCGCCGCAGCGTTATAGCGCGCGGTTGCAGTGGCTGGCGGGCGAGCAGCGGTTTTTCAGTTCAGCGGGCACGGTGTTGGTGTTCAGCATCAGCGATGCGCTGGAAGTTGTGGTCGGTAACAGCGCTTCGAAGCTCGGTCGTCATGACTGCCTGCAACTCGACGGTAACGCTAGCCTGCTGGAAATCTCCGTCAATGGCCCATGCTGTGTGATTGAGCTGGCCGCACGCTGATTCTGAATTTTCAAAGGATCGCAGCCTTCGGCAGCTCCTACAGGATGCACACCATCCCATGTAGGAGCTGCCGAAGGCTGCGATTTTTTGCATTTCAGCGTTCCCGAAAGCGCACCACTTTGTTACCGAATGCCCCAGCGTGGCGCAATACCACGCTCAAGTAACAAAATCCCCTCGCCACAAAAATCCCCCCGAAAATTTTTCATCTACGCCAGAACCCTTGTTCCAGGCGCTCTCCAGCCATTTCCGAATTTTTCTTGAATGCTCATCCAACAAGTTGGCCGCTTGATTGCATATGCTTGTATGTACAAGTAAAGACGTATGTGTATGAGTCACGAGGACTCAACCATCGTCCACTGATTCGCTGGTGTGCACTGATGCCCATTGGCTTGCTCGCCCACTGCCTGGGTTGGTTTGGATTGATTGCTGAGGAGTCTTTTTCGTGACTGACATTAAACCTACTAAGTTTCGTGACGTTGAAATCCGTGCCGCACGCGGTAACAAGCTGACCGCCAAGAGCTGGCTGACCGAAGCGCCGCTGCGCATGCTGATGAACAACCTCGACCCGGAAGTCGCCGAGAACCCTAAAGAACTGGTGGTTTACGGTGGTATCGGTCGCGCTGCACGTAACTGGGAATGCTACGACAAGATCGTCGAAAGCCTGACCAACCTGAACGACGACGAGACCCTGCTGGTGCAATCCGGCAAGCCGGTCGGCGTGTTCAAGACCCACAGCAACGCCCCGCGCGTACTGATTGCCAACTCCAACCTGGTTCCACACTGGGCGAGCTGGGAACACTTCAACGAACTGGACGCCAAAGGCCTGGCCATGTACGGCCAGATGACCGCCGGCAGCTGGATCTACATCGGCAGCCAGGGCATCGTCCAGGGCACCTACGAAACCTTCGTAGAAGCCGGTCGCCAACACTACAACGATGACCTGAAAGGTCGTTGGGTCCTGACTGCAGGCTTGGGCGGCATGGGCGGCGCTCAGCCTCTGGCTGCAACCCTGGCCGGCGCTTGCTCGCTGAACATCGAATGCCAGCAGGTCAGCATCGATTTCCGTCTGAAAAGCCGCTACGTCGATGAGCAGGCTACCGACCTCGACGACGCTCTGGCCCGCATCGCCAAATACACCAAGGAAGGCAAGGCGATTTCCATCGCGCTGCTGGGCAACGCCGCTGAAATCCTGCCGGAGCTGGTCAAGCGTGGCGTGCGCCCGGACATGGTCACCGACCAGACCAGCGCCCACGACCCGCTCAACGGTTACCTGCCTGCCGGCTGGACCTGGGACCAGTACCGCGCTCGCGCCAAGACTGAACCTGCCGCTGTGATCAAGGCCGCCAAGCAATCGATGGCCGTGCACGTCAAGGCGATGCTCGAGTTCCAGAAAATGGGCGTACCGACCTTCGACTACGGCAACAACATCCGTCAGATGGCGCAGGAAGAAGGCGTGGAAAACGCATTCGACTTCCCGGGCTTCGTACCGGCCTACATCCGTCCGCTGTTCTGCCGTGGCATCGGTCCGTTCCGTTGGGCTGCGCTGTCGGGCAACGCTGAAGACATCTACAAGACCGACGCCAAGGTCAAGGAACTGATCCCGGACGACGCCCACCTGCACAACTGGCTGGACATGGCCCGCGAGCGCATCAGCTTCCAGGGCCTGCCAGCACGTATCTGCTGGGTTGGTCTGGGCCTGCGCGCCAAGCTGGGCCTGGCGTTCAACGAAATGGTGCGCAGCGGCGAGTTGTCCGCGCCAATCGTGATCGGTCGCGACCACCTGGACTCCGGTTCGGTATCGAGCCCTAACCGCGAAACCGAATCGATGCAGGACGGTTCCGACGCCGTCTCCGACTGGCCACTGCTCAACGCCCTGCTGAACACCGCGAGCGGCGCGACCTGGGTGTCCCTGCACCACGGCGGTGGCGTTGGCATGGGCTTCTCCCAGCACTCGGGCATGGTGATTGTCTGCGACGGTACTGATGAAGCGGCCGAGCGTATCGCTCGCGTGCTGCACAACGACCCGGCCACCGGCGTCATGCGTCACGCCGATGCCGGCTACCAGATCGCCATCGACTGCGCCAAGGAACAAGGGCTGAACCTGCCGATGATTACCGGCAAGTAATGCTTGCTCTGTAGGAGCTGCCGCAGGCTGCGATCTTTTGATCTTGATCTTTTAATCGCAGCCTGCGGCAGCTCCTACAAGAGATCACGACGTTGCAGACCTAACAACAAGCGAAGTCGGTCGCGCTGCGGCGCAGGCCTGATTGGACGTGGACAGGGCTGGATGCCTCTTGACTGCCGTAAGCCAATTCATGATTAGGAGCGTCACAACAATGAAATCGAACAAGACCCTGCTGACCACATTGCTTTCCATGGGCCTGCTGGCCAGCGCTGGCGCCACTCAGGCGGCGGGTTGGTGCGAGTCGGGCAAACCGGTGAAGTTCGCCGGTTTGAACTGGGAAAGCGCCATGCTGCTGACCGACGTGATGCAAGTCGTGTTGGAGAAAGGCTACGACTGCAAGACCGACAGCCTGCCGGGCAACTCCATCACCATGGAAAACGCCCTGAGCAGTAACGATATTCAAGTGTTTGCCGAAGAATGGGTCGGCCGCAGCGAAGTCTGGAACAAGGCCGAGAAGGCCGGCAAGGTCGTCGGTGTCGGCGCGCCGGTGGTTGGCGCGATCGAAGGCTGGTACGTGCCGCGCTACGTGATCGAAGGCGACGCCAAGCGCAAGCTGGAAGCCAAGGCTCCGGACCTGAAAAACATTGCTGACCTGGGCAAATACTCGGCGATCTTCAAGGACGCCGAAGAGCCGTCCAAGGGGCGTTTCTACAACTGTCCGGCCGGTTGGACCTGTGAGCTGGACAACAGCGAAATGCTCAAGAGCTACGGCCTGGAAAGCACCTACACCAATTTCCGCCCAGGCACCGGCCCGGCGCTGGATGCCGCGGTGCTGTCGAGCTACAAGCGTGGCGAGCCGATCCTGTTCTACTACTGGTCGCCAACGCCGCTGATGGGCCAGATCGACGCGGTGAAACTCGAAGAGAAACCAGGCGTGAACAAGACCGTGGATATCAAGGTCGGCCTGTCCAAGACTTTCCACGACGAAGCCCCGGAGCTGGTGGCCGTGCTGGAAAAGGTCAACGTGCCGATCGACCTGCTGAACCAGAACCTTGGGCGCATGACCAAAGAGCGGATCGAATCACCAAAACTGGCCAAGATCTTCCTGAAGGAACATCCTGAAGTCTGGCACGCATGGGTGAGCGAAGACGCAGCCAAGAAAATCGACGCGGCCTTGTAGGTCGAGCTTCTCCGGCTGTCGGCAACGGCAGTCGGATGCTTGATCGCAACCCCTTGATTGAGAGTCTCTTATGTTTCCCGAAAGCTTTACCTTTTCCATCGCCGACTGGGTCAACGGTTGGGTCGATTCGCTGGTCACCAACTACGGCGACGTGTTCCGGCACATCTCCGACACCCTGTTGTGGGCCATCGTCAATCTTGAAGGCCTGCTGCGTGCCGCACCCTGGTGGCTGATGCTGGCGATCGTGGCCGGTGTGGCCTGGCATGCGACCCGCAAGGTCGTGACCACTGCCGTCATCGTTGGTTTGCTGTTCCTGGTGGGAGCGGTCGGCCTCTGGGACAAACTGATGCAGACCCTGGCGCTGATGATGGTGGCGACGATCATTTCGGTGTTGATCGGCATTCCGCTGGGCATTCTCTCGGCGCGCAGCAATCGCCTGCGTTCGATACTGATGCCGTTGCTGGACATCATGCAGACCATGCCGAGCTTCGTGTACCTGATCCCGGTGCTGATGCTGTTTGGCCTGGGCAAGGTCCCGGCGATTTTCGCCACGGTGATCTACGCCGCGCCGCCGCTGATCCGCTTGACCGATCTGGGCATTCGCCAGGTCGACGGCGAAGTGATGGAAGCGATCAACGCCTTCGGTGCCAACCGCTGGCAGCAACTGTTCGGCGTGCAACTGCCGCTGGCCCTGCCGAGCATCATGGCCGGGATCAACCAGACCACCATGATGGCCCTTTCGATGGTGGTGATCGCCTCGATGATCGGTGCCCGTGGCCTGGGTGAAGACGTGCTGGTGGGGATTCAGACCCTCAACGTCGGACGTGGCCTTGAAGCCGGTCTGGCGATCGTGATTCTGGCTGTGGTGATCGACCGCATTACACAGGCGTACGGTCGCGCACGGCATGAGGTGAGCAAATGAACAACGCAACCGTGAGCAAGATCGAAGTCAAGAACGTCTTCAAGATTTTCGGCAACCGTGCCAAGGACGCCCTGGCCATGGTCGGCCAGGGCAAGACCAAGGACCAGGTGCTGGCCGAAACCGGCTGCGTGGTCGGCGTAAACGACCTGTCGCTGAGCATCGGCAGCGGCGAGATCTTCGTGATCATGGGCCTGTCGGGTTCCGGCAAGTCGACCCTGGTCCGCCACTTCAACCGCCTGATCGACCCGACCAGCGGTGCGATCCTGGTGGACGGCGTGGACATCCTGCAATACGACATGGAAGCCCTGCGCGAATTTCGTCGGCGCAAGATCAGCATGGTGTTCCAGAGCTTCGGCCTGTTGCCGCACAAGAGCGTGCTGGACAACGTCGCCTACGGCCTGAAAATCCGTGGCGAAAGCAAAGCCATGTGTGCCGAGCGTGCGCTGCACTGGATCAACACCGTGGGCCTCAAGGGCTACGAAAACAAATACCCGCACCAGCTCTCCGGCGGCATGCGCCAGCGTGTGGGCCTGGCCCGCGCCCTGGCGGCGGACACCGACATCATCCTGATGGACGAAGCGTTCAGCGCCCTCGACCCGCTGATCCGCGCCGAAATGCAGGACCAGTTGCTGGAGCTGCAAAAGACCCTGCACAAGACCATCGTCTTCATCACCCACGACCTCGACGAGGCCGTGCGCATCGGCAACCGCATCGCGATCCTCAAGGATGGCCGCCTGATTCAGGTCGGCACGCCACGAGAGATCCTGCATTCGCCGGCGGATGAGTATGTAGACCGCTTTGTGCAGCGTCGGGCGGCGGTGGTTTAAGGCTCTAAAAGATCGCAGCCTGCGGCAGCTCCTACAGAAGTGAGCCGTACTCGGTGTAGGAGCTGCCGAAGGCTGCGATCTTTTGATTTTATTTAGATGAGGTTGAAGATGTCCCAGGCTGAAAAAATCGTTATCACCGAGGCGCAGGTCAGTTGGCAGGACGTGGTCGCCGTTGCTCGTCATGGCGCACAGCTTGAGCTGTCGGCGCCGATCTGGGCGCGCATCGAAAACGCGCAGGCCATCGTCCAGCGCATCGTTACCAGTGGCGAACGTGCCTACGGCATCAACACCGGCCTGGGCGCGCTGTGCAACGTCTCGCTGCAGGACGAACAACTCAGCCAGTTGTCGCGCAACACCTTGCTCAGCCACGCCTGTGGCGTTGGCGCGCCACTGACCAACGAGCAGACCCGCTCGATCATGTGCGCCGCCGTCGTCAACTACAGCCACGGTAAATCCGGCCTGCACCGTCAGGTCGTCGAAGCCCTGCTGGCCCTGCTCAACCGTGGCATCACGCCGCAAGTGCCGTCCCAGGGTTCCGTGGGCTACCTGACCCACATGGCGCACATCGGCATCGCGCTGTTGGGCGTTGGCAATGTCAGCTATCGCGGCCAGGTCGTTTCCGCGCAGCAAGCGCTGGCCGAAGAAGGCCTGCAACCGGTCAAGCTCGGTGCCAAGGACGGTTTGTGCCTGGTCAACGGTACGCCGTGCATGACCGGCTTGAGCTGCCTGGCGATTGCCGATGCCACGCGCCTGCTGGAATGGGCCGACGTGATCGGTGCCATGAGCTTCGAGGCCCAGCGAGGGCAGATCGACGCCTTCGATGCCGAGATCATCGCGCTCAAGCCGCACCCTGGCATGCAACAGGTCGGGAACAACCTGCGGGCCTTGCTCGACGGCAGCGAAGTGATTGCCCAGAGCAAAGGCATCCGTACCCAGGACGCCCTGAGCATCCGCTCGATCCCGCAGGTGCACGGCGCCGCTCGCGACCAATTGGTACACGCGAGCAAACAGATCGAAACCGAACTCAACGGCACCACCGATAACCCGCTGGTGCTGGGTACTGCCGACAGCTATCGCGTGGTGTCCCAAGCCAACCCCCACGGCCAGTCCGTGGCAATGGCGGCGGACCTGCTGGCGATTGCCATGGCGGAAATCGGCTCCATTGCCGAGCGTCGCCTGGACCGTTTGATCAACCCGCACGTCAGTGGCCTGCCGGCCTTCCTGGTGGCCAACCCGGGGGTGAACTCCGGGATGATGATCGTGCAATACGTCGCCGCTTCGCTGTGCGCGGAAAATCGTCAATTGGCACAACCGGCGGTGCTGGATAACTTCGTGACGTCGGGCCTGCAGGAAGATCACCTGAGCCTGGGCACCAACGCCGCGCTGAAGCTGCACCGCGCGCTCGAAAACTGCACGCAGATCCTCGCCATCGAGTATTTGCTGGCAGCCCAGGCGTTTGAATTTTTGAAAGAACAACGCTTCGGCGCCGGCACCGATGCGGCCTGGCGTCTGCTGCGCGAGCATGTTGCCCCCTACGACCAGGATCGCTGGTTGGCACCGGACATCGCCGCCGCTGCCGCTGTATTGAAAGACCCGACTTTGCTGCACAACACTTTTCCCAACCTGAACTGATTTCAACAACACCAGCGTGCCAAGGCGCGGCTCCCCAAAAGGCAGACGCGACGGACAACGGACATCTCCGGAGCGTCTGGTGAGTTAACAACAACTCTCAAAAGGAGCACAAAATGACTGCGCTAAACCTGATTCCCGGCCAACTGAGCCTCGCCCAACTGCGTGACGTCTATCAGCAGCCGGTGAAACTGACCCTCGACCACAGCGCCTCGGCCCAGATCGAAGCCAGCGTTGCCTGCGTGGAACAGATCCTCGCCGAAAATCGCACCGCCTACGGCATCAACACCGGTTTCGGCCTGCTGGCCTCGACCCGCATCGCCAGCGAAGACCTGGAAAACCTGCAACGCTCGCTGGTGCTGTCCCACGCCGCCGGTGTCGGCCAGCCGATCAGCGATGAGCTGGTGCGACTGATCATGGTGCTCAAGGTCAACAGCCTGAGCCGTGGGTTCTCTGGCATCCGCCGCGTGGTGATCGACGCGCTGATCGCCCTGATCAACGCCGAGGTGTACCCGCACATTCCATTGAAAGGTTCGGTCGGTGCTTCCGGTGACCTGGCGCCTCTGGCCCATATGTCCCTGGTGCTGCTGGGCGAAGGCAAGGCACGCTACAAAGGCGAGTGGATGGAAGCCACCGAAGCGCTGAAAGTTGCAGGTCTGACCCCGCTGACCCTGGCCGCGAAAGAAGGCCTGGCGCTGCTCAACGGCACTCAGGTGTCCACCGCTTTCGCCTTGCGTGGCCTGTTTGAAGGCGAAGACCTGTTCGCCGGTGCCTTGGCCCTGGGCGGCCTGACCGTTGAAGCGGTCTTGGGCTCGCGTTCGCCGTTCGACGCCCGCATCCACGCTGCCCGTGGCCAGAAAGGCCAGATCGACGCCGCCGCCGCTTACCGCGACCTGCTGGGCGAGCGCAGCGAAGTGTCCGACTCCCACGAAAACTGCGAGAAGGTACAAGACCCGTACTCCCTGCGCTGCCAGCCACAAGTCATGGGCGCCTGCCTGACCCAGTTCCGTCAAGCGGCCGAAGTACTGGCGATCGAAGCCAACGCCGTTTCCGACAACCCGTTGGTGTTCGCCGCTGAAGGTGACGTGATCTCCGGTGGCAACTTCCACGCAGAACCAGTGGCCATGGCCGCTGACAACATGGCGCTGGCCATCGCCGAAATCGGCTCCCTGAGCGAGCGCCGTATCTCGCTGATGATGGACAAGCACATGTCGCAACTGCCGCCGTTCCTGGTGGCCAACGGTGGCGTGAACTCCGGTTTCATGATCGCCCAGGTGACCGCGGCGGCACTGGCCAGCGAGAACAAGGCATTGTCCCATCCGCATTCGGTGGACAGCCTGCCGACTTCCGCCAACCAGGAAGACCACGTTTCCATGGCTCCAGCGGCTGGCAAGCGTCTGTGGGAAATGGCCGAGAACACCCGTGGGATTCTCGCGGTGGAATGGCTGGCGGCAGTGCAGGGCCTGGACCTGCGCAACGGCCTTAAGACTTCGCCAAAGCTGGAAAAGGCCCGTGCCATCCTGCGTAACGACGTGCCTTTCTATGAGAAGGACCGGTTCTTTGCGCCGGACATCAATGCGGCGTCTGAATTGTTGGCCTCGCGTTGCCTGAACGAACTGGTGACGGCGAAGTTGCTGCCTAGCCTGTAATTGCCCCTTCGCGAGCAAGTCGAATCGTCGCACCGCCGCTCCCACATGGATCGCGTTGAACCTGTAGGAGCTGGCTTGCCAGCGATTCGATTTAGCGTCGAATAACAATAATTAGGGACGAGAAATGCAACAGCCAGAAAAAGGTTTGAAACGCGGGCTCTCTGCCCGACATATTCGCTTCATGGCGCTGGGGTCGGCAATCGGCACCGGGCTGTTTTATGGATCTGCCTCGGCCATTCAAATGGCCGGGCCTGCGGTACTGCTCGCTTACCTGATCGGCGGCGCGGCGGTGTTCATGGTCATGCGCGCCCTCGGTGAGATGGCGGTGCACAACCCGGTGGCCGGCTCTTTCGGCCAGTACGCCAGCACCTACCTGGGGCCGATGGCAGGCTTCATCCTCGGTTGGACCTACGCATTCGAAATGGTCATCGTCGGCATGGCCGACGTCACTGCATTCGGTATTTACATGGGCTTCTGGTTCCCGGAGGTTTCCCGCTGGATCTGGGTGCTGGGTGTCGTTTCCATCGTTGGCGGCCTGAACCTGTGCAACGTCAAAGTCTTCGGTGAAATGGAGTTCTGGCTGTCGCTGCTCAAGGTCGCGGCCATCGTCGCGATGATCCTGGGCGGTTTCGGCATCATGTGGTTCGGCATCAGCTCGGCCCCAGGCCAGGCGACCGACATCAGCAACCTCTGGAACCACGGCGGTTTCATGCCCAATGGCATGGGCGGTCTGATCGCTTCGTTCGCGGTAGTGATGTTTGCGTTTGGCGGTATTGAAATCATCGGCGTAACGGCAGGTGAAGCCAAGGATCCGCAGCACGTGCTGCCACGGGCGATCAATGCCGTACCGTTGCGGATCCTGCTGTTCTACGTGCTGACGATGCTGGTGCTGATGTCGATCTTTCCATGGCAGCAGATCGGCAGCCAGGGCAGCCCGTTCGTGCAGATTTTCGACAAGCTGGGGATCAGCTCGGCGGCCACCATCCTCAATATCGTGGTGATCACGGCGGCGATTTCGGCGATCAACAGTGACATCTTCGGCGCTGGCCGCATGATGTTCGGCCTGGCCCAGCAAGGGCATGCACCCAAGGGTTTCGCCCGCCTGTCGCGCAATGGCGTGCCATGGATGACGGTGGTGGTGATGAGTGCCGCGCTGTTGCTGGGTGTGTTGCTGAATTACCTGATCCCGGAAAACGTGTTCCTGTTGATCGCTTCCATCGCGACCTTTGCCACGGTGTGGGTCTGGCTGATGATTCTGGTGACCCAGGTGGCCATGCGCCGGTCCATGAGCGCCGAGCAGGTGGCACAACTGAAATTCCCGGTACCGCTGTGGCCTTATGCGCCAGCGGCGGCGATTGTCTTCATGCTGTTCATCTTCGGCGTGCTGGGCTATTTCCCGGACACCCAGGCAGCGCTGATCGTCGGCGTGGTCTGGATCGTGTTGCTGGTGCTGGCCTACCTGACGTGGGTGAAACCGGCGGCGGGCCAGGCAGCCCTGGTGACACAGGACCCTGTTTTTTCTCATCGATAACCTAATGGAGGCCACGGATGAAAACTCTCTGGCAACACTGTCACGTCGCAACCATGGCACAAGGCGTCTACTCGATCATCGAGGACGCGGCCATCGTGACGTCAGGAGCGCACATTGAGTGGATCGGCCCACGCGGTGAATTGCCGGCGGGCGAGTACCCGGCCGTCAATGATTTGAGTGGGGCCTGGGTCACGCCGGGCCTGATCGATTGCCACACTCACACGGTGTTCGGCGGTAACCGCAGCGGTGAATTCGAACAGCGCCTGCAAGGCGTCAGCTACGCGGAAATTGCCGCCAGCGGTGGCGGTATTGCCAGCACCGTGCGCGCCACCCGCGCAGCCAGCGAAGATGAACTGTTCGCCAGTGCCGCCAAGCGCCTGAAAAGCCTGATGCGTGATGGTGTCACCAGCATCGAAATCAAGTCCGGCTACGGCCTGGACCTGGCCAACGAACGCAAGATGTTGCGCGTGGCCCGTCGCCTCGGCGCCGAACTGCCGGTCAGCGTGCGCAGCACCTGCCTGGCGGCTCACGCCTTGCCGCCGGAGTACAAGGATCGCGCTGACGACTATATCGATCACATCTGCGCCGACATGCTCCCGGCCCTGGCCGCCGAAGGTCTGGTCGATGCGGTGGACGCGTTCTGCGAGTACCTGGCATTCTCCCCGGCACAAGTCGAGCGGGTGTTCATCACCGCCCAGAAACTGGGCCTGCCAGTGAAGCTGCATGCCGAGCAGTTGTCGTCGCTGCATGGTTCAAGCCTGGCGGCGCGTTATCACGCATTGTCCGCCGACCACCTGGAGTTCATGACCGAGGATGACGCCATTGCCATGGCCAAGTCCGGCACGGTTGCGGTGCTGTTGCCCGGCGCCTTTTACTTCCTGCGCGAAACCCAATTGCCGCCGATGGAAGCCCTGCGCAAGCACGGCGTGAAGATCGCCATCGCCAGCGACCTCAACCCGGGCACCTCGCCGGCACTGTCGTTGCGCCTGATGCTGAACATGGCTTGCACCTGCTTGCGCATGACCCCGGAAGAGGCCCTGGCCGGCGCGACGATTCATGCCGCCACCGCACTGGGCATGGCTGACACCCATGGTTCGCTGGAGGTCGGCAAGGTCGCGGATTTTGTCGCCTGGCAAATCGATCGTCCGGCCGACCTGTGTTACTGGCTGGGCGGCGACCTGGAAAAACGCGTCGTGCGCCACGGCGTCGAATCAAGTCTGTAGGAGATCTGTTGTGGATAAGGTTCTGAACTTCAAACAAGGCCGCGTACCGCTGCTGATCAGCATGCCCCACGCTGGCGTGCGCCTGACACCTGCGGTCGAAGCCGGGTTGATCCCTGACGCGAAAAGCCTGCCGGATACCGACTGGCATATCCCGCAGCTTTACGACTTCGCCGCGCAACTGGGTGCAAGCACCCTGGCCGCCGAGTACTCGCGGTTCGTCATCGACCTGAACCGGCCATCCGACGACAAGCCGCTGTACGTGGGCGCGACCACAGGCCTGTACCCGGCCACGCTGTTCGACGGCGTGCCGTTGTTCCGTGAAGGGCTGGAGCCGTCGAAAGAAGAACGTGCGACTTATCTGGAGCAGATCTGGACGCCGTACCACAGCACCTTGCAGCAGGAGCTGGCGCGGCTGAAAGCCGAGTTCGGCTATGCGCTGCTGTTCGATGCGCACTCGATCCGCTCGATCATCCCGCACCTGTTCGACGGCAAGCTGCCAGACTTCAACCTCGGCACCTTTAACGGTGCCAGTTGCGATCCACAGCTTGCGACCCGTCTGGAAGCGATCTGCGCGCTTCACGACAACTACACCCACGTACTCAACGGGCGCTTCAAGGGCGGGCACATCACCCGTCATTACGGTAACCCGGCAGAAAACATTCATGCGGTGCAGCTGGAGTTGGGGCAGTGCACCTACATGGATGAGTTCGTGCCGTTCCGTTATCGCCCGGACCTGGCGGAGCCGACGCGGGTGGTGTTGAAGGAGTTGCTGCAAGGGTTGCTGGCCTGGGGCGAGAAGCACTACAACCGTTAATACTGTCGCAAAACCCTGTGGGAGCGAGCTTGCTCGCGATGGCGTACTGTCAGGCAACATTAATGTCGGATGTTATGGCCTCATCGTCGGAACGCCGCCCGGAGCAAGCTCGCTCCCACAGGTTTTCATATGCCTCAACATCTGCACATGACAGTCGCCACCGTGCAAAACACGGTCGCCACAGGTCGCTTTCACCACTCGTCCGCTGCGTAATGTTCTGGCCACGGTGCACAAAGACACCGCCCCGACAATAATCCGCTGCCGCACGAGAATGCTCACTATGACAAGCCCCAAAGGTCTGTTCACCCGCTGTCTCTCAATCTTCTGCGGCACCGCTCTGTTGGGCGCCGGCGCCATGGCCGCGGACGACGCCTCCTGCAAAACCGTGCGTATGGGCGTGGTCAACTGGACCGACGTGATCGCCACCAGCGGCATGGCCGATGTGCTGCTCAACGGTCTGGGCTACGAAAGCAAGCAAACCAGCGCCGTACAGCAAATCATCTTCGCCGGTATCCGCGACAAGCGCCTGGACATCTTCCTTGGTTACTGGAAGCCGGCGATGGATAAAAACATCGCGCCCTTCGTGGCTGCCAATCAGGTCAAGGTCATGGACAAGCCAAGCCTGGCCGATGCCCAGGCCACCCTCGCGGTCCCGGATTATGTGGCAGCGGCGGGCCTGAAAACCTTTGCCGACATCGCGAAGTTCAAGGATCAGCTCGGCGGCAAGATCTACGGCATCGAGCCGGGCAGCGGCGCCAACACCACGATCAAGACCATGATCGAAACCAATCACTTTGGCCTCAAGGACTTCAAACTGATCGAGTCCGGTGAAGCCGGCATGCTCGCTGCCGTTCAGCGGGCGGTGAATCGCAAGGAGTTCGTGGTGTTCGTCGGCTGGACCCCGCACCCGATGAACATCAACATGAAGATCGACTATCTGACCGGCAGCGAAGACGTCTACGGACCGAATGAAGGCGCCGCGACGGTCTCCACCGTGACTGCACCGGATTACGCCCAGCGCTGCCCGAACGTCAATCGGTTGCTGGAAAACCTGACGTTCACCGCCGCCCAGGAAAGCCAGTTGATGGTGCCGATCATGGAGCGCCAGACGGCTCAGGATGTCGCGAAAAAATGGCTGCGTGACCATCCCGAGGACTTGCAGCGCTG
Source organism: Pseudomonas sp. Root71 (assembly GCF_001429045.1). Lineage (GTDB taxonomy): Bacteria > Pseudomonadota > Gammaproteobacteria > Pseudomonadales > Pseudomonadaceae > Aquipseudomonas > Aquipseudomonas monachiensis. The sequence continues at coordinate 363,958 of NZ_LMHY01000027.1, read as the reverse complement.
GCTGGCGGGTGTCAGCAGTTTCGATGGCAAGGACGGCGTGGCCACGGTTCAGGCCAGCCTGAAGAACTGATCCCTGTCTGATCAAGTCCTGTGGGTCCCACACATTTCCCTGAACGAGCACCAGGCTCATGGCTCCATACCCGCTTTCCAAACAGATGACGGCTTTCGTCGACAAAACCCTGAGTTTCAACAGTACCGACAGCAGTATCACCGGGTTGCGCCAGGCCTACAGCGAGATGTGCCGGGCATTTACCCCGGCACGTCCCGCCGGGTTGCAGGTGGTCGATTTCGAGTTGGACGGTGTTGCGGTTCGTTCCTATCAGCCACCGGCCAGCGGTGCGTCGTGCATCGTTTATTTGCATGGCGGTGGCTGGGTGGTGGGGGACCTCGATTCCCACGACTTCATCTGCGCCGAATGGGCATCGACACTCGGTGTACGGGTGATCGCCGTCGATTACCGTCGGGCACCGGAACATCCGTTTCCCGCCGCGTTCGATGATTGCCTGACGGTGTGGCGAGCACTGCGCGCCGGGCCGTTTAAACTCGACCCCGAGCGCACGCTGGTGGCCGGCGACAGTGCCGGTGGCAACCTGGCGGCGGCGTTGTGCCTGGCGCTACGCGATGCCGGTGAGCCGCTGCCGTGCGCGCAGGTGCTGATCTATCCGGGGTTGGGTGGCGATCACCGGCTGCCGTCGCGCAGTGAGTGCATCGACGCGCCGTTACTCAGCAGCAGTGACGTCGATTACTATCACGCGCTTTACCTGCAAGGCACCCGCCATCCGAGCGCCTGCGCCATGCCATTGCTCGCCACGGACTTCAGCGGACTGCCACCGGCATTGATCGCCGTGGCGCAATTCGACCCGTTGCGTGATGACGGCGTGCTGTATGCCGAGCGACTGAATGCCGCGGGCGTGATTGCCACTCTGTATGTCGGCGAGGGTTTGGTCCATGGCTGTTTGCGGGCCCGCGGGCAGGTAACCGAGGTCGATGCGCTGTACGAAACCCTGTTTGGTTATCTTGCGCAAAGACTCTGACTTCGCGCGGGCATGCTCATTGACGTAATTCGGGTTTATGATGCCGGACGGCAGAATAATAGAAGTCCCCCCAGGGATGACCTCGACCCCTTACGGAGTGCGCAATGCAGACTTTGTACCCGCAGATCAAACCCCACGCCCGGCACGATCTGGCCGTCGACGAAACCCACACCCTGTACGTCGACGAAAGCGGTTCACCGGAAGGTTTGCCGGTGGTGTTCATCCACGGTGGCCCCGGCGCCGGATGTGATGCCCAAAGTCGTTGTTTCTTCGATCCAAACCTCTATCGCATTGTCACCTTCGATCAGCGCGGTTGCGGTCGATCCACCCCCCACGCCAGCCTGGAAAACAACACCACCTGGGACCTGGTCGCCGACCTCGAGCGGATTCGCCAGCACCTGGGCATCGATAAGTGGGTGCTGTTTGGCGGTTCCTGGGGTTCGACCCTGGCGCTGGCCTACGCACAAACCCATCCTGAGCGGGTACACGGCCTGATCCTGCGCGGGATCTTTCTCTGCCGCCCGCAGGAAATCGAATGGTTCTACCAGGCCGGCGCCAGCCGCCTGTTCCCCGATTACTGGCAGGACTACATCGCGCCGATCCCGCTGGACGAGCGCGACGACTTGCTCACCGCGTTCCACAAGCGCCTGGTCGGCAACGACCAGATCGCCCAGATGCACGCGGCCAAGGCCTGGTCCACCTGGGAGGGCCGTACCGCGACCCTGCGTCCCAACCCGCTGGTGGTCGATCGCTTCTCCGAACCACAACGTGCGTTGTCGATTGCCCGCATCGAATGCCACTACTTCACCAACAATGCCTTCCTGGAGCAGAACCAGCTGATTCGCGACATGGGCAAGATCGCCCATTTGCCTGGCGTGATCATCCATGGTCGCTATGACGTTATCTGCCCGCTGGATAACGCCTGGGAATTGCATCAAGCGTGGCCGAACAGCGAACTGCAGGTCATCCGCGATGCCGGTCATGCCGCTTCCGAGCCGGGCATCACCGACGCGCTGGTACGCGCCGCCGATCAGATGGCCCGGCGTTTGCTCGACCTGCCGCCTGAAGAAGCATGAAGGGTCTGCTACAGCGTGTGCGCGGCGCGCGGGTCGAGGTCGCGGGCGAGATCGTGGGTGCCGTCGATCAGGGATTGCTGGTCCTGGTAGCCGTCGAGCCCGACGATACGCGGGCCAGCGCCGACAAACTTCTTAATAAACTGCTTAACTATCGGGTATTCAGTGACGCCGAGGGCAAGATGAATCTGTCCCTGGCGGATGTGGGCGGCGGGCTGCTGCTGGTCTCTCAGTTCACCCTGGCTGCCGATACCAAAAGCGGGCTGCGTCCGGGTTTCTCGACCGCGGCCCCTCCGGCGCTGGGCGAGGAGTTGTTCGACTATCTATTAAGCAAAGCGAAACAGGTGCATGGCACTGTGGCATCAGGTAGATTCGGCGCGGATATGCAGGTGCACCTGGTCAATGATGGCCCGGTAACCTTCCTGTTACAGACCTGAAAGCGTTTGAAACAAGTTTTTACGCTCATTTCGACTGAAAACAGGGCTTTTTCGCGATAAATACTTTGTTACCCCTGATGCGTTGTAACGCGGCCTACTAGATAATCCCGCGCTACGGGGATCAGCGTTCGTTGGTCCATTTTGACTTAGGTAGAGACTTGTCCGGATCCGATTGGGGAATCATTTCGCCCCAGCGGAGTCGGAACAATGCTCGCCAACTTGGCAAGAGTGGTTTGCAAGGGCGGTTTTTTCATACCGTACACCGTGCAGGCCCTTTAACTGGCCGTTGGTTTTTTGATCTGTTTTCGGCGAGGGTTGCTCGTGATTGTTAGTCCCTGTAACGCACCAAAATTGTCTGCCAAACGGTTACGCAGCGCCCTGGTAGCGGGCTCTGCACTGCTCTGCCTGCTCAGCGCCGGTCAGCTTTGGGCATTCAGTCTGGATGATGTATCGGTCAAGGCAAAAGAGCTGGCCGCGCAGAAATACGAAGCGCCGCGCAGTAACCTGCCGAACGAGTTCCGCGACATGAAATTCGCGGACTATCAGAAAATTCGTTTTCTGACGGAAAAGGCCGAGTGGGCTGATCAGAAGACGCCGTTCAAGCTGTCCTTCTATCACCAGGGCATGCATTTCGATACGCCGGTGAAAATCAACGAAATCACCGCCAACACCGTCGAAGAGATCAAATACGATCCGAGTCGTTTCGACTTCGGCGACTTGCAGTTCGATCCAAAGGCCACTGAACAACTGGGTTATGCCGGTTTCCGTGTGCTGTACCCGATCAACAAGGCCGACAAGCAAGACGAAATCATGACCATGCTTGGCGCGAGTTACTTCCGCGTCGTCGGCAAGGGTCACGTCTATGGTTTGTCCGCTCGCGGCATGGCGCTGGATACCGCATTGCCGTCCGGCGAAGAATTCCCGCGTTTCCGCGAGTTCTGGATTCAGCAGCCCAAGCCAGGCGACAAGCACCTGGTGATCTTCGCCCTGCTGGACTCGCCGCGTGCCACCGGCGCCTATCGCCTGACCCTGCGTCCGGGCAGCGACACCATCGTCGACGTCAAGGCGCAGATGTTCCTGCGTGACAAGGTCGGCAAACTGGGCATTGCCCCGTTGACCAGCATGTTCCTGTTCGGCGCCAACCAGCCGTCGAAAGTACTGAACTACCGTCGCGAGCTGCACGATTCCAGCGGTCTGGCGATCCATGCCGGCAACGGCGAGTGGATCTGGCGTCCGCTGAACAATCCGAAACACCTGGCCGTGAGCAACTTCAGCGTGGAAAACCCGCGCGGCTTCGGTCTGCTGCAGCGTGGCCGCGACTTCAGCCATTACGAAGACCTCGACGACCGTTACGACAAGCGTCCAAGCGCCTGGATCGAGCCGAAGGGTGACTGGGGCAAAGGCACAGTCGACCTGGTCGAGATTCCGACCGCCGACGAAACCAACGACAACATCGTCGCCTTCTGGAATCCGGAAAAACTGCCGGAACCTGGCCAGCCGCTCGATGTCGCTTATCGTATGCACTGGACCATGGATGAAGCCTCGATTCACGCGCCGGACAGCGCCTGGGTCAAACAGACCCTGCGGTCCACGGGTGACGTCAAGCAGTCCAACCTGATTCGTCAGCCGGACGGCAGCGTTGCCTACCTGGTGGACTTCGAAGGCCCGTCCCTGGCGGCATTGCCGGCCGATACGGAAGTTCGCAGCCAGGTCAGCGTCGGCGACAACGCCGAGCTGGTGGAAAACAGCGTGCGTTACAACCCTGAAACCAAGGGCTGGCGCCTGACCCTGCGGATGAAGATCAAGGACCCGGGCAAGTCCACCGAGATGCGTGCCGCGCTGGTGCAGAACATCGTGCCGGCGGACCTGGCCAAGACTTCGATTCCAGCGTCGAACTCGTCGGTTGCCAAGGCCGACAAGGTTGCCGCCAAGCAACAAGAGAAAGCGGACAAGGAAGCCAGGCAAGCGGAGGCCAAGCAGGCCGAAGCCAAGCCTGTTGCAGATGCCAAGGACCAGGCCAATAAAGACGCCAAGCAGCCTGTTGCTGCCGACGCGGCCCCAGCCACACCGGAATCGGCACCGACTGAAGAAGTCCTGACCGAAACCTGGAGCTATCAGTTGCCTGCCGATGAGTAACTCTCAAGTACGGCCAGAAACTCTTTCCGAGTATCTGGCGCATCTGCCGATGACCGACCAGCAGCGCGCGGAACTCGCGGGCTGCCAGTCTTTCAGCGAATTGCACGAACGCCTGTCATCGTCGACGTTCGACGCCCCGACCGAAGCCGCCCAGGCTTCGGTGGGCAAACGCCTGACCCTGAGCACTGCCGAAGAGCTGCAGGACGCGGAAATGCTGGTGCTCGACGCCAACGGCCGGGTCTGCCTCAAGGCGACCCCGCCGATCCGGCGGACCAAGGTCGTGCCGGAGCCGTGGCGCACCAACATTCTGGTGCGTGGCTGGCGCCGGATGACCGGTCGTACCAACCCGCCGAAGCCGCCGAAGGACGAACGTGTCCTGCCGGCCGCACGCTGGCGCACCGTGGGTTCGATCCGTCGCTACATTCTGTTGCTGCTGATGCTCGGCCAGACCATCGTCGCCGGCTGGTACATGAAAGGCATCATGCCGTACCAGGGCTGGTCGTTCGTCGACCTCGAAGAAGTCTTGCACCAACCGCTGCTGCAAACCGCCACGCAAGTGCTGCCGTATGCCTTGCAGACCAGCATCCTGATCCTGTTCGGGATTCTGTTCTGCTGGGTGTCGGCCGGTTTCTGGACCGCGCTGATGGGCTTCCTCGAATTGCTGACCGGTCACGATAAATACCGTATCTCCGGTAAAAGTGCCGGCAACGAGCCAATTCCGAAGGATGCACGCACCGCTTTGGTGATGCCGATCTGCAACGAAGACGTGCCTCGTGTATTCGCCGGCCTGCGCGCGACGTTCGAGTCGGTGGCGGCCACGGGTGACCTGGACCGCTTCGACTTCTTCGTGCTCAGCGACAGTAACGACGCTGACATCTGCGTTGCCGAGCAGCAGGCCTGGCTGGACGTCTGCCGTGAAGCCGGGGGCTTCGGCAAGATCTTCTATCGCCGTCGCCGTCGTCGCGTAAAACGCAAAAGCGGCAACCTCGACGACTTCTGCCGTCGCTGGGGCGGTGACTACAAGTACATGGTCGTACTCGACGCCGACTCCGTGATGAGCGGCGAGTGCCTGACCAGTCTGGTGCGCCTGATGGAAGCCACGCCGGACGCCGGGATCATCCAGACCGCGCCACGGGCGTCGGGCATGGATACCCTGTATGCGCGCATGCAGCAGTTCGCCACTCGCGTGTATGGCCCGCTGTTCACCGCCGGCCTGCACTTCTGGCAGTTGGGCGAGTCGCACTACTGGGGCCACAACGCGATCATCCGCATGAAGCCGTTCATCGACCACTGCGCCCTGGCGCCGTTGCCGGGTAAAGGCGCGTTCTCCGGCTCGATCCTGTCTCACGACTTCGTAGAAGCCGCGTTGATGCGCCGTGCTGGCTGGGGCGTGTGGATTGCCTACGACTTGCCGGGCAGCTATGAAGAACTGCCGCCGAACCTGCTGGACGAACTCAAGCGTGACCGTCGCTGGTGCCACGGCAACCTGATGAACTTCCGCCTGTTCCTGGTCAAGGGTATGCACCCGGTGCACCGCGCGGTGTTCCTGACCGGCGTGATGTCCTACCTGTCGGCGCCGTTGTGGTTCTTCTTCCTGGTGCTGTCGACCGCGCTGCTGGCGGTCAACACGCTGATGGAGCCACAGTACTTCCTCGAACCGCGCCAACTCTATCCGCTGTGGCCTCAATGGCACCCGGACAAGGCGATTGCGCTGTTCTCGACCACCATCGTGCTGCTGTTCCTGCCGAAGCTGCTGAGCATCATCCTGATCTGGGCCAAGGGTGCGAAAGAGTTCGGCGGCAAGTTCAAGGTGACCCTGTCGATGCTGCTGGAGATGCTGTTCTCCATGCTGCTGGCGCCGGTGCGGATGATCTTCCACACCCGTTTCGTCCTCGCCGCGTTCCTCGGCTGGGCCGCGACCTGGAACTCGCCGCAACGTGACGACGACTCCACGCCATGGAGCGAGGCGGTCAAGCGCCACGGCCCGCAAACCCTGCTGGGCTTCTTCTGGGCCATGCTGGTGATCTGGCTGAACCCGAGCTTCCTGTGGTGGCTGGTGCCGATCGTCGGTTCGTTGATGCTGTCGATCCCGGTATCGGTGATCTCCAGCCGCGTCGGCCTGGGCCTGAAGTCACGTGACGAGAGCCTGTTCCTGATCCCTGAGGAATACAATCCGCCGCAGGCCCTGCTGGCGACCGACCAGTACACCCACGAAAACCGCTGGCATGCGCTGAACGACGGCTTTGTCCGTTCGGTGGTCGACCCACAACAGAATGCCCTGGCGTGCTCGTTGGCGACCTCCCGGCACAATCAGGCCGAGCCGATTGAATGGCTGCGGATCGAGCGGGTTCGCCACGCGATGAAGGTTGGCCCGCAAGGGTTGACCAACAACGAGAAGGTGCAACTGCTGAGCGACCCGGTGGCCTTGGCTCGCTTGCATGAGCAGGTCTGGGGCGAAGGTCACCCAGAGTGGCTGGGCGCCTGGCGCGAGTCGGTCAAGGCCGACCCTCACGCGCCGCTGCTACCGCTCAAGCCAATGAGCGAACAGCCTCAGTTGGCATAATAAAAAAACCCGCGAAAGCGGGTTTTTTTTGTCTCAGAAAAAGCCTTTGCTGAAGATATGTCAGTCACTTCGTGTTGTTGCAATCGCGAGCAGGCTCGCGATGGGTATGCCGTCAAACCCTGAACTTGCCCACCAGCATCTGCAAATGCGTCCCCAACCGCGCCAGCTCAACGCTGGACGCTGCGGTTTCCTCGCTCGCCGCCGAGGTCTGATCCGACACATCCCGCACGTTCAGCACGCTCCGGTTGATCTCTTCGGCCACGGCGCTTTGCTGTTCGGCGGCAGCAGCAATCTGCTGGTTCATCGCCTGGATCGCCGACACCGTGCGGGTGATGCTTTCCAGTGAACCGCCGGCGCGGCGGGTCAGTTCAACGCTACTGTCGGTCAGGGTGCGGCTGTTGTCCATGATGGTCGCGACTTGCTGGGTGCCGTTTTGCAGGCCGACGATCAGCTCTTCGATCTCTTCGGTGGACTTCTGGGTGCGCTGGGCCAGGCTGCGGACTTCGTCGGCGACCACGGCAAAACCACGCCCGGCTTCACCGGCGCGAGCAGCTTCAATCGCGGCGTTGAGGGCCAGCAGGTTGGTTTGTTGGGCCACGGACTTGATGACGTCGAGCACGCTGCCGATCTTGTCGCTTTCGCGCTTGAGTTCACCCATGGCCTCGGTGGAGTGGCCGACTTCCTTGGCAAGGCGTTCGATCTGGGCGATGGCTTCAGCGACCACTTTGTCGCCCTCACGGGCCTGTTGGTCGGCGGCGACGGCGGCTTCGGAGGCCTCTTCGGCGTTGCGCGCGACTTCCTGTACGGTGGCGGCCATTTCGTTCATGGCGGTGGCGACCTGATCGGTCTCGACCTTCTGGCTGTTGACCCCGGCGCTGGTCTGCTCGGTGACGGCAGACAGCTCTTCGGCGGCGCTGGCGATCTGCGTGACGCCATCGCTGATGCCGCCGATCAGTTCGCGCAAGCCCTGGGTCATGCTTTGCATGGCACGCTGCAACTGGCCGAGCTCGTCGCGACGCTGGGACGTCAGGTTGTGGGTCAGGTCGCCACTGGCGACGCGCTGGGCCACGACCAGGGTCTGGTTCAACGGAATGATGATCTGCCGGGTGATCGCCCAGGCGGCCAACAGGCCGAAGGCGATGGCCAGCACGGTGGCGAGGGTCAGCATGTTCTTGGCGTGGGCGGCGTCGGTATCACGCACGACGGTTTGCGAGGCGGTGAGTTTCTGGCTCATGTCCAACAGGATTTCGCCTTGGGCAGACATGCGTGCCAGAGCCTTGGCGCTGGCCACCTGAGAGTCGCGGAACTGGCTGACGGCGGCGCGATAGGCCTTCAGCGAGTCAGTTGCCTGTTGCAGGTTGGCGATGTTTTCTTCAGGCAGTTTGGCCGGCAGGCTCTCGAGGTTCTTCAGGGCATTGTCGATTGCGTCTAGGGCTGGCTGTTCGGCTTCGCTCTTGCCGCTGTAGGTGTAGCCACGCACCTGGAAGCGCGCCCGCTGGATCAGTTTGCTCAGGTCGATCACGCTGTTGAACGCCGCCACGCTGTCACCTTGCAGCATGGATTTTTCCACTTCGGCGACGCGGGCCACGGCGTTGTCGGCGGTGGCGCCGAGTTTGCTGCGGGCATCTTCACGGTGGGCGCCAGCCTGGGTCATGTCGTTGAAGGCACGACGGTATTCGGCGACCGCGGCCAGTTGTTGATCGACCATGGCCGTATCGGCCGGTTGCTCGATCAGGCCACGGGCGGTCTGCAGGCCGCTTTCGAGCTTGCCCAACAGATCGTTGACAGCACCGGGACCTTGTTCACCGCGACGCATCTCGTAATTCAGACGTGCGATGCGCAGATCCTTGGTCAGGTCGTTGAGACTGGCGATGAACCCCAGTTTGTCGCCACGGCTGGTCACGTCGCTCAGGCCGCTCCAGCCGGTGAAGGTGATCAGCAGGGTCAATAACAGCACCAGGCCGAAGCCGATCCCCAGCTTGCGTTTAACGCTGACGTTTCCCAGATTCTCGGCTAGCCATTGGTACATGCTGAAACTCCCTGGACCACAATTTGGTTTTATGGGGGGTGTATCGGCAGGAGGGCGCGGTTCTGTAGGCGTCGCCCGATGTATGGGCGGATGATGACCTGTGGGATTGTGTTCGGGATTAGAAAAGGCGTGCCAGCAACGCGGTTACGGCGGTTTCGACGCGCAGGATGCGTTCGCCCAGTTGCACCGGTTGTAGGCCGGACTTGCCCAGCAGGTCGATCTCGTAGGGAATCCAGCCACCCTCGGGGCCGATAGCCAGGGTCACCGGTTCGCTGAGGGCGCGAGGGCAAGGCGGGTAATTGCCCGGATGACCCACCAGGCCGAGGGTGCCTTCAGTGATCGCGGGCAGACGGTCTTCGACGAAGGGCTTGAAGCGCTTCTCGATCACGACTTGCGGCAGTACGCTGTCCCGGGCCTGTTCGAGGCCGAGGATCAGCTGCTCGCGAATCGCCTCGGGCTCCAGGAACGGCGTCTGCCAGAAGCTCTTCTCGACGCGATAGCTGTTCACCAGCACGATACGCGGCACACCCATGGCCGCCACGGTCTGGAACACCCTGCGCAGCATTTTGGGGCGCGGCAGGGCCAGTACCAGGGTCAGCGGCAGCTTGGCGGGTGGCGGTTGATCGAGGGTGACGCGCAATTCAGCTTCAGCAGCGTCCAGGCGCAGCACTTCAGCCGAGCCCATCAGCCCGCCGATCCGCCCGACGCGCATGCTGTCGCCCACTTCACAGCGGTGGACTTCCTGCATGTGGGTCAACCGGCGATCACGCAGGACCACGCGGTCGGCCGCAATGAAATCGGCCTCTTCAAGGAGCAGCAGGTTCACGCTTGAGTCGCTGGCGGCTGGTCGTTGTGATCGTCAGCCGGCTGGTCGTCCGGATGCTCGCCACGCTTGCTGATCAGACTGCCAAACAGGATGCCGATCTCGAACAACAGCCACATCGGCACGGCCAGCAGGGTCTGCGAGAAGATGTCCGGTGGCGTCAGGATCATGCCGACCACGAAGCAGCCGATGATCACGTACGGGCGGATCTTCTTCAGGTACTTGACGTCGACCACGCCGATCCACACCAGCAGCACCACGGCCACCGGAATTTCGAACGCCACGCCAAAGGCGAAGAACAGCGTCATGACGAAATCGAGGTAGCTGGTGATGTCGGTCATCATTTCCACGCCGGCCGGGGTGGCGGAGGCGAAGAACTTGAAGATCAGCGGGAACACCAGGAAATAGGCGAACGCCATGCCGGCGTAGAACAGAAAGATGCTGGAGACCAGCAAGGGCACGGCGATGCGCTTTTCATGCTTGTACAGGCCTGGGGCGATGAAACCCCAGATCTGGTGCAGGATCACCGGGATGGCCAGGAACAGCGAGACCATCATTGTCAGCTTCAGTGGCGTCAGGAACGGCGACGACACGTCAGTGGCAATCATCGTCGCGCCAGCGGGCAGGTACGCGCGCAGCGGCGTGGAGACGAAGGTGTAGATCTGCTGGGTAAAGGCGAACAGCCCGGCAAAGATGATGAAGATCGCCGCTACGCAGCGCAGCAGACGGGTACGCAACTCGGTGAGGTGCGAAACCAGCGGCATGTGCTGGTCGTTTTCAGGAAGATCGCTCATGGGGCTCGCGGCGGCAGTGTTGGGTCATGAGGGGCCGGCGCAACGGGCGCAGCCGCAGGTGTAACGGGTTCAACCGCAGTGGCTGCAACAACAGGCGCAGGTTCGACAGGCGCGACAACGGGAGCGGGTGTCGGGTCGACGGCAGCGGCAGGCGCATGAATCGTCTGCGCGCCCACGTGCTCCACCGGCGTCGGCTCCTGCTGGGTCGGCGTGAAGATTTTCCGCGCCTCCTGCTCAAGCGACAGGATGTGCTCGTTGTGCAGTTGCCGACGGATTTCGTCGGCACCGATTTCACGTTCAACTTCCTGTTTGATTGCGTTGAAGCTGCGCTTCAGGCGCCCGACCCACAGGCCAGCGGTGCGCGCAGCGCCCGGCAAGCGCTCGGGACCCAGCACCAGCAGGGCGACGAGGCCGACGAGCAGCAGTTCAGAGAAGCTGATACCAAACATTAGTCAGTGCTCACACGTCTTTGCGGATCGGCTCTTCGACTTTCTGTGCCTGCACGTCGATGGTGTGCGGCTGATTTACAGAGGCCTGAGGCTGTACCGGTGGAACCGGTTGGGCCGGGGTCGCATTCGGATCGGCCGGTTTTTCGTCATCGTTCATGGCTTTCTTGAAGCCCTTGATCGACTCGCCGACGTCGGTGCCAAGGTTTTTCAGTTTCTTGGTGCCGAACACCAGTACCACGACCACCAGGATGACGATCCAGTGTTTCCAGTCAAAAATGCCCATGCTGCTGCTCCTCTCTAATAGTTATTCAGGCGGACGGGCGCGAGGCTTTCTCGGCGTGTCCGGAGAGACCGAAACGACGGTCCAGTTCATCGAGTACAGCCTGTGGATGCTGCCCCAGTTGGGCGAGCATGACCATACTGTGGAACCACAGATCGGCGGTTTCGTAGATCACATCGCTGCAGTCGCCGCTGACGGCGGCGTCCTTGGCGGCGATGATGGTTTCGACCGACTCTTCGCCGACTTTTTCCAGAATCTTGTTCAAGCCCTTGTGGTACAGGCTGGCGACGTATGAGCTGTCGGCAGCGGCGCCTTTGCGCTCTTCCAGTACCTCGGCCAGACGGTTCAGCGTGTCACTCATGTTTGTGCCCTGCGCAATAGATGGCGTGCGGATCTTTCAGGACCGGGTCGACGGTTGTCCAGTCGCCGTTCTCATAGACGCGGTAGAAGCAGCTCTGGCGGCCGGTATGGCAGGCGATGTCGCCGATCTGCTCGACCATCAGGATGATGACGTCGGCGTCGCAGTCCAGGCGCATCTCGTGCAGGGTTTGCACATGGCCGGACTCTTCGCCCTTGCGCCACAGCTTGCCACGCGAACGTGACCAGTAAATGGCGCGGTTCTCGGCAGCGGTCAGTTCCAGTGCTTCGCGGTTCATCCAGGCCATCATCAGGACGCGCCCGGTCTTGTGATCCTGGGCAATGGCCGGCACCAGGCCGTCAGCGTCCCACTTGATCTCGTCCAGCCAGTTTTTCATCTTCGACTCCGACAGCGGGCTCGACACTTCAATAGCCGAGCTCAGGCGTTCAAACAGTGTGCCAGTCGTTCACACAACTGGCTATCGGCGCACGACCAGATACAAACCGACCGCCATCATGATTCCCGCCGGCCAATAGGCCAACTGGTTCAGCGGACCGCCCGCGGCAAGGACGGCGCCACCGGCCAGGTGGGCCGTACCGAGCAGGCGCAGGAACCAGTCGTCACGGCGTCGGTGCCACGAAGGCGGCGGGTTGAGGGCATGGGGTTGTGACATGCGTTCGAGCAGGTCGCGGGCCATGTTGGCCAGGTGCGGGATCTGTTCGAACTGGCTGTGCACATTGCCGAGCAGGGCTTTGGGGCTGACCCGCTCGCGCATCCAGCGTTCGAGGAACGGCTGCGCGGTGTTCCACAGATCGAGGTCCGGGTACAGCTGGCGGCCCAGGCCTTCGATGTTCAGCAGGGTTTTTTGCAGCAGGACCAATTGTGGCTGCACTTCCATGTTGAAGCGGCGCGCAGTCTGGAACAGGCGCATCAGCACCTGGCCGAAGGAAATATCTTTTAACGGTTTTTCGAAGATCGGCTCGCACACGGTACGGATCGCTGCTTCGAACTCGTTGAGTTTGGTTTCCGCCGGCACCCAGCCCGAATCAATGTGCAACTGCGCCACGCGACGGTAATCGCGCTTGAAGAAGGCGAACAGGTTGCGCGCCAGGTAATCCTGGTCTTCCGGGGTCAGGCTGCCGACGATGCCGCAGTCGATGGCAATGTACTGCGGGCTCCACGGATTCACGGTGCTGACGAAAATGTTGCCAGGGTGCATGTCGGCGTGGAAGAAGCTGTCGCGGAACACCTGGGTGAAGAAAATCTCCACGCCACGTTCGGCGAGCATTTTCATGTCGGTGCGCTGGTCGGCAAGAGTCGCCAGATCGGTGACCTGAATGCCGTAGATGCGTTCCATCACCAGCACTTTCGGCCGGCACCAGTCCCAATAGACTTGCGGCACGTACAGCAGCGGCGAGCCTTCGAAATTGCGCTTCAACTGGCTGGCATTGGCCGCCTCGCGCAATAGGTCGAGTTCGTCGTAGATGGTTTTTTCGTAGTCGCTGACCACGTCCACCGGGTGCAGCAGGCGCGCATCGGCCGAGAGTTTTTCGGCGGCGCGGGCGAGGATGAACAGCCACGCCAGGTCTTGGGCGATCACCGGCTTGAGGCCCGGGCGGATCACCTTGACCACGACTTCTTCACCGGTTTTCAGTTGCGCGGCATGCACCTGCGCCACCGAGGCCGAGGCCAGCGGTTCGACGTCGAAACGGCTGAACACTTCGCTGATTTTCTTGCCCAGCTGTTCTTCGATCAGCTTGACCGACACTTGCGAGTCGAACGGCGGCACCCGGTCCTGCAACTTCATCAGCTCATCGGCGATGTCTTCGGGCAGCAGGTCGCGGCGGGTGGACAGGATCTGTCCGAACTTGATGAAGATCGGCCCCAGGTCCTGTAATGCCAGGCGCAAGCGCGCGCCACGGCTCAGGTCCAGGGTCTTGCGTGGGAACCAGCGCCACGGCAAGGCATAACGCAGTGCCCGCAAGAACCAGGGCAGTGGCAGGGCGAACAGCAGGTCATCGAGGCGGTAACGGATCACGACGCGCTGGATGCGCAACAAACGGCGGACGGCAAGCAGCTTCATGCGTTATCGCTTGGGTCGAGGGATCGGGAAAGGCGCTCGAAACGCGCCTCGAGACGTTCCAGATCGAGCTTGATCTGGTCCAGTTCACTGAATCGGGCTTCGGCCTCGCGCTGACCGACGAGGGTGCGCGATTCTTCGGCCAGGTATTCGCCCAGGTTCTGGCCCAGGCTGGCAAAGCCTTGTTGATACCAGCGGGCGCGGCTGCGCAGGTGACCGCCGACCAGCTGCGTGGCTACCGGGCCGAGCCAGCGCGACAGCTCGTACTCCCAGTCCAGTTCGAGGTCCTGGAGGATCGCCGCCAGTTCCAGCAGCACGCCGCTGTCGCCATCGAGTTCGACTTCAGGGCTGTGCAGGATCGAGGTCTTGTCCTTGCTCATCGCCAGTTTCAACAGGCTCGAGCCCGGTGCACGCAAGGTGCAATCGGCGCCGGTTTCCCACTGGGAGGCGAGCATCAGGCCTTCGTCGCTGGGCAGGATGAACAGTTGCAGCGCCGGGCTGCGGCAATCGACGGCAATCACTTTGCCGGTCAAGTGCGCCAGCCGCGGCAGCGCCGTGCTGTCGAGACGCAGCCCCCGGTTCAGGCCGAGTTCAACGCTGGCGAGCAGGCCGGCGAGCAGCATCAGGGCTTGATGCCGCGGTGCAGGGCAACGATGCCTGCGGTCATGTTGTGATAGGTCACGCGATCGAAACCGGCCTCGACCATCATCGACTTCAGGGTTTCCTGGTTCGGGTGCATGCGGATCGATTCGGCCAGGTAGCGATAGCTTTCCGAATCGTTGGTGATCAGCTTGCCCATCAGCGGCATGAAGGCGAACGAGTAGGCGTCGTAGGCCTTGGACATCAGCGCGTTGGTCGGCTTGGAGAACTCCAGCACCAGCAAACGGCCGCCAGGCTTGAGCACGCGCAGCATCGAGCGCAGGGCATCTTCCTTGTGGGTCACGTTACGCAGGCCGAAGGCGATGGTCACGCAGTCGAAATGGTTGTCCGGGAACGGCAGTTTTTCCGCATCGGCCTGGACGAATTCGACATTGCCGGCCACACCGAGGTCCAGCAGGCGGTCACGACCGACCTTGAGCATGGATTCGTTGATGTCGGCCAACACGACCTGGCCGGTCGGGCCTACCAGGTGCGAGAACTTGCGGGTCAGATCGCCGGTACCGCCGGCGATGTCCAGCACGCGGTTACCGGTGCGCACGCCCGACAATTCGATCGCAAAACGCTTCCACAGGCGGTGCATGCCGCCCGACAGAAGGTCGTTCATCAGGTCGTACTTGGCGGCTACCGAGTGGAAAACCTCAGCGACTTTTTCCGCTTTCTGGCTTTCCGGAACGTTTTTGAAGCCGAAGTGAGTGGTGGGTTCGGCATCGCTGCCTTTGCGCTGATCAGTCATATCGCTGTCACCAAAAGAGAATGCGCGACATTCTAATCCCCAAGGCATGCTTTGTCTTGGCAAGGCTGAAGGTAAGATGGGCAACCATCGGGACGTTTTGACGCAGCAGAGGTCAAGATGCCTCGGGAAAGCATCCATAAAGCAGGAGTCATTCGATGGCCCGTATTAGTGTTGAACGTGCCCATGGCCTGGGTAAGGAAGCGGCTCGCGAAAAGGCCGACAAGCTGGCGCAGAAACTTTCCGACCAGTATGGCCTGGAGCCGCAGTGGTCCGGCGACACCCTGAACCTCAAGCGCTCGGGTGTGAAGGGCGCGGTGCATGTCAGTGAAGACTCGATCAAGGTCGACGTGGAACTGGGCCTGATGATGTCGGCCATGAGCGGCATGATCAAGGCGGAAATCGAGAAGGCGCTGGACAAGGCGTTGGTCTGATTTCTGTTTGAAATGAGATCCCCCTGTGGGAGCGGGCTTGCTCGCGAAAGCGGTGCGTCATTCAACATTGATATTGACTGACCTGACGCCTTCGCGAGCAAGCCCGCTCCCACATTTGTTTTGTGGCGAAGCCAAAGGTTTATGTCAGTTGTTAGGGTGCCGTTTCTAATTTTTCTCCCTACTTTGTGCCCAAGCCCGACAATTTCGCGGGCAGTTCCTCAAACCTTCTGCGCGTGAGGTGCACCATGGCCAAAGTTATTTTGAAGAAAAAAATCGACCCGTCGACTGGCACGCTGGGCGACGTCAAATCCTATGCCCGCAAGATCTGGCTGGCAGGCCTGGGTGCCTACGCCAAGGTCGGCCAAGAGGGCAGCGAGTACTTTCAAGAGCTGATCAAGGCTGGTCAGGTTGTTGAAAAGAAAGGCAAAAAGGTAGTTGCCGAGAAACTTGAAGCGGCCAATGCCGAGATCGATGAAGCCAAGAGTGAAGTCAGCACTTTCAAAGGCCGTGTCGAAGTTCAACTCGACAAGGTCGAGAAGGCGTTCGACACGCGTGTCGCAAGTGCCTTGAATCGTATCGGTATTCCGTCTAAACATGACGTTGAGACACTCTCTGCTAAGCTCGATGAGCTGACGGCATTGCTCGAACGTGTCGCGCGTAAATCTTAAGGAGAACGGGATGGCTGTTAAAAAGAAAACCGAAAAAGAAGGCAGCTCGTGGATCGGGAAGGTTGAAGATTACTCCCGAAAAATCTGGCTGGCTGGTTTAGGCGTGTACTCGAAGATCGACACTGACGGCAGCAAACTCTTCGATGCATTGGTTAAAGACGGCGAGAAAGCCGAGAAGCTCACCAAGAGCGCTGTTGGCAAGACTGTCGACGCCGCCAAGGACTCCGCTTCTTCGGCCAAATCGCGTATCAGCGGCGTGAAAGATCGCGCACTGGGCAAGTGGGATGAGCTGGAAGGTGCTTTCGACAAGCGTCTGAACAGCGCCATTTCGCGTCTGGGCGTACCGAGCCGCAACGAAGTCAAGGCACTGCACAGCAAGGTCGAAACACTGACCAAGCAAATCGAAAAACTGACCGGTGCCAAGGTTGCGCCTGTTGCGGCGAAAACCGCGGCGGCCAAGCCTGCTGCCAAACCGGCCGCCAAAACCGCAGCCAAGCCACTGGCAAAAGCAGCGGCCAAACCTGCTGCCAAGCCTGCGGCTAAAACTGCAGCCGCCAAACCGGCCGCAGCCAAACCAGCGGCCAAGCCGGTTGCCGCAAAAGCCGCCGCTAAACCTGCGGCTAAACCGGCCGCCAAGCCTGCAGCGAAAACTGCAGCGGCCAAGCCAGCAGCCAAACCCGCTGCAGCGAAAAAACCAGCGGTGAAAAAGCCGGCAGCTCCAAAAGCCGCCGCGCCAAAACCAGCAGTGGCAGCTGCCAAACCGGCAACGCCGGCAGCTCCGGTCAGCGCATCGAACTCCGCGACCGCACCGACCCCTGCTGTCACCCCGACTGTCGCGCCAGCTCCAACGACGCCAACCAGTCAGTCCTGATTTTCAGGGCTCAAGAAAACGCCCGGCCTGTGAAGGCCGGGCGTTTTTGTTTGTGTATAGAAAAAGATCGCAGCCTTCGGCAGCTCCTACAGGGCAATCGTAGGAGCTGCCGAAGGCTGCGATCTTTTGATCTTAATGGTCTTCCAGATACTCCATCGCCATCTGTTCGGTTGCAGCCTTCATCGACGGCAGCAGGTGCGGCGCCACCAGCATCATGATCTGGTAAACCACCAATCGCACCTCGCCCTGACGATCCAGGATCCGCTGGTAATCCAGTGAGAACAGCAGCGTCATGGTGATCTGTTCCACCAGTTGCCCCAGTGCCTGGGTATCGCTGACCAGCAGTCCTTGCGCCTGCAACCGCGCCAGCAGCGACGCCAGTGTGCGCTTGAGTGCATTGAGCAGATTGCGAATGCCCTTGGCCAGTTTCGGCAGGCGCCCGGCGAGGTTCGACAGGTCCTGGAACAGGAACCGGTAGTGGGACAGGCGCTCGACGATCAGGTGCAGGAACAGCCAGTATTCTTCGGGTGCCAGTTCGGCATCGGCCGGTGGATCGAGCAAGGGCGTCAGTTCTCCCTGGAAGCGCTCGAACAGCCCGAGAATCAGCGGTTCCTTACCGTGGAAGTGGTAGTAGAGGTTGCCCGGGCTGATGCCCATTTCATTGGCAACTTCCATGGTGGAGACATTCGGTTCGCCCTTTTGATTGAACAACTGCAGGGCACATTCGAGGATCCGGTCGCGGGTTTTCATCCAGTCTTCTTAATGATCGGGTCTTGCCACGGCCGACAGCGGCCGTGGCTCGTTGAACGTCAGCGCACGCGCACGTAAGTACCGGGTGCCGCCTCCATCGGTGGATAGTTCTGGTTGCCGAGGGCCATGTGGGTTTCCTTCTGCGCGCCGGAGCGTTCCTGAATCCAGCTCAGCCACAGGGTCCACCAACTGCCGTCGACACGCTTGGCGTCGTAGTACCAGGCACGGGGGTCGCTGCTCAGTTTGCCGTTCTCGACGTAGTTGGCTTTGGGGTTGCTCGGCGGGTTGAGGATGCTCTGCACATGACCACTGTTGGACAGCACGAAGCGGCGCTCGCCACCGAGCAACAGCGTCGAGCGATACACCGCGTCCCACGGCGTGATGTGATCGTTGATGCCGGCGACGCTGAAGCTGTCGACGGTGACCTTCTGCAAGTCGATCGGTGTGCCACACACTTCCAGGCCACCCGGGTGAGTCAGCGGGTTGTGTTTGAAGAAGTCCAGCAGGTCGCCATGCAGGGCGGCCGGTAGACGCGTGTTGTCGTTGTTCCAGTAGAGGATGTCGAACGCCGGTGGCTCCTTGCCCAACAGGTAGTTGTTGACGAAGTAGCTCCAGATCAAATCGTTGGGGCGCATCCAGGCGAAGACCTTGGCCATGTCGCGGCCGTCCAGCACACCTTTCTGATAGGAACGGCGCTTGGCCGCTTCCAGGGTCTGTTCGTCGGCGAACAGCGTCGCGGGGCTATCCATCTGACTGTCGAGCAGGCTCACCAGGTAAGTCGCGCTGGACACCCTGCGCAGTTGCCGTTTGGCCTGCAAGTGACCCTGCAATGCGGCAATGGTCAGCCCGCCGGCGCAGGCGCCCATCAGGTTGACCTCCCGTGCTCCGGTGATCGCCCGGCAGACGTTCATGGCTTCTTCCACGGCTTCCACGTAGGTCGAGAGCCCCCATTCGCGATGGCGCACATCCGGGTTGCGCCAGCTGATCATGAAGGTTTGCAGGCCGTTTTTCAGGGCGAACTGGACGAAGCTGTTGTGAGGGCTCAGGTCGAAAATGTAGTACTTGTTGATTTGCGGCGGCACCACCAGCAGGGGCTTGGAGTACTGCTTTTCGCTCATCGGCTTGTACTGGATCAACTCCAGCAGCTCGTTGCGAAACACCACGGCACCGCTGGTGGTGGCGACCGTCTTGCCAACCTCGAACGCTTGCTTGGTGACTTGCCGGGGCAGGCCATCGTTGTGCAGCAGATCGTCCACCAAATGGCTGACGCCGCGCACCAGGCTGTTGCCGCCGGAATTGAACAGCTCCTTGACCGCCAGTGGATTGAGCAGAGTGTTGGAGGGCGATACGGCGTCGTTGAGCAAGGCGAAAGCGAAGTGGGCGCGGGCACGGTCGTCCGGGCTCATGTCGCTCTCGTCGATCCAGCTCTTGACCTGTTTCTGCCAGCTCAGATAGGCCTGCAGGCTACGCCGATAAAACGGGTTGAGGCTCCACGCCGGATCAGTGAAGCGGGCGTCCTGCGGATTGGTCGGATGCAGGGTTTCGCCCAGCAGCACACGGCCAAGCTGACCGCCGAGTTTGAGGGCATGTCGGGCGCTGTGCACCGGATTGCGCAAGCCATGGGCGGCCACACTGCGCAGGGTCGACAGCAGATCCCGACCGCGCAGACCGGTAATCGCACTCTGTGCATTGATGAACGCGGCGGGAGTCGGTAAAGAATCCCTCGCTGGTTTCTCGCGCATGAGTCAACACTCCTTCGTCTTCAGGCCAAAAACAAACACACCGAACCAGAACACCATAGACGCTGTAACGGGTTGTTGCGCGGCGTGGCGTCCTGCCGACCGCTGATGCAGCGGTTTTAGCCGCCTAATGGCGCCGGACGCGGATGCATCACCGCGCGCTGGCGCTCCTCTTCCAGGAATTTCATGATGATCGGGGCCACCGCTTCAGCCCGGGTAATCAGGAACAGATGCCCGTCATCGATGATGTGCAACTGGGCGTTGGGAATCCGCCAGGCCAGCACGCGCATGTTGATCAACGGGATCAGAGGGTCATCGTCGCCGGCCAGTACCAGGGTCGGCTGGCGGATCTTGTGCAGCCAGTGGATGCTGGTCCAGCCGAGGCCGGCAAACAGCTGCCAGTAGTAACCGAGCTTGCCCGCCGAACGCACCTTGGCCGCATGGCTCGCGGCCAGCGTCGGGTCGCGACGGAACGCACCACCGTAGATCATCGGTGCAATGCGGATCACGTGGGACGGCTGGATGTAGCGTCGCGGGCTGGCCATCATCCACAGCACTTTCGGTTTGCCCGGCACCATCACCGCACCCGCCGCCGTCGCGGCCAGCACGAGTTTCTTGCAGCGTTCCGGATAGTCGAAGGCGAACTGCTGGGCCAGTGCGCCCCCCCAGGACACGCCGATGACGTTGACTTGCCCATAGTCGAGATAGTCGAGCATGCGCGCCGTGAGTTTCGCCAGGCTCGGAAAACGATAAGGCCGGTTCGGTGTTGACGAACCGCCAACGCCGGGTACGTCGAAGGCGATGACTTCCAGGTCCGGGTCCAGTGCCGCGATGAACGGGAACACCAGCTCCAGGTTGGCGCCGATGCCGTTGAAAATCAGCAGGGGCGTCAAGTGAGGCTTGCCGGGGCGTACCGCCGTGCGGAGCGTCTGGCCATCCAGATCGACGGTACGGAATATGAAGGGTTGCGGCATGCTTCTGGCCCTGTGGGTCGCTTTTTCCAATTCATCCTCGCCCCCTGTGGGAGCGAGCTTGCTCGCGATAGCGGAGTGTCAGTCAGCGCATATGCCAAACCTGCCACCGTCATCGCGAGCAAGCTCGCTCCCACAGGGAAGTTGAGGTGTGTCAGTTACCGCTCGTGTACATAGGTGCCCGGTGCGGCTTCACCCGCTGGATAGGCCTTGTTGCCCAGTTTCAGCGGAGCTTTTTTCAGATTGCCCGAACGCTGTGCTTGCCACGCCTGCCAGTGCAGCCACCAGGAGTCGGCGTGCTTGGTCGACTCTTCCTGCCAGTCATCAGCATTGGCGGGCATTTCGGTGCTGGTCATGTAGCGCGATTTCGGATTGCCCGGCGGGTTCAGAATGCTCTGGATGTGCCCGCTGCTGGACAGCACGAATTCAACGTTGCCGCCGAACAGTTGCGCCGACTTGTAGCAGGAACGCCACGGGGTAATGTGGTCGCTGGTGCCGGCCAGGGAGAAGATGTCGGCGGTGACCTTCTTCAGATCGATCGGCGTTCCGCACACTTCCAGTGCATCGGCACGGGTCAACGGGTTACTTTTGAACATCTCGATCAGGTCGCCATGGAACGCGGCGGGCAACCGGGTGGTGTCGTTGTTCCAGAACAGGATGTCGAATACCGGCGGCTCGTTGCCCAGCAGGTAGTTGTTGACCCAGTAGTTCCAGATCAGGTCGTTGGGGCGCATCCAGGCGAAGACTTTCGCCATGTCGCGGCCTTCCAGCACACCGGCCTGGTACGACTGGCGCTTGGCGGCCTCGAGGGTTTGCTCGTCGACGAACAGGGCCACGTCGCTGTCCAGGGTGGTGTCGAGCACACTGACCAGCAGGGTCAGGGCGTTGACCTTGTTCTCGCCGATTGCCGCATAGTGGCCCAGTAGCGCGGTGCAGGTGATGCCACCGGAGCAGGCACCGAGCATGTTCACGTCTTTGCTGCCGGTGATGGCGGTGACCACATCAACCGCTTCCTTGAGCGCTTCGATGTAGGTCGACAGGCCCCACTCGCGCTGCTCCTTGGTCGGGTTGCGCCAGCTGACGATGAAGGTCTGCATGTTGTTGCGCAGGCAGAATCGCGCCAGGCTCTTTTCCGGGCTCAGGTCGAAAACGTAGAACTTGTTGATCTGCGGCGGTACCACCAGCAGTGGGCGTTCATGCACCTGCTCGGTGATCGGCTTGTACTGGATCAGCTCCAGCACGTCGTTGCGAAAGACCACCGCACCCTCGGTCACGCCAAGGGTCTTGCCGACCTCGAATGCGCCCATGTTGACCTGGCTCGGCATGCCGCCGTTATGCACCAGGTCCTTGGCCAGGTGCGAGAGGCCATCGAGCAGGCTCTTGCCACCGGTTTCGAAGAAGCGCTTGACCGCCGCCGGGTTGGCCGCCGTGTTGGTCGGGGCGAAGGCCTCGGTCATGAGGTTGATCACGAAGTGCCCGCGGCTGACGTCCTTGGCCGGCAGGTTACTGTCGTCGATCCAGTCGTGGAGTTCCTTGCGCCACGCCAGGTAGGTTTGCAGATAGCGTTTGTAGAGCGGGTTCTGGCTCCAGGCCGGATCCGCGAAACGACGGTCATCGCTGGTCGGTAGCAGCTCGGATTTACCGAGCAGCACGTTCTTGAGTTCAAGGCCGAAATGAGCGACATGCTTGGCGCTGTGAATCGGTTGCTTGATGGCCTGCCTGAGCACCATTCGAGCAGAAGCCAGTAGATCCTTTCCACGCAGTCCAACGACAGGATTCAGCCCCAAGGTGTTTTCCGAGGCTTGACTCTTCAAGTCATCGTTATTCTTGTTACTCATCTACGACGCTCCATTGTCCTGAGACGAGTACCGGGTCCTGCTGTGTAGTCACACAGCCAATGCCAGGTACTACTGCTCGGGGTGACCGTTAATACTGCATCGCTGCTTTTTAATGCAGAGAGCACTGCAGGGAACTTGCCAGTTCCATTGGTTACCCGAGTTTAATTTTTTTCGCAAGCAGGCCAATCGGCGGCCCTGGAGCGGAGCATTCAAACAGATGAAATTAGAAAATGCCCTCTAAAGAGCAAGAGGCTCGGATTAGAGCATCAGCCTGACGACGGATTCGTTCGGATCGCGGGTTTTTCCGGCGGCTTTGAGCTCGGCCAGATAATCTTCCCAGAGTGCGTCATAACGTCGCCCCAACTCGTACAGATATTCCCAGGTGAACAAGCCGCTGTCGTGGCCGTCGTCGAAGGTCAGTTTCAGTGCGTACTGACCGGCCGGTTCCAGCTTGGTCAGTCCTACGTTGATCTTGCCAAATTGCAGGATGGGTTTGCCATGGCCCTGGACCTCGGCGGAAGGAGAGTGCACGCGCAGGAACTCGGCGGGCAGGGTGTATTCCTCGCCGGACGCGTATTTGAGCGTCAGGGTTTTCGAGGCTTTGTGCAGCTTGATGTCGGTGGGGATCATGGCCGGATGTCCGCTTTGTGGAGATCCTTGTGGGAGCGAGCTTGCTCGCGATTGCGGTATCACATTCAACATGAATATCGAATGAGATGGCCTCATCGCGAGCAAGCTCGCTCCCACAGGTTCTCTATCGCTGTAAGAGTTGCTTACAGGATATAACGGGACAGGTCTTCGTTCTGCGCCAATTCGCCCAAGTGGCTGTTGACGTAGTCGGCGTCGATCTGGATCACCTTGCCGTCATGGACGCTGGCCAGGTCACCGGCGCTGAACGACACCTCTTCGAGCAGGCGCTCGAGCAGGGTGTGCAGGCGACGGGCACCGATGTTTTCGGTTTTCTCGTTGACCTGCCAGGCGATTTCCGCGATGCGCTTGATACCGCTGGGCTGGAACTCGATGCCCAGGCCTTCGGTTTTCAGCAGTGCGCAGTATTGCTCGGTGAGCGAGGCGTGAGGCTCGCTGAGGATGCGTTCGAAGTCCTCGGGGCTCAGGGCCTTGAGTTCGACACGGATCGGCAGGCGGCCTTGCAACTCGGGCACCAGGTCGCTCGGCTTGCTCAGGTGGAACGCACCGGAAGCAATGAACAGGATGTGGTCGGTCTTGACCATCCCCAGCTTGGTGTTGACGGTGCAGCCTTCGATCAGCGGCAGCAGGTCGCGCTGCACGCCTTCGCGGGATACATCGACGCCACCGGAATTGCCACGCTTGGCCACTTTGTCGATTTCGTCGATGAACACGATGCCGTGCTGTTCGACCGCTTCCAGGGCCTTGGCCTTCAATTCTTCATCGTTGACCAGGCGGCTGGCTTCTTCGTCGCGCACCAGCTTCAGCGCCTCCTTGACCTTGAGTTTGCGGGCTTTCTTCTTGCCCTTGCCCATGTTGGCAAACAGGCTTTGCAACTGGTTGGTCATTTCTTCCATGCCCGGTGGCGCGGAGATATCGACGCCGGCCATTTCGGCGACCTCGATTTCGATCTCCTTGTCATCCAGCTGACCTTCGCGCAGGCGTTTGCGGAACAGCTGGCGGGTATTGGAGTCGGCCGTCGGGGCGTCGTCGCTGCTGAAGCCCATGCGTGCCGGTGGCAGCAGGGCGTCGAGGATGCGCTCTTCGGCGGCGTCTTCGGCGCGGTGGCGAACCTTGACGATTTCCTGTTCGCGCAGCAGCTTGATCGCGGCATCGGCCAGGTCACGGATGATCGATTCGACGTCGCGGCCGACATAGCCGACTTCGGTGAACTTGGTTGCTTCGACCTTGATGAACGGCGCGTTGGCCAGTTTTGCCAGGCGACGGGCGATCTCGGTTTTACCGACACCGGTCGGGCCGATCATCAGGATGTTCTTTGGCGTTACTTCAACACGCAGCTCTTCAGGCAGCTGCATGCGGCGCCAGCGGTTGCGCAGGGCAATGGCGACGGCGCGCTTGGCATCGTCCTGGCCGATGATGTGGCGGTTGAGTTCGTGGACGATTTCACGGGGAGTCATGGACATAGTATTTAAAGGACCTCAAGCAAGAATGAGCCGTGGCGCGGGGCCGAAACAGGCTTACTCGGCGCAGTCCTGCTCCTCAATGGTCTGGGTGTGGTTGGTGAATACACAGATGTCGCCGGCGATACCGAGGGCGGTTTCGACGATCTCACGGGCCGACAGATCAGTCTTTTTCAGCAGCGCGCTGGCCGCGGCCTGGGCGTAGGCGCCACCGGAACCCATGGCAATCAGGCCGTCTTCGGGTTCAACCACATCGCCGTTGCCGGTAATGATCAGGGAGGCGTCCTTGTTGGCGACCGCGAGCATGGCTTCAAGGCGGCTCAGGGAGCGGTCGGTGCGCCATTCTTTGGCGAGTTCGACGGCGGCGCGCACCAGGTGGCCCTGGTGTTTTTCAAGCTGGCCTTCGAAACGTTCGAAGAGGGTAAAGGCGTCGGCGGTGGCACCGGCAAAACCGGCAATGACCTGACCGTGGTACAGGCGGCGAACTTTTTTCGCGTTGCCTTTCATCACGGTATTACCAAGGGAAACCTGGCCGTCGCCGCCCATGACGACTTTGCCGTGGCGGCGAACTGAAACGATGGTGGTCAAGGGAAGAGTCTCCACGCAGCGGGGCGAAAATGCCTTATGCCCATTCATATGGGGGTGGTGGAGAGGATTTCAACCGCGTAGCGGAAGAGGGGACGGGCGGCGTGTTACAAATGGAGATATGTGGTGTTGGAAATGACGCCATCGCGAGCAAGCTCGCTCCCACAGGGTTAGCGTAAAACCCTGTGGGAGCGAGCTTGCTCGCGATGAACGATGACGCGGTGGTTCTGAAGGGATCAGCGGCTCTGGCGTTGTTGTAACAACAAATTGCTGAAACCTGCACCGGCCAATTGTTTCTGCGCGGTGGTCAGTTGTTCGCGGTTGCTGAACGGACCGACCAGCACCCGATACCAGGTTTCGTCCTTCACCGTGCCGGACTCAACCGCCACGGCCTGGCCCAGCAGGATGATCTGTGCCCGAACCTTGTCCGCATCGGTCTCTTTGCGGAACGAGCCAGCCTGCAGGAAGAACTTGGTCACCGGCGCAGCCTTCACCGGCGGCGCAGGAGGCGGCGTAATCCCGGCCAAGGCAGCCTGGGCGCGAGCCGTGTCGATCTTCGCCGCTTCGGCCGGGGTGACCGGCGTGGTCGGGATAGCCGGCACTTGCGGTGTCGGCAGGGTTTTCTCCGGCACGGCATCCGGCGGCACGATGACTTCCGATTCCGGCAGCAAGGTGTAGAAGTCGTACTTCGGCTTCACCGGTTGCGTCGGGCTCGGCGGGGTCTTGTTGGCCTCGGCGATCTTGCTGGCTTTCTGCTGTTGCTGTTGCTCGACTTTCTCACGCTTGACCGTGTCGCTGCCCTTGCCCGGTTCCAGCTTCATCAGGAATACGATGAAGGCGCCGACCGTCAGGCCGATCGCCATCCACAACCAACCCGGGATCGGTTGCTTTGCAGGAGCTTGGTAACGGCTGGCGCCACGCTTGGGTGCAGGTTTTTTCTTGGCAGCCAACTTACATGCGCTCCAGAGTTTCCAGGCCCAAGAGTTCCAGGCCTTGCTTGAGGGTGCGTCCGGTCAGCGCGGCGAGGCGCAAGCGGCTCTGCATTTGTGCCGGGGTATCGGCGGCGAGGATCGGGCAGTTCTCGTAGAAGCTGGAGAACAGGCCGGCGACGTCGTACAGGTAGGTGCAGAGGATGTGCGGGGTGCCTTTTTCGGACACGTTGTTCAGGATCTCGCCGAACTGCGCGAGCTTCGCCGCCAGTTCGTGTTCGTGGGCCGCTTCGAGGACGATCTGGCCGTCGACTTCGCTGAAGTCCTTGCCGAGTTTGCGGAACACACCGGCCACGCGGGTGTAGGCGTACAGCAGGTACGGTGCGGTGTTGCCTTCGAAGTTGAGCATCAGGTCGAAGTTGAAGCTGTAGTCGCTGGTGCGGTGCTTGGACAGGTCGGCGTATTTCACTGCGCCGATGCCCACCACCTTGGCGATGTTGCGCAACTCGGCTTCGGCAAGTTCCGGGTTCTTGTCCTTGACCAGGGTGTAGGCGCGCTCCTGGGCTTCGGTCAGCAGGTCGATCAGCTTCACGGTGCCGCCATCACGGGTCTTGAACGGACGACCGTCCGCGCCGTTCATGGTGCCGAAGCCCATGTGTTCCATTTCCATTGGATGGGTCACGAAACCGGCCTTGCGCGCCACGGCGAACACTTGCTGGAAGTGCAGGGCCTGACGCTGGTCGACGAAGTACAGCGCGCGATCGGCCTTGAGCTTGCCGCTGCGGTAGCGCACGGCTGCCAGGTCGGTGGTGGCGTAGAGATAGCCGCCGTCAGCCTTGACGATGATCACCGGCAGCGGGTCGCCGTCGGCATTCTTGAACTCGTCGAGGAACACGCACTGGGCGCCGTTGCTCTCGACCAGCATGCCTGCGGCCTTCAAGTCGTTGACCACGTTGATCAGGTCATCGTTGTAGGCGCTTTCGCCCATCACGTCAGCCATGGTCAGTTTGACGTTGAGCAGTTCGTAGATCTTCTGGCAGTGGGACAGCGAGATGTCCTTGAACTTGGTCCAAAGTGCCAGGCAGTCGGCGTCGCCGGCCTGCAACTTGACCACCAGGCCACGGGCGCGGTCGGCGAACTCTGCGGATTCGTCGAAGCGTTGCTTGGCGGCGCGGTAGAAGTTCTCCAGGTCCGACAGCTCGTCGCTGGTGATCGGGTTTTCCTGCAGGTAAGCCATCAGCATGCCGAACTGGGTGCCCCAGTCGCCGACGTGGTTTTGACGGATCACGGTGTCGCCGAGGAATTCCAGCACACGGGCCACGCCGTCGCCGATGATGGTCGAGCGCAAGTGGCCGACGTGCATCTCTTTGGCCAGGTTCGGCGCCGACAGGTCGACCACGGTGCGCTGCACCGGGCCAGCCTTGCGCACGCCGATGTGGGCGTCGGCCAGGGCAGCGTCCAGGCGCGAGGCCAGGGCGTCGGTGTTCTGGAAGAAATTCAGGAAGCCGGGGCCGGCGATTTCGGTCTTGGCGACATTTTCGTCAGTCGGCAGCGCGGCGATGATTTTTTCCGCCAGGTCGCGGGGCTTCATGCCGGCCGGCTTGGCCAGCATCATGGCGATGTTGCTGGCGAAATCGCCGTTCTTCTTGTCGCGGGAGTTTTCCACCTGGATCGCCGGCGACAGGCCTTCAGGCAACACACCTTCGTTGACGAGTTGGGTGATGGCTTGTTGGATCAGCTGGCGGATGGTGTCTTTCATGGTCTTCTCTTTCGACCGCAGGCGCGGCGGCGCATCATGCGCTGGTGGAAAAACTGGGCATTATCCGTTGCGAAGACGGGCTTGCCAACCATAGCAGGCAGGATATGGATGTGTGGTGACAAAAGAGGCAAAGATCGCAGCCTTCGGCAGCTCCTACACGGATTGCGCGTTTCTGTAGGAGCTGCCGAAGGCTGCGATCTTTTGACCTTTCAATACAAATCGACCGGATCAACATCCAAAGACCAGCGCACCGCCCGTCCACTCGGCATCTGCTCCAGCAGCAGCAACCAACTGGCCAGCAATCGATGCAAGGGTGCCCGCGCCGTAGCCTGTACCAACAGCTGCGCACGATAACGCCCGGCCCGGCGCTCCATCGGTGCCGGGACCGGTCCCAGTAGCTCGATTCCCGTCAGATTCTGCTCGGCCAGCAAACGCTCCGCCTCGCTGCAAGCCTCATCGAGGAAGCCTTCGGCCTGGCCCGGTTTATGCGCCTCGGCCCGCAGTAGCGCCAAGTGCGCAAATGGCGGCAGGCCGGCAGCGCGTCGCTCGCTCAAGGCTTGCTCGGCAAAGGCGAAGTAGCCCTGCTCGGTCAGCTGGATCAGCAGCGGATGGTCGGCCAGGTGTGTCTGGATAATCACCTTGCCCGGCTCTTCGGCGCGACCGGCACGGCCGGCGACCTGGACGATCAGTTGAGCCATGCGCTCGCTGGCGCGGAAGTCACCGGAGAACAGGCCGCCGTCAGCGTCAAGGATCGACACCAGCGTCACCCGTGGGAAGTGGTGACCCTTGGCAAGCATCTGCGTGCCGATCAGGATGCACGGCTGGCCTTTTTGAATGGTCGCGAACAACTGGTTCATCGCATCCTTGCGCGATGTGCTATCGCGGTCGACCCGCAGCACCGGATAGTCCGGGAACAGAATCGCCAGGCGCTCCTCGGCCCGCTCGGTGCCGGCGCCAACGGGGCGCAGATCGACCTTGCTGCACTTCGGGCACTGGCGCGGCACGCGTTCGACGTAGCCGCAATGGTGGCAGCGCAGCTCGCCGTAACGCTGATGCACGGTCATCCGCGCATCACAGCGCTGGCACTCGGACATCCAGCCGCAGTCATGGCACAGCAGGGTCGGGGCGAAGCCGCGGCGGTTGAGGAACACCAGGACCTGCTGCCCGGCGGCCAGGGTCTGGCCGATGGCTTGTTGCATCGGCCCGGAAATGCCGCTGTCCAGCGGGCGGCTTTTGACATCCAGACGCAGGAAGCGCGGCTGTTTGGCGCCGCCGGCACGCTCGTTCAAGCGCAGCAACCCATAGCGACCGGTGTAGGCGTTGTGCAGGCTTTCCAGCGAAGGGGTGGCGGAGCCGAGGACAATCGGGATGTTTTCCTGTCGCGCCCGCACCAATGCCAGATCACGGGCGTGATAGCGCAAACCTTCCTGCTGTTTATAGGAGCCGTCGTGCTCTTCGTCGATGATGATCAGGCCTGGGTTCTTCATCGGTGTGAACAGGGCCGAGCGGGTGCCTATGATGATGTCGGCCTCACCGTCCCGGGCGGCCAGCCAGGCCTCGAGGCGTTCGCGGTCATTGACCGCCGAATGGATCAGCGCGATCCGGGCATTGAAACGCTGTTCGAAGCGCGCCAGGGTCTGCGGGCCGAGGTTGATTTCCGGGATCAGCACCAGCGCCTGCTTGCCGGCCTCAAGGGTTTCGCGGATCAATTGCAGATAAACTTCGGTCTTGCCGCTGCCGGTGACGCCGGCCAGCAGGAACGCGTGATAACTGTCGAAGCCGGCGCGAATCGCCTCATAGGCAGCGCGCTGCTCCGGGTTCAGCGGGAGTTCCGGTTGCGCCAGCCAGTGTTCGTGGCGTGCACCCGGGGCGTGCCGGCGGATCTCGACCTGCACCAGGTCCTTGGCCAGCAGCAAATCCAGGCTGTCCTTGCTCAGCATCAGTTTGCTCAGCAATTGATGGGCGACGCCGTGGGGGTGCTGGGCCAGCGTGGCCAGGGCTTCACGCTGGCGCGGGGCGCGGGCGATGCGCGGATCATCGAGGCTTGCCCCTGGCACGGCAGACCAGAAACGCTCCTGGCGCGCTTCAGCCAGCTCACCCTGGCGCAGCAAAACCGGCAGCGCCCAGCTCAAGGTGTCGCCAAGGCTGTGCTGGTAATACTGGGACGTCCACAGACACAACTTGAACAGCGCGGGTGGCAGCGGTGGCGTAGCGTCAAGCAGGGCCAGGGCCGGCTTGAGCTTCTCGACTGGCACTTCGCTGGTGTCGGTGACTTCCACCAGAATGCCGATCATCTCGCGCCGGCCAAACGGTACCCGCAGGCGCATGCCGGGGTGCAACTGGGCGCGCAGTACGCCAGCCGGAGCGCGGTAGTCGAACAGGCGGCGCAGCGGCGAAGGCAGGGCGAGGCGCAAAATGGCGTCGGGCACGCGGGGGGATCTCGGTTAGCAGGCAACATAAAGAAGGGGTGGACGCAGATCAATTGTGGGAGCGGGCTTGCTCGCGAAGAAGGAGTGTCAGTCAACGCATTTATCGCCTGACACACCGCTTTCGCGAGCAAGCCCGCTCCCACATGGGAATGCGCTTGAGGCCGGGAGCCTAGCAGACGGTCGGTCTCAGGGACAGCTTGCGTGATCAGGATTGTCTGGTAGAATCCGCGGCCTAATTACGTGCGGTATTCAACAATAGTGTTGGGTGGCGGCACGCTAGCCTGAGGAAGACACCATGAAAGCTGATATCCATCCAGAATACCCGGCAGTTGCTGTTACCTGCAGCTGCGGCAACAAGTTCGAAACCCGTTCGACCTTCGGCAAAGCCCTGGCGATCGACGTTTGCAACGAATGCCACCCGTTCTACACCGGTAAGCAGAAGACTCTGGACACTGGCGGCCGCGTACAGCGCTTCGCCGACCGTTTCGGTGCTTTCGGCGCGAAAAAGGCCTAAGGCCAATCAACTTGGGAAGCCGTTCCGGTTTTTCCATGCTGATGAAAAAGGCGTCCCTCGCGGGCGCCTTTTTTATGTCCGCGATTTGGCTATCCGGCGCCCAGGCGTTTTGCCCGGCACCCGGCGGCCTGACGCCCGTCGCGGTGCAGCGGGTGGTGGACGGCGACACCCTGCGCCTGAGCGATGGCCGCAGCGTGCGCATGATCGGCTTGAACACGCCGGAGCTGGGCAAGAATGGCCGTTCCGACGAACCGTTCGCCGTGGTCGCGCGCAAGCGACTTGAAGCCCTGGTGGCGGCGAGTGACGGGCAGGTTGGTTTGCTGCCCGGCAAAGAAAGCAAAGACCATTACGGTCGCACCCTGGCTCATGTCTACGGTGCCGATGGCGCCAGCCTCGAAGCGCAAATGCTCGCCGAAGGCCTGGGGTTTCAGGTGGCGGTGGCACCGAATGTCGATCTGGTCGCCTGTCAGCAAGCCGCAGAAAACAGCGCTCGGCAGGCCGGGCTCGGTGTGTGGCGCCAGTCGCCTGTACTGAAGGCGGAGCAGATCAGCACTTCCGGCTTTGCCGTGCTCAGCGGTCGTGTGAGCAAGGTTCAACGCAATCGCGGCGGGGTTTGGATCGAATTGCAGGATTCGGTTGTATTGAAGGTTGCGCCCAATCTGCTGGGACGGTTCGATGCAGCCTCGCTGGAACGGCTCGAAGGCAAGCAGATCGAGGCGCGCGGTTGGGTGCTGGATCGTTCGCGACGTGGCGGACTGAAAGAAGGTCAGGCGCGCTGGATGTTGCCCTTGACCGACCCGGCGATGTTTCAAGTGATGCAGTGATAAAAAATTGTAGACATTTTTTCTGTCGATTGTGAACAGTCTAGCCCTTGTGTGCTGTGGCTCTTGGCCCAAAGTCGTAGGGCCGGGCGCTTGACAGGGGTGACCGGTCAGTCTTGTGGGGATTTTGCGAGGCGCGTATCCTCGCTGACCAGTCTGTCCAACAGTAAAAGCGGAATGCCAAAATGTCTGATCTGAAAACTGCCGCTCTCGAATATCACGCCAATCCTCGTCCAGGGAAGCTGAGTGTCGAGCTCACCAAGGCCACCGCTACCGCCCGCGACCTGTCGCTGGCCTACAGCCCGGGCGTAGCCGAACCAGTACGCGAGATCGCCCGCGATCCTGAACTGGCCTACAAGTACACCGGCAAAGGCAACCTGGTTGCAGTCATTTCCGATGGCACCGCGATTCTCGGCCTGGGTAACCTCGGCCCATTGGCTTCCAAGCCAGTGATGGAAGGTAAAGGCGTGCTGTTCAAGCGCTTCGCCGGCATCGACGTTTTCGACATCGAAGTCGACTCCGAAAGCCCGCAAGCCTTCATCGACACCGTCAAGCGCATCTCCATCACCTTCGGTGGCATCAACCTGGAAGACATCAAGGCACCGGAGTGCTTTGAAATCGAACGCGCTCTGATCGAGCAGTGCGATATTCCGGTATTCCACGATGACCAGCACGGCACCGCTATCGTGACCGCCGCCGGCATGATCAACGCGCTGGAAATCGCTGGCAAAACCCTGCCGGAAGCCAAGATCGTCTGCCTGGGTGCCGGCGCTGCCGCTATCTCCTGCATGAAGTTGCTGGTGAGCATGGGCGCCAACATCGAAAACATCTACATGGTCGACCGTACCGGCGTGATCCACTCCGGCCGTGACGACCTGAACCAGTACAAGGCTGTGTTCGCTCACGCGACCGACAAGCGCACCCTGGCTGACGCCCTGCAAGGCGCTGACGTGTTCGTTGGCCTGTCCGGCCCGAACCTGCTGAGCGCTGAAGGCCTGCTGTCGATGGCGCCGAACCCGATCGTGTTCGCGTGCTCGAACCCTGATCCGGAAATCTCCCCGGAGCTGGCGCACGCGACCCGTAACGACGTGATCATGGCCACCGGTCGTTCCGACTACCCGAACCAGGTCAACAACGTACTGGGCTTCCCTTTCATCTTCCGTGGTGCCCTGGACGTTCGCGCCAAGCGCATCAACGAAGAAATGAAAGTGGCTGCGGCCAACGCCCTGCGTGAACTGGCCAAGCTGCCAGTACCTCAGGAAGTGTGCGACGCCTACGGCGGCATCAAGCTGGAATTCGGTCGTGAGTACATCATTCCGAAGCCAATGGATGCCCGTCTGATCACCCTGATCTCCGATGCCGTGGCCAAAGCTGCGATCGAGACCGGCGTGGCGACCCTGCCGTATCCGAAGAACTACCCGCTCAAGAGCGTGGATGACGTGTTCAACGGCTAAGCCGTTGTAGCGATTCAATGAAAGCCCCGGCTTGTGAGAGTCGGGGCTTTTTTGTGCCTGACAGTTTTGCGCCGCCTATGAGGGCCTCTTCGCGAGCAAGCTCGCCCACAGTGGGCGATGGTGTTCATCGAATTTATATACGCCGCTGATTCCTGTGGGCTTGCCCGCGAAGAGGCCGGATCAGTCAATATCAAAACAGGCAGGCAAAAAAAGCCCCGCACTTCTTTCGAAGGCGGGGCTTTTCAACTTGCAGCTATCAGAACAAATCGATCGGCGCCGCTTCATCCGCTGGCAGCGGGCTGCCAGGTGCCAGGCCGTTGCCCAGTTCGTTCCCCGACGGTGGCGTATCTTCGACCTTGAACAGCTCGAAGTAGGCCCCTGGCGTGCCCGGGCTGGCCGCGCGGCCGCTGATCGGATCGACTCGCAGGCTGAGGATGCCTTCTGGCTCCGGTTGCGTATGCGGCGGTTTGCCTTTGAGCGCGGCGCCCATGTAGTTCATCCAGATCGGCAGCGCGACGGTGCCGCCGAATTCCTTGCGACCCAGGCTTTCCGGTTGATCGAAACCGGTCCACACGGTCGTCACGTAATCGGCGTTGTAACCGGAGAACCAGGCGTCCTTGGATTCGTTGGTCGTACCGGTCTTGCCGGCAATGTCAGGGCGGCCCAGGGCTAGCGCGCGACGACCGGTGCCGAGCTTGATCACGTCCTCAAGCATGCTGTTGAGGATGTATGTGGTGCGCCCGTCAACGATGCGTTCGGCCACGGCGGGTGCTTGTGGCATCGGCGTAGTGCCCGGGGCTTCGCCTGGCGTCGCGTTGACGGTGAAGGCTTGAGGGACGGCTGGCGCGGCAATGCCATCGCTGGCGGCGCCGCCCTGAGGCACGCTCGGCGGGTTGGCGACGAACAGCGTGTCGCCGTTGCGGCTTTCGATCCTGTCGATGATGAACGGGGTGATCTTGTAGCCGCCGTTGGCGAAGGTGCTCCAGCCGGTGGCGATTTCCATTGGCGTCAGGGTCGCGGTGCCCAGCGCCAGGGACAGGTTGGGTGGCAGGTCCTGTTTGTTGAAGCCGAAGCGCGTGATGTAGTCGATGGTCTTGCCCACGCCCATCGCTTGCAGCAAGCGGATCGACACCAGGTTGCGCGACTTGTACAGCGCCTCACGCAGGCGAATCGGGCCGAGGAAGGTGTTGGTGTCGTTCTTCGGACGCCAGACCTTGTCCAGGTACTCGTCGACGAACACGATCGGTGCGTCGTTCACCAGACTGGAGGCGGTGTAGCCGCTATCCAGTGCGGCGGCGTAGACGAATGGCTTGAAGCTCGAGCCTGGCTGGCGCTTGGCCTGCAGTGCGCGGTTGTAGTTGCTCTGCTCGAAGGCGAAACCGCCGACCAGCGAGCGAATGGCACCGTTCTGTGGGTCCAGGGATACCAGTGCGCCCTGGGCCTGCGGGATCTGGCTGAACTTCAGCGAATTGTCAGGCTGACGCTGCACGCGAATCAGATCGCCGACCTGGGCCACGTCCGAAGGTTGTTTCGGGTTGGCCCCCATGCTGTTGGTGTTCAGGAACGGTCGGGCCCACTTCATGGTGTCCCAGTTCACGTGTTCCTGGCCGGTGCGGGTCAGCACTTGCAGGCCGCTCTTGTCGACCAGGGTCACGATGGCCGGTTCCAGGCCGCTGATGGTGCGTTGTTTGGTCAGCTCGGTTGCCCAGGCTTCGCGAGTCTTGCCCGGCAGCCGCGACTCGGGCCCGCGATAGCCGTGGCGCTGATCGTAGGTCATCAGGCCTTCGTGGACCGCGGTGTTGGCCAGTTCCTGGAGATCGCTCGGCACCGTGGTGGTGACGCGGAAGCCTTCGGTATACGCGTCGCTGCCATAACGCCCGACCATTTCGGCACGGGCCATTTCGGCGATGTACGGGGCGTTCACTTCCGGAGTCGGCACGTGATAGCTGGCGTTCAGCGGCTCGTTGACCGCAGCGGTGTAGTCGGCCTCGCTGATTTTCCCGAGCTTGTACATGCGCCCCAGGATCCAGTCGCGACGCTCCTTGCTGCGCGCCGGGTTGGCCAATGGGTTGAAGCGCGACGGCGCCTTGGGCAGGCCGGCAATCATCGCCATCTGCGCCAGGCTGACATCGCGGATCGATTTGCCGTAATAGACCTGCGCCGCCGCCTCGATGCCGTAGGCGCGGTTACCCAGATAGATCTTGTTGACGTACAGCTCGAGGATCTCGTCCTTGGTCAGCTGGCGTTCGATCTGCAGGGCCAGGAGGATCTCGGTGGTCTTGCGTGAAAAGCTGCGTTCGCTGGTCAGGAAGAAGTTCTTCGCCACCTGCATGGTGATCGTGCTGCCGCCGGACTGAATGTGTCCGCTTTTGACCAGCTGGGTCGCGGCACGCATCAGGCTGCTCGGATCGACGCCGTAGTGGTTGGCGAAATTGTCGTCTTCAGCACTTAGTAACGCATTGATGAAGTTGGGGGGAATGTCGGCGAAACGGATCGGTGTACGGCGCATTTCGCCAAATTCTGCGATCAACTTGTTATCGCTGCTGTAGACCCGCAAAGGGATCTGCAACTGGATGCTTCTCAGCGCCTCCACGGACGGAAGTCCGGGACTAAGGTAGAGGTACGCCCCGCTCAGACCCAGAAGGAGTCCGCAGAAAACCGCGACGATGGACCAACCGAAAAACTTCAGCAGACGAATCAAGGCTTTTGGATATCCAGGGTAAAAATGAATTGGGCAACAGGGTTCAGGCTAAATCAGAACGACCCGCGCTTGAGCAAATGCGGAAAAAAACGCTGGGCATTATAAGCATTTTTCTGATCGGGAGCGCGGCTGGCGCTGCTGTCAAGACGGGCGGATTGAACGCAATGGACATTGCAGAGTCCGTAACTCACGGAAAGTCATAGGGAATTGGTAGTGCCAGGACTCTTCAACAAAAAATCCAATACGCTCTTGGGAATCGATATCAGCTCCACCTCGGTGAAACTTCTTGAGTTGAGCCGTCAGGGCGAGCGCTACCGGGTCGAGGCGTATGCGGTCGAGCCGTTGCCGGTCGGCGCGGTGATCGAAAAGAATATCGCCGAACTCGAAGGCGTGGGGCAGGCCCTTGCGCGCGCGCTGGCCAAGGCCAGAACCGGCCAGAAGAACGTGGCCGTGGCCGTGGCGGGCTCGGCGGTGATCACCAAGACCATCGAGATGGAGGCCGGACTTTCCGAGGACGAGATGGAAAGCCAGCTGAAGATCGAGGCCGATCAGTACATTCCTTATCCCCTGGACGAAGTCGCGATCGACTTTGAAGTACAGGGCACCTCCGGGCGCAATCCCGAGCGCGTCAACGTGCTGCTCGCCGCTTGTCGCAAGGAAAACGTCGAGGTCCGCGAGGCCGCCCTGGCCCTGGCGGGGCTGACCGCTCGTGTGGTCGATGTCGAGGCCTACGCGCTGGAGCGCTCATTCGAATTGCTGGCCAGTCGGCTCACGGTTTCCGGGGGACCTTCGACGGTCGCCGTGATCGACATCGGCGCCACCATGACCACCCTGAGCGTGCTGCACAACGGGCGGATCATCTACACCCGCGAACAACTGTTTGGCGGTCGGCAACTGACCGAGGAAATCCAGCGTCGCTACGGCCTGACGCTGGAGCAGGCGGGGCTGGCGCAAAAGAAGGGCGGTTTGCCGGATGACTATGCAGGTGAGGTCTTGCAGCCATTTCGAGAGGCGCTGGTGCAGCAGGTGTCGCGCTCGTTGCATTTCTTCTTTGCCTCCGGCCAGTACAGCACCGTCGACCATGTCCTGCTGGCTGGCGGTACCGCATCGATCCCGGGGCTGGACCGTTTGATCGAGCAGCAATTGGGCACGCCGACCCAGGTCGCAAACCCTTTTTGCGATATGACTCTGGGCAGCAAGGTCAATGGTGCTGCCCTGGCGAGTGATGCCCCGGCGTTGATGATCGCCTGCGGTCTGGCCCTCAGGAGCTTCGACTGATGGCGCGGATCAACCTTTTACCCTGGCGCGAGGAGCGGCGTGAAGTTCGCCGCAAGCGCTTCCTGCTGGTCCAGGTGGCGGTGATGGTGGGCACGATGGGTGCGGTGCTGGTCGCGAACCAGGTCATCAGCGGTGCCATCGACCGGCAAGTCGCCCGTAACGATTACATCGGCAAGCAAGTCGCCGAGATCGATGAGCGGATCACCCGGATCAATGATCTCAAGGCGCGCCGCCAGCAACTGGTCGAGCGCATGGGCGTCATCCAGGACCTGCAAGGTAATCGCCAGATCAGCGGGCGAATATTTGACCAATTGGCGCGAGCCCTGCCCGACGGCGTGTATTTCACCGAGGTGAAAATGACCGCAAAGACCCTGTCCATCACCGGCGCCGCGCAATCCAACAACAGTGTTTCGGATTTGATGCGCAACCTGGAGGCATCAGACTGGTTCGATGCGCCGAGCCTGACCGAAGTCAAGGCCACGGCTGCCGGTCAGGTGGGGCAGGCCAACGTCTTCCAGCTGACCGTTCGCCAGACTCAGCCCGCAAAACCGGAGGAAGGCAAATGAGTCTGTCTGAATGGTTTGAAGGGCTGCGCAAGATCGACATCAATGATCTGGATACCAGCAACATGGGTTCCTGGCCGCCGGCGATCAAGTGTCTGGTGGCTGGTTTGCTCGTGCTTCTGGTGCTGGCCTTTGGCTATAGCTTTTCCACCCGCGACCTTGTGAGCCAGCTCGATCTCAAGCGCGAAGAGGAGTCGGCACTCAAGGAACAGTTCGCCGACAAGGCCCGCATGGCGGCGAATCTGGATCTCTACACCCGGCAGTTGAAGGAGATAGAGAGCGCCTTCGTCGTGCTGTTGCGTCAACTGCCCAGCGACACCGAAGTGCCCGGCTTGCTGGAAGACATCACGCGTACGGGCCTGGGCAGCGGCCTGGAGTTCGAAGAGATCAAGTTGCTGCCTGAAGTCGCCCAGCCGTTCTACATCGAACTGCCGATCCAGATCACGGTCACCGGGGACTACCACGACCTGGCCACTTTCGTCAGTGGTGTGGCCGGGTTGCCGCGAATCGTCACCTTGCACGATTTCGACCTTGCCCCCGTCAGCCCCGAGGGTGGTCCGAAGCTGCGCTTGACCATCCTCGCCAAGACCTACCGCTACAACGACAAGGGACAGCATCAATGATCCCGGGGCGTTGTTTTGTGGTGGTGTTGCTGTCTGCCCTGTCCGGTTGTGGCGCAGGCGATGACTACACCGATCTGGACGCGTACATGAACGAAACGCGCCTGCATGGGCCGGGGAAGATTGAACCAACGCCGGTATTCCGGTCTTACCCGGCATTCACTTACAACGCGGCGAATCTGCGCAGCCCGTTTTCGCCGCAGATCAGCACTGATCTGGCGGCCCGGCGCAGGGGCTCGCACAACGTCAAACCCGACCCGGGTCGGGTCAAGCAATACCTCGAAGGCTTCAACATCGAGCAGTTTCAAATGGTCGGCACCCTTTCCAATGCGACGGGCTCCTATGCCCTGCTGCGTGGGGCGGGTGGGGTGCACCGGCTGAAAGTCGGCGATTACCTGGGGCGCAACGACGGACGGATCGTTGCGATCAGCGGCTCTCAAGTCGATGTGGTTGAAATTGTCCCGGATGGTCAGGGTGCTTGGCTGGAGCGTCCCCGGACCATTTCCTTGAAAGAGCACTCATAGTGGAACTCCAATAATGAACAGGATTCTTTCCACCGTCGGCCTTTCGCTATGGATAGCGTTGTTGTCGCCGATGGTACAAGCAGCCAATCTCAAGGCGCTGGATGTCGCTGCGCTGCCCGGTGACCGTGTCGAGTTGAAGTTGTCGTTCGATGCACCACCCCCGGTGCCCCACGGCTACACGACGGATTCGCCGGCCCGGATTGCCCTGGACTTGCCGGGTGTCGCCAGTCAGTTGGCCAGCAAGACTCGCGATCTCGGCAGTGGAAATGCCCGCAGTGCAACGGTGGTGGAAGCCCGGGACCGTACGCGATTGATCATCAACCTGGCCCAGTCGGCCCCGTACGACTCGCGAATTGAAGGCAACAATCTGCTGGTCGTCGTCGGGCAGGGAGTCAAACCGTCGACATCCAGGCCGGCGGCCACAGCAATGCCGGTTCCGGCTCGGGCCGCCGCGACGGCGGGCAAGGTCATTCGGGGTGTGGATTTCCAGCGGGGAACCCAGGGCGAAGGCAACGTGGTGATCGACTTGTCGGATCCATCGATTGCACCCGACATACAAGAGCGCGAAGGCAGGATCATCGTCGGATTTGCCAAAACCTTATTGCCCGAGCGATTGCGCGTGCGACTGGACGTGAAGGATTTCGCCACGCCCGTGCAGTTCGTCAATGCCAGCGCGAGCGGCGATCGAGCCACCATCAGTATTGAACCCGGCGGCACGTTCGATTACTCGACCTATCAGACTGACAACAAGCTCACTATCAGCGTTCGCCCGGCGACGGTCGACGAACTGCAAAAGCGCAATGCCGGGCAACAGGCCTATAGCGGCGAGAAGCTATCGCTGAATTTCCAGGACATCGATGTGCGCTCGGTGCTGCAACTGATCGCCGATTTCACCAACCTCAATCTGGTGGCCAGCGATACGGTCCAGGGGGGAATTACTCTGCGTCTGCAGAACGTGCCGTGGGATCAGGCGCTGGATCTGGTGCTGAAAACCAAGGGGCTGGACAAGCGCAAGGTCGGCAATGTCCTGCTTGTTGCGCCGGCCGATGAAATTGCTGCCCGTGAGCGTCAGGAGCTCGAATCGCAGAAGCAGATTGCCGATCTGGCGCCGTTGCGTCGGGAGTTGTTGCAGGTCAATTACGCCAAGGCGGCGGACATCGCCAAGCTCTTCCAGTCAGTGACCAGTGCTGAAGCGAAGCCCGACGAACGGGGGTCGATCACTGTCGATGAGCGCACCAACAACATCATTGCCTACCAGACCCAGGACCGGCTGGATGAGTTGCGCAGGATCGTTACGCAGCTGGATATCCCCGTGCGTCAGGTGATGATCGAGGCGCGCATAGTCGAAGCCAACGTCGACTATGACAAAAGCCTCGGGGTGCGCTGGGGCGGTTCGATACAGAACAAGGGCAACTGGAACACCTCCGGCGTCAGCAATGGGCTCAATGGGTCATCGACCATCGGCACGCCCGGCAGTACCAGCACCAACTCACCGTTCGTCGACATGGGTGTAGCCAACAACACCTCGGGAATCGGCATCGCGTTCATCACCGATAACGTCTTGCTGGACCTGGAACTTACGGCCATGGAGAAAACCGGCAACGGGGAAATCGTCTCACAGCCCAAAGTGGTCACGTCCGACAAGGAAACCGCGAAAATTCTCAAGGGCACCGAGATTCCCTATCAGGAAGCCAGCTCCAGCGGCGCGACTTCGGTCTCGTTCAAGGAGGCTTCGCTGTCGCTGGAGGTGACGCCGCAGATCACGCCCGACAACCGGATCATCATGGAGGTCAAGGTCACCAAGGACGAACCGGACTTCCTGAACAAGGTTCAGGATGTACCGCCCATCAAGAAAAACGAAGTCAACGCCAAGGTCCTGGTCAACGATGGCGAGACCATCGTCATTGGCGGTGTTTTCTCAAATACTCAGAGCAAGGTTGTAGATAAGGTGCCATTTCTTGGCGATGTGCCGTATCTTGGCCGCCTTTTCCGGCGTGACGTGGTTTCGGAGAAAAAATCCGAGCTGTTGGTATTCCTCACTCCGCGTATCATGAATAATCGGGCGATTGCTGTGAGTCATTGATTCTGTGCGAAATTTGATTCTTGTTGGACCGATGGGTGCTGGAAAAAGCACCATCGGCCGGTTGCTGGCCAAAGAGCTGCGCCTGCCATTCAAAGATTCCGATAAGGAAATTGAATTGCGCACGGGCGCCAATATCCCTTGGATCTTCGATAAGGAAGGCGAACCGGGCTTTCGTGATCGCGAGCAGGCAATGATTGCCGAGCTGTGCGATTACGACGGTGTGGTGCTGGCGACAGGCGGGGGCGCGGTCATGCGCGAAGCCAATCGTCGGGCACTGCATGCCGGTGGGCGTGTGGTTTATCTGCATGCGTCGGTCGAGCAACAGGTCGGCCGTACGTCTCGCGACCGCAATCGGCCATTGTTGCGTACCGCTGATCCGGCCAAGACCCTTCGGGATCTGTTGGCGATCCGCGATCCGCTTTATCGGGAAATTGCCGACCTGGTGGTCGAAACCGATGAGCGGCCGCCACGAATGGTCGTACTCGACATTCTGGAGCGCCTGCAGCAGTTGCCACCCCGTTAAAGCGCCGCGGGAAATGCGCTATCCTCGGCGTCCGCCAGGACCACTCCAGGTTGTGGCGGATGGCTACCGGACGGCGTCACACCAGATGAGGCCGTGGATATTCGTTAACTCAGGGCAGAACGCCTGATTCCATCTTCACTGTGGGGACACATGCAGACACTCAAGGTCGATCTGGGCGAGCGCAGCTACCCGATTCATATTGGCGAAGGTTTGTTGGATCAGCCTGAGCTGCTGGCCCCGCACATTCGCGGACGGCAAGTAGCAATCATCTCCAACGAGACGGTTGCGCCGCTCTATCTCGAGCGTCTGACCCGCAGCCTGGCGCAGTTCTCGGTGATTTCCGTGGTGCTGCCCGACGGCGAAGCCTTCAAGACCTGGGAAACCCTGCAACTGATTTTCGACGGCCTGCTGACCGCCCGGCATGATCGGCGCACCACGGTGATCGCCCTCGGTGGCGGTGTGATCGGTGATATGGCCGGCTTTGCCGCCGCCTGCTACCAGCGCGGCGTCGATTTCATCCAGGTTCCGACCACGCTGCTGTCGCAGGTCGACTCCTCGGTGGGCGGCAAGACCGGGATCAACCATCCGCTGGGCAAGAACATGGTCGGCGCCTTTTATCAGCCGAACGTGGTGCTGATCGATACCGCCAGCCTCAACACCTTGCCGGCGCGCGAGCTGTCCGCCGGGCTGGCCGAAGTCATCAAGTACGGGCTGATCTGTGATGAGCCGTTCCTGACCTGGCTCGAAGACAACGTCGACCGCCTGCGCAGTCTGGACCAGCAAGCCCTGACCTATGCCATCGAGCGCTCCTGCGCGGCCAAGGCGGCGGTGGTCGGTGCCGATGAGAAAGAGACGGGCGTTCGTGCCACTTTGAACCTGGGCCATACGTTTGGCCACGCCATCGAAACCCACATGGGCTATGGTGTATGGCTTCATGGTGAGGCAGTGGCTGCTGGCACCGTAATGGCGCTGGAAATGTCCGCGCGACTCGGCTGGATCAGCGAGCAGGAGCGTGATCGCGGTATTCGTCTGTTCCAGCGTGCGGGGCTGCCGGTCATTCCGCCGCAAGAGATGACAGAAGCCGATTTCCTCGAACACATGTCCATTGATAAAAAAGTGATCGACGGTCGTTTGCGCCTGGTGCTGCTGCGCCACATGGGCGAAGCGGTGGTGACCGACGATTATCCGAAAGAGGTTCTACAGGCCACGCTGGGGGCAGACTACCGCGCCCTGGCTCAGCTTAAAGGTTAATAAGAACACGATGACTAGTTTGCATGCCGACGAGGCTTTCCTCGGCCATTACCAGTTGAGTCATGACCCTTTTGCTCCGCGGGTACCTGGCTTCAAATTTTTCCCGGCCCAGCGCAAACCCGTGCTGGGACAACTGCATCACCTGGCTCGCTACAGCCAGTTGCTGCTGGTAGTCACTGGCCCCGAAGGCAGTGGCAAGACCCTGTTGCGTCAGGCCCTGGTCGCCAGCACCAACAAGCAATCGGTACAAAGTGTGGTGGTTTCTGCCCGCGGCGCCGGCGATGCGGCCGGTGTGCTGCGTCAGGTGGCCCAGGCGCTGAACGTCGGCCAGGCTGATGCCGACGCGATTCTGGCCCAAGTGGTGCAACTCGCACTGACCGGGCAAGAAGTCTATCTGCTGGTCGATGACGCCGAACAACTCGACGAATCCGCCCTTGAGACTCTGATGGTCCTGGCTGCCGGCGCGCCTGAGGGTCGCCCGCATGTGTTCCTGTTCGGTGAGACCTCGCTGATCGGTCAACTTGAGGCTCTGCATCTCGAGGAAGAGCGCTTCCACGTCATCGAGTTGCAGCCCTACACCGAAGAAGAAACCCGCGAATATCTGGAGCAGCGGCTCGAAGGCGCGGGTCGCGGTATCGAACTTTTCACCGCGGATCAGATCTCTGATATTCACGAAAGCTCCGAAGGCTGGCCTGGCAGCATCAATCAGGTCGCCCGCGATGCAATGATCGAAGCCATGATCGCCAGCCGCTCAGCGGTCAAGCGTCCAAAAATGGGGTTCAATATGCCGAAGAAACACGTATTGGCGATTTCCGCCGTGGTCGTGGTCGCGGTAGCTGCCGCCTGGTTGATTCCGGGTCGCAACAAGGCGCCGACCACCGGTGCACCGACCAATGAACAGGCGCAACTGCCGCTTGGCCAGGGTCAGCCAGCCGCGAATGGCGGTGCTCCGGCCGTCGAATTCGCCGGCAGCACGCAGCCGATGCCATTGCCGTTGGTCGGTAACTCGCAACCGGTCATGCGCGCCCCACTGGCTGAAGCCGCGGGCGGCATCACCGAAGGCGATGATGGCGTTCCGGTAGAAGGCTCCAGCGCTACGCCGCCGACCGTTACGACTACTGCACCACCAGCGGGTGTACCTGCCGGCCCTGCGCCGACACCAGCGGCCAAGCCTGCGCCTGCGCCGACTCAGGTCGCCACTGCCAAGCCTGCGCCTGCTCCA
This sequence comes from Pseudomonas sp. Root71, assembly GCF_001429045.1. Classification (GTDB taxonomy): domain Bacteria; phylum Pseudomonadota; class Gammaproteobacteria; order Pseudomonadales; family Pseudomonadaceae; genus Aquipseudomonas; species Aquipseudomonas monachiensis. The sequence continues at coordinate 319,877 of NZ_LMHY01000027.1, read as the reverse complement.
GTGGCCAAGCCAGCTCCAGCTCCAGCTCCAGCCAAGCCAGCCGTTGCCGCGGCGACCAAGCCTGCCGAGAAAGCCGCTCCGGCGGCCAAAGCTGCTGGCGGCACCTGGTACGCCGGTCAGGCACCGGGTAACTACGTGGTGCAAATCCTCGGCACCAGCTCCGAGACCGCCGCACAAAGCTTCGTCAAGGAGCAGGGTGGCGAGTACCGTTATTTCAAGAAAGTCCTCAATGGCAAGCCGCTCTACGTGATCACCTACGGCAGCTTCGCCAATCGTGATGCAGCCGTTTCCGCCATCAAGGCCTTGCCAGCGAAGGTTCAGGCTGGTAAACCTTGGCCTCGCACTGTCGCCAGCGTCCAACAGGAACTGGCAACAACTCGCTGAAGATTCGGCGGCCTTACCCAGGCCGCCTCTCCAAGCACCTCAAAATTTCTACAAGTGCGCGCAACCTTCCGGGCTGCGTGCCTTGTGGTGTCTGCGTCACAGTAGTCTTTGAGTCGTTGCGGTCAGAATTAAAAAAAGTTTTGACTAGCACAGCAGATCGCTTTAAACCTTTCACAAATGCGACATAGATTTGCGACATTTCGTCGTCAAATTTGTGAGCCTCCGTGTCGGTGTGTACAATGACCTCCCTTTTGCCCCCGCAAAGCTGGCGTACGTTCGGCGCGGTTGGTAAGTGGTTGAATTGAAAAGAAATTTGCTTCGCGAGAAGCAGCCTGGTGAGAAAGTGTCTATGAAAGCAGGTCTGTACCAACCAGATGAATTCAAGGATAACTGCGGTTTCGGCCTGATTGCTCATATGCAGGGCGAGCCCAGTCATACCCTTTTGCAAACGGCCATCGAGGCCCTGACCTGCATGACCCACCGCGGTGGGATTAATGCCGACGGCAAGACCGGTGACGGTTGCGGTCTGCTGATTCAAAAGCCGGACGTGTTCCTGCGAGCCATCGCCCAGGAAACCTTCGGCGTCGAAATGCCCAAGCAATACGCTGTGGGCATGGTTTTCTTCAACCAGGACCCGGTCAAGGCCGAAGCCGCTCGCGAGAACATGAACCGCGAGATCCTGGCCGCCGGTCTGCAACTGGTCGGCTGGCGCAAAGTGCCGATCGACACCAGCGTCCTCGGCCGCCTGGCCCTTGAGCGCCTGCCGCAGATCGAGCAGGTGTACATCGGCGGTGAAGGCCTGAGCGATCAGGACATGGCCGTCAAGCTGTTCACCTCCCGTCGTCGCTCGTCCGTGGCCAACGCTGCCGACACTGACCACTACGTGTGCAGCTTTTCCCACAAGACCATCATTTATAAAGGCCTGATGATGCCGGCGGACTTGACCGCCTTCTATCCGGACCTGAGCGATGAGCGCCTGCAAACCTCGATTTGCGTGTTCCACCAGCGCTTCTCCACCAACACCCTGCCGAAATGGCCGCTGGCTCAACCGTTCCGCTTCCTGGCGCACAACGGCGAGATCAACACCATCACCGGCAACCGCAACTGGGCCGTGGCCCGTCGCACCAAGTTCACCAACGACCTGATGGACCTGGAAGAACTCGGCCCGCTGGTCAACCGTGTGGGTTCCGACTCCTCGAGCATGGACAACATGCTGGAGCTGATGGTCACCGGCGGCATCGACCTGTTCCGTGGCGTGCGGATGATCATTCCGCCTGCGTGGCAGAACGTCGAAACCATGGACCCGGATCTGCGTGCGTTCTACGAATACAACTCGATGCACATGGAACCGTGGGACGGCCCGGCCGGCGTGGTAATGACCGACGGTCGTTACGCGGTGTGCCTGCTCGACCGTAACGGTCTGCGTCCGGCGCGTTGGGTCACCACCAAGAACGGCTTTATCACCCTGGCCTCGGAAATCGGTGTCTGGAACTACCAGCCTGAAGACGTGATCGCCAAAGGCCGCGTTGGCCCGGGCCAGATCTTTGCCGTGGACACCGAAACCGGCCAGATCCTCGACACCGACGCGATCGACAACCGTCTGAAGTCCCGTCATCCGTACAAGCAATGGCTGCGCAAGAATGCCCTGCGCATCCAGGCGACCATGGAAGACAACGACCACGGTTCGGCGTTCTACGATGTCGATCAGCTCAAGCAATACATGAAGATGTATCAGGTCACGTTCGAAGAGCGCGACCAGGTGCTGCGTCCGCTGGGCGAACAGGGCTACGAAGCTGTGGGCTCGATGGGCGACGATACGCCGATGGCCGTGCTGTCCCAGCGCGTGCGCACGCCGTACGACTATTTCCGCCAGCAGTTCGCGCAGGTCACCAACCCGCCGATCGATCCGCTGCGTGAAGCCATCGTCATGTCGCTGGAGATCTGCCTCGGTGCCGAGCGCAACATCTTCCAGGAGTCGCCGGAACACGCCTCGCGCGTGATCCTCAGCTCGCCGGTCATTTCCCCGGCCAAGTGGCGCTCGCTGATGAACCTCGATCGTCCGGGTTTCGAACGCGCGATCATCGATCTGAACTACGACGAAAGCGTCGGCCTCGAAGCGGCGATCCGCAACGTCGCCGATCAGGCTGAAGAAGCCGTGCGCGCCGGTCGTACCCAGGTTGTGCTGAGTGACCGTCACATTGCCCCTGGCAAGTTGCCGATCCACGCGTCCCTGGCCACAGGTGCTGTGCACCACCGCCTGACCGAAAAAGGCCTGCGTTGCGACTCCAACATCCTGGTGGAAACTGCGACTGCGCGTGACCCGCATCACTTCGCCGTGTTGATCGGTTTCGGCGCCTCTGCCGTCTATCCATTCCTGGCTTATGAAGTGCTGGGCGACCTGATCCGTACCGGTGAAGTACTGGGCGACCTCTACGAAGTATTCAAGAACTACCGTAAAGGCATTACCAAGGGCTTGCTCAAGATCCTGTCGAAGATGGGCATCTCGACCATCACCTCGTACCGTGGTGCGCAGTTGTTCGAAGCCATCGGTCTGTCCGAGGAAGTCTGCAACCTGAGCTTCCGTGGCGTGCCAAGCCGCATCAAGGGTGCGCGTTTCGTCGACATCGAAGCCGAGCAGAAAGCCCTGGCCACCGAAGCCTGGAGCCCGCGCAAGCCGATCCAGCAAGGTGGCCTGCTGAAGTTCGTCCACGGTGGCGAGTACCACGCCTACAACCCGGACGTGGTCAGCACCCTGCAAGCCGCTGTGCAGCAGGGCGACTACAGCAAGTTCAAGGAATACACGTCGCTGGTGGACAACCGCCCGGTGTCGATGATCCGCGATCTGCTGAAAGTCAAAACCCTGGACACGCCGCTGGACATCAGCGAGATCGAACCACTGGAATCGGTGCTCAAGCGCTTCGACTCCGCCGGTATCTCCCTGGGAGCCCTGTCGCCGGAAGCTCACGAAGCCCTGGCCGAAGCCATGAACCGCCTCGGTGCGCGCTCCAACTCCGGTGAAGGCGGCGAAGACCCGGCGCGCTACGGCACCATCAAGAGCTCGAAAATCAAGCAGGTTGCCACCGGCCGTTTCGGTGTGACCCCGGAATACCTGGTCAATGCTGAAGTGCTGCAGATCAAGGTCGCCCAGGGCGCCAAGCCCGGCGAGGGTGGTCAACTGCCAGGCGGCAAGGTCAACGGTCTGATCGCCAAGCTGCGTTACGCAGTGCCGGGCGTGACCCTGATTTCGCCACCGCCGCACCACGACATCTATTCGATCGAAGACTTGTCGCAGCTGATTTTCGACCTGAAACAAGTCAACCCGAAGGCGCTGGTCTCGGTGAAGCTGGTAGCAGAAGCGGGCGTCGGTACCATCGCCGCCGGTGTGGCCAAGGCCTATGCGGACCTGATCACTATCTCCGGCTACGACGGCGGCACCGGCGCATCGCCGCTGACCTCGATCAAATACGCGGGCGCTCCGTGGGAACTCGGCCTGGCCGAAACCCACCAGACCCTGCGCGGCAATGACCTGCGCGGCAAAGTCCGGGTACAGACCGACGGCGGCCTGAAAACCGGCCTCGACGTGATCAAGGCTGCGATCCTCGGCGCTGAAAGCTTCGGCTTCGGTACCGCGCCAATGATCGCCCTGGGCTGCAAATACCTGCGTATCTGCCACCTGAACAACTGCGCCACCGGCGTCGCGACCCAGAACGAGAAGCTGCGCAAGGATCACTACATCGGTACCGTCGACATGGTGGTGAATTTCTTCACCTACGTCGCCGAAGAAACCCGTGAGTGGCTGGCCAAGCTGGGCGTGCGCTCCCTCGAAGAACTGATCGGCCGTACCGATCTGCTGGAAGTCCTCGAAGGCCAGACCGCCAAGCAGCATCACCTGGACCTCACTCCGTTGCTGGGCAGCGACCACGTACCGGCGGACAAGCCGCAGTTCTGTGGCGTTGAACGCAACCCGCCGTTCGACAAGGGCCTGCTGGCCGAGAAAATGGTCGACATGGCCTCCTCGGCAATCAACGACTTGAGCGGCGCCGAGTTCGACCTGGATATCTGCAACTGCGACCGTTCCATCGGCGCACGGATCTCCGGCGAAATCGCGCGTAAACACGGTAACCAGGGCATGGCCAACGCGCCGGTCACGTTCCGCTTCAAGGGCACGGCAGGGCAGAGCTTCGGCGTATGGAACGCCGGTGGCCTGCACATGTACCTGGAAGGCGACGCCAACGACTACGTCGGCAAGGGCATGACCGGCGGCAAGCTGGTCATCGTTCCGCCGAAGGGCAGCGTCTACCGCACCCAGGACAGTGCCATCATCGGCAACACCTGCCTGTACGGCGCCACTGGCGGCAAGCTGTTCGCCGCCGGCACCGCGGGCGAGCGTTTCGCCGTGCGTAACTCCGGTGCCCACACCGTTGTGGAAGGCACTGGCGATCACTGCTGCGAGTACATGACCGGTGGTTTCGTCTGCGTATTGGGCAAGACCGGGTACAACTTCGGCTCTGGCATGACCGGCGGTTTCGCCTACGTGCTCGACCAGGACAACAGCTTCGTTGACCGGGTCAACCACGAACTGGTGGAAATCCAGCGGATCAGCGGCGAGGCGATGGAAGCCTATCGCAGCCACCTGCAACGCGTGCTGAACGAGTACGTCGAGGAGACCGACAGCGAGTGGGGTCGTGAACTCGCCGAGAACCTCGATGATTACGTGCGTCGTTTCTGGCTGGTCAAGCCCAAGGCTGCCAACCTGAAATCGTTGCTTTCCAGCACCCGTGCCAACCCGCAGTGATATGCGCCTGAAGAGTTTGATGAGGTTTTAAAATGGCTGAACGTCTGAATAATGACTTCCAGTTCATCGAGGTCGGGCGCAAGGATCCGAAGAAGAAACTGTTGCGTCAACGCAAGAAAGAGTTCGTGGAAATCTACGAACCCTTCAAACCCCAGCAGTCGGCCGACCAGGCCCACCGCTGCCTGGGTTGCGGTAACCCGTATTGCGAATGGAAGTGCCCGGTGCACAACTTCATTCCCAACTGGCTGAAGCTGGTGGCCGAGGGCAACATCCTCCAGGCCGCCGAACTGTCGCACCAGACCAACACCCTGCCGGAAGTCTGCGGCCGGGTGTGCCCGCAGGATCGTCTGTGCGAGGGTGCCTGCACCCTCAACGACGGCTTCGGCGCGGTGACCATCGGTTCGGTGGAGAAGTACATCACCGACACCGCGTTCGCCATGGGCTGGCGCCCGGACATGTCCAAGGTCAAGCCGACCGGCAAGCGTGTCGCGATCATCGGTGCCGGGCCTGCGGGCCTGGGCTGTGCCGACGTGCTGGTGCGCGGCGGCGTGACCCCGGTGGTGTTCGACAAGAACCCGGAAATCGGCGGTCTGCTGACCTTCGGCATCCCCGAGTTCAAGCTGGAAAAGACCGTGCTGAGCAATCGTCGCGAAGTCTTCACTGGCATGGGCATCGAGTTCCGCCTCAACACCGAGGTGGGCAAGGACGTGACCATGGAGCAACTGCTCGAAGAATACGATGCGGTATTCATGGGCATGGGCACCTACACCTACATGAAGGGCGGCTTTGCCGGGGAAGACCTGCCGGGCGTGTACGACGCGCTGGATTTCCTGATCGCCAACGTCAACCGCAACCTGGGCTTTGAAAAGTCGCCGGAAGATTTCGTCGACATGAAAGGCAAGAAGGTCGTGGTACTCGGCGGCGGCGACACGGCGATGGACTGCAACCGTACGTCGATCCGCCAGGGCGCCAAGTCGGTGACCTGCGCCTATCGTCGTGACGAAGCGAACATGCCGGGCTCGCGCAAAGAGGTGAAGAACGCCAAGGAAGAAGGCGTGAAATTCCTCTACAACCGCCAGCCGATCGCCATTGTCGGTGAAGACAAGGTCGAAGGCGTGAAGGTGGTCGAGACCCGTCTCGGCGAGCCGGACGCCCGTGGCCGCCGTAGCCCCGAGCCGATCCCGGGCTCCGAAGAGATCATCCCGGCCGACGCCGTGGTCATCGCTTTCGGTTTCCGTCCAAGCCCGGCGCCGTGGTTCGAGCAGTTCGAAATCCAGACCGACAGCCAGGGCCGCGTGGTGGCGCCGGAACAAGGTCAGTACAAGCACCAGACCAGCAACCCGAAGATCTTCGCCGGTGGCGACATGGTGCGCGGTTCCGACCTGGTGGTGACGGCGATCTTCGAAGGCCGTAATGCCGCCGAAGGGATCCTGGATTACCTGGGCGTGTAACCCCGCCCCGGAACTAAATGTAATACCCCCTGTGGGAGCGAGCTTGCTCGCGATAGCGGTGGATCAGTCAGCAGAGATGTTGAATGTGAAGCCCTCATCGCGAGCAAGCTCGCTCCCACAGTCGTTTTGTGGTGAGTCAAATACTGCATTCCACCGCGACAAATTGACCCGATAGACAAAAGGCTGACCTGCAACCGTGCCTTTTGCTCCCGGCTCTGAGAAAATGCCCTCACTTTTTTTCCGGATGCCGACATGACTGCCCTGAAGAACGACCGTTTCCTGCGCGCCCTGCTCAAGCAACCCGTAGACGTCACCCCCGTGTGGATGATGCGTCAGGCCGGTCGCTACCTGCCTGAATACCGCGCCAGCCGTGCCAAGGCCGGCGATTTCATGAGCCTGTGCATGAACCCGGCGTTCGCTTGCGAAGTCACGATGCAGCCGCTCGACCGCTATCCACAACTGGATGCTGCGATCCTCTTCTCCGACATCCTGACCATCCCCGATGCCATGGGTCAGGGCCTGTATTTCGAAACCGGTGAAGGTCCGCGCTTCAAGAAAGTCGTCAGCACCCTGGCCGACATCGAAGCCCTGCCGATTCCTGATCCGCACAAAGACCTGGGTTACGTGATGGACGCGGTCAGCACCATCCGCCGCGAACTGAACGGCCGCGTACCGCTGATCGGTTTCTCCGGCAGCCCGTGGACCCTGGCGACCTACATGGTCGAAGGCGGCTCGTCGAAAGACTACCGCAAGACCAAAACCATGCTCTACGACAACCCGCAAGCCTTGCACCTGCTGCTGGACAAGCTCGCGCAGACAGTCACCAGCTACCTTAACGGCCAGATCATGGCCGGTGCGCAAGCGGTACAGATCTTCGACAGCTGGGGCGGCAGCCTGTCGGCGGCGGCTTACCAGGAATTCTCCCTGGCCTACATGAAGAAAATTGTCAGCGGCCTGATTCGCGAACACGAAGGTCGCAAGGTGCCGGTCATCCTGTTCACCAAGAACGGTGGCCTGTGGCTGGAAAGCATCGCTGATGCCGGCGCCGACGCACTGGGCCTGGACTGGACCTGCGACATCGGCAGCGCCCGTGCCCGTGTTGGCGACAAGGTCGCGCTGCAAGGCAACATGGACCCGACCGTGCTCTACGCGAAACCCGAAGCCATCCGTACCGAAGTCGGGCGCATCCTGGCCAGCTACGGCAAAGGCAGCGGCCACGTATTCAACCTCGGCCATGGCATCACGCCGGAAGTCGATCCGGAACATGCTGGTGCATTCCTGCGCGCGGTACATGAGCTGTCGGCGCAGTATCACGAGTAGCGATTGCCCGTTTTCACAAAGCCTGTCCCGCCTCGCGCCGGACAGGTTTTTTTGTGCCGTTTAAAAGCTCAAAAAATAAAGCATCACCAACTGTAAGAATGTTTTCTTTCTTTGTCGGATTGAGACATGGAGAGACTGTTCCTGCCTCGCGTGGTGATTACTCCTACATAGAATTTTCCTCCATCCCCGTAAGGTTCCAGGCCCTTGTCCGGCGTATTGCCGAACAATCACGAAGCGAACAGGGGCGCCCACTAGGCGCCCTGTTTTCGATAAGCAGTCTGGAATACATCATGAAAATTACATTTGATAAAAGAAGTGCTTTAACGGCCTGCACTTCATCGATGATCCTGTTATCGGCAATGCTGGCCTCTCAAACCGTTTCCGCCCATGGCTATCTGGAAGTGCCGCCGTCGCGCGCGCTGGCTTGCCAGAAAGGCTTGAACACCAACTGCGGTGGCGCCCAGTACGAACCGCAGAGTGTCGGTGAAACCTTCAAAGGCTTTCCGGCGGGCGTCGGCGGTGCTCCCTTGCAGGGGCCGGTCGATGGCAAGATCGCCAGCGGTGGTCACTCGCTGTTTTCTGCCATGGATGCACAGTCCGCCACCCGTTGGCACCTGACTGAAATCAAGGACCGCAACATCGATTTCAAGTGGCATTACACAGCGGTTCACCCGGCTACCAAACACGAGTATTTCATCACCCGCAACGGCTGGAATCCGAACGAATCGCTCAAACGCGCCACTTTCGAAAGCACGCCGTTCTGCACCATCGACGGCGGTAACAAGCGTCCGGAGTCCAGCGACAAGCACAACTGCAACATTCCGGCAGACAAGTCTGGTCATCACGTCGTCCTGGCCATCTGGACCGTGGGCGATACCGATGCCGCGTTCTACAACGCTACGGATCTGAACATCCTGGCGGAGCCTGAACTGCCTGGCGGCTGGTCCTCCGTAGGCAGCATTGCGCCTTCGACGGCGCTGTTGGTGGGCGACAAGGTCAAGGCCCGCGCATTCACCGGCAATGGCGAGAGCCCGGACTACAGTGTCGAAATCAGCATCGATAACGCTGTAGAAGGCACGCCGCAAAACTGGTCGTTCAAGCTGGCAGAGAAAATCAACCAGACCCACACCCTTGTTCGCGCCGGTATCCGCGACGAGAGCGGCAATGTCGAGCCGGTCAAAGGCACCAACAGCCTCTACGCACAAAAAGAAAGCGGGGTAGTGCGCTACGAAGTGCAACTGGACATGAAGGAGGACACCGCTGCGCGCATGTCGGTGGCCTCGCAGCAAGCCGAATACGTTCTGGATAAGGGCCGGGCGAAGGTCGAGTTCAGCATGATCGCGAACCGTGCGATGAACGTCGAAGCCACTTTGCTCGACCAGAACAACAAACCGGTAGGCACCACCTCGGCACAAGTGGCCAGTGGCTCCACCTCGCTGTCCATGGATGTGCGCAGCAACCCGGGCGCGCACACCTTGACCCTGGTCGGCACCACCCTGGATGGCCGCACGACCCGTCAGGACACCCAGACCACCCAACTGACCGGTGAGGGCGCCGGCATCGAATACGATTTCGTGTTCCCTGAAGGCCTCAGCGACTACACCGCCGGTACCAAGGTGCTGCATCCGAAGACCAACGAAGTCTTTGAGTGCAAACCGTTCCCCGAGTCGGGTTACTGCAAGCAGTACAGCCCCTCCGCCAACGGCTTCGAACCGAGTGTCGGTGCTCACTGGCACATGGCGTGGAACAAGTTGTAAGTCCCCCTCGTAGCACTTCAGGCGATCGGTAGCCGATCGCCTGAAGCTTTATTCCCTTGATGTTGATCGAGTTGAAAATGACGGTTTCGGGTTATTCCAGACTGCGCGTGCTGCTGCATTGGTTGTCTGCGGCGGTGATCCTGTGGACCTTGCTGTCTGGTTTTCTTGTGGCCGGTTTCGAGGTGTCTGCGCACATCAAGGAATCGGTTGCGTTCTTCAATGTTTCACTGACAACAGTGTTCATACCGTTTTACCTGTGGCGCCTGTTTCTGTTTTTCACTCATACCCGTTTTTCGGGCCTGAGGTCGTTGTCGCTTGTCGAAGTGCTCGCACTGTTCGTGCACTCATCGATTTACCTCATCGTCGGGGCCGTCCTGGTGACCGGCGTGTTGATGATGGATCGCCCGATCAATGTATTCGGGGTTATCGGGATCGCTCAACCGTTAAGCGATCCATGCCTGATCGCCCTGTTTGTTACGGTCCACACGTGGGCGTGTGTGGTGTTGTCGCTGCTGCTGGCCGTCCACATCGGTGCCGTCATCGTGCATGAGGCCTGCAACCGCCGGGTGCTGCAACGGATGTCTTTGCGTCTGTGTGGCAAGCCTGGGGCCGGGCGACTTGAGTGAGGCCATGGTGATGCTTTCGCGCGAACGCTTGGCCGGACTGGTCTTGCTCCTGGGCAAGGCGAGCCTGCTGGTCGTGCCGCTGGCCTATGGGGCGTTCCTGGGCTGGCAGGAGTGGCGCTATCGCGAACAGTTGATGCTGCCAGCGCCGGTCGAAACCTCGCGAACCGCACCCGCACCCCGGCAAACGCTCGACGCAACGGCGGTTGCAACGGTGCTCGGTCTGACGACGGGCGCCGAGTTGCTGCCGAGCGCGGAACCGCTGACCTTGAAGGCAAGCTTCGTCGTCACTCATGGCTTGTCCCGGGTGTTGCTGGCGGACTCACAAGGCGCGCGCATCTACCAGGTCGGCGAGCGCTTGCCCGGTGGCAGCGTCTTGCGTCGCGTCGAGCCCGACCACGCGGTGTTGTGGAGCAAGGGCCGAGAGGAACTATTGGCGCTCCAGCCTCCCGCAGCGGGTTTTCTGCAACGGCTCGACCCCCACGGCAAGCCCCAAGTGCCCAGCGTTTCTCCGCGTTTTTTTAGCCCGCTTGCCGGGTCGACAGAGTGATCAAGTTCATGAATAGCTTTCTCGGTGTGCAAGTACTGCGACCGGTGATTTTTTTCGTCGCCATGGTGGTAACGCTTTCCCACGGCGCGCTTCTGGCCGAGGAAGAAAAATGGCAGCTGGCGATGAACAACGCAGAGCTGCGCGACATCGTCGAAGAGATCTCCAACATTCTGGGGACCACCGTGGTGCTGGACCCCAAAGTCTCCGGTCGCGTCACGGTCATGTCCCGACAGGCCCTCGATCGTGAAGGCGTGCGTCGGTTGTTCTATTCGGTGCTCGACGCCCACCACTTCACGGTGATCGATGAGGGCGACCGGATCCTCATCACCCCGGTTGCCGAGGCCAAGACCCGGGCCGGCCAGGGCACGGTGAAAACCACTACGGCGTCGCAGTTCGTGACCGAAGTCATCGGCTTGAACACCAGCAGTGCCTCCGATATCGCCGGGCTGGTGCGACCGTTGGTGTCTGCCAATGGTTATGTCGGCCCTTCGGTGTCGGCCAATGCGTTGGTGCTGACCGACACGGCTGCCAATGTGAAGCGCATCGCGCGGGAGATCCGCGAACTGGACTCCGGTCAGAACAACCTGCACGCGGTGGTCCCGCTCAAGCATGCCCTGGCGGGCGATGTCGCGCCGGTTATCGAGGCCTCCATGGGCAAGCGCAATGCCGATTCAGCGATACAGGTACTGGCGGACACCAGGACCAATCGCCTGGTTTTCATTGGCCCGCCGGTCGTTCGCCAGCGCTTGATCGAACTGGCCCGAGGTCTCGATACGCCGGCTACCACGACCCTCGACAATGCCCGGGTGATTCGCCTGCGTCACAGCGATGCCAAGCAGTTGGCCGAGATTCTGGAGTCGATGGGGCAGGGCAGAAAGCAGACATCCGCCATCGGCAATGCCAAGGACACGTCTGGCGGTGCAAGCTTCATGATCAAGGCCGACGAAAGCCAGAACGCGCTGGTGCTGATCGCCGAGCCGGCGCAGGTGCGGACCATCGAAAACATCGTGCGCCAGCTGGACCAGCCACGGGCCCAGGTGTTGATCCATGCCGCCATCGTCGAAATCTCCGGCGACATCGCTGAGGCCGTCGGTGTGCAGTGGAACCTCAGCACAGGTGACGCCAAGGGCTTCATCAACTTTCCCGGCACCGACATTCCGATCGTCGGCGGGTTGAAGTTCGACGAGAAAAGATCGGCGCCGGAGGGGGCGATCCTGCAACTGGGCGGCGACCGCTTCGGTGCGCTGATTTCGGCCCTGGCCAGCAACACCCACAGCAACCTGCTGTCCACGCCGAGCCTGTTGACCCTGGACAATCAGGAAGCCGAAATCATCGTCGGCCAGAACGTGCCGTTCAAGACCGGCTCCTACGCCACCAACAGCAACGGCGCGGAGAATCCGTTCACCACCGTCGAGCGCAAGGACGTCGGCATCAGCCTGAAGATCAAGCCTTACATCAACGAAGGCTCGACGCTGCGCCTGGAGGTCGAGCAGGAAGTGTCGGACATCGCGCCGTCGGTGTCGGGCATCGATTCCTCGGACCTGATCACCAACAAGCGAGCACTCAAGAGCACCATTCTCGCCGACGATGGCGAAATCATCGTGATCGGCGGCCTGATCAGGGACAGCGTGCGCACCCAGAAAAGCGGCGTGCCGCTGCTGCGAGACATTCCCTACCTCGGCGCGTTGTTCCGCTGGAGCCGCGACACCCAGACCAAAAGCAACCTGATGGTGTTCTTACGCCCGACCATCGTGCGCAGCAAGGAAGACCTGTCTCAGGTCAGCCAGCAGCGTTACAACGCGCTGCGTGACTTGAGCAAATCAGGGGCGGGGGAAAACAACTCGCTGTTGCTGCCTTCCGAGGCGCGCGGGTTGTTCGAACCGGCCAGCGACGCGCCAGTGTTCGATTTGCGCGGCAAGGCGCAGTGAATCCATGAGCGAACTCTGCGAGCAATTGCCCTTCGGCTTCGCCCGGCGTTTTGGTGTGTTGCTGGAGCATGACGGCGACGACCTGCGCCTTGCCCTGCGCAGTGATGCGCCGCTCACCGCATTGGCGGAAGCGCGCCGGGTGTGCGGACGGACGTTGCCGTTTCAAATCGTCGGGGCCGATGAGTACGCCTCGCGCCTGGCGGCGGCCTATCGCGAGGGGCACAGTGCGGTGGAGCAGGTTGCCCAAGGGCTGGACGAAGAACTGGACTTGCTCAGCCTGGTCGATCAGGTCCCGCAAACCGCCGACCTGCTGGAGCAACAGGGCGACGCACCGATCATTCGCCTGATCAACGCGCTACTCGGTGAAGCAGTGCGTGAGCATGCCTCGGATGTGCACCTGGAAACCTTCGAGCAGTACCTGTCGGTGCGCATGCGGGTGGATGGCCAACTGCGTGAAATGCTCAGGCCCAAGCGCGAACTGGCGACGCTGTTGGTGTCGCGGATCAAGGTCATGGCGCGCCTGGACATCGCGGAAAAACGCGTGCCCCAGGATGGGCGAATGGCCTTGCGCCTGGCCGGGCATGAAGTCGATGTACGGGTCTCGACGCTGCCTTCGGCCCACGGCGAACGGGTGGTGCTGCGTTTGCTCGACAAGCAGGCCGGGCGCCTGGACCTGCATCGGCTGGGCATGCCGGACGATACCCTCGCGGCCCTGCGCCAGTTGTTGGGCAAGCCCCACGGCATTTTGTTGGTGACCGGGCCGACCGGTTCCGGCAAGACCACCAGCCTGTACGCCGCCCTGAGCAGCCTGAATGACCAGACCCGCAATATTCTCACGGTCGAAGACCCGATCGAATATCACCTGCCGGGTGTCGGCCAGATGCCGGTCAACCCAAAGGTCGACATGACCTTCGCCCGGGGCCTGCGGGCGATTTTGCGCCAGGATCCGGACGTGGTGATGGTTGGCGAAATCCGTGACCGCGAAACTGCCGAGATCGCTGTCCAGGCGTCCTTGACCGGACATCTGGTGCTCTCGACCCTGCACACCAACAGCGCGGCCGGCGCGGTCACGCGGCTGGTAGACATGGGTGTCGATGCCTATCTGTTGGCGTCCTCGCTGGTGGGCATTCTGGCCCAGCGCCTGCTGCGCACCTTGTGCCCCCATTGCAAGGTTTCGTACCTCGCCGACGCGGCAGCCTGCCAGCGCCTGGGGCTCGACACCAGCACGTCGCACACCCTGTTCAAGGCTTCGGGCTGTGAACAGTGCCAGCACGGCTATCGCGGCCGCATCGGCATTTACGAGCTGATCAGCGTGACGCCCGCCGTCTCGGCGCTGATCCATCAGGGCGCCAGTGAGCAATTGCTCGTCGACGAAACACGCAAGGTCTCGCGCAGCCTGTTCCAGGACGGGCGCCAGCGGGTGCTTGAAGGGTTGACCAGCATCGATGAATTGCTGCGTGTGACCCAGGAGAACTGATCGATGCCGACCTTCGACTACCGCGCCCACGATGCCCAGGGACGATCCTGCAAGGGACGGCTGGAGGCCGATGGACCCCGCCATGGGCGACAGTTGTTGCGTGAGCGTGGTTTGTGGCCGCGTGTCTTGATCGAGGTCAGGGTTGGCGGCGGTGCGGGCCAGCGGTCGCGAGGTGGACGCCTGAGTGCCGCTGATCTGGCGCTGTTGACGTTGCAACTGTCAACGCTGGTTCAGGCCGGACTGCCCCTTGAGGAAGCGCTCGATGCGGTGGCGAAGCAGAGCTCAAAGCGCAAGGTTGCAAGCTTGCTCTCGGCGGTCAGGAGCCGGGTAATGGAAGGTCACGCCCTGGCCTCGGCACTGGGGCAATTTCCCCGGGCCTTTCCCGAGTTGTTCCGCGCCACCGTGGCCGCTGGAGAACGCTCGGGGCATCTGGGCCATGTGCTGGAGCAACTGGCGGCCTACACCCAGGCCCGCCAGGCCTCACGGCAAAAGATTCAGATGGCCCTGGTGTACCCGTTGATCCTGATGTTGGCCAGCGTGGCAATCGTCGGTTTTCTGCTCGGTTACGTGGTGCCGGATGTGGTGAAGATCTTCGTCGACAGCGGCCAGCCGTTGCCCTGGCTGACCCGGGCGCTGATCGGCGTGAGCAACGGCCTGCGCGACCATTTCCTGTTGTTGATGGGCGTGCTGGCGGTGCTGCTCGGCCTGTGGCGCTGGAGCTGGCAGCAGCCGCAGTGGCGTCTGCGCTGGCATCGTTGGGTGCTCAATGCCCCCGTCATCGGTGAAGTGCTGCGCGCCATGGAAGCCGCGCGGTTTGCCAGCACCCTGGCAATCCTCGGCAAAAGTGCCGTGCCCTTGGTGGACGCCCTGGAAATTGCTGCCGCAGTCATCGGCAACCTGACCATCCGCGCGCGGATGGTCGATGTCGCCCGCTCGGTCCGCGAAGGCGCAACGCTGACCCGTGGCCTGGAGATGAGCGGCGATATCCCGCCGATGATGCTGCACATGATCGCCAGCGGCGAACGTGCCGGCGAACTCGACCGCATGCTGGCCCGGGCCGCCGAACAACAGGAAAACAGCCTCGCCGCGCGCATCGCGCTGGTGGTGGGCCTCTTCGAGCCGGCCATGCTGGTGCTGATGGGCGGCGTCGTGCTGCTGATCGTCATGGCCATCCTGCTCCCGATTCTCAGCCTCAACCAATTGGTGAATTGATCCATGCAACCTGTCCGCAAAAACCTTTCCCGCGCGCAACGCGGTTTTACCCTGATCGAAATCATGGTGGTGGTGGTCATCATCGGCGTGCTGGGGGCCATTGTGGTGCCGCAGTTCATGAGTCGCCCCGATCAAGCCAAGGTCACTGCCGCCAGAATCGATATCCAGGCCATCGCCACCGCCCTGGAAATGTACCGCCTCGACAACGCCCATTACCCCTCGACCCAGCAAGGCCTGGAAGCGTTGGTCAAGCGTCCTTCCGGACTGCCCGTGGCGCGGGGCTGGAACCCCCAGGGTTACCTCAAGAGCATGCCGGTCGACCCGTGGAACACGCCTTATCAGTACCTCAATCCGGGTATGCGATCGGTAGACGGCACTTACGACCTGTATTCCCTGGGCGCCGATGGCGCAGCGGGCGGCGAAGGGTTTGCAGCCGAAATCGGCAATTGGGGCCATTGATCCGTGGGCTACCGCTGCCGGGGGTTTACGTTATTGGAGCTGATGATCGTGATTGTCGTGGTTGGCGTCTTGCTGGGCATGGTGAGCTTTGTCGGTGGGGGCAGTCCCGCGCGCGAGGTCAGGCAGGTAGCCGAGGCGATGGTGCAGGTGATTCATCAATTGCGTGAGCGTGCGGTGTTAGAGGGGCAGGAATATGGCTTGCGGCTGGGTACCGATGGCCACCGGGTGATGCGCCGGGGTGATGGCGGGTGGGAGCCGGTGGAGGGGCTGACTACCTGGCCTTTGAGCATACGAGTACGTTTGCAGCAGGATGGCTATGGGGTAGGGCTGGACGCTGACGAAGGACCGCCGCAGTTGCTCTTGCTCAGCAACGATGAAACCAGTGCCTTCACGCTGACATTCGAGTCCGGCGACAGGACCTGGCTGAGCCTGTCCGGCGATGGTATCGGCGAGGTGGTGATCGATGACTAGTCGGCCACCCTTGTCGTCCATGGGCGGCTTCACGCTGCTGGAAATCATGGTGGCCCTGGCGGTCTTCGCGACACTGGCGGCAGCCGTGCTGTCGGCCAGTCAATACGCGGTGAAGCAGCGCGGCGCCGTCGAGACTCGGCTGTTCGCAGCGTGGCTGGCGGACAACCGCTTGAACGAATTGCGCCTGCAATCGGGCTTGGCGGCCGGTCAGCAACAACAGATCGTGTCCATGGATCAACGCGACTGGGTGCTGCAACAGCACATCAGCGCCACCGGCGATCCGCGTTTGCTCCAGGTCGACATCCAGGTCAGCCCGGCGAACAGTGCGCACGCCTTGCATCGTGCCAGCGGCTGGATACTTGCGGTTCATGACTAGGCAGCGTGGGTTCACCTTGCTGGAGCTGGTTATCGCCCTGGCCATCTTCGCCGTGCTGGGGCTGGCCAGTTGGGGTTTGTTCGATAGCGTGCTGCGAGTGCAACAGGGCACGGCGGCCCACGAGCGAGCACTCAGGAGCCTGCAACGAGCGATGGCGGTGATCGAGCGGGATCTGCTGCACGTCACCGCACAGCCGGTGGTGCTCGCCGGGCCGCTTTTGCAGTTCCAGCGCAGTCACTGGCGCAACCCCCTGGACCAACCCCGCAGTGAGCGCCAGATGCTGAGCTATCGGCTCGACGGCGGCGTGCTGTGGCGCGAAAGCCAGGGCGAAGGTACGGAGTTCGTGCAGCGGCAAAAGTTGCTCGAAGACGTTCGCGAATTGGGCTGGCGTCTGTTCGACAGCCAGTCCGGCTGGGTTGCTCATTGGCCGGCCGGGCAGGACGCGAAGGCGCCCATGGCGCTGGAGGTGCAAGTCTCTGTCGGGCGCTTCGAATCGATTCGTCGGGTGTTGCCGATGCCGGGTGCATTGCCATGAACGGGCGCCAACGCGGCATTGCCTTGATCAGTGTATTGCTGGTCATGAGCCTGGCACTGCTGATCATCGGCGGCGTGTTGCGCAGTCATCACCTTGCGTTGCAAAGCAGCGGGCAACAATTGCAGCAGATACAGCTGCGGCAGCTCGCATCGGGCGGGGAAACCTGGGCGTTGTTGCTGTTGCGCGACGCGTTGCAGGACGCGAAAAAACCCGTCGAGCGGATTCAAGGCTGGACGGCCATGACGCCGGGTTTCGACGTTGAAGATGCGCAGATACGAGTCGATATCGAGGACCTCGCCGGACGCTTCAACCTCAATGCGTTGTTACGCCAGGGTCAGGTGGATCAAGTCACCCTCAACCGTTGGGCGCGCCTGCTTGAATTGCTCGATCTTCCTCCTGTGCAACTGAGCCAGGTCGGGCCGCTGCGGGAACTCAGCCAGCTGCGCTTGCTGCCCGGCATTGACGCTCGCTTGCTGCAGCGGCTGGAGCCTTGGGTGGCGCTGCTGCCCACCGAAGCCGCCTTGAACATCAACACCGCGCCGGCACTGCTGTTGAGAGCACTCGGCGAGGTGGACGCCGCGACCGCCGATGCGCTGGCGCGTCAGGCGGCAACAACGCCTTGGGCGAGCGTCCAGGCGTTTACCCAGGACCCCTTGCTCTCCGGGCAGGGCCTGAGCAGTCACGGACTTGGCACCCAAAGCCGCTGGTATCGGATAAGGGTGCGGGTGACCCGGGACGGGCGCGAACTGCACCTGGCCACGGATGTCGGGCACGACCCCAAGACTCGACAGCTGACGGTGCTGCAACGACGTTTTCTTCCCATGAACAGCCACGAGAGACCGCGATGAACACTTGGCTTTACCTGACCGCCGAAGGGCAGGACGCGCCATCAGGCCTCTGGCCCTGCGTCCTGTGGTCAAAAACCGGTCAACGCCAGCCGATGCCACTGAATCAGGCGGCCTCGGCATTGCAAGGCCAGGTAGTCGATGTGCTAATGCCCATGGAAATGTGCAGTTGGGTTCGCAGCGAGCCATGGCCGTCGCGACGCAGGCCCGAAGCCCAGGCCATGGCCTACGCCGTGGAAGATCAACTGAGTGAAGCGCTGGAAGGCGTGCATCTGAGCGTTGGCGCTCGTGATCGTGACGGCTGCTTCCCGGTCATGGTCATTGGCCGTGAACGGTTGGCCGCCGTGCTCGACTTGCTGCGAGAGGCGGGCATTGAGGTGCGCGGGGTGTTCGTCGATGCCGATCTGTTGTCCGGCGATCAGCCGTGCGGAGCATGGTGGTTCGGTCGCTGGTTGTTGGGTGCAGGCCTGTCGGCGCGCCTCGCGATATCGCAAGACGACCTGGCTCTGCTCACTCCGTTATTGCCCAAGGACATGCAATGGCTGGATGCCCGTGAGGCCCCCGCCGTCATCGACCAATGCCTGACCCAGCGCCCGACACGGGCCATCAATCTGCTGCAAGGCGCATTTGCCCCACGGGGCAAGCGTCTGCCCTGGCGCGCCGGCGGGTGGGCGTTGTTGATGCTGGCGCTGTTGACCTGGGGTGCCAGCGAAACGCGCATCCGCTTCCTCGACAGCGAAGCCCGCCGCCTGGCCACCCAGAATGAACAGCGATTCAAGGCGCTTTACCCGGAGCAAAGCCGCATCGTCGATATGGCCGCGCAACTCAAGGCCCTGCAAAGCCAGCCTGTGGATTCGCAAAACAGCCGCATTGCCGGGCTGATCCGGTTGATCGAACAGGTGATTGGCGCCAGCCCGGTCGAGGTCCAGCGCATCGAGTTTCGAGCAGGCGAAGGCTGGAAAATCCAGCTGACCGCCAGCGGCTTTACCGAGCTGGAGCAGTTGCGCGAACGCGGGCGACAACAAGGCATGCCCGTGCGGCTCGACAGCGCGAACAAAACGGCTGGCCGGGTACACGCCACCCTCACCGTGGAGGACGGGGCATGAAGCAGGCATGGCGGCGCATTTCCGTGCGCGAACAACGGCTGTTGCAAGTGTCGGGGACTTTTTTGTTGGCGGTCGTGGCGTTCAGCCTGATCTGGCAACCGACCCGGCAGCGACTGGAAACCGCCGAGCGACAGTATCAACAGCAGGCGGGGCTGGCCGCGCAACTGCAACGGGCGTTACCGCGCAGCGATGTCCCCGTCGACAGCGAAAAACCGCTATCGCTGCGCATCAGCGAAAGCGCCGCGGCGACGGGGCTGGAGATTCGTCAGATGGAGAGCGACACCGATCTGCTGCGCGTGACCCTCAATGGCAATGCACAACCGTTGATGCAGTGGCTCGACGGCATGGAGCGCAACGGTGTCGCGTTGCAATCGCTGACCCTGGAAAAACGCGACGATGCCCTGGAGGCACGGGTGGTGCTCAGGTAGTCGAGGTGTTCTGCGGCAACAACGGCAACTTCGCCAGCTTCAACGCGACCAGTAGCGCAATCACCAACAGCGTGCCGATGAACAACCCGATACCGTTCCAGCCGCCCAGGTGCCAGAACACGCCACCCACCGTACCGGCGATGCTCCCCCCGGCGTAGTAGCTGAACAGGTACAAGGACGATGCCTGCCCCTTGGCCCTGGTGGCGCGGCGGCCGATCCAGCTGCTGGCCACCGAGTGGGCACCAAAGAAGCCGAAGGTAAAGATCAGCATGCCGATGATCACCAGCGGCAGTGGCGTGAACATCGTCAGGGCCAGGCCAACGATCATCAGCGCGATGGTGCTCCAGAGCACTTTGCGGCGACCGAGTCTGTCGGCCAGCGAGCCGATTTTCGCTGAGCTGTAGATGCCCGACAGGTACACCACCGACAGCAACCCGACGAAGGCCTGTTCCATGTGGTACGGCGCGGCCAGCAGGCGATAGCCGATGTAGTTGAACAGCGTGACGAACGCGCCCATCAACACAAAGGCTTCAAGAAACAGCAGCGGCAACCCGGCGTCGCGAAAGTGCATGGTGAAACCGTCGAGCAGGCTGCGCGGGTGCAGCGAGCGGGCGCGGAAGTTGCGCGATTCCGGGAGGATTTTCCAGAACACCGCCGCGGCGATCAGCGCCAGGCCACCGATCACCAGCATCGCCGTGTGCCAGCTGACGAAGTCGATCAATACCCCGGTGATCAAGCGTCCGCTCATACCGCCAATCGCGTTGCCACCGATGTACAAACCCATGGCGAGGCCGATGTGCTGTGGGTGGATTTCTTCGCTCAGATAGGTCATCGCAACCGCCGCCAGACCGCTCAACGACAATCCAATCAGCGCACGCATCAGCAGCACACCGTGCCAGCTCGGCATCATCGCACTGGCCATGGTGCACAGCGCCGCGGCGAACAATGCGGCCACCATCACAGGTTTACGCCCGATACGGTCGGAAATCGGGCCGGTGATCAGCAGGCCGATGGCAAGCATGCCGGTGGCGATGGACAGGATCAGGCTGCTCTGCGCCGCGTTGATGGAATACTCGTCGGACAGCAGCGGCATCATCGGTTGCACGCAGTAGAGCAGGGCGAACGTCGCGAAGCCGCCGCAGAACAACGCCAGCACCGTGCGCATGAACGCCGGGGTGCCTTTTTCGATGTAGATCTCCGCCAGCTCAGCGGCAATAGCGTCCGGTGCTGCGGGAGGAACTTCATGGGCGAGTGGGGCGACAGCAGTTTTCACGGGGGACCTCGGAGGACGCAGCCGGTCAGGCAATGAAAAAAGCATATAGCTGGCTAATGATTCAATCCAATATATTGTTCGACCTGTTTGATAGCTTTAACGACCTAATGGGGTTTCCATGGAATTGCGTCATCTGCGCTACTTCATCGCTGTCGCCGAAGAACTGCACTTCGGCCGCGCCGCACAGGTGCTGGGCATCTCCCAGCCACCGCTGAGCCAGCAGATTCAGGCGCTGGAGCAGGAAGTCGGCGCGCGGCTTTTCGAGCGTACCAATCGTCGGGTCGAGCTGAGCGAGGCCGGTCGGCTGTTTCTGCAAGAGGCACGGCTGGTGCTGGCGCAGGTCGACAAAGCGGCGGATGTCGCGCGACGGGCGCAACTGGGCGAGTTGGGTGAACTGAAAATCGGCTTCACCTCGTCGGCACCCTTCAACTCGACCATTCCCCAGGCGATTTTCTCTTTCCGCCAGCGCTTCCCGGCGGTGCACCTGAACCTGCGGGAAATGAGCAGCACCCAGGTGGCCGATGCGCTGGTGGACGAGTCGATTGAAGTCGGCATCATGCGCCCGCTCGGGCTGCCGGACTGCCTTAGCGTGGTCGAATTGATGCGCGAGCCGCTGGTCGCGGTACTCAGCTCCAAGCACCCGTTGGTAGAGGGCAGCGAGGAGGGCTTGTTTCTGTCAGCCCTGGCGCTTGAGCCCTTTGTGTTTTTTCCGCGCAGCTACGGCAGTGGCCTGTATGCGCAGTTGCTCAGCCTGGCGCGGGACTCCGGCTTCAGCCCGCACTTCGCCCAGGAGGCCGGTGAGGCGATGACCATCATCGGGCTGGTGGCGGCGGGGCTCGGTGTGTCGGTGCTGCCGGCGTCTTATCAGCGGATGCGTATTGACGGTGTGGTCTATCGCCCGCTGCTCGATCCGGCGGCGGTGTCAGCAGTTTGGCTGGTGCAGCGCAAGGATCAGAAGTCGGCGATGGCCAAAGCGTTTGTTGAACTGCTGACAAGAAAGGTTGAGCCTTTGCAGGCGTGACTGCTGCGCAGTCAATCGCGAGCAAGCTCGCTCCCACAGTGGGTGGTATGGCGAGCATTGTGTTCACAGCGCTGGACCCTGTGGGAGCGAGCTTGCTCGCGATGGCGTCCGAGAGAACACCAAAAAGACTAGCTGTATGGAGCAAGAAGCATCAGTCCTGCCGGAAGCTTCACCACCCGCCGTGGGACATTTCCGAAATCCTTCGCAAAGGCTACAGCGCCTTGCGACGTTGCCTGCAACTACTCCAGAATCCGCCGGCTTGTGCGCTTTGAGGGCCATCGCTAACTTGATTCGTGTCACTGATGGTCAGTGATCGGGTTTAGTAGCCCGTGTTTTCGCTAAGTGCATTTGCGCTCCTGATAGGCAGGTATGTCTGTACCTGCCCTTGACGGTAGCTGTGCGCAGGGCGCCTTCGGGCGCGCCGGTTTGGCGAAGACCCGGTCTACTAACCTGCGTACAGCTGCCACCCTTTTGATTCGTAGCGACACGGTGTCGGCTCCACTTTTCTGGGCGCTGAATCATGACCAATAAAGCAAAAAAACGGTCGGATACCGAACCGGTTACCTCACGCCAACCCGGCCAAATCTTCCTCGTCGCTCCTGAAGTCGACAACCACACTCTGCTGGAGTACGCCTGTGTTTCACTGGCATCAGCCAATGCCATGGCGAGCGACTTCGCGAGGAGTCTGAACGGAGCGCAAAGCAACACCCTGCTGGGCATTCAGCAGTCGATCATGCTGGGGGAAATGGCGGTGAATCGGGTGTTGGATAATCTCGACTCGCCCTGATAGTTACATCGCACATTAACAAGATCGCAGCCTTCGGCAGCTCCTACGGGTTCCTTGTAGGAGCTGCCGAAGGCTGCGATCTTTTGACGTTGATTAAGACCAGCGCTTGAAAATCAGCGAAGTATTCACCCCGCCAAACGCAAAGTTATTGTTCATCACGTACTGGTTGCTCATCTGCCGGAACTCGCCGCGCAGGTAGTCGAGCTTGCCGCAATGCGGGTCGACTTCGTCGAGGTTGAAGGTGTGGGCGTACAGGTCGCGGTTCATCATTTCAATGCTGAACCAGGACTCCAGCGCACCGCAGGCGCCGAGGGTGTGGCCGAGGAAGCTTTTCTGCGAGCTGATCGGCATGTGTTCGCCGAACAGGCTGCTGGTGGCCAGGGTTTCGGCGATGTCGCCCTGTTCGGTGGCGGTGCCGTGGCCGTTGACGTAGCCGATGTCCGACGGTTTCAGCCCGGCGTCTTCCAGGGCCAGTTCCATGGCCCGGCGCATGGTGACTTGTTCGGGACGGGTAGTGTGCTGGCCGTCGGCGTTGCTGCCGAAACCGACGATCTCGGCATGGATGCGCGCACCACGGGCCAGGGCGTGTTCCAGTTCTTCGAGCACCAGCATGCCGCCGCCTTCGCCGATCACCAGGCCGTCGCGTGCGGTGTCGTAAGGGCGCGGGCTGCGTTGCGGGGTGTCGTTTTTCAGGCTGGTGGCGTAGAGCGCGTCGAAGACCATGGCTTCGGTCGGGCACAGTTCCTCGGCGCCCCCGGCGAGCATCAGTGGCAGGCGCCCGAACTTGATGGCCTCGTAGGCATAGCCGATGCCCTGGCTGCCGCTGGTGCAGGCGCTGGAGGTGGGAATCAGGCGACCGGTGAGGCCGAAAAAGATGCTGATATTGGCTGCCGTGGTGTGCGGCATCATGCGCACATAGGAGTTGGCGTTCAGGCCCTCGGCCACTGAGTTGAGCAGCATGTTGCCGAACGCCTTGATCTCGTCGGTGCTGCCGGTGGAGGAGCCGCAGGCGACGCCCATGCGCCCGTCCTTGATCGATTCGTCACCCAATAATCCGGCGTCGGCCAGTGCAAGTTCCGACGCGCCGACGGCCAGCCGCGAAACCCGGCCCATGCTGCGCAGTTGCTTGCGGGTCCAGTGGCTCGGCACCTTGAAGTCATCGATGGGGCCAGCCAGGCGCGTGTTGAGTTCGGTAAAACGATCCCACTCGTCCATCCGGCGGATGCCGCTGCGGTTGGCCGCGAAGTTGCCGGCGATGGTCTCCCAGTCGCTGCCCAGTGAGGTGATGCCGGCCATGCCGGTGACGACGACGCGCTTCATCAGCACAGGCCTCCGTTGACGGCCAGAACCTGCCGGGTGATGTACGAGGCTTCCGCCGACATCAGGAAATTCACCGCGCCGGCCACCTCTTCAGGGGTGCCCATGCGTTGTGCGGGGATCATTTTCATCAGTTCTTCCACCGGCACGTTCTCGTCGAGCATGGCTGTGTCGATCAGGCCGGGTGCGACACAGTTAACGGTGATTTTGCGCTTGCCCAGCTCGATCGCCAATGCCTTGGCCGCGCCGATCAACCCGGCCTTGGAGGCGCTGTAGTTGACCTGGCCACGGTTGCCGATCAGCCCCGACACCGAAGTGATGCAGACAATCCGCCCGGCGGCGCGACGACGGATCATCGGCATCATCACCGGGTGCAGCACATTGTAGAAACCGTCGAGGTTGGTGCGCATCACCACATCCCAATCCTCCTCGCTCAGGGCCGGAAAGGCACCGTCGCGGGTCAGCCCGGCATTAAGCACCACACCGTAATAGGCACCGTGGGTTTCCACGTCGGCTTCGAGAACTTCCTTGCAACGGGCGCGGTCGGACACGTCGAACTGCAGGATGCGCGCACGACGGCCCAGGGCCTCGACTTCGGCCTTGACGGCTTCGGCGTCGGCCAGGCCGCTGCGGCAATGCAACACGATGTCGTGCCCGGCCTGGGCCAGGCGCAAGGCGATGGCGCGGCCGATGCCACGGCTGGAACCGGTGACCAGTACGGATTCAGTCATCACTGGACTCCTTCGGGTTCATGGAGATATTGAGCGGCCTGGGGTGGGCGGTACACGTTCAGACGGGCGGTAACGTGAATGCCGGGGGCGTTGATGTGGCATTCGAACACGCCCATGCCGTTATCGTCTTCCAGGGAGCGAATACCGTGGATGGTCAACTCGGTACCGGCCGGAAAACTTTCGACGTTGCATTCGAATTTGCGGCTGCCGAGCAGGAAGCCCAATTCCACCTCATCACCGCGCTGGCGCGCATGGCAACCGGCGAAGGCGGCCACGCTCTGGGCCATCAGTTCGATGCCGACCCAGGCCGGCAGGCTGCCGTCGGGGAGATTGAACAGGCCATCGGGCTTGACGGTCAGGCGCGTGTGAATCTGCTCTTCATCGAACGCCAGGATCCGGTCGATCAGGATCATGTCGCCAGCGTGGGGCAGCAATTCAGCGATCGGCCAGTCAATCATGGGGCGTCTCCGATAATCAGGCTGACGTTGTTGCCACCGAAGGCAAAGGAATTGCTCATCAGGTAGCGAGGTGCAATGGACGTCAGGCGCGTGGCCGGGGTCACCCATTGCAGCGGCGGCAATTCGGGGTCGGGCTGTCCGTCCCAGACGTGTGGCGGCAGGGCATGCTCGCGATTGTCCGGGTTCAGGCTCAACCAGCAGAACGCCGCTTCCAGCGCCCCGGCGGCACCGAGGGTGTGGCCGGTCATGGGTTTGCTCGACGAACAGGGCACGCCGGCCGGGAACAGCGTCGCCACGGCCTGGCTTTCCATGGCGTCGTTGTGCTGGGTGGCGGTGCCGTGCAGGTTCAGATAAGCGATCTGCTCTGGTTGCAGGTTGGCGCGGCCCAGGGCTTTGCGCATCGCTTGCAGGGCGCCACGACCAGTCGGCTCCGGGGCGGATATGTGATGCGCATCGGAACTGGCGCCGCTGCCGAGCAAGGCAATCGGCTGGCTGTCGCCTGCACGCCTGGTCATCAGGAACAGCACCGCCGCTTCACCAATGTTGATGCCGTTGCGGTTCACCGAAAACGGATTGCAGCGTTGTTCCGAGACCGCTTCGAGCGCCGAAAAACCGTTGAGGGTCAGCTTGCACAAGGTGTCGACGCCGCCACACAGCACCGCGTCGCAAATGCCCAGGTCCAACAGGCGCTGGGCGCTCATCAAGGCCCGGGCGCTGGAGGTGCAGGCCGTGGAAATGACATAGGCCGGCCCGCTCAACTGCAGCCACTCGGCGAGGAAGTCCGCCGGTGCCCCGAGTTCCTGTTGCTGATAGTCGTACTCGGCAGGGAACTGTTTTTCGCGCAGGTAATGCGCCAGGCTCTGGCTGGCCTCGTCGATGCCCGAGGTGCTGGTGCCCAGCACTACACCGATGCGGTCGCGGCCGTAGGTCTGGATCGCGCTGTCGATGTCCGGGCGGATTTGCAGCGTGGCTTCCAGCAATAACTGATTGTTGCGACTGTGATGGCGCGACATATCGGCTGGAATGCTTGCCAGTTTGCCCTGGACCGCACCGACCGGCAGCGTGCGTTGTGGCACCCAACCGGTTTGTTCGCGCATGCCGCCGCAGTCGCCGACAAACAGGTTGCGGGCAACTTCCTGCTTGTCGCGGCCCAGCGCGCAGACCAATCCGAGGGCATTGAGGTAAGCCGTCATGGCGTTTCACCGCTCAGGGGGGTGACTTGATAGGCCGGACCACGCGGTAGCTTCAATTCAAAATTCTGCGGTTGTACGTAGTGGATGTCCCAGCGCTCGGGCAGGTACCGTTGCCTGCCGTGCTGCCAGGCGCCGGGATAGTTGGCCGCCAGTTCATCTTGCGGCGTCAGCGCAAACAGCAGCGCCGCGAACAGCTCCCGGGCTCGCGGGTTGGGCGGTAATAAACCATCGGACTCCCAGGTTTTATCGACCAATTTCTGGCGGGCCTGGGGAATGCCCAACAGGTCCATCATCGACCAGCGGATACCCGCCTCTTCACGCTGGATCACCAGCACCCAGTCCTCGCGTTCGTCGGCCTGCCCGCGCTGGATGTGCAATTGCAGTGGCAGCGGCAGATCCGGATTGTGCACGGGCAGCGGCGCCCGGCCGGCGCAGGCGCTCAAAAGCAGGGTTGCGGCGATTAACAGCAATCGCAATGCACTGGCTACCCCTGTGCAGTTCAAGCGACGGCTAATCAACATCACACAGTTCCTTCAAAAGGTTTTGCGCGCCACCACATTGACCAGAGGGTCTTCCCGTTGGCCAAAGGGGGCTGGCTTGCACACACAAGTGGTTCATGACGCATCCCTTGCACAGAATTCTGATATCACCTTCAACCGGCGCCTGGCTTCGCTGACGAACGGGTTGCTTTGATCCCAGGCATATCCGGCAAGTATGGAGCTGATCATCCTGCGGATTTCCGGCGAACTGCCCTCATGGAAGATCACATCCTGGAAGGTCCCCGCGTACCAGCCTTCGACGTAGCAGCGGAACGTGTCGACGCCGCGCTTGAGCGGTTCGGCGAACTCGGTTTGCCAGTTGACGGCTTCGCCTTGCAGCTGACGGTGCAAAACCCCGGCGGCCATGCTCGCCGAACGCATGGCGATGGTCACGCCGGAGGAAAACACCGGGTCGAGGAATTCCGCGGCATTGCCCAGCAGCGCGAAGCCCGGACCGTGCAGGGTTTTGACGTTGGCCGAGTATCCGCCGATGGTTCGCGCCTCGGTGTCCCACTGCGCATTTTGCAACACGCTGGCCAGGCTTGGCGTCTCGGCAATAAAGCTGCGCAGGCACTCGTCCAGATTATCGCTGCGGCCGGCGAAACGTTCCTCGGCGGCGACCACGCCGACCGAGCAACGCCCGTTACTGAACGGGATGGTCCAGAACCATACGTCGCGCAGGGTCGGGTGAGTGGTCACCAGGATCTTGCTGCGATCGAAGGTCGGGAGGTCGATACGGTCTTCGACGTGAGTGAACACGGCCTGACGCACCGGGAAGTTCGACGGCGCCTCGAGGTCGAGCAAGCGCGGCAGTACGCGGCCGTAGCCACTGGCATCGAGCAGGAAACCGGCCTCGACGCGGTACTCGCTACCGTCTTCGCGGCGCACGCCGAGCTGCGGTTTTCCGGGGGCAATGTCGACGTCGACGATGGTTTCGCCATAGCGGATCTCCACGCCTTGCAACGTAGCCTGATCGGCCAGCAGCTTATCGAAATCGGCACGCAGGACCTGATATGTCGTCGATTTGCCGTGGCTGAACGTCTCGCCGAAATCGAACGCGCTGTAGCGCTCGCCCCAGGCAAACGCGGCACCGGTTTTCAGCTGGAAGCCGGCGGCGTTGACGGCGTCGAGCATGCCCGCCTCTTCGACGAAATCAAGGCAATGGGCCAATAGGCTTTCACCGATGGAAAACCGTGGAAAATGCTGGCGCTCGATCACCAGCACATCGTGTCCCTTGCGCTTGAGCAACGCGGCGGCGATGGCGCCGGATGGACCGGCGCCGATGACCACGACCTGGCGACATTCCATTTCAACGGTTGGCATGGGGGCTCCTTGCGGGGACAGCGGCTTTCAGGGGAATTCGGTGCATGCCGGTCAGGGCTGGCAGCAGTGTAGCGATCAGGCCCATCAGCATCAGGGCAAAGTACAGCGGCGGGCTGATGAGTTGCTGTTGCAGCAGCAGGTTGAGAAAAACGATCTCGCTCAAGCCGCGGATGTTCAGCAGCACACTTTCCCGCCAGCGGCTGGCGCCCTGGAACGAGGCCCCGGCCCAGCCGAGGCCGAGCCAGTTGCCCAGCAGTTTGCTCAGCATCGGCAACAGCAGCAGGGCGAGCAGTTGCACCCAACCGAGGCTGTCCATCGCGCTGTGCACATTGATCTGCACAATGCCGAACGTAAGGATCAGCGGGATGGCGATGTACGTCTGCAAGCGGCCCATCCACACGGCTGGCAGTGGCAGGACCAGCGGGGCTTTCAGCGCGGCCATGATCAACACATAGCCGATGCCGAAAATCAGCGCATTGAGCTTGAAGTGTTCGGCGACGACCAGCAGGGCGAAAAAGCTCAGGCTGTAAAGCCATGTCTGGCGCAAACCGAGCAACCGCAGCAGCACCGGCAGGCACGCGCCGGCCAACGGCAGCAACAGGCTGCTCAGGTGCAGGCTGCCCTGGGCGATGCCGAACAGCGTCCAGCAGGCGAGGTCGATGAGGATCGCGGTTTGCACCAGACGTCGGGTGGCGGCGGGTGGGTAATCGATGTGCCGCAGGTACAGGTACAGCACCGGAATCGCGGTGATGGCGAACAACAGGCCGACGGCCAGCGAGCTGATCCACGGTTGTGCCGGCAACAACCAGACCGCCGTGGCCAGGCCGCAGGCAAACGGAATGCAAAAGCTGGGAAGGGCGATTTTCAGGCTTTGGCGATCCAGTTGCAGGTCGATCACATCGCTGAGGATGTAGCCCAGCAACAGGGCAAAGCTCAGGCTGTAGAGGTTCTTCAGCCAGCCCGGCGACACCAGCAGCGCACCGCTCAATTGCCATTGGGGCTCGATCCAGAAATACATCAACAGCGGCAGGCCAAGGGTCGCCAGCAGCAACTGGCTGACGATGGGAATCAAGCCGAAAT
The DNA here is from genome assembly GCF_001429045.1 of Pseudomonas sp. Root71. GTDB lineage: Bacteria > Pseudomonadota > Gammaproteobacteria > Pseudomonadales > Pseudomonadaceae > Aquipseudomonas > Aquipseudomonas monachiensis. The sequence continues at coordinate 290,438 of NZ_LMHY01000027.1, read as the reverse complement.
GCCGGCCGACACGGGTCGCCAGGGCGAACAACACCAGCGCCATCGCCCAGAACAGAACGACCATCATATTGCCCGCTCCATGGCCGTGGGCTCATGCACCTGGCGACCGGCCCACGGCGCGAGCAGGAAGCTGAAGATCAGGCCCAGGCTCACCGACAGCCCGAAGTTGCTCACCGCCGGGGTGCTCGACACCGCCAGCAGGCCGAACGACAGCCAGGTGGTCAACGCCGCCAGCAGGGTGCCCAGCAGGCTCACGGCTGCGCCGCCGACCTGTTCGCGCATCAGGATCGCGTAATCGACGCTGATCGCCGTCACCAGCAGCAGGCCGAACAGGCTGAACAGGGTCAGCGGCTGCCCCAGCCAGCCGAGACTGGCCAGGCTGCACAACGCCGCCAGCAGGGGCAGGGACACGATTCGCAACGCGCCGCCGAGGCCGAATGGCAGGATCAGCACCAGCACGATCAGCACGCAGGAGGCGAGCTTCAGTTCAGCGGCACTGATTTGGGTGGCCGCGAAGACGTTGTTCAACTCACCCAGTCGATCCACCAGTGTCACGCCGGGCAAGTCCTCGCCCTGGAGCCGCAGCAGGGCCGGGTTGTTGATGCCTTGCAGGCTGACCATCGCCGCCACGCCGTCATCGGTCGGCCCCAGCCACAAGGGCCGGTAGGGTTCCGCCAACGGGCCGCTGAGCGCTGCGTCGATGTCCATGGTCGGCAGTGCCTGTAGCTTCGTCAGCTCGGCTTGCAGCGCCTCGGCCGGTACGCCGATGTCGAGCAAGGGTTGCCAGAAGGAAGGCAGTTTGTTCAGCGTTTCGCGCACCTGTTGCTGTTCGTTCGGCGGGCTGACCAGTTGATTGAGCGACAGATAGCCCTGGAGCTTTTCCAGGCCAATCAATTGATCCAGCCGCTCTCTCAGGGCGGTCTGGCGTTCGAGCAACTGCTGCTGATCGGCGGCGCGTATCAGGAAGAACTGGCTGGTGGGTTGATAGCCGGTGATCCGGGCAATGGCCTGGGCTTCGTCGGTCAATTGTTGCGGCGCGCTGATCCACTGACGAATGTCGTTTTTGCTGCCCAGTTGCAGCAGGCCAGCCACGCAAAAAGCGATCAGCAGTGCCAGCAAGACTGGCGTTTTCAGGTGTTTGAGCAGTGCTTCACGACAGCCCAGCAAAAACTCGCAAACGCGCAATGGCCATTGCGCCGGGCGCAGGTCTACGCCCTTGAGCAATGCCGGCAGCAGGCACACGGCGGACAGATAGGCACCGAGCAAACCGGCGGCGGAGAACACGGCAATCTGGGTCAGCGCCGGGAAGGGTGTCCAGGCCAGGGCCAGATAGCCGATGCCGCTGGTGATCAGGCTCAGGGTCAGCCCGGGCAGGGTCAGGCGCAGGGCCGGCCAGCTGTGCCAGGGTTTCAGGCTCCAGCTCTTGGACAGGTAATGCAGCGGGTAGTCGACGGCGACACCGATCAGGCTTGAGCCCAGTACCAGGGTCATCACATGCATATGGCCGAACAACGCAACGCAGGCCACCGCACCGAAGAGCATGCCCACCAGCACCGGCACGAACGCCAGCAAGACGCGCCAGCGCCGGAAGGCCAACAGCAGCAGCAACAAAATCCCCACGGTGGCACCGCCACCGACCCAGGTCATCTCCCGGGCAGCCTGTCGTTGACCGCTGGCGGCGTACAACAGGCCGCTGGCGGCGAGCAGTTGCACGTCGTGCCGGGCGGCTTCCTCGCGGCTGTGTTCAAGCAGGTCGGCCACCTGCAGCGGCAGGTTCATGTCGAAGGCGTTGCCGGTGGTGCGCGCGCGCAGCAGCACCCAGCTCTTGCCATCGGCATCGGCGACCAGGGCGCCGCTGCCGATGTCCAGTTGCACCGAACCACGTTGCGGCTGGCTGTTCTGGATGCGCCCGGTCAGGCCCAGCCAGTCGTCCTGGCTCGGCACCAGGCTGTACCCGTTGAACGGGTCGAACAACGCTTGCACCCGTTGCTGGATAAAGGTGTCGGGGTGCTCGATCAGCAGTTGCCGGTCCGCCGCCTGGAGCATCGCCAGGCGACCTTGCAGCAATTGTGTGCGCAACGCCGGCAAGTCGGCTTGCAGGGTCCACTGGACCTTTTCGAACAAGCCGCTGGCCTGCCATTGCTCGCCGAGTGTCTGCGCCATGGCGACGGCCTGCTGGCGATCACTGTGGCCGACCAGCACCAGCATTTCGCGGTTCAGCGGCTCTTGCATGCGTTGTTCAGCGCGCAGTTCCAGAGCGTCGGGCGCCGTACCGGGCACCAGGTCCATCAGGTTGGCCGACAGCGGCGCGGCGTCACGCCATTGCCAACCGGCGAGCGCCAGTACTGCCAGCAGCAGGATCAGGAACAACCGTGGCAACCACCGTTCACTCGGCAAAGTCATGCTGCTCCGCGTCGCTCAACGGCTGGCTGCTGGTGCTGTCCTGCATGCGCAATAACGTACTGTCGCCCTGGGTCTCGAGCAGTTCGATGCTGTGCACCAGTTCTGCGCCGGTAATGTTGATCTGGTTGAACACCTGCTTGAGCAGCATCGAGCGCGGCAGCAGCGTGAGTTTCCAGTTCTGCGCATCGCCGCTCAGGGACAGTTCGAAATCCCGTTGCAGGCCACTGCTGTCGCCTTGCAGCACGGCGAGGAACAAACGGTTCTGCTCGGCACCGGCGCTTTTGCCCGGCAGCATTTGCCAGACAATGCCGTCGCGCCGGGCAATGCCTTTGGCGGTGATGCGATAGTCCTGTTGCAGTGGCGTTTTCAGCAGCCACAACAAGCCGTGGTTTTTGGCCAGCACGAACGTGCCCTTGCTGGTCAGCGGCTGGGACAGGGCGCGCAGGTGTTTTTCCTGGACGAAACTGCCGTGGATCACCTCGGGCCTGGCCAGTTGATCGCTGAGTTGTTGCAGGTCGAAGGCGCTGGCCATCGACGACACCCCGAGTAACGCCAAAACACTGAGGCATTTGAACACTGAGAAACGTGGCGAGCGAGCTTGCTCGCGCTGGGCTGCGTAGCGGCCCCAATACGTCAGCAAACCTCGGCGGGGTTGCGAGTGCTGCGCACTCGAGCGCGAGCAAGCTCGCTCGCCACAGGCGGGGCGGCTGGTCTCAAGGGAAATATCGATCATCCCAGTACCCTCTCAACCGCGTCGGTGAACACTGTCGGCGAGGCCAGTTGCATCTCGCGGCTGGCGATGTCGACGGCCACCTGTACCGACATGGCTCGGGTCAGGCGCTCACCGGTTTGCAGGTCGCTGATCAGGTAGTTGATCTTCAAGCGGTTCTCCCACTCCACCAGGTTGGCGCGCACGTTGAGCGTCTGGCCGAACACCGCGCCGCGCACGTAGCGCAATTGCAGGTCGATCACCGGCCAGGCATAGCCGGATTCGTTCATCGCCGTGTAGTTGTGGCCGATCTTGTCCAGCAGCGCACAGCGGGCCACCTCCAGGTATTTGACGTAATGGCCGTGCCAGACCACGTGCATGCTGTCGACGTCAAAGAACGGTACGACGATTTCCGTGTCGGTGTAGAGAAATCCCTTGCTACGCATGCAGCCTCCAGTGTTGTTCGGCGATGCGTTGCAGGCACAGGCGCAATTCGCCTTCCAGCGCGCGGTCTTCGATGACCGGTGGGAAGTCCTTGGCCAAGGCTTCGTGCATGGTCGCCAAAGCGGGTGGCAGGGGGCGTGCATCTTCGGCCTGGCCGCGCAGCCAGACGCCCTGATTGGCCGCCAGCAGCGTGGCGGCCGCCACTTGTTCGGTGAGTTCCAGCACGCGGATCGCATCCCGGGCGGCGATGGTGCCCATGCTGACCTTGTCCTGGTTGTGGCATTCGGTGGAGCGCGAGAAGACGCTGGCCGGCATGGTGTTCTTCAGGGCTTCGGCAGTCCAGGCGCTGGTGCCGATCTGCACCGCCTTGAAGCCGTGGTTGAGCATGGCGCGGTCGGCCGTGGCACCCGACAGGTTGCTCGGCAAGCCATGGTTGTAGCGCTCGTCCACCAGCAGCGCGAGTTGTCGATCCAACAGGTCGGCGACGTTGGCCACGAGGTTTTTCAGGCTGTCCATGGCGAAGGCGATGTGGCCTCCGTAGAAGTGCCCACCGTGCAGCACTCGCTCGGCCTCGGCGTCGATGATCGGGTTGTCGTTGGCACTGTTGAGCTCGATCTCGATGAATGAGCGCAGCCAGTTCAGGCTGTCGGCCAGTACGCCCAGCACATGGGGGGCGCAACGCAGGGAGTAGCGATCTTGCAGACGATGCAAGGGCGCGGTGGGCGCGTCGATGGCCAGATCCTCGCGCAACCACGCGGCGACCTGCATCTGCCCCGGGTGTGGCTTGGCGGCGAACAGGCGCTCGTCGAAGTGCTCCGGGTTGCCTTGCAGGGCGACCACGTTCAGCGCGGTAATGCGCGTGGCCAGGTGCAGCAGGTAATCGGCGCGGGCGTACGCCAGGCAGGCCAGCCCGGTCATCACTGCGGTGCCATTCATCAGCGCCAAGGCTTCTTTCGGACGCAACACCAGTGGCTGCCAGCCGAGTTCGCGGTGCACATCGGCAGCTTGCCGGCGCTCGCCGCGGAACATCACCTCGCGTTCACCGGACAGCGTGGCGGCCACGTACGAAAGCGGCGTCAGGTCACCACTGGCGCCCACCGAGCCTTCCTCTGGAATCAGCGGCAGGATGTCGTGTTCAAGGAACGCCTGCAGGCGCTCCAGCAGCTCCACCCGCACTCCGGAAACACCGTGGCACAACGACTGCAAACGCGCCGCCAGTACCGCGCGGGTGGCCTGGGCGTCGAGCAGTTTGCCCAGGCCACAGCCGTGGAAGGTGTACAGGTGACGGGGCAGCGCCTCGACGTGATGCAGCGGCACCGCGACCACGCAAGAGTCGCCGTAACCGGTGGTCACGCCGTAGATCACGCCTTCCTTGTCCAGCAGAGAGTCCAGAAAACGCGCGCCCTTGGCGATGCGCTCGCGGTAGGCGGGATCGCTTTGCAACAGCGTCGGCACTTTGCGGTTGGCCAGTGCCAGCACATCTTCTATGCGCAAAGGGCGTTCGCCGAAGGTTACCGGCTCAAGCGTTGGCGTCGTCATCGGTCTTCCAGAAAGGGTAAAAGTTGAACCATTGTTGGGGCGCTTCAAGGCAATAGTGACCCAAGCGTTCGGCGTAGCGGGAGGCCCACTGATGAATGACCTGTTCGCGGTCAGTACGTTTCCAGGTGATTGCCTCAGCGAACGGCTCGATGGTCAGTCGATAGTCACCGTCGGGCTTTTTCAGGCACAGCAGCAGGTTGACCGGGCATTTCAGCAGGCCGGCCAGCAACCACGGGCCCTGGGGGAACCTGGCCGAATGACCGAGGAAGTCCACGGTCGCGCAGCGTCCGCCATGCAGCGGCACGCGGTCGCCGGCGATCGCCAGCCACTCGCCACGCTCCAGGCGCTCGCTCAGTTGCAGCATGATCCCGGGGTCCAGTTCGCTGACCTGGATCAAGCGCAAATTGGTCGCCCCGGCTTCACCCAGTAAACGGTTGAACTGTTCGGCGTGCTTGGTGTGCACCAGCACGTTCATCGTGACCTTTTCGCCGATCTCCGCCAGTGCGCGGCAGACTTCCAGATTGCCCAGGTGTGCGCCCACCAGCATCTGCCCGCGGGCACCGCGCAGCTGGTCACGCAGCAGCGCCGGGTCGATGATTTCGATTTGTTCGATGCTCAGCTTGCCGTTCCAGACGTCGAGTTTGTCGAGCATCGAATCGGCGAAAGCCATGAACTGGCCGAACACCCGCCAATGGCTCGGGCGCAATTCGCTGCGACCGCTCCAGTCGGCCAGCCGTTGCTGGTATTGCCAGGCACTGTGTCGGGCGCTGCGACCGAACAGGAAAAAGTACAGGACGATGCCGTACAACACTGGGCTCAGTACTCGACGGCCCAGCACTTTGGCGCCGAACGCGGTGAGCTTCATCAGCCAGAAACTGCCCCGTTCTTTGCGGTCGGCCCAGTGTTGCTTGTCTGCACTCATGCCCGCCACCGTCGCCAGAGGATCACTGGCGCACGCAGCAACATGCCGAAGAACAGCCGCGTGTGCATGCTGGAAATCAGGACGTTGTCGTGGAACATCCGAAAGTGCGAAACGCCGTCCAGCGGGTAATGGACCTTGGTTTGCAGCCATAACATCGGCTGATTGCGCCAGGACAGGCGCACCAGGATGTCCGAGTCGAAGTCCATGCGCTTGCCGATTTTTGCTGACTCGATCAACGCCAGGACCGGTGCCAAAGGGTAGACCCGGAAACCGCACATGGAGTCGCGAATCTGCAACGACAGGGTGTTGATCCAGACCATGACGTGAGTCAGGTAGCGTGCATACAAACGGCCTTTCGGCACGCTGGCGTCATATTGCGGATAACCGCAAATCAACGCTTGTGGGTAGCGGCGTGACTGTTCGATGAAGCGTTGGACGTCCTGCAAATCGTGCTGGCCATCGGCGTCCACCTGTAAGGCATGGCTGAAACCCAGGCGCGAAGCTTCGCGCAAACCGGTCATGACCGCGCCACCCTTGCCCTGGTTTTCGGCCAGGCGGATCAGGTAAACCATTTCACGCTGGGCCAGGCGATCCAGCACCCGGGCGCAACGCGGGCTGCTGGCATCGTCCACCAGGATGCACGGCAGATGGCTGGCGATCAGCGCATCGACCACCGTGGTAATGGCTGTTTCGTGGTTATACACCGGGACGATGGCGCAGGGGCTATGCATGTTGGTGTACACCTGAAAGACCGAGGTGCCTGCTTCGCGAGCAAGTCGAATCGTCGCACCGCCGCTCCCACAGGGGGGCTGTGTCGTTCACAAATCCAGTGTGGGAGCGAGCCTGCTCGCGATTGAGTGCGCAGCACTCACCCGGCTTATGCATGCGCCGCCTCCAGCAAGATCCGCCCGCTGGAGCAGGTGGCGGTTTCGTCGCGATAGGTGAAATACAATTTGCCGCGGGCCGGGTCGAAGCGCAGGTGCAGCTGGATTTCATCTCCCGGGCGCACCAGTTGCTGGAACTTCAAGACTTCCATGCCGGCAAATTTTTTCGGCAGGTTCATCAATTGCCGGCCCAGGCTCAGCGCCCAGTCCACCTGCACCACGCCAGGCAACACCGGCGCCGTGGGGAAGTGTCCGCTGAAATAGGCCAGGTCCGGTGGCACCGCCAGTTGCAGGCTCCACTCGCCATCGCTTTCGGTTTGTTCCAGCACTTCGGGCGCCTTGGGGCGCGGCGCCAACAGCAGGGCGTCGACGTCGGCCTGGGGCAGTTTGCCCTGAGCGTTCAGCGGCAGTTGGCGCAGCAGGCGCCAGCGTCTTGGCAGGGCCAGGGCTTCGCAGTGTTGGCTCAGGTGCTGGCGCAATTGCTCGGTGAGGCTGCGTCGCCCCTGATTGCGCAGCACATGCAGACCGGCATCGCTCAGCACCAGCAATGCCCCCAGGGAGGCGCGGTTTTCCTGAACGACACCGAGCCGCGCTTCGATGACCCATTCATGGGCCGTCAGCGCTTGTTCCAGCATCGGCAGCGAGATGCGTTTTTCTTCCAGCTTGACGATCCGGTCCAGTCGCCCAAGCAATTCGAAACGACCGTCGACAGAGATACGCACGGCATCGGCCGTGTGTTCGACATGGCCATGGGGCAAATACGGCGAAGCGATCAGCAGTGCACCGTCACTGTCCTGGGTCAGCGTGACACCGGCAAAGGGCTGCCAGAGTTCCGCGCCCTGACGCCAGGCGATTCCACCGGTTTCCGAACTACCGAAGATCTCCGTTGGCCATTGCCCCAGACGCTCATGCAGGCTCTGTGCAGCCTCGACCGGCAATGCGCCGCCGGAGGAAAACACCCGGCGTACGGAACTCAAGGCAGGCCAGTCGAGGTTGTCGCCCATGCGCTTGAGCAGCGCCGGGCTGGCCACCCAGGCGAAGGCCGGGTGCTCGCGGCTGGCGCGTTGCAGGTCTTCCGGAAAGGCCAACTGCCGACGTACGAACGGGCGCCCGGCGCATAGCGGCCACAGCACCCGGAACAGCAGACCGTAGATGTGCTGGGTGGCGACGCTGCCAATGATGCATGCCGGGCCCAGGTCGGCGCCCCACAGCTGTTCCAGGACTTCGACTTCATTGGCCAGTTGGCGCAGGTTTTTTTCGATGCGCTTGGGTTCGCCACTCGAGCCGGAGGTGCACAGGCTGAGTCGGCAGTTATCCAGGTCCAGGGCGGCGGCACTCAGTGGCTGCTGTTGTAGGTCGCCAAGGTGCGCATCGTCGGGCTGATCGCTCAGCCACAGATCGACTTCACCTGACCAGCGTTGGCGGGTCTGGGGTTGCAGGTCGGACGGCAGCAGCACACTGACTCCGGCACGCCAGGCACCGAACAGGGCAATCGCCAGGTCGGCGGCATCCTCAAGGTGCACGGCCATCTGCCGCACACCCCGGGCTTGCAGGCCAGCGGCCAGGCGCAGTGCCTGTTCGCACAGTCGGGCGTGATCCAGTGCCGGGGCGGTCGTTACGGCACGCTCAGGCTGAGCCTTGAGCAGCAGGTGCTCAAGTTTTATCCAATTCATGGGCGGCCTCGTACCCTTTGTCGTATGAGCCATTCAATGGCAAACATCAGGCCTATCAATCCGTAGGAAATCAGCCCGGTGTACAGCGTCCACCAGCTCAGCGGCGCCCAGAGTGTCAGGGCGGCGGCACACAAACCGTTGCATAGAAAAAAAACGCTCCAGGCGATGGTTACCTGACGGGTGTAGCGAATACCCTTGGCGGGCAAATGCGGCTCGCGTACCCGGGCCAGGCGTTCAACGATCGGTGGGCCGAATATCAGGCTCGATCCGAACAGCGCCAGCATGAAACTGCTGATCAGCACCGGATACCAGCGCAACAGCGCCGGGCTGTCGAACAGTGCCAGCAACAGGCAGAACATAATGGCCACCGTGGCCATCCACCGGCTGCCAGGCCGTCGCTTGCCGGTCAGCGCCCGGCCCAGCCACAGTGCGCCCAGCAGCATCCCGAACTGCCACGGGGCGAAATGCTCCATGCCGAAATACACCGCAAAGGGATACAAAAGGCCCGCCAGCAGCAGGCCGAGGCCAATCAGTCGATTCATGCGGCCGGTTGAACCAGACGGTAGACCGCCTCGACCACGTCACTGACGGTACGCACCGATTTGAATTCTTCGGCGGCGATTTTCTTGCCGGTCTGACGTTTGATGTGATCAATCAGGTCGACCGCGTCGATGCTGTCGATTTCCAGGTCCTGATACAGGTTGGATTCCAGGCTCACACGCTCAGGGTCCAGCTCGAAAAGCTCGACCAAGGCATCGCGCAGGGTGTTGAAAATGTCGTCACGAGTTTGCATGGTCCGGTCTCAAGCTGCCTGTTTTGCAATGACGAACGCCGCAAGGCTCGCCACGTTACTGAAGTGATTGCGCGTGTCCTTGGCATCGGCGTCGATCTTGATGCCGTATTTTTTCTGGATGGCCAGGCCCAGTTCCAGGGCGTCCACCGAGTCCAGGCCCAGGCCTTCGCCGAACAGGGTCTGCTCATTGCCGATGTCGTCGGCACTGATGTCTTCCAGGCCAAGGGCGTCGATGATAAGCATTTTGATATCACGGTGCAGATCGCTCATCTTCGGCGAGCTCCTTAATAAAGTAAGAATGTAGATAATCGTTGAGCTTGCGCGAGGCCTGCGGAGCCGGCCCCTGCGTGGCGAAGGTCTGTGGGTCTATATCGGCCTCGACCCGAAAACTGAAGTGCACGCGCCGCTTGGGGATGCGATACCAGGGCTCGGCCTTGGTCAATGTGGTCGGGCTGACTTTGATAATGACCGGGGTGAGGATTTTCGCACCCCGCAGGGCGATTGCCGCGCCGCCCCGATGAAAGGCCGGCGGCTGGCCGGGTCGGGTGCGCGTACCTTCCGGGAAAATGATCAGGGTCTGGCCGTCTTTCAGCGCGTCGGCAGCCGCGTCGAGCATGTCCATGCTGCCGTCGTTGCTGATGTATTCGGTGCAGCGCAGCGGCCCGCGAGTGAAAGGGTTTTCCCAGAGGCTTTGCTTGACCACGCAGTTGGCGTGACGCACCAGACCGATCAGAAAGACCACGTCGATCAGCGATGGGTGATTGGCAATGATCATTTGCCCGGGACGACCGAGTTTTTCCGCGCCTTCAATGTTATAGGTCAGTACCCCGGTACGGGCCATGAAACGCACAAAAATCCAGAAACAGCGGCTGACCGTTTGCCGGGCCCGCAGCCGATGGGTCCGGGCGTCGCCCGGCAGGCAGTTCAGCACAGGGAAAATCACCAGGCGCAGGCACAGCCCGCCCAACCCGAACAGGGCAAAGCTCGCGGCGGTGGCCAGTAAGCGCCAGTGGTAGGCGTCGCGGTTTTTCTCGGTCACGGGTTGCGTTGCCAGGTCCATACACGATTTTTCCAGGCATGTTGGCAGGTGGTTTGCTGGCCGAGCAGCGTACGCAGCAGATTCAGCGCGTGGGGCCAGCGGGATTTGGACAACGCATCCGGGGGGCTGTTCAGGGACAACCGCCAGTCGGTGCCGGGCGTGATCAGCAGGCCGACGGCATAAGGGAACGGTACGTCGTCGATCCAGGTCGAGTAAGCCTCGGGCGGCCGCTCTTCGGTGACTACCAGCAGTACCGCGTCAGCGCCTTCAGCCAGCAGCGCGGCAGCTTCGAGCATGCCATGTTCCAGGCCATCGCCTGCGGCGGCCAGGGCGGTCATTTCGCTGGTTTCACCACGCATGATCGACCACAGGCCAATGATCGCGTTATGCACCGACAAGCTGAAGCGGGTTGGCGACAGCGGTTGATCGGTGGCCAGGTCGCTGAGGATCTCGATCGTGCGGGGCGTTTCGCCGTGACGGGAAACAAAGACCAATGGCAGATCCTGCCGACCTTCGGCCAATGGCCAGCCGACACTGAATGCCATGCGCGCCAGACGGCTGAGCCGCCGACGCTGCATGGCCGGCAGAAAGGAAACGTCGGGAGCGGCATCGCTGTCCGGCAGCACAACCGGTTGTCGGCACCAGGCCTGCCAATCGGACACGCTATCAAGCCCAGGGGCCCAGGCGCGCCATTGGGCGATGTTGAAGTTGATCACAGACATTCATTCCACCCTCACGGGCTTACTTGACGCGGGGGAGTGGCCGAAAGCCGGGACTTACCCTGCGTGGCGTTTGGCGCCGAGTGGCGCGCATTATCCCGGTGCCGGGAACGTGTAGCAAATGCTGGTTACATTTTGCTCAGCAAGATGAAGCTACTGGCTCGCAAAAATTGAACGATTGGTAATTATTCACAGAATTATGACTCCGTCTGTCAGTTCTGGCGTCGAATCGCCGGGCTGTTCAGGGCCTTTCAAGCAGGAGAAGGCAACTGACTGTGTAGTCCTTGCACTGGTGAGGTAGCGTAGCCATGCCGGGGACCACTACACTCGGTCATTCTTTGATACACGGAGGTTTTGACATGCGGCGCGTGGTGTTCAATCAGAAAGGTGGCGTTGGCAAATCCAGCATTGCCTGCAATCTGGCGGCGGTCAGTGCCAGCGAGGGTTTTCGCACCTTGTTGGTGGATCTCGATGCCCAGGCCAACTCCACTCAGTACCTGACGGGGCTCACCGGTAGCGATATCCCGATGGGCATCGCCGATTTCTTCAAGCAGACGCTGTCTTCCGGGCCGTTCTCCAAAAAGAATCAGGTCGACATCTACGAAACCCCCTTCGATAACCTCCATGTCATTACCGCCACCGCCGAACTGGCGGACTTGCAGCCAAAACTTGAAGCCAAGCACAAGATCAACAAGCTGCGTAAGTTGCTTGAAGAGCTGAGCGAAGACTACGACCGGATTTACCTCGACACCCCGCCCGCGCTGAACTTCTATGCGGTTTCAGCGTTGATTGCCGCTGATCGTGTATTGATTCCCTTCGATTGCGACAGCTTTTCACGCCAGGCACTGTATGGCCTGATGGCGGAAATCGAAGAGTTGAAGGACGACCATAACGAAGGCCTGGAAGTCGAAGGCATTGTCGTCAACCAGTTCCAGGCCCGCGCCAGCCTGCCCCAGCAGATTCTCGATGAGCTGATCGCCGAAGGCCTGCCGGTGTTGCCGGTGTACCTGGCCAGCTCGGTACGCATGCGCGAATCCCACCAGGCCAATACGCCACTGATCCATCTCGACCCGCGGCACAAGCTGACCCAGCAGTTTGTCGAGTTGCACAACCTGCTGGAAAACGCCTGAAGATCAAAAGATCGCAGCCTGCGGCAGCTCCTACAGATTGGGCGCTGATGTCCTTGTAGGAGCTGCCGCAGGCTGCGATCTTTCCGGGCAGTCTCAGATCCCCTGGCTACGCAACCAGCTCATCAACTGCGGTAACGGAAAAGCCCCGCTCTGCCGGGCGACTTCCCGGCCGTTCTTGAACAGGATCAGGCTCGGAATCGAGCGAATCCCCAATTGCGCCGACAACTGCTGGTTCGCCTCGCTGTCCAGCTTGGCCAGTCGGCACTTGCCCACCAGTTGCCCGGCCGCCTGCTCGAACACCGGTGCAAACGACTTGCACGGCCCGCACCAGTCCGCCCACACATCCACCAGCAGCGGCAGATCGCCCTTGATCTGGCTGGCGTAGTCGCTTTGTTTCAATTCAAACGGTTTGCTCAGCATGACTTCAGCCTTGCAGCGCCCGCACTTCGGGTGGTCGTTCAGGCGCTCGGCGGGAATGCGGTTGAGGCCGTTGCAGTGGGGGCAGGGGATGAGGAGTGGGTCGGTCATGACAAAACGTCCAGTCGAAAGCGAATGATCCTTATCTGGAGACAGGACTGCAGATTTTCAATCGTGCAGTGCCTCACGACGAACAACTGATCTCCAGGTGCTTGCCCCATTCCGGTGGTCGCTCGGCGTAGCTTTGCATCCCCGGTTGTTCCTCGAACGGATTGCTCAGCACGGCGTGTAGCCGGCGGACTTCCGAGTAGTCGCCGTTCTGCGCCGCCTCGATGGCCTTCTGCGCCAGGTAGTTGCGCAGGATGTACAGCGGATTGACCGCGTGCATCCGCTGGCGGCGCTGCTGTTGATCAAGCGTGCCTTCACGTGCCACCCGGGCGACGTAGAGTTCGCCCCAGGCATCAAAGCCCTTGAGGTCGACGAAGTCATCACGCAAGCGGGTGATGGCCTGTTCCGGTGCTTCATCACCCAGGCGGCGGAAAAACAGGCTGTAGTCGACGCCGCTGTTTTGCATGAGTTGCAGCAGGTTCTCCAGCAATTTCTGGTCGTCATCCTCCGCGGTGGCCAGGCCGAGGCGGCGGCGCATCAGGTCCAGGTAATGAGCCTGGAACAGCGGCAGGTACAGGCCGAGGGTTTCGCGCAGGGCTTCGACGCTGATGAACGGCGTCAGGGCCTGGGCCAGGGCGCTGAGGTTCCACTGGCCAACTGGCACCTGGTTGCTGAAGGAGTAACGGCCCTGGTCGTCGGAGTGGTTGCAGATGAAGTTGGCGTCGAAGTCGTCGAGGAAGGCGAACGGGCCGAAATCGAAGGTGATGCCCAGGATCGACATGTTGTCGGTGTTCATCACCCCGTGGCAGAAGCCATACGCCTGCCATTTGGCGATCAGTTCGGCATTGCGCTCCACCACTTCGCGGAACATCGCCAGGTACGGCTCCGGTTGTTCCAGGCACTGCGGAAAATGCATGGCCAGCACGTGATCACCCAGCTCTTTCTGCTGCTCGGGGCGCTTGGTGTAGTAGAAGTATTCGAAGTGCCCGAAGCGCACATGGCTCGGCGCCAGGCGCAGGACCATGGCCGCGCGCTCCTGTTTTTCGCGCCACACCGGGGTGTCGGAGCCGATCACGCACAGGGCGCGGGTGGTCGGGATATTCAGCGCGTTCAGGGCTTCGGAGGCGAGGAATTCGCGGATCGACGAACGCAGTACCGCCCGGCCATCGCCCATGCGTGAGAACGGCGTCTGGCCGGCGCCTTTTAGGTGCAGGTCCCAGTGTTCGCCAGCCTCGTTGTACACCTCGCCGAGCAACAGGCCACGACCGTCGCCCAGTTGCGGGTTGTAGGAACCGAACTGATGCCCCGAATAGACCATCGCCCTTGGAATTGCGTCGGCCCAGAGCTTGTGGCCGCTGAACAGTTCGGCGAACTCCGGGGTTTCGGCCACGGCCGGGTCGAGGTCCAGCAGCGCCATGGCGGCGGGGCTGGCCACGACCAGGCGCGGATTATCGATGGGCTCGGGCAGCACATGGGCGGAAAACGCATCGCCCAGGCGGTCGAAGCGGTTATCGAAAGTGAGTTCGTCGAGGGCTTTCAAGGGCCGGCTCCAGCAGAATGTCCGAGCATTCTGCTGGGGAAAGTCCGGTTAGTCGAGTTTGGCGGCGGGCGGTTCTTGCGCTGGCTTGCCGTCGACGATCGGCACGATGGTTTTCGCTTCCGGTTCGATCGGCACCATCTTGTATTCCTGGCCGTGCAGGTTCTTGAGGTAGACCTCCATCTGCCGGAACGAGATGTTGATGTGCTGCTTCTTGAACTCGCGGTTGATGAAGCGGTTGACCTCGTCGAGCACCGGGTTGCGGTCGCCGAGATCGCGCACGTGCATGCGCAACTCGTGGTCGAGGGTGCTTTCGCCGAAGTTGAGGAAGTACACGTGGGGTTCCGGGTCTTTCAGCACGCGCGGGTTATCCCGTGCGGCCTTGAGCAGCAGCTCTTTCACCAGGTCCAGGTCCGAGCCGTAGTCGACGCCGAGCTTGAGGGTCACCCGGGTGATGGTGTCGGTCAGCGACCAGTTGATCAGTTGCCCGGTAATGAACGTCTTGTTCGGGACGATGATGTCCTTGCGGTCGAAGTCGGTGATGGTCGTGGCACGGATGCGAATCTTGCTCACGGTGCCGGACAGGTTGCCGATGGTGATGGTGTCACCGATCCGCACCGGGCGTTCGAACAGGATCATGATGCCGGAAATGAAGTTGGCGAAGATCTCCTGCATGCCGAAACCGAGGCCGACCGACAGGGCCGCCACCAGCCACTGCAGCTTGTCCCAGCTCACGCCGAGGGTCGACAGCGTCGAGACGAAACCGACGCCGGCGATCACATAAGACAGCAGTGTGGTGGTGGCGTAGGCGCTGCCCTGGGCAAGATTCAGCTTCGACAGCACGAACACTTCGAGCAAGCCCGGCAGGTTGCGTGCCAGGGCGAAGGTGATGCCGATGATGATCAGCGCGCCGAGCATGTCGCCGATGCTGATCGGTACCATGCTCATGTTGGCGCCGGTACCGCTGGTGTATTCGTAGAGGGTGACGTTGTCCAGGTACGAGAACACCGTGATCAGGTCGGCCCAGACCCAATACAGTGCCGCCATGAAGCCGCCGAGCAGTGCCAGGCGGATCAGGCGCAGGGACTGTTCGTTGACCTTCTCGATGTCCATCGTCGGTTCTTCGATCACCGCTTCGCCATCGCCGGCCTCTTTGGCGGCCAGCCGCTTGGCCAGGGCGCGCTGGTAGGCCAGGCGCCGCGCCGCCACACTGAGGCCGCGCACGAAGGTGGCTTCGATCACCAGCCAGAACATCAGCAGGTACAGGGTGTTGATCAAGCGGTCGCTGAGCTTCAGTGCGGTGTAGTAGTAGCCGAAGCACACCGCCACGAACAGGGCGACGGGCAGGGCGGTGAACAGGACCCCCACCAGTTTGCGGAACAGCGAAGCGTTTTCGTGGGTCGGGCTGCTGCTGAGCAGGCGGCTGAGCAGCAAGGTCATCAAGGCGTAGCAGATCAGCACCACCGGCATGCCGAGCACGTCATCGGCCAGTGCCGCCGGTTGCAGTTCGGCAACGGCGACGACGGTCACCAGTGCCATCACCACGATACCGAGGCGGCGGATCCATCTGCGCAGGAATTCCACCTGGGGCTTTTCCCAACGGAAATGCAGTTCTGCCACACCACCTGGCGCGAGGATCCGGTAGGCGGTGTAGAACACCAGCCAGGCCCCGGCCATTTGCAGCAGCGCCGCGCCCATATTGGCGTTCTGTCCACGGGCGTCGATCTGCAAGGCCAGCCCGCACAAGGCGAGGCCCAGGGAAACCGGCATCGCCAGCAGAATGTTGATCAGAATCGCCTGCGGCGTGTGCCACTGGCTATCGCGCTTGAAGTGACCGATGTCCTGGTGAACCTTGTTCAGTCGCGCGTACAGATTCTTGCGCCGCCACAGCAACGCGCCGATCAGCAGGGCCAGTGGCAGAAACAGCAGTGGGCGCTGGGTCAGGCCGTCGGTCAGTTCGCTCAGGCTTGACAGTACCGGCAGCGAATCGAGTTGCCGCTGCAGGCGATCCGGCACGCTGTGAATCCACTCCAGGTCCAGCGGCTTGTTACTGGGAATCCAGAACATCTGCTCATCCAGGGTCGCCCGCAGGCTTTGCGCGGTGCTGAGCAATTGCTTCTGGTTCAGTTGCAGGGTGATGGATTCATTGAGCACCGCACTCAGTTCGCGGTTCAGTCGCTCCAGCAGGTCGGCGCGGGTGGTGGCCAGTTCCATCAGGCTTTTGCGCAGCTGCGCCGTGACTTGCTCGGGGGGTTGGGTCGACAGCAGGTTTTCGACGTAGGTGGTCGGGTTGCTCAGCAATTCCCGTTGCTGGCTGACTTCGAACTGATACAGGCGAATGTCGGCGATCTGGTCGGCCAGGTTGCGGTCGAGCCGCAGGCGCGGCAACGCCTGTTTCTGTTTGTAGAGAATCTTCGAGAGCAGCAGGCTGCCTTTGAGCACGTTGATTTGCTCGTCCAGGGCCGCATCGCTCTGGGTCAGGCTGTCCAGTTGCTGCTTGGTCTGCAGGTTCTGCTGGGTGACTTCGTTCAGGCGGTCGGTGCTTTTGAGCAGGTAGTCCGAGAGCTTCAGGTTGGCCGCGCTTTCGGTGGCCAAAAGGCTGCTGCCGCCGGCCTTCTGCGCTTCGATGGATTGCTGGGTGACCGTTTCCTGGGACAACGCCAGGCGCTTCTGGTTGATCAGGGTTTGCAGTTCCTGGATTTCCCGATCCAGGCGGTCGGACCGCTCCGACAACAGGTCATGCTGGCTGTTGCCGAGGTCTTGCAACTGGGTATTGCCGGCCAGTTCCTGGCGCCGCAACGGGATCAGGGCGTTCAGCGCTGCCAGCTCGGCATTGAGCTGGTCGCGCTGCTCGGGGCTCAGGGTCTTGCCGGCGTCTTTGCCGTTCTTGAGGGTGTTGTTGATCTGCTGAATGCGCGTCTGGCTGCTGGATATCTCCGCCTGGGCGCGCTCGGGGCGAGTCTGGGCGGTGATGATCAGGCTGTTGGCGTCGGCCAGGGCCTTTTGCAGGTCGCTTTGCTGGGTGGAGCGCTCGGTGAGCAATTGTTCCAGCTGCTGGATCGGTTCCTTGGCGAAACGCTGCGCCACCGGCACCACGGAACTGGCCTTGAGGCGGGTCAGTTCACGCTGGTTCTCGATGGTCTGTTTGGGCGCACTGCTCAATTGCTGCTTGAGCGCGATCAGCTTCTGCTCGTAGTCGCGCTTGTTGTTGAGCTGGTTCAGCGTGCCTTGCAGGACCGATTGCAGGGCCTTCTGATCGGCTTCCGGCAGTTTGCGGTCGGAAATCTTGTCCAGGCTCGCTTGCACGGCTTCGCTGGAAGGCGGTTCGGCCGCTTGCGCCGCTTGCGATAAACCAAGGGTGCCGACAGAGAGACTCAAACCCAAAAGGGCAATGGCGAAAATGGAGCGCAGGTTAGGCATAAAGACCGGTCAAGCAAGTGATAGTGGAAGCAGTTTAGAGGAAGAGTCCGGGACCCGGGCGACTTCCTTCGGGGAATCTGACGCCCACTTTACCGATCTTGTTCCCGTCCATGACGGCCACGGTCCAAATGGTGTTGTTCCATTCCACCTGGTCACCCACCACCGGCGCGCCCCCAACCTTCTGGGCAATGAAGTGGCCCAGGGACATGTCCGGATCGATGCCTTCGACCTTCAGGCCATACAGTGCCGCAACCGCGGCCAGCTGGGCGTCTCCTTCGAGTACGAAGTCGCCGAAGAAACGCAGATCGAGGCCCCGTTGCGGCGCTTGGCTGAAGAGTTTTCCGAGGGCCGGCAGGTTGTGTTCATGGCCGATAACACACAGCAAATCATCGACTTCTAGTACCGTACTACCCGACGGATGGAGTAATTGTTGGCCACGAAACAAAGCGGCGATACGGGTGCCTTCGGGCATTTTCAGCTCGCGCAGGGGCGAACCGATGCACCATTTTTCCGCGCCGAGGCGATAGACGAACAGCTCCCACTCGCTGGTGACGTGTACTTCCAGGGCCGAGCGGGAGATGGGCGCCGGCTCCGGGGGCACCGTCACCTTTAGCAGCTTGGCGACCCATGGCAGGCTCGTGCCCTGAACCAGCAGCGACACCAGCACGATAAAGAACGCGAGGTTGAAGTACAGCTGGGCGTTGGGCAGGCCGGCCATCAGCGGGAACACCGCGAGAATGATCGGGACCGCGCCGCGCAGGCCGACCCAGGAAATGAAAGCCTTCTCGCGACCATGAAATGCCTTGAACGGCAGCAGGCCAACCATCACCGACAGTGGCCGGGCAAACAGAATCATCCACAGCGCCAGGGCCAGTGCCGGCAAGGCGATAGGCAGCAGGTCGTGAGGCGTCACCAGCAGCCCCAGCACCAGGAACATGCCGATCTGCGCCAGCCAGGCCATGCCGTCGAGCATGTGCAGGATGCCGTGGCGGCTGCGCACCGGACGGTTGCCGATTACCAGGCCGCAGATGTACACCGCCAGAAAGCCGCTGCCGTGCAGGGCGTTGGTCAGGGCAAAGACGACCAACCCGCCGGCGATGACCAGAATCGGATACAAACCGGTGGCCAGATTGATGCGGTTGACCAATTGCAGCATCAGCCAACCGCCACCAAGACCGATGACGCCGCCGATACCGAACTCGCGCAGCAAGTGGGTCAGCAGGCTCCAGTGCAGGCCGGTCTGGCCGCTGGCGAGCATGTCGATCAGGGTGACGGTGAGGAACACTGCCATCGGGTCGTTGCTGCCGGATTCGATTTCAAGGCTGGCGGTTACCCGTTCATTCAGGCCCTTGCCACCCAATAGCGAGAACACCGCGGCGGCGTCGGTGGAGCCGACGATGGCGCCGATCAGCAGGCCCTGGATCAGATTCAGGTTGAACAGCCATGCGGCCGCCATGCCGGTCAGCCCGGTGGTAATCAGCACGCCGACCGTGGCCAGAGAGAGCGCCGGCCATAACGCCACGCGAAAACTCGACACTCTGGTGCGCAAGCCACCGTCGAGCAGGATCACTGCCAGTGCGAGGTTGCCGACCAGATAAGCCGTGGGGTAGTTATCAAAAAGAATGCCGGCGCCATCGACACCGGCCACCATGCCGACGGCCAGGATGATCACCAGAATCGGGATGCCGAGGCGGGACGAAAGTGAGCTCACCAGAATGCTTGCACCTACCAGCAACGCGCCGATCAAGAACAGGCTGTTGATGGTCGTCGCATTCAAAGGCAGTACTCCAAAAAGCTGAAAGGCGGGCGCAAACTGACCATGCAGTCTGCGTGCCAGCGATTCTAACCTGTTGAAATGTGATGCTGTCAAAAAGGTTTTGTGTCATCACAGAGCGCCGGACTGAGGTCTTGAGCGCGTCTCGTTTCCACCGGTTGCACCTTGTGGCGACGAAGTGCAGGAACCAGATCGGGCAATCACAGTCTCTACAGTTCGCGAGAAAGGTCACTCGTCAGCAAAATCAAGGCTTTGCGCCTGTATAACCCTGGCATCCAGGGTGACTTTTCTTTATCGTACGCGCCCTTTGAAAATGCCCGGAAAATCAAAATGTTGGAAGCATCCCTTAGCCAATTGGAACAACTGGTCAGCGACCTGGTGCAACAGAACCAGAACCTGGCCGCGGAACTGGCCCAGGCCAAAGATGAAAACGAAAGCCTGCAACTGAGCCTGATGGAGCACGAAGAAAAGCAAGGCGCCACGGCGGCTCGCATCCAGGCCCTGGTTGAGCGCGTCAGCGCAGGCCCTGTCAGCGCATGAGTTACAACGCCGCAGGGGTAAAAGTCGTCTCGATCCTGGGGGAGGACTATTCGATCAAGGCACCGGCCGGGGAAGAACAGACCCTGCTGGACGCCGCGATGATGTTGAAGGCAGCCCTGGCCGAAACCAAGAGGAAGTACCCGACGCTGATCGGTGACCGACTGCTGGTGCTGGCGGCGATGAATCTGTGCTCCCAGCAGATCGAAATGCAGAAGCAGCACAAGCTCGAACTCGACCGTTACCAAGAGCAAGTCAGCGCCACGGTTGAAGTGATTTCCAAGACGATCAATCAGGCCTGATCGGCTTTGCGCACAACCAAAGAATAAATTG
The DNA here is from genome assembly GCF_001429045.1 of Pseudomonas sp. Root71. Lineage (GTDB taxonomy): Bacteria > Pseudomonadota > Gammaproteobacteria > Pseudomonadales > Pseudomonadaceae > Aquipseudomonas > Aquipseudomonas monachiensis. Next base: position 270,057 of record NZ_LMHY01000027.1, on the reverse strand, counting down.
TCGGTTGGCTTGTATACAATCGGCACGGCTGTTGCAGTGTTTCAGCCTCTTATTCTTTGGGGGTGCTCCATGCAGTTCTGGCGACGCAGTATTCAATGGCAGTTGATCCTGAGCATGGGCACCGCTCTGCTCGTCAGTATCCTGATCGTGGTTGGCATTTATACCCTGGTGGTCAACCGCCTCGCCCAGAGCTATCTGGTCGAGCAAGCCTTGCCGTCGAGCATCGAAGCGATGCGCAACGATATCGAGCGGGTCCTCGTTCAACCCCTCACCGCTGCCAAGGACATTGCCAGCAACAGCATGGTGCGCAACTGGTTGGCCGGGGGTGAAGACAGTGCCCAAACCGCAAGCTTCGCGCAGTACCTGGAAGGCATCCGCGCCGAGCACAAAGCCTTTACCGCGCTGATCATCGGCACCGCGTCCAGCCATTACATCAGCGAAAAAGGCCTGGACCGCACCCTCAGTCGTTCCAATCCCAAAGACGCCTGGTTCTACTCGTTCCTCGACAGCAACCAGCCGCGCACCCTCAATATCGACAATGACACGGCGACCGGAGAATTGGCGCTTTTCATCGATCTCAAGGTGGAGCAGGCGGGCAAAATCGTTGGTGTTGCGGGTCTTGGCCTGAGCATGAAAGAGCTGTCGGAGCTGATCCACAACTTCAGCTTCGGAGAGCGCGGCAAGGTCTATCTCGTGCGTTCGGATGGTTTGATCCAGGTGCATCCCGAGGCGCAATTCAGCGGCAAACGTACCTTGGCCGAGCAGATTGGTGCTACGGCAGCGCAAGCGGTGATGGGGCAACTCTCTACCTCCAAAGCGTCCGCCACCAACAGTGGCTTCCAGCGTGATGGCGAAGATTATCTGGCGTTGAGCTTGCCGCTGCGCGATCTCGGCTGGACCCTGGTGGCCGAAGTGCCACAGTCGCAGATCTACGCCGAAGCCCGCCGCGCCATGTGGGTGAGCAGCGGGATCGGCCTGGCTGTCGCGCTGGTGTGCCTGTTGCTGGTAGTACTGCTGGCCCGTGGGTTGGTACGGCCGATTCGTCAGGTAACAGCGGCACTGGTTGCCATCGGTAGCGGTGGTGGAGATTTGACCCACCGGTTAGATTCCAGCCGTGCCGATGAGCTGGGCGACCTGGCCCGTGGGTTCAATCGGTTCCTGGACAGCCAGCGCGACATGATTGGTGAAGTGCTGACCACCAGCGAACGCCTGCGCACGGCGGTGGTTCAGGTGGCCAGGGTTGTGGATAACACCGCTGAACGTTCCGGTCGCCAGCAGGAAATGACCGACATGGTCGCCACTGCTGTCCATGAAATGGGCCTGACCGTTCAGGAAATCGCGCAGAATGCCGGCAACGCAGCAGTCGCGTCGCAAACCGCTCGGGATGAGGCGATGCAGGCGCGGGAAGTGGTGGGTGGCTCGATCCGCCATATCGAAAGCATGTCTGACGAAATCGGCATCGCGGCCAGTGCTGTGGGTGAGTTGGCGCATCAGGTGGCGTCCATCGATCAGGTGCTGGCGGTGATTCGCGGGATTTCCGAACAGACCAATTTGCTGGCGCTCAACGCCGCTATCGAAGCGGCGCGGGCCGGGGACATGGGGCGCGGGTTTGCCGTGGTGGCCGATGAAGTGCGGACGTTGGCGCGACGCACACAGTCATCCACCGACGAGATCCAGCAGATGATCGGCAGCCTCAAGCAAGGCGCGGAGAATGCGGTGTCCTCGATGCATTCGGGGCAAGCGGCGACGGGCACGGGTGTTGAGTCGAGCCAGCGCACCGGGGCTTCGTTGACCGCGATTACCGGGCAGGTCGAGCGCATCAGCGACATGAACCATCAGGTGGCGACGGCGACGGAAGAGCAATCGGCGGTGACAGAAGAGATCAACCGTAACGTGCAGGGCATTTCCGATCTGGCCCGGGCGACGGCGGGGGAGGTCAGGGCCTGTCGGGATGATTGCCAGACGTTGCAGCGCTTGGCGGATGATCTGGCGCGGCAGATGGGTGGGTTCAAGCTGAGCTAGAAGCTCAAAATCAAAAGATCGCAGCCTTCGGCAGCTCCTACATGGATCTGATATACACCCTGTAGGAGCTGCCGAAGGCTGCGATCTTTTTTGTGGCCATTACACCAATCTATACCTGATCAGAACCACTCATCCTGCATCCCAAGGCAAACATCATCCCGCGCCTCAAGAATCGCCAGCTCATGGTGACAGCCCGGTACTTCCCACGTCAGGAAATACCGCGCCGCCTGCAGCTTGCCTTTATAGAAGCTCACATCCGCCGCACTACCCTTGGCCAAACCTTCCTCGGCACGGATCGCCTGCTCCAGCCAGCGCCAGCCAATCACCGTGTGACCAAACACCTTCAGGTACAACGCCGAGTTCGCCAGGCTGCTGTTGACCTTGCCTTGGGCCAGGTCGGTCAGCAGGCCGATGGTCACGGTTTGCAAACGAGCAACCAGTTTTTCCAGCGGTTCACGCAGCGGCGTCAATGAGTCAAACGCCTGTGCTCGCTCGCCAGTGTCGGCGATCAGGCGGATCAGTTGCTTGAGTCCCGCGCCGCCATTCTGCGCCAGTTTGCGACCCAACAGGTCCAGTGACTGAATACCGTGGGTGCCTTCGTGGATCGGGTTCAGGCGGTTGTCGCGGTAATACTGCTCCACCGGGTATTCGCGGGTGTAGCCGTGGCCGCCGAGGATCTGGATCGCCAGTTCGTTGGCCTTCAGGCAGAACTCCGACGGCCAGGATTTGACGATCGGCGTCAGCAGGTCCAGCAGTTCATGGGCCTGTTTGCGTTCGGCTTCGGTCGCAAGGGTCGTGGTGTCATCGAACAAGCGTGCCGCATAAAGCCCCAAGTCAAACGAACCTTCGACGTAAGCCTTTTGTGTCAGCAACATGCGTTTGACGTCGGCGTGATTGATGATCGCCACCGGCGCGGTGTTCGGGTCCTTGCTGTCCGGCACGCGACCCTGCGGCCGCTCGCGGGCGTATTCCAGCGAATACAGATAGCCCGCGTAGCCAAGCATCACCGCGCCCATGCCGACGCCGATGCGCGCCTCGTTCATCATCTGGAACATGTAGCTCAAGCCCTGGTGCGGCTTGCCCACCAGATAGCCGACACATTCTCCGTTATCGCCGAAATTCAGCGCGGTAGAGGTGGTGCCGCGCCAGCCCATCTTGTGGAACAGACCGGCGAGCAGCACGTCGTTGCGTTTGCCGAGGCTGCCGTCATCGTTGACCAGGAATTTCGGCACAATGAACAGCGAAATGCCCTTCACCCCGGCTGGTGCGTCCGGCAGCTTGGCCAGCACCATGTGCACGATGTTTTCCGACAGCGGGTGATCGCCACCGGAAATGAAGATCTTGTTGCCCTTGAGGCGATAAGTGCCGTCGGACGCAGGTTCCGCGCGGGTACGAATATCCGACAGTGACGAGCCGGCGTGGGGTTCGGTCAGGGCCATGGTGCCGAAAAAGCGCCCGTCGATCATCGGTTGCAGGAAGCGCTGCTTCTGTTCGTCAGTGCCGAAGCTTTCGATCAGGTTGGCCGCGCCCATGGTCAGGAACGGATAAGAGGTCGAAGCCGCGTTGGCGGACTGGAAGTGCGAAAAACAGGCTTGGGACAGCAAGGTAGGCAGTTGCATGCCACCAGCGTCGAAACTACGCGCGGCGTTGAGGAAACCGGCTTCGAGGAAGGCATCCACCGCCGGTTTCACCTCTGGAATCAGAATCGCCTGACCGTTCTCATAGCGCGGCTCGTTCTCGTCGCCCTTGCGGTTGTGCGGGGCGAAGAACTTCTCGGCAATGCTGCGGGCGGTGCCAATGGCCGCATCGAAGGTCTCGCGATTGTGCTCGGCGAAACGCTCACGCTGGGTCAGGCCCTCGGCATCGAGGACTTCATATAGCTCGAAAGCCAGATTGCGGGAACTGAGCAACGTCTCGGACATGGCGACCTACCTTTTATTGGAATGGGCCGAGTCTAGGCTGGCGAATTTATGCTGAATAGCATGATTGATGAGCGTGATGGTGGGGCAGAGCAGAGCCTTAACAGGCACCACAAAACAACTGTGGGAGCGAGCTTGCTCGCGATGAGGCCATAACAGTCAACATCACTATCGACTGTTATGCCGCTATCGCGAGCAAGCTCGCTCCCACAGGGATTGTTGCTGACCCGGGCACCTGTTGCAGGTGCCCGGATTGTCGGATTTAACCGATCGTCATCAGGCTGGCATTACCCCCCGCCGCAGCCGTGTTGACGCTCAACGCCCGCTCGATCACCAGGCGTTCCAGCGCAATGTTGGTTTCGCCTTGCGACAGGCCCTGCACGCCAACGATGGCACCGGCACGCTTGGCAACCTGCTGGCACACCGCACGCAACTGATCGGAATGGCCGTGATGCACAACCGCATCAATCACCACTTCGTCCTTGTTCCAGTCGGAAACCAGCTTGATGCGCGCCTGAATGTCCTTCGGCAGACGTGCGAACAAGGCCTTGGTCATGTCAGCTTCCGGCCATACCGCCGAACCACCGACTGCCAATACCGCCGCCAGTTGCGTCAGCAGGTCGCCTTCGACTTCCGCCAGGCACAGCACGTGTTCGCGTGGCAGGATCGCGTAGCTGTTGCGCTCGCCGGTCGGGCCGGCCAGAACGCGGGTGATGCCGCTTTGCGATTGCGCGGCGAACTGTACGCACAGGGTGCTCAGATCGGCGAGCTTGTGGCTGTCGGCCCAGGCTTTCAGGGCGTTCAGCGGTTTGCTCATGGCGTCGCGCAGGCGAACGTCCGGTGCTGCGGCAGCATCGCCACGAGCGAAGGATTGTTCGATCGCATCCGCAGGACGGGTCGACAACAGGCGGTACAGATACAGCGGACCACCGGCTTTCGGGCCGGTACCCGACAGGCCTTCGCCGCCGAATGGCTGCACGCCGACCACTGCACCGACGATGTTGCGGTTGACGTAGACGTTACCGGCGTTGACGTTGTCGATCACCTTGGCGATGGTCTCGTCGATGCGGGTGTGCACACCCAGGGTCAGGCCGTAGCCGGAAGCGTTGATCTGGCCGATCAGTTGATCGATGTCCTTGCGCTTATAGCGCACCACGTGCAGCACCGGGCCGAAGATCTCCCGCTGCAACTCGTCGAAGCTTTCCAGTTCGATCAGGGTCGGCATCACGAAGGTGCCGCGTTTGACCTCTTCAGCGTCGGCGATGGCCACCTGGTACACGCTGCGACCTTTGTCGCGCATGGCCTGGATGTGCTTCTCGATGCCAGCCTTGGCTTCGGCGTCGATGACCGGGCCGATGTCCACGGACAGGCGCTCAGGGTTGCCGAGACGGCTTTCGGCCATCGCGCCCTTGAGCATTTCGATGACACGGTCAGCGGAATCTTCCTGCAAGCACAGGACGCGCAGGGCCGAGCATCGCTGACCGGCGCTGTCGAAGGCCGAGGAAACCACGTCGATCACGACTTGTTCGGTCAGCGCCGAGGAGTCGACGATCATTGCGTTCTGGCCGCCGGTTTCGGCGATCAGCGGGATCGGACGGCCCTGGCTGTCCAGGCGGCCGGCAATGTTGCGTTGCAGCAGGCGAGCGACTTCGGTGGAACCGGTGAACATCACGCCTTTGACGCGATCGTCGCCGACCAGGCCGGCACCGACGGTTTCACCGCGACCCGGCAGCAGTTGCAGCACGCCTTCCGGAATGCCGGCTTCGAGCAGCAGGCGCACGGCCTGAGCCGCGACCAGCGGAGTCTGTTCCGCAGGCTTGGCCAATACAGGGTTACCAGCGGCCAGCGCAGCAGCCACTTGGCCACTGAAGATAGCCAGCGGGAAGTTCCACGGGCTGATGCATACGACTGGGCCCAACGGACGGTGAGCGTCATTGGTGAAATCGTTGCGTGCCTGCACCGCGTAATAACGCAGGAAGTCCACGGCTTCGCGCACTTCGGCGATGGCGTTGGCGAAGGTCTTGCCGGCTTCGCGAGCCAGCAGGCCCATCAGCGGCTGGATCTCGGCTTCCATCAGATCGGCGGCACGTTCCAGGATCGCGGCGCGTTCGGCTGGCGGGGTGGCCTGCCAGATCGGCGCAGCGTTGAGAGCGCACTGGATCGCGTTGTCGACGTCTTCGACGGTCGCTTCCTGCACATGGCCGACCACATCGCGCAGATCGGACGGGTTCAAGACCGGTGCCGGCGCTTCGCTGCTGGAGGCGCAACCGAGCATCGGCGCCGCTTTCCAGTGGTTGTGCGCGGTGGCGAGCAGGGCGCAGGACAGGGACGCCAAACGATGTTCGTTGGCCATGTCGATGCCGCTGGAGTTGGCGCGCTCGGAGCCGTACAGGTCACGTGGCAGCGGAATGCGCGGGTGCGGCAGGCCGAAACCACCTTCCACGGTCGCCATCTGCTCGATGCTGGCTACCGGATCGGCCACCAGTTCCTGGATCGAAATCGACTGGTCGGCAATACGGTTGACGAACGAGGTGTTCGCGCCGTTTTCCAGCAGACGACGTACCAGGTACGCCAGCAGGGTTTCGTGGGTGCCGACCGGAGCGTACACGCGGCACGGACGGTTCAGCTTGCCTTCGGAGACTTTGCCTACAACCTGTTCGTACAGCGGTTCACCCATGCCGTGCAGGCACTGGAACTCATACTGGCCCGGGTAATAGTTCTGACCGGCGATGTGATAAATGGCCGACAGGGTATGGGCGTTGTGCGTGGCGAACTGCGGGTAGATGACTTCCGGTACCGACAGCAGCTTGCGGGCGCAAGCGATGTAGGAAACGTCGGTGTACACCTTGCGGGTGTAGACCGGGTAGCCTTCCAGGCCTTCGACCTGGGCGCGCTTGATTTCGCTGTCCCAGTACGCGCCTTTTACCAGGCGGATCATCAGGCGATGACGGCTGCGGCGAGCCAGGTCGATCACGTAGTCGATTACGTACGGGCAACGCTTCTGGTAAGCCTGGATCACGAAGCCGATGCCGTTCCAGCCAGTCAGTTGCGGCTCGAAGCACAGGCGCTCGAGCAGATCCAGCGACAGTTCGAGGCGGTCGGCTTCTTCGGCATCGATGTTCAGGCCGATGTCGTATTGCTTGGCCAGCAGGGTCAGCGACAGCAGGCGCGGGTACAGCTCGTCCATCACGCGCTCGTACTGGGCGCGGCTGTAGCGCGGGTGCAGGGCGGACAGCTTGATCGAAATGCCCGGGCCTTCATAAATCCCGCGACCGTGGGAGGCTTTGCCGATCGAGTGGATGGCTTGTTCGTACGAGGCCAGGTATTTCTGGGCGTCGTGCTCGGTGAGTGCGGCTTCACCCAGCATGTCGTAGGAATAGCGGAAGCCCTTGGCTTCGAACTTGCTGGCGTTGGCCAGGGCTTCGGCGATGGTTTCGCCGGTCACGAACTGTTCGCCCATCAGGCGCATGGCCATGTCGACGCCCTTGCGGATCATCGGCTCGCCGCTCTTGCCGATGATGCGGCTCAGGGACGACGTCAGGCCCGCTTCGTTGTGCGTGGACACAAGCTTGCCGGTCAGCAGCAGGCCCCAGGTGGCGGCGTTGACGAACAGCGACGGGCTGTTGCCCAGGTGCGGGTGCCAGTTACCGGTGCTGATCTTGTCGCGGATCAGGGCGTCGCGGGTGCCTTTGTCCGGGATGCGCAGCAGCGCTTCGGCCAGGCACATCAGCGCCACACCTTCCTGGGACGACAGGGAGAATTCCTGCAACAGGCCCTGAACGATGCCGGCACGGCCGCCGGCGCTCTTCTGGTTGCGCAGTTTTTCAGCAATCGAGGCGGCGAGTTTGTTGGTGGCCTCGGCCATCGGTGCCGGCAGGCGAGCCTGCTCGATCAGCATCGGCACGACTTCCGGCTCAGGGCGACGGTAGGCGGCGGTAATCGAGGCGCGCAGTACCGATTGCGGCAGGATGCTTTCGGCGAATTCGAGGAAGCACTGGTGGGCGTGATCCAGAGGCGCATCGACGCTGTCGTCGGAATCCTTGGTCAAACCGTTCAGCTCGGACAGGGTTGCACCACCCTCGAGTTTTTCCAGGTAATTGAAGATTGCCTGCTTGATCAGCCAGTGCGGCGTGCGATCAATCGAGGTCGCGGCGGCCTTGAGGCGTTCGCGGGTCGGGTCGTCAAGTTTGACCCCAAGGGTGGTGGTAGCCATGTTTTTATCCTCATGTTTGCCACGACTGCGTGGCATCAGCTGGCGGCAAGATTAGCCGTGCGACTGTTGAGGTGCAACCGGGTGCAACCCTTTTTTTGTCGGAATATTACGCAGCTCGTCAGGAAATAAATTCTGGTACCACGGTCCCGCCTCTGCTTGGTGCTTTTTAGGTTGGTCAGCCTCCGTTCTTGCTCCGAAAAGGAGCAAAAAACCAGGTTTGAAATTTATTTCCGACTGGGTGCAACTTATTCTCGAGAAACTGGTTGCACCTTATTTGCTTTGTTGAATAGCATTCGCGCCCAAGGTGCAACCCGGAAAAAACCGGGTGCTCCGGCTGATGGCTTTCCTGGGGAAACATCAGTCATAAATGCGCGGGAATCCGGATCGTCTGTCAAACGTATGCGTTTGCGAGCGGTTCACCAGCCGCCGCTACATAAAAACAAAGCCAGGGCGTAACTTAATGAGCGTAAGCAATCCAACCCTGATCACGTTCGTGATCTACATCGCAGCAATGGTGCTGATCGGCTTGATGGCCTATCGCTCCACCAACAACCTTTCCGACTACATTCTGGGCGGCCGCAGCCTGGGCAGCGTTGTGACCGCACTGTCCGCCGGTGCCTCCGACATGAGCGGCTGGTTGTTGATGGGCTTGCCCGGCGCGATCTACATGTCCGGTCTTTCCGAAAGCTGGATCGCCATCGGCCTGATCGTCGGCGCCTACCTGAACTGGCTGTTCGTCGCCGGCCGCCTGCGTGTGCAGACCGAGCACAACGGTGATGCACTGACCCTGCCGGACTACTTCGCCAGCCGTTTCGAAGACAAAAGCGGCCTGCTGCGGATCATCTCCGCGGTCGTGATCCTGGTGTTCTTCACCATCTATTGTGCTTCCGGCATCGTGGCCGGTGCCCGTCTGTTCGAAAGCACCTTCGGCATGTCCTACGAGACGGCGCTGTGGGCCGGTGCCGCGGCGACGATTGCCTACACCTTTATCGGCGGATTCCTGGCTGTAAGCTGGACCGATACCGTACAAGCCACCCTGATGATCTTCGCGTTGATCCTGACGCCGGTTATCGTGCTGCTGGCCACCGGCGGCGTCGACACCACTTTCCTGGCCATCGAAGCGCAAGATCCAAGCAACTTCGACATGCTCAAGGGCACCACTTTCATCGGCATCATCTCGCTGATGGGCTGGGGGCTGGGCTACTTCGGCCAGCCGCACATCCTGGCGCGTTTCATGGCTGCCGATTCGGTTAAGTCGATCGCCAAGGCCCGTCGCATCTCCATGACCTGGATGATCCTGTGCCTGGGCGGCACCGTGGCTGTCGGCTTCTTCGGTATCGCCTACTTCTCGGCGCACCCGGACATGGCTGGCGCAGTCTCCGAGAACCACGAGCGTGTGTTCATCGAATTGGCCAAGATCCTGTTCAACCCATGGATCGCGGGTATCCTGCTGTCGGCCATCCTGGCTGCCGTCATGAGCACCCTGAGCTGCCAGTTGCTGGTGTGCTCGAGCGCCCTGACCGAAGACTTCTACAAGACCTTCCTGCGTAAATCCGCTTCGCAACTGGAGCTGGTGTGGGTCGGCCGTGCCATGGTGCTGTTGGTTGCCCTGATTGCTATCGCACTGGCGGCCAACCCGGAAAACCGTGTACTGGGTCTGGTGAGCTACGCCTGGGCCGGTTTTGGTGCCGCATTCGGTCCGGTCGTGCTGATCTCCGTAATCTGGAAAGACATGACCCGCAACGGCGCACTGGCCGGTATCCTGGTCGGCGCGATCACCGTGATCGTCTGGAAACACTTCGAACTGCTGGGCCTGTACGAAATCATCCCTGGTTTCATCTTCGCCAGCCTGGCGATCTACTTCGTCAGCAAAATGGGCACGCCGACTGCCGGCATGTTCCAGCGTTTTGCTGCTGCTGAGGCTGATTACCGTTTGAACAAGTGATGAGCTGAACTCTTCCCATCGCTGATAAAAGAACGGCTCGCAGCTTTATGGTGCGGGCCGTTTTTTTGGTCAATCTAGAACGCGCTTTGGTTCCTGCCTCCGTTTTCGTCACCCTTTTCTTTGGAGCTTGTAGGAAGTTTCCTGTTTTGCCCGGCTGCCTTGAATTACCTCTCTGGTCACGTACTTTGCGTTAGCCCGACTCGTTCCCGAGCCGGAGTCACTCATCGTTAACAATGGCGCATTTCTTCAAGGGGTGGGGCGCCAGTGGAAAGGGACATCAAGACATGGTTATCGGGTATTACATAGGGCTAGGTGACAAAACTGACTGCGGCGGTACCGTTCTGGAGGGGGACCACACCTTCAATTTCGGTCTCATCCATGCTCGTGAGGGCGATCTGGTCAGTTGCGGAAAAGATAAGAAGAGCTACCGGATCATCGGCGGCGTCTCTCACGTCCTGAGCGAGGGTCGACGAGTTGCTGGCACGCTGGATAGTTTCAGCGGCTGCCCCTGTGAAGCCAAACTGATTCCCTCGAATTTCGAGGGTAGTTATGTAAATGAACCCTCTGCACCGAAAGCAGCCAAGGTAACAGCTCAATCGGCTTCGCCCGCGCCATCACCGATAACCACCAGCCATTCGACTACGCCGCGTCCATCCAGCTTTACGTCAGCGCCAGACACCTCGTCTCCATCACGGTTCACCAGCCTCGACGCTCCGGAGCCGGGTTTCTACATCGTGCCCAAGAGCACCACCCGCGAACAGCTTGAGGCCTCGCTGTTCACCCTTCGCGATCCCGCCGTGATGGGCAAATTCAAGCTGCTCAACCCTAACCTGGGCGATGTCAAAGCCGGCTCGATGATCGTGCTGAGTGACCCCAATAACTACCAATGCACCCGCGAAGAAGCCCTGCTCATGGACGTGGCGGCCAGGACCAATCTGGTGCTTGCAACGCTTAGCCCGGAAGAGGCGGATTTTATGGTGCAACACCGGGATGCCATTCAGACGATGTTGGGCTACGGTTCTGGCGCCATTGGCGTTGGCGCGAGCATTTTCAAAAATAATCTGGATAACGTCGGCAACGCATTGAGGGACATTGAAGTATTGCAACAGACGACGCTCCCAGGAGATGGGCACCTTCGTTCGCCGGCCTTTTTTGTAGAACGACAGCGTTTGCTTGCACAACTTAACAGCCACATGACGACTTTGACCCGTAAGGGTATTGGGTTTCCCCACCACATTAATCTGAAAAAGATGTTGGGTATCTCTAGCCAAAGCCTGGTCCACCACTGGACCAATGCCAGTCCTGCCGGCCAAATACCAGGTTATGCCACTCATCTTGAAGGCGTGGTGAGGGCTTCGAAATACGTTCAGTACGGCGGTTGGCTAGGGACTGCCGTCGGCGGAGGAACGTCTGCTTTGAAGGTTAAGGACGTGTGTGCTGCGGGAAGTACCGAAACGTGCGAGCGGGTTAAATTTACTGAAACGGGGAGTTTTACCGGGGGGATCGTAGGTGGCGGAATTGTAGGTGCTGCTCTATCAACCTCAGCTGTCGGCGGGCTTTGTGTTGGGTTGGGTGTGCCAACTGGCGGTTTGGGATTACTGGCCTGCAGTATTGTTGTGGTCGGGGCAGGCTCTATTTCTTCCAGCGTTATTGGGAGCGTTATTGGTGAAGAAATGGGCGAGCGCATTTTCGAGGCCACTCAATGAGTATTAGCGTTGCAGACGCACTATTCCTGGCATCAGGGCTAATAGTTTTCGGTGGGGCACTTGTTGTATTTGGGGTTGCGCTGCATTTGGGCTACACCAAGGGAGACGTCCTGTCAGCGCATTTCCAAAACAGTTCTCCACTTATAACTGTCTCTGCGCGTATTGACGCAGGGCTTAGAGGTAAGACTCGGCTGGTTTATTCAATATCTAGCGTCGTTACGTTTCCCCGATTTTTTTTGAAACGCGGTATGGTCACTGCTGAAGATCTCGACAATTTTCCCCATGACCTCAGGCGAAAACTCGTAGTGCTGCAATGGACTCTTCTAGGGGTTGTATCTGGCATGGTGCTACTTGGCCTGATAGCGATGTCTGGGATAATCAGGTAGCTGACCAATAAAAAATGGGCACTCAATCTGGTTGGTGTGCCCATTCTTCATGCCACTCCCTACTCGTCAGGCGGGTTGGAAATTTTCTGGACAAGGTCCTAGGACGTTTCCTTCAAAACGTATCGGTTTCCATGAACTGGTGGAGCCTGGGGTTCATGGATAGTCTTTGGCGGTCACTGACAATTCAGTGGCGGGGTGTAGGAACCTCTCAAGACCGTTAGAGCTACTTTGGCGTCACAGCCTGTTTTGCGGCCGTTTGCATGCGGCCGTAAGATCAGTTGCGGCGGCTATGCGCGGGCACGCTTCGGCGTGGTCGAGTTTTGCTCTAAGGGTCTCGATATTCCTACCCCGTGCATAGCTGCCACCCTAGCCCGTAGGAAGGCTAATGGCAGGTCCATTTCTTCCTTAGAGCATTAAAAATGAAATCAATACATCCCGACCCACCCTACGAAAAACCAATCCCCCATCCCGACAACCGCTTCATGGCATTGACCGGCAACTGCACCGATATGCCCACCCTGTTCGTCGACACCCATGCGCCACTCGACATCCTTACCGACGCCGCCAACTACAGAATCCGCGCAGTCACCCAAGTGCTTGAGAACTTGTCCATGCGCGGTTCGATCGAGTGCGAATCCTTCATCCTCAGCGATTTCGCCTTGCTCTGCGCCATTGCGTTGCGCGATGGCTGTGATGTGCTGGATGTGATTGGGCGGCGGTTGCGGGCGGGGCCTACAGCGGCGGCATAAGATCAAAAGATCCTGGGCTTCATCTTCGCCAGCCTGAAGCTCTATATCGTCAGTAAATTGGGCGCACCGTCTGCGGGCACGCTGCAGCGATTCGCCGCGGCGGAAAGGACTTCATGCTGAGCAAATGAGGTTTTCAGCGAGGCATTAGCTTCCTGATTGAAGAAGACGGCACGCATCCGATGGATGCGGGCCGTTTTTCATTGGGGATCAGTCAAGATCGGCATCGGGCTGATTCAGAAAGATCAGCACACCCAGTATTGCCATGTAGAACCTGAAGGCTGCGTCCTGACCATTCCAAATGTCGGATTGCCACATCAGAAACCACTCACCTCCAACCACCATGAAGCCGAAAAACCACACGAAAAACCCTGTCGTCAAACCCGCTACGGCCCACTTCCTGGCCAGTCTGAACTCATGCCCACCGGCTGACCGCGAGCGCCAGAGCTGTAGTGCGCCGTAGCCGAGAAGTCCACAGGTAATGGCTTCGCCAAGGATGATCAGCCAGTAAGCTCCATGCCACACCCAAGGCAGATCAATTGCGCGATACCGGGCGGCGTTGTCAGGGAAGGTGGTATCCATGCTCAGCACATGCCGGACGAAGTTGAAGTTGGAACTGTAGTCGGTGATGTTGTTGAATACGGTCATGAAGGCGAATGCGGCGAGCGCCAGGGTCATTGCAATCTTTGCGTAGCGAATGGTCATTTGTGCGTCCTTTGCTTTTTTCGACAAAGAACGCTATCACGCCGGTTTGCAGGTTAGGGAATCTTCCTGTTGTGAGGCGTTTCTGAATTTGTCGATCGATGGTGCGTGCTTGTTGCCGCTATGAATGCTCGAAGTGTCCGCTCAGCCGCCAGCCCCTGACTTGCCGGCCGGTAAAAGGTAAACTCCCCGCCCTTCGCAGGAGCAACCATGAATTATCGTCACGCCTTCCATGCCGGCAATCACGCCGATGTGTTCAAACACCTGACCTTGACCCGCCTCATCGCCCTGATGTCGCGCAAGGAGCAGCCGTTTGCCTATCTCGATACCCACGCCGGCATCGGTCTGTATGACCTTCAGGGTGACCAGGCCAATCGTACCGGCGAGTACCTGGAAGGCATTGCGCGTTTGTGGGATCAGCCGGATCTGCCGATCCTGACCGCTGATTACATGCAGGTGCTGCACGAGATGAACCCGGATGGCCAGTTGCGCTATTACCCGGGCTCGCCGGAGCTGGCGCGACGCCTGACTCGCCCGCAGGACCGTGTGTTGCTCAACGAGAAGCACCCGGAAGACGGCCTGCTGCTCAAGGACAACATGGCCGGTGATCGCCGGGTCAAGGTGCACTTGGGCGAGGGCTGGCATGTGCCCCGGGCCTTGCTGCCGGTGCCGGAGAAGCGTGCGGTGATGCTGATCGATCCGCCGTTCGAGCAGCTCGACGAGATGCAGCGTTGTGCTGCGTCGTTGAAGGAGGCGATTGGCCGGATGCGCCAGACCGTGGCGGCGATCTGGTACCCGGTGAAGGATCAGCGTGCCCTGCGCCGCTTCTATCAGGACCTGGCCGGTACTGGTGCGCCGAAGTTGTTGCGGGTGGAGTTGCTGGTGCATCCGCTGGATACGCCGAACAGCCTGAACGGTTCCGGGCTGGCGATTGCCAATCCGCCTTGGGGGCTGGAGGAAGAGTTGCGTGAACTGCTGCCGTGGTTGTCCCGGAAGCTGGGGCAAACCCAGGGTGGGTGGCAGATGGATTGGTTGATTGCCGAGTAGTAGCTGCATGATCAAAAGATCGCAGCCTGCGGCAGCTCCTACAGGGCTATGCGTACACCCGTAGGAGCTGCCGAAGGCTGCGATCTTTTGTTTTGGCGATCAGATCGGGCAGGTCACGCCGGTACCACCAATGCCGCAATAACCTTCCGGGTTTTTCGCCAGGTATTGCTGGTGATACGTCTCGGCAAAGTAGACGGTCGGGGCCTGGTCGATTTCGGTGCTGATTTCACCGAGGCCGGCCTTGGACAGCTCGGCCTGGTAGGTTTCCTTGCTCTTGAGCGCCGCGTCCAGTTGTTCCTGGCTGGTGGCGTAGATCGCCGAACGGTACTGGGTGCCGATGTCATTGCCCTGGCGCATGCCCTGCGTCGGGTTGTGCAGTTCCCAGAACATCGCCAGCAGTTCTTCGTAGCTGACCCTGGCCTTGTCATACACCACCAGCACCACTTCGGTGTGGCCGGTCAGGCCCGAGCAGACTTCTTCGTAGGTCGGGTTCGGGGTGAAACCGCCGGCGTAGCCGACCACGGTGCTGACCACGCCTTCGCGCTGCCAGAAGCGGCGTTCCGCACCCCAGAAGCAGCCGAGGCCGAAGATCGCGAAGTCGACGTCTTCGAAGAACGGGCCGAGCAAGGGGGTGTCTTTAAACACAAAGTGCTTTTCAGGCAGGGTCATCGCGGTTTCGCGACCGGGCAGAGCTTGTTCTTTAGTCGGGAGCACGTTTTTGTTCACCAGAATTTCCGAGCGCAGAACCATGATCAGTCCTCTCAGTCAGGTTGGGTTGTAAATAAACAGGCCGTCAGTGTGCCCAATACCTGCCCGATACGCACTACCTTGTGGGAGCGGGCTTGCTCGCGAAGGCGTTGAGTCAGTCAGTAACCACGGCTCTGACACACCGCATTCGCGAGCAAGCCCGCTCCCACAGGTTTTTTGTCATCCACAGGTTCTGTGTCTGTCAGGCGATTGGGCCACGGGGGTAGCGTTTGAGCTTGTCGACCAGCTCATTGCCCGGGATCGGACGGTCGAACAGGTAGCCCTGGCCGACGTCGCAGCGGTGACGGCGCAGGAACGACAACTGCTCGGCGGTTTCGATGCCTTCAGCCACGACCTTGAGCTTCAGGTTGTGGGCCATGGCGATCACCGCGGAGGTGATTTCCATGTCGTCCTGGTTGTCCGGGATTTCGTGGATGAAGCTTCGATCGATCTTGATGATGTCGATGGGGAATTTTTTCAAGTAGCTGAGCGACGAGTAACCGGTGCCGAAGTCGTCCATGGCCAAGGTCAGGCCCAGGCGCTTGAGCTGGTCGAGTTGCAGGTGGGTGTCTTCGGTGGCTTCCAGCAGCAGGCCTTCGGTCAGCTCCAGCT
Source organism: Pseudomonas sp. Root71 (assembly GCF_001429045.1). Lineage (GTDB taxonomy): Bacteria > Pseudomonadota > Gammaproteobacteria > Pseudomonadales > Pseudomonadaceae > Aquipseudomonas > Aquipseudomonas monachiensis. The sequence continues at coordinate 254,012 of NZ_LMHY01000027.1, read as the reverse complement.
CCAGCAAATGAGCCGGCAGGGCTTCTTCCTTGAGGATGTTGGCAATGGAGGCCACCAGGTCCGGATCGGAGAACTGCTTGGGCGACAGGTTGATCGCCACTTGCAGGTTGCCCAGGCCGGCGGCGGTCAGCGCTTTGCTCATGCGGCAGGCCTGGCGGGCGATCCATTTGCCGATCGGAATGATCAGCCCGGTTTCTTCGGCGACGCTGATGAACTGGTCCGGGCGGATCATGCCCTTTTCCGGATGGTCCCAGCGCAGCAGCGCTTCCATACCCAGCAGGCGACCGCTGCGCAGGCACAGCTTGGGCTGGTAGAACACGTCGAGTTCGTTCTGGGTCAGGGCGCGGCGCAGGTTGTTTTCGACGAACAGCTTGTAGCTGGCCTCGGCGTTCAGCGCTTCGGTGAACACTTGCACCTGGTGTTTGCCGTTGGCCTTGGCCTTGTGCAGCGCTAGCCCGGCGTTGCGCATCAGGGTTTGCGGGTCGCGCCCGTGCAGCGGCGCGCAGGCCAGGCCCACGGAGCCAGTGACGCTGATCAACTGGTTGTCGACGAACATCGGTTTGTCGAGGGTCGCCAGCAACTGGTTGGCTACTTGCTGGCCTACCGTGAGGTCGCTGTTGTCCAGCAACACGGCGAATTCGTTACTGGCGAATCGCGCCAGGCTGCCGCTCGGGATCAGGCTGTTGCGCAGGCGTCGGGCCAGGCTGATCAGCAGTTTGTCGCCGGTCTGGTGGCCGAGGCTGTCGTTGATCCGCTTGAAGTTGTCGATGTCCACCAGCAACAGGCTGATCGGCGCATCGCTGTCACGGGCGAAGCGTTCATCGAGGTTGCGGATGAACGCCGGGCGGTTGCCTAGGTTGGTCAGGTTGTCGGTGTAGGCCAGGCGCTCGATACGCTGCTGGGCAAGCTTGGTCTGGGTGATGTCTTCGTAGATGCCGATGTAGTGGGTCAGCTCGCGGTTGTCGCCGTAAACCTTGGAGATCGACAACTGGCCCCAGTAGGGTTCGAGGTTTTTCCGGCGGCTCTTGAATTCGCCCTGCCAACTGTTGCTCTTGGCCAGCGCCGAAGGCGCATCGAACAGCAGCTCGCTGAGGTTTTCCAGGGCCGGCAGTTCTGACAGGCGCTGACCGTGCACTTCTTCGGTGGAATATTGGGTGATCGCGGTGAAGCTCGGGTTGACGTATTCCACCACACCATCGCAGTTGACCAGCAAGAAGGCGTTGGCACTTTGTTCGACTGCGCGCTGGAACAGGTGCAGGGCGCTGGTGGCTGTTCGCCGATTGTGGTTGCTGATGACCTGGGCAAACTGGTCCGCCAGTTCTCCGGCGAAGGCAATTTCATCCGACTGCCAGTCGCGGGTCGCCCCGGTCTGCTCCAGGCACAAAACGCCGACCACTTGGCCATCGACGCGGATACTGGCGTCGAGCATTGCGTTGACATCGCGCGGGCGCAGGCTTTCAGCCATTTCCCGGGTACGCGGGTCGCGCATGGCGTTATGGGCGTCGATGGCACGGCCGGTGTGCAGGGCGTCGAGGTAGTCGGGGAAAACGCTGACATCGATCGGTTGCGGCAGCAGGTATTGCTGATTCGTGCGGTGATAGGCCGAGATCGGCACCAGCATCGAGCCTTCGAGGTGCCACAGGCTGGCACTGTCGATTTCGTAGATGTTGCAGGCGCTGCGGGTGATCAGCTCGGCGGCTTCGCGCAAGGAGTTGTTGCTGCTGTAGCGTTGTCGGGTGAGCAGCAGGATCAGGTCCTGCTGGGCACGCACCCGCTCCAGGTGCAGCAGTTGCTCCTGCTGGGCACGCTGATTGAGCTCCAGGGCGATTTGCAGGCGCGAGTTCTGGGTTTCCAGATCCAGGGCCGCTTGCAGCGGGTCATCCTCGAACAGGCCGTCGATGACCAGCAGGTAGCCGCGCAGCAGGTGTCGATTGTGTTGTTTGAAGGCTTCGCCCAGTTCAAGCAGGGTCAGGGAGCCAGAGGTGGTGTGCAGGGTGTAGCGGATCAGGTAATGCGTGCTTTCGCTCAGTTGCTGCTGGATCGCGTCGTGCAGTTGATAGCGCGCTTGCGGTTCCATCAGGCTGGCGTAGGGCGAGCCCACCAGCGCACACAGCTCAACGGCGGGGAGGCCGAACTGGCGTTCGCAATTGGGGTCGAGAAACAGCAGCGCCCAGCTGGGTTCATTAAGCCGTTCGAAACGCAGCATGCCGAGCCGCGAGGGCACAGGCAACTGCGTCACTACCTCGGCCACCATACGGCTGGCGGCATCGGGTTGGCTTTTCATGGAGGGAAACTCGCTTCGAATATGCTGAACGCGCCGGGCTCTCGCCCTCTTTACTGTTGCCTGCGGCAAGGTTGCATCATTGCGACACCGACTGACAAGAGAGATGAAGGCCAAGTGCTATAAGAATATGTCGGCAGGTGCGAAGATTTCTGAAGTTTCCAGTGAAAAGTATTGCTATTGATCAGGTCGCAGCCTTCGGAGTCGTCTCGAAGGCCGTGATTTTTTGCCGTCAACGCAATTCAATGGCTGTCGATTGCAATAGCTCGCCATCGCGATCGTGGTAATTGACCCGGATGCGTTTTGCGTCGATAACCAGATGCGCGAAGTTATCCTGACTGATGACTTTACCGGTCAGTTCCTGCCGATATTCGCCTGCGGCGGTCCGTGCCAGCGGACGGTCGAGGATAAAGCCGGATTGACTGGCATAGGGCAGCAGCCTGGAGTTGCACAGGGGCGACGAGACGATGGTGTGCACTTCGAAGCCCGGGTCTTCGCTGTGGGTCAGTCGGCTGGTCATGGAGGCGTGGACGTCACCGGCAACGAATATGACATTCTTCAGCCGGTACAAACGAATGGTCTCCAGCAACCGCAGCCGTTGCGCGGGAAATCCGGCCCAGGCATCATTTCCGTTTTGCCTGGCATCGGGGAAGAACATCACACTGGTGACCACCAGTTTGACCCGCGCAGGGCTGTGGATCAGCCATTGGCACAAGGCATATTCTTGTTCGTTATCAAGCAGGCGCCGATCATTGGCGGATAGATTGCGCCGGGTGCGACCATCGGTGACAAACCATTCGATATCGCCATCGCTGAACTGATACCAATAGTGCTTCGCCAGTCGGCTGATCCGGCCATCGTCAAATAATTCAAATACCGGGCTGTGGCTGGCTTGATATATCTCATAAGCACTTATGGCGTTGTTATATAAAATATCATCGCCTGATTTTTTCTTGTCTGGCCAGTTATCTTCAATTTCGTGATCGTCGAGGATCATGTAAGTCGATATATTGGCCATTAATCTGGAAACATGTGGCTGAGAGAACGCCGCACGGTATTTCGCAAGTATTTGCTGATATTCGCGATCAGGCGCGAAAAAATTCAAATCGTCGACATAGATCTGATCGCCAGTCATCAACATCGCGCTGACCGGCGGGTCGGCTTGCTGTGCCAGCTGAGCAATCGAGGCAAATATCCGGTCGCCCCACTCTGGCGCCGACGCAACGCCGGCGGTCATTCTCAGGTAGCGACATGAGCCGACGAAATAGCCACGTGGCGTGGCGAACGAGCCGGAACGCGTACGCAAGTGATAGAGCTCCTTCGGCCATCGCAGCGGTAGTTCCTGCAGTGAATCCGCGGTGTGCCCGGCACTCCTGGTACTGAACCAGCCGGCCTGGTATTCATATTCGGTATCGGGCGCCAGGTTATCGAGAACCAGGACATCGGACATATCTTGCAGACTTGTCAGCTTTGCAAAGATTGTTTCGATCCATTGTTCATGCCCGGATCGGCGATAACGGATGCCGGCAAATACGGGTGCATTCTTTTGTGCTGCGCCACGCACAAATATACGTGCATGATTAGTTGTAGTGTGGCCAATAATTGGCCCAATAGTTGGTTTGAACATGCTTGAGTCCATTCGCTGCCAGTTAATGGATAGTTGGTTGTTTCGGATGTAATGGAGGGTATTCAGCCAAGACTAGTTATTTGGCCTGAATAAATATCTGGCAGAAATGGATTCGATTTGTGGGCGATATCGGCCACAAATGTAGGAAGACGTTTTAAGTAAAAGTTTCAGGCAAAAAAAGCCCCGCCAAATTGGCGGGGTTGAGGTACGAGCGTGGCGCTCGGAAACGTGGAACGCAACTGGCCCTCCGGTGAAGGAGGGCCGGTCGGTGTTACAGGAGCATGGTGCGGATGTCGCCCAGCAGATCGCTCAGACGCTTGGTGAAGCGTGCAGCAGCGGCGCCGTTGATCACACGGTGATCGTAGGACAGCGACAGCGGCAGCATCAGTTTCGGCTGGAAGGCTTTGCCGTCCCAGACTGGCTGGATGGTTGCCTTGGAAACACCGAGGATCGCCACTTCCGGCGCGTTGACGATCGGCGTGAAGCCGGTGCCGCCAATGTGGCCGAGGCTGGAAATGGTGAAGCAGGCGCCTTGCATCTCGTCCGACGAAAGCTTCTTGGTCCGGGCTTTTTCAGCCAGGGAAGCAGCTTCGGCGGCCAGTTGCAGCAGGCTCTTCTGGTCGACGTTCTTGATGACCGGTACCAGCAGGCCATCCGGAGTGTCGACGGCGAAGCCGATGTTCACGTATTTCTTGCGGATGATCGCTTTGCCGCTTGGCGCCAGCGAGCTGTTGAAGTCCGGCAGTTCCTTGAGCAGGTGCGCACAGGTCTTGAGCAGCAACGGCAGGATGGTCAGCTTGACGCCGGCCTTCTCTGCAACGGCTTTCTGAGCAACGCGGAACGCTTCGAGCTCGGTGATATCCGCCGAGTCGAATTGCGTCACGTGCGGCACGTTCAGCCAGCTGCGGTGCAGGTTGGCTGCGCCGACCTGCATCAGGCGGGTCATCGGCACTTCTTCGACTTCACCGAAGCGGCTGAAGTCCACGACCGGAATCGGCGGGATGCCCGCGCCACCGGTTGCACCGGCAGCAGCGGCCGGCGCTTCCTTGGCCTTCTGCATCATGGCCTTGACGTAAACCTGCACGTCTTCCTTCAGGATGCGACCGTGCGGACCGCTGGCGCCAACGGCACTCAGCTCGACACCGAATTCGCGGGCCAGTTGACGCACGGCAGGGCCGGCGTGAACTTTTGCACCCGGCCTGGCTGGCGCAGCAGCAGGTGCAGCGGCGGCGGCAGGAGCAGCAGCTGGAGCAGGTGCGCTCGGAGCGGCAGCAGCAGCGGCAGGTGCCGGTGCGGCGGCCGGAGCGGCGCCTTTGACTTTCAGTTTCAGGATCAGGTCGCCGGTACCGACTTCGTCATCGAGCTTGATGGAAACGCTTTCCACCACGCCAGCGGCAGGCGATGGAATTTCCATGCTCGCCTTGTCGGATTCCAGGGTGATCAGCGACTGGTCGGCCACAACGGTGTCGCCGGCCTTGACCAGGACTTCGATGATCTTGGCCTTGCCCGCCGAACCGATGTCCGGAACGTGGATGTCCTGAACGCTGTCGGCAACCGGTGCAGCCGGAGCTGCTGCAGGAGCAGGCGCAGCGGCGGCAGCTGGAGCGGCAGCCTGGGCCGGAGCAGCAGCCGGTGCCGCAGCACCCGCCACTTCCAGATCCAGGATCAGGTCGCCGGTGCCGACTTCGTCGTTGAGCTTGACGCTGATGGCCTTGACCACGCCAGCGGCTGGCGACGGGATTTCCATGCTCGCCTTGTCGGACTCCAGGGTGATCAACGATTGATCAGCCGCGACGGTGTCGCCGACCTTGACCTGGATCTCGATGATCTGGGCCTTGCCCGACGAACCGATGTCCGGCACGTGCACTTGCTGAACGCTGGCGGCAGCCGGCGCAGCAGGGGCAGGCGCGGCGGCAGGTGCCGCAGCCGGTTTGGCCTCAGCCTTGGCAGCCGGTGCAGGGGCAGCCGCAGGGGCCGCTTGCGCGGCACCTTCGACTTCCAGTTCCAGCAGTTCGTCGCCTTCTTTCAGGCGATCGCCCAGCTTAACTTTCAGGCTCTTGATGATACCGGCCTTCGGCGCAGGCACTTCCATGCTCGCCTTGTCGGACTCAAGTGTCAGGATGCTCTGGTCGGCTTCGATACGGTCGCCGACCTTTACAAACAGTTCAATTACTTCACCTTCACCGCTGCCGATGTCAGGTACGCGAATGAGTTCGCTCACAGAATCTCTCCTCAGCAGTCCAGTGGGTTGCGTTTTTCCGGGTTGATACCGAACTTGGCGATGGCTTCAGCCACAACCTTAGGTTCGATGTCACCACGGTCAGCCAGTGCTTCCAGGGCTGCCAACACCACGAAATGACGGTCGACTTCGAAGAAATGACGCAGTTTCTTGCGGCTGTCGCTGCGGCCGAAACCGTCGGTGCCCAGGACTTTGAATTCCTTGGACGGTACCCACTGACGGATCTGCTCGGCGAACAGTTTCATGTAGTCGGTAGAGGCGATGACCGGACCTTTACGGCCGTTCAGGCACTCTTCGACGTAGCTCAGCTTAGGCTTCTGGCCCGGGTGCAGACGGTTGGTGCGCTCAACGGCCAGGCCGTCGCGACGCAGTTCGTTGAAGCTGGTAACGCTCCACACGTCGGCGCCGACGTTGAACTCTTCGCGCAGGATCTTCGCTGCTTCACGGACTTCACGCAGGATGGTGCCGGAGCCCATCAGCTGAACGTGGTGCGCCGCTTCGCGGTTGTCTTCTTCGAGCAGGTACATGCCTTTCTTGATGCCTTCTTCGGCACCGGCCGGCATGGCTGGCTGCTGGTACGACTCGTTCATCACGGTGATGTAGTAGAAGACGTCCTGTTGCTCTTCGGTCATCTTCTTCATGCCGTCCTGAATGATCACCGCCAGCTCGTAGCCGTAGGTTGGATCGTAGGTGCGGCAGTTCGGGATGGTCGCGGCCAGCAGGTGGCTGTGACCGTCTTCGTGTTGCAGGCCTTCACCGTTCAGGGTGGTACGGCCGGCGGTGCCGCCGATCAGGAAGCCACGGGTGCGGCTGTCGCCAGCGGCCCATGCCAGGTCGCCGATACGCTGGAAGCCGAACATCGAGTAGAAGATGTAGAACGGCAGCATCGGCTGGTTGTGGCTGGAGTACGAAGTACCGGCAGCGATGAAGGAGCTCATGGCGCCCGCTTCGTTGATGCCTTCTTCGAGGATCTGGCCCTTCTGGTCTTCCTTGTAGAACATCACCTGGTCTTTATCGACTGGCTCGTAGAGCTGGCCGACGGAGGAGTAGATGCCCAGCTGGCGGAACATGCCTTCCATACCGAAGGTACGGGCTTCGTCCGGGATGATCGGTACGATGCGCGGGCCGATTTCCTTGTCCTTGACCAGTTGCGCGAGGATTCGCACGAAGGCCATGGTGGTGGAGATTTCGCGGTCGCCCGAGCCGTCCAGGATCGCCTTGAGGGTGTCCAGTGGCGGAGTCGGGATGTTGAAGCTCTTGGCGCGACGCTGAGGTACGAAGCCGCCCAGTGCGGTACGGCGCTCGCTCAGGTAACGGGCTTCGGCGCTGCCTTCTTCCGGTTTGAAGAACGGCAGGTTTTCCAGTTCATCGTCCTTGACCGGGATGTCGAAGCGGTCGCGGAACAACTTCAGGCTTTCGACATCGACCTTCTTGGTGTTGTGCGCAGTGTTTTTCGCTTCGCCGGCACCGGTGCCATAACCCTTGATGGTCTTGGCCAGGATGACGGTCGGTTGTTCTTTGTGGTTGACCGCTTCGTGGTACGCCGCGTAGACCTTGTACGGGTCGTGGCCGCCACGGTTGAGCTTCCAGATCTCGTCGTCGGACAGGTCTTCGACCATTGCCTTGAGTTCTGGCGTGTTGAAGAAGTGTTCACGTACGAACGCGCCGTCTTTGGCTTTGTAGTTCTGGTATTCGCCGTCGATGACTTCGTCCATGCGGCGTTGCAGGATGCCGTCGACGTCCTTGGCCAGCAGTGGGTCCCAGAAACGGCCCCAGATGACTTTGGTCACGTTCCACTGGGCACCACGGAACACGCCTTCGAGTTCCTGGATGATCTTGCCGTTGCCGCGAACCGGGCCGTCGAGGCGCTGCAGGTTGCAGTTGATGACGAAGATCAGGTTGTCCAGCTTCTCGCGGCCGGCCAGGGAGATCGCGCCCAGGGATTCCGGCTCGTCGCACTCGCCGTCGCCCAGGAAGCACCAGACTTTCTGTTTGCCTGGCTGGATGAAGCCACGGTGTTCCAGGTACTTCATGAAGCGTGCCTGGTAGATCGCCTGGATCGGGCCCAGACCCATGGATACGGTCGGGAACTGCCAGAAGTCAGGCATCAGCCAAGGGTGCGGGTAGGACGACAGGCCTTGACCATCGACTTCCTGACGGAAGTTGTTCATCTGGTCTTCGGTGATGCGGCCTTCCATGAATGCGCGGGCGTAAACGCCTGGCGAGGTGTGGCCCTGGAAGTAGATCAGGTCGCCGCCGTGTTCTTCGGTCGGGGCCTGGAAGAAGTAGTTGAAGCCGATGTCATACAGGGTCGCACTGGAAGCGAAGCTGGAGATGTGACCGCCGAGGTCAGAATCCTTCAGGTTCGTACGCATTACCATGGCCATCGCGTTCCAGCGTACCAGCGAGCGAATGCGGCGTTCCATGAACAGGTCGCCAGGCATGCGTGCTTCGTGGGTTACCGGGATGGTGTTGCGGTAAGGCGTGGTGATGGCGTAAGGCAACTGCGAACCGCTGCGGGTCGCCAGTTCACCCATACGGGTCATCAGATAGTGAGCACGGTCTTCGCCTTCTTTGTCGAGAACCGATTCCAGGGCGTCCAGCCATTCCTGGGTTTCGACGGGATCGAGGTCTTGCATGGCTTGCTCCAGGGCGGAAAGGCTTCCAGAATCGGTTGCCTGAGTTTGCGACTGGCCTTGTGGGCAGACGATATAAATTCTTGGATTGCCGATAGGTTGTTCCGGCGGCGTGTAGTTTTACTACAAATCTTCCGGCATTTCAGCCCGGCTAATGTATATACGAGTAGTAAAACTACAGATGAGCGGCTTGTGGCCCCCGGCTGCGTTGTGAGAATAATCGTTAAGGTTGGTCTTTTTCCAACTACAAAAGGTAAAAGCTTGATGCTGGCTGCCAAAATTAAAGAAATTTCAGCTATTTCTAACTTTTGTTCGACACTCCCTCAGGTAGTGGGTTTTCGAAAACCACTACATGCAGTCCGTTGTACGCCGATCAAGGATAGACCATGAGCCTCCCCTCGCTTGCCGAACTGCCCGCCATTCTCCTGCCGTTTGTCACTCGCGCCGAGCAGTCGTTCCGGGCTGCTGTGGCCGCCCTGGACGATGATCACGGGCTGTCTGCCTGGACGCCGGAACGCTGGGCGCAATTTGCCCGCGTCACCGCCGCCAGCGATTTTGTGATTGAACAGTGTGTTCGTGACCCTTTGATGTTGCTGGAGCTGGTGCAGTCCGGTGAGCTGGACCGCAGCTTCGCTCCCGGTGAGTTATGCGGGCAGATCGCGGCCGCCGTAAGCGCGGCCGAGACCGACGATCTGCTTGGCCGCGTCTTGCGCCGCCAGCGTGCACGCCATCAGGTGCGGATCATCTGGCGCGACCTGACACGCCAGGCCGACTTGATCCAGACCTGCCGCGACCTTTCGGACATGGCCGATGCGAGCATCGATCAGGCCTATCAATGGTTGTACACGCGGCATTGTCAGCAGTTCGGCGTGCCGACCGGGCGGCGCAGCGGCGAGCCGCAGCAGATGGTCGTTCTTGGCATGGGCAAGCTCGGTGCCGTGGAGTTGAACCTGTCGTCGGACATCGACCTGATTTTCGCCTACCCCGAGGGTGGCGAAACCGTCGGCGTCAAACGCCCGCTGGATAACCAGGAGTTCTTCATCCGTCTGGGCCAGCGGCTGATCAAGGCCCTGGACCCGATGACTGTCGACGGCTTTGTATTCCGCGTCGACATGCGCTTGCGTCCCTACGGTTCGGCGGGCGCACTGGTGCTGAGCTTCAACGCGCTGGAGCAGTATTACCAGGATCAGGGTCGCGACTGGGAGCGCTACGCGATGATCAAGTCGCGGGTAGTGGCCGGGGATCAAGTCGCCGGCGCGCAACTGCAGGAGATGCTGCGGCCATTCGTTTACCGGCGTTACCTGGACTTCTCGGCCATTGAAGCGCTGCGCACCATGAAGCAGCTGATCCAGCAGGAAGTGCGGCGCAAGGGCATGGCCGACAACATCAAGCTCGGTTCCGGCGGTATTCGCGAAGTCGAGTTCATTGCCCAGGCATTCCAGCTGATCCACGGGGGGCGGGACCTGAGCTTGCAGCAGCGCCCACTATTAAAGGTACTGGGCACGCTGGAAGGCCAGGGTTATCTGCCGCCGGCCGTGATCAGCGAGCTGCGTGAAGGCTACGAATTCCTGCGTTATACCGAACACGCGATTCAGGCGATTGCCGATCGCCAGACGCAAATGTTGCCTAATGGCGAGCAGGATCAGGCGCGCATTGCCTTTATGCTCGGTTTCGCCAACTGGACGGCGTTCCACGAACAACTGATGTACTGGCGCGGACGTATTGCCTGGCACTTCGGGCAGGTGATTGCCGATCCCGATGAAGAGCAGGGCGCCGAAAGCGAAGTGGTGGTCGGCGGTGAGTGGTTGCCGCTGTGGGAAGAGGCCCAGGACGATGAGGCTGCCTGCCGCCAACTGGAAGAGGGTGGTTTCAAGGATGCCCCAAAAGCCTTGAAAGCCTTGGCCGGCTTGCGCGGTAGCCCGCAATTGAGGGCGATGCAGCGTCTGGGGCGCGAGCGTCTCGATGCTTTTATTCCGCGGTTGCTGGCACAGGCCGTGGAACATGACAATCCGGACCTGGTACTGGAGCGGGTGCTGCCGCTGGTCGAAGCCGTGGCCCGTCGTTCCGCGTACCTGGTGCTGTTGACCGAGAACCCCAGTGCATTGCGGCGTTTGCTGACGCTGTGCGCGGCGAGCCCGTGGATCGCCGAGCAAATCACCCGCTTCCCGCTGTTGCTCGACGAATTGCTCAACGAAGGCCGGCTGTTCAAGCCGCCACTGGCGCCAGAACTGGCGGCCGAATTACGCGAGCGCCTGACACGGATTCCCGAGGACGACCTCGAACAGCAAATGGAAGCCCTGCGCCACTTCAAGCTGGCGCACCGCTTGCGGGTGGCTGCTTCGGAAATCGCCGGCAGCCTGCCGCTGATGAAAGTCAGCGATTACCTGACCTGGCTCGCCGAGGCGATCCTGGAGCAAGTGCTGGCCCTGGCCTGGCGCCAGACCGTGGCCAAGTACGGCACGCCGCTGCGCACCGATGGCACCTTGTGCGATCCCGGCTTCATCATTGTCGGTTATGGGAAAGTCGGCGGCCTGGAACTCGGGCATGGTTCGGACCTGGACCTGGTGTTCATCCACGACGGCGATCCGCAGGCTGAAACCGATGGCGTGAAACCCATCGATGGCGCGCAATTCTTTACCCGGCTGGGGCAGCGGATCATTCACTTGCTGACGGCGCAGACCAACTCCGGGCAGTTGTATGAAGTGGACATGCGTCTGCGGCCATCCGGTGCGTCGGGCTTGTTGGTGAGCTCCTTGGGGGCGTTTGCCCGCTATCAGGAGAACGAAGCCTGGACCTGGGAACACCAGGCGCTGGTGCGGGCGCGGGTGTTGGTGGGCAGTCAGGATGTCGGTCAGGCCTTCGAGAAAGTCCGCGCCGCGATATTGGGCAAAACCCGTGATCTACCGACCCTGCGCCAGGAGGTCAGTGAGATGCGCGCCAAGATGCGCGATAACCTGGGCAGCAAGAGCACCGCGGCCGGCACCGGGGCAAATGCCTTCGAAGCCACGGCGCCGTTCGATATCAAGCAGGACGCCGGTGGTATCGTCGATATTGAATTTATGGTGCAATACGCGGCCCTGGCGTGGTCCGAAACACACCCGCCATTGCTGCGCTGGACAGACAATATCCGCATTCTGGAAGAGCTGGAGCATGAAGGGCTGATGCCGGTCGAAGATGCCAGCCTGTTGCGTGAAGCGTATAAAGCGTACCGTTCCGCCGCCCACCGGCAGGCCTTGCAGAAGGACCCGGGGGTGATTCCGGGCGACCAGTTCGCGGACGAACGGCGGCAGGTCATGCGGATCTGGCGTGAGCTGGGGCTAAGCTGAAACGGGATATTTGATACGCCCAATATCCCCTGTGGGAGCGGGCTTGCTCGCGAAGGCGGAGTGTCAGTCAATAGTGATGTTGGATGTGACGGCCCCTTCGCGAGCAAGCCCGCTCCCACAGTAGATCTGCAGTGTCATGCGGATCGAGGTACACCAATACCCAATGTGGGAGCGAGCCTGCTCGCGATAGCGGAGTGACACTCGACAGCAATGTTGAAGGTGATGACCCATCGCAAGCCGCCGTGCTCCCGCAGAGATTCTCGAGGCGGGGAGGCGTAGGCCTCCCCGGTTCGTTTATGGAAACTACATGAAAATTCTGATCGTTGGGCCCAGTTGGGTCGGTGACATGGTGATGGCGCAGACACTTTTCCAGTGTCTGAAACAACGCCACCCGCAATGCGAAATCGACGTGCTGGCCCCCGAGTGGAGCCGGCCGATTCTTGAGCGCATGCCCGAAGTTCGCCAGGCCTTGAGCTTTCCGCTCGGTCACGGTGTCCTGGAGCTGGCAACGCGTCGGCGCATCGGCAAATCCCTGGCTGGCCAGTACGACCAGGCGATCCTGCTACCCAATTCCCTGAAGTCGGCACTGGTGCCGTTCTTTGCCGGCATCCCGAAACGCACCGGCTGGCGTGGCGAGTTCCGCTATGGCCTGCTCAACGACGTGCGCACGCTGGACAAGGATCGTTATCCGCTGATGATCGAGCGCTTCATGGCCCTGGCTTACGAGCCTGGCGTTGAACTGCCAAAACCCTATCCGCGCCCGACACTGCAGATCGACCCGGTTACCCGCGAAGCGGCACTGGCCAAATTCGGCCTGACCCTCGACCGCCCGGTGTTGGTCCTGTGCCCTGGTGCCGAGTTCGGTGAATCCAAGCGCTGGCCGTCCGAGCATTACGCCGCGGTTGCCGAAGCGAAGATCCGCGAAGGCTGGCAAGTCTGGCTGTTCGGTTCGAAAAACGATCACGCCGTGGGCGAAGACATCCGCGCGCGGCTGATTCCCGGCCTGCGTGAAGAATCGGTCAACCTCAGCGGCGGCACCTCGCTGGCTGAAGCCATCGACCTGATGTCCTGCGCCGATGCGGTGGTGTCCAACGACTCCGGATTGATGCACGTTGCCGCCGCGCTGAACCGCCCGCTGGTCGCGGTCTACGGCTCGACGTCGCCAGGTTTCACGCCACCGCTGGCCGAGCACGTCGAAGTCGTTCGCCTGGGTATCGAATGCAGCCCATGCTTCGACCGCACTTGCCGTTTCGGCCATTACAACTGCCTGCGCCAACTCATGCCGCAAGCGGTGAACGAAGCCCTGCAGCGGTTGCAAGGCACTCCGGTCGAGGTCAAATAGCTTGCGGGTTCTGTTGATCAAGACGTCATCGTTGGGCGACGTCATTCATGCGTTGCCGGCGTTGACCGACGCTGCACGGGCGATTCCCGGCATCAAATTCGACTGGGTGGTGGAAGAAGGCTTTGCCGAGATCCCGACCTGGCATCCAGCGGTGGACAAGGTGATTCCGGTGGCGATCCGTCGCTGGCGCAAAAACATCTGGCAGACCATCAAGAGCGGTGAGTGGAAGCGCTTCAAGCAAAGCGTTCGCGCCACGAAATATGACTTGGTGATCGACGCCCAGGGCTTGCTGAAAAGCGCCTGGCTGACCCGTTACGTCAAGGCCCCGGTGGCCGGCCTCGATAAAAGCTCGGCGCGCGAGCCCATCGCCGCGCGCTTCTACAATCGACGCCTGGCCGTTGCCCGCGGGCAGCACGCGGTGGAGCGAGTGCGTCAGTTGTTCGCCATCGCGTTGGGCTATGACTTGCCCAAAGGCCTGGGCGACTACGGCTTGAATATCGAGCGCCTGGTGGAATTGCCGCGCAAGAATACGTACGTGGTGTTTCTGCACGGCACCACCTGGGACACCAAACACTGGCCAGAAGCCTATTGGCGCGAGCTGACCGAACGGGTCGGCTACCTTGGGGTCGGGGTGAAACTGCCTTGGGGCAATGCCGTGGAAAAGGCCCGCGCCGAGCGTATCGCTGCCGGTTTCAAACACGCCGAAGTGTTGCCCAAACTGAATCTGGCCGGTGTCGGCAAGGTACTGGCGGGCGCGCAAGCCTGCGTGGCGGTAGACACCGGCCTGGGCCATCTGGCTGCCGCGCTGGATGTGCCGACGCTGTCGCTGTTCGGCCCGACCAATCCGGGCCTGACCGGCGCCTATGGCAAGGTGCAGATTCACCTGGCCAGCGATTTCCCTTGTGCTCCGTGCCTGCAAAAGAAATGCACTTATCAACCGACGGCTGAAGATGCCCGTCAATTTGACCTGAAACGCGAGTGGCCGTTGTGCTTCACGCGTCTGAATCCCGAGCGTGTCGCCAGCCGACTGAGCACGTTGTTAATGGCTGAGGAGCTGCGCTGATGCAATTGGCATTTGTCTTGTACAAATATTTTCCCTTTGGCGGTTTGCAGCGCGACTTCATGCGAATCGCCCTGGAGTGCCAGAAACGCGGCCATCAGATTCGCGTCTACACGCTGATCTGGGAAGGCGACGTCCCTCCGGGTTTCGAAGTGCTGGTGGCGCCGGTCAAGGCGTTCTTCAACCATCGGCGCAACGAAAAGCTCAGCGAATGGATGGAAGCGGACCTGGCCAAGCGCCCGGTCGACCGCCTGATCGGCTTCAACAAGATGCCGGGCCTGGACGTCTACTATGCCGCCGACGGCTGCTTCGAAGACAAGGCGCAGAACCTGCGTAACTCGCTGTATCGCCGTTGGGGCCGCTATCGCCATTTCGCCGAATACGAGCGGGCGGTGTTCGCCAAAGAGGCGAAGACCGAAGTACTGATGATTTCCGAGGTCCAGCAGCCGCTGTTCATCAAGCATTACGACACGCAGCTGGAGCGCTTCCACCTGCTGCCACCGGGTATCGCCCAGGACCGTCGCCGACCGGCGGATGCCGATGAAATTCGCGCCGGGTTCCGTGCTGAGTTCAATCTCAAGGACGACGAACTGCTGCTGGTGCAGATCGGTTCCGGGTTCAAGACCAAGGGGGTGGACCGCAGCCTCAAGGCCCTGGCGGCATTGCCCGCTGATCTGAAGAAGCGCACCCGGCTGTTTGTAATTGGCCAGGATGACCCCAAATTATTCCAGATGCAGAGTGCGACATTGGGGTTGGGCGACAACGTCACCTTCCTCAAGGGGCGTAGCGATATCCCGCGTTTCCTGCTGGGTGCCGATCTGTTGATTCACCCGGCGTACAACGAAAATACCGGCACTGTGCTGCTCGAAGCCCTGGTGGCCGGCCTGCCGGTGCTGGTGAGTGCGGTGTGCGGTTACGCCCATTACATCGCCGAGGCCGATGCGGGCCTGGTGCTGGACGAACCGTTCGATCAGGCGCAGCTGACGCAGTACCTGACCGGCATGTTGAACGACGCTCAAGCAAGGGCGGCCTGGAGCCGCAACGGTCTGGCCTTCGCCGAAACGGCCGACCTCTACAGCATGCCGCAGCACGCGGCCGATGTGATTCTGGCGGAGCGCGCTTAAATGAAGTTGATGCTGGCTGAACCGTTCAAGAGCCTTTGGGCCGGACGCGACCCGTTCGCCGAAGTCGAGGGGCTCAAGGGTGAGGTGTACCGCGAGCTGGAAGCACGCAGGACATTACGCACGGAAGTCGACGGCAACGGGTTTTTCGTGAAAATCCACCGTGGCATCGGCTGGGGCGAAATCTTCAAGAACCTGCTCACCGCCAAACTCCCTGTACTGGGTGCCGGTCAGGAGTGGCAGGCCATTCAGCGCCTGCAGGAAGTCGGCGTGCCGACCATGACCGCCGTTGCGTATGGCGAGAAGGGTAGCAACCCGGCCGACCAGCACTCGTTCATCGTGACCGAAGAGCTGGCGCCGACGGTCAGCCTGGAAGACTTCAGTATCAACTGGGTCAAGCAGCCGCCCGAGCCAAAACTCAAGCGCGCGCTGATCGCCGAAGTCGCACGCATGACTGGCATGATGCACCGCGCCGGGGTCAATCACCGCGACTGCTACATCTGCCATTTCCTGCTGCACACCGACAAGCCGGTGACCTTTGATGACTTCAAGCTCTCGGTGATCGACCTGCACCGTGCCCAGACCCGCCCGGCGATCACCTCGCGCTGGCGCAACAAGGACCTGGCCGCGCTGTACTTTTCCGCGCTGGACATCGGTCTGACCCGCCGCGACAAGCTGCGCTTCCTCAAGGGCTATTTCCAGCAGCCGCTGCGCCAGATCCTGAGTGAAGAGGCGTCTTTGCTGGCCTGGCTCGACGGCAAGGCCAACAAGCTCTATGAGCGTAAACAGCGATACGGGGATGCGCTCTGATGTCGGGTTGGAAACTGGATCCGGCCTACAGCGAGCTGGCCGATGACTTTGGCAGCCTCGAGGCTGTGTTTGCACTGCAAGGCGAGCGTTTGACCAGTGACGTGCTCTCGGAGGTCATCCGTGTCGAGCGCAATGGCGTCAACTATTACGTCAAACGGTATGTGGGTGCCGGCAAAGGCTTGCGGCGTTACCTGGGCAAGCCTCGGGTGAAGATGGAATGGCAGAACCTCAAGCGCTTCGCCAAGTGGGGCATTCCCACTGCCGAAGTAGTGGCCTGGGGGCTGGAGCGGCGCGGTGCGGCCTACGCTCGCGGCGCGATGATTACCCGGGAACTGCCGCGCACCGAAGACTTGTCGGCACTGGCCGAGCGCCGCGACCCGAAGCTGTCGGATCGCGCCTGGGTCGATACCGTCAGTCGCCAGTTGGCCCAATACACCCGGACCATGCACGACCACCGCTTCACCCATAATGATCTGAAGTGGCGCAACCTGCTGATCGACGATGAGGCTCGAGTGTTTCTGATCGACTGCCCCAACGGCGATTTCTGGCGCGGTTTCTGGCTCAAGTACCGTATTACCAAGGATCTGGCGTGCCTGGACAAGGTCGCCAAGTATCAATTGTCGGCTACCCAGCGCCTGCGCTTTTACCTGCAATACCGCAACCGGACCCGGCTCAACGCTGCGGACAAAAAACGCATCCGGCATGTGGTGAGATTTTTCGAGGGACGCGAATGACTGATTTTCTGGCCGCTGAGGACCGTGCGCTGCTTGAGCGCCATGGCCTCGGCACGTTCGAGGCGCTCTGGGCCAAGCAGCTCGATGCGGTGGACGAACCCAACACCGGTCGCGGTGGCTGGAGCAGCGTGTTTCGGCTGGATCTGGAAGGTCATGGTTTTTACCTCAAGCGTCAAAGCAACTACCTGACCCGCACCTTGCGCGCACCGTTCGGCGAGCCGAGTTTCGCTCGCGAGTTTCGCAACATCTCCCGTTACCGGAAGATGGGCATTCCGGCGCTGGACGCGGTGTTTTACGGGGAGCGCAAGGTCAATGGCGAAGTCCGCGCGATCCTGATGACCCGCGCCCTGGACGGTTGGGACGACCTCGACTCGCTGTTGCAGCGCTGGGCTCAATTGAGCCCTGAGCAGCACTCGGAAATCCTCAAGGCCAGTGGCGAACTGGCCCGGCAGCTGCACGCCGCACGCCAGGTGCATGGGTGCTTTTATCCCAAGCACATTTTCATGCGCGCCACCGGCAACGGCTATCAGGCTCAATTGATTGACCTGGAAAAGACCCGGCCGCTGCTGTACGGGCAGCGTGACCGAATCAAGGATCTGGAACCGCTGACGCGTCGCGCGCCCGAGTGGGGCGAGTCGCAACTGCGGCAATTGCTGGCCGCCTATCTGGATCAGCCGCAGGACAGCTCGCTGATCGACAACTGGCTGCAGCGGTTGACCGCGCGGCGCAGCCAGAAGAGGCCACGCTGATGCGATTGTCCGAACTGAAGTCTGCCGGCCGTACCCCAGGCTTGCCGCTGAGCGTTTCGCTGGCCGACGCCGCCGGCCCCGCCGAGTTGCAATTGCTGAGCCTGTTGCGGGTGTTGCCGGGGCAGCGTTATGTCGGTGCCGGCGTCTGGCGTGGCCGGCCGGTGCTGGCTAAATTGCTGGTCGGCAGCAAGGCTGCACGGCATTTTCAGCGTGAACTGGACGGCGTGCGCCTACTGTCTGCCCAAGGGCTGACCACGCCGCAGTTGTTGGCCGATGGCCTGAAGGACGGCGAGGGTGGCTGGCTGCTGTTTGATTTCCTTGAGCATGCCGAAAGCCTGGGCGACACCTGGAAGCAGGTTGAGCAGCAGCCCGTACTGTCCGATGGGCAAGGCGCGGTGCTGGCCGAGGCGTTGGGCGCGATCGGTCAGATGCATCGCAAGGGGCTGTGGCAAGAAGACCTGCATCTGGACAACCTGCTGCGCCAGGGCGGGCGCCTGTACCTGATCGATGGCGCGGGCATCTGCTGCGAGACGCCTGGCCAGCCGCTGTCCCGGCAGAAGGTCCTGGAAAACCTCGGGGTGTTCTTCGCCCAGTTGCCGAAGTCGATCGAGCCCTTCATTGAAGAGTTGCTGGTGTATTACCTGCTCAGCAACGGCGAACACGCCTTGCCCATGGAAGCGTTGCAGAAGCAGATCGACAAGGTCCGCAGCTGGCGCCTCAAGGACTTCCTGATCAAGGTCGGCCGCGAGTGCACGCTGTTCAGCGTCCAGCGCGGGGCCTTCGGACTACAGGCGATTCGCCGAGAGGAAGTGCCGTCGATGGTGCCGGTGCTGGAGCAGGCCGATGCCTTGCTCGATCAGGGGCATCTGTACAAGACCGGCGGTGCGGCGAGTGTCGGCAAGGTCGAGGTGGATGGCCGCACGCTGGTGATCAAGCGCTACAACATCAAGGGTTTTGCTCACTGGCTCAAGCGTTTCTGGCGCCCGAGCCGGGCCTGGCATTCCTGGCGCGAAGGCAACCGCCTGGCATTCCTCGGGATTGCCACGCCCAAGCCGCTGGCGTTGCTGGAAAAGCGTTTCATGTGGCTGCGCAGCCGGGCTTACCTGATCACCGAGTACCTGCCGGGGCCGGACATCATCGAGCGTTTTGCGCCGTATGTGGAACGTGGCGATGCACCGGAAGCCGAACTGGCGGCACTGGATCATCTGTTCGCCGAATTGATTCGCCTGCGCATCAGCCATGGCGACTTCAAGGGGCATAACCTGTTCTGGCAGCAGGATCGCTGGGCGTTGATCGACCTCGACTCGATGTGCCAGCACGGCTCCCTCGGCAGCTTCGCCCCGGCGTATGCCAGGGATCGCGCGCGGTTCATGCGCAATTGGCCTGAAGGTAGTGCCCTTTACCAGGTCATCGATCAGCGTCTTCCCAAGGACATCTCAGGCGCTGCTTAAGCCGCTATCGCGAGCAAGCTCGCTCCCACAGGGATTGGTGGTGAACACAAAACCTGTGAACACCTCAGTTCAAATGTGGGAGCGAGCTTGCTCCGGGCGGAGTTCCGACGATGAGGCCGGAACTGCCAACCAAGAAAGCAGACAAGTTCTTGTGAACCGTCCTACGCGATCTTGGGAAGTCATGAGCTGTGGCCAAAATTGCCCCGATGCTAGTTTGCCCGACGTTCTCGGAGGGCAGGCAGTGACGATCAAAATGGCAGTTTCAGCGGGTGTTTTATCAGTGTCGCTAACGGGCTGCGGGACCGCCGCCACCGTCCTGCTGGATGAAGCCCAGGCCGCGCAGGGGCTGCGCCGGCAAAAGACCTATTGCCAATCCATTCCCCGGGTCTACAGCGGCCTGGCCTACGACTTCTGTGTATTGAATGCGCCGCCAGACCCTACGGGCATCCTTGTACCGCTCGTATTGGTGGACCTGGCCGTGTCCGGCGCGCTGGACACTGTTGTCTTGCCGTACACGATTTACCGGCAAAGCGTGGACGGCAATATTTCCATCTATTGGCGACCTGCACGCGGATAAAAAGAAGCCGCGAGGCCCCGGCCGTAGTTGCATGCCGCTTGCGGCTAGAGGTTTGCCGTCGCTTTTACGCTATAATCCCGCCCTTTAGCTGTCTCTCGCCCCTTGCGAGGGCACATTAATTTTTGAGGCGCTTGCGCCTGCATGCAGACTAAAGAGGCTAGACCCCTGTGGCATTGACGATTCTTGGCCTGTCCGGCGCCCTTAGCCATGATCCTTCCGCAGCCCTGTATATCGACGGCAAGCTGGTCGCGGCGGCTGAAGAGGAGCGCTTCGTACGCGATAAACATGCAAAGAACCGCATGCCCTACGAATCGGCGAAATTCTGCCTGGAACAGGCCGGCATCAAGCCGTCCGACGTTGACGTGGTCGCGATTCCATTCGCCCCGATCAGCCTGTTCGGCAAGGCCCGCTGGCAGTACGCCAAGCGTTACTGGTACGCTCCGGACCGCGCCCTCGACGCGATCCTGATGGGTAACCGTCGCTACAAGCGCTATCGCAACAAGATCGTCTGGTGCCTGGAGCAATTGGGTTTTGATCCGAAGAAGATCAAGATCGAGCCGGTCGAACACCACCTGGCCCACGCCTCCAGCGCTTATCACTGCTCCGGTTTCAAAGAGAAAACCGCGATCCTGGGTATCGACGGCAAGGGCGAGTACGCCACGACCTTCTTCGGTTATGGCGAAAACGGCAAGATCCACAAGATCAAGGAATTCTTCGATCCGGACTCCCTCGGCGGCCTGTATGGCGCGATCACCGAGTTCCTCGGTTTCGATATGCTCGACGGTGAGTTCAAGGTCATGGGCATGGCGCCGTACGGCGACGCCAGCAAATACGATTTTTCGCGCCTGGCTTCGTTCGAAAATGGCGAACTGGTGATCAACACCGACTACGCCAACGTCATCGGCCTGCGTCGCTACAAAGAGAAGGGCAAGGGTTACTACTTCTCGCCGAAGCTGATCGAGTGGCTGGGTCCCAAGCGTGAAGGCGACATCGCCGACGAGCCGTACATCCACTACGCCGCCAGTATTCAAGCGCTGTTCGAAAAAATTGCGCTGCAGATGATCGACCATTACCTCGGCGACGTGCTCAAGGAAACCGGCAAGCTGGCCTACGCTGGCGGCTGTGCGTTGAACGTCAAGCTGAACCAGAAAATCATCGCCCGCGACGACGTCAAAGAGCTGTTCGTACAGCCTGCATCCGGCGATGCCGGCACAGCAGTCGGTGCCGCGGCCTATGTGTCCCACGCCCGTGGCGTGCCGGTCGAGAAGATGGAACACGTCTACCTCGGCCCGTCGTACAGCAACGAGGACGTGATTGCCGCATGCGCCCGTCATGAGAACAAGCCGACCTGGCGCAAGCTCGACAACATGCCCGAGCAGATCGCCAAAATCATGGTCGATGGCAACCCGGTGGCCTGGTTCCAGGGCCGCATGGAGTTTGGTCCGCGCGCCTTGGGCGGTCGTTCGATCATCGGTTGCCCGAGCATTGCGGGCGTGGCTGACCGCATCAACCACCAGATCAAGTTCCGCGAGCGCTGGAGGCCTTTCTGCCCGTCGATGCTCGACACCGTGGCGCCACAGATGATCAAGATCGATCACCCGGCCCCGTTCATGACCTTCACCTTCGAAGTGGCTGAAGAGTGGAAGACCCGCGTGCCCGAAGTTGTCCACGAAGACGGTACCTCCCGAGCCCAGGTGCTCAAGCGCGAATACAACCCGCGCTACTACGACATGATGAAAGCGCTGGAAGTGCTGACCGGCAACGGTGTGTCGCTGAACACCTCGCTCAACCGTCGCGGCGAACCGATGATCTGCTCGCCGACTGACGCCCTGAACATGTTCTTCGGTTCGGATCTACAGTATCTGATCATGGAAGACATCCTGGTGGTCAAAGAGGGCGCGAACGCCTATGACACGTTCGGCTGAACGCCATGTGCTGCAGTTCTGCCACGGCTATGACGGGCCGTTCCTGGACTGCGCACGGCAGTACGCCAGCCTGTTCGCGGGGACCGGTTATCGAGTGACCACGGTGTTTCTCACCGGGGTTGCCGATGCCGAAGTCGCCGCGGGCTGCGCCTCCGACGAAGTGCTGTTCATGGAGTACAGCTCCAAGGCCATTCGTGGCCTCAAGCTGGGTGCCATCGGCGATCTGCGCAAGATCGCCGCATCACGCAACTTCAGTTTCTGCATCGCCCACCGCTTCAAGCCGATCTATATCGCCTTGCTCGGCACGTCGTTGCCGGTGATTGGCGTGCACCACGCTTTTGACGATTACAAACGTGGCAGCCGCAAACTGTTCGCGCATATTTTCCGCAAGCGTTTGAGTCTGCTCGGTGTGTCCGACGCCGTGCGCGACGACATGCGCCAATGCCTGCCGAAGTGGCCGGCTTCGCGGATCCAGACCTTGTACAACCGTATCGATGTGGACGCCTTGCAGGCGACCCAGGTGTCGGCTCGCGAGGCCCGGGAAACCCTCGGTTTGTCGGCGGATGCGTGGATCGTCGGCAACGTCGGACGGCTGCATCCGGACAAGGACCAGGCCACGCTGCTGCAGGGATTCGCCGAGGCGTTGCCGGGGTTGCCCGCCAACAGCCAGCTGGTGATTCTCGGCAAAGGGCGCCTGGAGGAGGACCTCAAGGACCAGGCCCGGGAACTGGGTATCGGTGACCGGGTTCTGTTTCTCGGTCAGGTGCCGGATGCGCGTAACTACTTCCGGGCCTTCGATGTGTTCGCCCTGAGTTCCGATCACGAACCGTTCGGCATGGTGCTGCTGGAGGCCATGGCCGCTGGCGTTCCTTTGCTCGCCACGGCGTGCGGCGGAGCGAAAGAGGTGGTCGAAGGCGTGGGCATCCTGTTCCCGTTGGGCGATGCCGGGCGTCTGGCCCAAGGGCTGCAACATCTGCACGGTATGGATGATCAGCAGCGTCGGCAGTGTGCCGGGTTGATGCTCGAGCGCTTGCGCGAACGCTTCTCCGATCGCGCAGTGCGCGATGCTTTCTGGCACTTGCCGCACGTTACCGAACTGGCACAGAGGGGCTGATGCTCAACCGATTTCAAGGCTGGCGCGAGCGTGGCTGGGCGGTAGTCGACGCCTCGACTTACGCCGAAACCTGGCAGCGTTATGGCGGCAGCGTCGCGACTCATCCCATGGTGGTCGAGCGGCTGGCGCAACTGGCTGACATTCCGGTGCGTTACCTGGCCTGGGTGCAGGGCGACGATGTCAAGGCGGCGATCCCGACCTGGGGTCGCGACCTGGCCTTGTCCAAGGACGTGCTCAAGCGTCGCGGCAAGAAGGGTCTGTTCGACCTCGGCAACGCCGAGATCATCCTGCCGGCCGCCGCCGATACCCAGGCGCCTTTGCGTCATCGCGCGCGGTATCTGTCGGCGCTGAACGAAGGCCGTTTCACTGGCATCAAGTTGCAAGCCGAACAACTGGCCATGGCCCGCACGCCCGAAGAGCTGTCGAAAAAATTTCGCTATAACCAGCGCCGCGAATTGCGCTTGCTGGAAGAGGCCGGTGGCGTGGTGCGGCCGGTGTCCGAATTTTCCAGTGCTGAGTTGGCGGCGATTTACTGCGACTTGTTCCAGCGCCGCTGGGGTTTCCCGGCGACGGGTGCCGAGCGCATGGCCGAGGTCATCGAGTTGCTGCGCGAGTTGCTGATCGGCTCGGTGATTTTCCTCAACGATGCGCCGATTGCGATTCAACTGGTGTACCGCGTCGAAACCCCGCAGTGGATCAGCGTCGAATACATCAACGGCGGGGTCGATCCCGAGACTCGCGAGTTCAGCCCCGGCAGTGTGTTGAGTTTCCTCAATACCCAAAGCGCCTGGGAACATGCCCGGGCCCAGGACAAGCCGTTGCGCTTTTCCTTCGGTCGCGCCGACCGTGAATACAAGGATCGCTGGTGCAACCCCGTGCCGGTGTTCACCGTATGAGCCAAGCCATGAGTCGCAAACAGCAACTGCTCAAGCGCCATCGGCGCAATAAACGTATCGGCCTGCTGATTGCGCTGGTGCTGTTGATCGTCATTGGCGTGCTGGTGGCCTGGTGGTTGCCGCTGGTGCTGGCGGTTCTGGGCTGGATTGCCCACGAAGCCTGGTTTGCCGACCATCTGTTCTACTCACCGAAAGACGATTATCAGTACAGCTTTCCCCCCTACACGCCCCAGCCCAAGGTGCACCTCAACGGTGAACATTTGCGGCTGGACGAGGGCGTGATGCTGGTCGACGACGCGACGCTGGTGCTGGCCCTGCGGGTAAAAAGCACCTGGCTGGGTCGTTTTTTCGATCCGCTGGTCGAGTTGGCGGGGGGTGAAAACCCTGACCGGCAAACCTTCGAACGGGGCGTAAACGGCCTGCGTTACCTCAATCTCAGCGGTCAGGCTCAGGCGCTGTCCCGTGGTGACCTGCGCTTGCGCGGGCGTTTCTGTCGCGTGTTCGGTGAGCCTGTGCTCTGGGCGCTGGAGCACCCGGATTACCGGCGCCAGCGGGTTATGGTCATCGCGCCCCACGCCGATGACGCCGAACTGGCGGCCTACGGTTTGTACAGCCAGGCCGACGAAACCTGGATCGTCACACTGACAGCGGGTGAAATCGAAGCCGGACACTACCGGCAGATGGGGCTGAACAAGGTCGATGCGGCCCGCTTGAAAGGCCGTCTGCGCACCTGGGACAGCATCGCCGTGCCACGTTGGGCCGGTGTGCCCGAGGCCCGCTGCGTACAACTGGGTTATTTCTGTCTGCAACTGGCGAGCATGCAGGCCGCGCCTGCAGTGGCGGCAGGGTCGCGGGAAGCAGACCTGAGCGATACCCGGCTGTTCCGTCAGTTGAATCCTTTCACGCTGCCCGGCGATGCCGATGGCGCGCCGACCTGGAACAATCTGCTGGCGGATCTGCGTGAGTTGCTGCTGCGGGCCCGTCCCGAGGTCATCGTTTTGCCGCATCCGACCCTCGATCCGCATCCCGATCATATCTGTGCCCAGGCTGCAGTCCTCGAAGCCTTGCAAGGCCTGGACTGGCAGCCGTCCACGCTATTGGGTTATGCCAACCACCTGCACGACAACGACCGCTGGCCGATGGGCGATACCGGTGATGGCATCGCCTTGCCGCCTGCTTTCGATCCGGCCCAACCGATGCAGCCTTATTGCCTGCCCTTGCCGCTGGAGCAACAGCGCGACAAGGCCATGGCGTTGGGCATGATGCACGACCTGCAGCCGGCGATGCCGTTCAAGCGTCGCTTGCGTCGGTTGATACAACGTTTGTTGGCCGGCCGGTTGCCGCCCACTTATGGCGAGAACGAATTCTTTCGCAAGGCCGTCCGGCGCCACGAGCTTTTGTGGTCCGTCAAGCACACACCAGGCAACGTTTCTCAGCGGGGAGAGTTATGAGTCAGCGGTCAAAGGTCCTGCAACTGCAGCCTGACTACAACGTCAAAGCCCATGATTTCGCCGACCTCGCGGAGCAAATCGTCAAGGCCCTGCCCAGCGATCGCTATGAGGTGACGGCTGCGTTTCTGCGCGGCAAGCCCGGGCCGGGCGAAGCGGTGAGCCGGGCTGATCGTTCGGTGTACTTCGAATTTTCCGACAAATCCCTCAAGGGCATGCGCCTGCGGGCCATGTGGCAGCTGTACAAGTTCTGCCGCCGGGAAAAATTCGATGTGGTGATCTGCAACCGCTTCAAGCCGGTGAACATGATGCTGGCGCTCAACCGCTGGTTGAAAGTGCCGTTGTGCATCGGCATTTCCCACGGCTTTGGCGAGTACGACCGTTTTTACCGGCGCCGCCAGACCCAGCGCCTGATCGATCGTCACTGGCGCTTCGTCGGCGTGTCGCCTGCGGTGAAACAGTATCTTCTGGACTGTGACTGCGGCTTCACCGACCAGAATACCTACGCCATCACCAATGCCATCGACATCGAGCAAGCCGAAGGCCTGCAACACAGCCGTGAAAAGGCCCGTGAAATGTTGGGCATCGATCCGTCGGTGCGGCTGATCGGTGCATTGGGGCGACTGGTGCCGGTCAAGGGGCATGTCTATTTGCTGCAGGCCTTTGCCGCACTCAAGGACAAATACCCCAATACCCAGCTGGCGATCATCGGCGCCGGCCGCGAAGAGTCGCGCCTGGCCGCGGAAATCGACCGCCTCGGCCTAAGTGGCCGCGCCCATTTGCTGGGGTTCAAGGAAATTGCCCTGCAGTACATCCGCGCTTTCGATATCTGGACCATGCCTTCTTTGGCCGAAGGCCTCGGGCTGGCGCTGCTTGAAGGCATGAGTGGGCATTTGCCGGTGATTGCCTCGAACGTGCCGGCCATGTTGCCGCTCATCGAGGGGGCCGGTGGCCTGGCGATTACGCCGAAGGATGTGCCGACGTTGCAGGCGGCGCTGGACACTTACCTTGGCCTTTCGGATGACGAGCTCAAGGCCAAGGGCGAGCAGGCTTTTCGTTATTTGCAACAACACCATGACATCGAGGAGTTCCGTCGCGAATACCTCAACCTGATCGACTCCGGCCTGGAACAGGCCCGCAAGGAACAGCCATGAACGACGCGCAACCCATCGTCACGGTCATTATCGCGTCGTACAACCACGCCCCTTACATCGAGGAAAGCATTCTCAGCGTCCTCAACCAGACCTACCGGAACATCGAGTTGCTGGTGGTCGACGATGGCTCGAAGGATGACAGCGTCGAGCGGATCAAGGCGTTGCAGGCTGTTCATGGTTTCGACTTTCGGGTTCAGGAAAACCAGGGGCTGACCAATACCCTCAACGGTGCGATTGCCCGGGCAAAGGGCAGCCTGATCGTGCCGTTCGGTTCGGATGACATCATGCTGCCGGAGCGAATCGCCACCCAGGTCGCGCATATGGACGGCAAGCCAGAGGTCGGCATTTGCGCCGGTAATATCGAACTGATCGATGCCGACGGCAATCTTTACCCCGAGAAGCGCCAGCGCCGGGATGTGCCGTTCCGTCGCCTGGACTTCGATGACATGTTCCTGGAGCGCAAGCCCTATCCTCCGGCACCCACCCTGATGATCCGTCGCGAAGCGCTGGACAAGGTGGGCGGTTTCGACCCGACCATTCGCCTGGAAGACTTGCTGATCGAATTGAAGGTGACCCATGCCGGCTACTTCATCGATGGTCTGAATGTGTTGATGGCGCGCTATCGCAAGCATGCCACCAACTCCTACAAGAACCACCGCTTCATGATCGACAGCATCCTGCGCACCTACGCGCTCTTCAGCGATCACCCGCTGTATGACGAGGTGCGCTACAAGTTTCTCAATTCCATGTTCCTCAAGACCGCCAACCGTGATCGCAAGCTGGCGCGGGAGTTGCTGGCGCAGATTCCGTTCAAGGCCTGGAACAAGAAAACCTGGCGTGGGTTGGGCCGTATGTATTTCTCACGGGTGGAGAAAGACTGAGCCAAAGGCTGGATTCAAGGGGGAGTGATATGCCGCGACCATTGCTCAACGTTGTTGAGCCGTCTCCTCGGGAAGTTCTTTCCCCGGTTTCCTGTTCTGGCGCAACCAGTGCAGGGTTTTCTTGCCGGCATTGATGCCGGGCTTTTCGATGTACAGGTAAGTCAGGCTGCCGATGATGATCAGCAGGCAACTGCACGCGGCCATCAACGGCAGGAAGACCCAGGCTTGCCGGGCGTCAAGGTGCAATATCGGCGGTAGTCGCTGCACCAGTACCCAGAGCACGAAGCCGTGCAGCAAATACGTGCTGTAGCTGATTTCCCCCAGCCAGCGGATGCTGCGTGGTCTCAGGGCGCCGAACAAAGTGTTGCCGGAGGCCACGATCACAAAGAACAGTGAAAGCAGCAACAACGCTCCCAGGTTGAATGCCCGGTTGAATGCTGTAAAGGCGATCGCCAAGGCGAGCAGGGCGATGATGCCCGCCAGCGGAGACAGGCTCCAGGCGACCCATTGTGGACGGCGAATCCAGTACGCCGCAGCGATGCCTCCGAGGAAGCTGGCCAGGAAGTGCTTTTTCAGCGAGTGTTCCCAGCCGACCACCTGGTACAGGGTGTAAATGCCGATCAGGCACAGCACTGTCTGCATCCAGCCGCCGCGATAGATGAACACCATGGCGGCCAGTGGCAGGGCCAGGTAGAAAAACACCTCGTACCCCAGCGTCCAGGTGACGTTGGAGATCAGCATGCCGGTCTGCTGGTACTGGTTGACGTCTGGCCGGTCGAAGATCAGCCAGGCCAGGGTCTGGCCAATGAGTTGGGTGCCGGAGTCCTTGAGTTCCCAGTCCTGCAAATAGAACACACAGGCAAACACGGTCAACATCAGCGGCAGGTAGAGCGGGTAGAGGCGAAACAGTCGGGATACCGCAAATGCCAGCCAGTCGTGTTGCCGCCCGTGGGTGAGCAGGCGGTCCCAGAACAGAAAGCCGGTGATCATGAAAAAGAGGGCGACGCTGCCCTGGCCGAGCTGCGAGTAGAAGTTGCTCGGCGGAAAATCGATCACACCGGTTTGCAGAAAAATCCAGGTAATGATCGAGTGATGGACAAACACGCCGAAGGCCAGATACCCGCGTAAGCCGTCGATGCCGGCAAAGCGGCTTTCGCCGGAGTGCTCCAGCTGTCGGGTGAATCTCGGCACGCTACGCAACAATAGCGCAGCGGTCGCGATGGCGAGCAGGTAAGCCGTCATCGCGATCAGCGGGTTGGTTTCTATCATCAGTGAGCCTGGGCTGGAGGACTCCCGGCCAGCACGTGCCTGTGCAAATTATCCACGTCGGCTTTCGAAGCCGTCGCGGCGTATCCCAGCAGCAGCGCTTCGAAGTGATCCTCGAACAACCAATGCCGATCTGATGCGTAGCGCTGCATGTGGCGCAGATTACGCCGACGAAGGGAAGGGCTCAATGCCGAGGGGTAAATTCGCAGGTCGGCCAGGTCGATCAGGCCGAACTCGCCGTCCTCCAGCACCAGCACATTGCCCAAGTGCAGGGAGCGGAAGTAGACCCCCTGCTGGTGCAGTTGAGCCATGAATTTACCGAAGCGCTCCACCAGTGCCTGGCGCACCGCCGGGGCGGTGATGCCTTGCAGGATCTGGCGCAGCGTGTTGCCCGGCAACGGGGAGTAATGCACAGCGGTGCTGCCGTCTTCGAACCGGTAAAGATCGAGGATGTGCGGTGTCGGAATGCCCATGCTGCGCAGTTGCACGCTATTGACGGCAAAACGGTCGGAGTAGGGCGTGAAACTACCCGAGGTATACCAGCGGCGGCGGCGGAACAGCTTGAGAAAACTGCCATCACTCAGGCGCAGGACCTTGGGGCCAAGACCATCCTCTTCGATGATCCGGGCATCGGCAGTCAGCTGTTGCAGGGTGCCTGGTGTCGCGGTCCTGATTGGCATGTCCAGCAGGCGCCGGGCCCGTTGATTGATGCTCAATGCGGCAATCAGCGCCAAGGGGATCCACAGCAGGAACCAGTGCTCCTTGGGGCGAGAGATGATCCCGCCACCTTCAGTCAGGCCCGCGCCGATACCGAAGGCCAGCCAGGCTGAGGCAATGATAAACAGCGGTTGCACGCGATGGCGCCGGCTGCTGATGAAGCCCCATGCGAGAAAGAACAGCCATGGCAGCAGGCCGATAATGCCGACGTAGTAGAGCACGCCCAAGACAAAGCTATGGGGCTCCTGAAGGTTGTAGCCTACGCCGGGGTCCAGTCTCAGTACGGCGTTGTAGCCGTGCCCGATCCATGGGTGCTCGGCGATCCGGTCCAGGGTCAATTGCCAGAGCTCGATGCGGAAGGAACTGCCTCTTTCGAAGATTTTGTCCGCAAATAACGCGAAAGTCGCAGTACCGGCGAAGAACATGGCGCCAAGCATGAACACCGAGCGTCGATTCCAGCAGATGAAACACAGCCATAGCGCAGCCAGCGTCAGTGCAACCAGTGGGGTCCTGGAGCCGGTGGCCAGCACTGCGGCGAACATGATCGCCATCGCCGGTACGCTCAGCCAAAGTATCTGGCGTCGCTTGCAGGTCATGCTCAGGCTGAGCCAGTAGGTGCAAAAAAAGCCGAAAACGTGGGAGCTGAGCAGTGGGTTGTCGAAAGCGCCTACACCGATCAGGCGCATTTCCGGTTGATAGATCTGGTCGAACCTGTACAGGTTGTAGGCAGAAATGACCAGTGCCACCGTCGCGGCGCAGAACAGCAGGGGCTGGATGATTTCGCTGCGAAAGCGCACCAGCAGGTAGCAGCCAACAAACAGCAACAAGGTGTGCAATGGCGGTTTGAACTGGCCAAAGTCGATGTCGTCGTCTGGCCTCCAGCACAGGCTGAGCAGTGCCCACGCCATAAACAGCAGGACTGCAATGACGATCGGTTCGCGCAGCAACTCTTTGCCGAGCCGCGGCCGCAGGCACAGCGCAAACAGTGCTGGAATGCTGAACAGGCCATAGTAAAGCTTGTGATGCACACTGCGTCCCGGCAGGAAAAACAGCGCACAAAGCAGCAATAAATAACCGAGCGGAAGGATCCACAAACAAATGAAATCGAAGATTCTGTTGGACGTGCTGTTCAAAGCGTTTAATTGCATGCTGGGTAACTTATTCCTGAATTGAGCGACCATACCAAGGCAGGGACATCTGGTGGCTATTTGACGCGCCACAATACACAGACTGTATGCGATTGCCAGAACCCTGGGGAAGCTGTGGTAAAGTCAGCGTCCTTTTCATCGACATTCGCGTGATATGACCGACTCCAGTCTCTGCGCAAGCCCATCGAGCTTGAAAATCTACTTCCGCCTGCTCGGCTATGTCCGGCCGTATATCAGCCTGTTCCTGATCAGCATCGTCGGTTTTCTGATTTTCGCTTCGACGCAGCCAATGCTGGGCTACATCCTGAAGTACTTCGTCGACGGTCTATCCAATCCTGAAGCGGTGCTGTTTCCAACCGTGCCCTACCTGCGGGATCTGCAACTGCTACAGGCGGTGCCGTTGTTGATCATCCTGATCGCCGCGTGGCAGGGGTTGGGATCGTACCTGGGCAACTATTTCCTGGCCAAGGTTTCCCTGGGCCTGGTCCATGACTTGCGGGTCCAGTTGTTCAACAACCTGCTGGTGTTGCCAAACCGGTATTTCGACAAGCATAACTCGGGGCACCTGATTTCCCGTATCACCTTCAACGTGACCATGGTCACGGGGGCGGCAACAGATGCGATCAAGGTCGTAATCCGTGAAGGCATGACGGTGATCTTCCTGTTTGCCTCGCTGTTGTACATGAACTGGCGCCTGACGCTGGTCATGGTCGCCATCCTGCCGCTGATCGCCCTCATGGTGCGCACGGCCAGCAAGAAATTCCGCAAGCAGAGCAAGAAGATCCAGCTGGCCATGGGGGACGTGACGCATGTGGCGTCCGAAACGATCCAGGGCTATCGCGTGGTGCGCAGCTTTGGCGGTGAAAAGTACGAAGAGAAACGCTTCTTCGATGCCAGCCAGGGCAACACCGACAAGCAATTGCGCATGACCCGCACCGGCGCCATCTACACGCCGTTGCTGCAACTGGTGATCTACACCGCCATGGCCGTGCTGATGTTCCTGGTGCTGTTCCTGCGGGGCGATGCGTCCGCTGGCGACATGGTGGCCTACATCACCCTTGCTGGCCTGCTGCCCAAGCCGATTCGCCAGCTGTCCGAAGTCAGCTCGACCATCCAGAAGGGCGTGGCCGGTGCCGAAAGTATCTTCGAGCAACTGGATGTCGAGCCTGAAGTCGATACCGGCACCGTCGAGCGTGATGTCGTCAGCGGTCGCCTGGACGTGCGCAACCTCAGCTTTACCTACCCTGATACCGAGCGTCAGGTGCTCAATGACATCAGTTTCTCGGTCGAGCCCGGGCAAATGGTGGCGCTGGTGGGGCGTTCGGGCAGCGGCAAGTCGACCCTGGCCAATCTGATTCCGCGTTTCTATCACCACGACAAGGGCGAAATCCTCATCGATGGCGTCGAAGTGGAACAGTACAAGCTGTTGAACCTGCGTCGGCATATCGCCCAGGTGACTCAGCACGTGACCCTGTTCAGCGACACCGTGGCCAACAACATCGCTTATGGCGACCTGGCTGGCGCACCCCGTGAAGACATCGAGAAAGCGGCCAAGGATGCCTACGCGATGGACTTCATTGCCCAATTGCCCGAAGGCCTGGACACCCAGGTCGGGGAAAACGGCGTGCTGCTGTCCGGTGGCCAGCGCCAGCGCCTGGCGATTGCCCGGGCACTGTTGAAGAATGCTCCGCTGCTGATTCTCGATGAGGCGACTTCGGCACTCGATACCGAGTCCGAGCGGCATATCCAGGCAGCCCTGGATCATGTCATGAAAGGTCGCACCACGCTGGTGATCGCTCACCGCCTGTCGACCATCGAGAAGGCCGACCTGATCCTGGTCATGGATCAGGGGAAAATCGTCGAGCGCGGCACCCATGAACAACTGCTGGCGCAAAACGGCTACTACTCGCGCCTCAACGCGATGGGCCTCGACGCCCCGGCCGAAGACATCGCCTGACCCCGAAAGGGCGAGCCTGGCTCGCCCTTTCGCACACTTGGCGTGCAACGCGTCCGGTGATTTGTATCCAGACCATTACGCTTCTTGATCAAGCCGGAATAAATCTCGGCAACGTGCTGTCGTCTGGCGGATTTTTTGCTCAAAAAATGAGCAATAAACCCCGGCGAATCATCCGGTTGCAGCCACCGCACTAGCCGACACCAACCCTGTGTTAATATCGCGCCCCTGTTCATTCTGTATGTGGGTTGCACCATGAAGTTGTCCATGCCGCGATTCGATCAAGCCCCTGTCTTGGTAGTCGGCGATGTCATGCTCGACCGTTACTGGCATGGTGGTACCTCACGGATTTCTCCTGAGGCACCGGTGCCGGTGGTCAAGGTCGATCACATCGAAGACCGCCCGGGCGGTGCTGCCAACGTTGCCTTGAACATTGCCGCCCTGGGCGCTCCGGCCTCGCTGGTCGGTGTAACCGGCGACGATGAAGCCGCCAACAGCCTGGTCAACAGCCTCAAGGGCGCCGGCGTGCGGGCCATCTTCCAGCGCATTGCGCACCAGCCGACCATCGTCAAGCTGCGGGTCATGAGCCGCCACCAGCAACTGCTGCGTATCGACTTCGAAGAACCCTTCGCCACCGACGCGCTGGCGCTGGCCGCGCAGGTCGACGAGTTGCTCGAAGGCATCAAGGTGCTGGTGCTGTCCGACTACGGCAAAGGCGCGCTGAAAAACCATCAGGCGCTGATCCAGGCCGCCCGTGCCCGTGGCATCCCGGTGCTGGCCGATCCCAAGGGCAAGGATTTCTCGATCTACCGCGGGGCGAGCCTGATCACGCCAAACCTCAACGAATTCGAAACCATCGTCGGTGGTTGCGCCGACGAGCACGAATTGGTGAGCAAGGGCGCGCAGTTGATGCACGACCTGGACCTCGGTGCCTTGCTGGTGACCCGTGGCGAGCACGGCATGACCTTGCTGCGCCCGGATCATCCGGCGCTGCACCTGCCGGCCCGGGCCCGTGAAGTGTTCGACGTGACCGGTGCCGGTGACACAGTGATTTCCACCCTGGCGGCCGCGATTGCCGCTGGCGAAGAACTGCCCCATGCGGTGGCCCTGGCTAACCTGGCGGCGGGTATCGTGGTCGGCAAACTGGGTACGGCAGCCATCAGTGCACCGGAACTGCGTCGTGCGATTCAGCGCGAGGAGGGTTCCGAGCGTGGAGTGCTGGGTCTTGAACAGCTGTTGCTGGCGGTCGATGACGCCCGCGCGCACAACGAGCGGATCGTGTTCACCAACGGTTGCTTCGACATCCTGCACGCCGGTCACGTGACCTATCTGGAACAGGCGCGGGCCCAGGGCGATCGCCTGATCGTGGCGATCAACGACGATGCATCGGTCAGCCGCCTGAAAGGGCCGGGCCGTCCGATCAACAGTGTCGACCGGCGCATGGCCGTACTGGCCGGCCTGGGGGCGGTTGACTGGGTGATCAGCTTCTCGGAAGGCACTCCGGAAAACCTGCTGAGCGCGGTCAAGCCGGACGTGTTGGTCAAGGGCGGCGACTACGGGATCGACCAGGTGGTCGGCGCGGACATTGTGACGGCCTACGGTGGTACCGTGAAAGTGCTGGGGCTGGTGGAAAACAGCTCCACTACTGCCATTGTCGAGAAGATCCGCAAGTCTTGATTGTGGCGAGGGAGCTTGCTCCCGCTGGGTCGCGCAGCGGCCCCAAAGCCATGCACCGCGGTTTTTCAGGCGGACCGCGTCTGGTGGTTTCACGACTGCTGCGCAGCCGAGCGGGAACAAGCTCCCTCGCCACAAAAGCCCCGCTCCTGGTTCTTGCTATCGTGCCGCCTTGCGCGGCACAATTTTCTTCAGCAGCAATTTGGCCTTGCCGCGCAATCGCGCCAGGCCCGAATCCTTCCCCGGCGGGGTCAGACCCTGCTGCCTCACCCAGTCCTTCCAGCGAATTCGTTCGTCGCGAACCAGCCAGCCCTCCTGTCGGGCAAAACTCTCGGCCAGGTACAGTCCGCGCGTGCTGGCAGGGTATAGCTGATCCTTTTTCAAGATGTAGAGCTCAGCCATCGGGTGGCCGTCCTGCAAGGGCATCAAGTACAGATCGGGGCGCTTGCGGTCGAGGCGGGCGACGAGTTGATCACCTTCCAGTCGTTCGTCGACATGGAACAGGCTCAGGGATTTGGCATCCTTGGGAACGTCCAGGCGCAAGTCGTAGATCAGTTGCAGCGAGGCGGTTGGCAAATGCACGTAAGCCCGCGGGCGCTCTATCAGCATCAGGTTGGCGCAACGTACCGGCCGCGCCGAGCCGGACAGTGGCGACAAGCGAAACGGCAGGGCTTCGCGGTAATGCAGGGCGGCCGAGTAGGGCGTCGGCAGCCAGGTGTCATTGAAGCGCCCACCGAGCCAGCCTTCCGGGGTTTCCAACAGACACTCTTCGGCTATCTCCTGGATCGCCGTGTGCAAGGGCAGGTTCAGTTCATGGGCCGGCACGTACCCGGAGATCAGCTTGAGCACCACATCGCCGCGGTCCTGCCGGCGTTGGCGCACCAGCACCCAATAGTCGCGATTCTGCCAATGCAGGGTCAGGCGCACCGAAACCCCGAGGTTGGCCAGTTCCAGGGCAAACCGTTCGCTGTCGCCAACCGTCACCGGCCGACGACGTTGCAGGGTCTGGGAGAAATTCAGCGGCCTGCCGACGCTCTGGTAAGCCAGGCCTTCGGGGGTCGCTTCGACGAATAACGGCAGGGTCTTGAAGTTGCTCGGGTTCTTTCTGATGAGCGTACGCGACATGTCGGCTCCTGCTTAAGGCCGCGTGGGCGGCGTCAGTGGCTACGTAGGACCTGGGCAACGGTCGCGACATTGTGGGCGAGGTGCAGCGGATTGATGGTCCCGACAATAGCACTGGCAACACCCGGATGTTCAAACAACAACTCGAAACTGGCGCGCACCGGATCCACGCCCGGACTCAGGCAGACATGACCACTGGCGAGGGCTTTCTTGACCAGAATGGCTTTGCCGTGTGCAGCAGCATAGTCAATGACGGCCTTCTCGTTTTGTTCGTTGAGATTGTAGGTGACCATCGCGCAGTCGCCTTGCTCGAGCGCTTTCAGGCCGCCGTCGACGGTTTTGCCGGAAAAGCCGAAACCGAGAATCTTGCCTTCGGCCTTGAGCTCGGCGAGGGTGTCATAGACTTCGCAGTCATTGAGGATCGCCAGGTCATTACCATCGGAGTGCACCAGCACCAGGTCGATGAAGTCTGTTTCCAGGCGTTGCAGGCTGCGCTCCACCGACATACGTGTGTGTGCGGCGCTGAAATCGTGACGGGACTGGCCGTCGGCAAACTCTTCGCCGACCTTGCTGACAATCACCCAATCCTGACGCTGGCCGCGCAGCAACGGGCCCAGGCGTTCTTCGCTGCGACCGTAGGCCGGGGCGGTATCGATCAGGTTGATGCCCAGGTCGCGGGCGAGTTTGAGCAGCATGCGTGCTTCGTCGTCATCGGGAATCTGGAAGCCGTTGGGGTACTTCACCCCTTGGTCGCGGCCCAGTTTCACCGTGCCCAGGCCCAGGGGGGAAACCAGCAGGCCGGTGCTGCCCAGCGGGCGATGCAAGTCGTGCAGGGTCGGTTGGCTCATGGCAGCAGTTGCTCCCAGGCAGGTACGCCCATCGGTGGCTTAGGCAGTTCAGGCAGCGCTGCCGGGTGGCTCGGCTGGATACGGTCGCGGGTCAGGCTGGCGATCACCCGGTCGGCGAAGTCCGGTGCCAGGGCGAGCTTGGTCGGCCAGCCCACCAGCAGTCGACCTTCCTCGGCCACAAAGGCGTTGTCGGGACGGGTCAGGCCTGATTGCAGCGGTTCGGCGCGATCCACGCGCAAGGTCGCCCATTGCACCGTGCTCAGGTCGATCCATGGCAGCAATTGGCCGAGTTCTTTCTGTGCGGTGGCGATCTGCTCGGCGGGTTCACGGGTCACGCCTTCGGATTCCGCGATATCGCCGCCCAGGTACCAGACCCATTGGCCATCCGCCGCCGGGTGCGTGGTCACGGTGATGCGCGGTTTGGTGCCACCACCCAGGCAGTGGGCGTACAGCGGTTTGAGGCTTGGCCCCTTGGCGATGATCATGTGCAACGGGCGGCGCTGCATGGCGGGCTGGCTCAGGCCCAGCGTTTCGAGCAATGCCGCGGTTCCGGCGCCGGCGCTCAGGACGATGCGCTGGGCACGGATCTCGCGCTCGTCCACCTTCAGGCCGACCAGCACGCCGCCTTCGAGCAGCGGCTCGATCGTCTGGCCGGCGAGCAAGCCATCGCCGGCCAGGTCGGCCAGGCGCTGGATCAGGCTCGGCACATCGACCACCAGTTCCGCCAGGCGATAGACCTTGCCCTTGAAGCGCTTGTCTTGCAGGGCTGGCGGCAATTGCTCGCCCTTGACCTGATCGACGCGACCGCGCACGGCTTTGCTGGCAAAGAAACTGGTGAGGTTGCCGGCGAGGGTGCCGGGGGACCAGAGGTAATGGGCTTCGGACAGCAGGCGTACGCCGGACAGGTCCAGCTCGCCGTTACCGGCCAAGGATTCACGCCAGCGACGTGGCATGTCGGCGATGGCTTCCGAGGCACCGGTCAGGGCACCATGCAGCGCGTATTTGGCGCCGCCATGGATGATGCCCTGGGACTTCACGCTCTGCCCGCCGCCGAGGCTGGCGCTTTCCACCAGCACGGTCGAAAAACCCTGGCGACGCAGGCGCGCATTCAGCCAGAGGCCGGCGACACCAGCGCCGACAATCAGCACGTCGGTGGAAATAACGGATGGCATTCGGCGACCTCAGTGTTCAAGACGAGGGCGCAGTATACAGATTCATGGATTGGAGCTGAGACGGGAAAAGGATCGCAGCCTGCGGCAGCTCCTACGGGTGGGTCCGGTCTGCCTTTGTAGGAGCTGCCGCAGGCTGCGATCTTTTTATCAATGCCCGGCAGTCTTGGAGAACAGCTGGATAACCACGACGCCCAGCACAATCAACGCCATCCCCAGCATCGCCGGCACGTCCAGCTTCTGCCCATAGATAAACAGCGCGGCGACGCTGACCATCACGATCCCCATGCCGGCCCACACGGCGTACGCCACGCCCACCGGAACGCTGCGCACCACCAGGGTCAGCATCCAGAAGGCGATCCCGTAACCGACGATGACCAGCACCAGTGGCAGCGGGGTGCTGAAGCCTTTGACCGCTTTCATCGAAACAGTGGCAATCACTTCGGCGCAGATGGCTATGGCCAGGTAGTAGTAAGCGGTCATGGGTCAATCCTCGTGTGAAGTGTTGCTCTCTGAGGTCGGCATTCTAGAGATTTGCCAGATGCGGTAAAGTCATTACCTATCTGTTTAGAAGATGGGTTGGGCCATGAGCATGCAATGGAATCTGGAGCAGCTGCGGTTGTTTGTCAGCGTAGCGGAGCAGCGTTCGTTTTCTGCCGTGGCGCGGGATCAGCGCAAGGCGCAGTCGGCGGTCAGCAGTTCGATAGCGTTGCTGGAAGAAGACCTGGGCGTCAGCCTGTTCGACCGCAGCAGCGGTCGTCAGCCGAAACTCACTGAAGCCGGTACCGCTTTGCTGGACGAAGCGCGGGAAGTATTGCGCCAGTGCGAACGACTCAATGGCCGGGCGCTGGCGATGATGCGCGGGCAGGAAGCGCGACTGCGTGTGGCGCAGGATGAGGCGATGCCTTATCAGCCGATCATCGAAAGCTTCGAGGCCCTGGCGGAAAAATTTCCCAGCCTTGAAGTGCAGTTGACCAGCGCCGCCCAAGGCGATGTGGCGCGCAAACTAGTGGAGCGGCGCGCCGACTTGGGGTTGCTGTTCTTTCACGATCAGATTCCCGAGGCGCTTGAGCGGCGGGTGCTGGGCAGCGTGGAAATGGTTACGGTGTGCGGCAAGGATCATCCGTTGGCGCGCAAAAGTGCAGTGGACGGCCAGCAGCTGGCGCAACATCGGCAGTTGCTGATGTCCACGGAGTCGAGCATTTATCCCGGCAGTGATCCGGCCAGCCCGCAGGTCTGGCGTGCCGACAGTTTCTATGTGATGGCCGAATGGCTGGTGCGCGGCCTCGGCTGGGCCTGGTTGCCGCGCCACGTAGTGCAGTACCCGACCTATCAGAACCAGATGGTCGAGCTGGTCAGCGAGTGGACCCCGCCGGCCCTGGTGGTGGAGCTGGTATGGCGCCGGGATGAACCGCTCGGTCCGGCCGCGCGCTGGCTCGCCGAACGTTTTGCCGTGCACTTGCAGGCGATAGGCGAAAAAAGCCGATAAACTCCGCCGCCATGAATAGAACTCTCTACACCGCGCTGTTTTATCTGGGGCTGCCATTGGTAGCGATTCGGCTTTGGCTGCGCGCGCGCAAGGCGCCGGCTTATGCCAGGCGTATCAGCGAGCGCTTTTCCTACGGAATGCCGGCGATGAAACCGGGCGGCATCTGGGTGCACGCCGTGTCGGTGGGCGAAAGCATTGCGGCCGCGCCGATGATCCGCGCCTTGCTGGCGCGTTATCCGGATCTGCCGATCACCGTGACCTGCATGACGCCGACCGGTTCGGAACGCATCCATGCACTGTTCGCCAATGAGCCGCGCATCCAGCACTGTTATCTGCCTTACGACCTGCCTTGCGCTGCCCGGCGCTTCCTCGATCGGGTCCAGCCGAAACTGGCGGTGATCATGGAAACCGAACTGTGGCCCAACCATATCCATCAATGCGCCAAGCGCGGGATCCCCGTGGCACTGGCCAATGCGCGGCTGTCCGAGCGTTCGGCCAGGGGCTATGGCCGGTTCCCCAGGCTGACCCAGCCGATGCTGGCCGAGATGAGCCTGTTCGCGGTGCAGACCGAAGCCGAGGCGCAACGCTTGCGCAACCTGGGCGCCCGGAACGAAACCGTCGAAGTAACCGGTTCGATCAAGTTCGACCTGACCATCGACCCGCAACTGCTGGAACGCGCTGTTGAACTGCGCGGGCAATGGCGGGCACTGGAACGACCGGTGTGGATCGCGGCCAGTACCCATGACGGCGAAGACGAGGTGGTGCTGGCGGCTCATCGTCAGTTGTTGGCCAGTCACCCCGATGCCCTGCTGATTCTGGTACCGCGTCATCCGGAGCGCTTCAATTCGGTGTTCGGGTTGTGCCAGCAACAGGGGTTTGCCACGGTCCGCCGTTCCAGTGGCGATGCGGTCAGCGCAAATACTTCAGTGCTGCTGGGCGACACCATGGGCGAGTTGCTGTTTCTCTACGCCCTGGCTGACAGCGCATTCGTCGGCGGCAGCCTGGTGCCGAATGGCGGGCATAATTTGCTGGAGCCAGCAGCCTTGGCTAAACCGGTATTGAGCGGTCCGCATCTTTTCAACTTCCTCGAAATTGCCGCGCAGTTGCGCACTGCCGGGGCGTTGCAGGAAGTGGAGGATGCCGAAGGGCTGGCGGTGGCGGTGCAGCGGCTGTTCGAACTGCCGCGAGATGCGCAGCGCATGGCAGAGGCCGGGTTGAAAGTGATGCGCACCAATCAGGGCGCATTGCAGCGCTTGCTGGACGGGTTGGGGCGGTTGATCGGCCAATAGACCGAGTCGTCGGACAGAAAAGGATCGCAGCCTGCGGCAGCTCCTGCACGGGATTGATATTCATCCTGTAGGAGCTGCCGCAGGCTGCGATCTTTGGTTTTTACTGATCAGGTCGCGCTTTCAACTGCTCCTCTGCCGCCTTGGCCAGATCCGGTGGCAGGAAGTCCTTGTCCGGGTTGTAGTTCGGATTGAGCCAGCGTGCCAGGACTTGCAGATCCCCCGGATTCAACGTGCCGGCCTGTTGCTTCAAGCGCAGGTTGTCGAGGATGTAGTCGTAACGGGTGTTGTTGTAGTCGCGTACCGAGGTGTAGAGCTGACGCTGCGCATCCAGCACGTCGACGATGTTTCGCGTACCCACCTGATAGCCGATTTCAGTCGCTTCCACCGCGCTCTGGTTGGAGATGATCGATTGCTTGCGCGCCTGTACCTGCTCGACATCGGTGTTCACCGCGCGGTGCAGGTCGCGGGTGTTTTCCACGATGCTGCGGCGCAGGGATTCGCGTTGCTGCTCGGTCTGGTCCAGTTGTGCATAGGACTGACGCACCTGGGAGTTGATCAGGCCGCCGCTGTAGATCGGGATATTCAGTTGCAGGCCCACGGTTGTTTGCTCGACGTTGCCGCCGTAGGGTTGGCCCAAGGGAACCGGATTGCTGAAGCCCAGCGCATCGTTGTCGCCTTTCTCGTACTTGGCGACCGCGTCAACCGTTGGCAAGTGCCCGGACCTGCGCTGCTTGACAGTTTGTTCGGCGGCGCTGACGGCATAGTTGCTGGCCAACAGATTGAGGTTCTGCCTGCCCGCGGTTTCGACCCAGGCCTTGGCGTCGTTCGGTACTGGCGGCAGGATCGGCAGGTTATGGCTGATGCCCCAGATCGAGTTGTACTGGCGGTTGGTCAGGGTGATCAATGCTTCAAAGGCGTCGTCCACCTGGCGCTGCGCAACGATGCGGTTGGCGCGTGCGGTGTCGTAGCTGGCCTGTGAGTTCAATACGTCGGTCTTGTCCGAGAGGCCGACATCGAAACGCTCGTTGGATTGATCGAGCTGGCGTTTGAACGCCGCTTCTTCGGCCTTGGTCGAGGCCAGGTTGTCCTGGCTGCGCAGTACGTTGAAATAGCTGTCAGCGGTTTGCAGGATCAGGTTTTGCTCGGTCGCCGAAAGTTGCAGGGCAGCCTGTTCGTTGACTTCCTTGGCGGCCTGGAACTGGAACCAGCGATCGGCGCGGAACAAAGGTTGCGCCAAAGTGGCCTGGTAGGAATGAGCATCGCGGTTGGTCGTGCCCGAAGGTTGATCGAGCGACGTACGCACCTCGGCAACATTGGCGCCGCCCGAGAGGTTCGGCAGCAGCCCGGCGCGGGCCTGGGGCACGACTTCTTTCTGCGCGCCGTATTGGGCGATGGCAGCCGCCAGGTCGGCGTTGTTGTTGACGGCTTCCTGATAAACGCTGACCAGGTCCGTCTTGGCCGATAAGGGCGCATCTGCTGCCCAGGCCA
Organism: Pseudomonas sp. Root71; assembly: GCF_001429045.1. GTDB lineage: Bacteria > Pseudomonadota > Gammaproteobacteria > Pseudomonadales > Pseudomonadaceae > Aquipseudomonas > Aquipseudomonas monachiensis. The sequence continues at coordinate 212,477 of NZ_LMHY01000027.1, read as the reverse complement.
TTCCGTTGGACGCACAAGACACGGCGAGGGCCAGTGAGAGTTTGCGCAGCATAGACGATCCCTAGAATTGATATTACAGAGGTAATTTGAGCGCCAAGGCTAAGGCCATGGTTTGACAGCGTCAATGAGCGGCTCAGCGTAGCGAGTGTAGTTGTGCATTGGGGCCGCAACAATCCTGATACTGCGTGTAATTACGCCATTCATCACGGTAATTGCAGTGGGGTTGGCGTTCTTTGCCAGTTGTGTCTAGACTGGCCGGGTTCTTGTCGGGGTGCCTTGCTATGAGGCTGAGATCGAATAATTTCGGATCCCGTTGAACCTGATCAGGTTAGCGCCTGCGTAGGGAACAAGATTTCTCGTCACCCGGCGAGTCCTCTTGTGCTTCGTCCGGGATGTTGTTCGACAATCGAACACCCCTCGAGCACTGAGCACAGCACAGCTGGTTTCTCCAGCGCCCGTGCGTCCATTCGTTTACAGGTTCGCTCCGACAAAAATCCACTGCCTGGATGTGTGTCTGGAGAGCCCGTGATGACTACAAAATCAAAAATCGCCACCAACCTGAGTGACTCGGCCAAGGTCGATCAGCAATCGGTTCAGCCGTTTACCCGCTCGCAAAAAATCTATGTCCAGGGCACTCGCCCGGACATCCTCGTGCCGATGCGCGAAATCAGCCTTGATGTGACGCCGACCGACTTCGGCGGCGAGATCAATGCACCGGTCGTGGTGTACGACACCTCGGGCCCGTACACCGACCCCAACGTCATCATCGACGTGCGCAAAGGCCTGGCCGACGTGCGTTCGCCGTGGATCGAATCCCGTGGCGACACCGAGCGCCTGAGCGGCCTGAGTTCGAATTTCGGCCAGGAACGCCTTGCCGATCCTGAGCTGACAAAGCTGCGCTTCGCCCACGTCAACAACCCGCGTCGCGCCAAGCCGGGCGCCAACGTCAGCCAGATGCACTACGCGCGCCAAGGCATCATCACCGCCGAGATGGAATACGTCGCCATCCGCGAAAACATGAAGCTGGAAGTGGCCCGCGCCGCCGGCCTGCTGGACCAGCAACACGCCGGCCACAGCTTCGGCGCCAGCGTGCCGAAAATCATCACCCCCGAATTCGTCCGTGACGAAATCGCCCGTGGCCGCGCGATCATTCCGGCCAACATCAACCACACCGAACTGGAACCGATGATCATCGGCCGTAACTTCCTGGTGAAGATCAACGGCAACATCGGCAACAGCGCCCTGGGTTCGTCCATCGAAGAAGAAGTGGCGAAACTGACCTGGGGCATTCGCTGGGGTTCGGACACGGTCATGGACCTGTCCACCGGCAAGCACATCCACGAAACCCGCGAGTGGATCATCCGTAACTCGCCGGTGCCGATCGGTACGGTGCCGATCTACCAGGCCCTGGAAAAAGTCGGCGGCGTGGCCGAAGACCTGACCTGGGAGCTGTTCCGCGACACGCTGATCGAACAGGCCGAGCAGGGCGTCGACTACTTCACCATCCACGCCGGCGTGCTGTTGCGCTACGTGCCGATGACCGCCAAGCGCGTGACCGGCATCGTCTCCCGTGGCGGTTCGATCATGGCCAAGTGGTGCCTGGCGCATCACAAAGAGAACTTCCTCTACACCCATTTCGAAGACATCTGCGAAATCATGAAGGCCTACGACGTCAGCTTCTCGCTCGGCGATGGCCTGCGTCCGGGGTCGATTGCCGACGCTAACGACGAAGCGCAGTTCGGCGAACTGGAGACCCTCGGCGAGCTGACCAAGATTGCCTGGAAGCACGACGTGCAGTGCATGATCGAAGGCCCGGGCCACGTGCCGATGCAGTTGATCAAAGAGAATATGGACAAGCAGCTGGAGTGCTGCGACGAGGCGCCGTTCTACACCCTCGGCCCGCTGACCACCGACATCGCACCGGGCTACGACCACATCACCTCCGGCATCGGTGCGGCGATGATCGGCTGGTTCGGTTGCGCCATGCTCTGCTACGTGACACCGAAGGAACACCTGGGCCTGCCGAACAAGGATGACGTGAAGACCGGGATCATCACCTACAAGATCGCCGCGCATGCCGCCGATCTGGCGAAGGGGCACCCGGGCGCACAGATCCGCGACAATGCCTTGAGCAAGGCGCGTTTCGAATTCCGCTGGGAAGACCAGTTCAACCTGGGCCTGGATCCGGACACCGCGCGTTCGTATCACGATGAAACCCTGCCGAAGGATTCGGCCAAGGTCGCGCATTTCTGCTCGATGTGCGGGCCGAAATTCTGCTCGATGAAGATCACCCAGGAAGTCCGCGAGTATGCGGCCAACCAACGGATCGAAGCGGTCGACGTGGACGTTGCCCAGGGCATGGCCGAACAGGCCGAGCGCTTCAAGCAGGAAGGCAGTCAGCTTTACCAGAAAGTTTGATCTGAGCTGAGGTCGACGGTGTTTTCACCGCCGCCATCGCGAGCAAGCTCGCTCCCACATTGGAATGCATTCCTCTGTGGGAGCGAGCTTGCTCGCGATGGCGTCAGACCAGTCAGCGAAGATCCGAATAACAAAATGTGTCCCTCTGAGATAACACCCTTGAGCATTCAACCCAGCACTTATTCTCCCGATATCGCGGTGCCGACCGACAATCGTGTGTTCGGCGGTCGCGACCTGTTTTCCCTGTGGTTCTCCCTCGGCATCGGCCTGATGGTGTTGCAGACCGGCGCATTGCTCGCGCCAGGCCTGGGCCTGTCCGGTTCGTTGCTGGCGATTTTCCTCGGCACCCTGGTCGGCGTTTTGCTGCTGGCCGCGGTTGGCGTGATTGGCAGTGACACTGGCCTGTCGTCGATGGCCGCGCTCAAGCTCAGCCTCGGTGCCAAAGGCGCGAGCCTGCCGGCGGTGCTGAACCTGCTGCAATTGATCGGCTGGGGTTCGTTCGAAATCATCGTCATGCGCGACGCCGCCAGTCTGTTGGGCGCAAAGGCGTTCAGCGACGGTAGCTGGCTGTCCAATCCGATAATGTGGACGCTGTTCTTCGGTGCGCTGGCGACCCTGTTGGCTGTCAGCGGCCCGTTGACGTTCGTCCGGCAGATCCTGCGCAAATGGGGCATCTGGCTGCTGCTGGCCGCGTGCACCTGGTTGACCTGGAACCTGTTCGCCAAGGCTGATCTGGCCGCATTGTGGGCCCAGGCCGGTGACGGTTCGATGCCGTTCGCCGTGGGTTTCGACATCGCCATTGCCATGCCGCTGTCGTGGTTGCCGCTGATCGCCGACTACTCGCGCTTCGGCAAGCGGGCGAAAAACGTCTTCGGTGGCACCGCCATCGGTTTCTTCATCGGTAATTTCTGGCTGATGAGCCTGGGCGTGGCCTATACCCTGGCGTTCGCGCCGAGCGGTGAAGTCAATGCCTTGCTGCTGGCGCTGGCCGGTGCCGGCCTGGGGATTCCACTGCTGCTGATTCTTCTGGATGAATCGGAAAACGCCTTTGCCGATATTCACTCGGCGGCGGTGTCCAGCGGGATTCTGTTGCGCGCCAAGGTCGAGCACCTGGCCCTGGCCATCGGCGTTATCTGCACGCTGATTGCCCTGCTGGCGCCGTTAGCCCAGTACCAGAACTTCCTGCTGCTGATCGGCTCGGTGTTTGCGCCGTTGTTCGGCGTGGTGCTGGTTGACCACTTCATCCTGCGCAAGCGCAGTGCCCAGGTGGCCTCGGCCGCACTGTGCTGGCCGGCGCTGCTTGCCTGGCTGGGCGGGGTCAGCACCTATCACTTGTTGGCCAACCTGTATCCGGATATCGGCGCAACCCTGCCGGCACTGGTCGTGGCAGGGTTGCTCCAGCTAGTGCTGGGCCGGGCCTTCAGTTACGGCCGGGAAACAGCTCGGGCTTGATGATGCCGTTCAGGCGAGGGTAGGGGATCTTCAGTTCGACATGGCCCAGCGCGTAAGGCGCGATGGTGCTGGTTTCGTACTTGAGGATCACCCCGCCGTAGGTCAGCGCCACGTTCTGGGTTTTCTGGAACGGCCAGCTCTTCACGAACTCCGGTTCCTGATCGAGCTTGGTGCTGATCAGCCAGCTGTTGTGTGCCACTTGCGCGGCTTTCCAGAATGCGTCTTCCTGCCCTGGCACCAGCATGTCCGACAGTGTCAGCACTTTATGCTGTTGGCGTGAATAGTTGATGAAACCTCGACCTGGGGTGCCGTGGGCACCGCCGGTGTCCAGGTAGCTGGACAATTCGACGATCACCAAGCCGTCATGCTGCTCACGTACCTTTGCCTGCAGATAGCTGCTGAAGCGCGGGCCGGCGGTGCGTAAAAACTCTTCGCGATAGGCCGCCAGGGTCGGGGCAACCGGCGCGTCGGGCGAGGTGCGGGTCATTTGCAGCAGGCGCTTTTCGATGATTCCGTCCAGCGCAGGCTCGTCCGGGAAGTGCAGGGTGTCGATGTTGACCAGCGGGCAATCCGGATTGCTGCAACCGGGCTTGAGTTTCTCGGAGGCGTCGCGGGTGGTCTCCAGCGGCGTCCGGTAGTTGGGCTGGAACAGGCTCGCGCAAGCGCCCAGGGTCAGGGCGATAGCGGCCACGGAGGCGATTTTGAAAAGCGACATGAGCGTCCTTTCTGAAACAGGGGAAGGCAAAAAGTTACCGGCTTCGACTCTCAACAAAGCAGTCAGTTCGCCACTAAGCTAATTAGAGTGGGTTTCGCCCTCACCGTCCATCCCGCTGACAGGAAAGGGGCTGCATCAAACGTCACGGGCGCGTTAGGATGGCGCGAAGTCGAGGCCCAGGAAAAAAGCACCTCGAACAGGACTTGCAGTAAAAGAGGATAGTCATGACGGATTTTGCCAACGCCATTCCGACCGCCGTTGATATCGTGCGGCGCGAAAAGTGCTACGAGGGCTTCTACAAACTCGAACGCGTGCACTTGCGCCACGAATTGTTCGCCGGGGGCATGAGCCGCGAGATCAATCGCGAAGTGTTCGTTCGCCATGACGCAGTGTGCATGCTGCCTTACGATCCGCAGCGCGATGAAGTGGTGCTGATCGAGCAGTTTCGCGTCGGCGCCATGGACAAGACCGACAACCCGTGGCTGATCGAACTGGTCGCTGGTCTGATCGACAAGGATGAAGTGCCGGAAGCAGTTGCTCACCGCGAGGCGCAGGAGGAAGCTGGGCTTGAAATCGGGGCGCTCTGGCCGATCACCAAATACTTTCCATCGCCGGGCGGCAGCAACGAATTCGTGCATCTGTACCTGGGGCGTTGCGACACTACCGGGGTTGGCGGCCTGCATGGGCTGGAGGAAGAGGCAGAAGACATCCGCGTCACGGTCTGGGCTTTCGAAGATGCCCTGCAAGCCGTGCGCGACGGGCGTATTGCCAACGCGGCGAGCATCATTGCCTTGCAATGGCTGGCTTTGAACCGCGTTGAAGTGAGGGGGTTATGGTCGTAAACAAGCTGCGCGATCGCTATCGGGTGGACCTGGTGGGGCTGCAAGCGTCCTGCGAGGCGAACTACGCGCGCTTGATGCGACTGCTGCCGGACATGCGCAGCGAGCCCGCCGCGCGGCGCATCGCCGTGACCCATGGCGATCAGATGCTCGGTGTGCTGGCCCTGGAAGTCCTGCTGACCTGTCCTTACACCACGACCCTGCAAGTGCGTCAGGAGCACAGCCTGCCCTGGCTGCCGGTGCCGCAACTGGAAGTGCAGGTCTATCACGACGCGCGCATGGCCGAAGTGGTCAGCGCCGAACATGCACGACGCTTTCGCGGCATCTATCCTTACCCGAATGCCTCGATGCACCAGCCGGACGAAAAGGCCCAGCTGAACATGTTTCTGGGCGAATGGCTGAGCCATTGCCTGGCGCTGGGGCATGAGTACGAAGTCGTACGTTAGTTGTGAAGCGCAGTTGTGAACTGCGTCAGGTTCACAGATTTCCTCTTTCGATCGTCCCCCAGCATAATTGCGGCACTTACCCATCCCCGTGATCACGCCCTGGGAGAACGCCTTGCCGAGCGTATCCACATTGACCACCGCCGATCCGGCGTTGCTGGTGCAACTCTCCGACAGCCACCTGTTTGCCGAAGTGGACGGCGCGTTGCTGGGCATGAACACCCGCGACAGCCTGCAAAAGGTCATCGAGCTGGTGCGCGCGCAACAGCCACGGATTGACTTGATCCTGGCCACGGGTGATCTGTCCCAGGACGGGACGCTGGAGTCTTACCAACAATTTCGCGACATGACGCGTCAGCTCGATGCACCGGCGCGCTGGATTCCCGGCAATCACGACGAGCCACGGATCATGGCCGAGGCGGCGGTGCAGAGCGCTTTGCTGGAACCTGTGGTGGATATCGGCAACTGGCGGGTCACCTTGCTCGATTCGGCGGTGCCAGGCTCGGTGCCGGGATATTTGCAGGATGAACAGCTGCAGTTGCTCGCCCGCTCGTTGAGCGAAGCGCCGGAACGTCATCATCTGGTGTGCTTGCACCATCACCCGGTTTCGATTGGTTGCGCCTGGATGGAGCCTATCGGTCTGCGCAATCCCGAGGCGTTTTTTGAAGTGCTGGATCGTTTTCCACAGGTGCGTGCCGTGCTGTGGGGGCATGTGCACCAGGAAATCGATCAATTACGTAACGGCGTACGTCTGATCGCCTCGCCGTCGACCTGCATCCAGTTCGAACCCGGCAGCGAGGATTTCAAGGTCGGGGAACAGGCGCCGGGCTATCGCTGGCTGCGGTTGCTTCCCGACGGGCGGCTGGAAACCGGGGTGGAGCGGGTGACCGGGTTTGATTTCACTGTGGATTACGGTTCCAGCGGTTACTGATTTTTCATTTTTTCTGGAAAACCTAGTTGCGCCCTTCGCGAGCAAGCCCGCTCCCACAGGGGGGGCTTGTGACCGACGCAGGCCCAGTGTGGGAGCGGGCTTGCTCGCGAAGGCGTCTACACAGACGCCGTGAATTCCGCGGATATCCCCGATTCCCCCAGGTCCCTGTAAACTCCGACTCTTTAGCCGACGCACAGGGAGCTCAAATGTCCGGTTCGATCCTTTATATCCACGGCTTCAACAGCTCGCCGTTGTCGAAGAAGGCCTGTCAGTTGGTCGAGGTGATGGAGCGTCTGGGCCTGAGCGAACACTTGCGCGTTCCGGCGTTGCACCACCATCCGCGTCAGGCTATCGAGCAGCTGGAACAGGCGATTGCCGAGCTGGGGCGGCCACTGCTGGTCGGCAGCTCGCTCGGCGGCTACTATGCCACTCACCTGGCCGAGCGCCTTGGCTTGAAAGCCCTGTTGATCAACCCTGCCGTCAGCCCGCACCGGATGTTCGACGGCTTTCTGGGGACGCAGAAAAACCTGTATACCGAAGAGACTTGGGAAATGACCCACGACCACGTGACGGCCCTGGCCGAACTGGAAGTGCCGGCGCCCCAGGATCCACAGCGTTATCAGGTATGGTTGCAGACAGCTGACGAAACGCTGGACTATCGCCTCGCCCAGCAGTATTACCGGGCATGCGCCTTGCGTATCCAGGCCGGCGGCGATCACGGTTTCCAGGGTTTTGCCACGCAACTGCCGGCCATGTTGAGTTTTGCCGGCATTGGCGCCGATTTGTATCAGGCAATCGATTTCACCGCATTGTGAGCGATAGCCCCATGAATTCTTTTTTCACCGAACACTGACGACGAGACCCCATGGCCACTCCCAGCGCTAGCTCTTATAACGCAGACGCCATCGAAGTCCTCTCGGGCCTCGACCCGGTGCGCAAACGCCCCGGCATGTACACCGACACCAGTCGGCCGAACCACCTTGCCCAGGAAGTCATCGACAACAGTGTCGACGAAGCCTTGGCCGGGCATGCCTCATCGGTGCAGGTGATCCTGCATGCCGACCATTCCCTGGAAGTCAGCGACGACGGCCGTGGCATGCCGGTGGACATTCACCCCGAGGAAGGTGTTTCGGGTGTCGAGCTGATCCTCACCAAGCTGCATGCCGGTGGCAAGTTTTCCAACAAGAACTACCAGTTCTCCGGCGGTCTGCACGGGGTGGGTATTTCCGTGGTTAACGCCTTGTCCACCGAAGTGCGGGTGCGGGTCAAGCGTGACGGCAACGAATATCAGATGACTTTCGCTGACGGTTACAAAAAGACCGAGCTGGAAGTGATCGGTACCGTCGGCAAGCGCAACACCGGCACCAGCGTGTACTTTGCGCCGGATCCGAAATACTTCGACTCCCCGAAATTCTCCATCAGCCGCCTCAAGCATGTGCTCAAGGCCAAGGCCGTGTTGTGCCCGGGGCTGCTGGTCAGCTTTGAAGACAAGGCCACCGGCGAGAAAGTCGAATGGCATTACGAAGACGGCCTGCGTTCCTACCTGGTGGATGCGGTCAACGAATTCGAGCGCCTGCCGGACGAGCCGTTTTGTGGCGCTTTTGCCGGTAACAAGGAAGCGGTGGATTGGGCGCTGCTGTGGCTGCCGGAAGGCGGCGACGCGGTGCAGGAAAGCTACGTCAACCTGATCCCGACCGCCCAGGGCGGCACCCACGTCAACGGTTTGCGCCAGGGCCTGCTCGACGCCATGCGCGAGTTCTGCGAGTTCCGCAGCCTGTTGCCGCGTGGTGTGAAGCTGGCGCCGGAAGACGTCTGGGAGCGCATCGCCTTCGTGCTGTCGATGAAGATGCAGGAACCGCAATTCTCCGGCCAGACCAAGGAGCGCCTGTCGTCCCGTGAAGCGGCGGCGTTCGTCTCCGGTGTGGTCAAGGATGCGTTCAGCCTGTGGCTCAATGCCAACCCGGAAACCGGCATGCTGCTGGCGGAACTGGCGATCAACAACGCTGGCCGTCGCCTCAAGGCCAGCAAGAAGGTCGAGCGCAAACGCATTACCCAAGGCCCGGCGCTGCCGGGCAAGCTGGCTGACTGTGCCGGGCAGGACCCGATGCGTTCCGAGCTGTTCCTGGTGGAAGGTGATTCCGCCGGCGGTTCCGCCAAGCAGGCGCGGGACAAGGAGTTCCAGGCGATCCTGCCGTTGCGGGGCAAGATCCTCAACACCTGGGAAGTCGACGGCAGTGAAGTGCTGGCCAGCCAGGAAGTGCACAACATCGCCGTGGCCATCGGCGTCGATCCGGGCGCGGCGGACATGAGCCAGCTGCGCTACGGCAAGATCTGCATCCTCGCCGACGCCGACTCCGACGGTCTGCACATCGCGACCTTGCTCTGCGCCTTGTTCGTCCAGCATTTCCGCCCGTTGGTGGATGCCGGTCACGTCTATGTCGCGATGCCGCCGTTGTACCGCATCGACCTGGGCAAAGAGATCTACTACGCCCTCGATGAAGCCGAACGCGATGGCATCCTCGATCGCCTGGTGGCCGAGAAGAAGCGCGGCAAGCCGCAGGTCACCCGATTCAAGGGTCTGGGCGAAATGAACCCGCCACAGCTGCGCGAAACCACCATGGACCCGAACACCCGGCGCCTGGTGCAGTTGACCCTGGAAGATTTCGAGGCCACCTCGGAAATGATGGATATGCTGCTGGCGAAGAAACGCGCCGGTGACCGCAAGACCTGGCTGGAGTCCAAGGGCAACCTGGCCGAGGTGCTGGGCTGATGCGTCTGGGCTTTGCCCTGGCCTGTGGGTTGCTGCTGACGTCGATTACGGTATCCGCCGAGCCGGCGCCACAGCTGCGCGTGTTGTCCGGGCATGTCATCGACGGCATGCGCGGCGGCAACCTGTCCGGGCTGGCGCAGTGCGGCAATGACCTGTGGGCGGTTTCCGACCGCGACGATGGCCAGATCTACCGCCTCGATACCCGCGAATCCGTGTGGCAGGCACAAACGGTGCACATCGACGTACCGACGGTACCGGACAGCGGTTTACCCTGGGGGCTGAAGTCTCGCGTCTGGGGGGCTTCGTTCGTGCGTGGCGGCGATCTGGACTTCGAAGGCATCACCTGTGACAGCGCCGGCAATCGCTACATCGTCAGCGAAGGCCATGCCGCTGTCTTGCAAGTGCCGCCAACGGGGCCTGCCACCTGGCTTAAAATTTCGCCGATGATGGTTCGCGAGGCACGGGCCAGAGGCCTGCTGTTGCAATTCAATGCGCTGTTCGAAGGGCTGGTGATCAATCCGGCGGGGGATCGGATGTGGCTCGCCGCCGAGCGTCAAGGCCGGGGGTTACTGATGATCAAGCGCCAGCAGACGTTGTGGGATTGCGACGGTGGTTGCGTGCTGCTGAGCGAGGCGGGCATGGAAATGCAGCCCGAGCAGTTTCCCCGTGCCAAGCCTGTCCCGCGGGATTTTTCTGACCTGTCGCTGTTCAACGGCAAGCTGTTCACCCTTGACCGCAATGCCTTCCAGATCTGTCGCCGGGATGCGCAGACGGCCAAGGTCGAGCGCTGCTGGTCGTACGCCGCCGAGTTGTTGGAGGAGAGCCGTCGTTATTCACAGAACTACGGGCTGGAAGAAGCGTTGATCGTGGATGCCGATGGCGCCTGGATCGGTGTCGACAATAACTTCGGCGCGCGCGCCGATGGCGAAGTCCGCCCGGTGGTCTGGCGCTTCGCCGCACCGGAAGGTGGCTGGAGTGCCAGGCCATGAGACAACAAAGCCCGGGGCAGCGTATCGGCCGGGTGTTCATGGTGCTGGCCTGGTGTGCGGCGCTGTTTCTGGCCACGCGGTTTTTCGCCCAGTGGGAAGCGCGTCAGCAAAATCCGAATGTGGTGGTCAGTTCGGAGCAGGGCGAAGGTTTCATCGAGGTGAAACTGGTGAGCAATGTGCAGGGGCATTTCGTCGCCAGCGGCCAGATCAACGGCCAGCCGGTGGACTTCATGCTCGATACCGGGGCGACCGATGTGTCGATTCCGGCGGGCCTGGCCAAGCGCTTGAAGCTCGAAGAAGGATTCGGCGTGACCCTGAGCACGGCCAACGGCCTGAGCCAGGGCTATCGCACCCGTATCGAGCGCCTGCAACTGGGCGACATCGTGCTACGGGATGTACGCGCACTGGTGGCCCCGGGGCTGCACGGCGATCAGGTGTTGCTCGGCATGAGCGCACTGAACAAACTTGAATTTACCCAGCGCGGTGGCACCATGCTGCTGCGCCAGACAACGAACCGATGAGGCCCGCATGAGCGACTCCCTTGATCTCAGCCTGGACGGTGTAGAACGCCGGTCACTGGCTGACTTCACCGAAAATGCCTACCTCAACTACTCCATGTACGTGATCATGGACCGTGCCTTGCCGCATATCGGCGACGGTCTGAAACCGGTACAGCGCCGCATTATTTATGCGATGAGCGAGTTGGGGCTGGACGCCGATTCTAAGCACAAGAAATCGGCGCGTACCGTCGGTGACGTGCTCGGTAAGTTCCACCCCCACGGCGACTCGGCCTGCTACGAAGCCATGGTGTTGATGGCCCAGCCGTTCAGCTATCGATACACGCTGGTCGACGGCCAGGGCAACTGGGGTGCGCCGGACGATCCCAAGTCCTTCGCCGCCATGCGTTACACCGAAGCGCGGCTGTCGCGTTATTCCGAAGTGCTGCTCAGCGAGCTGGGCCAGGGCACGGCGGACTGGGGCCCGAACTTCGACGGTACCCTCGACGAACCGCTGGTGTTGCCGGCACGTTTGCCGAATATCCTGCTCAACGGCACCACCGGTATCGCCGTGGGCATGGCCACCGACGTTCCGCCGCACAACCTGCGGGAAGTCGCCACGGCGTGCGTGCGTTTGCTCGACGAGCCCAAGGCCACGGTCGAACAGCTCTGTGAACACATCCAGGGCCCGGACTACCCGACCGAAGCGGAAATCATCACCCCGCGCGCCGACCTGCTGAAAATCTACGAAACCGGTCGCGGTTCGGTGCGCATGCGCGCCGTGTATCACATCGAAGACGGCGACATCATCGTCACCGCGCTGCCACATCAGGTCTCGGGCGCCAAGGTGCTTGAGCAGATCGCCGCGATGATGCAGGCCAAGCCGTCCAAGGCACCGCAAATCGCCGACCTGCGTGACGAATCCGACCACGAAAACCCGTGCCGGATCGTGATCATTCCGGGCGCGCGAAAAAACTTCGACCACGATGCCCTGATGCAGCACCTGTTCGCCAGCACCGAGCTGGAGTCGAGCTACCGGGTCAACATCAATATCATCGGCCTGGACGGTAAGCCGCAGCTGAAGAACCTGCGGGCGCTGCTGGTCGAATGGCTGGAGTTCCGGGTGCAGACCGTGCGTCGTCGCCTGCAATTCCGCCTCGACAAGGTCGAGCGTCGCCTGCACCTGTTGGACGGTTTGTTGATTGCCTACCTCAACCTGGATGAAGTGATCCACATCATCCGTACCGAGGAACACCCGAAAGCCGCGCTGATCGAGCGTTTCGCCCTGAGCGAAATCCAGGCCGACTACATTCTCGATACCCGTCTGCGTCAGTTGGCGCGACTGGAAGAGATGAAGCTGCGTGCCGAGCAGGATGAACTGCTCAAGGAACAAGCCAAGCTACAAGCCCTGCTCAGTAGCGAAGCCAAGTTGAAAAAACTGGTGCGCAGCGAACTGATCAAGGACGCTGAAACCTACGGCGATGACCGTCGGTCGCCTATCGTCGAGCGTGCCGAAGCCAAGGCCCTGACCGAGCACGATCTGCTGCCGAACGAGAAAGTGACGGTGGTGCTGTCGGAAAAAGGCTGGATTCGCTCCGCCAAAGGCCACGAAATCGACGCCACCGGGCTTTCCTACAAGGCCGGGGACGGTTTCAAGGCGCTGGCAGCCGGGCGCTCCAACCAGTTTGCCGTGTTTATCGACTCCACCGGACGCAGTTATTCGGTGGCCGCCCACACCTTGCCGTCGGCCCGTGGCCAGGGCGAACCGCTGACCGGTCGCCTGACGCCGCCGCCAGGGGCGAGTTTCGAATGCGTGTTGATGCCCGAAGACGACGCGTTGTACGTGATTGCCTCCGACGCCGGCTACGGTTTCGTGGTCAAGGGTGAAGACCTGCAAGCCAAGAACAAGGCGGGCAAGGCCCTGTTGAGCCTGCCGAACAACGCCAAGGTCATGCTGCCGCGCCCTGTGGCCGATCGTGAGCAGAACTGGCTGGCGTCGGTGACGACCGAAGGTCGCCTGCTGATATTCAAGATCAGCGACCTGCCACAATTAGGTAAGGGCAAAGGCAACAAGATCATCGGGATCCCCGGTGAACGAGTGGCCAGTCGTGAAGAGTATGTGACGGACATCGCCGTATTGCCGGACGGTGCAACACTGGTGTTGCAGGCCGGGAAACGTACCTTGTCACTGAAAACGGACGATCTCGAACACTACAAGGGTGAACGTGGTCGTCGTGGCAATAAGTTGCCGCGGGGCTTCCAGCGGGTAGATGCGCTACTCGTCGAAAGCCCGGTCAACTGAGCGCTACTGCGTTCAGTTGACCGAAGAACGCGAGTTTGAGGCGCCGATCTACGATTTAACCCGTAGTTCGGCGCTTTGCGCTGGAGTCGGAACGCATATTCACGGATGATATGGCCTTTCAAGCGCCGGCACTGCCGCGCGTTCTTCATATTTATTGAGTATTTTCACTGTGATCAGCCTTTTTGCGATCACCTGGATGGGACGATGACTGCTCTGCGCCTTCCTTTTATTCTTTTGCTCGCCGGCGTTCTTGGCCTGGCGGGTTGCAGCGTTCACCAACCGGTGTCGTTGTATCAGCTGGACGCGGGTAGTCCGGTTCAGCCCGCACAGAACGCGGGCATGGCGGTTTTGTTGGGGCCTGTGACCGTGGCCGACTACCTGCAACGCGAAACCCTGTTGCAGCGCCAGCCCGATGGCAGCCTGCAAGCCTCGACCGACGGTCGTTGGGCTGGCAGCCTTTCGTCGGATATCGATCAACTGCTACTGCGTCAGGTCGCAGGTCGCCTGGACAGCCAGCGCGTAGTGCTGGCCCCGGCAACACTGGGCTTTACACCGGACGTCCAGGTCCTGCTGACTATCACGCGCCTGGATTCGGGTGAAAAACAGCCGGCGATCCTCGACGCGCAATGGCGCCTGATCGACCGTCGCGGGCAGGTCCGCGACAACCGCATCATCCATTTGCAGGAACAGCATGCCGGTACCACGGCGGCTCAGGTCCAGGCACAGGGCGTGTTGTTGCAACGCCTGGCCGAGCAATTGTCGGTGGCGCTCAAGCCCCTGGCCAATCAGCCGCCGATCGCCGAAGCCCCGCGCAAGCCGGCAGCCAAGGCGCCAGCACCTGCGGTAGAACAGGAAAAGCAGCCGAAGATCCCGATGGCCGCGCCGATTCGTACGGATATGGAAGTGTTCCGCTTCTAAGGCTGGATGGATTTGAAACAAAGCCCGCATAGATGCGGGCTTTGTTGTTTCTGCAGGATGGAGATATCTGGCGTCAGTTCCGGCCTCTTCGTCGGAACGCCGCCCGGAGCAAGCCCGCTCCCACAATTATCTCTGTGAACACAGATCTTGTGTACGACCACGTCCCCTGTGGGAGCGGGCTTGCCCGCGAAGAGGCCAGAGCAGGCCACAAAAAAGCCCGCAGGCGATCGCTCATCTACGGGCTTGCAGGCTCAAAGGCTAAAAGATCGCAGCCTTCGGCAGCTCCTACGCGCGGCGCTCATGCATCCGCGCCAATTGCCGCTCCAGCATCGATGGATACGGCTCCATCAACCGCTCCACGCAGCAAGCCCCCTCAGGGCTGGCAATCGGGCGGATCCGTGCGCGCTGGCGGATCAACGCGTCGTCACTGATCTTGCGCTCCACCAGCAGCAGGTTGCGGCTGTGTTGCGACAGGGCCAGGGCGTCCTGGGCGGGATCGGTCAGCAGCAGGTCGATCTGGCTCAGGCCGAACAGTTCGTCGCCCAGGGTCAGGCCCAGTTGCAATTGCAGGGTGATGCCACTGTCCGCGACTTCGATCTGCAACTGGTGGCCCAGGGCCCGCAGCAGTTCGCCACAGCAGATGGCGTTGGTCAGGTAATCGTCGCCGCTGTCTTCTGTGTGGAACAGCATCAACGTGCTGCCATCGTTCAAGGTCTCTACTTCGCCCTGATACAGCGAGGCGGCCTGGTCGAGGCAATCGCGATAGCGTTCGAGCAGTTCTTCAAGACGTGCCCGCGGCAGGCGACGCAGTTGCTCCTGGGAGCCCAGTTGCACCGCCAGCACCGCGCTGTGTTGCGGCACGTTCGGCGTGGGCTTGCGAACCACCGGTTGTGGGGCGCTGTCGAGCGACTCGTCGCGCAGATCGGCGAACGGGTCTTCATCATCGTCGTCTTCGACGGTGCTGACGATCTGCCGTGGCGCTGGTTTGAGCGCCGCTACCGGACGGCTCTCGTCGAAACTCGGGTCGCGCAGGTTACGGACTTCGAAGGCCGGGTCGGCCTCGTCATCCATGTCGTCGAATTCCGGCTCCGGTTCCGGCACAGGGGCGGGCTCCGGGGCGAAGTTGGCGTGCAGCTGGCGCGCCAGGTCGCCGATTTCGTCCTGGCGGTCGGTGGCCGGGGTGTATTCGTCGATATTGCGCAGCCATACCCGCAATTGCAGCAGTGGCGTTGAGAGATAACGCCCCATGCGCAGGCTCAGGGCCAGGGACAAAGCCAGCAGGATGGCGCTCAGAATGCCCATGCTTTGCAGGCTGATGGTCATCGGCTGCTGGAACTGGTCCATGTCCAGGCTGATGCGCAATTGCCCGGCAGTCACGTCCTGGAAGGTGATCTTGCTCTGGTACATGCCCTCGGCTTCGCCCAGCAGGCCATGCTTGGGACGCTGGCCGGATTCGGCGAGGATGCGGTTGTCCGGGCTGTAGATGGCGGCGTGGGCCACCAGCTTGTTCTTGGTCAGGTTATTGAGCAGCACATTGAGGCTGAGGATGTCATTGGACACCAACAGCTCGGTGGCCGAGGTGGCCGTCTGCGTGGTCAGGCTTTCGCCCAGCGCATCCGCCTGCTCGTGCATGGCCTGCTTGAACTGCAGGCCCATCACACCGGCATAGATGACCAGGGCCAGGGCGACCAGGATCACGTTATGGCTGGCGATGCGCAATGCAATCGGTACACGGCGGTGACGCAGTGCCCGGAAGATCAGCAGGAAGAAGTTGTCGGTTTTTACTGGCGTAGGCCGGTTCACTTGAGCTCGGCTCTTTTGTCCGTGGAGTTGACGCGCAGTATAGCGACAGGCCCTAGACCGTCAAAGCGCTCACGGTGCCCGATGGTCACTGAAAGTGGGTAGAATGCGGTTTTTTTCCACCTGCGGGGGTGCGCCTTGCGCGAAATCGTCCTGATAAACATCACGGGAGTCGACCGTCCGGGTCTGACTGCGGCCATTACCGGCGTTCTGGCCCAGGGTGGTGTGAACATTCTCGACATCGGTCAGGCGGTGATCCACGACACCTTGTCGTTCGGTATCCTGGTTGAAATTCCCGACACCGAACAAGGCAGGTCCGTGCTCAAGGACATCCTGTTCAAGGGCTATGAGCTCGATCAACAGGTGCGTTTCACGCCGGTGTCCGAAGAGGATTACCAGCAGTGGGTCGGCAACCAGGGCAAAAAACGCCACATCGTGACCCTGTTGACCCGCAAGGTGACGGCCGGGCAGTTGCAGGCCGTGAGTTCGATCACCGCCAAATATGGCCTGAACATCGACCACATCGATCGTCTGTCCGGGCGCATGCCGCTGGACACGCCGGCCGACAAGGGCAAGGGCTGCATCGAGTTTTCCGTGCGTGGCGAAGCGGCTGATCCGCAGGCGCTGCGTGCCGAATTCCTCAGCGTTGCCCAGGAACTGAATGTCGATATTGCCTTCCAGGAAGATTCGCTGTTCCGTCGCAACCGTCGCCTGGCTGTGTTCGACATGGATTCAACGCTCATCGAAGCCGAAGTGATCGATGAACTGGCCAAGGCTGCAGGCGTCGGCGACAAAGTGTCGGAAATCACCGAGCGGGCGATGGCCGGCGAACTGGATTTTCGCGCCAGCTTCAAGGAACGCCTGGCCTTGCTCAAGGGGCTGGACGTCAATGTGCTGGACTCCATCGGCGCCTCGCTGCGCCTGACCGAAGGTGCTGAAACCCTGTTCGCCGAACTCAAGCGCCTGGGCTACAAGACCGCGATTCTGTCAGGTGGCTTCACCTACTTCGCCAAGCAATTGCAGGCCAGGCTGGGTATCGACTACGTGTTCGCCAACGAACTGGAAGTGGTCGACGGCAAAGTCACCGGCGTGGCGGTCGAGCCGATTGTCGATGCGCAGCGCAAGGCGGATTTGCTGAAGGAACTGGCACACAAGGAAGGCTTGCGCCTGGAGCAGACCATTGCGGTCGGCGACGGTGCCAATGACTTGCCGATGCTGGCGATTGCCGGGTTGGGCGTGGCGTTCCGTGCCAAGCCGCTGGTGAAGCAGTCGGCCAAGCAGGCGATTTCGACTCTGGGCCTGGACGGCGTGCTGTATCTGCTGGGCTTCCGCGATCGCGACGGCCAGCTCTAGGCACCACAAATAAATGTGGGAGCGAGCTTGCTCGCGATAGCGGTGTATCAGTCAACGAAGATGTCGACTGACACTATGCAATCGCGAGCAAGCTCGCTCCCACATTAGATCTCTACAGATCAGGCCTTTGGCAGGCCCATGCCCTGACCCATCTGCACCGCAGTACCGGCGGTCATTTCTTCAGCCCACTTCACCTGATCCGGCCCGAACAGCACGACAGCGGTCGAACCCAGTTTGAAGCGTCCCAGCTCCGCACCTTTTTCCAGGTGGATCGGCGCGCGCGCGGCTTCGTCGTAGCGGAAGGTTTTCAGCTCGCGCTTCGGCGGCGTGACCAGGCCGGCCCACACCGTTTCAATCGACGCCACGATCATCGCGCCCACCAGCACCACGGCCATAGGCCCGCGCTCGGTGTCGAAAATGCACGCCACGCGCTCGTTGCGGGCGAACAGTTCCGGAACGTTTTCAGCGGTGGTCTGGTTGACCGAGAACAGACGGCCCGGGATGTAGACCATCTCGCGCAGGGTGCCGGCCAGCGGCATGTGCACGCGGTGGTAGTCCTTCGGCGACAGGTAGATGGTCGCGAAGTCACCACCCATGAACGGCGCAGCATTTGCCGCATCGCCACCCAACAGTTCCAGCACGCTGAAGCTGTGGCCCTTGGCCTGGAACACGCGGCCGTGCTCGATCGGGCCGAGCTGGCTGATCGCACCGTCGGCGGGGCTGAGGATCGCGCCAGGGGTTTCGTCCAATGGACGGGCACCGTCTTTCAATGCACGGGTGAAGAACGCGTTGAAGTGCTCGTAGGCGGTCAGGTCTTCGACCAGCGCCTGGGACATGTCCACCTGATAACGCTTGGCGAACCAGGCGGTAAAGGCATTCTTGAACCAGCGAACGCGGCATTCGGCGATGCAGCCGGCCAGTCGCGAGAGCAGGTTGTGGGGCAGCAGGTACTGGCCGAGGAGAAACAGACGCTTGTTCATTAACGGTCCTTAAAAATCTTAAATTTCTACCGGGGTATCGGGATGGTTGCCCCATTCGCCCCAGGAGCCGGCGTAGCCTTTGACCCGCGGATAACCGAGGGATTTGGCCACCAGATAGGTGAAGCCAGAACGATGGTGAGTCTGGCAGTGGGTAATCACTTCTTTGTCTTTGCTGATCCCGAGTTGTTCGAGGATCTGCGGCATGTCGGTGCGGATGCGCAACTGGCGTGCCCGATCCATGCCCGCGGTCCATTCGAAATTGACCGCGCCGGGAATGTGCCCGCCCTTGGCTGCCAGGACTTTCTCGCCGGAGTACTCCTGCGGCCCGCGTGCATCCCAGATTGCCAGGTCGGCGGCGCCGAGACGGCTTTGCAGGTATTCGCGGGTGGCGGTGGGTTCGTCGTGCAAGGTCAGTGAAACCGGTCCGCCCACCGGTGGCGGGATCTGGATCGACATGGGCAAGCCTTCCGCCAGCCAGGCCGTCAGGCCGCCGTCGATATAGTGGTACTTGCTGTGGCCGATGACATCCAGCAGCCAGATGAAGCGCCCGGCCCAACCGCCGCCTTCGTCGTCATACACCACGTAGATCGCGTCGGGGTTGTGTCCCAGTTCACCAAACAGCGCTTCGAGTGCTGCCTGCGGGGGCATCAGCCCCGGGGCGGGGGCCTGGCCGAGCTGTGTGCGTTTCGGGTCGACAAAGCGTGCGCCGGGAATGTGCCCTTCGGCGTAGCGGGCGGGACTGGTCAAGTCCACCAGAATCAGTTCGCGGGCGTCGAGGCGAGGGAGCAAGTCGCTCGGCTCGATCACCAGCGGCAAGCCAGAGAAGTCAGACATGTGAGGTCTCCAGAGCACAAAAGGGAGGATTGTAACGCAGCTTATTGGCCACGGTGGCTAAAGCTGTGCAGGGCTTTTTCGATGCACTGCGCGGTTTTGCCGAAGGCCTGTACGGAAATTTCCGAAAACGGCCCGCCGCCTTGATCCGCCACGATGATCATGATCACCCAGCCATTGTTGACCAGCGAGCGCAGCAGCAAGTGTTCACCATTGAACTGCGAACGCAGGCTGTTGGGCAGCAGGGCCGAGAATTGCGCGTTGTTGGTTGGCGTCAGTCGCACCTGGGCCTGTTGCGCGAGCAGGCGTTGCAACACGTTGCTCTGGCTGACCACGAAATTCAACCCGGCAGCCTCCTTCGGCAGGCCGGCCGTTTGGTGCACGCGCAGATTGGCGTGGGTGCGGTCGGCCATCAGGATCATCACCCGGCGCATGCCGCAGGCCACGAGGGCGTCCCGGGCGGCGATGGTCAAGTGCATGGCATTGGTGAAACGACTCGGCTCGACCAGCAGTTCGGCGCATTGCTTGCGCCACTTCGCCAGGTCTTCGGCGGTGGGTGCCGCTGCCGGCAGCAAGCCTGCGTGGACACGGTTCATGCCCCACGGCCAGATCAGCGACTCGGCGGGGTGCCAGAGGTCGGGCATGGCGTGTTGGCGTGCGCTGTTGGCGGCTTGCTGGTGCAGTTGTTGCTGCAGCTCGTCCATCGGCATTTGCAGGTAAAGGCTGGTCAGGTACTGCCAGCGCTCACTGTGGGGGCTGTCCCAGGCGTGTTGCGCCGACAGCGCCAGCCCGTTGGCCAGCAGCACGGTATTGGCCGGTTGATTGAGCCAGCGGCGCAGGGTCGGATCGTCATCGAGGCGGTTCTGCTGGCGCAGTGGATGCTCGCTGTCACGGGCAATACGCAGGACCTTCACCAGTTCCCGCTGCTCGGTGAGCAGCAGTCGATAGCCTTGCTGCACCCAGATCGGCAGGTGCCAGACCTCCACCAGTGCCTGGCCAATCTCCAGCAGGCGTACGCCAAACAGTTGCTGTTCGACTTTGCGTGCCGATTCACCTTTATGGATGACCCGCAGCTCCCAGTCTTCGAGCAGTTTCGGATGGGTCAGCGCCAGCGGCCACAGGGGCGAAAGAAACAGCAGGCTGCCCCAGTGGATGTCCTGCCACAGGCGCGCCAGGCGACTGGCAAAAAAGCCGTTGGCCTGTTGCGTGGCGTGCTGGCTGATCATCTGCAACTGACGCAGGGCTTTGGGAATCTCGGACTGGGGTTCGGCGGGCAGGCGCGCGAGCAGTTCTTCGGTGCGTTTCAGGCCGAGGCGATTGATCGCAACTTCAAGGTTTTCCGCAGGCTCGGTCATGCCGCCGTGGGTATGCCGGTTGGCTTCGCGAATCACGCTCAAGGCCAGGGCCGGGCTGCCTTGCATGAGGTCGGCGATATCGCGCAACGAGCTGCGATTGTCGCGGATGGCCTTGCAGACCCGGTCGTGGCTGGCTTGCGGAACCGGCAGGCGCACGCCATCGAGAAGCTTGACCCAGCCTTCGAGAGTGGTCGGTTTCGGGGTTGGGGCGTTCGTTTCGTTAACCATGGTGGGAGGCGATCATCGTCAACAGTACCTGTGCCCGCAAGGGGTCAAATTAGCTTTTCGCCTGAACTGGCTATAGTCTGGCGCAGTTTTGCCGATAAGTAGAAGAAGAGATTTTTTAACTTCCGAATATGACCTTGAACCCGACTCAGTAAGTGCTCTCCTAACCTATGGCTAAAATTATCGGCATCATCGTCGTATTCGCGAGCGTGCTCGGCGGATACGTGCTTTCCCACGGCAAGATTGCCGCCCTGATCCAGCCTTTCGAGGTCATGATCATCGGCGGCGCGGCCCTCGGCGCCTTCTTGCAGGCCAACCCCGGCTATATGACGATGCACGTGCTCAAGAAGTCCCTGAGCATGTTCAGTTCGCGTTTCAACCACGCCTTCTACCTGGAAGTGCTGGGCCTGATCTACGAGATCCTCAACAAGAGCCGCCGCGAAGGCATGATGGCCATCGAAGGCGACATCGAAGATGCCGCCGCGAGCCCGATCTTCGCCAAGTACCCGACGGTGCTGAAGGACGAGCGCATGACCGCGTTCATCTGCGATTACCTGCGCATCATGTCCTCCGGCAACATGGCTCCCCACGAGCTGGAAGGCTTGTTCGACATGGAGCTGTTCAGCCTCAAGGAAGACCTTGAGCATCCATCCCACGCCGTCAACGGCATCGCCGATGCCATGCCTGGTTTCGGTATCGTCGCGGCGGTACTGGGGATCGTGGTGACCATGGCTTCGTTGGGTGAGGGCGACCAGAAGTCCATCGGCCTGCACGTCGGTGCGGCACTGGTGGGTACCTTCTTCGGTATTCTCGCCGCCTACGGCTTCTTCGGCCCGCTGGCCCATTCTCTGGCCCACGATGCCAAGGAAGAGCTGAACGTCTACGAAGCCATCAAGGCCTCGCTGGTGGCTTCGGCTTCCGGCATGCCGCCATCGCTGGCCGTGGAGTTCGGGCGCAAGGTCCTGTACCCGGCGCACCGTCCAAGCTTCGCCGAGCTGGAACAAGCGGTTCGCGGTCGTTAGTGCTTTGTTTCGCAAATACGCTCCTTTTTGGCGAGTGACTGTTGTTGCCAGACAAGGCGCCGCGACGAGTCATAGCCCGCTATGGCGAGGAGCGGCAACGCAGTATGGCGACAACAGGCACCGTCAAAAAGGAACAGTATTTGTGAGACAGAGCACTCTCCATGGAAAATAACCAGCCGATAATCATCAAGCGCGTCAAGCGCATCGCCGGCGGGCATCACGGGGGCGCGTGGAAAATCGCCTTCGCCGACTTCGCCACGGCGATGATGGCGTTCTTCCTGGTGTTGTGGCTGCTGTCCACCGCCACGCCGGAACAGAAGATTGCCATCGCCGGTTACTTCAAGGACCCGATCGGCTTTTCCGAAAGCGGCACGCCCTACATCATCGATCTGGGCGGCACACCGACCCTGGCGCCGGAAAACACCCTCAACCCGGAGGTGAAGTCCCAGCCACAACCGGACAAGGTCACCATCGATACCGATCAGGTCGAAGGCATGGCCGAGCAGGTCGAAAAAGAGCGCCTCGAACTGTTGCTGCAAGAATTGCAGAACAAGGTCGAAGAAAACCCGCAGATGCAGAAGTTCAAGGACCAGATCCTGTTCGAGATCACTCAGGACGGCCTGCGCATCCAGATCATGGACGCGGAAAACCGCCCGATGTTCGACTCAGGCTCAGCTCGCTTGAAGCCGTATTTCGAAGACATCCTGCTGGCCATGGCCGACACCATCAAGGCGGTGCCGAACAAGATCAGCATCAGCGGCCACACCGATGCCAAGCCATACACCGGCACCGGTGATTTCGGTAACTGGGAGCTTTCGGCCAATCGTGCCAACGCCGCACGGCGTGCGCTAGTGGCGGGCAGCTATCCGGATGCTCAGGTGGCACGGGTGGTCGGCTATGCCTCGTCGGCCCTGTTCGATCGCGAGCATCCGTTCAACCCGGTGAACCGCCGTATCGACATCGTCGTACTGACGAAAAAAGCCCAGCGTGCGATCGAAGGCTCGCAAGGCGCGGAGCCTGCTCCTGATGCACCGCAAGGTTCGGCCGCTCCGGGAGCTGCACCGGCTGAGCCGGTCGACCCGAACGCGTTGCCGGCGGACAAGGAACCGCTGCCGGCTCATGAACTGCGTGAGCGTCTGAACCTGTTTGATGGCCCGGCGCCGAAACCGGGCGAGCCAGCCAAACCGGCTGAACCGCCCAAACAGTGACCGATAAAAAAGCCGACAGCGATGTCGGCTTTTTTGTCGGCGTTTTCTACGTTAAAAGCCGCGGATGACTCGGGACTTGAGGTCGGCGTGAAAGCGATCCGCATTGGATTTGTTGACGCTGCGCACCGACTCGCTACCGGTCACCGAATCCAGTGACATCGAACGCTTGAGCGTCGACTCGTTGCGATAGGCATCGATAAAGAAGTCGATGTCCCGGTCGCTGATCAGCTTCGGCCATTTATCTAGGTACAGCGGCAGCTCGGTCGGGCCGGTCTTGAACGAGCAGATACGCCGATTAGTGATCGTCGCCTCACCGATTTCGAACGGCACCCACCAGGACAGCGCGGTTTTCTCCGATACCACTGCCAGCAGGTGCGTGCATTCGCTGATGTTGCGGGTGATCACCCCGGTGATGTCGTCGGTGGTCTGGGATTCGGCATCCAGCACGTCGAGGTAGGTCTTGATGTTGGCCTGGATCAGGCGTGTGTTGATGTGAACCGCGTGGGCGCGGTCCATGTGGCGGTAGCTGATAAACACTGGCATCAGAAATGTCCCTTGATCGCGAGTTCGCGGTAATAGGCGCCGAGGGCGGTGAGGCGGCAGCCGGTGGCGTGGATGGCGGCGTAGTACATGTGTTCGGCGTCCACCGGTTCGACCAGGCTGTGGCGGTTGCACTTTTGCAGTTGGGCGAAGACCTCGCCCTGTTCCGGGTTGAACTCGGGTTCGGTGGGCTCAAAGCTGGGGGCGAGGGGGTACACCGACTCCGCTTCGGCAAACCATTCGGGGAGTTTGCGCAGGATCTCCTTGGGGATCAGCGGCGACACTTCGCGCAGGGAGATGAACTGCGACACGTTGGTCTTGAACACCGGACGCTGTTCCCAGGCATCGAGGGCGTTGTCGACAAACGAATAAAGGCTGCCGGGGGTGATCTTGCCCAGGATGTTCGCTGCGCCACCGTGCAGGGCCTGGAGCAACAATCCGGTGAACACACCGTGCTGCACGCCCTCCATCGCCGGTTCTTCCTTTTTGCAGGCGGTCAGGATGGTCATGCCTTCGCCGACCACGCTGCCCTCACTGCGCAAGGCGCGCAGTTCGCCGGCCGAACCGCTCTGGCAACAGTCGAGAATGATCACTTTGTTCTTGATCTTCGTGGCCTTGCTCGCCCAGTTGAGAATGTCGCTGAGGCGAATCCCGTCCTTGGCACTCTTGTAATCCTGCGGGATCAACATGCCTTCGTCGGTGTCAGTGTCGAAGCTGCCGTGGCCGGCGAAATACAGCAGCGCGACATTGCAGTCCCCGGCAAACAGCTCACGGATCTGGTCTTCGAGTTTTTCCCGACTCAGATAGTCCTCGGCGGAGGTCAGTACGATGTTCTTGAAGTTCGGATCGCCATTGGCGTCGGTCTTGAGCACGGAGGCCATGGCCATGGCGTCATTGCTGCAGCCGCTCAGGCGTGACACATGGGAGTAGTCGTTGATGCCGATAAACAGTCCCTTGCGCATGGTTACACCGCCGTATGCTGGCGAATCGCATCGATGATGCTGTTGGTGTTCCACGCACATTCGGCATGTGCCGCGTCACGTACCACCGTGGAAATGCGCTCGGCACCGAACGGCTTGATCGCAATGATCACCTTGCCCATGCGCTTGGCGATCTCGATTTCCTTGTTGATCCACTTGCTATAGGTGGAATACATCCCGGCCATGATCAATACCGCCGAACACGGGCGGATCTTGTTTTCGATGGCCTCCTCAAGTTGTTTGTCGGTTTTCGCGCCGACAATCGGGTTGTCCGGCGGTACCGAAAAATTCTTGTACGTGAAACCGGGCTTGGCGTTGAGCAGGCGCACGAGATTGTCGTGGGCGTCGGAGTAGTTCCATGAGTGGCTGATGAACAGGTGGTAGGTTTGCATGGGTGTCCCTCGGAGTCGCTGGAGTGCGAAGAGGGTTTGAACTTAGGCGAATGCAGCGCGGCCACAAGGTGTCGGCGCGGAAAGAGAAATGCCCTACAAGCGAGCGTGCGTACGTCTTACAGAAAGGTCTGATGTTTAAGAGGGGGGGAAGATCCAGCCGTCGGCCGCCCCGCTGAAGGCAGGGCGGTCGGCACGTCTGTTTAGTAGCCGTTTTCCGGCAGGCTGGCGATGATCGAGCGGTAGCTGTTCATCCGTTGCTGCTGCACGCGGCCGTCTTCCAGGGCCTTGAGCAGGGCGCAACCCGGTTCGCGGTCATGCTTGCAGTCACGGAAGCGGCAGGTGCCGAGGAGGTCGTTGAACTCGATGAAGCCGGCTTCGACGTCGGCACGGCTGACGTGGCCCAGACCGAATTCGCGGATACCCGGGGAGTCGATCAACTCACCGCCGCCGGGGAAGTGGAACAACCGCGCGGTGGTGGTGGTGTGGGTACCCTGGCCAGACAGCTCGGACAACGGACCGACGCGGGTTTCGACTTCCGGCAGCAGGCTGTTGACCAGCGATGACTTGCCGACACCGGACTGGCCGACGAACACGCTGATGCGTCCGTCCAGCTGCGTCTGCAACTGCTCCATACCGTTGCCGTGGTGCGCCGACACTTCCAGCACCGGGTAGCCGAGGGTGCGGTATACGGCGAGCAAGGCATTCAGCGCTGGTGCGTTGTTGTCGTCGATCAGGTCGAATTTGTTCAGCAGTAACAGCGGCTTGATGCCCGCATGTTCGGCTGCGACCAGATAGCGGTCGATCAGGTTGGCGTGGGGCTCGGGCAGCGGTGCAAACACGATGACGATCATGTCGACGTTGGCCGCAACAGGCTTGAGCTGACCGCGACTGTCAGGACGACACAGTTCGGTGTTGCGCGGCAGTTGCGCCACGATCACGCCGATGCCCTGGTTGCCGGCACGCCAGACCACCTGATCGCCGGTCACCAGCGCCGGCAGGTTGGCGCGCAGGTGGCAACGGAACACCTGGCCGGCCAGTTCGCCATCACGGGCCTCGACTTCGACCTGCACACCGAAGTGCGCGATCACCAGACCGTGCTGTTCCGGGCCCAGATCGCCGCCCTCAAGCGCCTCGACGGCCGAGGACTCGCGTTTGGCGGCGCGGGCAGCGCGTTCGCCCTGAATCTTTTCGATGCGCCAGTTTTGACGACGATTGAGTTGGCGTTTGGCCATGGGTGTTCCGTATCAAGAATGCAGCGATTAGGTAAAACGGCCGCGAGTTTAGCACGCCCGGCCACCGGCCTAGGCTAAACTGCGCAGCATTGCCTAGGAGCCGACACATGCAAAACCCACAGAACCTGATCTGGATCGACCTGGAGATGACCGGTCTGAACCCTGACACGGACGTCATCATCGAAATGGCCACCATCGTCACCGACAGTGACCTGAACACCCTGGCCGAAGGCCCGGTGATCGCCATTCACCACAGCGACGAAATCCTCGCTGGCATGGACGAGTGGAATACTCGTCAGCACGGCGGTTCCGGGCTGACCCAGCGGGTTCGCGACAGCCGCATCAGCATGGCCCAAGCCGAAGCCGAAACCATCGCCTTCCTGGAGAAGTGGGTGCCGAAGGGCAAGTCGCCGATCTGCGGCAACAGCATCTGCCAGGACCGTCGCTTTCTTTATACCCACATGAAATCTCTGGAAAGCTATTTCCACTACCGCAACCTCGACGTTTCCACGCTCAAAGAACTGGCTGCGCGCTGGGCACCGGATGTGCGTGACAGCTTCAAGAAGGGCAGCACCCACCTGGCGCTGGACGACATCCGCGAATCGATTGCCGAGTTGCAGCACTACCGCAAGCATTTCATCAAGTTCTGATACGGCCCACGGTCCTTATGTAGGAGCTGCCGCAGGCTGCGATCTTTTGATCTTGAACACCAAAGTCAAAAGATCGCAGCCTGCGGCAGCTCCTACAGGGGGGGTTGTAGGCTTTGGTGAAGTGAGTAGACTGCGCGCCTTTTTGCAAGGATCGCCACCATGCTGCTGATGCTCTATCTGATCGCCATCACCACCGAAGCCATGACCGGCGCCCTCTCTGCCGGCCGTCGCGGCATGGACTGGTTCGGTGTGGTGCTGATCGCTTGCGTCACGGCGTTGGGGGGCGGTTCGGTACGTGATGTGCTGCTCGGGCACTATCCGCTGACCTGGGTCAAACACCCTGAATACCTGGTGCTGACCACGGCTGCCGCCATGATCACGGTGTTCACGGCACGCTGGATGCGCCATCTGCGTTCACTTTTCCTGGTGCTCGATGCCATGGGGCTCGTAGCCTTCACCCTGATCGGCTGCATCACCGCCCTGGAAATGGGCCATGGCATGTTGGTCGCCTCCGTCAGTGGCGTGATCACCGGCGTTTTCGGCGGCATCCTGCGGGACATTTTCTGCAACGATATTCCGCTGATCTTCCGGCGTGAGCTCTATGCCAGCGTTTCGTTTGCGGCGGCGTGGTGTTACATGCTGTGTATCTACCTGCAATTACCCGATGGGCAATCGATTCTGATCACCTTGTTCGGCGGTTTTCTGCTGCGCTTGCTGGCGATTCGTTTTCATTGGGAAATGCCGAAGTTCGTCTACAACGACGAAGCCTGACGTTCAGCGTGTTGCCGCAATGCCCACTCGACATGCTCACGCACCAGTTCCGAAGGGTGCTCCCGACGAGCCTTAAGCGCCTCCAGCACCGGAATCGTTGAAGGCGCATTCCCCAGCCCCACCGCCAGGTTGCGCAACCAGTTTTCGTAACCGGTCCGGCGTAGCGGCGAGCCTTCGGTGCTGCTCAGGAATTTGTCCTCATCCCACATGAACAGTTCCGCCAGTCCGGCATTGTCCAGATTGTGCCGCGGCTTGAAGTCGCCTTCACCGGACGGGCGGGCGAAGCGGTTCCACGGACAGACGATCTGACAGTCATCGCAACCGAACACCCGGTTGCCGATCAACGGTCGCAAATCTTCAGGGATCGCGCCTTTGAGTTCGATGGTCAGGTAGGAAATGCAGCGTCGGGCATCCAGCACATAGGGGCCGACGAAGGCGTTGGTCGGACAGATGTCGAGGCAGGCGCTGCACCGCCCGCAATGTTCGGTGGCGTGGGGCGGGTCGACTGGTAGTGGCAGGTCGACGAACAGCTCAGCGAGGAAAAAGTAACTGCCGGCCTTGCGATTCAAGACCAGGGTGTTTTTGCCGATCCATCCAAGACCCGCCTGTTCGGCGATGGCTTTTTCCAGCACCGGGGCACTGTCAACAAAAGCGCGGAAGCCAAATGGTCCAATCTCGGCCTGAATCTTTTCTGCCAGTTGCTGAACGCGTTTGCGGATCAGCTTGTGGTAATCGCGACCCAGGGCATAACGGGAGACGTAGGCTTTTTCCGGTTGGGCGAGCATTTTTGCCATCTGCGTGTCGCCGGACAGGTAGTCCATGCGCAGGGATACCACGCGCAACGTACCCGGCACCAGCTCTTCGGGGTGCGAGCGTTTGCTGCCGTGGGCGTCCATATAGTCCATTTCGCCGTGGTAGCCAGCTTCGAGCCAGCGTTCCAGGTGCTGCTCATGCTCGGCCAGGTCGAGGCCGCTGATGCCGACTTGCTGAAAGCCAAGCTCACGGCCCCAGTCCTTGATGGATTGGGCGAGGGCGGGCAGGTCTGTGGTAATAGCGGGCATGAGACGAGAGAAACCGGAGCTGAGGTGCGTATAATTCTGCCAGACATCGGAGCCCGAAGACGCATGCCGCACACTAAAGATGAATTACCCGACGCGCTGTACAGTGCCGCCCAGGTGCGAGCGCTCGACGCGAGCCTGATCGCCGCCGGCACAGCGGGCTTCGAATTGATGCAGCGCGCGGCGCGGGCGACGTGGCGGGCGCTGGTGCGGCAATGGCCGACCGCGAACGAACTGAGCGTGCTGGCCGGGCATGGCAATAACGCAGGCGACGGCTACCTGGTGGCTGTGTTGGCCCAGCGTGCCGGTTGGTCGGTGCGGGTGCTGGCGGTGGGGGATCCGCAGCGCTTGCAGGGGGATGCGGCGTTGGCCCATGCCGAGGCGGTGTCCGAAAACGTGCTCATCGAGCCCTGGACGGCACAATCCGGATTGCGCGGCATCGTGCTGGATGCTTTGCTTGGCACCGGTCTGAGCGGTGACGTGCGTGATCCCTATGCCAGCGCCATCGTCGCGATCAATGCCAGCGGGCTGCCGGTTGCGGCGGTGGATATTCCGTCAGGGTTGTGTGCGGATACGGGGCGCATCCTTGGTCATGCCGTGCGTGCCGACCTGACGGTCACGTTCATTGGCTTGAAGGTGGGGTTGTTCACCGGCGAGGCGGCCAATGTGGTCGGTGAGCTGGTGTTCAACGACTTGCACGCGGACCCACAGCTAATAGAAGGCGCTGCTTTCTCCGCCCGTCGCCTGACCGCTGCTAATCTGCCGCGTCCAATGGCGCGGGCACAGGCTTCCCACAAAGGTAAGTTCGGCCATGTGTTGCTGATCGGTGGCGACCGTGGGTTGGGTGGCGCGATCCTGCTGAGCGCGCAAAGTGCGCTGCGCAGCGGAGCGGGCATGGTGTCGGTGGCGACCCGCAGCGAACACGTGTCCGCCGCGCTGGCGCGGATCCCCGAGGCGATGGTGCTGGGCACTTCGTCGGCCAATCAATTGATGGGGTTGCTTCAAAAAATTTCTGTGTTGGTTGTCGGCCCGGGGCTGGGCCAGGCTGGATGGGGGCGCAGCTTGTTGTCGGCCGCTGCCAATGCACCGCTGCCGCAAGTCTGGGACGCCGATGCGCTGAACATGTTGGCCGAGGAGCGTGTGAGTTTGCCCGGTAATTGCGTGATCACTCCGCATCCGGGCGAAGCGGCACGCTTGCTTGGGGTGAGCACTGCCGACGTTCAGTCTGACCGTCCCGCCGCAGCCCATGCCTTGAGCAAAAAATATACAGCTGTCGTCATCCTGAAAGGTGCCGGCAGCCTGATCGCCCATCCCGATGGGCGTCTGGCGCTGTGTCATCAGGGGCACCCGGCCATGGCCACCGCCGGTTTGGGCGATGTGCTGGCCGGTCTGGTCGGCGCATTGCTGGCCCAGGGCATGGAGCCATTCGACGCAGCCTGCCTGGCGGTCTGGCTGCACGCCAATGCCGGGGCGCAACAAGGAAAATCGGGCCGTGGGCTGGCGGCCAGTGATCTGA
The DNA here is from genome assembly GCF_001429045.1 of Pseudomonas sp. Root71. Taxonomy (GTDB): domain Bacteria; phylum Pseudomonadota; class Gammaproteobacteria; order Pseudomonadales; family Pseudomonadaceae; genus Aquipseudomonas; species Aquipseudomonas monachiensis. The sequence continues at coordinate 182,290 of NZ_LMHY01000027.1, read as the reverse complement.
TCCCAGCCATTCGTCAATTGTTGGAGGAGCAAGCACCGTGTCTGAAGTAACCCTGTATCTGGCCGATGAGCTGGCCATGAGCGACTTTGGCGCACGCATTGCCCGAATCACCCAAGGCCATGGCCTGATCTTCCTTGAGGGTAACCTGGGGATGGGCAAAACCACGTTGTCCCGAGGCATCATCCGCGGTCTGGGGCATGTCGGGGCAGTCAAAAGCCCGACCTTTACCCTGGTTGAGCCCTACGAGATCGGCGACATTCGCGCCTTCCATTTCGATTTGTACCGTCTGGTCGATCCGGAAGAGCTAGAGTTCCTCGGTATCCGCGACTACTTCGAAGACGATGCCCTGTGTCTGATCGAATGGCCCGATAAAGGTGCAGGCTTTTTGCCAAAGCCTGACCTGACCATTACCATTAGCCCGCAAGACAGCGGGCGTTCGCTGAAAATTTTATCCCAGGGCTCGCGTGGCGAGGCCTGGTGTGCCGCTTTGGCATTGGAATCCAAATAGATGATGGGGTTAGGTATGCGCTTTCGCGCGTTGGTGGCTGCCGTAGGGGTGTTGTTTTTGGCGGTGACCGTCGACGCTGTGGCCGATTCGAAGGTCAACAGTGTTCGTCTGTGGCGGGCACCGGACAACACGCGACTGGTGTTTGACCTGACCGGCCCGGTGCAACACAGCGTTTTTACCCTGACGGCTCCGGATCGCCTGGTCATCGACATCAATGGCGCGACCCTCGGTGCGCCGCTCAACGTCAATACCTCGAACACCCCGATTACCGCCATGCGCTCGGCCCAGCGCACGCCGACCGACCTGCGGGTGGTCATCGACCTGAAAAAGGCCGTGACGCCGAAAAGCTTCTCCCTGGCACCGAACGCCCAGTACGGCAACCGGTTGGTGGTCGATCTGTTCGATAACGCCGCAGACGCCGCGCCTCCTCCAGCGCCGACACCGTCGGTCGCCACTGTGCCTGCCGTACCGGTCACGCCGACGGAGCCTGCTATCAAATTGCCGCCAGCCCCGGCCGGCAAACGCGACATCATTGTGGTGATCGACGCCGGTCACGGTGGCGAAGATCCGGGGGCTTCCGGCTCCCGAGGCCAGCGCGAGAAAGACGTGGTGCTGCAGATCGCCCGCGAAACCCAACGCCAGGTCAACGGCATGAAAGGCTTCCGCGCCGAACTGACGCGTACCGGCGACTACTTCATTCCGTTGCGCGGCCGTACTGAAATCGCCCGCAAGAAAGGCGCCGACCTGTTCGTCTCGATTCACGCCGACGCCGCGCCGTCTGCCGCTGCATTCGGTGCGTCGGTGTTCGCCTTGTCCGACCGTGGTGCCACCTCGGAGACCGCCCGCTGGCTGGCCGACAGCGAAAACCGCTCCGACCTGATCGGTGGCGCCGGCAACGTCAGCCTCGATGACAAGGACCGCATGCTCGCCGGCGTACTGCTTGACCTGTCGATGACGGCATCCCTGACCTCCAGCCTGAACGTTGGCCAGAAAGTCTTGAGCAACATCGGCCGGGTGACACCGCTGCACAAGCAACGGGTTGAGCAGGCCGGGTTCATGGTGCTGAAATCGCCGGACATTCCGTCGATCCTGGTGGAAACCGGGTTTATCTCCAACGCCAACGAAGCCTCCAAGCTTGCCGCGTCGAGCCACCAGCAGGCGCTGGCGCGTTCAATCAGCAGCGGCGTGCGCCAGTTCTTCCAGCAGAACCCGCCACCGGGCACTTATATTGCCTGGCTGCGCGACTCCGGCAAGATTGTGCAGGGGCCGCGTGATCACCGCGTCAACCCGGGCGAGACCCTGGCGATGATCGCCGTGCGCTACCAGGTTTCGCCCGCGACCCTGCGCAGCGCCAACAACCTGTCGAACGATGAGCTCAAGATCGGTCAGCACCTGACCATTCCGGGCACTGAACTGGCGGCCAAAGAATGAATCAGGTCGTGAACAACGGCGCGCGAATCGAGCTTCTCAGCCCGCGACTGGCGAACCAGATTGCCGCGGGTGAGGTGGTCGAGCGGCCGGCTTCGGTGATCAAGGAACTGCTGGAAAACAGCCTGGATTCCGGCGCCAAGCGCATCGACGTCGATGTGGAGCAGGGCGGCGTCAAGCTGCTGCGGGTGCGCGACGATGGCAGCGGCATTTCCGCCGATGACCTGCCGCTGGCCCTGGCCCGTCACGCCACCAGCAAGATCCGCAACCTGGAAGACCTCGAACAGGTCATGAGCCTGGGGTTTCGCGGCGAGGCCCTGGCATCGATCAGCTCCGTTGCGCGCCTGACCCTGACTTCCCGCACCCGCGACGCCGATCAGGCCTGGCAGGTCGAGACCGAAGGTCGTGACATGGCGCCCCGCGTGCAGCCTGCGGCCCACCCGGTGGGCACTTCGGTTGAAGTGCGCGACCTGTTCTTCAACACGCCAGCGCGGCGCAAGTTTCTCAAGACCGAAAAAACCGAATTCGATCACCTGCAAGAAGTGATCAGGCGCCTGGCCCTGGCGCGCTTCGATGTGGCGTTCCATCTGCGCCACAACGGCAAGACCATCCTCAGCCTGCACGAGGCCCATGATGATGCGGCCCGTGCCCGGCGCGTGGCGGCGATCTGCGGTCCGGGTTTCCTGGAGCAGGCATTGCCGATCGAAATCGAGCGCAACGGCCTGCATCTATGGGGGTGGGTCGGCTTGCCTACCTTCAACCGCAGCCAGGCCGACCTGCAGTATTTCTTCGTCAATGGCCGTGCGGTGCGCGACAAGCTGGTGGCCCACGCGGTACGCCAGGCCTATCGCGACGTGCTGTTCAACGGTCGGCATCCGACGTTTGTGCTGTTTTTCGAGGTCGATCCGACCGGCGTCGACGTCAACGTGCACCCGACCAAGCACGAAGTGCGCTTCCGTGAAGGGCGCATGGTTCACGATTTCCTCTACGGCACCCTGCACCGCGCCTTGGGCGATGTGCGCCCCGACGATCAACTGGCAGCGCCGGTCGCCACGGCCATCGTCCGGCCTACCGGCCTTGAAGCCGGTGAATTCGGGCCCCAGGGCGAAATGCGCCTGGCCGCCAATGCGCTGCTGGAACAGCCACAGGCTCAGCCGTCGTTCAATACGCCGGCGGGCTCGGGTTCGGGCGCGGGTTATCAGTATCAATACACGCCGCGACCGCAGTCCGGTGTGCCTGTCGCCGAAGCGCAGGCTGCCTATCGCGAATTTTTTGCGCCGCTGCCCGAGGCTAATGCCGTCGCGCTCCCGGAGGGGCAGGACGACATCCCGCCGCTGGGTTATGCACTGGCCCAACTCAAGGGCATCTACATTCTTTCGGAAAACGCCCAGGGACTGGTGCTGGTGGACATGCATGCCGCCCACGAGCGGATTATGTATGAGCGTTTGAAGGTGGCGATGGCCAGTGAGGGCCTGAGCGGCCAGCCGTTGCTGGTGCCGGAGTCCCTGGCTGTCAGTCAGCGTGAAGCCGATTGCGCCGAGGAACATGTCGCCTGGTTCCAGCGCCTGGGCTTTGAATTGCAGCGCCTGGGCCCGGAAACCCTGGCGATCCGGCAGATCCCGGCACTGCTCAAGCAGGCCGAGGCCAACCGGCTGGTCGCCGACGTCTTGGCTGATCTGATGGAATTCGGCACCAGTGACCGCATTCAGGCGCACCTGAACGAATTGCTCGGGACCATGGCCTGCCACGGCGCGGTTCGTGCGAATCGGCGCCTGGCCTTGCCGGAAATGAACGGTCTGCTGCGTGACATGGAAAACACCGAACGCAGCGGTCAATGCAACCATGGCCGACCGACCTGGACCCAACTGGGCCTGGACGATCTGGACAAACTGTTCTTGCGCGGTCGTTGATGAGCCAGTTCCCACCTGCGATTTTCCTGATGGGCCCGACCGCCGCCGGCAAGACTGACCTGGCCATCGAGCTCACAAAGGTCCTGCCTTGCGAGTTGATCAGCGTCGATTCGGCGCTGGTCTACCGTGGCATGGACATCGGCACCGCCAAGCCCTCCAAAGAGTTGCTGGCGCAATACCCGCATCGTCTGATCGACATTCTCGACCCGGCCGAGAGCTATTCGGCCGCGGATTTCCGCCGTGACGCTCTGGAAGCCATGGCCGATATCACCGCGCGCGGAAAAATTCCGCTGCTGGTGGGCGGCACGATGCTCTATTACAAGGCTTTGGTTGAAGGTCTGGCGGATATGCCGGCCGCCGATCCCGAGGTCCGCGCGCAAATCGAAGAAGAGGCTGAGCGCCTTGGCTGGCAAGCCTTGCACGACCAGTTGGCGGTCATTGACCCGGTTTCCGCGGCGCGGATTCATCCGAACGATCCGCAGCGTTTGAGTCGAGCACTGGAAGTTTATCGTGTCAGCGGTCAGAGCATGACTGCCCTGCGTTTGCAACAAAGTGCGCAAAGTACTGAAGCAGCCGCTTCGGGACACCAACAATTGCCCTATACTGTCGCGAACTTGGCCATTGCTCCGGCAAATCGTCAGGTACTTCACGAGCGAATTAAACAAAGATTCACTTTAATGTTGGAACAGGGATTCATTGACGAGGTCGTAGCCCTGCGTAATAGAGGTGACCTGCATGCCGGGATGCCGTCTATACGTGCAGTAGGCTACCGCCAGGTCTGGGACTACCTGGATGGCAAGCTGACGTCAGCCGAGATGCAGGAGCGTGGAATCATTGCCACGCGCCAATTGGCGAAACGCCAGTTCACCTGGCTGCGCAGTTGGACTGATCTGCATTGGCTGGACAGTCTGGATTGCGACAATCTGCCGCGCGCCTTGAAATACCTTGGGACCATCTCCATATTGAGCTGAGTCCTTGCAATTGCCGTCTATCCTTGGGGGTGTGGCGGCCAAAGCCATCTGATTACCTATTTTTTATATTGAATCCTTAAAGGAGTGCGGCACATGTCAAAAGGGCATTCGCTACAAGACCCTTACTTGAATACTTTACGTAAAGAGAAAGTTGGGGTGTCCATCTACCTGGTCAACGGTATCAAGCTGCAAGGCACGATCGAGTCTTTCGACCAGTTCGTTATCCTGCTGAAAAACACCGTAAGCCAGATGGTCTACAAACACGCTATCTCTACAGTGGTGCCGGTTCGTCCAATTCGTCTGCCTAGCGCAACCGAATCCGATGCAGGTGACGCTGAGCCAGGTAACGCCTGATAGGAGTCTCCTTTGTTCTTTGAGCGCCACGGTGGTGGTGAGCGAGTCATCCTCGTTCACTTGGATGGACAGGACCCTGAGGCGCGCGAAGATCCGCAGGAGTTTCAGGAACTGGCTAATTCGGCGGGTGCCGAGACCGTTGCGTTTTTTAACGTGCCGCGTCATCGGCCAACCGCCAAGACCCTGATTGGCAGTGGCAAGGTCGAGGAACTGCGCGACCTGGTCAAAGCCGAGCAGGCCGATCTGGTGATTTTCAATCACATCCTCACACCCAGTCAGGAACGTAACCTCGAACGTGTTTTCGAGTGTCGCGTGATCGACCGTACCGGTTTGATTCTCGATATTTTCGCCCAGCGCGCCCGTACCCATGAAGGCAAGCTCCAGGTCGAACTGGCCCAGCTTGACCACATGAGCACCCGGCTGGTTCGTGGCTGGACTCACCTTGAGCGCCAAGGTGGCGGTATCGGTATGCGTGGCCCGGGTGAAACCCAGCTGGAAACCGACCGCCGTTTGCTACGGGTTCGCCTGCGGCAGATCAAGGGGCGGCTGGAGAAAGTGCGCAGCCAGCGCGAACAGTCGCGCCGTGGCCGATCGCGTGCGGATATTCCTACCGTGTCGCTAGTGGGGTACACCAACGCCGGTAAGTCCACGCTCTTCAATAACGTGACGAAATCCGACGTCTACGCAGCTGACCAATTGTTTGCCACGTTGGACCCGACCCTGCGTCGTCTGGATATAGACGACCTGGGGCCGATTGTCCTGGCGGACACTGTGGGTTTCATTCGCCACTTGCCCCACAAGCTGGTCGAAGCATTTCGGTCTACCCTCGAAGAGTCGAGCAACTCCGATCTGTTGTTGCACGTGATCGATGCGGCCGAACCGGATCGCATGTTGCAGATCGAGCAGGTAATGGTGGTGCTCGGCGAGATTGGTGCTCAGGACTTGCCGATCCTCGAGGTCTATAACAAACTCGATTTGCTTGAAGGCGTTGAGCCACAAATCCAGCGCGACGAAAACGGCAAGCCCCAACGGGTCTGGCTGTCGGCGCGTGATGGCAGTGGTCTGGAATTGCTTGAGCAAGCCATTGCCGAGTTACTGGGCAGTGATTTGTTTGTCGGTACCTTGCGCTTGCCGCAACGATTCGCTCGACTGCGTGCGCAGTTCTTCGAACTCGGTGCGGTGCAGAAAGAAGAACACGACGAAGAAGGCATCAGTTTGCTGGCCGTTCGTTTGCCCCGGGTCGAGTTGAATCGACTGGTAAGCCGCGAGGGATTGCAGCCGATGGAATTCATCGAGCAACACACTTTGCAATAAAAGCCTGAGAAAGCGGTTGTGCCGTGGTGACAGGCATTCTGTAGCATTGGTCGGCGCGCCGTGGGTGCGTCTTTGCTTTATCAGATGGAGAGCGCTATGGCTTGGAATGAGCCGGGTGGCAACTCGAATAATCAGGATCCTTGGGGTGGCAAGCGTCGTAACAACGGCGATCGCAAGGGGCCACCGGATCTCGACGAGGCCTTCCGAAAGCTGCAGGAAAGCCTGAACGGTTTGTTCGGTGGCGGTAAGAAACGTGGTGGTGACGATGGTGGTGGTCCGGGCAAGAGTGGCGGCTTTGGCGGCCTGCTCGGCATCGGCCTGGTCGTGTTGGCCGCCGTTTGGCTGTACAGCGCGGTTTATGTCGTCGACGAGCAGGAGCAAGCTGTAGTGCTGCGCTTCGGCAAGTACTACGAAACCGTGGGGCCGGGCCTGAATATCTACTTCCCGCCGATCGACAAGAAGTACATGGAAAACGTCACGCGTGAGCGTGCCTATACCAAGCAGGGCCAGATGCTGACTGAAGACGAGAACATCGTCGAAGTGCCGCTGACCGTGCAGTACAAGATCAGCAACCTGCAGGACTTCGTGCTGAGCGTCGATCAGCCGGAAATCAGCCTGCAGCACGCGACCGACAGCGCCTTGCGCCATGTGGTGGGTTCCACCGCGATGGACCAGGTCCTGACCGAGGGTCGTGAGTTGATGGCCAGCGAGATCAAGGAGCGTCTGCAACGCTTCATGGACACCTATCGCACCGGTATCACCGTTACCCAGGTCAACGTACAGAGCGCAGCGGCACCGCGTGAAGTCCAGGAAGCCTTCGATGACGTGATCCGTGCCCGTGAAGACGAGCAGCGTTCGCGCAACCAGGCCGAAACCTATGCCAACGGCGTCGTGCCGGAAGCTCGTGGTCAGGCCCAGCGTATCCTTGAGGATGCCAACGGTTACCGTGACGAGACTGTCTCGCGCGCCAAGGGTGAGGCCGATCGCTTCACCAAGCTGGTCGCCGAGTACCGCAAGGCCCCTGAAGTCACCCGCCAGCGTCTGTACCTGGACACCATGCAGGAAGTCTTCACCAACACCAGCAAGGTTCTCGTGACCGGCAACAAGAACGGCCAGAACAACCTGCTGTACTTGCCGCTGGACAAGATGGTCGAAAGTGGTCGCAGCACCAGCACTCCGGTGACCAGTGCGGCAGCCACCAGCAATGAAGCGAATGCGCGTGCGGCAGCTGATCTGCAGCAACAGCAAGCACGTACCAGGGAGAGTCGCTGATGAGCAATAAATCGCTGATCGCCCTTATTGTCGGCGTCGTCGTGGCGATCGCTGCCTGGAACTGCTTCTACATCGTGGCTCAGACCGAGCGTGCGGTGTTGCTGCAGTTCGGTCGCGTGGTCCAGACCGATGTTCAGCCAGGCTTGCATGTGAAAGTGCCTTACGTTAACCAGGTGCGTAAATTCGACGCACGCCTGATGACGCTGGATGCACCGACACAACGCTTCCTGACGCTGGAAAAGAAAGCTGTGATGGTCGATGCCTACGCCAAGTGGCGCGTGAAGGACGCAGAGCGTTACTACACCGCGACTTCCGGTCTCAAGCAGATCGCCGACGAGCGTCTGTCCCGTCGTCTGGAATCGGGACTGCGTGACCAGTTTGGTAAGCGCACCCTGCACGAAGTGGTGTCGGGTGAGCGTGATGCGCTGATGGCGGATATCACGGCTTCGCTGAACAAGATGGCCGAGAAAGAGCTGGGCATCGAAGTAGTCGATGTTCGGGTCAAGACCATCGACCTGCCCAAAGAAGTGAACCGCAGCGTGTTCGAACGTATGAGCACCGAGCGTGAGCGTGAAGCTCGCGAGCACCGCGCCAAGGGTAACGAGCTGGCCGAAGGCATTCGTGCCGACGCCGATCGTCAACGTCGCGTGCTACTGGCTGAAGCCTATCGTGAATCCGAAGAGGTTCGCGGTGACGGCGATGCCCAGGCAGCTGCGATCTACTCCAAGGCCTACGGTCAGGATCAGGAGTTCTACGCGTTCTACCGTAGCCTGCGAGCCTACCGTGAAAGCTTCGCGAACAAATCCGACGTATTGGTCCTCGACCCAAGCAGCGACTTCTTCCACTACCTGGAAAAAGCCAAGCCTTGATACGGCGTTGACCTGATTTATCCCCCGCCGGGCGGCTAAAACCTCTGGCGGGGTGATCCTTTGGGAAAACGTGTGTATGATGCGGCAGCCGGGAAATTCCCGGCTTTTTTGCGTCTGCATGTTTGATTGCTGTTTTAAAGCAGATGCCGGGCCGATTGGCTCGACAGTTTTTCGAGGAAAGTGGTTGGCGAAGCCGGTAGAAGGGCTTTTCGCTCCGTCGCTCATGCGCGTGGTTTGTGCGCAAGCCGATCATTTTCTGCTTCACTCAAGGCTCGCCGACAGGCTGGTCGCCCGGAGATAGGGGAAGGCGTAATGGCAACGGTAGACCGCTGGCTTCTGCCAGATGGCATCGAAGAAGTACTGCCACCGGAAGCTGCGCGCATTGAAGTCGCGCGTCGTCAGGTGTTGGATCTGTTCCAGGGCTGGGGTTACGAGTTTGTCGTGACTCCCCATATCGAGTACCTGGAATCCCTGCTGACCGGCGCAGGCCAGGACCTGGATCTGCGCACCTTCAAGGTCATCGACCCGCAATCGGGCCGTCAGATGGGTTTCCGTGCCGACATCACGCCGCAAGTGGCGCGCATCGATGCGCATACCCTGCGTCGTGAAGGTCCAAGCCGCCTGTGCTATGCCGGTAGTGTCCTGCACGCTCAGCCTCGCGCCTTGTCGTCCTCGCGCAGCCCGATTCAACTGGGTGCCGAGTTGTACGGCGACGGCAGTCCGAGCAGCGACGTCGAAGTCATCAGCCTGATGCTGGCCATGCTGCAACTGGCCGATGTGCCGGATGTGCACATGGACCTCGGCCATGTCGGTATCTACCGTGGCCTGGCCCGTGCCGCCGGTTTGTCCGGTGAAGTCGAGCAGCAGTTGTTCGATGCCTTGCAACGTAAGGCCATCGACGAGGTCATTACCTTGACCGAAGGCTTGCCTGCCGATCTGTCGGGCATGCTGCGGGCGCTGGTCGACCTGTGTGGCGGTCGTGAAGTGCTGGCTGCAGCCCGCGAGCGTCTGGCCAAGGCGCCGGCACCTGTTCTGGCCGCGCTGGACGACTTGCTGGCGATTGCCGAGCGGCTGTCCGTGCGTTTCCCTGAGCTGCCGCTGTATTTCGACTTGGGCGAGCTGCGTGGCTACCACTACCACACCGGTGTGGTGTTCGCCGTGTTCGTGCCGGGTGTTGGCCAGTCCATTGCCCAGGGCGGTCGCTACGACGACATCGGCGCCGACTTCGGTCGCGCCCGTCCGGCAACCGGCTTCTCCACCGATTTGAAAACCCTGGTGACCCTGGGGCGTGCTGAGATCGAGCTACCGTCTGGCGGTATCTGGATGCCTGACAGTACGGATGCGGCACTCTGGCAGCAGGTTTGCCAGTTGCGCAGTGAGGGTCAGCGTGTCGTTCAGGCCTTGCCTGGACAACCTTTGGCCGCCGCCCGTGAAGCGGACTGCGACCGGCAATTGATTCAGCAGAACGGGCTTTGGCAAGTATCGCCACTGGCTTCTTGAGTTTTCCTGCCGGCTGCTGCCGGCACCAAGTTTGCGCGAATGAGGACAAGTGTTATGGGTAAGAATGTCGTAGTCCTGGGCACCCAATGGGGTGATGAGGGCAAAGGCAAGATCGTTGATCTGCTGACCGAACATGCTGCCGCCGTAGTGCGTTACCAAGGTGGCCACAACGCTGGCCACACTCTGGTGATCGACGGCGAGAAGACCGTCTTGCACCTGATCCCGTCGGGCGTGCTGCGCGAAGGCGTGCAGTGCCTGATCGGCAACGGCGTGGTGGTTGCACCTGACGCCCTGCTGCGCGAGATCACCAAGCTGGAAGAAAAAGGTGTGCCGGTGCGCGAGCGCCTGCGTATCAGTCCGTCCTGCCCGCTGATCCTGTCCTTCCACGTAGCGCTGGACCAGGCTCGTGAAAAGGCCCGTGGCGAGCTGAAGATCGGTACCACCGGTCGCGGCATCGGCCCGGCCTACGAAGACAAGGTTGCACGTCGTGGCCTGCGTGTGGGCGACCTGCTCAACATGCCGCGCTTTGAAGACAAGCTGCGTGAACTGGTGGATTACCACAACTTCATGCTGGTGGGTTACTACAAAGAGCCAGCCATCGAATTCGACAAGACCCTGGCCGAATGCAAAGAATACGCTGAGCTGCTCAAGCCGCTGATGCTCGACGTGACTGCCGAGTTGCACGACCTGCGTCGCGCTGGCAAGGACATCATGTTCGAAGGCGCCCAGGGTTCGTTGCTGGACATCGACCATGGCACCTACCCGTACGTGACCAGCTCTAATACCACCGCTGGCGGCGTTGCTACCGGTTCGGGTGTTGGCCCCATGTTCCTGGACTACATCCTGGGCATCACCAAGGCTTACACCACGCGTGTAGGTTCGGGTCCATTCCCGACGGAGCTGTTCGACGAAGTCGGCGCGCACCTGGCTAAACAAGGTCACGAGTTCGGCGCGACTACCGGCCGTGCTCGTCGTTGTGGCTGGTTCGACGCTGTTATCCTGCGTCGCGCTATCGATGTGAACAGCATCTCGGGCATCTGCCTGACCAAGCTGGACGTGCTTGACGGTCTGGAAACCATCAACATCTGCGTCGGCTACAAAGATGCAGAAGGCAAGGCCGTTGCCCCGACTGATGCTGACAGCTACGTGGGCCTGCAGCCTGTGTACGAAGAAGTGCCGGGCTGGACCGAATCGACCGTGGGCGCCAAAACCCTGGAAGAGCTGCCAGCTAACGCTCGTGCTTACATCAAGCGCGTCGAAGAGCTGATCGGCGCGCCGATCGACATTATTTCGACGGGCCCGGACCGCAACGAAACCATCGTCCTGCGCCATCCGTTTGCTTGATAAGTTGTTGATGTAAAACACAAAGGCCCCTTAATTGGGGCCTTTGTCGTTTATGCCTGTTGGACGGCATGACCTTTGCTATTAGCTTTGCCTAAAACGTCACTTTTGGCGTGCCATCAATTTAATGGCGCTTTTGCAGAGGGATATCAAGTGTCGGCCGTTCTCTCATTGTTACAAAGCCGTTTGTTGCGGCCCGTGTTCGTTACCCTTGGTATCGCCCTTTTGGTGCAGGTGCTGGTAGCTGTCGCTCTGACCCGGAGCACGGTGACCGCGCTGGAGGCTGATCTGGGCATGCGCCTGGGTGCGGACAGCCAAAAGCTTTCCGCTGAGCTTGAGCAGGCGGGGCGCGAAGTCACGTCGAGCCTCGACAGTCTCTCCACCAGTACCCGCCAGCGCCTGACGGCCGGTTTGTCCTCGCGACTGAAGGACGAGCAGGCGCAGTTGCGCGCAACGCTGGAAAAAGACCTGAAGGACTCCGCCGGCGACATGGCGCAGCTTCTGGCTTCCGTCGCGCCCCGCGCCATGTGGGACAACGACGTTCCGACACTTTCCGAGTTCGCTCGCCGCGCCCAGCGCAATCCCAACGTGCTGTTCGTGGTGTATGACGACGCCACCGGCCAGCACCTGACGCGCTACCTCAACCGGGAAAACCCGATCAACAAGGCGTTGCTGGAAAAAGGCCAGGGCGAGCGTGCGCTGGACAAGGTGCTGGATGCGGCGAAGAACGATCCTTCGGTGTTCTACATCGAGGCCCCGATCAATCCTAACGGCGTAGAAATCGGCAAAGTCCTGATGGGGGTCTCGACCGCTTCGGTGGAGACTGACCTGGCGGCCCTCGACAAGCGCTTCTCGGCCTTGATCGCCAGCAGCGATCAACTGGTGGGCGACAGCCTCAAGGGCGCGGCCGCCGACAGCGCCACGGCCATGCGCTCGCGCCTGCAGTCGGCGCAGTCCACGGCGGCTGAAATGAAGGCCAATACCACCAGCACCGTGCAGGAAGCCGCTACGACATTGCGCTGGCGCATCGGCGTGTGTCTGGCGGTGGTGGGTTTTGGTGTCCTGCTGTTGTTGGCGGTGGTACTCGGTCGCCGAGTGGTCAATCGCCTGAAAATGCTGATCGTTGCCATGGATGACCTGGCGGCGGGCGAGGGTGATCTGACCAAGCGTGTGCAGATCAACAGCAAGGATGAAATCGGCGACATGGCCTCGGCGGTCAATCGCTTTGTGGATAAGTTGCAGCCGATCGTGCGCGAGGCGGGTGATGTAGCCCAGCGTACCGGCGTGGAAATCGGTGCCATGACTTTGCGCAACGCCGGTGCGGATGCGGCGGCTGGCATGCAGCGTGATGAAGTGGCGGAGAGTTTGCGTGCGCTGTCGCAAATGGCTGATGAAGCCCAGTCGGAAAGCCACGCCATGCAGGCGGCGCTGAAACAGGTGGTGGATATTCGTCAGGCGACTGACGAAAACACCCGGACCTCGGCGAAAGTCGGCAGCCTGATCGAGGCGTTGGCGGGTCAGGTCAACACTGGCGCCCAGGTGATCGAGCGTCTGGCGCAGCAAAGTGAGCAGATTGAGGTGGTGCTGACAGTGATTCACGGTATCGCCGAGCAAACCAACCTGCTGGCGCTGAACGCGGCGATTGAAGCGGCGCGTGCCGGCGAGACCGGGCGCGGGTTTGCCGTGGTGGCCGATGAGGTACGGGCGCTGGCGAGCAAGACACAAAGCTCCACCGGCGATATTCAGGCGCACATCGTCGCGTTGCAGCAAGGCGCGCGTGAAGCGGTGGCGGCGATTGGTCAGGCCGGGCGCCAGGCCAATGAGGGTTTGCTGGTGCTGCGCGACAGTGCGCGGTTGCAGCAGTCGGTGCAGGCATCGGTCGAGCAGGTCCATGCGGCGATCGGTCTGGCCACCCAGGCGGCGGCGCATCAGGCGCAGGGCGCGCAGGCAGTGCGGGGGCGGGTCCAGACCATTCACGCCCAGGCCGAGAAGGCGGCGCAGGCAGTGGTGGAGACCACGGCGAGCGGTAAGGTGCTCGATGGTCTGGCGGCGCAGTTGAAGGCGAGCCTGGGGCAGTTCAGGGCTTGATCTATTGTCTGTGCCGGCCCCTTCGCGAGCAAGCCCGCTCCCACATTGGCTCTTCGTGAACATCATATTTGTGTTCGACAGAGGACTACTGTGGGAGCGAGCTTGCTCGCGATGGCGGTCTCAGCGGCTCAGATACATCCGGGTCGTCAGCAGATAGACCGGCAACCCCGACACCACTATCAACAACGCCGCATAGGGCGCCGCCGCCGCAAACTCCACGTTCGCGGTATGCGCCCAGACTTCCGTCGCCAGCGTGTTGAGTCCGGTTGGACTCAACAGCAAGGTCGCCGTCAGTTCCTTCATCGCATCCAGGAACACCAGGGCAAAAGCCGCCCCCAGCGCCGGGAAAATAATCGGCAGTGTCACTCGGCAGAAAGCACTGAATGACGAGGCGCCCAATGTGCGTGCCGCCTCCTCAAGTTGTGGCGCCGCCTTGTTCAGGGCGGTGCGGATCGGCGCCTGGGCCAGTGGCAGAAACAGCAGGGCATAGGCGATCAGCAGCAATGCCGAAGTCTGGTAAAGCATCGGCACGTAGTGCAGGGCGAAATACACCAGAGTCAGGGCAATGACCAGTCCCGGCAGCGCATGCAGCAGATACGGCAGACGCTCGGCCCAGATCGCCAGCCGGCCTTTGTGGCGCACGACCAACAGGCCGACTGGAACCGCCAGCACCAGGCACAGCGCCGCGCCACCCAGCGACAGTGCTAGGGATGACAGCAATGCTTCGCCAATTGCCGCCGCGGGAAAGGCTGCCGATGATCCCACCGCAAGCCAATAGGCCAGCATGCCCAGCGGAATCCCGCTGCCAATGATTGCCAGCAGCAGGCAGTAAAACTGTCCCGCCATGGCCCATGGGCCCAGTTGAACCTGTTCCGCGCGTCGCGCCGCACCCTGGCCGGTGCGCACGTGTCGACCCTTGCCGCGCACGCGCAACTCCAGCCACAGCAGTGCCAGGCACAACATCAGCAGTACGGCGGAGAGCATTGCCGCGTTGGCATTGCTGAACTCGAGTTCGAACTGTTGATAGATCGCCGTGGTGAAGGTTTGCAGGCCGATGATCGACAAGGCGCCGAACTCCACCAGCATGTGCAGGGCAATCAGCAGCGAACCCGCCAGCAGCGAAGGCCAGAGCAGGGGCAGGGTGACCTTGAAAAATACGCCCCAACGATTCTGCCCCAGCGTGCGCGCGGACTCTTCGAGGGATGGGTCAAGGTTGCGCAGTGTTGCCGCCACGGGCAGGAAAATCAGCGGGTACTTGGACAGGCTCATTACCAGGATAGCCCCGCCAAGTCCCTCGAAATGAGCGCTGAGGGAAACCCAGGTGAAGCTGCTGACAAAGGCTGGAACGGCGAACGGCAGGCAGAGGATCACGCCCCACAATCGTCGACCCGGCAGATTACTGCGCTCCAGCAACCAGGCCAGCGACAGGCCGATTACCCCGCAAACAGCGGTGACCCCAATCATCAGTGCGAGTGTGTTGCGCAGCAAGCCGAACACATAAGGTCGCCAAAGCAAATGCAGCGCTTGTGCCCAGCCCGCCTGCCAGGCTTTCAGGCCGACATACAGCAGAGGCAGGAGACTGAGCGCCACCAGCAGCAACACAGGCAATATCAGCCAGATAGACGGCCGCTTGCGCCGTGGTGCGCAGGCGTGATGCGCGGACAGTGAGGCACCCATCAATTCAGGCCAACATCGCGTTCCAGGTCCAGCGCTTCTTCGGCGTTGCCGAGGTCGGCAGGCGTGACTTTTGGTGCTTCCAGTTCGCTGAATGGCTTGAGCCCGCGATCTGATTCCATGCCTTTGTGCAGCGGGTATTCGGCGGTGGTCTGGGTGATCACGCGCTGGCCTTCTTCACTGGCCATGTAGGCGAGCAATTGCTGGGCTTCTTTTGGATGTTTGCTGGATTTCAGGACGGCAGCGCTGGAAACGGTGATCAGCCCACCGACATCGCCGCCAGTGAAGTAATGCAGCTTCGAATCGAGCTGGCCTTTTTCACGCTGCAGGGCGAACCAGTAGTAATTGTTCACCAGCACGGTGGCGACTTCGCCATTTTCCACCGCTTTCAATGCAACCATGTTGTTGCTGTAGGTCTTGCCGAATGCGCGCAGACCAGTCAGCCACTCTTCGGCTGCGTCCATGCCGTGGACCTTGATGATCGCCACCGCTTGTTCCTGGAAAGCGCCGCTGGTAGGAACGAAACCGACCTTGCCTTGCCATTTCGGATCGGAGAACTCCATCACCGAGGTCGGCAGGTCTTTTTCATCGATCAGCTTGGGGTTGAACGCAACGACGCGCACCCGGGCGGTCACGCCAATCCAGGTGCCGTTGCCAGCGACGTATTCCTTTGGCAGAACGGCCAGCGTGGCGTCATCCGTCTTGGCCAGCAGGCCTTGTTCGCCGAGTTTGTTCAGTGGCGGCGATTCTTCGGTGTAGATCACGTCGGCGGGGGAGCGATCGCCTTCTTCGACGATCTGGCTGGCGAGCTGGTTGCTACTGCCTTTGCGCACATTGACGTGGATCCCGGTCTTGGCTTCGAAGGCTTTGGCGACTGCGTCGCCGACTTCTTTGTGCTGGCCGTTGTAGAGGGTCAGGGCAACCGGGTCGGCGGCTTGGGTGAGGGGAGTGGCGAGTGCCAGGCCGAGGAGGGTGGTGATCAGGCCGCGGCGCAGGGTATTTCGAAACATCATTCGCAGGGTTCCTCACTGTCACATTGCAAAAACTTGTAACAATGATAAACGATATTGCTTCTCAAATGCGCTTTGTGAGGTGAGCTCCTACAGGGGGCGTGTGTGGTTTTCAAATGCCAGAAACGCAAAAACCCGCTTTCGCGGGTTTCTGTGAAATCCAAGGTCTTGACCTTGGATTTGAATTGGTGCCCAGAAGAAGACTCGAACTTCCACGACCTTGCGGTCACCAGCACCTGAAGCTGGCGTGTCTACCAATTTCACCATCTGGGCATTCATCTTCAGCGTTGCCGCTGTTGATGTGGCGCACTATACGGAGAGCATTTTGATCTGTAAACCCCTGATTCTAAAAATAATAAACCAGTGGTCAAAAATGCAAAAACCCGCTTTCGCGGGTTTTTGTGTGAGCCTTGAAATTGAACTAATCTCAAGCTCGAAATTGGTGCCCAGAAGAAGACTCGAACTTCCACGACCTTGCGGTCACCAGCACCTGAAGCTGGCGTGTCTACCAATTTCACCATCTGGGCAGTATCGGCAACGTTGTCCGTCGTCGATGGCGCGCACTATACGGAGCGTCTTTTTAACTGTAAACCCCCGAGGTCAAAAAAACCTGGAAAATTTCGCCAGTGGTCTACAAAACTGCTTTGCGGTGTCGATACAGGGCTTTAGATGGGTCGTCTTAGCCTGAAATTTCCCGTTTCATTACGCCTATGCCAAACTAACCCGCATATAGACAAGGTGAAAACTCTCTAATGGCCGATTGGCAGTCCCTCGATCCCGAGGCCGCTCGTGAAGCGGAAAAATATGAAAACCCTATTCCTAGCCGCGAATTGATCCTTCAGCATCTTGCTGATCGAGGTTCGCCTGCTAACCGCGAGCAACTGGTCGAAGAGTTTGGTCTGACCACAGAAGACCAGATCGAAGCCCTGCGCCGCCGTCTGCGCGCCATGGAGCGCGACGCTCAACTCATCTATACCCGTCGCGGCACTTATGCGCCGGTGGACAAGCTTGATCTGATCCTGGGTCGCATCAGCGGTCACCGCGACGGCTTCGGCTTCCTGGTGCCGGACGACGGCAGCGATGACCTGTTCATGAGCCCGGCGCAGATGCGTCTGGTGTTCGATGGTGACCGTGCCCTGGCCCGTGTATCTGGCCTGGACCGTCGCGGTCGCCGCGAAGGCATGATCGTCGAAGTGGTGTCCCGCGCTCACGAAACCATCGTCGGCCGCTACTTCGAAGAGGGCGGCATCGGCTTCGTGGTTGCCGACAATCCGAAGATCCAGCAGGAAGTGCTGGTGACGCCAGGTCGTAACGCCAACGCGCAGATCGGTCAGTTCGTCGAAGTGAAGATCACTCACTGGCCGACGCCACGCTTTCAGCCGCAAGGCGATGTGGTTGAAGTCGTGGGCAACTACATGGCGCCGGGCATGGAGATCGATGTCGCCCTGCGCACCTACGACATTCCTCACGTCTGGCCTGACGCCGTGCTCAAGGAAGCCGGCAAGCTCAAGCCGGAAGTCGAAGAGAAAGACAAAGAGAAGCGCATCGACCTGCGCCATCTGCCGTTCGTCACCATCGACGGCGAAGATGCCCGCGACTTCGATGATGCGGTCTATTGCGAAGCCCGTCCGGGCAAGCTGCGCCTGTTCTCGGGTGGCTGGAAGCTGTACGTGGCGATTGCCGACGTATCCAGTTACGTGAAGCTCGGTTCGGCGCTGGATGCCGAAGCGCAGGTTCGCGGCAACTCGGTGTATTTCCCCGAGCGCGTGATCCCGATGCTGCCTGAGCAGCTGTCCAACGGTTTGTGCTCGCTGAACCCGCAAGTCGATCGTCTGGCCATGGTTTGCGAGATGACCATCTCCAAATCCGGCGAAATGACCGACTACTGCTTCTACGAAGCAGTGATCCACTCCCATGCCCGTCTGACCTACAACAAGGTCAGCGCCATGCTGGAAACGCCGAAAGCCACCGAAGGGCGCAAGCTGCGCGGTGAGTACACCGACGTTGTGCCGCACCTCAAGCAACTGTACTCGCTGTACAAGGTGTTGCTGGCGGCCCGTCACGTACGTGGCGCGATCGATTTCGAAACCCAGGAAACCCGGATCATCTTCGGTTCCGAGCGCAAGATCGCCGAAATCCGTCCGACCGTGCGCAACGATGCGCACAAGCTGATCGAGGAATGCATGCTGGCGGCCAACGTGGCCACCGCCGAGTTCCTTAAAAAGCACGAAATCCCGGCGCTGTATCGTGTCCACGATGGTCCGCCACCGGAGCGTCTGGAAAAGCTGCGCGCCTTCCTCGGCGAGCTCGGCCTGTCCCTGCACAAAGGCAAGGACGGTCCGTCGCCGAAGGATTACCAGGCATTGCTGGCCGGTATCAAGGATCGTCCGGATTTCCACCTGATCCAGACCGTCATGCTGCGTTCGTTGAGCCAGGCGGTGTACAGCGCCGATAACCAGGGCCACTTCGGCCTGAATTACGAGGCGTACACCCACTTCACTTCGCCGATCCGTCGCTACCCGGACTTGCTCACGCACCGGGCGATTCGCAGCGTGATCCATTCGAAGCAGAACACCCCGCACGTTCGCCGTGCCGGTGCGATGACCATTCCGAAAGCGCGCATCTATCCGTACGACGAAGCGGCCCTGGAGCAACTCGGCGAGCAGTGCTCGATGAGCGAGCGCCGTGCCGACGAAGCGACCCGCGACGTAGTGAACTGGCTCAAGTGCGAGTTCATGAAAGACCGCGTGGGCGAATCGTTCCCGGGTGTGATCACCGCCGTGACCGGTTTTGGTCTGTTCGTCGAGCTTACAGACATTTATGTCGAAGGCCTGGTGCACGTCACCGCGCTGCCGGGCGATTACTACCACTTCGATCCTGTGCACCACCGCCTGGCCGGTGAGCGTACCGGTCGCAGCTTCCGCCTGGGCGATACCGTGGAAGTGCGGGTCATGCGCGTCGACCTCGACGAACGCAAGATCGACTTCGAGATGGCCGAGAAAACCATTAGCGCGCCGATCGGCCGCAAGAAGCGTGGCACCGAAAGCACCGCACCCGCAGCGAAAGTCGAAGCAGAACCGGCCCCGGCAAAAACCGGTCGTCGTCCTGCCAAGGAAAAGGCTGTAGAAGCCTATCGTCCGAGCGATGCGGCGGCGAAAAACGCCGAAGTGCGCAAAAGCCGTGAAATGAAGCAGGCGTTGCTGGCCGGTGCGAAAAGCGGCGGTAAAGCGGCGTCTGGGGGAAAGACCAGTCGGTCGACGCCTGACAAGGCCGTCGGCGGCAAGCCAGCCAAACCGAGCAAACATCGTAAAGGTCCGCCAAAAGCGGGCTCGGCTCCAGCCAAGAGTGGCGGGGCGCGTAAACCTAAGGCCAAGCCATGAGTCAGTTGGAAAAGATCTACGGCGTACATGCTGTAGAAGCGTTGTTGCGTCACCACCCGAAACGCGTGAAGCAGATCTGGTTGGCCGAAGGTCGCAATGACCCTCGGGTCCAGACGCTGATCGAACTGGCCAACGAAAACCGGGTCCAGGTCGGCCAGGCCGAGCGCCGTGAAATGGACGCCTGGGTTGAAGGCGTGCACCAAGGTGTGGTCGCGGACGTGAGTCCGAGCCAGGTCTGGGGCGAGGCGATGCTCGACGAGTTGCTCGATCGCACCGACGGCGCGCCGTTGTTGCTGGTGCTCGACGGCGTGACCGATCCGCACAACCTCGGCGCCTGCCTGCGTTCCGCCGATGCGGCGGGTGCGCTGGCGGTGATCGTGCCGAAGGACAAGTCGGCGACCCTGACTCCGGTTGTACGAAAAATCGCCTGCGGCGCGGCGGAAGTGATTCCGCTGGTTGCCGTGACCAACCTGGCGCGCACTCTGGAAAAACTCCAGCAGCGCGGCTTGTGGGTTGTCGGTACGGCCGGTGAAGCTGAGGTCAGCCTGTATGATCAGGATCTGACCGGCCCGACCATCCTGATCATGGGCGCTGAAGGCAAGGGCATGCGTCGCCTGACCCGCGAGCATTGCGACTACCTGGTGAACCTGCCGATGGCCGGCAGCGTCAGCAGCCTCAACGTTTCCGTGGCGACCGGCGTTTGTCTGTTCGAGGCGCAGCGCCAGCGCAGTGTCAAAGCCAAGGCTGCTGCCAAGAAATCCTGATCCACGCAGGCCCCCGTAGGAGCTGCCGAAGGCTGCGATCTTTTGATCTTGAAAATCAAAGTCAAAAGATCGCAGCCTTCGGCAGCTCCTACAGGTGTTCGGCATGTGGTTGAGGTGATTGTTCAAATAATCACCAATTACCTTGCACCTCCCTCGCCCCTTCTCTACAATTGCGCCCCTTGCTGCGATGGCAGGCACCAACGTGTCTAGCGTCCGCAAGTCCATAAGTGTCATTCACTCCTTGTCTGACCGCTTTTGAGCGGCAGGCTACAACCCGTAAGGAGCATTCATGCGTCATTACGAAATCATCTTTTTGGTCCACCCGGATCAAAGCGAGCAAGTCGGCGGCATGGTTGAGCGTTACACCAAGCTGATCGAAGAAGACGGCGGCAAAATCCACCGTCTGGAAGATTGGGGCCGTCGTCAACTGGCCTACGCAATCAACAATGTTCACAAGGCTCACTACGTGATGCTGAACGTTGAGTGCACTGGCAAGGCCCTGGCCGAGCTGGAAGACAACTTCCGCTACAACGATGCAGTGATCCGTAACCTGGTCATCCGTCGCGACGAAGCCGTTACCGGCCAGTCCGAGATGCTCAAGGCTGAAGAAAACCGCAGTGAGCGCCGTGAGCGTCGCGACCGTCCTGAGCACGAAGGCGCTGAAAGCGCTGATAGTGATGACAGCGACAACAGCGATAACGCTGACGAGTAATCCACGGACCTTTTAAGGAGCCAATTACATGGCACGTTTCTTCCGTCGTCGTAAATTCTGCCGCTTCACCGCTGAAGACGTGAAAGAGATCGATTACAAAGATCTCAACACTCTGAAAGCCTACGTATCCGAGACCGGCAAAATCGTTCCAAGCCGCATCACCGGTACCAAAGCTCGTTATCAGCGTCAGCTGGCCACCGCTATCAAGCGCGCCCGCTTCCTGGCCCTGCTGGCCTACACCGACAGCCACGGCCGCTGAGACCGGGCAGTCGACACGTAGCAAAGGATTGAATGCATGCGGGCCATAGCTGAGTTCATCATGCGCGGCCGTATGCAGGCCACTCTGGTAGTGGCTGGATGCGCGGCATTGCCGTTGTTGTATTGGTTGGGTGCTGCCGCCGGATGCCTTGTGCTCCTGCGGCGCGGATTGAGGGACGCCTTGGGCGTTCTTGCTCTGGGACTGCTGCCGGCATTGGCCTGGTGGCTTTACTCCGACGACCCACGGGCACTTCTGGTGCTGCTGGGGTCTGCGAGCCTTGCGTTGGTTTTGCGCGCAAGCGAGTCCTGGAACCGCGTGCTGCTGGTCAGCATAGCGATGGGAGTGGTGTTTTCAGTGGTGTTGGGGACAGCTTTTGCTCCCCAGATCGAGATGCTGGCGCAGGCTTTGATCAAAGTCATGCCGTCGCTCCTCGGCGATGTCTACCAGAAGTTGTCGGTAGACGAACAAGCGCGTTTCGCGTCCCTGATTGCACCGGTCCTGACCGGCCTGATTGCGGCGTTGTTGCAAATCGTCAGCTTGCTGAGCCTGCTTGTCGGGCGTTACTGGCAGGCGTTGTTGTACAACCCGGGCGGTTTTGGTCGCGAGTTTCGCGCCATCCGCATCCCGCTGTTGCCAGCGATGTTGCTGCTGGCGTGCATGCTTCTGGGGCCGAATCTCGGTTCACAGATGGCCATGTTGACGCCGTTGTGCAGCGTACCGCTGGTGTTCGCCGGGCTGGCCCTGATTCATGGGCTGGTGGCGCAGAAGCGACTGGCCAGGTTCTGGCTGGTGGGGTTGTACGTGACGCTGTTGCTGTTCATGCAGCTGATCTATCCGTTGCTGGTGGTCCTGGCCATCGTCGACAGCCTGATTGATTTTCGCGGTCGTTCGGCACCGAAAGATGCCGATAACGCGAACGGTGAAGGTTAAAAGTTAAGAGGATTTTCACATGCAACTGATCCTTCTGGAAAAAGTCACCAACCTGGGCAACCTGGGTGACAAAGTGAACGTTAAGGCTGGTTACGGTCGTAACTACCTGCTGCCTTACGGCAAAGCTACCGCTGCGACCCCAGCCAACCTGGCTGCGTTCGAAGAGCGTCGCGCTGAGCTGGAAAAAGCTGCAGCAGATCGCAAAGCATCGGCTGAAAGCCGCGCTGCCCAACTGGCCGAGCTGGAAGTGACCATCACTGCCACCGCTGGCGACGAAGGCAAGCTGTTCGGTTCGATCGGTACTCACGACATCGCTGACGCACTGACCGCCTCCGGCGTTGAAGTGCAGAAGAGCGAAGTTCGTCTGCCGAACGGCACCATCCGCAACGTAGGCGAATTCGACGTAGCCGTGCACCTGCACGCCGAAGTTGAAGCCACCGTACGCGTTGTCGTGGTAGCAGCTTAAGCAGCACTTGTCGGCTGGCACCCTCGGGTGCTTGCCGGTAACATCGGGCACGATCCTGTTTACAGGTCGTGCCCTTTGTCTTTCTGATTCCTCCAATTTCAAGTGGCCATGAACGATATCTCCGCTCCTGAGCAATACGATCTGCAAACCGCCGCGCTGAAAGTGCCGCCGCATTCCATCGAAGCCGAACAGGCTGTACTCGGTGGTCTGATGCTGGACAACAACGCCTGGGAGCGTGTGCTCGATCAAGTCTCCGACGGCGATTTCTATCGACATGACCACCGCCTGATTTTCCGTGCGATCGCCAAGCTGGCCGATCAGAACATGCCGATCGACGTCGTGACCCTGTCCGAGCAACTGGACAAGGAAGGTCAGACTTCTCAGGTCGGCGGGCTCGGTTACTTGGGCGAACTGGCGAAAAACACCCCGTCCGTCGCCAACATCAAGGCCTATGCGCAGATCGTTCGCGAGCGGGCGACGTTGCGCCAGCTGATTGGTATCAGTACCGAAATCGCCGACAGTGCGTTCAACCCTGAAGGTCGCACCGCCGCCGAGATTCTTGACGAAGCCGAACGGCAGATCTTCCAGATCGCCGAGGCCCGGCCAAAAACCGGTGGCCCGGTGGGCGTCAACGACCTGCTGACCAAGGCCATCGACCGCATCGACACCTTGTTCAACACTGACAACGCCATTACCGGCCTGTCCACGGGTTACACCGACCTCGACGAGAAAACCAGCGGCCTGCAACCGTCCGACCTGATCATCGTCGCCGGCCGTCCATCGATGGGTAAAACCACCTTTGCGATGAACCTGGTGGAAAACGCCGTGTTGCGCAGCGAGAAGGCCGTCCTGGTTTACTCCCTCGAGATGCCAGGCGAATCGCTGATCATGCGTATGCTGTCCTCCCTTGGCCGTATCGACCAGACCAAGGTCCGTTCCGGTCAGCTTGAAGACGACGACTGGCCGCGCCTGACCTCGGCGGTCAACCTGCTCAACGACCGCAAGCTGTTCATCGACGATACCGCCGGCATCAGCCCGTCGGAAATGCGCGCGCGGACCCGCCGTCTGGTGCGTGAACACGGCGAAGTCGGCCTGATCATGATCGACTACCTGCAACTGATGCAGATCCCGGGTTCCAGCGGTGACAACCGGACCAACGAGATTTCCGAGATCTCCCGATCCCTGAAAGCCCTGGCCAAGGAATTCAACTGCCCGGTGGTGGCACTTTCCCAGCTCAACCGTTCCCTGGAACAGCGCCCGAACAAGCGCCCGGTGAACTCCGACTTGCGGGAATCCGGAGCGATCGAGCAAGACGCCGACGTGATCATGTTCGTGTATCGCGACGAGGTGTATCACCCCGAGACCGAGCACAAGGGCATTGCCGAAATCATCATCGGCAAGCAGCGGAACGGGCCGATCGGCTTTATTCGCCTGGCCTTCATCGGTAAGTACACCCGCTTCGAGAACCTGGCGCCGGGTAGCTACAATTTTGATGATGACGAGTAATTTGTAGCGACTGATCGGTCCTCATCGCGAGCAAGCTCGCTCCCACAGGGATCACATTGAACCTGTGGGAGCGAGCTTGCTCGCGATGGGGTCACCGCAATTTCCGACCACAGCCGTCGGAATTGGTCAAAATTTGTGCTATATTCCGCGCCCGCGAAATTCAATGAAAGCCAACACCGGTTATCGACATGCAAGCAGCCAAGCCGTTATTTGACTATCCCAAGTACTGGGCCGAATGTTTCGGGCCAGCGCCGTTCCTGCCCATGAGCAGGGAGGAGATGGATCAGCTCGGCTGGGATTCCTGCGACATCATCATCGTCACCGGTGATGCCTACGTCGATCACCCGTCGTTCGGCATGGCAATCATCGGCCGGCTGCTGGAGTCCCAGGGTTTCCGCGTCGGGATCATCGCCCAACCGAACTGGCAGTCCAAAGACGACTTCATGAAGCTCGGCGAGCCGAACCTGTTCTTCGGTGTCGCGGCCGGCAACATGGACTCGATGATCAACCGCTACACCGCCGACAAGAAAATCCGTTCCGACGATGCCTACACGCCAGGTGGCCTGGCCGGCAAGCGTCCGGACCGCGCCAGCCTGGTCTACAGCCAGCGCTGCAAGGAAGCCTACAAGCACGTGCCGATCGTGCTCGGCGGCATCGAAGCGTCCCTGCGCCGCATCGCCCACTACGACTACTGGCAGGACCGTGTGCGTAACTCGATCCTGATCGACGCCAGCGCCGATATCCTGCTTTACGGCAACGCTGAGCGTGCGATTGTCGAAGTCGCCCAGCGCCTGTCCTACGGCCACAAGATCGAAGACATCACCGATGTGCGCGGCACCGCGTTCATCCGTCGCGACACGCCGCAGGGCTGGTACGAAGTGGACTCCACGCGTATCGACCGTCCGGGCAAGATCGACAAGATCATCAACCCGTACGTGAACACCCAGGACACCCAGGCCTGCGCCATCGAGCAGGAAAAAGGTTCGGTCGAGGATCCGCAGGAAGCCAAGGTCGTGCAGATCCTGGCCAGCCCGCGCATGACCCGTGACAAGACCGTGATTCGTCTGCCGTCGGTGGAAAAGGTCCGTAACGACGCGGTGCTCTACGCCCACGCCAACCGCGTGTTGCACCTGGAAACTAACCCGGGCAACGCCCGTGCACTGGTACAGAAGCATGGCGAAGTCGACGTCTGGTTCAACCCGCCACCGATTCCGATGACCACCGAAGAAATGGACTACGTGTTCGGCATGCCTTATGCGCGCATTCCGCACCCGGCGTACGGCAAGGAGAAGATCCCGGCCTACGACATGATCCGTTTCTCGGTGAACATCATGCGTGGCTGCTTCGGCGGCTGCACCTTCTGCTCGATCACCGAGCACGAAGGCCGGATCATCCAGAACCGTTCCCACGAATCGATCATTCGCGAAATCGAAGAAATTCGTGACAAAGTCCCGGGTTTTACCGGCGTGATCTCCGACCTCGGCGGCCCCACCGCGAACATGTACCGCATCGCCTGCAAGAGCCCGGAAATCGAATCCGCGTGCCGCAAGCCATCGTGCGTGTTCCCAGGTATCTGCCCGAACCTGAACACCGACCACTCGGCGCTGATCCAGCTGTACCGCAGTGCCCGTGAGTTGCCGGGTGTGAAGAAAATCCTGATCGCTTCCGGCCTGCGTTACGACCTCGCGGTCGAGTCGCCGGAGTACGTCAAGGAACTGGTGACCCACCACGTCGGTGGCTACCTGAAGATCGCCCCGGAACACACCGAGGAAGGTCCGCTCAACCAGATGATGAAACCGGGCATCGGCAGCTATGACAAGTTCAAGCGCATGTTCGAGAAGTACTCCAAGGAAGCGGGCAAGGAGCAGTACCTGATTCCGTACTTCATCGCGGCCCACCCGGGCACCACCGATGAAGACATGATGAACCTTGCCCTGTGGCTCAAGGGCAACGGCTTCCGTGCCGACCAGGTGCAGGCGTTCTACCCGTCGCCGATGGCCACCGCCACCGCGATGTACCACTCGGGCAAGAACCCGCTGCGCAAGGTCACCTACAAGAGTGACGCGGTAACCATCGTCAAGAGCGAAGAGCAGCGTCGTCTGCACAAGGCGTTCTTGCGTTATCACGACCCGAAAGGCTGGCCGATGCTGCGTGAGGCACTGACCCGCATGGGTCGCGCCGACCTGATCGGGCCGGGCAAGAACCAGTTGATTCCTTTGCACCAGCCGTCGACCGACAGCTACCAGAGCGCCCGGCGCAAGAACTCGACGCCGGCCGGCAGCCACAAGGTTGCAGGGGAAAAGACCACCAAGATCCTGACCCAGCACACCGGCCTGCCACCACGTGCCAGCGATGGCGGCAACCCGTGGGACAAGCGCGAACAGGCCAAGGCCGCGGCGTTCGCCCGCAACCAGCAGGCGGCCAAGGAACGCAAGGACGCGGCCAAGGGCAAGGGGCCAAAGCCGACCCGCAAGCCGGTCGTGCCGCGCTAAACCTCGCTTGAGCTGAACAGAACGCCAACCTTCGGGTTGGCGTTTTGCATTCAAGGCTGAAAGGTTTGTTGGAGCCACTGGCCCCTTCGCGGGCAAGCCCGCTCCCACAGGTTATTGGGGTTGCCCGCAGTTTTGTGTTCACAGCAAAACCCTGTGGGAGCGGGCTTGCCCGCGAAGAGGCCGGAACTGCCAACTAATTTCTGTCTGATCGCCACATTTATGTGCACCTGCGTCAAACCATTTCCCTGCATCGCCCGATTTTGGTGCTGTACTGCCTCAGGCAACCGAAGAAAGCGCCAGTGCTGCTGGATGGCATAAGTCTTGCGCGCTTTCCCAAACGCTCAAGGCTCGCAGGAGGCACGCCGTGTCGATTCATGTCGCATTGCACCACGTCACGCATTACCGCTATGACCGCGCTGTCGAGCTCGGCCCGCAGATTGTTCGCCTGCGTCCCGCTGCCCACAGCCGCACGCGGATTCTGTCCTATGCGCTGAAAGTCTCCCCCGAACAGCACTTCATCAACTGGCAGCAGGACCCTCAGGGCAATTACCTGGCGCGGCTGGTGTTCCCGGAAAAAACCGAAGAATTGCGAATCGAAGTCGATCTGCTGGCCGAAATGGCGATCTTCAATCCGTTCGACTTCTTCCTCGAACCCTACGCGGAAAAAATCCCCTTCACCTATGCCGCGGATGAGCGCAAGGAGCTGGCGCCGTACCTGGAAACCCTGCCACTGACGCCGAAGTTCAAGGCCTACCTGGACGGCATCGACCGCACTCCGTTGCCTGCCGTGGACTTTCTCGTCGCGCTCAACCAGCGCCTGAGCGAAGACATCGACTACCTGATCCGCATGGAACCCGGCGTACAAACACCTGAGCACACTCTCGACCAGGCCTCCGGTTCGTGCCGCGACTCCGCGTGGTTGCTGGTGCAATTGCTGCGCAACCTGGGGCTGGCGGCGCGTTTTGTGTCGGGTTACCTCATCCAGCTGACCGCCGACGTCAAAAGTCTCGACGGGCCGTCCGGCACCGAAGTGGATTTCACCGACCTGCACGCCTGGTGCGAGGTGTACTTGCCCGGTGCTGGCTGGATCGGCCTGGATGCGACTTCCGGGCTGTTTGCCGGTGAAGGACATATTCCTTTGGCCTGTAGTCCCGATCCGTCCTCAGCGGCGCCGATCAGTGGCCTGGTGGAACCCTGCGAGTGCGAATTCAGCCACGAAATGTCCGTGGAGCGGATTTGGGAGGCACCACGGGTCACCAAGCCCTACACCGACGACCAGTGGCTGGCGATCCAGGCCCTGGGCCGGCAGATCGATGCCGACCTGCTGGAGGGTGATGTACGCCTGACCATGGGCGGCGAGCCGACCTTCGTGTCCATCGATGACCCGGACGGCGCCGAATGGAATACCGCGGCATTGGGGCCGGATAAACGACGGTTGTCCTCCGAACTGTTCCAACGCATGCGTAAACACTACGCGCCCCAGGGGCTGGTGCATTTCGGGCAGGGCAAGTGGTACCCCGGCGAGCAACTGCCGCGCTGGTCGCTCAATTGCTACTGGCGCCGTGACGGCGTGCCGATCTGGCACAACAGCGCGCTGATCGCCGACGAGCAGGAAGACTACGGCGCCGACGGAGCACTGGCCGGGCGTTTTCTGGCGAGTGTCGCCGAACGCCTGAAAATTCCGACACGCTTTGTTTTTGCGGCCTACGAAGACAATTTCTATTACCTCTGGCGCGAAGGGATGCTGCCGCAAAACGTCAGCGCCGAAGACTCGCGCCTGGAAGAACCTCTGGAGCGTGCGCGCCTGCGCAAAGTATTCAGCCAAGGCCTGGACAAGGTGATTGGCCAGGTCCTTCCATTGGCGCGCACTGCCAAGGGCGATCAATGGCAGAGCGGCCGCTGGTATTTGCGCGACGAGCACTGCCGACTGGTGCCAGGGGACTCGCCGCTGGGCTATCGCTTGCCGCTGGGTTCGCAACCCTGGGTGAAAGCGGCGGAATATCCGTTCATTCATCCGCAAGACCCGAATCAAGACTTCCCGCCGCTGCCCGACACCACGCAACTGCAAAGCCAAAGCGAAGCTGCCGAGGTGCAGGAACGCGCACCGAAGATCGACGAGTCCGCCGACTGGCTGACCCGTACCGCCTTCTGCGCCGAGGCGCGGGCGGGTCGGTTGTACCTGTTCATGCCGCCGCTGGAACGGGTCGAGGACTATCTCGAACTGGTCGCTGCCATCGAAGCCACCGCCGAAGAGCTGATGTGCCCGGTGTTGCTGGAAGGCTACGAGCCGCCGAGCGATCCACGCCTGAGCAATTTCCGCATCACCCCGGATCCGGGGGTGATCGAGGTCAACGTGCAGCCGTCCGCGACCTGGGATGAGTTGGTCGAGCGCACAGAATTCCTCTACGAAGAAGCGCGCCAGACCCGGCTGACCACCGAGAAATTCATGATCGACGGCCGACACACCGGCACGGGCGGCGGTAACCACTTCGTGCTGGGTGGCGCGACGCCGGGGGACTCGCCGTTTTTGCGTCGCCCGGATCTGCTGCGCAGCCTGATCAGCTACTGGCACAACCATCCGTCGCTGTCCTACCTGTTTTCCGGATTGTTCATCGGCCCGACGTCCCAGGCGCCCCGTGTCGACGAAGCGCGCAACGATGCCTTGTACGAGTTGGAAATTGCCTTCGCACAGATGCCTGAACCGGGTGAAGAATGTCCGCCATGGTTGGTGGACCGGCTGCTGCGCAATCTGCTGATCGATGTGACCGGCAATACCCACCGTGCCGAGTTCTGCATCGACAAACTCTATTCGCCGGACGGTGCCACCGGGCGCCTGGGGTTGCTGGAGCTGCGTGCGTTCGAGATGCCGCCCCATGCCCGAATGAGCCTGGCGCAACAGCTGTTGCTGCGGGCGCTGGTCGCGCGGTTCTGGCGCGAGCCCTATGCACCGCCGAAACTGGCGCGCTGGGGCACGGAGCTGCACGATCGCTTCCTGTTGCCGCACTTTATCGAGCAAGACTTCGCCGATGTCATCGTCGACCTCAACGCCGCCGGTTATCCGGTGCGGGCGGAATGGTTCGCCGCGCATCTGGAGTTCCGTTTCCCCAAGGTTGGCGACTACGCCGTCAGCGGCATTGCATTGGAACTGCGCCAGGCGCTCGAACCCTGGCACGTGCTGGGCGAAGAGGGCGCCATGGGCGGTACGGTGCGTTACGTGGATTCGTCGCTGGAGCGCTTGCAGGTCAAGCTCAGCGGCTTGCCGCCCCAGCGTTATCTGCTGACCTGCAACGGCATTCCGGTGCCCTTGCAGCCCACCGGACGTGTAGGCGAATTCGTCGCGGGCGTGAGATTTCGCGCCTGGCAACCGGCCAACTGCCTGCAACCGACCATCCCGGTGCACGCGCCGCTGGTGTTCGACCTGCTCGACACCTGGATGCAGCGCTCGCTGGGCGGTTGCCAGTACCACGTGGCCCATCCGGGCGGGCGCAACTACGACAGCTTGCCGGTCAATGCCAATGAAGCGGAGAGCCGGCGAATGGCGCGGTTCTTCCGCATCGGACACACGCCGGGAAAACTTCCTGTACCCAATGTGGAAATTAATGACGAGCTACCTATGACACTCGATTTGCGACGTTTCTAAACCGTACGCGACGCTCGGATTTTTCGTATATCCGGGCGTCACGAGCCTGCGTTAGTCTGACCGTTCATTGCTGTCTGCCGAGCTTTCCATGCCTGACCTGCTAGACCGCTACCCGCTGACGGCGGGCACCTATCACGAACTGCTCGACGACAGTGGCGCCGTGCGCCCGCACTGGTGCCGGCTGTTCGAGCAGTTGCAACGCAGCACGCCGGCGCAGCTGGTGCAGCGTCAGGCCCTGCTGACCCGGCAGATTCAGGAAAACGGCGTTACCTATAACGTCTATGCCGATCCCAAGGGCGCGGACCGGCCGTGGGAGCTGGACCTGCTGCCCCATGTCATCGCGGCTGATGAGTGGCAACAGTTGTCGGCGGGCATCGCTCAGCGGGCGCGCTTGCTCAATGCCGTGCTGGCTGACCTTTACGGTCCGCAACGGCTGATTGCCGAAGGTCTGCTGCCCGCCGAGCTGGTGTTCGGTCACAACAACTTCCTTTGGCCCTGCCAGGGTATCAGCCCGCCCGACGGGGCCTTTCTGCATCTGTATGCCGTGGATCTGGCGCGCACACCCGATGGCCGCTGGTGGGTGACGGCGGATCGCACCCAGGCGCCTTCGGGAGCCGGGTATGCGCTGGAAAACCGCACGATTGTGTCCCGGGCCTTTCCCGAGTTGTACCGCGATTTGAAAGTGCAGCACCTGGCCGGGTTCTTCCGCAC
This sequence comes from Pseudomonas sp. Root71, assembly GCF_001429045.1. Classification (GTDB taxonomy): domain Bacteria; phylum Pseudomonadota; class Gammaproteobacteria; order Pseudomonadales; family Pseudomonadaceae; genus Aquipseudomonas; species Aquipseudomonas monachiensis. The sequence goes on along the minus strand of NZ_LMHY01000027.1, from coordinate 151,191 downwards.
CTTGCAGGAAACCCTTGCCCGTCAGGCCCCGAGTGACGGGGACGCGCCGTTGGTGATACTGCTGACACCGGGGCGTTTCAACGAAAGCTATTTTGAACATTTGTATCTGGCTCGCCAGCTCGGTTATCCGCTGGTGGAGGGCGGCGACCTGACGGTGCGCGACGCCACGGTCTACTTGAAAACCCTGAGTGGCCTGCGTCGGGTTCACGCGATCATGCGTCGGCTTGATGACGATTTCTGCGACCCGCTGGAACTGCGTACCGACTCAGCCCTCGGCGTGCCGGGCCTGCTGGAAGCCGTGCGGCAGGGGCGGGTGCTGGTGGCCAACGCCCTCGGCAGCGGAGTGCTGGAGTCGCCCGGTTTGTTGGGCTTCCTGCCGAAGATCAATCAATTCCTGTTTGGCGAAGAACTGGTCCTGCCGTCCATCGCCACCTGGTGGTGTGGCGAAGCGCCGGTTCTGGCCCAGGCCCTGGAGAAACTGCCGGAACTGCTGATCAAGCCGGCGTTTCCGTCCCAGAGCTTTGCTCCGGTATTTGGCCGGGATTTGAGTGAAAAACAGCGCCAGGAACTCGCCGAGCGCATGCAGGCTCGGCCCTACGCCTATGTGGCGCAAGAACTCGCGCAGTTGTCCCAAGCGCCGATCTGGCAAGCCGAAGACGGTCAATTGCAACCCCGCGCCATCGGCATGCGCGTGTATGCGGTGGCCAGTCGCGTGGGATATCGGGTATTGCCCGGTGGCTTGACCCGGGTCGCCGCCCAAGCCGATGCCGAAGTGGTGTCGATGCAGCGCGGCGGCGCCAGCAAGGATACCTGGGTGTTGGGCGAGCGTGCGCCCAGTGGCGAACAATGGAAGGCCCAGCGCAACATCGGCGTTCACGATCTGGTGCGGCGCGATCCGTACCTGCCGTCGCGAGTCGTGGAAAACCTGTTCTGGTTCGGTCGTTACTGCGAGCGTTGCGACGACAGTGCCCGTTTGCTGCGCATCATGCTGGCGCGCTATGTCGACGGCGACGACCCGCAAGCCCTGCAGGCCGCTGTGGACCTCGGCGAACGGCTGATATTGCTGCCCGAGGAGGGCGAGTTGCAGGAGCGCCTGTTGGCGGCGTTGCTCGGTGATGACTGGCCGTTCAGCCTGCGCTCCAACCTTCAGCGCTTGCAGTGGGCTGCTTCGCAGGTGCGCGGCAAGCTCTCGCGGGAAAACTGGCAGGCGCTGGTGGAGTTGCAGCGCGAAGCCATGGAGCTGGAAACCGAAGAGCCGGATTTCGGCGAGCTGCTGGATTTCCTCAACCGTCTGGTGATGTCCCTGGCGGCGCTGTCCGGCTTTGCACTGGACGACATGACCCGGGACGAAGGCTGGCGTTTCCTGATGATTGGCCGACGGATCGAGCGCCTGCAATTTCTCAGCGGCAGCCTGGCGGCGTTCCTGCGGGGCGCCGGGGCTTTTGACCAGGCCGGGCTGGAATGGCTGCTGGAACTGGGCAACAGCAGCATCACCTACCGTTCTCGATACCTGGCGGTGGCACAGTTGATCCCGGTGCTCGACCTGCTTTTGCTCGACGAGCAGAACCCTCATGCCGTGTTGTTCCAGTTGAAACTGGTGACCCGCACCCTCAAACGTCTCAACGATGACTTTGGCGTGCCGCGTGAAGCCGCGTTGCCACAATTGGTCGAGCGTCTGGCGCGATTCGATCTGGGCTGCCTGGAAAACCCGCTGTTCGGCGACGCCAGTGTTCGCGCCGCCATCGAGGGGCTGGCCGCGCTGCTGCAAGAGATCGCCGACGCCAGCGGGCAGGTTTCCGATCGCCTGGCGCTGCGGCATTTCGCCCATGTCGATGATGTCAGCCAACGCACGGTGTCCGTCTGATGAGTGCTCATTACCAGATTTTCCACGACACCCATTACCACTACGACAGCCCGGTGTCCCTGGCCCAGCAACTGGCGCATTTGTGGCCGCGGCCTTGTGCCTGGCAGCGCTGCACCGACCGGCAATTGCAGATCAGCCCCGAGCCGACCTCGCGTCGGGATGAACTGGATGTGTTCGGTAATCCGCTGACCCGGCTGGCGTTCGAGCGTCCTCATGATGAATTGCTGGTCAACGCCAGCCTGACCATTGAAGTGCTGCCCCGGCCTGCGTTGGACTTCAATCGGTCACCCGCGTGGGAACAGACCCGTAGCGCGCTGACCTACAGCAGCCAGCCGCTGTCGCCCGAGCTACTCGAAGCCTGCCGATACCGGTTTGAATCGCCGTATGTGCATTTGAAGAAAAACTTCGTCGAGTTCTCGCAAAGCTGTTTTCCGCCCGGTCGAGCGTTATTGCTCGGCGTGCAGGCGCTGATGGAGAAAATCTTCAGCGAGTTCACCTTCGATGCCGAGGCGACCCAGGTGGCGACGCCGCTGGTGGAGGTGCTGGAGCGTCGGCGCGGGGTCTGTCAGGACTTTGCCCACCTGATGCTCGCTTGCGTACGTTCCAGAGGGTTGGCGGCGCGCTACATCAGCGGCTACTTGCTGACTCAGCCACCCCCGGGCCAGCCTCGGCTTATCGGCGCCGATGCGTCCCACGCCTGGGTCTCGGTGTTTTGTCCGGTGCTGGGGTGGGTGGATTTCGATCCGACCAACAATGTGCAACCGGCACTGGAGCACATCATCCTGGCCTGGGGCCGGGATTTTTCCGATGTGTCGCCGTTGCGGGGGGTGATTCTGGGTGGGGGCAACCATGATCCGGAAGTGCGTGTGACCGTGATGCCACTGGATTAACGCAGGTCAAAATGTGGGAGCGGGCTTGCTCGCGAAAGCAATTTCATATTCAACAAGGATGTTGCCTGACACTGCGCTTTCGCGAGCAAGCCCGCTCCCACAGGGGGTGTGCAGTGGTTTCTGGAAAGGGGTATTTCAGACTGGCCTGTGAGGGTCGACAGCAAAGCTGCCAACCCTGGACACAGATCCGGTGGGCCTGATCAGGTTATCGGGCCCGGAGGTTCTCAGGCGTCAGGCGCCGAGTCTTTCGGTGCATCAACATCGTCTTCTGCCGCCACTTCACCCTCAGGGTTCAGTGCCGCTTCTTCAGCTGTAGCTTTCTTGCGCTGAAGCTTTTCCTCTTTCTTCTGCTCCTTGGCCAAGTCTCTCTGACGTTTGGCGAAGGAATAATTAGGTTTAGCCATGGGCGATCCTCTGGGGTCGAAGGTGAGGTTGAGCGGCGCATATTCTGCCTTGTATCGGTGCCGAGCCGTTAGCTGGGTTTTTGCTCGGCCCATTTTGGCGCTACGGACGGTTGCCAGGCATCCAGAGCATCGAGCAGGGTTTGCGGCGATTCGCTCACTTGCAGCATGTCACGGTGCTGCCCGCGAACGAAGCCTTCGCCGACGATGTGATCAAGAAAAGACGTCAATTTGCTGTAGAAACCGTTCACTTCCAGCAAACCCAGCGGTTTTCCGTGGTAGCCGAGCTGGCCCCAGGTCCAGACTTCGAACAGTTCTTCGAGGGTGCCAAGGCCACCGGGCAGCGCGATAAAGGCATCGCTTAGCTCGGCCATCCGGGCCTTGCGCGCGTGCATGCCATCGACGACTTCCAGGCGAGTCAGGCCGCTGTGGCCGATTTCCTTGTCCTTGAGGCTTTGCGGGATGATGCCGATCACTTCACCGCCGGCCGCCAGGGCCGCATCGGCGACGATGCCCATCAGGCCCACGGCGCCACCGCCATACACCAGGGTCAGCTTGCGCTCGGCCAACGCCCGGCCAAGGGCCACGGCTGCTTCGCGGTAAGCCGGGTTGGTGCCGGTGCTGGCACCACAAAATACACAAACGGATATTAAAGACATGCCTTGCTCCATGGTCGATCAGGGCCACAGAGTAAAGGCAGGCGCACGGCACTCCAAGGGCTAGACTTGTTGTTCCGGAGTTTCGTACGTACCGCTGGCGCCGCAGGCATAGGCGGCGAGCAAACTGCACAACAGGCTGTTGATTGACATGACAGACGTTCCATTTGAAGGGGGACGGTCTGATGATAGGCCCGGGCCAGACGCTTGGCCGGTAGATATTTCGCATCGGTGTCATAGCGCGAAAGTTGTATACAATTTTTGATTCAAGTCATATGAACTTGCGAGGTTTTCAGGCAGTCTTCTGTTTATTCGCGATTTCGTTAACCCTGCCTTGGAGATTCACCATGTTTGCCAAACTTGTTGCGGTATCCCTGTTGACACTGGCTAGCAGCCAATTGATGGCTGCAGAGTGCAAAGTCACTGTCGACTCCACCGACCAGATGTCTTTCGACACGAAGGCCATTGAAATCGACAAGAGCTGCAAGACGTTTACCGTGGAACTCAAGCACTCCGGCAGCTTGCCGAAGAACGTCATGGGCCATAACTGGGTGCTGAGTAAAGAAGCCGACATGCAGCCGATCGCCACCGACGGCCTGAGCGCCGGCATCGACAAGAACTACCTGAAGGAAGGCGACGCCCGCGTGATTGCCCACACCAAGGTCATCGGCGCTGGCGAGACAGACTCGGTGACCTTCGATGTGTCCAAGTTGGATGCGGCTCAAAAGTACGGTTTCTTCTGCTCGTTCCCGGGCCACATCTCGATGATGAAAGGTACGGTTACCCTGAAGTAATCGAATCGCAGTCATAAAAAAAGCGTCCTTAGTGGACGCTTTTTTTGCACTTGTAGGAGCTGCCGCAGGCTGCGATCTTTTGATCTTGAACATCAAAAGATCGCAGCCTCGTTTTACTCGACAGCTCCTACACGCTCCTGCGCGCAGGCGTTACGGCGCAAACGGCATCACCCGCTTGTGATGGGTCTTGTTGTACGTATCAACAATGATCTTGAACGCCTCTTCACGCACCGGTTCGCCGTGCAGGAAGGCGTCGATCTCGGTGTAGGTCACGCCGTGGGAGGCTTCGTCCGGTTTGCCCGGCGACAGGTCTTCAAGGTCGGCGGTCGGGACTTTCTCCACTAGCGACTCCGGCGCGCCGAAGCTGCGGGCGATGGCGCGGACCTGGTTTTTCACCAGGCCACTCAGTGGCGCCAGATCGCAGGCGCCGTCACCGAACTTGGTGAAGAAACCCATCACCGCTTCCGCCGCGTGATCGGTGCCGATCACCAGGCCATGGGCCGCGCCGGCGATGGTGTACTGGGCGACCATGCGCATGCGCGCCTTGGTGTTGCCGAGCACGAAGTCCACCGACACCGCATGTTTGCCTTCGAAGGCCGCCACTTCATTGGCCAGGGATTTGACCGCCGCGCCGATGTTCACGGTGTGGCGCTCGTCCGGCTTGATGAAATCCACCGAAGCCTGGGCGTCGTGCTCATCGAACTGGGTTTCGTAGGGCAGGCGCACGGCGATGAACTTGTAGGCGGCATCACCGCTGCGCTGGCGCAGTTCACGGACGGCCCTTTGGGCCAGCAGGCCAGCGGTCAGGGAGTCGACACCACCACTGATGCCCAGTACCAGGGTCTTGAGCCCGGAGTTGACCAGGCAGTCCTGAATGAAGGTCACCCGCCGGGCGACTTCGGCCTCAAGGGCGGCTTCGTCGGCGAATGGCGGCTGGACCTTGAGCTGTTCAGCAATCTCACGCTGTACGGCTTGCATGAATTCACTCCTTGCTTGATGTACTTGAAAGGGTGGCAGGAACCTGGAAAACGTGTCGCAAGTAAGCGACGAAATTCGGGTCTTTGCAGTGCGTCTTGCCTGGCTCGTCGGAGATCTTCGCCACCGGCTGGCCGTTGCAGGCGGCCATTTTAAGCACGATGCTCATCGGTTCGACACCCGGAATATCACAGGTCAGGTTGGTGCCGATGCCGAAGCTGACATTGATCCGACCGCGCAGCGCCCGGAATATTTCCAGGCACTTGGGCAATGTCAGGCTGTCGGAGAAGGTCAGCGTCTTGCTCATCGGGTCGATGCCGAGCTTGTGATAGTGGGCGATGGCTTTTTCCGCCCAGACCACCGGATCGCCTGAATCGTGGCGCAAACCGTCGAAAAGCTTGGCGAAAAACAGATCGAAATCGCCGAGGAAGGCATCCATGGTGATGCAGTCGGTCAGGGCAATCCCCAGCAGGCCACGGTATTCGCGGACCCAGCAATCGAGGGCGGCGATCTGGCTGTCGATCAGCCGCGGGCCGAGTTGTTGGTGCGCCATGATCCATTCGTGGGCCATGGTGCCCAAGGGTTTCATGTCCAGTTCCCGGGACAGATGCACGTTGCTGGTGCCGACGAAGCGTCCGGGGAAATCGTGCTTGAGCACGTTCACCACTTCTTCCTGCACCCGATACGAGAAGCGACGGCGGGTGCCGAAATCGGCCACCTGCAATTCCGACAATTCATCACTGCTGGCGTTGGCACTCAGCCAGTCGAACTTGCGGTAGAGCTGCTCGCGGGCCTGCTCCAGCACGACTTCGCGGTAGCGATAGCGGTTGCGCACCTCGCTGACCAGGGCCAGCAGCGGCACTTCGAACAGGATCACATGCAGCCAGGGGCCACGCAGGCGGATAAACAGCTCACCGTTTTCGATGCCGGTGTGGATGTAGCGCAGGTTGAAGCGAAACAAACCGAGAAAACGCAGGAAGTCCGGCTTCAGGAAGCTGATGCGCTCCAGAAAGCTCAACTGGTCGGCGCTCAGGCTCAGTTCGGACAGGCGCTCGATCTGGAAGCGGATTTCCGCCAGATACGGGCGCAAGTCCTCGCCGTTACGGCACCGAAACTCCCATTCGACTTCGACGTTCGGGTAGTTGTGCAGCACCGCCTGCATCATCGTCAGTTTGTAGAAGTCGGTGTCGAGCAGGTTCTGCACGATGCGATCGGCAAACACACTCTCGCTCATAACGGGAATCTCCAGCGTTGCAGCGGTATTGATCGGTGGCGCTAGTGGCGCATATCAGTAGCAAGGAATGCCAGCGATTTCTTGGAACGCAGCGGATTCCACAGGGATTGTGCAGGGGCTTAATGTTGCACCGCCTCCGGGCTATCGATCTGCTCCAGCATCCACTTCACAAAGTCCCGCACCTTGGGCACTTCCGCCGAGTGCTCCGGGTATGCAAGGTAATAGGCGTCGGTGCTGGGCATTGCATGCTGCCAGGGAATGACCAGCTTGCCGTCAGCCAGTTCTTCCTCCACCAGAAAACGCGGCAACAACGCTACGCCGCAACCGACCTGAGCGGCGCGGATGCACATATAAAAGGTTTCGAAGCGCGGGCCGTGGTAGCTGTGCTCGGTGTGGTAGCCCTGATGGTCGAACCAGTCATGCCAGGCCTGGGGGCGGGAAGCGTTTTGCAGCAGGACCAGGTCCGTCAGTTGCGTCGGATCGGTAAACGGTGTGTCCGGCAGGCTGCCCGGGGCGCACACCGGCACCAGCTCTTCGCCGAACAGCTTCAGGCATTCGGAACCCGGCCGCGAACCCTGGCCGAAATAGAACGCCAGGTCGCTGCGACCTTGCAGCAAGTCGTCGGCTTCCTGTTCGCTGCACAGGTCCAGGTGGATCGACGGATGCCGCAGGCGCCAGCCTTTCAGGCGCGGCACCAGCCAGCGTGCGCCGAAGGTCGGCGGTGTCGAGACGCGCAGGACTTCAGTCTCGCCGCCGTAGGAACGCAGGTAATGGGTCGACATCTCGACCTGCGTGAGGATTTTTCGCACCTCAACCAGGTACAGGTCGCCAGCCGGCGTCATCTGCAGGCGTCGGCGCACCCGGCGAAACAGCAGGTGCTGCAACAGCTCTTCGAGTTGTGCGACCTGTTTGCTCACGGCGCTCTGGGTCAGGTTCAACTCTTCGGCGGCCCGGGTGAAGCTCAAATGCCGGGTGACGGCCTCGAAGCACTGCAACGCAGCGATCGATGGCAAGTAGCGTTTATTCAGCATGGGCGGTCCTTGGTTCTTGTCTCTTTATTGCCAGCAATGCACAGCATGAATAAACGGAATGATATCTCTCTTAATGGTCGTTTGTTGAGTAACCTCCGGGCAGCTAAAACTACAGGTCTGATCAGCCGTGAATTTCCGGCTGCACGTGTTCTGTCTTTTGCTTGAGGAGTGACCCATGGTTGCCGCATTGCTTGATCGTCTAGGTGTGAACCCGGCCCTGTACCAGAACGGCAAAGTGCCGGTGCATTCGCCGATCGATGGCAGCACGATTGCCGCCGTGAACTGGGAGGGCGCTGCTGAAGTCGAGCAGCACATCAGTCGCGCGGATCATGCGTTCGAACTGTGGCGCAAGGTCCCGGCGCCGCGCCGTGGCGAGCTGGTACGGCAACTGGGTGACATCCTGCGCGAATACAAGGCCGACCTCGGCGAGCTGGTGTCCTGGGAAGCCGGCAAGATCACCCAGGAAGGCCTGGGTGAAGTTCAGGAAATGATCGACATCTGCGACTTCGCCGTCGGCCTGTCACGCCAGTTGTACGGTTTGACCATCGCCTCCGAGCGTCCTGGCCACCACATGCGCGAAACCTGGCATCCGCTGGGCGTTGTCGGGGTGATCAGTGCATTCAACTTCCCGGTCGCGGTATGGGCCTGGAACGCCACGCTGGCGCTGGTCTGCGGCAACCCGGTGATCTGGAAACCGTCGGAAAAGACCCCGCTGACCGCACTGGCTTGCCAGGCGCTGTTCGATCGCGTGCTGAAGAACTTCAGCGATGCCCCACCGTACCTGAGCCAAGTGATCATTGGCGGTCGCGATGCCGGCGAAGCCCTGGTCGATGATCCGCGTGTCGCGCTGGTCAGCGCCACCGGCAGCACCCGCATGGGCCGTGAAGTGGCACCGAAAATCGCCGCACGTTTCGCCCGCAGCATCCTGGAACTGGGCGGCAACAACGCAATGATCCTCGGTCCAAGCGCCGACCTGGACATGGCCGTTCGCGCGATCCTGTTCAGCGCCGTCGGCACCGCCGGTCAGCGCTGCACCACCCTGCGTCGCCTGATCGCCCATGAGTCGGTGAAAGAGGAAATCGTCACCCGCCTGAAAGCGGCGTACTCGAAAGTGCGTATCGGCCATCCGCTGGAAGGAAACCTGATCGGCCCGCTGATCGACAAGCAAAGTTTCGACAACATGCAGGATGCGCTGGAGCAGGCCTTGAGCGAAGGCGGCCGGGTGTTTGGCGGTGAGCGTCAGCTGCAAGACAAGTTCCCGAATGCCTACTACGTTTCACCGGCCATCGTCGAAATGCCCGAGCAGAGCGATGTGGTGTGCCACGAAACCTTCGCCCCGATCCTGTACGTGGTCGGTTACAGCGACTTCCAGGAAGCCCTGCGCCTGAACAACGCCGTGCCACAAGGCCTGTCCTCGTGCATCTTCACCACCGACGTGCGTGAAGCCGAGCAGTTCATGTCGGCGGTGGGCAGTGACTGCGGCATCGCCAACGTCAACATCGGCCCGAGCGGCGCGGAAATCGGCGGCGCGTTCGGTGGCGAGAAAGAAACCGGCGGCGGTCGTGAGTCCGGCTCCGATGCATGGCGCGGCTACATGCGCCGCCAGACCAACACCGTGAACTATTCGCTGGAGTTGCCGTTGGCGCAGGGCATCACCTTCGATTAAGTATTGATTGTGAAGCTGGAAAGATCGCAGCCTTCGGCAGCTCCTACGGGACTGTGGCTGGCTGCGATTTTGTAGGAGCTGCCGCAGGCTGCGATCTTTTGGCGGCGACAACGAGGTGGGTTAGGTTTCTGTTGGAGTCTGGCAATGCCGTTACGCGAAGAGTGTCTGTGGGAAAAACTGACGCCGCAAAGGCCGGACAATTCGGCCCTCAAGGGTGAGGTTTCAGTAGATGTCTGCGTCATCGGCGCCGGATTTACCGGTTTGTCGGCGGCGGTGCATCTGCTGGAGCAGGGCAAGTCCGTTTGTGTGCTGGAGGCCCATCGTGCCGGCCATGGTGGTTCGGGGCGCAACGTCGGGCTGGTCAATGCCGGGATGTGGATTCCCCCGGACGAGATCGAAGCCGGGTTTGGCGAGGCGGTCGGCAGCCAGCTCAACCGCATGCTGGGGGCGGCGCCTTCCCTGGTGTTCAGCCTTGTGGACAAGTACAACATCGATTGCCAGTTGCGCCGCGAAGGCACGCTGCACATGGCGCACAACGCCCGTGGCGAAGCCGACTTGCGCAGTCGTGAAGAACAATGGAAACGACGCGGTGCGCCGGTGGAATTGCTCACCGGCCAGGCCTGCGAACAAGCCACCGGCACGAAAAAGATCGCCGCCGCGCTGCTCGATCGCCGCGCCGGCACGCTCAACCCGATGGCCTACACCACGGGGCTGGCCAAGGCGGCCATCGGCCTGGGCGGTCAATTATTCGATCATTCCCCGGTCACCCGACTCGAGCGTCAGGGCCAACGCTGGTCTGTGCAAACCGCCCAAGGCTCGGTCATGGCCGAGAAAGTGGTGATTGCCTCCAATGCCTACACCGAGGGCGACTGGACGGAACTGCGGCGCAATTTCTTCCCCGGTTATTACTATCAGGTGGCCTCGGCCCCGCTGACCGAAGAGGCCGCCCGGCAAATTCTGCCCGGAGGACAGGGTTCCTGGGACACCCGACAGGTGCTCAGCAGTATCCGTCGAGACAAGGACGGTCGCCTGCTGCTTGGCAGCCTGGGTAATGGCAATCAGAAACCGGCCTGGTTCCTCAAGGCCTGGGCCGACCGGGTGCAGCAACATTACTTCCCTTACCTGAAACCGGTGGAATGGGAGTGCACCTGGACCGGTTGCATCGCCTTTACCCCCGATCATTTGATGCGCCTGTTCGAACCGGCGCCCGGTTTAGTGGCAGTCACCGGTTACAACGGCCGGGGCGTGACCACGGGAACAGTGGTCGGCAAGGCCTTTGCCGATTACCTGTGTAACGGAAATCCTCAAGCGCTTCCGATTCCTTTCGCGCCCATGCAGCCATTGGCCGGGGTAGGGTTGCGCAGCTGTCTGTATGAGGCGGGATTCTCGCTGTATCACGCAGGCCAGTGCCTGCGGATCGTGATCTGAAGGTTGTTTTTTGCAGTGGGGAGCGGCGCTTTTTCGATCTGCGGCTAGCCTGTAGTGGTGCGGGTTGTAGCAGTCTCGCACCAGCAGTGTGCACTTCGGTGACGCACGTTGTTACAGGCTGGTTGCACGTCGTTTAAAGCCGCGGTTGCAATGATGGCGCAGTCGGGTTGCGCCTCAAAAAAATAATGGTACTACCTTCAGCGGTTTAGACGGTTGCACGCCCAATGAAAATGGGATCGAAACAGTCGAAATAACAAGAAAGCAGCGACTTTTTTCAGAATAAAAAACCGATGGCACGGCCCTTGCTCTGAGCATTCAGTGAAGTCGCAGTGCCAATTAAAAAAACCATGGAGCACCACCTCATGTCCCAGACGTTTTACAAGAAAGGTTTTCTGGCCCTCGCAGTGGCAACTGCGCTGGGTGTTTCTGCGTTTGCTCAGGCTGACATCAAGATCGGCGTAGCGGGACCCATGACTGGCGCCAACGCGGCATTTGGCGAACAGTACATGAAGGGTGCACAGGCCGCGGCCGATGCGGTCAACGCGGCGGGCGGGGTCAACGGGGAAAAAATCGTACTGGTCAAGGGCGATGACGCCTGCGAACCGAAACAGGCTGTGACGGTCGCCAAAGACCTGACCAACCAGAAAGTCGCCGGCGTGGTCGGTCACTTCTGCTCCTCGTCGACCATCCCGGCTTCCGAGATCTACGACGAAGCGGGCATCATCGCAATCACTCCAGGCTCCACCAACCCCGCCGTTACCGAACGCGGCCTGAGCGCCATGTTCCGTATGTGCGGGCGTGACGACCAGCAAGGCATCGTGGCCGGCGACTACATCGTCGACGTGCTCAAGGGCAAGAAAGTGGTCGTGCTGCACGACAAGGACACCTACGGCCAGGGCCTGGCGGATGCCACCAAGGCTCAGCTGGTCAAGCGCGGCGTAACGCCTGTGCTGTATGAAGGCCTGACCCGTGGCGAGAAAGATTTCAGCACCATCGTGACCAAGATTCGCGGCGCCGGCGCTGACGTCGTCTACTTCGGTGGCCTGCACCCGGAAGCCGGTCCTCTGGTGCGTCAACTGCGTGAGCAGGGTCTGAAAGACGTCAAGTTCATGTCCGACGACGGCATCGTGACCGACGAACTGGTGACCACCGCTGGCGGTCCGCAATTCGTTGACGGGGTGCTGATGACCTTCGGCGCCGACCCACGCCTGCTGCCAGACAGCAAGACCGTGGTAGACGCCTTCCGCAAGGCCGGTACCGAGCCTGAAGGCTACACCCTGTACGCCTACGCTTCGGTCCAGGCCCTGGCAGCAGCCTTCAACGGCGCGAAGTCCAACAAGGGCGAAGAAGCGGCTGCATGGCTGAAGAAGAACCCGGTCAAGACCGTCATGGGCGAGAAGACCTGGGACAGCAAGGGCGACCTGAAAATCTCCGACTACGTGGTTTACCAGTGGGACAAGGATGGCAAATACCACCAGCTGGAAAAACAGAAGTAAGGGCTGACTCGATCAACTGACCCACAGTTCTCCTGTGGGAGCGAGCTTGCTCGCGATTACGGACTGACAGGCGACAACTTTGTTGAATGTTCAACCGCTATCGCAGGCAAGCCAGCTCCCACAGGGTCCGTGGTGGCCTGCCTGATCGTGGCTGACATTGCTCCGACGTAAATCTGTATTTTCCTTAGAAGAACCGCACAGCCACATGTGCAGGTTCTCATTGCGTGAGATTGCGTTATGGATGGTATTTTCCTGCAGCAACTGGTCAACGGCCTGACCCTCGGGTCGGTCTATGGCCTGATCGCCATCGGCTACACAATGGTCTATGGCATCATCGGCATGATCAACTTCGCCCACGGCGAGGTTTACATGATTTCCGCTTACCTCGCGGCAATCAGTCTGGCTCTGCTGGCTTACTTCGGTATCGAATCTTTCCCGCTGCTGATGCTTGGCACACTGATCTTCACCATCGTCGTCACGGCGGTGTATGGCTGGGTCATCGAGCGCGTCGCCTATAAACCCCTGCGTAACTCTACCCGACTCGCACCGCTGATCAGTGCGATCGGTATCTCCCTGATCCTGCAAAACTACGCACAGATCTCCCAGGGCGCGAAGCAACAAGGCGTTCCGACTCTGCTCTCAGGTGCCTGGCGCGTTGATATCGGTACCGGTTTCGTTCAGTTGACCTACACCAAGGTCTTCATTCTGGTCGCAGCGTTCGTCGGGATGGCCGCGCTGACCTACATCATCAAGTACACCAAGCTCGGCCGCATGTGCCGTGCAACCCAGCAAGACCGCAAGATGGCTTCGATCCTGGGGATCAACACCGATCGGGTGATTTCCTACGTGTTCATCATTGGTGCAGCGATGGCGGCCCTGGCCGGTGTGCTGATCACCATGAACTACGGCACATTCGACTTCTATGCCGGCTTCATCATCGGGATCAAGGCGTTCACCGCCGCGGTGCTCGGCGGGATTGGCTCACTGCCCGGCGCGATGCTCGGCGGGATCATTCTCGGGATTTCCGAGTCGCTGTTTTCCGGTCTGGTGAACTCGGACTACAAAGACGTTTTCAGCTTCTCGCTGCTGGTCCTCGTTCTGGTCTTTCGGCCTCAAGGCCTGCTCGGCCGTCCTCTTGTGTCGAAGGTGTAAGCGATGTCTTCAACCACTAAAAAAACCATTGATATCAAAAAAAGTCTGGTTGACGCGATTCTTGCCGGCCTCATTGCCCTGATTGTGTTCGGGCCGATTGTCGGCGTCGTTCTCGATGGCTATGGCTTCAACCTGGAAACCACCCGGGTGGCGTGGATCGTGGCGATCGTCATGGCCGGCCGCTTTGCCCTGAGCATGTTCCTGCAGACATCCAAGGGCCTGAAAATCCTCGAAGGCTTTGAAACGACAGGCTCCGGGGTGCATGTGCTCGCGCCGGACTACAAGTCGCGGTTGCGCTGGATCATCCCGCTGATGATCGTCATCGCCGTGGTGCTGCCGTTTTTCTCCAACTCCTACCTGCTGGGCGTGGTCATCCTCGGGCTGATCTACGTGCTGCTGGGGCTGGGGCTGAACATCGTGGTCGGCCTGGCCGGCCTGCTCGACCTCGGTTATGTGGCGTTCTACGCCATCGGTGCCTACGGCCTGGCGCTCGGTTATCAATACCTTGGCTTGGGTTTCTGGACGGTGTTGCCGCTGGCGGCGATTACCGCGGGGTTGGCCGGCTGCATTCTCGGCTTCCCGGTGCTGCGCCTGCACGGTGACTATCTGGCGATCGTGACACTGGGCTTCGGCGAAATCATTCGCCTGATCCTCAACAACTGGTTGTCGCTGACTGGCGGCCCGAACGGCATGCCGGCACCGCTGCCGACCTTCTTCGGCCTGGAATTCGGCAAGCGGGCCAAGGATGGCGGCGTGCCGTTCCATGAGTTCTTTGGCATCGCCTACAACCCGGATGTGAAGTACTACTTCATCTACGCGGTGCTGTTCCTGGTGGTGCTGGCCGTGCTGTACATCAAGCATCGCCTGACCCGCATGCCGGTCGGCCGCGCCTGGGAAGCCCTGCGCGAAGACGAAATCGCCTGCCGCTCCATGGGCCTGAACCACGTGCTGGTCAAGCTCTCGGCGTTCACCATTGGTGCCTCGACGGCCGGTCTGGCCGGGGTGTTCTTCGCCACCTACCAGGGCTTCGTCAATCCGACCTCGTTCACCTTCTTCGAATCGGCCCTGATCCTCGCCATCGTGGTACTGGGTGGCATGGGGTCGACCATAGGCGTGGTGATTGCCGCCTTCGTGCTGACCGTCGCCCCTGAGCTGCTGCGTGGCTTTGCCGAGTACCGAGTGCTGCTGTTCGGCATCCTGATGGTGTTGATGATGATCTGGCGACCGCGCGGCCTGATTCGGATCAGCCGTACCGGTGTGACCCCGCGTAAAGGAGTAGCGCCATGAGCGAAGTCGTACTCAGTGTAGAAAAGCTGATGATGCACTTCGGCGGCATCAAGGCGTTGAGCGATGTCAGCCTGAAAGTGCACCGCAACTCGATCTTCGCCCTGATCGGCCCAAACGGCGCCGGCAAGACCACGGTGTTCAACTGCCTGACCGGTTTCTACAAAGCTTCCGGCGGCAAGATCGAACTCAACATTCGTGGGCAACAGACCAACGTCATCAAGTTGCTGGGCGAGCCGTTCAAACCAACGGATTTCGTTTCGCCGAAATCCTTCGCCAGTCGGCTGTTCTACAAGGCATTCGGCGGCACCCACCTGGTGAACCGTGCTGGCCTGGCGCGGACCTTCCAGAACATTCGCCTGTTCAAGGAAATGTCCGTTCTGGAAAACCTGCTGGTGGCCCAGCACATGTGGGTCAACCGCAACATGCTGGCCGGCATCCTCAACACCAAGGGCTATCGCAAGGCCGAAAGCGATGCACTGGACCACGCGTTCTACTGGCTGGAAGTGGTGGACCTGGTGGACTGTGCCAACCGCCTGGCCGGTGAACTGTCCTACGGCCAGCAGCGCCGCCTGGAAATCGCCCGTGCCATGTGCACCCGACCGCAGATCATCTGCCTCGACGAACCGGCCGCCGGCCTCAACCCTCAGGAAACCGAAGCGCTGAGCGCGATGATCCGGCTGCTGCGCGACGAGCATGATCTGACGGTGGTGCTGATCGAACACGACATGGGCATGGTAATGAGTATCTCCGATCATATCGTGGTGCTGGACCACGGCATCGTCATCGCCGAGGGCGGACCCGATGCGATTCGTAACGATCCGAAAGTGATTGCGGCCTACCTGGGCGCCGATGAAGAGGAAGTGGTGCTATGAGCCAACCCATCCTCGAACTCAAGGAACTGGACGTGTTCTACGGGCCGATCCAGGCCCTTAAAGGCGTCTCGCTGCACATCAACGAAGGGGAAACCGTCAGCCTGATCGGCTCCAACGGCGCCGGCAAGTCGACTCTGCTGATGTCGATCTTCGGCCAGCCACGGGCAGCCGACGGGCAGATCCTCTATCAGGGCGTGGACATTACCCACAAGTCGTCCCACTACATCGCCTCCAACGGCATCGCGCAGTCGCCGGAAGGGCGGCGGGTGTTCCCCGACATGACCGTCGAGGAAAACCTGCTGATGGGCACCATCCCTATCGGTGACAAGTATGCCAAGGAGGACATGCAGCGCATGTTCGAGCTGTTCCCCAGGCTCGAAGAGCGGCGTACCCAGCGGGCGATGACCATGTCCGGCGGCGAGCAGCAAATGCTCGCCATCGCCCGGGCCCTGATGAGCCGGCCCAAGTTGTTGCTGCTCGATGAGCCGAGCCTGGGCCTGGCGCCGATCGTGGTGAAGCAGATCTTTGCAACGCTACGGGAACTGGCCAAGACCGGTATGACCATCTTCCTGGTGGAGCAGAACGCCAACCACGCCCTGCGGTTGTCGGACCGGGCGTATGTGATGGTCAACGGCGAAATCCGCATGACCGGCACCGGCAAGGAGTTGTTGGTCAACGAGGATGTGCGTAACGCCTATCTCGGCGGGCACTGAGTCTGCTCTGTCATGCACAAGCCCCGGCGCGCAATCGCCGGGGCTTTTTTACATCTCCAATAACCCACTAATCCCTGTGGGAGCGAGCTTGCTCGCGATAGCGGTGTGTCAGTCACCACGATGCAAGCTGTGCCCCGGTCATCGCGAGCAAGCTCGCTCCCACAGGGTTTTGGCATGCCTGCGGGAAATTGTGGAAAACAATATTCCCAAGCTCCGAAACCGCGACATAAAGCCGCTGCAAATAGTTGTTTTGTCACAGTTTTGACTTGTCCCCGTTTACTGTGGAGCCGGCTGTGAATAACGTGGGAGTAGCTGGCTGGAGGCCTTTTAAACCGTGGCTTGCAGAGGGGTGGTTGTTTTTTGATCAAGTGTTTTTGCGCAGCTTGAAGGCCGCTTTGTCAACCTTTTTGTTCCGGGCGCAAGAGCGTGAAATCGGGGTGGACAAGCCTGTGGATAAGTCTGTGACTAAACTCTGGAAAGACTCGGCTGAAGGCCGTGGTTACTGGCTTGGCGCCATCGTCGGTTTGACCCATCAGTCATGAAAATGGCCAAGGGCTACACAGCAGGCGGTCGAGGGTCAAGCGAAAAAGTTTCAAAACCCCGCGCAAAGCCTTGTGGATAGCGGCTTGCAGCTTTTCCACTTGCCCCCAAAGACTGTGGACCGGCCTGTGGATAACGTGCGCGCACATGGCTGTAGGCCGCGCTGGTCAAGGGCTTGCCGGGATTGAGCGTTTTTTGAACAGATTGAACGGTGGTTGCCGCTGTGAACAAGGCCGGGCATGCTGCCTGCTGATTTTCTATTCCAATGGCTGGCGATCAGCCGAAGCAAGGAGAACACGATGTCCAACACCCTGTTTATTACCGGCGCGACCTCCGGTTTTGGTGAAGCCTGTGCCCGTCGTTTTGCCGAGGCCGGCTGGAAACTGGTGCTGACTGGCCGTCGTGAAGAGCGCCTCAATGCACTGTGCGCCGAGCTGTCGAAGCAGACCGAAGTCCATGGCCTGGTGCTCGATGTGCGCGATCGCAAGGCCATGGAGGAGGCGATTGCCAATCTGCCGCCATCCTTTGCCAAACTGCGCGGGTTGATCAACAACGCCGGGCTGGCCCTGGGGGTTGATCCGGCGCCCAAGTGCGACCTGGACGACTGGGACACCATGGTCGATACCAACGTCAAAGGCCTGATGTACAGCACCCGTCTGCTGTTGCCGCGCCTGATTGCCCATGGTCGTGGTGCCGGTATCGTCAACCTGGGGTCCATTGCCGGCAACTACCCGTACCCGGGCAGCCACGTTTATGGCGCGACCAAGGCTTTCGTCAAGCAGTTCTCCGTGAACTTGCGCTGCGACCTGCAAGGCACGGGCGTACGGGTCAGCAACATCGAACCAGGCCTGTGCGAGAGCGAGTTCTCGCTGGTGCGTTTTGCCGGTGACCAGGAGCGCTATAACGCCACTTACGCCGGTGCCGAGCCGATTCAGCCGCAGGACATCGCCGAGACCATCTTCTGGGTGCTCAATGCCCCGGCGCACATCAACATCAACAGCCTGGAACTGATGCCGGTCAGCCAGACCTGGGCCGGGTTTGCAATCGAGCGTAAGTCTTAAGACCGCGTAACGGCCCTTCGCGGGCTTGCTCGCGAAGGGGGCGGAACTGGCAGTGCAAGACATCAGCTAGACTCCTCACCCAACAACTCCGCCACACCCGGCGGTCTAGAGGTATTAGAGGAGATCAAGTGAGTAATCGAGGCGAGCAGTCGCTGCTCAAACAATCGACCTTCCTGATGCTTGCCGTGACATTCGCCGGGATCATCACCGGGTTTGTTTCGGGCGCCCAATCCATCCTGTTCGATGGCTTCTTTTCGTTGATCGCGGCCTTCATCAAGGTCCTGATGCTGATTACCGCCCGGCTGATCGCCAAGGAAAGCAACCAGCGCTTCCAGTTCGGATCCTGGCACCTGGAGCCCATGGTGCTGGTGATCGAGGGCAGCTTCATTTTCCTGGTCGCCGTTTATGCCTTTCTCAACGGTGTGTTCGGCATCATCAGTGGTGGCCGCGAGGTCGAACTGGGGCTGGTGATTTTCTACGCGGCGTTCTTCACTGTCGTTGAGCTCATTTATTTTTTCTACGTCCGCCAACGCAATCGCACACTCAACTCATCGCTGATCCAGTTCGACAACATCAGTTGGCTGGTGGACGCGATGCTGTCGGCGGGCCTGCTGGTGAGTTTTCTCATCGCGCTGCTGCTCAAGACTCAGGGTTATGACAAGTGGGCGGTGTATGTCGACCCGATGATCCTGATCCTGCTGGCCCTGGGCATGCTCCCCCCGGCGTTCAAAATCCTCGGACCGGCCTTGCGCGATGTGCTGGGGATCGTCCCGGATCAACTGGACGACAAGGTGCGTCAGGTGATGGAGGTGGCGAAGGTCGAGCATGGTTTCGACGATTACATTTCCTACGTGCAGAAACACGGCAGGGCCTGTTTTATCGAGATTCACATCGTATTGCCGAAGGATTACTGGCTCGACGGTGTGGGGCAACTGGACAGTTTGCGCGAGGAAATTTCCGCGAAGCTTGGCGAGCCGGATGCCGCGCGATGGCTGACCATCAGCTTTACCGGCGATCGCAAGTGGATTGAGTGATTGGACTCCCCCTCGCCACAAAGTCAGCCGAGATATTGCGCCAGCCCGCGATAACAGGTCGCCAGGTGATAGGGCGTGGTCGAAGGCATGTCGCGGCGGCTGACTTCACCGTGCTCGTCACGGCATTCGTACCAGCCGCCGGCATGCAGCGAGCGCTGCTGCAAGGCTTGCAATTGACGCAGTACAGCCACTTCGCTGTCCGGACGCAGCGTCAATGCGCGCAAGTACTCGGCCTGGGCCCAGATACGCTGCGTGGCATCCCGCACGCCGCCCTGCGCTGCGAAGTCGAGCATCGCCCGCACGGCACCCGTCTGCTGATCGACGCCCGCTTGCTCGGTAAAGGCAAAAGCCCGCTCCAGATCGGCATGCAGCGTCGAATTGCGTAACAGCGCCGAGGATTCCAGCAGGAAATACCACTCGAACTGATGCCCCGGTTCAAACCAGTTATCCACAGACCCCAGCGGCTTCTCCATCAACACGCCGTGCTGCGGATCGATGAAGCGCGCGTGCATGGCTGTGCATAACTCGACGAGCGCCTGTTGCACGTCGGGGTCTTCGCGCACCGACAGGGTGGCGAGGAAAGCTTCGGCCAGGTGCATCAGCGGGTTTTGCAATGGGCCGCTGTCCAGCGACGACCAGTCGCGCTCGAGCGTGGCTTCGTACAGGCCGTCGTCCGTGGCGAAGCGCTGCGCGACCACTTCCAGCGAGGCGTTGAGCACCGACTCCACCAGCGGCTCGCGGACCTTGTCCCAATAATGGGCGCAAGCGAACAGGATGAAGGCGTGGGTGTAGAGGTCCTTGCGCTGATCCAGCGGCGCACCTTGTGCATCGACGCTGTAGAACCAACCTCCGTGCTCGGCATCGTGAAAGTGCCGCTGCATCGAGCGGAACAACGCGGCGGCACGCTCTTCGGCGCCCGGCACCTGACCGATCAGGCCGGCAAACAGATACAACTGCCGCGCACAGGCCATGGCTCGGTAGCGTTGCGCTGGCAGCGGTTGGTGTTCGGCATCCAGCGCCTCGTAGGGCAACGCCATGTCGGCGTTCCAGCCCGGACCTTGCCAGAGCGGCACGATGACGTTCAGGAAGTGCTGTTGCACCGAGGCGAACAGGGCGGTCAATTCGGGCTGAGAGGCGGAGCGGGAAACAGGCGGCATTGGCTGGCGTCGTCACGGCAGGGGCGATTGCGCGACATGTTAGCAGAGAGGCTGACTCGACGGATGCGATCCTCGTAGGAGCTGCCGCAGGCTGCGATCTTTTGATGTGGATTTTGAATGCAAGATCAAAAGATCGCAGCCTGCGGCAGCTCCTACAGGGAGGGGGTTAGCCCGCCAGCAACCACACCCCGGTCGCCGCCGAAGCCGCGCCTGCCAGTCGAACCAGTGGCGCAGCTGCTTGCGGCAACACCCGCACGACTGCATAACCCGCCGCATGCAACACCGCTGTCGCCACCACAAACCCGACGGCATAGGTCCAGGGACTCGACATGTCCGGTAGCTCAAGACCATGGGCCACGCCATGGAACAGCGCAAACAACGCAGTCGCACCCACCGCCATCACCAACGGTGGACGCACCGCCAAGGCAACCGCCAACCCCAAAGCCAACACGGAAGCGGCAATTGCGCCTTCCAGTCCCGGCAGGTTCAATCCTTCAAAACCCAACAGCCCGCCAATCAACATAGTGCCAACAAAGGCGCACGGCAGCGCCCAACGCGCAGCACCTTGCTGCTGCGCCGCCCACAGGCCGACGGCGAGCATCGCCAGCAAGTGATCGAGGCCGCCAAGCGGATGGCTGATGCCGGCGATCAAGCCGTTGTCGCCATGCCCCGGATGGGCGAAGGCGAGGGTCGGGGCCAGCAGCAGGGCCAGGGCGCCGAGAATGCGTTTGAGTGTCATGGATAAGCTTCCTTGTTGATAAGTCTTGATCAGGCCGCGGTCAGCAAACCCTGGCGTTCGATGAAGGCGATGATTTCTTCCAGGCCCAAACCGGTTTTCTGATTGCTGAACACGAACGGCTTGCCGTTGCGCATGCGCTGGGTGTCGCTGTTCATCATCTCCAGCGAAGCACCGACCAGCGGCGCCAGGTCGATCTTGTTGATCACCAGCAGGTCGGATTTGCAGATTCCCGGCCCGCCCTTGCGCGGCAGCTTGTCGCCGGCCGAGACGTCGATCACGTAGATGGTCAGGTCCGACAGTTCCGGGCTGAAGGTCGCGGAGAGGTTGTCGCCCCCAGACTCCACGAGAATCAGGTCCAGCCCCGGAAAACGTCGGTTGAGCTGATCCACGGCTTCGAGGTTGATCGAGGCGTCTTCGCGGATGGCCGTGTGCGGGCAGCCGCCGGTTTCCACGCCAATGATGCGTTCCGGCGCCAGGGCTTCGTTGCGCACCAGAAAGTCGGCGTCTTCGCGGGTGTAGATGTCGTTGGTCACGACGGCCAGGTTGTAACGCTCGCGCAGGGCCAGGCACAGGGCCAGGGTCAGGGCGGTTTTGCCGGAGCCGACCGGACCGCCGATGCCGACGCGCAGGGGTTGTGTGTTCATGTGATTCTCCAAAATAGGGGCCCTAGGAACGGAACAGACGGCTGTACTGGCGCTCGTGTGCCATACACGCCAGGGACAGGCCGAAAGCGGCGCTGCCGTAGTGATCGGGATCGATTCGGGTGGCGTTCTGTTGCGCTTGTTGAAGCAGTGGCAACAGTTCGCTGGTCAGGCGTTGGGCGGCCTGCTGACCCAGGGGCAGGGTCTTCATCAGCACGGCCAACTGATTTTCCAGCCAGCTCCAGAGCCATGCGGCCAGGGCGTCCTGCGGGCTGATCTGCCAGGCGCGTGCGGCCAAGGCCCAACCCAGGGCCAGATGCGGCTCGCTGCGTTGATCGAGGAAGGCACGGGCCGGCGCGTCGAGTTCCGGCAAGCCATTGAGCAATTGCTGCAACGAGTAGCCCATCTGCCGGCTCTCCTGATGCAGCTCGCGAGTTTCGCGACTGGCGCGATGCGCTTCACAGTTCTGCAGCAACTCGTCCCAGTTTTCCTCGCTGGCGGCCACGCAATGGGCGAGCAACAGCGGCGCTTCGAAGCGCGCCAGATTCAGCAGCAACTGATCGCTGATCCAGCGTCGCGCACTGTCGGGGTCGTGAACACGGCCGTTATCCACAGCCATTTCCAGCCCTTGGGAGTAGCTGTAGCCGCCAATCGGCAGTTGTGGACTGGCCAGGCGCAGCAGCGCCCAGGCCGGGTTCATGTGCGTACGCCGAACTGGTGCAGTTTCGGCGCGTAGTTGAAGTCTTCATCGCCGTGGCGAGAATGATGATGACCACCGCCGTAGGCGCCATGTTCCGGCTGGAACGGCGCCTCGATGTTCACGGCAACGGCACCGAGTTGTTCGAGCATGGCCTTGAGAACGTAATCGTCGAGCAGGCGCAACCAGCCGTCGCCGACCTGCAGGGCAACATGGCGATTGCCCAGGTGATAGGCCGCCCGGGTTAATTCGAAGGCACTGGCGCAGGTGACGTGCAGCAGTTGTTCGGGGCGGGCGCAAACGCGCACGATTCGCCCGTCTTCGGCTTGCAGGCATTCGCCATCATGCAATGGCGGCTGGCCGCGCTCCAAAAACAACCCGACGTCTTCGCCTTCGGCACTGAAACAGCGCAAACGGCTTTTGCTGCGGGCTTCGAACGTCAGGTGCAGTTCGGCAGCCCAGGCGGGTTGAGGGTCGATTCTGCGATGAATCACCAGCATCGGAAGGCTTCCAGCAATGGACAATGCTCAGGCTAGAGCAAGGGGCTTGCCAATCGACATGATGCGTAGGAAATGGCTGACGGAGATGTGGGATGCGCGACGATGGGGTGAGCTTTTTGGTTGAAGTTGGTGCGTTGTTTTTGATTTTTGCACCAGGTTGAAGCGATCAAGCTCAATGTGGGTTTTGGAGCAGTCTGAAACGAGGGGCGTTACTCAGTACTTCCAAGCCCTTGCCAATGCTTGAGGCCGATAAAGATGAATCGCAACTGCTGGGTGATTTTTGCCTGGGGCGTCAGGTGCTCGGGCAAGGCCTCGGTTGGCGGGTCGATGATGTCTGGCAGAGTAGCGAACACGCTCTTGACGATCAGGTCCGCCATGACGCTGAGGTCGGCGATGCCCAGATGCTGCAGTTTCGGCATCAGTGACAAATCCGCCGCCAGGTCCGAGCTGATGTTTTCACGCAAACGGCCGATGGCCTGGCGCACCGGTAGCGAACCGCCGTATTGCTCGCGTGCGAGAAACAGGAACTGCGATCGGTTGGCGCTGACTACGTCGAGAAAGATCCGCACCGAGGCATCGATGATGCCGCCCATCACGAATTCGTTGTGTCGTACCAGGCGAATGGTTTCGCGGAATGTCTGGCCGACTTCGCTGACCAGCACCAGGCCCAATTCATCCATATCGGCAAAATGCCGATAGAAACCGGTCGGTACGATCCCGGCGGTTTTCGCGACTTCGCGCAGGCTCAGGCTGCCGAATCCTCGGCCGCCATCCATCAGGCGCCTAGCAGCGTCCATCAGGGCATTACGGGTTTGTTGTTTCTGTTCGGCGCGGGGCAGCATCGCAAGGGCGTTTTCTGGACAGGGACGCGGCGCACTCTAGCAAATCGGCTTTGCCGGCGTCGAACGACTGTGGGGGATCAAGCGGGAGAAGTGCCGCATCTATCAAGCGGACCGCTGAAAAGTCAAAAGCCCAATCCGGGGATTGGGCTTTTTTTCAGGGCGGCCATGGGGCTTAGCTCACGGCGCTGTTGCGTTCGATCACACGGTCACCACCACCTTCAGCGAGGGTTTGACCTTGTGGAGTACGGTCGGAGCCATCAGCAGCGAGGGTCTGGCCTTGTGGGGTGCGATCCGAACCATCAGCGGCAAGGGTCTGGCCTTGTGGGGTACGATCGGTACCATCGGCGGCAACGGTCTGGCTGAACGCCGAGTGGTCTTGTTTCACTTGTGGGGTGGCCTGGTCAGCGGCTGGCAGGGCAAAGGCAGTGCTGGCCAGCATCGAGAGTGTAAGGCTAAGCAGTAATTGGCGTTTCATGATCGTTGTGCTCCTCGGGGGTGCGAAAAATTGGGTACGAGAGCAATGCTACTCTCGATAAATCGATATGAAAGTTCATAAACGCAATGGTAATAATCAATGGAATTGATTGTTTGCTGCGAAGGCTCTAAACCAGGCGTTTCAGGCGAGTTGTCCTGCCCCGAAATGGGTATTTTCGACTCATCTTCGACAGGCAGTAGTGCGGGGGGCGGTAACGCTGAATGACTGATTGGTCAGCTTTTGACTGGATGAATTCAGCGAAATCGGTCTTTCGATTAAACCTGCCGGGTTTTTATCAGTCGTAACTCTCATGGCGAGCCGTTTGCGGCTCACCGTTTCACATGTGCGTCGCAATCGGGACGCTCAGTCGTATCAGGAGCCCTGTGCAATGACGCGCACTCAAAAGACGTTGGTCTGGACCCTTTCCACTTTCCTTACCTTGTTGATGGTGCTGGTGCTGATCATCGTGTTTTTTGACTGGAACCGGATCAAACCGCCGCTCAATGCCAAGGTTTCCGAAGAGCTGCACCGCGCCTTCGCCATCAACGGCAATCTGTCGGTGGTCTGGCAGCCCGAGCCCGATGAAAGCGGCTGGCGCGCCTGGGTGCCGTGGCCTCATGTGGTGGCCGAAGACTTGAGCCTGGGCAATCCTGATTGGTCGAAACAACCGCAGATGGTCACCCTCAAGCGGGTGGAGCTGCGTATTTCACCCCTGGCATTGCTGGCGCAGCGGGTGGTGATCCCGCGTATCGATCTCACCGAACCCAATGCCCAACTGCAACGCCTGGCTGACGGGCGCGCCAATTGGACCTTCAAATTCGACCCGAAGGACCCGGACGCCGAGCCTTCGAACTGGGTGGTGGATATCGGTGCGATTGGCTTCGACAAGGGCCATGTCACCCTCGATGACCAGAACCTGAAGACCCAGCTCGACGTGCTGATCGATCCATTGGGCAAACCGATCCCGTTCAGCGATATCGTCGGCGACAAGGCGGCGAAAGCCGCGCAGGAAAAGGGCTCGTCACCCCAGGATTATGCGTTCGCCCTCAAGGTCAACGGCCAGTACCACGGCCAGAAACTCGCGGGCCAGGGCAAGATTGGCGGGCTGTTGGCGTTGCAGGACGCGGCACGGCCGTTTCCGCTTCAGGCACAGGTAAAGATCGCCGATTCCAGCGTTGAACTGGCCGGCACCCTGACCGATCCACTGAACCTGGGTGCCCTGGACTTGCGCCTGAAACTGGCCGGCACCAGCCTGGGCAACCTCTACCCGCTGACCGGCGTGATCCTGCCGGACACGCCACCTTATGCCACCGATGGCCACCTGATCGCCAAGTTGCACGAGGCAGGTGGTGCGGTGTTCCGCTATGAACAATTCAACGGCAAGATCGGTGAAAGCGACATCCACGGCAATCTGACCTATGTGGCCAGCCAGCCACGGCCAAAACTCAGCGGCTCGCTGCTGTCCAATCAATTGCTATTCGCTGACCTGGCGCCGCTGATTGGTGCCGACTCCAACGCCGAACAGAAGGCCCGGGGCGGTGACAGCAAACAGCCGGCGGACAAAGTGCTGCCGGTCGAAGAGTTCAAGACCGATCGTTGGCGCGATATGGATGCTGATGTCGAGTTCACCGGCAAGCGCATCGTGCACAGCGAAAAGCTGCCGTTCAACGACCTCTATACCCATCTGGTACTCACCGATGGCGTACTCAGCCTCGAACCGCTGCGTTTCGGCGTGGCCGGCGGCAAGCTGGATGCGCAGATTCGCCTGAACGGCCACGCCGATCCACTGGAGGGTCATGCCCAACTCACGGCCCGAGGCTTCAAGCTCAAGCAGTTGTTCCCCGGCTTTGAACCGATGAAAACCAGTTTCGGCGAACTCAACGGCGATGCTGATATCAGCGGGCACGGCAATTCGGTGGCCAAACTGCTGGGCAGCGCCAATGGCAATCTGAAAATGCTGATCAACGATGGCGCCATCAGTCGCGAGTTGATGGAGCTGGCGGGCCTGAACGTCGGCAACTACGTGGTCGGCAAAATCTTTGGCGACAAGGAAGTGAAGATCAACTGCGCGGCGGCCGACTTCGGTATCCAGTCCGGCCTGGCGAGTACCCGCCTGTTTGTGTTCGACACCGAGAACGCCATTGTTTACATCGATGGCACGGCGAACATGGCGACCGAACAACTGGACCTGACCATCACCCCGGAATCCAAGGGCTGGCGCCTGATTTCATTGCGCTCGCCGCTGTACGTGCGCGGCAAGTTCATCAAGCCCGATGCCGGGGTCAAGGCCGTGCCGCTGATGTTGCGCGGAGCCGGGATGGTGGCGCTGGGCGTGATCGCCGCACCGGCGGCAGGGTTGCTGGCGCTGGTGGCGCCGAGTGGGGGGGAGGCGAATCAATGCGCGCCATTGCTGGAGCAGATGAAGGCGGGCAAGGCGCCGAAGAGTGTAGAGAGATGATCTGGCGGTAAATGCTGGAAACTTGGTTGCGGACTATTTGAATTAGTCTCGGATGATCAGCTGTGTTTTTTCTGGTGCGTTTGATTTTCATATTTTTATCTTGGGGTGGGTAATGAAGTGTTATGTTTGTTTGGTGGCTATTATTCCTCAACTTTATTAAGTTTTGATCGCCAGTCACAAGGCTGGTCTTGCAAGTGATATTTATTTTTAAATATGGAGATTTATATGAGTATTATATTGCCGAGCTTTGAAGAGAGTCAGGCGTTTTTTGAAGGGGCAAAGCTTGCAACACAAAGTGTTAGATTTGCTCGTGCTCAGGTCATTACTCAGTCGGAGGAAGTGGGCGTAAAAGAGCAAGATGTACTGGTCGGCAAAGAAAGCCCTACGATTATCGGATTTACAGATAATCTCGATGAAGATAAAAAACAAGCAGCGGCAGACAGTATTCATTATGCGGAGCGCTATGCTGACGGCAATTCAGATATTAAGTTGACGCCAATTGACTGGCATGAGAAGTATCGTGAGGCCATGAAGCATTGTGGTTGGACATTGATCAATAATAAGTATGAGGATCATGTCAGTAAGCAGGTTAATGTTACGATGGACGTTATTGTCATGGACATTATAAAAACTGTTGCCGGAAGGAATGCACCAGCGATGCTGAAATTGCTGGATGGAGTCCTGGGCAAGGTGAAAGATGAAGAGCAACTGATCACTTTGTTTGATAATAATAGCAAGAGCGGAAAAAACGCGGAGTTCAGAATTGTACCCTGCTTGCAATCCGAGGGCGGTACCGCTATCACCGCTTACCTAGCTGTCGATTGTGAGCTCAAGACGCAGCAGGGCGGCGCCTGGTTTTGGACGTGGAAGCTTTCGGAATTAAAAATGAAGAAAGTAGCTACCATGGTTGAACTCAATATGCGGGTGCATGAGCGCAATAGAGACCTCATATATGCGGCGCTTGATAAGAGTTCGGAAGATTTCTTTGCGGGCGCCAAGCTTGGATAAGTGAAAGGCTGCACGCGGGTTACTGAAAAGGCAACCCGCGTCGGCTTACTGCTCTACGGAGGTTGTTAATGAATAAGGATATTGTTTTTTTGGTCGCGGGGGATCCGTTGTCTATTTCAACCGATATTCCAGCTTTTTGGAGGAAGGAGGCTCTGAATTCGTTGCTTTACTCTCGCCTGTATGCGAATTCGAAGGTTGACAGGTTTGTTGCTCCTGATCAGTGGTATAAAGATTTTTCAAATGCAATGGAAAAAGTTAAGTGGAGGCGTGAAGCATATAAGAGTTATAGCTTTGAGCCGGAGGTTGGCGCGGTTGTTGTGCTGCAAGATTTGGTTGGTGCAAGACTTGGCAGTCTCTTTGGCTTGAGTCAAGCTCCGCAGTTTGAGCGCTTGATGGCTTCTGTTGAAGATTCGCTCAATACGGAAGTGGTGGGTGCGAAACTTAGGCAGCGTGCGGTGGTGAGTGCGCCGGGAGAGAAAGATTCAGTTATTTCAACTATTGCGTTGCAGTTGAGTTTTGTGGGGGCGGGGCCGGCTGTTTATTCGGCGTTTGTTCATTTTGGAACGATTGAAGACGTTGAGGTTGATTTTATCAATCAGCGATTTGTGGGCGAGCATATTGTCGGTAAGGTCAGTATTGACGTCTCGAAGCAACTGCTGAACAAGGCGGGATATGAAAAAGACCGGATGCTGGACCAGATACTGAGTAAACTCCCTGATTCAACGGACAAGTATGTTTTTGACATTACTTCACAACGTATTTGATGCCGATAGCCAGTCACTGGAAAATCCGGCAGGGTCTGCTGCGTGCGGCCTGTTTGCAAGTGTTGCCCACGTTTGGCAGTGGTCCCTGCGGGGCAGCACTCATTGCAAGGGATGCCCTGACAAACGCGCCTCTTCTGCGAGCCATTGAAAAAACGCCCGAACCGGCGGGTGTCGCTCACGCCCCGGCACGCACAACGCGCTGTAGCCGGCACCGTCGACCTGAATTTCGCCTCGATAAGCGACCAACAACCCACTGGCCACGCTTTCCGACACCAGAATATTGCTCGCCAGCACCAGACCTTGCCCGGCAATCGCCGCTTGTAGGGCGTAGTGCTCTTCGTCGTATTCACGCACGGCGGGCGGGCCACTCAGCCAGGTTTCGCCGGAGCGGGCGCACCAGGCTTCCCAGCCATGGGCATAGAGTTTGGAGTTGTGCCAGCGCACGCTGATCAGCGTGGGGGGGCGACTCGACGCCAGGGCCACTTGTTCGGGCGAACCGTAGACACCGAAGGATTCATCGAACAGGCACTGGCCGTACAGGTTGGGGTAATCATCGAGGCTGTAGCGCAGCACCAGATCGACACTGGCGTCCTGATGCAGATCGATGACCTCGCAGTGGGTATCGAGGCGCACGTTGATGTTCGGGTGACGGGCGTAGAAGCGTCCAAGCCGTGGCACCAGCCACAGGGCGGCGAAGGCGGCGGTGGTGGAAACTGTCAGGTTGGCGCCGCTGCGTTGTGGGCGCAGGGTATCGACACTTTGCGCCACTTCGAGGAAAGCACCGTGCAGGCTCTGGAACAGCCGTTCGCCGCATTCGGTCAGGCGTACCTGGCGTGGCAGGCGCTCGAACAACGGCACACCGAGCCAGCTTTCCAGGGAGCGGATCTGGTGTGACACCGCCGTCGGGGTGACGGACAGTTCTTCGGCGGCAGCCTTGAAGCTCAACAGGCGTGAGGCGGATTCGAAGGCCCGCAGGGCGGTCAACGGCAATGAGGCAAACATTCAACACTCCATGGATGAAATAGATTCATCCAGACTGATTTCTTCTCATTTGAACGAGGACGTTGGTCAGCTTCAAGCTGCAAGCCACAAGCCGTTTGAGTTTAGTCCTGAGGAGAGACAGATGAGTAGAATTCTTGCTGTTCACGCCAGTCCCCGTGGTGAGCGTTCGCACTCCCGGCGTTTGGCCGAAGTGTTTCTAGCGGCCTGGCAGGCCCGTCATCCACACTCACAGTTGACCCGACGCGAAGTCGGTCGGACGTTGATACCGCCGGTCAACGAGGCATTCGTGGCTGCCGCGTTTTACCCCGAGCCCGACGCTCGGCCGCTGTCGATGCAGGCTGACCTGGCCCTCAGTGACGAACTGGTTGGCGAACTGCTTGGCCACGATGTGTTGCTGATATCCACACCGATGCACAACTTCAGCGTACCCAGCGGTCTCAAGGCCTGGATCGATCAGATCGTGCGGGTCGGGGTGACCTTCGATCACAGCCTGGACAATGGCGTGGCTCAGTACGAGCCGTTGGTACAGGGTAAAAAGGCCCTGATCATCACCAGCCGTGGCGGCTTCGGTTTTGGCCCGGGTGGCGAGCTCGAAGCCATGAACCATGCCGATACGCTACTGCGTACGGTGCTCGGATTCATCGGCATCACGGACGTCACCGTGGTGGCTGCCGAGGGCGAAGAGTCCACCGAGCGCAGCTTTGAAATATCTGCCGCCGAGGCTGAGCAGCGTCTGTTGGCGCTGGCCGGGGAGTTCTAGGTGGCCTGGCTGTTTCTGCTGGTCGCCGCCGGGTTCGAAGTCACCTTCGCCATGGGCATGAAGTACGCCGAGGGCTTCACCCGTCTCTGGCCTTCGCTGATCACCGTGGTCGCCGCTGTGGGCGGGATCTACTTCCTGACTCTTGCCATGCGCGAGTTGCCGGTGAGCATCGCATACCCGATCTGGACCGCCATCGGTTCGCTGGGCACGGTGTTTCTCGGTTTCGCGCTGCTGGGTGAAAGCCTGAGCGTGATCAAGCTGGTCTCGGTCGGGCTGATCGTGGCGGGCGTGGTGGGGTTGAAGTAGGGCCGATGACATAGACTTGTCGTCGAGTTGTCATCTTCGCAGGCTTAGCTTGGCGGATGTCTTGCATCCCGCCTTGCATCAACACCCGACCACAAGGATGTCCACCCATGTCGCAAGGTTCTGCCCCGCGCTACCCGCTGGTGTTGGTCCCGGGAATGCTCGGGTTCATCCGGTTGGTGCTTTATCCGTACTGGTACGGGATCGTCGAGGCGTTGCGCCGTGGTGGTGCGGTGGTGTTCGCGGTGCAGGTCTCGCCGCTCAATTCGAACGAAGTGCGCGGCGAGCAATTGCTGGTGCGTATCGACGAAATCCTGCGGGAAACCGGAGCCGCCAAGGTCAACCTGATCGGCCATAGCCAGGGCTCGCTGACCGCCCGTTATGCAGCGGCAAAGCGTCCTGACCTGATCGCTTCGGTGACCTCGGTGGCGGGGCCGAACCACGGTTCGGAGCTCGCCGATTACCTGCACGAGCATTATCCCCATGACAGCGTCCGTGGTCGTCTGCTGAGCGTTTTGCTACGGATGATCGGGGTGCTGATGGGCTGGCTGGATATCGGTTACCGCGGGCCGAAGCTGCCGGTGGATATCCATGCGTCTCATCACTCCCTCACCAGTGCTGGCGTGGCGCTGTTCAACCAGCGTTATCCACAGGGCTTGCCTGACACCTGGGGCGGTCACGGGCCGGAACAGGTCAACGGCGTGCGCTATTACTCCTGGTCCGGCACCTTGCAACTGGGCATTACCGATCGCGGGCGCAATCTGTTGGACGGCACCAACCGCACTTGCCGGCTGTTCGCTAAAACCTTCGTCCGCGAAGCCGGGCATTGCGACGGCATGGTCGGGCGCTACAGCTCGCACCTGGGCACGGTGATTGGCGATGAGTATCCGCTGGATCACTTCGATATCGTCAACCAGTCGCTGGGGCTGGTGGGCAAGGGGGCCGAACCGATCCGGCTGTTTGTCGAGCATGCGGCGCGGCTGGCGGCGGCAGGCGTCTAGACCGCCTGTGGCGAGGGAGCTTGCTCCCGTTCGACCGCGCAGCGGTCGCAAATCGATCATTGAGTCTTGGGTGAATGAATAGGGGCTGCTGCGCAGCCCAACGGGACGGTGCGGCGATCCGACAAGCTCCCTCGCCACAAAAAGCTAGGCGCGACCCAATACCGTCGTCCATCGCTCGGAAACAATCACTCCACCCAAGGTCAATACCCCGCCCACCAGGTGATACAGCGCCAGTTGTTCATGCAGCACCACCGCCGCAATCAGGGCGGTAATCAGCGGCAGCAAATTGAAGAACTGTGTGGTCCGGCTCGGTCCCAAACGCACCACGGCCTGCATCCACGCCAGCGGCGCGACCATCGATGCCAGCAGGCAGGCGTACAGCACCAGCGGAATGTTCTGCAGGGTCGGGCCAACTTTCGGTGAGGCGATGAACAATGGAAACAGCACCACCACGGCCACCAGCACCTGCAGATACAAGAGCACCAGCGGCGGCAGTTTCAGTTGCCATTTTTTCAACAGGGTGCTGTAGACCGCATAGGCCAGGGTGGCGATCAGCATCATCGCGTCGCCCAGGTTGACCCCGTGTTCCAGCAATGTGCCAAGGCTTCCGGACGACACCACCACCAGGACACCGGCAAACGACAGTACCGCACCGGCCAGGGCGCCCATGGTCAGGCGCTGGCCGAGACTGATGATCGCCATGGCGAGCGACATCAGCGGCATCAGCGACAGGATGATGCCCATGTTGGTGGCCGAGGTCAGGCTCGCGGCGAAGTACGCCAGGCTTTGATAGACCGCCATGCCGAGAACACCGAGGACAAAGATCTTGCCCAGCTTTGGGCGGATCAGTGGCCAATGGGCGAGCACCGGTTTGAGCATGAAGGGCGTGAACAGCAACCCGGCCAGCAGCCAGCGGTAGAAACCGATCTCGGCGGGGAAGATCGCCCCGGCCGACATTTTGGTGATCACGGTGTTGCCGGCCCAGATAAAAATGGCCAGCAGGGGATAAGCGTATTGCATCGGGAAAAACCAGAACGTTAATGAAGGGCAATCATCCTCTTGTCTGGATGCAAGCCTATACTTCGATCCAGACAACCGGCCCCTGATGACGGACAGCATGAGCAGTAAACACATCGACCTGCTGGATTTCAGCGAACTGCCGTCGGCGGTGTACTTCCGCTACGCCGATTTCGACGCCCACGAATACGCCGCGCCCCATCGACATCCTTGGGGGACGCTGGAATATGCCGCCCACGGCGTGCTGCACATGGACGTCGAGGGCAGCCGCTTCATGTCGCCACCGCAATACGCGGTGTGGGTGCCGCCGCAGATCGAGCACAGCTTCTACAGCCACCAACCGGTCAACTACCGCGCGGTGTGCCTGGCACCCAAGGTCTGCGCCGACCTGCCGCCGCGAGCCTGCACCCTGGCCATCAGCGACGTCCTCAAGGCGATCCTCAAGGACTTCGCCGCCCGGGACGTGAAAATCCCCGAACAGGCCGCCGACCAGCGTCTGGCCCAGGTATTGGTGGACCAGTTGCAACAGGCCCCGGTGCACGAGTGCTACCTGCCCTATGCCAGCAGCCCCGGATTGCTCGGGATCCTGGAAGCGCTGCAGGCCGAACCGGGGGACAATCGGCCGCTGTCGGAATGGGCCGCACGCATCCATGTCAGCGAGCGCACCCTGGCGCGGCAGTTCGTGCGGGAACTGGGCATGAGTTTCGGTGAGTGGCGCCAGCGCCTGCGTTTTCTGGCGGCGATCGAAGCGCTGGACAGCCCGCGCAGCATTCAGGAAATCGCCTTCGACATGGGCTACAGCACCGGCTCGGCGTTTATCGCGATGTTCCAGCGCCAGGCCGGATGTACGCCGGAGCAGTATCGGCGCAGCCATCTGGAGAACAGGAAGGTGTAACAGGGGTTGTCTACACTCCAGTGCAAGGCCACGCCCCTCGGTGTGGCGACCAGGAGAAAACTCCATGAAGATGATGCGTGTCCCTTTGTTGATGATCGGTTTGCTGCTGTGCTCCCAGGGCTTTGCCGCCAATACGGCCCAGCAAGAGAAGATGACCACCTGCAACGCCGACGCTACGGCCAAAAGCCTCAAGGGCGACGAGCGCAAAGCTTTCATGAGCACCTGCCTGAAGGCGACTGCGCCGGCAAACGATGCTGGTAAGACCTTGACCCCACAGCAAGAGAAGATGAAGACCTGCAATGCCGACGCCGCCACCAAAGCCCTTAAGGGGGATGAGCGCAAGGTGTTCATGAGCGATTGCCTGAAGAAAAAATAAACTAGGGCTGAAAAATTTTGGAGCTGTGAGGGCCCCATCGCGAGCAGGCCAGTCGAGGCACTGCAAACATCCAGGGCCCCCACTAAGGTCGCCCCACACAATCCCTAGTGCTCGCACCGGATCGCTGGCAGACTGCCAATCCTTTTTACGCCGTTCGTTTTTGAGGCTGTATGCCAACGTTTTCTCAGCGTCAAGTCTTGCTGGTCATCAGCTGGGTCATCATTTTTGGCGGGCTGCTGCTGGTCCTGCCGCTGCGGTTGCTGCCCAGCCTGCTCGCCGGATTGCTGGTGTTCGAACTGGTCAACATGCTCACCCCGCAACTGCAACGGCTGATCGAAGGCCGGCGTGCGCGCTGGCTGGCGGTGGCATTGTTGGGGACTCTGATTGTCAGCGTGCTATCGCTGATCTTTGCCGGTGCCTTCAGCTTCCTGCTGCACGAGGCGGAAAACCCCGGTGCCTCCCTCGACAAGTTCATGGGAGTGGTCGACCGCGCGCGCGGGCAACTGCCGCCGTTCATCGACGCCTACCTGCCGGCCAGTGCCGCGGAGTTCCGCGTGGCGATTGGCGAGTGGGTCAGCAAACACCTCAGCGATTTGCAATTGGTGGGCAAGGATGCGGCGCACATGTTCGTGACCTTGCTGATCGGCATGGTGCTGGGTGCGATCATTGCCTTGCAGCGTGTGCCGGACCTGACCAAGCGCAAGCCGCTGGCTGCGGCGCTGTTCGAACGCCTGCACCTGCTGGTCCAGGCGTTTCGCAACATCGTGTTCGCCCAGATCAAGATTTCCCTGCTCAACACTGTCTTCACCGGGATTTTCCTGGCGGTGATCCTGCCGATGTTCGGGATCAAGCTGCCGCTGACCAAAACCCTGATCGTGCTGACCTTCCTGCTCGGCCTGCTGCCGGTGATCGGCAACCTGATGTCGAACACTTTGATCACCATCGTCGGTTTGTCGTTGTCGATCTGGGTCGCTGTGGCGGCGCTGGGTTACCTGATTGTTATCCACAAGCTCGAATACTTCCTCAACGCGCGCATCGTCGGCGGGCAGATCAGTGCCAAGTCGTGGGAGTTGCTGCTGGCGATGCTGGTGTTCGAGGCCGCGTTCGGCCTGCCGGGGGTAGTGGCGGGGCCGATTTACTACGCGTATCTGAAGAGTGAGTTGAAGCAGGTGGGGATGGTTTGATCTGCTTCGGATCTAGAAGTTGATCAAATTGTGGCGAGGGAGCTTGCTCCCGCTGGGTCGCGCAGCGGCCCCCTTATCCCTGAAAAGAAGGGAACTGCTGCGCAGTCCTACGGGAGCAAGCTCCCTCGCCACAGAGATTGTGGTCAGTCCATAGAGCCGTAGCGCTTGGCCGCTTCAATCGCCAAACCGCTACCGATACTGCCAAAGATGTTCCCTTCCACATGCCGCGCCTTCGGCAACATCGCCGAAACACTGTTGCGCAGCGCCGGAATCCCGCTCGAACCACCGGTGAAGAACACGGTATCGACCTGGTCGACCCGTACGTCGGCGTCCGCCAGCAGTTGGGTGACGCTGTTGCGCACCCGCTCCAGCAGGCTGTCGATGGCCGACTCGAACAGCGCCCGGCTCAGGTGCACGCTCAGGCCCGCTTCAATGCGGTCCAGTGGCACGTGGCGATTGTCGGCGTGGGTCAGCTGGATCTTGGTTTCTTCCACTTCCATGGCCAGCCAGTGTCCGGCACGCTGTTCGATCAGCTTGAACAGGCGGTCGATACCGCCGGTGTCTTCGATGTCGTAGCGCATGCTGCCCAGGGCCAGTTGCGATTTTTGCGAGTACACCGAGTTGATGGTGTGCCAGGTCGCCAGGTTCATGTGGTGGCTGGTGGGCATGTAGGCGCCGCTCTTCATGCGGCTACCGTAGCCGAACAGTGGCATCAGGCCTTGCAGGCTGAGCTGTTTGTCGAAGTCGGTTCCGCCGATGTGCACACCGCCGGTGGCGAGGATGTCTTCGTGGCGGTTATCCACACCCCGACGCTCCGGCGACAGGCGCACCAGGGAGAAGTCGGAGGTACCACCGCCGATGTCGACGATCAGCACCAGCTCTTCTTTCTCGATGGTCGACTCGTAGTCGAACGCGGCGGCAATCGGCTCGTACTGGAACGAGACCTCCTTGAAGCCGATCTTGCGCGCCACGTCGACCAGAGTGTCTTCGGCTTCCTTGTCGGCCATCGGGTCATCGTCGACAAAAAACACCGGGCGACCCAGCACCACTTCTTCGAATTCCCGACCGGCGGACGCTTCGGCGCGGCTCTTGAGCTGGCCGATGAACAGCCCGAGCAGGTCCTTGAACGGCATCGCCGTGCCCAGG
Organism: Pseudomonas sp. Root71; assembly: GCF_001429045.1. GTDB lineage: Bacteria > Pseudomonadota > Gammaproteobacteria > Pseudomonadales > Pseudomonadaceae > Aquipseudomonas > Aquipseudomonas monachiensis. The sequence continues at coordinate 115,132 of NZ_LMHY01000027.1, read as the reverse complement.
ACGCTGGTGTCGTGCTTGATCAGCTTGGAACCCAGCAGGCTCTTGAGCGAGCGCATCAGGCGGCCTTCGTAGCCTTCCAGGTACTCGTGCAATGCCAGCCGGCCGTACACCGGGCGACGTTCTTCGATATTGAAGAAGACCACTGACGGCAGGGTGATCTTGTCGTCCTCCAGCGCGATCAGCGTTTCCACGCCGGGGCGCAGCCAGCCGACGGTGGAGTTGGACGTGCCAAAGTCGATACCCAAGGCACGGGCTGGAGATGCGTTGTTCATGTCTTTCAGGTTCCGGTTAAAAAACGGCCGCGCAGTGTATGTCAGAGCGCGCCAGATTCGAAGGCCGGTTATCTGCTAATTCTTCGCGGACAATGCCTTGAAAGATGGGTGATCCCCCCCAAACTACCCTGCATCAACCGGACAGCCGCGGGAGTGCTCGCAAGAAGCCCCGTCTGCTGCCGATAAACTTCTGCCGCGCCGCCCGGTCACAAACTTGAGATCGGTCAAACCAATGGCTGCAAACAAGCGCATGCTGTGGCCTGTGGCGCGATTCTGATAACGGATGGTGATTCCCTCGATGGACTTCAAAGACTATTACAAGATTCTCGGTGTGGAGCCGACCGCAGACGATAAGGCGATCAAGGCCGCCTATCGCAAGCTGGCGCGCAAATACCACCCCGACGTCAGCAAGGAAAAGGACGCCGAGTCCAGGTTCAAGGACGCCTCGGAAGCTTATGAAGCGCTGAAAAGCGCCGACAAACGCGCCGAATACGATGATTTGCGCCGCTATGGCCAGCACGGCCAACCGTTCCAGGGACCACCAGGCTGGCAAAGCCGTGGCGGTTTCGGTGGCGGTGGCCAGGACACGGGCGATTTCTCGGACTTCTTCAGTTCGATCTTCGGCAACCGTGGGCCTGGTTTCAGTGGTGGTGGACAGTCGCGTCGCAGTACCGGACGTCGAGGGCAGGACGTGGAAATGGAGCTTGGGGTTTTTCTCGAAGAAACGCTGTCGACCGAGTCGAAGAAGGTCACCTTCCAGGTGCCGCAGTACAATGCGGCCGGCCAGCATGTGAGCAACACCAGCAAGAGCCTGAACGTGAAGATTCCGGCCGGTGTGAGCGACGGCGAGCGCATTCGCCTCAAGGGGCAGGGCGCTCCGGGCGTGGGTGGCGGGGCCAATGGCGACCTGTACCTGACGATCCGTTTTGCGCCGCACCCGAAATTCGACGTCGAAGGCGAGAACCTGATCATCACCTTGCCACTGGCACCGTGGGAGCTGGCGTTGGGCGCTGAAGTCGCCGTGCCGACCCTGACCGGCAAGATCAACCTCAAGGTACCGGCGGGCAGCCAGAATGGCCAGCGCATGCGTGCCAAGGGCCATGGCCTGATGAACAAGGCCGGTGAGCGCGGTTATCTGTTCGTGCAACTGAAAGCCGTGATGCCGAAGAAATCCGACGAGGACATCAAGGCCCTGTGGCAGGAGCTGGCGAAAAAAGCCGCGTTCGACCCGCGAGAGCATTTTTGATCCCATGGAACCAAGGAGTCACTGACTATGAGCAGTCCCCTGATCGTTCAACTGGACATGGCAGAATTCTGTGAGGCGGCCGGGCTGTCGGACGTCTACGTGATCGAAATCGTCGAGCACGGCATCCTCGAACCTCAGGGCGCCCAGCCCAAGGACTGGGTTTTCAACGACTACGAGCTGACCCTGGCCAAGCGCGCCGCCAAGCTGCGGCGCGACCTTGACCTGGAATGGGAAGGCGTCGCCCTGGCGCTGGACCTGCTCGAAGAAGTCCAGCAACTGCGGGCCGAGAACCGCATGCTCAAGCAGAGGTTGGGGCGGTTGGTGGTGGAGTAACTCAAAGAGTGGCACCCAACCTGTGGCGAGGGAGCTTGTCGGATCGCCGCACCGTCCCGTTGGGCTGCGAAGCAGCCCCAAAAACATCCAGTCAGCACATTTCAACAGGTTCAGCGCAATTGCAGGGCTTGCGACCGCTTCGCGCTCGAGCGGGAGCAAGCTCCCTCGCCACAAAAGCCTCCCCTCGGCAAACGTCTAGACCTTCCTCGGCAACACCACGGTAAACGTCGTGCCATCTATCTCACGGGAACTGACTTCAATCGCTCCCTGATGGGCATCAACCACTTCCTTGACGATAAACAACCCCAACCCAAGGCTGGTCGTAGGCTCGCCGAGTTCTTCGCTGGCACTGCGCACCAGCGGGTCGAAAATCGTCGGGATCGCATCGCAGGGGATCGGGGCTCCGTCGTTGTGCACCGTCAGTCGGACGCTGTCAGCCTCGCCCCTGAGGCGCAGCGTCACTTCGCGTTTGCTTGAGCCGTGCTGCAATGCATTGCCGATCAGGTTTTGCAGCATCTGATCGAGCCGGCGCGGGTCCCAGGTGCCGCGGGTGTCGCCCTGCACATCCAGGGTCGGATTGCATTCCGGTTGACTGGCACAGGCCCGGGCAATCGCTTCGCGCGCGGCTTCGGCCAGGTCCATGGGCGCCAGCTCGATCGGCAGGCGCTTGCCCAGGCGGCTGCGCACCAGTTCCAGCAAGTCCCCGACCATCACCGCCAGGTGCCCGGTACTGCGCAGGATATTGACCGCGCACTTGAGCGCATCATCGTCGAGCTCGGCTTTGCGCAGCAGCAGTTCAGTGGACATGCTCACCGCCTGCAGGGGCGCGCGCAGGTCATGGCCGAGGATCGCCAGAAAAATGTCCCGTGAACGATTGACCTGCTCGGCATATGTGGCCGTGGATTCGGCGAGGGCTTCGTCGATGGCTTCGTTGAAACGGATCATGTCCTGGAAGTAGGCCAGGTCAGGCGATTGCAGGCTGTTGACCCACAGGCGGATGACACAGGCGCGCAGGTGACGGAATTCGCTGGTCATCTGCACCAGATCAAAACCCACGGTGTGACGCAGTTCGCCGTGGCTGGCGCCGGCCTCGTCGAGGCTGGGGGTTTTCTCCGGTCCTTCGCCGCGCGCCTTGGCCGCCTGTTCGGCAGGTGTCTGGGGTTTGCGCATGTCCCGGGCCGCGGCCAGCAGGATCGACCGGGCATGGTCGCGCAAGGCGGCGCTATCCATGTTTTCGGCGGCCGGGGTGATGGTTTTGGCGAACAGCTCCCACTCATCGACGATGCGATCAACGTGTAACACGATGAATTCGGAAAGACGCATGGCGGTTACCTGTTCATGAATCGGGGGCGGCGAGTCGAATAGTAGTCCCTTTGCCGGAAAAAACACGACCGCTCATGCAGTGGCACAGGCGGACGTGCCGATGGCGGTAGATATATGTTTTTGGCTCCCTGAATTTCGATCCCCCGAAGCCATTTCGGGGGGGCGGCCAAGCAGTTATTTGGACTTTTGTTTCAGGTGCAGGTGAATAAGCTGGTGGTTCTTTTCCTGTCATCAAGGTGATTCAAAAGTGTCTGACTTGCATGGAAGCAACTCACAGAAAATACCGGACGGAGTGTCCATCGATAGTCACGGGATACATTACCGTCGTGCAAATGACGTGATACCGGGAGCCATCAAAAATGCGCCGGTAGAGAGGTTGAAGTCCCTGCTTGCGCTCGAGCCGCAAATGCCCGAGTGGTATAGCGGCGCGCGGGAAGTCGACCGTCAATATCTCAAGCGGTTGATTGATGAACGTTGGCGTTTACAAGACGTACTGGACCAGACCCGGGGCGAGTTGAAGCATGACATCAACGCCTTCGCCGAACCGCTGCTCAAAACGGCTTTGCAATCGAAATTCACCACGGTAGAGAACTTCAACGAGCTCACCGTACAGCTCGAGGTGCCGAGCAAGTTCATTATCGGCATCGATACCGGGGCCAGTCGTGTGCGCGAATCCACGTTGCTGGAAGCTGCGCTGCACAACTTCGAACAAGACGAAACGGCACCTGACGCGTTGCGCAACAGTTCCGGTGTTTACCGCAGGGACAGTCGGGGCAGTCTCAGCCTTGAACCGGCCATCACCCTCCCGGCGTTTGCAGCCTTGTGCCGAAGCCTGGATATCGGCGGGCAATACCGACGACACATCAAGTCCGTCCTGTTACCCAGTACCCCACAGGCACAACGGACCTTGCAGCGGGATTCGGTGGCCAGTGAAAAGTCGGCTTTTCATGTGGCGGCGCTGATTGCCCGATTGAGGGGGGATATCAGTGACCATGCCTTCGGAACATTGAACAAGGTGCGTGAGGGCCAGGCAAACATCGAACTGTATAACCAGCCATTGCTTTGTCATCGGTTGTCGCTGATGGGCTTTCGAATGACTGGCATCGTGCTGTTCAGCGCAGTCATTGAGCCATCGCAAGTAAAACGCGAAGTTGAAGCGTTGACGCCGGAGCTGTTGAGTTTCTGGATAGACTGGTCGCGCCGCCTCTCGGTACTGCCGGGCCAGGCATATGATCAATTCAAACTGTTGCAAGCCTTCTTTGCCAATGGACCGCAGGGGCTGAGCGATGAACTGTTGCGCCGCGAGGATATTTATCAACAAAGTCGTTTGACCGGTTCGTTGATCGCCTATGTCCCGGATGATCCGGAGCATCCCTTCAGGGAGTATCCGTCGCTGACAGCGTTCATGAAAACGCTGCTCGGTCAGTTGAGAAATGCCGATTACCAAGCCTTTTTCAGCCGTTTTGTAGCTCAGAAGGACAAAGGACTTTTTTTCTCCCGGGTCAACGAACGACTCACGACCTACGCCTGGCACGAGCGCGAGCCGCTCGACATGGGGCCGTGGTGGCGTGAAACCGCGGTTGAAAACCCCGATGCGGAGCCCATCACCAACCAGATTACGGGTGAACTGTGGGTGGCGCTGTTTCTGGAGCGCCGCGACAAGGCCATCGCCGATGCCAGGCTCATTGCCGTGCCGACTGACGACGAGGATGCCAATGCACGCTTCAAACGCTTGACCAGTTACCTGTCGATCGGCTGGAACGTATTCAATTTTGCCGCAATGCTGGTGCCCGGACTGGGCGAAGCCATGCTCGGTATCATGGTCGCGCAGATGCTCGCCGAGGTCGCCGAAGGCATCGAGGACTGGAGCAAGGGCGACAAGGAGCAAGCCTCTGCCTACTTCAATGGGGTCTTGATCAACTTCGCGCAATTGGCACTCATGGGTGCCGGGCATGTACTGCCCGGCACCGGCGTCACGCCGATCAAAGTGTCGCCGTTTGTCGAGGGCCTCAAACCCGTGGAAGTCGGCGGCAAGGAGCGTTTGTGGAGCCCTGACCTCGGTCCCTATGAACAGCCGATCGTGTTGCCCGATGGAGCGAAGGCCAGTGACACAGGGCTGTACCGTCATCAGGATCAGGACCTGCTGCGCCGCGATGACAAATGTTACGCAGTCAAACAAGACCCGGCCACCGGCCGGCATCGACTTCAACACCCGACTCGCGCCGATGCCTATCAGCCGCTGGTGGAGCACAACGGTGCCGGCAGTTGGAAGACGGAGCTCGACCAACCGCTCGAATGGGACAGGAGGCAGATACTCAGGCGTCTGGGCGCTTCGGTGGATGGACTTTCCGATGAAACCCTGGAGCAGATTCTGACCGCCAGTGGCGTGCACGAAAATCTGCTGCGCCGGCTTCACGTCGAACAGCAGACCCCTCCCGCACTGCTGGCCGATACCCTCAAGCGCTTCAAGGCCCATACCGATGCGCAAGCCTGCGCGGAGCAGATTCTGGCCAACCGGATCGGCGAGGAATGGGCCGATTACGCCGTGCGAATCATGACCGAAATGAGGGGCTGGCCCGATGACAAGGCCATTGAAGTCTTCCAGGGGCCGGGACTGACCGGGAAGGCGATCAAGGACGGTTATGCCCAGGCGTTACCGGCCAATACGTTGCAGATGAGCTGGTCCGACCTACTGGTGGGGGCGCTGCCCGAGCGCGTGGTGGGGTTCCTTGATGAACAGGCGCTTCGTGAACTGCTCGGCGAATGGTTATCCGGTGACTCGCAGAAGCGTACCGAAGCGTTGCGCGAACAATGGGCAACACGGGTGGGGCAGCGCAAGCGCAAGTTGTTCGACCTTCTGTACAGTCGTCGGACCCGTTCGGACGATCCCTTGGTGAATCTGCTCAAGGGGGATTTTGCCGAAATCTCGCTCAGCCAGGCGCAAGAGTTGCTGGGTGAGGCGCATCCTTCGGACGTACGACACCTGAACGAAAAAAAACGCGTGCCCTTGCGCCTGGCGGAACAAGCCCGCAAGGACGCCGAGCAATTGCGGATGACACGGGCTTATGAAGGCCTTTACCTCGATGCCTTGCATAACGCTGATACCGCGCGCCTGGAGTTGCACTCCCTGGCGGCCTTGCCAGACTGGCCGGCGGATGTGCGTCTGGAGGTTCGTAAGAATTCATTCGAGGGAACGTTGACCGACAGTCTCGGCCCCGTCGACGCGCCGATCCGCAAAGTGCTGATTCTGGGTGAGGATGGCAAATACGAAGCGCGCGACGACAGCGATCAACACCTGCACGGCGCGGACAATGTGTATGCCGCGGTGCTGCATGCGTTGCCGGATTCGCAACGAACGGCCCTGGGCTTCGGCATCAACGAGGCCGCGCGGTTGGAGCAAACGATAAAGGCACATCCGCTGGATCGTCAGGTATTTGAGCCGATTCTGCGGGACAACCCGAACTTCAAGCCGACTTACGATCCGACCGTCATGCGCCTGCGCGGCGGCATGCGTGGCTATGCTCGACAAGCACCGAATGGCATGGGGTTGCGGCGACGGGCTCGTGCGCTGTATCCGGGTTTTACCTCGGAGGAGGTCGAGACGCTGCTGGCGGAGGTACGCCAGGGCGAAGGTACGGCGCATGAACGACTGGCCGTGCTCGAGGCCGAGTTCAACCAGTTGAACCGCGCCCTGCAACGCTGGTTGGACTCGCCGACGAAGTCCTTTCGTTTTAGCCCGGCGGGCATGGCGGAGTGGCGTGCGCGAAACAATATCTACAAAGTACTCAGGCAATGCTGGCAGCGCACCGGGCCCGAAGGTATGGAAGCGGTGGGTGTGCTGCATCCGCAGTCCTTGAGGTTCGACAATATTCCAAAGTTGAGCGAGCTTCTGGATACCCTGCCGAAACTGGAGGCCAACTTCGATCATGTCACCGAGTTGAGCCTGAGCGGGGGCCGGTTGCGCGGCGAGCACATGTCATTCCTCGACTCGTTTCACCGGGTGCGCTATCTCAATCTGCAAGAAAATCTGCTGACGGAGCTGCCGCAGGCGGTGGAGGACATGCCCCATCTCACTTGCCTGTATCTTGGTGGCAATAACATTGAACTGGATGCATTGGCGGTAGACCGCCTGAAGAACTTGACGCGCATGATGTTCCTGCACATGCACGGCAACCCGCTGAAGCTCATTCCGAACATCAGCCGAATGCCGTATTTGCAGGTGCTGTTGCTGGGCGAAACAGGGCTGGACAGCTGGCCTGTCGGTTTGTTTTCGCAATCGCGGCCGCGCAGTATTTATCTTGATCTGAGCGGTAACCCGATCAGCCGGATACCCGAGGTCGCGCCCGGTTCATTTCGAGCAGAGCTATTGGCGCGTACCGTGATCAGTCGTTCCCCGCGCTGGATCTCGCCGGAGGATCTCGAGATCCTCAAGTCTTACATCGAGTCGGTTGGCATGGATCCGGAACGTCCCTATCCGCCTCGCAGCGTAATGGATAGCAAGAACTGGAAGTCGGGCATGACCGAGCGGCAATGGCAGATAAAACAGGAAGTCTGGGATGCGGTCGAGGATGAATTCGATTCAGTGCCGTTCTTCAATGAAATCCGCAGGCTCACCGAATCCGCCGACTTCAAGGCCGGCGGGACCTATCGGTCAGAACTGACCGGCAAGGTCTGGCGCATGCTCGAAGCCATGGCCAGCGACAGTGAACTGCGCATCAGGCTGTTCAGCGAGGCGGCAACCCCCACCGAGTGCGTGGATGGCGGTACACAGTTGTTCAATGCCATGGGCGTGCAGGTGTTGGTCCACGAAGCTTACGCCCTGGAGCGTGCGGACCTGATCGAAACGCAATTGCTGGAGCTGGCCCTGGGCAAGTCCCGGCTCGATGAACTCGGTGCCATTGCCCGTACGCGTGTTTCTGAACGGTGGGCGAAGGGAGAGCGGTACCGCCGCTACGACGCCGATGGCGAAGTGACCGGCACTATCGATGAAGTGGAAGTGCACCTGGCCTACATGACCGAACTGGCGGAACGCCTGGATCTGCCGTGGCAGGCACGGGGCATGCAGTTTCGCAAGATCGCCAAGGTGAGCAAGGAGATGATCGAGGCAGCGTTCCAGCGGATCAAGGCGCTGGAGGAGGGCGAGTTGCTGATTGATCGAATCGTTGAACAACCGCTCTGGCGAACCTGGCTGGAGTCGACTTACCGCGAGGAATTGAATGGCTTGAAGCGCCGGATCGACGCGACCATCGATTTGCAGGATGCGTTGCAGCGCAGGGCCGAAGGCACGGGGCTGACCTCCGAGGAAAAGGCTGCGGTGGAGGTGGAAATCAAAGGGCTGTGCAGTGAATTGGGCAAAAGTGAAGCTGACTTTGCCGATGGCAAGCTGATGACTGACGAGCAATATGTTCAAGCCTTGGAAGACATCGATCTGCAGATTACGCAGTTGCTGAAAAAACTGACACGCGAAGCGATGATTCGGGCCAAGCTGGATCGGCTGCGGATTGAAACCGCCCAGTAACCACGGAAAAAACAAAAGCCTCGCCACAGGGTGTGCGAGGCCTTTGCTCGTGTCGTGGTTGCCGGGTCAGAACAGGAAGTAACGCTGGGCCATCGGCAAGGTTTGCGCCGGCTCACACCACAGCAACACGCCGTCGGCCTTGACCTGGTAAGTCTGCGGATCAACGTCGATGTCCGGCAGGTAGTCGTTGTGAATCAGGTCGGTTTTCTGCACGTCACGGCAGCCTTTGACCACGGCGATTTTCTTCTTCAAGCCCAGGGCTTCGGGCAAGCCCGCCTCCTGCGCGGCCTGGCTGATGAAGGTCATGCTGGTGGCATGCAGTGAGCCGCCGAAGCTGGCGAACATCGGGCGGTAGTGCACCGGTTGTGGCGTCGGGATCGAGGCATTGGCGTCACCCATCAGGCTGGCCGCAATGGCACCGCCCTTGAGAATCAGCGTCGGCTTCACGCCAAAAAACGCCGGGCGCCACAGCACCAGATCGGCCCATTTTCCCACTTCGACCGAGCCCACTTCATGGCTGATGCCGTGGGTGATCGCCGGGTTGATGGTGTACTTGGCGATGTAGCGTTTGGCGCGGAAGTTGTCATTGCCCTCGCCATCACCGGGCAACGGGCCGCGCTGCTTTTTCATCTTGTCGGCGGTTTGCCAGGTGCGGGTGATGACTTCGCCGACGCGGCCCATGGCCTGGCTGTCGGAGCTGATCATCGAGAACGCACCGAGGTCGTGGAGGATGTCTTCGGCGGCAATCGTCTCGCGGCGGATGCGGCTTTCGGCGAACGCTACGTCTTCGGCAATGCTCGGGTCCAGGTGATGGCAGACCATCAGCATGTCGAGGTGTTCATCAATGGTGTTGCGAGTGAACGGCCGGGTCGGGTTGGTGGAACTGGGCAGCACGTTGGCAAAGCCGCAGGCCTTGATGATGTCCGGCGCATGACCGCCACCGGCACCTTCGGTGTGATAGGTGTGAATGGTGCGGCCCTTGAAGGCGGCGAGGGTGGTTTCGACGAAGCCGGATTCGTTGAGCGTGTCGGTGTGGATCGCCACCTGGACGTCGTACTGGTCGGCGACGCTCAGGCAGTTGTCGATGCTCGCCGGGGTGGTGCCCCAGTCTTCGTGCAGCTTGAGGCCGATGGCGCCGGCCTTGACCTGCTCGATCAACGGTTCCGGCAGGCTGGCGTTGCCCTTGCCGGTGAGGCCGATGTTCATCGGGAACGCGTCGGCGGCCTGGAGCATGCGCGCCAGGTGCCACGGCCCGGAGGTGCAGGTGGTGGCGTTGGTGCCGGTGGCCGGTCCGGTGCCGCCACCGATCATGGTAGTGACGCCGCTCATCAACGCTTCTTCGATCTGCTGCGGGCAGATGAAGTGGATGTGGGTGTCGATGCCGCCAGCGGTGAGGATCATGCCTTCGCCAGCGATGACTTCGGTGCTGGCGCCAATGGCGATGTTGACGTTGGGCTGGATGTCCGGATTGCCGGCCTTGCCGATCGCCGCGATGCGCCCGTCCTTGAGACCGACGTCAGCCTTGACGATGCCCCAGTGGTCGATGATCAGCGCGTTGGTGATCAGGGTGTCGACCACCTCGGCGGCCAGCAACTGGCTCTGACCCTGGCCGTCACGGATGACTTTACCGCCACCGAATTTCACTTCTTCGCCGTAGGTGGTGAAGTCCTGTTCCACTTCGATCCACAACTCGGTATCGGCCAGGCGGACCTTGTCACCGACAGTGGGACCGAACATGTCGGCGTAGGCTTGACGGGAAATCTTCATGTGTTCGCCTTGGAATTCAATTGATTTTGAGACCGCTCGCATTACTCGCTATCGCAGCCTCGCTGCGCTCGGCAGCTCCTACGGGTGTTCACACTGCATTCGCGCGCCCGGTCTCTGTTGGGGCTGTCGAGCGAAGCGAGGCTGCGATCTTTTGGGAGCACCGCATTTGTCAGTCGAGATCACCCATGATCCTGCCGGCAAAGCCGAACACCCGACGATGCCCCGCCAGATCCACCAACTCCACCTCGCGGCTCTGCCCCGGTTCGAAGCGCACGGCGGTGCCGGCAGGGATGTTCAAGCGCATGCCACGGCTGGCGGAACGGTCGAACGTCAGGGCGTCGTTGGTTTCGAAAAAGTGGTAGTGCGAGCCGACCTGGATCGGCCGATCGCCACTGTTAGCCACTTTCAGGCTGATCGTGCGCCGGCCGGCGTTGAGTTCGATCTCGCCGGGCTGGATCTGGTATTCACCGGGAATCATCAATGGGCTCCTTGGAGAATCTTGTAGTACAGGGCGGTCGGCTTGTAGCGGCCGCTCGGGTCGCAGGCGTAGTCGGGGATTTCACCGGCGCGGGTATAACCCAGCGATTGGTAGAAAGCTTCGGCGGGCGAACCGGCTTCGGTGTCGAGGTAAAGCATGCCGCGCTTGTGCTGCAGGGCAGCGGCCTCCAGGGCGCTCATCAGTTGCTGGCCCAGACCACGACGCCGCGCATGTTCGCGAACCAGCAGTTTCTGCACTTCGCCACGGTTCAGACCGTTGGCTTTCTGGCACAGACTCAGCTGTACGCTGGCCTGCACCTGCTCGTCCTTGACCACCACCCATAGCAACACATTGCCCTTGTTCAGGTTGTCCTGGACTTCATCAAAATAGGCATGGGCCTGGGTCGCATCGAGGTCAGCCATGAAGCCGACACTGGCGCCATAACCGACGGCATCGAGCAGCAGATCGATCAGGCCCTGGCGATAATGCGCAAAGCTTTCAACGTTGACTCGTCGCAGTTGGGCGGGGTTCATGGGCGATCACTCCTTGTTGGCGGCGGGTGGTTGCGCGCCAGGATTGAGGGTCAGTTGCATGAAGGTCAGGTCCAGCCAGCGGCCGAACTTGGTGCCGACCTGAGGCATTTGCCCGGTGGTGATAAAGCCGATGCGCTCATGCAAGCGAATGGAGGCGGCGTTACCGCTTTCGATGGCAGCAACCATCACGTGCTTGCCGCAGCCTTTGGCGCGCTCGATCAGCGCATCCATCAGTTGTGGACCGAGGCCGTTGCCGCGCTGGTCGCTGCGCACATAGACCGAGTGCTCGACGGTGTGGCGAAAACCGTCGAAGGGTCGCCAGTCGCCGAACGAGGCGTACCCGAGCACCGTATTGTCGGCATCGACAATCACCAGGACCGGATAAGCCTGGGAATGCCGGGCGTTGAACCAGGCCTGTCGATTGCCGAGGTCGACCGCCTGTTCGTTCCAGATCGCCGTGGTGTTGAGCACCGCGTCGTTGTAGATGTCGCGAATGGCTGGCAGGTCGGCATGCTCGGCATCGCGGATGTGGTAAGTCATGGCGCGGCCTCAGGCGATGGGTTGGTGGACGGTGACCAGTTTAGTGCCGTCGGGGAAAGTGGCCTCGACCTGGATTTCCGGGATCATTTCCGGGATGCCATCCATCACTTGTTCGCGGGTCAGCAGGGTGGTGCCCAAGTGCATCAGGTCGGCCACGGTCTGGCCGTCGCGGGCGCCTTCAAGCAGGGCTGCGGAGATGTAGGCCATGGCCTCCGGGTAATTGAGTTTCACGCCGCGAGCCAATCGCCGCTCGGCCACCAGGCCGGCGGTGAAGATCAGCAGCTTGTCTTTTTCACGTGGGGTCAGGTCCATCGTAGACATCCATAATCGGCAGTTAAAAGGTGTGGGACCTGTGAGTACAAATCCCCTGTGGGAGCGAGCTTGCTCGCGATGGCGTCGGCACATTCAACAAAAATGGTGCCTGATACATCGCTATCGCGGGCAAGCCCGCTCCCACAGAAAGCATGATTCAGGTGTTCCATATTCGTGGAGGTATTGCTTCGCGGCCAAGCAGCGCAGGCCTGAGCAATCGCCACAAATCAATCAGCCACCCCCGCGCCAACAACGCTTCACTGGCCAGGCACCGTGCAACCAGCAATCCCGGCAACTGCGAAAGATCCCCGCGCACGTCGTTGGGCAGCGAGCGGCAGGTTTCCAGCAAGTCGCTATCGATTTCCCCGGTCACCAGCAACGTCGCAAATACCGGTCGCCCATCGAGCCCGATGGGCGAATCCAGCAAGCCGTCCGCCCCGACAATGCGCTGGCGTTCGTGCCAGAGCAACTGGCCGTCGCGGCGGATATCCAGTTGCGCCTGGAAGTACCCGAGATCGAAGCGCTCGCCACTGGCCGGACGGCCCAGGGCCACGACGTCCCAGTAGAACAGTCGCGCATCGCCTTCAAGGTTGATGCAAGTGCTGAGTTCAGCCTGGGCCGCGCTGAAAATGATCGTCTCCTGGGGCAGCCATTCCAGTGTCGCACCGGCCGCCACCTTCAACTTCAGCTGCTGATAGGCGGGGCCGGCGGCGCGATACCACTTGGCCGCGCCGGGGCTGGTGATTTGTGCCCAGGCATCGCGCTCGACGCTGGCCGAGATGTCCAGCCGATCACCGCCGGCAATTCCACCGGGCGGGTGGACGATGATGTGCTGGCAGACTTCCGGCCCTTCGGCATACAGGTGTTTTTGCACCCGCAACGGACCTTGGTGTCGACGCTGGACCGGGCGCGTGCTGTCGTCGAATCGGGCGTAACCCAGCTCCAGCTCGGCGTGCCAGCTGGGGGTAAACAAGGCACCAGAAGCGGGAAGAGTCATAGTCAGTGCTTATCGTGAGGACATCACGATGGTTGCAAAGGCTGTGCCGCAAGGTATCGCAGCAGGAGGCGGTTATTGCCGGATTGAACGCACCAATAGGGGGAGACTCCTGAAATGTAGAGAACCAAATTGGTGCATTGTCCCTTTTTAGACATACCGGAGTGTGCAGAACAGACTGCCCGGTCTCACCCCCGCTACAGCGCAGATCAGATCAAGTTGCATCAGGCGTTGCCTTCGACAGTCGATCTCGCGACAGCTTTCAGGCATGTCGATGTCTTCAAGAACAATTACACCTCAAGTCACGATGGTTCTTTGGTGGCCTACTCCATCAATCCACAAAACGCATCCGGCAATCCTGGATTCGGGCTGGGTTCCACGCCCGAAAGTCGAATCAAGAGGATCGTGACCATTGGCTCAGATCGTGACTAGCCCACGCACGCCCTCGGCCTCCATGTTTTCCCCGCGACCCTGTTGCACGATTTCGCCCCGGGACATCACCAGGTATTGGTCGGCCAGTTCGGCGGCGAAATCGTAGAACTGCTCGACCAGCAGGATTGCCATGTCGCCCCGGGCCGCGAGCTTTTTGATCACGGCACCGATCTCCTTGATCACAGACGGCTGTATGCCTTCGGTGGGTTCGTCGAGGATCAGCAGGCGAGGGCGGCTGGCCAGCGCACGGCCGATAGCCAGTTGTTGTTGCTGGCCGCCGGACAGGTCACCCCCCCGGCGTTGCTTCATTTGCAGCAGCACCGGGAACAGCTCGTAGATGAACGCCGGGACTTCCTTCGCTTCGCCGCCGGGAAAGCGCGACAGGCCCATCAACAGGTTTTCTTCCACGGTCAGGCGGCCGAAGATCTCCCGGCCTTGCGGTACGTAGGCGATGCCGGCATGCACACGCTGGTGCGGCTTGAAGGCGGTAATCGGTTTGCCTTCCCAGTTCACTGCGCCTTCCTTGGCTGGCAGCAGGCCCATCAGGCATTTGAGCAGGGTGGTCTTGCCCACGCCGTTTCGGCCGAGCAGGCAGGTGACTTCGCCGACCTTCACATCAAACGTCAGGCCGCGCAGGATGTGGCTTCCGCCGTAGTACTGGTGCAGTTTTTCGACTTGCAACATTTCCAGATTCTCCTCAGACCCCCCTGTGGGAGCGGTGTTCACATGTCTATCGACCGAGATAAACCTCGATCACCCGCTCGTTATCCTGCACTTGTTCCAGCGACCCTTCGGCCAACACGCTGCCTTGATGCAACACGGTGACGTGATCGGCAATCGAACCGACGAAGCTCATGTCGTGCTCCACCACCATCAGTGAGTGCTTGCCGGCCAGGCTCTTGAACAGCTCGGCGGTGAACTCGGTTTCGGCGTCGGTCATGCCCGCCACCGGCTCATCGAGCAGCAGCAATTGCGGGTCCTGCATCAGCAACATGCCGATCTCCAGGAACTGCTTCTGACCGTGGGACAGCAAACCGGCGGGGCGGTTGACCGATGGGGTCAGGCGAATGGTCTCGAGTACTTCGGCAATGCGGTCTTTTTGCTGGCCACTCAAATGTGCCCGCAGGCTGGCCCACACCGACTTGTCGGTTTTCTGCGCCAGCTCCAGGTTTTCAAACACGCTCAGCGCTTCGAACACCGTCGGTTTCTGGAACTTGCGACCGATGCCAGCCTGTGCGATCTGCACTTCGCTCATTTGCGTCAGGTCCAGGGTTTCGCCGAACCAGGCCTTGCCGTGGCTGGGCCGGGTCTTGCCAGTGATCACGTCCATCAGGGTGGTCTTGCCTGCGCCGTTGGGGCCGATGATGCAACGCAGTTCGCCGACGCCGATGTACAGGTTCAGATTGTTCAGGGCGCGGAAGCCGTCGAAGCTGACACTGATGTCTTCCAGGGTCAGGATGGTGCCGTGGCGCGTATTCAGGCCTTTACCGGCACGCTGACCAAGACCGATGGCATCGCGGCTGCTGCCGGCGTCGCGGTTGGGTTCCAGGGGTGGAAAGAACGCCGGTTCGAGCATGAATTCAGCGGTTGCAGTGACTCTCATTGCTCACCTCTTTTCTTCAACAGACCGATTACGCCCTTGGGCAAGTACAGGGTCACGACGATGAACAGCGCGCCGAGGAAGAACAGCCAGTACTCGGGAAACGCCACGGTGAACCAGCTCTTCATACCGTTGACCACGCCGGCACCGAGCAACGGACCAATCAAGGTGCCACGCCCACCCAGTGCCACCCAGACGGCCGCTTCGATCGAGTTGGTGGGCGACATTTCACTCGGGTTGATGATCCCCACTTGCGGCACGTACAGCGCACCGGCCAGGCCGCACAACACTGCGCTCAACACCCACACGAACAACTTGAAGCCACGCGGATCGTAGCCGCAGAACATCAGGCGATTTTCCGCATCGCGCAGCGCGGTCAGCACCCGACCGAACTTGCTTTGCGCCAGGCGCCAGCCGATGTACAGGCTCGCCACCAGCAACAGCACCGTGGCGAAAAACAGCACGGCGCGGGTACCCGGTTCGGTGATGCCGAAGCCAAGAATGGTGCGGAAGTTCGTGAAGCCGTTGTTGCCGCCGAAGCCGGTTTCGTTGCGGAAGAACAACAACATGCCGGCGAAGGTCAGGGCCTGGGTCATGATCGAGAAATACACGCCCTTGATCCGCGAGCGGAAGGCGAAGAAGCCGAACACCAACGCCAGCAGCCCCGGCGCCAATACCACCAGGCACAGGGTCCAGAGGAAGCTGCTGGTGCCGGTCCAGAACCATGGCATTTCGGTCCACGACAGGAAGGTCATGAACGCCGGCAAACCATCGCCCGAGGCCTGGCGCATCAGGTACATGCCCATGGCATAGCCGCCGAGGGCGAAGAACAGGCCGTGGCCCAAGGACAGCAGGCCTGCGTATCCCCACACCAGATCGAGCGCCAGGGCGACGATGGCGTAGCAAAGGATCTTGCCCACCAGCGTCAGCGTATAGGCGGAAACATGCAGCGTGCTGTCCGGCGTTAACAACGACAGCAGTGGTAACGCCAGCAGCAAAACGAGGATCACCGCGCCGATGGCAATCGTGACTTTGGGGCCGGCCTTTTGTGTAGCCTTGAGCATCAGGGGCTGGTTCATCAGTCGATCACCCGTCCTTTGAGTGCGAAGAGGCCTTGCGGACGTTTCTGGATGAACAGAATGATCAGCGCGAGGATGAGGATCTTGCCGAGCACGGCACCGATCTGCGGTTCCAGAATCTTGTTGGCGATGCCCAGGCCGAACGCAGCAAAAACACTACCGGCCAACTGCCCGACACCGCCGAGCACCACCACCAGGAACGAGTCAATGATGTAGCTCTGGCCGAGGTCCGGGCCGACGTTGCCGATCTGGCTCAGGGCCACGCCACCGAGACCGGCGATGCCCGAGCCGAGGCCGAAGGCGAGCATGTCCACGCGCCCGGTCGGTACTCCGCAGCAGGCGGCCATGTTGCGGTTCTGGGTGACGGCGCGAACATTCAGGCCGAGGCGAGTCTTGTTCAGCAGCAGCCAGGTCAGCACCACCACAAACAACGCAAAGGCAATGATGACGATGCGGTTGTACGGCAGCACAAGGTTCGGCAGCACTTGAATGCCGCCCGACAACCAGGCCGGGTTGGCCACTTCGACGTTCTGCGCGCCGAACACCAGGCGAACCAGTTGAATCAGCATCAGGCTGATGCCCCAGGTGGCGAGCAGGGTTTCCAGCGGACGGCCGTAGAGGTGGCGAATCACCGTGCGCTCCAGCGCCATGCCGATGGCCGCGGTGACGAAAAACGCCACCGGCAGCGCGATCAGTGGATAGAACTCGATGGCCTGCGGCGCGAAGCGCTGGAACATCAGTTGCACCACATAGGTCGAGTAGGCGCCGAGCATCAGCATCTCGCCGTGGGCCATGTTGATCACGCCGAGCAGGCCGAAGGTGATCGCAAGCCCTAATGCCGCGAGCAGCAGGATCGAGCCAAGGGACATGCCGCTGAAGGCCTGGCCGAGCATCTCGCCGACCAGCAGTTTGCGTTTGACTTGAGCGAGGCTGGTTTCAGCGGCGGTACGCACATTCGCGTCGGTTTCAACACCGGGCTCCAGCAGGTTTTCGAGGCGAGTGCGGGCTAGCGGATCACCGGTTTCGCCGAGCAAGCGCACAGCGGCGAGGCGCACGGCCGGATCGCTGTCGACCAGTTGCAGATTGGCCAGGGCCAGGCTGAGGGCGGCATGAACGCTCTCGTCCTTTTCGCCCGCCAGTTGCTGATCGAGGAATTTCAATTGCGCCGGCTTGGCACTTTTCTGCAATTGCCGCGCGGCGGCCAGACGGAGTTTAGCGTCGGCGGCAAGCAACTGATGACTGGCCAGGGCCGTGTCGATAAGACCCCGCAGGCGGTTGTTCAGGCGCAGGGTTTTTGGCTGGCCGTCGACGGTCAATTCGCCGAGTTGCAGGGCGTTGATCAGTTCGATACGGGCCGGATCGGGTTGCGCGGCCCAGGTTTCCAGCAGCCGGGCTTGCTGCACGGGATTGGCGGCGACGAAGTCTTCGGCGTCACCGGCGTGGGTGGCCATCGGCAGCAAGAGCGCGATCGCCAGAAGAAATCGGTACAGGGCAGTGGGCATAGAGAGTCGCCTTGCTCGGACTAAATGTGGGAGCGGGCTTGCTCGCGAAAGCGGTGTGTCAGTCACATAAATGTTGGATGTGCCGCCGTCTTCGCGAGCAAGCCCGCTCCCACAGGGAGTTGTGTTGGGCCTGAACTACCGTCAGGCCCAGTGGCTTAGTTACTCTTCACCGCATACTCCGGCTTCTTGTCGTTGCCCGGGATGAACGGGCTCCACGGCTGGGCGCGGATCGGCCCTTCGGTCTGCCACACCACGTTGAACTGACCGTCAGACTGGATCTCGCCGATCATCACCGGCTTGTGCAGGTGGTGATTGGTCTTGTCCATGGTCAGGGTGTAGCCGGACGGCGCGGCAAAGGTCTGGCCGGCCAGGGCTTCGCGGACTTTGTCGACGTCGGTGGACTTGGCTTTTTCCGCCGCTTGCGCCCACATGTGGATGCCGACGTAGGTGGCTTCCATCGGGTCGTTGGTCACCGCCTTGTCGGCGCCCGGCAGGTTGTGTTTCTTCGCATAGGCTTTCCAGTCATCGACGAACTTCTTGTTCACCGGGTTCTCGACCGATTCGAAGTAGTTCCACGCCGCCAGGTTGCCCACCAGTGGCTTGGTGTCGATGCCGCGCAGTTCTTCTTCGCCAACCGAGAACGCCACGACCGGAACGTCGGTGGCCTTCAGGCCCTGGTTGGCCAGCTCTTTATAGAACGGCACGTTGGAGTCACCGTTGACGGTGGAGATAACCGCCGTCTTGCCGCCCGCCGAGAACTTCTTGATGTTGGCGACGATGGTCTGGTAGTCGCTGTGACCGAACGGGGTGTAGACCTCTTCGATGTCCTTGTCGGCCACGCCTTTGGAGTGCAGGAACGAACGCAGGATCTTGTTGGTGGTGCGCGGGTAGACGTAGTCGGTGCCGAGCAGGAAGTAGCGCTTGGCGCTGCCGCCTTCTTCGCTCATCAGGTATTCAACGGCGGGGATCGCCTGCTGGTTCGGCGCTGCGCCGGTGTAGAAGACGTTCGGCGACATTTCTTCGCCTTCGTATTGCACCGGGTAGAACAACAAGCCGTTGAGTTCTTCGAACACCGGCAGTACCGATTTGCGCGACACGGAAGTCCAGCAACCAAACACCACGGCGACCTTGTCCTGGGTCAGCAACTGACGACCCTTCTCGGCGAACAGCGGCCAGTTCGATGCAGGGTCGACCACCACCGGCTCGAGCATCTTGCCGTTCACGCCGCCCTTGGCGTTGATCTCGTCGATGGTCATCAGCGCCATGTCTTTGAGCGACGTTTCGGAGATCGCCATGGTTCCGGACAACGAATGCAGAATACCGACCTTGATGGTCTCGGCCGCCTGGACAGTCCAGGTCATGCCCATCGCGGCAATGGATGCCGAGAGTGTGAAAGCCTTGATCAAACTGCGACGCTTCATTGTGCGATCTCCATGAACTTATGAGTTTTCTTGGTTGGCAGATGCGGACTACTGAAGCTGTGTTTTGCAAGGGCTGTGCCCGGTCGGAAAAAGGCAGAGAAATGTCGTTCTAGAGCGGTTGCGCGGTTTGAGGGCGCACCATGAAGGGACGAGGTCGGGGCCGTGGTGCGAGGAGGTGCGTCATTGTGGTGCTGCCGCATGGCGGCAGTTGCGGGACAATGGTGGTCAGTTCACGCCGGGCCAGGAATCCACATACTTGATGGTGAAGTCAGGGTAGGAGTCAACGATCTGGATCTTGTAGTCGGGGTACTGGTCGACAATCTCCCATTTACCGACGGAGTCGGGCCACTGAGTGACTTTCTGGACTTTCAGATCAGGCCAGCTGTCGTCAATTTTCACCTTGTAGTCAGGGTAAGAATTGACGAACTGAATCTTGCCGTAAATTTTCGAAACATCGACCGTGGTGTCAGCCAGCACGGTGCCGGTGCCGGTGCCGAAAGCCAACAACGAGAGAACAAACGTTTTCAACATGGAACTCATCCTGAGATTATGCGGACTCGCAGTCTAAGGGCAGATCATCGACGGCGCATCAAATCGATAAAAAACAGACGCCATCGCGAGTGGCCCGCTCCCACAGGACTCAACGATGGCGTATCAGCGTCGTAAACGGGGACCGTCAGCTTTTAATGCAAGTTTCAAAGCCATGCCCGCCACCCTCGTACTCCGGACCGTAGTAGTACTTGGTGAATGAAGCTTTTCCGTCAGGGGTTGTAGCGAGTTTCGCAATCCCGACGCCGTAATCCTTGAGCGACGGATCCGTATGGGCAAAGTAAATCGCCAGGGAACTCAAGTTGGCGGCAGCAAATCCTTCATATCGGGAGTTGTCGAGCAACGTCAGCGTAAAACCGTAGGCACCGTGTTCGCCGGTACTTTGTTCGGCATTGAGCTTCATCTCGACAACACCTTCAAACGCACCGATATGACTGTCCATTCCGGTGCATTGATACCGACCGCTGTAGTCAACGCCAGTAAAGGGTGGCTGCACTGCCCATGCGGGTGCTGAAACAAGTGCAATGGATGCGATGAACTTCTTGAACATGTTTACCTCTTTCCGCTCTTGTAAGAATTGTGGCGATTAAGTTGTAGGAATAATCGTCATTGAAGTGCGCGAGCGTTTTATGGGTGAGCTCGCGAGTGCGGAGTATGAACATGATGGTGTACTTGTTAAGTGTTAACTCAATACGAGTTTTTTCCAAGCGTAAATGCAGTTCTGAAATTTTTTAATTAACCATGGCGTTAACGACGTCGCATCAGGCCGATGAAGAACAACCCGCCAATTGCTGCGGTGGCAATACCGATAGGCAAGTCTTCGGGGGCGATCAGTGTCCGGGCGGCAACGTCGACCCAAACCAGAAACACGCTGCCGAGCAACACGCACACCGGCAGCAATCTTCGGTGTTCAGCCCCGACCAGGCGCCGCGCAATGTGCGGCACCATCAGCCCGACAAAACCGATCGAGCCGCTGATCGACACCAGCACCCCGGTCATCAATGACGCAATCAGAAACACTCGCAGGCGCACGGTACGAGCATTCAAGCCCAGGGTCACCGCTGTTTGCTCGCCGGCCATCAGCGCATTCAGTGGTCGCGCCATGCCCAGCAATAACATCAACCCAAGCAACACACTGGCTGTCGGCACCTCCAGCAGCTCCCAGCGAGCCAACCCGAGCCCGCCGAGCATCCAGAACATCACCGCCGAACTGGCTCGATGGTCGCCCATGAACAGCAGCAAATTGGCAATCGCCATCATCACAAAGGACACTGCCACGCCGCACAGCAACAAACGATCACTGTCGAGGCGACCGTGGCGGCTGGCGATCATCAGCACCACCAGCATGCTCAGCAATGCACCGATAAATGCCGCGATCGGCAAGGTCAGCAGGCCAACGATTTCGCCCACATGCAACACCACGATGACTGCGCCCAAGGTCGCGCCGGACGTGACGCCGAGCAGGTGCGGGTCAGCCAAAGGGTTGCGTGTGACCGCTTGCAGCACCGCGCCGATCAGCGCCAGCCCGGCGCCCACCAGCGCGCCGAGCAGCATGCGCGGGACACGAATCAGCCAGACGATATGTTCCTGTCCGGGGTTCCAGTCCGACACACCGACACCGAACAGCTTGTGCAACAGGATGCGCCACACCACATCCAGCGGCACCCGCGCCGGGCCGAAACCCAGGGACACCACGCAGGACACCAGCAACAGGGTGCCGAGGGCGATCAGCAACAGGGCGTAGCGACGGTTGATCATTCGCCGTGGAAACCCTTGGCCAGGGTGGCGACCGCCAGTACGTTATCGATCCCCGGCGTGGCCTGCACGTAAGGGATGACGATGAAACGCCGGTGCTTGATCGCGTCCACCGATTTCAGGGCCTTGTTGCTCAGCAGGAATTGAATCTTCTGCTCGGCAGTGACTTCGCTGTAGTCGACGATCACGATCACCTGCGGGTTGCGTTCGACCACGGTTTCCCAATTGACCCGGGTCCAGCTCGCTTCGACATCCTCCAGGATATTGCGCCCGCCAGCGGCATCGATCAGCGCTTGTGGCATGCCCAGTCGCCCCGAGGTCATGGCCCGGTCTTCGCCGCTGTCGTACAGGAACACCCGCGGTGTTTGCGCGGGCAGGCCTTTGCGAATATTCGCGACTTGCGCCTGCATGTTCGCGATCAGGGCATTGGCGCGGTCCTGCACGTCGAAGATTCTGCCGAGGTTGCGCAGGTCGTTGTAGGTGTCTTCGAGGCTGGCCGGCGGGCGCTTCATCACGAAGGCACAGGATTCGCTCAGCTCATACACATTGATGCCCAGCGGTTGCAGGGTTTGTGGCGTGAGGTCGCCGCCGATGCGCATGCCGTAGTCCCAGCCGGCGAAGAAGAAATCGACGTTGGCATTGAGCAGGGTTTCCACTGACGGGTACTTGGCCGCCAGTTCCGGCAGGCCTTCGAGAATGCCCTGCATCTCGGGCGTCACGGCCTTCCAGCCACTGATGCCGCTGTAACCGGCCATCTGCGGCTTGAGGCCGAGGGCGAGCATCATCTGGGTCATGTTGATGTCGTGGCTCAGGGCGTGTTGCGGTGCCTGCTTGAAGGTCACCTCGCGGTTGCAGCTTTTGATTGTCAGCGGGTAACGGGTGGCTTCGGCCAATGCCTGGGCGCTGCCCAGCAGCATCACGAGTGGGAGGCAGGAGCGCAGCAGGGAACGCAAAGTCATGGTTGGGTTATCCAGGTGATTCGTGGGTAGCCGTGCAGTGGATGTTCATCGATCAGCGCTTGGACGCCGAACACATTGCGCAGCAACGCAACCGTCAGGACGTCTTTCGGTGTGCCGCTGGCGACGATACGACCATGGTTGATCACGTACAGCCGATCACAAAAAGCCGCCGCCAGATTGAGGTCGTGGATGCTCGCCAGGGTGCCGATATTCAGGCGTTTGACCAACTGCAGCAGCTCAAGCTGATAACGCGGATCGAGGTGGTTGGTCGGCTCGTCAAGGATCAGCAGTTGTGGTTGCTGGGCCAGGGCGCGGGCGAGGATGACCCGCTGCTTTTCACCTCCGGAGAGGGTGGCGAACCCGTGGTCTTCGAAGCCATTGAGGCCGACGGACTCCAGGGCCTGATTGATCAGGTCGCGGTCTTCAAGGGTATCGCCATCAAACAAGCTTTTGTGCGGCGTGCGGCCCATGGCGACCACTTCCTCGACGGTGAGGCCGAACGCATCAGGGAACTCCTGCAGCACTACGGCGATGCGTTGCGCGCACCAGCGTGAGGATTGTTTCCAGACGTTCTGGTGATCGAGCCTGACTTCGCCGCTTTCCGGTTTACTGAAGCGCCAGGCACACCGCAACAGGCTGGTCTTGCCACTGCCGTTGGGGCCGATCAGCCCGACGAACTCACCGGCGGCCACGTGTAGCGAGGCATCACGCAGCTGGAATTGATGGTGGCAATGGCCGTGACCCAGAGGGGACCAGGTGAGGTTTGTGAGGTTCAGCGAGGTCATGCAGTGGCTCTTGAGGTGATGCTGATGGCCCCTTCGCGGGCAAGCCCGCTCCCACAGGTATTGCGCAAATCCTGTGGGAGCGAGCTTGCTCGCGATGGGGCTGAGGTGATGCGCGGGGAGTTTACAGTGCCTTTCGCCCCGCGCATCTCGCCTGTTTCATGATGAAGATGAGGCGCTCTCAGTCTGCCGGGTGAAACGTGACAGCAGCACGCGATCGAACACCCATACCACCACCAGCGAAGCGCCCACCATCGGGAAGGCTACCGCCAGGGCGAACATGATCACCATCGCGGTTTTCCATTTCGGCAGGTCGTGGCGTAGCGGCGGCACGCCGAGTTTTCCTTGCGGGCGGCGCTTCCACCAGATCACCACGCCGCTGACCGCGCTGAGCAAAATCATCAAACAGATCAGCAACACGACGATCTGGTTGAACACGCCGAACATCTTGCCTTCGTGCAACATCACGCCGATTTCCGTGGCGCGGGCGACGCTGCCGTATTGCTCGAAACGTACATCGGCCAGGACCTTGCCGGTGTACTGATCGATGTGCAGCGTGGCGTCATTGCGCGGGTCGTCGGCGAATACGGCGATGGTGAACACGCCGGTTGCAGTGGTCGGCAGGGTGATGCTGTAGCCCGGTTCGACCTTGCGCTCGCTGGCAATGTTTTGTACGTCCTGCAGGCGGATGGTCGGCGATGCCGGACCGGCCGCTGCGCTGTCGTGGGCCATGTGCCCGGCATGGTCGCCGGACATCGGCATCGGTGTGTTTTCCATGGCCCACGGCACGGTCTGGCGGGTGGCGGTGTTGAGGCTGCGCGCCTCGACGTCGGACTTCGGCACGTCATCCCACATGGCTGCCGGGAACACGTTCCACACTTCGGCGTACTGCTTGCCCCAGAAGCCGGTCCAGGTCATGCCGCTGAGCAACATCACCAGCAGCAGGGACGCGCCCCAGAATCCGGTGACCGCGTGCAGGTCACGCCACAATATGCGACCACGACTGTTCAGGCGCGGCCACAAAATGCCTGCCGCCTGACCGCGCGGCCACCACAGGAAAATGCCGGACACCACCAGCACCACGCCCCAACCGGCGGCCAGTTCGATCAGTCGGTCGCCAACGGTGCCGATCATCAGCTCACCGTGAATCGACCGGGCAATGGCTTGCAGGTTCTTCTTGGCGTCTTGTTCGCCGAGGATGTCACCGTGGTACGGATCGACGAAAACGTTCAGCTCCTTGTCATCGTTGAGTACGACAAACTGCGCGCTGCGCTCGGCGTTGACCGGCGGCAGGTATTGGGTGACCTGGCCTTGTGGATAAGCCATTTTCACCCGTGTCAGCAGGTCGTCGGCCGAGACGGTGTGATGACCGGCCGGAACCTTGAGCAGGCTGCTGTACATCAGCGAGTCGAGCTGCGGTTTGAACAGGTAGACGGTGCCGGTCAGGGCCAGCATCACCATGAATGGCGCAACGAATAATCCGGCATAGAAATGCCAGCGCCAGGCCAGGTTGTAGAAATTCACTTTGGGCTGTTTCATCACGTGTGCTCCGCTTGGCTGGATCTTTTTTAGTTGTTTGTTTTGCGGTTGCTGTGCAACCGATCGCGAGCAGGCTCGTTCCCCTGTAGGAGCGAGCTTGCTCGCGAAGCTTTTAGAAACTCATATCCACCTTGGTCCAGAGCGTTCGCCCCGGCTCCTTGATGGCTTGCGGGTCATTGGCCGGATAGCCGAAACCGGCGTTGCCGGCCAGATTCAAGTGCTCGGCGTAAGCCTTGCCGAACAGGTTGTCGACGCCGCTGCTGACCTTCCAGTTGCTGTTGATCCGATAGGCACCGTTGAGGGAGAACACGCCGAAGCCCGGCGTTTTGCCGAAGTCCTTGCCGACCACGTTGCCCTTGTTCTGGTCGATGCGGTTTTGCGCGGCAACCACTCTCCACAGTGCGCCGGCGCTCCAGTTGTCTTCGCTGTAGGTCAGGCCGAAACGGGCATCCAGCGGCGGCATTTGTGGCAATGCACTGCCATCGCTGCTGTTCTTGCCCCAGGCGTAGGCCAGGGTCGCGTCGGCTTTCCAGTTGTCGGTGAGGTTGTAGGCGGCGCCCAGTTCACCGCCCATGATTCGCGCGTCGATGTTTTCGGCTTGCGAGGTCGTACCCATCATCGTCGGGGTGTAGTTGAACAGGATGTAATCGCGCACCTGCCCGACATAAGCCGATGCCCAGGCTTCGAGGTCTTCGGTCTTGTATTGCAGGCCGAAATCGAGCTGGGTGGTTTTTTCCGGCTTGATCGAATCGAAGGCATTGACCGAACCGGCGGGGCCGGACTTGGGTGAAAACAGCTCCCAGTAATCCGGGAATCGCTGGGTGTGACCGAGGCCGGCATACAAGGTGGTCGGGCTGTCGGCCAGGTCATGCTCGTAGCGGATGAAACCGCTGGGCAGGGTATCGGCGCGGGTGTCGTCGGCGGTCGGATTCGGGCGGGTCATCATGCCCGAGCCGATGGTCTGCCGAAAATCCTTGGCCGAGGCACGGTCCAGGCGTGCGCCGCTGATCAGGCGGTCACGGTCGGCGGCGTACCAGGTCAGTTCGCCGAACACGCCGTAGTTATGGAAGTCGGCATCCTTGGTGTACGGCAGGTCCTTGTAGGTGTCGACACCCATGGCGCCGCGCTGGCGATGCTCGTTGGTCTGCGCGTCGATGCCGCTGATCAGTTGTACATCGGCCCAGCGCCAGGTGCCCTTGACCCGTGCGCCGAGGGTGCGGCGGTCGACGTTGGAGGCCATGGGCCCGGACATCATTCCGGTACCGGACGGCGTGCGCAGGGTGTAGTTGTCCATCACGTGGTCGGCGTAGTTGTAGTAGATCTGCGCCTCGACCTTGTCCAGAACCTCGCCGATGTTGGACTGCTCGAAGCGCAATCCGAGGCTCTCGCGCAGGAACTGCGAGCCGTCCATGCCGCGCCCGGCGTAGCGGGCTTCACCATCGCCACGGCCGGCGGTCAGTTCCAGCAAAGTGTCGGTATTCGGCGTCCAGCCGATGGCCACGTCGCCGTTCCATTTGTCATAGCGCGACGCCACGGTGTCGTTGTTGCCGTCCTGGTAGTCGTCGGAGTGCGCGGTGTTGCCGATGACCCGCACATAACCCGACTGACCTCCGGCTGCGGCGTCCACCAGTTTGTCGAAGCGACCGTAGGAGCCGGCCAACACGCTGGCGTTGACCCGCGTGCCGAGTTCGCCGAAGTGCTCCGGCTCGCGATCGAACAGGATGGTCCCGGCCGAAGAACCCGGCCCCCACAGCACGGTTTGCGGGCCTTTGATCACGGTGAGTCTGTCGTAGGTTTCCGGCGAGATGTAGGAAGTCGGAGCGTCCATCCGGCCCGGGCAGGCGCCGAGCATCATGCTGCCGTTGGTGAGGATGTTCAGCCGCGAGCCGAACATGCCGCGCAGCACCGGGTCACCATTGGTGCCGCCATTGCGCACCATGGCAAAGCCGGGGATGGTCTTCAGGTAATCGGCGCCGTCGCTGGCCGGCACCGGTTGGCGCGGGTCCTTGGGGTTGGTGACGATGGTCAAGGGCGAGCTGGGCGCCACGGCGGTAATCACCGTCGGGCTCAACTCTTCACTATGACCGGCGTGATCATCGGCCAGCGCAGAAGGCGCCAGCAAAGCACCGCACAGGATGGCGGTGGCGTGCCTGAAACGAACGCCGGATTCGTTCAGGGCATAAGAGGCTTGGGCAGGGCTCAAGCACGGGACAGCGGAAAACCTGGACATGACAATTTCCATCGAACAGTCGTAAACGACACGGCCGGCAGCCTGAAGCTGTCCCTGTGGGAGCGGGCTTGCTCGCGAAAGCGGTGCGCCAGACAACATCAACGTTGACTGACACTCCCTCTTCGCGAGCAAGCCCACTCCCACAGGTTGCGTTGGCTGTCTTGCGGGCCGTGTGAAATCAGAAGTGAGTGTTTACGCGACGATGGGCGGGGCGCGGGTGCGGGCGCCGGGGAAGAAGGTTTGCCGGGCATGGCCCAGGCGCACAGAGGGTGTAGTGAAGGTGTTGACGGGCGGGATGACGAAGTTGGCGAAAGACACGCCACCGGTCAGCGCCGGGCAATTGAACAGCAGGCTGCAATAGCCGCACTTTTCCCACAGCACATGGTGCCCGGGGGCTGGCGGGCAATGCTCGGCGTTGGCTTGCGTGGCATGGTCGGCATGCTCCATTGCCGACATGTCCATCGGCATGTCCATGCTCATACCCGCAGGCATGGTCATCGACATGGCGCGCGAATCCATCGGCATCGACTGGGAAATCAGCGGACCGATAAAGATCATCAACATGGCGAACAGGCTGATCCAGCTGCCGCGTGTCAGGCTCAATGCCTGATTGCGTGACCTGGATGACCTGGCGCTAAGCGGGCGCATGGGCGTATTCAGCGCGGGTGGTTATTGCGCGTGCTTGTGTTCTTGCATGGCGTCCGGCGCCTGTTTCTGCACCGCGACTTCGACTGTCACGTCACCGGACTTTTCGAAGTGCAGTGTCATGGGGAAGCGCTTGCCGTCAGTGAGCAGGCTGCGGTCCTTGAGGTTCAGCAACATCACGTGATAGGCCATTGGTGCGAAGGTGACCTCGCCACCGGCGGGCACTTCCACGCTCGGTACGTGCTGCATTTTCATCATGTCGCCTTGCATCACGTGCTCATGCAGTTGCGCTTCGCCCGCAATGGGGGTGTCGACGCTGAGCAGGCGGTCGGCGGTCTGGCCTTGATTGTCGATCACGAAATACGCCGCAACGGTGGGCGCATTGGGTGGCAACTCCTGGGACCACGGATGCGCGATTTCCAGTTCGCCGACCTTGTATTCGTGTGCATTGGCAAAACAGGCAGGCAGCAGTAACGCAGCCAGAACGATGAGTTTGTTCAACATGGCAGTTCTCCGGAACGATTTAAAACGCAGTCAATTGCGAGAAAAAATCACACCAGAGGGGACGCGCGGGGGTTGAGACTCGGCCATTGCTGGCGCGGTGACGGGCTGTCGAGGGCGGTGGCGGGTAGGCTTCGGTTGGATTCGAAGTGCGCTAAATATAGCTGCGGCGAATGCCCCGGCAACGCCACCAATGGCGCAGAACCGGAGCAACACCAGCAATGCTGCATGTTGGAATGATCGTCGTTTTGCGGGGCTTTCTGTTCAAGGTCACCGATGGAAATCGCCACCATCCTGGCGCCGCTGGAGCTGCAGAAACTGCCCCACAACAACTGCTCGGCAGGTGAATTAGCCGTTTTTGCCATCGCTCCGGACATCGGCATGGCGAGCATGTTGAACAGCACTGCGAAGCAGGCTATCCAGGCAATTGCGAGCCGTTGTCGGGACATGGCACAAAATCCGTTTGGGTGGGCGATCAGGCGCGGGCTATTTAGCCTGATCAGGGCCGATAAGTAAAAAGGCGACGTGCGGTTTGGTGTCGCAGCGCCATCCTTTCGTAGCCTTCATAATAGTCGTGAATTTCAAAGCGTCAGTAGTGCTGGAGCTTTGTTCAGAATCCGCCGGACTATAGGGTGGAGACCTGGAGTGGATAATCCGTGTACTCCGAAGGTGTCGTAGGAAAAGTCCCGGCGGACGGGGGATCAGGAGCCGTCGAAGAGCGACAGGGTCGTCAGGATTTCTGTCACACCCTCAAACTCCCGATCAACTCCCGGCAACACCGGCCGCTTCAAGACAATCACCGGTACCCCACGCTCACGCGCCACTTCCAGCTTCGGCTCGGTCGCCGTGCTGCCGCTGTTCTTGCTGATCAGCACGTCGATGTTTCGCCGTTCGAATAACTCACGTTCATCGTCGATCAGGAAGGGCCCACGTGCGCCGATCACTTCGCAGCGCTCGTTGCCCGGGTACACGTCCAGTGCGCGCAGGGTCCAGAATTGCTCCGCAGGAATTTCGTTCAGGTGTTGCAGGGGCTCGCGACCGAGGGTGAACAGCGGTCGACGGAAGGGCTTCAGGGCATCGATCAGTCCGGCCCAATCGCTGACTTCCCGCCAGTCATCACTCGCCTGGGCTTGCCAGGCCGGACGGCGCAGCGCCCAGCAGGGAATGCCGCTCAAGCGCGCGGCGGTCGCGGCGTTCTGGCTGATAGTGGCGGCGTAGGGGTGAGTGGCGTCGAGCAGCAGATCGATGCCTTCATCGCGAATGAATTGCGCCAGGCCTTCGGCACCGCCGTAGCCGCCGACGCGCACCTGGCATTGCAGATCGGTCGGCACCCGACCGACACCGGCCAGGCTGTAGATATGCTGCGGTCCCAGCGTGCGGGCAATCGCCATGGCTTCGGTCACGCCGCCGAGCAACAGGATGCGTTTCATTGAAATGCTCCGGCATGGCCAACGATCCCGCCCTGGCGATCGATGGCGAAGACTTCCACCTGAACCTGCGCCGGCACGACGCTACGGGCAAAGTCCAGGGCGTGCTGACAGACTGCATCACCCAGGGCGACCCCGGCTGCGGCGGCCATGGCCAGCGCCTGCTGGCTGGTATTGGCCTCGCGGATGTTTTGCTGCAACGCCGCATCGGCGCCGACCTGTGCTGCCCATAACGCCAGTTGCGGCAGGTCGATGCTCGAATGACGGCTGTGCAGATCCATGTGCCCGGCCGCCAGTTTGCTGATCTTGCCGAAACCACCGCACAGGCTGAGTTTATCCACCGGTACTTTGCGCAGGTGCTTGAGCACGGCACCGACGAAGTCGCCCATTTCGATCAAAGCGATTTCCGGAAGGTTGTAGACCCGGCGCATGGTGTCTTCGCTTGCATTGCCGGTGCAGGCGGCAATATGCAGGTAACCGTTGGTTTTCGCCACGTCGATGCCCTGATGGATCGAGGCGATGTAGGCCGCGCAGGAAAACGGCCGGACGATGCCGCTGGTGCCGAGGATCGACAGGCCGCCAAGAATGCCAAGGCGCGGGTTCATGGTTTTCAGTGCCAGTGCTTCGCCGTTCTCGACATTGACCGTGACCTCGAAACCACCGCTATAGCCGAGTTCGTCGGCCAGTCGGACCAGGTGTTCGCTGATCATTTTTCGTGGCACCGGGTTGATCGCGGGCTCGCCGACACCCAGCACCAGCCCGGGCCGGGTCACGGTGCCGACGCCGCGACCGGCCTTGAAGCGTGTCCCCGGTTCGCTGCTCAGGCGCACCTGGGAGTAGAGCAGGGCACCGTGGGTCACGTCCGGATCGTCACCAGCATCCTTGAGAGTTCCCGCTTCGGCGCCGTCCTCGGTGAGGCGGCAGAACTCCAGGCGCATCTGCACCTGCTTGCCTTTGGGCAATACGATTTCCACCGCATCGGCCTCTGTGCCAGCCAGCAGCAGGCGCGCGGCGGCGAGGCTGGTGGCCGTGGCGCAGCTGCCGGTGGTCAGGCCACTACGCAGGGGGGCGGGTTGTTCGGCTGTTTCGTCACGCATCGAAGGGTTTCGTCACATCCAGCAAGGTAATCGGCAAGGCCTGGCGCCAAGTGTCGAAGTCACCCAGAGGTTGTGCTTGCGCGATATGAATGCGGGTCAACTCCCCGCCGTGTTGCTCGCGCCAGGCCATCAGGGTCATTTCACTTTGCAGGGTGACAGCGTTGGCAATCAACCGGCCTCCGGGTTTGAGTTCGGCCCAGCAGGTATCAAGCACGCCTTCTCGGGTGACGCCGCCCCCAATGAAAATCGCATCCGGTCGCTCCAGGCCGGCCAAGGCCTGTGGCGCATTGCCGCGAACCAGTTGCAGGCCGGGAACACCGAGGGCATCGCGGTTGTGTTCGATCAACCCTTGTCGGCCTTCATCGGCCTCGATGGCCAGTGCGCGGCAAGCGGGGTGGGCGCGCATCCATTCGATGCCGATCGAGCCACTGCCAGCGCCAACATCCCACAACAATTCGCCGGGGATGGGCGCCAGGCGCGCGAGGGTGATGGCGCGTACATCGCGCTTGGTCAGTTGGCCGTCGTGTTTGAAGGCAGAGTCCGGCAGGCCGGCCAGTCGCGACAGGCGCAGTGTGTTCGGCTCGGCGATGCACTCGATGGCGATCAGGTTCAGGTCGGCGATCAAAGGATCGCTCCAGTCATTGGCGATACCGTCGACACGCCGCTCGGCTTCACCGCCCAAATGTTCGAGCACGGTTATCCGGCTCGGACCGAAACCACGTTCACGCAGCAGTGCGGCGATGGCGGTGGGGCTGCCGCCGTCGTTACTCAACACCAGCAAGCGCACGCCGCTGAACAGTTGCGCGTTGAGTGCGGCGACGGGGCGGGCAACCACCGACAACGTGACCACTTCCTGCAAGGGCCAACCCATTCGCGCCGCAGCCAGCGAGCAGGAGGAGGGCGCGGGAAGCGTCAGCATTTCGGCCGAGGGGAGTTGCCGGGCCAGGCT
Source organism: Pseudomonas sp. Root71 (assembly GCF_001429045.1). Classification (GTDB taxonomy): domain Bacteria; phylum Pseudomonadota; class Gammaproteobacteria; order Pseudomonadales; family Pseudomonadaceae; genus Aquipseudomonas; species Aquipseudomonas monachiensis. Next base: position 83,349 of record NZ_LMHY01000027.1, on the reverse strand, counting down.
GGCGCCGACGCCAAAGAGCATCGGATCGCCACTGGCCAGGACGCAAACGGGCTCGCCACGGTTCGACAGCAGCGACTCAAGGCTGAAGGGGCTCGGCCACGACTGGCGCTCTCCGCGTATGCACGGCGGGAGCAAATCCAGATGCCGCTGGCCGCCGAAGACTTTCGAGGCACACAACAGCGCATGCCGGGCGTTCTTGCCCAAGCCCTTGAAGCCGTCTTCGCCGATGCCCACTACCGTCAGCCAGGGTGCCATGCCATTCCTCAATCACACGTTCAACGTTGTTGGGCGGCATGATAGCGCGGGTTCCTTGAGCTGACTGCCTTGTCTTCCCGACCGGAGTCTTTTCATGCAGCGAAGTAAAGCAGGCATAATACCGCGCACTTTCGCCGTGAACTGCCTCGCCACTTGTACGGGTCCGCCTTGAACGAACGTCCGCTGTCCGCTGCCTTACGCCCCTCGGCCTGTCCGGGGTTGCTGCGTATTGTCCCGGCGCTGGATGGCGGCATCTGCCGGATCAAGTTGGACGGTGGTTCGATCAGTAGCGACCAGGCGGAGGCCGTGGCGTCTGCGGCAGAGCGTTATGCCAGCGGGGCGATCGAGGCGACCAACCGGGCCAACCTGCAGATTCGTGGCATCGGCAACGAGCAAGCGGCGTTGATCGACAGCCTGCTGGCCGCCGGCCTGGGGCCGCGTACGGCGGCTGGCGATGATGTGCGCAACCTGATGCTCAGCCCCAGCGCCGGGATCGACCGGCGCATGCTGTTCGACACTCGCCCGCTGGCCGGGCAGATCCTCGCCACACTGCAAAGCCAGGAGGCGTTCCACGACCTCAGTGCCAAGTTCGCCGTGCAGCTTGATGGCGCTGAAGAACTGACGATGCTCGAACATCCCCATGACCTGTGGCTCTCGGCGTTTGAACAAGACGGCGAGCAACGGTTGGCGTTCGGCCTGGCGGGATGCCCGACGGACAGCCCCGCCGGTTCGGTTGCGCTGGCTGACGGGCACGCACTGGTGGTCACGGTCCTTGAGTTGTTCCTTGAACTGGCGCGCCCCGAGCAGACGCGAATGCGCCATTTGCTGGCCGAGTACCCGGTCGAGGGCATGCTGTCTCGACTGGCCGAGCGAGTACCGGTGCAAACCGTTGTCGGTTGGCAGCGGGTTTTGGGCTCCAGTGATTTGCACATGGGGGCCCATCCCCAGGCCGAGTCCGGTGTTGTATATGTGGGGGCCGTCCCGCCGCTGGGGCGACTCGATCCCGCGATGCTGCGGGGTGTGGCACAACTGGCACGCAAGTTCGGTGATTCCAGTCTGCGCTTCACACCCTGGCAAAGTCTGCTGGTGCCCAATGTCCGCGCGGAAAATGCCGCCGAGGTATTTCGGCAATTGCAGTCTCTTGGCTTGCAGTGTGAAGCCGATCAGCCATTGTCCCGGCTGATCGCCTGCACCGGCTCAAACGGTTGCGGTAAAGGCCTGGCCGAGACCAAGGGCGATGCCCTGCAACTGGCCGCAGTGCTGCACCGCCATGGACCGGCACTGAACATACACCTGAGCGGTTGCCCGCGTTCCTGCGCCGCCGCGCATACGGCGCCCGTCACATTACTGGCTGTCACCCCCGGTCACTACGATCTCTATTTTCGCGATGCAGCGCAGCCGGGTTTCGGCGCGCTGCACGCACGCAACCTTACTATTGAAGCGGTCGCGACCTTGCTCGACGCCCGCTCACGGAGCCCCCTTGATGCTTGATTACATCCGCGACGGTCAGGAGATCTATCGCAACTCCTTCGCGATCATTCGCGCCGAGGCCAACCTCGACCGAATCCCGGCCGATCTGGAGAAACTCGCGGTCCGTGTCATTCACGCCTGCGGCATGGTCGATGCCATCGACGGCTTGCAGTTTTCCGAAGGGGCGGGCAAGGCCGGGCGTGATGCGCTGGCGGCCGGTGCGCCGATTCTGTGCGATGCGCGGATGGTCTCCGAAGGCGTTACCCGCGCGCGCCTGCCAGCGAACAATCCGGTGATCTGCACCTTGCGCGATGAGAGCGTTCCGGAACTGGCCCGTGAATTGGGCAATACCCGCTCCGCCGCTGCGCTGGAGCTGTGGCGTCCGCATCTTGAAGGCAGCGTGGTGGTGATCGGCAACGCACCGACGGCGTTGTTCTATCTGTTGGAAATGCTCGACGCCGGCGCGCCGAAACCGGCGTTGATCCTCGGCTTCCCGGTGGGCTTCGTCGGTGCCGCCGAATCCAAGGCTGCGCTGGCGGCCGACAGCCGTGGCGTGCCTTTTGTCATCATGCAAGGTCGCCTGGGCGGAAGCGCCATGGCCGCCGCCGCCGTCAATGCCCTCGCCACGGAGATCGAATGATGCAGCAACCTGGACGATTGATCGGCCTTGGTGTCGGCCCCGGTGATCCCGAACTGATTACCGTCAAGGCACTAAGGTTGCTGCGCGAGTCGCCGGTAGTGGCGTACTTCGTGGCCAAGGGCAAGAAGGGCAACGCCTTCGGCATCATCGAGGCGCATCTGCAGGAAGCGCAGAATTTGTTGCCGCTAGTGTACCCGGTGACCACAGAAGCCTTACCGGCGCCGCTGTCCTACGAGCAAGTGATCAGCGACTTCTACGATGACGCCGCCAATGAACTGGCGACGCATCTGGATGCCGGCCGCGACGTGGCGGTGATCTGCGAAGGCGATCCGTTCTTCTACGGCTCCTATATGTACCTGCACGATCGGCTCGCCGAGCGTTATCAGGCTGAAGTCGTTCCCGGCGTATGCTCGATGCTTGGCGGCGCCTCGGTGCTCGGTGCGCCGCTGGTGTATCGCAATCAGAGTCTGTCGGTGTTGTCCGGCGTGTTGCCGCACGACGAACTCAAGCGTCGCCTGGCCGATGCCGATGCGGCGGTGATCATGAAGCTGGGGCGCAACTTTCCCAAGGTTCGCCAGGTACTGGAAGAACTCGGCCTGGCCGAGCGTGCGCTGTACGTCGAGCGTGCGACCATGGCCAATCAGAAGATCGTGCCGCTGGATCAGGTCGAGCCGATGTCCTCACCGTACTTCTCGTTGATCATCGTTCCTGGTGAAAGGTGGCAAGGCTGATGACCCGTCCAGTTCCGGCGATTGTCATTCTTGGCAATGGCAGCCTCGCTACCGCACGCAGCATTCAGCAGGTGTACCCCGAATCCCTGATCCATGGCCTGGCCGAACGGGTCGACGGCGCGGATCGGGCCTATCACGAGTTCGGTGCGACCCTGCGCGAGTTCTATCAACAGGGCACACCGATCATTGCCCTGTGCGCGGCCGGGATCGTGATCCGTACGCTGGCGCCCATGTTGCTGGAAAAAGGTGTCGAACCACCGGTATTGGCGGTGGCCGAAGACGGCAGTGCCGTGGTTCCCCTGTTGGGCGGTCTTGGCGGCGTGAATGTCATGGCCCGGGAAATTGGCGCTGCGCTTGAGGTATCCGCTGCGATCACCACCAGCGGGGAGTTGCGTTTCGGCACCTGCCTGCTCAATCCGCCGAGCGGCTATGCCCTGGGCGATCTGGAGTCGGGCAAGCGTTTCGTTTCCGATTTGCTGGCTGGCGAAACGGTGCGCATTGAGGGTGAGGCACCGTGGCTGGCGCAGGCGCAGTTGCCCGAAGATGCGCAGGCCCGACTGGCGGTGCATGTCGGTCATGCCGAACGGGCTCCCGCGGTTAACGAATTGTTGATCTACCCGCGCAATGTGGTGGTCGCCGTGAAAGCTGATCTGGTGAACGTCGCGGAGGCTGTGCGCGAGGCCTTGCATCAGGCAGGGATCGCTGGGCAGTCGCTGGCCTGTCTGTTGGCCGACGACACCGAAATGGCCAGCGCGGCGTTGCGTGAAGCAGCGCTTGAATTGGGCGTGTCGTTGCGCTTTGCCCCGGCAGGGACCGTGCTCGGCGAACGTCTGCGTACTGCCGTGGGCCAACCCGTCTCCATGTTTGGTAACGACACTGTTGCCATTGCGGTAGCAGAGCAACCGCTGGACCCGTTGCAGATTGGCCGGCCTCGTGGTCGTTTGGCCGTGATCGGCCTGGGGCCAGGTGCTGCCGAGTTGATGGTGCCGGCTGTGAAGGCTGAACTGGCCCGCGCCAACGATGTATTGGGCTACGAAACCTACGTGCGCATGGCCGGGCCGTTTCGCGACGATCAAGTGCTGCATTGCACCGACAACCGCGAAGAGATGCAGCGTGCCCGCCACGCTTTCGAACTGGCGGCCCAAGGGCGCTCGGTGGTGGTGGTTTCTTCAGGCGATCCGGGGGTTTTCGCCATGGCCGCTGCGGTGCTTGAGGCGCTGCACGAGTCCACCGACGTCCATTGGCACAACGTCGATCTGGAAATTCTGCCGGGGGTTTCCGCATCGCTGGCGACGGCCGCCCAGGCCGGTGCGCCGCTGGGGCATGACTTCTGTGTACTGTCGCTGTCGGATAACCTCAAGCCATGGGCAATCATCGAGAAACGCCTGGATCTGGCCGCACAAGCCGATCTGGCACTGGCCTTCTACAACCCGATCTCGCGTTCACGACCATGGCAACTGGGCCAGGCACTGGACATCGTCGCCAGGCACCGTGTGCCTGAGACTCCTGTGGTGTTGGGGCGGGATATCGGGCGTCCGGGGCAAACGCTGCGGGCCACCACTCTTGGCCAGTTGACCCCGGATCAGGTCGACATGCGCACCATGGTGTTGATCGGTTCATCCCTGACCTGTGTTTTTCCTCGCGCTGGAGGCGGAGAGTGGGTCTACACGCCTCGTTGGTACCCACGCAAACCGGCTACCTGAGTGAAAGCGACTTTGCTCAAAGCTCGCCGATGTTCAAGTTAATAAGTCACTGATGGTAAAGCCTGCGGCTGACGAAAGTTGTCGCGGGCTTTTTTCTAATAACTCATGAAATAAGTTCTAAGTATTTTTACTTTGACCGGTTCAGCTCTGCGCTTTAGTTTTCAGCTGGTCGCATGAGGCGGCTTATTTATTAAAAGGAAGTTTAAATGACCGATATAAGTAATTACTCAATGGCTCAAGTCGCATTTGATGATGCCATGCAGGATAGGTATTTCAAAGGCGTTGCGGCAGAACTACAGAACGTCGCGCCAAGAGTGCGGACTAAGCGTTCGATCTCGATGCTGAGCACCGCATCGAGTGATTCGTCGGCGCAAGGTGTGGGGTCTTCGGTAGTAGGCTCCTCGCTGGTGGTCTTCGACCAGGCGCTTTCGGAAGACGACAGGCAAGATGCGCTGGACTGCCAGCAGTTTGCTGAAGCGGTGGTCCGGCGCCTGCCCAAGGAAACCAGTAACGAAGAGCGCTACCTGAAGTACAACGAGGCATTGTTGGCGGCGGGCTGGGTGACGGAAAGCTTCACCTACAAGAAATATGTCAGCAAACAGCTCACCATCACGATGAATGAGGCCGTGTTGCAGGTGCTGGCGACCGTCATTTCCGGAGGTTCGAGCAGCGTCCTGGACCTGGTGGCGTCGGGTTTCAGCAAGCTTAAGGGCGATAATGAGGCACTGAAGATTGTCGATGCCGGCAGCAAGAAAAACGACGTCGTCAGCTTCAAGGCTGTGCCTTGCATTGCAAGGCCAGGCGGTGGCATGTCCATGTTGATGGGCGGCCTTGACTTGGTGGACAAGGAATACAACGGCAATTTTTTATTCGTGACTTACAATACCCGAGGATTGCAGATTTTCCAGGGCGCGGGTGTGCGCAAGTTTAATCGGCGTGCATTTGATCGAAAGAAAAGCATGATTTATTCCTATAACGACGAGTTTGGCGATGGCCTTTTCAAACAACTGACAGGCCAATAAGGTTGGCGGGCTTAATCGATCAGGATACTGACTGTGTGGGGTGAATATGCCAGCGTCTGTTAATGCTGTTGTAGTGGGCGGTTGCTTATTGTCTTTTGCGCAAAGTGTGGACTTGCAAGATCAGCAGGATATTCAGGACTGTCTGTTGTATGCGGAGTTGGCGGCCAATGAAAAATATCCGGGGCAGGCGTCGAGGAAGGCCTGGTTCGATTACTTTCAAGGGCGATTGCTCAAGACGGGATACACACTCAAGACCATCGTTCCGGCGGAGCCGATCCGGGTCAATAGTGTCCACCAGTTGCTCAGTGCCAGCTACCGCGTGATGGGCAGCGTGGGCGTGGAGCGCTTGGGCCAGCTCTTCAAGGACACCTATAAAGCGTTGCGGCTGGATGAGTTTGCCTGGGAGTTCTTTCGCAGCAATGTTGCCAAAGGCGGCTCGGGTATCCTCAAGTGCGCGCCTTGCGAGCGACTCGCCTCGGGTGAAGTGATCGTCTGCCTGCTTGGCTTGCGCTACAGCGCGACCGTGATTGAAAGTGACTTTTTCCTGTGGCGCGAGTTCGATCGAGAGCTGGCGATCATTCCCGATGGCGGGGTGTTCGTGTTCGACCGACGGGCGTTTGAAAACTACCGTAAACGGGTCCATGAGAAAATCGAAGCTTATTCGAAAAAGGTGTTCGTGCGTAAACTTCAGTCCTGATTAAAAGGCTTTGCCCGCAGTAAACGACAAGGCCCTGTGATTGATGCACAGGGCCTTGTTTTCGGGTTTGCACAAGCCATCGCTTCAGGGCACCAGGTAGCCCTTGACCCCGGTGAAGATGATCTGCGCTGCCAGTGCGCACACGAACAACCCCATCAGTCGGCTAACGATCTGTAGCCCCTGGTCGCCGAGAATGCGCTCGATACGACCGGACAAAAACAGCACCACGCCAACGGTAAAACTGGCCAGGGCAATGCTGACAATGGCCGTGAGCTTGTCGTCCCAGTGCGGCTGGCTCACGCCCATCACCAGCAAGGCACCGATGGTGCCGGGGCCAACCGTCAGCGGGATGGTCAGCGGAACGATGGTGACATCCTGCTGCACGTTATCGGTCTGTACTGCCGATTTGCCTTGGGCCATGCCCAGTGCCGAGATGAACAGCACGCTGCCGGCACCGATACGAAAGGCATCCACGGTGATGCCGAAAACACTGAAAATCACCCGGCCGAACAAATACAACAGCACACTGGAGACCAGCGTGGCGACCGCTACTTTCCAGGCCAGCCGACGCTGTTCCTTGCGCGAGTAACCACGGGTCAGGCTGATGAAGCAGGACAACACGAAGAATGGGCTGTAGAGCACCAGCATCTTCAGGTAAACACTGAACAACACATGGAGCATGGTGCCGGGCTCACTGGCGAGGGAAGTCGAGGGGGGAGTCTATCAGGGGTTGCGCAGTCTGTCGGCTCAGGACGTTTGGGTTGTTGCGCGATTGTGCTGGTCACGCTGGGCGACCCAGTGCTCGATCAATTCACGCAGCTGCGACAGTTCCACCGGCTTGGCCATATGTCCGTCCATGCCGGCCTGGCGTGCACGCTCTTTGTGTTCGGCCAGGATATGGGCAGTCAATGCCACCACGGGGGTACGGACCCGCTGATTGCCGACTTCCCAGGCACGCAATTGCTGGGTGGCCGAGAAGCCGTCGAGGATCGGCATTTCACAGTCCATCAGCACCAGGTCGTAACGTTGGGCCTTCATTGCCTGTAGGGCCTCTTCGCCGTTGCAGGCGGTATCCGGTTGCAGGTTGAGCTTGCTCAGCATGCCGCGGATCACCTTGGTCGAGATGCTGTTGTCTTCGGCCACCAGGATGCGGAAGTCGCTGGGGACCTTGACCGGTAGTGCCGGGCCGTTTGGCAGTGGTTGCGTGACGACCAGGCCTTTGTTGCGTTGGGTCAGCTCGTCGGCCAGGGTGGTCTTGAGGGTGTAGCCGGCCACCGGTTTGGCGAGGATGCGCTTGATCCCGGAGTTGCGCGCGATGATCTTGCTCGGCGCATTGCTGATGCCGGTGAGCATGATCAACAGGATGTCATGGTTCAGGCTGGGGTCTTCCTTGATCTTGGCCGCCAGTTGCATGCCGGTCATGCCGGGCATGTTCTGGTCCAGCAGGACCACATCGAAGTAATCGCGCAAGTGAGCCTTGGTGCGCAGAAGGGCCAGCGCCTCCTTGCCGGAAGACGCGGCGCTGACGTTCAGGCCCCAGGCGCTGCACTGCTGCACCAGCACCTTGCGGCAGGTGTCATTGTCGTCCACCACCAATACCCGCGCACCCTGCAGCGGGCCGTCGAGGTCGGAGGTCGGGTGCTCGAGACGATCCGGGTCCAGCGGCAGGGTCAGCCACAGGGTGCTGCCCTGGTTGTTGCCGCTCTTGATCCCGAATTCCCCCTGCATCAAGCGGATCAGCTGGCGGGCAATTACCAGCCCCAGGTTGCCGCCCAACTGGGTGGCCGAAAGAAAATGTCGGCTGTGCAGTTCGGCGTGCATCAGGGCGTCGCGTTCTTCGGCGTCCATGGGCTCGCCGCTGTCCTGCACGGCGATACGCAGGCGTGGTTTGGTGTTGCGCTCGTCGAGCGCAACGACGATCAGGATTTCGCCTTCATCGGTTTTTTTCAGGGCGTTTTCAAGCAGGCTCAACAGCGTCTGGCGCAAGCGTGTCGGGTCACCGCTGATCACCCGGGGCACTTGCGGCTGGATGAAGCTGATCAACTCGACGTTTTGCTGCTCGGCCTTGGCGCGGAAGATGCTCAGGCAATCCTCGATCAGTGCATTGAGGTCGAACTGCACATCGTCCAGTTCGATCTGTCCGGACTCGAGTTTGGAGATGTCGAGAATTTCGTTGATCAGTGTCAGCAGCTCGTTGCCAGCGCTGTGGATCGTCTGCACATAGTCGCGTTGCTTGACCGATAGCGGTGTGCCCAGCAGTAGCTCGGTCATGCCGAGGACGCCGTTCATCGGAGTGCGGATCTCATGGCTGATCTTCGCCAGGAACTCGGCCTTGGCGTTGATCTCGGCGTTGCTGGCTGCCAGGTCACGACTGATGCTGAAGCGGTCTTCGGTGATGCGGCGCTGGCGCTCGCTCAACGCAATGCTCATCAACAGGCCACTGATGCAGATGAACACCAGCAAGATGGTGATCAGGCCATGAGGTTCGACCAGGGTCAACCCCAACAGGGCGGGCAGGATGACCAGTGTCCCGAGGTTGAACACCACCATGGCTGCCACGAAGAGGCGAGCCGGGCGATAACCTTTTTGCCAGTGATAGGCGCTGATGAACAGCATGCTCAGGCCTGCCAGCGCTACCAGGCCGTAGGTAATGAAGTTCAGCGGCAAGGTATTGACGAACAGCAGCATCAGGCCGCAGGCGGTGATGAGCAGGATCTCGCCAAGCAGCAACCGGTTCAGCGGATGCGGCCCGAGCGGGGCGAAGAAACGATAGGCAAGCATCAGGCCGCAGGGCGCAGTCATTATCAATGCCAGGTAAGCCCCCGGCGTTTGCAGTGCATGCCAGTCCGGCAGCCAGGGACCGGCCAGGTTCAGCAACAACAGCAGGCTGAGCATCAATAACCCTTCGCACGTCGCCAACCAGAGGGCGCTGCGCGAGCGGGTGTAGGTGTAGCGGATGAGGTTGTGCAGGATCAGCATGGCGATGCAACCGAACAACAGGCCATAGATCAGGGTCTGGTTCTGGTTGGCGGCCGAGAGGATCGCCGATTGCAGGGTGATATAGGGCCGTAACTGGTGGTCGGAGGCCAGTCGCAGGTACACGTCGAGGGGGTTGTCGCTTTGCGGCAGGGCCAGCATGAAGTCGCTGCTGGGCAATGGTCGCTCGGATTGGGGGCGTTCGTTGCCCGTGCTGGATTGATCGATCAGCTTGTCGCCGTCCAGAACGTACATGTTGAACTGGCGCAGGTCAGGCGCGAACACGCGCAGCAACTGTTCGTGTTTGCCCGGTGCAAGCCTGAATCGCAACCATAGCGCGCCATCGGGTTCGGCTGCGGTAAGGCGGTCGAGTTCGATAGGGCTGAATTGATTGGTGTAGCGTGCGGAACGGATGTCGCTCAGTTGCAGGTCGCCCTGTTCGTCGAGCAATACCGCCCAGCCACTGCCTTGCGCGGCCTGGGCCGGAAGCATGCAGAGCAAGGTCAGCAAAGTGACGGTCAAGCTTATGGCAATCCTGAGCCAGCGCACGGCGAAATCCCTTCGTTAGGTTGATGCCAGAATATAACGATGCGCGGCGCCGGAATAGCCAGGCAATAAACGGTGTTCATTGCCTGGCGCGGTGCATACCTTATTCCTGATTTTCGCCACGCTCGCGGGCAATGGCGCGGTAGCCAATGTCCTTGCGATAGAAGCAGCCTTCCCAGTCAATCGAAGCCGCCAGCTTGTAGGCCTGCTGCTGTGCAGCATCGACGCTGGCACCCATGGCCGTGGCGCAAAGCACCCGACCACCGGCCGTTACGACTTGACCGTCCTTGAGCGCAGTACCGGCGTGGAAGACTTTGCCTTCCAGTGCTGCCGCTGCGTCCAGGCCATTGATGGCCGCGCCTTTGGTGTAGTCGCCAGGATAGCCGCCGGCGGCCAGCACGATGCCGACGCTCGGGCGTGGATCCCATTGTGCTTCGACCTTGTCCAGCGCCTGGGCCAGAGCGGCCTCGACCAGCAGCACCAGGCTCGACTGCAGGCGCAGCATCACCGGTTGGGTCTCAGGGTCGCCGAAGCGGCAGTTGAATTCGATGACTTTTGGGTTACCAGCCTTGTCGATCATCAGACCGGCGTACAGGAAACCAGTGTAGACGTTGCCCTCCTCGGCCATGCCGCGCACGGTCGGCCAGATCACCAGGTCCATGACGCGCTTGTGCACTTCGGCGGTAACCACCGGCGCCGGGGAGTAAGCACCCATGCCACCAGTGTTTGGACCGGTGTCGCCGTCGCCGACGCGTTTGTGGTCCTGGCTGGTGGCCATCGGCAGCACGTTCTTGCCGTCGACCATCACGATGAAACTGGCTTCTTCGCCGTCCAGGAACTCTTCGATGACCACGCGCGAACCCGCATCGCCAAAGGCATTGCCGGCCAGCATGTCGCGCACGGCGTCTTCGGCTTCGGCCAGGGTCATGGCGACGATCACGCCTTTACCGGCGGCCAGGCCATCGGCCTTGATCACGATCGGAGCGCCTTTTTCACGCAGGTAAGCCAGGGCCGGCTCGATCTCGGTGAAGTTCTGGTAGTCGGCAGTCGGGATCTTGTGGCGCGCCAGGAAGTCCTTGGTGAAGGCTTTCGAACCTTCCAGCTGCGCAGCGCCAGCGGTCGGACCGAAGCAATCCAGGCCACGGCTGCGAAACAGGTCCACAACACCGGCAACCAGCGGCACTTCAGGGCCAACGATGGTCAGGGAAACGTTTTTCTCGGCAAAGTCTGCCAGTTGCTCAAGCGCCAGTACGTCGATGGCGACGTTCTCGCACTTGGCTTCGATGGCGGTACCGGCGTTGCCCGGAGCCACGAATACCTTCTGCACGCGCGGATCCTGAGCCACTTTCCAGGCCAGGGCGTGTTCACGGCCACCGCTGCCAATGATCAAAACATTCATTTCAAAAACCTCGGATGACGCTAATTCTGTTTTAGAACCTAAAGCGCTTTACGCCTTAGGAGGTTGCAATGACGCCGGTAGATGCAAGGCGGAGCCCACCTCGATGAGCGGAGTTGCCTTTTGGCAATGAGCATCATCGAGGTGGGCTCCAACGCAGCAGATGCCGGCGTCAGTGCGACCGTTGCCGTATTAGTGACGGAAGTGGCGCATGCCGGTGAACACCATCGCGATGCCGGCTTCGTCGGCAGCAGCAATCACTTCAGCATCACGCATCGAGCCGCCTGGCTGGATCACGGCAGTCACGCCCGCCTTGGCCGCATTGTCCAGACCGTCGCGGAACGGGAAGAAAGCGTCGGAAGCCATCACCGAACCGGCTACCTGCAAGCCAGCGTGCTCAGCCTTGATGGCAGCAATACGCGCGGAGTTCACACGGCTCATCTGACCGGCGCCGACACCGATGGTCTGGCGATTCTTGGCGTAGACGATGGCGTTGGACTTAACGTACTTGGCGACTTTCCAGGCGAAGATCAGGTCGTGGATCTCTTGCTCGGTCGGGGCGCGCCTGGTCACGACTTTCAGGTCGTCGGCGCCGATCATGCCGATGTCGCGGCTCTGTACCAGCAGGCCACCGTTGACGCGCTTGTAATCCCAGGCAGCAGCGCGGTCAGCCGACCACTCGCCGCAGGCCAGCAGGCGCACGTTGGCTTTGGCGGCGACGATGGCGCGGGCCTCTTCGCTGACGCTTGGGGCAATGATCACTTCGACGAACTGACGCTCGACGATGGCCTTGGCGGTCTCGGCGTCGAGCTCGCGGTTGAAGGCGATGATGCCGCCGAACGCGGATTCGGTGTCGGTAGCGTAGGCCAGGTCGTAGGCCTTGCGGATGCCGCCTTCGGCATCAGGGCTGACAGCCACGCCGCACGGGTTGGCGTGCTTGACGATCACGCAGGCTGGCTTGACGAAGCTCTTCACGCATTCCAGCGCAGCGTCGGTGTCGGCCACGTTGTTGTACGACAGTTCCTTGCCTTGCAGTTGGGTCGCGGTGGCGATGCCCACTTCGGCAGGTTTGGCTTCAACGTAGAACGCCGCGCTCTGGTGCGGGTTCTCGCCGTAGCGCATTTCCTGGGCCTTGATGAACTGGCTGTTGAAGGTGCGCGGGAACTCGCTGCGACCGGAGGTCGAGAGGGTTTCAGCCGCCTGGTTCACGGTGCCCATGTAGTTGGCGATCATGCCGTCGTAGGCGGCGGTGTGCTCGAATGCCTTGAGCATCAGGTCGAAACGCTGAGCGTAGGTCAGGCCGCCGGCCTTGAGGTTTTCCAGGACGCTGGCGTAGTCGCCGGCATTGACCACGATGGCCACGTCTTTATGGTTTTTTGCTGCCGAACGGACCATGGTCGGGCCGCCGATGTCGATGTTCTCGATGGCGGTCGGCAGGTCGCAGCCTGGCTTGTTGATGGTGGCTTCGAACGGGTACAGGTTGACCGCAACCAGGTCGATCGGCTTGATGCCATGCTCGTTCATGATGGCGTCGTCGATGCCGCGACGACCGAGGATCCCGCCGTGGATTTTCGGGTGCAGGGTCTTCACCCGGCCGTCCATCATTTCGGCAAAACCTGTGTAGTCCGCGACTTCCACTGCGGCAACGCCGTTGTCCTGCAGCAGCTTGAACGTCCCGCCGGTGGAGAGGATCTCGACGCCCAGGGCTTCAAGCTCCTTGGCGAATTCGAGGATCCCGGTCTTGTCGGAAACGCTGATCAAGGCGCGGCGGATCGGCAGGCGGGTAGTCTGGTCGGTCATCTCAATTTCCATCAAAAGCAAAGGAAGTCAGCAAAAAAGGCGACCGGTTTTACGCGGGCGCCTTTCTGGTTTGATTGAATGCTTACAACAAATCGTACTGCTTGAGTTTCTTGCGCAGCGTGCCCCGGTTAAGCCCGAGCATCTCGCTGGCCTTGGTCTGGTTGCCCTTGACGTAGTTCATCACGCACTCGAGCAGGGGAGCCTCGACTTCGGAGAGCACCAGGTTGTACACATCCGTGACGGCAGCGCCCTCAAGGTGGGCGAAATAATTGTGCAGCGCCTTCTCGACACTCCCGCGAAGGGTCTGGCCTTCTTCGCTTGGCGTATTGAGGTGCTGTTTCAAATTCACGTTGTCGCTCACGGGTGTTGTTCCACTCACTAAAGTCTCGGTCATCATCGTCATGCGGCCACCCACTCTCCGTCCCCTGTCAGGCTCTTGTAACGCTCGGCGAAAAATCCCCGAACGTTGGCGCATTGTGCATCCGTACCATCCAAACGATTGAAGTGGGCGCGAAACTCCCTGGCGCCCGGCAGGGTTGCGAGATACCAGCCCACATGCTTTCGAGCAATGCGCACGCCCATGACATCACCATAGAAGGCGTGCAGGGCAGCCAGATGCTCTAGCAGAATGCGTTCCACCTCGATCAGTTCCAGCGCCGGGAGCTTCTCGCCGGTGCGCAGGAAATGGTCGATCTCGCGAAAAATCCATGGCCGCCCCTGGGCAGCCCGGCCAATCAACAGGCCATCGGCACCGGTCGCGTCGAGCACGTACCGGGCTTTTTCCGGCGAATCGATATCGCCATTGGCGAAGACCGGAATCGACACCGCCTGCTTGATCGCGGCAATGGTGTCGTACTCGGCAACACCTGTGTACAGGTCGGCACGGGTGCGGCCATGCACCGCCAGCGCCGTAATGCCTGCCTGTTCGGCGATCTTTGCCACCGTCAGGCCGTTCTTGTTGTCCCGGTCCCAACCGGTCCGGATCTTCAGGGTAACCGGCACATCGACCGCAGCCACGACGGCCTGCAGGATCTCGGTTACCAGGGGTTCATCCTTCAACAGCGCGGAACCGGCCGCCTTGTTACAGACTTTTTTTGCCGGACAGCCCATGTTGATATCAATGATCTGTGCACCCATTTCAACGTTGGCACGGGCGGCGTCCGCCAGCATCTGCGCGTCCCCACCGGCGATCTGTACCGAGCGAGGCTCGGGATCACCTTCGTGGATCATGCGCATGCGCGACTTGCGGGTGTTCCACAAACTCATGTCGCTGGTGACCATTTCCGAGACGACCAGTCCCGCGCCCAAGCGCTTGCACAGCTGACGAAAGGGCTGGTCGGTGACTCCCGCCATGGGGGCGAGAATCAAGCTGTTATGTAATGTGTATGGGCCGATGCGTACCGCCGACATAGGACTTCCCTGTTGTGGGGCCGGATCATGAGAGTTCGAAAAAGGGTTGGCATGATACCCGCTCTCGATGACTGGATAAAGGCTGAATTGAACAAATTCTGAACAGTTATTCTGTTATTACCCGTGGTTTGGTTCGCCTGGGGCAGTCAGAAAGCCGGCGTGAATCCGGGAGCAATGAAGCGTTTCACTCCGGAGAGTGAAAGCTCAGACTGTAGTTCACGGCCTTGGCACCTGGGTCGAGAATGTCCAGGGCGATGTGGATCGGCGTTTGCGGAGGCATTTCCGCCATGCCTTCGAGATCGCCATTGAGGTACTCGCCAGGCTTGAAGCGACGACTGGCGATAAGATGGCCATTGAGGTCGGCGAAGCGCAGCTCCAGCAACGGGAAGGGCTGGGAGAAGGGCGCGCGGTTATAGATGATCGCATCGACCACCAGGGCGCCATTGAACTCGGGATGGCTACGTACCACCAGGTTGCTGCTCTTGATCTTCGCGATGTCGACTTTGGAAGGCACGGTGCAGCCGATTTGCGGGCACAGTTGCTGGAACCACGGGCGATATTGATCCTGTCGCGCCAGTTCGTCGAAATGGTAGGCAATGTACTGGCCGGCGAGGGCGCCAGCGGCAATCAGCACCAGCAGCAGCCAGAACAGGCGTCGGCCCCAGGGCGAGCGGCGTTTTTGCCAGTCCAGTTGCAGCGGGTCGTCGGTCAGGTCTTGCAGCACTTCGGCACGCACGCCCGGTTCGCTGCGTTCGCGTCGCTTGCGCAGCGGTTCGATCGAAGGCAGGTTGTCGTCGATTTCCCTCTCGTCGGCGGCCGACAGGCGTTCGTGGTTCAGCGGTGCATCGAGAGGGTCGTGCAGTCGCAAATGAGGTGGCTGCGATTCTTCGTCGAGATCAACCGGTTCCAGGGACAGCGAAGGTTCGGTGCGCGAGGCTTTGCTCGGTTCGACCGTCGGCTCTGGCGTTTCAAGGCTGTCGAGCGGTTCGTCGAGTTGCGCACGATCGGCCGCCGACTCACTGAACAGGCTGTCGGACCACGGCTCCTCGTCATCCTGCCCGGTGCTGTCGCGACGGGCACTCAGCGAGTCGTCGCGATGGCGGCCGAGTTCGGTGGTCGGCTGGATTTCCCGCTGCTCGAGCCGGGCGAGCTCTTCGTCGAGGTCGAGACTGTCCAGGTCCAGTTCGGTCGCGCTCCATTGCTTTTGGCTGATGGCGCGCGGTGGTGATGGCTCAAGGGGCTCCTCAGGCTGCACGGGCGTCGTGACCGGTGATTCCTTGCTCGCCTGCTCAAGCAATTGCCTGGCGGCATTGAACACCTGCAGGCAGGAGCCGCAACGAACCACCCCGCGAGCCACGCTCAACTGGGCATGGCTGACGCGGAAGCTGGTTTGGCAATGCGGGCACTGGGTGACGAAGCTGTCGGTCATGCGGCGATCCGGATTATGCAGACGCTCATTCTAGCGCCGACGGCCAGTGATGCGCACCCAGCCATCGCGATTGGCGATCGGGTCCAGATCGAAGTCCTTGGTGTAGGCGGCAGCGACTTCATCGCCCTGTTCGGCGAGGATGCCCGACAGCGCCAGGCGACCGCCCGACTTGACCAGGCCCGACAGCTGTGGCGCCAGGGACACCAGCGGACCGGCGAGAATGTTGGCCACCAGCACGTCGGCCTGCACCTGCGGCAGGTCTTGCGGCAGATACAGCGGGAACAGGTGGTCGGCGATGTTGTTGCGCCCGGCGTTGTCGCGGGAGGCTTCCAGCGCCTGCACGTCGATATCGGTGCCGACGGCTTCCCTGGCGCCCAGCAACAGTGCGGCAATCGCCAGAATCCCCGAGCCGCAACCGAAGTCCAGCACGTTGCAGTCTTTGAGGTCCTGACCGTCGAGCCATTCCAGGCACAGTGCGGTGGTCGGGTGGGTGCCGGTGCCGAACGCCAGGCCCGGGTCCAGCAGCAAATTCACGGCGTCAGGTTCTGGTGCGGCATGCCAGCTCGGCACGATCCACAGGCGCTGGCCGAAACGCATTGGCTGGAAACCATCCATCCAGCTGCGTTCCCAGTCCTGGTCTTCGATCACTTCGCTGTGGTGCTCGGGTAGCGGGCTGCCGGTCAGCAGTTCCAGATGGGCCAATACCGGGCCTGGCTCGGTGCCACCTTCGAACAGGGCCAGCAGGTGCGTGTGCGACCACAGCGGCGTGGTGTTGAGTTCCGGCTCGAAGATCGGCTGATCTTCGGCGTCCATGAAGGTCACCGACACGGCGCCCACTTCAAGGAAAGCGTCTTCATAGGTTTCGGCTTGTTCTGGGCTGATGGCGAGACGTACTTGCAGCCAAGGCATGGCGGGCACCTTTGAAAAATATTGATTGCAGCCTGGCGGGCTGCGAGAAGGACGCAAGTTTACGCGAGCGCGGGGCAGAAGACGACTATAGGGGTGAAGCAAAAAGATCGCAGCCTGCGGCAGCTCCTACAGGGGAACGCATTTCAAATGTAGGAGCTGCCGAAGGCTGCGATCTTTTGAACTTAAACAACAAAGCCGCCCGAAGGCGGCTTTGTCGATGGGGTCGAAGCTTAGTGCTTCTCGCCAGCCAGCTTGTGCTCGAGGTAGTGAATGTTCACGCCCCCTTTGCAGAAGCCTTCGTCGCGGGTCAGGTCGCGGTGCAGCGGGATGTTGGTCTTGATCCCGTCGACCACGATCTCGTCCAGCGCATTGCGCATGCGCGCCATGGCTTCGTCACGGGTTGCCCCGTAGGTGATCAGCTTGCCGATCAACGAGTCGTAGTTCGGCGGAACGGCATAACCACTGTACAGGTGCGAGTCGACGCGAACGCCGTTGCCGCCTGGGGCGTGGAAATGCTTGACCGTGCCCGGGCTCGGCATGAAGGTTTTCGGGTCTTCGGCGTTGATCCGGCATTCCAGCGCGTGCCCGCGGATGACCACGTCATCCTGGGTGAACGACAGCTTGTTGCCGGCGGCGATGCTCAGCATCTCCTTGACGATGTCGATGCCGGTGACCATTTCCGAAACCGGGTGCTCTACCTGGACACGAGTGTTCATCTCGATGAAGTAGAAGCGACCGTTTTCGTACAGGAACTCGAAAGTGCCAGCGCCCCGGTAGCCGATGTCGATGCAAGCCTTGACGCAGCGTGCGAGTACTTCCTCACGTGCGTTTTCGTCGATGCCCGGTGCTGGCGCTTCTTCGAGAACCTTCTGGTGACGGCGTTGCAGCGAGCAGTCGCGGTCGCCCAGATGGATAGCCTGGCCCTGGCCATCGGAAAGGACCTGGACTTCCACGTGACGCGGGTTGGTCAGGAATTTTTCCAGATAGACCATCGGGTTGCCGAACGCCGCGCCAGCTTCGGTACGGGTCAGTTTCGCGAAGGAGATCAGGTCTTCTTCTTTATGCACAACGCGCATGCCGCGACCACCGCCGCCGCCAGCGGCCTTGATGATCACCGGGTAACCGACTTCGCGACCAATGCGCAGAGCGGTTTCTTCGTCTTCCGGCAGCGGGCCGTCAGAGCCCGGAACAGTCGGAACGCCGGCAGCGATCATGGCGTGCTTGGCCGATACCTTGTCGCCCATCAGGCGAATGGTTTCGGCTTTCGGGCCAATGAACGCGAAGCCGGAGTTCTCGACCTGCTCGGCGAAGTCGGCGTTTTCCGCAAGGAAGCCGTAGCCCGGGTGAATGGCGGTAGCGCCAGTCACTTCGGCCGCGGCAATGATTGCCGGAATGTGCAGGTAGGAGTGGGCGGCCGATGCCGGACCGATGCAGACGGATTCGTCTGCCAGGCCCAGGTGCATCAGTTCCTTGTCGGCCTTGGAGTAAACGGCGACGGTCTTGATGCCCATCTCTTTGCAGGCGCGCAGGATCCGCAGGGCGATCTCACCGCGGTTGGCGATCAGAACTTTTTCCAACTTCGCAGTCATCAAAGGCTCTCCGCGGTTCAAACGATGGTGAACAGCGGTTGGTCGTACTCAACCGGCTGGCCGTCTTCGACGAGGATGGATTCGATCACACCGCTGGTTTCAGCTTCGATGTGGTTCATCATCTTCATGGCTTCAACGATGCACAGGGTGTCGCCTTTCTTCACGGTCTGGCCGACTTCGACGAAGGACGGCGAGCTTGGCGAAGACTTGCGATAGAAAGTACCGACCATCGGCGAACGGGCAACGGTGCCGTTCAGTGCTGGCGCGGCGGCGGCAACAGGTGCGGCAGCGGCAGCCGGAGCGGCGGCAGCGACAGGCGCGGGGGCCGGAGCGTGCATTGGAGCTGGCGCGTAGTACTGCTGAGCCGGGGTCTTGCTATGACGGCTGATGCGTACGGACTCTTCGCCTTCCTTGATCTCGAGCTCGTCGATGCCGGACTCTTCCAGCAATTCGATCAGTTTCTTAACTTTACGGATATCCATGAATCATCAACTCCCAAGGGTCGGTCAGGGGCGTTTAACGCTTGTTGTTCAAGCTGTTGCCTGTATTTGAAGCTGCTCTAGGGCGGCCTCCAGGGCCAGTCGATAACCGCTGGCGCCAAGGCCGCAGATCACTCCCACCGCTACGTCGGAGAAGTAAGAGTGATGGCGGAAAGGTTCGCGTTTGTGCACGTTAGACAAATGCACTTCGATGAATGGGATGCTCACCGCCAGCAGCGCGTCACGTAATGCGACACTTGTATGTGTAAAAGCTGCTGGGTTGATCAGAATGAAGTCCACGCCTTCGCTGCGGGCAGCGTGGATGCGGTCGATCAATTCGTACTCGGCGTTGCTTTGCAGGTGCAGCAAATGGTGACCACCTTCGCGGGCACGGCGTTCCAGGTCCTGGTTGATCTGAGCCAGCGTCGTGGCGCCATAGGTGCCCGGTTCACGAGTGCCGAGCAGGTTCAGGTTGGGTCCGTGCAGAACGAGTAACGTCGCCATCGGCGGTTCCTATGTTATCTGTGAGCAATTGTCAGAACCCGGCGACTATGCCGCAAAGCCTTTGTGACTGTCCAGTTCTCTGCAATAGCCAGCACGATGACCGATGTTTGCGCGAAATATATGACTGCTTGATTAAATTTGGTCATTCGCCCTGGCAACACGTTCGGCGAAGTCCCTGGCGTTGATCTCGCCGATCACCCGAACATCGGCGCGTTCGACACCGTCCTTGCCAAAAAACATCAGGGCCGGTGGCCCGAACAACTGGTAACGGTCGAGCAGGGCGCGTTGCTCGGCGTTGCTGGCGGTGATGTCGAAGCGAATAAGCCGGTAGCCCTTGAGGCGTTCGATGACGACAGGGTCGTCCAGCACCTCACGCTCGATGACTTTGCAGCTTATGCACCAGTCGGCGTACCAGTCGAGCAGCAGCGGTGTGCCGGATGCGCGTGCGTCGGCGAGTGCTCGGTCCAGATCGGCCGGCGTGCTGACGGTTTGCCAGGTGCTGGCGTTTTGCGCGAGGCCGTTGTTGGCAACGATACGGGGCTGGCCGATCGGGTTGAGCGGGTCGGTCTGGCCGCTGAAGGCGCCGTACCAGCAGGCCAGTGCGTAAAACAGCAGGAACATGCCGAGCAATTGGCCCAGGCGTTTGCGCGGTGGTTTATAGACGAACTCCAGCGCTCCCATGAACAGGCCGACGCCGCCGGCCAGCAAACCGATGAGCAACAAGGTGACCTGACCCGGCAAGACGCGGCTGAGCAGGCCGACGGCCAACCCGAGCAACAACACGCCAATCGCGTTTTTCACGTAGACCAGCCACGGACCGCTTTTCGGCAGCCAGGCTGCGCCACCGGTGGCCACCAGCAACAGCGGAGCGCCCATGCCGAGGCCGAGCATGAACAGTTTCAAGCCGCCGCCCAAGGCATCGCCACTGGCGCTGATGTACAGCAGCGCGCCGGCCAATGGCGCCGAAACACAGGGTGAGACCAGCAAGCTGGAGACCACGCCCAACACTGCGGCGCCCCACAATGACCCGCCTTCGGTGCGGCCGGCGATGCGGTCCAGGCGACTGCTGATGGCGTGCGGCAACTTGAGCTCGAACACGCCGAACATTGCCAGGGCAAACACGGCGAAAAACATCGCGAACGGCACCAACACCCAGGCCGACTGCAGTCGCGCCTGCAGATTGAGTTGGGCACCGAACAGGCCCATCAGGGCTCCGAGCAGGGCAAAGCAGGCGGCCATTGGCAGCACATAGGCCAGCGACAGATTGAAGCCGCGCCAGCCACCGACCTGACCGCGCAGTACCACGCCGGACAGGATCGGCAGCATGGGCAGCACGCATGGCGTGAACGTCAGGCCCAGGCCCGCGAGGAAAAACAGCGCCAGTTCGCGCCAGCTCCATGGATAAACCGTCGCCGGAGCGCCGCTGCCGTCGATACTCAGGCGCTCGGTTTCCGGTGGATAGCACAGGCCTTTGTCGGCGCATCCCTGATAGGTCACGACCAGGGTGAAGGCGCGTTGGTCGGTGCGCGGCAACTCGACGTCGAGAATGCCGTGATAGACCTCGACATCGCCGAAGTATTCATCGTGCTTTTTCTGACCGTCGGGCAGTTTCGCCGCTCCGAGGGCGACATCGGCCGGATCGGCGCGAAATTGAAAGCGGTGGCGGTAGAGGTAATAACCTTCGGTGGCGACGAAACGCAGCTTTATCGATTGCGGCGTGCTCTCTACCAGGCTCAGCCGGAAAGCTTCGCGCACCGGCAGGAAGTCGGCGCTGTTGTTGATCGAGCCCAAGGTGGAGTTGGGTCGGTTCTCCAGCAAGCCAGTGGCGCTGGCCGGCAGGGCGAACACTAAAAACAGCAGGCAAAGCAAACGGCGCATGACGATCTCGCGTATCGGAATTGGGGGGATGATAGCTGAGAGAGCATGGTCACATCGAACTGCGTAGGAGCTGCCGAAGGCTGCGATCTTTTGATCTTGCTCTTGAGAGGCAAAGTCAAAAGATCGCAGCCTTCGGCAGCTCCTACAGTGAAAGCGATTTATCAGACGCGAAAAGCCTGAACGGCCGTATGCAATCGCCCACCCAGCACCAGCAAATTCTCCCCTTGCTCACGCCCTTGGCCAATGCGCAGCAGGTTATCCCCGCCCAGCTGGTGAATCCGCTCACTGTGGTCCCGGATTTCGCTGACAGCGCCGCTTTGCTGGGCGGTGACATCAGCAATGCGTACCGCCGTGGCGGAAATGGTCTGGATCGCCCCCACGATCTTATCCAGTGCCCCATCCGCGGCCTGGGCCTGGCCGGCGGTCGCTTCGGCATGTGCGACCTGGGCGCGCATGCCTTCCACCGATTGCCGCGCGGCGGTTTGCAGTCCTGCGATCAGCGTCTGGATTTCTGCCGTGGCCCCGGCGGTACGTTGCGCCAGTGAGCGCACCTCTTCGGCCACCACTGCAAAGCCTCGGCCCATTTCCCCGGCCCGGGCCGCCTCGATGGCGGCGTTCAAGGCCAGCAGGTTGGTCTGGTCGGCAATCGAGCGGATCACCGTCAGCACGCCGCCGATGGTGGCCGACTCTTCAGCCAGGTGCTCAATCATTTGCGCATTGCCTTGCACTTCATCCACCAGCGCATGCAGACCCGTGAGGCTCAGGCCGATGACTTTCTGTCCGTGCTCCACGGCCAGGCCGGCGTGGCGGCTGGCGTCGGCGGCCTGGCTGGCATCGCCGGCGACTTGTTGAATGGTCGCTTCCAGTTCGCTGAGGGAGTCGCGGATCAGTGCCGTGTCACCGGCCTGATGCTCGGCACCGTCGTGCAGGTCGTTGCTCAGGTCGGCCAGGGTGCGGCTGCTGTCGGCCACCTGCTCGGCGTTGCGGCGAATGGTCCCCACCAGGTCCACCAGATAGGCGCGCAAGCGGTTGAGGGAGGCTTCAATGTCATGCAATTCGCGGTTGGTGCTGCCCAGTTGAATGTCGCGGCTGAAGTCGCCTTCGGCCCAGGTCGAGAGGGCCGGGGCGAGGTTGGTCAGGGTTCGGGCGAGTTTGCGCTGCAGGGTGTCGATCAGCAGGGCGATCAACAGAATCAAGCTGATCATCACGCCTTGCATCACCCGCACTTCACCCTGGATCTGCCCGTGCTGGGCGCGTACTACCGGTTCCAGCCCGGCAATGGCCTGTTGCACGTCGGCGATTTTCAGGTGGGTCGCCGCGCTGAGGTCGGCGCGCTTCTGGATTTGATCGCGGGTGCGCGAAAGCTCGGCCGGGTAGCGGGTGAGCAGGCTGTTGAGCTCACGCTTGAGGCCCACGCCGGCATCTTCGGCAACGGTTTTTTCCGTGTTCTCAAGGCCCATCATCGAGGCGAAATCGTCGGTGTTCGATTCGCTGCTGGTGGCTACGCCGAGCAAAGGCAGGGCGTCCAGTTTTTCAGCCTGGGTGCGGATGTTGGTCACTTCGCGTTCGACATCGGAGGCCAGTTCACTGCGGCCGCTGCTGACCAGTTTGTCACGGGCCAGGGACAATTTGCCCAGGTGTTGCGATGCGGTGAGCAGCGGCGTCAAGTAAGCCGCATTGCCGCTGGCGTACTGGCTGAGTTGATCGAGACTGGCGCCCAGTTCCCGCTCGGCCTGCAGCAGCAAGGCCTGCGGATCGCCTGCCAGCTTGCCGGCGGCCAGCAGGTCGGTCTTGCTGAATTCTTCAAGGGTCCAAAGGCTTGGGCGTAACGCCTCGGCCAGGGCCGGTGGCAATTCGCCGAGTTCTTTTTGCAGGCTGTCGATGCCTTGGGCGGCAGTGCTCAGGCGCAACGCGTCGCCGCTGCCCAGGTAATCCTCGACACTGCGGACGACGTCATTGTGAAATTGCTGCGACAGGCCCAGGTAGCGCTCCATTAATAGATACGGACGCTCAAGGGCTTTCTGCGACCACCACAGCGTAGCGCCGAGGGCCACGCACACGGCCACCAGAAGGAGGGTATTGAGATTGGTCAGCAGCTTCAGGCGCATCACGGACTACCAACGGCAGAAATGGTAAGCGCCTGAAGTTATTGCGTTTCTGTTACAGGCTTATGACCGTATCGGTCGATTCCGATAAAAAAGTGGCACTTTGCTTTGATGTCCGGGCCGCCTGGACGCGATTGCGTCCGCCGTGTTTGGCGCGGTACAGCGCTTCGTCCGCCTGGCTGGCCATCATCAGGCTGTCGGAGCTTTCGCAAAGCTCAACCACTCCGGCGCTGAAGGTGCACCACAGATCCTCGGGTTGCGCGGGGTAGTGAATCTCGGCAAAGCGCTGACGGATTTCATCGAGCACGTTGTAGGCCGCTTCGATATCGGTGTCCGGCATGACGATGGCGAATTCTTCGCCACCGTAGCGGCCGATGAAGTCGGTTTTGCGCAGGCGTTGCTTGAGAAACAGCGCCAGGCTCTTGATCACCCGGTCGCCCATGGGGTGGCCGTGGCTGTCGTTGACCCGTTTGAAGTGGTCGATGTCGAGCATGGCAAAGCTCAGCGGCTTGCTTTCGCGGCGGGCGCGGAACGAGCAGTCTTCGAGCAATTGCAGGATGTGCGTGTGGTTGTACAACCCGGTGAGGCTGTCGCGGACCATCCGTGCCTTGAGGTTGCGTGCCCGGGCCGCACGATTGCGCACGGTGGTGATCAGGTGCCGGGGCTTGATCGGTTTGGTCAGGAAGTCATCGCCGCCTTCGCTCATGGCGTCGAGTTGTTTGTCCAGGTCGTCTTCGGCTGACAGGTAAATGATCGGCACGCTGACGTAACGGTCGTTATGGCGAATGACCTTGGCCAGTTCCGTACCGGTGCAGGCCGGCATGTACATGTCGAGGATGATCAGGTCCGGCTGGAAATCCGCCAGTTCGGCCATCGCCTGGATTGGCTCGATCAAGGTGCGGGTGACGATCCCTGCGCTGTTGAGCAAGCGCTCGGTGTGCAAGGCCTGGGCGCGGGAGTCGTCGATGATCAGTACTTTATAAGGCTCGTACTGGGCGACGCAGGTCAGGACCTCGATCTTCTCCAGCAGGCTCGACGCTTCGAGGGTGCCGGTGAGGAATTCCTGGCCGCCGGCGCGCACGGCTGCCAGGCGGGTCGGAGTGTCGGTTTCGTGCAGGCTGAAGAACAGCAGTGGCAGTTGATGATCGAGGCCTTCCTGGGCTTCGGCGGCCAGTTTCAGGCCGACGCCGGTGCCACTGAAGTCCACGTCCATGACAATCGCCGCCGGCAGGCGCTCGACCATCGATGAGCGAAACGCGTCTACGCTGTCCAGGGACTGGGCGCTGAGGCCGAAGAATTCCAGTTGCTTGGCCAGGCGCTCGGCACGGTCGTGATCCTGCAGCATCACGTAGATGGGCTTGCGCAGCGGCGGCAGGAAGGTTTGATCGAGTTGGTCGCCATGGCGCAGGCCGGTGCGTGACAGGCGCTGCATCAAGCGATTGAGATCGGTGATCAGGCCGCTGCTCAGGCGTCCGCGATTGGCGTCGACTGCCTCAAGGGACTGACCGATGTAGCGTGCCAGTTGCGTGTGTTCCGGTTGTTCGAAGCGCTCGGCGAAACGCAGCAGGCGCAGATTGGCCTCGCTCAGTTCCGAAAGGTCGGCGGTGGACCACTCACTGCGTTGCAGGCGCTGCCATATCTCAAGAATCTGACGAGCCTGATGAATTACCCGCTGGGCAAAGTGGTGCTTGAGGCGCTCGCGGCTGGGATCTTCTGGCTCGGTCATATCCTGACTACTAGTTAGGGTGCACACTGAGGTCGAGTGGTGGCTCTATGCTAGCACCACTTATCCATTGCATGAGTGCTGTACGTCAATAATCTGCAATGTGACTTCATTCAGTTTGTGACTGATCGGTCTTGTTCGAGTCTTTCAAGTCGCGGTTCGCAAGGGGCATAGTGCTTGAATCAGGGCACTTGGCGGGTGCGGGGCGGAAATGGGCGAGCAGCTGACAACTGGTCATTGATGATTTTTTACCGGTGCTGATCGGTCTGGTTTTTTGGATTTCAGAGGGTCGGGGATTCCCTTAGGGTGGCAATCCAAACCATTAGGGGGGGATTTCGATGGTCGCGACGTCGTCGGCTGCACAGGTACTCCTTTGATCTGCAAGCCCGGTAATTTTTCGCATCGGTGCGATGGCGGGTGCCGGGCCAAGGCACGTTGTTGTATGGTTGTGGTCGAACCGTTGAACTCAAGAGCTTGAAAGGAAATCGCCATGCTGGACTGGAAGAACCGCACAGACAGTGCGCCTGAACGTGCCGCTGAACCGAAGTCGGAGACCCGCAGTTATCTGGGTGGTCTGTTGTTCAGCCGGGCGCTGGCCACTCTGCTGGGCATCTACCTGTTGGTGGCGAGTGTCCTGGGCTGGTACTGGAGCCAGGAGCCGGCGCTGTTCCCGGTCCAGCAAACCGCGCAACTGGCGGCCGAGAAAGAAGGCAAGCAGATGGTCGTCGGCTACACCACGGTGGAAACCCTCAAGACCGTCGCCGGCACCTTGCTGACCAAGCCAGGCGGCTATATTTCCAACGACCGATTCCCGCCAGGCCTGTGGATGGACAACATGCCGAGCTGGGAATATGGCGTGCTGGTGCAGGTCCGTGACCTGAGCCGGGCACTGCGTAAAGACTTCGCCCGTTCGCAGTCGCAGTCGGCTGAAGACGCTGACCTGGCCAAGGCCGAGCCGCGTTTCAACTTCGACAACAAGAGCTGGGTGCTGCCATCCAGTGAGTCCGAGTACCAGGAAGGCATTAATTCCCTGAGCCGCTATCAGGCGCGCCTGTCCGATCCAAACCAGAAGAGCGCGTTGTTCTATGCCCGCGCCGACAACCTGAACAACTGGCTGGGTGACGTCGGCACCCGTCTGGGCTCGCTGTCGCAACGGCTGTCGGCCAGTGTGGGCCGGGTCAAGCTCAACACTGCGCTGAAAACCGAGGTGGTGACGCCGGGTGTGGCGCCGCAAGTCGATGAGGAAATCGTCGAAACCCCATGGCTGCAGATCGACAACGTGTTCTACGAAGCTCGCGGCCAGGCCTGGGCCTTGTCGCACTTGTTGCGCGCCATCGAAGTCGACTTCGCCGATGTGCTGGCCAAGAAGAACGCCACGGTCAGCGTGCGCCAGATCATTCGTGAACTGGAAGCGTCGCAGGAGCCGGTGTGGAGCCCGATGATCCTCAACGGCAGCGGCTTCGGCGTATTGGCCAACCACTCGCTGGTCATGGCCAACTACATTTCCCGGGCCAACGCCGCGGTGATCGATTTGCGCCAATTGCTCAATCAGGGCTGAGTCATGGTCGATAACGCCAGGGAAGCCGCGCACCGTGCGGCCTCCGATGCCGAACAGATCGCCTGGGTCGACGAACAGGACAACCTGCTCGGAGCCCTGGTCCGTTCCGATTTGCGCGAGCGCGGGCTGATCGGGCGCGGCACCTACATTATGTTGTTCAACTCCGCTGGCGAACTGTGCGTACACCGACGCACCCTGAGCAAGGCGATCTATCCCGGTTACTGGGACGTGGCGGCGGGGGGCATGGTGCTCGCCAGTGAAACCTACGCCGAGTCGGCGGCAAGGGAGCTGGAGGAAGAGCTGGGCGTAAGTGGCGTGGAGCTGACTGCCCATGACCACTTTTTCTTCGAGGACACCGGCAATCGCCTGTGGTGTTCGGCGTTTTCAGCGGTATGGGACGGACCGTTGATCCTGCAACCCGAAGAGGTGCTCGAAGCGCGCTTTATCCCCGTCGATCAGGTCATGCTGGAAATCGAGCAAAAGCCTTATTGCCCGGACTCTCTGGCAGCGTTGAAGCGCTATTTGCGCTCACGCCGGATCGACGTCGCAAAACAGCTATAAATTGGCGCCGATTGGCTCTTAGCAATCGGCGTTTTTGCCGTTACACTGCGCGACCTTTTCAAGCTGAACCGGCATTGCCCGTTGTAGGAGCTGCCGCAGGCTGCGATCTTTTGACTTTGCTTTCGCGTCGAAATCAAAAGATCGCAGCCTCGTTGCACTCGTCAGCTCCTACAAAGAGTCGTACCGTTTCAGTAGCGCTGCCCCTGCCTGAGTGGGGCTTCGCGGTCGATAGCCTTCCCAAGTGCTGCGACCAGTCTTTGTCCTCCGAAGAGGATTGCCGGTGGCCAAAAAAGCCGCATCCTTCGCCGCCTTGGGCGGCCTGGTATTTTCCACCGACGCAGGTCGTCATTGCCCGGAATGCAGTAAGCCGGTGGACGCCTGCATCTGCAAACAGACCGTTATCCCGGCCGGCGACGGCATCGCTCGCGTGCGTCGCGAAAGCAAGGGCCGTGGCGGCAAGACGGTGACCACCATCACCGGCGTGCCGTTGGCTGAAGACGCGCTCAAGGACCTGGCCACGACGTTGAAGAAACGTTGCGGTACCGGTGGGGCGCTGAAAGACGGTGTCATCGAAATCCAGGGCGATCATGTCGAGCTACTCTTGGCAGAACTGATCAAGCTCGGTTTCAAGGCGAAGAAGTCCGGCGGCTAGCAGCCTCTGTGAAAACCACCTGCGGCTTGATCCGGTCCTGATGACATTCAGGTCCGGCATAGTCTACATGGTTTTCACAGAGCCTGTTCATGACCGGTATCTAAACTCACTGCGGTCGGCGGGGTCTATTGCCTCGTTGACGAACCGTCATTTTCATTCTTTAGACTGCGCCGGCCTGAACCCAGGCGACGCACTATGACTTCTTTATAGGGGACTTCGATGTCCGTACGACGCACACGCAAAGACGATGGCAGCCAATGGACAGTTGCGGACAGCCGCAGTGTTTACGGGATTCGCCATTGGGGGGCCGGGTATTTCGCGATCAATGACGCCGGTCGCGTCGAAGTTCGTCCGAACGGTCCGAGCAGCTCGCCTATCGACCTGTACGAGCAAGTCGACCAGCTGCGCAAAAGCGGCCTGTCCTTGCCGTTGCTGGTCCGTTTCCCGGACATCCTGCAAGACCGCGTGCGTCAGCTGACCGGCGCGTTCGATTCGAACATCGAGCGTCTGGAATACCAGAGCAAATACACCGCGCTGTACCCAATCAAGGTGAACCAGCAGGAAGCGGTGATCGAGAACATCATCGCTACCCAGAACGTTTCCATCGGCCTGGAAGCCGGCTCCAAGCCTGAGCTGCTGGCAGTGCTGGCATTGGCGCCGAAGGGCGGCACCATTGTCTGCAACGGCTATAAGGACCGCGAATTCATTCGCCTGGCGTTGATGGGCCAGAAGCTCGGCCACAACGTGTTCATCGTGATCGAGAAAGAATCCGAAGTCGGCCTGGTGATCGAAGAAGCCAACTCGCTCAAGGTCAAGCCGCAGGTCGGCCTGCGCGTGCGCCTGTCATCCCTGGCCTCGAGCAAGTGGGCGGACACCGGCGGCGAGAAATCCAAGTTCGGTCTGTCGGCGGCGCAACTGCTGTCGGTGGTCGAGCGTTTCCGTGCGGCCGGCCTGGACCAGGGCATTCGCCTGCTGCACTTCCACATGGGTTCGCAGATCGCCAACCTGGCGGACTACCAGCACGGCTTCAAGGAAGCGATCCGTTACTACGGCGAGTTGCGCAACCTTGGCCTGCCGGTGGACCACATCGACGTCGGCGGTGGCCTGGGCGTTGACTACGACGGTACGCACTCGCGTAACGCCAGTTCGATCAACTACGACATGGACGATTACGCCGGTGTCGTGGTCGGGATGCTCAAGGAGTTCTGCGATGCGCAGAGCCTGCCGCACCCGAATATCTTCTCCGAAAGCGGCCGTTCCCTGACCGCGCACCACGCCATGCTGGTGATCCAGGTGACCGACGTCGAGAAACACAACGACGACGTGCCGCAGATCGAGAACAAGGAAGCGCTGCCGGAAACCGTGCAGTGGCTGGTGGACCTGCTGGGTCCGACCGACATCGAAATGGTTACCGAAACCTACTGGCGCGCCACACACTACATGAGTGATGTTGCCTCCCAGTACGCCGACGGAAAGCTGACCCTGGCCGAGAAAGCCCTGGCCGAGCAATGCTACTTCGCTGTTTGCCGTCGCCTGCACAACTCGTTGAAGGCACGCCAGCGTTCCCACCGCCAGGTGCTGGACGAACTCAACGACAAGCTGGCCGACAAGTACATCTGCAACTTCTCGGTGTTCCAGAGCCTGCCGGACACCTGGGCCATCGACCAGGTCCTGCCGATCATCCCGCTGCACCGTCTCGACGAAGAGCCGTTGCGTCGCGCGGTGCTGCAAGACCTGACCTGTGACTCCGACGGCAAGATCAACCAGTACGTCGACGAGCAGAGCATCGAGACCAGTTTGCCGGTGCATGCCCTGAAGGAAGGCGAGGACTACCTGTTGGGTGTGTTCCTGGTCGGTGCCTACCAGGAAATTCTTGGCGACATGCACAACCTGTTCGGTGACACCGACTCGGTGAACATCTACCAGAACGCCGACGGCAGCGTGTACCACGCCGGTATCGAAACCCACGACACCATCGAAGACATGCTGCGTTACGTGCACTTGTCCCCGGAAGAACTGATGACCCACTACCGCGACAAGTGCGCCAGTGCCCGCATCAGCGCCACCGAGCGAACGCAGTTCCTCGATGCCTTGCGTCTGGGGCTGACCCGTTCGTCTTACCTGTCTTCCTGAGGTAAGGGGCACGCTCATCAGGTTGTCTGAAAATTTTCCGTTCGCTGCGGAAATTTCAGATGACCTGGTGCGGCAATTCTTCTATTCCAGACGAAATTTCCAGCATCTTCGACAACCCAGCGCATTTGGTCTTCTTTTCGCGTAGGTTATTTCCTAATTTGTATTTCGGCACTCTACTCGGCCATGTCTCTCAGCGAGAATCCCCGGCCGCCCCTCCTGTAGAGAAACGCCGATGTTCAATCCAGTCAGCGAACCTTCATTTCGTCTGGATGTAGCAGGTCTGCCCGACTCCTTAGAGGTCCTGGCCTTTACCGGCAGAGAAGCCATCAGCGAGCCGTTCGTGTTCGACCTGAATCTGCTGATCGATGACCCGGAGCTTGACCTTGCCAGTTTGCTGTACCGCCCGGCCTCCCTGCATTTCGGGCCAGCCGAAAGTCACGTGCATGGACAATTGCATGAAATCGTCCAGCGCGATCACGCCTCGGCACCCCGGCTCTGTCAGGTGCGCCTGGGGCCAAGACTGGCTTGCCTGGCCCAGCGTTTCAGCCAACGAATCTTCAGCGCCCGTTCAGTGCCACAAATCCTCGACCAGGTGCTCAAGGAGCACGGCATTACCGGCATGGATCGACGCCTGGAACTAAGCGGCGAATACCCACCCCGGGATTTTTGCACGCAATATCGAGAGTCAGACCTGCAATTTCTCCAGCGACTGTGCGCCCGGGAAGGGCTTCACTACCACTTCGAACACGGGGCCCGCCGGCACTGTGTGGTGTTTGGCGATGACCGGCAGCATTTTCCAACCGGCGAACCTGCGGTATTGCGCGGCGAAGGCGAACGGCCGGCGGTGCGGCAGTTCGAACGCCAGCGCCGCGGTGGAACAGCGCTGCAGAGTGCCGAATGCCGGACGGACCTGACGACCTTGCGCAGCGGTCGGTTGATGCCGTTGTCCGGTCACCCGGCTGCCGATTGCAATCGGCTCTGGTTGCTGACCCACGTTGAGCATTGGGGCAGCCAGGATACAACGACGCCCTACTACAATCAGGCCCGTACCCTGCAGTGGCCGGCACCCATCGAGCCGCCCTGTGCGACGGTCCAACCAAGGATGCATGGCCCGCAACGGGCGTGGGTGGTCGAGGTCGATGAGCCCGGCCCCGACCCGGCAAGGCCGGTACCGGTGCAATTCGACTGGCTTTATCAGGGCGAAGGTGCGGCGCCCAGTCATTGCTGGCTGCCCTTGGCCAGGCAGTTGCAGGCCTCGACGTTATCGCCGTTGCGGGAAGGAACTGAGCTGGTCGTGAGTTTTTTCGAGGGCGATCCCGATCAACCGCAGATAACCGGGGTGCTGCATGCGCCGGCAACGGTTGAAGCGGTGGACGCTGTCACCCCCGAGCCGGGCTGCACCCATCATGAGGGCGTGGAGCAATGGTTGCGTTCGGGGGAGCCATTGCTGATGTTGTGCCTGCTACCCGGTGGCGGCAGTTTCAACCATTGCGCACAGGCTTTGTGTACCTGTCGTCTGGCGACGCAGCTTGGCCAGAGCTCTGGAGCATGATCGCCACATGCACGCCCGAGGCGCCCCCGCAGTGGCTGTTGCTGGATGTGCCGGGCACGCCGCAGGCGGGTGTCACACTTCGGCAGATGTTTGCCCAGGCCCGATGCTTCGGGTTGTTCGAAGGTACGGAGTGGCATGCGCTGCATGAACAGGGGCCGGTCCTGGTCGATCTGCACACCTGCCCGGCACTGGCCGATTTATGCTTCGTCGACGGACAACGCTGGCCCGGATTGCTGATGCACAGTGAAGCCGGCACTGCGTTGTTGCTGGCGCATTTGCGACGCATGCTCACGGTCACGCTTGGTCTGCACCGGGCCCTTTTGAATTACTACAACCCAATCACGGCCAGCTATTTTTTCGATGCCTGCGATGCCGTTGAGCTGAGTCGCTGGCTAGGGCCTATCCACCAGTTACGCTGGTTCGGCGGTAGTTGGGGCGACCGCGCGATGGGATGTCAGGGCTGGCAGCGCTTGTCCAACCCGGGGTTGGCGGTCAGCCCGTTGGCCGTCGAGGAAAGTCTAAGCGCCGGGCAGCAGGAAAAACTGCAAACCTGCCTGCTCGAACAGCATGCCTGGCGCTGGAACCGATCCACCGGTGTCGATTTCCTTCGTCTGTGGACCTATGTGCAGGAAGGGCTGGCGCTGGCTTTCAGCGAGCGCCCGGTACTTGATGGCTGGATATGGCTACGCCTGCAGCACCCCGATGCCGTGCCCATGCAGCCGCTGCCGGGCGGGACTCAACAGGAGCGACTCGATAGCCTGCGTCGGCTGTGGCAGAACGAACCACCCTGGCCGTGAGGGCCGAAATTGATTGCCGGGGCCGCGCCCGATCAGTGAATGCTGCCGGCGAACCAGCCATCGTTTCGGCGCAGGCGCCAGGCGATCACACCGAGGGTCAGACTGCGCAACAGCATGAACAACAGAAAGGTTATCCACAGGCCATGGTTGTCTCCGCCTTGCAGCGCCCAGCCGAAGGGCACTACCAGCGCTACGGTGAGCAGCATGCCGTTGCGCATTTCCCGGGCGCGGGTGGCGCCGATGAACAGGCCGTCGAGCAGGTAACTCCAGACGGCAATCAGCGGCAGTACGGCGAGGTAGGGCAGATAGATGAAGGCGGTGTCGCGCACACTTTGAATGTCGGTCTGCATCTCGATGAACAGATGCCCGGCGAACAGAAACAGCGCGGCAAAGCCCAGGCTTGCCAGCAACGACCAGCCACCGGCCACCACCAATGAACGGCGCAGGGCATCGCGGTCACGGGCGCCAAGCGCATGTCCGCACAGGGCTTCGACGGCGTGGGCCAGGCCATCGAGGGCGTGGGCGGTCAGCAGCAGACCATTGAGCAAAAGAGCGTTGGCCGCGACCGTGGCGTCGCCCAGTCGTGCGCCTTGCACCGTGATCAGGAAGAACACCGATTGCAGCGCCAGGCTGCGGATGAAGATGTCGCGGTTGACCGCCAGCAGTGGCCGCCAACTCTGCCACAGCGCCAATGCTGCCCAGACGATATGGCCGGGGTAGGCGCGCAGGGCTTTGCGGGTCATCAGCAAGCCAATCAGTGCACCGGTCCATTCGGCAATCACCGAGGCCCTGGCCGCACCGACAACGCCCCATTCCAGGCCGAGGACGAACCACAGGTTCAGGGCAATGTTGACCAGGTTGGTGCTCAGCAGAATCGCCAGGGGCGCCCGGGCGTTCTGGGTGCCGAGAAACCAGCCGACCAGTGCATAACTGGCGAGCGCTGCCGGCAGGCCGAACAGGCGGGTGTGGAAGAACTCGCGGGTCAGTTGATCGAGCTCCGCCGACGGTTGCATGAAGTGCAACGCGACCCCGCTCAAAGGCACGCCCACCGCCCCCAGGACCACGGCCAGGCCAATGGCGAGCAGCAGGCCCTGCAAGAGAATCTGCCGCAAGGCCGCGCCATCCCCGCGCCCGGCCGCCTGGGCGGCGAACCCGGTGGAGCCCATGCGCAGAAAGCCCATGGCCCAGGCGAGGAAGGTGTACAGACTGGCCCCGACCGCGACGGCGCCGAGTTGGTGGGCATGAGGCAGGTGACCGATGACGGTGCTGTCGACCAATGCCACCAGCGGTACGGAAATGTTTGAAAGAATCATCGGCGCAGCGAGCGCCCAGACCCGGCGATGGGTAGGGCGGTCGCGCCAGTCGGCGGTCAGGTTGGACATGCAGGCTCCTTGGGGGAGCGGGCATTGTAGCGGCACATCGAGAGCAAACCGCGATCAAATGTGGGAGCGGGTTTGCTCCCACAGGTGTCCAGTGGTGTCAGTGGATGATCCAGCTGAGCAACCAAAGCCCCAGCACCAACCAGATGATCCCCATGATGAACGATGCATTGAGAAAGGCGCGGATCGCCGACCACAGCAGTATCAGCCCGAGGATCAAGGTCACGATGCTGATGACCGAGGTATCCATGCCCAGCGCCTGGGACAGGCCTTCGACAAAATTGCTGCTGGCGTTGCTCAACAGATTGAACAGCCCGCTGAGGGCATCAACGATGAAGCGGATGATCGAGCCGAGTACCTGGCCGAGCCATTCGGAAAAACCTTCTACCTGCATGGAGTGAACGTCCTGATTAAAGAGAATTGAGTCTTGGGCTGTCGATCATGCTGCCGAGTTCCCACAAGCATAGAGGGTTGCACGCAGAGCGTGCACCTTCTGCCCCTTGCCTTCACCTGTGATCCCCCCGAAGCTATACGCCTTCAGGAGAGCCCGATGAACCTTGTTGAACTGACCGAACGCCTGCACGCCATCCGTGACCGCAATGACTGGCGGCAATTTCACAGCCCGAAAAACCTGGCCATGGCCGCGAGCGTGGAAATGTCCGAGCTGGTGGAAATTTTCCAGTGGCTGACCGAAGACCAGTCACGCCAGTTACCGGCGGACAAACTCGCCCACGTCGGGCAGGAAGTCGGTGATATCGTGCTTTATCTGTTGCTGTTGTGCAGCGAGCTGGGCCTGGACATGGAAGCCGTGGTGCGCAGCAAACTGGCGGACAGCGAACGGAGGTTCAGCTGATGAGCGACCGTCATTTCGATCAACTGGCGACCCGTTTCGCCGAAAAAATCTACGGTGGTGCCAAAGGCGCGATCCGTCTCGCGGTGTTGCAGGCCGACCTGACCGAAATCCTGCCCGACCGGCCGCTGCGCGTGCTGGACATCGGCGCCGGCCTTGGCCACATGTCGTTGTGGCTGGCCCAGCGCGGCCATCAGGTGACCCTCGCCGAGCCCGCCGAGCCGATGCTTGAAGGCGCCCGCCAGCGCTTTGCCGAAGCCGGGCAGAGCGCCACGTTCATTCAGGCACCGTGGCAGGAGCTGCTCGGGCAGCTCACCGAGCCCTACGACCTGGTGCTGTGCCACGCCGTGCTGGAATGGCTGGCCGAACCCCACGCCATCCTGCCGGTGCTGCATCAACTGACCAAGGCCGACGGCTGGCTGTCCCTGGCGTTCTATAACCGCGACGCGCTGATTTATCGCAACTTGCTCAAGGGCCATTTCCGCAAGATGCGCAAGAACGACATGGCCGGTGAAAAGCAGAGCCTGACCCCGCAACAGCCCCTTGATCCGCGCGAGCTGGCGGCGCAACTTGAAGGTCTGTGGAAGGTCGAAACCATGAGTGGCGTGCGGGTTTTCCACGATTACATGCCAGTGGAGTTCCAGGCCCGCGCCGAGCTGGCGGACCTGCTGGAAATGGAACTGGCCCACCGTCGTCATCCGGGCTTTGCCGGGCTTGGGCGATATTTGCACTGGATCTGTCGGCCTGTCTGATCGGAGCACGCAATGAAAAGTCATTCAGGTGTGCTGGTGTTCTGCCTGGGGCTGGCGGCCTGTCAGGGCAGCAACCCCTATGTCGCCACGTCCAACCCATTGCCACCGGCGCCGCCCCAGGCCGCCAAGACCTTTGACCGCAGCGCTTACCCGGCAGCCCCCCGTGACTATGGGCGCTACCGCAGTTGGGCGTGGCTCGACGGGCATTTGCCACCGGGCACCGCCTGGGCCGACTCGGCGCAGATCGCCGAAGCGGTCAGCAATGCGCTGGATCAACGCGGCTTGCGCCCGCTGCACGATAATCGACCGGCCGACCTGTTTGTCAGCGCCGACCTGCGGATGGAAACCCGCTTGCGCCAGGTTCAGGACGACTATTACGGCGGCGGTTATGGTGGCTACAACGGCTATGGCCCTGGATATGGCGGGTACGCCACTGTACCGGTCGTTCGTACCTATCAGGAGCAAGTCGTAGTGGTTCAGGTGGATATGTATGACGCCAGGAGCGGCCAGCCGGTGTGGAGCGCCAGCGCTGAAACCGGTAACCGGGGCAGCGAAAGCGAGCGGGCCGATGCCATACGGCAGGCTGTGGAAAAGGCAATGTCGGCGTATCCTCCCAGTTAGCTTCTTATCGAATAAGAAGCATTTCGCAGGATCATGCCTTCAACCGGAGACTCATCATGTTCCGCCGTTTTGTTTTACTGGCAGTGGCCGCGCTACTCAGTGCCTGCGCCGCCAACCAGGTCAATCATGACTTCGACGCCAGCCGCGACTTTGCTGCCTATCGCAGCTGGACCTGGAAAGAGCCCGCCCTGCAATACCGTCCCGATGATCCACGGATCAAGAGCGACCTGACCGAACAGCGCGTCCGTCAGGCGGTTGCCGATCAACTGGATCAGCGCGGTCTGCGCCCGGCCGCCGCAGGCGCCAAGGGCGATTTGAATGTACAGACCTACCTGATTGTCGAAGAGCGGCAACAACAGGTGACCACCAATTACGGCGGCGGCTGGGGTAACCCGTGGTATGGCTACTACGGCGCCCCCATGTATAACGAAACCCGCAACGTCAGCTACAAAGTGGCGACCATCCAGATCGACCTGCTCGATGGCAAGGACGGCAAGCTGGTGTGGCGTGGCAGTGACGAACAGATACTCAGCCGCACGCCGAACCCGACCGATCGTCGCGATGCCATCTGGGAAACGGTCACGCGGATATTGGCTAACTACCCACCGCACGCATCCTAGAATCAGTCAGCCCCTGAACCCCTGTGCCTCACAGGGGTTTTTTATTGCCTGAAGTGGCAAGTTGCCAGCAGTCTCGGCCGCCCTTGTCTACACTGCTTTTCACCAACGGAGGTTGCGCCCGGCCGTGCGCCGGCAAAGGAGTGCGCCATGTCTCCCCGCCTGCAGTTTTGCGGCCCGGCCCGGCAACGGGGGGCGATCGGCTTGATGGCTGCATTGACCCTGACTCTGGCGTTGGCATTCATGTTGTTGGTGGTCGATACCGGCAGGCTGTATCTGGAAAAACGCAGTTTGCAGCGCGTGGCAGACATGGCCGCCCTTGAGGCTGCCACCAGGGGGGGAGACTGTTCCGGCGGCTCAACCGCTAACACCTATGCCACGGCCAGCGCGCAACGAAATGGTTTCGCCATTCCCTCCACTGGACGCGTACTGGCTGTGGCGTGTGGTGCGCTGACCCTGGATGCCAACAACCTTCGGGTATTCGCTGCCGACCCAAGCAAAAGCGAGGCTATCCGGGTTATTGCCAGCCATGTCGTGCAACAGAGTATTGCCGGCGGCATCGGCGCGTTGGCCGGCGGCGCACCGGCGGGTTCAACGCTGACGCTGAGCGCTACGGCGGTCGCTGCGTTGCCGCCTCCCCTGGCTTCATTGACGATCCGCAGTGCGGTCCTGACCTTTGATACCAGCAAGGCCGCCATTACCAGTCTGCTTTTCGGAGGGTTGCTGGGAGGCAACGTCAGTATCAGTGCGGCGGGCTGGAACGGGTTGGTCAATACCGACATCAGCCTGCTCGGCTACCTCAACCGGTTGAAAATCGACCTCGGCCTGACTGCGGTTGGCTACGATCAGGTACTGGGTAATACGATCAATGTCAGCCAGTTGATCCAGACCGCCATCAACGTACTGGACCCCAACGGCACACTTGGAGCATCTGCAACCATTGTCAGCCTGCAAGCGTTGAAGGTGGCAGCGGGTACGACGTCCGTTGTGCTGGGTAACATGTTGCATGTTGAAAGCGGCACCGACATTTCGACCCTTGCCGTGAACCTCAAAGCCTTCGATCTGATTGAAGGGTTTGTACAACTGGCCAACAAGAAGAATGCCGCGGTCGCGACCTTGCCGATCAACATCGCTGGCCTGGCGCAGATCACGGCACGGGTGCAGGTGATGGAGCCCCCGCAACTGTCGGCCATCGGCAATCCAAAAAACGCGGCATTGGCCCCTTTGGGCCCCAACCGCATCTATGTACGCACGGCTCAGGTCAAGACGTTGTTGTCGATCAACCTGCCCGTGATGGACGCCATCACGCCTCTGGTCAACGCTGTCATCGATCTCGCTTCACCCCTGGCCAATATCCTGAACTCATTGTTTGATTGGGACCTGGTGGGCGTTGTCAACGAATTGACCTGCGCGGTGCTCGTGCCGTGCGACACGCCGGAAATCAAGCTGTTGCCACCTCCGATACGCATCGACGTGGCCCTGGAGGCGGCCGGTGCCTGGAGTTATGTCACGGCTTACAGTTGTGTGAGTACGACGAACAAAAGCCTGACGACCAGCACCACCACCACGCTGATCGGTTTGAAGATCGGGCAGATCAATCCCGCCGATGTGTTTGGCTCACCCACTGTTCCACCCAGCAACCACGTCAATCCCCTGAAGGTCATCGACATCGGCGTGCAGACCTGCAAGCGGCTGCTGATCCTGTCCCTGACCTGCTACAACCATCAGCCCGGTGTTGGCGGCAGCATCGATCTCATGGTCAACACTGCGGTTGCCCAAAATGCCAACATCCCCCACGTCTATTCCGCACCGGCGGCTGCCAACCTGCCGGAGATCAATCAGCCACCGTTTTACTACGCCTTTACCACGACCAACATCGTCAACAGCCTGAACACCACTGTGAGTAACCTTGGTGTGAACATGTATGGGCCGTCGGGCAGCATCGTGGGAGGCTTGGGCAGTATTTTGAGTGAGGTCACGACTGCGTTGGTCAATGCGATCAATACGGTACTCAGCCCGTTACTGGATACGCTGATCAATACGTTGCTGGCGAGCCTGGGGATCGACCTGGACAAAGTCGAAGTGGGTGCCAACCTCAGTTGTCATTCGGGTCGAGCGGCGCTGGTGATCTAGTCCGGCGTCACAATCGGCAGTTCGATGCAGAAACGCGCACCTTCGCTGGTGTTTTGCACGCTCAGTTTTCCGCCCATGTGCTCGACGATGCCGTAGCTTACCGAGAGCCCCAGACCGGTGCCGACACCCACCGGTTTGGTGGTGAAGAACGGCTCGAAAATCCGCTCCAGCAAACGCGGGTCGATTCCGCCGCCGTTGTCCTCGACCCACAGGCGTACCGAGTGCGTATCCCGTTCGGTATACAGCGAAATCCACGGTTTGAAATCGGGGTTGGCCTCGCGCTTGCCGAGCAATGCATCACGGGCGTTGACCATCAGGTTGATCAGCACCTGCTCAAGCTGATCGACGTAGCCGCGCACCAGCACTTCAAAACCGGTCTCGCTGATGCGCAGGTCGACGCCTTTGCCGCGCATTCCTTCGGACAACAGCGCCAGCGTGCCTTCGATGGCCTTGGCCGGGTTGAACGGCTGCTGCTCGATTTCCGAACGGCGGCCGAACACCCGCATGTGGTCCACCACCCGCGCGGCGCGCTGCACCTGGGTGTCGATGCGAGTGAGCTTGTCGATCAGGTAATCGACTTGTACATCACCGTTATTGAGGCGCTTGAGTACGTTGACGATGGCCATGCGCATGACGTTCAGCGGCTGGTTGATCTCATGGGCCAGGCCGGTGGCCATTTCACCGAGGGTGGCCATTTTCGCGCTTTGTGTGAGCTGCTGCTGCGAGCGCCGCACCTCGGTGTTGTCGCGCCCCACGGCCTGGACCTCGAGCAACCGGCCCTGTTCATCGAACACCCCGCGATCGGACCAGACCCACCAGGCGTGTTCGCGGCCGGGCAGTTGCAGGTTGATCTCGGCGGTACTGACCGGAAATTCGGGGCTCAACTGGTCCAGCCGTCGAGTGAATGCCTCGCGCTGTTCCCTGGACATCCAGTTGCCCAGATTCATCCCCGGCAATTGCTCGGGCGCCAATTCCAGGTAGGTGGCCAACGGGCGGTTGCCGAAGGTCAGCGTCAGATCCGGCTGGTAGCGGCAGATCATCGCCGGCGAGTCTTCCACCAGAATCCGGTAGCGTTCTTCACTTTGCCTGACCTGTTCAGTGGCCTGGGTCGCTTCGGTGATATCCAGCCACAGACCCACGGCTTCCACCGGCAAGCCGAGGTCGTCGCGCAACAACTTCGCTTCGTCCAGCAGCCAGTGATAGTCGCCGCGACTGTCGCGCAACCGATAGCGGGCGCGCACCGAGCCTTCACGCAGCAACAGCCGCGTGCGCTCGAAATACTGCGGGCGGTCGTCGGGATGTACCCGTTCAACCAACGCCCCGGGCGCACAGTCGGCGAGGGTCCAGCCGAGCAGTGGCAACAGGCTGTCGCTGAAGAACACCGGTTGCAACACACCTTCGACATAGCGCTGTACGTAAATCACCGCCGGAGAGCTGGCGATCAGATTGTCCAGGCGTGCGCGGGCGGCGGCGGCGATCTGCTCCTGGTTCTTTATGTCGCTGATGTCGAGCATGAAACCCACCAGCCGACGGTTTTTCCCCGCGCCCAGGGCCTGGCCTTGCAGGCGATACCAGATGGGTTCGGGCGCATTGTAGGGGCGATACAGGCGCACACACAGCAGCAGGGGAATGCCCTGCGTCTGCAAGTCTTTCAGGCGCATGCGCAGCTCTTCGCGGTCGACGGGATACACCTGTTCGAGCCAGTCCTGCACGGATAAACGCGATGTTCCAAGGTTCAGGGTGGTGACCAGCGAAGGCGCCAACTGAACCTCGTCGCTGTCGCTGAAGACTTCCCACCAGCCTGTTCCCAGCAAGGCTTGCAGCGATTCCAGGCGTTCCAGTTGCAGATGATGCCGATGCTCGCGCAGGCGCCCGAGCAAGGGGCTGGCGAGCGCGGCGGTGATTTGCAGCCAGTCGCGTTCCGTGACATCGGGGGCGCGTTGTTGCGCCGTGAAGAAACCGCACAGCAACCAGGCAACCACCCCTTGCGCATCGTGATAAGGCACGGCGAAGCCATCGGTATTGCCGAACGTGCCCTGCAGGCGCGGGTGTTCGCGCGGGGTCAGGTGCTGCGGTGCGGAGCCGCTCAGACTGTCCAGCCCCGTGCCCAGGCGTTGACCGTTTTGCCAAAGTTGCGCTGCATCAAGGGCCGCGTAGTGCTGGTAAATTTGCCAACCCTGTTCTTGCTCATCGAGCAAGGCCAGGGCAATGCACGGGATCTGAAAGCGCTGGGCCAGGCTTTGCAGTTGTTCGGCCAGCATCTCGGGCAGGCGAGTCAGGCTACACAGGCGCAACTGTCCGGCGATTTGCAGCGCCAGCACCTGGCATTGTTCGCGGTTGCGCGATTGCCGGCGTTCGAGCAGCAAGTCACCGATGTCCAGCATCTGCAACAGCCAGGCATCGGCCAAGGGTTGCACCCAGCCGCGCAAATGTAGCGGCGGACCGTTGAGGCTGCAGAAGTCCAGGTCCAGGGTTTGTCCCTGCCAGTCCGCTGGCGAGCCTTCGATGACGAGGCTGCTGTGGGGCAACAGGAAGTCGAGCAGGTGCGGTGCCTGTGCGCTGGGGGGATGCTGGGCCAGCAAGTGCCGCAGCGGACCGCTCAATTGAACGACACGCCCCTCGGCATTGAGCTGCATCTGCAATCCGAAGCTGTGCACCTGCAGTGCCTCCGGCGGCTCCGGTGGCGGCGGCGGGTGTCGGTGGAGCAGGCGCCCGAACAATTTGT
Organism: Pseudomonas sp. Root71; assembly: GCF_001429045.1. Classification (GTDB taxonomy): domain Bacteria; phylum Pseudomonadota; class Gammaproteobacteria; order Pseudomonadales; family Pseudomonadaceae; genus Aquipseudomonas; species Aquipseudomonas monachiensis. The sequence goes on along the minus strand of NZ_LMHY01000027.1, from coordinate 41,757 downwards.
CCCCGGCACTCAAAATTGCAGGCTCGCACTGGCCGTGAGGGTCGCCGGCAGATTGGGTACCTGACCGATGCCGGGCAGGTTCAGGAACGGGATGACGGCGCTGATTTTATTGGTGGGGTAACTGATGCGCACTGTCAGCAAGCCGCCCACATAAGTGACGGTGGCATCAGTGGCGACATTGAAGTTCAGGGCCGGCGCAATCCAGGCCGTTTGCGTGGTCAGCTCCGTCTTGGCGCGGGCGATCAGCGCGGCACTGTAACCCGGGGTGGCCGGGTCCAGCGCCACGCTGCGGCGTACGGCTTCGGCGGTCGACTGGTTGAATGACTGCATCAACAGCAGCGGCAGGCTGTAGCTGATGATGCCGTAGAACACGCCAAAAAAAATGATGAACACCAAGGCGAATTCAATTGCGGCGGCACCTTTTTGTTTGTGGGGGAGGCTGGCTTTCATGAGTGCGTCTACCCTGACCAACACTGAGTAATGTCAGCATAGAATCATTCAGCCAAAACGGACGTTTTTTACCGAATGCAGAGCTTTGTCCTACTGATCTGGCTGGCGCTGTGCGCCGCACAGGATGCCCGGCAACGGCACATCGCCAACGGCCTCACCCTGGGCGGCGGTGCCCTGGCCCTGGCATGGTTGCTGTGGAGCGGCACGACCTGGCTGGGTGCCGAGGCACAACAGGGTGGCTGGGCCTTTTTGTTGGCCCTGGGCTTCACGCTACCGGGCTATGCCATGAAGCGAATGGGTGGCGCCGACGTGAAACTCATGGCCGCCCTGGCTCTTGCGACGGACGGTATGCACGTGCTCGGCACGTTTATTGGCGCCGGATTGGCCAGCGTTTTCTGGCTGCTGCTGGCGCCAAGAGTCTGGCTTCATATGGGTCAAGGGCTTAGAACCCATCTTTTTTACATGGCACCTGAACTGTCAAGGAAGCAGCCATTTGCACCCTTCGTGCTGGTGGGGCTGATTCTGACATTTGCCTGGTTCCGCTAGCCGACCCTTTTGTGTACATAGCCGCAAACTACGTCTACTTTTCAGACAGAAGTTGTACAGCCGCTGGCTGTCGCTGAGGGACGGGTCAACCTTTGACCTGACAGGGAGTTACTCGTGAGCAAGTTTACTTCGGCAGTAAAAGTCCTTGTGGTCGACGATGCGCCATTGATCGTTGAAGAGCTTTGCGAGTTTCTGGAGGGCAAAGGTTACCGTTGTGTTCCCTGCGAATCGGGCTATCAGGCGATCGAGCGTTTCAACGAAGACCTCGATATCGGCCTGGTGCTACTGGACCTTCACATGCCCGGCATGGACGGTATTGAGCTGATGCAGGAGTTGCAGCGGCTATCGGGCAAGCACCGGGCGTTCGAGGCGATCATGCTCACCGGGTGTGCCGACAAGCAGGATGTGATCAAGGCCCTGCGCGCTGGCGTTGCCGACTATTACCAGAAGCCGATCGATCTGGATGAGTTGTTCGAGGGTATGCAGCGGCAGGAAGTGGCCTTGCAGGAGAGGCACAAGAACCTGCAGTTGGGGCATTTGAATCAGAAGCTGCAGTATCTGTCCGAGTCGATCGATGATCTGTACCAGGATCTGGACAAGGTTCGGCGTGGGCCGCATGCGGCTGACGCGGGTGTCGCTGATGGTGATGCGGTGGAGGTTCCGGCGATGTTCAATCAGCTGTCACCGCGGCAACTGGACGTGGCGCGGTTGGTGGGCAAGGGGCAGACCAATTATCAGATTGCCTGTGAGTTGGGGATTACCGAGAACACGGTGAAGTTGTATGTGTCGCAGGTGTTGCGGTTGACGCATATGCATAATCGGACGCAGTTGGCGTTGGCCTTGTCGCCCAGTGGGACCGTGGGGCGGCAGCGGGTTACGGCGCACTGAGGCTTGGCGGCCTCTGGGCCGACCATGCTGGTGGTTTAGGTTGAGTACATATCCGTTGCTGCGGTAACGGCTGCTTATGGTTCCGCTCTTACAGCGGGTCACTAGGCTCGGCGTTCCTTCGCTGCGGTATTCATCCGGGGGCATTGCCCTCCGGTCGGCTTCGCTTCGACCTACATGCAATGAGTTCGACTGCGTCGAACGGCGCTACGCGCCAATCCCCGGATAAACACCTCCGCTCAGCCTTCCGAGGGGGCGGGTGGATCAAGATCAAGAGCTGCAGGCGAGCTAACGCTCGGCCTGATGAGTGGTGAAGAGCGACGCGGTGTACGCCGACCTGTCTTTGCCTTTCTGTGGGAGCGGGCTTGCCCGCGATGACGTCCTTTCAGCCAACACATTCCTGTGTAGTTTTCCTCAAACCCCTGGGAAATCTCCGACACGCTTTTCAGGTTGTCCGTCGGAAGCGCGATCTCTAGCCTTTGTCGGTCGCTGCAAAATCAGTGACCGGGCTGTCGCGGCCTTTTAGTCTACTTGGTGCATAATCCACCGGCTCAAACCGGAGCGCTTCGGTGCTTGTCGTTTGATGTAATGGTGGCTGTGCGCGGGATACCTTCGGGTATGCCGGGTTTCCAAGTAGCTCGGTCCGCGACCCCGCGTACAGCTGCCACCCTTGATTGCTGTCGCGGCGATCAGTGGCAGCTCCATCTCATACTTGGAGCTTCACCATGATCAAACCCACCCCAAATCCCCCAAAACCTGTCACCCACAAGCCAGGCACGATGTTTGTCATCGCCCCGAATATCGACACCGAAACCTTGCTGGCCCACGCCTGTGAGTCACTGGCGTCGGCGAGTGTGATGGCGAGTGATTTCGCTGGGTTTCTGCAGGGCTCGCAGCGCAATACGATGCTGGGGATTGCGCAGGTGATCATGCTGGGTGAGCTGGCGGTGAATCGGGCGCTGGATAATCTCGATCCGCAGGATTAGTGCCCAAAGGACCTGGCCAGGGCCGTGAAGCCCGGGCCGGCCAGGACGATCAATAACGCCGGGAAGAGAAACAGCATCATCACCACGGACATTTTGGCGGACATTTTGGAGATGTATTCCTGCAGGCGCGTCAGGCGTCGGTCGTCGAGCAACTGTTTGAGCGCCAGCAGGGATTTCATCGCGCCGCCACCCTGATGGATCAATTGTTGAAGGATCACGCAGGTGTCGGTGAACTCGTCTACCGCAAGCAAGCGGGTGGTCTTGTTCAACTCTTCGCCCAGTTCCAGGCCGGAGTCGACGCGGGTCAGAATCAGGCGCAGTTCATGGGTCAGGACGGGCAGCAACTGCCTGCCCTCCTGGCTCAGCACACGAAGGGATTGCTCCACCGCCATGCCGGATTCGAACAGGGTGCGCAGCAGTGCAATGAAGGTCGAGGTTTCGGTGGCCAGTTGTTTTTGCCGACGCTGTGCGGCGGCGGCCAGCCAGCGCTTGGGCAACAGATAGCCGGCGCTGGTGGCGAGCATCGGGGCGATCCAGTGGTTCTCCACATTCGGGAAGAACAGCCCCTGGATCAGCAGGCACAAGGACAGCGCCAACATCGGCACACCCACCTGCAAGGCGGCGAACAGCGAGCGTTGGCGTACGCTGCGCCAGCCCAGGCGGTTGAGCAGGGCCTGGGTTTCGTTGTCCATTTTGACCGACTGCTGCCCCAGCCGACTGGCTCCCAGGGCATGCAGCAGTTGGGTGAGGTGGCTATCACCGGGCGCCTTGCCATCCAGGCGCTGGGCCACTTGGCGTGCCCGTCGGCTTTGGTCCAGCAAGGCGCTGAGCAACAACAGCGCCGCCCCGAAAAGCAGCAGTGCGCTCACCAGCAAGAGCATCGTCATATTCATAGGCTACGCAACATGCGCCAAAGCGCCAGGCAACCGAATACCTGAAATCCGAAGGCACTCGCCAGCATGATTTGCCCCGAGCTGTCGTGCCACATGGAAAGCAGGTAGGTTGGATTGGTGAGTAGAAAGTAGCCAGCGACCGAGGCCGGCAGCAGGGCCAGGACCACGGCTGTGATGCGGGTTTCGCCGGTCATGGCCTTCAACTGGCGAGCCGCTTGCTCGCGCTCGCGGATCATCTTGATCAGGTTTTCCAACAGCTCACTGGCATTGCCGCCGTAGTGGTGGTTGACCTTCAAGCCGAGTGCGAGCAGGCGTAGTTCGTCTTTTTCGTACAGTTCGGCGAAGTCCGAAGCGGCGTCTGCCAGGCTGACCCCCAGTTGCACATTGCGTTGAATCCGGCCCATGGCATTTTTCAGCGGGTGTTCGGCCGCATCGATGGCGCCGAGCACGGCATCGGCCAGGGTTCGCCCGGACTTCAAGCTGCGTACGGCATGGTCGAGCAGCATCGGCAGTTGGTCGATCATGCGACTGAGGCGACGCTGATAACGCCAGCTGACGAATAGTCGTAGCACCACCGGAGGCACCAGCAGCGCCAGTAGCGCGCCGATCCAGCCACCCAGGGCAATCCCCAGCAGCACCCCGAGTATCCAGAACACCAGCCATTGGCCCAGGCGTTCGGTGGGGCGTCCGAGACCGGCACGCAGGAACGCCCGCTCAAGGCCCGCCCATGATGACTTCTGCACGGCCCGAAGCGGTTGTCCCTGGTTCAGGCGTCCCAAAATCCGTTCGTTGCCGGTCTGGCGCAAGCCGCTATAGAGCAGGCGCAGCGCCAGGCCGAGAAAGATCAGGCAAACGAGGATGAGCAGCGCCGGTTTGAGCATGCCGTGACCTCAGTACGCCGAGGGAGACAGCGCCGAGTCCCGGCGCAATTTGTCGCCAGCCGGGTTCACGGCTTCGCGCAGGAAACCAAATCCGGTGTGGCGGTCGAAACGGAACAGTGTGTTGGTGACATACACGTCGTCGCGCACACCAACGACTTCCACCACTTCACTGACGCAGCGGCGACCGTCGGGCAGGCGCGTGAGCTGGATGACCACGTCGAGCGCCGCGCAGATCATTTGTCGCAGGGTGCGTTCGGCGATGCTGCGACCGGTCAAGCCCACCAGGGTTTCCAGGCGCAGCAGTGCATCCTGGGCGTTGTTGGCGTGTACGGTACTCATCGAACCGTCGTGGCCGGTGTTCATCGCGGTCAGCACATCGACCACTTCGACGCCGCGAATCTCACCGAGGATGATCCGGTCCGGGCGCATCCGCAGGGCGTTGCGAATCAGGTCGCTGGCTTTCACCTCGCCATGGCCTTCGGCATTCGGTGGACGGGTTTCCAGGCGCACGACGTGAGGGTGGCCCAGTTGCAGTTCGGCGACGTCTTCGATGGTGACCAGTCGTTCGTGGGGGTTGATCAACTGGCTGAGAATGTTCAGCAGCGTGGTCTTGCCGGTGCCGGTGCCGCCGCTGATCAGGATGTTGCAGCGCTTGCCCACGGCTTCATGAATGAATTCGAAGATCCCGTGATCGATGGTTTGCATCGCGATCAGGTCGGAGCTTTTGAGCATGTCCTGGCGGAACTTTCGGATCGACAGGCACGGGCCATCGAGGGCAATCGGCGGAATGATGGCGTTGACCCTGCTGCCGTCCGGCAGGCGCGCGTCGACCATGGGCGAGGACTCATCGAGACGTCGACCCAGGGGCGCGAGAATCCGTTGCATGACACGTTCGACGTGGTGCGAATCGATAAAGCGCAGGTCACTCAAGTGCAGCAAGCCTTCGCGTTCGACAAATACCCGGTGCGGCCCGTTGACCAGAATCTCGGTCACCGTCGGGTCGCGCAGCAGTACTTCCAGAGGGCCGAAACCGGTGAGTTCGTCGACGATCTCTTCGGCCAGGCGCTCCATTTCATAGCGGGAAATCGCCAGGTGCAAACGCGCGATGTACTCGGCCACCTTGTCGATCACGAACTGCGACAGCGCCTGGCGCGAACCCTCCAGCAGGTTTTTCCCCGACTCTTCGATGGCGTCGATGATGTAGCGGTGCAGCACCAGTTTCAGGCCTTCGTGGTCGGTGTTGCCGATTGCGCCGCGATGGGGGGAACCGAAGAGTTTTTCACTGCTCATTGTGCGCCCCTCAAGCGGTTGAACCAGCCGGTCTTGGGTTTGGCCAGGCCTTCGGAATGCTTGGCCAGGCGCTCGCCGAGGGCGCGCAGGCCCTGGGTGAGGCCCTCGCGTGGGGCCAGTTCGAACAGGGTCAGGCCCTGGTTCTTGGCGTTGAGCCGCACTTCCGGGCTGTAGGCGAGGGTGGCGATGATCTCCAGGCCGAACGTCTTGCCCAGGGTGTCGGAGTCCGGTGCGACGCTACGCAGGTAGCGGTCCACGAGCAGTTTGGCGTGATCGAGCTTCATGCCTTTTTCGCGCCACAAGTTGAGCACCGTGAGGTTGCGGCGGCAGTCGAGCACGTTCTGGTCGGTGTACCACAGCAGTTTGTCGCAATGGCTGACGAAGGTGCGCAGCGCCTCACTGTCGGGTTGACCGGTGAGGTTTACCACGATGTGCTGGAAGTGTTGGCGCAGGGCGCTGAGCAACATGTACAGCTCGGCGGCGCTGGTGTGTTCCAGCGGTTCATCGCCACTGGCGTAGGCGAGGATGCGCAGCCCGGCTTCGCAACTGGTGAAGGCGCTGTCGATCAGTGTCGCGTCCAGGCGTCGCAAGTGGCGCAATGCATCGCCGAAATGAAACGAGCTTTCAAGGCCCAGCAGCGCCAGGCTATCGCCCCGGGGTAATCCAAGGTCCAGCAGCAGCGTGTGCTGACCGCTTTTTTGCACCACTTGCGCCATGTGTGTGGCCAGCAACGCGCCGTCGGCGCTGCTCTGCACGCCATACAGCACGGTCAGGCGGCCAAGGTGCGTGTTCGGCGCGACAGCGGGCAGGCGTTTGCTCAGGCGTCGCACCAGCCCCGCGACTTCACTTGAGCGTGAACCATAGGCCACGAAGTCCCTGGCCCCGGCGCGCATCGCATTGAGTACAAGCTGGTTGTCCATGCCGTCGCCCAGCGCGACGATCGCCAGCATCGGTTTGGCTTCCAGTGCGCTTTCGATCAACGCGCTTTGAGTGACCACGTGGTCGCGGTCCAGGCCGATGAACACCAGGCTGGCGCAGGTCACGTCCACCAGTGCCAACAGTTCGTCGAGGCTGCCGCCACCGGCGCTGACCACCTGGCCCAAGGGCGCAAGGGCACCTTGCAGCCATTCCAGGTCGGTGCTGTTGCGCGTGATCGCGAGGAAGGTTTGACTCAGGTTCTGGCTCATTGCGGTAACTCGCTACGTGATACCGCACTCGCCGGCAGGCCGCCGAGCAAATTGGCCCGGATCAAGCCGTTGAACAATGGCGTAAAAGGTCTGCGCATGGAAAGGCATCCTTGCTCGACTCAGGGTGTTTGTTGGGTGATCTCGTTACCGCGAATGACTTCCACGCTCTGCTTGCGCGGCGCGGCGCCAGAGCTGGTGGTGACAGGTTTGGGTGGCCCGGTCATGGCCAACTGGCTGAATTGCAACAACTCGCGGTTGGCATTGGCCAGGTTGGCGGCAGAGCCGCTGTCGCCGGCCCAGTAGCGCGCCAGGCGTTTTTCATCGGCGCTACGCACGGCCAGGCGCAGCACGCCGGCCTGGGTCGCGAGCATCAGGCGGCTCACCAGTTGTTCAGGAACGGCGAGCAACACGGTCCGCGCCGCGGCGCGGGATTGATCCTGTTTGAGTTTTTCATCGGTGTTGCGCGCCGGGCTGGAAGGCTGGCCGTCGTTGGTCAACCCCAATTGCTCGCCGACCCCGAGCACCCGCAAGGCCGGCACCACGAGTTGAGCCGTTGGCTGAGGATTGAGGGTGTCCATGCGCAGGAACAGCAGCACATCGACATAGTCCCCCGGCGTCAGTTGCCCGCCGACTATGACCACTTCGTCTGTGGCGACCGCGAGGGCGCGCTCATTGGGGCGGATCATCCGCGACAGCTTGCTGCCGGCTTCGAAGCTTTCGTCGTTGAGCCAGCTGCCGGCGGTGAGGGCGCGCCAGGGGGTACGGCCAATCGCCTGGTCGAGGCTGGTCAGGCTGCCGACCGGGGCGGTGTGCAACTGTTCCAGGACGACATCGGCGGGGGTGACCGGGGTATATGGCGCGACATCGTTGACCAGCACGACCACCGGATGGCGGGTCGGGTCATTTGCCGACAGAGGTGCCTGTGGGATGGCCAGCGGTGCATTGGCGGTGGATTGGGCAACGGCCTCGGGGGCCGGTTGGCGACTCAATGAGAGTCCCCAGTAGCCGGTAATGATGGCGCCGACCAGAAACAGTCCGGCGAGGCCCAGAGTGACACGGCTGTTCATGAAGGCTCTCCCTTTCCTGCTGCGCAAACCTCGTCAAGTCCAACGAGACAACTTCGCAATCAGGCAGCTATGAACATGGAACTATTTCGCTATTTGACCGTAGCGCAGGTAGAGCAAAATGCCATTAGTGCGGGGAAAATATCTAACGGAAGTGCAAAGTTGCGATAAAACGACCTGTTTTTGACGTCAACGAAACGGTTAATGCTTTCGTATTAATGCGTATTTACAGTTGTTGGGCCTGGGAATGCCGACAATGCTGGTGCTGGCACTGGGGAATCATGTTGCGTCCGTGCAACACCCGTCGTCGTCCAGGAGAAATGCCATGTCTTTTTCCACGCTTGTTTTGAAGGTCGCTGCCGAAATCGCATATTACAAAGGCTTGATCAAGGATACCGAGGGAGCTTCAGGTATTGAGTACGCGGTTATCGCTGCCATGGTCGCGGTGGTTATCGCCGGGCTCAGTTCGGGCGTTGGGGATGATATTAGGACGGTGTTCGGCAATATCAGGACTGCACTGGTCCCTAGTTCCTGATTAAGGCATCGGAAATGCTGAAATCGGGTACTAACATCAGCGCTTCGTCCATTGCAGGTGTTACCTCATGAACACTCACGCACAGCCACGCCAACAGTTGCTTCTGGTGGATGACGAAGAGGACGCATTGCTTGAGTTGGCTGAGTTGCTGGAGGGTGAGGGGTTCAACTGCTTTACGGCCACTTCGGTCAAGCTCGCGCTGCAGCATCTGACCCGGCATCCCGATATCGCTTTGGTGATCACCGATTTGCGCATGCCGGAGGAGAGCGGCATGTCGTTGATCAAGCGCTTGCGCGAGCATACGTCGCGCCAGCATTTGCCGGTGATTGTGATGTCGGGGCATGCGGGCATGGATGATGTCAGTGACATGTTGCGCTTGCAGGTGCTGGATCTTTTTCGCAAGCCGATTTATCACGTGCGGTTGTTGGAGACGCTCAATAATCTGTTTCCTCAGCCGCAGGTTTATCTGGTCAAGCGTTGACTTGGCGGCCTCTGGGCCGACCATGTTGGTGGTTTGGGTTGAGTACATATCCATTTCTGCGGTAACGGCGGCTGGCGGTTTCGCCCTTACGGCGACTCACTTTTTTACAAGCGCCTAAAAAAGTAAGCAAAAAACGCTCGCCCCTTACGTACGGCCCCTCGCTAAGGCTCGGGGTTCCTTTCAAGATCAAGAGCTGCAGGCGAGCTAACGCTCGGCCTGATGAGTGGTGAGAAGCGGCGCGGTGTGGGCTGCTCTGCCTTTGCTCTTCTGTGGGAGCGGCGGTGTGGCGATCCGACTTGCCCGCGAAGACTGCCTGCCGGCCGACCTGACCCTGGTGGATGTACCTTGAACCTATGGGAGCGGGCTTGCCCCCGAAGGCGGCCTGAAAGCCGACCTGATTATCTGAGTGTACGCAGCCCATCAGGAGCACGCTTCCTCACCATGAATATCAGCCGTTCAGGCCACCGGTCGCCAATGCCCGACCATATGCTCCAGCTCCCCGAGACCCACCAATTGAAAGTCCCCACTCGGCCCCGGCGCACTGGCCAGCAACGTCACTTCACTGGGTAACCGTACCGGCTTCTTGAACTGCACTTCGATCTCGACATTCGCCACAGGCAGATGCCCGGCCAGCGCAGCCAGGGTGCGCGCCTTGTTCCACAGACCATGGGCGATGGCGGTCGGGAAGCCGAAGAGTCGGGCGCTGGCCGCGCTCAGGTGAATCGGGTTGTAGTCGCCGGACACCTTGGCGTATTGCCGGCCGATGTCCGAGGGCGCTTTCCAGTGCTCGACTTCGCTCAGGGCCAGGCTCGGTACCAGGCTCTCTTCGAGCGGTTCGCCCTCGAGTTTGACGCCGCGACAGAGCATCCGGCTTTCTGCTTCCCACAGCGGGCCCAACTGATCGTCGAGTATGGTCAGCAAATCGAACGTTGCGCCTTTGGCGTGGGGTAGCAGGTTCTGCACTTGCACGCTGACGCGCACCCGACTCACCCCGCCCATGGGGCGCAGTACACGAATGCGGTTGCTCAGGTGAATCAGACCCAACAGCGGGAACGGGAAGTCCCTGGCTGTGAGCAGTTGCATCTGCAAGGCAAACCCGAGGATGTGCGGGTAGGTCGGCGGCAGCAGGCCGTTGTCGGCGAAACCACAGACCTTGCGATAGGCCGCCAGGCGCTTGGGATCGACTTCGACCCAGCAACGCAACCCCGAATCGGGCAGGTGGCTGCCAGTGATTTTGCGCCGTGTCGCCGCTCGTGCGTACAACCCCGGCAGGCCGGGTTCGCGGTTGAGTGTGTGCCAGTCGGTGATCATCCTTAAGCTCCCAGAACGCTTTGCCCACATACGCGCAATGCTTGCCCGGTGAACGCGCCGGTGCCCGGTTGCGCGAGCCAGGCCACGGCCTCGGCGACGTCCTGCGGCAGGCCGCCCTGGCCCAGCGAACTCATGCGCCGTCCGGCTTCGCGCAGGCCGAAGGGAATGTGTGCGGTCATCTGCGTTTCGATGAAACCCGGCGCCACGGCGTTGATGCTGATGCCGCGCTCTTGGAGCTCCGGCGCCCAGGCTTGTGCCATACCGATCAACCCGGCCTTGCTCGCCGCGTAATTGGTTTGCCCGCGATTGCCGGCGATGCCGCTGATGGACGCCAGCAGGATCACCCGGCCGTTGTCGTGCAGGGTGCCGCTGTCGAGCAGGGCTTTGGTCAGCACTTGCGGCGCATTGAGGTTGACCGCCAGCACCGCGTCCCAGAATTCCGGGGTCATGTTGGCCAGGGTTTTATCCCGGGTGATGCCGGCGTTGTGCACTACGATGTCGAGGCCATCGGGCAATTGTTCGATCAACTGCGCGGCGGCGTCTTCGGCGCAGATGTCGAGGGTGATGCTGCGCCCGCCGAGGCGCGCGGCGAGCGCTTCGAGATCGGTTTTGGCCGCAGGCACGTCAAGCAGGGTGACGTCGGCACCATCACGGGCCAGGGTTTCGGCGATGGCGGCACCGATACCGCGTGCTGCGCCGGTAACCAGAGCCTTGCGCCCGGCGAGCGGGCGTGTCCAGTCGGTGACTGGCGTCGCGCACGGATTCAAGCGAATGACCTGCCCGGACACGAAGGCGCTTTTCGGCGAGAGGAAAAACCGCAGCGGGCCTTCCAGCTGCGCCTCGGCACCTTCGCCGACGTAGATCAATTGCAGGGTGGCACCGCTGCGTAATTCCTTGGCCAGGGAACGGCCGAAACCTTCCAGGGCACGCTGTGCACTGGCGGCGAACGGGTCGCGCAGGGTTTGCGGGTCACGCCCGAGAATCACCAGGTGCGCACAGTGTTCGAGGTTCTTCATCAGCGGCTGGAAAAACTCGCGCAGTTGCTTGAGCTGATCGGTGTGCAGCAGGTCACTGGCGTCGAATACCACGGCCTTGAGTTTCGGTCCGTGGCCGGGAATCCAGGCCGTGGCCATCGAAGGCTCGGTGCCGTAGCTGTAGATCGCGTCGGTCAGGCGGTTGGCGAAGGCGTTGACGTGTTCGGTCAACGGCCCGCCGCCGATCAGCAGTGCGCCTTCCACAGGTCGCAACCGGCCCGCTTGCCAGCGCTCAAGCCTGGTCGGCGTCGGCAACCCCAGGGCGCCGACCAGGCGGTGGCCGATGGACGAATTGGCGAAGTCGATATAGCGGTCAGACATGGAACGCGCTCCGAAAGCTGGGGATCAAAGTGTGGACCACGAATGGCGATCAGTCGTTCGATCCACGAGATAAGGCCTACGCTTGGTCATTGTAGGAGCTGCCGAAGGCTGCGATCTGTTGATCTTGATTACAAAAAAGCCAAGTCAAAAGATCGCAGCCTTCGGCAGCTCCTACAGGGGGAGTTTCAATTTTGGCAATTTCATCAGGAGCTTTTCATGACCCAACTGCGCCGCGTCGCGATCATCGGCGGTAACCGGATTCCCTTCGCCCGCTCCAATGGCCCCTACGCCACGGCCAGTAACCAGGTGATGCTCACCGCCGCCCTCGAAGGCCTGATCGAGCGTTACAACCTGCACGGCCAGCGCATCGGCGAGGTGGTCGCCGGGGCGGTGCTCAAATTGTCGCGGGACATGAACCTCACACGTGAGTGCGTACTGGGTTCGCGACTGTCGCCCGCCACCCCGGCCTATGACATCCAGCAGGCGTGCGGCACCGGGTTGGAGGCCGCGCTGCTGGTGGCGAACAAGATTGCCCTGGGGCAGATCGACTGTGGCATTGCCGGTGGCGTGGACACTACCTCGGATGCGCCGATCAGCGTCAGCGAAGGCCTGCGCAAAATACTTCTGCAAGCCAACCGCGCGAAAACCACCGGCGACAAACTGAAAACCTTCCTGCAGTTGCGTCCCAAGCATCTGGTTCCCGAGTTCCCGCGCAACGGCGAGCCGCGTACCGGGTTGTCCATGGGACAGCATTGCGAGTTGATGGCGCAGACCTGGGACATCCCGCGCGAAGCACAGGATCAATTAGCGTTCGAGAGCCATCAGAAACTGGCCGCGTCCTACGCCGAGGGCTGGCACAACGACCTGATGACACCCTTCCTGGGCCTGACCCGCGACAACAACCTGCGCCCGGACTCCACGCTGGAAAAGCTCGCCGCGCTCAAGCCGGCCTACGAGAAAAGCGCCAAGGGCACCCTGACCGCCGGCAACTCCACGCCACTGACCGATGGTGCGTCACTGGTGCTGTTGGGCAGCGAGGAATGGGCCAAGGCACGCGGCTTACCGATCCTGGCCTACTGGCGTGACGGCGAGGCGGCGGCGGTGGATTTCGTCAACGGCGCCGAGGGCTTGTTGATGGCACCGGTCTACGCCGTGCCCCGGTTGCTGGCGCGCAATGGCCTGACCTTGCAGGACTTCGACTACTACGAAATCCACGAAGCCTTCGCCGCGCAAGTGCTGTGCACCTTGAAGGCCTGGGAAGATCCCGAGTACTGCAAAACCCGTCTCGGGCTCGATGCGGCGCTGGGCTCGATCGACCGCAGCAAGCTCAACGTCAAGGGCAGTTCATTGGCGGCGGGGCATCCGTTTGCCGCTACGGGCGGGCGCATCGTCGCCAACCTGGCGAAGTTGCTGGATGTGGCGGGCAAGGGGCGGGGACTGATTTCGATCTGCGCGGCGGGCGGGCAGGGCGTGACCGCCATCATCGAACGCTGAACACAGAACAACTGTGGGAGCGAGCTTGCTCGCGATGGCGGTGTGTCAGTCAACAAAGATGTTGAAACTGGTGGCCTCATCGTCGGAACGCCGCCCGGAGCACGCTCGCTCCCACAGGGTTTGGGGGTATGGCGACTAATTAGGTCCGGAACCTGCGCACCAACCCGTCCAGCTCACTGGACAACCCGGCCAGGCTCTGGGAGTCCAGGCGCGCCGAGTTGGCCAGTTCCGCCACCAATTGCGCATCGCCATGGATCTGGCTGATGTGCCGGTTGATGTCTTCGGCCACTTGATGCTGTTGTTCCGCCGCCGTGGCGATCTGGGTGTTCATGTCGCGGATCACGTCCACCGACTCGCGGATCTGTCCGAAGCTGTTGCGTGCCTCGCCGATGCGGGTCACCGATTGCTGGGACACTTCCAGGCTGGCGTGCATCTGATGGGCCACCTGGCTGGTGCGTTTGGCCAGATTGCCCAGCAGTCCGTCGATTTCCGCCGTGGAGTCGGCGGTGCGCTTGGCCAAGGCCCGCACTTCGTCGGCCACCACGGCAAAGCCGCGTCCCTGTTCACCGGCACGGGCCGCTTCGATCGCGGCGTTCAGCGCCAGCAGGTTGGTCTGTTCGGCGATCGAGCGGATGGTCCCCAGGATCGACTGAATGTCGTTGCTGTCGCGTTCGAGCTGTTGCATCGACTGGGCCGACTGTTCGATTTCCTGGCTCAGGCGATCCACGCTGTTCACCGCCGCGTCGATCTGCTGCTGACCTTCGCGCGCCTGGCGCTGGCCACTGTCGGCAGACTCCGCGGCCTGGCTGCAAGAGCGCGCGACTTCGTTGGCGGTGGCGACCATTTCGTGGAACGCCGTGGAGACCATGTCCACCGCTTCACGCTGGCGCCCGGCGGCTTCGGCCATGTCGCTGGAGACCTGGGTCGAACTCTTGGACGTGGCGAGGATCTTGCCCGCCGCGCCGCCGATGTTCTGGATCAGGTTGCGAATCGCGGTCAGGAACTGGTTGAACCAGTTGGCCAGTTGCGCGGTTTCATCGTTGCCACGGATTTGCAGGTTCTGGGTCAGGTCGCCTTCGCCCTGGGCGATGCCTTCCAGGCCGCTGGCCACGCTGCGGATCGGGCGCACGATGAGGCTGGCGAAACTGGCGCCGACGACGGCGAAGATGACAGCCAGGACGGCGGCGATGATGGCGATCAACCAGGTCAACTGGGTCGCGGAGCTCATCACGTCGTCCTGTTTGATCAGGCCGATGAAGGTCCAGCCCAGTTGCTCCGATGGCCAGACGTTGGCCATGTAGTGCTCGCCGTTCAGCTCCACTTCCACCAGGCCCTTGCCGGCCTTGGCCAGTTGCGCGTAGCCGTCGCCAAGGCTGTTCAGCGGTTTGAAGTTGTGTTCCGGTTGTTTCGGGTCCACCAGGACCATGCCGGTGTTTTCCAGCAGCATCAGGTAGCCGGTTTCACCGAGCTTGATCTGCTTGACGATTTCGGTGAGCTGCTTGAGCGTCACGTCGATGCTGACCACGCCACCGTTGGTGCCCAGTTTGTTGTCGATGGTGCGCACGGTGCTGACGTAGGTCGCGTCGTCCTGGGCCCAGTAGTAAGCCTCGGTGCGGAACGGCTTGCCCGGTTTGGCCTGGGCGGCCTTGTACCAGGGGCGCTGGCGCGGGTCGTAGTTATTGAGCTTCGGATCATCCGGCCACGACACATAGCCGCCCGCCGCGGTGCCGAGGATGGCATAGGCATAGGCCGGGTGGCTGTTGCCCAGGTCCTGGAGCAGGGCGAAGACTTTTTTGTCCGCCTCGCCCTGGGGGACGCTCTCGGCGTTGGCGGCCATGTAAGTCTTGAGGCTGTCGTCGGAGTTGCGGATCAGCGGTTGCTTGGCCAGGTAATCGACGTTCTGGCTGATGCCGTCAAAGAACAATTGCATGGCGTTGCTGACCTGACGAATCTCGCGGGCACTGCCGTCGACGAATTCGTCCCTGGCATCACTGCGCAGGTTCAGCACAACGAGGGTGGCGACCAGCACCACGGGCAGGCAGGCGATGATTGCAAACGCCCAGGTCAACTTCTGTTTGATGTTCATCCGCGCTCCAGATTTTCTTGTCGGCCCACGCAGTGCAGATGACTCGCGGTTTATTGGCAGCCGTAAACGTTCTTGGTCAACCCGGATCCTTGAGTGCGGCATCGCTATTGTTGGGGGAGCGATTGTCGGACAAATCACTTTGTCACTTAGGGCTTCGGCCGTTGTCGGAGGAAATTGAGGTCTGTTGGGAAAAATCCTACGGAAGGCATGAGTTGTGTTGTCAGCTTCTGTCGCAATTGCCCTCAATGCCCCTGCACAACAAGTGACGCAGGCTCGGCTATGATCTGGAACGACCCATGGCGGTCGTCGGTTTTACCTGATGAAATCGGTACATTGTGTGCATCTGCAATGTTCATAAGTCGGCAACCCCTCCCCCCCGTGAGTGGATTGCCGTATAACGAATGACTTTCGCGTGTTTGGTAATAAAGGACCCACAATAAAAGCTGATGAAGACTCCAAAACGCATTGAACCCCTGATCGAGGACGGTCTGGTCGACGAGGTGCTGCGCCCACTCATGAGTGGTAAAGAAGCAGCTGTTTATGTGGTGCGCTGCGGCAACGAGTTGCGTTGCGCGAAGGTCTACAAGGAGGCGAATAAACGCAGTTTCCGTCAGGCGGCCGAGTACCAGGAAGGCCGCAAGGTGCGCAACAGCCGTCAGGCCCGTGCGATGGCCAAGGGCTCCAAGTTTGGCCGCAAGGAAACCGAGGACGCCTGGCAGAACGCCGAAGTGGCGGCGCTGTTCCGTCTGGCCAATGCCGGTGTGCGGGTGCCCAAGCCGTTCGACTTTCTCGAAGGCGTGCTGCTCATGGAGCTGGTGGCCGACGAGTATGGTGATGCCGCGCCGCGTCTGAACGATGTGGTGCTGGAGCCGGATCAGGCCCGCGAATATCACGCGTATCTGATTTCCCAGATCGTGCTGATGCTGTGTACCGGTCTGGTGCACGGCGACCTGTCCGAGTTCAACGTGCTGCTGACGCCGACTGGCCCGGTGATCATCGACCTGCCGCAGGCGGTTGACGCGGCGGGCAACAACCACGCGTTCAGCATGCTGGAGCGGGATGTGGGCAACATGGCGTCCTACTTCGGGCGGTTTGCGCCGGAGTTGAAGAAGACCAGGTACGCCAAGGAAATGTGGGCCTTGTACGAGGCCGGCACCTTGCACCCGGCCAGTGTCCTGACCGGCGAGTTCGCCGAAACGCAAGAGCTGGCCGACGTGGGCGGCATCATGCGCGAGATCGAGGCCGCGCGCCTGGATGAAGAGCGCAAGCAAGCCGTACGCGCGGCGGACGATGCTCCGCCGGGCAAGACCGAAGAACCGCCTCCGCCATGGATGCAGTGATCGGTTAAAGAAAAACCCGGCTTCGGCCGGGTTTTTTGTGCCCAACTGGCAATCCCTTGTAGGAGCTGCCGAAGGCTGCGATCTTTTGATCCAGATTTTTTAAGATCAAAAGATCGCAGCCTTCGGCAGCTCCTACCTATAGGCCTATTTCAGGGGCAACACCCCGACTCCAGATTCTTCAGAATCGGGCAATCCGGCCGATGATCGCCATGGCAGTGCTCGACCAGGTCCTGCAAGGTGTCGCGCAACTGGCCCAACTCGCGGATCTTCTGGTTCAACTCGTCGATGTGCTGGCGGGCCAACGCTTTCACATCGGCGCTGGCGCGCTGGCGGTCTTGCCAGAGGGTCAGCAACTTGCCGACTTCTTCAAGGGAAAACCCCAGGTCCCGCGAGCGCTTGATGAACGCCAGGGTGTGCAGGTCGTCATCGCCGTATACCCGGTAGCCGCTGTCGGTGCGATGGGCTGCCTTGAGCAGGCCGATGGATTCGTAATAACGGATCATCTTTGCACTCAGGCCGCTGAGGCGGGCCGCTTGGCCGATGTTCATCGGTTGTCCTCCAGGTCCTTGGGTTTCCAGGTTTTCAACAGTAGCGCATTGCTCACCACGCTGACGCTCGACAACGCCATGGCCGCACCGGCCAGCACTGGATTGAGGAAGCCGAACGCCGCCAGCGGAATGCCGATCAGGTTATAGACGAAGGCCCAGAACAGGTTCTGCCGGATCTTGGCGTAGGTCTTGCGGCTGATCTCCAATGCGGCCGGCACCAGTCGCGGATCGCCGCGCATCAGGGTGATGCCGGCCGCGTGCATGGCGACGTCGGTGCCACCCCCCATGGCGATGCCGATGTCGGCCGCGGCCAGTGCCGGGGCGTCGTTGATGCCGTCGCCGACCATTGCCACCACGCCGGTTTGTTTCAGCGCGGCGACTGTGGCGGCTTTGTCTGCCGGCAGCACTTCGGCATGCACATCCTGGATGCCCAGCGCCTCGGCGACGGCCTTGGCGCTGCCTCGATTGTCGCCGGTCAGCAGGTGGCTGCTGATGTTCCGTGCATTCAGTTGTTGCACCGCTTGCAGCGCGCCGGGCTTGAGGGTGTCACCGAAGGCGAACAGGCCCAGCACCTGTGGTTCGGGGGATTGTTCGATCAGCCAGGACAAGGTCCGGCCTTCGCTTTCCCACGCGGTCGCCGAATCAGCCAATGGCCCTGCATGCAAGCCGCTGTCTTCCAGCAGGCGCCGATTGCCCAGCGCCAGGCGACGCCCATCGAGGTTGCCGGCGATACCACGACCGGTCAGGGACTGGCTGTCGCTGACATCGGTCACCTTCAATCCACGCTCGGTACAGGCATCCAGAACAGCCTTGGCCAGCGGGTGCTCACTGCCGCGTTGCAGGGCGCCGGCCAATTGCAGCAGGCTCGCCTCATTCCCGTCGATGGCATTCAGATGAGCAATGCGCGGGGCGCCGGAGGTCAGGGTGCCGGTCTTGTCGAACACCACCGCGCTGACTTCATGGGCACGCTCCAGTGCTTCGGCATCTTTGATCAGAATCCCGTGGCGCGCCGCCACGCCGGTTCCCGCCATGATCGCCGTCGGCGTGGCCAGGCCCAGGGCGCACGGGCAGGCGATCACCAGCACCGCCACGGCATTGATCAGCGCGGTCTCCATCGGCGCGCCGTACAGCCACCAGCCGATCAGGGTGGCCAGGGCAATCAGCAGCACGGTGGGCACGAATACCTGGCTGACTTTATCCACCAGTTTCTGGATCGGCGCTTTTGCGGCCTGGGCGTCTTCCACCAGACGGATGATCCGCGCCAGTACGGTTTCCGCACCGAGGGCCTGGGTGCGCACCAGCAACCGGCCTTCACCGTTGATCGCGCCACCGGTGACTTTGTCGCCGGGCTGCTTGGGCACCGGCAGGCTCTCGCCGCTGATCAGGGCCTCATCGGCGTGGCTCTGGCCTTCAACTACTTCGCCGTCCACCGGGAAGCGTTCGCCGGGTTTGACCATCACCAGGTCATTGAGGCGCAGGGCACTGATGGCGACGTCTTGCTCGTGGCCATCGGTCACCCGGATCGCCCGTTCCGGGCGCAAGGCTTCGAGGGCTCGGATGGCGCTGGCGGTCTGGCGCTTGGCGCGGCTTTCCAGGTACTTGCCCAGCAGCACCAGGGCAATCACCACCGCCGAGGCTTCGAAATAAAGATGCGGCATGCGCCCGGCGGCGGTGGCCCATTCGTACAGGCTCAAGCCATAACCGGCGCTGGTACCCAGGGCCACCAGCAGGTCCATGTTGCCGGCTCCGGCACGCACGGCTTTCCAGGCGGCGACGTAGAACCGCGCACCGAAGATAAATTGCACCGGCGTGGCCAAGGCGAATTGCGCCCAGGCCGGGAGCATCCAGTGCACACCGAATGGCTGCAGCAGCATCGGCAATACCAGTGGCAAGGCGAGGGCAAAGGCGATGATCAAGGCCAGGCGTTCGCGGTGCAGGCGCTGTTGCTGATTGTCGGTTGGCGGGTGTTCGGCTTCCCAGATGCTGGCGCTGTAGCCAGCCTTTGTCACAGCGGCGATCAAGGTCTGCGGATCGACCTGGCCGAGCAGTTCAAGGTGGGCGCGTTCGTTGGCCAGGTTGACGCTGACGCTTTTCACACCGGCCACCTTGCCCAGCGCACGTTCGACCCGACCGACGCAGGACGCGCAGGTCATGCCGTCGATGCTCAGTTCCAGGCTCTGTTGCGGCACGCTGTAGCCGGCCTTGGCCACGGCATCCATCAGGGCCGGCAAGCTGTCGCTGGGTGCCTGGACCCGCGCCTGCTCAGTGGCGAGGTTGACGCTGACGGCACTGGCGCCAATGACTTTGCTCAAGGCGCGCTCGACCCGCCCGGCGCAGCTGGCGCAGGTCATGCCGGCAATCGGCA
This sequence comes from Pseudomonas sp. Root71, assembly GCF_001429045.1. GTDB lineage: Bacteria > Pseudomonadota > Gammaproteobacteria > Pseudomonadales > Pseudomonadaceae > Aquipseudomonas > Aquipseudomonas monachiensis. Next base: position 22,060 of record NZ_LMHY01000027.1, on the reverse strand, counting down.
GGTCGAACGTGGTGGATTCGGACATCGGTCGCACTCCCTGTAGTAGATGACCACAGGATCAACCTTGCCATGCTGGCAAGGTCAAGTGCCATGATTCAGATCAAGCCGCCGCTCAGTAGCCGAGACCGGTGCGCTTGAGGTACATCCCTTCCTGCGTCATCGCGATCCGGTACTTGAGCACATCCCCGGCCTTGAGCTGGATATCCTGTGAGCCCGGAGCGAGCATGCCCGGATTGCAACCCGGCATCTGACCCGGAAGCAACTTGAGGCGCAGCGAGACGATGCCCGGCGGCAGGTTGAACGAGGTGCTCTGTTCCTGAAACAGTCGTGCCGCCAGTTGATCCTGGATGTACACACCGATCTCGCAGCTGGTCGCGACTTCCAGGCGCTCGCGGGAAATGATCAGCACGCCATAATCCTGAGCGGCATTGACCGAAGGCACGGCGGCGAAAAGGCTGAGAAAGCCAAACAGGCTGAAAACTGACCAGCGCATGGCTGAATCTCCTGAGTTCGAGTCATTGATGGACGCAGCTTGGCCGAGCGTCGCGCCGATTGCCAGCCCGGCAGCTAACTTCAGAACTTGACCTTGCCATGGTGGCAAGCTCGAAACTGGGCTCAACCCTCGGAAAAGGAGTCATCCCATGCAAGTGTTCAACGTTGAAGGCATGTCTTGTGGTCACTGCGTCAAGGCCATTACCCAGGCAGTCCAGGCTAAAGACCCTGCGGCCAGTGTGCGGGTCGATCTGGCGGCCAGGGAGGTCGGTGTCGAAAGTGCGCTGACCGCCGAACAGGTGATCGAGGCGATCAGTGAAGAGGGTTACGGCGTCAAACTGGCCTGAATTTGATAGTTAGCGAGCTACCGGAATGTTCAAGGCGTCCATGCGCGGCTAGACTGTCGGGCTGCCGACTTCTGCCCCACTGGATGCCTGATGAACTTTCGTACCATTCTGATTCTCGGCGCCTTGAGCGCTTTCGGTCCGCTGGCGATCGATTTCTACCTTCCGGCCTTCCCGGCCATGGCCCAGGCTTTCGGGACGGACGAAAATCACGTTCAGATGACGTTGGCGGTGTACTTCCTCGGCTTGTCCATCGGTCAGTTGGCCTATGGCCCGGTGGCGGATCGTTTCGGGCGACGCATTCCGTTGCTCATCGGTGTCGGCCTGTTCACCGCTGCATCCGTGGCGTGTGCCTTTGCACCAAGCCTGGAATGGCTGATCGGCGCGCGTTTCATCCAGGCGTTGGGCGGCTGCGCGGGGATGGTGATATCCCGGGCGGTGGTCAGCGACAAGTGTGATGCGGTAGGGTCGGCGAAAGTCTTTTCGCAGCTGATGCTGGTGATGGGGCTTGCCCCCATCCTCGCGCCATTGCTGGGTGGGTTGTTGGTCAACACCACAGGCTGGCAGTCGATCTTCCTGGCCTTGACCGGTTTCAGTGCGCTGGCGGGGCTGGCGGTTGCGACGGGATTGCCGGAAAGCATGCCGGCCCACATGCCGCGTCAACCGTTGTCGGGTGCGCTGCGTCAGTACGGCCGGTTGTTGGCTGACCCGATATTTCTTGGCCATGCCCTGACCGGGGGCATCGCCATCGCCGGGATGTTTGCCTACATCGCCGGTTCACCGTTCGTGTTCATCAAACTCTATGGCGTCCCGGCGGAACATTTCGGCTGGCTGTTCGGCATCAATGCGGCGGGCTTCATTCTGGTGGCGCAGGTCAACGCCCGCTTGCTGGCCAAACGTGGTCCGGCGTTTTTGCTGGCGCGCGCCGTGTGGGTTTACCTGGCGGCCGGACTGACGCTGTTCGCGATCAGCTCCCTGCACACCGCTCAACTGTGGCCGGTGTTGCTCCCGTTGTTCGTCTGCATTGCCAGCCTCGGCTGCATCCTGCCCAACGCCTCGGCCTGTGCGATGAACGGGCAGGGCGCACGGGCCGGCAGCGCGTCGGCGCTGCTCGGTTGCCTGCAATTCAGCGTGGCTGCCGGCGCCTCCGCACTGGTGGGCGTGCTGCACGACGGCAGTGCCGTGCCCATGGCCATGGTCATCAGCCTGTGTGGAATTCTGGTGGTGAGCGCAGCGGTGCTCACCCGGCGTTTGCAAAATGCCCGGGCGTTGGCGCAAGCCCAGGTTTGAGGCCGGAGTCAGCCGGCTGCACGCTGCGCAAGGAGGACGGGAATCTGGTGAGGGGCCTGGATGCGGGCTTCAAGGGTGCGCGTGAAAGCGCGCGCTTCTGCTTCGCTGCGGAACGTCACAGCATGTTGGTCTAAGCGAACTTGCCATTGGGATTTTGCCAGTTCTTTTATCAGGATCTTCATAGCCGAACTCCTCTCGCAAAAGATGTCTCGTAAAAGAATGCCTCGCAGGAGATTCGATTGTAGTCCCGTATACGGTCACCATTGTGACAAGGATCAACTGTCTGACTGACGGTTTGTAACTAAAAAAAACGCGGCTTTTTCGAGGGGGCCACAGAGGCTGCCTGCGACCGGGATTGCCCGGTCGCAGGCGGAAAACAGCGGAAAGCGATGAAATCAGCGGTGGTTTTTTTCAGCGCTTCAGAATCCTTCCAGCACAATCTTGCCTTTGGCCTTGCCGCTTTCCAGCAGGGCATGGGCCCGGCGCAGATTGGCCGCGTTGATCGTCCCGAAGTGTTCGCCAACCGTGGTTTTCAATGTCCCGGCATCGATCAACCCGGCGACGCGATTGAGCAGGTTGTGCTGCTCGATCATGTCCGCGGTTTCAAACAGCGAACGGGTGTACATGAACTCCCAGTGCAGTGACAGGCTCTTGCGCTTGAGCTTGGTCACGTCCAGCGACTTGGGATCATCGATCAGCGCCAGTTTGCCTTGGGGTGCCAGAGCCTCGATCAGTTGGTCCAGGTGATGGTCGGTTTGCGTCAGGCTGGCGACGTGGGTGACCTGATCCACACCGGCATGCTTGAGTGCTTCGCTCAGTGGCTGGCTGTGGTCGATCACCAGGTCGGCGCCCAGCTCTTTTACCCAGCTTTGGGTTTGCGCACGCGAAGCGCTGCCGATGACTTTCAGGGCCGTCAGTTGGTGAGCCAGTTGCGTAAGAATCGAGCCCACGCCACCCGCCGCGCCGACGATCAACAGGCTCTGGCCTTCATCGGTTTTGCCTTCGGCTACCTGCAAGCGCTCGAACAACAGTTCCCAGGCAGTGATCGCGGTGAGCGGCAGGGCAGCGGCTTCGGCGAATCCGAGGGTCTTCGGCATGTGGCCGACGATGCGCTCGTCCACCACATGCAACTCGCTGTTGCCGCCCGCACGGGCGATGGAGCCGGCGTAGAACACCTTGTCGCCGACCTTGAACAGCGTCACTTCACTGCCCACGGCCTTGACCACACCGGCCACGTCCCAACCCAGCACCTTGGCCGCGCCGCCCTCAGGCTGGACGTTCTGGCGCACCTTGGTGTCCACCGGGTTGACCGAGATGGCCTTGACTTCCACCAGCAAGTCGCGGGGGCCGGCGACCGGCTCCGGCAGTTCGATGTCTTGCAGCGCCTGGTCGTCACTGATCGGCAACGAGGCGTAGTAGGCAATGGCTTTCATGGGCGGCTCCGGAACACTGATAAAGAAGAGATTCGATGGGGCAGATGATTGGCTATTTCTACTGAAGATAAAACCGGCTAAAAGAGCAGTCTCTTTCAATATTTTTTTGATAATCGGAGCTCTGATGCTGCGTTTCGATGACTTGCAGTTGTTTGTCCGGGCGGCGGACCTGGGCAGTCTGTCCGCCGCTGCGCGGGGCATGGACATGTCAGCGGCGGTGGCCAGCGCGGCGCTCAAGCGCATCGAACAACAACTCGGCGCCCGATTGTTGGCCCGCTCGACCCGCAGCCTGCGCCTGACCGCCGAAGGCGAGGGCTTTCTCGAATACGCCCGCGCGGCCCTGAGCAATCTCGACGAGGGCCGGCGATTGCTGGCCAGTGGTCAGGACCAGGTCAGCGGGGTGCTGCAACTGTCGGCGCCATCGGACTTTGGCCGCAATCTGCTGCTGCCCTGGCTCGACGAGTTTCAACGCGAGCATCCGAAACTCACCGTGCGCCTGCTGCTGGGGGACCGCATCGCCGACCTGTTCCGCCAACCGGTAGACATTGCCCTGCGTTACGGAGAACCAGAGGACTCCAGCCTGGTGGCGCTGCCCATCGCCCCGCAGAACCGCCGGGTGTTGTGCGCCGCTCCCGGCTATCTGGCCCGGCATGGCGAGCCGCGGCATCTGGAGCAACTGGCACAGCACAATTGCCTGTTGTACATGCTCGGCAGCCGGGTCCACGATCACTGGAGTTTTCACGACGGCAAGCGCGAAGTCAGCCTGACCGTCAGCGGCGATCGTTTCAGTGACGATGCCGATGTCGTGCGCCTTTGGGCCGTGGCAGGTGCCGGGATCGCTTACAAGTCCTGGCTCGATGTGGCCGCCGATGTACTGGCCGGCCGCTTGAAGGTGCTGATGCCGGAACTGCTCTGTGAGCGCGCACCGTTGAATCTGTTGTGCGCCCATCGCGCACAGTTGAGTAAGCCGGTGAACCTGTTGCGTGAAATGCTTGCCGGACGATGCGCCCTTTTGAGTAGTCAATTTCCGGGCTTATCGGATATCGATCATTAGTCGCACGAAAAAAGAGAAATTTCCCTCAGGAACGATCACCACCTACGCCGGGCGGAGGAAAGGATCCGCCGACCAACCCGCATATACTAGCGCCCTCATCATGTCAGTAGCGTCGATCCCCAATGGCGGGTCCACGTTCGAGTCGGCCCGGCTGAACGTCATCCTTCTGGCCTACGCAGCATCGACCAGGCAGCGCAAATGAGTGAGCAAGGCGTTGCCGGGCTTATGGCAGTTTCCACGGATTGGCCGACGACACATTACTGGTCAAGATTTCTCTGGGCAGTAGACGAAACGATTCAACAGGGAGTGAATACATGGAACATGCACCTTGCATCAGCCAGATCGCCACGTTGCTGGCTGACCCAAAGCGCAGCGCAATGATGTGGGCCTTGATGGATGGTTCGGCGCGAACAACCGAAGAGTTGGCATTGCTGGCCGGTCTGTCATCGTCGTCGGCCAGTGCACATTTGGGGCGTTTGTCGGCCGGAGGTCTGCTGAAGGTTGAAAACCGCGGCCGCAAACGCTTCTTCCGCCTGGCCGCTCCCGAGGTCGGGGCGGCAATCGAAGCACTGGCCAGCGCGACCTTCGCCAGCGCCCCCCAGGATATTCCGGACGTATTCAAGCGCAATGCGCCTCTGGTCAAACCCCGGGCGGTGCGTTCGCCATTGTTGAGTGCCCGACTGTGTGACGATCACATGGGAGGCACCCTGTCCGCCGATCTGTATCAGCGACTGCTCGAGGCTGGCTGGATCGAGCACTTCGATCAGCGGGTCACGGTCACCCTCAAGGGCGCGACGGAATTGGCGGCACGGGGAGTGTTCATCCAGGCGCTGACCCATCACAACGGCAGGGTTGCCTGCGCGTGCCCTGACTGGAGCGAAAGACGTCCGCACTTGGGTGGCTCGCTGGGCGCGGCATTGTTGCAGTTGTTCATGCAGTCGGGGTGGTTGAGCCTGCCCAACGATTCCCGAGCCTTGCAGGTGACGGCTTCCGGGCAACGCGAGATCTGTCGCTTTGCCCGGGAAACCGAGTTGGAGATGGCGCTTTAGTGCACCGTTGCGGGAGCGAATGTACTCACTCCCACGGGGCATTGGCGCCGAACCTTACGGTTTCACCAACCGCGCATCGAGGCTGTTCTGCGCCAGGCGCCTGGCCTGATCCTGGGTCATGCCCAGATGGGTGTGCAGTGCATGGAAGTTCTCGGTGACATAGCCACCGAAGTACGCCGGGTCATCGGAGTTCACGGTCACTTTCACGCCGCGTTCCAGCATGTCGAGGATGTTGTGCTGTGACATGTGATCGAACACGCAAAGCTTGGTGTTCGACAACGGGCACACGGTCAGCGGGATCTGCTCGTCGATGATTCGCTGCATCAGGCGTTCGTCTTCGATAGCGCGCACGCCATGGTCGATTCGCTGGATTTTCAGCAGGTCGATGGCTTCCCAGATGTACTCGGGCGGGCCTTCTTCACCGGCGTGGGCGACGGTCAGGAAGCCTTCGTGACGGGCACGGTCGAACACGCGCTGGAACTTGCTTGGCGGGTGGCCCATCTCGGAGCTGTCCAGGCCCACGGCGACGAACGCATCGCGGAACGGCAGCGCCTGGTCGAGGGTTTTCTGTGCTTCGTCTTCGCTCAGATGGCGCAGGAAGCTCAGGATCAAGCCACTGGTGATGCCCAGTTGCTGCTCACCGTCCTTGAGCGCGGCGGCGATGCCGTTGAGCACCACCTCGAACGGGATGCCACGGTCGGTATGGGTCTGCGGGTCGAAGAACGGTTCGGTGTGAATCACGTTCTGTTCCTTGCAGCGCAGCAGGTACGCCCAGGTCAGGTCATAGAAGTCCTGGGACGTGCGCAGCACATCGGCACCCCGGTAATACAGGTCGAGGAACTCCTGCAGGTTGTTGAAGGCATACGCCTTGCGCAAGGTTTCGACGTCGTTCCATGGCAAGGCAATCTTGTTGCGCTCGGCCAGGGCAAACAACAGCTCGGGCTCCAGCGAGCCTTCCAGGTGCAGGTGCAATTCTGCCTTGGGCAGGGCGTTCAGCCAGTCGTACATAATTCTTTTCTCATCAGGTGCAATGGTCGCCATTCTACAGAGGGTTGCCGCAACAATTGGTAAAACCTGACCAGGCGGTTCATCACATCGTTTCCAGTTCCCGTCGATAAGCGTAAGTATCGGCGAAGCGCGAGAGCAGGAACTCGGCGCAGGTGGTGGCCGGATATTTCGCCGGGTGCAATGCGTCCTGACAGCCGGGCAGGCAGTCGATGCGGGTGTCCGGGTGCGGTTCGGCGAAAAACGGCATCGAGTAACGATCCACGCCGAGGGGGCTGATCACCCGGTGCGGCGTCGACAGGTAACGGTCGTTGCTCCAGCGCGCCATCATGTCGCCGAGGTTGACCACGAACGTACCTTCGATCGGCGGTGCGTCGATCCATTCGCCTTTGACGTTGCGGACCTGCAAGCCACCGGCGGCGTCCTGATAGAGCAGGGTGATACAACCGTAGTCGGTGTGCGCCCCGGCACCTTGCTGCTCTTCGGAACTGGCGGTGTGGCGCGGCGGGTAATGAATCATCCGCAGTACGCTGACCGGGTCATTGAAACGTGTGTCGAAGAAATCGCGCTCAATCCCCAGCGCGATGGTCATGGCCCGCAACAGTGTTTGCGCCAGGGCTTGCATGTCGATGTAGTGCTGTTCCATCAACGCTTCCCAGCCGGGGATGGACGGATGGCGATTGGGCCCGCGCAAGGGTTTTTCCGCCAGTACGTCAGGGTGCCCGGCCGGCAGGTGCAGGCCCATGTCGAAGGTTTCCTTGAGGTCGCTGGGCTTGCTTGGGTCCAATTGCTCGGTGGCAATGGCGCCGTAACCGCGATGGTGACGGGTCTGGGTGATGTCGATCTTGAGCTTTTCGGCGGTGGGTTGGGCGAAGAAGCGCTTGGTATGGTCAAGCAGTTCGTCGATTCGCGCAGTGCTGATCGGGTGGCCCTTGATGTAGAAAAATCCCCACTCGCGGCAGGCGAGGTCGATTTGCCCGGCCACGGCTGGCCAGGCGGATGGGTCGTCGCTGTAGAGCGGGGTAATGTCGATGATGGGGAGTTGGTTCATGCGCAGTCCTTAAGAACGCTGAAGATCCAATGTGGGAGCGGGCTTGCTCGCGAAAGCGGTGTATCAGGCGACATCTATATCGACTGTGATGACGCCTTCGCGAGCAAGTCGGATCGCCGCACCGCCGCTCCCACAGGGGAGTTGTGCTGTGGCTGAGAACTTACTTCGGAATCTCGGCCTTCATGCCTTCCACGTAGTAATTCATCGACGCCAGTTCCGCCGTGGTCGCGCTCGCGCCCGCCGGGATTTTCTCGACCCCGGCCTGATCCTTGATCGGCCCGGTGAACAGTTGCAGCGCACCGCTCTTGATGTCGGCAATGAGCTGCTCGGCTTCGCTCTTCACCGACGCAGGCACCAGGTCGCTGATCGGCAGCTCAACGGTGCCTTCCTTCAAACCGCCCCAATAGTCCTGGGGTTTCCAGTCATGGTCGATCACGCTTTGGGTTGCCTGGACGTAGTGCGGGCCCCAGTCGTTGACGATGGAGGTCAGCACCGCTTTCGGCCCGAAGTGCGCCATGTCCGAAGCGTAGCCCACGGCATACACGCCGCGACGTTCGGCGGCCTGGATCGGCGCGGGGCTGTCGGTGTGCTGGAACACCACGTCCACGCCCTGGTCGATCAGTGCGTTGGCGGCGTCCGCTTCCTTGCCCGGATCGAACCACGAGTTGACCCACACCACCTTGATCTCGGTGCCGGGGTTGTACTTGTTCAGGGCCAGTTGGATGGCATTGATGTCGCGGATCACTTCCGGGATCGGGAACGAGGCGACGTAGCCGATTTTTTTGGTCTTGGTCATCTTCGCCGCGAGGAAGCCACCGACGTAGCGGCCCTCGTATGTCCGCGCCAGGTAAGTGCCGAGGTTCTTGTCCTGCTTGTAGCCGGTGGCGTGTTCGAAGGTCACCTTGGGAAACTGTTTGGCGACTTTCACGGTCGGGTTCATGTAGCCGAAGGAGGTGGTGAAGATCAGGTCGTATTTGTCCTTGGCCATGTTGCGGATCACTCGCTCGGCGTCGGCGCCTTCGGCGACGTTTTCCACGTAGTTGGTGGTGATCTGCGAGCCGAGTTTTTCCGCGAGTTCCTTGCGCCCCTGTTCATGCTGATACGTCCAGCCGTGGTCACCGATCGGACCGATATAGACGAAGCCGACTTTCAGCGGATCGGCGGCTGCGGCGGTCAGGCTGGCGCTCAAACCGATGGCTGCCGCAACGGCGCAAAGCAGCTTCTTCAACGGACGGTTGTGCATGAATTGGAACTCCATTTTGTTGTGAGGTTGGCTGGGCTCTCTGGCTTGCACAGGGCAATGCAAATTGCTGACCAACAAGACAACAAAACATGAATCCGCGGTGATGCTATCGCGAGCAGGCTCGCGACAGGTCCTTGAAGTCCGATAACAGTGCATGTCCTTGCACGGTTGCCATCCACTGGTGCGCCAATCCACAAAACCAATGTGGGAGCAAGCCCGCTCCCACATGTTTTACTCGGTGTTTGTCAGGTCCCTGCAATCAACTGTCGAGCCGCCTGGCTGTGGTCAGCAATCAAGCCTTTCAGATCCAGCCCTTCGACCTGCCCATCGATCACCCGCCACTTGCCGCCGACCATCACTCGATCCGCGCGATCAGCACCACACAACAGCAGCGCCGAGACCGGATCATGACTGCCGGAGAAGCGCAGTTCATCGAGCTTGAACATCGCCAGGTCGGCCTGCTTGCCCACCGCCAATTCGCCGATATCGGTACGGCCCAGCAGGCTTGCCGAACCCTTGGTCGCCCAGCCCAGCACGCGCTCCGGGGTGATCTTCTCGGCGCCGTAGCGCAGGCGCTGGATGTACAGGGCCTGGCGCGCTTCGAGCATCATGTTCGAGGCATCGTTGGACGCCGAACCGTCCACGCCCAAACCAAGCAAGGCACCGGCATCGGTCAATTCGATGCTCGGGCAGATGCCCGAAGCCAGGCGCATGTTCGAACTCGGGCAATGGCAAATGCCGGTGCCGGCGGCGCCGAGGCGGGCGATTTCGTCCGGGTTGAAATGGATGCCATGGGCCAGCCAGGTGCGCGGGCCGAGCCAGCCGACACTGTCCAGATAGTCCACGGTGCGCAGGCCGAAGCGTTGCAGGCAGAAATCCTCTTCGTCGAGGGTTTCTGCCAGGTGGGTGTGCAGGCGCACGTCGAGTTTGTTCGCCAGTTCGGCGCTGGCCGACATGATTTCCGGCGTCACCGAGAACGGCGAGCACGGTGCCAGGGCGATCTGGATTTGCGCGCCGTCACCGCGTTCGTGGTACTCGGCGATCAGGCGCTGGCTATCGGCGAGGATCACTTCGCCTTCCTGCACGGTCTGTTGCGGCGGCAAGCCACCGTCCTTTTCGCCGAGGCTCATGGAACCGCGGGTGAGCATGGCGCGCATGCCCAGCTCGCGAACGCTTTCGACTTGCACGTCGATCGCGTTTTCCAGACCTTCCGGGAACAGGTAGTGGTGGTCGGCGGCGGTGGTGCAACCGGACAGCAGTAATTCAGCCAACGCGACCTTGGTGGCGAGGGCGAGTTTTTCCGGGGTCAGGCGTGCCCAGACCGGGTACAGGGTTTTCAGCCACGGGAACAGCGGCTGATTGACCACCGGCGCCCAGGCGCGGGTCAGGGTTTGATAGAAGTGGTGATGGGTGTTGATCAGGCCCGGCAGGATCACATGTTCGCGGGCATCGAACACTTCATTGCACGGGGCGGACGGTTGTTGACCGGCGCCGAGTACTTCGACGATCAAACCGTCTTGCAGCACCAGGCCACCACGGGCATCGAGACCGTTGGAGGTGAAAATGGCGAGGGGATTCTTTAACCAGGTACGGGTCGCAGGCATGTTGGCCGGCTCCTCTGAAAGTTGGGTTCAGGGTTGCCAGCTCAGTGTTGCCCTGTCTGCTGATCCAGGTTCGCCGGGGAGGCGAGGTGCGAAGTGTCGATCAAAACGCTCTGGCGGGCAAGCCCAACCCGACAGGACAACACCCCCCTGTGGGCGGCGGTGATTACCAGGGAATGGTTTCGCCCCGGTAATTGATGAAGTGATGCCCGCCCTTGCCGACATACGCATTCACCTGATCGACCAGGCCACGGGTGCTGGTTTCCACGTCAATGTCCGCGCCTTCACCCCCCATGTCGGTTTTCACCCAGCCCGGGTGCAGCGACAGCACGGTGAGCCCGGTTTCGCCCAACTGAGTGACGAAGCTGTTGGTCATGGAATTCAGCGCCGCCTTGCTGGCCTTGTACAGGGCCAGTTCCGGCGCATCGGGCATGGTCACGCTGCCCAGCACCGAACTCATGAACGCCAGCACGCCGGTATCCGGGCGGATCCGGTCGACAAAACGCTGGGCCAGGTTGATTGGCGCCACGGCGTTGGTGAAAAACAGCTGGCCGACTTCGGCCATTGTCGCGCCGCCGTTCGGCGTCTGGACATCCGGCCCCTTGACCCCGGCATTGACGAACAACAGGTCAAACACATCCCCCTTGAGTTGTTGGCTCAGGGCGGACACCGCCTGCTGATCGTCCATGTCGAGCTTTTCGATCCGCACATCGCCCAGGGCCTGCAAGGCTTCGGCTTTTTGCGGGTCGCGCACGGTGGCGGTGACTTGCCAGCCATCGGCCAGCAGGGTTTTCACCAGCCCGAGGCCAAGCCCCCGGGAGGCGCCAATGATGAGTGCGGTTTTTGCCTTGGACATGAGTGGCTTCCTTGAAAGGTCAGGATTGTGGATTCAATGGACACTGTTGCCCGAGCCGTTGTTGCAACTCTTCGCGCAGCGCGCCGAGTTCGGCCATGCGGGTTTCGATCAGTTTGAGTTTGTCTTGCAGCAGCTGCGTGACGGCGGTGTCCGGATCGGGCGATTGCCAGATTGTAGCGACGCTGTTGCCTATCTCGCCGAGGGTAAAGCCCAGTCGTTGAGCGGTCTTGATGTATTGCACCAGTTGCACCACGTCTGGCGGATAGTCGCGATACCCGTTGGCGCTGCGTTGTGCCGCAATCAATCCGCGCTGCTCGTAGAAGCGCAGCGTGTCGCGGCTGACGGCGCTGGCCTGGGCTAATTCACCGATGCGCATCATGACGTCTCGAGGGGGCTTGACCCTGGAGCATACTCCAGGCTTTAGCCTTGTTGCTCCCTGGATTGATGGAGCAATGTCGATGTGGACTACAACGCAATATCGCCGGTTGGTGCAAGGCAGTGCCTGGTATGACCTGATCGTGACGGTCGCGTTCGTCACGCCGTGGAGTTTTGCTGCGTTGCATGGTCTTTTGACGGGGGTGAGCCAGGCGCTGAGTTTGCCCGGTGAGCTGCCACCGTTCGAACCGGTGCACATGCTGATGGCGAATCTGCTGGGGTCGATTGTCTGCGTATGGGCGGTGCTGCGGATTCGTGATCCGCAGCAGGTTTATGGGCGCTATGACGCCGTGGCCAGGTTTCTGTTCTCGACCTGGCAGGGTTATGCCCTGATCCAGGGCGCGAGTTCGCTGCTGGTGGTTTTTCTGGTGTTTGAATTGGCATGGGGCGTGGTTCAGGTGTTGCCTGTTCGGACGCCTTCGTCGGAACGCCGCCCGGAGCAAGCCCGCTCCCACATTTGACCGAGTTCACACCCATCCAGTGTGGGAGCGGGCTTGCTCGCGAAGAGGCCAGACCAGACAACCACTAATGCCCAGCCTGCCACGGCTGCCCCAATGACACTGGCGCATACAACCGTGTGCGCAGCGCATCCCGTGACAGCAGCACCAGCACCACAATGGTCGCGACATACGGCAGCATCGCCAGCAGACTGGACGCAATCGCCAGTCCCAATCCCTGCGCCACCAGGTGCAGGATGCTGGCGAGCCCGAACAGGTAGGCGCCGAGCAGCAGGCGCCACACCCGCCAACTGGCGAACACCACCAGCGCCAGGGCAATCCAGCCACGCCCGGCGCTCATGTTCTCCGCCCACATTGGTGTGTAAGCCAGGGACAGATATGCCCCGGCCAACCCAGCCATCGCACCGCCGAACAACACCGCCAGCGTGCGCACAGCCAGCACCGGCAAGCCCATGGCGCTGGCCGCATCCGGGTTTTCCCCGACCGCCTGGATGATCAGCCCGGCGCGGCTTTTCAGAATCACCCAGGCCACCAGCGCAAACAGCGCGAACGACAGATACACCAACAGGTCCTGGGCAAACAGCATCCGCCCGATCAGCGGGATTTCACTCAGGTAGGGAATCGCCATCGGCTCGAACCCCGCCAGTGGTTTGCCGACCCACGCTGAGCCGACGAAGGTCGACAGGCCCACGCCGAAAATTGTCAGGGCCAGGCCGGTGGCCACCTGATTGGCGTTGAACACCAGTGCCACCAGGGCAAACAGCGATGACAACAGCATCCCGGCGAGCATCGCCAGCAACACGCCGAGCCACAGGTGGCCGGTGTTGAACGCGACGATGAAACCGATCACCGCGCCAAACAGCATCATGCCTTCCTGGCCGAGGTTGAGGACGCCGCTTTTCTCGCAGATCAGTTCCCCCAGCGCCACCAGCAGCAACGGCGTACCGCAGCGGACCATGGCGTAGAAAATATTGCTCAGCAGATCGATATCCATCACAGCGCTCCTGCTTGTACGGCGGTGGTTTGTGCGCGGCGGGTCCAGCGCAGGTTCAAGCGCGGTCGGTAGAGGATCAGCACATCACTGGCCAGCAGGAAAAACAGCATCATGCCCTGGAACAATTGGGTGATCGCTTGCGGCAGGTTCAGGCTCATTTGTGCGCTTTCGCCGCCGATGTACAGCAGCGCCATCAACAGGCTGGAAAACAATATGCCGACAGGATTCAGACGGCCGAGAAATGCCACGGTGATCGCCGCATAGCCGTAGCCCGGCGAGACCTGCGGCACCAGTTGGCCGATGGGGCCGGTAACTTCGCAAACACCGGCAAGCCCCGCCAGGCCGCCGCTGATCAACAGAGCGAGCCAGATCAGACGCTTCTGGCGAAAGCCGACGAAACCGGCGGCCCGCTTGTCCAGCCCGAGCACCTTGATCTGGAAACCGACAAAGCTTTTTTGCAACAACACCCACACGGTCACCAACACGAGCAGGGCGAAGTAAACCCCGGCGTGGACCCGGCCATCTTCCATCAGCAGCGGCAAGCGGCTGGCGTCGCCGAACATCGCCGATTGCGGAAAATTGAAACCTTCCGGATCTTTCAGTGGCCCGTGCACGCAATACAACAAAAGGTTCAGGGCGATGTAATTGAGCATGATGCTGGTGAGGATCTCATTGGCGTTGAAGCGCGTGCGCAACCACGCCGTCAGCCCGGCCCACGCAGCTCCGGCCAAGGTGCCGGTGAGCAAGATCAGCACCAGCGCCCAGCGACTTTGCATGTCGACGATGTTCACTGCCAGCGCACTGCCGGCCAACGCACCGAGCAGCAGTTGACCTTCGGCACCGATGTTCCAGATGCGCGCCTGATAGGCGACGGCCAGGCCCAATGCGCAGAGCAGAATCGGCAGGGCTTTGACCAGCAGTTCAGATACGCCATACAGGTCGCTGACCGGTGCAATCAGCAAGGTGTGCAAGGTCAACAGCGGGTCGTGCCCGAGCGCGATAAACAATAAGGATCCACAGCCCAGGGTCAGTGCAGCCGCCAGCAACGGCGAGCACCACAGCATCAGGCGCGATTGCTGGCCGCGGGGTTCAAGAGAAAGCAGCATGTGACACTCCGTTAACGCGTGGCGGATGCGAGTGATTGAGGGGCACCGAACTGGCCGGCCATCCAGCCGCCGACATCGCTCAGGCGGGTATCGACGGTAGCGTGGAGCGCCGACAGTCGACCGCCGCACAGGGCGCCAAGGCGGTCGCTGATCTGGAACAGTTCGTCGAGGTCTTCGGAGATCACCAGGATCGCCGCGCCGGCATCGCGCAAGGCAATCAAGGCGCGGTGAATGGTGGCGGCGGCGCCGACGTCCACGCCCCAGGTCGGGTGTGCGGCGACCAGCAGTTTCGGACGCTGAAGGATTTCCCGGCCAAGGATGAATTTCTGCAAATTGCCCCCGGACAGGCTGCGGGCCGGCGCCTGGCTATCGGGTGTCTTGACCCCGAAACGGCGGATGATTTCCTCGGCCAGTGCTTCGACTTTGCCGCGCCGGATCAGGCCGTTGCTCACCAATCCTTGCTGGAAAGCGGTCAGCAGCGCGTTGTCCGCCAGGCTCAGCTCCGGCACCGCACCATGACCCTGGCGTTCGGCGGGGACGAACGCCAGGCCGAGTTGGCGGCGAGCATCGGGACGCAAATGGGCGACTGGCTCCCGGCCAAAACTTATCGTTGCGCTGGCGTTGCGGGGCAACAGTTCTTCGCCGCTGAGCAAGGCCAGCAACTCATCCTGGCCATTGCCGGCGACACCGGCGATGCCGACAATTTCACCGCGGCGCACTTCAAGGTCGATGTTGGCAAGCGAGCAGCCGAACGGGTCCGGGTTGTGCCAGGACAAGCCACGGACATCAAGGAACGCATCACCTCCGGTAACCTTCGGATAGTCAGCGATCAACTCCGCGGCTTCACCGACCATCAAGCGCGCCAGTTGCTGATCCGAACACTCGGCCGGCACGCAATGCCCGGCCACCCGACCGCCTCGTAAAACCGTTGCACTGTGGCACAACGCGCACACTTCCCCGAGCTTGTGGCTGATGAACAAAATGCTGCAGCCTTCGGCGGCGAGCCGGCGCAGGGTAACGAACAAGTCATCGGCCTCCTGCGGGGTCAGCACTGAAGTCGGTTCATCGAGAATCAACAGACGGATGTCCTGCATCAGGCAGCGAATGATTTCCACCCGTTGCCGTTCACCGATCGACAGGCTGTGGACAAGTCGCTCCGGTTCCAGCGCCATGCCATAGCGCCGGGACACTTCGCGAATCTTCGGCTCAAGCTGTCTGGGCGTGCCTGCCGCCGCGCCCATGGCCAGGGCGATGTTCTGCGCCACGCTCAGGGTCTCGAACAGCGAGAAATGCTGGAACACCATGCCGATTCCCAAACCCCGGGCCTGGGCCGGGTTGCGCAGGCTCACCCGCTGACCTTGCCAGATCACTTCGCCGGAATCGGCGTGGGTGACGCCGTAGATGATCTTCATCAGCGTGCTTTTTCCCGCGCCGTTTTCCCCGAGCAGGGCATGGATCTCGCCAGGGGCAATGGTCAGGTCGATGGCATCGTTGGCCAGGCAACCGGGGTAGCGTTTGCTGATTCTGCGCAGTTGCAGGCGCGGAACCGTATCGGGGATTGGAGCGTGATTGGGCATGACAGGCTCAGTGCTGTTGGACTTGTGCCTGTGGATAAAGCAATTTTCTGGCCATTAGGTCAGGAAAACCTCGAAGCCCTGCGAGTAGAGGCGTTGAGTACGCAGCTTTCGGATGCGCTACGCAGAGTCCGGCACCACATGGGGGCAATGGCGCAAATCAAGCCCCTATTTTGCTCGCGTGCTTTTGCTCAAAAAATGAGCAATCAACCACAAGCCATACCGTGCAGGGCGCCGAGACGGCCATGAACGGGTTATCCACAGATTGCTCCACAGTATTTGTGTGCAAGCTCAGAGCACGGGCATAAGCACTGAGTGGCTTTCTTCTAAAGGCGATAAACCGTTGTAACTGTTTGTTTTTATTTGAATTTGATGTGCTTGATGGCAGATTGGACGAAAATTGAGCAAAGTCCGCAAAGCCGCATGACAGAAGGGTTACAGCGGTATGTGCTCAGGTTATCCACAGCCGGGTGCACAGCAGATGTGGGCAAATATGGAATAAGTGAAAAGCCGGCGTGCCCCAAAAGATCGCAGCCTGTGATTCAGCGCTGTAACAGAATGCGCCCGCGACTCAAATCGGCCAGTTGTGACTGCAAGGTGTCGATCTGCGCATCGCCCACGGCCAACAGCAACTCGACACCATTGGCGGTGAAGCTCTCATCCACAACCAATCCACCTGCCTCTGCCACCCGCAGCTTGACCAGGGCCAGCTCGGCAAATCCGCACGCGCAACGCAGCGGAACCCGGCTGATCAGCTCGATCTTCGGCGCAGCTTGCAGGCATTTGTTTGCACCCCCGCCATAGGCTCGGGCGAGCCCCCCGGTGCCCAGTTGGATGCCGCCATACCAGCGAATCACCAGCACCGCGACCTGATCGCAATCCTGTGCCTCGATCGCTGCCAGAATCGGCCGGCCTGCCGTACCGCCGGGCTCGCCATCATCGGTGCTGCGATACTGATCGCCGAGTTTCCAGGCCCAGCAGTTGTGCGAGGCATTCAAGTCGCTGTGCTGTTCAATGAACGCCTGGGCCTCGGCCGGGCTGGAGATCGGCGCGGCGAAGGTCATGAAGCGGCTCTTGCGAATCTCTTCGCGGTATTCGCAAAAACCGCTGAGGGTAAATGGCATAAGTGCTTAGATGGCAGGTTTCAGGCCGCAGCCCTTGAGAATGATGCGGATCAGGTTATCCCCGGCGTCTTCCATGTCTTGCTTGGTCAACCTGGTGCGCCCGGTGACGCGGCAGATCTGCGTGGCGAAGTCGGCGTAGTGCTGGGTGCTGCCCCACAACAGGAAGATCAGGTGCACCGGATCGACCGGGTCCATTTTACCGGCGTCGATCCACGCCTGGAATACGCCCGCACGCCCCTGGAACCAGGCGCGATAATCCTGGTTAAAGTACTCGGTCAGGCACTCGCCGCCGCTGATGACCTCCATGGCAAAAATTCGCGAGGCTTGCGGCTGGCGTCGGGAGAACTCCATTTTCGCGCGGATGTAGCGGGTCAAGGCTTCGCTCGGATCGTCCTCGGCGGTGAGGGTGTTGAAGGTACTGTCCCACAGCTCGATGATGTTGCTCAGCACCGCCACGTACAAACCAAGCTTGTTGGTGAAGTAGTAATGCAGGTTCGCCTTGGGCAGCCCGGCATTCTGGGCGATGGTGTTCATGCTCGTGCCTTTGTACCCGTGACGGGCGAACTCGTCTTCGGCGGCTTTGATGATGGTCTCTTCGTTTTTCTGACGAATGCGGCTGACGGGTTTTGCGCCGTGGGCAGGGACTTCAAAGGTCATAGGCACTTCCGAGAAGATGAGTGGGTGCGGCCAGTGCGTTGATAGCGTACCGGCAGGCTACAGACAAGTCTTTCAGCGCGTCGCCGCCAGACTCTCCAGAAAGCTTTCCAGCACAAGATGTGGGCGACGACCCTTGCGGGTGACCGATGCAAGGCTGAGATCATAGAAACGCGTTTTGGCTTTCAATGCGCGCAACCGGCCTTGCTGCACCCAAAGACTCGCGTAGTGATCCGGCAGGTAACCGATGTAGCGCCCGGTCAGGATCAGGAACGCCATGCCTTCGCGGTCCGAGGCGCTGGCGGTGCAGTTGAGCGCCTGGTAGTGAGCCTGGATTTCCGCCGGCAAACGGAAGGTGGGTGCGATGGCGTCCTGACTGTTCAGGCGTTCGTCGTCCAGCTGCTTGTCGTCGACATAAAACAGCGGGTGCCCGACTGCGCAGTACAACAGCGACCGCTCGCTATACAGCGGTTGATACTCCAGCCCCGACAGTGCGCTGGCCTGCGGTACCACGCCGACGTGCAGGCGACCGTCGAGCACGCCTTGTTCGACTTCATTGGGCGCGATCATGCGGATCTGGATCTGCACGTCCGGGCCGCGTTCTTTCAATTGCGCAAGGGCATGGGTGATGCGCATGTGGGGCAGGGTGACCAGGTTGTCCGTCAAGCCGATGATCAATTCGCCGCGCAAGTGCTGGTGCAGGCCATTGACCTCGGTGCGGAAGCTTTCCAGTGCACTTAACAGCTGCAACGCCGATTGATAGACCTCGCGGCCTTCTTCGGTCAGGGAAAACCCGGCACGTCCCCGTTGGCACAGGCGCAGACCGAGGCGCTGCTCCAGATCGCTCATCTGCTGGCTGATCGCCGAGCGCCCGATGCCCAGTACGGTTTCCGCCGCAGAGAAGCCGCCGCATTCCACCACGCTGCGGAAAATCCTCAGCAGGCGAATATCAAAGTCGCTGACCTGGGCCAGCGGATCGGGACGACGAGAGCTCATGCGGGTTACTCAAAAGTTTAGTAATGGGCTGACTGAACATTAGAAGAGTTGCATTTCACAGACTTTATCTCCGTGGCAATTTAGCTGCAACAACGGTTTTCAATCATTACGCCGCTTATTGCCTTGCGAGGTTTTGCCCATGAACTTGCCTGAAAACGCCCCGACTTCCCTGGCCAGCCAGCTCAAGCTCGATGCTCACTGGATGCCTTACACCGCCAACCGCAACTTCCAGCGCGATCCACGGCTGATCGTTGGCGCCGAAGGCAGCTGGCTGATCGACGATAAGGGCCGCAAGGTATATGACTCGCTGTCCGGTCTGTGGACCTGTGGCGCCGGGCACACCCGCAAGGAAATCCAGGAAGCGGTCGCCAAGCAGCTGGGCACCCTCGATTACTCGCCAGCCTTCCAGTACGGTCATCCGCTGTCCTTCCAGCTGGCTGAAAAAATCACCGACCTGACCCCGGGCAACCTGAACCACGTGTTCTTCACCGACTCGGGCTCTGAGTGTGCTGACACTGCCGTGAAGATGGTCCGTGCCTACTGGCGCCTGAAGGGCCAGTCGACCAAGACCAAAATGATCGGCCGTGCCCGTGGTTACCACGGTGTGAACATCGCCGGCACCAGCCTCGGTGGCGTAAACGGCAACCGCAAGCTGTTCGGTCAGGCGATGATGGACGTCGATCACCTGCCGCACACTTTGCTGGCAAGCAACGCTTACTCCCGTGGCATGCCGGAGCAGGGTGGTATCGCCTTGGCTGACGAACTGCTGAAGTTGATCGAACTGCACGATGCGTCGAACATCGCGGCAGTATTCGTCGAGCCATTGGCCGGTTCCGCTGGCGTGCTGGTTCCGCCTCAGGGTTACCTCAAGCGTCTGCGTGAAATCTGCGACCAGCACAATATCCTGCTGGTGTTCGACGAAGTGATCACCGGTTTCGGCCGTACCGGCACCATGTTCGGTGCTACCACCTTCGGTGTGACCCCGGACCTGATGTGCATCGCCAAGCAAGTCACCAACGGTGCGATCCCGATGGGCGCGGTGATTGCCAGCTCCGAGATCTACCAGACCTTCATGAATCAGCCGACACCTGAATACGCGGTTGAATTCCCCCATGGCTACACCTATTCCGCGCACCCGGTGGCTTGTGCCGCTGGCCTGGCAGCACTCGACCTGCTGCAAAAGGAAAACCTGGTGCAGAGCGTGGCCGAAGTCGCGCCGCATTTCGAAAACGCGCTGCACGGTCTCAAGGGCACCAAGAACATCATCGACATCCGCAACTTCGGCCTGGCCGGCGCGATCCAGATCGCCCCTCGTGACGGCGATGCCATCGTGCGTCCGTTCGAAGCCGGCATGGCGCTGTGGAAAGCCGGGTTCTACGTACGCTTCGGCGGCGACACCCTGCAGTTCGGCCCAACCTTCAACAGCAAGCCGCAGGACCTGGATCGTCTGTTCGACGCGGTCGGCGAAGTGCTGAGCAAGATCGACTGATTTCTCCTTCTATATACCTACAAGCAACAGGTGCTCCGAAGCGAGCACCTGTGGACAACTTTTCAGGAGCTTCCATGAGCGTTATTCCGCATTTGATCAATGGCGAACTGGTGACCGAGAACGGTCGCGCGGTTGATGTGTTCAACCCGTCTACCGGCCAGGCTATCCACAAGCTGCCGCTGGCGACCCGCGAAACCATCCAGAGCGCTATCGACGCGGCCAAGGCTGCATTCCCGGCCTGGCGCAACACGCCGCCGGCCAAGCGTGCCCAAGTGATGTTCCGCTTCAAGCAACTGCTGGAGCAGAACGAAGCGCGCATCTCGCAATTGATCAGCGAAGAGCACGGCAAGACCCTGGAAGATGCTGCCGGTGAATTGAAGCGCGGCATCGAGAACGTCGAGTTCGCTTGCGCGGCTCCGGAAATCCTCAAGGGCGAGTACAGCCGTAACGTCGGCCCTAACATCGACGCCTGGTCGGACTTCCAGCCGCTGGGCGTGGTTGCCGGTATCACGCCGTTCAACTTCCCGGCCATGGTGCCGTTGTGGATGTACCCGCTGGCGATCGTCTGCGGCAACTGCTTCATCCTCAAGCCATCCGAGCGCGACCCGAGCTCGACGTTGCTGATCGCCCAGCTGCTGCTGGAGGCTGGTCTGCCGAAAGGCGTGCTGAGCGTGGTGCATGGTGACAAGACTGCGGTGGACGCATTGATCGAAGCGCCGGAAGTCAAAGCGCTGAGTTTCGTTGGTTCGACGCCGATTGCCGAATACATCTATTCCGAAGGCACCAAGCGCGGCAAGCGCGTACAGGCACTGGGTGGTGCGAAGAACCATGCGGTGCTGATGCCGGATGCGGATCTGGATAACGCTGTCAGCGCACTGATGGGCGCGGCCTACGGTTCCTGCGGCGAGCGTTGCATGGCGATCTCGGTAGCGGTGTGTGTGGGTGACCAGGTCGCGGATGCATTGGTGGCCAAACTGGTTCCGCAAATCAAGGCGCTGAAAATCGGTGCCGGTACCAACTGCGGCCTGGACATGGGCCCACTGGTGACTGGCCAGGCGCGGGACAAAGTCAGCGGTTATGTAGAAGACGGCGTAGCCGCCGGCGCGACACTGGTGGTGGACGGCCGTGGCCTGACCGTCGCTGGTCACGAGGAAGGCTTCTTCCTGGGTGGTTGCCTGTTCGACAACGTCACGCCAGAAATGCGCATCTATAAAGAAGAGATCTTCGGGCCGGTGCTGTGTGTTGTTCGGGTCAACAGCCTGGAAGAAGCCATGCAACTGATCAACGATCACGAATATGGCAACGGCACCTGCATCTTCACCCGTGACGGCGAAGCGGCGCGGTTGTTCTGCGACGAGATCGAAGTCGGCATGGTCGGTGTCAACGTACCGCTGCCGGTGCCGGTGGCTTATCACAGCTTTGGCGGCTGGAAGCGTTCGCTGTTCGGCGACCTGCACGCCTATGGCCCGGATGGCGTGCGTTTCTATACCCGCCGCAAGGCCATCACCCAGCGCTGGCCGCAGCGTGCGAGCCATGAAGCTTCGCAGTTCGCGTTCCCTAGCTTGTAAGTAGAAGGGTAAAGAAGGCCGGCCCTTGTGGCCGGCCTTCGCGTTTCTGGGGCTTTTTGAGCTATATGACAGTTTTATGAAAATAGTTGTTGACGGCAGATTCTGGAAGCCTATAATTCGCCCCACTTCCGGCGCAGTCGAAACGGAAAACTCCTTGGCAAACAATGAGTTACGCAGTTTTCGACAGCAGGTTGCTTCAGTTCATCGAAGCCGAAAGGTTGCTTCAGTTCATCGAAGCCGAAAG
>NZ_LMHY01000026.1 GCF_001429045.1 Pseudomonas sp. Root71 | reverse complement strand
GATTTCTCGCGGAGTAACTTGTGATGCTGATAATCTGTTGACTAGCAGTCTGACTCCACAAGCACCCACACGAATTGCTTGATTCAGTTGTTAAAGAGCGGCTGGTTAAGATCTTTCGTCTCAACCGAGGTGCGCATCTTACAGCGCATCTTTTCAATTTGCAACCTTAAAAGTTTCTGATTTTTCAACAAAATCAACTACTTAAACCAAGAGCCAGATCAAACTGCTCGTTAGCGGGAGGCGAATAGTACAGTATTTAAATACGTGGTCAACCCCCCACCTGAAAACTCTTCTGCCTTACCAAAGCGCCCGGGCTGCCACCACGAAAACCACCAGCACCTATATAAAGCATCGGACAGCACAGAATCCAAATCACGTCGCCTGGACATGCAGGCACAACGACGGCGAGAAAACACTACGACATATGGATACCCAGGAATCCCGAGAGCATGACGGGTATCGCGCGGAAAACGCCAGAGAACGCGCAGAACCGGAACGGACTGGCGCGGCATAAAGGGCACTTCATCCCGACCAACATGACAGAAACGAAAAGCCCCTGAAATGTTTAACCATTTCAGGGGCTTCGTCTTGCTCAATAATGGCGGAGAGATAGGGATTCGAACCCTAGGTACCGGTGAAGGTACAACGGATTTCGAATCCGTCCCATTCGGCCACTCTGGCATCTCTCCAACGGCGCGCATCATAACAACACTTTCGCAGGAAGCGAACCCCCTAAGCGAAATATTTCTGTGCTATCAGATGCTTGCGTCGGTTAAAGCGGTACGCCCAGACGATTGGCGACTTCTTCGTAGGCTTCGATGACGTCACCGAGGCCCTGACGGAAGCGGTCCTTGTCCATTTTCTTGCCGGTGGCCTTGTCCCACAGACGGCAGCCGTCCGGGCTGAATTCGTCGCCCAGCACGATGGAACCATCGTGGAACACGCCGAATTCCAGCTTGAAGTCGACCAGCAGCAGACCGGCGTCGTCGAACAGCTTGCTCAGGACTTCGTTGACCTTGAGCGACAGTTCTTTCATGCGAACCAGTTGCTCGGCGGTGCCCCAGCCAAAGGCCACGACGTGGGATTCGTTGATGAACGGATCGCCCTTGGCGTCATCCTTCAGGAACAGTTCGAAGGTGTATGGGTTGAGCTTCATGCCCTCTTCAACACCCAGACGCTTGACCAGGCTGCCGGCGGCGTAGTTACGCACGACGCACTCGACCGGGATCATGTCCAGCTTCTTCACCAGGCACTCGTTGTCGCCCAGCAATTTGTCGAATTGGGTCGGTACGCCGGCCGCTTCGAGCTTCTGCATGATGAAGGCGTTGAACTTGTTGTTCACCATGCCTTTGCGGTCGAGCTGTTCGATGCGCTTGCCGTCGAACGCCGAGGTGTCGTTGCGAAACAGCAGGATCAAACGGTTAGCGTCGTCGGTCTTGTAAACCGACTTGGCTTTGCCGCGGTAGAGTTCTTCACGTTTTTCCATGATGGGCTCCGCTTGCTAAGTAGATGGGCTAGGCGATGTGTCGCCAGTCGAGCCCTGAATCTTGATCGGCCAGTTGCAGCCAGTCCGGGTCGCACCCGAGGGTGTCGACAAAACATTGCCGGGCCAGCTGCGGCAGGTTGTTCTTGCTGCTCAGATGGGCCAGGACCAGGTGTTGCAGGTCTTTCCAGCCCAGCTCGGACACCAGGAATGCCGCCTGGTGGTTATTCAAATGCCCCAGCTCACCGCCCACCCGCTGCTTGAGAAAGTACGGGTAGTGACCGCGAGCCAGCATGTCACGGCAATGGTTGGACTCGATCATCAACGCATCGAGGTCCCGATAGCCGTCCAGCACCTTGTCACAATACGAACCCAGGTCGGTCAACAGGCCGAAGCGCCGTAAACCATCACTGAAAACATACTGCGTCGGTTCTTGTGCATCGTGGGCCACGGCAATGACACCGATGCTCAAGTCGCCGATTTGCAGCTGCTCGCCGCCGGCCAGAAAGCCTGCGGGTTCAATCGGTTTGCGCATCCCGCGCAAGGTCCCGCGACTGAGGTAGACAGGCAGATTGTAGCGCCGAGACAGCAAACCCACGCCATGCACGTGGTCGGCATGTTCGTGGGTCACGAGTATCGCGCTCAGCTGCGCAGGGTTCACACCCAGGCGCAGCAGGCGTTTTTCGGTTTCCCGCAGGGAAAAACCACAATCGACCAATACGTACGTATCAGCGCTGGCTATCAGCGTGCCGTTCCCTTGACTACCGCTGCCGAGAACGGCAAAACGCATAGGATCAGCCCAGGTTGTCCTGAATCTTGCTCAACACTTTACGCGCCACGTCTGCCGGCGCCACGGTGTTGATGTTTTTCTCGACGGTGACCTGTACGTTCTCGCCAACCTTGCTCAGGCGAACCTGATAACGCTCGGCGCGGGCCTCAAGCTCTTCCTTGCTCGGCGCGCTGCCGAACAGGCCGCTGAAGAAGCCTGGCTTGTCGTCTTTGCTCTCGGCTTTTTCGGCCAGGTTGATGTAGTACAGGCCCAGGCTGCGGTTAATGTCTTCAACACGCCATTCGCCTTGTTCCAGCGCACGACCGACACTTGACCAGGCACGATCCAGATCGGTACCGACGTTCAGCACAGGGTTGCCGCTGCCGTCTTCACTCAGGCTGACACGGCTAGGCGCGTCGAAATCACGAGAGGCCAGCATGGAGACCGAACCGCCCTTCTCGGAGATACGACTCATGCTCACGAGCATGTCGTCGACCAGTGCCGCATCCAGGCCAGTGTTGACCGAACGGTTGGTGAAGGCCACGTCGGCGGTGCTGCCGGCAGGACGCTCGGCGCTGACCACATAGACTTCACTGGTGTTGCGCTGCACGCCCGGCTCGATGCGCACCCGCACGCGAGTTTCGCTGTCCGTGCTGACACCGGCCGCGCTCAGGCGCTTGGCCACGGCCGCGGACAGTTCATCGGAATGCTGCCAGGTCGTGGTGAATTCGCCGGTTTGCGGACGCTGTTCATCCAGACGGAAACCGTTGTCCTGGAAGAACTGAACGGCCACTGGCCAGATTTCAGCCGGCGGATTCTGCGCCAGGATGGAGCTGGAGCCGCCGCTCTTCTGCAGGGAGTAGGCACTGGCGTCGGCACCCGCGGTCAGCGGCTGTGGCCGAGGAACGATGTATTCGCCCTTGGCGGTGTCATCGGCCACGTTGCGCGGGATCGGCAACAGCGGATCCAGACGCTTGGCGTCATGGATATCCTGCGGTATTTGCATCGGTGCAGTCTGTTGCGCTTCCAGGTAATCGCTACCACGGTCACGGAAATAACCTTCCGGGCCCCAGACCCATCCACAGCCACTGGTGCTGGAGATAATCAAGGCAAGTGCGGAAAGTCCGGCCATTCGCTTCATGCGTTGTACTTCCTCAATTAAACCAGGACGCCGCACTGGCGCAGGGCCGTGCGCAGCGTTTCGTGACAAGGTGTGCTCAGCCAGGTCAACGGCAGGCGAATGCCTTCGTGCATCAGGCCCATTTCAACCAAAGCCCATTTCACCGGAATCGGGTTGGCTTCGATGAACAGGTCCTTGTGCAGCGGCATCAGTTTTTCGTTGATTGCCCGTGCGGTCTCGGCATCGCCCTTGAGGGCGGCCTCGCACAGATCGGCCATTTCACGCGGCGCGACGTTGGCGGTGACGGAGATGTTGCCCTTGCCGCCCATCAGGATCAGCTCGACGGCGGTCGGATCATCGCCGGAAAGGACGATGAAGTCCTTGCTTACGCCGTCGAGGATAGCCTTGGCGCGCTTGAGGTCGCCGGTCGCTTCCTTGATACCGATGATGTTCGGCACGGTGGACAGGCGGATCACGGTTTCGGCCTGCATGTCACAGGAGGTGCGACCAGGAACGTTATAGAGAATCTGCGGGATGTCGACCGACTCGGCGATGTGCTTGAAGTGCAGGTACAGGCCTTCCTGGGTCGGCTTGTTGTAGTACGGCACTACCAGCAGGCAGGCATCGGCGCCGGCTTCCTTGGCATTACGGGTCAATTCGACGGCTTCGCGGGTCGAATTGGCGCCGGTACCGGCGATCACCGGAATACGGCCATTGACCTGCTTGACTACCGCCTTGATGACGGCGATATGTTCATCGACATCAAGGGTTGCCGATTCGCCGGTGGTACCGACGGCGACAATGGCATGGGTGCCGTTTTCAAGGTGGAAGTCCACGAGTTTGCTGAGGCTGTCCCAGTCAAGACGCCCCTGTGCATCCATGGGTGTGACCAGTGCCACCATACTGCCCGCAATCATGAAACCGCTCCTGCCGGAAAAAGAGAGCCGTAATGGTACTGGCGCCAAGATGCTTGCACAAGCGAAGTACTGTGCTGCCGCCATTCCCCTTGGCGCCGGTTTTCGCTACCCTTCAGACTTTGATCGGTACAGACAAGCTCGTGCGTCGGGTTTCAGCCTCCATTTTCGGCATCACAAGCCCTGATCCAGCGTTGCCGCCTCTCGCTCCCGCCCTGCCGGAGCACGTCGCAACCTGCCTTCCGGGGTTTTCTGAATTCGCATCCGCAGGCTCGCTCCCGGCATAACGACCTCTGGACGTACCGACCGCTCATCGCTTTAGGAATGCTGCATGTCCACCCCCACAGTTCGCGAACAATTCCTTGTTATCAGTGCCCTCGGCGCCAACCCCATGGAGCTGACCAACGTCCTGTGCCGCGCCAGCCATGAAAACCGCTGCGCCGTTGTCACCTCTCGCCTGACCCGCCATGGCGAATGCAGTGCCCTGGTGCTGGAAATCTCCGGTAGCTGGGATGCCTTGGCACGCCTGGAAGGCAGCCTGCCTGTACTGGCCAAGCGGCATGCATTCACGGTCAACGTGGTGCGCAGCGCGGCCCTGGAAAACCGCCCCCAGGCCCTGCCGTACGTCGCTTATGTCAGCTCGGCCTACCGCTCGGACATCATCAACGAGCTGTGCCAGTTCTTCATGGACCACAATGTCGAACTGGAAAACCTGACCTGCGACACCTACCAGGCTCCGCAGACCGGCGGCACCATGCTCAACGCCACGTTTACCGTGACCTTGCCGGCCGGCGTGCAAATCAGCTGGCTGCGCGATCAGTTCCTGGATTTTGCCGACGCGCTGAACCTCGATGCCCTGATCGAACCCTGGCGCCCACAGAACCCAATGTAAGGAAGCTTTCATGGCCGTTGCCATCGACCAACCGGTTGCCGATTTCGAAGCCCCCGCCACCAGCGGCCAGACCGTCAGCCTCGCCGGCCTGAAGGGCAAGCAAGTGGTGATCTACTTCTACCCCAAGGACAGCACGCCCGGCTGCACGACCGAGGGGCAGGGCTTTCGTGATCAATACGCTGCGTTCAAGGCCGCCAATACCGAAGTGTTCGGCGTGTCGCGCGACAGCCTGAAATCCCACGAGAACTTCAAGTGCAAGCAGGAATTCCCCTTTGAGCTGATCAGCGACAAGGACGAAGCCATCTGC
This sequence comes from Pseudomonas sp. Root71, assembly GCF_001429045.1. Lineage (GTDB taxonomy): Bacteria > Pseudomonadota > Gammaproteobacteria > Pseudomonadales > Pseudomonadaceae > Aquipseudomonas > Aquipseudomonas monachiensis. The sequence continues at coordinate 433,329 of NZ_LMHY01000026.1, read as the reverse complement.
CAGCTGTTCGACGTGATCAAGCTGAAAAAGCTCTATGGCAAGGAATACATGGGCGTGGATCGCAGCACGTTCCTGATCGACGCCAACGGCGTACTGCGTCAGGAATGGCGCGGTGTGAAGGTGCCGGGGCATGTTGATGCGGTATTGGCTGCCGCTCAGGCCCTGAATAAAGCCTGACCTTTAAAAGATCGCAGCCTGCGGCAGCTCCTACAGGATTACGCATTTATCTGTAGGAGCTGCCGCAGGCTGCGATCTTTCTACAATCTAAAGCAACGGTGCCACCACCGGCTCCTTGCGCGGCCACGCATCCAGCACAGCCTTGAACAGCGTCGCCAGGGGAATCGCAAAGAATACCCCCCAGAAGCCCCACAACCCGCCAAACAACAGCACTGCGCAGATGATCGCCACCGGGTGCAGGTTGACCGCCTCCGAGAACAGCAATGGCACCAACACGTTACCATCCAGCGTCTGAATGATCCCGTAGACCGCCATCAGGTATATGAACTGATCGCTCCAGCCCCACTGGAACAGCGCAATCAAAAACACGGGTACGGTCACCACCACGGCGCCGACATAAGGCACCACCACCGAAATCCCCACCAGCAGAGCCAGCAGCGCTGCGTAGTTGAGTTCAAGAACAACAAAGGCGATGTAGGTCACGCCACCGCAAATGAAGATTTCGATGACCTTGCCGCGAATGTAATTGGCGATCTGCCGGTTCATTTCATGAGCGACCCGGGTGATCAACGCCCGCTCACGGGGCAGGTAACCGCGCACCCACTGGCCAATCATGGCCCGATCCTTGAGGAAGAAAAACACCAGGATCGGCACCAGCACCAGGTAGATCATGATGTTCACCAGCAACGGCAGGCTCGACAGCGAGAACGTCAGTGCCCACTGGCCAAACTTGCCGATTTCACCCCGCGCCACTTCGATGGCCCGCAACACCTGCTCGTCGGATACCAGGTGCGGATAGCGCTCGGGCAGCAACAGCAACAGCGACTGCCATTTGGCAAGCATGCCGGGCAATTCGTTGAACAAGGTGATCAGTTGGTGCCATAGCAATGGCACGACCACCACGATGAATACCAGCAACAGCCCCATGAACAATGCAAAGACCAGCCCCACCGCTGCCCAGCCCGGCACGCGCAAGCGCTCGAGGGTCACCACCAGCCCCTGCATCAGGTACGCCAGCACCATGCCCGCGAGCACCGGCGCCAGCATACCGCCCAGGGTCAGCACGACGGTGAATGCCAGAAATAGCAGGACAGCCAGCACCACCGCTTCTTCATCGGAAAAATAGCGCTGAATCCAGTCGCGTAACACTTTGAACATCAATAATCCTTAGGAGCAAACGCAGCCGAGTTCAGGCCTTTTTCAACCAGTAGCGGTAAACACCCGCATCATCTTCTTCACGAAGCAGGGTATGACCGGCCAATCGGGCAAAGGTGCGAAAGTCGCGCTGCGAACCCGCATCGGTGGCGATGACCTTGAGTACCGCACCACTGGCCAGCCGGTTGAGCTCCATCTTGGCCTTTAGCAACGGCAATGGGCAATTGAGGCCACTGGCATCCAGTTCAACGTCATGCTCTACAGCGTCGGTCATTGCATCACTCCGGGTCAGATGGTTGAGATGCCTAGAATATCTGGTCGCAACGCCGGTGTCCGGCTACAGTAAGGTCTTTGTCGACTAAGGCTTTGTGCATGACATTTTTGCGCCCTACCCTGCTGACGCTCGCTTGCCTGCTCGCCTCACCGGGCTTCGCCGACGACCTGCCGTCACTCGGCGACGCCAGTTCTGCCATTGTCTCACCGCAACAGGAGTACCAGCTCGGCCGCGCCTGGCTGGCCATGTTGCGCAGTCAGGTTTCACAGCTCAACGATCCGCAACTCAAGAATTACGTGGAATCCAGCGTCTACCGACTGTTGGAGACCAGCCAGGTCACTGACCGGCGCCTGGAGTTCATCCTGATAAACAGCCCGCAGCTCAACGCCTTTGCGGCACCCGGCGGGATCGTCGGGGTGAACGGTGGTTTGTTCCTCTACGCCCAGACCGAAGGCGAATACGCTTCGGTACTGGCGCACGAATTGGCTCACTTGTCGCAGCGCCACTTTGCCCGGGGCGTCGAAGCGCAGCAACGCATGCAAGTACCCATGATGGCTGCATTGCTGGCGGGTATCGTGGTGGCAGCCGCAGGTGGCGGTGACGCCGGGATTGCAGCCATTGCAGGCACACAGGCCGCCGCCATCCAGGAACAGCGGCGATTCTCCCGCCAGAACGAGCAGGAAGCCGACCGTATCGGCCTCCTCAATCTGGAAAAGGCCGGTTACGACCCCCGCTCGATGCCCAGCATGTTCGAACGCCTGGGGCGTCAGTACCGCTACGATGCCAAGCCGCCGGAATTTCTGCTGACTCACCCGGTCACCGAGTCGCGTATCGCCGACACCCGCAACCGCGCCGAACAGTTTCCAGCGGGCGGCATCGAAGACAGCATGCGCTATCAACTGATTCGCGCGCGCGTCCAGTTGATCTATGAAGAAACCCCGGGGCTCGGCGCCAAGCGCTTCCGTGCCCAGCTCGACGAAAACCCGAAAAACGACGTGGCGCGCTACGGCCTGGCAATTGCCCAGATCAAGGGCGGTCAACTGAACGAAGCACGGGAAAACCTCAAGCTGTTGCTGGCCAAGTCACCCAACGAAATCATCTACAACCTGGCTCAGGTCGATCTGGATATCACCAATAATCGCCTGGCGGATGCCCAGTCCCGGGTTGACCGGTTGATGGGCCAATACGCTGGCAACTACCCGCTGAACCAGATTCGCGTCGACCTGCTGCTCAAGCAAAACCGTACTGCGGATGCGGAGAAAGCCCTCGAAGGCCTGCTCAAATCCCGTCCGGATGACCCGGACGTGTGGTATCAGGTTGCCGAGACGCGCGGCCTGTCGGGCAACATCATCGGCCTGCATCAGGCTCGCGCCGAATACTTTGCGCTGGTCGGCGACTACAAACAGGCCATTCAGCAACTGGACTTCGCCAAACGCCGGGCAGGCAGCAACTTCCCGCTGTCTTCGCGGATCGACGCGCGGCAACGTGAGCTGATGGAACAGGAGCGCATGATCAAGGACATGATGGGCTGACGCCCCGGCGACAAAAACTCCGAAAAAAAACCGCCTCTTTCGAGGCGGTTTTTTATTCAACCAACAACCGGGTTATTCAGCCAGCTTGAAGGTGATGAAGCTCGCACGACCCTGACGCAGTACCCGCATCGACACCGAACGGTTCTTTGGCAGCGCCTTGGCGATGTCCGCGAACTCCTTGGTGGAACCGATGGCCTGGTTGTTCAGGTGGGTGATCACATCACCGGGCTGCAAGCCGATCAGGGCGGCAGGGCCGTCTTGCACCTCCTTGATCAGCACCCCCCCCTTGAGGTCGTAGGTTTTCTTCTGCTCGTCAGTCAACTCGACCACGGAAACACCCAGGCGATTGCTGCTGCGCTCGATGCCGGATTTTGGCAGCGCGTCCAGTTCCTTGCCTTCTTCCGGAATCGCGCCGACCGTCAACTCGACATTCTTGCGCTTGCCGTCACGAATCACTTCCAGATCGGCCTTGGTACCAGATTTCAATGCGCCAACGAGGTGCGGCAGGTCGGCCGACATAACGATTGGTTGACCGTTCATGCTCAGGATCACGTCGCCCACTTGCAGGCCACCCTTGGCAGCCGGGCCATCATCCTGGATCTGGGCAACCAGCGCACCGGCCGGTTTCTCCAGGCCGAACGACTCGGCCAGGTCCTTGCTCACTTCCTGAATCACGACACCCAGCCAGCCACGGCTGACCTTGCCACCGGATTTCAGCTGATTGGAAACATCCATGGCCACGTCGATCGGGATCGCAAACGACACGCCCATGAAGCCACCGGAGCGGGTATAGATCTGCGAGTTGATCCCCACCACCTCACCGTTGAGGTTGAACAGCGGGCCACCGGAGTTACCCGGGTTGATCGGCACGTCAGTCTGGATGAATGGCACATAGTTTTCGTTCGGCAGGCTGCGACCTACGGCACTGACGATGCCTTGGGTCACGGTGTGGTCAAAGCCGAACGGCGAGCCGATCGCGACAACCCATTGGCCAGCCTTCAGGTCCTGGGATTTACCGAGCTTGAGCACGGGCAGATCCTTGCCTTCGATTTTCAGCAGCGCCACGTCGGAACGTGGATCGGTACCGATCAGCTTGGCTTTCATTTCGCTGCGATCGGCCAGGCGAACGAGGATTTCGTCAGCATCGGCGATCACATGGTTGTTGGTCAGGATATAGCCATCGGAAGAGATGATGAAACCCGAGCCCAGGGAAGTTGCCTCGCGCTGACGGTCACGAGGTGAGCGCGATTGTGGCGGCACGCCCCGTTCGAAGAATTCGCGCAGCATCGGCGGCAAGCCTTCGAGATCGGGCATTTGCTGGCTGACTTTGCGATCCGGCAGCTTTTGCGTGGTACTGATGTTCACGACTGCAGGCGAGGCCTGTTCGACCAGTTGCGTAAAGTCAGGCAATTCGACCGCTTGGGCGGTGACCGCCTGACCGAGCACCAGCACGGTGGCAATAATGGAAAGGCAGGATTTCAAGCGTGGTATCGACATACGGCTCCCGTTACGACGAGCATGGTTAAGCGATATGGAGCAAGGAACACCGGGAACGATACGCCGGTATTTTTGTTCCGGGAACAACAAACAAGGCCAGAGCCGAGGGGCTCTGACCTATAAGAAATTTACGGGATTTTTGCAAATTGAAATGCTCACGAAACATTTCGAATTCAGCTCACTGCTTGGTTGCAGCGGCGTCGGTGCGCATCGAAAGCGCTATCCGTTCAGCAGTACCGACCGGTATCTCGCCGACGACGGTCACCATCATGTCGCCCTGTGCCGTGGCCAGGCGCCGGGAAACCGCAACGGTCGGCCCCAACTGAGTACGGGTGTCGGTGACTGTTGCGCCATTCAACGGCTCGAGGAACACCGAAAAGCGCGTCAGGCCATCGTCATACATCAGGCTGTTGACCTGGGTCTTGGTCTGCGGATCCTTGCGAGCGGTGCTGCTGGTCAGCTCAAAGCCGGGCGGCAGCCAGTCGGAACGCCAGACCTGGGCAGACTTGACGGCAGAAGCCTTGTCACTTTCAAGATTGACCGGCTTGCAATCATTACTGGCCTGCAGGTCTTTTTCGGAAGGAGCGTCAGCGGTATCCAGTTGTGTGAACTGGAAGCGCTCCAACAACCGTCCCTTGTCGTCCAGCAGCAAGGACTTCAGAGGCAGGCCGGTCTCTTTATCCAGATGCAGTTCAAAACCGTAGCGGTGCTGATCGCGGGGTGTCAGCGATACAATCACCGCCGCACGCCCGGCCACACGCGACTTGCCAATGACGGCGAGGTCATACCAATTCTTGAGCTTTTGGGGATCGAGTGCACGGGCAGCGGAGTTCGGTGAGTCACCAAGCCCTGCTATCAGCGTGCCGCTGACGCATTGGGTTTGCCCATCAATGCGAACGACTTCCTGAGCGGAACCGTCGAGCTGGATCAAGCGCTCGCGGACCTTTCCATCCTGGACGAGGTGCCAGATGTTATGGGTAGAAAAACTACCGTTACGCTCGTAGACGAAAGTACCCTGAAAGCTTTGCTGTTGCTCTGCCTGGCCCAGGCGGGTCAACCAGTCCCGGGCTTCATCGGCTTGGGCTGGAACGATGAACCAGCCGCTGAGCAGAAGCGAAAGTAGAGGTATGGCGCGCATGATCCTCCTTAACGGTTTTCCAGGCTTGCGGCACGAGCGTACGGCAGAGCGCTCTCAGTGCCTTTCAGTGCAGCCTGTTGTGCGTGTTGGCGCAAGTACCCTGGCAGACGCTGATCGTGCCAGCCTGGCTGACCTTGCAATACGCCGCTGGCCATTGGGCCGGTAGCATCCGAACTCTCATTGTAGCCTGCCAGAACGGCTGGGCCTTTTACTTGAGGAACGGCCAGTCCGGGCTGGGTGGATTGCTGGGCCAATTCGACGCCGGCGATCTCATCCTGGTTGTACAGACGCACACCGGCGAGCACCGCCAGGGTCACGGAAGCAGCAACCGCCAGACGACCCAGGCTGCGCCATGGACCACGGGAGGCTTTTGCCGGTACGGCTTCGTCAGCCAGGGCAGCAGAAACAGCCGCGGCGATGTCCAGGCGTGGAAGCAGCAGATCCTTGTGCATCACTGCCCGAGCGATCTGATAACGAGCCCAGGTATCACGGGTTTCAACATCGTCACAGGCATTCAATACCCGACGCAATTCCAATTCGTCCGCTTCGTTATCCATCACTGCGGACAGCGATTCCTGCAGGGCTTCACGACTCATGGCGTTCCTCTCTTGGCTGTCGCCGCTGTCTTTAGTTTTCCTGCAACAACGGCTGCAGGGCTTTGTCGATGGCCTCCCGGGCGCGGAAGATCCGGGAGCGCACGGTGCCTACCGGACATTGCATGACGCTCGCAATGTCCTCGTAACTCAGACCATCAAACTCACGTAAAGTTAAAGCCGTACGCAAATCTTCCGGCAGTTGCTGAATGGTTCGATGGACGGTGCCCTCGATCTCATCCCGCAGCAAGGCCCGCTCTGGCGACTCGAGATCCTTGAGGCCATGATCGCCATCGTAGAACTCTGCATCCTCGGAACTGACATCGCTATCCGGCGGCCGACGGCCGCGTGAAACCAGATAGTTTTTCGCCGTGTTGATGGCGATGCGGTAAAGCCACGTATAAAACGCGCTGTCTCCGCGAAAATTTCCAAGTGCACGGTATGCCTTGATAAAGGCTTCTTGTGCCACATCCTGGGCTTCATGGGTGTCGTGCACGAAACGCACGATCAACCCGAGAATTTTGTGCTGGTATTTCAGCACTAGCAGATCGAAAGCACGCTTGTCGCCGCGCTGAACGCGTTCGACCAGTTGCTGATCCTCTTCCTGGGTTAGCATGAACACTCCTCGATGAGCTCGGAGGAGGATTGCAGAAGTAAACCACCAGACTTGCAAACATAGACTCGGTCTTTTCGCAAAAGTTCTCCCCCTCCAGGCAAGTTTCCTGCGGGCTCTGATTTGGCACGCACGAAAAGCGCAGCACGAGTTGACCCGGCTGCGCGGATAATCTTGTCATCGGACTCTTCAGCGAGGATCGAACTGCAATCCCGCACTGAAGCCGACACTGTCCCTTGTTTCAGGCAACCGTCTATTGATCTTGGCCCTTTGGCAAAAGTTCCAAATATTTATAGCCGTGCCAACCCGACATTGTGCAACCGTGAAGGGAAAAAGACTGTTAAATCGGCGATACAGTCATTCTCGCGCCCAACGGGCAGAAAAACATCCGACGAAGCGACCGATATTTTGCGTCACGGTAGTTTCACAATGCCATGTCAGCTCGGGTATTGTGCCGCTCCCCCCCTCTATATACTAGTGGGCTGTGCGGCTGCATCGACTCGACAGTCCAGTTGCGCCACCCCCGACCCGGGTCGCTTTGAGCGGAATCCTGAAATGAGCCAACAGTTTCAACACGATGTTCTGGTAATTGGCAGCGGTGCTGCCGGCTTGAGCCTTGCGCTGACCTTGCCCGGTCATTTGCGCATCGCCGTTCTGAGCAAGGGCAACCTCGCCAATGGCTCGACTTTCTGGGCCCAGGGCGGCGTTGCGGCCGTGCTGGATGACACCGACACCGTTGAATCCCATGTCGATGACACTCTCAATGCCGGTGGCGGCCTGTGCCATGAGGACGCAGTGCGTTTTACCGTCGAGCACAGCCGGGAGGCGATTCAATGGCTGATCGACCAGGGCGTGCCCTTTACCCGCGATGAACAGTCGAGTACCGAAGATGGCGGGTTCGAGTTCCACCTCACCCGCGAGGGCGGTCACAGCCATCGGCGCATCATCCATGCCGCCGATGCCACCGGTGCGGCCATTTTCACCACCCTGCTCGACCAGGCAAGGAAACGACCGAACATCGAACTGTTGGAGCAACGGGTTGCGGTTGACCTGATCACCGAGAAACGCCTGGGACTCGAAGGTGATCGCTGCCTCGGCGCCTATGTGCTCAATCGCGGCACTGGCGAAGTCGACACCTACGGCGCCCGTTTTGTGATCCTCGCCTCCGGTGGCGCGGCCAAGGTTTACCTCTACACCAGCAACCCTGACGGCGCCTGCGGTGACGGCATCGCCATGGCCTGGCGTTCCGGCTGCCGGGTGGCGAACCTGGAATTCAACCAGTTCCACCCTACTTGCCTGTATCACCCGCAAGCCAAGAGCTTCCTGATCACCGAAGCCCTGCGAGGCGAAGGTGCGCACCTTAAGCTGCCCAATGGCGAGCGCTTCATGCCGCGCTTCGACCCACGGGCCGAGTTGGCACCACGGGACATCGTCGCCCGGGCCATCGACCATGAAATGAAGCGCCTGGGTGTCGATTGCGTCTACCTGGACATCAGCCACAAACCCGAAGCCTTCATCAAGACGCACTTCCCGACGGTGTACGAACGCTGCCTGGAATTTTCCATCGACATCACCAAACAGCCGATTCCGGTGGTTCCGGCGGCGCACTACACCTGTGGCGGCGTAATGGTCGATCAACAGGGCCGTACCGATGTGCCGGGGCTATATGCCATCGGCGAAACCAGTTTCACCGGCCTGCACGGCGCCAACCGCATGGCCAGCAACTCGCTGCTGGAATGTTTCGTCTATGCCCGCTCGGCGGCCGCGGACATTCTCGAGCAGCTGCCCCGGGTGCCGATGCCGGCCCCCCTTCCCGCCTGGGATGCGAGCCAGGTCACCGATTCCGATGAAGACGTGATCATTGCGCACAACTGGGATGAACTGCGGCGATTCATGTGGGACTACGTTGGCATCGTGCGCACCAACAAGCGCCTGCAACGGGCGCAACACCGCGTGCAACTGTTGCTGGATGAAATTGACGAGTTCTACAGCAACTACAAGGTCAGCCGAGACTTGATCGAACTGCGCAACCTGGCCCAAGTGGCAGAGCTGATGATTCTGTCAGCCATGGAGCGCAAGGAAAGCCGTGGCCTGCATTACACCCTCGACTACCCGGACATGCTGCCGGTCGCACTGGACACTATTCTGGTGCCGCCCACCTACGTCGGCTGAATTTGAGCCGGACCCGCAGGCGTCGGTGCACATCCGCCGCCTGCGCATCCCGGGGCACACAAATGGCCCGGACCCGGCGCTCGCCACGCAGTCGAAAACGCAGTACCACCACCATTGGCAGCGCCAGGCTGTCCGGCCTCAGTTGCACGGGCTGCCACCCCCTGGCCCGACTCCACAGCTGCCAGCCATCGGCATCGCGCCGCAAGCCGCAAAAGGCCTGCGGGTGGGTCAGCAGGATTTGCCGGGGCAACAGCCAGACTCCGTGAGCCACGCACAGCACGACGCCGAGCGCGCTGGCCCAGACCGGAATTGACAGTAAAAACAAGGAACCCAACGCGAACAGCTGGGCCAGAAGATATGCCGCCAGCAACTGCCGTGAGGCATGCCAGCGGCATTCGAACCCGTTACTTGGGCTGGACACGATCCAGGATCATGCGAACCATGCGTTGCAGCTCGGGATCTTCCGATTCGGCGCGTTCCATGAACCAGCCGAACATGTCCTGATCTTCGCATTCGAGCAGCCTGACGTAGCAGGCGCGATCCACTTCGTTGAGGTGCGGATAAACCTCTTTCACAAACGGCACCAGCAACACGTCAAGCTCAAGCATGCCGCGGCGGCTGTGCCAGTAGAGGCGATTCAGTTCAACATCTTCGACCATGGAGCGCTCCTCAAATAGGCCGCAAGTATACAGGCCCGCGCCCTATCGAACAGTCGGCTTTGGTCGGCCACCGACGAGCCTTTGTTAACTACCCATTTCGAAGACGGGCCCTTATGATGTCCACCAGACTTTTTATCCTGCGATGACCCATGGCCGATTCAGCTTTTTTCTGCACCCTTTCTCATGAAGGTGTTCTCGCGGTCCGCGGCGCGGACGCCAGCAAATTCCTGCAAGGCCAACTGACCTGCAACCTCAACTACCTGAGCGATTCCCGGGCCAGCCTCGGTGCCCGCTGCACGCAAAAAGGCCGGATGCAATCGAGTTTCCGCATCCTGCTCGAGGATGACGGCGTGGTCCTGGCCATGGCCACCGAATTGCTCGAACCGCAACTGGCGGACCTGAAAAAATACGCGGTGTTTTCCAAGTCGAAACTGACCGACGAAAGTGCCGCCTGGGTCCGCTTCGGCGTTGACCATGGCGACGCCGCACTGGTCAGCCTCGGCCTGGACCTGCCGGCAGAAACCGACAGCGTCGTGCGCAGCGATGGGCTGATCGCTATCCGTGTCTCGCCTGACCGTGCCGAGCTGTGGGTCGCCGCCGGTCAAGCCGGCGCGATCAAAGGCAAGCTTTCGACGCTGCTGAGCGAAGGCGACCTGAATCAATGGCTGCTGGGCCAGGTCCGCGCAGGGATCGGGCAGGTCATGCCCGGCACCCGCGAGTTGTTCATCCCGCAGATGCTCAACCTGCAAGCGGTTGGTGGCGTGAGTTTCAAGAAAGGTTGCTACACCGGGCAGGAAATCGTCGCGCGGATGCAGTACCTGGGCAAACTCAAGCGCCGCCTGTACCGCCTGCAACTGGCTGCCGACGAACTGCCTGAGCCTGGTACACCGCTGTTTTCCCCGACTCACGGCAGCGCCATCGGCGAAGTGGTGCTGGCGGCCCGCGCCGGGCAGAACATTGAACTCCTGGCTGTGTTGCAAGCCGAAGCAGCAGAAAGTGGAGACATCCACCTGGGCGAGCTCGAAGGGCCGTCCTTGCAGCTGCTCGACCTGCCTTATGAACTGGACCGCGACCGCGAAATCCAGCAATAACGGCAGTATTTGACGCAACAGCTAGAGAGACTAAATGAGCGAGCTGGCGGAAAAGGTCCAACAGGATTTGGTTGAGGCCATCAATAACGATGACCTGGTTCTGCCAACGTTACCGGAAGTGGCCCTGCAAATTCGCAAGGCCGCGGAAAACCCGGAAGTCAGCGTCAGCACCCTGAGCAAAGTGATCGGCCGTGATACCGCGCTGTCGGCACGCCTGATCAAAGTGGTCAACAGCCCACTGTTGCGCGCAGCCCAGGAAGTGACCGACCTGCATACCGCGATCACCCGCCTGGGCATCAACTACAGCTGTAACCTGGCGATCGGCCTGGTCATGGAGCAGATATTCCATGCCCGCTCCGACGTGGTGGAACAGAAGATGCGCGATGTCTGGCGCAAAAGCCTGGAAATCGCCGGCGTCAGCTACGCCTTGTGCCGCCGCTACACCCGACTCAAGCCCGATCAGGCGGCCCTTGGTGGGCTGGTGCACCAGATCGGCGTACTGCCGATCCTGACCTACGCCGAAGATCACTATGAGCTGCTGTCCGACCCGGTCAGCCTCAACCATGTGATCGACCAGATTCATCCGCTGATCGGCGAAAAACTGCTCAAGGTCTGGGAATTTCCAGACATGTTGGTGCAAGTGCCGCGGCTATACCTGGACTTCAAGCGCCAGTCTGCGCAGGTCGACTATGTGGATCTGGTGCAGGTGGCCAGCCTGTATTGTCTACAGGACAGCGATCACCCGCACACCCGTGCCGATGCGCTGAATGTACCGGCCTGCAAGGCACTCGGGATCGACTTTGACGACAAGGCGATGCGTGCCGATCTGGAAGAAACGCGCACGATGTTTTACTGATCAAAGACCGCGTTGCCCCCTTCGTCGGAACAGACGCTGCATCAATCCCCCGCAACAAAACTCACCCGCACCTTCAACCCCGCGGGCTCACCATCGTGCAGACTGATCTGCGCCAGATGCGCGCGGCAGATCTCACCGACAATTGCCAGACCCAATCCGGAACCGGCCACTTGCTGATTGCGTCGGTAAAAGCGCTCGAATACCCGATCGCGTTCTTCAAGCGGTATGCCCGGGCCATCATCTTCGACTTCCAGCACGGCGGGCGCCGAGACCCGCAGAATCACGTTGCCACCTGGCGGCGTGTGGGCCAGTGCGTTATCCACCAGATTGCTCAGCAGCTCGTTCAATAACGTCGGCTCGCCCCGCAGCCAGACCGGTTCATCCGCCTCCAGCGCCAGCGCGATACCACGTTTGTGGGCCAACGGCGCCATGGCCATGCCCAGTTCCCGGGCCAATTGACTCAGATCGAGTAACTGCGCGCCGCCCTCGGCAATCGCCCGGGCGCCATTTTCGACCCGTGCCAGGGAAAGCAACTGATTGGCCAGATGGGTCAAGCGATCGGTGCCTTGGGCGGCGGTTTCCAGCGTGCTGCGCCAGGTATCGGGTTCGGCCGAGCGCATGCCCAGCTCCAGGCGCGCCTTGAGTGCCGCCAGCGGCGTGCGCAACTCGTGAGCGGCATCGGCAATGAATTGCGCCTGCTTCTCGAACTGGCCGCGCAAGCGCTCGGTAAAGTGATTGAGTGCGCGCACCAGCGGCCACAATTCGCGCTGCACTTCCACCAGAGGCAAGGGGCGCAGATCGTCCGGCTGGCGCTCTTCCACCGCCGTGCGCAAACGCTCCAGCGGGCGCAACGCGGCACTCACCGCAAACCACACAAGCATCAACGCACCGATGGCCAGCATGCCCAGGCGCAGCAAGGTGTCGGCCGCCAGGCTGCGGGCCATGCTCACCCGCGCCTCATCGGTTTCCGCTACGCGAATTTCCGCCATGCCGTTCATGTTCGGCTCGCTCACGGGTTTGAGCAGGCTCACCACACGCACGTTCTGCCCACGGTACTGCGCGTTGTAGAAACGTGCCAGCGCCGGATAGTCATCGGTGCGCGGCGTTCCCGGCGGTGGCGCCGGCAGGTTTTCGTAACCGGAAATCAGCTTCTGATTGATGTCGTTGACCAGGTAGAAAATTCGCCCGGCACTGTCGTAGGCAAACGTATCGAGGGCCACGTAGGGCACGTCGGCACTCAGGGTGCCGTCGCGTTGGGAGACGCCGGCAGCGATGGTTCGCGCCGAGGCCAGCAGCGTCCGGTCATAGGCCGTGTCGGCGGCTTCGCGGCCGTTCCAGTAAGCGCTCAAACCACTGGCCAGCATCAACACCACCAGCAGCAGCGCCAGGTTCCACAGCAACCGCCAGCGCAGGCTGCTGGGCTTATGCATCGCGGCTTTCCAGCAAGTAACCGAGGCCGCGGAAAGTCACGATGGCGACCGGCTGGCCGTCGAGTTTCTTGCGCAGGCGGTGCACGTAGATTTCGATGGCATCGGGACTGGCCTCTTCATCGAGACCGAATACTTGAGAAGCCAGTTGCTCCTTGCTCATCACCCGACCGGGGCGCGCAATCAGGGCTTCGAGCACGGCCTGTTCGCGGGAAGTCAGGGTCAGCAATTCTTCGCCAAGGCTGAAACGCCGGGTTTCCAGGTCGTAGGCCAGCACACCGCAACGCTGAATGCGCTCACCGCCCAGCACGCTGCGGCGCAACAAGGCTTTGACCCGGGCTTCGAGTTCGGTCAATTCGAACGGCTTGGCCAGGTAGTCGTCGGCGCCGAGGTTGAGGCCGTGGACCCTATCCTTGACGTCGCTGCGGGCGGTCAGCATCAACACCGGCAGGTTCTTGCCCCGCGCCCGCAAACGCGCCAGCACTTCGAAACCATCCATGCGCGGCAAGCCGACGTCGAGGATCGCCATGGCGTATTCCTCGCTGCCCAGCGCCAGGTCGGCTGCCACGCCATCGTGCAGGACATCCACGGTCAGCCCGGTGCTCTTGAGCGCCTGGGCGACACTTTCGGCGAGCTGCAAATGGTCTTCGACGAGCAGGACACGCATGGATCTTTACCTCGTTCAGGGATGGCCGACGCCATTCTTTGGCGCGGAGTTTACAGCCGCAATTGCCGCTGTGAAGCCCAAAAAACCGTGAAAGCCCGATGAAAGGTTAGCGAAAGGTTGGGGCGTTAGAGTCGCCCCACGGATGGTTTCGACTGCCAACCATCGAATCGTAGTTTGAAAGCGTGCTTTGACATGTAACTACCGAAAAACGCCTCGAAGCGTTTTCGCCAATAAGAACAATAACCGAGGTACTGCATCATGCTGTCCATACAGCTTCAGGCTTACCCGTCCCACCCCTTCTCTCGCTCCCCGATGTTTATGCTTGCCAGCGCCGAAGCCGGCTGCTCGTCGTTCAGTCCGTACGGATTCGAACGCGCCAGCGCCGTGCGAAATCGTCGCACCTGAATCATCCCAAAAAACAAAAACTCCAGTGGAGACAAAAATGAATCGTTCAATGCGCCGTTTCGCCCTCGCCGCCAGCTGTGTGCTGTTCGCCGGCCAACTCATGGCCGAGCCAAAACGCCCGGAATGCATCGCCCCGGCCTCGCCCGGCGGTGGTTTCGACCTGACCTGCAAACTGGCGCAAAGCGCGCTGGTCAACGAAAAACTGCTGAGCAAACCGATGCGCGTGACCTACATGCCCGGCGGTGTCGGCGCGGTGGCGTACAACGCGGTGGTCGCCCAGCGTCCGGCCGATGCCGGCACCCTGGTGGCCTGGTCCAGCGGTTCGCTGTTGAACCTGGCCCAGGGCAAGTTCGGTCGTTTCGATGAAACCAACGTGCGCTGGCTCGCTGCCGTCGGCACCAGCTACGGTGCCATCGCAGTGAAAAGCGATTCGCCCTACAAGACCCTCGACGACCTCGTACAGGCACTGAAGAAAGATCCGAGCAAAGTGGTGATCGGTTCCGGCGGCACCGTCGGCAGCCAGGACTGGATGCAAACCGCGCTGATCGCCAAGGCCGCCGGGATCAACCCCCGTGACCTGCGTTACGTCGCCCTCGAAGGTGGCGGCGAAATCGCCACCGCCCTGCTCGGCGGTCACATTCAGGTCGGCAGCACCGACATTTCCGACTCCATGCCACACATCCAGAGCGGCGACATGCGCCTGTTGGCAGTGTTCGCCGACAAGCGTCTGGACGAGCCGGAAATGAAGGACATTCCGACCGCCCGCGAGCAAGGCTACGACATCGTCTGGCCAGTGGTCCGTGGCTTCTACCTCGGACCAAAAGTCAGCGACGAAGACTATGCCTGGTGGAAATCGGCCTTCGACAAGCTGCTGGCTTCCGAAGACTTCGCCAAGTTGCGCGATCAGCGCGAGCTCTTCCCGTTTGCCATGACCGGCCCGGAACTGGACACCTACGTGAAGAAGCAGGTTGCGGACTACAAAGTGCTGGCCAAAGAGTTCGGCCTGATCCAGTGATCGTCTCTGTCTAGCGGCTGCGGCTCCCCTTTCACGGAGTCGCGGCACAGGAGTTCTCCCATGCTCTTACAACGCATTTTTGCTTCGGTGCTGTTGCTGGCCTGTCTCGGCCTGGCATTGATGGCGTGGCCGTATCAAGCGGCTTTTTCCTACGAACCGGTGGGGCCTCGGGCCTTTCCGCTGTTGATGCTTGGCCTGATGGGCTCGGCGCTGTTGTACATGGTGTTCCGTCCGGCGCCGATCAAGCACAGTGCTGACGAGCCGCCGCTGGATCGCGAAACCCTGACCAAAATCGGCATCTGCGTGGTGCTGTTGCTGGTGTTCGCCGGCACATTCGAACCCCTGGGTTTCATCGTCGCCAGCATCCTGATCGGCGTGCCCATGGCCCGTCTGTATGGCGGTCGCTGGGTGCCAAGCATCGTGATCATCAGCCTGATGGCCGTCGGCCTCTACCTGCTGTTCGACAAGTTGATGGACGTTCCACTGCCGCTGGGCGTGCTCGACGTTCTGGAGAACTGATATGGATACTCTTGGCTATTTGGGTCAGGGTTTCGGCGTCGCGCTGAGCCCGTACAACCTGGTGACCGCGCTGTGCGGCACACTGATCGGCACCGTGGTCGGCCTGTTGCCGGGCCTGGGGCCGATCAACGGCGTGGCACTGTTGATCCCGATCGCATTCGCCCTCGGCCTGCCACCGGAGTCGGCACTGATCCTGCTGGCGGCGGTATATCTGGGATGCGAATACGGCGGCCGGATCAGCTCGATCCTGCTGAACATCCCGGGCGAAGCGTCCACCGTGATGACCACCCTCGACGGTTACCCGATGGCCCGTAAAGGCCTGGCCGGTGTAGCGCTGTCGTTGTCGGCATGGAGCTCGTTCATCGGTGCCTTTATCGCGACCTGCGGCATGGTGCTGTTCGCCCCGCTGCTGGCGAAATGGGCGATTGCCTTCGGCCCCGCGGAATACTTCGTACTGATGGTGTTCGCGATTGTCTGCCTCGGCGGCATGGCCGGCGACCGTCCGCTGAAGACGTTCATCGCGGCACTGATCGGCCTGTTCCTGTCGACCGTCGGCATCGACGCCAACAGCGGTGTGTACCGTTTCACCGGGGACAACATCCACCTGACCGACGGCATCCAGTTCGTCGTGCTGGTGCTGGGCCTGTTCTCCATCAGCGAAATTCTTCTGCTGCTGGAAAAAACCCACCACGGCCAGGAAGCGGTGAAAGCCACCGGGCGCATGATGTTCAACTTCAAGGAAGCGGCGTCGGTGTTCGTGGTGAACATCCGTTGCGGCGTACTGGGTTTCATCATGGGCGTGTTGCCGGGTGCCGGTGCGACCCTGGCCAGTGCCGTCGCCTACATGACCGAGAAACGCATGGCGGGTGCCAAGGGTACTTTCGGGCAAGGTGACATGCGCGGCCTCGCGGCGCCGGAAACCGCCATCGGTGGCGCGGCCTGCGGTGCGCTGGTGCCGATGCTGACCCTCGGCGTTCCAGGTTCCGGCACCACGGCGGTGATGATCGGCGCCCTGTCGCTGTACAACATCACTCCGGGCCCGCTGCTGTTCCAACAGCAGCCGGACATCGTCTGGGGCCTGATCGCTTCGTTGTTCATCGCCAACGTGATGCTGGTGATCCTCAACATCCCGATGATCCGCATCTTCACCCGCATCCTCGCCGTGCCGAACTGGGCACTGGTGCCGGTGATCGCGATCATTACCGGGATTGGCGTCTACGCGGTACACGCGACAACGTTCGATCTGTTCCTGATGATCGGCATCGGCATCTTCGGTTATATCCTGCGCAAGCTGGACTTCCCGCTGTCACCGGTATTGCTGGGCTTCATCCTCGGCGGCCTGATGGAACAGAACCTGCGCCGCGCCCTGTCGATTTCCAACGGTGCGCTGGAAATCCTCTGGTCGAGCCCGATCACCTTCGGTTGCTGGGTGCTGACGGCGATCATGCTGCTGATGCCGCTCATCCGCATCTGGCGCAAACGTTCGGCCGCGCAACGCGTTATTGCCGATGTCTGATCGGTCCCCCCTCAAACTCTGGTGGGGAACCCCGCTGGTCGGCCTGCTGGGCGGTTTCCTCGCCAGCCAGGTCGGCTGGCCTTTGCCGTGGATGGTCGGCTCGTTGCTGGCGATCATCCTCGTGCGCTGCCTGACACCCTGGCAATTGGCCGAAATCCCTGGCGGCCGCAAGTGCGGCCAGTGGATCGTCGGCATCGGTATCGGCCTGCATTTCACTCCAGTGGTGATGGAGCAGGTACTCAGTCATTTCGGCCTGATCTTCTTCGGTGCGTTGGTCACCAGCCTGTCGGCGGTCGTCGGCGTGTGGCTGATGCGCCGCACCGGTGAAGATCGCGCCACGGCGTTCTTTTCCAGCATGCCCGGCGGTTCCGGGGAGATGGTCAACCTCGGCGCCCGCAATGGCGCGGTGCTCAGCCGCGTGGCGGCGGGGCAGAGTTTGCGGGTGTTGGTGGTGGTGCTGTGCGTGCCGGCAGCTTTCAAGTACTTACTGGGCGATGGTGCCCCGGTTTTACATGCCACCGTTGTGGACTGGCGCTGGCTGGCCTTGCTGTTCCCGGCAGGCGCATTGGCCGCCTGGATCTGGGAGCGCTTGCGCCAACCCAACCCCTGGCTGTTCGGGCCCTTGCTGGTCAGCGCGGCAGTCAGCATCGGCTGGGATCTGCACATCGGTTTGCCCAATGGTGGCAGCCAGATTGGCCAATGGCTGATCGGTAGCGGTCTGGGCTGTCACTTCAACCGGCAGTTTTTCCGGCGTGCGCCATCGTTCATGGGGCGCACTTTGGTCGGCACGGTGTTGACCATGTTGATCGCCACGGCAGCGGCGTTGGGCTTGAGTGCGCTGACCCATCTGGATCTGCGTTCGCTGACCTTGGGCATGATGCCCGGCGGTATTGCCGAGATGAGCCTGACGGCGGAAACCCTGCAACTGTCGGTACCGCTGGTGACGGCGATGCAGGTGATGCGGCTGTTGTTTGTGTTGTTTCTGGCGGAGCCGTTGTTCAAGTATTGGAACCGGAATCCGGATTCAGCCTGATAGACCTGTGGCGAGGGAGCTTGCTCCCGCTCGGCTGCGCAGCAGTCGTAAAGCCTGTATGCACGGTGTGTCAGAAGAAATCAGGTTGCAGAAATTGGGGCTGCTTCGCAGCCCAGCGGGAGCAAGCTCCCTCGCCACAAAAATCAGCACACTCCCATCAAACCGGCGGCAACCGCCACTCGATCGGCGACTCGCCATTCTGCTCCAGAAACTTGTTGGTCCGGCTGAAGTGCCCGCAACCGAGGAAGCCGCGATAAGCCGACAGCGGTGACGGGTGCACCGAGATCAGCACCAGATGCTTGGTGGCATCGATCAGTTTCTGTTTGCTCTGGGCATGGGCGCCCCACAGCATGAACACCAGGTGCGGTTGCTGTTGGCTGACCACTTCAATGACTCGATCAGTGAAAAACTGCCAGCCCTTGTCCTTGTGCGCATTGGCGTTGGCGCGCTCGACGGTCATGGTGGTGTTGAGCATCAGCACGCCCTGATCGGCCCAGCTCTGCAGGTAACCATGGTTGGGGATGTCGATGTTCAGGTCGCGCTTGAGTTCTTTGTAAATGTTCACCAGCGACGGCGGTGCCGGTACGCCCGGCTGCACCGAGAAGCACAGGCCATGGGCCTGGCCCGGGCCGTGATAAGGGTCCTGACCGAGGATCACCACTTTGACCTTGTCCAGTGGCGTTGAATTCAGCGCATTGAAAATCATTGGTCCCGGTGGATAGATCTCCTTGCCGGCCGCCCGCTCCTGTTGCAGGAAGTTTCGCAACTCTGCCATGTAGGGCTGGTCGAATTCGGCACGCAGTGCCTCCTTCCAGCCCGGTTCGAGTTTGATACGGTCATCAGCAGTCATGGTTACATCCGGCAAAAACAATGGGGCGAACCCTAGGAAAGCGCATCACGCTTGTCAATTGATCTGATGCAGATCCGGCACTTTCCCACACAGCGATCATACTTAACCCTCAAATTCCCGATCGAGGTCACGATGAATCTGCACTTCGAAGAACTCACCGGCACCGACGGCGCACGCATCGGCATCGCCAGCCTGGATGCCGAAAAATCCCTGAACGCCCTGTCCCTGCCAATGATCAACGCCCTGCGCGACCGCCTGGAAGCCTGGGCCAAGGACCCGCAGATTGTCTGCGTGCTGTTGCGCGGCAATGGCGCCAAGGCCTTTTGCGCCGGCGGCGAAGTGCGCAGCCTGGTGGAAGCCTGTCGCGTCCATCCGGGCGAAGTACCGCCACTGGCTGCGCAGTTCTTTGCGGCGGAATATCGCCTGGACTTCAAACTTCATACCTACCCGAAACCACTGATCTGCTGGGGCCATGGCTATGTGCTCGGCGGCGGCATGGGACTGTTGCAAGGGGCAGGCACCCGCATCGTTACACCGAGCAGCCGCCTGGCCATGCCGGAGATCAGCATCGGCCTGTACCCGGATGTTGGCGCCAGCTGGTTTCTGTCGCGCCTGCCCGGCAAGCTCGGGTTGTTCCTGGGCCTGACCGGAGCGCACATGAACGGCCGCGATGCCATCGACCTGGACCTGGCCGATCGTTTCTTGCTCGATGAGCAGCAGCCGCAATTGATCGAAGGCCTGTTGCAATTGAACTGGCAGGAACAGACACCCATGCAGCTCAACAGCCTGCTCAAGGCCTTGCAGCAGGAAGCCGTGGCACAGATGCCCGAAGCCCAGTGGCTACCGCGCCGACAGCAGATCGACGAACTGCTGGATGTCAGCGACGTGCGTTGCGCCTGGAAGGCCATCAGCGCCTTGCGTGACCATACCGACCTGTTGCTGAGCCGCGCAGCCAAGACCCTGAGCGAAGGCGCGCCGCTGACCGCTCATCTGGTGTGGGAGCAGATCATCCGTGCCCGCCACCTGTCGCTGGCCGAAGTCTTCCAGATGGAATACACCCTGAGCCTCAACTGCTGCCGGCATCCGGAGTTCAGCGAAGGTGTACGAGCCCGGTTGATCGACAAGGACCAGAAGCCGCACTGGCACTGGCCGGACATCAACAACGTGCCGGACGCGGTAGTAGAAGCGCACTTTCACAAGGCGTGGGAAGGTCGACATCCGCTGGCGGATTTGTCGGAATACTGAAGACAGGGCATAAAAATGTGGGAGCGAGCCTGCTCGCTCCCACAGGTTTTGTATTCAGTTTAATGATTAGCGGTGGTTACCCCGCCCATTGCGATAGCCGCGACCGTCGTGACCGCGATAGTCGTTGTTCCCGCTCCCGCGGCTACGGCCGTCCCAGCCATGGTTCTGATGCATGCGGTAGTCACCCCGAGACGGCTGATTGTAACGAGGGGCCGACTGGTAATGGCGCGAGGGTTGATACATCCGCGGCTGCGAGTAATAGCGCGACGGTTGATAGATCCGCGGCTGTGAGTAATAGCGCGGTGTCGGCTGGTAGTAGCGCGCTGGAGGCGCGTAGTACCGGGGCGGCGGTGTGTAATAACCGCCACCATTGGAGTAGTAGGAACTCCCCCCGGCGTAATAGGTTGGCGATGGAGAGGTATAGACCTCGGAACTGTAGTAACTGCCTCCTTCATCGTAATAAGGCACGCACCCACCAAGGGACAATCCAAACACAGCTAGCAGAAGAATTCGACAGAGCATGGCGGCCTCCTGGACCGCGGGTAAGCCACACCAGCGACGCTGGCAGGCGACAGTCAAATGTTCGCTGACTGTCGAAACATCAGACACCGAATTCGGAATCTGGTGCGTCCGCGAAACAAGTAGAAACATCTGGCCGATGAAAGGTTTTTCATCCATTCGCGCCCTGATCAACGATGGCCACCGCGATGTCCACCGCCATGATGCCCACCGCCGTGGCCACGGTAGTAACCATGCCCACCGTAGTAATAGGTGCGATAGCCACCGTAATAACGTGGACCGTAGTAACCGTAGTAATAGGGCGAGTAGTAGCCGGGGTAGTAATAAGGTCCCCCGTAGGGGTCGGCAGGACCGGCGTAGTAGTAGCAGCCAGACAATCCAAGACCAAGCACTGCACCTAACAATAATCGTCGCAACATGGCGGCCTCCGTAAAGACCTGTAACAGCAGTCGAAACACATCGACTGACACCTGTTTTGACTGGCAATCCCCTGCCAAGTGCGACGTTGCACCCTCCTTCTGATCAGCGGCGGACAGGTTCCAATGCGGTGCACCAACGCACCATCACAAGGCAGTGCGCCTTTCCAACCAACACCGTCGACCTTCCTGCCCCCCACGCTAGAGCGCTCGGGCCAACTTGGCACGCCTCTCGCTTTAGTAAAGCCGTGCAGGAGTCACTACAGGTTCGCGGCACCACAATTTGCAATGGCTGACTAGGGTTCCGGCTCGCAATCGCGAGTGACTGGTCCGAGAGTTGGCGACCTCCAGTTGAGGTTACACGGCGGGACAAAAGCCCGGGAGACAAGCCACCGTTAGCGGTGCCGCTGCCTTCCTGTCCGTCCTTGATCAACTGGAGAACCACCATGTCCCAGCTTCGTTTACCCGCCCTGCTCGCCGCTGCGTTCGCCGCCCTCGTGAGCTTCTCGTCCCAGGCTGCACAGAAAGACCACTTCAGCGTGTGCTGGACGATCTACGCCGGCTGGATGCCTTGGGAATACGCCGGCAGCCAGGGCATCGTCGACAAATGGGCAAAGAAGTACGGCATCAAGATCGATGTGGTGCAGCTCAACGACTACGTCGAATCCATCAACCAGTACACCGCCGGGCAGTTCGACGGTTGCACCATGACCAACATGGACGCGCTGACCATTCCGGCCGCCGGCGGCGTCGACAGCACCGCGCTGATCGTCAGCGATTTCTCCAACGGCAACGACGGCATCGTGCTCAAGGGCGAAGGCAGGAAAGTCGCCGACCTCAAGGGTATGGACGTCAACCTGGTGGAGCTCTCTGTCTCCCACTACCTGCTGGCCCGGGCCCTGGATTCGGTGGACCTCACCGAAAAAGACCTGAAAGTGGTCAATACCTCCGACGCCGATATCTCGGCCGCCTTCAACACCGATCAGGTCAACGCCGTCACCACCTGGAACCCGATGCTCTCGGACATCAAGGCCAAGCCTGCGGTGACCGAAGTGTTCAACTCCAGCCAGATCCCCGGCGAGATCATGGACATGATGGTGGTCAACTCCCAGACCCTCAAAGACAACCCGGCCCTCGGCAAGGCACTGACCGGCGCCTGGTTCGAAGTGGTCGAGTTGATGAACGCGAAAAACGCCGCCAGCAAAGCGGCCCTGGAGCACATGGCCAAAGCCTCGGGCACTGACCTGGCGGGTTTCCAGGCGCAACTGGACACCACCAGATTGTTCGCCACCCCGAAAGAAGCCTTGGCGTTCAGTACCAGCAAGCAACTGCCGGAAACCATGCGCAAGGTCGCCGAATTTTCCTTCCAGCATGGCTTGCTGGGTGAAGGCGCCAAGGACACCAGCGCGGTCGGCATGGCCTTCGCCAACGGCGTGACCAGCGGCGACAAGGGCAACCTCAAGCTGCGCTTCGACCCGAGTTACGTACAGATGGCCGCCGACGCCAAGCTGTAATCAGGAGAACTGGTTATGCGCCTGATCAACCGTCACCCGGACCGCCCGAGTCGCCTGCTGCTGGTGATCCTGCCGTTCGCCCTGGTGCTGTTCGCCTACTTCACGGGCTCGGCCGAGCGACTGGCGGAAAACCCCAACGACAAGCTGCTGCCCAGCGCCGTGCAGATGACCGATGCGGTGAAACGCCTGGCCTTCGTGGCCGACAGCCGCACCGGCGAATACCTGCTCTGGCAGGACACGGCGTCCAGCTTGCAGCGTCTGGCCATCGGCCTGGGCATCAGCGCCCTGGCCGGGCTGTGCCTGGGCATCGCCGCCGGCACCCTGCCGTTGTTCGGTGCGCCGTTGTCTCCCTTGCTGACCGTGCTGTCGATGGTGCCACCGCTGGCAATCCTGCCGATCCTGTTCATCGTCTTCGGCCTGGGTGAGTTGTCGAAAGTGATGCTGATCGTGATCGGCATTACTCCGGCGCTGGCCCGTGACCTGGAACAGCGCGCCCGGGAAATTCCCGTGGAGTTGCTGATCAAGGCCCAGACCCTCGGCGCCTCTACCTGGACCCTGATGCTGCGAGTGGTGTTGCCGCAACTGCTGCCACGCCTGTTGATCTCGCTGCGACTGATGCTCGGCTCGGCGTGGCTGTTCCTGATTGCCGCCGAAGCCATTGCCTCCACTGACGGCCTCGGCTACCGGATTTTCCTGGTGCGCCGCTACCTGGCGATGGACGTGATTTTGCCCTACGTGGTGTGGATCACCCTGCTCGCCTGGTTGATGGATTGGGGGCTCAAGCAGCTGACCCGTCGCGCGTTCCCTTGGTATGAAGGAGCGGCAAAATGAGCTTCATCACGGTGAAAAACGTCTGGCAGCAATACGCCGATCAAGTGGTGCTCGAAGGCCTCAACCTGAACGTCAACGAAGGTGAGTTCTGCACCCTCGTGGGTGCCTCCGGTTGCGGCAAATCGACCTTCCTGCGCCTGTTGCTCGGCCAGGAACGCGCCAGTCGCGGCGAGATCCTGCTCGACGGCCAGCCCTTGGCCGCAGAGCCGGACGCCAGCCGTGGCGTGGTATTCCAGCGCTACTCGGTGTTTCCCCATCTGAGCGTGCTGGACAACGTCGCCCTCGGCCTCGAACTGCCGCGCTCGCCGTTGCTTGGTCGCCTGTTCGGCAGCGCGAAAAAACAGGCCCGTGAACAGGCTTCGGTGCTGCTGCACAAAGTCGGCCTGGGCCACTCGCTGGACAAGTACCCGGCGCAGCTCTCCGGCGGCATGCAACAACGACTGGCCATTGCCCAGGCGCTGATCATGAAGCCGCGGGTGTTGCTGCTCGACGAACCGTTCGGCGCCCTCGACCCGGGCATCCGCAAAGACATGCACGCCTTGCTCCTGGAGCTGTGGCGCGAGACCCGACTGACGGTGTTCATGGTCACCCATGACCTGTCCGAAGGCTTCAGCCTCGGCACCCGCCTGCTGGTGTTCGACAAGGTCCGCCTCGACCCCCATGCACCCGGCCGCTATGGCGCGCGCATCACCTATGACATCCCTTTGAACAGCGACCGCCGCGCCACCCGTGCCGCCGTCGACGCCCTGCCGGCGCCTTTGGCGGGCACGCTTCGTATCGCTTAGAGGAATTCTGAAAATGACAGATTCGACCCGACTGTTCCCCCCCTTCGCCGAGGAAATGCTCCCCGGCGGCGGCCATCGCTCCTTTGTGCTCAAACGCGGCCAATTGCTGCGCCTGACCGACCTGCGTGGCGGCGCCAACGTCAGCCTGACGTTGCTCAACGCCAATGAAAAAACCGAACGGCTGAACCTGCCCGACAGCCTCAAATGCCAACACACCGCCAAGCTCACCGCCGGCCACTGCCTGTACTCGGACATGGGCCGCGTGCTGGCCGCCATCACCGCCGACACCTGCGGCTGGAGCGACAGCCTCGGCGGCCTGCTCTGCGCAGAAGAAGTGGCGCAAAAGTACGGCGCGGGCCGCTATCAGGAACTGCGCAACGGCTTCTTCCGCAACGGTACCGACAACCTGTTGGTGGAACTGGGCAAGTGGGGGCTGGGCCTGTCCGACCTGCTGATGACCCTCAACCTGTTCAGCCGCGTGAACGTCGATGACGCCGGGCGCTTCCATTTCGTCGAGGGCAATTCCAAGGCTGGCGACTACATCGAGCTGTACGCGCCGATGGACACCCTGGTGGTGCTAACAGCCCTGCAGCACCCGATGGACCCGGCGCCGGAATATGCACCGAAACC
Organism: Pseudomonas sp. Root71; assembly: GCF_001429045.1. Classification (GTDB taxonomy): domain Bacteria; phylum Pseudomonadota; class Gammaproteobacteria; order Pseudomonadales; family Pseudomonadaceae; genus Aquipseudomonas; species Aquipseudomonas monachiensis. The sequence continues at coordinate 408,200 of NZ_LMHY01000026.1, read as the reverse complement.
GCTGAAGCTCAGCTGGATGAACGCCGACGCCAGCGTCGCCGAACACTGCCGCACCTCGCGCCCCGAAAACGAGCGCGGCTTCATCAACACCGACCGTTTGTTTGCCTGAGGATCGCTGCCATGTCACTCGCTATCGCTACCGCTCCACAGTCACCTGAAACCGCCGTCTACCGCGCCACCATCCCCGCCGGCGAGCCCTGGCTGATGGAGGTCAAGGCCGGCCAGACCCTGCGCATCCTCGACCTTGAGGGCAACCAGGCTGTCGACACCTTGTTCTACAGCGTCGCCAATCCCAGGGAGCGCTACGACGTGCAGCGCACCCTGCGTCGGCAGAACAGCGTGTACCTGAGCACTGGCAGCGTGCTCTATTCCAACCTCGGCAAGCCGATGCTGACCATCGTCGCCGACACCTGCGGGCGTCACGACACCCTGGGCGGCGCCTGCGCGCAAGAGAGCAACACCGTGCGCTACGCCCTGGAAAAACGCTACATGCACAGCTGCCGCGACAACTACCTGCGCGCCTGTGCTCATGATGGCCGCCTGGGCAAGGGCGACATCGGGCCGAACATCAACTTCTTCATGAACGTACCGGTCACCGCAGACGGCGGCCTGACCTTCGAGGACGGCATCTCGGCACCGGGCAAGTACGTCGACCTGCGGGCAGAAATGGACGTGATCGTGCTGATCTCCAACTGCCCGCAACTGAACAACCCCTGCAACGCCTACAACCCCACCCCTGCGGAGCTGCTGGTATGGAACTGAAACTCCCGAGACTGCGCCGTTGGTTGTTTGCCCTGTGCCAGGCCCGTTCCGGTCAGTGCCTAAAACCGCAAGAACACTGATAACCCTGTGGGAGCGAGCTTGCTCGCGATAGCGGTGTGTCAGTCACCATCAATGTTGAAAGTGCTGACGTCATCGCGAGCAAGCTCGCTCCCACAGGGGTTCGGCGGTGTTGCGAAGTGAACTGTTTTTTCACCGGGGACGGCCCTGGTGCATCAAGAAAAACTGCGGGACGGCCCGCATCCCAGTCGAGGCTGATGCGCTATCGCCTCCGGGGGTTATGCCATGTTCGAAAAAGTCCTGATTGCCAACCGTGGCGCCATTGCCTGCCGCATCCTGCGAACCTTGCGCGAGCTGCAAGTGCAGGGCGTTGCCGTGTACTCCGAAGCCGATGCCGCCAGCCTGCACATCCTGCAAGCCGATGAAGCCCACAGCCTCGGTGAAGGCTCGGCCGCCGGCACTTATCTGGCGCTCGACAAGATCCTCGCCATCGCCAAGTCCACCGGCGCTACCGCGATCCATCCCGGCTACGGCTTTCTTTCGGAAAACGCCGCGTTCGCCGAAGCCTGCAAGGCCGTCAACATCGCCTTCATCGGCCCGACACCCGAACAACTGCGGGTGTTCGGCCTCAAGCACACCGCACGTGCCCTGGCCAGACAACACGGCGTGCCGATGCTCGAAGGCACCGAACTGCTCGATAGCATCGATACCGCGCTGCTGGCCGGTGAGCAGGTCGGCTACCCGGTGATGCTCAAGAGTACCGCTGGCGGTGGCGGCATCGGCATGCGCGTATGCCGCAGTGCGGCGGAGTTGAGCGAATCCTTCGAAGCGGTCAAACGCCTGGGTCAGAACAATTTCAGCGACGCCGGGGTGTTCATCGAGAAGTACATCCAGCGCGCCCGGCACCTGGAAGTGCAGGTATTCGGCGACGGTCAAGGTGAAGTGATCGCCCTCGGCGTGCGTGATTGCTCGGTGCAACGACGCAACCAGAAAGTCCTCGAAGAAACCCCCGCACCAAACCTGCCCGACGGCATGGCCGATGAGTTGTGCGCGGCTGCGATCAAACTGGCCAAGGCGGTGAATTACCGCAGCGCCGGCACCGTGGAGTTTGTGTTCGACAGCGAGGCCCAGCGCTTTTACTTCCTGGAAGTGAACACCCGTTTGCAGGTGGAACACGGTGTCACCGAACAGGTGTGGGGGGTCGACCTGGTGCGCTGGATGGTGCAACTGGCGGCCGGTGATCTGCCGCCCCTGAGCGAACTGATGCAAGGTTTGAAGCCGGTGGGCCATGCGATCCAGGCGCGGTTGTATGCCGAAGATCCGGGCCGCGATTTTCAACCGAGCCCCGGCTTGCTCACCGCCGTGGATTTCCCCGCGGCCAATGGCATTGAACTGCGCGTCGACACCTGGGTCGAGGCTGGCTGCGAGATCCCGCCCTACTTCGACCCGATGATCGCCAAGGTCATCAGTTGGGCGCCGACTCGCGAAGAGGCCCGCGCCGATTTGCATCAAGCCCTCGGCGACAGTCAGCTGTATGGCGTGGAAACCAACCGCGATTACCTGCGGCAGATTCTGCTCGATGCGCCTTTCGCCAGCGGCCAGCCGTGGACCCGTTGCCTGGAAGGGCTGATCTATCAGGCCAACACGTTCGAGGTACTCAGCGCCGGCACCCAGACCAGCGTTCAGGACTATCCCGGCCGTCTCGGTTACTGGGCGGTCGGCGTGCCGCCATCGGGGCCGATGGACAGTCGGGCGCTGCGTCTGGGTAACGGTTTGCTGGGCAATGACGAAGGCGCGGCGGCGCTGGAAATCACCATGAGCGGGCCGTTGCTGCGCTTCAATTGCGAGGCGGTGGTGGCGGTGACCGGGGCGGTGATTCCGTTGGCTTTGAACGGCGAAAGCGTACCGATGAACTCGGCACTGCTGATTCCAGCGGGCGCGACGTTGAGCCTTGGCACCATCGCAGGCGCAGGTGCGCGCAGCTATCTGTGCCTGCGTGGCGGCCTGCAGGTACCGGACTATCTGGGCAGCAAAAGCACCTTCACCCTCGGCCAGTTTGGCGGCCACGGTGGTCGCGCGTTGCGAGCCGGTGATGTGTTGCACCTGCCGGCCCTCAATGACCGCAGTGCCGGCCGGCAACTGGCTGAAGAACAGGTCACCGAGTTGCCGGCAGTTCGGCAGATTCGCGTGATCTACGGCCCCCACGGCGCGCCGGAATACTTCACTGAAAACTACATCGGCACCTTCTTCGCCACGCAGTGGGAAGTGCATTTCAACTCCAGCCGCACCGGCGTTCGCCTGATCGGACCGAAGCCTGAGTGGGTGCGTACCGACGGTGGTGAGGCCGGTTTGCATCCGTCGAACATCCACGACAACCCGTATGCGATCGGTGCGGTGGATTTTACCGGGGACATGCCAGTGATCCTCGGCCCGGATGGCCCGAGCCTTGGCGGGTTCGTGTGCCCAGTGACGGTGATCGAGGCGGATCTCTGGCAGTTGGGGCAGCTCAAGGCTGGGGACAAGGTGCAGTTTTCCCCCGTCGACATCAAGACCGCCCGCCCCCTGGCCTTGAAATGGGATCAATGTGGGAGCGGGCTTGCTCGCGAAGAGGGCGTGTCAGTCAACATTGATGTGTCTGAAGCACCGCTTTCGCGAGCAAGTCGGATCGCCGCACCGCCGCTCCCACAGGGTTTGGTGTCGCCTGTTGTATTGGATATTGGGCAGGACGACACGCGGTTGGTGGCGCGCCTTTCCGGCGACACCCACCTGCTGCTGGAAATCGGCGCCCCGGAACTGGACCTGGTCCTGCGCTTCCGCGCCCACGCCCTGATGCAGGCGCTGGAAAGCAAAGACCTGCACGGCGTGATCGACCTCACCCCCGGCATCCGCTCGCTGCAAATCCACTATCAGCCCGAGCAACTGCCGCTGTCCGACCTGCTCGGCATCGTCGCCGGGGAATGGGACGCCGTGTGCGCCGCCAAAGACCTGCAAGTGCCCTCGCGCATCGTGCATCTGCCTCTTTCCTGGGACGACCCGGCGTGCCAGTTGGCCATCGAGAAATACATGACCACCGTGCGCAAGGACGCGCCGTGGTGTCCGAGCAACCTGGAGTTCATCCGCCGCATCAACGACCTGCCGAACCTCGATGAAGTGCAGCGCACGGTGTTCGACGCCAGTTACCTGGTGATGGGCCTGGGCGACGTCTACCTCGGCGCACCGGTCGCCACCCCGCTCGACCCGCGCCACCGCCTGGTGACCACCAAGTACAACCCGGCGCGCACCTGGACCGCGGAAAACTCAGTAGGCATCGGTGGCGCCTACATGTGCGTCTACGGCATGGAAGGCCCCGGCGGCTATCAGTTTGTCGGGCGCACGTTGCAGATGTGGAACCGCTACCGCGAAGTCGCCGCGTTCGAAGGCAAACCCTGGTTGCTGCGGTTTTTCGACCAGATCCGTTTCTACCCGGTCAGCGCCGATGAATTGCTGCGCATCCGCCGGGATTTCCCCCTCGGGCGCTTCGACCTGAACATCGAACACAGTCAGTTGAACCTGGCGCAATACCAGGCGTTCCTGGCCCGGGAAGCCGAGACCATCGACGCGTTTCGCGATCAGCAAAAAGGCGCATTCAATGCCGAGCGCGAACGCTGGATCGCCAGTGGCCAGGCGCATTTCGACAGTGAAGAACTGGCCCCGGAGGCCGCCGAAGATGCACCGCTGGAAAACGGCCAGCAGAGCGTCGACAGCCACATCGCCGGCAACCTCTGGCAGGTCCAGGTAGAGACCGGTAGCCGCGTCGCGGCCGGTGATGTGCTGGTGATCCTGGAGTCGATGAAGATGGAAATCCCCCTGCTCGCGCCAATGGCCGGCGTGGTGCGCGAGATTCGCGTGCAACCGGGTTCGGCGGTACGCGCCGGGCAGCGCGTCGTGGTGCTGGAACTCGACTGACCCTATTTTGAAAAGGACTGACTCCATGAACATCAATCTGCAACTCGACGCCCTGCGCAGCGCTTATCGCGAAGGCCGCACCACGCCACGGCAATTACTGCTGCAACTGCGGGACAAAGCCGCCGCGCTGAACCCGGACTATCACCTGTTCATCCACTTGCTCAGTGTCGATGAACTGGAGCCTTATCTCGCCACCCTCGACGGTCGCGACCTCGACAGCCTGCCGCTGTATGGCGTGCCGTTCGCGATCAAGGACAACATCGACCTGGCGGGCATTCCGACCACGGCGGCGTGCCCGGCATTCGCCTATGTGCCGGAGCGTTCGGCGACCATCGTCGAACAACTGCTGGCCCTCGGTGCGATTCCGCTGGGCAAGACCAACCTCGACCAGTTCGCCACGGGGCTCAACGGCAGCCGCTCACCGTACGGCGCATGCCCCAACAGCGTATTGCCGGAGTATCCGTCGGGCGGCTCCAGCGCCGGATCGTCACTGGCGGTGGCGCTCGGGGTCGCGAGCTTTGCGCTGGGCACCGACACCGCCGGCTCCGGGCGTGTGCCGGCGGCGTTGAACAACCTGGTCGGCCTGAAGGCCACCAAGGGCCTGATCTCGACAGCCGGCGTGGTTCCGGCCTGTCGCACGCTCGATTGCGTCACCACCTTCACCGCCACGGCGCGGGAAGCCAGTCAGTTACTGGCGCTCACCGCACGCCTCGACCCACGGGACGAATACAGCCGCAGCAACCCGCTGTGGAACGACGGCTCGGCATTCGGTACCCCACGCCCCTTCCGTTTCGGCGTACCCCGTGCACAGGACCTGCAATTCTTCGGTTGCCCTGAAGGCCCGCTGTTGTTCGGTGATGCCATCGACCGCCTCAAGGCCCTCGGCGGCGAAGCGGTGGAACTGGACCTGTCGCCATTTCTGGAGGCCGCGCGCTTGCTCTATGAAGGCCCGTGGGTGGCCGAGCGCTACAGCGTGGCCGGGGAGTTGATGGCGCAAAACCCGGAGGCCGTGTTGCCGGTGATTCGCGCCGTGTTGGCCAAGGCACCCGCCGTCGATGGTGTGCAAACTTTCCGCGCCCAATACCGGCTGCAAGCGCTCAAAGCCCTGTGCGACACAGCGCTGGAAGGCCTGGATTGCGTCGTCACGCCGACCATCGGCCGCCCGGTGACGCTGGCGGAGCTCGAGGCCGAACCGGTGCTGCGCAATTCGGAACTGGGCTACTACACCAATTTCATGAACCTGCTCGACTACGCCGCCGTCGCCGTGCCCAGCGCGTTCATGGACAACGGCATGCCGTGGGGCGTGACGCTGTTTGGCCGCGCCTTTACCGATCAGTACCTGTTGAGCGTGGCGGATGCCTTGCAGCGTCAGCAAGGCCTGGCCGCGCCTGCACCGGCGACGGTTGCCCGCCACGATCGGGCGCGCCTGGTGGTCTGCGGTGCGCACCTGGACGGGTTGGCGTTGAACTGGCAGCTCAAGCAGCGCGGTGCCCGCCTGGTGGAAACGACATTCAGCTCACCGGATTATCAACTCCATGCCCTGGCCGGTGGCCCGCCGTTTCGTCCGGGCATGGTCCGCGTGAAGGATGGCGGCGTGGCGATTGCGGTGGAAGTCTGGGAGTTGCCGAGCAGCGAGTTGGGTTCGTTCCTGACCGGAATTCCGGCGCCACTGGGGTTGGGCAAGGTGCAACTGGCGGACGGTCGCTGGGAGAGCGGGTTTATCTGCGAGGCCTATGGGCTGGAGGGCGCGGTGAACATCAGCCATTTGGGCGGGTGGCGGATGTATCTGAAATCACTGGCTTAAACACACTCAACCCTGTGGGAGCGAGCTTGCTCGCGATAGCGTCAGCACATTCACGATTGATGTGACTGACACACCGCCATCGCGAGCAAGCTCGCTCCCACAAGGAGCACCTGCAACCTCCGTGGAACATTGGAACGACCATTCGCGGCGCACATGAAGCAGTTATTTCCCCGCAGTGCCATTAGAATGCAACCATCGGATGACTGCCAATGGAACTACCATGTCGCTTCGCTCGCCGCTGTACTCTCAACGTTCGTTGGTGCTCACGCTGGTCGCGTTGCTGGGCGCTGGTTTCCTCGCCACCTCCTTTCTCAGTTACTACGCCTCCCGGGCCTCGATCCGCGACAACATCGTCAACACCGAACTGCCGCTGACGTCGGACACGGTCTACTCGGAAATCCAGAAAGACCTCGTCAGGCCGATCCTGATTTCCTCGATGATGGCCCGCGACACCTTCATGCGCGACTGGGTGGTCAACGGCGAAAAGGACTCCGACCAGATGACCCGTTACCTCAACGAGGTCATGACCCACTACGGCGCCTACACCGCATTCTTCGTCTCCAACACCAGCCTGACCTACTACCACGCCAAGGGTGTGCTCAAGCAGGTCAAGGCCACCGAGCCCCGCGACGCCTGGTACTTCCGTGTGCGGGACATGAAGGATCCGTACGAGATCAACGTCGACCCGGACCTCGCCAACAAGGACAACCTGACCTTCTTCATCAACTACAAGGTCTACGACTACAACAGCCGATTCATCGGCGCGGCCGGGGTGGGCCTGACCGTTGACGCCGTGATCAAGCTGATCGACAAGTACCAGCAGCGTTATCAACGCAGTGTGTATTTCGTCGACAACTTCGGGCGCCTGGTGCTCACCGGTGCCGAAGGGGGTCCGCAGGGTGCGCATATCGGGCAGAAGCTCGACGAACTCGACAGCATGAAAGACCTGGTCAGCCGGCTGCCCAAACCCCACAGCGGCAGCTATGAATACTCCGTGCAGGGCCAGGGACACTTCCTCAATGTGCGGTTTATCCCGGAGCTGAACTGGTACCTGTTCGTCGACAAACGCGAAGACAGCGCCCTCGGTGACATCCGCCAGTCGCTGTACCTCAACCTGCTGATTTGCCTGCTGGTGACCTTGATCGTGCTGGCCCTGCTCAACCAGGTGATCAAACGCTATCAGGACAAGATCCAGGCCCAGGCCATCCTCGACAGCCTGACCGAACTGCCCAACCGTCGCGGCTTCGACCTGCTGGCCGCGCAGGCCATGCAAGAAGCCCGGCGCGAGCCCAGGCCGCTGACCGCTTTGCTGCTGGACCTCGACCGGTTCAAGGTGTTGAACGACACCTATGGCCACCTGGCCGGCGATCAGGTATTGATTGGCTTTGCCCGGGATCTGAAGAGCTGCCTGCGGCACTCCGACATCGTCTGCCGCTGGGGCGGTGAAGAGTTCATCGTGCTGCTCAAGGACACCGACGGCAGGACTGGCCTGATGATTGCCGAGAAAATTCGTCAGCACGTGGAACAACAGCGCTATGCCTACAACGGCCAGGCCTTGCATGTGACCGTCAGCATCGGTATCACCACCCTGCAGCCCGATGACACCTTGCACAGCCTGCTGTCACGGGCGGATCATGCGATGTATCGGGCCAAGCAAAGTGGCCGTAACCGAACCTGTGTGGAAATGTCTCACTCCAGCTATGAACCAGCCTGACCTCTGCCCCGCCTGCGGCGCCCCCAACGACTGCACCCTGGCCGATCCGCGAACCGCTGACCGCGCCTGCTGGTGCTACGGCGTCAGCATCGACCCGGCCGTGCTCCAGGCGCTGCCGGCGCAACTGCGCGACGCCTCGTGCCTGTGCCCGCGTTGCGCCGAGGTCGAGGCGCAGTTGCAAGCAGCGCCCGAATCGATCAAGTAAGATGCGCGCCCCTTTATTCACCGATCCTTAAGTCATGCGTGTCGACCGCTTCCTCAGCAACCTGCCGTGCTTCAACCGTAAGCAAGTACGCCTGTTGCTGGTGGAAAAACGCGTCCGGGTTGACGGAAACGTCGTCAGCGACCCGCACAGCGAAGTCCGCGAATTCAGCCGCGTCGAAGTCGACAACGAGGTGCTGCAAGTCGGCAAACCCCTGCGCCACTTCATGCTGCACAAGCCCGCCGGCTGCGTCAGCGCCACCCGGGATCCGCAACACCCGACTGTGCTCGATTTGATCCATGAACCGGACAAGGACGAACTGCACATCGCCGGACGCCTGGATTTCAATACCACCGGCCTGATGCTGATCACCAACGACGGCAGCTGGTCGCGGCGCCTGACCCAACCGCAGACCAAGCTACCGAAGGTCTATTACGTCGAAACCGAGCAGGACATCGGCCCCGAATACGCGATCACGTTCAGCCAGGGGCTGTACTTCGCCTTCGAAGACCTCACCACGCAACCGGCCGGGCTAGAGCTGCTCGGGCCAAAATGCGCGCGCCTGAGCATCGTCGAAGGCCGTTATCACCAGGTCAAGCGCATGTTCGGCCACTTCAACAACAAGGTGATGCGCCTGCACCGCGAACGCATGGGGCCGCTGCTGCTCGACGACGCGTTGAAACCGGGCGAATACCGCCCACTGAGCGATGAAGAGATCGGATCGATCTAAGCCAGCGACCGCTCAGCAGAAGTTGTCGAACAATTTACCAAAGGCACTTGCGCATTGATGTGACCCCTGCTTGAATCAGGACGTCGGCCGAAATGTGACCGACGAGTCACCCCATACTTCTAAGAAACTTTTTGCCGGTAGGAACCCAAGGGTTCCGGCCTCATCCGGCAGACTGCCCGCCAATAACAATACCCGTCGACCGGACTGCAATGGATCGACATGGGCCTCTCAAATTCCAGGCGTATGCCTACCTGTCACAAAGCTCGTGCAATCTCATTTGCGCGCATACCCGCTTGCCAGGAGTCTTATGACATGAGGCCAGAAATCGCTGTGCTGGATATACAGGGTCAGTACCGGGTTTACACGGAGTTCTATCGCGCAGACGCCGCAGAGAAGACCATTATCTTGGTCAACGGCTCGATGGCCACGACTGCGTCGTTTGCACAAACCGTGAAAAACCTCCATCCGCAGTTCAACGTCGTCTGCTACGACCAGCCCTACGCGGGCCGGTCAAAAGCCCACAACCTGCATGAAAAAATGCTCACCAAGGAAATCGAAGGGCAGATCCTTATTGAGCTGATCGACCACTTCGCCGCCGAACACGTGCTGTCGTTTTCCTGGGGCGGTGCCGCGACCATGGTCGCGCTTTCCCAACAGCCGCGACGCATTGAAAAAGCGGTGATCAGCTCGTTCTCCCCGGAAATCAACTCGCATATGCTCGATTACCTCGAGCGCGGCGTGGATTACCTCGGCAACCGGGACGGGGACCGGGTCGGCAACCTGGTGAACAGCACCATCGGCAAACACCTGCCAACGTTGTTCAAACGCTTCAATTATCGGCACGTCAGTTCCCTGGCCGAGCATGAATACGGGCAGATGCACTTCCACATCAACGACCTGCTGCAAAGTGATCGCCAGTGCTTTTTCAAAGCTGCGGAGAAAATCAACGTACCGGTGTTATTCATGAACGGCGAATGGGACGAATACACCGCCGCCGATGGCGCCCGATTGTTCGCCAATCACGTGCAACACGCCACCTTCACTACCTTGCAGGCCACCGGGCACTTTCTCGACATGGAACACAAAGCCGCTTGCCGGGACAGCCGCAATGCACTGATGGGCTTCCTGAAGCCGGCACCGCATGAAAGCCGACCGCGTTACCACTACGTCCAGGACCACCATGCATTGTCCATCTGAAACAGCGTCATCGCGAGCAAGCCCCGCCCTGCTGCGTTAAACGTATTCTGCAGGCGCGAGGTTTGCCCGCGATCGACCGTCATGGGGTCCGGGCTTTTTGTCATATCGTGTTAAACCCGCTCCACGTAAAGAAAAACTTCAAATTCGCGGCCGTATCTGGTACAAAGTCACCGCTCTGAGCGGGTGTCGTATAATGGCATTACTCCAGCTTCCCAAGCTGATAACGAGGGTTCGATTCCCTTCACCCGCTCCAATCGAATTTTGATCTCACGTCAGGGTGGTTTTGACGGGGATGCAGAGACAGAAAAAACCGGCCTTGATGGCCGGTTTTTTTATGTCCGCAATTTGAGGGACTCGCAGGTATAGGGGGTTCCCTTCATCCGAACCTTCCGCAACTTTTCCGTTTAGAAGGCTTACCTGGTGCCCATCCATACGCAAAGTGCTCCTGCGCAGAAGCGACTACTATAAAAGTCCCGTTAGCGTTTTTTTCGCAAGATGGGGATTTGTTAGCGAATTTCGGTGACCGTTAGCCTTTTCACCTCCGCAAAATTAACGTTTTCGCGTAGGATCAGGCATTTGTTAGCGTTTTTATCGCCCCAGTAAAGGATTTCATCAATGCAGGTCGGTTTGAAGGCACTCGCAAACCAGTACGACATCGCTCTGGCACAGCCACTGCGCGTCGAATCGACGATTGGCACGACACGTGTCAGTCGCGAAAGTAGCGGGCATACGCAGAATCAGTATCCCCCAAGCTACCGGCCTGCCGACGATTTTTCAGGGCATTTCGAATTCGGCCTCAAGTACGAAGAGATTCATCTCGAATTCTTTGCCCGCCTGTTTGCGAAGACCGGTCCCGCCCCTATCGTAGCCTGGTGCCAACGGGAGCCTTTCGGCCAATACGCTCGCCGCACGGGGTTTCTCTACGAATGGCTGACAGGGCTAAGCCTGGATGTGCCGGATGTAACCAACGGTGGCTATGTCGATGCACTTTCTGCGCAGGACTACCTCACCCGTAGCGAACCACCACGAGTTCGACGTTGGCGAGTCAAAAACAACCTGCCCGGTACGCCCGGTTTTTGCCCTTTGGTTCGTCGTACGGCGGCAGTCAAAGAGGCTCTGCAATTCGATCTCGGCGCGGCGTTGAAGGAGTTGGATCGAACCTTTGGTGCCGATATCTTGATGCGTACGGCCAGTTGGTTGACGTTCAAGGAGTCGCGAGCCAGCTTTCTCATCGAAAAAGAGGCCGACCAGGCTGATCGTATCCAGCGTTTTGCGCATGTCATTGCCCAGCACTGCGGCCATATCGAAGCCCCATTAAGCAATGACAGCCTACGTTCCCTGCAAGCCGGCATTCTGGGTCGAGATGCCATTGGGCTCGGCTTGCGGCGCTCCCCGGTATTTGTAGGTCAGGCCACAATGCGCGAGGACATCGTGCATTACATTGCCCCGCACTTTGAAGATCTTGCCCAGTTATTGGACGGCCTCAACGAGTTCGAGATAGCTACACGTGGAGCGGAGTCAGTAGCACGTGCCGCAGTGCTTGCATTCAGCTTCGTGTACATCCATCCCATGCGTGACGGTAACGGCCGGATTCATCGCTTCCTGATCAACGACACCTTGATACGAGACGAGGCAGTGCCCGATGGAGTGATCCTGCCCGTGTCAGCCACGATCACCAGCTCGATCGACTTCAGGGCCGGCTACGATCGTACGCTTGAAGTATTCTCACGACCGTTCATGCGCCGTTACGCGGCAGCCTATCGATTTGGCGAACTGGAGACCTACGAGGACGGAACGCTTAGCAATTTCAACTTCGATGAATACGTAGACGCAAGCTTTGCCTGGCGGTACCCAGACCTGACCGAGCACGTTCTCTACACCGCACGCGTTGTCGAACATACGATTCGTACGGAGATGGCAGATGAGGCCAGAGTACTGGTGATCTTTCAGCGAGCGCAGGAACAACTCAAAGAAGTGCTCGAGATGCCGGATCAGGATGCCAATCGCATCATCCGCTCGATCAAGGAAAACGGTTGGAAGGTCTCCGGCAAGCTGAAAAAAGGGTACCCAATACTTGAAGATGAGCGCATGGCGCAACGTGTTGTGGATGCAGTGCGTTCGGCGTTTGAGGATCAATTGATGGGGGCCGGTGAAGAGTGATCTCCGGTAGAACTGGATAGCTTACATCTGCAACTCAGGAGAAAGCCGGTCCGGGTGACCGGTTTTTTTTGTGCGCGAGATTTGGTGATGCGCCTGTCAACGCTAGTGTTAAGCGCCCACTTTTAAAGGCCCAACGGAGATCAACGCCAGAAAAAGCAACGTCCTACACGACACTGGGAATTGTCCGTACACTTGCGCATTGCTGTGCCTTTGCCATGAGACCTATAGTCCGATCGCGCCCAAATGGCGTATCGGGTTTGGCGACTCGATGGCAAAGCATAGAAACCTCCGAGCTATCTCGGAGCGTTTCTGAACGCACTTGGCTACCTGTTTATGGTGGCTGTGCGTGGGAGACCTATGGGTCTGCCGGTTTGCCTTGTCCCGGTTCGCCAACCTGCGTACAGCTGCCACCCATTGTTTGGCGACACTGAGTGGTAGTTCACCTCAATTCAAGGAATCACTCATGAAAGAGTTCATGGCTTTAACCAGCAATGCCGACGACCTTCCCTCCCTGTATGTCAATACCACCCAACCCCTGCACTCCCTGCTCAGCACCGCCAGCTACAGAATTCGCGCCGTGACGCAGCTTCTTGAAAACCTCGCGATGCGCGGCGACCTGACCTCTGACTCGGTTGTACTCAGTGACTTTGCGTTGCTGTGCTGTGTGCCCTTGCGTGACGGTTGCGATGTACTGGATGTGATCGCTCGCCGAATGGACGCAGAACCGTCCTGACGTCACATCGGCCAAACGCGGCCAGTTAAGAGATAGCGTGGGCGATAGTGGCGAGGGAGCTTGCTCCCGCTGGGTTGCGAAGCGACCCCGGAAAGGGACTGCTGCGCAGTCCAACGGGACGGTGCGGCGATCCGACAAGCTCCCTCGCCACAGGTTGCCATTATTCGCCGCCACCCAGACGCTCATATCGTTTGCGTATAGATCATCGCTCGCGAGTAAAGAGGCCGTAGTGCAGCGTTGAGCCTGGCAGTTGATCCCTTATGCTCCCGGCTCACCCTTCACCCTTCACCCTTCACCCTTCACCCCGAGATCAACATGCACAATTCAGAGTTGGGAATCATGATCATTTCATTGATCGGGTTGTTCGGCTTTGCCTCGTTTGCGTTTGAATATTTGAGCGCCCGACGCTCAAAAAAGAACAAGTCGTAGTGATTTTCTCGAGCGCTCAAAAAATGGGACAGATGACTCTCAAGGTCATCTGTCCCCTTTGCGCATCAGCGAGTTGCGACGATAAACAGTCGCGGAAACGGCAACAGCACCGAACCATCGGCCAGGGCCGGATACGCCCGCTCGATAGCAACCTGATATTGCTTCAGATACTGCGCCCGTTCCGCCTCGTCCAGCGGATCGAGAAACGGCCGCAAGCCACTGCCCTTGAACCACTCCACCACGCCAGACGCGCCGCCTGCGAGCGGATGATGGTAAGTGGTGCGCCAGACATCGACGCGGGTGCAACAGGCTTTCAATATCGAATAATAGCCACTGGCATCGGCCATTTCAGTCCTCTGCCCCGCGGCGCCTGCCAGTTTGCCGACCCATGGGCCATCAGCGGCGACTTCGCGCATCAAGCGGTGCGAGTGTTCATTCAGGTTGTCAGGCATCTGGACGGCCAGGCTGCCACCCGGCGCCAGTTTGCTCACCAGCGACGGTAGCAAAGTCGCGTGATCCGGCACCCACTGCAACACCGCGTTGGCGAAAATCACATCGAAGGGACCACTGTCATTCCAGGTGTCGATGTCGGCGATGTCGAACTGCACTTGCGGCAAGCGCTTGCGAGCGGCTTCGATCATGTCGCTGGAACTGTCCAGCCCACGCACCTTGGCATCGGCAAAGCGCTCCACCAGCAACTCGGTGGAGTTGCCGGGCCCGCAACCGATATCGATGGCCGAGCGCACGTCTCCGGCGGGGACGGCCGCCAGCAGGTCACGGGCGGGACGGGTGCGTTCATCTTCAAAAGCGACGTACTGTTTGGCGGACCAACTCATTGCGTTCTCCTGTCGGTATGTCGTTCTGGCCGAGACCAGCAACCGGATCGCTACGATACCTCGACTGGAGGGTGTTGCCCTATCCTGACCTTTGGTGGAGAACGTCGATGAGCCCTTCAACAAAAAAACCGGCACTATTGGCCGGTTCTTTTAATTACTGGATAACAACGTTAATCGTAATACCCGACAGTCTTCTTCAAATGATCCGAGTACTCGTAAATGTCATCAACGGAGTTGATTGCATGCCGGGTTTCATTCTTCTCTTCGTCAAATATACCGATATATTTCTGTGATCGATTGAAGTGCAGTCGGCAGATCGGCTTACGGTTGTTGTCGTCGAGCAGGATACCAAAGTAACTCTGTGTGTCGCGCTGAACAATCCGCTTGGCATCAACAACCGACCGAACCACAGCCCGGACGATGTGATAGCCCTCCAGCTCTTCCAATGTCGTCAGAACCTTGTCCTCCGACTCATCTCGAACATTGGGTTGTTCAGTGTCACCAGTAGCGACTGGTAAAGAGGCCAGCGCAGGCTGGATGGTGCCACTCATTGCCGACTTGAGCCTGTCATTGATTTGGTCATTGAGAAACTGCACCACAGCTTTTCTCGTCAGTTCATGGAACTGTTCGCGGACCTTCTGAGTAATCACCCCGTCGTAAACCCGAGAAGCAAACACTTTCACAAAGTCGTCGTCAGGCTTGCTGACCTGAGTAGCAATCACCTTCTTGATTTGGCTGACGTACTTCAGCTCACCTGCGGCGCTGATAATCGACTCCACATCGAATGCAGATTTGGTGAGTTTCACCAGTTCTGGGACGGAATACTCGTCGATATCCAGCAGGTCGAGTTCAAGGAATGGCTTCTCGTCCATTTTGTTTGGAGCGTCCAGGTCAGTGAAAAACTTATAAACCTGGCCATTGGTGAGAATGGAGATTCGAGCGCTGGTGACATGGAAATAGCGAAACAGTTGGGAGGCATGATTGATGTGCAGCGGCTCACCAATTTTTTTACACTCGATGAGGATCTGAACCTCGCCAGCCTTCATGATTGCATAGTCAATTTTCTCCCCTTTCTTCGTTCCAATATCGCAAACGAATTCAGGTGTCACTTCCGTCGGATCGAAAACATCGTAGCCCAGTACCGTACTGATAAAGGGCATGACAAAAGCATTCTTGGTCGCTTCTTCCGTTTGAATGGCAGCGCTCTGCAAACGAACTTTGGCAGCGAGACTTGTTAACTTTTCGAAGAATTCCATGAGTAGCCTCTTTTCCGGTTTCGATCCGTGTGAACACATGCTGGCAATTTGACTGCCATTGATACTAGACACAAACCGACACAAAGGAAGATTCCCACCCAAAATTAAGATCTTGCCCACCTCCACGCTTCATTGGGTTGCAACACCAGCCGAATTTTCATCCCGCCGCCACTGTCTGAAAAATCAGGCGCCCCCCTCAAAAGGAACTCGGTCATGAAATTCGCAAAAATCGCGCAGAAACTCGCCCTCTGGGCCGGTAGCCCCAAGACGTTCATGAGCGCGTTGCTCCTGATTTTCCTGTGGGGGCTGAGCGGGCCAATTTTTCATTTCAACGATACGTGGCAGCTGATCATCAATACCTCGACCACCATCATCACGTTCCTGATGGTGTTCCTGATCCAGAACACGCAGAACCGCGACACCGACATCCTGCACTTGAAAGTCGATGAGTTGTTGCGGGTGAACAAGGAGGCGCAAAAGGCCATGCTCGGGCTTGAGGCGTTGGACCTCAAGCAACTGGAGGCGCTGCGCAGGCACTACCGCGCCATGGGCGAGAACCAGGTGTTCGACCTCGATGGCCTAAACCCAACGCATAATCCCAAGCCACATCTGGATCAGTGCTGAACAGAAAAACGGCGCGTGACTCAAGCCCCGCGCCGTTCATGTTCAAATCTTGCGCTCAACTTTTGGCTTGCAGCGCCTTGGCCATTTGCAGATGATTTTGCAATTTAGGCAGGGTTTCTTCGGCGAATGCCTTGATTTGCGGCACGTCGGTGGTCTGCGCCTCCTGCTGCAACTGATCGATGGCTTCCTGGGTGGTCTTCACCTGACTGGCGGTATAGGCCTCGTCGTAGGTCGCCCCGTCCATGACCTGTGGCATCAGGGCTTTGGCCTTTTCGACAATCTCTTCCCGGGGGGCGACCGGTATATCCAGTTGTTTGGCGATTTTCGCCAGGTGCTGGTTCGCGGTGGTACGGTCGTTGATGACGATAATGGTGTAGTCCTTGACCTCTTTGGACTCGGCCTTCTGGTGCGCCAGGCGACTTGCTTCAATATCGGCGATACCTTTTGCCGAGGCCTCGTCGATGAATTCGGCAGTCGACTGGGCAAAGACGCCGCTGGCAAACAGGCCCAGTAACGTGGCAAGACTGGTACTACATAATCGGGTGGCCATCCGGTTCATGGTCGCGCCCTCCTCTTCAAATTCAAGCGGGAGCTTTCGCCCCCGCCTCTCAATCAAAACCACCTGAACCCCTTAGCGGGATTTCTGACCGCCCTTGCGACCCATGTCGGGTTTCGTCGGATCTTTATCGACGGTCGTGGTAGTGGTTTTCCCTCCCTTGCGACCGGCTTCAGAGGCCTTCGTTCGATCGTTGGCGAAGTTCCCCGAGTTCGAGTTTCTTGAATTAGGCATGATTCTCTTCCTCTTGGTAGTAGTCGCGGCGAGCTTGCGCCCGCATAGAATCTGAATTTGCGCGCTCCAAAAGGTTTAGAAAATTACGTGGATGCCACGACGAACGGTGCCCGGGTTTTCAGACGAGTCGCAGGTGATGCTCGCGTTTGGCGCAGTACATCGCCTCGTCGGCATGCCGGAACAATTGCTTCTCTTCGGTGCCGTGATCGGGGTATCGGGCGACGCCGATACTTGGCTGGATGTTCAGGCTATGCCCGTCCAGTCGCAGGGGCTGGGCCAGGACCTGACGGACTTTTTCAACCACGATATCGGTATCGTCCGCCGCGTGAATGCTGTGCAACAACACCACGAATTCATCACCGCCGATGCGGGCCACGGTGTCGGTTTCCCGCACGCAGCCCTTGAGCCGGTTGGCCACCGCTTGCAGCAACATGTCGCCGACCGCGTGGCCATGGGTGTCGTTGACTTGCTTGAAGCGGTCGAGGTCGACGTACAACAGCGCCATGCGCCCGCCGTCCTCCCGGGCCGCTTGCATTGATACCTTGAGCCGGTCGCGCAGCAGCTCGCGGTTGGGTAACTGGGTCAATTGGTCGTACTGGGCCATGTGTTGCAGGCGGGCGTGCAATTGCTTGCGCTCGATGGCGGTCGCGACCTGGGCGCAGACGTATTGCAGCAGTTCCTTGTCTTGCTCGGTGTAGCGCTCGCCGCCCGGAATGCTTTTGACGATCAGCGCGCCGATGGTGCCGTTTTGCGAATTCAGCGGCACACCCAACCAACAGGGTGCGCTCTGTTCGTCCTGCAGCATTTCGAAGCCGGCGGGAGGTGGGTACTGATCCGGGGTCAACAGGATCGGCAACCCCGTGCGGATTACCTCGGCACACAGACGCCCGGTCATGGTTCCGGGCTGTTCGGGCTGAGGCTCGTGGTCATCGACGTGATAAGGGAAATTCAGCTGCGCGCAGTGTTCGTCGTACAGCGCCACGGAAAAATTCAGTGCAGGCAACCATTCGCCGATGATCAGGTGGATGCGTTTGAACAACGCCAGCAGATCCTCTGCCGCATGGGCAGCCTCGGAAATCGCATACAACGCTGCCTGCCGGGATTCGGCCTGCTTGCGTTCGGTGATGTCGCGTGCCACCGCGATGCGCAACTGATCGTCCTCGGACCAGCGTGCCGACCAGAGGATGTGCACCACGCTGCCATCTTTGCGCAGGTAGCGGTTTTCAAAGTTGAGCTTGGGCTCGCCGTCCATGATTTCCCGGGCGGCGTCGAGGGTGCGCTGGCGGTCGCCCGGGTGCACCATGTCGATCATCGCCTCGCCGATCATCTCATCGGCGCTGTAGCCGAAAATACGCTCGCACGCCGCGCTGACAAAAACGAAGCGGCCCTGTTTATCCACCGCACAGACGGCATCCAGTAACAGATCGATATAACTCGCCAGCGGCGCGGAATTCCGGTTTTCCATGGTTCAGCGTGGGTGTCCCGATAATACAGCGCTCATCAATCATCCCTGCCCTGTCAGTCTTGCATCCTTGTGATCTCGTTCAAGCCTTGTTCGGCATCAGCCCCGGCAACGCATGTACCAACGCGTTGATGGCAAAACCGATGAACATCACCCCGCACAACCGGGTGATTGCCAATTCATGACGCTGGTACAGGCTGCGCACCCGCCGCGCACCGACAACGCCAATGAGAATGGCGTAGGCGAGCAACCCGCCGACGAAACTCAGTGCGATCAGCCCCGGCAGCATTGACCAGTTGAGCAGTTCCGCGCGGCTCGACAGCAATGCCGTGAACGTTGCCACCGCCACCGGATAGGCCTTGGGGTTGGTCAAGCCAAACACAATGCCGTGCCAGAACGGCTGTCGCGCCGGGCCCTGTGGCGCATCCGCGCTGCTGCGTCGGGCGCGCACCGCACGCCAGCCGAGCCAGAACAGGTACAGGCCACTGAGCACTCCGAGCACGTCGAACGCGGTACTGCCGATCTCCCGCGCACCGACAATCGCGATCAGCGCCGTGCTGCACCACACCACATCGCCGAGCAAATGCCCGCACAGAAACCCCGCCCCGGCCCGTCGTCCATGGGCCGCGCCTATGCCGAACACTGCCAGCACACCCGGCCCCGGGGTGATGCCGTAGATAAAACCCGAGGCAAGCACGGCCATTAGCAACGATGGGGTCATGGAAAGTCCTTATGAACGGCATGGTGAATGGCCACCAGTCTATATCAGGTCTTCAACTGTCAGCTGCCTGATCGCGACAGAAATTCTTCAGCGGTGGCCCCCTGCACGACTCGCTCATTCAACCAGTTCAATGCCTGATCCCCACCCCGCCGTTTATGCCACGCCAACACAAAGGTGAACGACGGAATGTGAAACGGCGGCGGCACGACAACCAATGAAGGCTCACCAATATCGCGCAAGCCGCGCGACGCGACGGTGAGGATCAGGTCGGTGCCGCTAATGAGCTGCGGGGCGACGTTCCAGTGCGGCAGGCTGATGGCGACACGCCGGCGTTCGCGCAAGGCGGTCAGCGCGCGTTCGATCTCCGGGGTGCCGCTGCCGCGCATTTCCAGCAGTACATGGGGCCGAGCCAGGTAGGTGGGCAGGTCGAGACCACCGTCGGCGGGCAAGCTATTGCGGTCCACCAGGCAGGCGTAGTGCTCTTCGAAGAGTGGGGTGCTGCGCAATTCGTTGGGCATTTCCGGGAAAACCCCGGCGGCGACATCAATGTCACCATTGAGCACGCCTTCGAGCATGCTTTCGCGGCTGCCATGGCTGATTTGCAGGTCGATGCCCGGCGCTTCGCGGCGCAAGGTTCGGATCAGTCCCGGCAAGACAATGGCGGCGCCGTAGTCGGACATCGCCAGGCGGAAGGTCCGCCGGGTGGTCGCGGGATCGAAGGCGTTCGGCGCCAGCAGCGCTTGCACCTGGGCCAAGGCTTCGGCCAGCGGTGCCACCAGCTCCAGCGCTCGCGCAGTCGGTACAAGGCCGGCACCGGCGCGAACCAGCAGCGGATCGCCGAGCAGGTCACGCAAGCGCGCCAGCGCATGGCTGACTGCTGGCTGGCTCAAATGCAGACGCTCGGCCGCCCGGGTCACGTGCTGCTCGCTGAGCAAAGCGTCGAGGATCACCAGCAAATTGAGGTCGATGCGTCGTAGATCATTCATTTGCTGCATGTTCTGGATAACAAAACGGAATTTAAATCTGCGCGACGAATACCCTAGAGTCCAGCAAAACCTGTTGGAGATCGATCATGAGTACGTTGCATTGGGCCGGCCTGATAGGGCTGGCGATGATCGCCGGGGCGGTGGTGCCGTTTCAGAGCGCGATCAACGTCAACCTCGGACGCGGGTTGGGCCATCCGTTGTGGGCGACGCTCGCTTCGCTGTTGGTGAGCGTTATCGTGCTGCTGCCGATCATCGTTGCGATGCGCTTGCCATTGCCGTCACTGGCATTCATCAGCAAGGCTCCGCTCTGGATGTGGGCCGGTGGCGCTTTTGGGGTGATCTTTATTTCCCTGGCATTGGTACTGCTGCCCAAGCTGGGTGCCGCGGGGTTCATGGCATTGGCGCTGGCGGGGCAAGTCGTGGCGTCGCTGTTGCTGGATCACTACGGCTGGTTTGGGTTGGTGGAGCGACAGGTCACTTTGCCAAAGGTGGTTGGGGTGGTGCTGTTGATGGCCGGGGTGGTGTTGATTCAGTTCAGTGACGCGGCGCAAAAAGCGATGACAGCGACTTCTTGAAGGTCAAAAGATCGCAGCCTCCGGCAGTTCCTACGGGGATGCGTGGTCCGAGCAGGAGCTGCCGAAGGCTGCGATCTTTTAAAACTTGTCGAGTGTGCGCAACTTCTGCGGCAGCCCCCACAGCAACAGCGCCACCGCGATCAACGCACAGACACCAATGACATACAGCGCCGGTGTGGTGCTGCCGGTCAGGTCCTTGATCCGGCCGACCATCACCGGGCTGACGATGCCGCCGAACTGGCCCAGGGTGTTGATCACCGCGATCCCGCCCGCAGCGCCCGCACCGGCACCGGCCAGCAGTTTCGGCGGCAGGGTCCAGAAGCTCGGGATGGAGGCGATGATCCCGGCACCCAGCAGGCCCAGCGCGACAATCAGGAAAGTCGTGTGGTTGGCGAAGATTCCCGCGCAGAAGAACCCGATCGCACCGACCGCCACTAGACCGGCGACAAACTTGCGTCGCTCGCCAGTAGCATCGGACAGGCGTCCGATCACCACCATGCTGATGGCACCACAGATGTATGGGATGGCCGTCAGCAAACCGATCATCACCGGGCTCTCGGTACCGGCGCTGCGGATCAGTTGCGGCGCCCAGAAATTCAAGCCGTAGGACGCCACCTGAATCAGGAAATAGATCAGGCCCAAGGTCAGGAAACCCGGAATCCGCAGCGCTGCGAGCAGCGATCCACCGCTCTTGTGCGGCTCATGCCGGGCGATGCGGCTGGCCAGCAGGGTCTTCTCCGATGAAGTCAGCCAATGGGCATCTTCGATGCGATCCTTGAGCAGGGTCAGCACCAGCAAACCGAGGCCGATACACGGCACGCCACCGAGCAGGAACAACCAGTGCCAGCCACGCATTTGCAGCACGCCGTCGAGGTGTTGCAGCACCAGGCCCGAGAACGGCGCGCCCACCAGGCCGGCGAACGCCGACGCCAGGAACAGCATCGAGGTGATGCGCCCGCGATAGTGCTGCGGGAACCACAACGTCAGGTAATACAGCACGCCCGGGGCAAAACCGGCCTCCATCGCGCCGATCACGAAGCGCAGCACGTAGAACTGCCATTCGCTGTTGACGAACACCATCAGCGCCGTGGCCAGGCCCCAGGACATCATGATCCGGGCGATCCAGCGCCGGGCGCCGACCTTGTACAGCATCATGTTGCTGGGCACTTCGAAAATTACATAACCGACCACAAACAACCCGGCACCGAGGCCGTAAGCGGTGTCGCTCAGACTCAGGTCGGCCTGCAGTTGAAACTTGGCGAAGCTGATGTTGATGCGGTCGAAAAAGGCGAACAGGTAGCAGACCATGATCAGCGGCATCAGGCGCCAGGCGACTTTGCTGACCAGGGCTTTTTCTTCGTCGTGGCTAACGGCCGTGTTTGCGCCGGCCTCCAGTGCTTTAAGGCTCATTGCAGTTCTCCAGGCGGACTTCCCGTGGGTGTCCGATTGTTTTTGTTGTCTGGTTGAGTATCTCAGCGGTAGTGCTTTTACTGTGGGAGCGAGCTTGCTCGCGATTGCGTCGGGTCAGCCAACATTGATGTTGACTGTGACTCAGTCATCGCGAGCAAGCTCGCTCCCACAGGGGCTCTGCGGTGTCAGGTGGGGATCGGGTGCAAATCGCAATTGCGCCCGGCCTTGGCCAGTTGCCCCGGTACTTCATGACCCAGCAGTGCCGGCAGTCCCCGGGACAGTTTCAGCAGCAGCGGCAAATCGATGCCGGTATGAATACCGACTTCATCGCACAGGTTCACCAGATCCTCGGTGCAGATGTTTCCCGATGCCCCCGGCGCAAACGGGCAGCCGCCTAGGCCACCGAGAGCCGCGTCGAAGCGTCGGGCACCGGCCTCATAGGCAGCCAGCACGTTGCACAGCCCAAGGCCGCGGGTATTGTGAAAATGCAGGGTCAGGTCCACTGGCGATGCACGCTGCAACACTCGCCGCACCAAGCGGTCGACCTGACGCGGATTGGCCATGCCGGTGGTGTCGGCCAGGGTGATGCCCTGGATGCCGAGTTCCTGATAGGCCTCGACGATTTGCAGTACGCGGTCCTCATCGATCTTGCCCTCGAACGGGCAGCCGAAGGTGGTGGCGATGCTGGCGTTGAGTCGCACAGGACTGTCGCCAACGAATTGCACAATCTCGCCGAACGCGGCCAACGAATCTTCACAGCGCATGCGCATGTTCGCCAGGTTGTGGGTCTGGCTGGCGGACATCACCAGGTTCAGCTCATCGGCACGGCACGCCAGCGCCCGTTGCGCGCCCTTCAGGTTGGGGATCAACGCGACGTAGATCACCCCCGGTTGCCGGGCGATGCCCTTGAACACCAGTTCGCCATCGCGCAGCGCCGCAATGGCCTTGGGCGACACGAACGAACCGGCTTCGATGCGGCTGAATCCGGCCTGCGACAGTTGATCGATCAGGGCAATCTTGTCGTCGGTTTCAACCCAGGTCGGCTCGATTTGCAATCCGTCGCGCGGGGACACTTCCTGCACGATCAGTCTGTCGGAATAATCGCTGATCATTGCACCACTCCTTCGACTTTCAGGCGTTCGATGTCCATCGCGGTCAGGCCCAATTGCGCGAGGATGCCGTCGGTGTGCTGACCCAAACCGGGACCGGACCAATTCACGCCGCCGGGGGTTTCGGAGAGTTTCGGCACGATGCCCGGCATCTTCACCGTGGCGCCACCGGGCAGCTCGGCATTGAGCAGCATGTCCCGCGCCTGATAGTGCGGATCGGCGACGATGTCGGCCACCGAGTAGATGCGGCCGGCCGGGACCTCGGCGGCTTCAAGGGCGGTCAGCACCTCGTCGATGGGCAGGCTGCTGGTCCAGTGGGTAATGGCGGCGTCGAGCAGATTGCTCTTGGCTGCACGCCCGTCGTTGTGGGCGAATTCCGGCGCATCGGCCAGATCGGGGCGGCCGATGGTTTGCATCAGGCGCTTGTAAATCGGATCGCTGTTGCCGGCAATCACCACGTAGGCGCCGTCGGCCGTCAGGTAGGTGTTGGAGGGTGCGATGCCCGGCAAGGCGCCGCCGCTGCGTTCGCGCACATGGCCCAGCATGTCGTATTCCGGCACCAGGCTTTCCATGACGTTGAACACGCTTTCGGCCAGGGACACATCGACGATCTGCCCGCCGCCCTGCCCGGTCTTGACCCTTAGCAGCGACATCAGCGCACCGATCACCGCGTGCAGCGACGCCAGGGAATCGCCAAGGCTCACGCCAACCCGCGCTGGCGGCGAACCGGGGGTACCGGTGGTGTAGCGAATCCCGCCCATGGCTTCGCCTATGGCACCGAAACCGGGACGATCGCGGTACGGGCCGGTCTGGCCGTAACCGGAGATCCGCACCAGTGTGAGGTTGGGATTGAGCGCGTGCAACACGTCCCAACCCAGGCCGAGTTTCTCCAGGGCGCCAGGACGCAGGTTTTCGATCAGCACATCGGCGCTGGTCGCCAGTTGCTTGACCAGTTCGATGCCTTCGGGGGATTTGAGGTTCAGCGCCAGGGACTTCTTGTTGCGCGATTGCAGGTACCACCACAGCGAGGTGCCTTCATGCAGCTTGCGCCATTTGCGCAGGGGATCGCCCTGGCCCATGGCTTCGATCTTGATCACCTCGGCGCCGAACTCGGCCAGCATGCGCGCCGCAAACGGCGCGGCGATCAGCGTGCCGATCTCGATCACTTTGATCGCACTCAAGGGGGCAGTCATCGCGGGGTACCTCTTGTTCTTGGAATATGCGCCAAGGCTAGAGGACAGGGGACTCGGGAATCCAACCTTCAGTTGGCAACGAGCGTTCGCGAAATGCGAACGCTCGGGGAGATTGTCGCGACCTCAGGGCCGCCTTCGCGGGCTTGCTCGCGAAGAGGCCGGCCTAGTCAGCGAAGAACTATCAGGCTGGCCCCCGCAAATGCTCAAACAACATCCTGCTCACCGGCGACAGTAACGCCTCATCGCGCACCACCAGGATCAAGGCCCGATCGGACCATTCATCCGTCAACGGCACCGCGTGCAAACCCAGTGCCCGGCCAAACAATTCATAAGCCCTGTGCGGCAAAATGCCGATCCCCATGTTGGCCTGGATCATCCGGCACATCGCATCGAACCCCGGCACATGAATACGAACCCGCAGCACCTTGCCGGCCTCGCGCGCCGCCGCGTGGGTGCGCATGTTGATCGAACTGGCGGCATGCAAGCCAACGTAATCACTGCTCAGCGTATCGGCGAACGCCACGCTCGACCGGCCCGCCAATGAATGGTACGGCGGCATCAACACCACCAGCTTGTCCTGGCGATACAGCACGCTGTGCAGGCCCTTGATGTCACTGTCGATGGAACAGATCCCGAAGTCGGCCACCCCGTCGAGCACCCCCTGAATCACCCCGGAGCTGGGGCGCTCTTCGAGATCGGTCTTGACCTGTGGGTGACGTTCGGAAAAATCCCGCAGGTCCTCGGGCAAAAACTGAATGATCGCCGACAGGTTGGCGAGCATCCGCACATAGCCGCGCACACCGTGGCTGTGCTCCCCCAGCTCAAGCCCCATTTTCTCGACGTTAAACAACATCTGCCGGGCATGGTGCAGCAGGGTTTCACCGGCCGGCGTCAGGGACATGCCCTTGGCCTGGCGCACGAACAGGCTGATGCCCAGCGCCTCCTCCAGTTCCATCAAGCGCTTGCTCGCCGCCGAGACTGCAATCGCTTCGCGCGAGGCGGCGCGGGTCAGCGTACCCTCTTCATGCACGGCGACGAACAGTTGCAGGGTGATCAGGTCGAGACGGCGGATCAGGCTTTTTTGCAGCATCGGGTACTCGGCGAGTCGGCTCAGGCGAAGTCGCAGCATAGCGTTCTTCACCCGCGTCGTGCCGTGGTCCGGTCACCGGTCGTGATAAAGTCGCCGCCCACAGACCTTTTGCCGTGAGACGAAGACCGCAATGACCGATTTCCAGGATGTCGATGCTCAACTTGAAGACTGGAACGCCTTGCGCAGCACCGCTTCGTTCAGTGGTTTGCTGGTGGGTAACGGTGCCAGTCGCGCGGTGTGGGACGATTTCGGCTACGAGTCGCTGTTCGAAAACGCCCGCACCGTAGAGGAAAAACCCCTGAGCCCATCCGAGCTGAGCGTGTTCGATGCGATGCAGACCCGCAGTTTCGAGCAGGTACTGAGCGCCTTGAAAACCACCAGTCGGGTCAACAAAGCCCTGGCCGTCAGCTCCGCCGCCCCGCGCAATCGCTACTACGCGATCAAGGAAGCGCTGATCAACAGCGTGCATGCAGTGCATATCCCGTGGCGGCTGGTGGTGCCTTCGACACTGGCGACCATCAATCAGGAACTGACCAGTTACCGCACGGTGTTCACCACCAACTACGACTTGCTCAACTACTGGGCAGTGCAACACCGGCCAGAAGCGATCAGCGATCTGTTCCAGGGGGCCGAGCCCGGTTTCGACCTGAGCGACACCGCCACCGATAAAACCCGTTTGCTGTACCTGCACGGCGGTCTGCATCTGGTGCGCAACCAGGACGGTACGGCGCGCAAGCTGATGTCGACCGAGGGCACGTTGCTGGGCAGTTTCGCCATCAACAACACGATCAAGACCCTCGACGACGTGCCGCTGTTCGTCAACGAAGGGCCGAGTGCGGACAAGCTCAAGACCATCCGCAGTTCGGACTATCTGTCGTTCTGCTACGAGCAACTACTCGGTCACGGCCAGGCGCTGTGCATCTTCGGCCATGCGCTGGGGGAGCAGGACAGCCATATCATTCATGCCTTGCGCCAGGCAAAGCCGCAGGTGCTGGCGATCTCGATTTACCCGCGCAGCAAGGCCTTCATCCAGCATCAGAAGCGGCATTACGCGAAGGTGTTTGAGGGGACGGGGGTTGAGTTGCGGTTCTTCGATTCCAAGAGCCATGCGTTGGGCGGCACGAAGCTCACGGTTCCTGTCGAGGTTTAGCGGCGACGCGGCTGGCGCCATTGTCGGATCGCATTACCCCTGTGGGAGCGAGCTTGCTCGCGATGAGGCCATTACATTCAACACAGATGTTGATTGTCTGACCGCCATCGCGAGCAAGCTCGCTCCCACAGGATTTGTACTGGATGTGAAGGTAGCGTTCAAAGCACCGGCAAGGTCTTGTCCTTGACCACTTTACTCGGGCCATTAGTTTTCACGCTGGCAATGCCTTTCTCCATGGCGGCATCAGAGGAATAGGCCTCGCTGCTGCCGATGATCTCGTGGTTACCCGCCTTGAGGTTGAAATACGGGTGGCCATCCTTGGTGGTTTTCTTCTCGTAGCGCTCATCCAGCTGGCTGTTGGCCTGGACCGAGGCGATGCCTTTGTCGGCGGCGGCGTGGGTGGTGTACAGCTCGCTGGTCAGAATGGTCTCGGCGTTGGCTGCCTTGAGGACAAACCTGAACTGGCCATTGCTGCTTTTGCTCACTTCATACCATCCGGACATGCTGTTTCTCCTTGGCGATTGAGAGGTTTCGCGCTTCACAGTAAAGACCAAGCCGGGATTTCTGTCGCCTGAACGGCAGTTTTCACTACTTCACCACTGCCCGCACCACCGACAGCTCTGGCGCCGACGTCCGTCGCTGGCTCAAATACCGCGTACAACTCACCCGCAGGAACGACGCGAAATTGACCACCTCGCCGCGGTAGTCCATCACCTCTTCATACAGCTTGGCGATCAACTGATTGGTGGTCATGCCGTCGACCTCGGCGATTTCGCTGAGGATGTCCCAGAACTGATTCTCCAGCCGCAGGGTGGTGACCACCCCGCAGATGCGCAGAGAGCGGGAGCGCGATTCATAGAGTATCGGGTCGGCTTTGACGTACAGCTCGCACATGGACACGGCCTCGTTACAGCGTGATTTTGGTACCCAGCAATCCCAGGAAACCGGCCAGCCAGTTCGGGTGCGCAGGCCAGGCCGGAGCCGTGGCCAGATTGCCCTGGACATGGCCGTCCGTCACCGGAATATCGATATACGTACCGCCCGCCAGCCGCACTTCCGGAGCGCAGGCCGGATAAGCGCTGCATTCGCGACCTTCGAGAACACCCGCGGCCGCCAGCAACTGCGCGCCATGGCACACGGCAGCGATCGGCTTGCCGGCCTTGTCGAACGCGCGCACCAGTTCCAGGACTTTTTCGTTCAGGCGCAGGTACTCCGGCGCGCGTCCGCCCGGAATCAGCACCGCATCATAATCGGCCGCGTTGACCTTGGCGAAATCGAAGTTCAGGGCAAACAGGTGACCGGGTTTTTCACTGTAGGTCTGGTCGCCTTCAAAGTCATGGATCGCCGTGCGCACGGTCTGGCCGGCGGCTTTGTCCGGGCAAACGGCGTGTACCGTGTGGCCGACCATCAGCAATGCCTGGAACGGCACCATCACTTCATAGTCTTCGACGTAATCACCGACCAGCATCAGAATTTTTTTCGCAGCCATGGGGAGAACTCCTCTGGAAGTGGGCGTGCAGGAGTATTCAAGGTAGTCCTTATCCGGTGGGGTGGGTAACAACCGGCTACTACGAATGCACAGGACCACTGTAGGAGCTGCCGCAGGCTGCGATCTTTTTTGGGTCAGCTCAAATAACCGTCAGCGCGCAGCAATGTTTCCAGGCAATGCTCGCTGATGTGATAGAAATCCTTCAACTCCTGAATCTTCGCCAGCAACTGGGCCGGGTCCACCGGCTCGGCGCGCTTGACCGCCAGGATCATCTTGTTCTTGTTGGTGTGATCCAGCGAGATGAACTCGAACACCTTGGTCTCGTAGCCGCAGGCCTCAAGGAACAACGCGCGCAAACTGTCGGTGACCATCTCGGCCTGCTGGCCCAGGTGCAAGCCGTACTGCAGCATCGGCTTGAGCAGCGCCGGGCTCTGGATTTGCAGGCGGATCTGTTTGTGGCAGCACGGCGAGCACATGATGATCGAAGCGCCGGAACGGATGCCGGTGTGGATCGCATAGTCAGTGGCGATATCGCAGGCATGCAGGGCGATCATCACGTCCAGCTCGCTCGGCGCCACGCTGCGCACGTCACCGCACTTGAACACCAGGCCGGGGTGTTCAAGCCTGGCGGCGGCGGTGTTGCACAGGCTGACCATGTCTTCGCGCAGTTCGACGCCGGTCACCTCGCCTTCGGCCTTCAAGGTGTTGCGCAGGTAATCGTGGATGGCGAAGGTCAGGTAGCCCTTGCCCGATCCGAAGTCCGCCACACGCACCGGTTTGTCCAGCGCCAGGGGTGACGACGTCAGCGCATGGCTGAACACTTCGATGAACTTGTTGATCTGCTTCCACTTGCGCGACATCGCCGGGATCAGCTCATGCTGCTTGTTGGTCACACCCAGGTCGGCGAGAAACGGCCGGTTCAGGTCAAGAAAACGGTTTTTCTCACGGTTGTGCTCGGCCGATGGCACTTCGCGCAATTGCTGAGGTTGGCTCTTGAACAGCGATGACTTGCCCTTTTTGCTGTATTCGAGCTGGGCTTCGTCGGTCAACGACAACAAATGCGCATTTTTGAACGACGCCGGCAGCAGCCCGGCAATGCTCGCCACGCCTTCGGCCAGCGGCAGGTTCTTGGTGATATCGCGAGTCTTGTAGCGGTAGACGAAGGACAGGCATGGCTGCGCCTTGACCGTCACCGGCTTGATGATGATCCGCTGCAGGTCCGTTTCATCGCCCACGTACTTGGCCAGCACCAGTTTGATGAACGCGTTGTGCTCCAGGCTCGATTGCAGCAGGTCGATGAACTGGGCGTGATGATCCGGCGCGAGGCTGGCGGGAGTGGCGGTGACGGACATGGAAAAACGGCCTCGGCAATACGAATCGGGGAATGCCGGGTATTTTAGGGGGGACGAGTGTTTTGGGCACGGAGTAATTTTGCGCCAGGCCCCGTTCCCGCCGATCGGGACCTGAATCCAACCATCGCTACATCATGGCTCCACCAGTCGAAGTTTGCGGTTGGTCGGCGAGTTGATGACGAACTTGACGATCAATCCGACCGGCACCGCCCACGTCAGACCGTTGACCGGATCAGTGACCACGGCGACAGTTTCGGAGCTTGCAGCCAGATCCAGACGTCGGCGATCGTTGCTGGACTTGAGTAATCCGTACGCGTGGCTGACCAGCCGCTCCGCCTGGTGCATCGGCATATCCAGACTCTGCAAATGCCTCACCGCACGGCAGAACAACACTTGATCATCAATCACACCCTCGCCTTCATGACGGGCCAGAAACGCCTGAGCTATGGCCAATAGTTCCGCATTCAAATGGGCCTGTTCATCAACCTCCTTCATGCTCAAGGCTCCTGTTGCGCTTGCGCCGCCGGAGCACTCTCGGCGACAGGCTTCGCGGCGCGGCGCAAATCAGGCCCGGCGCACGGCAAATGCACGGCCGGGTTGGGCATGCCACTGGGGGAAAGCTCATGGGTCATTTCGAACTCGGCCCGCACCGACCAGCCACAGGCCTCCGACGTACATTGCAGGTACGCCACCCGCAGGAAAATATGCCGTCCTTCGCTGGTACGTATGCGCATCCTGCTCAGGCAGTGCGGGCACACCATCTTGTAAGTACTCATATATGTTTCCCTTGGGCCATCCGGTGGTAATCGAATTGATCAAACGCAATACTGTTTGAAACACAATTCGTAAAAGTCCGGTGCTGCAAATAACGTCCGCCAGACAAAAGGAAGTGCAACGGGCGGACACGTAATAGATACGAGCCAAGCTCGTAGGAAATCACCCTGATACCATTAGGAAGTTTCGACATCGTATTCTTCTGATTCATAGTTGATGATTGATTACTTACAAGAAAAAAAGTACTCATTACGCATACGTTAAGCACTCAAAAAGCATATGTCAAAAGGAAGAGGCTCAAATTGCGTAGCAAAAAATCACAAGCTGTTTTGGCCCGCCTGAAGCAAGTAACGGGTACAAAAACTGACGCTTCCCTGTCTACTGCACTACAGATCAGCCCCCAGACACTCAGTAGCTGGAAAGGCCGTGACAGCACGCCATACTCATTATGCGTAGACATTGCACAAGCTCGCGGCATCTCCCTTGAC
Source organism: Pseudomonas sp. Root71 (assembly GCF_001429045.1). Taxonomy (GTDB): domain Bacteria; phylum Pseudomonadota; class Gammaproteobacteria; order Pseudomonadales; family Pseudomonadaceae; genus Aquipseudomonas; species Aquipseudomonas monachiensis. The sequence goes on along the minus strand of NZ_LMHY01000026.1, from coordinate 377,201 downwards.
TGGTTGCTGCTGGGCGATGGGCCGATGCTGCGGCAAACCCATGTCAACGCGACTGCAAATGTTGCGGAAACTGCAACAACACAGGAAAACACCATCCTTTCGCTGTGGCGATTGCTTGATGAGGATGACCGCTGCGCAATACAAAGCGCATTGGAGGAAAAGCGACGCCTGAGGGATCTGGAAACGCAACTTTCGGAAATGGCCGCCATCCTGGCAACACTTGGACACTCGAACAAAACCTGACTTGAAGTCCGACGCTTCAATGCTTGAAGGCATGCCACAAAACAATAATGTTGCCACTACTGCGAACAATCATTACGCATGAAAAAACACTCACCCCTGCATGCCATGGGCTCACCGGCAGGAATGTCAGCAATACATCGATGCCGGCATGGCAAAACACTGCGCCACACAAGCTGATCAATATCCTGTCGCGCCAGCTGTAACGCAGCTCGTCGCGCTGGTAACACGCCAGCCTGAACGCACTGATCAGGTGAGCCACCCCCGTCACCCACACCAGGGCCGCCATCTCAAAGGTCATTGCCCTCGCCCTCTGAGATGACGAAGGATGTCACCGAGGCCGGCGCCATCGATCCACTGCATGAGTTTGATGCTGATGGGAATAACCAGCAGCGCGCACAGGAAGGCCGTCACACCGGCGGTCAGAAAAGGCGCCAGTGGCTGGGCGACCGGGGCAAACAGGTAACCGACACCCGCCGACAACAGCCAGGAACCGATGCGTTGCCAGGCCTTGAAGTTGGCGCGAGTGGTCGTGACCAGCCACGCGCCAAGCGTCGCGCCGAACAGGACTTCTCCATTGATAACCGGCAACGTCGCAATACCCAACCCCACCATGAGTCCGCTGATACTGTTGTAGGTCGAATCAGTCAGGCTCATGGATTATCTCGCGACTGCGATGGATCAACAGTGATGGCTCCCGACTCCAGCGCTTTGAACACGGCAGCGTTGCGAGATCTGACGGCAAACTTGCGACGGATATTGGAGAAGTGGAAGTTGATGGTGGATTCCGAGCAACTCTGAATCCTGGCGATCTCCCAGGTGGTCTTGCCTTTGAGGCACCACTCCAGGGCTTGTGTCTCTTTCGTTGTCAGTTGCACTCGCGGAGTAAACATTGCGTTTGCGGGTGCATCCTCCACCCGGGTATCCAGCGATTGTTGCGTTTTCATAAGAACTCCCTCTATACAGAACGCCCATCGCAGGGCGCGCACCATGAGAGAGATGTTGAAGACAAGCTCCGCGGCGGACAACGCTCCGCAACTGTGTCGCGGCGCATTACAAAAGTGGATGAAGCCCTGGCTTAACCCAACACCACCAGACGATTCGGCAGCTCGTTGCGCACATGGGTCACCGGCACATGCACCTTGAGCAACTCGCCACAGGCCTCGACGCAACTGACAAAGCCCTGCAACGTCTGCCCCTGTTTAACCTGCTGGGTGAACGTCGCGACGATCGCGTCCCAGTTCTTGTTGTCCAGGCGACTGGAAATCCCTTCATCCACCAGGATCTCCACATAACGCTCGGCCTCGGAAACGAAAATCAGCATGCCGGTGCTGCCCTCGGTGTGGTGCAGGTTCTGCTCCAGGAACTGCCGACGCGCCAGGTTCGAGGCGCGCCAGTGTCGCACCGAGCGCGGGACCAGATGGGTGGTGACTTTCGGCAGGCGGAACACCAGGCACAGCACGATGAAGATGGCCCACTGCACCAGCAGCAGGCTGTGCAGGGTCAGCCAACCGGTGAAGTAATGCACGATGCCCGGCACCAGCAGCGCCAGCAGGCTGGCCCACAGCAACGGGATGTACGCATAGTCGTCGGCGCGGGCCGCGAGCACGGTCACCAGTTCTGCGTCGGTCTCGCGCTCGACCCGGGCAATGGCCTCGGCCACCTTGCGTTGTTCGTGTTCAGTCAGTAATGCCATGTCGTGAAGTGCCTGCTCGTTTTTATTATCACCAGCCGCCGGACGAACCGCCCCCGCCGAAACTGCCCCCGCCGCCACTGAAACCTCCCCCTCCACCGCCGCCGCCAAATCCACCACCGCCAAAGCCGCCCCCGGATCCACCGGAGCCGCCCCGGCCGGCAGGAAGGATACCGAGCATCTGGCACACAAAAACAGTCAGGATGAATAACATCACCAAAAACACGAACAACCCGGGATGCCGCGCGATGAAATCCTCCCCCGGATCGCCTCTGGATTCATACGCCGTGGAGGGTTCGTCCAGGGGGTTGCCGCCCAGCACCACCAGCATCGCCGCTACGCCGTCACTGATGCCTTTACTGAAATTGCCGGTCTTGAATGACGGGGTGATGACCTGGTTGATGATCACCGAACTCTGGGCATCGGTCAGGCGATCCTCCAGGCCGTAACCGACTTCGATACGCAGCCGGCGCTCGTCCCGGGCGATGATCAGCAGGGCACCGTTGTTCTTGTCCTTCTGCCCGATGCCCCAGTGGCGCCCGAGTTGATAACCGAAGTCGGCGATGTCGGTGCCTTGCAAATCCGGCAACGTCACGACCACAAGCTGCTCGCCGGTGGCTTGCTCATGAGCCTGAAGTTGTTGGGTGAGCTGCTGGCGCACCGATGGCTCGATCATCTGCGCATTGTCGACCACCCTCCCGGTCAGCGCCGGAAAGTTCAGCTCGGCCCGGGCAGCGATCGCCACCACCCACAACAACAGCAACAGGACCGTTTTAAACACACGCATTGGCAACCTCTTCCGTTCCAAGCCTGGCTCTGTAGGAGCTGCCGCAGGCTGCGATCTGTTGATCTTGACCTTTAGCGCTCGCGAAAAAATCAAAGTCAAAAGATCGCAGCCTACGGCAGCTCCTACAGGGTTGATTCAGAATTTGACCTCGGGGGCCTTTTCCGAACCCGGCGTGGCTTCGAAGGTCTCGCGTACCGGCAGGTCGCTGTACATCACGGTGTGCCACAGGCGACCGGGGAACGTGCGGATCTCGGTGTTGTACTTCTGCACCGCGAGGATGAAATCGCGACGGGCCACGCTGATGCGGTTCTCTGTGCCTTCAAGCTGCGATTGCAGGGCGAGGAAGTTCTGGTTGGCCTTGAGATCCGGATAACGCTCGGAGACCACCATCAAACGACTCAAGGCGCCGCTGAGCTGATCCTGGGCCTGTTGGTACTGCTTGAGTTTTTCCGGATCATCCAGAGTCGAGGCATCCACCTGGATCGACGTGGCCTTGGCCCGGGCCTCGATGACGGCAGTCAGGGTTTCCTTCTCGTGGGCCGCATAGCCCTTGACGGTTTCCACCAGGTTGGGAATCAGGTCGGCGCGCCGCTGATACTGGTTCTGCACCTGGCCCCAGGCGGCCTTGGCCTGTTCGTCGAGGGTAGGGATGTTGTTGATGCCACAGGCGGTCAGCAACGAGGCCAGCATCAGCAGCGTGACGACCTGCAAACGCGAGCGGTAGGTTGGACTTACATTCATCAGGATGATGCTCCCTTGTGCATTTCATGAAAAAACCGACCGTGAAACCTTCTGGGCCGGCTCTTGGGGCATAATCGCCCGCGCCTCTGGATTGCAACGGGCCGATGGGCTAAAAAGAGGCCCTGCGCGAAAACGCATCCGCCATCTGGCTGTGTTTTTTGGCTCTGGTCTTTTGAGCCGGCACCCGAACAACAATAGACGCTCCCTAAATTTTGGCTGGCCGGCGTGTACATCGCCGTTTGGGCCCTTGAGAAAACTATTCATGAAGAAGCTGTGTTTGCTGGGCCTGTTCGTCAGCCTGGCCAGTCATAACGTATTGGCCGCCACGACGCCCGCACCCCTGGAGAACAAGGAAGCCTTCGTCAGCAACCTGATGAAGCAAATGACCCTCGATGAAAAAATCGGCCAACTGCGCCTGATCAGCATCGGTCCGGAAATGCCGCGCGAAATGATCCGCAAGGAAATCGCGGCCGGCAACATCGGCGGTACGTTCAACTCGATCACCCGCCCGGAAAACCGCCCGATGCAGGACGCGGCCATGCGCAGCCGCCTGAAGATCCCGATGTTCTTCGCCTACGACGTGATCCACGGCCACCGCACCATTTTCCCGATCCCGCTGGCCCTGGCCTCGAGCTGGGACATGGACGCCATCGGCCTGTCCGGGCGCATCGCCGCCAAGGAAGCCGCGGCTGACAGCCTCGACATCACCTTTGCGCCGATGGTCGACATCTCCCGCGATCCGCGCTGGGGCCGTACTTCCGAAGGCTTCGGCGAAGACACCTACCTGGTGTCGCGCATTGCCGGTGTGATGGTCAAGGCGTTCCAGGGCACGGGCGCCAACGCCGCCGACAGCATCATGGCCAGCGTCAAGCACTTCGCCCTGTACGGCGCCGTTGAAGGTGGCCGCGACTACAACGTGGTCGACATGAGCCCGGTCAAGATGTACCAGGACTACCTGCCGCCGTACCGCGCCGCCATCGATGCCGGCGCGGGCGGGGTCATGGTCGCGCTGAACTCGATCAACGGCGTGCCGGCCACCGCCAACACCTGGCTGATGAACGACCTGCTGCGCAAGGAGTGGGGCTTCAAGGGCCTGGCGGTCAGCGACCACGGGGCGATTTTCGAACTGATCAAGCACGGCGTTGCCGCCGACGGTCGCGAAGCGGCGAAGCTGGCGATCAAGGCCGGCATCCACATGAGCATGAACGACACCCTGTACGGCAAAGAGCTGCCAGGGCTGCTGAAGGCCGGCGAGATCCAGCAGAGCGACATCGACAACGCCGTGCGTGCGGTGCTCGGCGCCAAGTACGACATGGGCCTGTTCAAGGACCCGTACTTGCGCATCGGCAAGGCCGAGGATGATCCGGTCGACACCTACGCCGACAGCCGCCTGCACCGCGCCGAGGCCCGTGATGTGGCACGCCGCAGCCAGGTGCTGCTGAAAAACAGCAACGAAACCCTGCCCCTGAAGAAAACAGCGAAAATTGCCCTGGTCGGTCCGCTGGCCAAGGCACCGATCGACATGATGGGCAGTTGGGCCGCCGCCGGTCGCCCTGCTCAATCGGTGACCCTGTTCGACGGCATGACCAACGCCCTGGGCGACAAATCGACACTGATCTACGCCCGGGGCGCCAACATCACCAGCGACCCGAAAATCCTCGGTTACCTGAACTTCCTCAACTTCGACGCCCCGGAAGTGGTGGATGACCCGCGCCCGGCGAAGGTGCTGATCGACGAAGCGGTAAAAGCGGCCAAGGATGCTGATGTGGTGGTTGCCGCCGTCGGCGAATCCCGTGGCATGTCCCACGAATCGTCGAGCCGCACCGACCTGAACATCCCGGAAAACCAGCGCGAGCTGATCCGGGCCCTGAAAGCCACCGGCAAACCGCTGGTACTGGTGTTGATGAACGGCCGTCCGCTGACGATCCTCGAAGAGAAGGAACAGGCCGACGCCATCCTGGAAACCTGGTTCAGCGGCACCGAGGGCGGCAACGCCATCGCCGACGTGCTGTTCGGCGACTACAACCCGTCGGGCAAACTGCCGATCAGCATCCCGCGCTCGGTAGGCCAGATTCCGACCTACTACAACCACCTGACCATTGGCCGACCGTTCACCCCGGGCAAGCCGGGCAACTACACCTCGCAGTACTTCGATGACACCACCGGTCCCCTGTACCCGTTCGGTTACGGTCTGAGCTACACCGACTTCAGCCTGAGCGACATGGCCCTGTCGTCGACCACGCTGAACAAGACCGGCAAGCTCGACGCCAGCGTCACAGTGAAAAACACCGGCAAGCGCGACGGCGAAACCGTGGTGCAGTTGTATATCCAGGACGTGGCAGGCTCGATGATCCGCCCGATCAAGGAACTGAAGAACTTCCAGAAGGTGATGATCAAGGCCGGCGAACAGAAAGTCGTGCACTTCACCATCACCGAGGACGATCTGAAGTTCTACAACACCCAGCTCAAGTACGCGGCGGAGCCGGGCAAGTTCAACGTGCAGATCGGCCTGGATTCAGAGGACGTGACGCAGCAGAGTTTTGAGTTGCTGTAATTAATCAAACACCGCAATAACCCTGTGGGAGCGAGCTTGCTCCCACAGTGGTTTGTGGTGGTCAAAAAATACGGGTTATCCCCGTCGATCCAGCAGATTCACCACCACCCGATCCACCCATCCCCACACCCGCTGCTTGACCCGTTTCCACAGCGGTCGGCGCTGCCATTCCTCCAGGCTGACTTGCTCGCTCAACCCAAAGTCCCGTTCGAAACTCGCCGCCACCGAGCGGGTCAATCCGGGGTCCAGGGCCTCCAGGTTGGCTTCCAGGTTGAAGCGCAGGTTCCAGTGATCGAAATTGCACGAGCCGATGCTCACCCAGTCATCGACCAGGACCATTTTCAGGTGCAGGAAGCACGGCTGGTATTCGTAAATATTCACCCCCGCCTTGAGCAGTCGCGGGTAGTAGCGATGCCCGGCATAGCGCACGGACGGATGGTCGGTACGGGGCCCGGTCAGCAGCAACCGCACATCGACGCCACGGGCAGCGGCCCGGCGCAGGGAACGGCGGACTTTCCAGGTCGGCAGAAAGTACGGCGTGGCCAGCCAGATCCGTCGTTGACCGCTGTTCAGGGCACGCACCAGCGATTGCAGAATGTCACGGTGTTGACGGGCGTCGGCATAGGCCACCCGACCCATGCCCTCGCCGACGGACGGCACCCGTGGCAGGCGCGGCAGACCGAAATGCGAGGCCGGTCGCCAGGCACGTCGATGGCGGTTGGCAATCCACTGACGATCGAACAACAACTGCCAGTCGAGCACCAGCGGCCCGGTGATTTCCACCATCACTTCGTGCCATTCGCTGACGTCTTCGCCCGGTGTCCAGAACTCGTCGGTGACACCGGTGCCGCCGACCACGGCCAGGCTCTGGTCCACCAGTAACAGCTTGCGGTGATCGCGGTAGAAATTACCAACCCAGCGCCGCCAGTTCAGGCGATTGTAGAAACGCAATTCGACCCCGGCCGCCATCAGGCGCTGTCGCAAGGTCAGTGTGAACGCGAGGCTGCCGTAGTCATCGAACAGGCAACGCACCCGCACACCGCGCTCGGCAGCCTGGACCAGCGCCTGGACCATGGCTTCGGCGCAGGCACCCGCCTCCACCAGATACAGCTCCAGTTCGACCTGTTCTTCGGCACGGGCAATCGCCACCAGCATGCGCGGGAAGAATTGCGGACCATCGATCAGCAGTTCGAAGTGGTTGCCTTCACGCCAGGGAAAAATCGCTCCGGCCATGTCAGCGCGCCGTGAATATCAGTACCGCACTCACCGGCACTGAAAGACTGATCGCCGACAGGCCGGCCATTTTGCGCAACGCTTCCAACCCGGGAGCCAAATCGAAATCCTCGGCATTGATCACCAGCGGTTCGAGGGTCACCACCTGAAAGCGCCGGTCATCGAGCCGGGTCGCCAGCAATTGGGCGTTGTACGTGTGTTTCTGACCATGCAGGTCGACGGTCAGCGGCAGGCGCAACTCCAGTTGCGCGCCGGGAGCGAGGTCGTTGATCGGGCGCAGATCGATTTTCGTGGTGATCAAGGCGTCGGAAAACCGGTCGATCTGGAACAGTTCCTTGCGCATGCGCTCATCGCGCAGCGGGATGCCGCTGTTGATCGACTCCAGCTCGACTTCCACCTGCGCCAGCCCCTCGGGATCGACTTTGCCGTGCAGGACCAGGAAGCGCTGCACTTCAGAGACATTGGCATTCTTGGTGCTGACAAACGACAGGCGCGAAGACTCGCCGTCGAGGTACCAGTCGGCGCGGGCCGACAATGCGGCACCCGTCAGTAGCAGAAAAACGAGGGATCGGAGGGCGGAGCGCTTGAACATAGAGACTCGTCAGGCAGAGAAACCTGTGCTGAACCTTAACCGGCCTGACACAGGTTGCAAGAAATGTGTTGCCTTGAGTCTCTAAACCATCACAAGTTCCACTCAGGCCATCGCCTGTTGCACATTACCAATGGTCGCGGCCAGGCTGTTGAGGTGCAGGTTGAGTACCCGCTCCACCGGCGCCTGATCCATCGGCCAGTGCAGCGCCATGCTGCCGACCAGGCGGCCATCGGTGCGGATCGGCAGGGCCACCGCGCGAATCAGGAACGGCAGGCGCACCGGATACTCCCAATAACCCTCGGTGCGCTGCCCGAAGCCTTGATGCAATGCCTGCTCAGTGGTGTTGAACAAGGCTTCGTCCGTCACTCGCTCACGGCTGGCCAGACGCTCCACTTCATGGCTGTCCAGTTCGCCCAGGCACGCCCGGCCCATGGCCGAATGGAACAGGCTGGCGTGCTGGCCGACGATCTGACAGTTGTTCGGGTATCGCTTGCGCAGCACCGTGGGAATCGCGCTTTCCATGACCTCGATCCGCTCGCCATCAAAACACGACAAGTCCGCCACCAGCCCGGTGCGCTCGCTCAACTCCAGCAACAGCGGCGCGGCGTTCTCCACCAGGCGCCGCTTGAAGCGCTGCTGGCTGTCACCAAACAGGCGCTTGGCGCACAACCGGTAGCGCCGATCGCTCAGGCCGCGATAGATCCAGCCCCGCTCCTGCAACGTCAGCAACATGCGCGACACCGTGGCCTTGGGCAGGTTCGTCAAGTAGTGCAACTCCTCCAGCCCCAACGCCTGATGCTCACCCAGCAACTCGACAATCGCCAGGGCGCGCTCGACGGAACGCACGCTGCCGGATTCTGCCTTGCTCTCCATAGGTTCGATCTCCCTAAGCGCACATGGATGTTCACTTTGCGCAGCAAGATGCGGGCCTGTCGGCCAGTCTCAGGCATTTTGCAGACAGCCGGGCGGCCTGCGCTTGACCCATTGAGTCAACTGCTCATGGGCAAACGCCAGTTGCAACACCGCGCGGTCAGCCTGGGCCCGACCTATGATTTGCAGGCCCATCGGCAGTCCGGCCTGGTTGAATCCCACCGGCACATTCATGCTCGGCAACCCGGCCAGGGTCGGCCCGATGACAACCTCCATCCAGCGGTGGTAGGTGTCCATGGCCTGCCCGCCAACGACGCGCGGCCAAGGGGTTTGTGCATCAAAAGGAAACACCTGGGCGGTAGGCAGCAGCAGGAAGTCGTAACGTTCGAACAATTCGTTCAGCGCTCGATACCACTCGCTGCGACTGACCGAGGCCTGATAGACATCCGCCGCCGTCAGACGCAGCCCGCCCTCGACTTCCCATCGGGCTTCGGGTTTGAGTCGTTCGCGTTTTTGCGCATCGGCATACAACCCGCCGAGGCTGCCTTGCACCAGCCAGTGGCGATGCACCAGCCAGGTTTGCCACAGGCGTTCCAGGGAGAAGTCCGGCTGGCAGGCCTCGACTTTGCAACCCAGGGCGGCGAAGTCCTGCAACGCCGATTCACACAGGCTCATGACGCCGGGCTCCATCGGCAGGTAGCCGTTGTAGTCCCCCAGCCAGCCGAGTCGCACATCGCTGAAATCCTGCTGCAACGACTGATGAAATATCCCCGGGTCTTCAGTCAGCGACAACGGCACGCGCGGGTCATACCCGGCCTGGGTGCCGAGCAAACGGGCAACATCGGTGACCGTGCGGCCCATCGGGCCTTCAGTGGCCAGTTGCTGGACGAACATTTCCGGCCCGGGCCCGAACGGCACGCGCCCCTGGGACGGACGCAATCCATAGACGTTGTTGAACGCCGCCGGATTGCGCAGCGAGCCCATCATGTCGCTGCCGTCGGCCACCGGCAGCATGCGCAACGCCAGCGCCACCGCCGCCCCGCCGCTGCTGCCGCCGGCAACCAGGGTCGGGTCGTAGGCGTTGGTGGTGGTGCCAAACACGCTGTTGTAGGTTTGCGAGCCGAGGCCGAACTCCGGGACGTTGCTCTTGCCGATGATGATCGCCCCGCAGTCGCGCACCCGCGCCACGCTGATGGCGTCGTGTTGCGGAACCTGCTCGGCGAACAGCGGCGAGCCCATGGTGGTGCGCAAACCGGCGGTGGCCGCCAGGTCCTTGACCGCTTGCGGCATGCCGTGCATCCAGCCTCGGGACTGACCCCGGTTGAGTTCGCTATCACGCTCGTCGGCCTCTGCCAGCAACGCCTGGGCCGGACGCAGGGACACCAGCGCATTGACCTGTGGATTGAAGCGTTCGATCTGCGCCAGATACGCCTGCATCACCTCGCGACAGGACACCTGCCGCCCATGAATGGCCCGGGACAGCGCATCGGCCTCCATTTCAACAATCGGATTGCTGCTCAAGGTTTCACCCCAAGATTGAGTTCAACGGATCTTTTTGCCCGTGGTGCTTCCTGCATGCAGTAGGTGCCGAGCAACGTCAGCAAGCAGGCGAACAACACGTAGAACGATGGCGCCACCGGAGTCGCCAAAACCTTGCTCAGCCAGGTGACGATCAGCGGCGCGAACCCGCCGAAGACCATGACCGCGACGTTGTAAGCCACCGACACCCCGGTGGAGCGCACTTCGATCGGGAACTGCTCGGCCAGTGCCGTCGGAGCCGGGCCGAAAAAACCACCGATCGCACTGCACAGCAACAGTTGCATCACCAGCAAACGCTCCACCGATGGCGCCGCCGCCACCCACACGTACAAGGGATAAACCATCAGGAAAAACGCCAGGGTGAAGGCCATCAACACCGGGCGGCGGCCGAGGCGGTCCGACAGTGCGCCAGACAAGGGAATGATCACGGTCATCAGCGCCACCGCGAGCATTTGCACCAGCAGCACCTGATCCAGCGGCAGGCCGAGATTCTTATGGGCGAAAGTCGGCATGTTCACCAACACCACGTAGAACGACACGGTCGCGCCACAGGCCAGGCCCATGGACACCAGAATGCTGCGTCGGTGTTCGCGGATCACTTGCATCAGGCTTGGGCTCGCGCCTTTGGCCTGTTTGCGTGCTTCGAGAAATTCTTCCGGTTCTTCCATGTGCTTGCGAATCCACAAGCCCACCGGGCCGATCAGCAAGCCCAGCACAAACGGAATCCGCCAGCCCCAGCTCTCCAGTGCCTCAGGGGACAGCAGGTGGGTGAACAAGGCGACCATCGCCGCCCCGGAGAACACCGCCAGGCATTGCCCGACCAATTGCCACGAGCCATACAAACCCTTGCGGTGTGCCGGGGCGCTCTCCACCAGGAACGCCGTGGCGCTGGCGTACTCGCCACCTGTGGCGAAGCCTTGCAGCATCCGCGCAACCACGATCAACAGCGGCGCGCCCATGCCGATAGCGGCGTAGTTCGGCGCAAACGCAATCAGTGCGATGGATACGGTCATCAGGCGAATGATCATCTGCATCGCCGCCTTGCGTCCTTTGCGGTCCGAATACATCCCCAGCAGGATGCCGCCCACCGGACGCATGAAGAAGCCGACGCCGAAAGTTGCCAGGGCCATCAGCAAGGATGCGTATTCGTCGTCAGAGGGGAAAAATTGCCGGGCGATGATGCTGGCCAGAAAGCCGTAAACGATGAAGTCATACCATTCCAGCGCGTTGCCGATAACCGCGGCGACCACCTGCCGGGTGCGCGAAACGCCTGTGCTCGAAGTGTGCATGGGGAGCTCTCCAGAAACCTGTTGGGAAACGGCGGGCACGGCAGCGCGCACCCGGTCCAGCGGCAGTAGAAAGTGCCAGGAGTCAGGCAGGCTTGAGCCAGCTCTCGGTCAGCGCGCCCCAATACGCGGCACCGGTCAGCAGGATGTCGTCGTTGAAGTCATAGGCGGGGTTGTGGACCATCGGCCGCGACACGCCATTGCCGATGAACAGATAGGCGCCGGGGCAGCGTTGCAGCATCCAGGCGAAGTCTTCGCTGCCCATGAGTTTGGGGGTGTTGCCGTCCACCGCATCAGCGCCAACCAACTCGACACCGACCTGCCGGGCGAACTCGGTTTCGGCCGCGTGGTTGACCAGCACCGGGTAGGCCGGGCGATGTTCGATGCGCGAACTGCATCCGAAACTCCGGGCCTGGGATTCGATGATTGCGCGCACGCGTTCGAGGGTCTGCTCGCGCACCTGGGCATTCAGTGCCCGCAGGCTCAGGCGCAGGATCGCCTGCTGTGGAATGACGTTGGCCGCCTCCCCGGCCTGCAACGCGCCCACCGTGACCACCGCCGCCTGCTGCGCATCGATGTTGCGCGCGACCACGGTCTGCAGGGCCATGACCACACTGGCCGCCGCCACCAGCGGGTCGACTGCCAGATGCGGCATCGAACCGTGGCCGCCGACACCTTCGATGGTGACGTTAAGCAAATCCTGCGAGGCCATCATCGGCCCCTCACGAAACCCCAGATGGCCGGCGGGTAGCCCCGGCATGTTGTGCATGCCGAACAACGCATCGCAGGGGAAACGTTCGAGCAGGCCATCGGCGAGCATCGCTTCGGCACCGCCCTGGCCTTCTTCGGCAGGCTGGAAAATCAACGTCAGGGTGCCATCGAACTGGCGGGTCGCCGCCAGGTAGCGCGCCGCGCCCAGCAGCATCGTGGTGTGGCCGTCATGCCCACAAGCGTGCATGCAGCCCTGATGCTGGCTGCTGTAGGTTGCACCAGTGTTCTCGTTGATCGGCAGCGCGTCCATGTCCGCCCGCAAGCCGAGTCTGCGCGGGCTGCTGCCGTTACGCAGCACGCCAACCACACCGGTCTTGCCGATGCCGGTATGCACCTCGTAGCCCCAATCCGCCAGGGATTTGGCCACCAGCGCCGAAGTGCGGTTTTCCTCGAAGCCGAGTTCCGGGTGGGCGTGGATGTCCTGGCGGGTGGCGTGCAGGTCGCTGGCCACGTCGTTGAGCCAGGCAAGGATGTGCTGATATCGGGTCATGACGATTGTCCTCGGGCCGGGTGTAGTCCCGTTCTTGTTGTTCGCTGTGATTTCGCGACAGCAGGTCGCGCTCACCGCCAGATAACCGCGAGTCGCGCGCCAGGACAATCGAATGTGGTTCCACAGAGTGGAACCTGAAGGGAAATCAGGGCCGCAAGCGGCAGCCCTGGCGCTCGCCGATCCACGCCGCACTGTTGCTGCGGCCCATGCCGCTGACCGTGACGCGCTTGCCGAACGGGTCATCGGTAAAGCCGCTGGCGGGCAGCCACTGTTTCACATAGCCGCGGCAGTACTCGGCGTCGTTGTTCATCACGTAGCGGCACGAACAGTATTCCTTGGCGGTGTAGGCGCTGATGATGTCGGGGAACGCCCACAACGCCACCCGCTCATGCCAGATCCAGCCGAGCAAGGCGATCAGCAGGATCAGCAACAGGGAACTGACCGGTCGACGACGAATGAAACCGCTCATGGCCGCACCTTCCCGGCAAAGGCCTTGAGCGCGAGCTGCAGCAATTGGTTGTGCCGGTAACGACCGTCGCGGTCATCGCCGTAGCGGACGATCACCAGTTGTTCACTGGGGATCACATACATTGCCTGGCCCCAATGACCCAACGCGGCGAAGGTGTCGGCGGGGGCATCGGGCCAGGGTCGTGCCACGCCCTCAACAGCTCGATTGAGCCACCACTGGCCGCCGGGGACGGCATCGTCTTGACCGGCGTGATAGTGAGTGAACGGCTCGCGGTTGAACGCCACCCAGTCCTTGGGCAGCAATTGCTTGTCTGCCCAGCGCCCCTCGCGGGCCATCAACAGACCGACCCGGGCCAGGTCCCTTGCAGTGAGGTAGGCATAGGAAGAAGCGACGAAAGTGCCCGTGTCATCGGTTTCCCAAATGGCATGGCGAATGCCCAGCGGCTCGAACAGCGCAGTCCACGGATAGTCGGGATAGCGGCTGGGGCCGACGATGGTTTTCAATGCGGCGGACAACAGGTTGCTGTCACCGCTGGAGTAGCGAAATGCCTGGCCGGGCGCTGCGTACTCCGCATGGGCCGCGGTGAACGCCGCCATGTCGTGGTGACCACGGGTGTAGAGCATGGCCACCACCGAAGACTTTAGCGGCGCGTATTCGTAGTCTTCCTGCCAGTCCAGGCCCGAGGCCCAGTGCAGCAGGTCGGCCATGGTCATGTCGGGGTATTTTTGCAGGGGCGGATAAAACTTCACCACAGGGTCGCTGAGTTTGAACAAGCCTTCGCCGTAGGCCACACCGAGGACCGTCGCCATCAGGCTCTTGCTGATCGACCAGGTCAGGTGCGGCGTCTCGGCCGTCGTCGGGCCGGCGTAGCGTTCGTAGATCAACTGGCCGTCGCGGATCACCAGCAAGGCATCGGTGCGAATGCCCTGGCGAGTAGTGTCGTCGCGGGGTGGGAAGGCATAGGCTTCCAGGGCTTGAAGCGCCGGGCCAGCGGGCGTCGGGGCGGTCGGCCATTGCTCGGCGGGCCAGTTTTCAGCCTGGGCCGTGAGGCTGAGCAACAGCAGGAAAATCAGGGACAAGCCTTTGGGCATGGCGGGGGCTCACAGGGAATAACCGGATCAGCCTAGCCCAGTTAAATGACACTCACGCGACCCTTGTAGGAGCTGCCGAAGGCTGCGATCTTTTGATTTTGCTCTTTGGCCATACCAAAAAGAACAGGATCAAAAGATCGCAGCCTTCGGCAGCTCCTACCCGGAATCGTCAGAGGTCTGCCATTGCCTTGGCCAACCGCTTGCCCCGAGCCCCTGCCGCCAAATCCATCACCGCCTGATCCCGCTGCCACATCGTCGCCCACTCTGGAGGCCCTCCAGCCAGCGCTTCATTCACCTCAGCCTTGAGCCCATCGAACAGAGCAAACAACCCGCCAAGCATCACATGCCCGGCCGGATGGGTCGGTGGCTGGCGGCTGGCTTCCGCACACCCCGCCAGCAACCCCAGCAATCGCAGTTGCAAGCCTTGCGGCCAATCGCATTCCTGACCGACGCCATACAACCACGCCGTCATGGCGCTCAGTACATAGATGTCTTCCAGCGTGCGGAACGGTTTGACGTACGCGTCCCAACCATCCCCCGCGAGCAACTCGCACAGCGCGTTATCCAGAAACAGGCGGCCATGGCTGATGTCCGGCATCAACGGGATCGGCGCCAGCTTTTCCACCCGCACACCCGGCTCGTCGCGATAGATCACCGCCAGGCTCAAGCGTGGATCTGCGCCGGGCTCCTCACTGCGCGCAGCCACCAGCAGCCAGTCGGCTGCATTACCGGCGGTGACGAAATCCTTGCGTCCGCTCAGGCGCAAACCGCTCAACCGGGTTTGCATGTCGGCCGGGCGCAGGCTGCGCTGTTCGGTGGCGCACAGCGCACCCAGGCTCAGTGGCGCGCTTGGCCAGAGCATGCGCAAGGCCGCCTGATACCCCACCAGAAACGCCAGCCCCGGCGTCGCCATCAGCCGCCCGCCAAGCACCGCCAGTTCAAACGGCGCGACCGTGCCCAACTGCTGCAACAAAGTCGCGAAGCCTTCGGCCAGATCCGGGTTGGCGGGCAAGCGATCACGGCGGTACAACAGGGTTTGCCAGGGCATAAGGGGCTCCTCGAGGGCTGTCATATAAGCATCACCAAAGCTTAATGGCGATGACACCGGGGCTACATAGCCTGACTTTGCACAACACGGCTAGACAAGTCGATTCGCTGTAGCCCAAAGACAGGTGAGCAGCCCGCACGGAGATTCGCCATGACTCAGATCGCCCGCATCAGCGACACCGGCAACGAACGCCGCCTGCAAGCCGAACGCCTGGTGGGCGCCGAGGCATTGCAGGAGGCCCAGGCCTTGCGCTTCAACGTGTTCAGCGGTGAGTTCAACGCCAAGCTGAAAGGCGCGGAACTGGGTCTGGACATGGATGACTACGACGTTCACTGCGCCCACATCGGTGTGCGTGACCTGAATACCGGCCGTCTGGTGGCGACCACCCGTTTGCTCGACCACACGGCTGCCAGCAGCCTGGGCAAATTCTACAGCGAAGAAGAATTCAGCCTCCACGGCCTGGTGCACCTGCAAGGCCCGATCCTGGAAATCGGTCGCACCTGCGTCGACCCGGCCTACCGCAACGGCGGCACCATCGCCGTGCTCTGGGGCGAACTGGCCGAAGTCCTGAACCAGGGCGGCTACAGCTACCTGATGGGTTGCGCGAGCATTCCGATGCAGGACGGCGGTGTACAGGCCCACGCGATCATGCAGCGTCTGCGCGAACGCTACCTGTGCACCGAACACCTGCGCGCCGAACCGAAAAACCCGCTGCCGAGCCTGGCCATCCCTTCGAACGTGATCGCCGAAATGCCACCGCTGCTCAAGGCCTACATGCGCCTGGGCGCCAAGATCTGCGGCGAGCCATGCTGGGACGAAGATTTCCAGGTCGCCGACGTGTTCATCCTGCTCAAACGCGACGAGCTGTGCCCGCGTTACGCCAAACACTTCAAGGCGGCTGTGTAATGAGCCGGCTGCGGGTGTACGCGCGAATCGCGCGAGTGCTGCTGGTGGTGACGCTGGGCCTTTGTATGGCCAGTGTGTTCGGGCTGTTCGAGCGCCTGGGCCTGGCCCACTCGATGGCGCGTCGTCAGCGCTGGTCGCGTTTTTTCATGGCCCGCCTGAGCAACGCCCTGCCCTTCGACGTGACCGTCCACGGCGAGCTGCCGAAGACGCCGATGCTGTGGGTCAGCAACCACGTGTCCTGGACCGACATCCCGTTGCTGGGGATGCTCACGCCGCTGTCGTTCCTGTCCAAGGCCGAAGTGCGCACCTGGCCGGTGGCCGGCTGGTTGGCGGCCAAGGCCGGCAGCCTGTTTATCCGCCGTGGCTCGGGTGACAGCCAGTTGATCCGCAAGCAGATGACCCGTCACCTGGAACAGGCACACCCCCTGCTGATGTTTCCGGAAGGCACCACCACCGACGGCCGTTCGCTGCGTACTTTCCACGGCCGCTTGCTGTCCGCCGCCATCGATTCCGAAGTGGCGATGCAGCCGGTGGCGATTCGTTATGTGCGCGACGGCCAGCCTTGCGCGCTGGCGCCGTTCATTGGCGACGATGACTTGCTTTCGCATCTGATGCGCTTGTTTGCCAATGACCGTGGCGGCGTGGAGATTCATCTGCTCAAGCCAATCGCTTGCGAAGGTCGGGAACGCGCGGCCCTGGCGTTCGAGGCACAGCAGGCGGTGCAGAAGGCGTTGTTTGGAGCTGTCGCAGAACCTCAGCGCGCACCGATGCGCCCTGCCATTGCGGCTTGATTCAATCTCCGATTCAACAGTAAACCCTGTGGGAGCGGCGGTGCGGCGATCCCACAGGGGTTCTATGGTGTTGGATAGTTCCGGGCAAAATCCTGCAACTGCGGATAGAACAACCGAAAGTCCTCGCTCAACGGTTCATACAACCGCCGCAACTCCTGCATCGCCGCCGCCAGCTCTTCCGGCCGGGTCAGGCGCCGCGAGATCCCGCGCAACACCTGCTCCAGCACTTCGAATTCCTGATACGAACCCAGCCAGTCATTGGCCACCATGTGCGGCGCAATCTTCGCCAGCCGCTCCGGCAGTTGTCGTTCGCTGGACAGCACCCGGTACACGTCTGAAGTGAACAGCTCCAGCGGCCGGTCGGCGTACAGAGTCCAGTCACGAGCCAGGCAATGGTCGAAAAACACGTCGAGCACGATCCCCGCGTAGCGACGACGGGTCAGGGAAAAACGCGACAACGCGACGTCCACCAGCGGATGGCGATCGGTGAACACGTCGATGCTGCGGTGCAACTGGATAGCCCCCTCGATTTCCGGAGCGAACTGCCCTTGCAGCCGTCCCTTGACGAAATCGCCATACAGACTGCCGAGCAATTGGCCAGGACGCTGGCCACCGAGGTGAAGATGTGCGAGATAGTTCATGGGCGCAGCTTAGCACTGCCCCCTTGTCTTGTTACACTCACCATATCGTTATAACTCGATATACCGAAATGCGAGCTGGTCAGAGCCAAATCATATTTGTATATCGCGAAATACCGATTTAAAGTTCGCCTCATCGCGATATAGCGTTTTAAACATCACGAGCCCACATCATGACCATCAATCTCGACGAAATAATAAAAGCCCTGGCACACCCAGTACGGCGAGAAATCCTGCACTGGCTCAAGGACCCGACCGTCGAATTTCCCGACCAGTCCCATAGTAACGAGCACGGCGTTTGCGCCGGGCAGATCGATCAACGTTGCGGCCTGTCGCAGTCCACGGTGTCCGCACACCTGGCGACCCTGCAACGCGCCGGCCTGATCAGCAGCCGTAAAGTCGGCCAGTGGCATTTTTTCAAACGTAACGAGGAAACCATTCAGGAGTTCCTCCGCATATTCAACAAAGAGCTCTGACCCTTAACGTCAGCCAGCCGACAAGGAATTAACCAATGCCCCTCTCGCTACTCATCCTGGCCTTGAGCGCCTTCGCCATCGGCACCACCGAGTTCGTCATCATGGGCCTGCTGCCCAACGTGGCGGCTGACCTCGGTGTGTCGATTCCCGGTGCCGGCTGGCTGGTGACCGGTTACGCCCTGGGCGTGGCCATCGGTGCGCCGTTCATGGCGCTGGCCACCGCCAAACTGCCGCGCAAGGCAGCCCTGGTGGCGTTGATGGGCATCTTCATTGTCGGCAACCTGCTTTGCGCAGTCGCCGGCGACTACAACGTCCTGATGTTCGCCCGTGTGGTCACCGCCCTGTGCCACGGCGCCTTCTTCGGTATCGGTTCGGTGGTAGCCGCCGGACTGGTGCCTGCGAACAAACGCGCTTCGGCCGTGGCCCTGATGTTCACCGGCCTGACCCTGGCCAACGTCCTCGGCGTACCGCTGGGCACCGCCCTCGGTCAGGAAGCCGGCTGGCGTTCGACCTTCTGGGCCGTGACCGTAATCGGTGTGATCGCACTGATCGGCTTGATCCGCTTCCTGCCGGCCAAGCGTGATGAAGAAAAACTCGACATGCGCGCCGAACTGGCCGCACTCAAGGGCGGCGGTATCTGGTTGTCCCTGAGCATGACCGCGCTGTTTGCCGCGTCGGTGTTCACCCTGTTCACCTACGTCGCCCCGCTGCTGGGTGAAGTGACCGGCGTCTCGCCCCGTGGCGTGACCTGGACCCTGATGCTCATCGGTCTGGGCCTGACGGTCGGCAACATCATCGGCGGCAAGCTGGCCGACAAAGGCATGGCCGCGACGCTGATCGGCGTGTTCATCACCATGGCCGTGGTGTCCACCGTGCTGACCTGGACCAGTGTCGCGCTGATCCCGACCGAAATCACCCTGTTCCTCTGGGCCACCGCGTGCTTCGCCGCCGTACCGGCGCTGCAAGTGAACGTGGTGACCTTCGGCAAGGCCGCACCGAACCTGGTGTCGACCCTGAATATTGGCGCTTTCAACATCGGCAACGCCGTGGGTGCCTGGGTCGGCGGCAGCGTGATCGCCCACGGCTTCGGCCTGACCAGCGTGCCCCTCGCGGCAGCCGTACTGGCGGTACTCGCCCTGCTGGTGACCCTGATTACTTTCCGTCAGAGCGGCAATCCCGATCTGGCCCCAGCTACTTCTAACTGATCTCCAAAAGAGAGCCATTAAATGACGACTATTTTCGATCCGATCAAACTGGGCGACCTCGAGTTGGCCAACCGCATCATCATGGCGCCACTGACCCGCTGCCGCGCCGACGAAGGTCGCGTGCCCAACGCGCTGATGGCCGAGTACTACGTGCAACGCGCCTCCGCCGGCCTGATCCTCAGCGAAGCCACTTCGGTCACGCCAATGGGCGTCGGCTACCCGGACACCCCAGGCATCTGGTCCAACGATCAGGTGCGTGGCTGGTCCAACGTGACCAAGGCGATCCATGGCGCGGGCGGCAAGATCTTCCTGCAACTGTGGCATGTGGGTCGCATTTCCCACGGTTTGTACCTGAACGATGAAGCCCCGGTCGCCCCGAGCGCCATCCAGCCCAAGGGCCACGTCAGCCTGGTGCGTCCGTTGGCCGACTTCCCGGTGCCGCGCGCCCTGGAAACCGCTGAAATCGCCGACATCGTCGACGCTTACCGCGTCGGTGCCGAGAACGCCAAGGCCGCCGGCTTCGACGGTGTGGAAATCCATGCCGCCAACGGTTACCTGCTCGACCAGTTCCTGCAAAGCAGCACCAACCAACGCACCGACAACTACGGCGGCTCCCTGGAAAACCGTGCCCGCCTGCTGCTGGAAGTGACTGACGCGGCGATCGAAACCTGGGGGGCCGGCCGTGTGGGCGTGCATCTGTCGCCACGCGCCGACCTGCATGACATGGGTGACGACAACCTGGCCGAAACCTTCACCTACGTCGCTCGCGAACTGGGCAAGCGTGGCATTGCCTTCATCTGCTCGCGGGAGAAAGAAGGTGCCGACAGCCTCGGTCCACAACTCAAGGAAGCCTTCGGCGGCCCTTACATTGCCAACGAGCGTTTCACCAAGGACAGCGCCAACGCGTTGCTCGCCAGCGGCAAGGCCGATGCAGTCGCATTCGGCGTACCTTTCATTGCCAACCCTGACCTGCCGGCACGTTTGAAGGCTGATGCACCGCTGAACGAAGCGCGCCCGGAACTGTTCTACGCCCCGGGTCCGGTTGGTTACATCGACTACCCGACGCTGTAATCGACAACTGTTGAAAACCAAAAGCCCCGACTCGAAAGAGCCGGGGCTTTTTAATATGTGACGGTTTGACACTATCCCCACGATCATCGGCAGGTACTCACAGCACTCGACACAAATTCACTACAAATTACTGAGCTTGCTACCTGTCAACCTGCCGAGTGTAAGTATATAAAAGCACCCCATTGTGGAAGGGCGCGTGAAGAACTGTTCATCTTCGGCTTCAACGGTTGACACACAAGGCGCCGATTACGCATTTTGCTTTATTTGCGCAGGCTGGGGCTAAAGCGCAACAGATCCAGACCGGTATCGACCCAACGCTCGGCTTCGGCGTGCAATTCAAAACTGTCGGGGGCCAGCAGCCACTGGTACAGGATGCCATCAATATAAGCATGCAAGCTGATCGCGGCGCGGGCAGTGTCGAGGTTTTCCGGCAACTGGCCACGGTTCACGGCATTGCTCAGGGCCAGGCCGATCCGCTCATTACATTCGAGGCTGGCTGACACCCGTTGTTGGCGCAGATCGCACATTTCATTGGTGAATTCGCACTTATGAAAAAGAATCTCGTTAATGCGTCGGGTTTTCGGGTCCAGCGCAATTTGATGAAACAAATGAATCAACAGCTTGCGCATGCAGCCCAGGGGATCGAGTTCGTCTTCGCTCTCGCTGGCCTTGGCCATTTCTTCCAGCGGCTCATGCAGGGTGTCGAGCATGGCCTGCACCAGATCCGCCTTGTTGCTGAAATGCCAGTAGATGGCCCCTCGAGTGACGCCGGCCAGGGTCGCGATGTCCGCCAGGGTGGTGCGCGCCACGCCTCGCTCGTAAAAGGCCTTTTCGGCCGCCACGAGAATTTGCGCGCGGGTTTCCTGAGCTTCCTCTTTGGTACGACGGACCATGGCAGTACAACCTCAATCAGGGTGCTTCAGCGATGCCTGAACATCGGCTGAATAAAAGTGGGGCGAACGTTCTGGGGGGCGTCCCCGGCCTACAATTTCAACCTTTCAACGGCTTGTGTAACGGCGCGGGTACATAGCCTGGGTATTTACAAACAGCCATGTACGTAAGTATATTCCTTAGCAAGCTACTTATCCACTCGGCAAACATTTTTCAACCTTCCACCTTTCTAGTGCGCACCTTGCGCGCCTGACCCGAGGATTTTCATGCAATTCAAGCCAGCTGTTACCGCTCTGGTCGCCGCCGTCGCCCTGGCATCGCTGCTCAGCGGATGCAAAAAGGAAGAGGCAGCACCGGCCGCCCCACCGCCTCAGGTCGGCGTCGTGACTCTGCAACCGCAAGCTTTCACCCTGACATCCGATCTGCCAGGCCGTACCAGTGCGTTCCGCATTGCCGAAGTCCGCCCGCAGGTCAATGGCATCATTCTCAAGCGCCTGTTCAAGGAAGGCAGTGACGTCAAGGCCGGACAGCAGCTCTATCAGATCGACCCGTCGATTTATGAAGCAACGCTCGCCAGCGCCGAAGCCAACCTGCGTTCGACCAAGTCGATTTCCGACCGCTACAAGCAACTGGTCGACGAACAAGCCGTAAGCCGTCAGGAATACGACACTGCCGTGGCCAATCGCCTGCAATCGGAAGCCGCGCTGCAGACCGCACAGATCAACGTGCGCTACACCAAGGTCTATGCCCCGCTGACCGGCCGCATCGGCCGCTCCTCGGTGACCGAAGGCGCGCTGGTCAGCAATGCCCAGGTCGACGCGATGGCGGTGATCCAGCAAATCGACCCGATCTACGTCGACGTGACGCAGTCCTCGGTCGAGTTGCTGCAACTGCGCCGTGAGCTGGAAAGCGGTCGCCTGCAAAAGGCCGGCGATAACGCAGCCTCGGTCAAGCTGACCCTCGAAGACGGCAGCGAGTACAAGCTGGACGGCAAGCTGGAGTTCTCCGAAATCTCGGTTGACCAGACCACCGGTTCTGTCACCCTGCGCGCCATCTTCCCGAACCCTGAGCACACCCTTCTGCCTGGCATGTTCGTGCACGCCAAGTTGCTGGCCGGTGTGAACAGCGCGGCGATCCTGGCCCCGCAACAAGGCGTGACCCGCGATCTCAAGGGGACGCCAACCGCACTGGTTGTCGGCCCGGACAACAAGGTCGAACTGCGTCAACTCAAGGCCAACCGCACCGTCGGCAATCAATGGCTGATCGAAGACGGCCTGAAGGCCGGCGATCGCCTGATCACCGAAGGTCTGCAATTCGTCAAACCCGGCATCGAAGTCAAGGCCAGTGAAGCGACCAACGTAGCCGCAAAGAACCCGGCCCCCGCCCAGGCAGCTGATAAAGCGTCTGGCGGCAAAGGGGAGTAAACCATGTCGAAATTTTTTATCGACCGTCCGATTTTCGCCTGGGTAATTGCCCTGGTGATCATGTTGGTCGGGGCACTATCGATCCTCCGGTTGCCGATCAACCAGTACCCGAGCATTGCGCCTCCGGCGATTGCGATCTCCGTGACCTACCCGGGTGCTTCGGCACAAACGGTTCAGGACACCGTGGTTCAGGTGATCGAGCAACAGCTCAACGGTATCGACCACCTGCGTTATGTCTCGTCGGAAAGTAACTCCGACGGCACCATGACCATTACCGCGACCTTCGAGCAAGGCACCAACTCCGATACCGCGCAGGTTCAGGTCCAGAACAAGCTGAACCTGGCCACCCCGCTGCTGCCGCAAGAAGTGCAGCAACAGGGTATCCGCGTCACCAAGGCGGTGAAGAACTTCCTGTTGGTGATCGGCGTGGTGTCGCGTGACGGCAGCATGACCAAGGACGACCTGTCCAACTACATCGTGTCGAACATGCAGGACCCGATCTCGCGGACCGCCGGTGTCGGTGACTTCCAGGTGTTCGGTTCGCAGTACGCCATGCGTATCTGGCTCGACCCGGCCAAGTTGAACAACTTCAACCTGACCCCGATCGACGTCAAGACCGCTATCGCCGCGCAAAACGTCCAGGTGTCGTCCGGCCAGCTCGGCGGCCTGCCTGCCCTGCCCGGCACCCAGCTGAACGCAACCATCATCGGCAAGACCCGCCTGCAGACCGCAGAGCAATTCGACAAGATCCTGCTCAAGGTCAACAAGGACGGCTCCCAGGTTCGCCTCAAGGATGTCGCCGAAGTCGGTCTGGGTGGCGAGAACTACAGCATCAACGCCCAGTTCAACGGCGCCCCGGCTTCCGGCCTGGCGGTGAAACTGGCCACCGGTGCCAACGCTCTCGACACCGCAAAAGCCCTGCGCACGACCATCGACAGCCTCAAGCCGTTCTTCCCTGAAGGGATGGAAGTGGTGTTCCCGTACGACACCACCCCGGTGGTGACCGAATCGATCAAAGGCGTGGTTCACACCCTGGTCGAAGCGGTCGCGCTGGTGTTCCTGGTGATGTTCCTGTTCCTGCAAAACTTCCGCGCCACCATCATCACCACGATGACTGTGCCGGTGGTATTGCTCGGTACGTTCGGGATCCTCGCGGCCGCCGGCTTCAGCATCAACACCCTGACCATGTTCGGCATGGTGCTGGCCATCGGCTTGCTGGTGGACGACGCCATCGTCGTGGTGGAAAACGTCGAACGGGTAATGAGCGAAGAAGGCCTGTCGCCCAAGGAAGCCACCAAGAAATCCATGGGCCAGATCCAGGGCGCACTGGTCGGTATCGCCCTGGTGCTGTCGGCGGTTCTGTTGCCGATGGCGTTCTTCAGCGGCTCCACCGGTGTGATCTACAAGCAGTTCTCGATCACCATCGTCTCGGCCATGGCCCTGTCGGTACTGGTCGCGCTGATCTTCACCCCGGCGCTTTGCGCCACCATGCTCAAACCGATCCCGAAAGGCGAGCATGGTGTACCCAAGCGTGGTTTCTTTGGCTGGTTCAACCGCAATTTCGACCGCGGCGTTCGCGGCTACGAACGCGGTGTCGGCAATATCCTGCAGCGCAAGATCCCGTATCTGCTGGCGTACCTGCTGATCGTGGTGGGCATGATCTGGCTGTTCACCCGCATTCCAACGGCGTTCCTGCCGGAAGAAGACCAGGGTGTACTGTTCGCCCAGGTGCAGACCCCGGCCGGCTCCACGGCCCAGCGCACCCAGGTGGTGGTGGATGAAATGCGTGAATTCCTGCTGCGCCCTGGCAAGGATGGCGGCGAAGGCGATGCGGTGAACTCTGTGTTTACCGTGACCGGCTTCAACTTCGCCGGCCGTGGCCAGAGTTCGGGCATGGCGTTCATCATGCTGCGTCCGTGGGACGAACGTAACGCCGACAACAACGTGTTCAAGGTGGCGGCCCGTGCCCAGCAGCACTTCTTCACCTTCCGCGATGCCATGGTGTTCGCCTTCGCGCCACCAGCGGTACTGGAACTGGGTAACGCCACCGGTTTCGACGTGTTCCTGCAGGACCGTGCCGGTATCGGCCACGAAAAACTGATGCAGGCGCGCAACCAGTTCCTCGGCATGGCGGCGCAAAGCAAGATCCTGTCCCAGGTCCGTCCGAACGGCCTGAACGACGAACCGCAATACCAGTTGGAGATCGATGACGAGAAGGCCAGCGCCCTGGGCGTGACCATCGCTGACATCAACAACACGTTGTCGATTGCCTTGGGCAGTAGCTACGTCAACGACTTCATCGACCGCGGTCGTGTGAAGAAGGTTTACGTGCAAGGCCAGCCCGGTGCTCGCATGAGCCCTGAAGACCTGCAGAAGTGGTACGTGCGTAACGCCACCGGCACCATGGTTCCGTTCTCGGCGTTCGCCAAGGGCGAGTGGATCTACGGTTCGCCGAAACTGGCCCGTTACAACGGCGTGGAAGCGATGGAAATCCTCGGCGCCCCGGCTCCGGGATACTCCACCGGTGAAGCCATGCTCGAAGTCGAAGCCATCGCCAGGAAACTGCCGGCGGGTGTCGGTATTTCATGGACCGGCCTGTCGTATGAAGAGCGTCTGTCCGGTTCGCAAGCACCGGCGCTGTACGCCCTGTCGCTGCTGATGGTGTTCCTGTGTCTGGCGGCGTTGTATGAAAGCTGGTCGATTCCGATCGCGGTGATGTTGGTGGTGCCGCTGGGGATCATCGGTGCACTGATGGCCACTAGCCTGCGCGGTTTGTCCAACGACGTGTACTTCCAGGTAGGTTTGTTGACGACTATCGGTCTGGCGGCGAAAAACGCCATTCTGATTGTCGAATTTGCCAAGGAACTGCACGAACAAGGGCGTAGCCTGCGCGATGCAGCGATCGAGGCCTGCCGCATGCGTCTGCGACCGATCATCATGACCTCGCTCGCCTTCGTCCTCGGTGTGGTACCACTGGCGATATCCACGGGCGCAGGTTCCGGTAGCCAGCATGCAATCGGTACCGGCGTGATCGGCGGTATGATCACGGCGACTGTGCTGGCGATCTTCTGGGTCCCGCTGTTCTTCGTCACCGTGTCGTCCATAGGCCAGCGCAAAATCGCCGACCAGGATGATGCTACTGAAACTCCTAAAGAGGCTGGCCAATGAGCAAGTCGCTACTCTCCCTGGCAGTCGCCGCCTTCGTGCTCGGTGGCTGCTCGCTGATACCTGATTATCAGCAGCCCGAAGCGCCGGTGGCGGGCCAGTACCCGCAGGGCCTGGCATACTCGCCGGCCCAGGCACCGGCGCAAGCGGCTGCCGAGCAGGGCTGGAAGCAGTTTTTCCATGACCCGGCGCTGCAACAGCTGATCCAGGTGGCCCTGGAAAACAACCGTGACCTGCGTGTCGCGGCCCTGAACATCGACGCGTTTGCGGCTCAATACCGCATCTCCCGTGCCGATCTGTTCCCGGCCGTCTCGGCCAACGGCACCGGCAGCCGTCAGCGGCTTCCGGCTGACGCTTCGCAGACCGGCGAAGCAGGCATCACCAGTTCCTACTCGGCAACTGTTGGCGTCAGCGCCTACGAACTCGACCTGTTCGGTCGGGTGCGCAGCCTGAACGAAGAAGCGCTGCAGAAGTACTTCGCCACGGAAGAAGGCCGCCGCAGCACGCAGATCAGCCTGGTGGCCAGCGTGGCCAATGCCTACCTGACCTGGCAGGCCGACAAGGAACTGTACAAGCTGACCCAGGACACCCTGGCTGCCTTCGAGGAGAGCTACAAGCTCACCGCCCGCAGCAACGAAGTCGGCGTCGCCTCGGCCCTGGACCTGGCGCAGTCGCGTACCTCGGTGGAAAACGCCCGTGCGCAACTGGCCAAGTACACCCGTCAGGTCGCCCAGGACGAAAACAGCCTGGTGCTGCTGCTCGGTACCGGCGTCCCGGCCAACCTGCAAGCAGCCAAACCGCTTGACGACGACCTGCTGAGCGACGTTCCGCCCGGCCTGCCGTCGGACCTGCTGCATCGTCGTCCGGACATCCTTCAGGCCGAGTACAACCTCAAGGCCGCCAATGCCAACATCGGCGCGGCGCGGGCTGCGTTCTTCCCGAGCATCAGCCTCACAGCCAATGCGGGCAGCCTGAGCCCGGACCTGTCCGGTCTGTTCAAGGGTGGCTCGGGCACCTGGTTGTTCCAGCCGCAAATCAACCTGCCGATCTTCAACGCCGGCGCCCTGAGCGCCAGCCTGGATTACTCGAAGATCCAGAAAGACATTGGCGTGGCGAACTACGAGAAGTCCATTCAAACGGCCTTCCAGGAAGTCGCCGACGGCCTGGCCGCCCGCCAGACCTACGTCCAGCAGTTGCAGGCGCAGAAAGATTTCGTCAATGCCAACCAGGACTACTACCGCCTGGCCGAGCGTCGCTACCGCATCGGTGTCGACAGCAACCTGACCTTCCTCGATGCCCAGCGTCAGCTGTTCAGTGCGCAACAGGTGTTGATCACCGACCGTCTGGCGCAGTTGGTCAGCCAGGTCAACCTGTACAAGGCCCTGGGTGGTGGCTGGAACGAACAGACGGCGAAGAACGAGCCGTTGAAAGAAGAAGCGCCGAAGATGAAGTACTTCTGATAGCGCTGTGAAAACACGAAGCCCACCGATTGGTGGGCTTTTTGTTGGCAGTCTGAAAATCTTTGTTGTCCGTTATGGCCGGCCAACACACCACAAAACCCGAATCAATCTTGCGTTCGATAATCGCCCAAAACACGTTTATTACGATTGAACCATCCAGTACATTCCACGCACCATCCGAACCACAAAACCAATAACAACAGGTTCGACACCATGCCCCCGCGCCCTGCCCTCTCCGGCTGACCCGCTTCGTTTTGTGCTGATTTCGAATATTCGTCTGCAACCCCGGGTTGCGGCATCACCGCGCTTTATCCCCAAGAATTAGAGAGACCCGAGCTCATGACGTCTTCCACCGCGCAGTATTTCGTTCCCGGCCTGATCGCCACCGCCCTGGCCAGCGCCGCCCTGCCCGCCTACGCCGAGGAGTCGGGTTTTGTCGAAGGGGCCAAGGTCAACCTGAACCTGCGCAACTTCTACATCAACCGCAACTTCACCAACCCGACCAAGGCTCAGGGCAAGGCTGAAGAGTGGACGCAAAGTTTCATCCTCGACGCCAAATCCGGCTTCACCCAGGGCACCGTCGGGTTCGGCATGGATGTGCTCGGTTTGTATTCGGTGAAGCTCGACGGCGGTAAAGGCACCGGCGGTACGCAACTGCTGCCGCTGAATCATGACGGTCGCCCGGCAGACAACTTTGGCCGCACCAACGTGGCGTTCAAGGCCAAGCTGTCGCAGACCGAAGTCAAAGTCGGCGAGTGGATGCCGGTGCTGCCAATCCTGCGTTCGGACGACGGTCGCTCGTTGCCGCAAACCTTCCGTGGTGGCCAGATCACCTCGAAGGAGATCAATGGCCTGACGCTCTACGGCGGCCAGTTCCGCCAGAACAGCCCACGGGACGACAGCAGCATGGATGACATGTCGATGACCGGCAAAGCCGCGTTCACCTCCGACCGTTTCAACTTTCAGGGCGGCGAGTACGTGTTCAACGACAAGCGCACCCAGATCGGTCTGTGGAATGCCGAGCTCAAGGACATCTACAGCCAGCAATTCATCAATCTGATCCACAGCCAGCCGATCGGCGACTGGACCCTGGGCGCCAACCTGGGTTTCTTCTACGGCAAGGATGACGGCAGCGCCCAGGCCGGCGAGCTGGACAACAAGACCCTGTACGGCCTGTTTTCGGCCAAGCACGGCGGCCACACCTTCTATGTCGGACTGCAGAAACTCACCGGCGACAACGCCTGGATGCGGGTCAACGGCACCAGCGGCGGCACACTGGCCAACGACAGCTACAACTCCAGCTACGACAATGCCCAGGAGAAATCCTGGCAAGTACGCCACGACTACAACTTCGCCGCCGTGGGCGTACCGGGCCTGACCCTCATGAACCGCTACATCAGCGGTGACAATGTGCACACCGGTAGCATCACCGATGGCAAGGAATGGGGACGGGAAAGTGAACTGGGCTACACCGTGCAAAGCGGTGCGCTGAAGGACCTGAACCTGAAGTGGCGCAACTCGACCATGCGTCGCGACTACAGCAACAACGAGTTCGATGAGAACCGCGTGATCATCAGCTATCCGATCAGCCTGCTTTAAAAATCAAAAGATCGCAGCCTGCGGCAGCTCCTACAGGTGTTCACTTACCCCTGTAGGAGCTGCCGCAGGCTGCGATCTTTTTTGAAGCTGCCACCCTATTCCCGCGACTCAACCCCCAACTCATCCCACACCGACTCGGCCAGGTGGAACGTCGCATTGGCCGCCGGAATCCCGCAGTAGATTGCACTCTGCATGATGACTTCCTTGATCTCGCCACGGCTCACGCCATTGTTGGCGGCGGCGCGAAGGTGCAGTTTGAGTTCGCCCTCGCGGTTCATGCCGATCAGCATGGCGATGGTGATCAGGCTGCGGGTGTGGCGCGGCAGGCCCGGGCGGGTCCAGATGTCGCCCCAGGCGTGGCGGGTGATCATTTCCTGAAACTCCGAGTTGAACTCGGTCAGGGCGGTCAGGCTGCGGTCGACGTGGGCGTCGCCGAGGACCGCGCGACGGACTTCCATCCCCTCGTCGTAACGTTGTTTCTCATCCACAGGAAAACCCTCAGTCAGCCGACAGGAACGCCAGCACGCGCTCGCTGAACGCATTGCCTGCCTGGACGTTGGACAAGTGCGCGGCGTAGAACTCGGCGTACTCGGCCCCGTGCACATGCTCTTGAATAAAGTGCCCACCGGACGGTGGCGTTACCGCATCTTCACTACCGGCAATCACCAGCAACGGCACCTTGATCGAAGACAGCTGATCGCGGAAATCGGCATCGCGCACCGCCCCGCAGTTGGCCGCATAGCCTTCTGGCGAAGTGGCCGCGAGCATGTCGGTAATCTGCTTGGCTGCCGCCGGGTTGGCTTCGGAGAAATCCGGGGTGAACCAGCGGGCAATCGACGCATCGCGCAGGGCAACCATGGCCGCCTGTCCATCGCGCAGCACCATCTCAATGCGCGGGTTCCACACCGACGGATCGCCGATTTTTGCCGCTGTGTTGCACACGATCAGTTTGTTCAGGCGCCCGCCGGCATTGATCCCCAGCCACTGGCCGATCAACCCGCCCATGGACAATCCGCAGAAATGCGCGCGCTCGATGTGCAAGGCATCCAGCAAGGCGAGCACGTCGCGGCCCAGTTGCTCGATGCTGTACGGGCCCGGCGTCACCAGCGATTGGCCGTGACCACGGGTGTCGAAACGCAGCACGCGAAAATGCTCAGTGAACGCCGGGATCTGCGCGTCCCACATGTGCAGGTCCGTGCCCAGGGAGTTGGACAGCACCAGCACCGGCGCATCGACCGGTCCATCGAGTTGGTAATGCAGTTCGCCCTCGGCGAGTTGTACAAAAGCCACAGCAAGTCTCCTTCAGGCAGTCAATGCAGAATGTTCAGCCACCGCCCGCTCGACCCAGGTCTGGGCCTGACCGAGATAGTGGGCGGGGTCCAGCAGATGATCGAGTTCAGCCGCCGACAGCTCGGCGGTCACTTGCGGTTCGTCGCCGAGGACCGCGCGCAGGTGACGTTGTTCGGCAACGGCGCGTTTGCAGCATTGCTCCAGCAGATGGTGCGCGGTATCGCGCCCAACCCGCTGCGCGAGGACGATGCTCACCGCTTCGGCGAGCACCAGGCCCTGGGTCAAATCAAGGTTGCGAGCCATGCGCCCGGCATCCACTTCCAGTCCTTTGGCGATCAACAGCGCTTGCTGCAGGCTGCCCGACACCAGGCAGCAAATCTCCGGCAGGGTTTCCCACTCGGCATGCCACAGGCCCAGGCTACGCTCGTGTTCCTGAGGCATGGCGCTGAACAGCGTCGACAGCAGACCCGGCACACGCGTCGCCGCGCCAATCAGCACCGCCGCGCCCACCGGATTACGCTTGTGCGGCATGGTCGAGGAACCGCCCTTGCCCGGCGCCGAGGGTTCGAACACTTCGGCGGCCTCGGTTTGCATCAACAGGCTGATATCACGCCCAAGCTTGCCGAGACTGCCGGCGATCAGGCCGAGCGCGGCGCCGAACTCCACCACGCGATCACGCTGGGTGTGCCACGGCTGATCGGGCAAGGTCAGTTGCAGCTCTTCGGCCAGCGCTTGGGCAATCGGCATGGCCTGCTCGCCAAGGGCCGCCAGGGTTCCGGACGCGCCGCCAAATTGCAGCACCAGCACACGCGGCTTGAGTTCGGCCAAACGTTGACGACTGCGGGTCACTGCCCCCAGCCAGCCGGCGACCTTCATGCCAAGGGTGACCGGCGTCGCATGCTGCAGCCAGGTGCGTCCGGCCAATGGCGTGGTCGCGTAGCGCTGGGCCTGGGACGCGAGGGTCTGCCCCAGTTGTGCCAGGTCGCCTTCGATCAGTTCCAGCGCGCGGCGCAGTTGCAGCACCAGGCCGCTGTCCATCACGTCCTGGCTGGTCGCGCCCAGATGTACATAGCGCTCAGCTTCGGCATCGGTGGCCGCGATCTGTTTGCCCAGCGCCTTGACCAACGGAATCGCCGAATTCCCGGCCGTGGCAATCGCCTCGCCCAACGCCGCAAAGTCGTAAAGCCCGGCACGGCAAGCCGCTTCAATCGGCGCGACAGCACTCGACGGAATCAACCCTGCCCGCGCTTCGGCCCGGGCCAGTGCCGCTTCGAAATCTAGCATGGCCTGGACCCGGCCCTGATCGCAGAACACCTCACGCATATCGCGGGCAGTGAAATAGGCATCGAACAATTGATTGCCCGGTCGCTGGTTCATAAACAGTTCCTGAAGGCGCGGGCCTTTGCGACCCGCGCGTGAAGATCAAAGGTCTTGCTGCAGATACTTCGGCTGTTTCGGCAGGCGCAGGCTGAACAGGAATGCCACCGCCATCATCACCGTGACGTACCAATAGAAGGAGTTTTCCATGCCCACGGCCTTGAGGCTCAAGGCCACATATTCCGCCGAACCACCGAAGATTGCATTCGCCACCGCATATGCCAGGCCGACACCCAGTGCACGCACCTCGGGCGGGAACATCTCGGCTTTCACCAGGCCACTGATGGAGGTGTAGAAACTGACGATTGCCAGCGCCACGGTAATCAGCACGAAGGCCAGGAATGGACTGGTCACGCTTTTCAGGCTCAACAGGATCGGCACGGTGAACAGCGTGCCGAGGGCGCCGAACCAGAGCATCGAGTTACGCCGGCCGATCTTGTCGGCGAGCATGCCGAAAATCGGTTGCATGCACATATAGAGGAACAACGCGCCGGTCATGATGTAGCTGGCGGTCTTGGCCGGCATGCCGGCGGTGTTTACCAGGTACTTCTGCATGTACGTGGTGAAGGTGTAGAAAATCAGCGAGCCACCGGCGGTGTAACCGAGCACGGTGATGAACGCGGCTTTATGGTCGCGAAACAACGCGCTGATGCTGCCGGCATCCTTGTTTTCGCGCATTTCCTTGCTGGTGGTTTCTTTCAGCGAACGACGCAGATACAGCGAAACCAGCGCCGCCATGGCACCCACCACGAAGGGAATCCGCCAGCCGTAGGCACGCAGGTCATCTTCGGTGAGGAACTGTTGCAGGATCACCACCAGCGACACCGCGAGCAACTGGCCGCCGATCAGGGTCACGTACTGGAACGAGGCGAAGAAACCGCGCTGGCCCTTGAGCGCCACTTCACTCATGTAGGTCGCGGTAGTGCCGTACTCACCGCCCACCGACAAGCCTTGCAGCAAACGGGCGAACAGCAACAGGATAGGTGCCCAGACCCCGATGCTGTTATAGGTCGGCAGGCAGGCGATCAGCAGCGAGCCGAAGCACATCATCAGAATCGAGATCAACATCGAATTCTTGCGTCCGTGCTTGTCCGCCAACCGCCCGAAAATCCAGCCGCCAATCGGTCGCATCAGGAACCCGGCGGCAAACACGCCAGCGGTGTTGACCAGTTGCACCGTGGGGTTATCGGACGGAAAAAAGGCCGGTGCGAAATAGATCGCACAGAAGGCGTAGACGTAGAAGTCGAACCATTCGACCAGGTTGCCGGACGAGGCACCGACAATGGCGAAGATCCGCTTCTTGCGTTCTTCGCCGGTATAAAGAGCTATGGACGCAGTGGGTGTTGTCATTGTTTTTTCACTCTTTGGGGACAGTGAGAGTCTAGACACACTTAGCAACACTCCCGTTCCACAATACGTCAGCAACAAAAATCCACTGTGGGAGCGAGCTTGCTCGCGAAGGCGTAGTGTCAGTTGATAAAAATGTTGCCTGACATACCGCTTTCGCGAGCAAGCCCGCTCCCACAAGGGGATGGTGTTCACTTAATAGTCGAAGAACACCGTCTCGGCATCGGTGCCCTGCAGAATCACGTTCCACTGGTACACACCCGCCGCATCCCGCTTGGCCAGCAGCGTATGGCGACGCTCGGCCGGCACGCATTCCAGTAACGGATCGTTGACGTTGGCGGCTTCGCCATCAAAGTAAATCCGCGTCAGCAAGTGCTTGACCAGGCCACGGGCAAACACCAGTACCACCAGGTGCGGAGCCTGGGTCGTGCCTTTGAGCCCCTCGACCGTACCGGGCTTGATGGTGGTGAAACGAAAACGCCCTTCGGCATCCACCGGCACCCGGCCAAAGCCTTCGAAGTTCGGGTCCAGGGGTTTGTCCTGGTCGTCTTCCGGGTGGTCATACTTGCCGGCGGCGTTGGCCTGCCAGACTTCCAGCATCGCGTCGTTGACGATGTCGCCATTGCCATCGACCACTTGCCCGGTGATCGCCACCCGTTCGCCCAGGGTTTGTTCGACGGTCAGGTTTTCGCGGTTCAGCCAGGTCAGGCCGATGTGGTAGTACGGCCCGACGGTGTGGGACGTGGTAGCAGTCAGCGTCATCTTATTTCTCCATCGGCGTGGCGTCGCGGCCGCGCAAAACGATGTCCCAGCGATAACCGAGGGCATAGGAAGGGATGGTTTTTTCCAGATCGAACGCGGCGATCAAGCGCTCCTTGGCACTGGTATCGGGCACGCAGTTGTAGATCGGGTCGTACGCCAGCAACGGGTCGCCCGGGAAATACATCTGCGTCACCAGGCGCGTCAGGATGCTCGGCCCGAACAGCGAGAAATGGATGTGCGCCGGGCGCCACGCGTTGTGGTGGTTGCCCCACGGATAGGCACCAGGCTTGATGGTCTGGAACTGGTACCAGCCATCGGCATCGGTCACGGTGCGGCCGGTGCCGGTGAAATTCGGGTCCAACGGTGCGTCGTGCAGGTCGCGGGCATGGGCGTAGCGACCGGCGGCGTTGGCCTGCCAGATCTCCACCAGAATCCCGGGCACCGGCAGACCGTTTTCATCCAGCACGCGACCGTGGATGATGATGCGCTCACCCTGTGGCTGTCCCTCGTGCTGGGCGGTCAGGTCGCTGTCCTTCTCATTGACGCGCTCGGCGCCGATGGTCGGACCGGTAATTTCCGACAACGAATGCGGCAGGAACACCAACGGTTTCGACGGCGAGCGCAGGTTGGTTGATTGGTAGGTCGGATGCAGGTACGGCGGTTGAGTGCCTTCCTGCGGACGACGGTAACCAGGCTTGTCAGTCATGAAACATTCCTCAGTTCTTATAAGTCTTCAGAGCGCGTCAGACGCGCTCGATCGCCAAAGCCAGACCTTGGCCGACACCGACGCACATGGTCGCCAGACCTTTCTTGCCGCCGGTTTTTTCCAGTTGATGCAAAGCGGTCATTACCAACCGCGCACCGCTCATGCCCAATGGATGACCCAAGGCAATCGCGCCACCGTTCGGGTTGACCTGGGCCGCGTCGTCCGCGATCCCCAGTTCACGCAGCACCGCCAGGCCCTGGCTGGCAAAGGCTTCGTTGAGTTCGATCACGTCGAAATCGCTGACCGCCACACCGAGGCGTTCGATCAGTTTACGCACCGCCGGCACCGGGCCAATGCCCATTACACGCGGGGCAACACCAGCGCTGGCCATACCCAGCACTTTGGCGCGGGCAGTCAGGCCGTGTTTTTTCACCGCTTCGGCCGAGGCCAGGATCAACGCGGCGGCGCCGTCGTTTACACCCGAGGCGTTGCCGGCGGTGACGGTTTTTTCGGGGCCGTTGACCGGTTTGAGTTTGCTCAGGGCTTCCAGGGTGGTGTCGGCGCGAGGATGTTCGTCCTGGCTGACCACGGTTTCACCCTTCTTGTGGGCAATGCGCACTTCAACGATTTCTTCGGCGAAGAACCCGGCGGCTTGCGCAGCGGCCGTGCGTTGTTGACTGCGCAGGGCGAACGCGTCTTGATCGGCGCGGGACACCTTGTAGTCGTCGGCCACGTTGTCAGCAGTCTGCGGCATCGCGTCCACGCCGTACTGCGCTTTCATCAACGGATTGATGAAGCGCCAGCCAATGGTGGTGTCTTCGAGCTTCATGTTGCGCGAAAACGCGGCATCGGCCTTGCCCATCACGAACGGTGCGCGGGACATCGATTCGACGCCACCGGCGATTGCCAGCTCCATCTCGCCGCTGGCGATGGCGCGGAACGCGGTGCCGATGGCATCCATGCCCGAAGCGCAGAGGCGGTTGAGGGTCACGCCAGGAATACTTTCCGGCAGGCCCGCCAGCAACAGCGCCATACGCGCGACGTTACGGTTGTCTTCACCGGCCTGGTTGGCGCAGCCGAGGAACACCTCGTCCACGGCGTTCCAGTCCACCGACGGGTTGCGCTCCATCAAGGCCTTGATCGGCACGGCAGCCAGGTCGTCGGCACGCACCGTCGACAAGCCACCGCCAAAACGGCCGATGGGGGTACGAATCGCGTCGCAGATATAAACGTCACGCATCACGCTTCTCCGGGGGCTTGGCCGTGTGCGGCAGCGGTGCGGGCCTCGAGGTCGCGCAGCGCGGTCAGTTCGACTTCAGTCGGCTCGGCGGTTTGCTCGACATGGTCGGCAAAGCGAATCGCCCAACCGGTGGCCGCAACCACTTGCTCGCGGGTCACGCCCGGGTGCAGTGCGGTGACCACGAATTCGTGGGTGCCCTCCTCCGGTTCCATGATGCACAGGTCGGTGATGATCCCTACCGGACCGGCGCCTGGCAGGCCGAGACGCTTGCGCGAATCACCGCCCTCGCCGTGGCCGACCGAGGTAATGAAGTCCAGTTTGTCGACAAAGGAGCGCGACGACTGCTTGAGGATAATCAACACGCTCTTGGCGGATCCGGCAATCTCCGGCGCGCCACCGGCACCTGGCAGACGCACTTTCGGCGAGTGGTAATCACCCACGACGGTGGTGTTGATGTTGCCGAAACGGTCGACCTGCGCCGCGCCGAGGAAGCCGACGTCAATGCGCCCGCCCTGCAGCCAGTAACGGAAAATCTCGCCGGTCGGGACTACGGTGTCAGCGGTTTCCGCCAGTTCACCGTCACCAATCGACAGCGGCAGTACGCTTGGCTTGGCACCGATTGGACCCGATTCGTAGATCAAGACCACATCAGGCGAGGAAGTCAGGCGCGCCAGGTTGGCCGCTTTCGACGGCAGGCCGATACCGACGAAGCACACCGAACCGTTCTTCAGACGGCGAGCGGCGGCGACGGTCATCATTTCATTGGTGGTGTAAGTCATTACTTCGCCTCCGAAGCGGCGGCCAGTTTGGCCTGGAACTCGCTGAAGTCAGCGCTGCCGTGGATGTATTCGTTGATCCACGCGGTGAAGGTTTCACGGTCGCGGGCAATCGGGTCCCAGGCCTGGTAGAAGCGGTTGTCGCGCTCGTTGTAACCGTGGGCGTAGGAAGGATGCGCACCACCAGGTACGTGGCAAACCGCGCTCAAGGCCCAGGTTGGCAATACACAGGAGTTCATCGGTGCATTGAGGTCGTCGACGATTTCCTCAACGGTGACGATGCAGCGCTTGGCGGCCAGTGCGGCTTCTTTCTGCACGCCGAGGATGCCCCAGAGCAGCACGTTGCCCTTGCGGTCGGCTTTCTGCGCGTGAATCACGGTAATGTCCGGGCGCACCGAAGGCACGGCGGCCAGCACTTCGCCAGTGAACGGGCAGGTAACCGATTTGATCAGTGGATTGACCTTCGGCAGGTCGGAACCGGCGTAGGCACGCAGCACCGCAAACGGCAGGCCGGAAGCGCCGGCGACGTAGGCATTGGCCAGGTCGGCATGGCTGTGTTCTTCGATTTCCAGCGCGTGGGGCCACTGCTTCTCTACGGCGTCACGCAGGCGATGCAGGGAGCCGACACCCGGGTTGCCGCCCCAGGAGAAAATCAGCTTGCGAGCACAACCGGCACCGATCAACTGGTCGTAGATCAAGTCAGGGGTCATCCGCACCAGGGTCAGGTCTTTCTTGCCCTGGCGAATGATTTCGTGACCCGCCGCCGTCGGGATCAGGTGAGTAAAGCCTTCGAGCGCGACCGTATCGCCGTCGTTTACGAATTGCTTCACCGCGTCGTGCAGCGAAAGGATTTCAGCCATTGGGGCAGGCTCCCGTTTATTGTTAACCGACAGTGGAAGAAGGCGCCGATGCGCAGCGCCGGAATGACTGAAGATTAAGCCCGTGCAAAACGCCAAACAATCCGATAATCGACTAACCGTTCGATTATCGAACATATTGTTGCCTGGCTATCTTTATAGCCTGCCCCCCAAAAGATCGCAGCCTGCGGCAGCTCCTACAGATTTACACATTCCCCTGCAGGAGCTGCCGCAGGCTGCGATCTTTTACTGCTACACCACTATTTCAAACCGGAATCAGGTCGCATCCGCATGACTGACCATGCCCTTGATCACCACCGCCGTCGTTGCCAGCGCCGCCGGAATCACCAGCGCCGTCAGCACCTGCTCGAAGTTCCAGCCCAGCCCCAGCAGCGTCGCACCCATCCACGCCCCGAGAATGGCGCCGAAGCGGCCGATGCCGAGCATCCACGACACGCCGGTGGCCCGCCCCTGAGTCGGATAGAACCGCGCCGCCAGTGACGGCATTGCCGATTGCGCACCGTTGACACACATCCCGGCTACCAGTACCAGGGTCGCCAGGATTGTGATGTTGCCCAGGCTCTGCCCTACCGCGTAGGCAAACACCCCGGCCAGCAGGTAGAAAGTGCCGATGACCTTGTGCGGATTGAACCGGTCCATTGCCCAGCCCACGCCTACCGCACTCAAAACGCCACCGAACTGGAACAGCGCGCCGATGAAGGCGGCCTGCTCCATGCTCGCGCCACTGTCACGCATCAGGGTCGGCAGCCAACTGGTCAGCAGGTAAACGATTACCAGGCCCATGAAGTAAGTCAGCCACAACAGCAAGGTGCCGGTGCTGTAGGTACCGGAGAAGATCACCGCGAACACATTGCGTGCCTTCACGGATTTCTGTTCCGGCACGCTGAAGCTGGACGCCTGGGCCACTACCGTCGGGTCGATCGGCGCCAGTGCCTTGCGCACTTTGTCCGTGCCGCGGTTGCGCACCACCAGGTAACGCGCCGACTCCGGCAGCCAGAACAGCAGAACGACGGCGAGGATCAGCGGCAGAACTCCGCCGATCAGCAACAGGCTGTGCCAGCCAAAGGCCGGAATGAGCTTGGCCGAGATAAATCCGCCGCCAGCCATGCCGAGGTTGAAGCCGCAGAACATGCTGGTCACCAGCAGGGACTTTTTGCGCTCAGGGGTGTACTCCGACAGCAGCGTGGTGGCGTTTGGCATGCCGGCACCCAGACCCAGGCCGGTCAGGAAGCGCAACACCAGCAACTGATCGACATTGGTGCTGTAGGCCGAGGCCAGGCTGAAGGCACCGAACAAGAGCACCGCGCCGACCAGTACGACTTTTCGCCCGAAGCGGTCAGCCAGAGGGCCGGAGCCCAGAGCGCCGAAGACCATGCCGATCAACGCCGCACTCATCACCGGGCCGAGACTGGCGCGGTCGATACCCCAGTCCTGGGACAGGGCCGGGGCGATGAAACCCATGGCCGCGGTGTCGAGGCCATCGAGGAAGACAATCAGGAAACACAGGATCACCACGCGCCACTGGTAGCGCGAAATGGGTTGGGCATTGATGAAGGACTGCACGTCGAGGCAGTTACCTACAGCAGACTGAGGCTGGTTCATTATTTTTATTCCACGGATCGCAGTCGAACGGTGTCAGCAGATGCTGACGAAGCCGCGACAGTAATGATCCGGAGGAAACAGCGTCAATTCGATAAACGCGACTCTGTGCGTTTATCGAACAGCTTAGGCAAACAGCTGGGCGCTGAGGTCTCGGCTGGCACTCAACAAACCGGGCAGGAAACGCTGCTCCAGTTCATTGCGGCTGACCCGCCCCGCATGGGTGCTGACGTTTAGGGCCGCAACCACCTGCCCGGAAGCGTCGTACACCGGGACGGCAATCGAACGCAGCCCTTGCTCGAGTTCCTGGTCGACGATGCACCAGCCTTGCAGTCGTACTTCTTGCAGGCATTCGAGTAGCGCCTCGGGGGTGTGGATCGTGCGGCTGGTCTTGGCCTGCAATTCGGCGTGGTCAAGGTATTCGCCCAGGGACGTGTCATCCAGCGCGGCCAGCAGGATGCGCCCCATCGACGTGCAATAGGCCGGCAAGCGCCCACCCACCGACAGATCCACCGAAATCAGGCGCTGGGTGGTCGCGGAGCGGGCGATGTACAAAATGTCATCACCCTCCAGCGTGGCCATGTTGCAGGCCTCGTGCAGTTGTTCGCTCATGCGGTCCAGGTAAGGCTGGGCGGAAACCGCCAGCGGCGTGGATGACACATAGGCATGACCGAGGGTCAGCACTTTGGGCAGCAGCGAATAGGTGCGGCCGTCGGTGGTGGCGTAGCCGAGCTTGATCAAGGTGTGCAGGCAACGGCGCACGGCGGCGCGGGGGATTTCCGTGCGGTGGCTGATCTGGGCGATGGTCAGGTGCCGCTTGCGCTCCTGGAACGCTTGCACCACGGCCAGGCCACGGGCCAGGGACGTCATGAAATCCGGGTCGCCGGTCAGTGCCTGGATCCGTTTGGCTGGTGAGGCAACGATGGGAGGAGCCACTGAAGCGAAGGAATTGCGCATTTGATCGTTCATACAAGGTCCTTTTACCCATTCGGATCAGCGACTATTACAAAGGGCTGGCGCCTGACGCTCAAGCCCAGCCTGCCAACTCCGTGCGATTATCGAACGATCGACCGATAATCGCAATCCACCCTATGAACAACCCGATCCACCGACGCCCGGTTTTCGCCGACTCTCGCCCCTATGTTTACGTCGACTCGGCACAGGACTTAATGGGGCAATCCAATTACCGAAACTTACCTGACTTAATGGCGTCAGAAAGGCATCGCAGCGATCTGGTATCAGTCGACGCTCTACTTCATTGTAAAGTTGCAGGCAACAAAACGGTCACACACCAAGAACAACTTTTAACTCTTTGGAGATAGTGTTCTTCAAATCGGCCGCTATAATACAATTTAGTAGCGCTCCGGTTTTTTACTTGCCGAACCCGCTGCCCGGCAATGCGCTGATCCATCGCCGTTGCCCGTTGCAAGCGCCAGATTCGCATTGCACAGCCTTGCCGATGCGCTTGCCGAACCAGGAAACTGAAGCTACGTCAGCTGTTTATCTCTGGTGCCGTGGCCGCCTGTGACATGGAAGTATTGATCACGTTGTTGTCAAAAACGATGCCTTGACGGCACTGTCTCATTCGACGAACGTGATCAAACGATTTGATGCAGCGCGTTTTCACCAGAATTTATCCCAACTCAATCAGGTAGCACTGTGACGAAAGACGAACTGCGCGCGGAACTAGAGCGCCAGGAACAACGTTACAAGGAAGTTTACGGCGGAGAAGTCACCACTTACGCCGCTCAGCCCGAACCGGAACGCAAACCCTGGCGTAAACGCGCCACTGTTCAGGATCAGGTTTTCCAGCAGGAAATTCAAAAAATGGAAAAGGAACTCAAAGCCGAAGAGCCATGACTGCTTCGGCCTGATCCTGACAAAGGCCTGCCTCTGCACCCGCTAAAAGCGGGATGTATGGATGCTGCCTTTCGCGCCCGCTACGAGCGGGCAGCGGCCATCACCGTCGCCGAATCCGACAGAATTCCGGGATCTGACCTATTTCTCAGATTTTTCTCACATCCGTTCAAGCCCCTCTTAACGGGCCGTGAAGGTTTTGTGACAGTGTGTTTTTTCAATTAAATCAATGGCTTAAAAAACGCAGCAAAACCGTGGGTTTTCAGGCACGGCGGCAAAAAAATTCGTTGAAGAATGTTACCGATGAGCAGCTAGTGCATTGATTAGCAGTCTTTTCTGGCATAATCGCGCCCCCTTATGACCGGGTCAGAAAACCTTCATGATCGATTTATTCAGCGGACTGGATGCTTGGGTGCTTGTGAGCCTCTTGCTCGCCCTGGCCTTTGTCCTCGCCTTCGAGTTCATCAACGGCTTTCATGACACCGCTAACGCGGTGGCGACCGTTATCTACACCAAAGCCATGCCGCCTCATCTGGCGGTGTTCTTCTCCGGTGTGTTCAACTTCCTCGGCGTGCTGCTGGGCGGGGTCGGCGTGGCGTATGCCATCGTCCACCTGTTGCCGGTAGAACTGCTGATCAATGTGAACACCGGTCACGGGCTGGCCATGGTGTTCTCGTTGCTCGCCGCCGCCATTACCTGGAACCTGGGCACCTGGTACTTCGGTATTCCCGCGTCCAGTTCCCACACGCTGATCGGTTCGATTCTCGGTGTGGGCCTGGCGAACGCCTTGATCAACGACATACCGTTGGCCGATGGCGTGAACTGGCAGAAGGCGATCGATATCGCCATGTCGCTTGTGTTCTCGCCGATGGCCGGCTTCCTGATCGCCGCGCTGATCCTGATCGGCCTTAAATGGTGGCGTCCACTGTCGAAGATGCACAAGACGCCGGAACAGCGCCGCAAGATCGACGACAAGAAGCACCCGCCATTCTGGAATCGCCTGGTACTGGTGATCTCGGCCATGGCCGTGAGTTTCGTGCACGGTTCCAACGATGGCCAGAAAGGTATCGGCCTGATCATGCTGGTCCTGATCGGTATCGTGCCGGCGCAGTTCGTCCTCGACCTGAACAGCACGACCTACCAGATCGAGCGGACTCGCGACGCCACGTTGCACTTGAGCCAGTTCTACCAGCGTAATTCCGAAACACTGGGCGAGTTCCTGGCCCTGGGCAAGAGCCTGGATGGCGATCTGCCGGAGAAATTCCGTTGCAACCCGCAACAGACCGAACCGACCATCACCGCCCTGCTCGGCACCCTCAAGGGTGTAGCCGACTACCACTCGCTGCCGTCGGAAAGCCGCATCGAAGTACGTCGCTACCTGCTCTGCCTGGACGACACGGCGAAGAAAGTCAGCAAGCTGCCAACGCTCGCCCCCCGTGAAAAGGCTGACCTGGACAAACTGCGCAAGGACCTGACCACCACCACCGAATACGCTCCGTTCTGGGTGATCCTGGCGGTTGCACTGGCCTTGGGCCTAGGCACCATGGTCGGCTGGAAACGCGTGGTACTGACCATTGGCGAGAAAATCGGCAAGCAAGGCATGACCTACTCCCAAGGCATGTCGGCGCAGATCACCACCGCCAGCCTGATCGGCATGGCCAACATCTTCAGCCTGCCGGTTTCCACCACCCACGTGCTGTCCTCGGGCGTGGCGGGCACCATGGTCGCCAACAAGAGCGGCCTGCAAAGCGGCACCGTCAGAACCATCCTGCTGGCCTGGGTATTGACCCTCCCAGCCACCGTGGCCCTGTCGGCCGGGTTGTTCTGGCTGGCCTCGAAGGCCCTTGGCAGCTGATAAGCAGCCAAATCAGAAAAGGCGCGCTCCGCAAGGAACGCGCCTTTTTTATTGCCAAACACTTAAGTCTCCCACAGTGGCTCCATGCACTCCGGCAGATTTTCAAAGGCAAAAAAAAGGGCAACCGAAGTTGCCCAAAATGCCTTGCGTGCTCATTACATCTGGAAAGAACTGCGGTTATTTCCGCTTGTGTGAATCCTTCCAGATAAAAAGTCCGAACCCTGCAAAAAATACAAACATGAGGCTGACAGTCAGCACTCCGGCGATCACCACGTTGTCGAAAAACATGACGCGTCTCCTGTACCTGCCCTGTTGCGATAGGGCTAAGTTAACCAATCGGGCAGGAGAGAATATTGACCGGGATCAATGTCGCCCGAGACTGGGCAAGAGGAAGGGAGAAGTTTGACCCGCATCAATGAATGCGGGGGGATTTCAGCGTTTCTTCGGTTTGTTCTTCGGCTTTTTTTTAGCCTTGCCCAACGGCATGGCCTGTTCGAACGCCTGGCGAACTTCATTGAGCCGCTTTTCATTGAGGTCATGAACACGCTTGGCGCGCTCGGCATTGAGGTCAATCAGTTTGTCGTCTTGGCTCATGGCGGTCAGTGCATCGCTTGAAATGAGTTTCAGCTGCCGTAGCGGTCGGCAACCCTGCGTTAATAATGCGGCTTGATGAGTGAGCTGACCAGCCTGCGCTCAAATCTCGATATCGACCCACAGCCCCTGCCGCGGCTGATCTTCCATCAGCGGTGCCACCGGCACGGTGTTATCGGCATTGAGTTCATCCCCGGGAATCGCCATGTGAGCCTCGGGGTCATGATCGGCCTCGTGGCGACGTCGTTCCTGCTCCTGTCTGCGGCGCTGTTCCTCGCGCAGCACCAGCCCGTCCTCTTCAGGATTGCGCTTTTGCAGGTCGATCGTACTTTCACTGGAGCTTTCCTGCACCGGCACCACCGGAGGAATATCCGGACGCTGACGGATCGGGTCGGTCTGTGAAGTGATCGGCACGGCACTCAAGGGGAGCATCGGTGGCAGCATGGTTTTCAGTCTCCTGTCAGCAGGCTGTCGGCTGCGGGGATGGCGACTTGAGCCATCGGTCGCAAACTGTGACTCATTTGGCACTCATTAGTGCACCGGGCGGCGCGTCATGCACAGGTGGACTAACGTATGACTGTGAGTTTTTCTGAGAGTCCTTTGGCCCTCAAGCCCTCATTCCGTTAAGATAGCCCGCTTTTTCAGGTGGGAGTCAGGCAGCATGGCGCAGCAGTATCAACCGGGGCAACGCTGGATCAGTGACAGCGAAGCCGAGCTGGGTTTAGGCACCGTTCTGGCACAGGACGGCCGCTTGTTGACCGTGCTCTATCCGGCCACTGGCGACACTCGCCAGTACGCGCTAAGGAATGCGCCCCTCACCCGTGTGCGGTTTTCGCCCGGTGATTCCATCACTCACTTCGAAGGCTGGAAGCTGACTGTTCGCGAAGTCGATGACGTCGATGGCCTGCTGGTTTACCACGGCCTCAACGGACAGAACGAAGTGGTCACCCTGCCGGAAACCCAACTGTCGAACTTCATCCAGTTCCGCCTGGCCAGCGACCGTCTGTTCGCCGGCCAGATCGACCCGCTGGCCTGGTTCTCCCTGCGCTATCACACCCTGGAACACACCAGCCGCCAGTTGCAGTCCGCCCTTTGGGGCTTGGGCGGCGTGCGTGCGCAACCGATCGCGCACCAGTTGCACATTGCCCGCGAAGTCGCCGACCGTATCGCGCCACGGGTTCTGCTGGCCGACGAAGTGGGCCTGGGCAAAACCATCGAAGCCGGCCTGGTGATCCATCGCCAATTGCTCTCGGGCCGTGCCAACCGCGTGCTGATCCTGGTTCCGGAAAACCTGCAGCACCAGTGGCTGGTCGAGATGCGCCGCCGCTTCAACCTGCAGGTCGCTCTGTTCGACGAAGAACGCTTCATCGAAAGCGATGCCAGCAACCCGTTCGAAGACACCCAGCTTGCGCTGGTCGCGCTTGAGTGGCTGGTGGACGACGAGAAGGCCCAGGACGCGCTGTTCGCGGCAGGCTGGGAC
This sequence comes from Pseudomonas sp. Root71, assembly GCF_001429045.1. Classification (GTDB taxonomy): domain Bacteria; phylum Pseudomonadota; class Gammaproteobacteria; order Pseudomonadales; family Pseudomonadaceae; genus Aquipseudomonas; species Aquipseudomonas monachiensis. The sequence goes on along the minus strand of NZ_LMHY01000026.1, from coordinate 332,413 downwards.
TTGCTGGTGGTCGACGAAGCTCACCACCTGGTGTGGCATGAAGATCAGGTCAGCCCTCAATATTCGCTGGTCGAGCAACTCGCCGAGACCATTCCCGGCGTGCTGCTGTTGACCGCCACCCCGGAACAACTGGGCCAGGACAGCCACTTCGCTCGTCTGCGCCTGCTGGACCCGAACCGTTTCCATGACCTGCAAGCCTTCCGCGCCGAGAGCGAAAATTATCGCCCGGTGGCCGAAGCCGTTCAGGAACTGCTCGACAAGGGACGCCTGTCGCCTGAAGCGCACAAGACCATCCACGGTTTCCTCGGCAATGAAGGCGAAGCCCTGCTGACCGCGGTCAATGATGGCGACACTGAAGCCAGCGCCCGTCTGGTGCGCGAACTGCTCGACCGACACGGCACCGGCCGCGTACTGTTCCGTAACACCCGCGCCGCCGTGCAGGGTTTCCCGGAGCGCAAGCTGCACCCGTACCCGCTGCCGTGCCCGGACGAATACCTCGAACTGCCGTTGGGCGATCACGCCGAGCTGTACCCGGAAGTCAGCTTCCAGGCCCAACCGGACGCCAGCGAAGAGGAACGCTGGTGGAAATTCGACCCGCGCGTCGAATGGCTGATCGACCAGCTGAAGATGCTCAAGCGCACCAAAGTACTGGTGATCTGCGCCCACGCCGAAACCGCCATGGACCTGGAAGACGCCCTGCGCGTGCGTTCCGGCATCCCGGCCACGGTGTTCCACGAGGGCATGAACATCCTCGAGCGTGACCGCGCCGCTGCCTACTTCGCCGATGAGGAGTTTGGCGCGCAAGTGCTGATCTGTTCGGAAATCGGCAGTGAAGGTCGCAACTTCCAGTTCTCCCATCACCTGGTGCTGTTCGACCTGCCGTCCCACCCGGACCTGCTGGAACAACGCATCGGTCGTCTGGACCGGATCGGCCAGAAGCACATCATCGAACTGCACGTGCCATACCTGGAAACCAGCCCGCAAGAGCGCCTGTTCCAGTGGTACCACGAAGCGCTGAACGCATTCCTCAACACCTGCCCGACCGGCAACGCCTTGCAGCACCAGTTCGGCCCGCGCCTGCTGCCACTGCTCGAAGAAGCCGACGATGGCGAATGGCAGGCGCTGATCGACGAAGCCCGCACCGAGCGTGAACGTCTGGAAGCCGAGCTGCACACCGGTCGCGACCGTTTGCTGGAGCTGAACTCCGGCGGCGCGGGCGAAGGCGATGCGCTGGTGGAGGATATCCTTGAGCAAGACGATCAGTTCGCGCTGCCGATCTACATGGAAACCCTGTTCGACGCCTTCGGCATCGACAGCGAAGACCATTCGGAAAACGCACTGATCCTCAAGCCGAGCGAAAAAATGCTCGACGCCAGCTTCCCGCTGGGCGATGACGAAGGCGTGACCATCACTTACGACCGTAACCAGGCGCTGTCTCGCGAAGACATGCAGTTCATCACCTGGGAGCACCCGATGGTCCAGGGCGGCATGGACCTGGTGCTGTCCGGTTCCATGGGCAACACCGCCGTGGCGCTGATCAAGAACAAGGCACTCAAGCCGGGCACCGTGTTGCTGGAACTGCTGTATGTCAGCGAAGTGGTTGCCCCGCGCTCGCTGCAACTGGGCCGTTACCTGCCGCCGGCCGCCCTGCGCTGCCTGCTCGACACCAACGGCAACGACCTGTCGGCCCGAGTGTCGTTCGAGACCTTGAACGACCAGCTCGAAAGCGTGCCGCGTGCCAGCGCCAACAAGTTCATCCAGGCCCAGCGTGACCAACTGACGCCACGGATCAACGCCGGTGAAGCGAAGATCCTGCCGCGCCACACTGAACGTGTCGCCGAGGCGCAACGTCGCCTGGCCGCCGATACCGACGAAGAACTGGCGCGCCTGACCGCCTTGCAAGCGGTCAACCCGACCGTGCGCGACAGCGAACTGGTGGCCCTGCGCAAACAACGCGAGCAAGGCCTGGCCATGCTCGACAAGGCTGCGCTGCGACTGGAAGCGATTCGAGTATTGGTGGCGGGTTAACAACTCTCCAACACCGCTATAAAAAGAAGGCCCGCAGTGATGCGGGCCTTTTTTGTTTATCTGGTTTTTGTAGTGATGCGCAGGGCCTCTTCGCGAGCAAGCCCGCTCCCACACTTGATCTGTGGCGTTCACAAAACCAATGTGGGAGCGGGCTTGCTCGCGAAGGCGGTTAAGCAGTCACTGCAGAACTGTCAGGCTCAACCACCGCCACCAACCCTTCCTTCATCCGCTTGGCATCGCGCACGAAACACCGTGAAGCCAGGAACAGAAACACCACGGTGAACAACAGCGCCACCGGAATCAGGTACATAGCGTCATGCAGGCCGACTGCTTTAAACGCCTCGGTCATCTGTTCCGCGCCCGCCGCAAGCATCGCCGTGTGGGCGAAGTGATCCGACAAGGCCCCGACCACTACCGGCCCCAGGCCACCGCCCAACAGGTACAGCCCGGCAAAGAACAGCGCCATCGCCGTTGCCCGCAAACGCGGTTCGACCACATCCTGAATCGCCGTGTACACGCAGGTGTAGAAGTTGTAGGCAAACAACCAACCCAGGCTAAACACCGCAACAAACACACCGATCTCGATTCGCCCGGAATGCAACGCCCATGCGGTGCAAACCGTCGAAATCACCAGGCTGAAGGCGGCAAACAACAGCCTCCCGTTGGCGACCCGCTGGTGAATCTTGTCCGCAATCCAGCCTCCGAGGGTCAGGCCGACCAACCCGGTCACACCGACAATAACCCCGGTGGCGACCGCGGCATCCTGCAACGGCATGAGGAAGTAGCGTTGCAGCATCGGCACCAGAAACGAATTGCAGGCATAGGTAGCGAAGTTGAAACACAGGCCGGCCATCACCAGCCACAGGAAGGTTGGCACAGCCAGTACCCGCCGGATCGGTCGATCGATCTTTTCCTGCGAAACCTGAACGCTCTCGGCGGCGCCGCGCTTGGGTTCCTTGATGAAAAACATGAAGATCGCCAGGATCAGCCCGGGTACCGCCGCGATAAAGAACGGCGCGCGCCAGCTATCAAAGACCTTGACCATCCAGCCAATGGTGAAGAACGCCAGCAACAGCCCCAATGGCAGCCCCAACATGAAGATCCCCATGGCCCTCGCCCGGCGGTGAGCCGGAAACAAGTCGCCGATCAGCGAGTTGGCGGCTGGCGCGTAGCTGGCCTCGCCAATGCCGATGCCCATGCGCACGATCAGGAAACTCCAGAAACTGCCCACCATGCCGTTGACGGCGGTCAACCCGCTCCACACCGCCAGCCCCCAGCCCATCAGTTTGCTCCTCGAACCGGTATCGGCCATGCGCCCCAGCGGCAAGCCGGCAATGGCGTAGACGATGGTGAATGCCGTCCCGATGATCCCCAACTGGAAATCACTGAGGTGCCATTCCATGCGAATGGGTTCGATGATGATGGCCGGGATGGTGCGGTCGAAAAAATTGAACAGGTTGGCCAGGAACAACAGGAACAGAATGCGCCAGGCATTGGCCGCTTGGGTCGAGTTCTGCATGGGTCCGTCTCTTTTATTGTTTTTGGGGCGTCACTGCCCCCGGACTTTGCAATCTAGACAGGCCGGCCACGACTGTCTTTCATTATTCGCCAGGCTGATATCAACCCATCGCGCACCGCCGCTCCCACAGGGTATTTCGTAGCCCGTCCGGTCTATGAAAAATACCTTTGAGCCCCCCTTCCCAAGCCGTTGGCGAAGCCTAGAATAGCGGCCTTGTTTCCCCCCCTGTGTCTCCACTTCTCCTTAGATAATTGCCCATGTCCGAAGCCAGTCCGTGTCTGAATTGCGGTGCCTGCTGTTCTCACTTTCGCGTGTCATTTTTCTGGGGTGAATGCGCCTCGTCCGGGGGGACGGTACCCGATGAGCTTGTCGAGCAGATCAGCCCCAGTCGGGTCGCGATGCTCGGCACCGGCTGCAAACCCGTACGCTGCACCAGCCTGGTCGGAGACGTGGGCAGTACGGTGCAGTGCTCGATTTACGAAAAACGCTCCAGCACCTGTCGGGAATTCGACGCTTCCTGGGTCGATGGCCTGGCCAATCCCGATTGCGATGCGGCCCGTGCCGCTTTCGGCTTGCCGGCACTGCAACCTGCGTTCGAGACGCCTCAGAAGCAAATCGCCTGACTACTAGCACTAATCGCTATCAGGCTAATGTCAAAATCATTGGCACCAATGTGCCACTACCGCTTGCGCTCCATCCACGCCCTCTATACTCCAAGGCATTCGCCGTCGCCACTTGCGCCGGCCTGAAGGATAACGATGGGGCATGCTATGGAGTGGCTTGGTTTGCATTTCATTACCGAGCTACCAGAGAGCGGGCAGGTCATACTCAATTGCACACATGACCCTTTTCTGGTGCTGCTGGCTTATCTGGTCGCCTGTGTCGGCTGTTTCGCGACACTGGACATGGCCGAACGGGTTGCTCACGCTGAGAAATCCGCGTCCAAGACACTCTGGCGCTGGGTAGGCAGCGGATGCCTGGCCGGCGGTATCTGGGCCATGCACTTCGTCGGGATGCTGGCCTTCCAGGCGCCTGTCGATCTTCACTACCAACTGCCTGTCACGCTGTTTTCGCTGACCATCGCGCTGCTCGCCGCGTGGCTGGCCATGCATACCCTCAGCCTCCCGGACTTGAGTTTGCAGCGCTGTCTCAAGGCATCAATCGGAATCGGCCTGGGCATCGCGACCATGCATTACGTGGGCATGACGGCCATGCACTCCGAGGCCTCGGTCTATTACCATCCGGGCCTGTTCGCCCTTTCCATCGCGATCGCGATCGGTGCCGCGCTGGCCGCCTTATTGCTGGCATGGTATCTGCGCGACGGCGTCGGCATGCTGCATCAGCTCTTCAAATGCTGCGCCAGCCTGGTGCTCGGGGCGGGTATCCTCGGCATGCACCTCACGGCCATGGCCGCTTTCAACCTGGTGCTGCCCAGCGACAGCGTGCCGGAGCAATCGGGCGAACACAGCCACCTGCAACTGGCACTGACCGTGACGGTCATGGCCCTGCTGATCATCGGCAGCAGCATCAGCGCGGCACTGGCGGACAAAAAACTGCAACACAAGGACCACGACCTGCAACGGGTCAACTCCCTGCTCAGCCAACTGGACCAGGCGCGCATGTCGCTGCAACAGGTGGCGCACTACGACGCGCTGACCAACCTGATCAACCGCCGCGGGTTCAACCAGATCTTCGCCGAAAAACTCATCGAGAAAACCAACGAAGGTGGAATGCTGGCGGTCCTGTTCCTGGACATCGACCATTTCAAGCGGATCAACGACAGCCTTGGCCACGATGCCGGTGACGAACTGCTAAAGGTGCTTGCCGGGCACATCAAGAGCTCGATTCGCAGTCACGAGGACGTGGTCGCGCGCTTCGGTGGTGACGAGTTCTGCCTGCTCATCGACCTGCGTGATCGTGAAGAAGCGCGGCATATGGCCCAACGCATCATGCTCAAGATGAAGGAGCCCATCGAGCTGGCCGGCAGGCGCATGGTCATGACCACAAGCATCGGCATCAGCCTGTTTCCGGAGGACGGCAAGACCTGTGAGGAACTGTTGAAGAACGCCGACCTGGCGCTGTATCAATCCAAAGGCAGCGGCCGCAATGGACTGAATTTTTTCAGCGCCAACCTGAAGACCCGCGCCACACTCGAGCTGCAACTGGAAGAAGAGTTGCGCCACGCCCTGCGTGAAGACACCGGTTTGATGCTCTATTACCAGCCCATCTATGACCTCAAGACCGGCCAGGTCAGCAAACTCGAAGCCTTGATCCGCTGGCAACACCCGGTCCACGGTTTTCTCGTACCGGATCGTTTTATCGCCATCGCCGAGGCCAACGGCCTGATCGCCGAGTTGGACAATTGGGTGCTGCGCAAGGCCTGCGAAGACTTGGGCGAGTTGTCGCGCCAAGGCTGTGAGGACCTGAAGATCGCCGTGAACTGTTCGCCCCTGAACCTGGCGCGCGAAGAACTGGCCGATGAAATCGAATACGCATTGCGAGCCTCCGGTGTGCAGCCCCACCGGCTCGAACTGGAGGTTACCGAAAACGCCTTGATGGGCAATATCGCCAACACCCTGGTGCTACTGCGGCAGATACGCGCTCTCGGCGTTTCGCTGTCGATCGATGACTTCGGCACCGGCTATTCATCCCTGGCCTACCTCAAGCGCTTGCCGCTTAACACGCTGAAAATCGACCGTTCGTTCATCCAGGACATTCCCAAGGCGACCCAGGATATGGAGATTGTCCAGGCGATCATCGTCATGGCCCATACCCTGCACCTGCAAGTGGTCACCGAAGGGGTCGAAACCTTCGAGCAGTACCAATTCCTGGAAAACCACGGTTGTGACTTCGTTCAAGGCTATCTGCTGAGCCGGCCGGTGCCACTGGTCGAGTTGCTTCCGGTGCTGAACGAAATCAACCAGCGCAAGGACACCTGCACCGTCACGACGCTGAGCCTGGCTCACGGTACATCTGCACTAATGTAGACGGGTCCTTTTCAAGGAAACCCTGACTTCCATGCAGGCGCATCAACTGCGCGGCCAGGCCGCTGATCGGTGTTGCCGAGCCTTGCTCACGGGAAAACTTCACCGCTGTATCCAGATCCTTGAGCAAGGTGCGCACGTGCCACTTGACCGGCTCGAAACGGTTTTGCGCCATCTGCGGGGCCAGGATCTGCAAGGGTTTCGAATCGGCAAAGCCGCCGGCCAGCGCTTCGGCGATCAGGCTGGCATCGACCCCGGAACGCTCCGCCAGCGCGACCACTTCGGCAATCACCAATGCATTGCAGGCGACGATCATCTGATTGCACGCCTTGGTCAACTGCCCTGCCCCGACGCCGCCCATGTGTGTTACACGCTGCCCCAGGTTCAACAGCACAGGCCGGACCCGCTCCAGATCCTGTGATTCACCGCCGACCATGATCGCCAGGCTTCCAGCCTCGGCACCGACCACGCCGCCGGACACCGGCGTGTCGAGCCAGCCCATGCCCGTTCTAGCGGCAAGTTCTGCGGCCATTTCCCGCGTGGCGTTGGGCTCCAGGCTGGAGAAATCCACCAGCAGCTGGCCCTTTTTTGCGCCCTCCACAACGCCTGCCGGACCAAATACCACCTCGCGTACGACCGAAGTATCCGCCAGGCACAGCATCACCACGTCAGCGTGCCGGCACAGCTCGGCCGGGCTGGCGACCTGACGCGCGCCCGCCTCCACCAGCGGCCTGCACTTGTCCGGATTGCGATTCCACACCGCCAGCGGGTAACCCGCGGCCAGCAGGCGCCGGCACATCGGCAGCCCCATCAGGCCGATCCCGGCAAACCCTAGCGAAGGTAGCGTTGACATCATTTTGCCTCTTCTTGATTAAAGATCACCGAATATTGGCCGATTCATCATGACTTAGGAAAGGATTCACCCCGAGCAATGCTCAGGCTAAAGACCAAGGCATGGTCCAAGTACGCGCTGAAAAAAGACGCGATTGTATTCCGTGACGGTTCGACGACTGCGAGTCGGCCAACCAATCAGCCCAGGTAGATGGCGAACAATGACTTCTAAAAACAACCCGGCCACTGCGGTAACCGATCTGACGTTGAGCCCCGCGGCCAACAGCCCGTCATCACCGAAGCCATTGATTCAATCGCGCCCGTTGGCGACCCAGCAATACCTCTACTTCACCGAAACCAACACCGACCGCATCCTCGACAACCTCGACGGCCTGCGCGACATGGTGTTCCCGCGCGCACCGCACCTGGAAGGCGACAGCGAACAGCACAGCGATCAGGAATTCCCGTCGGTGTGCCTGATCGGCCTGGGCCGCTGCGGCTCGAACATTGCGCTGGACGTGGCGGAGCTTGTGTATAACGCCCGCAAGTTCTACCTCAATGAATTCAACAACGAAGATCGCCTGTCGCCGGACAAGCGTTTTACCGAAAAGGGCTACAGCCCGGCCCAGTGGATCCGTAACAACCTGCGCCTGGGCCAGAACAAAAACACCAAGCCAGTGTTTCTGGTCGAGCCGCTGGTGATGCTCGGGGACCTGGACAAAGACATCGCCGGACGCATCCGTTTCTCGCGCAAGGGCGAAAAAAGCGGCTTCCTGCGCGACTACAGCAAAATGAAAATCATGGACCTGTCGGAAGTCCATGCCGGTGGCGCCGGTAACGCGCCGATCCTCGGCCAGTACCTGGCCAAGATCATCCTGAACAAGGACACCCAGCGTTTCTCCAGCCCCGACTGGAAGATGATTCACTCGTACCTGATCGACAGCTGTGGCATCAAGGCCAACCAGTCGCGCCTGTATTTCTCGATCTTCAGTGCCGGCGGCGGTACCGGCTCGGGCATGGCCTCGGAATTCGGCCTGGCCCAGCAGCATTCGTATATGAACAAGACGTTCGACACCAAGCCGATGGACGAGCACGACAGCAAGAGCGGCCACTCCTTCGTCTTCGAACCGATCTTCACCAGTGGCATCTGTGTACTGCCGAACATTTCCGATCACCGCAGTGAAATGTCCGAGGCGTTGCACATCAACGCCGGTCGACTGCTGTGCAAATACCTGTCGGAAGAGTGGGACTTCTCCTACAACTTCGCCAACGAAGACAGCAGCGAAGCCAGCGTCATGGGCCGCATCCGCCCGTGGAACGCGATGATGCTGATCTCCAACGACATCATGCGTTACGCCGAAGAGAACGATGACGGCAACATCCAGAACATTGATGTCAATGCCATGGAAAAGCACGCCAACCAGTACATCTCGCAGCAGATCTTCAACATTCTGACGGCGCAGGCAGTTACGACTGACTACGACCAGAACTATTTCCGTCGCGCCGGCATCGATATCGGCGAAACCATCCGCCTGGACGCCAATGACCTGTTCATGAGCCTGGCCGGCCCGGTGGCGATTGCCTACGCCGAGTCCGTGGTGCCGGAAACCCCGGCACCGAGCAGCGACAAATTCAAAGTGTTCGAGAAAGAGCCGCAGCGCCTGAACATCGACGACCTGTTCTTCCGTTCGATCGATCTGCCGCACTTCAACAAGGTCACCCAGGCCATCGAAGGCATCAGCCTGTTGCCGATCGAGTCCAAGCGCTATCGCGCGTCGCTGGAACAGTACAAGAACTCGGGTTACGACGCGGCGGCCCTGCATGACCTGCACTTCTTCAAGAATTGCTCGTCGGTGGTGTCTATCGTTTCGTTGCCGAAGGACTACAAGCTGTCCTACATGGATTTGAACCGGTTGAAGACCCACCTCAACAGCCTGTTCCCCAACACTACACTCAAGCGCTACGCGTTGGTGATCGGTGCTTCGGCCAACCTGTCGCTGACCACCCTGATCGCCAAGAGCCCGTGCCTGTCGGACGACTTCCTGACGCTGATCGTGGCGTTCATCAAGCGCTGCTTCGCGAAAAACCCGTACCGATTCGACGAGACCCTGGACAACTCGATCCTGGACTTCATCATCAACGAACAATTCGATGAAGACCGCATCGACGAGTTGCTCAACGAATTCGAGAACCCGGCGAAGATCCTCGATACCAACTGGTACGCGATCAAGCCGATGTACGAGAAGAAGTACCGCGAACTGATCAACGACAAGGAAAAATTTGTCTCGATCAATGACATCCGCCTGTCCCGGGATTGCGTGAAGAAATCGATCAAGTACCTGCGTGAGATCTACCGTCACCGCATCGGCAAGACCAAGGTTATTTCGTTGAATAACCATACGGGCAAGACTGCTTAAACCTGAAAAGATCGCAGCCTGCGGCAGCTCCTACGGGCGTACACCTGGTCCTGTAGGAGCTGCCGCAGGCTGCGATCTTTTTCTTTTATCCACATTCAGAAACAATTGAGCAGACGTTCAGCTGCCCTCCCAACTGTTCCCGTTACGTTTACGTCACCGTGAGGCTGTGGCCTTTCTCTACGGCAACATGCCATCACGCTACTCGGCTACACACTTTTCCCTCCGAAAGAAGCGCACCAATCAGGTGCGGCCTTTTATACCTGCGCTCTTTCCTGGATCAGAATCCACGGCGAAACAACCACGGCCCACAACTGCGGATCACGCTCAAAAAGATCCAGCGCCCGCGTTTCAGACAGCTTGGCGACCTTGTCAGCGGCCAGCCAGGCAGCCACTTTCTCCCCTTCATCCTGGGCCACGGCCTCGGCGGCGGCGATCAGATCCAGGCCAGGATCGACCCACAATAGGGCACCCTTGGCGAAGAACGGCTCCAGCTCTTTCCAGGTAATAGATGCGGTTTCACCAAGCAGCTTGGCATAGAGGGTGCTAGGTTCTTGATTCATGGGACTGTCCGGAAAAGAAATCGACGTAGATGATAACGTCGGTGGTCTGGCAGAAAAACCCGGATGCAATTGAGTGACCGAAATGAAAAGCGCAGGAAAGCCAGGGAATGCACTGAATATGGCTATAAGCCCCTCAACACCCCGCCGCAATTCTGTCTTTTACTTTCAATAAAGCGACACTTGCAGGTTTTGTCCCCCGGCGCTGCCTTCCCAGGCTGACAATCGGCGCTCTACACTGTACCGGTACAGTTGCCGAGGGACTTTTCCGGGGAATGTCGCAGATATCTGACCCGGTTCTGCTGCTTTCGGCGCCAGGACTATAAAAACTACAACAGTAAGAGTGGAGCACTATGACTAAGGCTACTAAGCAGATTTCCAAACTGTTTGCCGCTATGGTTCTGGCCGGGGTTGCCAGCCATTCGTTCGCAGCTGACACCATCAAGATCGGCATCGCCGGCCCCAAGACCGGCCCTGTAGCCCAATACGGCGACATGCAGTTCAGTGGCGCCAAAATGGCCATCGAGCAAATCAACGCCAAGGGCGGCGTGGACGGCAAGAAACTCGAAGCCGTTGAATACGATGACGCCTGTGATCCGAAACAAGCTGTGGCAGTCGCGAACAAGGTCGTCAACGACGGCGTCAAGTTCGTAGTCGGTCACCTGTGCTCCAGCTCCACTCAACCGGCTTCGGACATCTACGAAGACGAAGGCGTGATCATGATCACCCCGGCTGCCACCAGCCCGGACATCACCGCCCGTGGTTACAAAATGGTGTTCCGCACCATCGGTCTGGACAGCGCCCAGGGCCCTGCCGCCGGTAACTACATTGCCGACTTCGTAAAACCGAAGATCGTTGCTGTTCTGCACGACAAACAGCAATACGGTGAAGGCATCGCCACCGCCGTGAAGAAAACCCTGGAAGGCAAAGGCGTGAAAGTCGCCGTGTTCGAAGGCGTCAACGCCGGCGACAAAGACTTCTCGTCGATGATCTCCAAGCTCAAGCAAGCCAACGTCGACTTCGTCTACTACGGCGGCTACCACCCGGAGCTGGGCCTGATCCTGCGTCAATCCCAGGAAAAAGGCCTGAAAGCCAGGTTCATGGGTCCGGAAGGCGTGGGTAACGACTCCATTTCGCAGATCGCCAAGGACGCTTCCGAAGGCCTGCTGGTGACCCTGCCGAAATCCTTCGACCAGGATCCGGCCAACGTTGCCCTGGCTGATGCGTTCAAAGCCAAGAAAGAAGATCCGAGCGGTCCGTTCGTGTTCCCGGCCTACTCGGCTGTGACCGTGATCGCCGACGGCATCAAGGCTGCCAAGTCCGAAGACTCCGCCAAAGTGGCTGAAGCCATCCACGCCGGCACCTTCAAGACGCCTACCGGCGACCTGAGCTTCGACGAAAAAGGCGACCTGAAAGACTTCAAATTCGTGGTTTACGAGTGGCACTTCGGCAAACCAAAAACTGAAGCCAAGCCTCAGTAAGGCATTGCCTGACTGACTGCCAACAAAGCCCACGGCGTGCCGTGGGCTTTGTTTTACGAACGTATCTGGGCCGCGCTGGCGTGATCCGCCAGTCTCCCCACCTGAAAATCTCAAAACCGTCATCAGCGGTTCGCTGGCAAACCCCGGATTCGAAGTGGATGCAGATCCACGGGGCCCGGGCGGGAAAATGACTCCACCAGTGAAATGCGTATCAGGTTTTTAGGAGCGCTGTAATGCCTGACATCTATCACTTCTTCCAACAGCTGGTTAATGGCCTGACCATTGGCAGCACGTATGCCCTGATCGCCATCGGCTATACGATGGTCTACGGCATCATTGGAATGATCAACTTCGCCCACGGCGAGGTGTACATGATCGGTTCCTACGTGGCGTTCATCGCCATCGCCGGGCTGGCCATGCTGGGACTCGACAGCGTGCCGCTGTTGATGACCGCCGCTTTTCTCGCCACCATCGTTGTAACCAGTGCCTACGGCTACAGCATCGAACGGATCGCCTACCGCCCCTTGCGCGGCAGCAACCGTCTGATCCCGCTGATCTCCGCCATCGGCATGTCGATCTTCCTGCAGAACACCGTTCTGCTGGCGCAAGACTCCAAGGACAAATCCATCCCCAACCTGATTCCGGGCAACTTTGCCTTTGGGCCAGGTGGCGCACATGAAGTGCTGATTTCCTACATGCAAATCGTGGTGTTCGTGGTGACCCTGGTCGCCATGCTCGGCCTGACCCTGTTCATCTCCCGCTCTCGCCTGGGTCGCGCCTGCCGCGCCTGCGCCGAGGACATCAAGATGGCCAACCTGCTGGGTATCAACACCAACAACATCATCGCCCTGACCTTCGTCATCGGTGCGGCACTGGCAGCCATTGCCGCCGTGCTCCTGAGCATGCAATACGGCGTGATCAACCCGAACGCCGGTTTCCTGGTTGGCCTCAAGGCCTTCACCGCAGCCGTGCTGGGCGGTATCGGCAGTATTCCGGGCGCCATGCTCGGCGGGCTGGTACTTGGCGTGGCGGAAGCCTTTGGTGCCGATATCTTCGGCGACCAGTACAAGGACGTCGTGGCGTTCGGTCTGCTGGTCCTGGTGTTGTTGTTCCGGCCAACCGGCCTGCTGGGCCGTCCGGAGGTTGAGAAGGTATGACTAGGAATCTTAAACAGGCACTGTTCAGTGCCTTGCTGGTGTGGGCCGTGGCCTACCCGGTACTCGGTCTGAAGCTGACCATCGTCGGCATCAACCTCGAAGTTCATGGCACCAGCGACGCCACCCTGATCACCATCGCGGTGTGCTCGGTACTGATGTTCCTGCGTGTGCTATTCGACCAGCAGATCAGCTCGGCCTGGCGCTCTTCGCCGAGCATGCCGCTGATCCCGGCCAAGGCCAGCAACTTCCTGACCCTGCCGACCACTCAGCGCTGGATCATCATCGCGCTGATCGCCGGTGCCCTGGTCTGGCCGTTCTTCGGCTCTCGCGGTGCGGTGGACATCGCCACGCTGGTGCTGATCTACGTGATGCTCGGCCTCGGCCTGAACATCGTGGTCGGCCTGGCCGGTCTGCTCGACCTCGGTTACGTCGGGTTCTATGCCGTCGGCGCCTATAGCTACGCGCTGCTGTCGCACTACTACGGCCTGAGCTTCTGGATCTGCCTGCCGATCGCCGGCCTGATGTCAGCCACCTTCGGCTTCCTGCTCGGTTTCCCGGTGCTGCGCTTGCGTGGCGACTACCTGGCGATCGTGACCCTGGGCTTCGGTGAAATCATCCGTCTGTTCCTGCGTAACCTGACCGGCCTCACTGGCGGTCCGAACGGCATCAGCAACATCGAGAAACCGACGTTCTTCGGCCTGACCTTCGAACGCAAGGCCGCGGAAGGCATGCAGACCTTCCATGAGTATTTCGGCCTGGAATACAACTCGATCAATAAGGTGATCTTCCTCTACCTGGTTGCGCTGTTGCTTGCCCTGGGTGCGCTGTTCGTCATCAACCGCTTGCTGCGCATGCCCCTGGGCCGTGCCTGGGAAGCGTTGCGTGAAGACGAAATTGCCTGCCGCGCATTGGGCCTGAACCCGACCATCATCAAACTGTCGGCCTTCACCCTGGGTGCGAGTTTCGCCGGTTTTGCCGGTAGCTTCTTCGCTGCCCGTCAAGGCCTGGTGACGCCGGAGTCCTTCACCTTCATCGAGTCGGCGATCATCCTCGCCATCGTGGTGCTGGGTGGCATGGGCTCGCAACTGGGCGTGATCCTCGCTGCCGTGGTGATGATCCTGCTGCCGGAAATGATGCGTGAGTTCAGTGAGTACCGCATGTTGATGTTCGGTGCCTTGATGGTACTGATGATGATCTGGCGCCCTCAGGGTCTGCTGCCCATGCAACGTCCTCACATGGAGCTGCGCAAATGAGCCGCGAGATCCTCAAAGTAGAAAACCTGAGCATGCGCTTCGGCGGCTTGCTGGCGGTCAACGGCGTTGCCTTGAGCGTGAAAGAGAAACAAGTGGTTGCGCTGATCGGCCCCAACGGCGCCGGCAAGACCACCGTGTTCAACTGCCTGACCGGCTTCTACAAGCCGAGCGGCGGCAGCATCCTGCTCGACGGCGAGGCGATCGAAGGCCTGCCCGGCCACAAGATCGCCCTCAAGGGCGTGGTGCGCACCTTCCAGAACGTGCGGTTGTTCAAGGACATGACGGCGGTCGAGAACCTGCTGATCGCCCAGCATCGTCACCTGAACACCAACTTCCTGTCCGGACTGTTCAAGACCCCGTCGTTCCGCAAGAGCGAGCGCGAGGCCATGGAATACGCCGAGTACTGGCTGGACAAGGTCAACCTGCGCGAGTTCGCCAACCGTCCGGCCGGCACCCTGGCCTACGGTCAGCAACGTCGCCTGGAAATCGCCCGCTGCATGATGACCCGCCCGCGCATCCTCATGCTCGACGAACCGGCCGCCGGCCTGAACCCGAAGGAAACCGAAGACCTCAAGGCGCTGATCAGCATGCTGCGTGAAGAGCACAACGTCACCGTGCTGCTGATCGAACACGACATGAAGCTGGTCATGAGCATTTCCGACCACATCGTCGTGATCAACCAGGGCACGCCCCTGGCCAACGGCACGCCGGAACAGATCCGCGACAATCCTGAAGTGATCAAAGCCTACCTGGGGGAAGCGTAAATGCTGCAGTTCGAAAACGTTTCCACCTTCTACGGCAAGATCCAGGCCCTGCACAGCGTCAACGTCGAAGTCCGCCAGGGCGAGATCGTGACCCTGATCGGCGCCAACGGTGCCGGCAAGTCCACGCTGCTGATGACGCTTTGCGGTTCGCCGCGCGCCCACAGCGGCAGCATCCGCTACATGGGTGAGGAACTGGTCGGCCAGGACTCCTCGCAGATCATGCGCAAGAGCATCGCGGTTGTGCCGGAAGGTCGCCGGGTGTTTTCCCGCCTGACCGTGGAAGAAAACCTGTCCATGGGCGGTTTCTTCACCGCCAAGGGCGACTATCAGGAACAGATGGACAAGGTTCTCGGACTTTTCCCACGCCTGAAAGAGCGCTTCAACCAGCGCGGCGGCACCATGTCCGGCGGCGAACAGCAAATGCTCGCCATCGGCCGTGCGCTGATGAGCAAGCCCAAGCTGTTGCTGCTCGACGAGCCTTCCCTGGGCCTGGCACCGATCATCATCCAGCAGATCTTCGACATCATCGAACAGCTGCGCAAGGACGGTGTGACGGTGTTCCTGGTCGAGCAGAACGCCAACCAGGCGCTGAAAATCGCTGACCGTGCCTACGTTCTGGAGAACGGCCGGGTGGTGATGCAAGGCACCGGTGAAGCCCTGCTGACCGACCCGAAAGTGCGCGAAGCGTACCTCGGTGGTTGAGCCATTGCGGTAAACAAAAAAACGGCCTTTGCGGGCCGTTTTTTATGCCTGCGAATGAGATCGGTGTAGGAGCTGCCGAAGGCTGCGATCTTTTGATCTTAAAAAACCAAAGTCAAAAGATCGCAGCCTTCGGCGGCTCCTACAGGGTCCGTGTGATGGTTCAAAGCCGATCCAGCACCTCCCCACTGCGCTTGAACCACCCGATCAGATAATCCGCCAGCACCTGCGTGCGCTTGGGCAATCCGCCCTGATACGGATGCACCAGGTACATCGGCATGCTGCGGGTCTGATAATCGCGCAGGAGCCATCGCAAACGCCCGTCGGCCAGTTCCGTTGGCAAACAGTAGGACGGCAAGCGCGCAATACCGGCGCCGACCAGTGCGGCTTTCTTCAACAGGTTGTAGTGGTTGCTGGCGAACGGCCCCGACACCCGCACCCGCAATAACTCGTGCTGCTGGTGATACAGCCATTCTTCGCGACCGCTGTAATGGCTGTTGAGCAGGCAGCGATGTTCGGCCAGCGCCTGGGGGGTTTGCGGTTCACCGTATTGTTCCAGATAGGCCGGGCTGGCACAGGTCAGTTCTTGCCACGCCAGCAGTGGACGCGCCACCAGTCGCTGGTCAATGGCCACGTCGGAACGAATCGCCAGATCGAAGCCGTCGCGGGACAGTTCTCGGTAACTGTTGTTGAGCTCCAACTCGATCTGTACCTGGGGATACTTGGCAGAGAACTCCAGCAACAGGCCATCGAAGAAGGTTTCCCCGAGCGACACCGGTACCGTCATCCGCACCGGGCCGGCCATGTCGTCCTTCAGACGCGCCAGGGCCTGGCGGGCCCGCTCGACTTGCACCACCAGCGCCTGGGCCTGGGGCAACAACGCAGCACCGGCGGCGGTCAGGCTCAAGCGGCGGGTGGTGCGTTGCAACAACACCACGGAAAACTGCGCTTCCAACTGGCTGATGCGCTTGGACAGCTGGCCTTTGCTGCAACCGAGCTGCTGCGCCGCCAGGGTAAAACTCCCCGCTTCGATCAATACCGCGAACGCCGCCAAGTCATCCATCTCGCTCATGGATTGTTTCCATTTGAAAACCAAAGGTTGCCTATTAGTGCGCTTATCCGGAGAAAAAACCACCCTAAACTGAAACCTCGTTCAACCCACACGAGGATCCCCCCCATGAAAATTCTTTTGATCGGCGCAAATGGCACCATCGGTTCGGCCGTCGACAGGGAACTGTCGCAACGTCACGAAATCATCCGCATCGGTCGCACCAGCGGCGACTTTCAAGTGGACATCAGTGACAGCGCCTCGATTCGCAAACTGTTCGAGCAGACCGGCAAATTCGATGCACTGGTGTGTGCCGCCGGCAACGTGACCTTCGCACCGCTCAACGAGATGACAGAAGAAAGCTTTGCCCTGGGCCTGAAAGACAAGCTCATGGGCCAGGTCAATCTGCTGCTGATTGGCCGCGAGTTCGCCAATGACGGTGCCTCGTTCACCTTCACCACCGGCGTGCTCAGCCACGATCCGATCTACAGCGGTGCCTCGGCAGCACTGGTCAACGGTGCGCTGGACAGCTTCGTCCGCGCCGCCGCCATCGAACTGCCCCGCGGCCTGCGTGTGAATTCGATCAGCCCGAATGTCCTGGTCGAAGCCATGGGCAAATACGCGCCGTATTTTCGTGGCTTCAAGCCGGTTCCTGCGGCGGATGTGGCTTTGGCCTACGCCAAAAGCGTGGAAGGCCTGCAAACAGGTCAGACCTTTCACATCTGAAAAGCAAAAGATCGCAGGCTGCGCCAGCTCCTACAGAGGCGTGCGCGTATTCCGTAGGAGCTGCCGAAGGCTGCGATCCTTCCGCGCCAATACAAAGTGGAGACGATAACGGGTTGTGATGAACGGTCAGGCTGAGTAACGTGGCGGCACTTGTCAGGAGACCCCAAGATGCGTGTTGCCCGTTCCTTAGTCCTCGTTGCCCTGCTTCCGCTGTTCGCCGCTTGCCAGTTGTTCGAGGGTGAGCGGCAGAACGCCTCCCATGTCGGCCAGACACGCATGCAAGGCCAGTTGACCGCGGCGGACGGCAAACTGCTGTTCCAGCCGTGCAACCAGACAAACCGCTACGTGGTCAACGACACGGGCGGTACCAGCGTCCTGCAGCAGGCCGCAAACCTGGCGGACAAGCAGGGCAAGCTGTTTGCCGACGTGCGCGGGCGGGTTGTGGCCGGCAGCGGTGGTGACGGCCAGCTCGATCTGGAGCAGTTGTACCGCGTCGAGCGCTCGGGCAACGCGTGCGACGATCCGAATTTCAAGCTGCTGATCCTGCGCGCCGCCGGCCACACCCCGCAGTGGAGCGTGAAAGTCAGCGGCAAAGGCATGGTCCTCGACCGGGCCGGCCAGCCGCCACTGGCCGTGCCTTACGTCGAGGAGCAACTGGGCGATGGCCGTTTCAACCTCAGTACCGAAGCCAACAACCAGCACATCGAACTGTGGGTTGCACCGCAACGTTGCGTCGACAGCAGCACCGGCAGCATCCAGCACATGAGCGCCGAACTGCGCATCGACGGTCAGGTGCAGCGCGGCTGCGGGTATTTCGGCGGATCGCGCGACGACTGATCGTTTTAGCCTCACGGGCCTGCGCCTTTGAGGCTTATAATCGCGGGCTTCAAACGCCCTGGCGCAGTTGTGCGCCCCGCGAACCGGATCCCGCCATGTTACGAATCACCGAACTCAAGTTGCCGATCGACCATCCCGAAGAAGACCTGCGCCCTGCCATCGTGCAGCGCTTAGGGCTTGCCAGCGATGACCTGCTCGATTTCACCTTGTTCAAGCGCAGCTACGATGCGCGCAAAAAGTCCTCCGAACTGTGCTTCATCTACACCATCGACCTTGAAGTTCGCGATGAGGCGGCGGTACTGCACAAGTTTGCCGATGACCGTAACGTCAGCGTGGCGCCGGATGTCAGCTACAAAGAAGTCGGCCAGGCACCAGCCGACCTGAGCGCGCGGCCGATCGTTGTCGGCTTCGGCCCGTGCGGGATTTTCGCCGGGTTGCTGCTCGCACAAATGGGCTTCAAGCCGATCATCCTCGAGCGCGGTACCGAAGTACGCCAGCGCACCAAGGACACCTGGGGCCTGTGGCGCAAAAGCGTGCTCAACCCGGAATCCAACGTGCAGTTCGGTGAAGGCGGCGCGGGGACGTTCTCCGACGGCAAGCTCTACAGCCAGATCAAGGACCCGAAATTCCTCGGCCGTAAAGTCCTGCACGAATTCGTCAAGGCCGGTGCCCCGGAAGAAATCCTCTACGTCAGCAAGCCGCACATCGGTACGTTCCGCCTGACTGGCGTTGTGGAAAACATGCGTGAGCAGATTCGCGCCCTGGGCGGCGAAGTGCGCTTCCAGCAGCGTGTCACCGATGTGTTGATCGAAGACGGCCAACTGGTCGGCGTCGAACTCAATGGCGGTGAGCAGATCCACTCCAGACACGTGATCCTCGCCCTCGGCCACAGCGCCCGCGACACCTTCCGCATGCTCCACGGCCGTGGCGTGTTCATGGAAGCCAAGCCGTTCTCGGTGGGTTTCCGCATCGAGCACCCCCAGTCGTTGATCGACCGTGCGCGCCTGGGCAAGTACGCCGGCCACCCGAAACTGGGCGCCGCCGACTACAAACTGGTGCACCACGCCAAGAACGGCCGTTCGGTCTACAGCTTCTGCATGTGCCCGGGCGGCACCGTGGTGGCGGCGACGTCCGAGCCGAACCGCGTGGTCACCAACGGCATGAGCCAGTACTCGCGTAACGAGCGCAATGCCAACTCCGGTATCGTCGTCGGCATCACCCCGGAAGTCGATTATCCGGGCGGCCCGCTGGCCGGTATCGAGTTGCAGGAACGCCTGGAATCCCACGCATTCGTGCTCGGCGGCAGCAACTACGAAGCCCCGGCGCAACTGGTCGGCGATTTTATCGCGGGCAAACCGTCCACCGAACTGGGCAGCGTCGAGCCGTCCTACAAGCCGGGCGTAGCCCTGGGTGATCTGGCGCTGGCGCTGCCGGCATTCGCCATCGAAGCGATTCGCGAAGCCTTGCCGGCGTTCGAGAAGCAGATTCGTGGTTACTCGCTGCACGACGCAGTGCTGACCGGCATCGAGACCCGCACTTCCTCGCCGTTGCGCATTACCCGTAACGAGTCGTTGCAGAGCCTGAACGTGAAGGGCTTGTTCCCGGCCGGTGAAGGCGCCGGTTATGCGGGCGGGATTCTGTCGGCGGGTGTTGACGGGATTCGCATTGCCGAGGCTGTGGCTCGGGATATCCTTGGCCTGGAGGCTTAAGGTTTAAAGTAAAAGATCGCAGCCTTCGGCAGCTCCTACAGGATTTACACCATCTCCTGTAGGAGCTGCCGAAGGCTGCGATCTTTTCATTTGTGTCAGATATTGGCGCGCAGCACGCTCGCCGGCAACGGCTCCCCCCGCTCCACCGTCGCCGCCACAACAGCCACCAAACCGCTCAACTCATACCCCTGAGCCTTGAGCCAGTCCTGATCGTAATAGGTCGTGGCGTAGCGCTCGCCGCTGTCACACAGAATCGCCACCATCGAGCCCGTCTCCCCCGCTGCGTTCATGTGCTGGGCGGCCATCAGTGCGCCGATCAGGTTGGTCCCGCTCGACCCACCCACATGCCGTCCCAGACGCTCCGCCAGGTAGTGCATGGCCGCAAGTGACAAGGCATCCGGCACCTTGACCATCGCGTCGATCACCTTGGGCAGAAACGACGCTTCCACGCGTGGCCGGCCGATGCCTTCGATACGCGAGCCGTGGTCCAGTCGCAGGCTGGCATCGCCGGTCTGGTAGTAATCGAAGAACACCGAACGCTCGGCATCGGCACACAGTACGCGGGTGCCATACTGGCGATAACGCACATATCGGCCCAGGGTGGCCGTGGTGCCGCCGGTTCCGGGGCTGGAAATCAACCAGCTCGGCTCGGGATGCTGCTCGAAACGCATCTGCTGAAAGATCGACTCGGCAATGTTGTTGTTCGCCCGCCAGTCGGTGGCGCGCTCGGCGTAGGTGAACTGGTCGATGAAGTGTCCATCATGTTCTCGAGCCAGACGCTCGGACTCCGCATAGATCCGGGTCGGATCGTCCACCAGGTGGCTTTGACCACCGTAGAAGGCGATCTGCGCGATCTTTTCCTTGGACGTGGTCGCCGGCATCACCGCAATGAACGGCAAGCCCAGCATACGCGCGAAGTACGCTTCGGAAATCGCCGTGGAACCGCTGGAAGCTTCAATGACCGGCGCACCGGGCTTGAGCCAGCCGTTACACAGCGCATACAGGAACAGCGAACGGGCCAGGCGATGCTTGAGGCTGCCCGTGGGGTGGCTGGACTCATCCTTGAAGTACAACTCGATGCCTGGAAAACCCGGCAGCGGCAAGGGGATCAAGTGGGTGTCGGCGCTGCGCTGGAAATCGGCTTCGATGATCCGGATCGCTTCGCGGGACCACTGTCGGTTGTCGCTCATGATGGTTTTCTCGTTGTATCGGGCAGGAGTCGGCCTTTTGAAAAGGCTCATCCAACAAGCTTAGGAAAAAACCCGCGTCCGGCACAGGTACAGCTGAAATCCAATACGCCCGGCAACTGCTAGGCTCAGGTCGATGCTGAGGGATCAGTCTGTAACGACATATAACAAAAAAGAATATAACTTTTGTTTTAACAACTAACAGTACTTGTTAGGGTGTAACACCTTTTGAATTCACAGATGGAGAGCGACCTTGCCTCTGCGTAGCACTTTCACGCGTTTCTTTCAGTTGGAAGCTGCCAGCGGTCTGTTACTGATCGCCGCTGCCGTTCTGGCTCTGATTATCAACAACTCGCCGCTGTCGTGGCTGTACAACGGCCTGCTGGACACTCCCGTGGTGGCCCAGATCGGCGCGCTGAAAATCGCCAAACCGGCGTTGCTCTGGATCAACGACGGCCTGATGGCGCTGTTCTTCCTGCTGATCGGCCTGGAAGTGAAGCGCGAAGTCCTCGACGGCCAGTTGTCCAAACCGTCGCAAATCGTCCTGCCCGGTGCCGCCGCCATTGGTGGCATGGTGGTGCCGGCGCTGATCTACTGGTACCTCAATCGCGACACGCCAGCGGCCCTCAACGGCTGGGCAATCCCGACCGCCACCGACATCGCCTTCGCCCTTGGCGTGCTGGCGCTGCTGGGCAAACGGGTTCCGGTATCGCTGAAACTGTTCCTGATGACCCTGGCGATCATCGACGACCTCGGCGCGATCATCATCATTGCGATTTTCTACTCCGGCGCGCTGTCGACCCTGTCCCTGGCGCTGGCCGCGACCTGTATTGCGGCGCTGATCGGGATGAACCGGCTCGGCGTGGTCAAGCTCGGGCCGTACATGATCATTGGCTTGATCCTCTGGGTCTGCGTGCTCAAGAGCGGTGTCCACGCCACGCTGGCCGGCGTGACCCTGGCCTTCTGCATTCCGCTGCGCACGAAAAATGCCGAGCCTTCGCCATTGCTGGCCCTGGAACACGCCCTGCATCCGTGGGTGGCCTACGGCATCCTGCCACTGTTCGCCTTTGCCAATGCCGGCCTGTCCCTGAGCGGTGTCACCGTTGAAAGCTTCACTCACCACGTCCCCATGGGCATCGCCATCGGGTTGCTGTTGGGTAAGACCGTCGGCGTCTTCGGCCTGACCTGGCTGGCGGTGAAAACCGGTATCGCCGCCCTGCCCCAAGGCGCCAATTGGGGTCAGATACTGGGCGTGGCGATTCTCTGTGGCATTGGTTTCACGATGAGCCTCTTTGTCGGCTCGCTGGCCTTCGAGCCGGGCGTGAGTGATTTCGCCGGGATGGACCGCATGGGGATCTTGACCGGTTCGATTCTGGCGGCGCTGATCGGTTATGTGGTGACGGCGATGGCGAGCCGCAAGAACAGTGCGCTGGCCTCCTGATAAACCGCAATAAACCCTGGCGCCAATCAAGACTCGCCTGAGCCGCAAAACAAAAAACCCGATCAGTCACCTGATCGGGTTTTTTGTTTATCCAGTGTTTGCGTTTAGTGCGAAACGCGGCTGGTGCCATTCACACTTGCGATGCGCACACGCTCGCCAACACGGAACACTTCGTTCGGCTGAACTTCCTGTACGTAGGCGCGCATGCTGCCATCGTCTTCGCGCACGGTGATTTCCACACCCTGGGTGCGGGTCAGGCCTTCTTCCGCGGCCGAACCGATCAGGCCGCCGGCGACTGCGCCAATGACCGCCGCAACAATACTGCCCTTGCCGCCACCGATGGAGCTGCCGCCAACGCCACCGACCACTGCGCCTGCAGCGCCGCCGATCGGGGTCTTGGTGCCTTCGATTTTCACCGGGCGCAATGCTTCGATGGTGCCCATGCGAACGGTCTGCACCCGACGCGCCTCGTCACGGGAGTAGGAGTCACCGGTCAGGCTCGATTGGCAACCAGTGAGCAACATCGCCATCGTGGAAAAGGAAGCAACCAGCAGGACAGACTTACGCATAGCATCAACTCCAAAGAAACAGTTGTTCATTAAACTCCGCGGCTTGACGCCTGTCACGGCATCGCCCGGGTAAAATTGTTTTGATTCAGGCTCCGTTAAGGCGCCTCCACGAACTCACACAGTAGCGGCAAACTCTGAAAACTGCCCCACTGGCCAAGGATTTCAATGGACTACTTTATCATCGTCGTCACGACTGTTGCCGGTTTGTACTTCCATTGGTGGCTGTACGTGCGGATCAAACGCTGGATGGACCGCGACCTGGCGCTAGCGCTGGCGGGCAAGGACGAGCAGAAAAAAGCCTTCATGCTCGAACGACTGGCGAGTGCCCGGGCGCAGAAGATCAAGCGTCGAGACCTGCCGAAGTGGCTGGAGGCCGCTGCGGCAGGCTATCCCGATCGGTAGACTGCTCAGGGTGCCAGACGTTCAAGAATCCAGTCGGCGCCCTGCTGGCGGTAATTGAGGCGGTCGTGCAGGCGGCTTGGGCGGCCCTGCCAGAATTCGATGCGTTCCGGCAGCAGGCGATAACCGCCCCAGTGTTCCGGGCAATGGGGCTGGGTGTCGCTGAAACGTTGCTCGGTATTCTTGAGCAGCGCTTCGAGTTCGCCACGACCGGCGATCACCCGGCTCTGCGGTGACGCCCAGGCCCCCAGGCGACTGCCCAGCGGACGGACCTGATAATAGGCGTCGGACTCCTCAGGCGTCACCTTCACCACCCGTCCTTCGATACGCACCTGGCGCTCCAGCGCCGGCCAGAAGAACGTCATGGCCGCGAACGGATTCGCGGCCAGATGCTGGCCCTTGGCGCTTTCGTAGTTGGTGAAAAAGGTGAAGCCCTGCTCGTCCAGGCCCTTGAGCAACAGAATGCGACAGTGCGGTCGACCGTCCTGGTCAACGGTGGCCAGGGTCATGGCGTTGGCTTCCACCGGTGCCTGCTCGGTTTTCACCGCGTCGGCGAACCACTGGTGGAACAGTGCGAACGGCTCGGCCGGGGCTTGTGCCTCGGTCAGGCCATCACGGGTGTAGTCACGACGCATATCAGCCAGGCCCTGGGTCATGGCGCATTCCTTTTGGTTAACGAATCACTGCTTTGCAGTATCAGTGGCGACGACTTTCTTGTCAGCCGTGGAGGCTTTGGCTGGTGTGGTCTTTTTTGCCGGCGTTGCGGTTTTCGCCGGTGCTTTCTTGGCCGACGCTTTTTTCGCGGGCGCTTTTTTCGTCGCTGGAACAGCAGCCTTTTTAGTCGCAGGGGCCGGTGTCACAGGTTTTGCGACCGGCTTGGCGTCCGCGGCAGCGACCATGGTCACAGGTGCCGGAGCCGGCATATTGTACTTGCTCAGCAGCGCGACCATGGTGTTTTGCGGGGTCACCAGCAGTTCCACGCGACGGTTCAACGCACGCCCTTGCACGCTGTCATTGGCGGCACGCGGCGCGTCACCGCCCAGGCCACGCAGCATCAGGCGATCACGCTGCAAACCACTGAGACGGAAAATCGCCGCAACGGACTGGGCACGCTCCTGGCTCAGCTTGACGTTGGCCGGCGCCGCGCCGGACGTATCGCTGTGGCCGAGGATCAACACAGCGGTCTTTGGATCGGCTTCAAGGATCTTGGCAACGCGGGTGAACGGACCGAGTGTGACCGGCAGCAGCATGGCCGGACGATCCGGGTTGAACGAGCCTTCGACCGGCGCAGTCACCACCAGCACGTTTTCGCGGCGCTCGAGTTGCATGTTGCTGCCCTTGACCGCCTCGCGCAGTCGCGGTTCGTAGTCGTCAAGCCAGGCCTGGGTGACTTTCGGGTCAGGCATCGGCACAACTTTGGCGGTGCTCTGCTCGCTACCGCCGAACGGCCACCACCACTTGCTACCGCTATCGGTTTCAGCCTTGGCCGCCGCAACGGGTTTGACTGCGGGCTTCACCTCCGGCTTGGCCACGGGCTTGCCGGCGCTGTCGTCGGAACCGAACGGCCAGTACCAGTGGCTGCCGCTTTCAGTCTTGGCGACAGGTGCCGTCGCGTCTTTCTGTGGAGTCTGTGCGCAACCGGTAATAGCGAAGCACAGGGCCAAAGCGAGGGTTTTATTGGATGACATTGGATATCCACAAAAATGAAGTCAAAAAAATCAGGCCACATTGGCCGGTAGAAGCAGACGGTTTGAAACTGAAAAGGTTATCGGGTTCCAGCCCTGGAACCCGATAGCCGCTTTTACAGACAAGTGGCCAGAACCCGCACCAGCTTTTGCGCGCGCGGGTCCATCAAGACGTACGGCCCCAGGGTATTTGTCACAAATCCGAAAGCCACATCGTGCTCCGGATCGGCAAAACCGATGGAGCCGCCGGCACCCGGATGACCAAACGCCCGCGGGCCAAGGCCGAAAGTGGCATTGGCAACATCCGGTTGATCAAGCATGCAACCCAGGCCGAAACGGGTCCGGGTCAGTAAAGTCTTGTCCTCGCCGTGGCTGTGCTCGCGAGTCAATTCATCGAGCATTTCGCTTTCCAGCAGGCTGCCGTCCAGCAGGCCGGCGTAGAATCCGGCCAGGCTGCGGGCATTGCCATGACCATTGGCGGCCGGCTGTTGCATGCGTCGCCACTCGGGTTTGTTGGTGCTGGTCATAATCGACGGCGGGTTAGTGAACGCCCGGGTCGTCATGGCCGTTGGCTCACGCATGGTCACTTGCAGCAGGCGCTGGGCCGCGGCATCGCCGACATTGCCCTTGCCCCGCGCAATGTGGGCCACGCGATGGAACTCTTCGTCGGCCAGGCCCACATGGAAGTCCAGGCCCAACGGTTTGGCGACCCGCGCGACGATGGATTCACCCGGCCCGCGACTGTCGGCACGGCGCAGCAATTCGCCGATCAGCCAGCCATAGGTGATCGCCGCGTAACCGTGGCCTTCGCCCGGCGTCCACCACGGCGTTTCGGCGGCCAGGGCGTCGACCATGGTTTGCCAGTCGTAAAGGGCTTCGGGGGCCAACAACTCGCGCAATGCCGGTAGACCGGCCTGATGGCAGAGCAGTTGACGCAGGGTGACGGACGCTTTGCCCGCTGCGGCGAATTCAGGCCAGTAGCGCGCAACCGGGGCATCCAGTTGCAGCTTGCCTTCGGCCACCAGCTGCAGCGCGGTGACGGCGGTAAAGGTCTTGGTGCAGGAGAACAGGTTGGCGATGGTGTCGCTATGCCAGGCCTCGGCCCCGTCCTTGTCGGCAGTGCCGGCCCACAGATCGACAACGGTTTCGCCACCGACCTGGATGCACAACGCGGCGCCACGCTCCTGGGGATCGTCGAACAGCGCCGCGAACGCCTCTCGCACCGCTTCGAACTTAAGCTCGTAATGACCCTGAATCTGCACCCGCAACTCCCCGGATTAACGCTCTACAAAGTGGTCGGCATTGTTCCAGCCCTTGAGGGTTTTGGGAACAGGGTTGGGCCGGGCGGTCGCTCTGCCATCAACTTGAAATGCAGTGGTGATGCCAATGACGCCTTCGCGAGCAGGCTCGCTCCCACAGGAGAATGCATTCCAAAGTGAGAGCGAGCCTGCTCGCGAAGAACGATGACACGGTTTCAGCGATTAATGGCCTTTGCCGGAGTGCCCACCCGCGCCTTTCCCCGGCCCCTTGCCGGCCTCGGCCTTGCGGCCGCCCTCGGCGTCGTGGCTGGCTTTGTCGGCGGCGGTTGCAGCCTTCTCGGCCTCTTTGCCCAGTTGCTCGACTGTCGCCAGGTTGCTCTTGCGAACACTGTCGACAAAACCCTGGAACGGTAGATCAGTGATGCCCACCAACCCGAAGTGACCGTTTTCACCGTCAAGCAGGCGTCCGGTTACAGGTTGATCGAGGTACTGGAACCAATGCACGCCGACAATCGACGGCTCGCTCAATGCCTGCTTGAGGAAGTTGGCGTACGCCGGACCGCGGTCTTCCTCCTTCGCCAACGGCGTAACGCCGCCCCAGAACGGGCCACGATCGGCCGAACCGAAATTGAACTCGGTGATCAGCACCGGTTTGTCGAGACTGCGCAGCTTGGCGAAGTCGTAACCATCCTGGGGTTGCAGGGTGTACATGTTGAAACTCAACACGTCGCAGTACTGGGCGCAGGACTCCACGGCTTCCGGTGTGCTGATCGCGAAGCGGCCGCCGAGCAGCAACTGGTTCGGCGCGTGCCACTTGAGTGAGTCGGAGATGGTCTTGAAGTAAGTGTCGGCAAAGACCTTCTGGAAGTATTTGAAGTCGGCTTCGATTTCCGGGTGCTCGGCGCTCGGGAGCGGCGGTACGAACCCCGGATCCTCCATCAGTTCCCAGGCTGGCAGCTCAATGCCCCAGGCCTTCGACAGGCCCGCCTGATTGCGGTACTTGTCACGCAGTTGCTTGAGGAATGCGCGCTTGGCCGGCACGTCGGTGGTCATTTTCAAGGTGCCGTAGGCCAGGGCATAACGGGCTTTCGGGTCATCGCCGGGACCGGCCCAGGCCAGTTCGTTGTCGGCGTAGTAACCGATCAGCCAAGGATCGTCACGATGGTCGCGGGCAGCAATCGCCACTGCACGCTCGGTGGCCATGGCGAAACGCGGGTCGAACGGGTCGGGCATGCCGCCCCACCAGTCGGTGCCGGTGCTGATGCTGGCGTAGTCGCCGACGATCGACAGCGGCATGGTGTAGGGCACACGATCAGCGTCGCCCAGTGCGGGTGCGCTCCAGTTGCCGATGGTGTTGAAGCCCCAGGCCTGCAAGCGATCAAGGGTGTGACTGGCCCAGCGCTGCTCGTCGAACAGCGCCTTGCACGGTTCGGCAGGTTTTTGCTCGGTGGCATCCGCCACCGTCGCTTCAGTCTTGGCCGCTTCGGCGATGCCAGACTCGGCGGTTGCAGGAACAACGGGTTGTTCCGCCGCCTTGGTCGCTGTCGCTTCAATCGCATCGGCTTTGGCCGCCGCGGCGACACCGGCCTTGGTATCGCTACCCTCCGCGCACGGATCGCCATACAGGCGCTGCAGGTTGGCACCGTAGAAGTCGTACCAGCGACCGGCATTGTAGCCACGCCCTTGATCGGCACCATTGCCGCCACGGTTGTCACCTTCGCCATAGTGGCTGGCGAGTGCGTCATCTGCTTTGGGCAGGGATTCGAACATCCATTCACGACCGGCAACGTAGGTCGGGTTGACGTCTGCAGCGACGGTGTTAACCCCGAGCGAATAAAACGGATGGCCCTGCGGTGTCACCAGATACCAGCGTCCGTCGCGCTTTTCGGTGCGGAAAAAGCCACTGGCCTTGAAGGACGGGCCTTTGGTCAATCCACCGAACTTGTCCAGGGAGGACTTTTCGCGCTCGGCCAGCCAGGTTTTCAGTTGCTGCAGCTCCTTGCTGGCGGCGCTTTTCAGTTGTTCGTCGCTGCTGACTTTTTCCGGCCATCTGGCCCGGGTCGACTGACCGTAAGCATCCACCAAACCGCCATAAACGGCCTGGGTGACCGACCCGCCGTCCTGCACACCAAAGCGTTCCAGCAGGATGCTTTGCGCGGCTTTGGGCTGGTCCATCGACAGGCTCACCGACACCACCTGGCTGCGATCCAGCTCACCGGCGCTGCTGGCCAGCAACACTCGCTGCCCCTCAACGGTCATCGGCATAGGCGGGCCAGCCTTCATGCCCAGGCTCAGCGGTGATGTCGCTTGCAAAGGCACCAACAGGGTTTGCGCAGGCCCCGCCGGCAGATCGACGCGACTGACCAGTGTCTTGCCGTCGTTGCTCTGGATGGTCACGTACAGGGTCAAGGCCCAGTCCATCGCGCTCTGGATCCGCAGGCTCATGACGCCCGACTGCGACCAGTCCCAGGCGCCGGTTTGCGGGGTCAGGCGCAACGTCGGCCGGGCGACCGGGTTGAACGTCACCCGGCGCAGCACTTCGCCTTCGGGGGTTTGCTCGGCGTTGGATTGCGGCAGGCTGGCGTCCTGAGTCGCCACCTGGACCACGTCGGCGGGGCGCACGAAGTTGAACAGCGTCTGCTGGCCGGCGGGGGCGGCCAACAGCGGTGTTGCGAACATCAGGGCAAAAACAGCAGGCAACGAACGGCAAATCATGAGAACGAAATTCTCCCTAACGACCTTCAATGGGCCAGTGGAAAAGCGATGGCAGAGAGATAGACAACGCGGCGGGCAAAACTGCCCACCGGTGCTTCAGGAAATTTCTCGACGGAACGGCGGCAACGCATTGAGGATGGCTTTGCCATAGCGCTGGGTCACCAGGCGCCGGTCGAGCAAGGTGATAGTGCCGCGGTCTTCTTCGGTGCGCAGCAAGCGACCGCAGGCCTGGACCAGCTTCAGCGAGGCATCCGGCACGGAGATTTCCATGAACGGATTGCCGCCCCGGGCTTCGATCCACTCGGCCAGCGCTGCTTCGACCGGATCATCGGGTACCGAGAATGGAATCTTGGCAATGACCACGTGCTCGCAATAGGCACCGGGCAAGTCGACCCCTTCGGCGAAGCTCGCCAGGCCGAACAACACGCTGGAATCCCCACCATCGACCCGCGCCTTGTGCTTGTTGAGGGTTTCCTGTTTCGACAGGTTGCCCTGGATGAACACTTGCTTGCGCCAGTCGCGGTCGAGGCCGTCGAACACGTCCTGCATCTGTTTACGCGAAGAAAACAGCACCAGCGTGCCCCGCGAGCCTTCGACCAATTCAGGCAGGTCACGAATGATCGCGGCGGTATGCGCCGCTGCATCACGGGGATCGGCGTTCAGGTTCGGCACCCGTAGCACACCGGCGTCAGCGTGATGGAAGGGGCTTGGCACCACGGCCGTCACGGCTTTTTTCGGCAGGCCGGCGCGCATGCGGAAGCGGTCGAAGGTGCCGAGGGCCGTCAGGGTCGCCGACGTCACCAGGCAGCCATACGCCACGTTCCACAGGTTGCGGCGAAGCATTTCCGCCGCGAGGATGGGGCTTGCGTTGACCTCGATGTCGAACAGCGAACCGCTTTCGGCCAGGGTCAGCCAGCGGGCCATCGGCGGGTTGTCTTCCGGGTCCTCGACGGTGAAGGCAGTCCACAATTCCCAGTTGCCGGAAGAACGCGACAACAGACTACCGAATAGCGGATACCACTCCTCGGCCTGGTTGCTGGCGATGCCAATGTTGACCTCGCCATCCATGCCTTCTTTGAGCAACTCGGTCAGGCGGGTGAACAGATCGGTCAGCCGCGCGAAACCCTTCTTCAGTTCGATGCCCATTTCACGCATGTGCTCGGGGATCACCCCGCCGACGAATCGGTGACGCGGGCGCTCGCGGCCTTCGACGTCTTCGCCGGGCTTGAAGTCGGCGATCTGCTCGCAGGCGGTGAACATGAACTGCTGCTGGGTCTTGATCTCCCGCGCCAGCTCCGGCACCTGCTCGATCAACTTGCCCAGGTCCCCCGGCAGCGGGTGCTGGGCCAGAAGCTTGGTGAGGTTCTTGGCGGTGGTCTCCAGCCAGTCGGCGGTGGAGCGCAGGCGCGTGTAATGGGCGAAGTGGCCGATGGCCTTGTCCGGCAGGTGATGGCCTTCGTCGAACACGTAGATGGTGTCGCGCGGGTCCGGCAGCACGGCACCGCCGCCCAGGGCGAGGTCGGCCAGCACCATGTCGTGGTTGGTGACGATCACGTCGACCTTGCCCATGCCTTCGCGGGCCTTGTAGAAGGCGCACTGGCCGAAGTTCGGGCAATGACGGTTGGTGCACTGGCTGTGGTCGGTGGTCAGGCGCGCCCAGTCGGCGTCTTCCAGGGCGGTGGACCAACTGTCGCGGTCGCCGTCCCACTTATTGCCGGCGAGTTTCTCGATCATGCTGGTGAACAGCTTCTGGCTGGCCTCGTCGACCTCGATCTTGAAGCCTTCTTCTTCGAACAACTGAGCAGTGGCGGTCTGCGCGTGGCCTTCCTGGAGCAACATGTCGAGCTTGGACAGGCACATGTAGCGCCCGCGCCCCTTGGCCAGGGCGAAGCTGAAGTTCAGCCCGCTGTTGCGCATCAGGTCAGGCAAGTCCTTGTAGACGATCTGCTCCTGCAGGGCCACGGTGGCCGTGGCGATCACCAGGCGCTTGCCGGCGGCCTTCGCCGTGGGAATCGCCGCCAGGCTGTAGGCCACGGTCTTGCCGGTACCGGTGCCAGCTTCCACCGCGACAATCGCGGGGTCGCCACTGCGCCGGCCTTCGTCGTCGGTGTCGATATCACCCAGGACCTTGGCGACTTCGGCGATCATCAGGCGTTGGCCATAACGCGGCTTGAGGCTCTTGGCTTCGAGAAAACGCGAGTAGGCGCCCTGGATCGTGGTTTTGAGTTCAGTGCTGATCATGGATTGTCGGGCGCAAAAACGCTGGATAAATTTTCAGTGGTTCGGTTTGGTCGCTATCATACCCCGCTAATGAATCCCGCGCAGAACGGAGTAACCCAATGACACCTTTTAGCCTCATTTATAGCCTGCATGTACTGGCCGCCCTGGTCTGGGTCGGCGGCATGTTTTTCGCCTGGATGGTCCTGCGCCCCGCCGCGGTGACGGCACTGGAAGGCCCTGCCCGGCTGAAGCTGTGGGTAGAAGTGTTTCAAGGATTTTTCCGCTGGGTCTGGGTGGCGGTGGTGCTGTTGCCGGTCAGCGGCGTGGGCATGCTGCACATGCACTTCGGTGGCTTTGAAACTGCGCCACGTTATGTGCAGGTGATGATGGGCTTGTATGTGGTGATGACCGCGCTGTTTATCCGGATTCAGGCGCTGATGCTGCCGGAGCTGCGCACTGCCGTGGCCGAGCAGGATTGGCCCGTTGGTGCAGCGGTGCTGGGGCGGATCCGCAAGTTGGTGGGGATCAATCTGTTGGTGGGATTGGCCTTGGTAGCGATTGCTGCGGCTCGGCCGATGTTCTGAATCTGCCGGACGGGTGTGGCAGGGGGGGATTGCCCTCTCGCCACAGAGGGCCTGGTAAGTTTTACAAGCGCTGAACCGTCACCGAACCCGCAGCCCCTTCCGGCCCGGGCTGCCCGTCAGCCCCGGGTTTACCGCTCTTGCCGCCATCGGCCTTGTAGATCAGGCAACCCTTGGCCTTGCCACCCGCCCCCGGTTTGCCGCCAGGGCCGGCCAGGCCACCGGCACCGCCCGCCACCTGAACCTTGATCCGGTCCGCCGGGAAGTCGTGCGGCACTGCCAGCTTGACCAGCGCCCCCGGTGCTCCCGGCTGGCCATTGCTACCATCACTGCCATCGGCACCGCGCCCCGCCTGCCCCCAGGTGCAGCCCGGTTCCTGGCCGTTGGCCCCGTCAAGGCCAATGAACCCCGGTGCGCCCGCACCACCGCGAGCATCAACGTTCAATTGCGCTGCGTTCAGTGTCTTGATCTGCAAATCAAGGCTGCGTCCGGATCGAGCGGCCTTCTGGTAAGTCCCGGGTGAGCCACGGGAGGTGATCTGGCTGCCTTCGGACAAATCAGCGCGACGAACCTTCAGCGCCAGCGCCTGTTCCCCCGGCACGATGGCAATGCGCGCTTCACGCCCCAGATGCAATTCACCCACGGTGACTTCCGTGACGTTCGAAGGAATCAGCAAGGTACCGTAATCGGCCACCACCAGGCGTTCCAGTTGCAGGGTGCTGGCGGTGTTGGGCAAGCGCATCAGCGAGTTGGTTTCGACACTCACCACCTGTGCGCTGGCCAATGGGCTGATGAGTGCGACGAGCAGACAGAGTTTACGCATGGGAAGCCTTCGAAGCGCTGGGAGCTGGAATGGTTTGCAGGTGGAATACGCCGAAAATGACGATCTTCAGGCGGTCAAGCCAGGGATGGGCGCGACCTCGAAGGCTGCGATAGCACAGCAACGCTTCCAGAAGATGGATGAACCCCAACAGGCCGCCGGCCAGGTTGACCAACG
The DNA here is from genome assembly GCF_001429045.1 of Pseudomonas sp. Root71. Taxonomy (GTDB): domain Bacteria; phylum Pseudomonadota; class Gammaproteobacteria; order Pseudomonadales; family Pseudomonadaceae; genus Aquipseudomonas; species Aquipseudomonas monachiensis. The sequence goes on along the minus strand of NZ_LMHY01000026.1, from coordinate 299,350 downwards.
GGTGCAGCGGAAAGACAAACGGTGTGAGCAGATTGACCAGCACTACCGCCCAGAACAGCAAGGTCAGTAACCGCCCCAGTCCCCATATGACGTTCATACGCGCCCCCGATGAGAATTATTGTTTGCGCGCACAGTAACGGCTTCCACGCGGGATAAGCCAGAGGGCAACGGAAAAATCTTCATGAAGGCCGCCAAACGGCCGTCGTAGCGATCATACCCGTCGCCCGACGGCTCTATCTCTTGGCTCAGCGGTTTATATGCAGTTCCACGCGACGGTTTTTCGCACGACCTTCTTCGGTTTCGTTGCTGGCAATCGGTTGGCTCTCACCCCGGCCTTCGCTGGTGACTTTGTTCGGCGCCACGCCCTGGCTCAACAGGTATTCCGCCACGCTGCTGGCACGCCGCTCCGACAAGGCCTGGTTATAGGCATCCGAACCGACGCTGTCGGTATGGCCGACCACCTTGATGCTGACCACATCGGCATCCTCGAACTTGCTCATCAACGCATCCAGTTGACTCTTCGCTGTCGGGGTCAGCTCGGATTGATTGAAGACAAACAGTACATCGCTCAGAGTAATGACTTCGGATTGCGCAGGCTCGACCTGGACGCTGTCCGGGTATTGCGGCACCGGGCAGCCCCGATGGTCGACCGGGGTATTGGCAGGGGTATCAGCGCAACGGTCGCGTCGGTCGAAAACGCCGTCTCCATCTTCGTCGCCATCCTGGGCATAGCAGATCAAGCCGCCGGACAAGATACCCAGCGCTGCCCCGCCCGCGGCCCAGGCACCACTCTCGATTGCGCCCAGACCACCACCGACCAGGCCGCCGATGAGGCTGCAAATTGGCCAGGTGCGTTGATTGAGGGGGGCAGTGCCATCGCTGTGGGTCGCGCAGCCGGTCAAGAGGCTGCCAAGTAGCAGAACCGGCAAGACGGTCCTTGTGAGAACGATCATATTGAAAGCTCCTGTGTCCGGCCAATACCGGTTACACAGGAGTAAAGACCCGCATCCGCGACTGCACAAGGCGCGGATGCGAGGGGGACTTAACGCTGGATTTTGATTTCGGTACGACGGTTCTGTGCACGACCGTCAGCGGTTTTGTTGTCAGCAACCGGCTGGCTTTCACCGGCACCGACAACCGACACGAAGTTGCTGCGAGGTACGCCTTGTTCGATGAGGTATTCAACCACCGAGTGGGCGCGTTTTTCCGACAGTTTCTGGTTGTAGGTGTCACTGCCCACGCTGTCGGTATGGCCGGTCACGGTCAGTTGAGCGGTAGGGGCTTCGGCTTTCAGGCGAGTGGCAATCTTGTCGAGTACCTGTTTGTCGGACGAGGTAAGCGTGGCTTTGTCAAACTGGAAGTGAACATCGCGGATAACGATGGTTTCTTCCTGAACCACAACCGCTTCTTCGACCACAGGCGCTGGTGGTGGGCAACCGTTGGCATCGACCTGAACGCCTTTTGGCGTGCCTGGGCACTTGTCGCGACTATCCGGTACGCCATCGCCGTCTTCATCGCCATCACCGTGCACCCAGCAATAAGCCGCTGCCGTACCGCCGACGAGCAGAGCACCATACCCTGCCCATGCCGAGCTTTCGGTCGCACCGATGCCCGCCCCCACGACACCACCAACTGCCGCACAGGTCGGCCAGTCGGTTTTCTGCAAACCTGCGCAACCAGTCAAGACACTGGTTAGCAGAACCAAGGGTAATGCTGTCCGAACTATGCTCATCTAGTTTTCTCCTGAGGGATCGGCTTAGAACCGATTCAGGTAGTAAAGACCCGAGTTTTAAACTCCGCCAGCAATAGGCCATGCTGTTTATTCGCGTATTAACGGCAGGTTGGCGCTTTTGTCGCCAGGGTGCTCTAGGCCCGAACGTTAGGGCAGGCTAGTCTTGGCAGATCTGATTGAGGATCTTCGATGACTGCAGGTATTTCTTCACGCACGCCACAACAGGCACTGGCCGCGTTACTTGACCGATATGCCCCCGCACGCCTGTTGTTGATCGGCGCCAGCGAATTCCCGGCACTGGAGGCTTTCAAACTCGCTCACCCGGATAGCTGTGTCGCTTCCGCGGCCCCCGGGCCACTGCCGGCCGAGCTGGCGGCCCGCCGTTTCGACCTGGCCCTGGTAGTCGATTGCCTGGAGCATTTGCCCAAGCGCGACGGCCTGAACCTGCTGGGCGGCATCCGCAACCTCAACGCCAGCCGCATCGCAGTACTGGTGGACCTGCCGGCCTGTGGCTGGCAGGAAACGGACTTTTTCTCCCTGGCCCTGCAAGCCAGCGAACGCTTCCAACGGGACGAACAGGTGCTGACCCTGTTCACCTACGATCTGCTTGAATACAAACAAGTCCCCGACTGGCTCAACTCGCGCTTCTGGGCCAATCCGGAAAACTTCGGGAAATACTGGTGGTAATGCAATGAGTACATCCATTTGCCCATGCGGCAGCGGCACCCTGCTCGACGCCTGCTGCGGTCACTATCATGCCGGACACCCGGCACCGTGCGCAGAAGCATTGATGCGCTCGCGCTACAGCGCCTATGTGCTGGGGTTGGTCGACTATCTGGTAGCCACCACCCTGCCCGCCCAACAGGCCGGCCTGGACCGTCAATCGATCAGCGACTGGAGTGCGCAAAGCACATGGCTGGGCCTTGAGGTCGAAAGCTCCGAAGTGCTGGGCGGCCAGCCTGAACACGCGTTCGTGACCTTCACCGCGCGCTGGCACGACAGTAATGGCGAGCACAGTCATCGAGAGCGCTCATCGTTCGTACAGAACACCGGGCGCTGGTATTTCATCGACCCCACCGTGCAACTCAAACTCGGGCGCAATGACCCCTGCCCGTGCACGAGTGGGCAGAAGTTCAAGAAGTGTTGTGCGGGGTATTTCAGCAGCTAGGACAAGCAATGACTGTCCACCGCGCAAGAGCGGCCGAAGGCTGCGATCTTTTGGGTCTAGACTGGGCTCAAGGGAGAAACACCACGATGATCATCCGCCGCGGCGCACGCTGTCTGCTTACGCTGTTCCTGACACTGGGACTCGGCGGCTGTGCATCGTGGTTCGCCGACGACTTGCCGGACCCCGAGGTCCATCTGGTGAAGATCGAGGTGGTCAGCGCCAAAATGCTGGAACAGAAATTCCTCCTGCATTTTCGCATCGACAACCCCAACGACAGCGACCTGACGGTGCGCAGCCTGGAGTACCGCGTTCATCTGGGTGACATACTGCTGGCCGATGGCGAGTACGAACACTGGTTCACCATCAGCCCCAGGCACAGCGCTTACTTCAAGGTGCCGATCCGCACCAACCTGTGGTCCAAGGTCCGTGAAATGGCCAAACTGCTGAAAAAATCCGATCAGCCCATTCCCTATCGTCTGGAAGGTGAACTGGAAACCGGTATATTCATCGCCCACTACGTGCACCTGGCGCGCAATGGCGTGATAATCGCCGCCGATTTAATTCCGGAGCAACACCGATGACCCAGCAACCCCATGTCCACGGCCCTGACTGCAACCACGATCATGATCATGACCATCACCACCATGATCATGATCACGACCACGGCCATGTCCACGGTCCGAACTGCGGCCACGCTCACCAGGAACCGGTGCGCAACGCATTGAAAGACGTCGGCCGCAACGATCCGTGCCCATGCGGCAACGGCAAGAAATTCAAGAAGTGCCACGGCGCTTGATGCTTCTGGCGAAGACTTGCTTCGCCTGTTGAATCGCCATCCTCTCCTGTGGGAGCGAGCTTGCTCCTACAGGTGCTTAGTCGGCTGACAGAATCTGTGCACTGCTGACCACCGTCGCATACTCACCGTGCAAATTCCCCAGCGACATCCCATGCACCTCTTCGGCGCTATGGGCATGGCCGAAGAAATCAGCCTTGTCGAAGGTAAAGCACGCATCCTCGGCCACCCAAGTATCAAACCCCAGGTTGCCCGCGGTACGCGCCGTGGACTCCACCGAGTTGTGGGTTGCGACACCGACGATGATCAACTGCCCGATCCCCGCCTCGCGCAACTGCGCCTCCAGCCCGGTCGAACAGAACGCATCCGGCACCTGCTTCTGGATCAAGCGTTCACCGGCCATTGGCTCGAACCGTTGCTGAAACTCCACCCCCGACTGCAGTGGCCAGAATACCGAGTCCTCCGAGCGGGACAGGTGTTGCACATGGATCACCGGCCGGGCGGTACGCCGCCAATGGCCGAGCATTTCCAGCATGCGCGCTTCGGCCTCCGGATTATTCCTGCGACCGAGCCTTGGATGCAGGATGCCTTTTTGTTGATCGATGATGATCAGTGCCGCGTTTGCCTTGAGCTCCATGCCGACTGTCTTCCTGGATTGTTGAGCGTGTCGCACTTCAATATCACCAGTTACGGCTGGCAAGCCACTGTTGAGGCTGCGATCTTTGACAAATCCTGAAATAACCTCTTACCCCGCTTGCGCGGCCATCGCCTGCTCACTAACGTAGCGCCTTTATTGCGCTACCACCCCCGCAGGAGCTTTGCCATGGCCTCGCCAGCCCTTACTCATTTTCTACCCCGGTTCGGCGTTGCCGCAGCAGTGGCCGGTGTGTTGAGCCTGACCGGTTGTCAGAACTTCAACGCCCAGGACACCCTCCCGCCAACCTCCGGCGTACAACCACTCAAAGGCCTGGCGCAGAGCGTTTCGGTGCGCCGCAATGCCATGGGCATGCCGCTGATCGAAAGCAACAGCTTCCACGACGCGCTGTTCACTCTCGGTTACGTGCATGCCAGCGACCGCATCACCCAGATGGTCACCCTGCGCCTGCTGGCCCAGGGCCGTTTGGCCGAGATGCACGGCGCCGACCTGCTGGATGCCGACCGCTACATGCGGGCGGTCAACCTGAAGAAAAGTGCTGGCGAGCTGTACAAGGCTTCTTCGCCGCGCCTCAAGCGTTTCTTCGAAGTCTATGCGCGCGGGGTCAACGCCTACCTGTTCCGCTACCGCGACAAACTGCCGGCGGATCTGGCGGCCACCGGCTACAAGCCTGAATACTGGCAGCCGGAGGATTCGGCGCTGATTTTCTGCCTGCTGAACTTCAGCCAGTCGACCAACCTGCCGGAAGAAGTTTCCTCGCTGGTACTGGCCCAGACCGTCACCACCGACAAACTGGCGTGGCTGACGCCGTCGGCTCCCGACGAAAAACTGCCGGTCGCCGAAAGCGAAAAATTGCAAGGCCTCAAGCTCAACGGGCAAGTACCGGGGCTGGCTGAACTCAGCAAAGCCACCGGACAACTATCGGACCTCAACCTGCTAGGCGCCACCTCGTCGAACAACTGGGCCATCGCCGCGCAACGCAGTCGCAGCGGCAAGAGCCTGCTGGCCAGTGACACTCACGGCCCGCTGGGCGTGCCTTCGCTGTTCAGTTACGTGCAGATTCGCGCGCCGAAGTATCAGGCGTCCGGCGTGACCATCGCGGGGCTGCCAATGGTGCTTGGCGGTTTCAACGGCAAAGTGGCGTGGAGCATGACGTCCGTGATGGGCGACAACCAGGACCTGTTCCTGGAGAAAATCAAGCGCCTGGGCAACGGGCTTACCTACGAAAACGCCGGGAAATGGCAGCCGGCGATCGTGCGCAACGAAACCTATTTCGTCAACGGCCAGCGGTCGATTCGTGAAGCGGTGTACGAAACCCGCCATGGCCCTCTGCTCAACAGCGCCCAGGGCACCACGCTGGCCAATGGTTTCGGCCTGGCCTTGCAGACGCCGAACTTCACCGACGACAGAACCCTGGACGCGCTCTTCGACCTGTCCCGCGCCCAGAGTGTCGAGAAAGCCTCGGATGCCAGCCGCGAAATCCGCGCCATTGCGCTGAACCTGGTGTTCGCCGACGCCAGTCACATCGGCTGGCAAGTCACTGGCCGTTACCCGAACCGCCGCGAAGGCGAAGGCCTGCTGCCTTCGCCGGGCTGGGAAGGACGATACGATTGGGACGGTTATGCCGACCCGATGCTGCACCCGTACGACCAGGACCCGGCCCAGGGCTGGCTCGGCACCGCCAATCAGCGAGTCATTCCCCATGGCTACGGCATGCAGTTGTCCAATTCCTGGGCCGCTCCGGAGCGCGGCGAGCGCCTGGCCGAACTGGCCGGCGCCGGCAAGCACGACAGCCGCAGCCTGATCGCCATGCAATACGACCAGACCACTACCTTCGCTGCCAAGCTGAAGAAAATGTTCGAAGCGCCGGGCATGGCCCAGCCGCTCAAACAAGCCATGGACGCCTTGCCGCCGGCCGATCGCACCAAGGCACATGAAGCCTACAGCCGCTTGATGGCGTTCGATGGCAAGCTCAGCCCGAGCTCCACCGATGCGGCGATCTACGAATTGTTCCTGCAGGAAAGCACGCGGCAGATCTTCCTCGACGAACTGGGCCCGGAAACCAGCTCGGCGTGGAAAGCCTTTGTCGCCGACGGCAAGTTGTCCTTCGCGGCCCAGGCCGATCACTTGCTCGGGCGTGAGGACAGCCCGTTCTGGGATGACGTGCGCACCGCGCAGAAAGAAGACAAGCCGGCGATCCTCGCTCGCAGCCTCGCCGCCGCGATCAGCACAGGCGACAGCCAGTTGGGCGGTGATCACAGAGCCTGGCAGTGGGGCAAACTGCATCGCTATGAATGGAAAAACAGCAGCGGCCAGACCGTACGCGGACCGCTGCCGGCCGGTGGCGATCACACCACGCTCAACACCGCCGCCTTCGCCTGGGGGCAGGACTTCAACACCACGCTGGCGCCAGCCATGCGCTTTATCGTCGACTTCGGCCAGTCCGAACCGCTGATGGCGCAGAACGGCACCGGTCAGTCCGGCAACCCGGCCAGCCCGAACTACCTCAACAGCATCGAGCCGTGGCTCAAGGGCCAGTACATGAGCCTGCCGATGCAGCCGCAGAACTTCGACAACGCCTACGGCAAGGCGCGATTGACGCTGACCCCAGGAAAGTAACCGCGCCCTTTAGTTGTGCGAGCTTGCTCGCGATAGCGGTCTGACATTCACATTGAGGTTGAATGTCAGACCGCTATCGCCGTTGCGCTGACGCGAGGATGAGTCGTGTCACCCGGTGGAGAGCCTGGTGCCCCTGCTCAGTCAAATCGTTTTTTGTGGCGAGATGATTTGGTGCACCCATTTCCCTGCGCCCGTTTTCGTGCATAAATCTGTCTCCGGCCATTTCCAAGCACCTTTTAAAACGCTTGTTCGGCACTCTGGTTCGGAAATTGCTACTTTCAACAGGTCTTACGCTTTCCAGTAACAATAATTCTGCGCCACAAGCGCTCATATTGGTTTTTAGGGATTGAATAATGAAAAAAGCATTGCTGACCCTTTCTGCACTGGCGTTGTGCATGGCTGCCGGCTCCGCCATGGCGAAGGAGTACAAAGAACTGCGTTTCGGCGTTGACCCTTCCTACGCACCGTTCGAATCGAAAGCGGCCGATGGCAGCCTGGTAGGCTTTGACATTGATCTGGGCAACGCGATCTGCGCCGAGCTGAAGGTCAAGTGCAAATGGGTCGAAAGTGACTTCGACGGTATGATCCCGGGCCTGAAAGCCAATAAATTCGACGGTGTGATCTCGTCGATGACCGTTACCGAAGCCCGTGAAAAAGTCATCGACTTCTCCAGCGAACTGTTCTCCGGCCCAACCGCCTACGTGTCCAAGAAAGGTTCTGGCGTGACCGAAGACGTCGCCTCGCTCAAGGGCAAGACCGTCGGCTACGAACAAGGCACCATTCAGGAAGCCTATGCCAAAGCCGTTCTGGACAAGGCCGGCGTGAAAACCCAGGCCTACGCCAATCAGGACCAGGTCTACGCCGACTTGACTTCCGGTCGTCTCGACGCAGGGATTCAGGACATGTTGCAAGCCGAACTGGGCTTCCTGAAGTCGCCACAGGGTGCCGACTACGACGTCAGCAAGCCGGTCGACAACGCTTTGCTGCCAGCCAAAACGGCCATCGGCATTAAGAAAGGTAACACCGAGCTGAAAGCACTTTTGGATAAAGGTATCAAAGCGTTACACGATGATGGCACCTACGCCACCATTCAGAAGAAACACTTTGGCGATCTGAATCTGTACAGCGGCAAATAATGCCCGGCGCCCATCTTTCGATGGGCGCTTTTTTCATCCGATCAGGTTGCTGATTTATGTTCGAAAACCTATTAGAAAATCTGGGGCTCTCTGCCTTCAGCCTCAAGGGCTTCGGTCCGCTGCTGATGCAAGGCACCTGGATGACGATCAAGTTGTCGGCGTTGTCACTGTTGGTAGCCGTGTTGCTCGGGCTGATCGGCGCCAGTGCCAAGCTGTCAAAAGTCAAACTGATGCGCGTGCCTGCCCAACTCTACACCACACTCATTCGCGGCGTTCCGGACCTGGTCCTGATGCTGTTGATCTTCTACAGCCTGCAAACCTGGCTGACCTCTTTTACCGATTACATGGAATGGGAATACATCGAGATCAACCCGTTCAGTGCCGGGGTCATCACCCTGGGCTTCATCTATGGTGCGTATTTCACTGAAACCTTCCGTGGCGCGATTCTCGCCGTCCCACGGGGTCAGGTCGAAGCGGCCACCGCCTATGGCCTCAAGCGCGGCCAGCGTTTCTGGATCGTGGTGTTCCCGCAGATGATGCGTTATGCCCTGCCGGGTATCGGCAATAACTGGATGGTGATGCTCAAGGCCACGGCCCTGGTGTCGATCATCGGCCTCGCCGATCTGGTCAAGGCTGCCCAGGACGCCGGTAAAAGCACCTATCAGCTGTTTTACTTCCTGGTGCTTGCCGCGCTGATCTACCTGCTGATCACCAGCGCATCCAACTTCATTCTGCGCTGGCTCGAACGTCGTTACTCCGCCGGTACCCGGGAGGCCGTACGATGATCGAACTTCTGCAGGAATACTGGAAACCCTTCCTCTATAGCGACGGCAACAACATCACCGGCCTGGCCATGACGATGTGGCTGCTCAGCGCTTCGATCTTCTTCGGTTTTATCGTGTCGATCCCGCTGTCCATCGCCCGTGTATCGCCGCGCATCTACATCCGTTGGCCGGTGCAGTTCTATACCTACCTGTTCCGCGGCACGCCGCTCTATATCCAGTTGCTGATCTGCTACACGGGGATCTACAGCCTGGCCGCCATTCGGGCCCAGCCCGTACTGGACGCATTCTTTCGCGATGCGATGAACTGCACGATCCTGGCCTTCGCCCTGAACACCTGCGCCTACACCACGGAGATTTTCGCCGGGGCCATTCGCAGCATGAACCACGGCGAAGTCGAAGCGGCCAAGGCTTACGGCCTGACCGGCTGGAAGCTGTATGCCTACGTGATCATGCCGTCGGCCTTGCGTCGCTCGTTGCCGTACTACAGCAACGAAGTGATCCTGATGCTGCACTCGACCACCGTGGCCTTCACCGCGACCATCCCGGACATCCTGAAAGTCGCGCGGGACGCCAACTCGGCGACTTTCCTGACCTTCCAGTCGTTCGGCATCGCCGCGCTGATCTACCTGACCGTCACTTTTGCGCTGGTCGGCCTGTTCCGCCTTGCCGAACGCCGATGGCTGGCCTTCCTCGGGCCGACCCACTAGGACTCAACCAGTTTCAGGAAAAACAGATGCGCCACCAGAAACATGACCTGCTGGCCCCGCTGCCCGGGACCGCACGACAAATCCACAGTTTTCACTTCGGCCCCCAACCGGCCAACGGCAAGATCTACATCCAGGCCTCCCTGCACGCCGACGAAATGCCCGGCATGCTGGTGGCCTGGCACCTCAAGCAACGCCTGGCGGAACTGGAAGCCGCCGGTCGCCTGCGCAGCGAAATCGTGCTGGTGCCCATCGCCAACCCGGTGGGCCTGGAACAGGTACTGATGGATGTGCCGCTGGGTCGCTACGAACTGGAAAGCGGCCAGAACTTCAACCGCTGGTTCGTCGACCTCAGTGAGGAAGTCGGCAACGCGATCGAAGGCAAGCTCAGTGACGATCCGCAGCACAACCTGCAACTGATCCGCAGCAACCTGCGCGATGCGCTGGCCCGGCAGACCGCCGGCACCCAATTGCAATCCCAGCGCCTGACCCTGCAACGACTGGCCTGCGACGCCGACATGGTGCTCGACCTGCATTGCGATTTCGAAGCGGTCGCTCACCTCTACACCACGCCGGATGCCTGGCCGCGGGTCGAGCCGCTGGCCCGCTATATCGGCGCCCAAGCCAGCCTGCTGGCAACCGATTCCGGTGGTCAGTCGTTCGACGAATGCTTCACCCTGCTCTGGTGGCAGTTGAAGGAACGCTTCGGCGAGCACTTCGACATTCCGCCGGGCAGCTTTTCAGTGACCGTCGAACTGCGCGGCCAGGGCGACGTCAATCACCCGTTGGCCAGCCGCGATTGCCAGGCACTGATCGACTACCTGATCCATTTCGGCGCGATCGCCGGCGAAACCGCGCCCCTGCCCGACCTGCCCTACCCGGCGACACCGCTGGCCGGCGTAGAACCGGTGGCCACACCGGTGGGCGGCCTGCTGGTGTTCAGCGCGCTACCGGGCCAGTACCTGGAAGCCGGGCAACTGATCGCCGAGATCATTGATCCGGTCAACGATCTGGTCACTCCCGTTCATTGCGCCACAGCCGGGCTGATGTATGCCCGTTCGCTGCGCCGCATGGCCACTGCCGGCATGGTGATCGCCCATGTCGCGGGCACCGAAGCCTATCGCAGCGGCTATCTACTTTCGCCTTGAGGATGCACGCCCCATGTACAAACTGACCATCGAAGGCCTGCATAAAAGCTACGGCGACCATGAGGTCCTCAAAGGTGTTTCGCTCAAGGCCAAGACCGGCGACGTCATCAGCCTGATCGGCGCCAGCGGCTCGGGTAAAAGTACCTTTCTGCGCTGCATCAACTTCCTGGAACAACCCAATGACGGCGCCATGAGCCTCGACGGGCAGAACATCCGCATGATCAAGGATCGCCAGGGCATGCACGTGGCCGACGCCGATGAGCTGCAGCGGATTCGCACCCGCCTGGCCATGGTGTTCCAGCATTTCAACCTGTGGAGCCACATGACGGTGCTGGAAAACATCACCATGGCGCCGCGCCGGGTGCTGGGCTGCGACAGGAAAGAAGCCGAGGATCGCGCCCGGCGCTACCTCGACAAGGTGGGGCTGGCTTCCCGTGTGGCTGACCAATACCCGGCCTTCCTGTCCGGCGGTCAGCAACAACGGGTAGCGATTGCCCGCGCACTGGCCATGGAGCCCGAGGTCATGTTGTTCGACGAGCCGACTTCGGCGCTGGACCCGGAACTGGTAGGTGAAGTGCTCAAGGTGATCCAGGGCCTGGCCGAAGAAGGCCGGACCATGATCATGGTGACCCACGAAATGAGCTTCGCCCGCAAAGTGTCGAGCCAGGTCTTGTTTCTGCACCAGGGCCTGGTGGAGGAAGAAGGCGCGCCGGAAGACGTGCTGGGCAATCCGAAAAGCGAGCGGTTGAAGCAGTTCCTCAGCGGCAACCTGAAGTAACGACTACAGCAAAACCTGTGGGAGCGAGCCTGCTCGCGATAGCGCCGGTACAGCCAGCATTGAAGTTGACTGATCGACCGCTATCGCGAGCAGGCTCGCTCCCACATTTTTTTGATCTGTAATAACTGAGAATCAGGCGACAGGCGCAGGCGGCGGCTCATCCGGCAGCGTAGGCTCACCCGGTTCGTTAGGCTGCTCATTCGGGGTATCAGGATCAGGCTGGCCGGGAATACCCCCTGCCATGCTGACGGGCGGGTGCGCCAACAAGGACCAGGCCAGAACGCCAACCTGATTGGGTTCAAGCCTTGCCAGTTCGGCACTGATTCGCGGATCGATCTTCATTCGGCACTCCTGAGCGATGGCCCGACCCGCCTTGCGCGGATCGGAACAGTACACCCCATAGAGTGTACGCCCGCTCAGGAATTCCCGACATTTGTCAGACGGTTGACTCAGGTGCGCGGCAGGGTCACGCCACGCTGGCCCTGATACTTGCCGCCACGGTCCTTGTAGGACACTTCACACTCTTCGTCAGACTCAAGGAACAGCATCTGCGCCACGCCTTCGTTCGCGTAGATTTTCGCCGGCAGATTGGTGGTGTTGGAGAACTCCAGGGTCACATGGCCTTCCCACTCAGGCTCGAGCGGCGTGACGTTGACGATAATGCCGCAGCGCGCGTAGGTGCTTTTACCCAGGCAAATGGTCAAAACGTTGCGCGGAATGCGGAAATATTCGACGGTGCTGGCCAGGGCGAACGAGTTCGGCGGAATGATGCACACGTCGCTATGGATATCGACGAAGCTGCCGGCGTCGAAGTTCTTCGGGTCGACGATGGCCGAATTGATGTTGGTGAACACCTTGAAATGATTGGTGCAACGCACATCGTAGCCGTAGCTCGACACGCCGTAGGAGATCACACGGCTATCGTCGCTGCCGCGCATCTGGCGCTCGACGAAAGGCTCGATCATGCCGTGTTCCTGCGCCATGCGGCGAATCCACTTGTCCGATTTGATGCTCATGGCGGGTGTCCTGAATAGCGAGGTCGAAAAATTCTGTCCGGCATCTTACCGGGCGCGCCGCCGGGTTCAAAGTCCGCGGTGCAATTCTCGCCGAACAGGCAGGAATTACGGGCTCTGGCGACGAACCGTCACACCGCCGATCCTTAAAACAGAGAAACCTGTGCAAGAAGCATTGGCACGTCCCGGAAAAAGGGTTAAGGTGGCGTCACTGTGCTGCTTGTGTCACTGAGAATCTCTACACGATATGTTGAATTTCGATCCAACCATCTACAAGAATTTTTCCTGCTCTTTGCACTCAGTCTCGGCCAGGGTTCTTCCTGAGTCGCAGTTATCTTTGTTCAAGGAGTTACACCATGTCTAATCGCCAAACCGGTACCGTTAAGTGGTTCAACGATGAAAAAGGCTTCGGCTTCATCACTCCACAATCCGGTGACGACCTGTTCGTTCACTTCAAAGCTATCCAATCCGACGGCTTCAAAAGCCTGAAAGAAGGCCAACAGGTTTCTTTCATCGCTACCCGCGGTCAGAAAGGCATGCAAGCTGAAGAAGTTCAAGTTATCTAACTTGTACTTGCTTTAGTAAAAAGCCCCGCCCTCAACAGCGGGGCTTTTTTGTGCCTATGTATTTTTCATAGGTAAAAAACATCGCAGCCTGCGGCAGCTCCTACAGGGTGAACATAACTCCCCTGTAGGAGCTGCCGCAGGCTGCGATCTTTTAGCGTCCTACCAGGTCACGCCAAACCCTGCGGTGTAGCGTGTCTTGTCCAGATCCGAATCGTCGGTGCCGCTGATGATGTCGCGCTCCGCCTTCAGGTTCAGCGAAGCCCAGTCAGTCACCTTGTAGCGCAACCCCATCTCGGCATCGAGTGCGTAGTCGGCTACATCCGACAGCGGTTTGCCAACCTCGCCATTGGTAAAGAACTCGACACGCTTGCCAACCAGATAGCGGTTGTAGTCCCACGTCATGGCCAGGGCGTAGAAATTTTCATTGCTGCCATCGGAAAACTCATAATCCGTGCGGTTGACCAGCGAGCCCAGGGAGAATGCTCCGAGTTCGTTATCCCAGAACTGATAGCCGGGACCGGTACCGACCGTGCGCTGCCGGGAAAGATCCTCGACCTTGTCGCGCTTGTAGACCAGACGTCCCTGCCAGAACCATTGCTCGGTCAGGAATCGGTCGATGGAGTACTCGGCCCGCCAGTTGTCCGTGGTCACCACGTCGTCCTGGAACTCACGGTTGTATTCACCTTCAGCGGTGTGCCGCCAGCGACCGTGTCGCGCACTGGTCTTGAAATCGATGTCGTAGTCATCGGTGTCGTTTTCCGCCCGTTGATAATCCAGCGCGACATCGACGTTGCCTTTCCACACCAGATCCTCGACCACCGGTTTTGGCTTGAGAATCTGCTGAATGCTTGCCAGTTCGACCGTCTTTGGTGTCTCGCCGTTGGCCAGCGTGACCTTGCCGGCGTCCGCCGCTATCAGCGACTTGGCCTTCTCGCCAGTGTAGGCATCCTGCTTGACCAGCAACTCCTGATCGCTGTCCAGGGTCTTGACCTGTTTCCAGTCGATCGTCACCGCACCGGCGTACTCGGTCTGGATCAGCAGCTTGCCGCCATCGAACAGCGTGATCTTGCCGCTCAGCTTGTCACCGTTCTTCAACCACACGGTATCGGCGAGCAAGGGAGAGGATGCGCCAAGGACGGCGAGACACAGCAGGGATCTGGACAACATAAACAAAATACAGGCTCAGGCTTGCGAGAAAAGTCGGCATTATCCGTAGGAACAAGGCCATGACAAGGACTGACCCGACTATTTCTGTTGAGTTCATTTCTCAACTTCCTGCGCAGGAATTACTCTACAGAGGGTAAAGCAATCTCCCCGAGGACTGACGGACGTGACCGATCCAACCGAAGACCCCGAGAGTGCAGCGCAAATCCGACGCACGGCGCTGTATCTGACACTGGCCCAAGTACCCAAGGGCAAAGTCGTCAGCTATGGCCAACTGGCCGAGCTTGCAGGACTGGGTCGCGCCGCCCGCTGGGTCGGTCGCACCCTCAGTCAACTGCCCGGCGACAGCAAGCTGCCCTGGCACCGTGTTCTCGGTGCAAACGGGCGTATCAGCCTGCCGGCGGGCAGTCCTTCGGGTGATGAGCAGCGCGCACGATTACGCATGGAGGGCATCAGTATCCAGAACAATCGTGTTGATATTCAGCGCCATGGCTGGCGTCCGGTAGAGCACAGCGGTTAGAGTGCGCGCTTTGTTTCCGTATTTCTTGAGGCAGACTCCAGCCCATGCCCCGTAAAACCTGGCGCGCCGCGCTCGCCGCTTATGCCAGCCCCTCGACACTCGTGCTGTTGCTGCTTGGTTTCGCCGCCGGCTTGCCCTACATGCTGGTGTTTTCGACACTTTCAGTCTGGCTGCGTGAAGCTGGCGTGGCGCGTGAAACCATTGGCTATGCAAGCCTGATCGGCCTGGCGTATGCCTTCAAATGGGTCTGGTCACCCCTGCTCGACCAATGGCGACTGCCATTGCTCGGCAAACTCGGTCGACGACGATCCTGGCTCGTGCTGTCTCAGGCACTGGTCATCCTCGGCCTGATCGGGATGGGTTTCTGCGACCCGCAAAAGCATTTGTCGTGGCTGATCGCCATTGCCGTCGTCGTCGCTTTCGCATCAGCGACCCAGGACATCGCGGTCGACGCCTACCGCCTGGAAATCGCCGAAGACAACCGCCAGGCCGCACTCGCCGCCAGCTACATGTCCGGTTACCGGGTCGCTGCGCTGCTGGCTACCGCAGGCGCGCTCTACTTCGCCGAAGGCTTTGGCTCCACCGGCTTCAACTACAAGCACTCGGCCTGGGCCGGCACTTACATCCTGTTCGGTGCCCTGATGGTTCCGGCACTGCTGACCAGCCTGTTCATGCGCGAACCGCCGGTGCCATTGCGCACACAACTGCAGGCCGGTCGTTACAGCTTCGCGCATCAATTGGCATCGGTCTTTGTGCTGATCGTGCTGCTGGTTTCGGTGCCAGCCATGTTCACCCAGCTCTACAACACCGACTTCGCCAGCGTGTTGTTCCAGGGCGTGAGCCTGCTCGACCTGTTGCTGGAGGACCGCGCCTTCCTGCGCGCAATCCTCTACACCACCCTCACCGCCCTGTGCCTCTCGGCCATGGGCCGTCGTGGCCTGGCGCCTGTGTTGACACCGGTCAACGACTTCATCCTGCGATACCGCTGGCAAGCGCTGCTGCTGCTCGGCTTGATCGCCACCTATCGGATGTCCGATACGGTCATGGGCGTGATGGCCAACGTGTTCTACATCGACCAGGGCTTCACCAAGGACCAGATCGCCAGCGTCAGTAAAATTTTCGGCTTGATCATGACTCTGGTCGGCGCCGGCATGGGCGGCCTGTTGATCGTGCGTTTCGGCATCCTGCCGATCCTGTTCATCGGCGGTGTCGCATCCGCGGCGACCAACATCCTGTTCCTGATGCTCGCCGACATGGGCCCCAACCTGAACATGCTGGTGCTGACCATCTCCCTGGACAACTTCAGCTCGGGCCTGGCGACCTCGGCGTTCGTCGCCTACCTGTCGAGCCTGACCAACCTCAAGTTCTCCGCCACCCAATACGCCCTGCTCAGCTCGATCATGCTGTTGCTGCCACGCCTGATCGGCGGCTACTCCGGGGTCATGGTGGAAAAATTCGGTTACCACAACTTCTTCCTGATCACCGCCCTGCTAGGCGTCCCGACCCTGCTGTTGATCGCCTTGCACTGGTTCCAGGAGAACCGCCGTGAAGGCCCGACACCGACGCCGGAACCGATGCAGACCCCGGTCGCCGAAGAGTCGTAGCCCCTTACGCAGGAAAAATCGCGGAGGGCCGAGTGAATCGCGCCCTCCTGCCACACCGCCGACCGCACGCCTGTACGCCAGCGGATCTCGCCCGTACAATGCTCCGTCATTTCTCGTCATCAGCAATCGATAACGGCCAACCATGCGCACCAGTCAATTTTTGCTCGCCACACAGAAAGAAACGCCTTCCGATGCGGTCGTGATCAGCCATCAGCTGATGCTGCGCGCCGGCATGATCCGCAAACTTGCCTCGGGCCTGTACACCTGGCTGCCGATGGGCTTGCGGGTAATGCGCAAGGTCGAAGCCGTCGTTCGTGAAGAAATGAACGCCGCCGGCTCTCTCGAAGTGTTGATGCCGAGCACTCAACCGGCTGAGCTGTGGCAGGAATCCGGGCGCTGGGAAGAGTACGGCCCTGAATTGCTGCGCTTCAAGGATCGCCATGGTCGCGACTTCTGCGCCGGTCCCACCCACGAAGAAGTCATCACCGATCTGATGCGTAACGAATTGAGCAGCTACAAGCAGCTGCCGATCAACCTGTACCAGATCCAGACCAAATTCCGTGACGAAATCCGCCCACGCTTCGGCTTGATGCGCGGTCGCGAATTCATCATGAAGGACGCCTACTCGTTCCACGCCGACCAGCCTTCGCTGCAGGTCACCTATGACCGCATGCACCAGGCCTACTGCAACGTGTTCACCCGTCTGGGCCTGAAGTTCCGCCCTGTAGAAGCCGACAACGGCTCCATTGGCGGTGCCGGCTCCCACGAATTCCACGTACTGGCCGAGTCCGGTGAAGACGACATCGTGTTCAGCAACGGTTCTGACTACGCGGCGAACATCGAGAAAGCCGAAGCCGTGCCTCGCGAAACTTCCCGCGCCGCACCGAGCGAAGAACTGCGCCTGGTCGACACTCCGAACGCCAAGACCATTGCGCAACTGGTCGAAGGCTTCAACCTGCCGATCGAGAAAACCATCAAGACCCTCGTGGTGCACGCAGAAGAGAAAGGCAAGCTGATTGCCCTGATCATCCGTGGCGACCATGAGCTGAACGAAATCAAGGCCGGCAACCAGCCAGGCGTTGCCAGCCCGCTGGTCATGGCTTCGGAAAGCGAACTGCGCGACGCCATTGGCGCCGGTGCCGGTTCCCTCGGCCCGTTGAACCTGCCGCTGCCGATCATCATCGACCGTTCGGTCGAGCTGATGAGCGACTTCGGCATCGGTGCCAACATCGATGACAAACACTACTTCGGCGTGAACTGGGAGCGCGACCTGCCTGTTCCGACCGTTGCCGACCTGCGCAACGTCGTGGCCGGCGACCCGAGCCCGGACGGCAAGGGCACCCTGGAGATCAAGCGCGGCATCGAAGTCGGGCACATCTTCCAGCTGGGCAACAAGTACAGCAAAGCGATGAAATGCGAAGTGCTGGGCGAGAACGGCAAGCCGGTCACCCTGGAAATGGGCTGCTACGGTATCGGCGTGTCCCGCGTGGTGGCGGCTGCCATCGAGCAGAACAACGACGAAAAAGGGATCATCTGGAGCGACACCCTCGCACCATTCCAGATTGCCCTGGTGCCGCTGCGCTACGAGACCGAGCAAGTTCGCGAAGCCACCGACAAGCTGTACGCGGAACTGACCGCTGCCGGCTTCGAAGTGCTGCTGGATGACCGCGACAAGAAAACCAGCCCGGGCATCAAGTTCGCAGACATGGAACTGATCGGCATTCCACACCGGATCGTGGTCAGCGACCGCGGCCTGGCCGAAGGCAACCTGGAATACAAGAGCCGTACCGAGGCCGAGGCACAAGCGCTGCCGGTCGCCGACGTGCTGTCCTTCCTTCAGGCCCGCATCCGCCGCTGATAGCAGATATAGAGACGTCATGTTCAAGCGAAACACCTTAGGCCTCGGTGGCGCCGCCTTGTGCGGCGCCCTGCTGGTCAGCGGCTGTGCCAATCACATGTCACAACGCAGCGAGCACGAGGAACGGGTCGAGCGCAAATTGCTCGATCACAGCCTGCAGATCGATGTCGGTGAGCCCAAGGTGCTTGAGCTTCCGCAACGGCGGGTGAAAATCCACGAGCAGAAGACTTTCGAAGTCACCGAGTACGAAGTCACGCGTCACTACGACCGCTACACGCCGTACCAACCCTGGCGGGAGATTTACGAAATCCCGCTGGGCGCGGTGGCCGTGGTGGCGGGTGTCGGTGCCAACGTGGTCAACGTATTCGCCCTCGGCAATCTGCCGGACAGCGTGACCAAGGACTGGCTGAGCTACGGTTTTGCCGGGCTCAACCCGTTCATGAACGTACAGTCCCACGGTCGCGCGCAGCAGAACCTGGCCGGTATTGATGAAGTCCAGCGCGACAAACGCACGGAATATTCAAGCCTGCCCTGGAGCGAGCGCCCGGTCGAGGTCAAGGCCGGCAAGGAAACGTTCGAACTGACCACCGACAAAAACGGCGTGTTGCGCCTGAACCTGTTGGACAACCCGTTCGCCGAACATGACATCAATCATCTGAGCCGGCTGCTGATCCGTGTCGAGGATGCCCAGGACGACGTACACACTGACTCCTCGCTAGCCGTCAGCAGCACCTTGCGCAGCAAGCTCTATGAGGCCCACGGACTGATTTATGACGATCTCGAAGGCGACGAAGTCAATCAGTGGGTCCACCGGGTCAAGCGCCTGTCGGAACTGGGTCTTGAAGAAGAAGCCAGCGAACTGGAACAGAGCCTGATCGAACTGACGCGCAATGATCCAGAATTGCAGGCCGAATTCCTCAAGTCACTGGCCCGCAATGGCGAGCGACTGGTGGCGAATCCGGGGCTGAACTAAACGCCAAAAAAGATCGCAGCCTGCGGCAGCTCCTACAACAGATCGCGTTCTTCTGTAGGAGCTGCCGCAGGCTGCGATCTTTTTTTTTCAGAATTTACCGCTCAAACAACTCCATCTGCTCGAACCCGCCCCGCAAGTCCTCCAGCCGCACGCCGACACCCAACAACCGCACCGGTTTACCACCGCGATTGAAGGCCTGGGTCAGCATTAACTGATAACTGCCCAGATCCCGCCCTGCCCCGGCCTGCTCCAATGTCGTCTGGGTGAAGTCGTGAAACTTCACTTTGACGAATGGCTTGCCCGGACGATAGCTGCTGTCGATTCGCGCCATGCGACCCGCCAGGGTCTCCAGCAGTTCGGGCAACTTGTCCAGGCAACTCTTCAGGTCCGGCAGGTCAACGTCGTAGGTATTTTCAACACTGATCGACTGACGACGACTATCGTTGTGTACCACACGGTCATCGATCCCACGGGCCAGGCTCCAGAGTCGCTCGCCAAAGCTGCCGAATTCACGCACCAGCGCCAACTTGTCCCACTCGCGCAATTGCAGGCAATCGATGATCCCCAGCTTGCCGAGCTTGTCGGCGGTGACTTTGCCGACACCGTGCAACTTGTTCACGGGTAAACCGCTGACAAAGTCCTCGACCTGATCCGGGGTGATGACAAACAGGCCGTTGGGCTTTTTCCAGTCACTGGCGATCTTGGCCAGAAACTTGTTCGGCGCCACACCCGCCGACACGGTGATATGCAACTGGTTGGAAACCCGGCGCCGGATGTCCTGGGCGATTCGCGTCGCACTGCCTGCGAAATGCGCGCTGTCCGACACATCGAGGTACGCCTCATCAAGCGAGAGCGGCTCGATGATCTCGGTGTAATCGCGAAAAATCGTGTGGATTTCCCTGGACGCTTCTCTATAGGCATCCATGCGTGGCTTGACGATGGTCAGGTCCGGGCACAGCTTCAAGGCATGCCCGGAGGACATCGCCGAACGCACCCCGTACGCTCGCGCCTCATAATTGCAGGTGGCGATCACCCCGCGCCGGTCCGCCGACCCGCCCACCGCCAATGGTTTACCGGCGAGGCGTGGGTCGTCGCGCATTTCGATGGCTGCATAGAAGCAGTCACAATCGACGTGGATGATCTTGCGTTGAGTCATAGCAAAGCCGTGTTCATGGCAAAGAAAAGGCGTCATGGCGTGCCGGATAAACAGTATCTCACCGACACCTGTATATAGCACCAGTAGTCTGAATGTTCTTTTCCATTCGTAGGAAGAGTCGATTGTGAATTTATTTTTTCAATCGAAAAATTACTTTCAATAGACGCGCAGGCCTTGTCCTGCCTGCCTCACAGACCTGTCGATCGCCCCTTTTGAATGCTAACCGATTGAACAGGAAGAGGTTTTATCGGAATTTGAGGTTGACACCCGAGCGCATCTCTATAGAATGAGCCACACAGACGCGGGATGGAGCAGTCTGGTAGCTCGTCGGGCTCATAACCCGAAGGTCGTCGGTTCAAATCCGGCTCCCGCAACCAAACATCAAAAAAGGCTACTCGAAAGAGTGNGGCGGTGTGATCGCCCACCTGAACGTTGTGGGCAATCTTCCGCCCCAGCTTTGTCGCGGGGTGGAGCAGTCTGGTAGCTCGTCGGGCTCATAACCCGAAGGTCGTCGGTTCAAATCCGGCTCCCGCAACCAAACATCAAAAAAGGCTACTCGAAAGAGTGGCCTTTTTTGTGCGCGCTCGCTTTGTAGCGCCGAATGCAGGAACAAGGCCTGGGGCTCAACGGGACCGAAACCGGAAATCGTTCTGATTCCGAAACTTAGGTCATCCCTGCGACCGTTTGCCGCGATTCAACGTTTATTTGACCTGCTTCAGGATTAACGGTTGACACCCCGGCGTATCTCTATAGAATGCCGCCACACAGACGCGGGATGGAGCAGTCTGGTAGCTCGTCGGGCTCATAACCCGAAGGTCGTCGGTTCAAATCCGGCTCCCGCAACCAAACATCAAAAAAGTGGAGCAGTCTGGTAGCTCGTCGGGCTCATAACCCGAAGGTCGTCGGTTCAAATCCGGCTCCCGCAACCAAACATCAAAAAAGGCTACTCGAAAGAGTGGCCTTTTTTGTATCTGTTGAAAAAGTCCTTTCGCAACAATGACCTGTCACTGTGTAGCAAGCCGTTTTGGAAGCCCCCATGCGCCGGGTTCGAACTATGCTCTATCGCAGGCTGAAGCCTTCACGACTGATGACGCGCCGTCCCCGCTTCCGGTGATAGGCGTTAATATTTGTGATTATTTTTTTCTACAGGGATTGGTAACTTGGCTGGATACCTCCATCCTGTCGCGCACAATCCAAGAGGTGATTGATGCGCGCCAACTCGTCTGATTCACAAGACACTGTCACAGCGGAACAACCGATCAATGCCGAGCGCCTGCGCCTGCTTGATCGATTGAGCAAGTACCGTCAACCCATTGGCCTGGCGGTCACCCTGCTGCTGTTCGCGATCGCGCTGATTGCCTGTCGCCACCTGTTGAGCGAACTCGACCTTTACGCGCTGCACGATTCGATCCTCGATGTTCCAAAACCTGCCTTGATGGGCGCACTGGGCGCTACCGTGGCGGGCTTCATCATTCTGCTCGGCTACGAATGGTCGGCCAGCCGCTATGCCGGAGTGAGCCTGGCACCGCGTGAATTGGCGCTGGGTGGTTTCACGGCCTTTGCCATCGGCAACGCCATTGGTCTTTCAATGTTGTCTGGCGGTTCGGTTCGCTATCGCCTCTATGCCCGTCATGGCCTGGGAGCGGCTGAAGTCGCGCGCATGACGTTGTTCGCCAGCCTCTCGCTGGGTTGCGCCCTGCCACCCCTGGCCGCCCTGGCAACGCTCAGTGACCTGCCAGCCGCGTCCACCGCCCTGGGTCTCTCCGAGACGTTGCTGGGTGTGGTGGCGAGCGCCGTGCTCGTGCTGTTCTCGGTGCTGGCCATCGGTATCTACCGTCGTCGGCTGCCGGAACAGCCTTACCCGGACAACCTGCTGGTCAGGGTCGGACGCCGCACCTTGCGCCTGCCCGGGCGTCGCCTGACATTCCTGCAATTGATCATCACCGCCCTGGACGTCGCCGCCGCTGCCACGGTGCTCTATCTGCTGCTGCCGGAAACACCGCCCTTCGGTGCTTTCCTTCTGGTGTACCTGCTGGCCCTGGCCGCGGGCGTGCTCAGCCATGTGCCGGGCGGCGTCGGGGTGTTCGAGGCCATTTTGCTGGCGGCCTTTTCCGACACCCTGGGCGCTGCGCCACTGGCGGCTGCCCTGCTGCTCTATCGTTTGATCTATGTGGTCTTGCCCTTGCTGGTGGCCTGCCTGTTGCTGCTGATCAACGAAGGCCAGCGCCTGTTCCAGACACGCCAGACGTTGCGCGCGGCCTCGGGCCTGGCGGCTCCGATACTGGCGGTGCTGGTGTTCCTGTCCGGTGTTGTCCTGCTGTTCTCCGGCGCCACCCCGGAAATCGATACCCGCCTGGAACACATCGGTTTTCTGATCCCCCATCGACTGGTCGATGCCTCGCACTTCGGTGCCAGCCTGGTCGGCGTACTTTGCCTGTTGCTGGCCCAGGGGCTGCGTCGCCGGCTGTCGGCCGCGTGGATGCTGACCACCATTCTATTGCTGGTGGGTGCCCTGCTCTCGCTGCTCAAAGGCTTCGACTGGGAAGAAGCCAGCCTGATGGTGCTGACGGCGAGCCTGCTCGGGGTATTCCGCCGCTCGTTCTATCGCCCGAGCCGCCTGACCGAACTGCCCTTCTCGCCCTTGTATCTGGTGGCCAGCCTGTGCGTACTCGGTGCGTCGATGTGGCTGCTGCTGTTCGCCTACCAGGACGTTCCCTACAGCCACCAACTCTGGTGGCAGTTCACCCTGGACGCCGACGCCCCTCGCGGCCTGCGTTCGCTGCTCGGCGCCGCTGTGCTGCTGGTGGTGGTGTCCCTGACCTGGCTGCTGCGCACCGCGCGCCCGGTTATTCACCTGCCCACGCCCGACGAACTGGAGCGCGCCAGCAAGATCCTCATGGCATCGGCCCAACCGGATGGCGGCCTGGCCCTGACCGGTGACAAGGCGCTGCTGTTTCACCCCAATGACGAAGCCTTCCTGATGTACGCCCGTCGCGGCCGCAGCCTGGTGGCGCTGTATGACCCGATCGGCCCGGGCCAGCAACGGGCGGAAATGATCTGGCAGTTCCGCGACCTGTGCGACATCCACCACGCCCGTCCCGTGTTCTATCAAGTGCGTGCAGAGAACCTGCCGTACTACATGGACATCGGCCTGACCGCGATCAAGCTCGGCGAAGAAGCCCGGGTCGACCTCAAGCGTTTTGATCTCGAAGCCAAGGGCAAGGAGATGAAGGATCTGCGCTACACCTGGAACCGTGGCACCCGTGACGGCCTGTCCCTGGAAATCCATGAGCCGGGCCTGGCGCCGATGGAAGAACTCAAGGTGATTTCCGATGCCTGGCTGACCGGCAAGAACGTCCGCGAGAAAGGTTTTTCGCTGGGCCGCTTCAGCGATGACTACCTCAAGCATTTCCGCATCGCGGTGATTCGTTTCGAAGGGCGCCCGGTGGCGTTCGCCAACCTGCTCGAGACCTACGGCCATGACCTGGCCAGCCTCGACCTGATGCGTGCGCATCCGGATGCCCCGAAGCTGACCATGGAGTTCATGATGGTCGGCCTGATTCAACATTATAAAAACCATGGATACGCGCGTTTCAGCCTGGGCATGGTGCCGTTGTCGGGGTTGCAACCCCGTCGCGGCGCGCCATTGACCCAGCGCCTGGGCTCGATGGTATTCCGCCGTGGTGAGCAGCTGTACAACTTCCAGGGCTTGCGCCGCTTCAAAGACAAGTTCCAGCCTGATTGGGAACCCCGTTATATGGCCGTGCCCGCCGGACTCGATCCGCTGGTTGCGCTGGCCGACACTGCCGCCCTGATCGCGGGCGGCTTGACCGGATTGGTGAAACGCTGATGATTCAACGCTCCTTGCGGTATGTATTGGGCACGCTGGTGATAGTGACCCTGATTCTCGGAGGCGGTTTCTGGTACCTGAAACGCCCGGCACCGGAACCGACCCTCCAATTGCTGACCCCGACCGATGGTGCGGTGATGACCCGTGTCATCCCCGGCACCACGCCACGCGCCCAGGTGCTGGTGGCGGTCAACGAAGACCAGAAACTCAGCGACAAGCAATTGATGACCCTGAGCCGCAGCGGTTCGGCGCAAATTGTCCAGGTGATCCTGCCCAAGGATTGCCTGCTGCAAAGCCGTGCCCTGCAATCGGGGCTGCGGGAACTCAAAGGCCCGGCGACCCTGGTCAGCGGCATCGGCCCTGGCGCCGTGCTGGCCTGGCGCTGGTTGTCCGAGCAAAAGGACGACAAGGCCCAGGCCGTCTCGGTCGACCTGGCCCTGGAAAAGGGTGGCTGCACGCACCTGTTGCCCAAAAGCGCCGCCCACGGCCACTGGCTGGCGGCGTGGAACGACAACCCGGACGACACCAGCGCCGGCTTTGTGCGTGATCAACCGAACGCCGAAACCAGCATCAGCGACTACGACATCAACCTGCCGCAGGTGCTGAACAACGAACTGCGCAAGATCCTCGTCGGCGGCGACAAAGCCGCTGGCGGCCTGCAGATCCCGGTGGTCGAAGTGCCAGCAGGCCAGGCCAGGGACACCGTGACCCTGTTCCTGTCCGGTGACGGTGGCTGGCGCGACCTCGACCGCGACGTGGCGGGCGAGATGGCCAAGATCGGCTACCCGGTGGTCGGCATCGACACCCTGCGCTACTACTGGCAGCACAAGAGCCCGGAGCAAAGCGCGCTGGACCTGGCTGAACTGATGCAACACTACCGGCAGAAATGGGGCACCAAACGCTTCATCCTGACCGGTTACTCGTTCGGTGCCGACGTACTGCCGGCGATCTACAACCGCCTGGCCGAATCGGAACAGCAACGCGTCGACGCAATTATCCTGCTGGCCTTCGCCCGTACCGGCAGCTTCGAGATCGAAGTCGAAGGCTGGCTCGGCAACGCCGGCAAGGAAGCCGCCACCGGCCCGGAAATGGCCAAGCTGCCAGCCGCCAAAGTAGTGTGCATCTACGGTGAGGAAGAAACCGACGAGAGTGGCTGCACCGACAAGACGGCGGTGGGCGAAGCCATCAAACTGCCTGGCGGTCATCACTTCGACGAGAACTATCCGGCGCTGGCCAAGCGCCTGGTGGATGTGATTGAGAAGCGGCAGGTGAAGGAAGCCGAAACGACCGCTCAGGAGTGATCTGATAGAGCCTCCCAAAAAGATCGCAGCCTTCGGCAG
Source organism: Pseudomonas sp. Root71 (assembly GCF_001429045.1). GTDB lineage: Bacteria > Pseudomonadota > Gammaproteobacteria > Pseudomonadales > Pseudomonadaceae > Aquipseudomonas > Aquipseudomonas monachiensis. The sequence goes on along the minus strand of NZ_LMHY01000026.1, from coordinate 273,788 downwards.
CTCCTACAGGGTGTACACATTCCAATGTAGGAGCTGCCGAAGGCTGCGATCTTTTGAACTTACTCTTGCCCTAGAACACAAAAGCCCCCGCTGCCGCAATGGCAACGGGGGCTTTTTGATGAGGCTTACATTTCCACCTGCGTCCCCAACTCAATCACCCGGTTCAGCGGCAGATTGAAGAAACGCAAATTGCCGTTGGCGTTCTGCAACATAAAGGCGAACAGCGCCTCACGCCAGCGCGACATGCCTTCGAGCTTGGAGGCGATGACCGTTTCGCGGCTGAGGAAGTAGGTGGTGCGCATCGGGCTGAAGTCCAGCTCATCGAGGTGGCACAGTTTCAGCGCTTTCGGTACGTCCGGTTCGTCGGTAAAGCCGAAGTGCAGGATCACCCGGAAGAAACCTTCGCCATAGGCATCGACCTCGAACCGTCGTGTTGGCGGCACCCGCGGGATGTCTTCGTACACCACCGTCAGCAGCACCACTTGCTCGTGTAGCACCTGGTTATGCAGCAGGTTGTGCAACAGCGCGTGGGGCACGGCATCCGGGCGTGCCGTCAGGAACACGGCGGTGCCCTGAACACGATGGGGAGGCTGTACGGCAATGCTGCTGATGAAGATCGGCAGCGGCAAGCCACCCTCATCGATACGCTCGACCAGCAACTGCTTGCCGCGTTTCCAGGTGGTCATCAGCACAAACAGCGCGAAACCGGCGATGACCGGGAATGCACCGCCCTGAACGATTTTCGGCACGTTGGCGGCGAAGTACACACCGTCTACCAACAGGAAACCCAGCAGGACCGGCACCACCAGCACCGGAGGCCACTTCCACAGCAGCAGGATCACCGCGGATACCAGAATGCTGGTCATCAGCATGGTCCCGGTCACCGCCACGCCGTAGGCCGAGGCCAGGGCGCCGGAGGATTCGAAACCCAGCACCAACAACACCACGCCGACCATCAACGCCCAGTTCACCGCACCGATGTAGATCTGGCCCTGTTCGGCGCTGGAGGTGTGCTGGATGTGCATGCGCGGGATGTAACCAAGCTGGATCGCCTGGCGGGTCAGGGAGAACGCACCGGAAATCACTGCTTGCGAGGCAATCACCGTGGCCATGGTCGACAGCCCGACCAGCGGGATCAATGCCCAGCTCGGTGCCAGCAGGTAGAAGGGGTTACGGGCAGCTTCCGGGTCGCCCAGCAGCAAGGCCCCTTGACCAAAATAGTTCAACACCAGCGCCGGCAGCACGAGGATGAACCAGGCACGAGCGATTGGCTTGCGGCCGAAGTGGCCCATGTCCGCGTACAGCGCTTCGGCACCGGTCAATGCCAGCACCACGGCACCGAGAATCGACACCCCCATGCCCGGATGGACCATGAAGAAACGTACGCCCCACACCGGGTTCATCGCCTGCAGGACTTCCGGATGCTGGCTGATGCCATAGACGCCCAGTGCGCCCAGTACGAGGAACCAGGTCACCATGATCGGCCCGAACAGAATGCCGATGCGCGCCGTACCATGGCTCTGGATCAGGAACAGCGCCACCAGCACCACCAGTGAGATAGGCACCACCCAATGGTCGATCCCGTCGAACGCCAACCCCAGGCCTTCAATCGCCGACAGTACGGAGATCGCCGGGGTGATCATGCTGTCGCCATAGAACAACGCCGCGCCGATCAGCCCGCAGACCACCAGCAACGTACGCAATTTGGCGTGCCCCGCCGCCGCCCGCCGGGCCAGTGCGGTCAAGGCCATGATGCCGCCTTCGCCCTGGTTGTCGGCGCGCAGCACGAACATCATGTACTTGATCGACACGACCCAGATCAGCGACCAGAAGATCAGTGCCAGAATCCCCAGCACCCCGTCATGGTTGACCGGTACGCCGTAGCCTCCGGAAAACACTTCCTTGAGGGTGTACAACGGACTGGTGCCGATATCGCCATAAACCACCCCGACTGCCGCGACCAGCATGCCGATCGGCTTGACCGCCGAATGCTCGGCACCCGCAGCCTGACTACTTGCCTGACCCATCCACCACTCCTACTTCTCAGACCCTGGCCTCTTTGAAAGAAGCACTATGCTTTGTCGTGCAGCATGCGCTGTTTTACTTCACGTTACAGACGTTTTGTTGACAGTAAAAAATCAGTAAAGCGTAACGGCGCGAAGCATAGCGCAGCACTCGTCGTATTTCCCTGCATAAAGCTGGTCAAGTGAGCGACTCATCGCTAGAATTGCGCACTTTTTGATCAGAGGCGCAGTTCAAGCGCCCGTCCGTCGGTTTTGCCCTATGCGGCAAACGACGTCACAAAATACCGAGGTTAGACATGTCCACCACTCCTGCGCCGGCCAATCCAAAGGTTGGCTTCGTATCCCTGGGTTGCCCAAAAGCACTGGTCGACTCCGAGCGCATCCTGACCCAGCTGCGCATGGAAGGCTATGACGTGGTGTCCACCTACCAGGACGCCGACGTCGTGGTCGTCAACACTTGCGGCTTCATCGATTCGGCCAAGGCCGAGTCCCTGGAAGTGATCGGCGAAGCCATCAAGGAAAACGGCAAGGTCATCGTGACCGGCTGCATGGGCGTCGAAGAAGGCAACATTCGCAACGTACACCCGAGCGTGCTGGCCGTGACCGGTCCGCAGCAGTACGAGCAAGTGGTCAACGCCGTGCACGATGTCGTGCCGCCACGCCAGGACCACAACCCGCTGATCGACCTGGTGCCACCACAAGGCATCAAGCTGACCCCGCGCCACTACGCCTACCTGAAGATTTCCGAAGGCTGCAACCACAGCTGCAGCTTCTGCATCATCCCGTCGATGCGCGGCAAACTGGTCAGCCGTCCGGTGGGCGACGTACTCGACGAGGCCCAGCGCCTGGTCAAGTCCGGCGTCAAAGAGCTGTTGGTGATTTCCCAGGACACCAGCGCCTACGGCGTCGACGTGAAATACCGCACCGGTTTCTGGAACGGCGCTCCGGTGAAAACCCGCATGACCGAACTCTGCGAAGCCCTGAGCACCCTCGGCGTCTGGGTTCGCCTGCACTACGTTTACCCGTACCCGCACGTTGACGAGCTGATCCCGCTGATGGCCGCCGGCAAGATCCTGCCGTACCTGGACATCCCGTTCCAGCACGCCAGCCCGAAAGTGCTGAAGTCGATGAAACGCCCGGCCTTCGAAGACAAGACCCTGGCGCGGATCAAGAACTGGCGCGAAATCTGCCCGGACCTGATCATCCGTTCGACCTTCATCGTCGGCTTCCCGGGCGAAACCGAAGAAGACTTCCAGTACCTGCTGAACTGGCTGACCGAAGCCCAGCTCGACCGCGTCGGCTGCTTCCAGTACTCGCCGGTAGAAGGCGCACCGGCCAATGACCTGGACCTGGAAGTCGTGCCGGACGACATCAAGCAGGACCGTTGGGAGCGCTTCATGGCGCACCAGCAGGCCATCAGCTCGGCGCGCCTGCAAATGCGCATCGGCCGCGAGATCGAAGTGCTGGTCGATGAAGTCGACGAGCAAGGCGCGGTGGGCCGCTGCTTCTTCGATGCCCCGGAAATCGACGGCAACGTATTCATCGACAACGGCAGCAACCTCAAGCCGGGCGACAAGGTCTGGTGCAAAGTGACCGACGCCGACGAATACGATCTGTGGGCTGAACAGATCTAAACGCAAAAAATACGCAAAGCCCCGCTCTCTTGACGAGATGCGGGGCTTTTTTACGGCTATTGTTTGAGGTTGAAAGGATTCCTATCAACCACTGCACAAGAGGCAGACGGGCATGCGTCAGCATTCAGTCATCCACACGCCAAAACTCGGCGACTACGAAGAATTGACCCGGGTCTGGGAGGCCTCGGTACGCGCCACCCACGACTTTCTGCCGGACAGCTACATCGAACTGCTGAAGAACCTGGTGCTGACCCGCTACCTCGACTCGGTGATGCTGATCTGCACCAAGGATTCGAACCAGCGCATCACCGGGTTCGCCGGCGTCGCGGCCGGCAAGATCGAAATGCTCTTCATCGACCCTGACCATCGCGGCCAGGGCCTGGGCAAGAAACTGTTGCGCTATGCCCTGGAACACCTGAATGCCTGCGAACTGGACGTCAACGAACAGAACCCCCAAGCCCTCGGCTTCTACTTCAAGCAGGGCTTCGAGGTCATCGGTCGCTCGGAGGTCGATGGCATGGGGCAGCCGTATCCGTTGTTGCACATGCGTATGCGTCAGGATCAACAAAATTCACACCATGGCTGACACAACACCGATACCCGTGTAGGAGCTGCCGAAGGCTGCGATCTTTGCTTTTAAGATCAAAAGATCGCAGCCTTCGGCAGCTCCTACAAATGGAACCGGGATTAACCGGCGCCAGGCAGGTACAATGCCCACCCCCTTTTTGTTACGGCCATGACATGACTGACCCGATTCGTCTCTCCAAACGCCTCATCGAACTCGTCGGCTGTTCCCGTCGGGAGGCTGAGCTGTTCATCGAGGGCGGCTGGGTCACCGTCGACGGTGTGGTCATCGACGAGCCGCAATTCAAGGTCGACACCCAGAAAGTCGAGCTTGATCCAGAAGCCAAGGCCACCGCGCCGGAACCGGTGACCCTGCTGCTCAACGTGCCCGCCGGCATGGACACAGACACTGCCATGGCCACCCTCGGCGCCGAGACCCTGAGCGAAGAGCACCGCTACGGCAAGCGCCCGTTGCGCGGGCACTTCCTGCGCCTGACCGCCAGCACCGACCTGCAGGCCAACGCCAGCGGCCTGCTGGTGTTCACCCAAGACTGGAAAATCCTGCGCAAACTCACCGCTGACTCCAGCAAGATCGAGCAAGAGTATGTGGTCGAGGTCGAAGGCGAGATGGTGGCCCACGGCCTGAACCGCCTGAACCACGGCCTGACCTACAAGGGCAAGGAGTTGCCGGCGGTCAAGGCCAGCTGGCAGAACGAGAACCGCCTGCGCTTTGCCATGAAGAACCCGCAGCCGGGCATCATCGCCCTGCTTTGCCAGGCAGTCGGCCTCAAGGTCGTCGCCATCCGTCGCATTCGCATCGGCGGCGTGTCCATCGGCAAAGTGCCTGTGGGGCAATGGCGCTACCTGTCCGGCAAAGAGAAGTTCTAAGGCTTTTCTCGCCGCCACACATTTCGGCGCCGCGCCTGGCCGCGACGCCCACAGCCGAATATCAGGACTGCACACATGATTCATAACGACGTACTGCGCAGCGTGCGCTACATGCTCGACATCAGCGACAAGAAAGTCATCGAGATCATCAAGCTCGGCGGCATGGACGTGACCCTGCCAGACCTGCTGACCTACCTCGACAAAAAAGAGGAAGACGAGGAAGGCTTCGTACGTTGCCCGGACGAAGTCATGGCGCATTTCCTCGATGGCCTGGTGATCTTCAAGCGTGGCAAGGACGAAAGCCGTCCGCCTCAGCCGATCGAAGTGCCGGTGACCAACAACATCATCCTGAAAAAGCTGCGGGTGGCGTTCGAACTCAAAGAAGACGACATGCACGCAATCCTCAAGGCCGCCGAATTCCCGGTGTCCAAGCCAGAGTTGAGCGCACTGTTCCGCAAGTTCGGCCACACCAACTATCGCCCGTGTGGCGACCAACTGCTGCGCAATTTCCTCAAGGGCCTGACCCTGCGCGTTCGCCCGCAGTAAACGCCCGCCGGCCTTGAACTGCACGCATGCAGTTCAAGGCCGGGCCATATGGCCCCTCATTCCGCGTAAAAATAGTGGCTCCGCTTCTGGCGGCTGACGACTAGGGTATTAAGACCTCAGTTCTCAGGATTCGCCATGCATCCCTACTTTTCCCTGCAAGGCCGCACCGCCCTGGTGACCGGCGGCACCCGTGGTATCGGCAAGATGATCGCCAAGGCCTACGTCGAGGCCGGCGCCACCGTGTACGTCTGCGCCCGCGACGTCGAAGCCTGCCAGCAAACCGCTGACGAACTCGGTGCACTTGGCCGCTGCCGCGCCATCGCGGCCAACCTCGCCACCGAAGAGGGCGTCCTTCAACTGGCCACGCGCCTGGGCGAGCAGATCACCCATCTGGACATTCTGGTGAACAATGCCGGCACCACCTGGGGCGCACCACTGGAGAGCTACCCGATCAAGGGCTGGGAGAAGGTCATGCAGCTCAACGTGACCTCGGTGTTCAACTGCATCCAGCAGTTCCTGCCCCTGCTGCGCAAGGCCGGTTCCGAAGCGAATCCGGCGCGGATCATTAACATCGGGTCGGTGGCGGGGATTTCCTCCTTCGGCGAGCAGGCGTATGCCTACGGGCCGAGCAAGGCCGCGTTGCACCAACTGTCGAGGATTCTGGCGCGCGAACTGGTGAGCCAGCACATCAACCTCAACGTGATCGCCCCGGGGCGCTTTCCGAGCAAGATGACCCGGCACATTGGCAATGATGAACAGGCGCTGGCGCAGGATACGGCCCTGATTCCAATGAAGCGCTGGGGGCGCGAGGAAGAGATGGCGGCGCTGGCGATCAGTCTGGCGAGCACCGCTGGGGCCTACATGACCGGAAATATCATTCCGCTGGATGGCGGGTTCAGCCTTTAAAAGATCGCAGCCTGCGGCAGCTCCTACGCCGTACGAATTCCTCTGTAGGAGCTGCCGAAGGCTGCGATCTTTTGATCTTTACGGCATCATGCCCTACCTGATTCCGCCTCGATCCCAAACCATGACCTACAGCGTTTCCCCCATCGGCTTCGTGCGCTCCTGCTTCAAGGAGAAGTTCGCCATTCCGCGCCAGCCGCAACTGGCCCCGGCCGCCCGTGGGGTGCTTGAACTGGTGGCGCCGTTCGATCAAGGGGACGCGGTGCAGGGCCTGGAGCAGGTCAGCCACGTGTGGCTGCTGTTCCTGTTCCACCAGGCCCTGGAGGAAAAGCCTCGCCTGAAGGTTCGCCCTCCTCGCCTCGGCGGCAACAAGTCCATGGGCGTGTTCGCCACCCGCGCCACCCACCGCCCCAATGGCATCGGGCAGTCGGTGGTGAAACTGGACAAGGTCGAAGCCGGTCGGCTGTGGATCTCTGGCATCGATCTGCTGGACGGCACCCCGATTCTCGACATCAAACCCTACGTGCCCTACGCCGACATCATCGACACCGCCGCCAACAGCATCGCCAGCGCTGCGCCGCAACTGATTCCCGTGCAGTGGACGGACACAGCGCTGCAACAGGCCCAGGAGCATGCCCAGCGCCTTGCAGAGCCCTTGGTCGAGTTGATCGAGCAATGCCTGGCGCAAGATCCGCGCCCGGCCTATCAGACGCCTGCACCCGAGCGGGAATACGGCGCGCAGTTCTGGGATGTCGATGTGCGTTGGCACTACCCGACACCGGAGCTGATCCGCGTCCTGGAAGTCATTCCTGCAATAAGCTGAACAACAGAAACAACTGTGGGAGCGAGCCTGTTCGCGAAGGGGTAACAGTCGACATTGACGTCGACTGACACACCGCTATCGCGAGCAGGCTCGCTCCCACAGGTAAAACAAAGCTGTTACTGGTGCTTACTTCTCGACGAATGCACGCTCGATCAGGTAATCACCCGGCTCGCGCATCCGCGGCGAAACTTTCAGGCCGAAGCTGTTCAGCACTTCGCTGGTCTCGTCGAGCATGCTCGGGCTGCCGCACAGCATGGCGCGGTCGTCCTGCGGGTTGATCGGTGGCAGACCGATGTCGCTGAACAGCTTGCCGCTGCGCATCAGGTCGGTCAGGCGACCTTCGTTCTCGAACGGCTCACGGGTCACGGTCGGGTAGTAGATCAACTTGTCACGCAGCGCGTCGCCGAAGAACTCGTTCTGCGGCAGGTGCTCGGTGATGAACTCGCGGTAAGCGACTTCGTTGACGTAACGCACGCCGTGGCACAGGATCACTTTTTCGAAACGCTCGTAGGTTTCCGGGTCCTGGATAACGCTCATGAACGGCGCCAGGCCGGTACCGGTGCTGAGCAGGTACAAATGTTTGCCAGGCTTCAAGTCATCCAGTACCAGCGTACCGGTAGGCTTCTTGCTGATGATGATCTCGTCGCCTTCCTTCAGATGCTGCAACTGCGAAGTCAGCGGACCATCAGGCACCTTGATGCTGAAGAACTCGAGATGCTCTTCCCAGTTCGGGCTGGCAATCGAGTAAGCGCGCATAAGCGGGCGGCCGTTGGGCTGTTGCAGGCCGATCATCACGAACTGACCGTTCTCGAAGCGCAGGCCCGGATCACGGGTGCACTTGAAGCTGAACAGAGTGTCGTTCCAGTGGTGAACACTGAGGACACGCTCGTGGTTCATGTTGCTCATGTACGTGGGACTCCTGGAGATTTTGCCTGCGCCAGTGATATGCGCAATTGCATCGCATTCTAAAGGCAGAGACAATATCTGTTAAATGGATTATTAAGATAAGGGTTATCGGTTATATCGATATGCGATTTACTCTCCGTCAACTTCAAGTATTCGTCGCCGTCGCCCAGCAGGAAAGTGTGTCCCGTGCCGCGGGCCTGCTCAACCTCTCGCAATCGGCGGCGAGCACCTCGATCACCGAACTGGAGCGCCAGTGCAGCTGCCAGTTGTTCGACCGCGCCGGCAAACGGTTGAGCCTCAACGCCCTCGGAAAACAACTGTTGCCGCAAGCGGTGGCGCTGCTGGACCAGGCCAAGGAAATCGAAGACCTGCTCAATGGCAAGTCCGGTTTCGGCTCTCTGGCGGTGGGCGCGACCCTGACCATCGGCAATTACCTGGCCACATTGTTGATCGGCAGCTTCATGCAACGCCACCCGGAAAGCCAGGTGAAACTGCATGTGCAGAACACTGCCAATATCGTGCAACAAGTGGCCCACTATGAAATTGATCTGGGTCTAATCGAAGGCGACTGCAGTCACCCGGACATCGAAGTGCAAAGCTGGGTCGAGGACGAACTGGTGGTGTTTTGCGCCCCCCAGCATCCGTTGGCCAAGCGTGGCACGGCCACCATGGACGAGTTGAGCCACGAAGCCTGGATCTTGCGCGAACAGGGCTCGGGCACGCGGTTGACCTTCGATCAAGCCATGCGCCATCACCGCACTTCGTTAAACATTCGCCTCGAGCTTGAGCACACCGAAGCGATCAAGCGCGCAGTGGAATCAGGTTTGGGGATTGGCTGCATTTCCAGGCTGGCTTTGCGCGACGCATTCCGCCGCGGCAGCCTGGTGCCTGTCGAGACGCCGGATCTGGATCTGGCGCGACAGTTTTATTTCATCTGGCATAAACAGAAGTATCAGACCTCGGCGATGCGCGAGTTCCTCGAACTGTGCCGCGCCTTCACCGCCGGGGTCCAGCGCAGCGACGAGATCGTGCTGCCGACGATCGCTTAAAGCAGAATCACCGCCCACACCAGGGCAATCATGCTCAACGCCACGAACTGGGCGGCACTGCCCATGTCCTTGGCATTCTTGGACAGCGGGTGCCGTTCAAGGGAAATGCGGTCGATGGCCGCTTCCACCGCCGAGTTGAGCAACTCGACGATCAACGCCAACAGGCATACCGCGATCAACAACGCCTGTTCGACCCGGCTGACATTCAGGAAGAACGACAAAGGGATCAGGATGACGTTGAGCAACACCAATTGCCGAAAGGCGGCTTCACCGGTGAAGGCTGCGCGCAGGCCGTCCAGCGAATAACCGGAAGCATTGAGAATACGTTTCAGGCCGGTCTGGCCTTTGAAAGGTGACATAGAGTGGGCAACTGGCAAAAAAGAAGTGGGAAAGCTAGTTCAACCAAAGTCAAAAAAGCGTGAATTTGCCAGCCTTTAATGGCTGGAAATTGACTCAAGTTGTTGCAAGAGCAGCGCGGCCTGAGTCCGGGTCCGTACATTCAGTTTACGGAAAATCGCGGTCACGTGCGCCTTGATAGTCGCCTCGGAAACGCTCAGCTCGTAGGCGATCTGCTTGTTCAGCAGGCCTTCGCAGACCATGGTCAACACGCGAAATTGTTGCGGGGTGAGGCTGGCAAGACCTTCGCTGGCCGCCTTGGCCTCATCCGAGACGCTGACCGCTTCAAATGCCTGCGGCGGCCAGAACACGTCGCCATCGAGAACGGCGCGCACGGCTTTCTGGATCACACTCAAGTCACTGGATTTGGGAATGAAGCCACTGGCGCCGAACTCGCGAGACTTGACCATGATGGTTGGCTCTTCCTGGGCCGAGACCATGACCACCGGAATCTGCGGGTACTGCCCGCGCAGCAGGACCAGCCCGGAAAAACCGTAGGCCCCCGGCATGTTCAGGTCCAGCAGTACCAGATCCCAGTCGGACTTTTCCGTCAGGCGCACTTCCAGTTCGGCGATGCTCGCCACTTCCACCAGACGCACGTCCGGGCCGAGGCCCAGGGTCAGCGCTTGATGCAAGGCACTACGAAAAAGTGGGTGGTCATCGGCAATCAGGATTTCGTATGTGGCCATTTTTCAAATGATCCTGTTTTTCATGGGACGCCCGATGCATTCGGACCTCGCCAAAGCAAGTCAAGACACAGCCACGCAGCTGCACTGACAAGGCACGCTCAACGCAAAAAACGGCGTCGAAAATTCCGGCAGCACCCTAATCGGCGCCAAGCATGCCCAGCGAAGCCGGGGTGGTCAAGCAGCATGGCCGGTACACTTTATTGCAGTATGCGCGACAATCAGTCCATCAATGGGGTGACCGACCGGACATAGGGCATCAACTCGGCGTGCGCCGGGGTCGAAACGTTCATGTCCAACTGGTGTTTGGCGTCGAGGTAATGCTGGCTGAACACATCGAAGTAGGCGTCCAGCGCCGATGCCGCGGCGATATCGCCTGCGAGGTCGAGGCACAGCGCCGCCACTTCCGCCGTGCACAGATGTTCGCTGCGGGTCGAGCGGCGCAACCGGTAGCGGGAGAGTTTCTCCGGCAGAAGGCTGAGGATCGGCAATCGATCGAAATAGGGGCTCTTGCGAAAGATCTTCCGCGCTTCGGTCCAGGTCGCATCCAACAGAATGAACAACGGGCGCTTCGTGCCATCGACGTCCACAGTGTTTGTCACGCGTTCAGGTTCGACGTACTCCCCCGGAAACACCAGGTAAGGCTGCCATTGCGGGTCGGACAACAGCGCCAGCAACTTCGGATCGGTCTCGGTACGGGACCAGATGAAGGCATGGTTGTCAGGCACCACGTCGGCGATCAGCCAACCGGTGTTGCTCGGTTTGAACACTTCCTTATTGGTCATGATCAGGCACACGCCGGAACGGGTAGCGACCTGCGGGCGCCATGCGCACAGGCAGTGGCTCTCGATCACCCGGCAGTCACGGCAGCGCGTCGCGCGCCAGCCGCGGGCCTGAATCGGCTTGATGCCCTCCTCCTCACGCTGATCGCGCAAGCGGGCTACGGCATTCAAGGCAAAGCGCGCGGGGGTATGACTCATGGCGGGCAACGCCCACACAGAAGGGAAATCGACACGAAAAACACTCGACAGGGTAAAAAGTGCCAGCAGTTTACCAGAGCGCCCGGCGCAAGCCTGTACCGTCCAGCCCGCCTCCCCTATAATTCGCCGCCACTGAACGCACAGTCACGTGACGGGTCCAACCCGCATCACTGAACCAGGAGAGTTTCATGCTGCGCCTTATCGTTCCTACCGCGGCCATTTTGCTGGCGTCATCCTTCAACGCCCAGGCTGCGTCCTTGAAAGACACGGAACTGAACAAAATGCTGCAAAACGTCGCCGCCCAGAGCAGCGTCGGCACTCCTCGAGCGATCAACGAAGACATTCTCGATCAAGGCTATACCGTTGACGGCAAACAGCTGATCAACCACCTGAGCGTGCAGAGCAGCCACGCCGACAAGATGCGTGCAGACCCGAAAGCCGTGTACTTCCAGCTGGGAGCTTCTGTCTGCCGAAACGAAGGGTTTCGCAAGCTGATGGCCAAGGGCGCGATCATGCGTTACGACTTCACCGAGGTGAAGACCAACCGCCCGGTCGGCTCCGCAAGCTTCCAGGAATCGGATTGCCTGCAACCGGCGAAGAAGAAAAAGTAATCACCTGGATTTGGCGCGCCGCTGTTCATCTTCGGCGCGCAGTTCCGCCAGCAGCGCCTGCAAGTAATGCGAACGGCGTTCGCCACCGCGCAAACGACGGCAGCACTCATCCTCGAGACTCAAATGATGGGTCTCGGCTGATGACTTCAGCAATCGATACAGTTGCGTATCGATCTCCAGAACGACTCTGGCCATGGTTTCCCGCCTCCCTGCACCTCACTCATGTTTGAGTGATAAATCCTTGAATCGCTTGTACCGTGCGCCTTGCCGTTGACGCAAAGTTGTTGTGTTGCACCTGTAACTTAGTAAATCAGAGTGCAGCACATGCGACGTGCGTTCAGACGAGCGGTGAAAGCACCTTGCAAATCGTCAATAAGCGGTTGCCAGGAAAGACTTTGTGGCGCAATGATCAAGGCAGCGCAAATAACTGTGAAGACCTGGATTTCAGGGTATCCACCTATACTTCTTCAAGGCTGGAAAGGGGCTGGCCGTTGCTTGTCGTGTAGTGCGAACGTTTTTTCATTCAAGGGAAAACAGAGCCTGTTTGGATGATCCGATGCCTTTCGGGTCAAGTAGATCGCCCAGGCATGGGCCTGGGCAGACAGCGACACATGAAGTGTCGTGGCACCGACTTACGTTGTCGGGCCGAGGGTTCTGTGCAGAAGGAGAAGTTGAATGCCTTACCAACCGAATGACCTCCTGAGCCGTCATTTTGAAGAAAGCGGCCACGACCTCATCAGCAAGGTCGAAGAACAACTCAAGCTGATTTCACCCAACAGCCCGAACATCCCGATCTACCGCGACATGATCCTGACCGTGCTGCGCATGGCCCAGGAAGACCACAACCGCTGGAATGCCAAAATCACCCTGCAAGCCCTGCGCGAACTGGAACAGGCTTTCCGCGTGCTCGAACAATTCAAGGGGCGACGCAAGGTCACTGTTTTCGGCTCGGCCCGCACGCCCATGGAACATCCGCTCTATAGCATGGCCCGAGAGCTCGGTGCTGCGCTGGTGCGCTCGGACATGATGGTCATTACCGGTGCCGGTGGCGGCATCATGGCCGCCGCCCATGAGGGCGCCGGCCTGACACACAGCCTGGGCTTCAACATTACCCTGCCCTTCGAGCAGCATGCCAACCCCACTGTCGACGGCACGACCAACCTGCTGCCTTTCCACTTCTTTTTCACCCGCAAGCTGTTCTTCGTCAAGGAAGCCGACGCCCTGGTGCTGTGCCCTGGTGGCTTCGGTACGCTGGATGAGGCGCTGGAAGTGCTGACGTTGATCCAGACCGGCAAGAGTCCATTGGTGCCCGTGGTACTGCTCGACGCGCCGGGCGGCAAATTCTGGCAAGGCGCACTGGACTTCATCCACCAGCAACTGGAGGCAAACCACTACATCCTGCCCACTGACATGAAGCTGGTGAAACTGGTCTACAACGTCGATGAAGCGGTAGAGCACATCAACCAGTTCTACAGCAACTTCCACTCCAGTCGCTGGCTAAAGCATCAGTTCCTGATTCGCATGAATCACACACTCAGCGACCACGCGCTCGAACACATGCAGCAGGCTTTCGCCGACCTGTGCCTGAGCGATCATTTCCATCAACACGTTTACAGTAGTGAGGAACATGACGAAGCCGAGTTCAGCCATCTGGTGCGGCTGGTCTTCAACTTCAACGCCCGCAATCATGGCCGCCTGCGCGAGCTTGTGGACTACATCAACCTGCCGGAAAACTGGGCACAATCAAAACCCCAGGTGCAACAACGCACCCGGGAGCCATCAAAGGTTTCGTGAGGCATAAAAAAACGGCCCGCTATCGATATAGCGGGCCGTTTCAGTTCAATCGTCCATCCCTCGACCGCTGAACAGGCGATTGATCATTTCCATGGAGTATCCACGGTACGCCAGGAACCTGCCTTGCTTGGCTCGCTCCCGGGCGTCTGCCGGCAATTGCCCTGAGAACTTGCGTCGCCAGGTATCGATCAATTGCTCCTGCCAGTCGATACCGCTCTCACGCAGGGCGAGTTCAATATCGGTGCGCTGCAGGCCACGTTGGCCCAACTCTTCACGAATGCGTAAAGGGCCATAACCGGAACGGGCGCGGTAGGAAACGAAACTTTCGAGGTAACGGGTTTCGGACAACAACCCCTCTTCCGTCAACCGGTCGAGTGCTGTTTCGATCATCTCAGGGAGAGCGCCGCGCTGACGCAGCTTACGCGTCAGCTCGACACGACCGTGCTCGCGCCGTGCGAGCAGGTCCATTGCGGTTCGCCGCACCGCGACGAGTGTATCGAGTACGGCGGTCATCGCTTCGATCAGATATCAGCGTCAGCCAGGTCGTCTTCGGTCTCTTTGACCGCAGAAGCTTTGGCGTCTGCTACCGACGAAGGGGACAGCAGCTTGTCACGCAGTTGCTTCTCCAGCTTTGCCGCGACTTCCGGGTTATCCGCCAGGAACTTGGCCGAGTTGGCCTTGCCCTGACCGATCTTGGTGCCTTCATAGGCATACCAGGCACCGGACTTCTCGACGAAACCGTGCAGAACACCCAAGTCGATCATCTCGCCGTTGAGGTAGATGCCCTTGCCGTAAAGAATCTGGAACTCGGCCTGACGGAACGGCGAAGCCACTTTGTTCTTCACAACCTTGACGCGGGTTTCGCTACCGACGACCTCATCACCTTCCTTCACCGCGCCGGTACGACGGATGTCCAGACGAACCGATGCGTAGAACTTCAGTGCGTTACCACCGGTGGTGGTTTCCGGGCTACCGAACATCACGCCGATTTTCATACGGATCTGGTTGATGAAAATCACCAGGCAATTGGCGTTCTTGATGTTACCGGTGATTTTACGTAGCGCCTGGGACATCAGACGGGCTTGCAGGCCCACGTGCATGTCACCCATTTCGCCTTCGATTTCAGCCTTTGGCACCAGGGCAGCCACGGAGTCGACGATGATCACGTCAACCGCGTTGGAACGCACCAACATGTCGGTGATTTCCAGGGCCTGCTCGCCGGTGTCCGGCTGGGAAACCAGCAGGTCGTCGACGTTGACGCCCAGCTTGCCGGCGTACTCAGGGTCGAGGGCGTGTTCGGCGTCGACGAATGCGCAGGTCGCGCCGGCTTTTTGAGCCTGGGCGATCACGGACAAGGTCAGCGTGGTTTTACCGGAAGATTCAGGACCGTAGATTTCAACAATGCGACCTTTTGGCAGGCCGCCGATGCCGAGAGCGATGTCCAGACCCAGAGAGCCAGTGGAGATGGCCGGGATCGCCTGACGGTCCTGATCGCCCATACGCATTACGGCACCCTTGCCGAATTGACGTTCGATCTGACCCAGGGCCGCAGCCAAGGCTTTCTTCTTGTTGTCGTCCATTAAAGTCCTCACGTAATCAATAAGGCCTGACGGCCAACACCTGTATAAGTAGCCAGTATTATTCCACAGCGATTCCGGATCGCCTACCCCTGATTTGAGATTTCTGCCGCGGCATACCGCAGCAGCCCCTCTAGCGCGGCCTTCACCGTTTGTCGGCGGACGTCGTCACGATTACCCGGGAAGTGCTGCCGTTCACAGAACACCTGGTCTCCGACGCCCCAGGCCAGCCACACCGTGCCAACCGGCTTGTTCGCCGTTCCACCATCGGGACCGGCGATGCCACTGACCGCCACGGAGAAATACGCGCTGTTTTTTTTCTGCGCCCCCCGGACCATGGCCTCGACCACCTCGCGACTGACCGCGCCCACGGTGGTGAACAACTCCACCGGGACATCCAGTTGCAGGGTTTTCTGCCGGTTGGAGTAGGTGACATAACCGGCCTCGAACCAGGCCGAACTCCCGGGGATACGGGTGATTGCCTCGGCGATGCCGCCGCCGGTGCAGGACTCCGCCGTGGTGACGTGGGCATTGAGAACCTGCAGGCGTCTGCCGAGTTCGGCGGCGAGCTGGGTGATTTCGTTCACGGTCATCTCCTGATCGGGCGGGATGAGGTTAACCGTACACGAGCAGACCGCACTTGCAAGCGACAGGACCGATCAAAATGTAAAGAACCAGAGGCTCTGGAAAAGGCCTGTCGGGGAATCAATCTTCGACGTCACCGGACGGAAGATGTCCGATCCCCATACGCTTGGCCATCCAGCGCTCATACAACCCTAGAACCACGTCTGTACCGGCCATCGCCGCTAAACAACCACCCGCACAGGCAGCCCAGATGGAAACATTGGCGGCATGCAGCAGCATGATGACCGAGGCGCCGCAGATCATGCTGGAGCCAGACCGCAGGCCCAGGCGTCGGACAAGGGGCCAGCCACGAACGCCCTCTTTATCGGCACGCCACATTTCACCGGTAACGCCACCAAGTATTGGCAGACTGATGAGCAGCCACAGAGGCATGTCCAGCAATGCATATTGCTCAACGGTCATTTCATGCCTCCTTGAGTGAACGGTCACTCCGCGTTCTTGAATAGACAGGCAAGCAGATTATGCATTGATGCATAATCAGTCAATGCATTAACGCATTGAAAGATGATCCGATGTTTTCAGCACGCGAAAAAAAACCGCTCGGGAAGCGGTTTTTATCTGAGCGCAAGGGCGTTAGCGAGCGTACATGCCCCACCAGAAGACATGGCCGAGGATAACAATCGGCTCCTCCTGGACTTCCTGAAAGGTGTAGTCCTCGTCCGGATGCTCGTCACGATTGAAGCTGCGCAAGCGAATACCGGTCGGCAGGCGATACAGCTGCTTCACCCGCAATTGGCCGTTGTGATTGATTGCATAAAGGTCGCCGTCAACGATATCGCCAATGCCGCACTTGCCGGCATTGACCCCGACCGTGGCGCCGTCGCGCAGTACCGGCAACATGCTGTTGCCCCGCACTGTCACGCATTTGGCCTGGTCGAACTGCACACCGTTATGGCGCAGGCTTCGCTTGCCAAAGCGCAGGCTAGAGCGCTCGCTTTCTTCGATGACGAATCTTCCTGATCCCGCGGCCAATTCAACCTCGCGAAGAAAGGGGACCGACACCTCGTCGTCATCGACAGGGGTATCGTCATCCCACAGACTTATATCCTTGAGTTCCGAATGCACTGGAGCGCGCCCAGCATTAGCGGCAGACGAGACGTCCGCGCGGCCACGCAACTGGTCGGTGCTCAAGGAGAAATACTCGGCGATCTTCGAAATATGTCTATCCGAAGGATCGACGATCTTCCCGCTGAGAATGCGCGAGAGCGTGGATTGAGGCACGCCGGTGCGACGGTGAAGCTCCGTGGGGGAGATCCCGTGCTGATCGAGCAATGCTCTTAATACGGTAGACACGTTGCGTTTTTGCATATCTCGCATAGTGCTTGCTCTTCTCGATGAAGACAATGCCGATTTGCATAATCGATACATATCACGTTTTTTGCATCGTAAAAGATGTCACCCGGCCGTGGCGCCTGCGTCGGGCAGACCGCCCATGGTAACCTTGCGCCCATCGCGGAAAAGCCCGGCCATTGCCCCGCTTTTGCCCCACCTCTTTCAACGAGCTTCCTGACAATCCGATGAATAAAGCCGTCTCCGACCTGTCCTCCCACACCCCCATGATGCAGCAGTACTGGCGCCTGAAAAACCAGCACCCGGACCAGCTGATGTTCTACCGCATGGGCGACTTCTACGAGATCTTCTATGAAGACGCGAAGAAAGCCGCCAAGTTGCTGGACATCACCCTGACCGCCCGTGGACAGTCGGCTGGCCAGGCGATTCCGATGTGCGGGATTCCTTACCACGCCGCCGAGGGTTACCTGGCAAAACTGGTGAAGCTTGGCGAATCGGTGGTGATCTGCGAGCAGGTCGGCGACCCGGCCACCAGCAAAGGGCCAGTGGAGCGGCAGGTCGTGCGCATCATCACACCGGGGACGGTGAGTGACGAGGCGCTGCTCGACGAGCGTCGGGACAACCTGATCGCTGCAGTCCTGGGTGATGAGCGCCTGTTCGGCCTGGCGGTGCTGGACATCACCAGCGGTAACTTCAGCGTGCTGGAAATCAAGGGCTGGGAAAACCTGCTGGCGGAACTGGAGCGGGTCAACCCGGTGGAGCTGCTGATCCCGGATGACTGGCCCAAGGACTTGCCGGCGGAAAAACGTCGCGGTGTGCGTCGCCGCGCGCCGTGGGATTTCGAACGCGACTCGGCGCTCAAAAGCCTGTGCCAGCAATTCTCGACTCAGGATCTCAAGGGCTTCGGCTGCGAAAACCTGACCCTGGCCATCGGCGCCGCCGGTTGCCTGCTGGCCTACGCCAAGGAAACCCAACGCACCGCCCTGCCCCATTTGCGCAGCCTGCGTCATGAGCGCCTGGACGACACCGTGGTGCTCGATGGCGCCAGCCGTCGCAACCTGGAGCTCGACACCAACCTGGCCGGCGGCCGCGACAACACCCTGCAATCGGTGGTGGACCGCTGCCAGACCGCCATGGGCAGTCGCCTGCTGACCCGCTGGCTGAATCGCCCGTTGCGCGACTTGACGGTGCTGTTGGCGCGTCAGAGCTCGATCACTTGCCTGCTCGACAGTTACCGCTTCGAAAGGCTGCAACCGCAGCTCAAGGAAATCGGCGACATCGAGCGGATTCTTGCGCGGATCGGCCTGCGCAATGCCCGCCCCCGCGACCTCGCCCGCTTGCGCGACGCCCTCGGCGCCCTGCCAGAACTGCAAGTGGCAATGACGGAGCTTGAAGCCCCGCACCTCCAGCAACTCGCCACCATCACCAGCACCTACCCGGAACTGGCGGCACTGCTGGAAAAAGCCATCATCGACAACCCGCCCGCCGTCATTCGTGATGGCGGCGTGTTGAAAACCGGCTACGACAGCGAACTCGACGATTTGCAGTCGCTGAGCGAAAACGCCGGGCAATTCCTGATCGACCTCGAGGCACGGGAAAAGGCTCGCACCGGCCTGTCGCACCTGAAGGTCGGCTATAACCGCATCCACGGTTACTTCATCGAGCTGCCAAGCAAGCAGGCGGAATCGGCACCGGCCGACTACATTCGCCGCCAGACGCTCAAAGGCGCCGAGCGTTTCATTACGCCGGAACTCAAGGCGTTCGAAGACAAGGCACTATCAGCCAAGAGCCGCGCCCTGGCCCGCGAGAAGATGCTCTACGAAGCGTTGCTCGAAGACCTGATCAGCCAGCTGCCACCGTTGCAGGACACCGCCGGCGCCCTGGCCGAGCTGGATGTCTTGAGCAACCTGGCCGAACGAGCACTGAACCTCGACTTGAACTGCCCGCGCTTCGTCAGCGAGCCGTGCATGCGCATCACCCAGGGTCGTCACCCGGTGGTCGAACAAGTGCTGACCACGCCATTCGTGGCCAACGATCTGAGCCTGGACGACAACACCCGCATGCTGGTGATCACCGGTCCGAACATGGGCGGTAAATCCACCTACATGCGCCAGACCGCCTTGATCGTGCTCCTGGCGCACATCGGCAGCTTCGTGCCGGCAGCCAGTTGCGAATTGTCGCTGGTCGACCGCATCTTCACCCGGATCGGTTCCAGCGATGACCTGGCCGGCGGGCGTTCGACCTTCATGGTGGAAATGAGCGAAACCGCGAACATCCTGCACAACGCCACCGAGCGCAGCCTGGTGCTGATGGACGAAGTCGGGCGCGGCACCAGCACCTTCGACGGTCTGTCCCTGGCATGGGCGGCGGCCGAGCGCCTGGCGCACCTGCGTGCCTACACGCTGTTCGCCACCCACTACTTTGAACTGACCGTCCTGCCGGAAGCCCAGCCGTTGGTGGCCAACGTGCACCTCAATGCCACCGAGCACAACGAACGCATCGTGTTCCTGCACCACGTGCTGCCCGGGCCGGCCAGCCAGAGTTATGGCCTGGCCGTTGCGCAACTGGCAGGCGTACCGAGCGAGGTCATCACCCGTGCTCGCGAGCATTTGAGCCGCCTGGAAGACACCGCCCTGCCCCATGAAACACCGGCACCGGCCAAGGGCAAACCAGCGGCTCCGCAGCAAAGCGATCTGTTTGCCAGCCTGCCGCACCCGGTGCTGGATGACCTGGCCAAGCTCGACCTGGACAACATGACGCCACGTCGTGCTCTCGAAATGCTCTATACACTAAAGACACGGATCTAACGCAGCGGCTTGCAAGCTGTTAGAATCTCGCGCGGTTTGGGATGCTGCTGGCTAATAGCCTGGCCAGCAGACTATCGCTCCCGAACCTGGCGACCCCTACGAGAAGGGGCGCAGCAAGCCGCGCCTGAGGAGAAAATTAGAAATGACCTTCGTCGTCACCGACAACTGCATCAAGTGCAAGTACACCGACTGCGTAGAAGTCTGTCCGGTGGACTGCTTTTACGAAGGCCCGAATTTCCTGGTGATTCACCCGGATGAGTGCATCGATTGCGCGCTGTGCGAACCTGAATGCCCTGCCGTGGCTATCTTCTCCGAAGATGAGGTTCCGGCCGGCATGGAAAACTTCATCGAGCTGAACGCTGAGTTGGCCGATATCTGGCCAAACATCACCGAGAAGAAAGATTCGATGCCTGATGCAGAAGAGTTTGATCGCGTCATCAACAAATCTGTAGGCAGCAAGCTCAAAGACCTCGAGCGCTGATTACCCCCCGCGTTCTCTGAAAAGGCCCCACAAGGGCCTTTTTGCTTTTCTGCAGGCAAAAAAAGGGGCGGTTTGACCCGCCCACATTTTTTCCCTATTCCCTGTGTTCCTTTTCATCGTCCTGATGAATCGCGTCCTGCGATATCCATATCCCTCATCCTTGAAGGACGTGTCTGTCCATCGACACAACCTCAATACTAGAGTGTTCCCCTGCGGGATCAATGGCCCCTTGGCGCGAATTCCAACTGTCACACGTCATTAATAATAAAAAATAGTTATATAAATCAAAAAGATGAACACACAAAACGTTCAACATGGACGATTGCCAGGGTGTAAAAATAACGAACACTTACGCAAGTGTAAGCCTGGGCTTACAGCACGAAACCAAAATTCCGAGAGGATTCGGTCTTCTGCTCAGGCAATAAAAACCCCCGAACCAGTCGGGGGTTTCATTGCCTGAGCAGTGAGTGCCTTATTGGAACAGCGACTCGCTCGACAGACCATTTTTTTCCAGGATCTCGCGTAGCCGCTTCAAGCCTTCCACCTGAATCTGTCTGACCCGCTCGCGGGTCAGGCCGATTTCCAGGCCTACGTCTTCAAGGGTGCTGCTTTCATGACCGCGCAGGCCAAAGCGGCGTATGACCACTTCGCGTTGCTTGTCGGTCAGTTCCGAGAGCCATTGATCGATGCTCTGGGACAGGTCATCGTCCTGCAACAGTTCGCATGGATCGGTTGGACGGTCGTCAGTCAGGGTATCGAGCAGGGTTTTATCCGAATCCGGACCCAGCGAGACGTCGACCGAAGAAACCCGTTCGTTAAGGCCGAGCATGCGCTTGACCTCTCCCACCGGTTTTTCCAGCAGGTTGGCGATTTCTTCGGGTGAGGGTTCATGGTCGAGTTTTTGCGTCAGCTCCCGCGCGGCCCGCAGGTACACATTCAGCTCCTTGACCACATGGATCGGCAGCCGGATGGTCCGGGTCTGATTCATGATTGCGCGCTCGATGGTCTGGCGAATCCACCAGGTCGCGTAGGTCGAGAAGCGGAAACCGCGTTCCGGATCGAACTTCTCCACCGCCCGGATCAAGCCGAGGTTGCCCTCTTCGATCAGGTCCAGCAGCGACAGCCCACGATTGACGTAACGCCGGGCGATTTTCACCACCAGCCGCAGGTTACTTTCAATCATGCGTTTGCGCCCGGCCGGATCGCCACTTTGCGACAGGCGCGCAAAATGAACTTCTTCTTCGGGTGATAGCAGGGGAGAGAAACCAATTTCATTGAGATACAGCTGCGTGGCATCAAGTGCCCGCGTGTAGTCAATGTACTTGTGTTGTTTCAAGGATGCGGAGTGTTTGGATTTGGCACGAACGGAAGGTGGAGCCGCCCCTTCATCATTCGACATCGAATCCGTATCGATGCTGCTCTCCATCAGGAGAACCTCATCGTCGATGTCAAACTCCGGCACTTCTTTACTGAGAGCCATTGTTATAGTCCTTTGGTGAGTTCGACCTCAAGCTCAAGCGGCGCCTTTATCCCTGGCAACGCTGGAGCCTGTCCCCTCTACGCGACGGAACAGGCTGGTAAGCAATCAACGACGTGGCAGGAATTGCAGCGGATCTACAGGTTTACCTTGGCGGCGAATCTCAAAATGCAGTTTCACCCGGTCTGTACCCGTTGACCCCATTTCGGCAATTGTCTGTCCGACCTTGACCTGCTGCCCCTCCCGAACCAACAACCTGCGGTTATGTCCGTAGGCACTGACGTAGGTTTCACTGTGTTTGATGATTACTAATTCGCCGTAGCCCCTTAAGCCACTCCCGGCGTATACCACCGTCCCATCAGACGCAGCTAAAACAGGCTGTCCCAAATCTCCGGCGATATCAATTCCTTTATTCAAACTACCGTTTGAAGAGAATTTTCCAATCAGAATGCCATTAGATGGCCATCCCCAGCCGGTCGGGGCTGGCCCGGGAGGGGGCAACGGAGCGGGTGCAGGCTTGCTCGCGACGGACGGTACAACCGTCGTGGTGCTGGTGGTCGTACCGTTTGCCGAACGACGGATGACCGTGGTTTTACTCGACGACGAAGGTGTTGAGCTGGACGAACTGACCACCGCCGTCGACGTTGAATCGGTACGACCATCAAAGCGAATCGTCTGACCCGGGCGGATGGTGTAAGGCGCGGGAATGTTGTTGCGTGCCGCCAGGGCCTTGTAGTCCCAGCCGTAACGGAAGGCAATGGAAAACAGGGTGTCCTTGGGCCGAACCACGTATTGTCCGGTGGTCACGGCCGGACGCTGGGTTGCGGCGTTGTTGCGGTCGACGACACGAACATCGCTGGACTTGTTGCTGGAACAACCGACCAGCAACGTGCTCAAGACAAGGCCAGTCACCAGGCGCTGAAAGCTCGTTTTACTCATACGCTGCGCAATGACTGTGAGACTCACCCGCCGCTCCCTCTGTGGTGGCTGAAAATGTGAAATACCGGAGTCCGGTAATGAACTGTCGCAAGTATAACGGGCCGTGCCCGCTTTACCTTTAATGTGGCGAATCGGTGTCGCGCACACGTTTGCTGCCTGACGATGAATCCCGTTTAACACAACGATGCCGCTGTAAGACAAAGGCAATCGAAGAGAATTCAGCGTGCCGAAACAAATGCTCAGGCCAGTGGCCCATTGAGCAATGGCACGAAGCGCACAGCCCCCAGGACATGCCTGGAAAAACCTTGTTCCTCGCGGATGATCAGCATCAATTGCTGGACTTCGCCGGCCCCGACCGGGATCACCATCCGGCCTCCCGGTGCCAACTGGTCAAGCAGTGCCTGGGGCACATCGGTCGCCACTGCGGTGACGATAATCCCGTTGTACGGTGCCAGTGCCGGCCAGCCCTCCCAGCCATCGCCCCAGCGGAACACCACGTTGCGCAGGTTCAGTTCGACCAGACGTTCCTTTGCCCGATCCTGCAGAACCTTGATACGCTCGACCGAGAACACACGCTCGACCAGTTGCGACAGCACCGCCGTCTGATAACCCGACCCGGTACCGATCTCCAGCACCTTGTCGAGGGGACCGGCCTCCAGCAGCAGCTCGCTCATGCGCGCCACCATATAAGGCTGGGAGATGGTCTGGTTGTTGCCAATCGGCAGCGCGGTGTCTTCATAGGCACGGTGCGCCAGCGCTTCGTCGACGAACAGATGGCGCGGGGTCCGGCGAATGACCTCCAGCACCCTGGCGTTGGAGATGCCTTCTTCGTACAGGCGCTGGATCAGCCGCTCCCGAGTTCGCTGGGAGGTCATGCCGATGCCGCGGCGCAGCATATCGTCTTGTTCGCGACCCATCAGCGCAACCCCTCCAGCCAGCCGTCCAGACTTCTGAAGGCATCATTGAAGGTGCGATCCAGTTGCAGCGGCGTGATCGAAACATAACCCTGCATCACTGCATGGAAATCGGTACCCGGGCCGCCATCTTCGGCATCCCCGGCCGCGGCGATCCAATAACCGGACTTGCCCCGCGGATCCACCACTTTCATCGGTGCCGCGGCTCGGGCGCGATGGCCCAGGCGAGTCAGCTGGATACCGCGGATACGGTCCAGCGGCAAATTGGGAATGTTCACGTTCAGTACCGTACGCGGTGGCAGATCCAGATCAGCATGGGCTTCAACCAGTTTGCGCGCGAAATGGGCAGCCGTGGGAAGGTTATCTACCTGGCGTGAGACCAGCGAAAAGGCAAAGGAAGGATGTTTCAGGAAACGCCCCTCAAGGGCCGCCGCCACTGTACCGGAATACAGGACATCGTCCCCCAGGTTCGCGCCCAGGTTGATACCGGAAACCACCATGTCCGCTTCGCGCTCCAGCAGGCCGTTGAGGCCCAGGTGCACACAATCGGTTGGCGTGCCATTGAGGCTGATAAAGCCGTTGGCCAGGATTTGCGGGTGCAACGGACGGTCGAGCGTCAGCGAACTGCTGGCGCCGCTCTTGTCCTGGTCCGGGGCGATAACCACGCACTCGGTGTAATCCGCCAGCGCAGCATAAAGCGCGGCGAGACCGGGTGCTGTTACCCCATCGTCGTTAGAAATCAGAATACGCATGGGCTGTCCGTCTGCCCCACCGGCACCAGATCAACAAGCTCGCGCACCAATACGGTGGCGAAGCATCCGGCCGGCAGGACGAATTCCAGTTGCAGAATGTCCAGCGAGGGATAATGCCACGTCAACCCGCCAATGGGCAGCCGCAGGATGCGACGTTCGTGGCTCATTCCGGCGTTGATCAACCAGTCACGCAAATCCGCTTCGCGTGCGGCGATGGCCTGCTCCAGTTCATGGACAACGCCCGTGGCCGGCGAGTCACCTTCGCCCCACTGCGGACCGGTCGGATGCAGATCGAGAATCGCCAGGCGCGGGTCGCTGCACTCGGCTTCGCCTGCCGGGAAAAAGCTGCGGCTGTCGGTGAACGCCAGCAGATCGCCCACCTGGGCACGCTGCCAGGTGCCATCGGCAACTCGTGCGGCCAGCACCTGATTGAACAGAAAACTGCGCGCCGTGGAGAGCAGACGCGAGCGCACGTTGCGCTGCTCCGGCAAGGCCTTGCGCGCGGCCCAGGCGCGAGCATCGATGACGTTGCCGCCGTCATGACCGAAACGCTGGGCGCCGAAATAATTGGGGATGCCTTGTTTGGCGATCAATTGCAGACGCTCTTCAAGCGCGACCTTGTCGCCGGAAAATTGCGTCAGGCGCAACGTAAAACCATTGGCCGAGTGGGCACCGCGTTGCAGTTTGCGCTTGTGGCGGGCGGTCTTGAGGATCTTCAGCGTATCGTTTTCTGCCGCTGACAGATCAGGGTCGGCCTTGCCTGGCAGTTGCACGCTGAACCACTGGCGAGTCAACGCCTGACGGTCCTTGAGCCCGGCATAACTGACGGTGCGCAATGGCACGCCGGCAGCCTTGGCAATCCGTCGCGCCGCTTCTTCAGTATTGAGGCCGCGCTTTTCCACCCAGATCCACAGGTGTTCGCCTTCGCCGCTGAGGGGAATGTCGAGGACTTCGTCGACCTGGAAATCTTCCGCGATCGCTTTCAGGACCGCCGTGCCGAGGGCCTCACCGTAAGCCCGCGGGCCGAGCAATTGCAGTTCGTTCATGCGCGCAGCAACAAGGCAACGGAGTGCACGGCAATGCCTTCTTCGCGACCGACAAAGCCGAGCTTTTCGGTGGTGGTAGCTTTCACGTTCACTTGATCCAACTCTACTTGAAGATCCGCGGCAATCAGCGCGCGCATCGATTCGATATGCGGGGCCATTTTCGGCGCCTGGGCGACGATGGTGTTATCGACGTTACCGACTTTCCAGCCTTTGGCATGAACCAGTGCGACGACGTGACGCAACAGCGCACGGCTGTCGGCACCC
Organism: Pseudomonas sp. Root71; assembly: GCF_001429045.1. Lineage (GTDB taxonomy): Bacteria > Pseudomonadota > Gammaproteobacteria > Pseudomonadales > Pseudomonadaceae > Aquipseudomonas > Aquipseudomonas monachiensis. Next base: position 247,792 of record NZ_LMHY01000026.1, on the reverse strand, counting down.
TTGAATTTCGGGTCGGTATCCGGGAAATGCTTGCCGATGTCGCCCAGTGCCGCGGCGCCAAGCAAGGCATCGCTCAAGGCGTGCAGGAGGACGTCACCGTCAGAGTGAGCGAGCAGTCCGAAGCTGTGTGCAATGCGCACGCCGCCCAGAGTGATGAAATCGCCTTCAGCGAAACGGTGCACATCATAGCCGTGGCCAATACGCATAAAAAAACGCCCCGATTTTTGTCAGGGCGTGATTCTACCTGCATTAGCCAACCAGAGCATGCGCGTGATGCCGCAAGTGCTCATCGATGAAACTGGCAATGAAGAAATAGCTGTGGTCGTAGCCCGGTTGCAGACGCAACGTCAATGGGTGACCCGCCTGTTTGGCCGCCTGCTGCAAGGCTTCCGGCTTGAGCTGGTTGGCGAGGAAATCGTCGCGATCACCCTGGTCGACCAACAGCGGCAGCTTTTCATCGACCTCGGCAATCAACGCGCAGGCATCCCATTCGCGCCATTTCGAACGGTCCTCTCCCAGAAAGCGGGAGAAGGCCTTCTGCCCCCACGGGCAATCCATCGGATTGTTGATCGGCGAGAACGCCGACACCGACTGATAACGCCCCGGATTGCGCAAGGCACAGACCAGCGCACCGTGGCCGCCCATGGAATGTCCGCTGATACCGCGCTTGTCCGACGCAGGGAAATGGGCTTCGACCAATGTCGGCAATTCCTGCACGACATAGTCATGCATCCGATAATGCCGCGACCACGGTTCCTGGGTGGCATTCAGGTAAAAACCGGCGCCGAGGCCAAAGTCCCAGGCGCCATCCGGATCGCCCGGCACTTCAGGACCGCGAGGGCTGGTATCCGGTGCGACGATGATCAGCCCCAGCTCGGCGGCCATGCGCATGGCGCCGGCCTTTTGCATGAAGTTCTCATCGGTACAGGTCAGGCCGGACAACCAGTACAGCACCGGCAGCTTGCCGCCCTGCTCCGCCTGCGGCGGCAGGTACACGGCAAACACCATGTCGCAGCCGAGCACTTCCGAGCGATGGCGATAGCGCTTGTGCCAGCCGCCGAAGCTTTTCTGGCAGGAGATGTTTTCCAGGCTCATGGCGGACCTCAGAAATGGATGACGGAGCGGATGCTTTTTCCTTCGTGCATCAGGTCAAACGCCTTGTTGATATCTTCCAGGCCCATGGTGTGGGTGATGAAGGTATCCAGCGGAATCTCACCGGTCTCGGCCATCTCCACATAGCTTGGCAACTCGGTACGGCCGCGCACACCGCCGAACGCCGAACCCCGCCAGACGCGACCGGTGACCAACTGGAACGGACGGGTCGAGATTTCCTGGCCGGCACCGGCAACGCCGATGATGACCGACTCGCCCCAGCCCTTGTGGCAGCACTCCAGTGCCGCGCGCATCAGCTGCACATTGCCGATGCACTCGAAGGAAAAATCGACCCCGCCATCAGTCATGTCGACGATGACTTCCTGGATCGGACGATCGAAGTCTTTCGGGTTCACGCAGTCGGTTGCGCCCAGCTGTTTGGCGATCTCGAATTTGGCCGGGTTTATGTCGATGGCGATGATGCGGGCAGCCTTGGCTTTTACGGCGCCGATGACAGCCGACAGACCGATGCCGCCGAGGCCGAAAATGGCCACGGTATCACCCGGTTTCACCTTGGCGGTGTTGAGCACTGCACCAATGCCGGTGGTGACGCCGCAGCCCAGCAGGCAGACTTTTTCCAGCGGTGCTTGCTTGGCAATTTTCGCCACGGAAATTTCCGGCAGCACGGTGTACTCCGAAAAAGTGGAAGTGCCCATGTAATGGAAAATCGGCTGGCCCTTGTAGGAAAAACGCGAAGTGCCGTCCGGCATCAGGCCTTTGCCCTGGGTCGCGCGAATCGCCTGGCAGAGGTTGGTTTTACCCGACAGGCAGAATTTGCACTGACGGCATTCCGGGGTGTACAGCGGGATCACATGATCGCCGACCGCAACGGAGGTCACGCCCTCGCCAATCGCTTCCACGATCGCACCACCTTCGTGGCCGAGAATTGACGGAAAAATGCCTTCCGGATCTGCGCCTGACAATGTGTAGGCATCGGTATGGCAAACACCGGAGGCCACCACGCGCAGCAAGACTTCGCCGGCCTTGGGCATGGCGACATCGACTTCAACGATTTCAAGGGGCTTCTTGGCCTCGAAGGCAACGGCGGCGCGCGACTTGATCATGATGACTCTCCAGTGAATAAAAACGAGACAGGGAGTGTAATACATGGCTCAACGATGAATAATCGATGTAAATGCAAAATATTATTGCTGTACAGGGATAATCTTCGATGTCCGAAAATCGCTGGGAAGGGATCGACGAGTTTGTCGCCGTTGCCGAATGCAGCCAGTTCACCGCTGCGGCGCAGCGCCTGGGGGTTTCCTCCTCCCACGTCAGTCGACAAATCGTACGCCTTGAAGAACGCCTGCAAACCCGTCTGCTCTACCGCAGTACCCGTCGGGTCACGCTGACCGAAGCCGGGCAAACCTTCCTGCAACATTGCCAGCGTTTACAGGACGGCCGCGAAGAGGCGTTGCGCGCGGTCGGTGACCTGACCAGCGAACCCAAGGGCATGCTGCGCATGACCTGCGCCGTGGCTTACGGCGAGCGTTTCATCGTGCCGCTGGTGACCCGCTTCATGGGACTGTATCCGCAACTGCGTATCGACATCGAACTGACCAATCGCCAGCTTGAGCTGGTACACGAAGGCCTCGACCTGGCGATTCGCCTCGGGCGCTTACAGGATTCACGGCTGGTCGCCACCCGCCTCGCACCGCGCCGCATGTTTCTCTGTGCATCGCCCTCCTACCTTGAGCGCTACGGTCGCCCGCACAGCCTGTCGGAACTGAGCCGCCACAACTGCCTAATCGGCAGTTCGGACCTGTGGCAACTGGAACAGAACGGACGGGAATTTTCGCAAAGGGTCCAGGGAAACTGGCGTTGCAACAGTGGGCAAGCGGTACTCGATGCCGCACTGCAAGGCGTAGGGCTGTGTCAGTTGCCGGACTATTACGTGCTGGAGCATTTGAATAGCGGCGCGTTGATTTCATTGCTGGAAGCACATCAACCACCGAATACGGCGGTTTGGGCGCTGTATCCGCAGCAGCGGCATTTGTCGCCGAAGGTGCGCAAGTTGGTGGACTTTTTGAAGGAGGGGTTGGCTCAAAGGCCCGAGTACAGGATTTAAGATCAAAAGATCGCAGCCTGCGGCAGCTCCTACAGGACTTCAGGTGATACGTAATCGATCTTTGTAGGAGCTGCCGCAGGCTGCGATCTACTAGCGACGATTAGCCCAACGCTGTCTCAACCATTCAAGATCCTCAGGACGCGTAACCTTGAGGTTATCGGACCGCCCTTCGATCAGCCGTGGCGCAGAACCGGCCCACTCCATCGCCGAGGCTTCGTCGGTAATAACGGCATCGGCCACCAGACTGTCAGCCAGTGCGCGATGCAACGCCCCAAGGCGAAACATCTGCGGCGTGTAGGCCTGCCAGATCACACTGCGGTCCACGGTTTCGACCACACGACCGTGTTTGTCGACCCGCTTGAGCGTATCCCGCGCCGGAACCGCCAGCAGTCCGCCGACAGGATCGTCAGCCAGTTCAGCCAGCAACTTGTCCAGATCGTCACGACTGAGGTTCGGCCGCGCGGCATCGTGAACCAGTACCCAATCCTCATCGTCGGCACCCTGCGCATGCAAATGCAGCAAGGCATTGAGCACCGAGCCGGAACGTTCGGCGCCGCCCTCGACCCGGGCAATACGCGGATCATTCGCACACGCCAGGTTCGGCCAATAAGGATCGTCAACAGCAACACTGACCACCAGACCTTTCAGGCATGGGTGGTCAAGGAAACAGCCAAGGCTGTGTTCGAGAATAGTGCGCCCGCCCAGTTGCAGGTATTGCTTGGGACGGTCCGCGGCCATACGGGCACCGATGCCCGCGGCAGGAATCACGGCCCAGAAGGCCGGTAACGAATTAATCATTGGGCCAGCTGGTAAAGGGTTTCACCATCCTTGACCATGCCCAACTCATGGCGAGCCCGCTCTTCGACGGTCTCCATGCCCTTTTTCAACTCACTGACTTCGGCGTCCATCACCCGGTTGCGCTCCAGCAACGCCTGGTTCTCAGCTTGCTGATCGGCAATCTGCTGAGTCAACTCGGCCACTTGCGCCAGGCTGCCATTACCCACCCACAGACGGTACTGCAGGCCAGCCAGCAGCAGGAGCAAGACGAGGAACAACCAATTGGGACTGCGCATCGAATATCAGGTATCCAGTGAAAAAAGACAGCCATGCCAAAACGTGAAGCTTCTGATAGCACGAAGCCTGGAAGAACCAGGCTTGTGCATATAAGGCATCAGATTAGTGGCAAAAAACGTCGCCGTTGCGATTTTTTCGACACAATCCGCTGACTATTTACCATTTAACAATCAGCCGCGGAACTCGCTGCGACCGTTGTACTTGGCTTTGCCGTTCAACTGCTCTTCGATACGCAGCAGTTGGTTGTACTTGGAAACGCGGTCGGAACGGCACAGGGAGCCGGTCTTGATCTGGCCAGCCGAGGTGCCCACGGCCAGGTCGGCAATGGTCGAATCTTCGGTTTCGCCGGAGCGGTGCGAGATCACGGCAGTGTAACCGGCAGCCTTGGCCATCTGGATGGCTTCCAGGGTTTCGGTCAGGGTACCGATCTGGTTGAACTTGATCAGGATCGAGTTGGCGATCTTTTTGTCGATGCCTTCTTTCAGGATCTTGGTGTTGGTGACGAACAGGTCGTCGCCTACCAGCTGGGTCTTCTCGCCGATCTTGTCGGTGAGGATCTTCCAGCCAGCCCAGTCGGACTCGTCCAGGCCATCTTCGATGGAGATGATCGGGTAACGCTCGGTCAGACCTTTCAGGTAATCAGCGAAACCTTCGGCGGTGAACACCTGGCCTTCGCCGGACAGGTTGTACTTGCCGTCTTCGTAGAATTCGCTGGCTGCGCAGTCCAGAGCCAGGGTCACGTCGGTGCCCAGTTTGTAACCGGCGTTGGCCACGGCTTCGGAGATCACTTTCAAAGCGTCTTCGTTGGAAGCCAGGTTCGGTGCGAAACCACCTTCGTCACCCACGGCAGTGCTCAGGCCACGGGCCTTCAGTACAGCCTTGAGGTGGTGGAAAATCTCGGTGCCCATGCGCAGGCCTTCCGAGAAAGACTTGGCACCAACCGGCTGAACCATGAACTCCTGGATGTCGACGTTGTTATCGGCGTGCTCGCCACCGTTGATGATGTTCATCATCGGAACCGGCATCGAGTAGACACCCGGGGTGCCGTTCAGGTTGGCGATGTGAGCGTACAGCGGCAGGTCCTGGTCCTGTGCTGCTGCCTTGGCCGCGGCCAGGGAAACGGCGAGGATCGCGTTGGCGCCCAGGGAACCTTTGTTTTCAGTACCGTCGAGCTTGATCATTGCCAGATCGAGTGCTTTCTGGTCGCTTGGATCCATGCCTTTCAACAGGTCGCGGATCGGACCATTGATGTTGGCTACGGCCTTCAGAACGCCCTTGCCCAGGTAACGGCTCTTGTCGCCATCACGCAGCTCGAGCGCTTCACGCGAGCCAGTGGAAGCACCGGACGGCGCGCAGGCACTGCCGATGATGCCGTTGTCGAGAAGCACGTCCGCTTCCACGGTGGGATTGCCACGGGAGTCGAGAACTTCACGACCTTTGATGTCGACGATTTTAGCCATTGTTGTAAACACTCCAAAGTTGACGAAAACGACGCAGCTGTAGGAAATCTTTGATCGTCGGCAAGTGAGGTGCAGCGGGCAGTCTTGCAGACGACAAGGCTCAGGCCCGAGGGCCTGGGCATTAAATCGTGCGGTACTTTACCGGAGAATTGAAGATTACGCGGTTTCTACCGTCGGAAAACTCTTCACCAGTTCGTCCAAAGCCTTGAGCTGGGCCAGGAATGGCTCCAGTTTGTCCAGGCGCAAGGCGCAAGGACCGTCGCATTTGGCGTTGTCCGGATCCGGGTGGGCTTCCAGGAACAGGCCAGCCAGGGACTGGCTCATACCGGCTTTTGCCAGGTCGAGGACCTGGGCGCGACGACCGCCGGCCGAATCGGAGCGACCACCAGGCATTTGCAGCGCGTGGGTCACGTCGAAGAACACCGGGTATTCGAACTGCTTCATGATGCCAAAGCCAAGCATGTCGACGACCAGGTTGTTGTAGCCGAAGCTCGAACCACGCTCGCAGAGGATCAACTGATCGTTACCCGCTTCCACGCATTTGTTCAGGATGTGTTTCATTTCCTGAGGCGCGAGGAACTGGGCTTTCTTGATGTTGATCACAGCGCCGGTCTTGGCCATCGCGACCACGAGGTCGGTCTGGCGCGACAGGAAGGCCGGCAACTGGATGATGTCGCAGACTTCAGCGACGACCGCGGCCTGGTCCGGTTCGTGGACGTCGGTGATGATCGGCACGCCGAAGGCTTGCTTGATGTCCTGGAAGATGCGCATGCCTTCTTCCAGGCCAGGACCACGATAGGAGGTCACAGAAGACCGGTTGGCCTTGTCGAAACTGGCCTTGAACACGTAAGGGATACCGAGCTTTTCGGTGACCTTCACATACTCTTCGCAAACCTGCATGGCCATGTCACGGCTTTCCAGCACGTTCATGCCGCCGAACAGCACCATGGGCTTGTCGTTGGCAATCTCGATGTCGCCGACGCGGATGATCTTCTGTGCCATCGGGGTTACGCCTTCTTCTGGTGTTGAGCCAACGCTGCCTTGACGAAACCGCTGAACAGCGGGTGACCGTCGCGTGGCGTCGAGGTGAACTCAGGGTGGAACTGGCAAGCCACGAACCATGGATGATCCGGTGCTTCAACCACTTCGACCAGTGCGCCATCACCGGAACGACCGGAGATTTTCAAGCCAGCCTCCATGATTTGCGGCAGCAGGTTGTTGTTCACTTCATAGCGATGACGATGACGCTCGACAATCACGTCCTTGCCGTAGCAACCGTGGACCAGGGAACCCGGCTCCAGCAGGCAATCCTGCGCGCCCAGACGCATGGTGCCGCCCAGATCGGAGGTTTCGGTGCGGGTTTCGACAGCGCCGGTGGCATCTTCCCACTCGGTGATCAGGCCCACGACCGGGTGACCGCTTGCACGATCGAACTCGGTGGAGTTGGCGTCTTTCCAGCCCATCACGTTACGTGCGAACTCGATAACGGCCACTTGCATGCCCAGGCAGATACCCAGGTACGGAACCTTGTTTTCGCGAGCGTATTGAACGGCAGTGATCTTGCCTTCAACGCCACGCAGACCGAAGCCGCCCGGTACCAGGATGGCGTCGACGCCTTCGAGCAGCGCGGTGCCCTGGTTTTCGATGTCTTCGGAATCGATGTAGCGCAGGTTGACCTTGGTACGGTTGCTGATGCCGGCATGACTCATCGCTTCGATCAGCGACTTGTAGGCGTCCAGCAGCTCCATGTACTTGCCGACCATGGCGATGGTGACTTCGTGCTCAGGGTTGAGCTTGGCGTCGACCACTGCTTCCCACTCGGACAGATCGGCACCGCCGCATTGCAGGCCGAAACGCTCGACGACGAAATCATCCAGGCCCTGGGAGTGCAGGATGCCCGGGATCTTGTAGATGGTGTCGGCGTCTTCCAGCGCGATCACCGCACGTTCTTCAACGTTGGTGAACTGCGCAATCTTGCGACGCGAGGAAATATCGATCGGGTGATCGGAGCGGCACACCAGCACATCTGGCTGCAGACCGATGGAACGCAGTTCCTTCACCGAGTGCTGGGTAGGCTTGGTCTTGGTTTCGCCGGCAGTGGCGATGTACGGCACCAGAGTCAGGTGCATCAGCATCGCGCGCTTGGCGCCGACTTCGAAACGCAGCTGGCGGATGGCTTCGAGGAACGGTTGCGACTCGATGTCACCCACGGTGCCACCGATCTCGACCATTGCCACGTCAGCATCGCCCGCGCCCTTGATGATGCGGCGCTTGATTTCGTCGGTGATGTGCGGGATCACCTGGATGGTTGCGCCCAGGTAGTCACCACGGCGCTCCTTGCGCAGGACGTGTTCGTAGACACGGCCGGTGGTGAAGTTGTTGTTCTGGGTCATGGTCGTGCGGATGAACCGCTCGTAGTGGCCCAGGTCCAGGTCGGTCTCGGCGCCGTCGTGGGTGACGAACACTTCACCGTGCTGGAACGGGCTCATGGTGCCCGGGTCGACGTTGATGTACGGGTCCAGCTTCAGCATGGTGACCTTAAGTCCCCGCGCCTCCAGGATGGCCGCCAATGATGCCGATGCAATGCCTTTCCCCAATGAAGAAACAACACCGCCCGTGACGAATATGTAGCGCGTCATGAAAAACCCTAGAAGTCTGCGTTAAAGCGGTCCGAGCCGCCGGGGAAAGCGAAGGAAGGCCGAAGCCCCCGATCACCTGCATTAATCACAGTGCACCTTTCAAAAAAACCGCCGCGTTGGGACAGACCGGAAAATGAAACACCGGTTCGTTGCTCGCTACACATTTTTTGGAATCGCCCAGCAAAGACTGCTTGGTAATCGGCAACTCCTGCAATTCAGGCGAATCCACAGAAGTTGTATCAAGAAGGGAGCGTAGTCTACCGGAAAGCCCCTTTCAGCTCAAACCTTGATCTTCGTTCAGTGGCCGCCAATGCAAATGCCAGTCGCCGAGTGCACCACCATCGAGCCCCTTGAGGTTCGCTACCGCCAGCAGTTGCCCGTCTTTGTAGAGCAGCGGCAATCTGCCGCGTACGAAGGACGGTACAGCGCTTTCATTGAGCAAACGTTTCAAGTCCCGATGGCCGCGGCCTGGCAATGCCATGATCTCTCCCCCTTCACGATAGCGGATATGCAGCGGGCCATCGGGGATTTGGCCGGTGAGCCAAAGCATTCCATTGCCCGGGATAGCCAGCGGTGACGCCGGATCCAGCCACGCCCCGGCGACGGGCAGAGGCCGCATCCAGTGGCCGGACAGCCACCAGATCCGCCCGTCCGACCGATGCAGTTCGCCATCGGCCAGCCGCCACACCGGGCAGGCATCACCGGTGGCATCGCGCAAGTCCTCCCAACCCGACCAATGGTCAGTATCCGGCAAGCGGCTCAACGGTCCGAGCCAATGACTCAAGGCGTTGCGCTGCCGGGCATCAGACAATTGCGCAAGGGGCGCCAGTTCAAGGGATCGCAATCCCAGCCAAGCGAACTCACTGGCAGAACTGGCCTTATGCAGATCCAATTCCGCCAGTTCTTCGAGCAGCCCCTGCGCTTCAGTCAAATGCGCCGCGCTGCGGGCCATGGTCGCCACCGCTTGCGGCCAGCGCTGGATCAGCACGGGGAAGACTTGATGCCTAAGGTAATTGCGCGAGTACTGCCGATCCTGGTTCGAGGGATCTTCGATCCAGCTCAAGCCATGCTCATTGGCATAAGCCTCCAGTTCAGCCCGCGTGACATCAAGCAATGGCCGCAGCAGATGCCCCTTGCCCAACGGGCGCTGACGCGGCATCCCGGACAATCCACGCACCCCGGCTCCGCGCAACAAGCGAAACAGCAGGGTTTCCGCCTGATCGTCGCGGTGCTGGGCCGTCAGTAGCACTTCGTTGTCCTGAACGGTTTCAGTGAAGGCCTGATAACGCGCATCCCGGGCTGCACGTTCAAGGCTGGCACCCGGCTGCACCTGCACGCGAACCACTTGCAGCGGCACACCCAGCGCAGTGCACACGGCACGACAATGTTCCGGCCACGCACCGGCCACGGCTTGAAGGCCATGATGGACATGGATGGCGCTCAGCGCCGGCAGGGATTCAGTTTTGGAGAGTGTTGCCAGAAGGTACAGCAGGACAGTGGAGTCAAGGCCGCCGGAGAAGGCAATGCGCCAGGTCGCAGCATTGCGCCATGGTTTCAGATTCAGCAAAAGCCTGGAAGGCAAATCAAATGCGGACCGCCCCATATCTGCCTCCTATGCACAAATCAAATGTGGGAGCGAGCTTGCTCGCGATAGCGGCCTGACATTCAACATACTCGTCGACTGTCATCCCCTCATCGCGAGCAAGCTCGCTCCCACAGTGGTTTGCGTCGCTGGCCGAATCGGTATTCGATCAGAGACCGTAGCTCATCAGTCGATCATAACGACGCTTCAACAGCGCATTGTTATCGAACTTCTTGAGCATCGCCAGTTGCGAGCTCAGTTCGGCGCGGATCGATGCGGCTGCGGCAGCCGGGTCACGGTGCGCGCCGCCCAATGGCTCGCCAATCACCTTGTCCACGATGCCCAGGCCCTTGAGGCGCTCGGCGGTAATGCCCATCGCTTCTGCGGCATCCGGCGCTTTCTCGGCGGTTTTCCACAGAATCGAAGCGCAACCTTCCGGCGAGATCACCGCGTAGGTCGAGTATTGCAGCATGTTCAGCTGGTCGCAGACACCGATCGCCAGTGCACCACCGGAACCACCCTCACCGATCACGGTGGCGATGATTGGGGTTTTCAGGCGAGCCATGACACGCAGGTTCCAGGCAATCGCTTCGCTCTGGTTGCGCTCTTCAGCGTCGATGCCAGGGTAAGCGCCCGGGGTGTCGATGAAGGTCAGGATCGGCATTTTGAAACGTTCGGCCATTTCCATCAGGCGACACGCCTTGCGGTAGCCTTCCGGACGCGGCATGCCGAAGTTGCGGCGAACTTTCTCGCGCACTTCACGGCCTTTCTGGTGGCCGATGATCATCACCGGCTTGTCGTCCAGACGGGCAATGCCGCCAACGATGGCAGCGTCGTCCGAGAAGTGACGGTCACCGTGCAGTTCGTCGAACTCGGTGAAGATGTGTTCGATGTAGTCCAGGGTATACGGACGTTTCGGGTGACGCGCCAGACGTGCGATCTGCCAGCTGGTCAGCTTGCCGAAGATGTCTTCGGTCAGCGTTTTGCTCTTGTCCTGCAGGCGGGAGATCTCATCGCCGATATTCAGCGAATTGTCATTACCGACCAAGCGCAACTCTTCGATCTTGGCTTGCAGGTCGGCGATCGGCTGTTCGAAATCTAGAAAATTCGGGTTCATAGGCGTCCGTCTTGGGTCGAGTCCCAAGGGTTCTTGGGCCGGCCGGTTGTCTATTCGCGCCCTACCTTAAGGGACAGGCGCGTTGAGGTCGAGATTAAAAATTCAGGTCGAGGTCAGGGCAATCTGATAGCACTGACCGTCAACGGTATTGGAGGAAGACGTTGTCTCGCCCGAACTGGTCACGCAGGGCTTGAATCAACGCATCCGCCGGGTCGATTCGCCAGCCTTCGCCGAACTGCAACATGGCCTTCGCATCGGGGCTGGTGTAGTCCATGGTGACCGGGCACGCGCCGCGGTGACGCTTCAACAGTTCACCCAGCCAGCGTAGCTGATCGCCCTTGAGGTCCTTGGCATGCAACTTCAGGCGCAAGCTTTCGGCCAGATTGGTACGCGCATCCTCCATGCTCATCACCCGCTTGACCCGCAACTTCAGGCCACCGGAGAAGTCATCGTTGCTGACTTCGCCTTCGACCACCACCATCGCGTCGGTCTGCAACAGCGACTGCGCGGAATGGAACGCTTCGGAAAACAGCGAGGCCTCGATCCTTCCGGAGCGGTCGTCGAGGGTGATGAACCCCATCTTGTCGCCCTTTTTGTTCTTCATCACCCGCAAGGCGATGATCATCCCGGCAACAGTCTGGGTATCACGCGCCGGTTTCAGGTCGATGATGCGCTGGCGGGCGAAGCGACGGATTTCACCTTCGTATTCGTCGATCGGGTGACCGGTCAGGTACAGGCCGAGGGTATCTTTCTCCCCTTTCAGGCGCTCCTTGAGGGTCAGTTCCTTGGCCTTGCGGTGGTTCGCGTAGACGTCGGCGTCTTCTTCGACAAACAGACCGCCAAACAGGTCGGAGTGACCGCTGTCCTGCGTACGCGCGGTCTGTTCGGCCGCCTTGATCGCCTCTTCCATGGCGGTCAGCAGCACCGCCCGATTGCGGTCGATGTTGGCCTGGTAGGCTTTCTGCTCGTCGTGGAAATACGGCCCGAGGCGATCCAGTGCACCGCTGCGGATCAAACCGTCGAGGGTGCGCTTGTTGATACGCTTGAGGTCGACCCGTGCGCAGAAATCGAACAGATCCTTGAACGGACCGGCCAGACGCGCTTCGGTGATCGCCTCGACCGGGCCTTCACCCACGCCCTTGATGGCGCCCAGGCCGTAAATGATCCGGCCTTCGTCGTTCACCGTGAACTTGAATTCGGACGTGTTCACGTCCGGCGCGTCGAGACGCAGCTTCATGGTCCGCACTTCTTCGATCAAGGTCACGACCTTGTCGGTGTTGTGCATATCCGCCGAGAGTACCGCGGCCATGAACGGCGCCGGGTAGTGCGCCTTCAGCCATGCGGTCTGGTACGACACCAGGCCATAGGCGGCGGAGTGGGATTTGTTGAAGCCGTAACCGGCGAACTTTTCCACCAGGTCGAAGATGTTACCGGCGAGGTCCGCGTCGATATTGTTGGTGGCGCAACCTTCAATGAAGCCACCGCGCTGCTTGGCCATTTCCTCGGGTTTTTTCTTACCCATGGCTCGACGCAGCATGTCCGCACCACCGAGGGTGTAACCGGCCATGACCTGGGCAATCTGCATCACCTGTTCTTGATACAGGATGATGCCGTAAGTCGGTGCCAGTACCGGCTTGAGGCCTTCGTACTGGTAGTCCGAGTGCGGATACGCCAACTCGGCGCGACCGTGCTTACGGTTGATGAAGTCGTCCACCATGCCCGATTGCAGCGGGCCCGGACGGAACAGCGCCACCAGTGCGATCAAGTCTTCCAGGCAGTCGGGCTTGAGCTTTTTGATCAGCTCTTTCATGCCGCGGGATTCAAGCTGGAACACCGCCGTGGTTTCGGCTTTTTGCAGCAGTGTGTAAGTCGGCTTGTCGTCCAGCGGGATGAACGCGATGTCGAGCGGCGGCTCGTTGACCTTGGCGCGGTCGCGGTTGATGGTTTTCAGCGCCCAGTCGATGATCGTCAGCGTTCGCAGGCCGAGGAAGTCGAACTTCACCAGGCCAGCCGCCTCGACGTCATCCTTGTCGAACTGGGTTACCAGGCCGTCACCGGCTTCGTCGCAATAGATCGGCGAGAAGTCGGTCAGCTTGGTCGGCGCGATAACCACACCACCGGCGTGCTTGCCGACGTTACGCACAACGCCTTCGAGCTTGCGGGCCATCTCCCAGATTTCCGCGGCCTCTTCATCGACCTTGATGAAGTCGCGCAGGATCTCTTCCTGCTCATAGGCTTTTTCCAGGGTCATGCCGACTTCGAACGGAATCATCTTCGACAGACGATCCGCCAGGCCATAGGACTTGCCTTGCACCCGTGCCACGTCGCGGACCACAGCCTTCGCCGCCATGGAACCGAAGGTGATGATCTGGCTTACGGCATTGCGGCCGTACTTCTCGGCTACGTAGTCGATTACCCGGTCACGACCGTCCATGCAGAAGTCGACGTCGAAGTCGGGCATCGATACCCGTTCCGGGTTGAGGAAGCGTTCGAACAGCAGGTCGTATTCCAGCGGATCGAGGTCGGTGATCTTCTGTACGTAGGCCACCAGCGATCCGGCACCCGACCCCCGGCCAGGACCTACCGGTACGCCGTTGTTCTTGGCCCACTGGATAAAGTCCATCACGATCAGGAAGTAACCGGGGAACCCCATCTGGATGATGATATCCAGTTCGAAATTCAGTCGGTCGACATAGACCTGACGCTTGGCTTCGTAGTCTTCGGTGGTGTCTTTGGGCAGCAGAACACTAAGGCGCTCTTCCAGGCCGTCGAAGGACACCTTGCGGAAGTACTCGTCGATGGTCATGCCATCGGGGATCGGGAAGTTGGGCAGGAAGTGCGTCCCCAGTTTCACTTCGATGTTGCAGCGCTTGGCGATCTCGACGGTGTTTTCCAGCGCCTCGGGAATGTCGCTGAACAGCTCGGCCATTTCCTTGGCGCTTTTGAGGTACTGCTGATCGCTGTAGTTCTTCGAACGCCGCGGGTCGTCCAGGGCACGGCCCTCACCGATGCACACACGGGTTTCGTGGGCGGCGAAGTCTTCCTGCTTGATGAAGCGCACATCGTTGGTCGCCACCAGCGGCGCACCGAGCTTCTCGGCCAGGGCCACGGCGCCGTGCAGCTGCTCTTCATCGTTGGGGCGATTGGTGCGCTGGATTTCCAGATAGAAACGATCCGGAAACACTTCCATCCATTCCCGCGCCAGGGTTTCGGCCTCGGCGGGGTTGCCGCTGAGCATGGCCTGGCCGATCTCGCCTTCTTTGGCCGCCGACAGCATGATCAAGCCCGAGTTGGCTTCAGCAACCCATTCGCGCTCGATGATGACCGCGCCATTGCGCTGACCATCGATGAAACCGCGGGAAATCAGCTCGGTAAGGTTGCGATAGCCTTCGGCGTTCATCACCAGCAGGCTGATCCGGCTCAGCGGGTTGTCCGGATCCTTGTTCGACAGCCACAGGTCAGCGCCGCAGATCGGCTTGATCCCGGCACCCATGGCGTTTTTATAGAATTTGACCAGGGAACACATGTTGTTCTGGTCGGTGACCGCTACGGCAGGCATGTTCATGCCAACCAGGGTCTTGACCAGCGGTTTGATCCGCACCAGACCGTCGACCAGGGAGTATTCAGTGTGCAGGCGTAGGTGAACGAATGAAGCCGGCATAGTGATCCTGTCTGTAAACATGAAGACAACAAGGCCCGGATTGTACCGGGCCTTGGTAAAAAAAATCAGCCTTGCGACTAACTCTCTACGACGCTCTCTAGCGCCTCATACGCCAGACGCACCGGGGCAAACGAACGCCGATGAATCGGGGTCGGCCCGAGCCGTGCCAGCGCTTCCAGATGAACGGGGGTCGGGTAGCCTTTGTGCCCACCAATGCCGTAGCCCGGGTAGATCAATTCGAATGCGGCCATTTCACGATCACGGCTGACCTTGGCCAGGATCGATGCGGCGGCGATAGCGGGAACCTTGCTATCGCCCTTGACCACGGCTTCGGAACGCATCGGCAGTTTCGGGCAACGGTTGCCGTCGATCATCGCCAGCTTCGGCTGAACGTGCAGCCCGGCGACCGCGCGCTGCATGGCCAGCATGGTGGCGTGCAGGATATTCAGCTCATCGATTTCTTCGACCTCGGCGCGAGCGATGCACCAGCTCAGGGCTTTTTCGCAGATTTCGTCGTAGAGCTTTTCGCGACGGGCTTCGGTGAGTTTCTTCGAGTCGTTCAGGCCGAGGATCGGGCGATTCGGATCAAGGATCACTGCCGCCGTCACCACCGCGCCACAGAGCGGGCCGCGACCCACTTCATCGACACCGGCAACCAACTCTTCGATTTCAGCGACCAAGGTGAAATCCAGCCCCATCTGCATATTCGGTTTACTCATTTTACTTGGCCGATCAGGTTCAGCACTGCGTCCGCAGCCTGGTTGGAGGCATCCAGACGCAGGGTCCGGTGTATCTCGTCAAAACCGCGGGTCTGCTCTTCGCCACCCTCGATCAGCGGCGACAAGGTCTGGGCCAGCGCTTCGACCGTGGCATCGTCCTGCAACAACTCGGGCACCAGCAGACGCTGGGCCAACAGGTTCGGCAACGAAATATAGGGGCTTTTCACCATACGCTTGAGAATCCAGAACGTCAGCGGCGCCAGGCGATAGGCGACCACCATCGGCCGCTTGTACAGCAGCGCTTCAAGCGTTGCAGTGCCGGAGGCAATCAACACCGCATCGCACGCTGCCAGGGCCAGATGAGACTGGCCATCGAGCAGGGTCAGCGGCAGATCGCGACCGGCCAACAGTTCTTCCAGCTGTGCACGACGTTGCGCACTGGCGCAAGGCATGACAAACCGCACCCCCGGGCGCAGCGCACGCAAGCGCTGGGCCGTATCGAGAAACAACGCACCGAGCCGGCCAACTTCACCGCCGCGGCTGCCGGGCATCAACGCCACCAGCGGCCCGTCGGGCAAGCCAAGTTCGGCCCGCGCAGCAGCGCGATCGGCCTGGAGTGGAATGGCGTCGGCCAGGGTATGGCCGACGAACCGCACCGGCACGCCTTTCTCTTCGTAGAATCTGGCTTCAAACGGGAACAGCGTGAGCATCAGGTCGCAGCCTTCGCGAATCTTCAGCACGCGTTTCTGCCGCCAGGCCCAGACCGACGGGCTGACGTAATGCACGGTCTTGATCCCGGCCTGGCGCAACTTGAGTTCGATATTGAGGTTGAAGTCGGGCGCGTCGATACCGATGAACACATCGGGTTTCGCGTCGATCAGGTCGGCGACCAGCTTCTTGCGCCTTGCAAGCAGCTCGCGCAACCGGCCCAGCACTTCCACCAGGCCCATGACGGACAGACGTTCCATCGGAAAATACGAGGTCAGGCCTTCTGCCTGCATCAACGGACCGCCAACACCAATGAATTCGACGGCAGTGTGACGAGCCTTGAGCGCACGCATGAGGCCCGCACCCAGAATGTCACCGGAAGCTTCACCCGCTACCAGCGCAATACGCAGATTGGCCATGGTTAGCGAGTGATGCCGCGAGTCGAAGACTGGATGGAGTCGCGGAACACCGCTACTTCCGGGAATTGCGCAGAAGGCTCGGCGAGTTCGGCAAGCGCCTGCTCCACGGTCAGGCCCTGGCGGTAGACAATCTTGTAGGCACGACGCAGCGCGTGGATCGCATCTTCGCTGAAGCCCCGACGGCGCATGCCCTCGAAGTTCATGCTCCGGGCTTCAGCCGGGTTGCCGAACACCGTGACATAGGCAGGAACATCCTTGCCGATCGCCGTACCCATGCCTGAAAAGCTGTGGGCGCCGATGTGGCAATACTGGTGAACCAGGGTAAAACCGGAGAGGATCGCCCAGTCTTCCACATGCACATGGCCCGCCAGTGCGGTGTTGTTGACCAGGATGCAGTGGTTGCCGATAACGCTGTCGTGGCCGATGTGGGCATAGGCCATGATCAGGTTGTGATCGCCCAGGGTCGTTTCCGAGCGGTCCTGGATGGTGCCACGGTGAATCGTCACGCCTTCACGGATGACGTTGTGATCACCGATCACCAGGCGGGTTTCCTCGCCCTTGTACTTAAGGTCAGGTGTATCTTCGCCCACCGAGGAAAACTGGTAGATGCGATTGTGCTTACCGATTCGGGTCGGGCCCTTGAGAATCACGTGCGGCCCGATGACTGTCCCCTCGCCGATTTCCACACCTGCGCCGACGATCGACCACGGGCCGACCTCGACGCCGTCAGCCAGAACGGCTGTCGGATCGATGATTGCACGAGGGTCAATCAAACTCATAGCTTGCGTTCCGCACAGATGATCTCAGCCGAGCAGACAGGCTTGCCATCGACCGAAGCCTGGCATTCGAACTTCCAGATCTGACGCTTGCAGCTGATGAACTTGGCTTCAAGGATCAGCTGATCACCCGGCAATACCGGCTGGCGGAAGCGCAGCTTGTCGGAACCGACGAAGTAATAGAGCGTGCCGTCGGCCGGTTTCACGTCAAGCATTTTGAAACCAAGGATTCCGGCAGCCTGAGCCATTGCCTCGATGATCAATACGCCCGGCATGATTGGATGCGCAGGGAAGTGACCATTGAAGAACGGTTCGTTGATGCTGACATTCTTGTAGGCACGAATGCGCTTGCCTTCAACATCCAGCTCCACTACCCGGTCCACCAGCAGGAACGGGTAACGGTGAGGCAGGTATTCGCGAATCTCGTTGATGTCCATCATTTCGGGGGGAAGCCTATGTAAAGATTGGGGGCGCGCGACGGGCGCACGCTCCACTAGCAAATCAGGGACGCAGTCTAGCGGCTGCGCGCACTTGATATGGAAATGGTATCAGCCATCTGATGAAGCATTACCGTCAGGGGTCACTTCCCCTGCCTGCTTTTCCAGCTGTCGCAGACGTCGCGCGATGTCATCGAGCTGACGGATACGTGCCGCGCTTTTGCGCCACTCGGCTGCCGGCTGCATGGCCGTACCGGAAGAATAGGCGCCTGGCTCGGTAATCGAGTGGGTCACCATGGTCATCCCGGTAATGAAAACGTTGTCGCAAATGTCGATGTGTCCCACCAGGCCTACGCCACCGGCGAGCATGCAATGCTTGCCGATTCTGGTGCTGCCGGAGATCCCGACGCACGCCGCCATGGCGGTGTGATCGCCCACCTGAACGTTGTGGGCAATCTGAATCTGGTTATCGAGCTTCACGCCGTTACCGATGACGGTATCGGCCAACGCACCGCGATCTATAGCCGTGTTCACGCCGATTTCAACATCATCGCCGATCAGCACACCACCGATCTGGGCGATTTTCTGCCAGATACCTTTTTCATTGGCAAAACCGAAGCCTTCGCCGCCGAGCACCGCACCGGACTGAATGACGACACGCTTGCCGACGCGCACGTCGTGATACAAGGTCACTCGCGGCGCGAGCCAGCCACCCTCGCCCACCACGCTGCGAGCGCCAATGAAGCAATGCGCGCCGACAGTCGTACCGGCTGCCACCTGCGCACCGCTTTCGATCACCACAAAAGCGCCGATACTCGCCGCCGGGTCGACAACCGCATCCGCCGCGATCACCGCCGTCGGATGAATCCCGGCTGCCGCCTTGGGCTTGGGATCGAACAGGTGAGAAACACGCGCGTAGGCTGCATACGGATCCGGCACCACCAGCACATCCCCGCCATGACCTTCGGCGTCAGCGGCCTTGAGCAACAGGGCTGCTGCCTGACTGCCTGCCAGGTACTTGCGGTATTGGGGGTTTGCAAGAAAGCTCAACTGAGCTGGGCCAGCCTCCTGCAAGGTGGCTAGCCCAGTAATTGCTTTCTCGGGGTCGCCACGTAGCGTGGCGCCGAGGAACTCGGCCAGCTGGCCGAGCTTAATGGTCACGGTCATGGGTTACTTCAGCTGATTCATGCGCTCGATAACCTGGCGAGTGATGTCGTACTGAGGTTTGACATCAATCACTGCGCCACGCTCGAAGACCAGGTCAAAAGCACCTTTCTTGATGACTTCTTCCACAGCGCTGTCCAGTTTCGGCTTGAGCTGCTTCAGCATTTCACGGTCGGCAACGGCTTTGGCTTCGTTCAGCTCCTTGGACTGGAACTGGAAGTCACGGGCCTTTTGCTTGAATTCAAGCTCCAGACGCTCACGCTCGCCCTGCTGCATTTTGTCGCCACCGGCCATCAGACGATCCTGAATGCCCTTGGCGCTGGTTTCCAGCGACTTGAGCTTGGTCAGTTGAGGACCGAACTTCTTCTCGGCATCCACGGCGTATTTCTTGGCCGCGTCGGACTCCAGCAGAGCCATCTGATAGTTCAGAACAGCAATTTTCATGTCGGCGAACGCCGGACCAGCGACCAGTACGCTGGCCAGGAGAACCAATTGAGTCAACTTACGCACGATGCACTCCTACAAAATTCATTGTCGTTATCTTGGGTCAGACGCTTAGAACGTCTGGCCGAGAGAGAATTGGAACACTTGAGTTTCAGCGTCATCCGGTTTCTTGACTGGCATGGCCAGGGCGAAACTCAGAGGCCCCAGTGCGGTGACCCAGGTCACTCCCACACCGACAGAACTGGCCATGTTGCTCAGACTGACATCGTTACACTGCGTATTGGACTTCGACGCAGGGTTGGTGTTGGTCGTCTGCTCGCATTTGGAGTCGAATACGTTACCCACATCCCAGAATACCGAAGTACGCAGGGATCGTTGATCCTTGACGAACGGCAGCGGGAACAGAATCTCTGCACCACCCTGGATCAGGACGTTACCACCGAACGGCAGTGGATCCTGGTCCGGGTCAGCAAGAGTACCCGGGTTGCCCGTTTCGAGTGCGCCGCGGCTCGGAGTACTACGCGGCCCCAGTGTACTGTCCTTGAAGCCACGAACCGAGTTGAAACCACCAGCATAGTAGTTTTCATAGAATGGCAAGCCTTCGGTCGAACCGTAGCCGTCGCCATAACCCAATTCGGTGTGCAGGCGCATGGTGTAGTTTTCACTCAGCGGCTGGAACAACTGACCACGGTAGTCGAGTTTGAAGAACGACAAGTCACTACCCGGCACAGTGACTTCCGCCGTCAAGCTTTGGGAGTGACCACGAGTCGCCAAAACGCCTTTGTTCAGGGTGGACTCGGACCAACCGGCCGAAGCCTTGAAGTTCAGGTACTTGTCGCCTTCCTGGTTAACGAAGTCGAAGATCTCGTCGACGGTGTAAACGCCAGTCTTGATCGTGTCCTGTTGCGCATTCAGGCCGAAGGTCAGACGCGAAGTCTCGCTGATTGGATAACCGACACTCACACCGGCACCCAGGCTGTCCACGGCGTAGCTGGCGACGTCGGTATCGAGTTCGTCATAGTCAGTGGTGCGGTAGAACGCGTTGTAACCCAGGCTCACGCCGTCGGCGGTCCAGTAGGGGTCGACAAAACCGAAGTTATAGCGGGTCTGGTATTCGCTTTTGGTCAAGCCGACGCTGACCTTGTTACCGGTACCCAGGAAGTTGTTCTGGGTGATCGAACCACCGAGGATCAAACCGGCGCTCTGGGCGAAACCGACGCTGGCGGTAATCGAACCGGAGGCTTGTTCTTCAACGCTGTAGTTGACGTCCACCTGGTCATCGACACCCGGCACGGCCGGAGTCTCAACGTTGACTTCCTTGAAGAAGCCCAGACGTTCCAGACGGGTCTTGGACTGATCGATCAGGTAGGTCGAAGCCCAGCCGCCTTCCATCTGGCGCATTTCACGACGCAGCACTTCGTCTTCGGACTTGGTGTTGCCACGGAAGTTGATGCGGTTCACGTAGGCACGCTTGCCCGGATCGACCGCGAACAGGATGTCTACGGTGTGATCTTCTTCGTGCGGTTGAGGCACGCCGTTGACGTTGGCGAAGGTGTAACCCTCGTTCCCCAGGCGACGGGTGATCAGTTCGGAGGTGGTGGTCATCAGCTTGCGCGAGAACACCTGGCCTTTTTGCACCAGCAGCAGGGACTTGACCTGGTCTTCAGGGACTTTCAGGTCACCGCTGAGCTTGACGTCACGAACGGTGTACTTGTCGCCTTCGTTGACGTTGACGGTGATGTAGACGTGCTTCTTGTCCGGCGTAATGGAGACCTGGGTCGAAGCGATATCCATGTTGATATAGCCACGGTCCAGGTAGTAGGAACGCAGGCGCTCCAGGTCACCGGACAGTTTCTCACGGGCGTACTTGTCGTCGTTCTTGAAGAACGACAACCAGTTGGTGGTCTTGAGTTCGAACAGGTCGATCAGGTCTTCATCAGGGAAAACCGTGTTGCCCACAACGTTGATGTGCTGGATAGCCGCAACGGTGCCTTCGTTGATGTTGACCTTCAGGCCGACGCGGTTACGCGGCTGTGGCACCACTTCGGTGTCGACGGTAGCCGAGTAGCGACCCTGGGCGACGTACTGGCGTTGCAGTTCGTTACGCACACCTTCAAGGGTGGCACGCTGGAAGATCTCGCCTTCGGCCAGACCGGATTGTTTGAGGCCTTTCATCAAGTCTTCGGTAGAGATCGCCTTGTTACCTTCGATCTCGATACTGGCGACCGACGGACGCTCGACTACCGTGATGACCAGGACGTTGCCATCGCGGCCCAGCTGGATATCTTGAAAGAAACCGGTTTTGAACAACGCACGAGTGGATTCCACCAGGCGACGATCATCCGCCTGTTCACCGACGTTCAACGGCAAAGCACCAAAGACGCTACCCGCGGAGACCCGCTGGAGGCCATTGACGCGAATATCAGAGATAGTGAAGGACTCGGCGTGAACTTCGGCGATCATCAATACGGTGAGAACCGCAGTTAGCAGCAGACGTTTCATGAAGTCCTTTCTTATTCCAACTGGCAATAAACAAACTGCCGCAAAATGCGGCAGATTCGCAATTCAGCGAAGCGTTACAGTCGACCCAGATCATTGACAAGAGCAAGCAACATCACCCCAATCACCAAACTGATGCCGATCTGTATCCCCCAACCTTGCACCCGATCTGACAAGGGACGACCACGCACCCACTCGATCAGATAAAACAACAAATGCCCCCCATCCAGTACCGGAATGGGCAACAAATTCAGAACACCCAAGCTAATACTCAGATAAGCAAGGAAATTCAGGAAATCAGCAACACCCGACTGGGCCGAAGCGCCCGCCACTTTAGCAATGGTTATCGGTCCACTCAAGTTTTTTACCGAGAGCTCACCGAACAACATTTTCTTCAGTGAATCGAGGGTCAGCACGCTCATGGTCCAGGTGCGTCGTGCCCCTTCGCCAATTGCTGCCAATGGCCCGTAGCTGACCTCGCGGATCATCTCCGGCGGCCAGTCGATCGCTTTCACCCCTGCCCCCAAATAACCGCTGGGCGATTTGCTCTCGCCGCGAGCGGCAAGCGTCACAGGGACGTCGATTTGAGCACCGTCGCGCTCAACCCGCAGCATGATTTTGGTATCGGGATGCTTACGGACGGTATCGACAACCTGCTGCCAGTCATCCAGCGCACGGCCATCAAGCGCCAGCAACCGGTCACCGGTCTTCAGGCCGGCAGCCTGAGCCGGCCCCTTTGGATCGAGTTCGGCCAGGACAGGCGGCAATGCCGGACGCCACGGACGAATCCCCAATGAATGGATAGGATCGGGCTCATCAGCCCCTTTGAGCCATTTGTCCAGCGCAAGTTCACGAGGAGAATCGGTCGTGGAGCCTTGTTCGCGCACCAATACCTGCAATGAACCGCTCTCGCCCAGGCGACGCACCAGTTGCAGATTCACCGCCGCCCAGCCGGAAGTCGCCTCGCCATCAATGGCCACGATTTCCTGGCCGGGGCTCAAACCCGCCTTGGCTGCAATACTGCCGGACTCGACAGCGCCGATGACCGGACGCACCTGCTCGCTGCCGAGCATCGCCAACGCCCAGAAGAACACCAATGCCAACAGGAAGTTGGCTATCGGCCCCGCCGCTACGATGGCTATGCGCTGACGAACGGATTTGCGATTGAAGGACTGGTCGATCTGGTCGAGCGGCACTTCACCTTCGCGCTCGTCGAGCATCTTGACGTAGCCACCCAACGGGATGGCGGCGACGACAAATTCGGTGCCCTGCTTGTCATGCCAGCGCAGCAAAGGCATGCCGAAGCCTACGGAGAAGCGCAGCACCTTGACCCCACAGCGACGCGCAACCCAAAAATGGCCGAACTCGTGGAAGGTAACCAGCACACCCAGAGCGACCAGGGTGCCGACAATCATATAGAGCGCGCTCATCTACTTTCTCCGCATTCCTATCCGCTGCTGCGTGGGCCAACTATCCACAGCATTTACCGCCCGTGACGGCTCAACCATTGTCCGGCCAGCAATCGCGCCTTCGCGTCTGCCGTGAACACTGCATCGAGATCATCCACAGCCACTACGGGCTCCAGATTCAGTACTTCCTCGATGATACTCGCGATTTCCGGGTAACGAACCCGTTCGTCGAGAAATGCCGCCACCGCCACCTCGTTCGCCGCATTGAGCATGGCCGGCGCGCTGTTACCCGCTTCGGCCGCCTGACGGGCCAGACGCAGGCAAGGAAAACGCTCTTCATCGGGCGCCTGGAAGTCCAGTCGCGCAATGGCAAACAGATCCAGCGGCGCCACACCCGAATCGATCCGCTCCGGCCAGGCCAGGGCATTGGCGATGGGCGTGCGCATGTCCGGATTACCCAGCTGTGCCAGAACGGAACCGTCGACGTAGTCGACCAGCGAATGGATCACACTTTGCGGGTGAATCACCACCTCGACCTGGGATGGCCTGGCATCGAACAGCCAGCAGGCTTCGATCAACTCAAGCCCCTTGTTCATCATGCTGGCCGAGTCCACGGAGATTTTTCGCCCCATGGACCAGTTCGGATGAGCACACGCCTGATCGGGAGAAACATGCGCCAGCTCAGCCATTGGCGTCTGCCGGAACGGACCGCCTGAAGCCGTCAGCAAAATCCGGCGCACACCGACCGACTCAAGGCCACGGGCATAATCCAGCGGCATGCACTGGAAAATCGCGTTGTGCTCGCTATCGATCGGCAGCAACACCGAACCACTCTTGCGCACGGCCTGCATGAACAGCGCGCCGGACATGACCAGCGCTTCTTTATTAGCCAGGAGGATCTTCTTGCCAGCCTCGACCGCCGCCAGTGTCGGACGCAATCCCGCCGCACCGACGATGGCCGCCATGACCGTATCGACTTCCGGATCGGAAGCGACCTGGCACAAACCCTCCTCGCCCACCAGGACACGGGTCGAAAGACCCGCCGCGCGCAAATCATCCTGCAGGGTACGGGCAGCTGCGACTTCAGGTACCACGGCAAATCGCGGGACATGGCGCACGCAAAGCGCCAGCAATTCACTCAAGCGGGTGAAGCCAGTCAAGGCAAAGACCTGATATCGATCCGGGTGACGAGCGATGACGTCGAGCGTACTCAGGCCAATCGAGCCGGTCGCGCCCAGAACGGTAATCTGTTGCGGGCGGCTCATGGGGCCGCCATCCACAGCAGCACCGCAAACAGCGGAATCGCTGCCGTCAGGCTATCGATACGATCCAGCACGCCGCCGTGACCCGGAAGCAGATTGCTGCTGTCCTTGATCCCGGATTGACGCTTGAACATGCTTTCAGTGAGATCACCCACCACCGAAATGAACACGATCAGCGCGGCACCGATCAACCCCTTGAACAGTTCGGCCACCGTCCAGTCGCGCACCAGAGCAACGATTGTGGTAATCACCAGGCTCAACGCCAGACCACCGTACACGCCTTCCCAGCTTTTGCCCGGACTGACCTGCGGTGCGAGCTTGCGCTTGCCGAAAGCACGACCGGAGAAGTAGGCGCCAATATCGGCCCCCCAAACCAACACCATCACTGCCATGATCAGCCAATTACCCAGCGGGTATTGCTTGATCTGCACCAGGCCTTGCCAGGCCGGCAGGAGAATCAGCAGGCCGATCACCAACTTGGTCGCCGCATTGGACCAATGCTCGCTCGAACGCGGATAGGTCAGCACCAGATACGTCGCCACTGCCCACCACAGCACCGAAGCGCCCAATACCCAAGGCGCGAGGCCGGGCAGGATGTACATGAGGAACAGCGCCAAAGCGACCACAGCGGCATAGCCGACGCGGAACGCTTGAGCGGCGAAACCCGCCAGACGCGCCCATTCCCAGGCACCGAGGGTCACGACCAGCCCGATGAACAGTGCAAAACCGGAACCTTCAAGCAGGAAAAACCCGCACAGGGCAATCGGTAGCAGGATCAGCGCGGTGATGATTCGTTGTTTAAGCATTAAACCCGGGCTCCAGCCTCGACCTGCTCGCTCGTTTTACCGAAGCGGCGCTGGCGGGAAGCGTAATCGGCCAGCGCATTGCGCATGGCATCGTGTTTGAAGTCCGGCCAGAACAGGTCGGAGAAATACAGCTCGGCATAGGCCAACTGCCAGAGCAGGAAGTTGCTGATGCGGTGCTCGCCACCGGTACGGATACACAGGTCCGGCAGCGGCAGGTCGCCCGTGGCCAGACAGGTCTGCAGCAGATCGGGCGTGATGTCTTCCGGACGCAGGTGTCCGGCCTGGACCTCTCGCGCCAGTCGTTGCGCTGCTTGCGCGATATCCCACTGACCGCCGTAATTGGCGGCTATCTGCAGGACAAATCGATTGGCGCCGGCCGTCATGGCCTCGGCTTCACGCATGGCAGCCTGCAGCTCTGGATGAAAACGCGAGCGATCGCCAATGATGCGCAGGCTGATGTTGTTGTCGTTGAGGCGCTTGGCCTCTCGACGCAGCGCCTTGAAGAACAGATCCATCAAAGCGCTGACCTCATCGGCCGGACGCTGCCAGTTCTCGCTGGAAAAGGCGAACAGGGTCAGCACTTCGACCTTGGCCTCGGCACAAACTTCAATGACGGCACGCACCGCATCCACGCCCGCTTTATGCCCGGCGACACCCGGCATAAAGCGTTTTTTCGCCCAGCGATTGTTACCATCCATGATGATCGCGACATGGCGCGGCACCGCGGACGGTGCAGACTGCTTGGTCTTTTCCATGAAAACGCGACCCTTATACGGCCATCAGGTCTTTTTCTTTCTGCGCCAGGTCCGCGTCGATTTTAGCCACGAACTTCTTGGTCAGATCGTCGATCTCGCCAGTCGCACGACGCTCCTCGTCTTCGCTGATCTCTTTTTCCTTGACCAGATCCTTGAGCTGGCTGTTGGCATCGCGACGGATGTTGCGCACGGCAACACGGGCATCTTCAGCGACGTCACGAGCCTGCTTGGTGAAGCCCTTGCGGGTTTCTTCGGTCAGGGCAGGCATGGAGATCAGCAGCAGTTCGCCGAGGTTGGTCGGGTTCAGGTTCAGACCCGCGCTACCGATCGCCTTGTCGACGGCACCCAGCATGTTGCGCTCGAAAGCAACGACTTGCAGGGTACGGGCGTCCTTGACGGTGATGTTGGCCACTTGCTTGATCGGGGTGTCGGAGCCGTAGTACGGCACCATCACGCCTTCCAGGATGCTCGGGTGCGCCTGGCCGGTACGAATGCGGCCGAAGTTGTGCGCCAGCGATTCCACGGATTTCTGCATGCGCTCTTGAGCGTCTTTCTTGATTTCGTTGATCATTGTGCGCCTTCCTCGATCAGGGTCCCTTCCGCGCCGCCGTGTACGATATTCAGCAGGGCGCCGGGCTTGTTCATGTTAAATACGCGTAGTGGCATCTTGTGGTCGCGGCACAAGCAAATGGCCGTCAGATCCATCACACCCAGCTTGCGATCCAGCACTTCATCATAAGTCAGATGATCGAACTTCTCGGCATGCGGGTCTTTGAACGGGTCAGCGGTGTAGACGCCATCGACCTTGGTCGCCTTGAGCACGACGTCGGCATCGATTTCGATTGCACGCAGGCAGGCTGCCGAATCCGTCGTAAAGAACGGGTTGCCGGTACCGGCCGCGAAAATCACCACGTCCTTGGAGTTCAGGTGGCGCATGGCCTTGCGACGATCGTAGTGATCGGTCACGCCAACCATGGAAATAGCGGACATCACGATGGCCGAGATGTTGGCGCGCTCGAGAGCGTCGCGCATGGCCAGGGCGTTCATAACAGTGGCCAGCATGCCCATGTGGTCGCCGGTGACACGGTCCATGCCAGCCTTGCTCAGCGCTTCACCGCGGAACAGGTTGCCACCACCGATAACCAGACCGACCTGAACACCGATGCCGACCAACTGGCCAACTTCCAATGCCATGCGATCCAGAACTTTCGGATCGATCCCGAACTCTTCCGAGCCCATCAGGGCCTCGCCGCTAAGCTTGAGTAGAATGCGTTTATAGCGAGCCTGATAACCACTGCCCTGCTGAGCCATTGCGAATCTCTCCTGCGGCGTATTTTAAAAATTCTTTGCGAGCTGTTTACAGCTGGCTGTTCAATCTAGCTTGGCGCTGCTTCAGCGCCATCGGAACATGGCTTTGTAAGCCAGTTCCAAAGGGAAACCAAATAAAAATTGATACCCCATCTGAAAAGAGGCTGCGCGCGTGAGCGGGCAGCCTCTTCTGGGCGACAGTTAAAAAACCGTCTTATTGCTTGGCGGCAGCCAGCTGGGCAGCAACTTCTTCTGCGAAGTTGTCCACTGGCTTCTCGATGCCTTCGCCTACTTTGAAGTAAGTGAAGGAAACGATTTCAGCGCCGGCTTTCTTGGCCAGGGCACCTACGGTGACTTCCGGGTTCATGACGAAAGCTTGCTCGACCAGGCTGGCTTCAGCCAGGAACTTGGTGATGCGGCCAGCGATCATCTTCTCGACGATTTCTGCCGGCTTGCCTTTCATCTTGTCTTCGTTCAGGGTCAGGAAAACGCCCTTCTCGCGCTCGATGGCCTCTGGCGAAACCTGCGATGGCAGCAGGAACTCAGGATTGCTTGCCGCCACGTGCATGGCGATCTCTTTGGCCAGCTGAACATCGCCGCCCTTGAGAACAACAGCAACACCGATCTTGTTACCGTGCAGGTAGGTGCCGACAACGTCGCCCTCTACGCGCACCAGGCGACGAATGTTGACGTTCTCGCCTACTTTGGCAACCAGTGCTTCACGAGCCGATTCCTGAGCGGCGATCAGCGGAGCTGCGTCGGTCAGTTTTTCGTCGAAAGCTTTTTCTACACAGGCAGCAACGAAGTTCTTGAAGTCGTCTTGCAGGGCCAGGAAGTCGGTCTGCGAGTTGACTTCCAGCAGCACGGCTGCCTTGTCGTCAGCCTTGATGGCGATAGCGCCTTCAGCGGCAACGTTGCCAGCTTTCTTGGCAGCCTTGATGGCGCCCGAAGCACGCATGTCATCAATGGCTTTCTCGATGTCGCCGCCAGCCTTGGTCAAGGCCTTTTTGCAGTCCATCATGCCTTCGCCAGTACGCTCGCGCAGTTCTTTGACCAACGCTGCAGTAATCTCTGCCATTTCAAAATCCTCTTGGATAGGTTTTCAACCATTCCACCCGATCGAACGGGCGATCAATTCTTCCCCAACCACCCTTGTTAGCTGCCGCACGTTACAGATAGAGCAGTGGGCGCCGACAAATGGTTTTCGAGGTGGCAAAAAGGGGGCCAAGCCCCCTTTTTGCTTACTGAGTCAACGCCAGGGCGTCAATTACTCAGCTGCAGCCTGAGTTTCTTCAGCTGCGAACTCAACGGTGCCGCCGGCAACATTGTTGCGACCGCGGATGACAGCGTCAGCCATCGAACCCATGTACAGCTGGATAGCGCGGATTGCGTCATCGTTGCCTGGGATGATGTAGTCAACGCCTTCCGGGCTGCTGTTGGTATCGACTACGCCGATAACCGGGATGCCCAGCTTGTTGGCTTCGGTGATCGCGATGCGCTCGTGATCAACGTCGATAACGAACAGAGCGTCTGGCAGACCGCCCATGTCCTTGATACCACCCAGGGAACGATCCAGCTTTTCCAGGTCACGAGTGCGCATCAGCGCTTCTTTCTTGGTCAGCTTGGCGAAAGTACCGTCTTCGGCTTGAACTTCAAGGTCACGCAGACGCTTGATGGAAGCACGGATGGTCTTGAAGTTGGTCAGCATGCCGCCCAACCAGCGGTGATCGACGTACGGCGAACCGCAACGTGCTGCTTCTTCAGCAACGATCTTGCCAGCGGAACGCTTGGTGCCGACGAACAGAATCTTGTTTTTGCCCTGGGCCAGACGTTCTACGAAAGTCAGAGCTTCGTTGAACATTGGCAGGGTTTTTTCAAGGTTGATGATGTGGATCTTGTTACGCGCGCCGAAAATGTACTTGCCCATTTTCGGGTTCCAGTAACGGGTCTGGTGACCGAAGTGCACACCGGCCTTCAGCATATCGCGCATGTTGACTTGGGACATGATAGTTCCTTAATAAGTCGGGTTTGGCCTCCACGTATCCCAATGACCAACCAGCAGCATCAGCTGAAGGCACCCAGGTCATCGTGTCGACACGTGTGTGGATTTAGGCTTTACGGGACATCCCCGGAAAGCGGCGCATTTTATACCATAAGGCAGGGCAAAACGGAACCCGGATTCTGAAATCCTGGCGAGCGTTTTGCTCAATCCCTTGGAATCCGCCAAGAATGCACCATTCTATAGAGAGAAGCGATGCACGCGGGCGC
The DNA here is from genome assembly GCF_001429045.1 of Pseudomonas sp. Root71. Classification (GTDB taxonomy): domain Bacteria; phylum Pseudomonadota; class Gammaproteobacteria; order Pseudomonadales; family Pseudomonadaceae; genus Aquipseudomonas; species Aquipseudomonas monachiensis. The sequence goes on along the minus strand of NZ_LMHY01000026.1, from coordinate 218,065 downwards.
AGATTTGCGCTGCTCGTCTGGTAGAATCGCATTTTTCAGGGCCGCGAAGTTCGATCGCGCAATGCCCTTTCCGTTTAGAAAGCGCCGCCTGGCGCAGAGAGAGCCTGTATGACCGTCACCCTCAAAACCCCCGAGGATATCGCCAAAATGCGTATCGCCGGCAAACTGGCCGCCGATGTGCTGGAAATGATTGCCGAATACGTCAAGCCGGGCGTTACCACCGACCAACTGAACCAGATCTGCCACGACTACATCGTCAATGAGCAGAAAGCCATCCCTGCCCCGCTCAACTACAAGGGCTATCCAAAGTCGATCTGCACGTCGATCAACCATGTGGTCTGCCATGGCATCCCGAACGACAAGCCGCTCAAGGATGGCGACACCCTGAACATCGACGTCACCGTCATCAAGGACGGTTACCACGGCGATACCAGCCGCATGTTCCACGTCGGCACCGTGCCGGTCTGGGCTGAGCGCCTGTCCCAGGTGACCCAGGAATGCATGTACAAGGCGATCGAGATCGTCAAGCCCGGCTGCCGCCTGGGCGACATCGGCGAAATCATCCAGAAGCACGCGGAAAAGAACGGCTTCTCGGTGGTTCGTGAATTCTGCGGCCATGGTATCGGCAAGGTGTTCCACGAAGAGCCGCAGATCCTGCACTACGGCCGAGCCGGCACCGGAATGGAACTCAAGGCTGGCATGACCTTCACCATCGAGCCGATGATCAACCAGGGCCGTGCCGACACCAAGGTACTGGGCGATGGCTGGACCGCGATCACCAAGGACCGCAAGCTCTCGGCACAGTGGGAACACACCCTGCTGGTGACCGAAACCGGTTACGAGATCTTCACCTTGCGCAGCGATGACACCATCCCTCGCGTTTCGGCCTGATCCCGTTACCGTACATCGCCTATAGAAAGGAAAGCCAATCGATGCCGCAGGTGGATCCCGAACTCTTCGACCGCGGCCAGTTCCAGGCTGAACTGGCCCTGAAGGCAAGCCCGATCTCGGCCTTCAAGAAGGCGATCCGCCAGGCCCGCGAAGTGCTCGACACGCGCTTTCGCAACGGCCGGGACATTCGCCGGCTGATCGAGGATCGCGCCTGGTTCGTCGACAACATCCTGCAAAAGGCCTGGGAGCAGTTCAGCTGGAGCGAGGACGCCGACATCGCACTGGTCGCGGTCGGCGGCTACGGCCGTGGCGAATTGCACCCCTATTCCGACATCGATTTGCTGATCCTGCTGGACAGCGCCGACCACGAGGTTTTCCGCGATTCCATCGAGCGTTTTCTGACGCTGTTGTGGGACATCGGCCTGGAAGTCGGTCAGAGCGTTCGTTCGGTCGACGAGTGCGCCGTCGAGGCCCGCGCCGACCTGACGGTCGTCACCAACCTGATGGAAAGCCGCACCATCGCCGGCCCCGAGCATTTGCGCCAGCGCATGCTGGACGTCACCGGTACCGGGCACATGTGGCCGAGCAAGGACTTCTTCCTGGCCAAGCGTGCCGAACAAAAGGCTCGCCACCACAAGTACAACGACACCGAATACAACCTGGAACCCAACGTCAAAGGCTCACCCGGCGGCCTGCGGGATATCCAGACGATTCTGTGGGTAGCCCGTCGCGAGTACGGCACCCTGAACCTGCGGGCACTGGCTGGGGAAGGGTTCCTGGTGGAGAGTGAAAACGCCCTGCTCGCCTCCTCCCAGGAGTTCCTGTGGAAGGTTCGCTATGCCCTGCACATGTTGGCTGGCCGCTCCGAAGACCGCCTGCTGTTCGATCACCAGCGCACTATTGCCGGGCTGCTGGGCTTCAAAGGCGACGACGCCAAGCAAGCCATCGAAAACTTCATGCAGCAGTATTACCGGGTGGTCATGAGCATCGCCCAGCTCAGCGACCTGATCATCCAGCACTTCGAGGAAGTCATCCTCGCACCGGAAGACGAATCGCCACCGCAGCCGATCAACTCGCGTTTCCAGTTGCATGACGGCTACATCGAGGCACGCAACGACAACGTTTTCCGCCGCACGCCGTTCGCCATGCTCGAAATCTTCGTGCTGATGGCCCAGCAGCCGGAAATCAAGGGCGTGCGCGCCGACACCATTCGCCTGCTGCGGGAACACCGCCACCTGATCGACGACGACTTCCGCAACGATATTCGCAACACCAGCCTGTTTATCGAATTGTTCAAATGCAAGATCGGCATCCACCGCAACCTGCGGCGCATGAATCGTTACGGCATCCTGGGGCGTTACCTGCCCGAATTCGGTTTCATCGTCGGGCAGATGCAACACGACCTGTTCCACATCTATACGGTCGATGCCCACACCCTGAACCTGATCAAGCACCTGCGTAAGTTGCAGTACACCCAGGTGTCGGAAAAATTCCCGCTGGCCAGCAAGCTCATGGGAAAACTGCCCAAACCCGAGCTGATCTACATGGCCGGCCTGTACCACGACATCGGCAAAGGCCGACATGGCGACCACTCGGACATCGGAGCGGTCGATGCCGAGGCGTTTTGCCAGCGCCATCAGCTGCCAGTGTGGGACAGCCGCCTGATCGTGTGGCTGGTGCAAAACCACCTGGTGATGTCGACCACCGCCCAGCGCAAGGACTTGTCCGACCCGCAGGTGATCCACGATTTCGCCCAGATCGTCGGCGACGAAACCCGCCTCGACTACCTGTATGTGCTCACCGTCTCCGACATCAACGCCACCAACCCGACCCTGTGGAACTCCTGGCGCGCCAGCCTGCTGCGCCAGCTCTACACCGAGACCAAGCGCGCCCTGCGTCGCGGCCTGGAGAACCCGGTGGATCGCGAAGAGCAGATCCGCCAGACCCAGAGCGCCGCCCTGGATATCCTGGTGCGCGGCGGCACCGACCCGGACGACGTCGAGCAGTTGTGGGCGCAGCTGGGTGATGACTATTTCCTGCGCCACACCGCCGGCGACGTCGCCTGGCACAGTGACGCGATCCTCCAGCAACCGGCCGACGGCGGACCACTGGTGCTGATCAAGGAAACCACCCAGCGCGAGTTCGAAGGTGGCACGCAGATCTTCATCTACGCCCCTGACCAGCACGACTTCTTTGCCGTGACTGTGGCCGCGATGGACCAGCTCAACCTGAACATCCACGACGCCCGGGTCATCACCTCCAGCAGCCAGTTCACCCTCGACACCTATATCGTGCTCGACACCGACGGCGACTCGATTGGCGATAACCCGGCGCGGGTAAAACAGATCCGCGAGGGCCTGACCGAAGCCCTGCGCAACCCGGACAACTACCCGACCATCATCCAGCGCCGGGTACCGCGTCAGCTCAAGCATTTCGCCTTTGCGCCACAGGTGACGATCCACAACGACGCCCAGCGCCCGGTGACGGTGCTGGAACTCACGGCGCCCGACCGCCCGGGCCTGCTGGCGCGCATTGGCACGATCTTCCTGGAGTTCGACCTGTCGTTGCAGAACGCCAAGATCGCCACCCTCGGCGAGCGCGTGGAAGACGTGTTCTTCATCACCGACGCCAACAATCAGCCGCTGTCCGACCCGCTGCTGTGCAGCCGCCTGCAGGATGCGATCGTCGAACAGCTGAGCGTCAACCAGGAACCTGATATCAAACTGTCGCGCATCAGCATCTGAATCAACATATTTCCCCTGTGGGAGCCCCCTAGCCACAAGCTCGCTCCCACATTGAAAGAGGCCCCCGATGAACAACGCTCTGTCCCAGCTCCAGCCCTACCCGTTCGAGAAACTCCGCGCCCTGCTCGGCAGCGTGACGCCAAACCCGGACAAGCGTCCGATCGCGCTGTCCATCGGCGAGCCGAAACACCGTTCGCCAAGCTTTGTCGCTGAGGCTTTGGCCAGCAATCTGGAAAAAATGGCCGTGTACCCGACCACACTCGGTATCCCGGAGCTGCGTGAAGCCATCGCGGCATGGTGCGAGCGGCGCTTCGATGTCCCCAAGGGCTGGATCGACCCGGCGCGCAACGTGCTGCCGGTCAACGGTACCCGCGAGGCCTTGTTTGCCTTCACCCAGACCGTAGTCAACCGTGGCGATGACGCGCTGGTAGTCAGCCCGAACCCCTTCTACCAGATCTACGAAGGCGCGGCGTTCCTCGCCGGGGCCAAGCCGCATTACCTGCCGTGCCTGGACGAAAACGGCTTCAACCCGGATTTCGACGCCGTGTCGCCGGACATCTGGAAGCGCTGCCAGATCCTGTTCCTGTGCTCGCCAGGCAACCCGACCGGCGCCTTGATCCCGGTCGACACCCTGAAAAAACTGATCGCCCTGGCCGATGAACACGATTTCGTAATCGCCGCGGACGAGTGCTACAGCGAACTGTATTTCGACGAACAGACTCCACCACCAGGCCTGCTCAGCGCTTGCGCGGAATTAGGCCGCAAGGACTTCAAACGCTGCGTGGTGTTCCACAGCCTGTCCAAGCGTTCAAACCTGCCAGGCCTGCGTTCGGGCTTTGTGGCCGGTGATGCCGACGTCCTCAAGGGATTCCTGCTCTACCGCACCTACCACGGCTGCGCGATGCCGGTTCAAACCCAACTGGCCAGCGTTGCCGCCTGGAATGACGAAGTGCACGTGCGCGCCAACCGGGCGCTGTATCGCGAGAAGTTCGATGCGGTGCTGGAAATCCTCAGCCCGGTCATTGACGTACAGCGGCCGGATGGCAGCTTCTATCTGTGGCCGAATGTAGCCGGTGACGACGCTGCGTTCTGCCGCGACCTGTTCGAGGAGGAGCACGTGACCGTGGTACCGGGTTCTTATCTGTCGCGGGATGTCGATGGCGTCAATCCGGGAGCCGGACGCGTGCGCATGGCGTTGGTTGCGCCGTTGGCGGAGTGTGTCGAGGCTGCCGAGCGCATTCGTGATTTTGTCACTCGTAATCGATAATTCAAAAACCACCCGCACTGTGCAATGCAGTGCGGGCGACCTTCAACTAGCGCAACACTCTCTAATAGTCAGAAACTTTACCTTCGAATAACTAAAAAACTAATCTCCACGCCGAACCCAAGCGTTTTTTCAACCTTAGGAAGTTATCGACAAGGAGATAGTCAATGCTGAATGAACAGCCCTGCAAAATTATCGGCCCATTAAATGAGCAAGATTCATACGAGACGGCCATCAATGAAAACCCCAGCAATGCCCCCACCGCATCACCAGGTGGTCGAAACAAACGCGGCGTCGCCATTCATTCCAAGTTCTGGGCTAGCCACAGAACGCTGAAAATTGCTTTCCTCAACCCGCCATCCAGCACACACCGTGAGGCAGCGATAAAGGCCATCAAAGTATGGCAACCCTCCATCAATCTCAAACTGGATTTTGTCAACGGCACAGAGGGCGATATCCGTATCACCATGGAGCCCCCCCTTAACTACTCCGCCATTGGCACTGATGCCATGTTGCGCGGTCCTGATGAAAACACAATGAACATCGGCACGGATCCAGAGCACCCCGGATTCGAAGCCACTGTTCTACATGAATTTGGCCATGCGCTGGGGATGCAACATGAACATCAACATCCAAAAGCCGATATTCCATGGAACAAACCCGCCGTCTATGATTTTTACTTATCCGCCTATCAGTGGAGCAAAGAAGAGGTCGATCACAACTTATTCAAATTACTTGAAGACAAACTCACCCGCACGACGGTCTACGATCCAACTTCAATCATGCACTACCCCATATCCAACGAACTTACGACGGGCGATTGGTCGGTACAAAAAAATACGATACTTAGTCAAAATGATCGTCGCCTGATGCGCAAGATTTACCCAAAACAATAATGCAGCCGGATTCAAGACATTACTTACCAACTCACTTTACCGCTCCAAGCCTGGCCTCACTTCGGTCCAATTCCCCCCAACACCTCGCGCAACACGTCATCACCCATCTGGTGATGACGGCTGAGGCTGTACAACTCCAATTGATGGCGATACTCGGACATCATTCGCGCCTTGAGCTCTGCGGCCGTCGAAGAACAACAGCGGCGGCAGAAACAGAAACAGAAACAGTTCAGGGTCGATTGCCACATGCAAACCCAGCGTCGCCAGGCGAGTAAGGCCCCAGCGGCGGTTTGCATAAACAGTGGTTCCCGGAAAATCGACAGCATTGAAGTGCCATATTGGCCGCTTAGACTACGGGTGTCCCTTGCACCTACGTCGCACAGGTACAGAGTGCCCTGAAACACCGCAACCCCTGTGGGAGCGAGCCTGCTCGCGATGGCTGCGCATCAGCCAACCATGATGCTGGATGTCATGGCCCAATCGCGAGCAGGCTCGCTCCCACAGGTTTTGCGTTTTAACTGAAAGGCCATGGCATAATCCCGGACCAATTATTTCCAGCACCTGCAAAGGGGGCAAATCCTTGACCGTTTCAAGCAAAACGTTGCACCTTTTCGGCATCAAAGCCTGCGACACCATGAAAAAGGCGCGCACCTGGCTCGATGAACACGCTGTCAGCTATGACTTTCATGATTACAAGGCGGTCGGTATCGACCGTGAACACCTGACCCAATGGTGCAGCGAGCACGGTTGGGAAGTGGTGTTGAACCGTGCAGGCACGACCTTTCGCAAGCTCGACGACGAACGCAAAGCCGATCTCGACCAGACGAAAGCCATCGAACTGATGCTCGCACAACCCTCGATGATCAAGCGCCCGGTGCTCGATCTCGGTGACCGAACCCTGATTGGCTTCAAGCCAGATATCTACGCGGCCGCGCTCAAGTAAGCAGCCCGTTCAATTTTGTTAGAGGTATACACATGTCCACTACCCTGTTCAGCCTGGCCTTCGGCGTCGGCACTCAAAACCGTCAAGGCGCATGGCTGGAAGTGTTCTACGCCGCCCCGGTACTCAAGCCATCGGCTGAAGTCCTCGCCGCTATCGCACCGATCCTGGGCTACACCGAAGGCAATCAGGCCATCGCGTTCAGTACCGCACAGGCCTCGCAACTGGCTGAAGCCCTGAAAAGCGTCGACGCTGCCCAGGCGGCCCTGCTGACCCGCCTGGCCGAGAGCCACAAACCGCTGGTTGCCACCCTGCTGGCTGAAGACGCCCAGCTGTCGTCCACCCCCGAGGCCTACCTCAAGCTGCACCTGCTGAGCCATCGCCTGGTCAAGCCGCACGGCCTGAACCTGACCGGGATTTTCCCGTTGCTGCCAAACGTGGCCTGGACCAGCCAGGGCGCGGTCGACCTGAGCGAGCTGGCCGAACTGCAACTCGAAGCCCGCCTGCGCGGCGAACTGCTGGAAGTGTTCTCGGTGGACAAGTTCCCGAAAATGACCGACTACGTGGTTCCGGCCGGCGTGCGTATCGCTGACGCGGCGCGTCTGCGCCTGGGCGCTTATGTGGGCGAAGGCACCACCGTGATGCACGAAGGCTTCATCAACTTCAACGCCGGCACCGAAGGCCCGGGCATGATCGAAGGCCGCGTATCCGCTGGCGTATTCGTCGGCAAGGGTTCGGACCTGGGCGGCGGTTGCTCGACCATGGGCACCCTGTCGGGCGGCGGCAACATCGTGATCAAGGTCGGTGAAGGCTGCCTGATCGGCGCCAACGCCGGTATCGGTATCCCGTTGGGCGACCGCAACACCGTCGAGTCGGGCCTGTATGTGACCGCCGGCACCAAGGTGGCGCTGCTGGACGAGAACAATCAACTGGTCAAAGTGGTCAAGGCCCGTGAACTGGCTGGCCAGCCGGACCTGCTGTTCCGTCGCAATTCGGAGACCGGTGCCGTGGAATGCAAAACCCACAAATCGGCCATCGAACTGAACGAAGCGCTGCACGCTCACAACTAAGTGCCGCAGGCACCTGTGGGAACGACGGTGCGTCGCTCCCACAAGGTCCGGTGTACATCCGCCCAAGTTCACAGGGCTGAACACATGATGATTCTCTCTCCCTGGCGTGCCGATTTTCCGGCTATCGCCGCCCTGCAACGGCAAGACCAGACCTATCTGGACAACGCCGCCACCACGCAAAAACCTCAAGCCCTGCTCGATGCCCTGGCGCACTACTACGCCAATGGCGCGGCCAACGTGCATCGGGCGCAGCATTTGCCCGGCGCCCACGCCACCCAGGCGTTCGAGGACAGCCGCCGCAAGGTTGCGCAATGGCTCAATACTGGCGATTGCGGGCAGATCATTTTTACCCACGGTGCGACATCCGCGCTGAATCTACTGGCCTATGGCCTGGAACATCTTTTCAATCCGGGCGACGAGATTGTCATCAGCGCCCTGGAGCATCACGCCAACCTGCTGCCGTGGCAGCAACTGGCGCACCGTCGCGAGCTGAAACTGGTGATCCTGCCGCTGGATGCCGAGGGCGTGATCGACCTTGAAGCCGCGGCCGGTCTGATCGGCCCACGCACGCGTCTGCTGGCGGTCAGTCAACTTTCCAACGTGATTGGCGCGTGGCAGCCGCTGCCTGAATTACTGGCACTGGCCAAGGCGCACAACGCCCTGACCGTGATCGACGGCGCCCAGGGCGTGGTTCATGGTCGCCACGACGTGCAAGCGCTGGGCTGCGACTTTTATGTGTTCTCCAGCCACAAGCTCTACGGCCCCGATGGGTTGGGGGTGCTGTTCGGTCGCAATACGGCGCTGCAACAACTGCGTCCCTGGCAGTTCGGCGGTGAAATGGTGCTCGATGCCAATTATCAAGACGCACGCTTTCGCCCGGCACCGCTGGGTTTCGAGGCCGGGACGCCGCCGATTGCCAGCGTGATCGGCCTTGGCGCGACACTGGATTACCTCGCCGGACTCGATCAGGACGCCGTGTCCGCCCATGAAGCTGCGCTACATGCCTGCCTGCTCAAGGGCCTGGAGGCGCGCAACGGCATCCGCCTGCTGGGCAAGCCACAAGTGGCGCTGGCCAGTTTCACCGTCGAGGGTGTGCATAACTCCGATCTCGCGCATTTGCTGACCGAACAAGGGATCGCGGTGCGTGCTGGCCATCACTGTGCGATGCCGCTGCTCAAACGCTTCGAACTGGCCGGAGCGATTCGGGTGTCGCTGGCGCTGTACAACGATTCCGAAGACCTGGAGCGGTTCTTCGAAGCCCTGGATCAGGCACTGGAGCTATTGCGATGAACCTGCCCGCCGATGCCGTGACGGCACTGGACACCTTTCAGAAAGCGGCCGGCTGGGAACAACGCGCACGCCTGCTGATGCAATGGGGCGAGCGCCTGCCGGCGTTGAGTGAGGCGCAGATGTGTGATGCCAACCGGGTGCACGGCTGTGAAAGCCAGGTGTGGCTGGTGGGCGAATTGCGCGATGGCCACTGGCAATTCAGCGCCAACAGCGATGCACGGTTGATTCGCGGGTTGGTGGCGTTGCTGCTGGCGCGGGTCAACGGCTTGTCGGCGGCCGAGTTGCAGCAGGTGGATTTGCCGGACTGGTTCAATCAGTTGGGGCTGGGGCGGCAGTTGTCCGAGTCCCGCAGCAATGGTTTGAATGCGGTGCTGCAGCGAATGCGTAGCCTAAGCGACGCGTAGGAGCTGCCGAAGGCTGCGATCTTTTGATCTTGCTTTTAAAAAACAAGATCAAAAGATCGCAGCCTTCGGCAGCTCCTACGGCTTGACCCGCTCCGCCGGCCGCCGCACACCCGCGACAATCTTGTCCACAGCCTTGGTCGCCGCGACCATACCAAACGTCGCCGTCACCATCATCACCGCGCCAAACCCGCCGGCACAATCGAGCTTGACCCCATCACCGACAAAACTTTTCTGCAGGCAAATGCTGCCGTCCGGTTTTGGGTAGCGCAGTTGCTCGGTGGAAAACACGCACGGCACGCTGTAATGGCGGGTCACCGTGCGTGAGAAGCCGTAGTCGCGGCGCAGCGTGGAACGTACTTTCGAAGCCAATGGATCATTGAACGTGCGATTGAGGTCGCAGACCTGGATCAACGTCGGGTCAATCTGCCCGCCCGCGCCGCCGGTGGTGATGATCTGGATCTTGCGCCGCTTGCACCAGGCGATCAGCGCGGCCTTGGCGTTGACGCTGTCGATGCAGTCGATTACGCAGTCGATGTTCGGCGTGATGTACTCGGCCATGGTGTCGCGGGTCACGAAGTCAGGCACCGCGTGCACCGTGCAGTCCGGGTTGATCCCGCGCAGACGCTCGGCCATCACCTCGACCTTGGGCTTGCCCACAGTGCTGTCCAGCGCGTGCAACTGGCGATTGGCGTTGCTGACGCAGACGTCGTCGAGGTCGAACAGCGAAATCTCGCCCACGCCACAACGGGCCATGGCTTCCGCCGCCCAGGAACCGACACCACCGACGCCGACGATCGCCACATGGGCCGCGCGCAGGCGCTCAAGGCCTTCGATGCCATACAAACGGGCGATGCCAGCAAACCGCGGATCTTCTGTACTCATGACCATTACCCCAAAAACCGGCGCGCATTATAGGGCCGTCGGCGCCCAAGAGCATCATTGCGCTATGAACGGGCAACATCCACGAAAACTACATCGAACAAAGATTCGCCCTACACGCTCTAACGAAAGAACTTAAACCGACTTGGATTGCCCAATGTCCGGCAATTCCGTGTCCGCTGTACGACTAGAGAATGCCCGGTGTAGGATGCGCGCCCCTTGGCGACCGCCAACCGTTCCTTCGTTCCACAGTCTTTGGAACCCGAAATAACTATGTCATCGCGTAAATTTGGACTCAACCTGGTCGTGGTGCTCGCCATCGCCGCCTTGTTTACCGGCTTCTGGGCGCTGATCAATCGCCCGGTCACCGCCCCCAACTGGCCTGAACAGATCTCCGGTTTCTCGTACTCGCCCTTCCAGCAGGGCCAGTTCCCGCAGAAGGACCAGTTCCCGACCGACGATCAAATGCGTCGCGACCTGGAGATCATGAGCAAGCTGACGGACAACATCCGCATCTACTCGGTCGATGGCACCCTGCAAAACATCCCGAAACTGGCGGAAGAGTTCGGCTTGCGGGTAACCCTGGGGATCTGGATCAGCCCGGACCAGGAACGCAACGAACGGGAAATCACCCGCGCCATTGAAATCGCCAATTCCTCGCGCAGCGTGGTTCGCGTGGTGGTCGGCAACGAGGCCATTTACCGCAAGGAAATCACCGCCCAGGCACTCAGCGTCATGCTCGATCGCGTGCGCGCTGCCGTGAAAGTGCCGGTGACCACGTCCGAACAGTGGCACGTGTGGGAAGAACATCCGGAACTGGCCAGGCACGTCGACCTGATCGCCGCGCACATCTTGCCTTACTGGGAGTTCGTCCCGATGGACAAGGCCGGGCAGTTCGTCCTGGATCGCGCCCGCGACTTGAAAAAGATGTTCCCGAAAAAACCACTGCTGCTGTCCGAGGTGGGCTGGCCGAGCAACGGCCGCATGCGCGGTGGCGCCGATGCCTCACCGGCAGACCAGGCGATCTACCTGCGAACCCTGGTCAACAAGCTCAACCGCCAGGGCTTCAACTACTTCGTGATCGAAGCGTTTGACCAGCCGTGGAAAGTCAGCGACGAAGGTTCCGTCGGCGCCTACTGGGGCGTGTTCAACGCCGCGCGCCAGCAGAAATTCAACTTCGAAGGCCCGGTGGTAGCGATTCCGCAATGGCGCGTATTGGCCATTGGCTCGGTGGTATTGGCGCTGTTGTCGCTGACCCTGCTGATGATCGACGGATCGGCCCTGCGCCAGCGCGGTCGCACCTTCCTGACCTTCATTGCGTTCCTGTGCGGTTCGGTGCTGGTGTGGATCGGTTACGACTACAGCCAGCAATACAGCACCTGGTTCAGCCTGACCGTGGGCTTCTTGCTCGCCCTCGGTGCGCTCGGGGTGTTTATCGTGCTGCTGACCGAAGCCCATGAACTGGCCGAAGCGGTGTGGGTGCACAAGCGCCGGCGCGAGTTCCTGCCGGTGGAAGGCGACTCCAGCTACCGCCCGAAAGTGTCGATTCACGTGCCCTGCTACAACGAACCGCCGGAGATGGTCAAACAGACCCTCAACGCCCTGGCCAACCTCGACTATCCGGACTTCGAAGTCCTGATCATCGACAACAACACCAAGGACCCGGCGGTCTGGGAACCGGTGCGCGATTATTGCGAAACCCTCGGCCCGCGCTTCAAGTTCTTCCACGTCGCACCGCTGGCCGGCTTCAAGGGCGGCGCGCTGAACTACCTGATCCCGCACACCGCCAAGGATGCCGAAGTGATCGCGGTGATCGACTCCGATTACTGCGTGCACCCGAACTGGCTCAAGCACATGGTGCCGCACTTCGCCGACCCGAAAATCGCCGTGGTGCAGTCGCCGCAGGATTACCGCGACCAGAACGAAAGCACCTTCAAGAAGCTCTGCTACGCGGAATACAAAGGCTTCTTCCACATCGGCATGGTCACCCGCAACGACCGTGACGCGATCATCCAGCACGGCACCATGACCATGACCCGTCGCTCGGTGCTCGAAGAACTGGGCTGGGCCGACTGGTGCATCTGTGAAGACGCCGAACTGGGCCTGCGGGTATTCGAAAAAGGCCTGTCGGCGGCGTATTACCACACCAGCTACGGCAAGGGCCTGATGCCCGATACCTTCATCGACTTCAAGAAACAGCGTTTCCGCTGGGCCTACGGAGCGATCCAGATCATCAAGCGTCACACCGCCAGCCTGCTGCGCGGCAAGGACACCGAACTGACCCGCGGCCAACGCTACCACTTCCTCGCGGGCTGGTTGCCGTGGGTGGCGGACGGCATGAACATCTTCTTCACCGTCGGCGCGCTGTTGTGGTCGGCGGCGATGATCATCGTGCCGCAACGGGTCGATCCGCCGCTGCTGATCTTCGCAATCCCGCCATTGGCGCTGTTCGTGTTCAAAGTCGCCAAAATCATCTTCCTCTACCGTCGTGCGGTCGGAGTGAATTTGAAGGATGCCTTCTGCGCGGCGCTGGCCGGTCTGGCGTTGTCCCACACCATCGCCAAAGCGGTGCTGTACGGCTTCTTCACCAGCAGCATTCCGTTCTTCCGTACGCCGAAGAATGCCGACAACCACGGCTTCTGGGTGGCGATTTCCGAAGCACGGGAAGAGATGTTCATCATGCTGCTGTTGTGGGGCGCGGCGCTGGGGATCTTCCTGGTGCAGGGCCTGCCGAGCAACGACATGCGCTTCTGGGTCACCATGCTGCTGGTGCAGTCGCTGCCGTACGTCGCGGCGCTGATCATGGCGCTCCTGTCGTCGCTGCCGAAACCGACCGCCGAACCTGAAACGGCACCTGTCGTCTAAATCTCTGCGGATGCACTAAACGGCGGCCAATGGTCGCCGTTTTGCTTTAAGATAAGCGCCATTTTGCGGGGCTTGGCGTGATACAGGTCGTACTGACCGCACACAATTCCTGTGGGAGCGGGCTTGCTCGCGAATGCGTTGTAACAGTCCAGGAGTATGTTGACTGACACACCGCATTCGCGAGCAAGTCGAAGCGTCGAACCGCCGCCCCCATATTAAAAGCCAAAGCCCATATCTAATGATTTCCGGAGTTTTCCATGACGGCCCACGCCGACCTTTCGCCGACCCTCCAACTCGCCATCGACCTGATCCGCCGTCCGTCCGTGACGCCGATCGACGCCGATTGCCAGAAGCAGATGATGCAGCGCCTGGGTGATGCCGGTTTCACCCTGGAACCGATGCGCATCGAAGATGTGGATAACTTCTGGGCCACCCACGGCCAGGACGACGGTCCGGTGCTGTGCTTCGCCGGCCACACCGACGTGGTCCCGACCGGCCCGGTGGCGGCCTGGCAGATCGAGCCGTTCAACGCGCTGATCGACGAACACGGCATGCTCTGTGGCCGTGGCGCCGCCGACATGAAAGGCAGCCTCGCCGCCATGACCGTCGCCTCCGAGCGCTTTGTCACCGACTACCCGAATCACAAGGGCAAAGTCGCCTTCCTGATCACCAGCGACGAAGAAGGCCCGGCGCACCACGGCACCAAGGCCGTTGTTGAGCGCCTGGCCGCGCGCAAGGAACGTCTGGACTGGTGCATCGTCGGCGAACCGTCGAGCACCACCCTGGTGGGTGACGTGGTCAAGAACGGTCGTCGCGGCTCCCTCGGCGTCAAGCTGACCGTGCGCGGTGTGCAGGGCCACGTGGCCTACCCGCACCTGGCGAAGAACCCGATCCACCTCGCAGCCCCGGCCCTGGCGGAACTGGCTGCCGAGCATTGGGACCACGGCAACGACTTCTTCCCGCCAACCAGTTTTCAGATCTCCAACGTCAACTCCGGTACCGGCGCGACCAACGTGATCCCGGGTGACCTGGTGGCGGTGTTCAACTTCCGCTTTTCTACCGAGTCGACAGTCGAAGGCCTGCAAAAGCGCGTCGCCGACATCCTCGACAAGCATGGCCTGGACTGGCACATCGACTGGGCGCTGTCTGGCCTGCCGTTCCTCACCGAACCGGGCGCGCTGCTCGACGCGGTGTCGGCGAGCATCAAGGACATCACCGGTCGTGAAACCAAGGCGTCCACCAGCGGTGGTACCTCCGATGGCCGCTTCATCGCGACCATGGGCACCCAAGTGGTTGAACTGGGCCCGGTCAACGCGACCATCCACCAGGTCAACGAGCGCGTACTGGCCGCCGATCTCGACGTGCTGACCGAGATCTACTACCAGACCCTGATCAAGTTGCTCGCCTGATGCTTGCGTGCCCGATCTGCAGTGAGCCGCTCAATGCGGTGGACAACGGCGTGGCCTGCCCCGCCGGGCATCGTTTCGACCGCGCTCGCCAGGGTTACTTGAACCTGTTGCCGGTGCAGCACAAAAACAGCCGCGACCCTGGGGATAACCAGGCGATGGTCGAAGCCCGCCGCGACTTCCTGAACGCCGGGCACTACGCCCCGGTGGCCAAGCGTCTGGCGGAACTGGCTGCTGGTTATGCACCGCAGCACTGGCTGGACATCGGTTGTGGCGAGGGTTACTACACCGCGCAAATCGCCGAGGCACTGCCATATGCCGAAGGTTATGCCCTGGACATCTCCCGGGAAGCGGTCAAACGCGCCTGCAAACGCAACCCGAAGCTGACCTGGTTGATCGCCAGCATGGCGCGGGTGCCGCTGGCTTCCGGCAGTTGCCAGTTCCTGGCCAGTGTCTTCAGCCCGCTGGACTGGGAAGAAGCCAAGCGCCTGCTCAGTGTTGGCGGCGGCCTGATGAAAGTCGGGCCAACCAGCGGCCACCTGATGGAACTGCGTGAGCGGCTGTACGACGAAGTGCGCGAGTACATTGACGACAAGCACCTGGACCTGGTGCCGGAAGGCATGGCATTGGCGCACAGCGAGACGCTGACGTTCAAGCTGACGCTGGTCAGCGGTCAGGACCGCGCCAACCTGCTGGCCATGACGCCCCACGGCTGGCGCGCCAGTGCCGAGCGTCGTGCTGCCGTTATCGAACAGGCCGAGCCGTTCGAGGTCACCGTGTCGATGCGCTACGATTATTTCGTTCTTCAATAACTTTCTATCTTTTGGTCTCGGGCAAATGCTCAAGACCGGCTAAATCCGCGAATGGATTTTTCAGACCCGCAGTGAGGACATCCATGCGCCAACCCGATATCGAGATTTACCTGAAAGACGCCGACGTCGACCACAAGGCCATTTCCGCCTGGCTGGGTGCGGCATTGGGCCCGTGCACCGATTGGGTCCAGAAGGGCCAGACCTACAAGTGCACGGCTGGCAACGTGCCAGTGACCTGGCTGCCAAAAGCCGTCGGCAAGTGGAACAGCCTGTACCTGGAAAGCGACCAGACCCCGTGGGACGACGACATCGCCTGCGCTCGCGCTGCGTTTGCCGCGCTGAACGTGGAAGTGCGTTGCGCACCGGGCACCTGGGTCGAGGAAGAAGGTGAAGAGACAGCGGACCGCTGGATTCGCATCAGTGTCGATGGTGAAGAAGAAATCACCTGGAAAACCGCATAAAAGCAAAAAGATCGCAGCCTGCGGCAGCTCCTACAAGGTTATGTGTACACCTGTAGGAGCTGCCGCAGGCTGCGATCTTTTGATCTTGAAAGTTACAACCCCACCACATCCTCAGCCTGCAACCCCTTCTGCCCTTCCACCACCGCGTATTCAACCTGCTGGCCTTCGGTCAGCGAACGGTGGCCTTCACCGCGAATCGCGCGGTAGTGCACGAACACGTCCACCCCGTCCTCGCGCTGAATGAAGCCGTAGCCCTTGGCGTCGTTGAACCACTTCACATTGCCGGTTTCGCGTGTTGCCATTTGTTCATACTCCCTTTTTATTATTGATCGGGCTTTTCGCAGGAAAGCCTCGGGAACGTCAGCCTGCGCATACCGGTCCCATGAGGGCAACGGCGACAGAGCGCCGAGTATATGACAGACGTTAAAACTCTCAACAGGAGTTTACTTCGCCGCTTTTTTGCCGATTTTAAGCGAATCCGGCACACTATCGCCCTCCCGAGCAAACGCTTGGTTTTATTCACTCACGCAGAAGCCGTATGACCCGCTCCCCGTTCCGCCGTCTTGTGTTTGGCACCCTGCGCCGACTGTTGTACATCTGGGTTCGCTCCGAGACGATCAACCAGTCGTCGTTCACCCTCAACCTCGACCGCAGTCGTCCGGTGTTCTACGTCCTGCAAAACCCTTCGCTGACCGACCTCGCCGTGGTCGACACCGAATGCAGCAAGGCCGGCCTGCCACGTCCGGTACTGCCGGTATCGGTGGGCAACCTGCTGGAACCTGCCGCGTTCTTCTACCTGACACCGGACCCCGACTGGCTCGGCCGTCAGGACAAGCGCGGCGCGCCGCCGACACTGACCCGCCTGGTCAGTGCCCTGAGCCAGAACGCCGCAGAAGATGCGCAGATCATTCCGGTCAGTGTGTTCTGGGGCCAGTCGCCAGACAGCGAAAACAGCCCATGGAAACTCCTGTTCGCCGACAGCTGGGCCGTTACCGGGCGCCTGCGTCGCTTGCTGAGCGTCATCGTGCTGGGACGCAAGACCCGCGTGCAGTTCTCCGCGCCGATTCACCTGCGCGAACTGATCGAGCACGACAAGGGCCACGAACGCACCGTGCGCATGGCCCAGCGCATCCTGCGGGTGCACTTTCGCAACCTGAAGGCCGCGGTGATCGGCCCGGACATTTCCCACCGCCGCAACCTGGTCAAAGGCCTGCTGAACCAGCCACAGGTCAAACAAGCGATTCTCGACGAAGCCGAGCGCGAGAACATCTCGCCTGAGAAAGCCAAAGCCCAGGCGCTGCGCTACGGCAACGAAATCGCCTCGGACTACACCTACACGGCGATCCGTTTTATGGAAGTGGTGCTGAGCTGGTTCTGGAACAAGATCTACGACGGCATCAAGGTCAATCACATCGAAGGTGTGCAGAAGGTCGCCCCGGGTCACGAAGTGATCTATGTGCCGTGCCACCGCAGCCACATCGACTATCTGCTGCTGTCCTATCTGCTGTTTCGCAACGGCCTGACCCCGCCGCACATTGCCGCCGGCATCAACCTGAACATGCCGGTGATCGGCGGCCTGCTGCGTCGCGGCGGCGCGTTTTTCATGCGCCGCACGTTCAAGGGCAACCCGCTGTACACCTCGGTGTTCAACGAATACCTGCACACTCTGTTCACCAAGGGCTTCCCGGTGGAGTATTTCGTCGAGGGCGGCCGTTCGCGCACCGGGCGCATGCTGCAACCGAAGACCGGGATGCTGGCGATCACGCTGCGCAGCTTCCTGCGTTCGTCGCGCATGCCCATCGTCTTCGTGCCGGTGTACATCGGCTACGAGCGCGTACTGGAAGGTCGAACCTATCTTGGCGAGTTGCGCGGTGCGGCCAAGAAGAAAGAGTCGATCTTCGATATCTTCAAAGTGATTGGTGCGCTCAAGCAGCGCTTCGGCCAGGTGGCGGTGAACTTCGGCGAGCCGATCAAGCTGGCGGAATTCCTCGACGGCGAACAGCCGGACTGGCGCCAACAGGAGCTCGGCCCGCAGTTCAGACCCGCCTGGCTCAACGAAACCACCAACCGCCTCGGCGAGAAAGTCGCCCGGCACTTGAACGAAGCGGCGGCGATCAACCCGGTCAATCTGGTGGCACTGGCGCTGCTGTCGACCACCCGGCTGGCGCTGGATGACCGGGCCATGGCGCGAGTGCTGGACCTGTACCTGGCGCTGCTGCGCAAGGTCCCGTACTCGCCGCACACCACCTTGCCGGAAGGCGATGGCCGGGCGCTGATCGAGCATGTGAAGGACATGGACCTGCTGTCCGAGCAGAGCGATGCCCTGGGCAAGATTCTCTATCTGGACGAGCAGAACGCCGTCCTGATGACCTACTACCGCAACAACGTTTTGCACATCTTCGCCCTGCCTGCGCTACTGGCGAGCTTTTTCCAGAGCGCTTCGCGCATGAGCCGTGAACAGATCCTGCGCTACACCCGCGCGCTGTATCCCTACCTGCAAGCGGAGTTGTTCATTCGCTGGTCGCTGGACGAACTGGATACCGTAATCGATCAATGGCTGGCGGCCTTCGTCGAACAAGGCCTGCTGCGCTTCGAGAATGACCTGTACCTGCGCCCGGCGCCAAGCTCGCGGCATTTCGTGCTGCTGACGCTGCTGTCGAAAAGCATCGCCCAGACCTTGCAACGCTTCTACATGACCGTGTCCCTGCTGCTCAACAGCGGCCAGAACAGCATCAGCGCCGAAGAACTGGAAGACCTGTGCACGGTCATGGCCCAGCGCCTGTCGATCCTGCATGGCCTGAACGCCCCGGAGTTCTTCGACAAGAGCCTGTTCCGCCACTTCATCCAGACCATGCTCGACCTCGACGTGCTCAAGCGCGATGAGGCAGGCAAACTGAGCTATCACGAACTGCTCGGTGAACTGGCCGAAGGCGCGGCCAAACGGGTGTTGCCGGCAGAGATTCGTCTGTCGATTCGGCAGGTGGCGTTGCACGGTAATGAAAGTGCGGCGGAAAAAGCCCCGCTGAACACATAAACAACAACTTGAGTTTCCACGCAGAAATAAAAGGATGTATTTCTGCGAAATACCAGACTTCAATGATCAGCTAGCATCCTTCTCGCCTATTCCAGGCTCAACTAAAAGGATAGCTAGATGAACAAACACATTTCTGGAAAAGTTCTTTTCAGCAAAACCCCATACGAAATACAAACGGACTACACTACCAAAACCAGTCTTTACAAACATCTCAGTGACAATAAATCCAAGCTCATCAAAACGTACAAAGAAAACTCGCTGATGCATAAATGGTGGGAATTTGAGTTCATTATTGAACGCGACTCCAGTGAAAGCCCTGTCGGTACATACCGAATTGTCGCAGAAGTTTTTCTTCCCGACGGGACGCTTCTCGCCAAGGCCGATGAACTTCTATCGATCGATTTCCAATATGGCACTCGTCATCACGAAGACATCTACCTCGAACCTGTATTCATTGTTTAATTAATAAACACATCGAACCACCCGATAATAGCAAAGAGCCACTACATCTATCGGCAGCCGCACCTTCTTCAATGATGAGAGCGGCTATAAAAAATTTGCTCCGCAAGTGACTGAATACTCAAGTATATAATTGAAGAAACCCCTCACGCGCGAGGCAAAAAATTGCCGGGGGTTATTACCGGAAAAATCCGCTAAATTGTTGTTGGCGCCGGCCCACTTCGGGCGCCAATGACAAGGATCCGCCTCATGAAAAAACTCTCTCTCCTTGGACTCGCCGCTTTACTGAGCGCTTGTCAATCCATGCAACCTGCCCCGAAAGCCAGCCTCGAGGGCGAAGTTTTCTACCTGCAACGCATCGCCCTGCCGCCGACGGCGATCCTCAGCGTCAGCCTGCAGGACATTTCACTCGCCGATGCCCCCGCGAAGGTCATCGACGTACAGCGCGGCCAAGTCCAGGGCCAGGTGCCACAGGCCTTCCATCTCAGCTACGACCCGCTGAAGGTAGAACCCAATCATCGATACTCGGTAAGTGCGCGCATTGAAGTCGACGGCAAACTGAAGTTCATCACCACCGAGAATCATGCCGTGCGCCTGGACGGAACCGACCCACAACCACTGAAGGTCCGCGTCGATCCGGCCCGCTACTAAGTGTCTTTTTCGAAAAAGGAAGCTGCCATGCTCCGCCCTACCCTTCGCTTCGCCGGCCTGTGCGCAGGCTTGATGATCTGTGCCAACGCCCTGGCGCTGTCCCTCTCCGACCTGTCACAGAAAGACGCCACCGGCGGGCTAAAGGACGCACTGACCCAAGGTGCGCAACTGGCCGTCAAACAACTCGGCACCCCGGGCGGATTCAGCAACAACCCCGACGTGAAAATCGAACTGCCGGGCAAGCTGGGCAAAGTCGCGAGCAAGATGAAACAGTTCGGCATGGGTGACCAGGTCGACGAACTGGAAGCCAGCATGAACAAAGCGGCGGAAAGCGCCGTGATCCAGGCCCAGCCGATCCTTGTGGATGCCGTGAAGAAAATGACCGTGGAAGACGCCAAGGGCATCCTCAGCGGCGGCAACGATTCAGCCACCCAATACCTGAGCAAAACCAGCCGCGAACAAATCCGCACCAAGTTCCTGCCCATCGTCAAGCAAGCCACCGACAAGGTTGGCCTGGCCCAGCAGTACAACTCGTTCGCCGGGCAAGCAGCGACAATGGGCGTTGTTCACCGAGCAGGCGTTGAATGGCTTGTTCGAGATGATCGGCAAACAGGAAGAAACCATCCGCCAGAACCCGGCGGCTGCGGCAACCAGTTTGGCGAAGAAGGTGTTTGGCACGCTCTAAGCCCCGAGAAACTGCTGTGGTAGCAAGCCTGAACTGGTGCGCTGCATAGCAGTGAAGATGAGGCGGGTTTTGTCGAACGCAACTGACCTTCACCTTTCCCGGAAACAAGGACGTTTCTGATCAAATCCGTCTGCGATTCGCCTTCTCACAGAGAGTTTTTCCTACGCAAGGCTTGATTGCTTTGGGGATACGCTCAGCGCTCGTCATTTCGACGAACCAACGGATAAGGAAATCATTATGACGCAACATAGAATCAACGCGCTCTTGCACTTTCCTCCGGACTACGAAGTACCGGAAGGCTGCGACATCAATATCAGAGTACAAAACATTACCAACAGAACTGTGCCGATCCTTCACGGCATATGGGGCAGTAACACACTACCCTCGGCACGTCCCATCAATTTTGGTGTCAGTGTCGATTCAAACCTGAATGCCGTCGGAAGTCGCTATGTCATCAACGTAAAAATTTCCCACCAGAACACCGCGCTCTTGCTGGATATAGAGCGAGAATTCCACTGGGCAGGAGGGGATCACGATGCAGACATTTATTTGAGCCCCGTGGGCTACATCGCCGTGGAAAAGACCTGGATGCCGAGGATCGGTTACCCTGCCGACTCGAAACTGTATGTAAAGCTGATTGAACCCGTTAGCGATGAGAACGACGAGACCCTTGTGTGTGAAGGGGTCGGCTTGACCGGGGAGCCTAATTTCTATCTGAAATATGACCCGTCCATGATCAAACCGGGCCGACTTTACACGCTGGTCGGCTCATTTGAGACCTATGGCCAGCGCCGACTGTCGCTGGGGCTTCATCCAGCGAAACTGATACTGAAGCCTAATGATGTTGTTCATCTTGCAGATTTCGGTGCCTCTACCTGAAAGCCTGCGGATCGACACTTGACGCAAGATCCACTTATTTCATGCCACAGGCGTAGTGTCACCGAGCAGGCGTTGAATGGCTTGTTCGAGATGATCGGCAAACAGGAAGAAACCATCCGCCAGAACCCGGCGGCTGCGGCAACCAGTTTGGCGAAGTAGGTGTTTGGAACCTTGTAATTATTATCTGTCCGCAATACCAAAGAAGCCCCCTGAATCTGTGAAGGTCAGCGGGCTTTTTCGTCTTCCGTTGTTTTCTATTACCGCGGACCGTGGCCGCCCCCTCAAGGACTTAGTAGAAGTGAGAACGTTTCTGCTATATCAAACACACTCTTCGTCACAGATTGCAGGAATTGCCCTACATAAAATTCGTGGTGTCGACTCTATGGTTAGCACTCGTCAATACCGACGATTCTTTGAAAGGGAAATCAAAATGAATAGGGAAAAAGAAATTACCGGCAACGTGGTTTATTTCGAAAAAGTTGACCTTCGACCTGGCTCGTCCCTCCATGTCAGCTTAGTGGATACCACTCAGTCAAATGCTCTGAAAACGCTGGCTACAGAGATCTATTCCAATGTGAATAACGACATCATGGAATACACATTGAGTTACGACCTTGCAAAACTGCAGTACGGGAACACCTACTCCATCAGTGCAAACATCCTCTATGAAGACCAAGTGGTCTTCACCTCCACGAAACCTGTACCAGTGGATTTGAGCGCGGATATGATGTGGGTCAAAGATGTGGTGGTGAGCATCGTTAGTGTTTCGCCAGGCGCATAACCGGCAGTTTTGCTGAAGTTGTCGTTGGCGCCGCCTGTCCCCAGGTGCCAACGACAACCGTATTACCCTCTCAACCAACAAAAAACCATGAACCTGGTCGGCCCGAAGGCCGCCAAGATCAAACCCTCAAACCGACTCTTTGCGAACCCGAAACCAGGCGGCATAAAGGGCAGGCAAAAACAACAGAGTCAACGCCGTGGCCACAATCAACCCCCCCATGATCGCCACTGCCATCGGCCCGAAAAACACACTGCGCGACAACGGAATCATCGCCAATACCGCCGCCAGCGCCGTCAGCACAATCGGCCGGAACCGCCGCACCGTCGCCTCGATGATCGCCTCCCAAGGCTTGAGCCCCGCCGCGATATCCTGCTCGATCTGATCCACCAGAATCACCGAATTACGCATGATCATCCCCGACAACGCGATAGTCCCCAGCATGGCCACGAAACCGAACGGCTGACGGAACACCAACAGAAACAGCGTCACCCCGATCAACCCCAGCGGCGCCGTCAGGAACACCATCGCCGTGCGCGAAAAACTTCGCAGCTGCAGCATCAGCAAGGTCAACACCACCACGATGAACAGCGGCACCCCGGCCTTCACCGAGTTCTGTCCGCGCGCCGAGTCCTCTACCGTACCGCCGACATCCAGCAAGTAGCCATCGGGCAATTCAGCGCGGATCGGATCGAGGGTCGGCATGATCTGCTGCACCAGCGTCGCCGGTTGTTCTTTGCCATAGATGTCGGCGCGAACGGTCACGTTGGGCAGGCGGTTGCGGTGCCAGATGATGCCCTCCTCGAAGCCGTATTCCAGGGTCGCGATCTGCGACAGCGCGACACTGCGACCGTTATCGGTCGGCACCGCCAGGCTCGGCAGCAATGACAGTTCGGTGCGCTCATGCAAGGTGCCGCGCAACAGGATCTCGATCAACTCGTTGTCTTCACGGTACTGGCTGACGCTGGAACCGGTCAGGGAGCTTTGCAGGAACCTCGACAGGTTCGCCGTGCTCACGCCCAGCGCCCGCGCGCGGTCCTGATCAATGTTCAGGTACACCACCTTGCTCGGTTCTTCCCAATCCAGGTGGACGTTGACCACATGGGGGTTCTCGCGAACCTTGGCCGCGACTTTGCGCGCCAGCGCCCGCACTTCCTCGATGTGCTCCCCGGTCACGCGAAACTGCACCGGATAGCCAACCGGCGGACCGTTTTCCAGGCGCGTGACCCGCGAACGCAGAGCCGGGAATTGCTCGTTGAGGGTCGAGATCAACCAGCTGCGCAGGGTTTCCCGTTCTTCGATGGTTTTCGCCAGGACGACAAACTGGGCGAAGCTCGCCGCCGGCAGTTGCTGATCCAGCGGCAGGTAGAAACGCGGCGAACCGGTGCCGACGTAGGCCACATAATTGTCGATCCCGGTCTTGTCCTTGAGCAGCGCTTCGAGGCGCTTGACCTCGTCGGCAGTGTTGCTCAGCGAAGCGCCTTCGGCCAGTTTCAGGTCGACCATCAACTCCAGGCGACCCGATGCCGGGAAGAACTGCTGCGGCACAAAGCGGAACAGCACGATAGAGGCAACGAACAACAGCACGGTCACCAGAATCACGGTTTTGCGCCAGCGCACGCACCACTCCACCAGACGCCGGACGCGCTGGTAAAACGGCGTGGCATACGGATCGGGTTGACCGGCACCGTGTTTGGCGGCGTGAATCTTCGCCAGGTCCGGCAGGAGTTTTTCCCCCAGGTACGGCACGAATACCACTGCGACCACCCACGACGCCAACAGCGCGATGGTGACCACCTCGAAGATCGAGCGGGTGTATTCGCCAGTGCCCGATTGCGCCGTGGCAATCGGCAGGAAGCCGGCCGCGGTGATCAGCGTACCGGTGAGCATCGGGAACGCGGTGCTGGTCCAGGCATAACTCGCCGCTTTGACCCGGTCGAAGCCCTGCTCCATTTTGATCGCCATCATTTCCACGGCGATGATCGCGTCGTCCACCAACAAACCCAGGGCCAGTACCAGCGCGCCGAGGGAGATCTTGTGCAGGCCGATGCCAAGGTAATACATGCTCGCGAACGTCATCGCCAGCACCAGCGGAATCGCCAGGGCCACCACCATGCCGGTGCGCACGCCGAGGGAGAAGAAGCTCACCAGCAACACAATGGCCAGCGCCTCGACCAGCACTTGCACGAACTCGCCAACACCGGTTTTCACCGCCGCCGGTTGGTCGGAAACTTTACGCAGCTCCATGCCGGCCGGGAGGTTTTTCTGGACGCGGGCAAACTCGACTTCCAGCGCCTTGCCCAGCACCAGGATGTCACCGCCGTCCTTCATTGCCACCGCCAGGCCGATGGCGTCTTGCGCCATGAAGCGCATGCGCGGCGCCGGTGGATCGTTGAAACCACGACGCACGTCGGCCACGTCGGAGATGCGGAAAGTGCGATCACCGACACGGATCGGGAAGTTCTTGATCTCGTCGACCGTCTGGAAATTCCCCGTCACCCTTAGCTGCAGGCGCTCGCTGCTGGTTTCGAAGAACCCCGCCGTGGACACCGCGTTCTGTTCTTCAAGGGCTTGCTGGACGGCCGCCAGCGGCAAGCCGAGGGTGGCGAGCTTGACGTTGGAGAGTTCGATCCAGACTTTCTCGTCCTGTAAGCCCAGCAGTTCGACCTTGCCCACATCCTTGACCCGTTGCAGCTGGATCTGGATGCGGTCGGCGTAATCCTTGAGCACGGCGTAGTCGAAACCCTCACCGGTCAGGGCGTAGATATTGCCGAACGTGGTGCCGAATTCATCGTTGAAGAACGGCCCCTGAATCCCCGGTGGCAAGGTATGGCGGATGTCGTTGATCTTCTTGCGCACCTGATACCAGAGTTCCGGGATCTCCACCGAGTGCATGGAGTCGCGCGCGATGAAGGTCACCTGGGACTCGCCGGGGCGGGAGAACGACATGATGCGTTCGTATTCGCCGGTTTCCATCAGCTTCTTTTCGATACGTTCGGTGACCTGGCGCGAGACTTCTTCGGCGGTCGCTCCCGGCCAGTTGGTGCGAATCACCATGGCCTTGAAGGTGAACGGCGGGTCCTCGCTCTGGCCGAGCTTGGTGTAGGAAAGTGCGCCGACGATGGCCAGCAACAGCATCAGGAACAGGACGATCTGGCGATTACGCAGCGCCCATTCGGAAACGTTGAAGCGCATCGGGGCTTACTCCTTGTCCGCCAGATTGACCACGCGATTGGAGCGATCCACCGGGCGCACCTGCTGCCCTTCGAGAAGCACATGGACACCGGCGGCCACCACCCAGTCGCTGGCGTTGAGCCCTTCAAGCACCGGTACGGTTTTCTCGCCGAAGGCACCGATTCGCACCGGGGTTTTCTTCAAGGTGTTGTTGGCACTGACGACCCAGACATAGGTCACGCCGTTTTCCGCTGTCAGCGCAGACAGCGGAACGGACAGCGGAACCACGTCGACGGCCTGCACGAACACTCGGGCGCTCTGGCCCAGTTCGACAGGAACCTTGCCGGAACTGAAGGCAATGCGGGCCGCGAAGGTGCGCGATTTTGGATCAGCCGACGGCGACAATTCACGGATACGCCCTTCGAATCGCTGATCGGGCTGGGTCCAGAGCTCCACCGACACCGGCTCACCGACCTTGAAACGGCCGAAGTTCTGCTCCGGCAGGCTGATCAAGACTTCACGCTCACCATCGGTTGCCAGGGTGAACACCGTTTGCCCCGCAGCCACGACTTGCCCGACCTCCACCAGGCGCTTGGCCACGACACCGTCCTGCGGCGCACGCAACACGGCATAGCTGGCCTGGTTATTGGAAACGTTGAATTCGGCTTTGATTTGCTTGAGACGTGCCTCACCGGAGCGGTAGAGGTTTTCGGCGTTGTCGTATTGCGAGCGGCTGACCAGTTGGCGCTCCATCAGGGTCTTGTAGCGATCACGCTCGGAACGCACCAGGTTCAGATTGGCTTCGGCGGCGGCGACCTGAGCCCGGGTGGCCTCCAGTTGCAGGCGCACGTCCTGGGGGTCGAGCTCCGCCAAGGGTTGATCGGCCTTGACCCGCTGCCCCTCATCGACCAGTCGTCGGCTGACTTTGCCGCCGATACGGAACGCCAGGTCCGGCTCATACCGTGCGCGAACTTCACCGGGATAGCTTTCCATGGCCTGCGCCGAAGGCTCTGGCTGGACCACCATGGCCGGGCGCACGCTGACCTGCGGTGCCTCTTCGTGACCGCACGCAGACAATAAAAAAGCCAGGGTGACTGGCAACGCGAGGGGCAAGGCATAGCGGAACATGGTGAAGGACCTTTCGCTAATGGTGCTTTGAATAATTATACTGAGCAGTATGTTATTAATAGCAAACTCACCAGTCCAGTAATAAAAACGAATATGCCAAACAATCTTTCAGCACCCAATGGACCAGGCAGACCCAAGGATCTGGTCAAGCGCCAGGCGATTCTCGATGCGGCCAAAGCGCTGTTTCTGAGTAAGGGTTATGCCAATACCAGCATGGATGCCGTCGCGGCCGAGGCCGGTGTGTCGAAGCTGACGGTCTATAGCCACTTCAACGACAAGGAGACGCTGTTCTCCGCCGCCGTGATGGCCAAGTGCGAGGAACAGTTGCCGACGCTGTTCTTCGAACTGCCGGAAGGCGTGGCCGTGGAAACCGTGCTGCTGAACATCGCACGCGGATTTCATCAACTGATCAACAGTGACGAATCGCTGAACCTGCACCGTTTGATCATGGCCTTGGGCAGTCAGGACCCAAAACTCTCACTGATCTTCTTCGAGGCCGGGCCTCAGCGCATGCTGCACGGTATGGAACGCTTGTTGAGCAAGGTCAACGAAAGCGGCGCATTGAGCATCGACAAACCGCACAATGCAGCAGAACACTTCTTCTGCCTGCTCAAGGGCGCAGCGAATTTCCGGCTGCTCTTCGGCTGTGGCGAACCATTGGACGACGAGGCCGCCGAGAGTCATGTGCAGGAAGTGGTGGGATTGTTTATGCGGGCTTATCGGCCTGAGTGAGCCTGGTGAGTTTATGGTGATTGGGCGGGCGTATTCGCGAGCAAGCCCGCTCCCACAAGTGACCCGGTTCCGTCAGACAGTATGCGATCAAATGTGGGAGCGGGCTTGCTCGCGAAGGGGGCGACTCGGTCTTACGGCTTGAGCGCCTTTTTCGGATAAATGTCATACCGACTGGACTTGCCATCGAGCGCATGACTCGGCTTCGGCCCATCGATGCACGGCGCCTTGCGCGGGCGCTTGACCACCACCCGGTGGCTGGCCAGGGCCAACGCGGCTTCGAGCAATGCCGGCGCATCCGGGTCATCGCCCACCAATGGCCGAAACAGGCGCATTTCCTTCTTCACCAGCGCGGTTTTCTCACGGTGCGGGAACATCGGGTCGAGGTAGATCACCTGCGGTGGTTCGCCTTCCCAGTTGCGCATGACCTCGATCGAATTGCCCTTGAGCAAGCGCATGCGCGCCACGATCGGCGCCACGTCGAAATCTTCCGCGCCACGGGCCAGGCCGTCTTCGAGCAAGGCACCGATCAGCGGCTGACGCTCGATCAGGCTCATCTCGCAACCGAGGCTGGCCAGCACGAACGCGTCCTTGCCCAGCCCTGCCGTGGCATCCAGCACCCGCGGGCGCACGCCTTGGGCGACGCCGACGGCCTTGGCGATCATCTGCCCGCTGCCGCCGCCGTACAGCCGGCGATGGGCCGCACCGCCCTCGACGAAGTCCACCCGCACCGGCCCCGGCGCATCCGGCCCCAGTTGTTGCAGCTGCAAGCCCATGTCACCCACCTGCAAGGCAAACTCGCCGTCTGCCACTTGCATTGGCAAGCCCAGGCGCTCAGCCCATTGTTCGGCTTGTGGCTCGAAAGCCGCGTCGAGGGCCTGGACATGGATGCGGCAGGCCGCAGGTTGATCAATCATCGGAAAACACGCTCAAAAAATTAATGATCGGCAAAAACGGCCGATAACAAAACTATCGAGCATTTTGCCAGAGCTGAGCGTCGACCGAGAGAAATGTCAGACATTCAACCCACAATCACAGGTTTTATCTCGCCCTACGGCGACTACAACCTGCGAAACACCCAGGCACTGAGCGGCGTCAGCCACATCTGGCAGGATTTCTTTGCCCGGGCGCTGGCAGAACAGTCGGGTGAAGTACTGCCGCAATCGCTGAACTTTCCACCGGTCGATCTCGAAAGCCCGGTTGAACCCACGATCGGCAGCGACCTGCTGGCCCACATCGTGTCCCAGCGCGAATGCGACGTGAAGGACAACGTAATCCGCCCGCCCGAGCCGCTGTTCCTGCCGATCGCCGAATTCGAGATGGACCTGGCCGACAAGCCATCCCCACCGTTCCCGGCGGACGAAATCGTCGCCCAGCAAAAACAGCAGGACTTCGAAAGCGGCTGGGTTCGCCCGATCGTATTGAACGCCGGTCAACCGCTGCCAGAAGGTGGCCCTGCCCCGCAACCGCGTCCGCTGCACCTGCCGATTGCCGAATTCGAACTCGATCTGCTCGACAAGCCGTTCCCGCCGTTCTCGCCGCAAGAGCTGGTGGAACAACAGAAACAATTCGATTTCGACAATGGCTGGGCGCGCCCGATCATCCTGCAGAACCTGCGCATCGCCGCCTGATCCTCAGCCTTTGAAAAACTGATTGGCCTTCTGATAGGGCATCGACCGGGACGTGAAACCGAACGTACCTGATGTCTGGATTTCTTCGGCGGCGCGAAAGAACTCTCCATAGGCCGCCAATGCCAGTGCCGATCCGACACTGATGCGTTTGACGCCCATTTCACCCAACTGCGCGACCGTCAGCTTCAAGCCGCCCGACATCAACACATTCACCGGCTTTGGCGCCACGGCGCGCACCACCGCCAGCACATCCTCGGCGCTGCGCAGGCCCGGCGCGTAGAGCACATCGGCACCGGCCTCGGCGAATGCCTGCAAGCGCCGGATGGTGTCGGCCAGATCGGGATTGCCGTGCAGGAAGTTTTCCGCCCGGGCAGTCAACGTAAAGTCGAACGGCAAACTGCGAGCGGCTGCCACAGCGGCTTCGATGCGCGCCACGGCGTGTTCGAAACAGTAGATCGGGCCTTCTTCGCGGCCGGTGGCATCTTCGATCGAACCACCGACGGCGCCGACCTCTGCCGCGCGCAAGATACTTTTCGCGCAGTCGGCCGGGTTGTCGGCAAAGCCGTTTTCCAGGTCGACGGCAACCGGCAGGTCGGTGGCGGCGACAATCGCCCGGACGTTCATCAGGGTATCGTCGAGAGTCAGTCCGCCATCGGCACGGCCCTGGGAAAAGGCATAACCGGCGCTGGTGGTTGCCAGCGCCTCGAAGCCAAGGCTGGCGAGCATTTTCGCCGAGCCGGCATCCCACGGATTGGGAATCACAAAAGCCCCGGGGCGTTCATGAAGGGCTTTGAACGCCTGGGCTCGAAGGGTTTGCGCATCCATTGGGCAGGCTCCTGAAGAGGGGAAAGAATCCGCCTCAGAGCAGGCCAAGTTGCTCGGCGACGGGTTCTCTGTATAGCTCAGGCAGCGCCGGCAAGCCAGGCAAACGCAGCATCAGCCTGGCATGAAAACGCTGCGCCAGCTTCGCGGCCAGCAAGTTATCGGCGGTGTGCAGGAAGATGTACGGCGTACGGCCCTCTTCGATCCATAGCGCGATTTTCTCGACCCACGGCTCCAGGAACGTATCGTTGGCTTCAAGCGTCGGATGGCCGATAAAACGCACCTGCGGGAATTGCGTGAATGCCGCGGGGCGCGGTGGCACCCGAGGTTTCTTCGATTGGGCGTGGAGCACCGAGGGCTCGGTCGAGGTGCAACTGAACAGAGCACGGGGATCGAGACAGATGCGTTCGACACCGCGATCCAGCAGCAGACGATTGAGCATTCGTTCGCTGTCACCCTTGGCGAAAAACTCGTCGTGCCGCACTTCCACGGCCAGCGGCCGCTGCAGGGCATCGATGAATCCGGCCAGTTCCGGCAAGCGTTGGGGCGTGAAGCTTTTCGACAGCTGTAACCACAGTGGCGACACTCGCTCGCCGAGCGGGCTGAGCAATTGCACGAAGGTTTCGGCGGCGGTCAGTTGCTCGCGCAGATCGCCACCGTGGCTGATCTCGCCGGGAAACTTGGCGGTGAAGCGAAAGTGTTCGGGCATGGTCTCGGCCCAACGCTGCACGGTGCTGGCAGCCGGGCTCGCGTAGAAGGTCGTGTTGCCTTCCACGGCATTGAAAACCTGGCAATAGAGATCAAGAAAGTCGGCGGGTCTGGCGTCGGACGGATACAGGTAGTCGCGCCAGGCGTTTTCGCTCCAGGACGGACAACCGAGGTAATACGGCAGCAACATCAGATGTACAGGTCGAGACCCAGCACATCCGCTTCCCAATCGACGAAACCGGCGGTGCTCAGGTAGCTGGCCAAGGCTGTCGCCACGCTTTTGCTCATGGCACGGTGGTAAATCATGTCTTGCTGACGGGCGGGGAGATTGCTCAGTTTTTGCGCGGAAGCTTTGGCGGCGCGGGCAGCCAGTTGCTCTTCAGTCGGGAATTCCAGCTCGCCTTCGATATCAATGGCGTCGTCTTCCACCACGCGGTCTTTGCGAGGCTTGCGCTTGATGGGGTAGGACTGAGAGGAAACGCCGTCTATACGCATACGTGCATACTCGGAATCAGTGATGGCAGTTTAGTGGCTCATATCCCACTTCGCAAACCGCCGAGTGATAACTAGAACACATAAAAGACAAAAGGTTTAAAAGCTGGGGTTAGAAAAAGACGATTGGTGGTGCCTGGAAAAGATCGCAGCCTGCGGCAGCTCCTACAGGGAAATGCGATCTTCTGTAGGAGCTGCCGCAGGCTGCGATCTGTAAAGGCTTAACGCGCCTTGGGCGTCGCCACCTTGTCACGCAGATATACCGGCTGCGCCTCATCGGCCACGATCGCCTCGCCACGTTCCCAGGCAAACCGCGCCAGAGTCAGCAAGTCTTGCGCATGGGGCAACATGCCCGCGTCCTGCCCGCTCAGGCTGACGGCGATACGTTCGGCATAACCCCAACCAGTGCCTGCGCCGAACCATTCGCCGCCGGCATCGGCCGGCAATGCAGCGGACTCCGGCGGCAGTACAGCTTCAGCCCCCACCAGGCGCATCTCCCCGGCCGCTTCGCGGTAGCAACCCCAATACACTTCATCCATGCGCGCATCGATGGCGGCGGCGACCTGAGTGGCGCCGTGTTCACGCAACGCACGTTGCGCCAGCACGGCCAGGTTCGACACCGGCAGCACCGGGCGATCCAGGGCGAACGCCAGGCCTTGCACCACGCCGATGGCAATGCGCACACCGGTGAAGGCCCCCGGGCCACGGCCGAACGCAATGGCGTCGACCGCTTGCAGCGTGGTGCCCGCATCGGCCAGCAACTGCTTGATCATCGGCAGCAGCTTCTGCGCATGCAGGCGCGGGATCACCTCGTAATGGCTCGTGACCTTGCCATCATGCAGCAAGGCAACGGAGCAAGCTTCAGTCGCGGTGTCCAGGGCCAGCAAGGTGCTCATCGATGTATCCACAAGAGAAATCAGAAAAAAGTGCGTCAGTATAAACAACTACGGCCCGCAAGCGGGCCGTGGATGATGCAGCGGGTCAGGTTTTTCAGCTCAGGGCTGCAAGCACCTTGGCGGTGATCGCTTCAACCGAACCGACGCCTTCGATGTGGCTGTACCTAGGCTTGCCATTGGCAGCCGACAGCGTCTGGTAGAACTCAACCAGCGGCTTGGTCTGGGAGTGGTAGACCGACAGGCGATGACGCACGGTTTCTTCGGTGTCGTCCTTGCGCTGTACCAGCTCTTCACCGGTGACGTCGTCAATGCCAGCCACTTTCGGCGGGTTGTAGACGATGTGGTACACGCGGCCGCTGGCCTCGTGAACACGGCGACCGGCGATACGCTGGACGATTTCTTCGTCTTCAACGGCGATTTCAACCACGGCATCGAGCTCGACGCCTGCAGTCACCAGGGCTTCTGCCTGGGGAATGGTGCGCGGGAAGCCGTCGAACAGGAAACCGTTGGCGCAGTCGGACTGGGCGATGCGGTCCTTGACCAGTGCGATGATCAGGTCATCGGACACCAGGCCACCGGCATCCATGATGCTCTTGGCCTTGATGCCCAGCTCGGTGCCGGCCTTGACCGCTGCACGCAACATGTCGCCGGTGGAGATTTGCGGAATGCCGAATTTTTCGGTGATGAACTTAGCCTGAGTACCTTTACCGGCCCCGGGAGCTCCCAGCAGAATGACGCGCATCGATGTGCTCCTCAATTTTTTATATGGATAACGTCAGATTCGCCTCGTGGGGCCAATCTCAAAAATAGGGTCGTGACCGCCCAAACGGTCAAAGGCTGATCAAGATACACAGCAGGCTGCGCCCACACAAGACGCCAAAAGTCGGAGAAACCGCTGCCTCTTGCGACCATTGCGCGCAGTTTCCCAAGTCGCAACCCCATCATTAACTGTCGCCTGACAGCACTTTTGCCCCCGTCAAACGTCGGCATCCGGCTCACCTGCCGGACGCCTCAGCCCACGGCAAAAACCTTAGCCGGTGTTACGCAAACCGGCGGCAATCCCCGCCACAGACACCAGCAAGGCCTGTTCTACCGGGCTGCCCTGCGCCACGTCCTGCACTCTTGAACGAGCCAGCAACTCGGCCTGCAATAGATGAAGCGGGTCGAGGTAAGTGTTGCGCAAGCGGATGAACTCAAGGGTCGCTGGGCTATGTGCCAGCAACTGCGACTGCCCGGTCAGGCCGAGAACGATGGTGCACGCCTGCGACAATAGGTCGCGTAAGTGCGCACCCAATGGCAATAGTTTCGGCTCCACCAGACGCTCATCGTAGGACTGCGCAATGTCGGCATCGGCCTTGGCCAGGACCATTTCCAGCATGTCGATGCGGGTGCGGAAGAACGGCCACTGCTCGCGCATTTGCCCCAGCAGCTCGCCTTCGCCACGCTCCAGTGCCTTGCTCAGGGCCGCTTCCCAACCCAGCCAGGCCGGCAGCATCAGGCGCGTCTGGGTCCAGCCGAAGATCCACGGAATCGCCCGCAGGCTTTCGATCCCCCCGGCCCGGCGCTTGGCCGGACGACTGCCCAGCGGCAAACGGCCGAGTTCCTGCTCCGGCGTCGACTGGCGGAAATACTCCACGAACTGCGGGTTTTCCCGCACCACCGCGCGGTAGGCGCTGACACCGTCTGCGGCCAGTTCGTCCATCAAATGGCGCCACTCGGGCGTAGGTGGCGGCGGAGGCAGCAAAGTCGCCTCCAGCACCGCGGCCAGGTACAGATTGAGGTTTTGCTCGGCGATGTCCGGCAGGCCGAATTTGAATCGAATCATTTCGCCCTGTTCGGTGGTGCGGAAACGCCCCGCCACCGAGCCCGGTGGCTGCGACAGGATCGCCGCGTGGGCCGGGCCGCCGCCTCGCCCCACAGTGCCGCCGCGACCATGGAACAACAGCAGCTCGACGTCGTGCGAACGGCAGATATCCACCAGTCGCTCCTGCGCCCGGTACTGCGCCCAGGCCGCCGCGGTGGTGCCGGCGTCCTTGGCCGAGTCGGAGTAGCCGATCATCACTTCCTGCGGCCCTTGCAGGCGCGCGCGATAGCCCGGCAACAGCAGCAGCTTCTCGATCACCGGCCCCGCGTTGTCGAGGTCGGCCAGGGTTTCGAACAACGGCACCACGCGCATCGGCCGCAACACGCCTGACTCTTTGAGCAGCAACTGCACGGCGAGTACATCGGAAGCCGCACCGGCCATGGAAATCACATAGGAACCGAGGGATGCCGACGGCGCAGCGGCGATTTCCCGGCAGGTCGCCAGTACTTCGGCGGTGTCGGCGGAAGGTTTGAAGTATGTCGGCAACAACGGCCGACGATTGCTCAGTTCGCGCATCAGGAAGGCGATGCGCTCTTCTTCGCTCCAGTCCTCGTAGCGACCCAGGCCGAGGTAGTCGGTGATTTCGGTCATCGCCGCGGTGTGCCGCGACGAGTCCTGGCGTACATCCAGACGAACCAGGAACAGGCCGAATGTCACGGCCCGACGCAGGCAATCGAGCAACGGCCCGTCGGCGATCACGCCCATGCCGCACTCGTGCAAGGAGCGGTAGCAAAGCTCCAGTGGTTCGAGCAGTTCGCGGTTGTCTTGCAGTACGTCGATCGGCGCCGGTGCGGGCGTCGACAAGGCGGCGTGTGCCCAGTTTCGCGTTGCCCGCAGGCGTTCGCGCAGATGTTTGAGCACAGCCCGGTAGGGCTCGGCGCTGTCTCCCGCCCGGGCCTTCAATTCATCGCTGGCCTGCTGCATCGACAGCTCGGCGGCCAGGCGATCGACATCGCGCAGGTACAAGTCAGCCGCCATCCAGCGCGCCAACAGTAAAACTTCCCGGGTCACCGCCGCCGTCACATTCGGGTTGCCGTCGCGGTCGCCGCCCATCCACGAGGCAAAGCGAATCGGTGCCGCCTCCAGTGGCAGGCGCAGGCCGGTGGCGGCGTGCAGGGCCTGATCGGCCTTGCGCAGATAATTGGGAATGGCCTGCCACAGCGAATGCTCGATCACCGCGAACCCCCACTTGGCTTCGTCCACCGGCGTCGGGCGCGTGCGGCGGATCTCCTCGGTGTGCCAGGCTTCGGCGATCAGGCGCTGCAGGGTGGTCTTGATCTGTTCGCGCTCGGCACCGGTCAAGTCACGGTGATCCTGAGCCGCCAGTTGCGCGGCGATGGCGTCGTACTTCTGGATCAGCGTGCGGCGGGCTACTTCGGTCGGGTGCGCAGTCAACACCAGCTCGATCTCCAGCCGGCCCAGTTGCCGGGCCAGCGAGTCGGCGCCATGCCCCTCGGCGCGCAGGCGCGCGAGCAACTCCGGCAGCACCCGGGCTTCGAACGGTGCCTCCCGGGATTCCTCGCGACGGTGAATCAACTGATATTGCTCGGCGATGTTGGCCAGGTTGAGAAACTGGTTGAACGCACGCGCCACCGGCAGCAACTCGTCTTCGCTCAGCTGATTGAGGCTGGCACTGAGTTCGGCGTCCATGGAACCGCGCCGGTCAGCCTTGGCGCCCTTGCGGATCTGCTCGATCTTGTCGAGAAAACCATCGCCATATTGCTCACGAATGGTGTTGCCCAACAGCTCACCCAACAGGTGAACGTCCTCGCGCAAGCGTGCATCAATATCGGTCATCAGCAGGTCTCCAGCAAAAAATCCGGGCGGCTAAGAAACAAGAGAGTGCCGCCCCAGACAGGTTCTTACAAGCAAGACGACGAAGGGCCTGTAAACCCTGCCTGTTGAGGCTAGTCTGAACAGTAAGCCGTACAACGGTTGTCACCGGCCAGTGCCGGACACTCACTCTGCCTGCCACGAGCGGGAGCGCAATGAGGTCAATATGAAAATCCGCGAGCTTGCCCACCACTGGGAAGAAAACGCCAAGGGTCGCCTGACCGACACCGGCTACTCGATTCATCTGGACGTGGAGTCTGCCGCACGGCTGGCCGCGCTCGTCGAAATGTACCCCAAGCGGCATCCCGAAGAACTGCTCGGCGATCTGATCGGCGCCGCACTGGAAGAGCTGGAAAGAAGCTTCCCGTACGTCAAGGGCACGACCGTGGTTGCCACCGATGAAGAAGGCGATCCGCTGTACGAAGACATCGGGCCGACCCCGCGCTTTCTGGCGTTGTCCCGTCGACATTTGCATGACTTGTCGGTGCCTGAAGACAAACAGAAACACTGAACATCCGCAAAACCTGTGGGAACGGGCTTGCTCGCTCCCACATTAGCCCGTATTCCAATTCAAAAAATCGCACTTCTCCTGCCCTAAAGGGCGCTGTCGACTTGATCCAAGTTTTTCGATAGCCGGCTATTTTCTCTGAACTTTCAAAAAAAGCCTCGGGTCAACCCAAGTAACCACGCCTGGGACGAGCGTTTCAAAATACCCCGCAATTGATGGTTTCAGCGCCCTGCCCGGGGTGGACTTCGACGTTTTTCAGGAACTGGCCCAATGGAGTTGAAGACCATGAAAACCCGAACCGGAACCCCCTCATTTACCTGTTCGCAAAGCCTCAAACTGGTGGCGTTGGCCCTGGGCAGTTGCCTCGTGCTGGCCGGTTGCGCCGGTAATCCGCCGGCCGAGCAGTACGCGGTCACCCAATCGGCCGTCAATGACGCCGTGAGCGCCGGCGGCACCGAGTTCGCCGCAGTGGAAATGAAGTCGGCCCAGGACAAGCTCAAGCAAGCCGAAATTGCCATGCACGACAAGCAATACGACCAGGCCCGGATGCTCGCCGAACAGGCCGAGTGGGACGCTCGCGTGGCCGAGCGCAAGGCCCAGGCGATGAAGGCCGAACAATCAGTGAAGGACGCGCAGAAAGGCGTTCAGGAATTGCGTCAGGAAAGCCAGCGCACCGTTCAGTAAGCGGCGCGGCCCCCCGCATTCCCACTCGACTAAAAGGACGAAATCATGAAATCCAATCAATTGATGATCCCTGCCCTGCTGGCTGTCACCGTAGCCCTGACAGCCTGCTCCACACCACCGAACGCCAACCTCGAACAGGCCCGCAACAACTACACTGGCCTGCAAGCCGATCCGCAGGCCAGCAAAGTCGCGGCGCTGGAGACCAAGGAGGCCAGCGACTCTCTGGACCTGGCCGATAAGGCCTACAGGGACAAGGAGGACGCGGCCAAGGTCGACCAGCTAGCCTATTTGACCAACCAGCGCGTCGAAGTGGCCAGGCAGACCATCGCCCTGCGCACCGCCGAGGCCAGCCTGAAAGATGCCTCGGCGCAACGGGCCCAGGCGCGCCTCGACGCCCGTGACCAGCAGATCAAACAGTTGAAAGACAGCCTCAATGCCAGGCAGACCGATCGCGGGACGCTGGTGACCTTCGGTGATGTGCTGTTCGCCACCGACAAGGCCGAGCTGAAATCCAACGGCCTGGCGAACATCAGCAAACTGGCGCAGTACCTCCAGGAAAACCCCGAGCGCAAAGTGATTGTCGAGGGCTACACCGACAGCACCGGTACGGCGTCGCACAACCAGTCGCTGTCGGAACGTCGCGCGGGCTCCGTGCGGGCGGCGCTGGTGAAGATGGGCGTTGATCCGGCGCGTATCGTCGCCCAGGGTTACGGCAAGGAGTATCCGGTGGCGGATAACAGCAGCACCTCGGGCCGGGCGATGAACCGTCGGGTAGAGGTGACCATCTCCAATGACAATCAGCCGGTGATTCCGCGTTCGGCGATGAGTTCATACACCCAATAATCAAGCTACTGCGCGAAACCAGTGTGGGAGCGGGCTTGCTCCCACATTTGATCTCTATTGCCAACAAATACCGGTTTACTGCTCCAGCTTCTGCGGCGTTTCCTGCCCCATGCAGCGCACGGCTTTTTTCTTGCTGTCGACCAGCACGCCGGTCAGGCCTTTCTGTTCCATGTCGAACAGCACCAGCACGCCATCGATGCACTGCGCCACTTGCGCGGCCGGTTCCAGGGAGACTTTGTAGTCTTCACCCGGCACGGTCTTGAGCATGGTGAATTCGTTGAGCAGCAACGCATCCTCAGGCTTGGCGAAATGCAGGTAGCCGTACCACCACAGGGCACCGACAGTGCCGAGGATGCTGCAGATACCGGTGATGATCAGCGGGATAGCGTTACGTTCTTCACTCATTGCGGACTCTCTGGTGGTTCATCTTCTGAATTCGGGGGTGCCGGATAGTTGGGAATTTCACCCAACCGGCGCAGGCCGTTGAAATGCTGCGGATCATCTAGATAACGCAACATGACCTTGCGCCAGACCGGGTCGGCGAACGTCTGCACATGACCGCCACGGGTCAGTTGCAGCACCCGCGGCGGCGGCGCAGCTTGATACAGACGGATGCCGTTGGAAAGAGGCACGATCGGATCGTCGATGCTGTGGTAGATCAGTTTCGGCACGTCCTTGAGTTGCGTCATGGAGTTGATCGCGCTGTCGCCGTCCGGCACCAGCCACGACAACGGCACCTGCACCGGCCAGGTCAACCATGACGTACTCAAGGCAAACTGACCGATGCTTCGGTAGCTGGCGGGCACTCCGTCGAGGACAAAAGCCTTCAGTTGTTTCTGGCGTTCAGGGTGCTGGACCAGGTAATGCACGGCCATCGAGCCCCCAAGGCTCTGGCCGAGCAGGATCAGCGGCTTGCCTTTGACCTCCGGCGCCTGGTCGAGCCATTTGAAGGCTGCGTCGATGTCCTGATAGATCGCCGGCAGGCTGGGTTCACCTTCGGACAGGCCATAACCGCGATAGTCCACAAGCAACACCTGGTAACCATTTTTCGGCAACCAAAAGCTCCCACCGAGGTGCATGGGCAGGTTTCCACCGTTGCCGTGCAGGTGCAGCACCGTACCCTTGACCTCGACCCCCTTCTTCGCCGGCAGCCACCATGCGTTCAGCTTGAGGCCATCGGCGGTGATCAGGGTGACCGTGCGGTATTCGAGCCCGGCCTTTTCCGGCGTGAACAACTGGCCGGGTTCGGGGTAGAACAGCAGCGAACTGCAACCGTTCAAGGCCAGGAGAAGGCAGAGAATGCCGAGGGTTCTCATCCGGTGAAACCTCGCGATGGAAGGAAGGATTTTCGGTGAAGCTCCAATTGCCAAGATCGCAGCCTTCGGCAGCTCCTACAGGGGATCAGTGTAGGAGCTGCCGAAGGCTGCGATCTTTTGACAGCATCACAGGATGTTCGAGTAATCCGCCTCGATCCGGTCCAGGCTCAGGTGGTTGAGGAAGTTGGAGAAGCACATCCACGCCGACAGCGCGTTCATGTCGCGAAACTGTTCCGGCAGGTACTTGGGCGGCACCACCAGGCCTTCGTCCACCAACTGGCGCAAGGTACGCATGTCTTCCAGGGTGGTCTTGCCGCAGAACAACAGCGGTATCTGCTCCAGCTTGCCTTTACGCACGGCCAGTTGAATGTAGTTGTAAATCATGATGAAGCCCTTGAGGTAGGACAAGTCTTTGGTAAATGGCAGACCTGTCGGCACCGAGCCGCGGAAAACGCGACTGGCGTTGCTGTAGCTCTCGGGCATTTCGAAACCTTGCTCGCGGAAGAACTCGAACACCTGCAGGAAGTCGGCTCCCTCCTCCACCATGTGGATGGCGCGGGTGCGGTTGGTCAGTTTGCGCAGGCGACTCGGGTAGGAGGCGAAAGTGATGATTTCCATCAGGATCGCCAGGCCTTCCTGGGTCACCGTCGACGATGGCGGGCCCTTGGCGAGGAAGGTACAGATCGGCTGATTCAGGCCGTTGAGGGTGGTGCCGACGTGCACCAGCCCTTCATGGACTTCCAGGGCGCGTACATCGCGCTGGTTGAACATCGCATCGGAGCGGATCTTGATGTAATCGGCGCCGGCCGCCGCATCGGCGACGATCCCGTCGGACTCGAACACCCGGATGGTTTCCTCGGCTTCGCCAAACACCTTGTTCAAGCGATGCTGCAACAGGTCGACCGCATCCTTGGCCGTCAGCGTCTTTGGCTCATCCTTGAGGTCGCCACGGCCGTCGATGTTGTTCAGGTATTCGGACAACATCATGCCCAGGTCGGACAGTGTCGGGTCGCCAGCGTGGAACGCGTCGGACGCGGCGCCGTACAACTCCTGGGAGATCAGGCCGAAATCCTCGGTGCCACGCGCTTCGAGCATGCGGATCACCATGCGGTATTCCTTGCACATGCGGCGCATGATCTGGCCGACCGGGTTGAACTGGCCGAGCTGGCGGGTGATGTCGCGCTCGATGTTCTGGAACTCCAGCTTCACTTTGCTGGAATCGAACGCCAGCGGCCGATTGAGGTAGTAGTCGCGGTCCACCGCCGGCATTTCCTTGCCCTTGGCCTTGAGGAAGCCCTTACGAATGTTGTCGTCCCACTTGACCGCATCGAGGACGCGGATCGGCGTCTGCGCCAGCACGATGCGATCGGACAAAATGCGTATCGACTGTTGGTAATCGTCCACCCGAAACTCCTGTAGAAACCTGTTTGTACTGCTTATTTGGCTTTGGCCTGACGCTGGTAGCGCACGGCTTCGACGAACACATCGGAATTGGCCGGGTCGTCGAGGTAGGCTGCGACTTGATCCATGTGGCTGTCGACCAATACGCCATCACCGTCGTGGGTCTGGAAGCTTTCACCGCTCAGGGCTTTCTGCTTCATGGCCTGGTTGATCTGGTCGAGGTCGAGGTTGTAGACCACCAATTCATGCTTGTCGGTCAGTTCAAACCCGCCAATGGTGAAATGCCCGCCGAACTGTGCCGGCACCTTCGCCGACAGATACCAGCGGTTGCCATGGCGCGTCACTGTGAAGGGATAGGCCTCCCGCTCCCTGGGCCTGGCCCGGTAATAACTGACGGCCTGATAGCGGTTGTCGCCGATGCGGGTCAGTTCGAGGTTGAGCGGCTCGCCCCAGGCATTGGTGCTGGTCCATTTGCCGAGCAATCCCTTGGGCGCGGGTTCGCTGACAGGCAGCGGCTCCTTGAAGGTCACCAGACAGCCACTGAGCAGCAGGAACGACAAGGCGATCACAACGACACGCCAGGCTTTCATTCGAAACTCCCTATGAACACACAGCTAACCTGTAGGAGCTGCCGCAGGCTGCGATCTTTTGATCTTGTTTTTCAAAGGATCAAGATCAAAAGATCGCAGCCTTCGGCAGCTCCTACGGGGATTAGACCGACGCCAGCACCAGGTGCATGTAGCGCGTCAGGATGCCGAGCATTTCCTCTTCGGCGGCAGGCTCGTCTACGTTGAGCAGGCCCTGATATTCCATCCGGCCGATAATCGCCGTCAACACCTTGGCATCCTGATGCGGCTCGCGCGAGCCCAATACCTGGAACAGCTGGCAAGAGCCCTGCAACAGGATTTGCTGATGCGAGCGCACCAGTTCGGCCAGGCGCGGGTTAAGCAATGCCTCCTGACGGAACGCCTGCTCGGCCATCAAATGCTCACGGCGATTGACCAGTTGCCGGTGAACGTAATCGGTCATCAGCCGCGCAATGTCGTCCGCCAGTTTCGAGCGCGCCTGCGGGCTGCCATCGCCACTGTCGATCATCTCGCGCAGCAGGCCCTCGTTGTTCACCCACAGTTTGCCCATGTACGCCGCACTGCGTTCCACGTATTGGGCGAAGGTATCGGTGAGCAGGTCATCGATATCCTTGAAATAGTAAGTGGTCGCCGACAACGGCACTTGTGCCTCTGCGGCCACCGCACGGTGCCGTACGGCCCGCACACCGTCACGCACGACAATGCGCATGGCGGCATCCAGGATTTCCTGTCGTCGCTGTTCGCTGCCCTGTCGGCTGGCCTTGCGACCCTGGTACTGAACACTTTCAGCGACCGCAGTGGCGACACCCGCTGCACCTTCTTGAGCTATTGCACGAATCACGACAGGTATTTCCTCTCAGATGAAAGTAACAAGTTGATACGTTTGTACCAGACAGGCAATAAAAAGCCGCCTCAAAGGCGGCTTTTTATTTGAAACACTTACGCTTGCGGCCGCATGTGCGGGAACAGGATCACGTCGCGGATCGACGGAGAGTTGGTCAGCAGCATCACCAGACGGTCGATACCGATGCCTTCACCCGCCGTTGGCGGCATGCCGTACTCCAGCGCACGAACGAAGTCGGCGTCGTAGTGCATGGCTTCGTCGTCGCCGGCGTCCTTGTCGGCCACCTGGGCCATGAAGCGCTCGGCCTGGTCTTCCGCGTCGTTCAACTCGGAGTAGGCGTTGGCGATTTCACGACCACCGATGAACAGCTCGA
This sequence comes from Pseudomonas sp. Root71, assembly GCF_001429045.1. Classification (GTDB taxonomy): domain Bacteria; phylum Pseudomonadota; class Gammaproteobacteria; order Pseudomonadales; family Pseudomonadaceae; genus Aquipseudomonas; species Aquipseudomonas monachiensis. The sequence continues at coordinate 175,824 of NZ_LMHY01000026.1, read as the reverse complement.
AACGGTCCGTGACGTTCGGGTTGTCGTCATTGCGACGGGCCAGCGGCGACACTTCGAACGGGTACTGGGTAATGAAGTGCGGCTGCTCCAGCTTGTGCTCGACCAGCTCTTCGAAAATCATCACCTGCAGCTTGCCCAGGCCTTCGAAGCCCAGCACCTTGGCGCCGGCCTTCTTGGCGATGGCGCGAGCCTTGTCGATGTCGTTCAGGTCATCGGCGGTCAGCTCGGGGTTGTACTTGAGGATCGAGTCGAATACCGACAGACGCACGAACGGCTCGCCGAAGTGGAACACCTTGTCGCCGTACGGCACGTCGGTGCTGCCCAGGACCAGCTGCGCCAGTTCGCGGAACAGTTCTTCGGTCAGGTCCATGTTGTCTTCGTAGTCGGCGTAGGCCTGGTAGAACTCCAACATGGTGAATTCAGGGTTGTGACGAGTCGAAACGCCTTCGTTACGGAAGTTGCGGTTGATCTCGAACACTTTCTCGAAGCCGCCGACAACGAGGCGCTTGAGATACAGCTCAGGCGCGATACGCAGGAACATTTCCATGTCCAGCGCGTTGTGGTGGGTTTCGAACGGCTTGGCTGCCGCTCCGCCCGGAATGGTCTGCAGCATCGGCGTTTCCACTTCCAGGAAGTCACGCTTCATCAGGAAGCTGCGGATGTGGGCGATGACTTGCGAACGCACACGGAAGGTCTGGCGCACGTCTTCGTTGACGATAAGGTCAACGTAACGCTGACGATAGCGTTGTTCGGTGTCGGTCAGGCCGTGGTGCTTGTCCGGCAGCGGGCGCAGGGATTTGGTCAGCAGGCGCACGCTGGTCATTTCGACGTACAGGTCGCCCTTGCCGGAACGGGCCAGGGTGCCTTCGGCGGCGATGATGTCGCCCATGTCCCAGGTTTTCACCGCGGCCAGGGTTTCTTCGGAGAGGGTCTTGCGGTTGACGTAGACCTGGATACGCCCGGTCATGTCCTGGATCACCATGAACGAGCCACGGTTGAGCATGATGCGACCGGCAACCTTGACCGGGATCGCAGCCTCTGCCAGCTCTTCCTTGGTCTTGTCCGCGTACTGTTTCTGCAGTTGTTCGCAGTAGTTTTCGCGACGGAAGTCGTTCGGGAAGGCGTTGCCCTTGGCGCGCTCGGCAGCAAGCTTTTCCTTGCGCAGGGCGATCAGGGAGTTTTCTTCCTGTTGCAGGGCTTGCGGGTCGAGTTCTAGGTCGCTCATGTCTTTAAATATTCCATCAGGTTCGTTGCCCCCGGGCCCTGCGGCCCGGGGATTGCTCAGCAGGGACTAGGCGTCCCCCTGAGCTCCTACAGGGATCATCTTGTATTGCGTGTTTTACAGCCCGGACTTCAGGCTCGCTTCCAGGTATTCGTCGATGTCGCCATCGAGCACCTTGTCGCAGTCGCTGCGTTCGATGTTGGTGCGCAGATCCTTGATCCGCGAGGCATCGAGCACGTACGAACGGATCTGGTGACCCCAGCCGATATCGGACTTGGTGTCTTCCAGCGCCTGGGACGCCGCGTTGCGCTTTTGCATTTCCTGCTCGTACAACTTGGCCCGCAGCATTTTCATGGCGGTGTCTTTGTTGGCGTGCTGGGAACGTTCGTTCTGGCAGCTGACCACGGTGTTGGTCGGTACGTGGGTGATACGTACGGCCGAGTCGGTGGTGTTTACGTGCTGACCACCGGCACCGGAGGAACGATAGGTGTCGATCCGCAAGTCTGCCGGGTTGATTTCGATTTCCACCTTGTCATCGATCTCTGGCGAGACGAACACCGCGGAAAACGAGGTGTGGCGACGGTTGCCGGAGTCGAACGGGCTCTTGCGCACCAGGCGGTGCACGCCGATCTCGGTGCGCAACCAGCCAAAGGCGTATTCGCCCTTGATGTGCACGGTCGCGCCCTTGATCCCGGCGACTTCACCGGCGGACAGTTCCATGATGGTGGCGTCGAAACCGCGTTTGTCGGCCCAGCGCAGGTACATGCGCAACAGGATGTTGGCCCAGTCCTGGGCTTCGGTGCCGCCGGAACCGGCCTGGATGTCCAGGTAGGCGTTGTTCGGGTCCATTTCGTGGCTGAACATACGGCGGAATTCCAGCTTGGCCAGACTTTCCTCGAGACGGGCCAGCTCGGCGACGACATCGCCCACTGCGCCTTCGTCGTTCTCTTCGACGGCCATGTCCAGCAGGTCGCGGCAATCGGCCAGACCGGTGTTCAGCTCGTCGAGGGTATCGACGATCTGCGCCAGCGCGGCGCGCTCGCGGCCCAGTTCCTGGGCGTATTCAGGTTTGTTCCAGACACTCGGATCTTCAAGCTCGCGATTGACTTCGGTCAGACGCTCATGCTTTTGATCGTAGTCAAAGATACCCCCGAATAGTTTCGGAGCGCTCGGACAGGTCCTTGATGGTGTTCAGGATCGGGTTGATTTCCATGACGGGCAGCACTCGTTGGCGAACTTTTGAAAGCCGGCGAGTATACCGTAATCAAGCGGCCCCGGCAGCCCGCATGGCGGGTTTACCGGCGAATGGTTTTGGGAGTCACGGCGAGCACTTGTAGGAGCTGCCGAAGGCTGCGATCTTGCTTTAACGGCGAAGATCAAAAGATCGCAGCCTTCGGCAGCTCCTGCAGAGCGTGGTATTTCACCAGATCACCCGACCCCCACCTGATTACGCCCATTGTTCTTCGCCGAATACAGCCCCTTGTCCGCCGCCAGGATCAGGTCGCGGCAGTTGCTGCCCGCTTTCGGCGTGATGGTCGACAGGCCGATGCTGATGGTCAGGCTCGAACCTTCGGTGGGCGAGTTATGCGGGATCTTCAGGGCCGCCACGGTCTGGCGCAGCTTCTCGGCCACCAGTCGGGCTCCGCCCTGGGAGGTATTGGGCAGCACCAGGGCGAACTCTTCGCCGCCGTAGCGGGCCGGCAGGTCCGAAGGTCGGGCACTGGCATCCTTGATCGCCGCGGCGACCTTGCGCAGGGCTTCATCGCCCTCCAGATGACCGAAGCTGTCGTTGTAGGCCTTGAAATAGTCCACGTCGATCATCAGCAACGACAACTGGCTCTGCTCACGCAACGAACGGCGCCACTCCAGTTCCATGTATTCGTCGAAGTGCCGACGATTCGACAACCCCGTCAGGCCATCGGAGTTCATCAGGCGTTGCAGCACCAGGTTGGTGTCGAGCAGTTGTTGCTGGCTGACCCGCAACGCGCGGTACGCCGCGTCCCGTTGCAGCAGGGTCATGTAGGAGCGCGAGTGATAGCGGATGCGCGCGACCAGTTCGATGTTGTCCGGCAGCTTGACCAGATAATCGTTGGCCCCGGCGGCAAAGGCCGCGCTCTTGATCAACGGGTCTTCCTTGGTCGACAGGACGATGATCGGAATATCCTTGGTCGCCGGGTGATTGCGGTACTCGCGCACCAGGCTCAGGCCGTCGAGGCCGGGCATGACCAGATCCTGCAGGATCACAGTCGGCTTGATGCGCACCGCGTGGGCAATGGCCTGGTGCGGGTCGGCGCAGAAGTGAAAATCGATGTTCTCTTCGTTCGACAGGCCGCGACGCACGGCTTCGCCGATCATGGCCTGATCGTCAACCAGCAACACCATGGCGGCGTTTTCGTCGGTCTTGAAGTCGTCGAGCTGTAATTCAGTCATGTGCGGTCACCTGAGTACTACCTGAGCCAGGAATGAGGAAAAAGGTGCTCATTTGGCGAAAATCTCCAGCAATCGTGGCGCTATCTTGTCCAGCGGGCGAATCTCCACGGCAGCGTCGATGGCGGCGGCCGCCTTCGGCATGCCGTACACCGCACTGCTGCCCTGGTCTTGTGCGATGGTCAGGTAGCCCTGTTGGCGCATGAGTTTAAGCCCTTGGGCGCCATCACGCCCCATGCCGGTGAGCAAAACCCCCACGGCATCGCCATTCCAGTAACTGGCCACGCTCTCGAAGAACACATCGATGGATGGCCGGTAGATCTCGTTGACCGGTTCGGCGGTGTAGGCCAGCGTGCCGTTTTTCAGCAAACGAATATGGTGATTGGTGCCGGAACAGTACCGTGCCGCTTTGCGGCGGCTCGCCTTCCTGGGCCAGGCGCACGTCGAGGCCGCTGGCGCTGCCGAGCCATTCAGCCATGCCGGCGGCAAACACCTGGTCAACATGCTGCACGAGCACGATCGCCGGAGAGAAATCACGCGGCAGCCCCTTGAGCAAGACCTCCAGCGCTGCCGGCCCGCCAGCGGATGAGCCAATGGCGATCAGGCTTTGGCGTGAGCCCGAGCGGTGCAATGGCGCCGTCGTCAGGCGCGGGCGATTGCCCTTGTCGCCGATCAGCCAGCTAATATTCAAGATCTTGCGCAACAACGGCGCGGCCGCTTCCTGGGCATTGCCGGCACCGACCGCCGGAGTATCGACTACGTCCAGCGCACCGTGGCCCATGGCCTCGAACACCCGGTGCACGTTCTGCTGGCGATCCACTGTGACGATGACAATGGCACAGGGAGTCTCGGCCATGATCCGCCGCGTGGCCTCGACACCGTCCATCACCGGCATGATCAGGTCCATCAGAATCAGGTCCGGGGTGTCCAGCGCGCACTGGCGCACCGCTTCGGCACCATTGCCGGCGACCCAGACCACCTCGTGGGCCGGCTCGAATGCCAGGGCGCGGCGCAGGGCCTCCACCGCCATGGGCATGTCGTTGACGATTGCGATCCTCATGCCCGCGCTCCTCCAATGAGCTCGACCACTGCATCGAGCAAGGCGTCATCATGAAAACTGGCCTTGGCTAGATAATAGTCGGCCCCGGCATCCAGTCCACGGCGCCGGTCTTCTTCACGATCCTTGTAGGACACCACCATCACCGGCAGCGATTGCAGGCGATTGTCCCGACGCAACAGCGTGACCAGTTCGATACCGTCCATGCGCGGCATATCAATGTCGGTGATCAGCAGATCGAAATCCTCCGAACGCAGCGCGTTCCAGCCATCCATGCCGTCCACCGCAACCGCCACGTCGTAGCCGCGATTGAGCAACAGCTTGCGCTGCAACTCTCGCACGGTCAGGGAATCATCCACCACCAGAATTCGTTTGCGGGCCGCCTCGACCACCTGATTGCTGTGACGGGCAATGCGCTCCAGGCGACCGGTGTTGAGCAGTTTCTCCACCGAACGCAGCATGTCTTCGACATCGACGATCAGCACCACCGAACCGTCGTCGAGCAAGGCCCCGGCGGAGATGTCCTGCACCTTGCCCAGACGCTCATCCAGCGGCAGCACCACCAAGGTCCGCTCACCGATAAACCGCTCCACGGCCACGCCGTAGATCGCATCGCGCTCGCGAATCACCACGACTTTCAGGGTTTGCCCGCTGTTCTGGCTGGCCGGGCGTTGCAACAACTGACTGGCCGCCACCAGGCCGACATGCCGGCCTTCGTGCCAGAAATGCTGGCGACCTTCGACCTGCACGATATCCGCTGGCTCCAGGTCGCACATGCGCTCAATGTGCGCCAGCGGGAAGGCATAGGCTTCGTCGCCGACTTCCACCACCAGGCTGCGCACCACCGACAGGGTCAGCGGCACCTCAAGGTGGAAACGACTGCCCTCGCCCGCCGTCTGCTCCAGCACCACCGCACCGCGCAACTGCCGGACCATGTGCTGCACCGCATCCAGGCCGACGCCGCGACCGGACACCTCAGTGACCGTGTCCCGCAGACTGAACCCGGGCAGGAACAGGAACGTCAGCAACTCCTCTTCGCTCAACTGCGCGGCGGTTTCCACGGGCGACAGATTTCGCTCAACGATACTGCGACGGACCTTTTCCAGATCCACGCCGTTGCCGTCATCGCTCAATTCAAGCACCAGCAAACCGGCCTGATGGGAGGCGCGCAGGCGAATCAAACCTTCAGCCGGCTTGCCCGCCAGCAATCGCTGCTCCGGGGTTTCGATGCCGTGATCGACGGCGTTGCGCAACAGGTGAGTCAGCGGCGCTTCAAGCTTTTCCAGTACGTCGCGATCGACCTGAGTCTTTTCGCCTTCAATTTCCAGGCGCACCTGCTTGCCCAGGTCGCGCCCCAGATCCCGGACCATCCGCACCTGCCCGGTCAACACATCGGCGAACGGCCGCATGCGACAAGCCAGCGCCGTGTCGTACAACACCTGCGCCCGCTGGCTGGCATGCCAGGCGAACTCGTCGAGTTCGGCATTCTTTTCCATGAGCAGTTGCTGTGATTGCGCGAGCAAACGCCGCGCATCCTCAAGGGCTTCCCGGGCCTCCAGGCTCAAGGCGTGGTCCTTGAGATGCACATTGAGATTCTCCAGTGCGCGCAGGCTGTTGCTCTGCATGCGCTTGAGTCGCTGCATGGTCGCCAGGTGCGGTTTGAGCCGCAGGGTTTCCACCAGGGATTTGCTCGACAGATCGAGCAGGCTGTTCAGGCGCTCGGCGGTGACACGCAGCACACGTTCGCCGTTTTCAGTGGTGCGTTTGGTCTTGCGCGGAGCCGGCGCCGATGACGCTTCGACGGCAGGCGTCGGCGGCTCGATCCTGGGCGCGGGTGGTTCAAGCTGAAGTTCGGCCATCACCGGCGCGGCAGGCGCAACCCGCGGAGCCGCCGGGTCCAGCAACCGCGCCATCAACGCCACGTAGGCCTCGATGTCCGCAGCCTCCGGGTTGTTGTTCGGCGTGGCGATGCGCATCAGCAAATCGGTGCCTTGCAGCAACGCATCGATGTGCTCGGGGCGCAGCAACAGGCGGCCTTCCTGGGCGCTGACCAGGCAATCTTCCATCACATGGGAGACGCTGACCCCGGCGTCGACACCGACGATCCGCGCCGCGCCCTTGAGCGAGTGCGCCGCACGCATGCACGATTCAAGTTGATCGGCCTGGGTCGGATCGCGCTCAAGCGCCAGCAGGCCGGCGCTCAAGACCTGGGTCTGGGCTTCGGCCTCCAGGCTGAACAGCTCCAGCAAAGAGGCGTCGCGCATTTGCTCGGGGGTCATGTAAGGCTCCGGGTCACGGCGGACAGCAGCTGTTCTTCATCCAGCCAGCGCAGGCTGCGACCTTTGAATTGCAACACGCCACGGGTGTATTTGGCGCTGGCCTGGGTACCCGAGCGCGATGCGGCATCGAGGGTGCGCTCGTCGATGGCGTGAATCCCGTCGACTTCGTCCACCGGCACCACCACCGGTCCACCATCGGCGGCGATGATCAGCATGCGCGGCATGACCCGCGCACCGGTGGCCACGCTGCTGGCGCCGTCGAGCCCCAGCAGCTCCACCAGCGACAAGCAGGCAACCAGTGCGCCTCGCACATTCGCCACGCCGAGCAAGGCCCGGGAACGTTGATGCGGCAAAGAGTGAATCGCTTGCAGCGGCGCCACCTCGACCAGACTACGGGTCGCAAGCCCCAGCCACTCTTCACCCAGACGGAACATCAACAGCGAGCGGGTTTTCACCTCGCTCTCAACCGCGACGGACACAGTCCCGCGATCTTCCTGCAGCAATGCATAACGATCGAGCAAGCGTGTAGCGGCCGCCGAATACACCGCACAATTGCGGCAATGAATATGCTCGCTGAGCAGCGGGCAGGACTTGTCGCCGTGGATACCGATGCGATTCCAGCAATCGTCGATGGCCTGGGCATCCCGGGTGACGCTAAAGGTGTCGGCGGCGATCATCGTTTACGCTCACTGTCGGCGGCGCGTGCGCTGCGGGCGGCACGCTCCTGCAATCGTCTGGCTCCCATCGCGTCGCCCTGGGCCTGCAGCAACCCGGCCAGGTGCATCAACGCTTCAGGATGTTGCGGTTCGAGGTACAACGCCTTGCGATAGAAACCCTGGGCTTCCAGGGTATTGCCGGCCACATCGCTGAGCAGTCCCAGCCAGTAAAAGACCTGGGCCACCGGCTCATGACTGCGCAAGTAGCTTTCACACGCTGCTCGCGCCTCGGCGCTTTTGCCTTCATCGGCCAGCACGGCGATATTGGCCAGCAGCGCGGCAGTGTCGGAGCCAGAGTTGGCAGGCGCCGGCCGCAGCGGCGCAACCTGGGCAAACGGACGGCTGCGCACTGGCGCAGGCGGTGGATTGCGCAACGGTTGCGGCACTGGCAGCGGTGCAGGAACGAATACCGGCAAGGGATCAGGGTCCGCAGTCCCCTGTCGACTGAACGCAAAGGACTGCGGGATCCCGATCGAGCGCATCCCCAAACGCCCCAGCAGACTGCCTTCGGCCGGTCCGATAAACAGCACGCCGTCAACGTGGGTCAGGCACTTGAGCACTTCGAAGACCTGCTTCTGGGTCGGCTGGTCGAAATAGATCAGCAGGTTGCGACAAAACACGAAATCGAAGGGCGGCTCACCGGCCAGCAAGGCCGGGTCCAGCAGGTTGCCGACCTGCAGGCGCACCTGCTCGAGCACCCGCTGATCGAGGCGATAGCTCTCGCCTTCGGCGATGAAATGGCGATCGCGAAACGCAATGTCGTCCCCCCGGAAGGAATTCTTGCCGTACAACGCACGCCGGGCTTTTTCCACTGACAACGGGCTGACGTCCAGGCCGTCGACCTTGAACTGGTGCGGTTTGAGCCCGGCATCGAGCAACGCCATGGCGATCGAGTACGGTTCTTCGCCGGTGGAGCACGGCAGGCTGAGAATCCGCAATGCACGCAGGTTGTTGATCTCGGCCAGACGCTTGCTCGCGAGTTTAGCCAGGGTGACGAAGGACTCCGGGTAGCGAAAGAACCAGGTTTCCGGAACGATCACCGCTTCGATCAACGCCTGCTGCTCGTCCCGCGAGCCCAGCAGGGTGCGCCAATATTCATCGGCCGACACGGCTTGCGCAACGATGCTGCGCTGGCGCACCGCTCGCTCGATGATCGCCGGCCCTACCGAGGTCACGTCGAGCCCGATGGTTTCCTTGAGGAAGTCGAAAAAACGCTGGTCGCTGTTCATGGCCGCTCCTGCAGCAGTGCCGGATCCATTGGCGGCGAGGGGAACAACAAGGCGCGTACCTGATCGTCCAGCAGATCGCCGACCCGAACCCATTGCAACAAGCCCTGCTCGTCCTTGCGCACCGGCCCGAGGTAAGGCGTCTGGCGATTGTCCAGGCCGTAGGGCTGAAAATCCGCCGGATCGCAGCGCAGGGTGTCAGTCGCCTGTTCGAGGATCAGCCCGAGCAGCTGGGTCTCGGCGGTTTCGTCCGGGCGATAGTTGACCAGCACCAGTCGCGTGCTGGTACGGGCCTGTGCAGGCGTGCCAAAGGTCAGTGCGCTCAAGTCGATCACCGGCACCACCGCGCCCCGATAGGCGAATACCCCGGCGACCCAGCCGGGAGCATGGGGAATTGGCTTTAACGGCAGGCGCGGCAGCACTTCAGCCACTTCGACAGCCTTCAAGGCATAGCGCTCGTTGCCGATGCGAAACACCAGAAACAAGGCATGCAGCGCCTGCTTCACGACAGAGCGTTTGGCCGTGATTTCGCTCATCAGACTTTGAATCGCGAAACGCCGCTGCGCAGCCCGACGGCCACCTGGCTCAGCTCATCGATGGCGAAACTGGCCTGGCGCAGAGACTCGACGGTCTGACTGCTGGCATCACCCAACTGAACTAGCGCGTGGTTGATCTGCTCGGCACCGGTGGCCTGGGCCTGCATGCCCTCATTGACCATCAGCACCCGCGGCGCCAGCGCCTGGACCTGATGGATGATCTGCGACAACTGCTCGCCGACCTGCTGCACCTCGGACATGCCACGACGCACCTCCTCGGAAAACTTGTCCATGCCCATGACCCCGGCCGATACCGCCGACTGGATCTCGCGCACCATTTGCTCGATGTCGTAGGTGGCCACGGCCGTCTGGTCCGCCAGGCGCCGCACTTCGGTGGCGACCACGGCAAAGCCGCGTCCGTATTCCCCGGCCTTCTCGGCCTCGATAGCGGCGTTGAGCGACAGCAGGTTGGTCTGGTCGGCGACCTTGACAATGGTCACCACCACCTGATTGATGTTGCCGGCCTTCTCGTTGAGGATCGCCAGCTTGGCGTTGACCAGATCGGCCGCGCCCATCACCGAGTGCATGGTTTCTTCCATGCGCGCCAGGCCTTGCTGACCGGAACCGGCAGCCACGGAAGCCTGGTCGGCGGCGGTGGAGACCTCGGTCATGGTGCGCACCAGATCCCGGGAAGTGGCGGCGATCTCACGGGAGGTCGCACCAATTTCCGTGGTGGTGGCGGCGGTTTCGGTGGCGGTGGCTTGTTGCTGCTTGGACGTCGCGGCGATCTCGGTCACCGACGTGGTCACCTGCACCGACGAACGCTGGGCCTGGGACACCAGAGAAGTGAGCTCGGTCATCATGTCGTTGAAACCGGTCTCTACCGCGCCGAATTCGTCCTTGCGTTCCAGGTTCAGGCGGCTGCTGAGGTCGCCAGTGCGCATGATTTCGAGGATTTTCACGATGCGGTTCATCGGCGCCATGATGGCGCGCATCAGCAACAGGCCGCAGAGACCGGCGGCCAGCACCGCGATCACCAGGGAAATGCCCATGATGACTTTGGCGGTGACCACCGCATCATCAATGGCCGCGATTTCTGTGTCCGCCACGGTCTTGTTATGACGCAGGATGTCATTGACCTTCATTCGACCCGCTGCCCAGGTCGGGGTCAGTTCACTGTTGAACATGTTGACGGCCGCGGCGCTCTGGTTGCGTTTATGCAACTCGATCACCGCGGCCAGAATCCGGTGGTAGTCGTCATGAAGTTTTTCGAACGCTGCGAAATCGACCCTGTCTTCTTCGTCGCCCATCGTTGCACGGTAGAGGTCCATCTGCTCTTTCAACCGATCAGCGAAGCCCTTGAAGTTCGCGGCATCCTCGGCAGTGAAACTCTGCCCCTCCTCCAGGCCGAGAATGGCCTGAATGCGCACATAACTGTCGGACCACGCGCCACGAATCATCGAACTGTAATACAACCCTGGCAGAGCGTCCTCACGCACGCTGGCCTCGCTGTTTTCGATCGTCAACAGCCGGGAGTACGAGACGACCACCATCAACAACATGATGGCGATAATTACCGCAAAGCTCGCCAAAATGCGTTGGCGTAACGTCCAGTTCTTCACAGTCATTCCTCGGGGCCGATTCGAAATGCGGGGAGTATAGCCGAGGGCGGTGTTTCATTTATAAGACGGATGCGCACCGCTTCTCATCCCGTCAAAAAAAGGCGGGACGGGTACCAGGGTGATTGGGCAGAAAAGGGGCGGTGGTGTGGCTGAAAACGCCATCGCGAGCAGGCTCGCTCCCATATTGAATCTCTGGTGTATGCAGAATCTGCGATCACTGAAGACTTGATGTGGGAGCGAGCCTGCTCGCGAATGCAGCCTGAAGGTTTACAGGGAGGCCTGGCGAACCTGCTTTTCCAGCTCGGCCTTCAACCCCGGCTCCAGCTTGAGCTGCCGCGCCAGTTCGTCGAGGTAAGCCTTCTCCATGAAGTTTTCCTCGTCCACCATCATCACGCTGGCGATGTACATCTCGGCGGCGATTTCCGGAGAGAGGGCGGCGCGGGCGACATCGCTCGGGTCCAGCGGCTTGTTGAGCTCGGCGTGCAGCCAGTGTTGCAGTTCCCGGTCGCTGTCGAGCCGGGTGAATTCGCCTTCGATCAAGGCGCGCTCACGTTCATCGACATGACCGTCAGCCTTGGCCGCGGCCACCAGCGCCTTGAGAATCGCCTGACTGTGCAGCTCGACTTGCGCGGCCGGTACGCGGTCCAGGGTTTGCGGTTCCGTAGCGGCTGCATCGCCCTGCTGCGCCTGCCAGTTACCGTAGGCTTTATAAGCCAGCACGCCCAGCGCGGCGAGACCACCGTAGACCGCGACCTTGCCCCCGACTTTACGGGCCTTTTTGCTGCCGAGCAGCAAACCCATTGCACCTGCCGCCAATGCCCCGCCACTCGCACCGGAGAGCAAACTGCCGAGGGCGCTGGTGCCACCGCTCGCGCCCTTTTGCTGCGGGCTGCCGGCCTTGTTCTGCAACAGGTCCTGGCCGGACTTGAGTAGTTGATCGAGCAATCCACGGGTGTTCATTTACCGCCTCCAAAAGACGTTTAACCTGAAACCAAGACCACCAGCCTAAAACGAAAGTGCCCCCGCCCCATGGGCGAGAGTGCTTCCAGATGTTGCATGCCTCAGCGCCCATTGCCGCTTGCGACGGCCTATCAAAAAAAAAGATATACACTCTCGCCAATCGATAAAAACAGCCCACCGGGTGCTTTCCCATGATTACCTTGCGTCAGATCCGTCACTTCATCGCCGTGGCCGAGACCGGCTCGATCTCGGCCGCCGCGCAAACCGCATTCATTTCCCAGTCAACCCTGACCCTGGCGATCCAGCAACTGGAGGAGGAAATCGGCGTCAGCCTGTTCAGCCGCCACGCCAAGGGCATGACCCTGACCCACCAGGGGCATCAGTTCCTGCGTCAGGCGCACTTGATCCTGGCCACGGTGGATAATGCCAAGCGCAGCCTGCAACAGAGCACCGACCAGGTTGCCGGGCAACTGATCGTCGGCGTGACCAGCCTGGTGGCCGGTTATTACCTGGCGGATCTGCTCACCCGTTTCCAGCGCGCCTACCCCAACGTGGAAATCCGCGTGATGGAAGACGAGCGCCCGTACATCGAGCATTTGCTGGTCAGCGGCGAGATCGATGTCGGCGTGTTGATCCTCTCCAACCTCGAAGACCGCCACGCCCTGCAGACCGAAGTCCTGACCCACTCGCCGCACCGGCTATGGCTGCCAGCCCAGCACCCGCTGCTCGAACACGACAGCATCAACCTCGCCGACGTGGCCCGCGAGCCATTGATTCAACTGAACGTCGATGAAATGGACCGCAACGCCCAACGCATGTGGTCGGCCGCCTCCCTGCAACCGCGCATCACCCTGCGCACGGCCTCCACCGAAGCGGTGCGAAGCCTGGTGGCCGCCGGTTTGGGCGTGTCGATCCAGCCTGACATGACCTATCGCCCGTGGTCACTGGAGGGTGACATCATCGAAGCGCGACCGATCGCCGACCTCAGCCAGACCCTGGATGTCGGCCTGGCCTGGCGTCGCGGCACCGCGCGACCGGCGCTGGTGGACCCGTTCCTGACGGTCGCCCGCGAACAACCCCACGGCGGGCGTAAGCCATCTATTTAATCGAACGCCACCTTCAGTATTTAGTATTTGTTGTCCTCGGGCCCGCGAACTAGTCTTGTGCATCTAATAAAGACGGCCGGGCCCCAGTTACAGGGAGCGCTGCCATGTCTACACAACAAGCCACACAAAAAACGAGAACCCGAAAAATGGCTGGCGCGCAGACCCCGTTGTTCACCGCATTGTTGATCGATGGTGAATTGGTTGCCGGTCAAGGCTGCGTCGAGCCGATTCTCAACCCCGCCACCGGGGAAGTCCTGACCCGGATCGCCGAAGCCAGCACCGAGCAAGTCGAAGCCGCGATCCTCGCCGCCCACCGTGCCTTTGCCGGTTGGTCACGGACCACGCCGCAGCAGCGTTCGAACCTGCTGCTGGAAATCGCCAACACCATCGAAAAAAACGCCGACCTGTTGGCCCGCCTCGAATCCATGAACTGTGGCAAGCCGTTGCACCTGGCCCGTCAGGACGACTTGAGTGCCACGGTCGACGTGTTCCGTTTCTTCGCCGGTGCCGTGCGTTGCCAGACCGGCCAGCTCAGCGGCGAATACCTGCCGGGGTACACCAGCATGGTCCGGCGCGATCCTATCGGGGTCGTGGCGTCGATTGCGCCGTGGAACTACCCGATCATGATGGCCGCGTGGAAAATCGCCCCGGCCCTCGCCGCGGGCAACACCCTGGTGTTCAAGCCATCGGAACACACGCCGCTGTCGATCCTGGCCCTGGCCCCGGCACTGGCCGAGATCCTGCCACGGGGAGTGATCAACATCGTTTGCGGTGGCGGCGAAGGCGTCGGCAGCCATCTGGTGAGCCATCCAAAGATCCGCATGGTGTCGCTGACGGGCGATATCGTCACCGGCCAGAAGATTCTGCAGGCCGCGTCGAAGACACTCAAACGCACCCACCTCGAACTCGGCGGCAAGGCTCCGGTGATCGTCTGCAACGATGCCGACATTCAGGCCGTGGTCGAAGGCGTGCGCACCTACGGCTACTACAACGCCGGCCAGGATTGCACCGCCGCTTGCCGCATTTATGCCCAGGCCGGGATTCATGACCGCCTGGTGGCCGAGCTCGGTGCGGCCGTCAGCAGCCTGCGTTTCGCCGGCAAGCGCGATGCCGACAACGAAATCGGCCCGCTGATCAGCACCCGCCAGCGTGACCGCGTGGCCAGTTTTGTCGAGCGTGCCTTGGGCCAGCCGCACATCGAGCGGGTGACCGGCGCGGCGGTGCACTCCGGTGCCGGCTTCTATTACCAGCCGACCCTGCTCGCCGGCTGCAAGCAAAGTGACGAGATCGTCCAGCGCGAAGTGTTCGGGCCGGTGGTCACCGTGACCCGCTTCGATGAGCTGGAACAAGCGGTGGACTGGGCCAACGATTCGGAATACGGCCTGGCCTCCTCGGTCTGGACCCAAAACCTCGACAAGGCCATGCAGGTCGCGGCGCGCTTGCAGTACGGCTGCACCTGGATCAACAGCCACTTCATGCTGGTCAGCGAAATGCCCCATGGCGGCCTGAAACGTTCGGGCTACGGCAAAGACCTGTCCAGCGATTCGCTTCAGGACTACAGCGTGGTGCGGCACATCATGGCCCGCCATGGCGAGCATCTCTGACTACGCTAATAACAAGCCACCAACGGCATGCTTCACCACGTTCACAACTGCCCCGACCATAATTTGAAGAAGAGGGAATTCCCATGTTCGTGCACAAGACCGCACTGCTCAGTGCAATCACTACCGCGCTGCTGGCCAGCGCCAGTGTCCAGGCCGCCGAGCCGCTCAAAGCTGTCGGGGCGGGCGAAGGCCAACTGGATATTGTGGCCTGGCCCGGCTACATCGAACGTGGCGAGAGCGACAAGGCCTACGACTGGGTGACCGGTTTCGAGAAGGAGACCGGCTGCAAGGTCAACGTCAAGACGGCGGCCACCTCCGATGAAATGGTCAGCCTGATGGCCAAGGGCGGTTACGACCTGGTCACCGCATCCGGCGACGCGTCCCTGCGCCTGATTGTCGGCAAGCGTGTGCAGCCGATCAACACCGCGTTGATCCCGAACTGGAAGAATCTCGACCCGCGCCTCAAAGATGCACCGTGGTACGTTGTCAACAAGCAGACCTACGGCACCCCGTACCAGTGGGGCCCGAACGTGCTGATGTACAACACCAACGTGTTCAAGTCCGCGCCCACCAGCTGGGGCGTGTTGTTCAACGCGCAAAACCTGCCGGACGGCAAGCCGAACAAGGGCCGCGTACAGGCCTATGACGGCCCGATCTACATCGCCGACGCAGCGCTGTACCTGAAGACCGCCAAACCGGAACTGGGTATCCAGAACCCCTACGAACTGACCGAAGCCCAGTACAAGGCCGTGCTCGATCTGCTGCGCGCCCAGCAGCCGCTGATCCACCGCTACTGGCACGACACCACTGTGCAAATGAGCGACTTCAAGAACGAAGGCGTGGTCGCCTCCGGTGCCTGGCCGTATCAGGTCAACGGCCTGATCAACGAGAAGCAGCCAATCGCCTCGACCATCCCGAAAGAAGGCGCCACCGGGTGGGCCGACACCACCATGTTGCACGCCGAAGCCAAGCACCCCAACTGCGCCTACAAGTGGATGGACTGGTCGCTGCAACCGAAAGTCCAGGGTGACGTAGCGGCCTGGTTCGGCTCGTTGCCAGCGGTGCCGGCGGCGTGCCAGGGCAGTGAGTTGCTCGGTGCCGAAGGCTGCAAGACCAACGGTTTCGACCAGTTCGACAAGATCGCCTTCTGGAAAACCCCGCAGGCTGAAGGCGGCAAATTCGTGCCGTACAGCCGCTGGACCCAGGATTACATCGCGATCATGGGCGGTCGTTGATCCCCTGACCAGATCAAAAGATCGCAGCCTTCGGCAGCTCCTACGCCGATCGCATGCACCGCAAATGTGGCGCCCTATGCAAAATCTGTAGGAGCTGCCGCAGGCTGCGATCTTTTCACAGCACACTCGATTCCGTTGAAAGAAAGCGCGCCTTTTGGGAGCACCGCACCATGACGCTTGCAGTCCAGTTCACCAACGTCTCCCGTCTATTCGGCGAAGTGAAAGCCGTAGACCGGGTTTCCATCGACATCCAGGACGGCGAGTTTTTTTCAATGCTGGGGCCGTCCGGCTCGGGCAAGACCACCTGTTTGCGCCTGATCGCCGGTTTTGAACAACCGAGCACGGGCTCCATCCGTATTCACGGCGAAGAGGCCGCCCACCTGCCGCCCTACCAGCGCGACGTGAACACCGTGTTCCAGGATTACGCGCTGTTCCCGCACATGAACGTGCGCGACAACGTCGCCTACGGCTTGAAAGTCAAAGGCATCGGCAAGGTCGAGCGCCTCAAGCGTGCCGAAGAGTCCCTGGAGATGGTCGCCCTCGGCGGCTACGGCGAGCGCAAGCCGGTGCAGCTCTCCGGCGGTCAGCGCCAGCGTGTGGCCCTGGCCCGCGCCTTGGTCAACCGTCCACGGGTGCTGCTGCTCGACGAACCCCTCGGCGCCCTCGACCTGAAGTTGCGCGAGCAAATGCAGGGCGAGTTGAAGAAGCTGCAACGCCAGCTCGGCATCACCTTCATCTTCGTCACACACGACCAGACCGAAGCGCTGTCGATGTCCGATCGGGTGGCCGTGTTCAACAAGGGCCGCATCGAACAAGTCGATAGCCCGCGCAACCTGTACATGAAACCGGCCACCACCTTCGTGGCGGAATTCGTTGGCACCTCCAACGTGATTCGCGGCGACCTGGCCAAGCAACTCAGTGGCAATCCGCAGCCATTTTCAATTCGCCCGGAGCACGTGCGCTTCGCCGAAGGCCCGCTGGCCAGCCACGAGATCGAAGTCAGCGGTTTGCTCCACGACATCCAGTACCAGGGCAGCGCCACCCGCTACGAACTGAAACTGGAAAACGGCCAGACCCTGAACATCAGCCAGGCCAACAATCAGTGGATCGACAGCAGCGCGCAACATCAGACCGGCCAGCGTCTGAGCGCACGCTGGGCGCGGGAAGCCATGGTCCAGTTGCACGACACCCTTGCCGGCGGGGTGTGAGATGAGCACCTTGGCTATTTCACAATCCTCGTCGGGCGGCTCGCCGTTGCGCAGGTTTTCCAACCTGTTGTATCGCCGGCCGAACCTGTACCTGTCGATGCTACTGGTGCCGCCGTTGCTGTGGTTCGGCGCGATCTACCTGGGCTCGTTGCTGACGCTGCTGTGGCAAGGCTTCTACACTTTCGACGACTTCACCATGGCGGTCACCCCCGACCTGACCCTGGCGAACTTCACCGCACTGTTCCAGCCGTCAAACTTCGACATCATCCTGCGCACCCTGGGCATGGCGATTGTGGTGTCGATTGCCAGCGCCATTGTCGCGTTCCCGATTGCCTACTACATGGCGCGCTACACCACCGGCAAGACCAAGGCGTTTTTCTACATCGCGGTGATGATGCCGATGTGGGCCAGTTACATCGTCAAGGCCTACGCCTGGACACTGCTGCTGGCCAAGGGCGGCGTGGCGCAGTGGTTCGTGCAGCATCTGGGGCTGGAACCGGTCCTGCAGTTCGTTCTGGGGATTCCGGGGGTGGGCGGCAGCACCTTGTCGACCTCGCACCTGGGGCGCTTCATGGTGTTCGTCTACATCTGGCTACCGTTCATGATCCTGCCGATCCAGGCCTCGCTGGAACGCCTGCCGCCTTCGTTGCTGCAAGCGTCGGCCGACCTCGGCGCCAAGCCGCGCCAGACCTTCATGCAAGTGATTCTGCCGCTGTCGATCCCGGGCATTGCCGCCGGTTCGATCTTTACCTTCTCGCTGACCCTGGGCGACTTCATCGTGCCGCAACTGGTGGGCCCGCCCGGCTACTTCGTCGGCAGCATGGTGTACGCCCAGCAAGGCGCGATCGGCAACATGCCAATGGCCGCTGCCTTCACCCTGGTGCCGATCGTACTGATCGCCATCTACCTGTCCATCGTCAAACGACTGGGGGCCTTCGATGCGCTCTGACTCTTCATCTCAAGGGCAGGCATCCCTCGGGCTACGCATAGCGGCCTGGGGCGGGCTGGTGTTCCTGCACTTCCCGATCCTGATCATCTTCCTGTACGCCTTCAACACCGAAGACGCGGCGTTCAGCTTTCCACCCAAGGGTTTCACCTTGAAGTGGATCGGCGTGGCGTTCTCGCGGCCAGATGTACTGGAAGCGATCAAGCTGTCGTTGCAGATCGCCTCGATTGCCACGCTGATCGCCATGGTCCTCGGCACATTGGCTTCGGCCGCGCTGTATCGCCGGGACTTCTTCGGCAAGCAAGGCATCTCGCTGATGCTGATCCTGCCGATCGCCCTGCCGGGGATCATCACCGGGATCGCGTTGCTGGCGACCTTCAAGACACTGGGAATCGAACCGGGGATGTTCACCATCATCGTCGGCCACGCGACCTTCTGCGTGGTGATCGTCTACAACAACGTCATCGCTCGCTTGCGCCGCACTTCCCACAGTTTGATCGAGGCCTCGATGGACCTCGGCGCCGACGGCTGGCAGACCTTCCGCTACATCATCCTGCCGAACCTTGGTTCGGCGCTGCTGGCCGGCGGCATGCTGGCGTTTGCCCTGTCGTTCGACGAAATCATTGTCACCACCTTCACCGCCGGCCATGAACGCACCCTGCCGCTGTGGCTACTCAACCAGCTCAGCCGCCCACGGGACGTGCCGGTGACCAACGTCGTGGCGATGCTGGTGATGATCGTGACCATGCTGCCGATTCTTGGTGCCTATTACCTGACCCGGGGTGGTGAGAGCGTTGCGGGGAGTGGTGGCAAGTAACTGACATCCCCCCTACACAAAGAATTCAGAGGAGATAAACATGCAAACCAAACTCTTGATCAACGGCCAATTGCTCAACGGCGAAGGCCCCGCCCAACCCGTATTCAACCCGGCCCTGGGTCGTGTACTGGTGGAAATCAACGAAGCCAGCGAAGCCCAGGTCGATGCCGCCGTACGCGCCGCCGACGCCGCGTTCGACAGCTGGTCGCATACCCCGCCGAAAGAGCGCTCGCTGCTGCTGCTCAAACTGGCCGATGTCATCGAAGCCCACGGCGAAGAGCTGGCGAAACTGGAATCGGACAACTGCGGCAAGCCTTACAGCGCTGCGCTGAACGACGAGATCCCGGCGATTGCCGACGTGTTCCGCTTCTTCGCTGGCGCCAGCCGCTGCATGAGCGGTTCAGCCGGTGGCGAGTACCTGCCGGGGCACACCTCGATGATCCGCCGCGACCCGGTGGGCGTGATCGCTTCCATCGCACCGTGGAACTACCCGCTGATGATGGTCGCCTGGAAAATCGCCCCGGCCTTGGCCGCCGGTAATACTGTGGTGCTCAAGCCGTCGGAACAAACCCCGCTGACTGCCCTGCGCCTGGCCGAGCTCGCGTCGGAGATCTTCCCGGCCGGTGTACTCAACCTGGTGTTCGGCCGTGGTCCTACGGTCGGTAGCCCGCTGGTGACCCACCCGAAAGTGCGCATGGTGTCGTTGACCGGTTCGATTGCCACCGGCTCGAACATCATTTCCAGCACCGCCGACAGCGTCAAGCGCATGCACATGGAATTGGGCGGCAAGGCCCCGGTGATCATCTTCGACGACGCCGACATCGATGCCGCCGTCGAAGGCATCCGCACCTTCGGTTTCTACAACGCAGGGCAAGACTGCACCGCTGCCTGCCGCATCTATGCCCAGGAGGGCATCTACGACAAATTCGTGGAAAAACTCGGCGCCGCCGTCAGCAGTATCAAGTACGGCTTGCAGGATGATCCGTCGACCGAGCTCGGCCCGCTGATCACCGCGCAACACCGCGACCGCGTAACCGGTTTCGTCGAACGCGCCATCGCCCAGCCGCACATTCGCTTGATCACTGGCGGCAAGGCGGTTGAGGGCAACGGCTACTTCTTCGAACCGACGGTACTGGCCGATGCGCAGCAGGACGACGAAATCGTGCGCCGCGAAGTGTTCGGGCCGGTGGTCTCGGTGACCAGGTTCAGCGATGAAACGCAGGTGCTGGGCTGGGCCAACGATTCGGACTACGGCCTGGCCTCTTCCGTGTGGACCGCCGACGTCGGCCGCGCCCATCGCCTGTCGGCTCGCCTGCAGTACGGCTGCACCTGGGTCAACACGCACTTCATGCTCGTCAGCGAAATGCCCCACGGCGGTCAGAAACTGTCCGGCTATGGCAAGGACATGTCCATGTACGGGCTGGAGGACTACACCGTTGTGCGGCACGTGATGTTCAAGCATTAACCGCGAAAAGATCGCAGCCTGCGGCTGCTCCTACAAAGAGCGCCGTACACCCTGTAGGAGCTGCCGCAGGCTGCGATCTTTTCAGCAGACACACGGATGATGTCAGCGATTTACACCAAGGATTCACCGCAACTTAAAAAAACAATAACCACCGATCCGGGCGGCGCCCCCAAGGCCCCGCCACGGTTTCGGACATCCGAAATCTGCCGATTTTCCGGAGCAATAACACATGAGTGCATCACCCGATCTCTCTGCAGCCCTTGCCGACAGCGATGCCGAGCAACTGCGCAAACTCGGTTACACCTCCAACTTCAATCGCAGCATGAGCCTGTGGGAAAACTTCGCCCTGGGCTTCACCTACCTGTCCCCGGTGGTCGGGGTGTATACCCTGTTCGGCCTGTGCCTGGCCGCAGGCGGGCCACCTATGTTCTGGGCTTACTTGCTGGTCGGTTGCGGCCAACTGCTGGTGTGCCTGATCTTCGGCGAAGTGGTTTCGCAGTTCCCGATTTCCGGTGGCGTATACCCCTGGGCTCGCCGCTTGGTGGGCAAACGCTGGGCGTGGATGGTCGGCTGGATCTACTCCATCGCCCTGTGCGTAACCATCGCCGCCGTTGCGGTCGGTGCCGGTCCGTACCTCGCCGCCATGATGGGTTTTGAACCGAGCAACAACACCAACATCATCATCGCCCTGTTCCTGACGCTGTTCGCCACTCTGGTCAACCTCAGCGGCACCAAAGTGCTGGCGCGCATTGCCATGTTCGGCTTCCTGTGCGAGCTGGTGGGCGCGGTGATCGTCGGCGTTTACCTGCTGATTTTCGAGCGTCATCAACCCATCAGCGTGTTGTTCAACACCTTCGATATCAGCGTCGACGGCTCGTACCTGCCGGCGTTCCTCACCGCGTCGCTGGCGGGGATGTTCCTGTACTACGGCTTCGAGGCTTGCGGCGACGTGGCCGAAGAAACCCCGAACCCGAGCAAGAAAATCCCGGTGGCCATGCGCATGACCATCTACATCGGCGGCATCGCGGCGATGTTCGCCTGCCTGGCGCTGATCCTGGCCGTACCGGACATGCAAGCGGTGATCAACGGCACCGACAAAGACCCGGTCACCACCATCCTCAACAACGCCTTCGGCCCGATCGGTTCGAAAGTGGTGATGGGCGTGGTGATGATTTCCTTCATCTCCTGCGTGATCAGCCTGCAAGCAGCGGCCAGTCGCCTGCTGTATTCATACGCCCGTGATGAAATGGTCATCGGCAGCCGACTGCTGAAGAAGATTTCCCCTACGACTCAGGTTCCAGTTGCCGCGCTGTTCGTCTCCGGTGTCCTGCCGGCGCTCATCATCATCCTCGGCTTCTTCCTGCAGGACGCGGTCGCCACCATCGTCAGCTTCGCGGCCATCGGCATCTACCTGGCGTTCCAGATGATCGTGCTCGCAGCCCTGTACGCCCGCATGAAGGGCTGGAAACCGAGCGGCAAATTCACCCTCGGCCCCTGGGGCTGGGCGGTGAACATCGGCGCGCTGGTCTATGGTGTCGGCGCCATCATCAACATGGCCTGGCCACGCACCCCGGATGCCGCGTGGTACATCAACTACGCGATGGTGCTGAGTACCGCCATCGTCATTGGCCTGGGCCTGCTCTACATGTGGATCGCCAAACCCTATGACCATGGCACCGCCCCGGCGGGCGATGCCTGGAAAGTCAGCCGGTAACGGCATTCGCCCCGGTGCCGTCGTGGTGCCGGGGTGATCTAAAAAAACCAACAAGGATTGAATATGGATATCACCCCGACGGGGGTTGAGTCGGTTAACCCCATCTCGTTGCGTTAGCATCTGGCAACACATCCCTCTCTCTCGTTCGTGTTCGCCGCACTAGAGTTTCGTGCAACCCATGCACGCCTGCGGTTGACGAAAACCCTGGCTCGGCCTAGGGTGTTTACGTCGTTTACAGCGTATACACCTTAGGAGAGCCATCATGGCCTCACCCGTTTTGTCTTTTCGCGTCGAAGAACAATTGGCACAGCAGCTGGATTTATTGGCTGCGGCGACCGACAGAGATCGTCAGTACCATCTCAAGCGTGCATTGGTTCGATATGTGGAAGCCGAGTCCTGGCATCTGCAAGCCATCAGTGACGGCATCGCCGATGCCGACGCAGGGAAACTCACCGATCTGGATGCCGTGAAGGCTAAGTGGGCAAAACGTGCCGAGCGTAGTACTGACTGAAAAAGCCGATAGCGATCTCGATGCCATCCACGAACACTACCGAAAGGTAGTTGGCGCAAAAGCCGCTCTCGAAATCATTTCCACGATGCTGCAATCCTTTGAACTGTTGGAACAGTTTCCCGGCTCGGGCAGGCCTTCAGGCATGCCCGATGTCCGAGAGTTGGTACTTGGCCGTTTTCCCTTTATCGCCCCTTACCGATTTTCCCAAGGCCAGGTACAAGTTCTGCGCGTGCTGCATCAGCGATCCGAGCGTTCCCAGGATTGGTAGATGAGGGCATCCAGCCAGGACGGGATGCCCCATTGTTTCAAAACCTCGAAACACTCCTCATCGCATCCACCAGATACCTCATCGCGATCCTGTCGCTCTCCGACAGCTCCCGATAGCGTTCCACCAGTTTCATTTCCTCGCTATTGAGCCGGCGTCTTCGTCGCCCCAGGGCCAGACACGGAAAGATTACCAACATTTCGGTGATGCCTTGTACTTTCGACATGGACGATGTCCTTCTAAACGTCAAAGAAAACTGCAAAAAACCGCATCGCCCTCCCCCTATTCAGCAGCCGCATCGTGCCGACTGAACCGCACCGGTCTTTCGGGCATAAACCGGTCATGTGCACAGAATAGAAATATTCCGGGCGCTGAAAAGCGGTTTTTAGAGTAATTAGTCGAAAAAAGCAGAAATGCCCTGTAAATCAGAAACCCCTGTCGGAATTGTTTCCCGACATGTCTTGTTTCATTGCCGAGCCAGCGCAATGCCATCAATCAATTTTGCTCTGCAATCGAACGGTTTAAGCTGTCGGGCATCTGTTTAAAAGTCCGTTGTGTTTGGCCGAAGGCATGTCCGAACCGATATTTCCGATCCAGCACGTGCCAGGAACGGCGCGGGATTGCTCACGACAGGTTGTATTTATGCACCGCAGGAACTTGCTCAAAGCCTCCATGGCCATCGCGGCCTACACCGGTTTGTCCGCCACGGGTCTGTTGGCCGCCAAGGCCTGGGCCGCCAGCAGTGGCACCGCTGATGGCGAGGCTACCGTGTTCGATTTCGAGGCGCTGAAGCTCCAGGCCAAGCAGCTCGCCAGCAATCGCTACCAGGACACCAAGCAGCAGTTGCCGCCGACCCTGGCGACCATGACGCCGCAGAACTTCAATGCGATCCGCTACGACGGCAATCATTCGTTGTGGAAAGAGCTCAAGGGCCAGTTGGACGTGCAGTTCTTCCACGTCGGCATGGGCTTCAAGCAGCCGGTGCGCATGTACAGCGTCGATCCGAAAACCCGGATGGCCCGCGAGGTGCATTTCCGCCCGTCGCTGTTCAACTATGAAAACACCACGGTCGACACCGCACAGCTCAAGGGCGACCTGGGCTTCTCCGGCTTCAAGTTGTTCAAGGCCCCGGAACTGGACAAGCACGATGTCGTGTCTTTCCTCGGCGCCAGTTACTTCCGCGCGGTGGACGCCACCGGCCAGTACGGCTTGTCGGCCCGCGGGCTGGCGATCGATACCTACGCCAAAAAACGTGAGGAATTCCCGGACTTCACCAAGTTCTGGTTCGAGACACCGAACAAGGACAGCACCCGCTTCGTGGTCTACGCCCTGCTCGACTCGCCGAGCGCCACCGGTGCCTACCGCTTCGATATCGATTGCCAGGCCGAGCGCGTGGTGATGGAGATCGACGCCCATGTCAACGCCCGGACCGCCATCGACCAGTTGGGCATCGCGCCGATGACCAGCATGTTCAGTTGCGGCACCCACGAGCGTCGCATGTGCGACACCATTCACCCGCAAATCCATGACTCCGACCGCCTGGCGATGTGGCGCGGCAACGGCGAGTGGATCTGCCGCCCGCTGAACAACCCGGCTACCCTGCAATTCAATGCCTTCGCCGATACCGACCCAAAAGGTTTCGGCCTGGTACAGACCGACCACGAGTTCGCCAGCTATCAGGACACCGTCGACTGGTACAGCCGCCGCCCGAGCCTGTGGGTCGAACCAACCACCTCATGGGGCGAAGGCTCGGTCGATCTGCTGGAGATCCCGACCACCGGCGAGACCATGGACAACATCGTCGCCTTCTGGACGCCGAAGAAACCGGTGGCTGCGGGGGATTCGCTGAACTACGGCTACAAGCTCTACTGGAGCGCATTGCCGCCAGTCGGAACGCCGTTGGCACGGGTCAACGCGACCCGTTCGGGCATGGGCGGCTTCACCGAAGGCTGGGCGCCAGGCGAGCATTACCCGCCGGTGTGGGCGCGGCGCTTTGCCGTGGACTTCACCGGCGGCGGCCTGGACCGCTTGCCCGAAGGTACGGGTATCGAGCCGGTCGTTACCTGCTCGAACGGCGAGGTCAAGGATTTCAGCATACTGAAGCTCGACGACATCAAGGGCTACCGCATCCTGTTTGACTGGTACCCGACCAATGACAGCGTCGAGCCTGTCGAACTGCGTCTATTCATCCGCACCAACGACCGCACCCTGAGTGAAACCTGGTTGTACCAGTACTTCCCGCCAGCGCCGGACAAGCGCAAGTACAGCTGATGATCGGGTAGCACCCTGCCACCATTCGGTTTTCCGAACGCGACCCGCGAGTCAGTTCGGTTAACCGGATCATCTCACTGAAATTTCAACGCAAAAAATATTTAATTCCCTTACAAATCAATGCCATGATCAATTTCGACTGGTCTGGCACGAGTCATGCTCTACACTTCTTCGACGAATGTCCTTTGCGCCGACTCTCAATAGCGCTCAGGTGTTTTGCAGCACAAAAGGGCCGATGAACTGGCTCCATAAAAAAAACAAAGTCGAGGAAAATTTGATGCGCATCGTTCCCCATATCCTGGGCGCAGCCATTGCTGCCGCTCTGATCAGCACGCCAGTTTTCGCCGCCGAACTCACCGGCACCCTGAAGAAGATCAAAGAGTCCGGCACCATCACCCTGGGCCATCGCGACGCTTCCATTCCGTTTTCCTATATCGCGGATGCTTCCGGCAAACCGGTCGGCTACTCCCACGACATCCAGTTGAAAGTCGTCGAAGCGCTGAAAAAAGACCTCGACATGCCGAACCTTCAGGTCAAGTACAACCTGGTCACCTCGCAAACCCGTATCCCGCTGGTGCAGAACGGCACCGTGGACCTGGAGTGCGGTTCCACCACCAACAACGTCGAGCGTCAGCAACAAGTTGACTTCTCCGTTGGCATCTTCGAAATCGGTACTCGCCTGCTGTCCAAGGCAGACTCCAAGTACAAGGATTTCCCTGACCTGGCCGGCAAGAACGTCGTGACCACCGCCGGCACCACGTCCGAGCGCATCCTCAAGGCGATGAACGCCGACAAACAGATGGGCATGAACGTCATCTCCGCCAAAGACCATGGCGAGTCGTTCCAGATGCTGGAAACCGGCCGCGCAGTGGCCTTCATGATGGACGACGCCCTGCTGGCTGGTGAAGCCGCCAAGGCCAAGAAGGCAAGCGACTGGGCCGTGACCGGCACTCCACAGTCCTACGAAATCTACGGCTGCATGGTGCGCAAGGGCGACGAGCCGTTCAAAAAGGCTGTGGATGACGCCATCAAGGCCACCTACGCATCGGGCGAGATCAACAAGATCTACGAAAAATGGTTCATGCAACCAATCCCGCCAAAAGGCCTGAACCTGAACTTCCCGATGAGCGACGAACTCAAGGCCCTGATCGCCAAACCGACTGATAAAGCGGCAGACGACAAGAAGTCCTGATTTCTGACTAACCTTATCTCCTGAGAGGGCCCTGACCCTTTCAGGAGGTGGTCACTTCCTGCTGGCATTTTTTGGAAACACTCGAACCGGTGGCTGTCGAGCCGGGAGCGTGTGCCTGTCCCTCAAGGACAGGAGGGAACGGAGCTTCCCCCAAGCGGGCACTTGTACATCGATTGAACTGAGGGGAGACCCTAATGAATTACAACTGGGACTGGGGCGTGTTCTTCAAGTCCACCGGCGTGGGCAGCGAGACTTATTTCGACTGGTACGTGTCCGGTCTGGCCTGGACCATCGGCATCGCCATCGCGGCCTGGATCATCGCCCTGACACTGGGCTCGATCCTGGGCGTCATGCGTACCGTGCCGAACCGCATCGTATCGGGCATCGCCACCTGCTACGTCGAACTCTTCCGTAACGTGCCGCTGCTGGTTCAGCTGTTCATCTGGTACTTCCTGGTACCCGACCTGCTGCCGGCCGACCTGCAAGAGTGGTACAAGCAGGATCTGAACCCGACCACCTCGGCCTTCCTCAGCGTCGTCGTGTGCCTGGGCCTGTTCACTACCGCCCGCGTTTGCGAACAGGTGCGCACCGGTATCCAGGCACTGCCAAAGGGCCAGGAATCCGCGGCTCGCGCCATGGGCTTCAAGCTGCCGCAGATCTACTGGAACGTGCTGCTGCCCCAAGCCTACCGGATCATCATTCCGCCGCTTACCTCGGAATTCCTGAACGTTTTCAAGAACACCTCCGTGGCCTCGCTGATCGGTTTGATGGAACTGCTCGCGCAGACCAAGCAGACCGCCGAGTTCTCCGCCAACCTGTTCGAAGCCTTCACCCTGGCAACGCTGATCTACTTCACCCTGAACATGAGCCTGATGTTGCTGATGCGTATGGTCGAGAAGAAAGTCGCCGTACCGGGCCTGATTTCCGTAGGGGGTAAATGATGGAATTCGACTTCTCGGGCATCATCCCGTCTCTGCCGGGCCTGTGGAACGGCATGATCATGACCCTCAAGCTGATGGCCATGGGCGTGATCGGCGGCATCATCCTCGGCACCATCCTTGCCCTGATGCGCCTGTCCCACAACAAAGTGCTGTCGAACATCGCCGGCGCGTACGTTAACTATTTCCGCTCGATCCCCTTGCTGCTGGTGATCACCTGGTTCTACCTGGCGGTACCGTTCGTGCTGCGCTGGATCACTGGCGAAGACACGCCGATCGGCGCGTTCGCCTCGTGCATCGTGGCCTTCATGATGTTCGAAGCGGCGTACTTCTGCGAAATCGTCCGTGCCGGTGTGCAGTCGATTCCCAAGGGCCAGATGGGCGCTGCCCAGGCGCTGGGCATGACTTACGGACAGATGATGCGCCTGATCATCCTGCCGCAAGCGTTCCGCAAGATGACGCCGCTGTTGCTGCAACAGAGCATCATCCTGTTTCAGGACACCTCGCTGGTCTACGCCGTCGGCCTGGTGGACTTCCTCAATGCGTCGCGCGCCAGTGGCGACATCATTGGCCGCTCCAATGAGTTCCTGATTTTCGCGGGTCTCGTGTACTTCACTATCAGCTTTGCCGCCTCGCAGCTGGTCAAGCGTCTGCAAAAAAGGTTCGCCGTATGATCTCTATCAAAAGCATCAACAAGTGGTATGGGGACTTCCAGGTACTGACTGATTGCAGCACCGAGGTCAAAAAAGGCGAAGTGATCGTGGTGTGCGGGCCGTCCGGTTCCGGCAAATCGACCCTGATCAAATGCGTCAACGCCCTGGAGCCTTTCCAGAAAGGCGACATCGTGGTCGACGGCACCTCCATCGCCGACCCGAAGACCAACCTGCCGAAACTGCGTTCGCGCGTGGGCATGGTGTTCCAGCACTTCGAGCTGTTCCCGCACCTGACCATCACCGAAAACCTGACCATCGCGCAGATCAAGGTGCTGGGCCGCAGCAAGGAAGAAGCCACCAAGAAAGGCCTGCAACTGCTCGAGCGCGTCGGTCTCTCGGCCCACGCCCACAAGCATCCGGGCCAACTGTCCGGCGGTCAGCAGCAGCGTGTGGCGATTGCCCGTGCGCTGGCGATGGACCCGATCGTCATGCTGTTCGACGAACCGACCTCGGCGCTGGACCCGGAAATGGTCAACGAAGTACTGGACGTGATGGTGCAACTGGCCCACGAAGGCATGACCATGATGTGCGTGACCCACGAAATGGGCTTCGCCCGTAAAGTCGCGGACCGGGTGATCTTCATGGACGCCGGCAAGATCATCGAAGACTGCAAGAAAGAAGAGTTCTTCGGTGATATCAACGCCCGCGCCGAGCGTACGCAGCACTTCCTCAACAAGATCCTGCAGCACTAAAAAGCTTCACGGTCTCCCCTGTAGGAGCTGCCGCAGGCTGCGATCTTTTGATGTTGCCTTTAACAAGCAAAGATCAAAAGATCGCAGCCTGCGGCAGCTCCTACAGGGAGTCCTCTGGGCTTGTTGTTGTGGTTGACCCAAGGCATCTGTGATGAAATGCGACCCCACTCTTTATCGCGCCACGTCGCCATCACTCGCCGTGAAACCCCGTCTGGTTCGCCATTTGTTCCTGCCGCCGCTGATCATCGCCATGATGATCGGCCTGGGCTTTATCGGCTTCTGGATCAGTGAACACTACGGCATCCGCAGCCTCAGCGAAAACGGCCAGCGCCAGCTGGAACTGCACGCCCGTGCAGTCGAAAGCGAAATCAGCAAATACACCTACCTGCCCAGCCTGCTGGAACTCGAAACCAGCGTTGCGCAGTTGCTGGCCGACCCGACTCCGGAACACCGGCAGACGGTCAACGATTACCTCGAAGGCCTGAACCGGCGCAGCCGCAGTCGGGCCATCTACGTGATGGACACCACCGGTCGCGTCATGGCCACCAGCAACTGGCGCGATGTCGACAGTTACCTGGGTGAAGACCTGTCCTTTCGCGCCTATTTCCAGAACGCCGTGCGCGGTCAGCCGGGGCGCTTCTACGGCATCGGCAGCACCAATGGCGAACCCGGTTACTACCTGGCCCACGGCCTGGAAGAACACGGCAAGATCATCGGCGTCGCGGTGGTCAAGGTCCGTCTGGAGGCCATGGAAGAACGCTGGCAACGGGCACGCCTGGAAGCCTTCGTCAGCGACGAAAACGGCATCATCATTCTGTCCAGCGATCCGGCACGACGCTTGAAATCGGTGATACCGCTGAGCGAAGAAACCAAGGAAAAACTCGCCCGCAGCCTGCAGTACTACTGGTTCCCGCTCAACGAACTGCAGCCGCTAGCCCGGGAAACCCTGTCCGAAGGCGTGGAAAAACTCACGTTCCCGGCCAATAGCGAACTGGTGTCCGACGATGAAAACATCAGCTACCTGGCGCAGACCCGGCCGCTCGGCGATACGCCGTGGAATTTCACCCTGCTCACGCCGCTGCAGGACCTGCGCCGCGAAGCGATCAACCAGGGGATCCTGGTGGCCGTGGCGTTTGCCCTGCTGGCGTTCCTTTTGATCGCCTGGAACGAGCGGCGCAAGGTGATCGCCACTCGCCTCGCGGCCCGGGAAGCCTTGCAGGAAGCCAACAGTCTGCTGGAGCGTCGGATTACCGAACGCACCACCGACCTGCGCGCCAGCAACGAACGGCTCAAGGGCCAGATCCGCGAACGCCGGCAAGCCGAAGAGACCTTGCGCCGCGCCCAGGATGAACTGGTACAGGCCGGAAAGCTCGCGGCCATCGGCCAGATGTCCACCAGCATCGCCCACGAACTGAACCAACCGCTGGCAGCGCTGCGCACCTTGTCCGGCAATACCGTGCGCTTCCTCGAACGCGGCCAGCTCGACGTGGCCAGCACCAACCTCAAGACCATCAACGAACTGATCGACCGCATGGGCCGGATCACCGCCAGCCTGCGCTCGTTCGCCCGGCGCGGTGACGACAAGGGCCAGGCCTGCCTCGGCAAAGGCGTGGACGCGGCCTTGCAATTGCTCGGCGGCCGGGTGGAAAACATTCACCTGCAACTGCACCGCGATTTCACCGATGTGCAGGTGCAGATCGACCAGACCCGCCTGGAACAAATTCTGGTCAACCTGATCGGCAACGCCCTCGACGCCATGCAAGCGCAGCCACAACCCGAACTGTGGCTCGAAGGCGAAGCGTTCGATGGCAAATACCGCCTGCGGGTGCGTGACAACGGCCACGGCATCGATGCCGAAGCGCGCAAGCACCTGTTCGAACCCTTCTTCACCACCAAACCCGGCGAACAAGGCCTGGGCCTGGGCCTGACCCTTTCCGCCAGCCTGGCCGCCGCCACCGGCGGTCACCTGGGTGTCGAGCACCCGGCCAGCGGTGGTACCGCGTTCGTCCTCAGTTTACCGTTGGTAAGCCCCACTCCCGCCGAGCCAATATGAACAACGACCTTAGTGTATTGATCGTCGAAGACGACCCCCATGTACTGCTCGGCTGCCAACAGGCGCTGACCCTGGAGGACATTCCCTGCATTGGCGTGGGCAGCGCCGAAGAAGCCCTGGAGCGGGTCGGCGACAACTTCGCCGGCATCGTCGTCAGCGACATTCGCCTGCCGGGCATCGATGGCCTGGAATTGCTGACCCGTCTCAAGGCCCGGGACCGTAGCCTGCCGGTGGTGCTGATCACCGGGCACGGCGATATCTCCATGGCCGTCGACGCGATGCAGAAAGGCGCCTACGACTTCATGGAAAAGCCGTTCTCCCCGGAGCGCCTGGTGGATGTGGCCCGCCGCGCCCTGGAGCAACGCAGCCTGGCGCGGGAAGTGTCGTCGTTGCGTCGGCAACTGGCCGAACGCGATTCCCTCGAAGGGCGGATCATCGGTCGCTCGCCGGCCATGCAGAACCTGCGGGAACTGATCGCCAACGTTGCCGATACCTCGGCCAACGTGCTGATCGAAGGCGAGACCGGCACCGGCAAGGAATTGGTCGCCCGTTGCCTGCACGATTTCAGTCGGCGGCATACCAAGCAGTTTGTCGCCTTGAACTGCGGTGGCCTGCCGGAGAACCTGTTCGAAAGCGAAATATTCGGCCACGAAGCCAACGCTTTTACAGGCGCGGGCAAACGTCGGATCGGCAAGATCGAGCACGCCGACGGCGGCACGCTGTTCCTCGACGAAGTGGAAAGCATGCCCCTGCCCTTGCAGATCAAACTGCTGCGGGTGTTGCAGGAACGCACCCTCGAACGCCTCGGTTCGAACCAGAGCGTAGCGGTGGATTGCCGCGTCATCGCAGCGACCAAATCCGACCTCGTCGAGTCGAGCAAGGCCGGCGAGTTCCGCAGCGACCTGTATTACCGCCTCAACGTGGTGACCCTGGAACTGCCGCCGCTGCGCGAACGCCGCGAAGACATCCTGCAACTGTTCGAACACTTCCTGCAGCAGTCGTCCCTGCGCTTCGACCGCACGGTACCGGAACTGGACAACCAGACCGTTTCGAACCTCATGAGCCACGACTGGCCGGGTAATGTGCGTGAACTGCGCAACGTTGCCGAGCGCTTTGCCCTGGGCCTGCCGGCGTTCAAGAAAACCGGTGCCGGCGCCGGCAACCAGGGCCTGGCCTTTGCCGAAGCGGTGGAGGCGTTCGAGCGCAACCTGCTCAGCGACGCCTTGCAACGCAGCGGCGGCAACCTGACCCAGGCCAGCCAGGAACTGGGCATGGCCAAGACCACGCTGTTCGACAAAGTGAAAAAGTACGGCCTGAGCCATTGAGCAAAACCTGATCGCCCACAACCTCTGTAGGAGCTGCCGGAGGCTCCTACAGGTGATCAGGGGTTAGAGGAGGTTGCGATCGGCCACAGGCTCGATCTGCGCCCAGTGCGAGGTGTCTTCACGGTGCTCGCGCAAATACGGCAACACCGCCCCCAGCAACGGCGCCTTGAATGCCTCCTGGAAGCGATGGGCCAGACCCGGAATCAGGATCAATTGACTGCCACGCAGATGCGCCGCCAGATGCACCCCGTGCATCACCGGCAGCAGCGGATCGGCCGTGCCGTGCACCACCAGCGCCGGTACCCGCAATTGATTGAGCAGCGCCACCCGGCTCGGCTCGGCGAGAATGGCCATGATCTGGCGTTTCACACCCTCGGGATTGAACGCCCGGTCATAGGACTGTGCCGCCTGATGCAGCAGCGCCTGGCGATCGTCGGTGACCATCGGGCTGCCCAGTGCCGCCAGCAAGTCGGCCTGTTGCTCCAGGGCCACTTCGCGGTTCGGTGCGCCGCGCCGGGCCAACAACTGCACCAGCGCCGCACTCGGCGCCGGCAAGCCTTCGGCACCGGAGGTGGTCATGATCAGGGTCAGGCTCTCGACCCGTTGCGGTGCCATGGCCGCCATGCGCTGGGCGATCATTCCGCCCATGCTGGCGCCCAGCACGTGGAATTGGTCGATGTGCAAGGCGTCCATCAAGCCCAGGCCATCCTCGGCCATGTCGGTCAGCGAATAAGGCGACGACACCGGCAATCCGAGTTTGTAGCGCAAAACTTCGAAAGTCAGGTTGGCTTCGGCCGGTGCTTGCCGCCAGGTTGACAGGCCTACGTCGCGATTGTCATAGCGGATCACCCGGAACCCCTGCTGGCACAGGGCGACCACCACTTCGTCCGGCCAGTGAATCAATTGCCCGCCCAGGCCCATCACCAGCAGCAATGCCGGATCGGACGCACGGCCGATGCTCTGGTACGCCAGGCTTACCTGGGCCAGATCCACCCGTTCGGTCGGAACATTGACGTCACAACGCGAAGCCGCCATGGACGGCAGGCCGAACAACAGCGCGGCCAACAAAACGATTCGTGAAAGGAATGAAGCACCCATGGAAAAACACCAAAACGCAGAACCCCAGTAGAGCGCGAGTCTGATGAAGTTTGTTCAAGCGCGCTGCCACAGTTCCATGACAGTTTGATGAAGAGTGCCGAGCGGTCATCAGGCGTCAGATTCAGCCTCGCAATAACTATGTACCACCCGCCCTTTTGACGACTGTCTCCTAATGCCCGCACCGCCGGCACGGCCCGGCCTTCTGGAGATTCATCGTCATGGTTGACGAAACCACCCCCCTAGCGGCCGATTTCGGCCTTGTTGTTCCTTTGCCCGCGAACCCGGACCAAGGCCTGACCCTGAGCGCCTCGGAGCGCTGGAATGAATGCTGTGAACAGTGGCGGGCGCTTATGGCGCAAAATCCGCAGTCGCCGCTCGCCAGCACTTGGTGGAATGCCCGTGCGCGCGGTACGGATCAGTCACGCCGGGCTCAGGCCAACCGCTTGTATCGTCAGCATTTCGAAGCGTCGAGCCAATGGGCGTTTGCCCGGGGCATCCTGGATGTCGAACAGTTCCAGACATTGCAGGCGTTCATCGATCCGCCCGTGCAGACAGCAACGCCTGCCACTGCACGGCATTACGTCGAGCAAATGCAGTTCAAGGATGACAAAGGCCTGTCAATCGAACTATCCGGCGCGTTGGTCATCACCCGGGACACAGCCCAGCCGGTCGCTCAATTGCTGTACTTGCCTTCCCGGCCATCGGCCTGGATGACCTTTGAAAGCCGAGTCGATATGGAAAGCTGGCTGATCGAACATCAGCCGCAGATGTTCGACCACCCCCGGCTACCGACAGGTACCCTCAGGGTCTATTACACAGTGCTTGAGCGCAGCGTACTGCAGACCAGTGCTCAATCCTTGTGGGCACGATTGCCTGTCACCCCTGGCGATCGACTGCGTAACGAATTGATCCTGGCCCCGCCCGCCAACCTGCCGGACGCGGATACCAACGACGACGATGTCCTGTTCGGCCAGTTGAGCCCCGATATTCCACTGGGCATCCGTCTCCATGCACTGGCGCAACAGCGCACGGCACTGGATGCCTTGTTGGGCGATAACTTTCAGGGCAACCACACTGACCCGCGCCTGCAACGTCTGCAACGGCAAATGGACGAGCTCACGACGGCCGAGCAGGCCAGCACCCGCGCCGCAACCGCGCTGCTGCACACCGACAGTGCGCAGCAAATGCTGGAACTGCGCCACAAAAACCGCCCGCACTACGCCGCCCTTTACCAGGCGCGCCTGGACGGCCTGCGCGCCGAAGCCGAGCTGCAATTGAGCCTGAACCAGATCAGCCACGAGGAACATCAGTGGTTGATCTGTGTACTGGATGCACCGGATCAACCACGCCCGGCCGGAGTGGTGGTGGCGCGTCTGGTGTTGTCGATGATGGATACCGAAGGTGATACCCCCCGTACACAAACCCAGGAACTGGACGGTGTATTGCTGTTTGCCCAGCCATCGGCCTTGCTGCCGTCCTCGACCGAAAGCCTGTTGCTCTACTGGCCGGGACGTTTCGGTGGCCTGCAACGGTTCACCTCTCGACAGGCGCTGGAACAGACGCTGTTCAAACTGGCGGCCAACGACAACAGTCAAGCGCTGCATCTCTTGCCGCTGGCTGCAAGCCCGTTCGAATACGCCTTGCAGAACCAGCTTCATGGCTGCGTACAACAAGTGGCACGGCTGCTTTCCGCCAACCGGGATCCGTCTCGCGCCAGTCAACGCGAAACAGAACTGGAAAAGCTGCGCGAACAGACCCTCGCCTGCCTGACGGTTCCTGTCCACGCAGCCCGAGAGCTGGCGCACCAGCATATTGTCGAGCAAGTTCACAGCAGTGCACTGGCCGCACGTTTGCCGGCGTGGCACGACGCCCTGCCCACCGTGCAACGTGAGCGGATCAAGACGCTGTTCAAGTCCTACATCGAGGCCATGAAGCGCTCCCATGAATGGCTGGAGCGCGAGTTGCCGCCCCGCGACGCCTTCAGCAAAAAAGCCATTGATGCCCACCTGCGCCAGGCGTTCGGCCTGAGCCGGAACGTTGACGTGCTACTGGACGTGCCTGACGCCACCACCTGGCGCAAAGTCGTCATCGAGGGTGCGGCACCGGGAACCCCCCAGGAAAACGTGCTGGTCGCCAGCGAGCAACGCAGCAAGCTGTCCCTCGGAGACCTTGCGCAAAGCAACATTGATCAGGCGATGTCGTGGCGACTGTCGTTCATGCAAGTCGAGACCAGCGGCGGCGATCCGACAGATCGACAGAAGCTGAAAACCGGCATCACCCAGGCCTGGCTGCGAAAGATGGCCACCGAACTGGACCTGGCCGGACAGTATGAAACGCTGATCCGTGAAACCTTCCTCGGCACCTCGAACGCACCGACCTTCAGCAATGAATACCGCCACGAATGCCTGAGCGAACCCTGGCGCCTGATGCTGCGCCTGCAAGGCGAATTCGCCGTGCTCGCCAAAGACATCAATACCGATGGCCAGCAGGTCCTGGACATTGCCATCGATGCCAACAACCGTGACGCTTTCAGCGCCAATGGCAAACGCATCCAGCTGCTGCCGGC
Organism: Pseudomonas sp. Root71; assembly: GCF_001429045.1. Taxonomy (GTDB): domain Bacteria; phylum Pseudomonadota; class Gammaproteobacteria; order Pseudomonadales; family Pseudomonadaceae; genus Aquipseudomonas; species Aquipseudomonas monachiensis. The sequence continues at coordinate 140,060 of NZ_LMHY01000026.1, read as the reverse complement.
ACACCTGACGGTGGGCGGTAAGGACACCCATGGCCAGGGACCGAGCACCTTGTCCGGCGTCACGTTTATCGTGGAGCAGATCAGCGGCCTGACCCTGCTTTATCTGCCCGACAGTCCAGACGGTGTTTTTCTGCGTCAATTCGACAGTCTTGAAGACGCTCGGATGCGCCTGTTCAACGACTGCCTGCGCAGCTCAATGGTCAACTACCTGGCCGGCCAGGCCTTGAAGGGCGATGTCACCCGCCACGTCAGCCGGATCAACCAGGCCCGGTTGAGAAACTTCGACACCCTGATTGGCGTCGGTACGCCCTGGCCAGCCAGTACATCCCTGGCAGCACATCTGTTGAATGTGCACATGGGCCGCTTACTGGAAGCCCATCGGGCGACGTCTCGTTCCAACGATGCGTTGTACCTGGAACAGGTTGCGCTGCAATCCGGCGCGATGTTCAACTACCTGAAAATGGCGCTGGGCATGGTGCCCTTCGTCGGCACGGCGATTGCCTTGTACGACGCCTGGAGCAGCGCCAACCTGGCAGTGGCGGCGTTCTTGCGCGGAGATGTCGGCCACGGGCTGGCCGAGGTCGAAGCAGTGCTGTTGTCATTAATCGACGCGGCCATGGATCTGCTGCCCGGCGCCAGTGCGGCACCTTCGGCAGCGCTTGCCATCACCCGCCAGCGCCAGTTGCGCGCCGTGAGCAAGAGCGTCGGCGCACTGCGCGGTTCGACGCAGCGCCAGGCACAACGAACCCTGGAACGCTTCAAGGGCTATGAATACGAACAGATGATTTCCCTCGCCGGCCTGCAACCGGGCACCGAAGGCATCTATCGCAACGTGTATCACCACGCCGACGGCGACTTCATGCTCAGCCAGGGGCGAATCTATCGCATCGAACTGGAAGGCAATCCACCCCGCTGGCGTTTGAGCGGCACCAGCAGCCGGACCTACAAACAGCCAATCGCCCTGGATGAGTCCGGCCACTGGAACACCCACTACGCAGTATTCGGCACGGTGATCGAAGGCGGCGGCGTGGGGGGAGGCGCGGTGCTTGGGCACATGGCCGATGGACTGGACCCACTCTGGCCGGTCGCCATACGCCGCTGGCTGCCGCGCTGGTGGACGGATCGGGCCCTGCGTCGACAACTGACCCTGACCAATACCGCCGACGCCTACACCCGGCGGCTGGACACCCAGACCCGAAGCAGCAACGCCACGCTGGAGCACTACTTCGCCCTCGAACCCGATCAGCGCCCGGCCTCGCGCGCCAGAGCCGACATCGCCTGTGCGAACGATATCGACCTTGCCCAGGCCCAATACCTGAATCTCGATGAGCTGATGTTGTACAGCCATGGCCGCAAACGCGTGCAGATCGAAGACATTCAAAGCCGCTGCGCCTGGATCATCGTCGACCGTTCGGTGCGACGAATCGGCCTGGTCAAGGAGCGGCTGGTGGAGCACCTCAACCGTATCGATCAATTGGTCACACGATCAGACACCACACCAGCCACTGATACCGCTGCGCACTTGCAGCTCATGGCGCAGCGCAAACTGGTCCGCAAAGACTTTCTCAAAGATTTCGATCAGCTCCGTACGACGGTCGAGGAAGCCAACCGCTGGAACCGCCGGATCACTAACAGGACGCAAAAGTCGAAGATGGTGGCGGACATGGCGACCGTGAATGAAAAACTCAGCGACGCCAATCACTACTATCTGAAAACGGCACACACCCTGGAAATCATCACCCGTTATGACGCGGTGACCGACCTGTCCTGGATATACTTCCACACGCAGTTGAAAACAGCCCGCAACAAGGTCGGCCGCGCATTACTGACACAGCATCACCTGCCACAGGTGAGCGCCACCGTCAGCCAGCGCAACAAAGTCCTCGAAGACTGCCTGGCGACCTATACCGAGTTCCGTCGCCAACTGGGCGCCTGGACCATTGGTTATTCGCAGCACCTGGACCAGGAGCAAGTCACCGCGTTTCTGGACAATCTGGACAAGGTCGAGGAATTCGCGCGCCATGCCATCAGGACCCGCCCTTCGGTGGTGCCCAGGGAAGGACGGCCCGGGCAGCAACTGTTCGAGACCGAAGACAACCAGTTGTTGATCGGTATCGCCAGCACCGACGCGGCCTCCCGGCAAAAACGCTTCACCATTCAAGGGGTTGGTGGCCACACGGAAACCTGGCTCCCGCGCTCCAGCGGCAAATATCACCTGAGCGAACCACCGAAATCCGCCCAGCCGGCACTGCCGACCGACGTCAGGCCACTGCTGAGCGAAGCCAGAAAAAGGCTGGGAAGCACGGACGCCTATACCGACAAAGTCAAAGGCTACGCGCAGCAAAACACGCTGCCGGTCGACCTTGAGCACATGATGAGCAGCGAAGCGGCGGAGTTGACCCTGCGCGCCCAGGCCATCGAACGGTTGTCCCCCACCGAGACCGTGGCGCAACAGTTGCGCACGCGGGCGGATGAAATGCTGAGCACGGGGCGCACCCTGCGCATCGAGCAAAGCATGAACAGCAAAACCCCGACCGAAGGTTATCTGGACTATTTGGTTGAACAACAGATGGTGGACATCCGCAAGGAAGGCGGTTTGCGCGACCTGGGCAAACGCCCGGACGGACGACGGGATTTCCTCCAGGAGTACGAGGTGCGTGACTTGCGCCACGAACCGGCGCAAACCCTGTGGTACGCACACTTCCACTACACCTCGGCCAAGCCGCAATTCAGCGACTTCGTCAAAGGCCATCTGAAACGGCCGGAACAACGCAACCTGGGTCTGCAATGGCAGAAGGACATGGCCGCCAGTGGCGGTACGGTCGAGGCGATCTGGCGCGGCGACATCGGCAAACCGCTGGGCAACAAACACTTTTCCACGCTGTAAAGCAGCAACGGCGGGGCACGCAATGTGCTCCGCCGTGCTTGTGGTCGACAGCGGCACCAACATGAGACAAACTCAACCTTTTCGATTTATCGACAAGTTTTCCTCATGGAGCCCCCGGTGCTTGAAATCCGTCACCTCAAGACCCTGCACGCCTTGCGCGAAGCCGACAGCCTGGTGGATGCGGCCGATCGCCTGCACCTGACCCAGTCAGCCCTTTCCCACCAGTTCAAGGAACTGGAGGAACGCATGGGCATGCCACTGTTCGTGCGCAAGACCAAACCGGTGCGCTTCACCAGCGCCGGTTTGCGCCTGCTGCAACTGGCCGACGCCACCCTCCCGCTGCTGCGCGCCGCCGAACGCGACATCAGTCGCCTGGCCGGGGGCACCGCCGGACGCCTGCACATGGCCATTGAATGCCACAGTTGCTTCCAGTGGCTGATGCCGACCATCGACCAGTTCCGTGACGCCTGGCCGGAAGTCGAGCTGGACCTGGCCTCGGGGTTTTCCTTCGCCCCGCTGCCGGCCCTGGCCCGTGGCGACCTGGACCTGGTGGTGACCTCCGATCCGGTGGACCTGGCCGGGATCACCTATGTACCGCTGTTCACTTATGAAGCGATGCTCGCGGTGGCCAACCAGCACCGCCTGGCCAGCAAGGCCTATATCGTCCCCGAAGACTTGCTCCCGGAAACCTTGATCACCTACCCGGTGGAACGGGACCGGCTGGACATCTTCACCCGTTTCCTCGAACCCGCCGACATCGAACCGGCCCAGGTCCGTACCTCGGAACTGACGGTGATGATGATGCAACTGGTGGCCAGCGGGCGCGGCGTGTGCGGCATGCCCCATTGGGCGCTGCATGAATACAGCTCGCGAGGCTATGTGAAAGCCAAGCGGCTGGGCGAGAAAGGACTGTTCGCCACGCTGTATGCGGCAATCCGCGCCGACATGCTCGATGCGCCGTACATGCGTGACTTCCTGCTGACGGCCAAGGACACGTCGTTTTCGACGCTGGATGGGGTTAGTGCGGTTCGCTGATTTCTTAATGAAGGAAAACTGTACAAATGTGGGAGCGGACTTGGTCCGGGCGGCGTTCCGACGAAGGCGGCATAACATTCAAGATTGATGTTGCCTGACCCACCGCTTTCGTCGGAACGCCGCCCGGAGCAAGCCCGCTCCCACAGGGGATCAGCGGTGACTTCAGAGCTCGCGCCACATGTGGATCTTGTCGAAGTAATCTTCCCCCACCCGCACCGCCATCGGTTCCAGGCCGAACTGGATGAAGCCGCAGCGCTGGTAGAGGTTGAGCGCGGCATCGTTGCCGGCGGTGACGGTCAACTGGACCAGGCGCAAACCCTCATGGTTCTGCGCCTCGGCCAATGCCGCCTGAACCAGCTGATGGCCGAGGCCGCGCTGGCGAACCTTGGCGGTCACATACATGCCAAACAGCGTCACCTTGTGCCGGGCCTTTTCCCGAGGCTCGAACGCAAGGCCGACGATGCCGGCCAACCGGCCTTCTTCGAACGCCCCTAGTACCAGGTCCATCTTGCCGGTCAGGCGCGACTCCCACCAGCCCAGCGGCATCGTCGCCCGCTCACGCACGCTCGAGGTAAAGGCCTGCGGGTGCAGGTCGTAGGCTTCGAGCATCAGCGCCCGGTAGTCCATGGCATGGCTGGCATCCAGTCGTTCGATCCACATGCTCAAGCCATCCGTTTTTGCTCAAGCATCAACCGCAGCGCCAGCGCCGACAATACGAAGCCCATGAAATAGCGCTGCATCGCCAGCCAGGTCGGATTGCTGACAAACCACGAGGCGATGCCCGCGGCAAACATGGCGATCAGCAGGTTGACGCAGAAACTCACGCTGATCTGGGTCAGGCCGAGGATGATGCTCTGGCTGAACACCGAGCCGTGCTCCGGCGTGATGAACTGCGGAAACACCGACAGATAGAACACTGCGATTTTCGGGTTCAGGGCACTGGTCAGAAAGCCCATGGTGATCAGCTTGCGCGACGAATCCGGGGGCAACTGCTGCGCCTCGAACGGCGAGCGCGCACCGGGCTTGATCGCCTGCCAGGCCAGCCACAACAGGTACAACGCACCGGCCCACTTCAACACTTCATAGGCCATCGGCACGGCCAGGAACACCGCGGTCAAACCGGCGGCGGCGGCAAACAGATGCACGAAGAATCCCGCAACCACCCCAAGCAACGAAATCACCCCGGCCTTGCGCCCCTGGCAGATCGAACGGGAGATCAGGTAGATCATATTCGGCCCCGGCGTCAGTACCATCAGCAACGCGGCGGCAGCAAAAATCAGCAGGTCTTGAAGCGGGATCATGGGCGAAGTCCTTTGCGTGATGATCAGGCGATCGCAGTCAGCGATGCACGATAAAACGGCAGGATCTGGTCCCGTGTCAATGGCGCCAGGCTGACATCGCCTTCGGTGGCCGGGTCGATCCAGATCACTTCTTCGATCTCTGCCTGCGGGGTGACATCCGAATCAATGTTCAGCTGAAAAAGCTCGGCGTGTACAACAAAACCCGGCTCGTTGGCGGCCGGTGCCGAGAAGTGACCGAGGTAAACGGCCTGCGCCGGGTCGATGTCCAGAGTCAACTCTTCTTCAAGTTCCCGGGCCAGGGCGTGGACCGGCAACTCATGGGGCTCGATCTTGCCACCCGGCTGCATGAACGCCGTGGTGCCACGCTTGCGCACCAGCAGTGTGCGGCCATCAGGGCCGATCAGCAGGGCGGCGGCGATATGGATAATACGCGGTAAAACAGCGGATACAGATGTCATGTGTCAACCATGGACCCTGGTGGAAATCACTAGGATCCCATGTCCGACCGTCCGCCGTCATGCCTTGGCCTGAACCAGCTCCGGCGTATCCTGCGGGACCTTCACGAAAATCCTGTACTTGCCGCCTTCCATGGCTTCGAAGGCGATCAGTTTTTCCACCAGCGGCCCGTTCAACACCTTGCCGGCATTGAGCAGGAGCATGCCGTTATCGGCGTTGAGATTGCGCGCCAGCATCATCCCGGCCGTCAGTTCCCGGGTGGTCAGGACCTTGACCTGCGGATCGGCCAGGGTGATATCGCTCAGGAATGTGGTGCATACCTTGATGAAATCTTCGAGCAGGTCAGGATCGTAAAGCCGTCCGGCGTACTGGCGCAGGTAGAGCAGCGCTTCGTCGCTGTTCATCTGTCGTTCGAGAATCAATCCTCGCTGCAACTCGACGAAGTCGACCGCCAGCTTCAGCAATCGCGATCCGAACGGAATGGCTTTGCCCTTGAGCCGGTCGGGGAAACCACTGCCGTCCCAGCGTTCCTGATGGTGCAGGATCAACCGCGCCGCGTCCTTCATCGGGTCCAGGGTCATCAGTAGCGATTCGCTCTGCTTCGGATAGCCACGATAGCGGTCGCGGTCAGTGTGCCTCAGCAGATCCGAAGGGGTGACCATCATGCTGTCGGACCAGCTCAGCTTGCCGATGTTGTACAGAGCGGCCGCCATGGCCAGGTCGCGGCTGGCAGCTTCATCCAGCCCATGTTCCGTGCAGTACCCGCGCACCAGTTCGATGATCTGCCGGTTGGTCTGCTTGGCCGATGGCAGGCGCAGATTGGCCAACAGCGAGAACACCTCGGTGCCGGTGACATAGCTGTGCTTGAGCTCCTCGTAAGCCAGGTCGAGCATGTCGGCGGTCTGCTGCAATTCGGCGGTGCGGGCGGCGACATGTTTTTCCAGTGTGCTGTTGAGCAACTTGAGCTGGTCGTTCTGCACCCGGGTCAATTGTTCCAGGCGCTGGCGCTCACGCTCCGAATGCTGGTGGTCCAGGGCCTGGCGCAGGGTCAGGAGCATTTCGTCGTCATTCCAGGGTTTGCTTATGTAGTGGTGGATCTGCCCCTCATTGATGGCTTTGATGATCGCCGAGGGGTCTGCATAGCCGGTGAGCATGATCCGCATGGTCGCGGGATAGCGCTGACGGACATGGGCCAGCAACGTGGCGCCGTCCATATTGGGCATGCGTGCATCGCTCATCACCAGATCCACTGGCTGCAACGCCATGATTTCCAGCGCCTGGGCACCGCTGGTGGCCAGCAACACCTCGTAGGGCTGGCCGCGCAACAGGCGACGCAGACTGTTGAGGATCGGCTCCTCATCATCGACCAGCAACACTTTGGGGCGACTGTTCAACATCGGTACGGATTGCTCTTCCATGGCATGGTCTCAAGCGAGTCATTTAGTGTGACAGGCAGCGCGGGCCTACCGTCGTTCCCGCCTACGCTTGAATGACAGGCTAGATGATTTTCCGTATCGCTCGCGCTAATTATTGTTTTGAGTTCTGCGGGCAAAATGGCCAATGGCGACTATGCTCAACGCAATGGACTGTACAACCGGCCTGCTGGCAGCCATGTGACGAGGGAAAAGGATGCTCCCGAAAATGAACGCGCGTACTCCTGCCGGTACCGCCCCATGAACACCTGGCAGACGCGCATCAATCGTCGTGTGCTCATCGTCGACGATACCGCGTCGATTCATGCCGATTTCGCCAAGATACTCAGCCCGGCCACTGTCGAGGATGACAGTCTTGGGCAAACCGAAAACCTCCTGTTCGGCACCCTGTCCACCACACCGGCCCAACACTTTGAACTGGACTCGGCGTTCCAGGGCCGCGAAGCCCTGGACAAACTCGAAGCCGCCCTGGCGAACGATCGCCCCTACGCCATGGCTTTCATCGACATGCGAATGCCACCAGGCTGGGATGGCCTGGAGACCATCGAACGGTTGTGGCAGGTCGATCCCAAACTGCAGGTGGCGCTGTGCACTGCCTACTCCGACTACTCCTGGGAGGACATCGACCGACGGCTGGCGCTGAACGACCGCCTGCTGATTCTGAAGAAGCCCTTCGATGCAATTGAAATACGCCAGATGGCCAGCGCCCTCACGGTCAAATGGCAGATGACCGAAGACGCCGCGCTCAAGATGAACCTGCTGGAACAAGCGGTCCAGGAACGCACCCGGGAACTGTCCGACGCCAATATCATCGTGCAGAACAGCCCGACCATCCTTTACCGGTTGCGTGGCGAACCGTCGTTTCCGCTGATGTACATTTCCCATAACATCACCCGCTACGGACACGTCGCCGCCGATCTGGTGGGCTCGGCCAACTGGGCCCAGCAGTTGATCCACCCGGAAGACCAGGCCAGTGTCGATGCGGCCATGGCCCGGGTGCTGGACCGTCATGCGCTGGGCGCCTCGATTGAATTTCGCCTGCGCACCGGCCAGGGAGCATGGCGCTGGGTAGAGAACCGCTACATTCCCGTACGCGACCATGACGGTCGCCTGCTGGAAGTCGAGGGGATCATTCTCGACATTACCGAACGCCGGCAGGCCGAAGAAAAAATGGCCCTGCTCGCCCGCACGGACGGGCTCACCGGCCTGGCCAACCGCGCCACCCTGATCGAACGCTTGCATCAGGCCTTTGCTGCCGCACGTCGAGGCGCAGAGGCATTCGCGGTATTTTATCTGGACCTTGATCACTTCAAGCGGATCAACGACACCCTCGGCCACCCGGTGGGTGATCTGCTGTTGCAGGAAGTGGCCCGGCGCATCAAATTCGGCGTGCGGGAAAACGATGTGGTGGCACGCCTGGGCGGGGACGAGTTCGCGATCCTGCAACTGGACGTCAGCGACCCGACCCAGTCCGCCGCCATGGCGGCCAATATCCGCGATGCGCTGCTGACGCCGTACAACCTCGCCGGCAATGCCCTGCATATTTCAGTCAGCATAGGCATCAGTAGCTACGGCGTCGCCTGCCTCGACGCCGACAGCCTGCTGAGCCAGGCGGACATGGCGCTGTACCGCTCCAAGGAAATGGGCCGCAACCAATATCACTTCCACTCGCAGGAGATCACCCAAGAAGTGGCCGAGCGCATGGCCATCGCCAATGACTTGATGACGGCCATCGAGCGCGATGAACTGGCGCTGCATTACGTTCCGGAAGTGGATATGCACAGCGGCAGGATCCTGGGCATGGCAGCGCAAGTGCGCTGGTGTCATCCCCGGCGCGGCGAACTGCTGGCGCCGGCTTTCGTGCCCGCGGCGGAAAAGACCGGTGCCATCATCCCTCTCGGGCGCTGGGTGCTGGATCAGGCCTGCCGGCAGATGAGCCTGTGGCGTAACGAGGGAATGGCGCCCCCCGTGATGGCGATCAAACTGTCCCTGGCGCAGCTAAAGAGTGGTCCGGAGCTCATTTACGACGTGCTGCGCACCACTGCGCGCTGGGAACTCGCCCCCTGGGACCTGCGTTTCGACGTGACCGAAGCGACTCTGGCACAAACCAAGTGGACCCAAAACGATGTGCTGCCACGACTGCGTGAGCTGGGGGTAAAAATCGCCATCGATGATTTCGGCACCGAATATTCATCATTCGATTACCTGAAAACCTACCGGGTCAATCACCTGAAGCTCAACCAATCCTTTATCGACGGCGCGACTCAGGATGCGGCTGGCGCCAACAGCCTGCGGGCAATCGTCAACTTCGCCCGGGACCTGGGAATCGGCATCATTACCGAAGGCGTCCAGCCATCGGATCGGCCCCGCACGCCAGCGTCAACCGCCCCGCTGCCAAGCGCACAAGGCCTGTACTTCAGCGAGGCCGTAAGCGCGGAACAAGCGGCCCGGTTGCTCAAGGACGGGAACATGGCGCCCCCATCCTCCAGGGAGGATGAGGAATGAAAACACTTTTCTCCCAGACCAACCGACGTATTCTCATCATCGACGATACACCGGCGATCCATGCCGATTTTCGCAAAATCCTCACCCCGAACACCGACGGCGAAGCGGATCTGAACAGTCTCGAACACTCACTGTTCGGGACTCGGCAATCTTCGCGCCTCAACTTCCAGCTCGACTCCGCCTACCAGGGCAAGGAAGCCCTGGCGTTGGTCGAACGCGCACTGGCCGATGGCCACCCCTATGCCCTGGCGTTTATCGACATGCGTATGCCGCCTGGCTGGGACGGTCTTGAAACCATTGAACACCTGTGGAATGCCGACCCGAACCTGCAAATTGCCTTGTGCACCGCCTATACCGACTACAGCTGGGAAGCCATGGCCGAACGACTGGAGCTCGGTGACCAGTTGCTGATTCTGAAAAAACCTTTCGATACCCTGGAAATCCGCCAGATGGCCAATGCCCTGACCTGGAAATGGCAACTGGCACAGGACGCGGCGCTGAAGTTGTTGAGCCTTGAGCAGACCATCGAGGCACGGGTACACGAACTGCTCAAGGTGTCGCACCTGCTGCAGTACGACGCCCTCACTGGGCTGCCCAACAGCACTTTGCTGGGTGATCGCCTGAGCCAGTCGCTGGCCGCTGCCCGACGCCATGACAAGCACCTGGTGGTGATGTTTCTCGGACTGGATCGGTTCAAGCGCATCAACAACGCGCTGGGCCACCCGGCCGGGGACGAAATGCTCAACCGGGTCGGGCAACAACTGCTCAAGTACGTGCGAGAGTCCGACTCGGTCTTTCGCTATGGCGCCGACGAATTCGTGGTGATCCTCAGCGACATCAACCACCCCCAGCAGACCCGCGGCATCGCCGAAAAACTGCTGAGTGCCGTGCGCAGCCCACAGTCGATCGCCGGCCAAGAGATCAGCATCACCGCCAGCCTGGGTATCAGCGTTTACCCCGATGACGGGTTCGAGGCCATTGACCTGATCAAAAAAGCCGAGTCCGCCATGCGCCATGTCAAGGAGAGCGGTCCGAACGACATCGGTTTCTTCATCGAAGCCATGAACCAGCGTGCCAGGGAGCAGCAGAGCATCGAATCGGGCATTCGTCAGGCCCTGCAAAGGCACGAATTCGTCCTGCACTACCAACCGAAAATCGAACTGAGCAGCGGACGGGTAGTCGGTGCGGAGGCGCTGGTGCGTTGGCAAAAACCCGGGCATGGCCTGGTCTATCCGTCCGAGTTCATCCCCGTGGCCGAAGACAGCGGCCTGATCGTGCCACTGAGCAAGTGGGTTCTGGCCGAAGCCTGTCGTCAGGCACAACGCTGGCAAGCAGCCGGCCTGCCGGCGATCCGCATGTCAGTCAACACATCGGCCATCGACTTTCGCCAACGTGATTTCGTCGAAGGTATCGAACAGATACTCCAACAAACGGAAATGCCCCCCTGCCTGCTGGAACTGGAAATAACCGAAGGGGTACTGATGCAGAACGTTGAAACGACCATGACCGCGCTGAACCGGCTGAAAACGCTGGGGGTGCGCCTGGCGATCGATGACTTCGGCACCGGTTATTCCAGCTTGAGCTATCTGCGCCGGTTCCCCATCGATGTGCTGAAAATCGATCAGTCGTTCATTCGTGGCTTGAGCAATGACACCAACGATGCCGCCCTGGTCAGCGCGATCATCAGCCTGGGCAGGAGCCTCGATCTGAATGTCATCGCCGAAGGCGTCGAGACCGAGGAACAACTGGCGTTTCTCAAGGCCCATCAATGTGAGGAAGGCCAAGGTTACTACTTCAGCAAGGCCCTGCCGGCAGACTCTTTTGCGCGGCTGCTGGCCGTTGGCTGGGCAGAACAGCGAGACGACTCATGAACAGGCAGACACGACAGTCCGGCGGTAAATTCGCGAGACGATGGCCCATGTCCCTTGTCCCCCCCTCCCTTGCGATCCTGCTTTACGGGCTCAGTGCTATCGCCGGTGCCGCGCCGCTGGACGAACCGCTCAAACCGTTGCCCGAAATACCGAAACAGAACCCCGCTCAGGTCGAACTCGGTCGCAAGCTCTTCAGTGATCCGCGCCTGTCGGTCAACAACACCCTGTCCTGCGCCAGTTGTCATCAACTGGACAAGAGCGGAGCCGACACCCGCGCGCTTTCCCTCGGCTTCGATGGACAACCGGTATCGATCAACACGCCGACGGTATTCAACGCCAGCCTCAACTTTCGCCAATTCTGGGACGGCCGCGTCGAAACGCTCGAGGCGCAAAGCAACGTCGTCATTACCAGTCCCCACGAAATGGGCAGCGACTGGAACACCATCATCCAGCGGATCAACGAGGATCCAGACTACCGCGCAGGCTTCAGCGCGGCGTTCCCGAAGGCAGTGACCAAGGCCAATATACAGAGCGCACTGGCCGCCTACGAGCGCACCCTGCTGACGCCCGGATCCCGTTTCGATCAATACCTGCTGGGCAATACAAGCATCCTGACCCTCGACGAGAAATACGGCTATCAGCGCTTCAAGGACTACGGCTGCATCGCCTGTCATCAGGGCGTGAACATCGGTGGCAACATGTTCCAGAAGTTCGGGGTGTTCGGTGATTACATCGCCGATCGCGGCAACCCGACCGTCGCTGACCAGGGACGGTTCAACATTACCGGTGACAAAGCGGACCGCTCGGTGTTCAAGGTCCCGAGCCTGCGCAATGTCGCGCTGACCGCCCCCTACTTTCACGACGGCTCGGCGCCCACCCTCGAAAGAGCCGTGGACGTCATGTTCCAGTACCAGTTGGGGCGCATGCCGAGCGCTGAAGACAAAGCGCTGATTGTGAAGTTTCTCAAGACCCTGACCGGCGAATGGAAGGGCAAGTCATGATAAAGCTTTCACGCCGCTTCAGCCTGCTGTTACTCGCGCTCGTCGCCGTGCTCCTGGCCTCGACCCTGGTTTTTCTGTACTTCAAATCCAACTCGGAACAGACCGTGACCTACTCGGAATCCCGGGATCTGATCCGCCTGATGAAACAGCAGGACGCCCAGTGGGAAAACGAGGTCCTCAAGTCCCGGGTGGCGATTTCGCATAACTACGACCCTCTGGTTTCGCCAATGAACGAGATGAACCGGCTATGGGAGCAGTTCGATACCATGGAGTCAGGTCATGGGCGCAACGACTCAAAGCAATGGAGCGATGCCCACGAGGCTTTTCTGCAGGCGATGCAGGAAAAGACCCGACTGGTGGAGCAGTTCAAGTCGCACAACGCCTTGCTGCGCAACTCGCTGGCCTTCCTGCCCACCGCCGAGGACGACATCCAGGCGCAACTGGCCGACCTGCCTGACCTCGACAAGCTGCAAGTGCAAAACATCGCCACCGATACCTATGACCTGTTGCTCAGTGCCCTGGAGTTCGCCCAGGTCACCTCCGTCGACAAAGCCGCCGACATTCAGGTGGGGCTGAGCAAACTGGCGGTGAACGCGCAACGCTTGCCTGGGGAGTTTCATACCCCGATCAGGATCCTCAGCAATCACGTCGCCCTGATCCTGCGCGAGCAGCCGCTTGTCAACGCTTTGCTCGAAGACATCGAAGCGGTTCCCGTGGCGGATCGTCTGGACGACATCACCAACATGCTCAACCTGGATCAGCAACGGTCCGAGAAAATCGACAAGAAATACCATTTCTACCTGCTGGTGTTTTCCGGCCTGCTGGTGTTGCTGCTGATGTGGCTGGCATTTCGGCTGATCCGCAGCTTCGCCGAGATCAACCGGGTCAACAATGCTCTGCAAACCGCCAACGACGTGCTCGAACAGCGGGTCGAGGAACGTACCCGCGAGCTCAGGAATGCCCAGAGCGAACTGCTCGGCGCCGCGCGCCAGGCCGGCATGGCCGAAATCGCGACCAACGTGCTGCACAACGTCGGCAACGTGCTCAATAGCGTGAACATCTCTGCCGACCTGATTGCGCGAAAGCTTCGCAGCAGCAAGACCCTCGGACTGGGCAAGGCAATGCAACTGATCAACGGCCATCCGGAGGATCTTGGCCATTTCCTGACCGAGGACGAAAAGGGCAAGCTACTGCCCGGTTATCTCAATCAACTGGTCGGCGCCATCGCCCAGGAACAGCAGGAGATGGCCGACGAACTGGGTCAGATGAGCAAGAGCGTCGACCATATCAAGGACATCGTTGCCACCCAGCAATCCTATGCCGGGGCCAACAGCATCACCGAACCGCTGTACATCAGCGAACTGCTCGAAGACGCACTGCGCATGAATACCGGTGCGCTGGCCCGGCATCACGTCACGGTGATCAAGGAATACAGCGAGGTGCCTCAGGTGATGGGGGACAAGCACCGCTTGCTGCTGATCCTAATCAACCTGATCAGCAATGCCAAGTACGCAATGTCCGACCTCAACAACCGCTCAAGGGAAATGACCCTCGGTGTGCGAATCGTCGACGACACTTTCCTGGAAATCAGCGTCAGGGATGATGGCGAAGGTATCGCCCCGGAAAACATGACGCGGATCTTTGCCCACGGTTTCACCACCCGCAAGGAAGGTCATGGTTTCGGCCTGCACAGCTGCGCGCTGGCGGCCATCGAGATGAATGGCCACCTCACCGCCCACAGCGACGGCCCCGGCCTTGGCGCGTTGTTTACCTTGCAGATACCGCTGATCACCGTAACGGAGAACGCATGAGTGAGCTCTCGAACCGCCGCATTCTGTTGATCGACGACATGCCGTCGATCCACGACGATTTTCGCAAGATCCTCGCCCCGCCCCAGGCTCACTCGGCAGAACTCGACGAGATGGAGGCCGCATTGTTTGGCGAACAGACCCAACCCGAGCGCCCGATTTTCGAACTGGATTCGGCCTATGGTGGCGAAGAAGGCCTGGGCAAACTCAACCTCGCGCTGCAGGAACAACGCCCCTACGCGCTGGCGTTTGTCGACATGCGTATGCCCGACGGCTGGGACGGGGCAAAGACCATCGAACACCTGTGGCAGCAGGATCCGCAATTACAGGTGGTGGTCTGTACCGCCTACTCCGATTATTCCTGGGACGATCTGCTCAATCGTCTGAATGCCCATGACCGGCTGCTGATCCTGAAGAAACCGTTCGACAATATCGAAGTCAAGCAGATGGCCAACACCTTGCTGACCAAATGGGAAATGACCGAACGGGCCTCGCTGCAGATGCATCACCTGGAACACCTGGTGGATCAGCGCACCGCCCAGCTCAAGCAGGCCAGCGAGGCTTTGCAGCGGGAAATCGACGAGCGCAAGCAACTGGAAGGCCAGTTGGTGCAATCGGAAAAGCTCGCTTCGCTGGGCCAACTGGCGGCCGGTGTCGCGCATGAGATCAACAATCCGATCGGGTTCATCTCCTCCAACCTTGGCACTCTTGACGGTTACTTTCAGCAATTGCTGACCATGCTCGACGCCTATCACAGCGCTGAACAGGTCCTGGCGGGCAGCCAGACAGCGTTGCAACTTGAGCACATGCGCGAGCAGATCGAACTTGAGTATCTGCGCGAGGATGTGCCGCTGCTGATCAAAGAGTCGAAGGAGGGAATCAGCCGGGTCGGGCAGATCGTCAGGGACCTGAAAGACTTCTCCCGGATCGACAACAATCAGGAATGGCAATGGGCCAATCTGCAACAGGGCATCGAGTCGACACTGAACATCGTCGCCAGCGAACTCAAGTACAAGGCTGATGTAGTCAAAGACTATCAGGTGCTGCCGGAAATCGAGTGCCTGCCGTCGCAAATCAACCAGGTCATCATGAACCTCGTGGTCAACGCCGCGCAGGCCATGGGCCCCGAACGCGGCACCATCACCCTTCGCACCGGGACGCAGGGCGAGACGGCATGGATCGAAATCGCCGATACAGGATCAGGCATCGCGCCCGACACCCTGCAAAAAATCTTCGATCCGTTTTTCACTACTAAACCGGTGGGCCAAGGGACAGGGCTCGGCCTGTCCCTGTCCTATGGCATTGTGAAAAAACACGGTGGCGATATTTCGGTGAGCAGCGAGCTGGGGAGCGGGACGACGTTTCGCGTACAACTACCGCTACGCCAGACCCGACCGGCCGCCTGACGGCGCCTCAGAGCGCTTCCTGGAAGTCCATCTCCGGCGGCTGCCGACGGAACCCGCCGGTCAGCACCGCCAAGTACATCACGCCGATTGCCAGCCAGCTCAAGCCCAGGTAAATCGCCAGGTGATCGAGGCTGACCATCAGCCACAAATCCGCTGCCAGGCCGATGAACGGGAACAGCAGGAACAACACGAACTCGCGCAGACCTTTGTTTTCGCCACCGATCCAGTAATGGAAGATCACCGACAGGTTCACCAGGCTGAACGCCAGGAACGCGCCGAAGTTGATGAACGAGGTCGAGGTGGTGACGTCCAGTTTCAGTGCCAGCAACGCCACCACCGCGCACAGCAGGATGCTGTTGATCGGCGTGCCGAAGCGTTCGTGCAAGGTGCCGAAAAACGACTTCGGCAACACGCCGTCGCGGCCCATGGCGTACAGCAGCCGCGAACCGCTGGCCTGGGCCGACAGGCCCGAGGCGAACTGGCCGACGATCAGGCCGATCAGGAAGATCGAGACGAACAGGTCGCCACCGATGTTGCGGGCAATTTCATAGGCCGCCGAGTCGACGCTGTCGAACTGGAACGACGGATGGGCGACCTGCACGAAGTACGACACACCGACGAAAATCAGCCCGCCGATCAGGGTGATCAGCATGATCGCCCGGGGAATGGTGCGGCGTGGATCACGGGTTTCCTCGGTCAGGGTGCTGACCGCGTCGAAGCCCAGGAACGAGTAACAGGCGATGGCCGCGCCGCTCATGATCAGCGGCATCTGCATGTCGCCATTGAAGAACGGTTTGATCGACCACAACGGCGTGCTTGCATCACCGCCGACGTAATGCACGCACAGTGCGACGAAGGCGATCAGTACCAGAAACTGCACCAGCATTAGCAAGGCATTGATGCCGTTGGCTAGTTTCAGGCCGACGATGTTGATCGCGCTGGTGATGCCGATGAACGCCAGTACCCAGATCCACTGCGGCACCGCCGGGAATGCGGAGTTGAGGTAAGCCGCGCCGATCAGCCAGATCGCCATGGGCAGGAACAGGTAATCGAGCAGCACCGCCCAACCGGCGATGAACCCGAGCTTCGGGCTGATGGCCTTGCGCACGTAGCTGTAGGCCGAGCCGGCCACCGGGAACGCCGAGGCCATGCGCCCGTAGCTCATGGCGGTAAAGAACATCGCCACCAGCGCCGCGAGGTACGCGGCCGGCACCATGCCGGCGGTGGATTGGGCGAGGATGCCAAAGGTGCCGAGCACAATGATCGGCGTCATGTAGGCGATGCCAAACAGCACCACCGACCCTAGTGACAGGGTGCGTTGCAAACGAGCCATGAGCGACTACTCCGGATTTTATTGGATTTATGGCAGAGCCGAGTTCGGCGCAAATTACGGGTGTTGCGTTGTTGTTCTTTGGCGTTGAATCCAGTTGAAAGCCTGAAAAGATCGCAGCCTTCGGCAGCTCCTACGCCGAACGCATTTACCTGTAGGAGCTGCCGAAGGCTGCGATCTTTTGATGTTCAGTTCGAAGGAATCAGCAGCTCCCGCAGCCCACCCGCCTGCTCAACCACCTCCCCCGGCAACCTCAGCCGCTGATCATCCAGATAACGGTAATCCTGGCGTGCCGCCGTCAGCTGGTTCAGGTCCAACTCGACCGCAAACTGCCCTTCCTCGCGTCCGGCTTCGAACAACAAGGTGCCCATTGGATCGACCAATGCGCTGCCGCCGGCAAACAGCAAACCACCGTCACCCTCTTCCACCCGGTTGACCATCAGCGCAAACGCCTGGTTTTCCTGGGCGCGGGCCATGATCGCGGTGCGGTGGGTCGGGCCGTAGGGGTCCATGTTGCCGTTGGTGACGATCAACAGTTCGGCCCCCAGTTGCGCCAGGGCACGGGCGCTTTCGGGGAATTCGATGTCGTAGCAAATCAGCAGGCCCACGCGCACGCCGTTCCACAGGCAGGTGGCGTAGCGATCGCCCGCCTCGTAGACGCCGCGATCCGAGGCCCACAAGTGAGTCTTGCGGTACTTCAGCGCGATGCCTTCAGGGGTGATCAACAGCGTGGTGTTGTAGAAGCGGCCGTTGTCGTTCTCGGCCATGCCGATGGCCACGCCGATATTGCGCTGGCGGGCGGCGGCGATTACCGCGCTGACGGACGGGCCGTCCAGTGGTTCGGCCACCTCGGCCACGGACTCGGCCGAAGGGAAGCCCATCAAGTGGCCTTCGGGGAACAGGATCAGTTGCGTATCGGCTGCACACGCAGCCATCGCCGCCAGAGTGCGTTCGAGGTTGTAGGCCGTGTCGTTGTCACGGCCTGCCAATTGGGCGAGTTCGACCTTCATGGGTATTCCTTGTCATGGGCCGGGCGGCAGAAAGATTGCCCGGTCGGTGTCTGTGCGCCAGTATGCGCACCAAGCAACCGGGCGGGGAATCACGCCGCTGGGGTAACACGATAGGGGTAGATGCATGACACTCTCGTTGGACGACATCGCCTGGCACCGCTCGGTGGGGCAACTGATCGACGCCCTGGACAAGCCCAATTTCTGGACCCGGCTTGTACGCCTGCTGGACCAGTACGTACCCTTCGACAGCTGGGTGGCGCTGCTTTTCAGTGCCGATCAGCGCCCGCAAGTGTTCGCCGAATGCCCCGGCGAAGACGGCAGCCCCGACCAGTTGTTCCAGGACTACCTGCGCGGCCTGTACCTGCTCGACCCCTTCTACATCGCCTGCCGCGAGCAGTCGCGCACCGGGCTTTATCGTCTGTCGGAAGTAGCCCCGGAGCACTTCGAACTGACCGAGTATTACCAGCGCTACTTTCGCCTGAATGTGGTGGCCGATGAAATCCAGTTCAATTGCCAGCTCGAAGGCGACCGCACGCTGTGCCTGTCACTGGGTAGCAAGCAGCGCTTCAGCGGCCAGCAGATCGCCTTGTTGTCGTTGATCCAGCCGTGGGTGCTCGGCCTGTTGCGCCAGCGTCTACCCTACGACATCAACGAAGCCGTGGCCCTGGCCCCCGCACCGCCACACGCCGACTGGCGGGTACAGCTGGAAGCCTCGGTGCAGCAGCTCAAAGGCGCGCAGTTGACGGCCCGGGAGCTGGATGTCGGGCGTTTGATGCTCAGCGGTTGCTCCAGTAAAGAAATCGCCCGTAAGCTGGAAATCTCTGTCGAAACCGTGAAAGTCCACAAGAAACACATGTACAGCAAGCTGGGGATCAAATCCCAGTCCGAGCTGTTTTCGATTTTTCTCCAGGCACAAAATGCCTGAAAAGATCGCAGCCTTCGGCGGCTCCTACATGGATCGCATTCCCTGTAGGAGCTGCCGAAGGCTGCGATCTTTAAACTCGAGTCCGAACCCAAGGAAACCGTATGAGCCTGTCACTCCTGAGCCGCTACGCCTTCTTTGCCGCCTGCGTGATATTCACCCTCGCCAGCCTGCCTTTTCTTGACTATGACTGGCTCTGGCCGATCACCGCCGTCACGGCTGTCCTCAGCCTGATCGGTGTGTTCGATCTGCTGCAAAGCCCCCACGCAGTGCGCCGCAATTACCCGATCCTCGGCAATATCCGCTACCTGGTCGAAGGCATCCGCCCGGAGATCCGCCAGTACCTGCTCGAATCCGACAGCGACGCCCTGCCCTTCTCCCGGGCCCAGCGCTCGCTGGTCTATTCCCGGGCCAAGAATGAAACCGCCGACAAACCCTTCGGCACGCTGATTGACGTGTATCAGTCGGGTTTCGAATTCATCGGCCACTCCATGCGCCCCGCGCCCTTGAGCGACCCGAGCAGTTTCCGCGTCACCGTCGGCGGCCCGCAGTGCACCCAGCCGTATTCGGCGTCAGTGTTCAATATCTCGGCCATGAGTTTCGGCTCCCTCAGCGCCAACGCCATCCGCGCGCTGAACCAGGGTGCCAAGCTCGGCAACTTCGCCCATGACACCGGCGAAGGCAGCATCAGCCCCTATCACCGGGAAAACGGTGGCGACCTGACCTGGGAACTGGGCAGCGGTTACTTCGGTTGCCGCACCAGCGACGGCCGTTTCGACCCGGAACGCTTTGCGGCGCAAGCCCGGACGCCGCAGGTACGGATGATCGAAATCAAGATGAGCCAGGGCGCCAAGCCCGGCCACGGCGGCATCCTGCCCAAGCACAAGGTCACCCGGGAAATCGCTGAAACCCGCGGCATCCTGATGGGCGAGGACTGCGTGTCACCGTCGCGCCACACTGCGTTTTCCACGCCGATTGAAATGATGCATTTCATCGCGCAACTGCGTGAATTGTCCGGCGGCAAACCGGTGGGCTTCAAGTTCTGCCTCGGCCATCCGTGGGAGTTCATGGGCATCGCCAAGGCCATGCTGGAGACGGGCATCCTCCCGGACTTCATCGTCGTCGACGGCAAGGAAGGCGGCACCGGCGCCGCGCCCGTGGAGTTCACCGACCACATCGGCGTGCCGATGCGCGAAGGCCTGCTGTTCGTGCACAACACCCTGGTGGGCCTGAACCTGCGGGACAAGATCAAGCTCGGCGCCAGCGGCAAGATCGTCAGCGCCTTCGACATCGCCAGCGTGCTGGCCATCGGCGCCGACTGGGCCAACTCGGCGCGCGGTTTCATGTTCGCCATCGGCTGCATTCAGTCGCAGAGCTGCCACACCAATAAATGCCCGACCGGCGTCGCCACCCAGGACACCCTGCGCCAGCGCGCGCTGGTGGTTCCGGACAAGGCCCAGCGCGTGTTCAACTTCCACCGCAACACCCTCAAGGCCCTGGCGGAAATGCTCGCCGCCGCCGGCCTCGAACACCCGTCACAGCTGTCAGCCAAGCATCTGGTGCGACGCATGTCGGCGACCGAGATCAAATTGTTCTCGCAGTTGCACGTGTTCCTCAAACCGGGGGAATTGCTGACTGGCGAAGTGAACGGCGAGTTCTACTCGCGGATGTGGCAGATGGCCCGGGCCGACAGTTTCGAGCCCAATGACATAGCGGCGGCATGACTTCGCCACCCCGATCAAAATCGCGCATTACCAGCGCAGTGTTTTGCTCGGGGTCGGTTCCTTCATCACGATAAAACCGTAATCACCGATCAGGTAAATCCGGTAGAACTGGCTGTCCACCAGCGCCGGATAGCCCTGGTACCCGACCCGCGTCGCGTTGCGCCGCTCCTGCTCCGCCACCACGTTGGTGATCCCCGCTTTCGGCAGGTTTTCGGCCAGCATGTAAAAGTCGGTATTGAGCAAATAGTGCAGCACCGGCAACTGCTTGAATGAGCCTGCCGCCGCCACTAACCAATAGTCGGAATAACTCACCGAGATGTAGATCCGCCTGGCTTCGCGAAGCGACTGGTGGCTGGCGATGTCGTACGCAAGACCGGCCAGTGCCGTGGACGCAAAGGTTTTCTGCACCGTCAGCACCCGACCATAGGCGAACGACAGCGACAACATGGCCAACAGGGGAATCATCAACAGCAGCGGCAGCCGCTCATGGATCGAGGCCAGCGCCAGATGCCCCAGGTAGAACAGCAACACCAACAACACGGCGAAGCCCATCAAGGTGCGGGCGCCTTCGTTGAAGTCGCGAAAAAACAGCGCGACACCGGACACCAGCAGCGTCACCACCGGCAAAGTCAGCAAACACATCAGGCCGATCAACAGCTTCTTTGGCCCACCGTCCTGGCGCACCGCTATGTTCAATCCCAACCGCACTGCCCCGGCTATCGCGATCAACAGTAACCCGCCGAACACCCAGAGCCATCCGCCATGGAACAGCAGCACGACTTTTTCCAGGACCCGGGCAATGTTGATCTGGATCTGCAAAAAAGGGTGCGCCGTCCAATCGAGCAACGATGTGCGATTGGAGTCCATGTACGGACCCGCACTGACGCTGTAGATCAACCCGCCGAGGATGACCTGGGCGGCTTTCCAGCCCAGCAGGTCGCGCCATGGCAACGGGGCCGTCTTATCGTTGGCGGCCCTGAGCAACTCCAGGCAACACAGGCCCAGGAACACATTCAGGCTGACCTGATACAACCCCAGCGCCAATGCAATCAGGAACGCCGGCACCAGCCATTGCACGCTACGCCACGGGTGACGAAAGGTGATGGCGTAGATCACTGCCACCAGGCTGAGGGTCGTGGTGGGACCGTCGTATTGATAGGACAGGTTTTGCAGGAAGAACGGGTTGTACCAGAGCGGCAACAGTACCAGGCAACAAGCGACGCTTGGCTTGTGAAAGTAATGGAGCGTCAGGCTGGTCAGCGCCGACGCCATGGCCAGCGTGGCGATCAGCAAGGGCAAGGGAAAGATGTTCGGCGCGGCATGGCTGAAGGTCAGCGCGTTGTAGAACAGCTGGGCGAAGAGTCGGCCCTGCTCGGCCCAGGCCATGCCCGCCGACAGCGAGCGCCAGTTGTCATCGATGTAGGGATAATCGGCGAGGATCAACGGCAGGATATACACCAGGGTGGCAAACAGAAAAAACCGCCGGACCTGGTGCCGGCTGAGCTCGCGAACGAAGAGGTCGCTGAACCGGCCCATGCTAACGCCCGCCCCGGTCTTTGCCGCCGACGATGTCCTTGATCACATAACGCGGCCGGTGCTTGGCCTCGATGTAGATGCGACCGATGTACTCGCCGAGGATGCCGATGCCGATCAACTGCACGCCGCCGAGAAACAGGATCGCAGTCATCAGCGACGGATAACCGGGGACGCTGTTGCCGAAGAAAATCTTGTCCAGCACCATGTACACCGCATAGAGCACCGCGAAAATCGAAATGCCGCCACCGACGTAAGTCCACAAGCGCAGCGGCACGGTGCTGAATGAGGTCACGCCTTCCAGGGCCAGGTTCCACAGCTTCCAGCCATTGAACTTGCTGCTCCCCGCCACCCTTCCTGGCCGCTCGAACTCCACCACCACGGTGTTGAACCCGGCCCACGACAGCACGCCTTTCATGAACAGCTGATGCTCGGGCAAGGACCGGATCACGTCGACCACCTTGCGATCCATCAGCCGGAAGTCCCCGACGTTTTCCTCGATGCGGGTGTAGGCGATGCGATTGAGCACATGGTAGAAAATCGACGCGCTGTGACGCCTGAGGTAGCCGTCGTCAGCCCGGCTGCGACGCTTGGCGAGTACCACGTCGGCCCCCTTTTGCCATTGCTCGATCAACAACGGAATGACGTTGATCGGGTCCTGCAGGTCGACATCCATCGGGATCACGGCATCGCCACTGGCGTATTCCAGGCCGGCAAACAGTGCCGGCTCCTTGCCGAAGTTGCGCGAGAAATTGATCAGCATGACCCGATCATCCGCCTGGGCCAGAGCCGTAGCCTGTTCGGCCGTGCGGTCGGAGCTGCCGTCGTTGATGAACACGATCTCGACTTCGGTGTCACCCAGCCTCAACTCCCGTCGCACCGCCTGATAAAACAGGTTGATGGACTGCTCTTCGTTGAACACCGGGACAATGAGCGAGATTTTCATCGATCACGCTCACGAAACACCACGTATTTGGAATACAGGAAACCGAACACCAGGCTCAACGCCGAAAACAGGGCCACGGTGAACAAACCGTGCAATCGCCAGATGTCGCCCAGATGACCGACACCCAGGCTCAATGCCCCCATGCCCAAAAGAAACAGCAGATAACCCGCGACCGTGGCACTGGCGGCGAAGGTAAATTGCGCGTTCATGTAGAAGGAAAACGACGCAGCCACGCAAAAGGCAGCCAGGTTGCTGACCGCCTGGCTGAGGCTGGCCGCCACGCTCAGCAGGAAAAAGATCTGCCAGTGAATCAGGGTGTTGGCGACCCCGATCACCGTGTAACTGGACAGACCTTTCCACAACAGTCTCATGGGAGGCTCCCGCTTCCAGAACGTTGCATTCAATAGTATTTGAGCCTGTCTACTGTCAGAAATCGCAGGTTGTTGGACCTTTCAGACCAGCGGTTGAGCCTTGAAGCAACGCCCGAGACATCCGGTAATATCCCGACTTTGCAATTGCCCGCGAATCAGTCCACCCTGCGCGCCGCCGATCGGGCACATGGCCTTTGCGCCTGTGGCCAATCCCATTTTCACCCGTTGTTACGAGCCTGCTGTCATGACCTTAGCGCGCGATCACCGGATCGACTTTTTTCGTGGCCTGGCACTGATCTTCATCTTCTGGGATCACGTGCCCCACAACCCCTTGGGGCAAATCACCCTGCGTAACTTCGGTTTCAGCGATGCAGCCGAGATTTTCGTGTTCCTGGCAGGCTTCGCGTCCGTATTGGCGTACGGCAAAGTCCTGGCGCGCGAAGGCTTTCTGATCGCCTGCGTGAAAATCCTGCGCCGGGCGTGGGTGCTCTACGTGGTACACATCTTCCTGTTGGCGATGCTGATGGGCATTGTGTTTTTCGCCAACAGCCACGTGGAAACACGGGACCTGGTGGAGGAAATGGGCATGCATCACTTCATCAGCAACCCGCAGCAGGCGCTGATCGATGAACTGCTGTTGCGCTTCAAGCCGAACCTGATGGACCCGCTGCCGCTGTACATCGTGCTGTTGGCGGGCTTGCCCCTTGCGCTGCCCCTGCTGGTGCTCCAGGCCTGGGTGGTGGTCGCGATGTCATTGGCGCTGTACCTGATGGTGCCGCTGGCTGGCTGGAACCTGGCCGCCATCAAGGACGGCGTGTGGTATTTCAACCCGGTCGCCTGGCAGTTGCTGTTCGTGCTCGGCGGTGCCGCTGCGATTCACAGCCAGCGCCCGCGCCTGCCCGAATCCCGCCCACTGGTTCGCCAGCCGTTGTTTGTCGGTGCGGCGTTGTATGTCGTGGTCGCGGGTGTGTTGACCGTGCTGTGGCGTTGGCCGGACATACACGATGCCGTGGTGCCAGCGAGCCTGCAAAACATCCTGTACCCCATCAGCAAGACCGACCTGTCACCCGTGCGCCTGCTGCATTTCCTCGCACTGGCCTACGTCACGGCGAAACTGATTCCCGACAGCGGATGGACGCAAAACTGGCTGGCGCAGCAAAGTTGCCGCATGGGCCGTTTCTCGCTGGAGATTTTCTGTCTGGGCGTGCTGCTGGCGCCCCTGGCGGACATGGTCAATGCATTGACCGACGATGCTTTTGCCATGCAGATCTTCACGGCGCTGGTGGGCGCCGGGTTGATGGCGTTGCTGGCGGCGTGGCTGGAGTTCAACAAGCGTTTGAACCAGACAATCAAAAGATCGCAACCTGCGGCAGCTCCTACAGAATCAGACCGCATCCTCCTGTAGGAGCTGCCGCAGGCTGCGATCATTTGCTCTTCAAAACCCAAAAGCCCCGATCATTTACGACCGGGGCTTTTGTCTTTCAGGCATTACGACTTACGAAGCCGAACGCGCCGCACCTTGCGCAACATGGGTCGGTTGCAGCTTGAACACGTAGAACAACACCGTCAGCAGCACCAGGAACGCAGGGCCCACATACAGCGCCACGCGGGTGTCCGGGAAGTACGCCATCAGGCCCACCACCAGCACCAGGAACGCCAGCGCCAGGTACGAGCTGACCGGGTACAGCCACATGCGATATTTCAGGCCAGCCGCTTCGCTGGCGCTCAGGCCTTTGCGGAATTTCAGCTGGGCCAGCAGGATCATCGCCCAGGTCCAGATCGCGCCGAAGGTGGCAATCGCCGTCACCCAGACAAACACCTTTTCCGGTACCAGATAGTTCAGCAGTACGCCCAGCAGCAACGCGCCAATCGACAGCAGCAATGCACGACGTGGAACGCCATTGTTCGAGGTCTTGGCAAAGCCCGCCGGGGCCTGGCCGTTCTGCGCCAGGCTGTAGAGCATGCGCCCGGTACTGAAGATACCGCCGTTGCAGGACGACAACGCCGCGGTGATCACCACGAAGTTGATGATGCCCGCCGCGGTCTTGATGCCCAGGCGCTCGAAGGTCATCACGAACGGACTGCCCTGGGTGCCGATTTCGTTCCACGGGTAGATCGACAGAATCACGAACAACGCACCGACGTAGAACAGCAGAATCCGCCAGAACACCGAGCCGATGGCGTCGGGAATGGTCCTTTGCGGGTTCTTCGCTTCACCGGCGGTCAGGCCGATCATCTCCACGCCCAGGTAGGCGAACATCACCATTTGCAGGGACATCAACACGCCTTGCACGCCGTTGGGCATGAAGCCGCCGTGGGTCCACAGGTTGGAAATCCCCAGGGCCACGCCGTCGTTGCCGAAACCGAAGGCGATGATGCCGATACCGCCGAACACCATCGCAACGATGGTGACGATCTTGATCAGGGCAAACCAGAACTCGAATTCACCGAAGGCCTTGACCGCGATCAGGTTGATCGAGCCCATGCTGATCAGCGCGGCGAGCGCCCAGATCCAGCGCGGCACATCGGGGAACCAGACGCCCATGTACACCGCCACGGCCGTGATTTCCGCGACGCAGGTCACCAGCCACAGAAACCAGTAGTTCCAGCCGGTCAGAAATCCCGCCAGCGGGCCGAGGTAGTCCTGGGCGTAACGGCTGAACGAGCCGGCGACCGGATTGTGCACGGCCATCTCGCCGAGGGCGCGCATGATCACCAGGATCGCCAGACCGCCAATGATGTAAGACAGCATGATGGCCGGGCCGGCCATTTCAATGGCCTTGGCCGAGCCCAGGAACAGGCCGACGCCGATACAGGCACCGAGCGCCATCAGGCGAATATGCCGTTCGCCGAGTTCGCGTTTAAGCGGACCGCCCTGAGCGGTCTCGCCTTGGGGCTGGTGATTGCCTACGGGCATAAGGGGCACCTCATCTTGTTGTTGGATATGACCACCGAGCTTTGAAGCCGCCGACCGATAGGCCAATGGCTTCGCGTAACCGGGCCTGCTTTGTAAGCAGAACCGTCCTGTAGGACAAAACCTGCAGGATCAGCGGGTCGTGCAGTATAAAAAGCTGACGGCAGAGATATTCACTCTATAAACCACTAAATTCAGTCATAAATCCCGGCAATAACCCGACTTGCGGAGGGGCATCAACTGGATTTTGTATGAATCTTCGCTATTTAAAGGGCGCGGAGTATTGCACAGCATTGGTGCATCGTCATGCCCCCAGCCAAAGCCTATAAAGCTCTAGTTCAAGTGTTTCAGCCCTCCTGCCTACTGTGGCGAGGGAGCTTGTCGGATCGCCGCACCGTCCCGTCCGACTGCGCAGCAGTCGCAAACCAAAAAACCAGATCGTCCAGACAGATCAGAGTTGCTGGTATGGGGACCGCTTCGCAGTCCAGCGGGAGCAAGCTCCCTCGCCACAAAAAGAGGCCATTACCCGACGTTTTACCCTTCACATTTTCTTCACCCTCGCCAACCACCGTCTAAGCTTCATTCAAGTCCGATCAATCTGCGTGAATGGATCAGTCGACTATGGGCGCTTTGTGGCAAACCGATTCGAGTAAAACCGTGGTTCCGAATGAACGAGAGGATGAAGCGCCTACACCTGAAAAACCCCGTCGCTCCAGGCACGGATGGGGAGCGTTCTGGCTATTACTGTTGATAATCGCGGTTGTCGCGGGGCTTTCCGCCGCGAGGGAGATGCGTACCTCGAAGTTCCAGGCCCAGGAGGTCAGCAAATACGCCGCGTCCCTGAGCTATGAGCTCAAACCCGGCCCCAGCGATGCGATTCGCTATCCAGGGGACGGTCCGTTCGATCGGCGCCTGGGCTACAGCTCGCTGGATGAGTTCCTGCCGCGCCTGATCAAGCGTGATTTCGTCGTCGAAGCACAAACCCGCTTTTCCCCGGCGCTGTTGAAATACAGCGACAAGGGCCTGTTCGTGCCTTATGCCGAGAAAATCCAGGCCGGGCTATCGATCACCGATTGCCGCGCAGCGCCGCTGTACCAGTACAACTATCCACAGCAGCTTTACTCGACCTTTGCCTCGATCCCGCCGGTGGTGGTCAACAGCCTGCTGTTCATCGAGAACCGCTTCCTGCTCGACCCCAGACAACCGCTGGCCAACCCGGCAGTGGACTGGCCGCGATTCGGCATGGCGGCGTGGTCCCAGTTGGCCAAGATGTTGCACGTACCCGGTCAATCCGCCGGTGGCAGTACCCTGGCCACGCAACTGGAGAAGTACCGGCATTCCCCCGATGGCTTGACGGTCAATGGCGCGGAGAAGATTCGTCAGATGATTTCCGCTACCGTACGCGCCTACCAGGCCGGGCCACAAACCCTTGAAGCCCGGCAGAACGTGGTTCGCGACTACCTCAACAGTGTGCCGCTGTCGGCCGTACCGGGCCACGGTGAAGTGCATGGCATGGCTGAAGGGTTGCGCGTGTGGTACGGCACCGACTTCAATCAGGCCAACGAAGCGCTGTCCAGCACCGCGACGGATCCAAAAACCATGGCGGAAAAAGGCCTGGCCCTGCGTGAGATGCTGTCGTTGATGATTGCCCAGCGCCGCCCGTCGCACTACCTGGTCAAAGGTCACGATGAACTGGCCGACCTCACCGACAGCCATATTCGCCTGCTGGCGCAAAACCATGTGATCGACGCCGAGTTCGCCACCGCCGCCCTGGCCAGCAAAGTGACCTACCGCGACTGGGCCACCCAGCCGACCATTCAACCGATTGAAACCAACAAGGGCATCAGTGTCGCGCGCAGCCGTCTGGCCGGCATGCTCAATCGCCCGCTGTATGACCTCGACCGCCTTGACCTCTCCGCCACCAGCACCCTGCAAGGCGAGTTGCAAAGCGAGGCCACCGCGTACCTGAAAAAACTCGCCGACCCTGAGTTTGCCACGCAAATCGGCCTGATCGGCGAACGCCTCCTGACCACCACCAGCACCACCCAGGTGCGCTACAGCTTCACCTTGTTCGAACTGACCCCGGACGGCTCGCGGGTTCGGGTACAGACCGACAGCACCGACCAGCCATTCGACATCAACGAAGGCAGTAAACTGGAACTGGGCTCCACCGCGAAAATGCGCGTGCTGACCACCTACCTGCAAATCATCGCCGAGCTGCACGACAAATACGTCGGCATGACCATTCCGGAACTGAAGAAAGTCGACGTACCGGATCAGGACCGCCTGAGCCGCTGGGCGGTCGATTACCTGATCGAGAACAAGGACCGCGACCTGAAAAAAATGCTCGGCGCCGCCCTGGACCGCAAATACTCCGCCAGCCCCGGCGAGGCATTCTTCACCGGTGGCGGCCTGCACGTGTTCAACAACTTCCGCAAGGAAGACAACGGCCGGATACCCCCCCTGCGCGACGCCCTGCGCGAGTCGATCAACCTGCCGTTCATTCGCCTGATGCGAGACCTGGTGCGCTACACCATCTACTCCGGCCCCAACAGCAGTGCCGAATTGCTCAAGGACGACCGCGACCCGCGGCGCCAGGAGTACCTGGCCGAATTTGCCGACCGCGAGGGCACTTCATTCCTGCTCAAGTTCTGGAAGAAGTACAAGAACAAGGACACCCAGGACCGCCTCGACACCTTCCTCGACAGCATGCGCCCGACCCCGATCCGCATGGCCGCCGTTCACCGCTACCTGCTGCCGCAGGCCAGCCAGGAAAGCTTCAACGCCTTTGTGCGCTCGCACCTCAAGGGCGCCACGCTCACGGAAAAACTCACCGACGAACGTCTGGTGCGGCTCTACGAATCCTACGGTCCCGGCGCCTACGACTTGCCGGACCAGGGCTTCATCGCCAAGGTCCACCCGCTGGACCTGTGGCTGATGGGCTACTTGCTCAATCACCCCGACGCCAAGTGGAGCGACATCGTCAAAGCCAGCCAGTTCGAGCGCCAGGAGGTCTACAGCTGGCTGTTCAAAAGCCGGCACAAGGGCGCCCGCGACAGTCGCATCCGCACCATGCTGGAGATCGAAGCCTTCCTGGACATCCACCAGCGCTGGCAGAAAGTCGGCTATCCGTTCGATCACCTGGTGCCGTCGCTGGCCACCGCCATCGGCAGCTCCGGCGACCGCCCCGCCGCCCTGGCCGAATTGATCGGCACCATCCTCAACGATGGAGTGCGCATGCCAACCCTGCGCATCGACAGCCTGCATTTCGCTGCGAACACCCCCTATGAAACCCAACTGGTCAATGACCCGGACGTCGGCAAACGGGTGATGCCATCCGAGGTGGCGAGCGCCATGCGCGAAGCCCTTTCACAAGTGGTGGATGCCGGTACCGCCAAACGCGTGGCCGGCAGTTTCAAACTGCCGGATGGCAGCCCGCTGGCCATGGGCGGCAAGACCGGTACCGGTGACAACCGCATCGAAGCCATCGGCTCCGGCGGACGGATCCTGAGTTCCAAATCGCTCAACCGCACGGCCACGTTCGTGTTCTACATCGGCGATAGTCACTTCGGCACCCTGACGGCGTTCGTGCCGGGCCGCTCGGCGGAAAGCTTCACCTTCACCTCGGCGTTGCCGGTGCAGGTGCTCAAGGGCATGGCACCGATTCTGACGCCATACCTGCAACCGGGCTCCCACACGATGTGCCAGCCAACCCAGGCAACGGCTGTGCGCTGACCATTACAAAAAAACGCTGCCGGGGTGGCGGTAACTATTTATTTTTCACTCTCTGATTTTGGGGGACTCGGGGCAAAAACCGCGCCCTTTCAAACCATTTTTTGAGCTTTTTTCGGGGGCCACGCGTACCTAGTCTCTTCGTTCCATTTTTGATCAACGGACGATCAGACAATGCCCAACCCCGATAAAACTCCAGACTCGCTCGCCGACGATCCGGCCGATAAAAGTATCCACTTTGAGCGGGTCAAACAGGCTATCCCTTACTGGCTGAAAGAAACTTCCATCGCTCGTGTCAACGAACTGAAAGCCGACAGGGTGATCCTTCCAGACCCGCTACGGGAAGCCACCCGGGCGCTGCAGCAAAAACTGAAAAATGACATCAGGCTCAGTTGGACTGCGCAAAACCAGGTAGATCGCGCACTGAGCGAGTTGCAGGATGTCTACGCGTTTGCCCGGCCCATCCTGCAACAGGCGCTGAAAGACCGCTTCGGCGTCGACGACGATGTCGAGCAGACCTGGCTACGACTGTATGCACCGGTGAAAACATCCTGGTGGGTGCATGATTTTTCCGGCGGTACCACCAGCCGAACCGTCTCGCTGCTGGACGCCGCCGTACATAATTTTTCGCTCGACGAGTCGTTTCACCAAGACTCCGAATTCATCACCCGCCCTAACGCTCGCGGGCATTTCTGGGTCAAACACCTCAAGCACAAACTGAGCATCGATCAGTTCAAATCACTGTGCCGTGAACTGAACATCGGTGCCAGATACCAACAGCACCTGAACGAGTTTTTGCTGTCGCCCAACAGGGTCGCGAGCAACTACCTGCGTTACATCGTCATTGGCAGTCAGAAAAGCGCGTTGAATGTTGCGGCACAAATGGCCCTGATGAAAAAGGACATCGACCAAGAGGCCTATGACGTCGTGCAAGGCATGCTCAACGATCGCTTGAAAATGCAATGGCGCGGGCAGCCGGTCGGTTATTACAACCTGTCGATGATGGACACGCGCCTGGTTGGCATTGTGCTGATTGCCCCCGATGTATACACCTCGACAAGCACCGTCCCGGTCCTGGCGTATGTTCCCCATGATCCGGAGCATCCGCTCAAGCTGTACCCGTCGACGCTGGATTTCATGGCGGAGCTGACACGCCAGCTGCGCGACGGCACCTCCAGCAAAAGCTATCAACAGTACTTCAGCCAGTTCGTGCCCCATCAGCAACGCGGACCGTTCTTTGCCGGACTCAATAATCGCCTGAGTAAAATCAAATGGCAGCCGGCCCCACCTGGCTCCAACTTGCCCAGTTGGCGTGAAACCCCCGTGGCCAACCCCGACCTGAGGTTCAGCCTGTCGAGCGTCAGGACCGACAGAGAGACAGTTTTCAAGAATGATCTTTGGGGCTACTACTACCAACAGAAGCTCAACAAGATTCTCAACGATGGGCGGGAAATCGCGATTTCCACCGAGTACGCCGATCGCATGGCCCGCTGGGCCTGGTGGGATAACCTGGAAAAAATGCTCTCGGACATTTTCAACGTCGCGCTGCTGGTGGCGACGCCACTTGTCCCCGGCCTGGGCGAACTGATGCTGGCCTACACGGCCTATCAACTGACCGATGAAGTGGTCGAGGGTATCGTCGACCTGGCCGAAGGTCATTTTGCCGAGGCGGCGGAACAGACCATCAACGTGCTGGAAAGCGTCATCCAGTTGGGGACATTTGCGGCGGGCGGCGCAATCGGCAATGTCGCGCGAGCGAAGCTCTCGCCGTTTTTCGAAAATCTGAAACCGGTGCAGTTGGCAAACGGCGAGACACGGCTGTGGAACCCTGACCTGAGCCCTTATCATCAAGCCGACGTGGTTTTGCCAGCGGATGCACGGCCTGATGGACAGGGTATTCACCAGTATCACGGCCAGCGAATTCTGCGCCTGAACGATCAACACTTCGATGTGCTGGACGACCCGGTTACCGGGCAACAGCGCATACGCCATCCGCAGCGGTTCGATGCCTATGCACCGACCCTGCGACACAACGGCCAGGGTGCCTGGGTCTGCGAAACGGAGAACCCGCGCGAGTGGGAAGGCACGACACTGATGCGACGCCTGGGCCATACAACCGATGCCTTCAGCGACACGCAACTGGAGCGGATCCGTCAGATCAGCGGCACTGAAGAGGCCGAACTGCGCAGGATGCACATTGAGCACGCCCCGCCGCCGCCTTTGCTGACCGACACCCTGCAACGCCTGGGGGCACCGGTGAATCCGCATCCTGCGTTACCCCCTGAAATGGCTGCATTGTTCAGCGATTATCCCGAACTGCCTGAACCCGTCGCGGAAAAAATCTTCGCCGGTGCCACCCCGTCGGAACTCCAGCAGATGACCCGGCACAAACGCCTGCCCTTGCGCCTGAGATGCCAGGCCCGGGAACTCCAGTTCGAGACCCAGGCGGTGCGCGCCGCCCATGGCCTGTACGACAACGCTTTGGTCAGTGGTGATACCGAACGCCTGGTGCTGGGCACCTTGCGCATGCAAACCGATACCTTCGGCAAGCTACGCATCGAAATCCGCCAGGGCGCGCTCGACGGCGAACTGCGATGCAGCGCAGGGCCCGAAGATGCAGCACAAGTAAGGGTCATGGTGCGCAACGAATCCGGAAAATACGAAGTGCGCGACACCGAGGACCAACTGATCCATGCGGCCGATGATTTTCTTCCTGCCCTGCTCCAGGCCATGGGCCGGGATGGGCGCAGAGCGATTGGATATCGAGCGGGGGATGTCGGGTTCTTCAAGCACTGGATCATCGCCAAGATCGAGACACCGAGCGAGCGCCGGGCGGTTCTGGCCACGCCTCCCATTCGCGCCGTGGCCGAGCATGAGACACTCTTGCTGGTGCGAGGCGCCTCCACCAGTAGAGCCGGCGAAACCCTGCACGAACGCATTCAGGACCTGTACTCGGACTTCAGCGAGCATGAGGTCGACACGTTTGCCGACGCCCTGATCGCTAGAGGCGATGCACTGAGAGCCATTGAGCAATGCGAAGATGAACTCGATGAACTGCGCGTCATTCTCAACCGCTGGGAATACCAGCAACCGCAAACGTGGGGGCCTGGCAGCAACGAGTTTCGTGACGGCGGCGGACAGCATATCGCCGAGCGCCTAATCGAATGTTTCGAGCGCAAAAAAACCGGACTCGGCAGCCGTCTCGACCTGGACAACTTTGCGCTCGACCTGTCCAGAGAAATGCTGCCACTGGACCTGGAGACCTGGTGGTCAAAGCGGCCTCCCGAGCTGAGAAAGTTCCTCGACAAAGTCAACGTGCTGAAACTCGACAAAACTTATTTTTCCAGCGAGTTCAATGGCTTGCTGAAAGACTTCCCAAATCTTCACGAACTCAGCGCCCGAAACTGCGACCTTAAGCGGCTACCCGACAGCATCAGGAACATGCGCCGCATGGAACGCCTGCAGTTAAGTGATAACCAGATTGTGTTCGATGCCAGCGCAGTCCTGCGACTCAAGCAACTGACCTTCCTGGAAATACTCAGGCTCGAAGGCAACCCTCTGGCGATGGCACCGGACATTGGTCGTATGCCGAGACTTAAGGTCGTAGCCTTGAAAAACACGGGCCTGGCCACCTGGCCCGACGGCACCCTGGCCAAAACCCGCCCAAGGGGGTTTTTCCTGGATATGCGGGACAATCCCCTCAGCGTTATTCCCGAGGTGGTACCCGGCAGGCCAGAAGCCTGGGTCATTGCCCGCACCCGACTCAACGTCGGTGATTTGTCGGAGATGAACCAACTGCGATACCAGGAGATTCGTCGCTCAGTTGGATTGCCTCCCGAGCCACTGGTGATTCCTCACCCGACGGACTACGGCGCCACTGCCGATGATTGGGCCGATGTACCCGGGTTTGGGGTAGAACGGGTCGTCTCTTTCCGGGAACTGACCGACGCCCCCCGGTCCCATGCGTTTATTGAAGCCGTGCTCAAACAGGAAAGCTCGTCGGACTTTGCCGCTGGTGGCCCTGTTCGCCGGCAATTGGTACAGCGTATGGCACGCATGGTCGATGCCGTGTACATCGACACTCAGCTGCGCGAACAGCTCTACACCATGGCCATTGCCCCGGTCGATTGTGCCGATGCCGGTGCTCAGTTGTTCAACAGCATGGGCATTCGCGTGCTCGCCTCCGAGGCCTATTCGTACTCCACCGATCCGGCGCAGCTTCAACGCAAACTGGTGACCCTTGCCAAAGGTGCCGCACGGTTGGAGCACGTCAACGAAATCGCCCGGGCTGACGTTGCCAGTCGTGGCGGCACCCCTGATGACGTCGAAATCTACCTGGCGTACCAGACAGGTCTCGCCTCGCGGTTGAACTTGCCGTGGCAATCCGAAGGCATGCTGTATCGACCGGTTGCCGGCGTTACTGACGCCATGATCGATGAGGCGTATAACACGGTGCTGGCTCTGGGTGAAGGCGACGGCCTGATCAACACAATGCTTGAACAGGACTTCTGGGAGAGTTATCTGCGTGAAACCTGGCCTGTTGAAACGCAGACGAACAAACTTCTCTACCAGAGCAAATACGAGAAACTGGAGGAACTGCGCACAACCCAGCGTCAGTGGCTCGAGTCGACGTCGGACGTTGAGAAAGCCGAACTGCGCAACCGGCTCAGGGAGCTCATCAACGATCTGCCCGTCCCAGAGACCGTAGTCTTTGCCGATGAGCCGATCAGCGAATCTGACTTCGATCGCTTCCTCGTCGATCTGGGTGACGAGGAGAAACAGCTGGCGAGACAACTGACCCGAGAGGCTCTGCGCAAAGCCGGCCAATAAAAGTCATAAAGCAAGCCAAAGGCAGCCTGACTTGTCAGGCTGCCGCACATCAAGGTGCAGCGGCGATGAATATCAGTTGCACATTGCCGTAATAAACCCCCGGTTTGTATCCACCGGCAGGCACTTTCGGCACGATCTCCAAGGGAAAGCGGCCACCGGCGATTGCTTGCGCGGCAGTCAGCACTTCCCGTGGCTGTGGGTCATGGCTCAACTCCTTGCCATTGAAGCTGACGCGCAAATAGATGTTCTGATCGTCACGCCCGTTGGACAGGTAAGGCTCTGCTTCCAACCGTGCTTCAATCGCGCTGGTGTCGTGCTTGACGTCGAAATTCTTGCGCAGCCCCTCCAATGTCTTCGTATGGATGTTCCACGCTAACGTCTGTTCAAGGTGTATCCAGTTCGACTCGGCCGGAATGATGTAAAACCCCAGCGTCGGGATATCCACCGACACCTCGACGTGCGCTCTTCCCGGGCCGCAAAAGCCTGGGTACTTATCAGCGCCATCACGCTCATCCACGCCGCGATGGTCGATTGCTTGATCATGTCAGGTACCTGTTGCGTCAAAAAATACCGCGAGCCAGCCAAGGTGACTCGCCCCTCCCGGTATTACTGGCTGGCGATGCGCAGCGTTTTTTTCGATGCGCCTTCCACCAGGTTGAAGCGATACTCTCGGCCGGGCTTTTTCTCGAACTCAAAGGTTTTACCGGCCAGAACGTGGTGCTTGGTGGTCGGCTCACACTCGCTTTCGTTTTTCAGCGAGCAGTTGCGAAATTCATCGATCAGCACCACGGTATTGCCATTGTTGCGCAGCCGGTAAATGCCGGGACTGTCATCGATCACGCTGTCGAAGCGACTGTTTTTCGGCCGGACAAAAAACACCGTGCCAAACCCGGTCATCACGTTGACCCCCGCCGACAAGTTCTCTTTATAGGCATCGCGCTCTTCACTCGACACGGCGAATTCGTCTTCTTTCTCCGGCACCACCGGCACGAAGCGCACGCGAAAATAACGCTCGGTGTCACGAGCCCCCATGTGCAACAGGCGCGTGCCCTGCATGCCCTTGGCCGGCACAATCAGTCGCGCGGGGCTGGCCATCAAGCCATCCCGACCGCTGCCATCCGCCTGGGTCTTGACCGGAATTTCACGAGGGCTGCCATCGGCGTCGTAGATGATTTCCAGGATACTGACCTTGACGAACGCCGTGCTGTCACCGCTGTTGAACACGCGTTTGAGGTAGGTGCTCTTGTCGCTGTCGAGGTAGTCGTAAACCGTTCCGACGTTGATTTGCGGTCCGGCGAAAGCCGCCAGGGAAAAACAGCTCAAACCCAGCAGTGCCCACAAACGTTTCATACTCTTGAACCTCATCACATAGAACACAAATCGGACACGCGCCATCGATACGCGGGCCATCAGACTTCCGAATCCCAGATCACGGTAACTTTGCCGCGATAGGTGGACGCCACACCGGGTTGCAACATGAACTCCATCTGTTGTGGCGGGATCTCGAAGTGCAGAATTCCCGGCGCCCGATCTACATAAAAACCAGGTTGAAATTGCTGCGCATTGGCCGGTCCAACCCTGAGTCGCCGGCGCTTGACCGGTTGCCCCGCGAGATCGGTCAACCCGTTTGGAAGACTGACGCTGACTTGCAATTCGACCGATCGCTTGGACACCGGATCGTGAATCACGCAGTCGTAGGGAAAACCACCGAGTTCACACTCCAGTAGCATCTTGAAGCGCGAAGATGCGGAGATATTGAACGTCTGGTCCCGAAACAAACGCACAGGCCTGCGCCCCGCCTGCAACCAGCTTTGCCAACCGCCCGCCGGGACCAGTTGGACTTTCTCGCCGCCGGGGGGGATGTCGACCTTGAGGGTGTGCTGTACATCCAGCACAAAATTCAGAGTCAAATCGCGGTCGGTCGGCAACATCACATCGCCCATGTCGAAGTCACCACCGGGACCAATGCGATAACTCAAGTCCCCCGTATAAAGTCCGGACGACATCGTCAGCGGATTGGGGGTTTTAAGTTCATAGGAGAAGTCCAGGTAGTCATAAGTCATGGCCGGTATCGGAAAACTCGCCGTCTTGACGCAAGTCCCTTGTACCGGAGTCTTCCAGAAGAACCGGTAGTAGTTGTCCGAATACATTCCCACACCACTGTAGGTGCAGGGAGGTGCCGCGTTCACCCAGCCTCCCCCCGGACCGCCCCATAAGGCCCGATGCCCTTCAATGGCTGTCGCGGCACCTGTCAGATTGACCGCGGTATCACTGAGTATGTATCGGGAACCAAAACCGGCAATACGCACCTCGACGGTTTCCGTTTCGCCCGTTTCCCTGTTCGTCACCGTTAACGGACGCCACAGGGCCGGAATGCTGAACATCGCACTGTTGCGCGGCGACGCATTGGGTTGCATGGGTCTCGCCGACTCGAAATGCATGGGCAGGCGAATGCTGAAGGTCTCATTGTCCCGGCATTCACTGGGATAGTCGGCACAATAGCCACTGACCGGCGTTTTATTAACGAACAGATTTCGTTGCGGGTTGGCAGAGTCCGGGGTGAACAGCGCCCGGATCTCCTGATTCACCGCCTGGGCCGAAGGCGCCGCGACGACGGCCAGCATCCCCAGCCAGCGACTGCGCCGCAGCAGGCGGGAACATGTAGACGTAGGTTTCATGATCACACTCTCTTGAACATCGGAATCGGGGCCGCTCAACCTGCCGTGCGCCGGTTGGAAGTGGCATCCGCCAACGTGTCCGGCGAACAACGCAGATCACCGATCATCAGCACGTTGTTTTCACTGCGATGCTTGTCGACATCAAGGCGAAACTGGCACAGCAACTGGTCCGCGTAACGCACTTCCAGGGTGGGCGAGCCGGCATTCATTTCCATGGAGAAGAAGCCGTCGACTTCGCTGACCCCACGACTGGCGTGGTTGATGACGTGATGGCCTTTGAGCGGCTGTCCTTGCGGGTCGAGCAAGCGGCCGAGCACGGTCAGGGTTTTCATGACCCGGATCTTGCGGTACTCCACGCCCCCCTTGTTCAGGTGATAGCGCGTGCGTGCCGGTTCAATGCTCGCCGCCGGGACGTCGTTGCCTTCGAAGTCGAAGCTCACCGAGCTGTTTTTGTAAGCGGTGAGCGGTATGAAATTGCGTCCGGGACGCAAGGCAGCGCTGCCGCCGCTGAGGTCGTCGGCACGCAGAGCGATGCCGTCGATGTCGGACTCGACATCGACAATCATCCCGGCGCCGCGGCCTTGATGCTGACTGGTCAGTGCCATGCGCTGCGCTCCAACGACAAGCGTGCTGTCGAGGTTCAAACCACCGGTGAAATTGTTGTTGAAGGACGAACGCTGGATAAACCCGTCACCGTTGATGGCATCGGTGCGAAAGTTCGCCAGGCTCGACAATCCGACACCGTAGGTATCGGTGAGCGCGGTCACCGATACGCTCTGCAACACGTGGTCTTGCAGGTCCTTTCGCCACCCCAGGGAGGCGTTGTTATCACGGCCGCCATCACGGGCGGTGCGGCTGCCGATGCTGCCGGAAACCTGCTGCCCCGGGCCACCGAGCGCCATGTTGATGGTCAGATCGACCCCGCGATTACGCGCATCACCACTGCTGTAGCTGCCCGGACGATCGAACAGCGAGAGCCGCCAGTTGGCATCGCTGCCAAACAGAACGGTGCGTTGCGTCCAGCCCAGGTCCACGCCGACACCTTCGACGTTGCCCTCGCTATGGGACACCCGTGCGTTGAGCGAGCTTTTGCGGCTGATCCGGTGGTTCAGCGCCAGTGAAGAGTTGCTGGTCTGGCCGGTGAACACATTGCGCTGACGCACGCGGGTGCCGTCGGGTAATGTTTCGTAGGTGTTGGTAGTGTCGAGCCAACTGCGGTTGTGGCTAATCACCAGACTGCCGGCGCCATAGTTATACAAGCCTTGAAGGTCGGCGCCGGTACCATGGTCTTCGGTCTGGTACAGGTTGGCGTAGAGGCTGACGCTGTTGGCCAGGCTCCAATCGATGGAGCTGCCGTACTGCAGCTTGTCACTGATCTGGCGTGCCGACAGTCCGAGTATCACCCTCGGGTGCAGCAAGTAATTGAATGAGGCGCCCACGGTCGCATCGCCGCTGTCCTGATCATCCCAGTTACTCAGCAGTTTGCTTTCCTGTCCGGCAAACAGGTTGTAGCGCCAACGCTCATCGTGGTTGCGCCAATTGTTCGGTTTGTAAATCAATTCCTGGGTGGTCGATGTGATTTGACCGTCTTCAATCAACCGCACTTCCACCTCGTAAATGCCACCGGGCAACGGACGGGTGTCGAGGGTTTGCAAACCGGCCGGGACCGATTGGGTATTGATTAGTAAGCCGTCGCGGTAAATTTCCACGGAGCCCTGTCGGTTGGCCGTGACATAGACCGGATAGACGCTGGGTTTCGGGCTATCGATCGCTAGGCTGTCGGAACTGCCGAACATCACGCCCACCGCCGTATCGGGGCTGGCGCCGAACGAACGGGGCTCGCGCGTCAGGCCTTCGGAGTTGGGGGTGAAGTAGCCCAGGCGGAAAAAACGGCCTTCGAGTTCACGCTGGCTATAAAGCTCGTGCACTGCGTGGTAGGTCTTGTTGTCCGGACCGCCAAGACGGGACAGTTGCATGTTGAAGGTCTGGCTCCAGTTGCCCAGGCTGCCGCTGGCCTCCAGGCCGAAACGACCACCCAGGTCCTGATCCTGACCGCCATTGAGGTTGAGCTGGTTACGTACCATCAGGCCGTTGCTGCCGCCTTCGGGCTGATCGTAGTAACGCTTGGCTTCGCTGTCGCGCTCGGCATTTTCAGTGACGATCGACAGCAATGAATTTTCAAGGTTGTAGTGAACCGCCAGCATCTGCTCCGGGCATTGGCCCGTGCAGGTGCCCAGCGTCACACCGGGTTTGAGAACATCGGCCCAGGTATCACGCTCACTCGCGCTGAAACGGCTTTCGCTGGTGTCGTTGAAATCCAGCAGCGTCACCTGGTCATCACGGGACAACACAATCATTGCCTCACCCAGCGGTAGTTGATCGAGTTCAACCCGAACCGCCAAGGGAACATCGAAGAAATGCTCCTCGAACTCGGCCGGCAAGCCCTTGGCCTGCGCCAGCAAACTTCGCGGCGTGTTATCAACGGAAGTGGGCGCCGCAAATGCACTGCTACATAACAGCAGCGCAAGCGCTGCCGCGATGGGCGTCATCGGGAACATGAACGGGCTCTCTAATTGCAAAGGAGTTCAAACACGGCCGACAAACCGGAAAGTTTGCCGACCGAGAACGTCACTTGATATAAGTAAACGGATTGCCGTCGCCGATATTACTTAGACCGAGGGCTCGACAACTAACATCACGACGCCAGTGTAATCACCTGCATCAGGTTTTTGCGTGGTAACCGCACTGATTTTGAAGGGTGCGCGATAACGGGTATTGGACTCTTCATCACCAACAACTTCCTGTGAAGTAGTTGTTAGAGCCTTGCCGTTGAGCTCGACTTTCAAGTCGATGCTTTTGTTACCGGCAATCAGCTTCGGGATGCCTTCAAGTCGTGCGTTGACCTTGCCGGCGGTATGAAGCACATCAAAAAAACCATCCACGGTTCTCATGGAATTGGTAGAGGGGTTGTAGCTCATATCCTGATCCTTGTTTACCAGATCAGAGTCAACCGGCACCGCATAGAAGTCGTCAGCATTGACAGTAGCAACCAGACTGATGTTGTGTCGGGCTTCGGTTGCGGCAAACGCCATCGAAGAACTCAGAGCCAGAACAGCCAGGGGAGCAGCGAACGCGATTTTCTTGAACATCTTTCAGTACCTGTGTTTTTAAAAGGATGACGTATTGAAAGTTCATGCCGAGCAAAAACCGTCACGAGCAGCCATTTGCCCAGCTGAACTTTCAACGCCGAAAGATGATCAATCAATTTATCTTTAAAGTAAGCAAGAAAGTTCCTGCAAGTGCGTAGCCGGAGTGCCATCACCGCAGAAAGAAAAAAGCCAAAACAACTACAAACCCAATGTTTGACTGTAAGAGACAGACTACAAATGGCGCCCTGCCCGCCATGACACTCGAGATATTAGCAAAGCAACTTCTGTAAGACCAATACCACAACCCAAGTAAACAATGGAGCAAACTAATACATTAGAGAGTTAACACTAATTCTGGAGGTTTGACCTGTACTAATAAGCACTATTTTTTCGATTTGACCTTCAAACCAGGGTCGACGCGGGGGAATGCCGTTGGTCGGGAGCCGTTGCCAGATCGTTAAGATATATCTTAAGTTGTATCTAAACACGACGAGAGAAAGCAGAAAATGAGAGACCATCATTCCCCCCACCGTGAGCACGGCGATGGCCGCGACGGCTTCGAGAAACGTCCCGCCCGCGAACGCGGTGGTCGCGGCCCCCGGGTATTTGCCCCCGGTGATCTGAAGTTGTTGCTGCCGGCATTGATCGCCGAACAGCCGTGCCACGGCTACGACTTGATCCGCCAGATCGAAGGCATGTTCGACGGCGCCTACTGTCCCAGTCCCGGCGTGATCTACCCGACCCTGACGTTCCTGGAAGAAAGCGAACTGATCCTGGGCGACGCCGAAGGCGGAAAAAAACGCTACACCATCACCGATGCCGGACGTCTGTTCCTGCAAGAGCAAGCTGTAGCACTGGATGGCGTGCGCATGCGCATCGACGTCAGCAAGCGTTCACTGCGCGGCCATGATCGTCCGGCAGAGATCCACGAAGCTGTGCATAACCTGCGCCACGCCCTGCAAATGCACCATGGACGCTGGAGCCCGGACGAAATCCTGCGGGTACGCGACCTGCTCAACGACACCGCCAAAGCCATCGTCGACGGCCCCGCCGTTCAACCCGTTCAGGAGAACGCCGAATGACTGAAGTGATCGCCTCAACCATTCACCGTGTCATGCACGAAATCAAACGCCGTCGCCTGGAAGTGTTACGCGTGGTCGACCTGACCCCGCGCATGCGCCGGATTACCCTGGGTGGCCCTGAATTGGCAGGCTTCGTCAGCCTGGGCACGGACGATCACGTCAAACTGTTGTTCCCGCAGAACGCCGAGCAGGCCGCGGCCCTGGAAAACCTGGTGCTGGGCGCCGGCAAGGACAACGGTCCGCTGCCCGAGATGCGCGACTACACCCCGCGCCGCTATGACCTGAACACCCTGGAACTGGACATCGACTTCGTGCTGCACGGCGACGGCCCGGCCTCGACCTGGGCGGCACAGGCCCAACCCGGGCAGTTCCTGCACATCGGCGGGCCCCGGGGTTCGATGATCGTCCCGGACATCTTCGACAGCTACTTGCTGATCGGCGACGAAACCGCCCTGCCCGCTATCGCCCGGCGCCTGGAAGGCCTGGCGGCCAACCGCCGTGCGCTGGTGATCGTGGAAGTGGAAAACGGCAAGGAGCAGCAGGTGCTGCACAGTGCGGCCGAGGTCAATGTGATCTGGGTGCTGCGCGAAGGTGGCAAAGATCATTTATTGAGCACCGTGCGCCAGATCCAGGTGCCTGCCGGCAGCCTGTACGCGTGGGTGGCGACCGAGAGCAAGGTGTCGCGGCAGATTCGCCGGGTGTTGCTCGATGAGCACGGGCTGGACGAGCAGTTCGTCAAGGCGGTGGGTTACTGGAAATTGGCTGACTACGGCGAAGAATAAAGATCATCCATAGGTGGGCCGGATGTTCTGTGGCGAGGGAGCTTGCTCCCGTTGCACTGCGCAGCAGTGCCAAAACCTGCTACTTGGTTTTATCTGAAAAACCCAATGAACAGATTTTACGACTGCTTCGCAGCCGAGCGGGAGCAAGCTCCCTCGCCACAAAGGTGCTCAAACTTTCCATGGTTGCTCACTTCCGAGCCCGCCACCGATCCAGCCCGATCGCCAGCAACGCAATCACCACAAAACCCACCAACAACCCGCCGGCATTGATGAACACCTGTGGATAACCCAGTTTGTCCACATCCACGAAGGGATACGGGTAAACCGCCAGCAGATGCCCGCGCAACAGTGAATAGGCGAAATACAGCAGCGGATAAATCACCCACAGCGCGATATGCCACACGCGCAATGTGCCCTTGGGCACACAACGCCACCAATAGCCCAGGAATAGCAACGGCATGATGTCGTGCAACAGCTCATCGGCCAGCCATTGCCAGCCCTCGGGATGCCACAAGTGGCGCAGCAGCAGGTTGTAGGCGAGGCTCACCACCGCGAT
Source organism: Pseudomonas sp. Root71 (assembly GCF_001429045.1). GTDB lineage: Bacteria > Pseudomonadota > Gammaproteobacteria > Pseudomonadales > Pseudomonadaceae > Aquipseudomonas > Aquipseudomonas monachiensis. Next base: position 96,798 of record NZ_LMHY01000026.1, on the reverse strand, counting down.
GCTCACGGCAATGCCACTGCTGACCCAAGGCTGCAGGAACCAGCGCCGCGCGGCTGACTCGCGGGATGTCCATTCACAGGTCAGCACGGTCGCCACCAGGGTGTTGCTCAGCACGGTGAAATAGCTGAAAAAACTTACCAGCCCGCCGATCAGGCTGGCGCCCAGCGTCCAGCGCGAATGGAAAATCAGGTACATCTGGATGCTCAATCCCGCCCAGCCGAGCATGGCAGCCACGGCCACAAAACGACGGCGTAACGCAGACGGGTCGGCCATGTTCAAAGCGGTCGTTTGGTGCGCATCAACTTCACATACAGGCGTTCGACCTTCTCCCGCGCCCACGGAGTCTTGCGCAGGAACGTCAGGCTCGACTTGATGCTCGGTTCGCTCTTGAAGCAGCGGATATCGATGCGCTCGGCCAGCCCCGACCACTCGTAGTGTTCAACCAGCGCGTTGAGGATCTGTTCCAGCGTCACGCCATGCAACGGATCGGTATTGTGTTCGGTCATGCCGGGCCTTCGAGCAGAGTGGGAATTGGAAGCCGCGCACCTTACGTTAAATGTAGGTGAAACGGAAAAGATCGCAGCCTGCGGCAGCTCCTATATTGGAATCCGTATCCTGTAGGAGCTGCCGCAGGCTGCGATCTTTTGTCACTGTTACCAAATCCGAAACGATGCATGTCAGCAAAAGCACTTTCTCTATTTGTAACAGAACATTATCCTTGCACCCCGCTGCCTGCTGAAACGCTTCTGCTTTCGCTTCACGCCTGCTGCTTTCCGTTTATCCCCCAGAAAAAGATCAAGAACTCCGTCTCTATGCCTGACTTTAAATCTTTGCGAGACAGCGCTGTCTTTGCAACTGCTGCCCAGCGAAACATCCTGCCCCTGATCGGTGGCCTCACCGCGCTGGGCCTTGCCTCCTGCGTTCAGGCGGCACCTGCCTTCGATAGCGATTCACCGTGGATGCTCGGTGACTGGAATGGCACTCGCACAGAACTCGCGGAAAAAGGCTACGACTTCAAAGTCGATTACACCGGTGAAATGGGCAGCAATCTTCACGGCGGCTACGACCACGACCGCACGGCGCGCTACAGCGACCAGTTCGGCCTGGGCACTCACCTGGACTTGCAGAAGATCCTCGGCTGGGACGACGCCGAGTTCCAGTTGACCATCACCGAACGCAGCGGCAACAACATCAGCAACGACCGCATCAACGACCCGCGTGTCGGCGGCTTCACCTCGGCCCAGGAAGTCTGGGGCCGCGGCCAGACCTGGCGCCTGACGCAGATGTGGTACCAGCAGAAATTCCTCGATGAAAAACTCGACATCAAGGTCGGCCGATTCGGCGAAGGCGAAGACTTCAACAGCTTCCCCTGCGACTTCCAGAACCTGGCGTTCTGCGGTTCCCAGGTCGGCAACTGGGCGGGCGACATCTGGTACAACTGGCCGGTCAGCCAGTGGGCGATGCGGGTCAAATATCACCTGACGCCTGAGCTTTATGCACAGGTTGGCGCGTACGAACAGAACCCGTCGAACCTTGACCGCGACAACGGCTTCAAGCTCAGCGGCAGCGGCACCCAGGGCGCGGTCGTGCCGGTGGAGCTGGTGTGGACGCCGAAACTCAACGGCCTGCCGGGTGAATACCGCGCCGGTTACTACTACAGCAGCGCCAGCGCCACCGACGTCTACAAGGACAGCAATGGCCAGCCTGCCGCCCTGAGCGGCGAAGCCTACCGCAGCGCGTCGAGCAAACACGGCGTGTGGCTGGGTCTTCAGCAGCAAGTCACCAGTATCGCCAGCGACCACTCCCGTGGCCTGAGCCTGTTCGCCAACGGCACGATGCACGACAAGAAGACCAACGCCATCGACAACTACGTCCAGGCCGGCCTCGTCTACAAAGGCCCGTTCGACACGCGCACCCGGGACGACATCGGCTTTGCCATGGCCCGCGTCCACGTCAACCCGGCCTATCGCAAGAACGCCGAGGCGACCAACCAGGCCAATGTCGTCTTCGACTACGACAATCCGTCCTACCTGCCGCCCCAGGACACCGAATACAGCGCCGAACTCTATTACGGCGTGCACGTGACCCACTGGCTGACCGTGCGCCCGAACCTGCAATACATCCGCCATCCCGGTGGCGTGAACGAGGTCGATGACGCGCTGATCGGCGGGATCAAGGTCCAGTCCTCGTTCTAAAAAACACCACAAAACCCTGTGGGAGCGGGCTTGCTCGCGAAGGCGTCATCACAGCCAACATTTGTGCTGCCTGAACCACCGCTTTCGCGAGCAAGCCCGCTCCCACAAGGGATTGCGTGAACCCAACAGCTTTTATCTGAACCACGCCCGCGCCGGATCGTCATCTACAGTGAACTTGCGCGGGACTCTATGAAACATCACGGAGAATCACACTATGAGCACTGATAGTGCCTTGGGTCGAAGCCGTCTGTTGCCGACCCTGCTCGGCATCCTGCTTCTACTGATGGGCCTGGCCATGCTGGCCGGGGGAATCAAGCTGAGCATGCTCGGCGGCTCGCTGTATTACCTGCTGGCCGGTATCGGCATCGCGCTGAGCGGTGTCTTGCTGATCGCCGCCCGTCGTGCGGCGCTGGGCCTGTACGCACTGGTGCTGTTCGCCAGTACCGTTTGGGCGCTGTGGGAAGTGGGCCTGGACTGGTGGCAACTGGTGCCGCGCCTGGCGCTGTGGTTCGCCCTCGGTGTGGTGATGCTGCTGCCGTGGTTCCGTCGTCCATTGCTGATCAACGGCCCTGCCCCCATGGGCACCGGCGCCTTGGGCGTGGCCGTGGTCCTGGCAGGCGCCACCGCCGTGGCCAGCCAGTTCACCCATCCGGGCGAGACCTTGGGCGAACTGGGCCGCGATACCGCAGACATGACCAGCACCGCGCCGCAGATGCCCGAAGGCGACTGGCAGGCCTATGGCCGCAGCGAATTCGGTGACCGCTACTCGCCGCTCAAGCAGATCACCCCGGCCAACGTCGGCAAGCTGCAAGAAGCCTGGCGTATCCAGACCGGCGATCTGCCGACCGCCGATGACCCGGTGGAACTGACCAACGAAAACACCCCGCTCAAGGCCAACGGCATGCTCTACGCCTGCACGGCCCATAGCAAGGTGCTGGCGCTGGACCCGGACACCGGCAAGGAACTGTGGCGTTTCGACCCGCAGATCAAGAGCCCGGTGGGCTTCAAGGGCTTCGCCCACATGACCTGCCGTGGCGTGTCGTACTACGACGAAGCAGCCTACGCCAAGTCTGAAAACGCTGCTTCGGCAGTGATTTCCGAGGCCGGCAAAGCCGTCGCCCAGGCCTGCCCGCGTCGTCTGTACCTGCCAACCGCCGATGCACGCCTGATCGCACTCAATGCCGACACCGGCAAGGTCTGCGAAGGTTTCGGTAAAAACGGCGTGGTTGACCTGACTCAAGGCATCGGACCGTTCACCCCCGGTGGCTACTACTCCACCTCGCCGGCAGCGATCACCCGTGACCTGGTGATCATGGGCGGCCACGTCACCGACAACGAGTCGACCAACGAGCCATCCGGCGTGATCCGTGCCTTTGACGTACACGACGGTCATCTGGTATGGAACTGGGACAGCAACAATCCCGACGCGACCGAACCGCTGCCAGAGGGCGAACACTACAGCCGCAACTCGGCCAACATGTGGTCGCTGGCCAGCGTCGACGAAAAACTCGGCATGGTCTACCTGCCACTGGGCAACCAGACCCCTGACCAGTGGGGCGCGAACCGCACCCCGGGCGCCGAGAAGTTCAGCGCCGGCCTGGTCGCACTGGACCTGGCCACCGGCAAGGTGCGCTGGAACTACCAGTTCACTCACCATGACCTGTGGGACATGGACGTCGGCAGCCAGCCAACCTTGCTGGACATGAAAACCGCCGACGGCATCAAGCCAGCTGTGATCCAACCGACCAAGCAAGGCAGCCTGTACGTCCTCGACCGTCGTGACGGCACGCCGATCATCCCGATCAAGGAAATCCCGGCTCCGCAAGGCGCCGTGAAAGGTGACCACACCGCGCCGACCCAGGCCCGTTCGGACCTGAACCTGCTGGCCCCGGAACTGACCGAAAGAGCCATGTGGGGCGCCAGCCCGTTCGACCAGATGCTGTGCCGCATCCAGTTCAAGGAACTGCGCTACGAAGGCCAGTACACCCCGCCGTCGGAACAGGGCAGCCTGATCTATCCGGGTAACGTCGGCGTCTTCAACTGGGGCGGCGTTTCGGTCGACCCGGTTCGCCAGATGCTGTTCACCAGCCCGAACTACATGGCCTTCGTCTCGAAGATGGTGCCTCGCGCCGAAGTCGCGGCCGACAGCAAGCGCGAAAGCGAAACCGCAGGCGTGCAACCGAACACGGGCGCCCCTTACGCGGTGATCATGCACCCGTTCATGTCGCCGCTCGGCGTGCCGTGCCAGGCTCCGGCCTGGGGCTACGTGGCCGGCATCGACCTGACCACAGGCAAAGTCGTGTGGAAACGCAAGAACGGCACCAGCCGCGACAGCTCGCCATTGCCTATCGGCCTGCCACTCGGCGTGCCAAGCATGGGTGGCTCGATGGTCACCGCCGGCGGCGTCGGCTTCCTGAGCGGCACGCTGGATCAATACCTGCGCGCCTATGACGTCAACACCGGCAGCGAGCTTTGGAAAGCGCGCCTGCCGGCTGGCGGTCAGGCTACGCCGATGACCTACACCGGCAAGGACGGCAAGCAGTACGTGCTGCTGGTCGTCGGTGGCCACGGCTCACTGGGCACCAAGATGGGTGACTATGTGATTGCGTACAAACTGTCCGAGTAAGTTTTCGCGGCAGTAAAACCAAAGGCGACGCCCGTGAGGACGTCGCCTTTTTTGTGCCACATCGCCCTCCCACATTTTGACCGCGCACGGCCATGGTTCAGCTAACCTGTCTCTGCGCTGAACACGCCTTCGAAACACGGCATTGCAGAAAATGACCGTTGAAACCACCGCCAACCTGCCCCATCTAAGACCCATACCCATTGCGCAGGTACCCCCATGAGCGACCAGCAGGAATTCCCCGAAGACCCGAGCGAATACGCCGATCCGGAAAACGCCACACAGCACAAACCTGGTAAAGGCCTGGCCCTGCCTGGCCAGAACCTGCCGGACAAGGTCTACATCATCCCGATTCACAATCGCCCGTTCTTCCCGGCCCAAGTGCTGCCGGTCATCGTCAACGAAGAACCGTGGGCCGAAACCCTGGACCTGGTGGCCAAGTCCGAACACCACTCCCTGGCCCTGTTCTACATGGACACGCCCCAGGAAGACCCGCGCCACTTCGACACCTCGGCCCTGCCGCTCTACGGCACCCTGGTCAAGGTGCACCACGCCAGCCGCGAAAACGGCAAGCTGCAATTCGTCGCCCAGGGCCTGACCCGCGTCCGCCTCAAGACCTGGCTCAAGCATCACCGCCCGCCGTACCTGGTGGAAGTCGAATACCCGCACCAGCCCACCGAGCCGACCGACGAGGTCAAGGCCTACGGCATGGCGCTGATCAATGCGATCAAGGAACTGCTGCCGCTCAACCCGCTGTACAGCGAAGAGCTGAAGAACTACCTCAACCGCTTCAGCCCCAACGATCCGTCGCCGCTGACCGACTTCGCCGCCGCGCTGACATCGGCCACCGGCAGCGAGCTGCAGGAAGTGCTCGACTGCGTGCCAATGCTCAAGCGCATGGAAAAAGTCCTGCCGATGCTGCGCAAGGAAGTCGAGGTCGCGCGCCTGCAAAAAGAGATTTCCGCCGAAGTTAACCGCAAGATCGGCGAACATCAGCGCGAGTTCTTCCTCAAGGAACAACTCAAGGTCATCCAGCAGGAGCTGGGGCTGACCAAGGACGACCGCAGTGCCGACCTCGAACAGTTCGAGCAGCGGCTGGTGGGCAAAGTCCTGCCGACGCAGGTGCAGAAACGCCTCGAAGAGGAAATGAACAAGCTGTCGATCCTCGAAACCGGCTCGCCGGAGTATGCGGTGACCCGCAATTACATCGACTGGGCGACCTCGGTGCCCTGGGGCGTGTACGGCGAGGACAAACTCGACCTCAAGCACGCGCGCAAGGTGCTGGACAAACACCACTCTGGCCTGGACGACATCAAGGACCGCATCCTCGAATTTCTCGCAGTCGGCGCTTATAAAGGCGAAATCAGCGGCTCCATCGTGCTGCTGGTCGGCCCGCCGGGCGTTGGTAAAACCAGCGTCGGCAAATCCATCGCCGAATCCCTGGGCCGGCCGTTCTACCGCTTCAGCGTTGGCGGCATGCGCGACGAAGCCGAGATCAAGGGTCATCGCCGCACCTACATCGGCGCACAACCGGGCAAACTGGTTCAGGCGTTGAAAGACGTCGAAGTGATGAACCCGGTGATCATGCTCGACGAGATCGACAAGATGGGCCAGAGCTACCAGGGCGACCCGGCCTCGGCACTGCTGGAAACCCTTGATCCGGAGCAGAACGTCGAGTTCCTCGACCACTATCTGGACCTGCGGATGGACCTGTCGAAGGTGCTGTTCGTCTGCACCGCCAACACTCTCGACTCGATCCCTGTCCCGTTACTGGACCGGATGGAAGTGATTCGTCTGTCGGGCTACATCACCGAAGAAAAAGTCGCCATCGCCAAGCGTCACCTGTGGCCCAAGCAGCTTGAGAAAGCCGGTGTGTCCAAGGGCAGCCTGAGCATCACCGACAGTGCGCTCAAGGCGTTGGTCGACGGTTATGCCCGTGAAGCCGGCGTGCGCCAGCTGGAAAAAAACCTCGGCAAACTGGTGCGCAAAGCGGTGATGAAACTGCTCGACGACCCAAAGGCGGTGATCAAGCTCGGCCCGAAAGACCTCGAAACGTCCCTCGGCAAACCGGTGTTCCGCAACGAGCAGGTGCTGTCGGGTGTCGGCGTGATCACCGGCCTTGCCTGGACCAGCATGGGCGGCGCCACCTTGCCGATCGAAGCCACGCGCATCCATACCCTCAACCGTGGCTTCAAGCTCACCGGGCAGTTGGGTGACGTGATGAAAGAGTCGGCGGAAATCGCCTACAGCTACGTCAGCTCGCACCTGAAGTCCTTTGGCGGCGATCCGAAGTTCTTCGACGAAGCCTTCGTTCACCTGCACGTGCCGGAAGGCGCCACCCCGAAAGACGGCCCGAGCGCTGGCGTGACCATGGCCAGCGCCCTGCTATCGCTGGCGCGCAACCAGCCGCCGAAAAAAGGCGTGGCCATGACCGGCGAACTGACGTTGACCGGCCATGTACTGCCGATTGGCGGCGTGCGGGAAAAAGTGATTGCGGCGCGGCGGCAGAAGATTTTCGAACTGATTCTGCCGGAGGCCAACCAGGGCAATTTCGAGGAGCTGCCGGAGTATCTGAAGGAAGGCATTACCGTGCACTTTGCCAAGCGCTTTGCGGATGTGGCGAAGGTGTTGTTCTGATGCTCGTGTAGCGCCTGTACTGCCGTCTTCGCGGGCAAGCCCGCTCCCACAGGGATTGAGGGTGCACACAAGTTTTGTGACCGACTCAATTACCTGTGGGAGCGGGCTTGCCCGCGAAGGCGTCAGTCCTGACACCACTGTCCAGGCTGACTGTCACACTTTGTCTCATCTCGGTTATGCTCGCCGTTCGTCGTGAACGCCGGAGCCCCTGAATCCATGTCCCCCATTCGCCTGCTTGCCCCCCTCGCCCTCGCCTTGCTGGCCGGATGCGCCACGCAACCTGCACACAACGTGACCGTGGAAAAACAAAGCGAATGTCCGGTGCGGCTCAGCAACGGGCAAAACCTGATCCTGACCCTGCCTAGCAATCCGACCACGGGCTATCGCTGGGCGATCCAGGATTCGGCCGGCGGCGTACTGCACCCCCTGGGGCCAGAGGTTTATCGAAATCCGGAAGATGCCGGCATCGTCGGCGCGGCCGGGGTCTCGACCTGGCGCTTTCAGGCTTTTGCGCCCGGCAGCGGGCGTTTGCGTTTAACTTCGCAACAACCATGGGCGCCGGAAGTGCTGCCGGTGGATTCGTTCGACTGCGCGATCTCGGTCAACTGACCGTGGGCTGGCTGATTCTGGCGCTGATGGGCGCGGTGACCTTCCTTTATGGCTTGAGCGTGCATGCGTCATTGCTGTGCCTGCTGGTCAAGCCGCTGCCGGTGTTGGCCCTGCTCGGCTGGCTGCACGACGCAGCGCCCGGCGAATATCGGCGCTGGATCAGCCTGGGGTTGATTTTTTCCCTGGTCGGCGATGTGTTGCTGGCCTGGCCGGGGGATTTGTTTGTGTTTGGGCTGGGCGCGTTTCTGGTCGCGCATCTGGCTTATCTCAAGGCTTATCTGAGCGATTGCCGACGCCTGGCCGTGCTGCCGCTGGTGCTGGCCCTCGGTGTCGGCGCCGTCTTGCTGGGGATTCTGATTTCCAACGGCCTCGGCCCATTGCTGGTGCCCGTGATTGTCTATGGCACGGCGATCAGCGCCATGCTCTGGCGCGCCCTGGCCCGACTCGGGACCGACGTGCCCAAGCGTTCGGCGCTGCTGGCGGCGGCGGGCGCAGTGGCGTTCGTGTTCTCCGACAGCGTGATTGGCATCAGCCGGTTTGTGGCGCCGTTTGATGCGGCGCCTTATGTGATCATCCTCAGTTACTGGCTGGGGCAATGGGGTATCACTGCCTCGGCTTTCAGCAAAAAAACGCAATCAGCATGAGAAAAAGATCGCAGCCTGCGGCAGCTCCTACAGGGATCGCATTCCCAGGGTAGGAGCTGCCGCAGGCTGCGATCTTTTGATTTGGCGGTTTATCAGACAACCCGCGCATCCCCGCGCCAACTTGGCTAAAATGCCGGCCTTTTCCAACTACACCGCTGGAACCGCCGTGAGCAAAGAACCCGATCGCCTTTTCGCCCAGCCTTTGGCCCAGGTGCCTGACTTCGCCTTCAACGAAGACGTGGTGCGGGTGTTCCCGGACATGATCAAGCGCTCGGTACCGGGTTATCCGACCATTGTCGAAAACCTCGGCGTGCTCGCTGCCCAGTTCGCCCAGCCCAATAGCGTGTTGTACGACCTGGGCTCGTCCCTGGGGGCCGTGACCCAGGCCCTGCGCCGGCATGTGCGCACCGACGGTTGCCGCGTCATTGCTGTGGATAACTCCGCGGCCATGGTCGAACGCTGCCGCGAGTACCTCAACGGGCAGGATTCGATGTTCCAGGAGTTGCTGCCGGTGGAAGTGATCGAGGGCGATATCCTCGCGCTGGAGTTCCAGCCGGCCTCGGTGGTCGCGCTGAACTTCACCCTGCAATTCATCGCCCCGGACCAACGCACGGCGTTGCTGTCGCGCATCCGTCAGTCGCTGTTGCCCGGTGGTGCGCTGATCCTCTCGGAAAAACTGCGCTTCGAAGACGAGCAGGAGCACGCGTTGCTCACCGACCTGCACATTGCCTTCAAACGCGCCAACGGCTACAGCGAGCTGGAAATCGCCCAGAAGCGCAGCGCCATCGAAAACGTCATGAAGCCCGACAGCCTCGAAGAACACCGCGAACGCCTGCTGGCCGCCGGGTTCTCGAAAGTCGTGCCGTGGTTCCAGTGTCTTAACTTTGCCTCGTTGATTGCCTTGCCATGATTGATCTGTCTCCCCTCGCCCGCCGTCTGGCCGGTACTCCGCTGGCCGATTGGGCCAACACCCTGCAAGCGCAACTCGACAAGAAAATGGAAAAGGGCCACGGCGACCTGGAGCGCTGGCAAAGCGCGCTGGACGCCCTGCCGAAGATCCAGCCGAGCGAAGTCGACTTGCTCAATGGCTTGAAACTGGACACCGATTGCGACGAAGAAACCCGCGCACAGATGCGCACCGCGCTGATGGGCCTGTCGCCATGGCGCAAGGGGCCGTTCGACCTGTTCGGCGTGCACGTCGACACTGAATGGCGCTCGGACTGGAAATGGTCGCGGGTCGCCCCGCACCTGGACCTGAAGGGCAAGCGCATCCTCGATGTCGGCTGCGGCAACGGCTATTACATGTGGCGCATGCTCGGCGCCGGCGCCAACAGCGTGATCGGTGTCGATCCGAACTGGCTGTTCTTCTGCCAATTCCAGGCGGTACAACGCTACCTGTCCGAGCCGAATGCCTGGCACCTGCCCTTCCCGTTCGAAGACCTGCCGCCGAACCTCGAAGGTTTCGACACAGTGTTTTCCATGGGGGTGTTCTACCACCGCCGTTCGCCCATCGAGCATTTGCTGGCGCTGAAGGATTGCCTGGTCAAGGGCGGGGAACTGGTGCTGGAAACCCTGGTGGTCGAAGGCGACAAGCATCAGGTGCTGGTACCGGAAGACCGCTACGCGCAGATGCGTAATGTGTGGTTCCTGCCGTCGGTGCCGGCGCTGGAGCTGTGGCTGCGCCGTGCCGGGTTCACGGATGTGAAGTGCGTGGACGTCAGCACCACCACGGTCGAGGAACAGCGCGGGACGGAGTGGATGAAGTATCAGTCGCTCAGTGATTTCCTCGATCCAGAGGATCACAGCAAGACCGTTGAAGGGCTGCCGGCGCCGATGCGGGCGGTGATTGTGGCGCGTAAGTAAACCCCAATCCCCCGATCAACGGAGATCAAAATGTGGATACGGTGTTCAGTCTGCAGGTTTTGCGCGCCGGGCCTTGAAGAATTCGCTGAGCACCGCCCCGCACTCCTGCGCCAACACCCCGCCTTCATACAACACCCGGTGATTCAAAAATCCCTGGGTAAAGAACTGCCCCTGGCTCTGCACAATCCCGGCTTTCGGCTCCAGCGCCCCGTACACCACCCGCGCAATCCGCGAATGCACGATCAGGCCTGCGCACATGCTGCACGGCTCCAGCGTCACATACAGCGTGCTGCCCGGCAGGCGATAGTTGCTAACCGCCTGGGCGGCGGCGCGGATGGCGACCATTTCGGCGTGAGCGCTCGGATCGCTGCCAGTGATCGGACAGTTGAAGCCGCGACCGATGATCTCTCCATCTTGCACCAGCACCGCGCCCACCGGCACTTCGCCTAGGGCTGCGCCTTGGGCTGCCAGTGCCAGGGCCTCACGCATGAATTCGCGATCACGGCTGCGGTCGATGATGGCGGCGGGACGAATCTGACGCATCATGCCACCTCGATGGCGGCCATCAGGCCGGTTTCCATGTGGTCGATCACATGGCAGTGGAACATCCAGACACCCGGGTTATCCGCCACCAGCGCTACCTGCGCGCGCTCGTTCTTGCCCAGCAGGTAGGTGTCGGTGAAATACGGAATGACCTTGTGCCGGTTCGAGGCGATGACCTTGAAACTCATGCCGTGCAGGTGAATCGGGTGCTGGTACTGAGTCATGTTCTTCAATTCGAAAATGTAGCTCTTGCCTTTCTCGAGCCTGGCAATCGGGCGGTCGGCGCAGGTCTTGTCGGTGATGTCCCAGGCCTTGCCGTTGATCTGCCACAGGCTCGGCGGCTTGCCGTTGTCGACGTTGACCGACACCGAACCAACCCATTCGAAATTGAAGTTGAGTTTCTCGGCATTGGCCAGGTCCGGCTCGGCAATCGGGTTGGCCGGCAGTGCCGGCGGCCACTCGGTCGGCGCATCGGTGTTGGCCACCGAACGGAACGTGCCCAGGCGCACCGGGCCGTTGCGCAGCGACAACTCCTCACCGGCCGGCGGGGCCTTGATCGCCAGGCAAATGCGCATGCCCGGACCAAGCCAGTATTCCTTGCCCAATGGTCGTGGCTCGATCGGGTTGCCGTCCAGCGCATAGATCTGCGCTTCGACGCCGGGAATGTTCAGGCGATAAGTCAGGGTGTTGTCGAGGTTGAGCAGGCGTACACGGGTGATCTGCCCGGCCGGCAGGTCGATCACCGCTTGCGGCACGCCATTGATGGTCGCCAGGCGCCCCGCCGTACCGCCACGGGCCGCTTCACGGGGGATGCTGAACTCGACGAAATTACCGACGTCGTCGACATGCCAGCTCTTGAGGCTCAAGGTCTTTTCATACTTGAACCCGGTCGGCTCGCGTTCCTCGATGATCAAAGGGCCGACCAGGCCACGACCGAGCTCCTCACTGCTGTTCACATGCGGGTGATACCAGTAGCTGCCGGCATCCGGCACGCGGAATTTGTAATCGAAGTATTCACCCGGCAGCACCGGCAATTGCGACACGTAAGGCACACCGTCCATTTCCAGCGGCAGGCGGATGCCGTGCCAGTGAATGGTGGTGGCGACCGGCAGATGGTTGATGAAGCGCACCCGCAGCCATTCACCCTGGCGCACCCGCAATTCGGTGCCCGGCGCCGACGGACCGAAGGCCCAGGCCAGGGTCTTGTGCCCCGCTACCAGTTCGACGTCCAGCGGCGCCGCGATCAGCTCGTAGTCGTGGCCCGCCTCGGCGTCAGCCATCTTGCCCAGCCAGTAACGCGACGCGCCCCCGGCACCGACACCAACGACAACAAGACCGGCCAGGCCACCGAGGATTTGGCGACGGGTAAACGACATGAACTCAACTACCTCACGTTTCAGCGACAGGCCCGGGGGCCCGCAAAAGGCGAATACGATACACCCGCAGTTGTGAAAGAAACAGCAAAGAGGGCGCGGCGGCGGGCCGCAGCGGGACCGCAATCTGTTCGGCACCTCCTCTGACAGCACCGATCCATCAATACCTGACACCGTGCGCCGTCATTCCTACAGATCCGGCTGTAGTCCGCGGGCATAGTGCCGACTTCAAACCCATCTATTTCTCAAGGAGAGAGAAATGAATTCTTCAGATACAAACTCACAATTCCTACTTCCCAACCCCGAGGACGTGCAGGCCCTCAAAGACCTGGTGATTCCGTTCGTGGAAGCGTGCCCCGACATGCACGACATGGCCCATATCGAAGCCCAGGGCATTCTCGACAAGTACGGTATCCGGCACATCGATCCGGACCGGATCTGGTGGCACCGTTTCGACAACACCTCGGTGACCAGCACCAAGGCCTTCCTGTTCTGGGAACACTACCCCAAGCCCATTGAGTCGCTGACTTTGCCGCAGTTGGTGATCCAGCGCTTTCAAGCCCATGACCAGGACAACGCCGACCTGCTGGACAGTGACGGCGGTTTCTACAACGAGGGAGCGAACGCCCGGATCTACAACGAAACCAACGAAGTGAAGATGTATCCGAGTAAGGTCATCAAGGACCTGTGGCGCATCAATTTTCACGACCGCTACTGGGACAAGATGAGCGCCTTCTGGCGCCGGCATTCGGACAACTTCCGAACCCTGGCCAAGCTCAACTTCATTTCCAAGGCGCTGGAGGAACACGACGGCTCACGCCTGAGCAACGAGAACCTCAAGACCGTGCTCAAGGCCGTGGCCGGCCATCTCTCCTGGCCCATCACCCTCGATTTGCTCCACGCCCATGAGCCGCCTGCCGAAGGGTTGCGGGTCGCGCCGTTGTACATCGGCAACTACCGTGCCTGCGACATACTGCGCATCATCGACCGCCAGGGTCGGCAGATCCTGTATACACCTGGCGAAACAGATGCCTTCCATGTGTTCGAAACCTCCCATGACCTGCACTGGTGGCTGCTGTGCCAGAACAATCACCCGGACAATCGCGCCCGGTTCATGGCGCACTTTCCACTGTCGGCGCAACAACAGGACGGCGACAACGTCGGCCTGAATCACACCATCGACCTGTTGTATTCGACCTGGGGCAAATACGACAGCAGCCTGTTCGATCAGGACGCACCTGACATCAACGTTGACACCTTCAGCTGGATCCGTGACTCGGTCAGGGAGCGTATGTTCGACGATGCCGATCTGTCCCTGCGCTCCAATGGCGACCTACGGGAAAAAATGTGGGTCGGCTACCTGAGCACCGTCACCCGCCTCTTTGGGGCCATGGCCGTGGCGGGCTGGCCGGTGGCCCTGGCGGCCGTCGGCGCCGGCCTGGCCAACATCGGCCTGAACATCGACCAGGCCGTCAACGGGAAGAATGCCCAAGATCGCAAGGCCGGTGTGCTCGGCGCCATCTCCAGCAGCATCGAAACCCTCTTCAATGCACTGGCGCTCGGCGGCTCGGCCGAAATAGCGGAGGTCGATGAAGCCAACGATGAGTTCACCCCCCAGGAGAACCTCGCCGACGAAATCGAACACCCCACTGGCGCCCCGCCGAAAATCACTGTCGCCGCCCCTGGCCGGGCCTATGTGCTGGAAGGTGAAAACCCGCTGGCTCCGTTCGAGACCAATGAAGTACTCGATGGGATGGAGGTCGTGGCCGACGAAGGCCAATACCGCAACGTTTACCAAACACCAAGAGGCGAAAATTACATCCGAATCGACAATTCCTACTACCTGGTGCGCTACGTCAACGAAATGAAGACCTGGGTGATCATCGACCCCGCCAACCCGTTTTCTTTTTTCCGCAACCTGCCGGTTCGCTTGAACGCCGAGGGTGAATGGGAACTCCTGACCCGGCCCGGGCTGTATGGCGGCGGTAAAATTTTCGGACGCTGGCCATGGGGGCGGACGCCAGATCCTTTGCCCGACGTAGCCAGCCCCAGCACTATCTATGATGTACCCCAGGCGTTACGGTCCGAGTTGATGCCATTCGTCACTGACGTAAACGCAGACAAAGAACTCAGTGACGCATACGACGACATTCTTAATCCCGACAGCGCTCTCATGCAGTTCAAGGCCCTGAGAAAAACCCTGTATCGAGACGCTCAGGCCTACTATCAAAACCTCCCGGAACTCCCTCCCAGGCCGACCATTCCGACCTTTGGCTCGGTGAGCCGAACCAAGGACATCATCGAGACGCTGTTCGAAGAGTCACCCGCCCTGGTAGTCGGCGAAAGCCACTCCAGTATTGGTAGCAAACAGTTCTTGATTGAGAACATGGAAATACTCAGCAAACAAAAGGTTAAAACCCTGTACATGGAGCATCTGCTCAACGACTTCCATCAGGCGGACCTGGATGTTTTCAACAAGAGCGGCGTAATGTCGAAAAGCCTGAAAAGTTACCTGAAGAACCTCGATGCAGGTCATTTCACCGATCCCTCTGGCCGATTCACCTTTATGAAGGTGATCAAGGCCGCGCAGAAAAACCACATTCGTGTGCAGGCGATCGACTGCGCCGCCAGCTATCGCGTCGATAACATGTTCGAGGTAACTCACGCCCACCGGCAAAAAATGATGAATTACTTTACCAAGATCATCATCGAAGGTGACCAGGCCGCCAAAGGCCCTCATCGCTGGATTGCACTGGTTGGCAATACCCACTCCAATACCTGGGAAGGCGTCGCGGGTGTCAGTGAACTGGAAGGTGGCATCGGACTGCGGGTAAAAAGTGCCGAGATCGCCCAGCCCACGAGCATTGAGCCAGATCCGGGAGAATCCGGAAGCAGCGGTACGGACACCACCGTATACATCGTCAAGAACGACCTGCTCCTGAAAGTGGAATCCCCCGAGCTTGCCAGGGAACTGGTACTCGAGGCTGCACTCAATCAACCGGGCATGCTCAGCATCGAGAAGTACGGCAACCAGCTCGAATTGGTTCACCGCGCCCGCGACGGCTCACTGGTACGCACACTCATCCACGCCGACGCCACAGGCGTGTACATCGAGCGCCCACAGTGGGGCAGCATCAATTGCAAGCGATTTGCCAGCCTGGCCGACCTTTCGGATGCACTGCGCCGCAACGGCTTGAAACCCACACGCATCCCCTGAAACGCAAGAAGCCCCGGGTCTCTCGACCCGGGGCTTCTTGGCATAATCGATTTGAGCCTGGCTTCACAGGCTCATACGATCATTCCCACTCTATTATAAATAACATACCAAAACCTATATGCATCAGTGCTTTATTACAGGAAACAATCTAAATACCATGAAATGTGCCATATCCTCTTACTTACACAATAGCTTTTGCTCTGCATCGGCAAGACTCCATTCCTCATCCTGCCCGAACGCCTTCGCCATCTGTCGTAATAGGATGGCCAGCTCCGCCGCGTCGCCGTTACGGCGCACTTCAATCAGCAGCTTGGCCGCATAGTCGGGATCTGTGTAAAACTGCTCAGCCATTGCTTCATCGTGTGGTCGGCTTTTCATCTGGTGTCATCCTTTTTGTTGAGCATCGGTTGTGGTTACACCCTCCGCTATGCGCCGCCGCGTAGATTATAGTTTCGTAATTGAGTGGGCATGACCTCTCATAAGCGTTACCAAGGATCAGTCAATTTGCATTCGTGCTGACCATCCGAGTGCGCTCAACTTGACTGCACACATAGAGTAATAACCGACAGAGAGCAGCCAAAGCTGACATCCTGGAGAGCTAGGAAGCGACCCGAATTGATCGGTCTAGACTGTCAAAAATCGGTCCGAGTCGGCTATAGACATACCGAATGGCAGTTCCATGCCACACTGATGTGACTGCACGGCAGCTATCCAAACAAAATCTATCACGGAGGAATTCTCATGCCGACAGTCTTCTCAACCGCGCTTTACTACCCATACATCGACATAAAAAATGAGCGTTGGCTACGAAGTGCCGTGTTGTTCTGGGACTCGATCCGAACAATAGTCCCCATTTCCCATCGTGATCCATACTCAAATGATTTTGCTCGCGCCCTATGTGATGAAGGCGTACTTAATCCCGTTCGTGTCTCATCGGATATGGAGGAAGTTGAGGAGCTCACCGAAAAAGTTCTCGAATTCCTTACGGACCCGGCCACGGCTGGTGTGATGTTTGATACAGATAAACACCCGACTCATAGAATTCATCCTGAGAAAATGTCCTATGAGCTGCGCGAGTTTGCTCATATGCATCCAGAAAAACTGCCATACATGATCCGCTCAGAACTTGAGCGTGGGCTCAATGATGACGGTTGGCTTCACGTCGCACCTAGTTTCGCAAATTTCTACATGACGCTCCTCGCCTCTCAATTGGCTGAACGACTAGGTTTGGGCTTGGTAACCGAGTCGTCTGCAGCAGACCATTTGGCAATCGCTGTGCGTAAGGGAAAGCCGCTTGGCATTTCTGGCGATCGACGGGTTGGCCGACAGTTCGACGCGTTTGGCCCGAGGCGCTCATTGCCAACTGATGTTGCCTCTAGCTTACTTATTGATCTTATGGTGCAAGGAATTTCTTTGCCTGAGCATCTTTCAGTGGATGAACTTCTTAAATTCAAAAAATATCATGTGGAAGAACTGGCTGTATTCCGGCGAGAAATTTCACGTCTTACTGCGGACTTACCTAAAGAGATATCTATAGAGGCACTGCGACAAGCAGTATCAGACCAGTATCAGACCAACGTATTGCCAGCGATGAATAGTCTGCGGGAGTCCCTGCGGGCTCAACGCTGGGAAGCGGGCCTTAGCGGGTTATTAAAGGTTTCATTCTTCTCAGCTGCCCCGGCCTCGGTTGCAATCCTTGCAGGCATCCCAAGCTCTATTGCTTTGGTTGCTGGAGCAGGAATCTCGCTGACTGCATCAGCGGTACTATTAACAAACCAAAGACGGCGAACGCTAATAGATAGCCCGTATTCTTACTTGCTTTCAATGGAGCGCAAGTGGTGAGCCGTTAATAGATTTACTCTCTGCCATCGCTGACTTTGGAGGGAAAGCTACCGCCCGCTGCCGGATTCTTTTAGCCGGTTGCTTGACGACGAAAATCTCTCTAACGATGAAGGTTTTTAGGGATTTCCGGACTGACCTCAGGCAATCACAGACCGTTATACTGGTGAAATATGGAGGAATTATTAATTCCTCCATAACAACTCAACACCGGTTTTAGTTTAGTTAAGAGGAGGCTCTGAATACATTGAAATTAGACTGGCCGGGTCTAAACTGTGGAAATTCAGAAGCTTATCAATTTGTCCCGTTGAAATGTTATGGATATCAAATTTTTGCAGCTCCATGATGAATGCTCGGAAATTTTCTTTGAGTTTGTTAAGCGAGCGTTTCCGCATAATCGAAACGTCGTGTGTAAAGTTTCCGTCATATGAAAGCTTTTTGGTGGGGTGTACCAAGATTCTCGTACATTCCGCTTCACCGTAAACCTCTTCAAACCAACCACAGTGTGTGTTCATCTGGCCGGCTTCGTTTTTGTTTATTTCTACCCGGTTCGATTCCACCTCATTTTTGCACTCTAGAAATATATACTTGTTAACTCCAATACACCAAAGGTTGTCAGGACCTTTTTTGATTTCTTTGTCTGGCCTTTGACTTTCGAAGCCCAGGCCTAGGCCAAGCTCTTTAAGAGCCAGCTCAAATTTTTCTGAGGCTACACCAAAAGCTAGGTTATCGAGAATCCCATTAGCCGAAAGTTGAAGCTCTTCGTGAGTATTAAATTTTTTTAGCCAACTTTGGATTCGTGAAATACGATTTTCATTAATGAAAGATATTTTTTTGTAATTGACACCGGTTTTTGGCTTTAAAAGCTGGGTATTTAATTTGAATGCAGTGCCTTGAATAGTGTTGGCATCTGCCTTGCTGAATCTGTAAGTGTATCGAGCTAACTGTTGAACATACCATCCTTTCTCGGCGGGCTCTTCCTGAAATTTATCTGAAAGTCTCTGAATGATTTCACAAGCCCGTTTTTCGTTACCAGAAGCAAACGCGACTTCCGCATCGAACTCCATTTTCAACACATCGTATAAAGATGAACTCTGGTTTGTTTTTACTATCTCATCCATTTCCTCGACATAATACTCTTTCCAGCCCTCATCTCGATTAAGAGCTTGTTTCATGAGATCAATCAGAACTTCATATTCATTGGGCTTAGTTTTGAGATCTGCTTTCGCGTCTTCCGCAATCTGCAGGCCAATTTCAATCTGTTTTTTTGTTTGCGGCGAGAAATATTTGTGAGTGGATTGGCTTTTGATAAATTTTGTAAGGTCACCGCCAACTATTAAGATCACACTGTAATCTTTTTCACCCCTTACACTTCGCCCCAAGCCTTGCTCTACTTTTTGTGCGATCTTCACATTCATTATATCGCTACCAGTACGACAGTCCTCTTCGTAACGATCGAGAAGAGAATCGAAGTATGGTTTTGAATCTAGAATAAGAATGCGACAAGCGTCATCGGGCAGGTCTATACCATCATATCTATTTGCAAAAACCATAGACGAAGACGTTTTTCCAGTTTTCAACTGTTGAACATGCTCGAAGATAGTATCGGTTTCAGCGACGGTCGCGCCCAAACGTTGGTACTGTGTTTTATTTGAGAAGTCCGGGGTTAAGAATACGATACCAAAACTACGATCTTTATCTGGCTTTGCGAGCCAATCAACAATATTTTCCCTATCTAAAGATGCGTCGATCAATGTAGGAATTAGAATCATTTTCTCACCTGACCATTTAAGTATGGTGTTTGTGAGAGGGGTTTTAATTGCTTCGACATCAAAGCCAAGTCCTTTAATCGAAAAGGAGTCGTCTTGCGTAGTAGCGGACATTAGGATTCGGTGTTCTGCTCGAGCGAATGAGCCGAATGCATTGATCGGAATTAATATTGGAGATATTTCAAGGTAGGTTCCAGCTATGAATGCCTGGCAATTCTCTAAATTATTTTTTATTAGCTCCCATGCAAAAGCAATCTCTTTATCTTCTTTATAGCTTAGTAGAATCTGAATCATTTCGTCTTTGCGGTCTATCCAAGACCAGTAAGGAATTGGCAGCATGGTGTTGTAACTGCCACTCTCAATTTCAAGGAAGCTTCCCTCCCCTTGCTCTCTTAAATCTTGATCGAAAAGCCTGATGATTTTTTCATAAAGAGGATGCTTTCGATCAATTTTGATAGTTAGTGCGCTTCGAATTGAGTCAATGCAAGCATGTGAATCATCTAAAACAATGGACCCGACTTCCACAGACTTGTTATTTAGTCCGAACTTTGTTCTTCCGTTAAAAAGTTTTTGAATATGTGTAATCAAAAGGGTTTTTCCCGCGATAAATTCGTCGGGCAGCTCTCGATCTCTACCAATTTCGCAGAAGGGTATGCCGAATTTTTTTGCTTCAGATGTTACTTGTTTTGCGAGGTAAATATTGGGACACAAAAAAACGCATGGCTTTCCTGATTCGTTTAACTTCGACTGAAGCATCAAAAGCCCAATCAGTGTTTTACCTTCACCTGTGTGGAGCTTTACTACGCTATCTTTCAAATTTCTACGAGAACTATGCCACTCTTTTAATAATGTTTCTTGAGAGGGCCGCAGTGGTCCTGCTTCGCTTCTTCGATCCAATGAATCATATATTTCAGTTGGATCTATTCTCTTCTCTACACTTTTGTTTTTTAGCTTTTTCTTAAAATCTACCATTTACTACTCCTTGTAATAATTTGACCGTTGAAAGTACATCTAGGATTTTTATAATGAAGCCAGAGTTCATGCTCAAACGGCCTTACAAGGCCGTTATTATTTTCGCTTATAGACGATCCGGCTCATAAGATCCAGAACCTGCGCTTGCAGAACTCGAAAATTCGTCATCATCGCTTCAACGTCTATCGGCTTTGCCCCCTGCCCACGTTTCTCGACCAACCAAAATTTTAACAATCCGGCGACCCGTCCAAGGTCCCCATTGACCTTGGCCAAGTCAGCAACGGCGGCCAAGTCTACGACAGACCTAATTGGCGTATTCGTCCCAACTGCCAGCAGATAAGCCGAAAGAGACAAGCCCGCCTGGTTGGCGCGTTCTTGGATAACTTCCCGCTCCTTCTGAGACACCCAAACCTTGATCGGAGCGAGTTCCCTCCGTGGCTTTGGTTTTTGATCTGGCTCCATGCTATGTCCTTTCCGTTTTTGAGTCGCCGCGGCAGCATCGGTAAGCCTCGCAGAGCAAGACTGTCCGTTGAACCGAAGGTGAATAAGGGTAGGTGGTGTGGAGCGAACAAGCGAAGCTTGTGGGCCCACAACACACATCTTGCCGTCATTGTTTTTGCGATTCTATGCGATTTGGACAAAACAGCCAGTTCCGTTTTTCCCACTCACGTATATTTTTCTAGAATCGCATTAAATCGCATCAAATCGCATCAAATCGCATCAAATCGCATCAAAGCGCATTAAAGCGCAAGTTCCAGTGAGTGGAACGAACGTCTTAAGCGGCTTGTTAGCTGGCATACTCCATACGACGTATCACTCCACCAATCATTTCTAGCTGATAGAGCTCACAATGAGCATACTGAGAAGAGACTAGCTTCAAAATTTCAGCTTTGATTTCTGGGCTCAATTTTAAACCAAACGTAATTGATTTTAATTCGTTAGGGTAGAATTTAAGATCCGTATAGCCCCGAGTGAACTGCATACTCTGCCTATAAAAAGGCAATTACACTGGAACACTGAATTGTCACTAATTTCCAGGACGCCTTCGACTGGCCCCTTTTTGCTGTTAGCCGTCCTCAGCAAAAGGCAGCTATGGGTCGATTGCAGCCACATGTCAAGTAGAGACGGATGCTACTGAAGTAGTAGATTTTTTTATTTTTAAATTATATAGTTAAGGCATCCAAATAATACGCGAATTTCAAGGCCTATATGCTAGAAAATGATGAATTAATGGAGGAACGATTTGTTGCATTTATTGATATTCTTGGCTTCAAGGAAATAATCAGAGGCATAGAAGAGCGCAACTCAAAAGATGACCTGATTTTTAGGAAAATAAGGTCAGTTTTAAACTTCATGGATGAAGAGACTTATGAGCCAAACTATGCTACAGACCTTCCAGTATACGAAGAAACGGAAGACGGACTGATAGAAAGAGAGCTTGGAGATCCAAGGCTAACATACATTTCCGACTGTATAATAATATCAGCCCAGCCAACCATGGATGGTTTCAAAGGGTTATCAAGGAAAATCCATAAGATAACCGCCGACTTAGCTTCTGATGGCATATTTTGCAGGGGGGCTATTACTAAAGGGAAATTATTTCACAAGAACCGGGTGATTTTTGGTAGCTCATATATTCGAGCCTTCACACTTGAGGAGGAGTTTGCAGTTTTCCCGAGGGTAATCATAGATCCAGAAATTATAAATTTCTTTTCCCTAAAAGAAGGGCAAATGCCTTTAGCTCCTGCTTTTTATGGGCTTGATATAGACGGCTTTTATTATCAGCGCTATTGGACATGGTTTTTATATCCGCCGCATGCTGGTGCGTATGATTCATATTTATACCGAGTGCGTGGACACATTGACGAAAATCTTGACAAGTTCAAAGATTCGCCTCGCGTCTTAAAAAAGTATGAATGGCTTGATCGGGAGTTCAATAGCCTCATTTCTTGGTGGCAAGAGCTTGGACTTATGGAGTTAACGGAACATGATAAAGTACTAATGCGAGAATGAGTCGCATCTCAGACTTGTTAGGAAACCTCCGCTGGTCCTAACGACACATCTATCGTAAGGCGGCTATAGGTCGTTCTCTGCCGATCATGGCCACGAAGCGTGGAGGTCAAATCTGGCGCAAATGGCTGGTCAGGTCGAATGCAAACTGGGGGGCAAATCTGTGCATTTGCCAACCCGGCCGCCCCCCCTTCCCTTTGGTGTCCCTTTTTTGAGATCAACACGGTGGCATTGTGCGCTGCTGAAAACATGGGCGCGTAGGTTTTTTCTGAGGGTGTACTGGCCAGTACACCGGCAGCGCACTGCGCAGCCTCCCTTGTTAGATACCTAACATGGATGAACGAGGTTCATTCATGACCAGCAATCGCGTTTGTCGCGCGGCCCATAAACCACAATCCCCGGTAGCGAATCTGCACGCCACTCCGGCTGGCCAGCGCATAGACAACTCTGTGAGCGTACCGAACGCATTTTCATGCGGTGGGGGAAGCCGCCGCGAAGCAGTGGGGGAACCCCGCAAGAGTGCCCCTGCTTCGGTTGCCCAGTTGACACCCACAGCGGTTTTAGAGTTTTAATTAAGTTTTAAAAGATTTAGGAAGAAAATAATCAAAATTTCTTTTTATTTTCAATTGGTTGTAAATTTTTCCAGTGTGCAATGTACGGCTTTTGGTGGGTAACGTACTGTTTTGGGTGGGTAAAGTACGGAGGTTGGTGGGTAATGTACGGACTATCCACAGGCTAAGCGCGTGCCGCGCATTGGCACCCGTACATTACACACCGGCCGCTCCGTCGACCATGCGGCGCCGATGTGCCATTGCGAGCAGCGGCCCGCTCTGCCCGGCCTCCATCGTCAAGGTATATTCCGGCAAGTCGTTAGCCTCGACGATGCTGCGTAAGATGCGGCAGAATTCTTTAAACGTTCCTGCCGAGCCGCTGCGCTCATAGATGGTCTGGAATGACCATCTGGCCTCTGTCTTGCCCGCTGCTCTGCGCGCA
This sequence comes from Pseudomonas sp. Root71, assembly GCF_001429045.1. Lineage (GTDB taxonomy): Bacteria > Pseudomonadota > Gammaproteobacteria > Pseudomonadales > Pseudomonadaceae > Aquipseudomonas > Aquipseudomonas monachiensis. The sequence continues at coordinate 73,511 of NZ_LMHY01000026.1, read as the reverse complement.
AGACGATACACGAACCGGCCAATGCCGGTTCCGATCAGGAAGAAGTCAGGGTGGAGGGCCAGCACGTCGGGTTTTTTGCCGCCCGTGATCTCCTGATACATCCACTGCGCCACCTCGATCTCAATGAATTCTGGCTTGCCTGAGCTGTTCTCAATGACCTTGTATCGGCTAATCAGCGGCTCACCCTCATTCACGGTGATGGTTCGGCCATTCTTGCCCTTTTCGTTACGCCGGACCGCTACATGCGTGGTATTCAGCCGTAGGCACGTCTCTACAAGATCGTCTTTCTGCTTGCCGCCATAAGCACGACGCAGGAATTTGAGGACGTCACCAACGTGCGGCCGGAAAACCCGGCCCGGCTTTTCGCCCCTACCATCTCGATAGCGGTTCATTGCTTCGGTCAAATGCGACACAGCCATAAGCACAAGGTCGTAATCCCACACCGAAGCCATACCGGCTGGACCGGCAGACACCTTCACGTTGCCGTCCCGCAACTCATAGGTGATGACCTCGCCCGCACGCCTCTCCTTCTTAGACAGTCGGAATACGGCCACATCCATGATGTTACGGCTATCGCGGATGCCCACGTCATACACCGTCGGGATGAAGAAATCCTGCTGCTCATCCCCCTTGGATGGTTTGCGCACGCGGGTAGCGGGTTGTAGCTTAGGCGCTGCTACTAGACGGCTTTCCTCGTTCCCTTCGCGCTGCAAGCGGGCGGCGACTTGCTCGTATGTCTCGCCAGGACGCGCTACGGCCTCAATGCGCTCGCGGCCTATTACAGCCCTCATCGACTGGGGACCATTGTTTCTGCTAATCATATGGATGGCCAAACCCCATGCCAACTTGCTGAGCGACTGTGCGCCCTGCATTCTCGTCCAGAGCTGCCCGCAGATGGCCGCATAAAATCCAGCACAAGCGGTTTACCCTGGCATGCTGCCCACACATCAATCGCCACGATTCAGGCCCCTATTCCGGGGCGGGCAGCATGTATACCCGACGACTTGCGCGCGTCGATCCATTCCTCGATCTCAGTCAGATCCCACGCGACGTTTCGGCTGGTTAGTGCGATGCGGCGCGGGAACTCCCCCCGCTGTTCCATGTTGTAGATCGTGCGTTCAGCCAGCGGGATCATCGCGTGCAATTTCTTGCGGTTGATGAGTGTCTTGCTCTTTGGCTTGATCTCCATAAGGTCGCTTTCCTTCAAAGTCGTCAGATGCTTGACAATGCCCTCCAGCGCCAGAGTAAGGGTGCAAAAAAGTTAGAATTTAGTTGTCACGAAGAGCTATCATCGGACGATGAAAAAACGTGAGAAAGCGCCGAGCACATTCGATCCGTTTCTAGAACGCCTGGTTAGGGAAAGTGATACATCGTCTGATCGCATCCGCGCCAAGCTCAGCAACGTATATGACTGGGGCTTCTGCGAACTATGCTGGCGATCCACCGAATACTCGATCAGCATGGGGGCTCAAAAGGTCTTCAAGCGCCTAAAACGAGGAAATGTCAAAGTCGCGCCGCTAACGGATGCCATTCGTGCGGCAGCTCAGAAAAAAGCCGACGCCTTGGTGGCGCGCTACGAGCAGGCATGGAAAGGTGAGTTCGGCCGGTACGAGCCCGCCCGCATGTTGATGGCCTACTGTGACATGGTGGAAATGCGCGGTGACCGTTCGGTGTCAGCCTTCAGGGAGCACGTCGAGCGGCGAATACTCATTGCCGCGTGGGCACGGCATGGTGACTTGCTCCGGCCCACTAAACTACCGGGTCAGCCCGAAGGCGCAGCGAAGCCCAGCAAACTCTACTGCGAAGCACACAACCCAAGGCGAAGCGATGAAGCTCGCCGCGCATATCAACGTGACAGAAGGTTCGCGCTAGAGTATGACGAGTTGATTGACAAAATCTGGTCGCAGAAAGCCGGCACTCTCCCTGATTGGGACATTGAAGCCCACGCATATGTCAGGAGAGAAGCCTATCGACTGCTCCAGGCACTCAAGTCTCCCACCAGTATGATGGATGATCTGTTAACTCAGGGCACCATGAGTCAAGCTGAAATAGCGCGCCAGCTTGGCGTATCACGCCAAGCAGTTTCCGCCGCTATCAAGCGGCGAGCGCAGAAGCAGGCTACACGCTGAAGACAATCATGATCTAGCTGAGGAATTGCAGCGCACTTGACCAGGCGCTTGCATACGACCTGACCAGTCATTTGCATTGAAATTGACCAACGATTACAGAGGATTTGACCGACCAGACGTCAAAGCTGAGAGGCTCATAACGACCCGTTGCTGACTGATGACACCTGCAAGCTAGATGTCCGGTATTTGCCCATTCCGGACATCGGGGCCGTATTCCAAAATACGAATAAACGCCCTTCGCAGTATCCCCAGAAGCAGACATCCACGAACATCACTTGCAGTCGAATACTGGTTGCTAACTGTTTATTTTCCGCTCTTTGTCCTGTTATCCAGCTTGCAAAGCAACTGGCAATTTTCTTCCGTAGTTTTGCCTCCAGCACTCCACGGAACAATATGGTCAGCTTCCATTTCGTGAAGATCGTAGTGCTTTGTGCAAATTGGGCAGTTGCCCTTCTGCTTTGCGTAGACTTTCTGTTTCATTTTTTCGTCAAACACACGAAGACTCAGGGTTCGGGTGTTTCCGGTCAAAAGGTATTCGTAAATTCCTTTCTTGCTATCCACCTCGTCGTCGTCGATGAGTTCGATGATGCGCTTCTCTAAATCAGCAGCGTTAAACTTACCGTCTTTGTGTTTGTTGTAGAACGATCCCCACGGTAATCCTTTCATAAGCTTCGCTCTCGCGCTATCTTGTTTCGGGAATACACGCTTAACCCAATCAAATACCGATTGCCAGTATTGCCATAGCTCCTGCGCATCCTTATCGTGCTGGTGGGCGCTCATGTAGTTTTCAATTTTTCCACCGGAAATCCAGTCGAGTGCCGTTTCCAGAACCTCTTGCCGAATCGGCGAACCGTTCACCAGCTTGTCCCGTCCCTCTTGAACAGCAGGAGCGCCGGTTTTGGAAAACCATCGTTTCGCATCAGCCAGCCAAGGGCCGGTGAAAATTGCGTTTCTGAGTTCTTGGTCGGTCAGTGGCTTGCCCGCGATATTAATGATTTTGAACCAGTCCAACTTTTCGTCTTCCGTGCCTTCGCACATGTATACCGAAAGCTCGTAGTTCAGAATCTCCTGACGCTTATTTTCTGTCAGGTTGCCAAAGTTCTTCGGCGTTCCGTCAATCTCAATCGAGAAATCATTCTGTACATATTGGCAGATGCTAATGGTTCGCTGCTGACCGTCCATCAACTCGAAGGAATCATCACCCAACTTCACCCAATACATCGTATTAAGTGGGAAGTTTTTGCGGACAGTATGAATAACTTCGTTGCGCTGCATTTCGCCGTAGATGAACTCACGTTGGTATGGTGGGCGTATGTTCAATCGGCCACCGTATCCTCGCACTCCTTCTTCGGCTTTGTCCTCAAAGCCAGCGATAAGCTCGGCTACCTTGATGCTATGCAAGGCGATTTTCATATCAAAATTTCCGTTTGATGATTATTCTTGAATATGGGCAACGTGACTTACCATCCTTTGTGATCGCGATGTCCGTGCGTCCCCGGTAATTTTTTGTGACGCCAATTTCTTTGCCCAAGTTTCCAAACGGTATGCCGATAAGCTCAAATTGTGCAGGATTAAATCTATTCAAAAACGTGTCAGGAACACCCATTAAGCCGTCATAGTCGCAGGGTATTTCTAAAAACTTGCTGACCTCAATGGCGCCATAGTTGTCATACTTTGGGTATTCAGCAGGGTTATACCGCTTGTAAAGAGGGATTTCTTCATGGCGCTTTGGGTTGTCCATGTTGGTAAACCACATGATGCTCCCCATGCTGAAATACTTAATGCCATTCTCAATTTTCTTGCGCGATTCAGTCTGAATATCGTAACCATCAGGGACACGAAACCATTTCGTTCCTCCGTTATCAACACCGAGCCAAACTTTGTTATCTTTGATTAGATTAAAAATCTCTTTGTAATGAATAGCGTTTTGATTGCCGAGAATCAAAAAATGCTTGTTGTGTGCAACGATCAGCGCCACAAATTCACGAAACAGGGAAAAGGGCGGATTGGTAACAACAATGTCTGCCTGTTTTAACAGGTCAACGCACTCGCTGCTGCGGAAGTCACCTGCGCCGTAGATGCTGTCACCACGGAGCGCGTGCGACGTATTGGCATCGTGCTTGAGCAGATACTCGACGTCGGCAAGGTCCGTTGCGCCCCGCTGATTGTGGTCTGGAACTTCATTTATTTCGATTGCGTAAGGTTCGGCGCCTTCGGGCTTCAATCCCTCCATTTCAAGAAGCGGCAATTGCCCACCAACGATGGGCGACTTCACATAGCTTGTGGCGATGAGTTTTTTGAGACCGAGAGTATTGAAGTTGAGCGCGAAATACCTGAAAAAATTGCTCTCAAACGGATCGTCACAATTGCAGAGTATCGTTTTTCCACGTAGCTGCGACTTATAGTGCTTGAGCTCGTTTTCGATGTCGCCAAGCTGTGTGTAAAACTCATCCTGCTTGGCTTTCTTTGCGTTCGATAGACCAATGTTCCCGGATGCTGAAAGGTTTTCGGCTTGGCTTGAATTGTTTTTAGGCATTATAAGTTCGTCTTTTGCAGGCACAGTGCCGTTGAAATTATTGCGTAATTCTATCACCATGGCATTGCGGTTGCCCTTAGCTGACGGGGTGATAGAGGCCGCGCTTGAGGATCGCCAAGCCCTATTTCAAGTGAATTGAGATGGCGGAATTTAGGTCCGCTGTTTAACGATTGTTGCCGGATGACAAACAGTAGGGCGATGACTGGTATTGGGCCGAAAGCAGACATCATAACGTTACTCAAAAAGAGTGACCAGAGGGCGGCAATTGGCCGATTCTGTTGAAAAAGTCGTTTTGCCCAAGTCGCTCGAATATTGATGTGCAAAAACACCTCTTTTGCACGCTGCTGGGTGAAATCCGAGTCCAGAACCTTCTGCCAAAAACTCAGATTTCAATCTCAGGCGCGTACTTTTCTGCCGTGGAATTCGAAGCCGACTTTTTCAACAAAATCGGCCGATTTCTGCCTGGCGTCACCACCGGCTTCGGGTCAGTTTTGGCAAAGCGTGGACGCGAGACGCGCTGGTCAAGTCTGATGCAAATGACTGTTCAGGTCGCATGCAAACGCGTGGTCAAATCAATGTAATTAACCCACTAGCCTGCGGTGCTTTGCCGTGGCTGTTTGAGCGTCCATTCATCAATCATATCAGCCCAATCCTGTAGCATCGCCGTGCGCTGCTCACGGTATTCAGCCTTGTTGTAGACAGCCCGTACACCTTTCTGCTCGTGCGCAAGGCACTTCTCGATCCAATCGGTATTGTATCCAGCCTCGTGTAGCAGCGTGCTAGCAGTTCTTCTCAAGTCGTGCGGCCCAAACTTGGCAAGCGATTTCCCCTCTTTCTGCGCTAGTCGGTACGTCAGCGTCAGCACTTGGTTGATCGTAGCGCTGCTCATGGGCAGGTCCGAGTCATACCGTGATGGCAACACGTAGTCCGATCCGCCAGCAAAAGTTTTCAGCGCAATGAAAATATCTAGCGCTTGTCTGGATAGGAAAACGAGGTGGGGGTTTCGGCGCTTCATTCGTTCCTTGGGAATGGTCCAAAGAGCCTCGCTGAAATTGATCTCACTCCAGGTCGCGTTGGTTAGCTCACTCTTGCGCACCATTGTAAGCAAGAGCAACTTAGCCGCAGCACGAACCGACGATGCAGTACCAATGCGCTCCATGTACTGGTACATCAAGCCTATCTCTTCAAAACTCAGCGCCCGGTCACGCGGCTCAAACTTGGCAATGCTTGTAGGACGTACCAAGTCTGCCGGATTCTCCACCTTGTGCCCGCGCTCAATGGCCCAACGATAGACCTGCATTACTACTTCGCGTACGTGCACTGCCGTTGCCGGTGCACCTCGCTCTACGATGGTATCGGTCAGCGCCCGCAAATCCTCGTGACTGATCTCCACCAGCTTCTGGTTACCGAATTTCGGCTTCAACTCACGCTCGTAGATGGAGCGCCGCATATCACGAGTGGAATCGGCCATCTGATAACCGCGCAGCCACTTTTCAGCCCAAGCATCAAACGTCTCCGCATCCTTAACACGTGCCTTGTCCCGTGCTTTTTCCTTCGCAGGCGACTTCCCGGCCGCGACCATCTTCTTGGCATCGTTCAGCCGCTCACGTGCCTCCGCAAGGGTGATCCCGCCACTACCGTACCGGCCGAAGGTGATTGTTTCTTGCCTACCGTGGATCGAGTAGTTATAGCGAAACGAGATGGCTCCAGCGGCGGTGACGGCTACATAGAGGCCGTCACGGTCGTTCACCTTGTAGAGTTTTTCCCTCGGCTTGAGGTTGCGTAGCTTGGTATCGGTAAGCATGGTCCCTGCCTTTTTTCGATCAAAATACCATGCTCTAAAAGCCCACAAAAAATCAGCATTAAACTTTTATAAATCAATAACTTGATACTTTTTAATACCATGTCAACTTTGTAAAGCTACACATGGTATCAGGGCATCGGCATGGCATCAGGTTCAGATAATACCAGCTACCATGCCATGGTTAAGGGGTGCTTGGCGATGCTGAAAATTGCCAGATACTGCCAGACCTAAAAACCAAAAAGCCCGCAGTTACGCGGGCTTCAGGGTGTTTCTTGCTACTGGGTGCCGGTCAGTGCCAGATATCCAATCATTCCCACTCAATGGTCGCCGGCGGCTTGCTCGACACGTCGTAGGTGACGCGGGAGATGCCTTCGATTTCATTGATGATGCGGCCGCTGACGGTTTCCAGCAGTTCGTAAGGCAGGTGAGCCCAACGCGCGGTCATGAAGTCGATGGTTTCCACGGCACGCAGGGCCACGACCCAGGCGTAACGACGGCCATCGCCTACCACGCCAACCGATTTCACCGGCTGGAACACCACGAAGGCCTGGCTGACCTTGTGGTACCAGTCGGCCTTGCGCAGTTCTTCGATGAAGATGTGGTCGGCGCGACGCAGCAGGTCGGCGTATTCCTTCTTCACTTCACCGAGGATACGCACGCCCAGGCCCGGGCCCGGGAACGGGTGACGGTAGACCATGTCGTACGGCAGGCCCAGTTCCAGGCCCAGACGACGGACTTCGTCCTTGAACAGCTCGCGCAATGGTTCAACCAGCTTGAGGTTCATTTCTTCCGGCAGGCCGCCCACGTTGTGGTGCGACTTGATCACGTGGGCCTTGCCGCTTTTCGCGCCAGCCGACTCGATCACGTCCGGGTAGATGGTGCCCTGGGCCAGGTACTTGATGTTGTCGAGCTTGCAGGATTCGGCATCGAACACGTCGATGAAGGTACGGCCGATGATCTTGCGCTTCTTCTCCGGGTCGGCTTCGCCGGCCAGGTTGCCCAGGAACTGCTCTTCGGCGTTGGCGCGGATCACCTTGACACCCATGTTCTCGGCGAACATGGCCATCACTTGCTCGCCTTCGTGCAGGCGCAGCAGACCGTTGTCGACGAATACGCAAGTCAGCTGGTCGCCGATGGCCTTGTGCAGCAGCGCGGCAACCACGGACGAGTCCACACCGCCGGACAGGCCGAGCAGGACGTTGTCGGTGCCGACCTGGGCGCGAACCTGGGCGATGGCGTCTTCAGCGATTTTCGACGGCGTCCACAGTGCTTCACACTCGCAGATGTCGAGGATGAAGCGCGACAGGATGCGACCGCCCTGCTTGGTGTGGGTCACTTCCGGGTGGAACTGCACGCCGTAGTAACGACGCTCGTCGCTGAACATGCCGGCAATCGGGCAGCTCGGGGTGCTGGCCAGGATGTGGAAGTCTTCCGGCATGCGGGTGACCTTGTCACCGTGACTCATCCATACGTCGAGGCCGAACAGGCCATCGGCGTCGATGTGGTCTTCGATGCCGTCGAGCAGGCGGCTCTTGCCGACCACGTCAACGCGGGCATAGCCGAACTCACGCAGCTCGGAACCTTCAACCTTGCCGCCCAGTTGCTCGGCCATGGTCTGCATGCCGTAGCAGATACCGAAGACCGGCACGCCCAGATCGAAAACCGCTTGCGGGCAGCGCGGGCTGTTGGCTTCGTGAACCGACTCCGGGCCGCCGGCGAGGATGACGCCTTTAGGGGCGAATTCGCGGATCGCATCTTCGTCCATGTCGAACGGGTGCAGTTCGCAGTACACGCCGATTTCACGCACGCGGCGGGCGATCAGCTGGGTGTACTGGGAACCGAAGTCGAGGATCAGGATGCGGTGGGCGTGAATGTCGAGGGCCATGATTCAGTCTCGTCTAAAAAATTCGGAAACAGTCGTGATTCAGAAACAACTCGGGGCTGAATAAAACAGCCCCGGTTGCTTAGCTTGTTGCTTGAAGGCTCAACCTACGCGGTAGTTTGGCGCTTCCTTGGTGATCTGCACGTCGTGAACGTGGGATTCGGCCATGCCGGCGCCGGTGATCCGCACGAACTCAGGCTTGGTGCGCATCTCTTCGATGTCGGCACTGCCGGTGTAGCCCATCGAGGAGCGCAGGCCGCCCATCAGCTGATGGATGATCGCGCTCAGGGTGCCCTTGTATGGCACACGCCCTTCGATGCCTTCCGGAACCAGCTTCTCGGCGCCTGCCGAGGAGTCCTGGAAGTAACGGTCGGAGGAACCTTGGGCCTGGGACATGGCGCCCAGCGAACCCATGCCGCGATAAGCCTTGTACGAACGACCCTGGAACAGTTCGATCTCGCCCGGCGCTTCTTCGGTACCGGCGAACATCGAGCCCATCATCACGCAGGAAGCACCGGCCACGATGGCCTTGGACAGGTCACCGGAGAAACGGATGCCGCCGTCGGCGATCAACGGTACGCCAGTGCCTTCAAGGGCAGCGGCGACGTTGGCGATGGCACTGATTTGCGGCACACCGACACCGGCGACGATACGGGTGGTGCAGATCGAGCCAGGGCCGATACCGACCTTGACTGCGTCAGCGCCAGCTTCGGCCAGGGCCTTGGCGGCAGCGCCGGTGGCGATGTTGCCGCCGATGACCTGCACTTCAGGGAAGTTCTGCTTGACCCAGCGAACGCGGTCGATCACGCCCTTGGAGTGACCGTGAGCGGTGTCGACCACCACCACGTCAACGCCGGCGGCGACCAGTGCAGCAACGCGGTCACCGGTGTCTTTACCGGTGCCGACTGCAGCACCAACACGCAGACGACCTTGATCGTCCTTGCTGGCCAGCGGGTAAGCCTTGGCTTTTTCGATGTCGTTGACGGTCATCATGCCCTTGAGGGCGAATTTGTCGTCGACGATCAGCACGCGTTCGATGCGGTGCTTGTGCAGCAATTCACGCACATCGTTCTTGTCGGCGCCTTCCTTGACCGTGACCAGACGCTCTTTAGGCGTCATCACTTCACGGACAGTGGCTTCCAGACGGTTCTCGAAACGCACGTCACGGGAGGTGACAATGCCGACCAGGTCGCCATTGTGCAGCACCGGAACGCCGGAGATGTTGTGCATGCGGGTCAGTTCGAACAACTCGCGCACGGTGGCGTCGGCGACGATGGTGATCGGGTCCTTGACCACACCGGCTTCGTAACGCTTGACCTTGCGGACTTCAGCAGCTTGCTGCTCGATGGTCATGTTCTTGTGGATGATACCGATACCACCTTCCTGAGCCATGGCGATTGCCAGACGGGCTTCAGTGACGGTGTCCATGGCAGCGGAAACCAGTGGAATATTCAGCTCGATGCCACGGGTAAGGCGGGTCTTGAGACTGACTTCGTTAGGAAGCACCTCGGAATAACCGGGCACTAGGAGAATGTCGTCGAATGTCAGAGCTTCTTGGCTGATACGCAGCATCGCGGGGGCTCCCGAGCGGGAAAATGGAAGCGCGCCATTATAGTCAGACACCCCCTCGGGTTCAATGTAAAACTCTGTCTATTATCGATGTTACAGATATACGGGGATTTGGGCTTTTCGTAGGAGCTGCCGAAGGCTGCGATCTTTTGACTTTGATTTTCACAAAACAAGATCAAAAGATCGCAGCCTGCGGCAGCTCTTACAGGGGAATACGGCGTTTAGAGTTCGACTTTCACCCAACTGACCGGCTGATCGAGCCAATCGGCGAATTCATCGATAAAGCTCTGCTTGAACCCGGCTTCGGCCCAGTTATTGAAGATGAAACCGAGGTTGGAGAAGCCGCATTCCTGCAGGAACAGAAAGCCGTTGATGTCGTCTTCATGCCCGCATTCGGGGCAGGTGAAGTTATCGGTACGCCCCGGCATCCAGTCTTCCAGGCTTTCGAACAGGGCTTCACCGACTTCCTTGCGGCACTCGGCGCAGCCCGCCTCTTCAAGGAAGCCCTTGGCTGGCGTATAGATGCAGCGTTTGGTGATGATCTCCAGGCCATTGATCGGCTCGCCGAACGGCAGGGCTTCGGGGTGCAGGACCACTGCCCGGGCACCGTCGGCGATGGCGTGGGCCATGCGATTGCCGGTGCGGCCACAGGTGGTCAGTTCTTCCTCGATGATGTTCTTGCGCACCAGCCAGCGCACGACGGCCCGGGCCCGGGGTTCGTGTACCGGCAGGGTGGAGATTTTCGGGACGATGATGCTTTGGGAATTCATGAGGTACAGGCCTGGAGCTTTAATAAAGGAACTTGAGCATTCACAAATTATAGGTCGACCCGTAAAGTCGGGCCGGACCACTGAACCTGTGGGTTACAGACCTGCCCGAGAGAGTTTTTACAGCTCTACGACAACCGCCTGCGAAGCACGGGTCGCCTTGGCGCGGGCGGCTTCGATCGATTCGTCGCGGGCCAGGGCCACGCCCATGCGGCGCTGGCCGTTGACTTCAGGCTTGCCGAACAGGCGCAGCGCGGTATCCGGTTCGCTCAAGGCAGCACCCAGGTTGGCGAAAGCGGTCTGGGTCGACTGCCCTTCCACCAGGATCACCGCCGAGGCCGAAGGCCCGAACTGACGGATCAACGGGATCGGCAGGCCCAGAATCGCGCGGGCATGCAGGGCGAACTGCGACAGGTCCTGGGAGATCAGGGTCACCAGGCCGGTGTCATGCGGGCGCGGCGAGACTTCACTGAACCACACCTGATCGCCCTTGATGAACAGCTCGACGCCGAACAGACCACGGCCACCCAAGGCTTCGGTCACAGCCTTGGCGACACGCTCGGATTCAGCCAAGGCAACCGGGCTCATGGCTTGTGGCTGCCAGGATTCCTGATAGTCGCCCTTCTCCTGACGGTGGCCGACCGGTGCGCAGAAGGTGGTGCCGCCGACGTGGCGCACGGTCAGCAGGGTGATTTCGTAGTCGAAATCGATGAAACCTTCGATGATCACCCGACCTTTACCGGCACGGCCGCCTTCCTGGGCGTAGTCCCAGGCTTTCTGCACGTCATCGATGCTGCGCAGCAGGCTCTGGCCCTTGCCCGAGGAACTCATGACCGGCTTGACCACGCATGGAAAACCGAGGTCTTCAACGGCTTTGCTGTAGTCCTCGAAAGTATCGGCGAAGTGGTACGGCGAGGTTGGCAGGTCCAGCTCTTCAGCGGCCAGGCGACGGATGCCTTCGCGGTTCATGGTCAATTGCGCGGCGCGGGCGGTCGGGATCACGTTGAAGCCTTCGGCTTCCAGCTCCACCAGGGTCGCGGTGGCGATGGCTTCGATTTCCGGGACGATGAAATGCGGTTTCTCGGCTTCGATCACGGCGCGCAAGGCAGCACCGTCGAGCATGTTGATCACGTGGCTGCGGTGCGCCACCTGCATGGCCGGCGCATTGGCGTAGCGGTCCACGGCAATCACTTCAACGCCCAGGCGTTGCAGCTCGATCACCACTTCCTTGCCCAACTCGCCACAGCCACACATCAATACGCGGGTCGCGGTGGGCGACAATGGGGTTCCGATACGGGTCATCTGAAGGTCCTCAAGGAGCGGATCATCGAGGGACGCGTCGCCATGCGCGCTTCCCATGGGGAGAAAGCGCGGCATTTTACATGAACTTCAGCTGACGACAGCCTGTTTGCGCAGGCGCCAGGCCATGATCAGCCACACGGCGGTGACCCCGGCGAACTTCGAACCCAGGGCGGTGAGGATCACCCCCGGCGTCAGGGCGTCGATCATGCCGAAAAAGATAAAGGTATCGAGGGGGATGCTCAGGGCCGAACTTATCCACAGACGGTCGTGCAGCGGGCGTTTGGTGATGCTGAACACCAGCCAGTCGATGCACTCGGATACCGCGAACGCCGTGGCGCTGGCCAGGGCGATGGACGGATCGGAGGTAACATAGGACAACACCAGCGCCACCAGCATCGCCGCGAGGGCGCCATGCCCGAATCGGGCTTGCACCATGTCGCGCAACACAAACACCAGCCCACCCCAGGCCGACCAGATGATGTCCAGGTGCGGCGCTGTGGAAAAGGCGTAGTTGATCAGCACGACGCTGCTGATGTAGGCGATCAGGAAGAGCATGGCGTGTACAAGTACCTGTCAATTTTGTGCACAGGGTACTTCAGCTGACCTCAAAGTCAAAAGATCGCAGCCTCCGGCAGCTCCTACAAGGATCGGTGTAGGAGCTGCCGGAGGCTGCGATCTTTTGATCTTCTATTACTGACCAGGCGTTTTGCCGATCATCCACACCAACCCACTGGACTTCGCCCGCTCATGACACAACCCAAGCACCTTGCGGCGTTCGTCGTTGTCCATGCGGCTCCAGCGGGTGATTTCTTCCACGGTACGTTGGCAACCGGTGCAGATGTCATCGTCATCCAGCGCACAAATGTTCACGCAGGGCGATGCAACCGGGCGTTCAGTGGCAGTCATTCTTCCTGCTCGGCCAGATCGCGGGCATAACGCTGCGAGTTGTGCACGTAGTGAACAGCACTGGCCTCCAGCATCTTGATCTGCGGCTCGGTCAATTCGCGCACCACTTTGCCAGGCGACCCCATGACCAGCGATCCATCCGGAATCTCCTTGCCTTCGCCGATCAGCGAGTTGGCGCCGATGATGCAGTTCTTGCCGATCTTCGCGCCATTGAGAATCACCGCGTTGATGCCGATCAGGCTGTAGTCGCCGACGGTACAGCCGTGGAGCATGGCGTTGTGGCCGATGGTCACGCCGGTGCCGATGGTCAGCGGGTAGCCCATGTCGGTGTGCATCACGGTGCCGTCCTGGACGTTGCTGTTCTTGCCGATCAGGATCAACTCGTTGTCGCCGCGCAATACGGCGTTGAACCAGACGTTGGCGCCCTCTTCCAGCTTGACCTTGCCCACCAGCACGGCATTGGGTGCGACCCAGCTCTGTGGATGGGTTTCGACGCGGGCGTCGCCCAGGCGGTATTTCATTGTGGTATTCCTCAAGGCTCAGGCAGGCTTTTTGTCAGCAAAATCAGGATTCAGGCCATTCGAACGATGGCTTCAGATATTGATAAAGCTTTTGGGAGGCTGATGCAGGCTGATTTTGGCGTCATACAGCAGGTTGATCAACTCGACGATCATGATCGCCGTCAGCCCCCAGATCTTGTATTCGCCAAAGCGATAGCTCGGCACGTACCAGCTGCGGCCCTGATAATCGATGCGATGGGTATGTTCGCGGGGGTCTTTGCGGAAGAACTCCAGGGGCACGCTGAACACCGCGGCGATCTCGGCGTCGTTGGCCCGGTATTCGACAAAATCCGGGATCACCCCGACATAGGGCGTGACCTTGATGCCATGCAGGCTGATCAACGGGCTGAGCGGGCCGATCACCTCGACCAGCCCGGGCGGCAGGCCGATCTCTTCTTCGGCTTCTCGCAGGGCGGTGAAAATCAGGTCAGGGTCTTCGGGGTCACGGCGTCCGCCGGGGAAGGCGACTTCGCCGCCATGGGTCGACAGGCCGCTGGCACGCAGGGTCAACACCAGCTCGGGCTCGTCACTGCGGGTGATGGGTACCAGCACCGCGGCCTCGGGAAAACGACGGTCGGTCTCCAGTATGCGTGGTGTGTGGTGACTAACCCGATGCAGTAGCTCGTCCAGCATGAGTGTTCTCGATCTGTGCCTTACCCGGCATCATGCACCAATCGCTGCGGTCGCCCAACCCCCGCAACCGCCCCATGTCGCGAAACGACAACTTGCCGACCGGCACTGCCGCACGCCAAGATAGGCGCAGCATTCAGGAACCCCAGCATGAAATTTTGCAGCCAGTGCGGTAACCCGGTGACCCAGCGCATTCCCGAAGGCGATTCGCGCCTGCGTTTTGTCTGCGACAGCTGTCACGCCATTCACTACCAGAACCCCAACATCGTCGCCGGTTGCGTGGCGACCTGGGGCACCAAGGTGTTGTTGTGCCGGCGGGCCATCGAGCCACGTCGCGGCTACTGGACCCTGCCCGCCGGTTTCATGGAGAACGGCGAGACCATCGAACAGGCCGCCATTCGCGAAACCGCCGAGGAAGCCTGCGCCCGGGTGCGCAACCTGAGCATCTATACCCTGATCGACGTGCCGCACATCAGCCAGGTGCATGTGTTCTTCCGTGCCACACTTGCGGACCTGGACTTTTCTGCCGGCCCCGAGAGCCTGGAAGTGCAACTATTCGACGAAGCGGACATTCCATGGGATGAGCTGGCTTTCCGCACGGTGGGCCGTACCTTAGAATGCTTCTTCGCTGACCGGCGGACCGAGGTCTATCCCGTTCGGTCTGAATCGATCCCGCCACTTGCTCAGCCTGCCATTATCTGATGTCATCGCGGCATCACTCAAAGGCGCCTAAAGACCGCCTGAACGCGGCACGAGCCTGCGGCAGCTCCTGCAAAAACTTCTATACATAAATAGTCGCGACACCTCCTGGGGAATCGTTTCAATGCGCTGGTTGCTTGCCCTGTTCTGTTTGTCGTTCGTCACGGTGTCCCAGGCTTCTGCCGTGGAAACCCTGGACGGCAAGGTCATCGAGAAGATTCTGATTCTCAAGTCTTCCCATCAATTGCAATTGATCAATGACGGCAAGCCGCTCAAGACCTATCGCATTTCCCTGGGCAAGCGTCCCAAGGGGCCCAAGCTGATGGAAGGCGACAAGCGCACCCCGGAAGGTTTCTACTGGGTCGACTGGCGCAAGATCAGCGACCGCTTCAACCTGGCGATGCACATTTCCTACCCGAACATCAGCGACTCTGCCCGCGCCCGTCGTGAAGGCGTCGAGCCCGGCGGCATGATCATGATCCACGGCACTCCGGACAGCGAAGACACGCCCGAAGACCTGTTCCACACCCTGGACTGGACCGACGGCTGCATCGCCATGCGCAACATGGACATGCGCGAAGTCTGGAACCTGGTGCCGGACGGCACGATGATCGAAATCCGCCCGTAATTCCCCACGACCATTGGTCGCCCGCAAAAAATAAATTCAAAAGATCGCAGCCTTCGGCAGCTCCTACAGGGTGAATACCATTTCGCTCTGTAGGAGCTGCCGCAGGCTGCGATCTTTGTCGCTTCAAAGCCCACCACTAATACCACTTCAAACCAACCTCCATTTCAAGCAGTCGACAAGGCAGCACTTCCTACACAAACAGCAAAGCTCCGGCGTTGACATGGTATTCAAGTGGTATTAGTTTTTGTCCATTCACGGGCAAAAACATTCCAATATCCGCCCCGGACACCCGCCATGAACGATCTCCAGGCCCTGCGCCCCGACGACACCCAACCCACGCCGTTGTACCTGCAACTGGCACGCAATCTGGAAGCGGCGATCCACGCCGGCCAGTGGAAAGCCGAGCAGGCGATGCCATCGGAACGCAATTTGAGCGAGGCGCTGGGCATCTCCCGCGTCACCGCCCGCAAGGCGCTGGAAGTGTTGTTCGAACAAGGCCTGATCCGCCGCAACCAAGGCTCCGGCACCTTCATCACGCCGCGCCTCGAACAACCGTTGTCGCGTCTTTCCGGCTTCAGCGAAATGCTCCGCCTCAAGGGTTTCGTGCCCGGTTCGCAATGGCTGGAGCGGGAAATCACCCTGCCGACCCACGAAGAGCTGATCCGCCTCGGCCTGTCGCCCAACGACAAGGTTGCGCGCCTCAAACGCCTGCGCAAGGCCGACGACACGGTGATGGCCATCGAGATGAGCACCCTGCCCGCCTCGATCATTCCCAAGCCCCAGGCGGTGGGCGATTCCCTCTACGAATTCCTCGACGGCATCGGCAAGCCGGTGGTCCGCGCCCTGCAGCACATCCAGGCGATCAATGCCTCGGACGAGTTCGCCGCACTGGTGGGCATCGCCCCCGGCACCGCCATGTTGCTGATGACCCGGGTCGGCTACCTCGAAGACAACACGCCCATCGAAGTCACCGACACCTATTGCCGTAACGACTACTACGACTTTGTCGCAGAGCTCCGCAGATAAAGAGCTTCGAAGATAAAGAACTGCGTCGCCAAACACCGAGATCCCGATCATGTCCGAAGACAACATCCTCACCGCCCACGGCTGGGTTCGCGGCCGACTGGTGCACGAACACGGCAAAGTCGTGTCGATCGAAGGCCAGCCCTGCGATCCGGCGGACAATGACCTGCCCTACCTGCTGCCGGGTTTCATCGACCTGCACGTTCACGGCGGCGGCGGCAAAGACATCATGGAAGGCGCGCCGGCCTTCGAAACCATCACCCGTACCCACGTGCGCTTCGGCACCACGTCGCTGCTGGCCACCACCATGACCGCACCGAGCGAAGAAATCTCCAGCGTGCTCCAGGCCGTCGGCGAATTCTGTGAGCAGCGGCCCCAAGGCTGCGCCCGGGTGCTCGGCGTGCACCTCGAAGGCCCCTACATCAACCCCGGTAAACTCGGCGCGCAACCCAACTTCGCCCACACCGCGCTGATGGCCGAAGTCGAAGCGTACCTGGCGCTCGCGCCGATCCGCGTGATCACCATTGCCCCGGAAATCGCCGGTCACGACGCCTTGATCCGCGACCTCAGCAGCCGCGGCATCCGCATGCAGATCGGCCACACCCTGGGCAGTTATGAGGAAGGCGTGGCCGCGCTGGAGGCCGGTGCCAGCAGTTTCACCCACCTCTACAACGCCATGAGCCCTCTGCATCACCGCGAGCCCGGGATCGTCGGCGCAGCCTTGGCCCACGCCAAATACGCCGAACTGATCCCGGACTTGCTGCACGTGCACCCCGGCGCCATCCGCGTGGCCCTGCGCTCTATTCCGTGCCTGTATTGCGTCACCGATTCGACCGCCGCCGCCGGCATGCCCGACGGTGAGTACAAGCTCGGCAGCCACACCGTGACCAAATGCCTGGGCGGCGTGCGCCTGCCCGACGGCACCCTGGCCGGCAGCACCCTGACCATGGATCAGGCCCTGCGCAACCTGGTGAAGATCGGCCTGCCCATCGCCGAAGCCTCGCAGCGCCTGTCGCAATTCCCCGCCGACTACCTCGGCATCACCGAACGCGGGCGCCTGCAACCAGGGGCCTGGGCCGACTGCGTGCGGCTGGATCGCTCACTGAAACTGACCGCCGTGATGGTCGAAGGAGAAGACATTGACTTCAAAAATGCTTGAAGAGGCGCTGTCCTCGTTCGAGGCCGTGCAGGCCCAGTTGCAAAAACTCGACCCGCAGATGATTGAGATCGCCGGGCGCCTGCGTCGTCAGCCGCCGCAAGTGGCCATGACCGTGGCGCGCGGCAGCTCCGACCATGCCGCCAGTTACTTTGCCTACCTGACCATGCAACTGCTGGGCATCCCGGTGGCGTCGCTGCCGATGTCCGTGGTGACCATGCAGCAGGCGCCATTGAAGGTCAGTGGCCAGGTGGCATTCGCCTTTTCGCAATCGGGGCAAAGCCCGGACCTGGTCAACAGCCTGCGCCTGTTGCGCAAGCGCGGTGCCCTGAGCATTTCGCTGGTCAACGCCGAAGAGTCGCCACTGGAGGCCGCCTGTGAATTCAGCCTGCCACTGTGTGCCGGCACCGAAAGCAGCGTCGCCGCGACCAAGAGCTTTATCGCCACCCTCAGCGCCAGCGCCCGGCTGATTGGCCACTGGAAAGAAGACGCCGAATTGCTCGAGGCCGGCTCTGCCTTGCCCGATGGCCTGCGCCACGCCGCGCAACAGGACTGGAGCCCGGCCATCGACGCCCTGCGCGATTGTCAGCGGCTGATGGTGATCGGCCGTGGCGCCGGTTTCGCCATTGCCCAGGAAGCGGCGCTCAAGTTCAAGGAAACCTCGGCGATCCAGGCCGAAGCCTTCAGCAGCGCTGAAGTTCGTCACGGCCCGATGGCCTTGATCGGCGACAACTACCCGCTGCTGGTGTTTGCCCCACGGGGTGCCGAACAGGCCGGTCTGCTGAGCCTGGCCGCCGACATGCGCCAACGCGGCGCCCGTGTCCTGCTGGCCGCACCGGATGACGTGCTTGAACGCGACCTGACCCTGACCCGTGCCGAACACCCGGCCCTCGACCCGATTCTGGCGATCCAGAGTTTCTACGTGATGGCCGCCGGCCTGGCCGTGGCCCGTGGCATGGACCCGGACCAGCCACGGCACCTGAGCAAAGTGACACGCACCCATTGAGCCAGGGGTGCGAATTCCCCTGTAGGAGCTGTCGAGTGAAACGAGGCTGCGATCTTTTTAAAGACAAGATCAAAAGATCGCAGCCTTCGGCAGCTCCTACAGGGAGTGGGTTGATCCGAACCGTATTTTTTGATGAGACCGAGCCATGCATAACAACAATAAAGAGCTGACCTTAAGCGCCCCGCTCAGCGGCCCGGTGCTCACGCTCGCCAAAGTCCCGGACCCGGTGTTTGCCAGCGGCGCCATGGGTGACGGCATCGCCATCGATCCGCTCAACGACACGCTCCACGCCCCCTGCGCGGGCGTGGTGGTGCATGTCGCCCGCACCGGTCACGCGCTAACCCTGCGTGCCGACAACGGCGCGGAATTGCTCCTGCACCTTGGCCTCGACACGGTCGAGTTGCAGGGCCAGGGCTTCTCGATGCTGGTCAAGGAAGGCGCGCGCGTCGCCAACGGCCAACCGCTGCTGCGCTACGACCTGGACAAGGTCGCGCAACAGTGCAAGAGCCTGGTCAGCCTGCTGATCCTCACCAACAGCCAGGACTTTCAGGCACGGCCCATCACCCTCAAGTCGGTGAAGGTCGGCGAGCCGCTGCTGCACATCATTCGTCGACAGACGTCGAGCGCACAGGTGGATACCGAGTTTGCCGGCGCAGAGATTGTCGGTCTGGTGCGCATTGCTCACCGTGGCGGCCTGCACGCGCGGCCGGCGGCGCTGATCCGTCAGACCGCGCAAGGCTTCAAAAGCAAGTCGCAGCTGCATTTCGCCGGCAAGTCGGCCACCTGCGACAGCCTGATCGGCCTGATGGGGCTGGCCATCGGCGAACAGGCGGAGGTCCAGGTCAGTTGCCAGGGCCCGGACGCCGAAGCCGCGCTGCAAGCCTTGCTGACGGCGTTATCCACAGCCCTGGCCGAAGACCATCACGCCGCCGCGCCAGCCACGATTGCCCAACGCAATCGCCCCGCCGAAGCCGGCGTATTGCACGGTGTCTGCGCCGCGCCCGGGCTGGTCGGCGGGCCGCTGTTTCGCCTGAATGCGATCAGCCTGCCGGTGGATGCCGGCCATCATGATCCGCAGCAACAACAGCACGTGCTGGACGCGGCACTGAGCCAGGTGCGCAGCGAAATCGAGCACACACTTGCCCTGGCGAGAAAACACAAGGACACCGCTGAAGAGGCGATTTTCGCCGCGCACCTGGCACTGCTCGAAGACCCGGCCCTGCTGGACGCCGCCAGCCAAACCGTCGCCCAGGGTACAGCCGCGACCCACGCATGGAGCCAGGCCATCGACGCGCAATGCGAAGTCCTCCAGCAAACCGGCAGCACGCTGCTGGCCGAACGCGCCAACGACCTGCGTGACCTCAAGCAACGGGTGCTGCGCGCGTTGCTCGGCGATACCTGGCATTACGATGTGCCGGCCGGCGCCATCGTCGCGGCCCATGAACTGACGCCATCGGATTTACTGCAGCTGAGCCAGCAAGGCGTCGCGGGGCTGTGCATGGCCGAAGGCGGCGCGACTTCTCACGTGGCGATTCTGGCCCGGGGCAAAGGCCTGCCATGCTTGGTCGCACTGGGCTCGACGCTGCTCGATCAGCAACAAGGGCAACCGGTGGTGCTGGACGCCGACGGTGGCCGCCTCGAACTGACACCCGGCATACAGCGCCTGGCCGACGTGCGCCAGTTGCAACAGCAACAGCAACAACGCCGGGCCGAACAGCAGGCCCAGGCGCACACACCCGCGCTGACCAGCGATGGCCTGCGCATCGAAGTCGCTGCCAATGTGGCGTCCAGCACGGAAGCGGCAGACGCACTGGCCAATGGCGCCGACGGCGTCGGCTTGCTGCGCACCGAGTTTCTCTTCGTCGACCGCCACACCGCCCCCGACGAACAGGAACAGCACCACGCCTATCAAGCAGTGCTCGACGCCATGGGCGACAAGTCGGTGATCATCCGCACCATCGACGTCGGCGGCGACAAGCAACTGGACTACCTGCCGCTGCCCGCCGAGGCCAATCCGGTGCTCGGCCTGCGCGGCATTCGCCTGGCTCAGGTCCGTCCAGAACTACTCGACCAGCAACTGCGCGCATTGTTGCACCTCAACCCGTTGTCACGCTGCCGGATCCTGCTGCCGATGGTCACGGAAGTCGATGAACTGCTGCACATCCGCCAGCGCCTCGACGCCTTGTGCAGTGAACTTGGCCTGGCACAACGTCCGGAGCTGGGGGTGATGATCGAAGTGCCGGCCGCCGCGCTGCTGGCCGAGCAACTGGCCGAACACGCGGACTTCCTGTCCATCGGCACCAACGACCTGTCGCAATACACCCTGGCCATGGACCGCGACCACGCCGGGCTCGCTGCGCGTGTCGATGCGCTGCACCCGGCACTGTTGCGGCTGATCGCCCAGACCTGCGCCGGTGCGGCACAGCACAACCGTTGGGTGGGTGTGTGCGGTGCACTGGCGTCCGATCCATTGGCCACGCCGGTGTTGATCGGCCTGGGGGTCAGTGAGTTGTCGGTGAGCCCGGTACAGGTCGGTGAAATCAAGGACCGCGTGCGTCACCTCGACGCCAGCGAATGCCGGCGCATCAGCCAGGATCTGCTCAAGCTGGGCAGCGCCAGCGCGGTGCGTCACGCCTGCCACCAGCATTGGCCGCTGAGCTGAGCTCTTTACAAAAGAAGAACAAAAATCCACGGAGAACCGCCATGTACCAACTTTTCATCGAAGGCCTGCAACGCCTCGGCCGCGCGCTGATGCTGCCGATCGCGATCCTGCCGATTGCCGGCCTGCTGCTGCGCCTGGGCGATACCGACCTGCTGAACATCGCCATCATCCACGACGCTGGCCAGGTGATCTTCGCCAACCTGGCGATGATCTTCGCCATCGGCATCGCGGTCGGTTTCGCCAAGGACAACAACGGTACGGCGGGGCTTGCCGGGGTGATCGGCTACCTGGTGATGATCTCCACCCTCAAGGTGCTCGACCCGAGCATCAACATGGGCATGCTCGCCGGGATCGTCAGCGGCCTGATGGCTGGCGCGCTGTACAACCGCTTCAAGGACATCAAGCTGCCGGAGTACCTGGCGTTCTTCGGTGGCCGGCGTTTTGTGCCGATTGTCACCGGGTTCGCCGCCGTGGGGCTGGGCGTGGTGTTCGGCTACATCTGGCCGCCGATCCAGCACGGCATCAACAGCTTCGGCACGCTGATGATGGAAAGCGGCAGCTTCGGCGCGTTCGTTTTCGGTGTGTTCAACCGCCTGCTGATCGTCACCGGCCTGCACCACATCCTCAACAACATGGCGTGGTTCGTGTTCGGTAATTTTACCGACCCCACCACTGGCGCGCTGGTGACTGGCGACCTGTCGCGCTACTTCGCCGGCGACCCGAAGGGTGGCCAGTTCATGACCGGCATGTTCCCGATGATGATCTTCGGCCTGCCCGCCGCCTGCCTGGCGATGTACCGCAACGCCCTGCCGGAGCGGCGCAAGGTGATGGGCGGGATCTTCCTGTCGATGGCATTGACCGCGTTCCTGACCGGCGTCACCGAGCCGATCGAATTCGCCTTCATGTTCCTCGCGCCGCTGCTGTTTCTGCTGCATGCGTTGCTGACCGGCCTGTCGATGGCCATCACCAATGCCCTGAACATCCACCTGGGGTTCACCTTCTCCGGCGGCTTCATCGACATGATCCTTGGCTGGGGCAAGTCCACCAACGGCTGGCTGGTGTTCCCGGTGGGCCTGGCGTATGCGGTGATCTATTACGTGGTGTTTGATTTCTGTATCCGCCGCTTCGACCTGAAGACACCGGGCCGCGAAACCAGCGCTGCCAGCCCGCAGGTTGCGGTGGCCGACAATGAACGCGCCGGGGCTTACATCAAGGCCTTGGGCGGAGCCGAAAACCTGATCACCGTCGGCGCTTGCACCACCCGCTTGCGCCTGGACATGGTGGATCGCAACAAGGCCTCGGATACCGATTTGAAAGCGCTCGGCGCCATGGCCGTGGTGCGCCCCGGCAAGGGCGGGAGTTTGCAGGTGGTGGTCGGGCCAATGGCCGATGTCATCGCCGATGAGATTCGCCTGGCAATGCCGGCGTTGGGCCGCGCCCTGGTGTCGTCACCAGCGGCGGAAACCGAAGCAGCGCCACCTGCCGCCGTGGCGACACCCGAGGCGCAGCAATGGCTCAATGCCCTGGGGGGTGGCGACAATGTGCTGCAACTCGATTGCGTCGCCATGACCCGCATCCGCCTGCAACTGGCCAATGGCAAGGCGCTGTCGGAGTGTGATTTGAAAGCGCTGGGCTGCCAGGGTGTCAGCCAGCTTGAAGGCGGCATCTGGCATCTGCTGATTGGCGACAAGGCGTCGAGCTTGAGTGATGCGCTGGAAGCGTTGGTCAATCGCAGTGAGGTGAGTGCCAAGGTTTAATCTACGACGCACATATTGTAGGAGGGGAACTCAAGGCAATAAAAAACCCGCTGAAATCTCTTTCAGCGGGTTTCTCATTTCAGCAGCCAGGAAGATCAGAAATCCTCCAACCGCCACACTTCATAAGCCGGCGTCTCGTAGGGATGGCTCTGTTTCAGAGCCGCCACCACCGAACGAATCAACTCATTGGCCACCACCAGCTCAACCTTCCATTCCTCGACCTGCTCGACCTGCCCGGCCTCTCCAATGAACGGCTGGCTGCCATCCAGTGGACGAAACTGGCCCAGGCCCAACACCTGCCATGCACAGTGGTCGTAAGCACCGATTCGACCGCCACCGGCGGCGAATACGGCACTCTTCACGTCTTCGACGTGACTGGTTGGAACAAAAAAGCTGAGCTTGTACACGGCGCTTGGTTCACCCGCTTTTAGTTTACCCAGACCCGAGCATTACGGAACATACGCATCAGCGGTGCATCTTCGTTCCAGTCGTCCGAACGCCACGAGTTCTGCACGGCGCGGAACACACGCTCCGGGTGCGGCATCATGATGGTCACGCGACCGTCGCGGCTGGTCAAACCGGTGATCCCGCGCGGCGAACCGTTCGGGTTGGCCGGGTAGCTTTCGGTGACCTTGCCGTGGTTGTCGACGAAACGCATCGCCACGCAACCGGACAGATCGGCTTCCAGCAGTGCTTCTTCGCTGGCGAACTCGGCATGGCCTTCGCCGTGGGCGATGGCGATCGGCATGCGCGAACCGGCCATGCCTTGCAGGAAGATCGAGTTCGACTCCTGGATCTGCACCATGGCAACACGGGCTTCGAACTGCTCGGAACGGTTACGCACAAAGTGCGGCCAGAACTCGCTGCCCGGGATCAGCTCGTGCAGGTTGGACATCATCTGGCAACCGTTGCACACGCCGAGGGTGAAGCTGTCGTTGCGTTCGAAGAAACCCTGGAACGCATCGCGGGCACGGCTGTTGAACAGCGCGGATTTCGCCCAGCCTTCACCGGCACCCAGTACGTCGCCGTAAGAGAAACCACCGCAAGCGACCATGCCCTTGAACTCGTTCAGGTCGACACGGCCGGCCAGAATGTCGCTCATGTGCACGTCGATCGCGTTGAAACCGGCGCGGTCGAATGCAGCCGCCATTTCCACCTGACCGTTGACGCCCTGCTCACGCAGTACGGCAACCTGTGGGCGAATGCCTTTCTTGATGTAAGGCGCGGCGATGTCCTGGTTGATGTCGTAGCTCAGCTTGACGCTCAGGCCAGGGTTGTCTTCTTCCAGCAGCACGTCGAACTCTTGCTCGGCGCAGTCGGCATTATCGCGCAGACGCTGGATCTGGTAGCTGGTCTCGGCCCACTGGCGTTGCAGCAGACGACGCTGGCCTTCGAACACGGTGTCACCGTTGAAGGTGATGCTGATCTCGCCATTGTTCATTGGCTGACCGATCACCGACACGCAATCGCCCAGGCCGGCGGCGCTGAACTGCGCGAGGATGTCCGGGGTAGCGTCCTGGCGAACCTGGATCACGGCGCCCAGTTCTTCGTTGAACAGGATGGCGGCGATGTCGTCGGAGGTTTCCGCCAGACCGTCGAGGTTCAGGCTCAGGCCACAGTGACCGGCGAACGCCATCTCGACAACGCTGGTCAGCAGACCACCGTCGGAACGGTCGTGGTAGGCCAGCAGGTGACCGTCGGCGTTGAGGCCCTGGATCACCGCGAAGAAAGCTTTCAGGTCTTCGGCGTCATCGACGTCCGGAGCCTGCTTGCCGAGCTTGCCGTGAACCTGTGCCAGGATCGAGGCGCCCATGCGGTTCTGGCCACGGCCCAGGTCGATCAGGATCAGGTCGGTGGTGCCCTTGTCCATGCGCAGTTGCGGGGTCAGGGTCTGACGGATGTCAGTCACTGGCGCGAAACCGGTCACGATCAGGGACATCGGCGACGTGACGGACTTGTCCACGCCTTCATCGTTCCAGCGGGTGGCCATGGACATCGAGTCCTTGCCCACAGGAATGGTGATACCCAGCTCAGGGCACAGCTCCATGCCGACCGCTTTCACGGTGTCGTACAGGCGTGCATCTTCACCCGGGTGACCGGCTGCGGACATCCAGTTCGCCGACAACTTGATGTCGGAGATCTTGCCGATGCGCGAAGCAGCGATGTTGGTCAGGGTTTCGCCGATGGCCATGCGGCCCGACGCCGGAGCGTCCAGCAGTGCCAGCGGAGTACGCTCGCCCATGGCCATGGCTTCACCGGTGTAGACGTCGAAGCTGGTGGCGGTGACGGCAACGTCGGCCACCGGAACCTGCCATGGGCCGACCATCTGGTCACGGGCCACGAGGCCGGTGATGGTGCGGTCGCCGATGGTGATCAGGAAGCTCTTGCTCGCCACGGCCGGGTGATGCAGGACGCGCTCGACGCAGTTGGCGATGTCGAGGGTCGACGGATCGAAATCGTCGCCCAGCTCGCTTTCACGAACCACCGAACGGTGCATGCGCGGAGCCTTGCCCAGCAACACTTCCAGTGGCATGTCCACCGGGCTGTTGCCGAAGTGGCTGTCGGTCACGGTCAGCTGCGGTTCGGCAGTGGCTTCGCCGACCACGGCAAACGGGCAACGCTCGCGTTCGCAGATGGCCTTGAAGCGCTCGAAGTCAGCCGGACCGACCGCCAGAACGTAGCGTTCCTGGGATTCGTTGGACCAGATTTCGTGCGGGGCCATGCCCGGCTCGTCGTTTGGAATGTTGCGCAGTTCGAAACGGCCACCACGGTCGCCGTCGTTGACCAGCTCCGGGAAGGCGTTGGACAGACCGCCCGCACCCACGTCGTGGATGAAGCTGATCGGGTTCTTGTCGCCCAGCTGCCAGCAACGGTCGATGACTTCCTGGCAGCGACGTTCCATTTCCGGGTTTTCGCGCTGTACCGAAGCGAAGTCCAGGTCTGCCGAGCTGGTACCGGTGGCCATGGAGGAAGCCGCGCCGCCGCCCAGGCCGATCAGCATCGCCGGGCCGCCGAGCACGATCAGCTTGGAGCCGACCAGGATCTCGCCTTTCTTGACGTGTTCTTCACGGATGTTGCCCATGCCGCCAGCCAGCATGATCGGCTTGTGGTAACCGCGAACTTCGTCACCGTGCGGGGTGGTGATCGATTGTTCGAAGGTACGGAAGTAGCCGGTCAGCGCCGGACGACCGAATTCGTTGTTGAACGCAGCGCCGCCCAGCGGGCCTTCGATCATGATGTCCAGCGCGGTAACGATGCGCTCAGGCTTGCCGTACGGCACTTCCCACGGCTGTTCGAAGCCCGGGATCTGCAGGTTCGACACGGTGAAACCGGTCAGGCCAGCCTTCGGCTTGGCGCCACGGCCGGTCGCGCCTTCGTCGCGGATTTCGCCACCGGAACCGGTGGATGCGCCCGGGAACGGAGCAATCGCGGTCGGGTGGTTGTGGGTTTCAACCTTCATCAGGATGTGCACCGGTTCCTGCACCGCGCCGTACTGGCGGGTCTCAGGGTCCGGGAAGAAACGACCGGCCACGGAGCCGACGATCACCGAAGCGTTGTCCTTATAAGCTGACAGAACGCCTTCGCTGTGCATCACGTAGGTGTTCTTGATCATGCCGAACAGGCTTTTTTCCTGGCTCTCGCCGTCGATATCCCAACTGGCGTTGAAGATCTTGTGGCGGCAGTGCTCGGAGTTCGCCTGGGCGAACATCATCAGTTCGATGTCGTGCGGGTTGCGCTTCAAGCCGACGAAGGCGTTGACCAGGTAGTCGATCTCGTCTTCGGCCAGGGCCAGGCCCAGCTCGGTGTTGGCTTTTTCCAGCGCGGCGCGGCCACCACCCAACACGTCGATCGCGGTCAGGGGTTTTGGCTCGGCGTGGCTGAACAGGCCGGCGGCCTGTTCGAGGTTGCCCAGGACGATCTGGGTCATGCGGTCGTGCAGACCGTCGGCGATCAGCTGGGCTTCAGCGTCGCTGAACTGGCCGGCCACGTAGAACGCGATACCGCGCTCCAGACGCTGGATTTTCGCCAGGCCACAGTTGCGAGCGATGTCGCTGGCCTTGCTCGACCACGGCGAGATGGTGCCGAAACGCGGCAGTACCAGAAACAGACGACCGGTCGGTTCCTGTACCGGAACGCTTGGACCGTACTTCAGAAGGCGCGCAAGCACCTGCTGTTCGTCGCCGGTCAGGACGCCGGTAACTTCGGCGAAGTGAGCGAATTCAGCATACAGGCCACTGACAGCCGGAACCTTCTGGCTCAGTTGCTCAAGGAGCTTGCTGTGGCGAAAGGCAGAAAGGGCAGGAGCGCCGCGCAGGATCAACATCTTCGGGACAGCCTCGGGAAGGGGTGTGCTTTGAGGCCGTGCATTCTAGCCTAAACAGCCCGCGACATCACCCGAAACGCTACGCACGGTTGCACTCGGGTGCCGATCTGTGTTTCTGCCTCGAAAGTCAGGTTAATTGGGCGTGTGACGACAGCTTATTTTTACTGTAACAAAATGCAGAAAAGGCCCATTCCTGCGGGGTTTCGGCCGGTTTTGTGATCTCTAGCAGACTAGCCCCTCACTGTCGAGATATGGCGCCCGTGGTCCTTTGCGTATACTGCGCAGATGTTTTTCCCAACGGCTTTGCGTCCGCGGTACGCCAAATGGCTGATCGCAACCGGACTCTTCCTGATGCTCGGTGGCTGTGTTGATAAACCCAACACGCTCGAGCGCGTAAAGGAGGATGGTGTGCTGCGGGTGGTTACCCGAAACAGCCCCGCCACCTACTTTCAGGATCGCAACGGTGAAACCGGCTTCGAATACGAGCTGGTGAAGCGCTTCGCCGACGATCTGGGGGTCGAGCTGAAGATCGAGACCGCCGACAACCTCGATGACCTGTTCAACCAGGTCGGCAAGCCCAACGGACCGGTGCTGGCGGCTGCCGGCCTGGTCAGCAGCGAAGAGCGCAAGAAGCAGGTGCGCTTCTCCCACTCCTATCTGGAAGTCACCCCGCAGATCATCTACCGCAACGGCCAGTCCCGGCCGACCGATGCGAAGGATCTGGTGGGCAAGAAGATCATGGTGCTCAAGGGCAGCACCCACGCCGAACAACTCGCGCAACTGAAGCAGAAATTTCCCGGCATTGAATACGAAGAGTCCGACGCGGTCGAGGTCGTCGATCTCCTGCGCATGGTCGACGAAGGCCAGATCGACCTGACACTGGTCGACTCCAACGAAGTGGCGATGAACCAGGTGTACTTCACCAACATCCGGGTCGCCTTCGACCTCGGTGACGCGAGCAACCAGAGCTGGGCCGTCGCCCCGGGCGAGGACAACAGCCTGCTCAACGAAATCAACGATTACCTCGACAAGGTCAAGAAGAACGGCACCCTGCAACGCCTCAAGGACCGCTACTACGGGCATGTCGATGTCCTCGGCTACATGGGCGCCACCACCTTTGCCCAACACTTGCAGCAACGCCTGCCCAAGTACGAACAGCACTTCAAGGCCTACGCCAAGAAGGAGAAAGTCGACTGGCGCCTGCTGGCTGCGATCGGCTATCAGGAGTCGTTGTGGCAACCGGCCGTCACGTCCAAGACTGGCGTGCGTGGCCTGATGATGCTGACCCAGAACACCGCGCAAGCCATGGGCGTGTCCAACCGCCTCGATCCGAAGCAGAGCATCATGGGTGGCGCCAAGTACCTGGCCTACATGAAGGACCAGTTGGACGACTCGATCCAGGAACCGGATCGCACCTGGTTCGCCCTGGCCGCCTACAACGTCGGCAGCGGTCACCTCGACGACGCCCGCAAACTGGCCGCCAAGGAAGGGTTGAACCCGGACAAATGACTGGACGTGAAGAAGATCCTGCCGCGCCTGTCGGAAAAGAAGTGGTACAGCAAAACCCGTTACGGCTACGCCCGTGGCGGCGAACCGGTGCATTTCGTGGCGAACATCCGTCGCTACTACGACATCCTGACCTGGGTCACGCAGCCGCAGCTTGAGGGCGATCAGGTCGCCGAGGGCAAGCTGCTTGTTCCGGGGATCGACAAGACCAAGCCAGCTCAAGAGCCCGCCCCGCTCTAAAAAGCAAAAGATCGCAGCCTGCGGCAGCTCCTACAGGGTTATGTGTTCACCTGTAGGAGCTGCCGCAGGCTGCGATCTTTTGCTCTTAACCCTTCAACGCCGCCGCCAGAATCAGCGCCTTCATCTCCGCAACAGCCGACTTGAAGCCAACGAACAGCGCATGGGCCACCAGCGCATGGCCGATGTTCAGCTCGTTGATGCCCTTGATCGCCGCCACGGCTTCAACGTTGTGATAGTGCAGGCCATGGCCGGCATTGACGATCAGCCCCTGGGCCAGGCCGAAAGCCACGCCATCGGCCACACGCTTGAGTTCTTCGGCGACTTCAGTCGGCGTCTCGGCATCGGCATAACGCCCGGTGTGCAGTTCGATGGCCGGCGCGCCGACTCGGCGGGAGGCTTCGATCTGGCGCTCATCGGCGTCAATGAACAGCGACACTTCAGAGCCGATCTTCGACAGGCGCTCGACCGCGGCCTTGATTCGCGCTTCCTGCCCCGCCACGTCCAGGCCACCTTCGGTGGTCAACTCTTGACGGGTTTCCGGCACCAGGCAGATGTGTGCCGGGCGGATGCGCTCGGCGAACAGCATCATTTCTTCGGTGACACCCATTTCGAAGTTCATGCGGGTTTGCAGCACGTCCTTGAGCAGCAGAACGTCGCGTTCCTGAATGTGCCGACGGTCTTCGCGCAGGTGCACGGTGATGCCGTCGGCGCCCGCCTCTTCCGCGTCCAGTGCAGCCTTGACCGGGTCCGGGTAACGGGTGCCCCGGGCCTGACGCAGGGTGGCAACGTGGTCGATGTTCACGCCAAGAAGAATGCGGGTGCTGGTGGTCACGGAAAGCGCTCCAGAAGAAGAGAAAGTTCGGTGCACAGCATACGGGGAGACTAGGGCTTGCGAAACAGCTCGCGACTGACAAGTGGACGGCCGCCCAAGTGAACGGCCAACGCCTGGCGCATCAAGCGCTTGGCGGCAGACAGGGCGCCGGGGGCGGACCAGTCGGCCTCAGCCATGGCCAGCAGTTCGACGCCGTTGAACAGGCCCGGTTGCAGCAGATAGACCCGCTCAAGCCCTGCATCCACTTGCAAACGGTAGAGGCCGTCCGGCGCGATGGGCTGATCATGAATATCAGTCGTCAGGGAAAACCCGTAGCCGAGGTCATCGAGCAAGCGCCATTCGAAGGAGCGCAGCAAGGGCTCCAGTGGTCGACCTTCGGCCAGGGCCAGCAAGGTGGCGGCGTAGTGATCGAACACCGAAGGGAGCGGATCTTCAGCGGGCAACAGGCGAATCAGCAGCTCATTGAGGTAAAGCCCACTGAACAGCGCCTCGCCATTGAGCCAGGTTGAAACCCCGGCACTTTCCATGCGCCCGACATTCTTCAGCTCGCCCTTGCCCCGGAACTCGACTTCCAGTGGCACGAATGGCCGCGCCAGCGTCCCGGCCTTGCCCCGCGCACTGCGCAACACCGCCCGCAACCGGCCTTGCGGCGTGAGGAAGTCCACCAGCGCGCTGTTTTCACGGTAGGCGCGGGAGTGCAGGACGTAGGCGGGCTGGGCGATGGGTTGGGACATGGAAATCGCAGATCTCAATGAAGGAGCGCTGTTTTACAAACAACCCAAAACCATTGTGGGAGCGAGCTTGCTCGCGATGAGGGCCTGACATTCAACATCCATGTTGACTGACAGACCGCTATCGCGAGCAAGCTCGCTCCCACAGGGGATCTTTGTTGATCCGGAAAACGTATTACAAGTCGCCGTAACCCAACGAACGCAACGCACGCTCGTCATCGGACCAGCCGCCCTTAACCTTGACCCACAGGTTGAGCATGATCTTGGAGTCGAACAGCAGCTCCATGTCCTTGCGCGCTTCGGTGCCGATACGCTTGATGCGCTCGCCCTTGTCGCCAATGATGATTTTCTTCTGGCCATCGCGCTCGACGAGGATCAAGGCATGGATGTGCAGGGTCTTGCCCTGCTGCTTGAACTCTTCGATTTCGACGGTGATCTGGTACGGCAGCTCGGCGCCCATCTGGCGCATGATTTTCTCGCGCACAAGCTCGGCGGCGAGGAAACGACTGCTGCGGTCGGTGATCTGGTCTTCCGGGAAGAAGTGATCGTTTTCCGGCAGGTGCTCGGCGATCACGCGCTCCAGAGCATCGAGGTTATGCCCGTGCTGTGCGGAAATCGGGATGATCTGCGCATTCGGCAACTGCTCCTGCAACCAGCTCAGGTGCGGCATCAGCTCGGCCTTGTCTTCGATGCGGTCGGTCTTGTTCAACGCCACGATCAGCGGGCCGGTCACGTACTGGACGCGCTCGAGAACCATCTGGTCCTCTTCGGTCCACTTGGTGCGGTCGACCACGAAGATCACCACGTCGACGTCTTTCAACGCCGCCGAAGCGGTCTTGTTCATGTAGCGGTTCAGGGCCTTCTCGCCACCCTTGTGCATACCAGGGGTGTCGACGTAGATCGCCTGCACATCGCCCTCGGTCTTGATACCGAGCATGTTGTGACGGGTGGTTTGCGGTTTGCGCGAGGTGATTGCCAGCTTCTGACCCAGGATGTGGTTCAGCAGCGTGGACTTGCCCACGTTCGGACGGCCGACGATGGCAACATAGCCACAGCGAGTTGCGTTTGTATCAGTCATTGCCATTCTCCACACCCAGGGCAATCAGTGCTGCGGCGGCCGCTACCTGTTCGGCAATACGACGACTCACACCCTGACCTCGGCTTTTTTCATTCAGTAAGATGATTTCGCATTCGACGAAGAACGTCCGGCAATGCGGCTCACCCTGGATATCCACCACTTCGTAACGCGGCAGCTCACAACCACGGGACTGCAGGAACTCCTGCAGGCGGGTCTTTGGATCTTTATTGGTGTCGACCAGCGTCAGGCCTTCGAACTCGCCAGCAAGCCAGGCGAGCACACGCTCGCGGGCCATTTCCATGCCGGCATCGAGGTAGATCGCACCGATCAGCGCTTCGAGGGCATCGGCCAGGATCGACTCGCGACGGAAACCGCCGCTTTTCAGCTCGCCCGAGCCCAGGCGCAGGTATTCGCCCAGATCGAAACCACGGGCCAGTACGGCCAGGGTCTCGCCTTTGACCAGGCGCGCGCGCAAACGCGACAACTGGCCTTCGCGAGCCAGCGGAAAGCGCTCGAACAGCGCCTCGCCGGCGACGAAGTTGAGAATGGCGTCACCGAGGAATTCCAGGCGTTCGTTGTTACGCCCGGCAAAACTGCGGTGAGTCAGGGCCAGGACCATCAGTTCCTGATCCTTGAAGGTGTAGCCGAGCTGACGCTCTAGACGGCTTAAGGAGACGCTCACGGTTTACCCACGCTGAGTTCGTGGCTGGATTCCACCGCCATCGCCGTAAGGCGGCGCAGGCTTGGGACAATTAAAGCTGTGTTCAAAAATAACGTCCTGAATATCATTGTTTGCATGCCTCTGGCGCCCATTGTGCCGGTTCCAGAAATGCATTCGGCGCTGTGTTCACAGCGCCGTGTCTGATTACTTGATCAGGCCAACCCGCGAGAAATTCGGCAGGTGGCTGAGTTTGGGTTCCGGCCAGCTCATCCAGACTGCAAAGGCCTTGCCGACGATATTCTTGTCGGGAACCATGCCCAGCAGATCCTTGGGAATGTTCGGATCATCCCAGTAGCGACTGTCATTCGAGTTGTCGCGGTTGTCGCCCATCATGAAGTAGTGCCCGGCCGGCACGGTCCACGAACGGTCCGGCATGGCGCGGT
Organism: Pseudomonas sp. Root71; assembly: GCF_001429045.1. Taxonomy (GTDB): domain Bacteria; phylum Pseudomonadota; class Gammaproteobacteria; order Pseudomonadales; family Pseudomonadaceae; genus Aquipseudomonas; species Aquipseudomonas monachiensis. Next base: position 40,680 of record NZ_LMHY01000026.1, on the reverse strand, counting down.
AGCGGCTCATTTCCTTGCGGATCATGTGCTCGGCCGCACCGAGCTTTTCCTTGTAGAGCTCGGCGCTGCCCAACGTGCCCGGCTCGGAGCCGACCAGTTGCTCGGCGATCGATTGACCGTTGACGAACAGGCGCTTGTCGGCGGTGTAGCGAACCGTGTCGCCCGGCAAACCAACCACACGCTTGATGTAGTTGACGTTCGGATCGCTCGGGTAGCGGAACACCATGACATCACCGCGCTGCGGATCACCGACTTCGATGACTTTCTTGTCGATCACCGGCAAGCGGATCCCGTAGGAAAACTTGCTCACCAGGATGAAGTCGCCGACATCCAGGGTTGGCTTCATCGAACCGGAAGGAATCTGGAACGGTTCCACCAGGAACGAACGCAGCACCAGCACGATGAACAACACCGGGAAGAACGACTTGCCGTATTCAACCAGCAGCGGCTCTTTGTTCAGCTTCTCGACCACGACCATGTCAGGCTGGCTGACGCTGCCCTGATAGGAAGCGATGGCGGCACGCCGACGCGGGGCCAGGATCAACAGATCGAGCAACGCCAACAGGCCGCAGACAAACACGGCAATGACCAGCAACAGCGGGAAATTTAGCGACATAGGACCTAACTATCCAACCTGAGCACGGCAAGGAAGGCTTCCTGTGGAATTTCCACGTTGCCGACCTGCTTCATGCGTTTCTTACCGGCCTTTTGCTTCTCCAGCAGTTTCTTCTTACGGCTGACGTCACCACCGTAGCATTTGGCCAATACGTTCTTTCTGAGCGCCTTGACGGTTGTCCGCGCCACAATCTGCCCGCCAATGGCGGCCTGGATTGCTACGTCGAACATCTGCCGCGGAATCAGTTCTTTCATCTTCTCGGTCAGCTGGCGACCTTTGTAGTGCGAGTTGTCACGGTGCACGATCAGCGCCAGGGCATCGACCTTGTCACCGTTGATCAGCACGTCCAGTTTCACCAGGCTGGCCGATTGATAACGATCGAAATGGTAGTCCAGCGAAGCATAGCCGCGACTGGTGGACTTCAGACGGTCGAAGAAGTCCAGCACCACTTCGTTCATCGGCAGGTCGTAGGTCACTTGTACCTGGGAGCCGAGGAACAGCATGTCAACCTGCACACCACGTTTTTCGATGCACAGGGTAATGACGTTGCCCAGGTGCTCCTGCGGCACAAGAATATTGGCCCGCACGATCGGCTCACGCATGTCTTCGATCGAGGACAGGTCCGGGAGCTTCGACGGGTTATCGACGTAGATCGTCTCGCCGGTCTTGAGCAGCAGCTCGAAGATTACCGTCGGCGCCGTGGTGATCAGGTCCAGGTTGTACTCGCGCTCCAGGCGCTCCTGGATGATTTCCATGTGCAGCATGCCGAGGAACCCGCAACGGAAACCAAAGCCCAGGGCATCGGAACTTTCCGGGGTGTACTGCAGGGACGAGTCATTGAGCGTGAGCTTTTGCAGCGCCTCGCGGAAATCTTCGAAGTCGTCGGAGCTGACCGGGAACAGACCGGCGTAAACCTGCGGCTGAATACGTTTGAAGCCTGGCAGTACGTCAACGTCCGGCGTCGAGCTCAAGGTCAGGGTGTCGCCCACTGGCGCACCGTGAATGTCCTTGATGCTGGCGATGATGAAGCCCACTTCACCGGCCTTCAGGTCAGCGGTAGGGGTATGCTTCGGGTTGAATACACCGACGCTGTCCACCAGGTGGATCTTGCCGGTGGACTTGACCAGGATCTTGTCGCCCTTCTTCACACGACCGTGGCGCACGCGTACCAGGGAAACAACGCCCAGGTAGTTGTCGAACCAGGAGTCGATGATCAACGCTTGCAGCGGATCTTCGTAGTTGCCGGTCGGCGCTGGAATGGTGGCGACCAGGCGCTCGAGCACTTCGTCGACGCCCAGGCCGGTCTTGGCCGAGCACTCGACCGCATCGGTGGCATCGATGCCGATGATTTTTTCGATTTCTTCTTTGACACGGTCCGGATCGGCCTGTGGCAGGTCGATCTTGTTCAGCACCGGCATCACTTCCAGGCCCTGCTCGATCGCGGTGTAGCAGTTGGCAACCGACTGCGCTTCAACGCCTTGACCGGCATCGACCACCAGCAGCGCGCCTTCACAGGCGGCCAGCGAACGGCTCACCTCATAGGTGAAGTCAACGTGGCCGGGGGTATCAATGAAGTTCAACTGGTAGTTGATACCGTCGCGAGCCTTGTAATACAGGGTGACGCTGTGCGCCTTGATGGTGATCCCGCGTTCACGCTCAAGGTCCATGGAGTCCAGGACCTGGGCTTCCATTTCGCGCTCGGCGAGGCCGCCACACATCTGGATGAAGCGATCGGCCAGCGTCGACTTGCCATGGTCAATGTGGGCGATGATGGAGAAATTGCGGATATGACTCAAATCACTCACGGATCAACACTCAAAAAGGCTGCAGGCATAGCCCGCCGAAAAATAGCCGGGAATTGTACCTGATCCACGGCGCGAGCGTCACGTTCGCAGGTCAGACGGTGCCTACAAAAACGCCCCGGTCTTGCGACAAGGGCGTTTTTTAACGTCAAAGCGGTCGGAAAATGCCCGCCATCAGCCGGCTCGACGCAACAGCCAGAGCCCCGCAACGGCACAAATACCCGCCGGCACCAGCACCGAAAGCAACGGCGGGAAGCCGAATACCTGGCTCGAAGGCCCCAGCAGATCCTGAACGATGCGGAAGGTGAAACCCACCAGCACGCCGGTGAACACCCGTTGACCCAGGGTCACCGAACGCAGCGGACCAAAGATGAAGGAAATCGCCATCAACACCAGGGCGGCAGTCACCAGCGGCTGCAACACCTTGACCCAAAATGCCAGCCAGTAGCGGCCATTGTTCAGCCCCTGGTCCGCCAGATAGTGGATGTAACCCCACAGGCCGCTGATCGACAGCGACTCCGGCACCATGACTACGGTATTGAGCAACTGCGGGCTCAACGCAACTTCCCAGCGCTCTTGCGGGGTCGCAACCACTTCGGTGCTGCGCTCGTGGAACAGCGTGGTCGTGACATCCGTCAACTGCCAGTGATCGGTGTCGAACTCGGCACGCTTGGCGAAGCTCGCCGACAGCATGTGCCGCTCGTTGTCGAAACGATAGCGGGTCACGCCGTACAGGATGCCGTTGGGTTGCACCGAGTTGACGTGAATGAACTCATCGCCCTGGCGGTGCCACAAGCCGTGCTTGGCGCTTTGTGCATCACCGCTGCCCTGTGCCAGTGAGCGATTGGCCTGCGCCATGGTTTCGGCAGGCGGAGCGACGTACTCACCGACCAGCACACCGGCCAGCATCAATACCAGCATCGGCTTCATGACCGCCCAGACGATCCGGCCGATCGACACACCGGCGGCGCGCATGATGGTCAGCTCACTGTTGCTGGCCAGGCTGCCAAGACCGATCAGGCAGCCGATCAGCGCAGCCATCGGCAGCATTTCGTACATCCGGCGCGGAGCGGTCAACACCACATAACTCAGCACATCGACCAAGGTGTAGGTATCGCTGACTTCACCCATCTCGTCGATGAAGGCAAACAGTGTCGCCAGACCAAGAATGATCCCGAGCACCGCCAGGATCGCCATGAACACACTGCTACCAATGTAGCGATCCAGCTTAACCACGGGCCACCTCCAGCGCGCTGCGGCGACTCGCCCTCTTCAAGCGCAAGGGTTCCCAATAGAGCAAGCCCAGGCCGATGGACAGGAAAATCCCGTGCACCCACCACAAGCCAAACATCGCGGGGATCTTGCCCTTGTCGAGGGCACCGCGGGCGGCGATCAGAATGGTCAGGTAAGCCATATAGAGAAGAATCGCCGGCAATAATTTGAGGAATCGGCCCTGGCGCGGATTGACCCGCGACAGTGGCACCGCCATCAGGGTCACGATGAACACCAGCAACGGCAGAGACATACGCCATTGCAGTTCGGCGCGCATGCGAATGTCTTCACTGCCGATCAAGGTACGGGTCGGCATCGCGTCACGGTCGGTGACTTCGTCACTGACTTCCGGCTTTGGCAGCAACACACCGTACTCGTCGTACTTGATCGCCCGGTAGTCAGCCTGCCCCGGACTACCGTCATAGCGATAGCCGTTATCAAGGATCAGGTAGCGGTTGCCGTCCGGACGAATTTCCTGGCGACCCTTTTCCGCCACCAGCACAGAAATCCCGCGATCCTTGTTATTGGAACTGATGTTTTTTTGCGAGATGAACACACCCCCCAGATTGACGCGGTCATCGGACATGCTCTCGGTGTAGGTGACCCGGGTGCCGTCACGCAAAGCCTGGAAGCGCCCAGGCTCCAGGGTATCGAATTCAGTCAGGGCATCCTGCTTGTTCAGCAGCAACTGAAACTGATTGGCCCCCTGTGGCGCCAGGCTCAGGCTCAGCCACGCCACGAGGAGCGCAACCAGAGTGGCCGGGAACAGCGTCATGCAAAACAGCCGCTGCTGGCTCATGCCGGTGGCCGAGAGCACGGTCATTTCGCTTTCGAGGTACAGGCGCCCGTAGGACAGCAGGATCCCGAGAAACAGCCCAAGCGGCAGGATCAGCTGGAGGAACCCCGGCAGGCGATAGCCCATGATCAGGAACAACGAACCCGGATCCAGCAGGCCTGAAGCCGCCTGGGCGAGGTATTTGATGAAGCGACCGCTCATGATGATGACCAGCAGCACGGCACTGACGGCGCTCAAGGTCAACAGGACTTCGCGGGATAGATAACGGAAGACGATCAAACCAGACACTCCAGGGTTGTCAGGCTAAGGCGGCCAAACAAGCAAACGTATCGGCCGGCCCGCAAGGCAGAGCCGCCGAAAAAAGATGGCGCATTATCCTGTGATTGGGTGCGCCTGTCACTGCACAAGCTCAAGCAGCCTGTCAAAGCGTTGAAGATCGTACAACCGAGGGTTGTCAGCCGCCGGTAGCGAGGTTCAAACTGCGGCCTTTGTCGCCGGTCGATCCTGGCGCCTTTCTGTTTATAAGCAATCGACGCACATAAGGTGTCGGGCGCATGCGTGATAACCATCAATTCAGGGACCCGGACATGGAACTGGTTGTAAAAAGCGTCAACCCCGAAACGTTGAAGACCGCCACTCTCGTGGTCTCCGTTGGCGAAGGCCGCAAGCTCGGCGCTGTTGCCCGACAACTCGACGAACTGAGCGGCGGCGCGATCAGCGCTGTGCTCAAGCGCGGCGACCTGGCCGGCAAGGTTGGCCAGAGCCTGTTGCTGCACAGCCTGCCGAACCTCAAGGCCGAGCGCGTACTGCTGGTGGGTGTGGGCAAGGACGACGAGCTGGGTGACCGCCCGTTCCGCAAGATCATCGCCGGCATCCTCAACACCCTCAAAGGCCTGGGCGGCAGCGACGCGGTGCTGGCCCTCGACGAAGTCGTGGTCAAAGGCCGCGACAGCTATGGCAAGACCCGCCTGCTGGCCGAAACCCTGGTGGACGGCGAGTACAGCTTCGACCAGTTCAAGAGCCAGAAAGCCGAAGCCCGCGCCCTGAAGAAAATCACCCTGCTGACCATCAAGGCTGCCCAGGCCGAAGTGCAACGCGCCGTGGCCCACGCCACCGCCATCGCCAACGGCATGGCCTTCACCCGCAACCTGGGCAACCTGCCGCCGAACATCTGCCACCCGACCTTCCTCGGCGAGCAGGCCAAAGACCTGGGCAAGGAATTCAAGGACCTGAAAGTCGAAGTCCTCGACGAGAAGAAGATCAAGGCCCTGGGCATGGGCTCGTTCTACGCCGTCGGCCAGGGCAGCGCCCAGCCTCCGCGCCTGATCGTCATGCAGTACAACGGCGGCAAGAAATCCGAGAAGCCGTACGCGCTGGTCGGCAAGGGCATCACCTTCGACACCGGCGGCATCAGCCTCAAGCCAGGTGCCGGCATGGATGAAATGAAGTACGACATGGGCGGCGCCGCCAGCGTGTTCGGTACCCTGCGTGCCGTGCTCGAACTGAAGCTGCCGATCAACCTGGTGTGCATCCTGGCCTGCGCCGAGAACATGCCGAGCGGCAACGCTTCGCGCCCGGGCGACATCGTCACCACCATGAGCGGCCAGACCGTGGAAATCCTCAACACCGACGCCGAAGGCCGCCTGGTGCTGTGCGACGCCCTGACCTACTCGGAGCGCTTCAAGCCGCAAGCGGTCATCGACATCGCGACCCTGACCGGCGCCTGCGTGGTTGCCCTGGGTTCCCACACCTCGGGCCTGCTGGGCAACAATGACGAACTGATCGGCCAACTGCTGAGCGCCGGCAAAGCTGCCGACGACCGCGCCTGGCAACTGCCGCTGTTCGATGAGTACCAGGAACAGCTTGACAGCCCGTTCGCCGACATCGCCAACATTGGCGGCCCGAAAGCCGGCACCATCACCGCGGCCTGCTTCCTGTCGCGCTTCACCAAGAACCTGAACTGGGCGCACCTGGACATCGCCGGCACGGCCTGGACCAGCGGCGGCAAGGATAAGGGCGCCACTGGCCGTCCGGTTCCCCTGCTGACCCAATACCTGCTGGACCGCGCCAAAGCCTGAAACCGTTGATGGGCGGCGGCGTCACTCTGCGGTGACGCCGCTTGCCGCTCTGGAACCGCAATGACCAAAGTCGACTTCTATATCCTGCCCAGCGCCGATCCTTCGGCACGCCTGGACTTTGCCTGCAAGCTCACCGAGAAAGCCTGGCGCATGGGCCACCGCATCTACCTGCATTGCAGCGACGCGGCCCAGCGTGACGATCTCGATGCGCGGCTGTGGGCGTTCAAGGGTGAAAGCTTCGTGCCCCACGGCCCTGCCGACAGCGAACCTGAAGGTTTTATTGTCCTGGGGTTGGGCGATGACTGTGGTCAGCATCAGGATTTGCTGGTCAATCTCGACCTGAAGGTCCCGGCCTTCGCCAACAAGTTCGCCCGGGTGGCGGAAGTGGTGGTGGAGGATCCGACGATCAGAGCGGCCGCGCGGGAGAGTTTCCGTTTCTACCGCGAACAGGGCTATCCTCTGCAAGATCACCGTTTACAGCGACTCTGAGCCTTCCAATGGACACTCCAAAACCGCTGCAACAGTCCGCGCACCTGCTGGACGACCTTGAGTCGATCCGCCAATTGCTCGGCGATGACAACCTGCAACCGCCCCTGCTGACCGACACGGTCGAGGAAGGTGACCAGGAACAGATTCCCATGTTGTTCGACGCCGTGAGCGAGCCTTCGCCCCCTGTCGTACCGACAACCCCTGCCCCCATCGTTGAACCCGTCACCATGGCAACGCCGGCGCCTGCCGCCAGCAAGAACCCGGATGACCTGCTGCACCTGGACAGCGAATTGCGCGCCGCCGCGCAGTTGATCATGCAAGACGTGATCGACGACTTCGCCCCGCACATCGAGACCGAAATCAAACGTCGCCTCAGTGCACGACTGGAGCGGTTGTTGAGCCAGTACAACGACTGAATAGTAGAGAGGGAGCTTGCTCCCTCTCCACAGGTTGAATCTTCAGGTGCTCAAGTAACGCCCGATCAACGCAATTCCGCTGGCCAGCACCAGCCACGTCACCAGCCGCACGAACGCCTCGCGGGACAGGCGCATGGTCAACTTCCGGCCAACCCAAAGCCCCAGCACCATCGCCGGCAACAGACAAACCGCAAGCACCAGCAACGGCAAATCGGCATACACACCGGCGATGGCAAACAGGCTCAGACGCACCACCGTACTGCAACTGATCAGCGCAATCTGGGTCGCCCGCGCCGCCTCCTTGGGCAATCGGCTGTTCAAATAGATCGCATAGAGAAAGCCGCCGCTGCCAAACAACGCGCCGAACATCCCGCCCACCGTCCCCATCGGCAGCGCCCACGCGGCGGACAACTGCGCCGGACGGACCTTTATCCACAGGCTGTAAATCGCATAGGCACTGATAAACAGCCCCATCAATAGCAGCAACAGGTCGGACTTAAGGTTCAGCAGGAATATCACGCCGAGGGTGCAGCCCACCGCCATGCACGGCAGCAACCGCAGCAGTTCCGGTTTCGCCACATCACGCCGCGAAGGCAACAGATTGCCGAATGCCGCGACAAAGTCGAGCAACACCAGCAAGGGCACGATCTTGGACAGCGGCATGAACAGAATCAGAATCGGCCCCGCCACCAGTGCGGTGCCAAAACCGGCGATGCCGAACACGATGTAGGCCAGGGCGACGCCTGCACCGATCACCAGCCAGTCCAGCGGGCCGAAGGGCCATTGGTTTAATAACTCAATCACATCCATTTCCCTGTCTTCCATAAATTTGCGCCACGACTTTACCCCCTGTGGGAGCGAGCTTGCTCGCGATGGCGATCTGTCTGGCACATCAATGCTGAATTTGCTGGCCCCATCGCGAGCAAGCTCGCTCCCACAAGGGAATTGTGCAGGATCATGGAGATTGGTCACCGAATGCCTTTAAACTGCGCCCCATGATTAAAGATCCCTTTGCAAGACTCGGCCTGGACCGCGAAGTCCTGACCGTCAGCCAGCTCAACGGCCGCGCCCGGGTGTTGCTCGAAGACGTGTTCAGCAACATCTGGGTCGAAGGCGAAATCTCCAACCTCGCCCGCCCGGCGTCCGGCCACGTGTATTTCACCCTCAAGGACAGCGGCGCCCAGGTGCGTTGCGCGCTGTTCCGGCAGAACGCGGCACGGGTTCGCCAGGCCTTGAAGGACGGTCTGGCGGTCAAGGTGCGCGGCAAGGTCTCTCTGTTCGAGGGGCGCGGTGATTATCAGCTGATCCTCGACACCGTGGAGCCGGCCGGCGACGGCGCCTTGCGCCTGGCCTTCGATGCACTCAAGGAAAAGCTCAGCGCCGAAGGCCTGTTCAGTGCCGAACGCAAGGTGCCGTTGCCGGCGCATCCGCAACGCATCGGCATCATCAGTTCGCCCACCGGGGCGGTGATCCGCGACATCATCAGCGTGTTCCGCCGCCGTGCACCGCAAATACAACTGACGCTGATCCCTACCGCCGTGCAGGGCCGCGAAGCCACCGCGCAGATTGTCCGCGCCCTGAAACTGGCGGATGCCCGCGGTTTCGACGCACTGATCCTGGCCCGGGGTGGCGGTTCCCTGGAAGACCTCTGGTGCTTCAACGAAGAAGCCGTGGCCCGCGCCGTGGATGCTTGCGTGACACCGATTGTCAGCGCGGTCGGCCACGAAACCGACGTGTCGATCAGTGACTTCGTGGCTGACGTACGCGCGCCCACCCCTTCCGCTGCCGCCGAATTGCTGGCACCGGACTCCAGCGATCTGGTGCGTCGGGTCGAAAGCCTGCACCGACGGCTGGTGATGCGCATGCGTGACCGTTTGATGCGCGATCGCTTGCGCCTGGAAGGCATTTCCCGACGCCTGCGCCATCCCGGCGAGCGCCTGCGCCAACAAGCGCAACGCCTGGATGACCTGGACATGCGCATGCGCCGCGCGTTCGAGCGCAGCCTCAACACCCGTCGCGAACGCTTGATCCGCCTGGAAACCCGTCTGGCCGCACAACATCCGGGCCGGCAACTGGCAATGCTGCGCCAGCGCCTCGACAGCCTGGCCGAACGCCTGCCGCGCGCTATCCGCGAAGGGCTGAAGAACCGTCGCCTGCAACTGCACAGCCAGATGCAGACACTGCATGTGGTCAGCCCGTTGGCGACCCTTGGCCGTGGCTACAGCATCTTGCTGGACGAGCGCGGCAACGCGATCCGCAACGCCGCGCAAACCCATACCGGCCAGCGCCTGAAGGCCAAACTGGGCGAAGGCGAACTGCAAGTGCGGGTCGAAGACAATCACCTGACGCCCGTCACCCTTTCTTTACTGGATTGATCCATGCCGCGCTTCTTTGCTCCATTGTTGTTACTGCTCCTGACCTTCAACGCCCACGCCGACAGCTACATCACCCGCCAGTTGAACAAACCGGTGCCGGGCGGCGTGGCGGTGGTGGACCTGGGCACGTCCGCCCAGGCGCCAAAAGCCACCTATCAAGGCAAACCGGTGTTGGTAGTCAAGGAACAGAACAACTGGCTGGCCATTGTCGGCGTGCCACTGACGGTCAAGCCGGGGGCTCAATCGGTCAGCAGCGGCGGTCGTAACCTGAATTTTACGGTTGGCAACAAAAAATACCCGGAACAGCGCATCACCCTGAAGAACACCCAGCAGGTCAATCCGGACCCGGAGAACCTCAAGCGCATCGAGCGTGAACTGGCCGAACAGATTGCCGCTTACCGCACGTTCAGCCCCAACACCCCGAGCAACCTGCTGCTGGACAAACCGGTGAACGGGCCGCTGTCGAGCAAGTTCGGCGTGCGCCGTTTTTTCAACGGTGAAGAGCGCAACCCCCACTCTGGCCTGGACTTCGCCGTGGGCGCCGGCACACCGATCAAAACCCCGGCTGCCGGCAAGGTGATCCTGATCGGCAACTACTTCTTCAATGGCAACACGGTGTTCGTCGACCATGGCCAGGGCTTCATCAGCATGTTCTGCCACATGTCGAAAATCGACGTGAAGGTGGGACAGCCACTGGCCCGTGGTGACGTGGTCGGCAAAGTCGGTGCGACCGGCCGCGCGACCGGACCGCACATGCACTGGAACATCAGCCTGAACGATGCGCGGGTCGATCCGGCAATCTTCATTGGTGCGTTTCAGCCCTGATTCCAAAATAAGGCCTCTGGCCTCATCGCGAGCAAGCTCGCTCCCACAGGGATTGCGCTGTACCTGTGGGAGCGAGCTTGCTCGCGATGGCAATATCACAGACACCGAAAGCAGTCCGGCAGTGTCACCTCATCAATTGCGCACCACTCAAACCTCGCGCAAACAACAAAACAATCACCGCCAATCACAGCAATAAAATCTCGATAAATACCCGTTCACGAGTATTCCTCTCAATTTTTTTCGACTGCTTGCCAACCTTCCCCCCCAAGGTTAGGGTTGAAGGCATGAAAACCTCTCACACCCTCATTCAGCTCCGCCAGCACCGCAGCCTGTGCCTCGTCAGTGCACGACTGCCGGGCTGAATCGTGGTGTCTCGTCCCAGGCTGTACTCCAAGAACTTTTGATCCACCGGCAGGCCGCCTTTTTTCGGCCAACACAATAAGGATTTCCCGATGAGCATGCTCAAAGACCCGTCTTCGAAATACCGCGCGTTCCCGACCATCGACATTCCGGACCGCACCTGGCCGTCGAAAACCATCACCGCCGCGCCGATCTGGTGCAGTTCCGACCTGCGTGACGGCAACCAGTCGCTGATCGAGCCGATGGACGCCGTCAAGAAGCTGCGCTTCTGGAAAACCCTGGTGCAGGTCGGCGTAAAGGAAATCGAAGCGTCGTTCCCGGCCGCCTCGCAAACCGACTTCGACTTCGTCCGCACCCTGATCGAAGGCAACCACATCCCGGACGACACCACCATCCAGGTGCTGACCCAGGGCCGTGAAGACCTGATCGAGCGCACCTTCGAATCCCTGCGCGGCGCGAAGAAAGCCATCGTTCACCTGTACAACGCGACCTCCCCTTCCTTCCGCCGCATTGTCTTCAACCAGGACAAGGACGGGGTCAAGGCCATCGCCGTGAACGCCGCCAAGCTGTTCGTCAAATACGCGGCCATGCAGCCGGACACCGAGTGGACCTTCGAATACTCGCCAGAAACCTTCAGTGCCACCGAAATGGAGTTCGCCAAGGAAGTCTGCGACGCGGTGATCGAGGTCTGGAACCCGACGCCCGAGCACAAGATGATCCTCAACCTGCCGGCCACGGTGGAATGCGCGACCCCGAACATCTATGCCGACCAGATCGAATGGTTCGGCCGCCACATCAACCGTCGTGACAGCGTGATCATCAGCCTGCACACCCACAACGACCGTGGCACTGGCGTTGCCGCCACCGAACTGGGCCTGATGGCTGGTGCCGACCGTGTCGAAGGCTGCCTGTTCGGCAACGGCGAGCGTACCGGTAACGTCGACCTCGTGACCGTGGCCCTGAACCTCTACACCCAGGGCGTGAACCCTGAGCTGGACTTCTCCGACATCGACGGCGTGCGCAAAGTCGTTGAAGAGTGCAACCAGATCCAGGTGCACCCGCGTCACCCGTACGTCGGCGACCTGGTGCATACCGCATTCTCCGGCTCGCACCAGGATGCGATCCGCAAGGGCTTCGCCCAGCAGAAATCCGATGCACTGTGGGAAGTACCGTACCTGCCGATCGACCCGGCCGACATCGGCCGCAGCTACGAGGCGGTCATCCGCGTCAACAGCCAGTCGGGCAAGGGCGGCATCGCCTACCTCCTGGAGCAGGAGTACGGCATCAGCCTGCCGCGTCGCATGCAGATCGAGTTCAGCCAGGTCGTGCAGCGTGAAACCGACCGCCTCGGCCTGGAAATGACCGCCCAGCAGATCCACGCACTGCTGCACAGCGAGTACTTGCAGGCCAACACCCCGTACGCGCTGGTCAGCCATCGCCTGCAGGAAGAAAACGGTCACAGCGCCGTTGAAGTGGAAGTGGCCAGCCAAGGCCAGGGCGAGACCAACCTGCACTGGCGCGGCAAGGGCAACGGTGCCCTGGAAGCGCTGGTGGCCGGCCTGCCGGTACCGGTGGAAATCATGGACTACAACGAGCACGCCATCGGCGCGGGCACCAATGCCAAGGCCGCGGCCTACATTGAACTGCGAGTGAATGGCGAACGTGCGGTGCATGGCGTCGGCATCGACGAAAACATCACCACCGCCAGCTTCAAGGCCCTGTTCAGTGCGCTGAACCGCTCGCTGAGCCAGCCGGAAGCGAAAGCGGCGTAAGCCATCGCTGAAATGCAAAAGGCCCCGGGGGTGTGAACCTCGGGGCCTTTTCGTTTGTGCGGCTTTAAGATCAAAAGATCGCAGCCTTCGGCAGCTCCTACGTTGGAACGCGACCCCCTGTAGGAGCTGCCGAAGGCTGCGATCTTTTGGAGTACACCGGAATATCAGATGAACTCAAAGGTATCGGCATCCAGATTCGCCGGAAACCGCGTGCGATACGCCGCCAGCTCTGCCGCATCCAGCACCACCGTGAACACCCCGTCTGCCTCTCCGGCACTGAGCAGCGTCTCGCCCTGAAAATCCAGCACCTGACTGTCACCCGTATAGGCAAAGCCCTTGCCATCAGTCCCGATGCGATTGACCGCCGCGACATAGCACAGGTTCTCGATCGCCCGCGCCGGCAGCAAGCGGTTCCAGTGCTGGCGCCGCGCACCTGGCCAGTTGGCGGTGTACAGCAGCAGGTCGGTGTCCTGGGCGTCACGGCTCCACACCGGGAAGCGCAGGTCGTAGCAGATCAACGGCCGCACTCGCCAGCCCTTGAGCTCGAACTGCACCTGGCGTTCGCCGGGGGTGTAGTGGTTATGCTCACCGGCCATGCGGAACAGGTGACGCTTGTCGTAGTGCAACACCTCGCCATCCGGGCGCGCCCACAGCAGGCGATTGCGATGGCTGCCGTCGACGGCCTGGACGATGACGCTGCCGGTGATCACCGCATCAAGCTTTGCCGCCTGGACCCGCAGCCATTTGCTGGTGGGGCCGTTTTCCGCTTCGGCGAGGGCCTCGGATTCCATGGAGAACCCGGTGGTGAACATCTCCGGCAGAATGATCAGGTCGGCGCCGCGAGCCTGCTCCAGCAGTGGCTCGAAATGCTCGAGGTTGGCCTGGCGGTCGTGCCAGGCCAGGGACGTCTGAATCAGCGCAACGGTCAGCTTGGGCAATGCACTCAGATCACGCATAGTTTTTCCGCTGCTTCACGCAGGGTCTCCTCACGCTTGGCAAAGCACAGCCGCACCAGGCGCTGGCCGACCGGTGGCGTCTGGTAGAACACCGAGATCGGGATACTGGCCACGCCGTGCTCGCGGGTCATCCACAGGGCCATCTCGACATCATTGAGATCCGGGCGGATCTGCGAGTAATCGACCAACTGGAAATAGGTGCCGGTCACCCGGGTGAAGCTGAAACGCGACGGTAGCAGCAGATCGCAGAACAAATCACGCTTGGCCTGATAGAAACCCGGCAACTCCTCGACGTGTTCGGGATGTTCGGCCATGTAATCGGCCAATGCATATTGCAGCGGCGTCACCCCACAAAAATTCACGTACTGGTGCACCTTGCGCAATTCCGCCGTCAGGGCCGGTGGTGCAACCACATAGCCGGTTTTCCAGCCTGTGACGTGGTAGGTCTTGCCGAACGAGCTGACCACGAAGGCACGCTGATACAGCTCTTCATGATTCAGCACGCTGACGTGGGGCACACCGTCATACACCAGGTGTTCATAGACTTCGTCGCTGATCACGTAGATGTCGCGATCGCGGATCAAGTCTGCCAACTGGTCGAGTTCGGCACGGCTGATCAATGCGCCACTGGGGTTGTGCGGGGTGTTGAGGATGATCATTCGCGTACGCGGGCTGAGTGCCAGGGCAAGCGTCTCGAAGTCGATACTGAAGTCGTTCAGGCCCAGTTGCACATGCACGCAACGACCGCCGGCCAACTCCACCGAAGGCTCGTAGCTGTCGTATGCCGGATCAAACACGATGACTTCGTCACCGCTGTGGATAACCGCCTGAATGGCACAGAAAATCGCCTCGGTCGCACCGGGGGTAACCGTCACTTCAGTATCTACATCCACCTGTGCGCCATAACTGCGGGCGATCTTCGCCGCGATCTGCTGACGCAACACCGGCAGCCCGGTCATTGGCGAATATTGATTATGGCCGCTGGCGATATGCCGGCCGACCGCATCGCACAGGGCCTGCGGGGCCGCGAAATCGGGAAAGCCCTGGGACAGATTGAGCGCGCCGGTCTGTGCCGCGAGCTGAGACATCTGAGTGAAGATAGTGATGCCGACATTCGGCAGCTTGCTGGTGATCATCGGTGGTTCCCTGCTCTACACCCGGCTCTACGGCGGCGCGGGGGAGTCCGAGGATAGCCCAAACGGCAGGCATGAAAAAGGGCGCCATTGGCGCCCTTTCCATCCCACGGGAAAAACCTCGATCAGCGCTTGTCGCGACGCTTCTTGTCGGCCTTCTTGTGGTGCGACATCAAGCGACGCTTCTTGTTGACCTGACGGTCGGTGAGCGTGTTCTTGTTGCCTTCGTACGGGTTCTCGCCACCCTTGAACTCGATGCGGATCGGCGTACCGACCAGCTTCAGCACACGGCGATACGTGTTTTCCAGGTAACGCACGTAGGACTTCGGCACCTTCTCGATCTGGTTACCGTGAATCACGATGATCGGCGGGTTCGCGCCACCCAGGTGGGCATAACGCAGCTTGATCCGGCGGCTGTTGACCATCGGCGGCTGGTGCTCGCTGACCGCGTCTTCCAGAATCTGGGTCAGGCGGCTGGTCGGCCAGCGGGTAACCGCGGACTTGAACGAGTTCTGTACCGAGGCGTAGAGGTTGCCCACGCCGGTGCCGTGCAGTGCCGAGATAAAGTGAATATCGGCAAACTCGACGAAGAACAGGCGACGCTGCAACTCGATCTTGACGAAGTCGCGCTCGCTCGGCGTCATGCCGTCCCACTTGTTGATCGCGATGACCAACGCACGACCGGCCTCGAGGGCAAAGCCCAGCAGGTTGAGGTCGTGGTCCACCACGCCTTCGCGGGCGTCCATCACGAAGATCACCACGTTGGCGTCTTTGATCGCTTGCAGGGTTTTGACCACGGAGAACTTTTCGACTTCTTCGTGGATCTTGCCGCGCTTGCGCACACCGGCGGTGTCGATCAGCGTGTACTTCTCGTCGTTACGCTCGAACGGGATGTAGATACTGTCGCGGGTGGTGCCGGGTTGGTCGTAGACGATTACCCGGTCTTCGCCGAGCATGCGGTTGACCAGGGTCGACTTGCCGACGTTCGGACGGCCGATGATGGCGATCTTGATCCCGTCTTTTTCGCTCGGGCCAGGAATGCGCTTGGCTTCCTCGCCTTCGGCGACGTCTTCTTCCTCGCCTTCTTCCAGCTCGTCATCGTCTTTCGGGAAGTCACTCAAGGCGATTTCCAGCATCTGGGTGATGCCACGACCGTGAGCACCAGCGATTGGAATCGCGTGGCCCATGCCCAATGGAGCGAATTCGGCGCGGGCCATTTCCGGGTCGATGTTGTCGACCTTGTTGGCAACCACGTAGGAACGCTTGTTACGTTTGCGCAAATGCTCGGCGATCATCTGGTCGGCGGCGGTGAAACCGGCCTTGGCATCTACCAGGAACAGAACGACATCCGCTTCTTCGATGGCCAGCAGCGACTGCTCGGCCATCTTTTCGTCCATACCGTGTTCGTCACCGGAGATACCGCCGGTGTCGATCAGAATGTAGGAACGCCCTTGCCACTTGGCCTCACCGTACTGGCGATCACGGGTCAGACCGGACAAGTCGCCGACGATGGCGTCACGAGTCCTGGTCAGGCGGTTGAACAAGGTGGACTTGCCGACGTTCGGTCGGCCCACCAGGGCGATTACGGGAACCATGCGGCTCTCCACTTCGTTATTTCAGAAAATACAAAAGCCGCTGCGAGGCAGCGGCTGGTGCTCGGGGCAACGCTTGAAAGCGCTGCAAACCCCGGTAAACCGGGGCCGCTTGGGGGTTAAACCCCAAGCATAGTCGTTACTTGATGGTCAGGGCTTCCAGTTTGCCGCTGTTGCCATACACATAAATCGTGTCACCCACCACCAGCGGACGGGCACGCAGGCCGTCGCTGTCGATGCGCTCGCGGCCGACGAAACGACCGTCCACCTGACTCAGCAGGTGCAGGTAACCTTCCAGGTCACCGACTGCAACGTAGCTGGAGAACACTTCCGGAGCCGACAGTTGACGGCGGGCCAGCGAGTCGTTGCTCCACAAGGCTGTGGTGGAACGCTCATCGACGCCTTCAACGGTGCCCGAAGACAGGCTCACATAAACTGTACCGAAACCCTGGGCGACACCGGCATAGCTGGAAGCATCACGCTGCCAGAGCTGACGGCCGCTTTGCAGGTCCAGAGCGGCAACGCGCCCCTGATAGCTGGCGACATACAGCGTCTCGCCCGACAGCAGCAAGCCACCGTCGATGTCGACCACGCGCTCCAGTTCCGAACGGCCTTGCGGGATCGCTACGCGCTGTTCCCACACTGGTACGCCGTTGGTGATGTCCACGGCAACCACTTTACCGGTCGACAGGCCAGCCACCGCGAGGCGGTTGGTCACGATCGGCGCACTGGTACCGCGCAGGGTCAGTACCGCAGGCGTACTGTCATAGATCCAGCGACGGTCACCGGTGGAGGCGTCCAGACCGATCAGACGATCGTCCTGGGTCTGAACCACCACGACGTCGCCGTTGTTGGCTGGCGGCGCCAGTACTTCGCTGGACACGCGAGCGCGCCACTTTTCTTCACCGTTGATCGCGTCCAGGGCAACGATTTCACCCTTGATCGTACCAATGGTGACCAGTCCGTAACCAACACCCACGGCGCCGGAGACAGGCAGTTCGAGGTCTTTCTTCCATTTGACGTCGCCGGTGTTGCGGTCCATCGCCATCAACACGCCAGTGACGTCGGCGGCATAGATGGTATCGCCATCGATGGCCGGAACCAGCATGTTGTAGGTTTCGCCCTGACCGTCACCGATTGAACGACTCCACTGCTTGTGCAGAACCACTTCTTCCTTGAAGTCGACCAGCTCGGCCGGAGGCAGTTCTTTTTTGCTGTTGCTGCTGCAACCCGCGGCCAAAATGGCCAGGGCCAGCAATGCTGCATGTTTCCAACGAATCACGTCACGCATCCCCTTTGGCCAGGTCGTCCAGCTTGATTTGCAGGCCACCGACCGCCGCTTCATCCGACAGTGCCGCCTTGGCTTTTTGATACGCCGCGCTAGCCTCGTCGGTACGACCCAGCTGCACCAGCAGGTCACCCTTGAGTTCTTCGCGAGTGGCCAGGAATGCCTTGTCGGCATCGCCTTCGAGCAGCTTCAGTGCTTCGTCGGCCTTGTTCTGCGCGCCGAGTACCTGGGCCAGACGCTGACGGGCGATTTCGCCCAGCGCCGGGTTGGCCGGCTTGGCGACAATGGCTTTGAGCTCGCTGGCCGCGTCGTCCAGCTTGCCGCTGTCGACCGCTACCTTGGCAACGAACAGGCTGCCGTACTGCGCGTAGGCGCTGCCGCCAAACTCGCTGTTGAGCTTGCCGGCCAGGTCCGAAACACGGGCCGCGTCAGGCTTGCCGTCAGGCGTCAGCGTGGTTTCGAGCAATTGCTGATAGAGAATCGAGGCGCCTTGCGACTGATTGCTCTGATACTTGTGGAACGCCTGCCAGCCGAACACGATGACCAGCGCCAACAGGCCACCAGTGACCAGGGGCTTACCGTTGCGTGACCACCATTCCTTCAATTCCATCAAATGTTCGTCTTCGGTACTCGACACCCCAATACTCCTTAATCGCTAATTCGGCTGTTTAGACAGCTTCAACCCTGCACGACGCAGGTGGCCAGGTGCGCTGCAAGCGCATCCCAGGCAATGCTTTGTTGTTCGCCCTGGCCACGCAGGGGTTTGAAACCTACCACTTGCTGGGCCATTTCGTCGTCACCGAGGATCAGCGCGTACAGCGCACCGCTCTTGTCGGCCTTCTTGAACTGGCTTTTGAAACTGCCGGCGCCGGCATTCACTTGCAGGCGCAGGTTGGGCAACTGGTCACGAACCCGCTCCGCCAGGGTCAGGCCAGCCAGTTCGGCGGCTTCACCGAAAGCGCAGAGGTAGACGTCGACCTGACGGGAGATCTCTTGCGGGATCTGCTCCAGGGTTTCGAGCAACAGCACCAGGCGTTCGATGCCCATCGCAAAGCCAACGCCGGCGGTCGGCTTGCCGCCCATCTGCTCGACCAGGCCGTCGTAACGACCACCAGCACACACGGTGCCCTGGGCGCCGAGTTTGTCGGTGACCCATTCGAAAACGGTCTTGCTGTAGTAATCCAGCCCGCGAACCAGCTTCGGGTTGATCACGTAAGGAATGCCGGCGGCGTCCAGGCGAGCCTTGAGGCCCTCGAAGTGCACGCGGGATTCTTCGTCGAGGTAGTCGGCCATTTTCGGCGCATCGACCAGAATCGCCTGTGTCTCCGCATTCTTGGTGTCCAGGACGCGCAACGGGTTGGTCTTCAGGCGGCGCTGGCTGTCTTCGTCCAGCTTGTCCAGGTGCCGGGACAGGAACTCCACCAGTGCCTCGCGATAACGACCACGGGATTCGCTGGTGCCCAGGCTGTTGAGCTCGAGCTTGACCGCATCGCGGATGCCCAGTTCGCCCCACAGGCGCCACGTCAGCACGATCAGCTCGGCGTCGATGTCCGGACCGTCGAGGTTGAACACCTCCACACCGATCTGGTGGAACTGGCGATAACGGCCTTTCTGTGGACGCTCGTGGCGGAACATCGGGCCGATGTACCAGAGTTTCTGAACCTGGCCGCCGCCGGTGATGCCGTGTTCCAGCACCGCGCGCACACAGGCCGCCGTGCCTTCAGGGCGCAGGGTCAGGGAGTCGCCGTTGCGGTCGTCGAAGGTGTACATCTCTTTTTCGACGATGTCGGTCACTTCACCGATGGAACGCTTGAACAGCTCGGTGAACTCGACGATCGGCATGCGGATCTGCTTGTAACCGTAGTTATCCAGCAGGCGCGAAACGGTGCCTTCGAAATGACGCCACAGGGGGGTCTGTTCGGGCAGGATGTCGTTCATGCCACGAATGGCTTGCAATGACTTGCTCACTTTAAATCCTTAAATTCGTTCGGCTCTTCAGTCAGGTTCAGCCGCGCGCAATAACGGCAGCGTCAGCTTCGACCTTTTCGGCCGCTTTCTGGCGGATCAAGCGTTCAAGCTCATCCACCAGATTGTCATTCGTCAGTTTCTGCGACGGTTTGCCGTCGATGTAAATCAGGTTCGGCGTGCCGCCGGTCAAGCCGATATGGGCTTCCTTGGCTTCGCCAGGGCCGTTGACCACGCAACCGATCACCGCGACATCCAGCGGCACCAGCAAATCTTCGAGACGCCCTTCCAGCTCGTTCATGGTCTTGACCACATCGAAGTTCTGCCGCGAGCAGCTCGGGCAGGCGATGAAGTTGATGCCACGGGAACGCAGGTGCAGGGACTTGAGAATGTCGTAGCCGACTTTCACTTCCTCGACCGGGTCGGCCGCCAACGAGATGCGGATAGTATCGCCAATCCCTTCGGCGAGCAGCATACCGAGGCCCACGGCAGATTTCACCGTGCCGGAACGCAAACCACCGGCTTCGGTGATGCCCAGGTGCAGCGGCTGGACGATTTCCTTGGCCAACAAGCGGTAGGCTTCGACGGCCATGAACACGTCGGAGGCTTTCACGCTGACCTTGAAGTCCTGGAAGTTCAGGCGTTCAAGGTGCTCGACGTGGCGCAAGGCCGACTCGACCAGCGCCGCCGGGGTCGGCTCGCCGTATTTCTTTTGCAGGTCTTTTTCCAGGGAACCGGCGTTCACGCCGATACGGATCGGGATCCCGCGGTCACGGGCGGCGTCCACCACTGCACGCACGCGGTCTTCGCGCCCGATGTTGCCCGGGTTGATCCGCAGGCAATCGACACCCAGTTCGGCGACGCGCAGAGCGATCCGGTAGTCGAAGTGAATGTCGGCAACCAGAGGCACCTTGACCAGCTGCTTGATCTTGCCGAAGGCTTCGGCGGCGTCCATGTCCGGTACGGAGACCCGCACGATATCGACGCCGGCCGCTTCCAGACGATTGATTTGCGCGACCGTGGCCGCGACATCGTTGGTGTCGCTGTTGGTCATGCTCTGCACAGCGATAGGCGCATCGCCGCCAACAGGCACGTTACCGACCCAGATCTTGCGGGATTCGCGACGTTTGATTGGAGATTCGCCGTGCATGACTTATTGACCCAACTTCAGGCGAGCAGTCTCGCCACTGGTGAACGGAGCGACATCGACCGGCTGGCCGTTGTAGCTGACCTGAGCGCCGCGGGCAAAGCCCAGACGCACGGCAAACGGAGGCTTGCCATTGACTGCCAGGCTGTCGCCTTTGCGTTTGAGACCGCTGAACAGCACCTTGCCGCTACCGTCGGTCACTTGTGTCCAGCAATCGGAGGTGAACTGCACCTGGACCTGGCCTTCACCGGCCACTGGCGCGGCTTGAGCAGGAGCGGTTACCGGTGCAGTCGCCACCGGGGCCGGAACGACTGGAGCTGCCGGGATCACCGGTGCTGCGACAACAGGCGCGGTGGTATGGGCAGGTGCGGCTGGCGCGGTCGGCGCTGCCGGGGCGGCTGGCGCAGTCACTTGAGCCTGTTCTGGTGCTTCGGCCGCAGCGTCGGCCTGTGGCAGCGCGAGGGCGGTTCCGCCGTCGGATTGACCTTCCGCGACGGCCTGGTCTTCCGGCTCGTCCAGCGGATGAATCTGTGTCGTACCGTCGGCGCCTTCGACTTCAACGTGTTCTGGCGCCAGACCGATCAGGTCCTTGGTGCGCATCGAGGTCTGATCCTGCCACCAGACGAACCCGCCACCGATCACCGCGACCAGCAACAGCAGGCTGACGATTCGCAAAATGGTGTGGGAAACCCGCACAGGCTCTTCAATACGACCCAGGCTGTGAACATTGCTGCCCTGGGAGTCGGTACCGGTGGATTGATCGAATTGCTGGACCAGAACGGCCTGGTCCATGCCGAGCAATTTGGCATAGGCGCGAATGTAACCGCGAGCAAACGTATGCCCGGGCAGCTTGTCGAAGGCGCCGGCTTCCAGATTGCTCAGGGAAGTGGTGGTGAGGTTGAGCTTGAGGGCCACTTCGGCCAGCGACCAGCCATTGCTTTCGCGGGCCTGGCGTAAAGTCTCACCGGGGTTTACGCGATTCGCTGCTACAACTTCGGGATGCGCCGCTTTCATCATTGCTCCGACAGGTATTGCTGATATTCCGGCGTACCGGGATAGAGTCTTTTTAGTTGCAGGCCTTTGCTTGCGGCCTTGTCGCGGTCTTCGAACACTTTTGCCAGCCGAACGCCGAGCAATAGACTACGTGCATTTTGTTCGGAGAGCTGGCTAAAACGGTCGTAATAGTCACGCGCGGGCACATAATGCCTGTCTTCGTAAGACAACTCAGCCATTTCCAGCAATGCACGTGGTTGTTGGTGGTTCAGGCGCAGGGCTTTTTCCAGTTGCTGTTGGGCCAGATCGCGCTGACCGAGCATTGCAGCGGTCATGCCCAGGTTCTCGAACACCCGCGAACGCTCAGGATACAGGGTATCGGCAGCGGCTTGCTCGAAGCGCTCGTAGGCTTCGTTGTAACGTTTCTGCTCGAACAGAAAACTGCCGTAGTTATTGAGGATTCGTGCATCGGCGGGACGGGAAGCCAGCGCCTTGCGAAAATGCTCGTCGGCAAGTTCCGGTTCCATCTCGGCCTGGAACACCAGCCCCAGCGCCGCGTTGGCATCAGGGTCGGAGCCATCGAGCTCCAGCGCTTTCTTCAGTGGAACCTTGGCGCGCTCGGTCATGCCTTGTTGCAAATACCCGATACCAAGTTGCACGTACGCCTCACGCGCCTCATCACGGCCCTTGCTGGTCTTCATCGGGTTGTAGTCGCCCGAAAGCACGCAGCCAGCACACAGGCTGGCCAACAGCAAAAGCAGCGCAAAGCGCAGGGACATAGAGATCCTCTCTCGGTTATTTCGCGGCGTCTTGCGCTACATCGTTCTCGGCGTTGAGTTCACGCACGGCGATATAACGTTCGCTGCGACGGGTGCGATCCAGCACCTGCCCTACCAATTGACCACAGGCCGCGTCGATGTCTTCACCACGGGTGGTGCGGACGGTGACGTTGAAGCCGGCATGATGCAGCTGATCCTGGAAACGCCGGATGGCGTTGTTGCTCGGGCGCTCGTAACCGGAGTGCGGGAACGGGTTGAACGGGATCAGGTTGATCTTGCACGGGATGTTCTTGAGCAGCTCGATCATCTCCACGGCGTGCTCGACCTTGTCATTGATGTCCTTGAGCAAGGTGTATTCGATGGTCAGCACGCGCTTTTCGCCGAGGTTCGACATGTAGCGCTGGCACGACTCGAGCAGCATCTTAAGCGGATACTTCTTGTTGATCGGCACCAATTGGTTACGCAATGCGTCATTCGGTGCGTGCAGGGACAACGCCAGGGAGACGTCGATGTGCTTGGACAGCTCATCGATCATCGGCACCACGCCGGAGGTCGACAGGGTCACACGGCGCTTGGAAATGCCGTAGCCCAGGTCGTCCATCATCAGATGCATGGCCGCGACGACGTTGTCGAAGTTCAGCAGCGGCTCACCCATGCCCATCATCACCACGTTGGTGATGGCACGGTCGACGGTTGCCGGGACGCTACCAAAGGATTTGTTGGCAATCCACACCTGGCCGATGACTTCGGCGGCGGTGAGGTTGCTGTTGAAGCCTTGCTTGCCGGTGGAGCAGAAACTGCAATCCAGGGCACAGCCTGCCTGGGACGAAACGCACAAGGTACCGCGCTTGCCCTGGGGAATGTATACGGTCTCGACGCAGCTGCCGGACGCCACGCGCACCACCCACTTGCGGGTGCCGTCGCTGGAGATGTCCTCGCTGACCACTTCCGGACCACGGACCTCGGCAACAGTCTTGAGCTTTTCGCGCAAGGCCTTGCTGACGTTCGTCATGGCATCGAAATCATCGACACCAAAGTGGTGAATCCATTTCATTACCTGACCGGCACGGAAACGCTTCTCCCCGATTGAGTCGAAGAATTTTTCCATTTCCAGCTGAGTCAGACCCAGCAGGTTAGTTTTTACAGTCGATGTAGTCATGGATTCACCTTCACTCTTAAGCCAATGCTTAGCGAGTGGTTACTTCAGTAGCTGCGAAGAAGTACGAGATTTCGCGAGCGGCAGCGGCTTCGGAGTCCGAACCGTGTACAGCGTTGGCGTCGATGGAGTCAGCGAAGTCAGCACGGATGGTGCCGGCAGCAGCTTCTTTAGGGTTGGTAGCGCCCATCAGCTCACGGTTCAGAGCGATAGCGTTTTCGCCTTCCAGAACCTGAACGACAACCGGACCGGAGATCATGAAAGCAACCAGGTCGTTGAAGAAACCACGAGCGCTGTGCTCAGCGTAGAAGCCTTCGGCTTCAGCTTTGGACAGTTGCTTCAGTTTCGAAGCTACAACGCGCAGGCCAGCTTTTTCGAAACGAGTGGTGATCTCGCCGATCACGTTTTTAGCAACGGCGTCAGGCTTGATGATGGAGAAAGTACGTTGAACAGCCATGGTGTAACTCCAGAAACGGTAATTTACGAAAAATTAAACCCGCGAATTATACGCGGGTTCTCGGGTATTGCCTAACTGAGTGACGGTCGCGACGCCTACCTTCTGTAGGAGTTGCCGAAGGCTGCGATCCTTTGATCCCGATCCCGTGCTTGAAACTCAAGCGGATGGAAAAGATCGCAGCCTCGCTTCGCGAGTCAGCTCCTACTCGCGTTCTTCGATCCAGTGGGCCTGAATGGCCTCCAGGATCTTTTCGCCACAATGCTCAGGCATGTCGTCGAAATCGGGCAGTTCCATCACCCATTTACGCAGATCGACGAAGTTGACCGACATAGGGTCCACGTCGGGCTTGCTTTCAGCCAGCTGGATCGCGATCTCCAGCACATCAGTCCACTTGAGTTTCATGACAATTCCTTGAATCAGTGCGGTGCTTCGGCTGCGTGGTTGAGCGAGTACTTCGGAATCTCGACGGTCAGGTCTTCGGTACCGACCTTGGCCTGGCACCCCAGACGGGACTCGCGCTCAAGACCCCAAGCCTTATCAAGGTAGTCCTCTTCCAGCTCGTCAGCCTCTTCCAGCGAGTCGAAACCCTCGCGGATGATGCAGTGGCAGGTGGTGCAGGCGCAGACGCCGCCGCAAGCGCTTTCCATCTCGATGTGGTGCTCATGGGCCAGCTCGAGGATGGAAATACCTGTTTCAGCCTCAACAACCATACCTTCGGGGCAAAACTTCTCGTGTGGCAGAAAAATGACCTGCGGCATCGTTATTCCTCAATCTCATTCAGGTTGCGCCCCGCCAGCGCGGCTTTCACCGTCGAGTCCAGGCGGCGGGCAGCAAAGGCGTCGGTCACTTGCGACAGACGCTTGGTCTGCTGCTCGATGGCGTAACCATCGGTACCTTTCATCAGTTCGGTCAGTTCCTGCACCTGCATGTCGATGACCAGGCGCTCTTCGGCATCGAGCAAGCGCTCGCCATCGGCCTCCAGGGCAGCCTGTACCGCCTCGATCAGGCGCTGGGCGTCGACCTGCTGCTCGCGCAGTACGCGGGCAACCTTGTCGTCATTGGCGTGCTGGAACGAATCCTTGAGCATCCTGGCGATTTCGCCGTCGGTCAGACCGTAGGACGGCTTGACCTGGATGCTGGCCTCAACTCCCGAACCCAGCTCACGGGCGGAAACGCTGAGCAGACCGTCGGCGTCGACCTGGAAGGTCACGCGGATCTTCGCCGCGCCAGCCACCATCGCCGGAATGCCGCGCAGCTCGAAGCGCGCCAGGGAGCGGCAGTCGCTGATCAGCTCGCGCTCGCCCTGCAATACGTGGATGGCCATGGCCGACTGGCCGTCTTTATAAGTGGTGAAGTCCTGGGCGCGGGCGACGGGGATGGTGGTGTTGCGCGGAATCACCTTCTCCATCAGGCCGCCCATGGTTTCCAGCCCCAGGGACAACGGAATCACGTCCAGCAGCAACAGTTCGCCGCCATCGCGCTTGTTGCCCGCCAGGGTATCGGCCTGGATCGCAGCACCGATGGCTACCACTTGATCCGGGTCGATTTCAGTCAGCGGCTGGCGACCGAAGGCTTCGGCGACGGCTTCGCGAACGCGAGGCACGCGAGTCGAACCACCGACCATGACTACGGCGTGCACGTCTTCCAGTTCGATACCGGAATCACGAACAGCGCGGCGGCAGGCTTTCAGGCTGCGAGCAACCATTGGCTCGATCAGCGCATTGAAGGCTTCGCGGGTCAGCTCGGCTTTCCAGTCGCCATGGGCAACCTCAACGGCCGCAGCATTGGTCAGGGCTTCCTTGGCCGCACAGGCGGTTTGCAGCAAATTGCGTTGCGCACCCGGATCGAGGTCGGCGGACAGACCGGCGCTCTCGATGATCCAGCCAGCGATCGCGTGGTCGAAGTCATCGCCACCCAGGGCGCTGTCGCCACCGGTGGCCAAAACTTCGAAGACACCGCCGGTCAGGCGCAGAATCGAAATATCGAAGGTACCGCCGCCCAGGTCGTAGATCGCGACCAGGCCTTCAGCGTGCTGGTCCAGACCATAAGCCACGGCCGCAGCGGTCGGCTCATTGAGCAAACGCAGCACGTTCAGACCGGCCAGCTTGGCCGCGTCCTTGGTGGCTTGACGCTGGGCGTCGTCGAAATAGGCCGGAACGGTGATCACCGCGCCCACCAGCTCACCACCCAGGGTCGCTTCAGCGCGTTGGCGCAGGACCTTGAGGATGTCGGCGGAGACTTCCACCGGGCTTTTCGGGCCCTGGATCGTGTCGATGAACGGCATGTGCGACTCGCCACCGACAAAGCGGTACGGCAACTGATCACCAAGCTGCTTGACGTCGGACAGACCACGACCCATCAAGCGCTTGACCGACAGCACAGTGTTCAAGGGATCGGTAGCGGCAGCCAGCTTGGCGGATTCGCCCACCTCGACGCGATCGGCGTGGTAGCGCACGGCAGACGGCAGGATGACCTGCCCTTCTGCGTCGGCAAGCGGCTCGGAAAGACCACTGCGCAATGCAGCGACCAGCGAATTGGTAGTGCCCAAGTCGATCCCCACAGCCAGACGACGCTGGTGCGGTTGAGGACTTTGGCCGGGTTCGGCGATCTGCAGTAGGGCCATCGTTATCAGGACTTATCTGTATATCAGGCGTGCGACCGGAGCGGCACTGGGTTAATCGTCGAGGCGCTCTTCCAGCTGGCGCACTTCGTAGGTGAGCTTGTCGAGGAACTGCATGCGCCGCATCAGGCGTTCGGCCTGTTCACGGTGCGCGGCATCGTTCCAGCAAGCTGCGAAGCTTTGGTTCAGTTCATCCTGGGCAGCCTTCAGGCGACGCTTGAAGACGGCAACGCCATTGAGGTCGGCGCTGTCCTGCAGGTCTTCGAGCTCTTCACGCAGCTCCATCTGCTGCAGAAGGAACTCCGGATCATGCACCGTGACCTCCAGCGGCAGCTCGCCACCATTCAAGGCGAGCAGGTAACGCGCGCGCTTGGGTGGACTCTTGAGCGTCTGGTAGGCCTCGTTGAGGCTCGCGGATTGCTCCAGCGCCAACCGCTGCTCACGCTCGGAAGCGTCGGCAAAGCGGTCCGGATGAACACTGCGCGCCAACTCACGGTAGCGCGTAGCCAGCTGATCGAGGTCCAGATCGAAACTCGGTTGCAGCTCAAATAAAGCGAAATGACAAGGAGTACCCACGACAAGCCTCAGATGTTGAAGCTTTCGCCGCAGCCACATTCACCGCGTACGTTGGGGTTGTTGAACTTGAAGCCTTCGTTCAACCCTTCCTTGACGAAATCGAGCTCGGTGCCGTCCAGGTAAGCGAGGCTTTTCGGGTCGATGATCACTTTTTCGCCGTGACTTTCGAACACCTGGTCCTCTGCAACCACCTCGTCGACAAACTCCAGCACGTAGGCAAGGCCGGAACAGCCCGTGGTGCGAACACCCAGACGAATCCCTTCACCTTTGCCGCGCCCGTCGAGGGAGCGCCGCACGTGTCGAGCAGCCGCTTCTGTCATGCTGATAGCCATCGGTGACTCCTTACTCGTCGCCAAAACTCGAAAATCAGATCAAGCCTTTCTTCTGCTTGTAATCGCGAACGGCCGCCTTGATGGCGTCTTCAGCGAGTACCGAGCAGTGGATTTTCACTGGCGGCAGGGCCAGTTCTTCAGCCAGCTGGGTGTTCTTGATGGTTTCCGCTTCGTCCAGGGTCTTGCCCTTCATCCACTCGGTGGCGAGGGAGCTGGAAGCGATAGCCGAACCGCAGCCGTAGGTCTTGAACTTGGCATCTTCGATGATACCGGCGTCGTTGACCTTGATCTGCAGGCGCATCACGTCGCCGCACGCCGGAGCGCCGACCATGCCGGTGCCGACATCAGGATCTTGCGCATCCATCTTGCCGACGTTGCGCGGGTTTTCGTAGTGGTCGATGACCTTTTCGCTGTAAGCCATGATTCTTAATCCTCACTCATCAGAGAGTCGCTCTTGAAGCCCTGAAACCTGAGTTTACAGGGCTGATTGCGGCGACTTGAAATCAGTGTGCCGCCCACTCGATTTTCGAAATGTCGACACCGTCTTTGTACATGTCCCACAGCGGCGACAGAGCGCGCAGCTTGGTAACGGCCTCGCAGACTTTCTGCGCGGCGTAGTCGATTTCTTCTTCGGTGGTGAAACGGCCGAAGGTGAAGCGGATCGAGCTGTGTGCCAGTTCGTCGTTGCGGCCCAGGGCGCGCAGTACGTACGAAGGCTCCAGGGACGCCGAGGTGCAGGCCGAACCGGACGAAACCGCCAGATCCTTGAGCGCCATGATCAGCGACTCGCCTTCAACGTAGTTGAAGCTCAGGTTCAGGTTGTGCGGAACGCGGGCGGTCAGGCTGCCGTTGACGTACAGCTCTTCCAGGTGCTCGACCTGCTTGTAGAAGCGGTCGCTCAACGCCTTGATGCGTGCGTTCTCGGCAGCCATGTCTTCCTTGGCCACGCGGAAAGCTTCACCCATGCCGACGATCTGGTGGGTCGCCAGGGTGCCGGAACGCATGCCGCGTTCGTGGCCGCCACCGTGCATGGTCGCTTCAATACGTACGCGCGGCTTGCGGCTTACGTACAGGGCGCCGATGCCTTTAGGACCGTAGGTCTTGTGGGCGGAGAACGACATCATGTCGACTTTCAGCTTCGAAAGATCGATCTCGACCTTGCCGGTGGACTGGGCGGCGTCGACGTGGAACAGGATGCCCTTGGAGCGGAGCAGTTCGCCGATCGCTGCGATGTCGTTGATGGTGCCGATTTCGTTGTTCACGTGCATGACCGAAACCAGGATGGTGTCGTCGCGCAGTTCGGCTTCGATCATCTCAGGAGTTACCAAGCCGTCGGTACGAGGCTCGATGTAGGTCACTTCAAAACCTTCACGCTCCAGTTGGCGCATGGTGTCCAGGACAGCCTTGTGCTCAATCTTGGTGGTGATCAGGTGCTTGCCTTTGGTGGCATAGAAATGTGCCGCACCCTTGATTGCCAGGTTGTCGGACTCGGTAGCACCGGAGGTCCAGACGATTTCACGCGGGTCGGCGTTGACCAGATCGGCCACCTGACGACGGGCGTTTTCGACGGACTCTTCGGCTTTCCAGCCGAACACATGGGAACGGGACGCCGGGTTACCGAAGTTTCCGTCGACCAGCAGGCATTCACTCATCTTTTGCGCGACACGCGGATCAACCGGGGTAGTCGCAGAGTAATCAAGGTAAATCGGCAATTTCATGGACTATCTCCTAAATCAGGCTGGCTGGCGTGCCGCTAGCTCTCTGGCAGTCATTCGACGGCGGACGCTTCAATCTTGTCCAGGCGTGGCGCCTTGCTATTGCAACGGCGTTGGTCCTGGCGCTGGGCTACTTCTTGCACCTCACGGCGAGTCACAAGGTCAGCCAAGCTGATACCGCTCAGAAATTCGTGGATCTGCAGGCTCAGGTCACACCACAAGTGGTGAGTCAGGCAAGTGTCACCGGAGTGGCAATCACCCTGGCCCTGGCATTTGGTTGCATCGACCGATTCGTTCACCGCATCGATCACCTGGGCGACCTGGATGCCCTGCATGTCGCGGGACAATTGGTAGCCACCGCCCGGACCGCGAACGCTGGACACCAGGTTGCTGCGGCGCAGCTTGGCGAAAAGCTGTTCGAGGTAGGACAGGGAGATGCCTTGGCGCTCGGAGATATCGGCCAGGGACACGGGCCCGTGCTGCGCGTGTAACGCCAGGTCAAGCATGGCGGTCACGGCGTATCGGCCTTTTGTAGTCAGTCGCATGGACAATTACCACGGAGTTCGGAATGAGGCGAGTATGCAATTCCCGAGTATTTAAGTCAACTATTAGACCTAGTACTTTAGTCGGGATTACCCGCAAAAGAGCGGGCGCATCATAGCAGGGTCTGTGGCGTAATGGCACACCGGTCGGCGCTCTGCCATTGTCTAAATGCGACCTGCGTAGGAGCTGCCGAAGGCTGCGATCTTTTGATCTTGCCCTCTAAGATCAAAAGATCGCAGCCTTCGGCAGCTCCTACACAAAGGCATCAGCCAGTCTGCTGACCCTTGTCCTTCACACAGGCAAAGTCTTCCTCACGCAGTTCAGGCAGATCTTTCGCACAGTAATTGCTGCCCAGATCCTTCAACGCCCCGCACATCCCCTCCAGGCGCCCATCGACCGCCTGCAAGTGATCGAGCAACTGGTTGATGGCGCGAGCCACCGGGTCGGGCATGTCTTCAGTCACGCCGTAGGCATCGAAGCCGATTTTCTCGGCCATGGCCTTGCGCTTGGCGTCCTGCTCTTCGTCGGGCTTGACGATGATCCGCCCCGGAATCCCCACTACAGTGGCACCCGGCGGTACTTCCTTGGTCACGACCGCATTGGAACCGACCTTGGCCCCGGCACCGACAGTGAACGGACCGAGCACCTTCGCGCCCGCCCCGACCACGACGCCATCACCCAGGGTCGGGTGACGCTTGCCCTTGTTCCAGCTGGTGCCGCCCAGGGTCACGCCCTGGTAAATAGTCACGTCATCGCCGATCTCGGCGGTTTCACCGATGACGATGCCCATGCCATGGTCAATGAAGAAGCGACGACCGACCTTGGCACCCGGATGGATCTCGATCCCGGTCAACCAGCGACCGAAGTTCGACACCAGCCGCGCCAGCCATTTCAGGTCAGCGCGCCACAGCATCGCCGACAAACGGTGAATCCAGATGGCATGCATGCCGGGGTAGCAAGTCAGGACTTCAAAAGCGTTACGCGCCGCCGGGTCTCGGTGGAATACGCTCTGGATATCTTCACGCAAACGCTCGAACATCATTAATCCTTCCGCTTAAGGAGCTCACCACGGGCCGCTTTCTGGGTTTCCGTGAGGATGCCACGCAAAATATTCATTTCCGCCCGGCTGACCGAGCTGCGTCCGTACAACCGGCGCAGGCGCGCCATCAAGTGCCGTGGCTTTTCCGGATCGAGGAATTCGATGGCCACCAGGGTCTGCTCCAGGTGCTCATAGAATCGTTCCAGCTCGTCCATGGTCGCAAGCTCCGCGCTTTTGACCGAAGCCACTTCTTCCTTCTCGACCTTGCTCGGCTGACCTTGGGCCGCCAGCCAGGACATGCGCACTTCATAACCCAACACCTGCACCGCCGCCCCAAGGTTCAGCGAACTGAACTCAGGGTCTGATGGAATGTGCACGTGATAATGACATCGCTGCAGCTCTTCGTTGGTCAGGCCGGAATCTTCACGACCGAACACCAAGGCGATTTGGGCGCCCTGCCCGGCTTCCTCGACCACTTTCGTGCCGCATTCGCGGGGATCGAGCAACGGCCAGGGAATACGCCGGTCGCGGGCACTGGTGCCAAGCACCAGATTGCAGCCGACCAAGGCATCTTCCAAGGTGGCGACGACTTGCGCGCTTTCAAGGATGTCCCCGGCACCGGAAGCACGAGCATCAGCCTCGTGATGCGGGAACTGACGAGGCTCGACCAGCACCAGCCGCGACAGCCCCATGTTCTTCATGGCACGCGCAGCCCCGCCGATATTGCCCGGATGGCTGGTATTGACCAGGACGACACGAATGTTTTGCAGCAAGGGAGGCGCTCTCGAACACGATAATCGGGAGCGGAATCTTACAGCTGTAGCTACCGTTAAGCCATGAAAGCGAACGTCGTCCTTCTCCTGTAGAAACTTTCTGATAGAATGCCCGGCTTTCTTTAACAACCTTAGGTGACACATCCATGCAGCCCATGCTGAATATCGCGCTGCGCGCCGCCCGCAGCGCCAGTGAATTGATCTTCCGCTCCATCGAGCGCCTGGATACCATCAAGGTCGACGAAAAAGACGCCAAGGATTACGTATCCGAGGTGGATCGCGCCGCCGAACAGAAAATCATCGACGCCCTGCGCAAGGCCTACCCTAATCACTCGATCCTGGGTGAAGAGACCGGTATGCACGCCGGCTCCGGCATCGAAGGCGAAGAGTACCTGTGGATCATCGACCCACTGGACGGCACCACCAACTTCCTGCGCGGCATCCCTCACTTCGCTGTCAGCATCGCCTGCAAATACCGCGGTCGCCTGGAACACGCTGTTGTCCTGGACCCGGTTCGCCAGGAAGAATTCACCGCCAGCCGTGGTCGCGGCGCCCAACTGAACGGTCGTCGCCTGCGCGTCAGCGGTCGCACCAGCCTGGACGGCGCCCTGCTGGGTACCGGCTTCCCGTTCCGTGACGACCAGATGGACAACCTCGACAACTACCTGGGCATGTTCCGCGCCCTGGTTGGCCAGACCGCCGGCATCCGCCGCGCCGGTTCCGCGAGCCTGGACCTGGCCTACGTGGCTGCCGGCCGTTTCGACGCCTTCTGGGAATCGGGCCTGTCCGAATGGGACATGGCTGCAGGCGCCCTGCTGATCCAGGAAGCTGGCGGTTTGGTGAGCGACTTCACCGGCGGTCACGACTTCCTTGAGAAAGGCCACGTCGTTGCCGGTAACACCAAGTGCTTCAAGGCAGTGCTGACGGCGATCCAGCCGCACCTGCCGGCCTCGCTGAAGCGCTAAGCTTCCAGCGACAGAGAAAGCACCCTTCGGGGTGCTTTTTTTATGCCTGAAAATCGCCCTTCAAAACACTACAACCCCCTGTGGGAGCGAGCTTGCTCGCGATAGCGGGGTATCAGTCACCTCATATGCTGAATGTGACACCGTCATCGCGAGCAAGCTCGCTCCCACAGAGGGTTGGCGGTGATGCATAAATCGTGGGCACAAAAAAAGCACCCCGCAGGGTGCTTCTTTTTTAATCCGGCATCAGCAGATCACTGAGCCGCCTGATTCTCAGACAGGATCAACTTGCCTTCCTTATCCACCGGAATCTGGTTGCCTGGATCACGATCCATGCGCACCTTGCCTTCCTTGCCGTCCAGCGAATAGCGCACGTCGTAACCCACGACCTTGTCGCTGATGTCATTCACCGTATTACAACGGGTCTGGGTCGTGGTGTAGGTGTCACGCTCTTGCATGCCTTCCTGCACCTTGTTGCCGGCGTAACCACCACCGACAGCACCCGCGACCGTGGCGATCTTCTTACCGCTGCCGCCACCGATCTGGTTACCCAGCAAACCACCTGCCAATGCACCGACCACCGTACCGGCGATCTGGTGTTGATCTTTCACCGGCGCCTGCCGGGTGACCGCTACATCCTTGCACACTTCACGTGGAGTCTTGATTTGTGTCTTGACCGGTTCAACGGCTAGAACCTGAGCAAACTCAGGACCGCTTTGTTTAACCAGGCTGTAGGTGGCCACAGCACCCCCGGCAGTTACACCGACAGCACCCAGTACAGCACCAACCAGCATCGACTTGTTCACATGAACCTCCTGGACCATCACATGCGGAACGTGTCCGCGCTTCTCCCAGCCTTGGAGCACAAAAAAAGGCGCGAGTTCAACTCGCGCCTTTTTTGGACTACATCGCTTAAAGACTTTGCCTTCAAGGACGGTCGTCGACTTCCTTCTCGGTATTGGCCGGAGGAATCAGGTCTTCCGTGCTCAGGTTCAGCCAGATCAGCACCACGTTGGCGATGTAGATCGACGAGTAAGTACCCGCCAGAACACCGATGAACAGGGCGATGGAGAAGCCGAACAGGTTGTCGCCACCAAAGAACAGCAGGGCCGCGATCGCCAGCAGGGTGGAGATCGAAGTCGCCATGGTCCGCAGCAGGGTTTGCGTGGTCGAGATGTTGATGTTCTCGATCAGGCTGGCCTTGCGCAGTACACGGAAGTTCTCGCGAACCCGGTCGAATACCACGATGGTGTCGTTGAGCGAGTAACCGATGATCGCCAGTACCGCCGCCAGCACCGTCAGGTCGAAGGTGATCTGGAAGAACGACAGGATACCGATGGTCACGATCACGTCGTGGATCAGGGAAACGATCGCACCGACCGCAAACTTCCACTGAAAGCGGAAAGCCAGGTAGATCAGGATGCCGCCCAGCGCCATCAGCATGCCGAGGCCGCCCTGGTCGCGCAGCTCTTCACCCACCTGCGGGCCGACGAACTCGACGCGCTTGACCGTCGCCGGGTTCTCGCCACCGACCTTCTGCAAGGCCTCGGCTACCTGGTGACCCAGTTGCGGGTCTTCGCCAGGCATGCGCACCAGCAGGTCGGTGGTTGCACCGAAGTTCTGCACGATGGCTTCGTGATAACCCGATTTCACCAGCTGCTCACGCACCTGGGTGACGTCAGCCGGACGCTCGTAGGTCAGCTCGATGAGCGTACCGCCGGTGAAGTCCAGGCCCCAGTTCATGCCCTTGGTGGCAACACTGAACAACGCCAGTGCGGTAAGGAACAATGTGACGCCGAACGCAAAGTTGCGAACGCCCATGAAGTTGATTGTACGTAACATGGCAGCCCCTTAAATCCACAACTTCTTGAAGTCACGACCGCCGAAGATCAGGTTGACCATCGCGCGGGTCACCATGATGGCCGTGAACATCGAGGTAAAGATCCCGAGGGACATGGTCACTGCGAAGCCCTTGACGGGACCTGTGCCCATGGCAAAGAGGATGCCGCCGACCAACAGTGTTGTCAGGTTGGCGTCGAGAATCGCGGTGAATGCCCGGCCGAAGCCTTCGTTGATTGCGCGCTGCACGGTCATGCCGGCGGCGATCTCTTCACGGATCCGCGAGAAGATCAGCACGTTGGCGTCGACCGCCATACCCATG
Source organism: Pseudomonas sp. Root71 (assembly GCF_001429045.1). GTDB lineage: Bacteria > Pseudomonadota > Gammaproteobacteria > Pseudomonadales > Pseudomonadaceae > Aquipseudomonas > Aquipseudomonas monachiensis. Next base: position 5,692 of record NZ_LMHY01000026.1, on the reverse strand, counting down.
GTCAACACGATACCGGCAATACCCGGCAGGGTCAGCGTTGCACCCAGCAGCGACATCAGGGCCAGCAGCATCACCATGTTCACCGCCAGTGCGACGGTGGCGATGAGGCCGAAGAAGCGGTAGATGGCCATGATGAACAGCGAGACGAACAGCATGCCCCACAGCGATGCATCGATACCCTTGGTGATGTTGTCGGCACCCAGGCTCGGGCCGATGGTGCGTTCTTCAGCGAAGTACATCGGAGCAGCCAGACCACCGGCACGCAGCAGCAGCGCCAGTTCGGACGACTCGCCCTGGCCGTTCAGGCCAGTGATGCGGAACTGAGCACCCAGCGGCGACTGGATGGTCGCCAGGCTGATGATCTTCTTCTCTTCCTTGAAGCTCTGGACCGCCACGTCTTTCTCGACGCCGTTGACCATCTGCTTGGTGTAGGTGGTAACCGGACGCTGCTCGATGAAGATCACCGCCATGCTGCGACCGACGTTCGAACGGGTCGCACGGCTCATCAGCTCGCCGCCGTGACCGTCCAGACGAATGTTCACTTCCGGGGTGCCGTGCTCGCCGAAGCCAGCCTTGGCGTCGGTGACCTGGTCACCGGTGATGATCAGGCCACGCTCGATCAGCGCAGGAGGACGGTTGCCCTCGCGGAACTCGAAGGATTCGGAAGTGGCTTTCGAAGCGCCAGGCTCAGCGGCCAGGCGGAACTCGAGGTTGGCCGTCTTGCCGAGGATACGCTTGGCTTCGGCGGTGTCCTGCACGCCTGGCAGCTCAACCACGATGCGGTTGGCGCCCTGACGCTGGACGATCGGCTCGGCAACACCCAGCTCGTTGACGCGGTTACGTACCGTGGTCAAGTTCTGCTTGATGGAGTATTCGCGGATTTCCGCCAGCTTGGCCGGGGTCATCGCCAGACGCAGCACCGGTTGGCCATTGAGGTCGGCCGGAACAATGTCGAAATCGTTGAAGTTCTTGCGAATGATCGAACGGGCCTGTTCGCGGGTCGCTTCATCAGAGAAGCCCAGCTGAATGGCACCATCGAGTTGCGGCAGGCTGCGATAACGCAGTTTTTCTTTGCGCAGCAGGCTCTTGACGTCGCCTTCGTAGACTTTCAGGCGTGCGTCGAGGGCTTTGTCCATGTCCACTTCCAGCAGGAAGTGCACACCACCGGACAAGTCCAGACCCAGCTTCATCGGGTGCGCGGCGAGGCTGCGCAGCCATTGCGGTGTGGTTTGTGCCAGGTTCAATGCAACGACGTAGTCATCACCCAACGCCTTGCGGACAACGTCCTTGGCCGGCAGTTGGTCTTCAGCCTTGGTCAGGCGAATCAGGCCGCCCTTGCCGTTGGCAGCCAGGGTGGCAGCCTTGACGTTGATCCCGGATTCCTTGAGCGCAGCGCTCACACGATCCAGATCAGCCTGATTGACTTGCAGTGCAGTGCTTGCACCGCTGACCTGAATGGCCGGGTCATCAGGATAAAGATTGGGAGCGGAATAAATCAGACCGACCGCCAGCACCGCCAGGATCAGAATGTATTTCCACAGAGGATATTTGTTCAGCATCACGCCGCCCGTTTATGACGCGGGGCGCCTTGCGCGCCCCGTCGATTGAATATGAAGTTGAAACTTAGATCGCTTTGAGCGTGCCTTTTGGCAGCGTGGCAGCGATGGCGCCTTTCTGGAATTTCATTTCGACGGTGTCGGAAACTTCCAGAACAACGAAATCGTCTGCAACTTTAGTGATCTTGCCGGCGATGCCGCCGGTGGTCACAACTTCGTCGCCTTTCTGCAGGCTGCTCAGCAGATTCTTCTGCTCTTTGGCGCGCTTGGCCTGTGGACGCCAGATCATCAGGTAGAAGATGACCAGGAAACCGACCAGGAAAATCCACTCGAAACCGCCGCCCATTGGGCCGGCAGCAGCAGGTGCAGCGGCGTCAGCCATGGCATTAGAGATAAAAAAGCTCATTTAGCACTCCAGTTGCAAATGTTGAATCTTGGGGTCAGAAAACTCAGTCCAAAGGCGGAACAGGTAACCCGCGTTTGGCGTAGAAGGCATCGACAAAGGCGGCCAATGTACCCTGTTGAATAGCCTCGCGCAAACCAGCCATAAGCACTTGATAATGACGCAAGTTATGGATGGTATTGAGCATGCTTCCCAGCATTTCGCCGCACTTGTCCAGGTGATGCAGATAAGCGCGGGAGAAGTTCTGGCAGGTATAGCAATCGCAGGTCGGATCGAGCGGCGAATCATCATGGCGATGGAACGCGTTACGGATCTTCAGCACGCCGGTATCAATGAACAGATGCCCATTGCGGGCATTACGGGTTGGCATCACGCAATCGAACATGTCCACACCGCGGCGCACACCCTCAACCAAGTCTTCCGGTTTGCCAACGCCCATAAGGTAACGAGGTTTGTCAGCCGGCATCATGCCCGGCAGGTAATCCAGCACCTTGATCATCTCGTGCTTCGGCTCGCCCACCGACAGGCCGCCAATGGCCAGGCCGTCGAAGCCGATCTTGTCGAGGCCTTCCAGGGAGCGCATGCGCAGGTCCTGGTGCATGCCGCCCTGCACGATGCCGAACAGCGCCGCCGTGTTGTCGCCATGGGCTTCTTTGGAACGCTTGGCCCAACGCAGGGACAATTCCATGGAGATACGGGCGACGTCTTCGTCCGCCGGGTACGGCGTGCATTCGTCGAAAATCATCACGATGTCGGAGCCCAGGTCACGCTGGACCTGCATCGACTCTTCCGGGCCCATGAACACCTTGGCGCCGTCGACCGGGGAAGCGAAGGTCACGCCCTCCTCCTTGATCTTGCGCATGGCGCCCAGGCTGAACACCTGGAAACCGCCGGAGTCAGTCAGGATCGGGCCTTTCCACTGCATGAAATCGTGCAGGTCGCCGTGCTTCTTGATCACTTCCGTGCCCGGGCGCAGCCACAGGTGGAAGGTGTTGCCCAGAATGATTTCAGCGCCAGTCGCCTCGATATCCCGTGGCAGCATGCCCTTGACCGTGCCGTAGGTGCCCACCGGCATGAAGGCCGGGGTCTCGACGGTACCGCGCGGGAAGGTCAAACGACCGCGACGAGCCTTGCCATCAGTGGCCAGCAGCTCGAAAGACATACGACAGGTGCGACTCATACTGTTTCCTCTGGGCCCGATTCTTTAGGGGCAGTCGGCGCAGGATTACGCGTGATGAACATCGCATCACCGTAGCTGAAAAAGCGGTAACCGTTGTCCACGGCGGCCTTGTAGGCAGCCATGGTTTCGGGATAACCGGCGAACGCCGAAACCAGCATCAACAACGTGGATTCGGGCAAATGGAAATTGGTGACCAAGGCATCGACCACATGAAACGGCCGGCCAGGGTAAATGAAAATGTCTGTATCGCCGCTGAACGGCTTGAGCACGCCATCGCGGGCGGCGCTTTCCAGGGAGCGCACACTGGTGGTCCCCACCGCCACCACACGACCACCGCGAGCGCGGCAGGCGGCAACGGCATCGACCACGTCCTGGCCGACTTCCAGCCATTCGCTGTGCATGTGGTGATCTTCGAGCTTCTCCACGCGCACCGGCTGGAACGTGCCAGCGCCGACGTGCAAGGTCACGAACGCAGTCTCGACGCCCTTGGCGGCAATCGCCTCCATCAGCACCTGATCGAAATGCAGCCCCGCCGTCGGCGCCGCCACCGCGCCCAAACGCTCGGCGTAGACGGTCTGGTAACGCTCACGGTCGGCGCCTTCATCCGGGCGGTCTATATAAGGAGGCAGCGGCATATGCCCCACACGGTCGAGCAGCGGCAACACCTCTTCGGCAAAGCCCAACTCGAACAACGCGTCATGACGCGCCAACATCTCGGCCTCGCCACCGCCGTCGATGAGGATCTTCGACCCCGGCTTGGGCGACTTGCTGGAACGCACATGGGCCAGCACACGATGACTGTCGAGCACCCGCTCCACCAGGATTTCCAGCTTGCCGCCGGAAGCCTTCTGGCCAAACAGCCGCGCCGGAATCACCCGGGTATTGTTGAACACCATCAAATCGCCGGGGCGCAAATGCTCCAGCAAATCAGTGAATTGACGGTGTGCCAGGGCGCCGCTGACCCCATCCAGGGTCAACAGGCGACTATTGCGCCGCTCGGCCAGCGGATGGCGGGCGATCAGCGAATCAGGGAGCTCGAAAGTAAAGTCAGCAACGCGCATGATGGGGTGTCGTCTAGCAGGGCCGGGAAGTCTAGCGGAAATATCAAAAATTCTCCATGTACCTGATTGACCAGCGGTTATCTCATCTCTATACTTCGCCGCCATTGAGCCCTGATGGCGGAATTGGTAGACGCGGCGGATTCAAAATCCGTTTTCGAAAGGAGTGGGAGTTCGAGTCTCCCTCGGGGCACCAAAATTAAGAAAGGTCTTGCTTTGCAAGGCCTTTTTTTTCGCCTGCAGAAAAGCACCTGACACCCCACCGACAAACGCGCCGACCTGTAGGAGCTGCCGAAGGCTGCGATCTTTTGATCTCGCTTCTCTTCTGCCCTCCTCGCCGGAAGAACATTTCACAAGGATTCCCCCCATGGAATTGCACCTTGAAACCGTCGCCCTTTTCTCCCTCAAACTGGCTTATGAATCGGAAGATTCAAGCCCGATTTTGCGTGACGATCTGGTCATGGGTGACTATCAGCGGGATGTGTTTGAGCTGCTGGTGCGGCGGGGGGATGTTGAGACGATTCAGTTGAAGGTGGATGAGTGTGTGGGGTTAGCGCTGGAGGCCATTGGGGGTGTGGATAAGCCGTTGGGGCGGGAGTTGCAGAGACTCGCAGCTGAATTTTCCAGTAGCCAGACGATTGAACTGCTTGATGCCCCGCTCGTTGCGCTCAAGGATTATCTGAAAGATATCCAATGAGATGACCATCATCCGCTGTCGAGACATCTCGAATTGCAGTTGCCTAACCTGCTACTTGCGCAGTAGATCTATCAGTTCTGCTAGTACCCCAATCTCGCTAGTCATTCAATACTGAACTCCTTCACTTAGGATTTCCGAGGTGTTCATCCCATGACAGCCCAATAAGGAACTCTGCTGTGCCATTATCATTATGATGCTCTCGACCGGCTGGTCGGTAACATGATGCCAGGCGAGCAAGAGCACCAGCGTTTCTACTGCAAAAACCGCCTGAGCACAGAGATACAGGGGAAGATAAGCTATTCCATCGTCCAACACGGCGACCAGTTGTTGGCGCAACAGCAAACTGACGGTGATGTGCACCACACCACACTTCTGGCCAACGATCAACAGCGCTCGATATTGCAGACAACCAAGACCAATCATCACCCACAATCTATCGCCTATTCGCCCTACGGTCACAGCCCCTCTACAAGTGGGCTACTCAGCCTGCTTGGCTTTAATGGCGAGCGACCGGATCCGCTGACTGGGCATTATTTGTTGGGGAACGGATATCGAGCGTTTAATCCAGTGTTGATGCGCTTTAACAGCCCGGATAGTTTTAGTCCATTTGGCAGAGGCGGTTTGAATTCTTACGCTTATGTATTGGGTGACCCAATCAATAGCAGAGACCCAACAGGCCATAAGCCACTGCTGATGCAGTGTAAGCGGCCAGCGAACACACCTTGCACAGATCAGGCAGGCATCCACTGATGGGGCAGCAGTTGCTCGATCTCGCTCGCCCGCTGCGTCGGCAACCGC
>NZ_LMHY01000025.1 GCF_001429045.1 Pseudomonas sp. Root71 | reverse complement strand
ATCGACGACTCAGCTGCTCCATAAGTTCCCACACGAATTGCTTGATTCATTGAAGAAGACGAGAGGCCAGCCTTTAAGGTGGTCTGCTTCGTTAGAGTTTAGAAATGAATATTCCAGTGTGAATGTTGATTTCTAGTCTTTGACTAGTTCGTTCTTTAAAAATTTGGGTATGTGATAGAAAGATAGACTGAACGTTACTTTCACTGGTAACGGATCAGGCTAAGGTAAAATTTGTGAGTTGCTCTTAGGAGCTCAATCGAATTTTCGGCGAATGTCGTCTTCATAGTATAACCAGATTGCTTGGGGTTATATGGTCAAGTGAAGAAGCGCATACGGTGGATGCCTTGGCAGTCAGAGGCGATGAAAGACGTGGTAGCCTGCGAAAAGCTTCGGGGAGTCGGCAAACAGACTTTGATCCGGAGATGTCTGAATGGGGGAACCCAGCCATCATAAGATGGTTATCTTGTACTGAATACATAGGTGCAAGAGGCGAACCAGGGGAACTGAAACATCTAAGTACCCTGAGGAAAAGAAATCAACCGAGATTCCCTTAGTAGTGGCGAGCGAACGGGGACYAGCCCTTAAGTGGCTTTGAGATTAGCGGAACGCTCTGGAAAGTGCGGCCATAGTGGGTGATAGCCCTGTACGCGAAAATCTCTTRGTCATGAAATCGAGTAGGACGGAGCACGAGAAACTTTGTCTGAATATGGGGGGACCATCCTCCAAGGCTAAATACTACTGACTGACCGATAGTGAACTAGTACCGTGAGGGAAAGGCGAAAAGAACCCCGGAGAGGGGAGTGAAATAGATCCTGAAACCGTATGCGTACAAGCAGTGGGAGCCCACTTTGTTGGGTGACTGCGTACCTTTTGTATAATGGGTCAGCGACTTATTTTCAGTGGCGAGCTTAACCGAATAGGGGAGGCGTAGCGAAAGCGAGTCTTAATAGGGCGTCTAGTCGCTGGGAATAGACCCGAAACCGGGCGATCTATCCATGGGCAGGTTGAAGGTTAGGTAACACTGACTGGAGGACCGAACCGACTACCGTTGAAAAGTTAGCGGATGACCTGTGGATCGGAGTGAAAGGCTAATCAAGCTCGGAGATAGCTGGTTCTCCTCGAAAGCTATTTAGGTAGCGCCTCATGTATCACTGTAGGGGGTAGAGCACTGTTTCGGCTAGGGGGTCATCCCGACTTACCAAACCGATGCAAACTCCGAATACCTACAAGTGCCGAGCATGGGAGACACACGGCGGGTGCTAACGTCCGTCGTGAAAAGGGAAACAACCCAGACCGTCAGCTAAGGTCCCAAAGTTATGGTTAAGTGGGAAACGATGTGGGAAGGCTTAGACAGCTAGGAGGTTGGCTTAGAAGCAGCCACCCTTTAAAGAAAGCGTAATAGCTCACTAGTCGAGTCGGCCTGCGCGGAAGATGTAACGGGGCTCAAACCATACACCGAAGCTACGGGTATCAYCTTCGGRTGATGCGGTAGAGGAGCGTTCTGTAAGCCTGTGAAGGTGAGTTGAGAAGCTTGCTGGAGGTATCAGAAGTGCGAATGCTGACATGAGTAACGACAATGGGTGTGAAAAACACCCACGCCGAAAGACCAAGGTTTCCTGCGCAACGTTAATCGACGCAGGGTTAGTCGGTCCCTAAGGCGAGGCTGAAAAGCGTAGTCGATGGAAAACAGGTTAATATTCCTGTACTTCTGGTTATTGCGATGGAGGGACGGAGAAGGCTAGGCCAGCTTGGCGTTGGTTGTCCAAGTTTAAGGTGGTAGGCTGGAATCTTAGGTAAATCCGGGATTYYAAGGCCGAGAGCTGATGACGAGTGTTCTTTTAGAACACGAAGTGGTTGATGCCATGCTTCCAAGAAAAGCTTCTAAGCTTCAGGTAACCAGGAACCGTACCCCAAACCGACACAGGTGGTTGGGTAGAGAATACCAAGGCGCTTGAGAGAACTCGGGTGAAGGAACTAGGCAAAATGGCACCGTAACTTCGGGAGAAGGTGCGCCGGTGAGGGTGAAGGACTTGCTCCGTAAGCCCACGCCGGTCGAAGATACCAGGCCGCTGCGACTGTTTATTAAAAACACAGCACTCTGCAAACACGAAAGTGGACGTATAGGGTGTGACGCCTGCCCGGTGCCGGAAGGTTAATTGATGGGGTTAGCTAACGCGAAGCTCTTGATCGAAGCCCCGGTAAACGGCGGCCGTAACTATAACGGTCCTAAGGTAGCGAAATTCCTTGTCGGGTAAGTTCCGACCTGCACGAATGGCGTAACGATGGCGGCGCTGTCTCCACCCGAGACTCAGTGAAATTGAAATCGCTGTGAAGATGCAGTGTATCCGCGGCTAGACGGAAAGACCCCGTGAACCTTTACTATAGCTTTGCACTGGACTTTGAATTTGCTTGTGTAGGATAGGTGGGAGGCTTTGAAGCGTGGACGCCAGTTCGCGTGGAGCCAACCTTGAAATACCACCCTGGCAACTTTGAGGTTCTAACTCAGGTCCGTTATCCGGATCGAGGACAGTGTATGGTGGGTAGTTTGACTGGGGCGGTCTCCTCCTAAAGAGTAACGGAGGAGTACGAAGGTGCGCTCAGACCGGTCGGAAATCGGTCGTAGAGTATAAAGGCAAAAGCGCGCTTGACTGCGAGACAGACACGTCGAGCAGGTACGAAAGTAGGTCTTAGTGATCCGGTGGTTCTGTATGGAAGGGCCATCGCTCAACGGATAAAAGGTACTCCGGGGATAACAGGCTGATACCGCCCAAGAGTTCATATCGACGGCGGTGTTTGGCACCTCGATGTCGGCTCATCACATCCTGGGGCTGAAGCCGGTCCCAAGGGTATGGCTGTTCGCCATTTAAAGTGGTACGCGAGCTGGGTTTAGAACGTCGTGAGACAGTTCGGTCCCTATCTGCCGTGGACGTTTGAGATTTGAGAGGGGCTGCTCCTAGTACGAGAGGACCGGAGTGGACGAACCTCTGGTGTTCCGGTTGTCACGCCAGTGGCATTGCCGGGTAGCTATGTTCGGAAAAGATAACCGCTGAAAGCATCTAAGCGGGAAACTTGCCTCAAGATGAGATCTCACTGGGACCTTGAGTCCCCTGAAGGGCCGTCGAAGACTACGACGTTGATAGGTTGGGTGTGTAAGCGCTGTGAGGCGTTGAGCTAACCAATACTAATTGCCCGTGAGGCTTGACCATATAACACCCAAGCAATTTGNCCCCTGAAGGGCCGTCGAAGACTACGACGTTGATAGGTTGGGTGTGTAAGCGCTGTGAGGCGTTGAGCTAACCAATACTAATTGCCCGTGAGGCTTGACCATATAACACCCAAGCAATTTGCTGCTCCTAGTTGAAGAAACGAAAGAGGCCAGATTGCGGTGTGTGAAGACGAAACGAACCGAAAGTTCGAGATACTCACAAAACACCAAACTATCGCATACCCAATTTGCTGAAGCGAGGCCAGCCGGCCACGACTCAGTACCCGAATTTCTTGACGACCATAGAGCGTTGGAACCACCTGATCCCATCCCGAACTCAGCAGTGAAACGATGCATCGCCGATGGTAGTGTGGGGTTTCCCCATGTGAGAGTAGGTCATCGTCAAGATTAAATTCCGAAACCCCAATTGCGAAAGCAGTTGGGGTTTTGTTTTTGTGCGTGAAAAAAACAGAGCTGCTCGTTGCACATTTTGCACAGTTATTTTCAGCTCATGGCACTAGAATAGGTCCAACTTTTTCAGAGTCAGAGCCTTTATGCCGGATCCGGTTGACGCCCAAGGGCTGTCAGAATTACCACTAGAAAATCTGGTTGCCTGCCATGAGTGCGACTTGCTCATGCGTAAACCCGAACTCGCCCATGGCGAAAAAGCCCTGTGCCCGCGCTGTGGCTACGAGCTTTATGCCAATCGGTACAACGTCGTACAGCGCAGTCTCGCCCTGGTTATCGCCGCCTTGTTGTTGTTTATTCCGGCGAATTTTTTGCCCATCATGCAGCTCAATCTACTCGGGCAGTCTTCGCAAGACACTGTCTGGAGCGGTGTTGTCGCCCTTTTTGACACGGGCATGCAAAGCGTTTCAGTGATTGTGTTCCTGTGCAGCATGGGGATCCCGCTGCTCAAGCTGCTGTGCCAACTGGCCGTATTGTTGAGTATCCGTTTCGATGTCGGACGCAGCTACGGCTTGTTGCTCTATCGCATTTATCACCATATACGCGAATGGGGGATGCTCGAGGTTTACTTCATGGGCGTACTGGTGGCTATCGTCAAGCTGGCAGATATGGCAGCCATCACTGTAGGCCTCGGCCTGGTGTGCTTCATTGGAATGTTGCTGATTCAAGTCTGGCTGGAGGTCGTAATGTCGCCTCACCAGATCTGGCAGGCGTTATCAGGAGAGGATGCCCATGCGGGCGATTGATGCAGGCATTCTGATTTGCAAGGAATGTCATGAATTGAACAGGCAGGAAGCTGATACCGACGAGCAAGTCTGTACGCGCTGCGGGGCGCTGGTGCATGCCCGCAGCCCGAATAGCCTGGTGCGGACCTGGGCATTGCTGATTACCGCCGCCATTCTTTACATACCGGCCAACTTGTTGCCGATCATGACCGTGAACTCCCTGGGCAAAGGTGCGCCCAGCACGATCATGGCGGGTGTAATCGAACTTGTGCACTACGGCATGTTCCCCATTGCGGCCGTGGTGTTTATCGCCAGTATCCTGGTGCCCACCTTCAAGCTGGTGGGCATCGGCCTGCTGCTGTTTTCCGTGCAGCGCCGTCAGCCCCTTTCGGCTCGCCAGCGTATCTGGATGTACCGTTTCATTGAATTCATCGGCCGCTGGTCGATGCTCGATATTTTTGTGATCGCCATCCTCGTGGCGGTTGTGAATTTTGGGCGGCTTGCCAGCATCGAAGCCAATCTTGGCGCCATCGCTTTCGCCACGGTGGTGATTCTGACGATGCTTGCCGCAGTAACTTTTGATCCCCGACTGATTTGGGATAACACGGAGTCGGACGACGACCATGACTGATTTGCCTGTAGCGAAAACCCGACCGGCTTCGAACTGGTCTGCCATTTGGGTGTTGCCTCTGATCGCCTTGATCATCGGCGGCTGGCTCGGCTGGCGGGCCTATAGTGAGACCGGTATCGAGATTCAGGTGCGTTTTGAGAGTGGCGAGGGCATTCAGGCCAACAAGACCGAAGTTGTCTATAAAGGTATGTCGGTCGGCAAGGTCAAAAGCCTCAAGCTCGATGACGAAGGCAGTTCCAAAGGTGTGATTGCCAGCATCGAAATGAACAAGGATGTAGAGCCATACCTGCGAACCAGCACGCGTTTCTGGCTGGTCAAGCCGAGCGTTACGCTGGCAGGGATCACCGGTCTCGAGACGCTGGTTTCAGGTAACTATGTCGCCATCAGCCCGGGGGAAGGCGAGCCCGTCCGCAAGTTCAAGGCCTTGGCCCAGGAACCGCCGCTCTCCGATGCCCAGCCCGGTTTGCACTTGACCATCAAGGCCGACCGCCTGGGCTCGCTGAACCGTGGCAGTCCGGTGTTCTATAAACAGATCAAAGTGGGCCAGATCAAAAGCTATGTGTTGTCCGAGGACCAGAACACCGTCGAGCTCAAGGTCTTCATTGAGCCGACTTACGCCAAACTGGTGCGCAAACATACACGTTTCTGGAACGCCAGCGGCATCAGCATCGACGCCAATCTGTCGGGTGTGAAGGTCCGCAGTGAGTCCCTGGCCAGCATCGTCGCCGGTGGCATTGCCTTCGCTACACCTGAAAACCGCAAGGACAGCCCGCCTACCGACCCGAGCCTGCCATTCAGGCTTTATGAAGACTTTGATGCCGCCGCCGCCGGTATCCGGGTGAAGGTCAAGCTCAGTGATTTCGACGGCTTGCAGGCCGGTCGCACACCGGTGATGTACAAGGGTATTCAGGTGGGCAGCCTGAAAACGCTGAAGGTCGATGCGGATCTGTCCGGCGCGACCGCCGAGTTGACGATGGACCCGTTGGCCGAGGATTACCTGGTCGAAGGCACCCAGTTCTGGGTGGTCAAACCGTCGATTTCCCTGGCGGGGATTACCGGCCTCGAGGCGTTGGTCAAAGGCAACTACATCGCTGTGCGGCCTGGCGACAAGGGTTCGGCGCCACAGCGAGAGTTTGCGGCACGGGCAAAGGCACCACCGCTGGACCTGCGTGCACCCGGCCTGCACCTGGTGTTGTTCACGGAAAACCTCGGTTCGCTGGAAGTCGGCAGCCCGGTTCTCTACAAACAGGTCAAAGTCGGCTCCGTACAGAGCTATCAGTTCTCGCGCACCAAGAAACGACTGATCATTGGCGTGCACATCGAGAAGGAATACGAAGGCCTGGTCAACGCCTCGACGCGCTTCTGGAACGCCAGTGGCATCACCCTCACGGGTGGTCTGACTGGCGGGGTCCAGGTTAAAAGCGAATCGTTGCAGAGCTTGATGGCCGGCGGCATTGCCTTCGAGACCCCGCAGGACAACGCCCCGTTGCAGAAGCGTATTCCACGTTTCCGTCTGTTTGCGAACCATGAAGACGCCACGCAGAAAGGCGAAGTCATCACGCTCAAGCTCGATCGCGCTGATGGCCTGCATACCGGCACTCCGATTCGTTTCAAGGGGCTGGATGTCGGCAAGGTGGAGGATGTTGATCTCAGCGAGGACCTGCAATCGGTGCTGCTGACCGCGCGGATTACCGAAGTGCCGGAGCGTATAGCACGGGTCGGCAGTCAGTTCTGGGTGGTCAAGCCTGAACTGGGACTGATCAAGACGTCCAACCTCGAAACCCTGGTGACCGGGCAATACATCGAGGTGCAACCGGCGCAGAAAAACCTGGGACCGCAGAAGAACTTTGTCGCTTTGGCCGCCGCGCCCGAAACAGCCAAGCAGGAAGCGGGATTGAGTCTGGTGCTGAGCGCGGCTCGTCGTGGTTCGCTGAAGGCCGGTGTGCCGGTGACCTATCGCGAAATCACCGTGGGCAAGGTGACCGGTTATGAGCTGGGCCAGACCGCTGATCGCGTCCTGATCCATATCCTGATCGAACCGAAGTACGCGCCACTGGTACGCAGCGGTACACGGTTCTGGAACACCAGCGGTTTCGACTTTGATGTCGGTCTGTTCAGAGGTGCAACGGTGCGTACTGAATCACTGGAGACGATGATTCAGGGCGGTGTCGCCTTTGCCACGCCGGATGGCGAGCGCATGGGCAGTCCGGCACGACCGGAGCAGACGTTCGCGTTGTTCGACAAGTTCGAAGAGGAATGGCTGGGCTGGGCGCCGAAGATTTCCATCGGCAAGTAGTCTGGAACTGCTCAGGCGTCTGTGATGACGCCTTCGGAGCGCCGCCCGGGGCAAGTCCGGGGTTGTTCCTGAAGAAATGCGATCAAATGTGGGAGCGGGCTTACCCGCGAAGAGGCCCTGAAGTTCACTGCAAAGCTAAATGACACCCCTATGAAAAAGGCCGCGATCCATTGGACCGCGGCCTTTTTCATTGCCTTCGATTCAAGCCTCAGACCGCATCCAGCTCCGGCTCATCCGCTTGCTCGTTGACCGTCGCCTTCACCTGATCGTGACGACGGATGTATTTCCAGTCCGCCTCGTCGATGTAGATGCCGGCCGGGCCGCTGCCGCCTTCCAGGTCGATGGCGACACTGGCGCAGACCTGCGGCTTCACGCTCGCCAGGATCGGCACGAAGCCCAGCTGCAGACTGGTTTCCAGCAAGGCGGCCTGGTTCTTCTCATCGATGTCCGCTGCCTCGTCGAGGTAGTACGGCAGGCGCACACGACCGGCCTGGTCACGGTCCATCAAGTGCAGCAACAAGTACATGTTGGTCAGCGCCTTGATGGTCATGGTGGTGCCGTTGGAAGCGGCGCCGTCGATGTCGGTGTGGATCACCGGTTGGCCATTGACCTTGGTGATCTCGAACGCCAGTTCGAACAAGTCCTTGAGGCCGAGCTGGTTGTGGTTGGCCGCCACCAGCCGCGCCAGATACTCCTTAGCCTCTTCGTTCTTGTTGTCCTGCTCGGCGCTTTGGCTCAGGTCGAAGACAGACAGGGTTTCGCCTTCTTCGTACTGACCGGCGCTGTGGATGATCTGGTCGATGTGCTTGAGCGCTTCCTTGTTCGGGGCGAGCACGATGCGGAAGCTTTGCAGGTTGGAGACCTGACGTTTGTTGATCTCGCGGTTGAACAGCGCCAGTTGGTGTTCGAGGCTGTCGTAGTCGCTGCGGATGTTGCGCAGGGTCCGGGCGATGTCCGTCACGGCGGCGCGGCGAGCCTTGCCCAGGGTCAGGGCTTCGTCGGTACGGTGCGCATAGGCGTTGATCAGCAGTTGCAAGCGACGCTCCATATCGTCTTCGCTGTCGAACTTGGCCACGCCCTTGAGGCGCACCTGAGCGTACAGCGCTTCGATCTGTCCGTCGGCCCGCAGCAGGCCTTGCCAGCTGTCCTGATAGTCGTTTAGCAGTGGCAGCAGGTTGTCCATGGAGTCGTCGATCGGGTCCATGAACGGTGTGCCGAACGGCAGGTCCGCCGGCAACAACTGGCGACGGCGCAGGGCGTCGTCGAGGGTGCGTTGCTTGGCTTCCATGTCGCCGATCTGGCGGCCGACCAGTTGCAGCTTGGCCGACAGTTGCTGGACACGTTCGGTGAAGGCATCGCTGGAACGCTTCAGCTCGTCCTGGGCGGCTTCCATTTGCGCCAACTGTTCCAGCTTGTCGCCTTCCTCGGCGCTCAGGGTTTGCGCGCGACGGAAATCTTCCAGGGCTTTCTGCGCATCCAGCACTTGCTGGTACAGCGCTTCGGTCTGGGTCTTGCTCGCGGCGCGGTCGGCGGCCACGGCTTGCTGGGTCTTGAGTTGCTTGAGTTCTTTGTCCAGGCGCTCTTTCTGGTCGCGCAGGGCCGCGCGGTCAGCCAGCGCTTGCAGGGCCGGCGGCTCGATGTGGGAAATGTCGATGGACAGCCCCGGTACTTCGAAGCGTTCGCCTTTGAAACCGTCGAGGATCAGCTCCACGGATTTCACCCAGTCGCCGTTCTCGTCGAGGGTGATGCCGTGTTCGCCCAATGGCAGGCTGAACAGCGCGCTGTTGAACAAGCGCATCAGGCGTTCGACGTCCTGTTGCGAGAACTCTTCACGCAGGCGGGCGTAGCTGTTGTTGTCGGCGTGATCGAGTTGCTGCTTGACCGACTTCAGGCGTTTTTCCAGATCGCGCAGACGCTCTTCGAGGTCTTCGGCGCTGAACTGTCGGGACTGTGCCAGCGCACCGGCCAGTTCGTCGTGGGCGTCCTTGGCGGCCAGCAGTTGCTGTTCCAGCACCTTGACGTCATCGACCAGGGCAAAGCGATGCTTGAGCACCGACAATTCGCCGAGCCAGCGCTGGATGCCGGTGATTTCCCGCTCCAGACGCATCAGTTCCTGGGTACCGCCGCGCTGGTCGTTTTGCAGGGCATCCTGCTCGTTGCGGTAGTGTTCGGACTGAATGGTCAGTTCTTCCTTGCGCGCACTGGCATAGTCCGACCAGGTGCCGAGCAAGGAGTCGAGCAGCGGCGAGATCCGGTGCAGCTTGCCACGCAGGATGTCGCGTTGCTTCACGCCGTTGGCCAGGGCTTCGACCAGCGGGCCGGCGGCGACCAGCGAGTTGTAGTCCTGCTCCATGCGTCGTACATCGCGGAACGCTTCTTCGCACGCGGCGATGTAGTCGACGCTGCCGGAGCGCAGGCTGTGTTCGAAGGCATCGAGGAACAGCTGCTTGAGCTTGGCCGCGGTGATTTCGCGCATGTGCAGCAGGTTGATGAACAGCGCGCGGAAGGTCTTCAGGCTCTGCTCGCTGGTGGAGCGCAATGGAATCAGCGTCAGGTCCAGCGGGATCGAGGTGTGACCGCCGACCAGCAAACGGCGCAGTTCGTCCGGCTTGAGTTCGTAGGCTTTCAGGCCTTCGCGCTCAAGGTTGGTGAACAATTCTTTCTGGCGCAGGCAGGTGTCGTTTTTCTGATAGTGGGCCAGGTCCAGTTTGCCGGCATAGGCAAAGAACTGGTGACCGAAACCGCCGCCCGGGCCGCGGCCGACCACGCCGATCACGTGGGGGCCGTGGGGCAGGTTCACTTCCACCAGGATGTAACTGGTGTCTGAGGCGAAGTAGAAGCGCCGGGATTGTTCCAGGCTGTACTTGCCGAAGCTCATGTCCGACATGCGCGCCAGAATCGGGAACTGCAGGGCGTTGATCGAGGCGGATTTACCGAGGTTGTTCGCGCCGTACACCGACAGAGGTTCTTCCAGCGGGAACAGGCCGAGGCTGTAGCCAGCGGTGTTCAAAAGGGCAAAGCGGCGGATGCCGTAACGTTCCTTGCTCATGCGTCGAGCTCCTGTTCTTCGGCAATGGCCCGGGCCAGTGCGTCTTCTTCGCTTTCACCCTCGAACTCACTCAGATCGAGCGGATCGTCGGTCTGCAGCAGTTTTTCGTCGCTGTCTTCGTCGATCAGTACCGGCACCGGCAACGGCAGGACGCTGTGCAGGCTGGCGGCCAGGTCGCGGTCCTGCTGCACCGACAGGCACACATCGAGGAAGCGGTGCATCGGCGGCAGGAAACGGTAGATGCCGTTTTCTTCGCTGGCAAAGCCGAGCTGGGTCATGCGGCGCATGATCTTTTCTTCCAGTTCGTCCTGGGTCTGCACTTCGGCCTGGATGAACAGGTCGCGGTACTTTTCCAGCAACGACGGCAGCTCATCGCGGCCGAGACTGCCGCCATCGAGCACGGAGATCGGGTCGCGGCCCTGGTCGGCCAGGTGCTCGACGAGGATGAAGGTGAACAGCGCAAGCCGCTGGGCGGTCTTGTTCACCGCAGCCGCCGCGAGGTCCGGCACGAAGTAGTAGAAACCGCGGGTGTCACAGACCAGTTCAAAGCCCAGGGCCTTGAACAGCGTGCGGTACTGGTCCTGAAAGTTCGACAACTGTGCGTACAGTTCCGGATCGCGGCGGCTGACGTGGTAACCCTTGAACAGCTCGCGAAAGATCGGTGCCAGATGGGACAGTTCGGATAGATCAAGATGCATAAGGAGTGCTCGCAGAATCCTCGGCGGCGGTGTCGCTGACCGAGAGCAGGGCGAAGGAGCGCAGGCTGACCTGATGCTCGTGAGTATGGTATTGGCGACGTTCCAGACGCTCGCGCTTGAAACGTTTTTCCCGCGACAGACGCGAGAACCAGTACAGCAATTCGTCGGTGGCGCCGTCCGGTTCCTGCTCCAGCAACCAGGTCATCAGGTCCGGCATCGGCAGGGCGTCTTCGCAGCGTTCGAGCATTTCCCGAACGGTGCGTGGCGCCCGTGGCGCTTCGCCTTTCTGGGTCTTGTGAGCCTTGGGGAAGCGCGCCGGTTTCGGTTCGAAACGGGCCAGGGCATAAACGTAGGCTTCGACCTGACTGGCACTGCCGAGAAAGGTGCTCTGCGGACGAGTGAACATCGGCATCGCCGCTTGTGGCACGGCGTCGAGGCCCTTGCGGCGGATCATCGACAGGGCCAATGCGGCGCCACGGGTCACGGCGTTGTGCCGGCGCGCTTCTTCACGCAGCGGCAGCAACAGCTCGCGGGCGTGACGCAGGGTCAGTTGGGCGCTGGTCTGCATTTCGAGGATGCGCGCGTGGGTGCGCAGCAGCATGTCGTCGTCGACCAGGTGGCCGAGGCGCTGCTGCTCGCTGAGCATCTTCAGCAGGACGGTTTCGACCTTGCGCACGCCTTGTTCGAAGGCGCCGTCGGCGTTCACCAGATCAATCATCGGCTCGACGTATTCGTCCCAGGTCGCCAGCACTTCAGCGTAACGCTGGCGCAACGGAATCTGCCGATCGCTGGTTTTCGCCCGTTCGGCGACGGCCACCAGTGCCTGTTCGTCGTTATCGAGTTTTTTCAGTACATCGCGAACCCGCATGTCGAGCAGGCGCAACTGGCGGGCCAGATCATTGCCGTCGCGGATATCGAATGCGTCCTGGATATAACCGGCCAGACGCTCGAGGTGGCGCAGGTAGGCTTCGATTTCCAGGCACAGGCCCAGCCGGTGTTCGCGGCGTAGATAGGCGAGGAAGTCGTGAATCTGCGCATTGAGCTCGAAGCGGTTCGGGCTTTTGGCCACGGGAACCAGGATATCGAGGCGAATCCACACATCCAGCAGGCTGGTGATGTCCTGCGGCGTACTGTCGAGTTGCTGGGCGGCCAGTTGCGTGCGCAGTTCGTTCAGGCTCAGTGTGCCTTGGTCGAAGTGCTCGCACAGTGGCTCCAGAAGTGCCCAGTGTTCAGCGAGGGCGCGCAAGACGCGCTTGGGTTCGATCATCGGAATGGCCGGCTGGTTGGCGATTAAAAGCCGCGATTGTACTGCATCGGGGGCAATCCGATTCAATCTCGGGACAGGCTGTCGCCTTCTTTTCGGTAATGTGCATCGATCAACTGCGGGCGATCTTGAGCGAACGGCGGTAGAATCAGCGCACTTTAGTTATCCACAAGTGGCCGACCTTTGCTTATCGAGTCCCGTCGTCGCGCTTATCTGGCCGCCATGCAGGTGGTCAACTGGCTGCCGCGCACCGAATTGCCCTTTGCCGCGCCGTCGCGGCCCGAGCTGCTGGAGGAGATCCCCGAGCCGGTTGTGGTCGCGCCTGTCGTGCCCGCAGTTGTGGCTCAGACGCCGGTAGCGCCTGTGGCCAAGCCGGCCGAGCGGGTGAAGATCGAGGTACCGCGACCATCGCTGGCGAGCACGCGCACCGGGGCCAAACCGGTGGAAGAGGCCGAAGAGGCAGCGGTCGTGATCAAGGCGCCGGTCGTGCCGCCGCCGCGTTTCGCCCTGCAATTGCTGCGGGCCGGGCGTTGCCTGCTGCTGGTGGAGTTACCCACAGGTGAATCCTTCCAGACTCGCGATCCTGCCTATCTGCTGCTCAAAGACATGCTGCGCGCCGCCGGTCTGCCGGACAGCCCGCAGATCGTCGGTGAGCCGGTGCGTTGGCCGCTGCTGGTGCGTGGCACGATGGATCAGGGCCCGGAAGCGGCCCGCGACTTCGTGCAGGGTTTTCTCTCGGTGCGCATGGAAGAAACGCCCTGCGCCTGCTTGTGGCTGATCGGCCTGCCTGCGGTGCGATTTGCCGGCGAAGCGGATGCCGAGGCGTTCAATCACGAGTTGCAGATCGAAGGCCTGGGCTCGGCCTGGGCGGTACCGGGCCTGGAATTATTAATGGAAGAGCCACAGCGTAAGGCTGATGTCTGGCAAGCCATGCGTCGGCTGATGGCGCGCTGGAAAGAATCGAATGAGTAATGCTGTATCGTTTCGCCCGATGACCGAGGCGGACCTGGAAACCGTACTGAAAGTCGAATACGCGGCCTATAGCCATCCCTGGACCCGCGGGATTTTCCTCGATGGCTTGGGCAAGTATCAGATCTGGCTGATGTTCGAAGGTCAGCAACAGGTCGGCCACGGTGTGGTGCAGATCATCCTCGATGAGGCGCACCTGCTGAACATCACGGTCAAGCCGGAAAACCAGGGCCGCGGCCTGGGGCTGACATTGCTTGAGCATTTGATGTCGATTGCCTACAAGGCCGACGCCCGGGAGTGTTTCCTGGAAGTGCGCGACAGTAATACCGCGGCGTTCAAGCTGTATGAGCGTTATGGTTTCAACGAGATCGGCCGGCGTCGGGATTACTACCCGGCGGTGGGCGGACGCGAAGATGCGGTGGTCATGGCCTGCACTTTGGTGGATTGAGCTTGTAGGAGCTGCCGAAGGCTGCGAACTTTTCAAGGATCAAAGGATCGCAGCCTTCGGCAGCTCCTACGGATGTCCGTAGAGCTCAACGTTTTTTGTCGAGAGGGTCGCGCCGCGCCAGTTCCGCCTCATCCAGACCATTGCCACCGCCAATATCGTCCTCATCGACGATGCTCAGGTCCCAATCCGCGCGGCTATCATTGCCCGCCTCATGGGCATCCCGGGCGCCGTCTTCACGGATCAGGGTTTCCGGGCTCAGGTCGTCGTCGGTAGGTTGATGGTCACCGGTCGAGGCACCGGTCAGGCCCGCTTCACGTCCGCGCTGGCGCGGCATCTGTTGCTCGCGCTCCTTTTCCGGCAGTTCGTCACCGATTCTGGCGCTGGGTTCTTCGGTGTCGAAATCCAGCTCACGCACCGAGCCCATGCGGTCTTCGTTGTCATCGACGGGTTCCGGCTGCACCGCATCGTACGGACGTCGTGAATCATTCATGGTAATTCCTCATACTGTAGGCCTTACTACGGTTGACCTACTTGGCTGCCGAGAATTCCACCGGCATGGAGCCCCGTGTTCCGGATCAGGAGAGCATCTGCATTTCGCGCGTGACCCCGACGGACGGTTGTCAGTCAAAGCTGCGCATCATTCTTGAGGCTTCAAAGCATGAACGAATTACAAGATCTGATTGATAACAACGAGCGTTGGGCCG
Organism: Pseudomonas sp. Root71; assembly: GCF_001429045.1. GTDB lineage: Bacteria > Pseudomonadota > Gammaproteobacteria > Pseudomonadales > Pseudomonadaceae > Aquipseudomonas > Aquipseudomonas monachiensis. The sequence continues at coordinate 477,354 of NZ_LMHY01000025.1, read as the reverse complement.
CTGCGATCAAGGAGGAAGATCCTGACTTCTTCGCCAAGCTGGCTCGCCAACAGACCCCGGAGTTCCTGTGGATCGGTTGTTCCGACGCCCGTGTGCCGGCCAACGAGATCGTCGGCATGCTGCCGGGCGATCTGTTCGTACACCGTAATGTGGCCAACGTCGTGCTGCACACTGACCTTAACTGCCTGTCGGTGATTCAGTACGCGGTCGATGTGCTCAAGGTCAAACACATTCTCGTCACCGGCCACTATGGCTGTGGCGGTGTGCGCGCTTCGATGCAGGACCGCCAGTTCGGCCTGATCGACGGCTGGCTGCGTTCGATTCGCGATCTCTATTATGAAAAACGTGAAGAACTGGCCAAATACGCCACCGAAGAGGAGCGCGTCGACCGCCTCTGCGAACTGAACGTGATCCAGCAAGTCGCGAACGTCGGGCATACCAGCATTGTGCAAAACGCCTGGCACCGCGGGCAGAGCCTGTCGATCCACGGCTGCATCTACGGCATCAAGGATGGCCGCTGGAAGAGCCTGAACGCGACCATCAGCGGATTCGAGCAACTGCCGCCGCAGTACCGCCTGCGTCCGTTCGAACCTCTGTAAAACCTTTCAATACAGGCTTCGCCGACGCCACTGCTGCAAAAACAGCTGGCCGTCGGCGTTCGGCTCTTCATCATAGCCTGTGATCCAGCCACGGCACTCGTATGAGCCGCACTGGCAGGCGAACTGGCGTTGCAGTTTGTCTTCGCTGGCGGCGAAGTCCATGGTCAGCCAGTCGCCCTTGTTGATGTCCTTCAGCGCCCATAACCACAACTCGCTCAAGTCCAGAAAGACATTGGGGTCGCAGGAGTGTCGCAACAGTCCGCAGAAACGCGGGTCGTAGACGTGCACACCCGGGGCGAGCTGGCGGGTATGCCGGCAGCGATAGGGCAGCAAGTGCCCTGATGCCCGGCAGAGACGAGTGATTCGCGGGAATTCACGCCGTGCGGCAATAGCCGTGGCTTCGCCCTTGGCGTTTTCAATGATTTCGAAGTCGGCCAGGGAAGGAAATCCCAGGCGAACGGGTAGCTCCGAAAAGGGGTAAACACCTTGCGGCGGTTGTGGGTTTTTTCGTCGGGGGGCGTGAGCTTTCATAACGATCCCTGTCTGCTGGGTGCTGCGACTTCCTTGCGCCGACGGTCCTGTTGGCACAGCAGCACATGAGTTCAGCCCAAGCCTCTCGCAGTTATAACGGGCGGTCTACTGTCATAAGTGACAGATCTGGCCGCCGTTCATCGGGTTAAAACGGCGGAGCAGGCTTCGCCGTGACTGGCGCCGGGGCCTTGAGCTGCTTGAGCTGGGTCACGATCGAAGCTGTCGCGCATTTACCCGCAGCCTGCTGGGGCGACAGGTTGCGGATCGAGGTGTAGAACAGCTCACAGGTTTTTTCTTTCTGGGCCACTTGCCAGGTTTGCCGGCAGGTATTGAGTTCAAGGTCTGGATTGCTGTCCGGTTGGCGGCCCATGGTGGCCTGCCAGCACGCAGCACTCAGATCCTGCCCCATGACTTTCAGGCCTGCCGCATCGGCCTTGGCCTGGGCGTCACTGCCGGTGTAGTTTGCCGGATCGGCGGCATACCAAATGTAGCTCGGGTGGTTGGAGCCCAATACGGGGACTTTCACGCCGTTGTCCGGAGTGATCTGCACCAGGCTCAACACGTTCACTGTCTGCCCGTATTGCTCTTTGATCCAGTTACGCACCGGTGTGCCGAAGGCGACCATCGGCAGCGCTGCGCCGCTGGCGTTCAGGCTGACTTCCTTGACCATGGTGCTCTGGTAATCCTTGAAGTAGCCGTAGACGCCTTCGAGGTCCTTGCCCGCGTTGGACGGCGCGGCAATCGGGGCGATGTCGATGATTGTCTGGTAGCCCGGCGTCTGCCCGGCCGGAATGCCGTTGGCGGTCAGCAGTGTGGCCCAGCGATCCGTGGTGGCGGACCTCAGGTAATCCTGGGCCTGGGTCAGCGAATAGTCTGGCGGGAAGTGCAGCAGCTCAACGCTCTTGCGGTTTTCCAGGGCCATGCCCAGCGGCAGGAACAGATACCAGCTATACGCCCACTTGCCATCGGCATTCAGTTTGCTGGCGCCGTTATAGGCCAGGTCACCGGCGTCGAGCAGCGCGGCCAAAGGTTTGTCATAGCCGTCGGGCACGCCGATGATTTCTGCATGGAGCTGACCATTGTCGGTTTTGACCAGAACCTTCGCATCGCCGTAGCCATCGCGCTGCACGCTTTGGGTCAGGTAATGCTCGACGGTCTGTTCTAGCGTCCAGTTGCGAAAGCAGATCACGTTGCAGTTGTTGGGATAGGCGAAGAGGCGGGTAACGCGTTCGGTACTGCCCAGCTTCAGGTTGATATCGGCATGGGCTGTGGCACTCAGGGTGAGGGCTGCGAGGGTAAGTCCTGCGAGTTTAAGCATGCTCAGATCCTTTTCAGCGTGGTCCCGTTACGGATACACACCATACTGGATCAACTCAGTGACTCAAAAAAGTAGGCCTCAGGCATTTTTTTGGAGCAATGGCATCCAGCCCGCAACGTGTGTTTTGCGGGCTGGTTCAAATATCAGGCAATCACAGAAGGCGCAGTGCCAATTGGCTGCCGGCACGCAGGTATTCGACTTGTGCGGTGACCGCGTCCCTGACGATCGCTTCACCGGTGTCGTTCAGGCGGGCTTTTTTTGCATCGATAACGGAGGTTTGCAAGAGTTGCATAGTGACATCCACTGCTTTCTGAAAGGCCGTCACGTTGTTGTGCTGACCAAACGCCTGCACCACCGCGTTCATACGGAGATCGGCATCGTCTCGCAAAGCTTTGTACTCAGCTATCGAGACGTTGCCATCCTGGTAAATTTCATTGATCAACTCTTCCAATGTTTTGGATATTGGTGTCATCGGGTCTTCCTTGGGTTTTGGTGTTTGATTCTCCGGGACAGGTTAATTCAACACTGCTGGCGGCAAGAGTCAGGACTTGCGCCTGTATTGAGTGGGACAACGCCACAGGTTTTGTAGGAGAGGGGGCTTTCAACCTGTCGCTTTCGTTAGAACTCATGAAACGACAGTGTTTCTGCCTGAGCCCCGTCACATTCTTGCGGGGATCAGGCAGCCAAAGCGCCATATCGTGACGCAGTTGGACGTTTGCTTACGGCATCACCGGTGGCGTATAGGCCAGCGTCGTCCCCAGCGCCCAGAGCAGCAACAATACCAGCGGTGTGTGCACCAGCAATTGCACGAACGAGAAGCCGATCAGGTCCCGTGCCTTCAACCCGAGCACGCCCAGCAGCGGCAGCATGTAGAACGGGTTGATCAGGTTGGGCAGGGCTTCGGCGGCGTTGTAGATCTGTACGGCCCAGCCCAGGTGATAGTTCAGGTCATTGGCCACCTGCATCACGTACGGCGCTTCGATGATCCACTTGCCACCACCGGACGGAATGAAGAAGCCGAGGATCGCCGAGTACACACCCATCAGCAACGCATAGGTGTCGTGGGAAGCAATGCTGACGAAGAACGTCGAGATGTGGTGCGCCAGGGTCTGCGCGTCGGCGCCTTTGACCGTGGTCATCAGCGCGGCAATCGAACCGTACAGCGGAAACTGGATCAGCACGCCCGTGGTAGTCGGCACCGCGCGGGACACGGCGTCGAGGAAGCTGCGCGGGCGCCAGTGCAGCAGGGCGCCGAGCATGATAAACAGGAAGTTGTAGGTGTTCAGCCCGGAAATCGCGCTGATCGCCGGTTTGGTCGAGAACTCGTGGAATAGCCAGCCACCGGCCAGCAGCACCAGCAGGATCATCAGCAGCGGACTGTACTCCAGCCATTCGCCGGGACGGGTGCGCGGTTGCAGCGGCGGCAGGTTGAAACTCGGATCGACGCCGCAGGCCTTGGCATCACGCGCCGAGTTCGGACCAGGGGCGGTGGCATAGGCAATGATCAGCGAAATGACGATCAAGGCCAGTAGCATCACGCCGGACTGCCATAGAAAGATCGTCTGCGTGAACGGAATCACCCCGGTGATCGACAGAATCGACGGTGGCAGGCTCGCTGGGTTGGCCTGCAACTGTGCCGCGGACGACGACAGGCCCAAGGCCCATACCGCGCCAAGTCCCAGATAGGCGGCGGCACCGGCGGCGCGGTAGTCCATTTTCAGATCGGTGCGGCGGGCCAGGGCGCGCACCAGCAATCCGCCGAACACCAGGGACAAGCCCCAGTTCAGCAACGACGCGACCATGGAAATCAGCGCGACCCAGGCCACGGCGGAGCGGCCGTTTTTCGGGAGTTTTGCCAGTCGGTCGATCAGTTTCACCGCCGGTGGCGAACTGGCGACCACGTAGCCACCGATCACCACAAAGGCCATTTGCATGGTGAAAGGGATCAGGCTCCAGAAGCCGTCACCGAACGCCATCGCGGCATCGGTGGGCTTGGCACCCATGGCCATGGTGGCCAGGGCCACGATAATCACCGCCAGGGCCGCAAACACCCAGGAGTCGGGAAACCAGCGTTCGGCAAAACTTGAGCAGCGCAGGGCAAAGCGGGCGGAGCGGCTATCTTCGATATCAGCGGCCACGGGGGTACCTCGGATTTTTATGTTTGTCGTGGTCTTCGGGGCGGTAACCGCCCGTCTGGACAGATGCCAACATTAATTCAAGCGGAGGATTTTTGCGGGGCTGTTTCGTGGCTATGGGACTTTGGTCTAACGGGTTGTCCGCCGGTGCGTTTACGTAGACCATGGGCGCCTTGGTTTTTGCCCGTGCCAGAGTTCTTTTCATGACTGCCAACACCGATTCGCGCCCGACGCCGTTCAACCGCTCGGACTACAAGACCCTCGGGCTCGCCGCGCTCGGCGGGGCGCTGGAAATCTACGATTTCATCATCTTCGTGTTTTTCGCCCTGACCCTCAGCCAGTTGTTCTTCCCGCCGGAAATGCCCGAGTGGCTGCGCCTGCTGCAAAGCTTCGGGATCTTCGTCACCGGGTATCTGGCGCGACCGCTGGGCGGCATCCTGATGGCGCATTTCGCCGACCGTCTGGGACGCAAGAAAGTCTTCAGCCTGAGCATCCTGATGATGGCGTTACCTTGCCTGCTGATCGGGATCATGCCGACCTACGCGCAAATCGGCTATTTCGCGCCCTTGCTGCTGTTGGCCCTGCGCATCCTCCAGGGCGCGGCGGTGGGCGGCGAGGTGCCCAGTGCCTGGGTATTCGTCGCCGAGCACGCGCCCGTCGGCCATCGCGGCTATGCCCTGGGGTTCTTGCAGGCGGGGCTGACCTTCGGTTATTTGATCGGTGCATTGACCGCAACCTTCCTGGCGCAAGCGTTCACTCCAACGGAAATCCTCGATTACGCCTGGCGTTACCCCTTCCTGCTGGGCGGCGTGTTTGGCGTGATTGGCGTCTGGCTGCGTCGCTGGCTCAGCGAAACCCCGGTGTTCATGGCCATGCAGACACAGCGGGAGGCGGCCGGCGAACTGCCGCTGCGCACGGTCTTGCGCGAGCATCGCCTGGCCATTTTGCCAGCGATGATTCTCACCTGTGTGCTGACCTCGGCCGTGGTGGTGTTCGTGGTCATCACCCCGACCATGATGCAGAAAACCTTTGGCATGACCGCCAGCCATACCTTCGCCTTGAGCGCACTGGGCATCGTGTTCTTGAACATCGGCTGCGTGCTCGCCGGGCTGCTGGTCGACCGCATCGGCGCCTGGCGCACGGTGATGTTCTATAGCCTGCTGCTGCCGCTGGGCATCGGCGTGCTGTATGCCTGCCTGATCATGGGCGGCGACTGGGTTGGCCTGGCCTACGCCGTGGCAGGGCTGTCCTGCGGGGTGGTTGGCGCGGTGCCATCGGTGATGGTCAGCCTGTTCCCGGCGCGGATTCGCGTCTCGGGCATTTCCTTTACCTACAACATCGCCTACGCCGCATGGGCGAGTGTCACACCGCTTTTGCTGATCGGCCTGATGCCGTGGAGTCCATGGATCTGCGTGATGTTCAGTGCGGTGATGGGCGCGGTGGGCGTGGGCAGCGCGGCTTATTTCGGTGCGCGGATGCCGAGAGTCGCAGGCTGTTCTGCGGCTGGCGCGCATTGATTGTGTGCGTAGTAACTATTTTTACAGGGCAAGCCTGAAACACGCTTAAGTAAATGTTTCCAAGGCCGATGGTTAGGCTGCATATCGCTTTCTACCCCTGTCCATCGGTGCTTTCCCATGTTCAATAAACGCTTGAAGCAGGAGCTGTCGGCTCTTCGTGAAGAACTCTCCAGCCTTCAGCAAGTGAAGGACAGTCTGGAAAGCGAGATGCTGGTGCTGACCCTCGACAGCGATGGACGGGTTCAGTCGGTCAATCAGAACTTCCTTGGCGAAATGCATTACAAGAGCGGCGACCTGATTGGCCGGCACATCGACGACCTGGTCCCGGATCACGTGAAATCCGATGAATTCCAGCTGCGTTTCAAAAACGCGCTGACCCGTGGCGAGCACTTCGCTGGCGCGGTGCGCCTGTTGCGCGGTACCGGCCAGGAGGCGTGGCTGCGTTCGATCCTGCAACCGGTGCGCTCGGCGGATGGGCGGATCAGGTGTTTTTCGATTTTCTCCAGCGACCTGACCCGCACCATCGAGGCCTCCCGCGAACACGAGAACCTGATCGGCGCGCTGGTGCGCTCCACGGCGGTGATCGAATTCGACCTCAATGGCAATGTGCTGAGCGCCAACGACCGCTTCCTTAGTGGCATGGGTTACAGCCTGGCGCAGATCAAGGGCAAACATCACCGCATGTTCTGCGAGCCGGCGGATTACAACAGTGCCGAGTACCAGGACTTCTGGCGTCGCCTGAACGCGGGCGAATTCGTGGCCAACCGTTTCAAACGGGTCGACAGCCATGGTCGTACGGTCTGGCTGGAGGCGTCCTACAACCCGGTGGTCGATGCCAACAATAATCTCTACAAGGTGGTTAAGTTCGCCACGGTGATTACCGACCAGGTCAATCAGGAACAAGCCGTCGCCGAGGCCGCCAACATCGCCTACAGCACCTCGCAGCAAACCGACCAAAGCGCCCAGCGCGGTAATGCCGTGGTGACCCAGGCCGTGGACGTGATGCGCGACCTGGCCAGGCATATGCAAACCGCCGGTGATGGCATCGAAGCCCTGAACGAGCAGTCGCTGGTGATCGGTACCATTGTCAAAACCATCAGCGGCATTGCCGAGCAGACCAATCTGCTGGCGCTCAACGCGGCCATCGAAGCGGCGCGTGCGGGCGAGCAAGGGCGGGGCTTCGCCGTGGTAGCGGATGAGGTCCGGCAACTGGCTTCGCGCACCAGCCAGGCCACCGATGAAATCGTCCTTGTGGTCCGGCAGAACCAGGACATGGCGCGCAACGCCGTGGCCCTGATGACCGACGGCAAGCTTCAGGCCGAGCAAGGCCTGGCGCTGGCGGCGGAAGCGGGGGCGGTGATTGTCGAGATCCAGGACGGCGCGCAGAAAGTGGTCAATGCGGTGGGGCAGTTTGCCAATCAACTCACTAACTGACCTGCTATCCGCTCTTGGTGGGAGAGGGCTTGCTCCGGGCGGCGTTCCGACGAAAGCGGTGTGTCATTCAACGCAACTGTGACTGAACTGACACCTTCGCGAGCAAGCCCGCTCCCACAGGGTTACGTGGGCGCTACAATCGGCTCTTTTCCCCCAGGAGCAGACTTCCATGAGCGCTTCCCACCGCCGTCCGGTTCCCTTGTCCAAGGCCTATCGTCTGCTCAATCATGGCCCGACCGTGCTGGTCAGCGCAGCCCACGATGGCCAGCGCAACATCATGGCGGCAGCCTGGGCCATGCCGCTGGACTTCGACCCCCCGAAAATTGCCGTGGTGCTGGACAAGTCCACCTGGACTCGCCAGTTGCTGGAAGCCTCGGGCACCTTTGTGCTGAATGTTCCCTGCGCCGCCCAGGCCGACATTGTGCAAACCGTCGGTTCGACCTCCGGCCTGGAATTGACCCGGGGCCAGGGGCGCGACAAGTTTGAGACCTACGACCTGCAGACGTTCACCGGCGAGTCGGTCGATGCGCCGATGCTCGAAGGCTGTGTGGCCTGGCTGGAGTGTCGCCTGTTGCCGGAGCCGAACAACCACCAGCAGTACGATCTGTTCCTGGCCGAAGTGATTGCCGCCCAGGCAGACGAACGTGTGTTCAGCGAAGGCCGCTGGCACTTCGAAGGGCAAGATGCCTTGCGCACCTTGCACCACGTGGCGGGCGGGCACTTCCTGACCATTGGCGAGCCGGTGGACGGCAAGACCTTGCAGGCTTGAGTCGGTCAGCGCTCAAATCCACACATCATTCTCGGCCGTGCGCTCACCACCTTCGCTGCCGGTATTGAGCACGCCCTTGGGTTCGATCAGCAGGAGTTTTACCTCCTGCTCGGCACAAGGCTTGTGCTCGACGCCTTTGGGTACCACGTACATTTCCCCGGCGTTCACCAGCACGTGACCATCGCGAAAATCGATGCGCAACCGGCCTTCGAGCACGATGAAGGTTTCGTCGGTATCGAGGTGGTCGTGCCAGATAAAGTCCCCCAGCAACTTCACCACCTTGAACTGGTAGTTGTTCATTTCGGCGATGACCCGGGGCGACCAGTGGGAATCGATCCGGCTGATTTTTTCAGCGAAGTTCAGGCTTTCGTAAGCATTCATGAAACAGCTCTCGCGGTGGTTGGTGAACCCACGATAGCCAGCGACTCAACGCGCTTCTTGTACGATTGTGCGTGGCTCAACGGCGCTGCATGTTGATCCAGCGGGCCGGTGACAGGCCGTAGGTCTTGCCGAATTGCCGGGTCATGTGGCTCTGGTCGGTGAAGCCTGCGATCAGCGCGGCGCTGACCAGGCTCTGACCCTGGATCAGCAGCGCACGGACCAGGTCCAGGCGCCGCATGGTCAGATAGCGGTAGGGGCTGGTGCCGAACAACAGGCGAAAATCCCGGGACAGGCTCCAGCGATCCCGACCGCTGTGCTGCGCCAGTTCATCCAGGGTCACGGTGCGATCCAGGGCGCCGTGGATGTATTCCCGCGCACGCTGCGCGGCCACGTAATCGAAACCCGAGCGTTTGCCCGCCGCGGCGGAAACCGTGCTCATGGCTTGCGCCAGATCGAACAGCGCGTCCTGTTCTTCCAGTGGATCGAGCGGGCAATCCAGGCTGCGCAGCAACGCGCCCGTGGCGGCGAACAGGCGGGGATCGTTCGATAGCCCGGTCTTGATGAATGGCAGCGCTTGCCCACCGAGCATCTGCTGGATCAGCGCCGGTTCGATGTACATCATCCGGTACTGGAAACCGGACTCGGTGCCGGCCTCGCCATCGTGGGCTTCGTCCGGGTGCAGTACGATCGTTGCGCCCGGCAGGCTGTGACGCCAGCCGCCGCGATACTGAAAGCTCTGCACCCCGGCCAGGGTATGACCGATGGCATAGGTGTCGTGGCGGTGCAGATCATAGCCATGGCTGGCAAAAAACGCCTCGAAACGCTGCAGCCCGCCGACATCGGGCGCGCGAAGGAACCAGTCATTGCTAGGCGGACGCTTGGCCATGGTGATGATCGTCTTGAGTTTGATGCGCAATACGGTATCTCAGCCAACGGTTCGCTGTCTTCTGATCGGATGGCGGTTTGCCCGCTAGAAAACCAAGGGCAAATACTGCACTGTGGGGCGCATTCGCTACAGGTCGTTGTTTATTTTTCAGTATGAGGCCAGGTCATGAGCAAGTTGCGCGTGGGGATCATTTTCGGAGGCCGTTCGGCCGAGCATGAGGTGTCGTTGCAATCGGCGAAAAACATCGTCGATGCGCTGGATCGCTCACGCTTCGAGCCGGTGTTGATCGGCATCGACAAACAAGGCCACTGGCACCTCAACGACCCCTCCAACTTTTTGCTGAACCAGGAAAACCCGGCGCTGATCGCCCTCAATCAGTCCAATCGCGAACTGGCCGTGGTACCGGGCAAAGCCAGTCAGCAATTGGTGGAAACCTCCAGCCAGGAAATGCTCGGTCACGTCGATGTGATCTTCCCGATTGTCCACGGCACCCTCGGAGAAGACGGTTGCCTGCAAGGCTTGCTGCGCATGGCCGATCTGCCGTTTGTCGGCTCCGATGTGCTCGGCTCGGCCGTGTGCATGGACAAGGACATCAGCAAGCGCCTGCTGCGCGATGCCGGCCTGGCCGTGACGCCGTTCGTGACATTGACCCGCGCCATGGCGGCGCGCACCGGGTTTGCCGAGGTGCGGGGCAAGTTGGGTTTGCCGCTGTTCGTCAAACCGGCCAACCAGGGCTCTTCCGTGGGTGTGAGCAAGGTCACCAACGAGGCCGAGTACAGTGCAGCGGTGGAACTGGCCTTGAGTTTCGATACCAAGGTGTTGATCGAATCTGCCGTCAGCGGCCGCGAGATTGAATGCGCGGTGCTCGGCAATGAAGACGCCATTGCCAGTGGCTGCGGCGAGATCGTGGTGCGCAGCGGGTTCTATTCCTACGACAGCAAGTACATCGACGACACGGCGGCTGAAGTGGTGGTGCCGGCCAACATCAGCGTCGAGGCCAGCGAGCGCATTCGCGCCCTGGCCGTCGAAGCGTTCCAGGTCCTGGGCTGTTCCGGCCTGGCCCGAGTCGACGTGTTCCTGACCGACTCCGGTGAAGTGCTGATCAACGAAATCAACTCGCTGCCCGGCTTCACCCGCATCAGCATGTACCCGAAACTGTGGCAGGCCACCGGCATGACCTACAGCGAACTGGTGACGCGACTGATCGAGCTGGCGCTGGAGAAGCACCAGGTTCGGCAGGGGTTGAAGATCAGTCGATAGCGACTTGCTCATAAACAAAGGGCCTACCCACCGGTAAGCCCTTTCTCATCCCCTCGTACGACTCAATCCCCCAACGCTTGCCCCTCACGCCGCGGATCGGCCCCGCCTGTCAGCGACGCTTTGCCTTGGGCGTCCTTGACCCGAACAATCGCCTGGGTGCCGCTGGTCATGTCGATCTCGCTCACGCTGTGCCCTTTGTCTTTCAGCGCCTGAATCAGCATCGGGCTGAACTGGCCCAGTTCCAGTTCGGTGGGGCCGTTGCGGCTGCCGAAGTTGGGCAGGTTGATGGCGGCTTGCGCATCGAGGTTCCAGTCGAGCAGGCCGATGGTGGATTTGGCCACGTATTCGATGATTTGCGAGCCGCCGGGGGAGCCGACGGTGGCGAGGAATTCGCCGCTCTGGCGGTCGAAGATCAGGGTCGGGGCCATGGAGGAGCGCGGGCGTTTGCCGGGCTCGACGCGGTTGGCGACTTTTTGCCCGTTTTCCTCGGGGATGAACGAGAAGTCGGTCATCTCGTTGTTGAGCATGAAACCCTGAACCATGATGTGCGAGCCAAACGCCGATTCGATGGTAGTGGTCATCGACACGGCACCGCCGGCGTCATCGACGGCCACCACCTGCGAGGTGGAAATCCGCAGCGGCGAACGGTCTGGCGCATAGGCCACCCGGATGCCCGGCGGAGTGCCGGGTTTGGCCGTGCCCATGCTGCGTTCGCCAATCAGGGCGGCGCGGCTGGCGAGGTAGGCCGGGTCGACCAGGCCCTTGACCGGCACGGGTACAAAGTCGGAATCGGCGACGTACTGAGCGCGGTCGGCGTAGGCCAGGCGTTCGGCTTCAGAGATCAGGTGCACGGCTTGCGGGTCGGGTTCGATACCGGCCGAGGCGGTGGTCTTGACCGGTTTCAGCGGTGCCAGCGCCATGCGCTTGTCGCGAGTCTCCAGGGCTTGCAGCGTGCCGAGGATCTGCGCCACGGCGATCCCGCCCGATGACGGCGGCGGCATGCCGCAAACTTGCCAGCGCTTGTAGTCGGTGCACAGCGGCGCGCGCTCCTTGGCCTGGTAGTTGGCGAGGTCGGTCAGGGACAGGCTGCCGGGGTTGGTGTGACCCTGAACCTTGGTCGCAATTTCCTCGGCGACCGGGCCTTTGTACAGGGCATCCGGGCCTTCATGGGCGATGCGTTTGAACACGGCGGCCAGGGCCGGGTTCTTCAGGTTTGTGCCGACGGCTTTTGGGCTGCCATCGGCATTGCGAAAGTAAGCCATCATTTCCGGTGAGCGCGGCATGGACGAATCCGCAGCGATCAACTGGTGCAATCGAGGTGAAATGGCAAAACCTTGCTCGGCGAGCCGGATGGCCGGTTCAAACAGCTGCGCCCAAGGCAGGCGTCCGTGTTTTTGATGGGCCAGTTCCAGGGCGCGCAATACGCCGGGCGTGCCCACCGAGCGGCCTCCGATCTGCGCCTGGGTGAACCCCATCGGTTGTCCGTTGGGTTGCAGGAAAAGCTTCTCGGTGGCGCCGGCCGGGGCGGTTTCACGCCCGTCGTAGGTGCGCACGGCCTTACCATCCCAGAGTACGATCAATGCGCCGCCACCGATGCCCGAAGACTGTGGCTCAACCAGCGTCAACACCGCTTGCATCGCAATCGCCGCGTCGATGGCCGAGCCGCCCCGGCGCAGCATCTCCCGCCCGGCTTCGGCCGCCAGCGGGTTGGCCGCCGCTGCCATGTATTTCTCGGCGTGTTGGGTTTTCAGGTCGGTGCGCAAGCCGGAAGCGCTTTCCGGTGCAAGCGGCAGCGTCGGCACCGAAGCGTTGTTGCACGCGGTCAGGGTCAGGGTACTGGCGAGCAGAAACAGGGCTGGCAGGCGATAGCGGCGCAAAGGGTAGGTTGAGAACACGTGGGGTACTCCGTCCGTTGGATCTACGATCAGTGGACTTTATCGGCCGACCGGGAGGGACGCAAACCGGGTCCGGCGGCACCGATGTTTTTGTCCTTCATCAATGGCGGAATTTTCTGTAGGGTCGTTGCCAACAGGCAGGCCGGTAAATCAACAAGAGGCAGACATGCAAACCGAGTTCCCCACCCATTCCAGCTATCGCACCCAGCGTGAACAATTCCTGGCCGCGGCGACCACGGCAGGCGCAACGCTGACGGAGTATCCACACCCGCTCAAAGGGCCGTTCGGCGAACCCCTGAGCACCGATGTGGCGGTGCTGGGTGATCCGGGCGCCAAGCGGCTGCTGATCGCGTTGAGCGGCACTCACGGGGTCGAAGGCTTCTATGGTTCGGGCTGCCAGATCAAATGGCTGCAGGAGTTGGGCAAGCGCTGCCTGCCAACGGATGTCGCCGTGGTCATGATCCATGCCATCAACCCCTGGGGCATGGCGTGGTTGCGCCGGGTCAACGAAGACAACATCGATCTGAACCGCAATCACCTGGATTTCCAGCGACCGCTGCCAGACAACCAGGCCTACAACGCCCTGCATGAAATCTATGCCTGCCCGCAGCTGCACGGCCCGGATCGTGATCGTGCCGATGCCTTGCTCGACGAGCAGATTCACCTGCACGGCTGGCCGGCAGTCATGTCGATTGTCGAGGGCGGTCAGCATGCTCATCCCGATGGCCTGTTTTTCGGCGGGCTGGCGCCGAGCTGGTCGAACCGTACATTGCACAAGATCGTGCAAACGCACGTGGCCCATGCCGAGGTCGCCATGTGTTTCGACTTGCACACCGGCGCTGGCGAGTACGGTCATCCGATGTTGTTGACCATCACCGAGTCCGCCTATCCGGCGTTGTCGGATGCGCAGGCGATTTATGGCCCGTGGCTCTACAGCCTGCAAACCGGCGCCGACACCGTCAGCGAAACCGGTGTGGCGGCAACGGCCACCGGCTACACCTCGCAGGCGCTGATCAATGCACTGCCGCAGGTGCGCCTGATGCCGTTTGTCATTGAGTGCGGGACTTATCCGGGACCGGACGTTCACCGTCATCTGCGCGATGATCACTGGCTGCATCTGCACGGCAACCCGAATGACGCAACGGGGCGCGAGATCAAGCTGAATCTGCTTGAGCAGTTCTATCCCGCCGACGCCGATTGGCAGGCGATGGTCTGGCTGCGCACCTGGCAGATCTGGGAGCGGGCGTTGTCGGCATTACCGACGGTTCGCAACTGACACCCCTCAGTGGCCGATGGCCGCGGTCCAGGCTGGCCTGTGACCGCGGCACCATCACGCCGAAACCATTACGCCGCCTTCGAGTGCCGTAGCCCCGGCCACTTTGCACAATTCAACCCCCGCCGCCGCAAAGCGAATCGCACTGCGCATGTACATCACGCCACGGATGGAGCTGCATACAACCTGCGTAGCGCCAGTGATGGGGTCTATGACGTGCACCACCGGTTCATCACGCTCGATCCACGCGCCGGGTTTGTGCAGGAATACCACGAGCCCGGCGCAGGGGGCGCGCAAGGTCAGCGAGCCGTCGAAGGGCGTTGCGGGCTGGAGCAGGGCGGGCATCGGCGGCGGTGTGCCGGCGAGGATGCCCCGGTGTTGCAGGAAGGCGTAGAGGGCGGCGGCATCGACGCGGGCCAATGCATGATCGACATCCGCTTCACCGCGTAACTCGACGGTAGCGGCGACGCAGCCGGAAGGGATCGGAAAGCGCCCGGCAAACGCTTCGGCCAGGCGCCACCAGGGTTGACCGCAAGCCTCGTCAAACGAACCGGCGCCCGTACCGCTGGCCAGCAGGCTGGCCTGTGCGCCGATGTAGCGTGCCAGCGGTTCGATCTGCGACCAACAGGGCGTTTCTCCGTACAGGTGAACCACGGCCTGGGCATCGCAATGCAGGTCGAGGACGAAGTCGGCGTCGTGGGCCAGCAGCAATTGTGCCTGGCGCATCGAGTCGATCTCGCTGCTCGGGCGGATCTGTTTCAGGGCACTGGCCATGGCGCGCCGAATGATCTGCCGGTTTTCATCGGCATCCCCGGTCAGCTCATGGGCCAGCCGATCTCTGATTGTCTCGGCCAAATCAGGATACCGGCGATTGAAATTCTCACCGCTGTTGAAATCGAAACGCCCCATCGCGTCGTGCATCAAGGTCTGTTCGAGGCCAATCGGATTGGCGATGGGGACCAGCACGATCTCCCCGAGAATCTGTCCGCGAGCCTCGGCACTGTCGAGCATTCCACGCAGGTGATGCAGTGCCAGCATGCCGGGCAATTCGTCGGCGTGCAGGCTGGCTTGCAGATAAACCTTGCCGGCGCGTCCCGGCCGGCCGTAATGGAAGCTGATCAGGTGCCGCTGGGTACAGGGGGTGCGGGTCAACAGGGGCTGATGCTCGACGCGCATAAAGCGTTCCTTGAGACAGAGGGGCAAGTGCCGAGGGTTTCATCTTTATGAAAATGAGTGGCCCCATCAATCGAATAATTTACCCGTCACAGGTGAGCAAAATGATCCATTGACCGGCAGCGACACGCCGAAATGCGCCATAAGACCGTTCAATAAAATTTGACAGTGACGCAAATTTATTTCGATTGATGTAATCGTTTCGTCACCAATACTAGGGCCCTCGGTTCAGGTCTCTGTGAGCCTGGCATTCCCAATAAGAATAAAGAGGTGCTCGCATGACCAGTTGTGCCCAGGCGCTCGTCCGGTTACTTGAAGGCTACGGCGTGGAGTCGGTGTTCGGCATTCCCGGTGTGCACACGGTCGAGCTTTATCGCGGGCTGCACGGCAGTTCTCTGCGCCACATCAGTCCGCGTCACGAACAGGGTGCAGGCTTCATGGCGGACGGCTACGCCCGGGCCAGCGGCAAGCCTGGCGTATGCTTCATCATTACCGGCCCCGGGATGACAAACATCCTCACCGCCATGGGCCAGGCCTACGCCGACTCGGTGCCGATGTTGGTGATTTCCACCACCAGCCGCCGCGAACATCAACGCCTGGGCCATGGCTACCTGCATGAAATGCCCGACCAGCGTGCAGTGGTTGCCGGGGTCTGCGCCTTCAGCCATACCTTGCAGCGGCCCGAGGAATTGCCGGAAGTGCTTGCCCGTGCCTTCGCGCTGTTCGGTTGTGCCCGCCCGCGTCCAGTGCACATCGAAATTCCGTTGGACGTGCTGGAAATGCCGGCCGACAACCTCGACCTGCGCCCACGTAGCTTGCCGCAAGCCCCGGCGCCGGCTGCCGCGAATATTGCGGCGGCGGTGAAGCTGCTGGCGACGGCGCGCAAGCCGTTGATCCTCGTCGGTGGCGGCGCCCGAGGCGCAGGCCCGCTGGTGCAGGCACTGGCGGAAAAGTTGCAGGCGCCGGTCGCTCTCACCACCAATGCCCGTGGCCTGCTTGCGCCGGAGCACCCGCTGTTGCTCGACGGGGTGCAGTCGTCGGCTCATGGCCGTGCACTGTTTGCCGAAGCCGACGTGGTATTGGCAGTCGGTACCGAATTGGGGGAAACCGATTACGACTTCTTTGGTCTGGGCCCGCTGTCACTCAATGCGCCGCTGATTCGCCTGGACATCGATCCCTTGCAGATATTGGGGGTGGCTCGCGCCGACGTGGGCTTGCTGGGCGATGCCGGGCAAGGGCTGCAAGCGCTCCTGGCGGCAGTGCCTGAAGCCGCCGCCAGCGACTGGGCCTATCAGCGTGTGGCACAGGTCAACGCTGCCGAACGGTCCGGCTGGAGCAGCAAGCAGAACGTCATGCAGCAGATGCTCGACACCCTGCGCGACAGTCTGCCCGCGCCGATCGTGGTCGGCGATTCGACCCAGCCGGTGTATCAGGGCGCGCTGGGTTATCGCGCCCCGCAAGCCAACAGCTGGTTCAACGCCGGCACCGGCTTTGGCACTTTGGGTTACGGCTTGCCGGCGGCCATCGGCGCCAAGCTCGCCGCGCCCGATCGTCCCGTGGTGGCGGTGGTCGGCGATGGCGGCGTGCAGTTCTCCAGTGCCGAACTGATCGCTGCCCGTGAAGCAGAGTTGGGGGTGATCGTGGTGCTGTGGAACAACCACTGCTATGCCGAAATCCGCGACTACATGACCAACCGCGATATTCCCCCATTGGGCGTGGACATCCTGCCACCGGACTTTGCCGCGTTGGCCAAGTCCTGCCACGTCGCCCACATCGCCATAAGCAGCCTTGAGCAGTTGCGCGAGGTACTTGCCAGCCAGGCCCACATCCGTCAGCCGATTCTGCTGGAACTGGACGCCGCCGCTTTTCTGTCTGCCTGAGCCGCCATTTGCTGAACCGTTAGGAGTGAACCGCATGGAATTGCAGAAGAGATTTGCCCTGAAGTGGATCGACCAGCATCGCCAGCAGTTATCGGATTGGCACCAGATCATCTGGCACTACGCGGAGCCAGCGTTTCGCGAGTACAAGTCCTGTGCCTGGTATGTGGATCTGTTGCGCAAGGAAGGTTTCACCGTCGAAGAAAACAGCGGCGGCATGCCCACCGCGTTTTGCGCAACCTTCAGTAATGGCCAGGGACCGGTGCTGGCAACCTACGCCGAATACGATGCGGTCCCCGGTAACTGCCAGGCTGCCACCACCCGCAAGATGCCCCGCGAAGGTTTGTCGCGATTCGCTCCTGGCCACACCGACCCGCATTCTGCGCTCGGCATCAGTGCGTTGGGCGGGGTGCTCGCGGCGAAGGCGGCGATGCTTGAGTTCGGCATCGAGGGCACCATTCGTTTCTTTGGTGAGCCGGCGGAAAAGCTCCGTGCGTCCAAACCCGTACACGCGGCCAAGGGTTACTACGACAACCTGGATGCGGCGATCAGCTTTCACCCCACCTACATGTTGCCGCTGAACAACACCACCACCTGGGATACCCATTGCGGCATTGCTTACGCCTACATCTACAGCTTCACCTGCGAAGACCCGGAACACTGGATTGCCGCCGACCGCTATAGTCCGATCCCGCAGAATCACCTGGCTGCGCGGGCACCGGGCGCCAACGATGCGCTGATGCACTTCTACAACCTCAACGAAAGCCTGCGCCGTTCGACCCTGCCGTTCACCGGTTTGTGGAGTTACAACGAGGCCATCCTGACGGCCGGGCAGGCCACCGCAGACAACCTGCCACCGCACCTGTCACAGATCCAGTACCTGCTGCGTTGCGACTCGATCGAGCAGGCCGAAACCATTTCCAAGGTGATGGATAACAACGCCGCCGCTGCAGCGATGGCCACCGGTTGCCAGTGGAAAAAGACCTGGGTCTGCAAGTCCCGTGGGGGGCTGCCCAACCACGTGCTGGCGCGTGCGACGTACAGCAACCTGGCCGCCGTCGGCGCACCGCATTGGGGCGCCGAGGCCTGTGACATTGCCCGCCAGATCCAGAGCAATCTCGGCCTGGAACCGATGGCGGAGCCCTTCCTGCCAGCCACTGAACAACTGATCGACCCGCAGGAATGCGAACGGCAGATGCGCCTGCAAATGCCGGCATGGCAGAAGTACCTGACCTCCGACGACTACCCCGAATACACCTGGCATTGCCCGACCGTGCGTCTGCTGGTGGCCCGCCCGATGCTCAGCGCTCCCGCCGGCCACGTGTACCCGGATTGGGTCTCCAATGCCCTGGGCGGCATACCGCAGACCATCGACCCGATGATCGAGGTGGCGGCGAAAACCATTGCCAACACCTTGCTCGACCTGTTCTGCAACGAAGACCTGCTGAAGGCTGCCACGGACGAGTTCAACCAGCGCACCGGCGGCGGCATCGGTGGCGAGCACTGGCAGGCGCCGCTATTGCCGGCCGACTTTCAAGCCCCTCATCGCTTCCGCTGGCCGGAGTACATACGCACCGTACGTGGTGAAGAGTGGTGGATCCCGGCGCGCGACGACGAATAGTCGTGGCGTTGCCCGGCCTGCCTGAACAATCAGAATTCGAGGATCCAGACGTGCAAGCACTCACCCACGTGAATATCCCCCAGTCACACACGGACACCGCAGTCGTTGCCATCGATGACCTGCACAAGAGCTATGCCGATCACCACGTGCTCAAGGGCATTTCGATGCGCGCCAAAGAGGGCGAGGTGGTCTCACTGATCGGTTCCAGTGGTTCGGGCAAAAGTACCTTGCTGCGTTGCATCAACCTGCTGGAAATCCCTTGCAGCGGCAGCCTGAGAATCAATGGCGAGGAAGTGCGTTTGAAGTCAGGGCGTGGTGGCGTCGCGCAGATCGCCGATCCGCGTCAGGTCGAGCGTCTGCGCACGCGCTTGAGCATGGTGTTCCAGAGTTTCAACCTGTGGCCCCACCGCACCGTGCTGGAAAACGTTATCGAAGCGCCGGTGTACGTACTTGGCGAGGACCGCAAGGAAGCCACGGCGCATGCCGAGCACTTGCTGGAAAAAGTCGGCCTGATCGACAAGCGAAACGTGTATCCCTCGTTTCTGTCCGGTGGCCAGCAACAGCGCGTAGCGATTGCCCGGGCCCTGGCCATGCGCCCGCAAGTGATGCTGTTCGATGAGCCGACCTCGGCCCTGGACCCTGAGCTGGTGGGCGAAGTGTTGCGGGTGATTCAGGGCATCGCCGAAGAGGGGCGGACGATGATTCTGGTCACCCACGAAATGGCCTTCGCCCGCGATGTGTCGAGCAAGGTCATCTACCTGCATCAAGGCCGGATCGAAGAAGAAGGTACGCCGCAGCAGGTATTGCTCGATCCACGCAGTGAGCGTTGCCGTCAATTCGTGATGGCCCAGGACAATCGCGGATAACCCGCACTGATGTTTTCACCTCGATAACTACAACCTGAAAAGAGGCATCAAGACATGAAGAGAACTCTGTTGATCACCCTGCAAGCCTGCCTGCTGGCCGGCATCGCCAGCACCTCGTTCGCTGCTGACAAACTGGTGTTTGGTATCGCCCTGGAACCTTACCCGCCGTTCTCCTTCAAGAGCGGCAAGGGCGAGTGGAGTGGCTTTGAACCGGAGATGATCACCGCAGTCTGCGAGCGCATGAAGGCCGATTGCAGCCTTAACGAAATGTCCTGGGACGGCCTGATTCCGGCCCTGAAGTCGCAACAGGTGGACGTGGTGCTCAACTCGTTGTCGATCACTCCCGAGCGTCAGCAAGTGATCGATTTCACCCAGCCGTACTTCTTCACCCGCGCACTGTGGATCGGTGATCGCAGCATGGAGCTCGAGCCGACCCCGGCCGGCCTCAAGGGCAAGATCATTGGTGTGCAGGGTTCGACCACCCACGCCGCGTTCGTCAAAAAGTACTACGGCGAAACCTCCACCATCCGTTATTACAACGACCAGGACGACATCCTCGCGGACCTGCGCAGTGGTCGCGTCGACATCATGTTGGCCGACCAATTGGTGGTTGAGCCGCTGCTGGACAACCCCGACAACTCAATGCTCGCCAGCAAGGGCGTGGCTCCGCTTGACCCGCTGTTTGGCGATGGTGTGGGCGCGGGTGTGCGCAAAGGCAACGATGCCCTGCGCGAGCGTTTGAACGTGGCGCTGCAATCGCTGCGTGCCGACGGCAGCTACGAAAAGATCCGTGAGCGCTACTTCAAGTCTGATATCTCGGCCCTTGAGTAATCAGCTTCTTCCGGCAAACCCAACGCAGGTGTGCTCATGACACTTTCTGATATTTCCCGGCTGTTCTTCAGCGATGGCTGGCTCCAGGCCTTGGCCCAGGGGATGGTCAAGACCCTGGGGATTTCCCTGGGGGCCTTTGTCCTGGGGCTGGCCATCGGCCTGGTCGTGGCCATGGTCAAGCTCAAGGGGCCGCGCTGGATGGTCGTTTGCGCCAATTGCTACACCACGCTCTACCGCGCGGTGCCGGAATTGCTGCTGATCCTGCTGCTCTACTACGCCGGTGCCGATCTGATCAACCTGACGCTGGCCGCATTCGGCCAGCCGAGCGTCGAGATCAACGGGTTCATGGCTGCCGTGGTGGTGCTGGGCATTGTGCAGGGTGCCTATTCGGGGGAAATCATTCGCGGTTCGATCGAGTCCATCCCCCACGGTCAGATTGAAGCGGCGCGCGCCTACGGAATCTCCCGCAGTTTGCTGGTGAGGAGGGTGATCCTGCCGTGCATGCTGCCCTTCGCGATCGCCGGGTTATCCAACCTGTGGCTGGTGCTGGTCAAGGAAAGCGCCTTGATCAGCGTCGTGGGTTACAGCGAATTGCTGACAGCGGGTCGCCAGGCGGCGGCATCGACCAAGCACTATTTGCTGTTTTACCTCGCCGTGGCAGCGTTCTATTACTTGATCACGCTGGTTTCCAGCTCGGTCTTCCGGCGGGTCGAAGTGCGCTTCGAACGCTGGATGCCACGGCACGCATAAGGGGAGGGCGAGCATGGACTTTCATTGGCTGGGCAATTTTTACCAGGAGCTGGTCAAGGGCGCCGGACTGACCCTGCAGCTGTTGCTGATCTCGGGGGTTATCGGCTTTTTCATGGCGGTGCTCGTGGCGCTGGGGCGCTTGTCGAAGAACCGCTTGCTGTCCAACGGCCTGCGCTTTTACACCAGCGTGCTGCGGGGGACGCCACTGCTGGTGCAGATTTACGTGTTGTACTACGGCGTGGGCAGTGTTTTTGCGACCTTCCCGCTGATTCGCGGCAGCATGTTCTGGCCGTACTTGCGAGAAGGCTTCTGGTACGTGGCGTTCGCGCTGACCTTGAGCGTTTCCGCGTACGTCGGTGAAGTGTTGCGCGGTGGCTTGCGCGCGGTACCGCGTGGCGAACTGGAAGCCGCGCGGGCCTATGGCATGCGCCCCTGGCTGGTGTTGCGCCGGGTGTGGATGCCGCGCGCCTTGCAGATGCTGCGCCCGACATTGGCCGGGGAAAGCGTGATGCTGCTCAAGGCCACGGCGCTGGCCTCGACCGTGGCGGTTACCGACTTGCTGGGCGCGGCAAACCTGGTACGTTCGCAAACATTACGTGTCTATGAGCCGCTGCTGGTGGTGGCGGTGATCTACATCATCCTGGCGATTGTCATTGAGCAAGGTTTTGCCCGGATAGGCAAAACGCCGCAACGTCAGGCCTGACTTCAAGGTCGATGGACACATCGGCCCAAGGGCTCATAAGGAGTGTCATATGAAATATTCGTCCATGGTCAAACGCATCAGTGGCGAAACCGTCACCGCCTGGGACATTCACTACGCAGCCTGTGATGCACAGGCTCGCGGTGAAGATGCGATCGTGTTGAGCATCGGCGATCCGGATTTCGCCACTGCCGATGAAATATGCGCGGCAGCGGTTCAGGCAATCAATGAGGGCGACACCCATTACACCCACGTGATCGGTCGCCCGGCCCTGCGCGAAGCGATTGCCGCCAAGCAGTCGGCGTTGCTCGGCCAGCCGGTGTCCGCCGACAACGTGGCGCTGGTGGCCGGCGCACAGAACGGTTTGTATGCCACGGCCATGTGCCTGTTCGAACAAGGCGATGAAGTGCTGGTGCCGGAACCCATGTACCTGACGTACGCGGCGAGCATCCAGGCTTCAGGTGCATGCCTGGTGCCGATTGCCCAGCCGGCCGAAGAAGACTTCCGCCTGACCCTGGCCGCGCTGGAAGCGGTGGTGACCGACAAGACCCGTGGCATCGCCTTGGCCACGCCGAACAATCCCACCGGCAACGTCTACACCCGCGAGGAGCTGGAGGCCGTTGCGCTGATTGCTCAACGCCATAACCTGTGGGTCATCAGCGACGAGGTTTACGGTCAGCTGACCTATGACCGTCCGCACCAGAGTGTGGCCACCCTTGAGGGCATGGCCGAGCGCACCGTGGTGCTTAACAGTCTGTCCAAATCCCATGCCATGACCGGCTGGCGGGTAGGCTGGGTGGTGGGACCGCAAGAGCTGATCGGCCACCTCGATAACCTGTTGCTGTGCATGCTCTACGGCTTGCCGGGGTTCATTCAGGCCGCCGCGCTCAAGGCACTGGAGCTGGATGAGCAAGTGGTCGGGGAAGGGCGGGCTCTTTACCGTCGGCGCCGAGACCTGGTGGTCGAAGGATTGCGCCACGTGCCGCTGCTCAAGTGCAAGGTGCCTGAGGCGGGCATGTTCATGCTGGTGGATGTGCGGGAGACGGGCTTGTCGAGCACGGACTTTGCCTGGCAACTGTTCCGTGAAACCGGTGTTGCCGTACTCGATGCCAGCGCTTTTGGCGCCAGTACCACGGGCTTCGTACGCATCTCGTTCACGGTCTCCGACGCAGCGCTCAGTGATGCCTGTGGCCGAATCGCAGGTTTCATCGAGCGCCTTCGCGGACAATGACGTTTCTGCTGCCAACGGGCGTAGGGGCCTGCCCCTGTCTGCCTTGGCAGCCATTCGAAATCCGATGCGACAACTTCAATACGGCGGCACAGGATTTCCTGTCGCCGTAGCGTACTTTTCTCGAGGCATAAAAAAACGGCTTACCTTGCGGTAAGCCGTTTTTAGTACTTGGTGGCTACACAGGGACTTGAACCCCGGACCCCAGCATTATGAATGCTATGCTCTAACCAACTGAGCTATGTAGCCAAGTGGCGCGCATTATTCACCGGTAACGGGGATGCGTCAAGCATAAATCTAAAATATTTCTCTGCGCTTTCAACCGTTTATCAAAATCTATCCTCTGAGCAGGGGTGAAGGGCAGCGCTGGAACCAGCGACTGGCCTGTTCGTACGCGTGCGCCAGTTGCAGGACGGCGAAGTCGGCCTGGTGCCGGCCGATGATTTGCAGGCCCATGGGCAGGCCGCTGGCGTTGAAGCCGACCTGTACGTTGGCCACCGGGCAGCCGGACAAGGTGCCGGGAATCACCACCTCCATCCAGCGGTGATAAGTGTCCATGGTCACGCCCTCGATGGCGGCGGGCCACGGTTGGGTTTTATCGAACGGGAACACCTGGGCGCTGGGCAGCAGCAGGTAGTCGTATTTTTCGAACAGCCTGGAGATCGCCCGATACCAGTCGCTGCGCGTCACCGAGGCGGCAAACACGTCGGTGGCCGAGAGTTTCAGGCCGTTTTCCACTTCCCAGCAGGCCTCCGGTTTCAACAGCGCACGTTTTTGCGGGTCGGCATAAGTCGCACCCAACGAACCGGCGACCATCCAGTGACGCAACGTCCGCCAACTGCTCCACAGCTTCTCTGGCGCGAATTCGGACTGAACCGGTTCAATGTGGCAACCCAGGCTTTCGAAGTCGACAAAGGCCTTCTCGCACAGCGAGAGGATGCCTTGCTCCATCGGCAGGTAGCCGTTGAAGTCGCCGAGCCAGCCCAGACGCGTGCCTTTGAAGTCTCGACCCAGCGGTGCCGCAAAGACGCTGCCGGGCTGGGCAATGGACAGTGGCGCCCGCGCATCGGCCCCGGCCTGCACCGACAACAGCAACGCCGCATCGCGCACGCTGCGAGCCATGGGGCCTTCGTAGCCGAGTTGGTCGATAAACAGGTCGGCACTGTCATCGAAGGGCACGCGGCCCTGGGACGGACGGAACCCGAAGATGTTGTTGAAGGCCGCCGGGTTGCGCAGGGAGCCCATCATGTCGCTGCCGTCGGCCACCGGCACCAGGTGCATGGCCAGCGCCGCCGCCGCGCCACCGCTGCTGCCGCCTGCGGTCTTGCTCGGGTCGTAGGCACAACCGGTCGCGCCGAACAGCGGGTTATAGCTTTGCGAGCCGAGGCCGAATTCCGGGGTGTTGCTCTTGCCGATGATGATCGCGCCGGCGGCCTTGATCCGCTCGACCATGATGCCGTCGCGCTCGGGGATGAAGTCCTTGTACAGCGGCGAACCCAGGGTGGTGCGGATGCCACGGGTCAGGGACAAGTCCTTGATGGCGTGGGGCAGGCCGTGCATCCAGCCACGGTATTGGCCTTTCGCCAGTTCGGCATCGCGGATATCGGCCCGGGCCAGCAGGTCTTCTGGCGCTTGCAGGCTCACCAGCGCATTGACCTGCGGGTTGAAGCGTTCGATATGGGCAAGATAAGTCTGCATCACTTCCCGGCAGGAAACCTGGCGCAGGCGGATGCGTTCGGCGAGCTCGTGGGCCTGCAACAGGACCAGTTCGCTGATGTTATTAGAGTTCATTGCAAGCGGCCTTTCAGACGGCTGGAAAAACGCCCCGCCATCGCGTCGGGGCGGTAGAGATCAACGCATCAGGTTGGTCCAGAGACGGTCGGCCAGGCGGATCGCGCCTTCGCCGCAAGTCTTGCTGAACACCACGTTGGTGCCTTCGGGAATGTGCAGTTCCGGCGCGTCCTTGAGGCTCGCATCAAGGAACGGCTCCACACCCTTGATCGGGCTCTGGTGCTTGAGGAAGTTCTGGGTCATCGCCGCGTTTTCAGGCTGGCTGAGGAACGCGATGAAGGCCTTGGCGTTCGCCGGGTTCTTGCTGCCGGTCGGGATGACCATGTTGTCGACCCAGGCCAGCACACCTTCTTTCGGGTACAGGTATTTCAGGCTCGGTTTCATCTCCCGGGCGCGCATCGACGAGCCGCCCCAGAAGGTCGACATGTCGATTTCACCCGAGGCGAGGTTTTCGCGGATCGAGCCGGCCTTGGAGCTATAGGTCTTGACGAAGGGTTTCTGCGCCTTGAGCAGGGTCAGAACCTGCTGCATCTGCTTCGGGTCTTCGCTGCACAGCGGGATATTCAGGTACAGGCTGGCCATGTCCACCACGTCGCTGACCGAGTCGAACATGTTGATCCGCCCTTGCAGCTCGGCCGGTGGCTCGTAAAGCACCTTGAGGCTGTCGGTGGGGCCCTTGTAGCGCTCGGTGTTGAGCACCACGCTGGTGGTACCCCAGATGAACGGCACGGAGTAGGCGCCTTCCGGGTCCCAGGTGGGTTTTTTCAGGTTGTCGACGACGCTGGCGTAGTAGGGCTGGTTGACCGGGTCGAAACGCTCCAGCAGTTTTTCCTTGATCAGGATCGGCACGAACTGGTGCGACGGGATCGCCACGTCATAACCGGCACCCCCCTGCTTCAATTTGGCCAGCAGGGTTTCGTTGGAATCGTAGGAGTCAACGGTGACTTCGATGCCGGTCTGCTTCTGGAATTTGGCGAGAATCTCCGGCGAAAAGTAACCGCTCCAACTCACCACGTTGAGTTTTTCCGAGGCCTGAACGCTGCCGGCCATGGTCAGCGGTAAAGTCAGGAACAACGAAGTGCCGATGCTTGCAATCAACTTGCTCATGCTATTTCCCCACAGTACGTAGAAGGTTCAGGTTTTCTTTTTGCCCAGCAGATAAGAGAGCGTGACGAACAGCACCGAGACGCCCAGGATCAGGGTCGAGACGGCGTTGACGTCCGGTGTCACGCCCATGCGCAACAGGCCGAAGATGAAAATCGGCAAGGTCGTGGTGCCGGCCTGGGAGACCATCATCGAGATCACGAAGTTATCCAGTGAGACGATGAAGGCCAGCATCAGCCCGGAGAAAATCCCCGGCATCAGCAGCGGCAGCGTGACCTTGCGGAAGGTCCGCCACGGGCCGGCATACAGGTCGGCCGAGGCTTGCTCCAGGGACAGGTCCATGTCGTTCAGGCGTGCCCGTATCGGCAGAAAGGCAAACGGAATACAGAACACGGTGTGCGCAATGATCAGGTTGCCGTAGCCCAGGGACAGGCCGATGGTGGAGAACAGCGCGAGGGTGGCGACGCCGACCACGATTTCCGGCAGTACCAGGGGCAACATGATCGCGCCCATGGACAGTTGCAGGCCCTTGAACTTCGCACCCCGTGAAGTGCCGAGGGCGGCGAGGGTGGCGATGGCCGTGGCGACCATGCTGGCGCAGACCGCGATCAACAGGCTGTTGCCGGCCGCCTGGCGCAGGGCCTGGTTGGCGAAGGCCGCGCGATACCAGTCGAGGCTGAAACCGGTCCACACCGTGGCCGACTGGTTGGCGTTGAACGAGAACACCACCAGCACCACGATCGGCGCGTAGAGGTACAGGTAGAACAGAAAACTGAAACCGCCGAAGCCCGGGAAATCCTGCACACCCAGCGTGTTGCGTTTGAACAGGCTGATCATCACGCACCTCCTTTGGCGATGCGCTGGCGCTCGGCACGCAGGGCATAAACCGTCAGTACCAACATCACCGCCGCCATCAGCACCAGCGACAGGGCCGCGCCGAATGGCCAGTTACGCGCATCGCTGAACTGCCGGAAGATCAAGTTGCCGAGCATCATCCGCGTGCCGCCACCGAGCAGTTCCGGGGCGATCATCGCGCCCAGGCAAGGCACGAAAGTGAGAATGGCGCCGGCGAGAATCCCCGGCCTGGCGATCGGCAACACCACCTTGCGCAAGGTTCGAATGCGTCCGGCGTAGAGGTCCTGAGCCGCTTCGAGCAGGCGGATGTCCATTTTTTCCAGGGTGGCGTAGATCGGCAGTACGACGAAGGGCGCGTAGGTGTAAACCAGCCCCAGCAGCACCGCGCCGTCGGTGTAGAGAAGTTGTAGCGGCTGGTCGATCACTCCGAGGCCCATCAGACTGTTGTTGATCACCCCGGTATTGCGCAGCAGCAGAATCCACGCATAGGTGCGGATCAACAGGTTGGCCCAGAACGGCACGGTGATCAGAAAGATCAGCAGACCACGACGATGGGGCGGCTGCATGGCCAGCCACACCGCCACCGGAAAACCGATCAGCAAAGTGATGAGGGTGGTCAGCCCGGCGATGCCGATGGAGCGCAGGGCAATGATCAGGTAGGAGTCGGCGAAGGCCAGGCTGTCATCCAGTTGTCGTTCGAACAGCAACGAGGTGTAGGCATCGCTGCTGAATACCTTGTTCACCCCGCCGTAGGGGTTGGCCTCCATCAACGAATAGCCGATGACAATCAGGATCGGCACGATCAGAAACAGGCCGATGGCGATCAGCGCCGGGCTGACCCCGAGGAAACTCTGGAAGGCCCGCCGACGTTCCAGGGTATTGGCAATCGGTAAAGCGTGCATGGCGATTCCTCGTGCTCAATCGTGCAGGACGCTGGCGCTGCCCTGGTCGAACAACAGACCGGCCTGGCTGCCGACGGCGAAGCGTTTGCTCTGGTCGACGCAGTTGGGGGTGCGCACAGTGAGGCGCGAACCGTCGCTCAGGCTGACCTGGTATTGCAGGTCGGTGCCGAGGTAGATCTGCGCTTCGATTCGGCATGGCAAGGCACATTCGGTATTGCCCGGCACCAGATGCAAACGCTCGGGACGCACGGACAAAGTGACGTTGGCCCCGACCCGCACATCGCTGCATGGCTGTGCAGGCAGCGGATGACCGGCCGGGCCGGCGAACCAGGCCAGGCCGTCTTCGATGCGGGTGACCGTGCCTTCGATGAAGTTGGTTTCACCGATGAAGTCCGCCACGAAGCGATTGCGCGGGCGTTCGTAGATGTCTTCCGGACGGCCGACCTGCTGCACCTCGCCTTCGGACAACACGGCGATGCGGTCGGACATGGTCAAGGCTTCTTCCTGGTCATGGGTGACAAAGATGAAGGTGATGCCGGTGCGGGCCTGAATGGTTTTCAGCTCTTCGCGCATGGCCTGGCGCAGCTTGAGGTCCAGCGCCGAAAGCGGTTCGTCGAGCAGCAAGACTTTGGGGTGCGGCGCCAATGCACGAGCCAGGGCGACACGCTGTTGCTGACCGCCGGACAACTGCGCCGGCTTGCGGTTGGCAAAGCGTTCCATCTGCACCAGGGCGAGCATCTCGCGCACCCGTTCGGCCAATTGCGTTTTGTTCAGGACTTTGCCCATCGGGTGGGACTCAAGGCCGAAGGCCAGGTTCTCGGCGATGGTCATATGCGGGAACAACGCGTAATGCTGGAACACCGTGTTGACCGGGCGCTGGAAGGGCGGGCGGTCGGCGATGTTTTCGCCGTAGAGCAGAATCTCGCCTTCGGTAGGGAATTCGAACCCGGCGATCATCCGCAGGAGCGTGGTTTTGCCGCAGCCCGATGGGCCGAGAAGGGTGAAGAACTCGTTGTCGCGAATGTCCAGGTCGATGCTTTTGAGCGCCACCGGGCCAGTCTTTGGATCACCGTAGACTTTGCGCACTGAGCGGATGGACACCGCCAGCGTTTGCAGCGAATGCAGGGCATTCATGCGTTACCTCCGATTCCCCCATCGCCTGCGCACGTGCTGAAAACAGCTGTGTCGTCGGGCCATGGATATTATTTTTCTGGGCAGGATCGAGATTGCGTTCGGGTGTTGTAACCAGCTGTTTTTTTGTTCTGCTGTGGATCGATTATCAGCGAGGGGTTGCGGGGGCGAAACTTCAATTTTAACATAGGGGCTGTTAAAAAATTTAACAGCAGAAGGCGCCCGAATACCATGCCTGACCACCGTTTGCCGCCGCTCAACGCAGTGCGTGCCTTTGATGCCGCGGCCCGGTTGGGCAGCTATGTCGAAGCCTCCAAGGCCCTGCACGTGACCCAGCCGGCCATCGGCCGCCACGTGAAATTGCTGGAAGACTGGCTAGGCATCCAACTGTTCGAGCGCACCTCTCGCGGGGTCAACCTGACGACGGCGGGGGAGAAGTACCACCGCAAGATCACCGCCGCCTTGCAGTTGATCATCGAGGCCGGAAAAGAGGCGCAACCCAAGCACGCCGAACGCTGGCTGCGCATCATGGTGGTGCCGGGGTTTGCCAAGCGCTGGCTGATGCCGCGCATCGAGGCTATGCGGCACCTGCGTCCGGGCTTGAAATTCGCCATCGAACCCAATTCGACCTTCACCGAGGTGGATGGCAAAAGCGCTGACCTGGGCATCGTCTACGGGTTGGACGGCCAATATGCCCACTCGCGCACCAGCCTGATTTGTCCTCGGGTGTTTCCGATCTGTTCCCCTGATTATCTGGCCAGCGTCGAGCCCATCGACAGTCCCGCGGACCTGGTGAAGCACAACCTGATCCACGTCGATGACGGCGAGTGGTGGAACCTGTGGTTCGCCGCCAATGACCTCGACATCCACCTCAATTCGGACATGCTCTACGTCAACAACGACCACGCCTTGTCGGTGGCCGAGAGCGGGCAGGGCATTGCGCTGGCCAACGAAGTGCTGGTGCGCGAAGAGCTCCATAGCGGCAAGCTGGTGCGGGTGGTGGACGCGCAAGTGAAGCTGGAAAGCTATCGGGTGCTGACGCCGTCCGCCGAACTCTCGGCGGACGTGGCGTGGTTTATCGACTGGCTAAAGAGCGAACTGGAGCAGGACTTCCCGGAGGCGGTGATCCGCGCCTGAGAAGTCCTGGCGGATTCAACTCAAGCGGAAACGCCCGGTGTTGGCGCTGAGGGCCTTGCTGCCGTGGCTCAGGGTGTCCGCTGCCTGGTTCACCGCGCGGGCACCTTCAAGAAGGCGCACCGCCGCTTGATCGACCTGCTGGATATTGCCGCTGACCTCGTCGGCGGTACTGGCCTGTTCTTCAACCGCCGTGGCGATTTGCGCCAGGGTATCGGTGACGCTCTGCACCGCACTGGCGATTTCACCGAGCCGTTCACCGAGGCCGGTGACCGCTTGTGCATCGCTCTCTGCCTGACTGCAGGCGGCTTGCATCAGGCTGACGGCCTCATTCACGGTGCTGCGCAGGCTGTCGACCGTGCCGGCAATCTGCGCAGTCGACGATTGCGTGCGTTGCGACAGGCTGCGCACTTCATCGGCTACCACCGCGAAGCCACGCCCTTGCTCGCCCGCCCGAGCCGCCTCGATGGCGGCATTGAGCGCCAGCAGGTTGGTCTGCTCGGCGACGCCGCGAATGGTGTCGACTACCAGTTGAATCTGCTGCCCCTGCTCGCTGACCCGGCCCAGCGCCGCAGCGGTCTCGTTCAGGCGTTGATTGAGTTGCTGGATGCTCGCGGTGGTGCGCAGGCTGTCACGGCTGCTGTCGGCGGCAATGCGTCGGGTGTGCTGGGCACTGCCGGACGCCTGTTCGCAACTGTGGGCCACCCCTTGTGAGGTGGCGGCCAGTTGTGTCGCCGCAGCGGCAATCTGGCTGATCTGCAACTGCTGGGCTTCGACTTCGCCCAGGGCATCGCTGGAGTGATGGTTGAGGGTTTGCACCGCGTTGCTCAGTTGCAGGGTTTCGTGATCCACCCCTTGCAGGCTGCTGCGCAGTTGCACCACGGCGACGTTCAGCGCGGTGCTGATGACCGCCAGTTCGTCCCGGCCCTGAACCGGCACTTGCAGACTCAGATTGCCATCGCGCAAGGCCTCGGCCAGCACCGTGATGCCGCTGGCGCTGCGGCGGATCGAGGCCTGCAAACAGATGAACAGATACAGTGCCGCCAACAGCAGGCAGCCCAACACGGCGGCCACCATAACGAACTGGCGGATCGCCGAGTCGTGGTAGTAATCCAGGCGCTGATCCAGCGACACCAGCGACTGCTGGCGCAACGAAGCGAGGTCGGAGAGCAGGGCATCGAGACTGCGTTCGAAATCCTCCGGCTTGAGGTTGATGCTGCCGCCGAACACGCCGTCATCCAGCACCTTCAGGCCCGCATCGAGGCGCTTGAGGCTGTCGTGGTACTGCCCGGCCCAGGTTTGCAGGGCGCTGGGCAAGCGCGCTTCGAGCAGGCCTGCGGTTTTCACCAACTGCTCTCGCGCATCGCCGATGCGACTGCGCAAATCGCGCAGTTGCAAGCGGCTTTGCAGGGTGAACTGCCCGGACACCACCGAGGCCTGGCCCACCGCCGCCAGACGACCGACCCGTTCGATCAGGTCTGGCGCATGCTGGGTGGAGATCTGCGTCAGCAAGTAGGTTTCCAGCCACGGTGCCAGCGTCAGGCGATTGTCCATGGCGATCTGCTCGCGCAAGGCTTGCAGGGCGCTCAAGGCGTTGGTGAAGCGATCATAACCATCCGGCCACCAGCCGACATTGCTCAGGCTTTTTGAGTCGAGGCCATCGAGGGCGGTTTGCAGGGCCTGGTAACGCGACAGGGTCTCGCCCTCGGCGTTTTCTTTTTGCAGGGCATTGCCCAACTCGGCAGTGGCCTGGCTGACGGCGGGCTGAACGGCATCGAAGGCGGCCATCGCGGCGAGGGTGGCCGGCGTTGGCTGGCGATTGGTTTCCGTGGCGCGCCACCGGGCGGCGCGATCACGCTGGGCGGCGAGCAGGTCATCCAGCGCATCGAGCGCAAGCAGTTGCCGCACCCCGGCGCGTTCGCCTGAGATCAGGTTGAGTTTGTCGCGATAGTCCTGGCCGATCATCCACAGGCTACCGGCCAGCGGCAGGATAAATAGCAGAAACAACAGCTGGAATTTACGTGCGAAGCCAAAACGCCCCAGCAGCCCGATCCCCGGTGATAAAAAAGCCTGCATGCCCCAAGACTCCTCTGGACACCACGCACTATTGGCGTGCGTCGGAGGTTGTGGACTCCGACTCGTGCCCTCTAAAAAGGCCTCGAAAGTTCACCCTTGTCCGCTCTGTAGGCCGACTCTGTAGCGAAACTTCCCATTGTCGGTCTCCTTTGTAAGGAGGCCGCGTTCAAGCAGACAAGGAAGGCAAGATTCAGACCATGGCTTTGCGCCATCAAGGAGGTGGAAATGAAAAATCGAAGTCGTTAGCAGGCTAAGGGGATGGCGTTGCTGCACTGAAAAATGGCACATTGACGCACCTGCACGTTTGTACCTCCTGTTGTCTGGAAATTCCCATGGCTATCAGCAACGCCCAGTCCGGCTCAGTGCCGGCTTCCGCTACGCCCCAAAGCAGTCCCCTGGTGATGCGCATCATCGGCGCCGTAGCGCTGGCGCACTTGATCAACGACCTGATCCAGTCGGTGCTGCCGTCGATCTATCCGATGCTCAAGGCCAACTATGGCCTGACCTTCACCCAGGTCGGCCTGATCACCCTGACATTCCAGTTGACGGCCTCGCTGCTGCAGCCATGGGTCGGTTACTACACCGATCGCCATCCCAAGCCGTGGTTGTTGCCGGCGGGGACGGTCTGCACCCTGGTTGGCATTCTGATGATGTCGGTGGTTGCCAGTTTCCCGTTAATCCTGTTGGCGGCGGGGCTGATCGGCATCGGTTCTTCCACCTTCCACCCGGAAGCGTCCCGCGTGGCGCGCCTGGCTTCGGGCGGACGCTTCGGGCTGGCGCAATCGACCTTCCAGGTCGGCGGTAATGCAGGCTCTGCGTTCGGCCCGTTGCTGGCGGCGGCGATCATCATTCCCTACGGTCAAGGGCACGTGGCCTGGTTCGGCCTGTTCGCGGTGTTTGCGCTGTTCGTGCTCTACCGGATCAGCCGCTGGTACGCCAACCACTTGAACCTGTTCAAGCTCAAGCAGGGCCAGGCTGCGACTCACGGCCTGTCCAAGGGCCGAGTCACCAGTGCGCTGGTGGTACTCGGGTTGCTGGTGTTCTCCAAGTATTTCTACATGTCGAGCCTCACCAGCTACTTCACCTTTTACCTGATCGAGAAGTTCGACCTGTCGGTGGCCAGTTCGCAGTTGCACCTGTTCCTGTTTCTCGGCGCGGTCGCGGCGGGGACATTCTTCGGCGGGCCGATCGGCGACAAGATCGGGCGCAAGGCGGTGATCTGGTTCTCGATCCTCGGTGTTGCACCCTTCACATTGCTGCTGCCCCATGTCGACCTGTTCTGGACCAGCATCCTCAGCGTCGTTATCGGCTTCATCCTCGCCTCGGCGTTCTCGGCCATCGTGGTGTATGCCCAGGAATTAGTGCCGGGCAATGTCGGGATGATCGCCGGGGTGTTCTTCGGCCTGATGTTCGGTTTCGGCGGGATTGGTGCGGCGCTGCTGGGCCATCTGGCGGACATTCATGGCATCGAATACGTGTACTACCTGTGTTCGTTCCTGCCGCTGTTCGGGGTGTTGGCGATCTTCCTGCCGCGAACCAAAAAGGCATAGAGCTAAAAGATCGCAGCCTTCGGCAGCTCCTACGCCGATCATCTGTAGGAGCTGCCGAAGGCTGCGATCTTTTGAAATTCTCACAAAAAAGCCGCGTATCAAACGCGGCTTTTTCTTGTGCGTATGGCTTACACGTTGAAGCGGAAGTGCATCACGTCGCCGTCCTTGACGATGTAGTCCTTGCCTTCCAGGCGCCATTTGCCGGCTTCCTTGGTACCGGCTTCGCCCTTGTACTGGATGAAATCGTTGTAGGCGATCACTTCGGCGCGGATGAAGCCTTTTTCGAAGTCGGTGTGGATCACGCCAGCGGCTTGTGGTGCGGTGGCACCGACGCGGACGGTCCAGGCGCGGACTTCTTCGACACCGGCGGTGAAGTAGGTCTGCAGGTGCAGCATTTCGTAGCCGGCGCGGATCACGCGGTTCAGGCCAGGCTCTTCGAGGCCCAGGGCTTCGAGGAACATGTCCTTCTCTTCGCCGTCATCGAGCTCGGCGATTTCCGCTTCGATTTTGTTGCACACCGGTACAACCATGGCGCCTTCTTCTTCGGCGATGGCGCGAACAACGTCCAGGTGCGGGTTGTTCTCGAAACCGTCTTCAGCGACGTTGGCGATGTACATGACCGGCTTGGTGGTCAGCAGGTGGAAGCCCTTGATCACCGCTTTTTCGTCGGTGCCCATGTTCTTCATCAGGCTGCGCGCCGGCTTGCCTTCGGTGAAGTGGGCGATCAGTTGCTCCAGCAGGCCTTTCTGGACCACTGCGTCCTTGTCGCCGCCCTTGGCGTTGCGAGCGACTTTCTGCAGTTGCTTCTCGCAGCTGTCGAGGTCGGCGAAGATCAGTTCCAGGTCGATGATTTCGATGTCGCGTTTCGGGTCGACGCTGTTGGAGACGTGAATCACGTTCTCGTCTTCGAAGCAGCGGACCACGTGGGCGATGGCATCGGTTTCACGGATATTGGCCAAAAACTTGTTACCCAGGCCTTCACCTTTCGACGCACCGGCAACCAGGCCAGCGATGTCGACGAACTCCATGGTGGTTGGCAGGATGCGCTTTGGATTGACGATGGCTGCCAGGGCATCCAGGCGCGGATCCGGCATCGGCACGATACCGCTGTTGGGTTCGATGGTGCAGAAGGGGAAGTTCTCGGCCGCGATCCCGGATTTGGTCAGGGCGTTGAACAGGGTGGACTTACCGACGTTAGGCAGGCCGACGATGCCGCAATTGAATCCCATGGTGTTTCCCCGAGGAGTTAGAGTCAGGCCTTCTGGCTGTGCAGGTTTTTCATCGCGCGGTTCCATTCCCCGGCGAGGATATCCGGCAGCACGCCGAGGGCAAAGTCGATGCTGGCATCGAGTTTTTCCTGTTCGGCGCGTGGCGCACGACCCAGGACGAAATTTGAAACCATACTGGCGACGCCCGGGTGGCCAATGCCAAGCCGCAGACGGTAGAACGTATTCTGATTGCCCAGTTGCGCAATGATGTCGCGCAACCCGTTGTGACCGCCATGGCCGCCGCCCTGCTTGAGTTTGGCAACGCCGGGTGGCAGGTCGAGTTCGTCGTGCGCCACGAGGATTTCTTCAGGCTTGATGCGGAAGAAACCGGCGAGTGCCGCCACGGCCTGGCCGCTGCGGTTCATGTACGTGGTGGGAATCAGCAGACGAACATCCTGACCCTGATGCGAATAGCGCCCGGTCAGGCCGAAATATTTGCGGTCCGCCACAAGGTTCACGCCTTGTGCGTTCGCGATGCGCTCAACAAAAAGGGCCCCTGCGTTATGCCGGGTCTGTTCGTATTCAGCGCCTGGATTTCCCAGGCCAACGATCAGTTTGATGGCAGTCACGATAGGGGCCCTTCCTTGGAGTGGTGGATAACATCGCCGCAATCAGGGAAAGCGGCGAAAGTGGACGAAAATTGCTCATTTACCATGATGTAAACTCCGCGTTCTCGCCCGCTTTCTCGCTATGCTCTAGTCCGCGATGTTTCCGGTCACTCCGGCGTACAGAGTAAAATTACTCTGCAGCGCCTTCTGCAGCTTCTGGAGCAACACGTGGAGCGTGGACGTTGGCAACAGCCTTGTCATCACCGTGTGCCAGGGCAACGAACTCAACGCCTTTAGGAGCCTTGAGGTCCGACAGGTGAATGATCGAACCGATTTCAGCGTTAGCCAGGTCGACTTCGATGAACTCAGGCAGATCTTTCGGCAGGCAGGAAACTTCGATCTCGGCAACAACGTGCGAGATTTCGCCGCCTTTCTTGGTCGGTGCTTCTTCGTTGATGAAGTGCACTGGAACGATAGCGGTCAGTTTCTGGCCAGCTACTACGCGTACGAAGTCAGCGTGCATCACGTGGCCTTTGGCCGGGTGACGCTGCAGGGCTTTGATCACGACGTTCTGCTTGGTGCCACCAACGTTCAGCTCGATGATGTGGCTGTAAGCCGCTTCGTTTTCGAGCAGTTTGGCAACTTCTTTGGCCAGCATGCTGATGGATTCAGGGGCTTTTTCGCCACCGTAAACTACAGCTGGAACCAGGGCGGCGAGACGACGCAGGCGGCGGCTCGCACCTTTCCCCAGGTCGGAACGCACTTCAGCATTCAGGGTAAAATCGTTCATGTTGTATCTCCAAAATAACCACACTCGCCCCAGCGTTTGCGACCAGCGCTAAAGGCGATATGGGCAAAAAAGCCCCGCCCCGACAGGAATGCCGGGGCGGGGCGCTTTTCGTCAACGAGACATTTCGAGAAGGGCAGGGCCCTTAGCGGAACATCGCGCTGATCGATTCTTCATTGCTGATGCGGCGGACCGCCTCGGCAACTACCGGTGCGATATCCAGTTGGCGGATACGCGCACAGGCTTGTGCTGCAGCGGACAGCGGGATGGTGTTAGTCACCACCAGCTCGTCCAGCACGGAATTTTCAATGTTTTCGATCGCCCGACCCGACAGCACAGGGTGCGTGCAGTAGGCGAAAACCTTGGCTGCGCCATGCTCTTTCAGGGCCTTGGCCGCATGGCACAGGGTGCCGGCGGTATCGACCATGTCATCGACCAGAATACAGGTACGCCCTTCGACATCACCGATGATATGCATCACTTCAGAGTGATTGGCTTTCTCACGGCGTTTGTCGATGATCCCGAGATCCACGCCCAGGGATTTGGCAACGGCACGTGCACGCACGACGCCGCCAATGTCCGGGGACACGATCATCAGGTTTTCGAAGCGCTGATCTTCGATGTCATCCACCAGAACCGGGGAGCCGTAGATGTTATCTACCGGAATATCGAAGAAACCCTGGATTTGGTCAGCATGCAGATCAACCGTGAGAACACGGTCGATGCCGACTACGGTAAGCATGTCAGCAACGACTTTCGCGCTGATAGCCACACGTGCGGAACGCGGACGGCGATCCTGTCGGGCATAACCAAAGTAAGGAATAACAGCAGTGATACGAGTAGCCGAGGAGCGGCGGAAGGCATCAGCCATCACTACCAGTTCCATCAGGTTATCGTTGGTCGGAGCGCAAGTCGGCTGAATAATGAAGACGTCTTTACCGCGAACGTTTTCATTGATCTCGGCTGTAATTTCGCCGTCGGAGAATTTACCGACAGAGATGTCACCGAGAGGGATATGCAGCTGACGTACAACACGCCGAGCCAGATCGGGGTTAGCGTTCCCCGTAAAGACCATCATCTTGGACACGCGCAGTACCTGAAGGCTGAGGGTAACCTGGATGAGTATAGGAAAATGGCAGGGGCGGCTGGATTCGAACCAACGCATGGCAGGATCAAAACCTGCTGCCTTACCGCTTGGCGACGCCCCTGTATCTGTTGCAACGATTACCCAGTAATCGGTTCCTTTAGAGCAGACTTTGCAGCTTGCGATGCAACATCGAAACGTTGCTTCCTTTTGCCACAAACCCTGTAAGGGTCTCTGTAAGAAGGGCCGAGACTTTATCAGCTTCAGCTTTGCTTGGGAAGCCCCCAAACACACAACTTCCAGTTCCGGTGAGTTTTGCTTCGGTAAATTTACCTAACAAATTCAAAGCGTTACGTACCTCTGGGTAACGCCTTGTTACCACCGGCAAGCAGTCATTACGACTGTTTCCCTTGGGAACGGGGCGCACTTTAATGGGAGGAGTGTTACGTGTCAACAACGGATCTGAAAAAATTTCTGCCGTACTTACAGAGACTTGCGGCACCAGCACCAGATACCACGGTTCTTCCGGGTCGACAGGGGTCAGTTTCTCCCCCACGCCCTCGGCGAAAGCCGCGTGGCCACGTACGAAAACCGGGACGTCGGCGCCCAGCGTCAACCCCAGCCCGGCAAGGCGATCTTCATCCCAGCCCAATTGCCACAGATGATTCAAACCAAGCAAAGTCGTTGCGGCATTCGAGCTGCCGCCACCGATGCCGCCGCCCATTGGAAGGATCTTGTCGATCCAGATATCGACGCCCAGCGGGCAAGCGGATTGCTCCTTAAGTTTTCTGGCGGCCTTGACGATCAGGTTGCTGTCGTGGGGGACACCCGGGAATTCGGTGTGCAATTGAATGACACCGTCATCGCGCAGGGCGTAGGTGATTTCGTCGCCGTAATCGAGAAACTGAAACATTGTCTGCAGTTCGTGGTAGCCGTCTTCGCGGCGACCCAGAATGTGCAGCATCAGATTGAGTTTGGCCGGCGAGGGCAGCGTCAGGCGATTGTCCGGCATGTCATTGCCCCAGTTTGCGCGGTTGCCAGACCTTGATCACCAGCGTGACATCAAGGTCGGTGCCGCTGAGCTTGATACGCTCGGGCAACCAGTAACCGTTTTGCTCGGTGTAGGCGGTGTAGTCGACCTTCCAGCCATCCTGTTCCAGGCTGGCCAGGCGGCTGTCGCCGTCCAGGGTCAGGCGACTTTTAGTGTCGGGAGCCGGGAGCCCGCGCACCCACCAGGCCAGGTTGGATACCGGCAATTTCCAGCCCAGCTGTTCTTCGAGCAGCACTTCCGGGTTCGGCGCGTCGTAGCGTCCCTGGTTGGCGACTTCCAGCGACACCTTGCCCGGACGTCCGGTCAGGCGAGCGGCGCCGCGGCCCAGTGGTCCGGACAGGCGGATGTCGTAGTAATCCTGGCGCTGCAACCAGAACAGCGTGCCGCTGCCCGAGTCTTTCGGGGCGCGGATGCCGATCTTGCCGTCGATCTGCCAGCCATCGAGGCCGGTCAGTTGCTGTTTGTGCTCGCGCCATTGGGCGGCGTTGCCATGACCCTCGACCGATTCGCGGGGACCCAGGCCTGCGCAGCCGGCGAGCAGGGCGATAAAACTGAAAACGATGAAATGGCGCAAAAACATAATCTTAAAGAGTCTCTGATCCGGTCAGGCGTTTGATGGTGCCGCGCAGGGTCGGGCTGTCGGGTTGTTCCTTGAGGAACTTGCCCCAGACTTGTTTCGCTTCACGCTGTTTGCCGTTGGCCCACAGGACTTCGCCCAGGTGCGCAGCGACTTCCTGGTCGGGGAAGCGTTCCAGGGCCTGGCGCAGCAGGCGCTCGGCTTCGTCGAGATTGCCCATGCGGTAATTCACCCAGCCAAGGCTGTCGAGCACCGCCGGGTCTTCCGGGCTGATCCGGTGCGCCTGTTCGATCAGGGCCTTGGCTTCGGCGTAGCGCGTGGTGCGGTCGGACAGGGTGTAGCCGAGGGCGTTCAACGCCATGGCATTGTCCGGGTCGCGCTTGATGATCGTGCGCAGGTCTTTTTCCATCTGCGCCAGGTCATTGCGTTTTTCCGCCTGCATGGCGCGGGTGTAGAGCAGGTTCAAATCGTCCGGATATTGCTGCAAGGCTTGTTGCAGAACGTTCCAGGCCTTGTCGCCCTGATTGTTGGCGGACAGGGTTTCGACTTCGATCAGGTACAACTGGATCGCGTAATCGGGCTGCTCGTCGCGCTCAGCCGCCAGTTTGCGTTGGGCTTCGGCGGTCTTGCCGTTGTCGATCAGAATGTCGGCCTGGCGCAATTGCGCCGGCAGGTAGTCGCTGCCCGGACCAACCTTGGCGTATTCGATCAGCGCGCCTTGCGGGTCGTTCTGTTCTTCGGCGATGCGGCCGAGGTTCAGGTGTGCCGAGTCGACATGGCTTTCCCGGGCGATCAGGTCTTCAAGATAACCCTTGGCCTCGTTCCAGGCCTTGGCTTCCAGGCAGACCAGTGCCAGGGAGTAACGCAGTTCGTCGTCTTCCGGGTATTGCTGGACCAGGCTCGAGAACTCGGCCTTGGCGTCGTCCATGCGGTCCTGTTCAACCAGCATCCGCGCGTAAGTCAGGCGCAGGCGTTTGTCGTCCGGGTACTTCTTGATGCTTTTTTGCAGCAGCGGCAAGGCCTCGTCACCGCGATCGAGGGTTTGCAGCAGGCGTGCGCGCAGCAGGATCGGCGCGATTTCACCGTCGTCCGGCGGATTGTCTTCCAGCAACTTCAACGCGCCTTTGGTGTCGCCGTCCTGTTGCATCAGCAAGGCCTTGCCGAAAATCAGCTGGCTGTTGTCCGGATGACGTTGCAACAAACGGTCGAAACTTTTCATCAAACCGTTGCGGGTGTCCTGGTCGGTGTCGGCCGCGGACAGCGCAAGGAAGTCGAAATGGGTGTCGCCCTTGCCTTGCAGGACTTTCTCCATATAGACCATGGAGTCGTCATAACGACCGGTGCGTGCCAGCTGCACGGCAGCGGCGCGTTGCGCTTCGAGGTCGTCGGGGGCGTTCCTGGCCCAGATCAGCGCAGTGTCCAGGGCTGCCTGATCGGCGCCCAGATATTCGGCGATACGAAATGCGCGCTCGGAGATGCCCGGATCCTGGGTGTTGATGGCCTGGGTCACATAGTTGTCCAGGGCAATGTCGAAACGATTGCGCTGGCCCGCCAGTTCGGCACTCAACAGGCTGAAAATGGTTTCCTCGCTGAATGAGCTGTAGACCTTGGGCTTTTCAGGGGCCGGGGTGCTGTCTTCAACCGGTGGCGCACCGTCCGACGACACGGGGGCCAAGGCCTGGCAGCCGCTGAGGAAGGCAAGAGCGAGGAGCAACGCGGAAGATCTATTCATATAGGAGGAGGACGACTAACCTGCGGTCGGATCATCATGACACAAGCTTTCGGCCAAACATAACCGGCCCGGCAATTTACCTGCCAGCCCGATAGAAGACTCTTGGGGATCCTTTAAACGAGAACCGCTCGCAACGTCGGCGTCGTCTACTGGCACGATAGATATCGAGTAGTTGTTCTGATTCCGTCGAAGTAGGACAATTGTCGGCTTCACGTCACAATCAGCGACTTTGAATGGCCTTCCTTGCACTCGGTATTAACCACAAGACTGCTTCAGTAGACGTCCGCGAGCGCGTGGCTTTTACCCCTGAGCAGCTGGTTGAGGCCTTGCAGCAGCTCTGCCGACTCACCGACAGCCGCGAAGCTGCGATCCTCTCCACCTGCAATCGCAGTGAACTCTATATAGAACAGGATCACCTGTCGGCAGACGTCGTGCTGCGCTGGCTGGCCGAATATCATCATTTGAGCTACGACGAGCTGCGCGAAAGCGCCTATGTGCATGAAGATGATGCGGCAGTTCGTCACATGATGCGGGTCGCTTCCGGGCTCGACTCGCTGGTGTTGGGCGAACCGCAGATTCTCGGCCAGATGAAGTCGGCCTATGCCGTGGCTCGCGAGGCCGGGACCATCGGGCCGTTGCTCGGGAGGCTGTTCCAGGCCACGTTCAATGCGGCCAAGCAGGTGCGCACCGACACGGCTATCGGCGAGAACCCGGTATCGGTGGCGTTTGCCGCGGTGAGCCTGGCCAAGCAGATTTTCAGCGACCTGCAACGCAGCCAGGCCTTGCTGATCGGTGCCGGCGAGACCATCACCCTGGTCGCCCGCCATCTGCATGACCTGGGTGTAAAGCGCATTGTGGTCGCCAACCGTACCCTGGAGCGCGCAAGCATCCTGGCCGAACAGTTCGGTGCTCATGCGGTGTTGTTGTCGGATATTCCGGCAGAGCTGGTGCGCAGCGACATCGTCATCAGTTCCACCGCCAGCCAGTTGCCGATCCTGGGCAAGGGTGCAGTGGAAAGCGCCTTGAAACTGCGCAAGCACAAACCGATCTTCATGGTGGATATCGCTGTTCCCCGCGACATCGAGCCAGAAGTCGGCGAGCTGGACGACGTTTACCTGTATAGCGTCGACGATCTCCACGAAGTGGTTGCCGAGAATCTCAAGAGTCGTCAGGGCGCAGCCCAGGCCGCTGAAGAGATGGTCTCGATCGGCGCCGAAGACTTCATGGTCCGCCTGCGTGAGTTGGCGGCGGTGGACGTGCTCAAGGCCTATCGTCAACAGAGCGAACGCCTGCGCGACGAAGAATTGCAAAAGGCCCAGCGCATGCTGGCCAACGGCAGCAGTGCCGAAGAGGTGCTGGTGCAACTGGCTCGCGGGCTGACCAACAAACTGTTGCATGCACCGAGCGTGCAGTTGAAAAAGCTCTCTGCCGAAGGTCGCCTGGATGCGCTGGCGATGGCCCAGGAACTCTTTGCCCTCGGTGAGGGCTCATCGGATAGCTTTTCGGATAAAAAACCGCAATGAAAGCGTCACTGCTCAATAAGCTGGATATCCTCCAGGACCGTTTCGAGGAATTGACTGCCCTGCTGGGCGACGGCGAGGTCATTTCCGATCAAAACAAGTTCCGCACCTAT
Organism: Pseudomonas sp. Root71; assembly: GCF_001429045.1. Taxonomy (GTDB): domain Bacteria; phylum Pseudomonadota; class Gammaproteobacteria; order Pseudomonadales; family Pseudomonadaceae; genus Aquipseudomonas; species Aquipseudomonas monachiensis. The sequence continues at coordinate 435,087 of NZ_LMHY01000025.1, read as the reverse complement.
TCCAAGGAGTACGCGGAAGTTGAACCGATCGTGGGCGCCTATAAACAGCTGCTGAAAGTGCAGGACGACCTCGAAGGCGCCCAGGCACTGCTCAAGGACAGCGACCCGGACATGCGTGAAATGGCCGTGGAAGAAGTCCGCGAGGCCAAGGAACGCCTGGTCACGCTCGAAGCCGACCTGCAACGCATGCTGCTGCCCAAGGACCCGAACGACGGGCGCAATGTGTTCCTCGAGATCCGTGCCGGTACCGGCGGTGACGAGGCGGCGATTTTCTCCGGCGACCTGTTCCGCATGTATTCGCGTTACGCCGAGCGTCGTGGTTGGCGGGTGGAGATCCTCTCGGAAAACGAGGGTGAACACGGCGGCTATAAAGAGGTGATTGCCCGGGTCGAGGGCGACAACGTCTACGGCAAGCTGAAGTTCGAATCCGGCGCGCACCGTGTGCAGCGGGTTCCGGCGACGGAATCCCAGGGCCGCATCCACACGTCGGCCTGCACCGTGGCGGTATTGCCCGAGCCGGACGAACAGGAGGCCATCGAGATCAACCCGGCCGACCTGCGCGTCGATACCTATCGCTCCTCCGGCGCCGGTGGCCAGCACGTCAACAAGACCGACTCGGCGATCCGTATCACGCACTTGCCGTCCGGCATCGTCGTCGAGTGCCAGGAGGAACGTTCACAGCACAAGAACCGCGCCCGGGCGATGTCCTGGTTGTCGGCCAAGCTGAACGATCAGCAGACCTCCGCTGCGGCCAACGCCATCGCCAGCGAGCGCAAGTTGCTGGTCGGCTCCGGTGATCGCTCCGAGCGCATCCGCACCTACAATTTTGCCCAGGGCCGGGTCACCGACCACCGGGTCAACCTGACCCTGTATTCCCTCGACGAGATCCTCGCCGGCGGTGTCGAGGCGGTGATCGAGCCGTTGCTGGCCGAGTACCAGGCCGATCAACTGGCAGCGATAGGTGAGTAAATGACGATCATTGCCAGTTTGTTGCGCGCCGCCGATTTACCCGACTCGCCGACGGCGCGTCTGGATGCCGAACTGCTACTGGCGGCGGCGTTGGGCAAGTCCCGCAGTTTTTTGCACACCTGGCCGGAGCGCATCGTACCGAGCGAAGCGGCGCTGACGTTTGCCGAATACTTGCAACGCCGCCGCAGCGGTGAGCCGGTGGCCTATATTCTTGGCCAGCAGGGTTTCTGGAAACTGGACCTGGAAGTGGCACCGCACACGCTGATCCCACGCCCCGACACCGAGTTGTTGGTGGAAGCCGCGCTGGAACTGTTGCCGGCCACACCGGCCAGGGTACTCGACCTCGGCACCGGCAGCGGCGCCATCGCCCTGGCCCTGGCCAGCGAACGCCCGGCATGGAATGTCACCGCCGTGGATCGCGTGCTGGAGGCCGTGGCCCTGGCCGAACGCAATCGCCAGCGCCTGCATCTGGGTAACGCCACCGTGCTGAGCAGCCATTGGTTCAGCGCTCTGGAAGGTCAGCGCTTTCAACTGATCATCAGCAATCCGCCCTACATCGCAGCGGCCGATCCGCATCTGGTCGAGGGCGATGTGCGCTTCGAACCGGCCAGCGCCCTGGTGGCGGGTATCGACGGGCTCGACGATCTGCGCCTGATCGTCGCCCAGGCACCGGACCATCTGGATGCCGGTGGTTGGCTGATGCTCGAACACGGCTATGATCAGGCCGAGGCGGTCCGCGATTTGCTGCTGACCCGGGGTTTTGAAGAAGTCCACAGCCGCACCGATCTGGGCGGTCACCAACGCATCAGTCTGGGGCGCCTGCCGTGCTGAATGATCAGGAATTGTTGCGTTACAGCCGGCAGATTCTGCTGCAACACATCGATATCGACGGCCAGTTGCGGCTCAAGCAAAGCCGCGTATTGATCGTCGGCCTTGGCGGCCTTGGCGCGCCCGTGGCGCTGTATCTGGCGGCCGCCGGGGTTGGCGAGTTGCACCTGGCGGACTTCGACACGGTCGACCTGACCAACCTGCAACGCCAGATCATTCACGACACCGACAGCGTCGGCATGACCAAGGTCGATTCGGCGCTCAAGCGCCTGGGCGCGATCAATCCCGAGATTCAACTGATCGCCCATCGCGCTGCGCTGGATGAGGACTCCCTGGCCGCCGTGGTGGGCGGGGTGGATCTGGTCCTCGATTGTTCCGACAATTTTTCCACCCGTGAAGCGGTCAATGCCGCTTGCGTGGCGGCCGGCAAACCGCTGGTCAGCGGTGCGGCGATTCGCCTCGAAGGGCAACTGTCGGTGTTCGATCCGCGTCGACCGGAGAGTCCGTGCTACCACTGTTTATACGGGCACGGCAGCGAAGCCGAATTGACCTGTAGCGAGGCCGGCGTGGTCGGTCCGCTGGTGGGGCTGGTCGGCAGTCTGCAAGCGCTTGAAGCGCTGAAGTTGCTGGCCGGATTCGGCGAGCCGTTAGTGGGGCGCCTGCTGTTGATCGATGCCTTGGGCACGCGCTTCCGTGAATTGCGGGTCAAGCGCGATCCGGGCTGCAGTGTCTGTGGGTCGAAACATGCGTGAAGCGCCGATTGGCGTGTTCGACTCCGGTGTCGGCGGGCTCTCGGTACTGGCCGAGATCCAGCGTTTGCTGCCTAATGAATCTCTGCTGTACGTCGCCGACTGCGGGAATGTTCCCTACGGCGAGAAAACCCCGGAATTTATCCGGCAGCGTTGCAGCGTGATGGCCGACTTCTTTCGGCAACAGGGCGCCAAGGCCTTGGTGCTGGCGTGTAACACGGCGACGGTTGCCGGTGTCGCCGACTTGCGTCGCGACTATCCAGAATGGCCCATCGTTGGCATGGAGCCGGCAGTCAAGCCGGCCGCCGCCGCAACCCGCTCCGGCGTGGTGGGGGTGCTGGCCACCACCGGTACCTTGCAGAGCGCCAAGTTCGCCGCGTTGCTCGACCGCTTCGCCACGGACGTGAAAGTGATCACCCAGCCCTGCCCCGGGCTGGTGGAGCTGATTGAAAACGGCGACCTGCGCAGCCCGGAGTTGCGTCAGCTGTTGGCTGGATATGTTCGGCCACTGCTGGCTGCCGGCGCGGACACCCTGATTCTCGGCTGCACCCACTACCCCTTTCTCAAGCCGATGCTGCGGCAGATGATCCCCGAGGACATCAGCCTGATCGACACCGGCGCCGCCGTCGCGCGGCAACTTCAGCGTCTGCTGGCCGAAGGCGAGCTGCTCGCCGATGGGCCGGCCCGTGAGGCACAGTTCTGGACCAGCGCCGATCCGCTACATTTCAGAAATATCTTGCCGATATTGTGGAATACGGCTGGCGTTGTGCGAAGCTTCAGCAGGTAGAAGGCTGTCCGGGGGGAATACGAAGAGTCGGGTGAACTTCTGATAAATCGCTGACTTCTATAGTTTTGCAGGGCTTGGCAACAAAAAAACCATACGAAATCGTTCGCAAAAGGAAGTTTCAAGTGAAGCGACTATTCTGCTTGGCCGCGATTGCGGCCGCACTTTTGGGGCACACTTTTACCGCGCAGGCGGCAGGTGTGGAGTTTGCCGTGGGGCAAACCGGCGAGTCGACCATGACCTATCGATTGGGGATGCAATTCGATTGGGACCAGAGCTGGTGTCAGAGTGACGTGGGTCGTCTGACCGGTTATTGGGACGGCGCCTACACCTATTGGGAAGGTGACAAGACATCCAGTAACCACAGCCTGTCGTTCTCGCCCGTGCTTGTTTATGAATTTTCCGGCCAGAACGTCAAACCCTACATCGAGTTTGGGGTTGGCGTGGCAGCCTTTGCCAGCACCGAAGTCGAAAACAACGATCTGGGCAGCGCCTTCCAGTTTGAAGACCGCTTTGGTTTCGGTTTGCGCTTTGCCGGCGGGCATGAAGTCGGGGTCCGCGCGACGCACTATTCCAATGCCGGGATCACCACTCCGAACGATGGTGTAGAAAGTTACGCATTGCATTACACGATGCCGTTGTAAGGCGCAACGCTTTACTAAATGTGGGAGCGGGCTTGCTCCCACATTGGTATTGGGACAACTTCAAACTAGCGATACGCCGTCGAAATCCCCTGGCGCTCTTCGATGCACTCCGGTGCGCCCATCTCGAACTCCCGGCAGATCAGCGGGCGTTTTTCGTAGATGGTGCACATCATCGTGTTGCGATCCAGCGCGGCACACCAGCCGTCATCCAGGCGCAGCATCACTTCCCCACCCCAGTCATCGGTATCGATGAACCGTTCAGGCACGCCCGTATCGGTGATCAGCATGACTTCGAGCTGGCAGCAGCAGGCCGCGCAGGTCGAGCAGGTGACTGCGGGTTCCGCGATTTGCGTATGGGGGATGGTTTTCATGGTGCGCAGTGTAAGGCAGTCACCGGGTGCTGTGTGAAAGGTCGGACGGACGCTCAAGTATCGGAACGTCCGGGATACCGATGCCGATAATGGCGATTTTCAGGGTTGATCCTTGATCGGCGGCTGGCTGCGTATCATGCGCTTGCCGATTTCCAGTTTCACTTGGTCCGGCCGTTTGGCGAGTGGCCAGAGGGCGCCCATGAACGCCGCCGGGAAAGCGATTTCCAGCGGGCGGTCCTTGAGTTTTTCGAAGATGTGCCGCGCGGCTTTCTCCACCGGCCAGCTCAAAGCCATGGAGGAGTCGTTTTTCGCTGTCAGCGGCGTCTCGACAAACCCGGGGCTGATCACCGTGAGTTCTATGCCTTCCGGGGCCAGGTCGATGCGCAGTGACTCGAACAGGTAACGCAGCCCGGCCTTTGAGGTGCCGCAGGCTTCTGCCTTGGGCAGTGGCAGGTAAGTCACCGTGCTGGCCATGGCGATCATATGCGGTGCGGTACCGGCCCGCAGCAAAGGCAGGGCGGCCTCGATGCAATAACTGCTGGCCAACAGGTTGGTACGCACCACGTGCTCGACAATCGACGCATCGAACTGCTTGGCATCCACGTACTCGCAGGTACCGGCGTTGAGTATCACGGTGTCCAGCGAGCCCCAGTCTTCGGCAATCTGCTCGCCGATCTCGCGCACGGTCTGGCTGTTGGTCAGGTCTCCGGCGACCACCAGCACCTGCCCCGGGTAACGGAGCGACAAGTCTTTCAGTGGTGCCACGGTGCGCGAACTGACGGCCAGGTGCGCACCGGTTTTGAGGATTTCTTCGGCCAGGGCGGCACCAATGCCACTGCTGGCACCGGTCAGCCAGTATCGTCGTGCGAGCGTACGACTCATCCCAATCTCCTTTTCAGCCGGGCAATTGCCCGGCCCAATACGGGTAAATGTCCATCATGCAAAGCCCCGGCATCGAAGTCATCCCGGAGGCGATAATTCATGATCCAACGGCGGCATACTGCCGCAAGGGCAGGTTTTTGAATACCGTCAACGCACGCGTACGGGAAGCGCTCAAGTCGACGATCGGTGGGGGGTAATCCACAACACCGAAAAGGCCGCCGAGATTGGCGGGGTTGTGCACGTCCTTTTTGTTCAGTCCGGCCAGTTCCGGCAACCACTGCTTAATGAACACGCCTTCGGGGTCGAATTTTTCCGACTGGCTCAACGGGTTGAAAATCCGGAAGTAAGGCGCCGAGTCGGTGCCGGTGGACGAACTCCACTGCCAGCCACCATTGTTCGCCGCCAGGTCGCCGTCAATCAGGTGACGCATGAAAAAGCGTTCGCCTTCGCGCCAGTCGATCAGCAGGTTTTTGGTCAGGAACATCGCCACCACCATGCGCAGGCGGTTGTGCATCCAGCCGGTTGCCAGCAGTTGGCGCATGGCGGCGTCGATGATCGGCAAGCCGGTACGCGCCTGTTGCCAGGCGGCCAGTTCTTCTGGGGCGTTGCGCCAGGCCAGGGCTTCGGTTTCCGGACGAAACGCGCGGTGCCGGGAAACCCGTGGGTAACCCACCAGGATGTGTTTGTAAAACTCGCGCCACAGCAGTTCGTTGATCCAGGTGACGGCGCCGGTCTTGCCGCTTTCGAATTCACCTTGATTGCTGTTCAAGGCCGCGTGCAGGCATTGGCGTACAGAAATCACCCCGGCGGCGAGATAGGCCGAGAGCTGACTGGTACCGGGCTTCGCCGGGAAATCCCGTTCGCTTTGATAGTGCTCGATCTGTGCATCGCTAAAGCTGTCGAGGCGATGCCGGGCTGCGGCTTCTCCCGCCGGCCACAGGTTGCGCAGGTTAGCAGCAGGTGTTGCGAAACCGTCGATCCTCAAGGGGATCGCATCGCTGGCAATGTTCAGCGGCGCTTGTTTGTGCGGCGCCCCTACCAGGCTGGGCAGCGAGTGGTGCAGGCGCTCGTAGCAGACTTTGCGGAACTGGCTGAAGACCTGGAAGTAAGTGCCGGTGCGGGTCAGCACGCTCCCGGGCCTGAACAGCAATTGATCGAGGTAGCGGTGAACTTCGATGCCTTCGGCCTGTAGCGTCCGGGCGACCGCTGCATCGCGACGGGACTCGTGGATGCCGTATTCCTCGTTGAGGTGCAACGCGTCGACCTGCCACTCTCGGCACAGGTTCAGCAATACGCTGGGCACGTCATCCCAGCGGGGAGCCTGGCGGATCAGCAGGGGAATGTTCAGTTGACCCAGCTCGCGGCTCATTTCGCGCAGGTTACGCAGCCAGAAGTCCACTTTGCAGGGCGCATCATCGTGTACCAGCCATTGTTCCGGACTCAGCAGATACACCGCCACGCACGGGCCGCGAGCCGCGGCGGCCGAGAGGGCGGTGTTGTCATGCAGGCGCAAGTCGCTGCGCAGCCAGATCAATTGCATTTTGTTATCCACGGGATCCATTTAAATCAGTCCTCGCTGAACGAGTGCCTGATGTGCCGACAACGGATCTTCGGCCAGGTACAAATCAGCGATCTCGGCAGTACTTGCAGACAACTCGGCGTGGTGGATGCATACCGTTGGTCCGGCAATCATTTTTGGGCAACTGACGCCTTTGAAAAGTTTCGGCAGTTGCGCCGGATTCAGGGCTTTGCTTGAGTACAGCAGAACCCCGCGGGGTTGCAGAAGTTCGACTGCCAGTGCCAGTTCGCCGACAGGCAGCGGCCAGTCGAAGACCTCCACCGGGCAATCCGCACTGCTGACCAGCCAAGCCGTGAGCCACAGGTGCGGTTCCATGGGCAGGTCCGAATGGTTGACCAGCAGCAACGGCGCGGTGCGCAACTGACGGTTGTTATGGTAGATGCGCGCACCGAACTTGCTGCGCAGCCAGGCACAAAAAAAGCCCCGCTCCATCTGCGCCCCGAACTGGCCTTGCCAGCGTTGCTCCAGAGCGGCCAGCAAGGGCATCAGCAATTGCTCGCACAGGGTTCGCGGCGGATACAGCGCCATCGCCTGATTGACGCTGTCGTCCAGGGCACGCTCCTGCAATCGGCTGACCGCCAGCAGTAACGTTTGCAGCAAGGCGTGCCAATCGTTGTCGACGGACTCGCTGAAGGCTTGAGGCGTGTCGAGCAATGGCTTGACCTGGCTGACGGCAACGCCACGGTTGAGCCAGGTGAGGATGGTCTGGATGCGTTGTACGTGGTCGGCCGAGAACAACCGATGGCCCTTGGGCGTGCGCAGCGGCACGATCAGACCATAGCGCCGCTCCCAGGCGCGCAAGGTCACGGCATTGACCCCGGTTTGCCGCGCCACTTCACGGATCGGCAGCCAGCCTTCGTCCAGCGCCTTTTTAAAGTCATCGCCGAGGTCTTCGCGGGCGCTGGTGTCGAGTCCTTTTTTCATCAGATGGCGTTTCGCAGGCTGAGGTTTTCCGGGTGCGGTTGCAGGTAAACCTGCTGTGCGATGTACGGATCGGGGTGTTGGCGAAAGTGATGCTTGAGCAGCGTCAGCGGCACCACCAGCGGCACGATGCCCAGGCGGTACTGGCTGATCACGTGCTGCACTTCCTGCTTGTCTTCGCCGCTGATGGCCTGTTTCAGGTAGCCGCTGAGGTGTTGCAGGACGTTGGTGTGAGTACGGCGGGTGGCGCATTTTTTCAGCGCCGCCATCAGTTCGCTGAAATAGCGGGGGCCCAGTTCATGCGGATCGGTTTTGCCCATGTTGCCCAGCAGGTGGCCCAGGGTTTTGTACTGCACCGGGTTGTGGGCCATCAGCAGGTATTTGTAGCGCGAGTGAAAGTCCGTGAGACCACGCCGGGTCATGCCCTGCTGGCGCAATTGCTGCCAGGCGCCGTAGGCGAACACCCGGGTAAGGAAGTTTTCCCGTAGCACCGGATCGTTGAGCCGACCGTCTTCCTCCACCGGCAAGTCCGGGTGCCGCAGGCAGAAGGCCCGGGCATAGATCCCGCGCCCGTCTCTGTCCGCCCGCGCGCCGTTGGCGTGGTAGACCTTGACCCGCTCCAGCCCGCAGGACGGGGAATTTTGCATGAAAATATAGCCGCAGATATCCCCCAACTGCGCTGCCATGTCCCGGCCGTAGGTGTCCAGTGGTTGCGTCACGTTAAGCTTGTGATCGAGGGTGCCCACGGCTTCGGGTTGATCCGCGCTGCCCACCAGTCGAATCGGTTGGCGCGGTACACCCAGGCCGATGGCCACTTCCGGGCAGACCGGGATGAAATCGAAGTAGTCAGTGAGGGTGCGGCTGCACAGCCGCGACTCTTTGTGCCCGCCGTTGTAGCGCACATCAAGGCCCATCAGGCAGGCGCTGATGGCGATTTTCGGTTTGGCGGGGGAGTGGAGCATCGGAGCACCTCGAATCTGAACCTGTACAAACATTCGCGTCTGTACAAGATAACTTCATCATAGATTCGAAGTTATACAAGTCAAATTTTTTGTATAGGTTTTTGGCGGGCTGCTGTCCAAGGCGACAGCAGCGATTTGCTCGGATCGATGCCCTTTACTGCAGGTGCTCATGCAGGCGGCGGGCGGCTTCCTGACCGCTGAGCCAGGCTCCTTCGACGCGTCCGGACAGGCACCAGTCGCCACAGGCATACAGCCCCAGGTCGGCATCGGCCAGGGTACCCCATTCGTGACTGCTGGCGGGGCGGGCGTAGAGCCAGCGGTGGGCGAGGCTGAAGCTCGGCGCGGGCATGGAGTCGTGCAGCAGTTCGGCGAAGGCGCCGTGCAACTGCTCGATCACCGCTTCCTTGGACAGGTCGATGTGCTGGCGACTCCAGGCGCTGGTGGCGTGCAGCACCCAGGTGTCGAGTGTGTTGTCGCGTCCGGGTTTGCTGCGGTTTCGGGCCAGCCAGTCGAGTGGGCTGTCCTGTACGAAGCAGCCTTCCATGGGCGTTTCCAGCGGCGTTTCGAAGGCCAGGGCGATGGCCCAGGTCGGGTCCATTTTCACCCCGGCGGCGGCCCCGGCCAGTTTCGGCGCCGATGCCAGCAAAGCTGTGGCCTGAGGGGCCGGCGTGGCGATGACCACGTGGCTGAACGGTCCGTGGGTGAAGCCTTCGGCGTCCTGCAGGTGCCAGTGTTCTTCACCGCGATAGACCTCGGTGATCCGGCAGGCGAAATGCACTTCCAGGTCACCGAGCAGCGCGCGGGTGATGGCGCTCATGCGGGGTGTGCCGACCCAGCGGGTCTGCTCGTCCGGCGACAGGTTGAGCTGGCCGCCATGGTAGGTATACAGCTGCGGCGTCCACTCGGCGACCCAGCCTTTGGCTTGCCAGCGCTGGACTTCGTTGACAAAACGCCGGTCGCGGGCAGTGAAATACTGCGCGCCCATGTCCAGGGCACCCGCATCGCTGCGCTTGCTCGACATGCGCCCGCCGCTGCCGCGGCTTTTATCGAATAGTTGAACCACGTACCCGAGGTCCGTCAGGGCCTGGGCGGCGGAGAGTCCGGCAATGCCGGTGCCGATGATTGCGATAGGTACAGTCATAGGGGCCTCGTTTACCTTTCTGTACAGACTACGCTGGGGTTCAAACCTGTACAATATTGTTTTTTGGTATAACTTTTAGCGTTCTCGATCTGACAGCTTGGCCTATTGTTAAACATAGAGCCTGCTCGATACCAAAGATCCCTGCTTATAAAAATAGACTAATGGACAAGGTAAAACGCCACGCGAGGAAGAAGTCATGCACATATTGCTGACCGGCGGTACTGGTTTGATAGGACGTCAGCTCTGCCGGCACTGGTTGGGCCAAGGTCATCGCCTGACAGTCTGGAGTCGCCAACCTGAAAATGTCGCGAAAATATGTGGTGCCCAAGTGCGTGGAATTGCCCGTTTGGAGGATCTCGGGCAGGAACCTGTCGATGGGATTATCAATCTTGCCGGTGCGCCGATTGCCGCCCGGCCCTGGACGCACAAACGCAAAGCCCTGTTGTGGAGCAGTCGCATCTCGCTGACCGAAACCCTGCTGGCCTGGCTGGAAAGCCGCGAACAGAAACCCCGGGTGCTGATCTCCGGTTCCGCTGTTGGTTGGTATGGCGATGGTGGCGAACGTGAGTTGACCGAAGAGTCGCCACCGGTCATCGATGATTTCGCCAGCCAGTTATGCATCGCCTGGGAAGAGACCGCGCAGCGGGCTGAGGCGTTGGGCATTCGCGTCATCCTCATTCGAACCGGGTTGGTGCTGTCGGCGCAGGGCGGCTTTTTGTCGCGTCTGTTACTGCCGTTCAAACTGGGCCTGGGAGGGCCGATAGGCAACGGCCGGCAGTGGATGCCGTGGATTCATATCGACGATCAAATCGCCCTGATTGATTTTCTTCTGCATCGCAACGAGGCCAGCGGTCCCTATAATGCGTGCGCGCCCAAACCGGTGCGCAACCGCGAGTTTGCCGAGGCGCTGGGCAGCGTATTGCATCGCCCGACGTTCATGCCGATGCCGGCCTTCGTATTGAAGGTGGGGTTGGGCGAGTTGTCGCTGTTATTGCTGGGTGGCCAGCGCGCCACTCCGGTGCGTTTGTTACAGGCTGGTTTCACTTTTAAGTTCACGGATTTGCGCGCGGCTTTGGACGATCTGTCCAGTCGCCTTTGAAATAGGACGTTGCATGACCGATCACGCGTTGCTTCTGGTCAACCTGGGTTCACCTGCCTCCACCTCGGTGGCGGATGTGCGCAGCTACCTCAATCAATTTCTGATGGACCCGTACGTGATCGACTTGCCATGGCCGGTTCGACGGCTGTTGGTGTCGCTGATCCTGATCAAGCGTCCCGAGCAGTCGGCCCATGCCTATGCCTCGATCTGGTGGGACGAGGGCTCGCCGCTGGTGGTGCTCAGCCGTCGCCTGCAACAAGCGATGATCAGTCAATGGCAGCACGGTCCGGTCGAATTGGCGATGCGTTACGGCGAACCGTCGATTGAATCGACGCTGGTGCGCCTGGTCGTGGCGGGACACAAGCGAATTACCCTGGCCCCGCTTTATCCACAGTTCGCCGACAGCACCACGACGACGGTCATCGAGGAGGCCAGGCGCGTGGTGCGCGAGAAAAATCTCGACGTGCAGTTGTCGGTGCTCCAGCCGTTCTACGACCAACCGGAATACCTCGATGCGTTGGTGGCCACGACCCGGCCCTATCTGGAGCAGGATTTCGATCACTTGCTGATGAGCTTTCACGGCTTGCCGGAACGGCATCTGAAGAAACTCAACCCCGGTCACTGCTTCGAGGGTGGCGGTGATTGCTGCGCCGGAGCGTCGCCGGCGGTGGTCGCCACCTGTTATCGCGCCCAGTGCCTGCGTACGGCGGCAGAGTTTGCCAAGCGCATGGGGTTGCCTGAGGGCAAGTGGTCGGTGTCGTTCCAGTCGCGCCTGGGACGCGCCAAATGGATTGAACCCTATACCGAGGCGCGCCTGGATGAGTTGGCCAAAAGCGGCGTGAAAAAGATTCTGGTGATGTGCCCGGCGTTCGTTGCCGATTGCATCGAGACCCTGGAAGAAATCGGTGATCGCGGCAAGGAACAATTCCGCGCAGCGGGGGGAGAGGACCTGGTGCTGGTGCCGTGCCTCAACGATGACCCGCATTGGGCTCGGGCATTGAGTACATTGTGCGAGCGAGCGCCGTTGGCGCTTTAAAAGCTTCGCGAGCAAGCCCGCTCCCACAGGTGGAATGCATTCCAAATGTGGGAGCGGGCTTGCTCGCGAAGAGGGTCTTTCAGTCAGCGAAGAATCCGAACCTGCTTAGATCAGCGGCTCATCCGCTTTCTTGTGCTTCCAGCTGTCGTTGCCCGGCAGGATCAGGTTCAAGCCAATCGCCACCACCGCGCACAGCGCGATGCCCTTGAGGCCGAAATCGTCCGGCCCGGTGCCGGTGCCGATCAGCACGCCGCCGATCCCGAAAACCAGGGTCACCGACACAATCACCAGATTGCGCGCCTCGCCCAGATCGATCTTGTGGCGGATCAGCGTGTTCATCCCCACCGCCGCGATCGAACCGAACAACAGGCACAGAATCCCGCCCATCACCGGTACCGGAATGCTTTGCAGCAGTGCGCCGAACTTGCCGATGAACGCCAGGCTGATGGCGAAGATCGCCGCCCAGGTCATGATTTTCGGGTTGTAGTTCTTGGTCAGCATCACCGCGCCGGTCACTTCGGCGTAGGTGGTGTTGGGCGGACCGCCGAACAGACCGGCCGCCGTGGTGGCAATGCCGTCACCGAGCAGGGTGCGGTGCAGGCCGGGCTTCTTCAGGTAATCGCGACCGGTCACGCTACCCACGGCAATCACGCCGCCGATGTGTTCGATGGCCGGGGCCAGGGCCACCGGTACGATGAACAGAATCGCCTGCCAGTTGAATTCCGGCGCGGTGAAGTGCGGGATGGCGAACCAGGGTGCCGCCGCAATCTTCGCGGTATCGACCACACCGAAGTAGAACGCCATGCCAAAGCCCACCAGCACGCCGGAGATGATCGGCACCAGGCGGAAGATGCCCTTGCCGAATACCGCGACGATCAGTGTGGTCAGCAGTGCGGGCATCGAAATCATCATTGCCGTCTGGTAATGAATCAATTCACTGCCATCGCCGGCCTTGCCCATGGCCATGTTGGCGGCAATCGGCGCCATGGCCAGGCCGATCGAAATAATCACCGGACCGATTACCACCGGCGGCAGCAAGCGGTCGATGAAACCGGTGCCTTTGATCTTCACCGCGAGGCCGAGGAAGGTGTAGACGAAACCTGCCGCCATCACGCCGCCCATGGTCGCGGCCAGGCCGAACTGGCCCTTGGCGAGAATGATCGGGGTGATGAAGGCAAAGCTAGATGCCAGGAACACTGGCACCTGACGCCCGGTGACGATCTGGAACAGGATCGTCCCCAGGCCGGCCGTGAACAGCGCCACGTTCGGGTCGAGTCCGGTAATCAGCGGCATCAACACCAGGGCGCCGAAGGCCACGAACAGCATCTGTGCACCCGACAGCACCGTGCGCCAGAGCGGATCGTTGAACTCTTGCTGCATGGTCACGCGTCCTTCTGCTTGGTGCCGAAGATCTTGTCACCGGCATCGCCCAGTCCAGGGATGATGTAACCGTGTTCGTTCAGTTTCTGATCAATGGAAGCGGTGTAGATGATCACGTCCGGGTGAGCTTTCTCTACGGCGGCGATGCCTTCCGGGGCGGCAACCAGCACCATGGCGCGGATGTCGCGGCAGCCGGCCTTTTTCAGCAAGTCGATGGTGGCAACCATGGAGCTGCCGGTGGCGAGCATCGGGTCGATGATCATCGCCAGGCGTTCGTTGATTTCCGGAACCAGCTTTTCCAGGTAGGTGTGGGCCTGCAGGGTTTCTTCGTTGCGGGCAACGCCGACGGCGCTGACCTTGGCCCCCGGGATCAGGCTGAGCACGCCCTCAAGCATGCCGATGCCGGCACGCAGGATCGGCACGACAGTAATCTTCTTGCCGGCGATTTTCTCGACCGACACCGTGCCGCACCAGCCTTCGATATCGTAGGATTCCAGCGGCAGGTCTTTGGTGGCTTCATAGGTCAGCAAGGCGCCGACTTCCTGAGCGAGCTCACGGAAATTCTTGGTGCTGATGTCTGCGCGGCGCATCAGGCCAAGTTTATGACGGATCAGCGGGTGGCGGATCTCATGGATGGGCATGGGGAAAGGCTCCGGCGGCGGGCAAAAAAACCGGCCTAGATTAATCTATCCGAGGGTGTTGTCCTATAGACATACAGTACGTTAGTCCACAAACACTTGATCTGGCCTCGCTTGATGCGTACCTTTGCCCGCTTTTCCGAATCCGTCCCTCCCCCCAAAACCTTGGAGAGCGCCATGTCCGCTGATCTCGAGCATATCCGTCAAATCATGCGAGAGGCTGACTGCCTGTACACCGAAGCTGAAGTCGAGGCGGCCATCGCCCGCGTCGGTGCACAAATCAACGATCAACTGGCGGACAGCAACCCGGTGGTGTTCTGCGTGATGAACGGCGGGCTGATTTTCTCCGGCAAGCTGCTGACCTACCTGCACTTCCCGCTGGAAGCGTCCTACCTGCACGCCACCCGCTATCGCAACGAAACCAGCGGCGGCGACCTGTTCTGGAAAGCCAAGCCGGAAGTTTCCTTCATCGACCGTGACGTGCTGATCATCGACGACATCCTCGACGAAGGTCACACCCTGGGCGCGATCATCGACTTCTGCAAACACGCCGGTGCCCGCAAAGTGCACACCGCCGTGCTGATCGACAAAGACCACGACCGCAAGGCCCGTCCGGACCTCAAGGCCGACTTCGTCGGCCTGCCGTGCATCGATCGCTACATCTTCGGTTACGGCATGGACTACAAAGGCTACTGGCGTAACGCCAACGGGATTTTCGCCGTTAAAGGAATGTAAGACATGGATACGCCTCGCTTTCTGGATCAGACCCTGTTCGCCGAGCTGGCCGGGAAAGCCGCGGCCAGTCCTCGTGGGCGCCAGCATCACAACTTCCATCAGATGGAAGACGCCTGCCATCGCATGGCGGTGGGGTTGCAGCCGTCCACGTATATCCCGCCTCACCGGCATTTGGGCGACAACAAGGCCGAAACCCTGTTGGTTCTCAAGGGGCGGCTGGGTGTGTTGATCTTTGACGAGACCGGTGCGGTGCTCAGCAAGACCGTGCTCCAGGCCGGTGGCGACTGTGTTGGCGTGGACCTGCCAACCGGTGTGTTCCACGGTTTGGTGGTGCTCGAGGCCGACAGCCTGATGTTCGAATGCAAGGCCGGACCTTATCGCCCGGTCGGTGAGGGTGAGCTGGCGCATTGGGCGCCACGCGAAGGCGAGCCTGGTGTTGCCGAGTATCAGGCCTGGATGCGCGCGCAGTTCGACTGATCTTTGCCCCTGTGGGAGCGGGCTTGCTCGCGAAGAGGGCGTGTCAGCCGACATCAAATTAGCTGACACACCGCTTTCGCGAGCAAGCCCGCTCCCACAGGGGTTTCTGTGCACTTGAACCACTTCCTTCAGCCCATGCTAGAGTGCTCGGCCCCGATTCCGGAGCCTGCCATGAGCCGTTCGATCCGCTGCTGCACAGCCCTGTTGCTGACCCTCAGCCTGCCCCTGGCCGCCGCGCCGGCGCCCATGCATGCGCAGTTCCTGCCGCCCGATGACTTGACCCTGCGTGACAGTGATCCCGAACAGCAGCAACTGATGCAGGTCACCGATTATTCGGTGGTGGTCGGTGCTCAGCGTCAATCCAATCAACAGCCGATTCCGGTCACGTCCCCATTAATGATTCGTCTCAAGGGCAAATCCCTGAACAAGGGTGCCACCATCAGTCAGGTGCTGATCAACTTCGATGGTGAAAGCAAAAGCCTGAAGAAGCCGGTTTACGACGAGGCGAGCAAGACCCTGACCCTCTATTACCCGCTGGCGCAATACCGGGTGGTGATCGACTTGTTGCGCAACGACACGGTGTATTGCCAGTTTCTCAGCTATGCCAATGGCCATGTCTGGGCCGATCTGCACACCGGCAGTACTCGTCCGCGTTGAGCCTTGTGCCTGCGCAGGGGTAAACTGCCCGCCCCGTGAAATGTCTGCGAGCTGGAGTCGGCAATGCGTAAAGATAAAAAACAAGTGATTGGTGACGAGATCGGCGATGAGCAGATCAAATTGTTTCTCGATTTCGAACCGGTCGACGCGACTTCGCCGTCCCTGCACAAACTGGTCAAGGCCTACCGTGGCCTGCGCATCGACGATTTCGCGCGTTTCCTGACGTTCTTCGTCGAAGCGGGTTACGACGTCAATGGCAAGGATGAGCACGGAAATGACTTCGTTGCCCTGATCAAGGATCAGCGCAACGCGCCGGATTACATCGAGCTGATCGAAAAAGCTCGCGGTTAAAGATCAAAAGATCGCAGCCTTCGGCAGCTCCTACTTTGGAACGGCGTACCTCCTGTAGGAGCTGCCGAAGGCTGCGATCTTATAAAGGCATAAAAAAACGCCCCGCTCTCAGTGAGAACGGGGCGTTTTTTATAAGGCCGAATCAAGCGTAGCTTTCGGTCTCGCTGCTGGCTTCAACCAATTCCAGGGCAACGTTGTTCTGCGTATTGATCTTTCGATACAGCGCAGCGTCGGTTTCCAGGACCTTTTCCCGGGCCGGGAAGATTTCTGCCAGTTTGCTGGCCCATTCGCCCTTGGCTTTGCCCGGGAAGCATTTTTCGATCAGCTCAAGCATGATCGAAACGGTCACCGAGGCACCTGGCGAAGCGCCGAGCAGTGCCGCCAGGGAACCGTCCTTGGCCGCGACCAGTTCGGTACCGAATTGCAGGATGCCGCCTTTTTTCGGGTCTTTCTTGATGATCTGCACTCGTTGGCCGGCCACTTCCAGGCGCCAGTCTTCAGCTTTCGCCTCAGGGTAGAAGCGGCGCAGGGACTCCAGGCGCTGCTCCATCGACTGCATCACTTCGCTGACCAGGTACTTGGTCAGGTCCATGTTGTTTTTTGCCACGGAAAGCATCGGCCCGATGTTGCCGGCGCGAACCGACATCGGCAGGTCCATGAAGGAGCCGTGCTTGAGGAACTTGGTGGTGAAACCGGCATAAGGTCCGAACAGCAGGGACTTCTTGCCTTCGACCACGCGGGTGTCCAGGTGCGGCACGGACATTGGCGGCGAACCTACGGCAGCCTGGCTGTAGACCTTGGCCTGGTGGTGCTTGACCACTTCCGGGTTGTCGCAACGCAGCCATTGGCCGCTGATCGGGAAGCCGCCGAAGCCTTTGCTCTCTTCGATGCCCGAAGCCTGCAGCAGCGGCAGTGCCGCGCCGCCAGCGCCGAGGAAGACGAACTTGGCGTCGACTTCACGGGTGTTGCCGCTGTTGACGTCCTTGATGCTCACGGTCCAGCCGCCGTTGCTGCGCTTGAGGCCGGTCACGCGCTTGCAGTACTTGACCTGGGCATCGGGTGCGCTGGTCAGGTGCTTGAGCAACTGGTTGGTCAGGGCGCCGAAGTTGACGTCGGTGCCATTGATCACGCGGGTCGCGGCGAGGGTTTCGCCAGGATCGCGGCCAGGCATCATCAGCGGCATCCACTCGGCCATCTTGGCCTTGTCTTCGGTGTACTCCATGTCCGAAAAGGCGTGGTGCTTGCTCAGCACCTTGAAGCGCTCCTTGAGGAAGGACACGCCGCTGTCGCCCTGCACGAAACTCAGGTGAGGCACCGGGCTGATAAACGATTTGCACGAGCCGAACGTGCCTTTTTTGGTCAGGTACGACCAGAACTGCTTCGACACCTCGAACTGGGTGTTGATGTGCACGGCTTTCTTGATGTCGACGGTGCCATCGGCGGCCTGCGGCGTGTAGTTGAGCTCACACAGCCCGGCGTGACCGGTACCGGCGTTGTTCCACGGGTTGGAACTCTCCGCGGCACCGGAATCCATCAGCTCGACGACTTCCAGCTTGATCGCGGGGTCGAGCTCTTTGAGCAGTACTGCAAGGGTGGCACTCATGATGCCGGCCCCAACCAGTACTACGTCGACTGCTTCGTTATGCGCCATTTAACGCGTCTCCAAAATCTGCAGCACCAAATTGTCGGCATGGCTGCCAGGCGTTCCGGGGCGAGTCAGTGATGCCCCTGGATCTCATGGCAGTATCGCCATGTCCGAATCTTCGCAATTTATCGCAACTTCGACGGACGCTACCTGCCGGGCCTATGAGCCATATGAACTCATTTCGGCGCGCGGGAGGCAATTCGACTTATGGTCGATACATCCGTTTGTGCAACCAAATCCGTAGCGGACAGGCTTCAGGCTCCGGTGTTCGAGGAATACTCGGTCCTGTGTCGTTGGGCTGTTGTAGACGCTAATGGTGCATGTTCAGACGCAAAACTATTCATTTGCTCGCCACACTCTTGTGAAGTTGTGAAAACCCGTTTTTTTCACGCTCTTTTGAAGACGTGAACCTCAAAAAAGGGCTGTCCCAGGCTGGCACCGTGCCCGGATGGATTGCCGCCATGGGATACAGGGCAGGCAAAACGGGCAAACAGCTCAGTGACCGAGCGTAATGACAGCTCTGCAGATTCGCGAAAAGTGGAGGTTTTGCTCAATAAAACAGCAAGCGCGCCAGCTTCACTCGATCTGTGTGGGCGGCTCTCTGTGGGCGGTTCGGGGTGTCAATACAAGCGCATTGACGATGCTGCGAGGCCCGATCAGGAGACGTCCTTATAATCGGGGGGAGATTGTATCTAAGAAACGCAGGGAAATGGTCGTGTTTAATGACTTTTATTAGGTGTTTGGTCAGGTCGTCATCAGATGCTGTGCACGCGAGCGTGGCCGGTGCTGCCGGGAAACGACGCGGGCACCGGCAGGCAGTGGCTGATTCAGCCAGTTCAGGCGAATCTCTTCGATTTCAACCCAGCCATCGCCCATGGGCTGGAGGCTGCACTGCCTGAAGGCCTGGCAGCGGCCGTTGCGGTCGAGCAGGGCGAAGCAGCGATGCAGTGGGCGTGGCGCGAACAGAGAGATCAGATGGCGCATGGCAAAATACCGTTTGGGTGACTGCCGAGAAGGTTGCCTGCAGGCCATTACGTGCAAGTGTATGGGGGGTGACATCTGTGTGACAGGAACCGCATGAGCAAGGGTTTGTCAGAGATATAATCAAACACTGTGCGGTGCTGGTTCCCCGCAGTGGCGCACCGCTATACTGCCGGCCTGTTTGTGCCTGATTCTGGAGAGAAGAGCATGTTGCAACGCCTGTTGTTCGGTTTGATCACTGTGACCAGTTTGACCCTGGTTGGCTGCGCCCACAGCCCGCAACAACTGAACCCGGAACCCAAGTTGACGGCTCAACTGGCGCCCGTCGGCCACGGTCAGCCTGTTGTGGTGCGTGTGGTGGACGGACGTCCGTCGCCAACCCTCGGCACCCGTGGTGGCCTGTACCCGGAGACCAGCGCGATCACCGTGCAGGGCGCGCAGATCCTGCCGAAACTGCAGGCTCAGGCCGAAGCTGCCGTGCGCCTGTTGGGCTTCACCCCGACCGCCAATGCGGCGAATGCACCGCAAATCACCGTGACCCTCGCCGAGCTGAAGTATCAGTCGCCTAAAGAAGGCATGTACGTGACCGAAGCGACCATCGGCGCGACTTTCCGCTCAGATGTGCAAAACGCCAACCGTCGCTACAGCGGCCGTTACGGTGCGTCCCTGGACCAGCGCTTCGGTATGGCGCCTAACCAGGAAACCAACACCAAGCTGGTCAGCGATGTGCTCAGTGATGCGTTGACCCGCCTGTTCAAGGACCCGACTGTGGGTCAGGTTCTCGGCGAGTAATGCGAGCCATGTAGGAGCTGCCGCAGGCTGCGATCTTTTGATCTTGTTTTTTAAGGTTTGGAGCCGCCGAAGATCAAAATCAAAAGATCGCAGCCTGCGGCAGCTCCTACAGGAAGAGATCGTCAGGCCGCTTGCGAGTAAAAGTCCAGCACGCTCACGCCCGTCAGCAAATCCGCCTCCGGTAAATCGGCATGCTGGTGGCCACCGAGTGCGCAATACACCAGCCAATGGCGGTCTTGAACATTGAAGGCGAGGCTGCCGACGAGGGCTTGCTGTTCTTCGCTGGGGGTGATGAGGTAAAGACGATCCTGGTTTTCGGCGTGGAGCATGACGTGATCCGTGTCGGTTTCGAGGTGCGCATGTTCGCCGATACAGATGACGAAGCCGTGACTCAGGACAGCCATTGATCAAAAGCTTCGTTATTTGTCGGAAAACGAGGGCAGGTGCGCAGGCTTTCGGTAGAATCCGCGCCGCGGTCGCCGGCCCGGCACCTGCCACCTGTTTTACTTGAGGTTCGTGATGTCGCTGCACTTGATGACGCTGTTTACCGCCCATCCCGCCAAATTGATCAATCTGCTGGCCTTGCTCTTTGCCTTCCCGGGTGGCTGGTTGCTGCACGCCACCCGTCGTCGCGAACTGCGTGCGATGGCCAGTTTGCAGGCGCAGCGCCAGAGCAGTCCCAACGCAGAGCCCACGCTGGACTGGGCGACCTTGCGCATGAACCGGTTTTTCTACATCTTCGGTTTTGCCTGCATGGGGATGGCGCTGCTGGTGTCGTGGATCAGCACTCAGGTTTGAGTAACCGCAAAACTGTGGTGAACAGATACAAAAGCGGCGCCTCGAGGGCGCCGTTTTCACATCCAGCCGATACCGCTTACAGCGGCAATCCGGCCTTCACCCGGTACTGATTGCGTACCGGCATCGCATATTGAAGCACCAGGAATGGACGATGCTCTTCAGGGCAGGCGTCCAGGCGGCGTTGCCATTCTTCCTGGGCCTTGGTCAGTTCCTCGGTCGGGAACACTTCAGCGGCCTTCGGTACCTGCAACTGCGGATCGGCGTCCTTCCACTGTGCATAAGCCAGGTAGTGCACCGGGAACAAGCGGTATCCGCTGAGGATTTGCCTGTCCATCTCGACCGCCAATTGCTTGGTGTCTTCGAACAGTTCGGTGATCGGCGCGGCAAAGTTCACATGCACCCGGCCCTTGTAGCCGGTGATGCCCTTGGCGATGCTCACGTCATCCTCGCCCGGCACCTTGGTGTAGCTGCCGGTGCTGGCGCGGATGAAAAGCTCGCGGGCCTTGGCCTGGTCGCACGGGTCGTACTCGTAGCTGATCGACACCGGGGTCAGGTTCAGCGACTGGATGACTTCACCGAACGGCTCGTCCTTGCGGCTCATGTGGAACATCTTGAGGATCGCCGATTCGGTACGGTCGTCACCGTCCTTGGCGCGGCCTTCGGCCTGGGCAATCCAGATCGAGGCGCAATCGTTGCGGATCGAATGGTTGATGTATGCCGACAACAGTTGATAAGCCGCCATTTTCTCCCGGCGTCCGCTGATCGAGCGGTGCACGATGAAGCTCTTGTTCAGACGCATCAGGTCGCTGACGAAAGGCTTTTGCAGCAGGTTGTCGCCAATGGCGATGCGCGGGGTCGGCAGGCCGGCGTGGTACACGGCATAGTTGACGAAGGCCGGGTCCATCACGATGTCGCGGTGGTTGGCGATGAACAGGTAGGCGCTGCCGGACTTGAATTGCTCCACCCCGGTATAGGTAACACCGTCGGTGGCGCGCTCGATGGTATGGTCGACGTAATGCTCGACTTTGTCCTGTAACGTGGCCACGGAGGTTATGCCGGCAAACTCACGGCGCAGCCGATGGGCTATAAGAGGTTTGAGTG
Source organism: Pseudomonas sp. Root71 (assembly GCF_001429045.1). Classification (GTDB taxonomy): domain Bacteria; phylum Pseudomonadota; class Gammaproteobacteria; order Pseudomonadales; family Pseudomonadaceae; genus Aquipseudomonas; species Aquipseudomonas monachiensis. Next base: position 413,567 of record NZ_LMHY01000025.1, on the reverse strand, counting down.
CCCAGCCTAAAGCGCCGGCGAAACGCGGGAAGCGGAAGTGGGTGAGGATATCTAGAAACGCCTTGTCGCCTAGCAGTCGTGCCAGCACTGCCGGGACTTCGCTGTCGTCGTAAGGTCGGATGGCATCGAATTCGCCCATCATGCTCTCTTGTTAGAAACGGCTAGGGTAAGTAAAGGTTTTGATCGAAAACCGGCGGGGTACGGTCTGAAAAAGTAGCCAGACAAAAATAGCCCTGCAAATAGACCGGCGATTATACGCACAAGTCACCTGGGAGACCGCGATGCTGGAAACTACGCGATATGAATGTCCGTATTGTGGTGAGGAAGTCGAGACGACGCTGGACTTGTCCGGTGGTGATCAGACCTATATTGAAGACTGTCAGGTGTGCTGCCGGCCGATAACCTTCGTGTTGCAGGTTCATGAAGGGGAATGGCATCTCGAAGTGTTCAGCGAAAACGAGTGAGGAGCGTGTATGCAGCGCATCTACGACCCGGAAAACCTGATGGAAGGCGAATTGCTGCAAGGCATGCTCGCCAGCGAGGGCATCGAAGCGCATCTGATGGGCCGTGATTTGCTCGGGGGCAGCGGCGAGTTGCCGATCTATGGCCTGCTCGGGCTGTCGGTCGAGAACGACCAGGCCGAATACGCCCGCGAGCTGATCACCGCGTACAATGCCGCGCTGCCGCTGTCTGGCGATGAACCGGACAGCTTTCCCGGCACGCTGGTCTGTTAGGCTGGCGTTCGTTTGATCAAGAGTCGTGTTGCCCCATGTGTGGACGTTATGCCCTGTTTCGCTGGAACCCTGCCTTCGCGGCACTGCCCGGTTTTCCCGCCGACCAGCAGGCGCAGTGGAACATTTCCCCCAATGATTCGGTGTTGATGCTGCGGGCCGAGCCTGACGGCCAGCGCTCGCTGGCCCGCGCCCGCTGGGGCCTGACGCCACCCTGGTTGACCGATCTGTCCCGCACCCCGGCCCACGCCCGTGCCGAAACGGTTGCCGAACAGCCCATGTTTCGCCAGGCCTTGCGCGAGCGCCGCTGCCTGTTGCCGGCCAATGGTTTTTACGAATGGCGCGGCACAACGCGAAAGCGCCCGTACTGGCTGACACCGGGGGAGGGCTCGTCATTATTTTTTGCGGCAATCTGGGAGGCGTATCCGGTACAGGAGCAGGTGTGGCTGAGTACCGCCGTGATTACCCAGCCGGCGGCAAGCCAGCGGCGACCGTTGATTCTTGATGAGGCGGGGCAGGCTGCGTGGCTGGATCCCGAGACGCCGTTGTATGCACTGCAAGCCTTGCTGGCCAGTGAACCCGCCGCATTGCGCGAGCGGGTGCTGGCCAACATGGTGAATGATCCGAAGCTCAATGGGCCGGAGTGCCTCACTCCCGGTTAGTCAGGCGCCGCTACCGGCCGCGCTCGACTCATCCGCATCACCGCCCACTTCATTGGTCACCTGATCGATCTCGGCCACCTGCTTGAGCGGGCGGGTATGAGCGCGGGCAGTTGAAATGACTGTTTTTGCGTGCTGGATGTCTTAATTGAATCAAGGCGTGGCGTGATGGGCTGCGGGTTGTCGCCGTATGTGAATTTTTTCTACGGCGATGAGAGCTTTGTCCGAATTGCGCGTCTTACGTCCATTGTATCTGGCGTCGATACATTTCCACGCCTAGGATACTCGGCATGTTTTCAGGGAGTTTTTTGATGAACAAGATTTTGGTTGTCAGTGCACTGGGCGCAGCACTTTTGCTCAGCGGTTGCCAGTCGGTCAATACCACCAGTGGCGGTGCCGTGGGGGTGGAGCGCAAGCAGTACATGTTCAGCATGTTGTCTGCGCAAGAAGTCGACCAGATGTACGCCCAGTCCTATCAGAAGACAGTGGGCGAGGCGTCCAGCAAAGGTGTGCTGGACAAGACCAGCAATGAAGCCCGGCGGGTTCAGGCGATTGCCGACCGGCTGATTGCCCAGGCGCCGAACTTCCGTCCGGACGCGGCTCAGTGGAAGTGGGAAGTCAACCTGATCAAGAGCGATGAACTCAACGCCAACTGCGGTCCTGGCGGCAAGATCATCTTTTACACCGGCCTGATCGATAAACTGAAACTGACCGACGATGAAATCGCCGCGATCATGGGCCATGAAATCGCCCACGCCCTGCGCGAGCACGGTCGTGAAGCGATGTCCAAGGCGTACGGCATGGAAATGGCCAAGCAGGGCGCCGGTGCCTTGTTGGGATTGGGGCAGGACAGCCTGGCCCTGGCCGATACTGTGGCCAACTACGGCATGACCCTGCCCAACAGCCGCGCCAATGAAAACGAGGCGGACCTGATCGGCCTGGAACTGGCCGCCCGCGCCGGTTACAACCCGAATGCCGCGATCACCCTGTGGAACAAGATGAGCAAAGTCTCGGAAGGTTCGCCACCTGAGTTCATGAGCACTCACCCGGCATCGTCGAGCCGTATTGCGGCGTTGCAGGCGGCGATTCCGAAGGTCATGCCGCTTTACGAGCAAGCCAGGAAGTCCTGATAGTCATGTGGTGAGGCTGCTGGCCTCTTCGCGAGCAAGCCCGCTCCCACAATAAACCTCCATTGACTGCAAACTTTGTGTGCACTGGAGACCCAATGTGGGAGCGGGCTTGCTCCGGGCAGCGTTCCGACGAAGAACGATAACGCGGTCTATAGACTCTATCGCGTCAAACCCACCCGCTGCTCTGCATCGCCTTGTACACCGCGACAATCGCCAGGATGAAGAACGCCGACGCCGCCAGTCGACGGATCAGGGTCAATGGCAGCTTGTCAGCGGCAAAGTTACCGGCCAATACCACGGGCACGTTGGCAATCAGCATGCCAAGGGTGGTGCCGATGATCACCAGCCACAACTCCGGATATTGCGCAGCTAGCATCACGGTCGCGATCTGCGTCTTGTCGCCGATTTCCGCCAGGAAGAACGCGATCAGCGTGGTCAGGAACGGCCCGAACTTGCGGGCGGTGCTGGCCTCGTCGTCATCCATCTTGTCCGGAACCAGGGTCCATAGCGCCGTGGCGGCGAAGCTCGCGGCGAGGATCCAGTGCAGCATCGTATCCGAGAAGAAACTGCCGACCCAGGCGCCTACCGCACCGGCGGCCGCGTGGTTGGCCAGGGTCGCGGCGACGATACCGGCAATGATCGGCCAGGGCTTGCGGAAACGGGCAGCGAGAATGAGCGCGAGCAGTTGCGTCTTGTCGCCGATTTCGGCCAAGGCAACGATTGCGGTAGGTACGAGTAGTGAATCCAGCATCAGGGGTTTTCCTAAGGGGCGGGTCGACACGGCTATGACACGTACAGCCTTCCCGCCCCGGGTAAGGTGTTCGTGTCATAGGTCTTGTCAAACCCTGCAATCCATCTGAAGTGGATGCTTGGGTCGCATGCGCCATGGTCTGAGGACCAAGTATGTTGACGCATGCCGGACGAGCGTGGCGCTCGTGGGAGACTACTCCCCTAGGACGGAGCGGATTCTGCCTAGGCAAAAACCATTCGGCAAGCCTTCTTTATCAAAAGAATTTCAACCGCGTTTGGCTCGATAGATCCGGAAGCCCTGTCCTTCGGCCTTGATCGCACACACGCCAAGATGCTCTTCGATCAGCGGTTGATACTTCAGGAAACTATTCGCCACCAAGCGCAGTTCGCCGCCGTTTTTCAGATGTTTGGCTGCTTTTCGCAGCAGGTTTTCCGTTGCGAAATAATCGGTGTGCACGCCGACATGGAACGGCGGATTGCTCAGGATCGCACTCAACCCCATCGGTGCGGCATCGATTCCGTCGCCGGTAATCACTTCGGCTTCCAGACCATTGGCAGCCAGGGTCAAGCGACTGCTGGCAGCGGCAAAGGCATCCACGTCCAGTAACGTGACCTGGTTATGCGGGTAACGACGTTTCACCGCCGCGCCCAAGACTCCTGCGCCGCAACCGAAATCGAGCAAGTGACCGCCGGGCAGTTTGTCCAGATGCTCCAGCAGCAGCGCGCTGCCGCGATCGAGGCGACCATGGCTGAACACCCCCGGCAGGCTGATGACCTTCAACGGGCCTTCGGCCAGCGGCAGTTCGTAGGTCTGCGCCAGGCTTTCCAACGGTTTGGCTTCAGGCGCGTTGGCCACGGTGACCAGCCAGAGCTGGCAGTGGCGCGCGCTGTCGAGTTTACGTGGCTTGCCGAACGGGTTGAGTTGTTTGGCGGCACCTTCGATGCCGCTTTTTTTCTCGCCGACCAGGTACAGCTCGCGGCCGGCCAGCCGCGAGGCGAGGGCGTTGAGGATGTAGTCGGTCAAGTCCTTGGCCTTGGGCAGAAACACCACCGCTGTATCGAACTCGCGCTCGGGTGCATTCACGCCAAAATGGCTGCGCTCGGCGAAGCGGGCGTCCAGCGCGGCCTGATCGCCGGCGTGCCAGCACCAGCCATGCGCTTTGGGCAGACGGCCCAGCAAGTCGTCGGCGGGCAAACCGGCCAACAACACCGAACCCTGGAATAACTCGGCCTGACGAAGCAGTACTTCACTGCGCGGATCCATAACTGCTCCCGTGGAAAAAAGTGCCGCAGTTTATCAACTGACGACCCGCAGCGCCTTACCGCTGAAGTATCCCAGTGCGTTTTCGGTGACTTGACCAACGATTCTCTGGCGCGCTTCGCGGCTGCCCCAGGCGTTGTGAGGAGTGACGATCAGGCGCGGGATGTCATGGGCCAGCAGTGGATTGCCATTGACGGGAGGCTCCACGCTCAGCACGTCAGTGGCGGCGCCCCCCAGATGGCCGTTGCGCAAGGCGTCGGCCAGCGCCTGCTCATCAATCAATCCACCGCGAGCGGTATTGACCACGAACGCGCCGGGTTTCATTGAGGCCAGTTCGCGGGCGCCGATGAAGTGGCGGGTGTGCTCGTTGAGCGGGCAGTGCAGAGTCAGTGCGTCGATTTGCGGTAACAGTTCATCCAGTGGCAAGCGGTCCGGCCGGGCAGGGCGTCCGGGAATTTGCCCCAGCAGAACGCGCATGCCGAAGGCTTCAGCCAGTCGTGCGACCGCGCCGCCCAATTCGCCATGACCCAGCAGGCCAAGGGTTTTGCCTTCGAGTTCGACGATCGGGTAATCCAGCAAACAGAACTGTCTGGCCTGCTGCCAGCGGCCTTCGCCGACGGCTTTTTGATAATCGGCCAGGCGCGTGGCCAGGTTGAGCAGCAGCATGATCGTGTGCTGCGCCACCGATGGCGTGCCATAACCCTGGCAGTTGCACACGGTGATCTCGTGAGAGCGGGCGGCGGCGAGGTCGACATTGTTGGTGCCAGTGGCGGTGATCAGGATCAGCTTGAGATCAGGGCTGGCCGCCATGGCGGCGGCATCGATCAGGATCTTGTTGCTGATGGCGACGGTGGCGCCCTTGAGGTGTTCGATGACTTGATCGGGCAAGGTCTGGGCGAACAACTGCAATTCGCTGAAACAACTGCGCAGTGGGTTGAGGTCAAGGTCGCCAAGGTCCAGGGACGGGTGGTCGAGGAAAACGGCGCGGCGAGTGTTCGTCATCAACTGTACCTTTTGTGCATTGAACTGAAGGCGTAATCTGCCGAGCCTACCAGATGAAATAAATAGTTACGCTTGGCCTGAAGGAGCCCCCATGTACTGGACAGAGTTCTTGACCGTTGCCCTGATTCACCTGCTGGCCGTGGCTAGCCCTGGCCCGGACTTTGCCGTGGTGGTGCGCGAAAGTGTTACCCACGGTCGCCGCGCTGGCACCTGGACCGCGCTGGGTGTGGGGACGGCGATTTTCCTGCACGTGGGTTACTCGCTGTTGGGGATCGGCCTGATCGTGTCCCAGTCGATCGTGCTGTTCAATGCCTTGAAATGGGCGGCCGCCGCTTACCTGCTGTACATCGGTTACAAGGCGTTGCGCGCGCAGCCGGCCAAGCCTGTGGCGGACGATCTGCACAAGGAAGCCGGGGAGCGCACCGCCCGTGGTGCCTTCACTTCGGGTTTCGTCACCAATGGTCTCAACCCGAAAGCCACCCTGTTCTTCCTGTCGCTGTTCACTGTGGTCATCAATCCGCAAACGCCACTGGCCGTGCAGGCCGGTTACGGGGTTTACCTGGCGGTGGCGACAGCGATCTGGTTCTGCCTGGTGGCGATGCTGTTCAGCCAGCAGCGCGTACGCGCCGGTTTCGCCCGCATGGGTCACTGGTTCGACCGGACCATGGGCGCGGTGCTGATTGCAATTGGCGTGAAGCTGGCTTTTACCGAGATGCATTGATTCCGTAGGAGCTGCCGCAGGCTGCGATCTTTTGATCTTCAGCATTATTGGAATCGCCTAAAGATCGCAGCCTGCGGCAGCTCCTACACCGGATCCAACTGCAATCACCAAACTTCTGTGAGGGCTGGCGCAACGCCAGTATTCATGCGGTTCTGCAAATCATTCCTTTGGCTGATTTGGCTGACCTTCAAGGGCACTACAGTGCGTACTTTCAGTCACGACCGTGCAGTCAGATTAAAGGGATTATTATGTTGCAGACTCGCGTTATCCCCCCGGCCGAAGGCGCTTACCAGTACCCGCTGTTGATCAAACGGCTGCTGATGTCCGGTGCCCGTTATGAGAAAACCCGCGAGATCATTTACCGCGACAAGTTGCGCTATAGCTACCCGACCCTGATCGAACGGGTGGCCCGCCTGGCCAACGTGCTGACAGCGGCCGGGGTCAAGCCCGGGGATGCCGTGGGTGTGATGGACTGGGACAGCCATCGCTACCTGGAATGCATGTTCGCCATCCCGATGATCGGTGCGGTGATCCACACCATCAACGTGCGCCTGTCGCCGGAACAGATCCTCTACACCATGAACCACGCCGAGGACCGCTTTGTGCTGGTCAACAGCGAGTTCGTCGGCCTCTACAAGGCCATCGAGGGGCAACTGACCACGGTCGACAAAACCCTGCTGCTGACTGACCTGCCGGAAAAAACCGCAGACCTGCCGAACCTCGTCGGCGAATACGAACAGCTGCTGGCCGCGGCGAGCCCGCAGTACGACTTCCAGGATTTCGACGAAAACTCGGTCGCGACCACGTTCTATACCACTGGTACCACCGGCAATCCCAAGGGCGTGTACTTCACCCACCGGCAACTGGTGCTGCACACCATGGGCGTGTCAACCATCATGGGCGCGATCGATAGCGTGCGCCTGCTGGGCACCAACGACGTGTACATGCCGATCACCCCGATGTTCCACGTGCACGCCTGGGGCTTGCCGTATGTGGCGACCATGCTCGGGCTCAAGCAGGTGTATCCCGGCCGCTATGACCCGGAATACCTGGTGGAGTTGTGGCGCAAGGAGAAAGTCACGTTCTCCCATTGCGTACCGACCATTTTGCAGATGGTCCTCAATGCCAAGGCCGCGCAGGACGTCGACTTCGGCGGATGGAAAATCGTCATCGGCGGCAGCGCCCTGAACCGCACCTTGTACGAGGCTGCCAAGGCCAAAGGCATTCAGTTGACCGCCGCCTATGGCATGTCGGAAACCGGGCCGCTGGTGTCGTGCGCGCACCTCAACGACGAATTGATGGCCGGTACCGAAGACGAACGCACCACTTACCGGATCAAGGCCGGCGTGCCGGGGCCACTGGTGGAGGCGGCGATCGTCGACACCGAGGGCAACTTCCTGCCCGCAGATGGCGAGACCCAGGGCGAACTGGTACTACGCGCGCCATGGCTGACCGAGGGTTATTTCAATGAGCCGCAGAAGGGCGCCGAGCTCTGGGCCGGAGGCTGGCTGCACACCGGTGACGTGGCGACCCTGGACAGCATGGGTGTGATCGACATTCGTGACCGGATCAAGGACGTGATCAAGACCGGTGGCGAATGGGTCTCCTCCCTGGACCTGGAAGACCTGATCAGTCGTCATGCGGCGGTACGTGAAGTAGCAGTGGTGGGGATCCCCGATCCGCAGTGGGGCGAGCGGCCGTTTGCCCTGCTGGTGCTGCGTGAAGGGCATGCAATCGGGGCACGGGAACTCAAGGAACACCTCAAGCCGTTTGTGGAGCTGGGACACTTGAGCAAGTGGGCGATTCCGAGCCAGATCGCCCTTGTTACTGAAATTCCCAAGACCAGCGTCGGCAAACTCGACAAGAAGCGCATTCGCGTCGATATCAGCGAATGGCAGGCCACCAACAGCACCTTCCTCTCGACGCTTTAAGCGTCTCCCGGCGTGCCCGAAAGGGCACGCCAGCCCCACCAAGCAAGCGCTTGGCTTGTCAAATCGAAATTTTCAGCCATCCTTGCCGTGCCGACGGGTGTCGGACTGGCGAAAGGACTGTTCCAGAGTGGCTGGCAACTGCAAATCACACTTTAGAGGGATCAAGCGCTACTACCTGCTGGCTATAGTCCGCTCAAGGATTTTTAAGAACGGGGCAACCGCACGAACAGGGGCGATGCAACTTTGGAATGACTTTGGGATGCCATGGCTCCCGGTTATCCACAACGTTTTTAGAAGTGCTCTTGCCATAAAAATAAAATGCACATGGAGTAGCGTCGATGACATCAGTTAACCAGTTCTGGCGCCGGGCGAAACTGCCCCTGGCTGTCAGTCTTGCCTCTACGCTCGCCGGGCCAGCATTCGGCGTCAGTTTCAACGTCGGTGAAATCGAAGGTCAATTCGACTCATCCCTGTCGATCGGTGCCAGTTGGTCTACCGAAAGTGCCAACAAGAACCTCATCGGTGTCAACAATGGCGGCAAGGGTCTGTCCCAGACTTCTGATGACGGTCACCTGAACTTCAAGAGCGGGGAAACCTTCTCGAAGATCTTCAAGGGCATCCATGACCTTGAACTGAAATACGGCGATACCGGTGTTTTCGTCCGTGGCAAATACTGGTACGACTTTGAACTGAAGGACGAAAGCCGTCCGTTCAAGGACATCAGCGACGAGGGCCGCAAGGAAGGCGCCAAGTCTGCCGGCGGCCAGATCCTCGACGCCTTCGTCTACCACAACTACGCCATTGCCGATCAACCAGGCTCCGTGCGTCTGGGCAAGCAGGTCGTGAGCTGGGGTGAAAGTACCTTCATCGGCGGTGGCATCAACTCGATCAACCCGATCGACGTGTCCGCGTTCCGTCGTCCGGGTGCCGAGATCAAGGAAGGCCTGATCCCGGTCAACATGTTCTATGTGTCCCAGAGCCTGACCGAAAACCTCTCGGCCGAAGCGTTCTACCAAATTGAATGGGACCAGACCGTCGTCGACAACTGCGGCACGTTCTTCTCTCAGCCGGACATCGTTGCCGACGGCTGCAACGACAACCTGCGCGTACTGGCCAAGCGCTCGCAAATTCCGGCCATTGCCTTGGGGCCGTTGGCCGCCAACGGCGTCGACGTCAACAACGAGGGTGTTCTGGTGCGTCGTGGCCCTGATCGCGATGCCCGTGACAGCGGTCAGTGGGGCGCGTCCTTCAAATACATGTTCGACCCGCTGGACACCGAGTTCGGCGCCTACTTCATGAACTACCACAGCCGTGCGCCGATCTTCAGCGCCACCGGTGCGCCGCAGTCGGTCTACAACACGGCAGCGGGGCTCCCGGGCCCGTTCGCCGCGCTGGCGCCATTGTTGGTAGCGGGTAATTCGCAGTACTTCATCGAATACCCGGAAGACATTCGCCTGTATGGCCTGAGCTTCTCCACCACCCTGCCTACCGGTACGGCGTGGAGCGGTGAGATCAGCTACCGTCCGAACGCTCCGGTGCAGCTCAACTCCACCGACATCCTGTTCTCCGGTGTCCGTCCTATAGGCAATAACAACCCGAACAACCCGTTGACCAATGCATCGCTGCTTACCGGCGTGCCAGGTCAGGACCTGCACGGGTATCGTCGCAAGGAAATCACCCAGTTCCAGACCACCCTGACGCACTTCTTCGACCAGGTCATGGGCGCCAGCCGTCTGACCCTGGTGGGCGAAGTGGGCGTGACCCACGTTGGCGGCCTGGAAAGCACTTCCGACGTTCGTTATGGCCGCGATCCGGTCTACGGTCCGGGTGAGTTGCCTGCCTCTGGCGCGCTTGATACCTGCGTGGCGCTCAACACCAGCACCATCAACGGTGCCGGTGCGGGTACGCCGACCAACAACCGCAGCCGCAACTGCACCGACGAAGGCTTCACCACGGCGACTTCGTGGGGCTATCGCGGTCGTGCCATCTGGGAATACAACGACGTGTTTGCCGGTGTGAACCTCAAGCCGAACGTTGCCTGGTCCCATGACGTGAGCGGTTACTCCCCTGGCCCTGGCGGCAACTTCGAGGAAGGCCGCAAGGCGGTGAGCCTGGGTGTCGATGCCGAGTACCAGAACACCTACACCGCGAGCCTGGCTTACACCAACTTCTTCGACGGCAGGTACACCACCGTGGATGACCGCGACTTCGTTGCGCTCAGCCTCGGCGTGAACTTCTAAGCACAGTATTTTCAGGACGAACGCATAAATGAAAATAACAAAAAGTCTGTTCCACGCCGGTGTTCTGGGCCTTTCGCTGCTGGCGACCAGCGTCATCGCAGCGGTTCCCCAGGCCGAGGCCGACAAACTGGGCAAGAGCCTGACCCCGATGGGTGCCGAAATGGCGGGTAACGCCGACGGTTCGATCCCGGCCTGGAAGCCGATGGCGAAGAACGCCGGTACGGTCGACAGCAAAGGCTTCCTGTCCAATCCGTTCGCCAGCGAAAAGCCGCTGTTCACCATCACGGCGCAGAACGTCGACCAGTACAAGGACAAGCTCGCCCCGGGCCAGTACGCGATGTTCAAGCGCTACCCGGAAACCTTCAAGATGCCGGTCTATCCGTCCCATCGCGGTGCCACCGTGCCGGATGAGGTGTTCGCCGCCATCAAGAAGAACGCCACCAACACCAAACTGGTGTCCGGCGGCAACGGCCTGGAGAACTTTGAAACCGCCATTCCGTTCCCGATTCCGAAAAGCGGCGTTGAAGTCATCTGGAACCACATCACCCGTTATCGCGGTGGTAGCGTGACCCGCCTGGTAACCCAGGCCACGCCACAACCGAACGGCTCGTTCAGCCTGGTGTACTTCCAGGACCAGTTCGTGTTCCGCGACAAGATGAAGGACTACGATCCGGCGAACCCGGGCAACATCCTGTTCTACTTCAAGCAGAAAGTGACTGCCCCGGCACGACTGGCCGGTGGTGTGCTGCTGGTGCACGAGACCCTCGACCAGGTGAAGGAACCGCGTTCGGCGTGGGTCTACAACGCCGGTCAGCGTCGTGTGCGCCGTGCGCCGCAAGTGTCCTATGACGGCCCGGGTACTGCGGCCGACGGCCTGCGTACTTCCGACAACCTGGACATGTTCAACGGTGCACCGGATCGTTACGACTGGAAGCTTGAAGGCAAGAAAGAGATGTACATCGGCTCCGATGCCTACAAGCTCGACGATCCGAAGCTCAAGTACACCGACATCATCAAGGCCGGTCACATCAACCAGGACCTGGCGCGTTACGAGTTGCGTCGTGTGTGGCATGTGGTTGCAACCCTGAAGGAAGGTCAGCGTCACATCTACGCCAAGCGTGATTTCTACATCGACGAAGACACCTGGCAAGCTGCGGTGATCGACCATTACGACGGTCGTGGCCAGCTGTGGCGTGTAGGTGAAGCCCATGCCGAGAACTACTACGACAAGCAAGTGCCGTGGTATGCCCTTGAAGCCCTGTACGACCTGCAATCGGGTCGTTACCTGGCGCTGGGCATGAAAAACGAAGAGAAGTCGGCTTATGACTTCGGCTTCACTGCCACCACCAGCGATTTCACCCCGGCCGCCTTGCGCCAGGATGGTGTTCGCTAAGGTGAACTGAGTAGAGGCCGCACCCTCTGAAACGCCCCGACTGGTTCGGGGCGTTTTTTTTTGCGTGCAGACTTTTTGTAGCCATTTGTAGCAATTACCTTCATTCCCTATCCGTTTACGGCTAGTCTGCGGACATCTGCAACGCCGCCACCCGCAATTCAAACAAGAGCCGGCTATGACTGATTTGTCTACACTCCCAGGTTCTGCAAACGTTGCTGTCGCGACACTCGACGGGCGCTTCTTCCGCCCGCCGTTGCCCGACGGCCATGTGCTGCGTCCACGCTTGTGCGAGCGCCTGAGTGCCGGGCTCGGTGGCAGGTTATTGCTCGTCAGCGCACCAGCAGGGTTCGGCAAGAGTTCGTTGGCGGTGGAGTTTTGTCAGGGGTTGCCGGCGCACTGGCAAAGTCTCTGGCTGGGGTTGAGCCCGCGCGACAGTGACCCTGGGCGTTTTCTCGAGCGCCTGCTGGAAGGCCTCCAGGACTATTTTCCGCACCTGGGCAGGCAATCCCTCGGGCTGTTGAAAATGCGCCAGCGCCATCAGCCGTTCGCGTTTGAAGAATGGCTGGACGGCCTGCTCGACGAATTGGCCGAGCACCTGTCCACCGCGACACCATTACTGCTGGTGCTGGATGATTACCATCTGGCCCAGGGGCCGGTGCTGGACCGTTGCCTGCAATTTTTCCTCAATCATCTCCCCGATGGCTTGCTGGTGATGGTCACCAGTCGCCAGCGTCCCGACTGGCATCTGGCGCGGCTGCGGCTATCGCGGCAACTGCTTGAGTTGCATGAACAGGATCTGCGCCTGACCCACGACGAGGCCTTGAGCCTGCTCGACCGGCACAGCAGTTCCCTGCGCGGTGAGGCACTGGAGAACCTGATCGAGCGCAGTGAAGGTTGGGTCGCGGGGTTGCGTTTCTGGCTGCTGGCCGCCTCGGAGGCGGGCACCGATGGCGCGTTGCCGCAATCGTTGCACGGCGGGGAAGGACTGATCCGCGATTACCTGCTAGAAGAGGTCATCGATTGCCTGCCCGCCGAGGTCCAGTCGTTCCTCTATGACACGGCGCCCCAGGAGCGTTTTTGCAGCGAACTGTGCGACGCCGTTCGCGACGCACATGACAGCGCAGAGATCCTGCGTTTCCTGCTCGCCCACCAAGTGTTCCTGGTGCCTCTGGACGAGCATGGCCACTGGTATCGTTACCACCACCTGTTTTCCGATCTGTTGCGCACGCGCCCGACTTCCCAGTCGATGGTGCCGGCCGCCAGCCTGCACCTGCGTGCCTGCCGCTGGTTCAATGCCCAGGGGCTGCTCGATGAGGCCGTGGAGCAGGCCTTGCGCGCCGGTCACCTGGACGTCGCGGCGAACCTGGTACAGAACCTCTCCGAAGAGCAACTGCTGGCCGAGCAGAATGTCGGCATGTTGCTGCGCTGGAAAATGGACTTGCCTGACAGCTTGCTGATCAGCACGCCGCGACTGATTGTGCTCTATAGCTGGGCGCTGGGGATGGCATGCCAACTGGATGCCGCGGAAGAACTGGCCAGCCATTTGAGCCGCTTCCTGCCCGCTCCGTCGGCCACCGCCCAGAAGTCCATGTTGGCCCAATGGCTGGCATTGAGCGGCATTATTGCCCGTGGGCGCGGCAACCGCGAACTGACGCTGCGGTACTGCGGCGAAGCGTTGGAAAGCCTTCCACCCAAACGTTACGGTCAGCGCCTGATGTGCCTCTCGACCCTGTCCAACCTGGCCATTGCCGACGGTGATTTGTGGCGGGCACGAGGGCTTAACCGCGAATCGCTGGAGCTGGCGCAACGGGTCGGCAACCCCCTGTTCGAAGCACTGGCGCACTACGACCGCGCCCGGGTGCTGCAAGCGCGCGGGGAAATCTGTCGGGCGCTGGAGGAGGTCCGTCAGGGAATGCAGCGCCTGCAGAGCTTGCCTGCGCAACGGCTGTATGCGGTTCGCGCCCGGCTGACCTTGTACGAAGGCTTTTTACTGGCACTGCGCATGCAGCCGCAAGTGGCGCGCTTGCGATTGCAGGCCGGTTTGAGCGAGGCGCGGGCCTGCCGTGATATCAGCGTGCTGATCGGTCACTGCGTGATTGCCAGGCTGGAAGGCAGCAGCGGCGAGTTCGCCAAGGCCTTTGCCGAACTTGCCGAAGCCGAACGCCTCATGCACATCTGGGACGTACCACCGATCTACTACCTGGCCATGATCACCCTGGTCAAATGTGAACTCTGGCTGGCCCAGGGGCGCACCGATCTGGCCGAAGCCTGGCTAGCGCGCCTGGGGCAGACCTATAACGGCGAAAACGGGGCGGCACCACCGGAGTTCCACCCGCAACTGCCGTTGCATATCGAATTGCAACAAGCCTTGCTCGACGTCATCCAGGGCCAGCCGATGCTGGCCGAAGGGCGTTTGAATGCGCTGCTTGAACATGGCCAGCAAAGCGGTCGTCAGATGCTCAGTGCCATGGCGCTCACCCAGAAAGTGGCGTTGTTGCTGGGCAGCGGCCGGGAACCGGAAGCACGCAGGGCGCTGGCCCAGGCGCTGGACGCTGCTGGCGGAGGAGGGCTGCAACCCTTTGAGGGCTTGTTGGCCGAGCACCCGGACTGGCTGCGTGGGCAGCTTCAAAACTGTCCACAAACCCCCGTATCCCTGAGCCTCAGTGAGAAATTGCCGGCATTGGCTGCCCGTTCCGGGCCGGAATCCTGCGCGACCGCGGAACAACTCAGCACCCGGGAAATGGCGGTCCTGCGATTGATCGCCCAGGGCTGTTCGAATCAGGAAATCAGCGATCAACTGTTTATTTCCCTGCACACGGTCAAGACCCACGCCAGTCACATCAACAGCAAGCTCGGGGTCGAGCGGCGTACACAGGCGGTGGCACGGGCCAAGGAATTGGGGGTGTTGGGTTAAGGATTTTTCACGTTACCCATCGCAGCCATTGGTTCGCTGCTCAATTGTGCGAAAATCGCTCGTCCCCGTTAATCGAGCAGGCCACGATGTCCCAGCAGCCCACCCTCATCCGCGAAACCTTCCCCGTCGGGCCTTTGCAGTGCAACTGCACGATCATCGGCGATCCGGTAACGAAAAAGGCCATCGTCGTCGATCCGGGTGGCAATCATGAACTGATCCTGGCGCGTCTCGATGCCCTGGGGCTGAAAGTGGTCAGCATCATTCACACCCATGCGCACCTCGATCATTTCCTGGCTTCCGGCCAACTCAAGGAGAAAACCGGCGCGACCCTGCATCTGCACAAGGAAGACCAGTTTCTGTGGGACAACCTGGAAATGCAGTGCCAGATGTTCGGCGTTCCTTATACCCCGGTGCCGTCCCCGGATCGCTGGCTGGCCGATGATGAAGAACTGGCCTGCGGTTGTGGCGTGGCGCTGCACACGCCAGGTCATACGCCGGGCTCCATGAGCTTCTGGTTTTCCGAGGCCAAGCTGCTGATTGCCGGTGATACGTTGTTCAAGCGTGGGGTAGGGCGCACGGATTTGTGGGGCGGCGACCAGGCCACCATCGTGCGTTCGATCAAGCAGCGTTTGTACACCCTCGACGAGGAGGCGATAGTGGTGGCCGGGCATGGTCCGGATACCCGTCTGGGCGATGAAATGCGCGAAAACCCGTTTGTACGGGCCTGATTTGTAACGAGCGGAATTTTTATTCCAGGAAGTGATCCAACGCCCGCAAAGGCTGATGCCTTGGACCGTTGCACCACAGAATGCAAAAAAAGTAGGAGCTTTACATGTTCACCACGCGTCGTTTGATGATTGTCGCTACAGCTGTGGCCGTTTTGTCCGGTTGTGCCTCGCCTAACCCTTACGGCGGTCAGGGCCAGGCTCAGGGCCAGACGGATAGCGGCTCCGAAGGCATGAGCAAGACCGCGAAATACGGTGGCCTCGGCGCTCTGGCCGGTGCGTTGGCCGGTGCTGCGATCAACCACGATAACCGTGGCAAGGGCGCACTGATTGGTGCTGCGGTGGTCGGTGCTTCCGCCGCCGGCTACGGCTACTACGCCGATCAGCAAGAGAAAAAGCTGCGCGCCAGCATGGCCAACACCGGTGTTGAAGTGCAGCGCCAGGGCGACCAGATCAAGCTGATCATGCCGGGCAACATCACGTTCGCGACCGATTCGGCGAACATTGCCCCAGGTTTCTATCAGCCGCTGAACAACCTGGCGGGCTCGCTGAAAGAGTTCAACCAGAACCAGATCGAGATTGTCGGTTATACCGACAGCACCGGCAGCCGCCAGCACAACATGGACCTGTCCCAGCGTCGCGCCCAGAGCGTGGCAACCTACCTGACCTCGCAAGGTGTCAGCGGTGCCAACCTGAGCGCTCGCGGTGCCGGCCCGGATGGCCCGGTTGCCAGCAACGCTGACGTCAATGGCCGTGCACAGAACCGCCGTGTAGAGGTTAACCTCAAGGCGATTCCAGGCCAGCAGTATGGTGGTCAGCAGCAAGGTCAGGTTCAGCAGTACCCTTGATCGTCTGATTGAACCCCAGGCGTAAATAAAACCGTTCGGTCCTTTTGGGGTCGAGCGGTTTTTTTGTGTCGTCGATTCCGGCCCCATCGCGAGCAGGCTCGCTCCCACAATTGATCTTCAATAGACACAAATTCTGTGATCGAAGTAGAACCCTGTGGGAGCGAGCTTGCTCGCGATGGGGCCAGTACAGGCAAAGAAGAATGCAGAAACAAAAAAGCCCCCGGACAAGTGATTGTCCGGGGGCTTTTTGCCATGCGCGAAAGCTGATTACTTCTTCAGGCCATAATGCTCATCAAGCATGCCCGGCGAGTTCGGGGCTTTCGGTGCGTAGTCGCGCGGCGGCTCCTGATCGCGCGGTGGCGTCAGGCGCTCACGGGGTGCCTGCGTCGCATCGGCGTGCAGGGAGGCCAGCAGGCGTTGGCGGGTCTGTTCGTCCAGGGCCAGGCGGTTGGCGCCCTCGGCGAGATGGTCCTGCACTTCCTGATAGCTCTGAGTCAGTTTCTTGACCAGTGTCGCGGTGCTGTTGAAGTGGGTCACCACCTCGTTCTGATAACTGTCGAAACGTTCCTGAATATCGTCCAGCTGACGCTGCGTGCGGCTGGGCGCGGCGTTCGGTGCAACGCGAGCGATCAGGAACCCAATGGCGACACCCACAACCAGGGCAAGAGTCGGTAACAACCAAACTAAGAGCGAGTGTTCCACGAGTCCTTCCTCTATAAACGGCTTTGCTTTACGTTAACGGCTCGAACCTGCGCTGTATACCGCGATTCACTCGCAATAGACAGCCACAGACAATTTGCTAGACGAGTCGACCTGATCCGAGGTCACGGAGTTCCTTCCTTGCTTATGCGTGAAACCCCTGTAGTGATTGATGGCCCGGTGGGTCAACTGGAAGCACTGTACCTGGACAACGAGCGGCCTCGCGGCCTGGCACTGATCTGCCATCCGAACCCGGTGCAGGGCGGCACCATGCTCAACAAAGTGGTCTCGACCCTGCAGCGCACTGCGCGTGATGCCGGTTTGATCACCCTGCGTTTCAACTACCGTGGTGTCGGCGCCAGCGAAGGCACCCACGACATGGGCACCGGCGAAGTCGATGATGCCCAGGCTGTGGCTGATTGGTTCAGGGCCAAACACCCGGAGTTGCCACTGACGCTGTTCGGTTTCTCCTTCGGCGGATTTGTTGCAGCAAGTCTCGGTGGACGTCTGGAAGCGAAGGGCGAACAGCTCAAGCACCTGTTCATGGTCGCGCCGGCGGTCATGCGCCTCGGCGATCAGGATCAGCTGCCGCAACAGGGCGAACTGACCCTGATCCAGCCGGAAACCGACGAAGTGATCGATCCGCAGTTGGTTTACGAATGGTCCGACAAGCTCGAACGCCCCCATGAGCTGCTGAAAGTGGCAGAATGCGGACACTTTTTTCATGGCAAGCTGACCGATCTCAAGGATCTGATCCTGCCGCGTCTCTCGAATTGATTGCAGTCTGACAAGCGATTACCCATGACGACTCGTACCCGTATCCTCACCGGCATCACCACCACCGGCACGCCGCACCTGGGCAACTACGCCGGCGCCATCCGCCCGGCGATCGTCGCCAGCCGTGACAGCAATGCCGATTCGTTCTACTTCCTGGCCGACTACCACGCCCTGATCAAGTGCGATGACCCGCTGCGCATCCAGCGCTCGCGACTGGAAATCGCCGCGACCTGGCTGGCCGGTGGCCTGGATGTGGACCGCGTGACCTTCTATCGCCAGTCCGACATCCCGGAAATCCCCGAACTGACCTGGCTGCTGACCTGCGTTGCCGCCAAGGGCCTGCTCAATCGCGCCCACGCCTACAAGGCTTCGGTGGACAAGAACGTCGAGACCGGTGAAGACCCGGACGCCGGCATCACCATGGGCCTGTACAGCTACCCGGTGCTGATGGCCGCGGACATCCTGATGTTCAACGCGCACAAGGTGCCGGTCGGTCGTGACCAGATCCAGCACGTGGAAATGGCGCGGGACATCGGCCAGCGCTTCAACCACCTGTTTGGCCAGGGCAAGGAGTTCTTCACCATGCCCGAGGCGTTGATCGAAGAGAGCGTCGCCACGTTGCCGGGCCTGGATGGCCGCAAGATGTCGAAGAGCTACGACAACACCATCCCGCTGTTCTCCAGCGCCAAAGAGATGAAGGACGCGATTTCGCGGATCGTCACCGACTCCCGCGCGCCGGGCGAAGCCAAGGATCCGGACAATTCGCACCTGTTCACCTTGTTCCAGGCGTTCGCCACTGCGGCGCAGGCCGACGAGTTCCGTAGCGAACTGTTGCAGGGCCTGGGTTGGGGCGAGGCGAAGAATCGTCTGTTCCAGTTGCTCGACAACGAACTGGGCGAATCCCGCGAGCGTTATAACCAGCTGATCGAGCGCCCGGCGGATCTGGAAGACATCCTGCAACACGGCGCGAAAAAAGCCCGTGCGGTGGCGACGCCATTCCTCAACGAACTGCGTGAGGCGGTGGGCCTGCGCTCGTTCGTTGCCCAGACCCAAGTGGCGGCGACCACCAAGAAGAAAGCCGTGAAGGCTGCACGTTTTGTCAGCTTCCGTGAAGACGACGGCAGTTTCCGCTTCCGTCTGCTGGCGGCCGATGGCGAACAACTGCTGCTGTCGCGCAACTTCGCCGACGGTAAAACCGCAGGGCAGGTGACCAAGCAACTGCAGTCGGGCCAGGATCTGGACGTGCGCAGTGAAGACCTGAGCTTCAGCGTCTGGCTGGAAGGCGAGTGCGTTGCCGACAGCCCGGCGTTTGCCGACAGCGCCGCCCGTGACGCTGCCGTCGAGGCTTTGCGCATCGCCCTGACGCCTGTTCAGGAATAAACAACGGTTCGGCCCGACCAAGGGCCGATTGCCATTCCTCGGGGCCGTCGCTACAGTGTCGGCCCGTTTTTGTTGCCTTGCTAACGAATTATGACGCCCCTAGAACGATATCAAGCTGATCTGAAACGCCCGGAATTCTTCCATGACGCCGCACAGGAAACTGCCGTGCGTCATTTGCAGCGCCTGTACGACGACCTGGTCGCGGCCGAGCAAAACAAGCCGGGCCTGCTGGGCAAGTTGTTTGGCAAGAAGGATCAGACCCCGGTCAAGGGCCTGTATTTCTGGGGCGGCGTAGGTCGCGGCAAGACTTACCTGGTGGATACCTTCTTTGAAGCGCTGCCCTTCAAGGAAAAGACCCGTACGCACTTCCACCGCTTCATGAAGCGCGTGCACGAAGAGATGAAAACCCTGGGTGGCGAGAAAAACCCGCTGACCATCATCGCCAAGCGTTTTGCCACCGAAGCCCGGGTCATCTGCTTCGATGAATTTTTCGTTTCCGACATCACCGACGCCATGATCCTTGGCACCCTGATGGAAGAACTGTTCAAGAACGGCGTGACCCTGGTCGCGACGTCGAACATCGTGCCGGACGGCCTCTACAAGGACGGCCTGCAACGCGCGCGCTTCCTGCCGGCCATTGCGCTGATCAAGCAGAATACCGAGATCGTCAACGTCGACAGCGGCGTCGACTATCGTCTGCGTCACCTCGAACAAGCCGAGCTGTTCCACTATCCGCTCGACGAAGCCGCCAACGAAAGCCTGCGCAAGAGCTTCCGTGCGCTGACACCGGAATGCACGGCGGCGGTCGAAAATGATGTGCTGATGATCGAGAACCGTGAAATTCGTGCCGTGCGCACCTGCGATGACGTGGCCTGGTTCAACTTCCGTGAACTGTGCGATGGCCCGCGCAGCCAGAACGACTACATCGAGTTGGGCAAGATCTTCCACGCCGTGCTGCTCAGCGATGTCGAGCAAATGAGCGTTACCACCGACGACATCGCCCGACGCTTCATCAACATGGTCGACGAATTCTACGACCGTAACGTGAAGCTGATCATTTCCGCCGAAGTCGAGCTTAAAGACCTGTACACAGGTGGTCGCCTGAACTTCGAGTTCCAGCGTACCTTGAGCCGACTGCTGGAAATGCAATCCCACGAATTCCTGGCCCGGGCGCACAAGCCGTAGGACGATTCGGAAAATAAAAAAGGCCTGCGATTGCAGGCCTTTTTTGTCAGCGCAAATCCTCCGCCCACAGGTTTGTACATTGTTTTGAAGTCAAATGTCCTCGTTGAGATAATGCGCAAGCTCGTGCTGCCGTTGGCAACCAAGCAGCAGCCAAAGCAGAATTCTGGCTTTTCGCGGACATAGAAAACCCGCCATCGATGCCCCCTTGCGAATTAAGTCCATTTCACCACCGCCAAAACCGTAAGAGGCACGTGCGGTGGAGCCGGAACCGGTTCGGGTCGCAATGATCACGGGGATTCGTTCGGCAATATGTTCAATCATTGTCGCCCAGCGCTGCGAGATGTGGCCGGCGCCGAAACCGCCGATCACCAGCCCGTCGTAATCGAGTGCGAGAATATTTTCCAGTAGCAGGGTGTCGGCCGAAAGTGAGGCCTCAAGCAGCGCAACCTTCTGCGTGGTCTGTTGCGGCAGCGGTAACACCGTGCGTGGCCCTGGCGGGCGCAGGTAGCGAACACGGTCTTCCAACAGTAGGCCCGCGGGCCCCACGACCGGAGAGGAAAACGCCTGTAATGCCAGCGAATCGGTTTTGCGGACGCTGCACGCTTGATGAATCTGTCCGTTCATCACGACCTGGACACCGCGTTGCTGGCTGTTCTGCGCCAAGGCAACGCGACATGCATCCAGAAGATTGGCCGGTCCATCGGCACCTGGCTGCGCTGCGGAACGCATGGCACCGGTCAGCACCAAGGGGGTGTCGTAGGGCCACAGGTAATCGAAAAACACCGCGGCTTCTTCGAGGGTGTCGGTGCCCTGGGTTATCACGACCCCATCGGTTCCCTGTTTGACCTGAAACTCAGCCCAGGACAATACGTTCAGCAAAAGCTCGAAATCCAGGGATGCACTGGGCAGCAGGCCGAGGGTCTCGACGGTGACTCCGGCCAGTGTCGTCAGTTCCGGTATGGAAGTCAGCAGGGCTTCGCCGCTGACGGTCGGGATGACGCCTTCACCGGCATTGCTCGCTTGCATGCTTACCGTGCCGCCAAGTGCCGCGATGGACAGTTTGGGCAGGTCCATGGGATACCTCGCTTGTTTGTAATGAAAAGTGGCTGTATCCGCTTTTGAGGCCGCGATACAGCCGAATAGCTGGGGCATTAATCAGCGATCAAAAAACCGATCAGCGGCACGATCAGCAGTGTGCTGATGGCCATCGACAGTACATTAGCGATGTAGGCGTGCATGTCGGCCGGTAATTTCCTGGCAATCACACAGGCCAGCGGTGGTGCGAGTAATGCCCCCAGCAGTGCACTTGAGACGATAATCTGCCAGCTGCCGCCATAGGCCAGGATTGCCGCGGGCACCACTGAAACCAGCGGGATGTAAGTGGGATACCAGCCGCGCAACATCCATTGTCGACGCCAGATCAGCACGCCGATGGCTGAGGCTAATGCCTGCGCGCCGATGATGTGCAGCAACAGGCCCGATCCGTACGCGGGGCTTGAAGGGTTCAAGCTGTACGCCAGCAATGCACCCAGTATCAGGCCAAGGCTAGCCAGCTCATTGCCGAAGAACGGTGCTTCGGAAAAGTCCGCCAGAATCCGGCGCAGGCTCCAGATGACGCCATAGTCGGGCGCCTTGGCGGGAGCAATCGAGGCGGGTGGCGTTTGCGACGACCTGGATTTCACCAGGCTCGGCCAATAGCGGCAGAATAGAAACGCCAGGACGCTGGCAATCGCCATGCCCAGCACATTGCCAATCACTGCAGGTAAGGCCAGCGGTTGGCACACGTAGTTGACGATCAGCAGGCACATCGGTGTGACGAATAGGGCGCCCATGAGTGCGCCGTTGATTGTGACCTTCCAGCCTCCACCAAACATCAGCACCATCGCCGCTGGCAGCGAGACGAATGCTACGAATGTGGGTTGCCAGGTTGTGGCTGTCACCGTCCAGCCCCACAGCAGATTGCTCAGCAGCAGCCCGAGCAACGAACTGGTGACCAGCCAGGGCCAAAGTCCCGTTCCATAGGAGATGGCAAACCCTTGCCAGGATTTCCCCGTTCGACTCGCCCAGTAAGCCAGATAAGCGCCCGCCAGCAGGCCGATCGAGGCGAACTCGTGCTTGTAGAAAGCCACCTCGCTGATGTCACCTAACACCCAGCGCAGCCGGGCACTCGGTTCGGGTAGCAGCGATACCATGTCGCCGTACCCGGGCCAATGTGCTCCCCAGAAAGTCCGGTTGCTGAAAGAAAGCCAGACGATCAGCAGTGTCGCGCCGATCATTAGCAGGACGACGGCTGTATCAATCGGTGATTTGCGCGATGGTTGGTTTTTGTCGGTTGTAACTTCCATGGGATAGGCCTCCTGATCAACGTGGGAGGCAAGGGTGTTGGGTGTAGCCGAGCATCTGATCGTAAAGGTCGGCTCGGCGATCGCGATGCAGATCGTTCAGGTTGTTCCAGATGGGCGCACTGCGGGAGCTGGTCAGGTCGACATCGGCAAACAGGATTTCCTGTCTGTCTGCCGAAGCCACGGCGCCAATCGGCCAGCCGTTGGTTCCGGCAATCAACGAGCAACCTAGGTAGCGCGCGCCGCGCTCCTCGCCGATCCGGCTGGCGGCAGCGATAAACACGTTGTTGACGTGAGCGGCGGTCATCGTCAGATACGACGCCATGCACTTACCGGCATCGTCGAACAGCGGCGGCGGTGTCCAGACCCAGTTGTTCAGGCTGCAAATGATGTCTGCGCCTTGCTGGGCGAGGATCCGTGGCACCTCCGGGAACCAGATGTCCCAGCAGATCAACAGCCCGATGCGGCCGATCGGTGTGTCGAAAACCGGGAAACCCAGGTCGCCGGGGGTGAACCAGAGCTTCTCCAGATTCCACAAATGGGCTTTGCGGTACTTGCCGATAAAACCGTCTGGTCCCACCAGAACGCCGGTGTTGAAGAGTCGCATGCCGTCGCGTTCGGCCAGGCCGGCCACGAGGTAAACGTTGTGTTCGCGGGCGAAGTCGATCCAGCACTGCACGCTTGGCCCGTCGGGAACCGCTTCGGCATGGGCGAAGGCATCCTGTCGATTGCTGAAGAAATAGCCGGTATTGGAAAGCTCGGGCAGAACGATGAGATTCGCACCGCTGTTTACCGCTTCAAGCGCCAATTCCAGGCTGCGACGCAGATTACCTACACATTTCTCGATGCCGACTTGTGGATCGAATTGCACGACTGCTACACGAACAGGGCTTGTTGGCTCAGTCATTCCGTCGTTCCTCTTTTTATTGTTTTTCAAGCTGTTAAATGGCGTGTGTATAAGAGGGGAGTCAGGAGTGGGATGTAAGTCAGCTACTTCCGTTTAGGTCGTAGTCCTTGTCCGAAAGTGGATCAGGGTGATGTTTGATGGCGGTGGGTAGCCGGCGCGAGAGGTAGAGCCATGTATTGCTTGCATGGCTCTGGAACGGGGATGTGATCAGATTTTGAGTTGGTAGTGCGGGTAGTCGCTCAAGGAAAATCCGCCATTGAAGGTCGCGGCGGTTTTGTTGCAGATATGAATCACTGCATCGACAGCACCGCGAAAACATGGCTCCGTCCAACCGGCATCGACGGAAAATGACTCGCCGGACAAATACAAGCCAGATACATGAGCAAAGTCCCGGTTGTACTTCATCAGGCCGACGGCATCATAGTAGGTGCCCGGTCGGTAAAGCTTGGCACAACCCAGAGCATTTTTATCAGTGATCCAACGCTGAACCACCGCTTGATCAATGCCGATGTAGGGAGAGATTTTTTCCTGGACGTTGGCAGAGTTCATGAGTATGCGATCCAGCTCTTCGGCGCATTTTGATACCAGCTCCTTATCGCTGAATGAGGCCAGCTTGGTTGCGTCATCTTCCCAGGTATAACTCAGCAGGATGCAGTCATAGCTGTAATTGTCGTTGTAGCGGTAGGTATAGACATCATGGATGAAACTGTCGGTTACGATGGCTTGCGGGATGTTTTTGTTTTTCGAGAGAAATGATTTTTTCAGCGGTGCAAACACTTTGCAGCTAGTTTCCCAGTGTGCGGTTTTGTAGGCGTTAATCGTCTCGAAAGGCAGCATCTCCCGGGTGAAATTTTCGAGCTTGATTCGAGTTTCAATCAGCCAGGAGGGTAGTGTCATGATGACCGAGTCAAAGTCATCAAATTGCTCCTGGATTTGCTCGGGTTGACTGTGTTTCCAGTTGTAATAGACGCGTATTCTTTGATTGGTCAGTTTTTCCAGTTTTGTGACGGATGAGTTGGTGAGAAGCCCATTGCTTCTTTCGAGGCAATGTTCGTAGAGGGACTTTCCGGTTTCGTCGGTTTTCACAAATAGCAGGCATTCGTCCAAAGCGGCGAGGCCGATGTAGCGGGGCCTGTCGAAACTCTGCCCCCATTGAGTCAAAAACGGCTTCGCTATTGAGGTAGGGCGAATCCAGTGGATCGCCGTTTGAGTCCACTCGACCATGGATCAGTTGCAATTGGCTGCTGAAACCGAAAATCGCGGTACGCAGAGGGTAGAGGCAGCAGACGTCGTAAAAAGCTCCCCAGCTACCGTCACCTATACCTATCGCGTAAAAAATTGCGGACTCTTGCGCAGACATTCCCATTCCGCCGAAATCCCCGGGTGAGCGGCGATCCCAAGTTTCCAGTGCTGGCATGCTGACCAGGTCGCGGAACGAGACACTCTCGTATTTTTCAACGATAGAAGCCCATATGGCTTCCCATTCCTGGCTCGCATAAAGCTCAGCAACGTGGCGGGTCATGCGATCGGCAAAGGCTTTCCACTTGGAATAAACCTTTTGCAATTCATCGCCGGGAGGCGGTGTGGCGCCGTCTTCGTTTTTCCATATCAACATTTGCGGCGCCGACCCGCCGCCCATGCTGCCCTCTCGGAGATAGATGCCTGTCGAGTTAACCCATTGGCTACCGGGGTTGGCGAAGTCTGAAAACGCCAATTCAAATTGATTGGCGTAGTAAGCCATCAGCGACCGACCTTCTGTCGGTGGCTCATCCGCCCGGTTAAAGAAGGGCATGCGCATGGCGCCCATTTCAAACGGTGTATGGCTTACTGCCGAGTTTTGGCTACCGGGAACGGTCAGATGCCTGCCGCCGATGCGTCTGGATTGTTCGATGAGAGTGATATGGGTAAAGCCGCAGCGATAGAGTTCTCTGGCGGCGGTCAGGCCTGTGACGCCGGCGCCGATGATGCAGATTTTATGTTGCGGGTCAGTTGCCTTGGCGATGCCGTTTTCCTGTTCTACCAGTGCACGATAGTCAAAGCACAAATCCGGCGGATTGGGAAAGCGAGCCGCCCATTTGCTTTTAGCCGAGCGCTTTGTTCGGGCGGCCTCCTTGGCGATGTATGAAGGGTAGTTGTAGCTTGATCCGATAGTCATGGTTGATCTTCCCTGATGGTGTTTGCAGGGAAGATTTTCAAGTTTTTTAAGGGGCTGCGTCTGTGGGCGGGGTTGGGTTCTTCGGCGCTCTGTATTCCGCTTTTTGCGTAGGAAAATGCACAGCGAAAGAACTGCGTGGCCGGCGCAAGATCTGCGTGGAAGCGAGCAGGCTCGCTTCCACATTCGGTTGGTGTTCGGCTACGCAGCCTGCTGAAACTGCTGCCGATACTGATTCGGCGACAACTCCGTGTGCTGGCGGAACAACCGGGCGAAGAAGCTCGCATCGTCATAGCCGACTTCATAGCTGATGGTCTTGATGCTCTTGCGGCTGCCGGACAGCAAGCCCTTGGCGGTTTCGATGCGCAGGCGCTGCAGGTAATGCAGTGGCTTGTCGCCGGTGGCGGTCTGGAAGCGGCGCATGAAGTTGCGGATGCTCATGCCGTGTTCGCGGGCGACGTCCTCGAAACGGAACTTGTCGGCGAAGTGATCTTCGAGCCAGTGCTGGATCTGCAGGATGATCACGTCCTGGTGCAGCTTCTGCCCGCCGAATCCAATCCGTCCCGGTGAATAACTGCGCTGCACTTCGTAGAGGATGTCCCGGGCCACGGCCTGGGACACGTTGGCGCCGCAGAAGCGCTCGATCAGGTAAATGTACAAATCGCAGGCCGAGGTGGTGCCGCCGGCGCAGTACAGGTTGTCGGCGTCGGTCAGGTGCTTGTCCTGATTGAGCTGGACCTGGGGGAAACGTTCGGCGAAGGCATTGAAGAACCGCCAGTAGGTGGTCGCTTCCTTGCCATTGAGCAACCCGGCTTCGGCCAGCCAGAAAACACCGGTGGCTTCGCCGCACAGTACGGCACCGCGCGCATGTTGTTGGCGTAGCCAGGGCAGGACTTGCGGGTAACGCTTGCAGAGGCTGTCGAAATCATCCCAGAACGCCGGAAGAACGATGATGTCGGCGTTTTCCAGCCCGCCGTCCACCGGAATCATCACATCACTGAAAGTGTTGACCGGTTTGCCGTCGGGGCTGACCAGACGGGTTTCGAACGCCGGTGTCAGGCCCTGGCCCAGCTGTTTGCCGTAGCGCAGGCTGGCGAGGTGGAAGAAATCCTTGGCTTGCATGAGGGTGGAAGCGAAAACCCGGTCGATGGCCAGGATGCTGACGCGCCGCAGGGGCGTGGAGGCTTGGTTAGACATAATTCAACTTTATTTTTATAGGGGGAAGTGGTCACCAGACGGCTGGATCGTCTTATTTTTTGTCGGATGTGTCCAGTGTCCTGTATCGGAAGCGAGGCTTAGTCTCTGAAGGTCAACTCATTCTAAAAACAAAGAAAAGGTGCCGCATGATCCCCAGAACCCTGTTCAGTTCCGAGCACGAGCTTTTCCGCGACAGCGTGCGGACGTTCCTCGAAAAAGAGGCGGTGCCGTTCCATGGGCAATGGGAAAAACAGGGCTATATCGACCGCAAACTGTGGAACAAGGCGGGGGAGGCGGGGATGCTTTGCTCGCACTTGCCGGAAGAGTACGGCGGCCTGGGAGCGGACTTTCTCTACAGTGCGGTGGTGATCGAAGAAGTGGGGCGACTGGGCCTGACCGGCATCGGTTTTTCCCTGCACTCGGACATCGTGGCGCCCTACATCCTGCATTACGGCAGTGAGGCGCTGAAGCATAAATACCTGCCGAAACTGGTGTCCGGCGAGATGGTTACCGCGATCGCCATGACCGAACCGGGCGCCGGTTCCGATCTGCAAGGGGTGAAAACCACGGCCGTGCTCGATGGCGATGAGTACGTGATCAACGGCTCCAAGACCTTTATCACCAATGGCTATCTGGCCGATCTGGTGATCGTCGTCGCCAAGACCGATCCGAAGGCGGGCGCGAAGGGCACCAGTCTGTTTCTGGTGGAAGCCAATACGCCGGGCTTCGACAAGGGAAAGCGCCTGGAAAAAGTCGGGATGAAAGCCCAGGACACCTCGGAGCTGTTCTTTCAGGACGTGCGTGTACCCAAGGAAAACCTGCTGGGCCAGGCCGGGATGGGCTTTGCCTACCTGATGCAGGAATTGCCCCAGGAGCGCCTTACCGTGGCCATTGGCGGGCTGGCTTCAGCCGAAGCGGCGCTGCAATGGACGCTGGACTACACTCGCGAGCGCAAGGCGTTCGGCAAGTCGATCGCGGATTTCCAGAATACCCGGTTCAAGCTGGCGGAGATGGCCACGGAAATCCAGATCGGCCGCGTCTTTGTCGACCGCTGCCTGGAACTGCACCTGCAAGGAAAACTCGACGTGCCGACGGCGGCGATGGCCAAGTACTGGGGCACCGACCTGCAGTGCAAGGTGCTCGACGAGTGTGTGCAGTTGCACGGTGGCTACGGGTTCATGTGGGAGTACCCGATTGCCCGGGCATGGGCGGATGCGCGGGTGCAGCGGATCTATGCCGGCACCAATGAAATCATGAAGGAGATTATTGCTCGGTCGCTTTGATTGGCGCTGATGGTTGAAAAGATCGCAGCCTCCGGCAGCTCCTACACAGAATTGGCGTACACCCTGTAGGAGCTGCCGAAGGCTGCGATCTTTTCGTGGTCATGACAAATTATGGAGCCGGATTCGGATGATCCTTGTGAATCGCCTCGATCCCTTCCAGCACTTCCTCCGACAGCTTCAAGTCGAAACTGCCGATGTTGCTCTCCAGTTGCTCCATCGTCGTTGCGCCAATGATGTTGCTGGTCACGAACGGCTGCTGCGTGACGAACGCCAGGGCCATTTGCGCCGGGTCCAGGCCGTGCTCGCGAGCCAGGGCCACGTAACGGCTGCAGGCGGCTTCCGACTGCGGATTGAAATAGCGGCTGAAGCGGCTGTAGAGGCTCAGGCGACCTTTTGGTGGGCGGGCGCCACCTTCGTACTTGCCTGACAGGAAGCCGAACGCCAGCGGTGAATAGGCCAGCAGCCCGCACTGTTCGCGGATGGCGATTTCCGCCAGGCCGACTTCAAAGCTGCGGTTGAGCAGGTTGTACGGGTTCTGGATCGACACCGCACGCGGCCAGCCTCGGGCTTCGGCCAGGGCCAGGAAGCGCATGGTGCCCCATGGTGTCTCGTTGGACAGGCCGATGTGGCGGATCTTGCCGGCGCGGACCTGCTCGTCCAGCGCTTCGAGGGTGTCCTCCAGTGGGGTCAGGTTGGCTTCGATCTTGTGCTTGTAGCCCAGTTGTCCGAAAAAGTTGGTGCTGCGTTCCGGCCAGTGCAGTTGGTACAGGTCGATGTAGTCAGTCTGCAGGCGCTGGAGGCTGGCATCCACCGCTTCGGTGATGTGCTGGCGGTTGTGGCGCAGGTTTTTATCGCGAATGTAGTCGATGGTGTTGCCGGGGCCGGCGATCTTGCTGGCCAGGATCCAGTCGCCGCGGTCGCCGCGGCTTTTGAAGTAGTTGCCGATGTAGCGTTCGGTGGTGGCGTAGGTTTCGGCCTTGGGTGGCACCGGGTACATCTCGGCGGTGTCGATGAAGTTGATCCCGGCACGCTTGGCCCGCTCAATCTGGGCGAAGGCCTCTGCCTCGCTGTTTTGCTCGCCCCAGGTCATGGTTCCGAGGCAGAGGGCACTCACGTTCAGATTGGTTCGGCCTAGCTGGCGATAGTCCATCGGGTGCTCCTTGGGCAAAACAATCATAAAAGCAGGTTGAATTATTTTTCGCAATCTGCATAATTGCGCACCTCTTTCTGCAGTGGAAGTGATGCGCCGCCGCCGAAGAATCTTGCCGTTGAACGGACGCGCCGACCCGAGCCCCCGAAAGCGTCTGTATCCGGCTGCCTTTGACTTGTCAAAGTACGCACTATTCAGTAAGATCCGCCGTCTAATTTACAGGGCGGCCCCTGAGGCTATAAAGAATGAAAACTTTTACTGCTAAACCAGAAACAGTAAAGCGCGACTGGTTTGTCGTCGACGCTGCTGGTCAGACCCTGGGTCGTCTGGCCACCGAAATCGCGAGCCGTCTGCGTGGCAAGCACAAGCCTGAGTACACTCCTCACGTTGACACCGGCGACTACATCGTCGTAATCAACGCTGAGCAGATCCGTGTTACCGGTGCTAAAACCACTGACAAAATGTACTACTCCCACTCCGGTTTCCCGGGCGGCATCAAGTCGATCAACTTTGAAAAGCTGATCGCCAAGGCCCCTGAGCGCGTGATCGAGACCGCGGTTAAAGGCATGCTGCCTAAAAACCCACTGGGTCGCGACATGTACCGTAAGCTGAAAGTCTATGCGGGCGCTGCACACCCACATACTGCTCAGCAGCCCCAAGAACTGAAGTTTTAACGGAATAGTACATTATGTCGGCGACTCAAAATTACGGCACTGGCCGTCGCAAGACCGCAACCGCACGCGTTTTCCTGCGTCCGGGTACTGGTAACATCTCCATCAACAACCGTTCGCTGGATAACTTCTTCGGCCGCGAAACTGCCCGCATGGTAGTTCGTCAGCCGCTGGAGCTGACTGAGACTGTCGAGAAGTTCGACATCTACGTCACCGTGATCGGCGGTGGTGTGAGTGGTCAGGCTGGCGCAATCCGCCACGGTATCACTCGTGCCCTGATGGACTACGACGAAACTCTGCGCAGCGCCCTGCGTAAAGCCGGCTTCGTAACCCGCGATGCTCGTGAAGTTGAACGTAAGAAAGTCGGTCTGCGTAAAGCGCGTAAGCGTCCGCAGTACTCGAAGCGTTAATTCGCTTTCACGTTCAAAAAAGAACGCCCAGTTTCCTCACGGAGCTGGGCGTTTTTTTATGTCTGCGATTTATCAAAGAATTGCGCTGTGACAACTTGCCACATCCGCAGACGCCCTATACTACAAGGCTTGGGGGTGATGGGTTCCGGTAATTACCTTGTCAGAATTGGGGCTTTTCATTACCATTCGGCAAAATTTTTATAAGTACATAGTTTTACTTAGTAGACGCCTGATTTAACAGGCCACAAAGCTGATGGGAGAGGACTGAATGAGCAATGACGGCGTGAATGCAGGCCGGCGTCGCTTCTTGGTAGCAGCCACATCCGTGGTGGGTGCTGCAGGAGCGGTGGGGGCTGCGGTCCCGTTCGTGGGGTCATGGTTTCCCAGTGCCAAGGCGAAAGCCGCAGGTGCACCGGTGAAAGTGAATGTCAGCAAGATCGAGCCAGGCCAGCAGATGATTGCTGAGTGGCGCGGCCAGCCGGTGTTCATCGTCCGCCGTACACAGGAAATCCTGGGGAATCTGAAGAAGATCGAGGGCCAGCTCGCTGACCCGACCTCCAAGAACTCGACGCAACCGACTTACGTTGATCCGGAAACCCGTTCGATCAAACCCGAGGTCCTGCTGCTGATCGGTATCTGCACGCACCTGGGTTGCTCGCCGACCTTCCGTCCCGAAGTGGCACCTGCGGATCTGGGTAAAGACTGGGTAGGCGGCTATTTCTGCCCTTGCCACGGCTCCCACTACGATCTGGCTGGTCGCGTCTACAAGTCGCAGCCTGCGCCTTTGAACCTGCCAGTTCCCCCGCATTCCTATGAGACCGATGAAATTATTATCATTGGCGTCGATACGGAGAAAGCGTGATGAGCAAGTTCATGGATTGGGTTGATGCGCGCTTTCCCGCCACCAAAATGTGGGAAGACCATCTCAGCAAGTATTACGCACCGAAGAACTTCAACTTCTTCTACTTCTTTGGCTCCCTGGCGCTGCTCGTTCTGGTCAACCAGATCGTCACCGGTGTCTGGCTGACCATGAGCTACAACCCGTCGGCGGAAGAGGCGTTCGCCTCCGTCGAATACATCATGCGTGACGTCGAGTACGGCTCGATCCTGCGTCTGTTGCACTCCACCGGCGCTTCGGCGTTCTTCATCGTGGTCTATCTGCACATGTTCCGTGGCCTGCTCTACGGTTCGTACCAGAAGCCTCGTGAGCTGGTGTGGGTCTTCGGCATGCTGATCTACCTGGCGCTGATGGCCGAAGCCTTCATGGGCTACCTGCTGCCGTGGGGCCAGATGTCCTACTGGGGGGCCCAGGTGATCATCTCGCTGTTCGGTGCGATCCCGGTCATCGGCAACGACCTGACCCAGTGGATTCGTGGTGACTACCTGATTTCCGGTATTACCCTGAACCGCTTCTTCGCCCTGCACGTGGTTGCCCTGCCAATCGTTATCCTGGGTCTGGTGGTGCTGCACATCCTGGCGTTGCACGAAGTCGGTTCGAACAACCCGGACGGCGTCGACATCAAGAAGCACAAGGACGAAAACGGCATACCGCTGGACGGCATTGCCTTCCACCCGTACTACACCGTGAAAGATATCGTCGGTGTGGTGGTGTTCCTGTTCATCTTCTGCTCGATCGTGTTCTTCTTCCCGGAAATGGGCGGCTACTTCCTTGAAAAGCCGAACTTTGAAGTGGCGAACGCCTTCAAGACCCCAGAGCACATCGCTCCGGTCTGGTACTTCACCCCGTTCTACGCCATCTTGCGTGCGATTCCGGACAAGCTCCTGGGTGTGATCGCCATGGGTGCGGCCATCGCTGTGCTGTTCGTCCTGCCATGGCTGGACCGTAGCCCGGTCAAGTCGATGCGCTACAAGGGCTGGCTGAGCAAGATCTGGCTCTGGGTGTTCTGCATCTCGTTCGTGATCCTGGGCGTGCTGGGCGTATTGGCCCCAACCCCTGAGCGTACGCTGTTGTCGCAGGTATGTACCTTCCTGTACTTCGCCTACTTCATTCTGATGCCGTTCTACACCAGGCTCGAGAAGACCAAACCGGTTCCGGAAAGGGTGACTGGCTGATGAAAAAACTATTTGCTGTATTGATGCTTGCTGCGCTGCCAGTGTTTGCTTTCGCGGCTGAGCACGGTGGCCCCGAGCTGGAAAAGGTCGATATCGACGTTTCCGATAAAGCGGCCATGCAGGACGGCGCGCGTACGTTCGCCAACTACTGCATGGGTTGCCACAGTGCCAAGTTCCAACGCTATGAGCGTGTTGCCGACGACCTGGGCATTCCCCACGAGTTGATGCTCGAGAAGCTGGTGTTCACTGGCGCCAAGATCGGCGACCACATGAGCATCGGCATGCAGCCGGCGGACGCCAAGGCCTGGTTTGGCGCAGCGCCGCCGGACCTGACCCTGGTTGCCCGTGTTCGCGGCACCGACTGGCTCTACGGTTACCTGAGGTCGTTCTACGAAGACCCTGCGCGTCCATGGGGCGTGAACAACAAGGTCTTCCCGAACGTGGGCATGCCTAACGTCCTGGCCGGCCTGCAAGGTCGCCAGGTGGTTGGCTGCAAACAGGTTCAGATCGTCGAGGGCGGCAAGAAGCAATATGATCCTCTGACCGGTACGGCGCTGACTCATGAAGCATGCGATCAGTTGACCATCGTGCCGAAAAGCGGTGCCCTGACTGCAGAGCAGTTCGATGAGAAGGTCAAGAATCTGGTAACCTTCCTGGCTTACTCGGCTAACCCGGTTAAGCTGCAACATCAGCGCATCGGTACATACGTATTGTTGTACCTGGCGTTCTTCTTCGTCTTCGCTTACCTGCTCAAGCGCGAATACTGGAAAGACGTGCACTGATAAAGCTTCAAGCTATTGCTGTTAATCGCGCGCGCCCAAGGGCGCCTCTGAAGATGTAGCGAAACTGGTGATCCAGTCGTTACGGGAGGCGCCCTCTGGGCGCGCTCGTTTTTGAGCTTTCGATAATTTCTACAAGCGAGGAGGATCGCCATGGGCGTGACCAATCGGTTGGCCTGTTACTCCGACCCCGCCGACCACTATTCCCACCGAGTGCGCATCGTACTGGCAGAGAAGGGTGTCAGCGCCGAGATCATTTACGTGGAGGCTGGTCGCCAGCCGCCTAAACTGATTGAGGTGAACCCTTATGGCAGTCTGCCCACACTGGTCGATCGTGACCTGGCGTTGTGGGAGTCGACTGTGGTGATGGAATACCTGGATGAGCGTTACCCGCATCCGCCGCTACTGCCGGTTTATCCCGTGGCGCGTGCCAACAGTCGCCTGCTGATACACCGCATTCAGCGCGACTGGTGTGGTCTGGTGGACCTGATTCTGGATTCGCGGACCAAGGAAGCGGCCCGTGCCGTGGCTCGAAAAGAGTTGCGCGAAAGCCTGACGGGTGTGTCGCCACTGTTTGCCGACAAACCGTTTTTCCTCAGTGAGGAACAAAGTCTGGTGGATTGCTGCCTATTGCCAATACTCTGGCGATTGCCGATTCTGGGTATAGAACTGCCGCGGCCGGCCAAGCCGCTGCTTGATTATATGGAGCGCCAGTTTGCGCGTGAGGCTTTCCAGGCGAGTCTGTCTGGTGTCGAACGCGACATGCGCTAAGGCTTAAGGAGCCGTTATGAACTCCAGTCGACCTTATCTGGTCCGTGCGCTCTATGAGTGGATTGTGGACAACGATTGCACCCCGCACATGCTGGTCAATTCCGAGTACCCGTCGGTGCAGGTGCCTCAGGGGTTTGCCAGTGACGGACAGATCGTCCTGAACGTATCGCCACAAGCCGTGCGTCATTTGCACATGGATAACGAAGCGGTCAGTTTCGAAGGGCGCTTTGGTGGCGTACCGCACACCTTGTACGTGCCGATTGCTTCGATCCTGGGCATCTACGCCCGGGAGAATGGCCAGGGCATGGTGTTCGATCTGGAGTCGCCCATGGGCGAGGACGACGAGATCGAACCGGATGACGATCTACCGCCACCCGACAGTGAGCCGCCGCGTCCAAGCGGTCGCCCCAGTCTGAAAGTGGTGAAGTAATAAAAAAGGCGATCCAGATGGATCGCCTTTTTTATGCGTGGGATTGCAGGTCAGTCGATGTACTCGAACAGCTTCACAATCTTCTGCACGCCGGATACGCCTTGTACCAGGTTGGTCGCCTGCGCAGCTTCCTGCTTGGTCAGCAGGCCCAGCAAGTAGACGATGCCGTTTTCAGTGACAACCTTGATGCGCGAGCCGGGGATGTTCGCATCGGCGAGCATCTGGGTCTTGATCTTGGTGGTCAGCCAGATGTCGTTCTGGCGTGCCAGCAACGAGGACGGTGGCAGGACTTGCAGTTCGTTGTGTACCTGTTTCACGCGCTGGACGGCGGCGGCGGCCTGTTCGGCCTTGGCCTTGAGGTCCGCGCGTGGCGTTTGCCCGGCGAGCAGCACGACACCGTTGAAGCTGGTGACGACGATGTGCGAATCCTTATCCAGGGCCGGGTCGGCCTTGGCGACGTTCACACCAACCTTGGTGTCGATCAGGGAATCGTCGATCTTGCTGCCCAATGTGCGAGTGCCACGGTCATCTTCAATCGGTGCTTCGCGGCTGGCAGTCACCACCGAGGTGCAGCCGCTGATGCCGAGGCACAGGGTCAAGGCCAGTAGGCCAAGGCGATTAGGGGTCATTCTTCACTCCCGAACAATTGGCTGTCGATCAAGTCGCAAAGGCAGTGGATCGCCAGCAGGTGGACTTCTTGAATACGAGCGGTGACGTTGGCCGGCACGCGAATCTCGACGTCCTCGGGCAACAGGAGCGACGCCATGCCGCCGCCATCACGCCCCGTCAATGCTACGACAATCATTTCGCGATCATGTGCGGCCTGGATCGCTTGAATTATGTTGGCCGAGTTGCCGCTGGTGGAGATAGCCAGCAACACATCGCCCGGTTGGCCGAGTGCACGGATCTGCTTGGAGAAGATTTCGTTGTAGCTGTAGTCGTTGGCGATCGAGGTGATCGTCGAACTGTCGGTCGTCAGGGCGATGGCCGGCAGGCTCGGGCGTTCGCGCTCAAAGCGATTGAGCAGTTCGGACGAGAAGTGCTGGGCATCGCCGGCAGAGCCGCCGTTGCCGCAGGAAAGCATTTTGCCTTCGTTGAGCAGGGCGTTGACCATGACCTGGCTGGCTTGCTCGATGTGCGGTGCAAGTACTTCCATCGCCTGTTGCTTGGTGTCGATACTGGCCTGAAAAAGCTGGCGAATTCGCGATTGCATGTCCATCTGTGTGACCTTAAGTAGCGCGGCTGTTCGGCACGTGAATGTGCAGCCCGCAAAGCAAAGAGCAAAAATGTTGGGTGATAGTGTCCGGTTCGCAATGCCGGCGATCAGCCGTCGAAGGCATTCTGTAGCCAATTCAACTGATCGAGGTTGCTGTCGATGGCAATCACGTCGAAGCGGCAAGGGGAATTGGCCCAGCGCGGCTCGCGCTGAAGAAAATATTGCGCGGCGAAAATCAGTTTTTGCCGTTTGCGCTCATCGATGCTATCGAGCGCGCCACCCCATTGAGTGTTTTTTCTGTAGCGGACTTCAACGAATACTACTGTATCGCCATCTAGCATGACCAGATCAAGCTCGCCGCGTTTACACAACCAGTTCTGCGCCAGCAGGCGCAGACCCTGTTGTTGAAGATGCTCGAGCGCATGGCGCTCGGCATCCTTGCCGCTTTGCTGGCGTGACCTGTCGGGCATCAGCGAGCGGTGTCCGGCAGGCGCTGAACCTGGCCATTGACGAACTCGGCCCATGGCAACTGGCGCACGACCCGCTGGCTCTGAGACATGCCAAGGCTGCCCGACTCACCGTCGATGCGGCTGTCCGGCAGTGACTTGAGCTGGCCCAGGCGTGGTGCCAGGCGATAGGCGTCCACACCCATGGCATACAGGCGCCCCAGGCTGCCGGCGGCTTGTGGCCACTGGGCAGTGACCTGGCGGCGCAGTGGATCGTTGGCGTCCAGCAACCATGGCGTCTCGCAGAAGCGAATGCCATTCATGTCGTTGTACTGGTTGACGTCACCGCTGGCGCTGAACACGTGGGAGGTGGCGTAGACCGGAACATCACCTGCGTACTGGAAGTTCAGGGTCGGTTTGATCTGCTGGGCCTGTTGCGGCGTTGCGGCGAGGAAAATGAACTCGATGTCCTGGCGGCGCGATGGCTGGGCGGCCACTTGCGAGCCAACGGTGCTTTGCAGGCTCTTGGCGCGACCTTCGCTCTGACGCAGCTGGAACATGTCGGCAATCTGCTGGGCCAACTGGACCGGCTGGTCGACGCGTTCGGTGGCGACGATGGTGCCGCCATTGGCTTGCCAATCCTGGCTGAACGCCTTGAGCACGCGGTCGCCCCATTCACCTTTTGGCACCATGATGGCTGCGCGATGCAGGCCGTCGGCGCGAGCGCGGCGCGACACTTCGCGGGCTTCGTCTTCAGCGGCAAGACCGAACTGGAACAACTGCGCCGGGCCTTGATCGCCCTCGCTGTAATTGAGCGCCAGGGTGGTGATCGGTAACTGCGGACGAGTGCTCAGCTGTTTGACCAGCGGCTTCTCCAGCGGGCCGACGACCAGTTGCACGCCATCGGCCTGGGCCTTGCGGTAGAACTCGTCCATGGACGTCAGGCGCGAGCTGTCATAGAACTCGATGGCGGGTGGTTTCTGCCCGGCCTGCTGGGCCTGGTAGTGAGCGGCCATGAAACCGTCGCGCAGCGCTTTGCCAACCGAGGCCAGTTGGCCGTCCTGAGGCAGCAGCAGGGCAATCTTGTTCAGGGGCTGGCTGGCCAGCTCCTTGAGTTGGGTCAGTGGCTGCGGCAATTGTTTGGCTGCCGGGTGCTTCGGATTCTGCGCGCGCCAGTTGTCGATGGCGGCCTGTTGCTGCTCCAGGGTGCCGGCGGATTTCACGGCCAGTGCCAAGGCCATCCAGCCGCCGAGATCGTCGGTGGTGTTTGGCTGCAACTGATCGGTCGGTAGCGAAGCGATCAGGGTCCAGATGGCTTCATGGTTTTTGCTTGCGGCTTCACCTTCGAGCATCGGGGCGATGAAAATGCGCTGGCGAGCGGCGGCGAGGGTCTGGCCATCGGCTTCAAGGGCGCGGGCGTGAACGGTGCCGGTGCGGACCTGTTGTTCGTCGGGCAGTTCGCTCAAGTACTGCAGGCTCGGATGGCTCAAGGCGGCCAGCGCGGCCTTGGGCTGATTGCGGGTCATGGCCAGTTCAGCCGCCAGGGTGTTGGCGAAAACCTGTGGGGCCGGCTTGAGCTGTTCGACAGGAACCTGTTGCAGGATTTGCGCGGACTGGCCGGCATTGCCCTGGCGATAGGCCAGGTCGGCAGCGCTCAAGCGCAGCAAGGCAGCATCTTCCGGTGATTTGCTTTGGGAGGCCTTCTCAAGCAGTTGCTCGATACTGGCATCCGGTGTCCGTGGTAGTTCGCCAAGGCTGGACGAGGGCGAGCTGGCGCAAGCCGCCAGCAAGGCAGCGAGGCAGAGGGCAGATAACAGCCGCAGGCAAGCGATCATGTAAGCGTTCCTGATACTCGATCAAATTAGCGTGGAATTGTACCCAAGCACTGGCCGGGGCGCGATGTTACTGGCGTGAATCGATCAATTTAGCTGGTGTAAATGTTGCGCCAGCGCACAAACGGTCACCGATACCTTGTTTGCTTACGGGTTCGAGAGTCTCGCTACGCGCTACAATGGCGACTTTTACCGATCATGAGGTGTGCGCTTTGACTGCTCCAGGTGCTTTGAATTCCGCTGCTGGCTCGCTTTATGTGGTGGCGACGCCCATCGGCAACCTGGATGACATCAGTGCGCGGGCGCTGAAGATTCTGCGCGAAGTGGCCTTGATTGCCGCGGAAGACACTCGTCACTCCCAGCGCTTGATGCAACATTTCGGCATCTCGACGCCATTGGCGGCCTGCCATGAGCACAACGAGCGTGATGAAGGTAGCCGCTTTATCACGCGCCTGCTTGCCGGTGACAGCGTGGCGTTGATCTCGGATGCCGGGACGCCGCTGATTTCCGATCCGGGTTATCACCTGGTGCGGCAGGCCAGGGCGGCGGGCATCAGTGTGGTGCCGGTTCCGGGTGCTTGCGCATTGATTGCGGCGTTGTCGGCGGCCGGGCTGCCTTCCGACCGATTCATTTTCGAAGGTTTTCTGCCGGCCAAGGCGGTGGGGCGGCGTGCGCGTCTCGAGCAGGTAAAGGAAGAGCCTCGTACATTGATCTTCTATGAGGCCCCGCATCGCATCCTGGAATGCCTTCAGGACATGGAGTTGGTGTTCGGTCCCGAGCGCCCGGCGCTGCTTGCCCGTGAGCTGACCAAGACGTTTGAGACTCTCAAGGGGCTGCCGTTGGCTGAGCTGCGCGAGTTTGTCGAGTCGGACAGCAATCAGCAGCGTGGCGAGTGCGTGGTGCTGGTGGCGGGCTGGTCCGCGCCCGAGGAGGAAGGCACCGTCAGCAGCGAGGCGATGCGCATCCTCAACCTGTTGCTCGAAGAAATGCCGCTCAAGCGTGCGGCGGCTTTGGCGGCGCAAATCACCGGCGAGCGAAAGAATGTGCTGTACCAGATCGCGCTGGATCAGCAGAAGGGCGAGTAAAACCCGACGCACAGGCGTGCTCTATGGCGCTTGGTGCTTGTTCTTCAGGCGCTCTGCCGGTAACCTTCGCGGCGGAGAGTCGATCGGACAGTCGCTGCCCTCTATGAAAATTAGGGGGGGGAGGAAAGTCCGGGCTCCATAGGGCGAAGTGCCAGGTAATGCCTGGGAGGCGTGAGCCTACGGAAAGTGCCACAGAAAATAACCGCCTAAGCGCTTCGGCGCCGGTAAGGGTGAAAAGGTGCGGTAAGAGCGCACCGCACGTCTGGCAACAGTTCGTGGCTAGGTAAACCCCACTTGGAGCAAGACCAAATAGGGTCCCAAGGCGTGGCCCGCGCTGGGACCGGGTAGGTTGCTAAAGATGTCCAGTGATGGCCATCGTAGACGAATGACTGTTCAAGACAGAACCCGGCTTACAGATCGACTCTCCACCTTTTTCTTTCCTCTGCTTGAATCATCAGGCAGGGGGGCAAGTGATAGCAATTTCCCTCCTTACACAATCATCCGCAGAACCTCTTTTGTAATACCAAAAAAATCTTACTCTTAATAAATTACTTTAACTTTCGAACGCAGCCTTCTGTGCTGATTCAAGTTATTGGTCAGTTTCATCTGCCGGATTCTCGTTACCTCTCCGTTAATGCTCCTAAATCTCAGTTCTGTAAGGGTTTTCCTTTACTCCGCGCCTTGACGGTGTGGTGGGCGCATTCCTATAGTGTGCGCAAGTGGCGGAAAGTGGCATGAAGTGGGTTTTTTGAACTCAAAACGCTAGAATTTGGAGAAACGCTGACGTGTTTCGCGGAGCCAACGCTATCAGTCTCGATGCAAAGGGCCGTCTCGCTATGCCGAGCCGGTACCGTGACGAGCTCGATTCGCGTAGCTCCGGTCAATTGATCGTGACAATTGATGCCGTTGATCCTTGTTTGTGTGTTTACCCCCTCGATGAGTGGGAAATTATTGAAACCAAACTGCGCGCATTGCCTTCGCTTCGCGAAGAGAACCGTCGCCTGCAACGTTTACTGATTGGTAATGCCGTCGACCTCGAGCTCGATGGCAGTGGTCGTTTTCTGGTTCCACCGCGTCTTCGTGAATATGCCAAGTTGGATAAGCGCGCGATGTTGGTAGGCCAACTGAACAAGTTCCAATTGTGGGACGAGGATGCCTGGAACGCGGTTTCTGCCGCTGACCTGGCTGCCATTCAACAACCGGGCGCGATGCCTGATGAACTGCGTGATTTGATCCTGTGACTATTGATAGCGGCTTTAACCACATCACCGTACTGCTTGACGAAGCCGTCGAGGCTCTCGCCGTACGTCCTGATGGCTGCTATCTGGACGGTACGTTCGGGCGCGGCGGACACAGCCGGTTGATCCTCAGCCAGCTCGGACCCGATGGTCGGTTGCTCGGATTCGATAAGGATCCACAAGCGATTGCCACCGGGCAAGCGCTAGCGGCCGAAGACGGCCGCTTTGTCGTTGTGCAGCGCAGCTTTGCCGAGCTCGGTTCGGAAGTCGCCGAACGCGGTCTGGCCGGCAAGGTCAGCGGCGTGCTGCTGGATCTGGGGGTGTCTTCGCCACAGCTCGATGATCCTGAGCGCGGCTTCAGCTTCCTCAATGACGGCCCGCTGGACATGCGCATGGATCCGTCCCGTGGCATCAGCGCCGCCGAATTCGTCAACACCGCGCCCGTGGAGGAAATCGCCCGGGTGTTCAAGGAATACGGCGAAGAGCGTTTCTCCGGTCGCATGGCCCGTGCCGTGGCCGAGCGCCGCGACATCAGGCCATTCGAGCGTACCGGTGACCTGGCAGAAGTCCTGAAGGTCGCCAACCCGGCGTGGGAAAAGGGCAAGAACCCTGCAACCCGCGCGTTCCAGGGATTGCGTATTCACGTCAACAACGAACTGGGTGATCTGGAAACCGGCCTCGAAGCCGCTCTGGAATGCCTGGAAGTGGGTGGTCGCCTGGTGGTGATCAGCTTCCACTCCCTTGAAGACCGTATCGTCAAACTGTTCATGCGCAAGCTGGTCAAAGGCGAAGCCGACAACCTGCCGCGCAACCTGCCGGTTCGGCATGTCGCCTTCGAACCGAAAATCAAAGTCCATGGCAAAGCGCAGACGGCCTCCGACGCCGAACTCAAAGCCAACCCACGTTCCCGTAGCGCTGTCATGCGTGTGGCGGAGAAGCTGCGGTGAGCAGGCTTTTCGCCAAGCCATTGCCCGGCGGAAGCTTCTTCATGCTGCTGCTGTTTGTCGGCGTGCTCGTGTCGGCCATCGGCGTGTCCTACAGCGCGCACTGGAACCGTCAGCTATTGAATTCGCTGTACAACGAACTGAGCGTGCGCGACAAGGCGCAGGCGGAGTGGGGCCGGTTGATTCTGGAGCAGAGCACCTGGACCGCCCACAGCCGTATCGAAGTGCTGGCCACCGAACAATTGAAAATGCACATCCCCGGTGCCGCTGACGTGAAGATGGTGGCGCCATGATGAAACTCGAAGGTGCACTCTTTCCTTGGCGGTTCCGCGTGGTGCTGGGTTTGCTAGGGATAATGGTGGCCGCGATTGCCTGGCGCATCATCGATTTGCAAGTGGTCGACCGCGCCTTCCTTAAAGGTCAGGGCGATGCCCGCAGTGTTCGTCATATTCCGATTCCGGCTCACCGTGGTCTGATCACCGACCGTAACGGCGAGCCATTGGCCGTGAGTACTCCTGTCACCACCCTTTGGGCCAATGCCAAGGAGATGCAAACGGCCAAAGAGAAGTGGCCAGCATTGGCCGCTGCGCTGGGGCAAGACCCTAAAGCCTTGGCCGAGCGCCTTGAAGCGCAAGCCAATAAAGAATTCATTTACCTGGTGCGCGGGCTGACGCCTGAGCAGGGCCAGGCCGTGCTCGATCTGAAAGTGCCAGGCGTCTATGGCATCGAAGAGTTCCGCCGTTTCTATCCGGCCGGTGAAGTGACCGCGCATATGGTCGGCTTTACCGACATCGATGACCATGGAAAGGAAGGTATCGAACTGGCCTATGACGAATGGCTGGCCGGGGTGCCGGGTAAACGACAAGTCATCAAGGACCGGCGCGGCCGGTTGATCAAGGATGTCCAGGTCACCAAAAACGCCAAGGCCGGAAAGCCCTTGGCGTTGTCCATTGACCTGCGCCTGCAATACCTGGCCAACCGCGAGTTGCGTAACGCGATCATCGAGAACGGCGCCAAGGCCGGCAGCCTGGTGATCATGGACGTGAAGACCGGCGAGATTCTCGCGATGGTCAACCAGCCGACCTACAACCCGAACAATCGCCGCAACCTGCAGCCGGCGATGATGCGTAACCGCGCCATGATCGACGTGTTCGAGCCAGGCTCGACCATGAAAGCGATCTCGATGAGCGCTGCCATCGAAACCGGCCGCTGGAAGCCGAGCGACACCGTCGAGGTGTATCCGGGCTCCCTGCAGATTGGCAAGTACACCATCAAGGACGTATCCAAGACCGAAGGCCCGGTGCTCGACCTGACCGGCATTCTGATCAATTCCAGTAACGTCGGCATGAGCAAGGTCGCGTTCGATATCGGCGGCGAAACCATTTTCCGTCTGGCGCAGAAAGTCGGGCTCGGCCAGGACACCGGCCTGGGCTTCCCGGGCGAGCGTGTCGGCAACCTGCCGAACTACCGCGAGTGGCGTAAGGCCGAGACCGCGACGCTGTCCTATGGCTACGGTGTTTCCGTGACAGCGATCCAGCTGGTCCATGCCTTCTCGGCCCTGGCCAACAATGGTCGCCTCGCACCGCTGACCCTGATCAAGACCGACAAGGCGCCGCAAACCACCCAGGTGTTGCCGGAGGCGGTCGCGAAAACCATGCAAGGCATGCTGCAACAAGTGATCGAAGCCCCGCG
This sequence comes from Pseudomonas sp. Root71, assembly GCF_001429045.1. Lineage (GTDB taxonomy): Bacteria > Pseudomonadota > Gammaproteobacteria > Pseudomonadales > Pseudomonadaceae > Aquipseudomonas > Aquipseudomonas monachiensis. Next base: position 370,603 of record NZ_LMHY01000025.1, on the reverse strand, counting down.
CGGTGTGTTCCGTGCGCAGGTACCGGCGTATCACGTGGGCGGCAAGTCGGGTACTGCGCGCAAAACCTCGGTCGGCACCAAGGGTTACGCCGAGAACTCCTACCGTTCGCTGTTCGCCGGCTTCGGCCCGATGAGCGATCCGCGTTACGCCATAGTGGTCGTAATCGACGAGCCGACCAAGGCCGGTTACTTCGGTGGCCTGGTTTCCGCGCCGGTGTTCAGTCGCGTGATGTCGGGCACCCTGCGCCTGATGAACATCACGCCGGACAACCTGCCACCAACTCAACAAGCGAACGCAACACCGGTCGTTCCGCTGAAAGCCAATGGAGGGCGCGGCTGATGTCTCTGAGCCTGAACAAGATTTTCCCTCATGCCGGCCACGATTTGCTGATTCGCGAACTCGCCCTGGACAGCCGCAATGTGCGCGCGGGCGATCTGTTCCTCGCCGTGCCAGGCGGGAAGTTCGATGGGCGCGCGCATATTGCCGACGCCTTGCAGCGCGGTGCAGCCGCGGTGGCCTATGAAGTAGAAGGCGCCACGGTCCTGCCGATCACTGAAGTGCCACTGATTCCGGTCAAAGGTCTGGCGGCTCAGCTGTCGGACATCGCCGGGCGCTTTTATGGCGAGCCGAGCCATCACCTGAACCTGGTGGGCGTGACCGGCACCAACGGCAAGACCAGCGTAACGCAATTGGTTGCCCAGGCGCTGGATCTGCTCGGTCAGCACTGCGGCCTGGTCGGCACGCTCGGTTCGGGTTTCTACGGCGCGCTGGAAAGCGGCCTGCACACCACGCCAAACCCGATTGCTGTGCAAGCGACCCTGGCGGACCTGAAAAAGGCCGGCGCCAAAGCCGTGGCGATGGAGGTTTCTTCCCATGGCCTGGACCAGGGCCGTGTGACTGCACTGGCGTTCGATGTGGCTGTGATGACCAACTTGTCTCGCGATCACCTGGATTATCACGGCACCATGCAGGCTTATGGCGAAGCCAAGGCCCGGCTATTTGACTGGAATGACTTGAAATGCCGCGTGGTCAACCTCGACGACGAGTTCGGCCGGCAACTGGCCGCCGACAAGCGCGAGTCGCGGGTGATCACCTACAGCCTGGAAGATTCCAGTGCCTACCTGTATTGCCGTCAGGCGCAATTCGACGACGAAGGCGTGCGCGCCACGCTGGTCACGCCACAGGGCGAGCACCACTTGCGCAGCACCTTGCTCGGTCGCTTCAACCTGAGCAATGTCCTGGCCGCGGTCGGCGCGTTGCTCGGTCTGGATTACGCCCTGGACGAAATCCTCACGGTCCTGCCGAAGCTTGAAGGCCCTGCCGGTCGCATGCAGCGTCTGGGCGGTGGCTCGCAGCCGCTGGTGGTGGTCGATTACGCCCACACTCCGGATGCCCTGGAAAAAGTATTGCTGGCCCTGCGTCCACACGCCAAGGGCCGGTTGCTGTGCCTGTTCGGCTGTGGCGGCGACCGCGATCGCGGCAAGCGTCCGTTGATGGCCGAAGTGGTTGAGCGCCTGGCCGATGGCGTGCTGGTGACCGATGACAATCCGCGCACTGAAGATCCATCGGTGATTTTCGATGACATCCGCGCCGGTTTCACGGCTGCGGATAAAGTGGAGTTCGTTGCCGGTCGTGGTCAGGCGATTGCCCGGCTGATCGCCAGTGCCTCGGCGGATGACGTGATTGTCCTGGCCGGTAAAGGTCACGAGGACTATCAGGAAATCAACGGCGAGCGTCATGCCTTTTCCGATCTGGTCGAGGCCGATCACGCCTTGACCGCGTGGGAGGTGGCCCATGCTTAAGGCCTTGAAGCTGAGTGAACTGACCGCTGCGCTGAATGCTCGCCTGGTGTCCGCCGATGCCAGCTTCGACGGCGTCAGCATCGACAGCCGCGCGATCAAGCCGGGCCAACTGTTTATTGCCCTGACCGGTCCGCGTTTTGACGGTCATGACTATCTCAATGATGTCGCCGCCAAGGGCGCCGTGGCTGCGCTGGTCGAACGTGAAGTGGCCGACAGCACGCTGCCGCAGTTGCTGGTCAGCGACACCCGCCAGGCGTTGGGTCAATTGGGTGCGCTGAATCGCGCCGCCTACACCCATCCGGTCGCGGCCGTCACCGGTTCCAGCGGCAAGACCACGGTCAAGGAGATGCTTGCGAGCATCCTGCGCACGCGCGGCGCGGTGCTGGCCACGCGTGGCAACCTGAACAACGACCTCGGCGTACCGCTTACCTTGCTCGAACTGGCGCCGGAGCACACCGCTGCCGTGATCGAGTTGGGTGCTTCGCGCCTGGGCGAAATTGCCTACACCGTCGGCCTGACCAGGCCGCACGTGGCCATTCTCAACAATGCCGGGACCGCCCACGTCGGCGAGTTCGGCGGGCCGGAAAAAATCGTCGAAGCCAAGGGCGAGATTATCGAAGGGCTGGATGCCGATGGCGTCGCCGTTCTCAATCTCGACGACAAGGCATTCGGGATCTGGAAGGCCCGCGCCGGCGACCGCAAAGTGCTGACGTTTGCGTTGAGCAACTCCAGCGCCGATTTCCATGCCAGTGACCTGGCCACCGATGCTCGTGGCTGCCCGGCATTCAACCTGCACAGCCCTGAAGGTGTGGAGCGCGTGCAACTGAACCTGCTTGGCACCCATAACGTCGCCAATGCCATGGCTGCCGCCGCTGCTGCTCATGCCTTGGGCGTGTCGCTGTTCGGTATCGCCACCGGCCTTGGTGCGGTGCAACCGGTCAAGGGCCGCACCGTCGCGCAACTGGCCAGCAATGGCATGCGCGTGATCGATGACACTTATAACGCCAACCCCACCTCCATGTGCGCTGCCGTTGATATACTGGCCGGCTTTTCCGGTCGCACCGTCCTGGTGCTCGGGGATATCGGCGAGTTGGGCGAATGGGCGGAGCAGGGGCACCGCGACGTGGGCGAGTACGCCCGTGGCAAGGTTTCTGCGCTGTACGCCGTTGGGCCAATGATGGCTCACGCCGTGAACGCATTCGGTCCACAGGCTTTTCACTTCAGCACGCAGGCTGAACTGATCAAGGCCCTGGGCGCCGAGCAAGATACAAACACCACCATTTTGATCAAGGGGTCGCGCAGCGCTGCGATGGAAAACGTCGTTGCCGCCTTGTGCGGGTCCAGTCTGGAGAAACATTAATGCTGCTGCTGCTAGCGGAGTATCTGCAACAGTTCTACAAAGGCTTCGCGGTCTTCCAGTACCTGACCCTGCGCGGGATTCTCGGTGTACTGACCGCGCTGGTCTTGTCGCTGTGCTATGGCCCATGGATGATCCGCACGTTGCAGAACCGTCAGATCGGTCAATCCGTTCGCAACGACGGCCCGCAGTCGCACCTGTCCAAGTCGGGTACACCGACCATGGGCGGTGCGCTGATTCTGTCGTCCATCGGTGTCAGCACCCTGCTGTGGGCTGACCTGAGCAACCGCTATGTCTGGGTCGTGTTGCTGGTGACCCTGCTGTTCGGCGCCATCGGCTGGGTCGACGACTACCGCAAGGTCATCGAGAAGAACTCCCGTGGCTTGCCGAGCCGCTGGAAATATTTCTGGCAATCGGTGTTCGGTCTGGGGGCAGCGGTCTTCCTTTATATGACTGCCGCCACGCCAGTGGAAACCACCCTGATCCTGCCGATGCTCAAGGACTACAGCATTCCGCTGGGCGCCGGTTTCATCGTGCTGACCTACTTTGTGATCGTCGGTTCGAGCAACGCGGTCAACCTGACCGACGGCCTCGACGGCCTGGCGATCATGCCGACCGTGATGGTCGGTGGTGGCCTGGGCATTTTCTGCTACCTGTCGGGTAACGTGAAATTCGCCGAATACCTGCTGATTCCTTACGTACCGGGCGCCGGTGAGTTGATCGTGTTCTGTGGCGCACTGATCGGAGCGGGCCTGGGCTTCCTCTGGTTCAACACCTATCCGGCACAAGTCTTCATGGGTGACGTCGGCGCACTGGCGCTGGGCGCGGCCCTGGGCACCATCGCGGTGATCGTCCGTCAGGAAATCGTCCTCTTCATCATGGGCGGTGTGTTCGTGATGGAAACGCTGTCAGTCGTCATTCAGGTCGCCTCTTTTAAACTGACCGGTCGCCGCGTATTCCGCATGGCGCCCATTCACCACCACTTTGAACTCAAGGGTTGGCCCGAGCCGCGCGTGATCGTCCGTTTCTGGATCATCACCGTGATTCTCGTGCTGGTCGGCCTTGCCACCCTGAAGCTGAGGTAGAAACACGTGTCTCTGATCGCTTCTGACCACTTCCGCATCGTTGTCGGCCTCGGCAAGAGCGGCATGTCCCTGGTTCGCTTCCTGGCGAACCAGGGCGTGGCGTTTGCCGTGGCCGATACGCGGGAAAATCCACCGGAACTGGCCACGCTCAAGCGTGACTATCCCCACGTGGAAGTGCGTTGTGGCGAGCTGGACGTCGAATTCCTGTGCCGTGCCGACGAGCTCTACGTGAGCCCCGGCCTGGCGCTGGCGACCCCGGCCCTGCAGGCTGCCGCCGCCCGTGGCGTGAAGTTGTCCGGCGACATCGAGCTGTTCGCGCGTAACGCGAAGGCGCCGATCGTGGCCATCAGCGGTTCCAACGCGAAAAGCACCGTCACCACGCTGGTCGGCGAGATGGCGGCTGCGGCCGGCAAACGTGTTGCCGTCGGTGGCAATCTCGGTATCCCGGCGTTGGATTTGCTTAGCGACGACATCGAGTTGTACGTGATGGAGCTGTCGAGTTTCCAGCTGGAAACCACCGATCAGCTCAACGCCGAAGTGGCGACCGTGCTCAACGTCAGCGAAGACCACATGGACCGTTACAGCGGTCTGCCGGCCTACCACCTGGCCAAGCACCGGATCTTCCGGGGTGCCAGGCAGTTCGTGGTCAATCGCCAGGACGCTTTGAGTCGTCCGTTGATGGGCGAGGGCCAGCCGTGCTGGACCTTCGGCCTGAGCAAACCCGATTTCAAAGCCTTCGGCATCCGTGAAGAAGAGGGCGAGAAATACCTGGCCTTCGAATTCCAGAACCTGATGCCGGTGCGCGAATTGAAGATTCGCGGCGCCCACAACCAGTCCAACGCCCTTGCCGCCCTGGCCCTGGGTCATGCGGTCGGCCTGCCGTTCGACGCCATGCTCTCGGCCCTGCGCACCTTCGCCGGTCTCGAGCACCGCTGCCAGTGGGTCCGTGACCTCGACGGCGTGGGCTACTACAACGATTCCAAGGCCACCAACGTCGGTGCCGCGCTGGCGGCCATCGAAGGCCTGGGCGCGGACATTGACGGCAAGGTCGTGCTGATCGCCGGTGGCGACGGCAAGGGTGCCGAGTTCAAGGATCTGCGCGATCCGGTGGCGGCCAACTGCCGTGCCGTGGTCCTGATGGGCCGTGACTCCGACAAGATCGGCGAAGCCATCGGCGATGCCGTACCGCTGATCCGCGCCGGCACCCTGATCGAAGCTATCGAGCAATGCCGCGCCGCAGCCCAGCCGGGCGATGTGGTGTTGCTGTCGCCAGCCTGCGCCAGTTTCGACATGTTCAAGAACTACGAAGACCGTGGCCACCAGTTCGTCCAAGCCGTGGAGGATCTGGCATGAGCCTCAAAGGCATCATCAAGCCGTATCCATCGCCGCTCATCACCGGGCGCGGTATCGACCTCGACTTCCCGATGCTCGCCGGTTGCCTGACGCTGCTCGGCCTGGGGCTGATCATGATCGCCTCGGCATCGACCGAAGTGGCGGCCGTACAGTCGGGCAGCGCCCTGTACTACATGATCCGCCACCTTATTTACGTGGTGTTGGGCCTGGGTGCCTGCATCGTCACCATGATGATCCCGATTGCCACCTGGCAACGCCTGGGCTGGCTGATGCTGCTGGGGGCGTTCGGCTTGCTGGTGATGGTGATCATTCCGGGGATCGGCCGTGAGGTTAACGGCTCGATGCGCTGGATCGGCTTCAGTTTCTTCAACGTCCAGCCTTCCGAGATCGCCAAGGTGTTCGTGGTGATCTACCTCGCCGGTTATCTGGTGCGTCGCCAGAAAGAAGTGCGCGAAAGCTGGATGGGCTTCTTCAAGCCGTTCATCGTGCTGCTGCCGATGGCGGGCCTGCTGCTGATGGAACCGGACTTCGGTGCCACCGTCGTGATGATGGGTGCTGCGGCGGCGATGCTGTTCCTCGGCGGGGTCGGGCTGTTCCGTTTTTCCCTGATGGTGGTCCTGGCCGTCGGCGCGGTGGTGCTGTTGATTCAAATGCAGCCCTATCGAATGGCGCGCCTGACCAACTTTGCCGACCCGTGGGCCGACCAGTTCGGCGCCGGCTATCAGCTGTCCCAGGCCTTGATCGCTTTCGGTCGCGGCGAATGGCTGGGCGTCGGCCTGGGCAACAGCGTGCAGAAGCAGTTCTACCTGCCCGAAGCCCACACTGACTTCGTGTTCTCGGTCCTGGCCGAAGAGCTGGGTGCAGTGGGGTCGTTGTGCACCGTGGCACTGTTCGTCTTCGTGTGTATTCGTGGCATGTACATCGGTTTGTGGGCTGAAAAGGCCAAGCAGTTTTTTGCAGCTTATGTGGCATACGGCCTGTCGTTCCTGTGGATCGGCCAGTTCCTGATCAACATCGGCGTGAATGTCGGTCTGCTGCCGACCAAAGGTTTGACCCTGCCGTTCCTCAGTTACGGCGGTAGTTCGTTGGTGATCTGCTGTGCCTGTCTCGGCTTGTTGCTGCGCATCGAGTGGGAAAGTCGAACTCACTTGGGCAGTGAAGAGATGGAGTTCCATGAGAGCGACTTCGCCGAGGAGCCGAACCATGGGCGCTAACGTCATGATCATGGCTGGCGGCACCGGTGGCCACGTGTTCCCGGCGCTGGCCTGTGCCCGCGAATTCCAGGCGCGCGGCTATACCGTGCACTGGCTCGGCACCCCGCGTGGGATCGAGAACGATCTGGTGCCGGCGGCCGGTATCGAACTGCATCGGATCAATGCCAGCGGTCTGCGGGGCAAGGGCAAATTGTCCCTGCTCAAGGCACCGTTCATGTTGCTCAAATCAGTCTGGCAGGCGCGGGCGATCATTCGCCGTCTGCAACCGGTCTGTGTCGTGGGTTTTGGTGGCTTTGTGACCGGTCCTGGCGGCGTCGCGGCAAAACTGGCCGGTGTGCCGGTGATCGTTCACGAACAGAACGCCGTGGCCGGTACCGCCAATCGGTTGCTGGTGCCGTTGGCCGCCCGAGTCTGTGAAGCGTTCCCCGACACCTTTACCCTGTCGGACAGCCGCCGGACCACCGGTAATCCGGTGCGCACCGAGCTGTTCCTCGAAACATCGCGACCTGCCCTGGCCGGTCGCAAGGCGCGTTTGCTGATCCTGGGCGGAAGCCTGGGCGCAGAACCGTTGAACAAGTTGCTGCCCGAAGCCCTGTCGCAAGTCGCTGCCGACTTGCGTCCGGAAGTGTTCCATCAGGCCGGCAAAAACCACGATGAAGTGACTGCAGAGCGCTATCGCGCGGCTGGCGTCGAGGCGCAGGTGCAGCCCTTCATCAAAGACATGGCCCAAGCCTACAGCTGGGCCGACCTGGTGGTATGTCGCGCAGGCGCGCTGACCATCAGTGAACTGGCCGCCGCCGGTCTGCCCTCGATGCTGGTGCCTTTGCCTCACGCCATCGACGATCACCAGACCCGCAACGCCGAATATTTGGCCCGTGAAGGCGCAGCCTTCCTGATGCCACAAAGAACGACCGGCGCAGCGGATCTTGCCGCTCGCCTGACAGAGGTCCTGATGCAACCACAACGACTCAACGAAATGGCCGCCGCGGCACGCCGCCTGGCCAAACCTGATGCCACCCGTAACGTGGTCGATAGCTGCCTGGAGGTGGCCCATGGTTGAGAGTCAGAAAGCCATGCCGCAACCGGAAATGCGCCGCATCCGCCGCATCCACTTCGTCGGTATCGGCGGTGTGGGCATGTGCGGGATTGCCGAGGTGCTGCTGAACCTGGGTTATGCCGTGTCCGGCTCTGACCTGAAGGCTTCGCCGGTGACCGAGCGTCTGGAGTCCTTCGGGGCGCAGATCTTCATCGGCCATCGCGCCGAGAACGCCGCGGCCGCTGACGTGCTGGTGGTGTCGAGCGCCGTGAACACCTCCAACCCGGAAGTCGCTACCGCGCTGGAACGCCGTATCCCGGTGGTGCCGCGCGCAGAGATGCTGGCTGAGCTGATGCGTTATCGCCACGGCATCGCCGTGGCCGGTACCCACGGTAAAACCACCACCACCAGCCTGATCGCTTCGGTGTTCGCCGCCGGTGGCCTGGACCCGACATTCGTGATCGGTGGACGCCTGAACGCCGCGGGCACCAATGCCCAGCTCGGCACCAGCCGCTACCTGATTGCCGAAGCCGACGAAAGCGACGCCAGCTTCCTGCACCTGCAGCCGCTGGTGGCCGTGGTCACCAACATCGACGCCGACCACATGGCGACCTACGACGGTGACTTCAACAAACTGAAGAAAACCTTCGTCGAATTCCTCCACAACCTGCCGTTCTATGGTCTGGCGGTGGTGTGCCTGGACGATCCGGTGGTGCGTGAAATCCTCCCGCAGGTCAAACGCCCGACGGTCACCTATGGTTTCGGCGAAGACTGTGACGTGCGCGCCATCAACGTGCGCCAGCAAGGCATGCAGACCTTCTTCACCGTGCTGCGCCCTGACCGCGAGCCGCTGGATGTTTCGGTCAACATGCCGGGCAACCACAACGTATTGAACGCACTGGCGACCATCTGCATCGCCACCGACGAAGGCGTCAGCGATGAAGCCATCGTCCAGGGCCTGTCCGGGTTCCAGGGTGTCGGCCGCCGCTTCCAGGTCTACGGCGAACTGCCGGTGGAGGGCGGCAATGTGATGCTGGTCGATGACTACGGTCACCACCCGACGGAAGTCGCGGCCGTGATCAAGGCCGTACGCGGTGGCTGGCCGGAGCGCCGCCTGGTGATGGTCTACCAGCCGCACCGTTATAGCCGCACCCGTGACTTGTACGACGATTTCGTCAATGTACTGGCCGACGCCAACGTCCTGCTGTTGATGGAAGTCTATCCGGCCGGCGAAGAGCCGATTCCGGGGGCCGACAGCCGCAAGCTGTGCAACAGCATCCGTCAGCGTGGCCAGCTTGACCCGATCTACATCGAGCGTGGTGTCGACCTCGCGCCAGTGGTCAAGCCACTGTTGCGTGCCGGCGACATCCTGCTGTGCCAGGGCGCCGGCGATATCGGCGGTCTCGCACCAAAACTGTTGAAAAGTGAGTTGTTCGCCGGTGCCGTTGCCGCGCCGGAGAAGGGGAAGTTGAAATGAGTGCTGCCTACGCCAACCTGGTCTCCACGATCGCGCCGAAAGACTTCGGCCGCGTCGCTGTGCTGTTCGGCGGCAAGAGCGCCGAGCGCGAAGTGTCCCTGAAATCCGGCAACGCTGTTCTGGACGCACTGCAAACCGCCGGTGTGGACGCGTTCGGCCTCGACGTGGGCGATGACCTGCTGCAGCGTCTGCAGAGCGAAAAGATCGACCGCGCCTTCATCATCCTCCACGGTCGTGGCGGTGAAGACGGCAGCATGCAGGGCCTGCTCGAATGCCTGGGCATTCCGTACACCGGTAGCGGCATCCTGGCGTCGGCCCTGGCCATGGACAAGCTGCGCACCAAGCAGGTTTGGCACAGCCTGGGCATTCCGACCCCTCGTCACGCAGTCCTTTGCAGCGAGGCCGATTGTATTTCGGCGGCGACGGAACTGGGCTTCCCTTTGATCGTCAAACCGGCCCATGAAGGTTCAAGTATCGGGATGGCCAAAGTGAGTTCCGCGTCCGAATTGATCGACGCATGGAAAGCGGCCAGTACCTACGATTCGCAAGTGTTGGTCGAGCAATGGATTCACGGTCCGGAGTTCACCATCGCCACCCTGCGTGACCAGGTGTTGCCACCGATTGCCCTGGGCACGACGCACAGCTTCTACGACTACGACGCCAAATACATCGCCAACGATACCCAGTACCGCATTCCGTGCGGTCTGGACAGTGCCAAGGAAAAGGAACTCATGGACCTCACGGCGAAAGCCTGTGAAGCGCTGGGTATCGCCGGTTGGGGCAGGGCAGACGTGATGCAGGACGCCGACGGGCAGTTCTGGTTCCTGGAAGTCAACACCGCACCGGGCATGACCGATCACAGCCTGGTGCCGATGGCGGCCCGTGCCGCCGGTCTGGATTTCCAGCAACTGGTCCTGGCCATTCTGGCCGAGAGCGTTGTCGGCAAGACTGCCGGTAACCAAGAGTCAATGAGAGGTTAAGGCCATGCAAGGCGCTCAGCTCAGACATCAGCCCACCGTACCGACCGGCCGCAAGCCGGTACCGCGGGGTGCCAGCCGAATGGTGGCCAAAGAGCCGATGTCCGCGCGCCTGCCGAAAGCCAACTTCGGTTTTCTCAAAGCGTTGTTCTGGCCGGTACTGCTGGTGGCCCTGGGGTTCGGTACTTACGAAGGCGCGACACGGCTGTTGCCGTATGCCGACCGACCGATCACCAAGGTCAACGTGCAGGGCGACTTGAGTTACATCAGCCAGCAAGCGGTGCAGCAACGGATCGCCCCTTACGTGGCGTCGAGCTTCTTCACCATCGACCTGGCGAGCATGCGCACCGAGCTGGAAACGATGCCATGGATTGCCCACGCCGAAGTGCGCAGGGTATGGCCGGATCAAGTGGTGATCCGCCTGGAAGAACAACTGCCGGTGGCCCGTTGGGGCGACGAGTCGCTGTTGAACAACCAGGGCCAGGCCTTCACGCCGCGCGAGTTGGCGAACTATGAACACCTGCCACAGCTGTTCGGCCCACTGCGGGCCCAGCAGCAGGTCATGCAGCAATACCAGGTGCTGAGCCAGATGCTCAGGCCGCTGGGCTTCTCGATTGCACGCCTGGAACTGCGTGATCGCGGCAGCTGGTTCCTGACCACCGGCCCCGGCAGCGCGGGTCCCGGGATCGAACTGCTGCTGGGACGTGGCAACCAGGTGGAAAAGATGCGCCGTTTCATCGCCATCTATGACAAGACGCTTAAAGAACAGATTACGAACATTGCGCGCATCGATCTGCGCTACGCCAACGGCCTCGCTGTTGGCTGGCGGGAACCTGTAGCGCCCACGGCAGCCCAACCCGCTGTCGCGAAGAATTAAGAAGAGGCAGGACCCATGGCAAACGTGCAAAGCGGCAAAATGATCGTCGGTCTCGATATCGGCACCTCCAAGGTGGTGGCGCTGGTGGGCGAGGTCGCGGACGACGGCACGCTGGAAATCGTCGGGATCGGTACTCATCCGTCCCGTGGCCTGAAAAAAGGCGTGGTGGTGAACATCGAGTCCACCGTGCAATCGATCCAGCGCGCCATCGAAGAAGCGCAGCTGATGGCTGGTTGCCGCATCCACTCGGCGTTCGTCGGCGTGGCCGGCAATCACATCCGCAGCCTGAACTCCCACGGCATCGTGGCGATTCGTGATCGCGAAGTCAGCTCGGCGGACCTCGAGCGTGTGCTCGACGCTGCCCAGGCCGTGGCGATCCCGGCTGACCAGCGCGTGCTGCACACCCTGCCGCAGGATTACGTGATCGATAACCAGGAAGGCGTTCGCGAGCCTCTGGGCATGTCCGGCGTACGTCTGGAAGCCAAGGTCCACGTGGTCACCTGCGCCGTCAACGCCGCACAGAACATTGAAAAATGCGTGCGTCGCTGCGGTCTGGAAATCGACGACATCATTCTCGAACAGCTGGCTTCGGCCTATTCGGTACTGACCGATGACGAGAAAGAGCTGGGCGTGTGCCTGGTGGACATCGGTGGCGGCACCACCGACATCGCGATCTTCACCGAAGGCGCGATCCGTCACACCGCAGTGATCCCTATTGCCGGCGACCAGGTGACCAACGACATCGCCATGGCGTTGCGCACTCCGACCCAGTACGCCGAAGAAATCAAGATCCGCTACGCCTGCGCCCTGGCCAAGCTGGCCGGTGCCGGTGAAACCATCAAGGTGCCAAGCGTTGGCGACCGTCCACCGCGCGAACTGTCCCGCCAGGCCCTGGCCGAAGTGGTCGAGCCGCGCTACGACGAACTGTTCACGCTGATCCAGGCCGAACTGCGCCGCAGCGGCTACGAAGACCTGATCCCGGCCGGCATCGTGCTGACCGGCGGTACGGCGAAGATGGAAGGCGCTACCGAACTGGCCGAGGAAATCTTCCACATGCCGGTGCGCCTGGGCGTGCCGCATGGCGTGAAAGGTCTGGATGACGTAGTGCGCAACCCGATCTATTCCACGGGCGTCGGCCTGTTGATGTACGGCCTGCAGAAGCAGTCCGACGGCATCTCGTTCTCGGGCATCGGCAGCCGCGACAGCTACAGCAATGAAGAGCCACAGGCTCCGCTGCTGGACCGCCTGAAGAAGTGGGTCCAGGGCAATTTCTGAAGATTTACCGCAACACCGTTACACCGAAGCACGCAGTAGGCGAAAAAACTAGAGAATGTAAAGGAGAGGGAAAATGTTCGAACTCGTAGACAACATCCCCGCAAGCCCGGTAATCAAAGTTATCGGTGTCGGCGGTGGCGGCGGCAACGCTGTCAACCACATGGTCAAGAGCAACATTGAAGGCGTCGAGTTCATCTGCGCCAACACTGATGCCCAGGCGCTGAAATCCATTGGCGCGCGCACCATCCTGCAACTGGGTACCGGCGTGACCAAGGGGCTGGGCGCTGGCGCCAACCCTGAAGTAGGTCGTCAGGCCGCTCTCGAAGATCGTGAGCGCATCGCCGAAGTCCTGCAGGGCACCAACATGGTGTTCATCACAACCGGCATGGGCGGTGGTACCGGTACCGGTGCTGCGCCGATCATCGCCGAAGTGGCCAAGGAAATGGGGATCCTCACCGTTGCGGTGGTGACCCGTCCGTTCCCGTTCGAAGGCCGCAAGCGCATGCAGATCGCCGACGAAGGCATCCGTCTGCTGTCTGAAAGCGTCGACTCGTTGATCACCATTCCCAACGAGAAGCTGCTGACCATCCTCGGTAAAGACGCAAGCCTGCTGTCGGCTTTCGCCAAGGCCGACGATGTGCTGGCCGGTGCCGTTCGCGGTATCTCCGACATCATCAAGCGTCCGGGCATGATCAACGTCGACTTCGCCGACGTGCGTACCGTGATGAGCGAAATGGGCATGGCAATGATGGGCACTGGCTGCGCCAGCGGTCCGAACCGTGCACGCGAGGCCACCGAAGCGGCCATTCGCAACCCGCTGCTGGAAGACGTGAACCTGCAAGGCGCTCGCGGCATCCTGGTAAACATTACCGCCGGTCCGGATCTGTCCCTGGGCGAGTACTCCGACGTGGGTAGCATCATCGAAGCCTTCGCTTCCGAGCACGCGATGGTCAAGGTCGGTACCGTTATCGATCCGGACATGCGTGACGAGTTGCACGTGACTGTCGTTGCCACAGGTCTGGGCGCTAAAATCGAGAAGCCTGTGAAGGTCATCGACAACACCGTTCACACTTCGATGGCTGCACAGCCACAACAACAGGCCCCTGTTCGTCAGGAAGCTCCAGCGGTGAACTACCGTGACCTGGACCGTCCGACCGTCATGCGCAACCAGGCCCAGGCCGGTGCTGCGACTGCCGCGAAGATGAATCCGCAAGATGACCTGGACTACCTGGACATCCCGGCTTTCCTGCGTCGTCAGGCCGATTGATGGAATGTATCAGGGCTATGAAGGTGATTGGTGTTCAGCAAAGGCTCGGTCTGCTATCATCGCCAGCCTTTGTTGATACCAGTTCGCAATTTGCGCTGAAGCGGCCCAAGCCATGATTAAACAACGCACACTGAAAAATATTATCCGTGCCACAGGTGTAGGCCTGCACTCCGGGGAGAAGGTCTACCTGACCCTCAAGCCTGCGCCTGTCGACACTGGCATTGTGTTTTGTCGCGCTGACCTCGACCCTGTGGTGCAGATTCCTGCCCGCGCGGAAAACGTCGGTGAAACCACTATGTCGACCACGCTGATCAATGGCGACGTCAAAGTGGACACGGTAGAGCACTTGCTCTCGGCCATGGCTGGCCTGGGCATCGATAACGCCTACGTCGAGCTCTCCGCGTCCGAAGTCCCGATCATGGATGGCAGCGCTGGACCTTTCGTATTCCTGATTCAATCGGCAGGCCTGGAAGAACAGGACGCCGCCAAGAAATTCATCCGCATCCTGCGTGAAGTGACAGTGGAAGACGGCGACAAGCGCGCCACTTTCGTCCCTTTCGAAGGGTTCAAGGTGAGCTTCGAGATCGATTTCGATCACCCGGTTTTCCGGGACCGCACCCAAAGTGCAAGCGTGGATTTTTCCAGCACTTCGTTCGTAAAAGAAGTCAGCCGCGCCCGTACTTTCGGTTTCATGAGTGACATCGAGTACCTGCGCAAGCACAACCTCGCACTCGGCGGCAGCGTTGAAAACGCAATCGTGGTCGACGCCGATGGCGTACTGAACGAAGACGGCCTTCGCTATGAAGACGAATTCGTGAAGCACAAGATCCTCGATGCAATTGGCGACCTGTACCTGCTGGGCAATAGCCTGATTGGTGAGTTCAAGGGCTTCAAGTCCGGCCACGCACTGAACAACCAGCTGCTGCGCAAGTTGATTGAGCAGACAGATGCCTGGGAAGTCGTGACGTTCGAAGACGCCAGCACCGCACCAATCTCTTACATGCGCCCGGTTGCGGCGGTGTAAGCAAAAAACCTCTCTAGTTTTTTAAAGGCTGCCTTCGGGTGGCCTTTTTTTATGCCCTGATTTCCATGGTGGCAGTGAAGGCCTCTTCGCGAGCAAGCCCGCTCCCACAGTTGACCGCGTTTCTCTGTGCGGGCTTACCCGCGAAGAGGCCAGTCGATTCAGCATAGAATTCAGCCGGCGCACACCACCCGGTTACGCCCCCCTTCCTTGGCCTGATACAACGCCTTGTCGGCGCTGAACAGCAATTGCTCCAGGTTGATATCACTGGCCACCGTCCAGGTGGCAATACCGATACTCACGCTCATCGGCGGCTCACCAGGGTCTACTAGTGGCAGTTTCTGCACCGCTTCGCGGATGTGTTCGGCGATTTGCTTCGCGCCTTCACTGCCAGTTTCAGCCAGGACTACTGAAAACTCCTCGCCACCATAACGAGCCACCAGATCCGCCGGGCGATGGACATTGGCGCGGATGACCTCGGCCAACGCCCGCAAGGCTTCGTCGCCGGCCTGATGCCCGTGCCGGTCATTGAAGGCCTTGAAGTGATCGGCATCGATCATCAGCAACGACAACGGCTTGCCGCTGCGCTGCGCGCGAAACCATTCATGGCGCAGGGTCTGGTCAAGGGATCGACGGTTGGCCACGCCCGTCAAGGCATCGGTGGCCGCCAGTTGCGCCAATTCCTGCTCGGCATTTTGGCGCCGTCGCAGCTCGCGGCAGAGTAGCCAGGTCAGCCACAACAGGCCGATGCACAAAACCCCTGTTGCACCGCTGATCGCGTAGGCCGTGCGGTTCCAGGCAGCGAACACTTCGTCGATGGAAAGGGCCACGATGACGGTCAGCGGCAGATTGCCGACCCGGGTAAAGGTGTACAGGCGCCGTTGATGGTCGACACTCGACACGCTTTCAAAGGTGCCACTGCGCTCGCGCAGCATGCGTGCGACGTTGGGGCGGCTGGAGAGGCTTTTACCGATGGTGTTGGGTTCCCGGTACGGTTTCTGTGCCAGGAGGATCCCGTCGTCGTTGATGATGCCCAGCGTACTGCCGTTGCCGATGTCGAGGCTGCTGAACAGCTGATCGAAATAGCTCATGCGCATCGACGCCACCGCGACCCCCAGGAATTCACCCGTGGGCGATGAAATGCGCCGGCTGAAACTGATGCGCCATTCGTCGCTGTCATCGCAGTCGCACCGTGGCTTGAACGGCCGGCTGATAAACATGCCGGTGTCGCGATTGAAGGCATGGGCCAGGAAGTAATCGCGGTCAGCGAAGTTGCCCGGTTTCGGTTCGATCAATGATGAGTCGGCGAGCACGTCGCCGTGCTTGTCCAGCAGCAGGATGTCACCCTTGTAGCGTGTGGTGGTGGAGCGGTCGAACAACACCAGATGACGGATCTGCGGTGCAACCTGTTTAAGGTCGTCCCGTTGGGCGGCGGCAATCAGGCCCTGCAAGGTCAAGTCATAGAGCTCGACCGTACGCAGGACGTCGGCATCGATCAGTTGCGCAATGGTGGTCGCGCTGCGGGTGGCGGTCTGCTGGGCGTTGGCGTGTTCGCGGATCAGCAGGAAAGTGACGATGCACAGGATCGAGATGACTGTCAGGGTGCTGCCCAGGATCACCATGATTTCGGGTCGCCCGGTCGGGCCTTGAAAATGTGCGGTGCGGCTTGCGGTCATAGGGCTGACGTCTGCTAAAGGGACGCTCTAAGCGTAGTTGCATAAACGTAGCAGCCGAGTGAATCCTTCTTGTTGCTCGAACGATTGACCGTTGACGCGGGCGTCAGTGACTTTCGTTGCAGAAATTGTAATTAAGGCTGAGTCGCCACTATAAAAAAAGCCGCTGACAACAGCGGCTTTGGAGACAACTTTTCAAAGGGAAGAGCCGATGAAAAGTGTCGTTGAAAACGGTAGTGATCGGTGCCGGTCAGCTGTCTTTCTCGACCAGCGGCTTGGCCTGGATGCTGGATGCCTGCGGGACTTGGGAGTCTTGCGCAGCCTTGGCCGTCATCTCGATCCGATGCTCTTCGAACGTCGCGGCACGTGCGGCGTTATGTGCGACGAAAGTCTGCGATTCTTCCGCCATCGCCAATGGCGACAGGAACAAAGAGGACAAAACGAAAGCGCTGGCAATACCCATACTGTTGGACATCTTGGAAACCTTCTTGCTTGGCAAGTGCTGTTTGGTGCGGGCAAAGATAAGGATATGAGACGAGGGGAAAAAGAGCGGATTCATGAAAGGACTGTTACAGCAAAAGCAAAGATCGCAGATATGTCAGACCGGGAGATGGATACCGAAGGTATTCATCCCATGATCGCTGCGCACGAACACATCGCCGCCATGCATCAGCGCAATCGCCTTGACGATGGCCAGCCCCAAGCCGTGATTGTGGCCGCTGTTGCTGCGTGAGGCATCGACCCGGTAGAAACGCTCGAACAGGCGAGGCAGGTGTTCACTGGCAATCGGCGAGCCGGGGTTGGCGATGCCGATGCTGACTTGATGCTCCTGGGCTTCGATCCGCACCTGAATCACCTGCCCGGGCGCGGTGTGCTGTACGGCATTATTCAACAAGTTGATCAACGCCCGGCGCAGATGGGCGATCTCGATCCGCACCTGCGCGTCACCACTGACCTCGACCTGAACCTGAGCGTCCTCGAGAATGAAATCCAGATATTCCAGGGTCGTGGCCACCTCATCGGCCAGCGAGGTCGAGGTGAGTTTGGTCGCCTTGCTGCCCTGATCGGCGCTGGCCAGGAACAGCATGTCGTTGATGATCGAACGCAGTCGCTCCAGCTCTTCGAGGTTCGATTGCAGCACTTCGAAGTAATGCTCGGCGGAGCGTCCGCGGGTCAACGCGACCTGGGTCTGGCCGATCAGGTTGGTCAGTGGCGAGCGCAGTTCGTGGGCGACGTCGGCATTGAACGATTCAAGGCGCGAGTAGGCCTGCTCGACCCGTTCCAGGGTCGAGTTGAACGAGCTGACGAATTGATCGAGTTCCGGCGGTAACGGTGACAATCGCAAGCGTCCCGAGCGCAACGGCGGAGCCAGGCGCTGGGCTTCCTGGGACAGTTTGATCAGCGGCTTGAGCCCGATCCGCGCCACCCAATAACCCAGTGCCGAGGCCAGCAGCACGCCGACAATCGCCAGGCTGATCAGCGCGACCAGCAGGTGATGCTGGGTATGGAAAAACGTTTCGGTGTCGATGGCGATCATAAAGCGCAGCGGCGGGCGCTGATCCTTGGCCGGGAACTCGCTGACCAGCACTTTCAGCGGATACGGGTGGTCCGGCAGATGCATGTCGCGCGTGCCCAGCGGCCCTTGGGCAAAGGCGCGGATCTGCGGGGTCAGGTTGCCGTATTCGTAGCGTGGATCGCCACTGATGATCCAGAAACTGATGCGCTTGTCTTCTTCGCTCAGCAGGTTGAGCTTGTTGTTGATCTTCACCCAGTGCTCGGGCGTGCCGTAACGGCCGACCGTGGATTCGAGCACGCTGTAGCGTGCGTCCAACTCGGCTTCTGGCAGCAGGCCCAGGCCTTTGTCGACCTGCTGGTACAGAGCCCAGCCGATCAGCAGGAACACCAGCAGCGCCACCAGCGTGAACATCCCGCTCAGGCGCAGGGCAATGCTGTTACTGGACACCACGGCTCTCCAGCACATAACCCATGCCGCGAATGGTGTGCAGCAGTTTCTCTTCGAACGGCCCGTCGAGCTTGGCCCGCAGGCGTTTGATCGCGACTTCGACGACGTTGGCGTCGCTGTCGAAATTGATGTCCCAGACCATTTCGGCAATGGCGGTTTTCGAGAGGATTTCACCCTGGCGCCGGGCCAGTACGCTGAGCAGCGAGAACTCCTTGGCGGTCAGGTCCAGGCGTGTACCGGCGCGGGTGGCCTTGCGGCTGATTAAATCTATCCACAGGTCGGCGATGCTCACCTGCACCGGTTCATGGCCGCCGCTGCGGCGGGTCAGTGCTTGCAGGCGCGCCACCAGTTCCAGGAAGGAAAACGGTTTGCCCAGATAGTCATCGGCGCCTTCGCGCAGGCCCTTGATGCGATCTTCCACACGCTCGCGGGCGGTGAGCATGATCACCGGGGTTTGCTTGCGCGCACGCAGGGCGCGCAACACACCGAAGCCGTCGAGGCCCGGCAGCATCACGTCGAGGACGATCACCGCGTAGTCACTCTCCAGCGCCAGGTGCAGGCCTTCCACGCCATCGCGGGCCAGATCCACAGTGAAACCCTGTTCCGTCAGGCCGCGATGCAGATAGTCCGCGGTTTTTTCTTCGTCTTCGATAATCAGAACGCGCATGACCCGCCTCAGTCTGTGGTCGCCAGCACCGGTTCTGGCGCAGGTTCAGGTCGATGGAATAGCCGCTCAAGCCACAAGTATATGACCGGCGTGGTGAACAGCGTCAGCGCCTGGCTCACCAGCAAGCCGCCGACCACCGCGATCCCCAGGGGCTGGCGCAACTCGGCACCGGTGCCATAGCCGAGCATCAGCGGCAGGGCGCCGAGCAGGGCGGCGAGGGTGGTCATGATGATCGGCCGGAACCGCGTGATGCAGGCCTTGAAAATCGCTTCCTCAGGCGACAGCCCGCCATTGCGCTGCGCTTCGAGGGCAAAGTCGATCATCAGGATGCCATTCTTTTTCACGATACCGATCAGCAACACCAGCCCGATCAGCGCCATGATCGAAAAGTCCTGGCCGCAGATCCACAGCATGATCACCGCGCCGAGGCCCGCCGAAGGCAAGGTCGAAATGATCGTCAGCGGGTGCACGAAGCTCTCGTAGAGCACACCGAGAATGATGTACACCGCCAACAGCGCCGCCAGGATCAGCCATGGCTGGCTGGCCAGCGAACTCTGGAACGCCTGGGCCGCGCCCTGGAAATTACCGCTGATGGCGGTCGGCATGCCGATGTCGGCCTTGGCCTGGTTGAGCATGATCACCGCATCGCCCAACGCCACGCCGGGGGCCAGGTTGAACGACAGGTTGGCCGCCGGGAACATCCCGTCATGGGCGATGGACAGCGGGCCGATGGTCGGCGCATCGAACCTGGCCAGGGCCGACAGCGGCACCATTTCCCCGCTCAGGGGCGAGCGCAGGTAGAAGTAGTTGAGGCTTTCGGCCTTGCCGCGCTGTTTGGTGTCCAGTTCCAGAATCACGTTGTACTGATTGATCTGGGTCTGGAATTCATTGACCTGGCGCTGACCGAAGGCATCGTACAGGGCTTCGTCGACGTCGCTGGCGGTGAGGCCGAAACGTGCCGCGGCGCTGCGGTCGATGCTGATGTGGGTGATGCTGCCGCCCAGTTGCAGGTCGTTGGAAATGTCGCGGAACGCCGGGTTGGCGCGCAGTTTTTCCGTCAGGCGCTGGGTCCAGGTGCTGAGGGTCGCACCGTCGTTGCTCTTGAGCACGTATTGGTACTGGGCGCGGCTGGGGCCGGAGCTGAGGTTGATGTCTTGCCCTGCACGCAGGTACAGGACGATGCCCGGGACTTTCATCAGTTGTGGGCGAATCCGGTCGATGAATTCGCTGGCCGAGACGTCGCGATCCCCGCGTTTTTTCAGGGTGATCCAGAAGCGGCCGTTGGCAATGGTCTGGTTGCTGCCCGAGACGCCGACTGAGTGCGAGAAGGTTTCGACAGCGGGGTCGGCGGCAACGATTTCGGCCATCGCCAGGTGTTTTTTCACCATGTCGCCGTAGGAAATATCGGCGGCGGCTTCAGTGGTGCCAAGGACGAAACCGGTGTCCTGGATCGGGAAGAAACCTTTGGGAATGAAGATGTAGCCGGCAACGGCCAGCGCCAGCGACAAAGTGAACACGCCGATCATCATTTTCTGGTGGGCGAGGGCATGGCGCAGACCTTTTTCGTACCACGCCAGCAGACGTTCACCAAAGCCCGGTTTGCTATGAGCGTGATGCACCGGTGCCCGCATGAACAGCGCTGCCAGCGTTGGCGCCAATGTCAGCGAAACCACCACCGAAATCAAAATGGTAGAGGTGGCGGTCAGGGCGAACTCCTTGAACAGTCGGCCGACCACACCGCCCATGAACAGCAGCGGAATGAACGCTGCGACCAGCGAGAAACTGATCGACACCACGGTAAATCCGATCTCGCCGGCACCCTTGATCGCCGCCTCGCGCATGCCGTCGCCGGCCTCGAGATGTCGGTGGATGTTTTCCACCACCACGATCGCATCGTCCACCACAAAGCCCACGGCGACCACGATCGCCACCAGCGTGAGGTTGTTCAGGCTGAAGCCCATGACGTACATCAGCGCAAAGCTGGCGATCAGCGACACACCGAGCACTGCCGACACGATCAGCGTGGCCGACAGTTGGCGCAGGAACAGCGCCATCACCGCCACCACCAGCATCACGGCGATCATCAAGGTGATTTCCACCTCGCGCAGCGAAGCGCGGATGGTCTGGGTGCGGTCGATCAACACCTTGACCTGCACCGAGGCGGGCAACATCGCCTGCAGTGCCGGCAACGCGGCCTGAATGCGATCCACTGTCTCTACGATGTTGGCGCCTGGCTGGCGGAAGATCACCAGGTTCACACCCGGTTGCGAACCCGCCCACGCCTGAACGTAGGCATCTTCCGAACCGTTGACGACTTTCGCGACATCCTTGAGGTGAACCGGTGCACCATCCTTGTAGGAAACGATCAACTGGCTGTATTCGTCGGGGTGGAACAACTGGTCGTTGGTCGACAGGGTCGAGATGCTCGATTCGCCGTACAGCGCACCCTTGGCCAGATTGAGGCTGGTCTGCTGGATCGCCAGGCGAATGTCCGCCAGGGTCAGGCCGATGGCGGCGAGTTTGTCGGCGGACACCTGGACACGGATCGCCGGACGCTGCTGACCGGTGATGACGACCTGGCCTACACCGTCGACCTGACTGAGCTGACGGGACAACAAGGTTTCCGTCAGGTCGCTGAGCTCAGGGCCAGGCATCAGCGAGGAGTTGACGCTGAGGATCAGCACCGGGCTGTCGGCCGGGTTGACCTTGCGCCAGGTCGGCAGGTTCGGCATGTCCTTGGGCAGTTTGCCCGCGGCGGTGTTGATCGCCGCCTGCACTTCCTGGGCCGCGGTGTCGATGCTCTTGTCGAGGGTGAATTGCAGGGTCAGGTTGGTCGAACCCAGTGCACTGCTTGAGGTCATCTGGGTTACGCCGGGAATGGCACTGAATTGCACTTCAAGGGGCGTGGCCACCGAGGAAGCCATGGTTTCCGGGCTGGCGCCGGGCAATTGCGCGGCCACCTGGATGGTCGGGAATTCTGCCTCCGGCAACGGCGCTACCGGCAGGCGCGGAAACGCGATGACACCCAGCAGCACCAGGGCGAACGTCAGCAGGACCGTGGCCACCGGGTGGTCGATGCACCAGGCTGAAATCGAACCATGGCCCTTCATTGCGCGGCCTCCGATCGCACCACTTGAGGCGGCTCGGTCAGTACTTGCACAGTAGCGCCGGGCTTGAGCCGCGACTGACCATCGCTGACCAGTACATCACCCGGCTTCACGCCCTTGATGATGTCCTGGCCGCTGCCTTGATAGACCATCTGCACCTGCACGGCTTCGACCTTGTCCCCATTGACCCGGTACACAAAGTGCTGGTCGAGGCCGCGTTGTACGACTGTCGGCGGCACCACCAGCGCATCTTTATCCAGGGCTGTCTGAATCTTTACCGTCACCAGCAGGCCCGGCCAGAGCTTCTGTGCGTCATTGTCGAATTCGGCCTTGGCGCGGATGGTGCCGGTGTTGGCGTTGATCTGGTTGTCGATCAGGGTCAGGTGACCTTCGCCGAGCAGGTTGCCGGTTTCGCCGTCGGTGTCGGCACCGATGTAGGCCTTGACCCGGGCGTGCCGTGGGTCGTTGATCAGACCCTGCAAGGTCGGCAGCATTTGCTGCGGCAGGGAGAATTCCACAGCGATCGGGTCGATCTGGGTCACTGTGAACAGGCCTTGGGTGTCGGTCATGCGCAGGAAGTTGCCTTCGTCGACGGTACGAATGCCGACACGACCGCTGACCGGGGAGCGAATTTGTGTGTAGGAAAGCTGTACCTCGGCGGAGTCAATCGAAGCCTGGTTGCCTTGGGCGGTGGCCTTGAGCTGGTTGACCAGGGCCTGTTGCTGGTCGTAGGTCTGCTTGGACACGCCGTCGTCGACACTCAACAGCTTGTAGCGCTTGAGGTTGACCAGCGCCACTTGCAGTTGCGCCTGGCTTTCGCCCAGTTGTGCCCTGGCCTGGTCGAGGCTGGCGCGGATCGACCGGTCGTCGATGGTGGCCAGCAGGTCACCTTTTTTCACCAGTTGGCCTTCCTTGACCATGATTTTGGTGAGAATGCCGTCGATTTGCGGGCGGACCACGACGCTGTGCAGGGACAGCACCGAGCCGATGCCGCTGACGTAGCGCGGCACGTCTTTTTCGGCGACGGCGACCACGCGCACGGGGATGGCGGTGGGGGTGGCGAGTTTGGCCTTGGCCGGTTTGGTGGCGTACCACAGGCCCAGCGCTGCCAGGACGATCAGAAGGGCGACGAGCAGGGCGGGGTTTTTCTGGATTCGCATGCGAGTGGGGCGCCGGGGCTGGGTTTTGGGTCGAAGGGGAGTTTCCTTTATAAACCTGTTTGGTGGTCAGGAGGGTGACGGCTAACTGACGGCGCTGTCAGTTTGGGTTTCCTTGGCGGCCTATGGGCCGACCATGTTGTGGGTGACCGTGTACATATCCGTTTCTTCGGTAACGGCGGCTGGCGGTTTCGCCCTTACGGCGAGTCCCTTTTGGCAAACGCCCCAAAAGGAACCAAAAGGTCTCGCCCCGAACGTCCGGCCCCTCGGCCCTCCGGTCGGCTTCGCTTCGACCTACATGCAATGAGTTCGACTGCGTCGAACGGCGCTGCGCGCCAATCCCCGGATAAACACCTCCACTCAGCCTCCCGAGGGGGCGGGTGGATCAAGATCAAGAGCTGCAGGCGAGCTAACGCTCGGCCTGATGAGTGGTGAAGAGCGTGGGTGTACGCGGCTTTTGCTTTTGCTTTTCTGTGGGAGCGGGCTTGCTCGCGAAGGCGGCTTACCTGCTTACATAGATGCTGGATGTGCAGACGCCATCGCGAGCAGGCTCGTTCTCACAAAGAATCAATCCATGAGCCGAGAGATGATCAATTCGCCACCCGAACCCCACCCAAACTCCCGCTCAACTCATACGCCGCCAATTCCGCCTGATGCGCCGCCAGCAATTCCGGCAATGACCCGCGCAGGTATTCCACCCAGGTCTTGATCTTCGCATCCAGGTACTGGCGCGACGCCATGGCGACATTGTCCAGTCGAACTGATTTCAAGCGCATACGTGCTCCTGCACGAACTGGCTTACCAGCGAAGGCATCCATGCATTCGCAATAAAATGAAGGCGAACGCTGCAAGCTTCCTCCGCTGAGACATTTCTAATCCGGGTCAAATAGTCCCGTTCCGGACGATTCCTACGCGCCCCTCAGAAGCTTCCTATTTCTAAGTCAGTCAGGTTCCTGAAAGCTCTCCTGCGCTTGAGCACGAGCCCAATCCGGGTTTCGTCGAGGTGCCGGCCTGGAATGGCGACAACCGCCAGGACCAACCGGTTGATCAACACTCACGTAAAGGGACTGACATGAACGATAGGCTGCACCGTACGGACACACTGGGCTCCTGCAAGACCGTAATCTGCGGCAAACAGAAAATGCACTGGATCGAATTCCAGTTGCTCGATGAACAGGGCGAACCCTTGGCGAACCTGCCTTATCGCGCGCTGAGCGAGGCGACCCGCAGCGACTACATTCCGGAATACAGGGGCCGCACCGATGCCGAGGGAGTGATCCGCCTGGACGGCCTGCACCCGTTGGCCATCACCTTGCTGATAGACGCCGAACTCTTGGCCGAGTTACTGCAAAATCGCCGCCTGCGTGCCCAGCGAGCGGAACCCGAGCGGCCCGGCTTTGCTGATCGCGCACCGCTGTATGGTCCGCAGTGTTCGGGCTTCTCGCCCATCGAACAGCGGGCGGTCGCAGCCGGTCATGGGTATCACTACCTGCGTATCGGCCAGTTGTGTGATCGGCTGCCGACATTCGACCCGCCCTTGGCGGACGCCAGGCAACCCCCGGCCTACCATTTTCCAGACCCGAAGTTCGGCGGGTTCACCATTGCCGACGATCAACTCGATCGTCGGCATGTGCTGGAAGTCTGTCCGCTGCGCGCCTGGTCGCTGACCTTGCATCACCAGGCGGAGTACAGCCTGGTCAATGCTTACAACCTGGCGCTGATGAGTATTTTGGCGTACAGCACGCGGCCCGAGAATGCATTGGGTTCCGTTAAGGAGTTCTTCGAGCGGCAATGTTTGGACTTATCGCGTACCCCCATAATTCTGGACAGTGGTCAGAAATTGCCGTGCGTGGTCACCGATGTTCCCTTCAATGGGCGTTACACCATCGCTGAACCGTTGGACACCACTCAGGCTCGACCGCCAGAGGGGGACACCCAGCTGTTTTATGCCATCAATGCCACCCAGGTGCTGGTGGGTTGGCGGGGTACAGAAGTGGATGGGTTCGCCGATCCAGGTACTGATGCGACTTTCCGCCCGGTAAAACCGGAAGTGCAGGCCTTGTGCGAGCCCAAAGTGCCCTGTGCCGATTTGACTCCAGAGGGCAGTGTGCATTTGGGCTTTCGCGATGCGTTCGAACTGGCCAGAAGAGTTTATGCGAAGGATCTGGGTAAGACGATTCCTGAAGCTATCGAAGGTAAGGGGTTGTTCATTTGCGGCCACAGCCTGGGGGGCGCCCTCGGTCTGGTCCATGCCGCATCGCTGAAAGAGCGAAATCCACTGCTGTACACCTACGGCATGCCACGCACCTTCACCCTCAAGGCCGTAACGTGCCTCAACGAGATCGTACATTTCCGTCATGTCAACGACATCGACCCGATCCCCAGCGTGCCGCCCGAAGCCGAGCTGGACAATCATCTGTATAAACTCTACGGCCCCCTCGGTACCACCCTGGGGTTTGCCTGGTCGATGCTGCAGTTGACCGCCAGCCAGTTGTTCCGCCATGGCGATCCCTTCTGTCACCACGGCGAAATCGCCATGTTTTTCAAGGCCGAACAGCACACCCTTCGGCGAGGCTCGCCGTACCCCGCCTACCGCAACAAGGACGGGCTCGGCGCGCCTTACAACACCACCATCGCCTATCGCCTGTCGGAAAAGGTCAAGTTTTACCTGGTCCCGAGCCTGAGTCCCGACGACGACCAGCAGGCCGAGCAGGCGCAGCAGCGCCTCACCACCTCGTTGACCGCCGAAAGCCGGGCGAGGTTTTTCCCGCCCTTCAGCAATCCCAAGGCAGGCCGGTTCGTGGGTCTCGGCAATCACTTCATGAGCAATTACCAGCCATACATCTACGGCCAGTTACTGGAGTCAATCAACCCTGAGCGCTCGCCGTTGTTGAAGCGGCAACTGGATCGACAGAATTTCGAACAACAGACCAGGGATAACTACGGGAGCCTTGTCGAAGACGAACTGGCACGCAACCGGGTGTTCCTCGATTTGCAAAGTCGTCTCGGCGAAACCTTGCGGGTGACGCAACAGGCCGATGGCGGTGCCGAAGCGTTGCAACGCTTCGACGCCGTGGCCGACCCGAGCGCCTGCTACGAAAGAACCCACTGTTGAGCCCGGCCCGCGCCGTCAAGGATCCGACCATGATCAAGAAAATGCCTATCGCGATACTCACTCTGTGCGTCAGCCTCAGCGGTTGTGCCAAGGATCAGAGCCTGGCGCCTCCGCCGGATGGCGAATCGATCACCGTGACGGTGAAAGTGCCGAAGGAGCTGGTCGCGGAAACCCTACAGGTGATGTATCGCTCGACCCTGTGCACCTTTACCGACCATTCCGCCTTCGGCGAAGCCTATCAACGCGATGGCTATCAACGTACCGATCTGCAACTCGTGCGTGAGGGACAAAGTGACCGCTATGTGGCCAAGCTGCCGATCGATGGTGGCGGTGCCTGCCAGTGGAGATTGAGCAACGTGACTTTTGGCGTCGCTTATGGTCATCCCACTAATTTTGGCGAAAACGTGACTTACGGGGCAGGCGGTGGTGTGGTGGTGATCTTCGATCACAACAACTCGCCTCGTGGTGGCGCGGACATCAAGGTCGAAGGAGATTTGACGATCAGAAAGGACTATTACCCCTGGGTAAAAGAGAGCTTTTTAGGAGGATACAGAAAGCGGGTCAGTCTGGCGGGTGAGGGCGATATCTATGTGATGTATCAGGCCCTGCAAGCCCGGCAGGTGTATTTCGAACCCGTCCTGCATTCCGGTTTCCTGGTCACCTCTGTGCAGCCAAAGGTGAAGAAGAAAGGCAATCACACCAGCTTCACCTATCCCGATGGCAGCGTCGTGACGGATGGCCGCTCCAAGCCAGATTTCCGCAAATTACAGGCGATCCGCCAAGCAGCGGAGAGCAAGCAGTGAGCCCCAGTTCTCCTGCCCTGCAGATCCCCTTCGAATTGGCGCGCCACCGGGTGTTCCTCGATTTGCAGGGTCGTCTCGGCGACACCTTGCGGGTGACGCAACAGGCCGATGGCGGCGCCGAGGCGTTGCAACGCTTCGACGCCGTGGCCGACCCGAGCGCCTGCTACGAAAGAGCCCACTGTTGAACCCGTCCAGCGCCGTCAAGGATCCGACCATGATCAAGAAAATGCCTATCGCGATACTCACTCTGTGCGTCAGCCTCAGCGGTTGTGCCAAGGACCAGAACCTGGCGCCGCCGCCGGATGGCGAATCGATCACCGTGACGGTGAAAGTGCCGAAGGAGCTGGTAACGGAAAACCTGCAGGTGATGTATCGCTCGACTCTGTGCACCTTTACTGACCACTCCGCCTTTGGCGAAGCCTATCAACGCGATGGCTATCAACGTACCGATCTGCAACTCGTGCGTAAGGGACAAAGCGACCTCTATGTGGCCAAGCTGCCGATCGATGGTGGCGGTGTTTGCCAATGGCGATTGAGCAACGTGACTTTTGGCGTCGCTTATGGCCATCCCACAAACTTTGGCGAAAACGTGACTTACGGGGCAGGCGGTGGTGTGGTGGTGATCTTCGATCACAACAACTCGCCTCGCGGTGGCGCGGACATCAAGGTTGAAGGGGACTTGACGATCAAGAAGGACTATTACCCTTGGTTGAGTGAAGCCTTTCTTGGAGGCTATAGAAAACAGATCAGCTTGGCGGGTGAGGGCCGTATCTACTTAAAGTATCAGGCTCTGCAAGTTCGGCAGGTGTATTTCGAACCCGTCCTGCATTCCGACTTTCTGGTCAAGTCGGAGGGTACCAAGGTACATAAAATAGGCAGCTTCATAAAATTCTCTTATCCAGATGGTACGACCGTGGCCGACGGTCGTTTCCAACCAGATTTCCGAAAGTTACAAGCGATCCGCCAGGCAGCGGAGAGCAAACAGTGAGCTTCGTTTTTCCTGCCCTGCGCACCCCCTTCGAACTGGCACGCAACCGGGTGTTCCTCGACTTGCAGAGTCGCCTCGGCGACACCTTGCGGGTGACGCAACAGGCCGATGGCGGTGCCGAAGCGTTGCAACGCTTCGATGCCGTGGCCGACCCGAGCGCCTGCTACGAAAGAGCCCACTGTTGAACCCGGCCCGCGCCGCGTTCAACGAGGTCTACACACGCTTCTTCGTCAAGCCATGGCCAGTGCATGCTGCGGTGGCGTGGCGTACCTGGTGGTGGAAGGCATGCGTGTGGAAGTGCCGGCGAGGCGGCCAAGGCCTAAGTCTCCCGGCACACACACACACAACTCTGTGGGAGCGGGCTTGCCCGCGAAGGTGGCTTACCCGCTTACATAGATGTTGGATGTGCTGACGCCATCGCGAGCAGGCTCGCTCCCACAAAGAATCCATCCATAAGCCGAGAGATCATCAATTCGCCACCCGAACCCCACCCAGACTCCCGCTCAGTTCATACGCCGCCAATTCCGCCTGATGCGCCGCCAGCAGTTCCGGCAGCGATCCACGCAAATACTCGACCCAGGTCTTGATCTTCGCATCCAGGTACTGGCGCGACGGGTAGATGGCATACAGGTTAAGTTCCTGGGAGCGGTAGTTGGGCATCACGCGCACCAGCGTGCCGTTGCGCAGGCCTTCTATCGCGGCGTACAGCGGCAGGACGCCAACGCCCATGCCGCTGATGATCGCGGTTTTCATCGCGTCGGCGGAGTTCACCAGGAAGGGTGAACTGTTGATGGTGACCATTTCCTGGCCATCAGGACCGTCGAAGGCCCATTTCTCCAGCGGAATCACCGGGCTGACCAGGCGCAGGCAGGCGTGGTTGAGCAGGTCGCTGGGTTTTTGTGCGCAGCCGTTGGTTTTGACGTAGGCCGGTGAGGCGCAAACGATGCTGTAGGTGATGCCCAGGCGCTGGGAGACGAAACCCGAATCCGGCAGTTCGCTGGCGAGGACGATGGACACGTCGTAGCCCTCGTCGAGCAGGTCCGGCACGCGGTTGGCCATGGTCAGGTCGAAGGTCACGTCCGGGTGGGTCTTGCGGTAGCGGGCGATGGCGTCGATCACGAAGTGCTGGCCGATGCCGGTCATGGTGTGCACTTTCAGTTGCCCGGCCGGGCGCGCGTGGGCGTCGCTGGCCTCGGCTTCGGCTTCTTCGACGTAGGCCAGGATCTGTTCGCAGCGCAACAGGTAGCGCTTGCCGGCTTCGGTCAGGGCAATGCGTCGGGTCGTTCGATTGAGCAGGCGGGTTTGCAGGTGGGCTTCCAGGTTGGAGACCGCGCGCGAGACGTTGGCGGTGGTGGTGTCCAGTTGCGCGGCGGCGGCGGTGAAGCTGCCGGCTTCGGCCACGTAACTGAAGGCGCGCATGTTTTGCAAAGTGTCCATGGGGTGCTCTCTCGTCGAATGACAAATTGTGACACGAAGTTTCTGTTTGTTTACAGGCGACTAAAGATCGACTTGCGGATTATCTCGTTAACGGTAACAAAGATTCACAGGAATCCCAGCTTATCGCCATTCAGGCCGCCCCATAGAATTGCGCAATTCGCAAAACTCCCCACCTCAGGAAATCGCAGCAGTGCCGCGTCGCATCAGCAGAGCGCTTCAGCCGCTCAGTGTTTTGGCTTTAACCCTGGCAATCAGCGGCTGCATCGGAACCGGAGGTATTACCCCGCAGGGCAAGGCGCTGGAGGCCAATTTACTGGCTACCGACGAAGCGATCCAGAGTGCCGCGCAGGATGCGCACTGGCCCACCGCGCAATGGTGGCAAGCCTATGGCGACCCGCAACTGAATCGCTGGATCGATCTTGCCCTGCAAGGCAGCCCGACCCTGGCCATGGCCGCCGCCCGGGTGCGTCAGGCCAAGTCCATGGCCGGCGTGGCCGAAGCGGCCGAGTCGCTGCAGATCAATGGCGAGTCCACCCTCAAGCGTCACAACTGGCCTACCGACCAGTTCTATGGTCCCGGCGAGCTGGCCAACAGCACCACCTGGGACAATAACGCGGCGCTGGGTTTCAGCTATGCCCTCGACCTTTGGGGCCGTGAAAGCAATGCCACCGAGCGCGCCGTGGACATGGCGCACATGAGCGTCGCCGAAGCGCGCCAGGCCCAGCTCGAATTGCAGGACAACATCGTACGGGTCTACATCGAGTTGTCGTTGCATTACGCCCGGCGGGATATCGTCGAAGCGACCTTGAAGCAGCAACAGCAGATCCTTGAGTTGGCGCAAAAACGCCTGGACGGGGGGATCGGCACTCATTTCGAGGTCAGCCAGGCCGAGACGCCGCTGCCGGAAACCCATCGCCAGATCGACGCCCTCGACGAAGAAATCGCCTTGAGCCGCAACCAGCTCGCCGCTCTCGCCGGCAAGGGGCCGGGGGAGGGCGCGCAGTTGCAGCGGCCAACGCTGTCGCTGGGTGCGCCGCTGAAACTGCCATCGTCGCTGCCGGCGCAATTGCTCGGCCAACGGCCGGACGTCGTCGCCAGCCGCTGGCAAGTGGCGGCGCAGGCGCGGGGCATCGATGTCGCCCATGCCGGCTTCTACCCGAACGTCGATCTGGTCGGCAGCCTCGGCTACATGGCCACCGGCGGCGGGGCGCTGGAGTTCCTGACCGGCAAGAAACTCAACTACAGCGTGGGTCCGGCGATTTCCTTGCCGATCTTCGATGGCGGACGCTTGCGCTCGGAGTTGGGCGAAGCCTCGGCGGGTTATGACATCGCCGTGGCCAAGTACAACCAGACCCTGGTCAACGCGTTGAAAAACATCTCCGACCAGTTGATCCGTCGCGAGTCCATGGACAAGCAACAGGCTTTCGCCGCCGAGTCGGTGGCCACTGCGCAGAGGACCTACGACATCGCGATGATTGCCTACCAGCGCGGCCTGACCGACTACCTCAACGTGCTCAATGCCCAGACCCTGCTGTTCAAGCAGCAGCAAGTGCAGCAGCAGGTTCAGGCGGCGCGTTTGAGTGCCCATGCGCAATTGGTGACGGCGCTGGGCGGTGGTCTCGGTGCCGGTTATGACGTACCGAACGCCGAACAGACCCAGGCGCCGAAAACCCCGAGCCTTTTGAGGTGACCAGATTGTTTCAGGCACACCCGCTTTTGTGGCGAGGGAGCTTGCTCCCGCTTGAGTGCGCAGCACTCACAAAATGTTCACGGGGTGCCGGAATTTTGGGGCCGCTACGCAGCCCAGCGCGAGCAAGCTCGCTCGCCACAGGATTGCCCTCATCCCAAGTCTTTTCTAACTGAGCAGCATTTGATGACTCCCTTGCCCGCACCTCTGCGCTGGCTGTACTCCCTGGAATGGCGCCGGGGCTTCTTCGACTGGGTCCGCAGCGATGGCGTGACCTGGGTCTATATCTTCAAGGTGCTGACCGCAGCTTTCCTGACGCTGTGGCTGGCCATGCGCCTGGAGTTGCCGCAACCGCGCACGGCGATGATCACCGTGTTCATCGTCATGCAGCCGCAAAGCGGCCAAGTGTTCGCCAAGAGTTTCTATCGCTTTCTCGGCACCCTGGCCGGGTCGGCGGTGATGGTCGCGTTGATCGCCCTGTTTGCGCAGAACACTGAGCTGTTCCTCGGTTCGCTGGCGATCTGGGTCGGTATCTGCACGGCCGGCGCCGCCCGCTGCCGCAACTTCCGCGCCTACGGTTTCGTACTCGCCGGATACACCGCCGCGATGGTCGGCTTGCCCGCACTTGCCCACCCGGACGGCGCGTTCATGGCCGCGGTCTGGCGGGTGCTGGAAATCTCGTTGGGCATTCTCTGTTCGACACTGATCAGTGCAGCCATCCTGCCGCAAACCGCCAGCGCCGCCATGCGCAATGCCCTGTATCAGCGCTTCGGCGTGTTTGCCCTGTTCGTCACCGACGGCTTGCGTGGCCGCAGTCAGCGCGAGGCGTTCGAGGCTGGCAATGTGCGCTTCATTGCCGAGGCAGTCGGACTGGAAGGGCTGCGCAGCGTCACCGTGTTCGAAGACCCGCACATGCGTCGGCGCAATGGACGACTCAGCCGCCTGAACAGTGAGTTCATGGGCATCACCACGCGCTTCAATGCCCTGCATCAGTTGCTCGAACGTTTGCGCAGCAACAATACGGATCATGCCGTGGCGGCGATAAAACCGGGCTTGCAAGACCTCGCCGAACTGCTCGACGGCTTCAGTGGCCGTGCCCTGACCAGCGCCGATGCGGCGCGCCTGGTCACGGTGCTGAGTGCCTACAAGGCAGGGTTGCCGGCGCGGGTGCGCAGCCTGCGGGCGATCTTTCAGGAGAGCGAACCGAGCGACGACGAGCTGCTGGACTTCCACACGGCGTACGAACTGCTCTATCGCTTCGTCGACGACCTGCACAGTTATGCGCAGACACACGCCTCCCTGGCCGATCACAGTCACGAACGGGAGCGCTGGGACGAGCCGTTCACCCCGCAAACCAACTGGATGGCAGCGGCAGCATCGGGGATACGCGCAGCGTTTATCCTGGTGGTATTGGGCAGCTATTGGGTGGCAACCGCCTGGCCGAGCGGCGCGACCATGACCCTGATTGCTGCCGCGACCGTGGGCCTGTCCGCCGCCACCCCGAACCCGAAACGCATGGCCTTTCAGATGGCGTGCGGGACGTTGCTCGGGGCGTTGATCGGCTTCGTCGAGATGTTTTTCATTTTCCCGTGGATCGACGGATTTCCATTGCTGTGCGTGATGCTCGCACCGGTGATCGTACTCGGCTCGTTCCTGACCTCGCGGCCGCAATACGTGGGCGTCGGCCTGGGCTTGCTGATCTTTTTCAGTACCGGTTCGGTGCCGGACAACCTCACGGTCTATAACCCCTACACCTTCATCAACGACTACATCGCCATGGTGCTGGGCATGCTGGTGTGCGCAGCGGCCGGGGCAATCATTCTGCCGCCCAACAGCCGATGGCTGTGGCGTCGCCTGGAACAGGACCTGCGTGCTCAGGTGGTGTACGCGATCAGCGGCAAGCTCAAGGGGCTGGCGTCGAGTTTCGAAAGCCGTACCCGCGATCTGGTGCACCAGGCCTACGGCTTCGCAGCGGGTCAGCCGCAAGTGCAGCGGGACTTGCTGCGCTGGATGTTCGTGGTGCTGGAAGTCGGCCACGCGATCATCGAGTTGCGCAAGGAGCAGGCGATTCTGCCGGTGCATCCGGCCTATGCCGAATCCCAGCCGTGGCGCCAGGCGATCCGGGTGATGGGGCGTGCGCTGGTGCGGCTGTTCCTGCAACCGAACGGCAGCAACCTGGAGCGCGCGCTGGTCGCCGTCGATCACGCGATCAGCCGTGTGCAGTCCACCGACGAACCCTTCGCCCCGCACTTCGATACCTCGGCGCTGCGCCGGGTGAAGAGCTACCTGCACTTCATCCGTACCTCGCTGCTCGATCCGCAATCACCGCTTGCTACGTTCGCAAACAGTCATTCCCAAGGACTTGCACATGCCTCGTGAAATCGCCTTCCACGGCGTGTACATGCCGACCATGACCCTGATGTTTTTCATCGCGGCGGCGCTTGCCTGGGCGCTGGACCGGTTCCTGTCCGGGTTCGACCTGTACCGTTTTTTCTGGCATCCGGCGTTGCTGCGCCTGAGCCTGTTTACCTGTCTGTTCGGCGCGTTGGCGCTGACTGTCTACCGTTGACTCTCTATCACTGACTCTCTATCTCTGAAGAATGCCCCGATGAAAAAGTTTTTCAGCCTGTTCGCGACCTTGCTGGTGCTGGCCCTCGCGCTGTGGGTCGGCCGCTCCTTGTGGGAGCACTACATGAACACGCCATGGACCCGTGACGGCCGCGTGCGCGCCGATATCATCAACGTCGCCGCCGACGTCACCGGCGAAGTGGTGGACGTGCCGGTGCGCGACAACCAGCTGGTGAAGAAGGGTGATTTGCTGATGCAGATCGACCCCGAGCACTACCGTCTCGCGGTGAAACAGGCACAGAGTCTGGTGGCATCGCGCAAGGCGACCTGGGAGATGCGCAAGGTCAACGCCCATCGTCGTGCCGACATGGACAATCTGGTGATCTCCCGGGAAAACCGCGACGACGCCAGTAACCTCGCCGACTCGGCCCTGGCCGATTACCAGCAGGCCCAGGCGCAACTGGAAGCCGCCGAACTCAACCTCAAGCGTACGCAAGTGCGTGCGGCGGTGGACGGCTACGTCACCAACCTCAATGTGCATCGTGGCGACTACGCGCGCATCGGCGAGGCGAAAATGGCCGTGGTCGACATGAACTCGTTCTGGGTCTACGGCTTCTTCGAAGAAACCAAGCTGCCCCATGTGCGCGTGGGTGATAAGGCCGACATGCAACTGATGAGCGGCGAGGTGCTCAAGGGCCATGTGGAAAGCATTTCACGCGGCATCTACGACCGCGATAATCCGCAGAGCCGAGAGCTGATTGCCGATGTGAACCCGACGTTTAACTGGGTGCGTTTGGCACAGCGGGTGCCGGTGCGGATTCACATCGATGAAGTGCCGGAAGGGGTGCTGTTGGCGGCGGGGATTACTTGTACGGTGGTGGTCAAGCAAGGTGAGGGGGCATAACCGATAGACCGAGTCGCCTGCTCGCGAAGCAGGCGACTCGGTCCACATTTCACTCCTGGCAAAACGTCTCATGCAGATGCCGCCAGATCACCCGGCCATCGGCTTGCTTCTCGAACACCACGGTCGAGCGACGATCCGAGTGCAGGCCGGTCGCATCGGTCTGTTGCTCGCGGTAACTCACGGTTGCGCCGCCGTCGTACAGCGCAATACCGCGTAACTCGCTGAGCTCGATGCGGAACCCGAGCTTCTTGCCGCCCGCCAGGGTGAACAATTCGTTCAGCGCGTCAAAATCCAGCACCCGGCCGAGCGGAGAGACCATGGAGAACTGCGGTGAAAACCGTGTCAGCAATTTTTCGAGTTCGGATGCGTCGCGTTCTTCGGCCAGCCATTGTTCGATGGCAACGTGCGCCTGGATCACTTCGTCGAAGTATTCGGTGTAGTCGGTCATGTTTGATTCCTTGAGTTCTGTGGAGTCTGTTCTGGCGCCTTCGCGGGCAAGCCCGCTCCCACAGGGGAACGCATTTCAAATGTGGGAGCGGGCTTGCTCGCGAAGGCGTCGACTCGGTCTCAGAGTTGCCCACGCAACCCGAACCGCTTCATCAATCCCGATTCCAGCAACCCCTTCGGCAACAATCCGGCAAGCAACGGCAACGCGCGGCTGCCATTACCCAGGCGGATCAGCCGTGGCGGTTTGGCCTGCTGCACCGCCTTGAGCAATCCGGCCGCAAATTCACTGGCCGGAGTCGGGTTGTCCTGAGAAGCCTTGGCCCGTGCACGAATGCCTTCGCGCAGCGGAAACCACGGCGATTGCTCGCTGATCAACTGCTCGGCTTCGTGTCCGGCATTCTTTGCAAAACTCGAAGCGATGGCGCCGGGCTGAACCTCCATCACCCGCACGCCAAATGGCGCCAGTTCCATGCGCAAGGCATCGCTCAAGGCATGCACGGCGGCTTTCGAGGCGCAGTAGGCGCCGGCGAATGGCGTGACCAACACACCCGAAACGCTGCCGATATTCACGACCAAACCTTTGGTCCGGCGCAGCACGGGAAACATCGCGCGGGTGACGCCAACGACAGCGAACACATTGGTTTCGAACTGGCGCTGCATGGCCGGCACGCCGCCATCGAGCAGCGGCCCCATGGCGCCATAACCTGCGTTGTTGATCAGCACGTCGAGACCGCCGCGCTCCTGGTTGATGCGCTCGCTCAACTGCTCAAGGGCAACACCGTCATTTACGTCAAGTTGCACGGCGGTAAATCCGGCAGCGCTCAGCATGGCGACATCTTCGGCCTTGCGCGCACTGGCCCAGACTTCATAGCCGGCGACCTTGAACGCATCGGCAAGGGCGCGGCCAATGCCGCTGGAACAACCGGTAATCAACGCAACGGGCATGGCGCATTCCTTGTGCAAAAAATGGAGGAGGGGTCAGTCGGAAAAACTACCCTGCAATCGCTCGGCGCGAAACTCCAGGGTTTCCGGACGGTAGCCAGGACGCAGTGGCGGCAGCGGCAAACAGTCTTCCCAGTTACCACCGGCCTGCAATTCGCCGGGGCCGCGATAGCGCGGGGCGGTGTATTGATTGTCGGCCAGGTTCACCGTATCGCCCGGTGCATAAGCCGCGACCCGCCAGCGCAACTCAGTCAGCGGCACGTCATTGCCGTTGTTCAGGGTCAATTGCAATGGGCGGTCGGCGGGACATTGTTGTGGCGCGTAACTGATGCGCAACTCCAGGCGTTGCAGCTGCTTGAGCTCGTGGTGGTCCATCCAGATGACCCAGGTGGCGACGATACCCAGCCCCGCGGCGGCGGCCATGGATACGGGCAAGGCCTTGGCCGGATAGCGCAGCAACAGGATCAGCCAGGTGATGACCAGCAGGACGCCGATGAACATGACGTGAAATCTCGGGAATAGAGAGGGTCATCCTACCTAAGCGCAGGTGGGGTTGGCGATGGGCGATTCGGTGGTGTGCTGACTGGCGCCATCGCGAGCAAGCTCGCTCCCACAGTGGACCGAGTCGAGCACAAAATCTGCGGTCGACCCAATACCCTGTGGGAGCGAGCTTGCTCGCGAAGAGGCCAGTCGAGGCACTACAAAAACCCAGTGCAAAAAAAAAAAAGCCCCCGCCCAGCCTGCTGCGGATAGGGAACGCAGCAGGCTGGACGAGGGCTTCTTGTTTTACTGAACGTTACTGCGCGATGGTTTTCACCGACACGCCACGCTCAACCGGCGTCGAGCGCCCGTAGATATCTTCAAACCGCTCGATATCGTCTTCGCCCAGGTAGCTACCCGATTGAACTTCGATGATCTCCAACGGAATCTTCCCCGGGTTACGCAGGCGATGCACCGACGCGATCGGAATGTAGGTCGACTGGTTCTCGGTCAGCAGGAACACGTTCTCGTCACAGGTCACCTCGGCGGTGCCGCTGACCACGATCCAGTGCTCGGCGCGGTGGTGGTGCATCTGCAGCGACAGGCACGCGCCCGGCTTGACCGAGATGTGCTTGACCTGGAAGCGCCCGCCCATATCCACCGAGTCGTAGGAGCCCCACGGACGATAGACTTCGCAGTGGTTCTGGGTTTCGCTGCGGCCCTGTTCGTTGAGGGTGTTGACCATCTGCTTCACGCCTTGGACCTTGTCCTTGTGGGCGATCATCATGGCGTCCTTGGTTTCGACCACGACGATGTTTTCCAGGCCGATCACCGACACCAGCTTGCCGTTGCCGTGGATCATGCAGTTTTTGCTGTCCTGGATCACCACGTCGCCTTTGGTGACGTTGCCGTTGGCGTCCTTTTTATTGACCTCCCACAGCGACGACCAGCAGCCGACATCGCTCCAGCCCGCGGTCAGCGGCACGACGCAGGCGCGTTGGGTTTTTTCCATCACCGAGTAGTCGATGGAATTGTCCGGGCAGCAGGCGAAGGTGGCTTCGTCGAAGGTGATGGTGTCGGCATCCTGATGGCTGCGCTCCAGGGTCAGCAGGCAGGTGTCGTAGATGTCCGGATCGTGCTTCTTCAACTCTTCGAGGAAGCGGCTGGCGCGGAACAGGAACATGCCGCTGTTCCAGAAGTAACCGCCGGACTGGACGAACTCGGTAGCGCGCTTCACGTCGGGTTTTTCGACGAAGTGCGAGACACGGCTGACGCCTTCAGGCAGCAGCGAGTCGTTGGTCGACTTGATGTAGCCATAACCGGTTTCCGGCTTGGTGGCCGGCACGCCGAACAGCACCATTTCACCGTTTTCGGCGGCGACGGTGGCCAGGGCCAGGGCGCGTTGCAGGGCTTTCTGGTCTTCCAGCACGTGGTCGGCCGGCAGTACCAGCATCAGCTCGTCGCGACCTTCGCTGACCAGCATCATCGCAGTCAGGGCCACGGCCGGCGCGGTGTTGCGACCGAACGGTTCCATCAGGATGCGTTGGGTTTCCAGTTTGCGCGCCGCTAATTGCTCGTTGACGATGAAGCGGTGGTCCTTGTTGCAGACCACGATTGGCGTGTCCATGCCTTCGAACACCAGGCGTTCCAGGGTTTGCTGGAACAGGGTGTGTTCGCCGGTCAGGGCCAGGAACTGCTTAGGGAATTGTTTACGGGAAAGCGGCCAAAGACGTGAGCCACTACCACCTGACAAGATCACCGGAATCATGTTGTTACTCCTTGAATATCGATTGGTTAGAGCTACTGCGTTCTGTCGTTTCACTCTTGTTTTTGTTCCGTGTCGCAGGGGTTGCGCTGCCTGTGTAGGAGCTGCCGAAGGCTGCGATCTTTTGGCGCATTCAATGACGCCGAGAATCAAAAGATCGCAGCCTGCGGCAGCTCCTACAGAGATCGACGTTACCTCTGCGGAAAGTTCTTTAGCGCGTCGACACCGGGCGTTTTACCCAGACCGGCGACAGGCTGCTGCCGCTGCCGGTGACGTACAGCACCGCGGCTTCACCGCGTTCCAGGGCGACCGGTTTCACGTCGCCGACCTTGGTGGTGCCGTCGTACAAGGCCAGGCTGACCTTGACCGGGTTGATTTCACGTTCGCCGCGACCCTTGGGCGCAACGTTCGGGACTACGTCGGTCTTGCCATCGGCGGTCTTCAGGGTCAGTGCCTTGTCGCTGAGGTTTTGCACGCGTACCAGGGACTTCTGCTTGTTCTTGAACGGCGGCTCTTCGATCAGTTGCGGTGCGCCGCTGGCGTTGTTGACCAGGGTGTAATAGTGGTCGCCGGCCAGTTTCACCGGCAGGTTCTGGCTACCGACCTTGGCGCTGTAGTCGCCGCCCGGCATGAAGCTGAAGTCACTGCTCGACAGTGGCGCGACATCGCTCAGGTTGGTGTTGCCGACGGTGGCGCTGACTTCGGCGTTGCTGGCGTTGTAGATACGCACGAAGGTCGAGCCTTTCGGTGCGGTCGGGCCGTACAGGGCGGCGTCGCCACCGGCGAAAGCCTGTACCGACAGCACGCTGAGGCCGGCAACCAGGGCAAGGCGTTTGGCGAGACGACGAGGAGTTGTAGTGAAAGTCATGGTGTACCTCTCTTTCAGTTTTGCGCCCGGTCGGGCGTCTCGGATTTGTTGTTGATGGCTACGTTTTGTTGGCGGGCGCCGGCTTGTTTAAGCTCTGCGACCCACTGCGGGTCGGCGTCGCCGATTTCGTTGTTCACAGGCAGATATCGTTCAGGGAACTCCCAGATCAGCACCTGTGGCGGGCTGTTCTTGAAGGCGTCGCTCTTGAGGTAGCTGAGCATCGGCAGAATCGGGCCATGGCCGTCTTCGGCGTAATTGACTACGTCGCTGTTCAGCGCTTGCTTGAGCGCACCGACGAAGTTCCAATTGGGGTTGGCGCTGTAGCTGGTGCCGATCAGGGCCACCGGCACTTCGGTGTTGGCGAACAGCGCGTCGTCACCGGCGGATTGATCTTCAGCCGCGACCGTATTGCGCTTCTGCAATTGCTCCTGTTTAGGCATCAGGTTTTCGAACAGCGGGTCCAGTGGCAGGAACAGACGCAGGTCGCCCTTGTGGGTGATGGTCTCGGCAGGTTCGGTGACGAAGCGCTGCGGCTCGCCGCTTAGCGGGTACTTGTCGGCAATGGTCCTGGCCAGACGGTTGGCGGCGATCTCGGCACCTTGCGGCGTCCAGTGGGTGTCGGTGCGCAGGAACACTTGCTGGCCATCCTGCTTGGCCTGTTGCAGCGGGCCGAGCAGGTCAGGGGCCGGAATCCGGTCGGCGGCCAGGCGCTGGTGGAAGTCCTTGTAGAGGTTGGCGTGGATGCTCGCCGGTTTCACCTCACCGAGGTGTTCCGGGTACAGGCGAACCTTGGCCGGAACCACGGCCATCACCAGTTGCACGCCTTTTTCCTTCAAGGTCTGGCGCACGCCTTCGACCAGCGCGTAGTTGCCTTGCAGGTTCAGCTCTTCGTTGACCACCGGGTGGAATTCTTCATCGCTGTACAACCACTGGTCGCGACCGAGCACCACGCCCGGACGACCTTCGTTGAACAGTTTGAAATCCAGCGCGGCCCACAGGTTGGTACCCAGGCGCTTGATCGGGAACTCGTCGTCGTAGTGCGTTTCCACGGCCTTGGTCCAGCGACCGTTGAGCACCGTCGCATCGGCGTTGGTACTGAAGCCGAAGAAGCTGCGCACCGACCACAGACCGAGCACCAGCAGGGTCACCAGGAACAGCGCGATGTAGAAGATGCGTAATGAGCGGGTCATGGTCAGATCCCTCAGAACTGGAAGTAAAGGAACGGCGAGAAGCTTTGCGCCGAGAGTTTGAGAATCGAGGCGATGAACAGCAGCAGCACCAGTGCACGCATCACATAGCGCGACCAGTCAGCGGTCCAGTAGGCCGGTTGCACCTGGGCTTCGACGCCGACGGTGTAGCCAGGCTGATGGATGCTCGCCGGGTTATCCCCTGGCACGGCCTTGATCGTTCCCGGTGTCGCAGCGGCCGGGCCGTCGGTGTCGACGTTCACGGCAGGCTTGGTCTTGACCGGAGGCTGATTGGTGTAGAAATCCCGCAGGCCGAAGAACGCCAGGGTCACGTAGGCCACGATCAGGGTTGCCACTTGCAGGCCGGTGAGGCTGGCCTGGTTGAGTTCCGACAGCGACCAGTCGCCGAAGCTGAACATCGCGCCGTACATGCGTCCGGCGACGTGCAGGTTTTCCGCGCGGAAGATCACCCAGCCCATCACCACCAGCAGGAAGGTCAGTGCCCAGCGGATCGGGTTGAAGCTGCGTGGCGAGGTGTTCAGGCCGATGGCTTTCTCGATCGCCAGCCACATGCCGTGCCATGCACCCCAGACGATGTAGGTGATGTTCGCGCCGTGCCACAGACCACCGAGCAGCATGGTCAGGAACAGGTTGCGATAGGTCATCAGCGTGCCTTTGCGGTTACCGCCGAGGGTGATGTACAGATAGTCACGCAGCCAGGTCGACAGGCTGATGTGCCAGCGGCGCCAGAACTCGGTGATCGACTGGCTGACATACGGCTGCTTGAAGTTCTCCATGAAACGGAAACCCATCATCAGGCCAAGGCCGATGGCCATGTCGCTGTAACCGGAGAAGTCGAAATACAGCTGCGCGGTGTACGCCAGCGCGCCGAGCCAGGCATCGCCCGTGGTCGGGTTTTGCAGGGCGAAGCAGTGGTCGGCCACCACCGCCAGGGTGTCGGCGATGAAGACTTTCTTGATGAAGCCCTGCATGAACCGCGTGCAGCCCTCGGAGAACTTGTCGAGGGTGTGGGTGCGGTTGTTGAACTGGTCGGCCAGGTCGCGGAAACGCAACACGGGGCCGGCGATCAGGTGCGGGAAAATCGCCACGAACGCCGCGAAGTCGATCAGGTTGCGGGTCGCCGGGGTGTCGCCACGGTAGACGTCGATGATGTAGCTGATGGACTCGAAGACATAGAACGAGATCCCGATCGGCAGCAGCACGTGAGTCAGGATGAAGGGCTCAAGGCCCACCGACGTCATCATTGCGTTGATGCTGTCGACGCCGAAGTTGGCGTACTTGAAGTAGCCGAGGATGCACAGGTCGACGGCCACGCCGAGCAGCAACCAGCGCTGCGCCGGTTTGGTCCTGACCCCGGCGGCCCCGACTTTCAGGCCGATCCAGTAGTTCCACAGGGTGACGCCGGCGAACAGCGCGAGGAAGTCCACACGCCACCAGGCGTAGAACACGTAACTGGCAATCAGCAGCAGCAAATTGCGATAGCGTTGCCCGCTCAGATAGTACAAGCCGAGGAAGATCGGCAAGAACAAAAACAGGAACACGTTGGATGAAAAAACCATCCCGGTCTCTCCTTGTTTGAACCAACAGTCAAGGGCCAACGGCCCCCCCAAACCCCCCACGGAAATCCGGGGGGCTAACTCACAAAACCTACTTTCGACACCGACCCTGTAGGAGCTGCCGAAGGCTGCGATTTTTTAAAAACAGGATCAAAAGATCGCAGCCTTCGGCAGCTCCTACAGGGGGTTGTGTCTGGTCTAGGAACCCTTGCTGCCCTTTTCATTGGCCGGGTCGTAGACCTTGGTCAGGTCACCGCCGAGGCGGAAGGACTTGAACGGTTGCATCTTGTGCTTCTTCGCCAGCACCTCGGGCGAGCAGGTGTAGAGCGAACAGAACGGTTCGAGCCAGGCAAATTTCGAGTCGACCTTCAGGTCGGTCATGTCCTGTTCCTTGCCGTTCTTTTCCTCGAACTCATCCGGGTCTTTCACCCCGGACAGCACCCGGTCACCCAGGCGTTTGAGTGCGCCATTGTTTTCCTGACGCAAGTCCACACCGTTGACCTGAGCGAAACTGGCGATCATCGCCAGCGGCGGCAGGGCGTAGTTGTGGTAAGCCAGGGCCCGTTGCTGACGCTTGAGTTCGTTGGGCAGGTAGCCGTCGGCGTCGACCTGGTTGGCGCCGACCTTGTATTCCTTCACTGCCCAGTCGAACAGGTCGCGACGGTTGGTGGCGACGGAGGTGGCCATCACCGACCAGGCGGCCCAGTACGAGTGGTTGTTGGTCTGGTCGAGCGGCAGGTTGTCCCAGTCGCTGACCACCTGGTCGGCCATCTTGCTGAACCAGGCTTCGATCAACTGCGCTTGCTGTTGATGGGTGGCCAGCGGGCGGGAGTCGGAAAACTTCAGGCGGATGTATGCCGAAGCCATGCTGCCCAGCGCCCATTTGCGCATCGACTTGCCGGTGTGGTTGAAGTCCTTGGACATCAAGGCATCGGCCTGGGCCCAGGTCGTCAGCCAGTTCAGCATGCAGTCAAGCTGTTCCGGGCGACCGTCACGCATGAACTGCATCACGTGCTTGCTGATGCCGCGCTCGATCTTGGTGATGTCGGCGGTGCTTTCGCGGAAGGCTTTTTCCGACTGCTCGTTCAGGGTCGCGCGGGCCTTGTCCGAACCTTCGTACTTGCTGCGAAATTGCAACGAGCCGGTGTACGGCGTCGGCACCGCATCGCAGCCTTCGCTCTTGTCGCCCGTCTTGAATTTATCCACAGGCGCCAAATAGCCCTGGGGTGGACGCAGTGGCGCAGCCGCTTGCGTGGCCCCGGCGAACATCGCCAGGCTCAAGAGCGTCGGTGCCAACAGAGTTGAAAATTTCGGATAGCGCATAGCAGACCTCATTGCCCGACCGAAGCAGTACGCTGTTCGGCGCCCGGGAATACGTTGCGTTTGCAGATTTTCGCTTCGACTTTCTGTGGCGCGGCACCCGCTTGTTCCGGGCCCTGGACTTCAACGGCCAGCAGGTTCTGCGAGGCCCAGTCTTCGTCCGTGCGCAACTCGAAGGCGAAACGCCCGTCGGTGTCGGAGGTTTCCGGTTTGTCGATCTTAATGTCCTCGTGGCGACCGTTCATGTACCAGAGGGTGGCTTGCAGGGTTTTCACCGACGTGTCGGCGAAGCGAATGTCGACCTGGTGGCTACCGTTGCGCAGGTCCATGTTCTTGCTGTTGACCATCAACTCGTTTTTGCCCGGCTTGAGCGTGGCGCTGCCGGACATCTGTGCATCCTTGCCTTCGCAACCGTTGTCCAGCAGCGCCATCATCTGGCGGTAGATGGTTTCCTGGTCGAGGCGGTACAGCGGCGAGAATTCCCAGATGAGAATCTTCGGCGGGTTCTTCTGGAACTCGTCGCTGCCCAGATACTGCAGCATCGAACCTTCCAGGCCGCCGCCGGGGAACGCTACGTTGAGGATGTCGGCGCCGATGGCCTCTTCGAGGAAACCGGCGAAGTTGTAGTTCTTGCCGCTGTGGGAGGTACCCACGAGGGTGATTTGCGGATTGCCGGAATCGCCGAACAGATCGCCATCGCCCGCTTCGCCCTTCGGCTCGGTGGTGAACTGATCCATGTACTGGATCGCGTAGCTGGTGCCACAGAGTTGACCGGCCATGTTGTGCAATGTTCCGGTCTTGCCCATGCGACCCGATTTTTTGGTCTCGAATTCGCGCTTGGGAATGTCGGCGAACTCAGGCAATTGCTTGACCTTCTCGGCGACGATTTTCGCCGTGCGCTGGGCGCCGTACGGGGTCCAGTGCTGGTCGCCACGGAAGTAGAAATCGTGTGCGGGCAGGGTGTCGGGCAACGACTCGTTGGTCAGTGGCGACAGGTCCGGAACGACGTAGCCCATCTGCGCGAAACGACCGAGCATGGACTTGTAGTTTCTCAGCGCCTTGTCGAAGTCGAAGCTGGCCTTCTCCGCCGGGTTGAGCTTGTTGCGGTTCACCAGGCCACGGGTCGGCTGGTACACGACAACCAGTTCCACGCCTTTGCTCTTGAACGCATCGTGCAGTTGTTTCATGCGTTTGTAGCCGGCGGGCGTGGTGTCGAATTCGGTGCGCAAGTCTTCTTGCGTACGGAACAGCCAGTCACCCTGGGCCTGCACCAGCGTGGTGAAGTTCTGCTGATAACGGGTGGTGTAGTTCTTCGGGTCGTGGGCGGCCGGGCACAGGCTGCAGCACGGTTCGGCAGTGAATTTTGGAGCCTGGACTTCATCGGCACGCGCGCCGCCGCTGGCCGCGAGAATGCCGGCGGTCAGGGCCGAAAGGCTGAGTAGTTTGATCAAGTGTGGGTGCATAAGATTATCCTCAGTCCCGCATTTCGGTCTGGCGTT
The DNA here is from genome assembly GCF_001429045.1 of Pseudomonas sp. Root71. Taxonomy (GTDB): domain Bacteria; phylum Pseudomonadota; class Gammaproteobacteria; order Pseudomonadales; family Pseudomonadaceae; genus Aquipseudomonas; species Aquipseudomonas monachiensis. Next base: position 325,707 of record NZ_LMHY01000025.1, on the reverse strand, counting down.
CGACGGGGTCGATCAGCACGGCTTTCTGCTGGCGCACCAGCAGGTCGAGAATTTCATCCTGGCGCTCGCCAAGAATGCCGGTGAAGCTGATGCCGCTGGATTTGGTCGGTGCGAGCATGGACACGCGATACAACTCGACACTCAGCGGCGAGTCGATGGACAACGGTCCGCTGCCGTTTGCCGCCAGCTCACCGCCGACCACGATCAGCGACACCTGGGCGTCGAACGGGTCGAGCTTGATGTCACGGTCGGTGTTGCTCAGGTCCTTGATGTGCCCGTAGACACCGGTCAGGCCGTTGGCCATGGAGACGTTTTCGTACAGGCGAATGTTCACGCTGTTACGAATGCGGATGCCGTGGCGGCGGTTGCTGACGACTTTGTTGCCCCACAGCAGGTTGTCGGCACTCTCGTAGAGGGTGATGCCGTCGGTGTGGTTCTGGTAGATCTCATTGTGGGCAATCAGGTTGTTGACGCTGTTACGGTCGATCACCAGGCCCGACAGCTTGTTGTCATAGCTGCGATTGTTGAAGATGAAGCTGTCGTTGACCTCACGGGAAATAATGATCCCGTGCTTCTTCTTGGTCCCGTACACCGTGTTGTCGGCAATGATCAGACCGTGGGAACGGTCGTGCGGATCGATGCCGTAGACGATGTTGTCTTTGTAGGTGTTGCCCTTGACCACGAAGTCGCGAGTCTCATAGCAGTAGAAGCCGTACCACATGTCCGAGAACTCGGAGCCGACGATCCAGCCGGTCGGCTCAGGGCGCTTGAGCACCTTGGCCATGTTCGGCGTGTACTGGGAAATACTCACGCCGTAGGACTTACTGTTGGCATAGCCGAAACTGGCGATCTTGCTGTTGGCGATGTAGGTCTCGGTACCACCCCAGGACAGCAGGAACGGACGGAACTCCTTCGGCGAAGTGAACGTCGCCGGGCCGTTGTCCTTCTCGCGCCAGCCGGTGATTTTGGTGTCGCGCACGAACAACTGGCCGTCGTTGACCAGGAACGCACCGGCCTCCTGGGACAGGCGCAGTTCCTGGGTCTGCTTGTCGATTTCCAGGATGCCGTGACGACCGACCACGATCGGCAACTTCGCCAGGTACACACCCGGCGAGGTTTCACTGAAGTACTGCTTGGGGACCTTTTTCGCCAGGTCCTTGAGGTTCATGTAGCCATCGTCGACGAAGATCGCCTGGGGAATGCCGTGCTGACGCACCACCCACTCGGCCATCTTGTTGTCGCCACCGATGAAGTCCTTCAGGGCGTCTTCCTGCATCATCCGGCGCAGGCTGATCTTGCCCGGTTTGCTGCGCATGATCTTCGCGGCGATGGCTTCGGCTGTGTAGCCGGAAACGTCCGGCAGTTTCGGCTTGGCCAGTTCCAGCGGCGCGGTCGGTGCGCTGCTGACGGTGTAGGTCTTGGCCTGTTGCAGTTCCTTGGCCGTGGTTACCGGCTTGGCCGGTTCCACATTGGCCGGCGCCACATTGGCGAAGCCAGTCGCACTGGCCAGCAGCATCGCGCCGGCCAACAGGCTGATCGAGCCTTTTCGGGCTGGATGATTCATCTGGGAGACTCCCTTCGCGGTTTGCATCAGAAGCGCCAGATCACGTCGATGAACGCACGGTGCATGTACGAATCGACTTCCTTGCCGTACGCATCGCCTGGCTTGAACACGCCGCCACGGAAGCGCACCAGGGCCGAAGGCTCATCGATCGCCTGACTCATCGACGCCGGCAACAAGCCTTGCTTGAAGTACTTGGTGACCACCAGATCCATTTCCTGACCGAGGTCTTTCTCGCCATCGTTCAGTGGCAGCGAAGTACTGGAGAGGATCGCGCCGGTCACATCGTCGGTGTTGTTCTCGACGGCGTTGATGCCATTGCTGCCGACCGGCTTGTTGCCGTCGACACGCCAGAACTTGTGGTAGATCAGGCTGGCGTCGTATTCGTCGTTGAGCATCCACGAACCGAACAGGGTGGCGCTCTGCATGTTGTTCATTTCGCCACGGAAGGCCTCGCCGAAACGGTGCACGCGCGAGCGGGTGCCGGTGTAGTTCGAGCGGTTACTTTCCAGACCGTTCTGTTCGTAGTCGGCGCTGGCGCGGGCATAGGCGGCACCGACTTGCCATTGCGGATCGAGGCGCAAACGCACGCCGACATCGGTGGCCCAGCCGTTGAGGTCTTCACCGCGCTTGGCTTCAGTTGGCGGCGTGCCGTCGGCGTTCAGCGGGTTGACCTTGTCGATGTCGCCGCTCATGCCGGTGATGCTGCCCCAGTAATTGACGGTGTTGGTGTTGCGCCAGTTGTAGGCGTCGCTGTCGGCGGTCAGGCCGAGCCAGCTGATGTCACCGTTCTGTTTCTTGTCCAGCGAATCGGTCGGTACACCCGGCTCCGGGTAATCGAGCTTGCCGTTGTCATGGGTGTGATGACCGCGAATGCCGACCCAGTTGCCCGGTGTCCACTGGTACGCGGCATCGGCGTAGGCGTGCAGGCGATCCTTGTCTTGTGGCGACAATTCCTTGAGGTCGGTGCGGTACTCGCTGAAGCGTTCGGCGATACCGACGTTGGCGCGCAGCAGGGTCGTGTCGAAGGTCCAGTTCAGGGCTTCGATGTTGGTGTCGCGCCATTGGCCGTCGTCATTGCGCAGGCGCTGGCGACCGAACTTCAGGATCTCGCCGGGGTAGGGCGTGAAGCCGCTGTAGCCGACCCAGAACTCACGCATGGCCAGGTAGTTTTTCTTGGTCTCGCGATCACCGTTGTCGGTGTTCTCGGCGCCATCGGATTGTTGCAGGGTGTCGGTCTCGATGATGTCAGTGGACGTCACCGCCTGACCCATGGCGTAGGCGCTCCACGCGCCGCTTTCGCCGTAGACCCACGGACGCAGGTCGAGGCCGACGCCATTGACGTCGCCGCCGGGAGCGGTGCCGAGGTCGCGGTCATCTTCGGACTGGCCGGTGATTTTCACGTCCAGGCCGAAGTTCTTGGTTTCTTCAGTCATCGCAGCAAGCGTCGGGCAAGACCAGATCAGCGCGAATGTCAGGCCAATACCGGCCTTCATGAATGGATTCAACTTCATTGGGATTCCTCGCCATCTTCTTCTTGCAGGGCATGCATTTCCGGCGTGTTCGGGCTCAGGGCACCGCGCACGGCCTGTTCTTGTTTCAACAGGCGTTGGGCTTCGGCCAACCGGTCGGGCGGCAATTGCGTTTGGATTGTTTGCGCAAGCTCGGTGGCTTGCGGAGTGTTCTGGGCCAGGGCCAGTTGGCTGAAGACGTAGGCGTTCAGCGGATCAGGCTTGGTGCCCTTGCCTTGGGAAAACAATTGGGCAATGGCGAAGTCGGCGCTGTTCTGGCCGTTGCGCGCAGCGGTCAACAAATGGTCGAGAGCCTTCTGCGGGTAGACCTTGCCCAGGTAGCCACGGCGATAGATCTGGCCGAGGTAGTAATCGGCAGCGACTTCACGGCCGACGGCTTTCTGGAAATGCGCTTCGGCGACCTTGGCGTCGGCCGGCACCAGTTTGCCTTCGAAGTAGAGCTTGCCCAGCAACAGTTCGGCGCGAGGCTGGTCGGCGGCGCGGCCGTTGTCCAGGTACTTCATCATCTGGTCGACGTCGCCCAGTTCCGGGAAGTCGTAGAGCAATTGCGCGAGGCTGACCCACGATGCCGGGTAGCCCGGTGCGATCGGTTCGAGCAGCGACTGCGCGGTTTTCTCGTCGGTCTTGCCCAGGGAGGCATCGGCGAGCACGCGGGCGACGCTGTCGACGCGCTGCGCCGAAACGGTGCCTTGGGCATGAGCCGCTTGCATCTGCTTGATCAGCTCGGCCTGTTGCTCTGGCTTGGCCTGTTTCTGATAGACCGTGGCCAGTTCGACGTAGCAGATATCGCTGATGTTGAGCGCGGCCTTGCAGATTTTTTCCACGTCATCCAGATGCTGGTCGTAGGTACCCTGGGTGCGATAGAGCAGCACTTGCGCCAGACCCGCTTCCGGTTTGTTCTCGGCACGCCATTGGCTGATCTGCTGCTGGGCGTTCACGTTGGGAAAGCTGTGCGGGTATTGCAGGTACAGCATCGCCAACGGGATCAGCGTATTGCCTTCGCCTGCCGCAGCGGCTTTTTTCAACAGGGTTTCGGCTTCGTGTTGTTCCGCTTCGGTGGAACCGGGCTTGGCCACCAGCAGACGACCGAGGCGTGCCTGGGCGCGCGGCGAAACGCTGGCTGCGGCGCGGTAAGTCGCCTCGGCCTGTTTCATCTGCGCCGGGTCACGGCTGTCGACCTGGATATCGGCCAGGCCGACCTGGGCTTCGCTGTAGCCCAGGTCTGCCAGTTGCCGGTAGTTCGCCGCGGCAGTGGTGGTGTCACCGCGCTTTAGCGCTTCGTTGGCCAGGCGCTGGTCGGGCAGGCCGGCGCAACCGGCGAGGCTCACCGCCAATGCAACGGCACACAGAGAGCCCATGTGGGAGCGGGCTTGCTCGCGAAGCAGGCGACTCGGTGCATCAGACAGACCGCGTCGATCCCATCGCGAGCAAGCTCGCTCCCACAGGGTCGGCGGCGTGTTGAGGGTTGGAGTAGTCACAGGCATGTCCTCGACTTAAAGACCGACAGCCATGGCTTTGTCGATCAGCCAGTTCAGGTTCGGGCCACGGTCGCTGTTCACTTCCACCGGGCGGCCGGCGAGGGAGCTGTCCAGGGTTTCGTCCGGCTGGATCAGCACGCGGATGTCCGAAGACAGATCGGCGCTTTTCAGGCTGGTGCTGCTGACGATCTTGCCGGTGCGGCTCTTGTCCTCGCCGGCGATCTGGAAGCGTACCGAAGTACCCGGGCGCACGTCGCCGAACTGGCGATAGGAGAAGCGCGCTTCAACATTGGCTTCGCCGCCCCGCGGGACCAGTTGGAAGATCACGTCGCCCTTGCTGGCGTACTGACCGTTGGCGACCATTTGCTGGGCCACGGTGCAGTCGCAAGGCGAGGTCAGGGTGCCGGTCATCTGCTTGCCGAACAGTTCTTCAACCTTGGCCGGTTGCAGTTGGTCTTCGTCCAGATGGCCCTTGAGCACGTCGAGCATGCTGGTGCTGAAGGTTGCCAGCGGTGCGCCCTTGGCGGCCACGCCGTCGGCTTTCACCAGACTCTGCACGGTGCCGTCGCGGGGCATGGTGATGTTCACGCCCGGCACGCTGACCAGGCCGGCCTGGGCATGGCTGACGAAGTACATGCCGTACACCGACTTGAAGACAAAGCCGAATGCAGCCACGCCGACAACGAAGATCCCCAGGCTGAAGGTCACGGCTTTCAGGCGGCCGAACGCGGACATGCCGTGGCCGCCGTCCTTCGTCTTGCGTGCCTTGGTGAAGTTGTCGCGCTGCAGGGTCGCCAGCATTTCACCTACGCTGACGATGTCGCCCGCCAGGTGCGAAGTGATCAGGTGGCGCAGGGTCGAGATGTCCCGTGGTTCCAGGTTCTGGAACTGGCAGCCGGCGCGTCCGGTCTCGCGGTCGAAGGAGCGGACCTGCAACTCGACGTCCATGGCCAGGCCGAGGTTGTCGATGACGAATTGCAGGCGGGCCTTGTACACGTCACCCACCTTCAGCGGCAACTGACCGGCGTTGAATGCCAGGCCACCGGCGGACAGGTCGATCACCCGGGCTTCGACCGGCGTCCGGTCAGGGCCGAAGAAACGCAACTTGGCCGGGATTTTCACTCGGGCGTGTTGGCGCTGGGCTTCGGATTCGTGCACTACGTTGGCGTTGACGGCGGTATTCATAGGGGGCGTTTTCCTAGTTAATTCAGGCGAGTTCGGTCAGACCATCAACAGCAGCACGGCGACAAAAATGCTGCCGGCAGAGAAGGTCATGGTCCGAGACGACCAGGTGTTGAACCAACGTTGAAAGCTGGCGAGATCACGGGTCAGGGAAGTGGGTTGGCGAGTCCAGGACTGTTGGTCGAGGCGGAAGAACACGTAGATCTTCACCAGCGCGCCGACTATCTGGTTGTAATAGAGAATTGCCGGGTAGGCCGGGCCGATCCGGTGTCCGGAGCACGACAGCAACAAGGTCAGGATGAACCGGGTGATGCCGATCCACAGCAGGTACACCAGGATGAACGCGGTGCCGTACTTGAAGCTGGCGATCAACGCCACGGTCAGGCCCAGCAGCGAGGTCCACATCGACACGCGCTGGTCGAACAGCACCACCGAAGTGAACACGCCAAGGCGTTTGACCCCCAGGCCCAGGGCACGGGAGTTCTGCCGCAGGTTGTTGCCGTACCAGCGGAACATCAGTTTGCGGCTGGCCTTGATGAAGCTCTTTTCCGGCGGGTGTTCAACGGTGTTGATCGCCGCGTCGGGCACGTAGAACGTGTCGTAGCCCAGGCGCATCAGGCTGAACCAGCTCGACTTGTCATCGCCGGTAAGGAACTTGAAGCGGCCCAGGCGCCAGTGTTGCAGCGAGTCGCTTTCCACGTCGGCGATGAAGTCCGGGTTGGTGACCACGGTGGCGCGGAACACCGACATGCGGCCGGTCATGGTCAGCACGCGCTTGGACAAGGCCATCGAGCACATGTTGATGTGGCGCTGGGCGAAACGCAGCTTGTGCCATTCGCTCATGATGTAGCCGCCGCGCACTTCGCAGAATTCGTTGGTGGTCAGGCCACCGACGTTGCCGAACAGCTGGAACCACGGCACGGTCTTGAGCACCACGCCTTCGGCCAGCACGGTGTCACCATCGATGACAGCGACCACGGCGCGATCATCCGGCAGGTGCCGGGAGATGGCGCGGAAGCCGTAGGCCAGGCCATCGCGTTTGCCGGTGCCGGGAATGCGCACGAAGTCGAGCTTGACCCGGGACGGCGGGTTCATCCGGTTCCACAGGCTTTTGACCAGCAGCTCATCGGACATTTCCACGATGGAGCAGACCACGGTGGTCGGCAGGCCGCAGTCGATGGCTTCGCGGATCACCGAGCTGTAGACCTGCGCGGTGGTCAGGGCATCGATGCGGAAACTGGTGACCATCAGGAACACGTGGGACGGGTCAGCCGCTTTGCCCAGCTTGCGCACTTTGCGCCGCAGGTACGGGTAGACGATGTACAGAAAAATCATGCCGCGCACAAAGTGAGTGGCACCCATCGAGTAGCGCCAGATACCCACGGCGCCAATCAGGAAAATGAAGTCCTTCGACTCGGAGTCGAACGTGGACACGGGCAACGCCATGGCGAGACCCATCAGTAAACTCAGGTAGAACAGCCAACCGGCGGCCTGGAGTAGGCCGTGCTTTAGCCTGTGCATAATCTGCATCCGTCTCGATCTCGGGCGAGCCTTTGGGGTGGCCCGATGGGGTTAAGGCAGGCCTGTGAAAACTGGCGGCACCCGCTCTGGATGACGCCAGAATCCCTGTAGGAGCTGGCGAAGCCTGCGATCTTTTGATCTTCAGCAATCACGCCGGCGCCAAAAGATCGCAGCCTGCGGCAGCTCCTACAGATACCGCGTTACCAGCAGATGCCTTCGGCCCGGCTATTGGTGCTGGTGGCCTTGGACATGAAGCCCACCAGGTCGATCACCTGCTTGCCGTGTGGAACGTCCTGCACCAGGGCGCGGAATTTCTCGTCACGGTTGCCGAGGATGATCACGTCGGAGTTGTTGATCACCGCGTCGAAGTCGGAGTTGAGCAAGGACGAGACGTGAGGGATCTTCGACTCGATGTAGTCCTTGTTCGCACCGTGAACGCGGGCGTACTCGACGTTGCTGTCGTAGATGCTCAGGTCGTAGCCCTTGCCGATCAGCATTTCCGCCAGGTCGACCAGCGGGCTTTCGCGCAGGTCGTCGGTGCCGGCCTTGAAGCTCAGACCCAGCAGGGCGACTTTGCGTTTGTCGTGGCTGGAAACGATGTCGAAAGCGTTCTGCACCTGGGATTCGTTGCTGCGCATCAGCGAGTTGAGCAACGGCGCTTCCACGTCCAGGGAACCGGCGCGGTAGGTCAGGGCACGCACGTCTTTTGGCAGGCACGAGCCGCCGAAGGCGAAACCTGGGCGCATGTAGTACTGGGACAGGTTGAGGGTCTTGTCCTGGCAGACCACGTCCATCACTTCGCGACCGTCGACGCCGACCGCCTTGGCGATGTTGCCGATTTCGTTGGCGAAGGTGACCTTGGTGGCGTGCCACACGTTGCAGGTGTACTTGATCATCTCGGCGACCGCGATGTCCTTGCGGATGATCGGTGCGTCGAGCTCTTCGTACAGCGATTGCAGGACGTCGCCGGACGCCTTGTCGAATTCGCCGATGACGGTCATTGGCGGCTGGTCGTAGTCGGCGATGGCGGTGCTTTCGCGCAGGAACTCAGGGTTCACGGCCACGCCGAAATCAACACCGGCCTTCTTGCCGGAGCAGTCTTCGAGAATCGGGATGACCACGTTGGCCACGGTGCCCGGCAGCACGGTGCTGCGCACGACGATGGTGTGGCGGGTGGTCTTGTCGCGCAGGACAAAACCGATTTCGCGGCATACGGCCTCGATGTAGTTCAGTTCCAGGTCGCCGTTCTTCTTGCTCGGCGTGCCCACGCAGATCATCGACAGGTCGGTGTCGCGAATCGCCTCGGCGAAGTTGGTGGTGCCACGCAGACGACCTGTCTGGATGCCTTGGGCCAGAAGTTCACCCAGGCCCGGTTCAACGATCGGCGATTTGCCGGCATTGATCATATCGATCTTGTCTTTGGCCACATCGACGCCAACGACGTCATGGCCCCGTGCAGACAGGCAACCGGCACATACTGCGCCGACGTAACCCAAACCAAAAATGCTGATGCGCATCGCAATTACCTCTCTGTTATCAAGCCTGTATACATCAAGCCATTAGATGGCCGGAGTTAATGGTGTTCAGCGTGTTTTAGTGCACTCGCAAGTGTGCCTTACAGGCACGACAATGCCCTGTGCTGGCATATAAGTTACGAGTGTCTAAATAAGTGCACTCAAAGTGTGCGCAACTAGGCCTTGTTGTTATGATTTGCCCTGTTATGCAGCCGATCCTCCTGTCGGAAGGATGCGGGTGCAACGGCCTTGTACGCTTGATGTCAGGCCGAAAGCCCGTGGATCAAGCGGTTGGGTGCTCGGGTGAGCACGTTTATATGGGGCGCTGTCGTGGCCTTGTAGGGGATAGTCATACCGCGTTATCTCCTGTCCGATTGCTGTTGTCCAAATCAGTGATTAGTCAGCGCAAGTTAGTGTTTCAACTTCGCAACATGAATCGCTTATCTGCGTAAGTTATCTCGTACACGCTCGGCGAGAATCGTTACCGGTGGTATGAGCGGCGCGTTTGGACATAGTTCCAGTCCGCTCATCGCGAAATCTGAAATTTCTTGAAATATTGTGAAAGATGGCACTGCTCTCAAATTGATAGCACTTGCCGTTTCGCCCTTTATATATAGGCGGTTCATTGGCTGGGATATTTTTGTGCCACCACTGTTAAAAAAAGTCAGTGCCACTACGCAAAAAAATGATTGAAGTCGAGTGAAACTAAAGTTAGAAAATCGGGTGGTGTTTTTCTGGCGCCATGAAAATGGCGAAAAGGCGGGGAAGGCTGAAGTGAGTCGAGGGTCGGCGCACGAGCGGGTGTGAAGGTCGTGCGCCGACCGGATGCATCACTCTGGTGCGTGATCGCGCAGAAACACCAGATTGTCCGGCTTGGACTGTTCGGCGCTGTAGCGATAGCCTTGAACGTCGAATTGCTTGAGGGTGGCCGGGTCATTGATGCGTTCTTCGATGACGAAGCGGCTCATCAAGCCGCGGGCCTTTTTCGCGTAGAAGCTGATGATCTTGTACTGGCCGTTCTTCAGGTCCTTGAATTCGGTATTGATGATGCGCGCGTTCAAGGCGTTGCGCTTGACCGCCGAGAAGTACTCGTTGGACGCCAGGTTGAGCAGCACGTCATCGCCCTGATCGACCAGGGCTTCGTTCAGCCATTCGCTGATGCGCGAGCCCCAGAAGGCATACAGATCCTTGCCTCGGGCGTTGGCCAGCCTGGTGCCCATTTCCAGTCGATAGGGTTGCATCAGGTCCAGCGGGCGCAGCAGGCCATAGAGGCCCGAGAGCATGCGCAGGTGTTTTTGGGCGTAGTCGAAATCGGCTTCGCTGAGGGTTTGCGCATTCATGCCGGTGTACACATCGCCCTTGAAGGCCAGCAACGCCTGCTTGGCGTTTTCCGGGGTGAACGCGGGCGTCCAGCTGCCGAAACGCGCGGCGTTGAGCCCGCCGATCTTGTCGGAGACGTGCATCAACTCGCTGATTTGCGCGGGTGTCAGCTCGCGCAATTGCAGGATCAACTCCTGGGAGTGGTCCAGGTACTGCGGCTGGGTGAAGCGCTGGGTCGCCGGCGGTGTTTCATAGTCGAGGGTCTTGGCGGGTGAAATCACCATCAGCATGAAGTCGTCTCCTTTAATCGTGGCGGCGATTCTAGGGGGTTGTTCGTGTTGACTCCAGCTATGAGCGTGATAGGTGATCGGTGGTGTCATGGGACAAGATCGCAGCCTCGCTTCGCTCGACAACTCCTACGGGACCGGGTTGGCTCAAAAATGGAATCGGATCGCGTAGGAGCTGCCGTAGGCTGCGATCTTTTGATCTTCCCGGGATATAGTGCCGCGCGGGTTTTGTTATGGAGACATCCCATTGCGTATCGCTTTTCTCATCTCGATCTGGCTACTGAGCTTTGGCGCCGTCGCGGCACCGGGTGATGTGGCGACGCTCGATCGCAGCACCTGGCCGGAAAAACTCGGTAATCCGACGCTGTTCGACGTGGCGTCCAGAGCCGAGATCCTCATGTTTTCCAGCGTCCTGTTGGCCAGCGAGGCGCTGGATGAACCCGGCCTGGCCCAGCGCCTGGGCCTGCGCACGATCAATCTGGAGTCGGTCAACCGGGTTCGCCAGCGCATGTGGCAACGGCTGCTGGCCAACTACAACTTCGCCCAGCAGAGCTGCGACCAGGATGCCTCCTTCTGTTTCCTGGTCGAAGACATGCCCACCTTGCGCGAGCAGGCTGCCAGGTTCCAGGTCGGCGCAGACAGCTACTACATCAAGTGGGCCGAGCCGAGCCGCGTGTTCCATACCCAATACCTGGACGAACAGTTGCGCAAGGCCGCGCTGTTTCCGCAGAGCAGCAGCGAAGTCGATCATTTTGGCGACTATGAGCGCAGTGGCGACGGGATGCATGACCGGCTGTTTCTGCTGACCTTCGACAGCGCCGCCAACGCCGCGCCGGATAACACCGCCTGGGTCGCCGAGTACCTGCGCAAGTCGAACCTGAGCGGGACATTCTTCGTCCTCGGCAAGGACATCCAGGCGCGTTTGGCCGACGCTTCGGTGAGCAACCTGCAAGAGACCTACTCGAGCCAATGCATCGGCGTACAAGGCTGGGAGTTCCGTTCCCACAGCCACTGGCAGGACTGGCAGGACTCTGTGCGCCGCAGCGCCGAACTGGTCAAGAGCAAGCTGCCGGAGAACTACGTGCCCCTGTTCCGTCCGCCCGATGGCCAGCGCCGTTCCGATGCTGAAGGCTTCTTCAAGACTCAGGGTCTGCAGGTGGCGCTGTGGGACATCGACGCCCAGGACGGTGCCGGCAAACTCAAGGGCAACCCGAGTGCGCAACGGGTGCTGACCCTGATGCTGCTGTGGCGGCACGGGGTGATCAATTTCAATGTGAAACAGGATGCAGTGAAAACGGCATTGCCGTGGCTGGTCACGCAAACGGCGCCTGTCGGGATCGGCTGGGAGGATTGCCAGGATGCGTTTCGCTGAAAACGACAAAGCCCCGTAAACATTGGGTTTATGGCGATTTTGGAAGGGGATTCGTTGCAGGTGGACTTCCGACTGTAAACGGGTGATGGCAGTCCGCCAAGTGCTATTGGTCAATCTGCAAAATAAACTTCAAAAAAGCGTCAAAGTACTTTTTTCTGTCACACGTTTTGGAGTATTACGAAGACAGACCGCCGAAACCTGCAACACAGGTGGCGTCTTCCAAGACCCCGCATGTATGCAGAACACTTGAGTCCCCGCAGGTGTATTCGGCAGTCACTTCGAGGCGCAGCACCGTCAAGGTATTGCGTCGAATGGCTCCCACAAAGGTGACCGAGTATGGATGATCACGGACGTAGCTCTTCTTCCAACCAGCCAATCCTTTATGTACTCGATACCAACGTATTGATTCACGATCCAAACGCGCTGCTTAACTTCGAAGAACACCACGTCGCGATCCCGATGACCGTGCTTGAAGAGCTCGACAAGCTCAAGAGCGGGCATCACAGCGTAGCCGCCGAATGCCGCCAGGCCATCCGCCTGATCGACAAGACTCTGGGCGATGCCTCACCCGAGGATGTCGAGCAGGGTGTGCCGATCCAGCGTGGCAAAAGCGGACCCAAGGGTTTGCTGTCAATTCTGATGAGCAAGCATGCCGAGCCGAACCTGATTCTGCCCGAGCATCTGAACGACAACAAAATCATCAACCAGCTGATCGACCTGCACGCGCGCGACCCGAAGAAGCCCGTGGTTCTGGTCACCAAAGACATCAACATGCGCCTCAAGGCGCGCGCCTGCGGGATCGCGGCCGAGGACTACAGCACCGACCAACTGGTCGACGACGTGTCCTTGCTGCCCAACGGCTACCACAACATGACCGGCTCTTTCTGGGACCGCGTGAGCAAGGTCGAAACCCGTCAGGACCACGGCCGCACCTGGCATCAGGTGCAATTGATCGACAACCTGCCGGCGGTGCACATCAACGAGTTCATCATTGATGAACAGGGCTTTGTCGGCTGGATCAAGGAGATTGAAGAAGACCGCTTGCTGATCCTCGACCTGCACCAGGAACCGCTGCTGCACCAGGAAGCCTGGGGGCTCAAGCCGCGTGATATCTATCAGAGCCTGGCGCTGTACGCCTTGCTCGATCCGGACATCCACCTGGTCAACCTGTCGGGTGCCGCGGGCTCGGGTAAAACCATCCTGGCGCTGGCCGCTGCGATCGAGCAGACCATGGTCAGCAAGCGTTATCGGCGCATTATCGCCACCCGCAGTGTGCAGGGCCTGGACCAGGAAATCGGTTTCCTGCCCGGCACTGAAGCGGAAAAAATGGAGCCGTGGCTGGGCGCCATCACCGACAACCTCGAAGCCTTGCACATGGATGACGAAAGCACCCATGGCAGCGTTGACTACATCCTCAGCAAAGTGCCGTTGCAGTTCAAATCCCTCAACTACATCCGGGGCCGCAGCTTCCAGCAGAGCCTGATCCTGATCGACGAATGCCAGAACCTCACGCCGCACCAGATGAAAACCATCATCACCCGTGCCGGTGCCGGTTCCAAAGTGGTGTGCCTGGGCAACCTGGCGCAGATCGACACCCCATACCTGTCCGCGACCAGCTCCGGGCTGACCTATCTCACTGAACGCTTCAAGGACTTCCCGAACGGGGTGCACATCACCCTGCAAGGGGTACCACGCTCGATCCTGGCCGAATACGCCGAATCGCATTTGTAATCGCTTCATCGAAACCGGGCGGCCGCGAGGTCGCCCGGTTTTTTTGTACGCCACGTAAAGGCCCGTGCCTCAGGGCAGACCCAATACCGATGAATGTGTTTCTGCAAAGCCTGGGGCCGAAAGCAGTCTTGTTTACAGAGATTGCGAAAAATAGCCCTTGAGGGTTTCCGTAAGAATTGATTGAGCGTTCAATACCTCTTGGGTCGGCTCAGGCTGTGAGCTACTAAACTTTTTTCGCATCCAGCTGAAAAAGAAGGGGCCATCAATAATACGTTCATTGTGTTCCGCCAAATATAACTGGGTCACGGAGGCATACCTGGGGAAAACATGAAAATGTAGCTCATGATTGAGCTCGGAAATACGCATTATGTATATTTTCTCAGGAGAAAATAGAGTATTTAAAGCTCGCTCCGTAAATGCCAAGCCTTTCATCAGTTCAGCACTTTCAGCCGGATTTAGTTCTGCGAGTCTTGATATGTCCCGCTTAAGAGAAATAATCATGTAGCCAGGGATGTCGCAGTCCCGGCAGTGAGAGATTACGATGTGTTTTCCTGAGTGAATTGTCCGCGCTGACATGACTGGCCTCCCGTGTGCCACCATGGTTGAAGTGTAGGACCTGCCCCGTTGAGCTGCTGCCGGAGGTCAGTAGAAAAAACCTAATGCGATACCTCAGTGCTGAAATTTTTAAGATCGTTAGCTTTGCTGGTCATTTTTTCTCGAATTAACAAATCGGTCTAATATTTAGTTGTAGGAAGTTTCATGGCGGCCATGAGTGCGTACTTACGGAAAATTCTCACGTCGAAATTTGTTATAAAATAATCAGTAACTTATCGGCTGGCGCACCCATTAAAATTGATCAGTGATGTCAGGAAAAGCGAATTTTCAGTAGGCTTTTGTTACATTTCTTTCTGTTGTTTGGTATGACTTTAATTTGTGTTTTTAAAACTTAATAAGGAATCGCATCTGAAACTGTCCACCGAGTCCGTGTGTATGAAGAACCTGTGGGAGCGAGCTTGCTCGCGATGACGGTGTGTCAGTCGACATCTCGGGTTAATGACAGGCCACTATCGTCGGAACGCCGCCCGGAGCAAGCTCGCTCCCACATTGGTTTGTGGTGTGCCGATAATCAAGCGTGCGAAAAATTGACCCGCAGGTTTACAATCGACGCTCCTGATCAGGAGTAATCCCGTGCTGACTCATCTCGATTCCCAAGGTCGCGCCAACATGGTCGACGTCACTGAAAAAGCCGTGACGTTCCGTGAGGCGACCGCTCAAGCGCTGGTGCGCATGCTGCCCGAAACCCTGCAGATGATCGTCAGCGGCGGCCACCCCAAGGGTGATGTGTTTGCCGTGGCGCGCATTGCCGGCATTCAGGCGGCGAAGAAAACCAGTGATCTGATTCCCCTGTGCCATCCGCTGATGCTCACCGGCGTCAAGGTCGAGCTCAGTGCCGAAGGCGACGATTCGGTGCGTATAGTGGCGCGCTGCAAGCTGTCCGGGCAGACCGGCGTTGAAATGGAGGCCCTGACCGCCGCCAGCGTCGCCGCGCTGACGATCTACGACATGTGCAAGGCCGTGGACCGTGGCATGACCATCGAAAGCGTGCGTCTACTGGAGAAGGTCGGCGGCAAGAGCGGACATTTCCAGGCGGAGCAGTCATGAACGTTACCGTGAAGTTTTTCGCCCGTTATCGTGAAGCGTTGGGTCTGGACTCGGTGAAAGTGGAAGGCAACTTCGCCACCGTCGACGACGTCCGCGCGCTGTTGGCCCAACGTGATGGTGCCGAGGTGTTGAGCGAGCAAAACCTGATGTGCGCCCGCAACGAAGACCTGTGCCAGCTCGACGAGCCGATCAGTGAGGGCGATGAAGTGGCGTTCTTTCCGACTGTGACCGGAGGCTGAGCCATGGCGATTCGCGTGCAGTCCACCGCGTTCGACCCGGGTGCCGAAGTCAATGCCATGCACGATGCCAATGTCGGCGTGGGTGCGGTGGTGAGTTTTGTCGGCTACGTACGCGACTTCAATGACGGCCTCGATGTGGCCGGGATGTTCCTCGAACACTATCCGGGCATGACTGAAAAGGCCCTCGGAAAGATCGCCATCGAGGCCGAGCAGCGATGGCCGTTGCTCAAGCTGGAAGTGCTGCACCGCATCGGCGCCCTGGAGCCGGGCGAGCCGATTGTCTTCGTTGGCGCGGCCAGCGCCCATCGTCAGGCGGCATTCGACGCCTGCGCCTTTGTCATGGACTACCTGAAAACCCGTGCGCCGTTCTGGAAGAAAGAAATCACCAGTGACGGGCCGCGTTGGGTCGAGGGGCGTGACAGTGATCATGCGGCGGCGGATCGCTGGAAGCAGTAATTTCTGCGGCGTTCTCTAGTCAGCCATCGCGAGCAAGCTCGCTCCCACAGTGGATCTGGTTGAACACAAATTTTGTGTACGACACAGAACCCTGTGGGAGCGGGCTTGGTCCGGTCGGCGTTCCGACGAAGGGGCCATCTGACTCACCCAATACCTTGCAGAACCACCACCCGACTATCGGCCGGATCGGGCTGCATTTGCCTCATTGACGATTTATACATAAAAGTCCAGTATGGAATTATAAGTACAAAAAAAGGTTTCCACCCGTTTCAGCTTTTTCTTCTGTCTTGCCAAACCAACAACAACCGCGAGAAAACGAACATGAAGAAGTTCCCCCTCATCACCGGTCTGGCCCTGAGCCTGTTGGCGTGCAGCTCTGTGTTCGCCGCCGAGAAAACCTTGCGCATCGGTATCGAAGCGGCGTATCCACCGTTCGCCTCGAAAACCGACAAAGGCGAAATCGTCGGTTTCGACTATGACATCGGCAATGCCCTGTGCGCGCAGATGAAGGTCAAGTGTGTGTGGGTCGAAGGCGAGTTCGACGGTCTGATTCCTTCCCTGAAGGTGAAGAAAATCGACATGGCGCTGTCGTCCATGACCATCAATGAAGACCGCAAGAAGTCGGTGGACTTCACCCACAAGTACTATTTCACTTCGTCGCGCCTGGTGATGAAGGATGGCGCGGTGGTGGATGACCAGTACGCCAGCCTCAAGGGTAAGACCGTCGGCGTGCAGCGCGCCACCACGACCGACCGTTACGCCACCGAGGTGTTCGAGCCAAAGGGCATCAACGTCAAGCGCTACAGCAACAACGAAGAAATCTACATGGACCTGGCAGCCGGTCGCCTCGATGCGATTTTTGCCGACACCATTCCACTCAATGACTTCCTGTCGATGCCGCGCGGCAAGGGTTACGCCTTTGCCGGGCCGGAGCTGAAAGATCCGAAATATGTGGGCGAAGGTGCCGGGATTGCCGTGCGCAAGGGCAATACCGAACTGGTCAGCGAGCTGAACACGGCCATTGATGGCATTCGTGCCAGTGGTGAGTACCAGAAGATTTCGGACAAGTATTTCAAGTCCGACATTTACGGCGATTGATCAAAAAGATCGCAGCCTGCGGCAGCTCCTACAGGGGAATGCGTTTCACTGTAGGAGCTGCCGCAGGCGGCGATCTTTTGATTTTCAGCCCTTCAATTCCTTCAAATGCTTGTACACCGTCGCCCGGCCCATGTTCAGCACATTGGCCACGTAGTTCGAGGCGCTTTTGCCCTTGAACGCGCCTTCGGCGTGCAATGCCAGCACCAGTTCGCGCTTGTGGTCGCGAGTCAGCAGATTCAGGCTCAACTGCCGCTCGCGCAGCCAGGCGTGGAGGAAGGTGTTGATCCGCTCCTGCCAGTCATCGCGAAACAGCGCATCCGGTTGCGGGATCAGCTTGGTCGGCGACAGGAACAGGTCCAGGGCGGCCTTGGCATTTTCGAACAACGAAATATTCAGGTTGATGCACAGCACCGCCTGTGGACGACCTTCACTGTCCCGAAGCACCGTGCTGAGGCTGCGAATCTTCTGACCATCCCAGTTGAGCTTTTCGTACGGCCCGATGTTTCGTTCGCTGACATCGTCGCTGAGCATGTCTTCCAGCGCCGAGTCGTCGCCGATTTCCCGCTTGGACAGGTTGTTGGCGATGTAGTCGACCTTTTGCGTGCGCAAGTCGTGCAGCACCACTTCGGCGTGGGGGAAAAACAACGTGGCGATGGCGTCGGCAATCGCGTGGAAGTTATCCAGGGATGTGTCGTCCAGGGCCGAGTCTTTTTCGGGAGCGTTCATACAGTGGAACTCCAGGCAGCGTCAGCGCCCCATCAAAGGGGCGCTGAAAGTGTGCCGTAATCGTGTGGGCACGTCACCTGAGGATCAGGATCCGCCGAGGCGGGCAGGGGAGAGCATTTCGGCATTCAGCCCGAAATGGCCGAGCGACTCGGGCAACGCGGCACCGCGCACCAGTGCCGCGCTGGCCTGGCCCATGGCCGGTGAGGTCTGGATGCCATAACCGCCTTGTGCCGCGACCCAGAACAGCCCCGGTACCTGTGGATCGAAGCCGGACAGCAAGTCGCCGTCGCTGACGAAGCTGCGCAGGCCGGCCCAGGTGCGGGTCGGGCGGCGAATGGTCAGGGTCGTGGCTTCTTCGATCTGGTAGATGCCCATGGCAATGTCCAGCTCTTCGGGCTGCACATCGTGGGGTTCCACCGGGTCGGCGTTGGCCGGTGAACCGAGGAACATCCCGGCATCGGGTTTCATGTAGAAGGATTCGTCGAGGCTGACCAGCATCGGCCAATGGTGGATGTCCACGCCTTCGGGACCGGCGAAGATGAACGCGGCCCGGCGTTTGGGTTGCAGGCCCAGGGGATTGGCGCCAGCCAGTTCGCCGACCTTGTCGGCCCAGGCGCCGGCGGCGTTGATGATGACCGGTGCGCTGAAGGTCTGGCTGCCGGTCTGGACGTGCCATGTACCCTGGCTGTCGCGGCTCAGGCTGACGACTTCGCTGTCGGTGTGCACTTCGCCCTGGTTGCGGCGGATGCCGCGCAAATAGCCCTGGTGCAGGGCGTCGGTGTCGATGTCGCTGGCGGTCGGGTCGTAGATGGCGCCGTGGACCTTTTCCCGGCGCAGGATCGGCACCAGCGCGCAGGCCGCGTCGGCGTCGAGCAACTGCATCTCCGGCACCGTGGTTTTTGCGCTCTGGTATTGCCTGTTCAGCTCGTCCGGGTCACCGGTCAAGTCCACGGTCATTTCGCCGCGCGGGGTCAGCAGCGGGTGTTCGCAGAAACCACTGGGCGGGTTGTCGAAAAAGTCCCGGCTGGCCAGGGTCAACGCCCGCACTTGCGGGGTGCCGTAGGCAGCGGTGAACAGCGCCGCCGAACGGCCGGTGGAGTGATAGGCCGGATGGGATTCGCGTTCGAGCACGATCACGCGGCCGTGCTGCGACAGCCAGAAACCCGTGGAAGCACCGGCAATCCCGCCGCCGATGATGATGAAATCTGCCTGGCTCATGAACGTCTCCTGTTGGGGCGTAAATGCCGGATTTATGGTGATCTCTTGTAGGAGCTGACGAGTGAAACGAGGCTGCGATCTTTTCAAAAGCAAAGTCAAAAGATCGCAGCCTTCGGCAGCTCCTACAGGATGAATTTGGTGTCAGTGCGTGAGGCGATAGATCGCGTTGGCCAGCGCAATGTCTTCCAGGCCCAGGCCGATGGAGCGGAAAAACACATGGCGATCGTAATCAGGGCGCAGGACTTTTCCGCTGAGCAGGTCGGGCAGGTCGCCGACAATCGCGCCCTTGTCCCAGTCGTGCCGTTCGACGGCGATCAGCATTTCGCCGGCCGAGCCCGGGGTGGTCAGGCGATAGTCGCAGAACACCTGCATGTCGTTGAGGCTTTGCGGCGGCACTTCATGGGCGCGCGGCGCATTGGTGCTGATGGAGGTGATCAACGCCGGTTTGCGCAAGCTCGACGGATCGATCACCGGACCGGCGGACGAGGTGCAGAGCATGATCACGTCGGCGTCCTGAACGGCAGCTTCGCGACTGTCGACGATGTTCAGGCGTGGCTCGATGTTTTTCAGCCGGCGCACGGTTTCGGCGTCTTCGCTCACGCTCGGCGAGTACAGGCTGATGCTCTGCCAGTCGCGCAGGCCTTTCACGTAATGCAGGTGCGCCTGGGCCACTTTGCCGCTGCCAATAATGGCAAGGCGATTGGCTGTGAGTGGTGCGAGGGCATCGACCGCGACGGCGGTGGTCGCCGCGGTGCGCGCGGTGGTCAGTTCGCCGGCATCGCACAGCAGCAGCGGCTGGCCGGTCTGCATCGACATCAACAACGTCCACGCCGTCACCAGCGGCCCCTGCTCACGGACGATGTACGGCGACGTCTTGATCCCGTATACGCCTTCTTCGGCAAGCACACCCAAGTAGTTAATGAAGTCGCCGGCGCCCTGTGGAAATTCCACCAGTTGCTGCGCCGGTTGTACGGCTTGCCCGGCGGCCAGGTCGCGGAACAGTTTGCGCAGGATCTGTGGCACATCGACCTGCGCCAGTAGCTCGCGAGCCTGGGCTTGGGGGATCACTTGGGGCGTGCTGGACATGGTCGGCTCCGGAGCTGAGAGTAAACTAATTTGTCTATTATGGACTTTTAGATATCTACAGCAAGCTCCTGTTGAAAAAAAGCCGGACGAAAAAAAAGCGCAGTCCGTTTCCGGCTGCGCTTGTCTTTTCAGCGTCCCTTAATGCGGGCGCTTGCGTTCAACGGCCCGCAACAGATGCGTCGGTGGCGTTTCACAGCTGATCTTGCGCCCCAGCTTTTCCTCGATGGACGGTAGTTGGTAGGAGTCGTCTTCACCGGCAAAGCTGATGGATACACCGTCGGCACCGGCGCGGCCGGTACGACCGATGCGGTGCACGTAGTCGTCCGGCACTTCCGGCAGGGTGAAGTTGATCACGTGGCTGATGCCGTCGATGTGGATGCCGCGACCGGCCACGTCGGTGGCGACCAGTACGCGAATCTTGCCTTCGCGGAAGCCTTCGAGGGTCTTGATGCGCTTGTGCTGCGGCACGTCGCCGGACAGTTGCGCGGCGTTGATACCGTCACGCACCAGGCGTTCTTCGATGCGTCGTACTTCATCCTTGCGGTTGGCGAAGACGATCACCCGCTCCCAACCGTTGTCGTTGACCAGGTTGTAGAGCAGTTTGTATTTGTCGGCACCGGCCACCGCGTAGATGTGCTGCTCGACGTTTTCGTTGGCCACGTTCTGCGACTCGATCTCGACGATCGACGGGTCGGTGGTCCATTGCTTGGCCAGGTTCATCACGTCTTCGGTGAAGGTCGCGGAGAACAGCAGCGTCTGACGCTCGGACTTCGGCGGCGTCTGGCGAATGATCTGGCGCACTTGCGGGATGAAGCCCATGTCGAGCATGCGGTCGGCTTCGTCCAGCACCATCACTTCGACCATGTCCAGGTGCACGTCGCCGCGCTGGTTGAAGTCCAGCAGGCGGCCCGGCGTGGCCACGAGGATGTCGCAGTGGCGGGCCTCGAGGTGCTTGAGCTGTTTGTCGAAGTCCATGCCACCGACGAACGTCATGACGTTGAGGCCGGTGTACTTGGTCAGGTCGGCGGCGTCCTTGGCGATCTGCACTACCAGTTCGCGGGTCGGTGCGATGATCAGTGCCCGTGGCTCACCCATGTAGCGCTCTTTCGGCGGCGGGGTTTGCAGCAACTGGGTGATGATCGAGACCAGGAACGCAGCGGTCTTGCCGGTACCGGTCTGGGCGCGGCCGATGGCGTCTTTGCCCGCGAGGGTGAAGCCCAGTACCTGTGCCTGGATCGGCGTGCAATACGGGAAGCCCAGGTCCTGGATGGCGTGCATCAGTTCCGGGGCGAGTTTGAAATCGTGGAAGCGGGTCTTGCCTTCCTGGGGCTCGACGACGAAGTCTTCGAGTTTCCATGGGATGACCGGTGCCTTTGGCTTGGGTTCGCGGCGCGGTCTGGCGGGTTTTGGCGTTTCGCTGAGCGGCTGTTCCGGGGCTGTTATCGCCGCAGGCAGGTCAGCCATTGCGGTCTTCGGCTCATGCTTGGGTGCCGCCGTGGCGGTGGCTCGTTCAGACTGATTACCGTCGGTGCGGTGGCCGGGAGCGTGAGACGCAGGGCTGGGAACTGGCGCGAGTTGCTCAGTCTCGCTTTTACCGAACATTTTCTTGAGTGCTTTGAGCACGGTCATCTCATCAATTGATTAAGGAATGTACGCCGGGCAGTGTAATGCAAGAATCGGGCGCGGCGTAGTGGGATGGATCAAAGGGTGCTTTTAAACACAAATGCTTAACGCAAGCGCTCGGCGAGCCAGACACCGATGTCGCGAATTTCTTCGGGTAACACTTCGTGACCCATTGGGTATTCCTGCCATGTCACGGTGACACCACGCAGCTTCAAATGCTCGTAGGCGCTGCGCCCCATCGAGTTTTGCACCACATCGTCGTACTGGCCGTGCATCGACAGCACCGGAATCCGCTGCTGGCTGGCGGACAGTTGCAGTTCGTCGCTGAAGGTCGGTGCATAAGTAGAAAGGGCAACGACGCCACCCAACGGACCCTGCCATTTCAGAAATGCGGTGTGTAAAACCACGGCGCCGCCCTGGGAAAAACCTGCCAGGAAGATCCGCGAGGCGTCTATTCCGCTGGCTCGCTGCACTTCTATCAATTCAATGACACGGTTCGCCGACTCTTCCAGTTGCTCGCGGTTGATCGCGCGCGCCGGGCTCATGGCCAGGATGTCGTACCAGCTCGGCATCTCGTAGCCGCCGTTGATAGTGACAGGGCGATGCGGTGCCTGCGGGAGAACGAAGCGGGTACTCAGCAAGGTTTCCTGCAGCGCTTCGGCCACCGGCAGGAAGTCGTAGCGATCGGCGCCCAGGCCGTGCAGCCATATAACGCAGGCGTCTGCGGGCTTTACGGGCTGAAGAATCAAGGGCTCGGTCATGTCTGCTCCAATGTTGTGCGTGCGCGTACATATAAGTGCGTGATCAAAGTGCGCGTCAGGTTGATCCGTTAATAAAGTGTCGCAAGCGTACAAGTTTTGCTATTGACCTGCAGCTGAACCGCTTCGGCGAGCGGTGTGGTACGGGCTTTGCTATGGGGAAACGGTGCAACCCATCTCGCGCCCGGCGGTAACACTATCAGTGTACTGCCGACTGTGGGATAGCAATGAATCCGGTGATGGATGTTCGCCAATGGCCGCTACGGGGCTTCGCGAACGTGAAAGGGCTACAGCCCGTTCGGCCGACTGGTGAGAGTGAGTTTTCCATGACGTGGATTTTCTCCTACTAGACTCATAGCTAACGTCTTACGTCGGTTGACCCCAAAACAAGCCAACACGGGTCGACTACGCCTCAAAAGGGTGCGACAGGACTCACGCTCCGACACAACAAGAGCAAAACTGGAGGTTTGAATGAAGATGTTGAAATCCACCCTGGCTATCGTGACTGCAGCCGCAGTACTCGGTGTCAGCGGGTTTGCCCAGGCGGGCGCAACCCTGGATGCAGTGATGAAGAAAGGTTTCGTGCAGTGTGGCGTCAGCGATGGCTTGCCAGGCTTCTCGGTTCCGGATTCCACCGGCAAGATCGTCGGTATCGATGCTGACTACTGCCGTGCAGTAGCGGCGGCTGTCTTCGGCGACGCGACCAAGGTCAAGTTCAGCCAGTTGAACGCCAAGGAGCGCTTCACCGCGTTGCAGTCCGGCGAAATCGACATTCTGTCGCGCAACACCACCATGACCAGCTCCCGCGACGCGGGCATGGGCCTGAAATTCCCGGGCTTCATTACCTACTACGACGGTATCGGCTTCCTGGTAAACAACAAGCTGGGCGTCAAGAGCGCCAAGGAACTGGACGGTGCAACCATCTGCATCCAGGCCGGTACCACCACCGAACTGAACGTTTCCGACTACTTCCGCGGCAACGGCCTGAAATACACCCCGATCACCTTCGACACCTCCGACGAAAGCGCCAAGTCGCTGGAATCCGGTCGTTGCGACGTACTGACCTCCGACAAATCCCAGCTGTTCGCCCAGCGCAGCAAGCTGGCTTCGCCGAAAGACTACGTGGTTCTGCCGGAAACCATTTCCAAGGAACCTCTGGGCCCGGTCGTGCGTAATGGCGACGACGAGTGGCTGGCGATCGTGCGCTGGACTGGCTACGCCATGCTCAACGCTGAAGAAGCCGGCATCACTTCGAAGAACGTCGAAGCCGAAGCCAAGGGCACCAAGAACCCTGACGTTGCCCGTCTGCTGGGTACCGACGGTGAATACGGCAAAGACCTGAAAGTGAAGAAAGACTGGGTCGTGCAGATCGTCAAGCAAGTCGGCAACTACGGCGAAGTGTTCGAGAAAAACCTCGGCAAGAGTACTCCGCTGGAAATCGACCGCGGGCTGAACGCTCTGTGGAACGCTGGCGGCATTCAATACGCACCACCAGTGCGCTGATGGTTCTATCACCCGGTGGGCCAACCACCGGGTGATGTTCTGTTCCATTATTTGCGGGGCACTTCATGCAAAATTCAATCGGCGCGCCAAAGCAGAGGCTCAGCCTCAGCGATCCACGCGTGCGTGCTTGGGTATTCCAGATCATCACGATTATCGCGGTGGTCTCGCTGGGCTGGTTTCTGTTCGATAACACGCAAACCAACCTGCAACACCGGGGCATTACCTCCGGGTTCGACTTTCTGGAGCGCAGTGCCGGTTTCGGCATCGCTCAACACCTGATCGACTACACCGAAGCGGACACATACGCCCGGGTGTTTGTCATCGGCCTGCTCAACACCTTGCTGGTGACCTTCATCGGTGTGATCCTGGCGACGATCCTGGGTTTCATCGTGGGTGTGGCGCGACTGTCGAAGAACTGGATCATCGCCAAGGTGGCGACGGTGTACGTGGAAGTCTTCCGCAACATTCCGCCGCTGCTGCAGATCCTGTTCTGGTACTTCGCGGTGTTCCTGACCATGCCAGGGCCGCGCAACAGTCATAACTTCGGCGACACCTTCTTTGTCAGCAGCCGCGGCCTGAACATGCCGGCGGCGTTGATGGCGGATGGTTTCTGGCCGTTTGTGATCAGCGTTGTAGTCGCCATCGTCGCCATCGTGCTGATGAGCCGCTGGGCGACCAAGCGCTTCGAAGCCACCGGGGTGCCGTTCCACAAGTTCTGGGTCGGTCTGGCGATGTTCCTGGTCATTCCTGCGCTGTGCGCGCTGATTTTCGGCGCACCGGTGCACTGGGAAATGCCGAAACTGCAAGGCTTCAACTTCGTCGGTGGCTGGGTGTTGATCCCGGAACTGCTGGCGCTGACCCTGGCCCTGACGGTGTACACCGCAGCGTTCATCGCCGAGATCGTGCGTTCGGGCATCAAGTCGGTCAGCCATGGCCAGACCGAAGCGGCGCATTCCCTCGGCCTGCGCAACGGTCCGACCCTGCGCAAGGTGATCATTCCGCAGGCCCTGCGCGTGATCATCCCGCCGCTGACCAGCCAATACCTGAACCTGGCGAAGAACTCCTCGCTGGCGGCCGGTATCGGTTATCCGGAAATGGTCTCGCTGTTTGCCGGGACCGTGCTCAACCAGACCGGCCAGGCGATCGAGGTGATTGCCATCACCATGAGCGTGTACCTGGCGATCAGTATCAGCATTTCCCTGCTGATGAACTGGTACAACAAGCGCATTGCGCTGATCGAGCGGTAAGGAAAAGCGCATGAGTACTCATACTTTCAAACCTGACATGCCGCCACCGAACCGCAGCATCGGTGCGGTGGCGTGGATGCGCGAGAACATGTTCTCCAGCTGGCTCAACACCCTGCTGACCCTGTTCGCGTTCTACCTCATCTACCTGGTGGTACCGCCGATCCTGCAGTGGGCGATCCTTGACGCCAACTGGGTCGGCACCAGCCAGGCCGACTGCACCAAGGAGGGCGCCTGCTGGGTGTTCATCCAGCAGCGTTTCGGCCAGTTCATGTACGGCTACTACCCGCCGGTACTGCGTTGGCGCGTGGACCTGACGGTGTGGCTGGCGATTGTCGGCGTGGCGCCGTTGTTCATCTCGCGCTTTCACCATAAGGCGGTGTACGGGCTGAGCTTCCTGGTGCTGTACCCGATCATTGCCTGGTGCCTGCTGCATGGCGGCGTATTGGGACTGGATGCCGTGGCGACCAGCCAGTGGGGCGGCCTGATGCTGACCCTGGTGATCGCCACCGTCGGTATCGCCGGTGCGTTGCCACTGGGCATCGTCCTGGCGCTGGGCCGTCGTTCGAACATGCCGGCGATTCGCGTGGTCTGCGTGACCTTCATCGAATTCTGGCGCGGCGTGCCGTTGATCACGGTGCTGTTCATGTCCTCGGTGATGCTGCCGTTGTTCCTGCCTGAAGGCATGAACTTCGACAAGCTGCTGCGGGCGCTGATCGGCGTGATCCTGTTCCAGTCGGCCTACGTGGCCGAGGTGGTGCGCGGTGGCCTGCAAGCGATTCCAAAAGGTCAGTACGAAGCGGCGGCGGCGATGGGCCTGGGTTACTGGCGCAGCATGGGCCTGGTGATTCTGCCGCAAGCCCTGAAGCTGGTGATCCCCGGCATCGTCAACACCTTCATTGCGCTGTTCAAGGACACGAGCCTGGTGATCATCATCGGCCTGTTCGACCTGCTCAATAGCGTCAAGCAAGCCGCCGCCGACCCGAAATGGCTGGGCATGGCCACCGAAGGCTATGTGTTCGCCGCCCTGGTGTTCTGGATTTTCTGTTTTGGTATGTCGCGCTATTCCATGCATCTGGAACGCAAGCTCGACACTGGCCACAAGCGCTAAGTCGCTACCTAATTTAGGAAGTTTTGTGATGAGCGAAGCAATCAAACAGCCTGTGAGCCCTGAAGGCATTATTCAGATGCAGGGCGTGAACAAGTGGTACGGTCAGTTTCACGTACTCAAGGACATCAACCTCAACGTCAAGCAGGGCGAGCGTATCGTCCTGTGCGGCCCGTCAGGTTCCGGCAAATCCACCACCATCCGCTGCCTCAACCGTCTGGAAGAGCATCAGCAGGGCCGCATCGTGGTCGATGGCGTGGAGCTGACCAACGACCTCAAGCAGATCGAAGCGATCCGTCGTGAAGTCGGCATGGTGTTCCAGCACTTCAACCTGTTCCCGCACCTGACCATCCTGCAGAACTGCACCCTGGCGCCGATGTGGGTGCGCAAGATGCCCAAGCGCAAGGCCGAGGAAATCGCCATGCACTACCTGGAACGCGTACGCATTCCGGAGCAGGCGCACAAGTACCCGGGGCAGTTGTCTGGCGGTCAGCAACAGCGTGTGGCGATTGCCCGTGCGCTGTGCATGAAGCCGAAGATCATGCTGTTCGACGAACCGACCTCGGCACTCGACCCGGAGATGGTGAAAGAGGTACTGGACACCATGATCGGCCTGGCCGAAGACGGCATGACCATGCTCTGCGTGACCCACGAAATGGGCTTCGCCCGCACCGTGGCCAACCGCGTGATCTTCATGGACAAGGGAGAAATCGTCGAACAGGCTGCGCCGAACGACTTCTTCGACAACCCGCAGAATGAACGCACCAAGCTGTTCCTGAGCCAGATCCTGCATTGATCGGTCAGTGACTGTCTCAATGAGCCCCGCCGATTGTTCGGTGGGGCTTTTTTTATGAGTGCGGGTCAGTCTGCGGCTTTGCCGCGTTCCAGTGCCAGCTGCACTGCCCGCAGGGCATTGAGGCGACCATGACCGTAGTAATGACTGTGGCCGTTTTGATCGTATTGACCAAGGGGGCCGTCGTCGGCGTGGCTGATTTTGTTGCAGCAATCGGCGAGCAGCTGTCGAACCTGTTCGCGGTCCAGTGCCGGGTTGACCCCCAGTACCAGTGCTGCCACGCCCGCGGCTCCAGGGCAGGCGCTGGAAGTGCCGCTGAACAGTTCGGTGTAGGCCGCATTGATCGGGTCGGCAAACCGGCCGCTCAGATCCGTGGTTCGAATGCCTCGGGTCTGCGGGACTGAAGTGGCGGGTTTGAACTTTGGATCGGGGTGTTGCTGGTCCCCGCTGGGGAAGCAACACCACAATGCTTTGCCGTAGTCACTGTAGCCGCTGCGACGATTTTGATCATTGCAGGCACCCACGGCAATGACCATGGGATGGCTGGCATAGCCATCGTTGTCCACGCTCTCGTTGCCGTTGCCGGCACCAAAAAAAATGACGCAGCCTTTGCCCTGGCGGCCTTTTGTCGCGGCGTACTCTATGGCCAGGCGGGTGCTCGCGGCCAGCGCAAACTCCTGAGAGTGCCTGGCGTCGGTAGGGTCAGCCCAATGTCCTTCCGATGGCCCCCAACTGCAGGAAATGACATCGGCCCCTTGGTCCGCAGCCCAGAAAAACGCGTCTGCTTCGGCTCGGGCGCCTAGTGGTTTGGTCAGTTTCAACGGCATGAGACTGGCTCGAGGTGCCACGCCGCTGGCGCCGGCTTCACCATTGGCGCATGCAACACCGGCGACTGCCGTACCGTGGCGCTCAAGGGGGGTTTTAGGCCGTGGGCCTTGAGGGGCGTTCAGGCGGTCAAAGTTTTTTGCTCCGATGATTTTGCCGGTTCCGGCGAACTCGGGGTGATCGATATCAAAGGCATCGTCGATGATCGCGATCACGATGCCTTCACCCTGGGTCAAGGCATGGGCTGCCTCGACATTGGCGCTGGCATCGACCTGAACCTGATAGGTGACGGTGGTTTTTTTCAGGTGCCATTGGTTGTCATGGATCGTCCGGCGTTGGCCCGGACGCAGTATTTCCGGGTGGCAGTAGTCGACGTCCTGACGTTCGAGCAATTGAAGTGTGAATGAGCAGACTTCAGTGCCGCGACAATGTGCGTGATATACGAAAAAGGCATTGGCCGCGTAGGGAACCTGCTGTTTGATGGTCAGACCCAATTCATCGAGGATAACCAGGCACTCTGTCGCAGTGAGTCGATCGACGAATTTCAGGAAAATGTTTTCGGTGTAGAAAACAGGTTCCCGGGTATGAGGATCGACCAGAGCGCTGCCGGCGAAACGTACGTCTGGCAACTCGCGCAGCAACGCCTTGCATTGGCGAACATCGGCATTGTCCGGCAGTTTGAATAGCTGAACGTCGGCGTCCTCGATGTGCAGTACCAACTCACTGTCGGCCAATGCCTGTCGAGCTTTTTCGCAGTGTAACGTTTCGTCAAGCCTGCTCCCGGCCTGGCTGCGTACAACGAGCAGTTGCCGATCCTTTTCCAGTAAAAAACGTCGGCTGTGCTTCTTGCCGAAAATGACTTCTTCCATCGGTTGTTCCCATTCCCTTCAGACATTCGAGCGAAAGTGCCCGCATTAAAAGTCCGAAAGTCTGATGGCCTGTCTCAATTTCGGATGTCAGCTCTTTCATGTGGCCTGGGTGGGAAATCACTTTCAGGCGTCAGGAATTTCACCTTCTGTCTTAAGGAGTCTTCCGGTATCAGGGTGATACGCGAAAGAGGGTGCCTTGCCTGATTGGGCGAAGCTGACTACCATGTCAGAAAATTCATCCTATGATTGGATGAGAGGGCGAATTCCATGTCAGAAATCTCTCCATTGGTGAAACGATCCCTGGTCGATCAGGCCTTGGATCAGTTGCGCCTGCGTATCAACCAGGGCACCTGGGTCGTGGGCCAGCGCTTGCCCACCGAGCCTGAGTTGTCCGCTGAGCTGGGCATCAGCCGCAACACCGTGCGCGAAGCCATGCGCGTGTTGGCATTTTCCGGGTTGATCGAAGTCCGTCAGGGTGACGGCAGTTACCTGCGGGCGGTGGTCGATCCGCTCGATACCTTGAAGGCGCTGTCCCGTTGTTCCCTTGAACAGGCACGGGAAACCCGGCACATCCTCGAAGTCGAGGCCATTGGCCTGGCAGCGATGCGCCGTACCGACGAAGATCTGGTGGCATTGCACGAGGCCCTGGGTGTCAGCGGTAGCCACTATCACGGCGATCTCGACACCTACATCGCCTGCGACCTGGTGTTCCACCGCCGTCTGGTGGACGCCGCGCACAACCCGACCCTCAGCGAGTTGTATCGCTATTTCTCCAGCATCGTCGGCGCCCAATTGCGCCAGACCCTGAGCATCGTCCCGCGCCGTCAGGAAGTGTTCGACCTGCACATCGCGTTGCTCGATGCCGTCGAACAACGCGACCCGGAACGGGCCAAGGCCCTGTCGAGGCAGTTGATCAATGAACCTTGAAACCGAGAAGTCCATGCACCGCAGTGAGTTATCCACAGCCCCCAAACGTTCGGCCGAGCTGGAAGAACTGCTGATCGATGCCGAGGCCGATGACGAACAGGTCCAGCACACCCACCCGGTTCTGCGTCGGCCCTGGCTGTTGCTGTTGGGCCTGATACTGGTGGCGCTGAACCTGCGCCCGGCGCTGTCGAGCATGGCGCCGATGCTCAGCGAGGTGTCGAAGTCCCTCGGTCTGACAGCTTCTCAGGCTGGATTGCTGACCACGTTGCCGGTGCTTTGCCTGGGCCTGTTTGCGCCGTTGGCACCTGTGCTGGCGCGGCGATTTGGTGCGGAGCGAGTGGTGCTGGGTATTCTCCTGGCCCTGGCGGGCGGGATCATCCTGCGCAGTTCGTTCGGTGAAATCGGCCTGTTTGCCGGCAGTGTGCTGGCCGGTGCCAGCATCGGCGTGATCGGCGTGTTGCTGCCGGGCATCGTCAAGCGCGATTTCCCGAAGCAGGCCGGGACCATGACCGGTGTCTACACCATGGCCCTGTGTCTGGGGGCGGCAATGGCGGCGGGTGCGACCGTGCCGTTGAGTGAACACTTTGACAAGAGCTGGGCGATGGGCCTCGGCTTCTGGGTCATTCCGGCATTGGCGGCCGCGCTGTTCTGGTTGCCGCAAGTCGGCCAGAAACACGGCGCACATAACGTGGCCTACCGGGTTCGGGGATTACTGCGCGATCCGCTGGCCTGGCAGGTGACCCTGTACATGGGCTTGCAATCGTCCCTGGCCTACATCGTGTTCGGCTGGTTGCCGTCGATCCTGATCGGCCGTGGCCTGACCCCGACCCAGGCCGGACTGGTGCTCTCGGGTTCGGTGATCGTTCAACTGGTCAGCTCCCTCGCCGCGCCATGGCTGGCGACACGGGGCAAGGATCAGCGCCTGGCGATTGTGATCGTGATGGCCCTGACCCTCGGCGGACTGTTCGGTTGCCTGTACGCTCCGATTGAAGGTCTGTGGGGCTGGGCGATTGTGCTGGGGTTGGGGCAGGGCGCTACGTTCAGCCTGGCATTGACCCTTATCGTGTTGCGCTCGCGGGACTCCCATGTTGCGGCGAACCTGTCGAGCATGGCCCAGGGCTTCGGTTACACCCTGGCGTCCATGGGGCCGTTCGCGGTCGGCATCGTGCATGACTGGACCGGCGGCTGGACGGCCGTGGGCTGGATCTTCGGTGTCATCGGCCTTGGTGCGATTCTCGCCGGCCTGGGGGCCGGGCGTGCGTTGTATGTGCAGGTCGAAAGCGAAAAGGTCTGATTCCCGCACACTGTCGGTATTCGTCTTGCGAATGCCGATAGTGTTCGACCCGTTTGCAGACTATCGTGCAGGAAATCGTTCGATACCCATTGCACAACAGGGAGTCTGCCCATGAGTGAAGTCCACAGCGCCTTGATCACCCGCTTCTACCAGGCCTTCCAGCGTCTCGATGGCGAAGCCATGGCTGCCTGCTACACCGATGACGTGGTGTTCAGTGACCCGGCGTTCGGCGAGCTTCGTGGTCGTGATGCCGGCGATATGTGGTGCATGCTCACTACCCGCGCCAAGGATTTCTCCCTGACCTTCGATCATGTCCGTGCCGATGATCGTACCGGTAGCGCCCATTGGGTCGCGACCTATCTGTTCAGCCAGACCGGCAATACCGTGGTCAATGACATCCAGGCACGCTTTGTCTTTCGCGATGGCAAGATCTGCGAGCATCACGACAGTTTCGACCTGTGGACATGGTCGCGTCAGGCCCTGGGTTTCAAAGGCCTGCTGCTGGGCTGGACGCCACTTGTTCGCAACGCCGTTCGATCACAGGCCCTGAAGGGGTTGAAGGCATTCCAGGCCAGTCGCTGATAAGATCGCGGCTTGTTTCCTTTCAAGCCCTGATCGTTACGTGACCACCCTCAGCGAAAGCCCTGTCGACGCCGACACCCCCGCGAGCAAATCCTGGTTCGTCTACCTCGTTCGCGCTGCCAACGGTTCGCTCTATTGTGGGATCAGCGATGATCCCGTGCGTCGCTTTGCCAAGCATCAAAGCGGCAAGGGCGCGCGATTCTTTCTTTCCAGCCCGGCCATGGCCCTGGTCTACACCGAACGCTGTCGCGACAAAAGCGATGCGTTGCGTCAGGAGCGGCTGATCAAAAAACTCAAGAAGAGCGCCAAGGAATGCCTGGTGGCGAACGCCGCCCCTGGCTTATCACTCTGACTGATCAGTTCCCATCAGGCAGATCTGTAGGCTGCCAGGTGATTGCGCGCTAAGCTGCGGACTCCTGATTCTTGCGGCGGAGCCGAGCATGTCCGAGTTGATTCTGCATCATTACCCGACGTCCCCCTTTGCCGAGAAGGCCCGCCTGCTGCTGGGCTTCAAGGGCTTGTCCTGGCGCTCGGTGAAGATCTCGCCAGTGATGCCCAAGCCGGATCTCACGGCATTGACCGGTGGCTACCGCAAGACACCAGTGCTGCAGGTCGGTGCCGATATCTATTGCGACACGGCATTGATTGCCCGGCGACTTGATCAGGAAAAGGCCTTGCCGGCGTTGTTCCCGGAAGGTCAGGAAATGATCACCGCGTCGTTTGCCGCCTGGGTTGATTCGGTGGTGTTCCAGCATGCGGTCAGCCTGGTGTTCCAGCCGGAATCGATTGCCGTGCGTTTCGGCAATTTACCGCAGGAAGCGATCAAGGCGTTTCTGGCCGACCGTGCCGGTTTGTTCAGTGGTGGCAGCGCTACAAAATTGTCTACCGAACAGGCGAAGCATCAGTGGCCAACGATCATGTCGCGCCTGGAGCAACAGTTGCAGCGCGAGGAGGGTGACTACCTGTTTGGCGAGCCGTCGATTGCCGACTTTGCCCTGGCTCATTGCCTCTGGTTTCTCAAGGCCACGCCGGTGACGGCTCCGTTGGTCGAAGCTTATCCGGCAGTCAATGCATGGCATGCGCGGGTATTGGGCTTCGGTCATGGTGCATCCAGCGAGATGAGTTCCGAAGAGGCTCTGGCAGTGGCGCGCACGTCCACGCCAGCGGCTTTGCCAGATCAGCAGTTTGTCGATCCCAATGGATTCACGGCGGGGCAGCAGGTAGTGATCGCAGCCACGGACTACGGCGTTGATCCGGTGGCGGGGGAGTTGTTGTTTGCCGGCCGCGAGGAGCTGATTGTACGGCGAGAGGACGAGCGTGGCGGTGTGGTGCATGTGCACTTCCCGCGGTTTGGCTTCCGGATCGAAGCCTGCTGAAACCGACATACAGCTGTGGTGAGGGAGCTTGCTCCCGTCGGGTCGCGAAGCGGCCCCTTGAAGAGGGACTGCTGCGCAGTCCAGCGGGAGCAAGCTCCCTCGCCACAGCTGTCGTGCAAATCTGCTGGGGTTACTTCAACACCGCCAGAATCGCATCCGGGTCATACCCGCGAATCAGCGTCCCGTTCACATCGATGATCGGAATGCCGCCACCGCCCAGTGCCTGATAGTCCGCGCGCGCGACTGTATCCTTCTCGATATCGAACTCCTTGTACGCAATGCCTTTCTGATCGAGGAAGCGCCGGGTCAGCTTGCAGTAGCCACACCACTCGGTGGCGTAGAGCACGACGTTGGCCTTGGCCTGAGTCTGCGCCGGCACCACTTGCGATGGATTGAACACCCGCTCGATCTTGCCCCAGTTCTGATAGGCCACGACCACCAGCAGGATCAGCAGGAATTTCTTCAGTACGCCGCCGAGCATCAGTTGCGACGCTTCAGCTGATCGGTGAGTGAAGTGGGCAGGCCCTTGATGATCAGCGTGCCGGCTTCTTCGTCGTACTCGATCTTCGAGCCCAGCAGGTGCGCTTCGAAACTGATCGACAAGCCTTCGGCGCGGCCGGTGAATCGGCGGAACTGGTTCAGGGTGCGTTTATCGGCCGGGATTTCCGGCGAGAGGCCGTAATCCTTGTTGCGGATGTGATCGTAGAAGGCCTTCGGGCGTTCTTCGTCGATCAGTCCGGACAATTCTTCCAGACCCATTGGCTCACCGAGCTTGGCCTGGCTGCTGGCGTAATCCACCAGGGTCTTGGTCTTCTCGCGGGCGTCGTCTTCCGGCAGGTCTTCGCTTTCAACGAAATCACTGAAGGCCTTGAGCAGGGTACGGGTTTCACCCGGACCGTCGACGCCTTCCTGGCAGCCAATGAAATCGCGGAAATACTCCGAAACCTTTTTCCCGTTCTTGCCTTTGATGAACGAAATGTATTGCTTGGATTGTTTGTTGTTCTGCCACTCGGAAACGTTGATCCGCGCCGCCAGGTGCAACTGGCCAAGGTCCAGGTGACGGGACGGCGTGACGTCCAGTTCGTCGGTCACGGCCACGCCTTCGCTGTGGTGCAGCAGGGCGATGGCCAGGTAGTCGGTCATGCCTTGCTGATAGTGGGCGAACAGCACATGGCCGCCGACCGACAGGTTCGATTCTTCCATCAGCTTTTGCAGATGTTCGACCGCCACGCGGCTGAACGCAGTGAAATCCTGGCTGCCCTCGAGGTACTCCTTCAGCCAGCCGCTGAACGGGAACGCACCGGATTCCGGATGGAACAGGCCCCAGGCTTTACCCTGTTTGGCGTTATAGCTTTCGTTGAGGTCGGCGAGCATGTTCTCGATGGCCGCGGACTCAGCCAGTTCAGAGTCACGGGCGTGGAGAACTGCAGGTGTGCCGTCGGGTTTTTTGTCGATCAGGTGGACGATGCAATGACGGATCGGCATGGGCTTCTCGGCTGAGTGAAGAGAGGAGGGCGTGCTCCCCCGAAAAAGCGCTCAGTGTACCGCAACCACTGGTTTTGGCGCGGTGCGAAGGGCAATTGACGGGTGACCGACGGCGCTTATGCAGTTTTTTCCTGTTTTAGCGCAATAAAGCTGACCAAATGGGTAGCTAGAGGCGGATATTTCCACGTCTGTGTGCTAGCTTTGCCCGGTCTTGCGCGAAGTCACTGCGTTAAGCGTGCAGTCAGCATTTGTCAGGTCGAACCAAACCCTGATTTCGGTATCTATAACCCCGATCCCGAGGTTATTTGGCCGAGGGTGCCAGATCCAAAAGATCGGGCTCGATGGCTGACATTGCACTGTGCAATCCATATGAATTTGATAGGGAAGGAACACTAAATGGCTCTTACTAAAGACCAACTGATCGCCGACATCGCTGAAGCTATCGACGCGCCGAAAACCACCGCGCGTAACGCTCTGGACCAACTGGGCCAAATCGTTGCCGATCAGCTGGAAAACGGCGGCGAAATCACTCTGCCAGGTATCGGCAAACTGAAAGTGACTGAGCGCCCTGCCCGTACTGGCCGTAACCCTTCGACTGGCGCTGCCATCGAAATCGCTGCCAAGAAAGTGATCAAGCTGGTTGTGGCCAAAGGCCTGACCGACGCTGTTAACAAGTAAGACTTGTTAAGAAAAAACCGTGCACCGGAGCGATCCGGGCACGGTTTTTTTGTGGGCGCGATAAAGCGCTCACTACGCTTGAGCGTTGCTCCATCGTGCCTGGCGCCAGGCCTGTTGCTGCGCTTTGGTCTGGAAGGTCCAGGCGACGAAGCGGCTCTGCTTCTGCCCCTGGGACATTTCCACTACCTGGCTTTCCAGGGCACCGGCCTTTTTCAGGGCGGTCTGGATCGCCGGCAGGTTGGACGCCTTTGACACCAATGTACTGAACCACAACACCTGCTGGGCTACCTGCACGCTTTCGCTGACCAGTTGGGTCACGAAGCGTACTTCTCCGCCTTCGCACCACAACTCGGCCGACTGGCCGCCAAAGTTCAACACCGGCAGCTTGCGTTTCGGATCGGCTTTGCCCAGGGCGCGCCATTTGCGCGTACTGCCCCGCGTGGCCTCGTCCAGCGAGGCGTGGAATGGCGGGTTGCACATGGTCAGGTCGAAGCGCTCTGTGCTCTCCAGCAAGCCTGTGAGGATCTGCTTGGGGTTGCTCTGCTGGCGTACCTGGATCGCTTTGTTCAGGCCATTGGATTGAACGATGGCCTTCGCCGCGGCGATGGCGGTCGCATCGATATCGGAACCGAGGAACTGCCAGCGATAGTCGCTGTAACCGATCAGCGGATACACGCAGTTTGCGCCCATGCCGATATCCAGCACCTTCACGGCGGCGCCACGGGGGATCACACCGTCATTGCCACTGGCCAGCAGGTCGGCGAGGAAGTGCACGTAGTCGGCACGGCCTGGCACCGGTGGGCACAGGTAGTCGGCCGGAATGTCCCAGTGAGCGATGCCATAGAACGACTTGAGCAGCGCCCGGTTGAACACCCGCACGGCTTCCGGGCTGGCGAAGTCGATGCTTTCCTTGCCGTACGGATTGATGATCACGAATTTCTTCAGTTCCGGGGCGCTTTTGATCAGCGTCGGAAAGTCGTAGCGGCCCTGATGGCGATTGCGCGGGTGCAGACTGGCCTTTTCCTTCGGGGCGACGGCCGTGGCCGGGGTCTTTGGGGCAGGCTTTTTTCGCGCAGGCTTGGGGGAGCGGGGGGCGGTCATGGCGGTGGTCGATTCGGGTATGGCTAAAAGTGGCGGGCATTGTCCCACATTGATGGCGAATGCGCCGAACCCGTAGGAGCTGCCGCAGGCTGCGATCTTTTGATCCTGTTTTTTAAGCAAAGTCAAAAGATCGCAGCCTGCGGCAGCTCCTACAGGGGATTTGTTGTGTTTTTGGATAAAAAAGGGAGACCACTTGGGTCTCCCTTCTTCATTGCGACTTGCCGTTACAAACTGGCAATCCGCGCATGTTGCTCGGCCAGCTTGCCCAGGGCCTGTTCGGCCTCGGCCAGTTTGGCGCGTTCTTTCTCGATGACTTCGGCTGGTGCCTTGTCAACGAAACCGGCGTTGGACAGCTTGCCGCCGACTCGTTGCACTTCACCTTGCAGACGCTGGATTTCCTTGTCCAGACGCGCCAGTTCCGCACCTTTGTCGATCAGGCCGGCCATTGGCACCAGCACTTCCATCTCGCCGACCAGCGCAGTGGCGGACAGCGGTGCTTCTTCGCCAGCAGCCAGCACGGTGATCGATTCGAGGCGCGCCAGCTTCTTCAGCAGGGCTTCGTTCTCGGTCAGGCGACGCTGGTCTTCGGCGCTGACGTTCTTCAGGAACAGCGGCAGCGGCTTGCCTGGGCCGATGTTCATTTCGCCACGGATGTTGCGGGTGCCGAGCATCAGGCCTTTGAGCCATTCGATGTCGTCTTCGGCGGCTTGATCGATGCGGGTTTCATTGGCCACTGGCCAAGGTTGCAGCATGATCGTCTTGCCATCGATGCCAGCCAGCGGCGCGATGCGCTGCCAGATTTCTTCGGTGATGAACGGCATGAACGGGTGCGCCAGGCGCAACGCCACTTCCAGTACGCGAACCAGGGTGCGACGGGTGCCGCGCTGGCGTTCGACGGGGGCGTTTTCGTCCCACAGCACAGGCTTGGACAGTTCCAGGTACCAGTCGCAATACTGGTTCCAGATGAACTCGTACAAGGCTTGTGCGGCCAGGTCGAAACGGAACTGGTCGAGTTGACGGGTCACTTCGGCTTCGGTGCGTTGCAGCTGCGAAATGATCCAGCGGTCAGCCAGGGACAGTTCATAGGCTTCGCCGTTCTGGCCGCAGTCTTCGCCCTTGTCCAGCACGTAGCGCGCCGCGTTCCAGATCTTGTTGCAGAAGTTGCGATAGCCTTCGACGCGGCCCATGTCGAACTTGATGTCGCGACCGGTGGACGCCAGCGAGCAGAAGGTGAAGCGCAGGGCGTCGGTGCCGTAGCTGGCGATGCCTTCGGCGAACTCGTCGCGGGTCTGCTTCTCGATCTTCTTCGCCAGTTTCGGCTGCATCATGCCGGAGGTGCGTTTCTGCACCAGGGCTTCGAGCTCGATGCCGTCGATGATGTCCAGCGGGTCCAGGACGTTGCCCTTGGACTTGGACATCTTCTGGCCCTGGCCGTCACGCACCAGGCCGTGCACGTACACGGTCTTGAACGGAACCTGCGGCGTGCCGTCTTCGTTTTTCACCAAATGCATGGTGAGCATGATCATCCGGGCAACCCAGAAGAAAATGATGTCGAAGCCAGTCACCAGGACGTCGGTGGAGTGGAATTTTTTCAGGAACTCGGTTTTTTCCGGCCAGCCGAGGGTGGAGAACGTCCACAGGCCCGAGCTGAACCAGGTGTCGAGAACGTCGTTGTCCTGTTGCAGCGCAACGTCTGGGCCGAGGTTGTGCTTGGCCCGCACTTCGGCTTCGTCGCGACCGACGTAGACCTTGCCCGACTCGTCGTACCAGGCCGGAATCCGGTGGCCCCACCACAGCTGACGGCTGATGCACCAGTCCTGGATGTCGCGCATCCACGAGAAGTACATGTTTTCGTACTGTTTCGGCACGAACTGGATACGGCCGTCTTCAACGGCGGCAATCGCAGGCTCGGCCAAAGGCTTGGTGGACACGTACCACTGGTCGGTCAGCCAAGGCTCGATGACGGTGCCGGAGCGGTCGCCTTTCGGTACTTTCAGGGCGTGATCGTCAACGCTGACCAGCAGGCCGGCAGCGTCGAACGCGGCCACGATCTGCTTGCGCGCTTCGAAGCGGTCGAGACCGGCGTATTCGGCCGGGATCTTGCCGTCGATGGTTTCGTTCAGCGTGCCGTCGAGATTGAACACCTGGCACGCTGGAAGAACGGCGGCGTTCTTGTCGAAGATGTTCAGCAGCGGCAGGTTGTGACGCTTGCCGACTTCGTAGTCGTTGAAGTCGTGGGCCGGGGTGATTTTCACGCAACCGGTGCCGAATTCAGGGTCGCAGTAATCGTCGGCGATGATCGGGATGCGGCGGCCAACCAGTGGCAGCTCGACAAATTTGCCGATCAGGGCTTTGTAGCGTTCATCGTTCGGGTTAACGGCCACGGCGGAGTCGCCGAGCATGGTTTCCGGGCGAGTGGTCGCGACGATCAGGAAATCGTTGCCTTCAGCGGTCTTGGCGCCGTCAGCCAGTGGGTATTTCAGGTTCCACAGGAAACCTTTCTCGTCGTGGTTCTCCACTTCGAGGTCGGAAATCGCCGTGTGCAGCTTGGTGTCCCAGTTGACCAGGCGCTTGCCGCGGTAGATCAGGCCGTCTTCGTGCAGGCGTACGAAAGCTTCTTTAACGGCTTCCGAGAGGCCGTCGTCCATGGTGAAGCGCTCGCGGCTCCAATCTACGGACGAACCGAGGCGACGGATCTGACGGCTGATGTTGCCACCGGACTCATCCTTCCACTCCCAGACTTTCTCGAGGAATTTCTCGCGGCCCAGGTCGTGGCGGCTCTGGCCCTTGGCTTCGAGCTGACGCTCTACCAGCATCTGCGTGGCGATACCGGCGTGGTCGGTACCCGGCTGCCACAGGGTGTTGCGACCCTGCATGCGGCGGAAACGGATCAGGGCGTCCATGATCGCGTTGTTGAAGCCGTGACCCATGTGCAGGCTGCCGGTGACGTTCGGCGGCGGGATCATGATGGTGTAGGACTCGCCCGCGCCTTGCGGGGCGAAGTAATTCTCTGACTCCCAGGTGTTGTACCAGGAAGTTTCAATGGCGTGCGGCTGGTAGGTCTTATCCATGCGCGGCGGGACCCTATTGGCATTTATTCAGGAAAAGCCGGGAAGTATAGCGGGGATGAGCCAATGCGCGTAGAGCGAGGTGACAATGGGTGGGGGAAAGTTGTGGTTTTTCGGGCGGGGTGTCTGCAATGACGCCATCGCGGGCAAGCCACGCTCCCACAGTGTCGGTGTCGATCACAAAAATGTAGTACGACAGTAACCCTGTGGGAGCGTGGCTTGCCCGCGATGGCGGTCTATCAGTCGATGCGATTCAAATCGTTATGCCGCGTTTCCTTCAGGCACAGCACTGCAATCAAACTCAGCACCGCCGCCCCGGACACGTAACCGCCGACGTAACTCAACCCGCCCATCGCCACCAGTTTCTGGGCGAAGAACGGTGCTGCGGACGCGCCGACGATACCGCCCAGGTTGTAGGCCGCTGAGG
This sequence comes from Pseudomonas sp. Root71, assembly GCF_001429045.1. Taxonomy (GTDB): domain Bacteria; phylum Pseudomonadota; class Gammaproteobacteria; order Pseudomonadales; family Pseudomonadaceae; genus Aquipseudomonas; species Aquipseudomonas monachiensis. The sequence goes on along the minus strand of NZ_LMHY01000025.1, from coordinate 286,063 downwards.
CGCCGGTGTAGCGCACGTGGGTGGGGAACAGCTCCGGCAGCAGCGCACCCATCGGTGCAAACGTCACGCCCATCAGAAACAGTTCGATGCACAGGAACAGCGCCACACCCCAGGTCGAGCCTTGGGTCAGCAGCGGCTCCATGAGGAAGCCGGACAGGATCGCCAGCACTCCGCCGATGATCAGCACCGGTTTGCGCCCGTAACGGTCGCTGGCCCAGGCCGACAGCGGGGTGGCGGCAGCCATGAACAGCACCGCGAAGCACAGCAGGCCGAGGAAGGTTTCGCGGCTGTAGCCGAGCGTTGCCACGCCGTAACTCAGGGAAAACACGGTGGAGATGTAAAACAGCGCATAGCACACCACCATCGCGCCGGCACCCAGCAATACGGGCATCCAGTATTGGCCGAACAGCTCGAACAGCGGGATCTTCACTCGTTCCTGGCGTGCCACGGCGTTGGCGAATACCGGGGTCTCATGCAGCTTGAGGCGCACATACAGGCCGACCATCACCAGTGCGGCGCTGAGCAGGAAGGGAATACGCCAGCCCCATGAGCGGAACTGTTCATCGTCCAGCACCACGGCCAAGGTCAGGAACAGGCCGTTGGCCGCCAGAAAGCCGATGGATGGACCCAGTTGCGGGAACATGCCGAACCACGCGCGCTTGCCTTTCGGCGCATTCTCCGTGGCCAGCAATGCCGCGCCACCCCATTCACCGCCCAACCCAAGGCCTTGGCCGAAGCGCAGGACGCAAAGCAGGATCGGTGCCCAGGCGCCAATGCTGTCGTATCCCGGCAGCACGCCGATCAACGTGGTGCACACGCCCATCAGCAGCAGCGAGGCGACCAGGGTCGACTTGCGGCCGATACGGTCGCCGAAGTGGCCGAACAGGGCAGAACCCAAGGGGCGCGCAAGGAAGGCGATGCCGAACGTGAGAAACGCCGAAAGCATCTGGGCGGTGCCGGATGTCTGCGGAAAGAACACCGGGCCGATCACCAGCGCGGCGGCGGTGGCATAGACGTAGAAGTCGTAGAACTCGATGGCGGTACCGATGAAGCTCGCGGTGGCCACGCGGGTGGCGGAGTTCGTCGGTTGTGCAGGTGTGGAGTCGCTGTAAGTCGTGCTGGTCGTCATGCGGTTATCCCTGACTGTCATGTGCTCCAGTGGAGCGAATTATTATGGTCGAGAACCCAGGGATGTGGGTGGAGGCACGGTCGCTGTTCAAGGTAGGAACAGTCGGCGGTCTGTTGCGGGCTTTGCTGATGGACGGGCCGGAAGCTGCGAAGTGCGGGGTAAGCACGGGGGCCGGCGAGGCTTGGGTAAGCGCTTCGATTATAGAAAGGTGGCTAACGATCGAACAAGTGGCTTGAGTGGCCACGAAAGATTTGCCTGGCAGTTAGATAACAACCGGCATCGAGCTGGTCTGCCAGATCAGCACCCGCGTGACCCGGTTGTCTTCGGTCTCGAGAATTTCCAGGCGATACCGGCCGATCTTCAGGCACACCGCGCTTTCGGGAATGGTTTCCAGGGCCTCGGTAACCAGGCCATTCAGGGTTTTCGGGCCATCGCTGGGCAGGTGCCAGCCGAGGCTCTTGTTCAGTTCGCGAATGGACGCGGCACCGTCGATCACCAGGCGTCCGTCGGCTTGCGGATGAATGTGCGGATTGTCCAGGCTCTGCTGGCTTTCGAACTCGCCGACGATTTCTTCGAGAATGTCTTCCAGGGTGACGATGCCCAGCACTTCGCCGTATTCGTCGACCACCATGCCCAGGCGCCGCTGCTGCTTGTGGAAGTTGAGCAGTTGCAGCTGCAGCGGGGTGCTTTCCGGCACGAAGTACGGTTCGTGGCTGGCCGCCAGCAACGCTTCCCTGGTCAGGCTGGCATCGGGCAGCAAGTGAAGGATGTGCCGGGTGTTGAGGACGGCTTCGACCTGGTTGATATCGCTGTGGAACACCGGCAGGCGAGTACGCCTGTTGTGGCGCAACTGTTCGATGATTTCTTCGATGGAGTCATCGAGATTGATGCCGTCCACGTCACTGCGCGGTACCAGGATGTCATTGACGGTGATGTTGTCCAGCGCGTGGATGCCTGGCAGCGGGTGAGGGCGGCTGACGGTTTCGGAGGGCGCATGCCGTTCCGTCAGCGTTTCGTCCTCACTCTGTTGCACCACTTTGGCTTTACGGGCGAATGGCCGCGTCAGCAAATGGCTGATGCTATTGAGCAGCCATGCCGCGGGATAGATGATTTTCAGCGGTAGCCGCAGCAGGTTGTTGCCCTGGGCCAGGATCGCATCCGGATAGCGAGCGGCCAGGGCGCGTGGCAAGTAGTCGGAAAACACCAGCAACATGGTGCCCGCCCCGAGGCAGGCGACCCACGGACCGTTCTCCGCCCAAGTGAAAATGGCCAGCAAGGTGCTGATGACCACCACGAGTGCGCGGCACAGGGTGTTGCAAAAAATCAGGCTGGCCAGGGGGAAGTTGAGTTTCGCCACCGGTTTGTCGCTGGAGCGCGTTGCGGTGCGCTGGGCCAGCAAATGCTGATGCGCCGCTTCGATGGCGGTAAACAGCCCCGACCATAAAACCAGCAGGGTCACTACCGCGAGCATCGGCCCTATGGGCAAGTCGTCCATTAATGCCGCCCGTCAGATATGCAGGATGTATTCACGAACCAGCTTGCTGCCGAAATACGCCAGCATCAGCAGGCAAAAACCGGCCAGGGTCCAGCGAATGGCTTTGTGCCCGCGCCAGCCGAGGCGATTGCGTCCCCACAGCAGTACGCTGAAAACGATCCAGGCCAGGCAGGCCAGCAGGGTTTTGTGCACCAGATGCTGGGCGAACAGATTCTCGACGAACAACCATCCGGAAATCAGCGACAGCGACAACAGCGTCCAGCCGGCCCAGAGGAAGCCGAACAGCAGGCTTTCCATGGTTTGCAGCGGCGGGAAGTTCTTGATCAGCCCGGAGGGGTGCTTGTGCTTGAGCTGGTGGTCCTGGATCAGCAGCAGCAAGGACTGGAACACCGCGATGGTGAACATGCCGTAGGCCAGGATCGAAAGCAGGATGTGGGCGAGGATGCCCGGCTCCTCATCGATGACCTGTACCGTGCCGGCAGGGGCAAAATGCGCCAGCATCACGGTCAGGGCTCCAAGCGGGAGCAGCAGGACCAGCAGGTTCTCCACCGGAATCCGCGAGCAGGCCAGCAGGGTCAGCGCGATGACCGCCACGGCAATGAGGCTGGCGGCACTGAAGAAGTCCAGGGCCAGGCCGGTCGGGGTCAGCAGGTGGGTGAGCAGGCTGACGCTGTGGGCCAATACGGCGAGCACGCCGAGCATGACCAGCAGGCGTTTGTTGACCTTGGCGCCGGACGCCAGGCGAGTGCCCTGGTAAATGGTCGCAGCGGCATACAAGCAGGCGGCGGCGAGGGTAGTTAGCAAGCTGGGTGACAAGGGGAGCATAAATCCTGTTAGGCAAGCCCGAAAGTCGCTGAGTTTGGCATAGAACCCCCGCCGCACGAAAGACTGCGCAACCTGACAGCGAGGTGTCCGCCGGCCACAGTCTTCGCTATAATCCGCGACCTGCCCACGCCGCAGGCTCGCCGAGCACACGTTTAGTCCGGTCCGGGCCGCCATTATCCCGGTCTACACAGGGCCTGAAAGGATCGCGCAATGTTTGAAAACTTAACCGACCGTCTCTCGCAGACGCTGCGCCATGTCACCGGCAAGGCCAAGCTGACCGAAGACAACATCAAAGACACCCTGCGTGAAGTGCGCATGGCGTTGCTCGAAGCCGACGTCGCCCTGCCGGTGGTCAAGGACTTCGTCAATTCGGTCAAGGAACGCGCCGTAGGCACCGAGGTATCTCGCAGCCTGACGCCGGGCCAGGCCTTCGTGAAGATCGTCCAGGCCGAACTCGAAAGCCTGATGGGCGCGGCCAACGAAGATTTGAACCTGAGCGCCGTTCCGCCCGCCGTCATCCTCATGGCCGGTTTGCAGGGCGCGGGTAAGACCACCACCGCCGGCAAGCTCGCGCGCTTCCTTAAAGAGCGCAAGAAGAAGTCGGTCATGGTTGTGTCCGCGGACGTTTATCGTCCAGCGGCGATCAAGCAGCTGGAAATGCTCGCCGGTGAAGTCGGCGTTACCTTCTTCCCGTCCGACCTGAGCCAGAAGCCGGTCGAGATCGCGCAAGCGGCTATTAAAGAAGCGAAACTCAAATTCATCGACGTGGTCATCGTCGATACCGCCGGTCGCCTGCACATCGATGAAGAGATGATGGGCGAGATCAAGGCCCTGCATGCGGCGATCAACCCGGTCGAAACCCTGTTCGTGGTCGACGCCATGACCGGCCAGGACGCCGCCAACACGGCCAAGGCCTTCGGCGATGCATTGCCGCTGACCGGTGTGATCCTGACCAAGGTCGACGGCGACGCCCGTGGCGGTGCCGCCCTGTCGGTGCGCGCCATCACCGGCAAGCCGATCAAGTTCATCGGTATGGGCGAGAAGAGCGAAGCGCTCGATCCGTTCCACCCTGAGCGTATCGCCTCGCGCATCCTCGGCATGGGCGACGTGCTCAGCCTCATCGAGCAGGCGGAAGCGACCCTCGACAAGGACAAGGCCGACAAGCTTGCAAAGAAATTAAAGAAGGGCAAGGGCTTCGATCTCGAAGACTTCCGCGATCAGTTGCAACAGATGAAGAACATGGGCGGCCTCGGCGGGCTCATGGACAAGCTGCCGAACATGGGTGGCGTGAACCTGGCTCAAATGGGCAATGCCCAGGGCGCGGCAGAGAAACAATTCAAACAGATGGAAGCCATCATCAACTCCATGACCCCGGCCGAGCGCCGCGACCCTGAGATGATCAGCGGTTCGCGCAAGCGCCGGATCGCCATGGGGTCCGGCACCCAAGTGCAGGACATCGGCCGCTTGATCAAGCAGCACAAGCAGATGCAGAAGATGATGAAGAAGTTCTCTGCAAAAGGCGGAATGGCCAAGATGATGCGCGGCATGGGCGGAATGTTGCCCGGCGGCGGCATGCCAAAGATGTAAAGAATCCGCGCCGGTCATCGCACCGGCGCAGACCCGCAAGGAAGCGGGATCTCCAGCAAACCCGCACTTGGCGGGAGCTGACCGGCCGTTTTCAACGACGGCTCTATAGCAAATCTGCATGGCGGCCGATAGACCGCCGGAAAAAGTCATTTGCAAAAGTCCGGATATTCCTTAGAATATGCGGCCTTTCGGGCACCTATGCCCGCTGTGCCTTTAGATTTGCAGCACCGACTACAGGAACGATGTTCACATGCTAACAATCCGTCTTGCCCTTGGCGGCTCCAAAAAGCGCCCGTTTTACCACTTGACCGTAACCGACAGCCGCAACCCGCGCGACGGTTCGCACAAGGAACAGGTTGGCTACTTCAACCCTGTTGCCCGTGGTCAGGAAGTTCGTCTGTCCGTGAACCAAGAGCGCGTAGCCTACTGGCTGAGCGTTGGTGCACAACCTTCTGAGCGCGTTGCTCAGTTGTTGAAGGAATCTGCTAAGGCTGCGGCCTGAGCAATATGAACGCGACGCCAGCCATTGCTGATGATTTGATCGTTATCGGCAAGATTTATTCTGTTCACGGCGTTCGCGGCGAAGTAAAGGTGTACTCCTTTACTGATCCGATCAAAAACCTGCTGGAATACAAGACCTGGACGCTCAAGCGTGACGGTAATGTAAAGCAGGTAGAGCTGGTCAGCGGACGCGGGAACGACAAGTTCCTGGTCGCAAAGCTCAAGGGTCTTGATGATCGCGAAGAAGCTCGTCTTCTGGCCGGTTATGAGATCTGCGTGCCGCGCAACCTGTTCCCTGAACTCACCGACGGCGAGTACTACTGGTACCAGCTGGAAGGTCTCAAGGTCATCGACACCCTCGGACAACTGTTCGGGAAAATCGATCACCTGCTGGAGACCGGCTCGAACGATGTCATGGTGGTCAAGCCTTGCGCTGGCAGCCTGGATGATCGCGAACGCCTGTTGCCCTATACGGAGCAATGCGTGTTGGCCGTCGACCTGGCAGCGGGCGAGATGAAGGTGGATTGGGACGCGGATTTCTAAGCGTGGCTAACTTGCGCGTAGAAGTGATCAGTCTGTTTCCCGAGATGTTTTCCGCCATCAGCGAGTACGGCATCACCAGTCGGGCGGTGAAACAGGGGCTCTTGCAGCTCACCTGTTGGAATCCGCGAGACTACACGACGGATCGACATCACACTGTGGACGATCGCCCGTTTGGCGGTGGTCCGGGCATGGTGATGAAGATCAAGCCCCTGGAAGATGCTCTGGTTCAGGCCAAGGCAGCAGCCGGGGAGGCGGCGAAGGTAATTTACCTGTCCCCCCAAGGCCGTCAACTGACTCAGTCGGCGGTACGCGAGTTGGCGAATCTGGATGCATTGATCCTGATTGCCGGCCGCTATGAAGGCATTGACGAGCGTTTTATTGATGCTCATGTCGATGAAGAGTGGTCGATTGGCGACTATGTACTGTCTGGCGGCGAGCTGCCGGCGATGGTCCTGATCGATGCGGTTACACGACTGCTGCCTGGAGCTTTAGGGCATGCGGACTCCGCCGAGGAAGATTCCTTTACGGATGGTTTGCTGGATTGCCCGCACTACACCCGACCGGAGGTGTATGCGGATCAGCGTGTTCCCGACGTATTGCTAAGTGGCAATCACGCGCACATCCGGCGTTGGCGTTTACAGCAGTCCCTTGGTCGGACCTTTGAACGACGCGCCGATCTTCTGGAAAGCCGCTCGCTTTCTGGAGAAGAGAAGAAGCTGCTCGAGGAATACATCCGCGAGCGGGACGATAGTTAACAACGTATCGATGGTAGATCCGACGATTTACCTTAGGAGCACAGCATGACTAACAAAATCATCCTTGCACTCGAAGCAGAGCAGATGACCAAAGAGATCCCTACCTTTGCCCCGGGCGACACCATTGTCGTTCAGGTGAAAGTGAAGGAAGGCGACCGTTCGCGTCTGCAAGCGTTCGAAGGTGTTGTTATCGCCAAGCGTAACCGCGGCGTAAACAGTGCATTCACCGTTCGTAAAATCTCCAACGGTGTTGGCGTAGAGCGTACTTTCCAGACTTACTCCCCGCAAATCGACAGCATGGCTGTCAAGCGTCGCGGTGACGTACGTAAAGCCAAGCTGTACTACCTGCGTGACCTGTCGGGTAAAGCAGCTCGCATCAAGGAAAAACTGGCTTAAGTCCAGCTTCCGATGCAAAAAAAAGCAGCCTGCGGGCTGCTTTTTTGTTGTCTTCGATTTAATGAGTTCTCCGGTTCGCGGCCTGGCGCAAGACCGAGTCGCGGCCATCGCGAGCAGGCTCGCTCCCACAGTGGATCCTCAGTGGATGCAATATCTGTGAGCACCAAAGATCATTGTGGGAGCGAGCTTGCTCGCGATGCGTTTTAGCCGGCGCCAACAGTCTCCGGCTGAATCAACGCCAACAACGTCCACCCCGCCGCAGGCTTGATCGTGCTTTCCGGTGTCACTACATGCACCCAACCGCTGCCGTCGCGCACGAACAGCAAGGTCGCACGCTCGCCATGCAACGCACGGTAGTCGTCCCAGCTGAAACCATCCGTCAACGTTGTGCTGTACAACTCGGCGCCCTGGCTCAGTTGACTGGCGAGCTTGGCGTAGGTCAGCGCTTCGCTGCCCAGTTGATTGCCGCGATGTTCCAGGCTGGTGCGGTGCTTGTCGGTGCGGCGGTTTTCCTGGCCGCTGGCCAGGCCGAACATGCGCTGATGGCCCAGCTCATGACGAAAGCGCATCAGCGCCAGGGTGTTCATCTCGCCGGAGGGCGACAACGCCAGCAAATGCCCGAGGCCGACCAGGTCCAGGTGCGCATCGGCATGTTGCGACGCCGGGTTGCCAAAATAGGTCGGCAAGCCTTCCATCCGCGCTGCGCGAATGTTTTCCCAGCTCGAATCCGTCAGCAGTACGCGACTGCCCAATTGTTGCAGGGCCTTGCCCAGCGTGCGCGCAGGTCCGTTGGCGCCGATGATCAGGAAGCCGCTCGGTGCCGGTTCCGCCACCTTTAGCAGGCGAGCCAGCGGTCGTGCCGTCGCGCTTTGCAACACCACCGTGCCGATGATCACCGCAAAGGTGAGCGGCACCAGCAGCAATGCTCCCTGGTGACCTGCCTCATGCAGGCGAATGGCGAAGATCGCCGACACTGCCGCTGCCACGATGCCCCTTGGGGCAATCCACGCCAGCAACGCTCGCTCGCGCCAACCCAGGCTGGAGCCCGCCGTGCTCAGTAGCACATTCAATGGTCGGGCGATGAACTGAATGACCAGCAGCAAAATCAGCACCAGAGGCCCGAGGCCGATCATGGCGTTCAGGTCCAGCCGGGCCGCCAGCAGAATGAACAGGCCGGAGATCAGCAGTACGCTGAGGTTCTCCTTGAAGTGCAGGATGTGCCGCACGTCCACGCCTTTCATGTTAGCCAGCCACATGCCCATCAAGGTCACGGCCAGCAACCCGGATTCGTTGGTGACTTCATTGGAGCCAATGAAAATACCCAGGACTGCCGCGAGCGCTGCCAGGTTGTGCAGGTATTCCGGCAGCCACTGGCGGCGAATCAGTGTACCGAGCAACCAGCCACCCAAAACACCGAACAGGCTGCCGCACAAAATCACGCCGCCGAAGGTCAGCAGGCTTTCCTCGAGACCGTTACCTTTGGAGCTGGCGATGATGAAGCTATAGACGACCACCGCCAGCAGGGCACCGATGGGGTCGATGGCAATGCCTTCCCAGCGCAGGATGTTGGCAATCGACGCTTTCGGGCGCACGACGCGCAGCATCGGTACGATCACGGTCGGCCCGGTCACCAGGGTCAGGCTGCCGAACAGGATGGCCAGCATCCAGTCGAAATCCAGCAGCCAGTGAGTGGCGACAGCAATGACCACCCAGGTAGAGAGGGCGCCAATGGTGACCAGCCGATGGACAACGCTGCCGATTTCGCGCCATTCGGACAGATGCAGGGTCAGGCTGCCCTCGAACAGGATCAGCGCCACCGCCAGGGACACCAGCGGCATCAACAGTGGGCCGAACATTTCCTGCGGGTCGAGCAAGTGCAGCACGGGGCCGGCCAGGATGCCGGCCAACAGCAGAAAAAGAATCGCCGGCAGTTTCAAGCGCCAGGCCAGCCATTGGCAAAGCAGCGCCGCCGCGCCTATCCCGCCAAATGCCAATAAAATCTGCTGCTCGCTCATTGCTGCTCCCTGTTCCTTGAAATGGCGGCCTATGAAAGACTAGCGGCCGTTTCCATGTCCAATTTTAATTTTGCGCGCGGCCTCAAGGTTGCGTGATTCGAGTGCCCATGCCTGCCATCGATCACCCGCTGATAGACCAATTCCTCGATGCCCTGTGGCTGGAGAAAGGCCTTTCCGATAACACCCGCGATGCCTATCGCAGTGACCTGGCGCTGTTCAACGGCTGGCTGCAGGACAAAGGGCTGGAGCTGGTCAATGCCGGGCGCGAGTTGATACTCGACCACCTGGCCTGGCGTCTGGAGCAAAACTACAAGCCTCGTTCCACTGCGCGCTTTCTCTCGGGGGTGCGTGGCTTTTATCGTTACCTGCTGCGGGAAAAGATGATCTCGGTCGATCCGACATTGCGCGTTGATATGCCGCAACTCGGCAGGCCGCTGCCAAAGTCCTTGTCCGAGGCGGATGTGGAAGCCTTGCTGAAGGCGCCCGATTTGAGCGAGGCCATCGGCCAGCGCGACCGGGCCATGCTTGAAGTGCTGTATGCCTGTGGTTTGCGGGTGACCGAGCTGATCAGCCTCACCCTGGAGCAAGTCAATTTGCGTCAAGGCGTGTTGCGAGTGATGGGCAAGGGCAGCAAGGAGCGGCTGGTGCCGATGGGCGAGGAGGCGATTGTCTGGGTCGAGCGCTATATGCGTGATGCCCGCAGCGAACTGCTTGGCGGGCGTCCCAGCGATGTGTTGTTCCCGAGCCAGCGTGGCGAGCAGATGACCCGCCAGACCTTCTGGCACCGGATCAAGCACCAGGCCAAGGTGGCGGGGATCGGCAAGTCGCTGTCGCCACACACCTTGCGCCATGCCTTCGCCACGCACCTGCTCAACCACGGCGCAGACCTGCGGGTGGTGCAGATGCTGCTGGGGCACAGCGATTTATCGACGACGCAGATCTACACCCATGTTGCCCGAGCGCGTTTGCAGGATCTGCATGCCAGGCATCACCCCCGGGGTTGACCGAAAAACCTGTGGGATTGTGCAGCCACAAATGTCTTGCATCAGGTGCATTCGGCCCTGCGGACCTTATGTGATAGGCTGGGCCGGTTTGCACGATGGGCGGTTATGACCCGGTGTTTCGGCACGGGCGTTCTGATCGTCCCATATGTTCGCCTTCAGGAGTTCTCATGCGTCTGACCCAGATTTTCGCCGCCGCAGCCATTGCGTTGGTCAGCACCTTTGCCGTCGCCGATGACGCGGCCGACAAAGCCATTCGTAAAAGCCTGGAAAACCTCCAGCTCGAAGTGCCGGTAGAGACCATCACCGCCAGCCCGTTGCCAGGCCTGTACGAAGTCAAGCTCAAGGGCAGCCGTGTGCTGTACGCCAGCGCCGACGGCCAGTACGTGGTCCAGGGCTACCTGTTCGATCTCAAGGACGGCAAGCCGGTCAACCTGACCGAGAAGACCGAGCGCCTGGGCATCTCCAAACTGATCAACAACATTCCGGTTGCCGAAACCGTTGTCTACCCGGCCATTGGCGAAACCAAGTCGCACATCACCGTATTCACCGACACCACCTGCCCGTACTGCCACAAGCTGCACGCCGAAGTGCCTGAGCTGAACAAGCGCGGCATCGAAGTGCGTTACGTCGCGTTCCCGCGCCAGGGCCTGGGCTCGCCGGGTGACGAGCAACTGCAAGCGGTGTGGTGCTCGAAAGACAAGAAAGCGGCCATGGACAAAATGGTCGACGGAAAGGAAATCAAGGCCGCCAAGTGCGATAACCCGGTTTCCAAACAGTTCGCACTCGGCCAGTCGATCGGCGTGAATGGCACACCGGCCATCGTTTTGGCCGACGGTCAGGTCATTCCGGGCTACCAGCCTGCGCCACAAGTCGCCAAACTGGCGCTGGGCGCGAAGTAAATTCGCATCGTCACGGCGAGCCTTGACGATCATGGTCCGGCAGCGACATTCGCCGGGCCATCAATAGAGAGCCGCGAGCATGCGGTTGTTTTCACGGCCGGCCTCGAGTCGGCCGTTTTATGGGGAGTTCACAGTGAAACCGGTCAAAGTAGGCATCTGTGGGTTAGGAACCGTCGGTGGCGGTACCTTCAACGTACTTCAGCGCAACGCCGAGGAAATTGCTCGTCGTGCCGGGCGTGGGATCGAAGTGGCACAAATTGCCATGCGCACGCCAAAGCCTCAGTTCCAAACGACCGGTATTGCGATTACCAACGATGTCTTCGAAGTGGCCACGAACCCTGAGATCGACATCGTTATAGAGCTGATGGGCGGCTACACCGTTGCCCGCGAGCTGGTACTCAAGGCCATCGAGAATGGCAAGCATGTGGTCACCGCGAACAAGGCGCTTATCGCCGTTCACGGTAATGAAATTTTCGCCAAGGCCCGCGAGAAGGGCGTGATCGTTGCGTTCGAAGCGGCGGTGGCCGGTGGCATCCCGGTGATCAAGGCGATCCGCGAAGGCCTGTCCGCCAACCGCATCAACTGGGTGGCCGGCATCATCAACGGCACGGGCAACTTCATCCTCACGGAAATGCGCGAGAAGGGTCGCACCTTCGAAGACGTATTGGCCGAAGCCCAGGCCCTGGGTTACGCCGAAGCCGATCCGACCTTCGACGTCGAGGGTATCGACGCGGCTCACAAGTTGACGATCCTGGCTTCGATTGCGTTCGGTATTCCGCTGCAATTCGACAAGGCCTACACCGAAGGCATCACCAAGCTGACCACCGCCGACGTGAACTACGCCGAAGCGCTGGGTTACCGCATCAAGCACCTGGGCGTGGCGCGCAGCACCGCGGCCGGTATCGAACTGCGCGTGCACCCGACGCTGATCCCGGCCGATCGCCTGATCGCCAACGTCAACGGCGTGATGAACGCGGTGATGGTCAACGGCGATGCTGCCGGTTCGACCCTGTTCTACGGCGCTGGCGCCGGCATGGAGCCGACTGCTTCGTCGGTGATCGCCGACCTGGTGGACGTGGTCCGCGCCATGACCTCCGACCCGGAGAACCGCGTGCCGCACCTGGCGTTCCAGCCGGACTCGCTGTCGGCTCACCCGATCCTGCCGATCGAAGCCTGCGAAAGCGCCTACTACCTGCGTATCCAGGCCAAGGACCATCCGGGCGTATTGGCTCAGGTCGCGAGCATCCTCTCGGAGCGCGGCATCAACATCGAGTCGATCATGCAGAAGGAAGCCGAGGAGCACGACGGCCTGGTGCCGATGATCCTGCTGACCCACCGCGTGCTGGAACAGCACATCAACGATGCCATCGCTGCTCTGGAAGCTTTGGCGGGTGTGGTCGGTCCGGTTGTACGGATCCGTGTCGAGCACCTGAACTAAGCCGATATCGTTGACCGGGCTCGCTTGCGGGCCCGGCACTACGAACACTGTCCATTGGAGTCAGTCATGCGTTACATCAGTACCCGCGGCCAGGCACCGGCCCTGAATTTCGAAGACGTCCTGCTGGCAGGCCTTGCCACCGACGGCGGTCTGTACGTCCCGGAAAACCTGCCACGTTTCACCCAGGAAGAAATCGCCTCCTGGGCCGGCCTGCCATATCACGAGCTGGCTTTTCGCGTCATGCGCCCGTTCGTCACCGGCAGCATTCCGGACGCCGATTTCAAAAAGATTCTTGAAGAAACCTACGGCGTGTTCGCCCACAGCGCTGTTGCGCCGCTGCGTCAGCTGAACGGCAACGAATGGGTGCTGGAGCTGTTCCACGGCCCGACCCTGGCGTTCAAGGACTTCGCCCTGCAACTGCTGGGTCGCCTGCTCGACTACGTGCTGGAAAAGCGCGGCGAGCGCGTGGTGATCGTCGGTGCAACCTCCGGTGACACCGGTTCGGCCGCCATCGAAGGCTGCAAGCACTGCGAAAACGTCGACATCTTCATCCTGCACCCGCACAACCGGGTGTCCGAAGTGCAGCGTCGGCAGATGACCACCATCTTCGGTGAGAACATCCACAACATCGCCATCGAAGGTAACTTCGATGATTGCCAGGAAATGGTCAAGGCGAGCTTCGCCGACCAGGGCTTCCTCAAGGGCACTCGCCTGGTCGCGGTGAACTCGATCAACTGGGCGCGGATCATGGCCCAGATCGTTTACTACTTCCACGCAGCGCTGCAACTGGGCGGCCCGGCGCGTTCGGTGTCGTTCTCGGTGCCGACCGGCAACTTCGGCGACATCTTCGCCGGTTACCTGGCGCGCAACATGGGCCTGCCGATCAACCAGTTGATCGTCGCCACCAACCGCAACGACATCCTGCACCGCTTCATGAGCGGCAACCAGTACGTCAAGGAAACCCTGCACGCCACGCTGTCGCCATCCATGGATATCATGGTGTCGTCGAACTTCGAACGCCTGCTGTTCGACCTGCACGGTCGCAACGGCGCGGCCATCGCCGGGCTGATGGATTCGTTCAAGCAGGGCGGCGGTTTCAGCGTCGAGCAAGAACGCTGGACCGAAGCCCGCAAGTTGTTCGACTCGCTGGCCGTGGATGACGCGCAAACCTGCGAAACCATCGCCGAAGTCTACGAGCAGACTGGCGAAGTGCTGGATCCGCACACTGCCATTGGCGTGAAAGCTGCGCGGGAATGCCGTCGCAGCCTGGACATTCCAATGGTGATCCTGGGCACCGCCCACCCGGTCAAATTCCCGGACGCGGTGGAAAAAGCCGGTGTAGGAAAAGCTCTTGAACTGCCAGTACATCTTTCTGATTTGTTTGAGCGAGACGAACGTTGCACCGTATTGCCAAATGACCTGAAGGCCGTGCAGGCCTTTGTCAGCAAGCATGGCAACCGTGGCAAGCCCCTGTAACCGGTCAGCGCTGTTACATTTTGAAGCCCGTCTCCTGACGGGCTTTTTCATTTCTGCATGCACACTTGTCGTGTTATCGCCGCGAAGGGACAGGCGAATGGATCACCAAGGACGTGGGAATGCTGTTTACAAGTGTGTTCAAGCCAGTCGCGCGCTGGCTGATTTTATTCGGCATGCTGGGAATCGCCGAATGGGGCGGGGCGAACCCTGCGTCGATTCAGGAGCGTGGAAAGCCTGTCGCACGCTCAATGGTCGTGCTGGATGACCAGGAGTTGCAGTGGATGGCCAGCCATCCACGGGTCGTGGTCACGGCACTGGAATACCCGTTGTACCTGTTCAAGGATGAACAAGGCCAATGGACGGGCTTGAACAGTGACCTGCTCAAGCGCATCAGTGAGATGACGGGGTTGCAGTTCGTTTACCAGGAGTCTTTCTCCACCGACCAGATGCTGGCCCATCTGGAAAACGGCGCTGCGGATTTGAGTACGACGCTGGCGATGAATGACGAACGCAATGCGTTTCTCGATTTCAGCCATGCATTCGGCGGTGCAGGATGGGTCTTTGTCGGGCGGGCCGGGGCACCGCCGGTGCAAACGCTGGAGGATATGGCGAAGCGGGTACTGGTGCTGCCGACCCGGCATGCACTGGAAGCGGTGATCCGTCGCGATTATCCAGCCATCGAATTGCGTTCGGTTAAAACCCACGCCGAAGCCCGTGCATGGGTTGAAAGCGATGAAGCCTACGTCACCATCGAGAACGAAATCGGCGCCCGGCTTTTTCCGTCGGGGCGGTTGCAGGTCGGGGCTGTGGTACCGGGTAAATGGGATGCGGATTATCTGACGTTGCGCAAAGGCCAGCCGCAGCTGTTGAGTATCCTCAATAAGGCGCTTGAGGCGTTTTCTGAACAGGAGTTGCGCGGCCTTCGCCTGAAGTGGTTCGGCGGCGCTACCGTGCCACAGGCGCCTGACCTCTGGCAGCGGATTGACCAGTGGGTTTGCTGGGGCGTGTTGGTGGTCGGCCTGTTCGGTCTGTTGTCCCTGCTCTGGAACCGACGGTTGGCGGTGGTGGTCAGGCAACGGGTCGAGGCCCAAAGCAATCTGCGCGATCAACTCGCTTTCCAGCATGCCCTGATGGATGCCATGCCTGACCCGATGTTTGTCCGTGATCTGCAAGGGTGCTTGATCATGTGCAACAAAAGTTATGAGGACGCCTTGTCGACGCGTTTTGACCGGATGCAGGGGCGGCAGTTGATTGAGGTCGACGCCATGCCCAGGCAAACCGCGGAACTGCTGCATGCCGAGTACATGGCGCAATTGAGTTCACGCAGGACGCGCTTTTTCGAGCGTCAATTGATGTTCAAGGACGGAGTCAGGGATATCTACCAGTGGACGGTGCCGTTTTACACGGCCGATGGCCAGCTACGGGGATTGCTGGGGGGATGGGCCGACATCGCCCGGCGCACCCGACAGGCGTGATGATGGCGTTTTTTCTCTGTCATGTTCGCCGTGCATGCTCACTTGACTGGGTTGCAGGTTCGCCTGCGGTCAGTATCCAGAACTTTCTTCTCGGGCCAGCGGTCATTTGTTGTAGGCATGCCCCAGGCACGTTGTTTTCGGACTATTGAGTGGTGATCGGGATGGAAAGTATCAGTCTGTTGCTCGGTGAGGCGCTGAGCCCGTATCAGGTTACGTTGACCCCGTCAGGCATTCGTGGCGAATGCCGGGTGACCCTGAAGAATGCTATGGGCGCCACCGTTGTCGAGCGCGAGTTCAATCAGGCCCAGTTGAATGACAAACGCTTGCTGACGGATGTGGTCGACGGTTTGCATCGCGACGTGCTGATTGCTGAAGGACGTCTTGAGCCTTGTGTCATTGCGGCATTGCGTAATGCGGCGCAGGACAAGCTGCTGGCCAGTCGCAACTGAAAGGTTATTTGCGGGAACCTTCCCGCGCCCAGGTCAGTCAGACTTTGTAACAGCAGGATCAAGCATTGTGCTCCGGTGCTTGTAGCTTGCTGCTACTGGTCTCCAAACAGACCACGTTTAACCCCGAGTCGTCTCCCCACTTCTCGGGGTTTCTTTTGCCCGGGATTTGTCAGGGGGATGCCAGGTCGTCGAAAAACGCCTTGGTATCTTTCAGGTAATCGTTGCGACTCTCCGGATCCAGCCAGGCGGCGTAGGCCTCGTCAAGGCGTTCACGGGGAAGGGTGCGCAGCACCTGGTTGATCTCGACAATGGCCTGCCGGCCCTTTGGCGTGTCGGTGCAACCGATGTAACCGGACAGGTATTTGCCCGCGCCACGGATCGGATAGAACTGCAATTCATCCTCGGCAATGCCTTGCAGAGAGGCCTGGTAGCGAATTTCCGGGCGATAACCCAACAGCAGGCGCAAGCGTCCCAGGCGCTGCATCTGCAGCAGGCTGCCCAAGGCGTCGTTACCGTAATGAGCGGTCAGCGCGTCGGCCGGCGCTTGCTTGAGCAGTGCGTCGAGGTATTCGCCGTAATTGCGCTCGGCAATGATCCCCAGTTTTTCGCTGCCGCTGGCGAGCAGTGCTGCCAGGTCCACTTCGCCGTCCTTGATAAAAGGGGCCAGCGCTTTCTGGTCGACGCGCCGCACGGCCAGGCCATTACTCATGGCACGGAAGACCGGGATGGAAAAGGCGATCCACTGTTCCCGTTCCTTGCTCCAGTTCAGCGCCGCATCGCAGACGAGGGACGGCTCGTGGAGCATTTGCAATCCGCGTGCGCGATTGACCCTCATCACGCTGTGCTGGTATTGCGGCATGCTGGCAATCAACAGTGGAAGCAGTTGATCGATTACGCCCTGGCCTTTTTTCGGCCCCTCGAAGATCGTCAGTGGCGGCAGGTCGCGCTTGAGCCAGATCAGGGTTTCCCTGGTTTGCGCCAGGGCTGAGGGGACCGGTTCAAGGAGCAGAAGCGAAATCGCCAGCACGCACAGCAGCCACCCGCCGCGTGACGGGCAGGGTCCAATGTCCCATGCAGGCAGGCGCCTCAGTTCAGATGGCTCCGTCTTTGCGCAATTGTGCGATCTGCGTCGCGTCATAGCCAAGTTCCTGGAGTACCTGTGCGTTGTGCTCACCCAGTTGTGGCCCGACCCATTCACATTCCCCGGGTGTCTCTGAGAGTTTCGGCACAATGCCCGGCATCTTGAAGTCTTTGCCGTCCGGCAGCTTGGCTTGCAGGAACATTTCCCGTGCCAGGTACTGAGGGTCATTGAACATGTCTTCGGCGCTGAAGATCCGGCTGGCCGGCACTTCGGCCTGATTGAGCTGCGCCAGCACCGTGTCGAGCGGCAGCGAATTGACCCAGCGATCGATGACGCCATAAATCTCGTCGCGTCGGGCATCGCGGCCATCGTTGCTGGCAAGCTGGGTGTCGTTGGCCAGGTCTTCGCGGCCAATGATCAGCATGAAGCGTTTGAAAATCGCGTCGCCATTGGCGCCTATCTGCACGTGCTTGCCATCGGCACTGGTGTGGATCGAGGACGGAGTGATGCCGGGCATGATATTGCCCGTGCGTTCGCGGATGAAGCCGAACACGTCGAACTCCGGGACCATGCTTTCCATCATCGCGAAGATGGCTTCGTACAGCGCCACGTCCACCACTTGCCCCTGGCCGCCGTTGACTTCACGATGACGCAGGGCCATCAACGCGCCGATCACGCCCCAGAGCGCGGCAATCGAGTCGCCGATGGAAATGCCGGTGCGCACCGGTGGGCGGTCTTCGAAGCCGGTGATGTAGCGCAGCCCCCCCATGGATTCACCGACAGCGCCAAAGCCGGGCTGATCCTTCATCGGGCCGGTCTGGCCGAAACCCGACAGCCGCACCATGACCAGCTTCGGGTTCAGGGCGTGCAGGACGTCCCAGCCCAGGCCGAGTTTTTCCAGGACGCCGGGGCGAAAGTTTTCGATCAGGATGTCTGCCTCACCCAGCAGCTGTTTCAGGATCGCCTGACCATCGGGATGCTTGAGATTGAGGGTCAGGGACTTTTTGTTGCGAGCCTGGACGAACCACCACAACGAAGTACCTTCATACAACTTGCGCCATTTGCGCAATGGATCACCGCCGTCCGGGGATTCGATCTTGATCACGTCGGCACCGAATTCAGCGCAAATGCGCGAGGCAAACGGGCCGGCAATCAATGTGCCCAATTCGATGACTTTCAGACCGGAAAGCGGTTTGGCGGTGAACGGCATGCTGGATCCTGTGGGGCAAAGGTTGGGCGAATAGAGCGTTTTAGCATAGCCGACTGTCCGACGCTCCAGCTTGATGGTGTTCAATTCGTGGATTGCCCGTTGCATCGGTTAGACTTGCCGCCTTTCCTCGTATCAAGAAGCCCGTTCATGGCCCAGCCGTCCACGACCTACAAGTTTGAACTGAACCTCACCGACCTCGACCGCAGCGTCTATGAGAGCGTGAAGCAGACCATCGCCCGTCATCCTTCGGAAACCGAAGAGCGCATGACCGTGCGCCTGCTGGCCTACGCCCTCTGGTACAACGAGCAGCTGTCTTTTGGCCGTGGTCTGTCAGAAGTGGATGAACCGGCCTTGTGGGAAAAAAGCCTGGATGACCGCGTCCTGCACTGGATCGAAGTCGGCCAGCCGGATGCCGAGCGCCTGACCTGGTGCTCGCGCCGCACTGAGCGTACCAGCCTGCTGGCCTATGGCAGCCTGCGTGTGTGGGAGGGCAAAGTGGTGCCGGCGGTGAAAAACCTGAAGAACGTCAACATCGCTGCCGTGCCTCAGGAAGTCCTGGAAACCCTGGCCAAAGACATGCCCCGCGTCATCAAGTGGGACGTGATGATCAGCGAAGGAACGATTTTCGTCACCGACGACCGTGGTCAGCACGAAGTCCAGCTGCAGTGGCTGGCCGGTGAGCGCGGCTGATTTTTCGCTGCTGCACCGCGTCACCCGGTCTTATCCTACGTATTGAAGAGAAGCATCTTTCACCCCATGCGCATCGAACCTCGCCAGCTGCCCGACACCCTGCCATTCCTCGGTGATATTCCGCCGCTGTTGACCCGCCTGTACGCGGCTCGGGGCGTGCTGTCCGAGGCGGAACTGGACAAGAGCCTGGCGCGGTTGATTCCGTTCCAGCAACTCAAGGGCATCGATGCGGCGGTGGATTTGCTGGTCACGGCACTTGAGCAGCGTCAGCGCATCCTGATCGTCGGCGACTTCGATGCCGACGGCGCGACGGCCAGTACCGTGGGCACGCTGGGCCTGCGTTTGCTGGGTGCGGCACATGTCGATTACCTGGTGCCCAACCGATTCGACTACGGCTACGGCCTGACGCCGGAAATCGTCGCGGTGGCGCTCGAGCGTCAGCCGTATTTACTGATTACCGTCGACAACGGCATCTCCAGCGTCGAAGGCGTGGCAGCGGCGAAAAAGGCCGGGCTCAAGGTGCTCGTCACCGATCACCACTTGCCCGGTGACGAACTGCCGCTGGCCGATGCCATCGTCAATCCGAACCAGCCCGGTTGCGAGTTTCCGAGCAAGGCGCTGGCCGGCGTCGGGGTGATTTTCTACGTGCTGATGGCCCTGCGCGCGCGGCTGCGCGAGCTGGGCTGGTACACAAGCACGCCGCAGCCGAATATCGGCGAACTGCTCGACCTGGTGGCTCTGGGCAGCGTGGCCGATGTGGTGCCGCTGGATGCCAACAACCGGATTCTGGTGCATCAGGGCCTGGAACGGATTCGCGCCGGACGTGCCCGGCCGGGGATCAAGGCGATCCTGGAAGTGGCCAAGCGCGATCATGCGCGCATCACCTCCACTGACCTGGGTTTCATTGTCGGGCCACGCCTGAACGCTGCAGGGCGCCTTGACGATATGAGCCTGGGCATCGAGTGCCTGCTGACCGAAGACGCCGGTCTGGCCCGTGAGATGGCGGCGCAACTGGACGGCATGAACCAGGATCGCAAATCCATCGAGCAAGGCATGCAGCGCGAAGCGCTGGCACAGCTCAAGGATCTGCCGGTGGAGTCGATGCCGTTCGGCTTGTGCCTGTTCGATCCCGAGTGGCACCAGGGGGTCATCGGTATCCTCGCGTCACGGATGAAAGAGCGCTATTTCCGCCCGACCATCGCCTTTGCCGATGCCGGGGATGGTTTGCTCAAGGGCTCGGGGCGTTCGGTCCAGGGCTTTCACATCCGCGACGCCTTGAGCGTGGTGGCGGCGCAGCATCCGAATCTGATCACCAAATACGGTGGGCACGCGATGGCGGCCGGCCTGACGCTGCCGGAAGCGAATTTCCCCTTGTTCGCCGAAGCCTTCGACGCTGAAGTGCGCCGGCAACTGCGCGAAGAAGACCTGACGGGCCGTCTGTTGTCGGACGGCACCCTGGCGGTGGAAGAGTTCCACCTGGAACTGGCACGTGCCCTGCGGCATGCCGGCCCTTGGGGTCAGCACTTCCCGGAGCCGTTGTTTCATGGGGTATTCCAGTTGGTCGAGCAGCGTGTCGTTGGCGAGCGGCACCTTAAAGTCGTGCTCAAAAGTGAGTGTGGTTCGGTGAAACTCGACGGCATTGCCTTCGGGATCGACCGCGACATCTGGCCGAATCCGACCATCAAGTGGGTGGAACTGGCCTACAAGCTCGACCTCAACGAGTTTCGTGGCAACGAGACGGTTCAATTGATGATTGCCCACATCGAACCGCGATAGTGCGTTAAAGATCAAAAGATCGCAGCCTTCGGCAGCTCCTACAAAGGCATGACGTACACCTGTAGGAGCTGCCGAAGGCTGCGATCTTTTCTTGAACCCTCCACTGATCTCCGATGTCGACTAGGCTCTAAGCACTGCTTGATTTTGGCCTTGTGACGTCTTGTCGAATTTTTTGCCCGCGGGGGCGGGTGTTGTACCTTTTTCCTGTCACTCGTCGACTATTCAAACAGAACCTGGAGCCTGCCCACTGATTCGAGAGGTGCCCCATGAGTCTGCTGCTTGAACCCTTTACCCTTCGCCAATTGACCCTGCCCAACCGCATCGCGGTATCGCCGATGTGCCAGTACTCCAGTGCCGATGGCCTGGCCAATGACTGGCACCTTGTCCACCTCGGCAGCCGCGCTGTCGGCGGGGCCGGGCTGGTGTTTACCGAAGCCACGGCGGTCACCGCCGACGGGCGTATCACGGCCGAGGACCTCGGTCTTTGGAATGACGAACAGATCGAACCCCTGCAACGTATCACCCGCTTTATCACCGCCCAGGGCGCCGTTGCCGGCATTCAGCTGGCTCATGCCGGGCGTAAGGCAAGCACCTACCGGCCGTGGCTCGGCAAGCATGGCAGCGTCAAGCCCGATGAAGGCGGCTGGGTGCCGGTCGGCCCTTCACCGATTGCATTCGATCCACAGCACACCCAACCCAGGCAACTCGATGACGGCGAGATCGCCAAGGTCATCCAGGCCTTTGTCGATGCGGCAAAGCGCTCACTGACGGCCGGTTTCAAGGTGGTCGAAGTGCATGCGGCCCATGGTTACCTGCTGCATCAGTTCCTGTCGCCGTTGAGCAATCAGCGTCGCGATCAATATGGCGGTTCGTTCGAAAATCGCATTCGGCTGGTGCTGCAAGTCACCGAAGCGGTGCGTGCGGTGTGGCCTGAAGAGTTGCCGGTGTTTGTCCGGGTATCGGCCACCGACTGGGTGGAAGACGGCTGGAACCCCGATGAAACCGTGGAGCTGGCACGACGCCTCAAGGCCCTGGGGGTCGACCTGATCGACGTCTCGTCGGGCGGGACGGCGGTGAATGCGGAGATTCCCACAGGGCCGGGTTACCAGACCCGCTTCGCCGAGCGGGTGCGCAAGGAGTCGGGCATGGCCACCGGTACGGTCGGCATGATCACCGAGCCGGCCCAGGCCGAGCACATCCTGCGCACCTGTCAGGCGGACATCATCTTCCTCGCTCGTGAGTTGTTGCGCGATCCGTACTGGGCGCTGCACGCGGATGACGATCTGGGCGGGCACAAGGCTGTATGGCCGGCGCAGTATCAGCGGGCGACTCACCGTGAGCAGCCGATTCATGAATCGGATTTGCGCGACTGAAATCCAACGATACGAAAAAGCCCCTGAATCGCGAGATTCAGGGGCTTTTGTTTATGCCGGTGACCGATCAGGCCGCTTCGATCTTGCTGCGGTTCTTTTCGACCTGGCTCAGGTAGCCCTTGAGCTTTTCCTGTTCGGCCGTCGTCGTGAACAAGCCGAGCTTGCTGCGACGCCAGAGGATGTCGTGGGCGCTGGTGGCCCATTCTTCGCTGCACAGATAGTCGACTTCGCGGGTGTAGAGACCGCCGCCGATGTGCTCGCCCATATCGCCGAGGTCCTGTACGCCTTCGAGCATGCGCCAGGTACGGCTGCCGTAGGTGGTGGCCCAGCGGCGCGCGATCTCGCTCGGTACCCAGTCGAATTTGTCGCGGATACGCGAGCTCAAGGCTTGCGGGGTGGTCATGTCTTCACCGCCCGGCAGCGTGGCGCTGGCGGTCCAGCTTGGCTTGATGTGCTTGAAGTAGGGTGCCAGTTGCGCCAGTGCCGACTCAGCCAGTTTGCGATAGGTGGTGAGCTTGCCGCCGAACACCGACAGCAACGGAGCCTCTTCGCCAGTGCCAGACAGCGCCAGGGTGTAATCGCGGGTCACGGCCGACGGGTTGTCGGACTCGTCGTTGCACAGCGGACGCACACCTGAATAGCTGTGCAGAATGTCGTCGCGGCTAATTTGCTTTTTGAAATGGGCGTTGACTACGTTCAACAGGTAATCGGTTTCGCCGTCGGTAATTGCCACTTTCGCCGGATCGCCGGTGTATTCGCGGTCGGTGGTGCCGATCAGGGTGAAGTGATTCAGGTACGGAATGGTGAACACGATGCGCTGATCTTCGTTTTGCAGGATGTGCGCGTGTTCGCCTTCGTACAGTTTCGGCACGATCAGGTGGCTGCCCTGGATCAGGCGGATGCCGTATGGCGACTCCATCTTCAAGTCATCACGAATGAACCTGGCGACCCATGGCCCGGCCGCGTTCACCAGTGCCTTGGCGCGGATCGAAAACAGGCTGCCGTCGGCGCGTTCCAGGTGCAGGTGCCACAGACCCTTGGTGCGGCGTGCGCTGACGCAGCGGGTCTGGGTATGAACGTGGGCGCCTTTTTCCCTGGCGGCCATGGCGTTCAACACCACCAGGCGCGCGTCATCGACCCAGCAATCTGAGTATTCGAAGCCCTTGGTGATCTCGCTTTTGAGCGCGCTGTCGGGGCCGAACTTCAGGCTTTTCGAACCTTGCAGTTGCTCGCGCTTGCCCAGGTTGTCATAGAGGAACAGACCGGCACGAATCATCCAGGCAGGGCGCAGGTGCGGGCGGTGCGGCAACACGAAACGCATTTGCTTGACGATGTGCGGAGCCTTCGCCAACAGCACTTCACGTTCGGCCAGGGCTTCGCGCACCAGGCGGAATTCGTAATGTTCGAGGTAGCGCAGGCCGCCGTGGATCAGCTTGCTGCTGGCCGACGAGGTATGGCTGGCCAGGTCATCCTTTTCACAAAGGAACACCGAAAGACCGCGACCGGCGGCATCCGCTGCGATCCCCACGCCATTGATCCCGCCACCGATGACGGCGATATCGTAGACCTCGGCGAGAGGGGGCGTAGGCAAGGTGGAAGTGGGCATCGGCACGGCCTCGGAATTCTTTGATGTTCTGTATTTGAATTCGAACATTAATGTTCATTTGCGAAAATACTAGCCCATAAAGACGCGCACAGCCAGTCAGCTTCGATTGAAAATACTCATCGAAGGGCGGTTAAAGGAAAATTTACGAACATAAAAGCAAAAGATCGCCCGAGCGCGGGGCGATCTTTTAAGACTGGGAAGGGGTTAAACGACTTCCAGCCGAACCTTGTGCTGGTTCAACAACTGCGCCAGCGCCGGGGAAGGCTGCTGATCGGTGACCAGGCAATCAACCAGGCTGATCGGCCCCAAGCGAATCATGGCGTTGCGCCCGAACTTGCTGGAGTCGGCCGCGAGGATCACTTGCCGGGCATTGGCGATGATCGCCTGGGATACCCGCACTTCCTGATAGTCGAAGTCCAGCAGGCTG
Source organism: Pseudomonas sp. Root71 (assembly GCF_001429045.1). Lineage (GTDB taxonomy): Bacteria > Pseudomonadota > Gammaproteobacteria > Pseudomonadales > Pseudomonadaceae > Aquipseudomonas > Aquipseudomonas monachiensis. The sequence continues at coordinate 261,913 of NZ_LMHY01000025.1, read as the reverse complement.
CCGTCTTCATCGATGCCGCTGATGCCGACCAGGGCGAAGTCGACCTTGAACTGGTTGATGAAGTCGACACTGGCCTGACCGACCACGCCGCCGTCACGCCGTACATTGCCACCGGTCAGCAGTACGTCGAAGTCGTCCTTGGCACTGAGCATGGAGGCGACGTGCAGGTTGTTGGTGATGATTTTCAGGTGGCTGTGGTTGAGCAGTGCCCGGGCAATGGACTCGGTGGTCGTGCCGATGTTGATGAACAACGAGGCATGGTCGGGAATCTGTGTGGCAATGGCTTCGCCGATACGCTGTTTCTCGTCGCGCATCTGATCGGCGCGCATGGCGTAGGCGGTGTTTTCAACGCTGGAGTCGTAAGCCGCGCCGCCGTGGTAGCGACGCAACAAATTGGCTTCCGCGAGCTGATTGATGTCGCGGCGAATGGTCTGCGGGGTTACTACGAACAGAGTGGCCATTTCCTCGATGCTGACATAGCCGCGTTCGCGGACCAGTTCGAGGATTTGCTGCTGACGGGGAGGCAGATTCATGGGGCGTCCTTTGGGCTGCCGTGCAAAATTTGCCCATGATGCCGCAGGAATCCCCTCCCTACCAGTTACATACAGATACGGGAACTGGAGTTCGCTTATTCAGCCTCGTCTTCAGCCGCCCAATTTCGGGTGCGGCTGACCGCTTTTTTCCATCCTGCGTAGAGTTTTTCCTTCGCCGTTTCATCCAGCGTCGGCTCGAACTGGCGCTCGATCACGGCCTTGCCGCGCAACTCTTCCAGGCTACCCCAGAAGCCACAGGCCAGGCCTGCCAGGTAAGCCGCGCCCAGTGCCGTGGTTTCGCGCATTTGCGGACGCTCGACCTGCGTGCCGAGGATGTCGGCCTGGAACTGCATGAGGAAGTTGTTGGCCACAGCGCCGCCATCCACGCGCAGGGCCTTGAGGCGTTCGCCGGAGTCCTGCTGCATGGCGTCGAGCACGTCGCGGGTCTGGTAGGCAATCGACTCCAGCGCGGCACGAATGATGTGATCCACGCGTACGCCGCGGGTCAGGCCGAACAGTGCTCCACGGGCGTACGGGTCCCAGTAGGGAGCGCCAAGACCGGTAAAGGCCGGCACCAGGTACACGCCGTTGCTGTCCTTGACCTTGTTGGCGAAGTATTCGGTGTCGTGGGCGTCGTTGATGATTTTCAGTTCGTCACGCAGCCACTGCACGGTAGAACCGCCGTTGAACACTGCGCCTTCCAGCGCGTAAGCGACTTCGCCACGTGGGCCGCAAGCGATGGTGGTGAGCATGCCATGTCGGGATTTCACCGCTTTGTCGCCGGTGTTCATCAACAGGAAGCAGCCAGTGCCGTAGGTGTTTTTCGCCTGGCCTGGCTCGACGCACATCTGGCCGAACAGGGCGGCTTGCTGGTCGCCAGCGATGCCGCCGATGGCGATTCCGCTTTTGGTGCGGCCATAAATTTCCGAGGACGATTTAACTTCCGGAAGCATTTCGCGCGGAATATCCAGCACTTCCAGCATCTTCGCGTCCCACTCCAGGGTGTGGATGTTGAAGAGCATGGTGCGCGAAGCGTTGGTGTAGTCGGTGACATGCACCTTGCCGCCGGTAAATTTCCAGATCAGCCAGCTGTCGACCGTGCCGAATAGCAGCTCACCGTTGCGCGCGCGTTCGCGGCTGCCTTCGACGTTGTCGAGGATCCACTTGAGCTTGGTGCCGGAGAAGTATGGGTCGGTGACCAGGCCGGTGGTATCGCTGATGTATTGCTCGTGGCCATCGCGCTTGAGTTGCTGGCAGATCTCGGTGCTGCGGCGGCACTGCCAGACGATCGCGTTGTAGATCGGGCGGCCGGTGTTCTTGTCCCAGACCACGGTGGTTTCGCGCTGGTTGGTGATGCCGATGGCTGCCACCTGGTCGTGGTGCAGGCCGGCTTGCGCCAGGGCCTCGACCATCACGGCGCTTTGGGTGGCGAAGATTTCCATCGGATCGTGTTCGACCCAACCGGCTTGCGGGTAATGCTGCGCGAACTCCCGTTGGGCGGTGCAGACCACGTTCGCGTCGCGGTCGAAAATGATCGCGCGGGAGCTGGTCGTACCCTGATCGAGGGCAATGATGTAGTTCTTATTCTGTGTGTCGGTCATGTCGATTGCCTTGGACGAAATAAGGGAGTGAGGTCTGGCGCGCGATCAAAGGGCAGTGGCACGCGCCAACGGTATCAAGAAGTTCTGGGTTTGCCGTCAATGGCAGCTGTTGCATCCTTTGTAGCAGGTACGGCGCTGGGCAGATGGCGGGCAATCAACCCGCGATAGGCGGCGGCACCGAGGCAGGCACCGACAATCGGTGCAAAAACAGGAATCAGGAAATACGGGATATCGCGTCCGCCGGTGAAGGAAATTTCACCCCAGCCAGCGAAGAAAGTCATCAGTTTCGGACCGAAGTCCCGCGCAGGGTTCATGGCAAAACCGGTCAGCGGTCCCATCGAACTGCCGATCACCGCAATCAGCAGGCCGATCAGCAGCGGTGCCAACGGGCCTTTGGGCAGGCCATTATTGTCATCGGTCAGGGACATGATCACGCCCATCAGGATGGCCGTGATGATCACCTCGACCAGAAATGCCTGGGCGGTGGTCAGCACAGGATTCGGAAAGGTGGAGAACACGGAGGCCAACTCAAGGCTGGCTTGAGTGCCGCGAACCATGTGGTGTGTTTGTTCGAATTCGAAAAATAGATTGCTGTAGAGGGTGTAGACCAACAACGCTCCACAGAAAGCGCCCGCCACCTGGGCAAGTACGTAGAAAGGCAGTTTACGTTTTTCGAAGTCCGCGAAAATGCTCAGGGCAATGCTGACGGCGGGGTTCAGATGAGCACCGGAAACTCCGGCGGTAAGGTAGATCGCCATGCTGACGCCGACGCCCCAGATAATGCTGATTTCCCACAAGCCAAAACTGGCACCCGCGACCTTGAGCGCGGCAACACAACCTGTACCAAAAAAAATTAGCAGCGCCGTACCCAGGAACTCGGCCATGCATTGGCTCGAGAGCGACGGTTGTTGTAAAGCAATTGTCATTGAAACCTCTTTTTTTTGTTGTCTGGCGCTTTTATCCATCATGGTCGGAGCGCGTTTTTCGCCGAGGCAGGATCCCCATCCTGGTCGCGGTTTACTGCTGGGTGCAGCGGTAGGACGTTTCGTACAGTTTCATAAACGAAAAAATATAGACAAGAAACGCTGCTGTCAAAGGTCGAAAGTGAACCGTCGGTCACAAAAAAACTATTCGCTGTATGAATGAACGGGTTGTTGAGGAATGGGATGGCCAGGCAATGGCGTTATGGATACGCCGCCGTAGAGCCTTTTAATGATCAATGTCCTAGAATCGGGCGCAGTATTTTTCTACTGTCGCCCAGTCTGGAGCTGTCATGACCCCCGCATTGGATTTGTTGAAAAAGGTTCGGGCCGAACATCGCGTACACAGTTACGAACATGACCCGAAGGCCGCCTCCTACGGATTGGAAGCGGCGGAAAAACTCGGGCTCGATCCGGCTCAGGTGTTCAAGACCTTGCTGGCGGCCAGTGAAAAGGGCGAGTTGCTGGTGGCCGTGGTGCCGGTTGTCGGCAGCCTGGACTTGAAAGGACTGGCCCACGCCGCGGGCGTGAAAAAGGTCGAAATGGCCGACCCTGCAGCGGCGCAGCGCTCCACTGGATATCTGTTGGGCGGGATCAGTCCGCTGGGGCAGAAAAAGCGTTTGCGTACCTTCATTGATAATTCGGCCCAGCCCTTCGCCAGCATTTTTGTCAGTGCGGGTCGACGTGGGCTGGAAGTCGAGCTGGCACCGGCAGTGCTGGCCGAACACACCCAGGCGAAGTTTGCCGATATCGGCCGTGCGTGAGCCTCTAAGCGGGTGCAGCTCTGTATGGTGAAAATCAGCCTGCTCTGTCACTGGTGCCAGTTGGGCCAGCGCGGCATGCTCGACGGTCTGACAAAGGGAGAAGGTTATGCAGCTTGAGTTTCATCAGGTCGACGCGTTCAGCAATCAGTCATTCAGCGGCAATCCGGCAATGGTCTATCGGCTCGATACCTGGCTCGCCGATGAGCTGATGCAAAAGATTGCCGCTGAGCACAACCTCGCCGAGACGGCGTTTGTCGTGCGTGAAGGGCAGGGCTGGCACATCCGTTGGTTTACGCCGACCACCGAGGTGCCATTGTGCGGTCACGCGACGCTGGCTAGCGCCCATGTGCTGTTCGAGATCTATAAAGAGCCCGTCGAGCGACTGGACTTCACCTGCAAGTCCGGCCCGTTGAGCGTGACCCGTGAAGGTGGGCGCCTGTGGCTGGATTTCCCGGCGATCACTGCGTCGCCGGTGAACGTAATCCCGGACATCGAGCGTGCACTGGGCGTGAAAGCTCTCGAGGTACTGGCTTCGAATGAGCTATTCGTGGTGCTGGAGTCCGAGCAAGCCGTGCTCGACTGCAAGCCGGACATGGTGGCCCTGGCGAAACTGCCATGGCTGGGCGCCATCGTGACGGCGCGGGGCGAGCAGCACGATTTCGTGTCCCGTTATTTCGCGCCGGCAATCGGCATCAACGAAGATCCGGTCACCGGATCGACCCATTGCCTTCTGATTCCGTACTGGTCAAAGCGTTTGGGTAAATCGAGCCTGACGGCTTTTCAGCGTTCGGCGCGGGGTGGGGCGTTGTTCTGCCAACTGGAAGGCGATCGGGTGAAGATCGGCGGGCATGCGACACTCGTAGCAAGCGGAACGCTGATGCTGGGTTAACGCAAATCCAGTGTGGGAGCGGGCTTGCTCGCGAATGCGGACTGTCAGTCAACATCATCATTGGCTGACACACCGCCTTCGCGAGCAAGCCCGCTCCCACAATTGTTTCGTGTGTATCAGTTGGCGGTGCTGTAGCGGCGGACACCGGATTCAGCCACCGGAATCTGCGCCGCCGTGCTGCCGGAAGCCTGGAACAGCACCAGGTGTTCAGCCGCGACACGAATACCCACTTGCGCTCCAACCTGACGATCGACATGGCTCGGGAAGATCGATTCCAGCTGTGCGCCAGTCGGCAGTTGCAATCGATACAGGGTCGATGCACCCAGGAACGTCTTGCCGGAAATTCGCGCCTTCAGTGCGCTGTCCGGCGCATAGACGATATCGTCCGGGCGCAGCAGCACGTCCACGGCGCCGCCTACCGGCCAGGTGTAGGCCCGATTGCCGCGCAACTCACCCAGCTCGGTTTGCACCGACTCGGGGCTGCTCAACTGACCGCGAATGAAATAGCCCTGGCCGATGAAACTCGCGACAAAGGGTGTCAGGGGTTCGTGATACAGGTTGTAGGGCGTATCCCACTGTTCCAGGCGACCTTCCTTGAACACGCCAACGTGGTCGCTGACCGCGAAGGCTTCCTCCTGGTCGTGAGTCACCAGAATCGCGCTGGTGCCACGGGCCTTGAGGATGTCGCGTACTTCATGGCTGAGCTTGCGGCGCAATTCGCCATCAAGGTTGGAGAACGGTTCGTCGAGCAGCAGCAGTTGCGGTTCTGGCGCCAGGGCGCGGGCCAGGGCGACACGTTGCTGCTGACCACCGGAAAGCTCGTGGGGGAAACGCTTGCCGAGGTTCTTCAGGTTGACCAGTTCCAGCAGTTCTTCGGTCACGCGATCCTTTTGCGGATGCTTGCGAATGCCGAAGGCGATGTTGTCGGCCACGCTCAAATGCGGAAACAGCGCGTAGTCCTGGAACACCATGCCGATACGACGTTTCTCCGGCGCGAGGGTGAAACCGGCGCTGGAGATGGTTTCGCCAGCCAGCTGGATTTCGCCTTCGTGAACGGGTTCGAAACCGGCAATCGCCCGCAGGGTGGTGGTCTTGCCGCAGCCAGAAGAGCCCAGCAGGCAACCGATGTCGCCTGCGTTCAGGTGCAGGTTGAGGTTCTGCACCACGCGCTGGTCTTGATAGCCGCAGGCGAGGTTGCGCAGGTTAAGCAGTAATGGCTGGCTCATGCGTGATGGTACGAAGGCGGAACGAGGAATTCGAGCAAGGCCTTTTGCGCATGTAGACGGTTTTCGGCTTGATCCCAGGCCACGGAGCGCGGGTCGTCGAGCAGGTCGACACTGATTTCCTCGCCACGGTGCGCCGGCAGGCAGTGCATGAACAGCACGTCCTCAGCGGCCAGATCGAGTAGGGCGCGGTTGACCTGATACGGTGCGAACAGTTGCAGGCGCTTGGCGGTTTCCTCTTCCTGGCCCATGGAGGTCCAGACGTCGGTGCTCACAAGGTGCGCACCACGCACGGCTTCCTTCGGATCGCGAACGATGGTGACCCGATCGCCGGCCTTGGCCAGGAACACCGGGTTGGGCTCGTAGCCTTCCGGACAGGCAACGCGCAACTGGAAGTCGAACTGGATCGCCGCTTCTATATAGCTGTTGCACATGTTGTTGCCGTCGCCGATCCAGGCCACGGTCTTGCCCTGGATGGAGCCGCGGTGTTCGAGGAAGGTCTGCATGTCTGCCAGCAACTGGCACGGGTGCAGGTCATCGGACAGGCCATTGATCAGCGGGACGCGCGAATTGGCGGCGAATTCGGTCAGGGTGCTGTGTGAAAACGTACGGATCATCACCGCATCAAGCATGCTCGACATGACAATGGCGGCGTCGCCGATCGGCTCGCCACGGCCCAGTTGGGTGTCACGGGGTGACAGGAAGATCGCCTGGCCACCGAGCTGGATCATGCCGGCTTCGAAGGAGATCCGGGTGCGGGTCGAGGATTTCTCGAAAATCATCCCGAGCACGCGGTTTTTCAGAGGCTCGAACAGTACGCCGCGGTTACGCAGGTCCTTGAGCTCAACGCCTCGACGGATCACGCTGACCAGCTCTTCGGGCGTGCAATCCATCAGGGAGAGAAAGTGCCTTGCGCTCATCATTGACTACCTTTTGCTACAATCCGCAGATGCTCAAAGCCTTGTTTAACGGAACAACGGGCGAGACCTGCGGCGTAAGCCGCACGGGGCGACGAAATAGGGGGAGGCGCGATCTTATAATTAAATGTCGCGTCTTACCAATAGGGCTACAGTTTTTAGGGAGTTTCAGAGGTGCTACGGGTTTACCGAGGTAGCGCATTTGAAGCCTGTTTCCTGATAGCAGCGGTTCATTTGTACACCGGCCCCTCGGGGCTTGGCAATCAGGCTGGGCGGCAATGGTGCGCTGACAGTCGGTTTCTGACCTGTCATTCATCAGCGCCGGGCTCGACGAGCACTGGCGCCTGATCGGCGAGCTGACCGGAGTGCATGGCCCTCACGGGCCGATTGAAACCCTTCAGGAAATCCAGTTGCAAGCGCCGCCCAGGCTGCCTTCGAACTGAACCCGGACGGCCATCGGCTGGCCTGATAACCCTCGATTCACAAGATGAACGTCGCTGGCGTGGCGGCGGCTCTGGCGCCATAGTTTTGTTTCCGCGGCCAACGTTGCCCGCCCAAAACAAGACAGAGACTGGCCATGACCAAGACTCTCCATCACCGTGCTTGCCATTTGTGCGAAGCCATCTGTGGCCTGACCATCGAAACCACCGAGGTCGAAGGCGGTAACGTCCAGATCACTTCGATCAAGGGCGACCCCCAGGATGCGTTCAGCCGTGGGCACATCTGCCCCAAGGCCGTGGCGTTGCAAGACATACAGAGCGATCCGGATCGCCTGCGTCAACCGATGCAGCGAGTGGGTAATGAATGGCAGCCCATCGAGTGGGAAGCGGCATTCAATCTGGTCGCCGATCGTCTCGCCGCCATTCAGGAGCATCACGGGCAAAACGCCGTGGCGGTCTATCAGGGCAACCCGAGCGTGCACAATTACGGGCTGATGACCCACAGCAATTACTTCCTTGGCCCGCTGAAAACCCGCAACCGGTTTTCCGCCACCTCGGTCGATCAATTGCCCCATCACCTGACCAGTCATTTGATGTACGGCCACGGTTTGCTGTTGCCGATCCCGGACATCGATCACACCGATTTCATGCTGATCCTGGGCGGCAACCCGCTGGCTTCGAATGGCAGCATCATGACCGTGCCGGATGTGGAAAAACGCTTGAAGGCGATACAGGCCCGTGGCGGCAAAGTGGTGGTAGTCGATCCGCGTCGTAGTGAGACGGCGGCGATTGCCGACCAGCACTTGTTCGTGCGCCCGGGGGGGGATGCCGCGCTGTTGTTCGGCCTGCTCAATACCTTGTTCGCTGAAGGTCTGACCCGCGACAGCCATCTGCCGGTGGACGGCCTTGAGGACGTGCGGGAGGCCGTCGCGCCGTTCACCGCCGAGGCCATGAGCCCGTTGTGCGCCGTGCCGGCCGAACAGATCCGCCAGTTGGCGCGGGACTTTGCCGCGGCGCCCAGTGCTGTCTGCTATGGCCGCATGGGCGTTTCGACCCAAGCCTTCGGTACGCTGTGCCACTGGGTGGTGCAGTTGATCAACCTGGTCACCGGCAATCTCGACCGCGTGGGTGGTGCCCTGTGTACGGAGCCAGCAGTGGACCTGGTGGCGACGACTTCGGGCGGGCATTTCAATCTGTGGCAGAGCCGGGTCTCCGGGCGTCCGGAGTACGCCGGAGAACTACCTGTCTCGGCGTTGGCCGAGGAGATGCTCACCGAAGGGGAAGGGCAAGTCCGTGCGTTGATCACCGTGGCAGGCAATCCGGTACTGTCCACACCCAATGGCCGAAAGCTTGAGCAGGCGCTGGACGGGCTGGAGTTCATGGTCAGTATCGACCTGTACATCAATGAAACCACGCGTTACGCCGACCTGATCCTGCCGTCCACATCGGCGCTGGAAAACGATCATTACGACACCACGTTCAACCTGTTCGCGGTGCGCAACGTCAGCCGTTTCAACCGCGCCATCCTCGCCAAGCCCGAAGGTGCCTTGCACGACTGGGAGATTTTCGTCGGCCTGGCCAAGGCATTTGCCGCCAGGACCGGCAAAGAATTGAAGCCCACCATTGCCCCGGCGCAAATGATCGATCGTGGCCTGCGCATGGGAATGTACGGTGACAACTCAGAGCACAAGCTATCGCTGGCGACCTTGTTCGATCATCCCCATGGCGTCGATCTGGGCGCGCTCAAGCCTAACCTGACGCCCCGCCTGAAGACTGCCAATCAACGCATCCAGGCCGCACCGGCCGCGATTCTCGCTGACCTTGCGCGCTTCGCGGCCTTACAGGCGCCGGCTGCCGACGAGTTGTTGATGATTGGCCGCCGGCATGTACGCAGCAACAACTCATGGATGCATAACTATCATCGGTTGGTGAAAGGCAAGCCACGTCACCAGTTGCTGATGCATCCGGACGACCTGGCCAGTCGCGGGCTCAGCGACGGACAGCGTGTTCGGGTCAGCTCGCGGGTGGGCGTGATCGAAGTCGAGGTGCTTGGCAGTCTGGACATGATGAAAGGTGTGGTCAGCCTGCCTCACGGCTGGGGACACGCGCGGCCGGGCGTGCAAATGACGATTGCCAGCAGCCAGCCGGGATCGAGCGCCAACGATCTGACCGACGACTGCCAGCTTGACGAGTTGTCGGGAAATGCTGCACTCAATGGTGTGCCGGTGACCGTGGCGGCGGCTTGAATCAGTCAGACGGAGAGACCGAGCAGGGCGCTCGGCTTTCCGTTACAATGCGCCACCGTGCCGACCCATGAGTCGGAAAGTTCAGTCGAGGTGCTCCATGGATATCATCGAAACGATTAAAGAGCAGATTGCCAACAACACCATTCTGCTTTACATGAAAGGCTCGCCGAATGCCCCGCAGTGCGGCTTCTCCGCGAAAGCCGCGCAGGCCGTGATGGCATGTGGCGAAAAGTTTGCGTACGTGGACATCCTGCAGAACCCGGAAATCCGCGCCAACCTGCCTAAATACGCCAACTGGCCAACCTTCCCGCAACTGTGGGTCGGCGGTGAGCTGGTCGGCGGCAGCGACATCATGACTGAAATGGCTGCTGACGGTTCGCTGCAGAGCCTGATCAAGGACGCCGCCGCCAAGGCTGCTGCTCCAAAGACCGAAGCCTGATTTCCTTGGCTCCCCTGTAGGAGCTGCCGCAGGCTGCGATCTTTTGATCTCCAGCAATAAAAAGCCCCGCTACTCGAAAGAGTGCGGGGCTTTTTATCAAGTTCGAAAAGTTACTGCATAGTTGCCGCTGTAATCGCCAGGATCGCAGCCTGCGGCAGCTCCTACTCTTCGCCCATCTGCGATTGCAGGTAGTTCTCAAGACCCACTTTATCGATCAGGCCCAATTGGGTTTCCAGCCAGTCGATATGTTCTTCTTCGGACTCGAGGATATCTTCAAGCAGCTCACGGCTACCAAAGTCGCCAACTTTTTCGCAATGAGCGATAGCCGCTTTGAGATCGGCATGGCCGGTTTTCTCGATACGCAGGTCGCACTCCAGCATTTCCTTGGTGTGCTCGCCGATGTGCAGCTTGCCCAGGTCCTGGACGTTCGGCAGGCCTTCAAGGAACAGGATGCGCTTGATCAGCTTGTCCGCGTGCTTCATCTCGTCGATGGATTCGTGGTACTCGTGCTTGCCGAGCTTGTTCAGGCCCCAATCTTCATACATGCGCGCATGCAGGAAGTATTGATTGATCGCGACCAGCTCATTGGCAAGGATCTTGTTGAGATGCTGGATGACTGTAACGTCGCCTTTCATGATGGGGTCCTGCCCTGTATTAGCTGTCAATAGAGCTGAGTTTGAGCCGGGTATTTAATAGTGTCAAACCTAAGTTATTGAAACTTAAATGAAAATTAATCGGAATAAGAATGTTTGTGTTCCGCGTCTAGGGCATAACTAGTTGATTTTGAGGCATAAAAAAACCGGACATATGTCCGGTTCTTTGAAATTCGATATTCAAGCTGCTGTAAATTCTGCTGGAAAAGGAATCGCAGCCTGGGCCGTTTGCAGCTTGGTCAGGGTCTCGCGGACCACTTCCTTGGCGAGGCAGGCACATTTGCCGCACTGGCTGGCAACGCCGGTGGCCACACGGACTTCCTTGTAGCTGCAGCATCCTTCATAGATCGCATCGCGGATTTGACCGTCGGTGACACCAGTGCAGAGGCAAACATACATAGGGAAGGACCGTCGCTGATTGTGACTCAATTGCGATGGATCTTAATGTTAACGAGAATGATTGTCAAAGTGGTTTCAGGGCACTTTTCGTCATAAAAGGGTATGGCTGACGAACGGTCTACCTGGCAAATCGGTGAAACAAAACCGTCGGCGATTTCATCGTATGGGGAAAAACAGCTAAGCCAGCTCAAACACGCGGTGTATGATGGCCGGTCTTTTGCGACCGGGGATCGTGTCACAGGGCTGTCGCCTCAGGGTGGCAGGCTGATGCGAAACCTGTTTCTCACGTTATTACACCAGGAGATATCCAATGAGCGTACTCGTAGGCAAACAAGCCCCTGACTTCACCGTACCGGCCGTACTCGGCAATGGCGAGATCGTTGACAGCTTCACCCTGTCCTCGGCGATCAAAGGCAAATACGGCCTGGTGTTCTTCTACCCACTGGACTTCACCTTCGTTTGCCCGTCCGAGCTGATCGCTCTGGACAACCGCATGTCTGACTTCAAGGCCCGCAACGTTGAAGTGATCGCTGTTTCGATCGACTCGCACTTCACCCACAACGCATGGCGCAACACTCCAGTGAACAATGGCGGTATCGGCCAGGTTCGCTACACCATGGCTGCCGACATCAAGCAGGACATCATGAAGGCCTACGACGTTCAGTCCGCTGACGGCGTGGCTTTCCGTGGCGCGTTCCTGATCGACGACAAGGGTGTTGTCCGTTCGCAGATCATCAACGACCTGCCGCTGGGCCGTAACATGGAAGAGCTGATCCGTCTGGTCGACGCTCTGCAATTCCACGAAGCGAACGGCGAAGTCTGCCCTGCCAACTGGAAAAAAGGCGACAAAGGCATGAACGCTTCGCCAGAAGGCGTTGCCGCTTACCTGACCGAGCACGCTGCCGCTCTGTAAGGCGCACGCTCCAGCTATAAAAAGCAGGTACAAAAAAACCGGCCATCGAGGCCGGTTTTTTTATGGGCGGGATAACGCCGGGACTGTGCAGGAGCGAGCAAGCTCGCTCCTGCAACACATCAGTCGTCGAAATCTTCCCAGCCACCCATCTGTTTCCAGCGATTGACGATGCCGCAGAACAGCTCTGCCGTCTTCTCGGTGTCATAGCGAGCCGAGTGAGCCTCGCGACCGTCGAAGTCGATGTCTGCTGCCTGGCAAGCCTTGGCCAGCACGGTCTGGCCGTAAGCGAGGCCGGCGAGCGTTGCGGTATCGAAACTGGAGAACGGATGGAATGGATTGCGCTTCATGTCCAGCCGCGCAACCGCCGCATTGAGGAAGCCCAGGTCGAAGCTGCTGTTATGCCCGACCAGGATCGCCCGTTTGCAGCCATTGGCCTTGAGGGCCTTGCGCACGCCGCGGAAGATATCGTTCAGGGCAGACTCTTCACTCACGGCCATGCGTAGCGGGTGATCGAGCTTGATCCCGGTGAACTCCAGGGCCGCCGCTTCGATGTTCGCGCCTTCGAACGGCTCGACACGGAAGAAGTAGGTGTGATCGGGGTAAACAAAACCCTTTTCATCCATGGCGATGGTGGTCGCGGCGATCTCCAGCAGGGCGTCGGTGGCCGAATTGAAGCCACCGGTTTCTACGTCGACGACTACCGGCAGGTAACCACGGAACCTGGCCGCCATTGGATGACGCGGGCCGCCTCCGCCGCCATTGCCTTCCAGTTCGTCGTCGAAATGGTCTTCACTCACGCGTGTTCCTCCAGCAGGCGCCAGCGCAGTTTTTCACCGGCGCGCAGCGGGATAACGGTCAGCTCGCCAAATGGCAGGCTGGTCGGGGCGGTCCACTCTTCGCGGACCAGGGTGATGCGATCGGTGTTGGCCGGCAGGCCATAGAACCGAGGGCCATTGAGGCTGGCAAAGGCCTCGAGCTTGTCCAGCGCATTGCGCTGTTCGAAGGCTTCGGCATACATCTCGATGGCCGCATAGGCGGTGTAGCAACCGGCGCAACCGCAGGCCGCTTCCTTGGCGTGCTGGGCGTGGGGGGCCGAGTCGGTGCCGAGGAAGAACTTCTCGCTGCCGCTGGTGGCCGCGTCGAGCAGGGCTTCCTGGTGGGTATTGCGCTTGAGGATCGGCAGGCAATAGAAGTGCGGCCGGATCCCACCCACCAGCATGTGGTTGCGGTTGTACAACAGGTGATGCGCGGTAATGGTCGCGCCCACGTTGGCCGAAGCCGAGTTGACGAACTGCACGGCATCGGCGGTGGTGATGTGTTCGAAGACCACTTTGAGGGCCGGGAAACGCTCGACCACGCGACGCATGTGCTCGTCGATGAAGATTTTTTCGCGGTCGAACACGTCGACATCGCCCCGGGTGACCTCACCGTGGATCAACAGCGGCATCCCGACTTCGGCCATGGCCTCGAGTGCAGGGAAGATCTTGTCGATGCTGGTGACGCCAGAATCCGAGTTGGTGGTCGCGCCGGCCGGGTACAACTTGGCGGCGTGAATGAATCCGCTGGCCTTGGCCTCGCGAATTTCTTCGGGCTGGGTGCGGTCGGTCAGGTACAGGACCATCAGTGGCTCGAACAGGCTGCCGGCCGGGCGAGCAGCGAGAATCCGCTGGCGATAGCCGTCGGCTTCGGCCGCATTGCGCACCGGTGGAACCAGGTTGGGCATGATGATGGCGCGGCCAAAGGTGCGCGCGACATCCGCGACGGTATTGGTCAACACGGCACCATCGCGAAGATGAATATGCCAGTCGTCGGGACGCAGCAGGGTCAGGCGGTCGGACATGAGGGGATTCCAGGCGGGTCAAACTCAAGGGAATGCTACCGGAAAAGACTCTTGCAGGCACTCGCTATCAAGTTTTGCAGGAAGCTTCCGATATCCAACAGGTATGCCGTAAACATGTGTGTGTCGGTCTTTTTGTTGTAGAAACCAGTGGAGCCTCCCGTGCGCCAGCGTTATTTAGCCTTGCTCAGTGTGTTTGCCAGCCTTCCGGCGATGGCGCTCACTTTCCAGACACGTCTGGAGAACATTGAGTGGACGGTCGAAGGCGACAAGTTCGAATGCCGCCTGACTCAGCCGGTTACCGACTTCGGCTCTGGCGAGTTCGTGCGTCGTGCCGGCGAGCAGGCGACGTTTCGTCTGAAAGCCTACAACCCGATGATCGGCGGTGGTTCGGCGACCTTGCTGGCCGCTGCCGCGCCGTGGCAGCCGGGCCGTGACGATATCAACCTGGGCACGGTGAGAATCGGCAGTGGCAACATATTGTTCAACAGCTCACAGGTTCAGGCCGGGCGTCTGATCAGTGGCCTGATGGACGGTCGCAGCCCGGTGGTTCGACATTCTTCGGGGGATGGGCGGGTGTCGGAAGTACGCTTGTTACCGGTCAGGTTCACCCAAGCGTTTGCCGACTACCAGGGTTGTGTGGCGAAACTGTTGCCACAGAATTTCGAACAGGTGAAGCAATCCGAAATCGGCTTCCCCGGCGGCGGAATCGAACTCGACAGCGCCGCAAAAGCCAAACTGCAGGTGATGCTGGAGTACATGAAGGCCGATCCGACGGTCTATCATATTGAACTCGACGGGCACTCCGACAACAGCGGCAACCGCCTGACCAATCGCGACCTGTCGCGGCGCCGAGCCCTGGCAGTGATGGAGTTCTTCAAGGCCAACGGCATCCAGGAGTCGCAAATCACCCTGCGTTTCCATGGCGAGCGTTATCCGGTGGCGCCTAACACCAACAACATCAACCGTGCGAAGAACCGTCGAGTAGCGGTACGCCTGGAGCGCGGAGCACCCGTGGAACAAGTCGCCCCGCAAGCGACGAAAGCGGCCACATCGGCAACTTCCTGACTCTTTGGTCATCGTCGCCCTCTCGACATAATCTGTCGCTTCGTCGTCATAAGCTGTCGCGCCACTGTAAATTATTCTGCATGAGCGGTAGACTTCCCGGCTTTCCGTAGAACCCCGTGGAGTGATGGCATGGCGGACGTAAACAAGGTCGTTCTGGCGTATTCCGGCGGCCTGGACACTTCGGTGATCCTCAAGTGGCTGCAGGATACTTATAACTGTGAAGTGGTGACCTTCACCGCTGACCTGGGGCAGGGCGAAGAGGTCGAACCTGCACGCGCCAAGGCTCAGGCCATGGGCGTCAAAGAGATCTACATCGACGACTTGCGCGAAGAGTTCGTGCGCGATTTCGTTTTCCCGATGTTCCGCGCCAACACCGTTTACGAAGGCGAGTACCTGCTGGGTACTTCCATCGCTCGTCCGCTGATCGCCAAGCGCCTGATCGAAATCGCCAACGAAACCGGTGCAGACGCCATTTCCCATGGCGCCACCGGCAAGGGTAACGACCAGGTTCGTTTCGAACTCGGTGCGTACGCCTTGAAGCCAGGTGTGAAAGTGATCGCTCCGTGGCGCGAATGGGACCTGCTGTCCCGTGAAAAGCTGATGGACTATGCCGATAAGCACGCGATCCCGATCGAGCGCCACGGCAAGAAGAAGTCCCCGTACTCCATGGATGCCAACCTGCTGCACATCTCCTATGAGGGCGGCGTGCTGGAAGACACCTGGACCGAGCACGAAGAAGACATGTGGCGTTGGACCGTTTCTCCGGAAAACGCTCCAGACAAGCCGCAGTACCTGGAACTGACCTACCGCAACGGCGACATCGTCGCGCTGGACGGCGTCGAAATGACTCCGGCCACCGTGCTGGCGACCCTGAACCGTATCGGTGGTGAGCACGGTATCGGCCGTCTCGACATCGTCGAGAACCGCTACGTGGGCATGAAGTCCCGTGGCTGCTACGAAACCCCTGGCGGTACCATCATGCTGCGTGCCCACCGTGCGATCGAATCGATCACCCTGGACCGCGAAGTGGCTCACCTCAAAGACGAGCTGATGCCCAAGTACGCCAGCCTGATCTACACCGGCTACTGGTGGAGCCCTGAGCGTCTGATGCTGCAACAGATGATCGATGCGTCCCAGGTCAACGTGAACGGCGTTGTGCGCCTGAAGCTGTACAAGGGTAATGTGATCGTCACTGGCCGCAAGTCCGACGACTCGCTGTTCGACGCCAATATCGCGACCTTCGAAGAAGATGGCGGCGCGTACAACCAGGCGGATGCAGCGGGCTTCATCAAGCTCAACGCCCTGCGCATGCGCATTGCGGCGAACAAAGGCCGGAAGCTGTTCTGAGACCTTTGAAATCGTGATGGTTACCTGGCCTCGTCCTCGACGAGGTCAGGTACCTGAAAACGGGGTGTGACGCCAGTTACTGCGTTGTCGGGTGTTTTCGTATCCGATGATGATTTCCTGTTTTTCTCCTGCTCAATGGCCTGACCTGTACTAAACGTTGTTGTTCGCCGGTTGCTCGGCCTGATCAATGACCGACAGCCTGTGCGAGTCTGGATTGTAGGTCACATAAAAGGCGTCACTGCGCTTGCTGGCCTGCCTTGAATGTTCATGCGCACCGGCTTTCAGTAATTTCTCCGAAACGGCACAAGTGACAAACACAATCACATACGCCGCCTTTTCCCGTGGCCTCTGGATTTTTTCCAGCAGCGCTCCAAACTCGACCTCTCTGTTCATCCAGCGTACATCGACGATGTAGAGGTCTTTTACCTGTTCCGGCAGCTGAAGGTGATGCTGGACGGATACGGTGGTTTGCAGACCGATCCCGGTTGGCGGGTCCTGTGCGCCACAGGGCGTTCGGGTTGACTGGCAGTCATTCGTTGACGTCTCCAGTGCGGGGTTTTCAGATGGCTTTGCGGAGGCTTTCTTTTCCGAACGCCCAACATCATCCATGACCTTCATGAAGTGCTTGCCCTTTTCAAAATCGGAAGGCGCATAAAGTGATTTATAGTTGAAGTTGAGTGTCGCGAAAAAAAGTAAAATTAAATAGAACGGAAAGCTGATCAGGAACCAGACGTAGAGTTCTCTTTCCTCCTGATCAAGGAAGGGTAGAGAGACGGCTGCCGAAGTTTCAGATAGCGCTGCGAATATCGCGATAATTGTCATTGGGTTGGTGACTCGTTTGTTTATCATGTTTTGTACTCATGTCGGATTGTCTGTTCTCGAGTGGTTTATGAGGTTGGTTTGATGTGGTGGTTATTGTAATGTTTTTTAGTGTCTGCTGGTTTTTGGCGGGTTATTATTTGTTTGTTGTATTGCTCTTAGGGTTCTTGAGTTTTTGGCATGTTTTAATGATTGCTCAAAAAATATTATTTGCTGTAAGAGTAAATGGATGCTGGGTGTGTGATATTTCCGGTGTGAGTGTTGAATACGTAAATATCAGTTACGTTTTGACGGAGAGGTAGAGGCTAGTGTTTTTCAGGGCGCGGCCGATCAAGCTGGTACTCGGAAAATTTTGGTCGTAAATCGACAGGGGTGGCTGCTGGAAAGTGCGACACACTGACGCTGATACAGTTTTCAATTCATTCCGTTCGAGGGATTTTTGTAGGAGAAATCCGTGTTGTTTGTAGGGTATGTCTCTTGGTGTGGGTGGCCGGGAGGGGCGACATGCCATGGGTGAAACGACTAGGCTATTGTGCGGGCTCTAAAAATTCGAACAGCGAAAATTGGACTTGCCCATGAATAAAGTGCTGATCGTGGATGATCACCCCGTCATTCGTCTTGCGGTACGTATGCTAATGGAGCGTCATGGCTACGAAGTTATTGCAGAAACCGATAATGGTGTGGACGCACTGCAACTAGCCCGTGAACTTATGCCGGACATTGTCATTCTGGATATCGGGATTCCGAAGCTGGACGGATTGGAAGTCATCGCGCGTTTGTCTTCGGCCTCAATGCCGATGAAAGTGCTGATCTTGACTTCCCAGGCACCGGGACATTTTTCGATGCGTTGCATGCAGTCCGGTGCAGCCGGTTACGTCTGCAAGCAACAAGACCTCACGGAGTTGCTCAGTGCAATAAAGGCCGTGTTGTCAGGTTACAGTTACTTTCCTAATCAAGCCTTGCATACCGTGCGTTGCAGTTTGGGGAATGCCAGTGAGGCCGATATGGTTGATCGGTTGTCGGGGCGGGAAATGATGGTCCTGCAACAGTTGGCCCGAGGAAAGACCAATAAAGAGATTGCCGATGGAATGTTTCTCAGCAATAAAACAGTCAGTACTTACAAGACCCGCCTGTTGCTCAAGCTCAATGCGCGGTCTCTGGTCGATCTGATCGAACTGGCACAACGCAATGGTCTGGTGTGATGACATAATTGCGCGACAAGGGGCGCCTACCGGGGTATGGCACTTAGAAAAAAAGCCTCCGTTTCGGGAGGCTTTCAGGTGTCATAAATCAAAATCGTAATCGGCCAATTGCTTTTGCAGTCGGCGCTCCTCCAGCAGGTTGTCGATGGTGCGGCGTTTGCTCAGATTAGTTTTCGCCACTTCAACCACCGGCTCGGCGTCATCGGTTTCGGCGGTGGTGAAATCGTCTTCTACGTCCAATTGCTCTTTGCCAGTACTCATTTAGTTGCTCCAGGCTAAGAAGGCCTTTGGCGCTCCTTATATCGACAATCTCCCGGCGGGTAAAAAAGATTTTTTCAATCGACAATTCAATAAACCTAATAGCGCCTCAATCGTCGGAGGTTTTGTGCTTGTATTCGCACAAGTCCTCGATCCGGCAGCTTCCGCATCGGGGCTTGCGGGCCAGGCAGACATAGCGGCCGTGAAGAATCAGCCAGTGATGGGAGTCGAGCAGGTACTCCCTGGGCACGAATTTCATCAGTTTTTTCTCGACTTCCACCACATTCTTGCCGGGAGCAATACCCGTCCGGTTGCTGACCCTGAAAATATGCGTGTCGACGGCCATGGTCAGCTGACGGAATGCCGTATTGAGTACCACATTGGCGGTCTTGCGGCCGACGCCGGGCAGTGCCTCCAGCTCTTCGCGGGTTTGTGGCACTTCACCGGCGTGACGCTCGACCAGCAAGCGGCAGGTTTCGATCACGTTTTTCGCTTTGCTGTTGTACAGCCCGATGGTCTTGATGTACTCCGAGAGCCCTTCGACACCCAGGGCATGGATCGCTGCCGGGGTATTGGCGACCGGGAACAGCCTGGCCGTGGCCTTGTTGACGCCCACATCGGTCGACTGCGCCGAGAGAATCACGGCGATCAGCAATTCGAAGGGTGAGGAATAGGCCAGCTCGGTCTTTGGTTCCGGGTTGTCCTCGTGCAGTCTGCGGAAGATTTCCAGACGTTTTGCGGCATTCATGGGTAGTACGTTTCCTCGAAGGCAATCAGTGTGTGGGCGTGGGGCGCCAGGCCTGCCAGGCGGCGATCAGCAGCCCGAGCAGGATGAACCCGCCAGGGACCAGGGTGGCCAGGCGCAGGCCATCGTCAGCCATCAGTACCCAGCCTTGCCAGTCAGTTTGTGTTGCGCCGGACAGCCACGATAGAGGGTTTCCAAGTGCTCCGTTGCCGATGAGTTCGCGCAGCAGGCCCAACGCGATCATCAACGTGGCAAACAGGGCATTGAGTCGCCGGCGTTGGCGCCAACCGTTCTGAAAGAACCCGGTGTGTTCCAGTACGACGCATTGCAAGGCGATCAGGGCGCCGTAAAACCCCAGATGCTGCTGCCATTGAAGCGACCAGACTTGTGCCATGAGTTCCGCGCAACTGGTGAGCGTGGCCGCCAACAGGATGCTGGCCAGCAAGCAGGTCGCCGGGACCAGTCGGGATCGCAGGACGCCCATGGCCAGGCTGAACAACTCGGTCACCACCATGAACATCAGGCATAGGCCAAGTGCGGCCATCAGCGAGTGGGTGGCGCCGATCAGCGGTGTCAGCATCAAGGCGTTACGCAGAGTCGAGGAGCTATCCATGGGCAGGGATTCCGAGCAGTTGTTGCCGGTGTTCATCGAAGTAGCGCAAGGCATCGTGGATGGCATTGATCACCGCTCTTGAGGTGATGGTCGCGCCTGCGATCTGATCGAACTGCCCTTGATCCTTTTTCAGCGCCCAGCCGCTGTCACCGGGTTCTGTTCGAGACTTGCCGGAAAAAACCCGGAGCCAGGCATTGGGCCAGTCGGCGATCTTTGCCCCCAGCCCTGGTGTTTCCAACTGTTTGAGGGTTTTGACGCCCAGCAACCTGCCGTTGGCGTCGACAGCGATCAACAGGTCGATGGCACCGGCGTAGCCAAGGGTTTGACTGCGCAGCAACACCGCGACGGGTTGATCGCCCCGGGTCGCCAGATAACCACCGAGCAAGGTGCTGTTGGTCAGTGGGGTTGCTTCAATCGTTATGGGGTGTTCGAGTGGTTGATTGTCGTAGCTGTCCGGCGCGATCAGGTCCAGCAGATGACCGCTGTCGATCAGGCGCTGTTCGGCTGCAATGCGCGGCGCGCTGCCGAGTTGCACGAAGTAGGTCATGCCGAGGCCCAATGCGGCCAAAAGCACCACAAGTGCGATGCTTGATGTCCGGTTCATGGCGCCTCCGGCTGTTGCCTGGCTGCTACGAACCGCTCCAGCGCCGGCACGCACAGGTTCATCAACAGCACCGCGAAGGCGATGCCGTCCGGATAACCACCCCAGGTACGAATCAGATAAGTCAGGAGCCCGACGCCGACGCCGAACAGCAATTTCGCGCCAGGGCTTCTGGGGCCGGACACCGGTTCGGTGATGATAAAGAACGCCCCCAGCATGGTCGCGCCACTCAGCAGGTGAAACAATGGCGAGCCATGGGAGTCGGAGCCCGAACCGTTCCAGCACAGCAGGCTGATGATGAACAGGCTGGCCAGCATGCCAACCGGTGCATGCCAACTGATCACCTTTCGTTGCAGGAGAAACATTCCACCCGCCACAAAGGCCAGGTTCACCCATTCCACCCCCCGGCCGCCAAAGTGGCCGAATGCCGGGTTGCCGGCAAACAGTTCATCAATGGTCAGGCTTTTGTTGATCCGCAGACTGTCCAGTGCGGTGGCCTGCACCCACGCATCCGGCATTTGGCCGATGCCGAACACGTGCTGCAAGCCGCTCGGTAGATCCATGCCATGGGGCGATGGCCAAAGGGTCATTGGGTAGGGAAAGGTCACCAGAACCAGCGCCAAACCGAGCATCGCCGGGTTGAAGGGATTCAAGCCGACGCCGCCATACAAGTGCTTGCCGAATACCATCGCAAAAGCGGCTGCACTGAGGGTCAGCCACCATGGGCAGTAAGGTGGCAGCGCCAGAGCCAGCAGTGCGGCACTGACCAGCGCGCTACCGTCACTCAAGGTTGGCCCCGGCGGTCGCTGGCGCAAATGCATGACAGCGGCCTCGACGGCCAACGCGGCAGTGGCCGCCAGAACCAGATTGATCAACATGCCCCAGCCATACAGCCAGAACGCCGCCAGCATTCCCGGCAGCGTGGCCAACAGCACCAGTTTCATCGCCTGTTGCAGGCGATCATCCACCACGTCAAGGGCTGGCATGGGCGTCTACCAGGCGTTCGGCTTCACCGAGTGCGCGCTCCAGGGCTTCGATTTGCTCCGCCGGTGCCTCGTTGGCCTGAGCCTTCTTGAGTTCGGCGCGGCGCATGGCCAACTGGATCTTGGCCCGTTTCAGATCGGCATCATTTGACGACACAGCTGCGACCGTCGGTGCAGGGGCCGATGGGGCGACACTTTCCAGGTGCGCGAGGTTTTTCTCGGCGGCTTCGAACTGCTGTTGCAGGGCAATCAACTGCGATTGCTGTTCGAAGGTTGGCGGGTGCCCAAAGGCCTTCAGCGATTTGTGCAACTGCGCCCGACTCATCGCAACATCGATCCTGGCCTTTTTCAGTTCGCCATCGGCATTGGCGGTTTTCTGTGCGCGGACGCGTTCGAGGGCCGCCTGCACCGGGTCGGCTGTCGTCTCGGCAGGTTGCGCGGCTCGCTGCCTTGCCTGGCGCTCGGCGACTTTCTGTTGTTCCTCACGCAGCAGGCGAGCATTGCGTTGTTCGAAGCGGCGCCGTGCGTGGTCGCGCTTGATAGTGCGGGCCTGCCGCGCCTGTGGTGTGAGGGCCAGGCCCCCGACAACGGGCAGTACCGTGTTCGGCAGCAACGGGCGCATTTCGATGCAGTCCACCGGGCACGGTGCCACGCAGAGGTCACAACCGGTGCACTCATCGATGATCACCGTGTGCATCAGTTTGGCCGCGCCGACGATGGCATCGACCGGGCAGGCCTGGATGCACTTGGTGCAACCAATGCACTCGGCCTCGCGGATATAGGCGATCTGCGCCGGGGCCGAGCCACGGCTGACATCCAGCTCCAGCACCGGCACCTTCAGCAAATCGGCCAGGGCCGCGATGGTTTCGTTGCCGCCTGGCGGACACTTGTTGATCGGCTCGCCATTGGCGATGCCTTCGGCGTACGGTTTGCACCCGGGGTGGCCGCACTTGCCGCATTGGGTTTGCGGCAAGAGAGCGTCGATGATTTGAATCAGACTCATGTTTTGATCAGTCCACTGAATCCGAGAAAAGCCACTGCGATCAGGCCGGCACCGATCAGGTCGATCGGCAAGCCGCGAAAGGGCAGGGGAACATCGTTGTCGGCCGTGCGTTCACGCAAATCAGTGAACAGGCTCAACACCAGCCAGAAGCCCAGCCCTGCACCGAGGCTCAAGGCTGTGGCGTGAAAGAAACCCTTGTCTTGCTGAGCGTTGAGCAAGGCCACGCCGAGCACGCCGGCATTGCCCAGCAGTAACGGCCAGAGGCCTTCGAACGGCAATGTCGAAAACACCCGGGCCAACAACTTCAGCAACGGGCTGATCAGCAGCACGCTCAATGGCAGAAACACAAACAGACGCAGCGACGTCAATTGCAGTGGCACCAGCAGCCATTGAAAGAACGCATAGCCGAGCATGCCCACGACCAGCATCAGGCAGGTCGTCGCAATGCCCAGGGCATGGACCTGACGGCGCTGGCCGGCCAGCAGCGGATCGACGGCCAACGGCCAGTGCAACACGATGTTGTTGATCAGGGCGGCGCTGATAAGCGTAAGCAGGATTTCGGTCATGATCGTCCATATCCGATGCTGGATAACTCTGTAGGAGCTGCCGCAGGCTGCGATCTTTTGACTTTGCTCTTAAAGAAGCCAAGATCGCAGCCTGCGGCAGCTCCTACAAGATGAAGCCAGACCTGAGAGACAGTATGGGCCAGACATGAAAATCCCACAGCCGCGCCAGGCACGACTGTGGGATCGATTTGCCGCAGACCTTACTTGATGCGCTGGCCCGGCTTGGCGCCGCTGTCAGGGCTGAGCAGGTAGATCTCTTCACCGCCAGGGCCGGCCGCCATCACCATGCCTTCGGAGATACCGAACTTCATTTTCCGTGGCTTGAGGTTGGCAATCATCATGGTCAGTCGACCATCGAGCTTGGACGGGTCCGGATAAGCACTCTTGATCCCGGAGAACACGTTGCGTTGCTCGTCACCGATGTCCAGGGTCAGGCGCAGCAGCTTGTCTGCACCTTCCACGTGTTCGGCCTTGACGATCAGAGCGACACGCAGGTCGACGGCGGCAAAGGTGTCGAATTCGATTTCCGGCGACAGCGGATCCTTGGCCAACTCGCCGTTGCCGGCAGGCGCGGCTTCGCCGGTGTCGGTCTGGCTGGCAGTCAGGTCTTCTTTCGAGGCGTCGGTCATGGCTTGCACCTTGACCGGGTCGATACGGGTCATCAACGGCTTGAACTCGTTCAGCTGGTGATTGCCGAGCAAGGTCGCGTGGTCGTTCCAGGTCAGCGGCGCGACGTTGAGGAACGCCTCGGCATCAGCGGCCAGCAGCGGCAGCACTGGCTTGAGGAATATCACCAGTTGACGGAACAGGTTGACGCCGGTGGCGCAGATGGCCTGGACTTCATCCTGTTTGCCTTCCTGTTTGTTCAGCGACCACGGCGCCTTGTCGGCGATCCAGGCGTTGGCGCGGTCGGCCAGGCCCATGATCTCGCGCATGGCGCGGGCGAAGTCGCGGGCTTCATAGGCGTCGGCGATGCCTGGCGCGGCGGCCAGGAAGGCTTCGGTCAGCTCGGGCGCGGCGTTGGTGTCGACCATCACGCCGGCATTGCCCTTGTTGATGAAGCCGGCACAACGGCTGGCGATGTTGACGACCTTGCCCACGAGGTCGGAGTTGACCTTCTGCACGAAGTCTTCGAGGTTCAGGTCCAGGTCGTCGACGCCACGGCCCAGCTTGGCCGCATAGTAATAGCGCAGATATTCCGGCGACAGGTGGTCCAGGTAGGTCCGGGCCTTGATGAAAGTGCCGCGGGACTTGGACATCTTCTGGCCGTTGACGGTCAGGTAGCCGTGCACGTTGATCCCGGTTGGCTTGCGGTAGCCCGCGCCTTCGAGCATGGCTGGCCAGAACAGGGCGTGGAAGTTGACGATGTCCTTGCCGATGAAGTGGTACAGCTCGGCGGTGGAGTCCTTGCCCCAGAACGCGTCGAAGTCCAGCTCCGGCGTGCGGTTGCACAGGTTCTTGAAGCTGGCCATGTAACCGATCGGCGCATCCAGCCACACGTAGAAGTATTTGCCCGGCTCGTCGGGGATTTCAAAACCGAAGTACGGCGCATCGCGGGAGATGTCCCACTGTTGCAGGCCGGCATCCAGCCATTCGGCGATCTTGTTGGCCACGGCATCCTGCAGGGTGCCGCTGCGGGTCCAGGTTTGCAGCATTTGCTGGAAGTCTGGCAGCTTGAAGAAGAAGTGCTGGGAATCCTTGAGCACCGGGGTGGCGCCGGAGATCGCCGACTTCGGATCCTTCAGGTCGGTGGGTGCGTAGGTCGCGCCGCATTTTTCGCAGTTGTCGCCGTACTGGTCTTCGGTGCCGCATTTCGGGCAGGTGCCCTTGATGAAGCGGTCGGCCAGGAACATTTTCTTTTCCGGGTCGAAGTACTGGGTGATCGAACGCGTGGCGATATGCCCGGCGTCACGCAGCTTCAGGTAGATCTGGCTCGACAGCTCACGGTTTTCTTCGGCGTGAGTGGAGTGGAAGTTGTCGAAGTCCACCAGGAAATCGGCAAAGTCGGCGCTGTGTTCAGCCTGGACGTTGGCGATCAGCTGTTCCGGGGTGATGCCTTCCTTTTCCGCGCGCAGCATGATCGCCGATCCGTGGGCGTCGTCAGCACAGACATAAATGCATTGATTGCCGCGGTGCTTCTGGAAGCGCACCCACATATCGGTCTGGATGTATTCCAGCATATGGCCAAGGTGGATCGAACCATTGGCATAGGGCAGGGCGCTGGTGACGAGGATCTTGCGTGGCTCGGACATGGGGCTCGGCTACTTGATGAAACGGAGGTCGGCCACTATAAAGCGCCGGCGCATATTTTTCACCCTGTGAGCCTGTTTCATTGGATGAGTAACAGGTGAAGGTTCAACATCCCGCCGAACGCTTAGAACAGGTACGATACCCATCATCTTTCCAGTCCTGTTTTCGGAGTTGCCCATGAGCGCCGTCAATCGCGCAGCGGTGGAAGCCGTCCTTCGCCAATACACCGACCCTTACCTGAACCAGGACCCGGTCAGCGCCGGGTGCGTGCGCAACATCGAGATCCAGGGCGAGCGCGTCAGCGTTCAGCTTGAACTGGGTTATGCCGCCGGGCTGTTCAAGAGTGGCTGGGCGCAGATGCTGGAAATGGCCATTCAGGGTCTGGATGGCGTGGCCAGTGCCAAGGTTGAAATCACCAGTGTGATCGCTGCGCACAAGGCTCAGGCGCAGATTCCGGGCCTGGCGAACGTAAAAAACGTGGTGGCCGTGGCGTCCGGCAAGGGCGGCGTGGGTAAATCCACCACGGCGGCCAACCTGGCCCTGGCCCTGGCCCGCGAAGGCGCCAAGGTCGGGATTCTCGATGCAGACATCTACGGCCCGAGCCAGGGCATCATGTTCGGCATCCCCGAGCGCACCCGCCCTGAAGTGAAGGACCAGAAGTGGTTCGTGCCGCTCAAGTCCCATGGCGTCGAAGTGATGTCCATGGCCTTCCTCACCGATGACAACACGCCGATGGTCTGGCGCGGGCCGATGGTCTCCGGCGCCTTGCTGCAACTGGTGACCCAGACCGCGTGGGGGGACCTGGATTACCTGGTCATCGACATGCCGCCTGGCACCGGTGACATCCAGCTGACCCTGGCGCAGAAAGTGCCGGTGGCCGGCGCGGTCATCGTGACCACCCCGCAGGACCTGGCATTGCTGGACGCGCGCAAGGGTGTGGAAATGTTCCGCAAGGTCAACATTCCGGTGCTGGGCGTGGTGGAGAACATGGCCGTGCACATCTGCTCCAACTGCGGACATGCCGAGCATCTGTTCGGTGAGGGCGGAGGTGTGAAACTGGCCAACCAGTATGGCGTCGAGTTGCTGGCTTCGCTGCCGCTGTCGATGGTCATCCGCGAGCAGGCCGATAGCGGCAAGCCAACGGTGATCGCCGAGCCTGACAGCCAGATTGCGATGGTTTACCAGGAACTGGCCCGCCATGTGGGGGCGCGGATCGTGTTGCAGGAGGCTTTGACGCCGGCGATGCCGAATATCAGCGTCAGCGACGATTGATTCCGGTCGCCTGTTGAAAGATCGCAGCCTGCGGCAGCTCCTACAGGGTGAACATCAGTCCCATGTAGGAGCTGCCGCAGGCTGCGATCTTTTGATCTTGCTTTAGATCCGCAACCCACCATCCATCTCCAGGATCCGACCGGTGTAATAGTCGTTCTCGAAGATGTAGGCCGCCGAATGGGCGATTTCTTCAGGCTTGCCCATGCGTTTGAGCGGGATCCCGGCAGTCATCTTCTCCAGCGCTTCAGGCTTCATGCCCAGGGTCATTTCGGTTTCGATGAAGCCCGGTGCAATGCCGGCGACGCGAATTCCGTAGCGTGCCAGTTCCTTGGCCCAGGTCACGGTTGCCGCAGCGACACCGGCCTTGGCGGCGGAGTAGTTGGTCTGACCGACGTTGCCGGCGCGGGAAATCGACGAGATATTGATGATCGCGCCGCTGTTGTTCAGCTCGACCATTTTCGCCGCGACTTCACGGGTGCACAGAAACACGCCGGTCAGGTTGACGTCGATGACGGCCTGCCACTGGGCCAGGCTCATCTTGGTCATTTCGCCATCCTTGACCTTGAGCAACAGGCCGTCGCGCAGGATCCCGGCGTTGTTGATCAAGCCATGGATCGCGCCAAAGTCTTCAGCGACCCGGGCAACCATGTGGGTCACTTGCTCTTCGTTGGCCACGTTGCACAGGTAGGCGCGGGCCTCGACACCCTGGGCCTTGCAGGCGGTGACCGCGTCGTCGAGTTTTTCCTGGTTCAGGTCCACCAGCGCGAGTTTCGCGCCCAGGCCTGCGAAATACTCGGCCATGGAGCGGCCTAAACCCTGGCAACCGCCAGTGATAATGATTACTTTGTCAGTGAGTTGCATTCGCATGCCCCGGTAGCAGGTCTGAGTGTTTTCCTTGTAGAGAGCCTCTCGATCTGCGCCTGACGTGGCCCGGCTGCACATGAGAACTGCCCCGATGGCGTGCTGGGACTTTCACTAGCAGCTCGTCCGTTTTTCTGACGGATTCTATTTAAGGAGTCATAAATTGAGCGTTGAAGCGGCTAAGCATGCACGAGAATTGCTCCTCAAGGAATACCGTGGGGTGCTCTCGACGCACTCCAAATCGATGCCCGGTTTTCCGTTTGGCTCCGTGGTTCCTTACTGCCTGGACGAGCAGGGCCGGCCGCTGATCCTGATCAGCCGTATCGCCCAGCACACGCATAACCTGCAAAAAGATCGGAAATGCTCGCTCTTTGTCGGCGAACGTGGCGCCGAAGATGTCCAGGCCGTTGGTCGACTGACTTACCTGGCCGAGGCGCATCAACTCGAAGACGAAGCCGCCATCGAGGCTGCTTCCGAGCGTTACTACCGCTACTTCCCGGAGTCGCAGGGTTATCACAAGGCCCACGATTTCGATTTCTGGGTGCTCGAGCCTGTACGCCACCGATACATCGGCGGTTTTGGCGCGATTCATTGGGTCAACGAACTGACCCTGGCCAACCCGTTCGCCGGCAAGGCCGAAGTGAGCATGGTCGAGCACATGAACGCCGATCACGCCAAGGCCATCGCCCATTACGTCGATCTGGCCGGGCTGCCGAAAAACGTGCCGGCGCAAATGGTCGGTATCGATACCGAAGGCATGCACCTGCGTATCGGTCAAAGTCTGTACTGGTTGCCGTTTCAAGCGTCTTGTAATACGCCGACACAAGTTCGCGAAGCCTTGGTTTCTCTGGCCCACGCCGATCATTGGCCGAAAAATGAAGTGGCCGACGCTTGAATTCACGAAACGGCGACGTCATCTAAGGTGAACTGGCAAGGCATTCTTGCGTTGAGGAACCATTTGATGCGCCCTTTTTTGTTGCTCTTTCTGCTGTTCCCGGTGTTGGAGCTGTTCGTATTCGTCAAGGTGGCAGGGTCCATCGGGTTTTTCCCGGCCCTGCTGCTGATCATTCTCGGCTCGATGTTCGGCGTGTTTGTGCTGCGCATCGCCGGCCTGGCTACGGCCCTGCGTGCCCGTGAAAGCCTGAGCCGCGGCGAACTGCCGGCCCAGACCATGCTCGAAGGCCTGATGCTGGCATTGGCCGGTGGCCTGCTGATTCTTCCGGGTTTCATCAGCGATGTGATCGGCCTTTTCATGCTGTTGCCGTTCAGCCGTCGCCTGCTGGCCAATAAAATGCGCCAGCGCGCCGAAGAGCAGGCGCTGCGTCAGCGAGCGTTCGCCGACGATCTCCAGGCCCGTGGCGGCCCGGTGCCTCGCGAACCGCTGGGCCGTGAGCCCAACGTGATCGAAGGCGAGTTCGAACACCGCGATACCAAGTAATACGCACATCGACACGGCACCTGCGGGTGCCGTGTCCGTTTGCGGGGCAGCGAACAGAAAATTTTTCGAACTCCGCCCTTGTAATAAGCTTATGCGCCCTTATGTAACGGTCACCGCAAGGTTTCTGGCGATCACGCCAGACAGACTTCCGCGGTTCGCTTGACGAACCGCACCCGGCGCCGCCGGACTTTGTTAAACCCGCCGGGACTACACCGGCCGATGAAAACCACAATTAGGAGAGATCGACAATGAAGCTTCGTCCTCTGCATGACCGCGTCGTCATCCGTCGCAGCGAAGAAGAAAAGAAAACCGCTGGCGGTATCGTCCTGCCAGGTTCGGCTGCTGAAAAAGCCAACAGCGGCGAAATCCTCGCTGTAGGCCCAGGCAAAGCACTGGAAAGCGGTGAAGTGCGTGCACTGTCCGTGAAAGTGGGCGACAAGGTTGTGTTCGGTCCTTACTCCGGCAGCAACACTGTGAAAATCGACGGCGAAGACCTGCTGGTAATGAGCGAGAACGAAATCCTCGCTGTTATCGAAGGCTGATTACCCGCTCATTTTCCCGCTACTTCAAAGTATTTAAGGAATATCGATCATGGCTGCTAAAGAAGTTCTGTTTGGCGATTCCGCCCGCAAGAAAATGCTCAAAGGCGTTAACGTCCTGGCTGACGCGGTAAAAGCGACCCTGGGCCCGAAAGGCCGTAACGTGATCATCGAGAAGAGCTTCGGCGCTCCGACCATCACCAAGGACGGCGTTTCCGTCGCCAAAGAAATCGAACTCGAAGACCGTTTCGAAAACATGGGCGCGCAGCTGGTCAAAGACGTTGCCTCCCGTGCGAACGATGACGCTGGTGACGGTACTACCACCGCTACCGTTCTGGCTCAGTCGATCGTCAACGAAGGCCTGAAAGCCGTCGCTGCCGGCATGAACCCGATGGATCTGAAGCGCGGCATCGACAAGGCGACCATCGCCATCGTCAAAGAGCTGAAAAACCTGTCCAAGCCATGCGCTGACACCAAGGCAATCGCTCAGGTTGGCACCATCTCGGCCAACTCCGACAACTCCATCGGCGACATCATTGCCGAAGCCATGGAAAAAGTCGGTAAAGAAGGCGTGATCACCGTTGAAGAAGGCACTGGCCTGGAAAACGAACTGTCGGTTGTAGAAGGCATGCAGTTCGACCGTGGCTACCTGTCCCCGTACTTCGTCAACAAGCCGGAAACCATGGTTGCCGAGCTGGACAACCCGCTGGTTCTGCTGGTCGACAAAAAAATCTCGAACATCCGCGAAATGCTGCCAGTGCTGGAAGCCGTTGCCAAAGCCGGTCGTCCACTGCTGATCGTTTCCGAAGACGTTGAAGGCGAAGCCCTGGCGACTCTGGTCGTGAACAACATGCGTGGCATCGTTAAAGTCGCAGCCGTCAAGGCTCCAGGCTTCGGCGACCGCCGCAAGGCCATGCTGCAGGACATCGCCGTTCTGACCGGCGGTACCGTTATCTCCGAAGAGATCGGCCTGAGCCTGGAAGCAGCCACCCTGGAAAACCTGGGCAGCGCCAAGCGCGTGACCATCTCCAAGGAAAACACCATCATCGTTGACGGTGCTGGTGTAGCGGGCGACATCGAGTCCCGCATTGCTCAGATCCGTGCCCAGGTTGCCGAAACCTCCTCGGACTACGACCGTGAAAAACTGCAAGAGCGTCTGGCCAAGCTGTCCGGCGGCGTTGCAGTGATTAAGGTTGGCGCTGGTTCCGAAGTCGAAATGAAAGAGAAGAAAGCCCGCGTTGAAGACGCCCTGCACGCTACCCGTGCAGCCGTTGAAGAAGGCGTGGTACCTGGCGGTGGCGTTGCGCTGATCCGCGCTCTGCAAACCCTGAACGATCTGAAAGGCGACAACGCTGATCAGGACGTAGGTATCGCTGTTCTGCGCCGTGCCGTTGAAGCACCGCTGCGTCAGATCGCTGCCAACAGCGGTGACGAGCCAAGCGTTGTGGTCAACGAAGTCAAGAACGGCAAAGGTAACTTCGGTTACAACGCTGCGACTGGCGAATACGGCGACATGATCGAAATGGGCATCCTGGACCCAACCAAGGTTACCCGTTCGGCTCTGCAAGCTGCATCGTCGATCGGCGGTCTGATCCTGACCACCGAAGCTGCTGTTGCTGATGCACCGAAGAAAGACGGCGGTGCTGGTGGCGGTATGCCAGACATGGGTGGTATGGGCGGCATGGGCGGCATGATGTAAGCCAGCCTTACCCCTGTACGAAAAAACCCCGCCTGCGAAAGCCGGCGGGGTTTTTTATTGCCCGGATTTCAATGTTCACATCGATCCATTGTGGGAGCGGGCTTGCTCGCGAAGGCAGTGTGTCAGTCGACATAGATGCTGAATGACATTCCGCTTTCGCGAGCAAGCCCGCTCCCACAAGGAACTGCATAAATCCTGTGGGAGCGTGGCTTGCCCGCGATGACGTCAGATCAGGCGCCGACAGGTTCTGCAGTGGTCCCGCGTTCAGCCTTCAACGCCGGTCGGTACAGAACGTAGTAATACGACCCCAAACAGATCAGCCAGCAGAACACCGCCGTCCACACGTTGTGCGAGAAGAAGTGTGCGCCCTGCATCATTCGCCCGATGGAGAACACCGAGCCGAGGGCGAAGGCGAAGACAAACGCTGCGCGAGCCATGCGCGGGCGACGGTCACGCAGTACGAAAAACAGGGCAAACAGGGTGAAGCCGGTGGCCGCATGGCCGCCGGGCCAGCAACGCCCCGGTTTTTCGGTGTGCGGGCGAGGGCTCAACAGTTCGCTGTAGGTCTCGTGACCGCCGAATTGCTCGAGGCTCCATGGGCATTGCACCGCGGTCACCGCTTTCATGGGCGTGACAAACGAAGTCGCCAGGCCCAGGGACAGCACCAGGCAACCCAGTTCCCGCTTGAACGGTTTGAGCCTGGCCATGAAGAACGACGCGATGTAGCCGAAGATGGCAAACACCGAGAAGGCGATGACCAGTTGCTTGGCGCGATCGTGGAGGATGTCCTCGAGAAAGTAACTGTGGCGGCCAATGAATTGCCCGGCTACCGGGTCGTAAAACAGTTTGGCCAGGTCCATGTCCAGACTGGTCAATTCGAGCAATACCAGAATGATCGCTGCTACGGCGGGGACTCCAAGGCACACCCGGAAATTGAGCGGACGAGGGGTAGGGCGGGCAAGGGTCGAAACCATGCTAGTTCCTTGATCAGTGAAATGTTCTCAAATGCGCAGCCGCGCGGAGTTTGAACCCGATTCTGTCGCCAGTGTGTGAATCGCGGGTGAAAAACTTGTTAAGGCTGTAGTCGGTCAATTTCCACGCTTTTGCGCTTCACTCAGTCCTAGCCGTGAGCTGAACTTCGCCTTAAGCTGCGCGGGCCACGACGGCCGTTACTGTGGACGGAGAGATACCCATGCGAATTCTATTGGTTGAAGACAACCGCGATATCCTGGCCAACCTGGCCGATTACCTGGGGCTCAAAGGCTATACCGTGGATTGCGCTCAGGATGGTCTGTCGGGCCTGCATCTGGCGGCCACCGAGCACTACGATTTGATCGTACTCGATATCATGCTGCCCGGCATCGATGGCTACACCCTGTGCAAGCGCCTGCGCGAGGATGCCCGCCGCGAAACACCGGTGATCATGCTCACTGCCCGCGATCAGCTGGATGACCGTCTGCAAGGCTTCAAGTCGGGTGCCGATGACTACCTGATCAAACCGTTCGCCCTGTCGGAACTGGCAGCGCGTATCGAGGCGGTCATGCGCCGAACCCAGGGCGGCGGGCGGCGGACCTTGCAGGTCGGCGACCTGAGCTACGACCTCGACACCCTGGAAGTCACTCGCGAAGGCCGGTTGCTGAAACTCAACCCGGTCGGGCTGAAGTTGCTGGCCGTGTTGATGCAGAAAAGCCCTCATGTGTTGCGTCGTGAAATTCTTGAAGAAGCGCTCTGGGGCGACGACTGCCCGGACAGCGACAGCCTGCGCAGTCATGTCCACCAACTGCGCCAGGTGATCGACAAGCCGTTCGCCAAGCCATTGCTGCAAACCGTGCACGGTGTGGGGTATCGCCTGGCCGAGGGCCGTGATGGAGTTTAAGCAGAGCCTTGCCCAACGCATCATCATTGCCTTTGCGCTGATGAGCGCACTGGTGGCGGGCGCCTTTGCCATGGGCATCGTGGCGACCGTACACCTGGTGGAAGAAAAACTGATTTCGGCCGGTCTGGGTGGCGATTTACAGCGCCTGCTGCTGATGGACAATGTCACGGACTGGAGTCATCGTCCCGAACCGGACCAATTGTTCTACTTCAGCAACGGGCCAGGCGATTTCAGGTTGCCCAAGGATTTGCGGCACCTGGAGCCGGGTTTCCACGAAGTGTTCCGTGAAAACCTGTCGTACCACGCCATGGTCGAAATCGTCGACGGCCGACGTTACGTGCTGTTGCAGGACCAGAGCGACTTCGAAGAGCGTGAACGGGTGCTGTTTGCCGTGGTACTGGTGGGATTCGTGCTAAGCCTGGCACTGGCGGTGTTTCTTGGCTGGGTGCTGGCGCGCAAGGTCATGGCGCCGGTGGTGCGGCTGGCCCGCCAGGTACGCCATCGCGATCAACTGCTGGGTTTGGCTCCTCCCTTGGCTCCGGACTATGCCGCCGACGAAGTGGGCGAACTGGCCGTGGCGTTCGATGCCACCCTCGGGCGCTTGCGTCAGGCCCTGACCCGCGAGCGGTTGTTCACCAGCGACGTCAGCCACGAATTGCGTACGCCCCTGATGATCCTGGCCAGTTCCTGCGAGTTGTTGCTGGAAAACCCGGGGCTCGATCAGCGCGGTCGCGCCCAGGTCGAGCGCATTGCCCGGGCCTGTGAAGAAATGCGTGAGCTGGTGCAAACCTTCCTGATGCTCGCCCGTGCCCAGCGCGAAGACGCCAGCATGTCGCCGCAGCAGTCCCTGGGCCAGGTAGCCGAGGGCCTGGTCGGTCTGTGGCGCGAGCCCATTGAAAGCAAAGGGTTGAAGCTGATCTTCGAACCGGGCAACCCCGAGGCCAATGGCTACAATGCGACGTTCCTGCACGCGGTGATGGGTAACTTGCTGCGCAACGCCTTGCACTATACCGAGCGGGGCTTCATTCGCCTGAGCCTGACGGGCACCGGATTTCTGGTCGAAGACAGCGGTGTGGGCATTCCCGAGGAAAAACGCGAGGCGATGTTCGAACCCTTCGTTCGGGGCACTGAAAAGCGCGGGGAAGGCTTGGGCCTGGGGCTTTCACTGGTGCAGCGGATCTGTGAAAACCAGGGTTGGAACGTCAGCCTGACAACCATGGAGCCCAGTGGCTGCCGTTTTCAGGTGGAGCTGTCCCGAACTTGATCTGTTAAGTCAGGCGTCCAGCAAACCCTGTCATTTCCGTAAAACCCTGTAATACTTCAGGGTTTCCCATAACGATATTTTCACAAATGGATGACCAGTCACTGACACTACAAAATCTAAGGTAGCTGCTATCAGAAGTTCAGGAGACCTGATGATGGACGGCCCGATCAAGCTCGATTTCTCGGAAAAGTACGACGATCAACACGCGCAACGCTATTTGCGCAAACACCAGGAAGGTCTCGGCCGTCGATTGTCCCACTGGCGTGACGAACAACTGGCGCGCAAGGCGCTGGCCCTGGTTGGCGAGCCTGGTCTGGTCCTTGATTTGCCTTGTGGTGCAGGGCGGTTCTGGCCCTTGTTGGCGGAAAAATCCAACCGTGTGATCATCGGCGCCGATAACTCGCAGTCCATGCTCAAGATCGCAACCCAGGCGCAACCTGCCGATGTGGTGAAACGGGTACAACCCTTGCACACATCCGCATTCGACATCGCCTTGCCGGACAACGCCGTCGACAGCATCTTTTGCATGCGCTTGCTCCACCACATCGGTGAAGCCGGGCATCGCATGGCTATTTTGCGTGAATTCGAGCGGGTTTCCCGTGACAGCGTGATCCTTTCGCTGTGGGTCGATGGCAACTTCAAGGCCTGGAAACGCAAGCGTTCGGAGAAAACCCGTGGGCAGGAAGGTTACCAAAACCGGTTTGTGTTACCGGCCGCTACCGTAGAGAAGGAATTTGAGCAGGCGGGTTTCCGGATCCAGGAACAACTGGACTTTTTGCCGCTCTATGCCATGTGGCGAGTTTACGTATTACGCAAGAGGTAACAGGATGGCAGTGCAGTGTGCAGCAGAAACGGAAGTCGTTCCCCAGGACCGCTTCGATCATTTCTGGAATCAGCGCGGTGAATGGGTAGAAGAACCCAATGTCCGTCGCGGCGGGGAAAGCGGTGTTCAACGCCTGATGGGCAGTGATGGTCAACTGCTCTACGTCAAGCGCCAGACCGGGCATATCCATCGTAGCTTGCAGCACCCTTTCGGGCGGCCTACGGTACTGCGCGAGCATGCTGCGCTCATCGGTGTGACCGAGCTTGGCGTACGGGTTCCGGAAATCGTTTTCTGTGGCGCACAGCGCGATCCCGTACACAAATGGCGTGCCTTGCTGGTCACCAAGTCGCTGGACGGCTTCGTGGAAATTGATCGCTGGTACGCCGGTGGCGGTCGCGAGCGTCATGGTGAAGTTATAAACGAACGAGTGCTCAAGGACCTGGCTGAAAACCTGGCCCGCATGCACAAGGGCCGCTGGCAGCATGGTTGCCTTTACGACAAGCACGTATTCGTTCGTGTGACCGGTGAGGACGAGATGGCCAGGGTCGAAGTTGCCCTGATCGATCTGGAGAAGTGCCGCAAGCGTTTAACGGCCTATCGCGCAGCAGTCCATGACATCAAGCAATTGCGTCGCCATTCGTCGTTCAGCGACGCAGACTGGAAAAAGCTCATCTACTTTTATGAGACGGCGTTTGGCAGCGCTATCAAGGGTTTATAGCGATGAAACTCGAAATTGCACGAGGTTTGTTTCTGGTAGGAGCCTTGGCAGTTGCATCGATCGCGATGGCAACCTGGGAGCAACCACGCCCCCAGGTTCTCAGCTCGATAAGCGCAGAAGAACATTGTCCGTTGCCACGGGTTGCCAAGGCATCCGTGGCCACTCGACCCGATCATGACTTGTTGCTGTTCATGTTCGGACTCTCTCAGGGATTGAGGCCGCAGAGTTGAACCGATTGAAGCCAAAATGAAAGGCCTCGCTATGCGAGGCCTTTTTTTTATTGCCCTGATTTTCAATACAACAGGAATCAATGTGGGAGCGAGCCTGCAGATACATCTGTTTCAGCGCTTATCGGGTTTGGCCACCAAGGTGTAGACGCAGGGCAACACAAACAGTGTGAACAACGTGCCGATCGACATGCCCGTCGCGATGACCGTGCCGATGTCGAACCGGCTGACCGCGCCAGCACCGCTCGCGATGATCAATGGCACCATGCCGAACACCATCGCCGCGGTGGTCATCAGGACCGGACGCAACCGGATGGCTGCCGCTTCCTCTACCGCTTCGCGCGCTGTCAGGCCCTTGTCCTTGCGTAGCTGGTTGGCGAACTCGACGATCAGGATGCCGTGCTTGCTGATCAGCCCGATCAAGGTCACCAGCCCTACCTGGGTATAGATATTCATGCTCGACCAACCCAGGAACAGCGGAATCAATGCGCCGCAGATAGACAGTGGCACGGTGACCAGGATCACCAGCGGGTCGCGGAAACTTTCGAACTGGGCCGCCAGCACCAGGAAAATGATCGCCAGTGCCAGGGCAAAGGTAACCCACAGGGCGCTGCCCTCCTGTACGTACTGCCTCGATGCGCCAGCGTAGTCGAAGGCAAAGCCGGCGGGTGCCTCTTCCCGGGCGATCTGGCGCACCAGGTCGATGGCTTCCCCCATGCTCACCAGCGGTACGCCGGACAGGATGGCCGAGTTGAGTTGCTGGAACTGGTTCAGCTGTCTCGGTCGAGCGCGGTCGCTGACGGTGATCAGGGTCGACAACGCCAACAGTTCACCCTTGGTGTTCTTCACGTAGTAATTGTTCAGCCAGTCCGGATTGTCACGGAACGGCCGCTCGACCTGGGCAATGACCTTGTAGCTGCGACCCTCAATGGTGAATCGGTTGATCTCGCCTTCGCCGAGCAGGGTCGCCAGGGTTCCCCCCAGATCCTGCATGGAAACCCCCATCTGCGCAGCCTTGGCGCGGTCGATATCCACCACCACTTCCGGTTTGTCGAAGGCCAGGTCAACGTGGACAAACGCAAACTTGCCGGACTCCTTCGCGCGTTTTTTTACCCGGTCGACCACTTGCAGCAGCAATTCGTAATCGTTGGAGGAGTTGATGACGAACTGGAACGGCAAGCCTTCGCCGGTGCCCGGCAGTGACGGCAGGTTGAAGCCGAAAATCTGCAGCCCCGGGATCTTTTCCAGTTTGGCCTGCACCTCGGGCAGGATCGCCATTTGCGTGCGACTGCGATCGTCCCATGGCTTGAGCAGGAAACCGCCGATGCCCGATTGCACGCCGCTGAAACCGTTGATCTGGAACGACGAGTAGTACTCGGGAAACGCCTTGAAAATCGAGACGAACTCGTCGGTGTAGGTGTTCAGGTAGTCGAGGTTGGTCGGCTGCGGGGCGTTGGCAATCATGAAAATGATGCCCTGGTCCTCATCCGGTGCCAGTTCCGATTTGGTGAATTTGAGAAGGACCGGAATCAGGCACAACACGATTACGGCAAACACCAGCACCACAGGCCGGGTGTTGAGGGTGCCGTGAAGCAGGCTCTGGTAGCGGCGCTTGAGGCTTTCGAAAATCATGTCCAGGCGATGGGCCAGGCCGCTGGGGTTCTCGTCGTGGCGCAGCAGAAACGCACACATCATCGGCGACAGGGTCAGGGCGACGATACCGGAAATCACCACCGCGCCGGCCAGGGTCAGGGCGAACTCCTTGAACAGCGCCCCGGTCAGACCGGTCAGGAAACCGATCGGTGCATACACCGCCGCCAGGGTGATGGTCATCGAAACCACCGGCATGGCGATCTCCCGGGCGCCTTCAACGGCAGCCTCGAGCGGTGTCTTGCCTTCCTCGATGTGACGGTGAATGTTTTCCACCACCACGATGGCGTCATCCACCACCAAACCGATGGCCAATACCATCGCCAGCAGGGTGAGCAGGTTGATCGAGTACCCCATCATCTGCATGAAGAACATCACGCCGATCATCGACAGCGGGATGGTCACCACCGGGATCACCACCGAGCGCAGGGCGCCAAGGAACAGGAACACCACGACGATCACGATCAGTACCGCTTCGAACAGGGTCTTCACCACTTCGTCGATCGAGGCCTGGATGAACAGGGTGGCGTCGTAGGCGATTTCACCTTTCAGGTTCGGCGGTAGCTGGGCCTCCAGGTCCGGCATGATCTTGCGCACTTCCTTGATCACTTCCAGAGGGTTAGCGCCGGGCGTCGCCTTGATGCCGATGTACACCGAAGGGGTGCCACCGAACGAGCTGATGGAGTCGTAGTTTTCCGCACCCATTTCCACGCGCGCCACATCCCGCAGCAGCACACGGCTGTCGCCATCGACCTTGAGTGGAATCATCCCGAAGGCTTCGGCGGACTTGAGTTCGGTATTGGCATTGATGCTGGTGACCACGTATTCGCCCTTCACCTCGCCGGCGGCCGAGAGGAAGTTGTACTGGCGCACCGCGTTGGTCACATCGCTGGCACTGAGGCCGAAACCCGCCAGCTTCATCGGGTCCAGCCACAGGCGCATGGCAAACACCTGGTTACCGAGGATCTCGGCTTCGGCCATGCCGGGCAAGGTCGCCAGCTTGGGCTGGATCACCCGTGACAGGTAATCGGTAATCTGCGGGTTGCTCAACTCCTTGCTGAAGTAGCTGATGTACATCAGCACTGACGCATCGGCAGACTCTTTACTCAGTACCGGGTCTTCAGCGTCCTGGGGCAGCTGGTTCTTGACCTCGTTGGCCTTGGCCAGCAGTTCGGTAAACAGACGGTCGCTGTTGGCGCCGACGCGCGCGTAGATCGAGATCACCGAGAAGTTCTGGCGACTGACCGAGGTCATGTAGTCGATGCCCTCGGCGCTGGCCAGGCTTTGCTGCATCGGTTGGGTGATGTAGCCCTGGATGGTCTCGGCGTTGGCCCCGGGGTAGGCGGTGGTCACCGTGATCAGGGCGTTTTCCATCTGCGGGTATTGGCGTAGCGGCAGCTTGCTCCAGGCCTGGAAGCCCAGCAGCACGATCAACAGGCTGACCACGGTAGCGAGTACCGGACGGCGGATGAACGGGTCGGTAAAAGCCATGGGAATTCCTTGATCAGTCCGCGCGTCGCGGGCTGTTCTGCCCGGTGAGGGTCTTGTCGTCGCTGATGGCAACGCGTGAGCCGTTATCCAGCTTGAGCTGGCCGGCGGTCACTACTTTCTCGCCGCTCTGCACGCCTTTGGTGATCATCACTTGCCCATCACGGCGTTCGCCGGTCTCGACAAAACGCCGTTCGGCGATCAGCACCGGTTGGCCCTTGTCGTCCTTAACCAGGCTGCCATCCTCAGCCTTCTTGGGCACGGCCACATACACGGAGTTGCCGTAGAGCGTGTAAGTAATTGCGCTTTCTGGCACCACGATGCGCGGCTGCGGGTCGGGCAGGAGTACCTGGAGGTTGGCGAACATGCCTGGCATCAACTTGCCGTCAGGGTTGGCCAGAGTGGCGCGGACCTGCACGTTACGGGTGCTGTTCTCGACTTTAGGGTTGATTGCACTGATGGTGCCGGGGTACTCCAGGGTCGGATACGCCGCGACAATGACCTGCACCGGCTGGCCGAGCGCAATCTTCGGCACCGACTGCTCGGGCACGAAAAAGTCGACATACAGGCTACTGAGGTCTTGCAGGGTGGCGATCATGGTGCCGCTGGCCACATAGTCGCCGACGTCCACCTGACGAATGCCGATGGTGCCGCTGAACGGCGCGATGATGCGTTTTTTCTCGAGCGCCGCCTTGAGCTGATTAACCGTGGCCCTGCTCTTTTTCAGGACCGCCGAGAGTCGGTCGAACTCGCCTTTGGAAATCGCCTGGCTGCCCACCAGCTGGCTGCCACGGTTGTAGTCCAGCTGGGCGAGCCCGAGGTCGGCCAGGGCGGTTTCGAGCAGGGCGCTTTCCACGGCGCTGTCGAGCCGGACGATGGGTTGACCGGCCTTGACCTTCTGCCCTGACTCGAACTGGACATCGATAACGGTGCCATCGGTCTCCAGGCTCAGGTCCACGCCCTGCAATGCCTTGAGCGTGCCGACGGTAGGCAGTCGGGCTTGCCATGGGCGCTCGGTGGCGGTGGCCACGGCAACGCTGATAGCCGGTCTGGGTGCAGAGAAGCCTTGAACCATCGTGTAGATCGAGAAGGCTTTGTACGCAGCCAGGACCAGCACAATCAGTAGAACAACACCCAACATGATCAGCATGCGGCGACGCAGCATATTCCAGTTCCTTGGAGAAAATCAGGCGAGACAGTGGGGCACATTACCGGGAGTGTAGAGGGTAATCCAACTGCCGTTTTTACAGGTTGCGAGGTATTAGAGGGGTGAAAGCCTGAAAAGATTCGTCGCCTCGGGTCGCGCCTGCGGGGTGAACGTCATCCCGATACAGGCGCGGCCCAAGGCGGCGATTTTTTCAATGATTCAGGCCATCAGGTGCAGATGGTTGTCCCAGAGCCCTGCGGGCAGCTCCAGTGGTTTTGCGACGAGGTTTGTCTGGCGGCAGTCGTAGTAGCGGCAGCGCCCCTGGCCCGAGGTCACGACAAAACCATCGGCCACGGCGCCGACCCCGGCGCAATCGGGCAGTGGCGCGTCCAGGCGTACTTCAGCACTGTCCAGGTCCCAGATGAAAAAGCGGTTGCCCCGCGGTGCGGTCAACGCCACCAGGCGCAAGTCGCTGTGTACCGCGACGCTGGCGGTGTAGTGCCCCATGGCCTGCAACTGGTGCTCGGGCACCGGGAACGCGATGAAAGGCTGGCCGGGACGCTTGATCGCCAGCAATTCCGACGACTCGTGGGCCGCGCCCATGAACTGCTGGCTGGCGACGATGGTACCGTCGCTGGCGACGGCCAGATGGCGCACGCTGTTCATCTGCTGGGCGAGGGTTTCCTTGCTCAGCAGGGCGCCGTCGCGGTGCATCAGGACCAGGCTCGGTTCCATGGCGTTGAGGTTCATCTCCACCCGGCTTTCGGCCTCGGTGCGAATCCCGCCGTTGGCCACCACCAGGGTTTCGCCATCGGGCATCCACGACACCTGGTGCGGACCGAGGCCGTGGGTGGAAATCTCACCGCTGTGCACCAGCCGCTCGCCTTCGAACTTATACACGCCGAGCAGGCCGCGACCCGGATCGGTGGTGTCGTTTTCGGTGGCGTACAGCCAGTCGCCGCTGTGGTGAATGACCGCGTGCCCGTAGAAGTGCCGGTTCGGCTGTGACACCACGGTTTGCAGGAGCGCGCCGTCGCGCAGGTCGACCAGGTAGCTCTCGGTGCCTGGACGGCGAGCGACGAACAGTGCAATCGGCAATGTCGGGTGGTTGATGATGTCGTGGCAACGCTGGCCGACCCGGGTGGCAAACACCTGGGTGCCATCGAGCCGATAACCGACGGCGTAATGCTGGCCGTCGGTATCGTCCCGTGCCGAAAGCAACAGCGGACTCTTGTCCTTTTGCTTGAACAGCTTCCAGCCGCCCAGCGTCACTGCTCCGAGCAGCAAACTACCTAATGTCAGAACCTGGCGTCGCAGCATGGAACCGGCCCTCATCAGTCACCGTCGTTGGCGTTGAAGCCCAGCTGGATGCCCAATGCCTTGGCCAGATCGGCCTCGTGCAGGCGATGGACGACGTTGAGGCTGTCATACAGCTCGTTGAGTTGTTGGCGGCCGGCCTCGTCATTGAGCATGTCGGTCAGCGAGCGCTGGTTGCCGGCAAACAGTTTCAGCGAGGCGGCATAGGCTGCGTCGATCTTGTCGGCCAACGGTTTCTGCTCGCTCGGCAACAGGCCGCGCAGGCCTTTGTTGTCCACACCCTCCCAGACCGTTTTGGCCGCCGCGAGGCTGGCTTCGAGACTGGTCAGGGATGCCTGGCTGCGCCATGCGTCGGCCTGGAACGGTTGCGGCACACCCTTGCTCTGGCGGCCCATCGGCGTGCCGAGCTTTTTCTTCAGGGTGTCGATGGCGGTGACTTGCACGCGCAGCAGATCGGCGATCGCTTCGTGGGAGTCCGCGTAACGCTGGTTCGGGAATTTGCTCATTTGCGCGAGCATGCCGTCGGTGTTGTTCCAGGATTGCAGAATCTCCTCGGCCAATTGCTTCTGGCGTTCGCCGATGGCGATCAGCAGCGGGCAGTATTTGCTCTTCTGCTCGGCGTTGGCCACGTCAGGCTTGCTGT
Organism: Pseudomonas sp. Root71; assembly: GCF_001429045.1. GTDB lineage: Bacteria > Pseudomonadota > Gammaproteobacteria > Pseudomonadales > Pseudomonadaceae > Aquipseudomonas > Aquipseudomonas monachiensis. Next base: position 219,662 of record NZ_LMHY01000025.1, on the reverse strand, counting down.
CGAACAGAATGTATTCGTAGGCCGAGAGCCCCTGTACCACAACGCTGGACTTGGCCAGGGCGGCGGCATCGATTTGCGGCTGGGCGGTGATCAGTTGCTCGACCTGACGGCCGACCAGGTTTTTCTTGTCTGGCCAGAACTGCACCTGCCACGAACGGTTGCCTTCGGCCAATGGCCCGATCAGCAGCGGTTGCAACTCGGCCCAGGCTTTTTGCGCATGCAGGAAATCGGCACGGGCGGTTTCCAGGGTTTCCTTGCCTTCGCAGTAGGCGAGGGCGCTGACCGCCAATTGACGGTCGGCTTCAACCCAGCGTGTGTAGGTCGGCAGGATCACCGACTTGGCGATGGCCGCCGACGTGACCGCTTGCGGGTCTTGTGGCGAGCAGGCGCCCAGGGCGAGGGCGGCAAGGCTGGTGAACAACAGTTTGGGACGGAACATGTCGGGCTCCCGCGGGTGGAATGCGTGTTAAAGGGAATTCAGGAATGCCAGCAACGCAGCGCGTTGCTCGGCATTGAAAGACAAAACCTGTTGCTGCGCCGCTGTTGCCTCGCCGCCATGCCAGAGCACGGCTTCGAGCAGGTTGCGGGCGCGGCCGTCGTGCAGGAACTGGGTGTGGCCGCTGACCGTCTGTGTCAGGCCGATGCCCCACAACGGCGGGGTACGCCATTGGCGGCCGCTGGCCTGGAACTCGGTACGGTTGTCGGCCAGGCCGTCGCCCAAGTCATGCAACAGCAGATCGCTGTACGGGCGAATCACTTGATTGGCCAGTTCAGGTTCGGCGGCGTTGGCGGCGGTGGTGTATTTCGGTGTGTGACAGGACTGGCAACCGGCCTGATAGAACAAAGTCTTGCCGGCCAGCACTTCTGGCGCGTTGACGTCGCGGCGCGCCGGTACGGCGAGGTTTCGGCTGTAGAACAGCACCAGGCGCAGGATGTTGTCGCTGACTTCCGGCTCGCCATTGGGGCCGTTGCCATTGGGGGCCTGTTTGCAGGCTGTTTGCGCGTCCGTGCAGTCATCAATGGGTCTGAGGCTGGTCGTGAGCCCCATATCACCGGAAAACGCGTGGACATTCTGCTGATTGAGGTTCGGTTGTCCGGCTTTCCAGCCAAATCTCCCCAGGACGGTCTTCTGCTGGGCATCATCCCAGACCCGGTTCGGTTGTCCGCTGATGCCTTTGTTCGCCTTGGCCTGTGCCTCGGCGTTGGCCAGGATTGCCTCGTCGGGGATCGCTTCGAGCAGGCCCAGGCCAATCATCGGCGGTGCCACGCGGGCCGAGAAGCGGGTGTCGGGGTGCATCGGGCCGTAGCCCAGTTGGGTGATGTTCAGGCTCGGTTTGCGCAACTCGACTTCAGTGCCGTCCTTGAAGCGAACCGGCACGGCGGTGTAATCGACCCGCACTTTGCCTTCGGGGGCCACGCCGGGGACGGACATGTCCTGGAACTGGACGCCGTAGACGGGCTCCGGCACCACGCCGAGCTGTTCGATGACCCTGGCATACGCCGGGGCGTCGGGAATCGACAGCCGTACCAGCATCGACACGGCGTTCACATCGTCGGGAGTCGGCGGATGGCCGCGGCCGTCCTTGATGTGGCAGCCCTGGCAGGCATTGGTGTTGAACAGTGGACCGAGGCCATCGCGAGCGGTCGTCGTCGACGGGGCGATTACCCAGGGGCTGCGGAAGAAGCTGTTGCCGACACTGAAGTCCACGCGCCGAGACGGCGGCAGATTCGCCGAAGGCATGGAAAACGCGTTCTGATCGGTCTTGCGCACCGTTGCATTGCCGCCGGAGCGGGCTTCACCGGGTTCGGCCTGGGTGAATTTCGGGGCGTCATCGCAGGCACTCAGGCCCAGGGCCAGAAACAGTGCGGACAAGCGAAGAGGCAGCGAGGGCATCAGACATCCTGCAAGACGAGCAAAACAAGGGCGCAAAGTCTAACAGGGGATGGGAATTTGAATAAGAGGAATTATCGTTTGCTTGATGTGGGACAGGTAATTTGGCTTACCCACAATGGACGGTGTAGGGCAGGTATGAAAAAGGCGACCCGAAGGTCGCCTTATTCACTCAGCCAGCATTGATCAGAATTCGTGATCAGCGTTGTCCGGGTTCAGGTCGTTGATGCCCAGTTTGCCAGCGGCGGCTTCGATCGAACCGGTCTGCTTGACCAGGGACGCGATGGCGTCACGGACGATCTGGTTGCCCGCGGTGTTGCCGGCAGCGATCAACTGGTCGTAGTGCTCACCCTTGTTGGCGTGGTCGACCATGACCTGAAGCTTGGCTTCGGTGGCGGCCAGGTCGTCTTTGAGCGCGGTGTCGGCAGCCGGATCGGCCTTGGCCACCAGGGACGACAGGCTGGCGCCGGTCATTTTGGTGCCGTCGACGCGAGTGTATTCACCCAGGTACACGTTACGAATGCCCTTGGCATCGTAGAAGTGCGAGTTGTGGGTGTTGTCGCTGAAGCAATCCTGTTCGTCTTCCGGGGAGTTGGCTTCCAGGGAAACCTTCATGCGCTCGCCCGCCAGTTCACCCAGGGACAGGCTGCCCATGCCGAACAGCATTTTACGCAGGCCGGTTTCAGCCGGTTCCGCTTCCAGGGTGGCGCGGTAGTTGTCGGCCACGTTCGGCTTCCAGTTACCGACCATTTCTTCCAGGTCGCTGACCAGCAACTGAGTCACGGACTTCAGGTAGGCACGACGACGATCGTTGTGACCGCCGGTAGCGCCTTTGCCTTCCAGGTAGTCCGAAGCCGGACGGTTGCCGGCGCCAGGGCCGGTGCCGTTCAGGTCCTGGCCCCAGAGCAGGAATTCGATGGCGTGGTAGCCGGTGGCGACGTTGGCCTCGGAACCGCCCAGCTCGTTCAGGCTGGCGAGTTTTGCCGGGGTGATGTCTTTGACATCGACCTTGTCTTCGCCGATCTGCACTTCAGTGTTGGCGATGATGTTGGCAGTGGCACCCGGGTTGCCCAGAGCGTGTTCGTAGGATTTGTCGACGTAGTCGATCAGGCCTTCGTCCAGCGGCCAGGCGTTCAGTTGACCTTCCCAGTCGTCAACGATGGTGTTGCCGAAGCGGAACACTTCGCTCTGCAGGTAAGGCACGCGAGCGGCAACCCAGGCAGCCTTGGCGGCTTTCAGGGTGTCGGCGTTCGGCTTGGCGAGGAAAGCGTCTACGGCGGTTTGCAGGGTCTTCGCGGTGGATTCGGCATCGCTGTAAACGGCGAAAACGATGTCGGCGTAATGGGCGACAACGGCCTTGGCGGCAGCTTCGTCGACTTTACCGGCAGCAGCAGGCGCAGCGGCTGGAGCAGCCGGGGCAGCCGCAGTGCTGGCAGCTGGCGCGGCAGCTTTTTCTTGGTCTTTACCTTCGCCGCAACCGGCGAGGGAAATAGCGATGGCCAACAGACTGGCGGTAGCCAGAGGCATACGAATCATGGCGAACATCCTGCTTCGATAGGGGTGGAGTCGTGCTATGCACACGCAAAACTGCGACATAATGCAAATCTTTCGCATTATCTGTAAAGGGTTGTACCTGTAAATATTTCTTATTCAGCGGGTGGTTTGCTGCAAATCAAAGGATCGCCCGAGCGAGCGAGGGTCGCCGTGCGGTTTTTGACGATTCAGAGGATGGCCGCATTACTGCGTTGGGCCTGCTTGAGGTAAACGCCCAGTTCCCGTGCCGGCAAAGGCTTGCTGTAGTGATAGCCCTGACCTTCGTGGCAGCCTTCGGAAATGATATAGGCCTCTTGCTCGGCGGTTTCCACGCCTTCGGCAATCACCTGCATGCCCAGGCTCTTGCCCAACTGGATGATGGCGCGAACGATGGTCGCATCGTCGTCGTCATCGAGCAGGTCCTGGACGAAGCTCTTGTCGATCTTGATCTTGTCCAGAGGCAGGCTCTTGAGATAGCTCAAGGACGAATAGCCGGTTCCGAAGTCGTCGATGGCGATCAGCGCGCCAGAGCGGCGCAGGCTGAGCAAGTGCTGGGCCGCGGTGCTGATGTCTTCCATCAGGCCGGTTTCGGTGACTTCCAGTTCCAGGCTGCGCGGTGGCAGGCGGTACATCTGCAGCAGGTTGTTGACCACCCGTGGCAGTTCGGCGTGGTGCAATTGAACCGTAGACAGGTTTACCGCCATGCGCAGGTCGGAGAAGCCCTGGTCATGCCACTCGCGCAGTTGTTTGCAGGCCTGGTCCAGCACCCATTCGCCGATGGCAATGATGGTGCCGTTCTGTTCGGCCAGTGGGATGAACAGATCCGGCGGCACCAGACCGTGCTCGGGATGTTGCCAGCGAATCAGTGCTTCGACGCCCACCACGCGGTTGTCGCGGTAGCTGATCTGCGGCTGGTAGACGAGGTAGAACTGATTGCGGATCAACGCATCGCGCAGGTCTTTTTCCAGCTCGCGGCGACGACGCATTTCGGTGTCGACGCTGGCGATATAGAACTGATAGCGGTTGCGCGAACGGGTCTTGGCCAGCGTCATGGTCTGCTCGGCCTTTTGCAGCAGTTTCTCGGTGCTGTCACCGTCCTCGGGGAACAGGGTGATGCCGATGGTGGCGCGCAGGCGGATTTCCTGATGGTCGAGGGCAAACGCCGCTTCCAGGTCATCGAGAATGCTTTGCGCCAGCTCGGCGGCTTCGTAGGGCTGCTCGATGTCGGCCTGGACCAGGGCGAACTGGTCGCCACCGAGGCGGGCGAGGGCGCCCAGGCGACCACTATGACCGCGCAGGCGATCGGCCAGGGCCAGCAGCAATTGGTCGCCTGTCTGGTAGCTGAATTGCTCGTTGATGCCCTTGAAGTCATCGAGGCCGACACACAACACGGCGACCCGGCGTTGCAATTTGCCGGCGTCGACGAGGATCTTGTCCAGTTGCTGCTGCAATTGCTGCCGGTTCGGCAGCCCCGTCAGGAAATCGTACTGGGACATGCGCACCAGGCTGTTTTCCGCTTCGTGGCGCAGATGGGTATTGCGTTCGATGGACTCGAGCAACTGGTTGGCGGTGTTGATCCAGATGCCCAGTTCGTTGTTCTCGTGCCCCTTGAGCTGCGGAATCTTGTGTTCGCTGGGACGATCCGGATTGATTTCCGTGAGGTGCTCGATGATCCGCGACAGCGGCTTGGTCAGCAGCCAGTGGTAGACCAGGTACAACACCAACCCCATGGCGAGTGCGCGCAGGACGCCGGAGATGAATATGATCACCGAGCTGACAATGAACCCTTGGCCGTAGTTGGCGGTATCGAGGGTGATGCTCAGGTCGCCGTAATACTCGCTGTAGGGCCCGCGGCCGACCAGTTGGGTGGTGAAGGTGCGTTCCTTGCCAAGAATCAGGTCGGTGAGCCAGCGACTGTTGGAGTGCTGCAATTCGCGGGTTTTTTGCGCGAGCATGGCTTCGTTGGGATGACCGATGGAGGCCTTGCGCACGGCTTCGTCCTGAAACAGGCCTTCGATCACCTGCATGCCCATTTCCCGGTCCAGGCTGTAGACGGCCTGGGTCGAGGGATCGCGAAACATGTCGAGGATCCGTTCGGCATCGCTGGCGACGGCCTGGCGTGTTTTATAGGCATCGAACACAATTTGCGCGCAGCTCAAGACCACGCCGACGATCAATGCCGACAGGAGCACGACCCGGAGCAACTTCACCGACAAGCTGTTCTTGAGTTCCAGCTTCAAAGGGTTATTCCTTGTTCCGTGCGGGTAGCATCAAGTTGCCATGAGTATTGGCAATCCCGTGATGGCAGTCAAAGGGACAATCATCCTTGGGGGATTTTGCCTGCAGCTTGGCCGATTTGCAGTTGTACTGGCGAGTTAGCCTATTAGCACTGTGTCGGTTGTCGAGTCCTTCAACTTGAGGGGCGGGGTGGAGATTTTTTCCTTCTATTTGATGTTAGTCGTCCGCGGCGGGGGAGCAAGGGCTGGACGGCTTGTTTCATCGTCGGAAAACGCCTTGGATTCTGTAGGTTGTTTTGGAGTTTTAACGGAGTACATATCCATTTCTTCGGTAACGGCGGCTTATGGTTTCGCCCTTACGGCGAGTCCCTTTGGCAAACGCCGGAGTGCCGGCCCAGCCCAAAGGAACCAAAGGTCCCCGGATGAACACCTCCACTCAGCCTGCCGAGGGGGCGGGTGGATCAAGATCAAGAGCTGCAGGCGAGCTAACGCTCGGCCTGATGAGTGGTGAAAAAGCGGCGCGGTGTGGGCTGCTCTGCTTTTGCTCTTCTGTGGGAGCGGCGGTGCGGCGATCCGACTTGCCCGCGAAGGCGGCCTGATGGCCGACCTGGTTTTTGCAGATGTCCCCAATCCCTGTGGGAGCTGGCTCCGCGTTACGTTTTTGCGAGTTAGTGCGGTGTAGGAAAGCGCCAGAAGTTTCCCACGCAGTTTTCAGGTTGCCCGTCGGAAGCGGACTCAATAGCCTCTGACTGTCGCTGAAAACTCAGCGATCGGGTGTGAGAACCCGGCAAGTCATAGTCATCCAGTGCCAGTATCCGCATAATTGCCGCCAGCTTATCCGCTGTCTGTAAATGCGTTATGGCGGCTGTGTGCGGGCAGACTTTTGTCTGGCCGGGTGCCTATGACCGGTTTTCTCACCTCGCACATAGCTGCCACCTCTTTGCCGTGTGAGAACGGCAATGGGTGGCACCCACCGCATAGGAATATTTCAGTGGATAAGTTAATCCCCGATCCGCCCTTAAATACAGCCAAACCCTACACCCCCAACACCATGTTCATGATCGTCCCGGACATGGATACCGAATCCCTGCTGGCCCACGCTTGTGAGTCATTGGCTTCGGCCAACGTCATGGCGAGTGATTTCGCCACCTTCCTGACCGGCCCTCAGCGCAACACGGCGTTGGCCATTGCGCAGATCATCATGCTGGCGGAACTGGCGGTGAATCGTGCGTTGGATAACGTCGATCCGCAGGGATAGGTATTCAGTCAGGTTGACCGCGTCATCGTTCATCGCGAGCCTGCTCGCGAAGGGGCCCTGCCGAACGCTGAAAATCCCGGGCAATAAAAAACCCGGCTAAAAAGCCGGGTTTTTTGACTGGCGTCGAGCTTAAGCGGTGAAGGTTTTGCCTTCGAACTGCTCGGCCACGAACTTCCAGTTGACCAGGTTCCAGAACGCTTCGACGTACTTCGGACGCAGGTTGCGGTAGTCGATGTAGTAAGCGTGTTCCCAGACGTCGCAGGTCAGCAGCGGGGTGTCGCCGTTGGTCAGCGGGTTGCCGGCGCCGATGGTGCTGGCCAGGGCCAGGGAACCGTCAGCCTTCTTCACCAGCCAGCCCCAACCGGAACCGAAGGTGCCGATGGAAGTCTTGCTGAACTCTTCCTTGAACTTGTCGAACGAACCGAAGGCCGCGTTGATGGCTTCAGCCAGAGCGCCGGTTGGTTGACCGCCAGCGTTTGGCGCCAGGCAGTTCCAGTAGAAAGTGTGGTTCCAGACCTGAGCGGCGTTGTTGAAGATACCGCCCGAGGAAGTCTTGACGATTTCTTCCAGGGTCTTGCCTTCGAACTCGGTGCCTGGCACCAGGTTGTTCAGGTTCACGACGTAGGTGTTGTGGTGCTTGTCGTGGTGGAACTCCAGGGTTTCCTTGGAGATGTGCGGCTGCAGGGCATCGTGTGCGTACGGCAGTGGCGGCAATTCGAAAGCCATGATGATTCTCCTAGTCAGGTCAGTTGCGGTGAGCGCAAGGCCGATCACGGGCGGCCAGACAAGCGCCGGGGAGTTTGTACTCTTTGCGGCGCAGGGAGTCGGATCATAGCACCGGGGGGGCGGCATAACCACGCAACAACTGTGTGGAATAGAGGTTCCGCCGATCAGATGGCCGCGATCAGTTGCAGCGCTACGGCAAACATCATCACCGCCACCAACAGATCGAGAATTCGCCAGGTGCTGGGCCGGGCGAGCCACGGTGCCAGCCATGCCGCACCGAGGGCCAGGGTGAAAAACCACAATAGCGAGGCACTGGCCGCGCCTACGACATAAGCGCCGGGCTCGGTTTGTTGGGCGCCCAGGGAGCCGATCAGCAAAACGGTATCCAAATAGACGTGCGGGTTGAGCAAGGTCACCGCCAGCGCGCTGAGCATCACCGCCCGCAGCGAGCGTACGGTCTGGCCTTCGCCCTGCTCAAGGCTCTGCTTCGAGAAGGCCCGGCGCAGCGCCTGGCTGCCATACCACAACAAGAATGCTGCACCGCCCCAGCGGGCGATGGCCAACAGCGTCGGGTTCTGCGCCAGTACGGTCGCCAGGCCGAATACCCCGGCGGCCACCAACAGGGCGTCGCAGGCCACGCAGAGCGCCGCCACCGGCAGGTGATGTTCACGTCGCAGGCTTTGCGCCAGGACAAACGCATTCTGGGTGCCGATCGCCATGATCAGGCCGAAGGCCACGAGCAGCCCGTTCACATAACTTTGCCACATGATTTTTTACTCCGCGTTGGCTGCCAGATCCCGCAGCACTTGCAGGGCGCGGTCGGCGTCGGCATGGCCGACAAACAAATGGTCGTGGTAGTAGCCGGCAATCACGTTGCAACTGATTCCGGCCTTGCCCAGTGCCGTGGCGAACGCGGCGGTCAGGCCGACCGCTTCGAGGGCCGAATGTACGTTCAAGGTGATCCAGGCTGCGATGTAGTCGAAGCTGAATCCGGCTTTTACGGCGTGGGAACGTTCGAGAATCACGGTCAGGCCTTCCTGTTCACGGAAGCTGCCGACAATCTCCAGATCCCTGGGCAACTTGCCGTCTCGCAGGGTGCAGAACACGTATTCGCCGGCGTTGAGTTGCGGGCTCATGCTGCGCAGCAGCGTTGCCAATGAAGTTTCGCCAGCCATATGGGTGATCCTTGTTCAAGAGTTCTTGCTGGTCATTGTCCTTGTGAAAGCTGTATAAGAAAAACCAATCTTGCTGATCGCTCATTAGGAAAACTGATGTTCGACTATAAATTGCTTTCTGCCTTGGCCGCTGTGGTCGAACAGGCCGGTTTTGAGCGGGCGGCCCAAGTGCTGGGCTTGTCGCAATCGGCGATTTCCCAACGCATCAAGCTGCTGGAGGCGCGGGTTGGCCAGCCGGTGCTGGTGCGGGCCACACCGCCAACGCCGACGGAAATCGGCCGGCGGTTGCTCAACCACGTGCAGCAGGTGCGTTTGCTTGAACGGGATCTGCAAAGCCTGGTGCCGGCGCTGGATGAAGAGGGCCTGCCGGAACGCCTGCGGATCGCCCTGAACGCCGACAGCCTGGCCACATGGTGGGCGCAGGCGGTGGGCGAGTTTTGCGCCGAGCAACATCTGTTGATGGATCTGGTGGTCGAAGACCAGACCGTCGGCCTCAAGCGCATGCGTGCCGGTGAAGTGGCAGCCTGCGTCTGCGCCAGTGAGCGTCCGGTGGCAGGTGCGCGCAGCGTGTTGCTGGGGGCCATGCGTTACCGTGCGCTGGCCAGCCCCGCCTTCATTGCCCGGCATTTTCCGCAGGGGGTACGCGCCGATCAGTTGGCCCGAACCCCGGCGCTGGTATTTGGCCCGGACGATTTCCTGCAGCATCGCTACCTTGCGTCCCTCGGTGTCGAGGGTGGATTCGAACACCATTTGTGCCCGTCCTCCGAAGGTTTCATTCGTCTGACGGAAGCCGGGCTGGGCTGGGGGCTGGTTCCGGAACTGCAGGTGCGCGAGCAACTTGAAAGGGGGGTATTGCAGGAGCTGCTGCCAGATAAGCCGATCGATGTGCCGCTGTACTGGCATCATTGGCGTAATGGCGGCCAGTTGCTGGGGCTGCTCACCGATCAATTGGTCAGCGCATCGAAGCAATGGCTGGTGCCGTTGGACTGACGCGCAGCGTCAAGACCTCACGTAATACGCAAAACGAAATATTCGGAGCAATTCATGAAGATTCTGGTTACCGGCGCAAGCGGCTTCATCGGCGGGCGCTTTGCGCGTTTTGCCCTGGAGCAGGGCCTGGACGTGCGGGTCAACGGTCGCCGGGCCGAGAGCGTGGAGCATCTGGTACGCCGGGGAGCGGAGTTCATCCCGGGTGACTTGAGCGACCCGGAACTGGCGCGCGAGCTGTGTTCGGACGTCGAGGCCGTGGTGCATTGCGCCGGCGCTGTTGGACTGTGGGGCCGTTATCAGGACTTCCATCAGGGCAACGTCCAGGTCACCGAGAACGTGGTCGAAGCTTGCCTGAAGCAGCGAGTTCGGCGGCTGGTGCATTTGTCGTCGCCGTCGATCTACTTCGATGGTCGCGATCACCTGGGCCTGACCGAAGAACAGGTGCCCAAGCGCTTCAAACACCCTTACGCCGCCACCAAGTACCTGGCCGAGCAAAAAGTCTTCGGTGCCCAGGAGTTCGGTCTCGAAACCCTGGCCCTGCGCCCGCGTTTCGTCACGGGGGCCGGCGACATGAGCATCTTCCCGCGCTTGTTGAACATGCAGCGCAAGGGACGCCTGGCAATCATCGGCAACGGTCTGAACAAAGTTGACTTCACCAGCGTGCAAAACCTCAACGAGGCGTTGCTCGGCAGTTTGCTGGCCAGTGGTTCTGCGCTGGGCAAGGCCTACAACATCAGTAACGGCACGCCGATCCCTCTGTGGGACGTGGTCAATTACGTCATGCGCAACATGGAAGTCCCACAGGTCACCCGTTACCGTTCCTACGGCCTGGCCTACAGCGTGGCGGCGCTCAACGAGGGTGTGTGCAAGTTGTGGCCGGGGCGTCCCGAACCGACGCTGTCGCGTCTGGGCATGCAGGTCATGAACAAAAATTTCACCCTGGACATCAGCCGCGCCCGGCATTATCTGGATTACGATCCCAAGGTCAGCCTCTGGACGGCGCTCGATGAATTCTGTGGCTGGTGGAAGGCCCAGGCTGTTCGCTGACCCTCGAACCATGACCCCTGACTGAACCGGATTCGGGCTTGGGGGTCAATGGTTGCGGCTGTGGGGTTTATACTGTGCGGCATAAAGCCATTATGTGATTCACTAAGGTTGATTCAATGTCTATGCGAAACGATGCCAACGACGACTTCGATGATGTACCGAGCCTGCGTGCAGACGTTCTCGATGACGACTTTGCGCCGACCGCCCGCACGGTCGTGCACTCGCGCACGGCGCCAGTGGTGAAGGTCAAGGCGGCGAGTACCGGTGCCTTGTGGGCGTTGGTCGGGGCGTTGTTCTTTGCGTTCGCGGGCCTGGCCTGGTGGAGCTTTCAGCAGATCTCCCTGATGGAGCAGCAACTGGTGGCGACCCAGGAAAGCTTCGCGCGAATCAGTGAGGAAGCGGCGGGGCGCCTGCAGGATATTTCCGGAAAGGTTGTCGCCAGCCAGACCAGCGTCAACACTGACAGCGAGGCTTTGAAGCTGCAAATCCGCCAGTTGGAAAGCAAGCTCCAGGACCAGAGCGCCCAGCAGCAAGGTGTTGCCGGCCAGGCCTCGGACCTGGACAAGCGACTGGCACAAATGACCGCGCAAACCACCGAACTGGACAAACGCCTGGCGCAATTGACTGCCCAGGACACCGAACATCAGACGGCCAATACGCAGTTGCAGGCCCAGGTCAAAGCCTTGAGCACTGAATTGGCCGCCCTGAAAAGTGCCCCGTCGGATTCGGAAAAATTCGATGCACAGCTCAAAAGCCTGGGCGCCGATATTGCCGCACTGAAGAAACAAGGCAATCCGAGCGCGGCCATCGAGCGTCTTGAACAAGACATGATCGTGGTCAAGAGCGTGCAGGACAACCGTCCGGCGGTCGCGCAGGGTTCGACCAACACGGCCGAGTTCGATGCCTTCCGCAGCCAGGTCACCCGCAACATCAATACCCTTCAGGCGCAGATCCAGAACCTTCAGCAGCAACTGCGCGCCCGGCAGTAATCGACTGCTTCAGGAGGTTCCTGATATCCATGCATCCCCCATTGCCGTCTACGCTCTTGAAACACCACCAGGAACGAGGGATGCGCAATGGGGTTTCTGCATAGGTTCACCTTGCTGTGCGGCATGTTTTTGTTGTGCCTGGGCCAGGTGCAAGCCGCCGGGACGGAAAAGGACGACAGCAAGGCGGCCATTGCCCTGCTGGAAAAAGCCCTGGCCTACTACCACCAGAATGGCGACAAGGCCCTTGCGGCGTTCAGCCGCCAGGGTGAGTTTGTCGACAAGGACCGTTATGTCTTCGTGCTCGACACCAAGGGTGTGATGCTTGCCAGTGGCGGGCCGTCGTCGGCGCTGATTGGCCGGGACGTGTCGGAAGTGCTCGGGCCGGACTTGCAGAAAACCTTCAAGGACGCCCTGAAAGTGCCGGAAGGCAATGGCATTCAGCAGGCGGAATATCGCTGGCAGAACTGGAATGATGGCAAGGTCGAGCGCAAGCATGTCTACTACCAGCGCATTGGCCAGCGGATTCTGGCGGTCGGTTATTACCTGCCCAGGGCCTCCGCCGAACAGGCCATGGCCTTGCTGAACAAAGCGGCAACCGATCTGGCCAAGGACGAAAAGGGCACCCTGACGGCGATCAACTCCCTCAAGGGCGGCTACCTGCAGGATGACCTGTATGTATTTGTCGTCGACCTGGACACCCAGCGTTACGTGGCCCACGGCACCAACCTGCGGCTGATCAATACCGACTTCAGCAAGGTCCTGGACCCGGAAGGCAAACCGGTGGGCGAGCCGATTCTGGCTATGATGGCCAAGCAGGATTACGGCGATTACGAATACCGCTGGAAAAACCCGGTGACCGGCAAGGTCGAGAACAAACATGCCTACCTGAAGAAAGTCGGGCATTTTCTGGTGGCGGTCGGGTATTACAGCCCTTGATAGGTGGTGTCTGAAAAATCGCTATCGCGAGCAAGCTCGCTCCCACAGTTGACCGCGTACTCATGAGCGACTCGGTCTAATGTGGGAGCGGGCTTGCTCGCGAATACAAGCGACTCGGTCTGCCTACCGAACCTTATCCTCCCGCCCGCGCAACAACATGTTCGGCATGGCAATCGCCGCCGCCAGCCCCAGCAGTGAAACGGCCGCACTGACCGTCAACAAGTGCCGGAACGTCAGCAACAACTCGGCACGCAAGGCGTTCTGCGCATCACCTGGCGCGGCATTCAAACCGTCCAGCAACACATTCCCCGAATGACCTTCGGCAATCAGCGACGAGCCGGCCAGGTGCGCGAAACTCGAGTCCTGCAACAACGCCAACAGCAGCGCCGACATCAATGCCACACCCACGGCACCACCCAGCGAACGGAACAGATTGGTGGTGCTGGTGGCGACGCCGATGTCCCGTTGGTCCACCGAGTTCTGCGTGCCGACCAATGACGTCGGGAACTGCATGCCGGAGGCAATCCCGCAGAGCAGCATGAACAGGCTGCTCACGACGAATGCCTGGGGCGGGCTGAACGCCATGCCGATAATCGAGACAGGCATCAGCGCCGCGCCGGCAAGGATCATCGGTTTGTAGCGCCCGGTCACCGAGGTGCGGCGGCCGGCGAAATACGCGCCGATCGGCAAGCCCATGGCCAGGGGCAGCAGGTGCAGGGCGGCGCTGTCGGCACCGGCGCCGGTGACGCTCTGGAAGCGCAGCGGCATCAATACGATCAGTGAGATGGCCTGGAAGCTGGTGAAGAAAATCGTGCACCAGCACAGGATCGCGTTGCGGTTGGCGAACAGATGCATGGGCAGCAACGGCTCCCGTGCCCGTCGCTCGTGGACGACGAACAGCCCCAGCACCAGCACCGCACAGGCCAGCAGCGCCAATACTTCGGCACTGCGCCACGAGTGGCCCTGGCCGACCTGGGTGATGCCCAGCAACAAGGCGGTCAGCCCGATGATCATCAGCACAGTGCCCAGGTAATCGATGATCGGTTTGCGTTGCGGAATCGGCAGCCCCATCAGCGTGCGATGGGCCACCAGCCAGGCACCCAGGCCCAGCGGCAGGTTGATCAGGAACACCCAGCGCCAGGACAGGTATTCGGTCATATAGCCGCCAAGCACCGGGCCGGCCACGCTGGCCACGGCATACATGCTGCTGAAATAGCCCTGGTAACGACCGCGCTCCCGTGGTGGCACGATGTCACCGATGATCGCCTGGCTCACCGAGATCATCCCGCCGGCCCCGATGCCCTGGAGGATCCGGGCCAGCACCAGTTGCTCCATGCTCTGGGCCATGCCGCAGAACACCGATGCCAGGGTGAACAGGCCCATGCCGAACAGCATCAGTTTGCGCCGCCCGTACAGGTCGCCCAGTTTGCCGTAGATCGGCACCGCCACGGTCATGGCCACCATGTAGCCGGAAATCACCCAGGCCAGCAGGCTGACGTCCTTGAATTGCGCGGAAATGGCCGGCATCGAAACGGCGACGATGGTCTGGTCCAGCGCGCCGAGGAAGATCGCCAGCATCAGGGCGATCAGCACGCTGCGGATAGCGGGTTTGGGCGTTTCAGGCTGGTGGAGATTGGTCACGGGAAAACCTGCGGGCAGTGATTGACCCGCAAGTAGCTAGGCGAGCGGGGATGCTCGCCAGTGTAAGTCGGTAGGAAGCTATTCGATAGCCTCGTAAGGAAGCCCGACGTAGTTTTCTGCAATGGTTTTTCGACCCGCTTCAGAGCCGACAAAATACTCCAGCTCCGACTCGGCAATGCGCTGGCTAAAGGCATCGTGATCGTCGAAACGGTGCAGCATCGAGGTCATCCACCAGGAAAACCGTTCGGCCTTCCACACCCGGCGCAGGCATATTTCCGAGTACTTCTCCAGCAGATCGAGGCGATCTTCGCGGTATACCTTGACCAGGATGTTGAACAGCGTACTGACGTCACTGGCCGCCAGGTTCAGGCCCTTGGCGCCAGTGGGCGGGACGATGTGCGCGGCGTCTCCGACCAGGAACATGCGCCCGTACTGCATGGGTTCGACGACGAAGCTGCGCAGTGGCGCGATGCTTTTTTCGATGGACGGGCCCGTTACCAGTTTGTCCGCCAACTGTTGTGGCAGTCGCGACTTGAGTTCGTCCCAGAAGCGTTGATCCGACCAGCTGTCGACATGATCGCTGGTGGGCACTTGCAGGTAATAACGGGTGCGTGTCGGCGAGCGCATGCTGCACAGCGCGAAACCGCGCTCATGGCGGGCGTAGACCAGCTCTTCGTGGACTGGCGGGGTGTCGGCCAGGATCCCGAGCCAGCCGAACGGATAGATCCGTTCGAAGACTTTCAGGCGGTCGGCGGGAATCGATTGCCGCGCCACTCCATGGAAGCCGTCGCAACCGGCGATGTAGTCGCAATCGAGACGATACCGTTCGCCGTCCTTCTCAAAAGTGACAAACGCTTCGTCGGTTTTCATGCCGTGGGGAACGACGTTGTCGGCTTGATAAATCGTCTGCGCGCCAGCCTCCCGACGAGCGGCCATCAGGTCGCGGGTGACTTCGGTCTGGCCATAGATCATCACGCTCTTGCCCCCCGTCAGGGCGTGCAGATCGATGTGGACCTGGCGTCCGTCGAGGGCCAGTTCGAAGCCGCCATGGACCAGTCCCTCGGCGTCCATGCGCTGACTCACGCCGGCCTGACGCAACAGCTCTACCATGCCTTGTTCAAGCACGCCGGCGCGGATTCGGCCGAGCACGTAGTCCGGGGTCTGGCGTTCGAGAACGAGGGTGTCGATGCCGGCGTTGTGCAGCAATTGGCCGAGCAACAGGCCAGAAGGGCCGGCGCCGATGATGGCGACTTGGGTTTTCAGCGTTTTCATTGTTTTTATGACTCGCAAGCTTCACGCGACCAGGGCCGGTGAATGATTTTTATGGATCGAGTGCTTGCATTTTTCCCTTGCGGGTCTGTCAATTGAAGGTGAAAACTGAGCCGATAGCTGTACATTCTGCCAATCGGTGCGATTATCGCCCGCCATCTACTCCGAGGCCTGGATTGAAGTGATGAACAAGCCTGACCTGCCTTCGATTCCGGTGTTCAAGCTCTACGGTGAAAGCCTGGATTGGCCGACCCCGGACTTGCTGCACTGTGAAACCATTTCCAAACGCAGTCGCGAACATCATTGGGAAATCAAACCTCACCGCCACGCTGATTTGTGCCAGTTGCTCTTCGTGTTCAAAGGTCAGGCCGAGCTTGAAATCGAAGGCAAGCGAACGCAACTGGTGGAACCGGCAATCCAGATCCTGCCACCGCTGTCAGTGCACGGCTTTCGCTTTTCCGAGGATGTGGAAGGGTTTGTCGTGACCCTGGCCGCGCCGCTGATCGCCCACCTGCAGATACAGTTGGGGCAATCGGTCAATGCCCTGGCCCAGTCCGAAAGCTACCCGGCAGGCAAGGACGCCGAGTACCTCAACAGCCTGTTCAGCGCCTTGCAGAACGAATACACCAGCCATCAACCGGCGCGGGAAATGCTCATGCATTCGCTGGTCAGTGTGATCGTGGTGTGGGTCAGCCGCCAGGTGATCCAGCGCCGCACCGCCATGGCGCGACCGCAGCGGGCCCGGGAATACCTCAACGGCTTTATTCAGCTGGTGGAAGAGACCTATCGCCAGCACGTCAAGGTCGAGGACCTGGCCCATCGGCTGGGGATTTCCGTATCCCACCTCAACGGCACCTGTCGTGAGCTGGCGGGGCAACCGGCGTTGCAGATCATGCACGAACGTCAATTGCTGGAGGCCAAGCGTTTGCTGACCTACACCAGCATGACCATTTATGAAATGTCCGACGTGTTGGGGTTTTCCGATCCGACCAACTTCACGCGCCTGTTCCGGCGTCGTGTGGGGATTTCGCCCAAGGCGTTCCGCGACCGCCTGAAGGCCGATCAGGACAACGAAGCCTGACCCCTTCGTTATCGGAGGGCGTTGAGGGTGGCGTTGTGGGGGATGCAGCGTTCGAAGTTGCAACTCGCCGCTTCACGGGGCAGGTTGCGCAGTTGCTCGACGCGCCAGGCCGCAGCGCCATACAGCCCGAGCGTGACCGCGCAGGTGATGAAAATCGCGAGGTATCTTCTTGTTTTGATGTTCATGGCGTTGACCTCTGAACGAATACCTTTCGGTATTACTTTGAGCATAGGTCAGCGCCGGTGAGTTGTGTAGGAGCTGCCGAAGGCTGCGATCTTTTGACTTTGATTTTAAGAAGCAAGATCAAAAGATCGCAGCCTTCGGCAACTCCTACAGGGGGGCGGTGTTACAACCCGATATCCCACTCCGGTTCTTCCGGAAATCTAAGCACCAGAAAATCCAGCAAGCTGCGCAACGCCGTCGGCATGTGCTTGCGCGAGGCATACACCGCATACACATTCATTTGCCGGGGTTCCGCCGCCGGCAGCAGGCGAATCAATTCGCCGCTGTGGATGTGCACGCCGGCCTGGTAGGTGGGCAGCATCGCCACCCCGGCACCGGCGATCGTTGCGCGCAGCAGCGTGCTGGCCTCGTTGGCGCTGATGTTGCCCTGCACCGGTACAGAAACCTGCTCGCCGTCCTGCTCGAAATGCCACAGGCTTTTGCCGAAGTAGGAGTGGGTCAGGCAGTTGTGCAGGCTCAGGTCCTCGACCCGTTGCGGCACCGGGTGCTCACGCAGGTAAGCGGGGGACGCGCAGATCACCGAGCGGCAAACCGTCAGGCGGCGGGCGATCAGGTTCGGGTCCAGGTCGTTGCTGGTGCGGATCGCCAGATCGATGCGCTCATCCACCAGGTTCACGGTGCGGTCGAGCATCTGCATGTCGATGCTGACGCCGGGGTAGCGCCGGACATACGCAGCCATGGCATCGGCCAGTTGTGCCTGGCCGAAGGAGGTGCTGACGCTGATCCGCAGCAGGCCGCGCGGTGCGTCATCCGGTTCGCTGACGGCGGCTTGCATGTCGGAGGACAAGTCGAGCATCTGCCGACAGCGGGGCAGGATCTCGGTGCCGGCAGCGGTCAGGCTCAACTTGCGTGTGGTGCGATGCATCAGGCGCGCGCCGACCCAGTCTTCCAGTTCCGCCAGATACCGCGACACCACCGGCCGTGACAGCTCCAGATGATCGGCGGCGGCCGACTGGCTGCCGAGGTCGACCACCGTGACGAACACGCGCATTGCTTGAAGACGATCCATGATTTGCCCGCTTTCAGAAACAAACTATGTTCAAGCATCGCATTTTTTGTACTGAGTCAGGCAACTAAGCTCTGTTCCATCGCCAAGCAAGGCATTCGGACAACGGAGCAACAGATGATCGGTTTCACCACTTTAAAGCGCATTTTGCTGGCAGGCGTCGCCCTCGGTTTCGCCGCCCATGCAGCCGCCTCGACCTTGACGCTGGATGTCTACAACCCCTGTGATAAAGCGATCTTCCCGGTGACCTCGGTGCTGGTCAGTGGCGAGAAAGAAGCGATCCTGGTGGATGCGCAATTCGGCAAATCCCAGGCCGAGCAGGTGGTGGAAAAAATCCGCGCCAGCGGCAAGCAACTGACCACCATCTACATCAGCCACGGTGATCCGGATTACTACTTCGGCCTCGATACCCTGACGGCTGCGTTCCCCAAGGCGAAGGTCCTCGCCTCGCAGCCGACCGTCGACCACATCAAGCGAACCGTCGACGGCAAACTGGCGTTCTGGGGCCCGAAAATGGGTGCGGACGTGCCGGCCAAAACCATCGTGCCGGACGTGCTCAAGGGTGACAGCCTGATCCTTGAAGGGCAGAAGTTGCAGGTGCTTGGTCTTGAGGGCCCGCAGCCGGATCGCAGCTTTGTGTGGATTCCGTCGCTCAAGGCCGTGGTCGGTGGTGTCGTGGTGGCGCAAAACATCCACGTGTGGATGGCGGACACGCAAACGCCACAGTCCCATGCCGATTGGTTGGCTACGCTGCACTCCATTGAAACCCTGAAACCGCAGACCGTGGTGCCGGGTCATTACCTTGGCGAGAGCGATCGCTCCCTGGCCGCCGTGCAGTTCACCGCCGCATACATCAAGGCCTTCGACGAGGAAACCGCCAAGGCCAAGGATTCCGCCGCGCTGATCGCGGCGATGAAAAAGCGCTTCCCGACCCTGGAAGATGAAAGCTCCCTGGAGCTGAGCGCCAAGGTCGCCAAGGGCGAGATGAAGTGGTAACCCGCCTCAACTGAAATCCTAGAAGCTCAACCCACTGGAGAACGTCATGAGCAAAATCGCAATCATCGGTGCCACCGGTCGTGCCGGTAGCCAACTGCTGGAAGAAGCCCTGCGCCGCGGTCACAGCGTTACCGCCATTGCCCGCGATACATCGAAAATCGACCCGCGTGACGGTGTGGCCGGCAAGGCCGTCGATGCCCTTGATGCCGCTGCGTTGCAAGCTGCGATTGCGGGCCATGACGTGGTTATCAGCGCGGCGCATTTCGCCACGCTACCTGCCGACGCAGTCGTTGGTCCGGTGAAAAAATCCGGGGTTAAACGCCTGCTGGTGGTGGGCGGGGCGGGTTCACTGCTATTGCCCGATGGCACTCGAGTGATCGATAGCGAAGGTTTCCCAGAGGCCTACAAGGCAGAGGCCGGCGCGGGTGCCGAATTCCTCGCCAGCTTGCGTGAAGAACGGGATCTGGACTGGACCTTCCTGTCGCCATCGGCAGAATTTGTCGAGGGCGAGCGCACGGGGAAATTCCGCCTCGGTCAGGATGACTTGCTGGTGAGCAGCGAAGGGCGCAGTTGGATTAGCTTTGCCGACTACGCGATTGCAATGCTCGACGAAGTGGAAGCGCCGAAGCATTCACGGCAGCGGTTTACAGTCGGGTACTAACACCGCAATCCATGTAGGAGCTGCCGCAGGCTGCGATCTTTTGATCTTGAAAATCAAAGTCAAAAGATCGCAGCCTGCGGCAGCTCCTACAGATACCGTGGTTCAACGCGACTGCGCCTGCTCCACCAACCAGCCCATCAATTCACGCAACTTCGGCGAAGGCCCGGGTTTTTCGGGGAATACCAGGTAATACGCCAGTCCTGTCGTCACCTTCAAGTCGAATGGCATGACCAGCCGCCCGGCGTTCAGGTCATCGCCGATCAGCGACCAGTCGCCAATCGCCACCCCCGTTCCCTGGGACGCCATCGACATCGCCAGGTCCAGTGTTTCGAAATGCTGGCCCTTGCCGACATTGGTCAAATGCACATTCGCCGCTTTCAACCAGGCCTTCCAGTCCCGCTCGTCTCGGGTCGGGTGCAGCAGCAGGTGCTGTTGCAGATCGGCCGGGCTCTGCAGGGGCATGGGGCCTTCGAGCATCGGTCTGGAACACACCGGCGTGAGTTGTTCGTCGAAGAGTTTTTGCGACATCAATGAATCGTCCGGCGGTGCGCCGTACATCACCGCTGCATCGAATTGCTCGCGATGAAAATCCACCCCGTGCTTGACCGTGGTGGTCAGTTCCACCGGCACGTCCGGGCGTTCCCTTTGCCATTGCAACAGACGCGGCAGCAACCAGCGCATGACGCAGGTCGGTGCCTTGAGCTGTAGGGTTTCGCGCTTCTCGCCGATCTGTTCAACGGCCTCGTCGATCAGGCCGAAAATCTGCTGCACCCGTGGCAGCCATTCCCGTCCCTCGGCTGTCAGGGCAAGGCCTCGGGCCAGGCGGATGAACAGCTCATAACCCAGATGATCTTCCAGCCCGGCGATCTGCCGACTCACCGCGCCCTGGGTGATATGCAGCTGTTCGGCGGCCCGGGTGAAATTGCAGCACTGCGCGGTAATCAGAAAAGTGTGCAGCGCCGGCAGGGGAGGCAGTCGTTTCATTGGGATCCAAGGTATGACGTGAGGACATGGCTAGTATGACTTTTTATCCATTGTTGCGGCTACCTGTCGCCCGTTCCAATGAGGCCATTCCCGGGCCTGCGAATCCATCATAAACACAGCGCACGCCCGGCGTCTCAAACGAACAAAAAGGGCAAAGACATGGCGACGTGCGGCGAAGTATTGGTCAAGTTACTCGAAAACTACGGGGTCGAGCAGGTGTTCGGCATTCCGGGGGTGCATACCGTGGAGCTGTATCGCGGGCTGGCCCGTTCGAGCATCAACCACGTCACGCCGCGTCATGAGCAGGGCGCCGGCTTCATGGCCGACGGCTACGCCCGTACCAGCGGCAAACCGGGTGTGTGCTTCATCATCACCGGCCCTGGCATGACCAACATCACCACCGCCATGGGCCAGGCCTATGCCGATTCGATCCCGATGCTGGTGATCTCCAGCGTGCAATCGCGCAGCCAGTTGGGCGGCGGTCGCGGCAAGCTGCATGAGTTGCCGAACCAGGGCGCACTGTGTGCCGGTGTCGCGGCGTTCTCCCACACCCTGATGTCGGCTTCCGAGCTGCCGGGTGTGTTGGCCCGCGCCTTCGCGCTGTTCCAGGCGGGTCGTCCGCGTCCGGTGCACATTGAAATTCCGCTGGATGTCCTGGTTGAAGAAGCCGACGACTTGCTCAGCAGCCTGCCGGTCAATATCGACCGCGCTGGCGCTTCGCCGAGCGCCGTGTCGCGCATGACTGAATTGCTGGCCGGTGCCAAGCGTCCGCTGATCCTCGCCGGTGGCGGCGCCATCGACGCGGCCGTCGAGTTGACTGAGCTGGCAGAATTGCTGGACGCGCCAGTCGCCTTGACCATCAATGCCAAGGGCATGCTCGCCTCCGGCCACCCGCTGCTGATCGGCTCGACCCAGAGCCTGGTCGCCACCCGTGCACTGGTTGCCGAGGCCGACGTGGTACTGGCCATCGGCACCGAACTGGCCGAAACCGACTACGACGTGACCTTCGCCGGTGGCTTCGAAATTCCTGGCAAGTTGCTGCGCGTCGATATCGACCCGGACCAGACCGTGCGCAACTACCCGCCGCACGTGGCACTGGTGGCCGACTCGCGCAACGCCGCCCAGGCTTTGCTCAGCGCCCTGTCGCACAAATCCCTGGCCGAGCGCCGCAACGATTGGGGCCAGGTACGTGCCGCCCGTCTGCGTGAAGACCTGGCCGCGACCTGGGATGCACCGACCCTCGCCCAGACCCGCTTCCTCGAAACCGTTCTGCAGGAATTGCCGGACGCGGTGTTCGTCGGCGATTCGACCCAACCGGTATACACCGGCAACCTGACGTTCAACCCGGAGCGTCCGCGTCGCTGGTTCAACTCGTCCACCGGTTACGGCACCCTCGGCTACGCCCTGCCGGCGGCGATTGGCGCCTGGTTGGGTGGCAGCGTCGAAGGTGGTGCGCGGCCTCCGGTGGTGTGCCTGATCGGCGACGGTGGCCTGCAGTTCACCCTGCCGGAACTGGCCAGCGCCGTTGAAGCGCGCACCCCGGTGATCGTGCTGCTGTGGAATAACCAGGGCTACGAAGAGATCAAGAAGTACATGGTCAACCGTGCCATCGAGCCGGTGGGCGTGGACATCTACACCCCGGACTTCATCGGTGTGGCCAAGGCATTGGGTTGCGCCGCCGAAGCGGTCAGCAGCGTCGAGCAACTGCGTGGCGCATTGCGTGTGGCTACCGATCGCCAGGGCCCGACCCTGATTGAAATCGACCAGACCCAGTGGATGCAGGCGGTGTCGAAATGACTTTCCCTACGACCCTGGATGGCCTGTACATCAACGGCCAATGGTCGGCCGGCAACGAACACCTGCGGGTGATCAACCCGGCGACCGAAGCCCTGTTGACCACCGTCAATGGCGGCGATGAGCGCGCCGTTGACCACGCGGTGAGCGCCGCGACCCAGGCGTTCGCCGACTGGTCGAAAACCACGGGCGCCGAGCGCGGCGCGATCCTGCGCAAAATCGCCGTGGGGGTGCAGGCCAATCGTGAAAAGCTGATGCACTTGCAGTCGAGCAACAACGGCAAGCCGCAGTTCGAAGCCGCGATTGATGTCGATGACGTGATCGCCACTTTCGAGTATTACGCCGGTCTCGCCGAAGGGCTGGATGCCAAACAAGACTGCGCGATAGAACTGCCGACCGACGACTTCAGCGCACGTTTGCGCCGCGAGCCGTGCGGTGTGGTCGGCCTGATCGTGCCGTGGAATTTCCCGATGGTCACCACCGCGTGGAAACTCGCCCCGGCCCTGGCCGCCGGTTGCTGCGTGGTGCTCAAGCCTTCGGAAGTGACGCCGCTGCCGGAGCTGGAACTGGCAGCGATCATCGCGCAAGCCGGGTTGCCGGCAGGCGTGTTCAACCTGGTGTGCGGCACTGGTCTTGCGGTTGGCGCGCCCCTGTCGGCTGACTCGCGCATCGCGAAAATTTCCTTCACCGGCAGCAATGCGGTCGGCGTGCAGGTCATGCAGCGGGCGGCGGAAACCGTCAAGGGCGTGAGCCTGGAACTGGGCGGAAAATCCTCGCTGCTGGTACTGGCCGATGCCGATCTCGACCTGGCGGTGGAAGTGGCCTGTGGCGGTGGTTTCTTCAACGCCGGGCAGATGTGCTCCGCCACCAGCCGCGTGCTGGTCGCCGATGAACTGGCCGATGAATTCCTGAGCCGAGTGAAGACCCGTGCCGAAGCCATTCGCGTGGCCGACCCGTTCGACCCGGACGTGGAAATGGGCGCGCTGGTCAATCAGGCGCAATACCAGCGCGTGCTCGGTCACATCGATCGCGGTTTGAGTGCCGGCGCCAAGCTGGTTTGCGGTGGCAATCGCCCGGCAGACCTGCCGCGCGGATATTTTTTGCAGCCGACGGTGTTTACCGACGTGCCCCAGGGCAGTGCGCTGTGGAATGAAGAGATTTTTGGTCCGGTGATCTGCGTACGCCGTTTCGCCTCTGAAGCCGAGGCGATTGCCCTGGCCAACGACAGCCAGTTTGGCCTGGTCGCCAGTGTGGTGACACGCAATGCACAGACCGCTGACCGTGTCGCCAACGCTTTGCAGGCGGGGCTTGTGTGGATCAATGCGCCGCAGGTGATCTTCCCGCAGACCGCCTGGGGTGGCTACAAACAGAGCAGCATCGGCCGTGAATTGGGGCCGTGGGGCTTGCAGGCTTTCCAGGAAATCAAACACGTGATCCGGGCCGTCTGAAGGCACGAAAAAGGTGAGTGCATGCCTCGCGTTGAGGCATGCGCTGGCGTCATGGCTTCAATGAGTTTTTATCGATAGTCAGGTGTTTTACACGACCTCAGGATGAACTCGCTGGCTCAGCCAAGCCCCCGAAAATACGAGGGCTAACGCTGGTCCGGTCGCGCGGATGCAACAGTTTCGACCTGCCTTATACCTACAAAAACAAAGGGAGTCCGTAATGGGCGAGCATGATCTGAACAGACGTCAATTTATCAAGACCGTAGGCGTAGCCTCGGTTGCAGCGGCAGCCATGAGCATGCCGTTCATCAAGGCCAATGCCAGCGACACACGTTTTGCCGGCAAGACCCTGCGTTTGCTGACCTGGTCCGACGACACCGGCCTGGCCGCACTGCGCAACATCGCCGCGACGTTTGAAGACAAGTACGGCTGCAAGGTCATCGCCGACCGCACCGGCAGTACCTCGGAAATGGTCGCCAAGCTCAAGGCCGGCGGTGATCGTCCGCAGTACGACATCATCACCCTGGCAGGCGTCGGCGCCGAAGGTCTGGCCGCCGCCAACCTGCTGGAAAAACCCGACCTCAACCGCATTCCAAATCTTGTCGATGTACCGGAGAAATACCGCACCGGCGCCAATGGCCACGGTATCGGTTACCTGCTGTGGTGCAACAGCCTGGTCTACAGCACCCGCACCCAGAAAGAAGCCCCGACCAGCTACGCCTCCCTATGGGATGCCGACGCGGCGCCAAACATCTTCCTGCCGCCGCCGAACTGGACCGAGGCCATGGACCTGATCATCATCGCCGCCAAACTGGCCGGTGGTGACGAACACAACATCGAGCCTGGCTTCAAGAAACTCGCCGAGCTGAAAGATCGTGTGGTGACCCTGGGCGAAAACCCGAACCAGATCGCCGAACTGTTCCGCACCGGTTCCCTGGACATGGGTGGCCTGTACGCACCGGCCTTCTTCCCGAAACAGATCCGCGACCCGAACTACGGCCTGGGCGCCACGTTCGGCATGAAGGAAGGTTTCTACACCGACCTGATGCTGTCGGTGATGCCGAAGAACCGTCCGGGCGATACCGATATGGCCTACGCCTTCATCAACCACTCCCTGGACCCGCTGGTGCAGGGCAAGATGGCTGAAGACATCTACAACGGCCCGGTCAACGCCAAGGCGATCATCTCCGCCGAAGCACGCAAGAGCCCGTACATCCTCACGCCGGAGCAGATTGCCGAGAAAGCGATCATGCACGACAACGCCTTCCTGGCGACTGTGCATGACCAATGGATTCGTCGTTACACGGAAATCTTTTCTTCCTGATCCGTAGGAGCTGCCGAAGGCTGCGATCTTTAGATCCTGCTCTTCGGTAGCTCTGAAAAAGATCAAAAGATCGCAGCCTGCGGCAGCTCCTACAGGGGGGCCGTACAGGCTGATATTTCTGATCTTCCATTGACGAGACCCTTTGCTATGGAACACCAACCTCTGACTCATCCGGTGAGTGCCGCCCCCGTGCGCGCCGCTCGGGGTGTTTCGCCAACGACGCGCGCCTGGCTTTTCCTCACGCCGTCGATGCTGTTTCTCGGCGTGCTGATCGCCGCGAGCCTGCTGGTACTGCGCATGAGCGTGGGCACCAAGGGCGCGGAATGGTCCGGGTTCAGCCTGGCCAGTTACGCCCAGTTGCTGGAACCCTATTACCTCAAGTCGCTGATGCTGACCCTGCGCCTGGCGCTGATCAGCGCGGTGATCGCAGTGATCCTGGCGATCCCGGTGGCCTACACCATGTCGCGCCTGACCTCACCGTTCGTGCGGCGGATCTTCCTGGCGGCGGTGTTGCTGCCCTTGCTGGTCAACCTGTTGCTGCAAAGCTACGGCTGGCTGGTGATCCTCGGCCCTGGCGGCATGCTCAACCAGGCACTGATGGGCCTGGGCCTGATCAAGCGCCCGATCATGCTGTTGTACAACCAGAACGGCGTGTTGATGGGCCTGGTGCAAACCGCCTTCCCGCTGGCCGTGTTGCCGATTGCCAGCGCCATGCGCGGCGTCGCCCGCAGTTACGAAGAAGCTGCCGCCACCCTTGGCGCCAGTCGCTTCCAAGTGTTCCGCCAAGTGGTGTTGCCGATGAGCCTGCCGGGGATCATTACCGGCGCGACCCTGGTGTTCGCCTACAACGCCAGCAGTTTCGTGGTGCCCTTGCTGCTCGGCGGCCGGCGCGTGCCGATGCTGGCGGTGATGGTGCATGACCAGATCGCCCCGCTGATGAACTGGCCCGCCGCATCCGCTGCCGGTGTGGTGCTGATCGTCACCACCCTCGCGATCATGACCCTGTCCGAATACATCACTGGCCGCCGTCGCCGCATGCTGGAGGCTTCGCAATGAGTACCCTGATCAAGAAGCGCCAGTTGTTGCCGGGTGATACCGGCAAGTTTGCCGGCATCCTCTCGGGCTTCATCCTGCTGTTGGCGGTGTTGCCGATTCTGACCATGATCGTGATGTCGTTCAGCGGTGCGTCGAACCTCGATTTCCCGCCGAGCAGCTACAGCCTGCAATGGTACAAGGCCGCCTGGCACACCTTCGTGTCGCCGGACGCCAGTGACGTCCTGAGCCTCGGCCAGGCCATGTCCACCAGCCTGCTGGTGTCGTGCCTGACCATGATTTTCGCCACGATCATCGCGGTGCCGGCGGCCTACGCGCTGACCCGTTGCGAGTTCCGTGGCAAGGCCGTGGCGCTGCAACTGATGTCGTTGCCGCTGGTGTTCCCGATGGTGGTGTTGGGCCTGGCGTTGCTGCTGGTGTTCGACAGCCTGCCGTTCCACATGACCACCTCGCGCCTGGTGATTGCCCACGTGATCCTCGCGTTGCCGTTCGTGGTGAAGAACTGCACGGCGGCGATGCTTTCCATCGGCAGCGAAGTCGAAGAGGCCGCGCAAATGCTCGGCGCTTCACCGCTGCGGGCGATTGTCGATGTGGTGGTGCCGTTGATGAAGTCGGGGATCCTGGCGGGCATGCTGCTGGCGTTCATCGTCTCGTTCAACGAATTCACCGTGACCTACTTCCTCTACACCATCGACGTCATGACCGTGCCGATCTGGATGTACAGCCGCACCGTGTCTTCGCTCGACCCAACCGTATTTTCGTTTGCCGTGCTGATCGTGCTGATCGACTTCGTCCTGATCTGGGCGCTGGAGAAGCTGGTTGGTGAAGGTGGCGTTTCGTTCTGATTTCTTGAGGTGATTCACATGTCTGGTCTGATTCTGGAAAACGTCGAGAAACATTACGGCTCGGCCTGCGCGGTAACGGATGTGAACCTGCATTTGCCCGAGGGCAAACTGGTGTGTTTCCTCGGCCCTTCGGGTTGTGGCAAAACCACCTTGCTGCGCATGATCGCCGGCCTTGAAACCCTGACCGGCGGCGAGATCCGCCTGGATGGCGAAGACATCGGCAACACCCCGGCGCACCTGCGCAACTTCGGCATGGTGTTCCAGTCCCTGGCGCTGTTCCCGCACATGACAGTCGGGGAGAACATCGCCTATCCGCTGAAATTGCGTGGAGTCAGCAAGGCTGACCAACAGGCGCGGGTGGTGGAATTGCTGGAACTGATCCAGCTGCAGCAGATGATCAATCGCCCGGTGGCCAAGCTGTCCGGCGGCCAACGCCAGCGCGTGGCGATTGCCCGGGCGATTGCCTCACACCCGAAAATTCTCCTGCTCGACGAACCGCTGTCAGCGCTGGACGCCAAGCTGCGCGAGTCGATGCAGGTGGAAATCCGTCAACTGCAACAACGCCTGAACATCACCACCATCATGGTGACCCACGACCAGCGTGAAGCCATGACCATGGCCGATATCGTGGTCGTATTGGGTGAACACAAGGTGCAGCAGGTGGGTACGCCGATCGAGATCTACCGGCACCCGGCCAACGAGTTCGTCGCGGACTTCATCGGCTCGGGCAACATTTTCCCGGCCACGGCGCTGGGTAACGGCAAGGTCAGCCTGCCGGGCGGCGATGCGCTGCAAGTACCGATCTGCAGCAGCATCGTGGTCGGTGAAAAGGTGAAGATGCTGATTCGCCCGGAAGACTTGCAACTGTCAGCGCCACAAGCGACGGCGGGCAACCGCCTGCTGGGCAAAGTGACCTTCGTGCGCGATATCGGCGCGACTATCGAGACCACGGTGGAGTGTTCAGGGGTGTCCTTTACCGCGCTGAGCACGCCGTGCCAGGGCTTTGGCTTGAGCGTTGGGCATCCGGTGTCGGTGACCTTGCCGGTGGAGGCTTGCCGGGTACTTGGGGCTTGATCCGGATTTGATGCTGTTTGTGCTGGCCTCATCGCGAGCAAGCTCGCTCCCACAGTAGATCTGAAGTGTTCACAAGTATTGTGTTCGCAGGAGATCCAATGTGGGAGCGAGCTTGCTCGCGATGAGGCCGGCACTGCTTGCAAAGAAACAAGCTCAAACCGATAACCGCAACCGCGCCAGATCCCTTAACGGCGGAGCCCCGAACAATCGGCTGTACTCCCGGCTGAACTGCGAAGGGCTTTCATACCCGACCCGATACCCTGCCGCCGAAGCCTCCAGCCCTTCGGCCAGCATCAGCCGCCGTGCTTCCTGCAGGCGCAGCTGCTTCTGATACTGCAACGGGCTCATCGCCGTCATCGCCTTGAAACGATGATGCAGCGTCGACACGCTCAGGTTCACTTCCTTGGCCAGATCATCAATGCGCAACGGCTGTTCGAAATTGCCGTTGAGCCATTTGATCGCCTGGCTGATGCGATGGCTCTGACTGTTGGCGATGGCGATTTCGTACAGCCTATGTCCCTGTTTGCTGCGTAACAGTCGATAGAGGATCTCCCGGCGAATCAGCGGCGCCAGCATGGCGATGTCTTTCGGCGTGTCCAGCAACCGTGCCAGACGCAGCACCGCATCAAGCATCGCGGTGTCGAGTTTTTCGACATACAGCCCGCGCCCGGCCGGCCGGGTGGGCACGCCGAGGGGGCCGGCGTCGGCGATCAGTGCGGTGATTTCCGTCGGGTCGATGTCCAGGCGCAGGGCCAGGATCGGTTCCTCAGGCGAGACATCCACCACCCGTCCACTGAGCGGCATCGAGACCGAGACCACCAGGTAGTTCAATGGGTCATAGTTGAAGTACTCGTTGGCCAACTGAACTTCCTTGCGCCCCTGGGCCATGATGCACAGCGCCGGTTGCGCCAGAACCGGGGCGAACTCGTGGGACTGGCTGTGGCGGGACATGAACAGCGAGCCAATGGCCGTGGCATAACTGCCATCTTCGGCGGTGTTGCGGCGGATGATGGCCGCCAGTTCCGCGCGCTGCTTTTCCATGTCGGTGTCCAGCGGGGCTTGAAAGTGATCGAGCGACGACATGCGAGGCATCCTCGGCAAGGCATGGAGGGAGTGGTGCAGAGCATAAGTTTGTGCAAGCGGCAGCGGTAGACACATCCTGCCGGATGCTTGCCTGATTCTGCCTGGGGTTGGTTTCGTACCCAAGCACGGCCAACGCACAGGCGCGCTTGAACTAACGCCGATAACCCCGTAGGAGCTGCCGAAGGCTGCGATCTTTTGATTTTGAAAGTGAAAGTCAAAAGATCGCAGCCTTCGGCAGCTCCTACACAAAGCTCGTATGGCAAAATCGTGACAGTGTTTTACAGCTTGTTACAGGCTTGTCATGCAGTTTCGCAGGATTGTGCAACGCACCGGCAGGAATCGACTAACGAGAAAGGCGTCGCGACCCTTAACCTTTGATCCTGTCGCAGCCCGTCCCCTGGCTGCCACGCGACTCCCCGGGAGGGTTGAACATGTCCACGCAAATCCCCGTCAGTCATATGGCCTTCGTTCGAGCGCGCGCCGGGCGTTCGGCGGAACTCGGTGTGCGCCTCAGCGCCCTGATCGAACCGTCCCGTGCAGCGCCAGGCTGCCTGAGCTTTTCCTTGCAGCATTCGCAATGCGATCCGCAGTTGTGGCTGGTGTCCGGTTTCTGGAGCAATCAACAGGCTATGACCGCGTACTTCAACACGCCGGCGATGGAGATTTTTGCCGAGTTGGTGCAGGAGCTGGTGGTCAACAGCCTGGACTTCCACACCTTCAAGGATGTCTCGGCGGCGCAGGCTCTGGGACAGTCCGAAGTGGCGGTACACAAACTGGCCGGTTGAGGGTTTAATGACGGCATTCTCAATCAGCCAGGATGCGCGACATGGCACGTAAAGCCTTTGATCACTTCGAAGCTGTTTCCGCTGTAGTACCGGGCGAGGGTGGTTACCACGCCGCTATCGCCGTCAAAGCGCTGGGTGGTGCCGGCGCCCCGCGTTTTCACAAAGTGCTGGAAGGGCAGATCTTCAAGACCGCCCATGACGCCGACCTGGCAGCGGCCAAAGAGCTGACCCACCTCAAGGACGTCAAAGAAGACGCCGACCTGCTCTGGTGATCACTTCACCGCCCCCGGGCGGTACATCTTGAACAACGCCTCAGGCCCCAGCTGGAAATAATCCGCCGGCCCGCCGCCGCGCAGAATCGGTTCTGCCGCGGCGGTGTCGTATACCCCATCCTTCAACAGCCATTTGGCGATATGCACGGCGACCACTTCGCCGAGGATCAGCCAGCTCGGCACCACGTTGCCGTCCGCCCGTTGCAACTGGATGATCTGCGTGACCTTGCACTCGAAGGACACCGGGCTCTCTGCCACCCGCGGCACCTGAATGACCTTCGAGGCAGCGGTCGTCAGCCCGGCCAGTTCGAATTCGTTGACCTCAGGCCCGACCATGGCGCAGCTCTGGTTCATCTGCTCGGCCAGCGGCCGGGTGGCC
This sequence comes from Pseudomonas sp. Root71, assembly GCF_001429045.1. Classification (GTDB taxonomy): domain Bacteria; phylum Pseudomonadota; class Gammaproteobacteria; order Pseudomonadales; family Pseudomonadaceae; genus Aquipseudomonas; species Aquipseudomonas monachiensis. The sequence continues at coordinate 188,945 of NZ_LMHY01000025.1, read as the reverse complement.
AGGTTCCAGGCGAACTCGCCGGTCTGTTCGATGTTGTTCAGGCTGTCTTTGCGCCCGACGCTGGAAAAACCAATGATCGGCGGGATGTAGTTGAAGGCGTTGAAGAAGCTGTAGGGCGCCAGGTTCAAGCGGCCCTCGGCGTCCTGTGAAGAGATCCAGCCGATGGGGCGCGGGCCGACGATGGCGTTGAACGGATCGTGGGGCAGGCCGTGGCCGTTGGCGGGTTCGTAGAAGTGGATGTCGTCGGGCATGGGATTTCCAGAAGGCAGCATTTGAAGATCGACCATAGTGCTAGGGCCAGACGCTGATTTCCAGTCATGCGCAACCCTGTGGGAGCGAGCTTGCTCGCGATTGCGGACTGACATTCAGCATGGATGTCGACTGAATGTCAGTCATCGCGAGCAAGCTCGCTCCCACAGGTTTTATGTGATTACCAGACTTTGTGGCCCCCAAAAACGACCAAGCCCGGCCGAAGCCGGGCCGTGAGCTTCCCTCCACGATCAGCCGATAGCTTCAGCGCTACCGGTTTTGTCGAAACCGTCGGCAGCGACAGCGTCCGCGGTGCCGGTTTTATCGAAGCCGTCCGAGGCATAGGTGCCCGAGTGGCTGCGTTCGATGGCAGCGCTGGCATCGGAGCCGAAAGAGGCCGAGCCGGTTTTGTCGTAGCCATCGGCGGCGAACGTGTTGGCGGCCAGTACGGAAAGGGCCAGGGCAAGGATCAGTTTGGTTTTCATGGTGGTGACTCCCGTCTCGTTGGCGTTTAGTGGAAAAAAGCCAAGACGCCAGATAAATCGATTAAATTTCGCAATTAAATCCTGCTACTGATCGATTAATTGGATGTTAAGGTCGTCAGGCTTTTTCGCTTTCAAGGACTGAGTGAGCACATCGCAATGAATCGATCAGGCCGTTAAAGGTTGGGCGGCGAGCATTAACGCGTGATTAATCGGCTCTTTTACCTGGGTGACAGGTTTTTCATGAAGCCCTTACCCATTTTCACTGCCGCAACGCCAATCCGGGCTCCGGCCGAACTGACTTGATGTCGAGTCGGCTCCATTCGCGAGCAAGCCCGCTCCCACATTTAACCGGGTTGTTCCAGAAGGAACGCGGTCGAATGTGGGAGCGGGCTTGCTCGCGAAGAGGCCAGTACTGCCAGCTTCGATCTATCTGTCAGTCAGTGACGATCCGCGAATGCTTGCGGGTGTCTTTCATGGTGACGTACACCAACAACGACACGGCAATGCACGCGGTAACGTACCAGTAGTAACCCGTCTCCATGCCGATGCTCTTGAACCACAGCGCGATGTATTCAGCGGTGCCGCCGAAAATCGAGACGGTCAGTGCGTACGGCAGGCCGACGCCCAGGGCGCGGATTTCGGTTGGGAACAGTTCGGCTTTCACCACCGCGTTGATCGAGGTGTAGCCGCTGACGATGATCAGCGCCGCCATGATCAGGAAGAACGCGCCCCACCAGGTCGTAATGGTGTGCAGGGTGGTCAGGATCGGTACGGTGAACAGCGTGCCCAGAATGCCGAAGGCAATCAGGATCGGCCGGCGACCGATTTTATCCGACAGCCCGCCGATGATCGGTTGCAGGCACATGAACAGGAACAGCGTGGCGGCGGAAATGGTGGTGGAGTCGGAAATGCTCATGCCGACGGTATTCACCAGGTATTTCTGCATGTAGGTGGTGTAGGTGTAGAACGCCAGCGTACCGCCCATGGTCAGGCCAACCACGGTCATCAGTTCCTTCGGGTGGCGCATCAAGGTGCGCATCGCGCTTTCCTTGGCTTTTTCTTTCTTGGTGAAGGACTCGGTCTCTTCCATGCCGCGACGCAGGTACAGCGCAACCACGGCACACAGCGCGCCGATGGCGAACGGGATGCGCCAGCCCCAGGCGTAGAGCTCCTCGGTGGTCAGGAAGTTCTGCAGGACAATCAGCACCGCCAAAGCGATGAGCTGGCCGGAGATCAGGGTCACGTACTGGAAGCTGGAGTAGAAACCGCGACGCTCCTTGGTTGCCATCTCGCTGAGGTAAGTGGCGGAGGTGCCGTATTCGCCACCCACCGACAGGCCTTGCAGCAAGCGCGCGAACACCAGCAGGATCGGTGCGCCGATGCCGATGACTTCATAACTCGGGCTCAGGGCGATCAGCAGCGAGCCGAAGCACATCAGGTACACCGAGGCCATCAGGGCCTTTTTGCGCCCGACCTTGTCGGCATACAGACCCATCAGCCAGCCACCGATCGGACGCATCAGGAAGCCCACGGCGAAGATCGCGGCGGTGTTGAGCAGTTGTGCGGTGGTGTCGCCTTTGGGGAAGAAGGTCTTGGCGAAGTACAGGGAGAAGGCGGCGTAGACGTACCAGTCGTACCACTCGACCATGTTGCCGACAGAACCGCTGAAAATCGATTTGATGCGACTGGCGGTGGTTCTTTCTTTAGCCGGCGTGGCAGCCGACCCAAGGGGCAGGGCGTTGGAGTTATCCATTGAAGGATCCTTCATTTAATTGTTTTTGTGGAGCGCGAATAAACGCAGCCTGCCAGGGCTATAGCAGGAGCTGTGCCAACGGGGAGAGGGCCGGTTTAGAGGGGGCAGGATGTTTGGCTGAGCGGAAATCCGCCTATGAGGATGTTTGCGTGAGCGGAAATCCGCTGAAAAGATCGCAGCCTTCGGCAGCTCCTACAGGGACATCGCGTTCATCGGTAGGAGCTGCCGAAGGCTGCGATCTTTTGATTTTGAGGGCTACTCGCTTAAAAACATCTCCCGGGTCAGACCATGCCGCTGCATCTTTTCATTGAAGGTCCGGCGCGGCAGTTGCAGTTCTTCGAGCACCGCTTTCACATCGCCCTTGTGCCGGGTCAATGCCGCACGCAGGCATTGCGCTTCGAACGCTTCCTGTTGCGCCGCCAGTGACTGGCCGGGCTCGATGCCCAAGGGCTCCGGCTCACCGAGCCCCAATACCTGACGCTCGGCGACGTTCGCCAGTTCGCGCACGTTGCCCGGCCAGTCGTGGCTCAGCAAGTGACTCAACTGGGCACCGCTCAACGGTGGAAACTTGCGTCCCAGGCGTTCGGCGGCGTTTTGTGCAAAGGATTCAAACAGCAGGGGTATGTCTTCACGGCGTTCGCGCAAGGGCGGCAGACGTAGTTCCGCGACGTTCAAACGATAGGCCAGGTCTTCGCGGAAACGTCCGGCCCGCGCTTCGTCGAGCAGGTCCGGCTTGGTCGCGGCAATGATGCGCAAATCCACGCGGATGCTCTGGTTCGAGCCCAGCCGTTCAAGCTTCTGCTCCTGTAACACCCGCAGCAGTTTCACCTGCTGGGCCAGGGGCATGCTTTCGATTTCATCGAGAAACAGCGTGCCGCCGTCGGCGTACTCGAGCTTGCCGATGCGCTTGCCGGACGCACCGGTAAACGCGCCGCTCTCGTGACCGAACAGCTCGGCCTCGAACAATTGCTCGGGAATGGCCGCGCAGTTGAGCGCGACAAAGGGCTTGTCGGCCCGCGGCCCGAAGTCGTGCAGGCAACGCGCGACCAGTTCCTTGCCGCTACCGGTTTCGCCGCGAATCAGCACGTTGACCGGCAATGCTGCCAGGTCCAGAACTTGCCGTCGCAGGGTCTGCAAGCCCCGGGACACGCCAAGCAGCGTGGCATCCAGTTTGGCACGATTGTCCGCCTGCTCGTGCAGCGCGCGGTTCTCCAGCACCAGCCGGCGCTTGTCGAGGGCGCGGCGCAGGCTGCCGAGCAGGGTTTGCGGGCTGAAAGGTTTTTCGAGGAAATCGTAGGCACCGTCGCGCATGGCCTCGACGGCCATCGGTACATCGCCGTGGCCGGTCAGCAGGATCACCGGCAAATCGGCATCCCGGCGTTGCACCTCGGCCAACAGTTCCAGGCCGGTCATGCCGGGCATGCGCACGTCGCTGAGAATCACCCCGGCAAAATGCCTGGGCAACTGCGCCAGGCACTCGTCGGCGCGGCTGAACAACTGCACCTCGAAACCCGACAGGCTCAACCATTGCTCGACGGCACTGCGAATGCTGCTTTCGTCGTCGACCACGATCACTGAGTTCAGCATGGTTCATGCACCTCCAGGTCGATGGGCAAAGTCATGGTAAACACGGCGCCTTTGTCATGATTGTCGGCAGTCAGGCGCCCGCCGGATTCATGAACGATGGCAAAGGACACGGCCAGCCCGATCCCCAGGCCATCGCCCACCGGCTTGGTGGTGAAGAACGGATCGAAGACCTTGGGCAGGTTCTCTTCGGCGATACCGCCACCGTTGTCGATCACGCTCAGGCGCCACAATTGTTCGTCGGCTTCGAGGCGGATTTCCAGGCGTTTGCAGGGTTTATCCTGCATCGCATCGAGGGCATTGCGCAGCAGGTTGATCAGCACCTGTTCCAGGCGAATCGCATCGCCACGCACCCAGGCCGGGCGGGTCAGGTGCAGCACGGTGCTGACCTGTTCGTCGCGCAACCGGGTGTCGAGCAGTTGCAGCGACTGATCCACCACCGCCGCCAGGTCCAGGCGTTCGCGCAAACCGCCGGGGCTTTTGCGGGCGAAGGTTTTCAGATGGCCGGTGAGGGCCGCCATGCGGGTGAGCATTTCATCCACTGGCTTGAGCGCCTTGTAGGCGTCATCGACTCGACCGTGGTCGAGCAACAGGCGCAAGGTCGCCAGTTGCATGCGCTGGGCGGTGAGCGGTTGGTTGATCTCATGGGCCAGGGCGGCGGACATTTGCCCCAGCGCGGCGAGTTTGGCCGATTGCACCAGGCCTTCCTGAGCGGTGCGCAGGTCGCGGGTACGCTCTTCTACAAGCTGCTCGAGTTCTTCGCGACTGCGTTGACGCAGTTTGGCCAGGCGCCAGCGTTGATTGAGAAACAGCAGCAGGAACACCAGGGTCAGCCATAGCCCGGCCGCGGCGAGGGCGGCGTTGCGGCTGTCTTCGAAGGCAACTTGCGGACGCCGCAGCAGGTGCAGCGTCCAGCCTTCGGTGCTTAGCGGCAGGGATTCCCACAGGTAATCGGCCTTGCCGTCCGGGCCATCGACCCGAGCCAGGTCGCTGTTGTCATCGAAGCGCCGCAACGATTGAAACTCAAGCGGCGTCAGCGGCTGCTTGTCGTACTGGCGGGTGGTCTTGAGTTCGGCGTGGTCGCTGTCGCTCAGCGGCTTGAGCAGGCGATAGCGCCAGCCCGGCTGGTTGGCGATGAAGATGATTCCACGTGCGTCGCTGACCAGCAAGGTGTCGCTGCCCTGACGCCACTCGCGTTCCAGTTCGGGGAACTCCAGTTTCACCACCATGGCACCGAGGAACTGACCGTCGTCATCGCTGACCGCGCTGGAGAGGAAGTAGCCGGGAATGCCGCTGGTCACCCCCACGGCATAAAAGCGACCGGTGCCCTGGGTACGGGTCTGGTTGAAATAGGGACGGAAACCGTAGTTGTGGCCGACATAACTGCTGGGCAAACGCCAATTGCTCGCGGCTACGGCCAGACCGGTGCGATCGAGCAGTTCCAGGGTCGAGGATTCGGCGGCGCCGTTGATCTTTTCCAGTTTGCGGTTCAGCGCATCCTGTTGCTCGGGGCTCACCGGGCCTTTGAGGGCGTCGCGCAATTGCGGGTCCAGCGCCAGCACCGAAGGCAGGGCGCGGTAACGTTCGATCAGGGTATGCAGGGACGTGGCATACAGCGCCAGTTGCTGGTTGGCGCGCGCCGCGTCTTCCACCATTGATTGGCGCACGGTGTGGCGCATGGCCAAGGTGGCCGCGAGGGCGGCGCCGGCGATGATCAATAAGGTGTAGAGCGCCAGGCGCAGGGTTCGGGAGGTCGGGAGCATCGAACAGAGATCGGAAAAAAGACAGGCGCAAGATAGCATGCGGATCATCTTGCACCAGTGCTCATCTCATACATTCAAGTCGATACCCTGAGCTATCAGGAACTCATGTTTGTTTTGCGCATTTGTACTATTTCATTTTCGAGTTTTCTCAACGAAATCCAGGCGTTCTCAAAAATTCTTATGAATGTCCATTCGTCGGAACTGTCACTTTTTACAGGTAGTCACCTCGTGCGGATCAAGATGAATATAGTGACACAAGCGCCAGCGAGCGTGCCGGGCGCAGGAGAGTTGAGATCATGAAAAAAGATACGGAATCCCGGACGCGGAGAAAAATTGAACCAAAGTGGGAGGTACTGCCCAGTCCCATAATCACGGCTCCCACAGCGGGAACTGTTAGTCGTCGATTTAACGTTCATGCAATCGTACCATCACCCACGCACACCAAATGGAATCTGGACTTCTTTAGAGCGAGCAATAATCAAAAAATTAAAAGATACAGTGGTGGCGTAGGAGTTGGTTTTATAGCGTTTGTGGTGCCCGATGAGTTGCCGGTAGAAGAGCAGATATATTTCAAGATCCAGTATAAAGTCCTTCTATACAGCCATTGGGCTAAGAGTCGTAACTTTAAAATTGGCCAGGTCATACCCCCTACGCCGGTAATTGCCCATCCCGGAACCGTGCGGGTGCCACAACCAGAAATACAAGGAACCAACGGTGTGGCGGGTGCAACGATCTTACTTTGTGAAGAGGGTGTCGGTACCGTTCTATTCGGAACCGCGACAGTACAGTCCGATGGTTCCTGGAAGACCGTGCTTGCGGAGCCATTGTGGATGGGCGATCCGTTCAGGCTAACCGCCATACAGAAACTGAATGATGTGGTGTCCGAATGGGCGAGCCCGGTTCTTTTTGCTGTCCTGTTCACGCCATTGATTACCGATGTAACTGTTTCTGCTCACGGAAAACCCACTATTAGTGGTACGGGGGGGCTCCAAGGCGCCAGGCTTGAGATCTGGAATACGGGCGGGAGCGGCGGCGTCTTATTATCTACGACGGTTCAATCCGATGGAAGTTGGCGGGTTTCTGCCCCGACGGCGTGGAGCTCAGGAAATCACCTCATTACTGCAAGGCAGATCGGCACGGTCACTGGGGGAGATTCCGAATGGGCAGTCGATAAAGCGTTTACGGTTTGACCGTCCAGACCTGCGACCTCCTGGTCTCCGTGAACGGATAGAGTCTGGAACCTCTGTCGTTGAAAGTTGGATTTGTACGTATAAAAAAGCCGCGCTGTCGTACTGACAGCGCGGCTCTTTTTAATCAACGGTTCAGCGCTTACTGCACTTCCACCGCCAGGCTTTCACTGATCTTTTTCTGCCAGATGGCAGGACCGGTGATGTGTACCGACTCGCCCTTGCTGTCGACCGCAACGGTCACAGGCATGTCTTTGACGTCGAACTCGTAGATCGCTTCCATGCCCAGTTCGGCGAAAGCGACCACGCGGGATTTCTTGATCGCTTGCGCCACCAGGTAAGCCGCGCCACCTACAGCCATCAGATAAACGGCTTTGTGGTCCTTGATCGCTTCGATCGCGGTAGGGCCGCGCTCGGATTTGCCGATCATGCCCAGCAGGCCTGTCTGCTCAAGGATCTGACGGGTGAACTTGTCCATCCGCGTGGCGGTAGTCGGGCCCGCCGGGCCAACCACTTCTTCGCGCACCGGATCAACCGGGCCGACGTAATAGATGAAGCGACCTTTCAGATCGACCGGCAGGGTTTCGCCCTTGTTCAGCATCTCGACCATGCGCTTGTGCGCCGCGTCGCGACCGGTGAGCATCTTGCCGTTGAGCAGGACGGTTTCGCCCGGCTTCCAGCTCTGCACGTCTTCCGGGGTCAGGGTGTCGAGGTTGACGCGACGGGCCGACGGACCGGCTTCCCAGACGATTTCCGGGTAGGCGTCCAAAGGTGGCGCTTCCTGGGCAACCGGGCCGGAACCGTCGAGCACGAAGTGCGTGTGACGGGTGGCGGCGCAGTTCGGGATCATGCACACCGGCAGCGAAGCGGCGTGGGTCGGGTAGTCCATGATCTTCACGTCAAGCACGGTGGTCAGGCCACCGAGGCCCTGGGCGCCGATGCCCAGTTGGTTGACCTTCTCGAACAGCTCCAGGCGCATTTCTTCAATGCGGTTCTGCGGGCCACGGGCTTTGAGCTCGTGAATGTCGATGGATTCCATCAACACTTCCTTGGCCATCACTGCGGCTTTCTCGGCGGTGCCGCCGATGCCGATGCCGAGCATGCCCGGTGGGCACCAGCCGGCGCCCATTTCCGGGACGGTTTTCAGCACCCAGTCGACGATCGAGTCGGACGGGTTGAGCATGGCCATCTTCGACTTGTTCTCGGAACCGCCGCCCTTGGCCGCCACGTCCACTTCCACGGTGTTACCCGGAACGATGGAGTAGTGGATGACTGCCGGGGTATTGTCCTTGGTGTTCTTGCGAGCGCCTGCCGGGTCGGCGAGGATCGAAGCGCGCAGGACGTTTTCCGGCAGGTTGTAGGCGCGACGTACGCCCTCGTTGATCATGTCGTCCAGGCTCATGGTGGCGCCATCCCAACGCACGTCCATGCCCACGCGGACAAATACGGTCACGATGCCGGTGTCCTGGCAGATCGGACGATGGCCGGTGGCGCACATGCGCGAGTTGATCAGGATCTGTGCCATCGAGTCGCGGGCCGCTGGCGATTCTTCGCGCAGGTAAGCCTCGTGCATCGCCTGGATGAAATCCACGGGGTGGTAGTAGGAAATGAACTGCAGGGCGTCGGCAACGCTCTGAATCAGGTCGTCTTGCTTGATCACGGTCATGAGTCGCGCTCCTCTAAAAGACGGGAACATTCAATAAGGTGCTTGCAGCTTGGGTGCATCGGTCGGTTGCAAGCACCTTTCAAGGCACGCCGGGCAAGCTGGCGCGACGCTAAAAAGGCGCGGCAGTATACCGCGCATCAAAGGCCGGCACACGCGCCGGCAGTCAATCGTTGGTCGCATAAGCTCCTGCAAGCGAGACGACCTTGCCCATCCCGAAAATTGAATGGTCATTTATCGGTCACGCAACTAAAGTGACATGCGGTCTGTAGAGTAGGACGCTCTGTCAGTCTCCTTTCATCTGGTGAGTCAACGATTGACCCATAACGCCATCCAGCGCCTGTTGCTCAAACGTTTCGCCCTCGCGGCCGGCACCTATGCCTTGGCATTGCTGTTGCTGTGGCTGGCATTCTTTACCGGTCACTACGATGCACCGCTTTCCAGTGTCGCCATCGGCAGCGCACTGGTGGTGATCAACCAGGCCATCCTGTTCGCGGTGTTCTACAGCGGCTGCAATCTGCGCTTCGCCGACCCCAGCCTGACCGAGGTGCAAGTGTTGCTGGGGCTGGGCTGGCAAACCTGGCTGATTGCCCATCTGGACGAAGCCCGGGGTGCGTTCCTGGTGTTTTACGTGCTGATCCTGCTGTTCGGCCTGTTCCATCTGTCACGCCGGTCTTTAGTACGATGCGCGCTGCTGGTGTTTTTCAGTTTCAGTGCAATCACGCTGTGGGAGGGTTACCACTTACAGCTGCCCGACCCGGCCATGGCGTTGTTGCAGGTCTGTGTGCTGTTCATCGTGCTGGTGTGGCTGGTGCTGTATGCCCGCTATGTCCAGGCTTCGCGACAGCGAATGCGCCAGCGGCGTTTTGCCTTGCAGGCGCACCAGGACACGTTGCGCGGGATGATGCGCCAGCTCGAAGACCTGGTGGCCACTGATGAACTCACGGGTCTGTTCAATCGCCGGCATTTCCTGCGCCTGGCTTCCCGCGAATTGAACGCCATGGACCCGGGTGTCATGCATGGCCTGGCGCTGATCGACCTCGACCATTTCAAACGCATCAACGATCTGCACGGCCATGCCGCCGGCGATCAGGTGCTGCAAGCCTTTGCCGGGGTTGCCAGCGCGTGCCTGCGCGACGGCGATGTTCTGGCCCGCTACGGTGGTGAAGAGTTCGTGGTGCTGCTGCCCGATTGCGATGCCGACAGTCTGACTTCGTGCTGCGAACGGCTGCGCATCGCGTTCACCGATGTCGAGCTGATTGGTCTGAATGTACGCAGCCTCAGCCTGTCCGCCGGCATGACCCTGCTGGAATTGGGCGACGACCTCGATGACGCTCTGCAACGGGCCGATCAGGCGCTTTATCGTGCCAAGCGTGATGGCCGCAACCGGTGCGCGGCAGCGTGGGAGAACGTCGATGCCTGAGCTGCGGGTTGGCGAGCGCCAATGGTCGGTGGCGGCGGGCAGCAATCTGCTCGACGCGCTGAACCAGAACGACGTGCCAGTGCCTTACAGTTGCCGCGCCGGCAGTTGCCATGCGTGCCTGGTGCAGTGTGTGCGGGGGCTGCCGAGCGACAGCCGCCCCGATGCCCTGAGTGCCCGGCAGCGTGAACAGGGCTGGCGACTGGCGTGCCAGTGCCAGGTGGTCGAGGACTTGCAGGTGCACGCCTTCGATCCGCAAACCGATGGTCATCCGGCCGAAGTCGCGGCGATCGATTGGCTGAGTACCACGGTGCTGCGCTTGCGGGTAATCCCCCAGCGACCATTGCGCTACAGCGCCGGTCAACACCTGGTGTTGTGGGCGGGCAGTGTGGCGCGGCCGTATTCTCTGGCCAGCCTGCCGCAGGAAGATCGTTTTCTGGAGTTTCATCTCGATTGCCGCAAACCCGGGGAATTCAGCGATGCCGCCAGGCAATTGCGCATCGGCGATCCGATCCGTCTCGGTGAACTGCGCGGCGGTGCCTTGCATTACGACCCTGACTGGCACACCAGGCCGTTGTGGTTGATGGCGGCCGGCACCGGGTTGGGGCCATTGTTTGGTGTCTTGCGCGAAGCGCTGCGTCAGAATCACCAGGGCACTATCCGCGTCATCCACCTGGCCCATGATGCCGATGAACACTACCTGGCCAAACCCCTGCAAGCCATGGCCGCCAGCCGTCCGAACCTGAGTGTCGAACTGTGGACCCCGGCCGAGTTGCCTGCGGCTTTGGCGCAACTGCGCCTTGTTTCCCGGCAAACCCTGGCCTTACTCTGCGGAGCCCCCGACAGTGTCGACGCCTTTGCCCGGCGCCTGTACCTGGCGGGATTGCCGCGCAATCAACTGCTGGCCGATGTGTTCCTGCCCCGTGGTTGAGCGCTGACTTTTCAGACGCGAGACCTGCCATGACCGATGCCATCCAAGTTGAACGCGAACGCGGCCTGTTGACCCTGCGCCTGAATCGCCCGGACAAGAAAAACGCCCTGACCCGCGCCATGTACAGTCACTTGGCCGAGGCGTTGCAACAGGCTGACAGCGACCCCGGGATCAACGCCGTGCTGATCACCGGCTCTGCCGAATGCTTCACCGCCGGCAACGATATCGCCGATTTCATCCAGCAACCGCCGAATGGACTCGACAGCCCGGTATTCCGGTTCATGCACAATCTGCTCGAATGCCGCAAACCGGTGATCGCCGCCGTGGCCGGAGCGGCGGTGGGCATTGGCACGACGATGTTGCTGCATTGTGATCTGGTCTACGTGAGTCGCGACGCCCGCCTGCGCATGCCGTTCGTCAACCTTGGCCTATGCCCGGAGTTCGGCTCCAGCCTGATCCTGCCGCGTCTGCTTGGGCAGGCCAAGGCGGCGGAGTTATTGCTGCTGGGTGAAAGTTTCAGTGGTGAACAGGCGGCTGCGTGGGGCATTGCCTGCGAGGCGCTGGGCAGTGGCGAAGAGACCCTGGCCAAGGCTCGGGAGATGGCCCTGCGCTTCGAGTCGCTGCCGCCGGAAGCGGTGCGCATCAGCAAGCAATTGATGAAGGCGCCGGACCGGGAGCTGTTGCGCAAGGTGATTGAGGAGGAGGGGGCGCTGTTTACCCAGCGGCTGCGGTCGCCGGAAGCGTTGGCGGCGTTGACGGGGTTCATCAAGCGGCATTGATTTTTCGCTGACTGTACCGGCCTCTTCGCGGGCAAGCCCGCTCCCACATTGACCGGGGTTGTTCACAAATCATGTGACCAACACAAAACCCTGTGGGAGCGAGCTTGCTCGCGATGAGGCCGGCCTGGACAACACAACGATCGGATCAGAAAGCAAAAAGCCCCGCCATTCACATGGCGGGGCTTTTGTTTTTCGAGCAACCGGTCACTCAGACCATCGGGTCGCCAACGTGCAGGATCTTCATGCCGTTGGTGCCGCCGGTGGTGTGGTAGCTGTCGCCTTTGGTCAGGATGACCCAGTCGCCTTTCTGTACTACGCCGCGCTTGACCAGCTCGTCGATAGCCTTCTGGCTGACTTCGTTCGGCGCCAGCGAAGCCGGGTCGAACGGGATGGTGTACACGCCACGGAACATTGCCGCGCGAGCCTGGGCTTCGCGGTGTGGGGTGAACGCGTAGATCGGCACCGAGGAGCGGATGCGCGACATGATCAGCGGGGTGTAGCCACTTTCGGTCAGGGCGATGATAGCCTTCACGCCCGGGAAGTGGTTGGCGGTGTACATGGTCGCCAGGGCAATGCTCTCGTCGCAGCGCTCGAACTCTTTGCCGATGCGGTGGCTGGAGGTCTTGCTGGTCGGGTGCTTTTCGGCGCCGACGCAGATACGCGCCATGGCCTGAACGGCTTCCAGCGGGTACAGGCCAGCAGCACTTTCAGCCGAGAGCATCACGGCGTCGGTGTAGTCGAGCACGGCGTTGGCTACGTCGGACACTTCGGCGCGGGTCGGCATCGGGTTCTGGATCATCGACTCCATCATCTGGGTCGCGACGATCACTGCCTTGTTGTGGCGGCGTGCGTGCAGAATGATCTTCTTCTGGATGCCCACCAGCTCGGCGTCGCCGATTTCCACGCCCAGGTCACCACGGGCAACCATCACCGCGTCGGAGGCCTTGATCAGGCCGTCGAGGGTTTCGTCGTCGGCCACGGCTTCGGCGCGTTCGATCTTCGCCACCAGCCAGGCAGTGCCGCCGGCTTCGTCGCGCAGTTGACGGGCGTATTCCATATCGGCGGCGTCACGGGGGAAGGAGACCGCGAGGTAGTCGACTTCCATTTCCGCGGCGAGCTTGATGTCGGCCTTGTCTTTTTCGGTCAGGGCCGGAGCGGTCAGGCCGCCACCGCGACGGTTGATGCCTTTGTGATCGGACAGCGGGCCGCCGATGGTCACGGTGCAGTGCAGTTCGGTGGCCGTGGCGGTATCGACGCGCATTACCACGCGACCGTCGTCGAGCAGCAGCTCATCGCCCACGCCGCAGTCCTTGACCAGGTCCGGGTAGTCGATGCCGACCACTTGCTGGTTGCCTTCGGTCAGAGGATGGCTGGTGGAGAAGGTGAATTGATCACCGATCTTCAGCTCGATCTTCTTGTTGGCGAATTTGGCGATACGGATTTTCGGGCCTTGCAGGTCACCCAGCAGGGCGACGAAGCGGCCGTGCTTGGCAGCGAGGTCACGCACCAGCTTCGCGCGAGCCTTGTGCTCGTCGGGAGTGCCGTGGGAGAAGTTCAGGCGGGCGACGTCCAGGCCAGCCAGAATCAGCTGTTCGAGAACTTCCGGCGAGTTACTGGCCGGGCCTAGGGTGGCGACGATTTTGGTACGACGGACGGACATGCAAAGACTCCTGAGTTCAAGCGCTGAGTGAGGCTACTATGCTCCGAAGTTGTAGTCATTGTTCGTTTGCACTACTTATTTCTTTCTTTATTGAACCCTGCAACTTTGCGTCCCGGCAGCCTGAAGATTTCCGGCCATGGGTCGATACAGCGTTCAAGACAGGAGATTTCCCCATGCGTTTCGTTCTCATTGCCGCCCTTGCCATCAGCGCCCTCAGCGTCACGGGATGCACCCGTTGGTCGATGAACCATCATTTGAACAATGCCTACAGCGCCTACGACCGGGGCAATTGCGAGCAAGTGATGCTCGAGTTGTCCAAGGTCGAACGCGACAGCCGCGCGCGGCCTTATGTGTGGCCGGAAGTATCGTTGATGCGCGGCCTGTGCCTGGAGCGGCAGAAGATGTACATCGATGCGGTTCAAACCTATCAGTTCATCATGGCGTCCTATCCTCAGAGCGAATATGCCTACCGCGCCCGTGCCCGCATCGAAACCCTGCAGAGCCTGGGTCACTACCCGATGCGCAGTGCAGCGGCTGTTAAACCTACGCAGTTCTGATGGCGATAACCCTCCAGTCGCTGGCTCACCGGCGGTGCTGAGCTATAGTCCAATGAACCGGTTTTAGAGCCTTGTCCTCTGAACCGGGGCAACACCTGTGACCGGCACAAGCAGGACTCTGCGCTACAAGGACTGGCGCACCGGAAGCGGGGAGAGCGGGCAAAGACTCATGCATACCCGTTCCGAAGCAGTAGTGCGGCTCTGCTTAAGAGCCTTGCATAGCGAAATTGCACATGTTCACTGACCGCCGAATCGAGCGGCATCAACTGCCGTACTTCCTCAAAGTGTTCAACGGCATCACCGGCAAACCCATCGGCTACCTGGGCAATGTCTCCGAAGACGGGCTGATGCTGATCAGCCAGTTGCCGATGATGATCGGCGCGGACTTCAACCTGCGCCTGAAAATTCCCGCCAGCGAAGGTGGCCAGCGAATCATCGACCTGCAGGCCTGTTGCCTGTGGTGCCACGAAGACGCGACCCCCCAACATTACGACGCCGGGTTCAGCCTGCAACGGGCGCCACCGGAATATGGGCAATTGGTGGAGGCGTTGAAGCAGTACTTCAGTTTTCTGCCGTTGCCGGCTTCGGCCTGAGATCAATGGGAACTCGGCTGTGAGTGATTGCTCAGGCTCAGAGTCCGGTTCTTTTCCAGCCCAGGTACCGAGTCACCAGCTCTGCCCCCAACTCACCGGGCCGCGCATCCATCACCAACACTCCATGAGCGTTCAAGCGCTCATGGAGTTCGGCGCGTGCATTGAGGTAGTCCACGGTCCCGCAATAGGCCAGCGCTTCGGACAAGGTCTGCACCGATGACTGACGCAGGGTATCGAGCACGTCTTCGCGCAGGCTCGCGACCAGCACCTGATGCTGCCGGCTCAGGCGGTGGACGGCCGGAAGCAGTTCATCGTCGTCCTCTTCGCGCAGATTGGTCACCAGCACCACCAGTGCCCGGCGTTTTTGCCGTGCCAGCAGTTGCGTGGCCGCGGCTTGATAGTCGGCGCTGCGTTGGCTGCTGCTCAAGTCATAGACGGTGTTGAGCAGGGTGTTGAGATGACTGGTGCCTTTTACCGGCGCGAGGTAGCGCGGCTGTTCGCTGGCAAAGGTACTCAGGCCCACCGCGTCGCCCTGACGTAGCGCCACGTAGCTAAGCAACAGACAGGCGTTGAGGGCGTGATCGAAGTGCGACAGCTCATCATCCTGGCTGCGCATGTGCCGGCCGCAGTCGAGCATGAAAATGATCTGCTGATCGCGTTCGTCCTGATACTCCCGGGCAATCGGCGTGCGCTGGCGGGCGGTGGCTTTCCAGTCGATCTGGCGCAGGCTGTCACCCTCGCGAAACTCGCGCAATTGATGGAATTCCAGGCCCAGGCCCCGCCGTTGTTTCTGGCGGACGCCAAGCTGGCTGAGCCAGTTGTCCACCGCCAGCAATTGCCCCCCATACAAGCGGGCGAAATCGGGATAGACGCGGGTGGCGTCGGGCAGTTCGAGCAAGCGTCTGTCCGACCAGAGCCCCAAGGGACTTGGCAGGCCGACTTCGCAGCGTTCGAAGCTGAAGTGACCGCGCTTGAGCGGGCGCAGGCGATAACCGGCCAGGCTGTGCTGGCCGGGTTGCAGCTCGACCGTCAGCGGCAGGTGTTCGAAGCTCAGGCCAGGTGGCACATGATCGAAGACTTGTACCTTCAGCGGTTGCGTAAAGTCGTGTTCGACCGTCAGTTGCACCTCGCCCCATCGACCCAGGGCCAGGCTGCCGGGTATCTGGCGTTTCAGCCGGGGCGAAGGCAAGCGCTTGAGGCGAATGGCATCGAGGATGGCCAGGGCCAGCAGCGCCAGGAGCAACCCCCAGTTGATCGCCATGAGATTCGCCGGAACCGCGAACTGCAATGCCCGCAAAGCGCCCGACACAATGGTGCAAGCCAGCAGGATCAATAGCCAGGCGAGCATCAGGCGCGAGGGTTTCACAGGCGCGGCGCCGGCACTTGGTCGAGCATCTGCTGGAGCACCTGATCGACATCCAGGCCCTCGATGTCCAGCTCCGGCGCGATGCGCACCCGATGGCGCAGCACGGCCAGGGCACAGCCCTTGATGTCATCCGGAATCACGAACTCACCGCCGCGCAACAGCGCTCGGGCCCGGGCACATCGCACCAGCGCGATGGATGCGCGTGGGCCGGCGCCGAGGGTCAAGCCGGGCCAATTGCGGGTGGAGCGGGCCAGGCGCACGGCGTAATCGAGCACCTGGTCATCCAGGGCCAGATCGCTGGCGATGCGTTGCAGGGCCAGTACATCCCTGGCCTGGAGCAACGTGCGCATCGGCTGGACATCAAGCATATCGGCCCGGGTCGAGCGGCAGACCTGACGCACCATGTCCAGCTCTTGCCCGGCATCTGGGTAGTCCATGCGCACTTTGAGCATGAAGCGGTCCAGTTCAGCTTCCGGCAAGGGGTAAGTGCCTTCCTGTTCGATCGGGTTTTGCGTGGCGAGCACCATGAACGGTTGCGCAATCGGCAATGGCTGGCCTTCGAGGGTGACTTGCCGCTCCTGCATGGCTTCGAGCAGCGCGGCCTGGGTTTTCGCCGGGGCACGGTTGATCTCGTCCGCCAGTAGCAGGTTGGTGAACAATGGCCCCTTGCGCAGTTTGAATTGCTCGGTCTGCAGGTCATACACGGCATGCCCGGTGACGTCGCTGGGCATCAGGTCCGGGGTGAACTGGATTCGCGCGAACTCACCGCCGAAGCAGCGGGCGAGGGCGCGCACCAACAGGGTCTTGCCCAAGCCCGGTACGCCTTCGAGTAGCACGTGGCCACCGGCGATCAGCGCGGTCAGGACGTCGTCGATCACGCAGTCCTGGCCAATCACTGCTTTTTGCAATTCTTTGCGTACGGCCTGGGCCAGATGGCCGGCACGCTGGCGCTGTTGAGCGGCATGGCTCGGTGCGTCGGGCTCGATCGATTGGCTCATTACTTCCGGAGCCTTGTTAACAGTTATATGCGTTTTATCTTCCATAAATCAGTCACTTACCTAATTTAACTTTTTTCACGGTTTTTTTGCGTGGAATGAGTGAGTGACTGCCAATCTGCCTCGTTGCAATCCTATGGCAACTCCCTCATTTGAGCGTTCGTCAGAGTTGGAGGTTAGTCTATGACGGTCTGAGGCCACGCGATTTCAGAGTCGATTATGTAACCGAAGAAAATCCAGTTTCTGGTCAAGCTTTCGTTGTGTAATTGCGCTGATTTGACCACCTGTTTGCAGGGGATTTGATAAGGGTGTTTTGTCGCCATGATCAGCAGATAACGTTCGTTTTCTGCCCCTCGTGACAGGCAAGAATCGGCCGAGGTTGTGTAAAAACGGTTTAGAGCAGGTTTGAAAGTCAGAACCAGAACGAAAATAGCGTTTCTACGCAAATTCCAGGTCCGCTGATACACCAATCATTGGCAGATTTACGTAGCGACGCAGACTTCAAAACAGTGTCTGCGTTTTTACACAGCCTGGGCCGAAAGCTGCCGACCATCAAGGGCTGCTACCGACCTGGAGCAGTCGGCGAACAGAGTAATGGCAAATTAGTGGCTATGCTTGGTCTGCTGTCGAAACTGATCAGGCAGTCCGGCAGGCTGCGCGGAAATGACCCGCAACGTGCCCTATGTCACCCGACTATTCTGCGTGAAGCATCCAGTTCAGGGGCGCAAATCCGCAACTACACTCGGGAAGACATGGAGCAAACCCTACACCTGCAGGCGCAGGGTTTGGACTAGATCTGTCGGGATCACTCAGGATCGAATCGACTTTCGCTACGGTGCGGCTGGGCACTGCGAAAATGGGGATATGCTCACCCCAGACATGCAGGCCTTGGTCTGCACGCTCGCCAGAGGCGCAGAACGAGGCTGAGGAAATTGAAAGGAACAGAACATCTGGCAAAAGTGATTGCCGACGTTCAGTTCTACAATAGAGAGCGAGGAGAATCGTTACCTGAAACGATGATGTCAAACACAACAAATGAAGCTGATTTCGTTTTCTCGCCGAAATGTTAAGAGACTGCTTCCGAGAGTAAAAAATCTCACCATGAAATTAGCATCGCCAAATGCATTGCTTAGTGTCGAATAGCTGGTTGGCATGACACTCAAGACGTATAGCTTCGGTAGCTATTGCTTGTCTCGGGAGCTTCGCTCACGAAAACCAGCGTGAATCCAGAACAGAAAAAAATTTGGCTAATGCTACGTGCGGTGTGTTCTCAGGTTCAGGTGTCGGCACAAAAGGTTAATTGGTTTCCGAATACCGCTTCTATTGGTCAATTTAGAAGGATTATGTTTGGAGATTGTGAAATGGATTTTTTCAGGAATAAAAGCGCCGCAAAGCAAGCCATACCCACCAGTTCGAATAAGCCACGCTCGACCAAATGGCACCGCATGTACTTTTTTCTTGCTGGATTCGACGTGCTGGTTGTTGTGCTGAGCGTGCTATTGAATCACCTGATCGTCGATACCTATCACCGCTCCATCAAGGCAAACCAGTCGTGGGTCCAACAGCTGTCGAGCTATTCAACGCTGGGCAGCCTGGCTTCCACAGTCAATGCGCCGGGCAATAATGTGTTCGATACACATAATGTTGAAGCCGAATCGCGGAACATGAATGAAGCCTTGCGCGCCTTCAACGAGCATTTGGCAGTGGCCAAAAAACAGTTGGAAGTACGGATCGCCAATGAGGCTGAACACAGTGCAGATATACAAGCCTTTTCCCTTGCATTGAAGGATGAGGTGGGTGCAGTTGATGCCGCGATGGTCGAAATGGTGAACGAGGCCTTGCTGATCTTTTCCTACTTCAGGGAGGGGCAGTCGGATAATGCCGGCAAACGCATGGCAACGATGGACAGGAAGTTTGCCCTGTTGCTCGCCTCACTCAGTACTGTGCGGGATCGCGTTGGCCTGATTCAAAGCAAGCTCCTGGAGGAGGAGCTTGAGTCGGTCGAAGAACTGCGCCGGGTCGAATACGCGATCATGGTGTTCGTGCTACTGATGGTCAGTGCGGCCGTTATCTACGGGGGCAAGATCAGGCGCGAAATGGAGTCGCAAGCAGCCGAAAGGGAAGGTTATCTGGCAGTGCTGCGCGAAAGCGAGAAGCAGGCCCGCCAGCAAGCATCGCTGCTGGACAAGGCCCAGGACGCCATTGTCGTTCACGGGATGGATAATCGCATCCTGTACTGGAACAAAAGTGCCGAGCGTCTCTACGGTCTGTCAAAGGAAGAGGCACTCGGCAAATCGGCACAGGAGTTGATCTACCAGGGTAGCGCCGCTTTCAATGCGGCCACTAACAACCTGATAGATACGGGTGACTGGGCGGACGAAGTTACACTTCGACGCCGGGATGGTTGCACCATCACGCTCGAAAGTCATCGAACCCTGGTGCGAGACGATGATGGCCAGCCGCAATCCGTTCTCTCGATCAATACTGACATCACCCACCGTAAGACCGCTGAGCAAGAGGTCCAGCGTTTGGCTTTCTACGATCAGTTGACCGGGCTGGCCAACAGGCGGCTCATGTTGGACCGGTTACAGCATCTGCTGGCGGGCAGCTCCCGTAGCCTGTATACGAGCGCGATAATTCTCATTGACCTGGATAACTTCAAGGCACTGAACGACACGCTGGGGCATGACAGAGGCGACATGTTGCTGCAGCAAGTTGCTCTGCGCCTTTGCGGCTGCATACGCGAGAGCGACACCGTGGCTCGCCTGGGCGGAGACGAATTCGTCGTCCTGCTGGGTGGCCTTAATGAGAGTCCTCCAGAAGCAGCTATCCAGGCCAAGGCTATTGGCGAAAAGATTCTCAACTCTCTGAACATTTCCTACCAGTTGGATGGATATGAGCACCACAGCACCCCCAGCCTCGGCATTGCGCTGTTCCAGGGGCAGCTGAGCACCGTGGACGATATTATGAAGCGCGCTGACCTGGCGATGTATCGCGCCAAGGCGGCGGGCCGCAATACCATGCGCTTCTTCGATCCGGAAATGCAGGCGGTTGCCACGGCACGGGCCAGACTGGAAGTAGACTTGCGCCAAGGCTTGCGGGACAACGAATTCCTTCTTTATTACCAGCCGCAGGTGAATAGTGAGGGCCGTATCATAGGCGCAGAGGCACTGATGAGATGGCAGAATCCTGAGCGAGGAGTCGTGTTTCCAGGCGAGTTCATTCCATTGGCAGAGGAAACGGGGTTGATTCTGCCGTTAGGCCGTTGGGCGCTGCAGGCAGCCTGCACTCAGCTGGTTGCCTGGGCAAAGCATTCGGAAACCGCCCGACTGGGTATGGCTGTGAATGTCAGCGCCCGCCAGTTTCACCATCCGGACTTCGTCGAGGAGGTACTGCAAGTACTGAGATACACGGGGGCCGATCCGAAGAAATTGAAACTGGAACTGACCGAAGGCCTGCTGATAGAGGATATGGAAGGTACTGTCGCCAAAATGATCGAGTTGAAAGAGATTGGCATAGGCCTTTCGCTGGATGATTTCGGAACCGGCTACTCGTCACTGTCATACCTGAAGAGCCTTCCGCTGGATCAACTCAAGATCGACCAGTCCTTCATCAGAGATGTGTTGGTTGATCCCAACGACGCCGCCATCGCCTGCGCGATTGTGAGCCTGAGCCAGATATTGGGGCTTTCGGTGATTGCAGAAGGTGTGGAGACAGAAGCTCAGCGCACCTTTCTGGTCAAGCATGGCTGCCAGACCTACCAGGGCTTCCTGTTTTCCCCGCCACTGCCAGCCGAACAATTTGAGGAGTATGTTCACGATAGATCAATGGCGAGCACTGATTTCTCACGGACCACGACTAAATCGCCATAACTTCGCAGGGCGATATCATCCGCCATTACGCTAGGGGAACCGCCGCCATCAGCAACCACCTGTACTTCATATCCATCGCGCACCAGGCTCAGCGCCGGATAGACCGTGCAGACGTCATTGGTGACCCCGGCGATGATCAGTCTCTTGCGCCCCGTAGCCTTGACCGCTGAGGCGAAGTTCTCATCGTCCATGGCGTTGACGATAAACAACATCTCAGGCTATGAGCTCGTAAGGGGCTGTCTTCTAATACAATGGGAATCTAACGCTTGTTAGGTGCCAGATCATAGGGCGCTCCTCAAGGTTTGCAGGTGGGCGACCTGACGGCTGAATTCAACGCTGGAAAGCCGTTGTTTCGGCCGCGGGCTCATGGCCTGGCTGATGGCGCGTGTGGGTTGGCCGGTCAGGCGCGCGAGCACCAGCCATTGTTCGGCAACACCGAGCTGTTCAAAACCGGGGTGGCGACGCCGCACACGCCGCAGGATGTCTTGCTGCAAGGCTTGCAGCAGGCCGGCCTGACCGTTGCGGCGCAACAGGAAGTCGGCACTGGCGCGCAGGTGTTCCTGCAGTTGTCGGCGCGCTTTCGGCGCCGGTTCCAGCAATGGACCCTGACGCACGCCAAAGTGCCAGAAACCCAGGCCGATCAAGGCGAACAGCGCGACAAGCGCCTGGGGGAAATAACGCAGCAGCAAGGTCAGCAGGCTGTCGTGATCGGTGTTGAATATTAGTGTCACGCGGGTGTCGGCGGTCAGGTACCAGAGCAGCCAGGCGTTATCGTACCGGTCGATGGCCGGGGTTTTCCACAGGTCGGCATCGGTGACCACGATGATCGAACCGAGCCCGTGGTCGAGTTGCATCATGTGGGTGGCCCTGGCGCTGTTGGCCCAGGCCAGGGCGAGGTTTTTCGGGTCTTCGAGATGGAACGCGGTATCGAAACCGGCATAGGCCGGGGCGTCTTCGTCTTCCAGGTAGAGCTTGGTCAGTGGCGGGTACGGATCGTCACCGACACCCGGCGGTGGGGCCTTGAGGTCTTTGCTCAGGGATTGGTGCAGTTGCACCTTGTCGAGCAGCAGGTCATTGCTGTGGCCGAGCTTTTCATCCCACAGCGACTCGGCGACGAACAGAAGGCGCCCGCCGGCCCGGGTCCAGTTCATCAACTGGTCGATCTGCCGTGGACTCATGTTGTCGCGTTCCCCGAGCAACAGCAGGCTGTGTTGGCGAGGGTCGAGGCTGGGCAGGATGTCGAGGCCATTGGCGTGGTCGACGCTCAGGCCTTGTTTGCGCAGGAACAACTCTGCCGCCAGATAAGGGTTGGCATTGGCTTCGGGGGAGGGGCCGTGGTCGATTTCGGTCTGGTAGGGGGTAGCCTTGAGGTACAGATAAACGCTCAGTGCAGCCAGCAACACGGCAACCAACGCACCGGCTATCGAGCCCCAGCGCCGGCTCAACGGGCAGTCTCCGGGCCGAACAGAACACGCCAGCCATTACACAGTTCCTGCTGCACCTGAGCGGGCGGCAGGCGATGCCCGTAGGCCATGTTTTGCCAGTGCCCGGTCAGGTTTTGGCTGTAGGCCAGCAAGGCCGGTTGTTGCAGTAGTTCGACACGCCGAAGCACCTGGCCTTCGGTGTCGGCGGACTTGAGCGCGATGTTGAAGTCGTGCAGCAGACGGCTGAGCAGGGCGCGATAAAGCAAACCAAGCGCTTCGCGTGGATGAGTCTGCCAAAGACTTTCGGCGTGGGCGGCGATGTCGCTGGGCAGGGACTCGGGCTTGAGGTCCAGGCCGAACGCCTGCGGCGGTAACGGTCCCGTGGCTTTGTTGACGGGGATCGGTCGGCGGCTGACGAAGGCCTGTAACCAGTCGCGATAGCGCCAGATCAACAGGCCGACGGCCCCAATGACGATGCCCCACAGCATGATTTCAATCAGGGTCGCCAATGCCCCGAAGCCTTGTCCCTCGAACAGCTTCAGCAGGGTCTTCAACCATTTCGGTGTCTTGCCATCGTCCGTGGCGCCAGCACTCGATTGCTCTTCGCCAAAGCGGTAGCGCGTGACCGACTCCCGGTTCTTGAAGGGCGGCTGTTCGAGGATCGCCTTGATGCTGTCCCTGGAGGCCTGGCTGGTCAGGGGCTGGTCCAGCAGGCGCGGGCTGTCGGGTGAGAGGGCCGGTTCCGTGGCCCATGCGGTGTGGGTGGTCGGCATCAGTACAATCACGGCCATCAACAGGACAGCGCTTGCACCGACCAGACGCTGGCGCATTCGACGGAACACCAGTTCGATATCCCAGGCCTCCAGCACGGTGCGTCGGTTGAGGTACAGGCTGAAACCGCAGGCGACATAGATCGGTTCCCAGACCACCAGCACCAGCGCATAAAAGGCGTTGGTCAGGTGTTCCAGCCAGCGCCAGTCCTGGGTGGCCGCCGAGATCAGCGACTGCCAGCTCCAGTCGAGCGCGACCTGTTGTGGCAGCAATAGATAGAACAACACCATCAAGCCGGTCCACAACGTGCCTTCCAGGTGCGCGCCGATGATTGTCAGCCAGCGTGCGGCGCCGGCGTCTCGCTGCAACAGCACCTGTATCCGCTGTTGCCGTTGCTGCCCATCCAGTCCTTCGAGTTGCATCACCGGCATCAGGAAACTGCGGGGCAAGCTCAGGCGTCGCCAGGTCAGGCTGGCCAGCAATTGCGGTTTGAGCAGGCGTGGCCATTGGTGCAGGGCCTGCTTGAGCGTAGGCGTTTCACCGAACATGGCTTTGGACAGGATGTACAAGGGCAGGCGTTCGAACGCCGGCTTCAGCCACCAGAAAATGAACACCGCTAGAGAGGGCGAATCCCAGAGCCCCCAACTGAGCAGCGCGAAAACCGGCAAAGTAACCAGGGCCCAACTGGTCATTAACAGGCGTCGATGGCGTTGGCTCAGGAGCACCCCAAGATCCATGGCTTCCCAGTTCGAACGTGGGCGAATCACCACCGTGGCGTCACTCAGGCGCATGGCGGTGACGTCCGGCGAACACGAGATAAGCCACCACCAGCAGCCAGAGCGCCGCGCCGACCAGGTACTTGGTCTGGTGCGAAGGGCCGGTCTTCGACGACCAATAGGCTTCGATAAAGGCCGCGATCAACAGAAATAGCATGGCCCCGCAGATCAGCAGCACGCTCTTGCCCGCTGCCAATTGCAAGGCCTCGGCGCGTGGCAGGCGCCTGGGGGCGACCAAGGCCCAGCCCAGCTTCAGACCGGCGGCACCGGCCAGGGCGATGGCGCTGAGTTCGAAGGCGCCATGGCCGATCACGAATGACCAGAAGGTTTGCCCATAGCCGACGTAGGTCAGATGCCCGGCCACCGCCCCGATCATCAGGCCGTTGTAAATCAGGAAAAACACACTGCCCATACCAAACAGCAAACCGCTGGCGAAGGTCTGAAAGGCAATGCCGATGTTGTGCATGATGTAGTAGCCGAACATCGCCCAGTCCTCACTGGCGGCTCGCCCCGCCGTGCGCCCGAGGTGACCGGCAACGGGGTCGTACATGCTTTGCATCTCGCTGACCTGCGCGGCGGGGATCAGGTTGTAGACCAGCTCGGGGTACAGGTACACCAACAGCGCGAAGCCGGCCAGGCTGCCAAAGAACATCAGGCTGGCGGCGAGGACAAAACGCCATTGTTCGCGCACCAGTCGCGGAAAGTCAGCCATGATGAACGCCAGCACATTGGCCCCCAAACGGCTGCGATGACGGTAAAGCTGTTGGTGTCCGCGCAGCACTTGTTGCTGCAGGGAGTCGATCAGAAAACTGCTGTAGCCACGCTCCCGTGCCAGTGCCAGGTGTTGGCAGAGACGTCGGTAGTCCTTCGGGAAACTGCTGGCGTCGGTGCTCTTGCCGTCCCGTTCCAACTGCTCGAGCAGGTGGGCGAAATGCTCCCATTCAGCCTTGTGCCGGCTTTCAAAAAGGCTTTGCTTCATGTCGGCCCCAACAAGCCGCGGGCGATGCCGTTGAGCTCGGTCACCGCCTGTGGGGGCTGGACTTTCAAGGGTTGGGCGAGAATCGAAGCCAGTTCTTTGACCCGGGCTGCGGAGAGTTCACCCTGGCGCTCGGCAAACCCGAGAATGGCCCGTTGTTCGGTGAGTGTCAGGACAAAGGCCGGGCGACGCGACTGGGCTTCAGGGAGCTGGGGGCGGGTGTGCGGTCGTTCGCGGTAGATCACCAGGGTCCCGGCGGCGATATCGCCGAGGCGCTTGAAGTGGGGGTGTTGCAGGCAACTGACGGCCCCGAGGAAGTAACCGAATGGCAGCAGGTCGACAACGCGCAACAGGTTGCGCAGCAGCGACGCCGACCAGCCGACCGGGGTGCCATCGTCGTGCACCACCCGCAAGCCCATCCATTGTTTGCCCGGCGAGCGGCCGTGGTTCAGCACCTCGAACAGCACCATGTACCACCAACTCACCACGAACAGCAGGATCGAGCCGAGCCCGGCCCCCAGTTTGCCGAGCATCGCCAGCACAATGAACAGCACGCCCAGGACCAGGCCGCGCAAACCAAGATCGATGGAGAATGCCAGCGCACGGACCATCAACCCGGCCGGCCGCAGTGGCAGATCGATGCCTTCCGGCGTTTCGACCTGGTACCGCGTATCCAGTGGCGGTGACAGCGGCGCATTCCGTGGCTGTGCTGTTGTCTCGAGCATGGGCAACCTGACGATGTGGCCTTATTCGGGATTGTGTATCCATTCGATGCTAGCAGCCTATTCGAGGGGCGGGGGCGGGAGGAAACGACATAACTATGTATTGCATGGTGAGCCGCGCAAGGTGTTTGAATGACAAGACTACTGGCCGGGGCGGGAGGTGAACGCCTAGACTTTGTCGATCTTCAGTTCAGGAATCGCCCGTGACCTCCATCTTCTGGTACGACTACGAAACCACTGGCATCAACCCCCGTTGCGACCGTCCGTTGCAAATGGCCGGCTTGCGCACTGACTTCGATCTCAATGAAATCGACGAGCCGGTCAATCTTTACTGCCAGCCCAGTGATGACATCCTGCCGCATCCGGCTGCCTGCACGATCACGGGGATCACCCCCGGGCAACTGCAGGCGCAAGGCTTGAGCGAAGCCGATTTCATGACTCGTGTGCATGCCCAGCTCTCGGCGCCCGGTACCTGTGGCGCGGGGTATAACACCTTGCGTTTCGATGACGAGATGACCCGCTACAGCCTGTACCGAAACTTTTTCGACCCCTATGCGCGGGAGTGGCAGGGCGGTAATAGTCGCTGGGACCTGATCGATGTGGTGCGCGCCGCTTATGCCCTGCGCCCCGATGGCCTGGTCTGGCCGACCGATGACGAGGGGCGGGTCACGCTCAAGCTCGAACGCCTGACCGCTGCCAATGGCATCGATCATGGCAATGCCCACGAAGCGCTGTCGGATGTTCGCGCGACAATCGCCCTGGCGCGCCTGATACGGGAAAAACAACCGAAGTTATACGACTGGCTGTTTCAACTGCGCAGCAAACAGAAAGTCATGGACCAGATACGCCTGCTGCAACCTTTGGTACATGTTTCCGGACGTTTTTCGGCCGCGCGCAGCTATGTGGGTGTGGTGTTGCCGCTGGCCTGGCACCCGCGCAACAAGAACGCCCTGATTGTCTGTGATCTGCACCTCGATCCCCAGGGCCTGCTCGACCTGGATGCCGAAAGTTTGCGCCAGCGCTTGTATACCCGCCGCGACGAGCTGGCCGAGGGCGAGTTGCCGGTGCCATTGAAGCTGATTCACATCAACAAGTGCCCGGTAGTGGCTCCGTTGTCGGTACTTCGCCAGGAAGATCAGCAGCGTCTGGGATTGGATATGGCGCTGTATCAGCAGAGGGTGTCGCAGCTCAATGACGCCCGGAAAGTTTGGCAGGATAAAATCCTGGCGATTTATGCGCGCGAAGATTTTTCCCAGAGCCAGGATCCGGAGCAACAGTTATATGATGGATTTATCGGTGATCGGGATCGACGATTGTGTGAACAAGTCAGGACCGTTGACCCGATGCAATTGGCACAAGAGCAGTGGCCTTTCGATGACGAACGTTTGCCTGAATTGCTGTTTCGATATCGCGCACGCAACTTTCCCGACACGTTGAATTCCGAAGAGCAAGAACGCTGGCGAATATTCTGTCAGAAACGTTTGTCAGACCCAGAATGGGGTGCGCCAAATACCCTTGATAGTTTTGTGGACGCCGCGGCCCAATTGAGCGTTAGTGCTACTGCGTTTCAGCAGGGGGTGCTCGGTGAGTGGCAGGATTATGTCCAGGGACTGCGCAAGCGTTTGAGTCTTTGAAATCGAACATGCCGGGGCTTAAACACCGCGCATAAAAAACGCCAGCATTTGCTGGCGTTATTTTTTGTCACGGATCCATCTGCGACAAGCTCTGAGGCTTAGCCCAGCAGGGTAGCCCAGCCTTCCACCACGTCACCGCCCCACTTGGCTTTCCACTCTTTCAGAGTCTTGTGGTTGCCACCTTTGGTTTCGATGACTTCACCGTTGTGCGGGTTTTTGTATTGTTTAACTTTGCGAGCACGCTTGGTGCCAGTAGTTTTCACTGCACCGCCGCGTGGTGCCTTGGTTTTGGATTCTGGATCCAGCAGCGCGATGATGTCACGCAGGGACTTGGAGTATTCGCCCATCAGGGTGCGCAGTTTGCCTTCGAATTCCAGCTCGGTTTGCAGTTTGTCGTCTTGGGACAGGTTCTTCAAACGGGCTTGCAGCTCTTTGATAGCTTCTTCGGTGGCGCGATATTCGTTGATCAAGGACATGGTGACTACCTTATGTTGTACGCTGGATGGCAGGTGACAGTGCGGCAATAATAGTCACCGTGTTTCATCAAGTAAACATTTAAGGCAAGTTTATTTAATTTAATTGCCGGGGTTTTGGCTCGCATTGGTAATGCAGTTTTTAGTGTGGTCCCGGTCTGTCAGATATACATAAATTAACAATTGCTCGGCGACGCAAGAGCATCTGTGCAAGCAGGCACTGCGGGTGTCCGCCCTGGCGCACTGACCTTCCGGCAGGGCGAAACGTCAACAATACTGCAGTTTTGCTGCGCAATCGCTAGAATGGCGGCCTTTGCGAAGTTCTGGAGTTTCCCCCTCATGCGCACTTTTCGTCTGGTGATTTCTTGCCCGGACCGTGTTGGCATCGTTGCCAAAGTCAGTAACTTTCTGGCATCACACAACGGCTGGATCACTGAAGCGAGCCATCACTCGGACAATCTCAGTGGCTGGTTCTTCATGCGTCACGAAATCCGTGCCGACTCCCTGCCATTTGGTATCGAAGCGTTTCGTGAAGCCTTTGCCCCGATCGCCGAAGAGTTCTCGATGGACTGGCGCATCACCGATACCGAGCAAAAGAAGCGCGTGGTCCTGATGGCCAGCCGCGAGTCGCACTGTCTGGCCGACTTGCTGCACCGCTGGCACAGCGATGAGCTGGACTGCGAAATTTCCTGTGTGATTTCCAACCATGATGACTTGCGCAGCATGGTGGAGTGGCACGGTATTCCGTACTACCACGTCCCGGTCAATCCGCAGGACAAGCAGCCAGCCTTCGCCGAGGTTTCGCGCCTGGTCAAGCAGCACGACGCCGAAGTGGTGGTGCTTGCCCGCTACATGCAGATCCTGCCGCCCGAGTTGTGCAGCGAATACGCGCACAAGGTCATCAACATTCACCACAGCTTCCTGCCGTCGTTCGTCGGTGCCAAGCCTTACCACCAGGCCTCCCTGCGCGGCGTTAAGCTGATCGGCGCGACCTGCCACTATGTGACCGAAGAGCTGGATGCCGGCCCGATCATCGAGCAGGACGTAGTGCGTGTCAGCCACAGCGACAGCATCGAAGACATGGTGCGTTTCGGCCGTGATGTCGAGAAAATGGTGCTGGCCCGTGGCTTGCGTTATCACCTGGAAGACCGGGTACTGGTGCACGGCAACAAGACTGTCGTCTTCTGACAGACGTACGTCACAGTTGAAACTCGAAGGGCCTGGGCGTTCAATCGCTTCAGGCCCTTCGCCGTTTCTGCACCGAGGACATGACCATGGCCGATCCACTGGACAAAGCCACCTCCAAGGCTCCCGCCACGCTGGGCGAGGGTTGCCTGAGCCGCTACGACCCGGATGACATGGGGCCTGAAACCGGTACGGAGTTTCCTGACGCCGCGCAGCTGTGGGAGCAGATGCAGCAAGAGCCCGAGGACAAACCTAAGCCTGCCTGAGTTTCATCAACTTCATCAGCAGTGGCCGACCCAGCATCAGCAAAAATACCGGCCCACCGACCAGTAAATAGAAGTAATAGGTCACCGCCCGCCAAATCAGAATCGCCGCGGCTGCCGTGGATTTCCCGACCATGGGCGCCAGCAGCGCAGCGGACGTCAGTTCGGCCGCCCCGGCTCCCCCCGGCAGCAGGCTGAATTGACCGGCGCTCAGGGCAAGCATCTGGACCAGAAAACTCCAGGCCCACTGCAAGTCCGCGCCGAGCCCTCGTAGCGCCAGGTACAGCACGCTGTAGCGCAGGACCCAGTGCATGCAGGTCAGGGCGAATACCTTGATCAAGGTCTGCACGGGCAACTTCAACGTGTCGGTAAACGCCGCCAGAAACTGCAGGAGTTTGCGCGCCCAGCGCATTCGCGTGGCCGCCTTGACATTGAGTCGGGCGAGCCAACGGCCACTCAGGCGAATCAATAAGCGGTGATAGCGGGCCACCATGACGCAACTGATCAGGCCGCCGAACAGCGAAACGGTGCTGACCATCAGCATCCATTCCATGCGCTGGCTGAGGTGCTGGAACAGGGCGTAAATCAGAATCCCGCTCAGGGCACAGAGGAAAAACAGCAAGTCGCTCAGTTGATCCATGGCAAACACTGCACTGCCCCTGGCGGGACGCACGCCGCGACGCGCCAGTAAGGCCATGATCGTCAGAGGTCCGCCACTGCCGCCGGGCGTGGCGCAGTAGGCGAATTCGGCGGCCATCACCACGCCGAGGCTCCTGAGTCGGCCGACCTTGTCGCACTGATCCCCCAGCAACAGGCGCAAACGCAGAGTGTTCACTCCCCAGCACAGCAGGATCATGCCGAACATGATCAGCAACCACGGCAGCGGAAATGCGCTCAGCCGAGACCAGGTTTCGCTGCCGCCCAACAATAATGGAATCAGCACTGCCGCGAGCAAACCGACGAACAACAGCAGTGCGCGACTCATGCGGCAAGGCCCATTCGGTCGTTTTGCAGCGCCAGCCAGCGGGCCTTGGTCATCGGAACTCTTCCGATGTCGAGCAGGTGCTCCAGGGTTTGTAGCCAGTATCGGCGTGAGAACTCATGGCGCATGTCCACCGGGTGCAGGCCCAGGCGAATCACCGGGGCGTGCTGCCAACGCTGTTCTCGCCAGTCGCTGACGAGCTTCGAAACACCCCGGCGCAAGGCGCTGCGCGCGCTCCAGACCAGCCCCGGCGCCTCTATCGCGATGAAATCCGGTAGCCGGTATAAATGTTGCGAGTCGCTGGTGTAACTCAACGGCAATTGGCGCAACGCCTGGCGAGTGCCCTGGCTCATCAGCCAGGCCGGGGCGACGAACCCCTCGAGCGGCCAGTCATGGCGGTGGAACATATCGATACCCGAACGCAACCGGGCGAGGGCGTCTTCCTGCGACAAACGGTAAAACTCGCCTTCGTGGGTGTAGACCCGACGCATGAACCAGTCGTGGGGATTGATGGTCATCGGCCCGTCGTCACAATGGAAATAGCCATGCAGTGCCAGTTCGTCGCCCCGGGCGACCCTGGCACTGAGCTGGCGACAAAATTGCGGATGGGCGTCCAGATTGTTGTGTTTGTGCAAATCCGGGACCACCAGCCAGGTGATCGGCACGTCACCCAAGGCGTCGACGGTTTCGACGAACGACTGGTAATCGGCCCAGGTGGGCGGTGCCACGTCGTGCAGTACCAGCAGTAAAGCGGGACAGTTCATGGACTCAACCATTGGCTGCCTGCGGCCATTGGCTGCCGAGCACGGCGTGGTAGTGGCGCAGCAGGCTGTTGACCACCGTATCCCAGGCGTAATGCCGTTCGACATGCAATCGCGCTTGCCGGCCCAGGGTTACGCTGCCCGAGCCGAACAGTTCTCGAACGGCGGTGGCCATCGCGGCGGGATTGTTCGGCGCACAGAGCAGGCCGCAGTCCTCGGTGACGATTTCCTCGAAGGCCCCGGCCGCCACGGCTACCACTGGAATGCCGCTGGCCATGGCCTCCAGAATGACCAGGCCGAAGGTTTCCTGATCACCGGCGTGGAGCAATGCGTCGGCGCTGGCCATCAGGCGGGCCACCTGCGCCGCCGGGCAGAACTCGTCGATCACCGTCACGTTGGACGGCACGGCCGTGGGCATCGACGAGCCAACCAGCAGCAGGTGATAGCGTCGGCCCAGGCGTTTCATGCAGTCGAGTAGCACCGGCAGGTTTTTTTCCTTGGACCCGCGCCCGGCGAAGATCAAGAGGCGGGTGTTTTCGTCCAGGCCCAGCTCGGCCCGCAGCCCGGGGTCTCTGGCATCGGGATTGAAGGTTTGCAGGTCGACGCCGAGCGGCTGCACGAAGACATTCCTGACCCCAAGCCCGGTGAGCTTGTCGGCCATGACCCGGCTGGGCGCCAGGACCCGGTCGAAGTTGCCATAGAGCTTGCTGACATAGGCCTCGACGTTGTTGGTCACCCAGCTTCCCATGCGGTTGCTGACCAGCAGCGGCAGGTCCGAGTGATAGAAGCCGATGACCGGCACATCGAGTTGGCGCCGCGCATCCAGCGCCGCCCATGCGGTGAGATAGGGGTCGCCGACTTCGATCAGATCGGGTTGCAAGTCTTGCAGCACATTGCGCCAAGGCGCCAGACGCAGAGGAAAGCGATAACCCTTGCCGAAGGGCAGGGCAGGGGCGGGAACCGTGAAGATGCCATCCTGCTCGCCCAAGGACGATCCGGGGATCAGCAAACTGTGGCGAATGCCTGGCTTGATGCCCAGGCGACGGTGCTTTGCATCCAGATAAGTGCGCACGCCTCCACTGGCGGGGGCGTAGAACATGGTGATGTCCGCGATATGCACGATGAACGATCCTCCGGTCCTGTTACTCCTTTGGTTGACCTATATGAAGGATAGATGTTCGGTCGGGGTTTGTTGCAAGGCGCTGGATGAAGGCTGTGAGGGAGCTTGTCGGATCGCCGCACCGTCCCGACAAGCTCCCTCGCCACATGGGGTTGCTGCATCAGATACGGAAACTGCCTACCAACTGCTTCAACCGTGCCGCCTGCTGCTCAAGGTCCGAGCACGCGCGCAATGTCGATTGCAGGTTCTCCACGCCTTCCTGGTTCAGTGTGTTGATCTCGGTGATGTCGACGTTGATCGACTCCACCACGGCGGTCTGTTCCTCCGTCGCGGTAGCCACCGACTGGTTCATGCCGTCGATTTCACCGATACGCAGCGTCACGCTGTTCAGGCGTTCGCCCGCGAGGTTGGCGATTTCCACGCTGTCCTGACTGTGGCGCTGGCTGTCGCTCATGGTGCTGACCGATTCCCGGGCGCCGACCTGCAACTCCTCGATCATGGTTTGCACCTGTTGTGCCGATTCCTGTGTGCGATGTGCCAGGTTGCGCACTTCGTCCGCCACCACGGCAAATCCACGACCGGCTTCACCGGCGCGGGCGGCTTCAATGGCGGCGTTGAGTGCCAGCAAATTGGTTTGCTGGGAAATGCTGGTGATCACTTCGAGAATCTGCCCGATGTTCACCGTTTTGCTGTTCAGCGATTCGATGTTGGAGCTCGATGCACTGAGCATGCTCGACAGTTGATTCATCGCCGCGATGCTGCGGTCCACCACTTGCTGGCCGTCTTCGGCCAGGTTGCGGGCATCGCTGGCCTGGCTCGAAGCCTGAGCGGCGTTACGGGCAATTTCCTGGGCTGCGGCACCGAGCTGGTTGATCGCGGCCGCGACGCTGCTGGTGCGCGAGGCTTGCTGGTCGGAGTTGAACATCGACGAGTTGGAAGCGGCCACTACGCGCAATGCCACTTCGTTGACTTGCCCGGTGGCTGAGGACACTTCGCGGATCGAGCCGTGAATGCGCTCGACGAAACGGTTGAACGCGGTGCCGAGTGTGCCGAATTCGTCATTGTTCTGGATGGTCAGGCGCTTGGTCAGGTCGCCTTCGCCGTCGGCGATGTCGGCCATGGCACGGGTCATGACGTGCAGCGGCTGGATCAGGATGCGAATCAGCATGCCGAGCAGGGCGATGATGATGGCCACGGCAATAATGGTCGCAACCACAGCCGAGGCGCGGAATTCGCTGAGCATCGAGTAGGCTTTTTCTTTGTCGACCGACACACCGATGTACCAGTTGACCGATGACAAGCCTTTGATCGGGGTGAAGGTCACGATGCGGGTTTTGCCATCGACCTGGATTTCGCTCATTGCGCTGCTGATAGCCGGCGTGTCTTGCGGGTAGACATCCTTGAGCGCCTTCATCGCCAGCGCTTTGTCGGGATGTACCAGGATCTTGCCATCGGAGCTGACCAGGAAGGCATAACCCATGCCGTCGAAATCCAGCGTGCCAAGGCTGTCGGCGATCACTTGCAGACTCAGGTCACCACCGACCACGCCGATGTTCTGGCCGTCCTTGATGACGCTGTCGACAATGGAGATCACCAGTTGGCCGGAAGCCAGATCAATATAAGGCTCGGTCAATGCCGAACCGCTGCTGCCTTGCGCGCTTTTGTACCAAGGGCGTGCACGTGGATCATAGCCATCGGGCATCTTGCTGTCCGGGCGAATGATGAACGAGCCATCCTTGTTGCCGAGGTAGGCACCCATGAAGGTCGAGGTCACGGCTTTTTGTACAAGCAGGCTGGAAACGTTGTCGGCATCGGGGTTGAGCGCAACAGTTTGTGACAGGTTTTCAATCAACAGGCTGCGCCCGTTCAACCAGGTCTGGATATTGTTGGCGGTTACCGCGCCCATTTCCTGCAGATAATTTTCCAGGTTTTCGCGAATGGCATTGCGCTGCAAATAGTCGCTGTACAGCGTGAATGAGGCGAAGGCGGCAATCACAATGAGGGCGGCGGCAAGCAGGATTTTATGGCTGAAACGCAGATTTTTGTTCATGGCTTGGGGTTCCGCTAAGGTCTTAATGTCCAGCGCGTGCTTTTATAAAGGGACGCACGACGGGCAAGGTTGAAAGCAAGTGAATTTTCCGACTCTCCTTAGGGAAATTTCCGACCAGATCGTGTCTGACTGCTTTGTCGTTATCTCTATCGGCCGTGCAGGACCAAAGATTAATCATGGGTGACCAAATGCCTGACTCATTGCAACTCGTTATCGGCGCAGATCTCGAAGGGCAGCCGATTGCCCAGGCCATGCGCCTGGCGAACCGCCACGGATTGATCGCGGGCGCGACCGGCACCGGCAAGACCGTCACTTTGCAACGAATGGCCGAAGCCTTCAGCAATGCCGGCGTAGCGGTGTTCGCCGCCGACATCAAGGGTGACCTGTGCGGCCTTGGCGCCGCCGGCAACCCCCAGGGCAAGATCGCTGAGCGGATTGCCGGGATGCCCTGGCTCAACCACAAGCCTCAGGCTTATCCGGTGACGTTGTGGGACATACACGGTCAGTCCGGTCATCCTTTACGCACAACCTTGAGTGAAATGGGGCCGCTGCTGCTGGGCAGCCTGCTGGAGTTGACCGACAGTCAGCAATCGGCACTCTACGCCGCGTTCAAGGTGGCGGACCGCGAAGGCCTGTTGTTGCTCGATCTCAAGGACCTGAAGGCGTTGCTCAATCACCTGCGGGACAACCCCCAGTTGCTGGGCGACGATGCGGCATTGATGACCACCGGCTCCAGCCAGGCATTGCTGCGACGTCTGGCGACCCTGGAGCAACAGGGCGCCGAAGCCCTGTTCGGCGAGCCGGCGCTGCAACTCGAAGACATCCTGCAACCCACGGCGGATGGCCGTGGGCGCATTCATTTGCTGGACGCCAGCCGCCTGGTGCATGAGGCGCCGAAAGTCTATGCGACGTTCCTGCTGTGGCTGTTGGCCGAACTGTTCGAGCAACTGCCGGAGCGTGGCGATGCCGAAAAACCCTTGCTGGCATTGTTCTTCGACGAAGCTCACTTGTTGTTCAACGGTACGCCCCAGGCATTGCGTGATCGTCTGGAACAGGTTGTAAGGCTGATTCGTTCGAAAGGCGTGGGCGTGTATTTCGTCACCCAGTCGCCGGGTGACCTGCCGGATGATGTGCTGGCGCAGTTGGGTTTGCGCGTCCAGCACGGTCTGCGTGCGTTCACGGCCAAGGAGCAGAAGTCCCTGCGCGCGGTGGCCGAAGGATTCCGGCCGAATCCTGCGTTCGACGCGTTGTCGGTGCTGACCGAGCTCGGGATCGGTGAGGCGCTGGTCGGCACCCTGCAGGAAAAGGGCACGCCGGAAATGGTCCAGCGGGTATTGGTGGCACCACCGCAATCGCGGATCGGGCCTTTGACTGAAACCGAGCGCACGATGTTGATCGCAGGCTCACCGTTCAAAGGGCGTTATGACCAACCGATCGATCGCGAATCAGCCTATGAGGTGCTGGTGGGACGCAAGGGACTGGCACCTGAGCCCGAAGCGGAGCAGGGCAAACAGGAACCGAGTTTCACCGAACAGGCCGGAGAGTTCCTCGGCACAGCGGCTGGGAAGGCGCTGAAATCGGCGATGCAACAGGCGGCGAACCAGATTGGCCGACAGTTGGTGCGCGGCTTGATGGGCTCGTTGCTGGGCAGCAAAAAACGCCGCTGAAAGCAAAGGATCGCAGCCTTCGGCAGCTCCTACGGGTTGCTCGCAAATTTAAATGTAGGAGCTGCCGGAGGCTGCGATCTTTTGATCTTGTCTTTAACCTTTGGTTTTGGCATGCGCCGCCAACCGCTCCAGCGCTGCCCGCAGATTCGGGTCGCTGATCCCGTCGGCCGTGGCCTGAATGGTCGCTGCCGCGTCGTTGGACAAGTCCATGGTATGCCCGGTCGCACCTTGCTGAACGGTCGGCGGTTGAACTTTGAACAGGATCCGGGTCAGATTGGCAAACTCGTCGAACATTTGCAGTTGCCGTTGCAGGCGCTTCTGCTGGTAGCGCAGGCGGGTTGCCCAATGACCGTCGGTGACAATCAGCAACAAACTGCCTTCGCGCCAGGAAGCCACGTGGCAATGCTCGCGAGCGGCGGGTTGCAATTGGCTTTCGAGCAAGCGTTGCAGGTGACCCAGGCGTTGAGCGTGGCCGAGAATGGCCTTCAGCGGCTTGGCTTCGCGTAGTAGAACGGCAGGTACTTTGGCCGTAAGTGGGCGAAATGCCATGATCAGACACCTGAAGTAACAGAGGCGCCATGGTAGCAGAAAGCGCCGGATGCACCCGCCCATTGCTTTTGTGGGCGCTTTACCCATTAAATCAACAACTAACTTCTGTCTTGAACGGCTTGAAGTTGAGCAAAACGCCCTTATTTTAAGTGAGCCCCGTCAAAGCGCTGTGCCAGCATCGTGGAATATCGCCACTTTCCTCTCCATCGTTTCCGGGTAGAATGCTCGTTCGCATGCGGCCATGAGGGCTGCACGGGCGACTCACGGGGCCGCCCTCCATCCCTTTAGTGTGGAAGATCCTGCCGATATGTTTGCGCCTTTGTTAAAGAAACTTTTTGGAAGCAAGAACGAGCGTGAAGTCAAGCGCATGCTCAAGACGGTGCAACTCGTCAATGCCTTCGAAGAGCAAATGGTGGCCCTTTCGGACGATCAATTGCGTGCCAAGACAAGCGAGTTCAAGGCCCGCATCGCCAAAGGGGAATCCCTCGACAATCTGCTGCCAGAAGCCTTTGCGGTCGCCCGCGAAGCCGGCAAGCGTGTCATGGGCATGCGCCACTTCGATGTCCAGCTGATCGGCGGCATGACCTTGCATGAAGGCATGATCGCGGAAATGCGTACCGGTGAAGGCAAGACCCTGGTGGCAACACTGGGCGTTTACCTCAACGCGCTGTCCGGCAACGGCGTGCACGTTGTGACGGTGAACGACTACCTGGCCCGCCGTGACGCCAACTGGATGCGCCCGCTGTATGAATTCCTCGGCCTGACGGTCGGCGTTGTCACGCCATTCCAGCCGCCGGAAGAGAAGCGCGCTGCCTACGCCGCCGACATCACCTACGGCACCAACAACGAATTCGGTTTCGATTACCTGCGCGACAACATGGCGTTCAGCATGGAAGAAAAATTCCAGCGCGAACTCAATTTTGCCGTGATCGACGAAGTCGACTCCATCCTCATCGACGAAGCCCGTACGCCGCTGATCATCTCCGGTCAGGCCGAAGACAGCTCCAAGCTGTACATCGAGGTCAACAAGCTGATCCCGCAGCTCAAGCTGCACGTTGAAGAAGTCGAAGGCGAGGTCACCCAGGCCGGTCACTACACCGTCGACGAGAAGACCCGTCAGGTCGAACTCAACGAAGCCGGTCACCAGTACGTCGAAGAAACGCTGACCCGCATCGGCCTGCTGGCTGAAGGCGAGAGCCTGTACTCGGCGCACAACCTGAGCCTGCTGACTCACGTCTACGCCGGCCTGCGCGCGCACAAGCTGTTCCATCGCAACGTCGAATACATCGTGCAGGACGGTCAGGTCGTACTGGTCGACGAGCACACCGGCCGGACCATGCCGGGCCGCCGCTTGTCCGAAGGCCTGCACCAGGCCATCGAAGCCAAGGAAAACCTGAACATCCAGGCCGAAAG
This sequence comes from Pseudomonas sp. Root71, assembly GCF_001429045.1. Taxonomy (GTDB): domain Bacteria; phylum Pseudomonadota; class Gammaproteobacteria; order Pseudomonadales; family Pseudomonadaceae; genus Aquipseudomonas; species Aquipseudomonas monachiensis. Next base: position 151,322 of record NZ_LMHY01000025.1, on the reverse strand, counting down.
CCAGACACTGGCGTCGACCACCTTCCAGAACTACTTCCGTCTGTACAACAAGCTGTCCGGCATGACCGGCACGGCCGACACCGAAGCGTTCGAGTTCCACCAGATCTATGGCCTGCAGGTCATGGTGATTCCACCGAACAAGCCGCTGGCCCGTAAAGACTACAACGACCTGGTGTTCCTGACCGCCGACGAGAAATACGCGGCAATCGTTGCCGACATCAAGGAAAGCATGGCCGCGGGCCGTCCGGTTCTGGTCGGTACCGCCACCATCGAAACCTCCGAGCACATGTCCAGCCTGCTCGTGAAGGAAGGCATCGAACACAAGGTCCTGAACGCCAAGTTCCACGAAAAGGAAGCCGAGATCATTGCCCAGGCCGGTCGTCCGGGCGCACTGACCATCGCCACCAACATGGCCGGTCGTGGTACCGACATCCTGTTGGGCGGTAACTGGGAAGTGGAAGTGGCTTCCCTGGAAAACCCGACCCCTGAGCAGATTGCCCAGATCAAGGCCGACTGGCAGAAGCGTCACCAGCAAGTGCTCGAATCGGGCGGTTTGCAGGTGATTGCCTCTGAGCGTCACGAATCGCGCCGTATCGACAACCAGCTGCGTGGTCGTGCCGGTCGTCAGGGTGACGCCGGTTCCAGCCGTTTCTACCTGTCGCTGGAAGACAGCCTGATGCGCATCTTCGCCTCTGACCGGGTGAAGAACTTCATGAAGGCCCTGGGCATGCAGCCTGGCGAAGCGATCGAGCACCGCATGGTGACCAACGCCATCGAAAAGGCCCAGCGCAAGGTTGAAGGCCGCAACTTCGACATTCGCAAGCAGCTGCTCGAGTTCGACGACGTCAACAACGAACAGCGTAAAGTGATCTATCACATGCGTAACACGTTGCTGGCCGCCGACAACATCGGTGAGACCATCGCTGACTTCCGTCAGGACGTGCTCGACGCCACCGTCAGTGCGCACATTCCTCCGCAGTCGTTGCCTGAACAGTGGGACGTGGCTGGTCTGGAAGCTGCATTGCAGAGCGATTTCGGTGTCACGCTGCCGATCCAGCAATGGCTCGACGAAGACGATCACCTGTACGAAGAAACCCTGCGCGAGAAACTGATGCAGGAACTGATCGCGGCGTACAACGAGAAAGAAGACCAGGCGGGCGCCGAAGCGCTGCGCAGCTTCGAGAAGCAAATCGTTCTGCGCGTGCTGGACGACCTGTGGAAAGACCACCTGTCGACCATGGATCACCTGCGTCACGGTATCCACTTGCGTGGTTATGCCCAGAAGAACCCGAAGCAGGAATACAAGCGCGAGTCGTTTACCCTGTTCTCCGAATTGCTGGATTCGATCAAGCGCGATTCGATCCGTGTGCTGTCCCACGTTCAGGTTCGCCGCGAAGACCCGATCGAAGAAGAGCAGCGTCTGCGTCAGGAAGCCGAGGCATTGGCCGCTCGCATGCAGTTCCTGCATGAAGAGGCGCCAGGCCTTGAACAGCCGGAAGTGTTGGGCGAAGAGGTCGATGTTGCCCTCGCGGCCGCACCGGTTCGCAACGAGCAGAAACTGGGTCGCAACGAGTTGTGCTACTGCGGTTCGGGCAAGAAGTTCAAGCATTGCCACGGGCAGATCCAGTAAAACCCGTTTCAAACGCTGAAATACCCGCGCCGCGACCGGCTTCTGCCGTCGCGGCGTTTTACCATTCGAACCACCGTTCTGCTGAAACGGTGCTGACATCATTTATAAAGGAGCGCATTCATGGCTGTTGGTCTTGGTCCTTTGCCAACGTTGCACCCGGTTGCCGGTTTTGAACTCGGTATCGCCTCGGCCGGCATCAAGCGCCCGGGGCGCAAGGATGTTGTGGTCATGCGCTGTGTTGAAGGCTCCACGGTTGCTGGCGTGTTCACCCTGAACGCCTTTTGCGCCGCGCCGGTGATCCTGGCCAAGCAACGCGTGCAAGGCCCTGTGCGTTACCTGCTGACCAACACCGGCAATGCCAACGCCGGTACCGGCGAGCCAGGCCTGGCCGCCGCCGAGCGCACTTGCGCCAAGCTGGCCGAACTGACCGGTGTCGATGCCAGCCAGGTGCTGCCGTATTCCACCGGTGTGATCGGCGAGCCGTTGCCGGTCGAGAAAATCGAAGGCGCGCTGCAAGCGGCCCTCGACGACCTGTCGATCCATAACTGGGAAGCTGCCGCCACCGGCATCATGACCACCGACACCCTGCCAAAAGGTGCCAGTCGTCAGTTCCAGCACGACGGCGTGACCATCACCGTAACCGGCATCAGCAAAGGCGCCGGCATGATTCGCCCGAACATGGCGACCATGCTCGGCTACATCGCCACCGACGCCAAAGTCTCCCGCGATGTGCTGCAAAACCTGATGCTCGATGGCGCCAACAAGTCGTTCAACCGTATCACCATCGATGGCGATACCTCGACCAACGACTGCTGCATGCTGATTGCCACCGGTCAGGCGGCACTGCCGGAAATCACCCGTGCCGAAGGCGAACTGTTCGCCAAGCTCAAGCAAGCGGTGTTCGAAGTGTGCATGGACGTGGCCCAGGCCATCGTTCGCGACGGTGAAGGCGCGACCAAGTTCGTCACTGTTGAAGTCAACGGCGGCGGCAATCACCAGGAGTGCCTGGACGTCGGTTACACCGTGGCTCATTCGCCGCTGATCAAGACCGCGTTGTTCGCTTCCGACCCGAACTGGGGCCGTATCCTGGCGGCTGTAGGCCGTGCCGGAGTGCCGAACCTGGACGTGAGCAAGATCGACGTGTTCCTCGGCGACGTGTGCATCGCCAGCCGTGGCGCGCGCGCGGCGACCTACACCGAAGCCCAGGGCGCGGCGGTGATGCAGCAGGAAGAAATCACCATCCGTATCGAGTTGGGTCGTGGCGATTGCAGCGAAACCATCTGGACCACCGACCTGTCCCACGAATACGTGAAGATCAACGCCGAGTACCGTACTTAATACACGGTTCAAGACCGAGTCGTCCCATTCGCGAGCAAGCCCGCTCCCACAAGAGATCTTCAGTGAACACAAAGTGTGCGTACTGCCCGATCAACTGTGGGAGCGGGCTTGCTCGCGAAGGCTGACGACCAGACGCTAGATATTCTGGCTTGTTACCCTGACGAGAAGGCACCCCGAACATGAGCCTGCACCTGATCATCGGCGACAAACTGCATTCCTCCTGGTCCCTGCGTGGCGCCCTGGCCCTCGATCTGACTGGCGCTTCCTACACCGAAGAACTGATCAAGCTGAACCAGCCGGACACCCGTGAGCGTCTGCTCAAGCATTCGCCAACCTGTAAAGTCCCGCTGCTGAAAACCGGACACGGCACCATCGCCGACTCCCTGGCGATTGCCGAATACCTGGCAGAACAATTTCCCGACGCGAACCTGTGGCCCAAAGACATTGCCGCCCGTGCCCAGGCGCGTTCGGCGTGCGCGCAGATGCACAGTGGCTTTTTCGCCATGCGCGGCAACATGCCGTTCGACCTGAGCCATGACGCAGCGCTATCGCCGGTCCCGGCCGATGTCCAGGCGGACATCGAACGCATGTCTGCGTTGTGGGCCGAGTGTCGTGCCGCTGCGACCGAGAGCGGTCCGTACCTGTTTGGCCGCATCACGTTGACCGATGCGTTTTTTGCACCCATCGCCGTGCGCCTGCGCACCTATCGGGTGAAACTGTCCGCGGCTGACGAAGCCTATGTTGAAACCCTCTACCAATGGCCAGCGTTCAAGGCCTGGCAGAAGGCCGGACTGGAGGAGTCGTAAAGGTGAAACGAGTCCATGTCGCCGCCGCCGTCATCCGTGATGGCAGTGGCCAAATTCTGATCGCCCGTCGTGCGGATTCACAGCACCAGGGTGGCTTGTGGGAATTTCCCGGGGGCAAGGTCGAGGCCGACGAGTCGGTCGAAACCGCACTGGCCCGCGAACTTCATGAGGAACTGGGCATCGTGGTCGGCGCGGCGCGCCCGCTCATTCAGGTCCGGCACGATTACCCGGACAAGCAGGTGTTGCTGGATGTCTGGGAAGTCTCGGCGTTTACCGGCGAGCCCCACGGCGCCGAAGGCCAACCGCTGGCCTGGGTGTCGCCCCGGGATCTGTCGGATTACGAGTTTCCGGCGGCCAATCAGCCGATCGTCGCGGCCGCGAAATTGCCCGCTCAGTACCTGATTACCCCGGAAGACCTGGAAACCCCGGCGTTGCTGCGCGGCATCCAGAAGGCCATTGCTGGCGGCATCAAGCTGATCCAGTTGCGCGCACCGAACGGTTACGACCCGAAATACCGGGACCTGGCCGTGGATGCGGTGGGGCTGTGTGCCGGCAAGGCGCAATTGATGATCAAGGGGCCGTTCGAATGGCTGGGCGACTTCCCGTCCGCCGGTTGGCACATTACCTCGGCGCAGCTGCGCAAATACGCAGCGGCTGGCCGACCGCTACCGGCATCGCGCTGGCTGGCGGCGTCGTGCCATAACGCTGAAGAGCTGGCGCTGGCCGAGCAGATGGGGGTGGACTTCGTGACCCTGTCGCCGGTACAGCCGACCCAGACTCACCCTGGCGCCGAGCCGTTGGGTTGGGAGCAGGCGTCGAGCTTGATCGAGGGCTTCAGCAAGCCGGTGTTCCTGCTTGGTGGGGTTGGCCCGGCTGAGGTCGAGAAAGCCTGGGCGACGGGTGCGCAGGGTGTGGCGGGAATACGGGCGTTTTGGCCTGATTCCGAGTGATGCAAATGGCCTCATCGCGAGCAAGCTCGCTCCCACAGTGGATTTGCGGCGATCACAAAACCTGTGGGAGCGAGCTTGCTCGCGATGAGGGCTTGGCAGGCGCCGGCTAAACCTCAGGTTTCGCCGCAGGCTGCCAAAGAATCTCCGCCACTCCCTGACGCTTGGCAATCAGCCGCGCCATCACAAACAACAAATCCGACAACCGATTGATGTACGCCAGGCCAACTCCGGCCAACGGCTCAATCGCATTGAGCTGCTGACAGCGCCGCTCTGCGCTGCGCGCCAGGCTACGGCAGACATGAGCCTGGGCAATCAGCGTCGAGCCACCGGGCAAGATGAAGTTTTCCAGGGGCCCCAACTCTTCATTCCACACATCGATCGCCGCTTCCAGTCGTTCGATTTCTGCTGCATTCAACGCCTGGTACACCGGCATCGCCAGTTCGCCACCCAGATCAAATAACCGATGCTGGCAGGGGGCCAATACCTCGATCACTTCGTTCAAGCCTGGAAACTCACCCGTTTGCGCCGCCAGCCCGGCCAGCAACACGCCCACCTGACTGTTCAGCGTATCGACTTCGCCAATGGCCTCGATCCGCGGGTGATCCTTGGGTACGCGACGACCGTCGCCCAGCCCGGTCTCGCCTTTGTCGCCAGTGCGGGTGTAAATCTTCGACAAACGAAAGCCCATGGTTACCTCGATAGCAGATTGAGTTCTTGCGAGACAGGTGGGGTACTCGCCAGGGGCAGGCGCAAGGTGAAGCAGGTGCCTTGGCCAAGAGTCGATTGCACTTCCATCTGCCCCTTGTGGTTATTGGTGATGATGAAGTACGACACCGACAGGCCAAGCCCGGTGCCCTGGCCGATTTCCTTGGTGGTGAAGAACGGCTCGAAGGTCCGTTTGCGCACGTTTTCGCTCATGCCGATCCCGTTGTCCTCGACCTGGATTTCCGCCCATGGCGGATTCAGTCTGGTGCGTAGGATGATCCGCCCCGGTTCGCTGTCGTCTTCGCGCTGATGGATGGCTTGTGCAGCATTCTTCAACAGGTTGAGCAGCACTTGCTCCAGTTCGTTGGCGGTGCCGGGGACCGGTCCCAGGGCCGGATCGAACTGGCGAATGATGGCCTGGCCCTTGAAGTCGAAGCCGATCGCCAGGTCGAAGTCGTTACCGGCGATCTCCACCGCCTGGTCGATCAGGGCAGGCAGATCGCACGGGGCCATCTGGCGGGTGCTGCGACGGCTGAAGCTGAGCATGTGGGTGACGATTTTCGCCGCCCGGGCACCGGCCTGCTGGATGCCGTCGAGTAACTGTGGCACTTCGCGGATTTTCAGGTACTGGTTGACCGTCGCCAGTTCGATGCCGGCCTGTTCGGCCACTTCGAGGTTCTTCGGCAAATCGGACGACAGGCGTCGGCGAATGTTTTGCACGTTGTGCAGGATTGCGCCCAGCGGGTTGTTGATCTCGTGGGCCATGCCGGCGGCCAGGCCACCCACCGACAGCATTTTCTCCGACTGCACCATCATCTCTTCCAGGGACAGGCGCTGGGTGATGTCGTCGATCCGGATCACCACGCCACGCCCGGCACCGCCCATCAACGGATAGAAAGTCAGGGCGTAGTGGCGGGGCTCGTCATCCTTGAGCCAGGTGACACGCTCGATCTTGGCCACCGTATGCTGCTCGACCGTTTGCTTGAGTTGCGGCAGGAACGGCTTGAGCGGTTCGAAGGCGAGGAAGATAGGCTGGTTCAGGGCTTCATCGAGGCGCGTGCCGGACAGGGCGCTGGCCTCCTGGTTCCATTGCGTCACGTAGAGTTGTTCGTCGAGGGCGATCAGCGCCGATGGCATGGAGTCGATGATGCTGTTGAGGTAGTTCTGGAAACCGGTGAGCTTTTTCTCGATCTTGCTGCGCACCTGGACTTCGAGCTCCAGTTTGCGGTTGGTATGGCGGGTTTCTTCCGCCAGACCCTGGGCCTGGTCATAGGCTGCCTGGGAGTCGTCCCTGGCCCGCTTGAGTTGCTGCTCCCTGGCCTCGATCCGCGAGAGCATGGTGTTGAACGCTTCGGCGAGGCTGCCGATTTCATCGTGGTTTCCGCGCGAAGCACGCAGTGCGTAGTTCTCTTCGCGGGTGACCTGCCGGGACAACTCTTCGAGCTGGTGGATCGGCCGGGTAATCAGGCGCTTGATCTGGCGGGCAATGATCAGCCACAGCAATACGCTGAAGATCAGAATCCCCAGGCTGGCCGTCAGGGTCCCGGTGTAGAACGCCACTGGCAGTTCGCTCGAAGCTACCAACAGCAGGTGTCCTGGTGCCGCGCCAGTGCGGGGCAGGGGGATGACTTGGTTGGTACGAAACTCGGTGGCCTGCCAGTCTTCGATATGCCGGAAACGCTTCGGTAGCTCCAGGTTGTCGCCATGCTGCAATTGCGCCAGTCGCTCACCCTTTCCGTCATACAGGGCTGCCGCGCGCAAGGGCGAATAGCTGTTGAGTTCATTCAGCAGGCGCTCGGCGCTTTGGGGGGACGCCAGGGCTTCGGAGGCCAGGCTCGGGTTGGATACCAGCCGGCCGATGGTCTGCAGGGCCTGGGGCGCCATGCTTTCCTGGGAGATGTAGTAGGCGGCGCTGATAAAGGTCAGGTTGGCAACCAGCAGGACGGTGACCATCAGTACCAGCAGGGCGGCCAGCAGTTTCTGGCCGACGGGCAGGTTTTCAAGGCGCTGGCGCAATGGCATCGGATTCATCGCAGACAAGGAACAAGTGGCCAGCGTAGCCGCTGCTCAGTCGCTGGGCAATCCAAGGCGTTGCAGGCGAGCGATCAACCTTGCCTCAAGTTGATTGAGGTGAGGCAGGTTCAGTTGATGGCGCCCGGCCACTTTGCAGGCATAACCGAGCAGGTAGCTGATTTCCGTGCGGCGCTGGCTCGTGACGTCCTGATGCATCGAGGAGTAGTTGGCGGCGGTGGCGTGAATCACCCGTTCGACTTCCTGCTGCAGGTTTTCGGCCGCTGCCGGCTGACCACAACGCTCGAGCAACTCCACCAGTTCACCGCACAGGGTGGCGACCTCACATTGATGTTGCTGCAAACCGCCATTACGGCAATCGTGTAGCACCGTCAGCGGATTGATCGCACAGTTGAGGGCGAGTTTGCGCCACAGCCGGGTCAGGATCTCGGTGCTCCACTCGTGGGGGATGCCGGCAGCGCTCAGGTCATCGAGCCAGATCGGTGCCACCGGATGGCTCGCATCCCCCAGCCAGGTGAAGCCATGTCCGGCAAACACCACGCGCCAATCACCATCGCGGAAGGCGCCTTCGGTGCTCGAGGCATAGATGCAGCGTGCCTGGGGAACCTGGGCGGCGACCGCGTCCTGGCTGCCCAGGCCATTTTGCAGCAGGATCAGTTCGGCGCCTGGGGCCAGGCGTGGCGCCAATCGAGCCACCGCACTTTCGGTATCGTAGGCTTTACACGCCACCAGCAGGCGGTGGATCGGTTGGGGGTTGTCGGCTGTCTCTGCGGGCACGGCATAGTGTTGCGCCTCGCCGTGTTCCACCAGTGTCAATCCACCGGCCACCTCATAGGCCTGCAGTCTCGTGGTGTCCCGCAGGATCAGCCGGACCGGCATTCCAGCCCGTGTCAGGCGTGTCGCCCATAAAGTGCCGAGGCTGCCGGCGCCCAGTACATGCCAGGTGGTGGACATCAGCTTTTTGCTCTGTTTAAGGCGTGCATCGGCAGCTCGCAGTGAATGATGGGAAAGACCCGTTATAATCAGCGCGGATTTTAACCGCAAGCCAGGCGTGCTCCATCAGTGCGCCTTTAATTTTGGAGAGATTACATGCCGTCGTTCGACGTGGTATCCGAACTGGACAAACACGAAGTCACCAACGCGGTCGAGAACGCCGTCAAGGAACTCGATCGTCGTTATGACCTGAAAGGCAAAGGCAGCTTCGAGTTCAAGGAAAAAGACCTCACCGTCAACCTGACCGCCGAAGCGGATTTTCAGCTCGAAGCGATGATTGAGATCCTCAAGCTGGCGCTGGTCAAGCGCAAAATCGACGTGCAGTGCCTTGAAGTCAAGGACGCGTTCGCGTCGGGCAAGCTGATGAAGCAGGAAGCCGTCCTCAAGGAAGGCATTGACAAGGAGCTGGCGAAGAAAATCGTCGCTCATGTCAAAGACGCCAAGCTCAAGGTTCAGGCGGCCATTCAGGGTGAGCAGGTTCGCATCACCGGCAAAAAGCGTGATGACCTGCAAGAAGCCATTGCAGCGCTGCGGGCCAAGGAATTCGGTATGCCGCTGCAGTTCAACAACTTCCGCGACTGAGCCTCGAAGCGGGAACCTCTTGGCGTTTGCGACGTCGGAGGCCAAGCAGCGGCAGAAACGATTGAGCCCGTCGCGGTTCGGTCTTTCTGCCGCTTTTTTTACGCATGCCGGGTAGCCGGAAAACAGGAGAGTGTAGATGGACTTAAATGCCGAGGTAGACAATCTGGTCAAGGTATCCCAAACCTGGATCCCGATGATCATGGAGTACGGCAGCCGTGTACTGCTGGCGGTTATCACCCTGGCCATCGGCTGGTGGTTGATCAACAAGGTCACGAAAAAGCTCGGCGGCCTGATTGCATTGCGTAATGCCGATCTGGCGCTGCAAGGCTTTATCAGCAGCCTGGCGAATATCATTCTCAAGATTCTGCTGATCGTCAGCGTGGCCTCGATGATCGGTGTGGAAACCACTTCGTTTGTGGCAGCGATTGGTGCGGCAGGCCTGGCCATTGGCCTGGCCTTGCAGGGCAGCCTGGCGAACTTCGCCGGTGGCGTGCTGATTTTGCTGTTCCGTCCGTTTCGCATCGGTGACTGGATCGAGGCTCAGGGTATCGCCGGTACTGTCGACAGCATCCAGATTTTCCATACCGTGCTGCGTACTGGTGACAACAAGACCATCATCGTACCTAACGGCAATCTGTCGAATGGCATCATCACCAACACAAACCGTCAGCCGACCCGCAAGGTCGTGTTTGATGTAGGCGTTGATTATGAAGCGGACCTGCAGAAAGCCCGTGAAGTTTTGCTGGAATTGGCCAAGGACCCGCGAGTATTGGCAGATCCGGAACCACAGGCCGTTGTTTCTACCCTGGGTGACAGTGCGATCACACTTTCGCTTCGTGTCTGGGTAAAGACTGCCGATTACTGGGACGTGATGTTCATGTTCAACGAACTATCCCGGGATCGTCTGCGAGAGGCCGGTATCGATATTCCATTTCCACAGCGGGTTATTCGTGTGGTTCAGGAATCTGCGGTGCAGTGACCGGTCTTGCCATACACGGCTGACTTTTCGGTCAGGCATGGATAGCGATTGTTCAATAATTGAACAGTTTGCATAGACAACAAAAAAGGCCCATCCGAAGATGGGCCTTTTTTTTGTTACCGCAAACTAACTGGATGCGATTACAAAACCGACAGCGGGTAGTCGACGATGAAACGGAACTCTTTCACGTCGCCTTCACCTTCGTCAGCGTTAGCGAAGTGCCATGCTTGACGAATACGGAAGGACAGGTCTTTTGCCGGGCCAGTCTGAACAACGTACTTGGCTTCGAAGTTGGTCTCGTTGTGCTTGCCGTCTGCACCATACAGGCCTTCGTAAGCGCTGCCTGCTGGAGTTTTGGTGCCGTCGATGTCCCAGCCTTTAACGTAACGGGTCATGAAGCTCAGACCTGGAACGCCGTACTCAGCCATTTTCAGGTCGTAACGAACCTGGGCAGACTTCTCGCCAGGGGCGTTGAAGTCAGAGTACTGGATGGAGTTGGCGAGGAAGATCGAGTCGCCGCCGCGGTTGTTCTTGCCCACGCCGATGTAGTCGAACGGAGTGTCACCGTTAACCTTCTGGAAGGCCAGGGTGATGGTGTGTGCTTTCATGAACGAGAAAGCTGCTGCCAGGGAGTAAGCGGTGTTGCTGATCTCGCCCGCTTTGGCGTCACCGGTATCTTTGGTGTTGTAGATGTTACCGTCCAGGTTCAGCGACTCATCGCCACCCAGCGGAATGGTGTAGTTCAGGTTGGCGTAGTACTGGTTCCAGATGTCTTCCAGCTTGGCGCCATACAGCGATGCCGACAGGTTGTCGGTGATGCCGTATTTACCACCGAAATAGTCGATGCTGTTGGCTTCTACGCCAGCGTAGGTTGCATACAGGCCACCGTCACGGGCGTTGCGGTCCTGGCTGGTCGCCGAGTAGAAGTGACCGGCTTCGAGGTCAAGGTCTTTGACTTCGCTGCTCTGCAGCTGGATGCCGCTGGCAGTTTGAGGAAGGATGCGGGAACCGCCAACTGCAAACACTGGAGCAGTGCTTGGCTGCATGTCGCCGACTTTCAGCTCGGTCTTGGATACGCGGAATTTAACTGCGCCGCCTGCTTTGCCCTGGCTGTCATTGACTTCGCCATCGGCGTCGCGGCTCATGTTGCCGGTGCCGCCGGTGCCATCACCGCCGTCCAGTTTGATTGCCAGGTAGCCGAATGCATCAACACCAACACCGATCAGGCCTTGGGTGTAACCGGAGCTGAAATTGCCCCAGATGCCTTGGGTCCAGTCTTTCTGGTCGTTGGCGCCATCTTTGTTATCACGGTTGAAGTAGTAGTTGCGAACCAGCAAGTTCAGCGTGCTGTCTTCAACAATACCTTTGGCTTCAGCCTGGTCACTTACGAAAGGGGCGGCCGTAGCCAATTGGGTACTGGCGGCTGCTGCAACTGCCAGTGCGATCATGCTCCACTTCATCACGCGCATCGTGATTTGCTCCTTTGGTTTTAGAAGAGTACTGCCGTCCCACCTGATTTATTATCTGGGCGGCTCTTTCTTTTTGTGTCGGCGCAAACTTATATCACGCCGACAATGTTGGCGATACTTGCGCATCTAACCTTTCGCCTTCTTTACGACCCTGTCGCAAACAGCATGGTAGATGTCGCAAATTTCCAGCTCCGACGCAACAGGGCGGACAACTTTAATGCTGTTTTCTGCGCCTTGTCGTCGCTAAAAAGAGTCCTGGTGAAACGTTTGAATCTCCATCGGGCTACCTTGCCACTATTTTTTTTGCCTGAGGGGCTCCGCTTCCCGCGGGTGCCACTCGGGTGATATTGGGTATGAATGCAACAAGCGTGCACAAAATCGTGTTTTGTTACGCTTTTTTTCTAATTGACTGCCAAGTGCTGTAAAAACCTCATGAAACCGGGGGGTTCAAGCGCTTTCGGTTTGGGCTTGACGCCTTGCCTTACATCATGTTGCACCCTTCTGGTCGACAGCCTGGCAACCGGAAATGTTACCGGTTCACCCCGCCACTGAGTAAATGGCGGATGTCGAAGCACCCAGCGTAGACCCACTGTGCGGTTTTGGTGCAAAAAATTTTAGCCTTGTATTGAATTCACCTCTTTCGAGCCCTTGGCTGAAGCGAACTTTTCCTTGTTGCTCAGTCATTTCGGCGTGTTTTGCCTGTCGTTCGGTTCTGTAATGGTGCACGGTGGAAAAAATAGTCCTGTCCGGGGGCGGCTATCAGTTTTTGCTGGCGCTCGTGGCCTCGAGGCAAGGTTCGCCGTGAAGCCTGCGTCGTTCGCAGGTATGCTGCCATCCGGTCGCTTGGTGCGCTGTCCCGTCAGGATGGGCGCTAAGCTGAAAAATGATGCCCCGGCGGGAGTACGCGCAGTGTTCGCTTTAGATCCACGACTTCAACAAGACACGTTACCGATCGGGGACTTTCCGCTCTGCCGGTTGTTGCTGTCCAACGATTCGAACTATCCCTGGTTCATCCTGGTACCTCGTCGTGAGGCTATCAGCGAGATATTTCAGTTGGATGTCGCAGACCAGCAACAGCTTTGGCAGGAAACCACTGCGCTGTCGCAAGGACTCAAGGACGCGTTCGATGCGGACAAGTTGAATGTGGCGGCGCTGGGCAATGTCGTCAGTCAGTTGCACATGCATGTAATCGTGCGCAAGCGCGAAGATGCCGCCTGGCCGGCGCCGGTTTGGGGTAAACATCCGGCAAAACCTTACGGTTCGGAGCAGATCGCCGCGATTCGCGAGCGTTTGCGCTTGATTTTGACCGATGATTTTACGTTTCTGGAGGGCTGAATCATGAGCCTGGAAGAACGCGTTACCGAGCTTGAAAGCCGTCTGGCGTTTCAGGATGACACCATCCAGGCGTTGAACGATGTGCTGGTGGCGCAGCAGCGGGTGGTGGAGCGCCTGCAGTTGCAAATGGCCGCGCTGCTCAAGCGACAGGAGGAAATGGTCGGGCAGTTCGAGTCATTTGAAGAAGAAGCGCCTCCGCCGCACTATTAAGCAAGTCACAGGCATGAAAAAACCGCGGACAGCTCGGCTGTGCGCGGTTTTTTTTAGCCTTGAGTCAGCGGCGCGGCAGTGCGGCGATCACATCTTCGGCTTGCAGGCCTTTGTCACGATTCATGACGGAGAACTCCACGCGCTGGCCTTCGACCAGGACACGGTGGCCTTCACCGCGAATGGCCCGGAAGTGGACGAAGATATCGTCGCCGGAGTCGCGGGAGATGAAGCCGAAGCCTTTGGATGTGTTGAACCACTTGACGGTGCCGGTATCACGGTTGCTCATGTCGTAGCTTGGCGAGGCAGCGGCTGGTGACGACTTGTAAAAGCTGATGCCGAGGTGCAGGGCAACGGCGATCAGGGTTGCGACCAGGCTGAACAGTACGGCGGGTTGACCGGCGATGACGGGCATCGGTGCGATCAGCGTCAGGGTTTGCAGGACCACGCTCAGCACCAGCAGGGCGCTGACCAGGTTTTGCAGTTGGTGACGCGGGCCTTTGTTCCAGTAAGGGATGACTGGTGCAAGCGTAAGGTTGAGCAGGCCGAAAAAGGCCAGGTACAGTGCGTCGGGTTGTTGCAGGTAAGGTAAGGCTTCGGATTGCAGGCTAGGGATGAAGGACAGCAGCAAGGCCGCTGCGCCTATCAACAGATGGACGATTTTCAACATTTTGATTAACTCACGTTAAGACAGCTCACAAGGAAGAGCTGATGGCGCACGGTTCGCTTCAAGATAATAAAGAGGCGTTGGACACGTACCCGGTATCAGCCTATGCGCCGTGCCCGGAAAAAATAGGCACTGGCAACACACTGTCTATTTAACAGCAAAGCCGCAGGCTACTCAAATCAGGGCGTCCGGCGGCTCTTTTCGGGGTGAATTGACGCAGGTTGCCCCAAGTTACGGGGTAGCGGTACCTTCCTGCGACCGACTTGCTGACCTCGCGGATGCCGGTGCATGAAAAGCGGCGTGGATGCTCCGCGATCTTCTTTGCTGCACCATTCCATAGGGTGTTTCTGAAGGGCGCATCGCTTCGTTGCGTGGGAAAATGTCTGGAGTAGGACGCTCTCCAGGGTCTGCCAAAAGTTGTTGGCTTATCCTACGTCGAGGGTCATAAAGTCGGCTGGAAAATACCTTTGCACCTGAGTTTTTATAAGTCGACACACAGTTGCGCTTTAAAGAAACCAGATGGCAAAGGAGTGTCAGCGTTATGGTTTATGAAAGGCAAGAAGAGGGGCGATACGGTTCGCACAAGGATGTAAGGGTTGATCCGTTTGTTCGCGAGTTCGATATGGGGCTGGCCCAGCCCTTCTCCCGCTCCGTACGATTGAATGGCTTCGCCACCTGTTTGCGGCTCGAGCAGGTTTATTGGGATATTTTGGGGGCGATGGCCCGGGTCAATGGTTGCTCGGTCAATAACCTGTTGTCTCATGTGGATCGCGAAGTTCACTTGCGTCATGGCGGGGTAAGGAACTTCAGTGGATTGGTGCGGGTTGTCTGCGTCGTACACAGTCTCAAGGAAGGGGGGGGCATCGCCATGGCCTAGTCTGGACGGCGAAAACAGCAGAGTGTCGGTCCGTGCAGTCTTACGGCTGCACAGGCCGCATTTAATGGATATAATCCCGCTCTTTGCCGCAAAACCCTGCGTGTGCGGTAGCAATCTGATCGCCGAGACAACCTCCATGCCGATGTACGATTATCAATGTGCTTCCTGTGGTCATCAGTTGGAAGCCATTCAAAAGATCAGCGATGCACCGCTGGTCGACTGCCCTGTCTGTCAGGCGCCAGAGCTTAAAAAGTTGCTGTCCATGCCGGGCTTCCGCCTCAGCGGCACGGGTTGGTACGAAACCGATTTCAAGACCGGTTCCAAGAAGAACCTGGCCGGCGGCGACAAAGCTGACTAAGGCCCGGCCCCTGAGTTGTGACCTGAGTTGAACGACACGCGTGGGTTCTTGCATCATCCCATAGTGGATGTGCCCAAGGCCTCCAACCGAATTTCGAATTACGAGAAGTGAAACCACGACCATGATGCGCAGCCATTATTGCGGCCAACTGAACGAAAGCCTGGACGGCCAGGAAATTACCCTTTGCGGATGGGTCCACCGTCGCCGTGACCACGGTGGGGTGATTTTCCTCGATATCCGTGATCGTGATGGTCTGGCCCAGGTCGTGTTCGATCCGGATCGCGCTGAAACCTTCGCTGCTGCCGATCGCGTGCGCAGCGAGTACGTCGTGAAGATCACCGGCAAGGTTCGCCTGCGTCCGGCCGGGGCGACCAACGCCAACATGGCGTCGGGCATGATCGAAGTCCTGGGTTACGAGCTGGAAGTGCTGAACGAATCGGAAACCCCGCCGTTCCCGCTGAACGAGTTCTCCGACGTTGGTGAAGAAACCCGCCTGCGCTATCGCTTCCTCGACCTGCGTCGCCCGGAAATGGCCGAGAAGCTGCGTCTGCGTTCACGCATGACCACCAGCATCCGCCGCTTCCTGGACGAGAACGGCTTCCTCGACGTCGAGACGCCGATCCTGACCCGTGCCACCCCGGAAGGCGCGCGCGACTACCTGGTGCCGAGCCGTACTCACGCAGGTTCATTCTTTGCCTTGCCGCAATCGCCACAGCTGTTCAAACAGCTGCTGATGGTGGCCGGCTTCGACCGTTACTACCAGATCGCCAAGTGCTTCCGTGACGAAGACCTGCGGGCCGACCGCCAGCCGGAATTCACCCAGATCGACATCGAGACCAGCTTCCTCGATGAAAAAGAGATCATGGGCCTGACCGAGCAAATGATCCGCAACCTGTTCAAGGAAGTGCTGGGCCTGGAGTTTGGCGAGTTCCCGCACATGACCTTCGAAGAAGCCATGCGCCGCTACGGTTCCGACAAGCCAGACCTGCGTAACCCGCTGGAACTGGTGGACGTTGCCGATCAGCTCAAGGAAGTCGACTTCAAGGTGTTCAGCGGCCCGGCCAACGACCCGAAATGCCGCATCGCCGCCCTGCGCGTGCCTGGCGGCGCGAGCATGCCGCGCAAGCAGATCGACGACTACACCAAGTTTGTCGGCATCTACGGTGCCAAGGGCCTGGCGTACATCAAGGTCAACGAGCGCGCCAATGGCGTTGACGGTCTGCAATCGCCGATCGTGAAGAACATCCCTGAAGCCAACCTCAACGTGATCCTGGATCGTGTTGGTGCAGTTGATGGCGATATCGTGTTCTTCGGCGCCGACAAGGCCAAGATCGTCAGCGAAGCGTTGGGCGCATTGCGCATCAAGCTCGGCCACGACCTGAGCCTGCTGACCTGCGAATGGGCTCCGATGTGGGTCGTTGACTTCCCGATGTTCGAAGAGAACGACGACGGCAGCTTCAGCGCCTTGCACCACCCGTTCACCGCGCCGAAGTGCTCCCCGGCGGAGCTGGAAGCCAACCCGGCGGGCGCTTTGTCCCGTGCCTACGACATGGTGTTGAACGGCACCGAGCTGGGTGGCGGTTCGATTCGTATCCACCGCAAAGAGATGCAACAAGCGGTCTTCCGCCTGCTGGGCATCAACGAAGTGGAGCAGGAGGAGAAATTCGGCTTCCTGCTCGACGCCCTGAAGTACGGCGCGCCGCCGCACGGTGGCCTGGCCTTCGGTCTGGACCGTCTGGTGATGCTGATGACCGGCGCCCAGTCGATCCGTGAAGTGATCGCCTTCCCGAAAACCCAGAGCGCGGCAGATGTCATGACTCAGGCACCGGGCCAGGTGGATGCCAAGGCATTGCGCGAATTGCATATTCGTCTGCGCGAAACGCCTAAGGCCGAGTAAGGCTGACCTGAAGGGCGCATCTGTGGATGCGCCCTTTCTGTATAGATAGAGCTGTTCAAGATTTTTGTTTGCCGGCCGGCGCAATGCGGCGTAGCGGGCAATGTTTCAAAGAGAATTCGGAGCGAGTTATGGCAGGTCATTCCAAGTGGGCGAACATCAAGCACCGCAAAGAACGTCAGGATGCCAAAAAAGGCAAGATTTTCACCAAGTGGATTCGTGAGCTGACTGTTGCTGCTCGCCAGGGTGGCGGTGATCCAGGTTCCAATCCGCGTCTGCGCCTGGCGTTGGACAAGGCACTTGGCGCGAATATGAGTCGCGACATCATCGACCGGGCAGTTGCCCGTGGTGCCGGTGCCGCCGATACCGACGACATGGTCGAGCTGACCTACGAAGGTTATGGTCCGGGTGGTGTCGCGGTGATGGTCGAATGCATGACCGACAACCGTAATCGCACTGCAGCCGCTGTTCGTCACGCGTTCAGCAAATGTGGCGGCAACCTGGGGACTGATGGTTCGGTGGCCTATCTGTTCGAGCGCAAGGGGCAGATCTCCTTCGCTGCCGGCGTTGACGAAGACGCACTGATGGAAGCCGCCATGGAAGCCGACGCCGATGACGTGGTGACCAACGAAGACGGTTCGATCGATGTGTTCACCTCGTTTGCCGGGTTCTATTCCGTGCGTAACGCACTGGAAGCGGCGGGTTTCAAAGGTGACGACGCGGAAATCGTCATGTTGCCGACCACCAGCGCCGAACTCGATCTGGAAGGCGCCGAGAAAGTCCTCAAGCTGATCGACATGCTCGAAGACCTGGACGACGTGCAAAACGTCTACTCTAACGCGGAAATTCCGGAGTCGGTGGCCGCGCAGCTCGGTTGAGGCATCGATAAAGATCGCAGTTTTCACCAGCCTCTGTAGGAGCTGGCGAAGCCTGCGATCTTTTGATTTTTGGCTTTTTATTTAAATGATCGCAGCCTTTGGCAGCTCCTACACGGTTATCCTCCGTTAACCGCGATCTCTTTCTGCAGGCGTTATGACTTTAATTCTTGGTATCGACCCCGGTTCGCGCATCACCGGTTACGGTGTGGTTCGTGATACCGGTCGCGGCTGTGAGTACGTCGCCTCCGGTTGTATCCGCACCGGTGCCGGCGAGCTGCATGAGCGACTGCAGATTGTCTATCGCGGGGTGCGGGAGATCATTCAGACGTACCATCCGGTGACCATGGGGATCGAAAAGGTGTTCATGGCCCGTAACGCCGATTCCGCCCTGAAACTGGGGCAGGCCCGTGGCGCAGCGATTGTGGCAGGCGCCGAGGAAAACCTGGAAATTGCCGAGTACTCCGCAACCCAGGTCAAACAAGCGGTGGTTGGCACTGGTGCTGCTAATAAAGAGCAAGTGCAGATGATGGTCATGCACATGCTGAAATTGACCAGCAAACCCCAGATCGATGCCTCGGACGCCCTGGCTATTGCCATCTGCCACGCTCACACCCGTTCCAGTCTGCTGCCCCATGGGCTGGGAGCTGCACGCAGTCGTGGCGGGCGCCTGCGTCTCTGATAGCATCAGCAATCATTTTCATGGAGTGAGGGCGTTCCGCCTGGGTTGTCGGCGATGCTCCCTCGCTCTATCAGTCGCTGGCCAAGAGCTGGCCAACGCTCAAGGATTTGTAACGTGATTGGACGTTTGCGCGGCACCCTGGCTGAGAAGCAGCCTCCTCATCTGATTCTGGATGTAAATGGCCTGGGCTATGAACTTGAAGTGCCCATGACGACCCTTTACCGCTTGCCGTCGGTCGGTGAGCCGCTAACCTTGCATACCCATTTGGTCGTGCGCGAAGACGCACAGTTACTCTATGGTTTTGTCGGCAAGCGTGAGCGCGACTTTTTTCGCGAATTGATCCGCCTCAACGGCGTCGGGCCGAAACTGGCACTGGCGTTGATGTCGAGCCTGGAAGTCGACGAACTGGTTCGTTGCGTACAGTCCCAGGACACTTCGGCGCTGACCAAGGTCCCGGGCGTCGGCAAGAAAACCGCCGAACGCTTGCTGGTGGAACTCAAGGATCGCTTCAAGGCCTGGGAAACCGTACCGGCCATGTTCGCCCTGGTGCCGAACCAGCCGGATGGACCGACCCCGGTGAACACTGCCGAGACTGACGCCGTCAGCGCCTTGATTTCCCTGGGCTACAAACCCCAGGAAGCGAGCAAGGCGGTGTCTGCGATCAAGGAGAAAGATTTGAGCAGTGAAGACATGATCCGCCGCGCCTTGAAGGGAATGATCTAAGTGATTGAAGCTGATCGTCTGATCGCTGCCACGCACAGCCCGCGTGAGCGCGAAGAAGTCCAGGACCGCGCCATTCGCCCGGTCAGCCTGGCCGAATACATTGGCCAGCCGACCGTTCGCGAGCAGATGGAGTTGTTCATTCAGGCCGCTCGCGGTCGTAACGAATCCCTGGATCACACGCTGATCTTCGGGCCGCCCGGCCTGGGCAAGACCACCCTCGCCAACATCATCGCCCAGGAAATGGGGGTGTCGATCAAGAGCACCTCGGGGCCGGTGCTGGAGCGCCCTGGTGACCTGGCGGCGTTGTTGACCAACCTTGAACCTCACGATGTGCTGTTTATCGACGAAATCCATCGCCTGTCGCCCATCGTCGAAGAGGTGCTGTACCCGGCCATGGAGGATTTCCAGCTCGACATCATGATCGGTGAGGGGCCGGCCGCACGTTCGATCAAGCTGGATCTGCCGCCGTTCACCCTGGTTGGCGCAACGACACGGGCGGGGATGCTCACCAACCCGTTGCGTGACCGTTTCGGCATCGTTCAGCGTCTTGAGTTCTACAATACCGCCGACCTGTCGACGATTGTCAGTCGTTCGGCGAGCATCCTCGGTTTGCCGCTGGACCCGGAAGGCGCCTTCGAAATCGCCCGCCGTGCCCGTGGCACGCCGCGCATCGCCAATAGGCTGCTGCGCCGGGTGCGTGATTTCGCCGAAGTTCGCGCCAAGGGGCATATCACCAAGCCGATTGCCGACCTGGCGCTGAACCTGCTGGACGTCGACGAGCGTGGCTTCGATCACCAGGACCGGCGTCTGTTGCTGACCATGATCGAGAAATTCGACGGTGGACCGGTCGGGGTCGACAGCCTGGCCGCAGCCATCAGCGAAGAGCGTCACACCATCGAAGACGTGCTGGAGCCTTACCTGATCCAGCAGGGTTACATCATGCGTACGCCTCGGGGGCGGGTGGTGACGCGGCATGCTTACCTGCATTTCGGTTTAAACATTCCGTCACGATTGGGCGAAATGCCCGTGGTAGACGAGTTTCTCAATGCCGCTGACGATTAATTAACATTGCGTGCTGATTTTTTCGGGCAATGTAGGGTCCCAGGACCGTACTTTCACGAGAAAGCCGCAGAACAATGAAAAACAGTTGCCATGCCGGATTGGCAACCTGAGGAGTAAGCACTAGAGTATGCGCGCGCAAAACGGGCTTGAGCCTTTCGCACATCGTTGTCGCGTTTATTACGAGGACACCGATGCGGGCGGCATCGTGTATTACGTTAATTACCTCAAGTTTATGGAACGGGCTCGAACCGAGCGGCTACGAGATCTGGGCTTTGCCCAATCGCAGCTTGTCGGGGAGGACCTGTTGTTCGTCGTGCATTCCAGCGAAGCGCGCTACCACGCGCCGGCGCGACTGGATGACGAACTGCTGGTAAGCGCCGAGGTAATCGAATTGAACCGTGCCAGCCTGCGCTTCAAACAGCAGGTCAGGCGGGCAACGGATAATGCACTGCTCTGCGAAGGGCAGTTTCTGGTGGCCTGTGTGCGCACTGAAAGTTTGAAACCCCGGGCCATTCCCGAAGCTCTACGAGCGGCCTTTGCCGACGTGAGCGGCGCGGGTACACACTCAAAGCAGGAGATAAAGCGTGGAAGCTAACGTCGTCGACCATTCCTCCATGTGGAGCCTGGTCAGCAATGCCAGTATCGTGGTGCAACTGGTAATGCTGATCCTGGTAGCCGCATCGGTGACCTCGTGGATCATGATCTTTCAGCGCAGCAACCTGCTGCGCGCCGGTCGACGTGCCCTGGAGAGCTTTGAAGAGCGCTTCTGGTCGGGTATCGACCTGTCCAAGCTGTACCGTCAGGCCGGCAGCAATCCGGACCCTGATTCGGGTGTCGAGCAAATCTTCCGTGCCGGTTTCAAGGAATTCTCCCGTCTGCGCCAGCAGTCAGGCGTTGACCCGGAAGCGGTCATGGAAGGTGTGGCCCGTGCCATGCGCGTTGCCATTTCCCGCGAAGAAGAAAAGCTCGAGCAGAGCCTGCCTTTCCTGGCCACCGTTGGTTCCGTCAGCCCGTACATCGGTCTGTTCGGTACCGTCTGGGGGATCATGAACTCCTTCCGTGGCCTGGCCACCGCCCAGCAAGCGACCCTGGCCACTGTGGCCCCGGGTATCGCCGAAGCACTGATCGCCACCGCGATCGGTCTGTTCGCTGCCATTCCAGCCGTTATCGCTTACAACCGTTTTGCTGCTCGCAGCGAAACCCTGCTGGGCCGCTACTACACCTTCGCCGACGAGTTCCAGGCGATCCTGCACCGCAAAGTGCACACCAGCGAAGAATAAGCAGGTAATTTCCAATGGCTTTAATCGCTCGAGCTCGCAAAAAGCGCAAGCCGGTCGCCGAGATGAACGTGGTGCCTTACATCGACGTGATGTTGGTGCTGCTGGTCATCTTCATGGTGACCGCTCCGATGCTCAATCAGGGCGTGAAAGTTGATCTGCCCAAGGTTTCCAGTGAAGCCTTGCCGCAGGACAACAACACCCAGGTCCTGACCATTTCCATCAAATCCGACAAGACCTACTACTGGAACCTTGGCAGCGAAGTCGACACCGAAAAGCAGCAGGATCGGGCCATGACCCTGCCGCAGATGACTGACGCGGTGACCAAGATCATTCGTGTCGGCAACGAAGGCGGCAAGCGTACCCAGGTCTTCATTCGCGGCGACAAATCCGTCGATTACGGCTCCGTCATGGGCGCGATGGGCGGGTTGCAGAAAGCCGGGGTCGGTAATGTTGGCTTGATTACCGAGGCGCCCTGATGCAGCAACAGCGAGAGCCGTCCGCCTCGGAAAGCTACTTCTGGCCTAGTGTCTGGGCGATTGGCTTGCACGTGCTGGTGTTCGGCATGCTGTTCGTCAGTTTTGCCTTTACCCCGGAACTGCCGCCTGCCAAGCCGATTGTCCAGGCGACCTTGTACCAGCTGAAATCGAAAAGTCGGGCGACCACCCAGACCAATCAGAAGATTGCCGGTGAAGCGCAGAAATCCGCTGCGCGTCAGACCGAAGTCGAGCAGATGGAACAGAAAAAGGTCGAGCAGGAAGCGGTGAAGGCTGCGGAACAAAAGAAAGAAGAGGCGGCTCAAAAGGCCGAAGAAGCCAAGAAGGCCGACGAGGCGAAGAAAGCGGACGAGGCGAAAAAGGCTGACGAAGCCAAGAAAGCCGACGATGCGAAGAAAACCGCGGAAGCCAAGAAGGCAGAAGAGAAACAATTGGCTGATATAGCCAAGAAGAAAGCCGAAGAAGAAGCCAAGAAAGCCGCGGAAGAAGAGGCCAAGAAAGCGGCCGCTGAAGAAGCCAAGAAAAAGATCGTCGAAGACGCGAAGAAGAAAGCCGCGGAAGACGCCAAGAAGAAAGCTGAAGCTGAAGAGGCGAAGAAGAAAGTCGCCGAGGAAGCGAAGAAGAAAGCTGCCGCCGATGCTGCGAAGAAGAAATCGCAGGATGCGGCGCGTAAATCCGCCGAAGACAAAAAGGCCCAGGCCCTGGCAGATTTGCTTTCCGATACGCCGCAGCGTCAGCAGGCCTTGGCCGATGAGCAGGGCGACGAAGTCGCCGGCAGTTTCGATGACCTGATTCGTGCGCGTGCAGCGGAAGGCTGGGCTCGTCCACCTTCGGCACGCAAAGGCATGACGGTCGTGTTGCAAATCGGCATGTTGCCGGACGGTACGGTGACTTCGGTCAGCGTCTCCAAGTCCAGTGGCGACGGTCCGTTTGACGCATCGGCTGTTGCAGCAGTGAAGAATATTGGACGTTTGACAGAAATGCAGGGAATGAAGCCGAGTGATTTCGCTCCGTATCGTTCATTCAAGATGACATTCACACCTGAGGATCTAGCCTTGTGAGAAACCTTCTTCGAGGAATGCTGGTCGTTATCTGCTGCATGGCAGGGATGGCGATGGCAGATGAGAAAAACATTCTGGTTACCAGCGGCAGCGATCGGGCGACCCCGATCGCAGTCGTGCCGTTCGGCTTCCAGGGCGGTAGCGTGCTGCCGGACGACATGGCGGAAATAATCGGTAATGACCTGCGCAACTCGGGTTACTACTCGCCGCTTCCAAAGCAGAACATGATCAGCCAGCCGAGCCAGGCCAGCGAAATCATCTTCCGTGACTTCAAGGCCCTGGGTGCCCAGTATGTCATGGTCGGCAGCATTGTGCCGGCGGGCGGTCGCCTGCAGGTGCAATACGCACTGTTCAACGTGGCCACCGAGCAGCAAGTGCTGACCGGCAGCGTGTCCGGCGGCGTCGATCAGCTGCGCGACATGGCGCACTACATCTCCGACCAGTCGTTCGAAAAACTCACGGGTATCAAGGGTGCCTTCTCGACTCGCCTGCTGTACGTAACGGCCGAGCGTTTCTCCGAGAACAACACTCGCTATACCCTGCAACGGTCGGACTATGACGGTGCTCGCGCCGTGACCCTGCTGCAGTCGCGCGAGCCGATCCTGTCGCCTCGTTTCGCACCGGATGGCAAGCGCATCGCTTATGTCTCCTTCGAGCAGAAGCGCCCACGCATCTTCATGCAGAACATCGACACCGGTCGTCGTGAGCAGATCACCAACTTCGAAGGCCTGAACGGTGCGCCAGCCTGGTCGCCGGATGGCAATCGCCTGGCGTTCGTGCTGTCCAAAGACGGCAACCCGGACATCTATGTGATGAACCTGGGTTCGCGTCAGATCAGCCGCGTTACCAACGGTCCCGGCATCAACACCGAACCGTTCTGGGGCAAGGATGGCTCGACCATCTACTTCACGTCCGACCGCGGCGGCAAACCGCAGATCTACAAGACCAGTGCCGGTGGTGGCGGTGCCGAACGCGTGACTTTCGTCGGTAACTACAATGCCAACCCTAAACTGTCAGCTGATGAAAAGACGCTTGTCATGATTCACCGTCAGGATGGCTTCACCAATTTCAAGGTGGCAGCCCAGGATTTGCAGCGCGGTAGTGTAAAAATCCTCACTGATAGCACTCTGGACGAGTCGCCTACTGTCGCGCCCAACGGCACCATGGTAATCTACGCCACCCGCCAGCAGGGCCGGGGAGTCTTGATGCTCGTGTCCATCAATGGACGCGTAAGGCTCCCGCTTCCTACCGCACAAGGCGAAGTCAGAGAACCTTCCTGGTCCCCTTACCTGAACTGACGCGGCGCTATACGTTGTACTTAACACACTGGGGTTCATTAGGAGTTTCACGATGGAAATGCTGAAGTTTGGTAAATTTGCTGCGCTGGCACTGGCCATGGCTGTAGCTGTAGGTTGCTCGTCCAAAGGCGGCGACAATGCCGGTGAAGGCGCGGTAGATCCAAACGCTGGTTACGGCGCAAACACTGGTGCAGTTGACGGCTCCCTGAGCGAAGAAGCTGCACTGCGCGCTATCACCACTTTCTACTTCGAATACGACAGTTCGGACCTGAAGCCAGAAGCCATGCGCGCTCTGGACGTTCACGCCAAAGACCTGAAAGCAAACGGCGCTCGCGTTGTTCTGGAAGGCAACACCGACGAACGTGGTACTCGTGAGTACAACATGGCACTGGGCGAGCGTCGTGCGAAAGCCGTTCAGCGCTACCTGGTACTGCAAGGTGTTTCCCCAGCTCAGCTGGAACTGGTTTCCTACGGCGAAGAGCGTCCAGTTGCTACCGGCAACGACGAGCAGTCCTGGGCTCAAAACCGTCGCGTCGAACTGCGTAAGTAATTCGTCATGCGAACGTGCCGTCGTGCTGTAACTGTCCTGGCTCTCAGCCTCGCGCCGCTAGCGGTGTGGGCTGCGGTTCCTGTGGTCGATAATGACTCCGGCTATAACACTAGCGGGAGCAGTTATCCGCCTGCAGGTTACGGTACGAACGGCGCCTATGCCGGGGGAGGGGTTTCGGCCCCTGTCTCTGCACAGGGCGAGCTGTTCAACCAACTGCAATCAATGCAGCAACAGATCGAGCGCCAGCAAGGTGCGATCGAGGTTCTGCAAAATGATGTAGCGCGCATGAAGCAGGAAAACCTGGAGCGATACCAGGATCTTGATCGGCGCATAGGAACCGGCGTTGCACCAGCCGCGACTCCTGAAAATTCTTCCACCGGTGGTGATATGAATGCCGCTGGTGCAGCAACAGGTGCGGCAGCAGGCGCAGCCGCCGCTCAAGCACCTGCCGCGGGTAGCGAGCCAGCGGATCCGGCGAAGGAAAAGCTCTATTACGATGCTGCCTTCGACCTGATCAAGGCCAAGGATTTCGACAAGGCCAGCCAGGCTTTTGCCGCTTTCCTGCGCAAATACCCGAACAGCCAGTACGCGGGCAACGCCCAATACTGGTTGGGCGAAGTGAACCTGGCCAAAGGCGATCTGCAAGGCGCGGGTCAGGCATTTGCCAAGGTTTCGCAGCTGTACCCCAAGCACGCCAAAGTGCCGGACTCGCTGTACAAGCTTGCTGATGTAGAGCGTCGCCTGGGTCATACCGACCGGGTCAAAGGCATTCTGCAGCAGGTGGTGTCCCAATATCCGGGCACTTCCGCCGCTCAGCTGGCCCAGCGCGATCTGCAAAAAATGTAAGCATGCTTGACCCGTTTCAAAGAAACCCGCGCTTGTCGCGGGTTTTTTCGTTAGAATTCACGCCCTTTTTATGAAACACGCTTTTAGGGGCCTGCGCTTTGCCGGGGTTCCTTGAAGTGCCTGACGGAGGCGGACAGCCTGTTTAGCTGTTACGCCCGTGGCGACTATGCAAGACACATTGAGAATCACCGAAGTTTTCTACTCGTTGCAGGGTGAAACGCGGACTGCCGGGCTGCCCACTGTTTTTGTGCGCCTGACCGGTTGCCCTCTGCGTTGCCAATACTGCGACAGCGCCTACGCGTTCACCGGCGGAACCATTCGCACCCTCGACGACATCCTCGAGCAGGTCGCCGGTTTCCGTCCGCGATACGTCTGCGTCACGGGCGGCGAGCCCCTGGCGCAACCCAACGCCATTCCCTTGCTCAAGCGCTTGTGTGACGCCGGTTACGAAGTGTCACTGGAAACCAGTGGTTCTATTGATATCTCGGCAGTAGATTCCCGGGTCAGTCGCGTTGTCGACCTGAAAACCCCGGGTTCGAAGGAAGCACACCGCAATCGCTACGAAAACATTGAGCTGCTCACGCCCAACGATCAGGTGAAGTTTGTCATCTGCTCGCGGGAGGACTATGACTGGTCCGTTTCCAAACTGATCCAGTACGGTCTGGACAAGCGCGCCGGCGAAGTCCTGTTCTCCCCAAGTCACCATGATCTCAATGCTCGGGACCTGGCGGACTGGGTGGTGGCGGACAACCTGCCAGTGCGTTTGCAATTGCAGCTGCATAAATATCTATGGAATGACGAGCCGGGGCGCTGAAATGACTGAACAACTCAATACTGCTGAAAAACGTGCGGTCATCCTGCTGTCCGGTGGCCTGGATTCGGCGACCGTCGTGGCCATGGCCCGTGCCGAAGGCTATAGCTGCTACACCATGAGCTTCGACTACGGTCAGCGCTCTCACGCCGAACTGTACGCCGCCGAGCGTGTGGCACGGGACTTGGGTGTGGTCGAGCACAAGGTGATCGGCCTGAACCTGAACGGCATGGGTGGCTCGGCGCTGACTGACCGCAGCATCGATATTCCGGAAGAGTTGGGTGAGGGCATTCCGGTGACTTACGTGCCTGCGCGTAACACGGTGTTTCTGTCCCTGGCCCTGGGCTGGGCAGAAGTGCTCGGCGCACGGGACATCTTCATCGGCGTCAATGCGGTGGATTACTCCGGTTACCCAGACTGCCGTCCCGAGTTCATCGAGTCGTTCGAGCGCATGGCCAACCTGGCAACCAAAGCCGGCGTGGAAGGCAATGGCTTCCGCATCCAGGCACCGCTGCAAAACCTCAGCAAGGCGCAGATCGTCCAGGCCGGCGTGAAGCTTGGCGTGAACTACGGACTGACCGTTTCCTGCTATCAGGCCGACGATAACGGTCGTGCATGTGGCAAGTGCGACAGCTGCCGACTGCGTGCAGAAGGCTTTGCGGCGGCCGGAATCAGCGATCCAACCCCTTATTTTTGATTTATTTCAAAATAGGTGTTGAATAGTCCTTAAAAATCAGTATTATACGCGCCACCACACAGCGGGTCGTTAGCTCAGTTGGTAGAGCAGTTGGCTTTTAACCAATTGGTCGTAGGTTCGAATCCCACACGACCCACCATTTTTGGCGGTTTAGAAAATCCGGAAGGCCCACGCAAGTGAGGATTTCCGGGTTTTTTTTTGCCTGGAATTCAGCGGGGTGCTGTCTGGAGGGTGGGGCTTTCGTTAAGGTAGTAGTGGTTGCCTGGTTTACCGCGTCGCCGCGGTTTTCAATTCCCACGGTTTAAAGCTCAGCCACAACATCACCCCCGGTACCTGCAACGCAATCATCACACCCAGCGACCACTGATAAGCCTCCACCGGATACCCTTGCCCGGATGCTGGCCACAGGTTCAGAATTTCTCCCATCAACCACTGCAAGACAAACGCCAACACGAACACTACCAGGTTGAACGACGAACTGACCCGCCCGGCCAGTTCAGGGGATACCGACTGAGCCACGATCGCGTAGTTCATGGTGGTGGAGGTACCGAAAAAGCTGAAACCCATAGCAATCAGTAACGGCGATACGGGTAGTCCGCTGATCATCAGTGATTGAAATGCGATGAAGATTGAAACCCCGGCGCCGCACACCATGATCGGCTGTACGCCAAAGCGCCGCAGGTAATCGGTGGTCGAGCCGAACGCCAGCGAGCCTGCCACCATCGCCACGGCGGCCCAGAGCAAGATATTAGCCATGTTGGACTCGTTCAACTGGGCGACATCGCGTAGCCACGGCCCCATCCACAGCGACAGCACCGACATGTAGATCGCATGAGCAAACACCGAGTACAACGCCAGTCGCCAAAATATCCAGGAGGAGTAAAGCGTTCCTACGGCTTTGGACATTTCGGCGAGAGTTGTGTGTTTGGGGGGGTAGGTGCGGGGCACGCTCCGATGAATGACTATGCAGACGAACAAAGTCAGCAGCGCCAGAATCAAGAATGCTTCACGCCATGAGATCCACTTGAGCAGTTCATGCAACGGCGTGGTGGACGCCATTGCGCCCAAGCCGCCCACAGATAACAGGCATGCTGTACTCAGCGGCAGGCGTTCAGCAGGTAGCCAGATCGCGCACGCCTTGATCGCACTCATCAGCGAGCCAGCAACACCTAGGCCGATCAGGCCGCGACCAATGATCAGGCCCAATTCCGTATGGGAGAAGCTGAAAATCAGTGAGCCCAACACAGCGAACAGCAGCATGGGGGCCTGCACGCTACGCGGGCCGTAGCGGTCGAGCATGACCCCCAGTGGAATCTGCGCTGCGGCGAAAGTCAGAAAGTACACACCGGTAAGCAGGCCCAGGCTGCTGGCGGGCAGGTGCAGTTCCCGCTCCAGATCCACATAGATCAAGGCGTTGACCGTGCGAAACAGGTAGGACACAAAATGCCCGAGGCCAAAGGGGATGAATATGGTCAAAAACAAGTACAAAAACGAGTGTTTGGCTTCCTGATCGGCTTTGGTGCAAGAGCCTACGTTCTCATTGCTCATGTCGGAAGTGCCTCGCATGTGGAGAAAGTTGTGCGTATTTCACAGCAGAAGCGCCCCCGCTCTTCTTCAAGCCAAAGCTCATCGGGGCACGGTCGCATTTCCGAGAACTTTGCGTGACCAGCCTTCTTCAGGGCGTTGTTGATGCCGTCGAAGGACAACGGGTTATTGAAGTCGAGGAACAGCGGTTTGGGTTCGGTATCGATCTTGATGAAGGCATAACGGGGCAAGCCATGATCGGCGGCCCAGGCACGCCATTGCAGAGTGTGTTCAAGCTCGTCGACCGAGCCCTTTGGCTCTGGCAGGCGATCTCTGGTGAATAGCCAGGAAGCGCGCTTGTAGAGGGTACGGCCCAACCAGATACGTCGGTGTTCGTGTTTGGCCACGGTGCTGCCGGCCAGGGCGAAGCCCAGCCGGTGCATGGGGGTGGAATACACGCACAGCAAGTCTTCGCTGAACTGCCCTAGGGCGTCGACCACTTGCAGGCGTCCATTCGCCCGCAGTACTTTTGCCCTACCGGCGGCAAACTGCTGATCCGCCGCGACACAACCGCCACCAGAAGGCAGTACCAGTTGCAAGTAAGTGGGCTGCAATGGCCAGTCTATGTGCGAGCGTTGATAACTGTCGGGCGAGTCCGCCAGTATCAGGCGAGGGCGTTGGAAAATCGCCTCTACCTGTTGGTTTATCTGCGTATTGAACGGTCCGAACGGCGCGGCAACGGGCTGACTCAGCGTATGGACTGCCGGATGCACTTCACCCACGATGATTTCGTAATCGCCACGATTGAACGCCGCCACCGACGCGCTGGAAAGCAGGATATCCGGAGAGTGAAAGTCACTGCCAAAGACCTCGAAGCCGGCGACCTCCAGATCGGCGTTCAACAGGGCGATCAGGCGTTCGATGTCTGCCACACACAGATGCACCTCAGGATGCGCTGGGAAGTCCTGCAGTAGATGCGTCCAGGCCGTTTCCAGGCGCTGATCGAGGTCAAGGATGATGCGTGCTTCCAGTGCCGGAAACAGAGGAGCAAGCGTGCTGATCAGGTCGAGAAAATCAACCGGCTGCCCGGGGTTATCAGCATGGCGCTGTTCCCAGACCTCAATGAAAGCCTCATTGAGTTGATGCGCGATGGCTTTGATCAGCCACTGATTGATGCGCATCAGCGGCGTCAGCTCCTCGTTGACTTGACTGAGCACGGCTTGGCCGAGGCTGATGTCCATGTTTCTCGAACAATCCTCGTACACCGGGTAACGGCCGACATACATGGCGCCGGTTTCTCGGCTGAGGTCGACCCCTGCCTCGCCCATCAGTTGGTTCAAGCCCTCCAGGCATTCGGTCCGGCGCAGCAGGTCACCGTGGGCATAGTCGCGGCGCAAACCTTCCAGTACTTCAAGGCGCGATTGCCAGACCTGGCTGAACCTTTCGGATACCCCTGCGTTGGCCAGGCAGTGTTGTAGTCGCACGATTGGATTACGCTCACGAGGGGACATTTGCCAGCCTCGGTGCACGATCCGTTTGCTCACAAGATGTTCCAGTAGATCGTGCAATGTGCTGGCCGCGACTTCCGAACAGGCGCTCAACACCCCGGCAAACGTCGGCTCTCGACACTGTTGGTCGCTGATGTAATGAAGTACCTGCGCGGTTTGCGGGTTGAGGCGCTGGCTTTTGCATATCGGCATGAACAGGGTCTGTTCGTGCAGGTAGCAACCGGTATTGAGCTGCAAGGGCATGCGGTCGGTGTCGGGACATTGCTGGTTGATCTGTTCGACTAACCGCTGGACCACCCAATTCTCGAAGAAGGTGTGGCGATCCTTGATCCACGCCATGTCACCCTGGGTCAGCTGCACATTGTCGGTCTGGTGGGCATCGAACCGCCCCCAGGCCAAAGGTCCGAAAAAACTCGAGGTATCGTTCTTGGCGCAGAAACGTTGCGCGTAGCTCCAGCCCAAACGCAGCTTCTGCTTTTTGCGGGTGTCGTTTCTGTTGTGCCGGTCCCTGACCAGCTCACGTATGCGTGTCATCGCGGACGGGTTGGATATGAACAAGGCCTCGGCCACCGCTTCGTCATCCAGGAAGTCGATCAGCCCTTGGCGGGCGCTTTCCAGATAAGCGTCGTATTCCTGGGCGGCCTCTTCACGCGCCGAAGTTCGCTCCAACAAACCGTTCCAGCGCTGCAAAGCCTCGGCCAGAGATTCGCGCAACACTTCCGGCAGGTCGGAGGACTGCAGGACTTGGTCCTCGTTGAGTTTGCGGATGAGTTTTCGGCAGGCCTGGGGTGAATGCGAGTTGGCCTCTTCAAGTAACGTTGCCTTCTGCGCTTGCAATGAGCGGAAGTCTTGTTCAAAGGCGCGGCACAATGGCAGCTCAGCGAATCGGCCCAAATCCGTCAAGTGATGAATGGGGAAACCGGTCGATCGCAGCCAAAAGTACTGTGAGCTTTCCATGTTCTAGACCGGCATCCTGATTGCGTTGAGTTGATGCAGTTTACCGAGCAGTGCCAGGTCTTCGCCGCTGGGTTGCGCGGCGGCAGTAGAACTCAGCATCTGCATCAAGGTGTTTTGTGACTGCGGTTGCTCCAGGCATCGGTAGAGGTGCGCCGCGCGCGGGCCTATCAGCGTAAATTTGTGGCGGGCCTCAGGGTTGGGCAAATACACCAGGATGTGTTGGCTGGTTTCCTCAGGGCTGCTACGCCCCAGCAGGCTTTTATCACGCAACCAGTGCGACAGCGCATAATGGCTCTGGTAAAAGCGTGCACTGTCAGTGCGCTGATAATATCCCGGCACTACGTCGCTGGCTTCTATCAGTCCGGTGTAGAGGCGCACACATTCGCGCTCAAGCCCCATCAGGTCGCGAATCTGCGGGTAGTCAGCGAGTTCCTGGCGTTCGAGCAAAAAGCCCAGCGCCGAATCGCAATAGCCATAAACCCTTGGCCCGAAGTCGAACCACTCTTGTTGACGCAGGAATGCCTTGGACAGTGTCGGTAGATCCAGTCCGATGTTGAGCAGTGCACGCAAAGTCAATGGGGCGCCGGTTTCCAGCGCATTGATAAAGGAGTTGACCAGGCGGAACTGATAGTTTTCGATGAACCATTTCACCCCCTCAAACTGACTGGCGTAGGCGTGCAGAATCGCCCGCTCGTCATCGGGAAAGTGTTGCAGCCATTGAGTCGCGCCCTGAGCCTCATACAACTGCTTCTGCAGTGTTTCATCGCGTAGCAGGCGTCGCCATAGCTTCCAGACCAGCTCAGCCTCCATGCATCAGCTCCTGTATCGGTTTTGTATAGTGGTTCCAGATTTTCTGTGCGCGCCGCACATCGGTGACGATCATGTGTTCGTCGTTAGCGTCCATCACTCGTGTCAGTGCGTGGTGAGCCTGCCCCTGGTATTCCAGGATGATTCCCGAGGGTTGGGTGCGGGACATGAGTTCCTGGTACAGGTCCCAAACAGGTTCGGGGACACACGAGTCATGCCAGTCGTGGTAAAGCCCCTCGTGCCAACTGCCGCCGGCCAGATGCACCGAGATCACCTTGTCCAATGGCAAGGTGTCGAGGTAGTCGCGTAAGTCGAAGTTTTTCAGGTTCAGGTGATTGGTGTAGATGTTGTGCAAATCCAGGTGCAAAAAGGTACCGGACTGCTGCACGAGTCGGGCCAGGAACTCGGCTTCACGCATTTCCGCGCCCGGACATTGCAGATAATAGGCGGCGTTTTCATGGGCTAGCGGCGTCCCGTAATGCGCCTGCAACGTCTTCGCGCGTTCGGCGCAGCGCAGCACCTCGGCATTGGAAAACTGCAGCGGGCTGCTCCAGATATCCAGCCAGGAGTTGTCGCCATAAAAGCAATGGTTGGCGACCCATGGGCTGTTCAGCATCTTGGCCAGGGGCACGTGGCGTTGCACGGCGGCGGTTTCTTCAAGAGGGCTGAAACCAAAGTCGCAACCGTAATTGGAATGCGCCAGCAGTGTGAATTTCTCAGCCAGCCGATTGATCATCGCCAGGGCCGCGGGCCTGATAATCTGCGGGCCATCCATGGGAGCCATGATGTTGTCGAGCAGGATTTCCAGCACATCGATTTCGATGTCCTCAAATGGAAACCAGTCGAGAATCTCGGGGTTGTACTGGATACCCACACCAATCGGTTCGGGCTTAACGAAATTAGCCATGTGGTTGCCCAGTCAGAGGAAGAAGGCGGCTCCCTCGACGTAACGCCGAGGAAGCGTGGAGCGATCAGGCGAAAACTTTGCTTTCGATGATTTCGATATCGTCGAGGTCGAACTCCTCAAACGCCGTATCGTTGAGGACTTGCGGTGCGACGCTGCTAGCGGATTCGGTGGTGAGTTCATCTGTGTTGGCAATAGCTGGGGTCACTGTAGATTGAGTCATGACACTGTCCTTATGGGTGGTTGAAAAGGCGAATTAGGGTGGCTGCGGTGAAACACCAGGCGATTACCCAGCCCAGGCAGGTCAACAGGAATGTGCTCCAGTAGAGCCTGCGCAATGCAGGGGAAACCGCTTCCAGCGGCGCGGTGCGCCAATGCCGCTTTACATAGTTGAATGCACGCTGGCGCAGGCGCGGTTGCCCGAGCGCTTCGGTAATCGCCAGGTAAGTATCGCCATTGAAGATAGGTAGCAGCGTCGGGGCGAGGGAAATGAGCGAAGCCACGACCATCACCACAAAAAACGCCGGTAAAACCCCTTGGGTGTCACGGAACATCGCCCACAGGGTAATGCCCACGCCGGCGTATAGAAGGCTGATCAAAGGGCCTGCCAGAATGGTGATCACCCGTTGGTTCAGCGGCAGCTGCGACCATTGTTTCTGCACCGGACGTACCCAACCGGTGGCCAGCAACACGTAGATGCCGATTCCGAAATCGTTGACCTTGACCCCATAGTGACGACAGGCCATTGCGTGCCCCAGTTCGTGAAGGGCAATGGAAGTCAAAATGACCGGGAAGTGCCAGAGCAACCAGCGGTAGCTGTGGATATAGGTCTCGCCAGCATCGGCCATGAACGTGCCGAAGTGCGCGCCCAGGTATACGAAGCTCGCCAGGGCCAATGCCAGCAGCGGCAAGATAAATGCCGCGCGGCAGCACCAGGGCGCCAAGCGGTAAATATGATCGAGCAGTGGCTGCGGGTTGGTTTTCACCAGATTAATCAGCAGATGCTCTTTCAGCGGGCCGTAGGTGATGCCCGTGGCGGGGTCGCGCAGGTCCTTTTTATGCGCGGTTTGCTTGCTGCTCAGCAGTTTCAGGTTGAGCAACTTGCGCTCGAACTGCGCAAGCTTCTCAGGGCTGACCTTGATTCGATGCTGCGCAAGGGCGGCGTCGGCAATATCGTGCAGGCATCGCTGGCCATTGAAGAGCAAAGCAAGTGAGTACTCGGCCCTGCCCAGTTCAAAGCCAATATCATTATGGGGGTCGTAGAGATTGTAGCGCCACGTGACCGAATCGGCTGGCGGCGGGGTCACGACCAGGTCATCCCTGAAGCAGGAATGGATGTGGGCTCTCGACTTTTCGAGGACACAGGCCGAGGCACTCATGCGCGGGCTCGCAATGCGTGCAGGCTGGGCATGTAAGTCTCCCGAAGTGCCTTGCGACCCTGGGCCTTGATGCTTTCGAGGTGTTCGGAGACCGTCTGGGCACAGATGCGCCCTAGCACGAACACCGCTCCCGGCCGAGTCGGCCCGCACACGGGCTCATGGGTGGTCCGTATCGGTTCCCAACCATGTTGGCACATCAAGTACTCGATGCTGCTGGCACTCAAGTAACGGCGATGGTTATGGGTTAGAAACCCTTGTTCGATGCCGTAACCCAGCGCGCGACCTTCAATCAACAACAACCCGTCCTCGGCACTGGCCTGCCGGCAAAGTTGCATGACTTGATTGGCGTCATGAATATGTTCCAGTGAACCATTGATGATGATCAGGTTGTAATCACCACTGGGGCTCATGCGTTCGGCACCTATCAGGTCGATTTCCAGGCCGATGTTTTTGCCGTATTCCACGTAGGCCCGGTCAGGGTCATTGCCTCTTACTGTCCAGCCCCGTTTAGCGAAAGGAATCATCAGGCCGCCGGCGGAACAACCGACATCAAGCATTTTACCTCTGGCGGGAAGCACATCTTGCAAGTATCGACACAAGTATTCGCCGCGGCGTATCTGGTCAAGAAAGAAGGCACGCTCCGGTTCCGTATTGCCGAACAAACTTAAGCGGTAGAATTTGTCGTAGTACGCGCTGTAGAAAGCTTCCTCGAAGCGGTATTTTTGGAAAATATGTCCACAACCCTGGCAGCCTAACACCGGCAATGCCACTGCTTGGTTATCGGGACCCCGGATATTTTCCAGCAAAACCCAATGTTCTTTTGAATTGCACAACTCACAACTCATTTTCTGCACGCGAAACGTGTCTGGCATCTGCAAAAGTTGCAAGTACTGTTGTTCTATAGTTGTGCTCACGATCACATCCCGGTCACTTGATGCAGAAGAAGCCTTCAAAGCAAATATACTTGAAAATACTGGTTATATCTTTGAAGCCGGCGCGAGATAACATGTCGATATTGCCGGCCGTGGAAAAAGGCTCAAGTACACCTTTCAAGCTTCTGGTTTTCGCCAGGATTTCATCGGCGTTATAACCTTGGTCCCGCTTATAATCTATATACAGGCTGCTGAGGATGTCTTGAAAGCGTGCGTCTGGGCCGCGTACTTTTTCAAACATGATAAAAGCACCACCCCAGTTCAAGGACTCGTAGATACGATCGAACAAGGCTTGGCGAATGCGCGGGTGCACGAACTGGATAGTATAATACGCAACTATCAGATCGCTTTTTTCATAGGGAAAGTTCAGAATGTCGTCGGTAATGAAACTCACGTTTTGCTGCGGCGATGCGCTCAAAAGCTCGTTTGCCTTGCGGGTCATGGCTTCTTCTACATCAATGCCCACCCACTTCGCCGAGGCGCAATGGCGCTGTGAAAGTTGCCGAGTTAGGGTGCCGGTGGAACTGCCAAGTTCGTAGCAGGTGCTATCGTTCTTTACAAAAAAGTCGCTGAGCGACAGCACGATATCGTGTCCATCCTTGTATTTGGGTACGGATTTCGATACATGGGAGTCAAAGTGCTCAGGGGTCGTACCTCCGAAGCTCCATGAGGCATTGCTGGACTCTACACCATCGCCGACGGATTCGTAGACAGAATCAGGGGAGGTAATAAGGGAAGACATATATGTCGCATCCTTGCCCGATAATAATAGTTCGCGCTAGTTAAATTTAATGTTTTCTGCTCAATCAGAGGCTAACCAGTTCTAATCAGTATGTCATCAGTGCTTTTGTGGGAAATAGATGTTTGTTTTGTAGGCGGTTTCCCAATGCATAGCATATAAATACGAGTGGAGAAGCTCTGCGAGCTGTGGCGGTACTGTCCAAGAAATTAACATGCTGGTATTGGGTGAAGTGGATCGTCAGTGTTCGACTGGTCCGACCCGTGCTGGATGAAACGGAAAAATCGAGGGCGCGTCGACTGTTCGATAAAAGCGCAAGGTACCGAGTCTTGCGCCAAGCTCACGAAGCGGTATTTGGCTCTTTCCGCGAGACTCAAATCCAGCAGTACCTGTTCCACGGGTATCAGTACTTCTGCGCAAGCCGTTCCGGGAAGAACTCGATGGCTCGCTGATGGATAATGGCAAGGACAGCAGGATTGTCGACTGGACGGCTGTCGGTACGCCAGCCGTTGGCAGGTATGCCCAATAATGCGGTGTTACGAAACACCACATCTGCCGGAATGGTGAAGTTCAGGGTGCTTGTTCCATGGTTGTCCTAGAGAATTTCGCGCACCGTTAGTTCGATCACAAGGCCCACGCAAGTGAGGGTTTCCGGGTTTTTTTTTGCCCGCGATTCAAGCCCGCTTCGCAGCGCGCTGCTGCGCATGACGCAGGTCAGAATCACCTTTTGCATCCGTCGGATATTCTGTAGCCTTGCGCAGCTTCAACGCTGTCCGTGCCTGATGAATACTCACTTTCCCGGCGGTACCCCGATGGGTCCGGAGCCGGGTGTATACTCGACTTTCGCGCGAATGCGCCTGCAGGTCTTGCGAACATGACGCAAATTTCCGAACGCCTTTTGGTTCAAGCCCACCTCGACGCCAAACAGCCCAAGCCGCTGACCGCCGATGAAGAGGCTTATTACCGTGCTGCCATCGCTGCCGAGCTCAAGGCTCAGGACGCGGTACTGGTGGCCCACTTCTATTGTGACCCTGTCATTCAGGCGCTGGCCGAAGAGACGGGCGGCTGTGTCTCCGACTCGCTGGAGATGGCCCGCTTCGGCAACGCTCATCCGGCCAAGACCGTGGTCGTCGCCGGCGTGAAGTTCATGGGTGAAACTGCCAAGATCCTCAACCCGGAAAAGCGCGTGCTGATGCCGACGCTCGAAGCGACCTGTTCGCTCGACCTGGGTTGCCCGGTGGACGAGTTTTCCGCGTTCTGCGATCAACACCCGGAGCGCACGGTGGTGGTGTACGCCAACACTTCCGCTGCGGTAAAGGCCCGAGCGGATTGGGTGGTGACTTCAAGCTGTGCGCTGGAAATCGTCGAAAGCCTGATGGACAACGGCGAGACCATCATCTGGGGCCCGGACAAGCACCTGGGGACCTACATCCAGCGCCAGACCGGTGCCGACATGCTGCTATGGGACGGTGCCTGCATCGTTCACGAAGAGTTCAAATCCAAGCAGCTTGAAGACATGAAGGCGCTGTACCCGGATGCTGCGATTCTGGTGCACCCGGAGTCGCCGACCTCGGTGATCGAATTGGCGGACGCCGTGGGTTCCACCAGTCAGTTGATCGCGGCGGCACAGAGCCTGCCGAACAAGACGCTGATCGTCGCAACCGACCGTGGCATCTTCTACAAGATGCAGCAGCTGTGCCCGGACAAGGTCTTTATCGAGGCCCCAACGGCGGGTAACGGCGCCGCATGCCGCAGTTGTGCGCATTGCCCGTGGATGGCCATGAACACCCTTGAGCGCACGCTCAGGGCGTTGAAGGAAGGGTCGAACGAGATCTTTGTCGACCCGGCGCTGATTCCGCAAGCTATTCGCCCGCTCAAGCGCATGCTTGATTTCACCCAGGCGGCACGGATGAAGCTGGCCGGTAACGCCTGATATTTGTCAGGTAAGTCGTAAAAATTGTGGGAGCGAGCCTGCTCGCGATGAGGTCGTGTCAGTCAACATCACTGTTGAATGTCATGCCGCTATCGCGAGCAAGCTCGCTCCCACAGTGGTTTCTGCGTCGGGAAATTATTTGGTCTTCTTCGGAATCCGCACCAGTTCGGTATTGGAGTAGATGTCATGCCAGCTGCGTTTCTGCTTGTCGAACAGCGACCAGAAGAATCCCAGGCCAACACACAGCAGTGAAGCAATCGACACCAAAAAGCGCAGCAGCGCCT
This sequence comes from Pseudomonas sp. Root71, assembly GCF_001429045.1. Classification (GTDB taxonomy): domain Bacteria; phylum Pseudomonadota; class Gammaproteobacteria; order Pseudomonadales; family Pseudomonadaceae; genus Aquipseudomonas; species Aquipseudomonas monachiensis. The sequence continues at coordinate 113,155 of NZ_LMHY01000025.1, read as the reverse complement.
GCAAAAGGCTGATGGACGAGCCGTCGGCATTCTGCACGCGAATGCACCAGACCTGCATGCCCAGGGTCTGACCGGACCAGGTCCAGAATTTGGCGAAGAAGCCGAACAGTACGAATAAAAGAACTGTGGAGAGCAGGGGATCGCCGTCCAGTGCGCCCGCTTCGGTCAAGGTGCGCATCCTTTCTTCGCCGATGATCGCCATCTGGATCATCTTGTAGATGCCGCTGGTGACGATCAGCAGGGCTGTGCACAGCAGGAAATCATAGAACATGGCTGCCAGGCGACGACCCAGGCCAGCGGCGGGGAACTCGCCCTGGGGGGTAAGCAGGTGTTTCGACATGGGCAGGCTCTCGGCAAAAAAAGAAGCCATTTTACGGATTTATGCGCACAAAAAAGCCCCTGATGTCAGCATCAGGGGCTTTTTCGTTACAGAAGATTAGGCTTCTGCTTGTACTTCGTCAGCCTGCATGCCTTTCTGGCCCTGCACAGCGATGAAAGTCACTTTCTGGCCTTCTTTCAGGCTTTTGAAGCCGTTGCCCTGGATGGCGCGGAAATGCACGAACAGATCCGGACCGCTTTCAGGAGTGATAAAACCAAAACCTTTCTCGTCGTTAAACCACTTGACGGTACCGCTCTGACGTTGGGACATTTCTTATTTCCTTTGACGCAAAAAATTAATGACAGTCTCCTTCTCATGAAAGAGTACTGGGGCTGGTTGCAGGAGAGTAAGAAGACGTCGAACGGGATGTAGCTAACTTGTAGGCTACTGCCCAGGTCACGATTCCAAGCGACCCATGCAAACACAGTGAACAAACTCTACGCCAACTACGGGAGAAAAAACAAGCCCCGTGAAGGCCCCGGATTTCCTCAGGTTGCTGGCAAAGTCAGTCCACTAGTGGGGCCTTATTCTCTAACCTCGTTCAATTGTTTTCGATCGTTATAAGCAAAGTTCATAATCGAAGCTTAGAGCCAAACATTGCACTGTTTTATGGCGGTTGCGTTACACATTAGTGCACAGTTAACGCAACCGCGTTACTTATAGGAACAGTCAATCAACCACGATAGTAGCGTTGTGGAACAAATGGCATTTTGCTTACAAGCAAAGGCACCTTTTTCCCACGAACGATTGCCCAGACCGGTGTGTCCAGTGCGATGTAGGCGCTGTCGACATAACCCATGGCCAGCGGCCCACCCAGGGTCGGCCCGAAACCACCGCTGCAGACGCTGCCGATGATGTCGCCGGCTTCGTTGACGATCTCGGCGCCTTCACGCACGGGTGTACGTTCCTGTGGTAGCAGACCTACACGTTTGCGGTTCACGCCTGCCTGTTGCTGGGCAAATACGGTTTCGGCGCCAGGGAAGCCGCCGGCCCGTGCGCCATCAGCGCGACGTGGCTTGGAGATTGCCCACAGCAGGCTTGCCTCGATCGGGGTGGTGTCGGTGTTCATGTCATGGCCGTACAGGCACAGGCCGGCTTCCAGGCGCAGGGAGTCACGAGCGCCAAGGCCGATGGCGGCCACTTCCGGTTCGGCCAGCAGGGCACGAGCCAGGGCTTCGGCGTTGGCGGCGGGTACGGAAATTTCATAGCCGTCTTCACCGGTGTAACCCGAACGGCTGACAAAGCAGTCCACGCCCAGCAGTTTCACGCGGGCGAACTGCATGAAGGTCATCTTTGCCACTTCCGGCGCCAGACGCGCCAGTACAGTGACTGCCGCCGGGCCTTGCAGGGCGAGCAGGGCACGCTCTTCGAACAGCGGCTCGATGCTGCACTGGTCGCCGATGTGCTTGCGAAGGTGGGCCAGGTCCTGATCCTTGCAGGCGGCGTTGACCACCAGGAACAGTTCGTCGTTACCCAGGTTGGCGACCATCAGGTCGTCGAGGATGCCGCCGGTCTCGTTAGTGAACATGGCGTAACGCTGCATGCCCACTGGCAGGTCGATGATGTCCACCGGCACCAGGCTTTCCAGGGCTTTGGCGGCATTGGCGCCGGTCAGGCGGATCTGGCCCATGTGCGAGACATCGAACAGCCCGGCCTGGTCGCGGGTGTGCTGGTGTTCTTTCATCACGCCCAGCGGGTACTGCACGGGCATGTCGTAGCCGGCGAAGGGCACCATGCGGGCGCCGAGTTCAATGTGCAGTGCGTGCAACGGAGTTTTCAACAGTTGTTCGGTGGACATATTCAGCTCCTGAAGAAGGGTGCAGATGAGCGCGCATCAGCACTCGATAATGTTGACCGCCAAACCGCCACGGGCGGTTTCCTTGTATTTGCTTTTCATGTCGGCGCCGGTCTGGCGCATGGTGCGGATGACCTTGTCGAGGGAGACGAAGTGTTGTCCGTCGCCGCGCAGAGCCATGCGCACGGCATTGATAGCCTTGACCGAACCCATGGCGTTGCGCTCGATGCAAGGCACTTGCACCAGCCCGCCAATCGGGTCGCAGGTCAGTCCGAGGTTGTGTTCCATGCCGATTTCCGCGGCGTTTTCCACTTGTTGCACAGTGCCGCCAAGCACTTCGCACAAGGCGCCGGCGGCCATCGAGCAGGCGACGCCGACTTCACCCTGACAGCCGACTTCGGCGCCGGAGATGGAGGCGTTTTCCTTATACAGAATGCCGATGGCCGCGGCGGTCAGCAGGAATCGCACCACGCCGTCGTCATTGGCGCCGGGGATAAAGCGCATGTAGTAGTGCAATACCGCTGGAATGATCCCCGCCGCACCGTTGGTGGGCGCCGTTACGACGCGCCCGCCGTTGGCGTTCTCCTCGTTGACCGCCAGGGCGTAGAGGTTGACCCAGTCCAGCACCGACAACGGGTCGCGCAACGACGATTCCGGGTTCTTGCACAACTGCCGATGCAGCGCGGCGGCCCGGCGCTTGACCTTCAAACCGCCGGGCAGGATGCCTTCATTGCGGCATCCGGCGGCGACGCAGTCCTGCATCACTTGCCAGATTTTCAGCAGGCCGGCGCGGGTTTCCGCTTCCGGGCGCCAGGCGCTTTCGTTGGTCAGCATCACCTGGCTGATCGACAGCCCGTATTTGACGCAATGACCGAGAAGATCCTTGGCACTCTTGAACGGAAAGGTCAGGGGGGTGGCGTCTTCGACGATGCGGTCGGCGCCGGCGGCGTCCTCATCGACCACAAAACCGCCGCCGACCGAGTAGTACTCGCGGCTGCGGATCTGCAGGCCCGCTGCGTCGAAGGCGCGAAAAATCATGCCGTTGGGGTGATAGGGCAACGGTTTGCGAATCATCGCCAGGTGTTCTTTCTCGTTGAACGCAATGCTGTGTTCACCGAGCAGGTTCAAGCGGCCGTTGCTGCGAATCTCTTGCAGGCGCGCAGCGACGGTTTCTGTATCCACGGTGTCCGGGTGTTCGCCTTCCAGGCCCAGCAGCACAGCCTTGTCACTGCCGTGGCCTTTGCCGGTGGCACCGAGCGAGCCGTACAGCTCGACTTTGACGCAGGTGGTGGCCGTCAGCAGCCCTTCACGGCGCAGGCCTTCGGCGAAACGCACAGCGGCGCGCATCGGGCCGACGGTGTGGGAGCTTGAGGGGCCGATGCCAATCTTGAACAGGTCGAACACGCTTAACGACATGGTGGTTCTCCGGTTTCTTGTTATAGGCGTATCACGGGAGATGCTTTGCGTAGGAGCTGCCGCAGGCTGCGATCTTTTGATCCTGTTTTTTCAAGATCAAGATCAAAAGATCGCAGCCTGCGGCAGCTCCTACAGGAGGTTTGCGGTGTTCTTGAGTGGGGCGGATCAATCCGCCCCCTCATTCGTTTAAGCGTAGCTTTCGATCGACGGGCAGGCGCAGACCAGATTGCGGTCGCCAAACACGTTGTCGACGCGACCGACCGGCGGCCAGTACTTGCCTTCGATCAGCGACGCAACCGGGTACACCGCTTGCTCACGGCTGTACGGGTGCGACCACTCGCCCACCAGCTCCTTGGCGGTGTGCGGCGCGTTTTTCAGCGGGTTGTCGTCCTTGTCCAGGGTGCCGTTTTCCACTGCGCGGATTTCTTCGCGGATGCGGATCATGGCGTCGCAGAAGCGGTCCAGTTCTTCCTTGGATTCACTTTCGGTCGGTTCGATCATCAACGTGCCGGCCACCGGGAACGACATGGTCGGTGCGTGGAAGCCGAAGTCGATCAGGCGCTTGGCGACGTCATCGACGCTGATGCCGCTGCTGTCTTTCAGTGGACGCAGGTCGAGGATGCACTCGTGCGCCACCAGGCCATTGCTGCCGGTGTACAGAACCGGGTAGTGCTCTTCGAGGCGACGGGAGATGTAGTTGGCATTGAGGATCGCCAGCTGCGAAGCACGCTTGAGGCCCGCGCCACCCATCATACGAATGTACATCCAGGTGATCGGCAGGATGCTCGCGCTGCCGAACGGTGCCGCGCAAACGGCGCCTTCCTTGCGCTCCATCTGGGCGTGGCCTGGCAGGAAGGGTGCCAGGTGCGATTTCACGCCGATCGGGCCGACGCCCGGGCCGCCACCGCCGTGTGGAATGCAGAAGGTCTTGTGCAGGTTCAGGTGCGATACGTCGCCGCCGAACTTGCCCGGCGCGCAGAGGCCGACCATGGCGTTCATGTTGGCGCCGTCAATGTACACCTGGCCGCCGTTGTCATGAACGATGCCGCAGATTTCGCGGATGCCTTCTTCGAACACGCCGTGGGTGGACGGGTAGGTGATCATCAGTGCGGCGAGGTGTTCGCGGTGCTCGATCGCCTTGGCGCGCAGGTCTTCGATGTCGACGTTGCCACGGGCATCGCAGGCGGTGACGACGACACGCATGCCGGCCATCTGTGCGGTGGCCGGGTTGGTGCCGTGGGCCGACGACGGGATCAGGCAGATGTCGCGACGGTCTTCGCCACGGCTCTGGTGGTAGGCACGGATCGCCAGCAGACCTGCGTATTCACCCTGGGAGCCGGCGTTCGGTTGCAAGGATACCGAGTCGTAGCCGGTGGCAGCGCAAAGCATCGCTTCCAGCTCGTCGGTCAATTGCTGGTAGCCGGCGCTTTGCTCGGCCGGGGCGAACGGGTGCAGGGCGCCGAACTCGGCCCAGGTCACCGGGATCATTTCGCTGGCGGCGTTGAGTTTCATGGTGCACGAACCCAGCGGGATCATGGTGCGGTCCAGCGCCAGGTCCTTGTCCGCCAGTTTGCGCAGGTAGCGCATCAGCTCGGTTTCCGAGTGATAGCGGTTGAACACCGGGTGGCTGAGAATCGGCGACTGACGCACCAGCGCGGCCGGAATGGTGCTGGTGACCGAGGCGGCGAGGGCGGCGAAGTCCGGCAGGGCCTTGCCGTCGGACAGCAGGCTCCACAGGGTTTCAACGTCGGCCTGGGTGGTGGTTTCATCCAGGGACAGGCCCAGGCGTTCGCCATCGACCACGCGCAGGTTGATGCGCTGGGCGTGTGCCTTGTCGTGCAGGGCGGTGGTTTGCGCGCCGGTCTTCACGGTCAGGGTGTCGAAGAAACTCGCTTGTTCGACGTTCAGGCCCAATGCGCTCAAGCCTTTGGCCAGGATCGCGGTCAGGTGATGTACGCGGTTGGCGATCTGCGTCAGGCCTTTCGGACCGTGGTACACGGCGTACATGCTGGCGATGTTGGCCAACAGCACTTGCGCGGTGCAGATGTTCGACGTGGCTTTCTCGCGACGGATGTGTTGCTCGCGGGTCTGCATGGCCAGGCGCAGGGCCGGGTTGCCGAAACGGTCTACGGAAACACCGACCAGTCGGCCCGGCATGTCACGCTTGAATGCGTCCTTGGTGGAGAAGTAAGCCGCGTGCGGGCCACCGAAGCCCAGTGGCACGCCGAAGCGCTGTGCGCTGCCGATAGCCACATCGGCGCCGAATTCGCCCGGTGCGGTCAGCACGGTCAGGGCCAGCAGGTCGGCAGCCACGGCAACGAGGGCGTTGGCGGCGTGGAAGCGTTCGGTCAGCTCGCGGTAATCGAACACGTCACCGTTGCTCGCCGGGTATTGCAGCAGCGCGCCGAAGAATGGCGTTACGTCAGTCAGTTCGCGCTCGTCGCCAACCACCACGTCGATGCCCAAAGGCTCGGCACGGGTGCGCAGTACGTCGAGGGTTTGCGGGTGGCAATGCACGGAGGCGAAGAATGCGTGGCTGCCCTTGTTCTTGCTCAGGCGCTTGCAGAAGGTCATGGCTTCGGCCGCGGCGGTGGCTTCGTCCAGCAGCGAGGCGTTGGCGATCGGCAGGCCGGTCAGGTCGCTGATCAGGGTCTGGAAGTTCAGCAGCGCTTCGAGACGGCCCTGGGAGATTTCTGGCTGATACGGGGTGTAGGCGGTGTACCAGGCCGGGTTTTCCAGCAAGTTGCGCAGGATCGGCGACGGCGTGTGGGTGCCGTAGTAACCCTGGCCGATGAAGGTCTTGAACAACTGGTTTTTAGTCGCGATGGACTTGATCAAGGCCAGGGCATCGGCTTCGCTCAAGCCGTCTTCCAGGCCGAGGACGCTGGTGCCCTTGATGCTGTCGGGAATCACGCTGGCGCTCAGGGCTTCCAGGGAGTCGAAACCGAGGCTGTTGAGCATGGCTTGCTCGTCACCGGCGCGCGGGCCGATGTGACGTGCGATGAATTCGTTGGCGGTACTTATGTTTACAACGGCAGGATTAATCTGGGTCATGTCAGTGCTCCTCAGGCTTCGGCTTGGGCTTTGATAAGACGGTCGTAGGCGTCCTGATCCAGCAGTTGGGCGACTGCCGAGGCGTCGCTTGGCTGGAAGCGGAAGAACCAGCCTTCACCCAGCGGATCTTCGTTGACCAGTTCAGGGCTGCTGTCCAGCGCCGGGTTCACTTCCAGCACTTCGCCGTCCAGCGGCATGTACACGCCGCTGGCAGCCTTTACCGATTCCACGGTGGCGGCTTCGGCGCCTTTGTCGTAGGACTGCAGCTCAGGCAGTTGAACGAAAACCACGTCGCCCAGGGCGTTCTGTGCGAAAGCGGTGATGCCGACCGTGACGCTGCCGTCAGCTTCGGTGCGCAGCCATTCGTGATCTTCAGTAAAACGCAACTCGCTCATGGAAACTCCTAAGGGGCCAGACTCGTCTGGTGGACGCGATTGAATGCTTGGGCAATGCCCGGTTTATGTGGGAGTACATAGCAAGAACGCGGCCAACGTTATTTTTATTGTTATTGATCAATGATTTAGGTGGTTTCGACAAAGGCTGAAAATCAATCGTTGTAGCGAAATCGATACGGCATATGTCAATGATAAAAGCCGAGGTGGATCAAAGCCTTGCACAGCCGTGATCGGAGAGGGGTGTAGCGATATCGTTCCGCTGTAGCGCTTTCAGTACAGGTGGAGGTCGTTTTTAAACAGGTGAAGAAGTTTTCGAAGTGACAATCCGTTCCGTAGGAGCTGCCGCAGGCTGCGATCTTGTCGCAGGCACCATAAGATCAAAGTCAAAAGATCGCAGCCTGCGGCAGCTCCTACACAGGTTGGTGTACACAGCCCACCATCTGTCGACGCAAGGCTTCAAGTCTTGTTGGGAATCCCGTACTTGCGCAACCGGTGGGCAATCGCCGTGTGGGAGGTTTGCAGGCGGGTCGCAAGTTGTCGGGTCGAGGGATAGCTGGCGTAGAGCTTTTCCAGCAGGGTTTTCTCGAACTCGTCCATGGCCTGTTCCAGGCTGTCGACGTCATGGTCGCCCTGGCGGGCCACCGAGGTGCCGGCGATGTCGAGGTCGCCGATGTCCACCAGGCTGCTTTCGCAAATCGCCGCGGCGCGGAAGATCACGTTCTGCAATTGCCGCACGTTGCCCGGCCAGCGGTTGCCCAGCAGCGCCGGGTAAGTGCCCGGCGCCAGGCGACAGGTCGGGCGCTGGATCTGCGCACAGGCCTGCTGCATGAAGTAGCGGGCCAGCAGCAGGATGTCCTGGCCGCGCTCGCGCAGGGGCGGCACTTCGACGTTGAGGACGTTGAGGCGGTAGAACAGGTCTTCGCGGAACAGCCCTTCGCTGACCATCTTCTCCAGGTCGCGGTGGGTGGCGCTGAGGATCCGTACGTTGACCTTGACCTCACGGTCGCCGCCGACCCGGCGAAAACTGCCGTCGTTGAGGAAACGCAGCAATTTGGCCTGCAAGTACGGCGACATCTCGCCGATCTCGTCGAGAAACACCGTGCCCTGGTTGGCCAGTTCCATCAGCCCCGGCTTACCACCCCGTTGTGCGCCGGTGAAGGCGCCGGGGGCGTAGCCAAACAGTTCACTTTCGGCGAGGTTCTCTGGCAATGCCGCGCAGTTCAACGCCAGAAAGGGGGAGCTGTGCCGGGCGCTGATGGCGTGGCAGGCGCGGGCCACCAGCTCCTTGCCGGTGCCGGTTTCGCCCTGGATCAGCAGCGGTGCATCGAGGGCCGCCACCCGCTGGGCGCGCGCCTTGAGGGTGCGGATCACCGGGGACTCGCCGAGCAAGGCATCGAAACCTTCGGCGTGGTCATGGTGCAGCGCGGAAAGGCGTTCGCCGATGCGGTTCGGTTGGTACAGGGTCAGCAGGGCGCCGGCGTCGGTGATCGGCGTGGCGTCGAGCAACAGGGTCTGGCCGTTGACGGTAATTTCCCGCAGCGGCAGGCGAAAGCCGTGTTCGAGCAGGGCGTCGAGCAACGCCGGGTCGGCAAACAGGTCGCCCACGCTTTCACCGTCCGGTTCGCGACCGTACAGGGCGATCAGGGCCGGGTTGGCCAGCAGCACCTTGCCGTCGCTGTCCAGTGCCAGCACCGGGTCGGTCATGGCTGCCAGCAAGGCGTCGAGCTGCAAGTGCCGGCGCTGGCCGGGCAGGATGTCGACCACCGTCACCGCTTGCACGCCACGCACGCTGAACAGGGCATCGCGCAGTTCCTCGAGGACTTGCGGGCTCAGGGTCGGGGCGTCGATATAGACATTGGGCGGGACCATTTCCACCGCATCCAGGTTCAGATTGCGCCCGCCGAGCAGGGCCAGGACTTCCTGGGTGATACCGACGCGGTCGATGAAGCTGACGTGGATACGCATGGGGCGGTCTTGGGGTCTGCAGTGCGAAGGGTGGCAAGTATGCCTTGGAGGAGGGGGCAGGTGAAATGTCGATGGGGTATGGCTTGAAAAGATCGCAGCCTTCGGCAGCTCCTACGCCGAACGCATTCCCCTGTAGGAGCTGCCGAAGGCTGCGATCTTTTGATCTTCCAAACGTTATTCCAGGTGCTCGGGTTTGACCGGGTCGCCCGATTTCATGTTCAACTGCACCCGCACGTCTTCGAACATTGCGTCGTAATGTTTGTGGATCGAACCGATGTTGCTATGGGTTTTCGGGATGCCATGCTTCTCGGCAATCTTGGTGACGTTGCTGGCGAAGTTGTAGGCCATGTCCTTGGGCAGGAAGAACGTCTCGCTCATGTCCTTGCCCTGGATGTTGCCGTGCATCTTGAACTGCATCCCCTTGCCTTCCTTGGGATCCTGGGCGATTTCATAGTCGATGCAGATGTTGTAGCTGACGTCATCCTTGTTCAGCGCGTGTCGCTCGATGTGCAGGTGACCCGGCTCGAACGTTGCCATTGTTGACTCTCCTTCAAAAGATCTTGAATCAGGGCAAGCCTCAGGCCTGCCCCGCAGTTTCGTTTACTGATAGCTGATGCCCGGTGTCGCCGTACTGATGCGCGTGCCGGCCTTGCCCTGGACGATCGCTTCGATGTCCGCGAGCGAACCGATCACTGCGACTTTCCCAGTATGGCGTGCGAATTCGCAGGCTGCCTGCACCTTCGGTCCCATGGAGCCGGCGGCGAAGCCGAGTTTTTCCATTTCGTCGGGGTGGGCCTGGGCGATGGCTTTCTGCGTGGGTTTGCCAAAGTCGATGAAGGCGGCGTTGACGTCGGTGGCGATCACCAGCAGATCGGCTTCAAGCTGTTCGGCCAGCAGCGCCGAGCACAGGTCCTTGTCGATGACCGCTTCGACGCCCTCGAGTTTGCCGGGCGAGGTATACATGGTCGGAATGCCGCCACCGCCGGCGCAGATCACGATGCTGCTTTTTTCCAGCAGCCATTTGATCGGGCGGATTTCGAAGATGCGCTTCGGTTTCGGGCTGGCGACCACGCGACGGTATTTGTCGCCGTCCGGGGCAATGGCCCAGCCTTTCTCGGCGGCCAGTGCTTCGGCCTCATCCTTGGTATAGACAGGGCCGATGGGTTTGGTGGGGTTCTTGAAGGCCGGGTCATTGGCATCGACTTCGACCTGGGTCAGCAAGGTCGCGAAGGGCACTTCGAAGTCCAGCAGGTTGCCCAGTTCCTGTTCGATGATGTAGCCGATCATGCCTTCGGTTTCGGCACCGAGCACGTCCAGCGGGTAGGGCGAAACCGAGGTGTAGGCCGCCGCCTGCAGAGACAGCAGGCCGACCTGAGGGCCATTGCCGTGGGCGATGACCAATTGGTTGCCGGGATGGATCTTGGCGATCTGTTCGGTGGCGATCCGGATGTTGGCGCGCTGGTTGTCAGCGGTCATGGGTTCGCCCCGGCGGAGCAGGGCATTACCGCCCAGAGCAACGACGATACGCATGGTGCAGTCCTTCTAGAGTAGGAGCTGCCGAAGGCTGCGATCTTTTGATCTTGCTACTGATCTTCAAAGATCAAAAGATCGCAGCCTTCGGCAGCTCCTACGGGTCAGTGAGCGATCAAGAGGACATGATCAGCCGTTATAGATCCGCCAGCGTCGACACCAGAATCGCCTTGATGGTGTGCATGCGGTTTTCCGCTTGCTCGAAGGCGATGCAGGCCGGCGACTCGAACACGTCATCGGTCACTTCGATGCCGTTGTTCAGGAACGGGTACTGCTCGGCAATCTGCTTGCCGATCTTGGTGTCGCTGTTGTGGAACGCCGGCAGGCAGTGCATGAACTTGGTGCGCGGATTGCCGGTGGCTTTCATCAGTTCGGCGTTGACCTGATACGGCAGCAGTTGCTGGATGCGCTCGGCCCAGGCTTCGACCGGCTCGCCCATCGACACCCAGACGTCGGTGTGGATGAAGTCCACGCCCTTGACCGCGGCTTTTGGGTCTTCGGTGAGGGTGATGCGCGCGCCGCTTTCTTCGGCGTACTGTTTGCAGCGAGCCACCAGGTCGTCCGCCGGCCACAGGGCTTTTGGCGCGCAGATGCGCACGTCCATGCCGAGCTTGGCGCCGATCAGCAGCAGGGAGTTGCCCATGTTGTTGCGCGCGTCGCCCAGGTAGACGTAGCTGATCTCGTGGATCGGCTTGTCGGCGTGCTCGCGCATGGTCAGCACGTCGGCGATCATTTGTGTCGGGTGATACTCGTCGGTCAGGCCATTGAACACCGGTACGCCGGCGAACTTGGCCAGCTCCTCGACGATTTCCTGTTTGAAGCCACGGTACTCGATAGCGTCGTACATGCGCCCGAGTACGCGGGCGGTGTCCTTCATGCTTTCCTTGTGGCCGATCTGCGAGGAGTTCGGGTCGATGTAGGTGACGTTGGCGCCCTGGTCATAGGCTGCAACTTCGAACGCGCAGCGGGTGCGGGTCGAGGTTTTTTCGAAGATCAGCGCGATGTTGTTGCCCTTGAGATGCTGCTGTTCGGTACCGGTGTACTTGGCACGCTTGAGGTCGCGGGACAGGTCGAGCAGGTAGCGCAATTCGCGAGGAGTGTGGTGTTCCAGGCTCAGCAGATTGCGGTTATGGATATTGAACGCCATTTTGGATCTCCTAAGGTGTCGGTTATCCCCTTGGCCTGCGCATGCCCTTGGGTAGAGGGCAGCGCGGGCCAAGGTAATAGGTTAGTAGTCAATCGGGTCGCGGATGATCGGGCAGGTCATGCAATGGCCGCCGCCCCGTCCCCGGCCGAGTTCGCCGGCGCTGATGGTGATCACTTCCACACCGGCCTTGCGCATCAGGGTGTTGGTGTAGGTATTGCGGTCGTAGCCGATGACCACGCCCGGCTCCACGGCCACTACGTTGTTGCCGTCGTCCCATTGCTCGCGTTCGGCGGCGAAACTGTTGCCGCCGGTTTCCACCACGCGCAACGCCTTGAGGTTCAGGGCCTGGGCCACGGTGTCGAGGAAGTTGGTTTCTTCTCGGCGGATGTCGATGCCACCGGCCTTGCTTTCATCGGGACGCAGGGTGAAGGCGACAATCTGGTTCACCACTTCCGGGAAGATCGTGACGAGGTCGCGATCGCAGAAGCTGAACACGGTGTCCAGGTGCATCGCCGCGCGGGATTTCGGCAGGCCGGCAACGATCACTTTCTCGACCGCCTTGTTTTTGAACAGGTTCACCGCCAGTTGGGCAATGGCCTGGCGCGACGAACGCTCGCCCATGCCGATCAACACCACACCGTTGCCGATCGGCATCACGTCGCCACCCTCAAGGGTGGAGTTGCCGTGGTCTTTGTCCGGGTCGCCGTACCAGATCTGGAAGTCGGCGTTGGTGAACTCGGGGTGGAACTTGTAGATGGCGGTGGTCAGCAGGGTTTCCTGACGGCGCGCCGGCCAGTACATCGGGTTGAGGGTGACGCCGCCGTAGATCCAGCAGGTGGTATCGCGGGTGAACTGGGTGTTTGGCAGCGGCGGCAGGATGAAGCTGGAGTGGCCGAGGAAGTCGCGGAACATCTCGATGGCCTTGCCGCCGAAACTGGTGGGCAAATCGTCACCCGATACGCCGCCGATCAGGAACTCGGCGATGTGACGTGGCTCCAGGCTGCGCAGCCACGACGCGGTTTCGTTGATCAGGCCCAGGCCCACCGAGTTGGCGGTGATCTTGCGTTCCAGAATCCAGTCCAGGGCTTCGGGAATGGCGACGATGTCGGTCAGCAGGTTGTGCATTTCCAGTACATCGACGTTGCGTTCGCGCATCTTGGTAACGAAGTCGAAGTGGTCGCGCTTGGCCTGGGCCACCCACAGCACATCGTCGAACAGCAGTTCATCGCAGTTGTTCGGGGTCAGCCGCTGATGGGCCAGGCCTGGGGAGCAAACCATGACTTTGCGCAGTTTGCCGGCTTCGGAATGGACGCCGTACTTAACTTTTTCCGTGGTCATTACAGTGATCCTCCAGATGACAAAACAGGGTTGTGCTTCTAGAAACAGGAGTTAAAGGGTCAGGAAGCCGTCATAGAGGCCGTAGGCCGCCACCACGGCGCCGACGACCACCGCAGCGAAAATCAGCTTCTCGACGTTGGTGAAAACCGGTTTGTTGATTTCCAGCTTGGCCTTTGCAAAAAGGATCACGCCGGGGGCGTAGAGCAGGGCGGACAGCAACAGGTATTTGGTGCCGCCGGCGTACAGCAGCCAGATCGCGTAGATCAGGGCCACGGCACCGATGATGAGATCCTTCTGCCGCTCGCCCGCCGCGCCTTCGTAGCTTTCGCCACGCACCGCCAACAGCAACGCATAGGCCGCCGACCACAGGTACGGCACCAGGATCATCGAGGTGGCGAGGTAGATCAGCGACAGGTAAGTGCTGGCCGAGAACAGCGTGATGATCAGGAAAACCTGGACCATGGCGTTGGTCAGCCACAGGGCATTGACCGGTACGTGGTTGGCGTTTTCCTTGCGCAAAAACGCCGGCATGGTGTGGTCCTTGGCGGCGGCGAACATGATCTCCGCGCACAACAGCACCCACGACAGCAGCGCCCCCAGCAACGAGATGATCAAACCGACACTGATCAGCACCGCGCCCCAGTGACCGACCACGTGTTCCAGCACGGCGGCCATTGACGGGTTCTGCAGTTTGGCCAGTTCCGGCTGGGTCATGATCCCCAGCGACAGCACATTCACCAGGACCAAAAACAGCAGCACAGTGACGAAACCGATCACGGTGGCTTTACCCACGTCACTGCGTTTTTCCGCCCGGGCCGAAAAGATGCTCGCGCCTTCGATGCCGATGAACACCCACACGGTGACCAGCATCATCTTGCGCACCTGGTCCATCACGCTGCCCAGGTCCGGGTTCTTCAGGCCCCAGATGTCAGCGGTGAAGATGTCCAGTTTGAAGGCGAACAAGGCGATCAGCATGAACAGTAGCAGCGGCACGATCTTGGCGACGGTGGTCACCAGGTTGATGAACGCTGCTTCCTTTATTCCTCGCAGTACGAGGAAATGCACGGCCCAGAGCAGCACCGAGGCACCGATCACGGCAGCAGGGGTATTCCCCTCCCCAAATAGCGGAAAGAAATAGCCGAGCGTGCTGAACAACAAGACGAAGTAACCGACGTTGCCCAGCCAGGCACTGATCCAGTACCCCCAGGCGGACGAGAAGCCCATGTAGTCGCCGAAACCGGCCTTGGCGTAGGCGTAGACCCCGCCATCAAGATCGGGTTTGCGATTGGCCAGGGTCTGGAACACGAACGCCAGGGTGAGCATGCCAACGGCAGTGATCGCCCAACCGATCAGAATGGCGCCGACATCCGCGCTGGCGGCCATGTTTTGTGGCAGGGAAAAGATCCCGCCACCAATCATCGAACCCACGACTAACGCGACCAGCGCGCCGAGTTTGAGTTTTCCGGGAGCTTCAGACATTGCATGACTCCAATGCAGGAGAAGAGAAACAACAGACTAATTCCGTTGAATATCAAATCAGCTGACTTAGATCACAAAATGAGAGCTTTTCCAGTTTTTAGCGAAGTGCCATCATTTGCAGGGCGGCTGTCTGTAATGCTTGTTCTAGAGCCTTTTGTGGATTATTTAAGTACTTTTAGAATTTGTTTCGAATTATGACGCTAGTTGGTTTTTCAAAAATCGCAACTTTTCCTCGCGGGTTTTTTGTACAAAATTGATGTATTGGAAAAACCTATACAACAAATGATTATATCGGCGCCTCTAATAGCCGTTTTGTGCAAGTAAAAGACCTATGTTGGCGTTATCCAATAAACGTTATTACTCTTCAACAGTTTAATTGACGCCCGTTATGTGACGATCTCGCGGCAGTTGTCGCCCCTCAGAAAAATGGAGATGCAACGATGGCGCAATCACCGAACAAGCTTCGCCTGAGCGCCTTGATCGCGTTGGTGGTGGGTTCGATGATCGGTGGCGGGATTTTTTCCCTGCCGCAAAACATGGCGGCCAGGGCCGATGCCGGGGCGATCCTGATCGGTTGGGCAATCACCGCCGTCGGCATGCTGACCCTTGCGTTCGTGTTCCAGACCCTGGCCAATCGCAAGCCGGAACTGGACTCCGGGGTGTACGCCTATGCCAAGGCCGGGTTTGGCGACTACATGGGCTTTTCTTCGGCCTGGGGCTACTGGATCAGCGCCTGGCTGGGCAACGTCGGCTACTTCGTGCTGCTGTTCAGCACCCTCGGTTATTTCGTTCCGGTCTTTGGTGAAGGCAACACGCCGATCGCCATCGTCTGCGCTTCGGTGCTGCTCTGGACCGTGCATTTTGTGGTGATGCGCGGGATCAAGGAGGCGGCGTTCATCAACCAGGTGACCACGGTGGCGAAGATCGTGCCGCTGATCATGTTCATTGTGATCGCCGCCGTGGCGTTCAAGGCGGACATCTTTACCCTCGATATCTGGGGACGCAACAATCCGGAATTCGGCAGTGTGATGGATCAGGTTCGACACATGATGCTGGTCACCGTGTTCGTGTTCATCGGTATCGAGGGCGCCAGTGTCTATTCGGCCCGGGCAGAGAAACGCTCCGACGTGGGCCGCGCGACGGTGATCGGGTTCATTGGGGTATTGGCGCTGCTGGTGCTGGTGAACGTGCTGTCGCTGGGGATCATGACCCAGCCGCAACTGGCGAAACTGCAGAACCCCTCGCTGGCGGCGGTGCTTGAACATATCGTCGGCCCTTGGGGGGCGTTGCTGATCAGCGTCGGCCTGGCGATTTCGCTGTTGGGGGCCTTGTTGTCCTGGGCGCTGCTGTGCGCCGAAATCCTGTTCGCCACGGCGAAAGACAAGACCATGCCGGCATTCCTGACCAAGGAAAACGCCAACCGTGTGCCAGTCAATGCGATGTGGCTGACCAACTCGATGATCCAGTTGTTCCTGCTGATCACGCTGTTTTCCGCCAGCACCTACACCAGCCTGATTTATCTGGCGTCCTCGATGATTCTGGTGCCGTACCTGTGGTCGGCGGCCTATGCGGTGTTGTTGTGCGCACGGGGTGAAACCTACCAACAGGCACCCGCCGAACGGATCAAGGACCTGCTGATCGGTGGCATCGCCCTGGGCTACGCGGTGTGGCTGCTGTATGCCGGCGGCCTGAAGTATTTGCTGCTGTCGGCGTTGCTGTATGCGCCGGGTGTGATCCTGTTTGCCAAGGCTCGTAACGAGCAGGGCAAGCCGCTGTTCACGGTGGTCGAGAAAGGCATTTTCACCTGTGTCATCGGGGGGGCGGGGCTGGCGGCTTATGGGTTGTACAGCGGGGTGCTCAGCCTGTGAGGGTGTTGCTGGCGTACCAGCCGCCCTATGACTGGCCGGCGTTGCTGGGGTTCTTGTCGGCGCGGGCGATCGTGGGTCTGGAAAGGGTGGTCGAGGGTGTCTACTCGCGCAGCATCGACTTGCATGGCGTACACGGTACGTTTTCGATCCAGCCTGCCGCATCCGATGCGCTTGAGCTGACCCTGGACTTTCCGGATGCTGGTGCCGTACCCGAGATCGTTGCGCGAGTGCGGCGAATGTTCGACCTGGATGCCGACCTGTCCACGATTCACCGGCACCTGGCGGTTGATCCGTTGATGGCGCGGTTGATTGCCGAACGCCCGGGCCTGCGCGTACCGGGAGCGTGGGATGGGCTGGAACTGGCGATCCGCGCGGTACTGGGGCAGCAGATTACGGTGGTGGCGGCGATCCGGTTGGCGGGCAAACTGGTAGCGCGGTACGGCACACCGTTAAATTCAGCATTGCCGGGAGTGACCCATGTTTTTCCCCAGGCCAGGGTTTTGGCAGACGCAGATCTGGCGACGCTGGGCATGCCGAAAAGCCGAGGCCGGACCTTGTCGGGGGTGGCTCAGGCATTGCTCGATGATCCGCGATTGTTTGAGCCCGGCCGGGAAGGGGGCATAGCGCGGTTGCTGGCCTTGCACGGGATTGGTGACTGGACGGCGCAATACATTGCCTTGCGTCAGTTGCGAGAGATGGACGGGTTTCCCAATGGTGATGTGGGGCTGATCAATGCGATGGCGGCACTGGAGGGTGGGCCGGTGACAGCGAAGCAGTTGCTGTTGCGGGCTGAAGGATGGCGGCCTTATCGAGGGTATGCGGCGCAGGTGCTGTGGACTTCCTTGAGTCGGGTGGACTGAGCTGATCTGGTTTTTGTGTTGCTGTTTCTGGCGCCATCGTCGGAACGCCGCCCGGAGCAAGCTCGCTCCCACATTTGATCGCGATCGTCAGGAAAAATGCGGTCCCTGTGGGAGCGAGCTTGCTCGCGATGGCGATCTGACGGTCACCACCACTGCGCGCGATGTGAACCCAAATCAGTTGCTGGCAAAGTCCATTGCAACGGTGTCTCCGTCATCTTAAGCGGCACATGCAACCGATGCGCCGGTCCCCAGGGTGTTTGCTCAACCTGTATCCCCTGATCGTTTTGATCCTCTGCCCGCAACGGCTCATCGGACCCGGCCCCAGCCTCGATCAACAACCTCGCCGTACGCGCCAACGACAATCGCGCCGAACCCCCCGTACCGTCGTTCAACCGCTGCGCCAACAACCTGATCGCACTGGCCGCCATCAAGTACCCGGTGGCGTGATCGAGGGCTTGCACCGGCAGTGGCGTCGGCTTGTCCGCCTGCTTCCAGCGCATGCCCGCTTCGGCAATGCCACTGCTCATCTGCACCAGGCTGTCGAAGCCCCGTCGGTTTTGCCAAGGGCCGCTCCAGCCATAGGCGTTGAGGCAAACATCGATCAGGTCG
Source organism: Pseudomonas sp. Root71 (assembly GCF_001429045.1). GTDB lineage: Bacteria > Pseudomonadota > Gammaproteobacteria > Pseudomonadales > Pseudomonadaceae > Aquipseudomonas > Aquipseudomonas monachiensis. Next base: position 95,320 of record NZ_LMHY01000025.1, on the reverse strand, counting down.
GGGTTCAGTTGCCGGCGTTCATCCATGCCCAGACCAAGTCGCTCCAGCGCATCGGCGCGATAGCCGTGGAGCAGAATGTCGGCGTCCTTGAGCAGACATTCGAATACAGCGCGATCGGGGCTGTCGTTCAGATCAAGACGCGCGCAACGTTTTCCCAAGGTGACCTCCGGTACCACCCCGGGCTCGTTCCAGGTCGGCGGATCGATGCGCAAGACATCGGCGCCCAGGCCTGCCAGAAAGCGGCTGGCGATGGGACCTGCCAGTACTCGGGTCAAGTCCAGCACCTTGATGCCGGCCAGCGGGCGAGCCACTGAACCAGTCCAGGGTTTGCGGCTCTGGCCTGGGTGGTTGGCGAACAGAACCAAGGGTTCGGAATTCACTGCCTGGCCTTGAGGATGGACCTGCCATTGTTCCCAGGTGCGCATTTCGGCAGCGCAACCACCGGCATTGACCACCGCCTGCTCCAGCTCGCTTTTTGTCCATCGGGCCACTTGGCTGGCCATCGCTGCGCGGTCGATACAGTGGCCGAGCACGCTTTCGGCAGCGGCGCGGTGATGGGGTGCGTTGGTGTGCAGGCGAATCCAGCCATCGCGGGTGGCGTAGTCACCGGCCACTGGGTCCCACAACGGCGGAACGCTCCAGCCAAGCGGACGAATCGAGGTTGCGAACCAGAATGATGCGAGGCGTCGGTCGACCTCAAGGTCGGGCAGGTGCCCGGTTTGCTGGTGCAGCAGTTCGCTGACGGCCTGGCCTGCGGCAGCGATGCCGGCGCAGGCCAGATCCGTGACGGCAAACGCCGAGGGCAGGGCGCCGCTGGACGTGAATGGAATCGGGGTGTGAGGCAAACCGAGTGCGGCTTGAATGGACGTGAGCAGATCAGTCATCGAAGGGCCCTCCGGAGCGAGAGCCCGATCTTAGATCAAATCAGGTGACAAGCCCGCTCCCACATTTATCGGTGGTGCTTCCTAAACGCGGAACTGATCCATCAACTTCATCTGGTGGGTGGTCAGGGCGTTGAGTTGGCTGCTGATCTGCGCCGACTCGGTGGCCTGGCCGGTCAGGGTTTCGGTGACGGTGCGGATCGCCGAGACATTGCGGTTGACCTCTTCGGCGACGGCGCTTTGCTGTTCGGCGGCGCTGGCGATTTGCAGGTTCATGTCGCTGATCACGGTGACCGCGTCGCTGATCTTGCCCAAGGCCTGGACCGCCTGCTGGATCTGTCCGGCGTTGCTGTGGGCTTGGGTCTGGCTTGAGTGCATGGTGGCGACCACGCCGCGGGTTCCGGACTGGATGCGTTCGATCACCAGGCGAATTTCTTCCACCGAGTCCTGGGTACGCTTGGCCAGATTGCGCACTTCATCGGCGACCACCGCGAATCCCCGGCCGCTTTCACCGGCACGGGCGGCTTCGATGGCGGCGTTGAGCGCCAGCAGGTTGGTTTGTTCGGCGATACTGCGAATCACCTCCAGCACCGAACCGATCTGCTCGCTGTTGACCGCGAGGGCTTCGACTTCGGTCACGGCCTTGCTGACCTCTTCGGCCAGTTGATTGATGTCGCGGGTGCTGCGTTCGATGATCGACATGCCGTCGCGGGCCGACTGGTCGGCACCCTTCGCCGCGTTGGCCGCGTTCGAGGCGCTGTTGGCGACGTCGTGGGCGGTGGCGCTCATTTCGTTGGATGCGGTGGCGACCTGGTCGATTTCGCGGAATTGCACCTGCATGCCTTCACTGGTCTGGCGGGCGATTTCCGAAGACTGGTCGGCGGTGCCTCGGGCATCGGTGATGCTTTGCTTGATCTGCGCGATGGTCGGTTGCAGCTTGTCGAGGAAGCGGTTGAACCAGCTCACCAGTTCGCCCAGTTCGTCCTTCTTGCTGTAGTGCAGGCGCTGGGTCAGGTCGCCGTCGCCGCTGGCAATCGCCTTGAGCATGTCGGCCACGCTGTTGATCGGGCGGGTCACGCCGGACGCGGTGAGCCACATCAGCAACAGCCCGAGCAGACCGGCAATCACTGCCACCGACAGCACCTTGAGCGTGCCGCTTTGCTGGGCATCGTCGAGTACCGCTTGCAGCTTCACCGAGTCGGCCAGCAGCACTTGCCGGGGCAGGTCGATCACCACGGCCCAGGCCTTGGCGTCGGCAATCGGGCTGACCGGGTACACCGCGCGGATCAACTCGCCTTGCTGGAGAATCTTCGGCGCGCCATTGCCGAGCAATTGCAGGATGTCCTTGCCATCGCCGCCCAGGGTGTCGCCGATGTTCTTGCCGACTTTGCCGGCATCGACACTGTAGGCGGCCAGCACGCCAGTGCCGGAAACGATCAGCATGTGCCCGGCACTGTTGAACAGGTCGCGCTGGGAGTCGACCGCCGCCGCTTGCAGGGCGTCGAGGGCGATGTCGATACCGACCACGCCGATGGACTTGCCATCCACCAGCAGCGGTACGGAAATGGTGGTCATCAACATTTCCTTGTTGCCGACCGTATCGGCATAGGGGTCGAGCAGGCAGATGCGCTTGCTGTCCCGCGGACAGGTGTACCAGACGTTGTACGGCGTACCGCTGAGGTTCAGGGTAGTCTTGGTCATGTCCTCTTCGACCATGATCGTGTTGAGGGCATCACCCCCGGCGCGGCTCCAGTACGTGGCGAAACGTCCGATCTCGTTGGATTGGCGGGCGGCGTCATTGACGAACTCGCTGTCCTTGCCATCCAGGCCGTTGGGTTCGAACGCCAGCCAGATCCCCAGCACCTTGCTGTTGCGCTCGAACGCGGTTTTCAGGCTCTGGTTCAACTCTTCACGCAGGGCGCCGGGTTCGAGGGCGCGCTTGGCGGCCAGGTTGCGCATGTCCTGGATCTGGTCCGCGAGAGCGGTCACCACCGTCAGGGTTTCACCGAAGGTCTTCTGCACCCGCACGGCTTGCTCGGCGGCCTTGGCCTGGAGCAGGTCCTGCACACTGGCGGTGAGCATCCTGCTGCTGGAATCGCTGACCAGGTCATCGTTCTGATTGGTCTGATAGATGTTCATGCCCACTATCAAGGCGACTACGCCCAGCAGGCACAGACCGGACAGCAGGACGATTTTCAGGCGGATGGACAGTGAGTCGAACATAGGGCGAGCTCGCGAATGGATGAAGTGTTGGCTGTGGGCCGTCGCGGCTCACTCGCTAAATCCATTTAGCGCCGATCAATGCACATCGGCGTGGCGATGAGGTTACATGAGGGGCATCCCGACGAACGGTAATGGTTGAACGTTTGCGCAGGAAAATGTGCCGAAAATGGGGGTGAAAAGAGGAAAAAAGCGCGGGAGCGTTCAGGGTGGTTACGCCAAGGATTCCGGCTTCGAGCCGCCCTGAGTGAAACTCACGAAATACATATGTACCGCTTCTCATTAAGGGCAGACCGCTTAAATACGCGGGCCACCTCGGTGGAACGATTGCGGAAGTTTTCGGATCCGGCATCTGACAGAAAATAATGAGAAGGACTTCATGTGTATGACTTGTTTTAAAGGGATAGGGTTTCGCTCGGTAGCATTGTTTTGGGGGATGTTATTGGCGGCAGGGACGGCACCTGCGATGTCTTTTCTGAACTCGGCCGCAGTTTCGGGTATCGCGTCCCAAATAACCCCGGCGGCCACGGTACTGCCGGACAAACTGAACACCCTCAAGGAAAGTCTGGCTGACGAAGCGGATGTGAAACATTACAGCTTCGTGGCTGTGCGGGGCCAAGATGTGTTGATCCATGCGGGTGACACGAAAGGCGGGCCATTGATGTTGGAATACAATCGCAACGGACGCTGGGCTGCTATTCCTTGGGGGGCACCTTTCACTGTGTCTGGCCTGAAGCCGAATGAGGAAGTTCAGGTTCGCATCTCGAAAAAGCCGTCTGCTCCCTTCGTAGCGGGTGATATCTACAAGCTCGAGTTTGGCTCAGCGCCTTACTACACCGACAGTCGTGTCCAGGGCGATACCGGTGATCTGCGGCACTACTGGGCGACTACGCAGGCCTACCGAGTCTTGAATTGGTCGGTCCGGTTGAGTGATTCGACAGGACAGCCGGTCGAAGGTGCTACCGCCACTTTGAAGTTGGACAAAGGGACGGATAAGACCCCATACGACCTTGTAACGGATGTTACCGGTAATGCCATGGGTGTCGTTCAGTTGGGCGGGTGTTATGGGCAGCTGAAGTCTGAGCCTTTCTGGACCAGCAGTGGCAAGTATCGATATAAGTGGGAAGTTGAATATAACCTGGGACATTGGTTGATCCAGATTCAAGGCAAAGAGGCGTCGGGGGTGGGAGGACACAACGTACCGAATGTTTCATTCGCACATATATGTTATCAGAATATGTTGCGTAACTAAGCCTGTCAGGTCCCCGGCAAAGCGCACATATATGTTCGCTTTGCCGGGTTTTATCGAACGATCAGGCCTCGATGTGCAGGCCCTGTTTTTTCTCGATCGGATTCTTCTCGGCCTTTTTATGCAATTGATCCAGCCAGGAGTCTGGACTTTCCAAGTCCAGCGCACCTTTATTCAGCAGTAATCCATAGTCAATCATCTTGTGGAAGTTGCTCAGGTCCAGTTTTACCTTGCCCTCAAACTGTGGCTTATCCAGCTGAGTCAACTCGATTACGGCCTTGGCGTGCTTGAGGGTCAGGGGTTGCAAGCCTTTGGCCTCGTTCAACAGGGTATTCAATATTTCCTCATCCCTGGCAGTCAGGGTGTCGGGGGGCGAAGTGACTTTCAACTGCCCGTCTTCGGCCACGGTGAAGCCCATTACGTTATGGGCCAGACCAGACCATTTGCTTTGCAGGTCTTTTTTGAAGTCGGAGTAAATCCCTTCCATTCTTTTGAGCACCAGATCTGCCTGGAATGCATGATGTCTAATCATTGAATTTCTAAAGCTTTCTATCAGAGGGGGGAGGTCATAGAACCCGCTAAGTGATTCGAGCGAATTCAAAAAATCATCCACCTCATTCAGTTTTTCGCTGCTGAGATTTCTAGCTACACCTTGAGGCGCTCGGAGTTTCTCGATGGTCAACCTTAACCTGTCATCCATTACCGAAATGTCGAATTTCTCAGGCTGGGCTTTTTCCGTGTTCGCTTTCAATGTTTGCGGATACGGAACTTGAAAAGATGCAGCGGCACTTACATTCATGTCAGCTTCTCGTCGTGGGGTTTCATAGTGCTTAACGGCCAACCCCGGAAATGGATGACCTGATAAACACGTAGGAGAAATCCGAACAGGAAGTAGGTACTTTCAAGTGCGCTGTTGTTGGCAACTACAGGGCGACTTGAAGAGGCTTCAGGTGACTTGCGGCAGTGATTCCGGCCGTGACCAGATCCACAGGTTGCCCAGCCCCATCCCGGCAATCGCCAGGTAAATCGGCCAGCCGTGATCGAGCATCACCAGCATCAGACCGGCACACAACAGCATGCTGACCGTGGCGCTGACTTTTGCCCGACGCGCGATGATCTTGCCGTTGCGCCAGTTATGGAGGATAGGGCCGAACAGCCGGTGGTTTTCCAGCCAGGCGCTCAGGCGCGGCGAACTGCGGGTCGCGGCCCAGGCGGCCAGCAGGATGAACTCGGTGGTTGGCAGGCCGGGTATGACGATGGCGATCAGGCCGATGCCCAGGCTGACATAGGCCAGCAGGCCGAAGAGGAGGCGGGAGAGTTTTGAAGAGGCAGGCATGGGTTCAAGGCAACACGTGAGGCGAATCGAAATCCTGAAGACTTGCTTCGTCCAATGTGGGAGCGGCGGTGCGGCGATCCGACTTGCTCGCGAAGGCGGTCTGACATTCAAAAAACATGTCGACTGATACTCCGCTTTCGTCGGAACGCCGCCCGGAGCAAGCCCGCTCCCACAGGGACAGCGGTGTGTCAGGCGACTTCCGGCGCGCTGGCGTAAGCCTGCTCCAGCAACACGGTAAACCGGTTGAACGCGTCGATGGCGCCTTTTTCCACTTCGGCTTCTTCCTGGGTGCTGAATGCCAGGCCGTCCAGGGTCTGGACGAAGCGCTTCCAACCTTCAGCGCGGCCACCGGCCGGTTCGCCGAGGTGGCGGGCGCCGAAGGTTTCGCTCAGGCCAAGGCCCACGGCACGCTTGATCAGGAACGCCGCACCGAGCTTCGAGCCTTCCGAAACAAAGATCCAGCCCAGGGCTTCGGCCTTGGTCGGGTTCTTCAGTGCACCGGCCACAGGTGTCGGCACGTCGGTGTCCAGGTCCGCGAGGTCGGCCCTGGCGGCATCGGCACGGCAGCGGGCCGGCAGATCCGGGACGATGGCGGTCAGTTCGGCATCGTTGTACAGCGACACCAGTTCCGACTGGAACAGGTACTGCGCTACCACGAAGCGGGCGAAATTGGCCGGGGTTTCAAACGGGGAGTGGGCCTTGACCAGGGCATCGAGCTTGCTGTGCGGCTCGTTGGTGATCTGGTTCAAACGCTGTGAGCGCAGGTTGGGGCGTTGTTCGGTGGCCTGGGTAGTCATGGCAATTCCTTGGAGAAAGAAGAGGCGCTTGGTAACGAGACGAACAGCAAGGCGCCTGACAGTAAAAAAACCTCACCGGGCGGCTAGATGAAACCGCCCAGCGGGATGTGCGGATCAGATATCCCAGATCAGGTTGACCGCAAAGTTGCGACCCGGCTGGGTCAGGCGATCGAGGTTGGCCGGTTGGGTCACCGAGGCCTCGCCGACGCTGTCGTAGCCGCGCACGTCATCCCACAGCCAGTATTTCTTGTCGGTGAGGTTGTAGACGCCGCCGCTGACGGTCACGTCGTCGGTCACTTTGTAGAACGCGCTCAGGTCCAGAATGCCGAAACCGGGGGTCTTGAACTGGGTGCTGGTGCCGTCCGGGGTCTTGAAGCTGGTGCTGTCGACGCGGTCCTTCTTCTTCACCAGGGTCCAGCTGAGCAAACCGCCGTAGGTGTCCTGGTCGTAGCCGAGGCCGAATACACCGGTCAGCGGGTTGACGCTGTTGAGCGGCTCGCCGTTGTCGTCATTGCGACCGTAGGCATAAGCCACCGAGCCCTGGGTGTAGAGGCCTTGCGGCGCGCCGAAGGCGTCGAGGTTCAGGCGGCCCTTGACCTCGGCCCCCTTGATGGTGGCGTGCTTGATGTTGTTGCTCTGGAACGTGGTCTCGGTGTAGCCCGGAGTGATGGCGTTCTCGTTAATGAAGTCGCGGTACTTGTTGTAGAACACCGCCACATCAAACGAGCCCTGCTCGAAGTTGCCGCGCAAACCCGTTTCGTAGCTTTTGCTCTTTTCCGGTTCGAGGTCCGGATTAGGCGCGACCCGATAGCCGCCGGCGATGTTTTCGAAACGACCATACAACGCCTTGGCGGTCGGGGTGCGGAAGCCTTCGGCGTATTGGCCGTACCAGGTGTAGTGATCGTTGAAGCTGTAGGTGGTGCCGAATTTCGGCGACAGGCGATGCCAGGTCTTGGTCTCGTCGCTCACCGTGCCGTTGCCGCTCTGGTCGGCGGTGGCCAGGAACTCGTCGGTGATATGCGGCTTGAGCTGGGTGTAGTCGTAGCGTGCACCGGGCAGGAAGGTCCAGTTGCCCCAGCTGATCTGATCCTGGGCGAACAGGGCGTAGCTATTGATGGTCGGGTCCGGGAAGTCACTGGCGGGTGTCAGCGTGTCGCTGGTGCTAGGGGCGCCAATGACACGGCAGGCACCGGCCACGGTCAGGCAGGTGCCGGTACCGGTACGCAGGCCGGTGACTTTGTCCTGCTTGATGGTGGTGCCATAGGTGACGAAGTGATCGGTATCGGCGATGGCAAACGACTTGTCAGCCTGGGCATCGAATACCCATTGGCGATCCTTGTAAGTCGTATCACGGTTACGCAGCACAGTCCGCGACGGCGCGTAGATTTCTTCGGTGGTCTGGTCGGTCTTGGCGATCTGGTAGTTCAGCGTCCACTTGATGTTGTCAGCCAGAGTGCTGTCCAGACCGAAGCTGTGTTCCAGGCCAAAGCTTTCGCGGGTGATCGTGTCGTTACCGGTACGGGACTTGTAGTAGCCGAACCCGCGTCCGGCATTAAACGGGCCGCCCACTGCGCTCAATTGATTGGTGTCGCGGTCGTCCTTGTAATGCTCGTAGGTCAGGCCAAAACGCGCGTCGTCGGCGTAATTCCAGCCCAGTTTGGCCAGCACGCTGGTGGTGCGCGCGTCCTGGGGGTTGGCCTCCGTGCGGTTCAGGCCAGTGCCGCCGGTATCGCCATAGGACTCTGTTTCATGGCCGTTGCGTTGACTCAGATGCAAAAGGCCATCGAACTCGCCGGTGCGGCCGGCGACGGTGCCGGAAGTCAGCCAGCTGTCGTCGGCGGAGCTGTAGCCGGTTTTCAGGCGCGCGCCGACATCCTTGCCTGGCTTGATGATGTCGTCCGGGTCCAGCGTGTAGTAGCTGACCGCACCGCCAATGGCGCTGCTGCCATACAGCACCGACGCCGGGCCCCGGAGGATCTCCACACGCTTGACGATTTCCGGATCGACATAGTTGCGGTTGGTCTGGGCATAGGGGCCGTTGAAGAAACCGTCGGGTACCTGCACGCCATCGACCTGGGTCAGCACGCGGTCGCCATCGATGCCGCGAATGTTGTAACCCGTGATGCCGGCGCGTTGGCCTGAACCACCCACCGAAACACCGGGCTCGTAACGCACCAGTTCCTTGATGGTGTTGACGTTGTTTCGGTCCAGATCTTCGCGAGTGTAGACAGAGACCGTGCTCGGTACGCTGTTCACATCCTGCTCGTTACGGGTGGCGCTGATGGTCACCTGTTGCAGGTTGAGCGTACTGCTGCCACTGCGCTTTTCCAGGACGATGCTGTTGTTGCCCAGTTTGCGATAGCCCAGGTTGGTCCCCACCAACAGGCGATCCAGGGCGTTCTCCGGCGACAGCGAGCCGCGTACTCCCGGCGAGGCCACACCTTGCGCCAGCTCCGACGACACGCCGACTTGCCAGCCCGTCACGGCGGTAAAGGCATTGAGTGCCGACACCAGTGATTGCTGGGGAATGGCGAATGCGTAGTCGCCCATTTTGCGGGTCGACTGCTCGGTGGAGGTGGCGGCCATGAGCGGTGCGGTACCGGCCATCAGGATGGCGGCGGTCAGCAGCGACAGCACGCGGGAAGGTGTAGGGGCTTGGCGGGTAAGGCGAGGGGACATCGATAGCGCTCCGTGTCGCACGAATCTTTATAGGTGCTGATTGGCAGGGTTAGATGCGAATCAATTGCATTGGCTATAACGAGACGTACGGGGTTTGGCTATCGAGTAAAAATAATTCTCATTCAGTTCAGGATGACCAGCGCCGGGAATTCCTGGAGCCAGGCCGAGGTGATATGGGCCAGGGAGCGAACCACGTCCAGCGGCTGATCGAGGCGGTAGTTGCCGGTCACGGTGACATCGGCCAACTGCTCGTTGTTGTTGATGATCCAGCCCGGGTAGTAGCGGCGAAGTTCTGCCAGCACCTGGTTCAACGGGCAGTTTTCGAACACCAGACGTCCCTGGACCCACGCCAGGTCGGTGGCGGCATCCAGCTTGGCCGGGCGGTCGAAGCCGTTGGGGCCGATGCGAATGCTTTCCCCGGCGGACAAGCGCACCCGGGCGTCGTTGCGGGTGGCGCGCAAGTCGACATCGCCGCGCTGTACCCGCACCTGTGCCACGCCGTCGAGGTAACGCACGGCAAACGCGGTATCGCGAACGCTGGCCGTGACCGGTCCGGCATCGATTTCCAGGGGTTGGCCGCGATTGGCCTGCACTTCGAAAAACGCTTCGCCCTGATACAGGCGGGCAACACGTTGCTGGTCGTTGATGGTGCTTGAAAACGCCGAATTGGTATTGAGCAGGACCCTGGAGCCGTCCTCCAATTGCAGGCGCTGGCGCTCGCCGACCACGGTCAGGTGATCGGCCTGCAGGCGCATCGGCAAACTGCTGAAACTGAACAGCCCGAGCAGCAGCACGGCGGCGGTGGCCAGTGGTTTCCAGTGCGGACGCAGACGGGCAATGGCAGTGACTTTCGCGGGGCGCGCAGCCAGGCTTTGCGCGCACTGCGCCACTTGTGGGCCGTCCCAGATCGCCTGGGCCTTGGCGAACACCTGGGCATTCAACGGATCGGCGTCAAGCCATGCATGGAATTGGCGGGTCTGCTCCTCGTCGGGACTGTCGAGCACGATCAGCCAGTCCAGGGCCTGGTCCATCGCGCTTGCGGGGTCCTGCGCCGATGAAGGCTCTGGGGAACGGTGGTTGTCCGTCACGGTGTTTCCTCGGCAGTGTCAGTGCACGGCTGTTTTTTTAGTGAAGCGTAGAAAGTGGACCAAGGGTAGCAAAGCCCGATGATCAGCGCAGTCGGTCCAGATAAGCGCAGGGCCTTGGCGCTCAGTTGGCGTTCAAGCGATCGGCAACCCCGATGCAGATCGACATGATCAGTTTGAGTTCTTTCTGCACAGTACTGAGGGACACGTTCAGCTCCTCGGCGATTTCCTGGTAGCTGTGCCCGTGCAGGCGGCTGAGGATGAAAATTCGCTGTTGGCGGGCGCTGAGTTGACCGAGGCTCACGTTCAGGCGCTCCAGCAATTGTTCGGCATGGGCGGCGTCTTCGGCGCTGCTGGTGGGGGCGGCGATGCTGTGCACCAACTCCTGCGGCACGTCATCGACCATGGTGCGCGAATGGATGCGCCGCGCGCGCAAATGGTCCAGCGCCAGGTTGCGTGCCGTCTGGAAGACAAAGGGCTCAAGATGATCGATGGCCCGTTCGCTCAATGCACGGGTCACCCGCAGGTAGGTTTCCTGCAAGAGGTCTTCAGCAGTGCTGTGATTGTTGACCATCCGTTCCAGCGTGCGCAGCAGGGAGGTGCGCTGGGTGAGGAAAACGTGGTTGAAGCGCGACTGACTCACGGGAGAACCTGATCCATTTCGAGTAGATGATAATGCTTATCATCTACTCGAGTGGTCAAGTTCTGATTTGTGAAGCTTTATGCGCGGCCCTGCAAGTAGGTGGCGTAATCGGGAATCCGATGGGGGTGCGCCTGATCCATCAGCGGGCTGCTGAGCAGGTAGTCTGCGCTGCATTCGTTGCACGCCACCGGGATGTTCCACACCGCCGCGACCCGCAGCAACGCCTTGATGTCCGGGTCGTGGGGCTGGGGTTCGAACGGGTCCCAGAAAAACACCAGCATGTCGACCCGCTGCTCGGCGATTTGCGCGCCGAGCTGTTGGTCGCCGCCCAACGGCCCGCTGATCATGCTTTGCACCGGCAGGTCGAGGCGTTGTTGCAACAACAACCCCGTGGTGCCGGTGGCGACCAGATCATGCCGGGCCAGCCTGTCTTTTTGCCGTTCGGCCCAGTCCAGCAAGAACACCTTGCAGTGGTCATGGGCGACCAGGGCGATACGCTTGCGCGCCGCCATGGTCTTTTGCGTAAAGCTGATGCCGATCATGGGGGGCTCCAGGACATGAACACGATGCTTTGCATTGCGCACATCTGTAGGAGCTGCCGGAGGCTGCGATCTTTTGATTTTGCTTTTTAAGAACAAGATCAAAAGATCGCAGCCTCCGGCAGCTCCTACAGTCGTAAGCTTCGCTTACTCGGCGTTGCACAGCGCCAGGCAGTTATCGAGCATGCGGTTGGAGAAACCCCATTCGTTGTCGTACCAGGCCAGAACCTTGAGCAGCTTGCCGCTGGACTTGGTGTGGTTGGCATCGAAGATCGACGACAGCGGGTTGTGGTTGAAGTCGCTGGAAACCAGCGGCAGGGTGTTATAGCCAAGGATCTTAGAGTGCTGGCTGGCTTGCTTGAGCAGCGCGTTGACTTCCTCTGCGCTGGCTTCTTTTTTCAGTTGCACGGTCAGGTCCACCAGCGACACGTTGATCACCGGGACGCGCACCGCCATGCCGGTCAGTTTGCCTGCCAGTTCCGGCAGCACCAGGCCGACCGCTTCGGCGGCACCGGTCTTGCTCGGGATCATGTTCTGGGTGGCCGAACGGGCACGGTACGGGTCAGTGTGGTAGACGTCGGTCAGGTTCTGGTCGTTGGTGTAGGCGTGAATGGTGGTCATCAGACCGCTTTCGATGCCCAACTCGCGATGCAACACCTGGGCCACCGGAGCCAGGCAGTTGGTGGTGCACGACGCGTTGGAAATGATCTGGTGCGATTGGCGCAGAATGTCGTGGTTCACCCCGTAAACGACGGTGGCGTCGGCGCCTTTGGCCGGGGCCGAGATGATCACTTTGCGCGCGCCCGCCGTAATATGCGCGGCGGCCTTGGCCCGGTCGGTGAACAGACCGGTGCATTCGAACACTACATCAATCTTTTCCGCGGCCCAGGGCAGGTCGGCCGGGTTGCGGATGGCACTGACCGAAATGCGGTCGCCGTTGACCGTCAGGCTCTCCTGGTCATGCTGGACATCGGCATCGAACGTGCCGTGAACGGTGTCGTACTTGAGCAGATGAGCATTGATCGCGCTGTCGCCCAGGTCGTTGATGGCGACGATCTGCAGATCCTGACGGTAGCCCTGGGTATAGAGTGCTCGCAGGACATTACGGCCGATGCGGCCAAAACCATTGATTGCGATTCGAAGAGTCATAGTGCGGCGCTACCGTCGTTTTGTTGTTGGAATTACAAGATTATTCGCAAAAAAATAGAAAACAAGCCTTTTTAATGGCAATATTTTGTTCAATCTACAACGAGTGACCTGAATCAACTGGTCCAACCGATCAAGAAAACCGTCTGTCATCCCATCGACACCGGGCTTTGATCAGCATAGACAATCAGGTCGCCACATCCGTTAGCCTGGAGTTCTACACATGCATCCCCGCGTCCTTGAGGTCACCGAACGGCTTATCGCCCGCAGCCGCGCCACGCGTGAGGCTTACCTTGCATTGATTCGCGGTGCGGCCAGCGACGGTCCGATGCGCGGCAAGCTGCAATGCGCCAACTTCGCCCACGGCGTGGCCGGATGCGGCAGCGACGACAAGCACAGCCTGCGGATGATGAACTCCGCCAACATTGCGATTGTTTCGTCATATAACGACATGCTCTCGGCGCACCAGCCGTACGAAGTCTTTCCGGAGATGATCAAAAAGGCTCTGCGCGAGATCGGCTCCGTCGGCCAGTTCGCCGGTGGCACCCCGGCCATGTGCGATGGCGTGACCCAGGGCGAGCCGGGCATGGAACTGAGCCTGCCGAGCCGCGAAGTGATCGCGTTGTCCACGGCCGTGGCGCTGTCCCACAACATGTTCGACGGCGCACTGCTGCTTGGCATCTGCGACAAGATCGTGCCGGGCCTGATGATGGGCGCGCTGCGCTTTGGCCATCTGCCGATGATTTTCGTGCCGGGTGGGCCGATGGTCTCGGGCATTTCCAACAAGCAGAAAGCCGACGTGCGCCAGAAGTACGCCGAAGGCAAGGCAACTCGCGAAGAGTTGCTGGAATCGGAAATGAAGTCCTACCACAGCCCTGGCACTTGCACCTTCTACGGCACCGCCAATACCAACCAGTTGCTGATGGAAGTCATGGGCCTGCACCTGCCGGGCGCGTCCTTCGTCAACCCGAACACGCCGTTGCGCGATGCCTTGACCCGCGAAGCGGCGCATCAGGTCACGCGTTTGACCAAGCAGAACGGTGACTACATCCCGATCGGCGAAATCGTCGATGAGCGTTCGCTGGTCAACTCGATTGTCGCGCTGCACGCCACCGGCGGTTCGACCAACCACACCCTGCACATGCCGGCCATCGCCATGGCAGCGGGCATTCAATTGACCTGGCAGGACATGGCCGACCTCTCCGAAGTCGTGCCGACCCTCAGCCACGTCTACCCGAACGGTAAAGCCGACATCAACCACTTCCAGGCCGCGGGGGGCATGTCGTTCCTGATTCGTGAACTGCTGGAAGCCGGTCTGCTCCACGAAAACGTCAACACCGTGATGGGCCACGGCCTGAGCCGCTACACCCAGGAGCCGTTCCTCGACAATGGCCAACTGGTCTGGCGCGAAGGCGTGACCGACAGCCTCGATGAAAGCATCCTGCGTCCGGTCGCCCGTGCATTCTCGGCCGAAGGTGGCTTGCGGGTGATGGAAGGCAATCTCGGTCGTGGCGTGATGAAAGTCTCCGCCGTGGCCGTGGAAAACCAGATCGTCGAAGCGCCGGCCATGGTGTTCCAGGATCAGCAGGACCTGGCCGATGCGTTCAAGGCCGGTTTGCTGGAGAAGGATTTTGTCGCGGTGATGCGCTTCCAGGGCCCGCGCTCCAACGGCATGCCGGAGCTGCACAAGATGACGCCGTTCCTCGGCGTGCTGCAGGATCGCGGCTTCAAAGTCGCGCTGGTGACCGACGGGCGCATGTCCGGTGCGTCGGGGAAAATCCCGGCGGCCATTCATGTCAGCCCCGAAGCTTATGTCGGTGGCGCTTTGGCGCGGGTGCAAGAGGGCGATATCATCCGCGTCGATGGCGTCAAAGGCACCCTGGAGCTTATGGTGGACGCCGAAGAATTCGCAGCGCGCACGCCGGCCAAAGGCCTGTTGGGCAACAACATCGGCACCGGTCGCGAGCTGTTCGGTTTCATGCGCATGGCCTTCAGCTCGGCGGAGCAGGGCGCCAGCGCCTTCACTTCTGCCCTGGAGACGCTTAATTGAAACTGGCTTTGGTCGGTGACATCGGTGGGACCAACGCACGTTTCGCGTTGTGGAAAAACCAGCAACTGGAATCGGTCCAGGTGCTGGCAACGGCAGATTTCCCCAGCCCTATCGATGCGATCAGCTTCTATTTGAATGGCCTGGGGCTGGCGCCGGGTGCGATCGGTTCGGTGTGCCTGTCGGTGGCAGGCCCGGTGAGCGGTGATGAATTCAAATTCACCAACAATCACTGGCGCCTGAGCCGCAAGGGCTTTTGCCAGACCTTGCAGGTGGATCAGCTGTTGCTGGTCAACGACTTCTCGGCCATGGCCCTGGGCATGACCCGTTTGCAGCCCGGCGAATTCCGCGTGGTCTGCGCGGGCACGCCCGAGCCGTTGCGCCCGGCGGTGGTGATTGGCCCGGGCACCGGCCTGGGCGTCGGCACCTTGCTCGATCTGGGCGAGGGCCGTTTTGCCGCATTGCCGGGGGAGGGTGGTCACGTCGATCTGCCATTGAGCAGTGCACGTGAAACCCAGCTCTGGCAGCACATCTTCAACGAAATCGGCCATGTCAGTGCGGAAACAGCCCTGAGCGGTGGCGGCTTGCCCCGTGTCTATCGGGCGATCTGTGCGGTGGACGGGCACACGCCTGTGCTCGATACGCCGGAAGCGATTACTGCTGCCGGGCTGGCGGGCGACCCGATTGCCGTGGAAGTGCTTGAGCAGTTCTGCTGCTGGCTCGGTCGCGTGGCCGGCAACAACGTGCTGACCACCGGTGGACGCGGTGGCGTGTACATCGTGGGCGGGGTGATTCCGCGGTTTGCCGATTTCTTCCTCGAAAGCGGTTTCGCCCGCTGCTTCGCCGACAAGGGTTGCATGAGCGATTACTTCAAGGGGATTCCGGTGTGGCTGGTGACGGCGCCGTATTCGGGATTGATGGGTGCGGGTGTGGCTTTGGAGCAATCTCTCCCAGCCTGAAATACGATCAAAATGTGGGAGCGGGCTTGCTCGCGAAAGCAGTGTGTCAGTCAACCAATATGTTGAATGTTACGACGCCTTCGCGAGCAAGCCCGCTCCCACAGTTGTTTCTGTGGTGTTTGTAAAATCAGTGCTTAAGGCATAATCCGCCCAATTCAAACAACAAGGACGCCTTCCTGTGAGCTCAGTCAACAAGTCGATTTTGTTGGTCGATGACGATCAAGAGATACGCGAGTTGCTGGATACCTACCTGACCCGCGCCGGATTTCAGGTCCGTACCACGCCCGACGGTGCCGGCTTTCGCCAGGCGCTGAACGAGGCGCCGAGTGATCTGGTGATCCTTGATGTGATGTTGCCCGACGAAGACGGCTTCAGCCTGTGCCGCTGGATTCGCCAGCATCCGCGTCAGGCGCAGGTGCCGATCATCATGCTCACCGCCAGTTCCGATGAGGCCGATCGCGTCATCGGCCTGGAACTGGGTGCCGACGATTACCTCGGCAAGCCCTTCAGCCCGCGGGAATTGCAGGCGCGGATCAAGGCGTTGCTGCGCCGCGCGCAGTTCGGTCAGGAGCGCAGTGGCGGTGAAGTGCTGGCCTTCGATGACTGGCGGCTGGACATGGTCAGCCATCGGCTGTTCCACATCGACGGCGAAGAGGTGATTCTCTCGGGCGCCGACTTTGCGCTGCTGAAGTTGTTTCTCGATCACCCGCAGGAAATCCTCGACCGCGACACCATCGGCAACGCCACCCGTGGCCGTGATCTGATGCCCCTGGATCGCATCGTCGACATGGCGGTCAGCCGGTTGCGCCAGCGCCTGCGTGACACCGAGAAACCGCCACGGCTGATCCGCACCGTGCGTGGCAGCGGTTACCAACTGGCAGCCAACGTGGTTGCCAGCAATGGTCACTGAGACTTTACGCAAGCTCGCCGCCAAGGTGCCGATGCCGCGTTCGCTGCTCGGGCGGATGTTGCTGTTGACCCTGCTGGCGGTGTTGTTCGCCCAAGCACTGTCGAGTGTGATCTGGGTGTCGCAACTGCGTGCCACGCAACTCGAGGGCCTGGTCACCAGCGCCCGCAGCCTGGCCCATTCAATGACCGCCAGCGTCAGTTATTTCCGTTCGTTGCCGGTGGCGTTTCGCCCCTTGGTGCTCGACCAGTTGCGCAGCATGGGCGGCACCCGGTTCGTGGTGACGCTCAACGACAAGCCGCTGGGCATGGAAGTGTTACCCATTACTCCGCGCAAAGAGGCGGTGCTCAAGGCGGTGGACGAAGTGCTGCGCCAGTCTCTCGGCCAGGACACCGACATCTCGGTGACTTTTGTCAGCCCGCAAGACCTGCGCATCTTCAATGGCGGCCTCAAGCTTGATGAGTTGCCACGCTCCTGGGCGCACTACGCGCTGACCCTGGAGCCGGTGAATCCGCCGGTGCTGGTCACGCAGATCCAGATGGCGCCGGGCGAATGGCTGTACATCGCCTCGCTGTTGCCCGAGCCCTACACCAGCCTTGAAGAGCAGGGCCTGCCGGCGCAGCAGGTGTGGTTCATTGTCCTGACCAGCAGCTTTTTGCTGTTGTTCATCGGCCTGCTGGTGCACTGGCAGAGTCGTCCGCTCAAGCGCCTGGCGCGGGCGGCGCGGGACCTGTCGCTGGGGGCCGATGTGGAACCGGTGGCCGAGGGCGGTGGCAGCGAAGTGGTCGAGGTCGGGCGCGCCTTCAACACCATGCGCGAGCGCATCAGCCGTTACCTGACCGAGCGCAGCCAGTTGTTCAGCGCCATTTCCCACGACCTGCGCACGCCGATCACCCGCTTGCGCCTGCGGGTTGAATTGCTCGAGGACGAAACACTGCAAGCCAAGTTCGGGCGCGACCTGGACGAGCTCGAATTGCTGGTCAAGGGCGCGCTGCAATGCGTGAAAGACACCGACATCCACGAGAACATCGAGCCGGTGGACCTCAACCATGTGCTCGATTGCCTGGTGGAACCCTATCTCGCGCCGAACGGCAACGGCCGCGTTACCCAGCAGGGGCGGGCGCTGGCGTCCTATCCGGGCAAACCGCTGGCGCTCAAGCGTTGCATCGGCAACCTGATCGACAATGCGTTGAAGTACGGGCAGAACGCGCACCTGCACATCGATGACGATGAAAGCGCGTTCATCCTGCATGTCGATGATGAGGGGCCGGGCGTGCCGGAGCAGCGCCTGGAGCAGGTGTTCGAACCGCACTTCCGCCTGGCCGGGCAGCAGCAGGGTTATGGCCTGGGGCTGGGGATTGCCCGCAACATTGCCCATAGCCATGGCGGTGAGGTCAGCTTGCAGAATTTGCGTGAGGGCGGGTTGCGGGTGACCCTGCAGTTACCCCGCTCGATGGATTGAAAGTCAAAAGATCGCAGCCTTCGGCAGCTCCTACATGGATCCCTGTAGGAGCTGCCGAAGGCTGCGATCTTTTGATCTTGCTATGCAATTGTCACAGCCTGGTGACATAACCCACCCCCTTCGTTACAAGCCCGCCTTCGTCCGTTGTTTATGCTGCCCCTCAGTCATAACAACAAAAAAGGTACGCCATGGACACCTTCCAACCGGCCTTCAGCAGTTGGCTGAATGCACCTGCCCATCAGCAATGGCTCGCCACCGAAGGCTTGCGCCTGCTGGCCTTTGCCAAGGCTTCGAAACTGCCTGAAGGCTTCGGCAACCTCGATGAAAAAGGCCGTCTCCCAGCTGATGCGCAAGCCCACACCATGAACACCGCGCGCATGACCCATAGCTTTGCCATGGCCCATATTCAGGGCTTGCCGGGTTTTGCCGAGCTGGTGGATCACGGTGTTGCCGCCCTGCGCGGACCATTGCGGGATGCGCTGCATGGCGGCTGGTTCGCGACTGCCGAACACCGCGACGGCAATACCGGCAAGAATGCCTATCTGCACGCTTTCGTCGCGCTGGCCGCCAGTTCTGCGGTGGTCGCGCAGCGTCCCGGTGCGCAAGCCTTGCTCGATGACTCGATCGATATCATCGACACTTATTTCTGGTGCGAAGAAGAAGGCGCGATGCGCGAGTCTTTCAGGCGCGACTGGAGCGAAGAGGAGGCGTACCGGGGCGCCAACAGCAACATGCACGCCACCGAGGCCTTCCTCGCCCTGGCCGATGTCACCGATGACAACCGCTGGCTGAGCCGCGCCCAACGGATTGTCGAACGAGTGATCCATGGCCACGCCGCCGCCAACGATTACCTGGTGATCGAGCATTTCGACCGCGCCTGGCAGCCACTGCGGGACTACAACCACGACAATCCGGCCGACGGCTTCCGCCCTTACGGCACCACGCCTGGCCATGGTTTCGAGTGGGCGCGGCTGTTGCTGCACCTCGAAGCTTCGCGGGTGAGAGCGGGGATGCTCACGCCGGGCTGGCTGGTCACCGATGCGCAAAAACTGTTCGAGCACAATTGCCTCCACGGCTGGGATGTCGATGGCGCGCCGGGCATCGTCTACACCCTGGACTGGGACAACAAAGCGGTGGTCCGCCATCGCCTGCACTGGACCCATTGCGAAGCCAGCGCCGCCGCCAGTGCCTTGCTCAAGCGCACCGGCGATGAACAATACGAACACTGGTACCGACTGTTCTGGGAATTCTCTGACAGTCATTTCATCGACCGCGAAGGCGGCAGCTGGCATCACGAACTCGATCCGCTGAACCGCCCGAGTGCCGATATCTGGCCCGGCAAGCCTGACCTTTACCACGCCTGGCAAGCCGTGCTGATTCCGCGCCTGGCGTTGGCGCCAAGCATGGCTACGGCGCTGGCGCAGTTGTCCCAGAGCGGTTCTATGTAACCATGCGGTGACATTCGCGCATCCCTTCGTTACCTGCGAAGGGATATCCCCTGTTTAGAATCCTATGCAGCGCAAGCAACAGACTTGCATGCATAACAACAAGAAAGGTGCTCCTAGATGAATGCGATTTCTCGCCTCGCTACTGTCATTTCTCTCGCTTCCCTGTCTGCACTTCCCCTCAGTGTCCTGGCCGCCGAATCCAAAGGTTCCGTTGAAGTCGTTCACTGGTGGACTTCCGGTGGTGAAAAAGCAGCGGTCGATGTCCTGAAGGCTCAAGTCGAAAAAGACGGCTTCACCTGGAAGGACGGCGCAGTCGCCGGCGGTGGCGGTTCCACGGCCATGACCGTACTCAAGAGTCGCGCCGTAGCCGGCAACCCGCCGGGCGTTGCACAGATCAAGGGCCCGGACATCCAGGAGTGGGGCAGCACCGGCCTGCTCAGCACCGACGCGTTGAAAGAAGTATCCAAGTCCGAAAACTGGGATGGCCTGCTGTCGAAGAAAGTCTCCGACACCGTGAAGTACGAAGGTGACTACGTCGCCGTGCCGGTGAACATCCACCGCGTCAACTGGCTGTGGATCAACCCGCAGGTGTTCAAGAAAGCCGGGATCGAAAAAGCCCCGACCACCCTCGAAGAATTCTATGCCGCCGGCGACAAGCTCAAGGCCGCCGGCTTCATTGCGCTCGCCCACGGCGGTCAGCCTTGGCAGGACAGCACCGTGTTCGAAGACATCGTGCTCTCGGTCATGGGTGCTGACGGCTACAAGAAAGCCCTGGTGGACCTGGACCAGAAAACCCTGTCCGGCCCGGAGATGACCAAGTCGTTCGCCGAGCTGAAAAAGATCACCGGCTACATGGACCCGAACCGCGCCGGTCGTGACTGGAACATCGCCGCCGCCGACGTCATCAACGGCAAGGCCGGCATGCAGATGATGGGCGACTGGGCGAAAAGCGAGTGGACGGCGGCGAAGAAAGTCGCGGGCAAGGACTACCTGTGCGTAGCTTTCCCGGGCACTGAAAAAGCCTTCACCTACAACATCGACTCCCTGGCGGTGTTCAAGCTCAAGGCCGATCGCAAGGGCGACATCGCTGCCCAGCAAGACCTGGCCAAGGTCGCCTTGGGTACCGATTTCCAGAAAGTCTTCAGCATGAACAAGGGTTCGATCCCGGTGCGTAACGACATGCTGAACGAAATGGACAAGCTCGGCTTCGACGAGTGCGCCCAGAAGTCGGCCAAGGACTTCATCGCGGACGACAAGACCGGCGGCCTGCAACCGAGCATGGCGCACAACATGGCCACTTCCCTGGCGGTGCAAGGCGCGATCTTCGACGTGGTCACCAACTTCATGAACGACAAGGATGCTGACCCGGCCAAGGCCAGCGCCCAACTGGCCTCGGCTGTCAAAGCTGCCCAGTAATTCCCTGGCATCCCCCCTGTAGGAGCTGCCGCAGGCTGCGATCTTTTGATTTTGTTTTTTAAAATCAAGATCAAAAGATCGCAGCCTGCGGCAGCTCCTACAAGGGATCGCACTCCGATCCTTACATCTAAACCTGGATTATCCCGATGAGCTCTGTGGCGGTTTTCAGCAAAGCCTCACCGTTCGATGCGCTGCAACGCTGGCTACCCAAGTTGGTACTCGCGCCGAGCATGCTGATCGTGTTGGTTGGTTTCTACGGTTACATCATCTGGACGTTCATTCTGTCCTTCACCAACTCCAGCTTCATGCCGAGCTACAAGTGGGTCGGCCTGCAGCAATACATGCGCTTGATGGACAACGACCGCTGGTGGGTCGCGAGCAAGAACCTCGCGCTGTTCGGCGGCATGTTCATCGGCATCAGCCTGGTGCTGGGCGTGTTCCTCGCGGTGCTGCTGGACCAGCGCATTCGCAAGGAAGGCTTCATCCGCACCGTCTACCTGTACCCGATGGCGCTGTCGATGATCGTCACCGGTACCGCGTGGAAATGGCTGCTCAACCCAGGCCTGGGCCTGGACAAGATGCTGCGTGACTGGGGCTGGGAGGGCTTTCGTCTCGACTGGCTGGTGGATCAGGATCGCGTCGTTTACTGCCTGGTGATCGCCGCCGTGTGGCAAGCCTCCGGGTTTGTCATGGCGATGTTCCTTGCCGGTCTGCGCGGTGTCGATCAATCGATCATCCGTGCCGCGCAAGTCGACGGTGCGAGCCTGCCGACCATCTACCTGAAGATCGTCCTGCCGAGCCTGCGCCCGGTGTTCTTCAGTGCCTTCATGATCCTGGCGCACATCGCGATCAAGAGCTTCGACCTGGTCGCGGCGATGACCGCGGGCGGTCCGGGTTACTCCTCCGACCTGCCGGCAATGTTCATGTATTCCTTCACCTTCAGCCGTGGCCAGATGGGCATCGGTTCGGCCAGCGCCATGCTGATGCTCGGTGCCGTGCTGACCATCCTCGTGCCGTACCTGTACTCCGAGCTGCGAGGCAAACGCCATGACTAATCAACTCGGCAAACCAGCATTGAGCTTCAGCCGCATCGCGATCTACGCCACCCTGCTGTTGGCAGCGGCGGTGTACCTGATTCCGTTGGTGGTGATGCTGCTGACCAGTTTCAAATCCCCGGAAGACATCCGTACCGGCAATCTGTTGAGCTGGCCGACCGTGATCGACGGCATCGGCTGGATCAAGGCCTGGGACGTGGTCGGTGGCTACTTCTGGAACTCGGTGAAGATCACCGTGCCAGCGGTGCTGATTTCCACGTTTATTGGTGCGATGAATGGCTACGTGCTGTCGATGTGGCGCTTCCGTGGTTCACAGCTGTTCTTCGGCCTGCTGCTGTTCGGCTGCTTCCTGCCGTTCCAGACCGTGCTGCTGCCGGCCTCGTTCACCCTCGGCAAGTTCGGCCTGGCCAACACCACCACCGGCCTGGTGCTGGTGCACGTGGTCTACGGCCTGGCGTTCACCACGCTGTTCTTCCGCAACTACTACGTGAGCATTCCGGATGCGCTGGTCAAGGCCGCAAGGCTCGATGGCGCGGGCTTCTTCACGATCTTCCTGAAGATCCTGCTGCCGATGTCGATCCCGATCGTGATGGTCTGCCTGATCTGGCAGTTCACCCAGATCTGGAACGACTTCCTGTTCGGCGTGGTGTTCGCCAGTGGCGACGCCCAGCCAATTACCGTGGCCCTGAACAACCTGGTCAACACCAGCACCGGGGCCAAGGAATACAACGTTGATATGGCCGCCGCGATGATCGCCGGGCTGCCGACACTGCTGGTCTACATATTCGCTGGCAAGTATTTCCTGCGTGGGCTGACGTCCGGCGCGGTCAAGGGGTAGAAACATGGCAACTCTCGAATTACGCAACGTCAACAAGACCTACGGCCCCGGCTTGCCGGACACCCTGAAAAACATCGAACTGAAGATCGATGACGGTGAGTTCCTGATCCTGGTCGGCCCGTCGGGCTGCGGCAAGTCGACCTTGATGAACTGCATCGCCGGCCTGGAAACCATCAGCGGCGGCGCGATCCTGGTGGACGATGCCGATATCAGCGGCATGAGCCCCAAGGATCGCGACATTGCCATGGTGTTCCAGTCCTACGCGCTGTACCCGACCATGAGCGTGCGCGACAACATCGCCTTCGGCCTGAAGATCCGCAAAATGCCGATCGCCGAAATCGACGAAGAAGTCGCTCGGGTTTCCAAGCTGTTGCAGATCGAACACCTGCTCAGCCGCAAGCCCGGCCAGCTCTCCGGCGGCCAGCAACAGCGCGTGGCGATGGGCCGTGCCCTGGCGCGGCGGCCGAAGATCTATCTGTTCGACGAGCCGCTGTCCAACCTCGACGCCAAGCTGCGGGTCGAGATGCGCACCGAAATGAAACTGATGCACCAGCGCCTGAAAACTACCACGGTCTACGTGACCCACGACCAGATCGAAGCCATGACCCTGGGCGACAAAGTGGCGGTGATGAAAGACGGGATCATCCAGCAGTTCGGTACGCCGAAGGACATCTACAACAACCCGGCCAACCTGTTCGTGGCGAGCTTCATCGGTTCGCCGCCGATGAACTTCATCCCGCTGCGCCTGCAGCGCAAGGACGGTCGCCTGCTGGCGCTGCTCGACAGCGGCCAGGCCCGTTGCGAACTGCCGCTGGGCATGCAGGACGCCGGTCTTGAGGACCGCGAAGTGATCCTCGGCATGCGCCCTGAGCAGATCATCCTGGCCAACGGCGAAGCGAATGGCTTGCCGACCATTCGCGCCGAAGTCCAGGTCACCGAACCGACCGGGCCGGACACCCTGGTCTTCGTCAACCTCAACGACACCAAGGTTTGCTGCCGCCTGGCACCGGACGTGGCGCCAGCGGTGGGCGAGACCCTGACCCTGCAATTCGATCCGGCGAAAGTGCTGCTGTTCGATGCGAAAACGGGTGAGCGACTGGGGGTCGCCGGCGTAGCGAAAACCGAATCACACGCTGCCAACGTCGCACAGTTCAAAGGCCGCTGAAGATCAAGAAATGTGGGAGCGGGCTTGCTCGCGAAAGCGGTGGATCAGTCGACATCTGCGTTGAAGGGCACACCGCATTCGCGAGCAAGCCCGCTCCCACAGGGGAATCCGTGGTGCGCGGCCTGTCGCGCATCGCAACTGATGTAACCGCGTTAAAGAAGAAAAGTTAATAACAATAAAACGAGGAAGTAGGGATGAAGATGAAGAACAAGGCCCGGTTGATCTGCCAGGTTTCAGCAGCGGCAGCACTGGTTCTGGCCGGCAATGCGATGGCCGATGAAGCGTTCAGCTCAGACTCCAAATGGATGACGGGCGACTGGGGTGGCGAGCGTACCAAGCTGATCGAGCAGGGTATCGACATCAAGATGGACTACGTTGGTGAAGTCGGTGGCAACCTGCATGGCGGGTTCAACGATGACAAGACCGCGCGCTATGCCGACCAGTTTGGCCTGGGCGCGGCGCTGGACCTGGAAAAACTGTTCGGCTGGGATAACACCCAGGCCAAAATCCAGCTCACCAACCGTAACGGCGAAAACATCTCCAACGACCGTATTGGCGATCCACGTGCCGGCACCTTGAGTTCCTCCCAGGAAGTCTATGGTCGCGGCCACATGGTCCGTCTGACCCAGCTGTGGATTCAGCACCAGTTCTTCGACAACAAGCTGGACGTCAAGGCCGGTTACTTCGGTGAAGGTGAAGACTTCAACACCTTCCCGTGCGAATTCCAGAACCTGGCGTTCTGTGGATCCCAGGTCGGTAACTGGGCCACCAACATCTGGTACAACTGGCCGGTCAGCCAGGCGGCGATCCGCGTGAAGTACAACATCAACGACGAGCTCTACGCTCAGATTGGTGCGTACAACCAGAACCCGACGCAACTGGAACACGGTAACGGTTTCAAACTCAGCGGCAGTGGCACTGAGGGCACCGTGTTGCCGGTCGAACTGGTCTGGTCGCCGAAGATCAACAACCTGCCGGGCGAGTACCGTGTCGGTTACTACAAAAGCACAGCCCCGGCAGACGACGTTCTCGAAGACGACAACGGCCAGAACGCAGCGACCAGCGGCAACCCTTATCGCGTCCACGATAGCAAGCACGGCTACTGGTTCGTCGCGCAGCAGCAACTCACCAGCCACAATGGCGATGCTTCCCGTGGTCTGAACATCGCGGCCAACGCCACGTTCCACGACAAGGACACCAACTTCATCGACAACTACCAGTCGCTGATGTTCGTGTACAAGGGCCCGTTCGACGCGCGACCGAAGGATGACGTGGGCATCGGTTTCGCTCGTATCCATGTCAACGATGACGTGAAGAAAAACGCCGAGCTGACCAACGTGGCCAACGGTGTTTCGGAATACGACAATCCGCTGTTCTCGCCGATTCGTGAAACCGAATACAACTACGAGATCAACTACGGCTTCCACGTGACCAACTGGCTGACCGTACGTCCCAACCTGCAATACGTCACGCACCCGGGTGGTGTGGATGAAGTCGACAACGCGCTGGTGGCCGGCCTGAAAATTCAGTCGGTGTTCTAACGCGTCTGCGATAAGCTTCTCTCCATGTGCGCATATTTGCGGACAGCCATGGCTGTCCGCTTTTTTTTGCGGGCCGCGCACCCCGGTGACAGTTGATTTCAGGACCGTGGCACATGCTTGAGCATCCGCTACAACGCTTCTTCAAATCCTTGCGCGAACGTCCGGTGTTCGCGTGGGAGCGCTATCAGACGCGCGACGTGCTGGTGATCGACCATCCGCTGTGTCAGGCGGTGTTCAGCCGTCAGGGCGCGCAGTTGCTGCACTTCCAGCCCAAGGGCCAGAAACCCTGGCTGTGGTGCGCGGCAAAGTGGCCGCAGGTCGGCGCCATTCGTGGCGGCGTGCCGGTGTGTTGGCCCTGGTATGGCCGGCATCCGAGCGAGAACGCCTGGCCGTCCCATGGCTGGGCGCGGTTGCTCGACTGGAAGCTGCTCGACAGCAACAGTGACGACGATGGCGTGCGATTGCACTGGCAACTGAAGCTGTGCGACTGGCAGGTGGACCTGCACGCGCGCCTGGGTGAACGCATGGAATTGCGCCTGAGCACCGAGCATCAGGACGACATGCCGTGCCAGTTGAGCCAGGCTTTGCATGCTTACTGGCGTATTGGCGATGTCAGTGAGATAGCGCTGTCTGGGCTCGAGGGCGCGCAGGGTTACGACCAGTTGAGCCGGCAGGTTTGTCAGCAGGAAGGCGAATTGCGCGTGGACGGCGGATGCCAGCGGGTGTTCCAGCACGACGGCGAATTGCAGTTGAACGACCATGCCTGGGACCGGGCGTTGTGCATCGATACCGGGGATACGGCCGACACCGTGGTGTGGCATCCCGGTTCACGTCCGCTGCTCGGCGTGACCTGGAACGAGATATCCGAATTTGTCTGTGTGGAAGCGGCGAGTGGAGGCACCGACAGCCTGTGCCTGAAACCGGGGGAGCGGGCGCATTTGAGTTTGCAGGCGCGGGTGGGGGGGTGTAAAGAAGATCAAAAGATCGCAGCCTTCGGCAGCTCCTACACAAGCGCGTATACCTGTAGGAGCTGACGAGTGAAACGAGGCTGCGATCTTTTGCGCGAAGCGTCCTAATTAAACTCGTCACCCACCGGATACCGGCTCGCGTTCAAGCTCTCCTTGATCTTGCGCAAATGCGGCTGGAAATCCACCCCGCGACGCAAGGTCATGCCCGTGGCGAGTACGTCGAGCACGGTCAGCTGGATGATCCGCGACGTCATCGGCATGTAGATGTCGGTGTCTTCCGGCAGCGGGATATTCAGGCTCAGGGTACTGGCCTTGGCCAGTGGCGAGTTCTCGGCGGTCAGGCCAAGCACCGAGGCACCGTTTTCCCGGGCGATGCGCGCCACTTCCACCAGTTCGCGGGTGCGGCCGGTGTAGGAAATGATCACGAACAACTCGCCGGTATGGGCCACCGAGGCAATCATGCGCTGCATCAGCACATCCGCGTGGGCCGTGACGGCGAGGTTGAAACGGAAGAACTTGTGCTGCGCATCCAGTGCCACCGGGGCCGAGGCGCCGAGGCCGAAGAAGTGGATTTGCCGCGCCTGGATCAGCAGGTCGACGGCACGGCTGATCAGGTTCGGGTCCAGTGCCTGGCAGGCGCTGTCCAGGGAGGCGATGGCGCTGCCGAAGATCTTCTGGGTGTAGGCCTCCGGATTGTCATCGGCCTCCACCGCACGGCTGACATAGGCGGCGCCACTGGCCAGGCTCTGGGCCAGTTGCAGTTTGAGCTCGGGGTAGCCGCTGACGCCGAACGAACGGCAGAAACGGTTGACCGTCGGTTCGCTGACCGAAGCGGCCTGGGCGAGGGCGGCGATGCTGAAGCGGGTGGCCTGCTGCGGGTTGAGCAGGATCACCTCGGCGACTTTGCGTTCGGCCTTGTTCAGCTCTTCAAGGCGATTCTGGATTTGCTCCAGTAAATTTCGCACGCGGTCCATATAAGTTTCCTTGATTCACCGGCACCGATAAGCGCGCGGCTAATGCAAAAAGGGCCTTTGGTGAGGCCCGTAACGGTGGCCTATCCTACTGATGGCTCCGACCGACCACCACTCGGAATCTGTATTTTGCGAAAATGTTGTGGTTATTACTACATTTTCCCTTGAGTGATGCCTTGAAAAAAGGTATTTGTAGCTTAACTTGATAAAAGAACAAACATCATGCTCTCGATTACGGTTGAACCGTGCACCTTTGCCTTGTTCGGCGCTCTTGGCGATCTCGCCCTGCGCAAGCTGTTTCCTGCCCTCTATCAACTCGATGGTGCAGGCCTCTTGCACGAGGATACGCGGATCATCGCGCTGGCCCGTGAGCCGGGCAGCGAGCAGGAACACCTGGCGTTCATCACCTCCGAGCTGCGCCGCTATGTGGGCGCCAAAGAGCTGGACGAAGCCGTGGTCGAGCGTTTTCTGGCGCGCCTGAGCTACCTGCACGTCGACTTCCTCAATCCCGATGATTATGTGGCCCTGGCCGAATCCGCCGGCAGTTCGCAGCGGGTCATCGCCTACTTTGCGACCCCGGCCGCCGTGTACGGCGCAATTTGCGAGAACCTGGCCAAGGTCGGCCTGGCGGAAAACACCCGCGTGGTGTTGGAAAAACCCATCGGTTCGGACCTGGAATCCTCGCGCAAGGTCAACGACGCCGTGGCACAGTTCTTCCCGGAGAACCGCACCTATCGCATCGACCACTATCTGGGTAAAGAGACCGTCCAGAACCTGATCGCCTTGCGTTTCGCCAACAGTCTGTTCGAAACCCAGTGGAACCAGAACTACATCTCCCACGTGGAAATCACTGTGGCCGAGAAGGTCGGTATCGAAGGCCGCTGGGGTTACTTCGACAAGGCCGGCCAGCTGCGGGACATGATCCAGAACCACCTGCTGCAACTGCTCTGCCTGATCGCCATGGACCCGCCGGCCGACCTGTCCGCCGACAGCATCCGCGACGAGAAGGTCAAAGTGCTCAAGGCCCTGGCGCCGATCAGCCCGGAAGGCCTGACCACCCAGGTGGTGCGCGGCCAATACATCGCTGGCTACAGCGAAGGCAAAGCGGTGCCGGGGTACCTGGAAGAACCCAATTCCAACACCCAGAGCGACACCGAAACCTTTGTCGCCCTGCGTGCCGACATCCGCAACTGGCGCTGGGCCGGCGTGCCGTTTTACCTGCGTACCGGCAAGCGCATGCCGCAGAAGCTGTCGCAGATCGTCATCCATTTCAAGGAACCGTCGCACTACATCTTCGCTCCCGAGCAGCGCCTGCAAATCAGCAACAAGCTGATTATCCGCCTGCAGCCGGACGAAGGCATTTCCTTGCGTGTCATGACCAAAGACCAAGGCCTGGACAAGGGCATGCAGCTGCGCAGCGGTCCGTTGCAGCTGAATTTTTCCGACACCTGGAGCAGCGCACGGATTCCCGATGCCTACGAGCGGTTGTTGCTGGAAGTGATGCGTGGCAATCAGAACCTGTTTGTCCGTAAAGATGAAATCGAAGCCGCGTGGAAGTGGTGTGACCAGTTGATCGCCGGGTGGAAAAAATCCGGTGATGCGCCCAAGCCGTACGCGGCCGGGTCCTGGGGGCCGATGAGCTCCATTGCTCTGATCACGCGGGACGGGAGGTCGTGGTATGGCGATATCTGATTTGAAACTGCCCCAGGGCGTCAGCGCCCATGGGTTCAAGAGCCCGGTGCTGCTGGCTGAAAGCCTGGCACTGAACGTGGCGAAACAACTGAGCGATGCGATCGACGCCCAGGGCACTGCGACCCTGGTGGTGTCCGGTGGCCGCAGCCCGGTGGCGTTTTTCCTGCACCTGGCCAAGCAGACGCTGGACTGGTCGAACGTGGTGATCAGCCTGGCCGACGAGCGCTGGGTACCGGTGGAGCACGCCGACAGCAACGCCGGTCTGATCAAGCGTTACCTGTTGCAAGGCCCGGCGGCCAAGGCGCAGTTCCTGAGCCTGTACAGCGCCAGTGCCAACCTGGAACAGGCGGCCGAGCAGGCCGACCGCTTGCTGTCGGAGTTGCCGGTGATCGACGTGCTGATCCTCGGCATGGGCGATGACGGCCACACCGCGTCGCTGTTTCCCAACAGCCCGAACCTTGCCGAGGCATTGCAGGCCGATGGCGTTCGTCGCTGCTGGCCGATGCTGGCGCCGACCGTGCCGCATCAGCGCCTGACCATGAGCCGCGCGCTGCTGGCCTCGGCCAAGCACAAGGTTCTATCGATTTCCGGTCAGTCCAAGCTGACCACCCTGAGTACCGCACTGGCCGGTGATGATGTCGCCGCAATGCCGATTCGCGCGTTTCTGCAACCCACGTTAGAGATTTACTGGTGCCCATGAGCCAAGGAACAGCCGCTATGACAAACCCATCCCCGACCGTTTCCATGGCGGATAAAGTTGCCCTGATCGACAGCATCTGTGCGAAAGCGCGGATCCTGCCGGTGATCACCATCGCCCGCGAGCAAGACGTTCTGCCGCTGGCCGACGCCCTTGCGGCCGGTGGCCTGACAGCCCTGGAAGTGACCCTGCGTTCGCAATTGGGCCTCAAGGCCATCCAGATTCTGCGCGAGCAGCGTCCGGAGCTGGTGACCGGTGCCGGCACCGTGCTGGATCGCCATATGCTGGTGGCGGCGGAAGCGGCCGGCTCGCAATTCATCGTCACCCCAGGCATCACCCGTGACCTGCTGGAAGCCAGCGTCGCCAGCCCGATTCCACTGTTGCCAGGCATCAGCAATGCCTCGGGCATCATGGAAGGCTACGGCCTGGGTTATCGCCGCTTCAAGCTGTTCCCGGCGGAAGTCAGCGGCGGCGTCGCGGCCATCAAGGCTTTGGGCGGTCCGTTCGGCGAAGTGAAATTCTGCCCGACCGGCGGCGTCGGACCTGCCAACATCAAGAGCTACATGGCGTTGAAAAACGTCATGTGCGTGGGCGGTAGCTGGATGCTTGATCCGGAGTGGATCAAGAACGGCGACTGGGCCCGCATTCAGGAGTGCACCGCCGAGGCTTTGGCGCTGCTGGACTGATCGCTTCACCCTACACCTCGTTGTGTGTTCTACGGCTTTACGGTGCGCTTGGTCGGTGCACCGTTTTTTTTTGCCTGAAGAAAGTTGCCTGGATCGACTCATATCCCCACAGGGACAAGGACATCCAGCGATACATAGTTACCGCATAACGAAAATTGACCGGTGCTAGCCTGCGTTCATCTTATGGAAGAGAGAACGTCATGGACGCCAACACCTCAGTTGCACCCCCGGCACCGGTCTGCCTGCTGTCTCCCGAGCAGATTGCCGGCCCGTATTTCCGCAACCCCAAACTGATCCGCAGGAATATCAGCGAAGGCGCCGAAGGCGTTCCGTTGGTATTGCGGTTGACCATTGTCGATGCCATGACCGGTGAGCCGGTCCCCGATGCGTTGGTGGACATCTGGCACTGCAATGCCCGCGGTGCCTATTCGGGCTGGAGCAAGATCAACCCGGACGTCGAGGTCGATACCGGAGACATCGGCGCCGTGCCGCGCACCGATGACGATACCTACCTGCGCGGCGGGCAGTTCACCGACAAGTCGGGCATCGTGCGCTTCACCACGATCTATCCGGGTTTTTACGCCGGCCGCGCCTTGCACATTCACGTCGCCGTGCGCATCACGGCCGGCAACAACTATCTGCAAGAACGGCATGTCGCCTGGGTCGGGCAGCTTTACCTGCCTGAGGTGGCCTCGCGCTCGGTACTCGGCAGTCGCCCGTACAGCGGCCGAACGGTGCCGGTCCTGGCCAACGACCAGGACTTTATCTATACAACCATGGGCGGTGAAAAATCGACCTTGAGCGTGCACACCCTGGGGCGGGATTCGGCTGAAGACGGCTACTTCGGGCAGATGACCATCGGCATCGACACGTTCGCCGTGTCGACACAGATCAGGCCCGAGGACTTTGACAAATACACCGTCTGACGTCAGCCCAGTTCGGTCAGTGCCCTGGCCAGCACATCCATGTCAGATGCGGTGGTGGTAAGCCCCGGTGTAATGCGGATGCACGGACCGCATGCGGCGCCACTGCGGGCCACGGTGAACAGGTTGTATTCATTGAGCAGGCGCTCGACCATGAGTTGCTGGTCGGCATGCCGGGTAAAACGCATCGAAGTGATGCCGCAATACAGGCGCGGATCATCCGGTGTCAGGACTTCGACACCCGGCAACTGCCGCGCTGTCGCGACCCAGCGGTTGCGCAGATAGTTAAGCCGCGCGCCCTTGGCCGCGGCACCCCCCATCGCCCAATGTTCTTCAAGCACCAGCGGTAGAGTCATCAGCGCCGGGATATTGGGGGTGCTGTACGAGGTACGGGCGCGAATGTCAGTGGGCGGAAAATGCATCTCGCCCATGTCCGGATCGATGTCGGCCAGGCGTTCGAGGGCGATGTAGATAAAACCCAGGGTCAGCGGTGCGCCGATCCACTTGTGCAGATTGAAGCCGGCGAAGGCGATACCGAGCTCGGTCAGGTCGAATTCAAGCTGGCCGAGGGCATGGGCGCCGTCGAGGATGACGTCGATGCCATGCTCCTTCGCAGCCGCTGCAATCGCCTGCACCGGCATCACCAGGCCCGTGCGATGGGTGACGTGGGTCAGGGCCATCAGCTTGAGCCGCGGATACCGCGCGAAGGCTTGCCGATAGGTATCGAGCAGGCTGTCGAAGGTGGCCGGGTGTGCGTGTTCGATCTCGATCACTTCAACGCCGCGACTACGCGCCAGCCAGCGCATGGCGCCTTTGACCGTGTCGTATTCCAGATCGCAAATCAGTACCTGATCGCCGGGCTGCAGCCGGTTGTAGTTGCGGATCAGCGACTGCAAACCTTCCGAGGCGTTACGGGTCAGGGCGATGCTGTCGGCGGGGACGCCAATCAACCTGGCCAGTTGCGCACGGATCTTCAGGCTGTCGCCTTGTTCGAAACGCTGGCGCACGTACACCGAATTGCTGCGGTTGATCAGCTCGATGTTGCGCTGGTATTCCTCTACCACCGTGCGCGACATGCGTGCGAAGTAACCGTTCTCCAGGTTGAGCGGGCCGGGTTCGACATCGTAGCGGTCGGCAAAGGTTTGCCAGAAGGCTTCATCACGGGCGCGGCGGGTGTTGTCGGGCATGGGGGACTCGGTAGGTGTTCAGTGGCGCGGGGCAGGTTTGCCGTGTTTGGCGCGCAGCGGTTCGAGCAAGTCCGACAAACCGTTGTGGTCGATCTCCTGCATCAGGGCCAGCAGGCCACCCAGCTCGCCATGGGGAAAGCCTTCCCGGGCGAACCAGTTCAGGTAAGGGCCGGGCAGGTCGGCAATGATTCGACCCTTGTACTTGCCAAAGGGCATTTCGCGGGTGATCAGCAGTTCGAGCTTTTCAGGATTCATCAATCGGTCGTCTTGATTCAGTCAGTCTGGAAAATACAGGCATTCTGCATGCAGGCCAAATGACAGATCATGCAAATAAAACGGATACAGATTTTCTGATAATGGCTAACTGTTTGAAAAATAATGAATAAGTAAACAGTTCCAGACTGGCATGCAGGGTGCACGACTCATTGCATCTTTCATCAACCGCGAGGAACTGAAAATGACCGACATGAATAAAGAAGCGATTTCTGTACTCAACGACCTGATTGAAACCAGCAAGGACGGTCAGGCCGGGTTCAAGACTTGCGCTGAAGACATCAAGCACCCTGAACTCAAGAGCCTGTTCATCAAGCGTTCGGCCGATTGTGCGACAGCCGCCGCGGAATTGCAGTCTGCCGTACGCTCGATGGGTGGCGATCCGGAAACCTCCACCAGTGTCAGCGGTGACCTGCATCGTCGTTGGGTCGACGTGAAGTCGATGTTCACCGGCAAGGGCGAGGAGGCTGTACTCAATGAAGCCGAGCGCGGTGAAGACCATGCGCTGAAGGCTTACCGGGACGCCATGGAGAAAATCAACAAGCACAACCTGGTGGGCATTCGCGATCTGGTTGAGCGTCAGTACCACGGCGCGCAACGAAATCACGATCAGGTCAAGGCTCTGCGTAACCAGGCGCGTGCGCGTTCGTAATGCCTGGTTGAAACAACTGTAGGAGCGAGCTTGCTTGCGATAGCGCCAGTTCAGTCAACATCAATGTTGAATGTCAGGCCCTCATCGCGAGCAAGCTCGCTCCCACAGTGTTTGTTTTTGCCCCGTCAATCAGCCGATGCTGATGGCCGGCAGTTCCGTCAACGTCACGCTCTGTTGCTTGCGTGGCGCGAGGATCTCCGCCTCGCCATCGACCACCAGTTCATCTCGCTGGTTGAACACGCGAGTGGCAATGCGCACGCGAAACTTCGGCAGTTTTTCGAGGATCTCCAGGCGCACGGTCAGGGTGTCGCCGATCTTCACCGGCTTCTGAAAGCTCATTTGCTGGCCGATATAGATGGTCCCCGGCCCAGGCAATTCGCAGGCGACCGCAGCGCTGATCAACGCACCGCTGAACATGCCGTGGGCGATGCGCTCCTTGAACATGGTGCTGGCGGCGTAATCGGCATCCAGGTGTACCGGGTTGTGGTCGCCGGACATCGCAGCGAACAACTGGATATCGCGCTCTTCGACCGTCTTGCTGAAACTGGCGGTCTGGCCGACTTCGAGGGCTTCGTAAGGGGTGTTGGTAACCTGGGTCATCTGTCTCAATTCCTGTGACGAATTAAAAAATCCACAAAAAACTATTCGGACCGGTGCGGCCGAGGAGCGCTCAAGGCCTGTGCGATCCAGTTCAGCACATCGGCGATGATTTCATCGCGATTGCTCTCATTGAACAGTTCGTGCCGCGCCTGCGGGTAAACGGTCAGTTGCAGGTGCTGGCTGCCGGCCGCCCGCAACGCGTCGGCCAGATCCTTGAGACGTTTGCCTTCGCTCACCGGATCACATTCGCCGCCAATCACCAGCAACGGCAGGCCCGGGTCGATCTGCGCGAGATTGGACGCTTTGCTGATTTGCTGCAAGCCGCCGAGCAAATCGATCCACAGTTGATTGGTGCAGCGAAAGCCGCAGAGCGGGTCGTTGACGTACAGATCGACCTGCGCCGGATCACGGCTGAGCCAGTCGAACGGCGTGCGTGCCGGTTTGAATTTGTTGTTGAACGAGCCGAACGACAGCCATTCGATCAAGGCGCTGCGTCCTTTGCGGCCCTGGCGCAGGCGTTCGAGACGGGCGATCTGCCTTGCCGCACGATAAAGCGCCACAGGCTGGAAGTTCGAGCCGCTGAGGATTGCCCCGTGCAGGCTGGCACTGTGGTGCAGCAGATAGGCCTGGGCGATGTAACTGCCCATGCTGTGACCGAGCAGCACGATCGGGACGCCAGGGTGCTGCTGGCCGATGTGCTGGTTGAGGCTGGCCAGGTCGCTCACGACCTTGCACCAGCCATCGTCATCGGCGAAATGTCCGAGTGTCCCGTTTTCGGCAGTTTTGCCATGTCCCCGCAGGTCAGGGGCACACACGCCATAGCCCTGCTCACAGAGTTTTTCCGCCAGGGGACCATAGCGAGCGCTGTGTTCGGCCATGCCGTGGGCCAGCAGAATCATTGCCTTGAGGCTGCCGTCGGGGAGCCACTGGTTGACGAAGAGGCGGCTGTGGTCGCTCGTGGTCAGCCAGAAAGTGTCATGGATCATGGCGGTTCCTTTGCATGAGGCTGCTTGGTCTGAAACAGCTCGTTGCAGTTTATAGCGCATCCTTGGCCGGGCGTCTGATCAGCCTACGCCACGGCGAGTAGATTCATACGGTCAATGACGGCCGTGGGCATATTTGCCTGCTACGTCATAACTGCTAGTGTCCGTGAAGCTCCGCTTTTTGCATTTTTTTTGAAAAGTGACAGAGAAGTGGCCCCGGATAGATTCAGGTAAAGAGGACAACAACAATGCAACCTGATTTCTGGAATGACAAACGCCCGGCCGGCGTCCCCCTGGATATCGATCTGGGAGCCTACAAGTCGGTAATCGAGGTGTTCGAGCGTTCCTGCAAGAAGTTTGCTGACCGCCCTGCGTTCAGCAACATGGGCGTGACCCTGACCTACGCCGAGCTGGAACGCCAGAGCGCAGCCTTCGCCGGCTACCTGCAAGCCCACACAGACCTGGTACCGGGTGACCGCATTGCGGTGCAGATGCCCAACGTCCTGCATTACCCGATTGCCGTGTTCGGAGCCTTGCGCTCCGGATTGATCGTGGTCAACACCAACCCGCTGTACACCGCGCGGGAAATGCGTCATCAGTTCAAGGATTCAGGTGCCCGGGCGCTGGTGTACCTGAACATGTTCGGCCAGAAAGTCCAGGAAGTGCTGCCCGACACCGATATCCAGTTCCTGATCGAAGCGAAGATGGGCGACCTGATGCCCACCGCCAAGGGGTGGCTGGTCAACACGGTGGTGAGCAAGGTCAAGAAGATGGTCCCGGACTACTCCTTGCCCCAGGCCGTTTCCTTCAAGAGTGCGCTGCGCATGGGCCGTGGCCTGGGTATCAAGCCACTGAAGGTCGGCCTCGACGACATCGCCGTGCTGCAATACACCGGCGGCACCACGGGCCTGGCCAAGGGCGCGATGCTGACCCACGGCAACCTGGTGGCGAACATGCAACAGGCACGGGCCTGCCTCAGTCAGTCGGCCAGCGACGGGCAACCGCTGCTGCGCGAAGGCCAGGAGGTGATGATCGCGCCGCTGCCGCTGTACCACATCTATGCCTTCACAGCGAACTGCATGTGCATGATGGTGACCGGCAACCACAACGTGCTGATCACCAATCCGCGGGACATCGCCGGCTTCATCAAGGAACTGAAGAACTGGCGGTTCTCGGCGTTGCTGGGGCTGAACACTCTGTTCGTCGCGCTGATGGATCATCCGGACTTCAAGACCCTGGACTTCTCCAGCCTCAAGCTCACCAACTCCGGTGGCACTGCGCTGGTCAAGGCCACCGCCGAGCGTTGGGAGCAACTGACCGGTTGCCGCATCACCGAAGGTTACGGCCTGACCGAAACTTCCCCGGTGGCCTGCACCAACCCCTATGGCGACCAGTCGCGGATTGGCACGGTCGGCCTGCCAGTGCCGGGCACCACGCTGAAAGTCATCAATGATGACGGTGTCGAGCAACCTTTGGGCGAACGCGGCGAGTTGTGCATCAAGGGCCCGCAGATCATGAAGGGCTACTGGCAGAAACCCGATGCCACGGCCGAAGTGCTGGATGCCGAGGGCTGGTTCAAGTCCGGTGACATTGCGGTGATCGACCCGGACGGTTTCGTGCGCATCGTTGACCGCAAGAAGGACATGATCATTGTCTCGGGCTTCAACGTGTACCCGAACGAGATCGAAGACGTGGTGATGGCTCACCCGAATGTCGCCAACTGTGCGGTCATCGGTGTGCCCGACGAGCGGTCGGGGGAGGCGGTGAAGTTGTTCGTGGTGGCCCGTGAAGCAGGGGTCAGCCTTGAAGAGCTGAAGGCTTACTGCAAGGAAAACTTCACGGCGTACAAAGTCCCGAAGCACATCGTGCTGCGTGAGTCGCTGCCGATGACGCCGGTGGGCAAGATTTTGCGGCGGGAGTTGCGTGATATCGCGTAGCAGGTCGTAGAGACCGGCGCGGCTCCAAAAGATCGCAGCCTTCGGCAGCTCCTACAGGGAACGCATTTCTTTGTAGGAGCTGTCGAAGTCTGCGATCTTTTGCTTTGAGCCCCGGTTTTAGCGGGCTACAGGGCTTTATAGGTTTTTTGCTCTAAAATGACTGCTTGCAAGTCTTGAGTCACAATTGTGACCGTAGAGGCCGCTTTTGGCTCTAGTCGACCCTTGGCAAAGCTGCTACTCTCGGCGCGCTTTGTGACTTCTCGGCCTTCTATCAGCCAGATTCACCAATGACCAAACACCAATAATAATCGCATCAAATGCGGTGCTGAATTCGCGTTGCTGAGGAGTGGGCTTCCATGATCGAAGACTTTTGGAAGGATAAGTACCCAGCTGGGATTGCTTCCGACATCAATCCAGACGAGTATCCGAATATTCAGGCAGTGTTGAAGCAATCCTGCCAACGCTTCGCCAACAAGCCGGCATTCAGCAACCTGGGCAAGACACTCACCTACGGTGAACTGTACGAATTGTCCGGTGCGTTTGCCGCTTATCTGCAACAGCATACCGATTTGCAGCCTGGCGATCGAATCGCCGTGCAACTGCCCAACGTGTTGCAGTACCCGGTAGCCGTCTTCGGTGCAATCCGCGCCGGGCTGATCGTGGTCAACACCAACCCGCTCTACACCGCGCGGGAAATGGAACACCAATTCAACGACTCCGGTGCCAAGGCCCTGGTCTGCCTGGCCAACATGGCGCACCTGGCGGAAACCGTGGTGCCGAAAACCGGCGTCAAGCACGTGATCGTCACCGAAGTCGCCGACCTGTTGCCACCGCTCAAGCGTCTGCTGATCAACAGCGTCATCAAGTACGTGAAGAAGATGGTGCCGGCCTATCACTTGCCCAAGGCCGTCAAGTTCAACGACGTGCTCAGCAAAGGCATGGGCCAGCCAGTGGCGGAAGCCAGTCCGGCCAGTGGCGATGTCGCGGTACTGCAATACACCGGCGGCACTACCGGCGTGGCCAAGGGCGCGATGCTGACCCACCGCAACCTGGTGGCGAACATGCTGCAGTGCAAGGCGCTGATGGGCTCCAACCTCAATGAAGGTTGCGAGATCCTGATCACGCCACTGCCGCTGTACCACATCTATGCCTTCACCTTTCATTGCATGGCGATGATGCTGATCGGCAACCACAACATCCTGATCAGCAACCCGCGCGACCTGCCGGCGATGGTCAAGGAACTGTCAAAGTGGAAGTTCAGCGGCTTCGTCGGCCTGAACACGCTCTTCGTGGCCCTGTGCAACAACGAAGGCTTCCGCAAGCTGGATTTCTCCGCGCTGAAAGTCACCTTGTCGGGCGGTATGGCCCTGCAACTGGCCGCGGCCGAACGCTGGAAAGCGGTGACCGGTTGCGCTATCTGCGAAGGCTACGGCATGACCGAAACCAGCCCGGTGGCGACGGTGAACCCGATCCAGCACATCCAGATCGGCACCATTGGCATTCCAGTGCCGTCGACCCTGTGCAAAGTCATCAACGATGCCGGTGTCGAGCAGCCGCTGGGCGAAATCGGCGAGCTGTGCGTGAAGGGGCCGCAAGTCATGAAGGGTTACTGGCAGCGCCAGGAAGCCACGGATGAAATCCTCGACAGCGAAGGCTGGTTGAAGACCGGTGACATCGCCCTGATCCAGACCGATGGCTACATGCGCATTGTCGATCGCAAGAAAGACATGATCCTGGTGTCCGGCTTCAACGTGTACCCGAACGAACTCGAAGACGTGCTGGCGACACTGCCGGGCGTGCTGCAATGCGCGGCCATCGGTGTACCGGACGAGAAGTCGGGCGAGGCGATCAAGATTTTCATCGTCGCCAAGCCGGGCGTTACCCTGACCAAGGAACAGGTGATGGAGCATATGCGCGCCAACGTCACCGGCTACAAGGTCCCGCGCTCCGTGGAGTTCCGCGATGCACTGCCGACCACCAACGTCGGCAAGATCCTGCGTCGTGAATTGCGCGATGAAGAGCTGAAGAAGATCAACGCGAAGAAAGCCACCGCGTAATCAACAAAAAGCCCCGCAGATGCGGGGCTTTTTTTGGATGCCTGATAAGTCATTGGTGCCTGTCAGGCCGTCTTCGTCGGAACGCCGCCCAGAGCAAGCCCGCTCCCACATTCGACCGCATTCTTGCTGGAGGAACTCGGTTAAATGTGGGAGCGGGCTTGCTCGCGAAGCTTTTAGCTTTTTGGGTTACTGGCGAAACGGTGCAAAGTTGACGTTGGTGCCCGCCGGGCGCATGTCCTGCAGGAAGGAGTCCTTGTCGGCGCTCAGTTCCAGGCTCAATGCCGCCTTGCGCTTGCCTTCATTGCGCACCACCAGGCCTTCGAGCTTCTCGCGCAGGAACACCGTCGGCACTTTCAGGTGCAGCAGTTCGTCGGTGGCCGGCGTGTGCATCAGCAGGTGAATCCACTCGTACTGACCGATTGCAAGGCGCGTCACCGGGAGGTCGAACCACCAGATGTTGCGGTTACGGTTCAGTTCGGCGAAGTGGCAGTTGTTGACGCCAAGCACAGCACCGCCGAGTTCCTGGTTTCTGCGGGCAATGGCCTGCTTTTTATCGAGTTTCATAACGTTCCTACGGGATTGGATCTTCAGCGCCAAGGCCTGAATGTGTTGCGCATTCTCAGGGGTTGGCCCGCAAACATAAAGCGCAACCTGCATTGAACGATGAAATGTCGTGGTGAAATAAATGAAACTCCCCGCAAAAGCCCTCGGTCAACCTTGTGTAACGACTTTCCTGCATTGAAATGTCTTAAATGAAAAGAAGACGCGGCCATCTTC
This sequence comes from Pseudomonas sp. Root71, assembly GCF_001429045.1. Classification (GTDB taxonomy): domain Bacteria; phylum Pseudomonadota; class Gammaproteobacteria; order Pseudomonadales; family Pseudomonadaceae; genus Aquipseudomonas; species Aquipseudomonas monachiensis. Next base: position 55,504 of record NZ_LMHY01000025.1, on the reverse strand, counting down.
AGATGGCCGTTTTTGTGTCAGCCTGAACTTGCACGCTGAATTTGTTTCAAAGTCGCCAACTGGGCTACCTTGATGAAAGAAAACAGCCCCTGAGTCGCCACGACTTCAACCCCAATCCGTATGCGGCGAATGGAGACGCGAATGATTTTTCCGGACATGAGAGGCTTGCCCCTGCACCGTGTGATGATGCGCACGGTCACCGAGTTCATGGCCGACGAGATGTCGACCTATGCCTCGGCGCTGGCCTATCAAATGCTCTTTTCGCTGTTTCCGTTCATTCTGTTCCTGATCGCCCTGATCGGCTTCCTGCATCTGCCCGACTTTTTCTCCTGGCTGCGCCTGCAATCGGAACTCGTATTGCCGCCCCAGGCGCTGGAGCAGGTCAACCCGGTGATTGACCAGCTTCAGCAGTCCAAGGGGGGGCTGCTGTCGGTGGGTATCGTGATTGCGCTGTACACCGCCTCCGCCGGCGTGCGGCTGATGATGAGCGCGATGAACGCCGCCTACGACGTGGTTGAAGGGCGCCCGCTGTGGAAACGCTTTCCGTTGTCGATCATCTACACCGTCGGCATTGCCGGCATGCTGCTGATCGCCGCGGCACTGATGGTGCTCGGGCCACAGGTGATGAGCTGGATCGCTGCGCAGGTCGGCCTTGAGTACTTCATCGTCACCCTCTGGACCATCGCGCGCTGGCCGGTGATCGTGATCCTGCTGATGGTCGCGGTGGCGTTGATCTACTACGTCATGCCGGACGTCAAACAGGAATTCCGCTTCATCACCCCAGGCTCAGTGCTGGCGGTGGTGGTATGGATCATCGCGTCCCTGGGCTTCGGTTTGTACGTCAAGGAGTTCGCCAACTACAACGCCATGTATGGCAGTATCGGTGCGATCATCGTGCTGTTGCTGTACTTCTACATTTCCGCCGCAGTGCTGCTGCTGGGCGCGGAAATGAATGCCGTGATCGAGCACATGTCGCGAGAGGGCAAGGACCCTGGCGAAAAAGTGGCTGGCGAGCATGGTCCCGTCCATGAGGAAAAGCACCATGTATCGGGGTTGGGCCGCGATCACTCACACAAACCGACCATTGATGAAACCTGATCATGATTCGTGAAATTCTGAAAATGGGCGATGAGCGCCTGCTGCGCATTGCCCCGCCAGTACCGGTCGAAATGTTCGACAGCCCCGAGCTGTGGCAACTGATCGATGACATGTTCCAGACCATGGAAAGTGTGGGGGGCGTTGGCCTGGCGGCTCCGCAGATCGGCGTCGACCTGCAACTGGTGATCTTCGGCTTCGAGCACAGCGAGCGTTATCCGGATGCCGAAGCGGTGCCGCAGACGATCCTGATCAACCCGTTGATTACACCGCTGAGCCCGGGCCTGGAAGAGGGCTTCGAAGGCTGCCTGTCCGTGCCAGGCCTGCGTGGCGCGGTGCAGCGTTATCAGCAGATTCGCTACGAAGGCGTCGACCCCAAGGGTGAACCCATCGTGCGCTTTGCCTCGGGGTTTCATGCACGGGTGGTGCAGCATGAGTGTGATCACCTGATCGGCCGACTGTACCCGTCGCGCATTACCGACTTCAGCAAGTTTGGCTTCACCGAGGTGATGTTCCCGGACCTGGATCCCAGCGCGGACGATTAAATCGCCGCAAAACCCTGTGGGAGCGGGCTTGCTCGCGAAGAGGTCCGGTCAGTCAACATTGTTGGCGACTGATACACCGCCTTCGCGAGCAAGCCCGCTCCCACATTTTTGATCCCGGTTACTTCGGCGCCAACCCCATCGCAATCATCGGCTTGCTGCGTGCATAGCGGCTCAACCGTTCAACCATCGCGTATGGCATCGGCGGATCGAACGTAAACCCGCGTCGCTCATAAAACCCCCGCAAGTCCGGATGGCAGAACAGCCATACCGGCAGTTCGCACTCCTTCACCGCGGCCGCAATCAACCCGGCGGCAAGCCCTTGCTCGCGACAGGCCGGATCGACCAGCAATCCGGTCAGCCAATGCCCGCCGGACACCGGACGCAAACACAGCACGGCAACAATCCGGTCACGTCGGGCCACCCACAACTGCGCGTCGCGCACCGCTTTCATCGATGACTGGTGAGCGTGATAGAACTTGTTCATCAATGGCCATAACGGCTCGTCGAGCAGGGCGTATTGGGTGTCGGGCATGGTCTTTGGCTGTCGGTGTGCAAAGCGGGCGATTATAAAAGAACGCGCGCGCCGGGATAGGTGTATACCTGATCTCACATCCCCATGAGTGGAGTACGCATCATGTCCAAAGGTATGGATTCAAAGAAAGCGGCGAAAAAGAAACCAGCGAAAACCGCCATTGAAAAGCGCGCGGACAAGAAAGCCAAGAAGGTCGGCGTGTTCGGTCACTGATCCCGCATTGATTGATCGCTCCCATGCAACATGGGAGCGATCCTCCTGAAAATAATCTGCAAGATTTCCCAAGGTCATTGCACAGAAGGGGACTGGTCCCCGATCTGAGCAACGCCATGCCCCATTACTTTGATAGCGCCCACCAAGCAGAAATCGAAACCCTGCGCCGTCGCTTCACCGCCCGCACCGAATGGCCGACCTGGTTGCTGTTGATCAGTGTGTATGGCGTCTGGTTTGGCATCGTATTGAACAGCCATCGATTGGGTTTGTGGTGGAGCACGCTGTTGCTGATTCCATTGCTGGTGCTGTGGTTATCCGTGCAACACGAACTGCTGCACGGCCATCCCACGCGCTGGCCAACCCTTAACAAAATCCTGGGCTACGCGCCATTTGCCGTCTGGTATCCGTACACCTTGTACCGCGATAGCCATTTGCTGCATCACCGCGACGAGGACCTGACGATTCCCGGTCGAGATCCGGAAAGCCGTTACCTGAGCGCCGGGCAGTGGCAGGGTAGTTCACCGCTGGTGCGCAGCCTGTGCTGGCTGAACAAAACCGTGCTCGGCCGCTTTGCCCTGGGTGCACCGCTGGCCTTGCTGGCGCTGGCCCGGGAAGAGCTGCAACGCCTGAGAGCGGGCGAGCGACAGGCCTGGCTGATGTGGTTGAGTCACGGCTTGATGACCGGGTTGATGTTGCTGTTTATCGCAAGCTTCAGTGTATTGCCGGTTTGGCATTACCTGTTTTTGATCAGTGTGCCGGCGCTGTCGATCGCCATGATTCGTTCCTACTATGAACATCGGCCTCATGCCGCGCCGGAGCAACGCACGGTGCTCAATGAAGCGGCGTGGCCGTGGCGCTGGCTGTTCCTGAACCTCAATTTTCATCTGGTGCATCACGAGTTGCCGGGGTTGCCCTGGTACGACTTGCCCCACGCTTACCGGGCCCGCCGCGAGCAATGGCTGGCGCGCAGTGGTGGATTCCTGGTGCAGGGTTATGGGCAGTTGTGGCGTGAGCATGGAGTGAAGGCCATCGACAGCCCGAGGCATCCGTTTTACTGATTTTTTGAATCGCCACTGACCTACTGTGGGAGCGAGCTTGCTCGCGATAGCGGAGTGACAGATTGCATGGATGTTGACTGACACGACGCCATCGCGAGCAAGCCCGCTCCCACAGGGGATTTTCGTTGCATGGGACAATATCGATGACCCAACACATCGCCGAACTGCTGATGTACACCGCCCCCGAATCCATCCACCAGGCCAACGAACGCTGGCTGGCGCGAATCCTCGAGCACCTGGGCGACACCCGCGAGGATGCCGAAGGCCTGTCCCTGATGCAGATGTGGTTGTCACCGCACTTGCTGCTGACACAAACCTGCGGCTATCCGCTGATGACGGCATTGCGCGGCAAGGTCCGGGTACTGGGCCGCCCTCGTTATGAGTTGCCGGACAGCAGTGGCGGCAATCATTGCAGCCTGCTGTTGGGCCGCGTCGATGATCGGCGACAGATCCTGGCGGATTTTCGCCACAGTCGAGGGGTGATCAATGGCCTGGACTCCAACAGCGGCATGAACCTGCTGCGCCACCTGTTGGCGCCACTGCAACGTGACGGGCGTTTTTTTGCCCGGGTCGGAATCAGCGGTAGCCATCGCGAAAGCCTGCGCTGGCTACGCGAAGACCTTGCCGATCTGGCAGCCATCGACAGCGTTACCTTTGCCTATCTGGCACGCCATGCCGCAGAGGAAGTGGCTGGATTGCGGGTGATCGCCCGCAGTGCGTTCAGTCCCGCCTTACCGTTCATTACTGCCGCGACGGTCAGCGATGAACTGGCTGAAGAGCTGCTGAAGCTGATGAACCTGGCGTTGCGCGAACTGCCAGAGGTTGCCGAAACCCTCGGTTTGCCAGAGGTGCTGCCGGCCAACGAAAGCGACTATCAGGTTGTGCTCGACTATCAGCGTGAGGCTGAGACGTTGGGGTATGGGGATTTGCGATAGAGGCTTGTCAGGAGTTATTTTTAATTCCATAAGTGAATATAAAAATAAGTTTTAAATATTATTAATGAATAAGGCTCCTTGCTAGGATTCGCCTCACCGGACCACCGGACATTCAGCGACCCCTAACCCAGGAGCCCCTATGTCCGGCGCCGATATTCTTCATCGCAAGTGCGTGGACGGATTGTTCCGCGCCCACTACCACTGGCTCTGCACGCGACTGCGTCAGTCCCTGAACGATGCCGCCGCTGTCGAAGACATTGTCGGCGAAACCTTCGTGCAACTGCTCCAGGCCCCAAGCCTGACGGCAATCCGTGAACCCCGTGCCTTGCTCACCACCATCGCCCGGCGCCTGCTCTATCAGCGCTGGCGTCGAGGTGATCTGGAGCGCCAGTACCTTCAACAACTGCAACAGGCCGAGCCGGTCCACGCCGAATCGCCGGAGGCACTGGCTCAGTTGTCCCAGACCCTGACCCGTGTGGAGTGCAGTCTTCAGCGGCTGCCAGGCAAAGTCCGCTCGACCTTCCTGCTGTCGCGGATCGACGGCCTGACCTATCCGCAAATTGCCGCTGCGCTGGGCATCTCCCTGCGTTCAGTCAGCGACTACATGAGCCGCTCCCAGGCCCTGTGCGACCGGCACAGCGCCAACCAATCCCTGAACCGTCCCCTCCAGAACAAGAGGTCCGCATGAGATCGATCAAAACCCTGCTCGGCAGTTCGCTGCTGGCCCTGAGCCTGTTGTCCCACCCCGCATCGGCCACGGAAAAAACGGCACCTATCCACTTTGGCGACATCACTTGGGAAAGCGGCAGCCTCATCACCGAAATCCTGCGCCTGATCGTTGAAAAAGGTTACGGCTACCCGACCGACACGCTGCCGGGCAGCACCGTCAGCCTTGAAGCGGCGCTGGCGAAAAACGATATCCAGGTCATCGGTGAAGAGTGGGCAGGGCGCAGTCCCGCCTGGGTCAAGGCGGCGGCGGAGGGCAAGGTGTTTGGCCTCGGCGATACGGTCAAGGGCGCCACCGAAGGGTGGTGGGTGCCGGAGTACGTGATCAAGGGCGATCCCGAGCGCGGCATCAAGCCGTTGGCCCCGGAGTTGAAGTCCGTTGCTGACCTGGCGAAATACAAAGACGTATTCCGCGACCCTGAAGACCCGAGCCGCGGACGCTTCCTCAACAGCCCGACCGGCTGGACTTCGGAAATCGTCAACAGCCAGAAACTCAAGGCCTATGACCTGACCGCCAGCTACGTCAACTTCCGCACCGGTTCCGGTGCAGCTCTGGACGCAGAAGTAGCGTCGTCGATCCGCCGAGGCAAACCAGTGCTCTTCTACTACTGGTCGCCGACACCGCTGCTGGGGCGCTTCAAACTGGTGAAACTCGACGAGCCACCGTTCGACGCCGAAGCCTGGAAAACCCTGGCCGACGCCAACAACCCGAACCCCAAAGGCACGCGCTCGATGCCGGCCAGCCTGGCCATTGGCGTGTCGGCACCGTTCAAGGCGCAGTATCCGGATCTGGTGACGTTTTTCGAAAAGGTCGACCTGCCGATTGATCTGTTGAACCAGACCCTGGGCCAGATGAGTGAAAAACGGCAGAAACCCCGTGAAGTCGCCGAAGCGTTTTTGCGTGAGCAGCCGCAGGTGTGGAAGGGCTGGGTGCCGGGGGAGGTGGCCACCAGGGTGAGTACCAGCTTGTAGTGCTTTCTGACGTTTCTGCAGTGTTTGAGCTGCCGTCTTCGCGAGCAAGCCCGCTCCCACATTGGGTCTGTTGTGTCCACAAATCCCGTGGTCAACAAAGAACCCCTGTGGGAGCGGGCTTGCTCGCGAATGTTCTCAAGTCTTACGCCAATTTGCTGTCCTGTGCCGTTCTCATGCTCGACGGGCGGCAACCCCCAACAAGCAGCTGAATCGTTTTTGTCCTCAATGCTGGCCGACTAGTGGCCTTGCAAGCCCAAGGTTGCTGTCTATGATCAGCTGTAACTAACCATATCGGCCGTGATGGGGCGGTTGATGGCTTGGCGAAAGAGTGCGCAAACGAACGCACCAACACTTGGTGACAGGGAGTTGTCCGTTAAATGGAATTTGTTGTGAACCTGTTAGGGCTGGCCCGCATGCGGGCTATCAAGAGAAGGATGTCTTGATGAGCGTGTCGCTGTAAGGACCCTCCGATTGATCATCAATTATCACCTGACTAGTCCTTCTTTTTTGGAGGGATGCGTGTGCCTGTTCCGTGGAACGTAGTGGTGGATGTGAAAGACCTGCAACTTTCATCAATCAAAAACCGCGCTGAAGGTGATACAACCATGTTCAACCTACATCACAAGGCTGACCTGCTGGAAATCGAACGCTTCAGCTGTGCGCTGACTGAGGCCAATGCCAAGTTGGCGGCGATCAGTCGTTCGATGGCGATGATTGAGTTCACCCCGGATGGCACCGTCATCGATGCCAACGAAAACTTTTGCAATGCCATGGGCTACAGCGCCGACGAAGTGCGCGGCAAGCATCACCGGGTCTTTTGCGAGGAGCAGTATTACCGCAGCGACGAGTACACCAGGTTGTGGCGTGACCTGGCGCGGGGCGAGCCGCTGAGCGGGACCTTTTTGCGCTTGCACAAGAGTGGCCGGGAGATCTGGCTCGAAGCCAGCTACATGCCGGTGCTGGGCCCTGACCGGCAGGTGAAAAGTGTGATCAAGGTAGCCACCGACATCACCGCACGGATCAACAAGGAACACGAAAACGAAAGCAGGCTCGCCGCGATCGGTCGTTCAATGGCCGTGATCGAGTTCACGCCCGAAGGCAAGGTCATCAGCGCCAACGAGAACTTCCTGAAAACCATGCAGTACTCGCTCAATGAAGTGGTGGGGCAGCATCACAGCCTGTTCTGCCACCGTGCCGAATCCGAGTCCCAGGGTTACCGGAATTTCTGGGCTTCGCTTAACCGTGGCGAATATCACTCCCACCGTTTCGAACGCAGGAACAAGCAGGGTCAGACGGTATTCCTGGAGGCGTCCTACAACCCGTTGTTCGACGCCAAGGGGCGGTTGTACAAAGTGGTCAAGTTCGCCAGCGATATCACCCACCAGATGACCACCCTGCAAACCGCCGCAGAATCGGCCCACAGCACTTCAGTGCAAAACGACGTCTGCGCGCGCAAGGGTTCCGAGGTGGTGCAGCAGACGGTGCAGATCATCCAGGATATTTCCCGGGATTTGAACGAGGCGGCACTGAGCATCGACGCCGTGAGCAAACAGTCCGACATCATCGGCACCATCGTGCAGACCATTCGCGGCATTGCCGATCAGACCAACCTGCTGGCGCTCAACGCGGCAATCGAAGCGGCCCGCGCCGGTGAGCACGGGCGCGGGTTTGCGGTGGTGGCCGATGAAGTGCGCAGCCTCGCGGCGCGCACCAGTCAGGCGACGCTGGAGATTGTCGAGGTGGTGCGCAGGAACCACGATTTGTCGCTCAGCGCGGTGTCGAGCATGCAATCGAGCCTGAGTCGAACCGGGCTCGGCGTTGAATTGGCGAATGAGGCAGGGGAGGTGATTCTGGAAATCCAACAGGGTTCGCGGCATGTGGTGGATGCGATCAGTCAGTTCAATTCGACATTGCAATTGAACTAGTCGCGGCAAATGAAAAAGGGTCCCGGTAGAGGGACCCTTTTTTATTGTGTGTGGCGGCAACCTGTGGCCATTCAGGGTAAGCCGTTGCAGCAATGCTTCAGGAAACCGGGGTGTTGCGCCAGGCGTTTGAAATACTCATCGACGGCGGGGTAGTCGGATCGGTCGATCGGCGTCATCAGCCAGCGGTTGACCGACAAACCGATGACAACGTCGGCCAGGGTAAAGCGTGGCCCGGCGACATACGCCTTGGTGGTCGCGAGTTGATGCTCGAGGATGCCCATTTTCTGGTTCCAGCCGCGGATGCCGACTTCCAGGCGATGGGCGTCCTGGAACTCCGGGTCCTTGCGCACCAGCGCCATGAACGCATAGCTCCAGGACGGATTGAGCTCGGTGGCTTGCCAGTCCATCCACTGCTCAACCCGGGCGCGTGCCGCCGGTTCGACGGGCAGCAGATCGTGCTGGTGTTGGTGTTTGCCGGCCAGATAGCGGCAGATGGTATTGGATTCCCACAACACGCCGGCCTCATCGATGATCACCGGCACCTGTGCGTTGGGATTGAAGCGCAGGAACTCGGGGCTGTGGGTGGATGCAAAACCACTGCCCCAGTCCTCGCGTTCGTAGGTTATGCCCAGCTCCTCACAGGTCCACAGCACTTTTCGGACGTTGATGGACGAGGCTTTGCCGAGAATCTTCAATGTATGTTCCATTTGAGCTGCTCCATCGCGAAAGGCGTATATGCAATTGTAGGAGCTGCCGAAGGCTGCGATCTTTTGATCTTGATTTTTAGAGATCGCAGCCTTCGGCAGCTCCTACACTTGGCGAGACGGGAAACTATGTACTCTCGCGCACCTTCAACTCAAACCCCATGTCCTGCACCGGCCTGGCCACGGTGTTGCCGGCCATCAGCGTCAGCATCTGCTCCGCCGCGCGGCGGCCGATGGCTTCGCGTGGGGTGTTGATGCTGCTCAGGCGCGGAACCATGTGTTCGGACATGGGCAAGTCGTTGAAGCCGAGGATCGCCACTTGTTCCGGGATCTTGATCCCGCAGCGCATGGCTTCAAGCAGGGCGCCCTGGGCCAGGTCATCGTTGCCGAAGAAGATCGCATCGACATCCGGATGACTGGCCAGCAGTTGCAGGAACAACTCGCCACCGAGGCCGACGGAGGAGGAGCGGGGCGTCAGCACTTCCAGGTCCGGGTCATACAAACCGGCCTTTTGCAGGGCCTTGCGGAAACCTTCGCCGCGCAGCAAGGTACGCTGGTCCAGTTGCGCGCCGATGTAGGCCAGGCGTTTGCGGCCGCGGGACAGCAAGTGTTCGGCGGCCGTTTCGCCGGCGGCCAGTTGCGAAAAGCCAACGCAATTGAGCCCGGCGGCGCTGTCCAGTTCCATCATGTACACACACGGAATGTTGCTGGCTTCGATCATCCGCCGCGAACTTTCAGTGCGGTCGAAACCCGTCAGCAACAAGCCGCGGGGTTGATAGGCCATGTAGTTGCGCAGCAGGTTTTCTTCTTCATCGCGCGAATAATGGAAGTTGCCGATCAGCACTTCGAAGCCCTTGGGGCGCAAAACCCGATGAATGGCTTCCAGGGTGTCGATGAACAGCAAATTGGATAATGAAGGCACCAACACCACCACCGATTGGCTCTGGGCTGAGGCCAGGGCGCGGGCGGCAGGGTTGACCACATAGTTGAGTTCCAGCGCCGCTTTCTGCACCTTTTCCACCAGTTCGGTGGCCACGGTGCTGACGCCACGCAACGCGCGGGAGGCGGTGATCGGGCTGACGCCGGCCAGTCGGGCAACTTCGTTCAGGGTAGGGCGGCCAGTGGTGCGGGTATTTTTATCGTTCTTGGTTGTGTTCATCGACGGCTTGCCAAACAAAATTCAAGGCACTAAGGTAGCGCTGTCTCGATGCAGCTGCAAATGCGTGAGCAAGGGTTCGCCTGATCCTTGCTTTTTGGTGTCGGGACCTAACCTGCTGCAACCCATAAAATGACAAGAAAGGCGTCGGCAACTTCTGCTTTTGGTCTAGTGTCATAACTGGCAAAGGTAGCGCTGTCTGCGCGCTGAGGTGTTACATGAATCATCCCATCACCGCCCTGGTCATCATGGGCGTTGCCGGTTGCGGCAAGACGTGCGTCAGCGAGGCCCTGTGCCATTTGAGCGGCGCCACTGCCATTGAAGGCGACTCTTTTCACCCTGCCGCCAATATCGAAAAGATGAGCGCGGGTATTCCCCTGAACGATGAAGACCGTGCCGGCTGGCTCGACAGCCTGTGCGATGAACTGCGCCGTGTCGACGCCAAGGGCCAGCGCCCGGTGCTGACCTGTTCGGCGCTCAAGCATATCTATCGCGAACGTCTGCGCAGTGCCTTGCCGGGCCTGGGCTTCGTGTTCCTTGAGTTGACTCCCGAAGTCGCCGCCGACCGTGTCTCCCATCGGCCAGGCCACTTCATGCCGTCGACCCTGATCGACAGCCAGTTCGCCACCCTCGAATCGCCCGTCGGCGAGCCATTGACCCTGGCGCTGGATGCTTCGACCCATAACGTCGAGCAACTGGCGGCGCAGGCTCATGCTTGGTGGCAGGCGAACGGCCTGAAGCAGGCGGTATGACTGTGTTTGCAAAGACAGCGCTGTCCTCACGACTTCTGATCAACCCGCTTTAATAACAACAACAACCAGGAGACACCCCTAATGTTTGGCATGTCCCACGAGACGTTCCTGCTGCTCGATGCAGTGGTCACGGTGATCGGGCTTATCGTCCTGATCACCAAGTTCAAGTTGCACCCATTCCTCGCACTGATCATCGCCGCAGCCTTCCTCGGGCTGACCTCCGGCATGCCGATCGGCACGATCATCAAGGCGTTCCAGGACGGCTTCGGTGGCGTGCTTGGTTTTGTCGGCATCATCCTCGCGCTGGGCACGATGCTCGGCAAAATGATGGCCGAATCAGGCGGTGCGGATCAGATTGCGCAGACGTTGATCCGCGCCTTCGGCAAGGACAAGGTGCAGTGGGCGATGATGTTCGCCGCGTTCCTGGTCGGCATTCCGCTGTTCTTCGAAATCGGCTTCGTGTTGCTGATTCCGCTGGTGTTCATCGTGGCCCGCCGCACCGGCGTGTCGATCATCAAGATCGGTATCCCGCTGCTGGCTGGTCTGTCCGCGGTGCACGGCCTGGTGCCACCGCACCCGGGCCCGTTGCTGGCCATCGGCGTGTTCGGTGCCGACATCGGCAAGACCATTCTGTACGGCCTGATCGTTGCGCTGCCAACCGCCATCATTGCCGGCCCGATCTTCGGTACGTTCATTGCCAAGCACATTCCCGGTCATCCGAACCAGGAGCTGGTGGATCAACTGGCGCGCGAAACCGATTCGGCTGAACTGCCGAGCTTCGGCATCACGCTGGTGACCGTGCTGCTGCCGGTGTTCCTGATGCTGCTCAAGACGTTTGCCGACGTGGTGCTGCCCGATGGCAACATCTTCCGCGCTTTCATGGACCTGATCGGTCACCCGATTTCGGCATTGCTGCTGGCATTGCTGCTGTCGCTGTATACCTTCGGCTACAAGCAGGGCATCGGTTCCAGCCAAATGATGAAATGGCTGGATGCGAGCCTCGCGCCGACCGCCGCGATCATCCTGATCATCGGTGCCGGTGGCGGCTTCAAGCAGATGCTGGTGACCAGCGGCGTGGGTGACGTGATCGGCCACATGGCGGTGAACGCACAGATCTCGCCGATCCTGCTGGCCTGGCTGGTGGCGGCGGTGATCCGTATCGCCACCGGTTCGGCGACCGTGGCGACCATCACTGGCGCCGGCATCGTGGTGCCGGTGGTGGGGATGATCCCGGGTGTGAACCGTGAACTGCTGGTGCTGGCCACCGGTGCAGGCTCCCTGATCCTGTCCCACGTCAACGACGCCGGTTTCTGGCTGGTCAAGCAGTACTTCAACATGACCGTGGCCGAAACCTTCAAGACCTGGACCGCGATGGAAACCATCCTCTCCGTGGTTGGCCTGGGCTTTATCCTGTTGTTGTCGCTGTTCGTCTAAGCGAATCGACAGACACAAAAAAACCGCAGCGATGCGGTTTTTTTGTGGGTGACCTGTAGGAGCTGCCGAGTGTAACGAGGCTGCGATCTTTTGACTCTACACGGCAAGATCAAAAGATCGCAGCCTGCGGCAGCTCCTACAGGTCATCGTGTTACTTAGTGACTAGGCCATCCGCTCTGAACATCCCGCGAATCCCGCGTACGGCCTGGCGAATCCGGTCCTGGTTTTCGATCAGGGCGAAGCGCACGTGATCATCGCCATACTCGCCAAACCCGACGCCCGGCGAGACACACACCTTGGCTTCGGCCAGCAGTTTCTTGGCGAATTCCAGTGAGCCCAGGTGCGCATAAGCCTCGGGAATCTTGGCCCAGACGTACATCGAGGCTTTCGGGTTTTCCACCATCCAGCCCAGTTCATGCAGGCCCTTGACCAGCACGTTGCGCCGCTGCCGATACTGCTCGGCGATGTCGCGCACGCATTGCTGATCGCCTTCAAGCGCAGCGATGGCCGCCACTTGCAGCGGGGTGAAGGTGCCGTAGTCGTGGTAGCTCTTGATCCGCGCCAGGGCGTTGACCAGTTCCGGGTTGCCGACCATGAAGCCAATGCGCCAGCCGGCCATGTTGTAGCTCTTGGACAGGGTGAAAAACTCCACCGCAATGTCCTTGGCACCGGGTACCTGCATGATCGACGGGGCTTTCCAGCCGTCGTAGACGATGTCGGCGTAGGCCAGGTCGTGCACCACCAGTACGTCGTACTGCTTGGCGAGGGCGATCACCCGCTCGAAGAAGTCCAGCTCCACGCACTGGGCGGTAGGGTTGGACGGGAAGCCGAGGATCATCATCTTCGGCTTGGGGATCGAACCGCGAATGGCCCGCTCCAGTTCAGCGAAGAAATCCACGCCTGGCACCAGCGGCACCGACCGCACCTGGGCGCCGGCAATCACCGCACCGTAGATGTGAATCGGGTAGCTCGGGTTCGGCACCAGCACGGTGTCGCCCTGGTCGAGGGTGGCCAGCATCAGGTGCGCCAGGCCTTCCTTGGAACCGATGGTGACAATGGCTTCGCTTTCCGGGTCGATGTCGACCTCGTAACGGTCCTTGTACCAGTTGGAAATCGCCCGGCGCAGGCGCGGAATGCCCTTGGAGGTGGAGTAACCATGGGTGTCTTCGCGCTGGGCGACCTGCACAAGTTTTTCGACGATGTGCGGCGGCGTGGCGCCGTCGGGGTTGCCCATGCTCAAGTCGATGATGTCTTCGCCACGACGACGGGCGGCCATCTTCAGCTCGGCGGTGATGTTGAAAACGTAAGGGGGGAGTCGATCTATGCGCGCAAAGCGGCGCGGCGAACCTTGTTCGGCCATTGTTGCCTCGGATAACGTAAGCGCCCGGAACCGTCCGAGCGACGTAGGTCAGTGGTGACCTGTGGCGGAATGTACGGGCAGCTGTGGCAGACTGTCCAGCCTCTATGTAAACAAATTTGTCCGAAGGATAGGGTTGATGGAATTTACCAGCGGCTTCTTGCTGAGCCTTTCGCTGTGCCTGGATATCGGCGTGGCCAACATCGCAATGATCACCCTGGCCATGCAGCGCGGCTATTTCCAGGGCTTTGCCCTGGGGTTGGGGACCTGTGTCGGCGACCTGATCTACGCAGTACTGGCACTGGCCGGCATGACCGTGTTGCTGCAATACGAAACCGTGCGCTGGGTGTTGTGGATCGGTGGCTCGGCGCTGCTGGTGTACTTCGCGGCGAAGATGATCTATTCGGCGATTCACCACGAAGCGCTGCTGGCCGAGACGGCAGAGGTCGGGAACAACTCCCACCGCAAGGAATTTTTCCGCGGGATTTTTCTTGCCATGTCTTCGCCCAGCGCCATTCTCTGGTTCGCCGCGGTGGGCGGCACGCTGATCGCCCGCTCCGGTGGCGGTGGCCCGCTCAGCTCGGCACTGTTTCTCGGCGGTTTCCTCTGTGCCGGGCTGCTCTGGTCGGCCGGCTTGTGCTTTGCCGCGAGCCATGGCGGCAAGTTGCTGGGGGACAAGTTGCTGCGTTATTCCTACATGGCATCGGCAGCGATCTTCTGTTATTTCGCGGTCTACGTGATCCTATCGGGTTACAACGAGTTTGTTGGCGCCGCTGCCGTCGAGCAATTGCACGCACTGTAATTGGGCGAATCGGGTTTGGCTTCTATACTCCCAGCCGAACCCATTTTTATGCGTCAGGAGTCGAGCCATGGATGAGCAAACACGCGTCGAAGTGACGGAACCACGCTTTGAACACGGACACTTCCTGCTGATCGCAGGGCTTGGCGGACGGTTTACCCAAGAGACCACTAAAGACATTCCCGATCTCTGGGAAAAGCTCGAGCCCCACATTGGGAACATTCCGGGCCAAAAAGGCGAAGTGACCTACGGCGTCTGCTGCAATTTCGACGGCAAGGGCGGCTTCGATTACATCGCCGGAGTCGAGATCAGCAAGCTCGACGACTTGCCGGAAACCTACCGCTGGGTAGAAGTTCAGCCACAACAGTACGTGGTATTTGAACACAAGGGATCGCTGGACACCCTGCCGCAAACCTTCCAGTACATCCATGGCACTTGGCTGCCGCAGTCCGGCCACGAGCTATTGGCGGCCCCGGAGTTCGAGCGCTACAGCGAAGACTTCAACCCCAAGCTCAACACCGGCAAGCTGGAAATCTGGCTGCCGATCAAGGCATGACACCTGCACGAGAGGCGGATCGGCCGATTCGTCTCTCGATGTCCCACAGCGGCTGATTTATCATCCCCAGCCTTTCCCATGCTGATTCCGAGCTGCCATGAACACCGTCATCCGCAACGTCACTCCCGCCGATCTGGACCGCTGCTTTGCCATCGAAACCCTTGCCTATGAAGGTGACGAGGCCGCGACCCGCGAGAAGATCGCCACCCGCATCGCGACCTGGCCCGAGGGTTTTATCGTTGCGGAAGTGGACGGGGTAGTCGCCGGATTCATCAATTCCGGTGCGGCGTTCCAGGTGGAAATGTCGGACGAAGCGTTCAAGGAGCTGATCGGTCACGACCCGGCCGGACCGCACGTGGTGATCATGTCGGTGGTAGTGCGCCCGGATTATCAGGGGCGAGGCTTGGCCAAGCGACTGATGGGCGAGTTCATCGAGCGCATGCGTGGGATGGGCAAGGTCACCATCAACCTGATGTGCAAGGAGCGGCACATTCCGTTGTATGCCGGTTTCGGCTTTGCCTATATCAAGCCTTCGGCGTCCGACCATGGCGGCATGGCGTGGCATGAGATGGTGCTCGAACTCTGATCCGACGTAGATTCCCTGTGGGAGCGAGCTTGCTCGCGATGGGGGCGTAACATTCAACAGAGATGTCGACTGATCATCCGCTATCGCGAGCAAGCTCGCTCCCACAGTGGTTTTGTGGTGTTGGTGGGGGCCGTGTTCAAAACACCAACCCCATCCGCCGCTCATAGCCGATCCGGCCCTTGTACGCCTCGCCGCTGTCGACAAAGCCAAACCTGGCATACAGAGCGATGGCGGCTTCGTTATCGGCATCCACCGACAACTCCAGCCCCCTGATTTCCGGCCAGGCCAGGCGCGCAGCCTCGGGCAGCGCCTGCAGACAGGCCTTGCCATAGCCCTTGCCCTGGGCGCGTTGATCGACTTGCAGCGCATGCAGGGTGGCGCTGTGTTCATCGGCCCAGGCCGGCAACACCGGCGGGCGCTTGAGCAGCAGGAACGCGACGGGCACATCCTCGGCCAGCAGGGCGAACCCCTTGACGCCGGGTCCGGGCCTGGACAGCAGCGTGTGCAAGGCGCCGTGGATGTCACCCGAGAACTTGATTTGCTCCGGATGCACTTCGATGGCCTCGACCTGTTGGCGCTGCAGCGTGTTCAGGCTTTCATAAGGCACGAGTCGGGCTGTCACTGGCGTGTCCTGTTTCCAACTGAAAATGAGTCTCGGATTCTAGCGAGTCTGGCGTTATGGATTATTTTTATTTCTTCTGTCGATTCGCCGGATCGCCAGACGACTAAGGGTGTCTTCCAATAAAAACCACGGAGAACCACCATGAACTCGCAAACCCAGATCCAGAACCTGATCGAAACCTATCGTCAGGCCGTAATGGCCAAGGACGTGGATAAAGTCATGACCCTGTATGCCGACGACATCGTCTCCTTCGACGCGGTCAAGGCCCTGCAATTCAAGGGCAAGGAGGCATACCGCGCGCATTGGGAGGACTGCATGAAAATGTGCCCCGGCCCGCACATTTTCGAGTTCCAGGACATCCGTATCGAGGCGTCCCAGGAGATCGCCTTCGCCCATTGGCTGGCCCATTGCGGCGGCACCAACGACAAGGGCGAGACCCAGTCCTGCTGGATGCGCGGCAGTGCGTGCTATCGCCAGGAAGACGGGTTGTGGCAGATCGTCCATGAGCACTGGTCGGCGCCGTTCGACATGATGAGCGGCACCGTCCTGTTCGACCTGAAACCCTGATCGATGTTATTTGTCGGGGCGCCGCGCCAATTGGCCGATCCACGACCATAGTTGATCCGTTCGAGTCAGGAGACGTTCATGAAGTATTTATGCCTGGTCTACAGCGATGAGCGCCTGCTGCATTCGCTGCCGGAAAGCCCGAAGGACGAGGAGTGCATGGCCTATGCCGAGTCGATCCAGGGCAGCGGCCGGATGGTCGCCGCCGAGGCGCTGCAATCGGTGCAGACCGCCACCACCGTGCGCATGCGCAACGGCAAGATGTCGATCACCGATGGGCCATTCGCTGAAACCAAGGAGCAGTTGGCCGGTTTTTATCTGATCGATGCCAAGGACCTCAACGAAGCCATCCAGGTCGCCGGGAACATTCCGGCGGCCCGGGTCGGCAGTGTCGAAGTGCGCCCCGTTCGGCAGTTGAATCCTTAAGATGCCGGGGCTGCCGGTTCAGGCGCAGGTCGAGCGGGTCTATCGCGAAGACTCGCGGCGCATTCTTGCGACCCTGATTCGCTTGCTGGGGGATTTCGACCTCGCCGAAGAGGCCTTGCACGAGGCGTTTTTCATCGCGGTCGAACGTTGGCAGCGTGACGGCGTGCCGGACAATCCGCGGGCCTGGCTGGTGTCCACCGGGCGCTTCAAGGCCATTGATGCCTTGCGCCGGCGCGCGCGTTTTGCTGCGTCGCAGCCTTTGCTGATCGCGCAACTGGAGGCGCTGGAACAGGCCGACTGGAGTGATGAAGACGTGGAAGACGATCGCCTGCGGCTGATCTTCACTTGCTGCCACCCGGCCCTGGCGGCCGACGCACAAGTGCCACTGACGCTGCGGGAGGTCTGCGACCTGACCACGGAGGAAATCGCCCGGGCCTTTCTCTCGGCCCCGGCCACCATCGCCCAGCGCATCGTGCGCGCCAAGGCGAAGATCCGCGACGCGAAAATCCCTTATCAAGTGCCGACACTCGCTGAGCTGCCCGAGCGCCTGGACAGCGTATTGCGGGTGATTTACCTGGTGTTCAACGAAGGATACTCGGCGTCCATCGGGGCCGAACTGATCCGCGAGGATTTGACCCGCGAAGCGATCCGTCTCGGCCGGTTGCTGGTGGAGCTGCTGCCGGAGCCTGAGGTGATGGGCTTGCTGGCGTTGATGCTGCTGCACGAGTCGCGCCGCCCGGCCAGGACTTCGGTCAGCGGCGAGCTGATTGTGCTGGACGAACAGGACCGTTCGCTGTGGGACGCCGGGTTGATCAGTGAAGGCTGCACGCTGGTCGAACAGGCGCTGACCATGGGGCGATTCGGACCCTATTGCCTGCAAGCGGCGATCGCGGCGGTACACGCCGAAGCCCCGACGGCGGGGGAAACCGATTGGCCGCAGATTGTCGGTCTGTATGACGTCTTGCTGCGAGCGGTGCCGTCGCCGGTGATCGAGTTGAATCGTGCCGCGGCGATATCGCAACGCGATGGTCCACTGGCGGGGTTGACCTTGGTCGACGCCATCCTGGAGCGGGGAGAACTGCTCGACTACCACCTGGCGCATTCGGCGCGGGCGCAGTTCTGTCGGCAACTGGGCCGCAAGCAAGAGGCGCGGGCGGCGTGGGAACGTGCGCTGGCGTTGACCCGGCAAGAGCCTGAGCGGCGGTTTATCGAAGAGCGGCTCAAGGCACTGGATTGATGTGTCCTTGCTGGCCTCTTCGCGAGCAAGCCCGCTCCCACAGGGGCAAGTGGTGCACACAAATTTTATGACCGACACAATAACCTGTGGGAGCGGCGGTGCGGCGATCCGACTTGCTCGCGAATGGCCGCGCCGCTATTCCAGCATCTTGCCCAACAACCAGCTACCCGCCGGCCCCGGCGGATTCAGCCGCGACCACAACGCATCCACCGACACCATTTTCGGCCAGCCGCGCACCACCAGTTCCCGCAGCGTGTCGGGCCCGAACCGCTCGACCAGCCAGCGGGGTAACGGCGCCCAGCCGAATCCGCCCTGGGCCATTTCCAGCAGCATCAGATAACTCGGCGCCGACCAGACGCGGCCCTTCGCCCGACTTTCATAGGGATTGATGATGGTGGCCAGACGCAGTTCGCGGTGCAGCTGCAGTACGTCCCGGTCGACGTAGTCCAGCGTCGCCAACGGATGAGTCGGGGACACGAACAAGGCGATTTCCGTGCGCTCGTCCACTGTTGAACTGACCAGGTCCGGCGGGTAGCTGTCCTGCATTTCGGCGAAGGCAATTTGCGCCCGACCGCTTTGCACCAGGGACATCAGGTCATCGCATTCGGCAATCAGGCATTCGAGTTCCAGGTCCGGGTAACGCTGCTCGAAGGCACTGAGCGCGGCTTCGAAGCGGTCCGACTGATAGGTATCGGACAGCGCCACCGTCAGCTTCGCTTCCACCCCCTGGGACAGTTGGCTGGCGGCTATTTCCAGGCGACTGGTGGCGGCCAGGATCTCTTCGGCCCGTTGCAGCATGACGTGCCCGGCCGGGGTCAGCCCGGGCTTGCGGCTGCTGCGGTCGAACAGGGTCAGGTTCAGGTCGATTTCCAGGCTGGCCACCGCCGCGCTGATGGTCGATTGACTGCGGCCCAATTTACGCGCCGCGGCGGAAAACGAGCCTTGGGTCGCGGCTTCGACAAACGCCAGCAACACTTCGTGAGATGCCATGAACTATCGCCCTGATCGATGGTTATTGGTTATGAAGTATCGGCTTGATGACGGATCATGGCAATCATCGTCACCCAAGGGAGTTCGGCCATGAGCGCCAACAAATCCATTACTGAACGTATTTTCCAGGCCATCGGCTTCGAACTGCTGGCCATCCTGATCTGTACCCCGTTGCTGGCCTGGATCATGGACAAACCGATGTTGGACATGGGCGCTGTGACCATCGCCATGGCTGCCCTGGCCCTGGCCTGGAACGTGGTGTTCAACGGTATGTTCGACCGGATGCTCAAGCGCTTTTCCATCGTCCACAACGCCTGGGTCCGTGTGGTGCATGCGCTGTTGTTCGAAGGCGGTCTGGTCGCCCTCGGCGTGCCGCTGATCGCCTGGTGGCTGAATGTCAGCCTGTGGCAGGCGTTCGTGCTGGATATCGGTGTGTTGCTGTTCTTCCTGCCGTACACCTACGTCTACCACTGGGCGTATGACGTGGTTCGGGAGCGGATGCTGGTGACTCGCGAGGTTTGCTGAGTCGTGTTTTTGCGGCGAGGGGGCGGGTCAGAGGTCTGAGACCTGCCCTTGTGGGAGCGAGCAAGCTCGCTCCCACAGGTTGTGCATCAGATTCCAGGTCTTTGGATCAGACGTGGAAGTAACCCACGCACGAATCGAACGGCAGGCGCTTGAGTTCGATCTTGTTCAGGTCGAGCACTTCACGCAGGGCCTTGGTTTCGCCCGGGAAGTTGCGGTAGGCGACTTCGTCGAGCACCACGATCGCGCCTTTGGGCATGTACGGCAGGAAGGTTTCCAGCGCGACTTTGGTCGACTCGTACAGGTCGGTGTCGAGGATCAGCATGGCCACGACCAGGTCCGGACGAGTCTTGACCCACTCCGGTACGGTCTTGACGATGTCGCCCTTGACCAGCTCGCAACGCGGAATGCGGTTGACCGGGCGCAACAGGTCGTTGGCGTCGATCATGTCCTGGATCAGCGACTGGTCGGTGTCGGCGAACATGGTCTCGTTGACGTCGGCCGGGTCCTCTTTCTTGTCGATGCTCTGGAAGCCTTCGAAGGTGTCGAAACCCACGATCGAGCGGTTGATCGCATACGGCTCGAGAATCATCGACAGGTGCATGTAGAGCATCAGCGAGTTGCCCTTGTACACGCCGCACTCAATGATCGCGCCCGGTACTTCGGCGACTTTCTTGAACAGTTCCATACGCGACAATGCGGCGGTCACGCCAATGCGGTTGGCGAAGACGAACGGCGCGTCGGCCACGTATTCGGCATCGACCCGTTTCAGGACGTTGGTACGGGTTTCGTTGTACTGGGCTTCGGCGGGCGTGATGCGACGCTTGGTCATTGCGGGATTCCTCGGAAATTCGAAAAGTCGTGGACGTGGAAGTAGTCTTTGAAACCGGCGCCGACATCCGGGCAGGCGCTGTCGACGTTGATCGCGCCGCGCTGCTGCTTGAGGTCGTCGAGGTGCATCAGGCGAAAGTCCACGCTGAAGCGGGTTTGTTGCGTGTAATTGGGCACGGTGCCGTGTAGGTGCGAACCCGAGAACACCAGCATCTCGGCGGTGTTGCCGGCAATGCGCAGCTCAGAGGCGTTGTTGATCGCTTCGGTGGGTACCGGGTGCTGGCGCGCCTCTTCCTTGACGTTGTCCTTGGCGCGCTGGCGTTGCACGTCGATCCAGTCGGACAGGCTCCACTGCGCCGAGGTGTTTTTCACCGGGACGTCGAAGTAGGCCGGGTTGATCATCATGGTCTGCTCGGGCTGGATCGTGTAGACCGGCATCCAGGTATTGATCTGGCAGTCGACACCGCCGTACCAGGTATCGCGATGGGGCTTGTAGGCGTAGCTGACGCCAGCGTGCAGGTAGTCGTAGTTGGGCACGACACGGATGCGCGGTACGTCGAAAATGAATTCCTGCGCAGCGCCACCGATTTCGTCGGTGAAGCTGCGGATCAGCTCCTTGGCGCGCAGGCTGTTGGTGAACTGACCCTTGAGGCGAGTCACCAGCACCACGAACTCTTCCACCGGCATCAGCGTGTGCAGCGCCTGGTGGTTGGTCTCGCCATCGAAGGCGGCGGTGATGCTTTCCTGGGCAAAGGCACAGAGTTCCTTTGCCGCTTTCAGTTCGGTGTTGAGGAAGATGTCGCCAGCGTAGATCGCACTTCTGAAATCAGTGTGTTTGTGCAACTGATTGATGAATAAGTTCACGGTTCTCACCCAGGAATACTTTGGCTCTCTTAAGAGTCGGCAACGCGCGGACAAACTGAAGTGCCAACTTTGAACGAAAGCACAATGCCTTTGCCCGCCGCGGTGCGTTCAATAATCCTGCTGCTTGCGAAACGCCCAGCGCCCGGCGATCACGGTAAAGGTTGCGACCAGTGCCACCAGGATCCAGAAACCCTGCGGGTCGCCGGCCAGGGGAATGCCGCCGACGTTCATGCCGAAGAAACCGGCGATGATATTGATCGGCAGCGCCAGCACTGTCACCACCGTCAGGGTGAACAGCGTGCGGTTGGTCTGTTCGTTGATGTTGGCGGCGATCTCTTCCTGCAACAGCTTGATCCGCTCACCCAGTGCCGTGAGGTCGTTGATGATCAGCGCGAACTCCTCGGTGGATTTGCGCAACTCCTTCACGTCTTCCTTTTGCAGCCATTGCGGCGGCCGGTTGAGCAGGCGCAGCAACGAACCCGGTTCCAGCGCCAGCAACCGTTGCAATCGCACCAGCACCCGTCGATTGGCGCCCAGCTCGGCGCGGTTGGTCGATAGCCGTGAGGACAGCAATTCATCTTCGATCTGATCCACGCTCTGACTGGTCTTGCGCACGATCTGGGTCAGCACTTCACCCTGGTCGCGCAGCAAATGCACCAGTAACTCCAGCGGGGAGCGAAAGCACTCCCGGGCCTTTACCGACGAGCGCAATTTGTCCACCGAGTGCAGCGGTTGCAGGCGGGCGCTGATGATCAATTGGCTGCGGGCGCACACCCATAGGGTCGAGACATCCGAGGAGACCATGTTGCTGAGGTTGAACACCACGTCGTTGACCACCGCCAGCAATGCGGAGTCGACATGCTCGATACGTGTCGAGCGAGAGCCTTCGTGCAGCGCTTCGAAAAACTCCTCGGGCAACTCCAGATGGCTTTTCATCCAGCGCTCGCACGCGGCGTGGGCGAGGTTCAGGTGCAGCCAGAGAAATTGCTCGTCGCTTTGCGGCTGTTGCAGGTATTGCAAGGCCTCGGCGGAATTGATTTCCCGACCGGCCTCACCGGGGCGAAAGCTGAAACCGTAAAGCAGGCCGAACAGATCCGTGTCGCGATGGCTTTGATCGATGCTGTGGTTCATGAGGACTCGCAAGGGGAGGCGCCTGTCACGTTTTTACAGGTTCACGTGAGCGGCATCATCGCAAGCGCTGATGACTTTTTTGTGACGCTCAGAAAACGCAAAAGCCGCGCGATGTTCCCATCGCGCGGCTTTTATTTGTTTCGGGATTACTTGTCCTGTTTGTTTTCCAGGACCTTGCCGTTGGAGGCATCGATGTCCACATCCCACTCGACGTTCTTGGCGTCACGCAGTTCGACTTCGTACTCGTAACCGTTGAAGTGGTTGTCCAGTTCGGTCTTGGTAATCGTTGCACCCGGGTGCAGATCCAGGGCGATCTTGTTCAGGTCTTCCAGTGGCTTGATCTTGCCGTCCTTGACCAGTTGCGGGATCTGATCGACCCGCACATCGGCCTGGGCCAGGCCGGCGGTGAGGGTCAGGGTTGCAGCGGCAAACAAAGCAGTCAGGGTCTTCATGGGCTTCTTTCCTTGGGTGATCCGTTCAAGTGAGATCAGGTTAGCCTGTGTAACTTAATCCACCCTTAAAACCCCCGGCATGTCTTGCATCAATCCCTGGCGGGAGCGTGGCTTGCCCGCGAAAGCGGAGTGTCAGTCAACGTGGATGTTGAAGCTGATGGCCCTATCGCGAGCAAGCTCGCTCCCACAGGTTTTGCGCAATTGTGGATCAATACCCGTTGTTCTGTAGCACCTGCGCCACACTCGCCGCCGCCGGGCGTTTATAGAACTTCAACAACTCACTGGCGCGATTGGTGAAGATGCCGTCGACACCGGCGTCCATGACTTTGCGGTAGTCCACCGCATCGTCGATGGTGTAGACGTGTACCAGCAGGCCCTGGTCGTGGGTGTACTGGTTCATCCAGGGTTGCACCAGATCCGAGTAGCTCTGGTCGCCACCCTGGGTCAGTGCAGCGGACGGGCCGGTGCCGATGGCGCCCTGGGCCTTGGCGTAGTCGACCCATTGCTGGAATTCGGCCTTGTCCTTCGGTTGCTGTCTGGCGTAGTACGCGGCTTTATCCTGTTCGCCGGACTCGGCAAATGTCACCTTTGACTTGGGCTCGATACTGCCTTCACCGACCCACAACAGCAGGATCTTCGGCACCTTCGGCATCTCCTTTTGCAGCAGTTCGAGGCTGCTCTTCTCGAAGGTCTGCAGGATCACCTTGCCTTTGCCCTGGCCGACCGCCAGCTCGCTTTTTTCCAGTTTCGAAGCGGTCGGGCTCAGCCAGCCACGGTCCTGAAGTTTTTCCTTGAGGTCGTGTTCGATGCCGGGAAACTGCTTGGGCTCCTTGGTCTCGATGTACAGGCCGGGCTTGTGCAGGCTGTTGCCCTCGGCGATGTCGATGATTTCATCGAGGGTCAGGATCTTCAGGCCCGCGAAGGCCGGGCGTGCGCGATCCGGGTACGCGGCATTGAACCAGCTGCCCGCGTCCAGGGTTTTCAGTTCGGCCATGGTGAACGCATTGGCGGGGCTGTCCTTGCGCTCGGGGAATTTGCTGGCGACGTCGGTGGTGCGTTGCAGATTGTTGTCGTGCAGGGCGAACAGCACGCCATCCTTGCTGCGCTGCAGATCCAGTTCCAGGTAGTCGGCGCCCAGGTCGCGGGCAGTTCTGTAGGCGGCGGCGGTGGATTCCGGCGCATCGAACGACGCGCCACGGTGGGCGATCACCGCTGGATGCGGAATGCCCAAGCGGGTCGCCAGTGCCGAGGGGCCAGGTTCGCTGGCGGCCTGTGCGTGGCCGAGACCGAGCAACAGGCTCAGTAACAGGGCGCTTTTGGTAAAGGTTGCGGGCATGGTCGAGATCCTTTCGCAATAAGTGAGCGGTCCCTTTTAACAATTCATCTTTGCAGGCGCTATCGCCAGGCCGACATAAACCTGTCTAAAGCTGATTTTCGTCAGCGCTTTTGTGCGCCCGTTTGCAGTACGCTGGGGCCCTGCAATTTCCCCGACAGAGGGAAACGCAGGCCCTGCGTGCAATCCAATGATCACCATTGCGGGGTTTACCATGCGCATCACTTCCCAGCTCATCTGCCAGGCTGCCGACCAACTCAAAGGCTTTGTCGGCCTCAACCGCAAGACCGGGCACTACATCGTGCGCTTCAGCGAAGACTCGTTTGGCATGGACGTGGCGGACGACGGCATCATCCCGACCAGCGAATTCGTCTGGGCCGCGGGGCCTGAGCAAACCATGACGCTCAAACGCGAATTGATCCAGTTGTTGCTGGACCAGAACATCGATGACCGGATCAACATCACCGAGCCGTTGCGGGTGTACATGAACCGGCGGGAAGTGCCGGAGATTTCGGCGGTTCGCAGTTTGGTTCGGGGGTGAGTTTTTGCGGTGACTGTACTGGTCCCATCGCGAGCAAGCTCGCTCCCACAGTAGATCTTTGTCGCGCACAAATGTTGTGACCGACCGGGATCAAAATGTGGGAGCGAGCTTGCTCGCGATGGCGGCCTGAAGAACTCTAAATCAGTTACTGATTGAATCCGTAAGCCCGCTCAACCCGGCACACCCGCGTATGACACCGCGCATACCAGGTCGAGCGCCCACGCTCGCGAATGGCCGTATGCTCAGGATGATGCTTCCACGCCAGAATCGCCGCTTCACTGACCCAGTACGACACCGTAATCCCAAGCCCATCCTCGCCCCGCGCCGACTCCACTCCAAGAAACCCCGGCTGTTCACGGACCAGTTCCAGCATCCGTGCAGCCGCATCGGCGTAACCCTGGTCACCCTCGGTACGCAGTGAGGTGAAGATCACCGCGTAATAAGGCGCAGCTGGCGTATCGGCGATCATGACGAGCGCCCCGCACAGGCTTCGACAAAGGCGCCAACTAACGGCGGCAAGACGCCCTTGAGCGCTGCCCGCTCGGGCTGGAACAAGGTCGCGACAAAGAATGGATGATCACCGAGTTCGACCGCCCGCAGTCCGTGTTCAGAATCGTGGCCGACGGCGTGAAGTTCGCGCTTGAGCAACTCCTCTTCGAACTGCGGATTCATCCCATAACGACAGCGATAGCCTTCACGAATCTCGGCGTTTTCGTACGCTTGGGCAATCAACGAGCCTTCCTGTAAATGAATGGTATCGACGGCCTCCACCAGTGAGCACGCCAGCGGTGTCAGCAGCGCTCGCGCGGCATCGGGATTTGTCTCGCCGTGTTCGGCATCCGACCAGCCCAGTACATTGCGTGCATATTCCAGCACCGCGTGTTGAAAACCACCGCAGGTGCCGAGGAAAGGTCGCCGTTGTTCGCGGGCAAAGCGGATCGCTTTTAATGCGCCGTCCGTGCTGCGGTAAGGGCTGGCCGGTACACACCAGAAACCGTCGAATCTGTGCAGCGGTGTCTCGGCGTGGATCTCATCGGTGGCCAGCCAATGCCATTGCACGTTCAGGCCGCTGTGTTCAGCGGCCTTTTCCAGAGCTACAGGAATGGCCTGGTGGGCGGTGACTTGCGGGTCGTAGTCGCCGATCAGGGCGATGCGAATCGGGCGGGTTTCCATGTGGGGCCTCTGCACTTGTTGATTGCCGGTGCCCACTATAGATTGGCGTTCACGCACTCAATATTGGCGTTTATCCAAGTGATCAATGCAGCGACGCACTATCGACTGGACTACCCGGACCTGGCGCTGATCCTCGCCCTGGTGCGCGGCGGCTCTCTGGCCCGGGCCGCGCAACTGCTCAAGGTGGATGTCTCGACGGTGTTTCGAGCGGTGCGCCGGCTGGAGGCTGCGCTGGGCCAGCAACTGTTCGAAAAAAGCCGCGCCGGTTACCTGCCCACCACCCTGGCGCAGTCCCTGGCGGAACAGGCCGAGCGCGCTGAGCAGGCACTGGAGGCGGCGCGCATCGGTGTGGAGCAGGGCGGTGAAGTGATCAGCGGCATCGTGCGCCTGACCTGTACCGATTCGGTCCTGCAAGGTTTGCTGTTGCCGGCGCTGGCGCAGTTCATGCCGAACTATCCGGCGCTGACACTCGAGCTCAGCACGTCCAATGATTTTGCCAACCTCAGCCGTCGGGATGCCGATATCGCCCTGCGCCTGACCCGCACGCCACCGGAGCATCTGGTGGGACGGCGGCTGGCGGATATTTCCTACCGAGTGTGTGCCAGTGAGCGATACCTGCAAACGGTCAATAGCACTGACCTGGCCTCATTGACCTGGATCGCCCCGGATGACTTCCTGCCTGATCACCCGACCGTTACCTGGCGTCGCCAGGCCTTGCCGGGCGTAACGCCGGGCTATCGCTGCAACAGCATGCTGTCGGTGACCGAGTTGGTCAGGGCGGGGCTGGGTGTAGCGGCGTTACCGGACTTCTTGATCGGCGACGGTTTACAGCCGCTGAGCGAACCGCTGCACGGATACGACACTGCGCTATGGCTGCTGACCCGTCCCGACTGCCGCGCCTTGCGCTCGGTGGTTACCTTGTTCGATGAGTTGGGGCGGGCGCTGAAACTGCCGTGAAACCGTTCAAGCCTTCGGCTTATCCTTGCGCACGAACTGCTGGTGCATTTCCGTTGTCAGGTTTTCGATGCGCTCGGTGAGGGTCTTGGTCATCTCTGTGAGACGAGTGTTCTGCTCGAGCAGCTCCAGCAGTTGCGCGGTGTTTTTCGCAGCTTCCGCCTGCCGCTCACTGTTGGCGGTCGCCAGCGCTTCGCGGTGCTGCGCATCGGCATCGGACTGGGCTTTGTCTCGCGCGGCCTGACGCGTCTGGGCCAACAGAATCAATGGCGCGGCATAGGCCGATTGCAGGCTGAAAGCCAGGTTGAGCAGGATGAACGGGTACGCATCGAAGTGGGTGAAACCGGAGAGGTTGAGGCACACCCAGATCACCACGATCAGCGTTTGTGCGCCGAGAAAGGTCGGTGTACCGAAGAATCGTGCAAAGGCTTCGGCGCGCAAGGCAAACTTGTCATTGCCAAAGGTCGGTGCGAGGTGGGCATGAGGGCGATGGAAACGCAGGTGATCGACGTGGGCGGCGGTTTCGTGGCTGGTGGTCATGATGCTCTCTGTCTGGCGCTGGGACTGAAGCTCACTATAGCCTCAGCGCCGGTTTCATTCTGAAACACATCGTGCCGTTCAAATCCGAGTCATCAATCCTTCTAACACCACCTTCGACCTTGTCATTTATTGCAACTGATAGCAGGCCAGAAACATGTCCAGCGCGGAATCCGCCACCGTGTGTTGCTCCTTGGCTGACAAGCTGGGTTGCCCCATGGAAATCTGCGGCCAGAATGCAAAAGACTTGAGCAGGCCATGGATCTGTTGAGCGGCGAATTCGGGAGCTACGGCTTTCAAGCGACCATCGGCCTGAGCGGCACGGATCCATACCGTCAACCCTTCTTCGCGTTCGCCCATTCGCGCCACCATATCCTGCGCCCGCTCCGGGGAATGAATCGTCGCCGCTATCGCCACCCGCGCCAGGTCGAGAAAATTGTCATCGCCCAACATTTGCAGCTTGGCCATCAGCAATCCGCGCAATTGCTCGCGCAACGGCAGGTCGGGGCTGTAGGTCGCTTCCTGTTCTGCCGTCACCCGGATCCATAACTGATTGAGGATCTCGGCGAACAACTCTTCCTTGCTGGGAAAGTGGTTGTACACCGTGCGCTTCGACACACCGGCAGTGGCAGCAATCTTGTCCATGCTGGTGATCTCGAAACCGTTTTCACGGAATTCGTTGATCGCGGCTTGAATGATCGCTTGGCGTTTTCGGTCGGTGAGGCGCTGTGGAGCTGTCATAAGTACGCTTCGGCAGGGGAGAAGGTGGGAATTACACTCAGTAGTTTACTTGTCATCGACTTTGATGCAACCTAGAAACTACACTGTGCAGTGTAATGTTTTGTTAACCCTGCCCAGCAAAAATAGAACGTCCGGCTGATGCGTGCGTGCCTTGGCCATTTATCGTCCCAAAACGGAAAGTCGCGCGATGCGCGGTTTTTCTGGAGTCATTCAGTCATGGCCAATTCAAACTCCCCGGCGGACAACGCCTCCACACCTGAAGCGTCCCGACAGGCCCAAGGGCAGTATCAAAACTTCACGCCGGTTCAACGTTTAAGCTTTGGCAAAACCATGGGCATCCTGTGGACCGCGCTGTTCCACAAACCGCAGAACACCCGCCCAAGCGCACCCGTGCCGGTGCAAGCCCTGACTCAAGCCGCGCTGATCGCAGCGCCCAACCACAGCGTCTATCGTCTGGGCCACTCCACGGTGCTGCTCAAGCTGCGCGACAAATTCTGGATCACCGATCCGGTCTTCGCCGAGCGCGCCTCCCCCGTGCAATGGGCCGGCCCCAAGCGTTTTCATCAGCCACCGATCAGCCTGGAACAATTGCCACCGATCGAAGCGGTGATCCTGTCCCACGACCACTATGACCACCTGGATTATCGGGCGGTGCTCAAGCTCGCGGACAAGACCAAACACTTCCTTACCCCATTGGGCGTAGGCGACACCCTGATCAAGTGGGGCATCGACGCCAGCAAAGTCCGCCAACTGGATTGGTGGCAAGGCACGGAAGTCGATGGCATCCAGTTCATCGCCACCCCGTCGCAGCACTTTTCCGGCCGTGGCCTGTTCGACAGCAACAGCACCCTGTGGGCCTCGTGGGTGATGATCGACGGCGACACACGCCTTTTCTTCAGCGGCGACAGCGGCTACTTCGACGGCTTCAAACGCATCGGCGAACAGTACGGCCCATTCGACCTGACCCTGATGGAAACCGGTGCCTACAACGTCGACTGGCCGCACGTGCACATGCAACCCGAACAAACCCTGCAAGCCCACCTCGACCTCAAGGGCCGCTGGCTACTGCCGATCCACAACGGCACCTTCGACCTGTCGATGCACGCCTGGTACGAACCCTTCGACCGCATCCTGGCCCTGGCCTGGGAGCGCAACGTATCGATCACCACACCGCAGATGGGCGAGGCGTTCAACTTGATGCATCCGCAGCGTGGTGGGGCGTGGTGGATGGCGGTGGAAGGGGAGAGTGAGCGAGTGGTGCAGAACGCGTGAAGTTGTGACCCCGGCCGGTCTGCGGACCGGCTTGGGAGTTCAACTAAATCAGTTAGCCACGCGAGTTCTTTAACTGCTCAAGGAACCCCGAGATCTTTGCCACGCTCAGGTCGCGAAACTTCCCTCGAAATATTTCGTTTAGTTCTTCGACAGATAATCCGAGCTTCTGCGCAGCATCCGTCTTACTCAGCCGGACGCTTTCCAGCAGAAGGCCAATTTTCATAACGCAATCAGATTTGGCCCGCACATCACCAGCATCGGGAATGCCCAGTGCCTGAAAAACGCAGTTATCGCCATCGTCGATTTCGTTCATCTGTTAACCCTCACTCCACCATCGCAAAATCCGCCCGCCCAACCGGATTCGGCGTCGACCCTCTCACATTCATCCCTCGACCCGGCGCAAACCCCGGGAAGAACACCAACCCTTCGGCTTCAAGCCGATAGGCCAGCGCCAGGCGCGTGACATCCCGCACCTCCTGTCGCGCCTCGAAGCGTTGAATGGCATCCACCGAGACCCGGGATTCCCGCGATAGCTCCTCCACGCTCCAGCCCAGCATCGCTCGGGCCTGGGCGCAGTGGGCCGGGGTGAATTGGAAGAGGGCGATACGTTCCAGGGTGATTTTCATCGCTTGAGAGGCCATGGTGTTCTCCGGGCTCGAGAGTGTTGGTCAAAATATACTGTGTTTTTGTACAGTTGTTTTGAGCCCGGATCAAACGCATTTTTTAATTTTTCTTTTCAGACAGACGAACGGCACTGCGCTTATTTACCCGCCAACCCTGGCGCTTCGCGCACAATAAAGTGATCCAGGTTTTCAATGTTGGCGCTGAACACCCCGAACGTTTGCTCGGGTTTTTTCTTGCTCGGCACCTGCTTCAGCTCGGGCGTTACGCCATAAAAGAAGCAGTACAACGCCCGCCCGCTCTCGATGGCGTGCTTGATCTCCTCCAGGAACGCCTTGCGCTTGCGGTAGCTGTCGATCAGTTTCTTGCTCAGGTAGACATTGACCGAGTAGGGCTTTTTCTCGAACCAGACCTTCTTCTCGAAGTCGATGCGAAAGCTCTGGGTGTAGTCCTTGATCTCCTTGACCTTGCCCCAGTAAATCAGCCCCTTGTTGTCTTGCAGGTATTCGATCTTCTTGAAAAACGACCCGTAAGGCGCGGTGTGTTCGCCAATCTTCAGCGGCACGCGCTTGAGCAAATCCTTGTCGTCGAAGTTCGACACGAAACACTCCACCGGATGGGCGAAGACGCTGGTCTTGTCCGGGGTCGACTCCTTGCTCGGTTGCTCGACATGACTAGCCGCCTTGGGCGCCAATAGTTCATCCCGAACCACATCGGCAATCACCACCGGGCTGGACGGCCTACGCACATATTCGCGCCGAGTCAGTAACAATTCCGACGGGAAATTTTCCTCGCGACTGTCATCCGTTTCCGTCTCATCCACACCCGACGTCGGCGTCTTCAGGCTGACATAAGGGCAGCCCTCGACATGCCGCGTACTCGGCAGGTTCTTGAAGTGCGGCGTGCGCACGTAATTCACGTTCTTGGCGTTGAACGTGCCCAGCTCATTGGCCGTATCGAACGCCAGGCGACAGGCATCGTTGGGGCACTGGAAGTGTTCCCTGGCGGAGTCGAAATCCATCGTCTCGTCGAAATTCAGATCCCGCACGTCGTAGATCGACAACTTGTCGTTGAGGCTGAGGCAGTAGGCGAGGTCGAATTTCATGTCGGGTTCCAAGTCCTTTAGATGAACAGCTTCCAGTGATGGCGCATTCGAAGCAATAGCTACACTGAGATCACTTCGATATCCCGGAGTTTGCACAGTCCATCAACGAGGGCGGTTCATGAGCCATTCAGATGCTTCGCCCCCTCTCCCGGAACCGGGCCGCATAGCTCGCCGCGATGAACAGACCGGTTGGCGCCGCTGGCTACCGGGGCTGGGCATACTGCGGGAATACCAACCGGAATGGTTGCGTTACGACATCGTCGCCGGCCTGGTGCTGACCACGATGCTGGTGCCCGTCGGTATCGCCTATGCGGTGGCTTCGGGCGTGCCGGGCATCTATGGCCTCTACGCGACCATCGTTCCGCTGCTGTTCTATGCCTTGTTCGGCCCCAGCCGCATTCTGGTGATGGGGCCGGATTCCTCCCTGGTGGCCGTCATCCTTGCCGTGATCATTCCACTCTCCGGCGGCGACCCGCAGCGTGCCGTCGCCCTGGCGGGGATGATGGCGATCATCTCGGGAGCGGTGTGTATCCTGGCCGGTATCGCGCGGCTGGGATTCATCACCGAGCTGCTGTCCAAACCAATCCGCTACGGCTACATGAACGGCATCGCACTGACCGTCTTGATCAGCCAGTTGCCCAAGCTGTTCGGTTTTTCGATTGAATCCGACGGCCCATTGAGAAACATCGCGGCCATCGCCTCAGGGGTGATGGAGGGAAAGATCAACTGGACCACCTTCACGGTGGGCGGGCTCACCCTGGCGGCGATCCTGCTGCTCAAACGATGGCCGCGATTGCCGGGCATTCTGATCGCCGTGGTAGGCGCGACAGTCGCCGTGGGTGTGCTCGACCTTGCGACACGCGCCGGTGTGTCGGTCCTCGGCTCGCTCCCCCAAGGCTTGCCCGGTTTCGCCATCCCCTGGATCACCCGCGCCGACATCGTCCCGGTGCTGATCGGCGGTTGCGCCGTCGCACTCGTCTCGTTCGCCGACACCAGCGTGCTCTCCCGCGTCTATGCGGCGCGGACCCGCACCTACGTCAACCCGAACCAGGAAATGGTAGGCCTGGGCATCGCCAACCTCGCAGCCGGTTTTTTCCAGGGCTTCCCGATCAGTAGCAGCTCGTCACGAACCCCCGTGGCGGAGGCGGCCGGCGCCAAAACCCAACTGACCGGCGTTGTCGGCGCACTGGCGGTTGCCTTGCTGCTGGTGGTGGCACCGGACCTGCTGCAACATCTACCGTCCAGCGCCCTGGCGGCTGTCGTGATCGCCTCGGCCATTGGCCTGATCGAGATCACCGACCTGCGCCGGATCTACCGTATCCAGCGTTGGGAATGCTGGCTATCGATTGTCTGTACCGTCGGCGTGGCCGTGTTCGGCGCGATCGAGGGCATCGGCCTGGCCATCGTGATTGCCGTCATTGAATTCCTCTGGGACGGCTGGCGCCCGTACTCCGCGGTATTGGGCCGCGCCGACGGGGTCAAGGGCTACCACGACATCAAACGCTACCCCGAAGCGCGCCTGATCCCCGGCCTGGTCCTGTTTCGCTGGGATGCGCCCTTGTTTTTCGCCAACGCCGAACTGTTCAGTGATCGAGTGCTGGACGCCGTGGCTGCATCGCCCACACCCGTGCGCTGGCTGGTGGTCGCCGCAGAACCGGTTACCAGCGTCGACGTGACCTCCGCCGACATGCTGGCCGAACTGGGCGACACGTTGCATGCGGCGGGTATCGAGTTGTGCATTGCGGAGATGAAGGATCCGGTGAAGGACAAGCTGAAGCGGTTCGGGTTGTTTGCACGGTTGGGGGAGACGGCGTTTTTTCCTACGATCGGGACGGCTGTGGATAGTTATGTGGCGAATTATCGGGTGGAATATGTGGAGGGGGATGAAGGAGGGAAGGTGGGGCATTGAGCCTGGTTGGCAGCCCTTGCACGGATTTGGCAGACAAACACCTTATTGTGGCGAGGGAGCTTGCTCCCGCTGGGCTGCGAAGCGGCCCCAAACTCAGCAAACGCGGTTAATCAGGCAGAGCACGTAACTCGCTGGGCGACTGCTCCGCAGCCGAACGGGACGGTGCGGCGATCCGACAAGCTCCCTCGCCACAGAATCCAGCATGCCCGACTATTCGGGAATCAACCGTTCAACTCTTTTGTAAAGCGAAGCAGTGAACTCATCCCGATCACTTGAATTGTGACAACGTTGATGACAGTTCTGGCATAGCGCTATAGCGTTGCTTGGACGGTCTGAACCTTCCTATGCCAAATGTTTAACGAGATGAACCTCAAGAAACGGCTTGCTCGACTTTTCAAACGGATCAGACACACTCCGCTGACCGTTAAAAGCTTCTTCTTCACTTGATCTGCTTGCTTGAACCAGACCTTCTGTTCGGAATTGATACGAAAGCTCGGCGCGTGCCCCTCGATCTTGCCCCAGAAAATTAGCTCCTTATTGTCCTATAGATACTCGAACCTGTTGTAATGCGCCGTGCATCGATCTTCAGCGGCATGCGAGTGTTAAACAAAACTATCCAGAGGCCATTACTATTTCCTTTTTTCTCTTGCTGGTAATAAACAACACAATGGCAGAGATTATTGCCAATACCCCCCAGCCATAAGCAAAGGTTCCGAGGCTGTCTTTCGACAGACCAATAATTGGTGGCACCAATACGACGGAAATCTGATTAGCGGTCATAGCCATTCCAAGCGCGAAGCCCTTGCGATCAGCAGGAGCGGTCTCGGCTACATAAGCCACCCAAGGGCCATACCACCCGTATGCGAAAAATCCAGTCAGAGCCATAAATACACTGACGATCGCCAGATTTTTGGTCTCCAAAAGTGGCAGTAGTGTTAAAAATACAGTAACTGCACCCAAACAAATCAACACAGGGTAGTATCTACCAGTCTTGCAGCGGTCGCTCCAAGCTGCAAGTATAATTCTTCCAGTTATGCCTGCCCCAAGCACTACAAATAACATCGTTGTCGCAACGAAGCTATCAAGTCCAAGCGAAGTATGAAGGTACAAGACTAGAAAGACTGAGATGGCGTACTGCGAAGCGGTAAGGCTGGCACCCGACAGCATAATGTTTCTCATGGATGGGTCCTTTGCCATCAAAAAACGTGATGCAATCGCGGACCTTAAGTCGACTTGTTTTTTGGGGGGGCAGTGTTGTCGCTCAGGAGACTTATATAGCAGCATAAATAAAGTAGCGCCAAACAAGGCGACCATACCTCCGGTTAGGAAGGCTGCTTGAACCGAGTAGCGGGTAGCAATAAATGGAAGCAGTAGTGCTGCCATTGCGCCGCCAAGTGGTAATCCAGCTTGTCGGATTCCCATTGCGAATCCTAACTGATTACCTGCAAACCAATTGGATACTGATTTGCTTCCTCCAGGCTGAGCGGTGCTGTACCCAAGGCCCAATATTGTAAGAAGTATAAGTAACTCTATATAAGAAGTAACCAGCGCTGCTCCGCACAATGCGACTCCGACGATCACTGTTCCCATTCCTACAACAAACCGTTCGCTGTACTTGTCCAGCAACTCGCCAGCGACCAAAAGTCCAATAAGAGGGATGAATTGTGCTGCTGATACTAGTATTCCTATCTGCCAGTTGCTCAGGGCCATTTCAGTTTTTACATGTATTGCAATGGCTCCAAATCCTTGTACAAAGAAGCAGGCGCACGCTTGAGCTAAAGTGGCTACAGTTAAAATTACCCACCGATACTCCTTGGTAAAAAAATTCATATACTTGATCTCCATTCTTGAAAAGACTGGGTAGGGCTATACTGCGTAAAAAGTAAAGTGTACTGGGCCTAGTTACGTAGAGAACAGTGCGGTGCAATGTAACTAAATGCTAAGATGGCTAATTTTGTTGTAGAATTGTATCTCTATTGATGGGTGGCCTTATACCGAATCCATTATTCGAAAATACCTTGTGGTATTTGGTCAGTCCGTGCTTGCTTGTGAATGTGGTGATTTTAAATGGGGAATTAATGGGTTCTGATTTTTTTGTCGTTAAAGATGCTACCTGCGAAGCAAGCTTTTTGGCGGGATCAATCCAGTTTCCAGCAGTTGGAAAGATCTTGCGTAAGTCATCGATCAAGTGAGGGAAGTGAGTGCAGCCTAGAATAACTGTGTCGACTGATAATCGCTGCTCTTTTGTAAGGTGATTATCGATCAGTTCAGCAAAGTCATCGAAACTTGTGTTCTCTCCTGCTAATTTAGTCTCAGATAGTGTTACTAGCGCTTGGGTCGCGATTGGCCATATTCTTGCGTGCATTTTAGCTTTGGTTATCTTCTGAATGATGTGTCTGCTTTCAAGCGTGCTGGGAGTAGCAAGCAAAACAATATTTTTGTTCTCGGAGGTTTCAAGCGCTTCATCTATCGGTGGCGTGACCAAAAAGCAATTGTGCCTAAACTGGTCGAGGCCGTTCTCTATTATCGCTATTGAAGCTGTATTGCACGCTACGACTATCGCTGAGGGGCTTACCTGCGTACGAAGCTCATCGAACAACTGTTGGACCCGTTGAGCTACCGCAGATCCAGTCTTGTTACCGTAAGGGAACCAATCGTTATCCGCTACATATAGAATGTTTGCGTCGGGAAGTAACTTTTCCAGTTGCCGTGCTACTGTTAAACCACCCACACCTGAATCGAACACGACAATCGGGCGATTAGAGTTGATAAGCTGCGCACCATCAAACGCCGTCTCGTCGCCTAGCCAGAATTTCGGGGTGGTTGCTAATGTTGAGTTGTGGGCGTCCATCGACATTCCCCTTACGCATTGATGGCGCGAGTTTCTACCGAACTTCGCATTTCGCGCGATTTTCTCAGGCTCGAAGCGAAAACTACTCTTGCGAGCCATCGAGCACCGTCGCCGTAGTTTGCCTTGAATGAGTCTCGTGCGTGGACGCAACGGTAATTATCTATGAAAAAGCAATCCGTAGCTTCGAGCATGACCGCATTGCGGTTCTCTGCAAAGTGACGTAGAAGTTTTTCTAAAGCTTGACGCTCTATGCCATCATACTCATCAATATTTAATGCGGCAGCATTAATCTTGATATATGGCGCGTTGCTGTGACCGAATAAGATGGGCTGGGAGATTTCTTCTACTATGTCAGTAGTGCTATGGATCGGATTGTGAGAGATTTTAAACCTCGGTTCAAATAGTATTTGCTTCTCCTCTGCACTAAGTTTTATGCCGTCAATGCACGAAATAGTGGTCGCAGCACGTTAATTATTACGCATGCAGACGAGTCCCAAGTATTCGGCACGTGCGGGGTGAAAAGCATCTTCCACGTGAAATCCAAAGTCGAGGGCAGATCCGCTACTCGAGTTTGAAATGTTGCTAAGTTCTTTAAGTGGAATAATATTGTTATAAATGCTGCCACAGCGTTGCGAAGTAAACCCGACTCCCTCGCCAAGCAGTGATCCATATAATCCATGCAAAATTTTGGCGTCATTTAAGCGGTAGTCATTATCTAGCTCAATATATTTTGAGGGACTTGGACCTGCGCCATCAAGAAGCACAGGATTGCCGGAAATCAAGAGTGCCGCAAGTTCCTCGTTGCGCTTGAAACTATAGAATTCCTGGCGGATTCTTCGCGGAAGTTCCTGAGCGTACAAGGCTGCCTTTTCGATGAAGTTGTACTGGCTCGTCATCGCAGGGACTTGGATGATCTCATTGAGTAGGCCACGAATCTGTTGTTTTTCTTGGTTGGTAAGAATTATTTTTTTGACTAAAGTTACCATGATGTCGACCCATGAAATTGATGGTTGATGTCATTGTGTAAATTTTTCTTAATTTGAAAATTTCCCGAAGTTTGCATAAGACGGTATGCTCCACTGCTCCAGTTCATGCCCCTAGGCACATTGTTTTGGTATTTCTCTTGATTGTATTGTTGATTTTTAACAAAAGAAGTCGGTCCCTCAAGTTTGTGGGTAGGCATGAAAAATAAGTGGCTGAGTTTTGCTTGGATTTAAAATAGATTAGTGAATGTGTCGGGCGGTCGAATTGAATTAAGTCGCTTAGTATTTTGCGCATCACTCGAATTGCATTTTTTGTTTTTGTTGTGAGTTAATGTTGATGCGAAATGGTTGGCGGCGGCGCTTTCCCAAAGGAGTGCGAAAGAAGGTATTAATTTTGGTGAGGGGAGTCAACTTTCTTGTTTGTAGGAAGTTTCTGATTTTACTATGAGCACAAAAGAGTTCAGCGTTTCAGGCTGTGCGAAAGCGTTCTGATGGTGATGAAAAAAAGCGCTCCGATTTGTTCGGTGCATTTGTTTTTGTGCGGGCAGCAGACCATGGCGATTCGAGTAAAGTGCGACGGCGTTACTCGTCCGATCCGGACATTTTTGAGCTGCAGTATGGGGATTCAAAGTTATTTTTACGTCGATTGAATTAGCGCCTTACCTTTTGAAATCTTAGGTTTCAGCTACATTGGCTATCTCTGTGGAGGTGCCATATAACTGAGCAGGAACAAGTAAATATGCGCGAAGCCAACTCCCAAGACTCCCAACTCGCGGAACGCGCATGTCAGGGCGATAAGGTTGTGATCGTTAATCACGCACGCCTTATGTTGATCTGCTCCCTCATGTCGATACCGCTCGCTTGCGCGAGCCTGGTCGGTTGAAGACGAAAGTTTGGCCTGTGATAGATCACTTGTTGATTCACGTTCCTCGCCTCAACCCTCGCCCGTTATTGGACAAGCCCTCATCGCCTGACTAGCGTTGTCTGGCAGATCGAATCGCCGCATGCCTCATGGGCAAGTGCCGGGCCAAGCGGACTGTCCAGCCGTCCAAGCCTTGATTGCCGTGAAACCCGAGAGTTCGAAATCGAGACTTCACAGCAAGGAGCGCACCATGCCGAACAACTGGCCCGCCGGGATTGAGCACGTTGTCGTATTGATGATGGAAAACCGTTCGTTCGACCATTTGCTGGGGGATTACACAAGCATCAATCCCGCGTGTGACGGTATCAACCGCAAGGCGCCCAGCACCAACCCGCTGAAGCTGGCCAATGGCAATTCGACGGTGATCACCCAGGCCTCGGAGTTTCCGGAGAACTACAGCCTGTGGGCGCCGCCGCCCCCTCTGCCTCCGGCGCTGCCGCCGGGCAACAGCGAGGGTTTCGACCTTGGCCACGAGTTCGTCAATGTAGAGAAACAACTGGGCGTCTCCTTTAAGACCAGCCCGGCCAACCCCACGCTCAAGGGTTTTGCCCAGGACGCCTACGACAAGGCCCGCACCGACCTGAAAGTGTACAAAACCTGGTCGCAATCCATGGCCCAGCGGGCAATGAACTACATCCCGTTCGGCGCTACGCCCGCGAAGGATACGCTGCCGGCCATCCACGGGCTGGCGCGCAATTTCACCGTGTGCGACCGCTGGTTTTCCTCGGTCCCGGGCCCAACCTGGCCGAACCGTTTTTTTTCCATGCTCGGCAGTTGCAATGGTCATCTGCTGATGCCCTCCACCGGCACGGTACTGGCCGGCATCAAAAGCCTGATCGCACAGTTTGGCGGCGAGAGCATTTTTTCGCTGCTGCGCAACAGCGGCCACGACGCACGCATTTACTCCGACGGCGCCGTGCCGCTGGCGGCGCTGGTCAAGGGGGGGTTGCAGCACCTGAGCATCGACGACTTCAAGTCGGACGTCGCCGGCAACAAACTCCCCGAACTGTCCTGGATCGAGCCGAGCTATGGCCTGCTCAACGGTAAGCTCGGGCCAAACGTGTCCCATCATCCACCTGAGGACCTGCGCTTTGGCGATCAGTTTGTCGGTGAGGTGTTCAACGCCTTGTCGGCCAATACCGCTGTCTGGAATAAAACCCTGTTCGTGCTGCTGTACGACGAACATGGTGGTTTTCATGACCACGTGGTGCCACCGACTTGCGTGGCGACCGGTTCAACGGTCGATGTCCCCTGGAAGAACCCCTTCACCCGCCTCGGCGTGCGTGTACCGGCGATCCTGGTTTCGCCGTGGCTCAAGCCGGGTTTGATCCCCTGGACGAGTGACGTCCAGGCGCAGCACTACGATCACACCAGTTTGCTGGCGTTTCTTTGCGATCACTTCAAATTGCCGCGCAGTGCCCTCGGCCCACGGGTGGTCGCCGCGCAGCACTTCGGCAATGCACCCATCTGGCGTGCCGCACCGGGCGTAACGGCTGCGCCAAAATTGGCGGCCACCGTAGTGCCGAGTCGCGCCGGGTTGCCATTGATCGAGTCCGAACTGGCGACTCAAAGCCGACAGGTGGTGGACAGCGCCACCGGTTACCTAGACGGCCTTGATCCAGAGCAGATCTGGAAGAGCAGCGCGCAATGGGTCAGCGGTTTTCTCGGCAATCGCAGCCGAGCCTTGGCTGATCCGGGTCAGGCGGCACTCACGCCTGCCGCACCCAGTGCGGACAGTCTGGAGGCGAAACTGCGGCGCCTGCAGGATTTGATGGTCACCGCCCAAGGGCAAACGGTTCCTCCGGTTGCGACGCCGGCCAGCAAAGCCTTGGTCGAGCCGGGATCGGAGGTCGCGCCAACACGGCTGCGCGTCCTGTGCCTGCCCGGTGTCGGGTTCAGCCGGGCAGCAGGCGGGCAGGGCGGTATCGATGCGAACTGGCAGGAGCAATGGCGCACATTGATCCGTACTCAACTGGCACAGAGCGGGCGCCTCATCGATGACCAGGACATCGACTTTCTTTCCTTCGATGAGCAACTCAAGGAAGGACCGGACTTCGCCCAGATCACCCGAGGCCTGGCGATGCTGAGGGCCGACGCCAGGGGCAAGGCCGATGAGAATTTCGGCAGTTGGGGCCTGCCGGTCAACCAGATGTTGCGCACCACGGTTGGCGCCCTCGTGCAATGGATCGAAGACGCCGATTTGCGTACGGAGTTGACTCAACTTCTGTTGGCGAAGATCGAGGCATTCAATCCACAGATCATCTTCGCCCAAGGCCTGGGCAGCCTGATCGGCTACGACGCCCTGCGCCGTTCGGTGGCGAAAAAGGGGGCGGCGCTCAAGCGCATCGATGGCCGAGTGTTCGTCAGCTTCGGCTCACCGATCGCATTGCCGCTGGTGATGCGCGAAGTATGGGGTGGGCGAGTCCCGCGCCTGAGCGAAAACGGCCGTGGCATCCGCCGCTGGTTCCACCTCCATAACCCCAACGACGGCTTGCTGACCCGGCCAATCACCTCACCGGATTCCGCGCGGGTCGACCTGCAAACCGAATTCACCTTGCCATTGCGCGATGACCTGCTCGACCTCAATCACGCCGCCCAGGCCTACTTGTCGTCACCCACTAGCCAGACTGGCCTCTGGCCGCAACTGGCCCGCGATGTGGTGGCCGCACGGGCACTTGAAGTGCCGGCGTTCCTGTCCCGCAGCGGCCAGCGCAAACGCCGCGCGCTGGTGGTCGGCATCAACGATTACCTCGACCCGAGCGCACGCCTCGACGGCTGCATCAACGACACCTACCTGATCAGCCGCATGCTCCAGGAAAGCGGTTACGACGCCGGCGACATCCGTTTGCTGCACGACGCCCGAGCGACCCGGGCCAACTTCGTCGAGCGCCTCGAATGGCTGGTGGAAGGCGCCCGCGCCGGCGACGAGCGCGTGTTGTTCTACTCCGGCCACGGCACCCAACTGTCGGTCTACAGCAGCAGCGGCGAAGCCGACTGCATGGACGAAACCCTGGTGCTCCACGACTTCGACTGGGACGACGAAAGCACCCACTTCACCGACAAACTGTTCCGCCAGTTCTACAGCCACCTGCCATTCGACCCGGACGGCCACGGCGCCAAACTCACCGTCATGTTCGACTGCTGCTACGCCGGCGGCATGACCCGCGGCAACGGCCGCGTGCGCGGCATCACCCCACCCAGCGACATCCGCCACCGTATGCTGCGCTGGGACCCCTACGCCGGCGACTGGGACCGCCGTGTCTACGCCGTCGACACCGACCGTCGCGACTTCAGCGAACAAGACAACAAAACCCGCGGCCTCACCCGCACCCGCACCACCCAAGGCGCCGCCACGGGCCTGCGCCCCGAGAAAAAAGCCCAACTGCTGCGCCAAGGCAAACTCTATGGTCACCATGGGCCCTATATGCCGCTGATGCTCTACGCGGCGCGGGAGAACGAAAAGGCCAATGAGTATGAGGTGGGGTCCAACAGCTATGGCGCCTTTACCTACGCCCTGGTCGAACAACTGCGTAAATTGCATCAGGAGGATGCGACGTTGGGGTTTGATCAGTTGATTGAGCGGGTAGGGAGTGTGTTGAGTGCGAGGTCGTTGGGGCAGACGCCGGAGATTGTTGGGCCAAGTGGGGTGAGGGCGGCGGTCTGTCCTTGGCGGATTAGTGGGTTGGGGAGGTGAGGTTTTAGCGGTGTTGCGGGAAAGGAAAAGGGCTGCTGGAAAATTCTACGGCCCAGATAACACCAACGTTCCCAAGCCAGCCGCAGACCCCCTGTGGGAGCGAGCTTGCTCGCGATGGCGTAGGTGAATATGTCGCATAAACAAAGTCCGCCACCGAGTCCCTAAGTGGACTTCGCTCCGCAGAACGACTGTTTGATGATCGGCGGTCAAGGGCTTCTAATCTCCGTAGCCTCGCCTCTCTGTACTGCTTTACCCGTGATAGCAATATGGTTACCGTTGTAGGATTAATCTCCTGCGGCTGTAGCCTGTTTCCATGGTCGGGTTTTGGTTCCTATAACTCCTACCGACTTTGATCGAGCCGCCACCACGCGATGCCCATTTTTTGCTCATGTAGCCAAGGAAAGCGACTCGATGACCTCGCCTGCACTCAACCAGATTTTGTTTGGCCCCCCCGGTACTGGGAAGACTTTCGCCACCATCGAGGCAGCGCTAGAAATCCTTGCCCCTGAGTTTCTTCAGACCAACAAAGAAAATCGGGCTGCGCTGAAAAAGCGCTTCGATGAGTTAGCCGCAGACGGATATGTCGAGTTCGTCACGTTTCATCAAAGCTTCAGCTACGAAGATTTCGTTGAAGGCCTACGCGCGGAAAGCGGAGACGACGGGCAATTGCGCTATGAAGTTGTTGATGGTGTATTCAAAAAAATATGTACCACTGCCCAAGTGACTCAACAAGCGCCCGCAGCGGAAGTGAGACATGGTGCTCTCTTTATTAAGGGCGAAACCTTTGGTTCGGGATACGTAGTCACAAGTTCATCCACAGAGTTGCTCAACTTGGTTAAGCCCAACGGTAAAGAGTTGCCGATTGGCATGAACATGCTCAACACGCTTGCTGAATATGTGCGCGCAGGACGTTTAACTGTCGCAGATATTCGCAACAAGCAGGTTTTTG
Source organism: Pseudomonas sp. Root71 (assembly GCF_001429045.1). Classification (GTDB taxonomy): domain Bacteria; phylum Pseudomonadota; class Gammaproteobacteria; order Pseudomonadales; family Pseudomonadaceae; genus Aquipseudomonas; species Aquipseudomonas monachiensis. Next base: position 12,935 of record NZ_LMHY01000025.1, on the reverse strand, counting down.
ACAAGGTGCCAGAGACTATGTTGGAGCCGTATCTCATCAATGGCTACAACAATGTTTTGCCGCATTTGGTGGCGCGTATATTGGATGGGCGATCCAAAGGCGCTGAGGTTGAGCCAAAAACTCAACCTTGCAATGCTCATGTACTCATCATCGATGAAGTAAATCGCGGCAATATTTCTCGGATCTTCGGTGAACTGATCACGCTAATCGAACCGTCCAAGCGTGCCGGGGCTGACGAGGCTTTGAAAGTGACGCTGCCGTATTCGAAAAAGCATTTCAGTGTACCGAACAATGTCTATCTCATTGGCACGATGAACACTGCTGATCGTTCGTTGGCCGGTCTTGATATCGCTTTACGTCGTCGCTTCACTTTCCGCGAAATGCCGCCTAAGCCTGAGCTGTTGGAACACATTACCGTGGGCGAGCTCAATATTGCCAAGCTTCTGAGAGTGATGAATCAGCGAATCGAAATGCTGCTAGATCGAGATCATTGCCTAGGACACGCGTACTTTATGCCGCTAGACAGCGACCGTACGCTGGAACGATTGAGGCAAATCTTTCGCGAGCAAGTTCTCCCGCTGCTGCAAGAGTATTTTTTCGAAGATTGGCAGCGGATTCAGTGGGTGTTCAATGATCATCGCAAGGCCCCTGAAAATTGCTTTATCGAACAGCCGCCATTCAAGCCCGATTCGCTGTTTGGCGATCAAGTGGTGCTCAACAACCAAAATAATCGATGGCTGATCAACGAAGAGGCCTTTTCCCGGATCGAGTCTTATTGGGGTGTCATAGATCACCAAACAGTGCTTCCACAGCTGCAAGATGCTATTGAAACTGAAAAAGGTGACATCCAGATTCATCAGCTTGAAAAAGGCGTGACGGCGTGAAACCCGTCATCACGGTTCGCGAATACGCGAGGCTGACGACAGATTACGTCGCTGTGCCGACGCTGGATATCGCTCAAGTATCAGTTTCCGCCTTCGATTGGTTGTGCAAATTAAATGCTTCTTTCAGCAGCGCTGGGGCTGCGCTGGTTCAGCTTGAGAGTCGTTGTTTGCTCAAGCTCGACAACTACGTCGGCGTATTGGAAACCCCCTGTGGTACGCGCCTTGAAATTCTTCCCAAGCATTTCGAGCGAGAGGATTGCATCAAGCAGAGCAGAGCGTTGCTGAGGCGCATGATCCAAGCTTCCTTAGATTTACCCACCCGTGAAGTCGGTGCGGCGGATCTTCAGAGTTTCGATGCGCCGTTGAGCGAATGGGTCATGGGCCGATTCTTACTGGCTCTGGATCACTTGATCAATCGAGGCCTACGCTTTGACTACCAGCGAGTGGAGGAGGAACAGCGATTCCTTCGTGGTCAGTTAGATGTGGTCAAGCAAATGCGCCAACCCCCTGGTCGACAACACCATTTCCAGATACGACATGATATTTATTTGCCCGACCGACCAGAGAATCGCTTAATCAAATTCGTGTTAGATCAGGTCTGTAAAACAACAAAAGATGCTGGTAACTGGCGACTGGCTCATGAGTTAAGAACCGTATTGTTAGAGGTGCCTACAAGCCGCAACGTGCATCAGGACTTCAAACTGTGGAGTAACGAGCGACTGATGGCGCACTACGTACCGGTGAAACCATGGTGCGAGCTGATCATCAAACAACAGATGCCTTTGGCGGTCGCTGGGGATTGGCACGGCATGAGCTTGTTATTCCCTATGGAAAAGCTATTTGAGCGTTATGTAGCTGCGAGCCTAAATAGGGATCTGCTGCACGATGCGCGACTGTTCACCCAAACCCGCAGCGAACACCTGTGTAAGCATAGGGATGAAAACTTCTTTCAGCTGCGGCCGGACCTGATGATCCACCATCAGCAGAAAAGCTGGGTGCTCGACACAAAGTGGAAGCGGCTGAGTTCATCGGGAGAGTATAAAAACTACGGATTGAAGCAATCAGATTTTTATCAGTTGTTCGCCTATGGTCATAAATATCTATCGGGTGATGGGGAGTTGGTGTTGATCTACCCAAGGCAAGCTGCGTTTGATGCCCCATTACAGGTGTTCGAGTTCGCACCACAACTTAAGCTCTGGGTGCTGCCATTTGATTTGGAACAGGGCATCTTGATGGGTGGGCCTGAGGGATTACCGCTGCAATCTCAGTGGTTACAGACGGCCAGTGGTTAGTCGATTGGATGTTCTGCGGGCCAAATCAATATAGGGTGCAGAAGGTTGCACCCTTTTTGCGACAGCCTGTTAAAACAGAAAAAACTGCGAAACCTTCCGCCACCAAGACGTTTGCTGCTGGCCCAGCAGTAAACAAGGCATATCCCGCAATCGAATCCACGGCTCATCCTGCCAATGCAGCAGGCTCAACGACATCTCCGGCCAATCCAACAAACTCAACATCGGTCGATCCGAATTACCCGACTGCTCCGCATCACGTAAGGTCGGCACCACTTGATGAGTGATCCACTCTCGCAGCAACCGATTTCCTGGTGCGTAGTGATAGACCAGCAGCGCGTACACACCGGACTCACTAAGCATCAACTGCTTTTCCGGTTGCCGGTAATACTCAATCCACAACGTGCGGTGCTGGTCTTTGTCTAGTTTGTTGACCATGCGTTCACTCAGATGGAAACCCATCAAGCGGCCGATATCGCGGGCGCAGAACCATGGTTGGTTTTCGAGGAGGAGGGCGTGGAGAGGGAGGTTGTGGCGGGTGAAGACTGTTACAGAAAAGAGATCAGACATGACCGATCTCCATGGTTCGGAGAGTGATGAGACGGTTGTGTTCAGGCATATCCATTACCTCTACGTTTGGACTTTGGCGGGCCTGACCCCAACGTAGAGTGGACATAAGAAGCTCCAACGAGCAAAAGCCTCACACAGCCGTACGATAAATCACCAAGGGTGACTGCTCGTCTGTGTAATTGGCTAGCTTTCTACGTTGGGCGTTTCTTAGGCACCTGCAGTAGAGCTTAGAGCTGCATGGCGTGGCCCTCAATACAGAAGGTGCTGGAATACATGTAGGTGGTTTAGCTACTACTGATATTGCGAGTAAGAGTTTTCCTACTTCATAAAAAAGCCCCGATCAGATCGGGGCTTTTTGGTATTCGATTCGTCGACTCAAGTCGTCAAATCACGGCAAGCTCTGGAATCAATCCCAGCTCAAAGCCCCACCAGTCTGATACTCAATAACCCGAGTCTCAAAGAAATTCTTCTCTTTCTTCAAGTCCATAATCTCGCTCATCCAAGGGAACGGGTTAGTCGTCCCTGGATACTCTTCTTTAAGACCGATCTGCGACAGGCGACGGTTAGCGATGAACTTCAGGTAGTCCTCCATCATCGCCGCGTTCATGCCCAACACCCCACGAGGCATGGTGTCACGTGCGTATTCGATCTCCAGCTGAGTACCTTGCAGAATCATCTGCGAAGCTTCTTCCTTCATCTCGGCATCCCACAAATGCGGGTTTTCGATTTTGATCTGGTTGATCACGTCGATGCCGAAGTTCAGGTGCATGGATTCGTCGCGCAGGATGTACTGGAACTGCTCGGCGACGCCGGTCATTTTGTTGCGGCGGCCCATGGAGAGGATCTGGGTGAAGCCGCAGTAGAAGAAGATGCCTTCCAGGACGCAGTAGTAGGCGATCAGGTTGCGCAGCAGTTCTTTGTCGGTTTCGACGGTGCCGGTTTCGAACTTCGGATCGGAGATCGAGCGGGTGTATTTCAGGCCCCAGGTGGCTTTTTTCGCGACCGACGGGATCTCGTGGTACATGTTGAAGATTTCGCCTTCATCCATGGCCAGCGATTCGATGCAGTACTGGTAGGCGTGGGTGTGGATCGCCTCTTCGAAGGCCTGGCGCAGGATGTACTGGCGGCATTCCGGGTTGGTGATCAGGCGGTACACGGCCAGGACCAGGTTGTTGGCAACCAGGGAGTCGGCGGTGGAGAAGAAGCCGAGGTTGCGCATCACGATGCGGCGCTCGTCGTCGGTCAGGCCTTCCGGGTTTTTCCAGAGGGCGATGTCGGCGGTCATGTTGACTTCTTGCGGCATCCAGTGGTTTGCGCAGCCGTCCAGGTACTTCTGCCAGGCCCAGTCGTACTTGAAGGGTACGAGTTGGTTGAGGTCGGCGCGGCAGTTGATCATGCGCTTTTCGTCAACGGCGACACGGGCGGAGGCGCCTTCGAGTTCGGCGAGGCCTTCGGCGACGTCGAGGGAGTCCAGGGCGGCTTTGGCGCGGGCAACGGCGGCGGAGTCAGCGGCGGTCACGGCACGGGCTTCCAGGGCGGCGGCACCGCCGGCGCTGTCGAGACGGTCCATGTTGGCTTCGGTGGCGTGGCCAGCGTTGGCGCTCTTGACTGCTACTTCCGTGTCTTCTTTGTCGAATTCGTCCCAGCTCAGCATGACGTGTCGTCTCCTGCGTGAGGGCCAGTGTGCCCGTGTGAAATTGGATGGTCGGTTTTTCACACGGCCTTACTGGCCGCGTTGGATCTAAAGGAATCGTTTTTTGCGGCAGCTATACGCAGGCATCAAACAGAATTTTGTACGGGGTTCCGAGAGCCACTGATGGGCGCAGCAAGCGTTGATCGCATGTGCGGGGCTTCAGACTGGCTTTTCGTCCCTGTAAGGGAATATTGCAGGCCCGTTTAAGGCCGCATTATAGGGAAGTTTTGCGTGCTGTGGTGCGGCGAAATGGCTCACGGATCGGTCGACGGGGGCCGTTTTTCGGTTGGAGTGAGGGTTTACAGGGCTTTGAAGGGCGTTGGCGGGGGAAGATTTTTTTTCCTGATTTTTTGCCCCGGATTATTTTTGTTCAAGAAATAACCAAAAAAGGCTTTTTTCACTACATCTTGTGTTTCGGTGGGGTTTTCTCAGGCTCCAGACACAACTAAGCCCGACCGAAGTCGGGCTGTGAAGTCACGCTGGCGGATCAGCTCAGGCGAGCGGCACCGACGTGATCAGCACCATCGGCGGCGAGGCGGGCAGCACCGGTGTGATCAGAACCGTCGGAGGCGAGTTTGCCTGCGCCAACGTGATCGGCACCATCGGCGGCGAGGCGGGCAGCGCCGGTGTGGTCAGAACCGTCGGAAGCGACAGCGGCTTCAGTGGTGTAAGCCGCCGAGCCGGTGCGGTCGTAACCATCGGCGGCGAAGGTGTTGGCAGCCAGTACGGAGAGGGTCAGGGCGAGGATCAGTTGGGTTTTCATGGTCGTTACTCCAGTTTCGCAGGTGTTGTTTGTCTTGGGTTGCATTCAATACTACGCCGACTATTTCGATTAAAAAGCGCAAATAAATGCTTAAAACAATCTAACTAATCGATCATTAAGATTCGACGCTTCATCTGCCTGATCGCGGCGGGTGGCTCGAACCTTATTGGGGGTGAAGCAGGAGGTCAGCCGTTAGAGCAGCCGTTGCCCATGGCGCTGTAACGCAGGATGTGTCGTTGGCCGTGAGAGTCTTCGTATTCCATTTTCATCGGTACAACTTCACACACGTTCGGCGCTTCGCTCATGGAGATCACTTTGGCGATGTCCAGATGGGTGGAGTAGGTGTATTCCTCTATTGCCGGTTGTTGCTGCGCGACATCAGCCGGGACCTCGTTTGCCATGGCGGTTGCGCACAGACTGCTGAGGGCCAGAACTAATAAAGCTTTCATTTCGGATTTACCTTTTGGAGGTCGAAAGGGGGCACGCAATCTTGTTGGGATTGCGCGTGGAGCTTCGGTATCAGGGTTTTGATTAACTGCCTTCGTGGGGGCTGCAACTGGGTTAATCAGGTTGCCTTGTTGGCGTGGCTGATTTTAGGTGTACGCGCCTCGTCCATATAGCCGTGGATTTGATAAACACTTTTGACGTATTTCGTAACAATCCCCGAAAACTGGGTAATTACGCCCTGTGTAGGAGCTGGCGCAGGCTGCGATCTTTTGATCCCGTTTTTTAAGAGCAAGGTCAAAAGATCGCAGCCTGCGGCAGCTCCTACCTCGTTTGGGGGACGACGAAACGTCTGCGGTTTGGCAGGCTGGGGACCTATTTACGACAATTTGTAGGGGCTTGTTACTACCATCGTCGAATGGTTCTATAGCCCCGGCCCGGCTAAAACAGGGTCATACAAAAACAACTATTCCACCGAGGTAAGAAAGATGAGTGCGGCTTCCCTGTATCCCGTTCGTCCCGAGGTTCTGGCTAACACGCTGACCGACGAGGCGACCTACCATCGTCGAATGGTTCTATAGCCCCGGCCCGGCTAAAACAGGGTCACACAAAAACAACTATTCCACCGAGGTAAGAAAGATGAGTGCGGCTTCCCTGTATCCCGTTCGTCCCGAGGTTCTGGCTAACACGCTGACCGACGAGGCGACCTACAAGGCCATGTACCAGCAGTCGGTCGTCAACCCGGACGGCTTCTGGCGCGAGCAAGCCAAGCGCCTCGACTGGATCAAGCCTTTCACCACGGTGAAGCAGACTTCCTTCGACGATCACCATGTCGACATCAAATGGTTCGCCGACGGCACCCTGAACGTTTCCTACAACTGCCTCGACCGTCATCTGGCCGAGCGCGGTGATCAGGTCGCGATCATCTGGGAAGGCGATGACCCTGCCGAAAGCCGCAACATCACTTACCGCGAACTGCACGAGCAAGTGTGCAAGTTCGCCAACGCCCTGCGTGGCCAGGACGTACACCGCGGCGACGTGGTGACTATCTATATGCCGATGATCCCCGAAGCCGTGGTCGCCATGCTGGCCTGTACCCGGATCGGCGCGATTCACTCGGTGGTGTTCGGCGGTTTCTCGCCGGAAGCCCTGGCCGGTCGTATCATCGACTGCAAATCCAAAGTGGTGATCACGGCCGACGAAGGCATTCGTGCCGGCAAGAAGATCCCGCTCAAGGCCAACGTCGACGACGCSCTGACCAACCCGGAAACCAGCAGCATCCAGAAAGTCATCGTGTGCAAGCGCACCGGCGGCGACATCAAGTGGAACCAGCATCGCGACATCTGGTTCGAGGACCTGATGAAAGTGGCSGGCACCGTGTGCGCGCCGAAAGAGATGGGCGCCGAAGAAGCGCTGTTCATCCTTTACACCTCGGGTTCCACCGGCAAGCCGAAGGGCGTGCAGCACACCACTGGCGGCTATCTGCTGTACGCAGCCATGACCCACGAGCGCGTGTTCGACTACCGCCCGGGTGAAATCTACTGGTGCACCGCCGACGTCGGCTGGGTCACCGGCCACAGTTACATCGTCTACGGCCCGCTGGCCAACGGCGCGACCACGCTGCTGTTCGAAGGCGTGCCGAACTACCCGGACATCACCCGGGTGGCGAAGATCGTCGACAAGCACAAGGTCAACATCCTCTACACCGCACCGACCGCGATCCGCGCCATGATGGCTTCGGGCACCGCCGCTGTTGAAGGCGCCGATGGCAGCAGCCTGCGCCTGTTGGGTTCGGTGGGCGAGCCGATCAACCCGGAAGCCTGGGACTGGTACTACAAGAATGTCGGCAAGTCCCGTTGCCCGATCGTCGATACCTGGTGGCAGACCGAGACCGGCGGCAACATGATGAGCCCGCTACCGGGGGCGCACGCGCTCAAGCCMGGCTCTGCGGCGCGTCCGTTCTTCGGCGTGGTGCCGGCCCTGGTGGACAACCTGGGCAACATCGTCGAAGGCGAGGCCGAGGGCAACCTGGTGATTCTCGATTCSTGGCCAGGTCAGGCACGTACGCTGTTTGGCGACCATGACCGCTTCGTCGACACTTACTTCAAGACCTTCCGTGGCATGTACTTCACCGGTGACGGTGCGCGTCGTGACGCTGACGGTTACTACTGGATCACCGGTCGCGTGGACGACGTGCTCAACGTGTCCGGCCACCGCATGGGCACCGCCGAGATCGANCGGTGCGCGTCGTGACGCTGACGGTTACTACTGGATCACCGGTCGCGTGGACGACGTGCTCAACGTGTCCGGCCACCGCATGGGCACCGCCGAGATCGAGAGCGCGATGGTTGCGCATCCGAAGGTTGCCGAGGCGGCTGTGGTCGGGGTGCCGCATGAAATCAAGGGGCAGGGCATTTATGTTTATGTCACGTTGAAGAATGGTGAGGAGCCGACCGAGCAACTGCGTCTGGAGCTGAAGAACTGGGTGCGCAAAGAGATCGGTCCGATTGCTTCGCCGGATGTCATCCAGTGGGCGCCAGGGCTACCGAAAACCCGTTCGGGCAAGATCATGCGGCGGATTCTGCGCAAGATTGCCGCCGCTGAGTACGATGGATTGGGCGATATCTCCACCCTGGCCGATCCGGGTGTGGTAATGCGGCTGATCGACACGCATCGCAGCATGAATGCGGCCTAATCATTCAGGCTTCATCCATGCTCCGACCGGTGGGGAAGGAATATCCGGCTTATGGCTTGTGTGCTGGATTTTTGAAGCCCGTTGGAGAGTTGATCTATCAACTGAAGGTTGATCGCATGAAGGGAAGTATCTTGATACGCGCTGTCTCAGTCGGCTCTTGAGGGCTAGACAGTCATTCAGGTTCAAATATTTTCGCAGTTGGCCAGGTATGCGATCACATCGAGCGCTGAGTTTTTCAGCTGCGCTTTTCTGGTATTCCCGTTGCTTTTTTAAACAGTAGGGAGTTTCCCGCTGAAGATTCCGTATTGATTCATGCCCCCCCTATTTCAAAAAATAAGATATGGATTTTGAACGCTACGCGAGTATCTGAAATGGGGGGCGGCAACTGCACATCGCGACAGGCAGCGAACGACCAATTTCAGCGAATGCTCACTGGCTGCTATGGGTCGTTCACTGCCGGTCATGTTTGCTAAGGGTGCGGGTCAAATCCCGCGCAGATGGTTGGTCAGGTCGAATGCAAATGGGTGGTCAAGTCAGTGTAATTGCCCAGGCGTCAGCGGATCTGGAGAAGTGGCTCGAGCCAGCGGCGAGTTCAGTTAGTCTTCCCGCACCAGTTACTCAAGGACGATACTCATGTCAGATAACTCTGAAGCCAACATAGCCACAGCAGACGCACTCAAACTGCTCCTGCACAACCAGCACGCCATATGTGCGGCCATTGAGGAGGTGACCAAGTGGCTCTCTGAGAAAGGAGTGGGGAGCGTTGCCGCTAACGCAATTGCGGCCATGGAAACGCTGGACCGGAACGCTCAAGACACCACAGTCGCAATCATGCGACTGCGACAGTTATAGGTATGCCTGAGCTGATACGCGCAAATTTGCGTTTATTTGCCCTTTTCGCTTGATAAGTAACACTCAAAGTGCAACAGTATTAGTGAGACACCTAAACTGATACAGGACGCACATCATGTTCATCCGCGCATATCTCCGAGCATCGACTGAAGAACAGGACGCTGGCCGCGCCCGGACATCGCTCGAGCAGTTCGCCACCGACCATAACAAGGTCATCGCTAGTGTGTACCTGGAGAACGCCAGCGGCGCCACGGCGGACCGGCCCGAGTTGCTGCGCCTGCTCAAAGATGCGCGCAAGGGTGACGTGTTGCTAGTGGAGTCGATAGACCGACTCTCTCGCTTGCCGGTGGAGGACTGGCAGAAGCTCAAGGTTGCTATCGACTCAAAGGGCTTGCGCATCGTCGCGCTCGATCTACCGACCAGTCACCAAGGAATGCAGGATACCAAGGGCGACGAGTTCACCGGCCGGATGCTGGGGGCGATCAACTCAATGCTGGTGGAAATGATGGCCGCGATCGCACGCAAGGATTACGAGCAGCGCCGCGAGCGCCAGGCCCAGGGCATAGAGAAGGCCAAAGCCGCTGGCAAGTATCAAGGTCGCCCGGTTGACGTTGACCTGCACAAGCGCGTGACGGAGTTGCTCGGCGCGGGTCTGGGCATCCGTGCCACAGCAAGACACGCGAACTGCTCCACCACCACCGTACTTCGCATTCGCGACATCGCCAGCTCGTAGCCATAAAACCATTTCGAAAAAGGAAAGTTTCACCATGGACGCAGAGCTGAACGCTGCCGAAAAAATTGAACTCAATAAGCAGTACAACGATTCACTGAAGAAGTTTGACCTGGCGACGTGTGAAGCCCTTGCTGTCAGTCAGTCGATTGGCGTGCAAATGGCAGAGCCGCATTTAGGCCACTCAACCTATGTCTTTGCCCGGCTTTGTAACCATGCGATCGCGACAATCTCTGCCGCTCCTCGCTCAAGATGGGTGCGAGCAGATTTCGAGCAGTGGGATTTTGGGGTGGCGGCTGGTCATATCCGAGCAATTGTTGAAGGGTATCTACTATTTCTTTACATCGTAGAGGAACCTGAGAGCCAGGAGGAATGGTCGGCACGAATCAACGTCATGTATCTCAACGACTGCATCAGAAGAATAAAAATGCTTAGCAATATCGGAGCCGATGAAGGAGTGGAAGGCTTGCAACAGCAAGCAGAGGAGTTGAGAGAAAAATTAAACATCAATCCGTGGTTTCAAACCTTGGTCCCACAGGTGAAGAAACGGTGCTTGTCAGGTGACAACCTGATGATTCCGACCAGAGACGAAATGCTCGTACGTGCCGGCTGGGAAAAAAAGACGTTTTACGCGTATTGGGATCTCTTGTCTCAATACGCACACGTACTACCAATTTCTTTTTTCCGAATGGAACCGAATGGACGAGGTACAGGATTAGAAAACGACACAGATAAAGGATATCTGTCGACGATGCTAGATCTATGTGCTGACACCATGGTCAAAGCCACGGATCTGATGGCAACGGCCTTCCCCGATACCGCAGCGGCACGACAAGGCCTTAAATCAAAATTTGATCCTGGCCCAAGGAGTAACCGCCCTGTCCCGCCGAAACCGAAACGAAAAAAACATAGATAAACGGCTAAGGCCTTAGCATTTGCACCCACGCTGCACCCATAAGCACAAAGCAAGAACCAAAAAATTCGCCGAAGGCCTTGAAATATATGGTGTCCCAGGGCAGGTTCGAACTGCCAACCTTCCCCTTAGGAGGACGGGTGCTGTCATTACGCTTTGGATTGAGCAGTGTGAATCGGGCGAGGTTGGAGGCAACGTGCGTGGAGCGCTGGAAACGATCAGAAAAATGAGGAGTTCATCTCGATGACGCTTGCGGTGCTCATGACACCGGAATGATTTCTTTCTGATAAGCAAGCGCCACATAGCTGCCCCTTGTGAAGGGCAGTTATCGACCGATTCTGTTGAAAAAGTCGGATTTTCAGCTCGCCTGAACTCAGGCACGACCACCAGCGGAGAACCTACTCACCACATTGCGTGGTTTCTCGGCCCTTNCCGATTCTGTTGAAAAAGTCGGATTTTCAGCTCGCCTGAACTCAGGCACGACCACCAGCGGAGAACCTACTCACCACATTGCGTGGTTTCTCGGCCCTTCGTTGAGCTTTGCAGCTCGGTTAGTGGGTTAGTTTGAGGTTTTTTGCTTCGTGCAGGCGCACCTATCCCGTGGCAGGTGGCCCTTGAGAGGTAAATTTGGCCAGCCGGCGCAGGTTCTGCACCGCAGCGGCCAGCGTGAATTCATCACTCGCGCCACTCAGGCCACGTAGTCGCAAGCGATCCAGTTTCAGGATGCGCTTGAGGTGGGCAAACAACATTTCGACCTTCTTACGTTCGTGGCGAGAGCGCACGTACTCCGGCGTCGCCGCGATGCGTCGAGCCACATCACGCGCGGCTTCATGGACGCTGCGGACGATCTTGCGGAACGCAGTGTTCGGGCAGCACTTGGCTTTCATCGGACATGTCGCGCAGTCGGTCTGCCGGGATCGGAAGATGATGGTGTTGGCTTTGGTGACGTGCGAACGCTCGTTCTTGAAGGCTCGCCATTCGCTGCGCAATGGGTTGCCGGCTGGGCAGCGGTATTCCTCAGCCGCTTCATTCCAGTGGAAATCGTTGCTCGAAAAGCTGTCGTTCTTGCGCTCAGTTTTGTCCCACACCGGCACGTGCGGTTCGATGTCTTTGTCCTCCACCATCCAGGCCAGCATCGGCGCGGTGCCGTAAGCGGTGTCGCCAATGAGGCGCTCCGGCTTGATGTCGAACTGCGCTTCGACCCGATCGATCATCGTCTTGGTGCTCTCGACTTCTGCGGTGCGATGAGCCGGTGTGGGTTCCACATCCATGATCACACCGTGCTCGGTATCGATCAGATAATTCGTGGAGTAAGCGTAGAACGCTGGGCCGCCTGGAGCCGCGGTCCAGCGAGCCTGAGGATCCGTCAGCGACAGGCGTTTCGGTAGCGTTTCGGCCAAAGCCTCTTCATCGAGGCCTTCAAGGTACTCACGCACGGCGCGGGTGCTCAGGGCCGGATCGCTCCAGTTGACCGGTTCATCGCCCGGTACGCCGCGCTGCCGACTCGCATCCGCTTTGATGATGCTGGCGTCCACGGCAAAACCTTCGCCCTTGACCAACCCTGCGTCCATGCAGCGACGCAGCACCTCATTGAACAACCAGCGAAACAGCTCACTGTCCCGAAAGCGTCCGTGTCGATTCTTGGAAAAGGTCGAGTGATTGGGGACTTCATCTTCAAGGCTTAACCGGCAGAACCAGCGATACGCCAGGTTCAAATGGGCCTCTTCGCACAACCGCCGTTCGGAGCGGATGCCGTAGCAATAGCCCACGATCAGCATGCGGATCATCAGTTCAGGATCAATCGACGGACGCCCAATCGGGCTGTAGAAATCGGCGAGGTAATGGCGCAGGTCGTTCAGATCAAGACACCGATCAATGCTGCGCAGAAGGTGATTGGCGGGAATGTGATCTTCAAGGTTGAACGAGTAAAACAGCCGCTCCTGCCCACTCGATAACTGTCCCATCATGCTGCGTGCTTCCCTGCTGGCCAATGCAGAGATTTTGCCGCAGGCCAGACAGGGGAGCTACTTTTTCAACAGAATCGGCCAAAAGCAGACCATAAAGTCGGCAACATCGACAACCGCGGCAGCCACTTCTACCTG
>NZ_LMHY01000024.1:266-1417 GCF_001429045.1 Pseudomonas sp. Root71 | reverse complement strand
GTGTTGGGCACCAGGTTTTCGAAGTTGCCGCCGGTGGTACCAGTGATGGTGGTGCTGACGGTGCTGCCATTGTTGTAAACGTCATTGGCCGCCGTCGGCACGTTCACGCTGCCGCGGGTCTGACCCGCTTCGATGGTGATGACCGAGCCGTTGCTCAAGGTTACGGTCATCGGCGTGCCGGCCGGATTGCTCAGGGTGGCGGTGTAGGTGATCTGRCCGCCTTCGGTGATGTTGCCGGTRGCSGTGAGGGTCAGCCCGGTGTTGTCCACGGARTCGGTGATGGTGGTCACGGCCGGGGTGGTGTTGGGCACCAGGTTTTCGAAGTTGCCGCCGGTGGTACCAGTGATGGTGGTGCTGACGGTGCTGCCATTGTTGTAAACGTCATTGGCCGCCGTCGGNGTGTTGGGCACCAGGTTTTCGAAGTTGCCGCCGGTGGTACCAGTGATGGTGGTGCTGACGGTGCTGCCATTGTTGTAAACGTCATTGGCCGCCGTCGGTACGTTGACGCTGCCGCTGGTCTGACCCGCTTCGATGGTGATGACCGAGCCGTTGGACAGAGTGACGGTTACTGGCGTCTGCGCCGGGTTGGTCAGTGTCGCGGTGTAGGTAATCTGGCCGCCTTCGGTGATGTTGCCGGTGGCGGTGAGGGTCAGGCCGGTGGTGTCCACGGAATCGGTGATGGTAGTCACGGCCGGAGCGGTATTCGGCACCAGGTTTTCGAAGTTGCCGCCGGTGGTACTGGTGATGGTGGTGCTGACGGTGCTGCCGTTGACATAAACGTCRTTGGCCGCCGTYGGCACGTTSACGCTGCCGCTGGTCTGGCCCGCTTCGATGGTGATGACCGAGCCGTTGCTCAAGGTTACGGTCATCGGCGTGCCGGCCGGATTGCTCAGGGTGGCGGTGTAGGTNCCGCTGGTCTGGCCCGCTTCGATGGTGATGACCGAGCCGTTGCTCAAGGTTACGGTCATCGGCGTGCCGGCCGGATTGCTCAGGGTGGCGGTGTAGGTGATCTGGCCGCCTTCGGTGATGTTGCCGGTGGCKGTGAGGGTCAGSCCGGTGGTGTCCACGGAATCGGTGATGGTGGTCACGGCCGGGGTAGTGTTGGGCACCAGGTTTTCGAAGTTGCCGCCGGTGGTACCAGTGATGGTGGT
>NZ_LMHY01000024.1:0-206 GCF_001429045.1 Pseudomonas sp. Root71 | reverse complement strand
CCGGTGGTGTCCACGGAATCGGTGATGGTGGTCACGGCCGGGGTRGTGTTGGGCACCAGGTTTTCGAAGTTGCCGCCGGTGGTACCAGTGATGGTGGTGCTGACGGTGCTGCCGTTGACATAAACGTCGTTSGCCGCCGTCGGCACGTTGACGCTGCCGCTGGTCTGGCCCGCTTCGATGGTGATGACCGAGCCGTTGCTCAAGGT
>NZ_LMHY01000023.1 GCF_001429045.1 Pseudomonas sp. Root71 | reverse complement strand
CGTATGCGACGCATTACACCAGTGGCACAACCATCATCCGTTTTGACCTGGCACTACCTGAACACATGGCTGATAAGCCTGATCCTGCAGCTGAGACCGAGCTGATCTCTGCCTTCTTTAAAAAGCTCAAGGAACGTCTTGGGTACACGGTTAACAACGGGGTGAAGAAAATCATCTACGCCTGGGTGCGAGAAGTAGAGACCGCCAAGAAAGGACATTTTCATTGCTACATCGGCCTGCCATTCAGGCAAGTACGATCACCTGGATTGCTCTCTACTGAAACCACTGCAGGCTGCGGCACATTGGGGTTGATTGAAGATATATGGCAGCGTCTGGCTGACGGAGGGCGAGTTTGGCATACAAAAACTCACCGGATCAAAAACGACGCATCTCGAAGAAAGGCCATATACCACATCAGTTACCTGGCAAAAGTACGGGGTAAAACATATGCAGCCAATGCTGGTCATCGTAACTGGGGAAGTTCTCGGTTAACACCAGCAACCTAAACCCAAAGTCTGTTTTGGTAGCAAACCCATCCAATCAGCACCGTTAATAGCCCTGTAAGCTCCCACAGAGCCGCACAAGGCACGATCACCTGAATACTCGTGGTAATTAGCGAGTAGCAACAGATCGTGCCTTGTGCGACACTGTAGGAGCTCTTAGTTATTTCCAGAACATTCGAGCATCTGACACAGCTGCCTGCAGGTTGCTTAGTACATCAGGAAACGACGTGATTTTGGCATTCACCATTGAAAGTGCGAGATGCCTCGTTATGTTGGTCAGTACTAAATACATGTTCACACTGATTGGAAATCACCAGGCCATGAATAACAAATTCACCAAGATCATCTTCGCCATTACGAGCACACTCAAGATCATTTCTCTGACTATTACGCTGTCAGGTCAGATCGGATTCATCATCTACGCCCCGATAGAAGCACCACCAAGTCTCTCCATAACAACAGAGGCTTAAACTTCGTACGTTGACAGATCATTCACATCTTCGTTGATCAACAGTTTTTACTTTTATCCTTTTAAACCTTTTAGGTCGTCTACAGACCACAGCGGGCAATGGTTACACGGTTTAAATGTGGAGAGAATGACGGTCAAATGTGGAGAGAATGACGGTTAGACATGGAGAGAATGACGGTTATGTGTGGAGGGATTGACGGCTAAATATGAGACGGATATTGTTCTCATACACAAGGAGCCGTCATGTCCAACGACCTGCAGATCATCAAGTCGAACCATCTGGTTGAAGCCTCATACAGGCTGAGCGTAGCTGAGCAACGAGTGGTCTTGGCCTGCATTGCCCAGGTCAGGCGTGATGAACCTGTAACAGATGAAATCCTGTATTCCGTATCAGCTATAGAAGTTGCTGAGCTTGCCGGCACAGATGTTAAAACTGCATACCGAGACCTGGCTGCAGCAGCTGAACGACTGTTTGATCGAAGGGTGACGATCCTACGAGAACCTGATGGTACTGATCGCCCAGCACGCAAACGACTCACCAGGTGGGTTCAGACGGTTGACTATGTACCAGGTGAAGGGCGGATCGAACTCAGGTTCAGCAAAGACATACTGCCATTTCTCACAGAGCTATCCGCTAACTTCACCAGATATGCTTTGGCTGATGTAGCCAAGATGACGAGTTCGCACGCCATACGTTTGTTCGAGTTAATAACTCAATGGGGGTCTGTGGGGCAGCGAGAGATAAGCATTGAACAACTTCGAGCATGGTTTCAACTCGACAGCCGTTATCCACTAATGGCAGACCTTCGCAGATGGGTGATTGAACCTGCAGTGGAGCAAATCAATACTCACACTCCACTCAAAGTGAAGTGGGAACAACGTAAGACAGGACGAAAGATCACTCACCTGGTATTCACATTTAAAGCGAAGGCACCTACCAAGCGTGTTAACACGAACAAACCGAAATCAAACGCTGACATAGCATCATTGGCACGCCCTGGTGAAACTTGGGAACAGCTAAGAGCTCGAGTAGGTTAATCGTCAAGGTTCGCCAACAAATCAGCAAATGAGTTCACATGAACAGGTTCAACCCTTGGTTCTGATTGTATCGGTACAGGTTGAGAATCAGGTTTGTACTCAATACGAAGCAACGACTCACGTAGAGCTGCTATCTCCGCAATCAGTGGGGCTGTTGCCTTGGTAATGGCTGCTTCAATCATTGCAGCAAACGCTGTTGAATCAGCTGTCGGGTGCGTGTCCAGACCTGGTGTCGGGTTCTGTCGGGTAGACCCGGATGGTTCGCCATACACACGAATCATCTCAGACAGATCGATAACCTTCTGACCTTTGCCATCAACCTCAACAGACACGCGACCCTCATCTACAGCCTGATATAGGCTTGATCGATGTAATCCATACAGCTTGGCCATTCGGCCTATCGTCAACTTTGGCATGTAGGGCAGTGTCTGGTTCTGTCTGGCGGGCACCCGACACTATGGCCATAACCCTAATAAAACCTCAAGGAAACAGGGCATAAACCCAACCTTAACAGGCACCAGGTTCTGCGGATTTCCACGAATAATCCACGCAACCCCCGATTTACAGGCTGATCTGCTAAGCCGGGATGCTCCCCCTCCTCGAAATTTGAGTTCTCAGCTCAAAGCCACCCTCACATATCGATTGAAATGGCCTTTTACCCGTTGTTTACACACCTAGAATCAACGATCGATCACCACCTGGTGCTACCCCACAGGGTAACTGCAAGCGAGTCTATTAACGCTCTGTAGCGAACCATTAGGGTACACCCTTAGGAACACACCACAATGAATACAAATTCCGTACTCATTAGGGTTGATTTAGATAAAGAATACAGCCACAATGAAATCATCTAGACCCAAAAGAATACGGAGTAGGCTATGTCGAATATCGGGTATGTACGTGTTTCGTCAGTTGACCAGAACACAGCTCGCCAATTGGACGGCATTGTCCTGGATGAAGTATTCACCGACAAAGTGAGTGGTGCCACCACGGATCGACCAGAACTCCAGGCGATGCTTCGGCATGTACGCAAAGGCGATACGCTATACGTCCATTCGATTGATCGTCTGGCTCGCTCCCTGGAAGACCTGCTTTCGTTGGTAAAAGAATTAATCGCTCGAGGCGTGACCGTTCACTTCCACAAAGAACAACTGTTGTTCACCGGGGAAGCCAACGCAATGCAAGAACTGATGTTGTCGTTGCTGGGGTCAGTCGCTCAGTTTGAGCGGAGCATGATCAAGGAACGCCAGAGAGAAGGGATTGAGAAAGCAAAGGCTGCAGGCGTGTACACAGGTCGAACAAAGACCATTGATGACGAGGCCATCAGAGAAGCCATGAACGCTCCAGGAGCGTCTTATCGCAAGGTCGCCAAGGCACTCAACGTCAGCTTATCGACGGTTCAGCGAGCAGTAAAATCTGCACAGCAGTAACTACCTAATCCTATGGCAGATTTTTTACTGGTTCGATGGGTCTAGACCCGCAGGACTACTGGATATTCAGCCACCTGATTGACCTGATTTGACGGTGGTTATTAATAATATCCTTATGCTTCTTCTTTGAGAGTTAGTCCTCTGAGAGAGCAGCTACCAATCGAGTCATCTTGTAATCATTAAACAACAAGGAAAATAACCTCATGGCATCAAGATTGGTTGAGGTTGAAGAAATGGGTGGGTACGAGATCAACGGTGGTAAGGGTAAGGCAATCATCGAGGACGCCATGAAAGCCTTTATCCATCAGGTCGAGTCGTATGCGACGCATTACACCAGTGGCACAACCATCATCCGTTTTGACCTGGCACTACCTGAACACATGGCTGATAAGCCTGATCCTGCAGCTGAGACC
>NZ_LMHY01000022.1 GCF_001429045.1 Pseudomonas sp. Root71 | reverse complement strand
ACCGGCTACGGCGATCTGGGGCCGTACGGTGGTGGTGTCGGCCGTGGCATGCCAACCCCCAGCATCGACCAACTGGCACAAGAAGGTACGACCTTTTATTCCTTTTATGCCCAGCCGAGCTGCACCCCGGGCCGGGCGGCCATGCAGACCGGGCGTATCCCCAATCGCAGCGGCATGACCACCGTGGCCTTCCAGGGCCAGGGCGGTGGTTTGCCCGCCGCCGAGTGGACGCTGGCCTCGGTGCTCAAGACCGGCGGCTACGAGACCTACTTCACCGGCAAGTGGCACCTGGGCGAAGCCGACTATGCATTGCCCAATGCCCAGGGGTATGACGTGATGAAGTACGTCGGCCTCTATCACCTCAATGCCTACACCTACGCCGACCCGACCTGGTTCCCCGACATGGACCCGGAAACCCGGGAAATGTTTGCCAAGGTGACCAAGGGCGCACTCTCGGGCAAGGCGGGAGAAAAGGCCGTCGAAGAGTTCAAGATCAACGGCCAGTATGTTGATACGCCGGTCATCGATGGCAAACCCGGTGTAGTCGGCATTCCCTACTTTGACGGTTATGTCGAAAAGGCCGCGCTGGAATTTCTCGACACCGCTGCCAAGTCCGACAAGCCGTTCTTCATCAACGTCAACTTCATGAAAGTGCACCAGCCGAACCTGCCGGCACCGGAGTTCGTTCACAAGTCGATCTCCAAGTCCAAGTACGCCGACTCGGTGGTCGAACTGGATACGCGCATCGGCCGTATCATGGACAAGCTCAAGGCGCTGGGCCTGGATAAGAATACGCTGGTGGTCTACACCACCGATAACGGCGCCTGGCAGGATGTTTACCCGGACGCCGGCTACACACCATTTCGTGGCACCAAAGGCACCGTGCGCGAGGGCGGTAACCGGGTCCCTGCAATCATGACCTGGCCCGGAAAAATCAAGCCCAATGCCAAGAACCACGACATTCTCGGCGGGCTCGATCTGATGGCAACTTTCGCCTCGGTGGCCGGCATCAAGTTGCCGGAGAAGGATCGCGAAGGTCAGCCAATCTATTTCGACAGCTACGACATGACCCCGGTAATCACCGGCACGGGTCCCGATCCACGTAAAGAGTGGTTCTACTTCACCGAAAACGAGTTGTCCCCTGGTGCGGCCCGCGTAGGCAACTACAAGGCCGTGTTCAACCTGCGTGGCGACAATGGTGTGCCGACCGGCGGCCTGGCGGTGGATACCAACCTGGGCTGGAAAGGGGAGTCGAAGTACGTGGCGGTCGTACCGCAGGTCTTTGACTTGCTGCAAGATCCACAGGAGCGCTACGACATCTTCATGAGTAACGTCACTGAGCGCACCTGGACCATGGTGCCGATCAGCCAGGCGATCAACAARCTGATGCAGACCTACATCAAGTACCCGCCACGCAAACTGCAAAGCATGGGCTATGACGGGCCGATCGAGTTGTCCAAGTACCAGAAATTCCAGTCGGTACGTGAAGTCCTGCAGAAAGAGGCGTGAAGGCACCGATAGCGTGACGACGNACATCTTCATGAGTAACGTCACTGAGCGCACCTGGACCATGGTGCCGATCAGCCAGGCGATCAACAAGCTGATGCAGACCTACATCAAGTACCCGCCACGCAAACTGCAAAGCATGGGCTATGACGGGCCGATCGAGTTGTCCAAGTACCAGAAATTCCAGTCGGTACGTGAAGAAATGCAGAAGGAGGGCATTAACATTCAGATGCCTCAATAGAAGTGCCGCGGCGATCTCTTGAGGTCGCCACAACCCCTCCTGACCTGCCGCGACGCCTGAAGCGAGAGACAACTCGCCTCAGGTGCCCGGTGGTCAACCCAGCACTTCCCGCATCCGATACCAGAACATGCCAAGGGCCAGCAACGGTGAACGCAGGGCGCGTCCGCCGGGGAAGGTCATGTGCGGCACGGCGCTGAACACGTCGAAGCCCTTGCTGTGGCCGGCATGGATCGCTTCGCCCAACAACTTCGCGCACCAGTGGGTCACGTTCAGGCCATGACCGGAGTAGCCCTGGGCGTAGAACACGTTGGGGTGCTGGCCCAGGCGCCCGACCTGGGGGAAACGGTTGGCCGAGATGCCGATCTTGCCGCCCCACTGATAGTCGATGCGCACATCGGCCAGTTGCGGGAATACCTTGAGCATCTGCGGGCGCATGTAGGCGCTGATGTCCGAAGGATCGCGCCCGGAATAATGGCAGGCTCCGCCGAACAGCAAACGCCGGTCAGCCGAGAGCCGGTAGTAATCCAGGCCGACCTTCTGGTCGCACAGCGCGACGTTGTGCGGGATCAGTTTTGCAGCGGCCTCTTCTGACAAGGGCTCGGTGGCGATGATGTAGCTGCCCGCCGGGAGTACCTTGCCGCTGAGCTTCGGTTCCAATTCTTCGAGGTGCGCGTTGCAGGCCAGCACCAAGGTGCCTGCACTCACAGTGCCACCGGCGCAACGGACCTGGACCGTGCTGCCATGGATCAACTCCAGCACCGGGCTCTGCTCGAAAATCCGCACCCCAAGGGACTCGGCAACCTGCGCCTCGCCAAGGACCAGGTTCAGCGGATGCAAATGCCCCGAGCCCATGTCCACCAGGCCACCGGCGTACACGCCGGAGTTCACCACCTGTTCACGAATCTGTTCCGGCGCGACCAGTCGGGTTTCAAAGGCGTAGCCGGATTCAATCAGTTGCGCCTGCTCGGCCTTGAACGCCTTGAACTGTGCCGGGGTGTTGGCCAGTTCGCAGAAGCCCCAGCTCAGGTCGCAATCGATGCCGTGCTCACGGATGCGATTGCCCACGACCTGCACCGACTCGGTCCCGGCATACTCCAGGTATTGCACGCCATCGGCGCCGATGTGCCTGGCGAAACCGCTGACGTCATGGCCGATACCCCGAATCAACTGGCCGCCGTTGCGCCCGCTGGCGCCCCAGCCAATTCGCCGGGCCTCCAGCAGGACCACCGAGAGCCCACGCTGGGCCAGCTCGATGGCGGTGTTGATGCCGGTGAAACCCGCACCGACCACGCAGACATCGGCCATCAGGTCCGAGGCCAGCGCGGGACGCTGCCTCATGCCCTTGGCGGACGCCGCGTAATAGGAGTGGGTGTGTTCCTTGGTGTACTGATTCATTTGTTGGACTTCACTTTGCTCCACGAACGGGTCATCAGGCGCATGATCGACTGCGGCGGCGTGGTGGAGATGTAGAGTTTGTCGAGGACTTCCTGGGATGGATAAACCTCGGGGTTGCTGACCAGTTCAGGGTCCATGTACTGCTTGGCGGCCGGGTTCGGGTTGGCGTAGCCGACCGACTCACTGACCTTGGCAATCACTTGCGGGTCCAGCAGGTAGTTGATGAAGGCGTGGGCTTCTTTCGGATTGCCGGCGTCGGCGGGGATGGCCAGCAGGTCGAACCACAGGTTGGCGCCTTCCTTGGGAATGGCGTAGGCGATGTTCACGCCGTTCTTGGCTTCCTTGGCGCGGTTGGCGGCCTGGAACACATCGCCCGAGTAACCGAATGCCACGCAGATGTCGCCGTTGGCCAGGTCCGAGACGTACTTGGAGGAGTGGAAATAGGTGATGTAGGGGCGGATCTGCAGCAGCTTGGCTTCGGCCTTCTTGAAGTCCTCTGGGTTTTCGCTGCGCGGGTCCATACCCATGTAATTGAGCATCGCCGGGAACACTTCGTCCGCCGAGTCCATCATCGACACGCCGCAGGCGCTGAGCTTCTTGATGTTTTCCGGTTCGAACAGCACGGCCCAGGAGTCGATTTTGTCGATACCCAGCACCGCCTTGACCTTGTCGACGTTATAGCCGATGCCGTTGGTGCCCCACAGGTACGGCACCGAGTGCGCGTTACCCGGATCGTTTTTCTCCAGCAGCGCCAGCAGTTTCGGATCGAGGTTCTTGAAATTCGGCAGTTGCTCGCGATCGAGCTTGAGGAACGCACCGGCCTTCACCTGGCGGGCGAGGAAGTGGTTGGACGGCACCACCACGTCATACCCGGTACGACCGGCAAGCAGTTTGCCTTCCAGGGTTTCGTTGGAATCGAATACGTCGTAGATCACCTTGATCCCGGTCTTGGCCTGGAAGTCGGCGAGGGTGGTTTCGCCGATGTAGTCGGTCCAGTTGTAGACGCTGACCTGTGGCTGGGCCTGGGCAACGGCGCTGAACAGAACCGCCAGTGCGGCGGGGACCACGGATTTCAAAAGACGCATATCGATACCTTCTTGGAATTGTTGGATTCTTCAGGTGATTCTTTGGTGGTCTGTCGGCCCTCATCGCGAGCAAGTCGGGTCGCCGCACCGTCGCTCCCACATTTGAAATGCGTTCCCCTGTGGGAGCGAGCTTGCTCGCGATGAGGCCGTTACGGACAGCGAAGATCTCAGACGCTGAGCATCAGGAACTCACGCTCCCACGAACTGATCACCCGCTTGAAGTTCTCGTGCTCGGCGCGTTTGACCGCGACATAGCCCCGCACGAACTTGTTGCCCAGGTAGCGGCTGATGGTGTCGCACTCTTCCATCTGGGTCAGGGCGTCCTCGATGGTGATCGGCAGGCGCAGGTTGCGACGCTCATAGGCGCGGCCCTGTACCGCAGCGCTCGGCTCGATACGCTCGACCATGCCCAGGTAACCGCACAGCAGGCTGGCGGCGATGGCCAGGTACGGGTTGGCGTCGGCGCCCGGCAGGCGATTCTCGACGCGCATGGCGTCGGGGCTGGAGGTCGGCACGCGCAGGCCGACGGTGCGGTTTTCTTCGCCCCATTCGACGTTCACCGGTGCCGAGGTGTCCGGCAGGAAACGGCGGAACGAGTTGACGTTCGGCGCGAACATCGGTAGCACCTTCGGGATGTACTTCTGCAAGCCGCCAATGTGATGCAGGAACAGTTCGCTCATGTTGCCATCGGCATCGGCGAAGATCGGCTGACCGGTGGCAATGTCCACCACGCTCTGGTGAATGTGCATGGCGCTGCCAGGCTCGTCGCCGACTGGCTTGGCCATGAAGGTTGCCGCCACGTTGTGCTTGAGCGCCGCTTCACGCATGGTGCGTTTGAACACGGTGATCTGGTCCGCCAGGTCCAGGGCGTTGCCATGACGGAAGTTGATTTCCATCTGCGCCGGGCCGTCTTCGTGGATCAGCGTGTCGAGGTCCAGGCCTTGCAGTTCGCACCAGTCGTAAACGTCTTCGAACAGCGGATCGAATTCGTTGGCAGCGTCGATGGAGAACGACTGACGACCGCTTTCGGCGCGGCCCGAACGGCCCATCGGCGCCTTGAGCGGCAGGTCCGGGTCTTCGCAGCGCTGGGTCAGGTAGAACTCCATTTCCGGCGCGACGATCGGACGCCAGCCTTTGTCGGTGTACAGCTGCAGGACTTTCTTCAGCACGTTGCGCGGCGACAGTTCGATCGGGTTGCCGAACTTGTCGAAGGTGTCGTGGATCACGATGGCGGTCGGCTCGATGGCCCATGGCACCACGTAGACCGCGTCGGCATCTGGCTTGCAGACCATGTCGATATCGGCCGGGTCGAGCAGGTCGTAGTAGATGTCGTCGTCGACAAAGTCCCCGGTTACCGTTTGCAGAAGGACACTTTCCGGCAGGCGCATGCCTCGCTCATGCAGGAACTTGTTGGTCGGTGCAATTTTGCCGCGTGCAATGCCGGTCAGGTCGCTGACGACGCACTCGACTTCGGTAATCTTGTGATCTTTCAGCCAAGTGAACAGCTGATCGAAAGGGACATTCATAAAGACCTCGTTATTGGTTTTATTAACGCCAGGAGAGACCGGTTTCATCCGCCGGACACTTCCCCTGTAGCGCGTTGACGACTATCTTGTGCGAGCCTTGCGGTTCCATCTATCCACTTTAAGCAGCACAAAGCGCACCAAAAGAGTGCGTAAGGTCGCCCCCATGACAGGTTCCAACTGCCTCCAGGTCCAAGCGTTCAACACCGCCGATGTCGCCGAGCAAATCCGCGCCACGCCGGGTTGGGTGCAGCAATACCAGCAGATGTCGCCGGGGCATTTCGCAGGCCTGGTGCGTTATCTGGATCTGCAGGGCGTGGAGATTTACGAAGAGTCGATGAATACCCGGGTCGAACAGAATTTCAGCGCGCCCCAGGGTTCGTTGTCGTTTTGTTTCGATCGCGGCGACAACGCGCTGTACGTGTTGAATGGCGAAAGCCGCAACATCTGGATCACCCCGGAGAACTACCAGGAAATCGCCGTGGTGTTCGGGCCGGAGTTCGTAAAGCGCCACAGCCTCGACATCGCCAGGCTCGAAGGGCTGTTCATGGCACCGCTCAACTCCCAGCAGAACGCGCTGTTCTGCCGTTGGCTCAGCGGGACCTTGACGCGCCTGTCGCAGACCTTCGATCCACCGAGCCGCGAAGCGCTGACCCAGCAACTGCTGGAAGATTGCCTGTTCATCCTCGACAACGCCTGTGTCGGCCTCGACCAGGGGGCCCTGCAGCGTCGGGCCGGGGAGCGGTCGATCATGAAGCGGGTAGGAGAATGGGCCGCGGACACCCCGGAAGAACACCTCAACCTGCTGGAGCTGTCTCAGGTCGCGGGGGTTTCACTGCGCCAGTTGCAGCATGCGTTCAAGACCTACACCGGCATGTCGCCGACCCAGTGGCTGCGCCTGCGCCGCCTCAACAGCGCCCGCCGCGAATTGCTCAGCCGAACACCCATGCAAACCACCGTGGCCGAGGTGGCGATGCATTGGTCGTTCTGGCATCTGGGGCGGTTTTCCAGCAGCTACCGCGCGTTGTTCAACGAGCTGCCGAGCGACACCCTCAAGCGTGCGAGTTCCACTCAGGCAAGCGGTCGCAGCCGGCGTTAGAACGTCGGTGGCGTAATCACCCAGATCACCACCGCATCGACATCGCCGGGATTGCCGTAGCGGTGCGGTTCCTGGCTGGAAAAGCTGAAGCTGTCGCCTTCATTGAGCTGGAAATGGCGCTCGCCGACCCACAACTCGAAACTCCCCGAGAGCAAGTAGCCGGCTTCTTCGCCGTCGTGGCTGTAGCTTTGCTGGCTGTAGGTGCCGGGCGGGAAGCGCGAGTGGAGCATTTCCAGTTGGCGGTTGGCTTGCGGCGTCAACAACTGGTCGACGATGCCGTCTTCGTAATGCACGTTCAGGCGGCTGTTCTTGCGTACCACGACGCCATCGTCTTCGGGCGCGGTGACCGCTTCACTGGCGAAAAACCACTGGATGGTCACGCCGAGGCTGCGGGCAATGTTGAACAGCGCCGGAATCGACGGGTAGGCGAGGTTGCGTTCCAGCTGGCTGATGTAGCCGGCGGTGAGTTCGCTCTGTTGCGCCAGTTCCGCCAGGGTCATGCCCCGGCGCTTGCGCAGGCCGCGAATGCGCGTGCCGAGAAAATGCGGTTCGGCGCTGCCTGAAGCGGGCGGGGTCTTGCTGTTGTTGCTCATGGAAAATTCCGAACCGGGGGCTACGCCACACCCTGGTAGGAGCTGCCGCAGGCTGCGATCTTTTGATCTTGTTTTTGAAAAGCAAAATCAAAAGATCGCAGCCTGCGGCAGCTCCTACTGAGAGCGATCATTTGAATGTAAAGCCCCGGAGTATAAACAGCCTTAAAGCTCCCACGCGACTTTAAGGCCTTCATAAATCGCTTCTTCGGCGGTACGCGGCGCCAGGCAGTCACCGATGCGGCGAAACTCCACCAGCCCTTGCAACTCCGCACCCAGGGTATCCACCGGTTGGTGGCCTTGGCACAGCACCAGCGTATCGATGTTCTCCATCAGCATCGGTTCGCCACTGGCGGTGTGTTGCAGGTACACCGTATTGTCATCGCAGCCATACAACCGCGCGTAGGGCGTGATCGGCACGCCCAGCTTATGCAGTTCGCCGGCCAGTTGATCGCGCACGTACAGCGGCAGGTTTTCCCCGCAGTGGGTGCCGTTGACCGCCAGTTGCACCTGGTGCCCGGCGCGCACCAGGCGTTCGGCAATGCCGGGGCCGATCCAGTCGCAGCGCCAGTCGACCACCACCACCGAACGGCCGACCTGTACTTCATCGCGCAGCACTTGCCAGGCGTCCACCACCTGCAACTCACCGCCGCGCTCGAAGGCCGGCCAGTAGGGCTCGGCACCGGTAGCGACGATCACCATGTCCGGTTTTTCCCGTTCCACCAGTGCCCGGTCGACTCGGGTATTGCGCACCACGCGCACACCGGCCAGTTCCATTTCCCGTTGCAGGTTGGTACTGGCACCGCCGAATTCGCTACGCCGCGGCAGCAGCTGCGCGAGCAACACCTGACCGCCCAGTTGCGGACTGGCTTCGTACAGCGTCACCTCATGGCCGCGCTGGGCCGCGACGGTGGCGGCTTTCATCCCGGCCGGGCCACCGCCGGCGATCATGATGCGTTTGCGCCGTGGCGCTTGTCGGCGTTCGCCGAAGATCAGTTCGCGCCCGGTTTCCGGGTGCTGGATGCAGGAAATCGGCAAGCCCTTGTGGAAGTGGCCGATGCACGCCTGGTTGCAGGCAATGCACGCCCGCACGTCTTCGACGCGGCCGGTGTCGGTCTTGTTGGGCATTTGCGGATCGCAAATCAGCGCCCGGGTCATGCCGCACACATCGGCCTGGCCGCGAGCCAGAATCAGCTCGGCTTCCTGGGGCTGGTTGATGCGCCCGGTGACGAACAGCGGAATGTTCAAACCGGCCTTGAACGTCCCGGCTTCTTTAGCCAGGTACGCCGCTTCGATCGCCATCGGCGGCACGATATGCACCGCGCCACCCAGGGAAGCCGAGGTGCCGGCGACGATGTGCACGTAATCGAGCTGCGCTTGCAGTGACTGCACGGCGGCCAGGGATTCGTCCTCGGTCAGGCCTTCCGGGTCGCGCTCGTCGGCGGAAATGCGCAGGCCGATGATGAACTGCTCGTCGGTCGCCGCGCGCACGGCGGCAATTACCTCGCGCAGGAAACGCAAACGCTGTTCCAGTCCGCCGTTGTAGCCATCGGTCCGCCGGTTGACCCGCGGATTGATGAACTGCGCCGGCAGGTAACCATGGCTGGCCACGACCTCGACGCCATCGATGCCTGCCTGGTGCAGTCGGCGGGCGGCAGCGGCATAACCGGCGACGATCTCGTCGATCATGGCCTGGTCCAGCGCGCGGGGCATCACCCGGAAGCGTTCGTTGGGCACCGACGAGGCGCAATAGGCCACCGCCAGCAGGCCATCGCTGGACTCCATGATCTCCCGCCCCGGATGGAACACCTGGGACAACACCACGGTACCGTGGGCATGGCAGGTTTGCGCCAGTTTGCGGTAGCCCTCGATGCACGCATCGTCGGTGGCCATCAGCACATGGGAGGTGTAGCGCGCGCTGTCATGCACGCCGGCCACTTGCAGCACGATCAGCCCGGCACCGCCTTCGGCACGCGCCCGGTGATAGGCGATCAATTGCTCATTGACCAGATTGTCGGTGGGCATCGAGGTGTCGTGCCCGCTGGACATGATGCGGTTTTTCAGGCGCTTGCCACGGATCTCCAGGGGTTCGAACAGGTGCGCGAAGGCGGGTGTCGAGGTCGGCATGGGGCGGGTACTCCTGGCAGGCTGAAGCCGAAAGGCCGGGTTTCGGCGTTGTTATTATTGCGCTATAAAAATTTACCTTCAGTAAAAAATCAACTTGTTTTTTTACTATGCCTTGCAGTAGTTTCGTCTCGAGCCCGCTCCCGGGCCAAACCTCACAACAATAAAAAAGGGCTGCGCGGGCCTTGGGTCCCGTGGCACCTGCAAGAGGAACCACTGATGAAATCGCACACGCTCAAGCACGGTTTTTATCCCTTGGTGTTGTCCGTGGCCATGGGCCTGGGCAGCGCTCAGGCAGCATCGGACATGGTGGTGGTCGGATACGGCGGAGCCGGACAAAAAGCCCAGGACGTGGCGTTCTTTCAACCCTTCGCCGCCGTGGATCAAAGCAAGGTGATCCAGAGTGAATACAACGGAGAAATGGCCAAAATCAAAGTCATGGTCGACACCGGCAACGTCGACTGGGACGTGGTGCAGATCGAAGGTCCGGACCTGATGCGCGGCTGCGAGGAAGGCATGTACGAGCGCCTGGACTGGACCCGCCTGGGCCACGCCGACCAGTTGATCCCCGAGGCGGCGCAGGAATGCGGATCCGCCGCGCTGGTGTGGAGTGTGGCGATTGCCTACGACACCGACAAACTGGCCCAGGCCCCGACCTCGTGGGCAGACTTCTGGGACGTGAAGAAAACCCCCGGCAAGCGTGGGCTGCGCAAACGCGCGGTGTACAACCTGGAATTCGCCTTGCTGGCCGACGGGGTCAAGACCGAAGACGTCTACAAGGTGCTCGGCACCCCGCAGGGGGTGGACCGGGCATTCGCCAAGCTCACTGAGCTCAAGCCTTACATCCAGTGGTGGGAGGCGGGCGCGCAACCGCCGCAGTGGCTGACCGCCGGCGATGTGGTGATGACCTCGACCTACAGCGGACGCATCGCCGACGCCGCGCAGAAGGGCAGCCACCTCGCTCTGGTCTGGCCCGGCAGCCTGTACGGCATGGACTACTGGGCGATCATCAAAGGGTCCCGGCATGTGGATCAGGCCAAGCGCTTTATCGCCTTCGCCAACCAGCCGGACGCCCAGGTCAACTACGTGCAGCAGATCCCCTACGGCCCGACCAACACCCAGGCCGCCGCACGGCTGGACGACAAACTGGCGCAATGGGTGCCCACCGCGCCGCAGAACCTCAAGGGCGCACTGTCGATGAACGTCGGTTTCTGGGTCGATCATGGCGAAGAGCTCGAAGAGCGCTTCAACGCCTGGGCCAGTAAATAAATGCGGACGGCTGGACGTGTCCAAGCGTCCAGCCTTACTGTCTGCCCCAGCCGATCAGCCTGGAGAACCACCACCATGAACAACATCGCCAGCCACCTGGCCCCTGAACGCAGCGCTACCGAGCTACGCCTGCGTGAGGAACTGGCGGCCTGTTACCGTTTGATTGCGCACTTTCGCATGACCGATCTGATCTTCACCCACATCTCGGTGCGCATTCCGGGGCCGGAGCATCACTTTCTGATCAACCCTTACGGGCTGATGTTCGATGAGATCACTGCGTCGAATCTGGTGAAGATCGACCTCGATGGTCACGCCGTGGAGCCGTCGCCGTATCCGGTCAACCCGGCCGGTTTCGTGATCCACAGCGCCATTCATGGCGCCCGTGAAGATGCGCAATGCGTGCTGCACACCCACACCAAATCCGGGTGTGCGGTGGCGGCGTTGAAGTGTGGGTTGTTGCCGGTGAACCAGATTTCCATGGAGTTTTATGGCCGGGTCGCTTACCACGATTACGAAGGTGTGGCGCTGGACCTGAGCGAGCAGCAACGGCTGGTGGCGGACCTGGGCGACAAATCGGTATTGATGCTGCGCAACCATGGCTTGCTGACTGTCGGCGAGACGGTGAGCCAGGCATTCTTGCGCATGTACTACCTGGAAAAGGCCTGTGAAATCCAGCTGGCCGCGCAAGCTGCCGGTGAGGTTGTGCTGCCGTCGCACGAGGTCTGTGCGCATACAGAACGACAGTTCAATGATCCGGGGCGGCCGTTGGAGGAGGGGGAACTGAGTGATCCGGATGCCATGCAACTGGCTTGGGCGGCGTTGTTGCGAATGCTGGATCGTGTGGCTCCGAGGTATCGGGACTGATCCGGATTCTGTGTTGTTTGAGCTGACCCGATGGACGCGCCGCGGTCTACCAGACTGGCAACTGACTGGAGAAATGGCCCGCTCTTGCTGTACAGTCGTTCAGCCCGACGCCAACCCGCGCAGGCCTGAACGATTGAACCAAGGAGCGTGTCGCCCATGAACCAGGAAGCCCGTTTTTCCCGCATGGAACCGCAGTTGCGCAAAGCCAACCTGATCGAGGCGACGCTGGTGTGCCTCAAGCGTCACGGCTTCCAGGGCGCGTCGATCCGCAAGATATCCGCCGAGGCAGGGGTCTCGGTGGGGCTGATCAGCCATCACTATTCCGGCAAGGATGAACTGGTGGCCGAGGCCTACATGGCGATCACCGGGCGGGTCATGACCCTGCTGCGCGACGCCATGGAGCAAGCCGCGCCGAATGCCCGGGAGCGCTTGTCGGCGTTTTTCCGCGGATCGTTTTCCGCCGAGCTGCTCGACCCGCAACTGATCGATGCGTGGCTGGCGTTCTGGGGCGCGGTGAAAACCGCCGAGGCCATCAACCAGGCCCACGATCATTCCTATGGCGAGTATCGCGGCATCCTGCGCAAGGTGCTGGCGGAATTGGCCCGGGAAGAGGGCTGGGAAAATTTCGACGCCGACCTCGCCGCCATCAGCCTCAGCGCCTTGCTCGACGGCTTGTGGCTGGAGTCCGGGCTGAACCCCGGCACCTTCACCCCGGAGCAAGGCATCCAGATTTGCGAGGCCTGGGTCGACGGTCTGCAGGCCGGTGGACGCCAGCGTTTTTGCCTGCAGACGAGCGACTGTTGATCAGTCGTTCAGCAATCGATACTCTCTGGCGCCGATGCAGGAATACACTCTAATAAGAAACTGGCCTCAGGGCCTATGCCGGACACCAAGCGATGACTCCTCGGGTATTGATCGTCGATGACGATCCGCTGATTCGCGATCTGCTGCACGCCTACCTGTCCCAGGAAGGCTACGACGTCCATTGCGCCGCCACGGCGGAACTGGCGGAAACCTTCCTGGCCAGCCAGAGCGTCGACCTGGTGATGCTCGACATCCGCCTGCCGGGCAAGGACGGCCTGACCCTGACCCGTGAACTGCGGGTGCGTTCGGAAGTCGGAATCATCCTGATCACCGGGCGCAACGATGAAATCGACCGCATCGTCGGCCTCGAATGCGGCGCCGATGACTACGTGATCAAACCCCTCAATCCAAGGGAGCTGGTGTCCCGGGCGAAAAACCTGATTCGCCGGGTCCGTCATGCGCAAACGCCGGCGCCTGCCGTCGCGGTGGCCAAGCCGGTCAAGCAGTTCGCCGACTGGTCACTGGACACCGACCGCCGTCGCCTGATCGATCCGTCCGGCAGCGAAACCCTGCTGACTCACGGCGAATACCAGTTGCTCAGCGTGTTCCTGCGCAACAGCGGCCACACCCTCAGCCGCGACCAGTTGATGGACCAGATCCGCAACCGCGAATGGGTGCCCAACGACCGCTCCATCGACGTGCTGGTCGGGCGCTTGCGCCGCAAGTTGCATGACGATCCGGCCGAACCGCAGTTGATCATCACCATTCACGGCGCCGGTTACCTGTTCACCGCCAGTGTGGCGGCCTGAAGCTGATGGCACGATGGCCTTGCCTGCTGGCGCTGCTGCTGGCCGGCCATGCGGTCGCGGCGGACAAGGTTCGCTATTGCGATTACCCGGTGTACCCGCCCGTGTCCTGGAGCGACGGCAAGCAGGTGCGCGGCCTGGCGCCGAACGTGGTGAAAAATCTGTTTGGCCGGTTGGGTTACGAGGTCGAGATGGTGGTGCTGGGCAACTGGAAACGCTGCCTGCTGGACGCCGCCGAAGGCCGGGTCGATGTGGTGCTGGCCTACAGCACTGCGCAACGGGAGCAGAGCATGCTGTTCTCGACGGTGCCGGTCTTGCGTGAAGAAGTGGCGCTGTTCATCAACCGCCAGCATCCGGTGAAATTCGAACAACTGGACGACCTGGCCCATTACCGTGGCGGCCTGTTGTTCGGCGAGAGCTATGGCGTGGAGTTCGATCGCATGGTTGCGCGCAACAACAATATCGAATGGGTTTCCGACAGCCACCAGAACTTCGGCAAGCTGATTCGCGGGCGCATCGATTTCATCACCCAGGAGCGGCGTACCGGCCAGTTGTACGTGGAAAACCTGCCCGGCGGCCAGGACATCGTCGCCTTGCCCAAGGCATTGAGCGTGGACTATCTGCGGGTTGCCGTGTCGCGACGCTCGCCCTTGGCCACTCGCATGCCCGAAATCAATGCGCAGTTGCAGCGCATGGTCGACGGCGGTGACATCGAGCGCTGGCTCAACGAAAGCGAAGTGACCTACCGCGACATGATCAACCTGCCGGCGGATGCGCAATGATTCGCGCCCGTCCCGGTGGACTGTTGCGGCGCCTGCTGCTGTTCATTCTGTTGTTCAGCCTGTGCTTCACCGTGCTGGCCAGCAGCGTGCAACTTTACATCGAGTATCGACGGGAAATGCGCGACATCGAATCGCGCATGGAGCTGATCCGCGCCGGCTACCTGGCCAGCCTGGAACGCAGTCTCTGGGACTTGAACCAGGAGCAGCTGAATGTGCAGTTGCGCGGGCTGGTGGACTTCTCCGACGTCGCGCGGGTGCACTTGACCAGCGCCGATTTCGACCTGGTACAGGGCAATCCGCACCCCACGGGCCCGCTGCGCATCGAGCGCTTTGTCCTGGACTATCAGCCGCCGTCCGGCCCGTTGCGCAACCTTGGCGAGCTGGAGGTCAGCACGGATCTGGGGGCGGTGTACCAGCGTCTCTACGCCACCGGTTTGACCAGCCTGCTGTGGATGGCGGTGTTCCTCTGCGGCCTGGCCGTTGCCTTGTCGGGGCTGTTTTATCGACTGGTAACCCGGCACCTGAAAGTCATGGCCGAGTTTGCCCGGCGCATCGCCGCCGGTGAGTGGCACGAACCCCTGCACCTGGACAAGCGTCGTGGCAGCGACGAAATCGACACCGTGGCCCATGCGCTGGACGATATGCGTCGGGCGATCCTGCGGGACATCGAGCGCCGGGAAACCGATCGCCTGGCCTTACAGGACAACCGTGACGAGCTGCTGAAAATGGTCGAGCGCCGCACCGCCAGCCTGATGCGCGCCAAAGACGAGGCGGAAGCGGCCAACCTTGCCAAGTCGCGGTTCCTGGCGACCATGAGCCACGAACTGCGCACGCCACTGAACGGCATTCTCGGCATGGCCGAATTGCTGCGCGGCGCGCGCCTGGATGCCCAGGACGGCAAACGCCTGGATGCCTTGCACAAGGCCGGCGAAGGCTTGCTGACGATCCTCAATGAAGTGCTGTATTTCGCCAAGCTGGAGGAGGGTGTCAGCCATCCCGAACCGGTGGATTTCTCGCTGCGCCAGTTGCTCGACGAGGTGCTGACACTTCTGGAACCGCGAGCGCTGAACAACGACACGATCCTCAGTTGCCGCATCGATCAGCGGATTGCCGAGTATCACCACGGCGCCGAGCAGTTCCTGCGCCAGGTGCTGAGCAACCTGCTGGCCAACGCGATCAAGTTCACCGAAGGCGGCGAAGTCGGCGTCGAGGTGGCGCTGCTTGGCGAAACCTGCGAACAGACCGGGCAGCGGCTGCGGGTCAGTGTCACGGACGACGGCATCGGTATTGCCCCTTTGATGCAGGCGAAGATTTTCGAGCGTTTCACCCAGGCCAGCGAAGAAGTCGCGCAACGTTTTGGTGGCACCGGGTTGGGGTTGGCGATCTGCAAACATCTGGTGGAGCAGATGGGCGGCTGCATCGGTGTGGACAGTGAAGAGGGGCGCGGCAGTTGCTTTTGGTTCGAGCTGTCCCTGCAACCGGCCAGCGGCGTGGCTGAGGTTGCGCCGGTTCGCGCGGCGGGGCCGGCACTGAACATCCTGGTGGTCGAAGACGTGGCGCTCAACCGCGAAGTGGTCAAGGGCTTGCTGCAACGGGACGGCCACCGGGTGTGGCTGGCCGAAGAAGCGGATCAGGCGCTGCAACACTGCGCGGCTCGGGTGTTCGACCTGATGCTGCTGGACGTGCACCTGCCGGGCATCAGCGGTGTCGAGCTGTGCCGGCAGATCCGCAGCAGCGACGGGCCGAACCGTCACACGCGCATCTTCGCCCTGACCGCCAGCGTGCAACCGGCGCTGGTGCGCGGTTATCTGGATGCCGGCATGGACGGAGTCCTGGCCAAGCCCTTGAAGCTGGAAAACCTGCGCCAGGTGCTGGAAGGGCAGGCGCCTGTGGCCGAGTCGCTGCCGAGCGATGAGGCAATGGACTGGCCGCTGTTGCAGACCCATCGCAGCCTGTTGGGTGCGCAAAAGGTCCAGGGCCTGCTGGCGGTGCTCCGCGACTCGATCCTGCAACACCGCGATGCGCTGCATGAAGCCATGGCCGCCAACGACTGCACAGAGGTCGCACAATTGGCTCACCGCCTGGCTGGTAGCTGCGATTCCCTGGGTTTTCGGGCCTTGGCCACAACGTTAAGGGCGCTGGAGACCTTGGCGCTGGCAAACGATGAATCGGCGATCCAGCACATGAGACCCACGCTCGATGAGCAATTGCAGCACTCGCTCGAGACTCTCAAAGGCCTGTTGCAGAGCTGACGTACAAATTTGTTACGACTTTGTACAACTTCGATCTTTACGGTCAACGCGAACTTACATGGCTTTCCAATAATCGACGCAACCGCCGCAGCGCGGTCTTCGAAGCTTATTGGAGATAATAATAATGAATTGCCGTAAAGCTGATCCCTCCCTGCGTCGTGACGTCCTGTCGCGCGCTGTTCACCTCAACGACTGCTGAGGTGCCGACATGAACGAAAACACTGATCGTAAAGGCATACAGCTGACCCGCGCCCTCAAGAGCCGGCACATTTTCATGCTGTCGTTGGGCGGCGTCATCGGCACCGGGCTGTTCATGGGCTCCGGCGTGACCATCAATCAAGGCGGCCCGGTGGGGGCGATCCTGGCTTACCTGTTCGCCGGTTTCCTGATGTACCTGGTGATGGTCTGCCTGGGCGAACTGTCGGTACAGATGCCGGTGTCCGGTTCGTTCCAGACCCACGCCACCAAATACATCGGCCCGGCCACCGGGTTCATGATCGGCTGGGTGTACTGGATGAGTTGGGCCACCACCGTGGGCCTGGAGTTCACCGCCGCCGGCATGCTGATGACCCGCTGGTTCCCGGCAGTGCCGATCTGGTATTGGTCGGCGCTGTTCGTGGTGGTGCTGTTCGGCATCAATGCCATGGCGACCCGCGCTTTCGGTGAAGCCGAATACTGGTTCTCGGGGATCAAGGTTGCGGCGATTCTCGGTTTCATCGTGGTCGGCGTGCTGGTGATCTTCGGCGTGATGCCCCTGAGCAGCGGCGCACCGGCACCGATGGCGAGCAACCTGATCGGTGATTCGTTGTTCCCCAACGGCCTGTCGGCGGTGTTCGCGGTGATGATGACCGTGGTCTACGCGTTCCAGGGTTGCGAGATCATGGGCGTGGCCGCCGGTGAAACCGATCAGCCGGAAAAAAGCATTCCCCGGGCCGTGCGCAACGTGGTGTTCCGCGTGCTGATCTTCTACGTGCTGGCGATCATCGTGCTGTCGGCCATCGTGCCGTGGCAGCAGGCAGGGCTGATGGAAAGCCCGTTCGTGCAGGTGTTCGACATGGTCGGCATTCCCTACGCCGCCGACCTGATGAACTTCGTGATCCTCACCGCGATCCTCTCGGTGGGCAACTCCGGCCTGTATGCCTCGACGCGCATCCTGTGGGCGATGTCGAAAACCGGCATGGCGCCGAAAAGCCTGTCGCCATTGAGCAAGCGTGGCGTGCCATTGCGCGCCTTGAGCATCACCCTGTGCTTCGCGCTGGTGTCGCTGATGACCAGCTTCGTCGCCGCCGACACCTTGTTCATGGTGCTGATGGCGGTGAGCGGCATGTCCGGCACCGTGACCTGGATTGTCATCGCGCTGGCGCAGTACAAGTTCCGTAAGGCGTACTTGCGTGAGGGCGGCAAACTCAGCGACCTGAAATACCGCGCACCCTGGTTCCCGGTACTGCCGCTGATGTGCATCACGCTGTGCTGCTCGCTGTTCGTGTTCCTGGCCCTGGATGAAACCCAGCGTCCGTCGCTGTATTGGGGCTTTGGCTTCATTGCCCTGTGCTATGGCGCGTACTTCCTGATCCATCGCAAGCGCCAGGGCGTATTGGCGCCGAGCTTGCCGGCTGTGTAATTCCTTCAATCCAGCACATTCCCTGTGGGAGCGAGCTTGCTCGCGATGGCGGCATCAGGTTCAACATCACTGTTGACTGGTCTACCGCTATCGCGAGCAAGCTCGCTCCCACAGGGGTTTGCGGTGTTCGGTAAATTTGCGACCGGCCTCCTGTCACCAGTTGTTCGAAGTTGTAACAGCGCCAACGGCTTACGCTCGCCCATCTATAAATAATTCAATTAAACCAATGTGTTACATGATTTTTGAGCTTGTTACAGCCTATCTCCCCGCCGATTGCCGCCTTACTGAACACTCGTTTAGTATGGCCTCAAGTCGCATCACCTCAGACCAATCACAATAATTCGAGGATTCCCATGACCACTCAATCGTCGCTGCTCAGCCAGGTCGAAGCAGGCGTTGCCTGGATCACCCTCAATCGCACTGCCCAGCGCAATGCGCTGGACATTCCGACGCTGAAAAACCTGCATGGCCTGCTCGACGCTTTCAACGCCGATCCGGCGGTGCGCGTGGTGGTGCTCACCGGTAGCGGCCGCAGCTTCTGCGCCGGCGCCGACCTCGATGAATGGGCCGATGCCGAAGCCCGGGGCGCGCTGGAGACCTACGGCTGGACCGAAACCGCCCACGCCCTGATGACCCGCCTGCACAGCCTGGAAAAACCCACCATCGCCGCCATCAACGGCACCGCTGTCGGCGCCGGGATGGACCTGACCCTGTGCTGCGACCTGCGCATCGCCGGGCAATCGGCACGCTTCAAGGCCGGCTACACCAGCATGGCGTACTCGCCGGACGCCGGCGCCAGTTGGCACTTGCCGCGTTTGATTGGCAGCGAACAGGCCAAGCGCCTGCTGTTCCTTGACGAGTTGTGGGGCGCCGATCGTGCCCTCGACGCCGGACTGGTCGGCGATGTCTGCGCTGACGATCAACTGCTGACGGTCACCAGCGAACTGGCCGCACGCCTGGCCGCCGGCCCGACCTTCGCCTTCGCCCAGACCAAAAAACTCATGCGTGAAGGCGCCGAACGCAGCCTCGCCGAACAACTGCAAGCCGAGCTCGCCGCCGGCCTGCTCTGCGGTCGCAGTGAAGACGGCAACGAAGCCCTGCGCGCCGCCATGGAAAAACGCCCGGCACGCTTCATCGGTCGTTGATTCCTCTCCATCTCCCAGAACACGAACAACAGGTAGCAGCATGAATTTCCAACTGACCCAAGAACAAGAAATGTTGGTGGACTCGGTACGCAGCTTCGTCGAGAAGGAACTGCTGCCCTATGAAGAACAAGTCGACCGCGCCGACGAGGTCTCCCCGGAACTGGCGGCGCAGATTCGCGGCAAGGCGATCGCCGCCGGCTTCTACGCCTTCAACATGCCCGAGGAAGTGGGCGGTGGTGGCCTGGACTACCTGTCCCAGGCGCTGATCGAACGCGAGCTGTCCAAGGTGTCCTGGGCGCTGCACGTGTTCGTCGCACGACCGTCGAAAATCCTCATGGCCTGCACCGGCGACCAGATCAACGACTACCTGTTGCCGTGCATCCAGGGTGAAAAGATCGATTGTTTTGCCCTGACCGAGCCGGGCGCCGGCTCCGACGCCAATGCGATCAAGACCCGCGCCGTGCGTGAAGGCGACGACTTCATTCTCAACGGCAGTAAGCATTTCATCAGCCACGCTGGCCATGCCGATTTCGCCATTGTCTTCGCCGTGACCGACACCTATGAGCACAACGGCAAAAAGCGTAACGCCGTGACCTCGTTCCTGGTCGACCGCAACACCCCTGGCATGACCATCCGCCGTGGACCGAAGTGCGTGAGCAACCGCGGTTATCACACCTTCGAAATGTTCTTCGACGACTGCCGCGTGCCGGCCAGCAAAGTACTGGGCGAAGTCGGCAAGGGTTGGGAGGTGGCCAACGCCTGGCTGACCGCCGGGCGTGTGATGGTCGCGGCCAACTGCGTCGGTCAGGCCCAGCGCGCACTGGACGTGTCGCTGCAATGGGCGGCGGATCGCAAGCAGTTCGGCCAGCCGATCGGCACCTACCAGGGCGTGTCGTTCAAGTTGGCCGACATGGCCACACAAATTCGTGCAGCTGAACTGCTGACCCTGCACACCGCCTGGAAAATGGACCAGGGCACCATGACCGATGGCGAGGCCGGCATGGCCAAGCTGTTCGCCAGTGAAGTGCTCGGGCGTACTGCCGATGAGGCGGTACAGATCTTCGGCGGCATGGGCCTGATGGACGAAGGTCCGGTGGAGCGCATCTGGCGCAACGCGCGGATCGAACGGATCTGGGAAGGCACTTCGGAAATCCAGCGCCACATCATTTCCCGCGAGCTGCTGCGGCCGCTGCTGCGCTGATCGGCCCGGAGAATTCCCATGTCCAAAACCATTCGTGACAACCTCAAACGCATGCTCGCGCCGCAACACGTGGCGTTCGTCGGCGGCCGCAGCATGGCCCGCGCCCTCAAGCGCTGTGCCGAAGGCGGTTACCAAGGGCAAATGTGGCTGGTCAACCCGCAGCACGACAGCCTTGAAGGCGTGCCGTGTGTACGCAACATCGCCGACCTGCCATGCGGGCCCGATGCGGTATTCATCGCCACCAACCGCGAACTGACCCTGATTTGCGTCACCGAACTGGCCGCCATCGGCGCGGGCGGGGCCATTTGCTACGCCTCCGGCTTCGCCGAGACCGGCGCCGAAGGCCAGGCCCTGCAACAGCAACTGCTCAAGGCCGCTGGCGACATGGCCTTGCTCGGCCCCAACTGCTACGGCCTGCTCGACTACCTGCACAGCTGCGCGCTGTGGCCGGTGGCCCATGGCGGCAAGGCGGTGGAGAAGGGCGTGGCGGTGCTGACCCAGAGCGGCAACTTCGCCTACAACCTGTCCATGAGCGACCGCTCGCTGCCGGTGGCCTACATGGCCTCGGTGGGCAATCAGGCGCAACTGGGTGTCGCTGAACTGATGGACGTGTTGCTCGACGAGCCTCGGGTCACCGCCATCGGCCTGCACCTGGAAGGCCTGAAAAACGTGCCGGGGTTTGCCCGCGCCGCGCACAAGGCGCTGGAGAAAGGCATCCCGATCATCGCCCTGAAAACCGGCGTGTCGCAGATCGGCGCCGAACTGGCCTTGAGTCACACCAGTTCGTTGTCCGGCTCCGATGCGCTGTACGACGCGCTGTTCGACCGTCTCGGCGTGATTCGCGTCAGCGGCCCGGTGAGTTTTGTCGAAACTCTCAAAGCCGCGGCTTGCGGCAATCTGCCGGCAGGCAACAGCCTGATCGCGCTGGCCTGTTCCGGTGGCGACGCCGGGTTGATTGCTGACTACGCCGAAC
The DNA here is from genome assembly GCF_001429045.1 of Pseudomonas sp. Root71. Classification (GTDB taxonomy): domain Bacteria; phylum Pseudomonadota; class Gammaproteobacteria; order Pseudomonadales; family Pseudomonadaceae; genus Aquipseudomonas; species Aquipseudomonas monachiensis. The sequence goes on along the minus strand of NZ_LMHY01000022.1, from coordinate 519,957 downwards.
GCAACGAACTGGACCTGCCGCAACTCGATCCAGGGCAGGTCGGTGAACTCGCACAAGTGCTGCCGACCTACGCCAACCTGGTCAACCCGCTGGATTTCACCACGGCGATCTGGGGCGACGGCGAAGCCTTGAACCGCATGCTCGACAGCGCGCTGCGCACCGAAGCCGATGCGGCGATGCTGGTGCTCGATTACCCGTCGGAGTTCACCGGCGAGCGCAAGGAATGCGACCTGCTGCTGGAGTTGTACTGCGCGGCACTGCAACGTCACGGCAAGACCGGCTTCGTCACCTCGGCTTTCCCCGAGCTGCTGCCGGCCCATGCCCGTGAGCGTCTGCACGCCCAAGGCGTCGCGGCCTTGCAAGGTGTTGAAGATGGCTTGGCCGCGTGGGGTCGCATCGCCGGTTATCAGCGCAATCGCCAGACTTTGCTGGCGCTGGGGGAATCGGCGTTGGTGCCGTTGTGCCCGCAAGCGCTTGCAGGCGAGGGACGCTTGCTCAATGAGTGGGACTCCAAACAGGCGTTAAAAGCCTTTGGCCTGCCGACGCCAAACGGCGTATTGAGCACCCCGGACAAGGCACTGAAGGACGCCGAGGCATTGGGCTATCCGCTGGTACTCAAAGCGGTCAGCGCTCAACTGCCACACAAGACCGAGGCCGGTGCCGTGGCGCTGAACCTCAAGGACGGCGCGGCATTGAGCGCTGCGCTGGAGAAAATGCGCGCCAGCATTGCCGCTTATGCCCCGGGCGTAGCCTTCGACCAGCTGTTGCTGGAACCCATGGCCAAAGCGCCGCTGGCTGAACTGATTGTCGGCGTCAAGCGTGAAAACGATTTCGGCCTCGCGCTGGTGATCGGTGCCGGCGGCATTCTGGTGGAGTTGCTCAAGGACAGTCACAGCCTGTTGCTGCCGACCACCGACGGCGCGATCCGCAATGCCTTGCTCAGCCTGCGCAGCGCGCCATTGCTGCAAGGTTTCCGTGGTCGCGAGCCTGCTGACCTGGACGCCTTGGTGACCGCCATCCGCGCCGTGGCCGACTATGCCTGCGAGAACGCCGCTCACCTGCTGGAACTGGATGTGAACCCATTGTTGGTCGGTGCCCAGGGCACAACTGCGGTCGATGCGTTGATTCGCCTCGGCCAGGAGTGAGGACATGAATATGCAAAGCAAAACCTTGACCGGTGGCCAGGCCCTGGTGCGTCTGTTGGCCAACTACGGCGTCGATACCGTGTTCGGTATCCCCGGCGTGCACACCCTGGAACTGTATCGCGGCTTGCCCGGCAGCGGCATCCGCCACGTGCTGACCCGCCATGAGCAGGGCGCCAGTTTCATGGCCGACGGCTATGCCCGGGTCAGCGGCAAACCCGGCGTGTGCTTCGTCATCACCGGCCCCGGCGTGACCAACGCCGCCACCGGCATCGGCCAGGCCTATGCCGACTCGATTCCGATGCTGGTGATTTCCAGCGTCAACCACAGCGCCAGCCTGGGCAAGGGCTGGGGCAGCCTGCACGAATGCCAGGATCAACGGGCGATGACCGCGCCGATTACTGCGTTCTCGGCAGTGGCACTGACCGCCGAAGACCTGCCGGAGCTGATCGCCCGTGCCTACGCGGTGTTCGACAGCGAGCGCCCGCGCCCGGTGCACATCTCGGTGCCGCTGGACGTGTTGTCGGCGCCGATTGCCCGTGACTGGAGCAATGAGGTGGTACGTCGCCCGGGTCGCGGCCCGGCATCGGCCACCGCCATCGATCAAGCCGTGGCCAGACTGAAGGCTGCCAAGCGCCCGATGATCATCGCCGGTGGTGGCGCGCTCAATGCCACCTCTGAACTGCAAGAAATCAGCACCCGACTGGCCGCGCCACTGTTCACCAGTGTTGCCGGTAAAGGCCTGTTGGCACCGGATGCACCGTTGAGCGCCGGTTCATCCCTGTGTGTGGAACCGGGCTGGAACCTGATCGCCGAGGCCGACGTGGTGCTGGCCGTCGGCACCGAAATGGCCGACACCGATTTCTGGCGTGAACGCCTGCCGCTCAATGGCGAACTGCTGCGCGTCGACATCGACCCGCGCAAGTTCAACGACTTCTACCCGTGCGCGGTTGCCTTGCACGGCGATGCACAACAAACCCTCAGCGGTTTGCTTGAGCGCCTGCCGACCGACGTGCGCGACGCTGGCGCCGCCACTGCCTCGGTCGCCGCCCTGCGCGAAGCGGTCAAGGCCAGCCATGGCCCGTTGCAGTCGATCCATCAATCGATTCTCGACCGTATCGCCGCAGAGCTGCCGGACAACGCCTTCATCAGCACCGACATGACCCAGCTTGCGTATACGGGTAACTACGCCTTCGACAGCCTGGCTATCCGCAGCTGGCTGCACCCGACTGGCTACGGCACCCTGGGTTACGGCTTGCCGGCCGGCATCGGCGCCAAATTCGGCGCGCCGCAGCGGCCCGGCCTGGTGTTGGTGGGCGACGGTGGTTTCCTCTACACCGCCCAGGAGCTGGCCACCGCGGTGGAAGAACTGGACAGCCCGCTGGTGGTGCTGCTGTGGAACAACGACGCCCTGGGGCAAATCCGCGACGACATGATCGGCCTGGATATCGAGCCCATTGGCGTGCTGCCGCGCAACCCGGATTTCGCCGCCCTCGCTCGTGCGTTCGGTTGCACCGTTAACCAGCCGCAAAGTCTCGCCGAGTTGCAAACCGACCTGCGCCACGGCTTCAAGCGCAACGGCGTGACCCTGATCGAGCTCAAGCACGCCTGTGCGCAGTGATTTGCATTTTAAGGGGATGAAGCGATGCGCTTTTCCGATCTGACTCAACGAATCGCCGGTGACGGCGCCGCCGCGTGGGACATTCACTACCGCGCCCTGGCACTGCGCGAACAGGGCGAAGACATTCTGCTGCTGTCCGTGGGCGACCCGGATTTCGACACGCCACAGCCCATCGTGCAGGGTGCTATCGACAGCCTGCGCAGCGGCAACACTCACTATGCCGAGGTGCGCGGCAAGCGTGCCCTGCGTGAAGCCATTGCCAGGCGTCATCATCAACGCAGCGGCCAGTCCGTTTCGGCGGATCAGGTCACCGTGCTGGCCGGGGCGCAATGTGCGCTGTTCAGCGTGGCCCAATGCGTGCTCAATCCGGGTGACGAGGTGATCGTCGCCGAACCGATGTACGTCACCTACGAAGCGGTGTTCGGTGCTTGCGGTGCCGTGGTGGTGCCGGTGCCCGTGCGCTCGGAAAACGGCTTCCGTGTGCTGCCCGAAGATGTCGCCGCGCGCATCACCCCGCGCACCCGGGCGCTGGCACTGAACAGCCCGCACAACCCGTCGGGCGCGAGTCTGCCGCGTAGCACCTGGGCCGCCTTGGCTGAGTTGTGCATCGGCCACGACCTGTGGCTGATTTCCGATGAGGTCTACAGCGAACTGCTGTTCGAAGGCGAACACGTCAGCCCGGCGAGCCTGCCGGGCATGGCCGGGCGCACCGCGACCCTCAACAGCCTCTCGAAATCCCACGCCATGACCGGCTGGCGCGTCGGCTGGGTGGTGGCGCCGCCATCCCTGGCCGCGCACCTGGAAAACCTCGCGTTGTGCATGCTCTACGGCTCGCCGGACTTCATTCAGGACGCTGCCGTGGTGGCCCTGGAAAGCAACCTGCCGGAACTCGAGGCCATGCGCGAAGCCTATCGCCAGCGTCGCGACCTGGTGTGCGACAGCCTGGCCGATTGCCCCGGCGTGCGGGCGTTGAAACCCGATGGCGGGATGTTCGTGATGCTCGATATCCGCCAGACCGGGCTCAGCGCCCAGGCGTTTGCCGACCGTCTACTCGATCGCCACGGTGTGTCGGTGCTGGCGGGCGAGGCCTTTGGCCCGAGCGCAGCGGGGCATATTCGCCTCGGTCTGGTGGTCGGTGCCGAACCGCTGCGCGATGCCTGCCAGCGCATTGCCCGTTGTGCTCAAGAACTGATGGAGGCCCAGGTTCATGCTTAATCACAAGACACTGTTTATTGGTGGTCGCTGGCAAACCCCTTCGGGGCAGGGCATCGCCGAGGTGATCAATCCGGCCACCGAGGAAGTCTGCGGTAGCGTTCCGCTGGGTGATGAACTCGATGTCGAAAACGCCGTGGCGGCGGCTCGCCGGGCCTTCGCTTCGTGGTCACGCACACCGTCCAGCGTGCGTGCCGGATATATCCGTGCCCTGGCCGAGCAACTGCGCAATCGTGCCGATGAGATGGCCGCGGTCATCACCACGGAACTGGGCATGCCGGTGCAGTGGTGCCGCTCGGTGCAGGTCGACGGGCCGATCATCGGCCTTGAGCAATACGTCGAACTGGCTCATCTCATGGACGAAGTGCGCGAAGTCGGCAATTCGCTGGTGATCCGCGAGGCGGTGGGCGTCTGCGCGTTCATCAACCCGTGGAACTACCCGCTGCATCAGTTGATCGGCAAACTCGCCCCGGCACTGGCCGCCGGTTGCACGGTGGTGGTCAAGCCGAGCCAGGAAACCCCGCTGCATGCCTTCCTGCTGGCGCAAATGATCGAGGACATCGGCCTGCCGGCCGGGGTATTCAACCTGGTCAGCGGCCCGGGATCGAAAGTCGGCGAAGCGCTGGCCAAGCACCCGGACGTGGACATGGTGTCGTTTACCGGATCCACCGGCGCCGGCGTTCGCGTCGCGCAGGCGGCGGCGCCATCGGTCAAGCGGGTGTGCCTGGAACTGGGCGGCAAGTCGCCGTTGCTGATCGCCGAAGACGCCGACCTGGCAGCGGCGGTGCGCTACGGCGTGCAGGACGTGATGATCAACTCCGGCCAGACCTGCACCGCGTTGACCCGCATGCTGCTGCCGGCCAGCCGTTACGCCGAGGCCGTGGAACTGGCACTGGCGGAAACCCTGAGCCTGCCCATGGGCGACCCCCTCGACCCGCAAAGCTTCCTCGGCCCGATGTGTTCGGCCGGGCAGAAACGCACTGTGCTCGACTACATCAAGGTCGGCCAACAGGAAGGTGCACGGCTGCTGTGCGGCGGTGACACGCCGTCCGCGTTCGAGCGCGGCTTCTATGTCAGCCCGACCCTGTTCGCCGATGTCGACAACCGCATGCGCATTGCCCAGGAAGAAATCTTCGGCCCGGTGCTGTGCCTGATTCCCTACGCCGATGAGGCGCAAGCGATCCAGATCGCCAATGACTCGCCGTTCGGCCTGTCCAGCGGTGTCTGGGCCGGCAGTGCCGAGCGCGCCTTGCAACTGGGGCGGCAGATGCGCGCCGGTCAGTGCTTCCTCAACGGCGCGGCGTTCAATTATCAGGCGCCGTTCGGTGGCTACAAACAGTCGGGTAACGGTCGCGAATGGGGTGAGGAGGGGTTGAACGAGTTCGTCGAAGTGAAGGCGATCCAGGTGTGACGGTTGACGATTCAAACTGTTCGTCAACCACGATGGTTGCTACTCCACACCGTCAACCGATACGCGGGAACAAATCTAAGGAACCACAATGAAAGTACTGATCGTCCACGCCCACCCGGAACCGCAATCCTTCACCGCCGCCCTGCGCGACCAGGCTGTCGCCACCCTCGAAGCCCAGGGCCACGAAGTGCAGGTCAGCGACCTGTACAAAATGAACTGGAACCCGGTGGCCAGCGACGCGGACTTCTCGAATCGGGAAAACCCCGAATACCTGGTCTATGCCCTGGAACAACGCCTGGGCGTGAAGAACCAGTCACTGGCGCCGGACATCCAGGCGGAACTGGACAAACTTCTGTGGGCCGACCTGCTGATCCTCAACTTCCCGATCTTCTGGTTCTCCACCCCGGCCATGCTCAAGGGCTGGATCGACCGGGTGCTGGTGTCCGGCATCTGCTATGGCGGCAAGCGATTCTACGATCAGGGTGGTTTGGCCGGGAAGAAGGCACTGGTGACCGTGACCCTGGGTGGACGTGAACACATGTTTGGCGAGGGCGCGATTCATGGGCCGCTGGAAGACATGTTGCGCCCGATCTTGCGTGGGACCTTGGCTTATGTCGGTTTTGATGTGCTGGAGCCGTTCGTGGCGTGGCATGTGCCGTACATCAGTGAAGAGGCGCGCCAGCAGTTTCTGGTTGATTACGGGCAGCGGTTGCAGCATCTGAGCGATGATCAGCCGCTGGTGTTTCCGAAGTTGGCGGAGTTTGATGACAAGCTCTATCCGCTGGCCACCAACACTTAATATGCACCGCATACCCTGTGGGAGCGAGCTTGCTCGCGATGACTGACTACCAGCCAATATAGATGTCGACTGACAGTCCGCTATCGCGAGCAGGCTCACTCCCACACAACTCCCACCGCCTGTTCGGAAGTCCATCCTTGCGGGGCCGTTGAACTACACTTTTCAGTTGTTCCACCCGATCGGCAGGGCGACGCATGACGTCGCTTGCCATCCGCCAGTCGCCCCAAGGCTTGCCCATTGTTGCAAGCCTGTCGGAGGTCATCATGAATAGGTTTTCACCGGTCAGTCTGTGCATCGCATTGTCGGTTTTGAGTAGCCCGGGATGGGCGCAATCGGTGGTGCCGATGAAAGGGCAAAGTTCTCAACAAACCCAGGCCGACATCAACGAATGCAACAGCATTGCCGCCAGCCAGGGCACTTCGACGTCTTCCTCGTCTTCCGGCGGGCGGCTCAAGGGGGCCGCTGTGGGGGCTGCCGCTGGTGCGGCCGGGGCCCAGGTGCGCGGCAATCAGCACGACGACGCTTATGATCGTGTCGACGATGACAGGAAACAGGACTATCGCCAGGACCGCGCCAAGGAGACGGCGGCCGCCGGGATGGTGGTCGGTGGGTCACGTCAGCGTCAGGAACGCCGAGCGGATCAGAAAACCACCCAGGCCAATACCGCGTCGGCCTACAGCAGCTGTCTGCAGGGCAAGGGTTATCAGGTCAATCCTTGAACTGACCCTGAACCGGGCGCCGGCCGCCTGAACAGATCTCAACCTGTGGGATCTTCAGTGTTTCAAGAATCCGGTCACGAGCACAGCTTCCGGGGCTTGAGCTCGCTGTTTCAAGGAAACAGACGGATAAGGAAACTGCCTGTAGCACAAATCTGACAACCGTTCATCGGTGAACTACGCTGCGGTACGTACCCTCGATCTGAATTTCGTGACGTAAGGATCCGACACATGCGGAGCAGGCTGCTCGCTGTAATGTTTACTGTTTTCGGGATGTTTTGGTCGGTGCAACTGTGGGCCGAAGATGCGCCGAAAGTGGTTGATGCTCCCGTTGAATTGAAAGTGGCCAACCGCAGCATCATGGTGTTTCGCGCGACCATCTTCGGAGAAGCCCCGGTGTCGCGGGTCAAACGGGCGAAAGCGGTGATCGGTGAGGCGCTGGATGACACCGACGATCTCAATGTCTCCATCGACCCGATCATGAAAAGCTACATGGTGCTGCTGGGCAGCCGGTGCGCCTTTATCGTTTCGCCCAATGATTTCGACGCGACCGAATTCGACACGGTACAGCAGGCCGCCGAAGCCGCGGCCGACCGGCTGCGCCAGGTCGTGGCCGAAACCCGGGAAGCCCGTAACCTGCAGTTGATCCTGCGCTCCGTAGTCGCTGCGTTGATCGCCACCGGCGTTTACATCGCGCTGCTGTTCGGCATGTCGTACCTGCGGCGCAGAGTGCTGAAGAAACTGCCCGAGCTGATGCACCGGCACACCCAGGCCCTGAAAGTCGGACGGGTGCCGCTGGTCGACGCCAATTACCTGTATCCGCTGGCCAGCCGCCTGCTGGAGCTGGTGCGCTGGGTCGTCGTGTTGCTGCTGACATACGAATGGCTGGGCTTTGTGCTGTCGCGCTTTCCCTATACCCGTCCCTGGGGCGAAAGCCTCAACAATTATCTGCTGGAGCTCGGCGGCTATCTGCTGCAAGGGATCGTCGGTGCCATACCCGGGCTGGGCGTGGCGCTGGCGATCTTCTTCATTGCCCGCGGCGCCACCGCGTTCATGCGGCGGATACTGCGGCGCATGGCGGCACCGGGCACCCTCAGCTGGCTCAACCATGAAACCCTGCAACCGACCCAACGCCTGACGTCCCTGGCGATCTGGCTGTTTGCCCTGGCCATGGCCTATCCGTACCTGCCGGGTGCCGGCACCGATGCCTTTAAAGGCTTGTCGGTGTTGATCGGCCTGATGATTTCCCTGGGCGCCACCAGCGTGGTGGGGCAGGCGGCGGCGGGGTTGATCCTGACCTACACCCGAACCTTGCGCCCCGGCGAATTCGTGCGCATCGGCGACTACGAAGGCACGGTGACCGAACTGGGCATGTTCACCACCAGTATTCGCACCGGACTGGGCGAGGTGCTGACTCTGCCCAATTCGATGATCACCGGCACCGTCACCAAGAACTACTCGCGGGTGGTACAAGGCCCCGGCTACGTGGTCGACACTATCGTGACCATTGGCTATGACACGCCGTGGCGACAGGTGGAGGCGATGCTGCTGGAGGCCGCGAAACGCACGCCGGGGATTCTCGAAGTGCCGCCGGCCCAGGTGTTCCAGACGGCATTGTCGGACTTCTACCCGGAATACCGGCTGGTGGCCCAGGCCATTCCCAGCCAGCCTCGGCCGCGCGCCGTGCTGCTGAGCATGCTGCACGCCAACATCCAGGATGTGTTCAACGAGTACGGCGTGCAGATCATGTCGCCGCACTACCTGGGCGATCCGCAACAAGAGAAATGGGTGCCCCAGGACAAGTGGTACCCAGCCCCGGCACAAGAACCGAAGGAACCGTGATTTTTCGCCTGAAAGGGAGTTCGCACCATGCTTGAGTTCATTCTCCACGCCCTGCGGACTGACCCGGAAATCGCGGTGTTCCTGGCCATTGCCCTTGGCGTCTTCGTCGGCCGCATCCACATCGGCAGTTTCCACCTCGGTTCGGTGGCCGGTGCGCTGTTGATGGGGCTGCTGATCGGCCAGATCGGGCTGGAGGTGCCGACCGGATTGAAGTCGGTATTTTTCGTGATGTTCATCTATGCGGTCGGTTTCAAGAGCGGGCCGGAGTTTTTCGGCAGCCTCAATCGCGGCACGCTGAAACTGGTGGTGTTGAGCGTGGTGCTGTGCGGGACCGCGCTGGCGGCGATCCTGCTGATGAATGCGGTGTTCGATTTCGACGCCGGTTTCACCGCCGGGCTCGGCGCCGGTGCACTGACCGATACGGCGATCATGGGCACCGCCACCAGCGCCATCAATCAATTGTCGATCGACACCGTGGCCAGGGCCCAACTCAACAGCCACATGGCGATTGCCTACGCGATCACATACCTGTTCGGCACCATCGGCCTGATCGTCTTCGTCGGTAGCATTGCCCCGAAGTTGCTGGGCGTGGACCTCAGGGAGTCGGCGCGGGAGCTGGAGCTGGAGTTGGGTATCGCCAAGGAAGAAGACGCGATCACCGTGCCCTACACCCGCATCGTCGTGCGTGCCCATCAGGTGGCGGCCAATGGTTCGGCGAATGGGCAGCGTATTGCCGAGGTGGAGAAACAGCACGAGTCGCTGACCGTCGAACGCGTGGTACGTGCAGGAAAAATCTTCGAGCGAGACGAAGCGTTCACGCTGATGGCCGGGGATATCGTCGGGGTCTACGCCTTGCGTGAAGCCGTGGGCACGCTCACCCAGTGGATCGGACCGGAAATCGACCATGCCGAATCCTTGTCTTTCCCCACCCGTGAGGTGGACATCGTCGTGACCTCGCCTGAGTTCGCCGGCAAGACGATCCATCAGGCGAAAAGCCGGATGGAAAGCGCCAGGCGCCTGGGCTGCTTCATCAATACCATCACCCGCCAGGGCTACGAGTTGCCCTTGCTGCCCAACACCGTGCTGCGTCGAGGCGACGTGATTACCCTGACCGGCCGCACCGCCAGTGTGGAAGCCGTGGCCAAGCGGTTAGGGCGAATTCGCGAGCACAACTACAAGAGCGACATCGCCGTGCACACCCTCGGCATGGTGCTGGGCTCGTTGCTGGGGCTGTTGTCGACCCATGTCGGGATGATCCCCGTGGAACTGGGCATCGGAGGCGGGGTGTTGGTCGCCGCGCTGGTGATTGGCTGGTACAACTCGCGTCACCCGGAAATCGGCGCGTTGCCGCCCGCCGCGCAATGGGCGTTTTCCGAGTTCGGCCTGACCGCGTTCGGCGCGGTGGTCGGCTTGCTGGCCGGTCCCGCGGCGTTTGCCGCGATGAAGGAACAAGGCCTGGCATTGCTGCTGTCCGGCGCCGTGGTCACCATTGTGCCGCCGCTGGTGGCGCTGTACTTCGGCCGCTATGTGTTGCGCCTGCACCCGATGATCCTGTTCGGCGCCCTGGCCGGTGCGCAGACCGAAGCCGCTTCGATGAACAAGATCATCGAGCAGTCCGGCAGCAACACCCCGGTGATTGGTTTTACCGTGTGTTATGCGATTTCCAATGTGTTGCTGGCGGTGTGTGGGCCGATCATTGTGTTTGTCGTTGCCGGCTAGCAATTTTGCAACCGCAGTGACTTCTGTGGCGAGGGAGGGCGCATTGCGGGAGCAAAGACGCACCTGAGCACCGGTTATCGGACCCGGTGCCAAGGTGGGGGCATCGCACAGAGTGCGTTGAGCGACCAGCAAGGCCGCTCAGTTGCAGCGGTATCAGAAAAGCATGTAGGCGGATGCGGTCGTCTGATTCAGGTCGATCTCTCCGACCTCCAGGACTTCGTATTCGGCGCGCAGGCCGATGTTGCGAAAGACATCGAGCTCGACGCCGACACCGTAGGTCAGGTCAACCCCGGTATCGTCGTCGGTGGCATTGCCGTCGGCGTCCCAGGCGTGAGCGCCGACACTGCCGAACACCCGCAGCCGATCACCCAGCGGAAAGCCGACATGGGCGGCAGCCTGGGCCGATTTACCATCGAAGTCGACGTTCTTGTCCTTGAACTGACCGAGGTCGACATAGGCGCCCTCGAAGGCCAGGTAGCTATTGACGCGATACCCGGCAAAAACCTTGTAGCTGGTGTCGTCGTCATCCAGTCTGGATTCGTCGGTCTGAATGCTGCTTACGCCAGCTCCAAGATATAAACCTTTGTCATCAGCGAGCGCCTGAAAAGACAGCAGCGATAGCAGTGAAGCGAAGCCAAGGTTTCGAAGTAGCATGTTGAGTGGAGTCCTTGTACAGGGTTGTCTGGTGTTAGGGTTCGGCGAGCATTTGAGGGACCATGAGGGGTTAATAGAAGTCATTGATTGATATTTTTGGGTCGTAGGGCGGGATGTTTTCCGGACATTGAAAGTAGCGTCTTGCCAACGCTTGAATCGGCAGTGCTTTGGAGAACAACCAGCCTTGCGCCAGTAGAACCCCTTCCGAAACCAGATGCGGAAGTTGTTCCTGAGTCTCCACACCTTCGGCCACGACCTTGAGCCTTAGCGATTTGGCCAACTGGGCAATGTGGCGCCACAAGGCATCCTTGGCCGCGATCTTGTCGCCTGCGATGAACGAGCGGTCTATTTTCAGAATGTCGAAAGGCACTGAATCGAGGAGCGAGAGGTTGGAATAGCCGATGCCGAAGTCGTCCACGGCAATGCGGTGTCCGCACGCACGAAGCCGTCGCAATTGCAGGGCGGCGGGCTTCTGATCGAGCATGGTCCTTTCGGTGATTTCAAAGGCCATGGCGGACACAGGCATGTTGTAGGTTGCCAGCACGCTGGCCACATAGTCCGGGAAGCTCGGGTCCTGAATATCCTGGGCGCAAAGATTGACCGTAATGTAGAAGTCCTTGCACGCCCAAAGGTAGGTGCTGTAATCCTGCGCCACTTGTCGAATCACCGAGCGCGTAAGTTTGCGGATCAAGTCAGACTTCTCCGCCACCGGGATGAAAACATCCGCCGGCACTTGGGTACCGTTGTCGTTCCAGTGGGAAAGTGATTCGGCGCCCACCAGATAGCCCGTCGTCAAATTGACGATAGGCTGGTAGTGAACGCCCAGCGTGTTGGTTTTCAGGGCTTTGCGAAGCCGTACGGCGGTAGAGGTGTAATGTCGTTGAATACACCTTGCGAGCAAGAGCAGGGCTGTAAACAGGCACGCAAGGCCAATGAATAATTTGAGTTTGAGACCAGTCAGGTAGCTCAACGGAAGAGAAACGACAGCGATCAGTTCATTTCGGTTGCCCGCAAAGGCGATCAGGACCTTATCTGCCGAGATAACCAGTTCTTCCAGGTGGAAGGGTTTGTGCATCGTCAGCGGTGTATGGCCGGTGGAGGCGATGGGCACTGCGCCGCCGGGGCCGATGAGGTCCAGTTGCAGGTCCTCGGGAAACTTCAGATTATCGAGCAGGATCTTCTTGTTTGCCCAGACGTAGGTTGACTGTTCCGACACAATGATAAAGTCGGTGTCCGCGGAAACCCTGTGGCTAGCATCCACCCAGTAGGTTCGCTTTCCAACGGAGAACTTGCGTTTCTCGCTACCGGCCAGTATCGACGGGAGTTCTTGTCCGTAGGAGGAACAGATCTTGCCATTGGGCAACTGGATTGCCGCTTGATCAACAAATCGCAGGTTCTTGACCAGGTCAGCCAGTTGCGAGTATTGCTCGACGGAGCATTCCTGACCCGAACGATCAAGATCGTCGAGGGTTTCCAGTACTTTGTCGATCTGCGCATTGGGTTCCACTTGAGCAGCACGCAGATCGGCATAAATGTTATTCAGCTTCCGTGCAATGAATGGCTCCGCCAGTACTCCAGCACTGAGCCATGCGGCCCAACCCGCAGCAGCAATCAGACAGACAGTGACTGCGTGCCTTCCAAGTAACGCTTTATATGCGGCAACCATCGACAAACCTCGAGGTATCATTATTTCACTGTGCATCCTGCAGTCGCGGATTAAACGACTTCAGTACCAGTCAATTACCCAGGCCAATAAGATGCCGCTTGCATAGACGGCCATGCACAGTGCGATTTTCTGCTTGAGTGGCAGTGTGTTTATTCGATGATGCATGCTTATCTCCCTTGAGTAGGCAAATAAGCAATTTTGGATACCTGTGGTTAATCAAGGGAAATCATTAATCATCATTTACGGGGCATTTATAAATACCGGTTAACGATGATTTCTACCCTCGGCGACCTGATTGTAAACGGGGGAGACCGTGCTCCTGGGCCTGGCTGAGTTGCGCCTGGCCGTTTCCGACGGCGTCTCTCCGTAAGCCAACTGATACGCCTTGGAAAACCGGCCCAGATGATGAAAATTCCAGAACATCGCGGTTTCGGTGACGGTGGGCCAGGTTTTATTGATCAGGTCGCGACGGGCGCTGGCGAGTCTCAAGTTTCTGATGTAGGCGATAGGCGACATGCCGAACGTTTCAATGAAGCCAAAGTGCAGGGTGCGGGTGGTGGTTTCCAGTTGCCTTACGAGCGACTTTATAGTGAGCGTTTTTTTTGTGTTTTCATGGATGTACTGTATGGCTTCTATCGCCACTTTTCTTCTAGTCGGGACTTTGCGGCTGAAACCGCCTGCGGGTGTCAGCGATTGCAACAATGAAGCAAGCACTGCACTTCCAATCGCAGATCGCTGTGCTTCATCGCATTCTGCCGAAGCCGTGTCGCTGATATCGACACAGCAAACACTGATGGCTTGAATGGCCGATTGAATGAATTGAAAGTTTTCAGCCTGATAGCTGTGGTTTGTCCGGTTTGCAAGGATATCTATGACAGGGTGATCTTGGCGGTATCGGTCATAGTACTCCAGTGTCGTGGTGAGGGTGAAAAGTGTTTCATTCGGTTCGCAGGTGTAATGCACCGTTTCATCGCTGTGCAATACGATGACTTCGTTAGGCCGCAGTTTGTGATCGTTGACGACGGGGCGACCAATCGGCGCCTGGGAGATGGCGAATGTCACGAATCCGGCAGGGACAGAACTGACCAGGGTCACGGATGAGTCGAACTCAAGACGACTGCACTGCAGTTGCGGGCTGTGAAAGAGTTTGTGTTGCCGAATGCGCGCCTCATGCTCGGCCGGAAAAAGGCTCATTTCCCAATTGCCTATTGTTCTATTCAGTTGGCTCGGCAAGGCGGAAGACAAATGAAAGATCTCGTCGGGCGGTGCGATACTCATGAAATTGAAGGCTCATCTGTTAAATGAATAGGGTCAAGCCTGACGGGCAGTCACGGAGAAGATACGCGATTGGCCGTTCTTGCTGTCGGTAAGCTCGACCTCGTTTCCATTGGCTTTGAACGGGGTGTCAGAGGCCCCGGATCAGTTCCAGTTCCGCAGAAAATGCGTACTTGCTGTCCAACGCTGAGTCGTCCATGTGTTGAACATTGCGCGGATCGATTTTCGAACTGAAGATCTGCGATTGGGGTTTCATCGGGTCAATGGCAGCTGCTGTAAAGGCGTGAAAGTCGTCGATACGATAACCGGTTTTTACCTGATAGCCAGTTTTCACGGTACTTGGGGCCTTCTTGTTGGTTTCGATACTCGTCAATTTGGCACTGTAGAAGCCCTTGTCGTCGGCCATGGCCTTGAGGGAAAGCAATAAACCAAACGACACGGTGACGAAGTTTTTCAGTAGCATCGAGGCGATTCCTTATTAACAGTTTATTCAGGCAGAACAGAATGTCAGCTGTATCTCTGCCACGACTTGGGCTGTAAATAATCTCACTTCGATTGTGCCTGCCAAAGTCAATAACTCATATTTGCCAGGTCGCCGGAAGAGGTCAGTCAGCGCTTGCCCCTGCGGATACAACGCTCCTCAAAGTAGTATGAACCAGTTGGCGTAGCTCATGCCGGCATCACTTTGTGGTGGAGCAGGGAGAGCAGAATCACTGTTCTGTTCGTCCGTTTGATACTCATTCTCACTGTGGATTTTCAGATGCGACAGTTTCTGACTGTCATCCGGGCTTGTTTCAATTTCATAATATTCAATGGTCGTGCTTTCGACGGAGCGCTCGTCGTGTGCCAACGAATAAAGTGGCATGGCAGACAGAAAAAAGACCGCCAGGTATCCGAAAGTCGTCGTTCTATGGGTTCGCAGGAAATGCATGGTTTTCACTTGATTCTCCTGTATAGGGCATTGTCCCGGGTGAGAATCAAGCAAGCTCGATTCCAAGGATTATCGGCGAGGGATTTTTGGCAGGAGAGACGTATGATTCAAATCAATAAGTGTTATTTTTGTTTGAAGGGTTCTTTGATGTGAACCTGTGCCAGGTGGGTGTCGAGTCGCTACCTGAGGCCGATTAATGGCTCATGCAGCGCAAGCGGCCAAGTTCATGGATGTAAAAACACGCGGCGCTTTTATCCTGGGTCGGAATCAACTCGTAGTTAAGAATGGCGCCTTCTTGCAAGACATACTGACGCCTGAAGAACAGGTCAGGGGTCTTTTCAATGGCAAAAAGTTCATTGTCCTGGCTGAGTTTGACATTACTGACTTTGATCTCGACGTGTGTCTTGCTTTCTCCGATTATATTCGCCGAGATGGTCGCATTACGGATTTTTCCATTCAGGCTTTCCAACGTGGTTCCCGTGAGTCGACCATGCCCGATAGTGAGGTATTCTTCGGTATTGAGTTGGTTGAGATCCTCCAGCCATTGTCGGGATTTTGTCTGGTAGCTGATATTTTCCATGTAATGAGAAGGAGAGTAAAAAATGGAAAAAATGCACAGTGCATTGATCAAGCCTATAAGAGGCCAGTGAACGGCCTGCGGAATTTCAAACTTCATAAGGTGACTTCCAGACATTGACGAATCATCAAGGCGAGGTCTCTTTCGCTGCTGTTCAATTGCAGATTTGCAGTGCTTTGATCCTGGCGGATGCACGAAACGGAATAATTGGCTTTATACAGGTTGATCCAGACCTGGCCCTTCAGGTTTGGCGGTAGCTGTTCAGTTTGTTTGGCCGACAGGTCCATCAGCGCTTGAGCCTCGGCAAGATTGCTGCCCACGGCGTGTATGACCAGTCCACTCTTGTCGAGACTGGAAATTTCAATTTTTGGCGCGTCGAAGTCGAATTGAAAAATACTAAAGGCAACGACTGCCAGCGTAACGACATAAGCGATCAACTGAGCCTTTGTAATACGAGTGGATTGACTGGTTTTACCAGAAGGCGCCAGTCGTTCATCACCACCCGGTGGCGGTAGTTGCCCGGTGAAGGCCTCGGGTGGCTGTGCCGTTTCCTCTTGGGGTGTCGTTACATCTGCTTGTGCATCGACGACACATTGCCGGTTGAAGCAATATCCTCGTCGAGGAACCGTCATCAAGATCTCGTGATCCCGACTGTCATTGAGAATATTGCGCAGTGAGAAAACCGTCTGGTTCAAACTGCCGGAGGCAACCACGCGGTCATTCCAGGTGTACTCGATGATTTCATCGCGGGTTTTAGTGACACCTGGCTCCATGAGCAGCAGGTCCAACAGGCGCGACTCAGCTCTACCTAGCGTGGAATTCTGTACATCTCCATGGGGTGTTGTAATGGAAAGCATGGCGTTGTCGGGGTCGAATACCGCCACGGCGCCATTTTTCAACTTGAAGGTGTAGCTCATAGAAATCTTCCGTTCAGGCGGTGCTGGCCTGAGTATAGGGGCCGGATTTGGCTCGGTACATTCTGGTCTGGGAGGTGAGCGAAGATGAGGGTCGGGCGGAAGGTGCGCTGCGTGTCGCATTTACAGTGCCGGACTGGCTCGTGTCAGAGGCGTGCGGTTCGGCAAACAGCCGGGCCTGTCAGTGGTATCAGTTCAATCAAACAAAAAAAAAGCATTGCTGGATGATCCATGGTTTTCGATTTGGACACCATGAATAATGCTTGGAATGGATTAACGGCGCTATCCGAAAACTGCAAGCTGGAGCAGGTGGACTTGCGTGCAGGCACGCCTGAGTGAACTAACATCGCTGTTGCGACAGGTTTCAATTTCAGCCTGAACTATCAGGATACAAATCAATGGTTGTGTTTTTCTGCGCCGGGTTTGTTAAAGATTATTTTTGATTCTTATTAGCTTTGAACCAGAGGCGTTACCGATTTAAATGGCTCTCGAGGAGCGTTGACGCACATCGCGCTCATGCTTTGTTTGTCGCGGCGTAAACGATCCTCACCTCTCGTTCTACGGCTTTGCCCCGGGTCCTTTCTTGAAGGGCCCGGGGCTTTTTTTGAGCGCGGTAAAAGACAGGGGCACGAACACTCAAGGCCATCGTCGCCGCCGATCAGGGCAAGACATCGTAGCCACGTTGTTGCAGGCAACTGTTGTAGACGGAGTTGTTGGCGGTGACGCTTTGTTCGCTCTCACTCAGGTTCTGCCGGCGCTCCTGGCGTTGTCTGGAGCCCCCGACGACGGCACCGGCAGCCGCGGCACTGTGTGCCCGGTTCTGGCGATAGTCTTGCTTGGTATCGTCGTCGATCTGGTCATAGAGGTTTTCATGTTGGCGACCGCGAATTTCTGCCGCCGTGGCACCGGCGACCGCGGCGGTGGCGGCGCCCTTGACCCGACCACCGGAGGGCACGGTGCCTTGCACCGGATGTTGCGCGTTGGCCTGGGACTGGCAGGCACTGGTGTCCTGCTGGATGGTCTGGGAAGTCTGACCTTTGAGGGGAATCACGGTCGCAGCCAGGGCGCTGGTGCCCAGCAACATCGTAGCGAGCGCTAAGGTATTGGCCAGTATTTTCATCATTGAGTCTCACGTCAGGCGTCGGTACGGTTAACGGTTTGTCAGAGGGAAAACACGGCAAGGTATCACATTGAAACCCCATGCAGGTCTGCTTGCGATGGGGTTTGCCTGAGCGTCAACGCTTGAGGAGGAGGGCCTGCATATCGTCTGTCATGCCTTTGAGTGCAACCTTGAAGTCATTGGCAACAATCGGCTGTTCGGCATTCTTGATGGTCTCGCCGAATACCTTGCGCACGATCTTCGCGACCGGCATACCGGTCTTGGCGTCGATCAGGTTGGCTTCGATGTACATCTCGGCGGTCTGGTCCCGATGCCCGGTGGCGGCTTGTGTCGCCCCGACAATGGCCCCGATTGGAACGGCCTCATACCAGTGCATGCCTTCATTGTTAGCGCTGACGTGGGTGATCGCCGCCTGCAGGATCAGTGACCGCGAATCGGTCGGCGCCAGCTGCGGATAAGGGACGATCGCATAACGACGGGCAAAGGCGGTCTTGACGCTGTTACTGGCCATCAATTGCAAGTCTTGCAGGGTCTTCAGGCTGACGCGCGCGGTCGGCTGCGGCGATGGATACAGTTCCATCTGCCTGAACACTACTGTGGAATACGTGCGTGGATCGAACCCTGGCGATACCCAGCGCAATACTTTCTGCTCACTCGGCGTAGTTTGCTCCTCCAGGCCCTGGTAATTGCCCAGGAAGCCCGAGTATTGCTCTTGCTGCGCGACTTTCGAGACACAGCCGACCTGAAATACACAGCTCAAAGCAATACCCGCAATCCATTTGTTCGACATGCCCATGTGTTTGGTTCTCAAGTGATTAAAGTTGTCATTCGGGTTCCGACCTGGCCCCGGGCATTGGTCCGGGCACCTTGTATCCAGGCACTGGTACTCGCCGGTCGGTTACGCAAAGCAGGTGCTTGCACGCCGGTCAATGCGGGCCGAATGCTGCACGTAGCGGCGGGATAATCCGAATCAATAACTCTCAAAAACTGTTAAATACCCGAGCGGAAAAAATTGCACATCGATCACAGTTGCCTACGCTAACCCTTTGCAATGCCGGCTTTGGCGTCTACAGGTGAGTGAGATGGATTTGAAAGAAGGATGGATGGGTACCGCGTCGACACTCGTCGTTGCGTTGGGTTTCATCCCGATGGCTCAGGCCGACGATTCGGCGGAATTGGCGAAGAAAGCCCTCAACCCGGTCGCGGCGATGTACAGCCTGCCGGTGCAGTACAACTGGGACCAGAAGATGGGGCCGACCGGGGAGGGCATGCACAGCGTCACCAATATCCAGCCTGTGCTGCCGTTTGCCTTGAACGAAGACTGGAACCTCATTTCCCGGACCATCCTGCCGATCATCGACCAGCACGGCCTGGCCCCCGATGGCGCGGCGGACAAATCCGGCAGCGGCGATATCACCCAGAGTTTTTTCTTTTCGCCGACCAGGCCCACGGAAAGTGGCTGGATACTCGGTGGTGGCCCGGCGTTGCTGATACCGACCGGCAGTGATGAGTTGCTCGGCAGCGAGCAATGGGGCCTGGGCCCGACGGCCGTGGCGTTGAAACAGTCCAATGGCTGGACCCGAGGCATTCTGGCCAACCATATCTGGGGCCTGGACGACAGCCCGCCGGACGACAAGGAAAAGGTCAACCAGACCTTCCTGCAACCCTTTCTCTCGTACACCACCCATACGTACACGACCTACGGGGTGAACACCGAGTCGACCTACAATTGGCAATCGCGCGAATGGTCGGTACCGGTCAACCTCACGGTCACCCAACTGCTGAGGATCGGCGGTCAACCATTGACGGTGCAGGCCGGCCCGCGCTACTGGCTCGACAGCCCGGAAGACGGCCCGCAAGGCTGGGGCTTTCGCGCCGCTGTGACGCTCCTGTTTCCACGCTGACAGGCCGTTTCCGAGGGCCTGGAGGAGACACCCCATGGACCGATTCGCCGGCGGTTGTTTGTGCGGCAAGGTGCGTCTTGTCGCATCGGGGCGCCCGTTCCGGGTTGGCGTTTGTCACTGTCTCGACTGTCGCAAGCACCATGGGGCGCTGTTCCACGCGTCCGCGATATTTCATCAGGATGCCGTGACAGTCGAGGGCGAAACCCGTGACTACGCCGGGCGGTATTTCTGTCCCCACTGCGGTTCGTCCGTGTTCTCGCGCAGTGCAGACGAAATCGAAGTGAACCTGGGATCCCTGGATGCTCCTGACCAGTTGACGCCCACCTACGAGAGCTGGACTGTGCGCCGTGAGGCCTGGTTGCCGGCGTTTGCGCTCACCCGGCATTACGAGCGCGATCGAGATTCCACGGGGCGTTTTGAAGACTAACGGGCACATACTCCATCCTCAACAAATCAATATCAGCCCGTTATCCCCAGCGCGACCGACGAGCAGTCGATCGCGTGCTGTCGGTCAATTGCTCATGATGGGTGCCAGTGCAGCCTGAATCCGGGACATCTGTGCCGGCGTTGTCATCTGCGTCAGCAGTCGGCCGAAGTGTGGATGCCGTACACCCGAGATAATGTATTGCCAGCGGTAGGCGCTCAGCACGCTGGCTTTGATTTGCGCCGTCTCATCGACACTGAACGATCGTGAAGCATTACCAATGAAGTAGTCGGCATCGGCTGCCGCTTGTGCCTGCAGGATTGTGTCCACGGCCGCCACCAGCGCAATCAGGTCATTCACTGCCTGGTCGCGCTCGGCTGGCGAGAGTTTCACGTGCTCGTCCCGCCACTCCAGTTCATCGAGTACCACGTGGCGGCTTTCATCCTTCCAGTGGAATTTGAAGACATCCTTGAACAACGGGCACAGCTCCTCGCGCGGGGCGATGCTTTGCACGTAGTGCGCCTGTACGAACAGTTCGATATGACAGGTCAGCGCCAGTACCGACCAAGTGCTGGCCGCGAGTACCGCGCGCGCGACCTCGTTTGGATCGGCAACCTGACGATATCCCGCGGGCAATTTCGAACTCATCATCGTCTCCATGCGCCGGAACAACTCCTGGTGCTTGATCTCGTCGTTGGAAAAACGCACCAGTGCTTCAAGCGCCAGTTGATCGTCAAACACATGGGCCCGACCCTGATCGAGCATCTTGGCACTGATGAAACGCTCGACCAGGCCAAAGATATACGCGTAGGTCCGGCCCTGGATCTGACTGAGCAGACGTGCCTCGGCCGCATCGAGAAAAGTCAGGCGGTCGACCTGTGACAGTCCGTCGGGCAGGAATTTGCGCGAGAAGTCGAAACTGCGGTCCTGGAGCAGATCGCGATCGATCTGCCATTCGGTTTTTTTCGAAGACCTGACCATTTGCGCATAACGGGCGGTGTTGCCTGACGCTGAGCCGGGTAGGGTAACGACGCTGTTCATATGGATCTCCTGCTGCCCTGGTTGAGTTGGTATGGGGCAATTTCGGTTGACGTCGGAGCCAGTGAACCTCTGGGGACAATCTCGATCGCTGAGTCCGCGTTGGTGCTAATCTAGGCGTCGCAGTCCAGGCGGTGAATGACCGTTGCGCCTGAATACCTGCTCCGGACTCCGGAAAGGATGGCGATCAAGTGTTGGATGCGCTTTCTGATGTCTTGCGTGTGATTCGGCTGTCGGGAGGGGTCTTCCTCGAGGCGGAGCTCACTGCGCCCTGGTGCATCAACGGCAGAATCTCGACGGATGATTGCAAGCCGTTCCTGGCGGCCCCTCGACACATCATTGCGTCGCACTTTGTCGCCGCGGGGCACATGCAAATTCAAATCGACGGTGGCGCCGCCATCGAGGTAGGGGCAGGCGAACTTGTTTTGCTTCCCCGCAACGATGCCCATTCCTTTGGCAGCGACCTGAGCATTGCGCCCATGCCGGCCCGGGAAGTCATCCAGCCGCCAGAAGTCGGCGGCATTTCACGGATCAGGTACGGCGGGGGCGGCGAGGCCACGCAGTTGTTGTGCGGGTTCCTCGGTTCGGAAACTCCCTTCAGTCCACTGCTTTCATCGCTGCCTTCCTTATTGAAGCTGGACCTGCGGGCGACGGCTTCGGGCACCTGGATCGAAAGCTCATTCCGTTTCGCTGTCAGTGAAATCGCGGCGGGCCGCGTCGGCTCGGCAACGGTCATCGCCAAGCTATCGGAACTGCTGTTCGTCGAAGCCGTCGGCCAGTATGTCGCCAGCCTTCCCGCTGAGCGGCGCGGGTGGCTGGCGGGTTTGCGCGATCCGCATATCGGGCGGGCACTGGCGTTACTGCATGCTCGCCCGACCGAAGGCTGGACCGCAGAAGCCCTGGCGCTTGAGGTAGGCATGTCGCGCTCTGTATTCGCCGAACGCTTCACGGCATTGGTCGGACAGCCACCGATGCAATACCTGACGCTGTGGCGCATGCACGTGGCGGCCCAACAGCTGCGCGAAGGTCGCGGCAATGTGGCGCAAATCGGCTTTGCCGTTGGCTACGACTCCGAAGCCGCGTTCAGTCGCGCATTCAAACGTCAGTTCGGCACATCCCCCGGCACCTGGCGCAGACAATCAGCGTGAGAGGGGCCGGTGCCGGCTCTCCATGGTTACCTGACCAGGCTTGCTCCTTTGAACTCAAGGAAGCCGAGGCAATTGCGCCCGAGCCTGGCTGGCTCGCAGCGTATTGGAGACCTTGGCTTGAATCTCGTAGGCAGGCGCCTCGACGGCTTCGTAATCACGGGTATAACGGGTGGCAAACTCGTGATTGCCCCATTGCTGGTACTGCTGCACGTGTTTCAACTCATGGGCCCACAGCGCGACATCGTTCAGTGCATCTTCGGCATTTCGAAACACGATGATGTCGATAAGGGTGACCGCACGTATATCGGGATTCTGCAGCATGGTGTTTGCGGCGTTCAGTTCCACATCATCGCCGACTTTGTAGCGAGCCGAATCGAGCACTTGAATGTCATACCAGGGTTCGAGCTGGGCCCGGATATTCAGCGGGATTGGCAGGATATCGCCCGTTGCCGCGGATTCGCGCGATTGCACAATCCAGCTCTGCAATCCAGAGGCGGCCATCTGGTTCATGTCGTCGAAGATCGATCCAGCGTCCTCTTCGGAATCTGGAGCACAAAAACAAGCGACCATGCAGACCTGGGACTGGCCGGCCGGGCAGGCGAAAACCGAAGATGAGGTGCCAGTGCAAAGGAACACTATCGTTAACCGGAAAACCTGACGCAAAAATACAGCTGACAATGGGTTCTCCCCTGGGCAATGGCGATCGGCAGGCAATACGTTGGGCATCTTGTGTCCATTGCCCTGCCGCGTGTTGGACCGCTGCTACACCGTTCGATTCCCTGGGTTCCACAGTATTTTCAACATCACCTGAAAGGCCGTGCCTGTGAGCATCAACGCCAACATCATTGCGTTCTTCTTCGGGCTGATTTACCTGTTTGTGCTGGGACTTGGGAAAGAAAACCTGACGCTGATTGCGATCATGGTTGCAATCTCCTTCGGGCGCTAACGTAACCCCAAAGACTGACGCAACTGCGCCGGACTCACTCCAAGGCGTTGTTTGAAGGTGGTCGCCATGTGCGCCTGGGAGTTGAAACCGCAGGCGTAGGCAATCTGCGTCAGGGTGGCGGTCGAATCGCGCATCAGGGCGCGGGCCCTGGCGAGGCGGCGGTCGATCAGGTAACTGTGGGGGCTTTTGCCGGTGGCGTTTTTGAAGGCCCGCATGAAATACCCCTCGGACAATCCAAGCAGGCTCGCCATCGCCGGCACGCTCAACGGGCCATCGAGGCCAGCGTCAATGAATTCATCGAGCAAGCGCATCCGGCTGCCGGTTATCGAGCCATGGGGGGCTGTCGACAGCGCTTCGCTACCCGTCGCCCGCTCGGACAACGCCAGTGCCCAGGCTTCCCAATCATCCTCCACGCAAGGGTGCAACAGCGCGGCACGGATTCGCCACGCGAGGGCGGTGGCCTGCTGGTCGATGCGATTGTTGAAGGCGCGATCCCCCGTCAACGCCATACCGTCGGTGCGAATCACCCGCAGGTATTCACCGCCCCGGGGGGACTCGGACAGCACGTCACACCCAGCGGGGACGAACGCCAGGCCGTTGGGCACGGCATCGAAGGGGCGTATTCGGTCACTGCCGATGGCGTGCAGGCCTCGCTGGCTGTCGAAGGCGAAGCCGATTCCCGACCGGGTCGCGACATAGCGGGTCGCGTAGGCGCAGCCGGGGAGCAATTCGATTGCCCAAGGGCCGGCCTCGATACGACAGACCGGTTCGGACAGCAGGGGTGGCGGCGGGCGATTTCGATGACTCATGGACACCATAGTAGTGAAGAGGGGGGACAAAAGTCAGGTCGGTTTTTTGAAAGCCGCGGTACCGCGCCGTTGTTCAGACTGGACAAAATCTCAAGGAGACCACTCATGCACAGACTGACTCGCGACGATATCGAACAGGCAGCTCGCCTGGTTTACCAGGTCATGCCCGCCACGGCCCAGTACCCTTGGCCCTTGCTGGCTCAACGGTTGGGTTGCACGGTGTGGGTAAAGCACGAAAATCACACGCCTACCGGTGCGTTCAAAGTGCGCGGCGGTATCACGTTCATGCACTGGCTCAAGCGCGAACACCCGGGCGCGAAGGGCATTGTCAGCGCTACCCGCGGCAACCATGGCCAAAGCCTGGCACTGGCGGCTCGCACGCTGGGTTTGCAGGCGTTGATCGTCGTGCCGGAAGGTAACTCGGTGGAAAAAAACAACGCCATGCGCGGCTTTGGCGCTGAAGTGGTCGAGTATGGCCGCGATTTCGATGAGGCCCGTGAAGAGGCTGCGCGCCTGGCGCAGACCCATGACCTGTTCCTGGTTCCGCCGTTTCACACCGAGCTGGTCAAAGGCGTCGCCACCTATGCGCTTGAGCTGTTCAGCGCCGCGCCGGACCTGGACACCGTTTATGTGCCGATTGGCTGTGGCTCGGGGATTTGCGGGGTGATCGCCGCCCGCGATGCGTTGGGTCTGCAAACAGAGGTGGTTGGCGTGGTTTCCACGGAGGCGGCGGCTGCACAGTTGTCGTTTGACGCTGGCGAGATATGCGAAACCGCCTCGGCCAACACCTTTGCCGACGGCCTGGCCGTACGCAAGCCGATTCCCGAAGCCTTTGCCGTCTACGCGGCAGGTGCGGCACGGATCGTATCGGTCAGCGATGAGCAGATCGCCGAAGCCATGCGTGTGTATTACACCGATACCCATAACCTTGCCGAAGGGGCCGGTGCGTCGGCGTTGGCAGCGCTGATCTCGGAGCGTGAAGCCATGTCGGGAAAAAGGGTGGGGGTGATTCTGTCCGGTGGCAACGTCGACAGAGCGGTGTATGCACGAGTGATTGCGTGAAGGCGGCCATGGCCCTGGTCATATAAATTTGAAATGCGCGGCATTGCTCGACAGAATCACGCCCCGATCCGGCCAAAGGCGCCGGACGTTCGTGGTGAAAGGGGCCGCAGTTGAACCAACAGACATTGTCCATGCGCCTGGAACGCGTGGCGGCACAGGTGCCAGCCGGTGCGCGCCTGGCCGATATCGGCTCGGATCATGGCTACCTGCCTGTGGCATTGATGCGCCGGGGCGCCATCGCGGCGGCGGTGGCCGGCGAAGTGGCGTTGACGCCGTTCCACGCGGCCAACCGCACCGTGCTCGCGGGTCACCGTGCGCCTGGCCAACGGCCTGGCGGCAATCGAGCCGGGAGACGGGATCACGGCGGTCAGCGTCTGTGGCATGGGCGGCGAAACCATCCGCGACATCCTCGACAGCGGCAAGGCGTACCTGAGTGGTCAGGAGCGCCTCATCCTGCAACCCAACGGCGGCGAGCAGCCACTGCGCCAATGGCTGATGGACAATGGCTACCGCATCCTCTGCGAGGAGGTGCTGCGGGAGAATCGTTTCGACTACGAGATCATCGTCGCCGAGCGCTCCGGACCAGTGATCTACACCGCCCAAGAACTGTACTTCGGTCCGTTGCAAATGCAGGCCCGCAGTCCGGCGTTCCTGGTCAAGTGGCAGCGCAAGTTGCGCCAGAAACAAAAGACCCTGAGCCACTTTGCCCGAGCGCAGCAGGCCGTGCCCGAGGAGGCGGTGCAAGACATCGCGCGGCAGGCCCGGTGGATCACCGAGTTGCTGGCTTGAGCAAGCCTGGGGCACAGCTTCTCAAGCACCTCGCTTCAGTGTGGGTGCGAAAGAGTCGTTTCCATTCGGCGTGAACCGAATGCGGCAGGCGTTCGCGTAGGTGCTCACCAGCGAACAGACGCTCCTTGCGCGAGAGAAAGACCGCGTCGTCACCGGAGTCGTCCGACGGCTTTGCTTTTCAAACGTAGCAGTTCCGATCCTGGATACTGTATTGCCAGTACTGAATTTGCGCTCGATTGGAAGTGGTTTGCTGATGACTGCAGGCGACTCGAGCGTGCTGGCAACCGGTAGGAAATTGTGCCACTGGTCGGGTCTGGCGACGAAAGTTCAGCGCAAAAGCGGTTTTATTTTCGGCGTGGAACAAAAAACGATTCAGCTGCGTAGCGACGCGGGTTTCAGCCAAAGCGGCAGGTGTCCACAAGTGCTGGAAATAGTACCGTTTGTCGATGTTTGTGCTCAAAAAATGAACGATCGGGATATGCTGGGCTCTGATTTCCCAGCAGGCGGATCCTTAGGGTCCCGCTGCACTCACTAGTAAAATGGACGTATACCTCATCTGCATTGAATGAAATGCACATGGGGATTTTTTTTACCTGAGACCTGGAGTGATAGTATGCCGTCATCACTGACTCGCTGGGCGAGTCGCTCTCTCTTGTAATACCAAATTATTTAGTTGCTTCAATCTTTGCCAACTTGACCTTGCAGGTGCGAATCAATAATTCGCACGCCTGGGGCATGGTCAATTCGCACTGCTGCTATAAGTGGAGATGTAGTCTTGGATATTAATACAATGATCGGCCTGATCGGCCAGAAAGAATCCATGGAGTTTTTGCGTTTAGGCGTTGTGTACGTTCATCTGTTGGCTTGCTGCGTAGCTATTGGCCTGGTGTTTGCCAGCGATGCGGCAATGGTGAAGGACTTGTTGAAAGGTCGCGTGTCGTCGGGGCACGATAATGAACATATGGCCAGTCTGCAGAAGTCTGTTGCCAATGCGTTGATATTCTTGTGGGTTACCGGAGCCGCGGTAATAGGCATTGATTACCTTGAAAAAGGCATGACCTATTTTGCCAATCCAAAACTTCAAGCCAAAGTTATTATTGTATTGTTGCTGACGTTCAACGGCATGTTGTTGCACCGCTATGTATTGCCTGCAATGTTGAAGGCCGGTTCGTTGCTTGATCTCCAGATCAATGTGCGGATGTTTGCCCTGTTCTCTGGCGCACTGTCGGGCGTATCCTGGTTGTATGCCGCCATGCTCGGTGTCGGTCGACCGCTGGCCTGGAAGTATTCGCTCACCGAGTTGCTGATGGCCTATCCGGTGTTGATCGTACTCGGCTTTGCGATGATGGTGACGCTGACCCAGTGGGCGCGTAAACGCAACGCAGCAACGCAGGTTCAGGAATCTACCTGGATGTTTGCCGGAATTCCTGCGCTGCGTTGAACTGACGTGAATCCAGGAAAGGACGGTTGAAACCGTCTGAACCTTTCAAACATCAGACCCCTCCTTGTGAGGGGTTTTTTGTGGGTGCGGGCACCCGAAAGCCGAGCAACTGTTTGCCGGAGCATGGTCGGCCTGCTACATGGCAGCGGTGGGGCTGGCCGCCCAACAGATGAACGTGACACTGCCGACCGACATGGCCGTCGGCCTGACCTACACGCAATACATCTCCCTGGTTGCGCTGTGGGAGGAAGAGTTTGAGATCCAGCTCCGGAGGGCAATGCAGCTATCGGATGTTCTGCGGTGGTTGTACCGCAGGACTGACCCTTGATCTGAATCCCCCCGATTTCGGCGTGATTTCCCCCCGCTAATGGGCACGATTCCCCGGCAAGACTCGCGTCTCCATCCGCTTGGGAATTTCAAACTCCGAGCAATGTTTGCGGGGCGTTCAGGTATGCCGATAAATTTTGTTACATCAATGGCAGGGTAATTGCTGAGCGAGGGTATCCCGTTCATGAAAGGTGTCGGGACGCCGTGGAGCTGCAAGTACCCCCATTGAACGATCGATGTAACCGTCGGGTTGCATCACGAGACACCCCTGGCGACTCAATGGACGTGCTGCGGTCATCCTCTGCAACTGTCCAGGGGAAGTCGTTATGATCCACTCCAAGGTAGTGCCGCTGCGACGTCTGTTGTGCTTGCTGGTTTGCCTGTTGACGGCCACGCTGGTGGCGGCCGACGAGCCTCAGGGCAATGACAATCAAAGTAACGATAAGTGGGTGGAGCCGGCACGCTCCAGGCTCATGCATGTGATTGGCGGTATGCCGTTCTTTCCCCATCGGGCCAATACCACCGGCAACCTGGTCTTGAATGTGAAGGACTTCGACAATGCCCAGGTCTGTGGCGCCTGTCATACGGAGATCTACAGGCAGTGGCGCTCGTCGATGATGTCCCAGGCCTGGGATGAACCCATCTATCGGGCCTTGCTCAAGCGTGCGAGTGCGGCCACCGAGGGCAAGGTCGATAACTTCTGCACCGGCTGCCATACCCCGATCGGTCTCACGACCGGGCAGATCACTTCGCAAGTCAACCGCTCCTCGATTGAAGACAGTGCGAAGAACCATCCGATGCCCGGGGTCGATTGCGAGACCTGCCACAACATCAGTGCCCGCACGGGCCTCGATAACGGCGCCTATGTCCTGAGCCCGCGGGCCCACGGCAAACCGACCAAGTTCGGCCCGCGCAGGGATGCCGTTTCGCCCTATCACGACACCGTCTATTCCGCTCTGCACACCCGCTCGGACTTTTGCGGCACCTGCCACAACGTCACGCACCCCTTCAGCAGCGTGGCGGTGGAGCGCACCTATGATGAATGGCAGGAGAGCACCTACAGCCTGAACAATGTGACTTGCCAGAGCTGCCACATGCCGGGTTTTGCGGGCAAGGCCGCGATCATGGGGCCAGACCGCGAGGAGGTCGCTTCGCATTGGTTCAGCGGGGCCAACGCGATGATGCTCAAGCATCTCGGTCAGGAGGAGGGCGCGCAACGCGCACGCGACATGCTCGGGCGCGCCGGGGACATAAAGTTCGAGCAAGTGCCGGCAGCCATGACGCCCGGGCAATACACCTCGGTAGCGGTCAAAGTGACCAACGTCGGCGCCGGGCACAAGCTGCCGACCGGCTTTCCCGAGGGGCGGGAGATGTGGATCGATTTTCGGGTGCGCGATGCCAGTGGTCGCGAGATCTATCGCCTGGGTTCGATCAAGGACGGCAAGACCGAGGTCAACACGCGAAATTTCAAGGTGCACATTGGCGACAAGGACGGCAATCCGCTGGACGTCGAGGTCTGGAATGCCACGCAGATTCTCTCGGACAACCGCATTCTGCCCAAGGGCTACGATATCGGGGAGTTCTCCTTCCTGGTGCCGGCCGACGCCGTCGGGCCGCTTACCCTCACAGCCGATCTGAACTACTGGCCGTTCTCCCAGAAGCTGGCCGACTACCTGCTCGGCAAGGATCAAGTGCAGGTGGAAATCACCCGGATGGCCAACGTCACGCAGAGCGTACCCCTGTCGACCAGCCTGTCAGTTGTCGGGCCAGATACGGCGCACTTTTAGCGGTGCTGCGTCGACCTCCAGGCGGGTCTCTGGCATTTAAATCGAGACGTTCGTCCTGAGTAGCGTCAATGACGTGTATCGGAATGATATGTATTTGCTTAGAAGGGATGATCGTTATTAATTGCGCGATGATTCAGGCAAAGACTTCAAAAAACGCTGTTCATGATCAGGATCCGGTAACAGACAGGTGTCGTATTTTCCGAAGAGCCGATAACGATTAAGCGCAATGCGGTCGTATGCCCAATCTCGAAGTTTACGAGGGAAGATGCGCAGCAGAGACACGGGGCGCCAGCGTGGGGGAAGCTGGGCGATGACTTCGAAAAAAGCTTGCGAACGCTCCCAGTAGCGTCGGTCGCGGATCACCGCCATGGTGTGGAATTGATCCATGGGCAAACCTGCCCATGCGAGCAGAGCCTGCCCCTCGGGTGACTGAACCGCCGCCAACCGCAGGCGCCGCTGGCGGTCATGGCGAATCAAGAACCTCACCCAGCCATTGCACAGTTTGCAGACACCGTCGAACAAGACCACCGTCTCTCCTGGTTCGAGCAGGGGCGCGGGTGAGGGACGGATTTGCGAGACTGGCATTTGAGACTTGAGGCCGCACATTTCAGTTAACCGGGGGGCGCGCTACACAGATCAGCTTTTGGCGCGATCGGTTGCCTTGGCTTTGCTTTCAGCTACAGCGCCTTCAGTTTTCTGTTTCTGTGCTACCTGGTAGGTGTCCATCGAGACTTTGCGGGCCGACTCCATGCGTGCGAAGGTCTTATCACCACCACCTGTGGCCATCGCCAGAGAAGAGGCGGTCAGAGTGGCAACTACGAAGAGGGCTTTCATGGATTTCATTTGGGTATCCTCAAGTGAGATTTAGTTAATAGATAACAGCAGGATTTATTCGCAAAACTAGAACTTCCTGGTTCAATCTGGCTTCACCATCCAGCCAGGGCGGCGTTTCCTGGTGACCAGGTGCCTTGCTCCTTGCGCTCTTGCGCGTCTCTGCTTTTTGCCCAGGCAGTGAGCAGTACCATCGCCCCGAATCCACCGACGATGAGCACCGGATAGGCTGCCAGCAACTCCACCAGCGAGTACTTCCAGGCCAGCGGACGACCGACACCCAACATGGCGGCATAGAACCACGACACGCCAGAGAGGGCGCCGGAGAACAGCGCCAGCATGCGCAGGTTGAAGGAGAGATTCAGTAGCGAACCGGCTTTCTTCAGCGCCGGCAATACAGCGCTATGCAACAGGAAACCGTTAAAGGTCAACAGCACAACGATGCCGATCTTGGCTTGCAGTTTGGGATTGAGGAAATACTCCATCCCCTTGCCGGCATAGTCGATCCCTACAATGCCAATACCCGTAATCCAAAGCGCTACAAGTGCAAGCGACACGGTTTTTTGAAGGCTTTCCATGTGCGCGTCATCGTGGTGACTTGAGGCATCGCCCTTCAGGAGTTGCTTGACCATTGCAATGTCACTGGTCAAGACCAGCCCGATTGCCACGCAGCAGGCGATAAGATGAAAATATACAACGCCCAAACGTACATATTCCACGGTGGACGAAGAGAACATACTAAGTTCCATGGTGACCTCTTGGCTTCAGTGAATCAGTAATGCTCTCGGCACGGCTTAGTTGGAGTTTGCCGTTGCTGGCTGCAATCAGGATTCAGCAATTATTATCAATTAATCTTGCGACATTACGCCGCCAAGATAACGGTGAGTTTCTCGAATGAACTTTTAGTCATTCGATCATGTCCATTTTCAGGTAACAAAAAACATCATTCGCACTGGGCGCAGTATGAGGTTTAACTTCCGCTTCTGGGGGTGGGCAGTCGAGGCCCGGAACTCTATTGGCGAGTGGATCAGGCAATACTGTCGGGGTTGGCCGGACTTGCGCCCCACTCGAGGAAACGGATCTTGTGAACCTCGCCTTTACTGTCCAGATAGACAACAGTCACCGGTACCACGCCGGTCTTGTCGGATGTATCGGTACGCTGCAGTACTTGTTTCACATCGATGTCCATTCCGTAGTGGTAATCGACGGCCGAGACATGCGCGCCGGGTTCTTGCAGGCCGTTCTGGTCGAAGACGCTTGGTGCGAGACTGGAAATCACGGCACTTACTACTGTGGCCATGCTCATTAGGCTGTACCTCTGCTGAAGTTCGCTTGACGGGGACCTAATGTGACATGTCTTGAAACTGAAGTTCACTGCTGCAAACTCCCGGGAATTCCCCGCGCTTGACGCCTCTTGACCATTCGTCCTTTAAACCCCGTATTTGTTGGGTAAAGTCCGTTTTTTAAGGAGGTCATGACATGTCATGACGGATTTTCACGCAAGGTGAATCAGGGCCATCCGGGTCAGTCGAGTGGCAGCGATATCGTTAATCTCGTTCCTTTGTCCGGCGCGCTGTCGATCGTCAATTCTCCGCCCAGCATGCTGATGCGCTCCTTCATTCCCACCAGCCCGAACGAGTTCAATTTTTTGCGATCCGTCATGCCTACGCCATTGTCTTTGATCCGCAGATAAAGCCAACGACCCTCCCTGGAAAGTTCGATATGCACCTTTGTCGCTTGCGCGTGTCGGGCAATATTCGACAGCGATTCCTGCACGATACGGAACAGAGTCGTGGCGGATTTTTCATTCAGATCGCAACGGAAGTTTTCGTCTTTTGCCGACATCTTGCAATCGATCGCACTGCGCTGCCGGAACTCTTCAAGTTGCCACTCGATTGCTGCCTGCAATCCCAGATCGAGTACGGGGGGCCGAAGATCATTAATGATACTGCGGACACTGCGGATGGCTGTATCGAGGTGATTCAGGGCATCACTGGCCTTTTCGTTGAGCTTGGGGTGCATGGTACTGGTGCGCGCCTGCAACATGGAGACATCGATTCGCAAAGCCAGCAGACTCTGTCCCAGTTCGTCATGGATGTCGCGTGCGATCCGCTTTCGCTCTTCTTCCTTGATGTGCTCCTGATAGGAGGCCAGTTCGCGCAGCAACAGCTTCGATTGCAGCAACTCTTCGGCCTGCATCGTCAGCTTGCGCTGCAAGTAGAACAGGTCGACAAACACCCGGATCTTGGCGCGAAGAACCTCGGCCACAATCGGCGAGAAGATGTAATCCACTGCGCCGGACGTATAACCGCGGAAACGCTCGGAATCCGTGTCGGCCTCAGCTGTGACGAAGATAATGGGCGTGTGGGCCGACTTCGGGCGGCCGTGGATGAGTGCCGCGGTCTCAAAACCGTCCATCACTGGCATTTTCACGTCGAGCAGAATGACGGCGAAGTCGCGTTGCAATAGCAGGCGCAGGGCCTCGCGTCCGGAGGTCGCCGTGGCAATATCGAGGCCCATGTCCGCAATCACCGCGGCGAGCGCCGTAAGCTTGGCGGGATTGTCATCCACCAGCAACACAGATGCTGGCACGCCATCAGGCGGGAGCGGGTGCCGCGCCTGGGCTCTCTCATTGAATACCGGAGGTTCCTGTTGCATATCTATGCCACTTCGGTTTGCGCTAGCGCGCAATGAGCGCGGTACACAGTCATCGATAGAGCCATTTGCGCATCAGTGACAGCAACTGGTCGGTATCCACCGGCTTGCTGACATAGTCCGAGGCTCCTGCCTCGATGCACTTTTCGCGGTCACCCATCATCGCCTTGGCCGTCAGCGCAATCATGGGCAGGGTTTCAAATCTCTTGAATGTGCGGATCTGGCGCATGGTTTCATAGCCATCCATCTCGGGCATCATGATGTCCATCAGCACAATGTCGGTATCGGGCTGCTGCTGCAGCAGTTCTATGGCGGTTCGGCCGTTTTCGGCCGTGGCCACCAGCATTTTGTTGCACTCAAGCACGCTGGTCAGGGCAAAGATATTGCGCACGTCATCGTCGACCACCAGGGCCTTTTTACCCTCGAGGCTGTCCGAACCCTCATAGAGTTTTTCCAGCAACCTGCGCTGGGTCTGCGTCAGCCTGGCTACGACGCGGTGCAGAAACAGCGCGGTTTCGTCGAGTATGCGCTCGGGGGACTCAACGGCCTTGATGACGCCCTTGCCGAGCAGGGTCCTGAAACGCTCGCGTTCCGGCTTGGTCAGTGTCTCCGCACCATAGACGACGATCGGCAATTCACGCATGGCGCGGTCTTCCTGCAACGCCTCGAGCAACCTGATGCCGGATGCGTCGGGCAGTTTGAGATTGATTGCCATGCAGTCGTAGCGTTTCTTTGCCAGTTTCTTCAAGGCTTGCGTGTCGCTGGCGGTCGCTTCGATCTTCACGTCGGTGTTGCCGAGTAGATCGAGGATATGGGCACGGCTCCCTTCGTTGTCGTCAATGAGTAGAAGGTTCCTGGTCTTGCGCCGAGCGAATGCCACGATGCCGACCAGCGCATTTTGAATCTCGTCGGCTGTGACCGGCTTGAGCAGATAGTCGAAAGCGCCGTAGCGCAGCCCGCGTGTGTGGTCGTCAGTGGTGGAGATGATCTGGACCGGGATGTGACGTGTAGCGAAATTGCGCTTCAACTGCTCGAGCAGCGACCAGCCATCGATGTCCGTCAGGCCCGGGTCCAGCGTGATCGCAGCGGGTTGGAAGCGCTCGACAAGCTCCAGTGCATCTGCGCCACGGGTCGTGACGATAGCCCTGAACCCCTCCTGGTGCGCGGCCTCGAGCAGAATGCTGCCGAATCGGGCGTCGCCCTCGAGCATCAACAGCACTTGGTCCCCGGGTTGGACAGACTCGCGGTCGTCCGGTATCTGTGCAGACGGGCTTGACATGGGGTCGCGCTTGACTTGGCCAGGTACTGTCTCTGTCTCAGTCGCTGACTCGTCTAGCGTCTGACGCTGGGCATTCTCTGTACGTAAGGGTACGTACAGCGCGAAAGTACTGCCCGGGCCGATCTCACCGGGGATCAACCGCAGCTCTCCACCCAGCCGGTGTGCGAGCTCACGGCTGATCGACAGGCCGAGGCCGGTGCCGCCGTATTTACGTGAGGTTCCGGTATCTGCTTGCTGGAACGCTTCGAAGATGAGCTTCTGCTTGCCGGCAGATACGCCAATGCCGGTGTCGGTGACCACGAATGCGACTACTGTATCGGCACGATTGAGCTCGCTGTTATCCACGCTCCACCCGGACACAGCGGGTTCGATGCTGATCTTGACGCTGCCTTGCTCAGTGAACTTGAAGGCATTGGACAGCAGGTTCTTGACCACTTGTAGCAGGCGCTTTTCGTCGGTCCAGATGACGGGGGGCAGGGCAGGCGCCAGTTCAATCGTGAAGGTGAGGCCCCGGCTTTCGGCGACCGGCCGGAAGGTGCGTTCGATCTGGTCGTGCAAATCGGCGAACAGCGCTTCATTCAGATCCAGTGTGACCGTACCTGACTCGATCTTGGACAGATAGAGAATCTCGTCGATCAGTTCCAGCAGGTCTTTGCCCGCGCTACGGATGGTCTTGGCATATTCGACCTGCCTTGGTGTGAGATTGTGTTCCGCGTTGTCGCTGAGCTGCCGGGCCAGGATCAGCAGGCTGTTCAATGGCGTTCTGAGCTCATGGGACATGCTGGAGAGGAATTCGGACTTGTACTTCGAGGTCAGCATCAGCTGCTCCGCCTTCTCCTCCAGCGACAGCTTGGTGATTTCGACTTCGCGGTTCTTGCGCTCGACTTCGGCTTTCTGTTCCGCCAGCAGTCCAGCCTTGTCCCCCAGTTCCTCGTTGGTCTGTCTCAATTCCTCTTGTTGCTTTTGCAACTCCTGCGCCAGCGATTGCGACTGCTTGAGCAGTTCTTCGGTACGCATATTGGCTTCGATCGTGTTGAGTACGATACCAATCGATTCAGCAAGCTGATCAAGGAAGGTTTGATGAATGATGCTGTAGCGCGTGAACGAAGCCATTTCGACGACGGCCTTGACCTTGTTCTCGAACAGGATCGGCAACACGATGATATTCAGCGGGGCGGCCGCACCCAGTCCCGATGAAATCGCGACGTAATTGGCGGGTACATCGGTCAGCAGGATGCGTCGCTTCTCGTAGGCGCATTGCCCGACAAGGCCCTCGCCGAGCCGCCACTCATCGTTCACATTGATGTTTCCCTTGTACGCATAAGCGGACAGCAGCTTGAGTTTCGCGGGATCGGGCGGGCTCTCGTTCATCATGTAGAACACACCGTGCTGGGCGTTGATCAGCGGAGCCAGTTCAGACAGCACCATCTTGGAGACTGCCGCCAGATCGCGCTGGCCCTGCAGCAGACGGTTGAATTTCGCGAGATTGCTCTTGAGCCAGTCCTGCTCCGCGTTTTGCCGCGTGGTTTCCCGCAGGTTGCGGATCATCTCGTTGACGTTGTCCTTCAATTCCGCCACTTCACCCTTTGCTTCCACTTCCACGTAACGAGTCAGATCGCCCTTGGTCACGGCCGTCGCCACGTCGGCAATTGCGCGCACCTGATTGGTCAGGTTGGCCGCCAGGCCGTTCACGTTGTCGGTCAGGTCGCGCCAGGTGCCGGCAGCACCCGGCACGTTCGCCTGGCCCCCCAGCTTGCCCTCGACGCCCACTTCACGCGCCACCGAGGTTACCTGGTCGGAGAACAGCGCCAGCGTATCGGTCATACCGTTGATGGTGTCGGCCAGTTCGGCGATCTCGCCCTTGGCTTCCAGTGTCAGTTTTTTCTTCATGTCGCCGTTGGCTACTGCGGTCACCACTTTCGCGATGCCTCGCACCTGGCTGGTCAGGTTGGCCGCCATGAAGTTCACGTTTTCGGTCAAGTCCCTCCAGGTACCGGACACGCCTTGCACCTGTGCCTGTCCCCCGAGCTTTCCTTCAGTGCCGACTTCGCGCGCCACCCGCGTTACTTCGGCGGCAAAGCTGTTGAGCTGGTCCACCATGGTGTTGATGGTGTTCTTCAGCTCCATGATTTCGCCCTTGGCCTCCACGGTAATCTTGCGCCCCAGGTCGCCTTTGGCCACCGCCGTCGTCACGTCGGCGATGTTGCGCACCTGATTGGTCAGGTTGGCCGCCATGCTGTTGACCGAGTCGGTCAAGTCTTTCCAGGTTCCACCGACGCCCGTCACCCTGGCCTGGCCCCCGAGCTTGCCGTCAGTCCCCACTTCGCGAGCCATGCGCGTCACTTCGTCGGCAAAGGTCGAGAGCTGGTCCACCATTGTGTTGATGGTTTCCTTGAGTTGGAGAATTTCACCTTTGGCTTCGGCTGTGATCTTGCGCGACAGGTCGCCGTTGGCCACCGCCGTCGTCACGTCGGCAATGTTGCGCACCTGGGTGGTCAGGTTGGCCGCCATGCCGTTGACCGAATTGGTCAGGTCCTTCCAGGTACCGGACACACCAGTCACTTCGGCCTGTCCGCCCAGTTTGCCTTCGGTACCGACTTCCAGCGCGACGCGTGTCACCTCAGAGGCGAAGCTGGAGAGCTGGTCGACCATCGTGTTGATAGTGTTTTTCAGTTCGAGAATCTCGCCCTTGGCTTCAACGGTAATTTTCTTGCCGAGGTCGCCGCGCGCCACCGCCGTCGTCACCTGTGCGAGGTTGCGCACCTGGGTGGTCAGGTTGGCCGCCATGCCGTTGACCGACTCGGTCAGGTCGCGCCAGGTGCCTGATACGCCGCGCACTTCCGCCTGGCCGCCCAACTTGCCTTCGGTACCGACTTCCAGTGCCACGCGGGTCACCTCCGCAGCGAAACTCGAGAGCTGGCCGACCATCGTGTTGATGGTGTTTTTCAGCTCGAGAATCTCACCCCTGACTTCGACGGTAATCGTCTTGCCCAGATCGCCTTTGGCCACCGCGGTCGTCACGTAAGCGATGTTGCGCATCTGGGTGGTCAGATTGGCGGCCATGTCGTTGACGGAGTCGGTCAGGTCTTTCCATGTGCCGGACACCCCTTTGACATTGGCCTGACCACCGAGTATCCCCTCAGTGCCGACTTCGCGCGCCACGCGGGTGACCTCGGAAGCGAAGGAGCCCAGTCGAGTCACCATGGTGTTCACGATCCGGGCGGATTTGAGGAACTGGCCCCGCAGTTTCAGGTCGTCGAGTACCGGTGGTACCTGCTGGCTCAGATTACCCTCGGCAACCGAGCCGATAACGCGGATCATCTCGTTCATCGGACTGATGAGGTCGCTGGTGAGTGCATTGCTCGAGTTGACGATCTTTTGCCATGAGCCTTTCATCATCGGCAGTTCGATGCGCTCATCGACCTTGCCCTGCTTGCCTATCAGTCGCGCCACGCGTTCGAATTCCGTGGCGGTGTCGGCCGCCATGTCGATGATCTCGTTGAGCGTGTCGGCGATCTTGCCCGGCATGCCGGTCCAGTCTTCCGGCATACGCGTGGTGAAGTCACCATTGCGCAACGCCTTCAGCGCTGCCAGCAACGTCTTCATGTCGAAAGCTTCGATCGGTGTCGTCACTGTGGCCATGTCTATGTCCAGTCAAGATGGATGCCAAGCGCAAGGCGTCGTGCAGGAGCCGGCATTGCAGTATTGACCATGCTGAAAGCTGAGCGTTGGCTTACGAAATATTAGCAAGGTTGGCGCAATACCCCGGATCCTGGGGGAAATTGGCCGGGAACAGGCCGTTCCAAGTGACTGCAACCGCGGTCCGGGGATGTGAGCACTAACGCCTGAGGCAAAAGTGCAAGTGTGCTCTGTGCCTGCTAACGTCAAGCTCTGCAGCAGATTCCATGGCTTGCAGGCCACTGCCGAATGGAAAATACAGATGAGTGACCACAAAATCAGAGTCTTGCTGGTAGATGATCACAGCATCGTGCGTAGCGGCGTGCGACGCATGCTGGAGACTGCCGGCGAGATTGACGTTACGGGCGAAGCAGAGACGGCACAAGGCGCAATGCTCCTGGTCCGGGAGCAGGATTTCGACGTGGCGCTGGTAGACATTCAGCTTCCCGACAAGACCGGCCTTCAACTGCTCAAGCTCATGCGTGCAGAGAAGCCCAAGCTCGCCGTTCTGATGTTGAGCATGCATTCGGTCGAGGCCTATGCATTACGCGCGATCAAGCACGGCGCAGCGGGATACCTCACCAAGG
Source organism: Pseudomonas sp. Root71 (assembly GCF_001429045.1). Taxonomy (GTDB): domain Bacteria; phylum Pseudomonadota; class Gammaproteobacteria; order Pseudomonadales; family Pseudomonadaceae; genus Aquipseudomonas; species Aquipseudomonas monachiensis. The sequence continues at coordinate 481,653 of NZ_LMHY01000022.1, read as the reverse complement.
ATATTTCCGCAGCCACCCTGGTTACGGCAGTTCGCAAGGTGGCCTCAGGCGGCAAGCACGTCAGTCCTGAGCTGGCAGAAAAACTGGTCAACGCTATCGGCAGAAGCGACGGGGCACCCCACGAAGCACTATCCGACCGGGAGCTTGAAGTACTGAAGCTCCTCGCTTCAGGCGAGAGGATTGTCCGCATCGCTCAGATACTGCACTTGAGCCCAAGTACCGTCACGACGTACCGGGCACGGATCCTGGAAAAGACAGGGATGGACAGCAACGCGAAACTGGCCCGCTATGCGCTCGAAAACGGCCTGTTGACTTAGTACACCCTGCCATCCGACGCCGCCGGGCCGCTCAATCCTTCTCGGCTTCCTCAGCACTCCGCGGCACATGCCCGGCATCGCCGAAACGTCGCCTGGTCCTGCCTGCCTGTAGTGGAATCACTACAAAGAAGTCCTGCTAACGTCGATAGCGGGGACCGTACCAATCAAGCATATTTACCTCTCGGCAAATTTTCGTCCGTTCAATGGAGTTGTCTTTGTCAGCGTCTTGTACAGCCATTTTCACAAGTCAGAAAAGACTCCGGAATCGATATCCGCAAGTTGAGCGAGGAGTGCACGCTGCATTCGTGTTGAACCAATGTTCTAACTGGAGACGTCATGATGATAGGTTATTGGTTATGTGCGTTGCTGTGGGGTGTGGTGCTGCTGGAGGAGATCCAACTCATGCCCCCTCAGGAGTGGAAAGACGAGGGGCTGAAAAAGGTTCTGTTATTGCGCCGGACCAGAACCCGGACCGGCTACTTTATTGCGTTGATCGCGGGCGCGGTGTGCCTTTATAGCGAAATCCTGGTAGCGCCGGTCGAGCAGAGCATTTTCAATCCGGAGTTGATACTTGCTCTTTGCGGTGTTCTTTGGGGTGCTTATCTTTCCATAGTTTGTATGAAGGGCAAGCGATAGACGCCTATCTCAACTCATCCGAGGTTAGCGGACGAGTTCCAGGCGCGCGGCATTATTGATCGGGATGAGCGAAAGGGTCTGAGGCGACGGAGCATAATGCCCGTGCTGTCGAGGCGGTTTCAACACACTGGATTGGGTGTAGGCGGGATCTTGGTTAAACCGGCGCTGGCAGCACCTTGGGTGCTGCCAGCGAGGCTTGAGGCTGCACACTTCTGTCAGCCGAGGTTTTGTGAACTGCTAAGCAGCGGAATTTGAATTTATTGGCTAAAGCTGAACTTCCGTGTTCAACCTGGCTTCACCATCCAGCCAGGGCGGCGTTTCCTATTGTCCTGGTGCCTTGCTCCATACGCGCTTCGGTGTCTTTGCTTTTTGCCCAGGCAGTGAGCAGTACCATCGCCCCGAATCCACCGACGATGAGAAACGGATAGGCTGCCAGCAACTCCACCAGCGAGTACTTCCAGGCCAGCGGACGACCAACACCCAGCATGGCGGCATAGAACCACGACACGCCAGAGAGGGCGCCGGAGAACAGCGCCAGCATGCGCAGGCTGAAGGAAAGCTTGAGTAACGAACCGGCTTTTTTCAGCGCCGGCAATACAGCGCTATGCAACAGGAAGCCGTTAAAGGTCAACAGCACAACGATGCCGATCTTGGCTTGCAATTTTGGATTGAGAAAATACTCCATCCCCTTGCCGGCATAATCGATCCCTACAATGCCAATACCCGTAATCCAAAGCGCTACAAGTGCAAGCACTACGGTTTTTTGAAGGCTTTCCATGTGCGCGTCATCGTGGTGACCTGACGCATCCCCCTTCAGGAGTTGCTTGACCATTGCAATGTCACTGGTCAAGACCAGCCCGATTGCCACGCAGCAGGCGATAAGATGAAAATATACAACGCCCAAACGCACATATTCCACGGTGGACGAAGAGAACATACTAAGTTCCATGGTGACCTCTTGGCTTCAATAGTGAATCAACTTGGCTCTCGGCACGGATTGATTGGGTTTACCGTTGCTGACTGCCATTTAGATCCAGCAATTGTTATCAATTAATCTTGTGACATTACGCCAGCAAGATAATAGTGAGTTTCGCGAATGAACTTTTAGTCATTCGAATATGTCCATTTTCAGGTAACAATAAACATCATCCGCACTGAGTGCATATGAGATTTAACTTCCGCTTCTGGGGAGGGCGGCGAAGCCCGGAACCCGATCGACTGATTGATCAGGCAATGCTGGCGGGGTCGGCGGGGCTTCCACCCCATTCGAGGAAACGGATCTTGTGAACCTCGCCCTGGCTGTCCAGGTAGACAACAGTCACCGGCACCACGCCGGTCTTGTCGGATGTATCGGTACGCTGCAGTACCTGTTTCACATCGATGTCCATTCCGTAGTGGTAATCGACGGCCGAGACATGCGCGCCGGGTTCTTGCAGGCTGTTCTGGTCGAAGACACTGGGTGCGAGACTGGAAATCACCGCACTGACAATTGTGGCCATGCTCATAAGGCTGTACCTCTACTGACGTTTGCTTGACAAGGACCTAATGTGACACGTCGAGAAAGTGAAGTTCACTTCACCGCGACAAACGCGCCCGTTTGAAAAGCCTGTAGTGGCTGCAGCTGCAAACTCCCGGGAATTCCCCGCGCTTGACGCCTCTTGACCATTCGTCCTTTAAACCCCGTATTTGTTGGGTAAAGTCCGTTTTTTAAGGAGGTCTGACATGTCATGACGGATTTTCACACAAAGTGAATCAGTGCTTTCAATCTGTCGGCTGTCAGGGGAAAAATGTCGGGTATTGGTCGTCGCGAAGGGTTGCAAACGACCCAAAACCGCCCGTGACGACAGGCGGCTTTGGGATTGAAATGATCAGCCGTTTGATGGACGAGGCTAGCCTTTGCCTCCGCTGACACCGCTGCCGCTGCTACCACTGCCGCTGCTATCTTCCCGGTTATTGTCGTCCTCGACCTGTGGTCCGACGCCATCTCCGGTACGGAATGTCGGTAACGCAACCGAGTTCACGAACTTCACGCCGTCCCAGCTGGGCAATGGCGTGGGCATCAATTGGATCTGGCCCGGGTGCTCGGAGTCCCAGCGCAACAGCATCGCCGTGTCCTCATGTTGTGTATTGTGGCAGTGCTCCATGTAGGTACCGGCAAACTCACGGATGCGTAAGGCCATTTCGACATTGTCGAGGCTTTCGGGATGGGAGCCTACATTGTAGATATCCTTGCGCGCCCCTTTTTCCCATTCCGGTGGTGTCTTGCCACCTCGACTGAGAATGATCCCTTCCTCGAAGTGCACATGCACCGGGTGACTCCAGCCATTGCCGCCGTTCTGGATCTTCCAGACTTCCAGCGTGCCTTCCCCCTTGAACCCTGCCGGTGTCGGGCCGGTGGCCAGTTGTGGTGCGGCTGAAATCCGCCGCGGGTCCATGCCGAAACCTTCGCCGCCATCGGTCTTGATCGTCCAGGGCTTGAAATCCGTGCCATCGGAGCGGCCAAAGATAAAGGTGCGGTGCCGCGCCTGGGCAAGCCGCGCGATATCGGCAGGGTCATCACGGTGCAATGGCAGGGGGATCATTAACTTGCCCTCGGGCTTGCCAGGTTTGGCGGGCTCGAAGTCGACCGGGTTCATGCTGACATCCTGGCCGGTGTAGGGCTTGACGTTGATTTGCATGAATATGCCCACACCAGGGTCACCGTTGACCCACTGTGGTCCTTTGCTGGTCTGCCTGACAACGGGCAGGTATTTCCCGGAGAGTACATCCGCCAACGGAATATCAGCGTTGGGACGCTTGCCGTTTTCATGCTCCTCGATGTTGACGAAGAAAATCCTGTCGCCCGGCTTTATGCCGTTTTTTGCGAAGTCGACGACGATGTCATAGCGTTCTGAAATGCCCTGTATCGGTAGGATCGCATTGTGGTCCTGTGTGTCGCCGTCGCCGTCGAGGTCCAGGCTGCCATCGAACGGCACCGCGTGCTCCATGATATTGCCGTCGTTGGCAATCATGTGGAACGGCACGCGGGTATAAGACAGGCCTGAACCGGTCCGACCAGGAAACTCGCCACCATTACCATTGACCTGACGCACCACCGCCAGCTTGAAGTAGCGAGAAACCGATCCGTTGAGTATGCGGAAACGGTAGCGGCGGGCACGTACGTCCAGGAAGGGCTTGTACTCCCAGTTGGTCAACACCTGGTCACCGAGAAAACCGTCGGTGTTGAAGGGGTTGAACCACAACTGGCCGGCCTTGTCCCAGGCCTTGTCGGCGATCGTCAGGTTGACGTCATAGTCGCGGTTACCCCAACCCAGCGCGGAACCGCTGGGCAAGCGCAGGTTGACCCCGTCGTCGACCGCCTCGTTGCCACGGTCCACGGCACTGTAATAGTTCATCATCGTGGCATTGCCCTTGTAGACATTCTGCGCGGTGAAATCGAGCATGTGGTCGTGGAACCAGTGGCTGCTCATGGTTTCGCGCCAGTCGCCACGGATCTTGATGGTGCCGTTGTTGCAAGTCTTGAAGCCGGGCTTGGCGTCGTTGACGAAAAGGATTTCACCGGGGTCGCAGGGGAATGCCGCACGCGGATCCTGAGCGCTGGTATTGATGCTGTCGTAACCGGCCAACTGGATCGGCCAGCGATAGTCGTAGAACTGGCCCGGGAAGAAGAACGCGTTGGCAAAACCGTCGCTTTCGGCGGGCGAGTGGCCGTTATGTTCATGGGTGGTGATGGTGTGCAGGCCAAAACCACGGTTGGCTGACGGGTCAATGGGCAAGGCATCGTAATGACGCATCAGCATCGCCTGGCCGTAGCGCACCTGGAGCAGCTTGGGCGGAAAGGTGCCGTCGAATGTCCACAGCGCATTGTGGTCCTGGACAGGGAGGTTGGGGTGAAACTGCACTTGAATGCCCTTGGTTGTGCCCTCGTTGACCGGGCTGCCGTTGGTGTTGTGATAGAGCCCGCCAGGGGCAAACTCCCCCACGGCGTAGTTATGCCGTTGCATGCGATCACGCAAGCCGCTGTTGACGTGTGCGCCGGCCTGTACAGTCTTGAAGGCTTCGCGCGGGAAAAACTCATTGAAACGCTGGTGCGACCAGCCTTTTCCCGGTGGCCGGCCTTCTGCGGGCGAATCGACCCGGCGATTGAGGAAATCCTCGATCTGGGCCTTCCAGGGGTTGCGGTCCAGCACATTGGAGAACTCGGTCGGGAAGGGCGTCAAGGTGGGCTGCCTGAGAAAGGTATCCAGCGCAGCCGGCGACGGACCGCTACGCGCCACCTTCAATGGATCTTGCGCTGGTGCGGGTCCCAGCGTTGGAACCGGAAACGGAACGGGTGATGGCGGGTCGGCCGCATTCAGTTTGTTCGAGCCGAATTCCTCGAACAGTTCAAGCTTCTGCGTGAACGGTTGAGCTCCGAACACCGGGCTGGCGTTACCGTTGGTGGGGATATTGAAGCTGGGTTGCAGATCGGGTGGCAGCACATTGTCGACCAAGGGGGTCTTGCGGTTACCGACCACTCCATTGGGCAAGTCGAAGGCGCCGACGTTTGCCGCAGGCAGCTTGAGCAAGTCCCTCAAGGCGGCTTCGGGGTCGGCGGGCTGATTGGTGAACGCCGATGGGTCGGTAGGAGGCGGTGGGTCGGTGTTGTCGAGGGGGGCTGCCCGGGTCTGGGACAGGCCCAGCCCAAACACAATCATGGCAGCAGAGATACTCAACGCCAGTCTGGTTTTGGACAATGAACCAGGTATCAACCTTCCGGCATCCAGTTTCATCGCAAACACCTCTGACGGGTTCCTCGGAGCGTGGCAATGCATGGCATCGAGCCACTGCTTCCAGCCCCGGTTGGTTAAACTTTTGATTCCGGGCCGGGATGGAAACGATGCATATTTCCCGCCAAAAGTGACAGGGAGTGACTGGTGGCTCTACGCCGCAGCCCCCCTTGTCTGCTGGCTTCAAGTTGACGTATCAGAAGCCCGGATGGACACCCCTATACGGGGAATATCCCCCAATACAGGGGGCGATTGTGCGGGCGTGCGGGCCAGCAGTTAGCCGAAGCGGTTACCGGCCCAAACTGTTCAGTCGTGCAGGCCTGCCGTTTCATCCAGGTGGTCAATGTGTCTGAAACGCTCGACCAGGAAATCGATCAGGCTGCGCACGCGGGCTGACAGGTGCAACTGTTGCGGGTACACCGCATAAACGTCGGCGCGGGTCGGGGTCTGGTCTTCCAGCACTAATCGCAAGCGGCCGCTGCGCACGTATCGTGCAATGTCCCATTCGGCCCGCAACAGAATGCCGTAGCCTTCAAGCGCCCAATTCAGGGCCACTTCGCCGTCGTTGCAGCCGAGTGCGCCACGGACCTTGATGTTTTGCGTGCGCCCCCCGTTGGTGAAACTCCACACCCCGTAGGGCGTTTCGTTTTGCCTGAGAAAGATGCAGTTGTGTTGCTGCAGGTCCGACAGGCGTTGCGGCACGCCGTGCTTTTCCAGGTACAGCGGCGAAGCGCATAGGAGACGCCGGTTGGACGCGATCTTGCGCGCATGGAAGGCGGCGTCCGGCAGGGTACCGAAGCGGATGCCCAGGTCAAACCCATGGGTCGTCAGGTCCAGGGGGTGATCGCTGATTTCCAGCTGCACCTCCACCTCCGGGTACTGGGCGAAGAATGCACCCAGGGCAGGGCCGATGTATCGGCGACCGAAACCCAGCGACGCGTTGACCCGAATCAGGCCTTTGGGGGTGGCCCGACTGCTGTGGATCAACTGCTCGACCTCATCGATCTGCGTCAGGATACGGGCGGCGTGGGAAAACAGCAGTTCACCTTCCGAGGTCAGGCTCATGGAGCGCGTGGTGCGATTGACCAGGCGGATGCCCAGTCGAGCCTCCAGCGCGGTGAGACGCTTGCTGACCGCCGGTGGCGTGATACCCAGTTCCCGTGCGGTCGCGGCGAGACTGCCTTTATTGGCCAAAAGGTAGAAAAACGACAAATCCAGGGTCTGGCTCATTCGTAACTCAAAGTTATTTATGTAGTGATTATGAGTAACTCACAGCTATTTGTTCACTACATATACTCCGCTCACACCCTGATTGAACAGCCCGTTCGACAGGCACAACAAGAAACCTACGAGAGTGGAGTTGACCATGAGCGCATACAAGATTGCAGCGGTTCCAGGTGATGGCATTGGTGTCGAAGTGATTGCCGCTGGCGTCGAGGTGCTGCAAGCCCTGTCGAAAAACTCCGGCTTCCAGCTGGATTTCAAACACTTCGACTGGAACTCGGATAACTACCTGAAAAACGGCTACTACATTCCCGAAGGTGGCCTGGAAGAACTGAAAACCTTCAATGCCATCTTCTTCGGTGCAGTGGGCGCGCTCAATGTGCCGGATCACATTTCACTCTGGGGTTTGCGCCTGCCGATTTGCCAGGGCTTCGACCAATACGCCAACGTGCGTCCTGCCCGGGTACTGCCGGGGGTGAAAAGCCCGCTGCACAACGGCGATCAAATTGACTGGGTGGTGGTGCGGGAAAACTCCGAAGGTGAGTACTCCGGCAACGGTGGCCGGGTACACCGTGGCCTGCCGGAAGAGGTTGCCACCGAAGTCTCGGTATTCACCCGTGCCGGCGTCGAGCGCATTCACCGTTTCGCTTTCGAACTGGCGCGCAGTCGTCCGCGCAAGCACCTGACCATGGTCACCAAGTCCAACGCCCAGCGTCATGGCATGGTGTTGTGGGACGAGATTTTCTACGAAGTGGCCAAGGATTTCCCGGACGTCAGGATCGACAAGGAACTGGTCGATGCGGTGACTACGCGCATGGTGCTCAAACCGTCGACGCTCGATGTGATCGTCGCCACCAACCTGCACGCCGACATACTGTCGGACCTGGCGGCGGCACTGTCAGGCAGCCTGGGCATCGCACCGACCGCCAACCTCAACCCGTCCCGCCAATTCCCGTCGATGTTCGAACCGATCCACGGCTCGGCGTTCGACATCACCGGCAAAGGTGTGGCCAACCCGATCGCGACGTTCTGGACGGCGGCAATGATGCTCGAGCATCTCGGTGAACACGCCAGCGCCAAACAGTTGATGTCCGCGATCGAAGCGGTGACCGAAAGTGGTTTGCATACCCCGGATCTTGGCGGCAACGCCACCACCCGCCAGATCACGGATGCAGTCATCGCATTGATCAACCGCTGATTTTTCCAGCGCTTCCAGGCAGTACTGCGGCACAACGCCAAGGGGCGGGTCAGTTGATCTGACTCCCTGGCATTTCCTGACAACAATAAAAAATCAGGGCCCTGTCATGAAAAGAATATTCGGCAAACTCTATGTGCAAGTGCTGATGGCGGTGATCCTCGGTGCCATCGTCGGCGTGTTCGTTCCCGAAACCGGTGCTGCGCTCAAGCCCTTGGGCGATGCCTTCATCAAATTGATCAAGATGCTCCTCGCTCCGGTGATCTTTCTGACCGTGGTCACAGGGATTGCCCGCATGGAAAACATGAAGGAACTGGGGCGTGTGGGCTTTCGCGCCTTGCTCTATTTCGAAGTGGTCTCGACCCTGGCGCTGGTGGTCGGCCTGGTGGTGGTCGATGTGTTCAAGCCAGGTGCCGGCATGAACATCGACGTCGCCACCCTCGACACCTCCAGCCTGGCCACCTACACCACGGCGGTGAAACATGCATCGTTCATGGACTTCGTCATGAACATCATCCCTGACACCATCGTGGATGCCTTCGCCAAGGGCAATGTGCTGCAGATCCTGCTGTTTTCCATTCTGCTGGGCATCGCCCTGGCGCATGTAGGGCCACGGGGCAAGGCATTCGTCGATACGCTCGATAGCCTGATGCAAGGCATGTTCCGCATCGTCAGCATGGTTATGCGCCTGGCACCGATCGGCGCATTTGGTGCCATCGCCTTCACGATCGGCAAGTATGGCTTCGGCTCGCTGTTCTCTCTGGGCAAGTTGATGGCTTGCGTCTATCTCACCTGTGCCGTGTTCGTGATCTTCGTCCTCGGCCCGATCTGCCGCTACAGCGGTTTCAGCCTGTGGAAGTTCTTGAAGTTCATCAAGGAAGAATTGTTCACTGTGCTGGGTACCAGTTCTTCGGAGTCGGTGCTGCCACAGATGATTTCCAAAATGGAGAAGGCCGGGGTGTCCAAACCCGTCGCCGGAATGATCATTCCCTCCGGCCTGACCTTCAACCCGGACGGGCAAGCGATCTACTACACCATCGCCGCGATATTCATTGCCCAGGCGACCAACACGCCGCTGACCCTGACCGATCAACTGATCGTGCTGGCAGTACTGATGTTCACCTCCAAAGGCTCGGCCGGTGTCACTGGTTCCGGGTTCATCATTCTGGCCGCTACCTTGTCTTCCCTGGGCACCATACCGGTGGCGGGCATGGTGTTGCTGCTGGGCGTCGACCGGTTCATGTCGGAAGCGCGGGCAATCACCAATACCATCGGCAATGGTGTGGGCACCATGGCGATTGCCAAATGGGTCGGGGCGCTGGACACCGTCAAGATGCACAAGGCACTCAATGGTGGGATCGAGGAGCAAAAACCTGAGGCGGTGCGGGCGGAGGTGGTTCATGCCCATGCATCGGCAACGAGCAGCCCCTTGCTTCCCGGCCTTGAACAAACTTCACGAGTGTAGGTATCCAGGGGCTGATGTCCCGAATACAAAGGGCCCTTCGGGGCCCTTTATTGTTTTGCCGGCGGCTTCGACAGGGGAGGCTTGAACCCTCGGTGATTTGAAATGACGCAGGTCGCCTTCAGAAAATACAAATGAGAATACGTATCAAAACATGGCGGTGTGGTATACCATGCGCCACGATTTGTTGGCATGTATGCCGTCCTGTTTGGCTATTTTCACAAGGTTTCCTAGATGCGTCGTACTTTGATGTCTATCTGCGTGCTTCAGGCGTTTTCCGCTTCCTCCTGGGCGGAGCAAGCCACTACCGATAAATCCAGTCTGGAGTTGCAAGCGACAGACATCATTGGCACCGCAGACTTTGAAACCGCCCTGGGGCCGGTTGACGGCTATCGCGCGACGCGCTCGGCCAGCGCCACGCGCACCGATACGTCGATCCACGAAACGCCACAGTCCATCACCGTGGTCACCAGGGATGTCGTCGAGGACATCAGTGCCACCCGCTTGCAGGACGCCCTCGATTACGCTGGCGGGGTGGGGCGGGCCAACAATTTCGGCGGCCAGGGCCTGACCACCTTTACCGTGCGCGGCTTTACCACCGGGGAGTTCTATCGCAACGGATTCCCGATCAACCGTGGTTATCCGAACATGCCCGATGCCAACACCATCGAGCGACTGGAAGTACTGCGAGGGCCGGCGACCATGCTCTATGGCCGAGGCGATCCGGGCGGCACCTTTAACGTGATCTCCAAACAGCCCCTGGCCGTGCCCACTGTGACCCTGGGCAGCCAACTCGATGACCAGGGCATGAAGCGTGGCACGCTGGATGCCTCCGGCCCGCTGGACGAAGAGGGCCGCCTGGCCTATCGCCTGAACGTGGTGGGCGAGGGCGGTGATACCTTTCGCGATCATGTCGAAACCGAACGCTACGGCGTGACCCCGGTGCTGTCCTGGCAGGCCACCGACGACACCAAGGTAATTTTCGAAGGCGACTTCATGCGCAACAATCACCCGCTCGATCGCGGCGTGACGCGCTATCCGAATCAGATTGGCACCGCGTCCCGCGATACTTTTTTCGGCGAAAAAGACGTCGGTAAATTGCACAACGACAACAACATGGCGCAGCTGCGGTTTGAACATTTGTTGAGCGATAACTGGACGTTGGGCGGCGGATTCCAATGGCTCGACGGCACCCTCGAGGGGAATGCGGTCGAAGCCAACGGTGTGGCCGCGGACGGGCGCACCCTGGGCCGTAACTTCAACTACCGCAAGCTGGAGTGGACGGACAAGGACACCCAACTCAACCTCACCGGACATTTCACCACAGGCGGTTTCGATCACATCCTGCTGACCGGTGTCGAGTACGAGGATTACGACTACAAGTCGATCATCCAGCGCTCCAGCGGCGCGGTGAGTGCCTACCCGATCGATATCTTCAACCCGGTGTATGGCCAACCGCGTCCAGCCCTGACCCGAACCCCGACCAACGACAAGGAAAATCTCAAGACCTACGCGGCATTCGTCCAGGATCAGGTGGCCTTGACCGAACGTTTGAAAGTATTGGCCGGGGCCCGTTTCGAGCGCTTCGAGCATGATTACCAAACCTTCGTGCCCGGCGGCAGAAGCTGGGAGGCCAGCGACAATGCGGTGACCCCGCGCGTTGGCGTGACCTATGACCTCACCGACACCGTGGCGATCTACGCCGATACGGCTCGCTCGTTCAAACCCAATACCGGTGCCAGTCGCCAGGGCGGTGGTTTCGAACCGGAAAAGGGCAAGTCCTATGAACTGGGTATCAAGTGGGAAGCGCTGGACAGTCAATTGAGTGTCGACGCGGCGATCTACCAGATCGAAAAGCGCAACGTTCTCACCACCGATCCGGTGGACTCGACGTTCAGTGTGGCGGCAGGCGAGGTGCGCAGCCGTGGTTTCGACCTGAACATCGCCGGCAACCTGACCCCGCAATGGCGGGTGATTGGCGGCTACGCCTATGTCGATGCCGAAGTGACCAAGGACAACGTCATCAAGTCCGGCACCCGGCTGATGAACATTCCGCAGAACAGCTTCAGCCTGCTCAATGTCTACGAGTTCCAGGATGGCGCGCTCAAGGGGCTGGGGCTTGGCACCGGGCTCAAGTACGTCGATGAGCGTGCAGGGCAGACGGCCAACACGGCGTTTTCGATGGGCAGCTACACCGTGGTCGACCTGCTGAGCTATTACAAAGTGAACGACAGGGTCAGGCTCAACCTGGATGTGAAGAACCTGACGAACGAAGATTATGAGGAGGGCGCATTCGGCAACGTCTACGCCTATCCAGGGGCACCGAGAACGGTGCAGGTCGGTGTTTCCTATACGTTGTAAAGGTGAAGTCAACTTGACTGCGACGAACGCGCCGGCCTGAAAAGTCCGTAGTGGCTACAAACCCCCGGCAATTTCCCGCGCTTCACGCCTCTCGACCATTCGTCCTTCCCCCCTCGTATTTGTTGGTCAAAGTCCGTCATGACATGTCATGACGGACTGTCACTCAAGGCGACAATCGTTTCGTCACCTTCAGACTTCGTTAAGAAATACCTTTGATACTTCTCCCCATTAGATCCGGGGAGATGTTTTTCAATGTCCGATTTCAACTGGAACCTTCAGTTGCCGCTGCACTTTGGCCTGACCGAAGCACAGCAGATGTATCTGGTCAGGGCCTTGCCGGACGCCCCCCAACGGGGCGCCTTCGAAGCCTTTATCCAGCAACGTTTTCGTAAGGCCCACGGTGCCGATATCCGCCATTTCATGCCGGAGCTGTTTGGCATGAGCGATGCGTCCGGCGCGCTTTGTGCGGTGGTCGGGGTACGTCTGGCGAGCACCGGGCCGCTGTTCCTGGAAGGTTATCTGGACGAGCCGATCGATCCGCTGATCAGTGCCGCGGCCGACCACACCGTAAGCCGCTCGGACATCGTCGAGGTAGGCAACCTGGCTGCCAGCGACACCGGCAGCGCACGGATGAGCATCATCGTGATGACCTACCTGCTCGCCATGGGGGGGTTGGAATGGGTCGCTTTCACCGGAAACCTGGGGCTGGTCAACAGCTTTCATCGCCTTGGCTTGAAGCCCGTGACCCTGTGTGCTGCCGACCCGGCGCGCCTGGGCGAGGACCGCCATGCCTGGGGCAGTTACTACGAAAGCAAACCCTGGGTTCATTTCGGCAATATCCGCTCCGGTTTCATTCATTTGCGCAACACTGGCCTGTTCAGTCGCCTGGGCTTGCCGACCTCCATTGAAGGGGACTGCCATGTCGCCTGAAATGGAGCGTTTCAAACAGGCCCTGCGTCATCATGCCGAGCAAAAAACCAATGCCATTGCCTTGTGGGGCGATCATCTGAAGCTGGACTACGCCACGCTGTATGCCGAGGTCATTTATCGCCAGCAGCGCCTGCGCGATGAGCTGGTCAGGGTGGTCGCCCTGGCGCTGGACAATGGCGTCGAAGCCATGCTGTGGGACCTGGCCGCGTTGTTCGAGGGATTGACCTGCGTGGCCTTGCCGCCTTTTTTCAGTCCGGCGCAACGTAAGCATTGCCTGGAGCAGAGCCAGGCCGAACATGTCATTGCCGAACCGCAATTGCACGACGAGCTGCAAGCGGCTGGGTATCAGAAGGACGGCGAGTTCTGGCTCCGTACCTTCAATGGCCCGAACCGAATGCCTGAAGGCACCGCCAAGTTGACCTTCACCTCGGGTACCACAGGCACGCCCAAGGGCGTGTGCTTGAGTGCCGACAGCATTCTGCGGGTCGCTCGCGAGCTGCACCTGGCCAGCCAGCCCACCGACCCGCAACACCACCTGGCGTTGCTGCCGCTGGCCATTTTGCTGGAAAACATCGGTTGTTACGCCGCACTGTATGCCGGCGCTACCCTGAGCCTGCCCAGCCAGAAAGCACTGGGGATTCAAGGCGCCAGCGGTGCGGATGTGACCCAGCTGTTGGGGTGCCTGGCCAGCCGTTCGCCCCAGAGCCTGATTCTGGTGCCGCAGTTGTTGCTGATGCTGGTCAGTGCGGCCGAGCAGCAGGCTTTCGACCCACAGCATCTGCGTTTTACCGCCGTGGGCGGTGCCCGGGTCAGCGAAGATCTCCTGCATCGCGCCCAACGCGTGCGCATACCCGTCTATGAAGGTTACGGGCTGTCCGAGTGCGCGTCGGTAGTGTGCCTCAATCGCCCGCAAGCACAGCGCCCCGGCAGTGTCGGACGGCCATTGCCCCATGTGCAGATTCGCCTGGCGGACGACGGTGAAGTGCTGATCAAGGGTTCAACCTTGCTGGGCTATCTGGGAGAGCCGCCGCATACCGCCCAGTGGTGGCCCAGCGGCGATCTCGGCGAGTTCGACGCCGAAGGTTTTCTCTATCTCAAGGGACGCAAGAAACATCAGTTCGTCACCAGTTTCGGTCGCAACGTCAACCCCGAGTGGGTGGAAGCCGAATTGACCCAGCGTGGGCCCATCGCCCAGGCCTTCGTCTATGGCGAGGCCATGCCTCACAACCATGCGCTGCTCTGGCCCCATCGCCCGGACTGCACCGACGAACAACTGGCCGCCGCCGTAGCCCAGGCCAACGAGGCTTTGCCCGAGTACGCCCACATCCATCACTGGAGCCGGCTAGACCAACCCTTCACTGCCACCAACGGCTTGCTCACCGCCAATGGCCGGCCCCGCCGTGACGCCATCATCGAACGCTACCGGGGGCAATTGGCCGAATCTGCATTTTCCGAGGAATCCGCACCATGAGTTTTTTTGACAGGCTGCAACAAGCCACCGAGCAAGAACGCAATGAACTGTTCAACCTGCCGATCATCCGTGATGCGCTGCAGGGCGAAGTCAGTCTGGAAAGTTACCGGGCGTTTCTGGCACAGGCCTATTACCACGTGCGCCATACCGTGCCATTGATGATGGCCTGCGGTGCGCGCCTGCCGTTGCGCCTGGAATGGTTGCGCAAAGCGGTATGTGAATACATCGAGGACGAATACGGCCATGAACAATGGGTACTCGATGACATTCAAGCCTGCGGCGGCGACAGGGACGCTGTACGCGACGGGCGCCCGTCATTGCCGATCGAGTTGATGGTCAGTTTCCTCTACGACCTGATCGCCAGGGACAATCCGGTGGGATTGTTCGGCATGGTCAACGTGCTCGAAGGTACGAGCATCGCCTTGGCCACCCACGCCGCCGGCAGTATTCGCCAACGCCTGGACTTGCCGGAAAGCGCTTTCAGCTACCTCAGTTCCCACGGCTCGCTGGATATCGAACATATGCAGACCTACCGTCGACTGATGAACAGCCTTGAAGACCCGGGCGACCAGGCCGCCGTCATTCACGCCTCCAAAGTGGTGTACCGGCTCTACACCGATATGTTTCGTGGCTTGCCGCGTAACGGGGAGAGCCTGCATGCGCCTGTCTGAAGCTCGCGTCGTGTTGACCGGTGCCAGCGGCGGCATCGGCCTGGCCATCGCCACCGCACTGTGCGCCAGTGGTGCCCGGGTGCTGGCCGTGGCTCGGCATCGGGAACCCTTGGTGCCGCTGCTTGAGCTTTATCCCGGTAACCTGAGTTGGGTCCGCGCG
Source organism: Pseudomonas sp. Root71 (assembly GCF_001429045.1). Lineage (GTDB taxonomy): Bacteria > Pseudomonadota > Gammaproteobacteria > Pseudomonadales > Pseudomonadaceae > Aquipseudomonas > Aquipseudomonas monachiensis. The sequence continues at coordinate 466,457 of NZ_LMHY01000022.1, read as the reverse complement.
GACCTGACGCTGCTCACCGACCGCCGCGAGGTATTGGCGCGGGCGCAGGGCATCGGCGGCATCAACCTGCTGATCAATGCCGCCGGGGTCAACCATTTCGCCATGCTCGAACAACTGGACGACAGTGAAATCAATTCGATGCTCGCGGTGAACATTGGCGCGCCGATGTGCCTGACAAAACTGATGTTGCCACTGCTCAAGCAAGCCGACAGTGCCATGGTGGTGAACGTCGGTTCGACCTATGGCTCCATTGGCTACCCCGGCTACGCCAGCTACTGCGCCACCAAGTTTGCCCTGCGCGGGTTTTCCGAAGCCTTGCGTCGAGAGTTGGCAGACACCCGGGTCAGTGTGCTTTACGTCGCCCCGCGAGCGACCCGTACCAGCATGAACAGCCCGCAGGCCCAGGCGCTGAACGATGCGCTCAAAGCCAATGTCGACGATCCGCAAACCGTGGCGGCCGCGGTGATTCATGCCATTGCCGGTGAACGTCGCGACTTGTACCTGGGCTGGCCCGAGCGTTTTTTTGTACGCCTGAACAGCCTCCTGCCCCATCTGGTGGACCGTGGTTTGCGCAAACAATTGCCGCTGATCCGCCGCCTGAGCCAGAAACCCGACCAGGAGAATCCCGAACCATGAAAAAGATCATCGCTTGCCTGCTGCTTGGCGCCTTGAGCCAGAGTGTCTGGGCGCTGGATGCTGCCGACCAGCAGCGTCTCAACAGTATCCAGCAAAGCTGGGCGCACATTCAGTACGAGTTACCCGAGGGGCAACGAACCGCGGCTTTCGAAAAACTGGCCGCCCAGGCTTCGAGCTTCAAGCAGGAACGCCAAACGGTGGCCGAGGCCTGGATCTGGTCCGGCATTGTCACCAGTAGCTGGGCGGGCGCCCAGGGGGGACTGGGTGCGCTGGGCAAGGTCAAGGATGCCAAGGCCGACCTGGAAAAAGCCCTGGCCCTGGACCCCAAGGCCCTGCAAGGCTCAGCCTATACCAGCCTGGGGGCGCTCTATGACCGCGTACCCGGTTGGCCCATCGGTTTCGGCGACGCTGACAAGGCCGAGCAGTTGCTCAAGCTGGCATTGCAAATGAACCCCAACGGCATCGACAGCCTGTACTTCTGGGGCGATCACCTCTACCGTCAGAAGCGTTATGTCGAAGCCAGGGCTGCGCTGCAAAAAGCCTTGCTGGCTGCGCCTCGACCTGGCCGCGAGAGCGCTGATGCCGGGCGCCGCAAGGAGATCGAAACGCTGTTGGTGGACGTGAACAAGAAACTTGGCTGACAGGAGACCCTGTGCGTTTATTACTCATAGAGGATGACGTGGCACTCGGCGAGGGCATTCATCAGGCCCTCGGCCGTGAAGGTTATACCGTCGACTGGTTGCAAGACGGCAACAGCGCCTTGCACTCGTTGCTCAGTGAAATCTTCGATCTGGCGGTGCTCGACCTTGGCCTGCCTCGCATGGACGGTCTCGAAGTGCTCAGGCGCTTGCGCGACAGCGGTTCCAACCTGCCGGTGTTGATCCTGACCGCGCGCGATGCCACCGAAGACCGCATCGCCGGCCTGGATGCCGGCGCCGATGACTACCTGATCAAGCCTTTCGACCTGGCAGAACTGAAGGCGCGCATACGTGCGTTGCTTCGGCGCAGCGCCGGGCGTGGACAATCGCTGATCGAGCACGCCGGTATCAGCCTGAACCCCGGCACCCAGCAAGTGAGCTACAAAGGCGAGCCGGTGGCCCTGACACCCAAGGAGTACCAGTTGCTCCACGAGTTGCTCTCGCCACCGGGCCGGGTAATGACTCGCGACCATCTGATGCAGTTGTTGTACGGTTGGAACGAAGAGGCGGAAAGCAACACCCTGGAAGTGCACATCCATCACCTGCGCAAGAAGTTCTCCACCGATCTGATCCGCACCGTCCGTGGTATCGGGTACCTGGTGGAGGAGCGTCGATGAGTTCGATCCGGCGTCGCACCCTGGTCCTGATCATCGGTCTGATGCTCGCCGGCCTGGGCGTGATCAGTGTGTTCAATCTGCACGACAGCAATCACGAAATCGCCGAAGTCTATGATGCCCATCTGGCCCAGAACGCTCGCCTGCTGCAAGGGGTCATGCGCATGCCCATGGTGAGCAAGGACCATGCGGACCTGTACAAGGCTTTCAACCAGGCCCTGAACGAGGCGACGCCCAGGGCCGAAGGGCATCCGTATGAAACGAAGATTGCGTTTCAGGTATGGAACGCCAGGAACGAAGTGCTGGTACATACGGCCAGCTCTCCGTCCTTCAGCACACCGCCGGTCACACCAGGCTTCAGCGATGTAGTCGATCTGAACAATCGGCATTGGCGCGCCTTCCTGCTTGAAGACAAGCAGAACAACCTGCGCATCTGGGTGGGTGAACGGGACGACGTGCGAATGGACCTGGTGGACCGGATCGTACGCCACACGCTGTGGCCCAATATCCTGGGGAGTCTGTTGCTGGCCGCCATGATCTGGCTGGCCATCGGCTGGGGATTGAAGCCGCTGGTCAACATGGCTGCAACGCTGCGGGCCCGCAAGCCCGGCTCGCTCGAACCCCTGCAATTGACGCCGCTACCCACTGAGCTTGAGCCCATGCAGGCGGCCCTCAATCGCATGCTCGCGCAAATTCAGGAAATCATGGGGCGCGAGCGACGCTTTATCGCCGATGCCGCCCACGAAATGCGTACACCCCTGGCCGTGCTCAGGATCCACGCGCAAAACCTGATGGAAGCGGGGAGTGAAGAGGATCGTCGCGCATCGCTGGAATTCCTGATTGCCGGTGTGGACCGTACCAGTCGACTGGTCAATCAATTGCTGACGATGGCTCGTATTGAGCCTGGAGCAGGGACTGAACTGCCTGCATCTATTGATCTGGCCAGCACCGTTCGCGACAGCCTGGTCCAGTTGACGCCCTGGTTGCTGAGCAAGGGGCTGGAACTGGTTTTTGAAGTCAGCGACGACATCATCCTTGCCAGAGTCGACCCGGCCGCGATCGATATTGCCTTGAACAACCTGGTGACCAATGCGGCGAATTTCTCCCCTCGGCATGGCGTGATCACTGTAAGGCTGGTCGAGAAGGAAACCCGCTACGAACTGTCTGTCGAGGATGAGGGCCCGGGCATCAACGAGCAGGATCGCGATCGGCTTTTCGAGCGTTTCTACAGCCGCGGAAATGATCAGGGTGCAGGGTTGGGGCTGACCATCGTCAAGGCCATTGCCGATCGCTTTGGTGGGCAGGTCAAACTGGAGAACCGCACCCCTGCAGGGTTACGCGCGACGTTGGAAATCCGTCGCTTTTGACGTTGTTCCTGGTTTTGCCTGGTGCAACGTCCAGGGGAGCGATTGTTGGTCGGATGAAAACATACGACTGGTGACCGGCGTGCCCCCGGGTTCCCTGCTATTAATCAATGAATGTTCGAATGCTTATCCGTTCGGGAGCCGCGTCATGAGTCCATCCATTCGCATCGGCATAGTCGACGATCATCCGATGTTACGTGAGGGCGTTGCCAATACGTTGAGAAAACGGGCGGATCTTCAGGTCGTGGAGCAGGGCGCCAATGCGCAGGATGCCAGGGATATCGCCCAGAGGGTGTACCCGGACGTGATGCTGATGGACGTCAATATGCCGGGGGATGTGTTCGCCGCGGTGCGCTTCATTTCCACTGAACTGCCGGATGTGAAGGTGCTGATGCTGACGGTTTCGGAGTCTGAAGATGACGCCTTTCTGGCACTGGATGCTGGCGCGCGCGGGTATGTGTTGAAGGGTGTCAGCGGACCGGACCTGATCCTGGCGATCAGGTCGGTTGCCAAGGGTGAGACCTATATCACCCCCGAGTTTGCCAACAAACTGCTGAGTAACAGCAAGAAGCACGAGGCGCAAACGCCCAACTTTGATTTGACCCACCGCGAGGAGGAGGTCATTCGAGAAGTTTCAAAGGGTCTGACCAACAGGGAAGTCGCGACAAGGCTGTCGATCAGCGAAAAAACCGTCAAGCACCACATGGGCTGCGTGATGCACAAGCTGCACGCCCGAAATCGTGTCGAAGCGGTCACGGCTCTACGGCGTTATTGGGAGCGTGAAGCTGTCGGGCGCCTTCACAACGGTGAGGGGAAAACCCCAGTGGATGCCCACAGCAGCTCTGACTAAAGCTTGAACTGTGCATTGACCGACGTACCCGAGGCGCTGGAGTCGATGCTGAACAACCCGCCCAGGGATTCAACGCGATAACGCAAACCGGCGAGTCCCAATCGGGTTCTGCCGGATGTATCGAGCAGCATGGCGTCCTGCGCCATGCCCGGACCACCGTCCCTCACGCTGATGTTCAATACCTCATCAACGTATTGCGCACGGATGACCTGGCCTTCGCCGTTGGCATGACGGAAAGCGTTGTTGAGGGTTTCTTGCACAAAACGGTACAAGCAGAGTTTGAGCGGCAGTGGCGCGGCCTCCGGTAGCCGCCCCATGGTTAATGTGACCCGGGTGCCAGTGCGTTGCTCGTGCCGTTGCGCCACCAGTTGCAACTCTTCCTCCAGGCTCAGGTCGTTGATTTCCGGAAGCGCCAGGCCTCGTGATAAATCGCGGACCTCGCTCAATGCGTCGGTGGCGGCGCCACGAATGGTTTCCAGCGACTCCTGATCGACAGCGGAGCAGTTTTCGGCCAGGTCGTCGAGACGGATCAGAATCAAGGTCAACAACTGCGCCGGCCCATCGTGCAGGTCTGCACCAATGCGCCGCAAGGTGAGTTCGTTGATCCGGGAAAACTCCTGGGTAGCCGTCGCCATCTTGTGCTGGAGTTCGGCATTGCTGAGATGCAGGCGGGTTTGCTCCTGCAACCGCATGCGCAGTGCCACTTGCTGTCGCAGGATAATCTTGTCACTGCGTCGCACGATGAAGAAGAGCAGCGTCAGCATCGCCAGTGTCGCGGTGCCTACGTCCACCCACACCTGCTGCCGGACGCGATTGATCTCGCGCTTGAGGCTATCGGCCTTTTCATAAAACTCGCCCACCGCAATGATATCTCCGGTGCGTGAGTCGCGAAGGGGCGCGTAGATCTCATAGAGCGGCATGTTGAGTTTGCGCTCGAACTCGTTCTCATCCTCCTCCTTCAGGTCTTTGAGGTCGGTAACCACATTGCCCTTGAGTGCCTCGGTGATTTCATCGAGTGGGAATTTGCGGTCAGTGATGGCTTTGTTCGTGCCGTAGATCACCGTGCCATCTGCTCGCCAGATCTTGATCGAAACAATGTGCTGTTTGAGCGAACGACTTTCCGCGAGGCGATCGAGGGACTGGACGCTGGCAGCCGAGAGGGCGTTGTCCCGGCTCATTTCCTGCACATAGGGCTCCAGAAACGTATCCATGTACTGAGCGGCAGCTTCTGCTGCGCTGTGCACGGCGGCGTTTTCTATCCGTTCACTCACCAGATTACCGACGAAGAACATGGTCAGCCCCAGGATCACTGCAGCGACAATGACAAACTGGGTCGAGCGACTGAGTTCGCGCGCCTGGCCCCCGATGCGAGTGCGCCTGATGCCATTGCCAGCCACTTCGCAAACAGGGGCTGGTTCGCCCGGGGACTCAGTCTCCTGCGCGGTAAACGTCTGGTTTTTTGATTCGGCTCTTGCATCTTTTTCCATCGGCCTGATTCCGTGATCATCGTGATATGTCGGTTGGAAACCCTGCAATTCGATGGATATCTGGAGATTGGCTGTGGGCGCCATGCCCATGACTGACAGTAGTTCACTGTATAGCGATCCGACGCCCGCCTTGTGCAATTTCAGGCAAGGCGTTATGCCGTGCGTCAGTTCAAGCTGGCCGCACCGCCAGGATTTGTTCGATCAGCCACGCCAGCACCGGCTCATGTTGGCGTTGCGCCAGATGCACTCATCGGGGTGGAACGAGCCGACGTCGAGCGGCAATTCGAACACCTGCAGCGGCAACAGCTGCGCGAACCGAATGGCCAACCGGGGAAGCCGTTTTCGCATTTTGATGGCTACGCCGTGCGGCGGTAACCGAGAGACTCCGGTTACCGCCGCGCTGCATTCACTGTCTATGTTCAGGCTTGCGCGGCGCTGACCTTGCCAGTGATCGTGGCATTCTTGCGGACCGCTTGATACAGCAGGCTGGACACCATGAACCCGACAATGGCCAATACGCTCATCAACGAGAACACGTAGTTGTAGCCTTGTTGACCCGGGAAGTGGTCAAGGATGGCGCCATAGATGACGTAGGCAAACATGCCGGGTGCATAGCCGATCAGGCAACCGATCCCGAAGGCTGAACCGGTGATGTGCTGGGGAATGCCGACTTCACCCATGGGGGCCCAGAACACGCCGCGCATGGAAAACACAATCAGCGCGAAGGAGAGGGTGGCCGCCATGCCTGCGTAGATGTAATCCGGGCTTTTCGGGATGAGCATGATGACGCCCATCAGCGGCAACAACGCCAGGAACGCCCACTTCAGATAGCGGCTGGAACTCTTGAACTGTTTGTCGGCGATGAAGCCACCGGCGGGGCCGCCCAGGATCTTGAGGAAGTACTGGTTGATGATGCCGTAGGCGCCCACCAGGGCCACGGGCAGTTCGTACATTTCCTTGAGGTAGGGAATGAAATAAGTCAGGCCGCAGTACACGATGTAGACCATGAACACATTGAGGCTGACCAGCCAGATGCCCGGCACCTTGATGGCCTCGAGCAGGTTCGACAACCCGTTCTTCGGCTTGACGGTCGACTGGGTTTTGCCGCTCTTGAGCAGCAGCCAGGTCAGGGTGCCGGCAAGAATGTCGATGACCGAGTAGAAGAGGATCGCCGACTTCAGACCGTTTTCACCGGAGCCCATGGCGACGAAGACGCCCAGCGCAGAGAAGGCGACCAGGGTATCGATGACGCCACGCCCGCCTTCGAGCAGGCCGAACAGGCGCCCCTGTTCCTTATCGTCGCCCAGGTTGCGGATGGCTTTGAGCAGCGAAGGCCAAAAGAGGCAGTCGGCACACACGGCCAGCAGGCAGAACACCACCAGCAGATTGCTGAAGGGCGGAAAGGTCGCCAGGTAGAGCCCGAGGCCGCCGGTACCGATCAGGCCCAGGGGGATCAGCTTGCGCGTGTCGTAGCGGTCGGCGAGCATGCCGCCCACCACGAACAGCGCCGTGGCGATGATGGCGTTGGCACTCAGCAGCACGCCGATTTCAGTGTGGGACAGCCCCATGAATTCTTGCATGGGGATGTAGAAGGCGTCTTTGAGATTCGCCAGCTTGTAGATGGTGCCACCACCGAGGATGAGAATCAGGAATCTGAGCCATTTGGCCTTGTCTTGGGATGTCATTATTGTTCTCCAGGCTTGATTGGGTAGGCAGTGCCGATGGGCACGTCAGGTTCAGGCGTCAGGGCATTGGGCCAGGGTCAACTCGGCCAGGGTGCGGAACTCGGCCAGCAGGCCTCGTACGTAGGCCACCTGGTTGTTTGCCCAACGATGCTCATCGGCCAGCATTCGCTCCAGCGAGAAGCCTTCCGGCAGCGCTGTTTCACTCATTTCCCGGTATGCAATGAACGGGTCGGCGGCTTCGTCGAGCTGGCGGAACGCCGGGGCGACGTAGTGGTTTTCCTGCTCGAGAATGAAGGCGATCACCTGTGGGGTTGATTCGCCGAGCATCAGCAATTCGAACAGCATGCGTGCGCTGGGCAGGTCGTCTTCGTCACTGCCTTGCAGCACACCGTAATGCCCGAAGCCGTTTTGCTCAGGCACGATGCGCACACCCTTGAGGTGGGTCTGGCGTATGTGCGGGGCCAGGGTGCGCAGTGCCGCAAGGGGCTGTTCGCAGGCATTGATCATGTTGCCGAAATCAAACAGGGCATGCAGCCGAGGGTGGTTCAGCCGGTTCAACAGTTGCGCGATCTCGCCGCTCTTGAGTTCCTCATGCTGCTCGAAGTCGAAGAACAGGTCGTGCTCGTCTGCCTGTTGCGCGAGGTAGTGCAGGTCTGACTCGATCACGTCCATGACCCGGGACAGCGCCCCTTCGTAGCGTGAGTAGACACGGATGTTGCGGGTGCCCAGCGCCTTGGCAATGGCGATCACTTGATCGACATCTTTTTTCAGGGTGCTGCTGATTTCCAGATGCACGTCCAGCCCGAGTGCATTGGCCTTGGCGGCGAACGCCTGAAGCTGCGCGGCTGTCATTTGACTCAGACTGTTTTCCTCACCGTCTAGCAGGTGCAGGCTCAGGCCCTGCAGTTCATGGCGATAGGCAAAATCCAGCAGGTCGCCAGGGGTGACACGGCCGTGGGTCAGGTTGGTCAGCAAGGGATAGGCATGGGCAAACAGGCGCAGTTGCGCCAGTCGGTCGAGCAACTGGCGGGCCAGCGCCTCGTTCAGTAGGGGCGGAGCCTCGGCCTCGACAGCCTTATGGCTGAGCAAGGCGTTGAATCGTTCCTGGATCTTATTGTTCATTCGAGTCGTTCCTGGTTCAGACACCGGGTCTACCGGCGCAGCCTTTATCGCGCCAGTCAGGAACTCTCGATAGATCCATTATCAGTTAATTCATAAGGCCACTTGCCTTGGGTCAAGTGGCCGGTTGCAGGTAGCCCATTTTGTCCAGGGCCTGGGCCAGCGCTTCGACGCGCGCTTGAGCCTGGTCCTCGGGGGTGCTGGCAAAGCCGATCAGCAGCGCCGGCGGCAAGACGTGTTCGACCCAGTAGTCGCTCAGGGGATAGGTATGAATGCCATGCTCGCCAAGTTCCCTGGCCAGGGCATCGTCATCGAGATGCGCGGGTAACCAGGCGATCAGGTGCATACCGGCTTCCACTGGCGTGATCCTGAAGAAAGTCCCCAGGCGTTTGTGCAGGTGTTCCACCAGTGCCTGCTGGCGAGCCTGGTACAGGGCGCGCATTCGACGAATATGGCCGAGAAAGTGGCCTTCGCGCATGAAGTCCGCGGTGACGGCCTGGAGCAGGGTGGGCGGGCTGCGATCCATGACCGCCCGCAGGGTGCAGAAGGGTTCGATCAAGGCGTTCGGCAGTATCACGTAACCCAGTCGTAGCGAGGGGAAGAGCACTTTGCTGAAGGTCCCGGCGTAGATGACCCGGGCCCATTGGTCCATGGCATAGAGTGCCGGCAGCGGGCGGCCGTTGTAGCGAAACTCGCTGTCGCAGTCGTCCTCGATGATCCAGCTTTGATTCTGGGCGGCCCAGTCGATGAGTTCCTGGCGCCGCCCATAACTCATGGTGATGCCCAAGGGATGCTGGCGAGAAGGTGTGGTAAACACCAGGCGAGCGTCAGGACACACAGCCAGGCCTTGCCGGACATCGATCCCCTGTTTGTCGATACGCAACGGCACGACCCGGCCACCCTGGGCCTGGAGCGCAATGCGCGCCGCGATATGCCCCGGATCCTCCATCCAGAAGCTGTCCTGCGGGTTGAGCAACAGCATGCCCAGCAGGTTGAAGGCTTGCTGGGCGCCGGACACGATGACCACTTGATCGGCAGTGCAATCAATGCCACGGGCATCGAAGACGTACTCGGCAATCGCCTCGCGCAGGGCCAGCAATCCCTGCAATTCTCCATAACCGAGCATGGCCTTGGTCGGCTTGTGCAGGTGGCGGTTCAACAGGCGCTTCCAGACCGATTGCGGGAACGCATCGTAGGCGCTGTGACTGGGCAGGAACGAGGTCGGGCTGCCGGTCGCCCAGCCGGCATAGGAAACACCGCGGAAATGATCGCTGCGCAACGACAGCATGGACTGGCTCAGGTCGGACAGGCGAGGGGGCTGGCGCTTGTGCTCATCGTCGTCGATACCGCGGCTCTCCCATTCATGCCCCACATAGGTCCCGGCCCCGGTCCGCGACGTCAGGAAACCTTCGGCAATCAGCTGATCGAACGCATTGAGAATGCTGATTCGCGACAGCTGCAGTTCCTTGCTCAGGGTCCGGGTGGAGGGCAGGCGCACGCCGCCCTGAATCCTGCCGCTGAGAATCTGTTTGCGAATCTGCAAGTAGAGTTGGCGGTACAAGGGGATGGAGCTGGCACGGTCCAGTTCGATACCTGACAACAGCAAACCTGCGGAGGATTTCATTTTTGGTTCGTCTGGATGAGTGTGGTTTGGCCTGAACTGCCGTCAGGCGCCCGGGTGCGAAAGGGTATCGAGGGGGGCTGGATATGTCATCCACCACAGCGTCACAATAATATGGCTGCCGAGTACGGCATTGCACTAACCGATCTTGTCATGGTCCATACACCCCGCATCGATAACTTGATCAAGGACCGCGAAAGCATGATCGCCGCCACATAATCAGCAACGCCCTCCACCCGGTTCCGTGAATCGGGCCTCGCCGCACGTTTATCCCTCAATTCCTTTCGAAGATTTAACCCATGTACCTACGCAAAATTGCAGTTGGGCTGTCGGCCCTTGTTTTGCTCTCGACCGGGGCGCAAGCCCGCAGTCTGCTGGATCTCCTCAAACCGCCCACCGCGCAACATGAACACACGTCCCGCTCCGGTTCGATCAGCCAGAACGCGGCCCTGGACCTCTATTCAAGCAAACAGAAACAGGCATCGTTTGACGGCTGCGCCGACCTGTTCCCGGCAGCGAAACCGATCAACACGGCGACAGTGCCATCCTCCATGAAACCCCTGGCGCTGTGTTCCGACAACTTCGCGGTGCTGTACTCGCAAACCAGCAAGACCCCGCTGGTGGTGGTCGAGCGTCTGAATGCGGCCCAGTTGCAGGATGCCAAAGGGGAGGAGCGTACCAATCAGTTCTACCCGGACCCACGCATTCCCAAGAGTGGGCGCGCCGAGTTGAGCGACTACCGCAGCCAGAAGCCGGCCGTGGACCGAGGCCATCAATCCCCGGCAGCCGATGCCCCGAGCCCCAAGGCAATGGCCCAATCCTTTGCGCTGTCGAACATGGTGCCGCAAGACCCGACCAACAACCGCAAGATCTGGAGCAAGGTCGAGTCTGACGTCCGCAAGTTTGCCAAGCGCGCCGATGGCAACGTGTTTGTCTTTACCGGCCCGCTCTTTGACCCGGGCCACTCGACCATCGGCGACAACCAGGTCTGGGTGCCGACCCGTCTGTTCAAGCTGGTGTACGACGCATCGTCCAAACGTGCCTGGGCCTACGTGCTGCCTAACGCAGAAACCCGAATCGAGAAGCCGATGGACTATGAGACGTTCGTGAAGAGTACCGGGCTCAAGCTGCTCGGGAACCTGCCCGTGACAGGTTCCGCCGGGCGCACCTGATGGCTGGATGAGCAGCACTCCAAAGGTTGGAGGCAACCGATGGGGTGTTGCATTGACCGATAAAATTTCGGCAAGGGGTAACAAATTGTAAAAATGGACTATACCCAATAGGGCAATCGCTCCGGACCCGGGACATGATGCCCCTGAAGGTACTCGTCCCAGGAACTTCAACGTCAAGTAGACCGAGAGATTCTGGATATGAACGCATTGAAAATCGCTGCCAGCGATGCGGTCCGGGATTGTTTTCGTAATACCCGTGAAGTCGTCCGGTTCGACCAGACAGACTTTACCGATGTCGCCGTCGCCGTACTCTGCATTGATGACCTGGCCGCCGGAGTGCTGGATGCCATCAAGCGCACCGGCTTCGATATCCCGATCTTCCTGGTGGCCTCTCAGGGCCGCAGCATTCGCTCCCTGGCGATCTACAAGCAACTGTGGGATGTCATCTTGCAGGTCAATGGCGTCTTCGACAGTTGCAGAAGTACATGTTCCGCAAGGAACACTTCCCGAAAAAGGGCATCAACCGCTTGCCCGGTTTTACGCCGGAGTTGCAGGGGGTGTACCTGAAGCAGGAAGGCGGTCGTACCCGGGCGTATGGGTATGTGATCAAGGCCTGATGCTCCACGGGTCAGAAGCGTTCATCTGGTCAAGCAGTAAGCATTAGCCCCTGTCCGGCCGCGTGTTGCACGTCGCCAGCCCCAGGTTCAAAACCCTGCAAAAAGGCAAGGAGTTTGCGATGGCTGATTCAAGCAAGAAAATGGGCCTGATGGGGCTCACGACGCTGGTAACGGTCAACATGATGGGCTCGGGCATCATCATGTTGCCCACCAACATGGCTCAACTGGGTGCCGTCTCGCTGCTGTCATGGATCTTCACGGCAATCGGTTCGATGGCCATCGCCTACTGCTTTGCGCAGTGCGGAGTCTTCTGTCCGCGCTCCGGCGGTTTGTCCGCGTACACCGAAGAAGCCCACTCAAAGTCGGGTTTTTTCCTCTGTTCTTACCTGTACTTCCTGTCACTGGCCATCGCCAACGTGGCCGTGGCCATTTCGGCGGTGGGCTACATGACCGCCTTCGTGCCCTGGCTGGGCACGGGTGCCATTCCATTGTGCGTCGGCACGATCTCGCTGATCTGGCTGACCACCTTCGCCAACTTCGGTGGCCCGGGCATCACCGGCAAGATCGGCGCGTTCACGGTGTGGGGGGTGATCATTCCGGTCGCGGGCCTGAGCATCATCGGCTGGTTCTGGTTCAAGTCCGATGTGTTGGCCGCTGCCTGGAACCCCAACAGCCTGCCGATTTCCGAAGCCATCGGCAAAGCCATCCCCCTGACCCTGTGGGCCTTCCTGGGCATGGAGTCGGCGGCCCAGGCCACCGATGCCGTGGAAAACCCCAAGCGCAATGTGCCGCTGGCCTGCCTGTTCGGCACCCTCGGTGCCGCCGTGGTCTATGTGCTGTCGACCACTGTCATCCAGGGCATCATTCCCAATGACGAACTGGCCAAATCCTCGGCGCCTTTCGCGTTGGTCTACGCCACGATGTTCAGCCCGATGGTGGGCAATATCGTCATGGCGCTGGCGGTCATGGCCTGTGTCGGCTCGCTGCTGGGCTGGCAATTCACCCTGGCGCAAACGGCCAAGATGACGGCTGACCAGAACCTGTTCCTCAAGCTGTTCAGCAAGGTCAACTCGATGAATGCGCCCGTCGTCGGCATGATTGTCTGCGGTGTGCTGCAGACCCTCATGGCCCTGTCGACCATCTCGCCCGATGCCGCCGCCCAGTTCAGCAAACTGGTCAGCCTGGCGGCGGTTACCAACCTGATCCCTTACATAACGGCGATGACCGGCCTGCTGGTGATCATGCACAAGGCCGGGGTCTCGTCGGGCATTTACTCGCGCAACCTGGTGGTCTTGCTGATTGCCATAACGTACTCCTTGTACGCCCTGTATGCCTGCGGCAAGGATGCAGTGATGGGCGGCACCCTGGTGCTCGCTGTCGGCTACCTGCTCTATGGATTCCTCGCCAAGCGCTTCACCGAAGCGCCAGCGGCCAACCAGGCCAGGGTCGCAAACCCTTAGGCGTGGCCAACAGGACTGCACAGACATCTGCATACGGGGAAACCGGACATGAACGTACCATTTGCCACAACCACCAGACTGCTGCTCGCCTTCGCACTCTCGACGCTGCCGCTAGTGGCTGGCGCCAATACCCTCGAACGTGTGCGCAGCAGCCACACCTTTACCCTGGGCTACCTGCCAGACCTGGCCCCTTTCAGCAAGCAGGAGGGCGACAAGGCCAGCGGCTATGCCATCGACCTGTGCCTGAAAATCGCCGACAAGCTCAAGAGCGAACTGGGCCTGCCCGACCTGCAAGTGCACTATCAGCCGGTAACGGTTTCGGACCAGGTCAGTGCCGTGAGCCAGGGCAAGGTCGATATCCTCTGCACGCCGACAGCGCCTACCCTGGAACGGCGCAAGATGATCAGCTACTCCATACCGGTCTACACCGCCGGCCTCTCGGTGGTGGTGCGCAACGATGCCGGCGAGCCGTTGCTCAACGTGCTCAACGGCAAGGTCGCCAATGCCGGCCCGACCTGGCGCGCCAGCATCAACAACGGCCTGGCCAACCAAACCTACGCGACCCTGGAAGGGGGCGTGACCGAAGACTGGATTCGCGAACAGATGCGCCTGCTCAACGTGATTGCCTCGCTGGTGACCGTGGCCAACAACGACGAAGGCGTCAAACTGGTCTCCGAGGGCAAGGCCGATGCGTTCTTCTCCGAACGCATGCTGCTGCGCAACGAAATCGCCAAGGAAGGCGCCGACAAGAACCTGATGATCCTGGACCGGATCTTCGAGTACTCGCCGGTGGCGATGATCGTGGATCGCAATGACGAAGACTTCCGTTTGCTGGTCGATACGGCCCTGAGTGAAGCCTACTACTCGGGCTACATAGAAAAGGCCTACGACCAGTATCTGGGCGGGAGCAACCTTACCGTGAAGAGATTGTTCAGGGTCTATGCATTGCCCTGATGCCGTCGAGAATCAAAGGCCGCTTGCGGGCGGCCTTTATCGAGCAGGTTGGCGAGCCGCCTCAAACTGACCTGTTACAGTTACCCAGTGCCTGTCCAAGGCACTGCTTGCAGGCAAGTAGCAGACTACTCAGGAGCTTTATCATGCGAATCGTCGCAGCCACTGTGTGCACACTCCTATTCTCCCTGGCTTTGCCATCAATCTCCTTTGCCGGTTCCAATTGCGATGATGCGGGCAGTGCAAGTGATGTCAGAAACTGCTTGAAAAACAGCAATGATCAAAAGGGGAAGGGCAATTGCAATGACAATGGCAATTGCGGCAAGGCCAAGGACAAGGCCAAAAATAATAATGATGACGATTACTCGGTCAGTTGCATGGAGATCAATAACCTTACCCTGCGACGTCAGTGCCTTGATAAACGCAGAGATTGAATGACGGGATTGCACCAGCGGATCCAGCAATTATTGAGCGCCAATCAACTGCGAAATCATGCAGCGACCTGAGCGTCGCCGACGAACTCTTGCATATGTCGGGTATTGGCCGATGCCTGCCTGTTGCCCGGATGCCAGACGGTCAACAGGCGCCAATGGCTATCGGCTGAAACGTTCGGCCAGGCTGTGCAGGTAATCGGCCATGACTTCCAGGTCCTGGCTGATGGCGGCGCCTTGCTTGGCCTGCCCGGCGCTGTGATCACACAGTTGGGCAATTCGGGTGATCTGTTGATTGATATCTTCAGCCACGTGACTTTGCTCTTCAGATGCCGAGGCCATCTGCTGGCTCATGCCGGTTATCCGGGTGACGGCCTGGCTGATGCCGACCAACGCCGACTGCACCGCCTCGACACTTTGCATGCTTTCGCGGGAAATCTGCTCGCCACGATTGGCCGTTGAAACGGCGCGATCGGCACCGTCATACAGTGAAGCGATGATGCCGTGGATCTGTTCGGTGGAGGTGCGGGTGCGTTGGGCCAGGGAGCGCACCTCGTCGGCAACCACGGCAAAACCGCGTCCTTGCTCACCGGCCCGCGCCGCCTCGATGGCCGCATTGAGCGCCAGCAGATTGGTCTGCTCGGCAATGGAGGTGATGACATCCACGACACTGCCGATCGATTGCGTTTCGCTCGCCAATGCATTGACCGCCTGGCCAATCTCGTTGACCGCCTCGTGCATGGTTTTCATGGCACTCAGGCTTTGCCGGGCCAACTCGCTGCCGTCACGGGTCAACTGGTCAGCCTCCGAGGCGGCATGTGCGGTGCTGATGACGTTTTGCGTGACTTCCTGAATGGTGGCGGCCATCTGTGAAATGGCGGCGGCAGACTGATCGGTTTCACTGCGCTGGCGATCCAGCGACTGCGCCTGGGAACCTGAAAGCTCCGATGACTGCGCCGCCTTGGCCTTGACATTGACCCCGGCATCGACCAACCGGCTCAGGGCTGTCTGCAGGCGCGCTTCCTCACTAAGCATGGCCATGTCCAATTGCCCTTGGGGGCCGTGGTTATCGCTGTAGGTGAGCGCGACCAGCGGATCGGAAAAGGCTTTCGGATGCTCGGCCAGGGTGCGCTCAATGGCCCTGCGATTTCGGGACTCGATCAGGTACCAGGCAATACCAAGGCTTGCGATCAGGACCCCTTGTGCCGCCGTTTGAGGTAGCCACTGACTACCCACCAGTGAAACTCCGCCAGCCATCAATAATGGCCATCCCTGTCGGAGTGGCCGGAATATCCGCGCGCTGCGCGCAACGATCGGCTTGCTGGCCCGCATCCTGGAATAGAGCGCTGATGCCCGCCGGACCTGGTCGCGGCTGGGCACCGAGCGGACCGATTCGTAACCACTCATGCGTCCGTTTTCATAGATGGGCGTGACGTAGGCACTGACCCAGTAGAAATCACCATTTTTCGCGCGGTTTTTCACAATACCCATCCAGGGTTTGCCTTGCTTGATGGTATGCCACATATGCACGAATACCCCGGGTGGCATATCGGGGTGTCGAACCAGGTTATGGGTCTGCCCGACCAGTTCGTCGTAGGTGAATCCGCTGATGGCAACGAAGGCGTCATTGCAGTAGGTGATTCGGCTGTCCAGATCGGTCGTGGAGATCAATCGCTGTTCGGTGGGGAAAACTCTTTCATGCTCGGTTACGGGTAAATTCACACGCATACAATGCGACCCCTCGGATTATTATTATGTTGAGCATATAAATCAGGAATGCGCCCAGGCATTGCGCCGGCCGGGCCTGGCGTCAGATCGGGGGATTCAACGCGCGGGCCTGAAGAGGAATTTATGGACGGGGGAGGCTATCGACCCTTCATTCGACGACAATTTCTTTTCATTTCATGACAAATCGGCGATATCAATGTGAAATCACTCGTGACGTCGACTTGAGTGGCCCCTGAGCCGCGAATGAGCATCGCAGTCAGAGGCCGCTGATGGAAACCCTGCTTACATGACGCCTGCCGGCTCGTTTCGTGTTTTCAGGCCGATGCGCCCACGCCCTCGGCTTTCTCCTGCGCCGCAACGTCATGCAGGGAAATCCTTGAAGTCTCCGGTAATGCCAGCCCACCCGCCAATGCGAGCAAGGCAATCGCGATCAGGTAGAACGCCGGCGACAGGTTGCTGCCGGTGGTGCTGATCAGCCACGTTGCCACCAGCGGCGCGGTGCCGCCGAACAGGGTGTACGCCATGTTGTAGGTGATAGCCGAGGCGGTGTATCGAGTACGGGTAGGGAAGGTTTCCGAGAGCAAGGCCGCGGTGACCACGCCACACAACACCGCGCCAATCGCCAGGAGCATGACGCCGACGATGGACGCGGCGAACGAACCGGAACTGGCCATCAGGAACGATGGATACACGACCACGATCAACAGCGCGCAAGCCGTCATCACCGTGATTCGACGCCCGACCCGGTCCGAATACAGCCCGGCCAGCGGGCAGATCGCCGCAGCGAACAACAATGCAATCAGGGACACCAGCAAGGCTGTTGCGCGACTCAGGCCTCCGGCGACTTGCAGGTAGGTCGCGAAGTAGGTGGTGAACATGTAAAACGAAAGCGCCGTGAGTGACACAAAGGCGCCCAGGCAACAGATCGCCGCACCATGGTTGCGCAAGGTTTCCTTGAGTGGGGAGTGGGCAACAGCATGCTCCTGAGTCACTGCCTGGAATGCCGGTGTCTCATCGAGCTTCCAGCGCAGGTAAAGCCCCACCAGGCCCAGAGGCGCGGCAATCAGGAACGGCAAGCGCCAGCCCCAGCTCCCCATCGCTTCGGCGGACAATGACGCCTCGAGCGCGTACGCCACCACGGCGGCCGCGGCGAAGGCGGAAAATGTCGAGACCGGAATGAAGCTGCCGTACCAGGCGCGTTTATCACTCGGTGCATGCTCCATCAGGTAGGCACAGGCGCCTGCGTATTCTCCCCCGGCGGAAAAACCCTGGGCGCAACGGATCAGGGACAGAAGAATCGGCGCCATGACCCCGATCGCCGCATAAGTGGGCAACAGTCCGATCAAGGTCGTGGCGCCGGCCATCAGCAGGATGGTCATCGCGAGGGTGCGCTTGCGGCCGATCCTGTCGCCCAGCATGCCGAAGAAAATCCCGCCAAGGGGCCGAAACGCAAAGGCCACGGCGAATACCGCAAAGGTCTTGAGCAGCGCGGCACTGGCATCGCCGCTGGGGAAGAATTGCTGGGCGATGGTCGTGGCCAGAAAGCCGTAGACGGCAAAGTCGAACCATTCGACGAAATTGCCGATGCCGGCGGCCACAATCACTCTTCTCAGCGTTTGCGGGCTGACTTGTTCCATAGTTGCGCTCGTCATGCTTGACCTCGACTGTTCGTCAGTAAGCTATCGATTATCGGGGCAGGCCCTGAGGTGGCTCACTTCAAAAGTGTCACCCACATAGTCAGTACCGACTTCATGCCGTTGAATGAGGCAGGATTCGCGCCAGATTGGCCCAAGGAGGGAAAAGGCCGACTTTTTCGCAAATTTGAAAAGCGTTGGGGGTATTGTCGGTCGCAGGGATCAGATCAATCAGAAGGGATGAAGATGACATTGACTGCCGAAAGCCTGCTCAGGATCGCAATGGCCAACCCGGTAAACGCAGAAATTTCCGCTCGCTTGCCTGAGCTCGGTTTGAACCAATGCGTGCTCACGGCCGGTTGCCTGTTCCAGGCCGTCTGGAATCATCAGGCACAGCGACCGCCGGCGTGGGGTGTGAAGGATTACGACGTCTTTTACTTCGATGATGACCTGTCGTGGGAAGCTGAGAATGAGGTTATCCAGTCAGGTCAGCGTCTGTTCCAGGACCTCGACGTGAACATTGAGATCAAGAATCAGGCTCGCGTCCACCTGTGGTACGGCCAGCGCTTTGGCGGGGATTATCCAAGGCTTCAGTCAGCCAAAGACGGGATTGACCGCTACCTGGTTGCCGGAACCTGCATTGGCCTGGATATTGAAACTGGCGAGGTCTATGCGCCCAACGGCCTGGCCGACACAGAGCACGGACTACTTCGAATCAATCCAAAGAATCCCAAGCCAGAGCTGTTCGATCAGAAGGCGAGAAGTTATCAGGCTCGCTGGCCGTGGCTCAGGATCGTGGAACAGCAACGTTGAATGGGGGGAGCCGATTGCTGCCGGTCGCGTCGGGCTTCAAACGCCCCCCTTAACGACCGGGTGCCTCATTTAGCACACGCCGCTGCTACTTTTTCGCAGCGAGAAATGACTCGGTGCTACCCCATACCAGCGCTTGAATGCCTGGGAAAAGCTCGACAGGTCGCTGAAACCCAGTCGCTCGGCAATCTCGGTGAGGCTCAGGCGTTCGTCGTTGAGCATTTCGATGGCACTGTGGCTGCGGGCTTCGGCCAGCAAGGCACGGAAAGTGGTGCCTTCATCGTGCAGGCGGCGCTTGAGGGTGCGTGTGCTGACGTGGATCAGGCGGGCCATGGCGCACAGGTCCGGTGGCGTGTTGTCGGTACTGGTCAGGTAGTGCTGGACCAGCGCCGTCATGCCGGAACGGGCGATCCGCCGCTGCATCAACTGTGTGCACATCTGCTCGCACATGCCCACTGTGACGGCGTTGGCTTGTGGCAAGGGGCGCGCAAGGAATGAGCGATCAAAGGCCAGGCTGTTGCTGCTGGCTGCGTAGGCAGGCGCCAGCCCCAACAAACGGTCGTTATCGCACTCGTGAGCGGGACCTGCGCGCAGCGTGAAACGCGACAGCGAAAAGTCATCGCCCCCCAGTTCCTTGAGCAACAGCGCCCCCGCAGCCATGTCCCGGGCCAACAGAAAATCCCGCAGGTCGGGTGCCAGCCCGGGCGTGGCGAAAGTCAGCACACCTTCACTGCCTTGCTCTTCATAGGTCACCACGGTGAATGCGTAGGTCAGTGGCAAAAAGCTCAGTGCCAGGGCTAGTGCATCCCCGGTGGTCGCGCTGCTGATCAGGCCGTAACCGAACAGGCCGTAGGTCGAGAAGTGGTAGCGTGCACCGACTTCGAAACCAAGACCCGGAGGATGACCGAGCAACTGCAACAGATTGCCGGTCACCCGCAGTTCCTGATCGGCAGTCAGCTCCAGATTCGGGTCGGCCAGTTGCGCTGCCGTCAGCCCCGAACCGGCCAATATCGCGCTGGCCTCCAAGCCTTTTTCGACACCGAACTCCACCAGCAGCAAGGCGCTGGCCGGGCCACGCAGAAAATCCCGAAAGCTCATGCCGATGTGCCTGTGGCGAAAAGGTTGGCCCGAATAATAAAACAATTGTCCCATTCCAGCATTCGGTTCTTTATCAATGGCCGTCACCATCCTTTGCGCACGGTTCGTCGTTTAACCATCAATAAAAGGCCGTTGCGGCACCTGGCGAAAACCTGGAGGCGCAATTGTGTGTTGTCGGGTAACCCCGCAAATCTCGCACTGCCTTGCACAAGGGAGAACAACAATGAAAAAGACCTTCGATTACATCGTAGTGGGCGGCGGTTCCGGTGGTTGCGTGGTTGCCGGTCGGCTAAGCGAAGATCCGGACGTCAGTGTCTGTTTGCTCGAGGCCGGTGGTGGCGGGCAGTCCAGCCTGGTCAATATCCCGGCGGCGATGGTGGCAATGGTGCCGACGTCGGTGAATAACTGGGCCTTCGACACCGTCCCGCAAATGGGGCTGGAAGGGCGCAAGGGCTACCAGCCAAGGGGTAAGGCACTGGGAGGTTCCTCTGCGATCAACGCCATGATCTACGTGCGGGGTCATCAATGGGACTACGACCATTGGGCCGCCCTGGGCAATACCGGTTGGGGGTTCAAGGATGTCTTGCCGTACTTCCGTCGCAGCGAACACAACGAGCGCATCGGCAACCACTTGCATGGGCGGGGCGGGCCGTTGTGGGTCAGCGATTTGCGTTCGGACAATCCATTCCAGCAACGTTTTCTGGAGGCGGCCCGCGAGTCCGGTTTGCCGCTGAACGACGACTTCAACGGTGAGGAACAGGAAGGCGTTGGCATCTATCAAGTCACGCAAAAGCACGGTGAGCGCTGCAGCGCGGCGCGGGCGTATCTGTTGCCGTATGTGGGCGTGCGCAACAACCTGACCGTCGAAACCCGGGCCCAGGTGCAACGCATCTTATTTGAAGGCACTCGCGCCGTGGCTGTCGAGGTGCTGCAAAACGGCCTGGTTCGCACCCTGCGCGCCAGGCGGGAAGTCATTCTCGCCGCCGGGGCTTTCCAGACCCCGCAACTGTTGATGTTGTCGGGCGTGGGGCCGAAAGAGGAACTGCAACGCCACGGCATCCCGCTCTTGCAGGACTTGCCTGGTGTCGGGCAGAACCTGCAAGACCACCCGGACTTCGTTTTCGTCTACAAGACCTCAAGCCTGGATGCCATGGGTGTTTCACTTGCAGGCAGTACCAGAATGCTCAAGGAAGCCGGCCGTTTTCGCCGGGAACGTCGAGGCATGCTGACCTCGAATTTTGCCGAGGGCGGAGCGTTTCTCAAGACGCGCGAAGGGCTGGATAAACCGGATATTCAATTGCATTTTGTCGTGGCTCCGGTGGAGGACCATGCGCGCAAGTTGCGCCTGGGCCATGGGTTGTCGTGCCACGTTTGCCTGTTGCGTCCGCGCAGTCGCGGAACCGTATCTCTGGCCAGCAAAGACCCGCAAGCGGCCCCGCTGATTGATCCGGCGTTTCTTCAGGACCCGCAGGACCTGGAAGACATGGTCGCGGCATTCAGACTGACACGCCGTTTGATGCAGGCACCGGCCCTGGCCAACTGGATCACCCGCGACCTGTACACCGACGGGGTCGACACCGACGAGCAGATCCGCACCGTACTGCGTCGTCGTACCGACAGTGTCTATCACCCGGTGGGCACTTGCCGCATGGGCGATGACCCACTGGCCGTGGTCGACGCACAGCTTCGTGTACACGGTCTGCAAGGGCTGCGAATCGTCGACGCATCGGTGATGCCTACCCTGGTCGGCGGCAACACCAACGCACCGACCATCATGATCGCCGAGAAAGCCGTTGATCTTATTCGCGGTATTGGGCGGGTGTGTTCCTCCGCCCGGACTGAAACGACAGCCACCACTGAAAACAACAATGAGGCATCTTATGTCGTTGCATGAAGTTGGAACCGGCAGTCAGTCGGCAACAGCCTTGAACGCCATCATCATCGGCAGCGGTTTTGCCGGTATCGGCATGGCCGTTGCCTTGCAAAAGGCCGGTGTGAAGGACTTTGTGATCCTGGAGAAGAAACAGGACGTCGGCGGTGTCTGGCGGGACAACAGTTACCCCGGTGCCGCGTGCGACGTACCTTCGCACTTGTATTCGTTTTCGTTTGAGCCGAACCCGGACTGGAGCAGGGTGTTCGCGCCCCAGGCCGAGATTCATGCCTATCTGCGGCATTGCGCTGACAAGTACGGGCTGGACAAGCACATTCGTTTCGGCGCCGAAGTGGTGTCCGCCGAGTTTGATGAACGCACCTCGCTGTGGCACGTGACTCAGCAGGATGGCAGCGTCCTGAGTGCATCGCTGTTGATCAGTGGCACCGGTCAGTTGAGTCGCCCGGCGTTCCCGAAGCTGGCGGGTATGGAAACCTTCAAGGGACACGTGTTCCACTCGGCGACCTGGGACCACGGCTATTCGCTGGCTGGCAAACGCGTGGCGGTGGTCGGCACCGGTGCATCGGCCATTCAGTTCGTGCCGGCGATTGCCGGGACTGTCGGGCACATGAAAGTGTTCCAGCGCTCGCCGGCGTACCTGATGCCTCGACCGGATCGGGCTTACTCGGAGCGGGCCAAATCATTGCTGCGCAACGTGCCCTGGATGATGACCGCGTACCGTGCCTCGATATACATGCGCTACGAGTCCCGGGCGCTGGCGTTCACCCGATTCAAGGGCTTGATGAAGTGGGCGGTGGGAATTCCGTTCCGTCGACTGTTGTCCGGGCAAGTGCCGGACCCGGTACTGCGCAATAAACTGACCCCGGATTATCCATACGGCTGCAAGCGTATCCTGCTGTCGAGCGATTACCTCAAGGCCATGAGCCGGTCCAACGTGGAGTTGGTGACCGACGGCATTGCGCGAGTCACTGAAAGCGGCATTGAAACCGTTGACGGCCAGCGGCATGAAGTCGATGCGATCATCTACGGCACGGGGTTCGCGGCCACCGAGTTTCTGTCGCCAATGCGTATCGTCGGGCGCAATGGCGTGGACCTTAACCATGCCTGGCGCGATGACACCCGCGCGTATCTGGGGCTGACGGTTGCGCAATTCCCCAATTTCTTCATGTTGTATGGGCCCAACACCAACCTGGGCCACAACTCGATTGTCTACATGCTGGAAAGCCAGATCGCCCACGTCATGCGCTGTTGGCGCGCGATGAAGGGCAACGGCGCCAACACCGTGGAAGTCGACTCCAGCGTGTATGAGCGCTTTCATGGGCAGGTCCGGCAGCGCCTGGTCAACACGGTGTGGAACGGCTGCAAGAGCTGGTATGTGGATGACGCTGGCAACAACAGCACCAACTGGCCTGGATTCACCTTGAGCTATCGCTGGCTGACGCGGTTTTCCGGGTTGCATGCATACCGCTTCACACGCGAGTTTAAAGGCGGCGCGACCGTTGGCGAATCCCGCGACTGGGCGGAAACGTTGAGCGCCGGATTCCTGAGGGTTTTTTTGCGCACCACGTTTCGCTCTCTGATCGGGCCTGGGTTGGCTGCGCCAGCACAGAGAAAGGTGGTGAGCCTATTGTCCAGGTTGATGCCTGGCACTGGCGGCGTGATTCGTTATCGTCAGCAGGCAAACGGCGTTCCCGTGCAAGTGGTCGCACCGAAGCAGGGTGAAAACGGCGGGGTCATTCTGTACCTGCATGGCGGGGCGTTCTGCCTTGGCTCGCCGGATACACATTGGAGCATCACCAGCCGCTTGGCCAAGACCTCGGGGATGTCGGTGTGGGTAGCTGATTATCGCCTGGCGCCAGAACATCCTTGCCCGGCGGCATTGGAGGATGCGCTGGCTTGCTACCAGGCACTACGGGCTCAGGGGTATGCCGCTGACCGAATCTTCCTGGCCGGTGATTCGGCGGGCGCCTCGCTGGTGTTGGCTCTGGCGCTCAAGCTGCGTGATCTGCATCCGCATTTTGCCGCCGGCATGCTTCTGTTGTCGCCAGTGGCTGACGAAAGCCTGAGCGGTGCTTCCATGGCCTCGCGGGTCGAACAGGATCCGATGATCCGTCGCGGCTGGCTGGAGCAGGGGCTGGGCTGGTATGCCGGTACGCAGGTGATGGACTGTCCGCTTGAGGTGGACCTGCAAGGGCTGCCGCCGATGTTGATCCAGGTCGGTGACCATGAGCTGTTGTTGTCTGACGCCACCCGGTTGGCCGAGCATGCGCTTGACTGCGGGGTGAATTGCCGCCTGGAGGTGTATGCCGCACGCTGGCACGTGTTCCAGTTGCAAGCCTTCTACCTGCGTTCGGCGGCCAAGGCGTTGAAGACCCTCGGCACATTTGCCCGGGAGCAACTGGCACGCACGAAGCCTGGAATGACGTAAAACCAAAAACACAAAAGCCCGCCATTCTCTTTAGGGTGGCGGGCTTTTCGGCGTTTTATCGGGCGTTCTTGCTCGCTGGTCGGTAACGGCACAATGGGGCCAATATCTTAAGCTGGTATCATTCAAGGCCTGACATACCGAGTAGAAAAAATGAATCGTCAAAAGAAATTAAAGCAGCTGTTCAAGGCTAAGGCCAAAAAGGCCAGTGCCAAACTGGCACCGAAGAGCAAGGATAAATACATTTGCAAAGCGGACCGATTGAAGCTGGCAGAAACCAGTGTCGAGTCAACGATCGCCTCTGAGAGCTGATTCAGGTCGGACCGCGTAGACGTGGTCGAACCCTTCCTCCAGGTCGAAGACGCTTCGCGGCTTTGAATGACCAGACTGCCTTGCTACATTTGACCGATCACTTCGGGACAATTTCTGCCGTCTCGAAAGGTGTCAGGCAGCCGGTCATTTGAGTCGGCAACGTCAGGGGCCTTTCACAAAAAACACTCACCCGAAATCTCAAGCCCCCGGTTCTTCTGAACCTGGGGGCTTTGTCATTCATCGCTCCTGCATGAGTGTGCGTTGTTTCGCCACGGACCTAGCGGATACCGGCACCCGCCATGGACTCTGGTACCCACTGCGCCGTCGATAGCGGCTCGATGTAGCGGATGCCGCCATGCGGGCCCACCACGCCATTGATGTTATAGGTGCCTTTCGACAGGTCGTAAGTCATGAAAGGAGTGGCGTCCGGTACCTGCTGGTCGTAGCTCTGGCTGAAGAACGCGAAGGAACCGCGGTATAGCTGGCCACTGGTGTCGTACTGATCGGAGGCGACTGCGGCCCAGGTGTCTTCATCGAGGTAGAAGCGGCGCTTCTGGTAGATGTGCTTGGCCCCAGGCTTGAGGTTGCCTTCCACGACGTAGACCCGGTGCTTTTCCCAGCGTACGAAGTCCGGGGCTATGAAATTGGGCGTGGTCAGCGACTTGGCAGCGCGAGCGTAGGTGAGTTTGTAGGTGTTGTAGGGCACGATCATTTCCTGCTTGCCCACCAGCGTCCAGTCGTACAACTCGAGCGCGCGGGCGGTACCGGGGTTGGGGGTGTCGTAGGCCAGGATCGAAATCTGTTTGACCCGGCGTTGGGCAGGCATGTACTGCCAGGCGCGGCCAGGGAACTGCGTCGGGTTGGTCGCGTTCTTGAGCATGATCGACTCGCCGGCCCGGCGGGCAGGTCCGGTATAGGACAGTTTCAACTGATAGTAGATGTCGGAGCTGTTGAACGGCTTCGACAGGTTCTCGTAGATCGGGAAGGAGATGAATGCCTCGCCGGTCACCGCCAGGCTCGGTACGCCCGCCGTGTCGACGCTCCAGGAGTCGTACTTGGAATGGATGTTGACGCCCTGGTAGCGCAGCAGGAAATTCCACATTGCTTCGGCGCCGGATTGCGGGATCGGGAACGGCACTCCGGGCATCACATTGTCGATGGCGATCCCGCCATTGAGAGACCTGGCGTTGGTGGCATTCTTGCGGCTGTTGTCCAGGATCGCCTGTGGCAGCGATGCCGTGCGGTGGGTCGGATAGACGTCAATGCGAAAGTCGGGATAGCGCTTGGCCAAGGCCACTGTGGTGGCGGTCAGCATGCCTTTGTGCGCGTCGACGTTCTTGCCGTTGATCACCAGCAGCGGTTTTTCGCCCGCAAAGGGGTCCGGGCGCATGCTGTCGCCGGCCTTGAAGCTGGAGGGGGCGGTGGTCAGGCCACCGTTGTAGGGCGGAATGGAACCGTCGGCATTACCGGCCTTTTCGGCTCCCACCCACGTCAGGCTGGTACCCAGCCGGGCGGCTTCCTGGCTCGACACATAGGCTTGGGCATCGATGGCCAGCGCCATGAGGGGTACAGCAGCCAGAAGACTTTTCACGAATTTCATATTGTTATTCTCCTGCCTGGCGTACCAGGCAACTCGTGACTCAGGCGCAGCAGACGCTCACGTCGACTCATCGCCAAAGACCTTTTCAGTACTGCCATTAAATAGCTCCCGTATCAGGGGCACTTTTCATTCGACGACAACCCCTTGGCTATTGATGACAGGCCCGGGCTGTCCCGGCGGGCATTCGATGGGGAGAGTGGCCATCAGTTGTTTGTATTTTTCAGCGGAATCATCGGGTTACCGAATGGTCATAGTTACGGCTGAACACTGCCCGGATGAAAGACTCGAGCAGCCATGACCCTTCCATATCTCCGACGTTTAGGACGTTTTTTATGAATCGCGCAGTAATCTTGATCGTGGCCATTTCCAGCGCCGTCTTGTTGGGAGGCTGCGGCCCGCATTGGGATGACGGAGAACGGTACGGGCGGT
The DNA here is from genome assembly GCF_001429045.1 of Pseudomonas sp. Root71. Taxonomy (GTDB): domain Bacteria; phylum Pseudomonadota; class Gammaproteobacteria; order Pseudomonadales; family Pseudomonadaceae; genus Aquipseudomonas; species Aquipseudomonas monachiensis. The sequence goes on along the minus strand of NZ_LMHY01000022.1, from coordinate 439,825 downwards.
ATCACGATCATGACCATCGACGGGGTTACGACCACAGAGGGGACGATGATCGGGGTTATTACCGTGACTATGATCGTGGTGACTATGATCGCGATCACCGTCGCTACCGTGATCGCGATGACAACGACGACTGATACGTTAGCTTCGAGTGATAGACGCCAGGTTTGGACAACACAGTGAATAATTTGCAGCCCGTCTCAGACCTGGCACTAAATTGAACAAATTCATTGAAAAAAACCGCCATAAGCTTTAAACGGAAAGTCAAATGGCACATTGAATGCAATCAGCCAGTGAGTTTCAGCAGTTTTGGCTCAGGGAGCGCTGATGAGTTTTTGTACGTTGACCGGCCCCCCGCGGCAATCGAGCAATGACGCAGTTGCCGCATTTCACCCTCCAGGGAACCCGGATACTGTCGGTATGGCTTGCGCCGGCAACGACGACAGGATCGAACAACTGCTGGATTCGGCGCGCAACTGGGACCATACCACCGCGTGGGTGTTTTACCGTGCCGGTGAACAGATGCTTCGGGTTGGCCAGGGCGACCCACGGGTACCGTGGCCTTCGAGTGTTGCGAATGACGAGTTCGAAGCCTTTTGCCTGGCTTCGAACCTGCACCGCTGGCCCACCGGCAGGGGCGAAAGTGAGCTGGGTTGGCTGCTCGCACCCGTCGACGATGCGACGCAACCGGCATTTGCTGAACTTGCCCTGCGCCTGGGCATCGAGCTGCAGACCAATACCCTGGCCCGTGCGCAGATCACTCAGCGTGTGCTGTATGAAATTACCTACCTGGCCAGTTCGACCCGTGACCGCTCAGAGTTCCTGGTGGGGGCTCACCGGCTGCTGGCCAGCCTGATCGACGCCGAGAACTTCTATCTCGCCTTGTATAACCCGCACACTGGCAAGATCGACTACCCGTATTACGTCGACATCATCGACGTTGATGCCCTGGAATCCGAAAACTACGAATACCTTGACCCTTCGCGCCTGTCGCTGACCGGCCAGGTGTTGACCACGGGCCAGCCGTTGCTGATCGATGCCGCCGGGATTCTTGCGGCCCAGGCCGAGAACCGTTTCCACTGCGTGGGTGATCGTCCCGAGTTCTGGATGGGCGCGCCGTTGAAAAATGCCTCGGACGAGGTGTTTGGCATGCTGGCGATGCAGGTCTACGACGTTTCTCGCATCTACAGCGCCGAAGACCGCGCGCTGTTCCTGGTGGTCGCACGCCACGTGGCCATGGCGCTGGACCGGATTCTGCACCGGGAGGACCTGGAAGAAACGGTGTTACGTCGCACCCTGGAGCTTTCGGCAGTCAATGACGCATTGCGCCAGGAAGTCACAGACCGGGAGCGTGCCGAACATCTGCAAGGCGCGCTGTTCCAGATTGCAGAACTGTCGAGCCAGCCGGGTGACATGGCCGAGTTGTTCCAGACCCTGCATGGCATCGTCGGTGATCTGCTGTTCGCGCAGAACTTCTACATTGCCCTGTTTGACGACGGGACCGGCGAAGTGACGTTTCCCTATTACGTGGATGAACGCCAGACCACTTGCCCGGCGGCACGCCGAGGCCGCCGGGGCTTGACCGAGTACGTCATCCGTCAGCGCCGCCCGTGCCTGATAGATGTCGGCGAGGCAGAACGATTGTCCGCGCAGGGTGAAATCGAAATTGCCCATGAGTCCGTGCGCTCCTTCTCCTGGCTGGGCATCCCCTTGTTCGAAGGCGACGTGGTGCGTGGTGTGCTGGCGGTGCAAAGCTATACCTCGCAGGTGCGCTATACCCTGCGCGACCAGGAACTGCTGACCTTCGTGTCGCGGCACATCGACACAGCGTTGTCGCGACGCACGGCCGCCGAAGCGATTCATGCCGCCAACCTCAAGCTCGAAGCCAGGGTGCAGAGCCGCACCCGCGAACTCGATCACGCCAATGCCAAGTTACAGCACGAAAACTCCCACGATGCGCTGACCGGGCTACCCAATCGCACCTATCTGCAGCAGCGCCTCAACCTGGCCTGGTCACGGTTCGGCAGCGAAGGCGGGCACCTGGCGGTGATGTTCATCGACCTCGACCGCTTCAAGATGGTCAACGACAGCCTCGGCCACCATTTTGGTGATCTGCTGTTGATGCAGGCCGCCCACCGCTTACGCGGTTGCCTGCGCGACACCGACATGTTGGCGCGCCTGGGGGGCGACGAGTTTTCGGTGATGGCTCCCGAGGCATCGCTGGAGGTGGTGATTGAAATCGCCGAACGGATCCTGGTGGCATTCGACCTGCCGTTTTTCATCAATGGCCATGAAGTTTTTTCGTCCTGCAGTATCGGTATCGTCAGCGCCGACAGTCAGTTCCATCACGAGCCCGCCGACTTGCTGCGCGATGCCGATGCGGCGATGTACCGGGTCAAGAGTGCCGGGCGCGACAGCTACGCCGTGTTCAACCAGGAAGTGCGCCGTGAAGTCTCGGACCAGGTCGAGCGAGAAGGCGCCTTGCGCAACGCGCTCAAACGCACCGACGAACTGCTGCCGTATTTCCAGCCGATCGTCAGCATCGAAACCGGTGAACTCTTGGCCCTTGAAGCGCTGATCCGCTGGCACCAGCCGGGCGGCCGGGTGATCGCACCGGGCGAGTTCCTGCCGGATGTCGAGGGGTTGCGCCTGATCGGTCGACTGGACCTGTACATGCTCGCCAGCATTGCCGCGATCCTCGCACAGCCCGAACACGCCGACTGGCCGCCGGTGCACGTCAATTGCTCCAGCTACAGCATGACTCGCCCCGAATTCGCCGGTGAGGTGCTTGCACTGTTGGCGCAGCACCGGGTTTCGCCATCGCGAATCTGCCTGGAGTTGACCGAAGGGGCACTGGTCGCCGAACCGGCGATTGCCCGACAGACCATGCAACAACTGGCCGACAACGGCATGTCAGTGGTGCTCGATGACTTCGGTGCAGGGTTTTCATCCCTGAGCTATGTGCATCAATACCGTTTCAGCGGCTTGAAAATCGACAAGTCGTTCATCTTCGAACTGACCACCAGCCCCCGCAGTCGCGCGATTGTCCGGGCCATTGTGCGGATGGCCGAATCGCTGGACCTGAGTGTGGTGGCCGAAGGTGTCGAAGATCAAGCGACGCTGGAGTTGCTGCGTGAAATGGGGGCAGGGCAGGCCCAGGGTTATCATTTTGCCAAGCCGATGAGCTTGAAGGCGCTCTTGACCAGTCCACTGCTCGGTCGCTAGAGGTCACCACTGTCCGCTACCTGGAGAGTCCAATGCCGCCCATCATCACGCGCCTGGGGGCGCTGCTGACTCTTTGCCTGGCGCTTGATGTGACAGCCCAGACCAATGCCTGCCCGGCTGGCGAGAAACAAGTGTGCCTGGATGGCTGCATTTGCCTGCCAGACGTGGTGCCTGATGGCATCTACCAGATCGCGGCGCCTGCCCTGGCATTGTGGCTGACCCAGGCCCGTGCTGAAGCTGCGATTGCCGGCACCCAAGCCATTCCACCGCGCATCCGCGAGCAGTTGCTGCATTGGTACGAGCCCGGCGTCCTCGATACCGCGCGCTACAGAATAAGCGACAACGGCCAATTCAACGCCGCCACTGCCATGCTGCAAAACCCCGATGTCGGTGCCGTGACGCTGATCGATATCATCCTGTTCCGGGACGCTCAATCCGCAGAACAGGACATCGAGCTCTGGGCTCACGAACTCAAACATGTGCAGCAGTATCAGGATTGGGGGGTGTCGGGATTTGCCCAGCGGTATACGCAGGATTTCAATGCGGTAGAGGCGCCGGCTTATGCCATACAGGCTGAGGTCAGGCGCTCGGTGCGGGCGGGGGTTTACTGAAGGGCAGCGTACTCAAGATCAGGGCCGTCGCACTGATCGAGGCTCCCAGCAGGCAAACGGCAGTCCAGCCCCATAGCGCATACACCTGCGTCGCGGCAGCGGCACCCAGTGCGCTGCCCACCGAGTAAAAGCACATGTAGGCGCCGACCATGCGACTTTGGGCGTCGGGCCGTGTCGCGAAAATCAGGCTCTGGTTGGTGACGTGTACGGCTTGCACCGCGAAGTCGAGCAAAATCACCCCGCAAACCAGCGCGATCAGCGAAGACTGCGCAAAGGCGATGGGTAGCCAGGACAGCGTCAGGATCACCAGCGAAATGCCGGTGACCCGTTGCCCCAGACCCTGGTCGGCCCAGCGTCCGGATCTTCTGGCAGCCAGGGCACCGGCGACGCCCGCCAGGCCAAACAGGCCGATGACCGTGTGTGATAGCGACAACGGAGGGGCGCTCAACGGCAGCACCATGGATGTCCATAGTACGGAAAACGCGGCAAAGATCAGCAAGGCCAACAGCCCCCTGATTCGCAACACCGGTTCGGTCATGAGCAGCGTGAAGAGCGAGCGGATGAGTGCCGGGTAAGTGTATCGACTGCGTGGCGTTGCTGCGCGAGGCAAGACTTTCCAGAACACCGCCGCAAGGGTCAGCATCAATCCCGAGGAAACGAAATACACGGCGCGCCAGCCTGCCAGATCGGCGATCAGCCCGGAGGTGAACCGCGCCAGAAGAATGCCCAGGACAATGCCACTGGTCACGGTCCCCACGGCCTGGCCACGTTGTGCCGGCGTTGCCAGCGCGGCGGTGCAGGCCACCAGCACTTGAACCATCACTGCCAGCAAACCCACGGCGATCATGGCCCCCAACAGGGTCAGCCATTGCTGTGCGGCGCCGACTCCCGCCAGTGCAATCGCAGACAGCAGCATTTGCGTCAGAATCAGCCTTTTACGGTTCAACAAGTCGCCCAAAGGGACGATGAACAGTAACCCCAGCGCGTAACCGACTTGAGTCGCCGTCACCACAAACCCGATCATTGAGGGGGCCACATCCAGGCTCCGGGCCATTGAATCGAGCAAGGGTTGTGCGAAGTAGACGTTGGCGACGGCGAGCGCGCAGGTGACAGAAAACACAAACGTGAGTTGCGCAGAAAGCCCCGAAGCCTGCGCGGCGAAAGGATGGGTGGCTGAATCGGTACCTGCTTTCATGTGAGCCTCCGTGGCGCTAAACTGGTTTCAATTAGCAACTTGATTCAATTGTTATCGAATCAGGTTTCATATTGCAACCACATTGCTCAAGACCAGACGACTGAACTGGCCGTCCTTATCCAAAAGGTAAACACCATGGTCGCAGACCCTTCACCGCAAGGCAGCGAATGCCCGGTAGCACGAACACTGGAAGCCATTGGGGATCGTTGGTCGCTGCTGATCATTCGCGACGCGTTCGACGGCATTCGCCGATTCAGCGAATTTCAAAAAAGCCTGGGGGTGGCCAAGAACATTCTGGCATCGCGCCTGAAGACGTTGGTTGAGGCCGGTGTGTTCGACGTTCAGCCTGCGTCGGATGGCAGCGCCTACAAGGAATACGTCCTTACAGAGAAAGGACGGGAGATCTTTCCGGTGGTGGTCAGTATGAGGCAGTGGGGCGAACGGTTTATGTTCGCGCGGGAAGAAACGCGCTCGGTATTGCTGGACAATGAGTTCGGCCAGTCCCTGATGCCGATTGAAGTACGCTCCGCGAGCGGTCAGAAACTTGGACCGTCCGACTGCCACCGAGTGAGGGTGGTTGCCGAGGAGTCTTGAATCGAACGGTTGAAGGCGAATCAGTCGAGCAGCGCCACCAATCGTGGTTTCATTGTGGGCGGCTCGAGCGGCACTGTGGTTCCAGACATCAAGGGGATGTCTCCTGCACCGGGCATTGTTGAACGAAGCGGTCGATCAACCACCTCGCCGCCGGCCCCGGCGGCAGATCTGTGCGGTAAATGATGTCGAAGGCGTAAATCCCGCTTTTGTATTCCGGTATGTTCAGTTGCACGAGTCGGCCGCTTTCCAGATCTTCCCGGACCATTGGCGCGGGCATGTTCCCCCAGCCGATGCCCTCACGCAGCAACATGTGTTTGGCGCCCAGGTCCGCCAGGCGCCAGGTGCGGTTACTGAGCACCGCGAAATCCTTGCCCCTGGTCAGGACCGAACGATCGGACAGCACCAGTTGTGTGTGCTCTCGCCCGGCGCCCGGAACGTTCGCGTCGCTTGAAGCCAGCGGATGATTCGGCGCCGCCACGGGAATCAACTCGACACTGCCGACGCCTATTCTTTCGATGCCGTCGATGCCCTCGTTCATGGGGCCGCTGACGCCGATGATCGCACCTCGGTTGATCACCAGCTCAGTGACGGCACCGAGGGCTTCCATGTGCAAGTGCAGGGCAACCGTCGGGAACTCTTCGCGAAAGGATTTGAGTGCGTCCACCACGCGCTCGGGGGGCAGCATGACATCGAGCACCACGTGCACTTCGGCTTCAAGCCCCTGGAGCAGGCCCTTCACTTTGGCGCGTAATCCATGAACACCGTTGGCGATGGTCCTGGCTTCGGCCAACACCGTGCGGCCGGCATCGGTGAGCTGGGGTTTGCGGGTCGTCTGGCGATCGAACAACGACACCCCGAGCTGCATTTCAAGATTGGCGATCGAGTAGCTGACGACCGACGTGGCGCGATGCAGTTTTCTGGCGGCCGCCGCAAAACTGCCGACTTCCACGACCGTCAGGAACACCCGCAGTTGGTCCAGTGTCGGTGTTCCCGGGTCAGAGATCATGCCTGTTTCCTCGAACCAGATGTCCCTGAGCAAATTGCACGATTTAACTCCTTTACCGGATATGTGGGCTGGCTTTTCTAATTTATAGAATCTAATGATCTAAATTAGTCAGCTATTCAGGTTAGCTGATGCAGGGCAACATTTCTTCACCCGGGCGGTTCAAGTCGAATCGCACCCAACCGAAGGAATTGCCCCATGACGACTTCTGCAAACATCGCTCAAACAACCACTTCTGAACAGAGCCGTTCTGATGTGGCCCAAGCCTCAGCTTCGTTGATCGGCCGCGTACTGCTCAGCGTAATCTTCATCCTTTCCGGTTTTTCGAAACTCGCCGCTCCGGCAATGATGGTCGGCTACATCGGTTCGGTCGGCCTTCCGTTTCCACAATTGGCACTGGCGGTGGCGATCATTGCGGAGATCGGCGGTGGCCTGGCACTGATCGCCGGCTACCGTACCCGTACCGTCGCCGCCGTACTGGCCGTGTTCAGCGTGTTTACCGCGCTGGCGTTCCATAACGCACTGGGCGATCAGAACCAGTTCATCCACTTCTTCAAGAACATCGCCATGGCCGGTGGCCTGTTGCAGGTCGTGGCCTTCGGTGCCGGTCGCTTCAGCCTCGACGCTCGCCGTCGTTGATACGTCCGCGCTGCGCAGGGCCCGCGCTCTCGCAGCGCAAATGTTTCGGCTTCATCGACATCGTCGGCGGTTACGCGACCAAAGCCGTTGCCCAGGTTTCCAAACTGGCGCTCAATCCAAAATCGATCAGTGTCTTGCAGGCCGGCGCTGTCCCGGCAACGGCCCTGACGGCCTGGCAGGCGCTGACCGAGCACGCTGGCGTGCAACGTCGCCAGAAAGTGTTGATCCATGCCGCGGCCGGTGGCGTGGGCAGCATGGCCGTGCAGATTGCCAAGTACCTGGGCGCCGAAGTCTACGCAACGGCCTCGGCACACCATCAAATCCCTGTGTTGGGTGACGAGTGTTACTCGCGATCCCGATCTACAGCACGCCTCACCTGGTTCAACAGATGGTCGACATCCTCGGCGGTGGTGGCGAACGAGGTGACGAAGCGAACGACATTCGGTCCCCAGCGATCATGGTAGAACCCGAACCCGGCCTTTAGCAGGGCATCGATCATTGCCGAGTCCAGCCGACAGAACAGGATGTTCGCCTCGGTGCCGCCGAGCACCTCAACCCCACTCAGGCCAGCAAGTCCCTGGGCCAGGCGCTGGGCGGCAGCGTTGGCCTTGCGTGCGTTGTGCAGCCAGAGATCGTCGGTCAGGTACGCATTGATCTGCGCCGACAGAAAACGCATCTTGGAAGAGAGATGGCCTGCGCGCTTGCGCCGGTAACTCATCTCGGTGGCGAGGGAGGTGTTGAACAGCACGATGGCTTCCGCCGCCAGCGCGCCGTTCTTGGTGGCACCGAACGACAGGGCATCCACGCCGGCCTTCCACGTCATCTCGGCCGGGGAGCAGCCAAGCGACACCAGGGCGTTGGCAAAGCGCGACCCATCCATATGCAATCCCAGGGAAGAGGACTTGCAGACGTCACCAATGGCTGCGATTTCGTCCAGGGTGTAGAGGCTGCCGACTTCGGTGGCCTGGGTGATGCTGACGCAAGCGGGCTGGGTCGTGTGCACGTCGCCGACTTTGTCGCGGGTGCGCTCGCGCAGTCGGACGATATCCAGCTTGGCCGCCGGGCCGTCGACGGTCATCAGCTTCGCGCCGTTGGAAAAGAACTCCGGCGCGCCGCATTCATCGTTGTTGATATGGCTGGCCGGATGGCAGTAGATGTTGCCCCAGGGTGGCGTCATCGCGCTCAGGCAAAGCGCGTTGGCGGCGGTGCCGGTGGGCACGAGAAAGACCTCCACGTTGCGTTCGAAGATTTCGCAGAACTTGCGCTGGACCTGCGCCGTCAACTCGTCGGTACCATAGGGACTCGCCTGGCTCGTGCTGTGTTTGACCAGGGCTTGTACCACCTCCGGCGAAGCACCGGCGATGTTGTCACTTGAAAAACCCAGCGCGGGCGGTCTGTTTGTTTCACCGTTCATCATCCAGTTCTCGGCTGCGCAGGCGAAGGTGTTTCGCCCGGATTGGCGCATCCTATGGAGAGGGAAGGTTGTTGCGCTTGTAAAAAATTGACAGCTGAAGGCCTAAGTCCTGTAGCGCGATGGCGCGACGCCGAATGCCTGCCGAAAGGCGCGGTTGAAATGGCTTTGATCGTAGAAGCCGACGGCGTGGGCGACCTCGACGATGGGTTGCGCGCTGCGAGAGAGCAGACCACAGGCCCGTTCGAGACGCAGGCGAAGCAGCCACGCGTGGGGCGTCATGCCGACCGTGCGCTTGAACTGCTTGAGAAACGGGAAACGGCCCAATCCGCACAGGCCTGCGAGATCATCAAGGGTGATTCGCTGATCGATGTGACTGAAACAATAGTCCCTGACGCGAGACCATTGCAGAGGCGACAGGGTGCCGGTAATCGTTTCGGGCTTGATCGCCCGTGACTGGCTCAACAACTGTTCCAGCAGGGTGAACCATTGCGTCTGCACCGCGAGGCTGCCGGGGCCAACGCACTGCTGCATCGCTTCGTGCAAGCCGCGCAGGTTGCCTTCAAGCCCCGGGTCTTCGAGCAATACACCGGCCAATTCAAGCTCTTTCGGATGACCGCTGATTTCCTCGGCCAGGCTCGCGACCAGCGCCTGGGACAGGCGGAATGTCTTGAGCGTATAAGCGCCGCCGCCCTCGGACACGCCATCGTGAATTTCACCCGGCGGCATCAGGGCAACACCTCCTGGTCCTAAAAGAAACGACTCGCCTTTGGATCGATGGCGCTGGATGCCCTCGGTGACAAAACCAATGTGCAAATCGAGGTGGTAATGACGATCGAAACCGACATCCGCAAAACGTGCGGACCCCAGCACCAGGCCTGGTACTTCGGAGACGTGATGGTACTGGGCATGCTCAGTCATGAAACCCGTTCAACAATCGGCGAGGAGGGCGAAAGACTCAAAGTCTAAGTGTGTCAGAGGTATGGATCCATGGGTAGCCAACAACTGGCCTGAGGTTGTGCATGAGTCATTGAGTGTCAACCGAACTTGCTCGGCATGGTGATGTTGCGCAGCTTGTCCGCTGCGCAACGTCCAGTAGCTGCCGCTAGCTTTGTGGCACCACCCGCGCTTCGTTTCCGGCACCCTCGACATACACGTTCATGCCTTTTCTCAGCACCGGATTGATCGACTGGGTCACCTGAACCAGTACGCCGCTTTGGGTGCGGACGATGATCTGCTGTGCGTCCACGGGCTGATCATATTTTTTCTTTTCGATGTAGTTGCCGCCTGCCGCGCCCGCGAGGGCACCGGCGACCATCGCCACATCCCGGCCGGTGCCCCCGCCGATCAGGCTGCCCAGGCCCAGACCGCCGATACCACCCAATATGGCACCGACACCGCTGTCGTGATTGGTCTGCATCTGGGTCTGTGTAATCTCCTCGATTTTCCCCGAGCGAATCTCCGTCTCGCCAGCGCCTCCGCTCCCGGCACCCACCGCGGCACAGCCGCCAAGCACCAGTCCAAAAAGCGCTAACGTCAGCCAGGAAGCGATTGTTTTCATCGTCGAACTCCATTTTTCAGAGGAAGTGGGTCATGCAAACGCATCCAATGACGTTAGACGAAAAAATCCGGTTCAGGCGCTTGTTTGGCTGTGCACAGCACTTGAGGTTGGCCAGGCTTTGTCTTTCTTGGAAGCTGATGATCCGCGGGTACCTTTGAGCCGCAGGGTTGCAACCAGGTTCAAGATGGACCCCGTGTGGCGCGCGAGCAAGCTCCCTCGCCACAGGTTCAGTATCCCCCTTGACTGACCGATCAGGACGAGCCCGCTCCCGCAGGGTGTGCGCTCAACCCAAGCCTGTGAAATCGCTGGCGTGCAGCTCCTGGACGCCCACCAGTTGGATTTCGAATTCCGGGGTGGCGTCGGCGTTGACACTGCCCTGGAGAACGCCATCGGCAAAGCGTAGTTGGCCGGTGGCGTTGGCCGGGTCGAAAGCGTTGCTGCCAATGAAGGTGAAGGCGTCGACAGCGGTGGTCAACGGCTTGGCGTCCAGGCCGGTGAAATCCAGATGATCACCCTCGGTGCTCTTGAAACCGTTGATCACATCGCGCAAAGCCCCGACGCCCATGTCCGACAGCGCACTGAACGCGAAGGTATCCGCGCCAGTGCCACCGGTGAGGTTGTCGGTGCCTGCACCGCCGATCAGTCGGTCATCGCCCGAACCGCCCACCAGCGTATCGTTGCCCGCACCACCGTTCAGAACGTTCGCGGCGCTGTTGCCCGACAGACTGTCGGCGTAGGCGCTTCCCGTCAGGTTTTCGCAGAACTTCAAGGTGTCGAGCCCGGAGCCCGCGGTGTTTTGTTGCGCCGAGGTCGAGAGGTTTACGTTAACGCCGGACAGGGCGCGCGCATAAGACACCGTGTCAGTGCCATCGCGCCCGTCCAGCACGTTGTTACCGGCTCCGGCGAACAGCGTGTTGTTCAGCGCGTTGCCCGTGCCATTGGCGGCGCCAGTGCTATCGATATACAGATGCTCGATGTTGTCGCCGAGGGTATAGGCTGCCAAGTCGCTGTGCACACGGTCGCTCCCTCCAGACACTGCATTGCTGTTGGTCTCGATCACGGCGTCATCGGCGTTGTCGACATAGTAGGTGTCGTTGCCATCGCCGCCACTCATGCTGTCGGCTCCGGCGGCACCGTCGAGCAGGTTATTGGCGGCATTGCCGGTGATGAAGTTGTGCCGTTCATTGCCGGTGCCGTTGATGTCCGACACGCCGCTGAGCACCAGGTTTTCCAGATTGGCGCCCAGAGTCCAGCTGACCGAGGCCTGCACCGTATCGATCTGCGAGATCGAGGTGCTGGTTTCCACCACGCGGTCCAACGCGTTGTCGACCACATAGATATCGTTGCCATTGCCACCGGTCAGGGTGTCGGCGCCAAGGGATCCATCCAGTGTGTCGTTGCCCGAACTGCCCGCCAGGGTATCGGCCTGGTCGGTACCGGAAATCATGTTCCGGGCGTTGTCGAAAATGTCCTGCACGCTGTTGTTGTCGTTGGGGTTGCCCTGCAAGCCAAGGTCACCGGCAATGTAGTCGGCCAAACGCTGGCCGACGATCTCCGCCGACTCCTCGTGCAGGTGCCAGACGTCGTCGGGATACGTCAGCGGATCGACTTCGTGGCGCAAGGGGAGGTCGGTGTAGTCCACCGCCAGCTTGACGTCGACGCGCTCGGCGGCGATGGCTTCCTGGGCGGCGCGGACATAACCAGCCCCCTCGACGATGGAGGCAATTTTTTCCTCTGAATAACCACGGGCCCGCGCCGCGTCCTGGTCGTAGTGACCGGTTTCCATCAAGTACACGCTGAAGTTGCCGAACTGGGCATGCAGGTAATCAAACACCTGCAGGGTCGCGGCCTTGTACGCCGCTGCTGCTGCAGCTTTGTCCGTGGCGCGGCCGATCTCCTGGGCGGCTTCCTCGCCCTGGCCCCAAATGATGCCCATGGTGACGTTATTGATCGATTGCAGTTCGCTGAGCTGGCCTCGCAGCAGCGTTACGGCGCGCAATAACGCCGCGCCGGGCTGGTTGGTGTCGGTCAGCCACCAGCACAACTCGAGCTCCCCGGCGCTGAGTGTCGACAGGCCGGTGACCGTGCTGCCCCCCACTGCGATGTCGATGCCGTTGCCATCGGCGTCGGTGAATTGGCTGCGCACATCATAGGGGGTGTAGCGGTCCAGGTCGTTGACCAGCATCGAGGTGCCGGACTGACCGTCGTCCTCGGTCATGCGCAGCAGGCGCGCATTGGATTGGCCGAGGGTGGGCAGGTAGAGAATGTCCTGCCGGGGGCTCTCGCCGAACACAAAGTCGCTGGCGGTCAGGGTGTTGATGTAGTTGCCGTTGAGGGCGATTTCAAAACGATTGCCATCGGCATCCGCTTCGGCGGACTTGATGTAGGTCTTGTCGCCGGCCGCGTTGAGGGTGATGTACAACGTGCCATTGTTGCCATCGCCGAGGCCGATAATACCCAGGCCTGAAACATCGATCTTGTCGACGCCCGCGGTGAAGTCATAAATCGTGTCGGTGGCCGAGACACCGCCGGTGTCGTAGTCACGGTAGCTGTCGAGCACGTTGCTGTAGCGGAAGGTGTCGGCACCGTCGCCGCCGTACAGCGAGTCGCGTCCGGCGCCACCGTCGACGATGTCCGCGCCGGTGCCAGCCTTGATCGTGTCGTTGCCACCGAGGCCGAGGATCAGGTCCGCACCCGCCGTGCCGTTGAGGGTTTCGGCGTTGTTGGTGCCGGTGATGGTATTGGCGGGTACATCGGCCACGACAAGGGTGAAGCTATCACTGACCGATGCTCCGGCCGGGTCCGTGGCCTTGACCAGCACGTTGTAACTACCGGACGCGGTGCTGGGCGGCGTGCCGGTGAAGGTCAGGTTGGCGGCATTGAAGACCAGCCAGCCGGGCAGGGCGCTGCCATCGGCCAGTTTGGCGGTGTAGCCGAGGCTGTCATTGTCCGGATCGGTGAAGCTGGTCGCTGGCACCACGTAACTGAACGGGGTGTTTTCGGTCGCGCTCTGATCCAGCAGCGGATTGGCCAGCACCGGTGCCTGGTTGGTCGGTGCCGACGTGGCGAAGACGAAGTTGGCGCTGGTCAGCTTGTCGAGGTAGTTGCCGTCCAGCGCCACTTCGAAACGGTTGCCATCGGCGTCGGCGGCCAGGGACTTGATGTAAGTCTTGGTACCGGTACTGTTGAGTGCCAGGTACACGGTATTGTTCTTGCCATCCCCCAGGCCGGTGAACCCCATGGCCGAGAGGTCGATCTTGTCGGCGGTGATATCGAAATCGGTGATCAGGTCGCCAAGGTTGGCACCGCCGGTGTTGTAGTTGCGGTAACTGTCCAGGCGACTGGAGAACACAAAGACGTCCGCTCCGGCACCTCCGGTGAGGGTGTCCATACCCGCGCCGCCGTCGAGCCTGTCGTCGCCCGCGCCGCCACTGAGGCTGTCGTTACCCGCCAGGCCGAGCAGGGTGTCGGCCGAATCGCTGCCCAGCAGCGAGTCGCTGGCGCCGGTGCCGGTGATCACACGATTGAAGATGAAGTGGCTAGCGGTCAGGGTGCCGGTGAGGTTGCCCGAGAGAATCAGTTCGAAGCGATTGCCGCTGGCATCGGCATCATAGTCCTTGATGTAGGTGCGGTCGCTGCTGGCGCTGTAGCTGACCTGCAGGGTGCCGCCACGGCCATTGCCCAGTCCTGTGAAGCCGAGGCCGGCGAGATCGATCTTGTCCTGGGTGACGTCGAAGTCGGTGATGGTGTCATCGAAGCTTGTGGTTGCGTTGCGGTAACTGTCGGACTGAGCGGTGAAACGGAACGTATCGGCGCCGGTACCGCCGGTGAGTTTGTCGATGCCTGCACCCCCCACCAGAATATCGCCACCGGCTCCGCCATTGAGGGTGTCGTTGCCGGCAACGCCGTAGAAAATCTCGCTGTCGGCGCTGCCCAGCAGGGTGTCGTTGCCGGCCGTACCTTGCACGATGGTCATCGGCACCGTGGCGCTGACGTAGCTGCCGTCGCCATAGATCAGCGTGGCGCCGCTGCTGGTGTGACTGATGGTGTTGCCAATAATGGCGTTGCGATCAGTGCCGTCTTCATTGCGCTCCGCGACGCCGTAGGTCGACAGGTCGCTGCCGCTGATGAGGTTGCCCTGGATGGTGTTATCGCTGCCGTTGAAGTACTTGCCGGACACGCCCAGGGTGTCGTCGTAGGACTGGATGATGATCTCCGGGACGGGGCTGCCCAGGGAATTGTTGTTGAGCGTGTTGTCGATGATCTCGACGTGGTTGCTGCCGTAGATGCGCACACCGGCGCTGGCGTTGTCGTGAATGTCGACGCCGCTGACGGTCACCTCGCTGGACAGCTTGATCAGCACCCCTTCGGCGCCGTTGCCGTACACCTCGCCACCGGTGATGGTGATGTTGCTGGGGGAGGGGATGTCCTCGCTGCCGCGCTGCACCACGATGCCAGTGCCGCCATTGTTGTAGGCAACGTTATTGGTGAGCGTGAAGTCGTGGGTGCTGGTAACGATGTTGAAACCGTGCCGGTCGTTGTCGTACGCGACGTTGTTTTCGAAGGTGCTGTCGCTGAGGAAGTCGGCAACGAAACCGTCCAGGCCGTTGCCGTGGGACACGCTGTTCTTGATGACCATGTTGACGGTCTGCTCGTGGGGGTCGAAACCGTACCCGGAGCAATCCTTGATCTCGACGCTGTCGAGGGTGACGTTGGAGTCGTAGCCCGCTTCGCCTGGAATGTAGCCGTTGAACCAACCGTCGATCTTGCCCGTGGTGTTGTCACGGTTGCCGTCGATGGTGAGGTTGCTCACGCCGAAGTCGTGGGTTTGCTCGCCGTAGGCGGAGCGGATGACTCCGGTGATCTTGGTGTCGGAGCCGTCAGCCACCTTGACGGTGGTTGCGCCCATGCCGTCGCCGTACAGGTAGACGTTGCTCTTGAGCATCAGGCAGCCGTCGGAGGGTTCCTCACCTCCCGAAACGATATAAGTTCCGGTCGGCATGTACACCTGCCCCCCGCCTGCAGCGGCCGCCGCATTAATTGCATTTTGTATCGCCGCCGTGTCGTCAGTGATGCCATCTCCTTTGGCGCCAAAATTTTGTACATTGAAAATCATGAGTTTATCTCCGTATCAGGCGAAAACCTCGGTAGTGCCAATATTCAATCGACAGCTAAGGCTTTATGACCCAACGGAGCGCAAAAGTTGCGACCGCATATCGGGGAAGCGTCAAGAAAACAGAACCAACTGATTAGCGGTTATGAGATGTTTCGAAAAAATAACGTTTTGTTGACGCTCGCTCGGGTAGCGAGGTTGCAGTGGACCAGCCAAGGAGTTGGCGCAAAGCTGTGTGGGAGGTGCCTGGAGGATCCTGGGCGATTCAAGTGGGCTCTACGTCTTCGGGTCGACAGAAACGCGTCACAACCCATGACATTGATGTTTGAGCGTCAACTGCGGTTTTTGGGGATGGAATTGCCCATCCGCGAATTCCACCGATGATCGTTAAGAGTGGGCTACTGCTACATACATGATTTAGCTTATGGGCGATGACCGATGTTCATAAGCGGCTGTAACCCTGGGTTTTGAGACCCGTTAGCCCGAAACCGGGTTAGAGTGTTCATCAATCTCTGTTCATAAGGGACCCTCCACTCGATTCGCGTAGTTGCGCCAAAGGGTTCCAGCGAACGAACAGGGCAAAAAAACCGTATATCAATCGTTATGTGAAAAATGAATCGTCCGCTGTTTGTTTCTCTGGATGGGCCCAAGGGAGCCGGCAAAACCACACTGTTGGAGGCCGTCACGAAAGTACTGAGGGCAGGCAACAAAAAAGTGATTCGACTTTGCGAGAAAAAAAGCGATCCCTATAGGGGTGAAACAATGACCCTCGTGAACAAATTCGTCAGAAATCCCACCCGCGATTTGGAGTTGGAGGTTTGTGAGCGCTTTGCTGATAGCCGTACCTGGATTTCCCGGCACGTGCTGGCTAAACAGCCACCAGGCAGCATCATCTTGATCGATCGCTGGTACCCGTCTGATGCCGCGTTTCGCCGGATAGTCCCGTTTGCAGAGATTCTACAGTTGAACATCGATCGAAACGTGCGAGTGCCCGACCTGCATGTCGGGGTTGTCACCGCCCCTGATATTTCATGGGCGAGGGCAGCGGCACGACGGCGTGGGCTGAGCAGTACCGTGATCCATAAGCTGGAAGAACATGTCGCTTGTACCAAGGCGTTCGAACGAGCGATTGCAGATCACGGCTGGGTTTTATGCCGCAATGAAGGAACGATCGAAGACGCAACGATGCAGGTGATTTCTGAGATCTATAGAGTCCTTCGATGCTAGCGAAGGCGCCAACAAACGCCCCGACATGTTCGGGGCGTTTGTTTTGTGCTGGAAAAAAGCCTTTCAGCCAATTAATACCATCAATAGGTGAACATCAGCTGTAATGACTTGCCGAGCCAGCAGCGGGTTTGAGTTTCCTGGTATGGGTCAGCTGATAGGCAATCGCCAGCCATATGAACCACCCTGGCATGACCGTCAAGGCAATACGGGTGTCAGGTCTCAATGCCAGCAGGCAGAGAACGAAACCCAGAAACCCCAAGGAAAACCAGGCCATCGGCACGCCGCCCGGCATCTTGTAGGCCGATATCGCATGTAAATCGGGTCGTTTTTTGCGATAGGCAATGTACGACGCGAGGATGGTCGACCAGGTGAAAATCACCAGGATTGCCGACACGGTAGAGACGATGGTGAACGCGGTCATGACTTCTGGAACGATGAACAGCAACAACACGCCTACCAGCATCAACAGTGTGGTGAACGCCAGGCTCAGCAGAGGCACGCTATTGCTCGACAGACGTCGGAAAATCCCCGGAGCGTTGTCCTGATTAGCCAATCCAAACAGCATGCGACTGGATGAAAATACGCCACTGTTGGCCGATGAGGCGGCGGATGTCAGTACCACGAAGTTGACGATGCCGGCTGCTGCGGGAAACCCTGCAACCAGAAACAGTTCGACGAAGGGGCTCTTGTTGGGCGAAACCTGTTGCCAGGAAGTCACTGCAATAATGCAGGCCAGTGCCAGCACATAAAACAGGATGATTCTCAGCGGAATCGAGTTGATGGCTTTAGGCAGGGTCTTCTCGGGGGAGCGTGTTTCGGCGGCTGCAGTACCGATCAGCTCGGTGCCCGCAAATGAGAAAATCGCCATCTGGAACCCGGCAAAGAAACCGAACAAGCCGTTGGGGAAGGCGGCCTGTTTATCCAGCAAGTGGTTCAGGGATGCGGTGACGCCACTGGGTGAGACAAAGGAGCTGGCAATCAGGACCATGCTGACGCCAATCAGGGTGACGACGGCAATGATCTTGATGATTGCGAACCAGAACTCCACTTCACCAAAGAGCCTGACAGTCAGCACGTTCAAGGCAAACAGTGTTATCAGCATACCGATGGCCGGTATCCAGGCGGGTACGTCGGGGAACCAGTACTGGAAGAATCCGCCGACCACCACTGCATCACCTATCACTGCAACGCTCCAGCTTAACCAGTATGACCAGCCGAGAAAGAATGCTGCGCGTGGGCCAAGGTAGGCACCGGCAAAATCCGCGAAGGTTTTGAAGTTCAAGTTGGAAAGTAACAGTTCGCCCATGGCGCGCATGACGAAGTAGACGAACAGACCGATGATCATATAGATGAGGATGATCGACGTGCCGGAGAGGGCGATGATCTTGCCGGACCCCATAAACAGACCGGTACCGATGGCGCCTCCCATGGCCATTAACTGAATGTGACGATTGCTGAGCGTGCGCTGCAGCGCGGGCTGTTCAACCCGCTCGGACGGAGTCGATTTCATTACAAAACCTCTTGATTTTATGTTTTTGAGTTTTGGCAGAAAGTGGGTGTCTAGCGTTCTTGTTAGAGATCCAACGGCTACTGACGATGGTGGGTTGCGGGTGGCAGGGTTTGTCGTCCACTCACAGGGTGAGTAGCTCCCCGGCACTTTGCTCAGGGGTATCACCTATGGCTATCAGCTCACTGTGCGTAGGCGCGAGGGGACGATTGCTGGCGGTTGATCAACCAGCTGGTATAGGTTTTTTATGTTGTCAGGCGTCGGCACCAGATGGATGCGCTCTCCGATGGCATGCTCCCGCGCCAGGTCATGCACGTAGCGCAGTGACGAAAAGTCTTCGAGGGCAAAACCCACCGAATCGAACACGGTGACCTGTGCGTCGTTCTCGCGGCCCGGGGCTTCGCCCTGAACAATCCGGAAGAATTCGACGACGGGAGAGTCGGCCTCCAATTGTTGAATATCGCCTTCAATTCGGGTTTGAGGTTCAAACTCAACGATGACCCGGGCGTTGCGCAGGATGTCGGCGTGCAGTTCGGTTTTCCCTGGGCAGTCACCACCCACGGCATTGATATGCATGCCGGGCTCGATCATCTCGGGCGTCAGAATCGTTGCATAGGTTTTGTCTGCGGTGACCGTGGTGACGATGTGCGCGCCCTTGACCGCTTCCTGTACCGAGTTGGCCAGAATCACCTCAATATCCGGGAACGCTGACAGGTTGTGCTTCAACTTGAGTGAAGCGTCGCGATCGAGATCGAAAATGCGGATTTGCTTGATGGACAGCATTTCGTGGAAGGCGAGGGCCTGAAATTCGCTCTGGGCACCGTTGCCGATGATTGCCATTGAGGTTGCACCGGGGCGGGTGAGAGATTGTGCGACCAATGCGGAAGTTGCTGCCGTGCGCACAGCTGTGGTCAGCGTCAGTTCACTGAGTAAAGTGGGATAGCCACTGTGGACATCGGCCAGGACACCGAAGGCCATGACCGTCAGCATATTGCTTTGACCGTTGCCCGGGTGACCATTCACGTATTTGAACGAGTACTGTTGGCCATCGTCGGTGGGCATCAACTCGATCACACCGTCGGCCGAATGATTGGCGGCACGGGGCGACTTATCAAACTGTGCCCAGCGCAAATAGTCCGCTTCGATATAAGTGGCCATTTCGCGGATTGCCCGGCGAATTCCCACCGTGGCGTACAGGCGTGCAGCATGATCGACGTCTATAAAAAGAGTCATGTTTTTATTCTCCGATTCAATAGTTGAAGCGTTGCGATTCAGGGGATGACTCAGGGGCGTTTGCTCTCGTAGCCATGCAGCACGTTGACCGCATTGATCCCGATCTCATCGACCATGTAGCCACCTTCCATGACGAATAGGGTGGGGCAGCCGACGCTCGCGATCAGCTCTCCGATGCCGATGAAGTCTTCGCTTTCCAGCAGGAAGTGGCTGATGGGGTCGTCCTTGAACGTGTCGACGCCCAGTGAAATCACCAGCACTTCAGGGGCGAACTGCTGGAGTTTCTTACAGGCGTGGAGCAAGGCGTTGCGATAACTTTCCCAGGTGGTGTTCTTCGGCAGCGGATAGTTCAGGTTGTAACCTTCGCCCTCGCCTGTGCCGGCTTCGTGGCTGAAGCCTGAGTAGTACGGGTAGGACACCGCCGGTTCGCCGTGCAGCGAGACAAACATGACGTCACTACGCTCGTAGAAAATGTTCTGGGTGCCATTTCCGTGATGAAAGTCGACGTCCAGTACCGCGACACGATTGGCACCTTGGGTAATGGCCTGTTGTGCAGCAATGGCGGCGTTGTTGAGATAGCAATAGCCGCCCATGTATTCACGCGCTGCGTGATGGCCGGGCGGTCGGCACAGGGCAAAAGCACTGTCATGGCCTTCATCGATCAGTGCCAGGCCGGTGAGCGCGATGTCTGCACTGGTTTTCACCGCTTGCCAAGTGGTGGCGGTAATCGGGGAGCCGGCGTCCATGGCGTAGAAACCGAGCTTGCCGTCGATGAACGTCGGGACTTGCTCGTTGGACAGGTCACGCACTGGCCATACCAGCGGTAGGGCGTCGTGCGTACGTCCGGTGGCGCACCATTCAGTCCAGGCGCCTTCTAGAAAGCTGACGTAGCGCTCGCTGTGCGCATTGACATAACACGACCGGTCAAATGCTCGCGGTTCGACGATCTGGCCAAGGCCTACCTGCTTGACACGCTTATGGACGGTATCGGCCCGACTGGGCTGTTCGAACGATGGCTTGAGCACGCCGTCTTTCAATTCGGTGCCGTGGTGCAAGCGGTGGGAATCACTGAAAACTGTAAACATTCTGCGCATCCGTTAATGTGAACCAGTGCAAGTATTCTGTTCCGGCCGGGATGCGCTTTCTTTGCTTTGTTTTCGTGGTTTGCTAGATTGTTCGGGCGTTTTTACTCTGGAATGGCGTAATGCAGAAAAAATTATCCAAACGCATCAGTCTCGACGATACCGACTTGGCAATCCTCGCATTGCTGCAAGAAGATGCGAGTATTTCCAACGCTGAGCTCAGTGAGCGCTTGTCGTTAAGCCTCACACCTTGCTGGCGGCGGCGTAAGAGAATGGAGGAGGCGGGTGTGATCAAGGGCTATCAGGCGAACCTTGATCGACGAATGCTGGGGCTGGATATCATGGCGTTCGTGCACATCCGTTTTTCCACCCACGCCGATCACGCTCCGGACGCCTTCGAGGCGGTGATTGCGCAATTGCCCGAAGTATTGTCCTGTCACAAGATCACCGGCGATGCCGATTACGTGCTGCAAGTGTTGGCAGAGGATCTTGATAGCTACAGTGACTTTATCGAGCAGGTGCTCAGGCGTCAGGTGGGTATTGCGTCCATCCAGTCCAGTCTGGCTTTACGCGAGGTCAAGACCAGTAGCCGTATAGCGATACCCAAATCGAGCAAGGAGTGAATGGGCAGGGGGTAGATCACCTTTTGAAACCCTGCCTTTGACGTAGCCCCGTTGTAGTCAACCGACACACTGGAGCCTGCTTTAATGCCACGGTCTCCATAAATCGACTCCATGACCAACGCATGGTAGTCCGCGCCAGATCATCTTCTGTAATATGCAACGCACATCCCACTATGAGCGTTGAAAATGGAATTTCACTCGATTCTTGCCTTTACCCTGGTCGCTGCAATTGCCATTGCGAGTCCAGGACCTGCGACCCTGATGGCGATCAACAACAGCTTGGCCCACGGACAGCGCAGCGCCGTGTGGTCGTCCCTTGGTAATGCCAGTGGCCTGTTCTGCCTGTCGGCCGCTGCCATGTTGGGGCTGGGGGCGTTGCTTGCCAGTTCCGAATGGCTGTTCAATGTGGTGAAGATCATCGGTGCCGGCTACCTGTTCTACCTGGGGCTAAGGCAGTTGTTCAAGAAGAGCCCGATGCTCGCGGAAGGTATGCAGGATGGCTCGAAGAAGAGCAGGCCCACTCGCTTAAAACTGTACAAGTCGGCTTTCCTGACGGCAGTGACCAACCCTAAGGCGACGATGTTCTTCACTGCGCTGTTCCCGCAATTCATCGATCAGAGCGCGACGTTGCTGCCGCAGTTCCTGATCCTCACCTCGATCTTCATGGCGTTGTCGGTTACGTCGCTGAGCCTGTATGCCGCGCTTGCCTCCCGGGCCAAGGGCGTGCTGACGCGGCCTGATTTGTCCCGGTGGGTTAGCCGGGTGGTAGGGTCGACGTTCATCTGCTTCGGAGCCGCCATCCTGACCATGCGTCGACAGGCTGCATAAGAGAAGGGCGGCTAGTCGCTCGTTCGGGCATCACCGAATTAACTGAATCTCATAGCGATGCCCTAACCACCAATGGACAATCAACTGGCTGGGTTCCCGATACGTCGAGGGTCTCGATCAGGTGCCGGGCAGCCTTGCGACCGATCTCGTAGTACGGTAGTTGCACCGTGGTCAGCGGCGGGATGAACAGCTCAGCAATACCGATCATGTTGTCGTAGCCGAGCACGGCGACATCGTCGGGAATTTTCAGGCCACGGCCCAACAACAGCTGATAGGCACAAAAGGCAATGCGGTCGTTGCCACAGATCAGAACATCGAACTGGGGACGACCTTCGATGATGTGCCGGTCGAGGATGGCTGCGGTTTCACCATAGGCATCATGATCGGAAAGGTCGTATTGCAGCAGTGCGTCAGGCGCCAGGCCGAATGCCTGACAGGCACGCTGCAGGCCTTTTTGTCGCAGGCCCCAGGCCAGGCTCTGTTTGGGCAGATTGATGCACAGAGGGCGTCGATAGCCTTGGCTCAACGCGTGATGTACGGCGCGATACTGCCCCGATTCGTCGTCCGGCACATAACTGACCAGGTGACTGTCATCGGCCAGGCAATTGGCGAGGACCAGGGGTTTGCTCTTCAAGCGCTCGGGAATGCTCACCTGGCGAAACCCCATGGCGCTGAAGATCAACCCGTCGGGACGGTGCGACAACATCAGGTCGATGTTCTGGTCGGTGGGCGGATTGCTCAACAGGTTGAGGATGAAGACATTCCAGCCGGCTTGCTGTGCGGTCTGTTCGATGGACAGCAACAGTTCGACCGCGAACGGTGTGGTCGCGGTGTCTAGCGCGAACACTCCGATGGTTCGCGACTGGAGGTTGTCGCCGCGCATCTTGCGCGCCGACAGGCTCGGTACGAATTGCAGTTCATCAATGGCGCGACGCACCCGCTGAAGGGTTTCGGGACTCAGTTTTTCCGGATTATTGAGCGCTCGAGAAACCGTCATCAGGGACACGCCGGCCAGCTGTGCAACATCTTTCACTGAAGTCATGCGAGATGAGACCGGTCAGGTTGACGCAGAATCATGACACAGGGCCCGGGCTTCTCGCGACTCGAATGACGCGGCTCATAGCCATCCAGAGCCGAGAGGCCATGCCTTGGGAATCGAGACACGCCCGCCACTTCCGCTGGTAAACAGCTTCACGCCCAGACTGTCGGGCCGCGGATAGAAGCGACTGCTGAGGCTGAAGCGCCCGTTCGCGTCGAACACCTCGATGGACGAGCGATCGAGAAACACACGCAGTTCCAGTCGCTCTTGTGTCGGGTCTATCGCCACGCTGCGCTGACCGGTGACTTGTGCACCCGAGCGGTTGCGGTCAAGCACCAGACGCTGCAGTGATGCATCGTAATAGAGCAGGGTTTCTTCCTGGCCATCATCGCTGCAACGCAAGGCGATTCCCAGGTGGCCGTCGGTGCAGTCGAGCAAATCCAGATGCACATGGATTTCGAGCCTGTCGCCATTCACTTCCCGCACCCATCGGGCTCCCGACCCATCCCACCAGGACGTGCCCGGTATTGGCTCCTTGCGTAAGGCGGCGAGCTCCCGAGCTGGATACACGCAAAGCCGATCGGCGTGCAGTTCAAGTTCGCGCGGCAACCCGAGCATGCCGCACCAGTGATGGGCCTGGCTCGGCATCGGGCTTTCCCACATGTCGAGCCACGCCCACACAAGACGCCGACCATCGGCGGCCAGTAGCGTTTGCGCGGCATAGAAATCGTGGCCGTTATCCAACTCGATAAAAGGCCCGCCGGTGAAGTGCCATTTGCTGTCGAGTCGGCCCACTCGATAACCGGTCTGGTACTTGTTGAGCCGTTCGTAACGCTCGGGTTGCATGCCCTGAGGGGAGTAGAGCAGCACATCGCGCCCGTTCAATCGGAACAGATCCGGGCACTCCCACATATAGCCATCGCCCTCACTGCCGCTGGACACATAATCGAGGAACTCCCAGGCATGCAGATCCGTGGAACGGTATAGCGGCAGTAGCGGTTTATCAGCCAGACGCGCGCCGGCAATCAGGTACCAATAGTCATCCTCCTGCCATACCTTGGGGTCACGAAAGTGCATGATCGTGTCTTGCGGCGCGTTCTCGATGACGGCGCCATGCTTGACGAACCGGATGCCGTCGGTGCTGGTGGCCAGGCACTGGACTTGGCGGATCGAGCGTTCGTCACCCACTTCTCCCAGCCAGGTGTGCCCGGTATAGATCAGTGCCAGGGTATCGCCACACACCACCGCGCTACCGGAAAAACAACCGTCACGGTCGAAGTCGTCGCCGGGCGCCAGCGCAATGGGCAAATGTTGCCAATGGACCAGATCGGAACTTTTGGCATGCCCCCAATACATCGGGCCCCATTTCGCTTCGAAAGGGTGGTGTTGATAGAACACATGGTATTCGCCACGAAAGTACACCACCCCGTTGGGGTCGTTCATCCAGCCCACGGGGGGGGCAAGATGATAATCGGGTCGATAATCGTGGATGACACGAGACAGGCCATCACTGAGCGCATGCTGCGCAATCTCAAGGGCAGTGGACATTGGAACACTCATGGAATTCAAAGACACAGTCATAGGGCGCCTGCTCGTGCCGAGCGTAGAGGGACGCCATCCGGCAGGGTTTCAATGGCGTGAGGGTGGCGCTTGAAGGCCGTGCCGTCGGCGTCGAACAGGTGCAGGTTGTCGACGTCCAGTTGCAGCTCGACCCGATCGCCCGCCTGCCATCCGGCGTTGACCTCACAACGACAGATCAGTGGCTCGTCCTGACCTGTATCCAGGTGCACATAGGTTTCACTGCCCAGGTATTCGACCCCGGTCACGACGACGCCGGCAGTTCCCTGCGCCGCCTTGAGCGACATGTGTTCCGGGCGAATCCCCAGGCTCAGTGGGGCGTCCGCCGCCAGGTTCGAGCTGTCGAAGGGCAGGGAGGTCATACCCAGGACGGGAGTTTCGACCAGGCTGGTTTCACCCGGGGCATGCAGGCGTGCCGCCAGAAAGTTCATTCTGGGCGAACCGAGAAAACCGGCGACAAAGCGGCTCGCCGGACGCTCATAGAGTTCGCGCGGTGAGCCGACCTGTTCTACGTGACCGCCATTGAGCACGACAATTTTGTCGGCCAGGGTCATCGCTTCCACTTGATCGTGAGTGACGTAGATCATGGTCGAGCCCAGTCGGGCATGCAGCCGGGCGATTTCGTTGCGCATCTGCACCCGCAAGGATGCATCCAGATTGGAGAGCGGCTCATCAAACAACAAAATGTCCGGCTCACGCGCCATGGCTCTGCCCATTGCCACACGCTGACGCTGCCCTCCAGACAGTTCCTTTGGCTTGCGTTGCAGCAGTTTGTCCAGCTGCAGGATTTGCGCAGTTTTCAGTACGCGCTCGCGCAAGCTGCTCTTTTCAGTCTTGGCCAGTTTGAGACCAAAGCTGATGTTGTCGTAGACGCTCATGTGCGGGTACAGCGCATAAGACTGAAACACCATGCCGACGCCACGCTCGCGCGGCTCCAGGTCGTTGACCCGTCGCCCGTCGATCAGCAGGTCGCCGCCGCAGATCGAATCCAGCCCGGCGATCAGCCGCAGCAGGGTCGATTTTCCGCAGCCCGAAGGGCCGACGAACACCACGAATTCACCCGCAGCGATCTCCAGGCTGACGTCGCGAAGAATCCGCGCGCCGCCCAATTGTTTGTTCACGTTGTCCAGTTTCAATTTGATCACGATGCTGTTCCTTGTCTTTGTTGGGCATCAACCCTTTAACGCGCCGGCAGTGAGACCGGAAACGATTCGGCGCTGGAAGATCAGCACCAGAATCACCAGTGGGACAGTGACCAGCACCGATGCAGCCATCAATAATCCCCAAGGCAACTCATGGGGGCTGCCGCCGGAAATCAGGGCAATGGCCACCGGCACTGTGCGTTGCGTGTCGGTGAGGGTGAAGGTCAGGGCAAACAGGAACTCGTTCCATGCGGCGATGAAGGCCAACAAACCGGTGGTAACCAGCGCAGGCCAGAGCAGCGGCAACAGCACCCGGGTCAGTGTGACCCAGGGTGAAGCGCCATCCATGATGGCCGCTTCTTCCAGTTCATGAGGCAGTTGCCCCATGAATGTGGTCAGCACCCAGACGGTGAAGGGCAGGGTGAAAATCGTGTAGCTCAGGATCAATGCCCAGGACGTGTTGTACAGGCCCAGGGCACGGATCACTTCGAACAGACCCGACAGCACAGCGACCTGGGGAAACATCGACACACCAAGAACCAGCATCAACACCGTGCCACGTCCTCGGAACTTCACCCGGCCCAAGGCATAGGCGGCGGTCAGGCTGAGGAACAGCGCCAGTGTCACCACACATAGCGCCACCACCAGCGAATTACCGATAGCCCGCAGGAATGAGGCTTGATGGAGTACCGCCGCGTAGTTGGAGAAGTCGGGGTTGTCGATCCAGTAGCTCACCTCGAACAAGGCGCTGGACGGCTTCAGTGAAGTCACGATGGCGTAGTAGAAAGGGAAAACCGCATACAGCAGCAATACTCCGATCAGGCACCAGAACCCGAGGCGCAACAGTGCTTTTTTCAGTAGGCGCAGGTTCATGACCGGACCTCCAGTTGACGGCGTCCGAGGTAGAGATAAAGCATGGCGATGACCGCAACCACCAGAAACAGCAGCGTCGAGGCCGCGCTGCCGTAACCGACGTCCTGGAACTCCACCAGGTGCTGGCGGGCATACACCGACATGCTCATGGTGCTCGACGAGTTCGAGGTCAGCACATAGATCACATCGAATACCCGCAGCGAGTCGAGGATGCGGAAGATTGCCGCCACCAGCAGTGCGGGCATCAGCAGGGGAAGGGTGACACGCCAGAACACTTTCAGCGGATGAATGCCATCGACCCTCGCGGCTTCGTAGCAATCGCTCGGCAACATCTGCAAGGCCGCCAGCATCAGCAGCGTGACAAACGGCACGGTCTTCCAGACGTCGACGAGGATCACCGCCCACATCGACAGATCCGCATCGGCCGTCCAGGCCAGGGGCGCGTCTATCAGGCCGAGGCTCAGCATCAGGTGATTGATGATGCCGAACTGGTCGTTAAGCATCCATGACCAGATCTTTGCCGAGACAATGGTCGGAATCGCCCAGGGAATCAGAATCAACGCCCGCACCAGGGAACGGCCGGTGAACTTGATGTTCAGCAGCAACGCCACCAGCAGTCCCAGTACGACTTCCAGTCCCACCGACACCACGGTGAAATGCAACGTGTTGCGCACCGCGTTCCACCACTGAGGATCGACCAGGATGCCCGACCAGGTGGAACCGTTGTGAAACAGATAATTGCTCAGGCCGACGAAGGATCCGCCAGCGGTGTCCGACAGACTGGCGTCGGTCAGGCTGAACCAGAATGTACGCAGTAGCGGCCAGGCTGCCACCAGCGTCAGACACAACAGCATCGGTGTCAGAAACAGCCAGGCGGTGCGTACCCGGCGTCGTTGTACGGGCGTTTCCCTGGTGAGCAGAAGCTCGTCACAGGGGACATGGGTCGTAGAGACAGACATGGCGATTTTCTTCCTTGTGGCTTACCAGTTCCGGCGTTTGATGCGCGTGAGTTCGCTTTCCAGCTCGGCCAGCGCCTGATCCACAGGCAACTCGCCCGCCAGCACGCCATGCACTCGATCGAAGAACGCATTGGAGACTCGTGGATAGCGATCGGCAGTGATGGAGGCGGGGCGCATGACCCCATCGTTGAGAATGCTGTGCAGCTGGGCGTAATAAGGCATGGCCGCGAGCAATTCGGGGTCCTGATACAGCGACTCGATAACCGGGTTATAGGCGCCGATCAGGGCACGGCGTTTTTGCTCTTGGGCACGGGTCAGGTAGCTCACCAGCTCGGCGGCAAGTTTGGGATGGGCGCTGTAGCGCGATACCGCCAGGCCCCAGCCACCGAGGGTGGAGGCATGGCTGCCGGTCTCGCCGCCGCGGGGCAGGGGAGCGACCCCGACTTTGTCTTTTACCGCACTGTCCTGGCTTTGCACTAACGCCCAGACATAAGGCCAGTTACGCATGAACAGCGCATTGCCCGACTGGAATACGCCACGACCTTCTTCCTCGGTGTAGTTGAGTACGCCACGCGGGGAGATGTCTCCCACCCAGCTTTTCGCCAGGGTCAAAGCAGCTCTTGAAGCCTGACTGTTGACCACGATGTCGCCTTGCGGATTGACCAGCCCGCCTTGCGGTTGGCTGCTGATCCACTCCAGGGCATTACACGTCAGGCCCTCGTAGGCGCGCCCCTGAAAGATGTAACCCCACGCATTGGGGTTCCCGGCATTGCGCTCAGCCTGTTGAATATTCCTGGCGGTAGCAGTCATCTCCTCCCAGGTCTGGGGAACCTGCTGGTTGTACTTCTCGAGCAAGTCCTTGCGGTAATACAGCAGGCCCGAGTCGGTGAACCACGGCATCGTCACCAACCGTCCGTTCACCGTGGCGTTATCCACCTGTGCCTGGAAGTAGCCTTGGGTCGCGTTGGCAGGTAGCACCTCGCGCAGATCCATCAAGTGTTTGGCCAGCATCCCTGGCCACACCATATCGATTTGAATGATGTCGATGTCGCTGGATTGCGCACTGAGGATCTGTTGATAGAACGACAACCTCTCGGTCGCCGAGTTAGGGGTGGAAACCACCTCGACGTTGTTGCCGGTCTGTTTCGACCACGCCTCGACAGCCTCCTTGCAGAGCTGCAACTCCGCACCCACCGCACCACACGAGATCGTTAAGTCGGCTGCGCTCGAGAGGCATGGAAATCCGGCACAGAGGGTGAGTAGTGCGGCTGGCAGGAGAGATTTTAGCTGTTTCATAAAGCCCTCTTTATTTTTGTTTTTAGAAAAGTTAACGTTAACATCGCCAAATGTAGCAGCGTATTTGCGATGAGGCATCCTTTTTTTCGTCAATTTTGACAATTCACAATTGACGAAAAAAGGCCGTTCGCGGGAACAGAAAAATAAAAACAAAACAGGAAATTCACATGCAGAAAGCATCAAGCTGGCTACTCGCAGGCGTGCTCGGCACCTCGGCGGTAACCTCTCAGGCCGCGACTCTGGAAGAACGCATGGCCGCGTTTGAAGCCCGTACCAGCGCAGCGGAGAAGCGTGCGGCCGCAGCCGAACAGCAAACCCAGGCACTTGCCAGGGAATTGCAGCAGATCAAACTCGCCACTGCTCCCTTGCAGCCTGCCGCGTCTACTGCGGCAGTAATTTCGGCGCCCGCTTTGGATACCCGACTGGCAAAACTCGAGGCCCGCCAGCAAAGCCTGGAGAAAGAAGGCAGTACCGGACACCTCACTGATGGGTTCAGCTTCAACGGCTACGCCCGCTCCGGATTGCTGATCAACGATCGGCTGGGGGGTGGTCGTGGCGGCCCTTATGAAACTCCTGCCGGTTCAGTCGGTGGTGCAGTCGGGCGACTCGGTAACGAAGACGACACCTACATGCGTATAGACCTGTCGAAAGAAATCTATGCGCAAAACGGCACCCGTTCCAAATTCACGGTCTCCATCGCCGACGGTGTGGAAAGTTCCAATGACTGGACGGCTGACGAAAGCAAACTGAACGTGCGCCAGGTATTCACAGCGCTTGACCATCTCGCGGCATTCAAGGGCAATTCAGTGTTCAAGAACGCCACCCTGTGGGCAGGCAAGCGATTCGATAGAGATAATTTCGATATCCACTGGCTGGACTCGGACGTTGTCTATCTGGCCGGCACCGGGGGTGGAATCTACGATATGCAGATGAACAAGAATTGGCGTTCGAACTACTCTTTGATCGGGCGCAACTACGGGGATTTCAGTCAAGGCGGTCTTAGTGCCGATGTGGAAAGCTACATCCTGACCTCCAACCAGTTCTTCGAGGATGGTCAGTGGCAGTGGATGTTCAATGCCATCGGCGCAAAGAAAAACGATTTCGCTACCCGAACCAATGCAGCGGGTTTGACGCCTGCGGATTCCGGCTTGCACAGCATGCTGGCCAATCACCAGAAAAACTTTTTCGGCAGGGAAGGCTTCTTCAAAACGGCGCTGCTCTATGGGCAAGGTCTGGGAGCTGAGGTCAAGAACGTCGGCTCGGATGGTGAACTGATCGACGATGCCCGCGCTCTGCGTCTGGCACTTTACGGTGAGACACCCCTTGCGCCTGACTGGCATATCGGCCCCAGCTTGCTGGCCGAACAGAGCAAGGATAGATACGTCAAGGGTGACGACTACCGCTGGCTGACCCTGAACGTGCGTTTGGCCAATAAAATCAACAGCAATTTCGAGATGGCCTACGAAATAAGCTGGCAAACCATGAACCTTGATCCGAAGGACTATCTACAACGTAATGCGGTCGACGGTAACTTTTGGAAATTCACTGTCGCCCCGACATTTAAACCCGAGGTTGGAGATCTTCTTACACGTCCCGAATTGCGAGTGTTCGCAAGCTTCATGAACTGGTCTTCGGATCTGGACAGATTCAGTACCACAGACTCCTTTGGCATGACGGACTTCAAAGCCGGAGGTGTATGGCAATACGGCATACAAATGGAAACCTGGTTTTAATATTCAAGCGCGTTAGGCCAACATCTGCTTTGAGGTTGGCCATGAGAACTTCTCTAACTTCAACAAACCCTGCCTTTCATCAAAACGCATTGAGTCAGTGATTACCGGTCGAATCTGATCAGCCAGCAGTTCCCTACGACAAAAAATTGAGGAAATGACGATGGTATTGCCTCGCGCAGTAGTGTTTGGCGAAGCCCTGACCGATCTTGTCCAAGGCACTCCTGGACAGTGGAAGGGCTACCCGGGTGGTGCTCCCTGGAACGTTGCACGAGCGCTAAGTCGCTTGGGTGTCAGCAGCGCTTTTGCTGGGGCGGTGAGCATGGATTCACTGGGTGACGAGATAGTTTCACAGTCGGAAGCGGCAGCATTGGATATGAGGTTTATCCAACGGGTAGACCGAGATCCTTTGGTCGCCATCGTTCCATCGAGCCGTCCTCCAAGGTATTTTTTTGCTGGAGATGCCGATCTGTTTTTTGATCCGGATCTGATGCCCGATGGATGGATCAACCATGCAGAGCTGTGTCATTTCAGCTGCATCAGTTTGGCTCGACAGCCACTCGCAGACAGGCTGGTTAAAATTGCTCAGCAGGCCAAAGAAGCCGGTAAACGGATTAGCTATGATCCGAACTGGCGCAATTTAATGGATAGCCATTATCGGGAGCAGACCTTCCCTACGATGACCACCCTTGCTGACATGATCAAGCTTTCCGACGAAGACCTTCGGCAAGTTTATCCAGGGCTGACAGAACACCAGGCAATGGATGAACTTCGCGCTCTTAATCCTCAGGCGCAGATCCTTTTTACCCGAGGGGAACACGGGATGGTTCTCCACACCCCGGACAGCCAACTCGATCAGCCGGCTATTGCCGTGAAGGTAGAGGACACGGTTGGAGCAGGAGACGCGTGTATGGCTGGTTGGCTGGCTGCGGAGTTGTTGGGGATCGCGGACTTGAGAGAGCGCCTGCAATTTTCAGCGGCTTGCGCATCCATATCTTGCCGCCATGCCGGAGCCCATGCTCCAGCGCTAGCTGACGTGGAAGGTTTGCTGCAGCGGCTAACATTGGCAAACCCAGGGGATTGCTCATCCGTGTAAATCTATCGCTACCACCTTGTGTTGGCAGTCAAATGCTCTAGTGCGCAGCTTTGGCCAATCGCTGTCGCAAAACTGTAATGTTGCCGTCATAGAATTGACATGACTTCTTACACACTTCAGCCGGCCTTTGGCCTTTTTCATGGATGAGCAAGCCCTATGCGTCGTGTCATATTCAATCAGAAAGGGGGCGTTGGGAAATCCAGCATTGCCTGCAACCTTGCCGCCGTGAGTGCTGCCGAAGGTTACCGAACGCTGCTGGTAGATCTCGACCCCCAGGCAAACTCGACTCACTACCTCACGGGCTTGACCGACGAGCACATTCCCGCAGGCATAGCGGACTTCTTCAAACAAACACTGTCCAGTGGCTTTGAAGGCAGAAGGAATCGAGTGGCCATCACCGAGACCCTTTACGACAACCTTCACCTGGTGACTGCTAGCTCTGAACTGTCAGACCTCCAGTCAAAACTCGAGAGCAGGTTCAAGATCAACAAGCTGCGCAAGTTGCTGGTAGAGCTGTCCGAGGACTATGAGCGCATCTATATCGATACGCCTCCGTCGCTGAATTTCTACACATTCAGCGCGCTGGTGGCTGCAGATCGATTGCTGATTCCATTCGATTGCGACAGCTTTTCTCGCCAGGCGATGTACCGTGTTATCGCACAGGTAGAAGAACTACGTCTTGATCACAATGAATCACTGAAAGTGGAAGGGGTGGTGGTCAACCAGTTCGCCGGGTATACCGGCCTACACCAATCTCTCGTGAATGAGTTGCTGGCCGAAGGCTTGCCAGTGCTACCGGTCTATCTGAGCAGCTCCGTCAAGATGCGCGAATCTCACGAAATGTCAGTTCCCATCGTCCATTTGGCCCCGCGACATAAGCTTTCGCTGGAGTTTGTTGGCTTGCTGGACGCCCTGGAACGGGCCGCTTAGCTTCATCGCGGATGGGCTGTTACAAGTGTAATCGTCCCCTCAGGGGTGTCACTCCAGCTAGTGTCAAACCAGCCAGGGTCGATGATTCAAAACCAGTTCGTACAGCTGAAACACTAACGAAACATTCCGGCCATATGATTCGCACCACCGAAACCAGGGAGGGTTGGAGATGAATCGGCCATCAAGAAGCATGCGCAAACTGCTCGATTCCGTTGCCACCAACAATGAGGCAGCGGCGCTTGATGTGATGCGTGCTGCAGAGCAGCTCCAGGATGAGGTGTTGCGCCAACGATTACTGAACTTGATTCATCGGCTCAACCAAGACGCCAATGACTTGCGAATGGCGAGGGACGATATCCAAGGCGGGGCCATCAAGCTCGCGTGACTTACCTCTGCCTGGTGGAGAAAATCGCTGGCATTTGGAGCCCTTTATAAATGGCGAGAAACCTGAATCCAGAGGTAAGTATCAAAGCGATCCAACCAGCGATCCGGATTGACGGAAATGTATCGCGCAGCAAGACATACAAGGTGCACCCCAGCAGGACTGGCGTGGCGTAGATCTCACGTGACATCAACAACGAGGCCCTGCCGGCTAGCACATCACGCGCTATGCCGCCTCCAATACTGGTCAGCACGCCCATCATCACTGCCAAAGGTGCACCAAGCTGTAATGCCATCACTTTCTCAGTAGCGACTAATCCGAACAGTGCGGCCGCAAAACCATCGAGATACAGCAATAGCTGATAGCGTTTGTGCAATCTATTGGTGAGAAAAAATGCCAGTAGTGAGGTAACCAATGCGACCCAGATGTAGTTGAAGTCTGCAATCCAGAAAATCGGTTGATCCAGCAGTAGGTCTCGAATGGTGCCACCACCAATAGCAGTGATGATGCCCAGCACTACGGCCCCGAACAGATCGACACCTACCTTTTGGATAGCTAACAATCCGGTAATGGCAAACACGGCGGTGCCCAACATTTGCTGAAAATAAAGCATCCGTTACTCCGTTCTCAGGTTGTCCAATAAGTGAACGATGGCGATGTGGGGAATGCAGGCGCGCGCCATCTGCAAGGCATCGTCGTTGGCCTGGCAATGCGGGTTGTAAATGTAGGTGGTGCTTCACCCACCGGAAGTCTAGTGGGTTCGTGCCCTTCCCACATCGGAGACTGCATTGAGGTGGAGGAGAGGGGAGTGCTCGCGAGTGGGGTGTTCAGGATCGCGGGTAACGAGACGACAGGCTTTTTTCAGACCTGTTGAGTGACTGTGCGGAGTTGATGATATGAAATTGTTCAGGCCGTTGCTTCAGCGGCCCGTAGCCTTGCTGTGGGGAGGGTTGGCGCTTTCTTCGATTGGTGACGAACTCTTCGCGATTGCCATCGCCTGGATGGCGGTGCAGATCGCCGGAACCGATGCAAGCTGGCTCAGTGCTTTACGCGGTGCTGCCGCGTTGGCAGGTGCTTTGCTGGGCGGAATATGGGCTGAGCGCTGGGACCACCGTCGCACGATGATCGGCGCCGACCTGGCGCGGGCCGGGCTTGCCTTGATTCCGGTGCTTGCTTGGGGATTCGGCATCATGAGTCTGTGGATGCTGGCGGTGCCGCTCATGCTCATGATGATCGTCAACTCGTTGTTCGAGCCGGCGCTGCGCGCCAGTCTTCCGCGGATTGCCGCGGCGCCGGACCAGCTGCAATCGGTCAATGCGCTGTTCGATGCGATCATCCGGGTCGCCCGGGTGATCGGGCCAATGCTGGCAGCGGCGATTACGCTGCTGATCCCGATCGAGCATCTATTTACCCTGAATAGCATCACCTTCCTGATCTCCGCGTGGGCGGTCATGAAGTTGGGCAAGGCGTTGCCGCGCCAACCTGTCAAGGCAACAAGCCGGCGTGCCGGATTTACCGCCGGTTGGAGAAGTCTTGCGGGACGCAGCCAGATGCAGGCGGTGTATGTGTGTGCGGGACTGGGCAATGTTGCCTGGAGTGTGGGGATATCGATCGGCATGGCGCTGGCAGTCGTCAAATACGATATCCAGGGATTCGGGGTACAGGGGTTTGCTGCCTACGGCCTGATCATGGGGGCTTACGGGGCAGGGAACCTGATCTCCATTTTTGTTGTGGGCAATCTGCAGATCCGTCGCTTGTATCACGGGTTTACCTTCGGTTCCGTGGTTAACGGCCTGGGCATCGCGATCATCGGTGCGGCGGTGCTGTACCTGCCACCGGAACACGTCCTCACGGGGATGATGGTCGGCGCAAGTCTTGCGGCACTCGGCGGGCCACTGATCGACATCTCCTTCATTCTGCTGATTCAAACCCGGTTCAGACAAAGCGAAATCGCCGGGCTGGCACGGCTGCGTTTTGCGGCGCTGGGCGCGTCGATTCTGATTGCCGGTGCCTGCGGTGCTGCGCTGTATGCCCGCTTTGAAACCGGCCTGGTTATTGTCGGTGCCGGGATTTTCGAAGTGATCGTGGGGGCAATTGTGCTGCTAGCCCCCAAGGATAAAGTCCACGGCAAGATCCGTTTCAATTCAGGATTGTCGAAGTTCAGCGAGATATACGTGGCGTCGGCAGCGACCAATCGCTGAGCCGCTGCCTCAATCTTGTCGGGAGCAGTGGCTTGATGAACGGCTAACGCTTCCATGCCCCGGTGTTCACCAGATTCGCCGGCCGCTCACCCGCCAGCGCCGCCAGCAGATTATCCAGCGCGCACCTGGCCATCGCCTCCCGTGTTTCATGTGTCGCCGAGCCGATGTGCGGTGTCGCCACCACATTACTCAACTGCAACAGCGGCGAATCCGGATTCAGCGGCTCACGCTCGAACACATCCAGCCCGGCCGCGCGAATCTGTCCTCGGCGCAATGCGTCGATTAACGCGGTTTCGTCCACCACCTTGCCCCGGGAAATGTTGATGAAGATGCTTTCCGGGCGCATCAAAGCAAACTCATCGGTGCCGATCAGCCCCTCGGTTTGCGCAGTCAGCGGCAAGGTCAGACAAATGAAATCCGCCTGCTGCAACAGGTCGTTCAAGCTGCGGTATTGCGCATCGAAGCGCTGCTCGACCGCTGGTTTGGGCGAGTGGCTGTGGTAGATCACTGGCATGCCGAAGCCGAAATGCCCGCGCTGGGCCAGTGCCTCGCCAATGCGGCCCATGCCGATGATGCCCAGGGTTTTACCGTGCACGTCGATGCCGAAATGTGCGGGGCCGATATTGCGCTGCCAACCGCCTGTGCGCACCAGGTTCGCCAGTTCCACCACCCGCCGGGCCGTTGCCAGGATCAGCGCGAAACCGGTGTCGGCGGTGGTTTCGGTCAGCACATCCGGCGTATTGGTCAGCAGGATGCGCCGCTCGGTCAGGTAATCGATGTCATAGTTGTCGACCCCCACCGACACGCTGGCGACGGCTTCAAGGTTCGGTGCCAGGTCGAGCAGTCCGGCATCCAGCTTCAGGCTTGCACCGAGCAAGCCATGGGCACGGGGCAGGGCATCACGCAGTCTCGCCAGGCCCTCGGCGTCGAGGCTGTCGATCACTGTTACCTCGGTCTGCTCTTGCAAGCGAGCCATTAGCGGCGACGAGAGTTTCTTGTATAGAACGACCTGCTTTTTCATGGTGGTTATCTCAACATCGATTCAAGAGTGTGCAGTGGCGGTGCGCGCTACTGTGGGCCGCTCGCGGTCACTGGCGCCGGGTTTTAGGAACATCGTCAGCACCACCGAAAGCATCAGCGCACCGCTCATCAACAAGTACGACGCGCCGGGCGAACCGGTGGAGCTGTTCAGGTAACCGACCAGATAAGAACCGCCGAACGAACCCAGCGCGCCCATGCTGTTGATCAACGCCATGGCACCACCCGCCACGTTGGCCGGGAGGATTTCCGGAATGATTGCGAAGAACGGCCCGTAAGGCGCGTACATGCAGGCCCCGGCAATTACCAGCAAGGTGTAGGACCACCAGAAATGTTCAGCGCCCAATGCGTACGAGCCGTAGAAGGCAATCGAAGCAATCAGCAGCGGCGGCCAGACGAAACGTTTACGTTTTTGCAGCTTGTCCGAACCCCAGGACACCAGCAGCATGCCAATCACGGCCGCGAGGTACGGCAGCGCCGACAGCCAGCCGGCCTGGACCATGTCCATCTGCGCGCCGGCCTTGAGGATCGACGGCAGCCACAACACGAAACCGTACACGCCAATGCTCCAGCAGAAAAACTGCAGGGCCAGGATGATCACTTTGGGTGAGCGGAACGCTTCGGCGTAGTTCTTCACGGCCTTGATGCCGACCTGTTCGGCGGCCAGTGCGCTTTCCAGGTCCTGTTTTTCCTGATCGTTGAGCCACTTGGCTTGTGATGGACGATCATCGGCCAGACGCCACCAGATGAATGCCCACAACACCGCTGGCAAACCTTCGACGATGAACATCCAGCGCCAGCTGTAATGCTGCACCAGATAGCCCGAGACCACCGACATCCACAGCATGGTCACCGGGTTGCCGAGGATCAGAAAGGTGTTGGCCCGCGAGCGTTCGGCGCGGGTGAACCAGTGGCACAGGTAGATCAGCATTGCCGGCATCACTGCCGCTTCGACCACGCCAAGCATGAAGCGAATGACGATCAGCCAGTAGGCATTGGAGACAATCCCGGTCAACGTCGCCAGGCTGCCCCAGAGGATCAGACTGACGAAAATCAGCTTCTTCACACTGTGTTTCTGCGCGTAGATCGCGCCGGGTACCTGGAAGAAAAAGTAGCCGAGGAAGAACAGCGCGCCGAGCATCGACGACAGCCCTGGTGTGATCATCAGGTCCGCCGCCATGCCGGACGCGGCGGCGAATCCATAGTTGGCGCGATCCAGATACGCCAGGCTATAGGTGATGAACACGATGGGCATGATGTACCACCAGCGGCGGGTGGCGAGCGTTGCGGTTTTCATGGTGGTGCTCCTGAGCTTGTTGTTTTTGTCGCAGCAGGTAACGGTTTAAATCTTCGGTGCCTTTACTGGCCTCATCGCGAGCAAGCTCGCTCCCACAAGGGATCTAGGTTCGACACATATCCCCTGTGGGAGCGAGCTTGCTCGCGATGGCGGCCTCAAATTCGCTGGCCATTTCGGCGCGGGTCGGCAACCCCTCCATATCCCCCCGACTCTGCACCGCACGGCTGCCAATCCAGTTGGCGCGTTTCACGGCCTCGACAACGCTTTGGTTTTCCAACAGCGCGCTGATCATGCCGACGGCAAAACCATCGCCGGCACCCACCGTATCGACCACTGTTTGCACCGGTACGCCAGCCACGAAACCTTGATCAAGATGTGTGCGGTAGTAAGCCCCGTGTGGGCCAAGCTTGATCGCCACGGCTTCGGCGCCCTGGTCGAGGTAGAAGGCGGCGATGTCGGCCGGGTCTTCGAAACCGCTCAGCAAGCGACCTTCGCTCAACCCCGGCAGGACCCAATGGGCGAGGGCGGCGAGGCGGTTGATCTCGGTGATCATTTGTCGTTCGCTGGCCCACAGGCTCGGGCGCAGGTTCGGGTCGAAGGACACACTGCGCCCGGCCTCGCGCATGCGGGTCATCAACTCGAACGACATCTGCCGCGCCGACTCCGACAGCGCCGGGGGAATGCCGGTGGCGTGCAGGTGTCGGGCCTTGAGCAATTCGGGCACGATCGAGTGCGGCGACAGGTGACTGGCCGCCGAACCACGGCGGAAGTACTCGACCACCGGATCGCTGCCGTCGTCGGTGCGGGACTTGAGTTGAAAACCGGTCGGGTGGGCGGTGTCGATGTCGACGTGGCGGCAATCCAGGCCTTGTTTTTCCAGGGTGTCGACCACAAACCGGCCCAACGAATCGGCACCGACACGGCTCAGCCATGCCACGTTGAAGCCCAGTCGGGAAAGGCCAATGGCGACGTTGCTGTCAGCCCCGGCAATGCGTTTGTGGAAAGCGCCGACGCTGGCCAGATCGCCAGCCTGTTCGGCGACGAACATCGCCATGGTCTCGCCGAAGGACAGAATATCGATCTCAGACATGAGCACTCTCCAGCTGGGACTGGCCGAGGTGGGCGAGGGCAGCGACGTGCTCGGTGGTCAGTTGCACCAGGTCATCGCCTTGCAGCGGATATTCCGCGGCCCGCATAACGCCTTGGGCCATGTGCCGCAGCAGGTGTTCCCACTGTTGAAAATCGCTGGCAGCGGGTGGGATGGCCACCAGCTTGCCGTCGGCGCGGCGGGTCACCGCTTTGCAGTGCACGTAACCGACGTGACGCCCGAGCAAGCGCGCGGCGCTGGCGGCGGACTGGTCCTGCCAGTGCCAATTGCCGATATCGAAGGTCATCTTTATCGGCAAGTTGTGCTGCTCGACGTCCGCGAAAAAACGCTGGAAGGGTTCAATGCGGCCGCCGTGCAGGGTCTGGTCGTTTTCCACCAGCAACTGTACGGCGCTTTCACCCAGCACACGGGCGAGGGTTTGCAGATCGCTGTTGTCGGTGAAATAGCCCAGCGACACCTTCAACCATTTGGCGCCGAATGCCTGGGCGCGTTGCAGGGCCGTGATCAGTTCGGCGTTGGGTTTGGATTGCCCGGCCAGCCATAGCTCCATGGGCGACGAATACACGCTCTGCAGGCCTTCTGCTTGTGTGGCATCGGCCAGTTGAGCGGGGTCTTCGATGGTCAGTAACTCTTCG
This sequence comes from Pseudomonas sp. Root71, assembly GCF_001429045.1. Taxonomy (GTDB): domain Bacteria; phylum Pseudomonadota; class Gammaproteobacteria; order Pseudomonadales; family Pseudomonadaceae; genus Aquipseudomonas; species Aquipseudomonas monachiensis. The sequence goes on along the minus strand of NZ_LMHY01000022.1, from coordinate 400,672 downwards.
CGCCACTCAATGCGCGTGGCGCCGGCGGCGGCGAGAATCTCGATGAAGCTGCCCTGGCCGCGTTGACGCACAAGGTCGGCGCCGTAGCTGGAAAGGCTGATGGAAACGGCTGGTCTATTCATTGTTTTTCTACCTCTGAAACCGGTTTCATTTTTGTTCAAAAAAATTTTTAGTGCTACTTGGGGCCTCTTCGCGAGCAGGCCTTAACATTCAACGCAAATTCCCACGGGTCGACCCCCGCACAATCAGCCGCGCCGAAAAATCCAGCGTCCGCACCGCCCCGTCATCCCCGCGCAGCCGCTTGAGCAGGCACTCAAAAGCACTGGCGCCCATCTCGGTGGTCGGCTGCGCGAGGGCGGTAATGCCGCTGCCCACCAGCGGGTACCAATCCAGGTCATCGAGGGCAATCAAGCCCACGTCATCGAACAGGTTGCACTTGAGTTCACGCAACGCATGGGTGCTGGCGAGCGCGGCAATCCCGTTCGCGCAAAACAGTGCCTTCGGGCCGGGCCCAGGCGTGTCGAGGAAGGATTTCAATTGTGCGGTCAGTTCGCTGCCTGTTTCGATGTGCGTGCCGCGAAGCGCCGGGCGTTGCTCGATTTGTGCCTTGAAGCTGCTGACCCGCTCAATTCGCGAACTGGTGCCATCAAGCGGCTCAGTCACCAGCAATACATCGCAATAACCGCGTTCTTCAAGGTGGTTAAGGGCCATGTCGATGGCCTGCGGGTTGTTCAGCCCGACCATATCGCTTTCAAGGTGCTCCACCTTGCGATCCACCAGTACCAGGGGCATTTCCCGGTGCAGTTCGTGCAACTCGTCACGATGATGACCGAGGGTGTTCACGATCAAGCCTTCGATGTTGTACGAGCGCAGCAGGGCCAGGTGCTGGCGTTCTTGCTCGTCGTCGCGGTCGGTGTTGCACACCACCAGGCTATAGCCGTGCTGACGGCAGGCGGTTTCCACCCCGTGCATCACGGCAATTGAATAAGGGTTGCGGATATCGGCCACCAGCATGCCGATCAGGCGGGTGCGCCCGCGTTTCAGGCCACGGGCCATCTGGTTCGGGCGATAGCCGAGTTCGGCAATTGCCTGTTCGATGCGCTGGGCAATGGCATCGGAGAGCAGGGCGCGATCATCGCCAATGAACCGCGAAACGCTGGCCTTGGAGACCTTGGCGTGTTCGGCCACGTCGAGCATGGTCACGCGGCTGCGCTGGGCGGCGGAGAAATCGTTCACGGTCTGAAACCTTCTTATTGGATTTATAAGGTCGGGTGCTTCGTGAGATAGCACTGAAACCGGTTTCAGGAAACACCAAAAGCCAATTCGCCGTCAAGCCCCGGATGGTTGATTGTCGAACAATGAGCGACAAATGATATTGCATTTAACATAATATACATTATGCGCAACATCATACGCGGAGCTGGGAGCGCATGGTGGTCAGATTTGAAGCCAGGCTCAGGCCTCGATCACTCTGCTGCAGTTCGTGCCTGCACCTCAATCAGGTAATCCAGGACCGAACGGATCGTGAGAACCTTGCACCTTGAATCGCCAACCATATTGGCCAGAGTCCACCGCAGCTCCTCATCAGTACCGGATCGGAAAATTTCCAGCTGCTCGACTCATACGGATACCGGCTGTTGGTGAACACGTCGCGGTATCTCTCGAAGGAATCTTCCTGGCTGTCCAGGGCCAAGCCGCTACGAATCGGTTCGGGCATCGCATGGAACAACGTCAATAGATCGTGCTTATGCCGCGGCCAACGCTAGACGTCGAGTTTGTAGATCTCGCCGGATGTGCCTTGATGCTGGTCAGGCACGGAAATAAAGCTCTTGAGCAGGGTTTCCATGTCAATCGCCGCATCGACCTGGGCAACGTGCGGTAGGTTCTGCACATCCAGAATCTCAGCGGCTTTCAGGTAATTGTGAGCGCATTAAAGCATCCAGCTTGGAAAATGAGCCATTGCATACTCCTTTGAGTGGCCACCGCAGATGGCTGTAGCCCTTTATTTACGGGGCTTGTTACCGAATACACGTATGTTTGAAAGATACAGCACATATTTGGAAGATAGCGAATAAGGGTGAGCTGCCTCTGGATCATCTGGTCAACTCCCCTCCTTCATTAATAACCAGAAATTATAACTAAACTAAATGGTTGTTTAGTTTAGCTAAGTTATAGGTCAGTATCGATGGTATTCGACTGGAGCTTCCACTCTTCCCCTCCCTCACTAATAGCCTTTAGACCGATCAACCACATTCAACAGAGGCATTCCCTCACGCTCTCTTCGGAGATTCTCAACTATCACTGCCACACCCCCCTCAATCTGCACATCGCTTGCAACATGAGGGGTCAGGAGCACTCGAGGGTGTTTCCAAAGTGGGTTGTCTTGAGAAGGAGGTTCTTGTACCAGGACATCCAGTATGGCTCCTCCCATACGGCCTTCATCCAACGCTGAAAGCAAAGCCGTTTCTATAACGTGGGCGCCACGCCCCACGTTAATCAGTCCAGCTCCATGAGGCAGGCAATCGAGCCTCGCAGCATTGAGTATCCCGTCTGTTTCGGGAGTCAGTGGCAACATGTTCACAAGGATGTCGCACTGCCCTAAAAACGCCTCCAGTTCGTCCGGGCCGACGTAACAGTGACCACCTGGCACCTCCTTCAAAGAACGATTCCAGCCACTGAGCTGAAATCCCAATGGCTGAAGGCGATCAAGCGCGGCACGTCCGAGATTGCCAACCCCCATGACACCAACACGCCGCTGTGAAGCATGCACGATTGGTCGAGGTTGCCAGCGACCACTTCGCTGGTCCTCTTGGTAAGCGAGGATTTCTCGATGCAAGGCAAGAACACCAAACAGAACATATTCGGCCATGATGTCAGCCATCGAGCTATCTACCAGCCGTATCAGCGACACGTTAGCAGGCAAACGAGCCAGATCGAACTGATCAACTCCAGCCCCTGCAGCGTAGAGAAGCCGAAGATTACCAAACTGTTCCACCAGGTTGGTTAGAGGCTCCCAAGCCAGGATGTAGTGCACCCCTGCCGGGCTACCGATATCAGGCCATTGGCGGAACTCTAGTTGTGGGGCGAGCGTTGCCAGGCAATCTCGCCATTTCTGCGCATCGGCGGGGTCGGCCATATACAGGATGCACATAGAAAACTCCCTATTCGACTTTCAGGTGCGCATAGCTATCAACGAAACGCTTAAATTTGTGTTTACCACAAGTGTACGCTTCATACTTCGCGGGTAGCGCTTCACTCACACAGGTTGGCACAGGCTCAACAATTGCATCAAAATCCAAATCAATAAAGAAAGGAATTGAATAGCGCTCTAGACCGCTAGTATTTATGACGCGATGCATTGTCGAGGTGTAGCGATCGTTGGTGAGGGTTTGAACCAGATCACCAATGTTGACGATAAAAGTGCCTTCAACGGGTGGGGCAGTAACCCACTCCCCTGCACGGTTCTTGACTTGTAAACCGCCAACTGTGTCTTGAGACAGGACTGTCAGGAAGCCGTAATCCGTGTGAGCACCAATACCGATCTCTTCCAGGGAGACCTTTCCTATCTGAGGCGGATAACGCAAAACGCGCTGAATAGTGATGGGCTTGCGTTGGCGTTGTTCAAAATAATTTTGCGGCAAATCCAGACTCAGCGCGATGCCGCCGATGAGCGTTCTCGCAAGCGCCAATACAGCTGAATGATAAGCCTCGGCAACCGTGTCGAATTGCGGCAGCCCGGCCGGCATTTGATTAGGGCCAAAAAACGGAGAAACTTCATCGTAATGGGCGCCGTAATCAAAGCACTCTTTGAAATCGCGCGTATTGGCTGGATCTACGTTTTCCGCATACATCGGGATGTAACCACGTAGCGTAAGCCCAGAGTTCACGATATTAAGTGAGTTCTTCTCGTCGGCTGGAAGCTTGAAAAAAAGTTTGGTGAGCCTGTACATCTCGTCTATCAGTTGCTGCGAAACACCATGGTTTTTTATATAAAAAAACCCCACCTTTTCGCACGCTTCACCTATCTGGCTTGCCACCCGCAGCGGATTTTCGCCGTTTATGAGTGGCGAAATATCAATGACCGGGATTTCAGTGAAGGCAGTTTGTTTGCTGGCCAAACGAATATCAAATAACTCAGTCACGCTTCTCTCCTTTCTAAATGGATGACAGACGCGGACGAGCGACATTCGTCCTTGTTTGGGCGGATGTTAATCCTGGTTTTTTTGGCACGCAAGCAAAATGTACACCTGTGTCACCAATCGTTGACACAGGTGTACATTTATCCTAATTTTAAGTCGTCGAGCCTGATGAGGCCCACTTTGGAGCGCACCACGATGTCCAGCGATCCCTTGCTGCAACCCTATAAAATCAAAAACCTGACCCTCAGAAACCGGATCATGACCACCTCCCATGAACCGGCCTACCCTGTGGACGGTATGCCCAAGGATCTCTATCGCGCCTACCACGTGGAGCGCGCCAAAGCCGGTGTCGCCCTGACCATGACCGCCGGTTCCGCTGCCGTATCCCGAGACAGCCCGCCGGTGTTCAACAATGTGCTTGCCTACAAGGACGAAGTAGTCGGATGGTTGAAGGACCTGACCGATGAATGCCACGAACATGGCGCGGCAGTGATGATCCAGTTGACTCACCTGGGCCGTCGCACCCGCTGGGACAAGGCCGATTGGTTGCCGGTGGTGTCGCCGTCACACCGCCGCGAGGCGTCGCATCGCTCCTTCCCGAAGAAAATGGAGGAGTGGGACATCGAGCGGATCATCAAGGACTATGTAGACGCCGCGGAGCGCATGAAGGCGGCAGGTCTCGATGGCCTGGAGCTTCAGGCTTACGGGCATTTGATGGATCAGTTCTGGTCGCCGTTGACCAATGACCTCGACGGCCCTTACGGCGGGTCGCTGGAAAACCGCATGCGCTTTACCTTCGACATCCTGCGTGGCATCCGCCAGCGGGTAGGCGAAGATTTTCTGCTGGGAGTTCGCTACACCGGTGATGAAGAACTGCCCGGCGGCTTCACTGCCAGCGAGGGCATGCAGGTTTCTCACATGCTCAAGGACAGCGGACTGGTCGACTTCCTGAACGTCGTACGCGGTCACATCGATACGGATGCAGGGCTGACCGATGTCATCCCGATTCAGGGTATGCGCAACTCGCCCCATCTCGACTTCGCTGGCGAGATCCGCTCGTCTACGGGCTTTCCGACCTTCCACGCGGCGAAGATTCCCGACGTGGCCACCGCGCGCTACGCGATCGCCTCGGGCAAAGTGGACATGGTGGGCATGACCCGCGCGCATATGACCGATCCGCACATCGTGCGCAAAATCATCGAGAAGCGCGAAGAAGACATTCGCCCTTGCGTGGGCGCCAACTATTGCCTGGATCGCATCTATCAGGGCGGCGCGGCCTACTGCATCCACAACGCCGCGACGGGGCGGGAAACCACCATGCCTCATGACATTCCCAAAGCCGCGGTCAAGCGCAAGGTGTTGGTGGTCGGAACCGGCCCTGCCGGGCTGGAAGCGGCGCGGGTCGCCGGTGAGCGCGGCCATGACGTGACGGTGCTTGAAGCGGCTGATCAACCTGGTGGGCAAATTCGTTTGACTGCGCTGAGCGAGCGTCGTCGCGAGATGATCAGCATCATTGATTGGCGGATGGCACAATGCGAACGGCTGGGGGTGAAGTTTCACTTCAATACCTGGGCCGAAGCCGACACTGTGCAAGCCTTCGAGCCAGACGTGGTTATCGTCGCGACCGGCGGCCTGCCGGATACCGAGGTGCTCAGCAAAGGCAACGAACTCGTGGTTTCAACCTGGGACATCATTTCTGGCGACATCAAGCCCGGTCGCAACGTACTGATCTTCGACGATGCGGGGGATCATGCTGCCCTGCAGGCTGCCGAGGTCATCGCGCAAAGCGGTGCGAGAGTCGAAATCGTCACCCCTGACCGCTCGTTTGCACCTGAAGTCATGGCCATGAACCTGGTGCCCTACATGCGCAGCCTGCAGGATCTGGACGTCACCTTCACCGTGACCTACCGGGTCGATACAGTGGAAAAACGTGATGGCGGGCTCGTTGCAACCTTTGGCAGCGATTACGGACAGGTTCACAAGCAGCGCGTGGTCGATCAGGTGGTCGTCAACCACGGCACCCTTCCGCTGGATGACTTGTACTTCGAGCTGCGTCCTCTCTCCACCAATGGCGGCGCGGTAGAGCAGCATGACCTGATCGCTGGCACGGCACAGAACATCGTCACCCATCCCGAAGGACGCTTCCAACTGTTCCGGATCGGCGACGCCGTGTCTGCTCGCAACACTCACGCGGCCATCTACGACGCTTTGCGCCTGGTGAAAGAAATCTGAACCCCTGGCACGTCTGGTGCGGTCAAGGGACGCACGGAGCTTCCCATGACGCCTTCGGCAGTGAAGGCCCTTCACGGCCCTTCACTGTTATCCCCTGCCCTGCTACATTCCCCGCCGCGCAACCTCAGCGCCTGCATTGACTGCCCGCCCCACAATGCAGTCGATGCCCTGATCGGCCATCGACTGCAGCGCTGCTGCCGTCACGCCACGGTAAGCCATCAACGACTCAATCATTTGCCGCGGATCGCGGCTGGCAAGCATCTGGCCGCCCCCCACCACCACGCCTTGTGCAGCGCGCTGTGCGATGGCAAGGGGAATTCCCGCTGCCACCGCCTGATTAGTCAGTGCCATTTGCAACATTGCCGGAAAGGCCGGCCCAGTCCCGGACAAGGCGCTGAGGTAATCAATACAGTCCTCATCAGGCACTTCGTCCGCTGAACCTACGCACTCGAACAGTCGTTGCACCCACTGGCGGTCGCATTCAACAAGGTTTCCGGCACAGTACCAGGGCGTAAACGACTGCCTGATTTCCACGGCCGCATTCGGCATGGCCCGCACCACTGCATCCGCACCGGTGGCCGCGCTGATGGATGCCGCCGGAACTCCGGCCATCAGGGAAATCACCCGCTTGCCGCGGGCGTTGATCTGCAGTTCACGAAACTGCTCCGGTCGGATGGACAGCACGACAATATCGCTGAGGTCCACCAACTGCTGGTTGTCAGCCAGCAGTCTCACGCCTGGCTCGAAGGGACTGACGCCGGAGCGGTTCGAGATCAATAAGCGGTCAGGCCCGATGACCCCGCTATCGAGCAGCGCCTGGGCGATTGCGCGCCCGAGCCAGCCGGTACCTCCGATGATGCCCAGAGTTCTATTCTCCATCGGCAGTCGACTCCTCGAATGTATCGACCAAGGGAACGAAAACGCCGGGCTCTTTTTCCGCGTAGCCGAACTTTCCATAAAAGCGGTCCAGCTCTCGCCGCTTAGGTACTTTGCCGGTGAACACACTCACGTACTGAGGAATCCGTCGAAATCTAACGACGATATCTTCACTGGTTTTCATGGAGATGTAGCCAATCTGCGTGAGGTAGATCGTCCTGGCCCGAACGTCGGCACCCTCGCCGTCGTAGCCAAACCGTCGGAACATCGCGGCCAGGGCATTCATCCGAGCCTCATCGGCCAAAGCGATTTCAGCAGTGACCTCGTCCGATTGCAGCGCCCAACTGCGCACGGCAAATTCGAACTGCGAGTCGAACAGTTCAGGGTTCACCCAGCATTCGAAGACGTTGAGAATCGCTTCGGAAATACTTTCTGCGTAACTCTCGCATTGGCTGACCATACCGCCGGTGTTCTTGTCCCGCCATCGAGCCAGGAGTGCCGCGAGCAGCTGTTCGCGATCTTCATAGAACCAGTAAAAGCTGGTACGGGACAAATTCAAGCGTTTGGCCAGCGGCATCACCCGCACAGCATCAACACCCGACTCCTTCAGGGCATCATAGGCGGCGTCCAGCCAACCATCGACGGAGCCTCGCCAGCCGGCGTCCTGCGCTTTGGTTTTCGCCCTTCCTGTCTGTGACATTCGGGTGCACCTTTATTTGAAAATTCTTCGACACTGTACACCCCAGGATCTTTGGCGTACACGGCATGTACAGGGGCGTACATTTTCGAGACGATCAATCGCCAAATCAATAGAGCACGCCATCAATGACCCGAATCAATTAATTTTTTGAAAAAGTGCGGACACTTTTATCAAGACTTCGCCGACACCAGAAAAACTATCGAGTCAGAAATTTCAGGATAACGCCACGTTATCTTTGGCCCTGTAAAAAAGTTGCTGGACGCTGCGATCCATTGAAATTAAATAATGACTCCGCCAAAAACTTACCAGGTAGGTTGTCCTATGAAATTCAATAATAAAGTGGTGGTCATTACGGGCGCTGCCGGAGGTGTCGGACAGGCGTTAGCATTATTGTTCGCCCGAGAAGGCGCAAAGCTTGTTTTATCTGATCTTGACGAAGCCGGTTGCAAATCAATCTTAGCCAAAGTTCGTGACCTGGGCGCGGAAGTACTCTATGTGGCAGGCGATTTACGCCGAAAAGAATATTGCGAAGCGATTGTCCAAACGGCCGTCGATGTTTTTTCGGGGATCGATATCGTATTGAACAATGCGGGCATCATTCCCCGTGGCACGATAGAGGAAACCACTGACGACATGTGGTTCGACGCCATGGGCGTAAACCTGAATGCGGTGTTCTTCATCTGCCGTGCCGCGATACCGCACATGAAAAATCGCCCGGGCGCCGCAATCGTCAACACATCATCTGTCTGGGGAATTTATCCAGGCCCCGCCCACGTGGCGTATTGCACAAGCAAAGGGGCCGTTGCGGCTTTAACCAAAAATCTGGGCCGCGATTGCGCCCCTTTGGGCATCCGTGTCAACGCCGTGTGCCCGCACGAAATCAATACCCCGATGATACGCAGCGGCTTTGAACGTCGCGGCCTGGATCCGGACAAAGCCGTGCAAGAGCTAAACAAGAGCGTCCCACTAGGCCGTATCGCCGAGCCCGAAGACATTGCGGATGTCATCGCATTTCTGGCGTCCGACGAGGCCAGGTACATCGCCGGTGAAACGGTAGAAGTCACAGGCGCCAAGCCGGTGTCCGGCTAAGGAGAGGTAGCGATGCTCAACGGTAAAAATGTAGTGGTGACCGGGGGCGGCAGAGGGATTGGCCGAGGCATCACCGAACAATTGCTTGAGGCGGGAGCTACTGTGTTGATCGCTCAGCGTCAGGCACTGGACGTCGACTTGCAAAGTCACCCTCAGGTCTATTTCGTCGAGGCAGATCTCGCTTCGGTGGAGTCTCCAGGTTTGATCGCGCAAATAGCCCGGGAGCAGCTCGGCGGAGTCGATGTCCTGGTGAATAATGCGGGGTTCATGTTCGAGAAATCGATTGATGAGATGACCGAGCAGGACTGGGATCGCATGATGGCTGTCAATCTGCGGGCACCAGCGTTCTTGTGCAAGGCGTTGGTGCCTCAGATGCGTCAGCGAGGCGGTGGCAGCATCATCAACATCGGGTCGATCGAAGGGATAGGCGCCAACCCTGAACATGCCGCGTACTGTGCCTCCAAGGCTGGCATCCATGGGCTGACCCGAGCCTTGGCAGTCGATCTCGGACGGGACGGCATTCGCTGCAATGCCATTGCTCCAGGGTGGATAAACTCCGAGTTGAGTGATGCATATCTCGCCGCTCAAGCTGATCCGCATGCGGCGCGCCAGGCACTCCAGCGTCTTCACCCGGTCGGACGTACCGGATTGCCGGCGGATGTTGGCGGGACAGTCGTTTTCCTCGCTTCGCAGTCATCGGCCTTCATTACCGGACAGGTGCTCGTGGTGGATGGGGGGCGCACAGCGAAACTGCCACTGCCGTTTTGATCGAATCAGCCTGACAACCTGACTTGCAACGGAGGGAGTCACTTACTCTCCTCCGCTGCAAAATTTCGTGACGGGCACGTATTGATTGCTTGGGCGCTTTGTTCTCTATCAGGCAATTGCCACCATCGACCACCAGCAATTCACCGGTAATGTAACCGGACTCCGGTGACGCCAGGAGCGTAACGGCAGCAGCCAGTTCCCCTGGGCGACCTGCCCTGCCAACCGGGACATACTTCGCTGCATTCTCTTCCTCTGGAGTGTTCACGCCTTGGCTTTAATCGCATACAGCCCACCGATAATAACCAACGCTGCTCCGACAACTACCCATGTGTCGGGGTGCTCGGCAAAGACGATCACACCAATCAAAGTGGCGAACACCAGAAGCGCATAGTTGAAAGGTTGCAGGGTAGAAGCGGTTGCGTATTTCAGTGCTTGAATGAACAGAATCTGAGCGACTACGCCCGTCAATGACAGGATCCCCATCAAGAGGCCCTGGACCGGAGTCGGAGAAACCCATGCGGGTAGCCCCGCAAATGTGACTGTCAGGGCACCCACACTTGCCATAAAGAGCATGTTCGTAGCAAAGGCGTCGTGCTGGCTAATCCGGCGCGTCAGTACGTTGAACACCGCGAATGCTAAAGCAGCCAGCAGGGGAATCAGCGCCGCGAGTTCAAAAACGCCCGCGCCTGGTCGAAGGATGATCAGTGTCCCGGTGAACCCTATGGCGGCGGCAATCCAGCGCCGCAGACCTATGAACTCCCCAAGCATGGCCCCCGCCAATGCCAGTGCCATCAGCGGAAATACGGCATAGAGCGCATGCATTTCGGCCAGGCCCAAATATCGTAGCCCCACTGCAAACAGTATGGTTTCACCCACGGCTAACAGCGCTCGAATGATTTGGAGCCAAGGGTGCTTACTGCGAAAAGACTCTTTGCCCCTACCTTGGCAGGCGGCATATCCGAGGGCAAAAACGACAAACACCCAATAGCGCACCATGACCAGTTGGGCAACCGGGAAGTCTTTGACAAGCACCTTGGTTAGTCCGTCCTGGCTCGCAAAGATAAGCATTGAAAGCAGGCATAAAAAAATCCCGAGTTGAGGCCTTGCGACGCCAGCACCAGCGGTAACGGTGGGCGCAGCATTTTTTGTTTGGTCGCACTTCAATCGCAACTCGGTCATGCCCTCCTCCCTTAACTTTTTGCGACAGCCCGGTTTTTACTTCACCAACCGCGTTTCTCTCGAAGGCCGGTAACCGAAGTACGAGCTGTAGCATTTACTGAAATGGCTCGGTGAAACAAAGCCGCACGCGACCAGCACGTCAACCTGAGACAGCTCTGTGTGCTGAAGTAATCGCCGTGCTTCGGTAATGCGCAATTCCAGGTAATACCGTTGCGGCGTGGTACCCAGTTGCTCTTTGAACAAGCGCTCTATTTGTCGACGGGAACGACCGGCATAGACCGCAAGTTGGTCCATTTGCAACGGTTCTTCCAGGTTGGCATCCATCAGTTTGACCACCTCTTTGAGGGGGGCACTCAACGAGATGTTCTGTGTCGGTTTGATACGCCGATACCGCGACTCTTCGAAAGACAGAATGTCTTCGATGCCCTCGACAAGTGCCTTGCCGTGCAGCCCTTTGATCCACTCGAGAGCCATATGATAGGCACCCGCCGGACTCGAAGCCGTGAGCCGGTCTCGATCCATGACAAATGCTTCACTGGTGACATGCGTGACTTTTGAAATTTCTGCGAGCGCGGGTCGGTGTTCGGGATGAATCGCACAACGATATCCCTCAAGCAAACCTGACACGCCCAAAAACCACGCCCCATTCCACAGCCCGGCCAGGGTGATACCCAGTTCCGATGCCGTTTTAAGGATGCTGATCAGCTCGTGATTGACTTTGAGTTCGGTGCGATAGCCGCCGCATATGACCAGCAAATCAAGGTCTTTGAGTGCTGCCACGTCCAAACGCGCATCCGGTCGAATGACCAGGCCAAGGTCGCTGGTAACCTCTCCATCCTGCACCCCGAAGGTTCGTGAAGAGAACAACGCCGGACGCAAAAGGTTGGCAGTGACAATCGTATCGAGCGCTTGCGTAAATGCAGGCAACGAGAAGTGCTCGAGCAGTAAAAATCCTGCCCGGGCATGGGCCGTCGACTCACTCCGGGTCTCTTCCACATAGCGCAGGTTTTTACCTTTCATACACCCGCTGAAGTCTCGTCGTTCGATCACTTTAAGCCTCGCTTGTTTACACTGACGAACGTCGCCGACGTTCAGCCGCCCCCTTCAAAGGAGTTTACTGGGCGAGTGACGCTGCAACGCGCCCCGTGACAGTCGATCCAACAGCAGCGCAATAGCGACAATGGCCAGGCCTGCTCGAAGGCCCAATCCCATCTCCATCCTCGAGAGGCCACGAGTCACTTCAGCCCCCAGACCGCCCGCCCCCACCAAACCTGCCAGCACCACCATCGCCAACGACATGAGGATACATTGGTTCAGGCCTACCAACAGCGTGGGAGCGGCAGTCGGCAGTTCAATTTTGAACAGAATGTCTTTAGGTGAAGCACCGGACGCCTGGCCCAACTCAAGGAGATCCTTGGGCAGCTGCTTGAAGGCCAGGGTCGTCAATCTGAGCATCGGCGGGATGCCGTAAACAATCGTTGCGATGATCGCGGGCACCCGTCCCAAGCTGAACAGCATCACGGCGGGGATCAGGTATACCCAGGGCGGCACCGTTTGCATGATGTTCAGAATCGGCAGCAACGCTTCATCTACACGCTTCACCCGGGCGGCCAGAACCCCCAGCGGGAAAGCGATGGCGACAGAGATCAGGACCGACACGCTGACCAGCGCAATCGTCTGGATGGACGCGACCCAAAGGCCCGCGAACAAACAGAAAGCCAACATCAGCACAGCGAAAACAGCAACTCGTTTATTGGCAAAAAAGAACGCCGCAACGACGACAATACCGATGAAGAAGTACGGATGGGGAGCAAGCAGCGCCCCCTCCACTGCGCCGAGTACCGCCTCAATGACCTGACTGATCCCTTTGAACAATCCATGTAAATTAGTGTTCAGCCAGTCAACGGCGGGAGCCAGGTAATCGCCTGGAGAAAATTGAATGTGCGTTGTCATTGGGAAGCCCTCACCCGCGCCTGTGCAGCACTCTGCGCCAGACGATCCAGGATCATGGTCAGGATAACGATAGCGATGGCCGCGTTGATCGACTTGGCGATATCCAACGTACGGATGGAACCGTAAATCGCCTCGCCCAAACCGCCCGAACCCACAATACCGGCGATGACGACCATACCGAACGCCATCATCAAGCTTTGGTTGACACCGGCCATGATGCTGGGCAAGGCGAACGGTAAGCGGATCTTGAAAAACATCTGGATTCCAGTCACACCGCTGGCCTCTCCCAACTCGATGAACTCCTTGGGTGTCATGCGAATACCCAGGGAGGTCAGTCGTAGCGCAGGGGGAAGCGCGACGATAAAAGTCGCCAACAGCGCCGTGGCAGGGCCGTAGCCGAGCAGTGCAATGGCCGGTAGCAGGTAGATGTAGGGCGGCATCGTCTGGATCAAATCCAGACAAGGATCAACCACGCGATCAAAGGCCGGCGCCAGACCGGCAATGACCCCCAGCGGAATGGCGACAACCAGTGCCAGGACAGTTGCTGTGAGCACCAGGGCAAGCGTGCTGACTGTCTCTGGCCACAAGCCGATGACGTCGCAAAACAACAGGGCCAAACCTGCAAGAATTGCAAAGCGAACGCCAGCCAGACGCCAGCCAATCAACGCCATGACAATCGCTACAACGTAGTGCGGTGGATAGGCGACACACCACAGCACACCTTCGTAAATGCCCTTCAGCACCGCATTGACGGCATCGAACACGAACTCGCCATTATCTGAAAGCCATTCCAGTCCTGTATCAATGGATGCATCGAACTGACTGGAAAAATCCGGCATGCTCATGCGGACGCCTCCATCGCGTTGGCCGTAGCTACGGGCGCCAACTCGTTGGGAATACCTTGAACGCCACGCAGCAGATCACGAGGCGTGATGATCCCGACCACTGTTCCGTTATCGACCACGGCAAGCCCGTCCCGCCTGGACTTCATCGTCAAGCTGATAAGCTCATCGATATCGGCGTCAAGCGAGGTTTGGATGAGCCGAGAAATATCGCAAGTCGGCTGTGCAGCCTTGTAGGCCTGGACAGACGTCATGACCGAGTGAGCCTTGACCAGATGCAATCGGGAAATGCCGGCGACGAATTCCGCCACGTAGTCGTCAGCCGGGTTGAGCACGATTTCCTCGGCGGTGCCAACCTGAATGATGGCGCCATCCTTCATGATTGCAATGCGGTCACCGATGCGGATGGCCTCGTCCAGGTCGTGTGTAATAAACACCGCGGACTTGCCCAGCTCCTTGGTCAGCAGGCGGAACTCATCCTGCAACTGTCGGCGAATCAGCGGATCAAGCGCGCTGAACGGCTCATCCATCAAAATTATTTCTGGGTCAGCTGTGAGTGCACGCGCCAGTCCGACCCGTTGTTGCATGCCGCCTGACAGTTCGCTTGGATAGCGTGAAGTCCACTCGCTCAATCCAACCTTTGCCAGCGCCTGCTCGGCCACTTTGTAACGTTCAGCCTTGCCCACACCCTGCACTTCCAGGCCAAACGCGGTGTTCTCAAGAACCGTACGGTTAGGCAGCAAGGCAACGCTTTGAAAGACCATACCGATGTGACGCGCCCTCACCTCTCGCAGTTGTGCCGGCGACAAGGATGAAACGTCCTTGCCTTTGACCAGCACCTTCCCCGAGCTCGGGGTGATCAGCTTGTTCAGCAACCTTATAAGGGTGGATTTGCCACTGCCGGACAAACCCATGATGCAAAATATTTCCCCCCGGCGAACCTGGAGACTGACATCGGAAACCCCGACCACGCAGCCATGGTTTTGCAGGATCTGGGTCTTTGAAAGACCCTGCTGGACAACCGCGTCCATGGCTGCCGGTGCATTTTTACCGAAGATTTTCCAAACCGACTGGCAATCTACCAGCACTTCGTCAGTATTAATTGTGGCCATTGTCATTTCGCAATCCATCGAACCAGTTGTTTGCTGGTTTCTTTAATTAATCAAAGGGCGGCAGTGGCAAACAAACAAAACTTAATAGTTCTTGATATTTCCCCAACGATTTACAAGATCTGTATGACTATCAATCCAACCCTTGATAGCCTCGTCCATGGTCTTGCCATCCTTGACTTCAGCATTCATCGCGGTGATGTCCGTGATAGGCACATAAACACTGGCCATCAGTTCACGCGCACGCGGATTGGCTTCAGCGAAGCCTTTGTGTCCAATCCAGTAATAACCCTGCAACGGCGGGAAGACCCCTTTTGGATCTTTCAAGAATTTGAGATCAAATTTCCTGGTCATCCAGGAAGGATCCCAGACGGTTACCGCCACCCATTCTTTTCGGTCGACTGCCGACTTTAAAGCCGCGGTCATGGCCGAAGTACTGCCCTCGACCAGCTTGAGCTTGATGTCGTACGCTTTGACCACGTTGTTCGCGTCACTCATCAAACCCGAACCTGGTTCGATGCCAATGATTCTGTTCCCCAGTTTGTCCGCGTTTGCATTCAGCTGTTCGATGGAGTCGATGTCTACGTAACTGGGTACTGCCATGCCCTGATAAAGACCAAAGGAGACCGGTGACAGCTTCTCGATTTTGTTCTTGTTCTTTTTCCAATAATCGGCGGCGGCGTAATCAATCTGGGAGGCCAATACCTGAATATCCCCTTTGCTGAGTGCAGCGTAAGCGATACCCCACTCGGAAAACTCCACGACTTTTACGGTATACCCAGCGTTCTCAAGTACCTTCTTGGTAATGCCGGTAATGGGCACCAAATCCTCCCAAGACATGGTCCCCATTACTATGTTTTTTTCTTCAGCGTGTGCCTGCAAACTCATCATGCCCACAAACGCGAGCGCGCAGAATGCCTTCCAAATATTCTTCATGGATTGTTCCGTTCTTATTAGTGACTTATTAAACGGCCTTTATAGGAAAAGCCGACAACTTAAACGTGCTAACCTTCTCGCCCGGCCCAAAACTCATGCCAACGAATGACCGAACTGACGCCCAGCTTCGTTATTATTTGGGGGGGGAGCCTGCTGGGTCCTGGCGCGTGACTGAAACTATCCAGAAAATCAGAACGTATACCCGAAGCCAATTCCGCTGCCATTACACCTGCCAGCGTGCTCTTGACCGTTCCCAACCCATTTTCGCAGCAAGCCGAATACAGGTTTTCTTCGATCTCGCCAAATGCAGCGGCGCTGTTACGACTCAAACACAGACGGCCGGCCCAACTGAACTCCAACGCAGTGGATTTCAATTCGGGAAAGCGTGCATCCAGAGACTGTCGCTGTTCTTTGGCAACCGCAGCCACACGCTCTGGGGTGACCTGGATACTCGGGTCATAGGTGAATTTTGTCCGGATGACGATACGCGAGAGACCGTCCGTAGAGATTTTACGAACAGTCGCTCCCATTGGATCAGCTGGCAACAATGCCCACTTGGCTCTACCCGGCACGTCTTTCTTGAATGCATCATCACTGTACGCAGCCGTCATGGAGGCGTAAGTGAAGACGTGCAACAGGCGTCCTTGATAATGTCCAAAGTCCTCAATGTGCCCGTTAACCCCCAGGATGACCTTGGGTGCGTGCACCGTCCCGTTATGAGATCGAGCGCTCCAACCGCTTCCCTGCTTGGTCAATTCAATAATCGGAGAGCGTTCGAACAGCGTGATTTTCCCTTCGAGCCCTGCTGCCAGGTCCCTAATGTATTGAGCGGGTTGAATCAACACTGCGCCGGGTGTGTAGATCCCACCGTGGTAATAGGTGGACCCGGTGATTTCGCGCATTTGCGCGGCATCAAACATCTCGAACTTTTCGCCGATGCGCTCAAGGGACTGTGCGTAATTGACGTTCAGCTTCAATCCCCGCTCAGTGGCGGCCGCGTTGATCTTCCCTGATGGGTCAAAGGTGTTTGTGGACATGCCGTACTCGCGTGCGGCTTGCGCGGCAAAATCAATCGCAAAACGATTTTGCGTGATTTCCAGCGCCGTTGCAGACTCACTCGCCACGGAGTATTCCCCGGACGACAGACTGTGCGGCACATCGATCATGAAGCCAGAGTTCCTGCCTGCCGGCCCCTTGGCGACTTCATGAGCATCGACCACAACAATGCTGTCACCGGGGTGTAACTGTGAAAGTCTGCGAGCGGCGGACAAGCCGGCAAAACCGGCACCGATAATCAGCCAGTCCGCCGTCACGTTTCCATCAAGCATGCGGACAGGCGCAGTGCGTGCGGAAATCGCCTCCCAACCCGAAACCCCAGTATCTACCGGCAGGCGCTTGATGGTATGGGTGCTCATTTTTCGGTCTCTTCATCCGACCGATCAGACACATCGATCCAGATTGTTTTGATTTCGGTGTACTGGTCATGGGCAAAAATGGATTTGTCCCGACCACCGAAGCCCGACTCCTTGTAGCCGCCGAATGGCGTCGAAGCATCGCCCTCACCAAAGCAGTTCACGGTGACGATGCCGGCGCGAATCTCACGCGACAACTTGATCGCCCGGCGCAGACTGGCGGTGTATACCGAGGCGGCCAGGCCGTAGACCGTGTCATTGGCCAGGGCAATGGCTTCGGAAATCGAATGAAAGGTGGTGACCGAAAGAATCGGGCCGAAGATCTCTTCCTGGAACAGCCGACTGTCTCGATCGACACCGTCAATCACTGTCGGCTCTACGAAGGCACCGTCTTTCGTCGCGCCGCCGTACACAACTTCAAGCTTTGCGGCGGTGGCGTGCTCAAGGTACGACTTCACTTTGGCGAAATGCTCTGGGCTGACCAGCGACCCTACGCGGTTTTCCGGATCGAGTGGGTCACCCATTTTCCATTCGCGGATGTAGGCGCCCATGCGCTCCAGCAGTTCGTCCTTAACAGACGCATGGACGATCAGACGTGAGGTCGCGGAGCAATTTTCACCCATGTTCCAGAACGCGCCATTGACGACATGCTGAGCAACGAGATCCAGGTCTTGCGCATCGTCCATCACCACGGCCGGGTTTTTCCCGCCGCACTCAAGGACGATGCGCTTGAGGTTCGAATCGGCGGCGTAATGCAGGAAGCGGCGGCCGGTCGCAGTGGAGCCGGTGAAGCTCACCATGTCGACATCGTGATGCAAACCGATCGGCTCACCGACGTCTTTGCCCGTGCCGGTCACAATGTTGAGGACACCAGCGGGTATACCGGCTTCAAACGCCAGCTGAGCGACACGCAACGTGGTCAGCGAGGTTTGTTCAGCAGGTTTGACGATGACCGAACAGCCCGCAGCGAGCGCCGGCCCGATTTTCCAGGCCAGCATCAGCAGCGGGAAGTTCCAGGGCAATACGCAGCCCACCACGCCGATCGGCTCCCGGACCACCATGGTCAGCGCGTCGCTGCCCACCGGGGCGGTGTTGTCATAAATCTTGTCGATCAGTTCTGCGTGCCAGCGGATCGTGTGGATGGTGTCCGGGATGTCGACCAACTGACATTCACTGACAGGTTTGCCGCTATCGAGACTTTCGAGGACGGCCAGTTCGTGTTGATGGTTTTCAAGCAGGTTTGCAAACTTCAACAGAACCGCTTTGCGCTCCCGAGGAGAAACAGATCTCCAGCGTCCATCCTCAAAGGCCTCTTTGGCATTGCTCACCGCAAAGTCGACATCCTCGGACGAACAGGCGGCGACGTCAGTCAAAAACTCACCTGTCGCCGGATTGTTCGTGGCGAAGGTTTTGCCAGAGATCGCGGGCTTGAACGCGCCATTGATGAACGCCTTGGATGGCAGCGAAATGTCTTTGGCCAGAGCGGCATATTCGGCCTTGCTCAGAAGATCACCCATGGCTGGCTCCCGAAGAAATGTTGGCTACGTTACGTTTGAGTTCAGTAATGAGCGACGCGAAACTCTGCTTTTCGTCCGCTTCAAGTGGCTGCAATGGCAGGCGCACGTTACCGACTTTCAATCCGGCAACTTCACAGCCGTACTTGATCGACTGCACGAACTTGCCACCGTCCAGGGCATTCATCAGCGGCATCATTGCCGACATGATTTGACGGCCTTTGTCGAAGTTCTTTTCGATCACGCAGGCTTCATAAAGCGCGACGTGTTCCTTGGGCAGGAAGTTGGAACCTGCGCACACCCAACTGCGGGCGCCCCAGGCAAAAAACTCGAGGGCCTGGTCGTCCCATCCGCAGGACAAGGCGATGTTGGGGAACTGCCGGGCCAGCATATGCACCTGGCCCATGTCGCCGGAGCTTTCCTTGATGGCGACGACGTTTTTCGATTGGCTGACACGCGTGAAATACTCTTCATCCATCGAAACGCACATGCGCCCCGGATAGTTGTAAAGCATGATCGGCAAGTCCGCTGCGCGATCGATAGTGAGCGCGTGAATCGCGTTTTCCTGTGAGGTTGGCAGCGCGTAAGGCGGGGACGTGACGAGAATGGCGTCCGCTTTGATCGATTTGGCATCCTTGGCGTACTGAACCGCATCTTCGGTACGAATCGCCCCGGTACTGACGATCAGTTGCACCCGAGTGCCGATCACATCTTTGGCGTAGGCCGCCAACTCGGTGCGTTCTTCCGACGTCTGCGCATAATACTCGCCGGTCGACCCGCCGATAATAATGCCGTGCACCTTCGCCTCAATCAGCGACTCCAAAACTTGGGAGTACACATCCCAGTCAATCTCCCCATCAGAGTTATAAGGAGTTACTGCTGGCGTATAAATACCTTCAAATTTCAAGATGAATGCTCCGAATGCGAGTTAGGTGGAAGGTCAATGAACGCGTCAGCTTTGATACCTTGAGGCGCGATAAAAACCTCCATGTTTTCACGGGACAGTTCCCAAGACTCAAACACGAGATCGCCAGAGGTTGTTTTACTGACTAAGTACCGTTAGCTGTTGAATCCAGACTGGCATGGGGCAATAGAGTGGTCAATAGCGTGTCTTCCTCGCGCAGACATCTTTAAAGCGATATAGCGCACAGCGTCGAAAATTATTTATTCATTAAATTCAATAGGTTACGAATATCATCTTAAAGCTACGCTATCGATCGATAACATTTGTTTATGCATTGATAAGCGTAAAAGTTTCTTGTTGGGGTGTGATTGCAGACGTAGTCTTTACAACAGCGATATTTTACCGGCGAAATGGCGTTACCCAATATCTAGATTGATGCAAACAATGGTCTTTCGTCGTCCCTTTGGTATTTTGGAGTGTGTTGACCGTGAGCACTAAATCGGCAGTTTCAAATCTTGTTGCGCAGCGCAAGCCTGACCATGCGCTGCCAGGTGCCCTTTATAGCGATCCAGACGTTTACAGGCAGGATCTGGAACAGATCTGGCACAAAAGCTGGATCTTCGCCGGGCACACATTTGAGCTGGAGAAGTCGGGTCAGTACCTGTCGCTGCAAATCGGCGATTATCCTGTCGCTATCGTGCGCGGCGCAGACAAACAGATTCGGGCCTTCCACAACGCCTGCCGTCATCGCGGTTCAAAGGTGTGCCCGCAAGCCAGCGGCAAGGTAGCCAAGCTGGTGTGCCCTTACCACAAATGGACCTTCGAGCTGGACGGCAGACTGCTGTTCGCCGGGAATATGGGGGAGGATTTCGACAAGTCTCAACATGGGTTGAAGTCCGTGCATTGTGAGGTCGTCGAAACGTACATTTATGTGTGCGTCGCTGATGTGGCACCTGACTTTTCGTCATTCAGAAAGTCTCTGACGCCATTCGTTGCGCCTCATAACCTGGACGACTGTAAAGTCGCGTTTGAGTCGAACATCATCGAGAAAGGCAACTGGAAACTGGTTTTCGAGAACAACCGCGAGTGTTACCACTGCGATTTTACTCACCCGGAATTGATGCACTCATTCGTTGACAACCCATCAGTGGGTGGCGCCGGCGGCGATGAGGATCTTGAACTCAAAGAGCATTGGGATCGTTGCGAAGCGGCAGGCCTGCCCAGCCGATTGGTCATGGACGAAGACGGTCGCTTCCGCATGACGCGCATCCCCCTTTTTTCCGGTGCCGTCAGCTACACAATGGATGGCAAGCCCGCGGTTGCCGGTCGTTTGGACACAACCGGTGAAGCCAACATCGGTGCGCTGCTGTATTTCAACTACCCATCGACCTGGAACCACTTTCTGGGCGATCACGCACTGAGCTTCCGCGTTCTGCCCATCGGTCCGGGCGAGACGATGGTCACTACAAAATGGATCGTCAAGAAAGACGCCCAGGAAGGTGTCGACTACGACATCGATCGCCTGACCAAGGTTTGGCTTGCAACCAATGACCAGGATCGCACCCTGGTTGAAGGCGCACAGGTCGGCGTCAGCTCTCCTGCTTACGAGCCGGGTCCGTTGTCGGTGGCCAGCGAAATTGGTGTGTGTCAGTTTGATGATTGGTACTGCAAAACGATGCTTGAGCAACTCAATGACACGATCCCGTTAAGATCTGTCGGCTAAGAGTAAAACTGCCGGTGGCGAGAACCACGAATGATCACCACCGGCATACCCAAACTTCTCCCCTCCCCGCATCCCGAGTCACGGCTCAATCAGTACTCCTGCCTTCCTGACAGCTCAGGAAAACTGGGCGAGAATCCAGTCTCGTAGCCGACAACACGCGTCGTCATTGATCCGGTCTTCACGAAATGTCAGATAGTGCTGACTTTCATGGAGAACCACTTCCTCTTCGATCGGCCGAATCAGCGTGCCGTTTTCGATCAGGTTTGCAACCAGGTGATTCCATCCGAGGGCTACACCCTGATGGGTCAACACCATGCTGATGACCAGGTTGTAGTCGTTCGCGTTGAAAACGTGAGGGCTGTCGTGGGGGCGTTTCTCGATATCAACATCGTGATAAGCCAGCCAAACACCCCAGTCAACGTGCTCCGCTACCTGGGATCTGCCATAGGGGCTGAGGTTGAGCAAAACCCCGTCGCGCAGTGCTTCCAGGCTGGACAGCTCAGGGTGCTCCTCTTTGTAACGAGGAGTGCACACCGGGTAGATGACGTCATGAAACAACGGATAACTGCGGTAGCCATCCTGAATCCTGGCCATTTTGGTGATGAAGATGTCCGGAGTTACACCCGGCTCCATCGACAAAAAGTTTTGAGTGGTGACCAGATTGAGGTCGATATCTGCGTTTTTGGTAAAAAAACCCGGCAGCTTCGCTGCGAGCCAGAGGGCTGAAAACGCGGGAGAACAGCAAAGCGTCAACGTGCGCTTGCCTGCATTGTTGGTGCGAATGCGCTCCGCCGCCTGGGAAATGTTGACGAAAGATATCTGTGCCGCATCAAAAAAGATGGTTCCGGCTTCCGTCAACTCGACTGCTCGCCCCACTCTCTTGAAGAGATCCACCCCTAGGTACGCCTCAAGTTCCCGAATCTGACGGCTGATTGCCGCTTGAGTTACGCACAGTGCTTCTGCCGCACGCGTAAAGCTCTGATATTTTGCGGCGGCTACGAATGACTTCACTGCTTTCAGAGACGGCATTTTCAGCAGCGTCATGTCTGGATCGATGTGCTTAACCATAACCTAGAGTATTGAATATCCGGTTCGGGGCCCTTTGGAGGCCGTTAGGGACGAGATCGGCGAGAGGGTTCCACCTAGAGCCTAGGCTGGAGCGTAGCTCAAACACAGAGCCTAAGACAGGGCCAGCCGCACTCGTCTGCGCAACTGGCACTGCCGCAGTCGCAAATTGACATAATTAAATGATTGATAACATGACGTTATTGATTGGCTGGAAGAAATGTTGTTAGACGCTGACTCTATTAGGTAATAACTTGGTTCTCAACGGTACTGCTTAATTCAGCGCTGATAAAACAAGAATAATAAACATCAAATAATAAAGAGGATGGTCACAATGACTATTTCCCAACCTTTCTCCCAGCTTGACTGCCCCCACAAGCACCGTCTGAACTGATCAAGACACGTACACCTGAATTCTTGGTCTTACATCGTAATTGCAGCAGGAGGGGTTATGAGTCTTGGTGACGAGATACTCTCGGTAAAAAACATTTACAAAGTCTTTGGTGCTCAGCCAAAACTCGCGATGGAGATGCTGGCTCGCGGTGCTGATAAAAGTGAAATTTTCAGCAAAACCGGTCAAGTCGTTGGCGTTTTTGATGCCAGTTTCTCCGTAAAACGTGGAGAGATTTTCGTCATCATGGGGCTTTCCGGTTCCGGGAAGTCGACGATGGTCCGCTTGTTCAATCGACTGATCGAGCCAACCTCCGGAACAATCCATCTCAACGGCCAGGAAATCACCGGTCTGTCGGATGCTGATCTCCTCAGCGTTCGTCGCAAAGACATGAGCATGGTGTTTCAGTCGTTTGCCCTGATGCCTCACATGAGTGTGATCGACAACGTAGCTTTCGGCCTGGAAATCTCGGGTGTCGAGGAAAGCGAACGGCATAAACGTGCACTCGAGGCACTTAAACAGGTGGGGCTCGATGGCCACGCCTACAGTTACCCGCACCAACTGTCCGGCGGTATGCAACAGCGGGTAGGTCTGGCCCGAGCGCTGGCTAACGACCCAGCCATCCTGCTGATGGACGAAGCCTTCTCGGCACTCGACCCGTTGATTCGCCACGAAATGCAGGGCGAACTGATCCGCCTGCAGGCAGAACAGCATCGCACCATCATCTTCATCTCCCATGACATTGACGAGGCGATTCGCATCGGCCATCGCATTGCGATCATGGAGGGTGGTCGGGTAGTACAGATCGGTACCCCGCAAGAACTGCTTTGCAACCCGGTGAACGATTACGTCAGGGCTTTCTTCAAAGGTTTCGATGCCTCGAAGATCCTCAAGGCTGGCGATGTTGCCAGGATTTGTGCAGAGCATCCGTACGCCGCGGATCAATCCACGCCTACGCTGCGCGACGATGTACTCCTGCAGGACGTCTTTCACATCGTTGCCGATGCAGTTAATCCAGTTGCCGTCCTGGATCGCCAGGGTGTGTTCAAAGGCACGATCTCCAAGAGCCTACTGCTTCAGACAATGAGCCGACACTAATAGTCTCTATTAGCTGGCTTGCCAGGCTCGGACATTCAGGTGATTAGCATGAACGAATTCAGTTTTCTAGACCCGTTTCAATCCATCAACGTCCCTTTGGGCCAATGGGTAGAAGTTGCCCTGAATTATATGGTCCATAATTTCCGCGAGATATTTCGCTCGATAAGATGGCCTATCGACCAGGTACTTAATGGTATTCAGTACGGACTACTGGCCATTCCTCCGTCAATATTCATTATTATCGCCACACTCTTTGGCTGGCAGGTAGGCGGAAAAAAAATAGGTATTCTTTGCTTTGTTACTCTTACGCTATTAGGCGTGATCGGCGTATGGAATGACGCCATGATTACCCTCGCTCTGGTGCTCACTTCACTGTTTTTCTGTGCAGTAATTGGCATACCGCTGGGTGTCCTGTGTGCCCGGAGTGACCGGCTGGAGATGCTTCTGCGGCCAGTGCTCGATGCAATGCAAACACTGCCTGCTTTTGTTTATCTGGTACCCGTGGTGATGCTGTTTGGTATCGGCAACGTACCGGGGGTACTGGTCACGATCATCTTTTCGGTAGCACCACTGGTCAGGCTCACCAATCTGGGAATTCGCCAGGTACCGGAAGACAAGGTTGAGGCCGCCCGGGCTTTCGGATGTACCCCACGCCAGATGCTGAGGCGGGTTCAACTTCCTTTAGCTGCACCAACGATCATGGCGGGTTTGAATCAGGCATTGATGTTGTCACTGTCGATGGTGGTGATCGCATCAATGATTTCGGTTGGTGGGTTGGGGATGATGGTGCTTCGCGGGATTGGCCGCCTTGATATGGGCTTGGCAACCGTCGGTGGCTTGGGCCTGGTATTGCTGGCGATTTTCCTTGACCGCCTGACCCAGGCGATGGGCGAGCGCAGTAACAGAGCAACCAAAGGTGAGCACTGGTACCAGACCGGCCCGGCGGGTGTCATTTATCGCCTGAAAAGAAAAAACGCGATTACAACAATAGAAGTCAGTCCCAAAGAAAGTTAACCCGCTCAGTGGCGCGTCGTGAACCAAAAGAAATGCCAACTTAGTAATCCAGCCAAGGTAAACAATAATGAACTTCACAACAGTCGGAATAAAACAGAAATTCATTCATTCTGTGGCGCTTTTAGTACTAGCGGTTTCACCTGTTTTCGCATCGGCCGCCACGGCGCAGTTGCCCGGAAAAGGGGTATCGATCACTCCCATTTTCCCGTCAATCGCCGAAGAGCGATTCCGTGGAGAGATTGCAATGGCGGGTCTCAAGGAATTGGGCTACGACGTTGAGACACCCAAGGAAACCGAGTACTCCACCATGATGGTAGCGATTTCCAATGGTGACGCTGATTTCTCGGTACATCTGTGGGAGGAGCTGCACAAATCTTTCTACCAGAAGGCCGGTGGCGATGAGACGATGGTGAAAACCGGCGACATTATGCCGGGCGTGTTGCAGGGCTACATGATTGACAAGAAAACGGCTGATGAACACCACATCACCTCTATCGAAGATTTACAGAAACCGGAAATTGCCAAACTGTTCGATGCTAATGGTGACGGTAAAGCTGACCTCACTGGTTGCAACCCTGGTTGGGGATGTGAGCTCATCATTGCCCACCACATGAAAGCCTATGGCCTGGAAAAAACCGTCACAAATAACCAGGGCTCCTATTTTGCCCTGATGGCCGACACCATTGCTCGTTACAAACAAGGCAAGCCAGTTCTCTATTACACCTGGGTACCTCAGTGGATCTCCGGTGTTCTGGTCGAAGGTAAAGATGTTGTCTGGCTGACCGTGCCGCGTACGGATCTTCCAGGTGGCAAAAACGATGTCAACACTACCTTCAATGGTAAAAACCTTGGTTTCGCGGTAGACAGTGTCAAAGCGGTAATCAACAAAGAGTTCGCCGAGAAAAATCCGGCGGCCGTGAAGTTCCTGTCTGAAATGCAGATCACTACCGACGATGAAAGCGCGCAAAATCTCAAAATGCACGATGGCGAAAAAAGTGCGGCTGACATTACCCGGCACGCCAAAGAATGGATCGCGGCTCATCGCGCGAAATACGACAGCTGGCTGGCAGACGCTCGCGCCGCGGCAAATACCGCCACCGCAAAGAACTAGTCCCTTCTTATAAAGCTGCATAAAAGGTTGCCCTTCACCGGGCAACTTTTTTATCCGTTTCGGCGTTCATCACTCGGGAATATTGAAATGCAGTTGTATTCATTCGTCCAGAATTTCAGTTACAAGGACGCGCCCCTACATACACGCGAGTTGCTCAAAACTTGCCTGCTCGACATCATTGGCGTGGCCGCCGGAGCTCGCAATAATCAAACCAGCGTGATGCTCAAAACCTACGCTGACACCCACTACACTGCCAACAAGCTGTCCAGTCGCCTTTGGTTCGACGGCAGAGCCGTACACCCATTGGGCGCCGCGTATGCCGGCGGTTTCTGCGTTGATAGCCTGGATGCACATGAAGGTCACTTCACCTCCAAGGGACATGCGGGTGCGACCGTAGTCCCGGCCGTTGTTGCATTGGTAGACGCGTATCGTCGTCAGGGCAAAGACATCAGCGGCGAAGAGTTCCTCAGCGCACTGTGCATCGGTTACGAGACTGCCTTGCGGGCGGGCCAGGCATTGATGGCCACTGCCCCGGAATATCATGCTTCAGGTGCCTTTTCCGGGATCGGGGTCGTTTGCGCCGGAGCCCGCTTGCTGAAGCTTGATGAAACGACATTCCGTCATGCGCTGGGTATCGCGGAATACTTCGGCCCGAGGTGCCCGATGATGCGCCTGGTGAGCTTTCCGACGATGTTGCGCGATGCCCACGGCGCCGGGGCGTATGCCGGACTGAACGCATTACTGATGGCACAGCTCGGTGTCACTGGCGCTCCAGCCGCCACTGTTGAACCTTTGGAGATTTCCACTTTCTGGCAGGACATCGGAACCCGTTGGGAGATCGACGAGCAATATTTCAAACCATGGCCGGTATGTCGCTGGGCGCAACCGGCACTCACGGCCATGACCGATTTGATGCGAGCACATCCAGTCATCACTGCAGAGTTGATCGAGACCATCGATGTCGAGACATTCCACGAGTCTGTGTGCCTGCAGGGGCATTTTCCGAAGAGTGCGGACGAGGCCCAGTACGCGCTCGCATTTCCGCTGGCCGCCTTGATCGTTCGTGGAAAGCTGGGCCCTGACGAAGTCACCGGGGACTCCATTCATGCGCCAGACATCCTGAACATCAGCGGGAAGATAACCCTTCACGAGGCGCCCGACCTGTCCGCCAGGTTCCCTGAGGAAATCCTCTCCCGCGTCACGGTTACCCTGAAAGACGGCACGCGTCTTACGAGCCCAACCGCGACGGCCAAGGGCGACCCCGGCAACCCTATGTCGAGTGCCGAACTCACGGCTAAATATCATTTGCTGGCTGATGACAGCTTGGGATCCACGCTCAGCAATGCGATCAAGAACAGTGTTGATGCACTGCCTGAGAGCGATGACTGCCAGTCATTCTTGGATTTGTTGCTGTCTGCGCCAAAAACCGCTGTCTAGATTGCGAAACGGTTTCGTAGCTATTGGTAAAGGTGTCAAAGAGGACTTATGCCATTCGTATTCGAGAGCGTGCTTAAAGACAAGAACATGGGGTACTCCTATACGGCGCAGAAACCAATAAAGCCGCAGGCGGTGACTCGTGTAGCTTTCGTGCTTTTGAACAATTTCTCGATGATGTCGTTCACCGGCGCTATCGATGCGCTGGTGACCGCCAACCTGATTAGCGAGACGCCGGCGTTTGAGGTGTTGACGGTCGGCATCAAGAACCGTCTTGTGATGAGCGATCTGGGAATCGCCATTTCAGCGGACCTGGAGTTATCCCAACTACCGGATCGTATCGACGTTCTCATTGTCGCTGGTGGTTTGCGAGTGAAGCTGATCAGCGACCCACTGTTACGGCGCAAGCTACGTAACCTCGCATCTCTTGGCGCGACCATGGGCGGTTTGTGGAATGGTGCGTTTTTTCTGGCGGAAGCCCAGTTAATGGACGGTGTCGAGTGTGCCTTCCATCCAGATGGGCGAGCGATGATGGAGGATGTTTTCCCCAAAGTCCTGGTCACTTGTCGAACGCACGTAATCGATCGAAACCGTATCACGTGCGCCGGCGCCAGCAGCTCGTTACGCATGATGCTGGAGCTCATCACCGCTAAACAAGGCGTTTCGCTGACCCATGCTGTCGAGGAAATACTCAGTTGCGATCAAACCTCTGAAGTGTCAGGGATATCGACCGTCATAGTTGACTCTGACCCCACCTTGCCACAAACCCTGAAGCTCGCTTTAGAACTGATGCAAAAGAATATCGAAGAGCCGCTATCGATCGACGAGCTGGCTGAATGTGTGAACATTTCCCGACGACAATTGGAGCGGCGCTTCTGCCGTTTCGTGGGCGCCACGCCCACACGCTACTACCTTGAGCTGCGCTTGACTCGAGCGCGACAGCTTATTCTGCAGAGCAATCGGCCGATCACCGATATCGCGATTGCGACCGGCTTCTGTAGTTTCGCCAACTTCCATATGCGCTTTCGTGACTTCTTTGGCGTAGCGCCAAGCAGTTATAGAGCAACGTATGAGCGCAGGCGCTAAGTTTTGAAACCCGTGCACGCGAAAAACATACGAAACCCGCACTGTCCAAGCCGAGTAAACGATGGCTGACATCATCGATAAGGATTACCGAGAATTATGAATGCTCCATCGCCGGTGTTGATAACCACGGCTAACCACAGCGAGCGGATGTCTACACGCATTGCCTTCCTCATCGCAGGCTTACTCATGTCCGCTTGGGCGCCTCTGGTTCCATTGGTTAAAGCACGCGCCGGCCTGGACGATGGTGGCCTGGGTTTGCTGCTGCTTGGCCTTGGCGGAGGATCTATTGTGGCCATGCCCTTCGCTGGCTATCTCACTGCACACTATGGATGCCGACCGGTCGTAATCTGGGCGACGATTGTCTTGTGTGCTGTTCTTCCACTGTTGAGCACCGTGGCCTGGCTGCCTGGCTTGGTCATCGCTGTCACTCTCTTCGGTGCCAGTATGGGCATGCTTGATTGCGCCATGAACATACAGTCCGTCATCGTCGAGAAAAACAGCGGGCAGGCACTTCAGTCCGGCTTCCATGGCCTTTACAGCGTCGGAGGCATAGTGGGCGCCGGGGCCATGACCGCTTTATTGACCTTAGGGCTCGATCCACTGATTGCGGCGCTCTGTATCGTTGCCACCGTTTTGGGATCGCTTTACAAGGCTGCGCCTGCTTTGCTGACTTATGGCACCGAACGGGGTGGGCCATTGTTCGCGGTGCCCAGAGGTATCGTGCTGCTTTTAGGGACGCTCTGTTTCATCGTCTTCCTCACTGAAGGTGCAATGCTTGACTGGAGCGCAGTCTTCCTTGTCTCAAACCGAGGGTTAGAGCCGAGCATCTCCGGTTTGGGCTACGCATCCTTCGCCGCTGCGATGACTGTGGGCCGCCTGACGGGGGACGCCATCGTCAGCAAACTGGGCGGCGTGCGCGTCGTTGCGCTTGGCGGGCTTTGCGCAGCCGCGGGCATGATTGTGTCCCTTGGAATCGATGGCTGGCCCGCGTCCTTGATCGGCTATGCCTTGGTCGGGGCTGGCTGCTCGAACATTGTCCCTGTGCTCTTTACCTCCGTGGGCCGCCAGCAACGTATGCCACAGGCAGTAGCGATCCCCGCTGTCATCTCGATGGGTTACGCGGGCATTCTGATCGGTCCCGTGTTTATTGGGGCGGTCGCCCATCTAAGCACCTTGTCGTTCGCTCTGGGCGGTCTGATTGTCCTCCTCGTTTTTGTCAGTGCAACAGCACGATTTCTTCGCAATTAACCCAATCGTTTCCGGCGCGATTTCAGCATTGGCCATTGCGAATCGAACTCTTCGCCCAGAAAACCAGGAGGCATCTCGACGGATGGATCACTGAGTTTTCAAAGTCACCTGCCAGTTACGTTCAAGAGGTAAACGGTCATGCAGTCGTATTTACAGATGTCGGAACAAGAACTCCTGATACAGGGAGTGGTGATGCGCGAGGCACTCCTGCGAATCCTGGCCCGTCATTCTCAAGGGAGTAGTGATGATGGCGTGGATACAGAAATCTGTGTTTGTGCCTTGAGCAATGCGCGCCTGGACATCGGCTTGCCTCCGTTCTCGGGCACTTCCCTGCCCGCTTGCCTGGAGCCCACGGTAGCACGGGCATTGGCGGATGCTCCCCGAACGGATCGGGACTTCAAGATTCTGCTATCGGCTCTTGAGACCCTGCTGTCCAGTAGTCGCTGGATAAAACGATCGGCTTCAGAAGGGGACGATGATGCGTTTGAAGAAAGGCACCGACATGCGCTGATTCTCGGCAAGGGCGCACTGCTTGAATGTTCAACTTTGACAGTGGGGTTGGCGGTAATGGAGCCCAAACTTTGCTATCCGTACCACAAGCATCCTCCGGCAGAGTTTTATGTCGTTCTATCGGAAGGTTACTGGTATCGGGAAGATGTTGGCTGGTGGAATCCCGGGCCGGGCGGCGTAGTGTTCAACCCACCATCGGCTGTCCATTCCATGAGGTCAACCGACAAGCCGTTGCTGGCACTCTGGGGACTTTCCCATGCAGTGGATTGATGCGCCGACAATCAGCAGACTGCTCGACTATCCAAGCTTATGACGGCTGCCGACTCGGCCCTGGGACTTGGTATCACAGTGTATCGGCGCGACACCTCGATACACAGACTTTCATCCGGCCGACGATTGGACACAGGCCAGATACGTTGCCGCGCTCCAATGCTCGCAAGGTTTGAAGGGGCTCGGACGGATCCCCTGACCCATGGCTGGTAAAGGAGAGATCCCATGAAGATGGCACTGCGCAACAGCAACCCCGGCAAGACTCGTCGCCACCTGGTCGGCCCTTCGATCCTCGCGCTGACACTGTTCGGCGTACTTGGCGCGGCCCACGCACAAACGGCCGCCACCGCGCAGCCGGCGTTGGCCCCTGCCGGCACCACCCAGGCAGCGCCCTCGCCGTTCGGCCCGCTCAAGCATGTCAACGCCGGACTGCTGGATGTGGCGTACGCTGAAACCGGTCCGGCCAACGGGCCGGTGGTGATCCTGCTGCACGGCTGGCCGTATGACATCCACAGCTATGACGAAGTCGCGCCGTTGCTGGCCGCCAAGGGTTATCGGGTGCTGATGCCCTATGCCCGCGGTTATGGCGATACGCATTTTCTCTCCGACAAAACCCTGCGCAATGGCCAACCGGCTGCACTGGCCAGTGATGTCATCGACTTCATGGATGCCCTGAAGATCAAGCAAGCGGTGCTCGGTGGCTATGACTGGGGTGCGCGTTCGGCCGACATTGTCTCGGCGCTGTGGCCGGAGCGGGTCAAGGCGCTGGTCTCGGTCAGCGGTTATCTGATCGGCAACCAGGCCGCCGGCAAGAACCCGTTGCCACCCAAGGCGGAATTGCAGTGGTGGTATCAGTTCTACTTCGCCACTGACCGTGGTCGCGCCGGTTACGAGAAGAACACTCACGACTTCGCCAAATTGATCTGGCAACTGGCTTCGCCGAAATGGGCGTTCGATGACGCCACCTTCGACCGCAGTGCCAAGGCGCTGGACAACCCCGATCATGTCGATATCACCGTGTTCAACTACCGCTGGCGCCTGGGCCTGGTCCAAGGTGAGAGCCGATACGAAGCGCTGGAGCAGAAACTGGCCACGGCACCGTCCATCAGCGTACCGACCATTACCCTTGAAGGCGATGCCAACGGCGCACCGCACCCGGCACCTGAAGACTATGCCAAGCGCTTCACCGGCAAATATCAGTTCCGCCTGATCAACGGCGGCATCGGCCACAACTTGCCGCAGGAAGATCCCCAGGCGTTCGCCAAGGCAGTGATTGATGCCGATCATCTTTGAGGTCGATCTGACGTTCTCGCGCCTGCGTTGAACAGCACCGGGGTAAAGATGAGCTATCTTGAGAGCGAATCACCTGCATCCATTGACTGCCAGCCAGTAAGGACGCTTCATGAATCGTTTGCCCCGGCGCCATGCCCTCTTCGCCTTGTCTCTGGCCAGTACGCTCACAGCCACAGCGCTATTGAGTACGCAGGGTTACGCAGCGCAAGCCACAGTCGCCGCTCCGGCCGCCAGCCCTGTCTCAGGCCCTGTTGCCGGTACCAAAGTAACTGAACCGTACGTACGCATGATGGCGCGCGAGGCGTATTTCTGGGCCTGGCCGATGGCCAACATCTTCAATCGTCGCCAGGCCTTCAAGGACTTGCCCGAGCCCGGCTTGATGGGCGGCATCGTACCGGTGGCCCCGATCAATCGGTTGTCGATGCTCAGCGACTACATCGACCCGGCCGAGCGGCTGGTGGCCTGCCCGAACCAGGACGTGGTGTACGGCGCCGGCAGCATCGCCCTGGACCTTGAGCCGGTGGTGCTGCAAGTGCCGGACTTCGACGGCCGCTTCTGGGTATATCAGGTGGTCGACCTGCGCTCCGACAGCTTCGCCGAGATGGGTAAAATGTATAACACCCAACCGGGTTTCTACCTGCTGGTCGGGCCGGACTGGAACGGCAAGGTGCCGCCGGGCATCAAGCGGGTGTACCGGGCGCGTACAAACACCGGGTTCGTGATTCCTCGGGTATTTCAGGACGACACCGCCGCTGACCGCCTGGCCGTGCAGCCGGCATTGTCGGGCATCGACATGTACCCGCTGTCGCAGTACGACGGCAAGATGAAGAAGCGCAACTGGGCCCGGTTGCCGAAATTCCCGGCCCAGGCTTCTGAAGGCAGCGCCGAAACCAAATGGGTTGTGCCGGAAAAGTTCTTCGACGAACTGCCGGCCTTGCTCAAGGACGCCAAGCCATTACCGGGCGAAGACGCCCGCTACGCACAAATGACCGCCCTCGCGGCCATCGCCAAGGCCGACCCGCAACTGCGCGCCGCGATGATCGACGAGGCGAAAAAGGCCGACAAAGAAGTGATCGACCCGCTGTTGCAGTTCCGCAACTACGGCCTGCAATTGCCCAATCACTGGAGCACGGTAAGCAACGGCGCAGCGTTCGGCACCGATTATTTCACCCGTACCGCCGTCGCGCGCTCGAACATTTTCGTGAACCAGCAGAAAGAGACCAAATACTTCTACCAGGACCTGGATGAGAACGGCCTGCGTCTCAACGGCCAGTACGGCTACAGCGTCACGTTCGCCAAGGGCAAGCTGCCGCCGGTCAAGGGGTTCTGGTCGCTGACGCTGTACAACGAACAGCAC
Source organism: Pseudomonas sp. Root71 (assembly GCF_001429045.1). Taxonomy (GTDB): domain Bacteria; phylum Pseudomonadota; class Gammaproteobacteria; order Pseudomonadales; family Pseudomonadaceae; genus Aquipseudomonas; species Aquipseudomonas monachiensis. The sequence continues at coordinate 367,419 of NZ_LMHY01000022.1, read as the reverse complement.
TTCTTCTCGCCGAACGAGCTCAAGCGCTACTCCATCGGCACCAAGAACAAGTCCCTGCAAACCAACCCAGACGGCTCGCTGACTCTCTACGTGCAAAGCGAATCACCGGGCCAGGACAAGGAAAGCAACTGGCTGCCCTCGCCCAACGGCGCCGGGTTCTCGCTGTACATCCGCGCCTACTGGCCGCAAGCCGATGCCCTCGATGGCGACTGGACCCCGCCGGCGGTGGTGAAAACCAAGTGAAAAGGACTTCGACGATGAACGCAGCCAGCAAAACGCTGACCGCACTGGCGTTGGCCGCTTCGTAATCCGTGATGCCGTGAACAAATGAGCGCCCAAGTGGCGCTCATTTCGTTTGGGTCACACAAAACCCTCTGTAGGATCGAGCTTGCTCGCGATGGCGGAGTGTCAGCCTCTATCAGTGCTGGCTGTGTCGGCCTCATCGCGAGCAAGCTCGCTCCCACAGGGAATATCGGCTCCCCCCTCCCCGGCATCCGCTCCCGAAGCAAACCTCAGGTCGACGACTGACAGGCGCCCTTTTCCGGTACCAGACGAATATCGACACGACGGTTGGCTTCCCGCCCCGCCTCGGTGTCATTGCTGGCAATCGGTTGACTGGCGGCAGCCCCCCGCACGGCAAAGCAACTGGCCGGGATATCACCCATGCGTTGCATCCAGTCGTGCACGCTGGCGGCGCGGGCCTGGGACAGTCTGATGTTCTCTTCAGGATTGCCCGTGGCATCACTGTGCCCGGTAATGACAATCAACAGGTCTGGCTGAGCCTTGATGTCGACCAAGGCATTGATCAGTACTTTGGTCGAGCCGGGCTTGAGCGTGGCACTGCCTGCCTCGAACAGTGACAGGCTGCGCAGATGCACGGGTTCGCCGATGTCCTGCTTGTGCTGGATAAAGGCCAGATGGCGGGCCCTGCCCTCAGTAGACGAAATGGTCACCCAGCCCTGCCACCACAATCCACCAACCAGAATCAAGGTGGTGGCCACAGCAGACACCCACAGACTGATTCTCCGTATTTTTTTTCGCTGTTTTGAACCCGATAAATCGGGCAGCGGTGGACTGGGAATGATCATCACCGGCATGACATATTCCGGCACGTAGCCCCCGATCGAAGGCAGCCCCGGTGCGCTCGACAAGCGCCTTGCCTGCGTCCGCTGCAGCAGACTGCCGACTTGTTGACCCATCGCCAGCAGCGTTTGCGGAGCAATCAGCCCCGTGCATTCCAGGCGCGCGCGCAATCGGTCAAGCTCGGTGCCCAACTGGACAAGCGCCGGCAAGTTCCGCGAACTGATGTCCACACTCCGCATCAAGGCCTGCAGTTGACCGCATAGCCAGGCCAGAATGTCCAGGCGCGCAGACTCCAGGGGGGGCCACACACCCTCCCGATCGCCGAGTAATGCCTCGATCAGTGACACCCCTTGCACGATGCCATCCAGGCCGTAGCGTTGTCCGTTCGCCAGTGCAAAAGCCGCAGCGCTTTGCAGATCCGCGCCATTTTTCTGGAACAACGCCAGGCACAACTGCTGTATACGGCCCCAATCCACGTCCGGACACGCCGGATGGCTCAGATGGGCCAGTTCATCGCGAAGTGCGACAAACTCGTCAAAGTCCCGTGGATCACCACCTGCCCGCACATGAAGCCCAAACAACCCGGTCATTTCCTTTCCTTCCTTTTGCCTGTCCGATATCACGGCGTCGACAGGTAGCGCTGCCGTTTGAGGTGACGCATGAGTACCTTGCCTTCAGGCGCCAGAGTGGTGCCGAAAGTCACCCGTTTGCCGCCCTTGAGTTGCATGTCGAGGGCATACTCCAGATGGCCCGGCAGCACCTGTGCCAACAACTCGATGCTGACCGCGGCCAAACGCGGTTCGTACTTGAGCAGAGTCCTCCTCATCGTTTTCATCAGGTCATGGGCCGTGGCGGGCAATCCCTGCAGGATCACGCCCATGTCCGGCAAGCCGTAGTCCGGCAGGTGGCTGAGCGTGCCGGCGCGGCTATTGAGGATGCGTTGCAGATTGTCCAGCACCGACAGGATTTGCTGGTTCTCTTCGCCGACTCGATACAGCTCCAGTTCGCCATCGAAGTTCTGCAAGAGCATTTCGTACAGCGAGGGGTTGAGATCGCCCACTACCTACTCCTTCGCCAATGGCCGTAATGTCAATCGGTTGTCCGCCAGCTCGATCACCCGAGGCTGGTCCGGTTCAAGGTCATTGCGGGCCAGGGTCAGGCGCCAGGTGTTCATTCGGGTGTCCGGTTGACGGAACAGACCGACCACCGTGACGAATTTTGCGTCCCTGTTCAGGGGCACGTTCAGTAACGCACCCTCGCCGGGCTTGATCACCACGGCATGCGCGTCCAGTAGATCGGCACTGAGTTTGCTGTCGCCATGGCTGTCAGCCCGGTATCGTTGGGGAATGCGAGCAAGCCCCCGTTTCCGGTATCAGGCGAATTTCGACTCGACGGTTGGCAGTGCGCCCCGCCTCGGTGTCATTGCTGGCGATCGGCTGCCTGGCGCCGAAGCCCTGGACAGCAAAACAACTGTCGGGCAGATCGCCCATGCGTTGCATCCAGTCCCGCACCGACGCCGCGCGGGCCCGGGACAGCAGAAGGTTTTGCGCGTCATTGCCCGACGCATCGGTATGCCCGGCGATGACGATCAGCCATCCCGGCTGGGCCTTGATGTCCGCCAGGGCATTGATCAGCACTTTGGTCGAATCAGGCTTGAGCACGGCGCTGCCGCTTTTGAACAGCGACAGGTTGTCCAGGCGTACCGCTTTGGCGACTTTTACCGCGAGTGGCGCTGACGGCAGAGTGCGGTGACTGGCAATCGCCGCCAGCACCGGCGCACGCAGTCGGTCGCCGCGATACAGGCCCAAACCCAACTTCAGCGGAGCACCATGACGGTAATGGTTGTCCAGACGCTCGGCGTGCTGGCGAAGCGTCGTCAATGCCGCTTCGCGCTGGACAATCCCGGTCTGGTCGAAAGGGGCCGGTGGCGCCATGGAGGTGTAGCGACGCAGGTCATCGGTGACCTGACGCGCCAGCAACATGTTCTGCCAGGCCGAACTGGCCAAGGCCACCGCAGTCGCGACCACAAACAGCCACAGCGCAATCACCCCCGCCCGGCGTATCGGCGTTCGCTGGATACGGATGGGCAGCAACTGCAGCAACGGGTCAGGGAATGGCAGTGGCGCCGCGCCTGCGGTCTGTGCCTGCCAGTCGACTGACAGCGACAGCTTGTCGCTCAGCCATTGTTGCCAGAGGTTCCCCGACACGGTCCGGGGCAACACCGGCACCAGCGTGATGGCGATGGCCACTGCGGGACCTATCGAATGGCGGCGGTCACGCGCGGCCAGGTCCGGCAGTACCGCCTCCTCCAGCCAGGCCGCAACGCTGCTCACTTGAACGCCGGTATGCATGCGCGCCATACGCGTGACATCGTCCACTGCCAACTGCTGCCAATCGACCAGGCCGGCATGCATCCCGGCCTCACGGACCTCGGGGCTGGTCTGACCCGCCTCCCAACTGAACCAGGCCCCCTCGCCCTGAGAAGCTTGCAGGTAACTGACCAGCAACATCGGCAATGCAATCCCGCGTTTGCGAACCAGGGCAACCTGATGACAAAAAGCCCGCACCTGCCCCGCCAGTACGGCGCGGTCGTCATGCTCGCCCGGGTTGGAAACGAACATGACAGCAAGCTGCCCGCCCCATGCCGGCCGACGGGCCAATACGCTGGCTATCAGCTCCGGCAGTTGCATCAGGTCTGGCACCCGCAAGTAGCAACCTTGCCCGGTCTTGCGCAACGCTGGCGAATCACCGGCAACCGCGCCGAACAGACCGTCCAGGCCATCACCACAGACCAATACCACCGGCTGACAATAATCCGCCGGTGGCAGCGTCAGGTTAGCGGCCAGCACCCGTGACCCGGCTTGACGCTTCGCCCGTCGCCCGATCCTGATCCAGACCGCTATGGCAACGCACGCCACGAACAAAACCGCCGTTGCACGTGTCCAGGCCGCCAGCGGGATGATCGCCAGCAATGCCAGGACAAGCGCGCCGGCCCAAAGCCAGAGGAGTCGATTGAGTTTGTACGTCATCGGTGGCTCACGCCTGGCCAGGCTGGAGGTTGGCGATGACACCGCCCAACAGGTGATCGAGCCCCAGCCAGATCCCCGTGAGCAACAACCCTGCCAGCACAACCTGGGCCAGCGGGGAACGCTGCCAACGCCAGCTGCCGGATCGGTAGCCGATGCCCGCTTGTGTCGCTAACCCATGGTTGAGTTGCAGTGGCGGAACCTGCGCATTCAAGGCTGCCAGCAGTTGCAGGCGATCAGGGTCATTCAGCTCGCGATAGCGGCCGCGAAAGCCCAGCATCAATACCCGCTGGAATGCTGTCAGCACCTGCCGGTCCGGTGCGGGCTCGCGCAACACTTCGCGCATGTCTTCATACAGAAACTCACCGGCCTGGTGGCGGCTGAAGAACTTCGCCTGCAAGGGTTCGCTGGCCCAGGAAGCATGATCTTTGCCCTCGGCATAGCCGAGCACGGTTTCATCGAGCAACGCGCATTGGGCGTAGCTGATGTAGTCGATGCTGCGCCGACTCAAACCGGCCTGTTCAAGCGACTGGCGAACGTATTCGATCTGGTCGGCACAACGTGACCACAGCCCCTGGCTGTTTTTTGCTGATCCAGCCTGGCGCAGTTCAACCACCAGCAGGTAGCTGTCCTGCAACAGGACGTCGATGTTCACGGGCGAGCGGGTTTGCTTTTCGGTTTTTCCGTTCATGTGCGCAACACCGCAAACAGTTCAAGCCTGACCTCGACCAATGTGCTCGGCACATACAATGCGCAGACCCCCGCGGCCAGCATCGCCAGCCCCTTGGCATGATTGAGATCAAGGGCGAAGTATTGATTTTCCAGGCGCAACGGAATCGCGGCCGGCACATGGCTGAGCGCCTGCATGGGCACGCCGTCCAGTGCAGCATTGATCAATTGATCCACCTCATCCGGCGTACCGATCTTGCACAGTCGAGGAAACTGGCTCTGCAACTGCGCGGCCGGCAGGCGACAACGCACGGACAGATAGAAGTCCGCGCCGCCAGGCTCACACAAACGAGCGTCGTTGAGACTGACTTGCCAGCGGTTGGCGCCCGTTTCCTGCAACTCCAGGGCGATGACCCGGGACGGAAGGCTGGCTTCCAGCAAGGTGGAAATCATGCTCATCAACGGCGGGAAGACGGTTTCCAGGTGTTCGTGCCGATAGGCAGGAATCAGCTCGATGTCATGTTCCAGCGAAAAGGTCAGCAGGCTTCCAGCCAGCCTGGCCAGTTCCAGATAGACCTGTTCGGGATGGCGCCCCGGATGCGCCTTGAGGTCAGCCAACACGGGTTGATAGCTGTTCAAGGCATTTAGCAGCCAGAACAACGACACATCGGCCACCGCAAAGTCCGCCATGCGCTGATTACTCTCGCGCCGCATGCCCATGAGCCGTTGACGCTTGGCGGCCAACTGGGTCAACAGATTGTCCAGTTGGGTAAGCAAACCCGGGTGAGCAGCAAAGCTGAGAAGCGGCGGTACGTAGCCCGGGTCGAGCATCCAGGCCCCCTGCCCGTCGCGAATCAGACGGGCAATCGGGCAAGTCAGGTAATCGGCGTTGTCATCGTTGACCAGGCGCAAGCTCAAGGCATGCTCCAGCACCCCGATCGATTGCACCTCATCGCCAAACACGTCTTGAACCTTGCGCCAAGCCTGACGATAGCGCATTGGTCGATCGGCCCTGCCCCCGTCGAACAGACAGTTGTTGCCATTGCCCTGTTCCAGCGGCAAGGCCAGCAACAGCGTGACGCTCTGACTGTCATCAGGCAGCTGCCGAGCCAACTCCAGTGCAGGAGGCAGGCGATCGACATGATCGGTATCGACCAGGGTACCGTCGGCCATGCGCAAGTGCAGCCGGGTCAGTTTTAACTTGCCCAGGCGCAGTGCCTGCAGATCAACGTCCATTGCTTGTACACCCCAGGGATGTACCAACGACAGGTGCGCAAGGCACTCATTGGTCCAGGCTTCCCAGCGCGCCTGCTGCTGGAATTGCTGCGGAGACAGCAACGCCCCCGCGGCCCACAGGGGGCGGTCGATCTTCATGACAGTCGTTTCCTACGAAATGGCCCGGGTTTGAACAGGCTCAGTTTTTGGCCTTGGGCATCTGCGAAACCAGTGACAGGTTGACGTCCATGCCTTCCACCTGAAAGTGCGGCACGGCGTACAACTTGACGCGGAAGAAGCCGGGGTTGTCCTCGATGTCTTCCACCGTCACCTTCGCCTCACGCAGCGGGTGCGAAGCCTGCAAATCGTCGCCGGGGTCGGTCATTTCGGTGACCAGCCCACCGATCCACTTGTTGAGCTCAAGCTCCAGCAAGCGACGATCCTTGGTGGTTCCGATGTTCTCGCGCTGGATCATTTTCAAGTAGTGAGCGATGCGCGACAGGAGGAAAATGTACGGCAAGCGCGAGTTGATACGGCTGTTGGCAGTCGCGTCGGCGGTGTCGTACAGGGCGGGTTTCTGGCTGGAGTTGGCTGAGAAGAAACACGCGTAGTCGCGATTCTTGTAGTACGACAAAGGAATGAAACCGAGGTTGGCGAATTCAAATTCACGCGTCTCGGGAATCATCACCTCCGAGGGGATTTTCACCTGATTGCCGGTGCCCAGGTCGTACAGATGAATCGGCAGGCCGGTGACCGCGCCACCCGACTGTGGGCCGCGGATCTGCACACACCAGCCGTTGCTGATGAAGCTCTTGACCATGTTCGCGGCAAACGCGAACGAGGCATTGGTCCACAGGTACTTGTCGTGGTCCGGCCCCTTGACGCTTTCGATGTAGTTGAAGCTGCGCACCGCAATGGTGTCAGGACCGTAGGGCAAGCGACCGAGCACCCGCGGCATGGTCAGGCCGATGTAGCGGGCATCGTCACTGTCGCGAAAGGCTTTCCACTTGATGTATTCGGCGCGGTCAAAGTAGTTGCCGATGTCCTTGATCGCAGCGACTTCTTCCATCGATTCCTTGCCGAAAAAAGCAGGTCCCACAGAACCTATGAACGGCATGTGTGCTGCGGCCGCCACCTTGGAAACATTGCGCAACAAGGCAACATCCTGAGGGCTGCGGTCGAATTCGTAATTGGAAATGGCTGCAGCGATAGGTTCGCCACCCGGCGTGTCGTATTCCTGGATGTAGCTATGGAAATACAACCCGCTCTGGGCGATTTCCGGTGCGTCTTCGAAGTCCTGGACCAAATGGTCCTTGCTGATATCCAGCAACTCGATGCGAACGTTGCGGCGGAAATCGGTTTGGTCGATCAGCGATTTCACGCCGCGCCAGGTCGACTCGACGCGCTGGAAGTCGGGATGGTGCATGACGGCATCGAGCTGGCGACTGATCTGCTCGTCCAACGATGCAATGTGCTCATCGAGCAGCGCCTTGTCCAGACGCTCGACTTTATGTGAAGACTGCTTGAGCAAGTTCAGGAAAACGCTGACGGCAGCGGTCACGCGCTCATCGGCAGAGGCCTCGGACAATGCTTCATTGTCCTGAAAGGAGTCGAAACCGGCCAACTCCTCTACTGGATTCAGATTGATCTTACTGAACAAAGCGCTATATATACCCTGGCTTTCTTCAGACAACACTGTATCGCCACGCGATTGCGCGGAAGAATGTTCAACGGACATTTAGAGTTTTCCTGTGAAGCGAACCGAAGGGAAATTAACGAACTTCTTTTGGAGCCAGGGCAGCCAGTTCGGCACGCAGTTCGTCACTCAGCGCATCATCCTTGAGGATGCGCTCCAGTTCGTGCCGAAAGGTCGCGTTGTCCAGCAGGTTCGACTTGAGATCGCGCAGCAGGTTGCGCATGGCCAACAGTGCGCGCAACTGCGGAATCTGCCGCGCCACCTGTTCCGGTTCAAAGTCTTTCATGGCCCGGAAACTCAATTCCACAGAGGTGTCGCAGTGGTCATTGACCAGTGTGTTTTCCACCGCCAGCTTCAGGCTTGGTGAATACTCGGACAAAACACTGTCGAAATTATTCTTGTCAATGTTCATTTTGTTTCTTGCGGACAGCGGGCGCTGTTCCTTACCGTTGCTGTAGTCGCCCATCACCATCAACTTAAGCGGCAATTCGACTTTTTTCTGTGCGCCACCCGTGTGCAAATCGAGCTTGATATTAACTCGAGCCTTGGGCACTTCGTTTTGAAAACTACTTGCAGTCATCATTCCTCCTGACACCCGCGCAACTGTAACAACCATCACGAAGATAAATAAGACTGGAATCCAGAACGGCGATCAACTCTATACGCAGAGTTGCCATCCACAGCCCTTAAATTCCTTTCAATGCATAGAAGCCGCAACTCCAAGCGACAACTTTTGTCTCTCTGTCTATAAACGATGAAGCATCTGAAGTTAATTCTCCATCCCCCTCTAGCACTTTCGGAAGTTTCCTACATGACCAATCAGCAAAAGAGAAGTTAATTTGTAGGACTAGAGCGGGATAATCAAATCTGGTTACGCCAACACACAATTTTTGCTAGGAGTAATGGATCTCACTCAGGTCGATCGACACCAGCAACGACCGGCGGGACAAAAGGCATCAAAAGACAGCACACCGACTCAATATTCCCGACCCGATCTACGTAACCATCACGTCCTCACTCCCCCCTAAGGACAGTGTCATGGTCATTGCAAAGGCAGTACCCGGCAAAACCCTGCCCCTGTGGTGACCCATTGATGATCTTTTCCCCGCAAGAATCCAGGGCGGCCATTGCCCTGTGCTGCTGCCTGCTGGCAACCCACGCACTGGCCGAGGAATCGGCGAAAGACAGCGTAGGATTTTTCGAGGGCGCGACCCTTGGCGTGCTCAGCCGAAACTTCTATCTGAACAGCGACTATCGATCGCCCTCGCCATCCGGCAAGAGCTACAAGGCTGAATGGGCTCAAGGTTTTATCAGCGCTTTTGAATCCGGTTTCACGCCGGGTACCGTCGGCTTCGGCCTCGATGCCCATGCCTTTCTGGGGTTGAAACTCGATAGCGGCAAAGGCCATTCCGGGACCGGATTACTGCCCGTGGGCAGTGACGGTCGTAGCGAAAGTAACTACTCCGGCGGTGGCGGCGCGATCAAGCTCAAGGCCTCGAACACCACCCTGGCGTTTGGTGAAATGGAGGTCGAAAGCCCGGTGTTCGACACCGCGGACAAACGCCTGCAACCGGAGTACGCCACCGGTTTTCTGTTCGACAGCCGCGAAATCGACGGAATGAACCTGCAGGCCGGCCACTTCACGGCGTTCAAGAATCAGGACAGTGCGTCAGGCAAGGGCAACTTTTTCGGTTATGGCGCCAACACCGAGGCCGGCGGCATTTCGTTTGTCGGCGCCGACCTGTTTACCCAAAGCCCGGTTGGCGGCGCCCTGTATGCCTCGGATCTGACCGACACCTGGCATCAGTACTACGGCAATCTGCACTTCAAGCAGTCCGAGGTGTTCCTCGACGCCAACCTCTATCACACCCGGGACACCGGTCAGGCGCTGGCCGGTGCCATCGACAATACTGCGTACAGCCTGTCCGGCCGATACACGCTGGGCGCCCATGGTTTCACCCTGGCCTATCAGAAGATCAACGGTGATACGCCGTTCGATTTTGTCGGTGGCGACTCCATCTACCTGGCCAACTCGATCAAATACGCCGACTTCAACGGCGCCCGCGAACGCTCCTGGCAGGCGCGTTACGACCTGGACCTGGCCACCTTCGGGATACCCGGCCTGAAGTTCATGACCCGTTACGTCACCGGCGACCAGATCGACGGCACCCATGCGCCGCAAGGCGGGGCCTACAACCCGTTCGACCCGGCGACCGGCACCTTCGTGCCGCAACAGGGTGATGGGGGCAAACACTGGGAGCGCGACATCGACCTGCACTACGTCGTGCAGTCCGGGGCGGCGAAGGGCTTGTCGTTGCAATTGTCCCATGTGTCGCACCGGGCGAACGCGGCCCAGGCAGGCGACGACATCGACCGGGTGTACGTGGTCATCCAGTACCCGTTGGACTTCGGGCCGTTCTGACCGGGAAGTGGCGGAAGGCAGCCGGAGTCGAACCTGCCCGGGAACGGATGCCGTCCCCAACCGGGTTTGAAGCCCGGCCGCGCCACCGGGCGCGATTGCCTTCCTTGAAATCATGTCTTTGAATCAGTGCTCTATGTGCTGGGCCAACGCACTGTCCAGGCGAATCTGCCGGCGATCACCCAAGCGTCGTGTCAGACCGATACGGTCAAAGTACTCCAGTATCTGAATGCTGCGCTTGCGCCCCAGACCCACCGCATCCCGAAATGCCGCCACCTGGATCACCGGGTTGGCGTCCGCCAGCTGCAACAGCATAGCCGTCAATCGGCGAATCATGTTGTCGGGGTAAAACAGATCGCGCACCACCTGGTGCATCAAGCCCAGACGCGCCATCTTGCGTAGCAATGCGCGGACGGTCGCTTCGTCATGCCCCAGGTTACGCACCCAGGGCGGGTCGAATCCGGCCTGTTCGAAAAGCGGCTGCAATTCTAGCCACAGGGCTTCGTCCTCTTCGCTCAAGCGCACCTGATGCCCGGGCAGGTGCAACCACGGTCCGCTGCTGGCGATGTCGCCGCTGGCCAACAACTCGTCGAGCAGGCTGATAAACGTTGGGCGTTCCAAAGTACTGCCGGTGAATCGGCGCAGGCGGTCCCGATCCGGGCCCATCTGGTCCGGTTCGAGTTCATGGAAACGCGCGAGTTGCTCCACTAAAGGCGATTTCAAGGCTTCCCAACGGCTGGCACTGAACAGCAATGGGCCTTGGCGGGTATCGATCAGGCGCACGTCAGCGGGCAACACCCAACTGCTGCGCGGTCGGTTGAACTGTCGCGCCAGGCGCTGTGGATCGAGCCCTGTGTCGCTATTGGCCAGCAATGCCGGCAAAACATCCTCCAGCGTTGCGCTGTTCACCAATGCATGCAGCTGCGCCAATCGTTCGGGGCTGCGGCGTTGCCGAGTGGGAGCAAACGGGTCGAGCACCCGGCCGCCGCCAAGGGTGCGTTGGGCACTCTGGTCGCGCAGGATCAGCGGATCGCCTTTCACCGCATGCACCGGTGTATTGAGCAGCAGTTGCGCCAGCATCCGCTCACCCGGTGCCAGGCTGGCGCCTTCGAGCAAGGCGACTCGACCGGTGACGTCCAGGGTGCCGAAGTGTACGTGCACCGGTTGAAAGTGCTCGAAGGCGCGGGGTTCGGTGGCTAGCAACTGCATGTCGATGTCCAGGCGCTGGGTGGGCGCATACAGGGCTTCGGCGAGTAACCAATGGCCGCGATGGATATGCTCCAGGGCCAGCCGTTCGGCACTCAGGTTCAACGCCACGCGCTGGCCGGCCAAGGCGTGGCCGGCGGCCTGGTTTTGCGCGTGCAGGCCGCGAACGCGCACCGGTTTGCCTTGTGGCCCCAACAGCAGGGTATCGCCCACCGCGACCTGACCGGACAGCGCCGTGCCGGTGACCACGATACCGGCCCCGGCCACGCTGAAGGCCCGGTCGATCGCCAGGCGAAAACCACCTTCGGTGCTGCGCTGCTGCACTCCGCGCTGGGCTTGCAGCAATTGTTGGCGCAGGGTTTCGATGCCCTCGCCCGTCAGGCTCGACAGCGCAATCAGCGGTGCATCGGCATACGGCCCGGGCGCCAACAAGGTGCGGACCTGATCGCGCACCTCCTGTACCCGGGCGCTGTCGACCCGGTCGCACTTGCTGATCGCCACCAGTGCCCGAGGGATACCCAATAGCTGGACAATCGCCAGGTGCTCGCGGGTCTGCGGCATCACCCCGTCATCGGCGGCCACCACCAGCAACACCAGATCGATGCCCTGCGCCCCGGCCAGCATGTTGTGGGTGAAGCGCTCATGGCCCGGAACGTCGATGAAACCGGTCAGCGGCGCATCCGTCTCCAGCGCGGCATACAGGTAGCCGAGGTCGATGGTCATGCCGCGCTCGCGCTCTTCGCGGCGACGGTCACCCGCCTGACCGGTCAACGCCTGGAGCAGCGCCGTCTTGCCATGGTCGATGTGCCCTGCGGTGCCGACAATCACCCTGCCCGGCCCTCCACCTGTAATTGATCGAGCTGCGCCAGCCATGCCGGTTCGTCGTCCAGTTGCCGCAGGTCCAGCCACAGGGCGTCATCGTCGATGCGCCCCAGGACCGCAATCGGCAAGGCGCGAAAGGCCTCTTCCAGCGTCAACAGCGAACGCCCGCGCAAGCGCTTGGAGGTCAGCGGGCGCAGACACAGCGCGGCGCTGGCCAGCCGCGCCACCGGTTGGCTGCCGCTGCCGATCATACCCAGCGCCGGCATGGCACTGACGCTCCAGCCGTCACCCAGCACCTGGGCCAGCCACGGTCGCAAACGCTCGGCCTGGGCGAGGATATCGGCCTGTGGCCGAGTCAGCAGGCGCAGGCTCGGCAAACGCTCGGCCAACCGGTCCGGATTGCGGTACAAACCCAGCACCGCTTCCAGGGCGGCCAGGGTCATCTTGTCGACGCGCAGCGCCCGCTTGAGGGGATTTTTCTTGATCCTGGCGATCAGTTCCTTGCGGCCGACAATCACCCCGGCCTGTGGCCCGCCGAGCAGTTTGTCGCCACTGAAGGTGACGATGTCCGCGCCATCGAGCAGGGCCTGGCGCACTGTCGGCTCCGGCGGCAAGCCCCAGCGGGACAAGTCCAGCAGACTGCCGCTGCCGAGGTCTTCAAGCAGAGGCAAACCGTGCAGATGGGCCAGTTGCGCCAGTTCGGCAGTCGGCACGCTGGTGGTGAACCCTTGAATGCTGTAGTTGCTCGCATGCACGCGCATGATCAAGCCGCTGCGCGGGCCGATGGCAGCCTCGTAGTCGCGGGCATGGGTGCGATTGGTGGTGCCGACCTCAATCAGCTTCACTCCGGCGCGGGCCATGATATCGGGGATGCGGAAGGCGCCGCCGATTTCAATCAGTTCGCCCCGGGAGATAATCCCTTCCTTGCGCGCGCCCAGGCTGTTGAGGGTCAGGAGCACCGCCGCGGCATTGTTGTTGACCACGGTCACTGCTTCGGCGCCGGTCAGCTCGCGAATCAAATTTTCGATCAGGTCGTCGCGGTCTCCGCGCTTGCCGCTATGCAGGTCGAACTCGAGGTTGAGCGGATAGCGCGCGGCCATTTGCACCGCTTCAATCGCCTCCTCTGGCAACAGCGCCCGGCCGAGGTTGGTGTGCAAGACCGTACCGGTGAGGTTGAACACCCGGCGCACATGGCTGCGATGCTGGGTTGCCAGTCGCTCGCCGACCCTGCCCGCCAGTACATCAGGGCTGACTTCAACAGCTTCGAGCAAACCCTGTCGTACCCCTTCGCGCAATTCATCCAGCAATAACCGCAAGGTGGTCAGCAAGGCCTCGCGCCCATAGCGCTCGGCCAACGGCTGGCACGCCGGGTGGCGCAACAGACTGTCGATGGAAGGTAGACGCAGGGGTTGGCTGGCACTGCGTGCAGACATCTGGCGCTCCTGATAACGAATGACCCTCGCGCCAGAGTGTAGACGCTGCGGTTACTCGTCTCCCGGCGCCAGCAACAGATTGGGTGCCAGACGCTGATAACCGTCCTGGGCCAGGCGCATGTCGAGCATCAGGCTGGACAGGTCGGCCGACAACGCTTCGGCGTGCGCATCGTTCTCCAGATAAAGCAACTTCAGATAGCTGTTGCAACCAGGGCAGACTTCGGCGCGCAACGGCGCCTGGTTGGCGGCATGGCGATCATCTTCAAGGCTGAGGTATTCCAGGCCCTTGCTCTGCTCGCAATACACGCACTTGACCCGCACCACATGCCACTCGCAGGCGCACAGCGAACAGACCAGGTAACGCAAACCGTTGTGCTTGCCGCGATGGCGGATGACCCCGGCCATGGCCGGCGAGCCACAGGCCGGGCACTGGCTGAGGCTGTCGCCGGCGGTCAGCGAGAGGTTTGGCGTACTCAACAGCCAGTGGCTCCAGGCCGTTTGCAGCGCCGCACCGAGAAACGGCACCAGCGCGGCCGGCACCAGCGAATACTGGCCGCTGACCAGTGCCACCGCCCAGGCACGACGCTGCCCGGCACCGGCCAGGCGCAAGCTGTCCACGGCATCGGCCACCGCGGATTGTGGCGGTGCGTTATAGCGCTGCAACAAGGCATCGAGGTAAAGCTGCCAATCGTCTTCGCGCGCCAGGCTATCGGCCGCGAACGGCGGCAAGCCATGTTGCTGGCACAACTCGATGCGTTGTCGGTCGAGGGGTTCGCTTGAGGGCGGGTCGTCCAGTACCTGTTGCTGCACCCGGCACAACCCGGCGATCAGGCGCAGGTAGTCGGCCAGCGGGTGCCCTTTGGCCAGCATTTCCAGGCGCTGGGCACGCAGGTTGAACAGGTTGGGCGGTGGCATGTACAGAAACGGCGGCGAACTGGCCGCCGCTTCGATTTCTCCAGGTTCCAGGATGGTTGGCAAAGGTCAGCCCTTTTTAGTGATCGGTCGCTCGGGCGCTTCGTCGCGGGTCTCATCTTGAGTCACTTGGCGATACCAGAGTTCGTGGTGTTTCCTGGCCCAGTCGCGGCTGACCCTGCCGTGCAACATGGCGCTGACCGAGCCCTTGATCCAGATGCCAGCATAGATGTGCACGATGATGCTCAGGATCAGCACAAAACCGGCCAGCGCATGCAGCAACATCGCCCAGCGTATCGCGGTGATGCCGAAATACTCGCTGAAGTACGCACGCCAGATCACCAGCCCGCTGAACAACAGCACCAGCATGCACAGCAGTAAAGTCCAGAACAGCAGCTTCTGCCCGGGGTTGTATTTGCCGATGGGCGGGACGCCCTCCTCCTCATTTTTCATCACCCGGTCGATGCGCCTTAGCCATAGGCGATCATTGGCGATGAAGTAGTTGGCGCGCCAGAAGCGCAACACCAGTGCGAGGAACAGCACGAACATCAGTATGCCCATGAACGGGTGCAGGATACGTGTCCATGGCCCGCCGCCGAACAGGTTGCTCAGCCAGAACAGCGCCGGGTGGAACAGCGCCAGCCCGGACAGCCCGGCCATGAGGAACAGAATCGCCACCAGCCAGTGATTGGTGCGCTGGTTGCTGGTGTAGCGCAGGATCGTCTTGTTGCTCATGGCCTGCCCTCCCCACGGGGATCGAAGGTGTGCACCGACGGGTCGACTTCATGCACGGCGGTGTCCGGCGGCTGCGGATGTTCATCCTCTTCGACGATCTGCGGGCCGACACGCACGTAGTGGAAGAACCCGGCCACCACCGCTGCGCCCATGGCCAGCAGCGCCAGGGGTTTGCTGATGCCTTTCCACAGCCCCACCAACGGACTGATCGCCGGGTGATCGGGCAAGCCGGCGTACAGCCTTGGCGTATCGGCGTGGTGCAACACGTACATCACGTGGGTACCGCCGACGCCTTCGGGGTCGTACAGGCCGGCGTTTTCAAAGCCCCGGCTCTTGAGGTCGACGATACGCTCGGCCGCATGTTCCTTCATGT
This sequence comes from Pseudomonas sp. Root71, assembly GCF_001429045.1. Taxonomy (GTDB): domain Bacteria; phylum Pseudomonadota; class Gammaproteobacteria; order Pseudomonadales; family Pseudomonadaceae; genus Aquipseudomonas; species Aquipseudomonas monachiensis. The sequence continues at coordinate 351,830 of NZ_LMHY01000022.1, read as the reverse complement.
CGTCCTTGGTACCGAACACGATGGCGCCGGTCGGGCAGGTTTTCACGCAGGCCGGTTCCAGCCCTACCGCGACCCGGTCCGAGCACAAGGTGCATTTGTAGGCCTTGTGATCCTTTTGCGAGATCCGTGGAATGTTGAACGGACACCCGGTGATGCAATAGCCGCAACCGATGCAATGATCCTGATCGAAATCGACGATGCCATTGGCGTGCTTGATGATCGCCCCCGGGCTGGGGCATGCCGCCAGGCAACCGGGTTCGGCGCAGTGCATGCAGCCATCCTTGCGGATCAACCATTCCAGGTTACCGGCGTCGGTCTCGTGCTCGGTGAAGCGCATCAACGTCCAGGTTTCGGCGGTGAGGTCCTGCGGGTTGTCGTAGGTGCCATGGTTGTGACCGACTTCGTCACGCAGTTCGTTCCATTCCGAACAGGCGACCTGGCAGGCCTTGCAGCCGATGCATTTGGTGGTGTCGATCAGCTTGGCGACTTCCTCCTGGTTGCGCACCGAAGGCGGGACTGTGGTGGTGGCCGAACGGGCGATGATGTCTTGGCTGGCCATTTAGACTTTCTCCACGTTGACCAGGAATGACTTGGATTCCGGGGTCTGGGTGTTGCCATCGCCGAGGAACGGCACCAGGGTGTTGGTCAGGTAGCCGTGGCGCGTGAGGCCGGTGAAGCCCCAGTGCAACGGAATGCCGATCTGGTGCACCACCTGGTTGTTGACCTGCAGCGGACGAATCCGCTTGGTCACCACCGCCACCGCTTCGATGAAACCGCGCTTGCTGCTGACCCGCACCCGGTCGCCGGCGACGATGCCTTTTTCCTTGGCCAGCACTTCACCGATCTCGACGAATTGCTCCGGTTGGGTAATCGCGTTGAGCTTGCAATGCTTGCTCCAGAAGTGGAAATGCTCGGTCAGCCGGTAACTGGTGGCGGCGTACGGGTAATCCTTGGCCACGCCGAGGGAATCCCACACCGAATCGAAGATCCGTGCCGCCGGGTTGCTGGTGGCTTTCTTGTTTTGCGGGTGCAGCGGGTTGATGCCGATCGGCGTCTCGAATGGCTCGTAGTGTTCGGGGAACGGGCCTTCGTTCATCTTGTCGACGGCGAAGAATCGCGCCACGCCCTCGGGGTTCATGATGAACGGATTCATCCCCGCTTCCGGCGGCACGTCGGCCTTGTAGTCCGGCACATCGGTGCCGCCCCAGGTTTTGCCGTTCCACCACACCAGGCGTTTTTTCGGATCCCACGGTTTGCCTTGCAGGTCCGCCGAGGCGCGGTTGTAGAGAATCCGCCGGTTGGCCGGCCAGGCCCAGGCCCAACCTTGATGCTGGTGCATGCCGTATGGGTCGTTGTTGTCGCGGCGGGCCATCTGGTTGCCCAGTTCGGTCCAGCTGCCACAGAAAATCCAGCAGCCGGACGCCGTGCTGCCGTCATCCTTGAGCTGGCCAAACCCGGCCAGTTGCGCATTGGCCTTGATCGCCGCGCCCGTGGCGTCGGTGAAGTCAGCAGTGGCGGAGCCGTTGATTTCCTTGGCCAGCTCTTCCGGCGAAGGTTCCTCGGGGATCTTGTACGGCCACGACAACTTGAGCATCGGATCGGGGTATTTGCCGCCATTGGCCTGGTAGCGCTGGCGCAGGCGCAGGAACAGCTCGCTCATGATGCGGATGTCGGTGCGCGCTTCGCCGGGGCCATCCGCGCCCTTCCAGTGCCATTGCAACCAGCGGCTGCTGTTGACCAGCGAACCGTCCTCTTCGGCAAAACAGGTGGTGGGCAGGCGAATGACTTCGGTCTGGATGTCGGCGCTGTTCACGTCATTGTACGGCCCGACCTTATGCCAGAACTCCGAGGTCTCGGTGGCCAGCGGATCCATCACCACCAGCCACTTCAACTTCGCCAATGCCACCATCACCCGGTTCTTGTCGGGTAATGCGGCAATGGGATTGAAGCCCTGGCACATGTAGCCGTTGACCTTGCCCTGGCCCATCAGGTCGAACACCTTGAGGATGTCGTACTGGGGAATATCCAGTTTCGGCAGGTAGTCGTAGGCCCAGTTGTTCTCGGCCGTGGCGTTGGCGCCGTACCAGGCTTTCATCAGGCTGACGTGGAATTTGCCGTAGTTCTGCCAGTAGGACAGTTGCACCGGGCGCAACGGTTTTTGCGTGCGTTTGACGATGTAGGCGTTGTAATCCTGATCGGCATCGCCGGGCAGCGTGAGGTAGCCCGGCAATGAGTTGGACAACAAGCCCAAGTCCGTCAGCCCCTGGATGTTGGAATGCCCGCGCAAGGCATTCACGCCGCCGCCCGGCATACCGACGTTGCCCAGCAGCAGTTGCACCATCGCCGCGCTGCGAATCATCTGCGCGCCAGTCGAGTGCTGGGTCCAGCCCAGGGCATAGAGGATGGTCATGGTCTTGCCCGGCGTCGAGCAGGTGGCGATCTCCTCCCAGATTTTCTGCATGGCGTCGACCGGCATGCCGCAGATCTGGCTCGCCAGCTCCCTGGTGTAGCGGCTGTAATGCTGCTTCATCAATTGATAGACGCAACGTGGGTCCTGCAGGGTCGGGTCGACCTTGGCAAAACCGTCTTCACCAAGTTCATAGCCCCAGCCGGACTTGTCGGTGTAGAGACGCTTGGCCGCGTCGTAGCCGCTGAAAATCCCGTCCTCGAAGCCATAGCCGGCTTTGACGATGAACGACACGTCGGTGTAGTTGCGCACGTACTCGTGCTGGATCTTGTCCTCGGTCAGCAGGTAATTGATCAGCCCGCCCATGAAGGCAATGTCGGTGCCGGTGCGGATCGGCGCGTAATAGTCGGCCACCGAGGCGGTCCGGGTAAAACGCGGGTCGACCACGATCAGCCGCGCCTTGTTGTGCGCCTTGGCTTCGGTCACCCATTTGAAGCCGCACGGATGCGCTTCTGCTGCGTTGCCGCCCATCACCAGGACCAGGTTCGCATTGGCGATATCGGTCCAGGTATTGGTCATGGCACCACGGCCGTACGTCGGGGCAAGACTTGCCACCGTCGGGCCGTGTCAGACACGCGCCTGGTTATCGAACCCCAGCATGCCGAGACTGCGCACCACTTTGTGGGTGATGTAGCCGGCTTCGTTGGACGCCGCCGATGCCGCGAGGAAACCGGTGGTCAGCCAGCGGTTCACCGTTTGGCCCTGGGCGTTCTTCTCGATGAAGTTGGCGTCGCGGTCGGCCTTCATCAGGTCGGCGATGCGATCGAGGGCTTCATCCCAGGAGATGCGGGTCCATTCGGTGCTGCCGGGTTTGCGCACCTGCGGGTATTGCAGGCGACCGGGGCTGTGAATGAAGTCCAGCAGGCCCGCGCCTTTGGGGCACAGGGTGCCGCGGTTGACCGGGTGGTCGGCGTCACCTTCGATGTGGATGATGTTTTGCGCGACATTCTTCGCCGCATCGCCCTGGCTGTACATGATCAAGCCGCAACCGACCGAGCAATACGGACAGGTGTTGCGGGTTTCATGGGTGTGGGCGAGCTTGAAGTGACGCACCTGTTCGGCAAAGGCAACCGTCGGGGCCATGCCCAACGCGCCCAGGCTAGAGCCTGCAAGGCCGATACCGGCGACCTTGAAGAACTGACGACGGCTGAGATCCATCGTGCACTCCTGATCAGGTGGAACCCGGTACATGGCCGGGCCTTTTTGAACAACCACGGTCGCGGCAGCCTGGCTGCCGACACTTGAACTTTAGTCAATGCTGTCGAAATCACCATGACAGCCGACCGTCGGGCGATTCCCCGATGCGAGCTAAGGCACACAACCTGTGGGAGCAAGCTCGCTCCCACAGGGCTTGGCGTTTATCATGGTCAGCATTCCAACCCAGCTTTCATGAGACTACGCATGACTTTCGATTTTGATCAGGTGTTCGACCGCCACCACACCGGCAGTACCAAGTGGAGCCGCTACCCGGCCGACGTGTTGCCGATGTGGGTCGCCGACATGGACTTCGCCGCACCGCCGGTGATCATCCAGGCCCTGCAAAAACGACTGGAACACCCGATGGTCGGCTACAGCGTGGCCCAGGATGACCTGCGCGAGGCGATCGTCGCCGACCTCTGGAACAAATACGCCTGGCGCGTAGAACCCCAGGAGCTGATTTTCCTGCCGGGCGTCGAGTCCGGTTTCAACATGGCGCTCAAGGCACTGGTGCAGGCGCCACAGAATGTCGTGGTGCAGGTGCCGAACTACCCTCCGCTGCGCCATGCGCCCGGGCATTGGGGCCTGAACAAGGTCGAACTGAATTTCGATGCGCAAGCCGACGGCACCTATACCACGCCGCTGGACACCCTGAGCCAGTCGCTGCAAGGCGGTGGCGCGCTGCTGCTGAGCAACCCGCATAACCCGCTGGGCAAGGCCTTCCCCCGCGCAGAACTGCAAGCCATTGCCGACATTTGCCTTGAGCACGGTGCCTGGATCATTTCCGATGAGATCCACGCCGAGTTGTGCTTCGACGGCCGCCAGCACATTCCGATGGCGACCCTGAGCCCGCAAGTCGCCCAGCGCACCATCACGCTGATGTCGGCGAGCAAGGCCTACAACATCGCCGGCCTGAAGACCTCGTTCATGATCATCCAGGACCGCCACCTGCGTGAGAAGGTCAACCACGCCCGTTGCGGCATGGTCGACAGCGTCAACCCGCTGGGCATGGAAGCCACCCGCGTCGCCTACAGCGAAGCCGCGCCATGGCTGGCCGAGCTGAAGGTCTACCTGCAAGGCAACCGCGATTTCCTCGCCGAGGCCGTGCGCACCCGCCTGCCGGGCATCACCATGAACCTGCCGCAAAGCACCTACCTGGCATGGCTCGACTGCACGGCACTGGGGCTGGACAACCCGCAACAGTTCTTCCTCGAACAGGCCAAGGTCGGTTTGAGCGCGGGCCTGGACTTTGGCGATGACTGCAAGCAATTCGTGCGCCTGAACTTCGGCTGCCCACGGTCGTTGCTGGAAGAAGGCATATCGCGGATGGAGCGCAGCTTGCGCCATCTCAAGGGCTGATAACGTCCCCTGTGGGAGCAGGCTCGCTCCTACAGGTAATAATTGAACCGACGTAGCCCTCCAATGCTCAACAGCCTATAGCCCTGCACTGGCGGTTGTTTCGAGATCTGAGCCATGAGTTTCGTTGCCTGGGTGGCGGTGTTGGGCGCGGTGTTACTGACCCTGGCACTGACCTCGTCGTACCTGCGCTGGATGCCGGTCACCACTTCAGCGGTGTGCCTGGTCCTGGGCATCGCCATCGGGCCGGCGGGCCTGGGTTTGCTCAGGCTGGATATCGACGAGGCGGCCTTCTGGATCGAGCACCTGACGGAAGTCGCGGTGCTGTTTTCATTGTTTGTCTGCGGGCTCAAGCTGCGACCACCGCTTCGTGATCGCCAATGGCGAGTGGCATTCACCCTGGCGGGACCGGTGATGGTGCTGAGCATTGTCGGTGTCTGCCTGCTGCTGCATTTCGCTTTCGGACTGGGGTGGGGGCCGTCGCTGCTGATCGGGGCGATACTGGCGCCGACCGATCCGGTCCTGGCCTCTCTGGTTCAGGTCAATGACGCCAAGGATGATGACCCGGTGCGGTTCGGGCTCTCGGGCGAGGCAGGACTGAACGACGGCATCGCTTTCCCGTTCGTGATTTTGGGACTGTTGTTTTTGCAGCAAAACGGCAGCTTCGGCAGCGGCCTGGATGACTGGTTCTTCAAGCGTCTGTTGTGGGCCGTGCCCGCCGGACTGCTGACCGGCTTCTGGATGGGACGCGGCATTGGTCACCTGACATTGGTCATGCGCATCAAGAATGACGACAGTACGTTCTCCCCCAATGACTACCTGGCCCTGGCCTTGATCGCACTGGCGTATGTCGCAGCCGAAACCATCGACGGCTACGGGTTTCTCTCGGTGTTTGCCGCCGGCCTGGGCTTGCGTCAGGCCGAGGTCAAGACCAGCGGCGGTGCCCATACACCGGCCGAACATCTGGTTCAAGCGGTGGTCGGTCATCAACATGTCGAACCCGAGGCGGCCGTGCTCGGCAATGTGGAGCACCTGCAAGACACGCAAGTCGCCGCCGGGATCATGATGGGCGACATGCTGTCGTTCGGCAGCCTGGTGGAACGGGCCATGGAAGTGTTTCTGGTGACCTTGCTCGGTATTGTGCTGATCGCGCACTGGGACTGGCGGGCGCTGCTGGTCGCGTTGGTGCTGTTCGCCGTGATTCGCCCGTTGAGTGTCTGGCTGATGCCTTGGGGTTCGTTGCTCAATGGCCCCCAGCGCTGGTTGATCGGCTGGTTCGGGATTCGCGGCATCGGGAGTTTCTACTACCTTTTCTACGCCTTGAACCACGATCTGTTGCCTTCGGTGGCAACCTTGTGTGCCGACCTGACGCTGTCGGTGGTGGCACTGAGCATACTGGTCCACGGCATCAGCACCCAGCCGATGCTGGCCCGCTATGAGCGGCACAACCGCCGTGTCACTTCATCGCCAGGGCAATGATTTCCACCAGGTGGAGTTGGGTATAGGGTTTCGACAAACGTGGCAGGCGCGCGGCAAAGCCTTCCAGCCGATCGGCATAACCGGTGGCGAGGATGATCGGCACGCTCGGTCGCAAGATACTGATGGCCTTGGCCAGTTGAGCACCACTCATCTGTGGCATGGCCATGTCGGTTATGACCAGGTCAATCTCCGGTTCACTGCTGAACAGTTCCAGCGCCCTGGCACCGCAAGCCGCACTGATGACCCGGTGCCCAAGGTCCTCTAGCAGCAGGCTGGTGCTGGTCAACACCAGGCTGTCATCGTCCACGACCAGTACACACAGGCCAGGCACCGACACGGCCACCGCTTCGGCGACCGGTTGCACCGCCGCACCACGGGTGGCGACCGGCAACCAGAGTTCGGCGGTCGTACCATGGTCTTTGCGGCTCTTGAGGATGAACCGTCCGCCCAGTTGTTCAATGAAACCGTGAACCATCGACAACCCCAGGCCCGTGCCTTTGCCGACGCCCTTGGTGGTAAAGAACGGGTCCATAGCCGAGGCCAGCGTGGCTTCATCCATGCCCTCGCCGGTATCGGTAATGTTCAGGCAGACATAGCGCCCCGCGGCCAGGAATGAGGTGCCGTTGTCGAGTACTTCCTCGGTCCTGGCACTGAAGGTAATGGTCCCGCCGTGGGGCATGGCGTCACGGGCATTGGTCGCCAGGTTCAGCACGGCCAGTTCCAGTTGATTGACGTCCGCCATCACCGGTTCAAGATCCTCGGGAAAACATGTTTCGATGTTCACCGAAGGCCCCAGGGAGCTACGCAAGAGCCCGGAAATGCCGTCCACCAAGGCTGGTATCCGCACCGGTTCCGACTTGAGCTCCTGACGTCGGGCAAACGCCAGCATGCGCTGGGTCAGGGAAACCCCGCGCAAGGCGCCTTGGGTGGCGTTGTCGATCAGGCGGGTTATTTTGGGATCGTCCGTCCCCCGTTTGCGCACGATTTCCAGATTGCCGAGGATCACCGTCAGCAGGTTGTTGAAGTCGTGGGCGATCCCGCCGCTGAGCTGACCGATGGCCTGCATTTTCTGCGCCTGGAACAGGGCCTCCCGGGTTTGCTCGAGCGCCTGCTGCGCCTGGGTGACTTCAGTGATGTCCCGGGTGATCTTGGCAAAACCGAGCAAGGTACCGGTGTCACCCCGGATCGGTTCGACAATCACATGGGCGAGGAACCGCGTACCGTCCTTGCGCACCCTCCAGCCCTTGTTTTCAAAGCGTCCTTCACGAACGGCGATGTCCAGTGTCCGTTGTGGCTCGCAGGCATCGCGATCCTCCGGGGTGTAGAACATCGAAAAATGCTGGCCAATGACCTCTTCCGGCAAATAGCCCTTGATGCGCTGGGCGCCCGGGTTCCAGTTGCTCACCCGTCCGTCCGGGGAAAGCATGTAGATCGCGTAGTCGGTAACGCTCTGCACCAGCAGGCGGAACTGCTGCTCGCTTTGCTTGAGGACTTCCTCGGCCATTTTGCGATCGGTCAGGTCCCGGGTGATCTTGGCGAAACCCAGCAATGTGCCCGACGGGTCGAGGATCGGATCGATGACCACATGGGACCAGAAGTGCGTGCCGTCCTTGCGCACCCGCCAGCCTTCCCCCTCGAAACGCCCTTCACGAATCGCCGTGTCCAGTGCCCGCTGGGGCAAGCCCGCACGGCGATCGTCATCGGTGTAGAAACGCGAGAAATGCTGGCCGAGGATTTCCGCCTCCTCATAGCCCTTGAAACGCCTGGCGCCGGCGTTCCAGCTGGTAACGATGCCGTCCGGATCAAGCATGTAGATCGCATAGTCGATCACCGCATCGATCAATAGCCGAAAACGACCGTCTTCGATGGCACTGACCCTGGTCCGATCTTCGCTCATTGATCCCTCCGCCTCATGGTTTCACTGGAGTATGGGTCATACCGGGATTTTGGAAAGCCCACCAACGCGGCAGCAACTGCCTGACCTTGCTCTCGCCAAAACGGTCGTCGATCAACATCACCACCCCTTGATCCTGTTGCGTACGGATCACCCGCCCAGCAGCCTGCACCACCTTCTGCACACCAGGATAAAGATAGGTGTAGTCATGACCGGCACCGAAAATCGCGGCCATGCGTCGTTTCAGTTGCTCGTTCACCGGATTGAGCTGCGCCAGCCCCAGCGTGGCGATAAACGCGCCGATCAACCGGCCGCCGGGCAAATCGATGCCTTCACCGAAGGCCCCACCCAGTACCGCAAAGCCGACGCCCTGGCCGTCGGCGTGGAACTGCTCGAGAAACTGCTGGCGCTGCGCTTCGCCCATGCCTCGGGACTGCGACCACAGACTGATGTGCGGATGTTTCTCGGCCAGCAACTGCGCCACCTGCTGCAAATAATCGAAACTGCTGAAAAACGCCAGGTAGTTGCCGGGGCGCTCGCAGAACTGCCTGGCGATCAAGTCCACGATTGGTTCCAGAGACGCCTGGCGATGTACGAACCGCGTGGAGATCTGGTCGACGATGTGCACCTGCAGTTGATCGGCGTGAAACGGCGACTCGACATCGATGCACACGGTGTCCGCCGGTGTTCCCAGCAGATCGGCGTAATAGTGCCGGGGGCTGAGGGTCGCGGAAAACAGCACCGTGCTGCGCGCGGCGGTCAGGCGCGGGCGGATGAACCCGGCGGGGACCACATTGCGCAGGCACAGTTGCGAGAGGCTGCGCTGGCGCTCGAGGTCGCGCTTGCTGATGTCGAACAGGAACTGCTCATCGAACAGTTCGCCGACCCGGCAAAAATGCAGCATGTCGAAGTAAAACCCCTGCAGTGCGCTGTCCAGGCCCTGAGGGTGATCGTTGAGGTAGTCACCGATGCTGGCGCTGCACGATGACAGTGCCTGAAGGAGCTTTTCCGGCCCCTTGTCATAGGCCTGATAGGCGCCGGTTTGTGCGTTATGCAGGGCATTCCACTCGCGGTTGACCCGCTGCAGCGGTTTTTTCAGCACGTCGGGCGCGGTTTTGCGCACGCCGTTGAAGGTCGCCTGATCGAGGCTGGCGCTGTACATCTGCCGGCCCCGCTCCACCAGGTTATGGGCTTCGTCGACCAGCACAGCGACCTTCCAGTTGTTGGCCTGGGCCAGGCCGAACAGCAACGCGCTGAAATCGAAGTAATAGTTGTAGTCGGCAACCACCACGTCGGCCCAACGCGCCATTTCCTGGCTCAGGTAATACGGGCAGACATCGTGCGCCAGGGCAACCTCGCGCAAGGCGCTCTGGTTCAACAGGCTCAGTTGACTGGCCACCTGCCGTGCGGCGGGCAGGCGATCGTAGAAACCCCGGGCCAGTGGGCAGGACTCGCCGTGGCAGGCTTTGTCCGGGTGCTCGCAAGCCTTGTCCCGGGCGATGATCTCCAGCACCCGCAATGGGGGCGCATTGGCGCTGGAAAGAATCACTTGCGCGGCGTCCAGGGCCAGTTTCCGTCCCGGGGTTTTCGCCGTGAGGAAGAACACCTTGTCCAGTTGCTGCGGCGCCAGGGCCTTGAGCATGGGGAACAAGGTGCCCAGGGTCTTGCCGATGCCCGTAGGCGCCTGGGCCATCAGGCAGCGCCCGGTGCTGACGGCCTTGAACACCGATTCGGCCAGATGGCGCTGCCCTGGTCGAAAACCGGCATGGGGAAAGGCCAGGCCCTGGGCGGCCAGATTGCGCCCTTCACGATGGGCGACTTCCTGTTCGGCCCATTGCAGGAACAGCGCGCAATGCCGCTCGAAGAATTGTTGCAGCTCGATGGCGTCGAAAGGCTCGACCAGGCAGGTTTCCTTTTCGCTGACGATGTCGAAGTACACCAGAGCCAGATTGATCCGAGCCAGATCCAGTTTCCGGCACATCAACCAGCCATAGATTTTCACCTGGGCCCAATGCAATTGACGGTGGTTGGCCGGTTGCTTGCTCAAGTCGCCGCGGTAGGTCTTGACCTCTTCCAGGCAATTTTGCCCGGGGTCATAGCCATCCGCCCTGCCCTTGACCGTCAAGGTCTGATACTGGCCCTCAAGGGCGACTTCGCTTTGGTAGCCCTCGCTGCGCCGGGAGGCCACCGTACGGTGACCGACGATACCTTCCTGTGCGGTCGGTGACGGAGTGAAGCGCAGGTCGAGGTCGCCGACCTTGGCGGTGAACTCGCACAGCGCCCGCACCGCAATGCTGTAGCTCAATCGCCCTGCTCCGTCCATTGCACATGGCACACGGCAATGGGCATCTGGTGTTCGTGACAGAATTCCAGCCAGCGCAACTGGTTGTCCTGCAGGCGATCGCCCGGGCCTTTGACTTCGATCATGCGGTAGGTCTTTTGCTGCGGCCAGAACTGGATCAGGTCCGGCATGCCGGCGCGATTGGCCTTGATGTCCAGCAAGAGGCGGTTGAACCAGTGCTTGAGGTGCTCGGCCGGGAGGCAATCGAGGGCTTGTTCCAGCAACTCTTCGCTGAGCACGCTCCAGAACACGAACGGCGACTGCACGCCCCACTTGGCGGCATAACGTTCGCGAATGGTCTGCCGGTAGCGCCCGTCGTCAAGTTCGGCCAGGCACGCCTGAAACAGTTCGGCCCGGCGGACCTGGAAGTCTTCGCTGAGCAGATCCACCGGCCCGCGCTGGAATGGGTGAAAAAACGCCCCCGGCAACGGCGCGAAGATCGCTGGCCAACACAGCAGGCCAAACAGTGAATTGACCAGGCTGTTTTCCACATAGTGCACCGGTGCCGACTCTTGCCCCAGATGCGCCTGAACGTAGAACTCCACCGATAACGCCGGGTCTGTCCTGGGCAATTGCAGGTCCAGACGCTGCATTGCCCGAGGCGCTGCCCGCTTGATGGGCGGCCCGCCGAGCTTGCGCCGCAGGCGTGGCAGCACACGCAGCAGCTGCTGGAGTTCGGCTGCGCTTTCCGGTGCCTGTTCGGCCTGCTCGGCCAGGTCCATGGCCTGCTCAAACTGACCGCTGCGTTCCAGCACGCGAATGATCCGCGCCCGCGCACCCGGATAAGCGCATTCGCGGTACAGGCTCAGGGCCATGGAGAAATCCGCGATGCGTTCGCAGTACTGGGCCATCTGGAACAACAGCTTGCCGCGCCGGCGTTGCAACCACGGATTATCCAGCGCCAGGCCCTTGATTCGCTCGGCCACCTCTTCCAGCGCTTCACCGGCTTCGAATTGTTGCTGGTACGCGTGCAGGAGGACGCAGGCATCCACGTCTTCGCGGCTGCGCAAGCCACGGGACTCGGCGCAGAATTCGACTTTTTCGTAGGTGTAGATACCGAGGTCCGCCAGCACGAACTCCGACCAGTCCTGATACAGGTTGCCGAAAAACATCAGGCGCAGGCGATCGCACAATTGCATGATGGTCAGGCTGAACAGGCGCTCGTCCAGGGTCGGGCACCAGTCGTTGAAGCTTTTTACCTGGGGAAACTGCTCGCACAGCGCTGGCAACCAATCGGCTTTCTTGCCTTTGGGTTGATCGATTGCCGGGCCAAAGGCCTGGAGGATTTCACCCTTGAGCAGCACCTCGAACAGTGCTTCGACCGTCAACGGCATTCGCTCATCGACCCAACCGAGCGCTAACAGCGGCCCGACGGCGCTGCCGGTATCGCCGATTTCCTCGTAATGCAGTTTGCTCACCCTGAAATGAACGCCCTTGCGCATGACCATTCTGACCAGCAGTGCCTGCGATTCACGGGGCAACCGCTTAAACTGATTAATGAAACGCAGTTCGTCGACGCTCAGCACATCGGCAAAGCGCTGCTCAAGCCAATCAAGCACTTGCATGAAGTTGTTCAAGTAGTAGAACGGGTCGTCGAGGGGATTTGCGGTCACTGGAAAATGGGCCATGTCGAGGGGTACTGGTTATGCATACAGATACCAGTTCCACGCCGCGTGGCGCAATCGGAAAAGGATAAATGGCGGCGCTGTACGGAATTTTCCCCGGGCAGTAGAACTTTCTGCCCCCTGGCGGCACCAACCGCCATACAGATGCAGTGACAGCCTCGGGCTGATGGCGCTGCTTTAAACGAACGGGAGGTGATCATGGACATCAAGACATTGGGCTTGCCCCTGGCTGCAGCGGCCCTGCTGGCGCTGGCCGGTTGCTCGACGCCAACGGTGGTGACGCTGCAGAACGGCACTCAATACCTGACCAAGGACATGCCGAAGACCAAAACCAAGGACGGGTTCTTTGAGTTTGAGGACATTTCCGGAGCGATGGTGAAAGTCAGGGCCGATGAAGTGGCGACGATTCGTGAGGAAGACTGACGTTTCTCCTGGCACGATGTGGCAGGTTTCGAGCACTGCTTTACACTCGATAGACCCCGTGCGACCGAATGACTGTGCAGCGCTTCGACACAGGCGTTGCAATACGGGCTTCACGCAAAGACTCAGGTGACGCCGAAATGAAAATGGTCATGCCACTTCTGGCCTCTGTGCTCGCCGTCAGCACGTGCGTGACGGCGAGCCTGTGTGATGCCGCCACAAAGGCAAAACCAAAGCCAAGGCCCTTGCCAACGTACAAAACCAGTTTCGATTGCGCCAATCCCCAGGCCTCCGCCGAAAGGCTTATCTGTCATGACGCCCAACTGGCGAGCATGGATCTGGAACTCAATCGCCTTTATCTCCTGGCACTCTCTGACGACCATTCAGTGCCGCGCCCGAATAAAGTCGAGATTGATCAGCGATTCTGGATTGAGTCACGCAACCAGTGTGGTGGCGGGCCGCAAGACAAGGCGTGCGTCATCCGAAGTTATGCCGAGCGTGCGTTCCAACTGCGCCAGGGTTCGGCCATTGCGCGAACCAAGGACCCCAGCAGGCTCACCGAAGGGCCGTTGGCTTATCGTTGCGCGGGGTTTAACGCATTGGTTGCCGCGACCTTCTTTACGGTCGAACCGGGCGTGGTGCTCCTTAAATGGGCCAACACCTCGGTGACCTTGAACCAGGTGCCGAACAATTCCGGAACCCAGTACACGGGCAAGGACTACAAAGGCAGCTACAGCTTCTGGCAACTCGGCGATGACGTGTTTTTCCAGATACCCGGCTCAGGCCAGATGAGTTGCGCAGCCGAGCCGGTCAGCTGATAAGGGTGGCAACGGGACGTCCTGTCCCGAATGCCTGACCAGGTTTCAGCTGCCGGTGCGAATCTTGTTCCACACTCGTGTGCGAATCCGGTCGATATTTAACGGCATGGCTTCCAGGGCAAACAGCTTGCCCATCATTTCCGGACTTGGGTACACCTTGGTGTCGTTCTTGATGGCCGGGTCGATGAGGCTGTCGGCCTGTTCATTGCCATTGGCGTAATGCACATGGTTACTGATGCCGGCCATGACGTCCGGGCGCAGCAGGTAGTTCATGAAGGCGTAACCGGCCTTTTCATCCGGGGCATCGACCGGCATGGCAACCATGTCGAACCAGATCGCGGCGCCCTCCTTGGGAATCGAATAGCCGATGTCGATACCATTCCTGGCTTCCCTGGCGCGGTTCTCCGCCTGCAGGATGTCACCGGAGAAGCCGACCGCGACGCAGATATCGCCATTGGCCAGGTCGCTGGTGTACTTGGACGAGTGGAAGTAGCTGACATACGGCCGCACCTTCATCAGCAGGGCTTCGGCCTTCTTGTAGTCTTCCGGGTTCTTGCTGTGATGGGGCAGCCCGAGGTAGTTCAACGCCGCCGGTAGCAGCTCCGGACCGTTGTCGAGGATGGCCACCCCGCACTTCTGCAACTTCTGCATGTTCTCGGGCTTGAAAATCAGGTCCCAGGAGTCCACCGGGGCGTTGTCCCCCAGCACGGCCTTGACCTTGGCGATGTTGTAACCGATGCCGGTGCTGCCCCACAGGTACGGGAAGCCATGCTCGTTGCCCGGATCGTTGGTCTGCAACGCCTTGAGCAACACAGGGTTGAGGTTCTTCCAGTTCGGCAGCTGACTCTTGTCGAGTTTCTTCAGCGCGCCGCCTTCAATCTGCCGGGCCATGAAGTGGTTGGACGGGAACACCACGTCGTAGCCGGATTTGCCGGTCATCAACTTGCCATCGAGGGTTTCGTTGCTGTCATAGACGTCATAGGTGACGTCGATGCCGGTTTCTTTCTGGAAGTTTTTCGTGGTGTCTGGCGCGATGTAATCCGACCAGTTGTAGATCTTGACGGTTTCGGCGGCCTGGCTGATCGATGCCACGAGCATCAGCGGGGCCAGGGTCAGTGTCTTTCGGATCATGGGTCGATTCCTGTAGTTTTTTTTGTTGGCAGGCAATCAAAGGATCAGCTTTCAAATTTCAAAGAATTGAAAACTCAAAAAATCAGCACGTAGGTCTTGCGCACGGTTTGCTGGATGTCCCAGATGCCCAGGCTGTTGGCCGGCAACATCAGTGCGTCGCCGGCTTCTATGTGCAGGGGCTCGCCGCCGTCCGGGGTGAAGGTGCAGCGGCCCTGGATGAAGTGACAGAATTCCTGGGCGACGATCTGCCGCCGCCAGCGCCCCGGGGTGCACTCCCAGACGCCGGTCTCGACGCCGTCGTCGCGTTCGACGCTGGTGGTCGACGCCACGGCCACGGTGGTGCCCAGGGGCACGGCGACCGGATTGGATTCGTCCAGTTTCAGGGTTGCGGTGTTCTTGAACTGCGTGATGCTCATGGGAATACCTGTCGATGTAGAAGCGCGTTTAGTGCATGAAACCTTCCATGAAACCGGCGACCCCGCTGGCCAGCTTGCGCCGCCAGGGCGCAGTGGCCGGGTTGGCCAGGGTCTGGTCTTCATGGACAAAGCTGCGGATGATCGCGTTGTAGCCGAGCCAGCGGATTGGCTCCGGCTCCCAGGCCCGCAGTGCGTCGAGGCCGCGCTGGGGGATGACCCACGGCTGGCGCACCAGTTCGGTGTCGCGCCCCAGGATCAGGTCAGCCAGCGTGCGGCCCCCCAGGTTGCTGGCGCCAACGCCCTCCCCGCCATAACCGCCAGACAGGGCAATGCCGTTGGCCCGGTCGCAAAGCATGTGCGGCTGGAAATGCCGGGACATGCCCAGGTTGCCGCCCCAGGAATGGGTGATCTGCACGTTCTTCAACTGCGGGAACAGTTCGCCGAACAGGTAGCGCCGCAGCTGTATTTCGTCAGCGGTCAGGTCGAAGTCGTGGCGCAGCTTGCCGGCGAACTGGTAGCCGCCACGGGCGCCAAAAATCAGTCGGTTATCAGCGGTGCGTTGACCGTAGGTGACCTGGCGACTGGCCTCGCTGAACGCCTGGCCGCGACTCAGGCCGATTTCGTCCCAGGTGGCCGCGGGCAATGGCTCGGTCGCGACAATCAGGCTCTGCACCGGCATCTGGTAACGCCCCAATGGCGGCAGCGTCACGGAGTAGCCTTCCACCGCCGGCACCACCCAGCGACTGTGCACCGAAGCTTTCGCCGTGCGCAGGCTGCCGGACTGCCAATGGGTGACCGGGCTGTTTTCGTAGATTCTGACGCCCAGCCGCTCCACCGCCCGGGCCAGCCCCCGTACCAGCCTGGCCGGGTGGATGGTCGCCACGTGCGGCGCGTAGATGCCGCCGTAAGGTTTCGCGACGCGGATCTGTTGCGCCAGTTGCTCCGGGCTCAACCAGCGATAGTGGCTGTCGTTGAGGCCCTGGCGGTGGAGATCGTCCAGGTAATGACGCAGGCTGGCCTCCTGCTCCGGATAGCGTGCGGCGCAATACAGCACCCCGCCTTTACGGTAATCGCAGTCGATCCCCTCTCGTTCGAGGACAATTTCCACTTCATCCGGAATGCTGTGCAGCAAATCGTAGGAGGCACGTCGTTCTTCGGCTGAGAGATTGGCCAGCAGGCGATCCTCCCCCAGCAAATTACCCATCAGCCAGCCACCATTGCGCCCCGACGCGCCGAAACCGGCGGTTTGCGCTTCGACAATGGCGATGTTCAGGTCTGGTTTGTGCTGCTTGAGGTAGTACGCGGTCCAGAGCCCGGTGTAGCCCGCGCCGATGATCGCGACGTCGACATCCAGGTCCCGCTCCAGCGCCGGACGCGCCAACAGCGGCTCGTCGAGCTGGTCCATCCACAAACTGATAGTGCGCCACGCCGGCATGCAAGACTCCGCCACTCAAACTTCGATGGCGTCGATCCTAGTGCGTGGGCTCAGGCGCTGTCTTGCGCGCGTGCACGCAAAGAAATTTGTTTGACGTAAGCCTTGGGTGACTGGCCGGTATGCTGGCGGAAACAGCTGTAGAACGCCGACAGCGAATTGAATCCGGCAGCGAAGGCCAGTTCATCGATGCGCACTGGCGGTGTGGCGGCATCCAGCGCCGCAAGCAAATGTTGCAGGCGTGCCTGGTTGACGTAGCGGTAGAAGCTCTGGCCCAGCACCTGGTTCAACAGGTAGGAAATCTGGTTGCGGCTGTAGCCACACTCCTTCGCCACCCGTTGCAGATCGAGCTCCGGGTCCAGATATGGCTGTTGACCCTGGAAATACTGCTGCAGGTCATCGGCCATGAAGCTCAACTGGCGCGGCGACAGGCCGAGCCGGCTGACCGCCGGGCGATGGTTGCCGGACGTTTTACTGCCGGGTTGTTCATGCACCAATGAAGCATATTCATTGACCCGCCAGATCAGCCCGTCCTTGACGGTGATCGCTTCGCTGGCGCGGAACGACACCAACCCTTCACCGCCGCGCAGGGTGATGCGGTACTGAATGAACGCGGTATTGCCGTCCAGTCGAATGCGGTCGGAATGCTCCAGCGCCTCATCCGGGTCCCGGGGCATGCTGCTGCGTACGTACTCGCGCAATTCAGCCAGGCCCATGAGCTTGTTCTGGAAGAAATCGTTGTACTGGACCTCAGGGTGATAAAGCGCCATGACGCCGTCCAGATCCCGGTGCTTCCAGCGCAAGTGATAGCGCATGACCGTATCGCCCGTGGCCTGGGTTTGCAGCGGGCCATCATCATCGGCGTGCATTGAACATCTCGACGAAAAAACACCGAGCTTGCCCAACTTGCGCTTTGTCTTCAACGACTAACCGATGATGGCAGGCGCCCGCAAATGGCCGACAAGCGTGAGCTGGATCAAAAAAAACGTTGGCAATCGCCAAACGACCTGAAAAATCCACAATATTTTCACAACCGGATGCTACTTTTAAAACCTGTCACTGGTTGAACCAATGAAGGTTCTTCCCTCCTACCATGAGCTAAAGGAAGCGCTCGATAATGAAGGTGGGCAACACATGAATAAAGGGTTCAGCAAAGTCACGTTTCCAAACGCCTGCCAGCTGATGCGCTGGCATTTTCATCCCATGGGTTTCGAGGCGAGCATGGACGCGCCGGGCAGCATGATTGCCCGTCTGTTTGATCGTGCCACTGGCGAGACCATGATCGCCATTGCCGGCATTCCGTGCGCCACCGTCATGAATGCCGCGGATGTAGAGCGAATAATCGAAGCGGTGGAGGATGAACTTGAAGCTTTCGTACCACCACAAGCCCTCAGAAGTTATGCCTGAAGGCTGAACACCCACAAAAAAGCCCACGTCAGGTGGGCTTTTTTGTGGGTGAACAATCGCTCAAGTAGAAGCTTTGCCCTGCCGATGGTCGACAAAGAACGCCTTGCCCTTGCCGATCCGGTCGGAAGCCTTGGGCATGTTCGCGGCCTGGGTGTCTTGTGCGTCAACGTACCAGTAGCAATGGCTGACGGCGCGGGTAATCCCTACATAGGCCAGCCGCAGGATCTCGTCCTTCTGGGCGTTGTCGTAGGGTTCGCTGTCACCTGCCTTGCCCAGGCCCGCCATGCGGTAAACCTGATTCTTGTAAGGCGAGCTGGTCAGGTGCTGGCAATCGCCCAGCAAAAACACCGCATCGGCCTGGAGGCCCTTGGCACTGTGATAGGTCAGTTGCTTGAGCCTGCGAGCCTCATACGGCAAGCTAGAATCAACATTAACTACAGACTGAATATGCTCTTCTATCAATAACTTATCGCTGCTTTTTCGATAAAGCATCAAGATCGAATCGCCCTTTCGGTAATGCTCCATCAGGCGTTGGGCCATGCCTTGGTCATCACGATCGTGGACGTTCACCGGCAGCAACGCCTTGGGTTCGCCGCTGGCCTTGGCTTTCTTCCCGGCAATCGCCGGTGCTGCACGCACGATGTGCTCGGCGGCATCGATGATGTGTTGGTGGCTGCGGTAGTTGTCGCTGAGCATGACCTTGGTGGTGCTCGGCGACGGAAACTCCTTGTTGAACTCCATGAAGTAGCTCGGCGAACTGCCGCGCCACCCGTAGATGGACTGCCAGTCATCGCCCACACACAGCAGCGAGGAGCGCTGGGCGCCGCGCCCGACGTGCATGGCCGGCCCGCGACTGCGGATCTCTGCCAGGCTGGCCCTGATCCAGGAGACGATCTGCGGCGAGACATCCTGGAATTCATCGATCATCAGGTGCGACAGCGGCCGCAGCAGCTCATCGCCGAGCAGCTTGAGGTTCTCCGGCGAATGCTCGCTGAACAGGGCGAACATCCGGTTGTAGGTCATGATCGGCGGCTTCTGATCCAGCAAGTGATCTTCCAGCGCCCGCCAATAAAGGCTCAAGGCTTCGAAGAAGAACCGGTCGGGATCGTCCTTGGCGAAACTCATCTGGCCTACCGCGCTCGGCACATCCAGCCCGAGGTTTTCGATGAACCCGGCGGCGGCGACAAAGCAATCGAGCAGCGGCGCGGAAGCGAGCTCGCCCTTGACCTTGTAATCGAAGCCCGGCCCGGCGCTGGCATCGCCGGCAAGCGAGGCCAGAACACGTCTGGATGATTCGTAACTATCTAGCCATATCAAAGGCTTACGACAGAAAGCTTGAAACAGGGTGCGCTTTACTGCCCACTCTGCGCGCACCGTCAGCTTGGCGTTCGGTCGCGTAACCTGCGGGTTTTCCCGAGGATCGAACCCCAGCACCACCCAGGCATCCAGGGACGGGATGTGGCCGTGGCAATGGAATGTCGAACCGTTGATATCGAACGACTGGCGATTCGGTTCAATGCCCTTGATCGGCCAGGCACCGGCGCGAAACCACAGGTCCTCGATGGCATCGCACAGTTCTTCATCGCGTTTGGCCGCCAGTTCGGTAACCCCCATGCGTTTCTGCACATCGGGGTGATCGCGCTCCAGTTCCTTGAGTTGCAGGGCATGCCGGGACAGTGGCTTGATCAACTCGCGAAAACGCTCATCGACACTGTGCAGGCGGTGATAGCAGGCGTTGAGCTGTTGGCGTTGAGCGTCGTTGATGCGCAGATCGAACGGATTGCTGTCGGCCTCCTCATCGCCCTGTGCGGCCCGCAGGCTGAGGTTCTCGAAAGCCTGCAAACGCTCGAAACCCGCAAGGCTGCGCACCATCGGCAGGATCCGCGAGTGAAAGGTGCGTACCAGATCACGTGCCTCCTTGAAACTGATCGCGCGGCCCCAGAGCGCAAACAGTTCGATCAGCTTGTTGATGAAGTCCTTGCGCGACTCGCGGGTGAAGGTCACCACCGTCATCGAACTCAGTTCAAAGCCCAGGTAGTGGGTCAACAGCAGGATTCGCAGCACCAACGTGGTCGATTTGCCAGCACCGGCACCCGCGATCACCGAGGTGGACGGCGTATCGCTGAAGATCATTTTCCACTGTGCGGCGCTGGGCTGGGCATGGGCCGGCAACAAGCGGGCGACATCGGCCTTCATGGGCTTCTTCAACTCGGCGCTCAACGGCAGGCGCCAATCGTCGAACAACAGGTCATCGACATTCGGCGGTCGGTGTTCAGTGCAGCGCGAGTCGCGGATCAGCAGGACCTGCCGACCCTCTTCCAGCCCTTCGAGCTTGCCTTCCTTGTAGCCGTAATCGACCCCGGCGCTGTGACCGCTGCGAAAACCGTCGGCCTGGCCATGCAGCCACGACGCACGATGCTGCGCGTGCAGGCGGGTCAGACTGTAGCCGAAGAATCGGGCGAGCAATCGCTTGATCAGCGGCATCTCGGCCAGGGGGCGAAGTTCAGGCGGAAGATCTGGGGTGTGTTGCGGCACGCGGACTGACTCCAGGGTGTGAGGCTGTTGGGCGCTATGGTGTCTGCATTTGCCGTCGAGTTCTAGTCAATTGCTTATGTCTCATTGGCTTATGCGATGAAGTGAAAGCTGGATGACAAAATTTCGAGCTCGTTTTATATCAATCCATTCGATGGGAATGCTGCATTTTTTACGCTTTTTATCGATTGTTACCTGTTGGATGATGGCCGTCATCACTCACCGGTCTCGCTTCGTGGCTCAGGCACCTGGCCCCATGACGAACCTTTCCTGGAGACGATCATGCTTGAACTCAGACCCTTCAACTCCCTCGGCGGCGCTCACCACGGCTGGCTGGATGCCCACCATCATTTTTCGTTCGCCGAATACTACGATGCCAAGCGCATGAACTGGGGCAACCTGCGGGTCTGGAACGACGACGTGATCGCCCCGGGCACCGGTTTCCCGCAACACTCGCACCGCGACATGGAAATCATCACCTATGTCCGCGAAGGCGCCATTACCCACCAGGACAACCTTGGCAACAAGGGCCGCACCGAAGCCGGTGACGTCCAGGTCATGAGTGCCGGCACCGGGATCGCCCACAGCGAGTACAACCTGGAAGCGACGCCGACCCGGATTTTCCAGATCTGGATCATCCCGAACGAGTCCGGCCTGGCGCCGTCCTGGGGCGCCAAGCCGTTCCCGAAAGGCGACCGCGAAGGCTTTGTCACCCTGGCCAGCGGCAAGGAAGGCGACGACCAGAGCCTGCGTATTCGCGCCGATGCCCGGCTGGTAGCGGCCAATCTGAAGGCCGGTGAGTCTGCCGAATACCCGCTGGACAAGGGGCGTCGTGCGTACCTGGTGCCGGCTACCGGGATCATTGAAGTCAATGGCTTGCGTGTACAAGCTCGAGACGGTGTAGCGGTTGCCGATGAGCAAGTGCTGCGGGTGACGGCCATCGAGGACAGCGAGATTGTTCTGGTGGATCTGGCCTGATTCGGTAAATGCCGGGCGGCACAAAAAAAGGGGCGGCCGTGAATGGTCGCCCCTTTTTAGTTGCTGCAGGGTTGTGTGTTTATTTCGCGGAAATGGCACCATCGACCAGCGTTTGCGCCTCGGCCACCAGTTGCTTGAGGTGGTCGTCGCTGACAAAACTTTCGGCGTAGATCTTGTAGATGTCTTCCGTGCCCGACGGACGTGCCGCGAACCAACCGTTCTCGGTCATGACCTTGAGGCCGCCAATGGCCTGGTCATTGCCCGGTGCGTGGCTGAGGATGCTCTGGATCGGCTCGCCGGCCAGCTGGGTCGAGGTGACCTGTTGCGGCGAGAGTTTGCTCAACAGCGCCTTCTGCTCCGGATTGGCCTTGGCGTCGACCCGTACCGAGAACGGCTCACCCAGTTCGTCGGTCAAGGCACGGTACGCCCGGCTCGGGTCGCGACCGGTGCGGGCGGTCATCTCGGCGGCCAGCAAGGCCGGAATCAAACCGTCCTTGTCGGTGCTCCAGACGCCGCCGTCCTTGCGCAGGAACGAGGCACCGGCGCTTTCTTCACCGCCGAAACCCAGGGAACCGTCAAACAGACCATCGGCAAACCATTTGAAACCGACCGGCACTTCGTACAGGCGACGACCCAGGCGCTTGGCCACGCGATCGATCAGGCCGCTGCTGACCACCGTTTTACCTACTGCAGCATCGGCGCGCCATTGCGGACGGTTCTGGAACAGGTAGTCGATGGCCACGGCGAGGTAGTTGTTCGGCGCCAGCAAGCCACCGGACGGGGTGACGATGCCATGGCGGTCGTGGTCCGGATCGCAGGCAAACGCCACATCGAAGCGTTCTTTCAGGCCGATCAGGCCTTGCATGGCGTGGCTGGACGATGGGTCCATGCGGATCTGGCCATCCCAGTCGACAGTCATGAAGCGGAAGGTCGGGTCGACCTCTTTGTTCACCACGTCCAGGTCCAGGCGGTAATGCTCGGCAATCGCCGACCAGTAGCGCACCCCTGCTCCACCCAGCGGATCGACACCCAGGCGCAGCTTGGCGTCGCGGATGGCGTCGAAGTCGATCACGTTGATCAGGTCGGCGACATAGGTGTTGAGGTAATCGTGGCGATGGGTGGTGCCGGCCTTCAGTGCCTGCTCGTAGCTGATGCGCTTGACGCCAGCGAGCTTGTTGGCCAGCAGTTCGTTGGCCTTGGCTTCGATCCACTTGGTGATGTGGGTATCGGCCGGGCCACCGTTGGTTGGATTGTACTTATAGCCACCGCTTTGCGGCGGGTTGTGGGACGGCGTGATGACAATGCCGTCGGCCAGGCCGCTGGTGCGTCCGCGGTTGTAGCAGAGAATCGCATGGGAAATGGCCGGTGTCGGCGTGTACTCGTCACCTTCGGCGATCATTACAGTCACGCCATTGGCCGCCAGTACTTCGAGGGCGCTGGCGCCGGCCGGCGTGGACAGCGCGTGGGTGTCGATGCCGACAAACAGCGGGCCGTCGATGCCTTGAGCTTCGCGGTACAGGCAGATCGCCTGACTGATCGCCAGCACGTGCCATTCGTTGAAACTCAAGTCGAACGAGCTGCCCCGGTGCCCGGACGTGCCGAAGGCAACGCGCTGGGTCGAAATCGCGGCATCAGGCTGGCCGGTGTAATAGGCCGTTACCAGTCGCGGGATGTCGACCAACAATTGTGCCGGTGCCGGTTTACCCGCAAAAGGACTGAGTGTCATGCAAAACCTCTGGAATAGAGTGGTTCAGGAGATGGGTCGCAGTTTACTGGCAGTTGGACCGCAAGGCGATGGAATCGATCCAACACAGTGGCGGTTGTTATTTTTTGTCACTCACTCGATCGATTCCAGGCGCAGCGCATCCCCCAGCAGTCCCAGCGCGGCCGCCAGGTTGTGATCGCCACCGAAGGTATGGCTCAGGCGAAAATGCTGTCCGTGCAGACCGTGGAGGCTGAACAGCTCCCCCGGTGCAATGACCACCTGATGCGCCAGCAGACGCTGGAACACACGACGGACATTGACCCGACGCAAAGAGCGCACCCAGACCGTTGCACCACCTTCTGGCTCGACGAAACGCAAGGCATCACCCAAGCGCTCCTGCAACAACTGGGTCAGTTGATTCTTGCGTTCATTGAGCAGCCGCCGCAGCACCAGCAGGTGTTGATCGATGCGACCGCTGCTGTACAAGCGTGCGATGGCTTTCTGGCGAATCGGCGAGAGTCGGAAGGAACGCAGCAGAAAGTGCCGTTGCAGATCAGCGCTCAAATGCCTTGAAAGCAGATAGCCATAGGGCGCTTCCGGCCCGATGATTTTCTCGAACGTGGAAAACACCATCAGCCGTTCAGGGTCCAGCAAGTCTCGAAAGCGCACGCCGCCCAGGTCGAATCCAAGTTCGCCATAACAGTCGTTCTCCAGCACCCAGCTGTCGTACGCGGCCAACAGTCGGGCAATGGTCTGCCTGTTGTCGTCAGGCGCCAGGCTGCCACGGGGCATGTTGAGGGCCGATGACAACAGCACCAGCCTTACCGGCTCGGTATCCAGGAGCATTTTCAACCGTTCCGGGTCCAGGCCACCATCGGCTTGCACAGGCAATTCGATCACCCGCACACAGGCGGCCTGGAACAAACGCAGGATCGTCCAGTCGCACGGCGATTCGACCACCACCGTGGCGTCTTTCAAGCCCAGCACGGCGATCAGGATTTCCAGTACACCGCGCAGGTCAGCGCCGATATAGACATCGTCGGCGTGCCAGTAACGCATGGGAGACGTGGTGTAGCGTGCTGCCAGGGCGGTACGCAATTCGAGTTCGCCGCAGGGTTGCGAAGGCGACTGCGGCTGGCGGGGATACTGGCGCAGCAACTCCCTCTCCAGCAGCAACAAAGGACTGTCGAGCGGTTGCAGCAACGCCGGTTCATCGGCGCTCAGGACCAGCATCCCCGGGCGCCTGGCATTGACGTAGACCGCTTCCAGCAAGTCGCTGCCGCTGTCCTGCAGGTTGATCGAGGACACCGGCAACGCGTAGTAGCCGGACTTGGCCACCGAATAGACGCGCCCTTCTTTCTCCAGCAGCGAATAAGCGTACTGAATGGTCGAAATCGACACATTGAGGCGCTCAGCCAGATGCCGCAGCGACGGCAGGCGGATGCGCGAATCCCCTTCAGACTCGTTGATCAGGCTGACCAGGTATCGATAAACCGCCTGATAGGCGAAATCCGTTTCTCGTGGACCTTTCATCGGCGAAGGCCAGCCACGCTGGCTGAAAATCCGCCCACGCTCAGTGACCCGCTGACCATTCATCCTCCATCGTGATGCCGGCGTCAGGATCGTCCGGCGTATTGTGCGACGCAGCCCTTTGGATGATTGCCCCTGGCGCCCCGCCATCGACTGCGGGCGTCCACTCCATGCGGTAAAGCTGGCCAATCAGGCTCAGGGGTAATCCACTGACATCAATCATCCATTGCATGATCTGTTCGGCGACCGGGTGCCCCTGCATGGCCTTGTGCAACTCGGGCATGGCCACCAGCATGCCCGGATGGCACTGACGCAGAAAAGGCTCGAGCCCCGCGCCTTTATCGATAAAAGGCGAAAACAGCAGGCACACCAGTTGTGCTTCGCTCAGGCCCAGGTTCTTTTGCGCCTCGGCTGCCGCCCGGGCGCGCAGTTCGGTCATTGTCGCCGGATTGCCGAAGACCTCGATGGCCTGCTCGCACAAACGCTCGGGCACGCGCTTGCGGCGCATCATCACCAGGGCGCGTTGCAGGTATTGCGCAATGCCGGATTCGTAATTGCGGCCCTGCACGTAGCACGCTTGCAACCCCCTGACGTGCGCCGAGATCGACGGGCTGACAAACTCGTTGTCGCTGATCTGCGCGGACAGTTCGTCGGGCTGGAAGCCGAGAAATTCAGTCAGCATTGGCCAGCGTTCTTCCAGGTTGCTGACCAGCAAATCGTGAATGTCGATGCAGGCCGTACGGCGACAGGTCTCGAAGCGCTCTTGCGGACGCCACGGGGCCTGGGCGTAATCGGCGTAGAACCCCTGATAACAGTCGCTGCCCAGTTCATCGAGCAATGCAAACAACCCCGCATAACCGGCCTCGCCCGTGTGGGAAAACTGCAGCCCGGCCTTGGTGGCGGCACGTTTCAAACCCTCGATGAATTGCTTCTGCTGACGCGGCGTGTCACTGATGAGCAACGCGTCGACACCTCCGTCCCAGCGGGCGATTTGTCCGTAGAACTCTCCCGTGGCCAGATAACCGTCATCCCACAGGTCGAACCCGCCGCGCCATTCCCGGCGATGGCCGATCAGCAGCAGGTTCAGGCGGCCGGACTCGCGACCGGCGTCGGAGACCGGCGTCAGATGATTGAACGGCAATACCTCCCGATCATCGACCATCAACACCTCGACCCGGGGATCGTCATAGACAAACAATGCGCTGTTGGTCCGGTGCATGTTTTCCACGGCCGCGCAGTTTGCTCCGTTCAACCGTAACGAGGCGATGCGCAACTGGAATGTCGCCGGTGTACGGGTAGCAATGGTCAACTGCGCAGCACGCAACAGCGCCAGCGTGTAACAGTTGTCACGAGCCCCGGACTGGATCGCCAACACCTTGTAATCGCCAATGCGCTCCATGCCCCCGGCCGCTACCGCCAGGCGCTGAATCAACAATTGCAATGCAGTGCGTTCGGCCCGGGAGAAAAAACCCAGTAATCGCTGCAGCACTTGTTGATAGACATAGTTCATCGCTTGGTCATGGATGCTGGTCATCTTTATTTACCTGATACTCGTAAGTTCAATATCGTGCAGACAGCAAATCCCGTTGGACTGTCGGCGCGAATGGAGTCATGGACTTTATTGCCAAATGCTAACACTTGAATTTTCTTGAAATTATTTGAAACGTTCGCAGCGCCCCCTCGTTTTAAAGACAAAGGAAAGACCGGAGTGCCCAGCTGGCAAGGGCTTGCTCGTTTTAAACGGGAGTCCTAGGAAATGTCCGACAAGGTCCCACAGACACTTAATACAAGAAATAAGGAAGAAAGTTTTCGCTGTCTTTTTGGCAACTAAAAAACAACCAACTAATTTGCAGATTTGCACCGATGGCGCACAGTGAAAAGTTCCAGCCTGATACCCAGCCATGACTCATTCCTTGAGATGAAAGTAATCATTCAATTATCAGGGCTTAGTGGCTGATTAGAAGCTACAGATTACGGGCAAAAACCAGTTCAGTTGCTGGACCGGCCTGCGGATCGACGGGTTTCGGGGGGTTGAAACGAAAGAGTCCGTGCGGGCACGGACTCTTGGGAGGACTGTTGGATAAGTGCTACGCCGGTTCGACCTGCAGCGCGACCCGTTCGCGACACGGGCATTCGTCCATGTAGCGGTGTGCTTCGACAAACTCGGCAAACGGGAAGACCCGGGTCTTGAGCGGCAGCAGAACGCGGTCGGCGGTCAGCTGATTGATGTCGCGCAAGGCACGTTGCAGTGCGGCCTGGTCCTGGGTGATGCCCAGTTCCGGCTTGCCCGTGAAGTTGCCAATGCAGTGGACGAAGAACTGAATATTTTTCTGGAACGCTGCGCAGGCCGGGAAAGGCGTCTGGTTGCCACCTTGCAGGCCGTACAGCACCAGGCTGCCGCGAGGTGCCAGCACATCGCCCAGCAACGACATCTGCGGACCGCCCAAACCATCGAACACCACGTCCACGCCGCGGTTATCGGTGATCTTGTTGATCCGCATCAGCAGATCTTCTTCCTCGGTGACGATCACTTTATCGGCACCCAGCGACAGCAGGTATTCACGTTCCTCCGCGGTCTTGGTCGCGGCGATCACTCGAACACCCAAGGCCTTGCCCAGTTGTACGAACGAAGGTCCGGCGCAATGACTGGCGTCGGTCACCAGGGCGAATTGCCCGGGCTTGACCCGTGCCAGATCGGCATAGGCGAAATAGGCAATCAACAACGGCGTGTAGTGCACGCTGGCTTCAATCGGGCTGAGCACATCCGGATAACGGGTGACCGCCGAGCGTGGCAGAACGATCAGCTCACCGTAGACCGGGTAGTCGTTCGGGCTTTGGGCCGGGAAGCTGGCGACCTTGTCACCGACTTCCAGGTCATCGACGCCATCACCGACAGCGGTGACGATACCGGCCATCTCCTGGCCAAGGCCTGAAGGCAGACGGGCATGGGACGGGGCCAGGTTCTGGCGCCAGAGAGTGTCATACCAACTGATGCCGATCGCTTCGACGCGCACCTGCACTTCGCCCGGTGCAGGCAGAGCCGTCGCATGCTCTTCGCATTTGAGCACCTCGGCTGGACCAAACTTGTGAAAACGGATCGTGCGGGACATCGCAAACCTCGCCAAATGAACCTCTAATGCCTTGAACTCTAGCTGGGCTTTCAACCCAACACTATCTGTGGCTATTAATAGTCGACATGCCTGTCATTGATTCCGCAGCGGCGGCAACATCGTCAAATGTCGTAAGAAACCGAAGCAGCCTATGTAGGAAAAACTGAATTACCCGGTGCAGAGTACCAGCCTTTCCCCGTAATATTCCTGCTGGCCATTGTTCTCATATGGCCGCCCACGTCAAGTTTGCTGACTCTGCCAGGACTCCAGATGAATCGTAATGACCTGCGTCGTGTCGACCTGAACCTGTTGATCGTTTTCGAAACGTTGATGCACGAACGCAGCGTGACCCGCGCTGCGGAAAAACTGTTCCTCGGCCAGCCTGCCATCAGTGCGGCGCTCTCGCGCCTGCGCGGGTTGTTCGATGATCCTTTGTTTGTGCGTACCGGCCGCAGCATGGAACCGTCCGCCAGAGCGGTCGAGATCTTCGCCCTGCTCTCGCCGGCACTGGATTCGATTTCCACCGCCGTCAGCCGTGCGGCCGAGTTCGATCCTGCCACAAGTACCGCCGTGTTCCGCATCGGCCTTTCGGACGACGTCGAGTTCGCCTTGCTGCCCATGCTGCTCAAGCGCCTGCGTGCCGAGTCGCCGGGGATCGTGCTGGTGGTGCGTCGGGTCAACTACATCCTGATGCCGGGACTGCTGGCATCCGGCGAGATCTCCATCGGTGTCAGCTACACCACCGACCTGCCGGCCAACGCCAAGCGCAAGGTACTGCGCCGCAGCCAGCCGAAGCTGTTGCGCGCCGACACCGTGCCGGGGCCGTTGAGCCTGGATGATTACTGCGCTCGCCCCCATGCACTGGTGTCATTCGCCGGCGACCTCAGCGGCTTTATTGACGAAGAACTGGAAAAACTCGGGCGCAAACGGCATGTGGTGCTGGCTGTGCCGCAGTTCAACGGGTTGAGCACCCTGCTCGCGGGCACAGATATTGTGGCGACGGTGCCGGACTACACAGCTGAGGCACTGACCGCCGCGGGCGGTGTGCGGGCTGAAGATCCGCCGCTGCCGGTGCGCAGTTTCGAGTTGCACATGGCTTGGCGTGGTTCGCAGGATAATGATCCGGGCGAACGCTGGTTGCGTTCGCGGATTCAGATGTTCTTCGGGGATCCGGACAGCCTCTGAGAAGGCGACGCAGGCCTGAATGAAAACGGGTGCCTTTACAGGCGCCCGTTTTGTTGTCGCGGGTTGCATGACCGACACTGGGTGCATCGACGTCGAACCGGGGAAGATCAGCAAAAGAATTTCGTATACCCTAGCGCTATCTCACTCCAAATGACCGCCGCCGTGAACTTACCCAAACTCAACGCACCCGACCTTGGTAACACGCCTTCGACTTCGGAAATCATCACCCGCCATCTGCGCGATGCGATTGTCGCCGGGCATTTTGCCGAGGATGAGCCGATCCGCCAGGACGACATCGCCCGCCAGTTCAATGTCAGCAAGATCCCGGTGCGCGAAGCCCTCAAGCGGCTGGAGGCCGAAGGGTTGGTGATGTTCCAGCGCAATCGCGGGGCGATGGTCACGCGGGTTTCCGATGCGGAGCTGGCGCAGATGTTCGAAGTGCGGATGCTGCTGGAGGACAAGATTCTGCGCCTGGCCATTCCGAACATGACCGAAGAGACCTTCGCCCGTGCCGAGCGCATCTGTCAGGAGTTTGTCGGCGAGGACGACGTGGGGCGCTGGGCCGAGCTCAACTGGGAGTTGCATTCCTGCCTGTACGAGCCGGCGCAGCGACCGTTTCTGGTGAGTCTGATCCGTTCGGTCAACGACAAGCTGGAACGTTATCTACGCATGCAGATGAGCTTGTCGGCCGGTAAGGAACGGGCCGATCACGAACACCGCGAGATCCTGGCGGCCTGCCGCGCCGGGGATGTGGACCTGGCGGTGAAGCTTCTGGACGAGCACATTGCCGGCGTCTGCACGACCCTGTTCGAGCACCTGCCCCATAGCCACTGACAGCGACGAATGCTGTGCCGATTTCGTCATCGACACAGACTAAATCCATCAAGCCGACACCCCGCCGCACGGGCCACTCTTGCGTTCACTCAACCGAATGGACGTGGCCCTCCCATGAAACGCATCTCAGTGATCGACTCCCACACCGGCGGCGAACCGACCCGCCTGGTGACCGCCGGCTTTCCTGACCTGGGCACTGGCAGCATGGCCGAACGGCGCAAGGTACTGGCCGAACAGCATGACCAATGGCGCGCCGCCTGTGTGCTGGAACCACGGGGCAGTGACGTACTGGTGGGCGCCCTGCTCTGCACGCCGGTGGACCCTGGCGCCTGTGCCGGGGTGATTTTCTTCAACAACACCGGTTATCTGGGCATGTGCGGCCACGGCACCATCGGCCTGGTGGCGTCGTTGGCGCACCTGGGCAAGATCGGCCCCGGTGTGCACAGCATCGAAACGCCTGTGGGCACGGTGCAGGCAACCCTGCACGAAGACCATTCGGTGAGTGTGCGCAACGTGCCGGCCTACCGTTATCGCAAGGCGCTGGCGGTGCAGGTGCCGGGCATCGGCCAAGTGGTCGGTGATATCGCCTGGGGCGGCAACTGGTTTTTCCTGATCGTCGAGCATGGACTGCGGGTGGCCGGCGACAACCTCGAAGCGCTGACCGCTTACACCTTCGCTGTGCAGCAAGCCCTGGAAGCCCAAGGCATTCGCGGTGAAGACGGCGGTTTGATCGATCACGTCGAGTTGTTCGCCGATGACGATCACGCCGACAGCCGCAACTTCGTGCTCTGCCCCGGAAAAGCCTATGACCGTTCGCCCTGCGGCACCGGCACCAGTGCCAAACTGGCATGCCTGGCGGCCGACGACAAGTTGCAACCGGGGCAGATCTGGCGCCAGGCCAGCGTCATCGGCAGCGAGTTCGAGGGGGCCTACGAACTGCAGGGTGAGCGCATCGTGCCGACCATTCGTGGTCGCGCGTTCATCAGTGCCGAGGCGAGCCTGATCATCGAACAGGACGACCCGTTCGCCTGGGGCATTCGTCCATGAACGAGGGCCAGGTGGCCGATGTGATCGTGATCGGCGCCGGCATTATCGGCGCCGCCTGTGCCCAGGCGCTGGCCCGTCGCGGCTTGCAGGTGCTGGTGCTGGACGCCGGCCTGCACGGCGCCACGGCCGCCGGCATGGGCCACTTGCTGGTACTCGACGACAACCCCGCCGAACTGGCCCTGAGTCAATATTCATTGCAGCGCTGGCGCGAACTGGGCGCGGACCTGCCCGACAGCTGTGCCTATCGCTGCAACGGCACGCTGTGGCTGGCGGCGAATGCCGAAGAAATGGCGGTGGCCCACAGCAAATTCCTGAACCTGCAAGCCCAGGGCGTGGCTTGCGAACTGATCGGCGCCAGTGCCCTGCGCCAGCGCGAACCGGAACTGAGCGAAGGACTGGAAGGCGGTTTGCTGATCAATGGCGACGGCATTCTATACGCCCCGGCGACGGCCGGATGGATGCTCGAAACACCGAACATCCGCCAGCGCCGGGCACGGGTCAATGCGGTCGATGGCAACCGCGTCTGCCTCGATGATGGTCACTGGTTGAGTGCCGATGCCGTGGTGTTGGCCAACGGTATCCAAGCCAACGAACTGTGCCCGGAATTGCCCATCGAGCCGAAAAAAGGCCACCTGCTGATCACTGACCGTTACCCCGGCAGCGTCACCCATACGTTGGTGGAACTGGGTTACGTCACCAGTGCCCACAACGCCACGGGGCCGTCGACCGCCTGCAACATCCAGCCGCGCCCCACCGGGCAACTGTTCATCGGCGCCTCGCGGCAATTCGGCACCACCGACCCGCAGGTCGAAGGCTGGATGCTCGCGAAAATGCTCAAGCGTGCCGCCGAGTACATGCCGGGGCTGGCCCGGCTCAATGGCATCCGTGCCTGGACCGGCTTTCGCGCCGCCAGCCCCGACGGCTTGCCGCTGGTGGGCCAACATCCACAATGTCAAGGCTTGTGGCTGGCAGTCGGTCACGAAGGACTGGGCGTTACCACCGCCCCCGGCACCGCCGATCTACTGGTGGCGCAACTGTTCAACGAAACCCCGCCACTGGCCGCACAACCTTATCTGCCCCAGCGTTTTCTCGGAGAACCGGTCTATGCCTGAATTGTTGCTGGACGGCCACGCCCTGAAAGTCGCCGAAGGCACCAGCGTCGCCGCTGCCCTGGCGTTGGCCAGTGACGGCTGCACGCGCACCTCGGTCAGCGGTCAGCGCCGTGCGCCGCTGTGCGGCATGGGCATTTGCCAGGAATGCCGGGTGATCATCGATGGCCGGCGTCGCCTGGCTTGCCAGACCCTGTGCCGTGACGGCATGCAGGTGGAGACTCGCCCATGAATGAATACGCTGATCTGTTGATCATTGGCGCTGGCCCTGCCGGGATGAGCGCCGCCCTTGCCGCTGCCCGCAGCGGCGCCCGCATTGTCATGCTCGACGATAACCCGCTGCCGGGCGGGCAAATCTGGCGCGACGGACCTCAAGCCAACGTGCCCGGTCAGGCCCGGCGCCTGCGCGAGCGTCTGGCGTCGTGCAACAACATCCGCCATCACGCCGGTACCCGGGTGATCGCCAACCCCGGCGCGAAACAACTGCTGGTGGAAGATGACGACCACGGCTGGTTGATCAGCTACGACAAACTGATTCTGTGCACCGGTGCCCGTGAATTGCTGCTGCCCTTCCCCGGCTGGACCCTGCCGGGCGTCACCGGTGCGGGTGGTTTGCAGGCGCTGATCAAGGCCGGTTTGCCGGTGCAGAACGAGCGCGTGGTGATCGCCGGCAGCGGCCCGCTGTTACTGGCCAGTGCCGCCACCGCCAAACAGCATGGCGCGCAAGTGCAACGCATTGCCGAACAAGCCAGCCTTGGCGCCGTCGCCGGTTTCGCCGCGCAACTGCCGCGCTGGCCCGGCAAATGGCTGCAATCGTTCAGCCTGTTCGACCACCATTACCGCACCGCCACCCACATACTGGCGGCGCTCGGCACCGACCGAGTGGAAGGCGTGCGCCTGCAACAACAAGGCAACATCGTCGAACTGGAATGTGATCGGCTGGCCTGTGGATTCGGGTTGATTCCCAATATCCAGTTGGGTCAGGCACTGGGTTGCGCCATCGAAGATCAAGCCATCGCGGTGGATGCCTGGCAGGCCAGCAACCGCGCCGATCATTATGCGGCGGGCGAATGCACAGGGTTCGGCGGCAGTGAACTGGCCTTGGTGGAGGGTGCGATTGCCGGCCACGCTGCGGTCGGCAATCTGCAAGCCGCCAGGCAATTGTGGCCGCGCCGGGCGCGCTGGCAGGGTTTCGCCAAGGCGCTGAACAGCGCGTTCGCCCTCGACCCGCGACTCAAGTCCCTGGCCCGCCCCGACACCCTGGTTTGCCGCTGCGAAGACGTGCCCTACGCGGCATTGACCGGTCACTCTGACTGGCGCGAAGCCAAACTCGCCAGTCGCTGCGGCATGGGCGCCTGCCAGGGCCGGGTGTGTGGCGGCGCAGTGCAGCATTTGTTTGGTTGGCAGCCCTCTGCACCGCGCCCACCCTTCAGCCCGGCGCGGATCGAAACCTTGATGTCCCTGGACGATATCCCGCCAGCGTGATGACCACGCCAGGGCTTTCGGCCACGCTGGCGAGCCTCTATGATCCCGGGGGTCACCCTCAGACCCCCGGCGCCATGTATCCCTCGCTCACTACCTTTAAACCTTGCGATCTGCCGACGCTGCTGAACAGCCTTCAGCCCATCGCGCCGTTGCTCGATACCCTGTCGGACGTGGTGTTTTTCATCAAGGACGGCGAGGCCCGCTACGCCTTCGTCAACCAGACCCTGGCCCGGCGTTGTGGTTTCAAACACAGGGACGAGCTGCTGGGGCGCACCGCCGAAATGGTCTTCCCGGAACGCTTCGGTCCGCTGTACACCGAGCAGGATCGGCGAGTGCTGTCCAGCGGTCGCGAACTGGCCGATCAGCTGGAGTTGCATTTGTATTATGGCAATCAGCCGATCTGGTGCCTGACCCACAAACTCGCCTTGAAGGATGAACAGGGTCGAATCGTCGGCCTGGCCGGTATCTCCCGCGATCTGCAATCGCCGCAGTCGAACCATCCGGCGTTCCAGAAACTCGCCGCCGTGGATGCCCATATCCGTCGCCACTTCGCCCGCTCCATCAGCCTCGCCGAACTGACCGCCATCGCTGGCTACTCCGTGGCGCAATTGGAGCGGCACTGCAAACGGGTGTTCCAGCTCACCCCGCGGCAAATGATTCACAAGGCACGCCTGGAAGAAGGTTCGCGGTTGTTACTGCACACCGGGTTGCCGATCACCGAGATTGCCTTGCGCTGTGGTTACACCGACCACAGTGCCTTCAGCCGGCAGTTTCGGGCGCTGACCAGTTTGTCGCCGAGCCAGTATCGCGATAATCAGCGCTGAAGATCAAAAGATCGCAGGCTGCGCCAGCTCCTACGCCGACCGCGTACACCCGTGATTAAAGGGCGTACACCAATCCCGTAGGAGCTGCCGAAGGCTGCGATCTTTTGACAGCCAGTGTTCCTTAAAGGGGCGCCCGCGCTACCGCTGCTCCCATATGTAACACCTGCCCCCGATACCTTGGCGTCACCACATCTCGGGTTGCACCGCTATAAAACCTCTACGCCAAGGCCTGACAACTAATTCACCCATCGGACTGGAAATAGGCACGTTGATTGCTATTGTTAATATCGTATACGAAATCCCCAATACGATATTTAACAGCACTCCACATCAACGAGGCCTCTATGAAAAACCCCGCATTTGCCGTAGCCCTCAGCGCTGTTCTCAGTACCTCCTTTATCGCCACTGCCCAGGCCGACAAGCTCGACGACATCATCGGTTCGGGCAAGCTGCGCTGCGCCGTGACCCTGGATTTCCCGCCCATGGGCTTTCGCGATGCCAGCAACTCGCCGGCCGGCTTCGATGTGGACTATTGCCGCGACCTGGCGAAGATCCTCGGGGTCGAGGCCGAAGTGGTGGAAACGCCCTTCCCGGATCGCATTCCGGCACTGGTCTCCGGGCGGGCTGACGTGATCGTCGCATCCACCTCCGACACCCTCGAACGCGCCAAGACCGTTGGCCTCACCGTGCCCTACTTTGCCTTCCAGATGGTGGTGCTGACCCGCGACGACACCGGCATCAACGGCTTCGACGACCTCAAGGGCAAAGCAGTGGGCAACACCAGCGGCACCTATGAGGCCATCGCCCTGGAGAAAGACGTAAAGAACTGGGGCTCGGGCAGTTTCCGAGCCTACCAGTCGCAGAGCGATACCCTGCTAGCGGTCGCCCAAGGCCACATCGATGCCACCGTGGTCACCAACACCGTGGCCGCGGCCACCCTCAAGTCGGGCAAATACAAAAACCTGAAAGTCGCCGGTAACGCCCCGTACGTCATCGACTACGTGTCCCTGGGTGCCAAGCGCAGCGAGTTCGGCCTGCTCAACTACCTCAACCTGTTCGTCAACCAACAGGTGCGCACCGGTCGCTACAAGGAGCTGTTCGTTAAATGGGTCGGCACCGAGATCCCGCCGACCAACCTGACCGTGCCTCAGGTCTATTACTGAGATGTCCGGCATGCCTAGGCCAATTTCTCTGACCGGGCGCAGCCTGGTGGCGGGTGCCGCGCAAGGCGCCCTG
Organism: Pseudomonas sp. Root71; assembly: GCF_001429045.1. Lineage (GTDB taxonomy): Bacteria > Pseudomonadota > Gammaproteobacteria > Pseudomonadales > Pseudomonadaceae > Aquipseudomonas > Aquipseudomonas monachiensis. The sequence continues at coordinate 316,272 of NZ_LMHY01000022.1, read as the reverse complement.
CTGTTCGCCGATGTCGGCTTGAGTTTCTGGGGCGGAGTCGATCCCTGCACGGGTGAAGTCATCGACCGCCATCACCCGCTCAGCGGCCAACACCTGGCCGGCCGCGTGCTGGCGATTCCCAGTGGTCGCGGCTCGTGCACCGGCAGCAGTGTGTTGATGGAACTGATCAGCAACGGCCATGCACCGGCGGCATTGGTGCTGGCCGAAGCCGACGAAATCCTGACCTTGGGCGTGCTGGTGGCGCAGACCATTTTTGCCCGTTCCCTGCCGGTACTGTGCATCGGTCGGGAGGCCTTCGCCGCCTTGCGCGGCCAGGCCTTCGCCCGGGTCGAAAATACAACGCTGAGCCTGTTCGATCACCTGCCGGGCGACGCCTGGCAGGCGCTCGACGGCCCACTGCCAAACACTGACAGCACCGCCTCGATCCGGCTCACCGAGCACGATCGGGCGCTGCTCGATGGTCGGCATGGCAAGGCCGCGCAAATGGCCATGCAGATCGTCCTGCGCATGGCCGAACTGCAGGGTGCCGAGCACTTGGTGGATGTCACTCAAGCACACATCGACGGCTGCATTTACACGGGACCTGCGAGCCTGCGCTTTGCCGGGCAACTGGTGCAATGGGGAGCAAAAGTGCGAGTGCCCACCACCCTCAATTCAATTTCCGTCGACCAGCGCCGTTGGCGCGAACTGGGGATCGACCCGGCACTGGGTGAACCGGCCAGTGCCTTGGGCGATGCCTATATGGCGATGGGCGCACAGCTCAGTTTCACCTGCGCCCCGTACCTGCTCGACACTGCACCGAAGGCTGGCGAACAAATCGTCTGGGCCGAATCCAACGCAGTGGTCTACGCCAACAGCGTGCTCGGTGCACGCACCCTGAAATACCCGGATTACCTGGACATCTGCATCGCCCTCACCGGTCGCGCGCCGCTGATCGGTTGCCACCTGGACACGCAACGCAAGGCCCGGTTGCAGATCGAGTTGCCTGCCCTCGGTGAACTGGACGATGCCTTCTACCCGCTGCTGGGTTACCACATTGGTGCCCTGGCCGGCAGTCGCGTGCCGCTGGTGCGGGGACTGGAAAAACGCAAGCCGAGCCTGGACGACCTCAAAGCCTTTGGCGCGGCCTTCGCCACCACCTCTGCGGCGCCACTGTTCCACATCGCCGGGGTCACCCCGGAGGCCATTGACCCGGCGCAGGTGCTGGATGCGGACATTTCCATTGCCGTGGAAAAGATCCGCCTGAAGGACCTGCTGTCGAGTTGGCGCGCACTCAACAGTGCTCGCGATAACCGGGTGGATGTGGTGTCGCTGGGTAACCCGCACTTTTCCCTCAGCGAGTTCGCTCACCTGGCGCGACTGTGCCGGGGACGACAAAGACACCCGGATGTGGTGCTTGCCATCACCTGCGGCCGTGCCGTGTTGGAGCAGGCCCGCGAGGCCGGGCACATCGCCGTGATCCAAGGGTTTGGCGCGACCCTGGTCACCGACACCTGCTGGTGCATGCTCGGCGAACCCGTAATCCCCCTGGCGGCCAAAACCCTGATGACCAACTCGGGCAAATACGCCCACTACGCACCGGGCCTGGTCGGCCGCAAGGTGCACTTCGCCAGCCTTGCCGAATGCGTCGACGCGGCCTGCACCGCAACGGCCAGTGGACGTTTGCCGGCCTGGTTACAACCTGCTGCCCTACTGGAGAGCCCTGCGCATGTTTGACTACAGCTTCCAATGGCGCGCCGCCCTGCGCGCCCTGCCGGACATGCTCGGCGGTGCCATCGTCACCTTCGAAACCGCCGCGCTGTCGATGATCTTCGGCGTGCTGATCGCCCTGGCCCTGACGGTGATGCGCGAGGCCAAACACCCATTACTGCGCGGGTTCGGCAACGGTTGGGTATCGATTGCCCGCAACACCCCGTCGCTGTTCCAGATCTACATCCTCTACTTCGGCCTCGGCTCGCTGAACCTGCACGTCAGTTCCTGGTTCGCCCTGCTGGCCGGGATTACCTTCAACAATGCCGGGTATCTGGCGGAGAACTTTCGCGGCGGCCTCAAGGCCGTGCCGAACACGCAGGTGCGTGCGGCGCGTTCCCTGGGCATGAGTGCCTTCCAGGCCTACCGCATGATCATCGTCCCGCAACTGCTGCGGATCGTGTTCTACCCGCTGACCAATCAGATGGTCTGGGCGGTGTTGATGACGTCGCTGGGGGTGATCGTCGGGCTGAACAATGACCTGACCGGCGTGACCCAGGAATACAACGTCAAAACCTTCCGCACCTTCGAGTATTTCGCCATCGCAGCGGTGCTGTATTACTTGATTGCCAAGGCGATCGTCGCGGCAGCCCGGCTGATGGCCTGGCGGTTGTTCCGTTACTGAGGAGCTGTCCATGTTTTTCACCGATTTTACCTCGAATGACCTGATGTTCCTGCTCAACGGTGCGTGGGTCACGATGCAACTGACGTTCTGGTCGATCATTCTCGGCTCCTTCGCAGGGTTGTTCTTCGGCCTGCTGAGGGCCTTGTTGCCACGGGCCAGCCTGCCGCTGGCCTGGGTGCTGGACGTGTTTCGCAGCGTGCCGTTGCTGATCCAGTTCGTGCTGTTCAACTCACTCAAAAGCATCGTCGGCTTGAACATCAGCGCCTTCAGCGTCGGCTGCATTGTGCTGGGGGTTTACGCGGCGGCGTACTTCACCGAGATCGTGCGGGCCGGCGTGCTGGCGGTGCCGTTCACCGTGCGCCGGGCCAGCCGTTCGCTGGGGCTGAGCTTCTTGCAGGACTTGCGCTGGATCGTCCTGCCGATGGCCACCCGGGTAGCGTTCCCCGGCTGGCTGAACCTAGTACTTGGTGTCATGAAAGACACCGCGCTGGTGATGTGGATCGGCATCGTCGAACTGCTGCGCGCCTCGCAAACCATCGTCACCCGCATCCAGGAACCGTTGCTGGTGCTGTGCATCGCGGGCCTTATCTACTACGTCATGAGCCTGGTGGTCGCACGCCTGGGCGCTCGTCTGGAAAGAAGGTGGCAAGAAAATGATTGAGATCGACAACGTACATAAATCCTTCGGCAACCTCGAAGTGGTCAAGGGCGTCAACCTGACGGTGAACAAGGGCGAAGTGGTGTCGATCATCGGCGGCTCCGGCTCCGGCAAATCGACCTTGCTGATGTGCATCAACGGTCTGGAACCGATCCAGAAAGGCAACATCCGCGTTGACGGCGTCGAGGTCCATCACAGCGCCACCGACCTCAATCGCCTGCGGCAGAAAATCGGCATTGTGTTCCAGCAATGGAATGCCTTCCCGCACCTGACGGTACTGGAAAACGTCATGCTTGCGCCGCGCAAAGTGCTGGGCAAAAGCAAGGCTGAAGCTGAAGAACTGGCGGTCAAGCAACTGACCCACGTCGGTCTGGGCGACAAGCTCAAGACCTTCCCCGGCAAGCTGTCCGGTGGACAGCAGCAACGCATGGCCATCGCCCGCGCCCTGGCCATGTCACCGGACTACATGCTGTTTGACGAAGCCACCTCGGCCCTCGACCCGCAGTTGGTCGGTGAAGTGCTGGACACCATGCGCATGCTCGCCGAAGACGGCATGACCATGGTGTTGGTGACCCACGAAATCCGCTTTGCCCGGGACGTGTCCGACCGTGTGGCGTTCTTCCGCAATGGCCTGGTGCATGAGATTGGTTCGCCGGATCAGGTGATTGGCAATCCGGTGCGTGCGGAGACTGCAGAGTTTCTGAAATCAGTGAAATAGCCACTGTCCCCATCGCGAGCAAGCTCGCTCCCACCCTGATCTGTGTACGCCGCAAACCCTGTGGGAGCGAGCTTGCTCGCGATGAGGCCTTCACAGGCGAAACAAGGAGCAAACCATGCGTTCATCGAAAGTCATTCATGTAGTCAGCTGCCACGCCGAAGGCGAAGTCGGCGACGTGATCGTCGGCGGTGTCGCCCCGCCGCCCGGTGCCACCGTGTGGGAACAGTCGCGCTGGATCGCCCGGGACGAAACCCTGCGCAACTTCGTCCTCAACGAACCCCGCGGCGGCGTGTTCCGCCACGTCAATTTGCTGGTGCCGGCCAAAGACCCACGGGCGCAAATGGCCTGGATCATCATGGAACCGGCCGATACCCCGCCGATGTCCGGCTCCAACTCGTTGTGCGTCGCCACCGTATTGCTCGACAGCGGCATCCTGCCCATGACCGAGCCGCAAACCCGCCTGGTGCTGGAAGCGCCCGGTGGCCTGATCGAAGCCGTGGCCGATTGCCGCGATGGCAAGGTCCAGCGAGTGGAGGTCAAGAACGTGCCGTCCTTCGCTGATCGCCTGGATGCGTGGATTGAAGTCGAAGGCATCGGCTCGCTGAAGGTTGATACCGCTTATGGTGGCGACAGTTTTGTGATTGCCGATGCCAAAGGCCTGGGTTTTTCCATCAGCCCGGATGAAGCCGCCGATCTGGTGGCGGTCGGTCTGAAAATCACTCGAGCGGCCAACGAACAACTGGGCTTCGTGCATCCGCTGAACCCCGAGTGGTCGCACATTTCCTTCTGCCAGATCGCTGCGCCCATCGTCCATGAGAACGGCATCGCCACCGGTGCCAATGCGGTGGTCATCCAACCAGGCAAAATCGACCGCTCCCCCACCGGAACTGGTTGCTCGGCGCGCATGGCGGTGTTACAGGCCAAAGGCTTGATGCAGGTTGGCGAGCGCTTTATCGGCCGTTCGATTATCGGCTCCGAGTTCCACTGCCGCATTGATTCGTTGACCGAAGTCGCCGGCCGCGCCGCGATTTACCCGTGTATTTCCGGCCGGGCCTGGATCACCGGCACCCATCAATTGCTGCTCGACCCAAGCGATCCGTGGCCACAAGGCTATCGCCTGTCCGATACCTGGCCCGGCGCCTGATCGCGGCATGCCCGAACACCGGACCAACGGCGCATAAACAACCCCTGAAAACTGAAAAAAGCACTAGCCGAAATTTGTCATTTTAAATATCGTATACGAAATACAATTAACGAACCGGAGGCAACAATGAGCAAGCGCATTAACTGGAGTGGCGTCTTCCCTGCAGTGACCACTCAATTCAACGATGACTTCACGATCAACCTGGATAAGACACACCAGGTGATTTCCAATGTGATTCGCGATGGCGTCTCAGGCCTGGTGGTCTGCGGTTCGGTGGGAGAGAACACCTCGCTGACCGCCGAAGAGAAAATCGCCGTGACCGAAGTCGCTGTCGATGCCTCCCGCGGTCGCGTACCGGTGATTTGCGGCGTGGCCGAGTTCACCAGCATACAAGCGGCCAAGGTCGCCAATGCCGTACGCCGGGTCGGCGTCGATGGCGTGATGCTGATGCCGGCGCTGGTCTACGGTTCCAAGCCGTTCGAGACCGCCGAGCATTACCGCTACGTGGCGAAAAACGCCGACGTGCCACTGATGGTCTACAACAACCCGCCTATCTATAAGAATGACGTCACCCCGGACATCCTCATTTCCCTGGCCGACTGCGACAACGTGGTGTGCTTCAAGGATTCTTCCGGCGACACCCGCCGCTTCATCGACGTGCGCAACGAAGTCGGTGACCGTTTCGTGCTGTTCGCCGGCCTCGACGACGTGGTGCTGGAAAGCATCGCCGTGGGTGCCGAAGGTTGGGTCTCGGGCATGTCCAACGTGTTCCCGAAAGAAGGCGAAACCATCTTCCGCCTGGCCAAGGCCGGGCGTTTCGCCGAAGCCATGCCGATCTACGAATGGCTGATGCCGATCCTGCACCTCGATGCCCGTGCCGACCTGGTGCAGTGCATCAAGCTGTGTGAAGCCATCGCCGGTCGCGGCAGTGCCTTGACCCGTCCGCCACGCCTGGCCCTGCCGGAAGCCGACCGCGTATTCGTCGAGCAGATCATGGCCAAGGCACTGGCCAACCGCCCGGAACTGCCGGACGTCGGTCTCTGAGTGATTGTCGGGCGGGCCTTTACCGGCCCGGCCCGGCTGCCCGCTTTTTTGCGCCTTAACAAGGTACGTCAGCATGTCGAATCCTCAACACACGCAAAGCGCAACCTCACCCTCCGGACTCAAACGCGTAGTAGCCGCCGCCATGGCTGGCACCGTCGCCGAATGGTATGAATTCTTTCTCTACGGCACCGCCTCGGCATTGGTTTTCGGCAGGCTGTTCTTCCGCCAGACCGACAGCCCCATCGACGGCATCATCGCCGCCTTCGCCTTGTACGCGGTCGGCTTTCTCGCCCGGCCGTTGGGCGGGTTGGTATTCGGTCACTACGGTGACAAATTCGGCCGCAAACGCCTGCTGCAACTGAGCCTGGTCGTGGTCGGCATCACCACCTTCCTGATGGGTTGCCTGCCTGGCTTCGACCAGATCGGTTACGCAGCGCCGGTGCTACTGGTGCTGTTGCGGTTGATCCAGGGCTTCGCTTTCGGTGGCGAATGGGGCGGCGCGATTCTGCTGGTGTCCGAACACTGCCCGGACAATCGTCGGGGCTTCTGGGCCAGTTGGCCGCAAGCCGGAGTGCCGGCCGGCAACCTGGTGGCCACGGCCGCCCTGCTGCTGTTGTCGTCGAACCTGTCAGAGCAACAGTTCCTGGCCTGGGGCTGGCGCGTGGCGTTCTGGTTCTCGGCGGTAGTGGTGTTGATCGGTTACTGGATTCGCACCAGCGTCGATGACGCGCCGATCTTCAAGGAAGCCCAGGCCCGTCAGGCACAGACCCAACAGCAACAGCTCGGTGTGGTGGAGGTGCTGCGTCATCACTGGCGCTCGGTGTTGGTGGGAATCGGTGCACGCTTTGCCGAGAACATCCTCTACTACACCGTGGTGACGTTCTCGATTACCTATCTGAAACTGGTGGTGCACAAGGACACTTCGCAAATTCTGCTGCTGATGTTCGGCGCGCACCTGGTGCACTTTTTCCTGATTCCGCTGATGGGCTATCTGTCGGACATTGTCGGGCGCAAGCCGGTGTACCTGACCGGCGCGGTGCTCACAGCGTTCTGGGGTTTCATCGGTTTCCCGATGATGGACACCGGCAACAACTGGCTGATCATGGCCGCCATTACCCTGGGCCTGGCCATCGAATCGATGACTTATGCGCCTTACTCGGCGCTGATGGCTGAACTGTTCCCGACCCACGTACGCTACACCGCTCTGTCTCTGTGCTACCAGGTGGCGCCGATCTTCGCCGGTTCCCTGGCACCGCTGATCGCCATCACCTTGCTCAACAAGTACAACAGCTCGACTCCGATCGCCTGGTACCTGGTGGGCGCCGCGCTGATTTCCGTGGTGGCGGTCGGCCTGACCCGCGAGACCCGTGGCAAGTCATTGCGCCAGGTGGATGCCGAGTCGGCGGCGCGGGTTGCTGCCGTGGACGCAGCCTTGCCAGCCACCCCGTGCCGGGGTGATTCGTTGGCTTGAGTGCCTCAAAAGATCGCAGCCTTCGGCAGCTCCTACAGAAATGGTGTCCATCCGTTAATGCCGGGTGAATACGGTCAGTGTAGGAGCTGCCGAAGGCTGCGATCTTTTGCCCTTTATCTTTCCAGACCGGAGATTTTCAATGCTCGAAATCCTTGGCCACAACTACATCGGCGGAGCGCGCAGCGCCGTCGGCGGAATCATCCTGAACAGCCATGACGCCAGCACCGGCGAAGCACTGCCCTACTCTTTCGTGCAAGCCACCGCGCAAGAAGTCGACGCGGCCGTCCAGGCCGCTGCGGCCGCCTACCCGGCCTTTCGCAACCTGCCGGCGACGCGCCGGGCGCAATTCCTTGAAGCCATCGCCGCGCAACTGGATGCCCTGGATGACGAGTTCGTTGCCCTGGTGACCCGTGAAACCGCCCTGCCCAGTGCCCGGATACAGGGCGAGCGCGGCCGCACCAGCGGCCAGATGCGTCAGTTCGCTCAGGTCCTGCGTCGGGGCGATTTCTACAGCGCGCGCATCGACCGTGCCCTGCCGGAGCGTCAGCCGCTGCCACGGGTTGACCTGCGCCAGTACCGGATCGGCGTCGGCCCGGTGGCCGTGTTCGGCGCCAGTAATTTTCCGTTGGCCTTTTCGACGGCTGGCGGCGATACCGCAGCGGCCCTGGCCGCCGGTTGCCCGGTGGTGTTCAAGGCCCACAGCGGGCACATGGCAACCGCCGAATGCGTGGCCAATGCGATCCTGCGCGCCGCCGAGCAGACCGACATGCCCAAGGGTGTGTTCAACATGATCTACGGCGCGGGTGTCGGTGAAGCGCTGGTCAAGCACCCGGCGATTCAGGCCGTCGGTTTCACCGGCTCGCTCAAAGGTGGCCGTGCCCTTTGCGACATGGCCGCCGCACGGCAACAACCCATCCCGGTGTTCGCCGAGATGAGCAGCATCAATCCAGTGTTGGTGTTACCCGAAGCCTTGCGTGCGCGCGGCGAGAAAATCGCCGGTGAACTGGTGGCATCGGTGGTCCAGGGTTGCGGGCAGTTCTGCACCAATCCGGGGTTGGTCATTGGCATTCGCGCCCCTGAATGGACGGCGTTCATTGCGCGACTAAGCAACCTGATGGCCGAACAACCGGCACAAACCATGCTCAATGCCGGCACCCTCGGCAGCTATGAAAAAGGGCTGCGGGCCTTGCTCGAGCATCCGGGTGTGACGCACCTGGCGGGCCACGACCAGCAGGGCAATCAGGCGCGGCCGCAACTGTTCAAGGCCGACGTCAGCCTGCTGCTCAATGGGGATCCGCTGCTGCAGGAAGAAGTGTTCGGGCCGACCACCATTGTCGTTGAAGTGGCGGACAAGGTTGAACTGCGGCAGGCGTTGAACAGCTTGCACGGGCAACTGACTGCGACATTGATTGGCGAAGCATCGGATCTTCAGACCCATGCGGACCTGCTGATACTGCTGGAACAAAAAGTCGGCCGGGTACTGTTCAACGGTTACCCCACCGGGGTCGAGGTCTGCGATGCCATGGTCCATGGCGGGCCGTACCCTGCAACTTCCGACGCCCGTGGCACGTCGGTTGGCAGCCTGGCCATCGAGCGCTTCCTGCGTCCGGTGTGCTACCAGAATTGCCCGGACGCCTTGCTACCCGACGCCTTGAAAAACGCCAACCCGCTGGGGATTGCACGGTTGGTGGATGGCAGCAGCCAACGCGACTCAATCTAGAAAACCACACAAATACCTGTAGGAGCTGCCGCAGGCTGCGATCTTTTGATGTTGATTTTTAAGATCAACAGATCGCAGCCTTCGGCAGCTCCTACGCAAAATATGTGATCGCCACCAATCAAATGTGGAAGCGGGCACGTTGATTCAATCAGGCGAGCAATGCCTTGAGGTCGTTGTACAGCGCCTCGGGAATTTGCACGCCTTCCACCAGGCTGCGTACCCGCGCCGCGTAACGTCGTTGCGACGGTAAGCGTGCGCCCTGCCCTTCAATGCCCTGGAACAACGTTTCGGCCCGGGCCAAATGTTCTTCAGTGGCGTCCCCCAGAAAGCGCCGAGGGTCCAGGGCGATGATCAATTCGCCATGGTACGGCGACGACTTGCTGCCTCCATCGTAAGCCAATGACTCGGCACTGGTCAGGTCACCAATCAGCGGCCCGGCAATCAACTCCACCATCGCCGCCAGCGCCGAACCCTTGTGCCCGCCGAACGTCAGCATCGCGCCGCTGTCGAGCACCACGTTGGCGTCGGTGCTCGACTGGCCTTGGGCGTCGACGCCCCAACCCTCGGGAATCGCCTTGCCGGCACGCCGGTGCAGTTCGATATCACCACGGGCAATCGCGCTGGTGGCGAAGTCGAACACAAACGGATCTTGCCCCGCACGGGGCCAACCGAAGGCAATGGGATTGGTGCCGAACACCGGCAGTCGTCCTCCGGCCGGCGCCACCCAGGCGTGGCTCGGATTACACGCCAGTGCCACCAGACCGGCAGCCGTCAGCTGCTCGATCTCCACCCACAGCGCCGAGAAATGCACACAGCGGTTGATTGCCAACGCCGCAATGCCGTTGGCCCGAGTTTTCTGCGCCAGCAACGGCAACCCCGCCTGAAACGCCAACTGCGAAAACCCACCGCCTGCATCCACCCGTACAATCGACGGCGCCTGGTCGATCACCTGTGGCTCGGCATCGGCTGACACCTTGCCGGCCCGCAGGGAATTGACACACCCCAGAATCCGGTACAAACCGTGGGAGGCACAGCCATCACGTTCGCCAGCAATCACCGTCGCCGCCACCGCTTGTGCATGGGCCAGATTAAAACCGTTGTGCAACAGGATCGATTCGGCCAACTCACGGGCTTCGATCAGGGTCAGTCGGATCATGGTCATCTCCTTGGACAGACCGGTCAGAGTGGTCTATCCGAGGCGTCATGGCTTGATGGGTTTGGGCATTGGCGGTGACGAAATTGGCACAGTTCGGGCCGTTGTGGCCCGTTGAACCAACTGACTATTGCATCCAAAGCAACACACAATTGTCATCAATCCAGTTGATGACGACCAAGCGCAAGGCGCAGGCTAGAGGGCTGGCTTGGGTCTTATATCATTCCGGATGATAGTTACCTTCGCCCCATTCGATTCGTGAGATACAAACCCGCCGCGCATCATTCGCCAATCTCAACACATTGGCGGATGCATCCATGGAACAGTCACTCAAACATTTGCGCTTCCCGTTGGCTCTGTTGGCCGTCGTGGTGATCAGCGCGTGCGGCAAGGCCCCGGAAACCGCCGCCAGTATGCCAGCGGCCAAGGTCAGCGTGGCCAAGGTGCTGGAACAACCGGTCAACGAGTGGGACGAATTCACCGGCCGCCTCGAAGCGCCGGAAACCGTCGAGATTCGTCCACGGGTCTCCGGCCAGATCGATGAAGTGGCCTTCACTGAAGGCGCCCTGGTCAAGAAAGGCGACCTGTTGTTCCAGATCGACCCGCGTCCGTTCCAGGCTGAGGTCCGCCGCCTCGAAGCCCTGGTTGCACAATCGCGCGCCAACGCCACCCGCAGCGAAAACGAAGCCCAGCGCGGTGAGCGCCTGCGCACCAGCAACGCCATTTCCGCCGAGCTGGCCGATTCGCGCACCAGCGCCGCCCAAGAAGCCCGCGCCGCCGTCGGTGCCCTGCAAGCGCAGCTTGATCTAGCGCGGCTGAACCTGAGCTTCACCCGCGTGACTGCTCCCATCAGCGGCCGCGTCAGCCGTGCCGAAATCACCGCCGGCAACCTGGTGACCGCCGACACCACCCCGCTGACCAGCGTGGTCTCCACCGACAAGGTGTACGCCTACTTCGACGCCGACGAGCGCGTATTCCTCAAGTACACCGAGCTCGCTCGCCAGGGCAAGCGCGGCGCCACCACCCCGGTCTACATGGGCCTGTCCAATGAGGACGGCAACCCGCACCAGGGTGTGATGAACTTCGTCGACAACCAGGTCAACCCGAAGACCGGCACCATTCGTGGTCGCGCCGTGTTCGACAACAGCGACGGCAGCTACACGCCGGGCCTGTATGCACGCCTGAAACTGGTGGGCAGCGGTACCTACAGCGCCATGCTGATCAACGATGAAGCGGTCGGCACCGACCTGGGCAAGAAGTTCGTGCTGGTGATGGATGCCGACAACAAGACCGCCTACCGCGCGGTGGAGCTGGGTCCGAAGATCGAAGGCCTGCGCATCGTGCGCAACGGCTTGAACAAGGACGACACCATCATCGTCAAGGGCCTGCAACGGGTACGTCCTGGTTCACCGGTCACCCCTGAAGTGATTCCGATGGCCAGTGAACAAACCCTCGCGGCACTCGCACAACAACGCCAAGCGCTGGAAGCCAGCAACCTGCCCCAAGTCGCGCCTGCCAAGGTCGCGCCGGGTACGGCTGTGAAACTGGCTGCCACGACCCCACGCGGTTAAGGGATTTTTACGATGAATTTTTCCCAATTCTTCATTTCGCGGCCGATCTTCGCGGCGGTTCTTTCGCTGCTGATCCTGATCGCCGGTGCGATCTCGCTGTTCCAGCTGCCGATCAGCGAATACCCGGAAGTGGTGCCGCCGACCGTGGTGGTCCGCGCCAACTTCCCGGGTGCCAACCCGAAAGTCATCGGTGAAACCGTGGCCGCTCCCCTGGAGCAAGCCATCACCGGCGTCGAGAACATGCTGTACATGTCCTCGCAGTCGACTGCCGACGGCAAGATCACCCTGACCATCACTTTTGCCCTGGGTACCGACCTGGACAACGCCCAGGTGCAGGTGCAGAACCGTGTGACCCGCACCGAGCCGAAACTTCCCGAGGAAGTGACGCGCATCGGTATCACCGTGGACAAGGCGTCGCCCGACCTGACCATGGTGGTGCACTTGACCTCGCCGGACAAACGCTACGACATGCTGTACCTGTCCAACTACGCCCTGCTCAACATCAAGGATGAGCTGGCGCGCCTGGGCGGTGTCGGTGATGTGCAGCTGTTCGGCATGGGCGATTACTCGCTGCGAGTGTGGCTCGATCCGAACAAGACCGCTTCGCGCAACCTGACCGCGACCGATGTGGTCACCGCGATTCGCGAGCAAAACCGTCAAGTCGCGGCCGGTGCGCTGGGTGCGCCTCCTGCACCGAATGCCACGGCCTTCCAGTTGTCGGTCAACACCCAGGGTCGTCTGGTTTCCGAGGAAGAGTTCGAGAACATCATCATTCGCTCTGGCGACAACGGTGAAATCACTCGCCTCAAGGACATCGCCCGCGTCGAACTGGGCTCCAGCCAGTACGCCCTGCGTTCGTTGCTGAACAACCAGCCGGCGGTGGCGATCCCGATCTTCCAGCGTCCGGGTTCCAACGCCATCGAAATCTCCAACGAAGTTCGGGCAAAAATGGCCGAACTGAAGAAGAGTTTCCCCGAAGGCATGGACTTCAGCATCGTCTATGACCCGACGATCTTCGTGCGCGGTTCCATCGAGGCGGTGGTTCACACCCTCTTCGAAGCGCTGATCCTCGTGGTACTGGTGGTGATCCTGTTCCTGCAAACCTGGCGCGCCTCGATCATTCCACTGGTCGCTGTGCCGGTATCGCTGATCGGTACCTTTGCCGTGATGCATCTGTTTGGCTTCTCGCTCAATGCCCTGTCGCTGTTTGGCCTGGTACTGGCCATCGGTATCGTGGTCGACGATGCGATCGTGGTGGTGGAGAACGTCGAACGGAACATCGAGCTTGGATTGACCCCGGTTGAAGCCACCAAGCGCGCCATGCGTGAAGTGACCGGCCCGATCATTGCCACCGCGCTGGTGCTGTGTGCGGTGTTTGTTCCGGCGGCGTTCATTTCCGGCCTGACCGGGCAGTTCTACAAGCAGTTCGCCCTGACCATCGCGATTTCCACAGTGATTTCGGCCTTCAACTCCCTGACCCTGTCGCCGGCACTGGCCGCGGTTTTGCTCAAGGGTCACGACGCGCCGAAAGACCGTTTCTCCAAGGTGCTGGACAAGATTTTCGGTGGCTGGTTGTTCCGTCCGTTCAACCGCTTCTTTGAAAAGGCCAGCCATGGTTACGTCGGCACCGTTGCCCGCGTGATCCGTTCCAGCGGTATCGCCCTGCTGCTGTACGCCGGCCTGATGGTCCTGACCTTCTTCGGTTTCTCCAGCACTCCGACCGGTTTCGTACCCGGCCAGGACAAACAATACCTGGTGGCCTTCGCGCAATTGCCGGATGCCTCGAGCCTTGACCGTACCGAAGACGTGATCAAGCGCATGTCCGAGCTGGCCCTTAAACAACCTGGCGTGGAAAGTGCGGTGGCCTTCCCTGGCCTGTCGATCAACGGTTTCACCAACAGTCCGAACGCCGGCATCGTGTTCGTGACCCTCAAGCCGTTCGACGAACGTAAAGACCCGAGCATGTCCGCAGGGGCCATTGCCGGTGCCTTGAACGGCCAGTACGCGAACATCCAGGAAGCCTACATGGCGATCTTCCCGCCGCCGCCGGTACAAGGCCTGGGCACCATCGGTGGTTTCCGCCTGCAGATCGAAGACCGGGGCAACCTGGGCTACGAAGAGCTGTACAAGGAAACCATGAACATCATCAACAAGAGCCACAACGTGCCGGAACTGGCCGGCCTGTTCACCAGCTACACGGTGAACGTGCCCCAGGTCGATGCCGCCATCGACCGCGAGAAAGCCAAGACCCACGGCGTGGCCGTCAGCGACATCTTCGACACCCTGCAGATCTACCTGGGTTCGCTGTATGCCAACGACTTCAACCGCTTCGGTCGCACCTATCAGGTCAACGTCCAGGCCGAGCAACAGTTCCGCCTCGAATCCGACCAGATCGGCCAGCTGAAAGTGCGTAACAACAAGGGCGAGATGATCCCGCTGGCGACCTTCATCAAAGTCAGCGACACCTCGGGGCCCGACCGCGTGATGCACTACAACGGCTTCATCACCGCTGAAATCAACGGTGCGGCAGCCCCCGGCTACAGCTCCGGCCAGGCGGAAAAAGCCATCGAGAAACTGCTCAAGGAAGAATTGCCCAACGGCATGACCTACGAATGGACCGACCTGACCTACCAGCAGATCCTGTCCGGCAACACCGCGTTGTTCGTGTTCCCGCTCTGTGTGCTGCTGGCGTTCCTGGTACTGGCGGCGCAGTACGAAAGCTGGAGCCTGCCACTGGCGGTGATCCTGATCGTACCGATGACTCTGCTGTCGGCCATCACCGGAGTGATCGCCTCTGGCGGTGACAACAACATCTTTACCCAGATCGGCTTGATCGTATTGGTGGGACTTGCCTGCAAGAACGCGATCCTGATCGTCGAGTTCGCCAAGGACAAACAGCTGGAAGGCCTCAACCCGCTGGCAGCGGTCCTGGAAGCGTGCCGCCTGCGTCTGCGGCCGATCCTGATGACCTCCTTCGCGTTCATCATGGGTGTGGTGCCGCTGGTGTTCTCCAGCGGTGCCGGTGCCGAGATGCGTCATGCCATGGGTGTGGCGGTGTTCTCCGGGATGCTCGGGGTGACCTTCTTCGGTTTGTTGCTGACACCAGTGTTCTACGTACTGATCCGTAACTTTGTCGAGCGCGGCGAGAAGCGCAAAGCTGCCAAGGCCACCCTGAAGCTGGAGTCGCACTGATGAGTTTGAAAGCCTTCCTGCCGAGCCTGCTGGTACTGGCCCTGAGTGCCTGTGCCGTGGGCCCGGACTACAAGACGCCAACCACCGAGGCGGCCAACATCACGGCCGCCACCGATGGCGCCGCCGGCCAGAAGAACTTTGACCGTTCGCGTTTCGAAGGCATCTGGTGGCAGCAGTTCGAAGACCCGACCCTCAACCAGCTGGTGACGAAATCCCTGCAAGGCAACCGCGATTTGCGCGTCGCCTTCGCCCGCTGGAAAGCCGCACGGGCGATCCGCGATGATGTCAGCAACGACGCCATGCCGACTGTCACCAGCCGCGTCAGCAGTGACCTGGGCAAAGGCCAGATTCCGGGCCAGACCACCGACCGGGTCAACAGCGAACGCTATGACCTGGGCCTGGACATGGCCTGGGAAATCGACCTGTTCGGCCGCATCCAGCGCAACCTGGAGTCGGCCAACGCCGAGCAACAGGCGTTCGAGGCCGACCTGTACCAACTGCAAGTCACCATGATTGCCGAACTGGTGGATTCTTACGGTCAACTGCGCGGCGCGCAGCTGCGGGAGAAAATCGCCCTGGCCAACCTGGAGAACCAGCAGGAATCGCGCAAGATCACCATCAGCTTGCGTGATGCCGGTGTCGGCGACCAACTCGATGTGGAGCGCGCCGATGCGCGACTGGCGTCGGTCGAGGCCAGCGTGCCGCAACTGCAGGCCGAGCAGATCCGGCAGAAAAACCGCATCGCCACCCTGCTGGGTGAGCGTCCGGACAAGCTGACCGTGGACCTGAGCCCGAAAGACCTGCCGGCGATCGCCAAGGCTTTGCCGATCGGTGATCCGGGTGAACTGCTGCAACGCCGTCCGGACATTCGCAGTGCCGAACGCCAACTGGCTTCGGCCACGGCGCGTATCGGCGTGGCCAAGGCGGATCTGTTTCCTCGGGTCAGCCTTAGCGGCTTCCTTGGCTTTACCGCCGGGCGCGGTTCGCAGATCGGCTCCTCGGCGGCCAACGCCTGGGCGCTGGGCCCGAGCATCACCTGGGCGGCGTTTGACCTGGGCAGTGTGAAGGCCCGTTTGCGCGGCGCCGATGCCGATGCCGAAGGCGCCCTGGCAACCTACGAGCAACAAGTGTTGCTGGCCCTGGAAGAATCGGAAAACGCTTTCAGCGACTACGGTAAACGCCAGCAGCGCCTGATCTCGCTGATTCGCCAGAGCGAGTCCAGCCGCTCGGCCGCCGACCTGGCGGAAATCCGCTACCGCGAAGGCACCGCCGATTTCCTCGTGCTGCTCGACGCCCAGCGTGAACGCCTGGCGGCCGAAGACACCCAGGCCCTGGCCGAAGTCGACCTGTATCGAGGGATCGTCGCGATCTACAAGGCCCTCGGTGGCGGCTGGCAGCCGGAGACGGTCGCCAGCAAGTAATGCGGTTTCAAAGTGCTCCTTTGGTTGGCCGCAACCAACCAATTTCCTTGCCCTGCGTCTCATTCGGTCGCGGGGCTTTTTTTGCACACAATACATATCCCTGTAGGAGCTGCCGAAGGCTGCGATCTTTTGACCTTTTTGTGTACTTGACCCGCGAAGATCAAAATCAAAAGATCGCAGCCTTCGGCAGCTCCTACAGGGTTAGCGCTGTTCTTCGACGGTCACAGTAGCCGTGGTCCCCGCCCGCAGATTGTTTTTACCCGCATAGTCGGCATCTATCTCGATCCGCACCGGTACCCGTTGCGCCAGTTTGATCCAGGTGTAACTGGGGTTGATGCTGGCCAGCAGGCGACCGCCCGGCAGGTTTTCCCGGTCGGCAATGGCGAAGGCAATGCTCTGCACTTTGCCGCCAAATGTCTCGCCACTCATCAACTCGATCCTGACTAGGTCGCCCTCCCCGATCCGCGGCAACTTGGTTTCTTCGAAGTAACCGCTGACATAGAACGATTCGCTGTCCACCAGCGCCAGCAAGGGACCGCCGGCCGAGGCGTAATCACCCTCCCGGGTCAGCAGATTGGTGACATAGCCGGTCACCGGTGAAACGACGTGAGTACGCTGCAAGTCGAGCTCGGACTGGGTCAAGGCCGCAATGGCCAGTTGCACGTTGGCCTGGGCCAACACCATATTGGCCTGGTTACGCAGCAAGTCGGCCTGGGCCACCGATACATCGGTGTTGGCCTTCTCCCACTCTTCGCCGGAAATCGCCGAACGATCCTTGAGCGTGCGCCGGCGCTGCTCCTCGCTCTGACGTTGCTTGAGCAACGCTTCGCTGGCGATGATGGCCGCCTGGGCCTGCCCGAGCGAGGCTTTCGCCACCTCCACCGCGCGCTTGGCATGTTCCACCGCCAGGGTGTAACGCGCCGGGTCGATCTCCAGCAGCGCCTGGCCTTTGTTCACATGCTGGTTGTCCTGTACGGCCAGGCTGACGATTCGCCCCGATACGTCGGCGGACAAGGTCACCACATCGGCACGCACTCGCGCATCCCGGGTCCAGGGCGCACGGGTGTAATGCTCCCAGGCGAACCAGCCCAGGATAAAGGCCAGCAGTACCACCGCCACCGTCGTGAGTCGGGAAAGGATGTTCTTCATGGCATCAAGCTCCCATCACCAGAATCAACGTGGCGCAGACGCAGGCGTAAAGCGCGCCTTCGAACAACGCCTCGTGCCAGATGAACTGCAGCACGCCGAGGCGCCGCAACGCCCAGTCCAGCAGCAGGAAAATCGGCAGGCCCAGTAGCAGCGCCTGGGCAATCGGGGGCAGATAGGCACCGCCCACTTCAAGATCAATGGGCAAGGACAGGGTCTCCTTCAAGGCCTGATGGTTGAAAGTAGCCGCGATAGCGTTCGACGAACGACACCACGATCAACAGCGCCACACGCATGCGGAACACCGACCACAAGTGCTCATGAACATCGGTATGCAGGGCATCCAGGTCGTCGCCCAGGGTGTGCAGGCTATCGAGCACCTGCGCCACTTCGACCCCGGGCCGGCCGGCGACCAGCCTGCCGGTTTCCCGGACTGTCGAAAACAGGCGACTTTGCAGATCAGGAGTCAGCAATGCGTTGTTCTGCCCCTGCTGCCTGAGCTGATTCAAGGCAATACCCAATGCCATGCAGGCCAGGCTGACTTGAAACAGCTCACGGGATTGTGGCTCCCGGGTCGCCGGCAGCAGCCCCAGCATCATGGTCAGGCGATCAACCATGCGGCTCTCGAAGGCAAACTGCTGTTCATCGCTCGCCGAGGTTTTCAGCAAGGCATACACCTGCTCGCCGTTCTCTTTGTGGAGCCGGCGCATGCGCAAATCCGGCATGAACGGAAAGACCAGCGCATAGACACTCAACGCCAGTGCGGTCGCGCAGGTATAGGCACCCGCAAACTCAAACCACTGGATGGCGGTGTTTTGCCCAATCCCCACGTTCAACGGGCCGAGCAACAGAAAGGTCGTGAGCCCCAGGCCAATGCCGGTACCGGTGGTGGCTGGACTGGCCAGCCCCACCGCGACCGCGTAGAGCAAGGGCGCCAGCAGCAAGGCCAGCATCTCGAAATTGCTGATCATCGGCACAAACATGAACTGAAGGAGCGCCGAGGCCACCAGTGCCAGCCCGAACCCCCTGGCATAGCTTTGCACCGCCAGCAGCGGCCGGGGAAACGTCGACATCAGCGAACACAGGATCCCCACCAGCACCATTCCGCCTCGGGCACCGTCCCAACCGGTTTCGATCCAGATCAGGCCGGCGATCAACAGCGCGCAAAAGGCCCGGACGGCATTCATGGTCGCCAGGGTGAAGTCCAGGTGCAGCGGGTTTTCCCGCCCGCGATACACGCTGCTGGCCGGTCGCCCGCTCTGGATGGCATCACTCAATTCCAGAATCTGCTCCAATTGCTGCAACAGACGCGCCTGCTCCCAGCGCAGCGACCAGGCCAGCGAACGCAAGGTGGCCGGCAGCGGTTCGGTCAATTGTTCGGCCCTGTAGGCCAGCTCATCAAAGCGTTGTTGCAGCGAAGTGAAATGCTGGCGCTTGTCACTCGACAGCGAACGGCCCTCCCGCGCCAGTTCATCGAGAAAGGCCAGTTCTTCGCCGCGCAACCGTTGAATCTCTTCAGGCAACTCGCCCTCCCAGCGCTCGGTCAATAACAGTCGCTGGTGGCGCAAGGCGGTCAACCGCGCGGTCAATAGCACCAATTGGTTGCCCAACAGTTGCACCAGACCGTTGGCACTGCGCAAGCGCGGAGCATCGAAGTACAGGTGCCGGCGCACGCCTTCCAGGCCGCTGATCTGGCCCAGCAGCTGCATTTGCCGCTGCTGGAACTCGGCTTCGCTCTCTTCGGTGCGGATGACGGCGCTGGCGTGGGTGGCCAGCAAACGGGTGATTTGATCGATCCTGGCGAAGTAATCCCGGGCCACGGCTTGTGGCCTGGCGGTGAGCAGGCTGACCACGCACACGCAGGCAACCGCCAGCAGCGTCTCGGTGACACGGGTGACCGCCAGCAAAAACATGCCGTCCGGGTCCGGCACCGCCAGCAAGGCCACCACCACGGCGGTGTAGCCGCTGAGGACAAACGCCCCGGAACTGGTATAGCGCAACAGGGTGCCACCGGCGGTGCACAGCGCCAGCCACAGCGCCAGGGTGGTGATGAACGGCAGCGGCGCCTGGGGAAAGATCGCCATGATCAGCACCGCCACGGCCGCGCCCACCGTGGTGCCGATCACCTGGCCAAAGCTGCGGGCCAGCACCATGCCGCCAAGGGGCTGGCTGATGATGACCACGGCCATGATCGACCACTTGGGCTGGTCCAGGTCGAACAAAAACGCCAGGTACAGGGTCAACAATCCGGCTGCGATGGTTCGCAGGGCAAACAGCAACACCCCGGGCCCGGGGTTGAGAATGGCCTTGAAGTACTGTAACAACCCTTGCATGGAAGCACCCGTCGAGACACCTCCAGCAAGCGTAGTCACTGCCGCGCTGCCTCGAGAGGTTTTGCTGTCGACGCAGCTTGCTGGTCCATTGAATCGTCAGTGAACGTCGTCAAGGTTTGACTCAAAGCCTGGCCTGACCGAAGCTGGCGCCTTTGCAAAAGCTTGCCAGCTTCCGGATTCCTGCATGCCCAAGTCCCGCCGCCTCCTGTTTATCAGCGTCTTTGCCCTGCTCGTCATCGGCCTTGTGTGGTTCTCCCTGCGCGATACCACCCCGGTGGTTCCCGAAGCCATCCAGCATGGCTACAGCGAAGCGCTGGCGGCTGCCCGGGGCGGTCAACCGGGTGCCGCGCGGGTGCTCTACCAGCAATTGGCCCGTCCGGACCTGTCCCCCAAGCGGCGTATCTGGTTGCATGCCGAGCTGCCCAACTATCCAAGCTCGGTGGCCCTGAAGCTGGCGGATGCCGACTTGCAGAACGAGTCGCCCGAAGTACGTATCGCGGCGATCAGGAGTATCAGTGGCCTGGTACCGAACGGCCAGCGCAGTCTGCTGCTGGGGCCATTGCTCGATGACAGCGAACAAAGCGTGCGGCTGGCGGCGATCAACGCGCTGCTGGGGTTGTCCCCGGATGAACTGGGTTTGTATTTCGGGCCGCTGGAACAAGCCATCGATGCCTGGGAACAAGTGCTCAAGAGCGAGCCGCAAAGCGCCGCAAACCAATTCCAACTGGCCCGGTTGCACCTGCACAACGCCGAGCTCAAGCAAGCGCAACAGGCGCTGGATAACACCCTGCGCCTGGCGCCGGAGAACCTGCCGGCGCTGGTGCTGCAAATCGAGGTGCTGGATAAACAGGGCCAGAACGACGCCGCCCGGCAGCTGTTGGCCAGGCAACTGCAGACACAACCCAACTCGGCCTACCTGCAACACGCGCTGGGGCTCTGGCTGCTGCATCACGAGCAAAGCGAATTCGCCCTGCTCGGCCTGTCCAAGGCCGTAGAGCTTGAGCCTGACAACCGGGATTACCGCTACGACCTGGCCACCACGTTGCACGGTGAACATGAGCTCGAAGCGGCACAGAACCAGTTGCAGGAAGTCGTTCAGCGCCATCCGAACGATCGCAAGGCCCGGGTGCTGCTGATCAATTACTGGAAGGAAAGCGGGCAGCTGCAAAACGTGCAGATCCTGTTGGCCCAACTCGAACAGATGAACCCCGATGATCCGGCGTTGCAACAAGGGCTTTGACCCCGACTGAAATTTCGTTGAACCGTCGTCCTGGCCAAGGGTCAAGTGAACAAGCAGCCCGTTGCGGCACTTCGCAGCGGCTGCTTCGTTGACCCTGGCCATATGAGGACGCTTGTTTGTCTCTATCCGACGATTTGAACCAAGCCAAGGCCGCCACCGGTATCGAAGGTCTGGACGATATCCTCGACGGCGGATTGTCCCGCGGACATGTGTTTTTGCTCGAGGGCGAGCCGGGCACCGGCAAGACCACCGTGGCGCTGCACTTCCTGCTGGCGGGCGCGCAAGTCGGTGAGCGCTCGTTGTACATCACGCTGTCCGAGACCGAACGCGAACTGCGCCAAGGCGCCTTGTCCCATGGCTGGGAGATGGACGAAAACGTCCATATCTTCGAGCTGACGCCCCCGGAAAGCCTGCTCAATGCCGAACAGCAGCAGACACTGCTCTACTCCTCCGACCTGGAACTTGGCGAAGCCACCCGCCAGATCTTCGAAGTGGTCGAGCGGCTCAAGCCGACCCGCGTTGTCTTGGACAGCCTTTCGGAGATTCGCCTGCTGGCGCAAAGCTCGCTGCGCTACCGCCGGCAGATTCTGGCCATCAAGCATTATTTCGTGCGTTACGACGCCACAGTGCTGCTGCTCGATGACCTGACCGCCGAGTCCCTCGACAAAACCGTGCACAGCGTGGCCCACGGCGTGATTCGCCTGGAAGAACTGACGCCAAACTACGGCGCCGAGCGACGTCGCATCCGCGTGGTCAAGTACCGTGGCCAGAAGTACCGCGGCGGCTTCCATGACTTCACCATCATGGGCGACGGCGTGCATGTATTCCCGCGCCTGGTGGCCGCCGAACATCGCGGTCAATACCTGCGTCAGCAATTGACCAGCGGCATCCGGGAAATGGATGCGCTGCTGGGCGGTGGTATCGAAACCGGTTCCAGCACCTTGATCCTCGGTCCGGCAGGGACCGGCAAATCGCTGATCTCCATGGTGTTCGCCGCCGCAGCCGTGGCCCGGGGCGAAAAAGCCGCGCTGTTCATTTTCGATGAAGAGTTGGGGTTGCTGTTCGAGCGCATGAAGAACATCGGCATCGACCTGCAGGCCCTGCAAGACAGCGGCAATTTGCTGATCGAACAAGTGGACGCGGCTGAACTGTCCCCCGGCGAGTTCTCCCACCGGGTCCGGCGCTGCGTCGACGAAGGCAATATCAAGACTGTGGTGATCGACAGCATCAACGGCTATCAGGCGGCGATGCCGGAAGAAAACGCCCTGGTGCTGCACATGCACGAGTTGCTGCTGTACCTCAATCGCCAAGGCGCCGCGACCTTCATGACGGTGGCCCAGCACGGCCTGGTCGGCGATATGCAGGCGCCGGTGGACATCACTTACCTGGCCGATACGGTCATTCTGCTGCGTTACTTCGAAGCCCTGGGCAAGGTGCGCCGGGCCATTTCGATCATCAAGAAGCGTACCGGCAGCCATGAGTCGACCATCCGTGAATACCGCATCAGCGGCCTGGGCATGACCATCGGCGAACCGCTGGAAGCCTTCCAGGGCGTATTGCGTGGCGTCCCCACCTATCTCGGGGCCAGCAACCCGTTGCTCGCGGATGAAATCCGGTGACGGCCATGCTAGCCACGCCCGAACGCACAATCATCCTTGCACCGCGAGGGCGCGATGGCCAGATCGCCCTGATGATGCTCAACGAGGCCGGGTTTCACGGGGTGATCAGCTCCGACCTGCCAGGATTGTGCGCCGAACTGGAACAGGGGGCCGGCCTGCTGCTGATCTCCTCCGAGGCACTATTGGGTGCCGATCTGGAACCGCTGATCCGCCTGATCGAACACCAGCCCGCCTGGTCGGATCTGCCGATCGTGGTGATGACGCACCACGGTGGCCCGCAACAGGACCTGGCATCACGCTTCGGCCCGCAATTGGGCAACGTCACCTTCCTTGAGCGGCCGTTTCACCCGGTCACACTGATCAGCCTGGTCACCACGGCCCTGCGCGGGCGGCGACGACAGTATGAAGCCAGGGACCGGCTGATCGACCTGAGCCAGAGCGAATTGCGCCTGCAGAATACCCTCGAAACCCTTGAGCAACAGGTGGAAGAGCGCACGGCGCAACTGCGTCACAACGAAGAGGCATTGCGTCAGTCGCAGAAAATGGAAGCCGTCGGCCAGCTCACCGGCGGCATCGCCCATGACTTCAACAACATGCTGACCGGTATCATCGGCAGTCTGGAGTTGTTGCGCCGACGCCTGGCCCGGGGGCGAACCGAAGACCTCGACAGCCTGATCGACCTGGGGGTGACGTCGGCCAACCGCGCGGCGGGCCTGACCCACCGCCTGCTGGCGTTTTCCCGGCGCCAGTCGCTGGATTCGAAACCCGTGGAGATGAACAGTCTGGTGATCTCCATGGATGAACTGCTGCAACGCAGCATCAACGAAACCATTCGCCTGGACATGCAACTGGACGAGCAACTGTGGGTGGCCGAAGCCGACCCCAATCAACTGGAAAGCGCCCTGCTCAACCTGGTGATCAATGCACGCGATGCCATGCCCAATGGCGGACGGCTGCTGGTCTCGACCGCGAACCAGCACTTTGACGAGGACTTCACCCAGGGCCAGAACAGTCTCGATGCGGGTGACTACGTGGTGCTCAGCGTCACCGACACCGGCTGTGGCATGCCGCAAAGCACCATCAACCGCGCCTTCGACCCCTTCTTCACCACCAAGCCCATCGGCCAGGGCACCGGGCTGGGGTTATCGATGATCTATGGTTTCAGCAAGCAGTCGGGAGGTCACGTCGCCATCCACAGCGTCGTGGGCGAAGGCACCACGGTGAGCCTGTTCCTGCCACGCTTTAGTGGAGACCTGCCCCTGGAGCGTCCATTGGACGTCGAACATTCACCTTTGGCCAAGCATGGCGAGACGGTGTTGATCGTCGAGGACGACCCGGCGGTGCGGGTGCTGGTCAGCACGGTGTTGAGCGACCTGGGGTATGCCTACGTCGAGGCCTGTGATGGCGATAGCGCGGTGCCGATACTCGACTCGGCCCAGCGCATCGACCTGCTGATCAGCGATGTCGGCCTGCCCGGCATGAATGGCCGGCAACTGGCGGAAATCGGCCGGCAACTGCGACCCGACCTCAGGGTGCTGTTCATCACCGGCTACGCCGAGCACGCCGCAGTGCGCGGCGGGTTCCTTGATCCGGGCATGCAGATGATCACCAAACCGTTTACCTTCGACCTGTTGACGGCGAAGGTCAGGGAGATGATCAGCGCCTGAGCGCTCAGGAAAGCATGTCCTGCATCAGTTCCTGCAATTTATCCAGATCGAAGGGTTTGTCGAGGATCGGCGCCTTGCGGGTGATCGGGCTGTCGGTCTCACGGATTTCCTGGGCATAGCCACTGATGAAAATCACCTTGAGCTCCGGTCGCAGCTTCACGGCGGGCTCGGCGATCTGCACGCCGGAGATTCCCCCGGGCAGGCGGAAGTCGGTGATCATCATGTCCAGGTGCGGTTTGCTCGCCAGGATCTCGAAAGCCTGCTCGCCGTTTTCGGCCTGCAACACGCGGTAACCCTCGCCCGACAGATAAGCGGACAGCACCATCAGAATCGAGGGATCGTCCTCGACGACGAGTACTACATCTTGTGCATCTTCGCTCATGGGAAGCCTTTGTTCGGTCAATTGCTGCTGATACGACCGTGGTGTCGATCAGAGGTTGCGTTTACCTGGCTGTTTTCCTACAGCGGCAGACAAACGCGAAACAAGGCGCCTTCGCCAATCCTGCTCTGGACGGTAATAGTACCGCCATGGGCGGCCACAATCTGCTCAGAAATAAACAATCCCAGACCCAGTCCGGCGACGGCGTGCCTGGCCGATACCCGCTCGAACTGCTGGAAGATCCGCTTCTGGTTTTCCTCGCTGATGCCGATCCCTTGATCCTGAACATCCACCAGTGCCTGGCCACCCTCACTGTAGACCTTCACCGCGATCGGGCTCTTGGCCCCGTAGCGCAAGGCGTTGGTCAACAGGTTGGAAATGACCTGTTCAATACGAAACTCATCCCAGTTTCCGATCACCGGTTGCGCGGCATCGAGCGAAACCGAAGCCTCTGCGGCGTCGATCTGCTGGGAGAAGTTGTGCAGCACGTCGCGAACCAGCGTCGAAAGATCAACGCGCTTGGGCCGGATCGACAATTTGCCGGTACGGATGCGCGAGACATCGAGCATGTCTTCGATCAAGCGAATGAGGCTTTTGATCTGCCGCTCGTCGCGGTCGACCATGGCATGCATCTTGTCCAGGGTGAAGGCGGCGGCGTTGTCCCGGGCCAGGTGCATCTTGCGCAGCTGGGTCTCAAGGATCAGACCGTTGAGCGGCGTTCGCACTTCATGGGCGACGATGGACATGAAGTCATCGCGCATGCGCACCGCCTGCTCCAGTTCCAGCTGGGTGTTTTGCAGTTGCTCGAGCAGCGCTTCCTGTTCGCGGCGGCTTTGCTCAAGGGCCAGCACTTGTTCCTTCATCGCCTTGCTCTGGCGATACAGGTCGACGAACACATTGACCTTGCTCTTGACCGCCTGGACGTCCAGCGGCTTGTGCAGGAAGTCCACGGCTCCGCTTTCATAGCCCTTGAATGCATAGTTCAGTTCACGCCCGGCGGCGCTGACAAAAACGATCGGGATGTTCCTGGTCTTTTCCGTGCCGCGCATCAACTCGGCCAGCTCGAAGCCATTCATGCCGGGCATCTGCACATCGAGGATGGCCAAGGCGAACTCGTGTTCCAACAGCAGGGACAAGGCTTCGTCGGCGGACAGCGCCTTGTACACGATGCGGTCTTCACGCTTGATCAGCGCTTCGAGCGCCAGCAGATTCTCCGGCAGATCGTCCACGATCAGCAGTTTGGCCTGGATATTACTCAACATGCGATTCGTTCCAGCTCGACAAGCAAACGGCCGATGCCGCGTACAGGAAGTATGTGGTCCGGCTGGTGCATGTCCAGCGCGGCCTGGGGCATGGTGGCAACCTGAGCCTCCTGCGGGTCCTGCACGATGGTCATGCCACCGCGCTGCTTGACCTGAGCCAGGCCGCGCGCGCCATCGCGGTTGGCGCCGGTAAGCAACACTGCAGCCAGATGGGCGCCGTACGCATCGGCGGCCGATTCGAACAGGTAATCGATGGCGGGTCGCGAATGATGCAACCGAGGCTCCAGGCTCAGCGAAAAGCTGCGGTCCCGCTCCACTGACAGGTGATAACCGGGCGCGGCGAAAT
Organism: Pseudomonas sp. Root71; assembly: GCF_001429045.1. GTDB lineage: Bacteria > Pseudomonadota > Gammaproteobacteria > Pseudomonadales > Pseudomonadaceae > Aquipseudomonas > Aquipseudomonas monachiensis. The sequence continues at coordinate 289,814 of NZ_LMHY01000022.1, read as the reverse complement.
ACAGCGTGCCGGCCTCGACCGGGGTCTTGTCGCAGGCCTCCCGCACCGGCAGGGCAACCCGGCGGGAAAACACGTCCGCCAGCTGGCTGCGGCGCTCGTCCGGCATGTGCAGCACGACAATGATCGGCAGTGCGAAGCCTTCGCGCAGCGGGCCGAGGATGCTCAACAGCGCCTCGACGCCACCGGCGGAGGCACCGATAACGATCGCTTCGATCGCCGGTAATTTCCTTGCACTGTTCATGTTTTTCGATAAATCCGTTCTTGTTTGACCAACGGCTCGAACTGATCGCCGAAGGCTGAGAAATCCGGGGTTTCCTTACTGCCCAGCACCAAAAAACCGCGATGACAGAGGGACTCATGAAACAGTCCGAATGCCCGATCCTGAAGTTTTTTATTAAAATAAATCAATACGTTACGGCATGAAATTAATTGAGTTTCCGAGAATACGCTGTCCGTCGCCAGGCTGTGATCGGCGAAGGTCACGTTCTCGCGCAGTGTCTTGTCGAAAATCGCGTACCCATAGGCCGCCGTATAGTAGTCGGCAAACGAACTCTGGCCACCGGCCTGCTGATAATTAGCAGTGTAGGCGCGGACGTTCTCCATCGAGAAAATCCCTTGCTTGGCCTTTTCCAGCGAGCGCGGATTGATATCGGTTGCATAGATGATCGTGCGGTCCAGCAGGCCTTCTTCGCGCAGCAGAATGGCCATTGAATACACCTCTTCTCCGGTGCTGCATCCAGCGATCCAGACCTTGATCGAGGGATAGGTTCGCAGCAACGGCACCACTTCCTTGCGGATGGCCAGGAAGTGCGAGGGGTCGCGAAACATCTCGCTGACCGGAATGGTCAGCAATTGCAGCAGTTGCATGAACGCGGCGGGATCGTGCAGGACCTTATCCTGCAATGCCGAGATGGTGTTGCACTCCAACTGGCTCAACGCATGGTTGACCCGGCGCTTGATCGAAGCGCCGGAGTAATCGCGAAAATCGTAGCTGTACTTGAGATAGATCGCCTCGATCAACAACCGCAGTTCGATTTCGCTGTTTCGCTCCACTGGGAAATTGCGCTCCACTAGATCCGTTCCATCTTCGGTAACCACACACGGATCAGCGAAAACAGGCGATCGAGGTCAATGGGCTTGGCCAGGTAATCGTTGGCGCCGGCCTGCAGGCAGCGCTCCTGATCGTCCTTCATGGCCTTGGCCGTCACCGCGATGATCGGCAGCTTGCGCCAGCGCGGGTCCTTGCGGATTTCAACGGTGGCTTCAAAACCATCCATTTCCGGCATCATCACGTCCATCAACACTAGATCGATGTCTTGCACCTCATTGAGTCGTTCTATCGCTTCGCGGCCATTGCGGCCAATGACCACGACTGCGCCCTTATGCTCCAGCGCACTGGTGAGGGCGAAAATGTTGCGCACATCGTCATCCACCAGCAGCACCTTGCGGCCTTCAAAGACCTTGTCGCGGCTGCGGGCAACCTTGAGCATCTTCTGTCGATCATGGGACAACCGTGATTCGACTTTGTGCAGAAAAAGCGTCACCTCATCCAGCAACCGCTCTGGCGAGCGTGCGCCCTTGATGATGATCGAACGCGAATACTTGCGCAGTTCGGCTTCTTCATCCCGGGTCAGGTTGCGCCCGGTATAGACGATGACCGGTGGAAAGGAGCAGATGTCTTCGGTGGACATGCGCTTGAGCAGGTCATTGCCGAGCATGTCCGGCAACTTGAGGTCGATGATCATGCAATCGAAGACCGACGTGCGCAGCAGGTCCAGCGCCTCCTGCGCCAGGCCAACGGCGGCGATCTCGATGTCATCGTCGCCGATCAGGCGGGCAATGCTGTCGCGCTGCAAGTCATCGTCCTCGACCAGCAGCACGCGCTTGACCTTCTGGGTCAGCTTGGCCTCGAGGCGTGCAAACACCTCCTTGAGTTCCTCGCGGCTGGTCGGTTTGACCGCATAGCCAATGGCACCCATGTGCATCGCCGCCTCGACCCGGTCTTCGACTGAAATCACATGCACCGGAATGTGTCGGGTTTCGGCGTGCTCCTTCAAACGTTGCAGCACGGTCAGGCCGGAATGATCCGGCAGGCGCATATCCAGCAGGATCGCATCGGGGATGAACGCCTTGGCCAGCTCGTAGCCTTCATCGGCACCATGGGCCACCAGGCATTGATAACCCAGTTCATGGGCCAGATCGTAGAGGATGTGGGCAAAGTTCGGCTCATCCTCCACCACCAGAATGCAGCGGGTGGTGAACGGACCCTTGTTGCGATCGTCATCGAAACGCGGAATGTCGACTTCGGCCACCCGTGGCGACAACGTGGGCGTCGGCACACTCGACGCCGCCACCACTGGAGCGGCTCGCATCGGTTCGACAGGCACTTCGCCCGGTTCCACGTACTGCCGCGGCAAGACCAGGGTAAATACACTGCCCTGCCCCGGCGTGCTGGTCACGCTGATGGAGCCGCCGAGCAAGGCCGCCAGGTCTCGGGAGATCGACAAACCCAGCCCCGTGCCGCCGTAGCGCCGGTTGGTGGTGCCATCGGCCTGACGGAACGCTTCGAAGATGCTTTCGTGATGATCCACCTCGATGCCGATCCCGGAATCGCCGATGCTGAACGCGATGCCGTCGTTCGGCGCCGAGGCGACGGATAGGCTGACGCTGCCGCTTTCCGTGAATTTCACGGCGTTGGACAACAGGTTCTTGAGCACTTGCTCCAGGCGCTGGCGGTCGGTGAATAGCATCAGCGGTGCGCCGTCCTGAATATCCACCTGGAAATCCAGCTGCTTGTCCATGGCCAATGGCTGGAACAGGCCGCGCAGGCCATCCACCAGACGCGCCACGCTGGTGTTCTCCGGATGGATCTCCAGCTTGCCGGCCTCGACTTTGGAGATATCCAGAATGTCGTTGATCAGGTGGAGCAAGTCATTGCCGGCGCAGTAGATCGACTCGGCGAACTTCACTTGCTCGGCGGTGAGGTTTTCTTCCGGATTTTCCGCCAGCAGCTTGGCCAGGATCAACGAGCTGTTGAGCGGCGTGCGCAACTCGTGGGACATGTTGGCGAGGAATTCGGACTTGTATTTGCTCGATCGCTGCAGTTCTACCGCGCGCTCTTCGAGCTGGATCTGGGCCTGATTGAGTTCGGTATTCTTCAGGTCCATGGCGTCGCGTTGTTCGGCCAGTATTTCTGCCTGCTCGGCGAGTTGTTCGTTGGTCTGCTCCAGCTCCACCTGCTGGGTTTCCAGGTGTGCCTGGGACTCCTTGAGAATCCGCGACTGCTCCTCGAGTTCTTCGTTGGCGGTCTTGAGTTCTTCCTGCTGAACCTGCAATTCTTCGTTGAGTTGCTGGGTTTGGGCCAACACCTCCTGCAAACGCTGGCGATAGCGTGCCGCCTCGATCGAGGTGCCGATGTTGCCGGCTATCAACTCAAGCAATTCAACGTCACGGTCGGTCAGTGGACGCAGGAAGCCCAACTCGATCACGCCATTGACCCGCTCGTCGTCGCTGGTGGGCACCACCAGCACACTGCGGGGCAAGCCGTCACCGAGGCCGGAGCAGACCTTGAAATAATCCCCCGGCACCTCGTCCAGGCGAATCAGCCGTGCCTGTTGCGCCACCTGGCCGACAATACCTTCGTCGCTGTAGATCTGCTGTTCACGCTCTTCCTGTTCACGGGAAAACCCGTAGGTGGCGATGCGCTTGAGGCCGCCGTGGTCTTCGCGCACATAAATGGCCGCCACGGCGCTGCCCAGGTACTGCGCACAGAATTGCAGGATGTTGCGACCGAGCATGGCCAGGCTCAATTGCCCCAATACCTGCTCGGCCAGTTCGGTCTGGCCGTTGCGCAGCCAGGCCTGTTGCTCCAGACGATGGGCGCTGGCCTGTTGGCCGGCAAGGTTGACGCTGTAGTTCTGCGACAGGGTCATCAAGTCGCGACGCCCGACATACGCCAGCAACCCGCTGACCCCGGCTATGAGCAACAGGTAGAGGCTGATGCTCATAATCGTGGTGCGCCGCACTTCATCATTGCGCGATGCGCGCAACTGTTGCTCGGTGTCGATCACCGCCTCGAACTGCTTGCGAATTTCATCGGTCAGGCGTTTGCCGCGTCCGGCCTTGACCACGGCGCGATAATCGCCGCTGCTGCGCTGCAAATCGATCATCGATTGTGCGTAGCTCGCCCACTCCTGCTGCAAGGCCTGCAACCGCAACAAGCGGTCGGTCTGCACCGGGTTGTCGTCAGTCAGTTCGAGCAAGGTGTTGAGCGCCACGGCGATGCGCGGCTTGGCGGTTTCGTAGGGGTCGAGGAAATGTTCATCGCCACTGAGCAGGAAACCGCGCATCCCGGTTTCCAGATCCACGGTCAGCTTGACCGCTTCATTGGCGTTATTGATCACCCGGTCGGTGTGCTCCACCCACTGGATCGTCGACAACAAATAGCTGATCAGCGAGACGAAGAACACGGCGCTGATGAAACCCAGCCCCAACGGCAGGCTGATGTTACGGCTCAGGAGTTTACGAAATCGTTGCTCATCAACCGAGGACGCTGAGGTCATGGGGCAGGCCTTGTCGAACTGTCAGGATGCAAGGAGTTTGCCCCAAAACTGGCACATCGATCCAATTATCTGACATGTTTGCGCGCAAGGTCCTAATTACGCTGTGTCCGCGCTATCCTTGCCTTTCCTGCGCCGTGAAAGCTTTTTCCAACGTGCTGGGAACTTGTCGGGATCCACCACTTACTCATGCAAGAGGCCGGTGATCTCCTGCGACCGGCAATACCAATCTTTTTCGGGAATTCGACCATGTCATCCGCCAACGCCTCCACCATCCTCGTCGTCGAAGACGATGCCATCGTGCGCATGCTGATCGTCGATGTACTGGAGGAACTGGAGTTCAAGGTGCTGGAAGCCGATGGCAGCGAACAGGCGCTGGAGACCCTCAAGGATGTGAACCTACACATTGACCTGATGATGACGGATGTTGGCCTGCCGGTCATGGACGGACGTGAACTGGCCACCCTTGCCCGCACGTTACGTCCCAACCTGCCCATCCTGTTTGCCAGCGGCTATGCCGAAAGCATCGAAGTCCCTGTCGACATGCACGTGATCGGCAAACCCTTCTCCATTGATCAGTTGCGCGACAAGGTCAAAAGCATTCTCGGGTGACCCTGGGCTGCGCTGTGGTTTAATGCGCGCCTTTTTCATCCCCGCCCTGTCTTCGCTTCAAGGAACGCCCGTACATGATTGAGTCCCGCGCAACCAAAGTCCTGGTCATTGGTTACGTCTGGCCCGAGCCCCGTTCTTCGGCGGCCAGTGGGCATGTCATGCAGATTCTCGAGGTTTTCCTGGAACAAGGCTGGGACATCACGTTCAGCAGCCCGGCAGGCTTCGGCGAGCAACGCGCAGACCTTACTGCGTTGGGTATCCGTGAAGTCCCCATCGAACTGAACAACAGCAGTTTCGATGCTTTCATCAGCGAACTGGCGCCGGACATCGTGCTGTTCGATCAATTCATGATGGAGGAACAGTTCGGCTGGCGAGTCGAGAAGCATTGCCCCGATGCCTTGCGCGTACTCGAAAGCTGCGACCTGCAAAGCCTCAGGCAGGGCCGGCATCAACGCCTCAAGGAGCGTTTGAAGGCCAGTGACGACAACAACGACTTCAGCGATCTGTTCGCCCCCGCGTCGCGTGAAGAGTTCGAACACATGGCCGATACCGATATGGCGAAGCGCGAGATCGCCTCGTTCTATCGTTGTGATTTGACGCTGATGGTTTCCGAAGTGGAAATCGAATTGCTGGTCGAGCAGTTCAGGTTTGCGCGCAACCTGTTGCACTGGTGCCCGTTGATGGTCGATGTTCCGACCCGTGCGCCGGTACCCTTTGAAGACCGGGCACACTTTCTTCATATCGGTAACTTTCGCCACGCGCCCAACTGGGATGCCGTGCTCTGGTTGAAAACCGCTATTTGGCCGCTGATTCGCGAGCAGATACCCGGCGCTCAATTGCATATCTACGGTGCCTACACACCACCCAAGGCGACGGCCCTGCATAACCCGGCCCAAGGTTTTCATGTGATGAACTGGGCAGAAGACGCTCTGCAAGTCATGTCGTCGGCGCGGGTCTGCATGGCGCCTCTGCGTTTTGGCGCGGGAATCAAGGGCAAGATTGTCGATGCGATGCTCTGTGGCACACCGAATGTGACGACGCCAGTGGGTGCCGAGGCGATGCATGGCGAAGAGGCATGGCCAGGCGCAGTGACCCGTTCGGCACGGGAGTTCGCCGATCATGCCGTGCAACTGCACAACGACAAGACGCGCTGGCTTGACGCCCAGGCGCACGGGCAAACCCTGCTGGCCGGCCGCTACCGCAAATCCGTTCATGGCCCGGCGTTGATCCAGCGGCTGGTCGATTGCCAGCGGGATCTGGCAAACATACGACGAGATAACTTTACCGGCAGCATGTTGCGTCATCACCAGCACAAGAGCACTCAATACATGGCGCAATGGATTGAGGCGAAGAACCGGCTGAATCAGGAGTAGCCCACTTTTCTTGTGCAATACATAGTTACCGCCGTTGCTGTGCCCGACCGGTTAACCTGAGCGCTTCACACCCCATGGACGGGGGTGTTTCGCACAAGGAATGGCCATGACCCGCAACACGCGTGGTTTGCTCGACAAGCAAACCTGGATGAGCAACACCCTCGAGATCGATCAACTCAAACTCACCGATATCGTCTGGCCTGGCGTGCATAACGCCGGCATGGACAAGAAAGCGCCGAACTACGACGTCGTGACCGGCAACTGGACCGCCTGTCAGAACGACACGTTTTCCTGGCAACTGGCCAACGGCGCCCGCGCCTTCGACATCCGTCTGGGCTACAGGGCCGGAGCGGCTCGATCGGGCTTCCACTTTCATCACAACGGCTATCGCTCGCATCGCGTCCTGGACGACCTGATCGACGCGGTGTTGCTGTTCCTCGATCGCAACCCGGACGAATTCATCGTGCTGGACTTCCATCAACTGGCCGATGGCAATAAACCTTTCGATCATCAACGGCTCAATGACTGGCTCGTGCGTCGCCTCGGGCTGCGAGCCGTCCTACCCGGCGACGGACTCAAAACAGTGGGAGAACTGAAAAGCGCCAGCCAGCATCGCCGGGTGATCATGGCGGCACCCGCCGGGCCAGAACTCGATGGCGAATACTTCTGGCCACGCATCCCGCACAAATGGCGCGACAACAGGTTCTCCGCCCCAGCCGAACTGCAACGCTACATCGCGCAGACCCTGGAAGATGCGCCTTACGAAACTTTCCTCTGGTTACTGTCCGCGACCACCTACTCGCTGCTCGGTGGGCCCGGGAATATCAAGCGGCAAATCAACGACTGGTTCAACACCACGGGAAACTGGGTGACGCGTTGCAGCATCATCAGCACCGACTTTTTCGACGAGTCCGACATCGTCCGTTATTGCTGGAGTGCCACCAGCATGAAAGCGGTTTACGGCCGTGCCTTGCATGAACAGACGCACCGGCGGTAGTAGCGCTGGCCCTGCGTCAAGAGGCATGATCCGGGCGGGATAACTACAAAAGCGCCCTGACATGACCCGCACCGCCAGAGTCACCGATCCTTCCTACGAGTTGATGGACGACCACAACGGCTTGTCCATCATCTATCGCCAGCACGGTTTCCCCTGCCCGTTGGTGCGCTGGCATTTCCACAAGGAATACGAGCTGCACCTGATCGTCGCCAGTTCCGGCAAGGTGTTCATCGGCGACTACATCGGCAACTTCTATCCGCAAACCCTGTTCCTGACCGGCCCCAACCTGCCCCACAACTGGATCAGTCAGGTGGCCGAGGATGAAGTGGTGCCAAAACGCGACATGCTGGTCAACTTCACCGACGAGTTGTTCGACAGCGGCTATCAGGTGTTCGCCGAACTCAAGGCCCTGGCACCGCTGCTGGAGCGTGCGCAGTACGGCATCGAGTTTCGCTGCAAGCACACCATCGCCAAGGCGATGGATCTGATGCAGCGCATCGCCGACACGACCGGTGTGACCCGTCTCGGGAATTTTTTCATTCTGCTGGAGTTGCTCGCGGCCACCGACGACTACCAATTGCTCTCTGGCGCCACGACCCCGCAACTGGCCGACGAACACAACATCGATCGCACCAACCGCGCGGTGGATTACATCTTCGCCCATTACGCCCGGGACTTGACGCTGGAGGAAGTCGCCGAGCACCTGGGCATGAAACCGACGTATTTCAGCCGGGTATTCAAGCAGGCCACCGGGCGCAATTTCATCGAGTTCGTCAATCGCCTGCGCATCAGCAAGTCCTGCGAGTTGCTGGCCGATGGCAACAAGCCGGTGACCGATGTCTGCTTCGAATCGGGCTTCAACAATATTTCCAACTTCAACCGGCGCTTCCAGCAACTCAAGGGCATGACGCCTTCTCACTACCGGCGCTTGGTGGTGCAGCGGTTGACCGAGCAAAACCTGGGCTGAAGTCACACCTCAAATCCCTGTGGGAGCGGGCTTGCTCGCTCCCACAGGTACAGCGTTACCCCCTCAAACCTGTACGGATTCAATACCCCTCCTTCGCTGAAAAGCCCTTCCCTGCGTCTACCCCGTAAAACCTCAGTGCAAAAAAGTATCGATCAAAGTGCGATGGATGATTTGTCTCGCCTGCCATTGAAGGATGTAATCAGCACAGATTCTTCCCTGCGCAGGAAGACACAAAAACAATAACTGTCCTTCTGTTTCCCGCCGGGTGCAGAAAAGGAGTGCACGATGCAACCTTCGGTAAAAGCCCTGCTTGCCCTCACCTGCATGACCCTGAGCAGCGTCAGCCTTGGCGCACAGACCCTGACCATCGCCACCGTCAACAACAGCGACATGATCCGCATGCAAAAACTCTCGAAAACCTTCGAGGCCGAGCATCCGGACATCAAGCTCAATTGGGTGGTCCTCGAAGAAAACGTCCTGCGCCAGCGCCTGACTACCGACATCGCCACCCAGGGCGGACAGTTCGATGTGCTGACCATTGGCATGTACGAAGCCGCACTCTGGGGCGCCAAGGGCTGGCTGGAGCCGATGAAGGATTTGCCGGCCAGCTATGCCCTCGACGATGTGTTCCCATCGGTGCGCGAAGGCCTGTCGGTCAAAGGCACGCTGTACGCCCTGCCGTTCTACGCCGAAAGCTCGATCACCTACTACCGCACCGACCTGTTCAAGGATGCCGGCCTGACCATGCCCGAGCGCCCGACCTGGGAGCAGATTGGTGAATTCGCCGCCAAACTGAACAAACCCGGGCAGGAACAGTACGGCATATGCCTGCGGGGCAAGGCTGGCTGGGGCGAGAACATGGCGCTGATCAGCACCGTGGCCAACGCCTATGGCGCGCGCTGGTTCGATGAAAAGTGGCAGCCGGAATTCAACGGTCCCGAATGGAAAAACGCGCTGAACTTCTATGTCGACACCATGAAGAAATCCGGCCCGCCGGGGGCGTCGAGCAACGGTTTCAATGAAAACCTCGCGTTGTTCAACAGCGGCAAATGCGCGATCTGGGTCGATGCCAGCGTCGCCGGATCGTTCGTCACCGACAAGTCCCAGAGCAAGGTCACCGATCACGTCGGCTTCACCTATGCGCCGCATCAGGTCACTGACAAGGGCTCGGCGTGGTTGTACTCATGGGCGCTGGCCATTCCGACCAGTTCCAAGGCCAAGGACGCGGCGAAAACCTTCAGCGCCTGGGCCACATCCAAAGAATACGGCGCACTGGTCGCGGAAAAAGACGGCATCGCCAACGTGCCGCCGGGCACCCGCGCCTCGACCTACAGCGAGGCGTACATGAACGCCGCGCCATTCGCCAAGGTGACGCTGGAATCGCTCAAGGCCGCGGACCCGGGCAAGCCGGGCGCCAGGCCCGTGCCTTACATCGGCATCCAGTTGGTGACCATTCCCGAGTTCCAGGGCATTGGTACCCAGGTCGGCAAATCCTTCTCGGCGGCGCTGATCGGCCAGACCACGGTCGACCAGGCGTTGGCGGCGGCCCAGCAAACCACTGAACGCGAAATGAAGCGCGCGGGTTATCCCAAGTAAGCAGTCCCCTTCCCTGTGGGAGCGGGCTTGCCCGCGATGAGGCAGTCACATTCAACATAGATGTTGGCTGCTCAATCGCCATCGCGGGCAAGCCCGCTCCCACAGGGACCGCGTCGATGCCAGGAATGATTTCTGTCCTGAACATATATGTGTACCCAATCGGTTTAACGCCATGAATACATCAACTGCAAAAGCTCACATGGACATTGCCCAGCCGCAGCACAAAAGCCGTGTGGTCAATCCCGGCTGGTTCCTGGTCAGCCCTTCGGTGGCCTTGCTGCTGTTGTGGATGATCGTACCGCTGGGTATGACCGTCTACTTCTCGACGATTCGCTACAACTTGCTCAATCCCGGCGAAAACGAGTTCGTCGGCCTGGAAAACTTCACCTACTTCCTCACCGACTCGGGCTTCCTGCCCGGCGCCACCAACACCCTGTTGCTGGTGGGCAGCGTGCTGCTGATCAGTGTGGTGCTCGGCGTGCTGATCAGTGCATTGCTGGAGGCCAGTGAGTTTTTCGGTCGCGGCATCGTGCGGGTGATGTTGATCTCGCCGTTCTTCATCATGCCCACGGTAGGCGCACTGATCTGGAAGAACCTGATCTTCCATCCGGTATCGGGGATTCTCGCCTACGTCTGGAAGCTGTTCGGCGCGCAACCGGTGGACTGGCTGGCGCACTACCCGCTGCTGTCGATCATCATCATTGTCTCGTGGCAATGGCTGCCCTTCGCGATCCTGATCCTGATGACCGCCATGCAGTCCCTCGACCAGGAACAGAAAGAAGCCGCGCGCCTGGACGGTGCCGGGCCCATCGCGATTTTCTGGCACCTGACCCTGCCGCACCTGGCGCGGCCGATTGCGGTGGTGGTGATGATCGAAACCATCTTCCTGCTCTCGGTGTTCGCCGAAATCTTCACCACCACCAACGGCGGCCCCGGCTACGCCTCGACCAACCTCGCCTACCTGATCTACAACCAGGCGCTGGTGCAGTTCGATGTCGGCATGGCCTCGGCGGGCGGCCTGATCGCCGTGGTCATCGCCAACATCGCCGCGATCATCCTGGTGCGGATGATCGGCAAAAACCTGACCGACAAAGCCTGAGGCCTGCCATGACTCTTCAACAATCCCGTCGTTTGCAAAGCCTGCTGCTCGGTACATTGGCCTGGGCCATCGCCATCGTGATTTTCTTCCCGATCTTCTGGATGGTGCTGACCAGTTTCAAGACCGAAATCGATGCCTTCGCCACGCCGCCGCAGTTCATCTTCATGCCGACGCTGGAGAACTACCTGCACATCAACGAGCGCAGCGACTATTTCAGTTTCGCCTGGAACTCGGTGGTGATTTCCTTCAGCGCCACCGCCCTGTGCCTGCTGATCGCGGTGCCGGCGGCCTACTCCATGGCGTTCTATGAAACCCGGCGCACCAGGGGCACGCTGCTGTGGATGCTCTCGACCAAGATGCTGCCTCCAGTGGGCGTGCTGATGCCGATCTATCTGCTGGCCAAGAGTTTCGGCCTGCTCGACACGCGGATCGCGCTGATCGTGATCTACACGCTGATCAACCTGCCGATCGTGGTCTGGATGATTTACACCTACTTCAAGGACATCCCCAGGGACATCCTCGAAGCCGCACGACTGGACGGCGCAACGCTGGCCCAGGAGATGCTCCGCGTGTTGCTGCCCATCGCCAAGGGCGGCCTGGCATCCACGGTACTGCTGTCGCTGATCCTGTGCTGGAACGAGGCCTTCTGGTCGCTGAACCTGACCTCGTCGAAAGCCGCGCCGCTCACTGCATTGATCGCGTCCTACTCCAGCCCCGAAGGGTTGTTCTGGGCCAAGTTGTCAGCGGTGTCGACCCTGGCCTGTGCGCCGATCCTGATCTTCGGCTGGATCAGCCAGAAACAACTGGTGCGCGGCCTGTCGTTCGGCGCCGTGAAATGAATCAAAAGCAAAAGATCGCAGCCTGCGGCAGCTCCTACAGGGGGGGCGCGGTGCTTGGGGGCTCTGTGTAGGAGCTGCCGAAGGCTGCGATCTTTTGATCTAAAAAAACAACAAACGGAGGCCCATCATCATGGCCAACCTGAAAATCAAGAATCTGCAAAAAGGCTTCGAAGGCTTTTCCATCATCAAGGGTATCGACCTTGAAGTGAACGACAAGGAGTTCGTGGTCTTCGTCGGCCCCTCGGGCTGCGGCAAATCCACACTGCTGCGGCTTATCGCCGGGCTGGAGGAAGTCAGCGGCGGCACCATCGAACTCGACGGCCGCGACATCACCGAAGTCAGCCCGGCCAAGCGCGACCTGGCGATGGTGTTCCAGACCTACGCCCTGTACCCGCACATGAGCGTGCGCAAGAACATGTCGTTCGCCCTCGACCTGGCCGGCGTGGCGAAAACCGAAGTGGAGAAAAAGGTTGGTGAAGCGGCGCGCATCCTCGAACTGGGGCCGATGCTGGAGCGCAAGCCCAAGCAACTGTCCGGTGGCCAGCGCCAGCGCGTGGCGATTGGCCGGGCCATCGTGCGCAACCCGAAAATCTTCCTGTTCGACGAACCGTTGTCCAACCTCGATGCCGCCCTGCGGGTGCAGATGCGCCTGGAACTGTTGCGCCTGCACAAGGAACTGCAAGCCACGATGATCTACGTGACTCACGATCAGGTCGAAGCCATGACCATGGCCGACAAAGTGGTCGTACTCAATGGCGGCAAGATCGAGCAAGTCGGCTCGCCACTGGACCTCTATCACCAGCCGGCCAACCTGTTCGTCGCCGGTTTCCTGGGCACGCCGAAAATGGGCTTCCTCAAAGGCAAGGTCACCCGCGTCGACAATAAGGGCTGTGAAGTGCAACTGGACGCCGGGACCCGCATCAGCCTGCCCTTGAGCGGCAGGCACCTGAGCGTCGGGAGTGCAGTGACACTGGGCATTCGCCCGGAGCATCTGGAACTGGCCAAACCCGGCGACTGCACCTTGCAGGTCACCGCCGATGTCAGTGAACGCCTGGGCAGCGACACCTTCTGCCACGTCCGCACAGCATCCGGCGAAGCCCTGACCCTGCGTGTTCGCGGCGATCTGTCCAGCCGCTACGGTGAAACCCTGAGCCTGCATCTGGATGCGCAACACTGCCATTTATTCGATGTCGACGGCGTGGCGTTGACCCGTCCGTTGCGCGTTGCTGCCTGATTTCAGAGAGCCTGCGATGAAACTGAACAAACAAAACCTCAGCCGCCTCGCCCCTGAAGTGGCCCTGCCCGCATACGCCCTGGGCGAGACCCGCCAAGGCATCGCGCACATCGGCGTCGGCGGTTTCCACCGTGCCCATCAGGCGTACTACACCGACGCCCTGATGAATACCGGCGAAGGCCTGGACTGGGCCATCTGCGGTGTCGGCCTGCGCGCTGAAGACCGCCGCGCCCGTGACGATCTCAAGGACCAGGACTACCTGTTCACCCTGTTCGAACTCGGCGATAGCGACGACACCGAAGTGCGGGTAATTGGCGCCATCCGCGACATGCTGCTGGCCGAGGACGGTGCCCAGGCGGTGATCGACAAACTGGCCAGCCCCGAGATTCGCATCGTCTCGCTGACCATTACCGAAGGCGGTTACTGCATCGACGACAGCAGCGGCGAGTTCATGGCGCACTTGCCGCAGATCCAGCATGACCTGGCGCACCCGGATGCACCGAAAACCGTGTTCGGTTTCCTCTGTGCCGCACTGGCCAGGCGCCGCGCCACTGGCACAGCGGCCTTCACCCTGATGTCCTGCGATAACCTGCCCCACAACGGCGCCGTCACCCGCAAGGCCCTGCTGGCCTTCGCCGCCTTGCACGACAGCCAGTTGCGCGACTGGATCGACGCCAACGTCAGTTTCCCCAACGCCATGGTCGACCGCATCACGCCGATGACCAGCACTCCTCATCGCCTGCAATTGGCGGACCTGCATGGCGTGGACGATACCTGGCCGGTGGTTTGCGAACCCTTCACGCAGTGGGTGCTGGAAGACCGGTTCGTCAACGGTCGCCCGGCCTGGGAAAAGGTCGGCGTGCAATTCACCGACGACGTCACGCCCTACGAAGAAATGAAGATCAAGCTGCTCAACGGCAGTCATCTGGCGCTGACCTACCTGGGGTTCCTCAAGGGTTACCGCTTCGTCCACGAGACCATGAACGACCCGCTGTTCGTGCGCTACATGCGCACCTACATGGATCTGGACGTGACGCCACAGCTGCCGGCGGTGCCAGGAATCGACCTGACCGAGTACAAGAACACCCTGGTGGCGCGCTTCTCCAATCAGGCGATTGCCGACCAGCTTGAACGGGTGTGTTCGGACGGCTCGTCGAAGTTTCCGAAATTCACCGTACCGACCATCAACCGCTTGATCGCCGATGGCCGCGAGACCCGCCGCGCGGCGTTGGTGGTGGCGGCGTGGGCGCTGTACCTCAAGGGCGTGGATGAGCATGGCGAGACCTACGCGATTGCGGATCCACGGGCGGCATTCTGCCAGGCGCTGGTGGCCGATGATGTGTTGATTACCCAGCGTTTGCTGGCGGTCGAGGAGATTTTTGGTACGGCCATTGCGCGCTCGCCGGAGTTTGTCGCGGCGTTCGAGTGGTGCTGCAACAGTTTGCGTGAGGTTGGGGTGTCGCGGACTCTGGAACGAGTGTTGGCATAAATGTGGCGGTGAGTCTGAGTCCGTCTTCGCGAGCAAGCCCGCTCCCACACTGAAGCGCTGTCGAACACAAATTCGGTGTTCACTACAAATCGACTGTGGGAGCGAGCTTGCTCGCGAAGGCGGCCGGACAGGCACCAGGGATACTGAATCCAGACTTGTATCGAGATGACGACCAAGGATCTTGCATGACAACCCGACAACGCTTCCTCGGCATCGACTGCGGCACCCAGGGCACCAAAGCCATCATCCTCGACGCGGGCAGTGGTGATGTGCTCGGCCAGGGAGTCGCCAGCCACAGCCTGATCAGCGGCCCCGATGGCCGCCGCGAACAGGACACCCAACAGTGGCTGGAAGCCTTCGCCACCGCCACCCGCCGCGCCTTGCTCGCGGCCAAAGTCGATGGCCAGTCTATTCTCGGCATTGGCGTCTCCGGCCAGCAACACGGCCTGGTGCTGCTCGATGAACAGGGGCAGGTATTGCGACCGGCGAAACTCTGGTGCGATACCGAAACCACCGCGGAGAATGACCGACTGCTGGCCCACTTGGGCGGTGAAAAGGGTTCTCTGGAGCGCCTCGGCGTGGTCATCGCGCCGGGCTACACCGTATCCAAGCTGTTATGGACCAAAGAGCAGCATCCCGAGGTGTTCTCCCGGATCGCCCGCATCCTGCTGCCCCACGATTACCTCAACCATTGGCTGACCGGCCGCAGTTGCAGCGAATACGGCGATGCCTCGGGCACCGGGTACTTCAATGTGCGTACGCGCCAGTGGGATGTGCAATTGTTGCGTGACATCGACCCCAGCGGACGCCTGCAAGCGGCGTTGCCGGAATTGATCGATGCCCACCAGGCGGTCGGCACCATTCTGCCAGGCATTGCCGAACACCTGGGCATCAACCCCCAGGCACTGGTGTCCAGCGGTGGTGGGGACAACATGATGGGGGCCATCGGCACCGGCAACATCCAGCCCGGTGCAATCACCATGAGCCTCGGCTCGTCGGGCACGGTGTACGCCTATGCCGATCAGCCGAACATTGCCGCAGATGCAGCGGTCGCCACCTTCTGCTCTTCAAGCGGCGGCTGGTTGCCATTGATCTGCACCATGAACCTGACCAATGCCACCGGCCTGATTCGTGACCTGCTGGACCTCGACATCGATCAGTTCAACGAGCTGGTTGCCCAGGCGCCGATCGGTGCCGACGGAGTGTGCATGCTGCCGTTCTTCAACGGTGAGCGGGTGCCTGCCCTGCCCCATGCCAGCGCCAGCCTGTCGGGCCTGACCATGACCAACCTGACCCGGGCCAACCTGTGCCGCGCGGTGGTCGAGGGCACGACCTTCGGTTTGCGTTACGGACTGGACCTGCTGCGCCACAATGGCTTACAAAGCCGCAGCATTCGGCTGATTGGCGGCGGGTCAAAAAGTGCGGTCTGGCGGCAAATTGTCGCCGACACCATGAATACGCCGGTGATCTGCACCGAACAAAGCGAGGCCGCAGCCTTGGGTGCGGCAATTCAAGCGGCTTGGTGCGTATCCCGGGCAAACGGTCGCGAAGACAGCCTGGCGCAATGGTGCAAGCGCTGCGTAAAACTCGACCCGGCCAGTGAAACCCCGCCCGTCGCCGACAATGTACAAGCCTGCCAGCAGGCGTATGAACGCTATCGACAGCAAGTCGCAACCCTAATTAAAGAGTGAACAAACTATGTACCTGGTGTGTGGCGAAGCGCTGTTCGATTTTTTCAGTGAAAACGACGCCAGTGGGCAGGCGTCCAAAGTGAATTTCAAGGCCATTGCCGGTGGCTCGCCGTTCAATGTGGCGGTGGGCTTGCGCCGATTGGGCGTGGACGCGGCGCTGTTGGCCGGGTTGTCCACCGACTACCTGGGCCGGCGCCTGCTGCAAGTCTTGCAAGATGAAGGCGTGCGCCAGGACTACCTGCTGGATTTTGCCGCGCCGACCACTCTGGCGATGGTCGCCGTGGGGGCCAATGGTTCGCCGCAGTACAGCTTCCGTGGCGAAGGCTGCGCGGATCGACAATTGCAACCGGAGCACCTGCCAGCGCTCGGGCCTGAAGTACGCGGCCTGCATATTGGCTCGTTTTCCCTGGTGGTGCAGCCGATTGCCGACACGCTATTGGCATTGGCGCGCCGGGAAAGCGGCAAGCGCCTGATCAGCCTCGACCCGAACGTGCGCCTGAACCCGCAGCCGGACATCGACCTGTGGCGTAACCGGATCGCGACGCTGGTGGAGCTGGCCGACCTGATCAAGGTCAGCGACGAAGACCTGCATCTGCTGTACCCCGGCCAGGACCCCGCGCAGGTGATCGAAGGCTGGTTACGGCATCGCTGCCAGCTGGTCTTCCTGACCCGGGGTGGCGAAGGTGCGAGCGTGTTCAGCCGGGCTCACGGCTCGTGGTCGACTCCTGCGTCTGCGGTAAAAATCGCCGACACCGTGGGCGCGGGCGATACCTTTCAGGCGGCGCTGATTACCTGGTTGACCGAACAGCAACTGGACTCGATAGAGGGCGTGAAGCAACTTGGCCGCGAACAGATCGACAGCATGCTGAAGTTCGCGGTGCAGGCTGCGGCGCTGACGTGCAGCAAGACCGGGCCGGATTTGCCTTATCGGCAGCAGTTGGATTTGCACTGACACTGACGTCCTCATCGCGAGCAAGCTCGCTCCCACAGGGTTGCGGGTCGTTCACAGCATTTGTGTCCAGCCTTGTTCGCGATGCCTTTCCATCAGGCCCCCGATGGTCTTAACTGATACACAGGATCGCGCACCCGCGACAGGCGGCGTTCAGCCGGGTTAACCCTCGCTTAACCGTGCGATCCAACACTTCACTGGACCGCACGCCCTCAGACTGTTCTGACGCCCAGTGCGGCAAGTTCGACCAGCGACATATCGAACTGACATTCCGTCCGCACCGGAGATCCCTGATGAACACTCGCACCCTGCTGGTTACCGCCGCCCTCGGCTGCGCCGCGTTTGCCGGCCTGGCTCAGGCCACTGACACCACAACCTCCCAAGCCGTGCCCTATCACTACGGCATGCCATTGCATGTCAGCAAAGTGATTTCACTGACCGAGCCGGACACCCTGGAGTGCAAAGTGGTGAAGGCCGAAATGAAGTACATCGATGACACGGGGAAACTCGCAGAAATTTCCTACCGTAAACTTTCTGACGCTTGCGAGAACCAGGGCTGACTGAAAGGTCTGATTTGGTACTTGGCGGTATTCCTTTGAGGGTTGCGGCGCTATGCTTTAGCGCCCCCCCCTCTCTGCCCGCAAGGATTAGCCATGCAGTTGTCGTTTCGCGCACTGTCGATGTTTACCGCAGCCTTATGTCTTTTGCTGAGCCTGGTCTGGGGCCTGACACCGCAATGGTTGTTGTCGTTCTGGGACATCGAGTTTTCATTCGCGGTGGGATTGGTCGCGCGACGCACCGCCGTGCTGTTTGGGGCGTTGAGCGTGTTCTCTTTTCTGGTTCGCAACGCGCCCCCTTGCGCAACCCGCAATGCCCTGAGCCTCGGCTTCGTCGTCGGCAGCTGGGGATTGGCCGTGCTGGGTTTTGCCGAATGGCTCAGTGGCCATGTCGGGCCGGGGATTCTACTGGCGGTCGGATTTGAACTGGCGCTGGGCCTGGCGTTCTTCCAGACCCGGCGCGTGTCCGTGGAACCCGAAACAGCAAGCTAGAGTGCATTGCCCAGCCTGGAATGCGGTTCGACCTCGACGTGATGCTGCCTGGAACGCAGTTGGGCAATCAACTCGTTGATTTCCCGACAACCATTGAGCCCGGAGGCATCGATACCGGTGACCAATAGATCGAGCTGATCGGTTTGCCCGTCTGCATAGACCTTGACGGTCATCGAGAGATCCGGTGACAGCGTGCACTGGCAGCGCTTGGGCAGAAAACTGCTTTCGATGATGTTGCGAATTTCCAAGGCAGAAAGAAACATGGCGACTCCCTCCTTTGTGAGACTGCCTGACAACCGATGCTTGCTCATTTGAAATCCCGGCAAGCTTCAAGGACAGCTACAGCATAAAACATACCCTGAACTTCGTTGTGCAGCTCATCGGTAATTCAAGGGTCCGGGCGAGTTACCTGTAAAACCTGTCATGCAATTTACAATTATAGACCCTGGCGCCCCTGCATATTGCACACCGGATGTCCCGGGTTTGCATTCACTGCGCACGACAGTGAAAATGCCGCCCTTCACTTCAAGCAAGGAGGCATCATGAATTCTTTGACCGTTAACGCTTGCACAGCGCTATTCGCACTGGGGCTTGCCGGGGTGGCGCATGCCGCCAAACTCGAAGACACCGCACCCTTTGCGAAGGCCGAAAGCGGGTTTACCCGCCAGGTGATTCACCTCGCGCCACAGCCCCGGGAAAACGACTTCCAGGTCGAGATCCTGGCCGGCAAGACGATGACCGTCGACTGCAACAACCCGCGTCTGGGTGGCATTCTCGAGGAGAAGAACCTCGAGGGCTGGGGCTATCCGTTCTATCGCCTGGAAAAAGTCATTGGCCCGATGAGCACGCTGATGGCCTGCCCGGCGGGCACGAGCAAGCAGGGTTTTGTACCGGTGGTCGGTGACGGCTTCCTGCTGCGTTACAACAGCAAACTGCCGCTCGTGCTGTACGTGCCCAAGGGCATCGAAGTGCGCTATCGGATCTGGTCGGCGTCGACCAAGGTCGAGAAAGCCGTTCAGGAATAACCCGGCCATCCGGTGTAATGCTGTTCGCTTAAGAGATATTGAAAGTGCAATAAGTAACCTGTGGCGAGGAAGCTTGCTTCCGTTGGACTGCGCAGCAGTCGCAGTTTTGGGGTCGCTTCGCGCCCCAGCGGGAGCAAGCTCCCTCGCCACAGGTACAGTGTTCATCCTTCAATATTACGACGGCATACTGCAGCCCCTCTTGGCGCGCTCGGCCACATGCCCCAGGCTGTCGAAGTTGATATTGGCACCCGAGTCGATCGCCACCAGGGTCTGCCCCAAGGCACCGGTTTGCGCGACGTATTTCTTGATCCCGGCGACGGCGAGCGCACCGGAAGGTTCGGTGATCGAGCGGGTATCGTCGTAGATATTCTTGATCGCGGCGCAAAGCTCATCGTTGCTGACCGTCACCACGTCATCGACGCAAAACCGGCAAACCTCAAAACCGTATGCGCCGATCTGCGCCACCGCCACCCCATCGGCGAAGGTACCTACGCTTGGCAGCACGGCCCGTTCGCCGGCATGCATCGCCGCTTGCAGGCACGCGGAATGTTCCGACTCGACGCCAATGATGCGAACTTCCGGCCGCAGGTACTTCACGTAAGCGGCGATACCCGCGATCAGCCCGCCGCCACCTACCGGAACGAAGATCGCATCAAGCGGCCCCTGATGCTGGCGCAGGATCTCCATGGCCACCGTGCCTTGCCCCGCGATCACCTCCGGGTCGTCGAAGGGCGATACAAAGGTGCGACCGGTTTCCTCGGCCAAATCCAGCGCATAAGCCAGTGCGAACGGAAAGCTTTCGCCGTGCAACACCGCCTCGGCGCCGCGACTGCGCACCCCGATGACTTTCAGTTGCGGCGTCGTGCAGGGCATGACGATGGTGGCGCTGATGCCCAACTCCCGCGCGGCCAGGGCCACGCCTTGGGCATGATTACCAGCAGAAGCGGTGACCACGCCACGAGCCTTTTGCGCCTCGCTCAAGTGCACCAGCTTGTTGTAGGCGCCGCGGATCTTGAAGGAAAAGGTCGGTTGCAGGTCTTCGCGCTTGAGCAGGACCTGGTTACCCAAGGCTTCGGACAAGGCAGGTGCCGGTTGCAACGGCGTGCGCACGGCCAGTTCATACACCGGCGCGGCAAGGATTTTTTTGACGTAGTGTCCAAGCAGGCTTTGCTGGTCGGTCGTAAAACTCATGGTCGTCTCCTGACATTGTTCGGGGCCCGGGAGACAGAAAGTAAAAACCCGCCTCCAGGGCGGGTTGGGTGCTGCAGTCGTGAGCTAGCCCGCCAAATGAGGAATGGCGGTAATAATGCTTGGCTGGCAGCGCAATACGGTGGAAGTCATGGTTCGAAATTAGCCGGGGGTTGATGGCAAGTCAATGGCAAGTTTTCAGATATCTTAGTCAGCCAGCAACTTCAAACCCACCTTATACAACCCACCGTTCTCCTCATCAGTCAAAACATACAAATAGCCGTCCGGCCCCTGCCGCACATCGCGGATGCGTTTTTTAAAATCCCCGAGCAAGCGCTCCTCGTGGATCACCTTGTCGCCATCGAACTCCAGGCGGATCAGTTCCTGGCTGATCAGCGCTCCGATAAACACGTTGCGCTGCCAGGCCTTGAAACGATCGGCATCGTAGAACGCCATGCCACTCAGGCCCGGGGATTTTTCCCAGACATGATTCGGGGCAACGGTACCTTCAGCGGTCTCACCCTTGGCTTCGGGAATCGGTTGACCGGAGTAATTGATGCCATGGGTCGCCAGCGGCCAGCCGTAATTCTTGCCGCGCTCGATGATGTTGACTTCATCACCGCCCAGAGGGCCATGTTCGTTTTCCCACAGCGTGCCGTTCCACGGGTTGAGCGCAGCGCCTTGCGGGTTACGCTGCCCGTAGGACCAGATCTCCGGCCGTACGTTGGCCTGGCCGACAAAGGGGTTGTCCTTGGGCACCGTGCCATCCGGGTAGATGCGCACCACTTTGCCTTGCAGCTTGTCGAGGTCTTGGGCGGTCGGGCGGTCGTTGTTTTCCCCCAGGGTCACGAACAGATAGCCGTCGCGATCAAACACCAGCCGCGAGCCAAAATGGTTGCCGACCGAGAGCTTGGGCTCCTGACGCAGGATCACCTGGAAATCCTTGAGTGCCGTCATATCGTCGGAGAGCCGGCCACGGCCCACCGCCGTGCCGGCCTTGCCGCCCTGGCCGCCACCTTCGGCATAGGACAGATAGACCATCCGGTCCTGCTTGAAGTCGGGTGACAGTGCCACGTCGAGCAATCCACCCTGCCCTTTGGCCCAGACCGTGGGTACGCCATTGAGCGGTGCGGACAACTTGCCTTCGGCGGTCACCAGTCGCAGATTGCCGGGCCTTTCGGTCACCAGCATGCCTTTGCTATCCGGCAGGAATACCAGGGCCCAGGGGTGCTCCAGCCCCGTCACGACGGGGGTGACCTCAAGGGTGCCGTCTTCGCTTTTCATCGTCTGGGCCGGCGCGGAAAGCACAGGGCCGGCGCTAATCAGTACGCTGGCACAGAGGGTTGCCAACAGGTTTTTACGCAACATGCAGGATTCCTTTTCTGATGGAAATGAGACTTGGTGAAAAGTAGCGGGTAGACGTCACGCCTGCCACTCAACGGTTGCTGGTGCCGGTGTCTCGTGGGGGTGGATTGGGAATGAATTTCGGTGGGCTGGCGGGCGCTGTCCGGTCGGGATAGCGATTACCGATGCCACCGTTGTCCAGCGTCGGCGGGCGTGGGACCGGCACGGTATTGGGTCCGCGAATGGCCGGGGCGCTGGGTTGAGTGCCTTGCATACTGTTGGGATTGGCCCGCCGGATCGGGCTGTTGTAAGGATTGTTGCTGGTGCTGCCCGGCAGGTTCTGGGCCAACTGCAACGAAGCAGGGTCGTCAGCCTGGACCAAGGGGCCCAATATGCCACTCAAGGCCAGTGCAATGGCGCCAGACACGTATCGGTTCATGGGGTGCCTCTCTGCGTCCGCGTGGATAAGGACTTCGATACCACGCTACGCCCGAGGTTCGGATTTGTTAACCAAAAACTCCCCGGCAAGAGGTTGCACCCGGTTGATCCAGCCAGGGAGCCGGCGCGCAGCCCACAGAAACTTTTGCCCAGGACCGCAGGTCACCTGAACATCACCTGCGAGTAGACGACCATGGCACGGGCAATCTGGAAAGGCGCAATCAGCTTCGGACTGGTGCACATCCCCGTGGCGCTGGTCTCGGCAACGTCCTCCCGAGGCGTCGATTTCGATTGGCTCGACAGCCGCAGCATGGACCCGGTGGGCTACAAGCGGGTCAACAAAGTCACGGGCAAGGAGGTCACCAGGGAGCACATCGTCAAGGGTGTGCAATACGAAAAGGGCCGGTACGTGGTGCTCAGTGAAGAGGAGATCCGTTCCGCTCACCCACTCTCGACCCAGACCATCGACATTTTTTCCTTTGTCGACGGCAAGCAGATTCCCTTGCAGAACATCGACACGCCTTACTACCTGGCCCCCGACAAGCGCGGCGGCAAAGTCTATGCACTGCTGCGCGAAACCCTGACCAAAACCGGCAAGGTTGCCCTCGCCCGCGTGGTCTTGCATACCCGCCAGCACCTGGCCGCGCTGATGCCTTTGGAGTCCGCGCTGGTCCTGGTGATGCTGCGCTGGCCGGCCGAGGTGCGAAGTCTCGATGAACTGGCGCTGGGCAGCGAAGTGACCAGCCCCGAACTGGCCAAGGGCGAACGGGACATGGCCAGGCGCCTGGTGGAGGACATGAGTGCCGAGTGGACGCCGGATGACTATCGGGACGGCTTTGAGGACAAGATCATGGCCCTGGTGGACAAAAAGGCCCGTGAAGGCAAGATCGAAGACGTCGAAACCGCTTCTGGTGAAGAGGAGCGCAAAACGGCGGATGTCATTGACCTGACCGAACTGCTCAAGCGCAGCCTCGGCAGCAAAGGTGCCGGTAAAGCAGCGGCCAGGCCGAAGCCGGGCAGCAAACCGGTTGCCAGGAAGAAAGTCAGTAAGTGATCCGCTGGATGTCCCGGCTTCTTCGCGAGCAGGCTCGCGAAGCCCAGGTACGCCACACCGAAAATCAGATAAGAATGAAGACCGCCAGCAACCCGGCAAAGATCGACCACTTCTGCAGGTAGTAAAGCTTGCGGTTGCGCTTTTTCAGTTCCTTGGCGCGCAGGCGCACCTTGTAGACCTTGCTGAACAGCCGGTTGAGCCCGCCGGTGTGGTCTCCGTCCTCGTTCGGTGCACCTGCCGCCGACATGACATTACGGCTGAACCAGCGATTGAAAGCCGCCGCCCACCGATACTTCATGGGCCGTTCGACGTCGCAGAACAGGATGATGCGATTGTGTGGCGTGGTGTTCTCTGCGTAATGAATGTAGGTCTCATCGAACATCACCGCTTCGCCATCACGCCAATGGTAGTTCTGGCCATCGACATTGATGTAGCAACCTTCGGCGTTGGGTGTGTCCAGCCCGAGATGATAACGGTACGAACCGGCATACGGGTCGCGGTGGCGCACCAGTCTGGAGCCCGGTGGCAACTCGGCGAACATCGCCGCCTTGATCGAGCCGATGCCCTGCACCAGTTCGGTGGTGCGCGGGCAGAGCTTCATGGCCGACGGGTGGCTATCGCCATACCACTTGAGATAAAAGCGCTTCCAGCCGGTCTTGAAAAACGAGTTGAAACCGACGTCATCGTATTGGTTCGAACGCTTGATCTCGCCGGCGTGAAGCAAGTTCTGGCCTTCGACGCGAATTTCTTCCCAATGTGCCTGCAAGGGGCTCAGGTCGGGAAAATCAGCCGGATCGAGATACGGCTTGTTGGGGATTTTCGAGAACAGATAAAGAAAGCAGTTGATCGGCGCCAGGAACGTCGAGTGATCACTCAACTGGCGGCCCAGCTTGTGGCGCACTCGGCCACGCAGGTGGACGTACGCAATAGAGACAATGTAAATAACGGCAATGATCAGTTTCACGGAAATCGTCACAGGTCGGAAGTATACAAACTGCGCCCTTTACCGGCATGCCGGTCCCCGGGTCTTGTGCAGCGGTTGAATACGAAACAGCGGCCCCTTGGCGCCATCCAGCTACGCCGATTGGTCACCGTTCAGCTGTTAGATGGCATTTTAGCCACAGTTTGTAACCAATAGTTAACCTGTAACTGTGAAAATGTGTCCGCAAAAACCGTCAAAGCGTTGCATAGGCCTCATCGCCCTATCGTTTAAAGAGCCAGACCAGTACAATCGCCGCCAAACTTTACGCGCCCCCAGGTTGAGAGCGGGAAAATCCCCCTTTCAGCGCACATTGACTCGGGCCAGGCGCGCCACATGCTGCTGTCCACTTGATGCCAGATGGATCTTCCACTGCCGATCGGGATGAATGTCCCCGGGTCCGGACAGTGGAACGGGTACTGAACCGGTACTGCCGCACCCCTAGCTACTCTGAATGCTTCGCAGGAAAAACCTTTGATTTCTACAGCTAACATCACGATGCAGTTCGGCGCCAAGCCGCTCTTCGAAAACGTCTCGGTCAAATTCAACGGTGGCAACCGTTACGGTCTGATCGGCGCCAACGGTTGCGGCAAGTCGACCTTCATGAAGATTCTCGGCAATGACCTCGAGCCGTCCGGCGGCCAGGTCATGCTGGAGCCGAACGTGCGCCTGGGTAAATTGCGCCAGGACCAGTTCGCCTACGAAGAATTCACCGTGATCGACACCGTGATCATGGGTCACGAAGAGCTGTGGAAGGTCAAGGCCGAGCGCGACCGCATCTATTCGCTGCCGGAAATGAGCGAAGCGGACGGCATGGCCGTGGCCGAGCTGGAAACCGAATTCGCAGAGATGGACGGCTACACCGCTGAATCCCGCGCCGGTGAACTGCTGCTGGGCCTGGGTATCCCCCTGGAACAGCATTTCGGCCCGATGTCCGAAGTGGCTCCAGGCTGGAAACTGCGGGTATTGCTGGCCCAGGCACTGTTCTCCGATCCTGAAGTGCTGTTGCTCGACGAACCGACCAACCACCTGGACATCAACACCATTCGCTGGCTGGAAACGATCCTCAAGGCGCGTAACAGCACCATGATCATCATTTCCCACGACCGTCACTTCCTCAACAGCGTCTGCACCCACATGGCTGACCTGGACTACGGCGAGCTGCGCCTGTTCCCGGGCAACTACGACGAGTACATGACGGCGGCGACCCAGTCCCGCGAGCAACTGCTGTCGGACAACGCCAAGAAGAAAGCCCAGATCTCCGAACTGCAAACCTTCGTCAGCCGCTTCTCGGCCAACGCCTCGAAAGCCAAGCAGGCCACTTCCCGCGCCAAGCAGATCGACAAGATCCAGCTGGCCGAAGTCAAGCCATCGAGCCGCGTGAGCCCGTTCATCCGCTTCGAACAGACCAAGAAGCTGCACCGCCAGGCCGTGACCATCGAGCAGATGTCCAAGGGCTTCGACGGCAAGACCCTGTTCAAGAACTTCAGCTTCACCGTCGAAGCCGGCGAGCGTGTGGCGATCATCGGCCCGAACGGTATCGGCAAGACCACCCTGCTGCGCACCCTGATGGGCGAACTGACCCCGGACGCCGGTTCCGTGAAGTGGACTGAAAGCGCGGAACTGGGCTACTACGCCCAGGACCACGCCCATGACTTCGAAGACGACGTCAGCCTGTTCGACTGGATGGGCCAGTGGACTCAGGGCGAGCAGATCATTCGCGGCACTTTGGGCCGCATGCTGTTCTCCAACGACGAAATCCTCAAGTCAGTCAAGGTCATCTCCGGTGGTGAGCAAGGCCGCATGCTGTTCGGCAAGCTGATCCTGCAAAAGCCGAACGTACTGGTGATGGACGAACCGACCAACCACCTGGACATGGAATCGATCGAAGCGCTGAACCTGGCGCTGGAAAACTACCCGGGCACGCTGATCTTCGTCAGCCACGACCGTGAGTTCGTATCGTCCCTGGCCACCCGCATCATCGAGTTGAGCCCTAACGGCGTGACCGACTTCAGCGGCACCTACGACGACTACCTGCGCAGCCAGGGTGTGGTGTTCTAAAGGTAGCTACAAGCCTTTAGCTGCAAGCCTCAAGTGAAAAGCCCCGTCCATGTGACGGGGCTTTTTGCGTTTCATGGGTGGGATTTTCTGGGTGGAGAATCCTTCGCGAGCAAGCCCGCTCCCACATTTGGAATGCGTTCCCCTGTGGGAGAGGGCTTGCTCGCGAAGAGGCCATGAGGAACAGTGATAATGTCACGGCAAAAGTAGTTAGCCTGCTTTCTTTTATCCCGACACCGCGCCATGATGCAGGTCTCCCACCGCCGCCCGCGAACGAGCCCTCATGTCTGTGCCGCAAGTGCCTGCGCAAAGCTCCATGGCGATCACCCTGCAGATCGTCTCTATCGTCTTCTATACCTTCATTGCCTTCCTCTGCATCGGATTGCCGATTGCCGTTTTGCCGGGTTATGTCCATGAACAACTCGGGTTCAGCGCCATCGTGGCCGGGTTGACGATCGGCTCGCAATACCTCGCCACCCTGCTCAGCCGCCCCATGGCCGGGCGGATGTCCGACAGCGTTGGTACCAAGCGCGCAATCATCTATGGCTTGTGCGGGATTGTGCTCAGCGGCGTGCTGACCTGGCTGTCGACCCTGTTGCAAGGTTTTCCCTTGCTCAGCCTGCTGATCCTGATCGCCGGGCGCCTGTTGCTGGGGATCGCCCAAGGGTTGATCGGCGTCGGCACCATCAGTTGGTGCATGGGCCAGGTGGGCGCCGAGCATACTGCGCGGTCGATTTCCTGGAACGGCATCGCATCCTATGGGGCGATTGCCATTGGCGCGCCGCTGGGCGTGGTCATGGTGCAACAACTGGGTTACGCCAGCCTGGGCATTGCCTTGTCGCTGCTGGCCCTGGTTGCACTGCTGTTGATTCGCAACAAGCCCTCGGTGCCGGTGGTGCGCGGTGAACGCTTGCCGTTTTGGGCGGTGTTCGGACGCATTGCGCCGTTTGGCGCGAGCCTGAGCCTGGCGTCCATTGGCTATGGCACCCTGACGACCTTTATCACCTTGTACTACGTCAATCGCGGTTGGTCCGGCGCGGCCTACTGCCTGACGGTGTTTGGCGCGTGTTTCATTCTGTCGCGACTGCTGTTCATTTCCGCCATCAGCCGTTTCGGCGGGTTCACCTCGGCCATTGCCTGCATGTGCATTGAGACCGTTGGCCTGGTGCTGCTGTGGCTGGCACCGTCGACCGGTTACGCGCTCATTGGTGCCGGCCTGACCGGATTTGGCCTGTCCCTGGTGTATCCGGCGCTGGGTGTCGAGGCCATCAAACAGGTCCCCAACTCCAGCCGGGGCGCAGGCCTGAGTGCTTATGCTGTGTTTTTCGACCTGGCGCTGGCCATCGCCGGCCCGTTGATGGGCGCAGTGGCGTTGAACCTGGGTTATGCGTGGATTTTCTTCAGTGCGGCGTTGTTGTCGGTGACGGGGTTGGGGCTGACCCTGCTGTTGAAACACCGCGCCATGGCTTGAATCCCTGTAGGAGCTGCCGAAGGCTGCGATCTTTTGATCTTAAAATCAAAAGATCGCAGCCTTCGGCAGCTCCTACAAAGGGATCTATTGATCGGCGGTCTGCATCCCGGCCCGGGTTGCTCTGCCCAGGGTGCGCGAGAAAAAGCTTCCGGCTTCAGCGATCAGATTGCGGTGAATGTCTTGCCGGTCGACGCCATCGGCATCGGTGCACAGCGCGGGCATGATCACGATCTGCTCGTCATTGCACGGCGCCATGAAGACGAAGTGCCCTGCCCCGGCCAGCAGTTTGAAGTCCGGCGCGGTCGGCAGTTTACGCGCCAGTGCCGCGGCGTTCTTGTCGACAGCCACCAACTTGTCGCCATCGCCGCTGTAGAGCAGCACCGGCACATGCACATCGGCCAGGGTGTGGCGGCCGAACTTCAGGCTCAACGGCGCCATCAGCATCAAGGCGTGGACGCGAGGATCAGCCACCGGTTGCAGGTCGTCGCGGTCGACAATCAATTCGCCCTGGGTGTTGCACGCATCGCGGTCGTCCGGGCGCTCCTGGCAGTATCGGCGCAGACGATCCAGGTCCGGGGTCGCGCCGGACAGGATCAATGCAGTCTCACCACCGGCCGAGTAACCGATGACCCCTACCTGGTTGGCATTGACGAACGGCGACAGCATAGGGTCGCCCAAGGTCGCGGTAATGGCTTCGGAGATCTGGATCGGCCGGCCATACAGGTTACTCAAAGTACCGAGTCGGCTGTGATCCCTGGAGTTGTCACCGGGGTGAATCACCGCCACCACGACAAAGCCTTTGCGCGCCAGCGACGTGGCAAGGTCGTGCAGGGCCAGGGGAGTACCGGTGTTGCCGTGGGACAGCATCAGCATCGGGAACCGGCCGATGGCGACCTTGGTGTCCTCCCCGGCTTCGACGGTGTAACCCTCAAGCTTGCTGGTGTGCTCCCGATCACTGGAAGGATAGAAGGCGATGGCCCGCATCGGCTGCAGGTCCAGCGGGTCGAGAAAAGTCATCTCATGGAAGCCGACGCTCCAGTGAGGATGCGGTGCTGGTGCGGCGTGCACTGTATTCAGGCTGCTTAGCAGGCAAATCAGTAAAGCTGCACAAAGACGCATCATGGATGCCCCACCTTGTTACCGGACTTGAGACGTACACCCTGGACTGCATAAGTCGGGCCACAGCCTGAAACGACCAGAAACAAAAAACTCCGCAACTGGTACTTGCGTAACCAGAATACAGAGTTTTTGGGGCTTTACCTGAACGGCTGCCTACTTTTACGCAAGCCTTACGCTGCGGCGAACAATTGCTCGCTGATTTGTGCGTGGGCAGCGCTCATGGCCTTGTTGCGTACGTCGTCACCGTAAGACAGTCCTTCGGCACGCACGATTTCGATATCGGTGATGCCGATGAAACCGAACAGCACCTTCAAATACTCTTCGTGGGCAACACCGGTCGCCTGGCCGGCGTGCATGCCACCGGAAGTCGAGACGATCACGACTTTCTTGCCGCCGCACAGGCCTTCAGGGCCGGCTTCGGTGTAACGGAAGGTCTGGCCGGCAACGGCGATGCGGTCGATCCAGGCTTTGAGTTGAGTCGGGATGGTGAAGTTGTACATCGGTGCGGCAATCACCACGGCATCGGCAGCCAGGAATTCGGCCAGGGTCGAGGCGCTCAGTTCGGCTTCGTGCTGTTGTGCCGCGTTGCGCAGTTCAGCGGTGGTGCCGGCGGCGACCAGGGTGGTGGCGGAGAAATGGCTGATGGCGTCGGCGGCCAGGTCACGGTAGGTCACCACGGCGGTTGGCTCGGCGGCTTGCCAGGCCTTGACGACTTCGCCGCTCAACTGACGGGAAGCCGAGTTGTCGCCCAGGATGCTCGAATCGATATGCAGCAATTTCATGTGGGATCTCCAAGTGAGGATCGCCCACAAGGGCGATCTGATGGGACTAATCCTACACACGAAACCAATAGCTGATTAGACGCTAACAATGCGATAGTTCGTCCCACAGATAGAACAATCGGATTCACATCATGCAAGACCTCAACGACCTGTATTACTTTGCCAAAGTCGTGGAAGCCGGGGGATTCGCCGCAGCCGGGCGTTTGCTGGGCATCCCCAAGTCCCGATTGTCACGGCGCATCGCCGAACTGGAAGAACGTCTTGGCGCACGATTACTGCAACGCACCACCCGACAACTGAAGCTGACGGCCGTCGGTGAACGTTACCTCAGGCACTGCCAGGCGATGCTGCTGGAGGCGGAAATGGCCGACGAAGCCGTGGCCAGCATGTCCAGCGAGCCCCGCGGACGCTTGCGGGTGTCCTGCCCCGTCGGGCTGGCCCACGAAATATTGCCGGGGGTGATCAGCGACTTTCTGGAACGGTTTCCGCAAGTCCAGCTGGAGGTGATGTTGCTCAACCGCCGGGTCGACCTGGTGAACGAAGGCATCGACGTAGCCCTGCGTGTGCGGGAACTGGGAGACGAAGACCCGCTGCTGGTCACTCGCCGCCTGCGTCAGGCGCAGATGCTGATGGTCGCCAGTCCCGGCTTCCTGCTTGGCCGTGAGATCAACCATCCCGAAGATCTGAAAAGCCTGCCGGTGCTCGGTGCCCTGGAAGCCGACCGCCTGGTGCACATCCGCCTGCTGGATCAAAAAGGCAAAAGTTGTGAACTGGCGCTCGAGGCCCGGCTGGGCATCGATGACTTTATCGTGCGCAAGGCCAGCACCCTCTCCGGCCTGGGCTTCACCATGCTGCCCATGATGTATTGCGAGCAGGAACTGGCAAACGGTTCGCTGGTGCAGTTGTTGCCCGACTGGTCGTTGCCCGGTGGCTGGCTGCAAGCGGTCTATCCTCATCGACGCGGAGTCATGCCGGCGGTACGCGCCTGGATTGACCATCTGGTTGAGTCATTCAATGCCTGTGGGGAACGATTGTTATGAAAACCGCACGGATGAGCGAAGAGGATGTCGCGAAATTCTGCCTTAGCCTGCCCGGAGCGCGCGAAGACTATAAATGGGGCGGCGTGCGGGTGTTTTCGATTGCCGGGAACAAGATGTTCGCCTTGCAGGGCCTGCGGGGTGACTCCCTGGCCTTCAAGGTCGATAAGGATCTGTTTCTCGGTCATTGCGACCGCCCGGGGATTCATCCGGCGCCTTATCTGGCGCGCGCCCAGTGGATCATCATGGAAACGCCCTACCCGCTCGGCAGCGAAGAACTACAGGGACTGCTACAGCGTTCCCACCAATTGGTGGTCAGCAGGCTGCCAAAGCGCACTCAAGTCAGCCTGTTGCTATAAGGCGTTGTTGATCAGAACAAGGCGAACAGGTGTGCGCCGAGGAACAGGTGGTCGATCCAGAACACCTGGTGCATGAGCACGATGATCCAGAGCACCAACTGGTACGAGACTTTGCGGGTTTTGTGCCGGAACGCTTGCTGGGCCAGCAAGGCACCGGGCCAGCCTCCGGCGAGTTCCAGCGCATGCAGGACATTCTCCGGCGTACGCCATTGCTCGGCGCGGGCCTTGCGCTTGTCGCTCCAGTACAGGAAAAACGTCACGACGCTGACGATGCCGTAGGCCGCCAGGGGAATCAGCGACACCCCGTGCAGCCATGACGACACCGAACCCGACAGCGGCAATGCGCACAGGATTGCAAACACCAGCCACTTCAGCCGTGGATGACGGATATGTCCCCCGGGCTGGCGCCCGGGGTTATTGCGCGAGCTTGAGTCACTCACGGCTTGACCGCGCTCCAGTCGACCCAGCCGAACTGCCAGGTCGCCAGGATGATCAGGCCGAACACAATGCGATACCAGGCAAACGCCGCATAGCTATGGTTGGCGATGAACTTGAGCAGCCCGCGGACCGCGATCATCGCGAAGACGAACGCCGTGACGAAACCGATCGCGAACACCGGGAAATCAGACGGGACAAACAGGTGACGGTATTTATAGCCCGAGTACACCGCTGCGCCGACCATGGTCGGCATCGCCAGGAAGAACGAGAACTCGGTAGCGGTCTTGCGCGACAGGCCGAACAGTAACCCGCCGATGATCGTCGAGCCCGAACGCGAAGTACCCGGAATCATCGCCAGGCATTGGGCGAAGCCGACTTTCAGGGCGTCTTTCCAGGTAATGTCATCCACCGTTTCGGCGTGGACTTCATGCTGGCGGCGCTCGGCCCACAACATGATGAACCCGCCCACGACCAGCGCCGCTGCCACGGTGATCGGATTGAACAGGTATTCGTGGATCAGGTCAGCGAAGATCACGCCCAACACCACGGCCGGCAAGAACGCGATCAACAGGTTCGCGGTAAACCGCCGGGCGCCCGGCTGGGTCGGCAGGCCGATGACCACGTCGAAGATCTTGCGTCGAAACTCCCATACTACAGCCAGGATGGCACCCAGCTGGATAATGATGTTGAACGCCATCGCCCGCTCGCCCCCGAAGCCGAGCATGTCGGCCACGATGATCTGGTGGCCGGTACTGGAAATGGGCAAAAACTCGGTCAGCCCTTCTACAACCCCAAGAATCAATGCCTGAAAGGCGGTCCAAAGATCCATCAATCCCCCAAAAGGCTATGCGCGCCGGCATGCCCCGTTAGTATTTTTCCAAAGCTTGAATTGCGATCAGCGTAGCTGAAGCCCCGCCTGTCAAGGATCACCACAGCACCGTCAAAATCCTGTGAAAAAACAATCCTGATCAGGGTTTACCCGCGCGGGGCCGAAATCCTATCAGACAAGTCCGCTTGGCGCTGCCGCGTTATCGCGCACCAATGAAGTACACCCGTGCGCCACGGGATTCCCGACGCCAATCCGGTTACAATCGGTCCCCTCTTCGATTTCCCCAAGGAGCCTCCATGTCCGGGCTTGAACTGTTTGCCGCCGCCCTCGGTGTCATTGCCGTCTGGCTGACGGTCAAACAGAACCCCTGGTGCTGGCCCATCGGTCTGGTCATGGTGCTGCTCTATAGCTGGATCTTTTTTGAGGTGAAGCTGTATTCGGACATGCTGCTGCAAGTCATCTATGCCGCCTTGCAGCTTTACGGCTGGTGGCAGTGGACGCGGGCTGGCGAAACGACCCATGGCCGCGAAGTCAGTTGGCTCAACTCACGCTCCGTGGCGTTGAGCCTGGCCATCGGCGCACTCGGCAGCCTGTTACTGGGGGCAGCCATGGCCCACTGGACCGACGCAGCACAACCCTGGCTCGATGCGGCGCTGACCGGATTCAGCCTGGTGGCGCAGGTCTGGATGGCGCAAAAACGTGTCCAGTGCTGGCCGCTATGGATAGCCCTGGATGTGATTTTCGTCGGGCTGTTCATCTATAAGGACCTGTACCTGACCGCCACCCTGTACGGGCTGTTCGCCGTTATCGCCGTGCAGGGCTGGCGCCAATGGCGCGCCGATCCGGCATTGCGCGCATGAAAGTGCTGGTACTCACAGGCCCGGAATCCAGCGGTAAAAGCTGGTTGGCGGCCGAATTGCAACAGCGTTTCGGCGGGGTTCTGGTCGACGAGTATGTGCGTTGGTTCATCGAGCAGAATCCGCGGGACACCACCTTGGCCGACATTCCGGACATCGCCCGCGGTCAATTGGCGTGGGAGGACGAAGCACGGGCGCAACAACCGTCTTTGCTCATCCTCGACACGCACCTGCTGAGCAATGTCCTCTGGAGCCAAACCCTGTTTGGCGACTGCCCCCCCTGGATCGAGCAAGCGCTATTGGCCCGGCATTACGACTTGCACTTGCTGCTGTCGCCGGAACACGTCGAATGGACGGATGACGGCCAGCGTTGCCAGCCCCGATTGAGTGAGCGCCAGGCATTTTTCGAGCAGACCCTGGCCTGGCTGGAGCGCCACGCACAACCGGTTCAAGTACTGCACGGAGATTGGGCCGAACGCCGATCCCTGGCACTGCATGCCGTGACCCGATTGCTCGACGCCTGAGTGGCGTCCGGGGTAATTCCCCCACCATCCCCCCTGCTCCGAGGGAAAGTGTCCGGTCCTGAAACACTCTCCTTGCCTCAAACCGCCCATTTCAGCGTCCCTCGTCGTTTGATCATCGGATTTGTCAAGCCGGTGATACAACGCCCCTGAAACCCTTGCTTTAGAACGGTTTACCCGCAATTAAGGGCTACCTGCGCAGGGTTTCGTCTCACCTTTGAAACATTCTTGGCAAAAGCTATCCGGACAATATCCATAAGCCATTGAATCAACGAGATAATCAAAAACCGGCACAGCTTTCGCTCTTACCTTCATAAAGCCGACCAGAGCCAGCCTGCATGAGAAGGTAAGAACGTCGTGTGGATATTCGATAAAAGAGTCTTGGCGTGCCTGCTGCTGATCGCGAGCGCTGCAGGCACGCTTTTCAGTTTTGACGTTCTAGCCGAAGGCAACGGCGTCATCGTGCTTGACCGCACCATTCACCCAACCCCTATCGGTCGCAGCGGCGGCAGAGATCCGAACCCCAACACCCTCAATGCCAACCCATCGGCCCGCGTCACCGGCGAACTCAGCGACGCGGACATTGCCGGGGTCTCCACCGGAACAGCCCTTCGCCACAGCAACGGACAAAGCCTGGGTGGCCTGCAAGGCCTCAACGCCGTTACCAACCCCAATGGTATGCCCGGCATGTCTGTCGGCCACGGCGGTGGCAGTGGCAGCGCGATTTCCGGAACCGTCAACCGCGCCATGAGCAGCGGCCTCGGCTCACTGGGCAGAATGGCGGGAGGCCAATGAGATGAGTCGGTCCCTGCTTTTACTTGCCCTGTTCGGCTGCACCGGCGTGATGGCCGATCCGGGCGTCAGTTCGGTGAACAACGCCACCCTCCAGGATTCTGCTACTCAATACCGCGGCAACTTCAACGTCAACCAGGCGGCAGGCGATCAGCAGCAGCAAACCAACGTCCGCGCGATCGCCATTGGTACGAATGCCGGTGCAACCACCAGCGTCCGGCAGACAATCACCACGCCCGCCAATCCGTCGATGGATGCGACGGCCACTATTGGCGGACCCTCCTTCAGTAATGGCAACGGCGTACTGGGTGTCAACCAGGGTGCCGGGGCGAACAACCAGATGGCCAATGCCATGCGCATCAGCATCAGCGCTGCACCGCAAGCCATCGACGATAGTGCCCTTTCTCAACAGAACGTGGCGTTGTTACCGAACTCGGGAGCAACTGGCGCCCCAAACGGCAGTCGCCAGGTCGTGACAAGCGACCAGGCCTTCACCGGCAGCCGCGGAGTGATCCAGGTGAACCAGAGTGCCGGGGTGGGGAACCGAATGGCTAACACCTTGAGCATCCGGGTCGCTGACTGACCCCGATACAGTGCGATTAAGGACGAACCAACACTTGACCAACTAATGAGCACGGAGAAACACCATGAACCCGACAACTGCTCTCAAACCTCTGGCTTTCGCTCTGGCGGCAGTGATGGCATTCGCAGCACAAGCAGGCGGTCTTGATGATGATCAAGGCAACGGCCAGAGCAATGCGCATGGCAACAACCACCAGCCCAAAGGCCCGACGCTGGAACAGATTCTGCAGATTACAGCAGGCGCCGGGGCCGTCGTGATGGACTCGCAGGAAAGCAGTGACAGCAGCGTATTGAACCGGGACACCAGGAACGACGCCAAAATCGATAACTCCCTGAACAACTCCAACGGCAACATGGGCGCCAACGTTGCAGCCGGTAACGGCAACCAGCAAGACAACGCCGCCGCCCTTGCCACGGCTGACGAAAGCTTCATCTTCGGCACCGCGGTCGCCGTCTCCAGTGCGACTCAGAAGAGCGCCGGCAACGCCGCCAGGAACCACTCCAACACCAACAACACAACGCTCAACAACGCAGGTAACAGCGGTTCCGGCAACATCGGCATCAACGTGACCACCGGCGACTTCAACCAACAGAAAAACAACCTGGCGATTGCCGTTGCGGGCGGTCGTGTAGCGCAAGCGGCGGCGGCGGCCAACCAAAGCACGTCCGGGCTGAACGTCACCAACAACGGCAACACGACTGATTTCGTAGCCGTGGGTGTATTCGGTCTGGCGGGCGTAACCACTCAACAAGTGATGACGCCTGAGGGTTGGAAACCCCCGGTAACCAACAACGCTTCGATAACGGGCTCGATGAACAACTTCTCCGGCAACGGCGGAGCGAACGTATCGTCTGGCGTGGGCAACCAGCAAAACAACTCGCTGTCCATCTCCGCGGGCTGCAAGTCCTGTCTGTAATCGCGATTGCAATGAAAGCCCCGGCGACGGGGCTTTCCCACAGTCCCAAGGCGTATCGATCATGCGTAAGACTGTCCTTTTCGCCCTGCTCTGCCTGTCTGGCCTGACCCAGGCTGCACAGATGCCGGTTGCCGCCCTGCCGGGTGGCGTGCTGGTGTACAAGCACGTACAGAGTTTGCGCGAGCGCAAGTTCAGCGACATCGTCGAACAGAAAACCGATTTCAGCTGCGGCGCCGCCGCGCTGGCAACGATACTGCGCCAGGCCTATTGGCTCGACGTCGATGAGGAGCACATCATCAAAGGCATGCTGGTCACCGCAGACCAGGACCTTGTGCGTACCCAGGGTTTTTCCATGCTGGACATGAAGCGCTACATAGAACGCATCGGCATGCGCGCCCGGGGCTACAGGATCCCGCCGGAAAGACTCGAAGCCGTGACGATTCCAGTGGTGGTGTTGATGGAAATTCGCGGCTACAAGCACTTCGTGGTGTTGCAGCGGGCGGACAAGAGCTGGGTCTATATCGGCGACCCGGTACTCGGTCACAAACGCTACTCCCATGATGACTTTGTCAAAGGCTGGAATGGCATTATCTTCGCCATCGTCGGCCCTGGTTACGACAAGACCAATGCCTTACGCAGCCCACCGGAACCGCTGACAGCCAAGAACAAGATGGATAACTTCAACCCGGTCAAAGATGCCGAATTGATGGATTTTGGTTTCATACAGAGCGACTTCTTTTAATCGCCAATAAGATGATAGGGAGCAGGATGCTCCGGGAGCAGCAAATGAAAACCTCGTATTGGGTGGTCGCAGCCTGTCTGGCAGCGAACACTTCAGGTTTTGCTGATGAGTTCAGACCCATCGAAATCAAGGACCAGGAACTGGCCGAGTTGCGTGGCCGGTATGTGATGCCGGGGCGGGTCATCAGCTTCGGTGTCGTCATGAGCAGTACCTGGCGCAATGCCAGTGGTGACCTGATCGGAGCCTCCACCTCGATGCAGCTTCAAGCCGCAACGGTCAAACCCCAGTTCTATGTTTCAACCATCAAGCAATCCGGTCATGGCGGTTCGCCCAAATCGGGTAGCGGCCACGTGACGGGGGGCGCTGCGCTGAGTACTTCCCGGGGCATTACCCAGGTCACAAGGGCAGCAGGCGATGGCAACAGCTCAAACAACAACATCGCCATCAACGTCAAGGAGGCCAGCACGGCCCCTGCACTGGTGCCGAGCCAGGGCCAGGCGCTGATAGCCGGTCAAACCATCACCGGCAGCAATGCCGCAGGCAGTGTCGTGGTATCCGCGACCAGTGGTGGCGTTCAGATGGCCATTACCGCCAACAACAATCAGGGTACAAGCGTGCAACAAGTCGCCCAAGGCGGGTTGCTGCAAAACACCCGGTTACTGGGCAGCAGCAATATGGTCGACAACATGACCCAGCTCAACGTAGTGCTTAACAATAATGGCCCGAGTGCGGGTGCACTGGACTGCAACCTCAATCAACTCGCTGCATTACGGACCATGGGCTATTGAACTACGCTGAGTCTGGACCATTAGGCACAAATGGACGGCTTATTCCATGTACCGATCAGTATCACTGCTAGCAGTTGCATGCTTGAGTGCTCTACTCCCGGCGGCGATGTTGCAGGCAGCACCTGACCCGGAACTGGAGGCTCTTAAACAAGAGCTCCTGGAGTTGAAGCAACGATACGAAGTACAGCAAAAAGCCCTGGCGGTTCTCGAACAACGGGTCCGCCAGGTCGAAGAGCAGCCCGCTTCGCCCCCACCCAAACGCCTGGCCAAGTCCCCAGCGGACCTCAAGGGCAATCCAGGAGTCGGCACCGCCTCGGGGGGCGTCGCCGGGGGCAGCGGCAGCTCTTATGGACAATCGCTGGCCAATGACTCACAACCGGCACAAAGTGTTTCGAACCTGTATGACGAAGCCAGCGGGTTCTTCGGCGGTGGCAAGTTCAGCGTCGAAACGGGGATAACCTACTCCCGATACGATACCCGCCAACTGGTCCTCAACGGTTTTCTCGCCCTGGACTCGATCTTCCTGGGCGCCATCAACCTGGACCGGATCAAGGCCGACACCTGGACGCTTGACCTCACCGGCCGTTACAACTTCAACAATCGCTGGCAGTTCGACCTGAACGTGCCGGTGGTCTACCGTGAGTCCACGTATCAGTCCGGTGGCGGCAATAGCGGCTCCGCAAACGTCACGACCGAAGATACCGTCAAGCAAGACCCGACCATAGGTGATGTCAACTTCGGTATCGCCTACAAATTCCTCGACGAATCGGCCAACACCCCGGATGCCGTGATGACCTTGCGCGTCAAGGCGCCTACCGGCAAAGACCCGTTCGGCATCAAGCTGGTTCGGGTGGCCGATAACTCAAACCTGGCCGTGCCTGAATCCTTGCCTACCGGTAATGGCGTCTGGTCGATCACGCCAGGGATCTCGCTGGTCAAGACGTTCGATCCGGCAGTGTTGTTCGGCAGCCTGTCCTACACCTACAACCTGGAAGAGTCTTTCGACGACATCAGCTCCAACCCGGCGCTCAAGACACCGGGCAAAGTTCGCATTGGCGACAGCTTCCAGATTGGCGCCGGTATTGCGTTCGCCTTGAACGAAAAGATGAGCATGTCGTTCTCGGTCTCTGACCTGGTGCAACGCAAAAGCAAGCTCAAGGAAGATGGCGGGGATTGGCAGTCGGTGGTCTCCAGCGATGCCAACGCCGGTTACTTCAACATCGGCATGACCATTGCGGCCACCGACAACCTGACCATCGTGCCCAACCTGTCCATCGGCATGACGGACGATGCCCCGGACTTCCAGTTCAGCCTGAAACTCCCTTACTACTTCTGACCCAAACAAAAAAACCGCTGCAATTGCAACGGGTTTTGGGTTTCCCACCGGGATTCAGCGAATCTGGTGCTTGTGCAACAACCGGTAGAAGGTCGGACGCGACACACCCAGTACTTTGGCCGCGACACTCAGATTATCGCTGTGGCGATTCAATACATCGCACAACGCCTGGCGTTCGGCCCGGGACTTGTATTCTTCGAGGGTACCCATCGGTGCGGCGATTGCATGCTGACTGATCAATCCCAGATCTCGGGCCTCAATCTGGCGGCCTTCGGCCAACACCAGGCCGCGACGGACGCGGTTGGCCAGTTCGCGAACATTGCCTGGCCAGTCGTGCTTGCCCATGGCAATCAACGCGTCGTCGCTGAAACTGCGTGGGCGGCGCCCGGTTTCATGGCTGTAGAAATGGGAAAAGTGGTTGGCCAGCACCGCCAGGTCGCCATGGCGCTCGCGCAGCGGAACAGTCGCCACTTGCAGTACGTTCAAGCGGTAATACAAGTCTTCGCGAAAGCGTTTTTTCTCGATGGCGGCTTCAAGGTCGACGTTCGTCGCCGCCAGAACCCGCACATCCACAGGAATCGGCTGACTGCCGCCGACCCGCTCGATATGTTTTTCCTGGAGGAACCGCAACAGGTTGGCCTGCAACTCCAGCGGCAGGTCACCGATCTCGTCGAGAAACAGAGTGCCACCGTTGGCGGCTTCTATCCGTCCGACCTTGCGTTGGTGCGCGCCGGTAAATGCGCCTTTTTCATGGCCAAACAGCTCGGACTGGATCAAGTGTTCGGGGATCGCCCCACAATTGATCGCGATAAAGGGTTTGCTGTGACGTTGGGACAGACGATGCAGGGTTCGTGCGACCAGTTCCTTGCCAGTGCCGCTTTCACCGCGAATCAACACCGGAGATTCGGTCGGAGCCAGTTTGCTCAACAGTTTTCGCAGTTCACGGACAGGTTTGCTGTCGCCCAGCAATTCGTGCTCGGGCTGGTCAACATGGACCGTACCCTGCCCACGCAACCGCGCCATGCCAAACGCCCGGCCCAGCGTTACCTGAACCCGGGACACATCGAACGGCAAGGTATGAAAGTCAAAAAACCACTCACAGACGAAGTCGCCGACATTTTGCAGTCGCAGTACTTCCTGGTTGAGTACGGCTATCCACTCGGTACCGCTGCGGCTGATCAACGCCTTGACAGCCTCCGGGTGCTCAAGGTGAAAAGGCTGCAAGCGCAGCAAGCCCACGTCGCAGGTTCGGTCAGCGGCGTTCTCCAGCGTGCAGCTGTCAACGTCCCAACCGATATCGCGCAACCCAGGGATCAGGCGATAGCAATCGTCACAGGGGTCCACCACTAGCAAACGTCGTAAGGCAGGCGCGTCGCTCATGACTGTTCCTTGGCGCCAAATTTGCGAAAATTTATTAAAAACAGTCATTTGGCAGACCTGACTGTAACATTAGCAAGAATTTGACAGGGCCTTGTACTGTTTGACTATAGGAGGGTCATAAAACCGGTTATAAGTTGCGATTATGTTAGTCACCTAACGACTCTTTCCTTTCATTCAGCTTTCAATGTCAGGCTCATTCTTGATTATGTGAAATAAAGTGGAAAATTCTTTTGATTGTGTGTGACCCAAACCCCGGTTGCGGGCATCAGTACAAGTAACCAGCTGAACGGTAAGCCCAACCGTCGGCCTGTCACTTGATTGGGCATAGAGAGAGAAGACCCTATGAACGCCCCGCTCCGTATCAACGAAGCACTTCTGATTGCCGACCGCGCATTCAAACCTTTCAAGTGCGTGGCCTGGGCCCCACAAGACGGTAACGGTGAACTCAGCCTGACCGTTATCGACCGCACCAGCACCAGCATTGGCCGCAAGCAGATCCCAAGCAGCGCCTATTCCGATCCTGCGCAACTCGAACTACTGCTGGAACAGGCTCGCGCCGAATTGAGCGAGGAAGGTTACACACTGCAGTCGTGGTCGATGCCGCACTGATCGTTTTGCGGATTACTCCGGAGTAATCCGCGCCCTTTTCCTGTCTTTGGTTCGCAGGTCTTTTTTGCCACGCACACTACTTGACACTGTTTAATTCGAACTTCGCTTGCGCCTGATACATTGCAGGCTCGCCATTGGTTCGAAAAGACACTGTTGTGGCACACAGCGACCCTCCGTCTGTTAGTTCTTACCGTTGTGCATCCCTTCATTCAGGGATTGAATATTCTCCTTATAAGGTCGCCACCCAAACTTCTGGATCATGACGACTCGCAAGGAGATGCGGTGCATGTCAAGCCACTCCGCTTTTGCCTACCCCGCCACCCGGAACACCGCCGGGGCCCTCGACACGTCGTTTGCCGCCAACGGCAAAACCCAGGTCTATTTCGCCGACAGCCTTTTCAGCCTGGCCAATGGCATTGCGATAGATGCCCAAGGTCGCTTGCTGGTGGCCGCAAAAGTCGGCATGGCCGATGGTATCCGCTTTGGCCTGGCCCGCTTGCTCGCGGATGGTTGCGCAGACCTGACGTTCGGCAAACAAGGCAGTGTCATCGGGCAATTCGAACCGGGGTTCGAAGCCATGGCCACCAAGGTCCTGATCCTGCCCGACGGCAATATCCTGCTGGCCGGCCTGCAATACGAAAACGCACACCGCACGCTCCCGGCCCTGGCATTACTGGATCAGGATGGTCGCCTGGTACAAGGCTTTGGCGATAATGGCCGCTGTGTCGTGCGATTGCCTGGCGATCTGTCCCTGGGGATGCGCGATAAATGGCTGCCTCCCGGTGTGCCGGGCGCAGAAGCCTGCGATGTGGCCGTACAGCAAGACGGCCGGATCCTGATCCTGGCCAACCATCACTTCGAACTGGCCGATCACGTCGGTATGTTGATACGACTGGATGTCGAAGGCTCGCTGGACTGTTCGTTCAATGGCCGCGGCTTCGTGATGGTCAGACACCTGCTGATGAATACCTGGCTCGGTAGCCTGACGATACAACGCGATGGCCGAATCCTGGTCGGAGGATCGATCAATTTCCCCGAGGAAGGCTTACTGGCCCGCTATCACCCGGACGGGCGCCTCGACGACCGTTTTGCCGTGGATGGATTCATGACCTTCAAGGCGCAAGGGCGTGGCGCCCGGGTCAGCCGGGTGGTCCAGCAAAACGAGGGCGAAATCCTGTGTTTTGGCTGCAGTCGCGAGCCGATGCACTGCCTGACATTTAAAATGCACAGCAACGGACGACCCGACAGTCATTGCAATGGAGGACACCCGCAGCGGCGGGAAATCGGTTACAGCGGATGCCAGTGGACCGCCGCGCAGTTACAGCCTGATGGCAGTGTGCTCACGGCGGGCGCTACCATCGGCGGTGTCGAAGCAGACTTCATTCTCGGGCGATGCCTGCCCAACGGCCTTCCCGATCGCCGTTTTGGCAAAGGCAGCGGCTATACGCGTACCCGCCTCGGCCCCAGCCTGGATACCGCCACCTGTGTCGCCGCGCAAGCCGATGGCAACATCGTCGTGGGAGGCTATTCGCTGCACGGAAACTACAAGGCGATCATCGCTCGATTCCAGGGATAACCACCGGCATTTTTCCTTCGCTTGATCTTCTGGCGCGCTTGCGGCAAGTTGCGCGCTTCTCAAGACAAGGAGCAGCCGATGTCCGGTTCAATGGCCCAGGCGTTCGCGCACAACTTTCTCGGGCACTCGCCCCGTTGGTACAAGGCCTGCATCGTCGGCTTTCTGATTCTCAATGCCCTGGTGCTGTGGACCGCAGGCCCGGTGGCTGCAGGCTGGCTGATGGTGCTGGAGTTCATCTTCACCCTGGCCATGGCGCTCAAATGCTATCCGCTGATGCCCGGCGGCCTGCTGATGATTGAAGCCCTGCTGCTGAAGATGACCACGCCCCAGGCGCTGTATGACGAGTTGCTGCATAACTTCCCGGTGATCCTGCTGCTGATGTTCATGGTGGCCGGTATCTATTTCATGAAGGACCTGTTGCTGTACCTGTTCTCGCGCCTGCTGCTCGGGGTCCGCTCCAAGGCCCTGCTGGCCCTGATGTTCTGCTTTCTGTCGGCCTTTCTGTCGGCGTTCCTCGATGCCTTGACCGTGACCGCCGTGATCATCAGTGCCGCCGTAGGCTTTTACTCGGTGTATCACCGCGTCGCCTCGGGTAACGATCCGCGCCAGGACAGCGAGTTCAGCGACGACCAACATCTGCCGACCCTGCATCAGGGCGATCTGGAACAGTTCCGCGCCTTCCTGCGTAGCCTGCTGATGCACGGCGCCGTCGGCACCGCGCTGGGCGGTGTTTGTACGCTGGTCGGCGAACCGCAGAACCTGCTGATCGGCCATGAAATGGGCTGGCACTTCACCGAGTTCTTTACCCGGGTTGCGCCGGTATCACTGCCGGTACTGGTTGCCGGGCTGACAACCTGCGTCCTGCTGGAAAAGCTGCGCTGGTTCGGATACGGCACGCTGCTGCCGGATAACGTCCGTGCGGTGCTGGCCAACTACGCCGCCGAAGACAATGCCGAGCGCACCACGCGCCAACGCGCAGCGCTTCTGGTGCAAGGCTTTGCCGCATTGATTCTGATTGCCGGGCTGGCGTTCCACATTGCCGAAGTGGGTTTGATCGGCTTGATGGTGATCGTGTTGATCACCGCCTTTACCGGCATCACCGACGAGCACCGCCTGGGCACAGCGTTCAAGGACGCCATGCCGTTCACCTCATTGCTGGTGGTGTTTTTCGCCGTGGTCGCGGTGATCCACGACCAGCAACTGTTCGCCCCGCTGATCCACTGGGTGCTGACGCTGCCGGCAGACCAGCAACCGGGCATGCTGTTCATCGCCAACGGCCTGCTGTCCGCCATCAGCGACAACGTGTTCGTGGCAACCATCTACATCACCGAAGTGAAGCGCGCGTTCATGGCGGGCGAGATGACCCGCGAACATTTCGAAACCCTGGCCATCGCGATCAATACCGGCACCAACCTGCCGAGCGTGGCGACGCCTAACGGCCAGGCAGCGTTCCTGTTCCTGCTGACCTCGGCGATTGCCCCGCTGGTGCGCCTGTCCTATGGGCGAATGGTCTGGATGGCGTTGCCGTACACCCTGGTGATGGGCTTGCTCGGGTGGTACGCGGTGAGTTACTGGCTGTAACCCCGGAACGAACTTTGGGAGGAAGGTGCTCGTGGCCGCGGAAGACGAGGGAGCGATTCCTCACTAGTAAATGCTCGATCTAACACCCTAATGGTTTTCCGCTCGGGGTACCATTCACCCCAACTAGAACTGATCCCAGAGAGCAAATCATTTATACAATGCCTGGCTCTCTGAGGTGTGCCGCCAGTTGGGCCACCCACTAAATACATCCCCTTCGTTGAACTCAATATTTCCTCCATGCGCCAACGTCGATCGGCAGTTTTTTCATCCATAGCCCCATGACGACCAGTGCGGTTAAAGGTAAGCCATGGAATAAAACAATCACTTGGGCCGGGGTCCACGCCAAATAGAATGGTCCTACCACCAGCATCCCCACTCCGAAGCCGGCCATCTGAATCAGTGTCAA
This sequence comes from Pseudomonas sp. Root71, assembly GCF_001429045.1. Lineage (GTDB taxonomy): Bacteria > Pseudomonadota > Gammaproteobacteria > Pseudomonadales > Pseudomonadaceae > Aquipseudomonas > Aquipseudomonas monachiensis. Next base: position 245,152 of record NZ_LMHY01000022.1, on the reverse strand, counting down.
TAAACTGAACAGCGGCAGACGCAAGCTATCGGGCTCACTTTGCGCGCGGGAGATCAAGGCCACCTCAGATAAACCATCCCCTATGCCGGCCCACACGACCAACACCAGTGCCAGCCACAACTCGGTTTGTTGAAAGGTCAGAATAAAGCCGCTGGACATCAGCGCCACACCTATCATGAATAAGAGTTCCATGCTTTGCGTGCGACGGTCTTTCAAAACCGCACTGGCCAGGCGCGCACCGACGAACTTGCCACAGGCCCAGACCGCCAGCAGATAACCCATCACCGTTTTTGCCGTGTCCGGCGAAATGTACTGGGACAGCACAGGCCAACCGACGTTATGGGCAGCGCTACCGAGGGTATCGAGCATGCTGATCAGCAACATGGCGGCCAGCACTGGCGCGCCGCGCAGTCCTTTCCTCAGTTCGTGCCACTCAGCAGAGAGCCCCCGATGCGCAACAATGGCTACTGAATACAACGCGCGCAACGGCAGGATCAGACTGGCGGCCACGACATAGGTGCCGATGTTGACGGTAAACACCGCTTCAAATCCCCCTGTTGCGATCAGCAACCCTGACAGCAAACTGCCAAAGACCGCACCGGTGGCTGCGGCAGCGGTGATCCACGCATTGGTACTCACCCGCTGTTCAAGCGCTACCCAGGTGGGTAACTGACTGTTAAGGCCAATGGCAAACAGCGAATTGCACAAGCCGATCCCAAAGGCGATGAAGGGTAGGATGCTCAGCTGATGTGTCGGTATCAGCACTAGCAGGGGCGTCAATAATAGCGCCCTGGCCAAATCCAGCCCGGCCAACGCGCCACGCCCCGCAAAGCGCCGGAAAAACGAAATGCCAAACAGGCTGGCGACAATCCCGCCGATGACGCGGCACGCCAGGAAGATACTGACGAACACCACGCTTTCGCTGAGCCAGTAAACGTAGGTGGACAGCGCCACCATGTTGAGGAACGCGCCAAAATCCGAAACGCCTCTGGCAAAGATGATCAGGTGCGCGTTTCGGGTCGAGCGCGCCAACTGCGGATCGTGGCTCATGAAAGCTGTGCCTCTACGTCAGGTGGCAGGCTGCGAAGGTTCACCAGCAATAAATCGCGCCAGGCCGGCGCCGAATCGGCCTGCGGGCGCACATCGCTGGCCCGGTGGTAAATCCTACGGTCGTTGATCACGATGGTTTCGAGAAATTGCTCCATCGCCAGGTTCAATACCCGACTTTGCTCCGTTTCACTGGCAAAGACCTCCGAGACCACCGGCACTGTATTGCACTCGCCAATGAAGTGCATAAATACCCAGTCCAAGCCATCCTGGTGAATCCCCGAGGTGGTCGGACTGCTGGAATGCGCATCAGCCCTGACCCGAAACTGGTGGATATCAATCGTATAAGTCTGCTTTCCGAGGTGCGGGTCGATCACCGCAAGGTCCGTGGCCAGTAGTTTCTGCATGAGCGAATGCTTGATAAAGCCATCCTCGCAATAGCTCAAGTGATTCACGCCCTTGCGATACTTGATGGCATAGGTCACGGATGATTTGAACTCCGCATTCCTGTCGAGCCGCAGCTGCCGCGAAGGCAACAAACGATAGCGCAGGATGCGGCGTTTACGGTGGGTGTACTCCTTGAACGCCTCGTCTTGCACCAGGTTTGACCAGTACGCTCGAAAGCTCTCCTCTTCACCCGGCTCAATCGGGATTAACTCCCGAAAGTCCCGGACGTGGCAGTAGTGATGCTCGCGCAAATGCGCCGAAATCTGTGAGATGTCCATAACGCTATCCTGCAACCGGGTTATCGAGGATGACACGCAGGTTTTGCCTGATCGCATCATGCAGGACATGGGCGTGTTCGGCATCGTCGACCTTGGTCCAGCACTTGAGCAAGTAGTGCTCTTCGATATCCGCATCGATATAGCTACCGGCTTCCTGCTGGGCATATTCCAGCACACACTCGTTATCATCCAGGTAGTGCATGCCTTCAATGCCCTTGAAATAGCCGCTGTGTTCCGGATAGATCGCCAACATCGAGTAGCTTTGCCCTGCGTCGGCGATCTTTTGCGCTCCAGCATCGAGCTGGGCGTTTATCCCCGGCCCGCCCAGCAGCAACGAGATATACAACTGATAAGGATTGATGGCGGCCAGATCACGGAAGGCTGCGTTGACGTAGAGACCACCCAAGCGCGGGTTGATCTCAATGACCACAGGCCCCTCATCGGTCATCCGAAACTCGAAATGCACCACTGCATTGGTCAGGCCAACCGCGCGCAGGCAATCCACGGCGTATTGGCGAATCTGCTCACACTGGTCCTCAGTAAAGGACGTCGGTGGCGAAATCAGCAGGTTTTCGAGTACGGTGCCATTGCGCTCTGTCAGCATCAATTTTTCGTTGATCAGCAGCGGATGGATCAACTTGCCGACAATCGCACATTCCACACTACCTTCAATGCCTGAGATATAGCCCTCCAGCAGCATGCTGCGCCCTGGAATATTCTCGTGCTGCCGCCCGTTTTCGTCAGGTAGGGTGTGCGCGCAGCCATAGAAATCCGAGCAAGCGGCAGTGCCGTGATTACTGAGAAAATGCGCGTAATGGCTGTGCAACTCTTCCCAGCTGGAACACTTCTTGATAAACACAGAAGCACCGCCAAAGGGGGGTTTGGCAATGAGCGGATAACCTACTCGATCGGCACCCTCCTTGAGGGCTTGTTCATTATTGCAAAGTGCGAACGGCACGGAGCGAAGCTCATGCTTATCCAGTACTCGACGCATCAGGAACTTGTTATTGCAGGCGGCAATGGCCTCAGGGCAGCTGTAAACCAGGCCGAGCCGCTTACAGGCCCGTGCAACAATACAACCCACCTCCCCTTGAGCAGACGGATGCCCTGCGTGGCAGAAAATCGCGCGAATGTTGTACTGCCCATCAAGTTGGCCAACCAGTTTCAAAATTGATACTTCGCTTAACGTATCAAGCAGGAAAACTTCATCACTATCATCCCGAAGTCGTTGCAGGTGATGACGCCCCAACACACCCGCCGTCAAACAAAGTAAACCTTGTTCGCGGGCAGCCGCAAAGTGCGGCTCACGATAACTATAGCGAACAGAAGTACTGTCATCGACATCAATAAAAATAATTGCATCTCGTTTCATGATGGATACTACCTGATTCGGTAAATGGATTCACGCGTCGTGCCAACTGCACCATTGCCCTTCCCAGTTACGGAACCGGTAATGGCGCTGCCCATCGAGAACTTCAAAATGCGGTAAATTTTCAGGTTTCTCAAAATCCAACAAGGGCACGGTGAATTTGCCTTGTGCGTGCGGTAGAACATATTCGGGCATGGCAATGTTGGATACACGCCGCTTAAGGCGATCCATAATGGCGATGACCTGGCTGATTGATGCCTTGTATTCCGATGCGCCCGGTGAGAACGGCATGAAGTGGTACAAGTAATATGGTTTTACACCCAAGCGATAAAGATCGATAAACAGTTTATGTAATGTTTTTTCATCGTCATTCACTCCACACAACAATGGCATGTTAGAGAAGACAATCGGCACCACACTCTGAATACGTTTAACCGCGGCGGCAAAGTCAGCACTCAGTTCAAGCGGGTGGCATACATGCACACCAAAGGCGTTGACGTTGTACTTTTCCAGCATTGCGACCAGTTCATCGGTGATGCGAAACGGGTTAAAGCTTAGGGCTCGCGAATGAATACGGATAAGCAGGTCGTTGCTGATTGAGCGCAACGTCGCCAGGTTCTCTTCTAGCCTGCGGTCAGCCAACATCAAGGGATCGCCACCGCTGAGAATCACCTCTTCAATGGCAGGGTTGTCGCGCACATACTCCACCGATTCCAGGAATGAGTTGGTATTGGCATTGGCTTTCTCGGTATCGACCTGCAAGGTACGCAAGGCTTCAAAGCAGAACTGGCAATACGCATTGCAGGTATTAGTCATCCGCAAGATGACGCGATTATCGTACTTGTGTTGGCAGATAGGAGTCTTCATCTCATGATGCAGCTCCCAATTCTCCGAAGTGCCGTCGTAGTCACCCGGCACATGTTCATTCCAGTAGGGCACCACCTGTTTCCACAGTGGATGTTCCGTCACCGGGCCGCTATCGAGCGAGCGCATGATCAGATCAATATAGTAGGGTGTAATTTGCATCTTACGGTCTTGCAAGTTTCGCTCAATATGAGCGGTGATATCTTCACTCCAGCCGCCGCATGCCACGCGAAGTGCAAGTTCATCACGCACGGCATTCTTCTGCTGCCAGCGCCAGTCTTTCCACTGGCCCGCACCATGAATATTTCGTTCGAAGATCGACATCTATTCAGCGCCTCTGTTAATCATGCACGAGATAACAATGAGGCTAACAAAAATTACTTGCGACGCAGGTGAACATCTATTTCTGAGTGCTACGTAGCCGACGGGCTAAGGTATTTGAGCAGAATACTAAACATCATCGGGCGCATGCAGGTGGAAGGCGTACTGATCCAAATAGATTAGTTGTTTTTTTCATGGCAACGGTCTCCGGTGGGGTCCCCTGTGAAAGCTTAGTGGGCGAACACAGGGGACAGCGGGGTAGCCATTTCATTAGTTTTTTGCATGACTCAATGAGACTGACGCTCGCTCATCCGAGACGGTGCCAGACGCGGCAGTCACGGGTGAGCAATTCTTCGCCGGCCTTGGGGCCGTTTTCCCCGGCGGCATATTGCTGCACGGTGGAATCCTGCTGCCAGGCATCCAGGAACGGTTGCACCGCGCGCCAACCATTTTCGATGTTGTCGGCGCGCTGGAACAGCGTCTGGTCGCCCGTCAGGCAATCGTAGATCAGGGTCTCGTAGCCGGTGGACGGCTGCATCTCGAAGAAGTCCTTGTAGGCGAACCCCAGCTCGATGTTGTCCATTTTCAGGGCCTGACCGGGACGCTTGGCCAGCAGGTCGAACCACATGCCTTCGTTCGGCTGGATCTGAATGCGCAGATAGGTCGGCTGCAGCTCATCGACCTCAGTATCGCGGAACTGTGCATAGGGCGCCGGCTTGAAACAGATCACGATCTCGGTGTCACGCACGCTCATGCGCTTGCCGGTGCGCAGGTAGAACGGCACGCCGACCCAGCGCCAGTTATCGATCATGACCTTGAGGGCCACATAGGTTTCGGTATTGCTGTCGGGGGCGACGTTGTTTTCCTCGCGGTAGCCCGGCAGTGCATTGCCGTCGATCTCACCCGCGGCGTATTGGCCGCGCACCGAGTTGGCGCGGGCCTCCTCCACCGTCCAGGGACGGATCGCGCCAACGACCTTGGCTTTCTCGCCGCGCACCGCATCGGCACCAAACGCCGCGGGCGGTTCCATCGCCACCATCGCCAGCAACTGGAACAGGTGATTGGGCACCATGTCCCGCAGTGCGCCGGTGTGCTCGTAGAAACTGCCACGGGTTTCCACGCCGACGGTTTCCGCGGCGGTGATCTGCACGTGGTCGATGTAGTGATTGTTCCAGAACGCTTCGAACAGGCTATTGGAGAACCGGCTGACCAGGATGTTCTGCACGGTCTCCTTGCCCAGGTAATGGTCAATGCGATAGATCTGCTTTTCCGTCATCACCTTGAGCAGGCAAGCGTTCAAGGCTTCGGCCGTATGCAGGTCGGAGCCGAAGGGTTTTTCGATCACCACCCTTCTGAAGGCCTCGGGGGTTTCTTCCAGCAAGCCGGCCGAACCGAGGCGACGCGCCACTTCACTGAAGAAACGCGGTGCGGTGGCCAGATAGAACACCGCATTACCGGTACCACTGTCGGCGATTTTCGCCGCCAGTGCTTGATAAGTGCTGTCGTCCAGGAAATCGCCCTGGACGTAGCTGATGCCTTTGGCGAGTCTGGACCAGACCGCTGGATCAAGGGTGTGGTCACCCTTGCCAGCCATCTCGTTTCGAATGAATTCTTCGAGCTTTTGCGCAAAGCCTTCATCGCTGATGGCGTTGTGGTCAACGCCGATGATCCGCAGTCCATCCCCGAGTAACCCGTTGCGCTTGAGGTTATACAACGCCGGTACCAACAGACGCTTGACCAGGTCACCGTGGGCGCCAAACAGAAACAGCGTGGTCGGCGGCGCGGGTTCAGCCTTGGATTTTCTGCGGATCGCGTGGGTCATTTTTTCGAGGTCTCCACGTGGCCGCCGAAGCCGAAGCGCTGGGCCGAGAGAACCTTGTCGCCAAAGGTACCTTGCCCACGGGAACGGTAGCGGGAGAACAGCGAGTTCGACAGCACCGGCACCGGCACCGCTTGCTCCATGGCAGCTTCGATGGTCCATTGACCTTCACCGCTGTCGGCCACGGACCCGGAGAAACCGTCAAGTTTCGGATCGCTGGCCAGGGCGTCGGCTGTCAGGTCCAGCAACCACGAGGACACCACGCTGCCACGGCGCCACACTTCAGCGATGTCGGCGACGTTCAGGTCGAAACGCTGGTCTTGCGGCAGGTTCTCGCTGTTTTTGGTCTTGAGGATATCGAAGCCTTCTGCAAACGCCTGCATCATCCCGTATTCAATGCCGTTGTGGATCATCTTCACGAAATGCCCGGAACCGGCCGGACCTGCGTGAATGTAACCGCGTTCGGCACGATCGTCGTCGGACTTGCGGTCCTTGGTGCGCGGGATGTCGCCCATGCCCGGGGCCAGGGTTGCGAACAGCGGGTCGAGGCGCTTAACGGTCTCGGCATCACCGCCGATCATCATGCAGTAACCGCGCTCCAGGCCCCAGACGCCGCCGGACGTTCCGACGTCGATGTAGTGCAGGCCTTTTTCCGAGAGGGTCTTCGCCCGGCGGATATCGTCCTTATAGAAAGTGTTGCCACCGTCGATGATGGTGTCGCCGGCTTCGAGCAAGGTGCTCAGGGTGTCGATGGTTTCTTCGGTCGGCGCGCCGGCCGGCAGCATGACCCAGACCGCACGCGGCCTGGCCAGGCCGGCGACCAGCGCCGGCAGATCGCTGACGCCGGTGGAGCCCTCTGTGGCCAGGGCTTCGACAAAGGCGGTATTGCGATCGTAAACAACGGTGGTGTGCCCGTTGAGCATCAGGCGCCGCGCAATATTGCCGCCCATGCGGCCCAGTCCAATAATCCCGAGTTGCATGTGCTGATGCTCCCTACTACAAATTAAAGTGTGTCAAAGGTTATAGCCCAACGCGACTCATGAGGTTAGTCCAGAGCGTTGGCGTGAAGTTTCCGGGCATTGTGCCCGATCCTGATGGTTAACGTCGGGAATCAAACCGAAGACACAACGACCATGAAAAATAAAAAAGTTCCCTTTGGGGGCAAAAGAAATCAAAATTGGCGCCGATAGTAGATCAGCCCCGGATTTCGAGGCGTACCTACAGTTGAGACACGCCATTTGCGAGGTGAGCAATGGGCACAGTACATACCGCACTGCCAGCACAAACCCTTTACGTCACTATCCGTCGCGATGAATTGCGTCAGTTGAAGGACGAACGCGATCAGTTGAAACAGGAGCTGGCGCAATTGCGGCTATTGCTGCAAGCCAGTCAAGTGCAGCCCCTGGCTGCGGTGTAGCGCACCCCGCTCACCTGATTCCCTCCTTTGAAGCGGGAGCAGTCTGCACTGTTTCCGCACCGGCTCACGCCCTGCCGCCTTTGGCATCTCACGAAATTTTCACAATTGCCCCACGATAATTACTGGTTTAGGTCGCCCGATTCCGCGCGGCCATCGTTCGTCGTCCGCGATATCCAAGTCCCGGCGGTGGTAGTGAATTCTCGGCTGGAGCGCTGAATGTCTTGGTTTAAACGCAGTAAAACCACTGCGGCAGGTTTCGATTGGGCCGGATTCGTCTGGCTGTTTGTATTCTTCTGGTACTTTTCCGGCATTACCCAACTATTGATCCAGCTGACTGGCACCTCCGGCTTTAGCGGGTTCCGCCAGGCCTTCGTCATGAGCGCCATCTGGCTGGCGCCGATGTTGCTGTTCCCCCGGCACACCCGTGTCATGGCTGCCGTGATCGGCGTCGTGCTGTGGGCCTGCTCCATGGCGAGCCTGGGCTATTTCTTCATCTATCAGCAGGAATTTTCCCAGAGCGTCATCTTCATCATGTTCGAGTCGAACGTGGCTGAAGCCGGCGAGTACATGACCCAGTACTTTGCCTGGTGGATGGTCCCGGCGTTCCTGGCCCACAGCGCTTTTTCCTGGTTCCTGTGGACACGCCTGCGCCCGGTGTACCTGTCCCGTGGCAAGGCGCTGGTCGCGGCAACAGCCCTCCTGTTCGCCGTGGTCGCCTATCCGCTGATCAAGCAGACCCAGCGCACCGGCAGTTTCGCCGCCGGTTTCGAGAAGTTCGAAACCCGCATCGAACCCGCGGTGCCATGGCAGATGGCCGTGGCCTATCACCGATACCTCGACACCCTGGCCGGAATGCAGGACATGCTGGAAAGCGCCAGCAAGATTCCACCGCTGCACAACCTCAAGGACGCCATGGCCAACACGCCTGCTACCCTGGTACTGGTGATCGGCGAGTCCACCAACCGCCAGCGCATGAGCCTGTACGGCTATCCCCGGCCAACCACGCCGGAACTGGACAAGCTCAAGGATCAACTGGACGTTTTCGACAACGTCATCACCCCGCGCCCCTATACCATTGAGGCGCTGCAGCAGGTCCTGACCTTCGCCGACGAAGAAAACCCCGACCTGTACCTGTCGACGCCATCGCTGGTCAGCATGATGAAACAGGCGGGTTACAAGACGTTCTGGATCACCAACCAACAGACCATGACCAAGCGCAACACCATGCTCACGACCTTCTCTGAACAGGCCGACGAGCAGGTGTACCTGAACAACAACCGCAACCAGAACGCTGCCCAGTACGATGGCGACGTGATCGAGCCGTTCAACAAGGCCCTGGCCGACGGGGCACCGCGCAAACTCATCGTCGTGCACTTGCTCGGCACGCACATGAGCTACCAGTACCGCTACCCGTCGACCTTCGACAAATTCCAGGACCGCGAAGGCGTACCTGCCGGTATTCGCGATGACCAGTTGCCGACGTACAACAGCTACGACAACGCCGTGCTGTACAACGATTTCGTGGTGTCCAGCCTGATCAAGGACTACGCCCGGACCGATCCCAACGGTTTCCTGCTGTACCTGTCCGACCATGGCGAAGACGTGTTCGATTCCGTGGGCCACGCCACCCTGGGGCGCAACGAGAACAAGCCGACTGCACCGATGTACACCATTCCGTTCATGGCCTGGGCTTCGCCGAAATGGCGCGCAGCCCATGACTGGAACCTCGCCGGTGATCTCTCGCGGCCTTACAGCAGCTCGCACCTGATTCACACCTGGGCGGACCTGGCAGGCCTGAGCTTCGACGAACTCGATCGCAGCAAGAGCCTGGTCAGCGACAGCTTCAAGGCCCGGCCATTGATGATCGGCAACCCGTATGAGCGTGAGCAACGGGCGTTGATCGACTTCAGCCTGATGAAGCCGAGAACGCCACCGACTGTCGTCCAGCAGTAATCCTTTCAGGGGCCGCTTCCGGCCCCTTTTTTCATGCTGGCAAAGTTGATTCCCATTTAACCGAATCGGCGGATAATGCCATTTCGACACTGCTTCATTGATTCATGGACGAAAGGCATCCGACATCTGTAGTGGGAGGCAAACCATGAAACGCACCGCAATGATTCTCGCCGGCCTGATGGCCTTGGGCTCAACCAGCGCTTTTGCCGAAGGTGGAGCCGAACGCATGCGCTATTACTACGAAAGCCTGCGACTGGCCCAGCAAGAAGCCCTCGGCCACCCTATCCAAAGCACCGAACTGCGGGTTCCGGACGATCAAACCGCACAAATGACTGAAACCTACAGACCAAAATGATCCTGGGTCGCACAAGACTGTCGGGCGTCCTGATGGACGCCCTTTTTTTGGCCTGTCGAATCAGAGACTCTTGGTCCAGAACAGCATCCGCCCATGAGCAGGGTCGAACATGCCGGGAGCGAAACCGGCTTTTTCATAGGCCCCCTGGGCCACCGCGTTGCCTTCCAGCACCTCCAGGGTGAGCTTGCAGCAGCCGCGCTGACGGGCAATATCCTCGACCTTTTGCAGCATTTTCTGGCTCAAGCCCAGGCTGCGAAATTTTTTCACCACCGCCACATCGTGCACATTGACCAACGGCCGGCAGGCGAAGGTCGAGAACCCCTCGAAGCAATTGACCAGCCCGGCCGGCTCGCCACCGACAAAGGCCAGCACACTGAAAGCGTGGGGACGCCGGGCAAGCTCTGCCGGAAGTTGCTCCAGTACATTGGCCGGTAATGGCTCGCCGCCCCCCATCGGGTCCTCGGCGTAGTGGTTCAACACCAGACAAATAGCCTCGGCATGCACCGGATTGGTGTAACTGGCCTGAAGCACAAGAATTTCTGCGGAGTCCATTTCCATCCTCGATCACACATGAAGTAGCCCCCAGCATGCAGTCACGCTGAAGTGCCGGCAGACCATAGCGCGAGCACCGTGGTACCGACAATCGCAACCGAGAAAATCTTTGGCGTTCAAGCGCCCCAGATCAACGCCTCCGTCCACCCCAACTCGGCGAAATCCTCGGCCCGCAAGTGCGACTCACCGGCGCAGAAAAACTCGTCGAGTTGCGGTGGCTGGACCGAGGTGCCGCTGAGCATGGCGTGAACCTGGCCGCGGTGATGGATCTGGTGTTCAAACAAGTGGGACAGCAGGCGCAAGCGACTGTCGTGTTGCGGGGTGTCACGGGCGATGGTCACGATTTTGCCGAGGTCGGCGTCACGCATCTGCTCGCAATAGGCGATCAGCCGGCGGTCGACGTGGGCCTGTTCGCCAACCAGGTCCGTTGCCATGAGGCAGGGCTCGTCTTCCTTGAAAAACACCCGGCAATCGGGATGCGGATCGTCGCCGCGCAGTTCGCGCTCCAGGGCGTCCACGTAAAACCAGTCACAGGTGAGGATGTGGTTGAGGGTGGCGCGGATCGTCGGGAAGAAGCTGACCCGGGGTGCGCTCAGTTCCTGCGGGCTCAACTGACGCCAGGCCTTGGCCAGCCGGTGATTGGCCCAGGCGTTCTGATAGGCCATGGTCAGCAAATGGTGCGCCAGGGGCTGATTCATCTTCGCTGCTCCCGATCAAATCCCGATCAAACTTCGGCAAACCGCTGCAGTTGCATTTCCTGCAATCGACTGAGGGTGCGGCGGAACGGGAATTCCAGATAACCCTCGGTGTAAAGCGACGCCATGGGCACTTGCGCTTCAAGGTACAGCGGCACCTTGCGGTCGTAGCATTCGTCCACCAGGGCAATGAACCGTCGCACACCGTCGTCATGCACCGACAACTGCGGCAACTCGCGATCCCCCGCGTCCACCCGCTCGACACCGTCCTCGGTGCCCCGGGCAATGCGCCCGGCGCGTTTCTGTGCGCTGAGGTTGGGCACGTCACTCAACAGAATAGCGCCGTAGGTATCGCACAGGGCGATGAAATCCATGGCGGCGAAGGGTTGCTCGCACAGCGCGGCGTAACGGGTCCAGAGCACGCTCGGGCTGGCCTTGACCACCTCAAGGGTGCGGTAACCGACCTGGATCGATTCGCTCGATACTGACTGGCCGACGCTCAACACCTGGAACACTTCAACCAGCGCGCCAGGCCTGCCGGGCTCGGCCACCCAGTAGCGTTGCGAACCGGCCCCCGGATGCAGGCGATGGTCTTCCCCACCATCCACCGCAATCACCTGCATGTGCTGCTTGATCGCCGCGATGGCGGGCATGAAACGGTCGCGATTGAAGCCGTCGGCGTACAACTGGTCCGGCGGCAGATTGGACGTGCAGACCACTACCACGCCCTGTTCGAACATCACCTGGAACAGGCGCCCGAGAATGATCGCATCGCCGATGTCGTTGACGAACAGTTCGTCGAAACACAGCACCCGCACTTCTTCGGCCAGCTCACGGGCCAGTGCCTTGAGCGGGTCGGCGGTGCCGGTCAGTTGAAACGAGCGCTGGTGCACCCAGCCCATGAAGTGGTGAAAGTGCTGGCGCCGCGCCGGTACCCGCAGGCTTTGGTAGAACTGGTCCATCAACCAGGTCTTGCCCCGCCCCACCGGCCCCCACAGGTACACGCCGGAAATGGGCGCGCGGCCTTCGTGCAGGGCCTCGTGGCATTTTTGCAGGGCCCACACGGCATGTTCCTGGGCCTCGTCCTGGACGAAGCCCTTTTGTTCGATGGCATGCTGCCAGGCGCTTAAGGGGGAATCGATAGTCATGGGCGGCAGTATGCCATTGCGCACGGATAACGCGACCAGTGATCGGCGATTTTATGCCGGGAGGAAAAGCGCCTTGACCAATTAGATTACTAGCATCATATTTAATACATGTTTCATGTAATCTATTAAGCCTTGTCGTCACCCCTCTGGAGTCATCCCATGCATTACAAAGTTTTCGGTCGTAAAACCGGCTTGCGTGTTTCCGAACTGGCGCTGGGCGCCGGTAACTTCGGTACCGGTTGGGGGCATGGCGCCGAGCGTGACGAAGCCATACGGATCTTTGATGGCTACCTGGAAGCCGGCGGCAACTTCATCGATACCGCCAATGGCTATCAGGGCGGGCAGTCCGAAGCCATGCTCAGCGAATTCATCGCCGCAGAACGGGATCGCCTGGTCATCGCCACCAAATACACCCTGGGGACTACGCCGGCGGCCGGCATTTCCCACACTGGCAACAGCCGCAAGAATATGGTGCGTGCCGTCGAAGAAAGCCTCAAACGGCTGAAGACCGAGCATATCGACCTGTTCTGGGCGCACATGAGTGACGGCGTCACGCCCATGGAAGAGATCCTGCGCGGCTTCGACGATCTGGTCAGTGCCGGCAAGATTCATTATGCCGGGCTGTCGAACTTCCCCGCGTGGCGCATCGCCCGCGCCGACCTGCTGGCCGAGGTGCGTGGCTTTGCGCCGATTGCTGCGATCCAGGTCGAGTACAGCCTCGCCGAACGCAGCGCCGAGCGTGAACAACTGCCGATGGCCGAAGCACTGGGTCTGGCCGCGACCCTGTGGTCGCCGCTGGGTGGCGGCTTCCTGACTGGCAAATATCGCAACAGTGAGGGCGACAATCGCGCGAACAAGCTCGGCGTGCTGATTCACGCCGAAAAAAGCGCCCGGGAAACCGCCCTGCTCGACACCTTGATCGATGTCGCCGCAGAACTGGGCGCCAGCCCGACCCACGTGGCCATCGCCTGGTTGCGGGAAAAGTCCCGGCGCTCGACCACGGCGCTGATTCCGATCCTCGGCTCCCGGACCCGTGAACAGTTGGATGCGACGTTGGGCGCGCTGAATGTGCAGTTGAGCACCGAGCAACTGGCGCGACTGGACGGCGTCAGTGACGTGGCCAAGGGCGTGCCGCACGAATCCATTGCCGGTTCGTCCGCGCGGTTCAGCGGTGGCCAGATCCTCGACCTGCCAATCGTTCCAGTGGCCTGACACAAATCATAATTGTGGGAGCGGCGGTGCGGCGATCCGACTTGCTCGCGAAAGCGTCGTATCAGTCGACATTGGTGTTGAATGACACACCGCTTTCGCGAGCAAGCCCGCTCCCACATTGGGTTTTGTATTACTTATCAACCTTATGTCTGGCCGCATACAGACACAGCATCTCCATCGCCAGCGTCGCCGCCGCCAATGACGTGATCTCCGCGCTGTCATAGGCCGGGGCCACTTCCACCACGTCCATGCCCACCAGGTTGATCCCGCGCAGACCACCGAGAATCTCCAGCGCCTGAACCGTGCTCAAGCCGCCGCACACCGGTGTTCCGGTGCCCGGAGCGAACGCCGGATCGAGGCAGTCGATGTCGAAGGTCAGGTACACCGGGTTGTCGCCGACCCGCGCCCGAATCGCCTCGACAATCGCTTCGCAGCCACGTCGATGCACCTGCCGCGCGTCGAGCACTTGAAAACCCTGGTGATCGTCGTTGGTGGTGCGCAAGCCGATTTGCACCGAGCGCGACGGATCCACCAGTCCTTCTTTGGCTGCGTGCCAGAACATGGTGCCGTGGTCGATGCGCTTGCCCTCTTCGTCCGGCCAGGTGTCACTGTGGGCGTCGAAGTGGATCAGCGACAGCGCCCCGTGCTTGCGGGCATGGGCCTTGAGCAGCGGATAGGTGATGAAATGGTCGCCGCCAAAGGTCAGCATTGCCGTGCCAGCATTGAGGATGTGCTCGGCGTGGGCCTCGATCATTTCCGGCGTCGACTGCGGCGAGCCGTAATCGAAATCGCAATCGCCGTAGTCGATGACCGCCAGGTGATCGAACGGATCAAACGTCCACGGCCAGTGGCGTTCCCAGGCGATGCCGGCAGAGGCTGCACGAATGCCCCGTGGTCCGAAGCGGGCGCCGGGGCGGTTGCTGGTCGCGGTGTCGAACGGCACGCCACTGACCGCCACATCTACGCCGCGCAGGTCGCGACTGTAGCGCCGGCGCATGAAACTGGTGATACCGGCGTAGGTACTTTCGGCGGCCGTGCCGTAAAGGCTGTCACGGGTAAGGGCTTGATCGTTCTGCATCGGGACGTCCATTGAAGGCTCCTTCTCTTTTCTTATTGGCGGCTACGGAAAGTGGTCCACAGGCGGGTGCGCTGGCGCATGTCCTTGAGGTTCATGCTGCGGTCGGCGTACAGCCGCTCCCGCACGTCGGCCAGCGGGTAGATGTCCGGATCGGTGCGCACCGCTTCATCCACCAGCGGCGTGGCGGCCTGGTTGGCGGTGGCGAAGAACAAGGTGTTGGTCAGTGCCGCGACGGACTCGGGGCGCAACATGAACTCGATAAAGGCGCGGGCGGCTTCGGGGTGCGGCGCGTCCTTGGGAATCGCCAGGTTGTCTTGCCACACGAGGGTGCCTTCCCGGGGAATCCGGTAGGCGACTTCATAGGGTTTGTTGGCCTTGCGTGCCTGGTCGGCGGCCATGCTCGCGTCGCCGTTGTAGGTCAGCGCCAGGCACACGCTGCCATTGGCCAGGTCGCTGATCTGCCGCCCGGTGGCAACGTACAGCACATTCGGCTGCAACTGATGCAGCAACGCCTCGGCGGCTGACAGATCGTTCTTGTCCGTGCTGTAGGGATCTTTACCCAGGTAATGCAACGCCAGTCCGATTACCTCCTGGGGCGAGTCGAGAATGGCGATGCCGCAGTCTTTCAACTTGCTCGCGTACTCGGGTTTGAACAGCAGGTCCAGGCTGTTGAGCGGCGCATCCGGCACGCGCTGCCTGAGCGCCTCGACGTTCATGCCCAAACCCAGGGTGCCCCAGGTGTAAGGCACGCCGTAACGGTTGCCCGGATCGACAGCGGCGAGTTTTTCCAGCAAGTCAGGATCGAGGTTGGCGTAACCCTTGAGTCCTTCGTGGGGAATCGGTTTCAACGCCCCGGCCGCAAGCCCCCGGGCCAGTACGCTGGAGGACGGCACCACCACGTCATAACCGCTGCCGCCGGTGAGCAACTTGGTCTCCAGTACTTCCGAAGAGTCGAAGGTGTCATAGCGCACATGGATACCCGTCTCCTGCTCGAACCGTTGCAGGGTTTCGGGGGCCACGTAATCGGCCCAACTGTACAGATTGACCACCTTGTCTTCGGCCTGGGCCGATGCGGCCATGGCAAGGAACAGCGCGGGTAAACACAGCTTGAGCATGGGAGCCATGACGAACACCTGACCAGAGGAAGTGGTGGCAGGATGCGTCGTCGGATACATTGGTAAAATATCAAGTTAATTAACCTGACTTTATGACGGAGTAATGTTTGATGCTCGGCCAACTCCATGATCTGGATCTGCAATTGTTGCGTCTGTTTGTCAGCGTGGTGGAGTGCGGCGGCTTCAGCGCCGCCCAGGGCGAGTTGGGGTTGAGCCAGTCGAGCATCAGCCAGCAAATGGCCAAACTGGAAACCCGCCTGGGCTATCGGCTATGCAGTCGCGGCAAGGGCGGGTTCAGGGTCACGCCCAAGGGTGAACAGCTGCTCAACGCCACCCGTGGATTGTTCCAGTCCATCGAAACCTTCCGTCATCAATCCAACGGCGTGGCCGGGCGCTTGATCGGCGAAGTGCGCTTGGGCCTGTCCGAAGCCCTGGATCAATCGGTGCTGCAACGGGTGGCCGAGGCGATCCGGCGCTTCCGTGAGCGGGACGAGTCCGTGCGCATCGAACTGATCAGCGCCATGCCTGGTGAAATGGAGCGTTTGCTGCTGCAACAGCGGCTGGACCTGGCCATCGGCTATTTCTCGCAAGTGCAAAGCGCGTTTGACTACCGCCAGTTGTTCATTGAAACCCAGCATCTGTATTGCGCCCCCGGCCATCCGCTGTTCACCAACCCGGCCCCAAATGATCAGGATCTGCAGGCCTGCGACCGGGTCGATCACCCCTACCGTTTCCTGCGCAGCGACGAACCCTTCCAGGGCAAGTTGTGTTCGGCGCGCTCGGAACAAGTCGAAGGCACCCTCGCCTTCATCCTTTCCGGCAAGCATGTCGGTTACTTGCCCAGCCACTTCGCCCGTGGCTGGGAGGACAAGGGTTTGCTCAGGGCCGTGCGCCGAAGCGACATGAGTTTCGATGTCGCGTTTCATCTGGCCCGGCACCGCGCGCAGGTGGCCGGCGAGGCGCAGAAGGCGTTCGAAGAGGATCTGCTCGCAGCGTTTGCCTGAAATCGCCTTGGTCTACGCTGTAACAATACCGGACACAAACATGCAAAAATGCACAGACAACCTGCACTTATCCGGGTTGTACAAGGCAAATTTGCGCTGATACGATCCGCCATCGCTCGCGCGCGAGCATCTCGATAAAGAACAATAAAAGCAGGGAGTTAGTGATGACTGCTCAGGTTTTTTCTCCCGGGACCCAGTCCATGGATGCCATGCAAAACGAAGTGCTGGCCGAGGTTCGCAACCACATTGGTCACCTGACCCTCAACCGCCCCGCCGGCCTCAATGCCCTCACCCTGGACATGGTGCGCAATCTGCACCGCCAGCTCGACGCCTGGGCCCAGGATCCGCACGTCCATGCCGTGGTCTTGCGCGGTGCCGGGGAAAAAGCCTTCTGCGCCGGCGGCGACATTCGCTCGCTGCATGACAGTTTCAAAAGCGGCGACACCCTGCACGAAGATTTCTTCGTCGAGGAATACGCCCTCGACCTCGCGATCCACCACTACCGCAAACCGGTGCTGGCCCTGATGGACGGTTTTGTCCTCGGCGGCGGCATGGGCCTGGTGCAAGGCGCAGACCTGCGCGTGGTCACCGAGAAAAGCCGCCTGGCCATGCCGGAAGTCGGCATCGGCTACTTCCCGGACGTCGGCGGCAGTTACTTCCTGCCACGCATCCCCGGTGAACTGGGGATTTACCTCGGCGTCAGCGGCGTACAGATTCGCGCCGCCGATGCGCTGTATTGCGGGCTGGCCGACTGGTACCTCGAAAGCGACAAGCTGGGCACGCTGGACGAAAAACTCGATCAGCTCGAATGGCACGACACGCCGCTCAAGGACCTGCAAGGCCTGCTGGCGAGATACGCCGTGCAGCAACTGCCCGATGCACCATTGGCGGCTTTGCGCCCGGCCATCGACCACTTCTTCGCCCAAGCCGACGTGCCGAGTATTGTGGAGCAACTGCGTCAGGTAACGGTCGCCGACAGCCATGAGTGGGCCGTCACCACCGCCAACCTGCTGGAAACCCGCTCGCCGCTGGCCATGGCCGTGACCCTGGAAATGCTCCGTCGCGGACGCGAGCTGCCGCTGGAACAATGTTTTGCCCTGGAGCTGCACCTGGACCGCCAGTGGTTCGAGCGCGGCGACCTGATCGAAGGCGTGCGCGCCTTGCTGATCGACAAAGACAAGACACCGCACTGGAACCCGCCCACCCTCCAGGCGCTGGACGCCGAACACGTGGCGAGCTTCTTCAGCGAGTTTGACCAGAGCGAGAGCTGAACCATGCACGATATCGAATTGAGCGAAGAGCAAGTCATGATCCGCGACATGGCCCGGGATTTTGCCCGCGGCGAAATCGCACCCCATGCCCAGGCCTGGGAAAAGGCCGGCTGGATCGATGACGGTCTGGTGGCGAAGATGGGCGAACTGGGCCTGCTGGGCATGGTGGTCCCCGAAGAATGGGGTGGCACCTATGTCGACTACGTGGCCTACGCACTGGCGGTGGAAGAGATTTCCGCCGGCGACGGTGCTACCGGCGCCTTCATGAGCATCCACAACTCCGTGGGCTGCGGGCCGGTGATGAACTACGGCAGCGAAGAACAGAAACAGACCTGGCTGGCGGACCTTGCCAGCGGGAAGGTCATCGGCTGCTTTTGCCTGACCGAACCCCAGGCCGGTTCCGAGGCGCACAACCTGCGCACCCGCGCTGAACTGCGCGACGGCCAGTGGGTGATCAACGGCGCCAAGCAGTTCGTCAGCAACGGCAAACGCGCCAAGCTGGCGATTGTGTTTGCCGTGACCGATCCGGACCTGGGCAAACGTGGCATCTCGGCGTTCCTGGTACCGACTGACACTGCCGGTTTTATCGTTGATCGCACTGAACACAAGATGGGCATCCGGGCGTCCGACACCTGCGCGGTGACCCTGAACAACTGCACCATCCCCGAAGCCAATCTGCTGGGCGAACGCGGCAAGGGCCTGGCCATCGCCTTGTCCAACCTCGAAGGCGGCCGCATCGGCATCGCCGCCCAGGCGCTGGGCATCGCCCGCGCGGCGTTCGAAGCGGCACTGGCTTATTCCCGTGATCGTGTGCAGTTTGGCAAGACGATCAACGAGCACCAGAGCATCGCCAATTTGCTGGCCGACATGCACATGCAGTTGAACGCCGCTCGACTGCTGATCCTGCACGCCGCACGCCTGCGCACGGCCGGCAAACCCTGCCTGTCGGAGGCATCACAAGCCAAGCTGTTTGCCTCGGAAATGGCGGAAAAGGTCTGCTCGTCCGCCATTCAGATTCATGGCGGCTATGGCTATCTGGAAGACTATCCGGTGGAGAAGTACTACCGGGATGCGCGGATTACGCAGATCTACGAAGGGTCGAGCGAGATTCAGCGGATGGTGATTGCCCGCGAACTGAAAAACTACCTGGTGTAAAAGCAAAAGATCGCAGCCTTCGGCAGCTCCTACAGAGTTTTGCATACACCTGTAGGAGCTGCCGAAGGCTGCGATCTTTTGATGCAACCCTATTACTTGCCTTGGAACTCAGCCTCACGCTTGGCAATAAACGCCGCCATCCCTTCCTTCTGATCCTGCGTCGCAAACGCCGCATGGAACACCCGGCGCTCAAAGCGCACGCCTTCGGCCAGGCTCACTTCAAAGGCACGGTTGACACTTTCCTTGACCATCATCGCAATCGGCAACGACTTTTTGGCGATCAGCGCCGCGACTTTCAGCGCTTCGTCCAGCAGCTCATCACTCGGCACGATCCGCGCCACAATCCCGCAACGCTCCGCTTCCACGGCATCGATCAGACGACCGCTCAGGCACATTTCCATGGCCTTGGCCTTGCCCACCGCACGGGTCAGGCGCTGGGTGCCGCCCATGCCCGGCAACACACCGAGGTTGATTTCCGGCTGACCGAACCGGGCGTTGTCGCCGGCCAGAATGAAGTCGCACATCAATGCCAGCTCACAGCCGCCGCCCAAAGCAAAACCGTTGACCGCCGCGATGATCGGCTTGCGGCGGTTGGCCACGCGATCGCTGTCGCTGAACAGGTCGTCGATGTAGATCTGCGGATAGGTCAGCTCGGCCATTTCCTTGATGTCGGCACCGGCGGCGAAGGCTTTTTTTGAACCGGTCAGGACGATGCAGCCGATGTTCGAGTCCGCCTCGAAGCCATCGAGGGCCTGGTTCAGTTCGCTGACGATCTGCGCGTTCAACGCGTTCAGCGCCTGTGGACGGTTGAGGGTGATCAGGCCAACGCGGCCGTGGGTTTCCAGCAAAATCGTTTCGTAGTTCACAGATTCTCTCCTTCTTATAAATTGCGCGAAATGACCATGCGCTGAATATCGCTGGTGCCTTCGTAGATCTGGCAGACCCGCACGTCGCGGTAGATCCGCTCCAGCGGGAAATCGTTGAGGTAACCGTAACCGCCCAGGGTTTGCAGCGCCGAGGAGCATACCTTCTCGGCCATTTCCGAGGCGAACAGTTTGGCCATCGACGCTTCGACCAGGGCCGGTTTGCCGCTGTCGCGCAGGGCGGCGGCGTAGTGAACCATTTGCCGCGCCACGGCGATCTGGGTCGCCATGTCCGCCAGGCGAAAGGCCACGGCCTGGTGCTCGATGATCGGCTTGCCGAAGCTCTGGCGCTCACGGGCGTAGTCGCGCGCCGCTTCGAAGGCGGCACGGGCCATGCCCACCGATTGCGAAGCGATGCCGACGCGACCGCCTTCAAGGTTGGCCAGGGCAATCCTGTAGCCTTCGCCCTCCTCGCCCAAACGGTTGGCCACCGGCACCTTCACGTCTTCGAAGAGGATCTGGCAGGTGTCGGACGCATGCTGGCCGAGCTTGTCTTCGACCCGCGCAACGGTGTAGCCCGGCGAATCGGTCGGCACGATAAAAGCGCTGATGCCGCGTTTGCCCGCGCTCGGATCGGTCACCGCAAACACGATCACCACCCCGGCATTCTGCCCGGAGGTGATGAACTGCTTGCAGCCGTTGAGCACATAGTGATCGCCTTCCAGGCGCGCACGGGTTTTCAGGCCGCTGGCGTCGGAACCGGCCTGGGGTTCGGTCAGGGCGAAAGCGCCGAGCATCGCACCGCTGGCCAGCGGTTTGAGGAAGCGTTCTTTCTGCTCATCGGTGCCGTAGTTGAGGATCGGCACACAGCCCACGGAGTTGTGCACGCTCATGATGGTCGAACAGGCACCATCGCCGGCGGCGATTTCTTCCAGCGCCATGGCGTAGGCCAGGTAACCGGTATCGCATCCGCCCCACTGCTCCGGCACCAGCATGCCGAAGAAGCCCAGCCCGGCCATCTCGCCGATGGCTTCCTTGGGAAAGCGATGCTCACGGTCCCACTCGGCGGCGAACGGTTTGAGCCGTTCCTGGGCAAAATCCCGGGCCATGTCGCGGATTTGTTGTTGGTCGTCATTGGGGATCATGCCAAGTCCTTAAAAATAAATTGCCCCCTGTAGGAGCTGGCGAAGCCTGCGATCTTTTGATTTTTGGCAGTCTTGAAATCGCTAAAAAATCAAGGTCAAAAGATCGCAGCCTGCGGCAGCTCCTACAGGTCTTAATACAGGCATTCCACGGCCATGGCCGTCGCTTCACCGCCGCCGATACAAATCGCCGCAACGCCGCGTTTCAGGCCTTTCTGGCGCAGGGCCGAAAGCAGGGTCACCAGAATCCGCGCACCGGAAGCCCCGATCGGGTGACCGAGGGCGCAAGCGCCGCCGTGCACATTGAGCTTCTCGTGGGGGATCTCCAGATGAGTCATCGCGGCCATGCCGACCACGGCGAAGGCTTCGTTGACTTCCACCAGATCGACGTCATTGAGCGACCAGCCGGTTTTCTTCATCAATTTCTTGATTGCACCGATTGGCGCCACCGGGAACAGGCCCGGGGTGTCGGCGAACGCAGCGTGGCCATGAATCACCGCCAGCGGCTTCAGGCCTTGCTTCTGTGCCTGGGACTGGCGCATCAGCACCAATGCCGCCGCACCGTCGGAGATCGAACTGGAGTTGGCCGCCGTCACTGTACCGCCTTCGCGGAACGCCGGTTTCAACGAAGCGATCTTGTCCAGCCGGGCTTTTGGCGGCTGCTCGTCATTGCTGATCACCACCTGCTCTTTGCCGACCATCACCGTCAGCGGGACGATTTCATCCTTGAAGCTGCCGTCCTTGATCGCCTGCTGCGCGCGGGTGGTCGAGGCAATGGCGAAGGCGTCCTGGGCTTCACGGCTGAAGCTGTTGGTTTCGGCGCACTCTTCGGCGAAAGTTCCCATCAGGCGGCCTTTGTCGTAGGCGTCTTCGAGGCCGTCGAGGAACATCGAGTCCTGCACCCGGCCATGGCCCATGCGGTAGCCGGCACGGGCGCGGTCCAGCAGGTAAGGCGCGTTGGACATGCTTTCCATGCCACCGGCGACCACCACATCGGCACTGCCCGCCACCAGCATGTCATGGGCCAGGATCGCCGCTTCCATGCCGGAACCGCACATCTTGTTCAGGGTGGTGCAGCGAGTCGATTTATCCAGCCCCGCACCCAGCGCCGCCTGACGCGCAGGGGCCTGGCCAAGGCCGGCCGGCAGTACGCAACCGAACAACACCTCGTCGACGGCATCACTGGCAACACCGGCACGTTCGACGGCGGCCTTGATGGCGGCCGCACCGAGTTGCGGCGCGGTCAGGCTTTTCAGCTCGCCCTGGAAACCGCCCATCGGGGTGCGGACGGCGCTGACGATAACAATTGGATCGTTGGACATTGTCATGACAAATCCTCCTTACTTGGCGGCCATGCGCAAGGCTCCGTCGAGACGGATCACCTCGCCATTGAGCATGCTGTTTTCAATAATATGCTTGACCAGCCCGGCATACTCGCCCGGTTTGCCCAAGCGCGGCGGGAATGGCACGCCAGCGGCCAGGGAATCACGGACTTCCTGGGTCATGCCGGCCATCATCGGCGTCTCGAAAATGCCGGGGGCGATCGTCATGACACGGATGCCGAAACGCGCCAGTTCACGGGCCGCCGGCAAGGTCAGGCTGACAATCGCACCCTTGGACGCCGAGTAGGCCGCCTGGCCGATCTGGCCGTCGTAAGCAGCCGCAGACGCGGTGTTGATGATCACGCCGCGCTCGCCGTCGGCATCCGCTTCGGTCTCGGCAATCGCCGCTGCCGCAAGGCGCAGCATGTTGAAGCTGCCGATCAGGTTGACGTTGATCACCTGGCTGAAACTGGACAGCGCATGCGGGCCGTTTTTGCCGAGGATCTTCTCCCCGCGCACGATACCGGCACAGTTGACCAGGCCGTTGAGGCCACCGAAGGCTTTGACCGTGGCTTGAACCGCTGCTTCGGCCGCCGCTTCGTTGCTGATGTCGGCGACAACACTCTGCGCACCAAGGCGCTGGGCCTGGGCCGCAACGGCTTCGGCGTTCATGTCCACCAGCATCACTTTCGCGCCAGCGGCGACCAGCACCTCGGCCGTCGCTGCACCGAGGCCGGAAGCGCCACCGGTAACGATAAAAATCTTGTTCTCGATCTGCATCATTGTTTCCCTGGATTCAAGCTGGAAGGTTCTTCGCCGCAGCCTCTTGAGCCTTGGCGATTTCCTGGTTGCGCAAGATAAAGCGCTGCAATTTGCCGCTTGGGGTTTTCGGCAATTCGCTGACAAATTCGATTTCGCGGGGGTACGAGTGCGCCGCCAGACGCTTGCGCACGTGCTGGCGCAGCTCTTCGGCCAGCTCGGGGGCGGCGCGGTATTGCGCGCTGAGCACGACGAACGCCTTGACCAGTTCGGTGCGCTCCGGATCGGGCTTGCCGACCACGGCGGCCTCGACCACGGCCGGGTGTTCGATCAGCGCACTTTCCACGTCGAACGGGCCAACCCGGTAGCCGGAGGTGGTGATCACGTCATCACTGCGACCGACGAAGCTGATGCTGCCGTCCGGGTTCCACTCGACGGTGTCGCCACTCAGGTAATAGTTGCCGACAAAGGCCTTGGTCGGCCCGCCTTCGTAGCCGGCGAACCAGCACATCGGCGATTGGCTGCGGTCGATCGCCAGGATGCCCGGCTGCCCGATACCCAGCTCCTTGTACTGGTCGTCCAGTACCACGATGCGGTGGCCCGGCGAGGCAAAACCGGCGGCGCCCATGTGAATCGGGTGCTCAAGGCCGTGGTGGTTGCACAGCACCATGCCCAGTTCGGTCTGGCCGTAGTGGTCGTGGATGACCACGTCGAGGTTGTCGGCGAACCAGCGGATCACTTCCGGGTTCAGCGGCTCGCCGGCGCTGCTGACGATACGCAGCTTGCCCTTGATCGACTTGGCGAATTCATCGCCGCCGGCAATCAGCAAGCGATAGGCCGTCGGCGAGCCCGTGAGGTTGCTGATCCCGTACTTGTTGATGACCCGGCAGGTGCTTTCGAGGGTGAACGGGCCATCGTAAAAGGTGATCGGATGGCCCATGGACATCGGCCCCGTGACACCGAAATAAATGCCGTAGGCCCAACCCGGGTCGGCGACGTTCCAGAAGGCGTCTTCCGGGCGCAGATCCACCGCGTCGCGGGTGTAGCTCTGGAATGCAACGATGGCCTTGAGCGGCACCGACAACGCTTTCGACGGGCCGGTGGTGCCCGAGGTGAACATCAGCAGGAACGGATCTTCGCCGGTCAGCAGCACCGGTTCACAGTCGGCGGAGTAGTTGGCCAGTTCGGCCCAGAAACTGAAATCGCCATGCACCAGGCCCTGCCCTTTGGCACCGGTGACGGTCACGATGGTCGGGCAATCGGCGACTTCGGCGAGTTTCGGCCGGTTCACTGCATCGGTCACCACCACTTTGGCGCCAGAGCAGCCCAGGCGGTGCTCGATGGCCTTGGGGCCGAATGCGGTAAACAGCGGTTGATACACCGCACCAATGCGCCAGGTGGCGAACACGGTGATCAACAGTTCGATATTGCGCGGCAACAGGCCGGCGACCTTGTCGCCTTTCTTCACGCCCTGGGCCAGCAGGTAGTTGGCGAAACGCGCGGCCTTGTCCTGCAAGTCGGTGAAGGTGTACGTCGCACCGGTGCCGTCGCGTCCTTCCCAGAACAGCGCGATGCGACCCGGCAAGGCATGCCGGTCACAGCATTCGACACAGGCGTTGAGGGCCGTCAGATCGCCCGCGAGCGCGGCATCGACGGTGTGCTGATAATTGAACTGAGAAGTAGCAGACAAGTAATCGCGCATTGCCAGAATCCCACTGTGTTTTTTATTAGGTTGGGGGGAACCGTAATCAACAGGGAAATACTCGCTCTGCGCGGGTTACCGGGCAATGGTCAAAGTTATCAAGTTGTCTGACTGCTTTGGCCAAAGCCCGCAGGTCATCAGGAAGTGAAGCGCACCCCGGGTTTGGCCCGCTCGTCCACGGTCAGCTCGAACACATCCGGCCGGGCGTAGTGGCCGACCACGTCGTAGTCGTAGCGGGCGCGTACCAGGTCGTCGGTGTCGATCTGTGCGGTGAGTAGCCCGGCACTGTCGCGCAACGGTCCGGCAAGAATGTCGCCCATGGGGCCTACGATTACACTGCCACCGGCAATCAACGGCCGATCCGCCGGCCAGTTGGCGATATCCAGGCCCAAGGCCTGGGGCGATGCCTGGATCTGGCAGGCGCTGACCACGAAGCAGCGCCCTTCATGGGCAATGTGGCGCATGCTGACCTGCCACATATCCCGCTCGTCCACGGTGGGCGCGCACCACACCTCCACACCCTTGGCGTACATCGCCGTGCGCAGCAGCGGCATCATGTTTTCCCAACACACCAGCGCCCCCACGCGCCCGACCTGGCTGTCGATCACCGGCAAGGTCGAGCCATCGCCCTTGCCCCAGATCAGCCGCTCGGTGCCGGTGGGCATCAGCTTGCGGTGTTTGGCCACCAGCCCGGCCTGCGGATCGAAGTACAGCGCGGTGCAGTACAAGGTGCTGCCGGCGCGCTCGATCACGCCGATCACCAGATTGGCTGCGGTGCGTGCGGACAGCGCCGCCAGCGCCTCGGTTTCCACGCCGGGTACATCAATGGCATTGGCAAAATAGCGGGCAAAGGCTTCGCGCCCTTGCGGCAGGCGATAGCCCAATTGCGTACCAAAGCCCTCGCCCTTGGGATAACCGCCCAGCAGCGCTTCCGGCATCACCACCAACCCGGCGCCGGATTCGATGATTGCGTTTTCATAGGACAGGATCTGTTCCAGGGTTTCAGCCTTGCCGCCGGGCAAGGCGCCGATCTGCAGCGCCGCAACGATTGATTTGGGCATCTTGGAAACTCCATTCGCATCAGGTGTTGCTCATTCTCCGGCGCCAGGCAATCATCAATAAAGACCGATTCAATGCTGAATGATATGAACCAAATGAATATCACCGACGTCGACCTCAACCTGCTCAAAGTCTTCGAGGCGCTGCACGAAGAGTCCAGCGCCAGCCGTGCCGCCTTGCGCCTGGGCGTGACGCAATCGGCCGTCAGCGCGGCCTTGCGTCGCTTGCGCGAGCTGTATGGCGATCAGCTATTCGTACGCACCGGACGCGGCCTGGCCCCCTCGCTCAAGGCCAATCAGCTCAAACCGGTGGTCAGCGATGCCCTGAACAAATGCCGGCAGAGCCTGGCGATGGTCGACCCGGCTGCGCAACAGTACGAAGGTCGTTCGGTCACCGTGGGAATGTCGGATGATTTCGAGATTGCCTACGGCCGGCGGCTGATCGAAGAGATCGCCCGTAGTGCACCGAAACTGCGGCTGATTTTCCGCCAGACCCACAGCCAGATCGTCGCCCAGGCGTTGATGGAGCGCAGCATTGACCTGGCGATTAGCGCGGGCGGGTTTGCCGAGCGGCTGCTCAGCCGTCAGGTGCTGGGGGAAGGTGGTTATCTGTGCCTGGCGGACCCGTCGAGCCTGGTCGAGGGTCAGCAGAGCATCGGTCTTGAGGAGTTTGTGGCACGCGAACACATTCTGGTGTCGTCCGGCGGTTTTATCGGGATTACCGACGAGGGTTTGGCGGCGCTGGGGCTCAGTCGACGGGTGTGCGCCTCGACCACGCATTTTGCCGCGTTGCCCCATTTGCTCAAAGGCAGCCGGGCGGTGGCGACCATTCCGGCCCATGCCGCCCAAAGCATCGCTACGCTCTGCGGGCTGGCGCTGCTGCCCTGCCCCCTGGCCTTGCCGCGCTACCCGATCGAACTGGGCTGGCGGACCAGCACCCAGCTCGACCCGGTGCTATTGAAAGTGCGCGAGGCGATCGTCGCGAGCTTCGCCTGACGACCGATGTTATTTGTTGGCCGCCATCAGGCGATTGACTTCACTGCGCACCATGTTGGCGTATTCCGGTGGCGACATGCCATCCAACTCGGCGCGCACCCATTCGGCCCACTTGCCTTTGCGCTTGGCCCGTTCGCCGAACAACCGCGCGGCCTCACCCTTGGCCTTGCCCAGGTTGTTTTGCCAGAGTTCGAACAGACGGGATTTCTCGTCTTCAAGCGCAGCGCGCTCGGCGAGGGGTTTGTCGGCCAGATTGAAGCTCATGGGAATTTCCTGCTGCGTAAAATAGGCGACATCTTACACTGTAGGACGAAAGGTCCTGCGCCGGTTTTTCAGCAAGATGACCTCCCCGGGCAAAATAGCTGCAACTTTTCCGACGACGGCAGACTCCATTGTTCACTGTCCACTTACCTGCAAGGAGTACTTCAATGGCCCGCAAAACCGCCGCGCAAGCCGCCGAAGATCAAATCAAGGATCAAGCCTTCAGCGAACTTCAAACGCTGATCGAAGAATCGGAAAAACTGCTGAAAAGCAGCGCCTCGCTGGTCGGGGAAGAAGCGGAGACCCTTCGTGGACAGATCGCCCTGAAACTCCAGCAGGCCAGGGATTCGGTGAGCAGCGTGCGCGAGCGCACCCTGCCCGCGGTCGAGGCCACTGAAACCTATATCGGCGGGCATCCATGGCAAACCGTGGCGATTTCCGCCGGGTTTGGTTTGGTGGTGGGATTGTTGTTGGGGCGTCGATAAACACTGGCAAACACTGAACCCTGTGGGAGCGGGCTTGCTCCCACAGGGGGTTGCGGCGTATCTAAAGGATCACTCCCCCGCCAATTCCCGAAGATTCGCCAGCGTCCGGGCATCCAGTTCAATGCCATTGACCTGCGACTTCGCGCGCTGATGATGACGCCGATCCCCCGGCAAACGCTTCAGGCCGACCCCGTGCATTTGCCGCACCAGTTCCTGGCTGCGCTCGGCAAAACTCTGCCCCGCCGCTTTGCCCGGATCGATCACGATAAGCAATTGGCCAGTCCAGGGTGTCTTGGCGCCAGGGTGGTTCTTCCAGTCGAACTCGAAGGAAAAATTGCCGCCGGTCAGTGCCGCCGCGAGCAACTCAACCATCATCGACAACGCCGAGCCCTTGTGCCCGCCGAAAGGCAGCAACGCACCGCCGTCGAGAATCGCCTTCGGGTCCGTGGTCGGCTGGCCGAGGCTGTCCACGCCCATCCCTTCCGGCAAGCGTTCACCCTCGCGGGCGGCAATTTGTACATCGCCATGGGCAATGGCACTGGTGGCCAGGTCGAAGACAATCGGCGAGTCATCGGCCCGTGGCGCAGCGAAGGCAATCGGGTTGGTGCCGAACAACGGCCGGTCGGCACCGTGGGGCACCACGCAGGTCATGCTGTTGACCACGCTCAATGCCACCAGGCCTTCATCCGCGAAGGGTTCGACATCCGGCCACAAGGCCGCGAAATGGTGTGAGTTACGGATCGCCAGCGCCGCGATGCCGGCACTTCGGGCCTTTTGCACCAGTAGTTCGCGTGCCGCCGCCAGGGCCGGTTGCGCAAAACCGTTATTGGCGTCGACCCGCACAAAACCTGAGGCCACATCTTCGACCACCGGAACCGCCTGGCCATTGACCCAGCCGCTTTGCAGCGTCGAAACATAACCTGGAATCCGGAATACCCCGTGACTGTGCGCGCCGTCGCGTTCGGCCCCGGCGCAGTTTTGCGCCAGCACCCGGGCAACGTCGGCCGAGGTGCCGTGACGCAAAAAAATCTTCTCCAGCAAAGCGCTCAGCGCATCGAATGAAAGGTGGGACGGGACAGCGGTAGAGGCGTGATCGTGTGGCGCAGACATCTGAAGCTCCAGACTGATTATTGGAGGGAACAACAGCGTACAAAGACCCGCCGATTAACAACGCGCGGCGAGCGACCTGTCAACCTTTCGCTCTGGGTCGATCAGAGATATCCCTCTCACGAATGCCCAGGCCCCGTGCGTTATCTATTTACCACCCGTGCCAGCGCACCGGCTTTTAGTGTCGAAGCTCAATCCACAGGCGCCTGTGAGTGGCACCTTGAACGAGACTCGACGATGTCTACACCCGTAACTCCGCTGTTTTTCCCCGAGGCGCTGACATTGCGCGGACGCTGGAAAGAACTTGGCAAAACCCATGGACTGAGGCAAAAGGACTTCGAATGGTTCAGCCATATCGAACTCTCCACCCAGGCACTGCGCGATAAGCAGACGCCGCCCATGCTGGTGAAGAACGTGCTGCTGAAAATCCCGGGGCTGGAGCCCGTGGTGCTGGCCGGCAGCTTTGTGTTGACCGCGACACCCGATGACAATGGCCTGATTCTCTACACCCCGTACGCCGGGATAAAAAAGTTCGCCAACCGTACGGCCCTGACCGACCATCTGGTGACGCAACTCAAGGCCGCCAGTGAAGACGACGACCTGCTGGCCTTCATGGCGGTGTCTCAACGCAAGGCCGTGGTGGACGCCGGCGAAATCGTGTTGGACTTTCAACCCATCGACGGCGACGTGTTCGAAGACCAGCGCAAGACCCTCTCCACCCATCAGCAACTCAACGACCAGGCCCTGCTCGACGAATTGAAAGTGCTGCCGTCCCTGACCTCGCTGCTCGACACATTGCTGAATCAGAAGCTGGCGGCGTCCTTTCCCGGTCTGGATCAGAGCCAGACCCAAGTGAACTTCTACCAGGCAACAACGCCAGAGAATGCTGACGAAAGCCATCCGGCGCGACGCTGGGTCAACTCCCTTTCCTTGAGTGAGGCCGTCCTCCTGCATTATCGCCATCAGCTTTGGCCGGCCGGACAGTCCCACGAATTTTTGCATCCGGAAAAGTCCCCGGCAAACGCCGACCAGCCACTGTGGGAAGCCGCAGTCACGACAATCTCGCGCCAACTGATCAGCCTGCTGGTCGGGCAGCTCGAAGGCTTCTGGGCTGCACCGAGCGCCGACGGCGCATCCCGTCGAGAGTTCTTCGGCCAGGCCATCGCCGATCAGGCGCGAGTGCAACTGCTGCTCAAGCGCGAAGCCGAGATCATCACCCCGGAGCAAAGCCAGGATTTGCACGCGTTGATCTCTACGGCCAGCCGGACGAACCAGGCAATGACGGTCGAAACCGTTCGCCTGTGGGAGTACAAGGCCAATTATGTGGAGCTGGCCGGCTCACTGATGGTCAGCACCGGCAATGCGTTTCTCTACACGCCCACCGCAGGCCTGCAGGTACTCAAGGACTATAAGGACTTGTGCGATACGGTGCGCAGCAAGTTCAGCGCTGCCGGTCACGAGGATGAACTCTATGGCCTGCTGAGCCTGGACGAGCGTCAGCGTTTCATTGGCTTTGACCAGCCGAATGTGACCGGGGAAGCAATTTCCGGCGAGATCTTCCCCAAGCTCTTCGACGGGATCATCGGCAAGCAACGGCAGAACATGCAATATGCCCTGCAGGTGTTCCGTCACAGTGACGGCACCGTGGACATCCACGCCCTGTTCGACAAAGCGCTGGATATCCGCTCGATGATCAACGAGCGCCTGCTGACGCTGGCTACCGACGGGCGCTGGAGCACGCGGCCCGTGCTATCCGGTGATCAGCATCCCTCCACGGTGCTGGCCCACACGGCGGCCACTTTCGCCAAGTCCTTCAACGACATCGAGACACCGTTCAAGACGGATTTCGCAGCACAACCGGTCGCTGCTCTGGCCCTGCAACGGGTCTATCTGGAAAACATGAAACCCCGCCTGGCCCATGCACTATCCGTTGGCCTGCGTGGCGAGGCCAATATGCGAGTGCTCGGCGCGACACTGCGGGATGCGGATCGGGCCATTGTCGAAACGGTATTCAATCCGGACCGGGCCGACCGGCAGAACCGTCCGGCCCTCAACGGCTTCCGACCCGATGCCTACTCATTGACACTGGAGTGCTCCGGTCAGCGCGATGTCCTGCCCCTGGCCCATTGTCTGCTTTTGACCGAGCGTGGCGGACTCGACCCCTCGCATTCCGGCCGGACAATCCTTTGGACACCCGCCGAGGGCCTGGAAGTCTTTGACAACATCAGTCGCGCAAGGCTGGAGCTGAACAGACGCCTGCTCGAACCGCAACAACGCCTGGCGCTGCTGGAAAACCTGACCCCGGCCCAACGCTTCCTTCACCAACGCTACTCACTGGGACCGTTGCGGCTGATCGAAGGGTCTGTATTGGAACGGGTCGCGCAATCATCCATCGAGCACTTTCTGGCTCGCTGCGAACACGTACGCATTTTCAAGCTGAGCGACACAAAGCGCAAAAAAGCCCTTAAAGACCTGACCACAACGGTGCTTGACACCAACCTGCAACGAGCCAGGTCGATTGCCCTGGCGATCGGCCAGCAGCAATCCCTGCCCGCCTGGCTGGGAATGGCTCCGCTGCAAGACCTGCGACTGCACCTTGAACTGCTGGAGCAATACCGCAACAGCGTTGTTGAGGACAAAGACTATTTGCACGGGATCAAACCCCTCAAGTCGTATGTGCATGAAACACTGAAATCGTTGCTCGCCGACCGCTTCCCGGCAACAACCCTGGACCCCGACAAAATTCAAATCACCCCGGACCTGGCGTTGGTCGGCCCTGCCCGGAGCCTCACCGAGTTCGCCTTGCACCACGTCAACATTACGCAAGGCACCGGGTTCAAGGTCGGGTCGGCAACCACGCAAACCCTGCCCGCGGGGCTGGACCAGGCGGCTGTTCGCCAGTTGCTGCTATTACTGAAAATTGCGCAGAACTACGCCAAACATGTCACCGACAACTTGTCGAACAATGCGGCGGACGTGGAACAACGGATCCTGCGCTTCGTCAAGCAACTGCCCTGGCAATTGCTGCAACACGCACACGAACTGAAACTGCAGCAACGGCTGTCCGACAGCGCTTTCGATTTGCTTCGACAAGTATTCGACATGCCGGACGCCATCGCCCGGGCTACCGTAGAAGGTGCGCACGCCATTGCCCGACCACTGGAACTGATCAAGACAACCGGTGCCGCCGCCGTCAAGGCACTGGGCCTGTACCTGATCGGTCCCGGCGAAGGCAAGGCAGGCCCGCAAATCCTCTATGCCCCTTACCACCCCAGTGGCTCACCGTTCGTTGAGTTCGACAATGAGGCCAGCGTTGTCGCGGCGCTCAACACACCGGGGCCATTGCAGGAGATGCTGCTTCGTCGCCTGCCGACCAGTCAGCAAACAGTGTTTCGCAACCTGCTCAAATCCACCGTTGGCCAGTCGAGCGAAATCACCCTGGCGTCCAGCCCCATCAATGGCAACCTGCTGACCCACTTGTTCCATGACAACACCAGGCTGCTGGAGAAGATGCTCGGCAGCCAGGCAAACGCAACCGCTCAGTCTGACTGGGAGGCTGTCAAACATCTGTTCAGCTCCGGCATAGAGCGCATTTCAGGCCTGCTGCCGGGCAAACTCGCGTATGTGCAGTTTCTTTGGAGGGCCTACAAGGACGCCAAAAACTCAGCCGAAGCCCTACAGGACCATCACTGGACGACCGCCTTGCGCGAGTTTATTGCCGGCGCGGCACAAATCGTGTCATTGGGCCGCTTGTCGCTTGAAGGGTGGGCCGAAAGCGCCCAGGCAACCAGCGAAGCCGCTGCTCAACCGGCCGTCCCCGCCGTGATCGCGCAACCCTGGTCGCAAGTCCGGTCGACAGCGCAACTGCGTACCCGGCTGCGACGGTTCGAAACCACCACCGAACTCAAGGACCTGACGAAAAGCAGCACCGACGGCACCTATCTGGAAGCGGGCAGCAAGAAAACCTTCGCCGCCATTGCCGGCAAAGTGTACGGCGTGAACAAGACCGGAGCGGTCTGGCGAATGGTCAAAGGCGAGCAAGAAGGCCCGGTGTTGCTGGCTACACCCGGCAAGCAACTGGTCATCGACCCGGATGCCCACACCGTTCACTTCGGCAAAGCCGTCTCGAAAATGCGCAATCAGTATGTCAACGCCTATGTTGCCAGGGAGGTGCTGAACATCGAGGCCCGGGGAATGGAGGAAATCCGCGCAAGACATCCCGAAAAAGCCCGCATGATCGTGCAGGCCATCGACATGGCTCGCTATTACGCGTTCAACAGCCTGCACAACCTGGTGCAACTCAGGGAACTCGTCCCGGGCACACGGCTCGATACCTTCCTCAAACAGTTCTTTGATGTTGACCTGATCGACAAAGCACTGCTCGACAAAATCAGGCAGGCCGTCGTTCCCATTTGCAACGCGCTGGTCGATCCCGATGAAGACTGGATGAACTCGCAACGTTTTATCGTGGGTTCAAGCCGGGACCCGGAGGACAACCTTGTCGCGTTTGTCGTGGACAAGGATCAACAGCGCAATGTGCATTTCACGGAAAACTTCTTCGATCAACAACTGGACTGGTACAAATCCAGCCTGACTCAGCCCTTCGATGTCGACGGCCACAGTCAGGCCGCGACCCTGATACACGAGTTCGCTCATTTGTTTTCAGGGGCCGTGGACATCGCCTACCTTGAGGCCAGGCTACCGTTCAGCGATCTGGTCGCGTCGGTCACCGGCTATGGCGCAGCAAAGAAACAGTCTCAAGTGGACTTCCAGCGAGAAGCCTTGTCGATGAAAACGCCAAAGGACGAACTGTTCGCACGCTGGAACAGTGGGCGGCAATTATGGGTCAACCTGGACTCCATACCGAGCACTTCCCACATCGGCAAGAAAATTCTGCAACTGACGGGCAGCGAGACCATGGCTAAGGCACGGGAAGCTTTTTTTAACGTGCGGGACTCGAAGTTCCGAACCGATGTCATTTTGCACAATGCCGACTCGGTCGCGTTTTTGATCTGCGAAATGGGCCGGCAACTGGACCCGGTACCGGTCGCTACGCCCCCTACACCCTGATCCTGGCGAAATAACGCGCAGATCCCCGGATCTGTGCGCTATCGCGGTGTTTGATTTGATCTTTTTTTTACGCATCCCATGGATACTGCTACCCGAGAGCAGATGTTCCAGAGGCGAAGCGTTGAAAAAAAACCACACATTGATAGTTAAATGCCATGACTGATGTTCTCGCAGACTCCCCCCCAAGGTTAGAATGCAGGAAACCAGGAAGGGCCAATGACCGACCACACGATCTCGGAAGCCGAATACGACGCCATCACCGATGCCGCTGCGCATTGGTGCATGCGTCTGCACGCCAATGACTGCACCGAGCAAGAGCGCCAGGCGTTCGAGCAATGGCGCAACGCGCATCCGCTCCATGCCATCGAGTACGAAGCGATGCTGGAGATCTGGGATGTCGCTGGCGACCTGCCCCGTCCCGAGCCCGTCGTGCCGCTGGTTCGCCCCAAAGCGGAAAATCCGTGGCGCCGCCTGGCGATCGCAGCGGCGGTCTGCGCCCTGGCGTTGCCGGTGGCCGGTTATGGCGGCTGGCATCTGGGCTGGGTGCCAAACGCGTACCAGCATTTCGAAGCGACCGACAATGTTCGAACGGTCACCTTGAAAGACGGCAGCCAGGTGGAACTGAACCTGGGCAGCGAGCTGACGTACAGCAACTACAAGGATCAGCGGCAAGTCACGCTGGAAAAAGGCGAAGCCTTCTTCAGGGTCAGCCATGACACCCGTCACCCCTTCGTGGTCAAGGCCGCCGAAGGCCGGATTCGCGTGACCGGCACCCAATTCAACGTCTGGATGTATGAAGACCAGGTCAAGGTCAACCTGATCGAGGGTTCGGTACTGGTCAGCAGCAACGCCAACCTGAATGGCGACGGTTTGCACCTCAGCCCGGCGATGCAGGCCAGTTATCGCCACGGCGACTTCACCCCCCGCATCAGCCAGACCTATGACAATGACAGCTCGCTGGCCTGGCGCCAGGGCAAACTGGTGCTCGACGATCTGTCCCTGAGCGATGCGCTGCCCTTGATCAATCGCTACCTCGACAAACCGCTGATGGTGGCCGACAACAGCACCGGCTCGATCCATATCGGCGGCATCTACAACATCAACGAGATCAACGGCCTGGTGAAATCCTTGCCGCGGGTCCTGCCGGTCTACCTGACCCGCAATCAGAACGGCAATCTGGTGGTCAACGCGATTCCGCAAACCTCTCCGAAAAGCTGAAAAGGCCGCCACCCCTTGCGGGGTGCGGCCTTCAGTGTTCATGCAGAACTTCTGTTCCTTACTGCGCGGCCACCTTGGCATCCTGCCGACGGATCGTCTGCACCTGATAGTCCGGATCGGACAGGATCTGTTGCTCGGTGAAAGGCAGCACGCTCCATTGCTTTCTCGAAAAGGCCTGCGTCTGGTCCCGTGAATATTTCGACGCCGGGTCGCTGGACAACGAGAACGCCAGCAGCCCTTTGGCCTGCGGTCCGTTTTCGTCGAAGGTCACCACCTGCAGGTAACTCGTACCGCTGACCACCTCGCGCTTGCCATCGCTGCGCGGCACGCTCTGGATGGCGTTGTAGACCCCCAGTGCACCCGGTCCGCCGTGGATTGGCGTCTGTTGCCCGCCGCTGCTGACCACCTGGATATCGCCCCAACGGCTGTCGGGTTTCAGGCCTGCCGCCTTGACCTGATCGACAGATGCCCGCATCGCGTCGCGCAGTGCCTGTGCAACTGGTGGCCGTTCAACCGCCAAGCCGCGCGGGGTATGTTGTGGATCCTGCGGATCGAATGCCACGCGCCATAGGTCCGGCACTGGTTCCAAAGCCTCCATGACATTCTGGAAGTGCACAAAGCCCAGGCCGCTGCCCAGGTTGGCCTTGCGGTCCCAGGCCTTGAGGCTGGCGCACAGTGGCGCGAGGGTTTTGGCATCGGCACCGAGATCCGCCACGCAGAATTGCAGCAGGTCCGCCATCACCTGATCCGCCTGATAAACCTGATCGTCCATGACCATGCGTTGCAAGTCCGCTGCCCCGACCTTGCCGGCCTTGGCCAGCGCGCTCAAACGATCGAGGGCAAAGCGTGAACGCAGCCCCAATGGCTGGCTGTCCTGGCTGATCAACGGCGAATAGCCGGTCAGCGGTTGCGCCGGGTTGGCCAGCCATGCCGAGTCGTTGGAGTGCTGGACAAAATCCTTGCGCAGCAATTGCGGTAACTTGTCCGCTGCATAGATGCCCTGCTGTGGCGCCTGCGGGTCGATGTCCCAGGCACAGGCGCTGTTGGAGCCGTCGAGAATGATCATCTGCAAGCCAACGCGCGGATCGCTGCACTGCGCCAGCTTGTCGAGGCTGACGTTAGGCACCACCGACAGATTCATGTACAGCGTCTGCCCCTGATCGTCCGCCGCCAGGGTGTTGACCCACGGAATGCCCTGGATCTTGTGCACCGAGGCCTGGAAATCCTCGAGGCTTTCAGCGCGATTCATTGCGTACCACTGCTGCAGAACGCGGTCGTTGTCCAGATTGGCGTCACGCAGGCTGTAGGCGTACTGGTGGTCCCAATCCAGTTTTCCCGGCCATTGCACCACCGGACCGAATTTCGAGCTGTAGACCTCGTGGGGAATCGCCCGGACCTGCCCATCCGCCTGCCTGATGTTGACGGTCACGGTCTGCTTGTCCATCGGCAAGGACTGGCCGTCGAGCAGGTAACGGGTCGAATCCTTGGGGTCCAGTTGCAGGCGATACAGCGTGAAATGCCGGGAAGAATCCACGGTGTGGGTCCAGGCCAGATGTTGATTGAAACCGATGTTGATCACCGGCAGACCGGGTAACGCCGCGCCCATCACGTCCAGTTTGCCGGGTATGGTCAGGTGCATCTGATAAAAGCGCATGCCGCCCACCCACGGAAAGTGCGGATTGGCCAGCAACATGCCGCGTCCGTTGAAGGAGCGCTCGCTGCCAACCGCGACGGCATTGCTGCCCCGGTCCAGAGCGAAGCGCTGCATCCGCGTGGCGGCCACCTGGAACGCTACCTGTGCACTCGACGCCTGGGCCACTGCGTTGGGTGGCGTGGCACCGGCCAGGGCTTCGGCAAACTGGCCGACGCCACCTTCGACCAACAGGCGCCGGGTCAGCTTGACCAGATCCGAGGGGGTGATCTCGCGCACCCAATCGCCCTGACACTGCAGCGGTAAACCCTGGGCCCGACGCTCGCTCAAGGAGCGGTTGTACCCCGCCACATAGCCTTCGACCAGTTCACGCACTTCGGGGGTTTGGGCCTGCCAGAAACCGGCGACGGCTTGCGGAGTGTTCAGCCAGGTGAAAAACACATCGCTGACCAGGTTCTCCCGCTCTTCGACGGTGAACTGATCCGGCCCGAAGTACCGCGAACGTTCGCCGTTGACGGTCGTGATTTCGTTGGCCAGCAGGCACAGGTTGTCCTGGGCGTAGGCATAGCCGATGCCGTAGCCGAGCCCGCGCTCGTTGTCGGCGCGGATGTGTGGCACGCCGAAACCGGTTCGGCGGATATCCGCGCTCGTTTGCGCGGGCGTAGCGCTCGCGCTTGCCGCAAGGCTCAACCCCAGGCTCAACCCCAGAGCCACACCCGCCAGGCTCAACCTGGTTAACTGGCTGGAAATAATCACGCTCGCTCCTGATCGAAAAAACGATGGCCACGGTTGCGCATATCCACGCACGCCGTGCCTCCCTGTAGGGACGAAGCTCACCACAAAAATTTAGGGATTTACTGTGCAACGACCCATGGTCTGACAGGTTGATCACGCGATGGCGACAAAATTTCTACATTCGAACCTTCATGATTCGGGCTGCTCATACGTCTAGTCCTGTAAGAGCGCCCATTTTTTTCTTGATCAGGCTCTGAAAGGAGTTTTGCAATGTACAACTCGCAACTGCCAACGGACGGTAGCAACGCGCCAAAGGGTACTTCCATGGGAGTCGGCGTATTCGAGCCGCGTACCGATCGTCACGGCAACGAGCGGATCCGGATCCTGCTCAAAAGCTTTGGCCTTCGAACCAGCCTGATCCGCCTGAAAGTCATCGACGCCCTGCTGACGGCCGCCGAAAACGACCGCAGCCTTGGCGTGCGCGGCGTGCACAGCCAATTGCTGGACCTGGATATTCCCCTGTCCTTTCTCAGCGTGCGTGAAGTGCTAAAGCGCTTGTGCAGCGAAGGCGTGATTGTCCTCAACCCCGACAAAAGCTACAGCCTGCATCCCCAGGCTGCCGCCATTTTGCGCAACCGATGACCGACTGATCAGGGCTTGACCTTGCGGCGCATCACGCCATTGATGACCACCACGACCACCGCCACGCCAATGGCGATGTACTGGAACAGTTTTTCGCTGATGACGCCGGTATTCTGCAACCAGGAAAGGCCAAACATGATCCCCAGTACCACCAGGGAGATCAGAATCGAGTATTTCAAACGTTGCGACTGAGTCATTGCGGGTTCCTGAATCTGAAATTGTATCCGGTTTGTATCGACATGCATGCCAAGCGCTTACCCGATTTCGGGGATAAGTCGCTACAAGCGGGGTCCCATGTTACAGCCGATGAAGAGTTTTAGCTTCATTGCGGCGATAACCATGAGGGCTTTCAAATGTTGCGTCGAATCACACTGCTGATTCCCCTGCTTGCCATCCTGACCCTGAGCGGTTGCATTGTTTTCCCCCACGGGGGCCGGCACCACGACCACTATGGCGGACCAGGTTACTACCAGCTTCGTTAACCACTACTCAATGCCCTGAATCCTTGCGGTAAAAGTCATTGCCCGGCTGGGCACACAGTTCCACCAGCCAATCG
This sequence comes from Pseudomonas sp. Root71, assembly GCF_001429045.1. Lineage (GTDB taxonomy): Bacteria > Pseudomonadota > Gammaproteobacteria > Pseudomonadales > Pseudomonadaceae > Aquipseudomonas > Aquipseudomonas monachiensis. The sequence continues at coordinate 206,485 of NZ_LMHY01000022.1, read as the reverse complement.
ACAAACACACGCACCCGCCGGGACAACTGGCGGTGCGGCGGATAAAGCGCCGTCATCGGCATGCCCGGTGGCGGCACTTCCCTCAGTACTTCACACAAACGCCCCTCCTGCAGTTGCCGCGCCACGTGATAGTACGGCGTCTGCACCAGGCCATATCCGGCCTCGCACGCAGCCAGATAGCCATCGGCACTATTGACCGCCACCTGCTTGGGCAGGTCGACCGACCGCACCTGGCCATCCACGACAAACTCCAGTCCATAGCGTTTGCCACTGTTACTGGAGACGTACTCGACCATCCGGTGGCCGCGCAGGTCATCCAGCGTATGGGGCGCTGCGTGCCGCTGCAGATAGTCGGGGCTGGCACAGGTTACCTGATCCAAGACCACCAGGGGCCGCGCCACCAGCGAGTCGTCCAGCGGCGAACCACCGCGCAGCACACAATCGACACCTTCGCGTATCAGGTCCACCGGGCGGTCATTCAGGCCGATTTCCAGCTCGATCAACGGATAGCGGGCGGTGAACTGCGGCAGTGCCGGAATCACAATCAGGCGCCCCACGCCCGCCGGCATATCCACCCGTAACAAGCCCTTGGGATTGTGGCGTGCGGCACTGAACACCGCTTCGGTCTCTTCCAGGTCTGCCAGCAAGCGCACGCAACGCGGGTAATAGGCCGCGCCATCGAGCGTCAGGCTGATCTGCCGCGTGGTGCGTTGCAGCAGTTGCACCCCAAGATGCGCCTCCAGTTGTTTGATCAGGATGGTGACCGAGGCCCGGGGCAATTGCAGGCTGTCGGCGGCCTTGGCAAAGCCGCCCAACTCGACGATCCGGGTAAAAACGCGCATGGCGTTGAAACGGTCCATTGCTGGCTCCACCGGCTGATTATTTAGATTTTACGAATAGTGATAGCCGTTTTAGCCGGTTTATCTTGTTTCTGTCGAGGCGAACAATAGCGATTCACTTCACAGGGAGCTGATTTCATGCACACACGTCAATTGGGAAAAAACGGTCCGCAGGTATCGGCCATCGGCCTGGGCTGCATGGGCATGACCGACTTCTACACCACCGGCACGGACACCCGCGAAGCAACGGCCACCTTGCATCGCGCGCTGGAACTGGGGGTCAACCTGCTCGATACCGCCGACATGTACGGTCCGCACACCAATGAAGAACTGATCGGCAAGGCCATCGCCGGCAAGCGTGACCAGGTGTTCCTGGCCAGCAAGTTCGGGATCGTCCGCGACCCGGCCAACCCCACTGCCCGGGGCGTCAACGGCCGGCCGGAATACATTCGCCAGTCCATCGATGGCAGCTTGAAGCGCCTGGGCGTGGACACCCTCGACCTGTATTACCAACACCGAATCGACCCGCAGGTGGCCATCGAAGAAACCGTCGGTGCCATGGCCGAACTGGTCAGTGCCGGCAAGGTGCGTTACCTGGGATTGAGCGAGGCCTCGGCGGCGACCCTGGAACGAGCGCACAAGGTTCACCCGATCAGTGCGTTGCAAAGTGAGTATTCGTTGTGGAGCCGTGATCAGGAAGAAAACGCTTGCCTGGCAACCTGCCAGCGCCTGGGCGTCGCCTTTGTGCCCTATAGCCCGTTGGGCCGAGGGTTTCTGACCGGCGCATTGAAAAGCCCGGATGATTTCGCGGCCGACGATTATCGTCGTTTCAGCCCGCGCTTCCAGGGCGAAAACTTCGCGAAAAACCTGCTGCTGGTGCAACAGGTACAAGCGCTGGCGGCAGAAAAAGGCGTGACGGCGGGNCCCCGAGGACTTGCTGTGATGATATCGTCGTTTCAGCCCGCGCTTCCAGGGCGAAAACTTCGCGAAAAACCTGCTGCTGGTGCAACAGGTACAAGCGCTGGCGGCAGAAAAAGGCGTGACGGCGGGCCAACTGGCGCTGGCGTGGGTGCTGGCCCAGGGTGACTACCTGATTCCGATTCCGGGCACCAAGCAACGTAAATACCTGGAAGAAAACGTGGCCGCACTGGAGGTGACGCTGAGTGGCGAAGAACTGCACGCGCTGGAAGCGATCTTTGCGGCCAATGCCANTGGCCCAGGGTGACTGCCTGATTCCGATTCCGGGCACCAAGCAACGTAAATACCTGGAAGAAAACGTGGCCGCACTGGAGGTGACGCTGAGTGGCGAAGAACTGCACGCGCTGGAAGCGATCTTTGCGGCCAATGCCACCGCAGGCCTGCGTTATCCGGAAGAAGTCATGAAACTGCTCGACCGCTAAGGGTTGCCGGCCCGTTCGATGAACCGGGCGGGCCGGGCAACAYSGCGTCAGGCCTCGTCCGAGAGAACTCTGCCTGGCCTCACCATGGGGCCGTTGTTCTTGCCGTAGGTTTCCAGGTTTTGCAGCACATAGATCGCTTTTTTGAACTCGGGAACCAGGTAGTTGGCGTACTTGTTACCCTTCAGATTATTGTTCTGAATGTTCTCCAGTTGCGTGGCGAAATATTCCAGCGCATTGAACTTGGCGTCAGGATCCTTGATGCCAAACCGGTCGAACTTGTCACCGGCATTGCTCAGTGTGACCGCTGTTACATCGCTGATCAGGCCACGCTCTTTCAGCATGACACTGAGAGCACCCATGGACTTGACAGAAATATCAGTGGGGTCAAAACCCTTCATCTGTTTGCGCAATTTCATCTTGTCCATCTTGACTGTATCCAGCTCAACCGGATTGTTGCCCACCAGGTCAAGTATCTGCCTGACCTTGACGCTCTGGGGAACAGGCTTTGATCTGCTGGCGGCATCTCGAACCAATAGACCCGCTTTCGCGGTCCAGTTGCCGGTATATCCGATAGTCATTGAAAACTCCTTGTTTGACCAAGTTGGGTGGCCAGAAGTATCGGCCGAAGCACTGAGGCAACCAAACTTTAATTCAGAGACTTAACAATTCTCATACAATTAAGATACATACTGTAAAACTTCTTGTTTATTTAAACTTATCGCCCTGACGAATGTTCTTTCAGACTTTTCTTACATATCGGCTAGTTGGATTTCATCAGCACCGATACTTACCCTCGAATCTCAATCTGACAATTTTGTAATGTGCCCCTCATCTGCCTGACAGCATTGACCTACCATCATCGAACGGCAGATCTTTGTAGTAATTGGAAACACTCCTTGAATGCCTGACCGGATAAAATGGTCAGAATGCGTTTTTTTGCCCGTTACCCGAGACGAATCCCATGCGAAACCCTCTGCGCCTGATCGCCCTGAGCGCCCTGTTGATGTCTTCACTGGCCCAGGCCGCCGACCTCATTCCAATCGAGGTTCACCGCGACGCCAATTGTGGTTGCTGCAAAAAATGGATCACCCACCTGGAGGCCAATGGCTTCAAGGTCGAAGACCACGTCGAAACCAATATGAGCGAGTTCAAGCAACAGCACGGCGTGCCGCCGCGCCTGGCGTCGTGCCACACCGCGTTGATCAACGGCAAATTCGTTGAAGGTCATGTCCCGGCCGACCAGGTCCTGGCCTTGAGCAAGCGCGACGATCTGCTGGGGGTCGCGGCCCCCGGCATGCCCATGGGCTCGCCCGGCATGGAAATGGACGGCATGAGCGATGCCTATCAGGTCATCGGCCTGAAAAAAGACGGCACTGACGTGGTGGTTGCGGACTACCCCGCCCATTGATGTCGGGCGCGTACCTCGGGCTGTTTTTCGCGGCATTCGGTGCCGCCACGCTGCTACCGTTGCAATCCGAAGCGGTGCTGGTCGGCCTGCTGCTCAGCGATCGGTACTGGCCCTGGGCACTGCTGGCGGTGGCAACGTTCGGCAACGTTCTGGGCTCGCTGCTTAACTGGTGGCTGGGGCGCGGGATCGAGCGGTTCCGTGACCGACGCTGGTTTCCGGTGAGCCCCCGGCACCTGGAGAAAGCCCGGCTTCATTACCAACGCTATGGCCATTGGTCATTGCTGCTCAGTTGGCTGCCGGTGATCGGCGATCCGCTGACGCTGGTCGCCGGGGTCATGCGCGAGCCGCTGGGGCGTTTCCTGCTGATCGTCACCCTGGCCAAGGGTGCCCGTTACGGCGTGCTGGCCATGGCGACTTTGGGCTGGATGGGTTGAACCATCAAGGGCGGCGGTTGCCTGTGTTTAATGCCGCCCTAATCGAATCGATCCAGCATCGGCGGATTTACCATGGAGCCCTTTCATGTCACGCCCCTTCTCCTGCTGGTTGCCCAGCCTTTTACTGACCGCCGCCCTGCCCGTCATCGCCCACGCCGAAGGACCGGGATACGGTCCCGAGTTGCAAGGTTTCGACTACCCCTACACCCTCAAGCACTTCGCCTTTGAATCCCAGGGCCAATCCCTGCAAATGGGTTACATGGATGTCGCCGCCCACGGCAAGCCCAATGGTCGCAGCGTGGTGCTGATGCACGGCAAGAATTTCTGCGGCGCCACCTGGGGCAGTTCGATCAAAGCCCTCAGCGACGCTGGCTACCGGGTCATCGCCCCGGACCAGATCGGCTTCTGCACCTCCAGCAAACCGGCGCACTATCAGTACAGCTTCCAGCAACTGGCGATGAACACCCAGCAATTGCTCAAGGCCCTGGGCATCCAGCAAGCCACCCTGCTGGGGCATTCCACCGGCGGCATGCTCGCCACTCGCTATGCCTTGCAATACCCCGAACAGGTCGAGCAACTGGCGCTGGTCAACCCCATCGGCCTGGAAGACTGGAAAGCCCTCGGCGTGCCCTATCGCACGGTGGATCAATGGTACGAGCGCGAACTCAAGCTCAGCGCCGAGGGTATCCGCAACTACGAACGCACCACCTATTACGGCGGCCGCTGGAAGCCGGAATTCGATCGCTGGGTCGACATGCTCGCCGGCCTGAACAAAGGCCCGGGGCATACCCAAGTCGCGTGGAACTCGGCGCTGATCTACGACATGATCTTCACCCAACCGGTGTACTACGAATTCCACAATCTGAAGATGCCGACCCTGCTGTTGATCGGTACGTCCGACACCACCGCCATCGGCAGTGACATCGCCCCGCCCGAAGTCAAGGCGAAGATCGGGCACTACGACGTCCTCGGCAAACAAGTGGCCAAGATGATTCCCCGGTCCACGCTGGTCGAGTTCCCTGGCATGGGCCACGCGCCACAGATGGAAGAACCGGCACAATTCCACCAGGCCCTGCTCGCCTGGCTGAACAAGACCAACCCCGTGCGTTGAAGAGGAAAGGCTCCCACAACGAATAATTGTTCATGCTGCGGTGTTCTCATCACATCAACCTTGCACTGCGCCTGGCCAGGCGCGATCTGATCCGAACCCCGTGAACCTGTGGAGCAATGCCCATGAATATTCGCTTTGCTGTTCTGATGCCCCCTCTGTTGCTGGCCATTGGGTTGTCCGGCTCCCTCGCCCTGGCCAACGGCGGTGGCGGCGACGACGACGCACCCATCAGGCCCAACTGCCCCAAAGGCCAGGTGTTCGATAGCAAATCCCAGCGTTGCGTGCGGCAGACCAGCAGCCTGGTACCGGACGAAGACCGCACCAACTATGCCTATCGACTGGCCAAGGACGGGCGTTATGAAGAAGCCCTGGCCCTGCTCGACACGCTGAAACAGCCAAACACGGCAAAAGCGTTGAACTATCGCGGCTACGCCACGCGTAAACTGGGACGTACCGACGAAGGCATCGGCTATTACCTGCAATCGGTGAAACTCGACCCGCAGTACGCGCAGGTCCGCGAGTATCTCGGTGAGGCCTATGTGGTCAAAGGCCGGCTGGATCTTGCCCAGGAGCAACTGCGACAGATCGAATCCATCTGTGGCAGCACTCAATGCGAGGAGTATCAGGACCTGGCCGAAGCCATCAACGGCTCATCGAAAACCTGACAACCCGAGCGGACGGAGGTCGCCATCGCCAGCGATCAGGCAATACGAACGGAACTGAACCAGCATCTGGCGCGTTTATGGCGTTACGGCCTGCTGTTGTCCCGGCAACGGCATGTCGCCGATGACCTGGTGCAAGCCACCTGCGTGCGGGCGCTGGAACGGGCCGGGCAATACGTGCCGGGAACGCGCATGGACCGGTGGCTGCTGAGCATTCTGCATTCGATCTGGCTCAATGAAGTCCGCGCCCGACGGGTGCGCCAGGGTCAGGGTCAGGTAGACGCCGATCAGGCCTTGTCGTTCGATGGTGAATCCGTGGCCCAGACCCACGTGCTGGCGGCACAGGTCATCCGCCGCGTCGATGCGTTGCCCGAGGCCCAGCGCGAAACGGTGTTTCTCGCCTATGTCGAAGGCTTGTCCTACCGCGAAGTCGCCGAGGTGCTGCAAGTGCCCATCGGCACGGTCATGAGCCGCCTGGCCACCGCTCGGGCGAAACTGGCCGAATACCCACCGTTGCACACGGTGCCCACCCCTAACCGAGGAGAACATTGATGAACACGATACCCTCGGACGAACAACTGGTGGCTTACCTCGATAACCAACTCGATACCGAGCAGCGCGCGCGCATCGACGCGGCCATCAATGCCGACCCGATGCTCGGCCTGCGCCTGCAATGGCTGGATCGCAGCAGCCTGCCGTTCAAGGACGCCTATGATGAACTGGCCCGACAGGCGCCGGTGGATCGCCTGCAAGCCATGCTCGCCACGCTGCCCTCACCCGCCCGTCCCGGGCTCAGTCGACGCTGGTTCCTGGCCGCCGCGGCCGGGCTGTTGGCTGGCGGTGTATTGGCGGACCGCTTGCTCCTCGGCTGGCAAGCGAGCCGGCAGACACATAACTGGCGCGGCCTGGTGGCCGATTACATGGCGCTCTACGTACCGGAAACCCTGGATCACTTGCCCGGCGATGAAGCCGCGCAACGGGCACAACTGCGCACCATCGATGCGCGCCTGGGCCTCAACCTCGCGTCGGCAAAACTGAGCCTGCCCCGTGCCGAATTCAAGCGCGCGCAAATCCTCGAGTACGACGGTGCGCCCATCGCCCAGATCACCTACCTCGATCCGGCGCACGGCCCCATGGCCCTGTGCGTCACCCGCTCCAACAGCGGCAGCCGACATTTCGCCCGGGAACAGCGACGCGAACTGAACATCGTGTATTGGGCCGATATGGAACACGCCTGGATGCTGATCGGGCATCAGCCGATGGCGGACCTGGAGGAAATGGCGAAGACGTTGCGCGAGCGCCTGAGTACCTGAGAAACCCCGGTTCAACGCAGGCGCTGCGCCAGCGCCTGCCAAGCGCGTCAGGCCGACGCCGGCAACCACAAGCGAAACCGCGCTCCGCCCAGGGGCGAGGCTTCCACCGTCAGCGTCCCGCCCTGGGCTTCCAGTGCGCGGCGGCTGATCGCCAGTCCCAGGCCGAAACCACCCGTGGCGCGGTCGCGGCTGCGGTCGAGACGGTAGAAGGGTTCGAAGATCCGCTCGCGCTCGTCATCCGGAATGCCGATGCCGTCATCGTCGACCCAGATTTCACAACCGCCGGCATAGGCCTGCACACCGATCTGAATACGCTTCTCGCAATAGCGCATGGCATTGCGCAGCAGGTTTTGCAAGGCACGGGCAGTCAGGCGCGGGTCCAGGCTGAAGCGTTCGAACTGGCCGTGGAGCAGCACGTCGATGACGATTTCCGGGGATTGCTGTTCTTCGTCGACGCTGCCGAGAATGCTGTCGATGAATTCATCCAGCGAGACTTCGACCTGCTCCGGTAGCCGCGCCGGGTTTTGCAGGCGGCTGTAGGACAGCAGCTCCAGCACCAATTCATCGAGTTCTCGAATGTGCGCCACCAGGCTTTGCAGGCGCTCGCGACTGGCCGCCGGCAAGTCGTCGGACAGGGCCAGCGCCAGGCCGAAATCCAGGCGCGTCAGCGGCGTGCGCAATTCGTGAGACACCGCATTGAGCAAGTCCCGCTGTTGGTTGAGCAAGTTCTCGATGTCGCCGGCCATGGTGTCGAACACACTGGCCAGGCTGCCGATGTTGGAACTCGGGGAGATTTGCGTGCGCTCGCCCAGGTGGCCCTTGCCAAAGCGTTCGGCGGCGCCCTTGAGGCGTTCCAGGTCACGCCAGTGCGGGCGCAGCCACAGCAACAGGCACGCGAGCATGGTCGCGCCGATCAGGACGTTGATGCTCCAGTACAACAGGTTGACGTCCAGCGGGTCCGGTGGCACGACCATTTGCACCACGGTGCGCTCATTGAGCGGCGCGACCGCCAGCGTGCGCCAGCCCCAGTCGCCCACGCGCACGATGTTCTCGCCGCGGCGCAAGCGCTGCTGTTCATCAGGGGTCAGGCTGCTGTCGTCATTGCCGCTGAGCACGATGTGCAGAGGAGAGAAGTCCTTGTCCATTTCAGCGGCCAGGGCCGGCCACTGTTCGGCCGGGACCCCGTGGAACTGTTTGACGATCAGCGTTTGCAGCCCACGGGAATAATCGAGGTTGTAGGTGACAAAGCGCTCCTGGAACACCTTGACCACCAGGTCCGGCACCAGATAGATCGCCGCGCTGAACGAGACGATGGTCACCAGGTACAAACGAAAGAGGATTCTGAACATCGGCTCAGCATTCCCACTCGGATCGACTGAACAGGTAACCCTTGCCCCACACGGTCTTGATCTTGCGCGCCTCGCCGGCGTGGTCGTCGAACTTGCGCCGCAGCTTGGAAATCGCCACGTCCACCGAACGGTCGGTGCCGTTGAATTCGATACCGCGCAGGCGTTGCAGGATCTGGTCGCGGCTCAACACTTCGCCGGCGTGCCGGGCCAGCACCACCAGCAGGTTGTACTCGCCGCTGGACAGCTCCACCAACTGCTCGCGCCAGGTCACGGTGCGCTCGGACAAGTCGATGCACAGGTTGCCCATCAGAATGCGGTCGTTGGCGGTCTGCGGTTCGCTGAGGCTGCTGCGGCGCAGCAACGTCCGCACCCGGGCCAGCAGCACCCGCGGCTCGCAAGGTTTGGTGACGTAGTCGTCGGCCCCCATTTCCAGGCCCAGGACCTGGTCGTGGCTGTCGTCGCGGGCGGTGAGCATCAGGATCGGCAAGGTCGCCGAATCGGCGCGCAGCAGGCGACAGACTTGCAAGCCGTCGAGGCCGGGCAGCATCAGGTCGAGGATCACCAGGTCCGGCGGATTGAGCCGCGCACGTTCGCGCACATGGTCACCGCGACCGATCACGCTGACGGAATAACCGTTGCGTTCCAGGTAGCTGGCAATCAGTTCGGCGAGGGCGGTGTCGTCTTCGACCAGGAGGATGTTGGGCATGGGGTGTTTCCAGAAAGTGCTGTGGCGCCAGATACGCCGCCATCGCGAGCAAGCTCGCTCCCACAGTGGCCGGTGGTGTTCACAACATTTGTGTTCACATCAAATCCCTGTGGGAGCGAGCTTGCTCGCGATAGCAATCTATCAAGCGCAATAGAAATCAAGGACTGAAGGATATACGCCCTCACTCGTCCCTGAGTAAAACCCTTACACAATTTCACACAGCACCAACAAAGCTTCACCGCTACCCTCGCCTTCGCCCAGTAGGATGCTGGGTGTCTTTATTGGGGTATTACATGTCGAAAAATCTGCTTGCCAGGCTCAGCCTGATTGCACTGGCGTTGACACTGGCCGCGTGTGACAAGTCCTCGAATGCCGAGGAACAGGCGCCGCTGGCCACGGTTCGCGTCGAAACCATCGAGGCGCGGCCACTGACCATCAGCAGTGAACTGAGCGGGCGGATTGCCGCGCCGCGCATGGCCGAAGTGCGTGCCCGCGTGGCTGGCGTGGTCTTGCAGCGCACCTTCCGTGAAGGTAGCGACGTGAAACAGGGCGATGTGTTGTTCCGCATCGACCCGGCGCCGTTCAAGGCCGACCTGGACAGCGCCGAAGCCGTACTGCGCAAGGCCGAGGCCAATGCGTTCCAGGCCCGGTTGCAGGAACAACGCTACGCCCAGTTGATCGATGACAAGGCCATCAGCGGTCAGGAGTATGACAACGCACGCGCCAACGCACGGCAGACCGCCGCCGAAGTCGCCGCCAGTAAAGCCGCTGTGGAGCGGGCGAAACTGAACCTCGGTTACGCCACCGTCACCGCACCGATTTCCGGGCGCATCGGCCGTGCATTGGTCACCGAAGGCGCGCTGGTCGGGCAGAACGAAACCACGCCGCTGGCGCTGATCCAGCAACTGAACCCGATTCATGCCGACCTGACCCAGTCCACCCGCGAACTCAACGAACTGCGCCGCGCCTTCCGTTCCGGCCAGTTGCAGCAGGTCGGCCAGGACCAGGCCAAGGCCACGCTGATTCAGGATGACGGCAGCCTCTACCCGCTACCGGGCAAACTGCTGTTCAGCGACATCACCGTCGACCCGGGCACCGGCCAGATCATCCTGCGCAGCGAGTTCCCCAACCCCGACCTCGACTTGCTGCCCGGCAGTTTCGTGCGCGTACGCCTGGAACAAGCGGTCAACCAGCAAGGCATCAGCGTGCCGCAACGGGCCATCCAGCGCGACAGCGCCGGCATCGCCCAGGTGCTGCTGCTCGACGCCGAACAGCGGGTCGGGCAGCAACCGGTCGAACTGGGCACCGTGCAGAACGATCGCTGGATCGTCACCGGCGGCCTGAAGGCAGGTGACCGCATCGTCATCGAGGGCCTGCAGCACGCCCGCCCCGGCGAGAAAGTGCAGATCGACGACACCCCTCTTCCCCTTGCCCAGGCGACTGGTCAGTAAGCAGGACGCTTCTTTATGCCGCAGTTCTTTATCGACCGCCCGGTGTTCGCCTGGGTGGTTGCCCTGTTCATCCTGCTGGCCGGTGCGCTGGCCATTCCGCAACTGCCGGTGGCGCAATACCCGGATGTTGCGCCGCCACAAATCGAAATCTACGCCGTGTACCCGGGCGCTTCGGCGCAAACCGTGGACGAGAGCGTGGTCAGCCTGATCGAGGAAGAACTCAACGGCGCCGATCACCTGTTGTATTTCGAATCCCAGAGCAGCCTGGGCAGCGCCACCATCAAGGCCACCTTCCAGCCGGGCACCAACCCGGAACTGGCCCAGGTGGATGTGCAGAATCGCCTCAAAGCCGTGGAATCACGGCTGCCGCAAGCGGTGATCCAGCAGGGTTTGCAGGTGGAGAAAGTCTCCTCCGGCTTCCTGCTGTTGATCACCCTGACGTCCAGCGACGGCAAGCTCGACGACGTGGCGCTCAGCGATTACCTGGCGCGCAACGTGATGAATGAGGTCAAGCGTCTGGATGGCGTCGGCAAGGCTCAGCTGTACGGCGCCGAGCGGGCGATGCGGATCTGGATCGACCCGCGGAAACTGCTCGCCTTCAACCTGACGCCGGCGGACGTCAACACCGCCATCGTCGCGCAAAACGCCCAGGTGTCGGCGGGCAGCATCGGCGACCTGCCGACCCGCACCACTCAGGAAATCACCGCGACCATTCTGGTCAAGGGGCAGTTGTCGACCCCCGAAGAGTTTGCCGACATCGTCCTCAAGGCCAACCCGGACGGCTCGACCGTGCGCATCAGCGATGTGGCGCGGGTCGAGATCGGCAGCCAGGAATACCAGTTTTCCACGCGCCTGAACGGCAAGCCGTCCACTGCCGTTGCCGTGCAGCTGTCGCCCGGCGCCAACGCACTGAATACCGCGACCCTGGTGCGGGCGAAGATGGATGAACTCAAGCGCTACTTCCCGGCGAACGTCGAGTATTCGATACCGTACGACACCTCGCCTTTCGTCAAGGTTTCGATCACCAAGGTGGTCTACACCCTCTTTGAGGCGATGTTGCTGGTGTTCGCGGTGATGTTCCTGTTCCTGCAGAACATCCGCTACACGCTGATTCCGACCCTGGTGGTGCCAGTGGCGTTGATGGGCACCTTTGCGACGATGCTGGCGCTCGGGTTTTCGATCAACGTGCTGACCATGTTCGGCATGGTGCTGGCCATCGGCATTCTGGTCGACGACGCCATCGTGGTGGTGGAGAACGTCGAGCGGATCATGGCCACCGAAGGCCTTTCGCCCAAGGAAGCCACGCGCAAGGCCATGCAGCAGATCACCGGGGCCATCATCGGCATCACCCTGGTGCTGGTCGCGGTGTTCATTCCGATGGCGTTCATGCAGGGCTCGGTCGGGGTGATCTACCAGCAGTTCTCACTGTCGATGGCCACCTCGATCCTGTTCTCGGCCTTCCTCGCCCTGACCTTGACCCCGGCCCTGTGCGCGACGTTGCTCAAGCCGATTGCCAAAGGCGAGCACCATGAAAAGACCGGGTTCTTCGGCTGGTTCAACCGTCGCTTCGAGCAACTGACCGACCGTTACCAGGGCTGGGTGGCCTACGCGTTGAAACGTACCGGGCGCTACTTGCTGATCTACGGCGTGCTGCTGATCGGTCTGGGCCTGGCCTTCAGTCGCCTGCCCTCCTCGTTCCTGCCGGTGGAAGACCAGGGTTACACCATCACCGACATCCAGTTGCCGCCGGGTGCGAGCAAGAACCGCACGGTGCAGGTGGCCGAGCAGGTTGAAGCGCACAACGCTGGCGAGCCAGGCATTCGCGACAGCGTGGTGATTCTCGGCTTCAGCTTCTCCGGCAGCGGGCAGAACGCGGCGCTGGCGTTCAGCACGCTCAAGGACTGGTCCGAGCGCGGCAGTGAAGACTCGGCAGCCTCCATTGCCGACCGGGCCAACGTTGCCCTCAGCCAGATCAAGGACGCGGTGACCTTTGCCGTACTGCCGCCGCCCGTGGATGGCCTGGGTACGTCCAGCGGATTCGAGTTCCGCCTGCAGGATCGTGGTGGTCTCGGCCATGAGAAGTTGATGGAAGCCCGCACCGAGTTACTCGCGGCGGCGCAAAAAAGCCCGATCCTGATGAACGTGCGCGAAAGCGCCCTGGCCGAGGCACCGCAGGTGCAACTGGTGGTCGACCGCAAGCAGGCCAACGCGCTGGGGGTGTCCTTCGCCGACGTCGGCAACGTGCTGTCCACGGCCGTGGGCTCGGCCTACATCAACGACTTCCCCAATCAGGGACGGATGCAGCGCGTGGTGGTGCAGGCCGAGGGCGACCAGCGCAGCCAGGTGGAAGACCTGCTGAAGATCCACGTGCGCAACACCCACGAAAAAATGGTGCCCCTGGCGGCCTTCGTCCAGGCCAAGTGGACCCAGGGCCCGGCGCAGTTGACCCGCTACAACGGCTATCCGGCGATCAGCATTTCCGGTGAACCGACCCCGGGCCACAGCACCGGTGAGGCCATGGCCGAGATCGAGCGGCTGGTGGCACAGGGCCCGGCGGGCCTGGGCCAGGAATGGACCGGGTTGTCGTTGCAGGAACGGTTGTCCGGCAGCCAGGCGCCGATCCTGCTGGGGCTGTCGCTGTTGATCGTGTTCCTGTGCCTGGCGGCGTTGTACGAGAGCTGGTCGATCCCGACCTCGGTGCTGCTGGTGGTGCCGCTGGGCGTGCTCGGTGCGGTGCTGGCGGTGACCTTGCGCGGGATGCCCAACGACGTGTTCTTCAAGGTCGGGTTGATCACCATCATCGGCCTGTCGGCGAAGAACGCGATCCTGATCATCGAATTCGCCAAGAGCCTGTACGACGAAGGCCATGACCTGATCGACGCCACCCTGCAAGCGGCACGCCTGCGGTTGCGGCCGATTGTCATGACCTCCCTGGCGTTCATCCTAGGCGTGGTGCCGCTGGCGATCGCGACCGGCGCCAGCTCGGCGAGCCAGCAGGCCATCGGCACCGGGGTGATTGGCGGGATGATCACGGCGACCCTGGCCGTGGTGTTCGTGCCGGTGTTTTTTGTGGTGGTAATGAAGCTGGTGCGCAAGCGCCATAAAAACACCTGACAAAAACACTAACCCCTGTGGGAGCGAGCTTGCTCGCGATGGCGGCGTGACAGTCAACAAATATGTTGAAAGTGATGGCCTCATCGCGAGCAAGCTCGCTCCCACAGGGATCTCGGTGATTTCAAGATAGTGGTTACCTGGGCTAAGGTGTTGGCATAGCCCCAACCCGTCGAGTGTCCATGTCTTTCCTCCCCCGCACCCACCCTCGCCTGTCCGCCGCCATCCTGCTGGGCATCGCGGCGGGCTTTCTGGCTCCGGCCGATTCGCCGATCAGCAAGATCCTCATCGGCTGGAATGCCGGCGTCTGGATCTATCTGTCGCTGATGCTTTGGCTCACCGTGCGTTCGAAAGCGCCTGACGTGAAACGCATCGCCGAAATCGAAGACGAAAACGCCGGGCTGGTGCTGGCGCTCGTATGCATTGCGGCGCTGGCCAGCCTGGCGACCATCACCTTCGAACTGGCCGGCAGCAAAGACCTGGAAACCACGCGCAAGCTTTTGCATTACGGCTTCACCGCCCTGACCGTCATCGGCTCATGGCTGCTGATCGGGGTCATCTTCAGCCTGCATTACGCCCGGCTGTATTACATCTGGGACGGCAAGGAGCCGGCGCTGCGTTTTGCCGAAGGTCTGACGACCCCCAACTACTGGGACTTCCTGTACTTCTCGTTCACCATCGGCGTGGCGGTGCAAACCTCGGATGTCGGCGTGGCCACGCGGGGCATGCGCAAGATCGTGCTGGCGCAGTCGTTGATCGGTTTTCTGTTCAATACCGCCATTCTCGGGTTCTCGATCAACATCGCCGCCGGCCTGTTCGGTTGATGACTGCACAAACGTTCTAGGCATGGCCCTCGGTCAAGGCGTTAAATAGCCCGGCAAACCGTTTCGCAGGTGCCCCATGAGCGCTCACAACTGGATCGACATGGCCCAGGATGCCGACACCGGCATCGAGACCCTGCGCGCGCATTTCGAAGGCCATGCCTATGACCCGCACTGGCATGACAGCTATCTGGTGGGTGTCACCGAGCAAGGGGTGCAGCAATTCAATTGCCGACGGGCCAGGCACCAGAGCACGCCGGGCAAGGTGTTTCTGCTGGAACCCGGTGACATCCATGATGGCGACGCGCCAACCGCCGACGGCTTCACCTACCGCATGCTGTACCTCGACCCGCAGTGGTTGCAGCGCGAACTCGGCGCCGTGTTCGATCATGCCCCCGACAACAGCCAGCTGAGCTTCGCCGCCACCCTGGCCAGCGATGCGCGCCTGGCCCAGGCCACCAGCCTGGCGTTTGAGACCCTGCATCGCGGTGAACTGAAGATTGTCCGCCAGACCGCCCTCGACGGTTTGCTCGAACGCCTGACCAGCCACTTGCACTGGCGCGCCCGCGATGGCCAGGACCCGCGTTTGCCACAGGTGGCGCAGAAGGCCCGGGAATACCTGCATGCCAACGCGCAATACGACATCGGCCTCGATCAACTGGCCGCCTTCACCGGCGTCGACCGCTTCCGCCTGACCCGCGCGTTCAAGGCTGCCTATGGCATGGCGCCCCACGCCTATCTGGTGCAATTGCGCCTGGCCACGGCGCGGCGGATGCTGGCCCGTGGCGAACAACCGGCAGCAGTGGCGATGGCACTGGGCTTTTCCGATCAGAGCCATCTGGGCCGCTGGTTCATGCGCGCCTACGGCCTGACGCCGGCGTTGTACCGCAAGCGCTGCTCAAATCTTCCAGACAGGTAATACCGGCGATGGTAAAGATCAACGTACTGATATTCACCGGAGTCTGCCTGCGATGCTTTCCTCTTTCCCGACCTTGTTGCCCTTCTTGCTGTTTGCCTTTGTCGCCTCGATTACACCGGGCCCGACCAACATTCTGGTGCTGAGCAACAGCGCACGGTTTGGCGTGGCGGCGGCCGTGCCCATCATTTTCGGCGCCTGCGCCAGCGCGGCGATCCTTGTGCTGTTGGTGGGTACCGGAGCCGGGTCAACATTGACCGCTTGGCCGGTCTTGCAAACCGTCATGCAATGGGTCGGTGTAGGGTGGCTGAGCTATCTGGCCTGGCAGATTTTCAGCACCCCCGCCGAAGCCATCAGCACTCAGACCAGAGAAGTCCGCCTCGGAATGTGGGGTGCCGCCAGCCTGCAATGGATCAACCCGAAAACCTGGATGATGGCGCTGGCGGTGGTCAGTGTGTTCGCCGAAGGCGGCGAACAGCGTGGGTTGCGGGTGGCATTACTGTCGTTGGTGTTTTTCCTGGTGTCCCTGCCATGCCTCGGCGCATGGGCAATGCTGGGCGCCGGTTCGAGCCGCTGGCTGCGGACGCCGCGCGCCATGCAACGCTTCAATCGTTGCATGGCGCTTTTGCTGCTGGGTTCGACGTGGATAAGCGTCTGGATCTGAATGCCCCATGTGACCCATCGGTGCATAACGAGTTTCAACCGCCATCAGGATGACGTCGCGGCTGCAGCGCCGTTGGTGAACGTCGTCGTTACAGACAAGGAACGGTTTCCTGCGGCATCTTTGGCCCTTACGTCAAAAACGTCCGAGCTCCCCAAGCCTGAAACCGGGTAACTGGTACCGCTCACCGAAATCCAGCTACCTGCGTTACGCCGCACCTCGTAGCCGGTGACCCCGACATTGTCTTGCGACGCGCTCCAGCTCAGCAGTGCATTGCCAGGCGTCGAGGGCGTCAGCTTGAGGGCCGTCACGCGAATCGGCGGCACGAAGTCATGGGTCACCACGCCAATCACAGCCGACAGGGCCGGTACGGGGCCTTCGGGCCGACGGGGCTGAACGGTGAACCGATACTCCTGTTCGGCTATCAACCCCGTGGCGAGGTATTCACGCACACTGGTGCGAACGACCGGCCGTCCCGGGCAGGTGATTTCATAATCGATCAGATAAGAGGCGTCCTGCGGCGCATCCCAGGTCAGCCTCGCCTCGTTGAACGTCCTGCCGGGATTGCTCAGGTTTCTGGGTTGTGTCCGGTCCGGGCCGATGGTGACGGTCGCATATGACGGTGCTGAATATCCAGTCTCGTTGAAGGCTCGAACTTCGATGAAATAGGTCACATCAGGAGACAGGTACCTCAACAGCCAGGTCAGGTGCTCGGTTTCATATCGTGCGATGACTTGCGGGTACTGACTGAGCACGCCATAGGCCACCTCGTATCCAGGCTGATTGATCGTGGCCCAACTGACACGCACCGTATCAAAGGTGTCCAGCACAACCAACGGGCCTGGCTTGGGTGGCAACGGTGGGCCATCCAGCGTTCGTTGAGTGATGCGCGACGGAGAAGATTCGCCGTTGGCATTGCGGGCGCTGACTTCGACGAAATAAAGGGTATTTTTGTTGAGGTTGGTCAGCGCCTCGCGCAGTAGTCGCGTGGTCAGCGTATTGACCGCCCCACCGGGTTCGATACCGTAACGGATGACATAATCGTCGGCCGCCGTGGCGGCAAACCATTGAATCTCCAGCGTGGAGATTGTCGGCGTCGCTCGCAAGCCAACGGGCGTCGCGGGCACTTGCAAGGTCTGTCTGGTGATACGTGTCGGTGCCGAATCGCCGACATTATTGGACGAGCGCACATCGAAATAATAGTGGGTTCCGGCATTCAGGCCGCTGACCGTGTGAGCCGCCGCCACCGATGTCGCGGAGCCGATCACCGCGCCACTGGGGGCAAGCCCGTAGCTGATCTTGTAGTTCGAAGCATCGGCGGGTCCGGACCAGCTCAAGGCCATGGTGTTTTTGCTGGGTGTGGCGCTGAGATTGGTCGGGCTTGACGGAACAGCGGCCGCCGGATGGGTCTTGGCTTGCGCGTCCTTGCTGATTGGCGACACCTCACCACCCTTGAGCCCGAAAATCTGGATGAGATATTCCGTGTTCGGATTGAGCCCGCTGACGATATAGGTCAAGGAACTGATGGGGACATCGAACTCGCCCTCCGTGGGGCCTCCCGCCACTCCCCACTTCACCCGCGAACCGGTATGCCCGCCACCGGCCAGGTAGCCCCAGATCACGCGTATGGCCGAGGTCGACTGAGCGGACGCGGTAATGGTAATCGGCGGAACCACATAAGCCGTCCCAGGCAGGGGGGATTCGTTTTCATGCCCGCTCATTCAGACGCCTCCAGCAACGGTTTGACTGCTTTCATTTAAATACCGTTTGCGGGTGCAGCACCACTGACAGAACGGTTAGTGGCGATCGGCCGGTTTCTATTGTTCGCGCAATAGCAGCACTCGACCTTGAATCTGCATGGCCGTCGCCCTTTCTCCGGCGATGCGTTGGGTCAAGGCTGAACAGCGCATGTCCTTCTCCCGTCGCGCGGATCCCCAGCCACAACCCTGTCTCACGTCGAGAAGCGCGCCACCGGCGTTTTCAAGCGACGAACGGGTATATCGGTGTTGATCGAAAACCGCCCCTTGCGTCGGCATTTTTCCGGTGAGGATCTGCGTAATCACTCGCCTGCGTTCAACACGCAAAATCTCGCCTAATCAAAAAATTAACGCGCATTCCTCAGGACGTCATGACTCAAAGATCCATCCTACAACTACCGAAGTCTTCGGCTGACAGCCTTTTCCATAACACCTGATTAAAGTTCCTCACCTGTAATTTCTGACAGGTTCCAAGTCGGTTGATTCGCGCTATAACGACACCTCGCCTACAGCCCTGCACCGGGCTTTGTAGGACGGCCGCGCGAACCATGCCTTTGTGAAGTAGGAGGATTCCGCCGCGCCCACGCCGTCAATGATGATGAATGGGAGATCCAAAATGCATCAGTCCGCTACCCCCTCAGTTCGCTCATCGCCAGCCTCGCTCAATTTGCCACCTGTGGAGAGTAGGCAGGCAAAAGAAATCAGGCTTACCTCCCGGGAAAAAGAAGTCTTGCAGTGGAGCGCCGCGGGCAAGTCTTCCTGGGAAATTGGCCAGATCGTCAGTTGTTCCGAGGCCGGTGTGAATTACCATTTTTGCAACATTCGCCGAAAATTCGGCGTGAGATCGCGCTGGATCGCCTTGGTCATGGCGCTGGAACAGGGATTGATTCAATTGCCTTGAGCCAGTCCGTCCCCAAGGGGCCGCGTGTCATCGCGCCCTAGGGACACCCAATGAATCCGGACCAGACACTTCATGCCTTCCCCCGTCCCCGTGCCTGTGACGATACGCCCGTATCGTGCAGGCACCGCCCGGACAACGCGCTACGCATTATCCTCGCCGATGACCATCCCGTGGTGCTGACCGGGGCCAAGATGACCCTGTGCGCGCAACCCGGTTCAGCATTCAGGATTGTTGCCCTGGCACATAACGCGGATGAACTGATCACCCATTTGCAGAACACCCCCTGTGATTTGCTGATCAGCGACTACTCGATGCCTGACGGACGCTTTCCCGATGGCCTGGCATTGATGGGTTACCTGCAGCGTCATTTCAGCCACATACCGCTGATGGTGATGACCGTGTTGCGCAACCCTTCGCTACTGCAAGCGTTGCTCAATATTGGCGTCAGGGGCCTGTTCGACAAGCGCAGCCCCATGACCGAGCTGAAATCGGCAGTGCAGACGGTGATCAAAGGCCGGCGCCACCTGTGCCCGACGATCGCAGAAATCCTGCAAGCCCGGAGCGTGCCGTCCAGCCGTACAGACATGCCGTCGATGAAACTGTCCGAGCGGGAGCTGGAGGTGGTCAGGTTGTTTGTCCAGGGATTGTCCGGCCGGCAGATTGCGGCGCAACTGAACCGCAGTGAAAAAACCATCAGCCGACAGAAACGCACCGCCATGGACAAGTTGGGGCTTGGCCATGACGGTGGGTTGGTGGAGTTTGCGCGGGTTGGTGGGTTGATGCTTTAACGCCCTGGAAAGGTCATCAAACAATCAAAGTCCACTCCCATTGAAACGCGGATAAGTCGCAAGTTTCCTATTTGTATCTATCTCTGTTACCTCGTACATCCATCCAATTCTTCTTAGTGGATGGTTCTATACCATTTGTGGGATCTATACCGCCTCTACGCATATAATCTTCGCGTTCAAAAACACTCATTTTTTTGAATTCCTTCAAGTTGGCCTGTTTCGCCGGCGGCGGAAGAGGTCTCGCGGGGCTAGGGTTAGTCGTTGCCCCTGAACCTCGCGGTTGTTGAGGCGCATGTGTCACTGCAGGAGTGGCACGACTTGGTCCCGGTGTAGAGGGCAGCGCTGACAAGGAGACATTACTCCCACCCCTGAGACCGGTTTGTTGAGCAACCGATGTCGTTGCCTCAAACTTGTAGACCCCAGAGCTGTTAGTCATCGTATAACCTTCCAACATATCAGCACCCACTGCCGAGTTCGCACCATTCGTTACCCGGCCCGCAGTTCTTGATGTCCCCTGCACGACCGAACTGGACGCTCTGGTCGCTCTGGCCGCTCCCCGGCCTACCGCCTGGGCCGCATCGTCGATACCGCTATTCATAAAAAAAACAGCGAGTAGTTTAAACTTGAAATGCCCCGTCGGATCCGTATAACCAATCGGATTCCCCGACACATACGCATACCCATTCATCCCCCCATCCCCAAACGGGCTCCAACTATCCGGACTATGAAACCGCATCAACAACGGATTGAACGCCCGATACCCGTTGCCCAACAGATACCATCCGGTTTGCGCTTCCCGTCGTTCGCCGTTGTAACCCAAATGCCCACTGAGCGCCGAGTCATCCGCACGATGGCCATACGCCGAATACGTGACTTCATTGCGCCCGTCCTGGCTCAACTCGCACAACACGCTGCTCTTGTCATCGCTGACAAGGAGTAGGGACTTTGGGTCGGCACCTGCCTGATGCTCGGCGAGCACTTTGCCGTCAGCTCGCAGGAAAGTACTGCTATTGGCACCCGTGATCAGATTGGCCAGATTACCGTCCTGATAAAAGCGCTGTTCATTGCCGCCAGCGGTGCCGAGTCCACTCAAGGTGTCCAGCGAGTCATAGTGATAGCCAGTGGCTTTTTCGCCTGCCTGGGCACTGACACTGATCAGACGACCCAGACTGTCATACCGCAAAATACGCCCCACTTCGTCCTGCAGCAGATTACCGTCGGCGTCATAAGTAAAATAAATTCTGGGCGGATAAAGCGGATCGCCCGGTAGCGCCGGGGTCAACGTATTGGTGAGCCCGGTCAATTGACACGGGTCTTTCTCGTTGGTGTATTCGAAATAGATCACATGAGCCCACACTCGAAGGTCGTCTCCACGAAGTCCAGGTTGTCCTGCGCATCAAAACCGAAAACCTGACATTTGATGATTTTTCCATAAGGGTCCTCCGGCCGTTGACTGCCAGTGCATTTGTAGTCGACCAGGCGCCCACGCTCGTCATACGCATAGGCGCCGTCCATTCCTTGCGAGTGATTTCAACGTCGTTGAGGAGGATCTGGATTGACTCCGGATCCTTCTCGGACGGTTGCGAGTTATCCCATGGATCGAAACACACCTTGAGTGGATTGCTCGAGTCACTCCAGGCCGTTCGGTGCAACAGATTGGTTTCCCCGCCCTCGATATTGCTCAAGGGCGCAGGGTCTGTGGTCGGTGGCGGCAGCGGCACAACGGTTTGCTCTGATGACATGGATATCTCCTGCGCCGGGTGACAAGCGCTGGAGACTCACAGAGTCAAAGAGCCCCGAGCGCAATCAACACTCAGCTCCGTTTTCGGGAGCGCCAAGTACCGTCATCAATGACAGCACTCGACAGTAATTGCTGGCTACTTCAGAAGTTTAATTACCAGCTGTAACGCGCACCAAGGTTGAAACCCCAAGGCTGCTCGATTTTATTGCCGTTGCTGTAATCAAAATCGGCGTGCACTGAGACCTTGCCTCTCAGGGTCATGGCGATCCCCGCTCCCAGCTCACCACGGGAGCCGGAAAGATCGGATTTGAACGGGTTGTTATTGACCTCAACATCGTTGTTCTCGGCGAACTCGTGCACATAAGCCGCCCGCAGGTACGGTTGCACGACTTTGCCTTCACCCAGGTTGAAATTGCGTCCGGTGGTGGCACCGACCTTGCCAAGCAAGGATCGCGCGCGATCGCCCTGCGCGGACAAGCCGTTGTCCAGGTCATAACTGGCGCCCTGGACGACCACTCCCGACAACTGGGTAAAAGGCTCGACAAAGTAGTCGTCCGCCAACTTGATATGCCGGCCGAACTCGAGCGACGCACCGACACCATTGTTGTTGTAGTCACCCTTGGCTTTTGTGCCGTCACTGAGTCGTACATCGGACTCATTCTGGAAGCGGTTGAACTTGAGCACACCGTCGAAATAGTACCCGCTCGGTTCATCCATCCAGGTGGTGTAGGCACCCAGGTAGTAGCTATCAACCGTGCCACTGGTGCCACGGGTCATGTTCAGGTCAGACTTGCTGTAACCACCCAGCAGTCCCACCAACCACTGGCCGTCACCCATCGGCAAGGGGGCATCGGCACCGAACGACAGCCCCTGCTGGGTTTGCTGGTAGGCCACACCGGAACCGGCGCTGACATCGAACTTGTTGCCATAGGCCCGAATCCAACCACCGGCCTTGCCGTTGTCCATGCGCACTTCGCCCATGCGACTGCGCAAAGTGCTGAGTTCTCCGTACCAGACAGTAGGCGCGGCATTGAACAGCGCCATCACCGATTGGGTACCCGGGCTGATGGTTTTTGTAGCCGTATTCAGATACCAGTCGTTTTCGCCCTGCTTGATCAGGTCGTAGGAAAACGCACCGAGGTCGACGGCACCGCCGGCCAGTTTGAACGTTGCATCCCCCGAGCCGATATGAACGACGGCGGTCGATGCCGGTGCCCGCGGTTCAGTGCCGCTGCTGTCGAGCGCGATCACATGGTTGCCGCTGGCGTTGCCGGTGACTGTACCCGCCTTGTCGAAAATGGTATAGCCACCACAGAAGCCGCCGTCACCCAGTAAGCGAATCAGGTCAACCGGGAACTTCACCTTTCGGTCCGCCCCCAACTCGACCACATCAATTGGTACGATTAAATCCGGGTCTTCGGGCAACCGGTCCTTCATCCAGGCAAAGGCCACCTGGTCACCTTCCGCTGCCCCGGTCCAGGTGGGGATGGTGCCATCAACGTCCGTCAACCCGGCAAGATTGGTCTCGGTGAAGGGCGGCGTAATTGAAAATGTGATCTTGCCAGGTGCCGCTGTACCGTTAGGCGGGGTCTTGTCGATAAAGACCGGCACATCCTCCGACTCGGCAGGCGTCCCAACCCAGTTAACATGTTGATAACGGATCTTGAATGCCCCCTCGTTTTCATCTTTCAACAGAAAGTCAGCCGGGAGGGTGATCGGCAAAGGGAAAGAGGACGTACCTTCGGTGTAGTCGACACTCGCAACATCTTCGTATTCATCACTGCCGACCCGCGCAATCTGAAGTGTCACGGTTTCCGTTTCACCATCAGGTGGAAGTGTCGCCCAGGCTGTAACCTGCAACAGGATTCCGGCATCCAGTGAAGCCCGAGGGAACAGGCCTGGCGGGTTTCCAGGCAGCGTTACAGTACTGACATCCGGTTTGACGAACTCCAATGGGCCATTGCGCCCAGGTTCGCGTTGACTCCATGCGGGTAATATTTGCTTGCTGCCGTAACTCGCCATGACATCGTTCTCCCATGAACAACACTTCGACCTTTGCGCACGCAATGGCCACCAAGCCTGTCTGGCAGATCGAGACATCGGGTAAGCGCAGCACTGTCCCTTCGCTCTGCTCGGTAACTGGACCTTGAGCGAATTAAACGGCAGTTTTTAGCAACGCGATACTGTCAAAGTTGACAGGTATCCGCACTTTTTTTGCACGGCTGGAACAGGTTCAGACGGGGTTGGATCGCACGTTCAGCGCTCAGGCCGGGGTGAAAAACCTCAGGCCCGCCGCCCCTCGAGCAAGTCCGTCACACACAGGGAAATACGTCGGCAGGCATCCGCCAGCTTCAGTCGGTCCACCACCAGGCCGAGGCGAATATGCCCCGCCGCACTCGGCCCGAAGGCTTCGCCGGCCAGCACCGACACGCCATAGCCGTCCAGCAACCGCTCGGCAAAGTGCTGGGCCGACAACCCGGTCTGACGCACGTCGACCATCACGAACATGCCGCCATCGGGGCGAATCGCCCGGATGCCAGGGCACAGATCCAGGCTGGCGCACACCAGGTCGCGACGCTGGCGATACTCCTCACGCATCAGCGCCACGTGCGGCAGGTTTTCATCCAGCGCCAACTGCGCGGCGTTCTGGATGAAATCCGGAATGCCGAACAGCATGCACAACGACAGATTCACCAAATGTTCACACAGCGTTTGCGGCCCGATCACCCACCCCACCCGCCAGCCACTCATGGCGTGGGACTTCGACAGGCTGTTGATCGTCGCCGTGCGTTCGGCCATGCCCGGCAAGCTCGCGGGGCTGATGTGTTCGCCCTCGAACAGCAGTTCGCTGTAGACCTCGTCGCTGATCAACCACAGGTCATGGCGAATGCACAATTCGGCCAGCGCTTTCCAGGTCGTCAGCGGCAGGTTGGCGCCGGAGGGGTTGTTCGGGCTGTTGAGCAACATCGCGCGGGTGTTCGGCGTGATCAGTGCCGCGACATCCGCCGGATCGACTCGAAAGCCGTTCTGCGAACGCACCGGTACCGGCACCACTTTCGCCCCGCAGGCGCCGAACACGCCTTCGTAGGTCACGTACATCGGTTCGGCGACGAGCACTTCGTCCCCCGGATCGAGCAGGCATTGCACCACCGAATACACCGCGCACTGCGCCCCGGGGAAGACGATCACGTGCCGCGCATCCACTGCCTGGCCGCTGCGCTGGCGATGATGCCGGGCGATGCTGTCGCGCAAGCCCTGGCTGCCGCGCACCGCCGGGTAATGCGTGTCGCCGGCCAGCAAACTGCCAATCGCGGCCTGGACGATGGGTGGTGGGGTGTCGAAATCCGGGTCGCCGATCGACAGCAGCAAGACATCGACACCCTGCTCGCGCAGCGCCAGCGCTCGATCGTGAATCTGCCAGGCCGCCGCTCCGTCACCGGCGATTCGTTGGGTCAAGGCTGAGTAGCGCATGGCGTTCTCCTGTGGCGCGTATTCCTGGCCACAACCCTATCTCAAATCGCGCAGTACGGCACCTCGCCATCACTTGTTTAAGGGTGTTCAAACGTTTACCGGCTGGCCATCCGCCAGACCCGCGCCACATCGGTCGCCCGCTCACGCAGCAAGCGCGGCGCCTCGGCACAGGCCTGCTCCAGGGTCATCGGCCCGCTCGCCAGGGCAAACGCCGCGTCGATACCGTGCTCGTACAGTGCCTGATAGCCCTCGCCCAACGTGCCCGCGATGACGATGACCGGCACGCCGTGTTCCCGGGCAACCCGCGCCACGCCAAAGGGCGTCTTGCCGCGCAGGGTTTGCGCATCGAAACGTCCTTCACCGGTGATCACCAGGTCGGCGCCCGCAACGGCGTCGGCCAGGCCCACGAGTTCGGCCACCACTTCAACACCCGCCTTGAATTGCGCACCGAGGAACGCCTTGGCGGCAAACCCCAGACCGCCCGCCGCGCCACTGCCCGGCTCGTCGCGTACGTCGTGGTTCAAGGCCTGTGCGCAATGGTCGGCAAAGTGCCCCAAAGCGTGGTCCAGCTGTTCGACCTGCACCGGCGAGGCGCCTTTTTGCGGGCCGAAGATCGTCGAGGCACCGTGGGGGCCGCACAGCGGATTGTTGACGTCGGCGGCGATGTCGAAACGCACCTGGGTCAGGCGCGGATCGATGTCACTCAAGTCGACGCGGGCCAACTGCGCCAGGGCGAGGCCGCCCGGTGACAGCGTTTGCCCCTGGAAGTCGAGCAGTTTCACGCCCAGGGCCTGCATGGCACCGGCGCCGCCGTCGTTGGTCGCACTGCCGCCAATCGCCAGGATCACCCGTTGCGCACCGGCATCCAGCGCGGCGCGGATCAATTGCCCGGTCCCGAAGGTGCTGCTGATGCATGCATCACGCTGAGCCAGAGGGACCAACTGCAACCCGCTGGCTTCGGCCATTTCGATAATCGCGGTGTGGCTATCGGGCAACCAGCCCCAAGCGGCATTCACCGTAGCCCCTAAAGGCCCGCGCACCTCATTGCGGCGCAGTTCGCCATCGCACGCCGCCAGGATCGACTCGACAGTCCCTTCCCCGCCGTCGGCCATCGGGCATTTGATCAGTTGCGCATCAGGCCAGACCTGGGCCAATCCCAATGCAATGGCATCGGCCACGCCTTGGGCGCTGAGGCTGTCCTTGAACGAGTCGGGGGCGATCACGATTTTCATGGGAATTCTCCAGTTCCAATGCCCACATGCTGCCAGCCGCCAGGAACAATAACGCCGGGCCGCTGCACAAGCGGTGTTGAGGATTATTGTTCATTTCCACAAAGTACCGGCCTTTTGTGGGAGCGGGCTTGCTCGCGAAAGCGGTGGGTCAATCAGCATTGATGTTGGATGTGATGGCCTCTTCGCGAGCAAGCCCGCTCCCACAGGGGAATTGCGTGATTCATGGTTGGGTGTCTGTCTGGGGCAGCAGTTGCACCCCCAGATACAGCGCGAGCATCCCGTCGAGCCGCAACGGATCAACCCCGCTCAGCTCGGCAATCCGCTCCATGCGGTAGCGCAGGCTGTTGCGGTGAATGCCCAGTGCATCGGCGCAGGCCTGGCTCTGGCCGTCGTGTTCGCACCAGCTGCGCAGGGTTGCCAGCAACTGGCCGTTGTTGTCCTTGGCAATGACCTTGCGCAGCGGATTGAGCAGTTCGTCGAGGGCGTCGTCGTTGCGGTGGCGCCAGAGCATCACCGGCAGCCGATAGCGGTTGAGCGTCAGCAATCGCGAGCGCGGCAACACCTCGCGCCCGTAGGCCAACAAGTCACCGACCCGGCGATAGCAGCGCCGCAAGCCCGAAAGGCCATCGGCCTGCCCGCCCACGGCAATGCGCAGGATGTTCCAGCCCAGGCCGTCGAGCTTGTCCAGCAAGCGCTCGTTCTCCACCGTCTGGCTTGCCGGCCGGCACCAGAGCAACGAGGTCTTGGCCGAGCTCACGCACCAACTGTCGGGGTGGCGGCTGGTCAACCAGGCGCTGAGGGCCTCGACGGTTTGCCCTGGCGCGTGCTCAAGTCCCAGTTCGAACAGGTACGGCACCCGGGTCATTTGGGGCTTGAGGCCCAACTGCTGCGCTTCATCGACCAGTCGCGGCGCATCCCCGGCTTCGCTGAGCAACAACGCCAGCAGATCATCGCAGCGCTGGCGCCGCCATTGTTGCTCGGCCTGCTGGTTGCGCTGGCCCACCAGCATCTCGGCGGTCATGCGCACCAGTTCGGCGTAGGTGCGCAGTTGCTCGGGTTCACCGGTGATGCCCAATACACCGATCAGGCGTTGATCAAGCATCAGTGGCAGGTTGATGCCCGGCTGCACGCCCTTGAGATGAATCGCCGTCTGCGCATCGATCTCCACCACCCGGCCATTGGCCAGGACCAGTTGCGCGCCTTCATGCCGGGTGTTGACCCGATCCGGCTCGCCGCTGCCCAGGATCAAGCCCTGGCTGTCCATGACGTTGACGTTGTACGGCAGGATAGCCATCGCCCGGTCGACGATGTCCTGGGCCAGGTCGTGATCGAGTTCGAACATGCAAGTGATCCTTGAAGACAGTGATGGAACGGGTTGTTCACCCGCACAGGCCTTGGTTGCAAACCCTGTGCTCAGGCACAAAGACAGCCACCCTGGGGGTGGTCGAGACTCTCTGGGCGATCAACGTTACCCTTTGCATCGCAAAAAATCATAATAAAGAGAGAGCCGCCATGACCCAGAGCGCCGTAGCGTCCGACGCCATCGCTGACGACAAAAATGCCGTCTACAAGCGCATTACCCTGCGCTTGATCCCCTTCATTTTCATCTGCTACCTGTTCAACTACCTCGACCGGGTAAACGTTGGATTTGCCAAACTGCAGATGCTCGATGCGCTGAAGTTCAGCGAAACCGTGTACGGCCTCGGCGCCGGCATCTTCTTTATCGGCTATGTACTGTGCGGCGTGCCAAGCAACCTGGCGTTGACCAGATTCGGCCCACGGCGCTGGATTGCGCTGATGATGATCACCTGGGGCACCCTGTCGACCTGCCTGCTGTTCGTCACCACGCCGACCGAGTTCTATACCCTGCGCCTGTTCACCGGCGCGGCCGAAGCCGGTTTCTTCCCGGGCGTGGTGTTGTACCTCTCGCAGTGGTTCCCGACCTTCCGCCGTGGCCGCATCATGGCACTGTTCATGTCGGCGATCCCGGTCTCGGGCCTGCTCGGCAGCCCGTTCTCCGGCTGGATTCTCAACCACTTCGCCGCCGGCCAAGGTGGTTTGGCGGGCTGGCAGTGGATGTTCCTGCTGCAAGGCATTCCCACCATCATCCTCGGTGCGCTGGCTTACTTCCTGCTCAGCGACAGCTACGCCAACGCCAAGTGGCTGACACCGTTCGAGCGTTCGGTGCTGGAAGCCGACCACGCCGAAGATCTGGCGAACAAGCCGAAAACCACGACCGATTCGCTGCTGGCGGTGTTCAGGAACCCGGCGATCTGGGCCTTCGGCCTGATCTATTTCTGCATCCAGAGTGGCGTGTACGCGATCAACTTCTGGCTGCCGTCGATCATCAAGAACCTGGGTTTCAGCGATAACCTGGTGATCGGCTGGCTCAGTGCGATTCCGTACCTGCTGGCCGCGGTGTTCATGCTGATCGTCGGCCGTTCGGCGGACCTGCGCCAGGAACGTCGCTGGCATCTGGTGGTGCCGATGCTGATGGGCGCGCTGGGGCTGCTGATCGCGGTGAACTTCGCCGCCAACCCGGCCATCGCCATTCTCGGCCTGACCATCGCCACCATGGGCGCCCTCACCGGCCTGCCGATGTTCTGGCCGGTGCCGACCGCCCTGCTCAGTGCGGGCGCCGCGGCTGGCGGCCTGGCGCTGATCAACTCCATGGGGCAAATGGCCGGCTTCCTCAGCCCGTACCTGGTGGGTTGGGTCAAGGACAGCACCGGCTCGACCGATGCGGCGCTGTACTTGTTGGCGGGTGTGATTGTCGGCGGCAGTCTGCTGGCGTTGCGCATGACCCGTACCTTGCGCGCCTAATCAGCGAAGATCAAAAGATCGCAGCCTGCGGCAGCTCCTACACAGCAATGACATACAGCCTGTAGGAGCTGCCGCAGGCTGCGATCTTTTTCGTTTGCCATGTCCAACAATTTTGATATCTGATTGAGCCTTTCCCACTGGTAAAAGGATTTGCTCATGAGCTACCGCACGCTGGGTCATTCGGGTCTGCAGGTGTCCACCCTGACCCTGGGCACCATGATGTTCGGCGAACAGACCAGCGCCGAAGATTCCCTGCGAATCATCGACAAGGCCTGGGACCAGGGCATCAACTTCATCGACACCGCCGACGTCTACACCAACGGCCGTTCCGAAGAAATCGTCGGCGAAGCCATCGCCAGCCGCCGCCATGAATGGGTGCTGGCCACCAAGGTCGGCTTCGGTCCCGTGGATGGCGTCCCCAACCGCAGCGGCTTGAGTCGCAAGCACCTGTTCAACGGCATCGATGCCAGCCTGACGCGCTTGGGCACCGACTACCTCGACATCTATTACCTGCACCGCGAAGACCACAATACGCCGCTGGAAGTCACGATCTCGGCCATCGGCGATTTGATTCGCCAGGGCAAAATCCGCTATTGGGGCCTGTCCAACTACCGTGGCTGGCGCATCGCCGAAGTCATCCGCGTGGCCGACAAACTGGGGGTTGACCGGCCGGTGATCAGCCAGCCGCTGTACAACATCGTCAACCGCCAGGCTGAAACCGAGCAGATCACGGCGGCGCACAACTACGGTCTGGGCGTGGTGCCCTACAGCCCGTTGGCGCGCGGTGTGCTCAGCGGTAAATACGCGCCGGATGTGAAACCGGACGCCAGCAGCCGAGCCGGACGCCAGGACAAACGCATCCTGGAAACCGAATGGCGAGTCGAGTCCTTGCACATCGCCCAGCAGATCCAGCAATACACCCGGCAGCGTGGCGTCGGCATCGTCGAGTTCGCGATTGCCTGGGTGCTGAACAACAGCGCCGTGACCTCGGCCATTGTCGGGCCGCGCACGGAGGAGCAATGGGACGCCTACACTAAGGCGCAGGCGGTGAAGATCACGGCCGAGGACGAGGCGTTCATCGATTCGCTGGTGATACCGGGGCATGCGTCGACACCGGGGTTCAATGATGTGAGCCATTTTGTGTCGGGGCGTACACCGCGCAGTACCTGAAGAAATAGAAAACCAATGTGGGAGCGGGCTTGCTCGCGAAGGCGGAGTGTCAGCCACATCAATGTTGTTTGACCCACCGCTTTCGCGAGCAAGCCCGCTCCCACAGGGTCCGTGTTGATTGATCGGTCAATATTCGCCTGAAAAACCACGTATCCTCTGCGCCCGTTTAAATCTCACTCAAAATCACGCGAGGACAGCTTGTCTAAAGGTATCGCTCTATCGGTTTCAGCCTCGGTGCTGTTTGCCGTCATGTATTACTACACGTCGCTGCTCACCCCCTTGAGCGGCGTGGAAATCTTCGGTTGGCGCATGCTGCTGACCGTCCCGTGCATGACCGTGTTCATGGTGGTGTCCGGGGAATGGAAACGCGTGGTGGAGATCGTTCGGCGCGCCATGGCCAATCCGAAACTGATGGGTGCGTTGATCGCCTCCTCGGCCCTGCTCGGCGTGCAATTGTGGCTATTCATGTGGGCGCCGTTGAACGGCTACAGCCTTGATGTATCCCTCGGCTATTTCCTGCTGCCGCTGACCATGGTCTTGACCGGTCGCCTGGCCTACGGCGAACGCCTGTCCTACCTGCAAAAAGTTGCCGTGGTGTTCGCCTGCCTGGGGGTGGTCAACGAGGTGTATCAGGTCGGTGGGTTTTCCTGGGCGACCTTGCTGGTCTGCGTGGGTTATCCGGCCTACTTCGTCCTGCGCAAACGGCTGGCGGCGGACAACCTCGGTGGCTTGTGGCTGGACATGGCATTGACCCTGCCGGTGGCGTTCTGGTTCGTCCAGAGCGGCGCGCAAGGTTTTGGTGTGTTTGAACAGCACCCATGGTTGTCGCTGTTGATCCCCATGCTCGGCGTGATCAGCGCATCGGCACTGGTGGTCTATATCATTGCCAGTCGCCTGCTGCCGTTCAGCCTGTTCGGCTTGTTGAGCTATGTCGAACCGGTGTTGCTGCTGGGTGTGGCGTTGCTGTTGGGAGAGAGCATCAAGGCTGGCGAATGGCTGACCTACATCCCGATCTGGATGGCGGTGCTGGTGCTGGTGTTCGAAGGGTTCAAGCATCTGGTACGCCAGCGCAGGCCTTAACGCAAAAGATCGCAGCCTTCGGCAGCTCCTACATGGTTTGCATTCCCTGTAGGAGCTGCCGAAGGCTGCGATCTTTTGATCAAAAAAAACCGGTCAACGACCGGTTTTTTTACATCGGCTTAGTCCGTGGACAAAACACCACGACGCACCTGGTCACGCTCGATGGATTCGAACAGCGCCTTGAAGTTGCCTTCGCCGAAACCGTCGTCGCCCTTGCGCTGGATGAACTCGAAGAACACCGGCCCCATCAGGGTTTCCGAGAAGATCTGCAGCAGCAGACGCTTGTCGCCCGAATCGGACGATCCGTCCAGCAAGATGCCTCGCGCCTGCAGTTCCCCCACCGGCTCGCCGTGGTTCGGCAAACGGCCTTCGAGCATTTCGTAGTAAGTTTCCGGCGGCGCGGTCATGAAGCGCATGCCGATGCTTTTCAGGTGGTCCCAGGTCTTGATCAGGTCATCCGACAGGAACGCAACGTGCTGGATGCCCTCGCCGTTGAACTGCATCAGGAACTCTTCGATCTGCCCCGCGCCCTTGGACGACTCTTCGTTCAGCGGGATGCGGATCATGCCATCGGGTGCGGTCATGGCCTTGGAGGTCAGGCCGGTGTACTCGCCCTTGATGTCGAAGTAGCGGATTTCGCGGAAGTTGAACAGCTTCTCGTAGAAGTTGGCCCAGTAGGCCATGCGACCGCGATACACGTTGTGGGTCAGGTGATCGATGATCTTCAGGCCGGCGCCGACCGGATGGCGGTCCACACCTTCGATGAACACGAAGTCGATGTCATAGATCGAGCTGCCTTCGCCGAAACGGTCGATCAGGTACAGCGGCGCACCACCGATGCCTTTGATCGCCGGCAGGTTCAGTTCCATCGGGCCGGTTTCGATGTGGATCGGCTGGGCGCCGAGTTCCAGGGCACGCTTGTAGGCTTTTTGCGAATCCTTGACGCGAAACGCCATGCCGCACACCGACGGACCGTGCTCGGCCGCGAAGTACGAGGCCACGCTGTGGGGTTCGTTGTTGAGGATCAGGTTGATCGCGCCCTGGCGGTACAGGTGCACGTCCTTGGAACGGTGGGTCGCCACCTTGGTGAAGCCCATGATCTCGAAGATCGGCTCCAGGGTGTTCGGGGTCGGCGATGCGAGCTCGATGAATTCAAAGCCCATCAGGCCCATTGGGTTTTCGTATAAATCTGCCATGGTCGGCGCCTCATCATTTTTTTATCAATTAACAAAGGTTAGTTGTAAGCAATGCTGAGACCGGTGGGTGGTGCACAGGAGATGCCCCGCACACTGCGGGCGAGAAAGTCACCGTAGATCAGTTGAAACCCGAATATCTTCATTGTCGACCCAAGGCTCTTGCGGGCGAGGCTTCTGCTGCCAGAAGACGATTATTATTGTATGCGTAACCGGATTCTACACAGCGTAAATCGATTTGTCCGCCTTCTGTATCAAATCCCCTTTTTCCATGCCCGCGCAAGGGGTTTGTTGCAGAGGAAAATCCCCGCCAGTATCAACCCGCCCCCCAGGCACATGGCCAGCGTCAGCGGCTCATCCAGCAGCAGCGCGCCGAGGATCACCGCCGTCAACGGGTTCAAGGCAATGAACACCCCGGAACGGGTCGCACCGATCTTGCGGATGCCGTCGTAGTAGCCGATGTACGCCAGCGCCGAACCCAGCACGCCCAGGTACAAAAGGCTCAACCATTGCTGCGCACCGAGCTGGGCGATCGCGGCGACACTCACCTCACCGCGCGCGATGCAGGTGACCCAGAGCATGCCGGTGCCCAGCAGGATCGACCAGGTCACGGTTTGTACCGGTCCCAGGCTGTGATTCAGTTCTTTGGAGAACAGCGAGTAGACACCCCAGCCAAGGACACAGCCGAAAATCAACAGATCACCGAGCCAGGCACCGGCACCGCCGGCCAGTAGTTGCGGGTCGCGACTGACGATCACCATGCTCGCGCCCGTCATGCAGATCGCGATGCCGACGACTTTGGCCCGGTTCAAGCGCTCCTTGAACAGGAGCCAGGAAGCCAGGCCGATCACCGCCGGGTTCAGCGCCACGATCAAGGACGCCCGTGAAGCGCTGATGTAATGCAGGCCATAAAAGAAGCACAGGTTGTAAAAGAAGATCCCGAAAAAGCCAAGCAAAAGCAATTGCAGCCATTGCCGGGGGCTGGGCCGGACCAGCGGTGTCCGCGCCATGCGTATAAACAGCAGCAACGCCACGCTGGCCAGCAGAAACCGCAGGCTGGCCGCCAGTAGCGGACTGAGGCCGCCGGCCAGATAGCGCCCGGCGACGAAGGTGCCACCCCACACCATGGTGACCGCCGCCAGTTTCAGATACACCGGCCGATCCGAGGGTTTTGACAGGCTTTGCTCACAGATCGTCATGGATTCCAGGACCGGATAGTGAAGAGATGCCGTATCATTCGGCTAATACCCAGTCATCGTAAAATGAGCAAACACTCATGACCCTCACTCAGCTGGAGATTTTCTCCCTGGTGGCCGAACTCCACGGCTTCACGGCTGCGGCCAATCGCCTGGGTATTTCCCAATCGGCGGTGTCCCATGCGTTAAAGTCCCTGGAACTGGAGTTGGGTGTCGAACTGTTGCGTCGGCATCAATCCCAGGTCGAACTGAGCGACATTGGCCAGCAGTTGTTGCTGCGCGCCCGGGCGATGCTCGGCCTGGCCAACACCCTGCGCCAGGAAGCGGCCGATGCGCGGGGCATGAAACGCGGCACGCTGCGCATCGGCTCCTTCGGCCCGACCTCGTCGATCAAATTGCTGCCGTTGATTCTGCAGCAGTACCGCGCCGCCCATCCCGGCATCGAGGTGCATATCGACGAAGGCCCTGACCGCCAGGTGCTCCAGTGGCTGGAGGAACGACGGATCGACATCGGCTTTGTGGTGTTGCCCGAGGAGCGTTTCGACACGGTCCCGTTGATTGAGGACCAGATGGTCGCGCTGCTGCCCGCTGGACACCCGTTGGCGAATCACGACAGCTTGAGCCTGAAGAACCTGTGCGATTTCCCGTTCGTGTTGACCGAGGCCGGTTCTTCGGAGCTGGTTTCACGCCTGTTCACAGCGGCCCGATTGACGCCCAACATCCGTTATCGCTGCTCGCAGTTGATCAGCACCCTGGATGTCGTCGCTCGTGGCGACGGGGTAACGGTGGTTGCCGAAGGTTCATTGCCCGATCAGATTGACCGCCGCTGGGTGAAGAAACCGCTGTCGCCGGCCGTGTTGCGCCAGGTCGGCCTGGCGGTACTCGATCGACGCCAGGCATCACCCGCGACGCTGGCCTTTATCAAGCTGGCCGAAAGCCTTGACTTGCATTGAGCGGCATAACCGCCAACGGCCAACTATCATGGCCCGTACCCGAACTCTTCATGGGAGGCGTTTGCCCCGCCATCAATTGAGAGCCTTACTTCTTCGTGACAGGACTCGCGAATGCCGTTGAAAACCAAAACCCGCAGTCGCAGAAAAAAAATTGCGATCACCCTGATCAGTGGCTTGCTCCCGGTGCTGCTGGGGGCCGCCATTCTTTACATGCAAGCAGGGCGTGCGCTCCAACAAGACACCCAGCAAACCGCCGAAGAAGCGATTCGCCAGTTCGACCTGATGCTCGACAACAATGCCCAGGCCGCTCGTGAATTGCTGCCGCTGGCGGGGCAAAGTTGCAGTGACGTCAAACTGGCCCTGCGCGAGCAGGTCACTCGCCGCCCCTTCGTGCGTTCCACCAGTCTGGTGTGGGACAACAACCTCTATTGCAGCTCTCTGTTCGGCGACTACCAGGAGACGGTCAACCCCGGTGACTACACCCAGGGCGCCTTATGGCTCATGAGCGGCAATCAGGTAACGCCCAACACCGCCTTGCTGGTGTACCGCCTGAGCGAAGGAAATAAAGGCGCGCTGACGACCCTCGATGGTTATCACTTGAGCAATATCCTGCGTTTGATCGGCCGCAAGACCTTGCTGTTGCTGCAAGTTGGCCCGAACTGGTTGTCCGCCGACGGCAAGTTTCATACCGGCGCTACGCCTGAGTTGCCCGTTGCGCAAAGTCGCCTGACCTCCGGGCACTATGCGTTTGCCGTGGAAGCAGGTTTCCCCGAAGGTGAAACCTGGCGATACATGAGAAGCGAATATCCGCCGCTGTTCAGCCTGCTGATTTTCTTCGGCGTGATTGCCGGGGCAATCAGTCACTTCCTGCAAAAGCGCTCATCGTCACCCACCTATGAAATGCAGCGGGCACTGGAAGCTAAAGAGTTCATTCCGTATTTCCAGCCCGTGGTGCAGGGCGACAACAAAAGCTGGTCCGGTGCTGAAGTGCTGATGCGCTGGCAACATCCAAAGGAGGGCCTGGTGCGTCCGGATCTGTTCATTCCGTTTGCCGAGCACTCCGGGCTGATCGTACCGATGACCCGCTCACTGATGAGACAAACCGCCGCCCTGCTCGCACCGCTATCGGCCAGCTTCAACAAGCCGTTTCACATTGGCATCAACATCACCGCGAGCCATTGCCAGGACCTGGAACTGGTCAAGGATTGCCGCGAGTTTCTCGATGCGTTCGAACCAGGCTCGATCCATCTGGTACTGGAACTGACCGAGCGCGAATTGATCGAGCCCACGGCCATCACCCTGCAACTGTTCGAGCAACTCCGCGAACTGGGCGTGAAAATCGCCATCGACGACTTTGGCACGGGCCACTCGAGCCTTGGCTACCTAAGGCAGTTCAATGTCGATTTCCTGAAAATCGACCAGAGTTTTGTCGCCATGATCGGCATCGATACACTCACTAGCCACCTACTTGACAGCATCATCGAACTGGCGGTCAAACTCGACCTTGCCCTGGTGGCCGAAGGTGTCGAAACCCGCGAGCAGAGTGATTACCTGAGCGCTCATCAGGTCAACTTCCTGCAAGGTTATCTGTTCGGCAAACCCATGCCCGGCGCGGAATTCATTAGTGCATTAAGCGACCATTAACTCGCAGATTTAATCGCCAAAACAAACGATTAGCCGCACCATTTTGAATCAAAAGACTACTGACGTTACATGAAGAAAAAGACAGGATTTACTCTTGGCCAATTAACTACTACAATTTTTCATGCCTGCGCTAAATTGGCAGGTGAGCCACTATCACCGAGTCGCTTCAAGGCTCTTGGCTTATAGCTTTGTTTGCGGTTGGTATCAGCCAAACACACTATTGGAGTAAAGATATTGTCCAGACTCGCTGAATTTCGTGCAGCCGAAAAGGCCCTTCAAGAACAGCTCAAGCAGTTGGAATCCCTGAAGAACGATGCCGGGCTCAAGAAAGAAATCGAATTCGAAGAAAAGCTCCAGGGCTTGATGAAAACCTATGGCAAGAGCCTGCGCGACATCATCGCCATTCTCGACCCTAACCCGGCAAAATCCGGCCTGCAGCAGGCAGCACCTAAAACCCGCCGTGCCCGTGTGGTCAAGGTTTATCAGAACCCGCACACCGGCGAGCTGATTGAAACCAAGGGCGGCAACCACCGCGGCCTGAAAGCCTGGAAAGAACAGTACGGTGCAGCCACCGTTGATTCCTGGCTGCGCGGCTAACTCTCGCGGCAACAAAAAAAGCCCTGCTCGTGCAGGGCTTTTTCATGGGCCATCTAAAACCCCGGGCGGACACCGCACAATTACCTGACTGCCACCAACTTTGTGCTTAATCCATTTGGATATCTAAAATTTTCTTCATGCATCGAAAAAGCACTGTCGTTGACTAAAGTTTCAAGCTGTTACGGGCTGCGTCTATTTCATCCTGGCTCGCCTTATAAGCCTCGGCCTGCCCTGCGTAGGAAAGAACATAGGCCTTATCGGCATCCACTGCGGCCACCAATGTTTGCGAAAGCACATGCCGGCCGTTTTGCGTGATGGTGCAGGTTGTTTCCAGCGCGGCCAATCGACTCAAGGTAGTGGAATGAATGCGCGTACAGACACTTTGATACCCGCCCTGAAAGAAGTCTTTTTGAACCGACTTGCGCATCTCCAGCAATACGCCCTCGAGGTTTACCTGGTGATCGCTTTGCACCGGGCTCATGGTCAATTCCATCACCATGAGCGGCGATCCATCCCGATCATTTTTCACCGCACGCTGGCGACTGACCCCCGACGCCGATTCAGGCACTTCTTCGACTTGCCAACCTTCCGGCCAGGTCACTACTGGCGCATCGGCGCGAGCAACGCCAGCCAGCGAAAACACGCTCAGCAGGATGAACAGCAGGTTACGAAATCGAATCATTGCAATGGGCACTCAAGGATCAAGCGGTAAAGTCTGGGCCCAGGCCGCCTGTCAGGCAATAGCCGACTGTTTGGGTTTGGTGATGTCCGAAGCCTTGCGTATCATTGTCGCCATTCGTTAGCCCACATATTTCCCGGAGGGCCCATGAGCCTGCACGAATTGAACACCTTCCCCGGCGTCACCGCCCAACCGGACGCCGCCACGCAGAAATTTGTCTTCAACCACACCATGCTGCGGGTCAAGGACATCACCAGGTCCCTGGACTTCTACACACGCATCCTGGGTTTTACCCTGGTGGAAAAACGCGACTTCCCGGAAGCCGAGTTCAGCCTGTATTTCCTGGCGCTGGTGGACAAGAACCAGATCCCGGCCGACGCCGCCGCGCGCACCGAGTGGATGAAATCGATCCCCGGCATCCTGGAACTGACCCACAACCACGGCACCGAGCACGATGCGGAGTTCGCCTACCACAATGGCAACACCGACCCACGCGGTTTCGGCCACATCTGCATCTCGGTACCGGATATCGTCGCCGCCTGCGAGCGCTTTGAAGCACTGGGCTGCGATTTCCAGAAGCGCCTGAGCGATGGCCGCATGAAGAGCCTGGCGTTCATCAAGGACCCGGACGCCTACTGGGTCGAGATCATCCAGCCAGCACCACTGTAAAGCAGAATCAAAAGATCGCAGCCTGCGGCAGCTCCTACACCGATCTCCGTAGGAGCTGCCGCAGGCTGCGATCTTTTGATCCATAAAAAACCCCATGATCAATCATGGGGTTTTTTATTTTCAGTGCCGGTGCTTATGCCGGTGCAGAAGTCCGGATCAAGTGATCGAAGGCGCTCAACGAAGCCTTGGCACCCTCACCCAGCGCAATCACGATCTGCTTGTACGGCACGGTGGTCACGTCGCCGGCGGCGAACACGCCCGGTACCGAGGTTTCACCGCGAGCGTCGACGATGATCTCGCCACGGGGCGACAACTCGATGGTGCCTTTGAGCCAATCGGTGTTGGGCAACAGACCGATCTGCACAAAGATCCCTTCCAGTTCCACACTGCGCAATTCGTCGCTCTGACGATCCTTGTAGCGCAGGCCGTTGACCTTCTGGCCGTCGCCGGTGACTTCAGTGGTTTGCGCACTGGTGATCACGGTAACGTTCGGCAGGCTGTGCAACTTGCGCTGCAATACCGCATCGGCGCGCAACTGCACGTCGAACTCCAGCAGCGTGACGTGGGACACGATACCGGCCAGGTCGATGGCTGCTTCGACGCCGGAGTTGCCGCCGCCAATCACCGCCACGCGCTTGCCCTTGAACAGCGGGCCGTCACAGTGCGGGCAGTACGCCACGCCTTTGTTGCGGTATTGCTGCTCGCCCGGCACGTTCATTTCACGCCACCGTGCGCCGGTTGCGAGGATCACGGTCCTGGCCTTGAGCTTCGCGCCGCTGGCGAAGTGAACTTCGTGCAACTCACCTTCTTTGCCGGTGATTAATTTGTCTGCGCGTTGCAGGTTCATGATGTCCACGTCGTACTGCTTGACGTGCTCTTCCAGGGCCACGGCGAGTTTCGGCCCTTCGGTTTCCTGCACCGAGATAAAGTTCTCGATGGCCATGGTGTCCAGCACCTGACCACCAAAACGCTCAGCCGCGACGCCGGTACGAATGCCTTTACGGGCCGCGTAGATCGCCGCCGAAGCACCGGCCGGGCCACCGCCGACCACCAGCACATCAAAGGTTTCCTTGGCGCTGATTTTCTCGGCCTGGCGTTCGATGCCGCTGGTGTCGATTTTAGCGAGAATTTCTTCCAGGCCCATGCGGCCCTGACCGAAGTTCACACCGTTGAGGTAGATGCTGGGGACCGCCATGATCTGGCGCTCATCGACTTCATCCTGGAACAGCGCGCCGTCGATGGCGACATGGCGAACGTTCGGGTTCAGTACCGCCATCAGGTTCAGCGCCTGGACCACGTCCGGGCAGTTCTGGCAGGACAGCGAGAAGTAAGTCTCGAAGGTGAACTCGCCCTTGAGCGAGCGGATCTGTTCGATCACTTCAGCGCTGGCTTTCGAAGGGTGTCCGCCGACTTGCAGCAGCGCCAACACCAACGAAGTGAATTCGTGGCCCATCGGGATGCCGGCGAAACGCAGGCTGATATCGGCTCCCGGGCGATTGATCGAGAACGACGGCTTGCGAGCATCATCGCCGTTATCGAGCAAGGTAATCTTGGTGGAAAGACTGGCAACGTCTTTCAACAGTTCGAGCATTTCCCGGGATTTCGCACCGTCGTCGAGAGAAGCAACGATCTCGATCGGCTGGGTGACCCGTTCCAGGTACGACTTCAACTGGGCTTTAAGATTGGTGTCCAACATACGGGCGATTTCCTTGAATTCTTGAGGCAAAAAAACGCCCGAGCGAATCTCGCCCGGGCGTTTTTATTGGGCGGTGCAGCTTGCTTAGAAGGTGCGCAAGTGCGCCCTGATGAAGCGCGTCACAGACTTAGATCTTGCCGACCAGGTCCAGGGACGGCGCCAGAGTGGCCTCGCCTTCTTTCCACTTGGCCGGGCAAACCTGGCCTGGGTGAGCGGCGACGTACTGGGCAGCCTTGATCTTGCGCAGCAGCTCGGAAGCGTCACGGCCTACACCGCCGTCGTTCAGTTCAACGATCTTGATCTGGCCTTCAGGGTTGATCACGAAGGTGCCACGATCAGCCAGGCCAGCTTCTTCGATCAGCACGTCGAAGTTGCGGGAGATGGCGTGGGTCGGGTCGCCGATCATGGTGTACTGGATCTTGCCGATGGCTGGCGAAGTGTTGTGCCAGGCCGCGTGGGCAAAATGGGTGTCGGTGGAAACGCTGTAGATCTCGACGCCCAGCTTCTGGAACGCGTCGTAGTTGTCGGCCAGGTCTTCCAGCTCGGTCGGGCAGACGAAGGTGAAGTCGGCCGGGTAGAAGAACACCACAGACCACTTGCCTTTCAGGTCAGCGTCCGAGACTTTTACGAAGTCGCCATTTTTGAATGCGTCAGCTTTGAACGGTTTAACTTGGCTGTTGATGATAGGCATCGTTGACTCTCCGTCAGGGGTTAAGAAGTTGATGGAGAGAACTTTACCCACTCGACGAACGGAAGGCTCATTGGCAAACCTGATGCCGCTGATTGGCTTTCGCTATTAGCTAGCGGTATTAATAGAAGAAAACGGTATCTAGGGGGTGTTCTCAATTAGGCAACGCAGCATGGCCAGCTTTAAGGCACAACCCGAAGGGCCGGGCCTGCTGTTGTGCAGGGCTGTGTTGCTCGAAGCTGATTTGGAATGACCAAACTGCGCTTCTCGCGCCTTGCCCTGCACAACAGCAGACCCGGCGCGGAGGGGAAACTAATTGAGAACACCCCCTAGGGTGACACCGGCTTTTCGGTGATGCGCGCCATGCCGAGGAACGGACTGGCTTCGATGTAACGCATGGCCGACTTCATGTCCTTCCAGCCCACATAGCTCATCAGCGACTTCAGATCCCAGCCACTCTGATGCGCCCAGGTGGCAAAACCGCGACGCAAGGAGTGGCTGGTGTAGAGCTCGCCAGCGATACCTGCCCGCGCCAACGCCTGACGCAATAACGGAATCACACTGTTGGCGTGCAGTCCCTCCTCGCCCAGATGCCCCCAGCGGTCGATGCCTCGGAACACCGGCCCGCGCACCAGTGCCGCCTCGGCAATCCAGTCGATATAAGCCTGCACCGGACACAAGCGTTGCAAGGCTGGTGTCTGATAGGTCTTGCCAAGGTTGTCGCGATCACTCTTGCTGCGCGGCAGATAGAGACTGATGCCGGAACCGGCGCTGGCCTGCACGTGTTCCACCTGAAGCCGACACAACTCATCACTGCGAAAGCCGCGCCAGAAGCCCAACAGGATCAAGGCCATGTCGCGCCGGGCCCGCAGCAACCCCGGCCGGTCGCCCTCGGCCCTGGCGACTTGCACTTCTCGCTCCAGACAACTGACCACCTGTTCCAGGTGCCGAAGCTGCAAGGGTTCGGCTTGTTTTTCCTGGGCCGGGTGCAGCGCGCGAATACCCTTGAACACCTTGCGAACCACTGGCGCCTTGGTGGGGTCGGCAAAACCCTGGCTGTTGTGCCACTGCGCCAATGCCGACAAACGCAGTTTCAGCGTATTGATCGACAACACCCCGGCATGGGCCACCAGGTAGCGCGCCACGCTGTCGCCGGTGGCTGGCAGGAAACCGCCCCACGTCACTTCGAAGTGTTCGATGGCTGCCCGATAGCTACGCCGGGTGTTGTCACGCGTTGCGGCTTGCAGGTAACGATCCAGCTCTGTCATGGGATCAACTCTTGAATTCATACCGCTTTAACGGGTCAAAAACCGGTATTGGGTGTATCACACGGGGTAATACCAGTATATCCCGCGTCAGTTGCATTCAGCATTTAACTTTATGAATTGAATGGTACAATGTGTATTTACGTGGTACGTACCACATTATCAAAACCCGGGAGATCTCATGGCACGCGGCGGTGTAAATAAAGCGGTGGTTCAAGCCGCTCGGTTGGCGATCCTCGCCCGCGGCGAAAACCCCAGCATCGATGCCGTACGGATCGAGATGGGCAATACCGGCTCGAAAACCACGATTCATCGCTACCTCAAGGAGCTCGATGACAGGGTCGAACCCGTCGAAGCGCCGACAGAACCGATCGACGACGAACTGATGGCGCTGGTGGCGCGCCTCGCACAAAGACTCAAGGAGCAGGCGCAAGAGCCCATCGACCAGGCGCGCACGCAGTACGAGGAACAACGCAAGGCGCTGGATAACCAGCTCGGCGAAGCGCAAGAGGCCAACAACGAACTGCACCAGCAATACGAATTTCAAAGCCTGGCGCTGACCCAGGAATCCGAGGCCCTGCAAGAAACCCGCGCCTTGCTGCAAACGGAGCAGACCCGCAACGCCGGGATGAACCAGGCACTGGCCGATTTCGAACTGCGCTTGAAGGACAAGGACGAGCAGATCCGCTCCCTTGAAGAAAAACACCTGCACACTCGCGACGCCCTGGAGCACTACCGCAATGCGGTCAAGGAACAACGCGAACAGGAAATGAGTCGCCACGAAGGCCAGGTGCAACAGCTGCAGATGGAACTGCGCCAGGCACAACAAAGCGCGCTGGTACGCCAGGATGAAATCACCCAGTTGCACCGCGACAACGAACGCTTGCTGACTGAAAACCGCGGCACCCTGCGCGAGCTGAGCCTGCTGCAAGAACAGCTCAAGCAAAGCAATACCCGCCAGGATCAGTTACTGGAACAGGCCACCCGCGTCGACGGCGAGCGCACCCTCCTCCAGGAACGCCTGCGCGTCGCTCTGCTGGAAAGCCAGGCACTCAAACAGAACGTCGATGAGCAGTCGCAGCTCAACAGGTCACTGGAAATGGATCTGGCCAAGACCCGGGCGGATCTGGAGGAACGCGTACGTCTGGCCGCGACCCTGGCGGCAGCGGCAGACGCAGCGAAGGACGCTTAACCGGCGACCGGCGTACGCATGGTGACGAACTCTTCGGCGGCCGTCGGGTGCACCCCGATGGTTTCGTCGAAGTCGCGCTTGGTGGCGCCGGCCTTCAAGGCAATCGCCAGGCCCTGGACGATTTCACCAGCTTCCGGGCCGACCATGTGGCATCCCAGGACCTTGTCGGTCCCGGCGTCCACCACCAGCTTCATCAGCGTGCGCTCCTGGCATTCGGTCAGGGTCAGCTTCATCGGCCGGAAGCGGCTTTCGAAGATCAGCACCTCGTGGCCGGCTTCGCGAGCCTCTTCTTCGGTCAAACCGACAGTGCCGATGTTCGGCAGGCTGAACACCGCCGTCGGGATCATCTTGTAATCCACCGGACGATATTGCTCTGGCTTGAACAGGCGTCGCGCCACCGCCATGCCTTCAGCCAGGGCCACCGGTGTCAGCTGAACACGGCCGATCACATCGCCCAGCGCCAGGATCGACGGCTCGGCGGTCTGATACAGCTCATCGACCTCGACAAAGCCTTTGCTGTCGAGTTTGACCCCGGTGTTTTCCAGGCCCAGATTGTCCAGCATCGGACGACGCCCCGTGGCGTAGAACACGCAATCGGCTTCCAGCTGGCGACCATCCTTGAGCGTGACTTTCAGGCTGCCATCGGCCTGCTTGTCGATGCGCTCGATGTCCGCATTGAACTGCAGGTCCATGCCGCGCTTGGTCAACTCTTCCTGCAAATGCTTGCGCACGGAACCGTCGAAGCCGCGCAGGAACAATTCGCCACGATACAGCAGCGTGGTCTTGGCGCCCAAGCCGTGGAAGATCCCGGCGAACTCGACCGCAATGTAGCCACCGCCCACCACCAATACACGCTTGGGCAGCTCTTTGAGGAAGAACGCCTGGTTGGAACTGATGGCATGCTCGTGCCCGGCAATGTCCGGAATCTGCGGCCAGCCACCGGTAGCGATCAGGATGTTTTTGGCGCTGAAGCGCTCGCCATTGATCTCGACCTGATGCGGGTCGACGATCTTCGCGTGACCTTCATGCAGGGTCACGCCGCTGTTGACCAGCAGGTTGCGATAAATGCCATTGAGGCGATTGATCTCGCGATCCTTGTTGGCGATCAACGTCGGCCAGTCGAACTGCGCCTCATCCAGGCTCCAGCCAAAACCGGAAGCCTGCTCGAAGTCTTCGGCGAAGTGCGCACCGTAGACCAGCAATTTTTTCGGCACGCAGCCGACGTTCACACAGGTCCCACCCAGGTAGCGGCTTTCGGCCACGGCCACTTTCGCGCCGAACCCGGCGGCAAACCGCGCAGCCCGCACACCACCGGAACCGGCACCAATCACATAAAGGTCAAAATCGTAGGCCATTTTCAATCTCCTCGGCAGGTGACCAGCATACCCGCAGACATTTGTTGGGCAAGCGCTGCAGTCGATATAGGGCCTGAAAATGAAAAAGCCACCCGAAGGTGGCTTTTCAATACAGTCAGGTCGAAAGCGATCAGTACGCCTTGCCCGTCTTGTAGAAGTTCTCGAAGCAGAAATTGGTCGCGTCGATGTAGCCTTCGGCGCCGCCGCAGTCGAAACGCTTGCCCTTGAACTTGTAGGCCATCACGCAGCCGTTCTGGGCCTGTTTCATCAGGGCGTCGGTGATCTGGATTTCACCGCCCTTGCCTGGCTCGGTCTGTTCGATCAGGTCGAAGATGTCCGGGGTCAGGATGTAGCGGCCGATGA
This sequence comes from Pseudomonas sp. Root71, assembly GCF_001429045.1. Lineage (GTDB taxonomy): Bacteria > Pseudomonadota > Gammaproteobacteria > Pseudomonadales > Pseudomonadaceae > Aquipseudomonas > Aquipseudomonas monachiensis. The sequence goes on along the minus strand of NZ_LMHY01000022.1, from coordinate 161,850 downwards.
TGGCCAGGTTCGACGGTGCGTCTTCCGGCTTTGGTTTTTCAACCATGCTGTGTACGCGGTAGATGTCGTCGCGGATCATCTCGCCGGCGATTACGCCGTACTTGTTGGTCTCTGACGGATCGACTTCCTGGATGGCCACGATCGAGCAGCGGAACTGCTTGTACAGCTTGACCATCTGGGTCAGTACGCCGTCGCCTTCGAGATTGACGCACAAGTCGTCCGCCAGTACCACGGCGAACGGTTCGTCGCCGATCAGTGGGCGGCCGGTCAGGATCGCGTGGCCCAGGCCTTTCATTTCGGTCTGGCGGGTGTAGGAGAACGAGCACTCGTCGAGCAGCTTGCGGATGCCGACCAGGTATTTCTCCTTGTCGGTGCCCTTGATCTGGTTTTCCAGCTCGTAGCTGATGTCGAAGTGGTCTTCCAGGGCGCGCTTGCCGCGACCGGTGACGATGGAGATTTCGGTCAAGCCGGCATCCAGTGCTTCTTCGACGCCGTACTGGATCAGTGGCTTGTTCACCACCGGCAGCATTTCTTTGGGCATGGCTTTAGTCGCTGGCAGGAAGCGAGTACCGTAACCGGCTGCTGGGAACAAGCATTTCTTGATCATATAAGTCCTTGAAAGGGCTGTGTGTACGAGTTTCGGCGCAGTCTAATCAGGCGGCGTGCACCTTACAATGCCCCCGCGCTGGCTAACCGATGCCAACATAGAGAAATATTCTTGCCGATAGTTCCCTGCGAGGGTGCGCAGGTCGCTGCGCAGCCTCTTATGCATAGCAGAGACTTGCGCAAATGCACGGTTTCTACCGCCCGGAACCCATCACCATACGCCCATCGGCACCCCTTGGGTGCGTTTGGCGGTATCATGGCGCGATTGAACCAGACAACGAGGCAAGTAGATGTCGGCAGTAAAAAGCGTCAACGGATTTCTGATCAATCAGGAGAAGGACGGCCAATGGTGGGTGGCCAGTGTCGCCGGTGAAAATATCGCCGGGCCTTTCCCTTCCGAAGCCCTGGCAATCGAAGTGGCCTCGGTGCTGGAGCTTGAGCACCCGGAACCCAAGCGACGCGCCAAGGACAAGAGCTGATCGACGCCCGTTGCGAAAGGCCCTGCCATGGAGCAGGGCTTTTTTATGAATAATGAAAAAGAAGTGGCCCTTGGCTATAACCTTTTGATACCGGCGCTGTCTCAGCCATAGCCCACCCCCCCTGACGATGATCAAGCCATGAATAAAATTTTGCCTTTGCTGACGGTATTGGCCCTGAGTGGCTGCGCAACGTCGGAACAGACCTACCTGGCCAATGGAGAGCAAGGTCTATCGATCGACTGCTCCGGGGAAGCCAACTCCTGGGCTGCGTGCTACGAAAAGGCCGATGCGTCCTGCGCGGGCACCGGCTACAAGATCGTCGGGACCGATGGCACCCCCGCGCTCAAGGAGAGCGAAAAGACCCTTGGCGCCGACGTCGGCAACTACAAGAGCCGCAACGTCGTGGTGATCTGCAAGTAAGGTGTCGCGCCCTACATGTGGATTTCGGCGAATTTGATTCCAAGCCCGCGCACGGTCTCGATCAGATCATCCAGGCGGCTGAAGGACTCGACTTCATCATTGTCATCCACCAGGAAATAGCTGCGCCCGGCACTTTTCTTGAAAAACACGATCCATTCCCCCAGCTCCGCCGGGTTCTGAATCACATGGGTGGCAGAGATCAAACCCTCTGCGTGGCGCTCCCGGACCTGCTCTCGTTTCATATTCGACTCCAGAAATAACGATGCCGCCCAAGCAGGGCTTGGGCGGCATCGGTGCTGATGGTCGACAGTCTATCAGCCGGAAATGCACTCGTTGGCAGCATTCTGTACGTCCTTTGGCCGCACCGGGACATTGGACATGCTCTCGTGCAGCTTGATACTGCTGCCGCCAGAGCGTTCTTCAATGTCAAACACGGCCGACGGCCCCGCGGAAAACTTGAGCGGCACGATCACGCGCAAGCCATCCTTGTATGGCTGGATCTGCAAGGCGCCACGGCTATCGGCCAGTTTTTCGCTCAGGCATTGCGCGTATTCATGGGGCTTCTTGCCGGAAATCACGTTCATTGTCGGCAAGGACTCGTTGATGTCCGAGACGTTCGCGCAACCACTGATCGTCAGTGCCATCGGCAACAACCACAAACCCCACTTCATACTAAACCTCCGATAAAGACCCTCGGACAGCGCAACTGCGATTTTTCTCCGAGACAAACTGCTTTATCGCTCATCAAATGTGAAATAAGCGTTTTTAATTGTCCTGGCGGCGGGATAATAAGGCGTTCGGGCTGATAAACTGCGCCAATCGCCCATGCTATCGTTTTGATTTTGTAGAAAAAGCCCTTCTGGAGGCGCCTCATGAAATTTATCCATCAGCGCGAGCACCTCAATGAAGACGACATCGTCGTCATTCAATGCTCCCAAATGTGCAACATCCGCTTGATGAACGACGCCAACTTCCGCAGCTTCAAGAATGGCGGCCGTCACACCTATCACGGTGGTGCATTCGACACGTTTCCGGCCCGCATCACGGCCCCTAGCACCGGCTTCTGGAACATCACGATCGACACCGTCAACCGCCGCGCTATCAGCGTGACGCGTAAACCCACCCTGACGCACTCGATCAAAATCATTCGCCGCTCCAGCACGAAACTGAGCTGATCGGCGAACCCGAAACACAAGACAGGCAGATACAACCGTGGCCCAAACGACCAAGTACGTCATCAAATACAAACTCAACGGTGAGCGCCGCTTCGAGTTTGCCCAGCTTGAAAAAGGCACCCCGGAAGAGGCCAAGGCAGCGCTGGATGCCATTCATGGGCAGGGCGACGTCATCAGCGACATCAGCGTCAGCAAAGCGCTGTAAAGCGGTCCGGAGCGACAATGGACGTCGCCTCCCCCTCGCAGTTCGACCGCAAGCACCGGAGTGCCAGCTTCATCCTTGCCTTGCAGACTGGCCACCTCAACGACGAGAGGCCCGGCAATGAGCGAGCAATATCTGGACCGGCTGGACTGGCCCCGGCTGGAGCAGCAACTTGATCGGGACGGTTATGCCGTCATCCCGTCACTGCTGAGCCACAAGGCTTGCGGGCAAGTCAGCACGTTATACCCTCGAACCGAACTGTTTCGCTCCCATGTAGTGATGGCTCGCCACGGGTTCGGCCGAGGCGAGTACAAGTATTTCAACTACCCGTTGCCGGATCTGGTGGCTCGCCTGCGCACCGCGCTCTACCCGCGACTGGTGCCCATCGCCAATCGCTGGCATGAACAAATGGGCTTGCCGCAGCGTTTTCCTGAAACCCATCCAGCCTTCCTCGATCGCTGCCATGCCGCTGGTCAGAACCGTCCGACACCCTTGTTGCTGCAATACGGTCCACAGGACTACAACTGTTTGCATCAGGATCTATACGGTGAGCATGTTTTCCCGCTGCAAGTGGCGATCCTGCTGTCAGACCCGGATCAAGACTTCACCGGCGGTGAGTTTGTCCTGACTGAACAGCGCCCGCGAATGCAGTCGCGCCCCATGGTCATCGGCCTGAAGCAAGGTGACGGGGTGATCTTTGCGGTCAATCAACGGCCGGTCAAAGGGACTCGCGGTTACTACCGCGTGACCTTGCGTCACGGCGTGAGTCGCCTGCACAGCGGCAAACGGCATACCCTTGGAATCATCTTTCACGATGCGTCATGAGCCTATGAACCCGCTGACTTTCGATCTGTTTGCCGATGCGGAGCCCGAGCAACAGCCCAGGCACGAGCAGATCGGCGAACAATCCTACGTGCTCAGAGGCTTCGCCCTACCTTGGCTGGAGCGTTTGCTGCCGGCCCTGGAAGAAGTGCTGGCGGCCGCACCGTTTCGGCAGATGATCACACCCGGCGGTTTCACCATGTCGGTCGCCCTGAGCAGTTGTGGCACATTCGGCTGGACCACTGACCGCAGCGGTTATCGGTATACCCGCGACGATCCACAGACCGGTCGGCCCTGGCCAATGATGCCTGAAGTGTTTTTCCAACTGGCGCAAGCGGCGGCGCAGGCAGCGGGTTTCGCCGATTTTGCACCGGATTCCTGCCTGATCAACCGATACATCCCCGGGGCAAAAATGTCATTGCATCAGGACAAGGACGAACATTCCTGGGCCGCCCCCATCGTATCGGTATCCCTGGGCTTGCCGGCGATGTTCCTGTTCGGCGGCTTTGCACGTGGCGACAAAAGTCAGCGCGTTCCCCTGTTCCACGGTGACATCGTGGTCTGGGGTGGCGTGGATCGCCTGCGTTATCACGGTGTGCTGCCGATCAAGGACGGCCATCATCCGAAACTGGGCGAGCAACGTATCAACTTCACCTTCCGTACCGCCGGATAAAGACTTCGAATTTGACCGCAAGCGCCGGAGTGTGTGGGAATTGCCCCATGGTTAATGTGCAGGCAACCCCTCAATGGACGTGACGCCATGACAACCCAATCGACCAAGATCACCATCGAAAACGATCCGCGCTGGGCCGCCGTGGTCGCCCGCGACCCCAAGGCTGACGGGCAGTTTGTCTATGCCGTGAAGACCACGGGCGTCTACTGCAATCCCAGCAGCCACGCGCGCTTGCCCAAGCCCCACAATGTCGAATTCTTCGACAGCGCCGAACAGGCCCGGGCCGCGGGTTATCGTCCGAGCAAGCGCGCGACGAAGGATCAGAGCGAACTCGCCGCGCAACATGCCTCCACCGTGGCCGCCGCTTGCCGCCAGATCGAAAGCGCGCAAACGCTGCCTGCCCTGGGCGAATTGGCCGAGGCGGCGGGCCTGAGCAGCTTTCACTTCCATCGCGTATTCAAAGCCGTCACCGGCCTGACGCCCAAGGGCTACGCCGATGCCCATCGTTCACGCAAGGTACGCGAGCGCCTGGCACACGGCGGCTCGGTGACCGATGCCCTGTATGACGCCGGCTTCAACTCCAACAGCCGGTTTTATGAAGCGGCAGACCAGTTGCTGGGAATGAAACCCGGGGACTACCGCGCCGCCGGTCAAAACAACGACATTCGTTTTGCTGTCGGCCAGTGTTCGCTGGGCGCGATTCTGGTGGCACAGAGTGAGCGCGGGGTGTGCGCGATCCTGCTGGGCGATGATCCGCATCAACTGGTCTGCGATCTGCAAGACAAATTCCGCCGCGCCAATCTGATTGGTGCCGATCATGAGTTCGAGCAATTGATTGCCAGGGTCGTCGGCTTTATCGAGGCGCCGGCCATTGGCCTTGATTTGCCGCTGGACGTACGCGGCACGGCGTTTCAGGAGCGTGTCTGGCAAGCGCTGCGGGAGATTCCCGTGGGCAGCACTGCCAGCTACGCCGATGTCGCCCAGCGTATCGGTCAACCAAAAGCCGTTCGCGCCGTGGCCCAGGCCTGCGGTGCAAACAACCTGGCGGTGGCGATCCCTTGCCATCGCGTGGTGCGCAGCGATGGCAATCTGTCGGGCTATCGCTGGGGTGTCGAGCGCAAACGGCAGTTGCTGGAGCGCGAGTTGCAGTGATCAACGATTCACATCCACCACCACGCGCCCGCGCAACTGCCCGGCCAGCAAGCGTGGCGCGGCTTCAATGGCTTCGCTCAAGCCGATTTCGTGACTGATCAGCGGCAACAGGTTGAAGTCCAGATCCCGGGCCAGGCGATTCCAGGCTGCCACACGCTTGGCTTTGGGCTGGGTCACGCTGTTGATGCCGGCCAGGGTCACGCCGCGCAAGATGAACGGCGCAACGGATGCCGGAAAGTCCATGCCCTGAGCCAATCCGCAGGCCGCGACGGTGCCATTGGCCTTGGTGCTGGCGCACGCGTTGGCCAGGGTGTGGCTGCCGACCGAGTCGATCACGGCCACCCAGCGCTCCTTTGCCAACGGTTTGCCCGGTTCGGACAAGGTGGCGCGATCGATGATTTCGCCGGCCCCCAGTTGCTTCAGGTAGTCGTGCTCCGAGGTCCGTCCGGTGGACGCGACCACCCGGTAGCCGAGCCTGCTGAGTAAGGCGATGGCGAAACTGCCGACGCCGCCGTTGGCGCCGGTCACCAGAACTTCGCCCTGTTCGGGCGTCACGCCGTTGTGCTCAAGCGCCATGATGCACAGCATGGCCGTGTAGCCCGCCGTACCGATGGCCATCGCCTGGGCCGCGGTAAACGCCTTGGGTAGCGGGATCAGCCAGTCACCGTTGAGGCGCGCTTTCTGCGCCAATCCCCCCCAATGCCCTTCGCCCACACCCCAGCCATTGAGCAGGACCGGGTCACCAACCTTGTAGTCCGGATGCCCGCTGGCTTCAACGACACCGGCCAGGTCGATGCCCGGCACCATCGGGAATTTGCGCACCACCGGACTGCTGCCGGTGATCGCCAGGCCATCCTTGAAGTTCAACGTGCTGTAGGCAACACGCACCGTGACATCGCCCTCGGGCAGTTGATCGTCCTGGATCTCTTGCAGTGTGGCCCGATAACCGCTGTCGTCTTTGTCGATCAAAATACCTTTGAACATTACGGCCTCTCAATGGAATCAGTCGGTTGGTGGAGCATTTCAAATAACACATGGCAATGGATTGCCGTACCCGACTTTAAGCCAATCCGGCAAACCGCCGGGCGTTTTGATTAACGGCAGCTATGCTTTTCGCAACCCTGAAGTGCCGCAACAAACTGTCTTGTCGATGGAGCTGACAATGCCTCAACTGCGTTTACTCACCGTTTTACTGATGCTCTGCATGATTCCGCTCAGCGGCGTCCAGGCCACACCAGAGCCACCCGCCCAAACTCCCGGGAATCTGGCGCCGACAGCCCCTAGCTGGCCACAGGTGCTGGCGGCCGGCGACACCAAATTGACCATCTACCAACCGCAACTGGACAGCTGGGACGGTTACACCCTGCACGCGCGGGCTGCCGTGGAGGCCACGAGCACCGATGGCAAGGCCACCTATGGCATCGTGCAGTTCAGCGCCCACACCCTGGTCGACAAAGCCACGCGCTGGGTGGCGCTCGATCAGTACACCATCACCAAGGCCGATTTCCCCGATAGCGCAACCAAGGCTGACAGCTGGGTCGCCGCGGTGAAGCAAGACGCCGGGAACCGCACGAAAACCATTTCCCTGGACCAACTCGAAGCCGCGCTCGGTGTCATCGCCGCCGAACAGAAGTCCAACAGCGAGCCGCTGGAAAATACCCCGCCGACCATTATTTCCTCCGAGGTGCCCGCGCTGCTGGTGTACATCGATGGCGAACCCGCCTATCGCCCCGTTGATGGCACCTCGCTGCAGCGAGTGATCAACACCCGGCCGTTGCTGCTCAAGGATGCACAGGGCAAGCATTACCTGCACGTGTTCGATGGCTGGATGGTAGCGGACAATCTGGATGGACAATATGCGCCACTGCCCTCGCCCTCCGCCGAGCTGGAGAAGGCCAAGAAAGCTGCGATCCAGGGCCGACAGGTAGACCTGCTGACAGGCCAGAGCGATCCGAAGGAGAAGATACCGACGCTGGCCAAGCCGCCGACTCCGCAGATCCATATCGCCACGGTGCCGACCGAGTTGATCGTCACTGACGGCGCGCCGCAATGGCAGCCGATCCAGAACACCACACTGCTGTATGTGACCAACACCACCGGGCATATTTTCAAGGAGATCGGTGACCAGGACAGCTACGTGCTGATCTCGGGTCGCTGGTTCCGTGCCAGTGACATGAAAGGCCCCTGGACCTTTGTAGGCGCAGACCAGTTGCCGGCGGACTTCGCCAACATTCCCGATGACAGCCCCAAGGAGAACGTAAAGGCCTCGGTGGCCGGAACACCGCAGGCCAAGGAAGCGGCGATTGCAGCGACCATTCCACAGACCTCGGCGATCAAGAAAAGCCAGGTCAAAATGACCAAGCCAACCTTTGACGGCGAGCCGCAACTCAAGGCCATCAAGGGCACGCCCCTGCAATACGTGGTCAACAGCCCGATGCCGATCATCATGGTCGATGCACAAAGCTGGTACGCGGTGGAGAACGGCATCTGGTTCGTGGCCACCTCGGTGCAAGGCCCCTGGACGGTCGCCTCTTCGGTACCGGCGGTGATCTATTCGATCCCGCCCAGCTCACCAATGCACTACGTCACTTACGTGAAAGTCTACGAAGCCAGTGGCGATACGGTCGTCGTCGGTTACACGCCGGGTTACCAGGGTTCGACGCTGGACCCTGACAGCGGTGTGGTGGTGTATGGCACCGGTTATCCCTATACGCCGTGGGTGGGCAGTGTCTGGTACGGCCCACCGGTGACCTATGGCTTTGGCGTGGCGATTCGCTACACACCCTGGACGGGCTGGACGTTTGGCTTCGGTTTCGGCTGGAGTTGGGGCGGCAGCACGGCCGCCGTGGGTTGGGGCTGGGGCGCCTATCCATGGTGGGGCAATTACGGTTGGGGTTACGCCTGGGGGCCGCATCTGTACCCGGCGCCAATGCCTTGGGGCGGTGCCGCTTACGGCTATCACGGTGGCGCCGTTGCCTGGGGCCCCGGTGGCTGGGCCGGCACGACCGGCAACATCTACCGCCAATGGGGCGACCGCGCTTCGGTCAGCCGCTACGGCGGCGGCTACAACGCCTGGACCGGCAATCGCTGGGCCGGCCAGGTTGGCGCCTCCTACAACTCGCGTACCGGCATCGCCGCGGCAGGCCAGCGCGGCGCGGTACACAACGTTTACAACGGCAACTATGCCGCAGGCCGCAGCGGTGTGGCCGTCGGCCCGGACGGCGGAGCCATCGCCGGCCAGCATGTGACCGCCGGCAACGTTCGCACCGGCACCCAGGTCACCGCCAATCGCGGGGCCATCTACAACCCCAATACCGGCAACACCACCCAGTACGGCGGTATCCATGATCGCGACGGCGGCATGGCGCATGTCGGCGACAACGTGTACGCCGGCCGTGATGGCAACGTTTACAAAAGGACCGATAGCGGCTGGCAATCGATGGTCCAGGGCGGAGCAACCCGTCTCGATTCGGTCAACACGGCTCAGGTCCAGAATCTCAACCGGGAGTACGATGCGCGCTCCTTCGGCAATGATCGCTTCAACAGTTATCACGACTCGTCCCGGTTCATGTATCACTCCTTCGGCGGTGGCGGCTTCCACCGACGCTAACGCCTTACCCGCTGAAAAGACGACTGGCCTTGCGCCAGTCGTTGCGTTACAAATCCTGTTCTACCGCCCCTGCCCGGATTCAACGTCGGAGAACACAGCACATGAACCAATGGCCAGATACCCGCATCCTTGACCTGCTCGGGATCGAACTGCCGATCATCCAGGGGCCGATGGCCGGTGCCACAAACTCGTCCATGGTGATCGCCACCTGCAATGCCGGCGGCCTGGGCTCGATGCCGGCGGCGATGCTCAGCACCGATCAACTGCGCGAAGAGCTCAAAACCATCCGCCAACACACCCGACGCCCGATCAACGTCAACTTCTTCTGTCATCAGCCGCCTGCTGCGGATGAGCAACGCGCACAGGACTGGAAAAACCTGCTGCAACCCTACTACCAGGAACTCGGCGCCGACTTCGATGCACCGACGCCGGTGTCCAACCGGGCACCGTTCGATAACGCGGCCTGCGAAGTGGTCGAAGCGTTTCGCCCGCAAGTGGTGAGCTTTCACTTTGGCTTGCCGGAAAAATCCCTGCTCGACCGGGTCAAGGCCACGGGTGCGAAGGTGCTGTCCTCAGCCACCACAGTCGCAGAAGCCGTGTGGCTGGAGCAGCACGGTTGCGATGCAATCATTGCCATGGGCTACGAGGCCGGGGGCCATCGCGGGATGTTTCTCAGCGATGACCTGAGCAGTCAGGTGGGGACTTTCGCCCTGGTGCCCCAAGTCGTCGATGCGGTGAAAGTGCCGGTGATTGCCGCTGGCGGCATCGCTGACGCCCGAGGCGTCGCCGCTGCATTCATGCTCGGTGCTTCGGCGGTGCAGGTGGGTACGGCGTACCTGTTCACCCCAGAGGCCAAGGTCAGCCCGTCCCATCACAAGGCGTTGCGCACCGCCAGGGAAAGCGAGACAGCCGTCACCAACGTGTTCACCGGTCGCCCGGCCCGGGGCATCCTCAATCGGGTGATGCGTGAACTGGGCCCCATGAGCGCCAAGGCCCCGGCCTTCCCCCTTGCCGGTGGCGCGCTGATGCCGTTGCGGGCCAAAGGTGAAGCGGATTTCAGCAACCTCTGGGCCGGTCAGGCATTTACCCTCGGCGTCGATTTGACCAGCGAGGCACTGACTCGAAAGCTGGCTGAAGAAGGGTTGGCGAGACTCTCAGGTCGCTTCTGAGCATCTGCCCCATTAAATTGTATACAATTTTTCACCAGCACATTCCGTTCAAAGGCAATTCGCTATATATTTTTGTACATAACGATTAACCTGCCGCAATTGCCTTTGACGGAGCCGTTTCATGTTCATTCGTGCCTCACGTTTTGCCCCGACCTGCCTGGCGAGCCTTCTCGCCGCATTCGCCTTCGGCTCAGCCCAGGCGGACGAAGTCCAGGTGGCGGTCGCCGCCAACTTCACCGCGCCCATCCAGGCCATCGCCGCTGATTTCGAAAAAGACACCGGGCATAAACTGGTCGCCTCCTTTGGCGCCACCGGCCAGTTCTACACCCAGATCAAAAACGGTGCGCCGTTCGAAGTGTTCCTCTCGGCAGACGACAGCACCCCGAAAAAACTTGAAGCCGAAGGCGACTCCGTCAAGGGCTCGCGCTTCACCTACGCGGTCGGCACCCTGGCGCTGTGGTCGGCCAAGGAAGGCTACGTCGATGCCAAGGGCGATGTGCTGAAAAAGAACGCCTACCAACACCTGTCCATCGCCAACCCGAAAGCCGCGCCTTATGGCCTGGCGGCGACCCAGGTACTGGCAAAAGAAGGCTTGACCGACAAGGTCAAGGACAAGATCGTTGAAGGCCAGAACATCAGCCAGGCCTACCAGTTCATTTCCACCGGCAACGCCGAGCTGGGTTTTGTCGCCTTGTCGCAGATCTACAAGGACGGCAAGATCTCCAGCGGTTCGGCCTGGATCGTTCCCGCCAGCCTGCACGACCCGATCAAGCAGGATGCGGTGATTCTCAACAAGGGCAAGGACAACCCGGCCGCCAAGGCACTGGTTGACTACCTCAAGGGGCCGAAAGCGGCAGCTGTCATCAAGTCCTACGGTTACGAAATCTAAATGTCGCTATCGAGTGCCGATCTTTCCGCCATCTGGCTGACCCTGAAACTGGCGTCCCTGACGACCGTCATCCTGCTGATTGTCGGCACTCCGATTGCGTTATGGCTGTCGCGCACCCGCTCCTGGTTGCGCGGCCCGGTCGGGGCGATTGTCGCCCTGCCCCTGGTGCTGCCGCCGACGGTGATTGGTTTCTATCTGTTGCTGGCCCTCGGCCCTCACGGGTTCCTTGGACAGCTCACCCAGTCACTGGGCCTTGGGACCCTCACGTTCAGTTTTGCGGGGCTGGTCATCGGTTCGGTGTTGTATTCGATGCCATTTGTGGTCCAGCCGCTGCAAAACGCTTTTTCCGCGATTGGCACGCGCCCGCTCGAAGTGGCCGCGACCTTGCGGGCCAATCCCTGGGACAGCTTTTTCAGTGTGATCCTGCCCCTGGCCCGCCCCGGTTTCATTACCGCGGCCATTCTCGGCTTCGCCCACACCGTCGGCGAGTTCGGCGTGGTGCTGATGATCGGCGGCAACATTCCCGAGAAGACCCGCGTGGTCTCGGTGCAGATCTACGACCACGTCGAAGCCATGGAATACGCCCAGGCCCATTGGCTGGCCGGGGCGATGCTGGTGTTCTCGTTTGTCGTCCTGCTGGCGCTGTATTCCAGCCGTAAAACCAAAGCGGGCTGGAGCTGATCGATGATTCAAATGCGTCTGAAACTGCGTTATTCGGGCTTCGCCCTGGACGTCGATCTGCAACTGCCGGGCCGTGGCGTCACGGCACTTTACGGCCACTCCGGTTCAGGCAAGACCACTTGCCTACGCTGCATCGCCGGCCTGGAGCGGGCCGATCAAGGCTTTATCCAGGTCAACAATGAAGTCTGGCAAGACAGCGCCAACCGGATCTTCGTCGCGCCGCACAAGCGCGCGCTGGGCTACGTGTTCCAGGAAGCCAGCCTGTTTCCCCATCTGTCGGTGCTGGCCAATCTCGAGTTCGGCCTCAAGCGCATTCCCAAGCCACAGCGTCGGGTCGACATGGCCCACGCCACCGAATTGCTGGGCATCGGTCATTTGCTGGGCCGGCACCCGCAACACCTTTCGGGCGGCGAGCGTCAGCGCGTCGGCATCGCCCGCGCCTTGCTCACCAGCCCGAAACTGCTGTTGATGGACGAACCCCTGGCGGCGCTGGATGCCCAACGCAAAGGTGAAATCCTGCCCTACTTGCAACGCCTGCACGACGAGCTCGACATCCCGGTGCTGTACGTCAGCCATTCCCAGGATGAAGTCGCGCGGCTGGCCGACCATATCGTGCTGCTCAGCAACGGCAAGGCACTGGCCAGCGGCCCGATCGGCCAGACCCTGGCGCGCCTCGACTTGCCGTTGGCAATGGGGGATGACGCCGGTGTGGTGATCGAAGGTCGCGTCAGCGCCTATGACGCCGACTATCAATTGCTCAGCCTGCAACTGCCCGACACCGCCCTCGACATTCGTGTGCCGCATACGCCAATGGACGTGGGCCAGGCGCTGCGCTGCAAGGTCCAGGCGCGGGATGTGAGCCTGAGCCTGGACAATGTCGGGCATAGCAGCATTCTCAATCGCCTGCCGGTCACCGTGGTCAGTGAAATGAACGCCGACAACGCCGCCCACGTGCTGGTTCGCCTGGATGCCGCCGGCACGCCGCTGCTTGCGCGGATCACGCGTTATTCCCGTGACCAACTGAACATTCATCCTGGCCAGCCACTCTGGGCACAAATAAAAGCGGTCGCGGTGCTGGCGTAACTCCGAAGGCACGACTGCACCGGGGCGAGGTCAATGGCTGTAATGCTCCGTGACTCCTTGCCCAGGACGCTTGTCATGCCCGATGGACTGCCACCTGACCTGCATTATGTCGATGACACTCAGCCGGGCATTACCCGCAGGAAACTGCGCGGAAAATTCGCCTATTTCGACCCAGCCGGCCAGCGTATCACCGACCCCGACGCAATCAAGCGCCTCAACTCCCTCGCGGTGCCGCCCGCCTATACCGAGGTGTGGATCTGCGCCGATCCACGCGGGCATCTGCAGGCTACCGGGCGCGATGCCCGGGGTCGCAAGCAGTACCGTTATCACCCCCACTGGCGAGAGGTGCGTGACGCCGACAAGTATTTGCGCCTGCGTGAATTCGGGCTGGCCCTGCCGAAACTGCGCCAACGATTGCAAGCCGTGCTAACGGAACCGGGATTCAGTCGCGACAAAGTCATGGCCACTGTCATTACCCTGCTCGACTCGACGCTGATCCGCATCGGTAACAGCCAATACGCCCGGGACAACCGCTCCTATGGCCTGACGACCCTGCGCAGCCGCCATGTAGAGATCAACGGCAGTGCCATCCTGTTCCAGTTCCGCGGCAAAAGTGGCGTCGAACACCAGATCACCGTGAAAGACCGGCGCCTGGCCCGGATCATCAGGCGCTGCCAGGAAATACCCGGGCAGAACCTGTTTCAGTATCTGGATGAAAACGGTGACCGGCACACCGTCAGTTCATCCGACATCAACAGCTATTTGCAAAGGCTCAGCGGCGCCGATTTCACCGCCAAGGACTACCGCACCTGGGCCGGCAGTGTTCTGGCCCTGGCAATACTGCGCAAGCGTCACTGGGAACCTGAAATGGACGCCCGACGGCACCTGGTGGAGATGGTCAAGGACGTTGCCAGGCAACTGGGCAATACCCCGGCGGTGTGCCGCAAGTGCTATATCCACCCGGCGGTGCTAGATGGTTTCCTTCTAGGGGCTTTGGCGCAACTGCCCAGGCCGAGAGCGCGCAAGGGGCTCTCGGCCGCGGAAGTCGGGCTGGCGAATTTTCTGGAGAGAACGCTGGCAGCGCCTGAACCGACGAATTGACCTGCCTATTTTTTGCACGATCAGCAATGACTTCTATAGTTGAACTGAACACGAATCCGCCGCGGAGACGCCATGGAAGACATTTTCGTCGTGAAGCGTTGCAACAAGATCATCATCCATGGCCGCCGTGCCGGTGAAAATGACCACCTGCCACCGGATGCCGCGGTCTGGTACCGCATCGCCGATACCCGCACCCAAGGCTTCATCGGAGATGGCTACGAGGTTGAAGAGGACGCCGCGCGTGTTTGCCGTCAGTTGAACGCGAAATCACAAGTGACAGCCCGACAAAGTTGAGGGGTGTCACCCTTTTTTAACGGGTCTATACTGAAATGGCTGAAGGATCAGTAACCCTTTCGGCAGAAAGCTCGCTCCCGGCGGGCTTTTTGCTGCCACACACAGGTTTCTTGAACGGAGGTGTCTCCCATGTCCGAAAAAGAGTCCATCACCACCCTGCTCACCTTGCTGGACTCCCGTCAGGCCCGCCTGGCCGCCGCCTGCAAGGAAATCGCCGACTGGGTCGATCATCAAGGCGGACACCCTACCGCCCTCAGAATTCGTGATCGCCTGAACGACATCGAAAAGGACACGCCGCTGATCCGGCACACGCTGTCGTCTCTCAAGCCTGTCGACCCGCCTCTGCCACGGTTCAGATGATCCGTCACGGATTCGCAGCGCGAGGACAGGCCCGATTCGGGCAGCATGATCGTTGACCGTGCGTCTGCGAACCTTTGGCTGCCTGCTGGATTTCCAGCTTTTCTCACAACCCGGCCTGGTGTCGGGATTTTTGTTGCGCAAAACCAATCGAACGTCCCCGCTCACGTGGAGTCAACCGCTCACACGTCACGAAGGAGACGTTCCAATGGTCACTCATTTCAAAGTCAGCGGGCACCTGGCCTGCGGTCACCACGGCAGCAACCTCGTATCGACCCGCGAACTCAATCGGGTTAAATGCCGAAGCTGCCGAAACACCGACGCCTACAAAGAGGCCCGCAAGGCTGAACGCAACGCTGCCCGCCGCGCAGCACGCAAAGCCAAAGCCATGCACACCGCCAATGACTGGCGTTCAGCCTGGACCGAGCGACTGACCGCGATGGCCGGCCTGCAACGACTGCCCCGCGGTTTTGGCGGTCAACCCTTCGTTTAGGGAAACTGAACCAACCGCCAGGCTTTTACGGTGAATCGATGTTCCTGCGCGCGGGCTCCATGATCTCGCGCAGGGACATACGCTTGAACGCCTCGACCAGTGCTCGTCCCTCATCGGGTGCACAAGTGACAGCCAAGCGCATGGTTGCCTCGCCCAAGTGCCAGATCAAAAACGCGGACTCCTCGACCTGTTGTTCGTCACAGTCGGGATACACGCGAAGCATCGCTTGGGACAGCAGCGCTCCGGCAACCCGACTCTCCTTCAACTCCAGCTGCAACAGCTGCTTGTCGGCCTGCATGCCGGACCAGATGTCACGCATCACCGGTGTCGCCATCACGATCTCGTAATACAGATCGAGCAACTGCGAATAGGCGGCCTGCAAACCCTGGGCGTCCTCGACGGCCGCCATTGCCTCTGCAATGCAACGGCGGCTCTCAGCGTTATAGCGTTCGGCCAGCGTGCGGATCACGGAACTCTTGTCGGGAAAATATTGATAAAGGGAACCGATCGAGATCTCGGAGCGCTCGGCGATTTCACTCATCTTGAGTTGGTCGCTGCCCTTGTCCGCGATCAATTGAGTGGCCATGGCCAGAATCCGCTCCTGACGATCGCGGCTGCGCTGTTGCGTGGGGTTGCGTCGAACCGCTTCTGCAGCAGGCTGTTCGAGGTTTTCAGAGGGCTTTTTGCGCACGAGTGAATTCCCGATCAAAAACGTGACATGTGCTCACCTTAGCATCGCCACTCTCTGCACCCAACAACAGATGCCACACGTCGGGGAATTCGATCTGATGGGTTGACGGTAAAACATGAGCATCTATCATCTTTTTTAACATGAGCATCACTCACATTAACCGATGGAGATGAACGCGATGAAAACTGCCCAACCAATCACGCTGGTCCTCGGCGCCACCGGCAAAACCGGACGGCACATCACACAACGCCTCGAAGCCGCCGGCCTGCCCGTTCGCCGGGGCTCCCGCGACGCCAATCCTCCCTTCGACTGGGAAGATCGATCGACCTGGGACGCCGTGATCGATGGCGTTCATCGCGTCTACATTTCCTTTCAACCTGATCTTGCCGTTCCTGGCGCCGTTGAAACCATCCAGGCGTTCACTGACCTGGCGGTGAAAAGCGGCGTCCGCAAACTGGTCTTGTTATCCGGACGTGGCGAAGTGGAAGCCGAACAGGCCGAACGCGTTGTACAGGACAGCGGGATTGACTGGACAATTCTACGGGCCAGTTGGTTCTGCCAGAATTTCAGCGAGGCACACTTTCTTGAACCCATTGTGCAAGGTGAACTCGCACTCCCCATCGGCCAGGTCGCCGAGCCCTTTGTCGATGCGCAAGACATCGCCGAGTGTGCCGTCGCCGCACTGACTCAACCCGGGCACACTGGCCAGCTCTATGAATTGACCGGCCCTCGGGCGTTGACCTTTGCTCAAGCCGTGACCGAGATTGCCCGCGCCACCGGTCGCAACATCGAATTCGTGCCCGTGCCGCCGGATGCCTATCGACAGGCAATGGAACAGGAACAGCTTCCCCCGGCGTTGATCGATCTGGTGTTGTATCTCTTCACGACGGTGCTGGACGGGCGCAACACACCCGTGGCCGATGGCGTACAGCGGGCACTGGGACGCCCGGCGCGCGACTTCGGCGACTACGTACAGCGCACTGCCGCTACGGGCATCTGGGGCAATGGCAGTCCGACGTAAAGCAGTGGCGGGAACCCGCTTCGTCGACTAGGGTTTTTGGGCGTATCGAAGTGCGGCGCCTTATTGGCAGGAGCCTGATTAAGGAGGAACCCATGTCACTCAATCGTAGTGCTGAACAAACCTACCGCCAGTGGTCGACCCCGATCCTGTTGGAACTCAAGGAGCGAGAACATCAGATGAACCCGTCAGACCGCCAGGCCCTGGAAAACGTACTGCTGGAAAGAAGGCTGATCGATACCGGCAACCCGGCCGGCAGCGATCGCCGCAAGGCAGACCCGGCCCCCTGAAGCATCAGGCGACCATGATCAAGATCGAAATAATGACGCAGAAACATACAAGGGTTTGCAATGCTTTCGCTTGCAAACCCTTGGTTTAGAGCATGCCCAATCGATCGCAAACACGGCTCCAACGTCTGAATCCCCCGCCGCCGTAAATCCATTTTTGATAATTATTAATTTCCAAACACCCCCCTCTATTGGCTTTAAATGTGGGCTTAACCACCACATGGAGGGATTCCAGGATGCTGATAAAAATCGAGAAAGCGAGCAAGCCGGAAGGCTGGAATGTATGGATGAACGCGTGGTGCGTTGAATTTCGCAGCTACGCAGAAGCCCTCGCGTTCGTGAACAGACTGGAAGGCCGGATCAATGCACCTCACCCCTTGCCTGGCAGCACCAACAGACTTCTTTTGGAACTGGCTTAATCTCGCGATGCCCTCACCGAGAAGCTATCCACGAAGCCATATCCATATTGATTGATCTGCTTTTGATAATTATTGATTTCGCTCGCTCCTCTCCCTCGGCTTTAAATATGCGTCGAGGGAGGTTGGCCAAGGGGTTCACAGGTGGTGCCTCTAACGGACGCTTCGAATACAGCCAGTCTGCATTTGAGGAGGCCGACCCTCCTCACCATGTGTAATACATTGCCCCGCATCTTCCCCCAGGAGGTGCGGGGATTTTTTTTCGTAAATGCGTTAAAACCACCCGCTACGATCATCATCCAACTCTTGGCGACACACTTTTAGTTGCGCGTTGTAAATCTCTGACTGCTTTTGCACTTTCTGGGCAACCTGCATCAGCCACGGTT
This sequence comes from Pseudomonas sp. Root71, assembly GCF_001429045.1. Classification (GTDB taxonomy): domain Bacteria; phylum Pseudomonadota; class Gammaproteobacteria; order Pseudomonadales; family Pseudomonadaceae; genus Aquipseudomonas; species Aquipseudomonas monachiensis. Next base: position 143,846 of record NZ_LMHY01000022.1, on the reverse strand, counting down.
TACTGCGATAGGAATCGCGGCTGAAGCCCCCTCGCCCCTCGTGATAAGCCAGGTACTGATTGTAGGTGTCCCATTTGGAGATCCCGAGCTGACGTTGGGTGCCCGTGGTGTACCAACCGATAAACATGATCGCGTCGTCGAAACTGTCACGCGAACCACCGTTGCCCGTATTGTCCCTGTACTCACCCCACACCGGGTCTTGAGCCTGCGCGTAACCGTAGGCCGAACTGACTCGCCCCCAGGGGATGACCCATAGCAGGTAGTCACGAGGCGGCAATGCGTCCGCCACGTAGCTGCTTTCCTGCTTCATGATCGCCATGGCCACATGCAGGGGTGTCCCATACTCGCTCTGCATTTGCAGCGAGTCCTCATACCAGTCGGGATACTCACGGTAGATACTGCAGAGATTGCCTTGGTCTTTTGGCGGCGTAGTCGTGCACCCCGTTAAAAACATCATCAACAAAGCCAACAGCAGAACTTGTCCTTGTTTCATTCAATACCCTCGAAAATAAGGGCACAGGTACCCTCCGTTTACTGCAAGGAGCCTGAGTCAGGCAGGTGCAGGCAAAAATGTCAGAAGACATCCAGCTTGACCGCGTCACCCTTTTGAGTGAATTGCCTCTGGATTTGCGCCGGCTTTCTCAAACGGCTCTTTGGACAGTCGCCCCCACTCAATCCTCAGCCTGGGACAAAGGCCTGGCCACATGTTCCAGCGCTCGACGCTCGGCAGACACCCCCCAAACCGCTTGCACCGCCGCCGCCGCACACATTAGTGCAGCGCCTGCCAGATAACCAATCAACAGACTGCCGCGCTGCTGGGTCTGAATCAGTTGGCCAAACAGCGTCGGCCCGATGATGCCGCCCAGGCCAGTGCCGAACGCGTAGAACACGGCGATGGCCAAGGCACGGATTTCCAGCGGGAAGGTTTCTGCCACCGTCAGGTAAGCCGAACTGGCCGCTGCCGAAGCGAAAAAGAAGATCACCATCCACGCCGCGGCTTGCTGGGTGACATCCAGCCAGCCCTGCTGGAAGGCGTAGCCATTGAGCGCCAGCAACATTCCGGACGTCGCATAAGTGAAGCTGATCATCACGCGTCGGCCGACCACGTCAAACAGGCGCCCCAGCAGCAGCGGTCCGCAAAAATTGCCCAGTGCCAAGGGCAATACGTACCAACCGACCTGTTCGGCGGGCACCTGGTAAAAATCGGTGAGCACCAGCGCATAGGTGAAGAATATCGCGTTGTAAAAGAACGCCTGCGCTGTCAGCAGGGTCATCCCCACCAGCGCGCGGCGGCTGAATCTGACGAACAGGGTATGGAAGACCTCCCCCAGCGGCGTATGGTCCCGCGCGTGCAGGCGCAATGGTTTGCTGGTCACCGCCGGCAGTTCGTGGCCTTGTTCGCGCAGACTCGCTTCGATACCTTCGACGATGTGTCGCGCCTTATCGCGCTGACCATGGACCAGCAGCCAGCGCGGGCTTTCCGGCAACCACAGGCGCATCACCAGGATCACCAGGCCCAACGCGGCACCAATGCCGAAGCACAGGCGCCAGCCCAGCTCACCACCGACCACGTGCGGATCCAGCAGGACGATGGCCCCGCCGGCACCCAATGCTGCACCTAGCCAGAATGTGCCGTTGATGCTCAGGTCGACCCAGCCGCGATAGCGTACCGGGGTAAATTCCTGGATGGTCGAATTGATCGCCGTGTATTCGCCGCCGATGCCCATGCCCGTGAGGAAGCGAAACAGCAGGAAGCTTTCCAGGCTGAACGAGAACGCCGTGGCCGCCGTGGCGCCTACATACAGCCATAAAGTTACAAAGAACAACTTGCGCCGCCCCAGGCGATCGGTCAGCCAGCCGAACAGCAAGGCACCGAGCACTGCACCGGCGATGTAGATGCCGCCGGCCAGGCCAATATCGAAGTTGTTCATGCGCAGGACGGGGCTGTTTTTCAGCGCGCCGGACACCGAGCCCGCCAGGGTCACTTCCAGACCGTCGAGCAACCAGGTGACGCCCAGCGCGACCACCAGCAGGGAGTGAAAGCGGCCCCACGGCAAGCGGTCCAGGCGCGCTGGAAGATTGGTTTCGAATATCGCGCCGGGCTCGCGGCTATGCAACTGTTGGTGGGTCATCGCCACATCGTTGTCGTGTACAGTGCCTTGTGAGTTAGGAGTTGGCCTCTGGATCGGGAGTTCAACATTCCACTTACTCAGAATTTAGTTGTGTTGCAGCCGGAGGCCGTACGCCTGGTTTCGATCTAGAGCATTTTCTCCAGGCCGATCTTGTCGCTGAGCCAGGCCTTGAAGCTACGCCATTTGCTGCCGGGCTCCTTACGCAAGGTATGCTCGCGGCCGTCGTCCTCGGTGAGCCAGACGACTTCGCCGTTTTCCAGTCGGGCCTGGTAACTCATGGCCGGCGCCATGCCCTCAAGCGCCAACTGGCGCACTTGGCCGGCCAGTTCGGGACTATCGACCAGCACTCCGACTTCAGTGTTCCAGAACACTGAACGCGGGTCGAAATTGAACGAGCCGACGAACACTTTCTGCTTGTCCAGGATCATGGCCTTGGTGTGCAGACTGGAGTCCGAGCCACCACTGAAGCCAAACGAAGAACTGCGGCCGGGATCGTCCGGCTGGCGCCGCAGCTCATAGAGCTTCACGCCATGTTCGAGCAGAGTCTTGCGATACGGTGCATAGCCGCCATGCACAGCCGGCACATCGGTGGCTTCCAGTGAGTTGGTCAGCAGGCGCACATCGACGCCGGCATCGGCACGCCCCAGCAGATAGTCCATACCCGGCTTTTGCGGAACGAAATAGGCCGAGATCATGATCAGCTCGTTATTGACGCCATCGAGTTCAGGACGCAGCTGTGTGGCCATCAATAGCGCGCGTGCCGGCTCGCCGTCGGCCAGGACCTTGCTCGGAGCGTCCCACATCGCCTTGTTATGGGCCCAGATCAGTTGCTTGCGCCAGGTCTCGAATTGCGGCTGAGTCTGGTAGGTCATGAGATGGTTGTACAACACCTTGCTCTCGATACGTGAGGTCTGCAGCGATTGCTCCAGGCGTTGACGGCTCTCGAGCAAGTCTTGTGCTGTCGGCTTGTTGAGCAGGAAGTCACTGATCGACTGGCTCAAGGCGCTATTCCAGTACTGATCGAAGCTGTGTCCCAACTGCTCGGCGACCGGACCGATGCACAGCAGGTCCATGTCGGTGAAGTTGAGATCGGGCTTGGCGTCGAAATATTCGTCCCCCAGGTTGCGTCCGCCGACGATGGCTGCGCTGTTGTCGGCCAGCCACAGTTTGTTGTGCATGCGTCGGTGTTGCTGGGAAAGATCAAGCAGACGCCCCATGGTTCGGGTGACCACGGTGCTGCGCCCCAGATGCAAAGGATTGAAGACGCGGATATGGATGTTCGGGTGCACCGCCAGGGTAGCGATGACTTCTTCCTGGCCGTCGCTGGCCGTGTCATCGAGCAAGATGCGTATCCGTACGCCGCGATCGGCAGCCAGCAGCATTTCACGCACCAGCGCCCGGGTGCTCAGACCGTTATGCACGATGTAGTACTGCAGATCGACGGATTTCTGCGCATGGCGGATCAACTCGGCGCGCGCCCGGAATGCTTCACTGCTGTTGGGCAGCAAGCGAAAACCCGAGCGCCCCTCGTGTGCGGCGGCCTGAACCTGGATCGAACGCCCGAACGCCGAATCGCTGGCGGGTATCGCCTCGCTGAATTCGTGGGGCAAGCGCGTGGTTGCGCAGCCAACGAGCAGCAGTGCGAACAGCATGGCGCAGAGGAACCGGGACATGGGCAAGGACTGCTCCTCAACCTCGACGGTTGTAGTTTTGCACTCGGCATCCAGCCAGTACTGGCTGCCGAGAACATGCAGCCCTCGATAATCCGCACGACTTATTCCAGTAAAGCCCGTTTCAAGCAACGTGTCGAAATTTTACGGCAGCTGCGCCCAGAGTATGAAAGCGCCCTGGGACCGGGTGCAGGCCAGCCTTCCTCTATAGCGCCTGGCGCACCTTCCAGTCGCGCAACCACTGCAAGCCGGCAGACGTATTGCCACGAGGCCGATACTCGCACCCTACCCAGCCGTCATAACCCAACTGATCGATCAGCTCGAACAGATAAGGATAATTGACTTCCCCCAGGTCCGGTTCATGCCGATCCGGCACCCCGGCGATCTGGATATGGCCGATACCATCGAAGTCGCGACGCAGTTTGGCCGCCAGGTCGCCCTCGACGATTTGGCAGTGGTAGCAGTCGAACTGAACCTTCAGGTTACTGGCGCCCACTTCCTTGCAGATAGCCTGGGCCTGATCCTGGCGGTTGAGGAAAAAGCCTGGCATGTCTCGCGTATTGATCGGTTCGAGCAATACGGTGACGCCTGCCTTGGCTGCCTGGGTGGTGGCGTAGGCGAGGTTCTCCAGGTACACGCCGTGATGCCGCGGGCGATCGTTTTCCGACGGCAACAGCCCGGCCATGACATGGATGCGTGAATTGCCCAATACGCTGGCGTAGTCCAGGGCACGATCAAAACCGCTACGAAATTCACTCTCCCGGCCCGGCAACGACACCGTGCCCCGCTCCCCCGCTGCCCAATCACCGGGCGGTGCGTTGAACAGTGCCTGCACCAGGCCGTTGTCGCTCAAGCATTGCTTGAGTTCTTCAGCACGGTAGTCGTAGGGAAACAGATATTCGACCGCTTCGAAACCGTCAGAGGCAGCGGCGGCGAAACGATCCAGAAACTCATGTTCCGGGTAGAGCATGCTGAGATTGGCAGCAAAACGAGGCATGGTAGCTCCTGAAATAAAGGGTTAGACAAAGGGCCAGATCAGCAGGGTAATACAGAAACCCAAGGTACCGAGCAAAGTGGTCATCACCGTCCAGGTGCGCAGACCGTCGGCCACGTTCAGGCCTGACAGTTTGGTGAAGATCCAGTAACCGGCGTCATTGATATGGGACAGGGCCAGCACCGGCAGCCCCGTGGTGCGCAGCATGTCGGAGAGCACGACACCGATTCCGGTATCCACCAGCACCTTGCCGAATACGCCACCCGACCATGAAGCCGGCAATCGTCAACGCCAGGGGCGTGCGCCGGTTGCCAAAACGGGTGAAACGCTTGCGCCACCACCGGCTCCCTCGCCGCCAGGCCAACGGATCAATCCGCAAATCTGGACGAACAGCTTCGAGCCAGGCCGCCACTTGCCCATTGGTGGCGATCGAAGCACTACCGGCCAACACCACTTCCCCACCGGACACCACCGGGAGTTTCGAGGCGTCGAGGTCGCGCAACTTGCCGGCGCGACGGAAGTTTTCCGGCAGGCCCAGGGCCAGCCCCGAACCACCCGTCAACAACGGCAGATCGGCGCAGGCGCTACCGAGGGTGTACAGATCGCTGTCCGGCAAGGCATCGGCGATGGCCATGCCGACACCTTGAGCCCTCAGTTCAGCGATTCGCGCCTGCACCTGCTCAGCGCCTTGGGCGATCGTGTCGTAGCGCAACAGGCTGACATTCAGGCGGGTCTGCGATTGCAGCACCCGAACCAGGTTGGCTTCGGTCATGGGCGTCAGTGATACCGGACAGACGATGACCACTGGCGTGGGCAGGAACAGGTTTTATGACGCGTGGGAGGAAGCCGGTAGCGAATTGCGGAAGGATTTTGATTGCGGAAAAAACTAAGGGCCTGCATGAGGTATCTCACGCAAGCCCTTGATATTCATGGTGCCCGAAGCCGGAATCGAACCGGCACGCCCTTACGAGCGGGGGATTTTAAGTCCCATGCGTCTACCAGTTTCGCCATTCGGGCGGTAGCGCGGTGAAGCGTCCAGGTTTTGCCAGATAACGATCCGGCAGTTCTGACGCTTGTGCAGCAGAGGTGGAAATATATACATCCCGCCCCAGTGAAGCAAGTTCGCAAATACCCTTTTCAAGACTAAATCTTGCAGGCTATTGCAAATAAAAAAGCTCCGTAAATCATAGATCTACGGAGCTTGTTTATTAGTGGAGGCCGAGGTCGGAATCGAACCGGCGTAGGCGGATTTGCAATCCGCTGCATAACCATTTTGCTACTCGGCCTCAAAACATTTGCTGTCAGTAGCGCGACATCAAATGCGTACAAACTTGGAGCGGGAAACGAGACTCGAACTCGCGACCCCGACCTTGGCAAGGTCGTGCTCTACCAACTGAGCTATTCCCGCGTCTTGGTGTGGCGCATTCTATAGAATCCAGAAGCCCCGTCAACCCCTTGATTCAAAAAAGTTTTATTTCTTTTCAACGTCAGTCTTCAGATGTGGCCAGGCAGCCCGCAGGTACTGGACCATCGACCACAAAGTCAGGCCAGCCGACACCATCAACAAGGTGTAGCCCAGCAAGACCCAGAAACTGAAATCCTTGGGATTGGCCAGCAGGATCACCAGCGCCAGCATTTGCGCGGCGGTTTTCCATTTGCCCAGGTTAGATACGGCGACGTGGGCACGAGCGCCCAGTTCGGCCATCCATTCGCGCAGTGCCGAGACGACAATCTCGCGACCGATGATCACGGCGGCAGGCAGCGTGAGCCACAGGTTTCCGTGTTCCTGCACCAACAGGACCAATGCAACCGCAACCATCAGCTTGTCGGCAACCGGATCGAGGAAAGCCCCGAACGGCGTGCTTTGTTCCAGGCGGCGCGCCAGGTACCCGTCCAGCCAGTCGGTCGCCGCAGCGAATGCGAAGACCGAGGCGGAGGCCATGTAGCTCCACTGGTAAGGCAGGTAGAACAGCAAAATGAAGATCGGTATGAGCAGAACGCGTAGAACGGTAATCAGATTAGGGATATTCATCGGCACAACTGGCTACGAGGTGAGGGGGCATTCTACTCGCTGTGCAGATTTGCATAAATCAACTCTGCGAGCTTTTTACTGATCCCGGGGGCTTTGGCAATTTCTTCGATGCTTGCACGAGACAGCTCCTGCAATCCACCAAAATGTTTCAACAAGTCACGCCGACGTGTGGGTCCGACGCCGGCGACGCCTTCCAGTGTAGACGTCCGACGGGTTTTTCCACGTCGGGCTCGGTGCCCGGTAATGGCAAACCGGTGGGCTTCGTCGCGAATCTGCTGGATCAGGTGCAGCGCGGGTGAATCGCCGCGCAAGGTGAACTCATGTGCAGCGTCGTTCAGGTACAGGGTTTCGAAACCGGCCTTGCGCGTCGCGCCTTTTGCCACACCCAGCAAAATCAGGTCAGGCACGGCCAGCTCATCGAGCACGTCGCGGGCCATGGACAACTGGCCTTTTCCGCCGTCCACCAGCAGGATATCCGGCAGCTTGCCCTCCCCGTCCTTCAGTTTGCTGAAGCGTCGGGTCAGCGCCTGATGCATCGCCGCATAATCATCGCCGGCCGTAACGCCCTCGATGTTGTACCGGCGGTAATCGGCCTTGATCGGACCTTCGGGGCCGAAGACCACGCACGACGCCACCGTCGCCTCACCGCTGGAGTGACTGATGTCGTAGCACTCAAGTCGCTGTGGAGGCTCATCCAGCTTCAGCACCTCGGCCAGTGCATCGAAGCGCGCCGTAATGTGCTGACGATTCGCCAGGCGCGCACTCAGAGCCTGCTCGGCATTGGTCACCGCCAGTTGCTGCCAGCGCGCCCGCGTACCCCGCACGCGATGGCTGATGGTCAGCTCCCGACCGCGTAATTCGTCGATGGCGGCGATCAGCGTGGGAAAGTCATCGTGGACCACGTTGACGATCAGCTCGCTGGGCAAGTCGCGTTCAGGGCTGCTGATGAAGTACTGGCCGAGAAACGCGGCCATGACTTCAGAAACGTCTTCTTCAATACCGACTTGAGGGAAGAAGTTCTTGCTTCCCAGTACCCGACCGCCCCGCACGCTGATCAAGTGAACACAGGCACCACCCGGGTTGACGAAGGCAGCAATCACATCGACGTCCCCGGTCCCGCCCTCCATGCTCTGTTGATCCTGGACCCGGCGCAGTAAAGCAATCTGGTCCCGCAACTCCGCGGCCCGTTCGAATTCGAGATTGATCGCCGCCTCTTCCATCCCGGCGGACAACTCGTCAGTCAGTGCATTGCTGCGCCCTTCAAGAAACATCACCGAATGGCGGACATCCTCGGCGTACACCTGCGGCTCCACCAGCCCGACACAGGGCGCCTTGCAACGCTTGATCTGGTATTGCAGGCAAGGGCGCGTGCGGTTCTTGTAATAACTGTCTTCGCATTGGCGAACGAAAAACGTCTTTTGCAGCAGGCTCAGGCTTTCGCGGATCGCGCCGGCACTCGGATAAGGCCCGAAATATTTGCCCTTGGCCTTTTTCGCGCCGCGATGAATGCTCAGGCGCGGAAACTCTCCGTCGGAGAGAAAGACGTAGGGGTAGGATTTATCGTCGCGCAGCAGGATGTTGTAGGGCGGACGCCATTCCTTGATCAGCGTCTGCTCAAGCAGCAAGGCTTCGGTTTCGTTGGCGGTGATCGTCGTCTCGACCTGGGCGATACGCGCTACCAGCGCGGCGGTCTTGGGGGCAAGCCCGGTCTTTCGAAAGTAACTCGACAGGCGACTCTTGAGATTCTTCGCCTTGCCGACGTAGAGCAACCGCGCTTCGCTGTCGAACATGCGGTACACGCCGGGGCGCCCGCTAACGGTCGACAGAAAGGCGCTCGGATCAAAGGTGTCGTTCATTTTCAGAGGCTGGCGTCGACCATGCCATGACGAACCGCCAACAGCGTCAACTCGACATCACTGCTGATCGAAAGCTTTTCGAAGATGCGGTAACGGTAGGTGTTCACGGTTTTCGGCGACAGGCACAATTTGTCGGAAATGATCTGTACTTTCTGGCAGCCGACGATCATCAGCGCGATCTGGATTTCCCGCTCCGACAGGGCATCGAAAGGCGAATCGTTGGTGGGCTGGAAGGACTTGATCGCCAGTTGCTGGGCAATTTGCGGGCTGATGTAGCGTTGCCCGGCAAACACCAGTCGAATGGCCTGGACCATTTCCGGCAAACCTGCCCCCTTGGTCAGGTAACCTGCCGCACCGGCCTGCAACAGCCGTGTAGGAAACGGGTCCTCTTCACATACAGTCACCGCGACGACCTTGATATCCGGGTGACTGCGCAATAATTTGCGAGTGGCTTCAAGACCGCCGATACCCGGCATCTTGACGTCCATCAACACCACATCGGGCTTCAGCTCGCGCGCCTTGATCAGGGATTCCTCACCCGACTCGGCCTGGCCGACTACTTGCAGGCCATCGATGTCAGCCAGCATTCGTGTAATGCCTGTACGAACGAGATCATGGTCATCGACTACTAGCACCCTAATCAAGCAGACACCTCGTGATATGGTCTTATTGGGTTGCCAGACACCTTAGCAAAAAGCTTCTGGCAGACCTAGCGGAAAGCGTCAGATTAAAAGTTTCAATTCATCTTGAAAGGCTTGTCGCAAGCGTGTTGCAGCGATCCAGCCCGGGGATATCCAGTTGCATCCTCAGGAAACATTCGTCCTTGCCCACCACCCTCAACCCCTTGCGCTCGTACAACGCTCGCGCCGGATTGTTTTCGAAAACCGTCAGGCGCAATGCCGGTCGCCGCTCCTGGCGCGCCAGAACCGATGCCTGATCGATCACCCAGGATCCAGTGCCCTGCCCACGAAACGCGTCGACGATATGCAATTCGCGGATATACAAGGCTCTGGCATCACGACTCAGGCTGACATAGCCCTGCACTCCGTCGCCCGATGTAATCAAACGGTTGTCCCGCCCGGCCCAGGCCACGTCAAACGCTTCGTCCTGCCACAACAGTTCATGCTCAATGTAGTAACGCAGCATGCTTCTGCAGGTCAGTTCGCGGGCGAATTCCAGGTCATCCGGTGTTGCCGGGCGCCATTGGCGCTCCATCATTCCAATTCCACAGCGAGGGTCATGTGCGTCCTTGTGACGATAGGATTGTTGTTGCAGCGCAAAGTGTGTCACAACCGTGGGGGCACTCAAGCAATAGAAAGCGCCATCGTTGGCCGATAGCATTTTCTGATTGAATCTGCGTACCGGCCTCTAGTAAGCTCGGACCATCCATCGGAGACAGACCATGTTCAACGCCCTCTTACAGCTTCGTACCGCCAGCGCCCCGCGCTCGGTTGCGGCTGCCCGGGTGAACGACGGTTGTACTCCGGTCAGCTTTTATTTTGGGTATTGGTTTAGCCACTGGCGCGCCTGATACCCACATGGCGCCCACTTCAAACGGGTCGCCACCAGAGAATTCTCAACCCCCGGTCGGCCTCCCGACCGGGGGTTTTGTTTTTTCAGCCCCAACACTTTTAGCGACACACCAGACATTCAGAGGATTCAAAACATGAACTACGCCACTTATTACCGTTACGACAGTTTTACCGCCTGGCGATTTACCACCCTCCGCTCGGGACAGCCTGCCGCCTCCGATCGGTCACCCACAGGTGGCAAGCACACACACGCAGCCAATCCGGCCAATTGTCGAACACCCCAGTAGGGCCGAGCGCGCGGGCACGAACCCGCCACCAGCCCAGGAAGCCTTGAATATGAACTCGTCCGTCTCCGCACTGCCGCTGTCCACCATGAGCCCTGCCAATGAAGCGCTGACCCTGCGCCTGCCCAGCTCATTGCAACTCAAACAGCAATTGCCCCTCGGCAACGCCCTGACCCGGCAAGTCGCCGCCCACCGCCAGGCGGTTCGCGCGATCCTCAACGGTGAAGATTCCCGACTGCTGATCATCGTCGGCCCCTGCTCGATACACGATCCAAAGTCAGCCCTCGAATACGCCGGTAATCTTGCCCGCCTCGCCGCCGAAGTCAGCGACGAAATGCTGCTGGTGATGCGTGCCTACGTGGAAAAACCTCGCACCACGGTTGGCTGGAAAGGCCTGGCCTACGACCCGCACCTCAATGGCAGCGATGACATGGCCGCCGGCCTGACGTTGTCCCGCGAGCTGATGCGCGAAATGCTCCGCCTGGGCCTGCCCGTTGCCACTGAGCTGCTGCAACCGATGGCCGCCGGCTACTTCGACGATCTGTTGAGCTGGGTGGCGATTGGCGCCCGGACCACGGAGTCGCAGATCCACCGGGAAATGGCCAGCGGGCTTGGCATGCCTGTAGGGTTCAAGAACGGGACAGACGGCGGTGTCGGTGTCGCCAGCGACGCCATGCGCTCCGCCGCTCATCCTCATCGCCATTTCGGTGTCGATAGCCAGGGACATCCGGCGATCATTCAAACCCCGGGCAATGCAGACACACACCTGGTATTGCGCGGCGGCCATCGCGGGCCGAACTACGACAGCGCCAGCGTCGCCCAGGTGAACAGCGACCTGACCAAGCTCAGGATTCCGCCTCGAATCATGATCGATTGCAGTCACGCCAACAGCGGCAAAGACCCGTTGCGCCAGCCAGCCGTGTTCCAGGATGTACTTGAACAACGCCTGCAAGGTGATCGTTCGCTGATCGGCATGATGATCGAGAGCCATTTGTTCGAGGGCTGCCAGCCGTTGAGTTCACCGCTGAAGTATGGCGTGTCAGTTACGGATGGCTGCCTTGGCTGGTCCGGGACGGAAATGTTGTTGCGCGATGCAGCGGATAGATTGCGGAAACAAATTCGCACTTAACAATCGCTCTGGTGTTGAGCTCCCTTGCGCCCTCTACGGCGCAAGCTGAGTTCCTCGCTCCCCGTACAATTTGTAACGTTTAGATGCTGCATTCGTGAATGCTTTTGGACGACGATTGAAGCACAAGAGTTCTGACGAAAAAAATCTGAATGATTATGCATGGAAGCAAATCTACAGAGTAAGAAAAAAGTAACGCCAGCTCGATTCAAGCAGGCACAGCGCATTATCATCAGCAGTAACGAGGTCAAGGATGGATAAAAAATATTTCACTAAACACTTACTATTGAGCGCACTGTACCTAATTACAGCTAGTGCTGCTTTTTATATTGATGACAACCTTTTTTACCATGACATTAAACTTGTCACACTTATGCTACTCAGCACATTGCTATACCCACTCTCTAGGTACTTTACAACCGCCAGCGCCTACAAACTGACAGGACCGGAGTTCTGGAGAAAGGATTTTTTTATCAAGGGAGACTCTACAGGAATAAATGCACTTTTTATATTTTTTTGCCTCGTCTTCGCCATCCCACTGGGCAGCACTTACTTGATATTCATGATATTAAAAAGGGGGTGAAAGCTGCCACCCCCTTTACACATCAGAGATTTATCACGTAGTCGTTGATCTTGCCCACCAGTGCATCATCAATCAATGCCCCCATCACAGCCGTTAGCAATGCAAATCCCAGAATAGTCAAGGGTGTCGCGGCCGTCAGGCCAAACATGAACGCTACCAGAGTGGTTGCACCCTTACCCACAACTAAAGACTCAACTTTTACAAAAAATGGCACCCAATCACCACTCCTAGATGATGTTTTCGCTTCAGCGAGCAAGCTGAAAAGATCAGTGATGTTACTAATAGCCTTCAGACCTTTACCGAATGCCGTCAGGTTTTTAGACATCACATCTTTATCTAGAGCGTCAAGAGCCCGAGCAATCGCTTCCCGGTCCTTGACTCCAAACTTCTTGCTCAAAACATTCTTATACTGATCAAAAGCCTTTATTGCCTCACCAGCATTACGAATCGTGTTCCCTTTGGCATTTTTCGAAAGTTCTTTCGCCAGCGCCTCGGCTCTTACACCAAATCGCTCACTCACCTCCTTATAAAAATCCATGGTAAACTTGATTGCACTCTGGATCTGTTCAGCTTCATTCGACCGCTCGGCCAAGCCGCCCAAGGCACTTGAAGTTGAAGTCAGGTGTCTTGCAGATTCGGCCTTCAACAAGGCGTCGTGGTAGCTGAGCCACTTTGTCCCAATCGGGGTGTGGGTTTGCAGATATACCAACTCATTGAGAGCCTCTAATTCAGGCTTGCTCAATGGCGAACTGATCTTCGGGTTCGCCGCTGTGAAATTGATGGTTACACCACCTCTTTTGAATGGAGGCGGTGCAACGACAGGTCTGATCTCTGCCATTTTGGTCGAAGCCATACGCTCTAGCGTCGCCTTGTAATGTAACAATACTTGAGTTTGGGTCATGCCAGTCAGGGAACCTGCCGCAGCAACGAGCTCTGTTTGAAGAAACTCGGGAAGTTGCTGAGCGTGAATATCCAGTTCCAAACCAATAATGCTAAGTCGCTGATTCTGCACAGCGAACCATGCGGCGCCATCTAGAGGAACAACCGACTCCGCTTGGCTTCTGCTGTTAGCTAGCTCGGCAAGTTTGCCAGCCAGAATATCCACCGAGAGCGAAAGCGCTTTGAGCTCCAATGCAGATTTATAGACGTTGTCAAACATGGAATACAGGCTCATGAGAGCTTGGGAGTCGGCGCTACCGGAGTTCAGAAATTCACGCATTTTCTGACGCGGCAGCACCCCCATCATAAAGAATGGACTCTGACCATAAAGGCCGTAGATATTTGGCACAATGGATATGTATTGCTTCTTTTTTGAGTCAATAAATTCCAGGGTGACCTGTTGGTCTACGGCAGCAGATTCTGAGGGTGCTAAAACTTGAGCGCTTTTTGCAGCGACTTTTCTTTCCTCTAATTCACGCGCGGTATCGGTGATGAGTGTATTGAATCGTGCATTGTATTCATTATCAATCTGCTGCTGACTGTAGACTTGTTCGTTCATAAACTCGGCCATAACGTTTGGCAACGCGACATCCCGAATTCCACTTGGACCTCCCTCCCCTCTACGTGGCCCGTCCTGCAACCCCCATCCACCATTATTTCCGCTGTAACCACCGCCACCACCAGGACCGAAGGTTTGCTGACGCCCAGCAACAATGTGCGTAGGTTTAATGTAGTAAGTTTCGCCTCGAACAAATCCATCATCTGCCATGTGTAACTTCTCCCATCAATCCATTGAAAGTTCGCCATCCAACAATCGACATCGAACGAGGCCTATTGAACGTCATAAAAAAATCTTGTGATGTCAGAAGAGCACTAAGTGCTACAGGGAATATTGATATTGATGTGGTAGGAATTAACGCCTTACAACTTTCTACCCAACGAATTACGTCGAGATATTTCGGCGAAGACCGTCCATAAATTCGAATGTACCTACTGATTTCCGCCTTCTTCAAAACTCATGAAACTTTCGTATACCCCATTTCCGTCAATGGCTTTAGAGTTAGGCGTAATACCACTCACACGAATGTTTGCGAAGATGTGCGATATGCAAAGGAATGCAAACACCTGTTATTCAATACTGCTGGCCCACGACTTTTCGGCGTCGAATGAATCGGCAAGTTCGAGGTCTTTGACGACACCAGGTAGACGCGGAGGAACGCCGGAGCAAGGGTGTCCGTTCCCTGCGCATCAGCCACTTATGACAACGAAGTACTTGATGATCAATTGCTTACGCAGATCGAGCGGGTACTGGAAAGAACTGGTGCACGCAAAGTCAACCTCATAGGACATCGCCACGGAACACTGACCACGCGGTCGCCCAGGCAAAAAGCGACCTGACCAGACTCGGGATCCGACTCGAATCATGGTCGATTGCAAGCCGTGTTCAAGGATGTATTTGAGGCACAGAACAACTGTTACTTGAAGCCGCAGACCGACTGCGAGCGGCGAACAACGCCCGATAATCAGCATCCTCCGTGCGCCCTCCAGCCTTCATGGAAAGACTGGAGGGCAAATGGCAATCAATGTCCCATCAGGGACTGCACCTGAACCAGTGTCACCCCCGATTGCTGACGGGTGCCGTCAAGGCGCTCGACTGAACAGGAAACACGGATCGCAGTATCTCGATGTTCCCTCCAGAACGGGTAGGGAACGATAAACACCAATGGCTCACCCGCGATGTCCCTGGTTATTACGCGGTCGTCACAGTGATTGAATTTCTCCCCGTCGCATGTCAGGCAAATCCGTTCTCCTTTATCAGCCTTGGGGTTTTCGATGACGACGGACACGCCATCCTGCGCATCTTGCAGATCCACCCAACCCTCGTTGGCTTCCAGCACAGTGGGTGCTCGCAGTGGCCGCCGCTCCAGGATGCCAACCATCAGTGCCGTTACTTCAGAATAACGAGGCCCCTGCCCCGCCTGTTTGACGCAATAGTCGACGGACACCGAGGAGCCCAGGTTGAGCGCAATGCACTCCGGACTGACCCAAAACGACAGTTCCTCCCCCACAGCGAAAGCCTCGACCTTGAGTGCATCACTGAAACTTGCTTCAACCGAAACACCCGCCCAGGTCAGCAACACCCAGTCGCCCGCCGCCATGCGCGCATAGGGTTTGATCGTAACGATCGCCCCTTCCTTCACCCGATCCGGATCAAGCGTTCTCCCCACCGCATCGCTCACCGTCGCGGGCAACAGATCGCACTGCACATCACCGACACTGAGCTGCAATCGACGGGAATGCACGGGCTCGGCCAATCGGGTACTGGTGAGTGAGTAACCGATTTCCAGTGAACCACCCTCAAGCGCCTCGATATGCATGCTACCCACGGCAAAGATAATGTCTTCGCCGACCCGGTCGTCACTGACAAAACGCGCCACCTGGTGATTGCAGGCAAGGCCATCGGCATCCAGCCCCGCCCAACTCAATAGCAATTTGTCGCCGCAGGTCATGCCTGGATAAGGCCGGACCCTGATGACGGCTTTTTTTTCACAGGGATTGAGAACGCCGTTTTGCGCCTGCTCAAGGATCGGCGGTGGCAATGGTTGCTGGGCGAGATTCAAGGTGTCGGGTTCATAAACAGTCATTCATTCGCTCCATTCCCTGGAATAAACACCGGACAGGTGGCCGGCTCCGTACGGCTATTTAACCTCATGCCGAACAGTCGTGATGTCGGCCTCTCACTCCGACCTGCTCGGAAAATCGATACATGCAAAGTAGGTCTTTGATCAGCAGCAACCTGATTGCCGCGAAAAGTCCTCGATCTATTCCGACTAAGGCTTCAACTGCTCTTGAGCATTCGCACTTGTTCTATTCCGTTTTCCTCAAGTTTCGGCGGACTTTTCATACATCGCGCCAACCTCGAGTGTTTTAGAGTGAAGCGCCATGCAGTCCCAATGAACTTCTGCGTAAAGGTATGAACATGCAAAGGAATGCAAGCACTCGTTACCCAATACTGCTGGTCCACGGGCTTTTCGGCTTCGAAAAAATCGGCAAGTTCGAGCTCTTTCACGACATCAGGCAGGCACTGAGGAACGCCGGAGTCAGGGTGTTCGTTCCCCACTTGTCGGCCATCCATGGCAACGAGGTACGCGGAGACCAATTGCTCGCACAGATCGAGCGGGTAATGGAAGGAACCGGTGCGCGCAAAGTCAACCTCATAGGCCATAGCCAGGGCGCACTGGCCGCACGCTATGCCGCAGCGATTGCGCCACACAGCGTGGCGTCGGTCACCTCCGTCAGCGGGCCGAACCATGGTTCGGAACTGGCCGACTTCCTGCGCAAGGCATTGACACCGGGATGCCTGCCGGAACATGTGGCCGAGACGGTGGTGACCCTGTTCGCCGACTTCCTCGCGACCTTGAGCGACAATCAGTATCAACCGCGAAACGCCATTGCCGCCCTCAATGCGCTGACCACCGAAGGCGTAGGCGCATTCAACGACAAATACCCGCAAGGGCTGCCCACCACCTGGGGTGGCAAGGGGTGCGAACAGGTCAACGGTGTTCGTTACTACTCGTGGAGCGGCGTGCTGCCAGCGAATGTTCTCGAACAAGGGCGCTATGCGCTCGATCCGCTCAACGCCTTTTGCCGGGCCCTTTCCGGTTATTTCGTCACGGAAAGCGAACAGAACGACGGTTTGGTCGGTCGCTTCAGCTCCCATCTGGGCACGGTTATCCGGTCCGACTATGCGCTGGATCACCTGGACTCCATTGGCCAGCCGACCGGGCAACTGCGTAGGGGTGTCGACCCGATTGATCTGTATGTCCAGCATGCCAGGCGCTTGCGGGACGCCGGCCTTTGAGCACCCACCTGCCGTGGATCCCCCGTGGAACGGAACTTTGAGGAGAAATCGCTCACTGAATCCGGTAGGCTCAGCACTTTATCGAGTATTGAAAGGAGTATTTTCCCATGGCTAAAGCCACTGCCCGTCACATCCTTGTTGCCTCCGAAGCCAAGTGCAACGAACTCAAGGCCCAAATTGAGGCTGGCGCCGATTTCGCCGAAGTTGCCAAGGCAAACTCCACTTGCCCATCCAGCCGCCAGGGCGGTGACCTGGGTTCGTTCGGGCCGGGCCAGATGGTCAAGGAATTCGACACCGTGGTCTTCAGCGCACCACTCAACGTGGTCCAGGGCCCGGTCAAGACCCAGTTCGGTTTCCACCTGCTGGAAGTGACCAGCCGTCAGGACTGATCGACGCCTGAGCTATTCACACAACGGCCCGCCTATTGGTGGGCCGTTGTGTTTGTGATGCGCAATACGGCTGGCGAGGGACGCGCCGCTAGCGTACAAATTGTCGTTAACGACTACCCGGCTCTAAGGCTGACAATGCGACTGGTTTTCCCTACCTTGCTGTTCACGGCCGTGGCCCTGCTGATGGATGCCTCGGGTGTGAATGCGGCACCGCAACAGGCAATGACCGTGTACGGCGAACCGGCCAAATATCCCACCGGCTTCAGTCATTTCGCCTACACCAACCCGCAGGCCCCCAAGGGCGGTACGATGCGGCGTTCGGCGATCGAAATCGGTCAGTTCGACCATGTCTTGCCCTACATCGACAAAGGCATCGGCGTTACACAGGTCGACGGTTTGCTCTATTCACCGCTGGCCCAGCGCTCCCTGGACGAGCCTTACACCGTGTACGGCCTGGTGGCCGAGAAGATGGAGCGCTCCGAGGACGGCCTGTCCCTGCGCTTTTACCTCAACCCCAAGGCGCGTTTTGCCGATGGCAAACCCATTACTGCCCAAGACGTACGCTACACCTTCGACCTGCTGATGACCCAGGGCAGCCTGCGCTACCGCACCCAGTTCGCCGACGTCAAAGGCGTCGAAGTGGAATCGCCACTGACTGTGCGCTTTGATTTCAAGAACAACGAAAACCGCACCCTGCCCCTGGACATCGCGACCTTGCCGGTGTTTCCCGAACACTGGTGGAAGAGCCGCGATTTCGCAGGTGGCGGTGGTTATGAAGCGCCGTTGGGCAGCGGCCCCTATAAAGTCGGCAAGATCGACTCGGGACGCAGCATCACCTTCGAGCGCAATCCCGACTGGTGGGGCAAGGACCTGCCGGTCAGTCGCGGCCTGTACAACTTCGATCATTTCAGCATCGAGTACTTCGGCGATACCGACGTGGCGCGCCAGGTCCTGCGCGGAGGCGCCTATGACTACAATCGCGAATTTTCCGCCACCGGCTATTCCATCGGCTACGACAGCCCGGCCCTGAGCGACGGTCGCCTGCAAAAGGCCCACCTCGCCACCGAGGCGCCGCAGCCGGCCCAGGGTTTTGTGTTCAACCTGCAAAAGCCCATGTTCCAGGACCGTCGCGTGCGCCAGGCGCTGGTGATGCTGTGGGACTTCGAGTGGAGCAACCGGCAGATGATGCGCGACATGTACATCCGCCAGCAGAGCTTTTTTTCCAATACCGACCTCGCCGCCCGGCAACTGCCGGATGCCGGTGAACTGGCGATTCTCGAACCGCTGCGCGGGCAGATTCCCGACGAAGTCTTCACGCAGGTGTTCGAAGCGCCGAAGACCGACGGCAGCGGCGTGATTCGCGACAAGCAGTTGCAAGCCCTGGACTTGCTCGAAGAGGCCGGCTGGAAACCCGATGGCGACCAATTGGTCAATGCCGACGGCGAGCCGCTGACCTTCACATTCCTGGTCAGCCAGAACGGCATGGACCGCCTGCTGCTGCCCTATAAACGCACGTTGAAACAGATCGGCATCGACCTGAACATCCGCCGCATCGACTCGTCCCAGTATGTCAATCGCCTGATGAGCCGCGACTACGACATGATCGTCACCGGCTACCCGGTCACCACCTCTCCGGGGGGCGAACTGGTCAATTACTTCGGTTCGGCGGCGGCCACCGACCCTGGCTCCAACAACTACATGGTATTGAAGAACCCGGCGGTGGACACCCTGATCACCGGGCTGATCCGCGCCAATACCCAGGCCGGCATGCTGCACTACGCCCATGCCCTGGACCGGGTACTGCAATGGAATTACTACTGGATTCCCAACTATTACCCGCCGGGCACCTCGACAGTGTGGTGGAACCGCTTTGGTATCCCGAACGTGCAAGCGAGCAATGACGAAGCCATCGAAAGCTGGTGGGAGATGAGCACCACGCCATTGACCAACCAACAGATGACGGCCGAGCGTATCAGCCGTGGCAAACCCGGAGGGCCGCACTGATGTGGGCTTACATATTGCGGCGCCTGCTGCTGATCATTCCGACGCTGGTGATCATTCTCCTGGTCAACTTTGTCATCGTCCAGGCCGCGCCAGGCGGGCCGGTCGAACAGGCCATCGCGCACCTGCAAGGCATTGGTGGCGCCGCGGTTGGTGGCAGTTCCGGCGAAGCCATGAGCGGCAAGTCCCGGTCCAGCCGAGGGCTCGATCCGCAGTTGATCAAGGACATTGAAAAACAGTACGGCTTCGACAAGCCGGCACACGAACGCCTCTGGCTGATGCTCACCAGCTATGCGCGCCTGGACTTCGGCAAGAGCTTCTTCCGTGGCGCCACCGTCACCGACCTGATCCTCGAAAAAATGCCCGTGACCATCTCCCTCGGGCTCTGGGCGACGCTGATCACCTACCTGGTGTCGATTCCCCTGGGCATCCGCAAGGCCGTGCACCATGGCAGCCATTTCGACATCTGGAGCAGTACCGCGATCATCATCGGCTATGCCATGCCGGCGTTCCTGTTTGCGATGTTCCTGATCGTGGTCTTTGCAGGCGGCACTTCGCTGAACTGGTTTCCGGTTCGCGGGCTGGTCTCGGACAACTTCGAATCATTGTCGACCCTGGGCAAGGTGGCCGACTACTTCTGGCACCTGGTGTTGCCGGTGACTTCGCTGGTGATCGGCGGCTTCGCCACACTGACCATCCTGACCAAGAACTCGTTCCTCAATGAAATCACCCGCCAGTACGTGGTCACTGCCCGGGCCAAGGGCTTGAGTGAACGACGGGTGCTCTACGGGCACGTATTCCGCAACGCCATGCTGCTGGTGGTGTCGGGCATTCCCCAGGCGTTCATCAGTGTGTTTTTTGCCGGTTCCCTGCTGATCGAGGTGATCTTCTCTCTCGACGGCCTGGGCCGCATGAGCTACGAAGCGGCGGTATCGCGGGACTATCCGGTGGTGTTCGGCTCGCTGTTCATCTTCACCCTGTTCGGCCTTCTGATAAAACTGGTCGGCGACCTCTGCTACACCCTGGTCGACCCGCGTATCGACTTCGCCGCGAGGAACGCCTGATGCTCAAGCTTTCACCGCTGGCCCGTCGTCGCTTCGAGCGTTTCAAGAAAAACCGTCGGGGCTGGTGGTCGCTCTGGCTGTTTATCGGTCTGTTCCTGATGACCCTGGGCGGCGAACTGATCGCCAACGACAAACCGCTGGTGGTCAGCTATCAGGGCCAATGGTACTTCCCGGTCTTCAAGCGCCACACCGAACAGGCGTTCGGTGGGCAGCTGCCGTTCCAGGCCGACTACCGCAGCGACTACGTGCAGAAACTGATCAAGAAGGATGGCGGCTGGTTGCTGTTTCCACCGATTCCGTTCAGTGACGACACACCCAACTACGACCTGAACACACCTGCCCCCAGCCCGCCCTCCAGCGTCAATTGGCTGGGCACCGACGACCAGGCGCGGGACGTTCTGGCCCGGGTGATCTTCGGGGCCCGGGTGTCGATCCTGTTTGCCTTGATGCTGACCTTTGTCAGTGCCCTGATCGGCATTGCCGCCGGGGCCCTGCAAGGCTATTACGGCGGCTGGGTGGACTTGCTCGGCCAGCGTCTGCTGGAGGTGTGGTCCGGGTTGCCGGTGCTGTACCTGCTGATCATCCTGTCGGGCTTCGTCGAGCCGAATTTCTGGTGGCTGCTGGGGATCATGGCGCTGTTTTCCTGGCTGGCCCTGGTGGACGTGGTGCGCGCCGAGTTCCTGCGCGGGCGCAACCTGGAATACGTCAAGGCCGCGCGTGCGCTGGGCCTGACCGACCGCAAGGTCATCGTGCGGCACATTCTGCCCAACGCCATGAACGCGACCTTGAGCTACTTGCCGTTCATTCTCACCGGGGCGATTTCCACCCTGACGGCGCTGGACTTCCTCGGCTTCGGCATGCCTGCCGGCAGCGCTTCCCTGGGCGAACTGATCGGCCAGGGCAAGCAGAACCTGCAAGCGCCGTGGCTGGGGCTGACGGCGTTCTTCACCCTGGCGCTGATTCTTTCTTTACTGGTGTTCATTGGCGAAGCCTTGCGCGACGCTTTTGATCCTCGATCTTGATTCGGAATGTAGAGATGACCAACCTGATCGAAATCCGTGACCTCAACGTGGCCTTCAGCGGCCAGACCGTGGTGCGCAATCTGTGCCTGGACATCCGCCCCGGCGAATGCCTGGCGCTGGTGGGCGAATCGGGTTCGGGCAAGTCGGTGACGGCCCACTCGATCCTGCAACTGCTGCCGCAAACCGAGTCCGAGACGACGGGCAGCATCCGCTATCGCGGCCAGGAACTGGTGGGTGCCGATGCCGGCATGTTGCGACAACTGCGCGGCAATCGCATCGCGATGATCTTCCAGGAGCCGATGACCTCCCTCAACCCGCTGCACAGCATCGAAAAACAGATCGGTGAAACCTTGCTGGTGCACAAAGGCCTGGCGGGCAAGGCGGCGCAAGCGCGGATCCTCGAATTGCTGCACCTGGTAGGCATCCAGAAACCCGAGGAGCGCCTCAAGGCCTATCCCCATCAATTGTCCGGCGGGCAGCGCCAGCGGGTGATGATCGCCATGGCCCTGGCGTGCGAGCCGGAACTGCTGATTGCCGATGAACCGACCACCGCGCTGGATGTGACGGTGCAACGCAAGATCCTGCTGCTGCTCAAGTCCCTGCAACAGCGGCTGGGCATGTCGCTGCTGCTGATCAGTCATGACCTCAATCTGGTGCGCAGCATCGCCCAGCGCGTGTGCGTGATGAAGGCCGGGGAAATCGTCGAGCAGGCGCCTTGCGAAGTCCTTTTCACTGAGCCGAAGCACCCTTACAGCTGCGTATTGCTGCACGCCGAACCCGAGGGCGAAGCCTTGCCCCGGGACGAGCGCGAAAACGTACTGGAGGTGGACAACCTGCAGGTGCGGTTTGCCGTCGGTGGTGGCCTGTTCCAGCGCAAGACCTGGCTGCGGGCCGTCGATGGCATCAGCCTGAATATTCAACGCGGCAAGACCCTGGGCATCGTCGGCGAATCCGGTTCGGGCAAGTCCACCTTGGGCCAGGCGATCCTGCGTTTGCTCGACTCCGAAGGCGGTATCCGCTTTCAGGGCCAGGCGCTGGATGGCCTGACGCAAAAACAGCTACGGCCGTGGCGCAAGAAGATGCAGGTGGTGTTCCAGGACCCCTTTGGTAGCCTCAGCCCGCGAATGTCGGTCGCGCAGATCATCAGCGAGGGCCTGGAAGTGCACAGCCAGCTGAGCACAGAAGAATGCAACGCCGAAGTGATCCGGGCGCTGAACGAAGTCGGTCTTGACCCGCAAAGTCGCCATCGTTATCCCCACGAGTTCTCCGGTGGCCAGCGTCAACGCATCGCCATCGCCCGGGCGCTGGTGCTCAAGCCGGCGTTGATCCTGCTCGACGAACCGACCTCGGCGCTGGACCGCACGGTGCAGAAACAAGTGGTCGCCCTGCTCCGTCAGCTTCAGGAAAAATACGGGCTGACCTATCTGTTCATCAGCCATGACCTGGCTGTGGTGCGCGCCCTGGCCCACGACATGATCGTGATCAAGGACGGCAAAGTGGTGGAACGCGGCGCCAGCCATGAGGTGTTTGACTCACCGCAGCATCCGTACACCAAGGAGCTGTTGGCGGCGGCGCTGTTGGGGCAGGCATAATCGCGCCACGCAGTTGAACCGTGTCGCAGCCATCGCGGGCAAGCCCGCTCCCACAGGGTATTTGTCGTACCCAAAATCGGTGGCAACCCCATATCCTGTGGGAGCGGGCTTGCCCGCGATGGGGCCGGAACAGTCAACAAGAAATCAGGATCAATACCGATGAACACCACCGAAAGCCTCAAGGACTACCAGCGCGTTCGCCTGCTGGCGATCCGTTCGTTGTTCGAAATCATCGAGCAATCGAGTGAGGGCACGGTGATTGTCGACCGCGATGCCAACATCGTCTGGATGAATGAGCGCTACGCCCGGCGCTTCGGCCTGCAATCGGCCGAAGTCGCGATCGGCAAGCCCTGTGAAAGCGTGATCCCCGGCAGCCTGCTGCGTGAGGTGGTGCGCACCGGCCGGCCGATTCTGCTGGACATGCAAGACACCCCCAAAGAGCCGCTGGTGGTCATGCGCCTGCCGATTCACGACGATGTCGGCGTGGTGATCGGTGCCATCGGATTCGCCCTGTTCGACGAGCTGCGCAGCCTGTCGCCAATGCTCAAGCGCTACATGAACATGCAGGAAGAACTGGCCTCCACCCGCTCGCTGCTGCGGGCGCGGCAGACCAAATACAACTTCGCCCACTTCATCGGCACCAGCGCCGCCAGCCTCGAAGTCAAACGCCGTGCCCGACGCAGTGCAAGCACCGAATCGCCGGTATTGCTGCTCGGCGAAACCGGCACCGGCAAGGAACTGCTGGCCCAGGCGATCCACAATGCTTCGCCCCGCGCGCACAAGGCGTTTGTCAGTATCAACAGCGCGGCGATTCCCGAATCGCTGCTGGAGGCCGAATTCTTCGGCACCGCTCCGGGCGCGTTTACCGGTGCCGACCGCAAGGGCCGCGCCGGCAAATTGCAGATCGCCCAGGGCGGCACGCTGTTTCTCGACGAAATCGGCGACATGCCGCTGCCCCTGCAAAGCAAACTGCTGCGGGTGTTGCAGGAAAAGGAATTCGAGCCGGTGGGCTCCAACGAAGTGATCCAGAGCGATGTGCGGGTGATCGCCGCGACCTCAACGGACCTTGAGGCCGCGATCAAACGCGGCGAATTCCGCGCCGACTTGTACTACCGGCTCAACGTGCTGCCGATCCAGGTTCCGCCCCTGCGTGACCGCCTCGATGACGTGCCGGCGCTCAGTGAAGCGATTCTCGAAGAACTGCGCAGCCAGCATGAACTTCACCATGAAGCCCTGGAACTGTTGGGCCAACACGCCTGGCCGGGGAACATCCGCGAGCTGCGCAACGTGCTGGAGCGGGCCGCGTTGCTCAGTGATGACTTGCGCCTGACGACAGCAGATATCCGTGCGGCGATTGGTACGTTCAAACCCGTTGAGCGCGTGGCGCCGTTGACCATCGAACCGCTTGCCCATGAGACCTTCAGTGCGGCGCGAGAGCGATTTGACCGGCAACTGATTGAGTCCACCCTCGCGCAATGCGGGGGCAAGGTGGTTGATGCAGCAGCACGATTGGGCCTTGGGCGGTCGACGTTGTACAAAAAGATGGTGGCGCTGGGGATCGTAGAGTCTCAATAAAGAGACATTAATCTCCATTGTTAGAAAGTCCTTCGCGAGCAAGCCCGCTCCCACAGGAGACCTTGCTCTCCTGACCAACTCGTTCAACTGTGGGAGCGGGCTTGCCCGCGAAGAGGCTAGCACTGCCAATGCAAGTCTCAGAACAGAGACAAATCTACTCGACAAGCCCGCCAACCTGAAAATATATCCTTATATTTCAACAACTTAACTATCTGGCACAAAACTCGCTATACGCCTCTCCTACCAGGCTTCACCCAACAAAAATAACAACCCAGGAGACACACCATGAGTGTGATCATTGCCTTGGCAGCCCTCGCGCTGCTGATGCTGGCTGCCTACCGTGGCTACAGCGTTATCCTCTTTGCCCCGATTGCCGCTCTCGGCGCTGTCCTGCTGACTGACCCGTCTGCCGTCGCCCCCGCTTTCACCGGGGTGTTCATGGAAAAAATGGTCGGCTTCATCAAACTGTATTTCCCGGTGTTCCTGCTCGGTGCGGTGTTCGGCAAGCTGATCGAACTGTCCGGTTTCTCGCGCTCCATCGTCGCGGCGGCCATTCGCTTGCTCGGCACCCGTCAGGCGATGCTGGTGATCGTGCTGGTCTGTGCCCTGCTGACCTACGGCGGCGTATCGTTGTTTGTGGTGGTGTTCGCGGTCTACCCGTTTGCCGCTGAAATGTTCCGCCAGAGCAACATCCCCAAGCGACTGATCCCGGCGACCATTGCCCTGGGCGCCTTCTCGTTCACCATGGACGCCCTGCCCGGTACGCCACAAATCCAGAACATCATCCCCAGCACCTTCTTCAACACCACCGCCTGGGCGGCGCCGTGGCTGGGGGTGATCGGCACGATCTTCGTGTTCTGCGCCGGCATGCTGTTTCTCCAGCGCCAGCGCAACAAAGCGCAGCGTGCCGGTGAAGGCTATGGTTCAGACCTGCGCAACGAGCCGGAAACCGCCGCCGACCTCAAGCTGCCCAACCCGTGGCTGGCGCTCTCGCCACTGCTGGCGGTGGGCATCATGAACCTGTTGTTCACCCACTGGATTCCCCAGGTGTACGGCAAGACCCACAGCCTGGCGCTACCGGGCATGGCCGCGCCGGTGACCACGGAAATCGCCAAGCTCACGGCGATCTGGGCGGTACAGGCAGCCTTGCTGGTCGGCATCCTCATGGTGCTGGTGTTTGGCTTCCAGGCGATTCGCAGCAAACTCGCCGAGGGCAGTAAAAGTGCGGTCAGCGGAGCATTGCTGGCGGCGATGAACACCGCCTCGGAATATGGTTTCGGTGCCGTGATCGCATCCTTGCCGGGCTTTCTGGTGCTGGCCGACTGGCTCAAGAGCATTCCCAACCCACTGGTCAACGAAGCGATTACCGTGACCCTGCTGGCCGGCATCACCGGTTCCGCCTCGGGCGGCATGAGCATCGCGCTGGCGGCGATGTCCGAACAGTTCATCAGCGCCGCCCATGCGGCGAACATTCCGCTGGAAGTGCTGCACCGGGTTGCCGCGATGGCCAGCGGCGGCATGGACACCTTGCCGCACAACGGCGCGGTGATCACCCTGCTGGCGGTCACCGGGCTGACCCACCGCGAGGCTTACAAAGACATTTTCTGTATTACGCTGATCAAGACCCTGGCGGTTTTCGTGGTGATCGGCACTTTCTACGCCACTGGCATTGTGTGAGGTATTCATGACGACTCTTTCGGGCAAGACCGCACTGGTCACCGGTTCCACCAGCGGCATCGGCCTGGGGATCGCCCTCAGCCTGGCCAAGGCCGGGGCCAACCTGATCCTCAACGGCTTTGGCGATGCCTCCCAAGTGATCGCCCAGGTGCAACAGTTCGGCGGCAAGGTCGGCCATCACCCCGCCGATGTCAGCGATCCGGCACAAATTGCCGACATGATCACCTACGCCGAACGTGAGTTTGGCGGCGTCGACATTCTGGTCAACAACGCAGGCATTCAACACGTGGCAGCGGTGGACGAGTTCCCGGTGGAGCGCTGGGATTCGATCATTGCCATCAACCTGTCGTCGGTGTTCCACAGCACCCGCTTGAGCCTGCCGGGCATGCGTGCCAAGGGCTGGGGTCGGGTGATCAACATTGCCTCGGTGCATGGCCTGGTCGGTTCGGTGGGCAAGTCAGCTTATGTCGCCGCCAAACACGGGGTGATCGGCCTGACCAAAGTGGTCGCGCTGGAGACCGCGACCACCCAGGTCACCTGCAACGCGATCTGCCCAGGCTGGGTATTGACGCCACTGGTGCAAAAGCAGATTGATGATCGTGCCGCCAGCGGGGTTGATCCGCAGCAGGCGCAGCATGATCTGCTCGCTGAAAAGCAGCCATCACTGGAGTTCGTGACACCGCCGCAACTGGGTGAACTGGTGTTGTTTTTGTGCAGCGAAGCCGGCAGCCAGGTACGCGGCGCGGCGTGGAATGTTGATGGTGGGTGGTTGGCGCAGTGATCATCTGCCAGACCGCGTT
The DNA here is from genome assembly GCF_001429045.1 of Pseudomonas sp. Root71. Lineage (GTDB taxonomy): Bacteria > Pseudomonadota > Gammaproteobacteria > Pseudomonadales > Pseudomonadaceae > Aquipseudomonas > Aquipseudomonas monachiensis. The sequence continues at coordinate 116,716 of NZ_LMHY01000022.1, read as the reverse complement.
ATCGTTCATCGCGAGCAAGCTCGCTCCCACAGGTTCTGTGGTGTCTGTGGGAGCGAGCTTGCTCGCGATCGAGTGCGCAGCACTCGCCAACAAAAAGAGGCAAACCATGTCCGACATCCTCTGGCAACCCGACGCCAAACGCATTGGCAAGACCCGCATGGAGGCCTTTCGGCGCTTCATCAATCAGCGGCATCACCTCAAGATCGACGACTACCCGGCCCTGCACCAATGGTCCATCGATCAACGGCCGGACTTCTGGCAGGCCATCGTCGATTTCTTCGACATCCGCTTCCACGAGCAGCCCGACGCCGTGCTGCTCGAAGGCCCGCAAATGCCTAGCGCCCAGTGGTTCCCCGGCGCAACACTGAACTTTGCCGAACACCTGCTGCAGCGTCGCGATGATGCGATCGCCGTGATAGCCGTCGGCGAAAACGGTCAGCGTGAACATTTGACCTGGGCTGAACTGGCCGAACAGGTCGCCGGCTTTCAGAATGGCTTGATCGCCGCCGGCGTCGTTGTGGGCGACCGGGTCGCCGCCTGCATGCCCAACACCTGGCAGACCCTGGTGGCCATGCTCGCCACCACCAGCCTTGGCGCCGTCTGGTCCTGCTCTTCGCCGGACTTCGGCACCCAAGGGGTGGTTGACCGTTTCGGCCAGATCGAACCGAAAGTGCTGGTGACCTGCGCCGGCTACCGCTATGCCGGCAAAGAGATCGACCAGACCGCCAAGGTCAACGAAATCCTCCAGCGCCTGCCGTCGCTGCAACAGTTGATCGTCGTGCCTTACGCACGTCCACACGCACACATCGAACAATTCCATACCCAGGCCAACGTGACGCTTTGGGACGATTTCTACGAACCTGGCGGCGAACCGGATTTCGTCCCGGTGCCTTTCGCCCATCCGCTGTACATCCTCTACTCCAGCGGCACCACCGGTGTACCCAAATGCATCATCCACAGCACCGGCGGCGTGTTGCTGCAACACGTCAAGGAACACGGTCTGCATGGCGATCTCGGCCCCGGTGAACGGCTGTTCTACTACACCACCTGCGGCTGGATGATGTGGAACTGGCTAGTGTCGGCGCTGGCGACAGGCAACTCCGTGGTGCTGTACGACGGCTCACCGTTCCAGCCCGAACCGCAACGCCTGATCGACCTGATCGACGACGAATGCATCAGCGTCTTCGGCACCAGCCCCAAATACCTCGCGACCCTGGAAAGCAGCGGTATCAAGCCCCGTGAAAGTCATGACCTGGGTAGCCTCAAGACATTGCTCTGCACCGGCTCGGCGCTGTCGCCGCAGAGTTACGACTACGTCTATCGCGACTTCAAGGCTGACGTGTGCCTGGCCTCGATGTCCGGCGGCACCGACATCGTCTCGTGCTTCGTCAATGGCAACCCGATGTCGCCCGTGCGTCGCGGCGAAATCATGGGCAAGAGCCTGGGCATGGCCGTCGAAGTGTGGAACGACGAAGGCCACCCGGTGATTGGTGAAAAGGGCGAACTGGTCTGCACCCGGCATTTCCCGGCGATGCCCATTGGCCTGTGGAACGACCCCGATGGCGAGAAACTGCGCCAATCCTATTTCAGCCTGTTCCCCGGCGTCTGGGCCCAGGGGGATTACGCCGAACAATTGCCCCATGGCGGGATGATGATCCACGGTCGCTCCGATGCCGTGCTCAACCCCGGTGGCGTACGCATCGGCACGGCGGAAATCTATCGTCAGGTGGAGAAAGTCCCCCAGGTACTCGACAGCGTGGCCATCGGTCAGCAGTGGCAGGACGACGTGCGAGTGGTGCTGTTCGTACGCTTGCGCGACGGGCTCGAGCTGGACGAAGCCCTGCGACAGCAGATCCGCGAGACGATTCGCACCAACACCACGCCACGCCATGTACCGGCGAAAATTGTTGCCGTGACGGACATTCCCCGGACCATCAGCGGCAAGGTCGTTGAGTTGGCGGTGCGCAATGTGGTGCATGGGCAGAAGGTGAAAAACACTGATGCACTGGCCAATCCCGAAGCGCTGGAGCAATTTCGTGACCGGCCCGAACTCAAATCTTGAAGCACCACGCAAATCCCTGTGGAATCGGTGTCTCTGAACCACTCGCGCCGACGAATCCTCCAGCTTCAACCACCTGTGCAAGAATAGACGTCAGCCAAAGCGACTCACGTGCAGGACTCTTTGATGAACGCAACACCAACCGCCAGCGATGCCCAGGCCTTGATCGCCCGAATCGACTGGGCCAGCAGCCCGCTGGGCGCTGCCAGCACTTGGCCACAAAGCCTGCGAACCGCCGTGGACATCGTCATTCACTCACCGATGCCGATGCTGTTGCTATGGGGCCCGCAACTGACGCAGATCTACAATGACGGCTTCGCCCTGCTCGCCGGGAGCAAGCATCCACACGCTTTCGGACAACCGACGCACCTGATCTGGCCAGAGTTGCAAGACTTTACCGACCCGATCTACAACGCCGTCTTGCAAGGTCAGGTGCGAACCTACAGTGAGCAGCGCTTTACCCTGCAACGCGGGGACCGGGAGTCGGACTTCTGGCTCGACCTGACCTACAGCCCGATCCGCGACGAAAGTGCCGAAGTGGCCGGGATCCTGGTCACCGCCATTGAAACCAACGAACGCCGGCGCATCGCCCTCGAACTCGAACAGCGCTCGGCGGCCAGCCTCAAGGCCCAGCGTGAAACCGAGGAACGCCTGCAACTGGCCCTTGCCGCCACCGATGCGGTCGGCACCTGGGACTGGGACATCAGCGAGGACCGTTTCATCGCCGATGCGCATTTTGCCCAGTTGCACGGCATCGACCCGGCCATGGCCAGTCAGTTGCCGATCAGTCAGTACCTGCACGGCGTACACCCCGAAGACCGTGCCCTGATCGCCCGCAGCATCAAGCATTGCATCACCCAAGGCAGCGAATACGCCGAGGAATATCGCCTGCTGCAAACCGACGGCCAGATGCGCTGGGTATTCGCCCGCGGACGCTGCTACAAGGATCACCATGGCCGGCCGATGCGTTTCCTCGGCGCGGCGCTGGACCTGACCGAGCGCAAACACACCGAACAGGCCCTGCGCCAGAGCCAGACCGAGCTGCAACTGATCATCAACGCCATGCCGATCCTGATCAGCTACGTCGACCGTGAAGAACGCTTTCGCCTGAACAATGCGGCGTACCTGGACTGGTATGGGCTGACGCCGCAAGAGCTTTACGGGCGGACCATTCTTGAAGTGATTGGCGAACAAGCCTATGCACTGCGCGCCCCGTACATCACTGAGGCACTGTCCGGCCGGCCTTGCTGCTTCAGCATCAGCACGCCGCACCGCGACGGCAGCATCCGCCAGGCCTTGATGAATTACCTGCCACGCCACGGCGCGGATGGCGCGGTGAACGGTTTCTACATCTTCGTGATCGACGAAACCGAACGCAAAAAGACCGAAGAAGCCCTGCGCAACCTCAACGAAACCCTTGAAGAACGGGTTGCCGCCCGCACCCGCCAATTGGCCGAGGCCAACGAGCGTTTGCAGAGCGAGATGTTCGAGCGCGAGCGTGCCGAAGAGGCCTTGCGCCATGCGCAGAAAATGGAAGCGGTCGGCCAGCTTACCGGCGGCATCGCCCATGACTTCAACAACATGCTCACCGGCATCATCGGCAGCCTCGACCTGATGCAACGCTACATTGCCGACGGCCGCACCAGCGAGATCGGCCGATTCACCGAAGCGGCCGTGTCCTCGGCCAACCGTGCCGCCGCCCTCACCCATCGCCTGCTGGCGTTTTCCCGACGTCAGTCGCTCAACCGCAAGCCGCTGAACCCCAACGACTTGATTCACTCGCTCGTAGACTTGTTCAGTCGTACCAAGGGCGACCACATCGAGCTCAACCTGCAACTGGCCGAGAACATCTGGCGGGTCAGCACCGATGTCAGCCAGCTGGAAAACGCCTTGCTCAACCTGGTGATCAATGCCCGGGACGCCATGCCCGATGGCGGCCAGTTGCAGATTGAAACCGCCAATGTGTACCTCGACGGCAGCGACATCACGACCCTGGAACCGGTCAAGGCCGGCGACTACGTGATGATTGCCGTCAGCGACAACGGCACCGGCATGACGCCCTCGGTGCTGGCCAAGGCATTCGACCCGTTCTTCACCACCAAGCCCATCGGCCAGGGCACCGGTCTGGGCTTGTCGATGATTTACGGTTTTGCCCAGCAAACGGGGGGCCACGTCAACCTGTTCAGCCTGCCCGGACGGGGCACCAGCGTGCGCTTGTACCTGCCGCGCCTGCATTCAACCGAACCGGAACAGGTTTTGTCGCCTGTCATCAGCGAGGCACCGGCGGCGATTGCCGGCGAAACCGTGATGCTGGTCGAGGACGATGCGGCGGTGCGCATGCTGGTGCTGGACCTGCTCAAGGAGCTCGGTTACCGCGCCCATGAAGCCGAAGATGCCAAGGGCGCCCTGCCGCTGCTGGAGTCGGACCTGCGGGTGGACCTGCTGGTGACCGACGTTGGCTTACCGGGCATGAACGGCCGCCAACTGGCGGAAATCGCCCGCCAGCATCGTCCTGAACTGAAAGTGCTGTTCATGACCGGTTACGCCGAGATCGCCGCCGAGCGCCAGGGTTTCCTCGAAGAAGGCATGGACATGGTGGCCAAGCCGTTTTCCATCGACCTGCTGGCCAACAAGATTCGCACGATGATCAGTCAACCGGACTGAGTTGAGGCATAATCGCGCGCGCCCGCTGCCACCCACATAGCCACCACCGTTGCAAGGTACCGCCAATGAAAGCTCAAGCCCGCCATATTCTGGTGAAAACCTCGGAAGAAGCCGAGCAGCTCAAACAACGTATCGCCAAGGGTGAAGCGTTCGATGTGCTGGCCAAGAAGTATTCGACCTGCCCATCGGGCAAGCGCGGCGGCGATCTCGGTGAGGTGCGGCCGGGGCAGATGGTCGGCGTGATCGATGCGGTGATCTTCAAGAAGCCCCTGCGGGTGGTGCATGGGCCGATCAAGAGCAAGTTCGGGTATCACCTGGTGCAGGTGTTTTACCGGGATTGAGTGGTTGGCTTTCGGCCCCCATCGCGAGCAAGCTCGCTCCCACAGAGGTAGTCGGTGTGGCTGCTATCTATTGCAACTCACTAATCCCTGTGGGAGCGAGCTTGCTCGCGATCCGTTGGCGCAGCCAGCGGCCATTCACCTCTTACTTCGGAATCAGCGCCCCCGGCACCTGAATCACCCGGCTCGCCAGCCGATGCCCGGCCTCGGCGGCGTCCGCAGGACTCCCGCCCTTGAGCCGCGAAGCCAGATACGCCGCGCTGAACGAATCCCCCGCCGCCGTGGTGTCCACCACCCGCTCGACCTTCTGCGCCGGCACCTCGAATGACTCACCATCACAACGAATCAGGCACGCCTGGGCACCGCGCTTGAGCACGACTTCCGGCGTACCGATCTGCGCATACGCGGCAAACACCGCGTCACAATCGGCATAACCGAACAACGCCTGTTCGTCCTCCACCGTCAGCAACGCCAGGTCGACATGTGACAGCACGCAGCGATACGCCGCTTGTGCATCCTCGACCGATGCCCACAGCCGTGGCCGGTAGTTGTTGTCGAACACGATCCGCGCATCGCGCTGGCGGGCTTCGATCAGGGTTTCCAGCAGTTTTTCCCGACCTTGCGCGCCGAGTACCGCCAGGGTGATGCCGCTGAAATACAGCACGTCGTAATCCGGCAGCGCCGCGAGGATCGGCGCGGCGGCCGGGGTGGTGAAGCAATCGCGGACGGCCGCTTCATTGCGCCAGTACAGAAAACGTCGCTCACCGGCGGCGTCAGTCTGGATGCAATACAAGCCCGGCAGGCGTCCGGGCAGGCGCTGAACCATGGTGAGGCCGATGTTTTCCGCCGCCCAGCCCTGGCACATCGCGTCGCTGAAACTGTCATCGCCCAGGGCGGTGACGTAGTCCACGCAGCCGTCCTCTGCCAGTTCCCGGGACAGGTACACCGCCGTATTCAAGGTGTCGCCGCCGAAACTTTGTTGCAGGCTGCCGTCGGCGCGATGCTGCAACTCGATCATGCATTCGCCGATCAGGGCGATGCGTGGAGTATGGGGGCCCAGGGTGTTGATGGTGTTCATACGCGGATTTCTCTTTTGTCTGGTAGAGCCTCTTCGCGAGCAAGCCCGCTCCCACATTGGATCTTCGGTGTACACAAACCCTGTAGGAGCGGGATTGCTCGTGAAAGCCGCGCCGCGGGTTTCAGTCTTAGAAACAGGTTTCCATGGTCTCGATAACGTTCAGTTGCTCATCCACCAGGCAGCCAACACGCCATTTATCGAACGTCAGGCACGGGTGCGAGGTACCAAACGAAATGATGTCGCCCACCCGCAGATCAACCCCCGGCGCCACGGTCATGAACGCATGCTGGTCCATCACCGCGGTCACTTTGCAGGCGCCCACATCATCGCCCTTGGCCGGCACGGTGCCTGCCTTGTAACGCAGCAATGGCACCGGCAAACCGGCGTCGTAGGCCACGTCGCGCTTGCCCAGGGCAATCACCGCAAACCCCGGCTCCGGCAGCGACTGCACATGCGCCCACACTTCCAGCGCCGGACGCAGGCCCTCGTGCAGGTCGCTGCGACGGTCGAGCACGCAACACTGCGCTTCCTTGTAGATGCCATGGTCATGAGCCACGTAGCTGCCGGGACGCAGTACGCTGAGGAAGCGCCCGGCGGCGTTCTGTGCTTCAAAGGACTCGGCAATCAGGTCATACCAGGCCGAACCCGATGCAGTGATGATCGGCTTGGCAATGGCGAAGGCTGCGCTGTCCTGCAATTGCACCGCCAGACGCACCAGTGACTCGGCGAAATCACGAATGCCGGTCACCGCGTGATCGCCATGGATCACGCCTTCGTAGCCTTCGATCCCGGTCAGGGCCAGCGCCGGTTGTGCGCCGATGGCCTTGGCCAGATCCAGCACTTGCTGCTCGCTGCGGCAACCGCAACGTCCACCCACCACACCGTATTCGATCATGACGTTCAGGCGCACACCACGGGAGGCGAAATAAGCGCCGAGGTCGGCGACGTTGTCCGGGTGATCGACCATGCAATAGAAGTCGAACGTCGGGTCGGCCAGCAGGTCGGCGATCAATGCCATGTTCGGCGTGCCGACCAACTGGTTGGCCATCAGCACCCGGCGTACCCCATGGGCGTAGGCCGCCCGGGTTTGCGTGGCGCTTGCCAGGGTGATACCCCAGGCACCGGCGTCCAGTTGGCGACGGAACAACGCCGGGGTCATGCTGGTTTTGCCATGGGGCGCCAGTTCCGCGCCGCTGTCGCTGACGAACGCCTGCATCCAGCGAATGTTGTGTTCCAGCGCATCGCGGTGCAGTACCAGCGCAGGCAAGCTGACGTCACGCACCAGGCTGGCGCCCTTGGGCGCGGTGCCTTTTTCCACGGCGGCAGTATTGGGGACAGAAGACATGGTCGAACTCCTCGTTCACGCGGCCGCAGGTAGCCGCTGTTATTCGTTGATGCGACGGGCCAGGCTGTTGGCGCTTGCGATCAGCACCCGGCGGTAGTCGTTGTAGTTGTTCTTGGCATCGGCCCGTGGGGCGACGATGCACAGGGTCGCGATGGCCACGCCGTCGGGGTCTTTGACCGGGGCGGCGAAGCAATGGGTAAAAGTATCGGCCACGCTATCGAAGGAAAAGAAACCATCGATACCGGCCTGACGGATTTCCTTGAGAAACTGCGCAAGTTCCAGGCGATCGCCATTGGGCAGGATGAAGTCGTCGTGGTCGATCAGGTCGACGATAGCCTGGTCGCTCAGGTGCGCCAGCAACAGGCGCCCGGATGCGGTCCAGGGGATGGGCGCGTTTTCGCCGATGTCCGAGGAAATGCGGAAATGCCGCTCCCCCTCCTTCATCAGCGCGACGGTGTACTTGCGCCCGTTGAGCAGGCACATCTGCGCCGTTTCACCGGTCTGGCTGACGATGTCCTGCAAGGCGTGATCGGCCTCGCGGGTCAGGTCGAAATGCCGCAGGTGTGCCTGCCCGAGAAAGTACAACTGGCGACCGAGGTAGACATGACCGTCCTTGCCCACCGGTTCCAGGATCCGTCGCTCCAGCAGCGAGGCCACCAGTTCGTAGACCGTGGATTTGGGGCTGCCGATGCCGTTGGCGATGTCATTCGGACGCAGGGGCTGGCCGATCTCCTTGAGGAAATCGAGGATATCGAACGCCCGGTCCAGCCCGCGTGCCCGGCGCTTGATGGTGTCTTCGGTCATTTCAGTGGTTCCCATTCATAGTCGCCCGTAGGAGCTGCCGCAGGCTGCGATCTTTTGATCCTGTCTTGGCTGCACCCATCAAAAAACGCCAGAAGATCGCAGCCTTCGGCAGCTCCTACAAGAGCAACCGCGGACTCAAGCCTTCTTCTTGTACGCAATGCAGTCAATCTCGACCTTGCAGTCGACCATCATGTTCGCCTGCACGCAGGCCCGCGCTGGTGCGTGTTCGGGCTTGAAGTACTCGGAGAAGACCTTGTTGAAACTCGTGAAATCCCGTGGATCCTCCAGCCACACGCCGGCACGCACCACGTCTTCCAGGCCGAAACCTGCCTCTTCGAGAATCGCGATCAGGTTCTTCATGGCCTGGTGGGTCTGCTCGACGATGCCACCGACAATGATCTCGCCATCCAGCGCCGGCACCTGGCCAGACACGTGCAGCCAGCCATCGGCTTCGACAGCGCGGGCGAATGGACGAGGCTGACCGCCAGCGGCGGTGCTGCCGGTGCCGTAACGAGTAATGCTCATGAGTGTTTCTCCTGACTGGAAGTGTTTATTCCGCTATACCGGAACTAGGTGTGCAACAACGGAATAGAGAGCAGAAAGTTTGCCACAGGATGTGGAGGGAATGTGAGGGAGATTGGAATTTGTTTTCAATCAGAGCAATGGGTATCAGGTTCTCAATTGGCTGCTCATGAACCCATTCGAAGCAAAACCCGCGACTCAGAGCAGCTTCATTGGACAACCGCCCATCCGGCTGCTTTATTCTATGTCCAGGAAATAACCGGTTTTAGCAGCCGCGACGTAATCGGCGTGCGCGGTCCCAGGAGGGTTGATGTCTTTTAAAGTCATGATGGTTTTCGGTACGCGTCCGGAGGCCATCAAGATGGCCCCATTGGCACGGGTTCTGCGCAATTGGCCGGGTATCACCCTGAACATCTGCTCCACGGGCCAGCACCGGGAAATGCTCAAGCAGGTCCTCGACTCGTTCGAGCTGACAGTCGATGAGGACTTGCAGGTGATGACCCAGGGCCAGACCCTCAACGGTCTCTCCGAACAATTGCTGGGACATCTCGACAAAGCCTACGAGCGGGTGCATCCGGATATCGTGCTGGTGCACGGCGATACCACCACCAGCTTCATTGCCGCCCTCGCCGCCTTCAATCGCCAGATACCCATCGGCCACGTCGAGGCGGGGTTGCGTACCGGCAACTTGCGCGCACCCTGGCCGGAGGAAGCCAACCGACACCTGACCGGCGTCATCGCCGACCTGCATTTCGCACCAACCCTCATCAACCAGGACAACCTGCTGCGCGAAGGTGTGTCCAAGGCCAACATCGAAGTCACCGGTAACACGGTGATCGACGCGCTGGTATGGATGCGCAAACACCAACAGGAAGTCCACTGGCACCCGGCCGCCGATTCGCCGCTGGCCGTGCTCGACGACAACCGACGCATGGTGCTGATCACCGGGCATCGCCGGGAGAACTTCGGCGGCGGTTTTCGCAACATCTGCCAGGCCCTGGCCATCCTCGCCGAACGTTATCCCGACGTGCAATTCGTCTACCCGGTGCACCTCAATCCGCAGGTGCAAAAGGCGGTCTACAGCGTCCTCTCGGACAAACCCAATATCTATCTGGTGGCGCCGCAGGATTACCAGCACTTCGTCTGGCTGATGGACCGCGCTTATTTCATTCTCACCGACTCCGGCGGCATCCAGGAGGAAGCCCCGGCCATTGGCAAGCCGTTGTTGGTGCTGCGCGATGTCACGGAGCGGCCAACGGCGCTCGAAGGCGGAACGGTGGTGCTGGTGGGCACCGATACCGACCGCATCGTCAATGAGTCGAGCCTGTTGTTCGATGATGAGGCCACTTTCGAGCGCATGAGCCGGGTCCACAGCCCTTATGGCGACGGGCACGCCAGTGAGCGCATCGCCAATCGACTCGGCGTATGGCTCAAACACCGTACAGCGGGTAAAGCCGTATGAGCCTGGTGTTTGTCGACCTCTTTGCCTATGTGTTGTTCGGACTCAAATACCTCGCGATTACCCTGGCCCTGCTGATGTTCCTGCTCGGGCTCGATGACCTGTTCATCGACCTGGTGTACTGGACCCGCAAACTGATCCGGCGCTGGCGAATCTATGAAAAATTCGACCGCGCCGATGAGCAACGGCTGTACTCCATCGGCGAAAAACCCCTGGCGATCATGGTGCCGGCGTGGAACGAAGTCGGTGTGGTCGGTGAAATGGCGCGCCTGGCCGCCTCGACCATCGACTACGAGAACTATCAGATTTTCGTCGGCACCTACCCCAACGACGCCGAGACCCAGGCCGACGTCGATGCAGTGTGCCGGCATTATCCCAATGTGCACAAAGTGGTGTGCGCACGCCCCGCTGATTTTGCAGGCCGAGACCTACGAAAAATCCGAACCGGCCGCTGTTGAAGTGCATGAACACGCCGACGGTGCGATGGCTGCCCACACCCACGATGCACAAGCCTGGGAGCCGGAAGATGGCTGGCAGCGCGTGCTGTCGACCACCGGTGGCAACCTGGTGGTGGCCGTCGGTTTCGCCCTGATGCTGGCCGGTCTGTACACCTTGCGTGCGCCGACCAAAACCTCGCAGGGCCTGCTCTGGGGCCTGGCCGGTTACGCGACCTTCGTGCTCGCGCCGACCCTCGGCCTGCCGCCTGAATTGCCAGGCACTGCCGCGGCCGACCTGGCACAACGGCAACTGTGGTGGATCGGTACCGCCGCCTCCACCGCCGTCGGTATCGCGCTGATCGTGTTCAGCCGTCACTGGCTGATGAAAGTCCTCGGTGCGGCGATCCTCGCCGTTCCCCATGTGATTGGCGCACCGCAACCGCAAGTGCATTCGATGCTCGCTCCAGAGGCGCTGGAAACCCAGTTCAAAATCGCTTCGCAACTGACCAACGTGGCGTTCTGGCTGGCCCTGGGCCTGATCAGCGCCTGGTTGTTCCGTCGCAAAAGCGATGGTCAATACCACGCATGACGGATATCAGCACAGCGCCGACCCTGGTGGTCGGCCTGGGCTGCCAGCGAGGCTGCCCTGTCAGCACGTTGCGAGCGCTGCTCGACCAGGCGTTGGCCGCGCATCAAATTCCCCTGCATGCAATCAAGGCACTGGCCAGCATCGATTTGAAGCGCGACGAACCTGCGCTGATCGAACTGGCTCAGCAGCTTGGCCTGGAACTGATGTATTTCAGCAGTGAACAACTGGCCGCTTATGAACCGCAACTCAGTCATCAATCGCAAATAGCCTTTGAACGCACCGGTTGCTACGGCGTGGCGGAAAGCGCCGCCCTGGCGCTGGCGGAACAATTGGCCCAGGCCCCGGCAAAGCTGCTGATTCCACGACAAAAATATGCCCAGGCAACCCTGGCATTGGCTGGCGCTGCGTAAAAAACCGATAATCCCCGCCTTTGATCATGAACATTCTTCATCTGAAGCCCTGTTCAGCCCCTTTTTTTCCCCACAGGAACCGACGATGACCGTCTACTTCATTGGCGCAGGTCCCGGCGACCCCGAACTGATTACCGTCAAGGGCCAGCGGCTGATTCGCAGCTGTCCGGTGATCATTTATGCCGGCTCCCTGGTGCCTGCCGCCGTGCTGGAAGGTCACTGTGCCGAACAGGTGGTCAACAGCGCCGAACTGCACCTGGAACAGATCATCGACCTGATCAAGAGCGCCCACGCCAAGGGCCAGGATGTGGCCCGGGTGCACTCCGGCGATCCGAGCCTGTATGGCGCCATTGGCGAGCAGATTCGCTATCTGCGTGAGCTGGGCATTGCGTTCGAAATCGTCCCTGGCGTGACGGCCACAGCCGCTTGCGCTGCGCTCTTGGGCGCGGAACTGACGCTGCCGGACATTTCGCAAAGCGTGATCCTGACGCGTTACGCCGACAAAACCGCCATGCCTCCCGGAGAGGAATTCTCCAGCCTGGCGCAGCACGGCGCGACCATGGCGATTCACTTGGGGGTCAATCACCTGGCGAAGATCGTTGAGGAACTGCTGCCCCATTACGGCGCCGATTGCCCGATTGCAGTGGTTCACCGCGCGAGCTGGCCGGATCAGGATTGGGTGGTGGGCACGCTTGAGGATATTGCCGGGAAAGTTGAAGCCAAGGGCTTTCGCCGTACGGCGTTGATTCTGGTGGGACGGGTGCTGGGCAGTGACCACTTCAGCGAGTCGTCGCTGTATCGCGCGGGGCATGCGCATCTCTACCGCCCTTAAAATCAAAAGATCGCAGCCTTCGGCAGCTCCTACAACAGAATGCGTACACCTGTAGGAGCTGCCGAAGGCTGCGGTCTTTTATGCCGCAGCGAACACCTTACTTAGTAGTAGGCGTTTTCTTTCTGCGTGTGGTCGGTCACGTCGCGAACACCCTTGAGCTCAGGGATGCGCTCGAGCAAAGTGCGCTCGATGCCTTCCTTCAGCGTCACATCGGCCTGGCCGCAGCCCTGGCAACCACCGCCGAACTGCAGGACGGCGATGCCGTCTTCGACCACGTCGATCAGGCTGACCTGACCGCCGTGGCTGGCGAGCCCGGGGTTGATCTCGGTTTGCAGGTAGTAGTTGATGCGCTCGTTGACCGGGCTGTCGGCGTTGACCATCGGTACCTTGGCGTTTGGCGCCTTGATGGTCAGCTGGCCGCCCATGCGGTCGGTGGCGTAGTCGACAACGGCATCGTCCAGGAAAGCTTCGCTGAAGTGGTCGATGTACGCGGTGAAGCTTTTGAGCCCCAGCGCGGTGTCTTCGGGTTTTTCTTCGCCCGGCTTGCAGTAGGCAATGCAGGTTTCGGCGTACTGGGTGCCAGGCTGGGTGATGAAGACGCGAATGCCGATGCCCGGGGTGTTCTGCTTGGAGAGCAGATCAGCCAGGTAATCGTGGGCGGCGTCAGTGATGGTAATAGCGGTCATGGAAACTCCTCGCAGGCTTGGGCGCAGTTTACGCCAATCAACGCGCCGGACAAAGTCCTAGTATTTTTGTCGGGAAAAGATCCCGATGATCTCTCCCTGTAGGAGCTGCCGCAGGCTGCGATCTCTTGATTTGTTTTTTTGATCAAAAGATCGCAGCCTGCGGCAGCTCCTACAGGAGGGCCCAGTGGTTCAAAGGTTCTCGTAGCGGTTCATGTCCAGCACGCCCTCTTCCACCGGATCGTTTTCCTGGATGTAGCGGCTCAGATCATGGAAATAGAACCAGAATTGCGGATGACTGCGACGTACTCCCCAACGTTCGACGATTTTCTCGAAGCTGTCGGTGTCCTTGGCGCTTTCCATCGCATCCACAAACGCCGGCACTTGCCCGGCCGGGATGTTGAACATGAAGTTCGGGTAGCTGCTGAGCACACCCGGGAAAATCGTCAGGGTGTCGAGCCCCGGTTGGTAACGCAGTGATTCACCGAGCAAAAACGCCACGTTGCTATGGGCACGGTTACGCAGCAGGCTGTAGACCTCACGCTTGCCGCTGCTGGTTTCGATACGTAGCATAGTGGCTTCCGGCAACAGGTCGATGACCTTCAGCCCCGCAGCCGGACGCGAAGTCAGGCGACTGAGCGCCTGCTCGGCACTTTGCAGGTCCGGGTCGATGTTCGGCCGTGAACAATAGGCGCCGTCGCAGCGATTGATCGGGTCAGGCCTGGCGTTAAGGTCGCCGTATCGGGCCAGCAGCTGATTGGCAAAGTCACGCTTGGGATCAGCCGGGTTCAGCTTCAGCGCGGTCGGCTTGTCGTCATCGATGGTCTCGTAGTCGAGCCACATCTTGAATTTGCCACTGTTTTGATACCAGTCGTCCAGGTAGTCATCCCGGGAATCGGCGGGCATCAGGCGCAGGAAATTCTGCTCGGCGCCGTTGCGGATCAGGTCGAAATACAAGCGCGTCTGGGCTTGGTGGGACAGGTTGCCGAACACATCGAAGTTCACCGCCAATTGATAGTAGGTGCGCTCCAGCAGCGGATAGTCGAACAGCCATACGGTTTGCGGCACCTCGCCGATCAGACCCTTGGTCACTGAAGCACTGTCGAAATGGCGGAAGATACTCAGCAACGCATTGTCGTTGCCGGCCCAGAGGGTCGACCAGCTTGGCGCGGGCTCATCGGCGTAGCTGTCCCGGCGCAAGGCTTCGTATTCATTTCGCTTGTCACGGTAGTCGTGCCACAGGCTGAGGACGCTGCCGACATCATCGTTCTGCCCCGGCATGGCCAGCAACGGCGTGGCTTGCCCGCGATAATTCGGATCGGTGACATACAGGTCGTGCTCGGGCGCCTGGAACAGCGCCCAGAAATTATCGCGGATCACGTCCGTGGCGATCTGACCGCGACACACTGGCCCACGGATAAAGGTGCGCACGAAGTACTCGGCGTTATCGAGCATGAACTGATAGCGCGCCTGGGCCGGAATCGCTTCGAAGGTGGCAAACGGGTTGGCCCGGCTCTGCGGTCCATAGCCCGGCAATGCGTCGACCTGCCAGTTGCCGCTGTAGAACAGGCTCTTGACCCGCGCCAGTTTCGCCGGACTCAGCGCATAGGTGATGTGGGTCTTGTGCACGATCACGCCCTGCACCGGCCACAAGCGATAGTAGAACTGCGTGCCCGGATCATCGTTCGGGCGACGGGTGTTGATCAGGTCAATCGGCTGGCCGGTCGGGGTGCGCGAACGCACCCACTGGAAGAAATGCCCAGGCTCACCGTCCTTGAAGTAGAGATGGGCGAGGAACCAGTGCTCGAACAGCCAGCGCCCCACCAGGCTTTCCCGGGCGCCCGGCGCATTGAGCAGGTTTTCCCATTGCACCACCTGCAAGGCTTCCCTGGCGCTGGGCGCCAGCGCCAGCTGATCGATCGGCGCGCCTGCCGCCAGCCAGCGCTGCAGCGTCTGGTACTGCTGGTCGGTCAGGCCGGTCACTGCCAGCGGCATGCCCTCTTTTGGATGCCTGGCGGCGTAGCCGTCGAACTCCCCGGGCATGGCACACATGTTTTCCCGATTCAGGCCCAGGACGATGTCTTCCGGCAACTTCGCGTTGGGTTGCAACGGAGTCTTGTGGCCAAGCTCCAGCATCCGCGCCATCAGTGCAGCCTGGCTGCCCTGGGTATCGAGTACCGAATAAAAGCCCTTTTGCTGCCAGGCCTGTTTGCCGGAAGCGTCATAGAACAGTCGGGTCGGTGCAACCGCCTGACGACGGTCACCGTCGTAGACCGGGACTTTGGTTGCGCCACGTGCCGCGCCCTCACCGCTGCCCAGGTTGAGCTGACAGGCGGCGTCGTAGCAGGCGTGGCAGGCCACGCACTTTTCAGTGAAGATCGGTTGAATGTCACGGCTATAGGAAATAGCAGGTGAAATGGCAGTGGGAATCACCGGGCCTTGCGCCAGAGCGCCCCAGCTTAAACACAACAACAATGTGCCGATGACGAAGCGATACGACATGTCCCTGGTCCTGAATCCTGAAAAAACGCCGCGATTCTACCGGTCTGTCATCCTTACCAACATGAACGATATTCATGCAAATTCGAGTCATGCTCCAAAAGCGCACAGGTTTGCTATCATCCCGGCCCTTCGTCATGGCCTTACCGAGTAGTCCAAATGTCCGATCGCAGCGTTCGCCTTCAAGCTCTCAAGCACGCCCTCAAAGAGCGCATCCTGATTCTCGATGGCGGTATGGGCACGATGATCCAGAGCTACAAGCTCGAAGAGCAGGATTACCGTGGCAAACGCTTCGCTGACTGGCCAAGCGACGTCAAAGGCAACAACGACCTGTTGGTACTGACTCGCCCGGATGTGATTGGCGGCATTGAAAAAGCCTACCTGGACGCCGGCGCCGACATTCTCGAAACCAACACCTTCAACGCCACCCAGATCTCCCTCGCCGACTACGGCATGCAAGGCCTGGCGTATGAATTAAACGTAGAAGGCGCGCGCCTGGCGCGCAAGGTCGCCGACGCCAAGACCCTGGAAACCCCGGACAAGCCGCGCTTCGTTGCCGGCGTGCTCGGTCCTACAAGTCGCACCTGCTCGTTGTCCCCGGACGTGAACAACCCCGGCTACCGCAACGTGACCTTCGATGAACTGGTGGAAAACTACACCGAGTCCACCAAGGGCCTGATCGAAGGCGGCGCCGACCTGATCCTGATCGAAACCATTTTCGACACCCTCAACGCCAAGGCGGCGATCTTCGCCGTACAAGGCGTGTTCGAGGAGTTGGGCATTGAATTGCCGATCATGATCTCCGGCACCATCACCGACGCCTCGGGCCGTACCCTGTCGGGCCAGACCACCGAAGCGTTCTGGAACTCCGTGGCCCACGCCAAGCCGATTTCCGTCGGCCTGAACTGCGCCCTCGGCGCCCGAGAATTGCGCCCGTACCTCGAAGAGCTGTCGAACAAGGCCAACACCCACGTTTCCGCGCACCCGAACGCCGGCCTGCCGAACGAATTCGGTGAGTACGACGAACTGCCGTCGGAAACCGCCAAGGTCATCGAAGAGTTCGCCCAGAGCGGCTTCTTGAACATCGTCGGCGGCTGCTGCGGCACTACGCCGGGGCACATCGAAGCCATCGCCAAGGCCGTGGCCGGTTATGCCCCGCGCCAGATTCCGGACATCCCGAAGGCCTGCCGCCTCTCGGGCCTTGAACCGTTCACCATCGATCGCAACTCGCTGTTCGTCAACGTCGGCGAGCGCACCAACATCACCGGTTCCGCCAAGTTCGCCCGCCTGATCCGCGAAGACAACTACACCGAAGCCCTGGAAGTCGCCCTGCAGCAGGTCGAAGCCGGCGCCCAGGTGATCGACATCAACATGGACGAAGGGATGCTCGATTCGAAGAAGGCCATGGTGACCTTCCTCAATCTGATTGCCGGCGAACCGGACATCTCCCGCGTACCGATCATGATCGACTCCTCCAAGTGGGAAGTGATCGAAGCCGGTCTCAAGTGCATCCAGGGCAAGGGCATCGTCAACTCGATCAGCATGAAAGAAGGCGTCGAGCAGTTCATCCATCACGCCAAGCTGTGCAAGCGCTACGGCGCCGCCGTGGTGGTGATGGCCTTCGACGAAGCCGGCCAGGCCGACACCGAAGCGCGCAAGAAGGAAATCTGCAAACGTTCCTACGACATTCTGGTCAACGAAGTGGACTTCCCGCCGGAAGACATCATCTTCGACCCGAACATCTTTGCCGTCGCCACCGGTATCGAAGAACACAACAACTACGCCGTCGATTTCATCAATGCGTGTGCCTACATCCGTGACGAACTGCCGTATGCGCTGACCTCGGGCGGCGTGTCCAACGTGTCGTTCTCGTTCCGTGGCAACAACCCGGTGCGCGAGGCGATCCACTCGGTGTTCCTGCTGTACGCGATCCGCTCCGGGCTGACCATGGGTATCGTCAACGCCGGGCAACTGGAGATCTACGACCAGATCCCGGCGGAACTGCGTGATGCCGTGGAAGACGTGATCCTCAACCGCACCCCGGAAGGCACCGACGCCCTCCTCGCCATCGCCGACAAGTACAAGGGCGACGGCAGCGTCAAGGAAGCCGAGACCGAAGAGTGGCGCAACTGGGACGTCAACAAGCGCCTGGAGCACGCCCTGGTCAAGGGCATCACCACTCACATCGTCGAAGACACCGAAGAATCGCGCCAGTCCTTCGCCCGCCCGATCGAAGTGATCGAAGGCCCGCTGATGGCCGGCATGAACATCGTCGGCGACCTGTTCGGCGCCGGCAAAATGTTCCTGCCGCAAGTGGTGAAATCCGCCCGCGTGATGAAGCAGGCCGTGGCCCACCTGATCCCGTTCATCGAACTGGAAAAAGGCGACAAGCCTGAAGCCAAGGGCAAGATCCTCATGGCCACGGTGAAAGGCGACGTGCACGACATCGGCAAGAACATCGTTGGCGTGGTGCTGGGCTGCAACGGCTATGACATCGTCGACCTCGGCGTGATGGTGCCGGCGGAGAAAATCCTGCAAGTGGCCAAGGAACAGAAGTGCGACATCATCGGCCTGTCCGGCCTGATCACCCCGTCGCTGGACGAGATGGTCCACGTCGCCCGCGAAATGCAGCGCCAGGACTTCCACCTGCCGTTGATGATCGGTGGCGCCACCACCTCCAAGGCGCACACGGCGGTGAAAATCGAGCCCAAGTACAGCAACGATGCGGTGATCTACGTCACTGACGCTTCCCGCGCCGTGGGCGTGGCGACGCAGTTGCTGTCCAAGGAGCTCAAGGCCGGTTTCGTCGAGAAGACCCGCCAGGACTACATCGAGGTTCGCGAGCGCACCGCCAACCGCAGCGCCCGCACCGAGCGTCTGAGCTATGGTGCGGCCATCGCCAAGAAGCCGCAATTCGACTGGGCGAGCTACACGCCAGTCAAACCGACCTTCACCGGTACCCGGGTGCTGGACAACATCGACCTCAACGTCCTGGCCGAATACATCGACTGGACGCCGTTCTTCATTTCCTGGGACCTGGCCGGCAAGTTCCCGCGCATCCTCCAGGACGAAGTGGTCGGTGAAGCCGCCACCTCGCTGTACAAGGATGCCCGGGAAATGCTGACCAAACTGATCGACGAGAAGCTGATCAGCGCCCGCGCGGTGTTCGGTTTCTGGCCGGCCAACCAGGTGCATGACGACGACATCGAGCTCTATGGCGATGACGGCAAGCCGATGGCCAAGCTGCATCACTTGCGCCAGCAGATCATCAAGACCGACGGCAAGCCGAACTTCTCCCTGGCCGACTTCGTCGCGCCCAAGGACAGTGAAGTGACTGACTACGTGGGTGGTTTCATCACCACTGCGGGGATCGGCGCCGAAGAAGTGGCCAAGGCCTATCAGGACGCCGGCGACGATTATAACTCGATCATGGTCAAGGCCCTGGCCGACCGCCTGGCCGAGGCCTGCGCCGAGTGGCTGCACCAGCAGGTGCGTAAAGACTATTGGGGTTATGCCAAGGATGAAGTGCTGGATAACGAAGCGCTGATCAAGGAGCAGTACAGCGGCATCCGTCCGGCACCAGGGTACCCGGCCTGCCCGGACCACACCGAGAAAGCCCAGCTGTTCGCCTTGCTCGACCCAGAGGCCCAGGAAATGCGCGCAGGTCGCAGCGGCGTGTTCCTCACCGAACACTACGCGATGTTCCCGGCGGCAGCGGTCAGCGGCTGGTACTTCGCTCACCCGCAGGCGCAATACTTTGCCGTGGGCAAGATCGACAAGGACCAGGTGCAGAGCTACACCTCGCGTAAAGGCCAGGAGTTGAGCGTGACCGAACGCTGGCTGGCGCCGAACCTGGGTTACGACAACTGAGTGACCCACTGTGGGAGCGAGCTTGCTCCCACAGTGGTTGTCCAGCGGCTGATTCAGCTGTTCCCGGCCGATGTCCCTGGTTGCGGTTCTTTACCCGCAACCTCCTTGCGGGACAACTCGATCATCTTCGCGTTGCGCGCCGCCGTCTGTTCGAACATCTGAGTCAAAAGGGCAGCGTCATCGACGTCATCCTCCTCCCCCGCCTGATTCTCCGCTTCATCAAGTGCCGTGAACTCTTCAGGGTATTTCTCCTTCAGATAGCTCACCCAATAGTCGCGCTGGATCAAGTCTTCGTAAAACCCGTCGGACTGCTCCGCATTGACGACCTCCGCGCGCGCGTCCGCCAGTTGTTGCCGCGTGACGCCCGACGCATACGTCATGTGTTTCGGCTGACCCGGCAGGATCAGGCCGTCATCCCAGCCCTCCGTCAGGCCGATTCGATAACCCAGGCGCACCTCGGCCTCATCCCCACCGGATCGAACCGCGGCCTTGGTCGCCAGATCATCGATCTTGTCCAGTCGAAACAGTTGCCTGGACAGCTTCAGCAGTGCCTGACCCTTCACACTCAGGCCTCCAGGCGCAATGTCGAGCAAGGCATTGTGGGTGAACACTTTGCTTTCCAGCCCGCTGAACGTGAGGATTCGCCCGTCGACACAGGTGCCATGAGTACTCGAACTGGCGAACAGAACCTCCCGCAGTTCGCTGTTGCTGGCCGCGGCTTCCATCACTGTCCAGACCCGTCGTGTCAAATCGGCATTGGCCACCCGAAACTCCCGGGTGTCTTGCAGTCGCTCGAGCAAATGAAAGAACGCAGCACTGTCCGGCTCGGCCGCCAGTTGATTCCAGATTTCGCTTTTACCGGCCAGTTCCTCCGGGGGCGCATTGGCCAGCCAAGGGGCCTGTTGCGCGGAATCAGGCTCAACGTCAGGGAGTTCTTCATCCGACTCAATGCTGTCACTGTCGCCTTGGTCTTGAGCATCATCGAGTAACTCGTCGAGTTCATCGCGCGACAGGCCCAGCACGGTGTCCCGTGCTCCCGAGTCACGGTAGTCCCTCAAGCGCTCGAGACTCTCAAGCACCAGGTTGTTATCACTCAGGTCGATGCCGATCATCAGGACGTTGTGATTGCCATCCAGCGCCTGCGCCGGAACCGAAGTGATGCCGTTACCACTCAGGTTCAGGACCCGGAGGTGGGCGGCATCCAGCACACCGCCAGGCCATTGCGTCAGATTGTTATTGCGCAGATCGAGTGTCACCAGCGCTTCGAAAACGTCGAGGTCGAAGGACTCCAGTTCGTTGTAGCTCAGGTCAAGCTGGTTCAGACGTTCCAGATTGCTTAACGAGTCGTACAGGTGTTCGGCATCGTCCAGCCGGTTCGAAGACAGCTCCAGGCGCTCGAGCCTATCCATGTGCTGGACAGGCTCGGGTACTGCCTCCAGCCCATTGCCATTGAGTTCCAGGGTCTTGAGCCGGGTAAAGGCGGCGAGGAACCCGTCGGAGCCTGTTCGGGTCAGTTTTACTCCGGTCAGGTCCAGCCTGCCAACGTGGCCGAATGTTCCCGGCAACGTAGGGAAATCGCCCAGTTGCAGGCCGCTCAGATCCAAAACGGCATTGGCAACCCCCTCCACGCCGGCCAGGCCCTGGCGCCAGCATTCGAGGATGCGCAAGGCGCCCAACCGGCGAATGCTTGAAGATATTATCCAGCCTGTGTCGCGTACTCCCCGTGTGAAGATCCAGCCGTTCAACTGACGCGTAAGCGCTTCGAAGGTCTGTTCCCAACCGGCAAGGCGCTCGCTGATTTGCACCTCGGTCACCCCGCGCTCGCGCATCTGTTCCAGCGCATGCAAGGCCTCATCATCCGCCAGTGCCGGCTTTAAACGTTGCAGACGCCTTGTGAAAACCTCGGCCCCTTCTCCCGCCGGTACCTCAGGCAGCGTCAGCAAATGCTGCGCAATGGAAAACCCACTCTCGGACGGCGGAAAACCGAGCGGTATCGGCTCCAGGGCGAACCGCTGCAGGGTGCCCTCTGGAAGTACTCTGGCCGCTTCTATTCGCTGCCAGGCGGTCCGGAGCATTGCGTCAGCCTGAGGGGTCAAGGGCGAACCGCCGAGATTGGTTTTGAGCAACACCTCATTTTCCAGCACCGCCCCCGGCAGCTCGGAAATTTTGCTGTCGCGTAAATCCAGCCAGGTCAGATCCGGCAAGTCCTGGGCACCTGCCGGCCACTCCCCCAGCTCTGTCGCGCGCAGGTTCAAGGCCTTGAGGTGAGTCATTGCGCTGACGTCCAGGGTGTTCAGGGGGTTGCTGCCAAGGTCCAGATATTCGAGCATCTTCAACCCATCGAGACCTTGCTGAACCCCGGAATCGACAACAATCGCGTTACTGGAGAGATCCAGTTGAGTCAATTTTCCGAGATCTTTGGGTCCGATGGGGATTTCGGTCAGGCCGCAACCACGCAATTCGAGTGTTTGAAGTTCGGAAAAACCGCTGATGAAACCGCGAATCTGTGCTGCGGGCGCTTGATTGCTTCGCAAATACAGCGTTTGCACTTCCGGGAAAGCACCGGCCGGCAACTCGGGAAAACTACTCAGCCCCAGATTAGGCAAGTCGAGCACCGAGGCATCGGCTCTAGCGCCGTAGCGCTTGAATACGCCTTTGCGCCAGCAGGCTCTCAGGGAGCTTGTCGCTAATATCCGGCCTGTCATTTCATTGACCGCTATCGGCATTTCACCCCAATCATTGAGGTTGCGGTTGAGTACAGTGTTTTGCTCACTCAAGGCTTCGATCGCTCCGTACCTCGCCTCGGCGTCCGGCCACTGCTCGACAAACCGATTGAACAAGGTCTCGTGATTCTCGTTGAGGCCTTCGCCAAGGCGTCTCAACTCACCCTTGCTGTAGTCCCTGACCATTTCCTCGAGATCGACAAGGTGCGGGGGTAGGCTTTTGGCGTACTCATACGCCGGCCTGAAGTTTTCACGAAGGAAATTCGACCAGTCCAGCGACAGTCCGGACCAGAGTGTTTCATGTCCGTTGAAAATGCCGTCCGGCAATGTCCTGATCCCGGTGCCCTTGAGATTCAATCGCTCAAGTCGCGGCAGTTCGAGCACCCCGGCGGGCCATTCGAACAATGAAGGTGCCAGCACTTCCAGCAGGCGCAGATTGCGCAACTGGCTGACATCCAGCGCAATCGGCGTAAACGCCGAACAATAGACATTGAGGTACTCAAGCCTGGTCAACGCGCCCAGCCTCGTCGGCATGTCGGCGGCGTAGGGAGCGGATGAGTACAGGCTCAGATCGGTGAGCTCCGGCATCGTACCGATGATTTCGGGCACATTGCTGAACTGATTGCCCGTGGCGTTGATCCGCAGTTTTCTCAACTTGGGGAAATTGCCCAGCAGTGCATCGGCATTGGCATCGGTGATGCAGCGGCCCCGGACGTACAGATCACGCACATGGGAGAAATCGGCAGGCAACGAAGGAAGCGCTTGGTCACAGGTCAGCTCAAGCAATGTGAAGCGCGCCTGCTCTGCAGCCAACGGCGAGTTGCGCCAGCTTTGCTTGAGGCTCTGCGCGACCGAGGCCTTGCCACCCAACATGAGTTCCAGGGCAGCGTTCGGCGATGGCTCGCCCACCCAATGATCGAGCGTAGCCTCAAGCGTCTCCCACTCGCGCAGGCGGGTCTGCAACAAACCGTAAATCTGCCCGTCGGTTTTCCCCGCACGCAGCTGCGCCAGGACAAATCCGTTGGCCTGCTGTTCGGTCAGCGCCGGATAGACATCCCGAACCCGACTCGCCAGCGAAGGATTGATCCCATGCCCGCGCCCGCTGGCGTAGTACCCCACCAACCGTTCGTTGATCCGGACCGGAGGCTTGAAGTTCGCGTGCTTGCCAGTGCGTGTCTCCAGGCTTTGTGCCAGCTCGCTACGATGGGCAACGGCATGGTCGATGATTGCCTTGCGCAACTGGCTGCCCTGAGCCACATGGGGAACACCCAGCGCCTGTCGCGCTGAGTCGGGCAAGGCGTGCATGATCGACGAGTAAAAATTGTCTTCATTTCGAGGAATGCCGTTGAGCTCCTCGCCGCGCTCATCAAACGCCTGGTAAGCCGGTCCCTTCTTGACCACATATTTGCGCGTGACGGCAGTCTGACTGCCAATGCCATCGATCAGCGGCCCCTCGACGTGACCGTCGCGCACTTCCAGGCGCACGCTGTCGGACCAGCCCGGCAGTTTTTCCAGGGAATGCAGGGCGAGCCATCGGCTGTCCGCCGACGCCATACGCTCCAGATGCAACCCGGCAAAGGCCTGGTTGACGCGCCCTTGGCGTGCGTACCAGCGGCCCTCTTCAAGCATGTTCAAGGGGATCCGCCGCGTCGTTTGCCACCGCGCCAGCTCCTCGGCATTGGCATCCTGCAACACCCTGTTGGCTGCGGATTCACTCAGCCCCGGGCAAGCTCGCCGCAACGTCGCCACCGGCCCCTTGCCCGCCTCGGAGCTACCGGGGGCAGCCTCGAACGCCGACAACAACTCAACCAGCCCCGGAGGCGGAGGCAGGTGATCGAGGTGCATCTTGCGCAAGGCATTGTCAGTGGCACCGCTGGCATCGGCGAGGGTGAGCAGTTGTTCGTCCGTCAGGGCCTCGGTCGCATGGCCCATGCGCCGCAACAGGGTCAAACGGTCCCACTCCAGAGGACGCTCCAGCGTATGGCGCCAGGCACCGTGGCCGTTGTGTTCGAGAATCGGCCGCCAGGCCCCGGTATCGGACGGATGCTTGATGCGCCATTTTTTCACTGATGAATCAAAGGTGATCTCATACACCTTGCCCGCCTGGCGGATGTAAGTCCTGCGGTTCGCGCGAAACTGTCCCAAGGAATTGGGGACAGTGTCATCGCCCAGCTCAACGTTGCGCTCATAGGCCTTCAGGTCGGGTTTCCACAGCCGAGTCGTGCCATCGGCACGCTTGATGGCGTCCAGCCCTTCGATCACGGGCTCCGGTGCGAGTGGCACTAGCTTGCCCAGCGCCTTGCCGGCCCCGGCCATCGCCGCGATCAGCGCCAGGTTTTCCGCCACATCGATCAGGTGCGCCTTGGCCGCGGTGCGATCCCCCTCACTCCACTCGATCGCGCCCTCGAACGACTCGTACAGCAATTGCCCGGCCATCACCGTCAGCATGATCTCGCCCAGCACCGGTACGAACATCGACACCATGTTCAAGCCCAGCATGCCGATTTCCAGCAGGTGATTGAGCTTTTTCGCCCGCACCGTTGCATCGACGTCAGCCGTGGGCACAGCATGACTGCGTGCATCGGCGATCACCTTGGCGCGGTTTTGCTCGTAGAGATAAGTCCACAGATCGGTGTTGGCGGACCAGATTCCGGCCGCGCCTTTGCGAGTGACGTCAACAGGATCGAGGTAGGGATCTTCGACCCGCTCACGTTTGACCGAATGCTCAGGTGGCAACTCCTTGATGCGGGCGACGGGAGAAAGCACGGGAATGTACTGCGCGACTTTCACCCAAATGGAGTGCAATGGATCGGCGGGAGCATCCGCGGCTTTACGGGTGAATTGACTGAAATAGTAAGGCCGGTCGGCGTAAGCGACGAATTGGCTGAAATACCGCTGGTGCTCCGTCGGGCCATCACTCGACGGCGATGCGCCAAGGGCTGTGAATTGCCGCTTGAATTCCGCCCTCATCCGCTCAGGGGTATAGCGTTTGAGCGGATGTTCCGGATCATGGGGAATGTAAACGATGAAATCGCTGCTATAGCGATATTGTTCACAGATGCCGAACACGACGCAGCCTGTCATCCTGCGTTTCATCAAACTCAGGTCGCGAAACCAGACAGGCCTGTTGCCAAGACGGGGATGAACTTCGCCGTTAACCACCGAAAGAATCATTTCGTAATCGTCGGGCTCGATGTCCTTTTTCAGCAGCGCCAGTTCGGCTGCTGCCTTCAATGCCGCTTTCTGGCTGGCAACGAACTGCTCGCGCAATGCCGTTTCCTTCTGCGCATCCGCTGGCTGGAAAAACGCCTTCAGTCGGGTTTGATACTGCGCGCCGATATCCAGCTTGCGACAGAGTGAGAGGAACTGCCTGACCGACATGCTGAAGGTAGCGACCTCGAACGTGCCTGGCGTCGATGTCTCGATCACAAACCCGGACCCGCGATGAAAAGCGCCCTCCTCACACTCGGACGCTTCGAAGTTGTGCAATGCCGCTTGCAACAACGAAAGTTTCATCACCTCGAACGAGGCGATCTCTATTTCAAGGGCGCTGACTTCCAGCGCCCGCCTGAGGCACACCAGGGTTTTGTTGACGTCGACCTCAACACCAAATTGCTCCTTCAAGGCCTTGCGCAGTATCGGCTCGGCAAAGCTTTCGGCGTCCGGCAGCGACGACATCGTCTTGTCGAGCCGGGCCTGGGACACAAAACTGTCGTTGAAAAGGTCTTTCAGTGCCTGCTTTTGCTCGCGGGATGCTCGCTGGTACCACTGCGGCGGGAGCGAACCGCTCGCTTTTATGGCAGCTCGCCGCTGCGGCGTGGCATCGATCAACCAATCAGGCGTCTGTTGTTCAAGCAGTTCGCGATGAATGCTGTTTCGGCCCGGAACCAAATGTTGACGGGGCACGGATGGAGGATGGGTAGACATAGTGTCGCTCCTGAAAAATGGAACGACAGGACACCATTTCAGCGAACCGCATCTGCGGTAGATAGTTATCGCACCGCTCAAGACTGATTTCAAAATACGTCGATCCGCGGACCGGCCGAGCCCACCACCGGCCGCTGGATTGTCTATGCTCTGAGGACCTACTGACAGGCGAGGGACTTATGGCCGATCCAGCCGACAACAAGCCGCCGACCTTCTGGCAAATGCTGCACAGCGTCATGGCGGCGGCATTCGGGGTGCAGAGCGGGAAGAACCGGGCCCGAGATTTCACTCACGGCAAGCCGAGTCATTTCGTGATTCTGGGGATAATGTTCACGGCGGTGTTTGCATTGACGCTGTTTGGCATCGTCAAGCTGGTGCTGCTTCTGGCCGGGGTTTGATCAGACTCAGTGCATCAGGGTTTGCAGGGTGAACGGGTAACGCCAGGACGCGGGACGTCCCTTGGCCGAGAGTTTGTGGAAATCCACGCCAAAGTCCTGCGCGGTGTCCATCGCCAGCAACCGCCTGGCCTGCGTCCGATCGATCAGCTGCAACAACGGAATCTGCCGGTCACGGCCGCCGTACTGGCTGATGTCCACACCTTCATCGTAGTCATGCAATTGCACCAGCGCCCAGCCACCGAGGGTGAAGTGCCCGCCCAGCAAGACACTCAGGCGATGGTCCAGCAGCGCTTGCAACGCAGCGGGTGAATTGTTTATCGCGCCGAACAGCACGCCCTTGCCCGGCACACCTCCCGCTTCGACATACGCCTGCATCACGCCGAACACCATTTCGTCATTTGCAGCCCAGACCAGCGACGTCTGCGGGTAGCGCTTGAACAGCAACCGGGCCTGCTCGCAGGCACGTTGCCGGGTCCAGCCGCCGTACACCAATTGCCGCAAACGCACTTCGGGGTGCTCGGCCAAGGCACGCCGCATGCCCTTCTCGCGAAATTGCGCGGACGGGGTGATCTTCAATCCGGAAAAAGCCAGCAACTCAATGGTCTGGCCGGGGGCTACCGGGCCGTGCTGTCGGATCAACTCCTTGAGCATCAGGTAGCCACCCTCCTCGTCGTTGGGCACCAGGCTGCCGAGCAAATCGGGATACTTGTCAGGCCGGGCTTCGACCAGCTTCATCTGATCCGGGGTCAGGGCATTGTTGACCATGAACAGCTTTACCCCACTGCCCTTGGCCAGCCGCAGGATTTCGGGGGCGATGTATTGCTCGTTGACGAACACCAGGTAGTCGGGACGATGGTGGCCCTGAAGGGCTTCGCGAGCCTGGCGGAGAGTGTTTTCGGAGACACGGTCGGAATACTGGATGCGCAAGTCCATCCCCAGGTCAGTCGCCGCGGCGTGCATGAACTGCGAATAACTCACCCAAAAAGCCTCGGTGGGGGTTCCCGGATTCAGGAACAGCACTGACGCCGCCTGGGCACAAGGTCCCAAGACCATGCCCAGCGTCAGTAATACGCCACACAGAAACTTCAGCATTGGTCGTCCGAGCCCCCGGAAATTCGCCGCGCATTATAGCCAGCGAACGTCCGTAAAACGGCGATTTTTCCGGTTTTTGTCAGACAATCGTCGGAACCGGGCCCGGACGGTGTCGCTTATTGATGACTGACCCAGAATACCGCCGTCCCCACGACCAGAATGATCAGGAACAAAATTGCCCATGCATCAACGGTGCTATCGCTTTTCCGTGCTTTGGTTGGGTTGCTCATTGCATCGCCTCTTGTCGGTTTTATCGGTGATTGCATAAAGACTCGAGCAGAGTAAAGACGACGATTGCCCGCATCACAAACAGGGTCTTTGCATCAACGTTTATCATTAGGCGATTTGGTTCTTTACATATGCTCAAACATCACTTTTACGCATAACTGCAAACTGGTATCGTGCCCCGGCTCCGTAGGGAGTGCGCGGCCGTGCGCGCAGAATTGCCGAGGTTTTATCGGACGCCAGCAAGCCAAAAAAACGCCGCTGTTTCCGACCGGCCCAAGCCTGAGAACAGGACTTATATGTACGTATACGACGAATACGATCAGCGGATCATCGAGGACCGCGTCAAGCAGTTCCGTGATCAGACCCGACGCTATCTGGCAGGCGAGCTGAGCGAAGAAGAATTCCGCCCCCTGCGCCTGCAAAATGGCCTTTATATCCAGCGTTTCGCGCCTATGTTGCGAGTCGCCGTGCCATACGGCCAGCTGACTTCGCGCCAGATGCGAATGATGGCCAAAATTGCCCGTGACTACGACAAGGGCTACGCCCACATCAGTACCCGGCAGAACGTGCAGTTCAACTGGCCGGCCGTGGAAGACATTCCGGACATTCTCGCTGAACTGGCCACCGTGCAGATGCACGCGATCCAGACCAGCGGCAACTGCCTGCGCAACGTCACCACCGACCAGTTTGCCGGTGTCGCCGCCGACGAACTGATCGATCCGCGCCCATGGTGCGAGATCGTGCGCCAGTGGACCACGTTCCACCCGGAATTCGCCTATCTGCCGCGTAAATTCAAGATCGCCGTCAACGGTTCGACTTCCGACCGTGCCGCCATCGAAGTCCATGACATCGGCCTTGAGCCGGTGCACAACGCCGCTGGCGAACTGGGCTTCCGTGTGCTGGTCGGCGGTGGCCTGGGCCGTACGCCGGTGGTGGGCGCATTCATCAATGAATTCCTGCCGTGGCAAGATCTGTTGAGCTACCTCGACGCCATCCTGCGGGTCTACAACCGCTATGGCCGTCGCGACAACAAGTACAAGGCGCGGATCAAGATCCTGGTCAAGGCGCTGACGCCTGAAGTCTTCGCACAGAAAGTCGATGCGGAAATGGAGCACCTGCGCGGTGGCCAGACCACGCTGACCGAAGCCGAAGTGCAGCGCGTCGCCAAGCACTTCGTCGACCCGGACTACAAGGCACTGGACAACCAGAGCGCCGCCCTGGCCGAACTCGACCAGCAGCACCCGGGCTTCGCCCGCTGGCGCGTGCGCAACACCCTGGCCCACAAGAAGCCGGGCTATGTGGCCGTGACCTTGTCCCTGAAACCGACCGGCGTTGCACCGGGCGACATCACCGACAAACAGCTCGACGCCGTGGCCGACCTGGCCGACCGCTACAGCTTCGGCCAACTGCGAACCTCCCACGAGCAGAACATCATCCTGGCCGACGTCGAGCAGGACAAGCTGTTCGCCATGTGGGGCGAGTTGCGCGAGCAAGGCTTCGCCACGCCGAACATCGGCCTGCTGACCGACATCATCTGCTGCCCGGGCGGCGATTTCTGCTCCCTGGCCAACGCCAAGTCGATCCCGATCGCCGAATCGATCCAGCGTCGTTTCGACGATCTGGACTACCTGTTCGACATCGGCGAACTGGATCTGAACATCTCCGGCTGCATGAACGCCTGTGGTCACCACCACGTCGGCCACATCGGCATCCTGGGGGTGGACAAGAAAGGCGAAGAGTTCTATCAGGTTTCCCTCGGCGGCAGCGCCAGCCGTGACGCCAGCCTGGGCAAGATCCTCGGCCCGTCCTTTGCCCAGGAAGCCATGCCTGACGTGATCGAAAAGCTGATCGACGTGTACATCGAACAACGTACCGAAGACGAACGCTTCATCGACACCTATCAGCGTATTGGTATCGACCTCTTCAAGGAGCGTGTCTATGCAGCGAATCATTAAGAACAACGAGGTCGTCGACGAGACCTGGCACCTGCTGCCCAAGGACTTCAACATCGACGAAATCACCAACTGCGACGACTACATCGTTCCGTTGCAACTGTGGCGCGAACACAGCCGCATGCTCCTGGCCCGCGACGGCGGCCTGGGCATCTGGCTGGACGCCGATGAAGAAGCCGAGGAAATCGGCGAAGACGTGGCTCAGTTCCAGGTCATTGCCCTGAACTTCCCGGCATTCACCGACGGCCGCAACTACTCCAATGCCCGCCTGCTGCGTGACCGTTACGGTTTCAAGGGCGAATTGCGGGCCATTGGCGACGTGCTGCGTGACCAGTTGTTCTACATGCATCGCTGTGGTTTCGACGCGTTCGCCATTCGCGCCGACAAAGACCCGCACGAAGCCCTTGAAGGCCTCAAGGACTTCTCGGTGTCCTATCAGGCCGCTACCGACGAACCGCTACCGCTGTTCCGTCGTCGCTGACCGTCACSCCTTGAACCCCGGCCCGGGGTTCAAGGCGTTTCACCTTCCCGGCTAAAACGGTGGATAGTCGGCCAGCGGCATCGGCCGCCCCATGGCGACCCAATCGCGGTACAGCCGGACTCGATCCTCCAGCACCACGAACAACCGGAACGGATTCTGCGCATCGCCCATCCGCGTTTCGACACACTGTCGCAACCAACCCCACAGCTCTTCTGACGCATCCGCTTCCTGCAGCAAACGCCACACCCGCGCCTGCAGCGACCGATAGCCGACCTGGAAATCCGCGGTCAAACTCAATCCATCCATGACCCGGAGCAACGTACTGCCCGATGGCTTGACGGCCAATCGTTGCCAGATCTGTTGCCGGGCTTCGCGCACGCCTTCATCACCCTCCTGCAACCAGGGTGTCGCACTGCCGTAATCGGTACCCGGCTCGCTCAGCCACAGGTTGATACCGGTGCGTTCGCGATGATCCACCAGGCGCAACAACGTCTCTTCATCCGTCAGCGGATTGCCCCACAGTTTCACCCGGTCCCGGGAGATCGCCTGAATCATTATTGCGTAGGGAACCCGACTGATCCGGTTGCCTCGCAAGTCGAGCGAGGTGAGATACGGCTGATCGGCGACGCCAATCGGGCAATGACTGATCCCGGTGTTTCTCAGGTTCAACACACGCAACTCATTCAGCCCCAATACCACGGGCGGGACAGTCAACGGGTTGTCACTCAGGTCCAGCGTTTGCAAGCTCGGCAGATCACGAAACTGCGAAGCCGTGTTCTCCTGAAGCTGAAGAAAGGCGGAACTCAGGTTGAGCGTTGTGAGTCGAGTCATTTGCCGAACCGGTGCAGGCAATATCCCCTCCAGCACATTGCCTGCATTAAGCCGGCGCAGATCGACTCGTTTCAGGTTCAGGGTGTGCAGATTGGGAAAGCTTTCGAGAAAAGCGCTCAGACTCTCGCGTTCGACAAGGTGCAAGCCCTGCATCGTTAGCTCGACGACGTCATTGAAGCGAACGTTCATTGTCGGCAAGCGATGGAAATCCTCGTACCCCAGGTCCAGCCTGTATCCGCTGCACACCTCGCCGGACATGACTCGATTGATCCCGGGCGGGCATTTTTGCCAAATGCTCATCAACTCCTCGACCAGTTCATTTCGCACCTCACGCTCGGAATCGATCACGGTTTGCAGCAGTTCGGCATTGTGCGCCGCCACCTGCCGGGGATTCATGCCCGCGGCGGCGTCATCGCCCACAACCAGAAACTCCACATCCATGTCATCGACATCCAGCACGGTCTGGTCGACCCAGTCGCGCAGATCGGCATGCAACTGCCGCACCTCGAGCGTCAGGCGATCCACCAGCGCTTGCGCCCGGGCACCTGCCGTCAGAAGCAACTCGTCCACCTGGGCATCGGTGAACTCCGGATACAGATCCTTGACCTGCATGCGCATGATTTCGTGAGCCAGCGCAGCGCCCTGTGGCGTGTTTGGAAAGCCGCCGCCGCGCAACCCCCTGGCGTCGAAGGGCAACCGCGAATCCATTCGATTCAAGCCGAGTATCAGCTCGGAACGAGACAAGGCGTGCCCGCCAATGCGCAGGCGTAACTGGCTGGCCACGTCGGGCGCGTTTAGCGCCATCGCCGCGCGTTCCTCCCCGGACAATAGTTCGACCAGCGCCGCAAACAGATCCGTACCTTCACCGTCGGCTGCCGCCACCGTGGCACACCGATAGCGATCACCGGCCTTGATCAAGCGCCGGCAATCCGCCGAATCGAGCGGGCCGCAACGGTCCAGGACCCGGCCACTGATCGACCCGTCGAGCACTTCGATGCGCAATCCTTCCGGCCAACCGGGCAGGCGTTCCAGGGAGTGCAACGCCAGGACATCGGAATCGGGGTGGCTGACCGAACGCAAGTACAACCCCTCATAGGCCCGGTTGAGTCGTACATGCTGCTGATACTCGCGTGCCTTGCTGTCCAGGCGCTTGAACAGTTGCAGCACCTCGTCAGCATCGACGGGCCGATTGATGTCGACCCCTGAACGGTCGAGGATCTGCTCCACCGCACTTTTCGGCAAACCCTTGTATTCGCGCTGAAACAGGCGAATCCAATCCTGGTCCGAGTGCTGGAGCGCCTGATAGCGGGCGTTGAACAATCCGGCCCGCGCTTGCGGATCGGCGACGGCTTCAAGTTCCTGATCGAGCTTGAAGCGAGTGATGGTGTCGGCAAGCGTCGGCGTCAGCGGGCGACCGGTCTGCATCAGGCGCAACATATCGTCGTCGACCGTGCTGATCCGGGCGATCCGTGCCAATACCTCATCACTGAAGGCAGCAAGCGGTGCGCAAACGCCACGCATCAGTTCCACACGTGTCGGCACGGGCACCTCAGACGTATCGGGCATGGGCTCGTCCGGCGCTGCGGGAAGTGGCTCGCTCCCCGGCTCCCCCGACTCGTGCAACGTCCCGGCGATTTTCTCTTCGCCCTTGAGTGCTGCCACCGCCCCGGCCAGCGGGAGCGCATTGAGCAGGCCGAACACTGTACGCGTCACCCCCTCGGAGCGCTGCCCGGGTGTTTTACCGTTGATGGCCTGATCGAGGCCGTAACCGGCGTCGATCAGCCCCGCCAGCACCAGGACGCCCTCTCCTCCCGGAATGAACAATGCCAAAGGTCCCAGCCGGTTGATCCACTGCACAAGCGGCTCCACCACCGCGCTCAGGTTGTCGCGATTGACCTGGGCATCGTTGCGGATGGTTTTGACACTGGCCATGGAAGCCTGCTTCATGGTCAGCACCAGTTGCGCGAACGGATCGGTACCGGTCGGCGCACGCTCAAGGTCGATGTAGTCCTGCGGGTCCCAGAAACCGTCATTGTTGAAGAATCCGGCGTTCTTTGTCAGCCAGTGCTCCTTCGGGTAAACCGCCATGCCCTCCAACGCCGTCGATACGCCCGCATGGAAAGTGCCATCTTCACGATCGTCCTCGGCAAAATGCGCGACCAGCGCTTGCCGTGTGGCGGCAACCCGGCCTTGGGCCACGATCCATTGGCGCAGATGCGGCAAGTCGGCGAATTCATGCAGGGGTGAGGAGTTGCCGGGAATGTTCAACAAGACCCGACCGCTGCGACGATGGCGGTAACACCAGATATCGTCCGATGTGTAGCGATAGATCGTCAGCCGACCGACTTCGATCGGCGCGCTGATGCGGGTGGGCGCCTGCATCTGATCGATAGTCAACGTACTCCAGGCCTGCTCCGCTGGCAAACCGGCGGCCTGCATGGCCAAGGCCAGGCCCTCCTGACTCAAGCTGCCCTCCTGATGTTGCAGGCAGGCGCTCATGATAAAGGCGGCCCTGGTCGAGGTTCTCAGGTCGAAAGGCGCCGCCTGGAGGATTCGCTTATCGGAGGGCCAGGCACTATCAAGGTAAGCCTGATAGCGGGTTTGCAAATCCAGATCCCATACCCACTGTTTGAACGCCGCCGGCCTCAGGGTAATTTGCGTTGCCGGCCCATACGCCTGAGGCGTGGTCCGGCGATAGATACCTTCGTAGGTGTGGTGGTTGCCATTGCCGTGGTCGGCGAATTCATCGACATGCTCCACGATACGAATGGACGGACCGACATCGGGCGGTGTGAACAAGTCCAACAGACCTTCGGCAATACGCCCGTCCGCGACGCTCTGGTAGTTCGCCAGCAGCGCCTGCACCAGGGTTTGCGAGTTTGCCACCTGGCCTTGCTCGATACCGTCCTGCGGCGGATGCCCCCGGTAGCGATAATCCAGGGTGACCAACAGGGCGCTTTGCGGGTCGATGTCTTGTCCCCACCTTTCCTGGATCAACTGCGCACCGAACTGCTCGGGAGACTGCGGCAAAGCCGCGCTCACCACAGACTCCAGTGTTTCGCGCAGCGGCAGATGTTCGGCATGAAGCGGTGTCCGATGGTCATTCATGTGCGTTCCATGGCAATTATTCTGGAGCATCAACATAACCAGCAGCCGCGCTGCCGAAAGCAGGAACGGTCGCCTGCTGCCTACAGAGATTTCGCCGGGCCGTGGAGGACATCGGGCAGACATTCGCAGGCTAAAAAAGCGGGACCCAACTCAAACGAACTGACCGGCCAGACAACCAGCGTCGCAATATTGCTTTGAAAATCCTGGTAATATATTCCGCGCAAAGTTGTTTATTTTTCGCGATAGAGTATGAAAACTCAACTACCGCAAAAAGGATTTTGCACGATGTATATCACCGACGAAGCTCGCAACTCCGCTTTCAAAATACTTTGGAATGAAAGAAACTTTAGTTATCTCGCCATTTTATACTGCGATGCCAGCGGTAATATTGTCTATGTCCCCATCAAGACTGACAGCACTCTCATCTATATTGAACACGAAGAATGGCCAAACATTGATCATGTTCGTTTCAAGAGTCTCGAGACTCTGCTTGATGCCCTTAAGTCAAATGGACTTAAACAGGTTCCAGGTAAAATGGACAGTATCGAACTGCCATGGTCTTCATACCCTGATCTACCGACTACATTAAAAGAGCAACTCAATGAACCCGGGATTTTTATACTCGACCACATGTATAGATTCCAGTTTCAGTATGAACCTTTTGGGCCAGGACCAGTGGCATTTCCAATACGGGTTGAATACGATAGTGTTTATCCGGTAAATGAAAGCATCGGCACCATGTATAAAACTCGCTTTGCCGACATTGAATCTCTGCTCCAGGCGCTGGCCACTTATGGCGATAATTGCAGGATCCTGGATTGGTATATCAATCGCGGACTAGTCCGGATTCCAAATATAACATGGCAGCTCTGAGCACCGGATAAACACTTTCGCCCTTAAGTTTTTAGTCTCCATAAAAAAGACCTTGAACATTGCCTGCATGGCATCGTTCAAGGTCCTTTAATCGTACATGGTACCAAAGCGGACAATTGCTATTAGCCCATTGAACGCAGAATTACCAGAAGCGTTGCTGGGTCAAACGGCTCCACCAGCTCAGCAGCACGCGATCGACCGAGCCGCTGGCGGCGATGCCGATGCGCTCCTGCAGGCTTTTGCGTTCGGCGTAATGCAAGTGATAGAGCTCGGACTTGCTGGCGCGTTCGGCGAGGTATTCATCGCTGGTCTTGAGTTCGTCGACCAGTTGTTTGTCCAGCGCCGCGACACCGAGCCAGATTTCGCCGGTGGCCACTTCATCGATCGCCAGTTGCGGGCGATAGCGCGACACGAAGTTCTTGAACAGTTGATGGGTGATGTCCAGGTCCTGCTGGAACTTCTCCCGGCCCTTCTCGGTGTTTTCGCCAAACACGGTCAGGGTGCGCTTGTATTCACCGGCGGTCAGCACTTCGAAGTCGATGTCGTGCTTTTTCAGCAAGCGGTTGACGTTGGGCAACTGCGCCACCACGCCAATCGAGCCGAGGATCGCGAACGGTGCACTGATGATCTTCTGGCCGATGCACGCCATCATGTAGCCACCACTGGCCGCGACCTTGTCGATGCACACGGTCAAGGGCACGCCAGCCTCACGGATACGCGCCAGTTGCGAGGAGGCCAGGCCGTAGCTGTGAACCATGCCACCGCCACTTTCCAGGCGCAGCACCACTTCGTCCTTCGGTGTGGCCAGGGTCAGCAAGGCAGTGATTTCGTGGCGCAGGCTTTCGGTGGCCGAAGCCTTGATATCGCCATTGAAATCCAGCACGAACACCCGGGGCTTGGCCTCGGGCTTTTTCTTCTGTTTCTTGTCGGTTTTAGCCTGGGTCTTGCGCAGGGCCTTGAGCTGGTCCTTGTCGAGCAAGGTCTGCTCCAGGCGCTCGCGCAGCCCTTTGTAGAAGTCATTGAGCTTGCTGACCTGCAACTGGCCCGACGACTTGCGCCGCCCCTTGCTGCGCAAGGCCGCGAAACTGGCCAGGACCACCAGAATGGCGATCACCAGGGTCACGGTCTTGGCCAGAAAAATGGCGTACTCGGAAAAAAACTCCACAGGGACTCCTCAAACGATGCGCGGCTTGAACGCGCGCGGGATACCTCCAGCATACCCATGCGCCGACCTTGCGACCAGTCGTGAAACCTCTGGCAACAGGCGTGTAACGAGCATTTCAAACAAGCGTATGTTTTTTCATTGACAGCACACCGCCATCCTCATAACCTCGCCAAACCTTCAACGTACCGGGAAGACGCGGACGTGGGCAGCATCTATTTGATTCGACATGGCCAGGCCTCCTTCGGTGCGGACGACTACGACGTGCTGTCGCTGACCGGCATTCGTCAGGCTGAAATCCTTGGCCGCCACCTGGCCGAACTGGGGATCAGCTTCGACCGCTGCCTGGCGGGCGACCTGCGCCGCCAGCAGCACACGGCCAACAGCGCGCTGGAGCAATTCACCGCGGCGGGCCTGTCGGTGCCGCTGCTGGAAACCGACTCCGCCTTCAACGAGTTCGACGCCGATGCGGTGATCCGCGCGCTGTTGCCGGCCATGCTGCCGGACGAACCCGAAGCCCTGGACATCCTGCGCAACGCTGCGCAAAACCGCGCTGAGTTCCAGCGTATCTTCGCCCTGATCATCGAGCGCTGGCTGGCCGGCACCTACGACACACCGGGCCTGGAAAGCTGGCTGGGGTTTGTCGAACGGGTGCAGGCCGGCTTGCATCGCATCCTCGACCAGGCCGACAACACCCAGAAAATCGCCGTGTTCACCTCCGGCGGCACCATCACTGCCCTGCTCCACCTGATTACGCAAATGCCTGCCCGGCAGGCCTTTGAGTTGAACTGGCAAATCGTCAACACCTCGCTCAACCAGCTTAAGTTTCGTGGTCGCGAGGTGTCCCTGGCTTCCTTCAACAGTCATGCGCACCTGCAACTGTTGAAGGCCCCGGAACTCATCACGTTTCGCTGAGTCCGGACTATTGTGACCCTGGCTGTAATCACCCAGCTCTTATTACCCAAGAAAGGATCGAACCATGACCTCCGTAGCTGATGCCGTACAAGCAATGAAAGCCAAGTTCAACCCAGCCGCTGCTGCCGGTCTGGACCTGGTCTTCGGTTTCCGCATCGACGACACCAAGAACTTCTCGCTGATCGTCAAGGACAGCACCTGCGAACTGCAGGAAGGCGAGAACCCGGACGCACAAGTTACCCTGGTGATGGACGGCGAAACCCTGCAAGGCATCGTCGACGGTTCGACTGACGGCATGCAAGCGTTCATGGGCGGCAAACTGCGCGCTGAAGGCGACATGATGCTGGCGATGAAACTGTCCGAACTGTTCCCGTCGTAAGCACCTGGCTCCCGAACTTCGGGAGTGTGCCTGCTGCAAACGAATCCCGCCCTTAGTGGCGGGATTCGTCGTTTTTGCCTGCCCGCCGCTGAACCTTGTGGCAAGGGGGCATACAATGCCTGAACTTCCCACACCGGCCACCCCATGGACATCGACCTCGCCCGCACCTTCCTCGAAATCGTCCGCCATGGCAGCCTGGCTGCCGCCGCGGAAAAACTCCATGTCACCCAGACCGCGATCACCGCGCGGGTGCAAAAACTCGAGAGCCAGTTGGGCAGCACCCTGTTCGTGCGTAACCGTGCCGGCGCCCGCCTGACGCCCAACGGCGAAGCGTTCGTGGTGTATGCCAATCAACTGGTGCAAACCTGGGAAGCCGCGCGGCGTGATTTGCCGTTGCCCGAGGGTTTTCACGATGTGCTGCACATCGGTGGCGAGGTGAGCCTGTGCAATCCGCTGATGCTCGGCTGGGCCGGTGAAATCCGCAAGAACATCCCCAGCCATGCCCTGCGCATGGAAATCCGTGACGGCGAAAACCTGCTGCGGCAACTGGAGTTGGGCGTTCTGGATGCCGCGCTGGTGTATCAGCCCGAGTATTGGCCGCGTTTGCAGGTCGAGCAGGTTCTCGAAGAAAAACTGATTCTCGTGCGCCAGGTCGACAAGCCCGATCCTTATGTGTACATCGATTGGGGCGCTGATTTCCGGCGCCAGCACGACGCCGCGCTGCCGGAAAAAGCCAAGGCCGCGCTGAGTTTCAATCTCGGCCCGCTGGGCTTGCAGTACCTTCTCGAAAACGGCGGCAGTGGCTACTTCCGCACCCGCGTCGTGCAGAGCTATCTGCAAAGCGGCGCCCTGGAACGGGTGCCCAAGGCACCGGAATTCAACTACCCGACCTATCTGGTCTACTCGCGCGATCGTGACTCGCCGACGCTGCAACGCGCCTTCGACCTGCTGCGCAAGGTCATCGATTCCGACGAAGACTGGTCGCAGCGCTGGGATCCGCTGACCTGAGACCGGTTTGCACCGGATCATGGCCGTTGTGTCATCAAGGTTCGCTCCGTCAAATCACCGGGATCGGCTAATCTGAAAGAGATAACAAAAACGACTGGTGATTGCAGTGAGGCAGACCACCGAAGGATTCCGCAGCCGTTACCGCGCCGACATTCATCCGCTCTACAATCCCTGGCTGCACGGCGCGTTTGTCCTGGTGTTCGGGGCAGTAGCGATCAGCGCTTTCTGGAGCAACGTACATCAGGTGCGGCCAGCGGAATGGCTGGCGGTACCCGTCACGCTACTGTTGTTCAACCTCGGCGTGTACATGGTGCATCGCCACCTGGGGCATCATAAAAAGAGCTTCGCCCGGCTGTTTTATGCCCGTCACGCAGTCGACCACCACAGCTTTTTCACCCCCGGCCACATGACCTACGACAGCGCCCGCGACTGGCGAGTGATCCTGTTTCCGGCGTGGCTGATCGTGCTGCACACCCTCGCCTTCGCCCTGCCCCTCTGGTGGCTGCTCAAGCACATCAACACCAACGTCGCCGGATTGGTCGGCGGCCTTCTTGTCCTCGGTTACCTGGTTTACGAAGTGTTCCATGCCTGCGAGCACCTGCCGTCGCGCAACCTGGTCACACGATTGCCGTGGATCCGCCAGATGCGCCGGTTGCACGAACTGCATCACCGCCGCGAATTGATGCAGGAGCGTAATTTCAACATCGTTTTCCCGCTGATGGACTACCTGTTCGGCACCCTCTATTGGGAGCCGGAACCTGAGCCGCTCAACCCGACGAGAACGCCCATGACCCGCATGCAACATCAGATTGTCATTGCCGGAACCCCGGTCCAGGTACTTGCCTACGCCAGTACCGTGACCCTTTGGCCGCAATGGCATCCGTCGTCGCTGCGCATCGATGGGCCACAAGGTCCGTTGCACGCCGGTGCACGTTTCGAGGAAGACATCCGTGCCGGCGGGCGCGACGGACACTTGCGCTGGGAGGTAGCGGAATACCTGCCCGGGCGGCGCTGGAGCGCCGAGGCCCGGGGTGATCACGGCCTGTCGCTGGTGGTGACCTATGAATGCGATGCCACAGGCGAGGACACCCGCTTCGTCCGCACCCTGGAGTATCAGTTCAGCGGCCTGGCGATGCGCATTGCCAACCGGTTGCTGCTCAAGCGACGCATCGATGGGGAATCGGCGGCGTCGATGCTGGCATTGCGCGACATGGCGCAGAAGTATCTGGCGGCGACGGGGGTCGGCGCGTGAGCAGAACCTTCAAATGCCTGCTGCTTGCCATCATCGTCATCGGCGCCTTCCTGCTGCTGATGCCGACCAAGGTGCGACCAGTGGCCTGGACGCCACAACCTGCACCGTCTCTCACCAGCGGAATCTACGCCGACAACCAGCGGCTCAAGGACGTGGAACGCGTGGGTGCCGCCAACATCGATGGACCGGAAGCCTTGTTGCTGGAAAACGACGCGCTCATCACCGGCCTGCACGACGGTCGCCTGATCCGCACGAGCCTGGACGGCAACAACACCAAGATCCTGGCCGATACCGGTGGCCGACCACTGGGCCTGGCCCGGCATCCCAATGGTCTGCTGGTGATCGCCGACGCCGTCAAAGGTCTGTTGTCCCTCGACGCCCAGGGACGCCTGGTGGCCTTGACCACAGAAGCCGACGGCGTTCCCTTCAGTTTTATCGACGATGTGGCCATCGACAAACCCGGTCACTATGCTTACTTCAGCGATGCTTCGAGCCACTTCGGCTATGGCCACGACGGTGAGGCCGTGATCGAACACGGCGGCGACGGTCGACTGCTGCGCTACGATTTCCAGACCGGCAAGACGGCGGTTGTGCTGGATAAGCTGGAATTTGCCAACGGCGTGACCCTGGGTCCGGACGATGCCTATGTACTGGTCAATGAAACCGGTGCCTACCGCATCAGCCGTTATTGGCTCACCGGTCCGAAAGCCGGCACCCATGACCTGTTCATCGACAATCTGCCGGGGCTGCCGGACAACCTGTCGTTCAATGGCCGCGACCGCTTCTGGGTAGCCCTGTATGCCCCCCGAAACCCCTTGCTCGACGCCACGGCACCGCATCCGTTGGTACGCAAGATGATCGTGCGAGCCATGACCGTATTGCCCAAGCCCGTGGAAAAACGCGGATTTGCCCTGGGCCTGGACCTTGAGGGCAAAGTGATCGCCAACCTGCAGGATGGCAGCAAAAACAACTACTCCCCCATCACCACGGTGCGCGAATATGGGGACTGGTTGTATTTCGGTTCGCTGAAAGCCCGGAACATGGTGCGATTGCCGTTAAGCAAGGCATTGCAATGAGCAAGCGCCCTGTCTGAACTCACCCAGGACCCATTGTGGGAGCGAGCTTGCTCGCGATGGCGGACGGGCAGTCACCAGTGGTGTTGACTGTGCTGACGTCTTCGCGAGCAAGCCCGCTCCCACATGGGACAGCGTTCAGTTCATCGGGATATTCGGGCTGGGTCATGAGGCACCTCGTTGAGAGCCGTAACATCGGTCTCTGGGCATTCGAGGTGCCATTTTTTTTGTGCCATTTCAACTGTTCAGCCACCGGTCGTCGGTGGCAGGCTGGTGGGTCAGGACGACGCGCCAAGTTGCTTGACGATCTTGTCCTTGACCAGCAGACGTGTCTCCTTGAGCTTCCTTACGGTGTCATCGTTGGACTTGGCCTCCTCTGCTTTCACCACTTCGGCATCCGCCTGGGAATACTTGTTAAGCAGTGAATCCAGTAACGGATCCTTG
The DNA here is from genome assembly GCF_001429045.1 of Pseudomonas sp. Root71. Lineage (GTDB taxonomy): Bacteria > Pseudomonadota > Gammaproteobacteria > Pseudomonadales > Pseudomonadaceae > Aquipseudomonas > Aquipseudomonas monachiensis. The sequence goes on along the minus strand of NZ_LMHY01000022.1, from coordinate 75,281 downwards.
GTGCGTTTCTGCTGGATTTCTTCCTTTGAGCGTTTCAGATCCTGATAAAGGTCATGGGGCACCGGCATGGAACACCTCCGTTAGTTGATCGGCAGCGAAACGCGATCAATTGCGTTCACCAACTATCAGAATGGCCTCGGTTTGCCCGTTCTGTCGACCACCTGTCAGACCAGCGGTGTCCGTTCGTCGTCCGGTCCCACAGGCGCTAAAACCTTTGTCTGCTCAAGTGGTTTCAGCCGTTGAGCACCATGCGCACCATTTGCCTGAGCGCTTCAGGATTGTAGGGTTTGCTCAACAGGTGGGTGTCGGGGCTGAGCTGGTGGTTGCGCGAGATGATGTCGCGGGTATGCCCTGAGGTGAACAACACGGCCACCGGTGGTTCCTGCACTTTCGCCCAGGCCGCCAGATCCGAACTCTTGATCAGGCCGGGCATGACCACGTCGGTAAATATCAGGTCCACCGCCAGCCCTTCCAGCAACATTTGCATGGCGACGTCACCGTTGGTGGCCGTAAGGACCTGATAGCCCTCTTCTCGCAACAACTCCACCGCCGCTACCCGCACGGCCTCATTGTCCTCCACCACCAGGATGCGCTCGTGCCCGCCCCGTTGCGGCACATCAGCGCCCGGCGTTTCGCTGGGTGCCGCGCGCAAGGTGCGCGGGAAGTACAACTGCACCCGGGTCCCCCGCCCCACTTCACTGGCGATTTCGATATGACCGCCACTCTGCTTGACGAAGCCAAACACCATGCTCAGGCCCAGGCCGGTACCCTGCCCGTCGGCCTTTGTGGTGAAGAACGGCTCGAACGCCTGGGCCAGTACCTGTGGCGGCATGCCGACACCGGTATCCGTCACGGACACCCGCACATAGTCCCCGGGGGCAATGCCCTTTGCGGCACAAAACTTGCGATCGAGGACGATGTTTTCCGCGCACAGGTCAATCCTGCCCTCGCCTTGAAGGGCGTCACGGGCATTGATCGCCAGATTGAGAATGGCGTTTTCCAGTTGATTGCGATCGACGAACACATTCCACGAGTCTTCGGGTGCCGTCATGTGAACCTGAAGGGTTTCACCCAGGGCACGCAGCAGCAGCTCCGCCAGGCCATCGAAAATCTGCCGCAATGTGAAGACCGCGGGCGACAACGGTTGGCGACGGGCGAATGCTAGCAATTGCGAGGACAGCTTGGCACCGCGCTCGACGGCAGCGATCGACGCCGAGACCCGGCGTTGCACATTGGCGTTACCCGGCTCATGGCGTGCCAGCAGGTGCAGGTTGCCGGCGATCACTTGCAACAGGTTGTTGAAGTCATGGGCCACACCGCCGGTGAGGCCACCGATGGCTTCGAGTTTCTGTGACTGGCGCAGTTGTTCCTCCGCCGCCAGCCGCGCCTCGACCTCATCGGCCACCCGCTGCTCCAGGTTGCGGGTGAACTTGAGCAGGGACTCTTCGGCATTCTTGCGTTCGTGGATATCGATCAGCACGCCGGGGAAGCGAAACGCCTCGCCCTGCTCATTGAACTCGCAACAACCACTGGCGAGTACCCAAAGGTAGCTGCCATCCGGGCGCTGGATCCGGTATTCGACGTTATAGGGTTCGCCCGTCTCAACCGATAGTGTGACTCGTTCCTGGACCCAACTGCGGTCGTCCGGATGGATCCGGCTTTCAGCGATTTCCCGGGACAGGTTTTGCAGGTCTTGCCCGGGCGGATAAGAGAACGCGCGAGCGAAGCGCTCATCACCCGTCAGTACGTTGGCCTTGATGTCCCAGACAAAGGAACCGAGCAAGGCGCCAGCGTTGAGCGCCAGGCGTACCCGTTCGTTGTCGGCGCGGTAGGCGTCTTCAGCCACTTGTCGCCGTTGCTCGGAGATCACCCGCTCCGTGGTTTCCACCACCATGGACATGACCCCGGCCGGGCGCCCGTCATCGTCAGCCACCGGGCTGTAGTAGAGGTCCATCCAGACATCTTCCGGAACCCCGTCACGCAGCAGCACCAGTTCTTTGTTGCGATAGGACAAGGTGCCGCCCGCCAGGCAGGTGTCGACCACGTGGCGATTGAATTCGGCGACTTCCGGCCAACCCAGCTCTACAGCGGAACCGAGCAGATACGGATGACGCCCACCGGCAAACTTGGAGTAAGCGTCGTTATAGATCATGTAGCCGGACTGGCCCCAGAGCATCACCATCGGCAGCGGGGACGCGAGCATCAACTGCACCGCGCTGCTCAGGCTCCTGGACCATGAATCGAGCGGGCCAAGTTCGGTCGGGCTCCAGTCGAACGCACGAATGCGCCCGGCCATTTCGCCATTCCACCCGGAGCACCCGTGGCTTTCCTCTAGAAACTGCATCGGCTGGCTCTATCCCGGTAAGTTGCACCCGTTTGTTTCGAGCATCCTGCGCGCTATTCGTTTCATAGAGGTATAGCTGATTCTCGCGGGCCACTGGAGATCCCACTATTTGGTCCTCAGTAACCGCGAGCAGGCTCGCTCCTACAGGGAAATGCGGGGTTAGTGAAAATCCCGGCTGCGCACGCTGATGCCATCGAGCAACGGGCTCAGGTCACTCAAGCGTCCGGCAATCAGATGCCGGACCTCACCCTCCTTCTCCCAGCGCCCATCGACCTTGAGCAACTGCGAGCCGACCAACACTTGGCGCTGGCGCTCTGCCAGGTCGCGCCACACCACCACGTTGACGTTGCCGAACTCGTCCTCGAGGGTAACGAACGTCACGCCGCTGGCGGTGGCCGGGCGTTGTCGGCCGGTAACCAGTCCGGCAACGCTGACGGGCCGACCGTGCTCGACGTCCAGCAACTCCTTCGAACTGCGGCAGCGCCGCGCCTTCAACTCACCGCGCAACAGGGCCAACGGATGCGGCCCGAGGGTGGTGCCGACACTGGCGTAATCGGCTTGCAGGTCCTCGCCCACGGTGGGTCTGGGCAACGACACCGCGTTCTCTTCCTGGCTCGGCAGGCCGGCAAACAGACCCAGCTGTTTTTGTACCCCGGCCACTTCCCAGCGTGCCCGATGCCGGTCGCCGGCCAGCCCACGCAACGCGCCGGCATCGGCCAGTTGCTCCTGGGCGCGGGCATCGAGTCGCGCCCGTTCGCCCAGGTCGGCGATGTCGGCAAACGCGCCTTTGGAGCGTGCCGTCTCGATGCGCCGGGCATCGTCCTCGCGAAAACCCTTGATCATGCGTAGCCCCAAGCGAATCGCCGGTTGCGCACCGGCGATCGGCTCCAGGCTGCAATCCCAGTCACTGGCGCGCACGTCCACCGGACGAACCTGCAAATGATGACGCCGTACGTCCTGCAGAATCTGGTCCGGGCTGTAGAACCCCATCGGCCAACTGTTGATCAGCGCACAGGCGAAGGCCGCCGGCTCGTGGCATTTCAACCAGCAACTGGCGTAGGTCAGCAAGGCAAAACTGGCCGCGTGGGACTCGGGAAAACCGTAGCTGCCAAAGCCCTTGATCTGCTCGAAGATCTGCGCGGCGAACTCGGCGGTGTAGCCGTTTTTCTTCATCCCGGCGGCCAGCCGTTCCTTGTGTGGCTCGAGCCCGCCATGGCGTTTCCACGCGGCCATGGAACGGCGTAGCTGGTCGGCCTCGCCGGGGCTGTAGTCGGCGGCGACGATGGCGATCTGCATCACCTGTTCCTGAAACAGAGGAACGCCGAGGGTGCGCTTGAGCACCACCTCCAGCTCCGGTGACGGATAGGCCTCCGGTTCTTCCTTGTTCCGTCGCCGAAGGTACGGATGCACCATGCCGCCCTGGATCGGACCCGGCCGAACGATGGCGACCTCGATCACCAGGTCGTAAAACGTCTTCGGCCTGAGCCTCGGCAGCATCGACATCTGCGCCCGGGATTCGATCTGGAACACGCCGATGGTGTCGGCCCGACCGATCATTTCGTAGGTGGCCGTATCTTCGGACGGGATGGTCGCCAGACTCAGGTCCAGCCCCCGGTGCCGGCGCAGCAGATCGAAACATCGGCGAATCGCGCTGAGCATGCCCAGCGCCAGGATATCGACCTTGAGCAAACCGACCGCATCGAGATCATCCTTGTCCCACTGGATGATGGTGCGCTCGGCCATGGCGGCATTTTCCACCGGCACCAGACTGTCCAGCGGCTGCTCGGAAATCACGAAACCGCCGGGGTGCTGGGACAAATGCCGGGGGAAGCCGATCAACTGCCCCGTCAGGCTCAGCACCCGGTGCAACACTGGGCTTTCGGGGTCAAACCCGCCCTCGCGCAGACGTTCCACGGGAGGCGTTTCATCGCTCCAGTGCCCGCAACAATCGGCCAGGGCGTTGATCTGGTCCGGCGGCAAGCCCAAGGCCTTGGCCACATCGCGCACCGCTCCGGCGGCGTGGTAAGTGCTGACCACCGCCGTCAATGCGGCCCGGGCCCGGCCATAACGCTGGAACACGTACTGCAAGACTTCCTCGCGGCGTTCATGCTCGAAATCGACGTCTATGTCCGGCGGCTCGTTACGTTCCTTGGACAGAAAGCGCTCGAACAACAACGTGGTGCGATCCGGATCGATTTCGGTGATGCCCAGGGCGAAGCACACTGCCGAGTTGGCGGCAGAACCGCGCCCCTGACAAAGAATCTGTTGCTGGCGGGCAAAGCGGACGATGTCGTGGACTGTCAGGAAGTAGCTTTCATAGCCCAGCTCCGCGATCAGTTGCAGCTCCTTGTCGATCTGCACCAGCACTTCGCTTTTCGGCCCTTTTGGCCAGCGCCACTCGATGCCTTCCTCGGTCAAATGACGCAGCCACGAGGTAGCCGAGTGTCCTTGCGGCACCAGTTCGCGGGGGTACTGGTAACGCAACTGGCCAAGATCAAAGGTGCAGCGCCGGGCGATGTTCAGCGTTTCGGCCAGCAAGTCGGGCGGATAAAGCGCTTGCAGCACGTCGAGGCTGCGCAGATGGCGCTCGCCGTTGGGGTGCAGGCGCAACCCGGCATCGGCCACCGGCAGGTGATGACGGATCGCGGTCATGGTGTCCTGCAAGGCGCGCCGGCCGCGCGCGTGCATGTGCACATCGCCACTGGCCACGGCCGCGATGCACAACTCCCTGGCCAGGGTCAGCAGATCGCCCAGGCGCCGGGCATCGTCCTGGCCGCGATGCAACTGCACCGCCAGCCACAGGCGCTCGGCGAAGACCTGTTTGAGCCAGCGCCCCTGTTCAAAGGCATCGACAGCGTCCGGCACCCACAACGCCAACAATCCCGGCAAGGGCTCGCTGAAGTCTTCATGCAGCACCTGATACTGGCCTTTCTGCGTGCGGCGCCGGGCGCGGGTGATCAATCGGCACAGCGCCTGATAGCCCTCGAGGCTCTCCACCAGCAGCACCAGTTTCGGACCGTTCTCGATGCGTATTTCACTGCCGATGATCAGCGGCAACTCCACGGACTTCGCCGCTTGCCAGGCCCGAACGATGCCCGCCAGGGTGCATTCGTCGGTGATCGCCAGGGCTTGATAACCCTGCTTTTTCGCGCGCTGGAACAGCTCGAGGGCACTGGAGGCACCGCGCTGGAAGCTGAAGTTCGACAGGCAGTGCAGTTCGGCATAGTCGCTGCTCATGCGAACCAGCCCTGCAACCACAGCGGGCCGTCCTCACCGACCGCCCGGTAGGCCCAGCCCTGTTGGCCGGCACGGGTTTCGATCAGGTAATAGTCACGGCGTACGTCGTCGCCGTCCCACCAGCCGGACTCGATACGCTCCGGCCCCATGAGGATGCGCGCCGAGCCCTGATGCACGGCCAGCGGCTCAGTCAGCAGCCAGCCCGGCCGTTTCACCGCGGCCGGCACCGCGCAAGGCTGGCTGTCGGCACGGGCCTGCCACGCGCACTCGGGGCGGTGATCGGCCTGGAAGCGCAAGCCATGCACCGCGTCATCCCCCAGCCGTGCACGCAGGCGTTCGCGCAGTTGCTCCCAGGGCAAGGACTGTTGCGGGCGATCGTCGAACAGTTCCTGATGCTGGGGCACGAAGGTCGGCAAATCCTCGGCGCGCAGGCGAAAGCCGCGCACCGGCGCCTCGACCTGGACTTGCTCCAGCCGCCCCCGGGCCAGTTCGAAGAGCATCGCCGGATCGCGCTCGGCACTGAGCAGGCCGACCTTGATGAGCGTGTCCGGCAACCCGGCGTGCTCCAGATGCAGGTCGAAACGCTGTACGCCGCTATCGCGACCGCAGAGGAACGCCGACAGGTCTCCCGTCAACCGGCGCAACGGAAACAGCAAGGCTTGATGGGACTGCACATCGAAATTGAGCTCGATACGCACATCGAAGCGGTCCGGCGGCAGGTAGAACGCCAGCGCCAACCGCCGCAAACCCAAGAGGGCATCCAGGTGCTTGAGCACCTGGGCCTCGAAGCGCCGGGCCAGGCTATGCCGGGGCAGCGCCTGCACCTGGCTCAAGGTGCGCAGGCCCATGCGCGACAAGGCCGTGGCGACCGAGGCTTCGAGGCCGACCCGGTCGACGGGCATTTGCCCCAGGTGATGCTGCAAGGCTTGATCGTCCGGCACCACCAGTCCGTCATAGGCGTTGGCCAGCACCCGCGCCGCCACCGGGTTGGGCGCGGCCACGATGCGGTGGCGAAACCCCAGTTCACCGAGTTCACGGCGCAGAAGCGCTTCGAATTGCGGCCAGGCGCCGAACAGGCCGAGGCTGGATTCGATCTCGAACACCAGGGCCCGGGGGTAATGCACGCTGACCTGGGAACTGAAGCGATAGGCCCAGGCGGCGAGAAACCGCTGCCAGTGTTCGATTTCAGCAGCGTCATATTCAGCCGTGACAAAACCTTTGCTCAAGGCCTGTGCCGCGCTCATGGACTGGCCTGGACGCAAACCCAGCGCCCGCGCCGCGCCGTTGACGGCCTGCAGCACCCGGCGCTGGGCCGGGCCGGTCAGCAGCGCCAGGGGTTCATCGGGATCGGCGCGCTGACGCAGTACCGCGTCCAGCGCCAATTGCGGGAAAACAATGCAGACCCAGCGCATGGCAACCTCAATGCCCCACGGCGAAGGCAATCGGCGCCGAACGGGCCAGGCCGCCGCGGCACTTGAGCACCCGCAGTTGTGCCGGACGGGCATCGATGGCAATGCGCAGGGCCGCCGGCGAAGGGTTGATCGCTTCACCGAGGGGACGATAGGCGAAGGCCAGGGTCTGGCCGGTTTCCGCCGCCACCTGCAAGCGGCGCAAGGCGCGGTCATCGGCCTTGTGCGGCCAGCACAGCACCGCGCCGCAACTGCCCGAACGCAGGCATTGCTCCGCGGCCCACAGTGCATCGCGCTCGCTGGCCTGGATGATCGACAACTGCCGCAGATCGACCCCGGCGCCCTGCCACGCCTGGGGGTACGGCACATAAGGCGGCGCCACCAGCACGATGCGCTCGCCCGCCGCAGACAGCCGTGCCAGGGTCGGCCACACCAGTTGCAGCTCGCCCACGCCCTGCCCGGCCAACAGGATTTCCGTCAGCGCCGCCTCCGGCCAGCCACCGCTGGGCAACGCGGCGTCCAGCGCGGCATGCCCGGTGGGTTGCGGGCTGGCGGCCGGTGGCGCAGGCCGGCCCTTCCAGACCTGGCCGCCATTGAACAGCGTATCCAGCGCAACGACGGCGCCCATCAGCCTTGCCTCACCAGGCCACAGAACACGCCTTCGATGGCCAGGTCCCGGTCGGCCTCGACAATGATCGGCTGGTAGGCCGGGTTGCGTGGCAGCAGGCGAACCACATCGCCGACCCGCTCGAAGCGCTTGATGGTGACTTCGCCGTCGAGCCGCGCCACGACGATCTGGCCGTTGAGCGCCTCGGGGTTGCGGTGCACGCCCACCAGATCGCCGTCGAGAATGCCGTCCTCGATCATCGAATCACCGCGCACCCGCAACATGTAGTCCGGCACCCGCGAGAAGATCGACGGATCGAGCAGCAAGCGGCTGTGCACCTCGGCATCAGCCCCGATCGGCGCACCGGCCGCCACCCGGCCAAGCACCGGGATGTCCAGCAACTCGGGCCGCGGCGGCTGCCCGAGCAGGCGAATGCCCCGGGCCTGATGCGGGTTGACCTCGATAAACCCGGCTTCGGTCAGCGCCAGCACATGCTTGCGCGCCACACTGCGAGAGGCAAAACCGAACGCCTCGCTGATTTCAGCGAGGCTCGGAGGCTGACCGTGCTCGGCGATGCGATCGCGGATAAAGGTCAGGATGGCGGTACGGCGGGGAGTCAGAGTCGTCATGGAGTACATTTGTACTCTTTTGGCTTTTTCCTGGCAAGGACCGTGTAGGAGCTGTCGAGTGAAACGAGGCTGCGATCTCTTGAGACCAGAGCGAAAAGATCGCAGCCTGCGGCAGCTCCTACAGGAGGCCGGTTCAAACGTAACGTCCAGCACTCCTTACTCGAACAAAACGGACGATCAAAAAATAGGGCCTACCGTTCGTCGCCTTTCTAAAATAATTAGCATCTGAAGAAAATAAAAATCCATAAAAAAAGTACGAAACGCACATTTACTCCTACAGAAATATTCTACTTAACATAGCAAGATCATTTCTGCTTGCCTAAAACTAAAACACAGTTTCAAAAAGGAATTTCACAGTTCCACGCTAGAAACTATCCACACCAAAACAAAACCAAGCCACTAAGGTTCCTAACATCATGCAGGACGCATCTTAAAAGCATGCAGGAATCCCCCTACAACACAAAACCCTCTCGCTTGCGTCCAACAGTAAAATCAACTAATCCTTGCAGCACCACTTAATACCAAGCGCCCCCACAAATAAAAGAAAAATAAAAAACAACAAGCCTGAAAAAGTGACGCTCAATGACTAAAAATATTCTGCCCAGAGCTTTCTCCCTAACATCCATATTCATAAAAGAACAATTAAAAGAACCCATCGCTTTTTTCTGGATCATGATATCACCTTGTGCGATGTTCTATTTTCTTGCAACAACCAGGCAAGACCCCAACTATTTTTCCAGCAATTACATTACGATTTCGGCATGGTTTTATGCCTACATCTCTTCAAGTGTCGCATTATTCGGATTCGCCTTTTACATTATCGGAAGAAGGGAAAGTGGATTCACCCGATCATTCATTTACTCCAAGGAATCGAAACTGATTTTTCTTTTATCGCACTTCATTGCCTACTCGTTAATATCGATATCCTATTGCGCAACCTTTTACTTAACGACCAAACTCCCATTTGGAAACTATGCCCTCAATGAATTACTGAATATCGCACTACGCTTTTACATCTGCTTTATCATGTTTTGCACTTTCGGGGCTGCATTTTCATTGTTACCGATCAACTTTCAGAACTCGAACACTTTGCTTTCCATTTTTTCGTTCTGCATGCTGATTCTCGGCGTAATGAGTGCCAGCAGATCAAACCCCATCACCGACACTTTGAACCTCGCAAATCCACTGACACTTGCAAGCCAGATAATGGAACAAGGTCTTGAATCCAACAAACTCATCACGACAGCAATAATTCTTTTATTTATTTCAGTACTGCACAGAACGTTCAAGCACCTAAGAATCAATCCCGTATGGAGCCGATACTGATGAAAAAATTCACGGCGCAGAGCATTGACTTCTCCTATACAGACAACCCCCTCTTGACCCAGGCATCTCTTGAGGTTACTCAAGGCGACATTGTCGGCATTCTGGGGCCCAACGGATCTGGAAAAACAACTTTCTTCGATATCGTCTGTGACCTTAAAAAAGCAAAGTCCGGCTTCATAAAAAACGACTTCAGTCACTGTTTATACCTTTCTCAAATCATCTCCACTCCCCCACCGTTGCGCATGCGTGACATCTTTAAAATGGTGACTGCGCTGTCGTCAAGCGAGCCCATGACACAAGATAAAACCCTGAAAAAACTAAGTGCGTGGAGCCCTGCGATAGTTGACCGATATCAAGACATATGGAACAAAAAATCATCGCTATGCAGCTACGGAGAGACACGCTGGTTCTTTACTCTCTCTCTTCTTTCAATTTCTGCAGACTTCGTGATTCTCGACGAACCTACCGCCGGTGTAGATCCGGAATTTCGTCGCTATATTTGGCAATGCCTACGCGGCGCCGCCAGGGAGGGCACCGCTATTCTGGTTTCCTCGCATAATGTTGATGAGGTAATTAACCACTGTGATTATTTTTACATGATTAGCCAGCAACGCTTCAATCGCTTTGCCAATGGTAGTGAGTTCATGCATCGGTATGGCGTAAAGACTGTGGACGATGCGTTTATCCGAGCCGTTACTGAACCGGTATTCGCAACATAAGCAACTGTAAACGCACACGGGGGAGCTGCCTTAGACTGCGACAGCTCCCGATGAGGAATGGAATTCGATTCATTCGGTAAGTTCAGCAAGATAGGCCCACGGATAAATCCCCTGCTCATGCCCATCGCTGAACACCAGTTGCAGGCCATACCCTTGCGGATTCAGTTCGATCACCTGAACCCGCCCGTCCACCATCGGCGCCATCCCCCGCAAACGAAACGCCCGGCATTGCGAGCACGGACACTGGCGGCGTAGTTCGGCATGCTCCAGCAGTTGCTCGCGGCCACCCGGCCAGTTCAGGCGCAACTGCTGTTTGCTGCGGGAGTTGCCAATCGCCAACGGGTTCATTGCAGTTGACTCAAGGCAATGCGCACGGCCTTGCGCACTTCCGGGTCGCCGTCGTCCTGTGCGGCCTGCAACGGCGCAATGGCCCGTGGGTCGTTCAATTCGCCCAGGGCCAGCGCGGCTTCCTTGCGCAGGTTGCTGATGCGGTGGCCGAGGGTGTCGATCAGCGCTTCGAGCGCCGGTACAAAACGCAAGCGACCGAGGCTGCGGGTGGCGCGCAGGCGCACTTGCCAGTAATCGTCGTCCAGGGCGTCGATCAGGGCCGGGCCGGCGTCGAGGTGGCCGACCTTACCCAGGGTGGTGGCGGCTTCTTCGCGGACTTGCCAGGCAGCGTCGCGCAAGGCCTGGCGCAGGGCCGGCAGCACCTGTGCGTCAGACGCCAGGCCCAGCGCCCCGGTGGCGGCGCGCCGAACTTCAGTGTCCGGGTCAGCGCTGGCCAACCGCGCCAAGGCCGGCAAGGCATCGAGTTGCTTGAGCCAGCCGAGCACGCCCACCGCCTCACGGCGCACGCTGGCGCTTTCATCAATCAGTGCCCGGGCCGCCGCATCGGCGGCATCGGGGCAACGCAACTCGCGCAACGCCCTGAATGCGGCGATGCGTACGCCGCTGTCGGCGTGCCCGGTCCACGGCAGGATGACCCGGCCCGCCGCTTCACTCTTGAGCAGGCTGAGGCTTTGCGCTGCGGCCACCTGCACCGCCGGGGATGGGTCCGTCAGGGCCTGGCACAGCGCTTCGACCACCGGTTCGTCCTCCCAGGCTTCCAGCAGGCGTGCGGCTTCGGCGCGAACGTCCGCAATCGGGTCTTCGGCCAGTCGATCGATCAGCCACAGCAGGCCGTCCGGCTCCTCGAGATCGGCCAGTTCGATCAGCGCGATCCGGCGTACACCGGGGTCGTCATCGGTCAGGCGCGGCTGCAGGGCAAGAATGTCGTCGTTATCGGTTACATCGAATAGTGAGGTCATAGGGCAAATCGCGGCAGTTTGGTTTCAGGGGGAAGTCCGAGCGGGTTCAGGCGCGGCAGTTGCCGGCCGTCTTCGTGCCGCAGGAGTTCGAGGCAATGGCGCTTGAGGTGCGAGAATTCGGGGCTTGTCACCAGTTGCGTGCTGCGTGGCCGGGGGAAGTCCAGGCGCAAGTCTTCGATGATCCGGCCGGGCCGTGTACTCATGACCAGCAGGCGATCGGCGAGGAACAGCGCTTCGTCGATGTCATGGGTGACAAACACCACGGTGGTGCGGATGCGCGTCCAGATGTCCAGCAGCAGTTCCTGCATGTTCAATCGGGTCAGGGCATCGAGGGCGCCGAAGGGTTCGTCCATCAGCAACAGGCGCGGACGGTTGACCAACACCCGGGCGATTTCCACCCGTTGCTGCATGCCGCCGGAGAGCTGATCGGGCCAGCGCCCGGCAAAGCCTTCGAGGCCCACCAGGGCGAGGATTTCATCCGCTGCCTTGTGCCGTTCGGCCTTGCCGATGCCTTGCATTTTCAAACCGAACGCCACGTTGTCACGCACCGTGCGCCACGGAAACAGCGTGTGCTGCTGGAACACCATGCCGCGCTGGGGCGATGGGCCCGCCACCGCTGCGCCATCCACGTTCAAGGTGCCGGTGCGCGGTTGCAGGTGGCCGGCCAGTGCGCCGAGCAAGGTGGACTTGCCGCAACCCGACGGCCCGAGAATGCACACGAACTGCCCCGGCTCGATCTGGCAATCGAGGCCCTGCACTGCTTCGAAAGCCGTGTCGCCCTCGCCCAGGCTGATCGACAGCCCGCGAATGTCGATACGCCCTTCCAGGTGTTGAAAAACGCTCATCAGGCTTTTCCTCGTGGTCGATGCCAGGGCGTGAACAGCCCGCCCAGACGCTTGATCAACAGGCTGCTGCCCATCCCGAGCACGCCGATCAGCAACATGCCGACCACGATGTCGGCGTAGTTCTGGATGGTGTAGGACTCCCAGGTGTAATAGCCAATGCCGAACTGGCCGGAGATCATTTCCGCCGTCACCAGGCAGAACCACGAAGTGCCCATGCCGATGGCCAGGCCGGTGATGATGCTGGGCGCAGCGCCCGGCAGAACGACCTCCAGCAGGATGGCCCGGTGCCCCGCCCCGAGGCTTTTCGCCGAGGCGATCAGCCGTGGGTCGACGCCTTCGACGCCGTGCACGGTGTTGAGCAGGATCGGGAACAGTGCGCCGGTGAAGGTGATGAACACCATCGACAGCTCCGAGGAGGGAAACATCAGGATCGCCAGGGGAATCCACGCCACCGCCGGGATCGGGCGCAGCACTTCCAGGGGCGGCAACAACAGATCTTCGGCCCATTTCGAGCGGCCGATGGCCAGGCCCAGGGCCACGCCAATGATCAGCGCCGCGAGGTAACCGGCGAACACCCGGCCGAGGCTGCTGCCCAGGTGTTGACCGAGTTTGCCCGAGTCGCCGAGGCCGAGGGCAGCTTCAATGACCGCCACGGGTGTCGGGACGTTGGCGAAGGTCACCAGGCCGAGGTTCCAGTGGTGGCTGGCGGCGAGTTGCCAGAACAGCAGGCAGAGCAGCAGTGAAGCGACCCTTGGAATCCAACGTAAAAATGATCCAGACATACACATTTCCCGATGGCAATCACAACCCCTGTAGGAGCTGCCGAAGGCTGCGATCTTTGACGGCTTCACGATTGCCGAAGAGCACGATCAAAAGATCGCAGCCTTCGGCAGCTCCTACAGGGAACCGTGGTGTTTGGGGGGTTAGCGAACCGCCACGGCCTGGGCAGTGGCATCGGTAAAGTCAAAGACCTTGCCGCCCTGGGCCGTGGCGAACTGTTGGGCCTGACCTTTGAGCAGGAACGCGCTCAGCCGTCCTTTCCCGTCGGTGGCAAACCACGCCTGATCCGCCAGCAACTTGATCCCGCTGTCGCTGGCCTGGGCGTACACCGCGCGGATGTTCTTGCCTTCCTGTTTCAGCGCTGTCAGCGCGGTAAATGCCGACTCCGCCGAGGCGTATTGACGAACTTTCGGCTCGCCGCGCACCCAGATTTCCACCACATGACTGAAGTCGGTGATGGATTTGCCGCTGGCGGCATCGACGGCTTTGAGCGGCGTCTGCTTGTAGTTCGCAAGCTGCGCGCTGTAGTCCAGGTTCGAGGCCTTGAAGGCGGCGCGGATGTATTGGTCGTCGATGAAGGTGTTGAGATCGAGCCCGCGATCGGCCTTCTTCAACAACTTGAGGGTATCGATGGCGGTGCCCACGGCCTGACGGTATTCCGGCTTCCAGCTCAGGTCGCGGGTCTGCACACCGAGGGGGCCATGGAACAGGTAATTGACCTCGGCATCGACCCCGGTGACCCTGGCGATCAACTCGCTGTATTTCTCCGGTTCAGCCGCCAGCAACTGGTTGGCTTCGATGCTCGCCCGCAGGTAAGCGACGACGATTTCCGGGTACTTCTTCGCATAGGCCTGATCGACCAGCGCACCGTGGAAGGTCGGCGCGTTGGCCTGGGCACCGTCATAAATCTTGCGTGCGAAACCGCGGCTGGGGAACAGTTCGGCGAAGGGCACGAAGTCAGCATGGGCATCGATCTTGCCGGCCTGCAACGCGGAGCCGGCGACTTCCGGCGGCTGGGCGATGATGTTCACGTCCTTGAGCGGGTCCCAGCCCTGGGCCGCGACGGCCCGCAGCAACATGCCATGGGCGGTGGAAGCGAACGGCACGGAAATGGTCTTGCCCTTGAGCTCTGCGAGCGACTGCACGCCCGATGCGCTCGGCACCACGATGCCGTTGCCACTGCCCTTGATGCTGCCCGACAGCACGCTGATGAACAGGCTGTGCTTGCCCGCCGTTTCGAACGCCACGCCGTTGAACGCGCCGGGGAAGTCGGCCATGGCGCCGAAGTCGAGCTTGCCGGCCACCATCTCATTGGTCAGGGGGGCGCCGCTGGTGAAGTTTTTCCACTGCACCTCGTATTGGGCGTCTTTGTAGGGGCCATCGTGGGGCAGGTATTTGTCCAGCAGACCGAGTTCGCGAATCAACAATCCGCCGGCGGCGCAGTTGATGGTGGTGTCCTGGGTGCCGATGGCAATGCGGATGGTTTCGGCCGAGGCCGACAGGGTGAATGAAGCCAGTACCAGACCGGCTAAAGCTGCACGCAACATCATGAGTGTTTCCCCTCGAATCATTTATTGGATGTTCGTCTCCGCCACGATCAGGGCGCGGTGGGAAACGAGGGGTGTCTTGAATCAGGCGTCCGGTGGTGCCGGATGGCGTTTTGTTGTCTGGGCTGGCCTCTTCGCGAGCAAGCCCGCTCCCACAGGGTGTTGCGGTGTACACGGACTTGCGTCTGGCCTCGATCCATTGTGGGAGCGGGCTTGCTCGCGAAGGCGTCCGGTCAGTCAATGGGGATGCCAGCTGTGCCGGCCTCTTCGCGGGCAAGCCCGCTCCCACAGTTGATAGTGTTTCAGCGCAGCAGGTACGGGATCTCTACTTTCACAGCCCCTGTCGGGCAGTCCTTTTCACAGGGCATGCAGTACCAGCATTCATCGAACGCCATGTAGGCCTTTTGCGTGGCCGGGTTGATCGCCAGCAGGTCCATCGGGCAGACGTCGACGCACACGGTGCAGCCTTTGTGGGCGATGCATTTGTCCTCGTCGATGGTGACGGGGGCGTTGGAACGGAAGAAGATTTCCTGGGCTTGATAGGCCATTTCACGGTCTCTCTCTTGGGTGATGCTCAGGCGGCATCCGCGCCGACCCGCAGCCGGTCGTAGGCCTGCAACTCGACGGCATCGAGCGGGATGATGTAAGGCTCGACGGCTTTCTTGAAACTGCTCATCAAACCGTTTTCGTCTTTCTTCAGGTGGCAATGGCAGAACCAGTCGCGGTCGTTGCGTTGCGGGTGATCGACGCGGTGGTGGTAAAGCCCCCAGCGGCTCTCGGCGCGGAACAATGAAGCGCGGGCGGCCATTTCGGCGCAGTCGCGGATCATGCTGACTTCCATGGCGCGCATCAGTTCGTGGGCGTTGTGGGCCTTGATCTGGTCGAGATCACGCTGGATGTCGCTGAAGCGTTGCAGGCCGATCTGCATCTTCCTGGTCACTTTCGGCGGTTGCAGGTAGTCATTGACGAAGCGCCGCAGCTTGTACTCGACCTGGGCCGGTGGCAGGCCGTGCTCACGATCCAGCGGTGCGTAGACCCGTTGCTTTTCGGTTTCGATCTGCCGCGCATCCAGCGCCGAAAACTCGCGCCCGGCGACAAAATCCGCCGCGTTGTGGCCAGCGAACCAGCCGTAGGTGAACGCGCCAAGCATGTAGTTGTGCGGCACGGCGGCCATGTCCCCCGCCGAGTACAAGCCCTTGACCGAGGTCTCGGCCTTCTCGTTGACCCACACCCCCGACGCCGAATGCCCGCTGCAAAAACCGATCTCGGAGATGTGCATCTCGATCATCTGCGTGCGGTAGTCGGTGCCGCGATTGGCGTGGAACTGGCCGCGACTCGGACGCTCGTTGCTGTGCAGGATCTCTTCGATGTTCTGGATGGTTTCCTCGGCCAGGTGATCGAGCTTGAGGAATACCGGACCATTGCCGCTTTCCAGCTCCTGATGGAATTCCCACATCATCTGCCCGCTCCAGTAGTCGCACTCGATGAAGCGTTCGCCCTTGTTGTTGGCGGTGTAGCCGCCCAAGGGGCCGGTGACGTAGGCGCAGGCCGGGCCGTTGTAATCCTTGATCAGCGGGTTGATCTGGAAGCATTCCAGGTTCGCCAGTTCGGCCCCGGCGTGGTAGGCCATCGAGTAGCCGTCGCCGGCATTGGTCGGGTTTTCGTAGGTGCCCATCAGGTAGCCCGAGGACGGTAATCCCAGGCGTCCGGCGGCACCGCAGGCGAGGATCACCGCCTTGGCCTTGATCACATGGAAGTCCGCCGTGCGGCAATCAAAGCCCATCACCCCGTTGACCGCGCCCTCTTCGTCCGTCAGCAATCGGGTGCAGACCAGGCGATTGGTGATGCTCACCCGCGCGCGCTTCAACTGCCGATAGAGGACTTTCTTGATGTCGTGCCCTTCCGGCATCGGCAACACATAAGCGCCCATGTGGTGAACCTTCTTCACCGCGTAGTCGCCGGTTTCGTCCTTCTCGAATTTCACGCCCCAGCGGTCCAGTTGCGAGAGGGTTTCAAAGCTGTGGGTGGCATAGGCGTACACCGCGGCCTGATTGACGATGCCGTCGTTGGCGATGGTGATTTCCTTGGTGTATTGCTCAGGCGTCGAGTGACCGGGAATGATCGCGTTGTTCAGGCCGTCCATGCCCATGCTGATCGCGCCGCTGCGCTTGACGTTGGCCTTGTCGATCAACAACACCCGCAGGTCGCGGTTGCGTTCCTTGGCCTTGATCGCCGCCATGGGGCCGGCGGTGCCGCCGCCTATGACAACGATGTCGTATTCCTGCTCCAACGTGCTGCGCGTCATGCCTGCTCCCCTTTTTGCCGGTCGATCCGCAGGCGGTACTGGAAAGCATCGCCACGGTAGTAAAGGTGTTCGAAGTCCAGCGGCCGACCCTCGACATCATGGGTCAGGCGCTCGATGCGCATGATCGGCGAGCCGGGTTCAACGTTCAGCGCCTGGGTCAGGTCGCTGTCGGCCAGCACCGCATCGATGGCCAGGTCGGCGTGCCCCAGGGCCAGGCCGCAGTCGTTTTCCAGGATCAGGAAAATGTCGCGGGTGACCAGGTCGGCTTTTTCCAGGCGCTCACCAACGGCCTTGGGCAGGTAGGTGATTTCCAGGGAAACCGGCTCGCGATTGATCAGGCGCACACGCTTGATCTGCGCCACGACCTCGCCTTCGGCCACCTGCAAACGCTCGGCGACGAGCTTGTCGGCGGCAATGAACTTGAAGCTGCGCAGGCGGTTGATCACCTCATAGCCGCGACCGGTCATCGACTCGGCCAGGCCTTGCAGGGTGCTGACGTTCTGGAAGGTTTTCGGCTTGGCGACGAAGGTGCCCTTGCCGTGGATCTTGAAGATCAGCCCCTCCTTTTGCAGGTCGCCCAAGGCCTGGCGCACGGTGATGCGACTGACCTTGAACAACGCGCCAAGCTCGCTTTCGGAAGGCATCTGGCTGTCTTGCGGGTATTCGCCGTCGAGGATGCGTGCGCGCAGCACGTCTCGCAGCTGGGTGTGCAACGGGACGCTGCTCAGGGATAGAACGTTATCGGTCATGGCAGATCACTTGTTATAACGAGTTATGACGTGATCTTAGAGAGGTTATGACAGGCTTGAGAAATACCGAATGCGCATAAGGTTAGAAGTGCAACACAACCAAAAACTGTAGGAGCTGCCGCAGGCTGCGATCTGTTGATTTTGTTTTTTAAGCCAGGATCAAAAGATCGCAGCCTCCGGCAGCTCCTACAGGGGATTGTGTGTGGTCTGAAGGATCAGTGGCGCTTGAGGATCTGGTCCATCACCCAATCGGTCTTCAGCGCCTGCTCGGCCACGGCCGGGTGCTGGGCCTCGCCACGAATATGCGCATTCATGCCCATTACGTGGTGCCACTGAATGTGGGCGTGATGCTCGATGGTCAGGCTGAGGTATTCATCGGCGTGCAGCTCGACCGGGTGTTCATCGAACACTGAAAAGGTGATCCGGCCTTTGCTGCCAATCACTTCGACCCGGTCTTCGCGACGGTCCGCAACGAAATTCCAGCAGCCCATGCCCAGTGCTCCGCTGGCAAACCGCCAGGTGGCGCTGACGGCATCTTCGGCCGCATACATACCGGCCTGGCGTGCGGTGAACCCGGCGACTTCGACGATATCGCCCAGCAGGTACTGAAACAGGTCCAGGCCATGGCTGGCCAGATCCGCAAAGTAACCACCACCGGCAATCGCCGGGTCGGTACGCCAGTTTTCACTGCCATTGCGATCCGCTGCCGACGGGGCTTTGGTGAGGGTCCAGCTCAGGTGCCGGACCTCGCCGATCCGCCCTTCCTCCAGCCATTGCCGCACTTGCCGGAAGCGTGGCAACGAACGTCGGTAATAGGACACGAACAAGTGCAGCCCGGCATCGGCAAACACCTGCTGCATCTCGCGGCTTTGCCCGGCATTCAGCGCCATCGGTTTTTCCACGCAGCAATGCTTGCCGGCGGCGGCCACCTGCAAGGCATAGGCGTGATGGCTGTCGGGCGGCGTGGCGATGTACACCGCGTCGACCTCGGGATCGTTGATCAGCGCCTGCGCATCGGTGTAGACCCGCGCGATACCGTGGCGCGCGGCGTAGTCGGTAACGGCTTCCAGGCGCCGGCCCATCACCGCCACCAACGCCGATCCGGGTGCCTTGTAGAAGGCTGGCGCGCTTTTGCGTTCAGCGACACTGCCACAGCCGATCATGCCCCAGCGCACCAGGTTCATAGGCTCTCCTTGCTTATCAGCCGACGCGCAATGCGCGCAGGTCCAGTCGACCGTCCTTGAGCGGCGGGCACCAGTAGTAGCCGCCGGTGATCGGACGGCTGATGCGGTACAGACCGTCGGTGATGCCGTCTTCCAGGCCACTCATGCGGCGCAGTTGGGCTTCGAAGGCATCGAGGGAAAAGCCGAAGGCCAGGAACATCAGGCCGGCGCGGTCGCCTTCGATCCACGGCATCGAGCGACGCACCACGAAGGCCTCGGGCGCAAAGCTTTCCTGGGCGGTGCGTTTGACGTGGGCGGAAACCGGCGCGTCGTCGAGCTCTTCGTTATCGCTCAAGCGGCGACCCATGATGTTGTCTTTTTCATCCGCCGACAGCCCATGGAAACCTTTCAGGTCATGCTGCCACTGCTGGATCGCGGCGAAGCTGCCACCCACCGTACCGTCCGCGCCCTCACCCACCAGGGCGGCGGCCACGGCGGCGGCGGCGTGGGGGTTCTCGGTGCCATCTTCGTAGCCGGTCAGGTCATGGCCATTCATGTGGCGGAAAGTTTCGTTCATCTGCACCAGGCGCAACGCCGGGGCCAGTGCCGCTTCGATGGCGTTGCTGCGGTTGAGCAACTCGCCACGGTCTTCACCGTGCAGCCAGCACCAGAGCGCATGTTGAGTCGACGGATTGTCGACGCCGACACCCGCCAAAGCCGGGAAAGTACGCAGGCCTTCGATCTGCCCCTCCAGTGCCTTGACCAGGGATTCGCCGAAGCCGACGACAGCCGATTTCCCGTCCACCAGATGCATCAAGTTGTCGAGCGCAGCCGGCAGTGCCGCGGCGGATTCGAGGGCGAAGAACATATGGCGGGCTTGAGGCGGAACAGGGGTGGCGAGAATGCCCGGCTGGTAATGGCTCATATGAACTCCTTGAAAAAGAGCACAGAGTTTAACCGGAGTACGAGGGTTTGTGTGCCGTGAGAGGCCACAGAAGCCACTCGCCACAAAAGATCAAACCACGCTGGGGATTTCGTTGCGGAACGCACTCGGGCTCATGCCGGTCCAGCGCTTGAACGCCCGGCGAAAGCTGCGCACGTCGCTGTAGCCGACTTCTTCGGTGATGCGTTCAATGGACATGTCCGGGTTGGCCAGCAGGCTCATGGTGCGGGCCTGACGCACTTGTTCCAGCAGCGCTTCAAAGGTCAATGCGTGTTCGGTGAGGCGGCGGCGCAAGGTGCGGCTGCTCATGTTCAGGTCGCCGGCGATTTTCTCGATGTGGCTGCCTTCGGTCAGGTCCCGGGCAATCGCCCGTTCCACGGCCTGGATCAGGTCCATTTTCTGGTGCACCTGCGCGGCTTCCAGCTCGAGCAGTTTCACGGCCTGACGCAGGGCCAGGGAATGGTGATTGGGCAAGTGAACGCCCAGCCAGTGTGCCTCGATCACCATGCGGTTTTGCAGGCAGCCGAAACGCACGTCCGGCCCCAGCAGGCGCGAATATTCGCCGAGATACTCCGGCGCGGCATGCATGAACTCCACGGCCATCGGCTTGAAATCCGCCCCGACCAGCGCCCGGCCGTACACCAGCAGGCTGGCGAAAAACTCCTCGACCGCGAACAACTGCACGTCGGCGAACGGCAAGCGGCATTCAACGTCGATAAACACCCGATCCCCCGCCTCCTCCACACTCGACACGACAATGCCGCCAGAGGTGTGTTGATGGCGAATGCCCAGTTCAAAGGCATCGCGCAGGGTCTTGCACAGCGACAACACATGCCCCAACAACCCCAGCGTACCGAGCACATTCTGCGCGCCGACCCACAGGCCCAGCCCCTGATTGGGCAAGGCCTTGAGCGCGCGCTGAATCATGGCCACGGCCTGGCGATAGGAAATTCGCTGCGCCGGGTCCTGCAGGTCTTCAAAGGTAAAACCCAAGCCTCGGCACAGGCTTTCGGGGTGGATGCCTTTTTGCTCGGCGACTTCGGCCAGGGTCTGCAGGAGAAACGGCGACACCAGCGCCAGTTCAAAGGTGGGATCGGTCACTTTCATTTGCATGGGGCTATACGTTCCGGGTCGAGCTGCATTCTTATTTTTGTAACCGGCTATGTCGAAGGAAGTTAGCACAGGGTGCAAAGGCTGTCCGCAGAAGTCCCCCTAAATGGCCGCCAATACCCTGCCTTGCAGGGCGCAGACAGCTTATTTCTATGTTGCGGCCCTCGTATGGATGCCGGACAGCCCGCTAACAATAATAATGAGAACACCCATGATCCCGACCCGCACGACACTTCCCCTACTGGTCATTGGCCTGGCCGGCGTCTGCGCCCTGCAACCGGCACTGGCCACCGAGGCTGGCGTGGACAACATCGGCACCGGCACCGACGGCTTTTTCATGTTGCCGCTTTCGCCCGACAGCCTTCCGGACAACATGGTTGCCTTCAACCTCTACTACAACCACTACAAAGCCACGAAGCTCAATATCAGCTCCCTCGGCGGCAAGGTGCCGAACGTCGAGATCGAGTCCACGGCGGTCATTCCGCGCCTGGATTACCTCAGCCCGGTGCGGGTGTTTGGCGGCCGGCTGGGTGGCTACATCGCGCAGCCCTGGCTCAAGCAGGAAGTCTCGGTGTTCGGCTTGCAGGACACCCGCGAAGGCATGGGCGACACCACAGTCGCACCGATCATTCTCTGGGACATGGGCCCAGACCTGACCCTCGGCGCCGCCATCGAAATCACCGTGCCGACCGGCGAATACAGCGTTGATCGCCTGGCCAACACCAGCAACAATTTCTACACCTACAAACCTTTGTTCTCCTTCACCTGGCTGCCGACGGACAGAACCGAGGTGTCGATGAAGACCACCTACAGTTTCAACGAGAAAAACAAGGACACCGACTACAAGTCAGGGCAGATTTTCCACTTCGACTATTCCGCCAGTTTCAAGATCACCGACAATCTGATGCTCGGGTTGAACGGCTACTACCTCAAGCAGACCACCGACGACAAACAGTTCGGCCACACCGTGCAGTTCAATGGCCAGGACGTGAACGACGGGGTGCGCGGCCAGGTGTTTGCCATTGGCCCGGCGCTGCACTGGACCTTTCTCGAATACGCCAGCGCGGAGATTCGCTGGGCCAAGGAGTTCGACGTGGAAAACCGGCCTGAAGGGGAAATGCTTTGGGCCAAAGTCAGTATTCCGTATGCGTTCTGACTGAAATGACGCCTTCGTCGGAACGCCGCCCGGAGCAAGCCCGCTCCCACAGGGGAATGCATTCCAAATGTGGGAGCGGGCTTGCTCGCGAAGGCGTCGGAACAGTCACCTAACAAATTTCAGGAATACACCGGCCAAGTAACCACAATCTTCCCACCCCGAACCGCCAGCAAATCCCCGAACTGCAATAACACCGACTCCGTCTGGGTCGGGCGCAAGAACACCTGGTCCTCCACCGTCAGCCCCACCGCCGCCGACCCATTGACCATTTCCTGGTTCGAACTACGGCCATACACACCATTGCTCTGCAACCCCGCGGGCGACTCGAACTGCGCCATCCAGTTACCGCCATAGATGAAATACGTTTCGCGCTGATTGGTGTCCCACCAGGAAAACAGCCTGGACTTGTCATCCAGCGCCGGAATATTCACAGCCCCGGTGCTTTTCAACACGGGCGTGGCGATGTAGGCGGCCGGCACATGCTCGGCCAGTGACGGCAAATCATAGTGAGTGGGCTTGAGCATCGCCGTCCCCACCGACACTTCGCTGCTGAGCTGTTCGTGTTCATGCATGCGATAGCTCGGGCTGCCGGCCGTATTGAGGGTCAACCCTTCGCGCCACAAACCGGGGTATTGCCGACGGGTGAAATCGACGCAGCGGTGGTAAATCACCATCACCTTGGCGAACAGCTCCTCGGGCGAGCCCAGAATCCCCGGCACGCCCATGCCCACGAACGGGTCGTAGCCCATGAACCCGGCGAATTCCAGGTGCTGCGGGTGCTGGCTGATCAGCGTCAGCATCTGCCCGAGTACGCCAAGGTCGCTGACGCCACCGCGATGCAGCCCGACATCCAGTTCGATGTTGACCCGCATTCGCGTGCCCAGCCCTTGGGCCAGGGCGAGGTATTGCTGCAGGCGCTGCGGTGTATCGAGCAACCATTGCAATTGCGTCGAAGGGTCGAAAGGCCCCTTGTGCGACTGATAGAACAACTCGGCCGAACGCACCGGCAGCGGCTTGCCCAACAGAATGTCGGCCTCGGCAAACTGCACCGCGTCATGGTTGAGAAACGGCTGGTGAAACGACATCAGGCGTTGGGTGCCGGCGCGCCGGGCGATGTAGGCCAGGAGCCCCGGCGCCGGCAGTGATTTTTCCACCAGGCGCAGGTGCTTGCCGGCGCGCTTGACCGATTGCATCACCACATCGATGTTGTGATCCAGCCGATCAAGGTCGATCAGCATCACTGGTCGCATCGGCCCGTGGTCCTTGAGTTCGCGGTTCAGCGTACGGAAGTAATCGCTGTACGGCGCGCCTCGGTCACTCGGCCGCAGCCACGCCCCGACACCCACCAGCAAGGCGCCGACGCCTGCGCTGCCAAGCAAGAAATTGCGGCGATTGACGGCCATCAGCTCACCCCCAGAATGGAAGACAGATGCGCATTGAGAAATTTGCCACCGGGGTCGAGTGCCTGCCGCACCTGGATGAATTCCTGCCAGCGCGGGTACAGCGGCTGCAGGTTTTTCGCGTTCAGCGTGTGCAACTTGCCCCAGTGCGGCCGGCCGTTGTACTTCCAGAAAATCGGCTCGATGGCGGCGAACAAGTTGTGATGATCCATCTGGTAATGCTGATGGACCGAGATCGAACAGCTGTCGCGGCCTTCGAACATGCTCAGTGGAATGTCGTCGGCCTTGACGTACCGGTACTCGATCGGAAACCAGGTGCGCAGGTCTTTGTCCTGTATCAGTTTGAGAATCTCGCGCAAACAGGCCGGGCCGTATTCGGCCGGCACGGAATATTCCATTTCATTGAAACGCACCGTGCGCACGTTGGCGTAGATATCGAACGAGTCCCCCACCCGGTCATCGAAACTGGCCAGGTGGCGCAGGTTGTTGAGCAGGGTGCGGCGCAGGTCCGGGAAGTCGCTGGCGTATTTGTCGATCTTCTCGATCAGCGTGACAAACTCGTTGCCGCCCTCCTCATCCGCCGGCACGGGCGGTGTGGCCGGGTCGGTGGTTTCGTTCAGGGCGATCGACAAGGCGTAGTCCGAATGGGTCACCACGAGCATTTCCCAGTGCTGGTTTTCCCGGGTGTTCTTGTCCAGGTCCTCCAGCAGTTCTTCAGTCTTGGCGATCCATTGGCGCTCCCGCAAGCGGTACGCCGGGCGGTTTTGCAGGCGCACCCTGGTGGCCACGCCCAACGCCCCCAGGGACACCCGGGCTGCGCTGTACACTTCAGGATGGCGACTGGCGTCGCAGTCCAGCACCTCGCCACTGGCAGCCACCAACTGCATGCCGCAGACATGCGCCGAATAGGATTGAAAGTTTTTGCCGGTACCGTGGGTCGAGGTCGAGATCGCGCCCGCCAGGGTCTGGTAATCGATGTCAGCCATGTTTTGCAGGGCCTGGCCGATGTCCTTGAGCGGCGTGCCCATGCGTGACATCGGGGTGCCGGCGGCGAACTCGGCCTGCAGCGTTTTCCCATCGTGATCGAGCAGACCGGTGAAATAGCTCAGCGAAAGCAAGGTGCCATCAGTGGGCACCAGCGCGCTGAAGGAGTGCGCCGAGCCCACCGGCCGAATCCTGCCGGGGGCCTGGCGCACCACCTGCGTCAACTCATCCAGATTCTTGGGCGCCAGCCGCGCCGCCGGCAGGCAACTCTGGCCGCCCGACCAGTTGCGCCAGGGAATCAGGCGTGGCGCGCGCAACAGCTCGGCCAGTGCCGGCGTTGAGCCGAGCGCGGTAAAGGCGCCAATGACGCTCGCCCGTTGCAACAACTGACGCCGTGTCAGGTCCATCGTCATGAATTGCACCCTGCCGTTCTTGTTATTGGATTTGCTGGCCGGACATAAAGGCAATCAGCGCCAGGAACTGTTCTTGCGAACACTGCATGCACAGGCCCATCGGCGGCATGCCGTTGTAACCGTTGATCGCGTGATCGAGCAGCGTGTCGGCACCCTGCAATACCCGTGGTTGCCAGGCCTTGATGTCACCGGTCAGCGGCGCCCCGGCCGCCGGATTGGCGTGGCACAGCCTGCAGCTGTTGTCGTAGACCTGCGCCAGCTCGGCGTCGGCGGGTCTCGCGGCGCCTGCTTCGCTGCGGGTCGGCGGGTTGTCCGGCGCTTCGCCGCACCCTGCCAGCAACGCCGCAAAGACACACCCCGCCAAGGCCAAACAAAGGCTAGGCTTTTCAGTTAATCGGCTTGCCCGCATGGCTGTCCTCTCATTGGCTGCCCGGCCAGCCGGGTGCAGCCTTTTTTGTTGTGATCAAGGAGAGTCAACCTTAAGGCACCCCGCGCGGGCGCATTGAGGGCATTGGGGGCCAACAAGGGGCGCTTCTGAGGCCATGACGGAAAGCACCGACAAATCCCCAGACATCACGCCGTGCGGAAAAACGCTGAGATGAGTCATGACAAGCGTTGCTGAGGTCTGCTAAAACGATTCATCAGTGCATCAGCCAATCCAGAGGGGTAGCGACATGACCACAGCCAATATTCTCCAGAATCTGTTCCCAAGCCCCGCCGACATCCCGGAAAAGTACCGCCTTGACGGCCAGACCGAGCAGCGCGAGTACCTGGTCGATGGCCAACTCAGAACCTGGAACGGGCCGCTGGCCCAGGTCCGCAGCCCGGTGTACCTGGCAGGCCCGAATGGCGACGAACAAGTGATCCTCGGCAGCACGCCACTGCTCGATGCCGACACCGCCTTGACCGCCCTGGACGCCGCCGTCCGCGCCTACGACCGCGGCCAGGGCCTGTGGCCGACCATGCGCGTGGCCGAACGCATCCAGCACGTCGAAACCTTCCTCGGGCGCATGCGCGAGCAGCGCGACGCCGTGGTCAAGTTGCTGATGTGGGAAATCGGCAAGAACCTCAAGGACTCGGAAAAGGAGTTCGACCGTACCTGCGACTACATCGTCGACACCATCAACGCGCTGAAGGAACTCGACCGCCGCTCCAGCCGTTTCGAACTGGAACAGGACACCCTCGGCCAGATCCGTCGCGTGCCGATGGGCGTGGCCCTGTGCATGGGGCCTTACAACTATCCGTTGAACGAAACCTTCACCACGCTGATCCCGGCGCTGATCATGGGCAACACCGTGGTGTTCAAGCCGGCCAAGCTCGGCGTGCTGCTGATTCGCCCGCTGCTGGAGGCCTTCCGCGACAGCTTCCCGACCGGGGTGATCAACGTCATCTACGGCAGCGGCCGCGAGACGGTCAGTGCGCTGATGGCCAGCGGCAAGATCGACATCTTTGCCTTCATTGGCACCAACAAGGCCGCCAGTGACTTGAAAAAACTCCATCCGAGACCCCACCGCTTGCGCGCGGCGCTGGGCCTGGATGCGAAAAACCCGGGCATCGTCCTGCCGGAAGTGGATCTGGACAACGCGGTCAGTGAAGCGCTGACCGGTTCACTATCGTTCAATGGCCAGCGCTGCACCGCCCTGAAAATCCTGTTTGTCCATGAAGACGTGGTCGAGTCCTTCATCGACAAATTCAATGCCAGGCTCGCCAACCTCAAGCCCGGCATGCCCTGGGAAAGTGGCGTAGCCCTGACACCGCTGCCGGAATCGGGCAAGGTCGACTATCTGCATGCACTGGTGGCGGACGCCGAGAGCAAAGGCGCCAAGGTGGTCAACCCCAACGGCGGCGAGGCTCGTGCTTCGTTCTTCTACCCGGCGGTGCTGTACCCGGTCACGCCGCAGATGCGGGTGTATCAGGAAGAACAGTTCGGCCCCGTCGTCCCCATCGTGCCGTACCGTCATCTGGATACCGTGATCGACTACGTGCTGGAGTCGGATTTCGGCCAGCAATTGAGCATCTTCGGCACCAATCCGGTGGCGGTCGGCCGGCTGGTGGACACCTTCGCCAATCAGGTCGGGCGCATCAACCTCAATGCCCAGTGCCAGCGCGGCCCGGACACCTATCCTTTCAATGGTCGCAAGAACTCGGCCGAAGGCACCTTGTCGGTCCATGACGCGCTGCGGGTGTTTTCGATCCGTACCCTGGTGGCCACCAAGTTCCAGGAAACCAACAAGGACCTGATCAGCGAGATCATCAGCGGCCGCAGTTCGAGCTTCCTGACCACCGACTACATCTTCTGAGGAGAGCCGGCCTGAGTACATCCAGAGCCCATCGACTGCCACCCTTGCTGCGCCGACTGCTGCGTCCGTTGCTGGACCCGTACCGGCGCTACCGCCATGCCCGGGTGATCCATGCGGTGCGAGTGTCGCTCGGGTTGCTGGCGACGATCCTGCTGACCACCGGGATCAACCTGCCCCACGGTGAGTGGGCGTCGGTGACCATGCTGGTGGTGATCGGCGGCCTGCAGCACCACGGCAACATCGGCAAGAAAGCCGCCGAGCGCGCCATCGGCACCTTGATCGGCGCCGGTGTCGGCCTGGTACTGGTGGCACAACAGGCCTGGCTCGGGATGCCCTGGCTGACCTATTTCGCCATGTCGGTGGTCTGCGGGTTTTTCTCGTATCACGCCATCGGCAAGGGTGGCTACACCGCACTGCTATCGGCGATTACCGTGTTCATCGTCGCGGGGCACGGCGACAACCCGGTTACCGATGGCTTGTGGCGCGGGGTGGACATCCTGATCGGCATTGCCCTGGCCTTGGCGTTTTCCTTCGCCCTGCCGTTGTATGCGGTTTATTCCTGGCGCTACAACCTGGCCGATGCGCTGCGTGATTGCGCGAAAATCCATGGGCGCATCATAGACGGCCAGGCTATCACCGCCGACGAACACCTCAAGCTCATGACCCGCCTGAACGCGGCGATGGTGCAACTTCGCTCACTGATGCCCTCGGTGTCCAAGGAAGTGAAGATCTCCATGACCGACCTCGATGCTCTCCAGCGCAACCTGCGCATGTGCGTCAGCACCCTGGAGATCCTCGGCAATACCCGACCGGATACCAATGACCCCGAGGCGATGTTGCTGATGCAAACGGCCTTGAAAGCCGAACATCGGCAGATTCGCGTGCAATTGATCGGCATGGCCCGGGCGTTGAAATCAGGCGCCGCCCAGCGGCTCAATCGCCCCGTGGATGCCCCTCTCGTCAGCCTCGATGCACCGGTCTATAACACGCTGGACGGGTACCGCTTGCTGACTCAACAACTGGCCGCCAACGTCGGCGAGATGCGCCAGCGCCTGGCCAAGAGCGCCCCGCGCTGGAACATCTGACGCCTGGGGCGCGGGTTACGGCGTCACCGTGCGCCGAAACTTCAGCGACCAGCCTTGTTGCATGCCGGCAGCAGCCAGCAAAATCGCCGCGACGCCGATCCATTGCAGCGGCTCCAGGCGATGACCGAAGGCAAACCAGTCGACGAAAATCGCCGCGATCGGGTAGATGAAGGACAACGCACCCGTCAGCGCGGTCGGCAGTTTTTGAATCGCGCCGTACAGCAACACGTACATCACACCGGTGTGCACCATGCCCAGCGTCACCAGGCTGGCCCACGCGCTCGGTGCCTGCGGCAATACCGAAAGATTCGCGAATGGCGCGAGCAACAGCACGCCGGTGCTGACCTGGATCAGCGCGATCAAATGCGGCGGCGTACCCGTCAAACGCTTGATGATCAACGCGGCAATTGCATAGAGAAACGCCGCGCCCAACGCCAGGGCAATGCCCATCAGGTAGTCGCTGCCGCTCTCGCCCTGGCTGCCATGGGCGCTGACAATCGCCAGCATCCCGAGAAACGAAACGCCCAGCCAGGTCAGTTTCTGCGCGGTGATCTTTTCGTTGAGAAACAAAGCCGCCAGCCCGACCAGCATGAACGGCTGGACGTTATAGACGGCGGTGCCGATGGCAATTGATGCCCGGGAATAGGACGCGAACAACAGCACCCAGTTGCCGACAATCGCCACACCGCTGAGCACCGCCAGCAGGAACGTAGTGCGGGTCAGAATGCCGGGACGCAGAAAGCCGAAAGCTGCGCAAATCAGCAGCAAGGTGCCGGCACCGAACAGGCAGCGCCAGAACACCACGTCCAGCACCGGTTGCCCGGACACCAGCACGAACCAGCCGATGGTACCGGAGATCAGCATGGCGGCCGTCATTTCGAACGAACCGCGGCGTAGGGTTTTGTCCATCATCAGACTCCTCTGTTTGTGGCCAAAGTATGCCAATGCACCCAGGGACTACTCCAGAGCAAAAAGCAGGCTAAACTCGGAATCTGCCTTTTTTATAAAGGCCATTTTGAAAAAATGCCTAACAGAGGATTTTGCCATGACCGATGACATCGACCAGGTGCTGATCACGGCACTGATGGAAGACTCGCGACGCTCGCTCAAGGCCTTGGCGCAAATCAGCGGCCTGTCCTCCCCCAGCGTCGCCGAGCGTCTGCGCCGCCTGGAAGAGCGCGGCGTGCTCAAGGGCTACACCGTTGAAATCGACCCGAAATGCTTTGGCTATCAACTCCAGGCCATCGTGCGTATTCGCCCGTTACCGGGGCAATTGCAGGAAGTGGAACGGCAAATCATGGCCATTCCCGAATTCACCGAGTGCGACAAAGTCACCGGCGACGACTGTTTCATTGCGCGCCTGCATGTGCGCTCGATGGAACAACTGGACACCCTGCTCGACCGTCTCAATACCCACGCTGAAACCAATACGGCAATCGTCAAGAAAACCCCGGTCAAGCGCCGTTTGCCGCCCATGGCGTGAGTGATATTTGTTTCAGACTGAAATAGATTGATGCTTTCCGGCGAAGGATTGACGGCATGAAAACTCAGGCAATGCTATTGGTGGCAATGGTGCTAGCGGGTTGCGGCACGATTCAGACGGTTGTGCGCAGTGACGAAGCGGCCGCAAAAAGCCTCAAGGACCACAAGAGTTATTGCGGCGCGGTGCCACGAATCTACAGCGGCGTGACCTACGACTTCTGCTACCTGAACGCGGCCCTCGAAGACGGTCGGGATGCGCAGGTACATGGTCCCGCCCCCGCTATAGTACTGCTCGACGTGGTCGTGTCCGGGGCGATGGACACACTGCTGCTGCCCTACACCATCTACCGCCAGCAAGCCGATGGCAGCATCGTCATTGTGGAGTGACCTTGAATTTCAGGTAAAAAAAACCCGCCGAAGCGGGTTTTTTTACTTCAAGACCGACGATCAGTCATCGCGGCCCATGATGCCGAACAGCTGCAACAGGCTGACGAACAGGTTGTAGATCGATACATACAGGCTGATGGTGGCCATGATGTAGTTACGCTCGCCGCCATGAATGATGGCGCTGGTCTGGAACAGAATGCAGACCGAGGAGAACAGCACGAAACCTGCGCTGATCGCCAGTTGCAGGCCGCTGATCTGGAAGAACAGGCTCGCCAGCGTCGCACCCAGCAGCACGAAGAAGCCTGCCGTGATGAAACCGCCGAGGAAGCTCATGTCCTTGCGGGTGATCAGCACATAGGCCGACAGACCGCCGAACACCAGCGCCGTCATCGCGAACGCCGAGCTGACCACTTCAGCGCCGCCCTGCATTCCCAGGTAACGGTTGAGGATCGGGCCCAGCAGGAAACCCATGAAACCGGTCAGGGCAAATGCCGACACCAGGCCCCAGGCCGAATCACGGAGTTTGTTGGTGAGGAAGAAAAGACCGTAGAAGCCGATCAGCACCACGAAAATGTTCGGGTAGCCAACATGCATCTGCTGGGCAACGTAGGCTGTCACACCGCTGAATGCCAGGGTCAGGGCGAGCAAGCCGTATGTGTTGCGCAGGACGCGGCTAACCTCTAGCTGCTCAGCCTGCACGCTGTTATTAACTGCGTAATCCTGTTCGCGCATGGCGACACTCCTGTTGGTTTGAAACGTTCAGTCGCAAAGATCATAACAGACGCTCTGTAACAAGCTATGCAGAGAGTTTGACAGTGTGTTTCATTCAGGTATTATGGCGCCCGCAACGCAAACGGAGGTGTGGCCGAGTGGTTTAAGGCAACGGTCTTGAAAACCGTCGACTGTAACAGGTCCATGAGTTCGAATCCCATCGCCTCCGCCATCTTTATACGACAAAGCCCTGATTTTTCAGGGCTTTGTCGTTTCTGGGGTTTGGAAAAAGTCCCTTCGCCCCCGAAGCGTTACAAAACTTTTAGGTAGGCGTTACAAAACTATTCCGATTTTCCCCTACTTCAGGCGTCCTGCCAGCTCCGCTGCTAACCAGCCAGAATTCTGCTGCTACGCTGAAATCTCCACGGAGAATTCACGATGCCAAGCACAGATCTACTCCCATCCCTGCTTTTCAAGATCAATGAAAACCAGCTCGCTCTTGAAGCTGCCATCATGGAACTGACGACCTGGGTCGAGCAGCGGGGAGCCACAGATGTCGCCGAAAACGTGCGTAGCGCCCTGGATGTGATCGACCGCAACGAGGAATTCATCAAGATGACTCTTGCAGTAATGATGACGCCTGAGTGACTGCTATCGATTGCCGCTGGTCACGATCTCAGATCCTCGGCTTTTTCTGTGATGGATTGGAGCTACTAAACTCCAGAACCTTTGAAACCAAGACCTCCAGCTGCCTTTATTTTCGCTCGTACCATTTATGTACCACTAACTGGTTATTTTTTGTAGATCAGCCTAGCTTTACGTCTTAAAAAGGATCTATATTCAGAATCCAATTTTCAGCAACTGCAAGCTCTGACACGATCAAAAGACGGGAGGTGCATATAAAAAATATAAGTGAGTACAAGTGGCGCTGGCTAGTATTTACAGTTTTATTTGGACTAATACCGATATTACTGAGATTATTAGTATCCGCATTGATAAGCGGAGAAGAACACGTAGCCGCACTTGCGCCCGCTGACTTCATCGCTTTCGGAATAGTCCTTCAAGTATCCATTTTCAATGAAATGAAATATCACGACTTAAATGACGTCCTCTGGAAACAGTTAATGAGTGGATTCTCAACACTGTTAATACTTATCTACGGAACCCTGTATGTATTAGCTTTATTAGCGGAAATATTTCATTCAATCAATTTAACCGCCATACTTTGCATATCAACCACACTATCACTGGTCTCTTTTTTGCTATGCCTTACTGTATATGATAGAATGACAATTGCTAAAAGTCTTGGAGAGTAAGGAGATGAACAGCATAATTATTATTCTTGGAGTCATTGTTGCACTAGCAGGCTTGGGATTAGTTGGCTGGTCATTTGTTGACACCCGAAAAAAATACTATCATGAGTTTATGAAACGGAAGTCCGCGCGTGAGAAATTTCCTTTATCTTGATGAATATAAAATGTACTCACTGTCATCCCAGCTTTTTGAGGGCGTGACAGATTACATTCTTAACGAGTCTAAAACTCAACGCTCCGATAGTGAAACCCAAAAGGGACCTGTTGCAAGCGGTCGCTTAATGGCTGAAATTATAGAAACAACATCTGCAAGTATTGAAAAAAAATTCTTGCACGATTATGCATACTCAATTTTTGAAGAAAAATTATCTTCCGAGAATAAACTTACTAACGTTGATAGCAACTGCACATTCGAAGAACTCAACCCTGAAAAAGGTAGCAAGAGGTTCGTTCGTATTACTGCAAAGGCCCAATTCCTTGATTCTTTGGATGTCGTGAAAACTCTCGACAACCTAGTTGACATGCAGGACGCTGTATCGATTATCTCTAACAACGAAATACGTCAACTACTGATAGAGAAACTGGGCGAGCTAGGTGAGAATAAAGCTGCGAAACTATCTTCCGCACCATTAAGAGCAGAGCTCAGCAGACTTTCAAAATCGCAAAGGCCTGTCGACGAGGTAGCAAACGACAGACTTCAATACAAACACCTGTCGACAATATTGGCACATGGCTTCAAAGGCCGACTCGACATAAGCATGCAGCTTCACGACTGTATAGTCTCCGCCGACTTAAAACGGAAATGTCTAAAAGATGACGAAGACTTTACCTTTAAGACATATTCGCGCATCTCAAATATTGAGTTTGTTATTTTGGGCATAATAACTCAATACAGGCCGTCAGGGTCAACTGAGGAACCTGGAGAAGCATCAAGTGACGACGACAGTGCAAACATGAGAGATGTACTTCGCAAATCTGCTAATGCGATCCACGGATTAGAGCGACAATTCACATCCGGAGAGGGAAATGAAATCGTTCTAGACCCAATTGCAGTTTATATTGAGCTCTAAGAAGAAAGCCACGCACACCTATAAAAAATGAGATCATTCAGAGAACATCTTTTATAGGTCCCCCACTACAAAAAAGCGGAACAAATTAGCGTTGTTCTAAATAATATCATCCTGCACTCTAATATCCTGTTTGGCATATCTTCGAATAACAGCCACCTAGATCGCTAGAGCAGTGTAAGCGTTTTTCCATATCTAATGACGATAGATAATGCGACTCTGCACAAGCAAAAAGCCACGATGTGATATCGGAAAATTGGAAACAGCAATATACATTTTAATACACTAAATCAAATAATCTGCATATTGGTTTGCCAGAGAGTGACCAATCCCGCTTGGATAGCTCTTAGATGAGTGGATAAATACAAGCTTAGCGAACTCAATAATGAAATTATTGTGCGAAACCAATCCTTCTGGTGTCGCGGTATTCGTTGGTGCAGATACCTGCATGCTTGATATTGCGCGCTGCAATCTTCCTACCACATTTTTTGCATTATCCTCAAACTTCCAAGAACCACCTTTGAACTGATAGTTTATTTCCCCTCTTATGTCGGGCGGATTGTATTTGGCTGTCGACTTCACGAGAAAACTTTTGTGTACCGCAAGCGCAACAGAAACACTAGTATATTCAACAGGGTCTTGGTTTGTGCCGGCGTCCAACTTTTCCACCAGCCTCTCCCACAATGTCCAAAGCTGCTGATGCGATCCACCGCCTGCTTTTTTTAGTTCTTTTTTCAAAGTCAATATCTTTGAGCTCTTATCATAACTCATCAAATAAAGACCCGCAGGAACCGTGTTCGGTGCAATGGCACCCAAACTGCTAGACTCAATGATTCGTGCGCCGCCGTCATCTAAGTTGGTTACGCTTACACCAGTGATTCGCAACAAATAATGCACAGCATAATAAGCGGCATAATAGTGCTCAACCGTTTGCCAAGAAGCATTTGCTACTTGGTCCTGGGCAGAGCGGCTGTATGTCAGTCTTGAGGCCAGAAGAAATTTGTTTGCCTCACCTGCAAGCAATCTATACAGCAACGCCTCGTCTAAAATTTGCAGCTCTACAGTTAATATTTTATCTGTTTTGATAAGACTTCTTGACACAAACTCTAGATCATTCAGTCTTTCGACCAAGCGTTCGTGCGAGTTACGCTTGACGGCCCATACCCCCTCCACTGCCAAGGGCGTAAATAAGCGAATTAATTTGTTAATCTCCATCAGATAGTAATATTGCGGCGTAGAAGTTTCCTATCAAGGACTTCAACAGACTTCAGATAAGTCTTTGAGTCGGAGATTTCTTGAAAGGAACCAGGTAAGGACCTTCTGAGGTATTTTTTGTGCTCGCTAATTTTGTCTATGTCTTCTGGATTATTGTCCGAGATC
Organism: Pseudomonas sp. Root71; assembly: GCF_001429045.1. Classification (GTDB taxonomy): domain Bacteria; phylum Pseudomonadota; class Gammaproteobacteria; order Pseudomonadales; family Pseudomonadaceae; genus Aquipseudomonas; species Aquipseudomonas monachiensis. Next base: position 40,583 of record NZ_LMHY01000022.1, on the reverse strand, counting down.
ATTGTTATCACAGCTCTCGAATGAGCAACCAAAATTTTAAACAATGTAGCTTTTGTAATTATATCGGAAAGGTTAAATTGGTCGGCCTCTGCCACATCGTTAGCTGCCATAAAAAAAGAGTTTATAATTTTATATAGTCGATCGGTATTCGAAATATTAAACTCTTTAAGCAGCGGCTTCATCGAGTCGTAAAATGTGACCTTGGATAGCTTCCCTTTTTTCTTGTCAATTCGACTCAACTTGTTGAATAGGTAGCTATCTGGTTCGATCTCAAAATTAGTGAAAAGCTCATCAAGCATACGTTCATCGGTGGATTCACGCTGAGCCAAACGCTTAATATCCAAAAGAAGCTCTTTCGGCACTGGTCGCTGAAGCGTATTTATATCAATGAATATCCTGGCCTCTTGCGTGGGGGAGAGATCGTTATAAATAATTACCGGAACTCGGTACTTGACACCTTCATTCATTAGTTTTCTAAAGCCGTAGACGCGATGCTGTCCGTCCAGTATCAAAAAAGAACCATGAGTATCATTAAAAGAAATAGTTTTGTTCTTGGAATTGTAAGTCAAATTTGAATCAGGCTGTGCTGAGAGGATTATACTCGACGGTATTGTTCCGCCAACTTTAATATACTCAGCAATTGACAGAGCTCGCTTTTCGTCAAGGGTTCTTTGAAAGCCTTTTTGCGGATCCTCTTCACGAGGATTAGTCGAGCAAGTGGCGGCGACTATATCAATCTCCATAGTGCCTGAATAAAATTTATGCTCCCCTTGCGTGATCAAAGTCACAGATATATTTTGAGTGGTCAATTGGAACCTACTATTAAATTGAGTTGTTTAAGTGCGCAAATACGAGTACAAAACCATATTAAAATCGAGGTGCAGCATCAAGTAAAACAGCGATTGGCACGTTTTCAGGCCAGTTAGTGTGAAAAACCACCGCCGCTTAGGGCCGCCTATGTCCCGCGTAGGCTTCTCCATTGAAATTTACTAACGCTCATCCGATTGCTCTAGGCTTCTCATTATGAATGTCGAAAAGCGATTTCATTCCCAATTTTTTCTTAGCCAACCGAACATATCCTTGGGCTCTTTATTTGGGCCAAATCCTGACCAGGTACCTTCGCCTTCATTAAGCTCAAACACTAGACTATTTGCGTCGGGGAATAATTCGCAAAGTTTGTCCCTGATCACTCCAGACGTCCAGTTTTCTGAGTGTGAGGCCAAAAGCCAAGAATTTTGAAACCAGTGCCACCAGCCTAGTTTATTTTCTTTAACCCATTCAATTAGAGCTTTGTTTTGTGCGTCCTCGGTTGAATCGAGGAGGATGATGAAACGCTTTTTCATTATCCTTCCGCCTTTGCTTTTGGAACTTCGGAACCTATTAAATCCTGGTGCTGATATGTGCTTTGCTTCAAAGGTATGTAGCCAGTTTGGTCGTCGCCAATAAAGCCGTTTTTGATTGCCAGTTTTTGGATCGAATATTTTTCGCTGCGCAGGGCGTCTTTGTCAGTTATTGCGAAGTAAATATAAGCAACAATGTAAAGTATAATCGAAAGTACGCACATCCCCCCAAGTACGTTAGAGAACCAAATTGTGGGGTTAAGCGAAAATGCTGAGATTGCTCCGGCGAGTGTGAGGGCTACTAGCCAACCCAAAGGCTTGAGTACAGTTGAGCGAGATCCGCTTGCTAGCGCCTGTTGCAGGACACTCCAGATTGGGTCTGCCATGACTTACGTAGTTCCAATGTCGGATCAAGGTGCCAGCAAGCATAATCGAGATAACAAGAAAAAACACGCTTACGTCCTTGTCTCCGAGGTTTAACACGGTTTTTAGGTCCGATTAACGCTGTGGCTGGGTCGACCCTGATCTCCTCGGTGCAACCGAAAGCTCTACGCACAACATTCCGCCATATTTTGTTCGATGCGCTGATGGCTACTTTTCACTGTGATCCGCTTTTGGCTGATGATCGCTCTGGGCTGAGCGGCGGCTGGCCGAGCTCTGCCGTTGCTGACTGGCAGCTTCACGCCCTGAGGAAATCAGTCACCTCAAAATAGCCCGCCAAGTGCTGCTGGTTCCCAGTTCATGATCACCAGTTCACCGCTGACTTCGGCCTTGCCTTGGCGCTGATTGGTCGTGGTGTAGCGGATATCCAGCGTCTCAAAGTGAAAGCCCTCGAACACTCGGCGAATGTCGGGGTGGTCGTTGATGCTGACCATTACCCTACCCTTGCAGCGGCGCATGAAGTTGGCCATGCGCTCGTAATTCTCAAACGGGAAATCGACGCCATAACCGGCGGTCTGCCAATAAGGCGGGTCCATGTAGTGGAAGGTATGGACACGGTCGTAGCGTTCGGCGCATTCAAGCCACGGAAGGTTCTCGACGTAGGTGCCGGACAAACGCTGCCAGGCGGCCGAGAGATTTTCCTCGATACGGAGCAGATTGATGGCCGGGCCAGTGGTCGCGGTGCCGAACGTCTGCCCGGACACCTTGCCGGCGAAGGCATGATGCTGCAGGTAGAAAAATCGCGCGGCACGCTGGATGTCGGTGAGGGTTTCCGGGCGGGTCATCTTCTGCCACTCGAACACCTGCCGCGAACTGAGCGCCCACTTGAACTGACGCACGAACTCCTCGAGGTGATTCTGCACCACGCGGTACAGCGTCACCAGGTCGCCGTTTATGTCGTTGAGCACTTCGACGGGCGCCGCCTGAGGTCGCATGAAATACAACGCGGCGCCGCCGGCAAAGACTTCGACGTAGCATTCGTGAGGTGGAAACAGCGGAATAAGGCGATCGGCCAGGCGGCGTTTGCCGCCCATCCAAGGGATGATGGGTGAAGACATGGATAGCAAGACCTTTACTGTATAAATAAACAGGTGCTAGGCTCGCTGTGCTTTGTGCACAGAGCAGGAGCCTTGGCGGGACTTGCAGGGACAATCTGCGGGGACGGTGGCCAGGCTGGGTGTTGACGCACCCAGCCTCGCCGCTCCTTTTACTTTGATTTTGAGACTTCTAACTCAGGCCGATTTACGCGCCCGGGCACTCAACCAGCCACTTCGAGCACGACCTTCTCTGCCTTGCCGGAGGCCTTGGCCTTGCCCTCCTTGCCGCCATTGCACTCCACCGACACCGTCCAGCCGGACGGGGTGAAGGTGTGATCTACCGACTCCACCAGGTACTCGCCATCGAGGCCGTGCTTGAAGCCTTGGGCCTGGATCATGACTTCGGCAAACAGGTCGGTCCGACCCGGCAGGTCGAGACGTACCGAGGCGGTCGAACGATTGAACGCCGCCAGACGGGCCTTGGCCGCCTCATCGGCCGCCGTGCGGTCCGGATAGAGATGGCGATCGGTATGCACCGGCGGCAGCCCTTCGGGCACGTTCGGGTTGTCCAGGTGCGAGATCAGCAGCTCGCCGCTAGCCGGGTCCTGGTACTGGGTGCTGACCCCTTGATGGGCACTGCGGTCGCTCAAGCGAAACTGCCATCGGGTCACATCATTGCGTTGCAAGGTGATCACCGCCAAGGCCTTGCCACTGGCGCTCTGCCCGCCCTGTCGCGGCAAGACCAGCAGCTTGCCGTTGGCCACCTTGGCGGTGCAGTCGTGCTTCTTGGCCACCCGGGTGATGAAATTGAAGTCCGACTCATTGAGCTGATCAATACGTGGCACCCGGGTATCGACCGGACACGACGGCTGCCAGCCATTGCGGGCGGCGACGTCACCCACAATTTGCGCCAGGCTGACATCCTCCCAACTGCCGCTGCGCGTGGTCTTGCCGCTGCCGCGCATGTCGCTGGCCTTGCCGCTGATCACCAGCGTGTCCGGCGGACCGGAAACGGCCACTTCGTCCACGGTGTAGCGGCCCATGCGCGTCAGTTCGGCGCCGGCATAACCCAGGTAGACTTCGATGCTCGCGCCACGCACAGGCAGCGACACCGCGCCGTCACGGTCATCAATGCGCAGCTCAAATGAATCCGAGGCCATGCCGGGCCGATCGGACAACTGCAGAGAGACCAGCCGATCATTGATCAAGGTGGTGATGTCGGCGCCGTCGGCGACGATGCGAAAAAGCGGTTGCATATCGGCACTCCAGACAAGAAAAAGCCCGCACTCGGCGGGCTGGGTAATGGGATCAATCCCACAACGAAATGACGCTGTCAGTCTCCACCACCAGGTCCGGCAGCGTGATAAGCACGCCGGCCCGGAATGGCTGTGGCTCATCGGCCAGGCCCTGATTGGCTGCCAGTACCGACTCGACGCTGCGGTTCAGGTGGCCATAATAGTGGTGGCACAGGGTGTCGAGCAGATCTCCGTCAGCTGTTCTGCAGATCATCGCCATAACGGACGAACTCCAATGAAAAGCCCTGCTTGCGCGGGATAGCCCCGGGCAGCAAAGCGCTTTGCTCTTCTTCGATATTGGTCAAAACCCAGTTGCCCAGCACCTCGCCATAACCCGTGGTCAGGTTCAGCGGCAGCAACTTGGCACCGATGCTGCGCAACCTATCCAGCTGCTTCAGCCCGCCTTTGAAGCTCGGGTAGATCGCGCCCTTGATGGTGATTTTCTCCTCACCCAGCCCCACCGCCTGCTGCGCCGGACGCCGCGTCAGGCGTTCCTGCGCGGCCCAGCGAAACGCCGTCTGCCGGCGCAGTTCATCGAAGGCTGCCGTGTCCAGGTTGAAGTAGTACGGCCGCTCATTGGCTTTCAGCGGGTAGAGGATCAGCAGGTGCGGAAACGGCTTCACCGCGTCGGGAATCGGTGACATGTCGCCGGCAAACCATTCCGTGGGAAAGATGTTGCCCAACGCGGCATTGGCCTTGCCGGCCACCTTGTTGAACGCCGCGCCGAAGCGGCCGATCTGTTCGGTCAGGGCGGAAAAGTGCTCATCAAACTGGGCCAGCGCGCGCTGGGTCTGGTTATAGAAGCTGGCGACCTTGCCAATCTTGGCCTGCGCCGAGTTGATCGCATCCTGCAGACGCCGGGTCTTGTCGCTCAGGTCCTCGCTGATAAAGGGCAGACCTTCCAGCGCATCGGCCGCCCCACTAATCTCATTGAGCGCGCCATTCATGGGTCCAGTCATGGACTCCAGGTCAGTGCGCCCGGCCTCCCCCGCGTCGACCATGTACTTCAGCCCGCCCTGCAGGTGCTGCAGGTAAGTTTTTTCATCCGCCATTTCACGTCCTCAACCCACGTGGGGTGCATCAAACAACTGCCGGGCGCGCGCCTCCCGGGCGAAGTCTTCAAACTGACGGCGCAGATACGGCATCAATTCCTGGACCAGTTGCGCCGGGTCTTTCACATCACCGTGCACCTGAAACACCGGGGCCGGGGCGAAGGTGAATTGCTGATCGACCTTCGGCCATTCGGGTGTCTTGGCTGCGGTGCTCGACATCAATGCCGCCGCTGTGACCGGCGCGGCGGGGGCACTGTCCATCGCGCGCACGACCGCGCCAACCCCCTGACCGGCGGGCATAGGAAAGAGGCCGAGCGGTGCGTTGGGTACGACCGGGATGTCCGGCCCGCCAAACAACGTCTTGCCCATGGTCGCGCCCACGTCACCGCCGCCCATCGCCCCGAGCCAGGCACCGATCATCCCACCCACCGCGGTACCGAGCAGCGGGATGACCGAGCCGATGGCGGCACCCGCTGCTGCACCGGCCAAACCACCGGCCAGACCACCCGCCGCCTCGCCGTAGCCTTCGGCCTTTTCATCACGGGTGATGGCGTTCTGGTAAGTGTCCAGCATCTGAACGCCGGCACCGACCACCGCCAGCGCCCCGCCCACTTTCATGCCACGGGACGGCCGACGTGCAGGGCCTTTTCTCTTTCGACCTGAATCGTGATCCACCCCGTCGTCATCGCCGTCATTCGCGTTGGTCACGAATACCCGCTGCACGATGTTGGACCGGTCGCCGGCCGAGCCGCGCGCGATGTTGACCAGCCCCCGGCCGATCTTCAGCGCGGCCCAGGCCTTGCCCGCCAGCAAGGCTCCGGCACTGAGCGCCGCCAGGCCCAGCACCACCTTGGGCGTCTCCTCAGACAAGGCGGTCAAGCCACGCGCTGCTGCACCGATACCGCTGGCCAGCGCATCCGTCGCCGGCCGCAGGGCATCACCGATCGCACGCAGCGAATCGTTGAACGCCTGACCGGTTTCGGCCCAACGTTGCGACGAGCTCTCGCGACGTTCGTTCAGGTTTTTGTCGAGAATGTCTTTGCGCTGGCCGTTGGGGTTCGCGGCATCCCTTTTCAGATCCGCATAGAGTTTCTTGTTCTGGGTGTACGCCATCAGCGCGGTTTTGACCTGCATATCGGCAAACACATCGCCGGTGCGCAGGGTCGCGGCCAGGGCATCGGCCATCGCTTGTGCCTTGGCCGGATCCGTCTCCTGGCTGATTTTGGTCAGACCCTGATCCAGCTGTTTGGCCTTCTTCGGGTCGGTCTTTTCCACGTAGCGGCGAGCCAGTTCAAAACTGGCTTCAAAGGTCGACAGGCCCTTGGCAATGGCGGCGTTCATCGAGCCCTGATAATCGATCCCGGCATCGGCATAACCTTTGACAGTTTCCCCCGAGCCGATTTTCGCGATCCAGTTTTTCAGGTTGTTCGCCGCCTCATCGGCGCTGCCGGCGCTCTTGATCTGCACCTGCAGCATGGCCCCCAGTTGCGTCACCGCCTCCTGGCCGGTGATGCCGCTGCCGGCCATCTGCGCCAGCAGTTCCGGAAACCACTTGGCCATGTCGGCCGCCTCGAAGCTGCCTTGCTGGCCCAGCAACGCGACCGACGCCAAGGCCTGTTCCATTTTCTTCGGGTCGGTGATCTTGGCGTTGTTCTGCATCGCCAGAATCATTTTCGCCGTGTCGGTGCCTGACGCGCCCTGCCCGACCGCAAACTTGGCGGCCACCGGGGCGTACTTCAGCGCCTCGGCCAACTCCATGCCGCCGCCGACCAACTGGTTCACCAGGTCGGCCACTTGGGTGTTGGCCATGCCGCTGTCTTTTGAGGTCTGGACGATGTCGCGGGCGGTGTCCACTTCCTGTTGGGTGTTGGCGGTACCGGACTTGATCGCGATGTCCCGGATGATCGCCTGAAAATCCGCGCTGACCTTGGTCGGCACCGCAGCCAGGGTGGTACCGGCCACTGCCGTGCCAAATCCGCTGCGCAGGCTCTCCCGCCCCTCTTCGACCTGCCCCATGCCTTTGGCTTTGAACTCGGCACTGCGCACCACCTTGCCCAACGCCAGGTACTCCTGACGTAGGCGCCCGACTTCGACACCCTGCTTGCGCAAGCTGCTGGTGTTGGTTTCCAGTTTGCGCAGCAAGGCGTCGGCATTGGCCGCGCCACTGTCGTGAGCCTTTTTCCATTCATCGCGCAGACGTATGGTTTCGCCGATGACTTTCTGCAAACCTTTGGCGCGGGTGGTTTGCGCCTCAAGCTTTTTCATTTCGCCGCTGACATTCTTGAAGGCGGCGCCCAGGGATGAATCGACGGCGCCGCCAATCACCAGCCCGAGCGAGAGTTTGTTCGCCATGCAGGTTACCTGTGTGCGACGGGATTAGGCTCAGTCCGTGAGCCACCAGACCATCTCGGAAAACGACAGACCCTGGATCTCGGCCGCCGAAAAATTCAGCTCGACCGCCAAGCGTTTGGCCAAGGCCTTTTGCAGCCGGGGGTTAAACCCCGTCGTCTGCTCCCAGACGAAAATAGGCGGTCTGCAAACGACGGTAATCACGCATCAGCAGCCCCTCCAGATCCGCACGGCCGATGCTCGCCAGGCTGCAGAACAAGACCATTTCCTGTTCTTCTTCGTTGCTGCCGCCCTGCAAGGTGGCGGCGCGCATCTCGCGCACCGTCGGTTCGCGCAGAGTCAGTTTGTCGACCTGAATGCCATTCGCCTGGCTCGCCCGGGACAGGGTCACGGTGGCAATGCCGTCGCCCAGTTGCAGCCATTTCGGCAGGACGTTGTCTTTTGAATTGCTCATGGTGTTATTCCTTACATGCCCAGGGCAGACCGCACAGCGGCCAATTGGTCGACACCGTCAATAACGCGGATCGAGTTGAGGGGATCGAGTTCAAACATCACGCTGCCGTCGATTTCCAGCTTGTAATAGGTCGCCGCGACGGCGTACTTGAACTCGCCTTTTTCGCCCGGTTTCCAGTCCCCCGGATCGACTTCCTTGAGGCTGCCGCGCAGGGTGGCGACCACCGCCTTGACCGAACCTTTCTGGCCCTTGAAGGCACCACGGAACGAGGCGTTAAATGCCGTCAGATCGGCTTGGCCGAAGAACTTCAGCACCTCACGGCGCACACCATTGGTGAGGAAGCTGGCTTCCAGTTTCTCCATACCCATGTCGAGTTCCACCGCCGCGTCCATGCCGCCGGCGCGGTATTCGTCAGTCTTGAGGGTCAACTTGGGCAGAGTCAGGCTCGGTACATCGCCTTGAAGGCTGATGCCGTCGACAAACAGGTTGGTGTTGTAGAGCACTTCCGGAATCATTAAGCGGCCTCCTTAGGCGGCGGTATCGAGTACTTCAGTGATCCACTGATCGGTCACTTCCACGCGGAAGTTCGGGTTTTCAGCCGGCGGCACGTCGGTGAAACGAATGTTCCAGTACACCTTGCCGTCGCTGAGTTCGCTGGAGGTGTTCAGCTCTTCGTCGGCATACACCTCGAAGTTGATGATCGCGCCCTGATTCTTCAGATCGCGCATGAACGCCTGCAGGCCTTCGGTCACATCCTTGACGTAGGTCGCGGTGATTGAGCGGTCGACCGCCCACTTGTGCGCGTAGAGGATCGCGTCCATCACAATGTCCAGCGTGCGCACGCGAGTGACGAACTTCCATTTCGGATCGCTGGACAGCGTGCGGTTGCCCCACAGGCGGTAACCGTCGTCACGAATGATCGTGGTGATATTGGCGTTGTTCAGCAGGTTGGCCCGGCAGGAGGCATCTCCGTCGAGAAACTCGATCGGCCGCGTGGTGCCGGTGATGCCGACAAACTCCTTGTTCGACGGCGAGGCCCAGAAACCGTAGGTGGCATCGGTCCAGGCAAACAGGCCAGCGGTCCAGGCCGAAGCCGGCGCGTTGACCGTGGCACTGGTTCCGGTATCCCAGAACTGCACGCCCGGGTCGACCATGTAGGCGTGTTTGCTGCCGAAATTTTCGGCATAGGCGATCGCGGCTTCGTCGGTGGTGTTCGGCCCGTCGAGGATGGCCATGGCGCGCATCTTGTCACCCAGCGCCACCAGCTCGGTGGCGACCGCCAGCGTCGCCGAGTGTCCCGGCGTCACCAGCAAGCGCGGCTGGGCGTTGAACTTGCTTTTGCCGTTGAGCAACGCCTGCATGCCGGTACGGCTACCGTCGGCCCAGACCCCGCCGATGATCGCCGACAGCTGCTCGGTCGGGTCGTCCAGCAGCGGCACACCAACGGCGACAATCACCGCCTTCGATCGTTTGAAAATGGCCTTGCAGTCCTGGGTGATTGCGGCGTCTGGGCCCCAGGCCGTCACCGCTTCGCTTTCGCGGGTGATCAGCAGCAATTCGTTGGCCGCCGCGTTCGCCGGCGGCGCAACGGTGAAGGTGTTGCACAGGCCGATGATCGATGCGGACGGGGTGGCGATGTGGCGGGCGCCGGTATCCACCAGGGTCACGGTGACGCCGTGAAAGAAACTCATAGAGTGATGCTCCAGAAACGAAAAAGCCCCGCGTAAGCGAGGCCGTGGGAATGTGCGGTGACGTGCAGAATGGAAAAGAAAACGCCCCGGCAATGCGGGGCGTCAGGACGCGGTGTTGGTCGATCCGTCCGGCTTTACCGGCCGTTTATCACTGGCCGGAAAGTCCGACGATCCAGGCCAGGCCCGTAACTCGTTGCGATAGGTGCGCCAAGCCAGCTCCGTGCTGATCGCGCCCGGGTCCGCATCCAGATGCTTGTCGACCTCTCTGCCCGCCCAATGCAGTTCATTTTCGATCCATGCCCGTTCGCGTTGGTTTTGAAGCGCCAGATCGCGCGCGGCATCGAGTGTCCAAACAAGACTATTCCAGACATAGGCCGCACTCGGTCGCGGCATGGTCGTCAGCTCGGCCGGTAACTCGCCAGGCATCGAATGCATCACCTGACTACCATCGGTGGTGCGGTACGCCACACCCCGGAAGTCGGGCACTACCAGCCATTTTCCATCCCTCCAGACCACCACCTCTCCGTCCCCGGCTTCGGGCGGTACTTCCAAGGTGGCGCCCGCTGGCAGACCGCAGCCACAGCTGACATAGGTTTCGTGTTGGCCAAGGTATTCGGTGGTGGTTTCACTGAATGTGTACACCTCGATCCAACCGCTCTCTTCAAAAAAACCATTCACTAAAGTCGGCATCAGTACATCCTGCAAATGTAGTTGTACGCCACGTTACGCATACGGGTTTCCGTACTCACACGGACGACGGCTGAAGGATTGAAAACGACGGAGCGGTAGCCCGTTGTGGTGACTTGCGGTGCAGCCGGCGTAATGGCCGTGCTGGAATTGCCAACCGAAAATGCACCCGTCGCAGTGTTCACCAGTAACGTCGAGTCGTCGTCTTGCAGAATGAACTCGCCGGTCATGTTTTGTAGCGTATCGAGCTGAGCGCTCAACACGGTGCGTCCCGAATCGGGGTCAACGCCACGTCCGCCATCCAGGCCACGAATCGACTCACCACGCAGATCTGGCAGCATTCCAATGGGATACACGGCTGCCAATGCCGGGTACCACTCGACATTGAACGGCTGGCCCCCCATCAAAACGCATTTGTCGGGCGGCGTAGCGGTTGGCCATGGAAACGGTACGCCGACAGGGATGGAGAATATGGAAGCAGGATCAAAATTGCTTTCGGTCCAGATCTTCCCGAAGTCGGTTGCATCAACCTGTAAACCCACGTCGCTTGAGGTGGGTCGATAACCAATGTAGACCTTGTTCGACTCTTGACCCGCACCACCGCCTTGCTGCACGGGAGTGAAACCCAGTGCCGTCTGGTACGCACCAGGGTTGAAGTTACTCGTGTTCCAACCCGTTACCCACTCACTGAATTCATATCCCTCTGGGGTCTGAACTGCGCCTCGGGTATAGGTTGTACCGGAGTTATAGCTGGTGATTTGTTGCCAGAGGGTGTCTTGACTGACTGCAACCAGCATGGGGGAGAATTGACCGCCGGCAGGCATGTTCAGGCTGGTGTTCACCCGGTAAATGCCCACGGTGGTGATTGTGTTTAGATCAGTACCGTCGGGAAGGACAATCCCCCCGTGACCGATGCCATAAGCACCCGTGAGCAATACATGACCTGGGGTGTCATCTTGGGGAGAGGTTTGTTTAACCAGATTGGTTGAGTCCCAGATGCTTTCCCATTCACCCCACACACCGGCCGTCAAGGCCCGGCGGTTGAGGGTGTGATCGGCATTCCCATAAATCTCCTGGAAGGCGTATTGACCTGGTGTAATCGCCGAGACGCGAACCCACCCCTCATAGATCCCGCCTCCTGGCCCTCCTATACCATTGCTGATGAAATAGAGAGCCGTCTCCGCGTTCAAGCCACCGATGTCAACATCACTGACCGCATAGGCGGGCCCGCCCCAGCCGAACGCTCCGACCTTCATCAGCGCATCAGCTGTTTCGTCGTGCAGATCGACCTGCACAGCAGCGGTCGCGGCGGTGCCCAGCCCGAGGTTATTCCGAGTCTCGACCACATCTGCGACATCGGCCAAGTTTTCACTGGCCGCCAAGGCATCGGTGATGCCGTAGCCGGCCAGGGTGGTCGGGTTGGTACCGGCGACCACACGCCCGAGGGCATCGACGGTGACACTGCGAAACGTGCCGACACCGCCCCCACTGCCGCCCGCAATCATTTCAAACTGCAAACCGGTGGTGCCGAGCGAAATCGGCGCGTCGGTGACCAGTTGCCAGAGGCTGTCGCCGTTGGTCGTGCCTTGCTCGACGTGAATGAACAACCCCGGGGTCACTTCCAGGCTGTTATCGGCATCGGCGGCCCGCGTCCAGCCTTCGGCATTGACGACATACAGGCCGTTGTCCTGAGCTTCTGCCTGCGCAGTCACCAGCACACGGTCACCGACGACCACAGCCACGTCATCGATGGTCTGTACGTTGCTCAGGGCAATGGCGGCGGTCGCCGCCACGCGCGCTGACTGTTTGTGATCCAGCTTGGCCAGCGCTTCGCTGATCGCGAGGTCGACGTATTCGCGGGTGGCCAGCACCACCGCCGGATCGATCTTCAGCACGATGTTCGCCGAGCTGCTGACGATGAAGTTCATCCGCACGACCTGGGTCTTGCCACTGCCTTGGTCCAGCAACGGTTTGTAGCTCGGTGCGCAGTTGGCCACCGCCACCAGGTCGCCGTCGACATCGTACAGCCCGATCTCGCGAATCCACTCACCGCCCACTTCCGGCGGAATGATCTGTTCGGTGATGACGGTGTTGGGATTGGCCGGATCGACGCGGATCTGGTTGATCGGCGCCCGGCGCCATTCATTGATCAACTGGGTCTGCAGGCGATCGGGAATCGGGTCGGTGCCGTTGGCATCGCCCAGGCCCATCTCGGTGAACATCCAGTCCAGGCCCATGGCGATGGCATTGGCATGTTTGGCTTCACCGACCGCCGTGAGAATGGCAAAAAACTGACTGGTCTTATCAATCATAGGGATAAACGTCCAAAGTATCGGTTTCATCGACGCAAAGCGCCGGGCCAAAGCTGCCGGTCACGTCGATGTCTTGTGGGGCCGGTGGGTACACGTCGATCTCTTCGCCCTCGTAGACACACACGGCAATCCCCAGCACCCCCTCGGTCTGCAAACTGAGCGCCAGGTTGGTCATGTGTCGGCTGACCGGACGGGCGTCGTCGATCAACCACGCCAGTTCCTCGTACAGTTCCTCGGTGATGCCGGCGTCATTCAGCCCCACCTCCAGGGCGAACGTGCCGGGTACGCCTTCCGGCATGGTGTCGAACCATTCCACGACGTCGATCAGGTAGCCCAAGGGCTCGACCACCCGCCGCAACGCACCGATGGTGCCTTTGCGCGCGTGCACGTCGTAAGCCGAACGGATCGCCGTGCGCTTGGCCTCCTGGGTCCAGGTGTTGTTCCAGCGGTCCACCGACCAGGCCGAGGCCAGGTACGGCAACAGGTGTTCGGGGCAGGTGTCGGCGTTGTACAAACTGCGCAGCGGAATCAACGTGTTTTCGTAGTTGGCCGCTTCCACGGCCAATTCCAGCGGGGTGCTGTTGAGCGGCAACAAACTGCTCATGTCAGGCCCCCAGTGTCACGGTATAGCCGGTGCAGTACGCGGCCTCGGCCTTGCTCGGTTTGATGTCGGTCCAGTCCAGCAGCTCGACCCGGGCGATGCCGGGAACGTGCAGCTGCGCATCGACGCCTGAACGCGCCACTTCCAGCCCCAGACGGCGGCGCGGGTTGATCCACTCGCTCAGGCGTTTCTGGCTTTCGGCCAGATAGGCTTCGTTTTCCGGCCCCGGTGCCTGCGGGTACAGCACCGCTTCAATGTGGTAATCGATGACCACGGCGCTCTGCACCGTGAGCCGATCGGCCACCGGCCGCACGTCCTCGTCATTGAGGTGCAGCCGGACCTCTTCCAGCAATTCCGGCGAGGCGGCGCCGCTACCTTCCAGGCTGAGCACGGTGACCACCACCACGGCCGGTGACGGGCTTTCTGCCGTAGCATCGGCCACCAACCCGGAAGCGTTGCGTGCATGCAAGATGTAGCTGTTGCGCGGCCCCGCCGTGGTCAACCCCTCATACGACAGCTGCACCCGCTCGCGCAGGGCATCGTCCTCTTCGAGCACCTGCGGCGTCGGCGGCACCGTGCTCGGATCTCCGGCCTGAATCACCAGGCGTTGCAGGTTGACGTTGGCGGCCAGGTGATCGAGGTCGGCCCGCTCGGCATGGGCCAACAGCAAGGCCTTGCCCGCGTCGTTGACCCGCGCCCGGTTCTGCAAGGCGCCATATGCGGCCTGCTCGATCAGCTTGAGTACCGGATCACTCTCCAGCTCTGCGCTCCAGTTGTCGCCCATGCTCAGGCGGAAGGCTTCCAGCTTCTCCTGGTACACCACTTCAAAGTCGAGGTCTTCCAGCACTTGCGGCGGCGGCAGGGCCGCCAGTTCCATGGTCATGCGGACACCTCCAAAGTCACGTCGCTGCCCAGGTACTGCCCGGTCAGTTCAAAGGTGATACGCCCGTCGAGGATGGCCACGGCGCGCACCCGGCCCAGTTTCAGGCGAGGCTCCCAGCGCCCGAGCGTGCTGGCCACTTCCGCCTGCACGGCACTTTTCCAGCCGTCATTGACCGGCAGGTCGACAAAGCGCCGCAGCTTGCTGCCGTACTCCGGGCGCATGCGCCGGCTGCCCAAGGGCGTCGACAAGATGTCCTCGATGGACTGGCGCAGGTGATCGAGGCCGGAAATCAGCTGGCCGGTGCGGCGATCCAGTCCGATCATCCCGATCATGGGATCAGCCCTCGGCCGCGACAAAATCCTTGCGACCATGCAAATACTCGAGCGCCACCATGTCATCCGAGGCCACCGCAACCTGTCCTTTTTCCACTTTCAAGGTGCGCTCGGCCTCCAGCAGAATCAGCACCCGCGAGGTATACAGCGTGTCGCGAAAGAGGCTCAGCGTGGCCGGCGCGGGCGCCTCACTGGCGGCTGATACTTCCTTGGTTTTGCTTGTCATGGATTTACTCCAGGTATAAAAAAACCCGCACGCGGCGGGCTGAAGGTGAATGTTTCACTCAATGCGAGTGGTTGCTGCTGTTGCCCCCGGCGTCCATGATCGTGCCGGCGCCGGTGATGTCGCCGGACACACTCAACGCACCGTCGATGCTCACCTCACCCACCAGGGTGATCTGGCTGGCCGTCACCCGGATTTGCTCCGGCGTCACTTCAAACTGCGACCCCCCGACCGTGATCGTCGCGCGGCTGCCGTCGGGTAACGCAATGCTGTAGCTGCCGGCTTGCCAGTCGTAGACCAGCGAGCCGCCATCGTCGAAGTACCAGGCCTCGACATGATCTCGGTTGTCCGGCGGGGCCCCGGCGTTGCCATACAGCCCCGGGATAAAAGTGCCCATGGCCGGATCACCGCTGGGGCTGAACAATGCGCCCTGCTCCCCCGGACTCGGCGCCCGCCAGTGACGGGCTTTGCCCGCCGCCAGGCTGTGCCAGCGCACCCAGGCGCTGACCCAGTTGCCGGCCTTGACTCGCACCCGCCCGGCGCTCAGATCGATGCCAACCACCACGCAGGGCATCAGCATCGCCGCGATCATCCGGTCATGTTCGGCGCTGGCGTATCCCATGCCAGATCCTCCGGCTGAAAGTAGTGATCTTCATTGCCGGTACCGGTGCAGCCATCGACGTTCAAGTACAGGGAACCCGGCGGTTCGACTGGCCATAACCATTCGGTTTCGCCAATCTGGAACACCTGTTTCCACTCCACGATCCACACCACAAATTGCGCCAGCTCCGGCATCGAGTCGTCCGGAAATGCACGCACCTCCTGCACCTCTTCGACAAAGTCCAGCCCCCAATACTGCCCGCGCAAAATCTTGCTGATCTCGGCGGCCAGAATGGCGGCCTGCAAGGCCGCTTTGCTGATGGTGGAATCGACCATGATGCACACCTGAAAGCGGCCACTCAGGGAGGTTTTTCCGCTGCCGTTGTCGGGTGCTTCGCCGATTTCCGTCAGGGCGAACAACACCGCCGGCAGACCGACTTCAGCATTCAGTTCGGGGAACGCCTCGACGCTCACCACCGACGGCAACCCGGCGCGGAACGTCGCCTCGATCGCATTGTGTAAGGTCGTCAGCTCATCCATTGTTCAAACTCAGTATGAAAGTGACCATGCCGGCACCGTCAGGCTCGCGCTTGCTGACCTTGTAACGACCACCACCCTGCTCCACCGGTAGATCGATGGTGAGAAAGGTGTCTTTCTCGATGCCCGTTGCCTCCACCACTCGCGCCGTGAAAGTCGGCGCCAAAACGTTATCCGTCACGATGGCATTGCCCAGGCGCACGCTCTTCGATTTGCCACCGACATCCGCACCGACAAAGGGCGAGAAGAACGCACCGGACAGCGGCAGGCCATCCGGCTTGATGGCGCGATCGCCGAGGCGATTGACCAACACTGCATCCATTCGGGCCGTGACGTCACGAAAGCGACCCAGCGTGGTCATTGGATCAACAGCGCTTCGGCAATACCGCCGACGGGAGCACTCATCAGCTTCCCGAATGGCACCAAATCACCGGTGGCCGTGAGCGGATCGACCAGCACGCCGGCTTGCAAGGCCACCTTTTGCCCCTGCAGCAGCGCTGCATCGGCAGGCAGACGCCAGACACCGTCGAGATGGCCGACCAGTACATCACCCGCCACGCCACTGGCGATCGGGATGACCACCGTATCCACCAGCACCAACGGCACCCCCGCCGTCGCGCCACCGTCTGGCGCCACAAAAGTCAACGTGCTGCCGGGACCCGAATAATTCTTGGACATGCGAATTTCTCCTGTACAGAAACAACAAACCCCGCTCGCGGCGGGGTGTTTAGGCGACTCTTCAACCGTTAACGGCTGGCCTTCGCAGGCGGCACCACACCGACTGACTTGTGCAGACCGCGATAATCCAGCGCCGCGACGCCGGCATCGATCCGCACCTTGCTGGTCACGCCATCAATGGTGAAACCCTGTTGCTGCTCCATGTAGGGCTGTTCAACGCCGTCCAGGTAAGCAACTTCGATGGTGTCAGCGCCTTGGCGGGCAGCTTCATACCAAGTAACCGGCGAATCATCGTCCAGGCGTGGCTCGGCGATCACCGTGGCGAAATTGCGGATCGGGTTGTCGATGCCGGCATTGGTATCGACGCCAGGCACCGACGCCGAGCGGATCAGCTGGTTGGTCTTGTCTTCCAGCGCTACCGGCACCAGAACAAACGCCGGGCGAATGTTCAGGGTTCGGGCCTTGCCTCCCTCGACTTGAGTTTTCTGCAAAGCCATGGCGGTCTTGGCTTTGCTCAGCGCCTCGATAGACATATTGGCGCCGGTACCGGAGAACAGGTTGTTGCGCTCGGCATCGAACAGCGCTTTGCCGTCGCTCATCACCGGCGAATGGATCAGCGTGTCATAGACCAGATCGCCGATGGTGCCGCGCGCGGCCAGGCCCATGTTGTAAGGCACGGTGCTCAACTGGTCGAGGTCATCGTTGATGATCGCCTGACGGGTGATGCTGAACATTTCACCGTAGGTGGCCAGGCGGATTTTTTCGCCACGGTCATTAGTGGTGATGTACTTGTATTCAGCCCCTGGGCGAACTTCACGCAGGCTCGGAAACGCCCCCATGCCGACCCGGGACGCCACCTTGAAGTCACTCAAGCGGCCCTTTTTGGTCCACAAGTGATAAGTCTCCGGCGCCTCGTCCCAGCCGAGCAGAACCGACTTGGCGGCGCTGTCCACCAGGATGTTGCCGAAATCGCTGGAGTCATGGGTGAACGCTAGGCCGACCATGGCCATCGGATCAAGGGTGGCCACCAGGATGCCGCGATCATGCAGCGAAGCGCGGGCCAGCTCGCGCAGGCTCATGTGGTTATAGGCATTGTCTTTCTGGTTTTCCGCCTGCCCCAAACGACCCGCCAGCGAGGCGCGCACCGAATCGCCGACCAGGTTGCCGTTGCCGATGTGGCCGTGGTGGCTAGGTCCACCCGTGGGGGTGGTGGCCGAGCCCAGCGTGACCAGCAATTTTTCCCGCGCCATCTCGGCCGTACAGCTCAGGTCATTGAGGCAGGTATTGAGCAGCTCGGTGTGGCTAGTGACCAGCGAGCCACAGAACGCAGCATTGATCGCCGTGCGGCGAGCGCCGTCCGCCGCCATGACTTGGGCACGCATCTGATCCAGGGTCAGCGCGACCGGCGCCGGATCGACCGCCGGGGCTGGGGCAGGAGCTGGGGTTGGGGCCGGTGCTGGGGTTGGAGCGGAAGCGCGCGGATCGAACAGATTTTTTGCCGAGGTAGGCATATTGGTGAACTCCTGCATTCGTTTTGAAGTGAGTTGAGCGGCCGCCTTGAACGGATCAAGTACCTTGTCAGCGAAACCGGCCGCCACCGCTTCGTTGCCATCCATCCAGGTTTCAGCCTTGAGCAAAACCTGAATGTCCTCGATCGATTTGCCTGATTTGCGCGTATACGCCTGAATCAGCGTGCTCTCGACTTTGTCGAGTAAATCGGCGTACTCGCGCATGGCATCGGCATCACCGACCTGACCACCCCACGGCTTGTGAATCATCATCATTGCGTTGGCCGGCATGTTGATTTCATCGCCGGCCATGGCGACCACGCTGGCCATCGAAGCGGCGAGACCGTCGATGTACACCACGACCCGGGCCGAATGGCCGCGCAGCAGGTTGTACATGGTGGTCCCTTCAAACACATCACCACCCGGCGAGTGGATGTGCAGGTTGATCTGAGACACATCGCCCATGGCGGCCAGATCGCGGGCGAACTGTTTGGCCGTAATGCCCCACGCGCCAATTTCGTCATACAGCATCACCTCGACCACCCCGCGTTGCAGCGCGGCGCTCAGTGAGTACCAGCTTTCGCCGGGTTTATTCGTCGGGGTTATCGAGGCTCTCGGCCTCATCAACGACAGGTTTTTTTGGCTGTTCATCGGTTTGCGTTTGTCCATAAATCTCGTGATAGAAGTCCGAACTGAAGACCAGTCCCTGTTCCCGGTTGGTTTTGATTTCCGAAGCCCGGGAACGCTTGAGTTCCTGCGGATTGCGCTGCCGCGCCCGCGCCACTTCCGATTCATCGGAAAAGCCGGCCTCGACCAGAATTTTCCAGGCATTGGCCTCATGGATCGGGTTGATCCAAGGCATCACCGGCCCTTGGTAGATCGCGCCAAACACTGTTTCCGGATCAACGTCGACCGGCACCTTGATTACCCCGCTGGCAATCGCCATGTGCAGCCATTCGCGATAGACCGGGCGGCTCCAGTAGTCGATAAATTCGTGCTGCAGCAGGTCATAGCCCGCCTGCCCCTCGACCAATTCCTGACGCTGTGCGGAATAGGTGCCGTCGTAACTGCGCGCCACACTGGAGTAGGTGCCACGGGTGCCGGCGGCCACGGCCTTGAGCTGACCGTTGCGGAAGCCTTCGAGAAAAGGGTTGGGCCGATTGCTTTCGATCATGCCGACGTCTTCGCCGGGCAGCAGGCCGTCGAACACCATGCCCGGACCGATGGGAATGCTGCGGGCGCTGACGCTCTGACCATTCACGGCAGACGGGGCGGTGTAGTCGTCCGGTGTGCCTTTTTTGATGTACATCGCCAGTGCCGCGCTGATACGGGCGGCGACCCGTTCGCTTTCCTCGTAATCCTTGATGTCCGCCAAGCGAATCAGCACCGCATGTAGCAGAGGTTGGCCACGGTTTTGACCGATGCGCTTACGGTGCGCGATGTGAATCATCTGTTCGACCGGCACGCGCTTGGTGGTCAAAGTCAGCTGGAAACCGGCGGCATGCCCCGGGTGATGCTTGACCAAGTGATAGGCCCGGACTCGCCGCCACTGATTGCGCTCGATCCCCTGCACAATGCCCTTGGCTTCATCGTTGTATTCCCACGGCAGGTAATCCGGCTCCAGCAACTCCAAAGCGAAGGGCACCACGCCCAAATGCTCATAGCTGGGCACTCGCCCCTTGAGCTTCTGCGCCAAGGCTTCGCCATCGCGCAGCCAGGTTCGGCACACCTGCCGCTCCATCTGCGGGCGGGACAGCTCACCGGATGTTTCCGGGCACAACGACCATTCGGCCCAGCGAGCCTTGATCTGCGCCGCAAACTCCAGATGCACTTCCCCGGCGTAGCTCAAGGGAAACGGCTCGACCGCGATGCCCATGCCACCCACCACGCGCTCTTCCAGGCGATCGAACAAACCAGTAACAATGTCGTGGTCTTCGTCCAGCTTGCGGCATTGCTCGCGCAAGGACCGCGCCGAACGTTGTAGCGAGCGGTCCGCGCTGGCGGATTGTTTCTTGGCCTGGTGCGTGCGAGTCATCTGCGCGGCTTCAAAGGCCATGATCTTGTGACGGGCATGCAGACGTTCAGCCACCAGCCCCGGAAACACCGGGGCCAGCACGCGATCCAGCAGGTTCATCGGAATGTCGCCAGGGCGTACGGCGGCTGCCCCGCCGCCGCTGACTGTTGCGCTCGCACCCGGCGCTCCCATTCCAGTCGGCCGGCGCGGATTTCTTCCAGGTCATCCATGATCAGCTTGCGACCGTTAAAGAGGATCTCCTTGCCCTGCAGGATGGCCAGCTCGGCCTCCAGATAGCGGTCCACCATGTCTTGAGCGGTTATAGCCATGCGCCTTGTCCTGTATTAAGCCAGCCGCCCGACTCGGCGGGCTGGTCGGGTGAATGTTGAGGCTCTACCTCGGGTACCGACACCGTGGCCGGTGTCAGAGCGGCAACGGTGGCCGGTTTGCTTTTCTGCTCGTGACTCATCGGCACAGCCCAGGTGCCTGACGGCAACTGCTGCGCGAGCAGGTCGAGATTCATGCCAAAGCGCTGCTGCGTTATGCGTAACGCCGCCAAGGCGTACACCAGGCAATCGAGCGCTTCGTTTCGTCGCCCGCCGGCGTCCCAGCGCTGGACGCGCTGGTGTTTGACGATCACCCACTTGCGGCGCTCGGCGGTCAGTTGCCGCAACTCATCCTCGCCGCAAATCATCTCGTTAGCAGGCAGGTGGATACAGCCAGGCACAGGTGCACCCGAACCATCCGGCTGCATCTTGAGGCGGCCATAAATCAGCTCTTTGGCATTGTCGGTACCCACTTCGACCAGATACGCACGTCCGCCTTTGACCTTGGTTTTCTTACGCGGCCAGGTCGCTATTGGCTTACCGTAGGTCGAGGCACCGAACACAGGGATTACCCACTGGGTGCCGTGCTTGATGCATTCCTCTCGCACTTCATCGCAGTAGTGACCACCTTGGTCCCAACACCAACGCTCGACGCCCATCACCGTGCCATCCGCCCGGGTGAAGGTCTTGTGGATCTCGATGCCGACCTTGGCCCGTAGCTCGATGCTGCCCGGGTCACCTTGGAGCACGAACTTATGGACCAGCCACGCTTCCTCACCTGCGCCAAACGCCCAGACCCGGCCTTCATAGCGGTCATCCTGGGTATCAATACCGCCGAACAGGGCAACTGCTTTGGCGGGCACTTGCGGGTACATCTCCCGGCGCGCGTGCAACTGTTGCCATTCCAACTGCTCGCCTTGGTCCTCTTCCCACGCTTCGCCCAGGGTGGTGTTGACGAAGGTTTTGAGCTTGCCCCGATCCTTCTTGATCTTGAGCCATTCCGTGACAACTTCGGCCCAGGTCACAAACTCCGAGTACACCGTCCAGATATGGAAAGTCACCGAACGAGGTGAAGGCATTGAAGTGTCCACATCGGTGAACCAGTCCATGCCGTCACACGTCCAGATACCGGTCCGCTCGCAGATATAGCGACCGTTGACGGATGCCGCGACCATTTCGTGGTATTCGAAGGTACAGCCATGGCCGGACTCGCACAGGTACCAGGCCTTGGTCACCTGCCCTAGTTCATCCACGGCCCACTTGATACCGAACGGCGTAGCTGGGTCGCCCCACTTCAGGTATTGCTCAGTCCCGCAGCACGGGCACTTGATGTTGAAACGCAAAAAGTGCGGAGAATCATTGGCCGCCCGCGTGATCTGGCAGCCCTCCCCCGAGGTTTCCTCATTCTCGTCAGCGACAACCACTGTTGTCGGGGTCGATCCGCGTATGGACTTTTTGAACGTGGCACCTTCCAAGCGTTTGTCGCCAAGAATGGTCGGGGCCCCCTCGCCCTCGATGTCCGCGTTGAACTTCGATAGCTCGTCATAAATCACTTCATCCGGGCTCTTCTCCCGGTAGTTTTTCGCCGCCGTGCCACCCAGGCACCACAGCATTTTGGCGTTATCGAAGCGCTTTTCATCCAGCGTGTTATCACGATGCTTCACGCCATACCAAGGCGCCAAGGCACGCACCACAGGGCTATCACGAATCATCGTTTCGATGTGCCGCTTCATCATGCCGTCAGCGTCACCATCGGTTGGGCACCAGACAATGACGTTGCGTTTCTTGTGCTGGACCTTGTAGCCCATGTTGGCCACCAGCATTTTGGTGTAGCCAACCCGCGCCGATTTCAGCACGTTGACTTCACGGATCAGGTCGTTGCCCATTGCATTAAGAATCGCGATCTGAAAAGGCGCTGTCGTCCAATCGCCTTCCTGATAGGACGACTCGGACGACAGATAGAAATGTTCATCGGCCCATTCAACCGCTGTTCTCGGCGGCTCTTTGTAGAGACCGGCGAGTCCCTTGCGGACACCCTCAACCAGCGCCCTCATCCAAGGTGTCGACAAACTCATCAAGCAACTCCGGCAAAAGATCAGCCAAGCCGACCGCATCGTTACGCGTCACGGCGACTTCGCGCTGGATCGCCTCAAGGTGACGCACCTCGATGTCGGGGCACTTGCGCTTAACCTTCAAGTGCACGGTGTCGAGGGTTGACCCGAGCTTTGCGCTCAGGCGAGACAATGCGAACAAGCAAAAATCAACCGGTACCAGCTTCTTGGCCTTCACCTTGTTGCGCATTTCCTGAGCGTCCGCCTGCTCAGTTGTCAGTCGCAATTTTTGCTGCGCCTGTTTGTATTCAATGAGCGGATCGATCGGATCACCGTTGTCATCGACAGGTTGGTCTTTTGTCACCTGATGCTTGAGCCGGTTATCCAGCACAGAACGGACGTCGTAGAAGACGTCGCGGCCGATCTTCGCAACAGGCTGAACGCCCCATTTATCAAAGGCCTGAGTCGTGATGCCGAGGCTGGTAGCCATGCGCGATTTGTTCAGCCAATGAGGCTCGCGAGAGATGGTCGGATTGGCCATGGACTAAACAACAACCTCGATTCAAAAATGGGTCATATATAGCGAAGCAGCGGGGCCCGAATTACCCCCCGCCCCCCACCTCGTCGGGAGGACCCGTTAAATTCGCGCCAGGGCAAACAAGGCAAGCATTACCGGCCAATAAGCGGCCTTTTTGCCCATGTTCACGGCTTGGCAGTGGCCATCGCATCGGCAAACGCACCGTGGAACTCAGCGCTGTAATTGGCCTTGCAGATGTTGTTCGCGATTTTGAAGAACGGGAAGATCGTGCGGTACATCGGCGCGCTCCGGCTGAAGACAAACATCGGCCTGACCGCATCACCAAACGCCGTCTCTTTGCGCTCCCACACGCCAGCCGTTCCCCCGACCATGCCGGAGAAATAGTTCTTGGCGTTGCCTTTGCGCTGACTACGTTTGCTGTTGGAGGCATTGGCCTGATAGCCACGTGAGGTTTCTGCAGCCCCCAAGCCTGACAAGATCCGGGTCATCGTCCCTCGGGAAACGTTGCCATGCTTGTCGAGCACGTTGGGATTGGGGATCGCAAACTGACTGGACTTCATAAAGCCGCCCGCAATCAGCGCTTTTTCAAATCGCTTATGCGATCGTGGCCCGCCTCTGACAGTCTGCTGAAGGTACGTATCAGCGGGAATGCCCGAGGTCCAAGAGTCCTTGAAAAAGACTTCAGCCGGCTTACTTTTGGTGGCCATTCTGACAAACAGGCTGTTCATCGTAGTCCGCGTTGGCCGGTCAAGACGCTGCGCCATGACGGCCAGTTCGCCCTTCTTGACCCGCCAGGCCAAGCGGGTCGCTGTCAGGGCCAGCACATGCGGAATGTGCTTTTTCTCCAGTTCCATCAGCGCCTCTGACACAGGCAGCATGTCGGGCGTGATCTTGATTTTGACCATTTAGCGAACTACTACGTCAGTGTTGTAGCTGTCCGGCGGCCCATTTAGCGGGTCATAGCAGGCCATGATCACACCATCTTCGTTGAAGTAAAGATTGATCAGCCGTTCTGGATTTTCTGGGCTACCATCGCCCCGCATTGCGCTGACCCATATCAGCGATATCCGTTTAGCTTGTGGAGGAATGTGGCGTTCTATGGACATAGAAAATACTCAACGATTGCTTGAGATACTGAAAAAGCTGGAAGAGGCATTTCGTCGTCATAACTTGCCCGGCAAGGACCAATCTGCTTTGCGAGCGATACAGCAGCTTTGTATTGGACTAAAGGGTGAGAACGACTACATCACCGAAAAGGCAAGTCGTATTGCAACGCTCGCTGGCATCTACTACAGCGCTAGGTACGAGAGGCATCCCGGTGGTGAAAAAGACCTAATGTCAGAAATGAGTCATCAATTACCGGGTGTAATTCGAAGTCAGATCAGTTATCTCGAGCGACGACAGCGAGACGCTGAGATTTAAAACACAACTTAAGATTCAGTCTGGTCGGAAACTCCCGCTTTCTTGGCCAGGAATTGGGTATATAGGCCGCCGGCAACATCTGCACCGATAACGGCAATGACGATGCCCAAACCGGCGGCAAGATAGAAACTGCTCCACAGCGCCATCGCGAGCAGCAGCGTGGCCATACCCAACAGACCAGATGCAAGAAAGCGCAGGGCTACACGCTGGAGAATCTGCTGAAGACCGAGGTCAGTGCCCGACGCTCTCAACATCTCCCCGGACAAACCCGCCAGGCTCAACAACACCAACAGCCAAAGGGGCACATCAGTGAGAGCCTGATGCTCAGTGTTCATCTGTCGTCCTCGAATAGGTTCGACCTCCATGTCACTGTCATCCGCTCAGAGCAAAGAGCCAGGCATGGGGCCGAAAAACGAAAAAGCCCCACTCGATGGCAGGGCTTGTAAATGGGCACAAAAAAACCGACTCAATGGTCGGGTTCTTGGAAGGCGTTTCGCTGCGTTCACAGCAATACACGCTGCTATAAAAGCAGGTCTATTCCGCGCGGAAAAGGTTTTTCGCAGTGTATGCGAAATTGCACCCAACTTGACCACACGATTACATTCGATCTAACCATCAGATGCATGGAATTTGCCCATCATGCTTTAACCATGATGGACAGAAAACAACGCACGTTGGTCCTGCGCGACAGGCGGCAACCAGCCGATTCGGTCAGTAAGGGTCAGTCTGAAAGCACCGACTTTTTCAACAGAATCGGCCAGTAGCGGACGGCGGGCAGAGTTCCGGCAAATCGGTTGTGGGAGGATCAGAGTTACAAAACGCAAAGCGAGCATAGCCACGCGTTGCACCCCTTCATTGCCCTCGATACCAACGAAGGCAGCAATGCACTGAGGTAGAACGATGTATGGAGTGTGACTAAAATCATTTTTTTTTAACGGTTGTGGTTCGACGCTCTACCAAGTGTAGAACTTGGTCAGGGTTTTCGCGTCGCACGGGGTGTGCCAGCGGGTGTAAATCTCACTGACCGCGCTCTTTGGGCTCCGAGGCTAGCTTGGTCTCCAACTCAAGAATCTGCCTATCAATTTCTGCCAGCAGAGCACGTAGCAATTTCTGTTGTCCTCTGCAGAAGTCCAAGCGATAGTGATTTTCAGACTTCCGTCGCTCAGTAAGAAACGTTTTGAAGTCGTCTTCAAGGGCAGCTACAGAGTTAACGTAATATGTACTGGCTTCTTTGGTATTTGCTGCACGAGTCCTGGAGGTGCCAGAAGAATGGATAGCGTACTTATCAATCCAACTATTGAGGCTGGTAATGTTGGTTTCGTATGGTTCGCCTTTTGAGTCCATAACAAACTTTCGCTTATTAGGTTTCTCGCCAGCAGCTTTAGCTTGAGCAACATGCTCTGCCCACTTTTCAAGTACCAGTCTCCTCTTCGCTTCCCGCACCACCTTCACCGACCAAGACATATTGCCTCCCCTGCTCTGCGTTGGACCGCTCTCAACCTCCGTGAGCACAGCCCTTAAAGCGTAGCTCAAGGAGCTAGCCATACTGAATGCCCGACTTCCTAGACAGCAGGTGTTTTTTCACAAATATGGGGAATGTGAGTCGTCCCCCATTCTGTAGACACTAATGACTGGCAGCTATTGATTTTGCTGCCTTTCGCGAAAGGCAGCAATCGGCTAGTAGATTAAGCAGCTTGCCGCATTGCATCGACAGCACAATCGATCCACGCAATGCCTGCTCTCGCCAATTCCCGCGCCTTCCCTTCACTTATGCCGTAGTGCTTACCAACCCGAACCATGGGCCATTTAGCACCGTAGTAAAGCCAAATAATGTCACCCATTTGTCGATCTCGGTGTGAGAGCCGGGCAACTGCGCTATCAATAGCTCCGGCCCACTCATCAGTAATGCAATAGCTCTTGCTCGCCGACACTTGCGGCATTGCCTGACGCATTAGAGCCAGAGTCGGTGAAATGTAGACGGGGACGTCAGCCCCATCCATCCGCCACCAACCCCACTGCTCCAGCAGGTATTCGGTATCGCCCAAAGGTCGGCCTGCCGGCTTTCGAATCATCATGTTCTCAATCCCCTGTGTAGTTCGTTCCGCCGGCACCGCGACGGTTGTTCTTTTGGTAGTACGCGGCCGGGCCAGATATCGATGAGCCCTGCTGGAGCACTTCAATTTCGCGCTGCGCCTGCTGCAATTTGAAGCTCAGCTGGGTAACTAATTCGTCGGAAGAAAGCACCAACCTACTACCAAGAACAACCCAACCTGAGCCGTTGCAAGCAGTACAAATCCGCTCATAACACACCCCTTCTACTACCGCTTTGCCCTTGCAGATTGAGCAAGGCTCCAGCTCGATCCGCTCCCTCTTAATGCCAAGCCCCAGCCCTTTCTGCATGTTTAAATCCTCTTGTAAGATTAATTTCTGTTTTCGGCTTCAGGCCAACCAGCCCGAGGGGTCCAGAGCAACCGGCTTACTCGCGCGTCTTGCTCCTGTCTTATCCTGCAATGCATCAAAACCCTGTGCGTCGAGCCAGCCGTGCCACCGCTCCAGGGCGTTGCGCTTTACCACCTCGCCCATCGCCTGAAAGTAGGTGCGCTCCAGTTCGGTCAGGGCGTGGTTGAGTAGTAGTTTTCCCACCAGTGAATCGACACCGAGGTTGGCCCAGATGGAAGGCGCCAGTTTGCGCAGGTCGTGACTGGTCCACTCGCCCGCCCCCAATCGGGCAAAAATGGCAAAGGCTTGGCTGCGTGACATCGGGCGCCCCGCACGTGAAGTCGCTGGAAACAGGTACGCCCCGTCGTAACCCTGGGCCCGCTGTTGCGCACGGTAACGTTCCAGAAAAGCCACGGCCTGCGTGGTCAACGGCAACAGGTGGTCGCGCTTGGATTTAGTGTCATCGGCCGGGATGAACCACTCCCCCGCATCCAGGTGGATGTTTTTCCACTTGGCCAGACGGGTTTCGGTGATTCGCGTGGCATGGGTCAGCATCAACACCAGCAGCGTCACGGCCGTCGGTTCCGTGGTGAATGCTTCACTCCATTCAGCCAGCAGGTCCACCACGGCGACGTGTCGCAAGCGCGCACCCTTGGGCTTGATTTTGGCCTTGGTGAAGTGACTGAACGACACCCCGAGCAGTGGATTCGCGGTGATCTTTTTCAGCGTCAAGGCGGCGCCGAAGACCACCTTCAGAACGTCCAAAACCGACTTGACGTAGGACAGGCTGTACTCGGCCTGCATGTGCCAGACCAAGTGTCGATCCAAGGTATCGGCATTGAGTTTGCACAAGGGCAAATCCCCCAGAGCGGGAAACAACTGGCAGCGGATCGCCGACAACGACGATCCTCGGCGGCTTTTGGACAAACTGTTATCGGTGTTCAGGCGCGCGGCATACCACTCCAACACCTGCCCGACCCGCTCCCAACCATCCACCGTGGCAGCAGCCGACGGATCGGCCAACAACCGAGCCTGCACTACCGGCAAGCTGTCCAGCATTACCCGCGCTGGCACGTCGGGCCAGTTGGCAGCCTTTTTCCATTTGGCGCCCTTGTCGAAACGCACCAGGTGCCAACTGCCTTTGCTGCGGTCGTGACGGTAACGAAAGCGCAGCGGGTGCCGAGGATCCTTCAGCTCGGTAATGGTCGGGTCGATGGCATGCTGTTTGATGACGGCATCAGACAGTTTCACAGTCAGGGTTTTCAAGGGAGCAGTCATTGGTCATCGTCCCTTTTGCCAAGCAGGTCGACCACTTCAAATGTCGAGGGCCACATCCAGGCGCCGTAACGCTCGGCCATTGCCTGGTCAACGAACAGCGCCAATGCGTGATCGGGGGTGCTGCCCAAGTCCACCTTGTACGAACAGCAAAACACGGCAAACCGATAGTTTGCCGAATCCGGAATAGCCAGGCGGCAATCAGGCATCTCCGAGCTGATCCCCATGCGCTTGCCCATTAGCCCCCCTTCAGCAGAGATTGCAGGAGCTTGAATTTATCGAGTGCTTCAGCATTGACCTCGCGCTCTGCCTCAACGGACAACGCGACTTCCTCGATACGCGCGGCGAGCTTTTTCATCTGCTGACCGACCTCCTCGGCAAAGCTGATTACCTCGCCAGACAGCACCGCCAATGTATCCAGAGCGCTACCCTCGGGTTTCTTGGTGGTAACCATGGCCAGCTTGGTTTCTTGCGACATGCTCTGTTCTCTCTGGGGCGTGATGGTGATGGCGGTGCGCTGGAAGTGTCCGTTAACGGGTTCGCGAATGAGACCAGCGTCCTTCAACTCGCCCAGGCCACGACGAACGGCCGGAAACTGGGCGCCCGTGGTTTCGGCAACCATCAACGAATTGAAAATATCGTGAGCACTCCAGCGCTCCTGGATTGGCACGACTTGAAATACTTTGCGGGCGAGCGACGATTGCCCGGCGAGCATGTTTTGTTGCTTGGCGGCGTTCATCAGAAGCCCTCCTTACCGCGTTGAGATTCCCACTCGAATGCCACGCCAATGCAGCCGTTTTCGCGGATGCGGTCGACACAGCGCGCACCAATGGCGTCGTTCAATTCGGCGGGCGACAGGTTGCTGACGATGATCGTCGAACGGCATTGCTCGTAACGACCGTTGATGATGCTGAACAGGGTGGCCAGCTCGAACTCGCTCTGCTTGGTCGCCCCGACTTCATCGAGCACCAACAGGTCCGCGCCGATCACCTCACGCAAAATGTGCGCCTCGGACTCGCCTGAGCGCTCATTGAACGTCGCCCGGATCTCGCCGATGAGCGTGCCCACCGTGCGGTAGATCGCCTTGACCATGCATTCATTGATCAGGTGATTGGCCGAGGCAATGGCCAGGTGGGTCTTGCCGGTGCCGACCTTCCCCAGCAGCAACATGCAGCGACCTTCCCGGCGATGCCTCGAAAAGTTGTCGACGTAGTCGGTACACGCATCCAGGGCGATCTGCTGGGCCGGATTCGACACGACGAAATCGGCAAATGTCTTTTCCGCGAAACGCTTCGGTATCCGGGCGCTTGATTGCTGAACTATCCGAAACTGACAGCGTTTGCGCTCGAGCTCTTGCATGTCGCGTTTGTTGCTCGCGCAGACGGGACAGCCAGACAGGTTGCCACCCTTGAGGATGACTGCCTCGTATTCGCCATGATCGAAGCAGCTCGCTGGCTGACGGCCGATGACGCCGAATTTGCGGTCCATGTGAGCGCCGAAGTTAGAGACGGAAGGTGCCATTGGCGTTCTCCTTGGTACCGGCCTTGTAATCGCGAGTGTCAAAGCCGGAATGGCGACTGGTCGGAGGTGGTGCGGGGATGACTGCTTTGTCGGGGAAGATCCCCGTCCATCCGTTGCTGATCGAAAGGGCCAGAACGGAATCGGGGGCTGGATGGTTCGCCAAGGCCTTGGCCTGTTGTTCACAGCTCTTGGCGGTGAGGGGTTTGTGGATTTCCTTGCGGTGCTGGCACCAGTCGGCCCAAACCTCGACGCTGACGTTTTCCGGTTTGGCGGTCAGCGGGTCGAACTTTGGCGATTTACCTGGCGCGTTAGCGCCCTGCTTCTCCTGATTACTGGTTACCTGATTGGTACCCTGATTACTGGTACCCTGATTTGTCGGAAATTTTTCCGACCCTCCTCGGATTTTTTTCCGACCCTGTTCGGATATTTTTCCGACCTTGCTCGGAGATTTTTCCGAGGTAGATCGGATTTTTTTCCGACCCTCACACGCCTCAGAGGTCGGATATTTTTCCGACCCATCCAACTTGCGATTCCACTCTTTGGCCTTTTCGGTTAAACGAAACAAACTGATGTTGGACGTGTGGGATAGCTCGATCAGCCCGGCGGTCTCAAGCCCTTTGAGAAGTCGGTACGCTGTATCTGGTTTGTCGGTTAGCAAGGGCAATTCCTCCACGATTTTTGCCTTGCTCAAGGCAAAGAAAATCCCGTTATCGGTCTTGATTGGCCTTGCCCAGCTAGGACACTCGTAGACAAACGAAAACAGCAGCGCCTGCTGGGAGTTCAACCCCCACTCCAGTGCTTTCACCTGGTTGATCGTGATCGTGAACTGCATATCAACCCTTCCCGCTTGGCGTTCGGGCTGAGCGTTTCGATTTGTGCAACTCAATCAGTGCGGTCACCTCCTCATGCCGGGCAGCCAAGTGCTTCGCGTGCAGGGCCAGAATCTCTGCGGCTTCCGCTGCTGTGATTTCGCCGTCCTCCAGCGCCAGGGCAAGAAACTGATCAACCCGACCGCGCTTCACAGAAGTACGTAACGAGCGCTGGTGCATATCTACATTGTCCAGATCGCCGACCTCAGGCAGGCGAACAAATACGCCGCCGTACATCGCGCAGATGTAGTCCGGTAGGTGCGTGGTGCCCTGCTCACTTTCGAGGACGTAAACCTCCTCATCGCTAAGAGGAACCACACCGCCGCTCTCATAAACCTGATTCTTAAAACGCTTCAGATCGAGACTGAGGCGAGCTGAAGCGCATACCTGGCCGCCTGGGTATTTTTTTGCAACCTCGATCACCACTGCGCGACGGGTTTCTAGTACTGGCGATTTCATTTTCTAGTTTTCTCTCGGCGCCGTTGCGCTCAAAGTTTGCTCATGAAATGGGCAGCATCCGGCGACGCGACCTTTTTGCGCTTTGGACCGGGAATGGTCTGAGCTCTTCAGCGGTGAAAGAGCCATCTGCGTGCTCAGTAACAAAAATGTCACGGCCAACCTGCAGAGCTTTGTTGAGCGACCCTTGGGACATCCCAAGCAGATTTGCTGCGTTGGTTTGCCCGCGTGCACGAGCAAACTCATCCAGACTTTTTCGGCTCATCTCGCCGATCTCCTTTATTAAACATCCGACAAGTATCTCCGGCGGAATTTATTTAATCAAGCCCGGCGGCATTTGATTAAATATCGCCGCTAGGAATAATCGTGGAATGAAAAAACGCGAACTCGAAGATTGGGAAAAAGAAGAGTGCTTGGCACTCAAAGCGGCTGTGGATGCCTTCAACACAGGCAAGTCGCGGCGTGACGCCCTAACTCAGGGAAAGATCGCAGATGCCCTAGGCATAAATCAGGGCTCCGTCAGTTCGTACCTGAACGGCTACAACGCACTGAATGCGAAAGTCGCTAGCGCAATTGCCGGATTGATATCCAAACCCGTGGAGTCATTCAGCCCTCGACTGGCTGATGAGATTGCGAAAATGGCGCAGTCCAGCTTCGAGTCCAATGTCGAGGCTGGCCCCCCCATCTATTCCTCACCTCGCAGAATCAATATCGAGGGCACCGCACAGCTCGGCAGTGAGGGATATTGGACAAGCCTTGACCAGGCAGCAGGCTGGGTTGAGACCTACTCCAGAGATGAGAACGCCTACGCACTCCGGCTCAAGGGTGACTCAATGGCACCAGCGATCCGTAGCGGGTGGGTCGCTGTCTGCGAACCCAATCACCGCCTAGTTCCGGGTGAGTATGTGATGGTCACCACCGTTGATGGACAAAGCATGGTTAAAGAACTTCTCTTCGAGACCGAAGAAGAAGTCAGCCTCATGTCGATTAACTCGGCTTACGGCGAGCGGCTAACAGTAGCTCGGGTTGATATCGAGAAAATCCATTACGTAGGGGCAATTCTTGCTCCCAGCAAGGTGCTGGGCAGAATCTAAATTTAAGCCCTTCGATCTGTCTCTAAATCCCCCTGGACACCTCCCTCCTTAAGCCCGCAAATTGCGGGCTTTTCTCTGCTAAATAATTGTTTTTAATCGTTAATCTTTAGCACTTAGGGTTCAAGCCATTCACTGTGTATCCATACAAAAAAGGAGCAGTGCTGTGGCAAAGCCAAAAAACAAACCAACGCCGTCAAATTCATTTGAACTTCTTGGACTCCGCATCCAAAAAGTAATCAGCGCCCCCGCTGCCCAAAAACGAAAAACGGCAGTGATTTACAAGGGAGCAGATGAATGCCTTGAGGACTGGAAGCGGCTCCTTGAAGAAATAGCAGAAACCGAGCACGTACTAGTGCGTCGAGAAGATGACTGCGCCGCGCGTATTTCTTGGGATCTCCCCGCAAATATCTAGCCCAAAGCATGCCCGTCAAGTACGGGCTTTTTTCATAGATCGAAAAAATATCTCCGGCGGCATTGACTTTAAATATCCCCGGCGGCAATATTTGTTCGTCGCAATGAATCGTAGCGGCAATACGGGGCCACCCGCCGCTCTTTAACAACCCAATCGACTCAAAGCTGTCAGCTGCAAAAAGACTAACGCACCAGGCGTGGGCGACTCCCACCTAAGTGCGCCGTATCTGAGTCCCGCTGACAGCCCAATCAGATTTCACTTCATTGCCTTGGCAGCAGGGCTATGTGGGAAATCCCCTCCCCTGCAATGAGGAAACACCATGTTCGGAATGAAAAAACTCTTCGGAAAACAAGTCGGCAACGCCCAGGCCGAAATGAAGAAGGTCGTTAACCGCGACTTGATGCAGGCCATTGTCGGTGGCGGCCTATTGGTCGCTGCGGCTGATGGTGAAATTGAAGCCAGCGAGGTTTCCAAGCTGGATGAGTTGATTCGCTCCAACCCGAATTTGACGCACTTCGGCAGCGAGATCACCGAAACCATCAATCGTTTTACAGGCCAGTTGAACGCCAACTTTCAAGTAGGACGATTGGCGATCAAGCGGGAACTGGCCGACATCAAAAACTTTCCGGCCGACGCGGAGGAAGCCTTCGTCAACATTCTTGCCGTTGCCCAGGCTGACGGCCAGATCGAGCCAGCAGAGTTGGTGGTGTTGAAGGAAATAGGCATGCACTTCGGTCTACGCTTGGCTGACTACGGTATCGAGGCGTGAAGTACGCGACAAAGGTTCTGCTGATCCTGCTGACACTGATCGTGGCCTGCATGTTGCTGAGTGGTATTGCCTCACGGGCCACTTGCTCTTACTACGGCTTCCAGACCGATCGAGAGACTCGCTACGCCGCCTTCGTTGGCTGCATGGTGAAGCTCGACGGTGCGTGGTTCCCCCGTAATGAAATCCGCGTAATGCAGTGATGATTCACTGATGCCGCTTCTTGCAAGGCGGCATTGGGAAACCCACTCACGCAAGGAAATGGACAATGCTGATTTTGACTCGCAAAGAAGGCGAAAGCATCAACATAGGCAACAACATCACGATCACCGTGCTGGGTGTGAGCGGCAAACAGGTACGTATCGGGACTAGCGCACCCAAGGATGTCCCGGTGCATCGAGAGGAAATCACGCAGCGCATTCAGGCGGGTTCGTCGAAGCCCGCAACGGCAACACCTGCGATCACTTAAGCAGGTCTTTTTGACACAAACAATGGCCCGGTTCCGATCGGGCTTTTTTACGCCTGCCTTTTATCAATCAGCCCCTTTCCTGCCCAATGGCCACCAGCAGGTGGTCGGAGTGCTGATGAATACACCTAACCTACTCCGAGGGATCAACCATGCATCCATCATTTCAAGAGCGCATCGATGAAGTCGGTGAACTGCTGCAACGAACAAAGGCCGCCCGCTCCGGGTTCTACAGCCGTATTGATCGACAAGCCCCGGCCAAACCGGTGCGCTACCAAGTCGCCGGCGGAAGCTTCGGCATGTATCAGATTAAAGACCTCACCACCGGCAAGACTCGCGCCTTCCGTGACGACTACAAGGCCGCTCACGACCTTGCCATCCAGTTTGAAGCCAAGGCCAATCGCCAGATTACGGTGGCGCTATGAAAAAGCGAAAGCCCAACAACATGCGTAGCCGGAGAGAGCGAGCGAGCCGGGCACTGCTCAATGCCAATCACGTCGCGGTGGTCCATATCGACCCCAGCGGACTCCAAGGGATGATGAACTGGAAGAACTACAAGAGCATCCCTCCAGGACAACGCATGGCCGAAGCAGTCTGCGACTTTGCCCATCGCTGGACGATCTATGTCAGCGTCCAGTGTCGAGATCAGCGCGGCCACCGCTACACCAAATCGGTAGAGGTTGCACCCCAAGGCAACTACCTGGCCGCCCACCTCGAAGGCGTGATCGAGGAAACCTACAAAGCACTAGTCGCCGAGAGCAATCCGAATCAACGGGTCGCGTCGGGCTGGATAGCCGTTCCTGCCGAAATCTCGCTTACTGAAGAACAGGCCGCCCGCATATTCGACGTCGTGGGTGTCTGGAACCAGCAGAGGGCAGCATGAGGTGCGTCAGCAACAAGGTGCGCCAGCGTCGACGTCAAAAATGGCTGGTTCTACCGGCCCACGGAATCGAAGAGGCAGGCCATGGCCAAGACTGGACAGGAGCGATCGACGAAGGCCGCCGAGAAGCGGTTGCAATACGACGAGAAGGAATTGCGGCACCGAGTCAGGCTCGGCACCCGGCAGAAGCTCTACGAGCTGATGGCCTGGAACGAGATTACGGAAATCAATGAGGCGGTGCAGAACCTAATTCTGAACGCTCACGCGCTCGGGCCAACATTGTCGTATCAGGCGATTGGCAGTCCGCGCCACAAAGTGCAGATAAGCGAAAACGTGGCGCGGATGTTTCAGGATCGTAGCCTGGCAGAGTTGAAACGCGATCCTGGAGAGGAGGTAGTCGTGCCCGCCTGAATTGACTCACCCATATTTTATTATCTTTCATCATTTTTGAATTTGAATTTTGGAATTTTAACCTTGTACGTTTTCTTGCAAAATTCTGCCTGAAAAACAGGAATCGTCTTGCCTAATTCATTACCTGCGGCCTGTGCCAGCTTCTTTATTTCGTCAGTTGTTTCATTCCTAGCTCCTAAAATTACGCTATTCAAAAGTTCTTGCTGAAAAGGAAAAACACCGTGCCCTCCTTCGTTTTTTATAACTCGACTTTCTTGCTCGTATTGCCAAATCTCCGACTTAGTCAGAAAAAGTTGATCCAAAATTAAATCTCTATCTGTAGTCGAGCCATCCATCACCACTATCGGACGATCCTTTTCATACCTCACGTCTAAAGGTATTAGATCTGCGTAAGAATACTCACCATTAAAAAAGCGCGGTGTATTAATGGGGATTTTAAATTCAACCACAGCGCCCTGATGATACTGTGCATAGTGAGACCACATTAGAACGCTGTCAGGCATTTTAGCTAATGATAGAACGGAGGCCTCTGCCAACAAGCCTTGCAAAAATTCACCGCTTTCAATGTTTGCTTTCATTCTATTTTGCATCTTAGCAAGCGCCATAATACGCTGCGTACCTTTTAGCAAATCAAGACCAAGCGCCTTATACACATAGGGATTTTTTGTTTTTAGATCAACAAAATCCTTATGTACGACAGCAGGAAAACAATCAAATGGATCGTTAAAATCCTTTGGATGAGTAAATTTAATGTCTCTATTCTTAAGCAGACTCCTCAAGCCCTTACCATTACTCAGGTACTTATATCTGTAAATATACTTAAGCATTTTGAGGCCCGATATTTGGATGTGACATTCCACCATTTCTAAACTAATCGCAGCAACAACCCTTTTCACCACTGTCGCATTCGGTCACGGAGAACTGCGTCTAGACTTTTGGAGGCTCACCATACATTTCTTCTGGGGATGGTCTCGGCGCGCCGGTCGAAGCAGCAGATTCACAGACATCTACCGCCAAATTCAAGTGATCTTTAATCTCAGAGAGCATGCCAAACCACCTTTTAAACTCGCCAGTTCTGTGAGCAAGCCCCACATCAATCCAAGATGGATGCGAAATCGTCGCATGAGCATCACTTACAAAAGCTTGGATCAGCCCCAAAGCTCTTGCTGACCTTTTTGCGGCATGATTTGGTAACTTAAGCAGTGGGTACAAATCTTCGATTGAGATTGCACTGGAAAGTACTTCAAGCTCTTCCAGAAACTTTAATACCTTAGCGTCTGACTCAACGTGCGCGTCTTCACTGAATGCAAACCATGCAAAAAGATATGATGCCTTCCTTTCGAGAACCGATAGCGGGCTGAGTACCTTCGCAGCAGCCAGTTCTGAGCGATCTTTCTCAGCCTTCCGATTTGCCCAAGCTGATTGACCGGATATCCCCAAGGCAACGACAACAGCTGCCACCGTACCTATGGCCGACAGCATATCCCACGGCGCATCCGCCATTTAAATCTCCTTGACCCGGCCCCATGCCAGGGCGAACACAAATACCCTATTTCAACAAATCACGCCAGCCAGCTAGCATCCATTCGAGCAGACTGCCCTGTTCATTGACTTAATGCCAGAGACTGTCGTCCTTATTTCTTACTATTGTGTAGGATTTAAATGCAGTGCGAACTTTAAAACATTCGACCATACCCTTGCGTGCACCCAAGCTTTTCTTTAAGTCCTGGGGAGTTATGGCCGAGTTACACCCAACAATTACTTGACTCAGCGTACCGACGCTATCAAAAGATCTAAAATACAGATCATTTTCAGGATCTGTTTCACTCAACAGAAAAACTCTACGAACCTCTCGCTCATATCGCCATTGAGAGTGCTTGATGCGGAGCTGCTTCTGCATCATCTCAAATCGCTCACGTTTGTCTAGTTTAGTATACTGCGCAACGTCAAAATTTATCCTTCCATATTTGTACTCGACAAAATGCATGTTGTGATCAGGCACATCAAACACTAAGCAAAGGCCCCTATGCTTATTAGCATAATGAGCCCACTGAACGGGACTTCGAAAAGACTGACTAAAACATAACATTCCAAATTTGGTTGCAATTGCTGTTTTAAACTCATTTAACTTCTTGCGAACTTCTTTATCGGGAGATGAGTAGCAAACCATTTCGAATGGATCATTAAGATCCATTATCGTTGCAACCTTCAATCTAGATTTTTCGATGTTCTGCAGTCCGTAAACTTCATCGCAGAAATGGTAAACCCGCATCATCCCCGAATCAGTCATATCTTCCATCACCTGACGAAAACTCAAAAGTCCAATATACCGGCTATGCGCCACTATTCCCATCATTTACGGAAGCGTATCCGCTTACCGATGATGCGCACCACCCCGCCGATATGTCCGAGACACAAACCGCAATCTAGATTGCAGACTTCGCAGTAATCAGAGTCCTCCAACCCCCCCCCCTTCTGTCGCTCCGCGTGGCATGGAGTATCAATATGGAATCCGAAATTCTTTCGGACGAAGAACTGGCGATTATCACCGGCTACAAGGCCAGGGCTTCCCAGCGACGCTGGTTGATCGACCACCAATGGGTCTTCATCGAAAGCCGAGGCAAGCGCCCGTTGGTTGGTCGGCACTATGTCCGAATGAAATTGGGAATGGCGTCACCTACCGCTCTCAACCCGCCCTCCACTCCCTCGGCGCCAGCATGGACGCCAGACTTCTCACGAGTGAACTGATATGCGTCCCCGCAATGCCGAAACACGCAACTTGCCACCAAGGATGTATCAGTGGACACGCCCCCGAAAAAGCGGAAAAACCTGGATTGCTTACTACTACTTGGATATTTCGGGAAAGGCGATACCGCTAGGCAAAGACCTAGACAAGGCCAGGATCAAATGGGCTGAACTCGAAGCCAAGGAGGCGCCTCTCGATCTGCGAACCATGAAGGGCATCTTCGATAGGTACATTCGCGATATTGTCCCCAAAAAAGCAGCACGCACCCAGAAGGACAACCTCTCAGAGATCAAACAACTACGACCAATGTTCGACAGTGCACCTATCGATGCCATAACACCTGCAGCAATTGCCGGTTACAGGGATGCACGCTCGGCAAAAGTACGGGCAAATCGCGAAATCGCCACCCTCTCCCACGTATTCAACATGGCACGAGAATGGGGTCTAACTTCAAAGGAAAACCCGTGCCAAGGAGTCCGTAAAAACAAGGAAACCCCACGCGATTACTACGCAAACGATGCGGTCTGGAATGCCGTGTACCTGAAGGCAGGTCAAGAGCTGAAAGATGCCATGGACTTGGCTTACCTGACCGGTCAACGGCCAGCGGACGTACTAGTAATGCGCAAGGATGACATCGAGGGAGGATTCCTGATGGTTCAGCAAAACAAAACCAGCAAAAAACTTCGAATACAGACGACCACTGACGGCTCTGCAAACAGCCTGGGCTTGCTGATCGCCCAGATCGCCAAGCGTAATGCGCAGCATCTGTCGAGCTATCTGATAGTTAGTCAAAGAGGAAAACGGATGACGGCTACGATGCTGCGTAAACGATGGGATGAGGCAAGAGAGAAGGCGAAGCAGGCGGCACTTGATAATAGTGATACGTCCTTGGCCAGCCGGATTACAGAGTTTCAATTCCGAGACATCCGTCCTAAAGCGGCATCAGAGATCACGGATATTGGTGAAGCCAGCTTGCTGCTAGGACATACCAAAGGCGACATTACCGAGCGAGTTTACCGTCGTGTCGGCGCCATTGCTAAGCCCTCAAAATAGCCAAAAAAGTGTTACAAAACCCTAATACCCCCCCTTGTAGAATGCGGCCTGTAGAGGTGGCAAAAAAAATTCGTATTAGAACGAAAATGAGCTGCACGCCGCAGAATAAAGGGACTTGCATATCGGACTTGAAAACCGTCGACTGTAACAGGTCCATGAGTTCGAATCCCATCGCCTCCGCCATCTTCATACGACAAAGCCCTGATTATTCAGGGCTTTGTCGTTTTCGGGGTTTGGCTTTCCCGGCCGTCACTCCCCTGATCGTTTCCGCATTTTTTCGACCAATAGCGCCCCGCCCTGAAATCTTCGACCCGACTATTACCGGGTCGTACTGCCGATCTGCAACACGCGTGCCTGCACGCAATCCAGTGTGTTGCATCGACCGGTTGAATCCATATCGCCTCAGATCAGCAGCCCCTGACAAAAAAGCGGTCGGTGAAACCGGGCCGTTACTCTCTCCATCAATGGGGCACTACACCCACCCAGCCAGGCGCTTGCCACCAAACCTGAGGAATATCCCCCACTCCCCCCTTCTCTGGCTTGAACCACTCAGAAACAGCCTGTTAATCGGATTGAATTTTTTCTTCGCCCCAGGCTAGTGGCTCATTAGTTGCGCACCCTTCTGGTACCCGCAACAGCTGTCGTCCCGGCTATTGAGACGACGGGGCATCACGCGAGGGGTGAACAATGAAAAGCACGACACCACCACGCAGCTCCATCGCCTTGCTGCGCAGGTCAAGCCTGCCCTGTGCGATGTTCCTGGCCATGACCACCGTCAACGCCGTCCCGCTGGATGATTTCGGCCCGCCACCACCGACGGACCCCTCGGCGTTTACCAATCCCCCGGCCGACCCCAAGGCGGCGCTGGAAGCCATAGAGGCCATGCCACCCGCCAACACGGGCGCCTTCGCCCTGCCCAATGGCGTTTTTGGTACCCGCACCACGCCAACGGTCGACAACGTGCTGCCGCCAAACCTGCAGACATCCTTCAAAATCCCCACCAATGGCAAGCCCAGCCCATTGTTCGGGGCCCAGCCGTACACTCAGCAACTGCTGCTGTTCGAAGAGTTCGGNCCTGCAGACATCCTTCAAAATCCCCACCAATGGCAAGCCCAGCCCATTGTTCGGGGCCCAGCCGTACACTCAGCAACTGCTGCTGTTCGAAGAGTTCGGCACGGAAAAACTCGACCCGACACTGCCGCCGCCCACCCTGACCTTCCCGGTCCCGATCGTCGGCCCGGCGCCCACCCAGGACCCGAACAACATCGCCCGCAGCGGCCCTTCGGCCGCGGCGCTGGAAGCCTTCATGCGCCAGCCGGGGCTGTATCCGTTTCCGTCGCAGTTTTCCAACGTGCTGGACCGCAACCCCTGGAAAGCGCAGATCGAAGCCTTCCTCAACCGCCATCCGGTCGGCTCGCCGGCCGAAGGTCGTCCGCCAGGAAAAGGCTGGTCGCACCAGCGCTGGAACGAGTTTTACCCGCAGGTCGCCTTCAAGACCGCTCAAGCGGGCGCCAAGCTCAACGGCGGCATGCGCGACCGCCGGCAATTGCACAACTACGCCGTCGGTGAGTTCGGGCCTGGCGGGTTGTACAACCAGACCTCGGACAATCCGATCATCGTGGGCACCACCAAAGGCATCGACACCCGCTTTCACCCCAACATGCCGATCCAGAACCACAAGGCGCTCTGGACCTTCGACGGCACCTTCCCGCCAAAACTGCTGATGGTGCGGTACGGCCAAGCGGTGCTGATGCGTCACTACAACGCCCTGCCGATCGATCCGTCGGCCAACATGGGTTTCGGCCTGCACACCCTCAGCACCCA
>NZ_LMHY01000021.1 GCF_001429045.1 Pseudomonas sp. Root71 | reverse complement strand
CTTTCGGCTTCGATGAACTGAAGCAACCTGCTGTCGAAAACTGCGTAACTCATTGTTTGCCAAGGAGTTTTCCGTTTCGACTGCGCCGGAAGTGGGGCGAATTATAGAGATCTGGAATCTGCCGTCAAGCACTGATTTAGGTTTTCTATCAATAAGCAGCAAAACGTCCCAAAGGGAGCCTATATAGAGGAGCCGAAACACCCCTCTATATAGAAGAGACCTATCAGAGAACGCCCGAAGCCTTGAATGCCGACACCGCCCCGGCATCCAGGCCCAACACCCGCTGCAAAACTTCCAGCGTGTGCTCACCCAGCAGAGGAGGCGCAAAACGGTACTCCACCGGCGTTTGCGACAGTCGAATCGGGCTCGCCACCTGCGGCACCATCCCAGCCAGTGCATGAGGCAGCTCGATAGCCAACCCACGCGCCTTGACCTGAGGATCGGCAAACATCTGCGCCACGTCATTGATAGGCCCGCATGGCACGCCAGCCTGTTCCAGCTGTGCCACCCATTCAGCGGTTGTCTTGAACACCGTCGCCTGGCGGATCAGCGGAATCAGTGCTGCCCTGTTTGCCACCCGCAGCTTGTTGGTGGCAAAACGTGGATCGTCCGCCCACTGCGGCTGCCCAGCCACTTCCGCGAACTTGCGGAACTGCCCATCGTTCCCGACGGTAAGGATGAAATCGCCATCCGCCGTAGGAAAATCCTGATAGGGCACGATGTTCGGATGAGCATTACCCAAGCGTTTAGGCGCATTGCCTGTCGTCAGGTAGTTCATTGCCTGGTTGGCCAGACAAGCCACCTGCACGTCCAGCAATGCCATATCGATATGCTGACCACCGCCATCGTGATCCCGATGCGCTAGCGCAGCCAGGATCGCAACAGTCGAATACAGCCCGGTCAGGATGTCCGTCAACGCCACGCCAACCTTCACCGGCCCCGCACCTTCTTCGCCTTCAGGTCGCCCCGTCAGGCTCATGAGGCCGCCCAGCCCCTGGATCATGAAGTCATAACCCGCACGCTTGGCGTAAGGGCCGGTCTGGCCGAACCCGGTGATCGAGCAATAGATCAGATCCGGATTGATCGCCTTCAGCGATTCATAGTCCAGACCATAAGCCGCCAGACCGCCGACCTTGAAGTTCTCGATCAGGATGTCCGACTTGGCCGCCAGCTCACGCACCAGCTTCTGCCCTTCAGGGCGAGTGAAGTCGATGGTGACCGATTGCTTGTTGCGATTGGCCGACAAGTAATAGGCGGCCTCGCTGGTGTTCTCGCCATAAGCGTCTTTAAGGAACGGCGGTCCCCAGGCGCGCGTGTCATCGCCGTTACCCGGACGCTCGACCTTGATCACTTCAGCGCCAAGGTCGGCCAGGATCTGCCCGGCCCAAGGCCCGGCCAGCACCCGCGATAAATCCAGTACCCGTAGATGCGATAGCGCGCCCATGGACGTTCTCCTTAATAGAACGCCTGGAGGCCGGTTTGCGCACGACCGAGGATCAGCGCATGGACGTCGTGCGTACCTTCATAGGTGTTCACCACTTCCAGGTTGACCAGGTGACGCGCGACACCGAATTCATCGGAGATGCCATTGCCGCCCAACATATCGCGAGCCATGCGCGCGATGTCCAGGGACTTGCCGCAAGAGTTACGCTTCATCATCGAGGTGATTTCGACTGCAGC
The DNA here is from genome assembly GCF_001429045.1 of Pseudomonas sp. Root71. Taxonomy (GTDB): domain Bacteria; phylum Pseudomonadota; class Gammaproteobacteria; order Pseudomonadales; family Pseudomonadaceae; genus Aquipseudomonas; species Aquipseudomonas monachiensis. The sequence continues at coordinate 2,501 of NZ_LMHY01000021.1, read as the reverse complement.
GGTCCCTTCGTCCTTCATACGACCCAGACGCAGGCAGCCTTGCAGCGCCATGGTGATTTCAGTCTGCATGTCGGCCAGCTTCTTCTGGATCAACTGAGTGGCGGCCAGCGGGCGACCGAACTGTTGACGATCCAGGGTGTACTGGCGAGCGGTGTGCCAGCAGAACTCGGCTGCACCCAGCGCACCCCAGGAAATGCCGTAACGTGCCGAGTTGAGGCAAGTGAAAGGACCTTTCAGGCCACGGACATCCGGAAAAATGTTCTCTTGCGGCACGAACACGTTGTCCATCACGATTTCACCGGTGATCGAAGCCCGCAGGCCCACTTTGCCGTGAATCGCCGGAGCGCTCAGGCCTTTCCAGCCTTTCTCCAGAACGAAGCCACGGATGTCGCCGGCATCGTCCTTGGCCCAGACCACGAACACATCGGCGATCGGGCTGTTGGTGATCCACATCTTGCTGCCGGTGAGGCTGTAGCCGCCTTCGACTTTGCGCGCACGTGAGATCATCGCGCCCGGGTCGGAACCGTGGTTAGGCTCGGTCAGGCCGAAGCAGCCGATCCACTCACCCGACGCCAGTTTCGGCAGGTACTTCTGCTTCTGCGCTTCGGTACCGAATTCATTGATTGGCACCATCACCAGCGAGGACTGCACGCTCATCATCGAGCGATAGCCAGAGTCGATGCGCTCGACTTCACGAGCGATCAGGCCGTAGCTGACATAGTTCAGGCCGCTGCCACCGTACTGCTCGGGGATGGTTGCGCCCAACAGGCCGACCTCGCCCATTTCGCGGAAGATCGCCGGATCGGTCTTCTCATGACGGAAAGCTTCGAGGATGCGCGGCGCAAGGCTTTGCTGAGCGAATTGCGCAGCCGTGTCGCGAATCATGCGCTCTTCTTCAGTGAGCTGTTGATCCAGCAGCAGGGGATCGATCCAGTTGAAGCTAGCTTTACCGCCCATGAGTGTGTCCTCTCGAATCGGGTCAAATAACGTGGACTGATCCTAGGCCCGGATCGGCGCTACGGCAAACGAGGATTTTGCATACTGTTGTGCTAATTTCTCACTCCGAAACGTCGCGAAAGAGCCTTTATGCGATGTATTAGTGAGATTGACGTACATGCGCAGAAAGATACCCAGCACCACCGCCCTGATCAGCTTCGAGGCTGCCGCACGCCACGAGAGCTTCACCAAGGCCGCCCAGGAACTTTCGCTGACCCAAGGAGCGATTTGCCGACAGATCGCCAGCCTTGAAGAGTTCCTCAGTGTGGAACTGTTCCGACGTTCGCGGCGCGGGGTCAAGCTGACGGAAGCCGGACTCTCCTACAGCCGTCGGGTGGCCACTCAGCTCGATGCCGTTGAGCGCGACACCTTGTCAGTGATGGGCCAGCAGGGCACCAACGTGATCGAGCTGGCCGTAGTTCCGACTTTCGGCACCCAATGGCTGCTGCCGCGCCTCAAGGACTTCCAGCAGAAACACCCGGAAGTGACGGTCAACCTGACCAACCGCACGCGGCCGTTCCTGTTCGCCGACACGGATTTTGATGCTGCCATCTACTTCGGTGATGCGGATTGGTCGGGTACAGAATCCCACAGGTTGATGGGTGAAAATCCGATGCCCGTTTGCAGCCCCAACCTGCTCGGAAACAAGACCTGTCTGACGCCCGGCGAAATCGCCGACCTACCTCTCCTGCAACAAACCACCCGCCCCTATGCCTGGCGCCAATGGTTCGACTCCCAACACCTGAATGTCCCGCGAGACATGACGGGCCCCCGCTACGAGCTATTCTCCATGCTCGCCCAGGCAGCCATGCACGACATGGGCATTGCCCTGATCCCACCGTTCCTGATTCAAAGGGAGTTGAAAGAGAAACGTCTGGTGATCGCCAACCCCCAGGCACTGTCCAGCATCAAGGCTTACTACCTGATGATTCCTGAGCGAAAGGTCGAATCCGCGTCGTTGAGGGCATTTCGTGACTGGCTGGTAAATCAGGCGCACAGCTACAGCCTAGAGGGATAAAGGCTCTACAATGTTACTTGACCCCGTAGTCAGCTAAATGAAAGCCCTACAGATATACGTATTTGTCGCATGACAGCAAACTGTATCGACAAGTCGTACAAACGTCCCACAAGCGCCTGATGACGCGGCTTTGCGCCACTATTTCAAGGCAATGCCGCATCATTCATACGGCCGATGTGTAAATTCTTCAATTTCGGCCAGAATCCTTGAAAAGCACGGTCTACAAGGGATTGAGCCGGCTGGTTGCGACATTCGGTCACGGGGTGACTTGTAGTTAATTTTCCGTCACCCGTCATAATCCCTTGAAGGGCACAAAGTTCGCCTGCAAAATGCCGCGCCCCGCCCTGATTTGGCGGGATCGTGCTGATCGGCCGCCCCCAGCCGCACCATCCGTAGTGCATGGGTTTACTCTATAAGATCACGCAGGAGATTTGACGTGCACATTGGTGTTCCTCTCGAAACCCAGACCGGTGAAACACGGGTTGCT
>NZ_LMHY01000020.1 GCF_001429045.1 Pseudomonas sp. Root71 | reverse complement strand
TTGATCACGTCAAAGACAACCGTCTTAAACGCTGGCGGGATCAGGAGTATGCCTACGATGCGTGGGGCAACCTGATTGAAAAACGCAGCGGGATGGGCACGCTGCAGACGTTTGGGTATGACTGTGAAAATCGGTTGGTGCGGGCGGAGACGTTGGTTAACGGCAAGATGGAAAGTACCGGATCGTATCGGTATGACAGTTTGGGGCGACGGGTTGGCAAGGTTTCAGAGGTCAACGGTAAAGCCGAGCAGAAGCACTTTTTGTGGCAAGGCTTGCGGATGTTGCGTGAGGAAAGTCCGGGGCAGAGCAGTTTGTACCTGTATCTGGCGGGTTTAACCTGTATCGCTATGCTCCAAACACAGGAAGTTGGACCGATCCACTGGGGTGGAGCTGCTGGGCTGCTAAAAACGTAGCCGGTCGAAAGGTGTACCAAAGAAATGATATTTTTGATCCCAACTACGTTGATGATTTGGGAAGGACAAACGTTCAAAGGATGAGCAAAGGGGATGCGCCAATAGGAAAAGACGGGAGCGAAGTGAATCTCCACCACCTTACCCAAGACGAACCTGGCTCAATGGCAGAAATCCTCAGCAGTTTTCACTCAAAAAATGATCGAGTGCTGCATATGTACTCTAATCAGTGGGATAAAAGTTGGGTTGGGTCGGATGGTATTAGACGGCTTTATAATAGCGCACCCAAGAGTATGAATCGTGGGCCGTTTAATACATGGAAGAAAAGTTACTGGAAGGAAAGATCATTGGATTTCGGAGTCTGAAGTATGAGCTATATTGATTTGATTGAGGCTGAGATTAATGCATCTGGTGAAGATCCTGCATATGCAGGTGGCGCTAGCGACTCCCTGATAGCTGAGTTTGAAAAAGAATTGGGGGTTGGTTTTCCGGATTCGTACAAGTTGTTTCTTAAGAGGTTTGGTGCTTTGTCATTTGCCGGTGAGACGTACTATGGGGTTACTAAGAGCGGGTTGGCCGCTACCGCAATCCCTAGCGTTATATTTGCTACAAAAAACGCACGATCTCTTGGTGATGCCGATAATGGAATGATCGTCATTAAGTCTTCAGGATATGGCCCTATATATTCAATTGATACTTCTAGCATTGGAGAGGCAGGAGAGCCTGTAGTGGTGGAGACGGAGCTTTCATTTAAAAGAGATGGCGAGAAAAATGTCATTTCCAAAAGTTTTGAAGATTTTTTTTGTGACTCTGTCAGGCAGTCTATTAAAGATCTTTAATGTTGCGGATGGCGAGTAACGTGTAGGTTATCTGGTATGACGGTAGGGGGGCTTTTGGGGGTGGGTAGGGTGCAGCGAATGGCACGTGAAAGGTTGGAAAGCGGAAAATACGCTGTAGACAAAATTACAGCGCGACTATTATGAGTGCAGAAATTTTTTATTTGGTTGATTTTTGTGGAGCGTCATGCGGTCAGCCTGAATTTATCTCAGGTGAGTTCAATTGTGATGAGTGGGAGTGGGATGAGTTTGATCCTGGAGTAGAAAGTGTTGTTGTGGAGAGGGTTTATAAATTTAAAGTGTTGGATCGAACAATAAAAACGCTTGATGTGGATTTTTTAGGGTCTCCGCACAATCTAGTGTCAGCACGCTTTCTTGAAGTCTGCGATAGTTTAAATGTTAGGTATCGATCAGTGCCGGTTGAACTAAAGCTTGCAAGTGGAGTGATCAGTGGTGAGTATTTTATTTTTATCCCTCTGGATGCTGTAGGGTTACTGGATCAGGCTGGGTCTAAATTTTCTTTGGAAAAGGATTTAAATACTAGTGAGCCAGTATTTAATCGGTATCATCCTGCTGTGCCAGTTTATAGCTGGATAAGGCAGTTCTCTGCAAAAAGTGGAGTTTGTGAGAGTTTTTTTGTTTGTATCGAAATTATGAAGTGGGTCTGTAGCGAGGAGTTTAAGGTTGAGGCAGAGAAAAAGTTGGCTGGTTTGAGTTTTAAACCAATAGATAGTGAGTTTGTTTTTGATCCGTGGGGTGAAATGTCCTGAGTCTGTTCGTCTTGTGCCAATAAACGCTTTGGCTATTTTGAAAGGCCGTGACAGAGTTGATGGATGCGCTCTTTTAATATCATTATGCTGCGGTGGAATAGGGGGGAAGGATCTGCCGCCTGGCACAATAACTGATCTGAGATTGTAATATGATTGATATTGATGAAGAGTGTAAAAAAATAGAAGGGTTTGAGTTTTTCTCAAGTATGGGGAGTGTTGGGTCTAAAGATAATGATTTTTTATATATAGAAAGCGTTCGGAAGGTTTTTTTAGAGCCGTCTGAGTCTGAGTTTGATGGATGCTATGAGGGTGTTGAGTGGCTGCCCACATCCCCAGCTCAACCCGATCCGTTTTATGATATTCCTAAGCCGCCTTCAGATCTAGTCGCTATGCGAATGAAAGTGAATAAGGCAGTAATGGCGGTTGCTAAAACTATTGATAAGAACAAGTTCATTTGCACGCCGCATGATTTTAACCTTGCGGCAAGAAACGCGGTGTGTTTTGCCTTTAGGCAATATGTGTCTGAAAGTTATTATGGGCTTGGTGATCGATGGTTGGCGATAATAAAATTATATTATTCTGGTCGTTGGCCTGTTGGTTTGGTTAAGGATAAAATAGTTGTTATTTAATTTTTAGTGGGGGTCTTTCAAATTTTGTCGAGGTGTATTTCGCTCTTCAATAAGGACGGTCATTAGATATCTGGTGATTCAATGCGCCGTTTCAGCTAAGTCGACGAGTTGCCAGTAAAATATTCAAAGAGATATTTTGGAGCTGATATGGCTGATAAAGAAATTTCATTGCGTGCGTTAGAGCGTGTAAACAATTTTTTGGCCGAAATGAATTCTTGGGAAGCAGAGTTTTTCAAGATTCGAAAAGAGAATTTAGCCGGAGAAGGGGATGGTCCTGAAGTAAAAGTTTCTTTTGGGAGTAGGCTGGAAAGTATACTAAATAAATTTGCTTTTAAAAATAAAAGTAATTTTGGTCGTTTGATAGACTTGGGTTGTGTTAATCCGCCCACGTACGATCCGCAGTCTGACGTTGTAGAGGTCATTTCTATGAGTGGCGATGAAGTCGTTTTTCAGATACAACAAACTGTTGGGGTAGAGGTTACATCGCGGATAGTCATGGTTTGTAAAGCTGGTGAGTGGAAAATTAAGAAGAAAGAAAGTTTGGGTTATGACGATAAGTGGAAGCGTTCACCTTTGTAGTATGAGCTGCTGAAATGGAATCAGTGGTTTTTTTCACATGCGCTGAGCGAGCTTTCAAAGCGTTCTAATGGTGTAAGCGGAGTTGGGTGTAATCTGTAGAGTTAAATAAGTTCTTTAAAATCTAGTTTTGTGAGTGGCTACAAGCCTTTGTCTTAGTTGCTCTCTTCACTCTCCACTCATTTACCGCATTGCAATGGGTAGGTCATAAATTTTGAAAACGCCTCAGGATAGCGCTATATAAAGGGGGCTAGATGAAAGAGACTGATCTGATAGGTTTGTTGCGAGAAATATCAAATGAGTTAAAACAAGCTCAGGCAGTGCGCGGAGGGACAGATCTACGCTCTATTATCGAAAATTACGAAAGGGTAGTAATGCTCTTGCTTGGAGGTAATTTAACCGATAATTTAATCAGGTTTTCGCCTAGGGAGTATTTAGCGATATATAGTGATTATGAGAACCCGCTGCTTGAAAAAATGGATTTCGCACAGAGGGAAGTTAATGGTTTTTTGGTTGTCAGACCTTGAGTGCTTGATGTTTTTTCGACGCTGTTTCTCTTCTTGATGCGGTCACTAACGCCATTTGTCGTTCGTTCTTTAAAAACTCATCGAAGTAAGTGGCTGCCAACTTTGTCTCAGTCACTTTCTCTATAGTAATAATCGACGTCCGGCGCAAGTCACACATACCTGTGGTGGAATACCCTGGCCCAGGTCGAACGCTTCCAGGATTGCTCGGGTAAAAACACCACCTACCGCTTCGACGAGCGCCAGCATCTGGTCGCCGTTACTGATGCGCTGGGTCAGACCACCACGCTGGAACGCAAGCCTGACGGCGAAGTGCTGCGCATCAATCATCCGGACGGCAGCNCAGCATCTGGTCGCCGTTACTGATGCGCTGGGTCAGACCACCACGCTGGAACGCAAGCCTGACGGCGAAGTGCTGCGCATCAATCATCCGGACGGCAGCGCCGAGTCCTTCACCTACAACGCCCTCGGCCAGGTGCTGACGCACACCGACGGCAAAGGCCAGACCACGCGCCTGCTGCGCACCGCCCGTGGATTGCCGAGCAGCCGCCAGGACGCCAAGGGCCAGCGCATCCGCTACGAGTACGACCCGGCGATTCGCCTCACCGCGCTGATCAACGAAAACMACGCGRCGTACCAGTTCGCCTACGATGCGTGCGACCGGTTGATCGAAGAAAAACGCATCGACAACCTGACCCGGCGCTTCAACTACAACCTCGGCGGGCATCTGACCCAGGTCGATGAAACCGGCTACGGCGAACGCGGTGAACGACCACAGCGTCGTACCGAATTCGAGCGCGATAGCATTGGTCGGCTGCTGGCCAAACTCAATGCCGATGCCCGTCAGGATTATGTGTACGACGACGCTGATCGCTTGCTGTCGATCCAGCGCCTGCCGACCGCGCAGGGCAAGCAAMTKGGYGTCAGCGAAGAAACGCTGGARTTCTCCTACGACYTGCTCGGRAGGCTGATCCAGGAGACCACGGCGC
>NZ_LMHY01000019.1 GCF_001429045.1 Pseudomonas sp. Root71 | reverse complement strand
ATATGTACACCACCAATAAAATACTCCAGCCAGGAGGCCGCCATCGCCAGCAAGCCGTCTCCTACAGGTATCGGTGTTCCCCGGAATTGCGTGAAGAACCATTTTTATTGGTTGGATAACGCTGGGTTCAGTAACCCAACAATCGGTCGGCACAGTTCAGTAACGGTTTGCCAGACTTCAATCGACGAAAGTTCTCCGCTACTTGCTCGGCAATACAGTCATGGGATGCCGCCGAGGCCATGTGCGGGGTGATGGTGACACCGGGCATTGTCCAGAGCCGGTGATCGATCGGCAGCGGTTCCTGTTCGAAGACATCCAGCAAGGCGCCACGCAATTGCCCGCTCGCCAGTGCCTGTTCGAGATCGTCGATGTTCAAATGACCGCCGCGCCCACTGTTGACCAGTGCCGCGCCGTTGGCGAGTTGTTCGAAAGTGGCTCGCCCAAGGATGCCGCGGGTTTCGCTGGTCAGCGGGAGCAGGTTGATCAGCAACTCGACGCCATCGAGAAACGGATGCAACGCATCAGCCCCGGCGAACGTGCGCACACCCGGCAAATCCTTGCTGCGTCGTGCCCAGCCGCGCACGTCGTAACCGGCTGCGACCAGGTCCAGAGCAATCGCGCTGCCCAGCGATCCGAGCCCCATCACACCGACCTTGAACTGCCCCGCCGCCCGTTGCAGCGGCCGCTCCCAGCGTTGCTCCCGCTGTTGCGCCAACACCTGGTCGAAACCGCGGTGATAGTGGATCACCGCCCAGCGCACGTACTCGGTCATGCCTTGGCGATGGCCCGGATCAACCACGCGGCAAATCGGCAGGTCCGGGCATGACGGATCGTGATCGAGGTGATCGATACCGGCAGCCACCGAGTGGATCACCTGCAGGTTCGGCAATGCGCCGAGACTGCCCGGCAAGGGAAACCAGCACGCCGCCATCTGCGCATCCGCGGCCCGTGGATCATCGGCCAGCACGGCGGTGAGCTGCGGCGCACTGCGGGCAAACGCTGTCTGCAATTGCTTGAGCAGCAAGGTGTCGCGGGACAGCAGAACCACGGTATTGATGACGGCGTTCATGACAAATAAGACTCGCGCTGGGATTCGATCAACGTCAGGGCGGCCTCCCAGGCCAGGTCGATGATGTTGTCCTGCTCATCACGGTCAAACTGTTCGGCGGTGTGCGCGCACACTTGCGGCGACGGGTAATGCAAGGCGGAACCACCGGCCAGCGCCTGCACCTGGGCCTGACAGGCCCGCTCCAGGAAGTGGATTTCCTGGAAGGCCTGGGCCACGCCCGAACCACCCACCAACAAACCGTGGTTGCGCAGGATCATTGCCCGGTGCGGACCGAGGTCGGCGATCAAGCGCTCGCGCTCATCCAGCGACAGCGCGATGCCCTCGTAGGTGTGATAGGCCAGCTTGCCGTAGAACTTCAGCGCATGCTGACTGATCGGCAGCAAGCCCTGTTTCTGCGCCGCGACCGCCATGCCCGCTGCCGTGTGGGTGTGGATCACACAGTTCAGGTCCGGGCGCGCCATGTGGATCGCCGAGTGAATGACGAAGCCGGCGGCGTTGACCCGATGGCCGGCGTACTCCGGGTCGACCACCCGTCCGTCCTGATCGATGCGCACCAGATCAGAGGCGCGCATGCGGTCGAAGATCACCCCGTAACGGTTGATCAGGAAGTGGTGCTCCGGCCCAGGTATCCGCAGGGTGATGTGGGTGTCGATCAAGTCGGTCATGCGAAAGTGCGCGACCAGTCGATACAGCGCAGCCAGTTCGCAACGGGCTTGCCATTCAACCGGGTCGATGTGTGCAGGTTTACTCACGAATACACCTCTTTGGCAGCGTGGGTGACGACCGGGTTGGCGCGCAGGCGGGCCAGACCGCAAACACCGATCAGGGACAGGGCCGAGAGCAAGGTGAAGAACACCGCCAGCGGCAACCATTGTCCGGAAAACTTGCTGGCCAGCAGGGTGCCGATCAGCGGCGTGGTGCCACCGGCCACGGCGCAAGCCAATTGGTAGGCGATGGAAATGCCCGAGTAGCGCAGGTGCACCGGGAAGGCCTGGGTCATGTAGCCGGCGATCACCGCGTACAGCGCCGAGAGAATCACCACCGCGAGGGCAATGCCGGCAGTCATGAACACAATGTTCTGCGTGCCTACCAGCAGGAACATCGGGTATGGCGTAACCATGCACAGCAGCGCGACCCATTTGAGAAAACGATCTTCGCCAATACGCTCGGCGATCAACGCCGAGAGCGGTTGCGAGAGCAACTGGATGACGGTTACCAGAAACAGGCAATCGAGAATCGTTGAACGGGCGATGCCCTGGTATTGGGTGACGTAGGTAATCATGAAGGTGTTGGTGAAGAAGAACCCGGCCGAGCCAATGGTCACGGCCGCGGCGGCGAACAGGATCTGCCGCCAGCAGGTGCGGATCACGTCCATCACCGGGTATTTGGCGGTCTCGTTGTTGTCCCTGGCCTTGGCGAATTCCGGCGACTCGTGAACGCCGGAGCGGATCAATAGGCCGACCATCATCAACACGCCGCTGGCGAGGAACGGCAGGCGCCAACCCCAGGCGAGGAACTCCTCAGGCTCAAGGGACGTCACCAGACGGAAAGCGATCAGCGCCAGCAACAAACCGGCCGGGCTGCCCAGTTGCGCGAACGAGGCATAAAACGTCTTGCGCTTGGCCGGCGCATGCTCGCTGGCCATCAACACCGCCCCACCCCACTCACCACCGACCGAAATGCCCTGAATGACACGTAGCACGATCAGGCCGACGGGCGCCCAGATGCCGGCGCTGGCATAGCTCGGCAACAGGCCAATACCCGCGGTGGCGATGCCCATCAGGGCCATGGTCACCAACAGCATTTTCTTGCGCCCGAGACGATCACCCAGATGACCAAACACCATCCCGGCCATGGGCCGGGCAATGAAGCCGACAGCAAAACTGCCGAATGCAGCGAGGGTACTCATGACCGGGTCGCTGCTGGGGAAGAACACTTGCCCGAGGACCAGCGCCGCCGCGGTGGCGTAGATGTAGAAGTCGTAGAACTCGATGGTCGTGCCAATGAAGGCAGCGGCCGCGGCTCGGCGCGGTTGGGGAGTAGTGTGCATGCAAGGACCCTGTGTACTTATAGTTTTTGGGCAGGTGTTAAGGCTGATGACGGTTGCGCTCTGTGGCGCTTGTGGGCTTTATCGCTTCCATGCCAGGATTAGTCAATTTTCAAATTCTTATCTTTACTATTAGCACTGCTACTACATGAGGTTTTATGCCCTCCACTTCCAACCCGTGGGTCGGCCGGCGCTTTCTCAATGACCGCCTCGACTGGAACCTGCTGCGCACCTATCTGGTCATCGGCCAGGAAGGCAGCATGAGCCGCGCCGCCGCGCGACTGCACATCACCCAGTCGGCGGTCAGCCAGGCGCTGAAACGACTGGAAGAACAACTGGAATGCGTGTTGATTGCCCGTAGCGGACGACGCTTTGACCTGACGGAAACCGGGGAAGAAGTCCTGCGCATTGCGGCGGATATTTACGGGGATATTTCACGCCTGGGGACAGTGGTGGAGAGTCGCCACGATGATGTGGTGGGCAAGATCCGCATCCTCACCGTCAGCGGCGTGCAGGCGCGGCATTACGATGACTTCCTTGCGGATTTCCATGAAACCCATCCGAAAATCGAGTTGGAAGTCGAGGTGATGGGCAGTTCGAACATCATCAGTTCGCTGCTGCAAAAGACCGCAACCATCGGCGTCGGCCTGTGCCGCCTGCCGCAGCCGCGGCTGGAGCAACGGGTACTGTTTCGAGAGACCTATGCTTACTTTTGTGGCCAGCGTCATCGGTTGTTCGGACAAGAGAACCTGGCCCTGGAACAACTGGCCGCGGAAAACTTTGTCAGCTTCACCAGCGATCAATTGGGCGGCAATCTTTCGCCCCTGACGCTATTCCGCGACCAGCAAGGCTTCACCGGCAAGATCGTCGCCTCTTCCACCAGCTTCGAAGAAATTTACCGCCTGATCTGCGCAGGTTACGGCATCGGCGCCTTGCCCACCCATCTGGTGCGCCGGGACGTCGAGCAAGGTCTGCTCTGGCGCTTGCCGCCGGAAGAAGGGGTGGTGGATTTCGATATCCAGCTGTTGTGGAATCGCGAACAGAAGATGAGCCAGGCCGAAACGGTGTTCCTCGAAAGCTTCCAGCACATGCTCAGCATCCGTGAGCCTGTGCTGTGAAGCCATAAGGGGTTCAGACGTGAGGATCGCCCGATGCCTTGCTCGGCGCGGCGTACTGCGGCTTGAGGTGGCCATCCTGATCGAGTAGCCAGGCGTCCATGATCTCTCGCACGACCGGTCCGGCGACGCGACCGCCGGCTTCGCCGTTTTCGATCATCACCGAAATCACGATCTTCGGGTGCTCGGCCGGAGCGAAACCGACGAACAAGGCATTGTCGCGGTTACGCTCGCGGGTTTTCTCCCGGTTGTAACGTTCGCCCTGCTTGATCGCCACCATTTGTGCGGTACCGCTCTTGCCGGCAATACGGTACTGCGCGCCCGCCGCTGCCGCCCGGGCAATCCCGCGGGCGTCATGCATCACCATCTGCATGCCGTGGTTTACCTGCTCCCAATCGCGAGGATCCTTGAGCAGAATGTTCGGCATCGGATGCTCATCCACCGGCGCGACACCGTCCACGGTTTTGGCCAGGTGCGGGCGATTCCATACGCCTTTGTTGGCAATCAGCGCCGTAGCCTGGGCCAACTGCAGCGGCGTGACCTGCATGTAGCCCTGGCCGATACCGAGAATCACCGTCTCTCCCGGGAACCAGGCCTGACGACGGGTGGCGCGCTTCCAGGCTTGGGATGGCATCAGGCCGGGGGATTCTTCATTCATGTCCAGGGAGACTTTCTCACCCAGCCCGAACATGGCCATGTAGTCGTGCAGGCGATCGATACCCAGCTTGTGTGCCAGGTCATAGAAGTAGGTGTCGTTGGAGCGCATGATCGCCGCATCCATATCCACCCAGCCGTCGCCGCTGTGGTTCCAGTTGCGGTACTTGTGATCAAAATCCGGCAGTTGGTAATAACCGGGGTCGAACACACGGGTCTGTGGCGTGACGACACCGGTATCGAGGCCGGCGATTGCCACTTCCGGCTTGATGGTCGAACCCGGCGCATAGAGACCGCGCAACACACGGTTGAACAGCGGTCGGTCGATGGAGTCCCGTAGCGCGGAGTACTCTTTGGAGCTGATACCGGTGACGAACAGGTTTGGATCGAAACTCGGGTTGCTGACCATGGCCAGCACTTCACCGGTCGACGGATCCAGCGCGACCACCGAACCACGGCGATCCCCCAAGGCGTGCTCGGTGGCTTCCTGAAGCTTGACGTCAAGGCTCAGGACAATGTCTTCGCCGGGCACCGGGTCAGTGTGCTTGAGCACTCGCAGCACGCGGCCCTGGGCATTGGTTTCGACTTCCTCGTAACCGACATGGCCGTGCAACTGTGACTCGTAGAATTTTTCGATCCCGGTCTTGCCGATGGATTGGGTGCCTCGGTACTCGACCGTATCCAGCGCCTTTGACTCTTTCTCGTTGATACGTCCGACGTAGCCGACCGAATGAGCGAAGTGCTCGCCCAATGGATAGTGCCGAACGAACTGCGGCTCGACATCGAGGCCCGGCAGGCGGAACTCGTTCACTGCGAGTACGGCAATCTGTTCTTCGCTCAGCTCATAGAACAAGGTCACGGGTACGAAGGGGTGACGTGCCTGCTTCATCGCCTTGTCGAACTGTGAGCGATCTTCAGCGGGCAAGTGCAGCAGATTGACCACCTCGTCCAGCTCTTCGTTTACATCGATAGCACGTTCGCGGGTGATGGTCAGGTTGTAGCTGGGACGGTTATCCGCGAGGAGTACGCCGTTGCGATCGTAGATCAACCCGCGAGGCGGTGTAATCGGCAGGACATGTACGCGATTGTTTTCGGAGATGGTCGAGTGATAGTCGAACTCGACTACTTGCAGGACATACAGGCGTACCACCAGAGCACAGGTAATGGCGGCAACGAACAAGGCGCAGGCCATGAGTCTCTTGTTGACCAGCCGTGTCTCTTTCTCGTGGTCCTTGATGGGTATCGGTTCAGGCACTTGTGCAGCAACTCTTTGAAAAAAATGCCGATCCGTGGGCGGGGCGCAAACTCAGTCCCTTAAAAATGAGCTGCACCATACCAAAAGCGTGGAACCTGGTTTGTGTGATTTTTTTCACAATTGACCTCGGCTGGCTCGGCCCTTTTTCACGCACAAAAACAAAACCCCAACTGCTTTCGCAATTGGGGTTTCGGAATTTAATCTTGACGATGACCTACTCTCACATGGGGAAACCCCACACTACCATCGGCGATGCATCGTTTCACTGCTGAGTTCGGGATG
>NZ_LMHY01000018.1 GCF_001429045.1 Pseudomonas sp. Root71 | reverse complement strand
ATAAAAGGTCGTACCTTCTTGTGCCAGTTGGTCGATGCTGGGGGTTGGCATGCCACGGCCGACACCACCACCGTACGGCCCCAGATCGCCGTAGCCGGTGTCATCGGAGACAATGAACAGGATGTTCGTCTTCTCCGTCTGGGCGGCTTGGGCAACCCCATTCAATGACAAAAGTGCAGCAAACACGATAGAAAGCCTAAAACGATCCGACAACTTTTCCATACCAATATTCCTTGTTTTTTCATGGTGTCAGCAACCGGGTGATGAGTGCACCTCAATATTGTCCTTTGGTGCATTGACCATCGAGTAATTAGCCTAGGTACTGCATACAGAATCATTTCCTACTTTTTGCATGACTACGCACGGATTAAGGCCCACGGCAGAGTCTAGTGCGGATTCGGAAGTTGAACGTGGCAACTGCGATTTTTTAGAGGGCCATGTCACAACTATTATTTGATCGCGCAGTCGGGCCGCCCATGCCTAATGGTATTCAGCCTAAAGTTCTCGACTCACCAATCACTGTGGCCGTTTCACCGAGTTGCTTGCGCAATATCGCCGCAGAAAATATCGCTATTGCCATCCTCGGGTGCCGTACGTACGACGATGGAGTACGTGCCGGCAAGCAGGTCTTTCATGGCTATGGGCGCGCTTCGGTAGAAGGTCCAACCGTTGGTTCCAGCGGTGCTTTTGGTATTGACCTTATCGTTCATGGCGAAGGCGACAGCCCCGGGTTGTTGGCAGCTACCTTTATGGATGAACGTGTACAGGCGAGGGGGCAGCAGGGTTCCGGTTGGAACGCCTGTGATGTCGAAGTCAAAATTGGTTTGATTGCCGACACTGGTCAACGTGGTGCTGGCGATCTGGCCAGGATTATTGTGGGTAGCCGCCAAAGGAAGGTTCATCGAATGGTTCGATGAACTGCTGCAGCCGAAGAGACTTGCCATGATCAGTAGCGCTGGCAGGGCAGTACTGGGTTTCATTGACACCTCCAATAGTGGAAGAAGTGCATAGGGGAATATTGGGTATAGCTCATTAATACGCTATGGTTTGCTTGAAAAAGTCAGTCTTTATCAACTAAGCAGTGCGAGTTCATGGCGGGGGGGTATTTCACTCATATCGATCGGATCGGCATACAGCTGAAATAAAATCAAAAGCCCTACTTTGTTACCCCGTTGAGCAGGACTCCGTACGACTGGAGAAACTCCACCGTGCCGTGGAAGATCAGGCCCACGCCCATTGCCGAAACGAAGAAGCCGACAATGCGTGTCGCCGCGTCAATGCCTTGCGGACCAATCTTTTTGAGGATGTCATTGGCGTAAGCCAGAGACAGGTAGGTGGTAAACATGGTGGCGAAGATCGCCAATGCTACTACCGCGAAGGACAGTATGGCGCGGTCGGAATCCTTGATGGTACTGGTCAGGCCGATCACCGTGGCAATGGCGCCAGGGCCGAACATGATCGGCATGGCCATGGGAATGAAGGATACGTCCTGGTTACCCTTGCTACTGCCTGGAATCAGGCTGCTGTTTGGCGAGGGGGCGAAAAGCTCGAAGCCGATACGCATGAGGATCACCCCGCCGACCACCCGGATCATACTCAGGGGAACCTCGAACAGACGCAGCAGCAGGTTGCCGAAGATCAGAAAGAAAAACATCAGCGCCAGCGCGTAAAGGCAGGCCTTGCGTGCCACCTGGCGCCGCTCGGCGGCGTCTTTGTCTTGCAGCAGGCCCAAGAATACCGGAATGGCCTCAAGTGGATTGATGATTGCCAAAAGGGTGGTGAACATGCCGAAGAACAGAGTGGCGTACGTGTTCATGGATGATCTGCCCAGAGCGTGGTTTACCAAGTCACCATAGCTCATCAGTAGCAATTCGCCTCAAGTCATTGCCGCAGAAAATCAGGGGGCGGGAATGACGGTTTATAGAGAAGCGTGAAACATTGAAATGGAGGCAGGACCGAGCGATAGGTGGTGCTGATCATGCTCAATGGAAAACCCACTAATAGAAAATGCGTAAGCGATGGGCTTGAAACTGGAGGCAGGCTGCAGCTTCCGTTTCCCAGATGCTGACAGTTCAGTTGGAAGAGTTGCTCAGTTGCTGAAGCTCAAGTTGCTTGGCAGCACTGGCTTCGAGGGTTGCACGCTCTTCATCCAGATACCGATAAATGCTTTGGAGGTTGGCGATTTTCTGTTTGATTTCTGCCATCTTCTTTTCAATTAGCTTCGCGCCGTCAGCACAATCGATCAGCTTGTTCCGCTGCGCATCCAGAATCTCGCCTATTTCCCCCAGGGAAAACCCCATGCTTTGCGCGCGCTGGATAAAGTCCAGATCCTGCAGAGTTTGCACTGTGTAAACGCGATAGTTGTTAGTTTGCCGCAGCGGTGAGATCAGGCCGATTTGCTCGTAGTAACGGAGCGTATGGCGGCTGGCGCCGCTGCGGGCCTCGAGTTCGCCGATTTTCATTAAAACACCGCTTGACTATAGAGTTGGGTCGATAGTTTACGCTTGATTTTTCACCTTAAACAAGGAGCAGGGAAATGAGCGTGGAGTGCTTTGTCACGGGGGGTACCGGCTTCGTCGGTCAACATTTGGTGGCGTGCCTGAGTGCAAAAGGTCACACCATTCGGGTGTTGATGCGTTGCCCAGAGCGACTAGCTGCACTGCGCGAGCAAGTCGATAATTTGGGAGGGTGCGCAACCCGGGTATTTGCCGTAGCTGGCGATCTGGAACGGGACAACCTCGGGCTGAGTCTTGCTGACCGAGAAGTGCTAAGGCACGCCAGAGTCATATTCCACCTGGGCGCCCACTTCGCATGGGGGCTTTCAGTGGAGCATTCTCGTGCGGTGAATGTGGAAGGGGCAAAGCGCGTGGCGCTGTTGGCGGCTGAGCAAAAAAGCCGTTTAGTGATGATCGGCGGCTACATGCTGAAAAATCATGAACATCTGCAACGCATCGGAATTGATCCTCGTCATCCGCAGTTGACGAATTGGCCTGCCGTCTACCGACATGTCGGTGGTTACGAGGGAAGCAAGCTGGAGGCGCATTTTGCGACCCTGGAGGTCATGGCCGCCAAGGGCGGGGAGATTACCGTTGTCCACCCTGCGACTGTCTGTGGTCATAGCCGCACGGGGCATATCCTTGACGGTCAGCCGCTGGTGGAGCTGATACGCAACCTTGTGCAGGGAAAGCTGACTGCAGTGCCCGGTACCGCCGAGCACTGGCTGCCACTGGTCACCGTGGATTACCTGGTTGAACTGGTGGCAGTTTGTGCTTTTGATCCTGCCATGGTGGGCCAGGAACTGCTGGCGCTTGATGACCAAACTCCAAACTTGCGAGAACTCCTGATACAGGTGGCACACCCTTTGGGCTTAAAGTCTCCCAAGCATCACATTTCACTCCGATTGCTGAAGTTGCTACTGAGTATTCCTCCCGTCGCGTGGTTTTTGAATACAAAACCCGAAGCCTTGGACTTTATCCAGACCACTCGTTTTGATACAGCGGCGGTCGAGCAATTTGCCAACAGGCATGGAATAGCCAAACCGGATATACGTCAGTCTTTGCAGCACACTGCAACGTTCGTCAACTCATATTGCATAGGCAAGGGCCAGACCCTCTGACTTCTCCCTTGGCGGCGATAAGAAGGCGAATAGCATCCTACTGGGCGATCCAGTGCTTATGCCACAATAAATACTGGGGTTGGTGAGATCTTCGTATCTTCAAACTTTGCGCCGTCGATACAGGGCGGCATTCTATCGAACGACACTTCAGCGACAGGGATCGTCATCCATGCAATCTACTTTCAGCAAAGGCGTCATATTTGCACTCTCCGCTGCGGCACTGAACGCAACGATCGGTGTACTCAGCAAAATACTCATGAGTAATGGTTTCACCGCTAGCAGTGTCGCTGTCATCAAGACCGTACTGGGTTGCGTGCTTCTCTCGATCCTGTTGTTTTTCCTCAAGCGCCCGGCGGCGTCGACCAAATGGACTCAGGCGGCTATCTGCGCATTCCTTGGCATCTTTGTGCTGTTCCATTTCGAAACGTCCGCCTATCGACACTACGCTGCGGCAGGTGTGGTGGTGGTACTGATGGCCAGTGCCTCAATTTCCTCGATCATTCTGGGGCGTATTTTCCTCAAGGATGCCATCACCGCGAACGCTACCGTTGGTGCTGCACTGGCTATCGCCGGGATCTCGGTGATCTTCGGCGGCGACCTGCAGCAGGGCTTTACCCTGCAAGGTGCTGCACTCGCCTCCATGGCCGGCTCCGGCTATGGGGCCTTTTCGGTTGCCATGAAGCGTATGGGAGTGTCGGGGGGGCTGCACTTCACCCGACAATTGTTGTTCTTTGGCAGCCTGTACTTGCTGATGCCGGCTGCGGCCGATGGTTTTGCGATGGGCGAGCTGTCGCCGCTGGCGATCGCCGCGCTGCTGGCGCTGGCCACGCTGCCGACAATCCTGGGCTTCTTCTGCACCACCAAGGCCATCGAGTATCTCAAGCCATCCCAAGTGCAAGCGTTGGAGCTGACCGAGCCACTGTTCGCCGCGCTGCTGGCGTTTGTGGCGCTCAACGAAATACCGCGCGAAAGCCTGTACGCGGGAGCGGCACTGATCATCGTCGGCCTGTGTTTCTCCAATGAACTAATCCGCTTGGGTAGCAAAGCATCCGTCCCTTCGACCGAGTGAGCAATTTTCGGATCCTGATTACTTTAGCAATCAGTGGTTTTTAAGTGTTTTGAGCGACCGACCGCTTCTGGCCCACAGTGTGTAAAAGCGGTTTTCAGCGCGACTGGTGTCCCAAGTAGAACTGAAAATCGCGTTTCTACGCAAAATCCAGGTCTGCCAAACAGCCGATAAATCTCAGATTTGGCATAGAGGCTCAGACTTCAATTTTGGCTCATTGTTTTTACACACTCTGGGCCGTTCTCTGCCGGTCATGACAGGCTGTTTCTGGCCAGTTGTTGCCTGCCCCGAAGGCCTGAAAACGACCCGGTGCCATCATTGGAAGTGCTTGGTATTACGACTCTGGCACACGCCAAGCCGGCATCATTCCCTCACCACAACCGTGCCTCTGCTTCGTCATATTTACTGGCGACTTTCAAAAAGGTTTCCGCCCACCCACTACTGAGGCTGAGCTCTTGCAGCGGACCTGTTGGCGCAAAAAGTACAGCAAAGTGGGTTCTTCCGGGCAGCACCCCAGCTCTAAGCGACTTGATCAATCCCTCCAGCTCTGCTTTTGCTTCATCGCTGTCAGCCCAAAAACACCAGCAGAAGTCATTCTCAGGAAGCGAAATCAATTCGAGGGATGCCTCCAGCACATGGATGAGGAGCTCAAGAGGATTGTTGTGTTGAGTTGATCCACGGACTAACTGCTTTGTACGGTTCATCTCCATAAGGCATCCAAGCGTCAAACCGACGGAAAAAAGATAAAACCTGGCGCGCTTCTCTAGGATCGGGCCTCAGAACAAGTAAACCACTTTTCTCGTCAGACAAAAAAACGGGCACCTTTGATGCCCGTTTTCCTTTACTCAGAAGCCTGCGCCCGTAACCGCCGCCCAATCACATCTATCAAGTCACAACACATCGTGTAACGGAATGGCCAACTGTGAGGATTTTGCTGGAAGCCGCAGAGGTTGTTTGGGCCTAATGCTATTTTTCGCGCGATGCATACAGTAAATATTGAAGTATTGAAATTGCTACGTTGTTGCGGCATAACTTTTGTTCTGTCTATTTAATGGAATTAATATTGTTGCATGGAGTGCTATATGCAAAAACCAGTTACTCATTATTCATCTTCAATAACGTCTGGGTCTCTGCCGGTTCAAGCTGCGCAAGCCTCAGTTTTTCCTTCAAGCTTCGATAGTATTTTGTTTTGGGATGGGAATGTCCCGGCGGTTACTACGCCGCATAGTATTGAGGGCGTCAAAAAAACCAGAAACGAATACCAACAATTAGTGGCGATATTTCTTTCGGCGCACGATCAGATAACGAATGTTTTTTCGGGTGGTGCACCGAATATTCGAGATTATCTAGAGAAGCGCATAGCCGCAGGCATTGACTCCCAAGAGTTAAATGCGCTGGAAGCTGCCTTAAAAAAGAAAGTGATCATCGTTGAGCTTTTGCAAAGGGTCACAATGCACGGAAGTTGGAACGATGCAATATTGCATATTGGCGTGGACGCATTGTCGCTAGACAGAGAAACAATTGCCGAGTTTTTTGCAAGTGATGTGGAGTCAGACAGAGATGATGAAGTACGACTAAGTTTTTATGAAGAATTCCTGTTGTCGCTAACTGCCGCCTACGTTAAACGAATCCTTATCGAGGCCGTTCGCATTTTGGAGGACGCTTCCGCAACTGCAGACGCTGAAATCCATCGCGCCTTGGCAAGGGGCGAAGTCGCCTACACCTACAGGTTGCCCATTGGTCATGGCGAAGAGGCAGGAACCGTGGCGGGTGCCATTGCCATCCATTTCGCCGACGGTTGGACCTTCGGGGCGCGAATCCAGGGAGGCATTAGGTTATTGGCAGGGTTGGGGGAAGCACTAATCAGTCGGGCCACTGCTGTTGGGATCGGAGCCTTGTTCTATTCACCTGCTCTTGCTAACGGCGAACGCTTTCCTCAAACAGCTCTCAAACTACCCGGTACCACTTTTTTACCAAAGCTGCCGTCAAACCTGAATGAAATCGCCGCTGCCGAAGGAACCATTGACCTTCCTTATCGGATTTATGGCGACCTTAACCAATACACACTCGTTGCAACCCCGGCTGGAGGGAGCGTCTCGGAAAAAGTGCCAGTACGAGCATTGGCATTCGATCCAACGACCAGCAGCTACAGTTTCACGTCAAACGATACACCGCCCATTATCCTCAGTTTTCCAATTATTCACTTGGGAAACGGCTCGACAACTTCGCCCGCCCGACCTGCACAAGTACCGACTTACACTGGAGTTACGCTGTCGCCATTGCTTGTGCAGCCTGAAACCTTGCCCGCGGTCGAATTGCCTGATTTCAGGGATTGCATTTACTGCTTTCCGATTGAAAGCGGTCTACCGCCAATCTACGTTGTGTTTAATAGTCCTTATGAAGGAGCAACCACAAGGGGAAAATACAGCGGTCGACTTTTCAATCCCGCCAAAGCCGGGGGGCCAATACTCGATCTCGATTGGACAAGTGCTTCCGTGATCCAGGCGGGTATTGACCTGGTAAAATTACATACTGGACGCTTTGGTCCTTCGGACGCCAATGCCATTATGATTTTTCGCTTGAAAAAAATTCTGCTGGGTGAATTGGTAATCACAGATGCTGACAAACGCTTCTATACTCATGAACTCAGAGAGCTGGAACGTTTCAGAGCATTAGGTGTGGTTGACGGTGTAAACCCGAATGACGACGGTGTTATTTGGAACAATACTCACGCCGCGACGCTGGAAGACTACAAGCTAAAAGATGATTTTGAATTACTCTACACGCCCGAGGCTATAGAGGCAGACAACAAACAAACGGACAGAGAGTCCAAGCAAATTGGAGGAATAAAACGATGAACGTCATAAAAAACATCGTACTAAACGAGAAGCCTGAAGAGGTAATTCTATTTCTTACCAAAAATGAATTGGGCATCTCCTTTCCTCGGCTTGATGGCCTTTATAATCGGGCTAACTGGGCGCATGTGGAGAACAACATAGGGCTATTGAACCTTGTCAAGAAAATGTGTGATGCCGGTTTTATAAAAAATAATGGGTGCATAGTAGTGAGAGGACCCAACTGGAGAGAGCCGGCATTCATGCTCGAAGGCAAATATACCTTTGACTGACAGCACCAAGTACCTGAGCGCAGGTGCCAGAGAGCGGTGACCGTAGCCATCATTTCGTGGCCGTCCAGTTCCCTTGTCCAGTCGTTTAAATCATCGAAGGCTTCCCAGGTTGAGCCGCTGCCGCAGCGGCTCTTCTCTTTGTTACGGGCATATTGAGTATCTTCGCCTGATCGGTTTTTCGCAGCCTCGAATCAAGCTGAGGAGCAACCTCTTTCTGGAGTAGCAATAAAACGGGCGCGAGAGCACCCGTTTTTCTTTACTCCGCCGCCTGCGCCCGCAACCGCCGCCCAATCACATCCATCAAATCACACCCATCGCGCAACGGAATGACCAGCAGCTTGGCAAAGTCCTCCAGCACTACAGTGTCGCAACCGAGTTCAGATCGGTAGGCAATGTTTTCCAGCACCTGCGTGACCGTACGGATACGGTAATCCGCCATGGCTTGCAGGACGTCGAGTGGCGCTTGGGTGTCGATGAGCAGGGAAGCCGGAACCAGGTCGATTCCGGTGAGAGGCATATATCGATTCATTTTGAATGATCTCTTTTAGATGGGCTCAAGGCCGTCAGTCGGTCATTCTCTGTTGTCAGGTCGCCAAACCCGAATCGCCATCTGGGCGACGGCGCCGACTATAAGCCGTATAAGATCAGCGCGGGAAGGTGAGACATTCCGAGCTTTATGTAGGACCCGCGACGATGAAACTTCAGACCTTTCACCTCAGGTCGCTGGAAATATAAACACAGACCTGAGATGTTCACGGCCCCTTGGATTCAGCCACCCACGCTATCCTTACTCATTGCTCTCGCCGTCGAAATGGACCTTCCCGAATGCAAACCCCGAACCCCCAACGCCCCCTCTGGAAAACCTACCTGTTTTTCCTCGCCCCGATGGTCCTGTCGAACTTCCTGCAATCCATGTCCGGCACGGTCAACAGCATCTACATCGGCCAGATGCTCGGCACCCAGGCCCTGGCGGCGGTGTCGGGCATGTTCCCCATCGTGTTTTTCTTCATCGCCCTGGTGATCGGCCTCGGTGCGGGTGCGGGGGTGTTGATCGGGCAGGCGTGGGGGGCGCGGGAGACGCATCTGGTGAAGGCGATTGCCGGGGCGACCTTGTTGCTGGGGGTGTTGATCGGGTTGGTGGCGGCGGTGGTGGGGAGTGTATTTGCGCGGTCGGCGTTGGTGGGGTTGGGGACGCCGGCCGATGTGCTGGACGATGCGGTGGCGTATGCCCATGTGATGTTGTGGATCATGCCGTCGCTGTTGGTGTTTGTGTTGTTCACCCAGTTGCTGCGCGGGGTGAGCGATACCTTGTCGCCGTTGCTGGCGCTGGTGGTGTCCACCTGTGTCGGGCTGGCGCTGACGCCGGCGTTGATTCGCGGGTGGTTGGGTTTTGCGCCGATGGGGATTCAGAGTGCGGCGATTGCCGGGCTGGTGGGTAACCTGGTGGCGATGGGGCTGCTGGCGTGGCGCTTGCTTGGCAAGGGCCATCCGCTGGCGCCGGACCGTGAGTTCTTCGCGGCGATGAAGCTGGACATGGCGATTCTCGGCAAGGTGCTACGCATCGGTTTGCCCACCGGGTTGCAGATGGTGGTGTTGTCGCTGTCGGAGCTGGTGATTCTGGCGCTGGTGAACCAGCACGGGTCCCAGGCGACGGCGGCGTATGGCGCGGTGACGCAGATCGTCAATTACGTGCAGTTCCCGGCGCTGTCGATTGCGATCACAGCGTCGATCCTTGGAGCGCAGGCGATTGGGGCGGGGCGCATTGAGCGTATCGGGCCGATTTTGAAGACGGGACTGATGATCAACGTGTGTTTGACCGGTGGCCTGGTGGTGCTCGGGTACTTGTTGTCGAGCTGGTTGCTGGCGTCGTTCCTCACCGAAGAGGCGACGCTCAACATGGCTGAGCACCTGTTGCACATCATGCTCTGGAGCCTGTTGGTGTTTGGTTTCCAGGCGATCATCGGCGGCATCATGCGCGCTAGCGGCACGGTGATGGTGCCGGTGGCGATTTCCATTGTGTGCGTGGTGGGTGTGCAGTTGCCGGCGGCGTATCTGCTGGATGCGAAGTTCGGGCTGCAAGGGGTGTGGATGGCGTTTCCGGTGGCGTATCTGGGAATGCTGGTGTTGCAGACGCTGTATTACAAACTGGTGTGGCAGCATCAGAAGATTGAGCGGTTGGTATAGGCGGGAGCGAGCTTGCTCGCGCTGCGTAGCCCAGCGGGAGCAAGCTCGCTCGCCACAAAAGGCAGGTATGGCTGAAGTTCGCAGGCGCAATCGCCTGGGGAGGTTTCAAATGAGCCCCTTGTCCCATTCCATCCTGCAAGACCGCCCGGCAGCCGGGCGGCGTTTGATTGAACCGTTGCTGCCTTACGCCAATCGTTCCGACGTCATCGTTCTGGCCTTGCCCCGTGGCGGCGTGCCGGTGGCTTATGAGGTGGCCACGGCGCTGAAGGTTCGCCTGGACCTGATGCTGGTGCGCAAGCTCGGCGTGCCGTCCCACCCGGAGTACGCCATGGGCGCGATTGCCAGCGGCGGTATCCAGATTCGTAATGAAGAAGCGCTGCGGGTGCATCCGATTGCCAAGGCTGCATTCGACGCCGTGGTCGAACGGGAAAGCCGCGAGCTATTGCGCCGCGAGCAGGTCTATCGGGGCAAGCGGCCGGCGGTGCAGCTCAAGGATCAGGTGGTGATCCTGATCGACGACGGCCTGGCCACCGGCGCCTCGATGATGGCGGCGATCCAGGCGCTGCGGGCGCAGGCGCCATCGCGCATCGTGGTGGCGGTGCCGGTGGCGCCGATCGAAACGGTGCAGGCGTTGCGCAGCGAGGTGGATGAGTTGATCTGCCCGCTGATGCCCGAGTGGTTCACCTCGATTGGCCATTGGTACATGGACTTTGCCCAGACCTCGGATGCCGAGGTGATCGACCTGTTGCACAGGGCATGGCAACGCGGGGAGTGCGGGGCAGGTGGTGGTAAATCAACGGGTGAGGTGGAATAAACGCCGGTTGTTTGCTTTAGTCCATCTGGTGCCACCCGACCTGTGCGGCACGCCAACTCAAGACGGGAACCCTCCCGGAGAGTGCCATGAATCTTCGATCCGCGCATTGCGTCGCTCTGGCCGGCATGTTGGTGTTCGGCCTGGTGCCGTTTGCGCAAGCCGTGGAGTACAAGGATGTGAACGCCAGGGCCAGCACCTTGAGCTTCACCTATGTGCAGATGGGGTCGAAAGCCTACGGCACCTTTGGTAAGTTCAAGGCCAAACTCGACTTCGATACCGATAACCCCGGCGCCGCCCATGCCGTGCTGACCATCGACCTGAAAAGCATCGATGCCGGCAGCAGCGACGCCAACACCGAGCTGCAAAAGCCGGCGTGGTTCGACACCGCGACTTATCCGGTGGCGACCTTCGAGTCGACCTCCATCAAGGCCCAGGGCAATAACCGCTACACCATCACCGGCACGCTTTCCCTGCGGGGGCTCACTCGGGAAGTGAGTGTACCGGTGCTGCTGAAATCGCAGAGCGCCATCGGTATCTTCGAGGGCCAACTGGTGCTCAAGCGTGACGACTTCAAGATAGGTGAGGGCGAGTGGGCGGACAGTGTGGTGTCCAACGAGATCAATATCCGCTTCCGGATGGTGGCGCCGCAGCGGTGAGTCGGGCCGAACGTTAACTTGCGGTCAACGACACTCCTGTTGTGGGAGATTCTATGTTGCCTGACACTGCGCCATCGCGAGCAGGCTCGCTCCCACATTTGATCTTTGGTAAATGCAAAATCTGAGTACGATGCCGATTCAATGGTGGGCGCTGTACAAAGAAAAACGCCCGATCCACATTGCATGGACCGGGCGTCGATCAAACCACTCTAGTTCGCCTTTATCGGCACCGTCACGGTTTTGCCGAAGGCCGACTTGATGGTTGCTGTCGCGCCAGGCGACGGGCCACTGCCGGCGGTGGTCACCGCTATGTTCCAGCGCGCGCCTGTGGCCGTAGGCGTCAGGACGGCGGCGCCAAGGTTCACCGTACCGGTGGTGGTCGTGGCCGTTGCCGTGATGGTATTGCCCGTGCCACGGGAAGTGGTGCCGGACAGGACCCAATACCAGCGGCTGTTGCTGCGGGCGGTGACGGTGGCGCTGGTGACGATCAGACTCTCGTTGATCGCTGCCGAGACCGCCACGGACACCGTCGCCGGTGCCGACTCCGCGTCCTTGGCATCGCTGGCCCTATAGGAAAAGGTCGCGGTGAACGGAGCGGGGATCGTGGCCGGTGGTGTGTAGGTCACGCGCAGGCCATCGGTGCTGACCACGCCCTTGCCGGAGTCCGGTTGCTCCAGGCCCACCACTTTGAGCGGCACGTTCCCGTCAGGGTCGGTGTCGTTGGCCAGGACGTTGATGATCACCGGTTGGCCGGTGTTACTGATGGCGCTGTCGGGGTTAGCGACCGGTTTTTGGTTAGCGGCGTCCTCGACACGGGTATCGCCAGTGCGGAAGGTCGGCAGTGCGGCGGAGTTGACGTAGGTGACGCCGTCCCAGCCGGGCAGGGGGGTTGGCATCAACTGGAACTGGCCAGGGTTCTCGACATCCCAGCGCAGCAGCATGGAGGTGTCCTCGTGCTGGGTATTGTGGCAGTGCTCCATGTAGGTCCCGGCGAATTCCCGGAAGCGGATCGCCATTTCCACGTCCACCGAGCTGTCGATGCCCTCGCCGATGCGATAGACGTCCTTGCGCGCCCATTTTTCCCATTCCGGTGGGGCCTTGCCGTCGCGGTGGAGGACGATGCCTTCTTCGAAGTGCACGTGCACCGGGTGGTTCCAGCCGTTGCCGCCGTTCCTGATTTTCCACACTTCCAGGGTGCCGTCGCCGGAGAAGCCGGCAGCGGTCGGGCCATTGGCCAGTTGCGGAGCGGCGCTGATGATTCGGGGGTCCATCTGGTAGCCCAGACCGCCGTCGGTCTTGATGGTCCAGGGTTCTTCGTCGGTGCCGTCGGAGCGGCCGAAGGTGAACTCGCGATGCCGTGCCAGTTTCAGTCTGGCCTGCACCGTCGGGTCGTCACGGTTGAGGGTCAGCGGCAGCATGGTTTTACCCATCGGCTTGCCCGGTTTGGCGGGTTCGTAGTCGGCGGGGTTCATGCTCACGTCCTGGCCGGCATAAGGCTGGACCACCATCTGCAGGAACTTGCCCACCACCGGGTCGCCGGCGTCCCATTGCAGCCCGTTGCTACCGAGCTTGAGCACCGCCTTGTACTTGCCGGACAGGACATCGGCCAGGCTCAGCGGCAGACTTTCCGGACCCTTGCCGTCGTGGTGCTCCATCAGGTTGACGAAGTACAACTTGTCGCCGGTGCTGATCCCGTTTTTCGCGAAGTTGACGATGATGTCGTAACGCTCGGCGATGCCCATGGTGGGCAGAATGGCGTTGTGGTCCTGCAGGTCGCCGTCAGCGTCCAGGTCCATGCTGCCGTCGAATGGCACGGCGTGTTCCATTAGGTTGCCGTCGTTGGCGATCATGTGGAACGGCACGCGGGTGTAGGACAGGCCGGAACCGACCGGGCCAGGATATTCGCCACCGGTGCCGACGACTTCACGCACCAGCGCGATCCTGAAGTAGCGCGACACCGAGCCATTGAGAATGCGGAAGCGATAGCTGCGTGCCCGCACGTTCAGGCGTGGCTGGTACTGCCAGTTGACCAGGAGTTGATCGCCGAGAAAGCCATCGGTGTTGAACGGGTTGAACCACAGCTGGCCATTGGCGTCCCAGGCCTTGTCGGCCAGCATCAGGTTGACGTCATAGTCGCGGTTGCCCCAGGGCAACGCCGAACCGCTGGGCAGGCGCAGGTTGACGCCGTCTTGCAGTGCTTCGTTGCCACGATCCATGGCGCTGTAGTAATTCATCATCACCGCGTTGCCCTTGTAGACGTTCTGCGCGGTGAAATCGAGCATGTGGTCGTGGAACCAGTGAGTGCTCATGGTTTCGCGCCAGTCGCCACGGATCTTGATGCTGCCGTTGTTGCAGGTCTTGAGGCCCGGCGTGGCATCGTTGACATACAGGGTTTCACCGGGGGCGCAGGGGAACGCCGCGCGCGGATCCTGGGCGCTGGTGTTGATGCTGTCGTAACCGGCCAACTGGATCGGCCAGCGATAGTCGTAGTACTGCCCCGGAAAGAAAAACGCATTGGAATAGCCATCGCTTTCGGCCGGGGAGTGGCCGTTGTGTTCGTGGGTGCTGAGGGTGTGCAGGCCGAAACCCATGTTGGCCGACGGATCGATCGGCAGGGCGTTGTAGTGACGCATCAGCACCGCTTGGCCGTACCGCAC
>NZ_LMHY01000017.1 GCF_001429045.1 Pseudomonas sp. Root71 | reverse complement strand
CAGGGCACTGTCGCCCTCCTTGTCGGTGATGGTCGCGGTCAGCGTTACCAGGTTGTCCGAGGTCAACGTCGTCGAATCATCCGGATTGCTTGTGTTGGCGTGCACCACGGCGCGGCTCTGGTCGAGCGTGACGCTGCCGTTGGCGGCGACGCTGACCGTGAACACCAGCAGGTCGCTGAGGGCCGTACGCCCTTCGACCACCGTGCCATTGAGTGACAGGTTCACCGCCTGGCCCGAGGCCGTGTCGATCAACCCGGAAGCCCCGGCTACCACGCCCAGCGCATAGGTCAGGGTGCCGGCACCATCGGCGCCAAATGCCGAATTGAAGTTGGCGGCAAAGCTCTGGGTGGCGTCGGTCGCCAGTACCGTTTCATCCACTGTCAGCGTCGGCTCCACGCCGGTGGTGGTGATGCTCGGCCCGTCGTCCTTGAACACCAGGTTCTGCCCGATGTTCAGCGTCGCCAGGGCGCTGTCGCCGTCCCCGTCGGTGATGGTCGCCGTCAGCGTTACCAGGTTGTCCGAGGTCAGGCTCGTCGAGTCATCGGGATTGGTGGCGTCGGGATGCACCACGGCGCGGATCTGGTCGAGCGTGACGTTGCCATTGGCGGCCACGCTGACCGTGAACACCAGCAGGTTGCCGCTGGCCGTGCGGCCTTCGACCACGGTGCCATTGAGCGACAGGTTCACCGCCTCGCCCGAGGCCGTGTCGATCAGCCCGGAAGCCCCGGTCACCACGCCCAGCGCATAGGTCAGGGTACCGGCCCCATCGGCGCCAAACGCCGAGTTGAAGTTGGCGGCGAAGCTCTGGGTGGCGTCGGTCGCCAGTACCGTTTCGTCCACTGTCAGCGTCGGCTCCACGCCGGTGGTGGTGATGCTCGGCCCGTCGTCTTCGAAGATCATCCGGGAGCCGATTTCAGAGGTCGTAACAGAGGCTTTTACCAGCGTGAAACCACCGATATCAAAGTCGGCGTGGTCATTGCCCTTGGCATTGACGGCGGCCCCGTTCTCCACGAGCACGCGGTTGTGATCCGACGCTGTGGTGTATTCAATCTGGTAGCCGGCTTTAACGCCGGTGATGGTTGCAACGCCTGCAGCGGTAAAGCTGATGGTGATGGCCGGATCATTCACCGAACCGTCTGAATTCTCGATCACCAGCCCGGTGCTATTGTTGACGACGCGGACATTGGTGATGGCCACCGTCGCATCATTGGCATACCCATTGATGAAATTCACACCAGGTTCAGCAGCGGTGCTGAATGCGCTGACCCTTACCACGGCGCTCTTGCCGCTTTGCAATTGCACCACGTCGAAATTGGCCGATTTCGCATTGAAGACGTCGGTAAAGTCGACGTTGGCTTCAAGGTCGGCTTCGTTCTGGTCCAGGTTGGGAACGGTCAAATCCTGCCTGGCACCGGTGACGAACGAAAAGCGGATGCCCTCTTGCTCCACAATCATCTGGTTGTTGGTGCCGAAGGTGGTCGGGCCGCCCGCCTGGCTGGTATTGATCGTGTCACCAGTGTTTATGTTGACGCCGCTTGACTGGTCTGCGGGGTCCTTGCCGGTGGCGATGATCGTGGGATCAGTGATCCGCAACACACCACCGTCATCGATAACGTTCGGGTTTGCCTTCGTGAACATCAGGAACAGGTTCTGACCGGAGGGCGCATTGGCCAGGCTGAACTCCAGGTCCTCACTGGTTCCGATGAAAACCTTGTCCAGCAGATTGAGCGAATCATCGGCGTTCGTCACATCGGGATGCTTGAGCGGCTGGTATTCCACGGTCCAGAGCTTGCCGCCCGTGACCGGCGAACCGGTTTCTTCAATGTAGGCCGCAAACACGATCGCGCCGGCCGGGCCCCCGGCTCGACCCAGAACGATGTTGTTGTCGTTCGTATCGGTATAGAGAAGGATGCTGGTGCCATCGAGGGTATCGAGTCCGCTGTCCAGGCCATCGAGCGGTGCGCCTGAGCTGTCGGTGAAGCTGATATCGGTAATGCTTGCGCCGGGCGCGGCGGTGATGGTGAATGCATCGCTGCCGCTGTTGTCGGCGGCACCGGTATAGCCGCTCAAGGCCGCACCCGTTGCGGTTCCGGCCCCCAGTGCGGATAAACGGGTAGTGAAGGTCGTGGGCAGGGACGCCAGCAGAATGTCGTTGTCGTCAGCGTCCCCCGCGGGGGTTGGCGTGGCGGTGCTGTTCTGCAACCCCGCCGTTTCGTCCAGCGTAACGCTCTCGCCGGTCGCCACGACGCCCAAAGTGCTGGCGGTAATCGATGTTGTCACCAATGAGCTATTGAGGTCAGTGGTGAGGGGCTGGGTAAATAGAGCGATCGGATCGTTCGTTGACGATAGATTTTTTTTGATAGTAGCCATGATTTTCTCCAAAGCAGTTGCAGACACCAAGGCCTGACCGTGGACCTTTTTCTGGTACATGCCACAACTATGGATAAACGCCGGACGATATACATCGGCCGATACTCCCAGGCGGGCTGGGAGATTCAGACTACCGGGAGGGGGAGACGGGATGACGCGAAGCAACGGAGCCGCCTATTCCGCATGTGACGACTCAGTGCTTGTAACGCAGTGCGTCCACCACTACGCCAAACGCTGAAGATGCGCTGCTGGGCATTTCCAACAGCGTGATGCTGGCGGAGATCACGGCGAACCGGGTGCTGGATCAGATTGATCCGCCTGGTTGAAGGTAAAAAAGATCAAGAGATCGCAGCCTGCGGCAGCTCCTACGGGGATCGCTTAATGCGTAGGAGCTGCCGCAGGCTGCGATCTTCCGGGGTTTTACTGCAGTTCTGGAAGTAGACCCGCCAGAAGGGCGGGTCCGAAGGGGCATCACAGTTTCGGCAATTGCCCGATGCGGCCCATCATTTCGGTCACGATCTGCAAGTCCAGCAGGAACTGCTCGGTGGTCTTGAACTCGTTGTCGTTGTGACCGGTGTACTTCACGTCCGGCATGGCCAGGCCGAATTGCACGCCGTTGGGCAGTTCATGCACGGACGTGGCGCCGGCGGAGGTGCCGAACTTGTGTTCCATGCCGAGGTTTTCGCTGGCCACCGCGAGCAGGGCCTTGACCCATTCGCCCTCGGGGTTGCGGTACATCGGTTCGGCAATCGACAGGTCGAAGGCTGGCGCGATGCTGGTCTTTTTACTCCAGGCGTCCAGCTTTGCGGCGATTTCGGACTTGAGCACGTCCGGCGACTTGCCCTTCGGCACGCGCAGGTTGACCGCGAGCTTGAAGGCTTTGTCGTCCATCCCGACATAGGTCAGGGAGGTGGTCAGCGGGCCCATGAACTCATCGGCAAAACCGATCCCCAACTTGCCACCCAGGTAATCCAGCCCCCAGTTGTCGGCGGCGTAGCGGGCGGCGTCGGTGATCTGGTTGTGCTTGAGCGCGACCTTGCCGTCGAGGCCATTGATGAAGTCGAGCATCCTGGCCACCGGGTTGACGCCGGACTCGGGCTCGGAGGAGTGGGCGGACACGCCGGTGACCGTCAGCTTGACGTCCTTGCCGTCGACCTTGGCGGCGACCTCGAAATTGTCGCCGTTGCGCTTGGCATATTCGGTGCCGGCCTTTTGCAGGCTGGCGGCCAGTTCGGCGGGCTTGTCGGTCACCAGGGTCGCGACCGAAGTCGACGGTATCTGGTTGGTGGCCAGGCCGCCGGTCATCGAGGTGATTTCTGCGCCTTTGCCTTGCGCGGCGCGCTTGGCGAAGCTGGCCATGACCGTGCCGTAGCCTTTCTCGGCGATCACCACCGGGTAGCCGCCATCCAGCGCCAGGTTGTAGTTGGGCGTCGGGTTGCGTTCGAAGTAGTAGGGGATGGCGTCGCCCGTGGTCTCTTCGGTGGTGTCCACCAGCAGCTTGAAGTTGCGGGCCAGCGGCAGCTTCTCTTCCTTGATGATCTTCATGGCGTAGAGCGCCACCACGATGCCGTTCTTGTCATCCTCGGTGCCGCGGCCATACATGCGATCGCCGATCAGGGTGACCTTGAACGGATCGAGGCGGGTGCCGTCCTGCAGTACCCAGTTTTCCGGCGTTACCGGCACCACATCGGCATGGGCGTGGATGCCCACGACTTCATCGCCGCTGCCTTCGAGGGAGATCTCGTAGACACGGTTGTCGATGTTGCGAAAGTTCAGGTTGAACGCCTGGGCCAGGCCCTTGATCTTCTCGGCAATCTTGATGAATTCGGGATTGTCGTGCTGGTCGACACCTTCCACGCGCACGGTCGGAATGGCCACCAACTCCTTCAGGGTTTCGGTGGCCGCGCTACCGTATTTCACCCGGGCATAGAGGCCAAGCAAACGATGGATTTCGTTTTGCTGTTCAGCGCTAAGCGTCTTGTTGTCGAGGAAGGCACGGATGGCTGGGCCGAGGTTGTCGGTCCTGGCGATATCGCTGTTGGCCAGGCTTGCCAGGAACTGCCTGAAATCCTTGACCGATGCATCACTGAAGGTCTTGAGGATGATCGCGCTCTGTTGCGGGGTGATATTGGCGTGGGCAGCGGTGGTGAACGACGAAAGGCTGGCGAGCATGAGGGTGGTCGCAGCCAGGTGCTTGAGGGAAAAATCCATTGCTGGGGGCATTCCTTTGCAGGCGGTTTGTAAGAAATATCTGATCAGTCGATCAGAAACTTTTCAAAACTAACACCACGAGCGTGTGAAACGGGAGCCCCTGAAGTGGGATCTGTCGCACAGAAATGCAAAAGCGGCGCAGAAATGAAAAACCGCTCTATCAATGCTTACATTCTGCCATCACCACTTTGCAGGTACTTGGCGTGCCACCGGATCGGCCGGCATAACGTATGCAATTACTCAGGGATTTCTGCCGAGCCATGTCCAGGGTGTCGCCCCAGGCGAGGCCGCCTTCGCCGACAGTGGGGAGGGCTTTTGCATAGCAGGCCGAGCCGACGCTGGAGGCTGAATAGCGAGCCGTGCTGGCTTTGCCTGAGCAGCCGGCGATCAGCGCCAGATCGACGGCGAGCAGGGATAGCAGGAGCCATGACGAGCATTGTCGCGCAGTGTGTCCCGTCATCCCGGTTCCCCTGCAGCAAGAGGCGCATTTGAGACCGTACCTGGCCGGATCAGGGCCGGGGCACACTCTTTCTCTGAGCCTATCCTTGCGGCATCGATCCTGCTGCTCCTTTCGTCCGCTTTCCTTCGTACAGCGTGTCTGGCCGTCCGAGAGCCGGGCCGAGGTCGCTACAGGCCACTGAACATGCTGATGATCACGGCATTGACCAGGTCAATGAAAAAGCCGCACACCAGCGGCACGATCAGGAAGGCCTGGTGCGCCGCACCGTACTTTTGCGTCACGGTCGACATGTTGACGATGGCCGTCGCCGTGGAACCGAGGGCAATCCCGCCGAATCCTGAAGCGATCACGCTGGCTTCGTAATTGCGCCCCATAAAGCGGAAAACCACAAAATACGTATAGGCGACCGTCAGCAGGATCTGCAGGGTCAACGCGCACAGAATGAACATCAACGCGCCGCTGAGCTGCCAGAGCTGAAGCCCCATCAGGGCCATGGTCAAGAACATGCCCAGGCAGATATCGGAGATCAGCGACAGGCCCAGGCTGGCACCGCTCCAGGTTTTCAGTCGCTGGTCACCGACAAAGGCCAGAACGAGGTGGTGAATGACGATGCCCGCGAACAGGCAGCTGACAAACTTGGGCAGGGTGATGCCGGCATCGACCAGCAGCAGGTTGAGTCCATAACCGAGCATCAGGGTCAGGTTGAGCCACATCCACGCCCAGAGCACGTCGTAGTAGTTCAGCGCCTTGCCCGGTTGTTGCTCGAGAATGCCGACTTCCAGCTCCGCATCCCTGGACGGCGTCAGTTGATAACGGCGAATCAACTGGTTGGCGATTGGGCCACCGATGACGCAAGCGGCAATCAGGCCCACGGTGTTACTGGCGATGCCCAATTCGTGGGCGTTGCTGATGCCCAGTTTTTCGACAAAAAGCGGTGCCCAGGCCAGGGTGGTGCCCACCCCACCCGTGAGGGAAATGGAGCCCACCATCAAGCCCGCCTTGGGATCAAGCCCAAACGCCTCGGCCACACCCATGCCCAGGGCGTTCTGCAGCAGAATGAACACGGCGGCGAGCAACAGCAGGATCAGCAGCGGGCGCCCACCCTTGAGCAGTTGGCGCATGTCCGATTTCAAGCCAATGCCGGCAAAGAAATAGAGCAGCAGGGTGTCGCGAACTTGCAGATCGAATTCGATCTGGATATTCAGGCCGAAGTACAGCAAGGACGTCACCGCCGCACAGACGAAACCGCCAACTACCGACTCCGGGATGCAGTATTGACGCAGAAAGGCGTTGTGCTGGACGAGGGTCTTGCCGAGGAAAAGCAGGAGGATGGCGAGGGTAAAACTCACGAGGCCGTGAATCTGGAAGAGCTGTGAAGTCATTTAAGGCCTACCAAAAAACTGGAAAATCATTATCAGGATTCGCTCGTTCAATGTTTAGACCTGTATCAATGAATGGTCGAAACAGCCTTGCTCGTCCAGATAGCTTCCCAATCATCAGGTGCGTCTGTGCGCCAGGGGTGAGGACAGCCTAGCCTAAACGGAAAAACCCATCCGGTTTGGCACAGGCCGCCATCACGCTCCCGATGGCCAGTCAGACGGGAACTTCAGCGCTTGATCAGTGAGATCTTCGTTCCCTCGATACTGACGCCCGCCATTAATCCTTGCTGGTCGAAGATGAACGCGTAGGCGTCGTCCTTCAGCGTCGAGCTGGACAGGTTCTTCGCAACCCCTTCATCCACCACGACAACCGTTGGCCCCACACCGATTTCCCAGCCTTTGGTTTTGGCAACATAGTCCACGGCTTTATCGGTCATCAGGAAAACCGCATAGCCGTACGACTGGGCGCCGGCCTGCAGCCCCCATGAACCGCTGACGGAGTTGTAGTAGTTCTCGACTTTCGAGCCTTTCATCAGTACGCCTTCGCCATAGCTGCCGCCGAACACGAGACCGGCCTTGATGATGTTCGGGAAAACCAGCACCGCCTTGGCCTGGTGCGAGATGGTTTCGGAGAATGGATGGCTCTTGTAGAGCGTTTGCAATGCCTGTCGAGCGTCGGCATTCAGATCCTCGGCGGTGGCCGCTGCGGCATTGTTCAGTAATGCGGCCGATGCCAATGTTGCAATCGCGAGGAAGAACGAGAGGAAAAACCGTATTGATTGAGTCATTTGCGTACTCCGCTGAGGGAGCAGGGGGATGAGAGCAGCGGCAAGTGCCCGCGTCACGCAGGAACCGAACCCACTGAGGTTATCCGGCGCACCCTGAAATGTGTGAATTGCAGGCTGCGCTCCTGAATGAAGTGGGCTCTGGGCCACTGATCGTTTGCGCTGCCATCAGCTGTTATGACCACTGGGTAATGGCCGGGTTCGCTGTCAGTTCTGCTTCTTGCCGCCAGTTTCACCTTGCGAAGGGTTGAAATCGCTTCGTCCCGCGCTCAATGCAGGCAGCAAAAGGCCCGCGCAATGGCGGGCCTTCTGTTTGGGGTCAAATCCTTTTGTGTTTCCAATCTGCGCTCCATCTTGTGATCGTTTCGTGAAAAGCATGTCGTAGCAAGTGAAAAAGCCCGGTGTCGGCCAAGCTCTTTGTAGATGGGCCAAATCCTTTTGGCTGATCCCATTGTGATGGGTGGATGTGACGACGACATGACAGGGCTGACAGGAAAAGCTGATCGCTGCCAGAAACAGGCTTTCGCTCCAACGAGCTGAGGAATCGAACTGTCCATGCACTTTTATAAAGCGCCATGCACAACAACTTGCACCAGTCGGAAGCGCCGCAAAGCGCTTTCGCCCGCGCCAGCTCCAGCGTCGTGACACTCGCCCCTGGCTCAAAAACCAGTGTTTCCAGATAGTTGAAGTCACTCTGTCGCAGGCTGGCACAAAGGCTGCAAGGCTGTCATCAGGTCCACCTGGAGAGCATTCGTGTGGACAGCCCCCTCGGTCAACGACGATCGATTGGCCGAACAGGTCGTGGGCAACATCGGTGGATCAGGCATAGACGTCTGGTTTCAACACCGCCAAAGAACAGGCAAAGACGCCTGGAACCGAAAGGTTTCAGGCGTTTTTTTTTGCTTTTAAAACCGTGATTGGCTCGGGCTGGGTGCTTTCTATGAATTCCAATGTTGCCACGTTGAACAAGATGCAAACGCTGGTCGTGATCGGTAATGGCATGGTCGGACATCATTGTGTCGAACAGTTGATCGAGCGGGGAGCGCTTGAGCATTACCGGCTGCACGTCTTCAGTGAAGAGCCGATGCGCGCCTATGACCGTGTGCATCTTTCCGAGTACTTCGCAGGTCGTGATGCCGAGTCGCTGGCGCTGTCCGATGTGTCTCTCTACCAGACGCCCGGCGTTACGCTGCATCTGGGTGTGCCGGTATTGGAGATCGACCGCGTCCGTCGCCAGGTGGTCACCGCGCAAGGTGGCGTCACGTATGACAAATTGGTCCTGGCCACCGGTTCTTATCCGTTTGTTCCGCCCATCGAAGGCGCCGAAGGTGAATCGCGCCTGGTCTATCGCACCCTGGAAGACCTCGATGCCATTCGGGCTGCGGCGGCCAATGCCCGGCGCGGTGTGGTGGTCGGCGGTGGCTTGCTGGGGCTGGAAGCCGCGAACGCGTTGAAGAGCCTGGGGCTTGAAGCCCACGTGGTGGAATTCGCGCCGCGCTTGATGCCGGTACAGCTCGATGACCTCGGTGGCCAGGCGCTCAAGGCGCAGATCGAACGACTGGGCGTCGGTGTACACCTGTCCCGCGCCACTCAATCGATCAGCGCGGGCGAGCAGTACCGCTATCGCATGAATTTCGCCAATGACGAATGCCTCGAAACCGACCTGATCGTGTTTTCCGCCGGTATCCGCGCTCAAGACGCGCTGGCCCGTCAATGCGCACTGCAGATCGGTCCGCGCGGGGGCGTGGTGATCGACGACACGTGCCTCAGTTGCGACCCGAACATCTACGCCATCGGTGAGTGCGCCTCATGGAACGGCAGCCTGTTCGGCCTGGTCGCGCCGGGCTACCAGATGGCGCGCAGCGTCGCGGCCCGTCTGTGCAACGAAGTCGCCGAGCCGTTCACCGGTGCCGACATGTCGACCAAGCTCAAGCTGCTGGGGGTGGATGTCGGCTCCATCGGCGACGCCCACGGCAACACCCCGGGCGCACGCAGCTATCAATTCATCGACGAAACCAGCGCCAGCTATCGCCGCCTGGTGGTGGATGCCAGTGGCAAACACGTCCTGGGTGCAGTGCTGGTCGGTGACAACAGCTATTACGACACCTTGCTGCAATACATGCAGAACGGCATCGCCTTGCCAGCAGAACCCGCCAGCCTGATTCTGCCGTCCTCCGAAGGCGCGCCGACCTTGGGACCGGGTGCTCTGCCGGAGTCGGCCACGGTGTGTTCCTGTCATAACGTCACCAAGGGCTCCATCTGTTCGGCCATCGACGGCGGTTGCACCGACCTCGGCCAGCTCAAGTCGCAGACCAAGGCCTGTACCGGCTGCGGCGGATGCGCCGGGTTGCTCAAGCAAGTGTTCGAGCATGAGTTGATTGCCCGTGGCGTCAGTGTCGACAAGAGCCTGTGCGAACACTTCGCCTACACCCGCCAGGAGCTTTATGCGCTGGTACGGGTAGAGGGCGTGATCACCTTCGATGAACTGTTGGCCAAACATGGCCGTGGCCACACCGGTTGCGACGTCTGCAAACCGGCGGTGGGCTCGATCCTCGCCTCGTGCTGGAACCAGCCGATCATGGACACGTCGCTGGTGCCGTTGCAGGACACCAACGACACCTTCATGGCCAACATGCAGAAAAACGGCACCTACTCGGTGGTGCCACGCATCGCCGGGGGCGAGATCACGGCGGACAAGCTGATCGCGATTGGCGTGGTGGCGAAGAAATACGACCTCTACACCAAAATCACCGGCGGGCAGCGCATCGACCTGTTCGGCGCACAGTTGCATCAGTTGCCGGACATCTGGTCCGAGTTGATCGAGGCCGGTTTCGAAACCGGGCACGCCTACGGCAAATCGACCCGCACGGTGAAGTCTTGCGTCGGAAGTACCTGGTGCCGCTATGGCGTGCAGGACAGCGTGAAAATGGCCCTGACCCTCGAGGATCGCTACAAGGGGCTGCGTTCGCCGCACAAGCTCAAGTTCGCGGTCTCCGGTTGCACCCGTGAGTGCGCCGAGGCGCAGAGCAAGGACGTGGGCGTGATTGCTACCGAGAAAGGCTGGAACCTCTACGTGGCCGGTAACGGCGGCATGCGCCCGCGCCACGCCGAGTTGTTCGCCACCGACCTCGATGACGCCACCCTGATCCGTTACATCGACCGCTTCCTGATGTTCTACATCCGCACCGCCGACAAATTGCAGCGCACCTCGGTCTGGCGCGAGAGCCTGGAGGGCGGCCTGGATTACCTCAAGGACGTGATCATCAACGACAGCCTGGGGCTTGGCGCGGAGCTCGAATCGCAGATGCAACTGGTGGTCAACCGCTACGAATGCGAATGGGCCAATGCCCTCAAAGACCCGGAAAAACTCAAGCGTTTTCGCACCTTCGTCAACGATCAACGCCCGGACCCGGACATCCATTTTGTCCAGGAACGCGGTCAGCGCCGGCCGATCATGGCCTCTGAACTCCACCTTATCCCTGTCATCGAGGAGATTGCCTGATGAGCCAGTCCGATACCCAGCGAGCCTATTCCAGTTCGTCCCTGGTCAACCCCGATGCCTGGCAAGCGGTGTGCAGCCAGGAAGATCTGGTGAGTAACTCCGGCGTCGTGGTCTGGCTCGACGGTGCACAAGTGGCGCTGTTCTACCTGCCGGCTGCCGAGGGCAAGACCCTTTATGCCGTCGATAATCATGACCCGCAATCCGGGGCAAATGTCATCGGGCGCGGGTTGATCGGCAGCATCAAGGGCGACCTGGTGATTGCCTCGCCACTCTACAAACAGCATTTCCGTCTTGAGGACGGCAGTTGCCTGGAGTACCCGCAGCAGCGCCTGCGGGTCTGGCCGGTGCGCCTGAACGCAGGCCTGGTTGAGGTCGCGGTGGCCTGACCAGATGGATTTTGCCCGGGGCTGTGCCAGGTTCCGGCGGAGTCGATGATCAATGACAAACAGTATCGGAGGCTCGTATGAAAACAGCCGCACAACTGCTGAAACTCAAGGCCGTGCAGAACCGGCGGGTGCATAGCATCGCGCCAGACCAGACGGTGTTTGAAGCATTGAAGATGATGGCGGAAAAAAATGTCGGTGCCCTGCCCGTCATGGAGGAGGGGCAGGTGGTCGGCGTGATCAGCGAACGCGACTATGCGCGCAAGGTCGTTCTACAGGGGCGCTCTTCGGTCGGTACGCCGGTCCGGGCCATCATGAGCGCACCCGTCGTG
Organism: Pseudomonas sp. Root71; assembly: GCF_001429045.1. Taxonomy (GTDB): domain Bacteria; phylum Pseudomonadota; class Gammaproteobacteria; order Pseudomonadales; family Pseudomonadaceae; genus Aquipseudomonas; species Aquipseudomonas monachiensis. The sequence goes on along the minus strand of NZ_LMHY01000017.1, from coordinate 2,815 downwards.
ACAGCAGACAGTCAGCAGAGCATTGAGCGTTGCATGGCGGTGATGACCGACAGTCATCTGCGCCATCTGCCGGTGGTGCAGGGCGACCAGTTGATCGGCCTGTTGTCGATTGGTGATCTGGTCAAGGAAGCCATCGTCGAGCAGACCGAACTGATCCGGCAACTGGAACACTACATTCGCGGACATTAAAGTGACCGGGGGCAGGTTGGGTCTGCACGCTTTAAAATCCAGGCCGGTGTAGCGAGAGGGCCTCAAGGAGGCCCTCTCGCTAATGCCTGTTGTGCTCAGTTCGCCTTTATCGGCACCGTCACGGTTTTGCCGAAGGCCGACTTGATGGTCGCCGTCGGGTTAGGCGATGGACCACTGCCGGCGGTGGTCACCGCTATGTTCCAGCGCGCGCCTGTCGGTGTCAGTGTCAGGACGGCGGCGCCAAGGTTCACCGTACCGGTGGTGGTCGTGGCCGTCGCCGTGATGGTATTGCCCGTGCCTCGGGAGGTGGTGCCGGACAGGACCCAATACCAGCGGCTGTTGCTGCGGGCGGTGACGGTGGCGCTGGTGACGATCAGGCTCTCGTTGATCGCTGCCGAGACCGCCACGGACACAGTCGCCGGTGCCGACTCCGCGTTCCTGGCATCGCTGGCCCTATAGGAAAAGGTCGCGGTGAACGGCGCGGGGACGGTGGCTGGTGGTGTGTAGGTCACGCGCAGGCCATCGGTGTTGACCACGCCCTTGCCGGAGTCCGGTTGCTCCAGGCCCACCACTTTGAGCGGCACGTTACCGTCAGGGTCGGTGTCGTTGGCCAGCACGTTGATGATCACCGGTTGACCGGTGTTACTGATGGCGCTGTCGGGGTTGGCAATCGGTTTTTGGTTATCACCGTCCTCTTGACGTCTATCGCCAGTGCGGAAGGTCGGCAGCGCAGCGGAATTGACGTAGGTGACGCCGTCCCAGCCGGGCAGGGGGGTTGGCATCAACTGGAACTGGCCGGGGTGCTCGACATCCCAGCGCAGCAGCATGGAGGTGTCCTCGTGCTGGGTGTTGTGGCAATGCTCCAGGTAAGTCCCGGCGAACTCGCGGAAGCGGATCGCAATGTCCACGTCCACCGAGCTGTCGATGCCTTCGCCGATGCGATAGACGTCCTTGCGTGCCCATTTTTCCCATTCCGGCGGCGCCTTGCCGTCACGGTTGAGGACAATGCCTTCTTCGAAGTGCACGTGCACCGGGTGGCTCCAGCCGTTGCCGCCGTTCCTGATTTTCCACACTTCCAGGGTGCCGTCGCCGGAGAACCCGGCAGGGGTCGGGCCGGTGGCCAGTTGCGGAGCGGCGCTGATGATTCGAGGGTCCATCTGGAAGCCCAGACCGCCGTCGGTCTTGATGGTCCAGGGTTCTTCGTCGGTACCGTCGGAGCGACCGAAGATGAACTCGCGATGCCGCGCCGCGTTGAGCTTGGCCTGCACCGCCGGGTCGTCACGGTTGAGGGACAGCGCGATCATGCTTTTACCCAACGGCTTGCCCGGTTTGGCGGGTTCGAAGTCGGCGGGGTTCATGCTCACGTCCTGGCCGGCATAAGGCTGGACCACCATCTGCAGGAACTTGCCCACCACCGGGTCGCCGTTCTCCCATTGCAAGCCGTTACTACCCAGCTTGAGTACCGCCTTGTACTTGCCGGACAGGACATCGGCCAGGCTCAGCGGCAGACTTTCCGGACCCTTGCCGTCGTGGTGCTCCATCAGGTTGACGAAGTACAGCTTGTCGCCGGTGCTGATCCCGTATTTCGCGAAGTTGACGATGATGTCGAAACGCTCGGCGATACCCATGGAGGGCAGGATGGCGTTGTGGTCCTGCAGGTCGCCGTCGGCGTCCAGGTCCATGCTGCCGTCGAATGGCACGGCGTGTTCCATTATGTTGCCGTCGTTGGCGATCATGTGGAACGGCACGCGGGTGTAAGACAGGCCGGAACCTGTCGGGCCGGGGAATTCGCCACCGGTGCCGATGATTTCACGCACCAGTGCGATCCTGAAGAAACGTGACACCGAGCCATTGAGAATGCGGAAACGATAGCTGCGCGCCCGCACATTCAGGCGCGGCTGGTACTGCCAGTTGACCAGGATCTGGTCGCCGAGAAAGCCATCGGTGTTGAACGGGTTGAACCACAGTTGGCCATTGGCGTCCCAGGCCTTGTCGGCCACAACCAAGTTCACATCGTAGTCGCGGTTGCCCCAGGGCAATACCGAGCCGCTGGGCAGGCGCAGGTTGACGCCGTCTTGCAGCGCTTCGTTGCCACGATCCAGAGCGCTGTAGTAGTTCATCATCGTGGCGTTGCCCTTGTAGACGTTCTGCGCGGTGAAATCGAGCATGTGGTCGTGGAACCAGTGGCTGCTCATGGTTTCGCGCCAGTCGCCACGGATCTTGATGCTGCCGTTGTTGCAGGTCTTGAGGCCCGGCGTGGCATCGTTGACATACAGGGTTTCGCCCGGGGCGCAGGGGAACGCCGCGCGCGGATCCTGGGCGCTGGTGTTGATGCTGTCGTAGCCGGCCAACTGGATCGGCCAGCGATAGTCGTAGTACTGCCCCGGAAAGAAAAACGCATTGGCAAAGCCGTCGCTTTCGGCCGGGGAGTGACCGTTGTGTTCATGGGTGCTGAGGGTGTGCAGGCCGAAACCCATGTTGGCCGACGGATCGATCGGCAGGGCGTTGTAGTGACGCATCAGCACCGCTTGGCCGTACCGCACCATCAGCAGTTTTGGCGGGAAGGTGCCGTCGAAGGTCCAGAGCGCCTTGTGGTTCTGGATCGGCATGTTGGGGTGAAAGCGGG
>NZ_LMHY01000016.1 GCF_001429045.1 Pseudomonas sp. Root71 | reverse complement strand
GATTTCTCGCGGAGTAACTTGYGATGCTGATAATCTGTTGACTAGCAGTCTGACTCCACAAGCACCCACACGAATTGCTTGATTCAGTTGTTAAAGAGCGGTTGGTTAAGATCTTTCRTCTCAACCGAGGCGCGCATTCTACAGCAGCCTCATTTGCTGTCAAGTGRTTATTTTCAGAAGTTTTCCAAGTTTCCTTTTCAACTTCAACCACTTGCGCTTCAGATCTCTCATCAGCGGGAGGCGAATTMTACAGCGTTACACGCTGCTGTCAACACCTCTTTTTCAACTCCCTTTCGGCTTCGATGAACTGAAGCAACCYGCTGTCGAAAACTGCGTAACTCATTGTTTKCCAAGGAGTTTTCCGTTTCGACTGCGCCGGAAGTGGGGCGAATTATAGACATCTATAATCTGCCGTCAAGCACTGATTCGGGTTTTCTATCAACAACCTGCAAATTGCCCCAAAGGACGCCTATATAGAAGGACCAGAACTCCCCTCTATATAGAAGAGCTTCCTCACAGACAGCCACAGCCCATGTCCTGGCCAAAAAACAAAAAAGCACCCAAGGTGCTTTTTTGTTATCGCTATCAGTTGGACAAGGCCGCCACCCTCGCCCGCGCCGTGTGCAGCTTTTTATAGCTGTCGATCAGGCGAAGGTGCCTGTCGAGCCCTTCCAGCTTCATGCTCGTCGGCGTCAGACCGTAGAAACGTACGCTGCCATCCACGGACCCTATCGCCGCGTCCATCCGCTCATTGCCGAACATCCGGCGGAAGTTGACCTCGTAGTCGCTCAGTTCCAGATCATCGTCCAGCTGCATTTCCAGCACGACGTTCACGGCCTGATAAAACAAGCCGCGCTCGACGGTGTTGTCGTTGTATTGCAAGAAGGCTTCCACCAGATCCTTGGCCTGGTCGAACTTCTGCAAGGCAAGATAAATCAGCAGCCTCAGCTCCAGGATCGTCAACTTGCCCCAAGGCGTGTTGTCGTCGAACTCGATGCCGATCAAGGTCGTGATGTCGGTGTAGTCATCCAGCTCGCTGCTTTCCAAACCCTGAGCCAGCGATCTCAGGCCGACCTTGCTCAGGCTGTGCAGGTTCAGGATGTCAGCGCGGAACTGCAGCGCCTTGTTGGTGTTATCCCAGATCAAATCCTCTACCGGATAAATTTCCGAGTAATTCGGCACCAGAATGCGGCAGGCCTTGGCACCAATGTGCTCATAGACCGCCATGTACACTTCTTTGCCCATCTCTTCGAGAATGCCGAACAGGGTCGCGGCCTCTTCAGCGTTGGAGTTTTCGCCGTGACCGGAGAAATCCCACTCAACGAATTCGAAATCCGGCTTGGCACTGAAGAAACGCCACGAGACCACACCGCTGGAATCGATGAAGTGCTCGACGAAGTTGTTCGGCTCAGTCACCGCCTGGCCTTCGAAGGTCGGCTGAGGCAGATCGTTCAGGCCTTCGAAACTGCGGCCTTGCAGCAACTCCGTCAGGCTGCGCTCCAGTGCCACTTCCAGACTTGGGTGCGCGCCGAACGAGGCAAACACGCCACCGGTGCGCGGGTTCATCAAGGTCACACACATCACCGGGAACTCCCCGCCCAGCGACGCATCCTTGACCAGCACCGGGAAGCCCTGCTCTTCCAGGGCCTGGATACCGGCCAGGATGCCCGGGTATTTCGCCAGCACTTCCTGCGGCACGTCCGGCAGGGCCATTTCACCTTCGAGGATTTCGCGCTTGACCGCGCGCTCGAAGATCTCCGACAGGCACTGCACCTGGGCTTCGGCCAGCGTGTTGCCGGCGCTCATGCCATTGCTCAGGAACAGGTTTTCGATCAGGTTGGACGGGAAGTACACCACCTCATTGTCCGACTGGCGCACAAACGGCAGTGAACAAATACCACGCTGGGTGTTGCCGGAGTTGGTGTCGTACAGATGCGAGCCACGCAACTCGCCATCCCGGTCGTAGACCTTCAGGCAGTACTCGTCGAGGATTTCAGTCGGCAGTTCGTCCTTCGGGCCCGGCTTGAACCAGCGCTCGTCCGGGTAATGCACAAACGCCGCGTTGGCGATGTCCTCGCCCCAGAACTGATCGTTGTAGAAGAAGTTGCAGTTGAGGCGCTCGATAAACTCGCCCAGTGCCGATGCCAGCGCACCTTCCTTGGTTGCACCCTTGCCGTTGGTAAAACACATCGGCGAGTGCGCATCGCGGATGTGCAGCGACCACACATTGGGAACGATATTGCGCCACGAAGCGATTTCAATCTTCATGCCCAGGTCGGCCAGGAGGCCCGACATGTTGGCGATGGTTTGCTCCAGCGGCAGGTCCTTGCCCACAATGTAGGTGCCCGCTTCAGAAGTCGAGTGCGGCATCAGCAACGCCTGGGCATCGGCGTCGAGGTTTTCGACCTCTTCAATCACAAACTCAGGGCCGGTTTGCACCACCTTCTTTACCGTACAACGGTCGATGGAGCGCAAGATCCCCTGGCGGTCCTTGGCGGAGATGTCCGCCGGCAATTCAACCTGAATCTTGAAAATCTGGTTGTAGCGGTTTTCCGGGTCAACAATGTTGTTCTGCGACAGGCGGATATTTTCGGTGGGGATATTGCGAGTCTCGCAGTACAACTTCACGAAGTACGCCGCACACAACGCCGACGAAGCCAGGAAGTAATCGAACGGCCCCGGTGCCGAACCATCGCCCTTGTAGCGAATGGGCTGATCGGCGATCACCGTGAAGTCGTCGAACTTGGCTTCAAGTCGAAGGTTGTCGAGAAAGTTGACCTTGATTTCCATGTGCGATTACCAGAATAACGAGCTAAACGATTTGGCCGCCATTATCCGGTTTTTCGGCACCGACCGTTAACTTTCCACTATTTATCGATCAACGCCACACCGCGCTCCTCAAGCAAACGCACAAACATCGTCAGGCTCCGCGACACCGTCCCCCTGCGCCACACCAGCCAGGTGCGCAGATAGCGGAACGACTCCGACAGCGGCCAGACGCTGACCGTCGTGCATCCAGGCATGCTTTCGAGCATGCTGCGGGGCATCAGCGCCAGGCCGGCACCGGCGCTGACGCAGGCCAGCATGCCGTGATAGGACTCCATTTCGAAAATCTTGCCGGGCACCGCCGCGCCATCGGCGAACCAGCTTTCGAAATGATGGCGATAGGAGCAGTTGGAGCGGAAGGCATAGATATTTTCGCCATTCACGTCCTTGGCCCGATGAATCGGCTCATGGTTGAGCGGTGCGATCAGGACCATTTCTTCCTCGAATGCAGGCACGCCCTCCAGCGCCGGATGCAACACCGGACCATCGACAAATGCAGCGGCCAGCCGCCCCGACAGCACCCCATCGATCATGGTCCCGGAGGGGCCGGTGGACAGGTCCAGTTCGACCTTGGCGTGCTTCTGGTTATAGGCGGCCAACAGCTCTGGAATACGTACCGCGGCAGTACTTTCCAGCGAACCCAGGGCGAAGGCTCCCTGGGGTTCTTCACCCGCCACGGTGGCGCGCGCCTCCTGAACCAGGTCGAGAATGCGACGAGCGTAATCCAGAAAGCTCCAGCCGGCCGGCGACAGACGCAGACGACTCTTCTCGCGAATAAACAGGTCCACACCCAGGTCCAGCTCAAGCTGCTTGATTCGGGTCGTGAGATTCGATGGCACCCGGTGGATATGCTGGGCGGCCACGCTGATGCTGCCGTGCTCGGCGACAGCCTTGAAAATTTCGAGCTGAACCAGATCCAAGTCATTCTCCAAACGTGAACGTTACGCTCAGTATTATTCAGTTTCCAGAAAACATATAGCCCCATACCCTGAGCACATTCCTACCTCGCAGGACGGTGCCATGACCAACGAATCCAGCCTTACCCATGCCATTTCAATCAACCCGACCACGGGCGAGCAGGTCGGCCATTACCCTTTCGAATCCGATTCGGCACTGCAGGCCACGCTGACGCGGGCCGCTACCGGGTTTCGTGCCTGGCGCGGCAAACCGGTTGAACAGCGCGCGCAGCTGTTGATCAACCTCGGCCAGGCCTTGCGCAACAATGCAGAGGCCATGGCGAAAATGATCACCCAGGAAATGGGTAAGCCGATTGCCCAGGCCCGCGGTGAAATTGAAAAATGTGCGCAGCTGTGCGAGTGGTACGCCGAACACGGCCCCGCCATGCTGAGCCCGGAACCGACCCTGGTTGAAGGCGGTAAGGCACGCATTGAATATCGCCCCCTCGGCCCGATTCTCGCCGTGATGCCGTGGAACTTCCCCATCTGGCAAGTCCTGCGCGGCGCGGTCCCCACCCTGCTCGCCGGCAACACCTACGTGCTCAAGCACGCGCCAAACGTCATGGGTAGCGCCTACCTGCTGCTGGAGGCCTTCAGGCAAGCGGATTTTCCCGAAGGTGTTTTCGAGGTCATCAACGTCACCACGGAAGGTGTATCCAAGGCGATCGCCGACCCACGCATCGCGGCCGTCACCCTCACCGGTAGCGTACGTGCGGGTATGGCCATCGGTGCTCAGGCGGGAGCAGCACTGAAGAAATGCGTATTGGAACTGGGTGGCTCCGACCCATTTATCGTGCTCGACGACGCCGACCTCGATGAGGCGGTGAAAGCCGCCGTGATCGGGCGTTATCAAAACACCGGGCAAGTCTGCGCCGCCGCCAAACGCCTGATTGTCGAGCAAGGCGTGGTCGAGGAATTTACCCGCAAGTTCGTCGAAGCCACCCGACAACTGGTTGTCGGTGACCCACTGGCCAGCACCACCTATATCGGCCCGATGGCTCGCTTCGACCTGCGCGACGAACTGGATCAACAGGTGCGCGACACACTGGAAGAAGGCGCGAAGCTGCTGTTGGGTGGAAACAAGGCTGAAGGCCCCGGCAACTACTATGCGCCCACCGTACTCGGCGACGTGACCGATCAAATGACATCATTCAAACAGGAGTTGTTTGGTCCTGTGGCCTCAATCATCACGGCCCGAGACGCCGCCCATGCGCTGGAGCTGGCCAATGACAGCGAGTTCGGCCTCACCGCCACCCTCTACACGCGCAATGCCGAACTTGCCCGACAGATGGCAGGCGAACTTGAAACCGGCGGCGTATTCATCAACGGCTATAGCGCCAGCGATCCGCGTGTCAGTTTTGGTGGCGTGAAGAAGAGCGGCTTTGGCCGGGAGCTCTCGCACTTCGGGGTGCGCGAATTCTGTAATGCACAGACGGTCTGGCTGGATCGGCGTTAAGGGGGCCTTGCGTTCCGAACCCGGCCCGGTGGCCGGGTTCTGTTTTCATTATTGAATGGGAAGGTCAGCTCGCAGTTCCTGCATGGTGAGCAATCCCTGTTCAAGCCGTTACGTCCATCGCTTGAGATGTTGGTGACATATGGGCCTGCTAAACCAGGAATCCAAAGGCCCGGCGCTTGCGCCGTCACCTTGGGATGAGCTGCAGATTCCACCATAAACGCACCTACACTGAGATGCACAGCGATTGAGAGAACATGGAGCTCCCCCCATGCGAACTAGCGCCCTTGTGATACTCCTTTTCAGCTATGCCGTGCTGATGGTGATTTTTTTCAAGCTGAATGCTCGAAACAATCGGCGCCGCAGAGAAGGTCTCTACGAAGCCTTTGAAACTACGATGCGAGAGCATGGGCTCAAGTCTTTCGAGATCCTCAAGGAAAGTATTTATATCGGTAACAACTTTCGGCCATCAGAGCTGTACCGGGTATTGCTGGACGACTCAGGGCACTACTTTCTTTACTTGCACGCCAGCAATACGCAGCCAGTTTTCATGCCGCTGACCGAAGAGCGAGCGTTACAGGCTGCACAGGGTGATATTGGAATTCAGGCATAGATCATCGCAACCGCTGCCAGGATGTAGCGGATGCGGACCTGTGCCAGGAACTCATGCAGCCTGGCGATAAGCGGCGAGTAGTCACCGGCACCACTGCTTCTCACAAGGTATCCCGTCGTAGTCGCCATCCATTTCCATTCCTGGGCAATTTTGCAGAAAGTTTGTGGCCTCTGCGCATGAAGTCATCTGCGAGCAATATTTGCGCCCATCGCATTTAACTGGCGCCGAGACAGGCTTTGGCGCAATCAAGACCGCAGAGATTCTTTGGGGGCTCGATGGCCGAGCCTCAAACCAGGACTGTAATTCAGGGGAAAACTTCCAAGCCAACAGACCAACAACAAGCAAAACCAAAATCAGTTTCATCTTGATCCATCCATGATGAGAGACCGTTTGTGTTCTCACGTTGCCTGCTTCCAGCTTAACCCACTATTCCATATACAACCTGCCGGCGAATTTCTTGGCGACTTTCAGCTCAGTGGCAATACTCCACTTTTTACTTCTCCCCATTCAGCAAAACGCATTGGGCCGGTGACCACACCGACCCAATGCCATACGACCTGATCCATTTATCGCGAATCGACTAACCCAACGTGTTAAGGCACACAACCTTGGGTTGGGTCATTTCCTCGTAGGCAAAACGCACCCCTTCCCGGCCCAGGCTACCGTACTTGGAACCGCCAAAAGGCATCGCATCGAAGCGATAGTCGGAAGAGTCGTTGATCATCACTCCTCCGGCCTCGATCCTCCGTGCGGCGCTCATCGCGGTTGCCAGATCATTGGTGAAGATCCCGGCATGCAGGCTGTATTCGGGCTCATTGGCCAACGCGATGGCTTCATCGAAACTCTCGAAGCATTGCAGTACCACCACCGGTGCGAAGACTTCATTGCGCCAGAGTCGACTGGAATGATCGACGTTTTCCAACACGGTGGCGGCATAGCACGATCCTTCACGCCGATGGCCGCAGAGCAACGTGGCGCCCTCTTGCAGGGCCTCGTTTACCACTTGCTCGGCATTCTGCGCGGCTTGCGCGGTAATCATGGGGCCGATATCGGTAACGGCCAGTAATGGATCGCCGACCACAAGCGCGCGGGCCTGACTGACAAAACGCTCTCGGAACGCTTCATAAATCGACGCCTGAATCAGCAAGCGCTGGGTACCTACGCAGTTCTGCCCCGCTGCCCAAAAGGCTCCGGACACGCAACTCTCGACAGCGGCCTCAAGGTCGCAGTCGCCCATGACGATTACCGGCGCATTGCCGCCCAGGTCCATGGCCAGTTTCTTCAACCCGGCCGTGCGGGCAATCTGTTCTGCGGTGACGAAACCGCCGGTGAAGGAAATCATCCGCACCTCACGGGCGGCGACCAACGCCTTGCCCAGTTCCGCGCCGCCGGTGGCGACGGTAACCACTGATTCAGGCAAGCCTGCCGCGACCAGATAAGACACCAGTTTAATGGCCGACAATGGCGCGAGCTCGGAGGGTTTGAGAATCACCGCATTACCGCCCGCAATGGCCGGACCGAGTTTGTGCGCCACCAGGTTCAACGGATCGTTGTACGGCGTGATCGCCACGATCAGGCCCAAGGGCTCGCGAGAAAACCAGCCCTGACGCGATTCGGAGCCTTCATAAGCATCGAAGGGAACCACCTCCCCGGCATTGCGCCTGGCCTCCTCGGCTGACAGCTTGAGGGTATTGACGCAACGTTTGACCTCTTTTTGCGCCTGTTTGAGGGTCTTCCCGGCCTCGTCGACGATCAGCCTGGCAAACACACCGGCATCCTGTTCGATGTTGATTGCGGCTTGCTCAAGAATGCGCGCCCGACGATGACGCGCTAACGCGGCGCACGCTCGTGCACCACTTCGTCCCGTCTCCAACAACTGCGGAACTTGCGACGCACAGACATTCGTTACGCTGCCGATGACGGAACCGTCATAGGCGTTAAAGACTTCAATGGGCGGCTCTACGATATCCAGAACCAGGCGCGATAATTTCACAGGCTTACTCCTGGTTGCGTGCAATGGATTGATGGATGCTGATGATGTCCGAGAGCAGCGCAAACGCTGTTTCCGTGCGCCCTGCTCCCGGCCCCGAAACTGTTACCGCACCGAGCAGTTGCGAGGTAAACGACACCGCATTGGTCGCGCCGCCAACACTGGCCAGCGGATGGTCGTTGTTCAACAGCCGCGGTTCGACACTGGCACTGATCGAGCCGTCGGCATGGCGCATCGCCGACCCGATCAGCTTCCAGCGAGCGCCGTCCTGCCGGGCTTTTTCGATGTCGCCAAGGCTGAGGGACGAAATGCCGCTGCACGTGACGTCGCTGACCGTCAGCTTCGCGTCCAACAGTTCATTCGCCAGGATCACCACCTTGAGGCGTACGTCATGACCCTCGACATCCGCCGTCGGGTCGGCTTCGGCGTAACCCAGTTCCTGAGCCTTGCTGACGGCCTCGGCAAACCCCAGGCCGCCTTCCATGCTGGTGAGCACGAAGTTGGACGTGCCGTTGAGAATTCCTTCAAAACCGACAATGGAGCTGCCGGCCAGCGCCTGCCTGGCCAGGCGGATAACCGGCGTGCCGCTCATGACCGAGCCTTCGTATTCAAAGGCGACATGCTTGCGTCGAGCCAGTGCCTTGAGCTCGGCGCCGTGCAAGGCGATCGGGCCCTTGTTGGTGGTGACGACATGCTGGCCGCCCTCCAGCGCCCAACGGCAGAACGAAGTTGCCGGTTCACCGTCCACCGGATTGGTAAACGTGGCTTCAACAATAATGTCCGCGCCGCAATCCTTGATCACCGCTTCAGTGAGGGCTGTGACGTCGCCACCCGGCAGTTGCGCCAATGCACCTTTGACTGCCGGCAATTGGGCGAGCACATTGGCGTCCAGCCCTTCGCGGCCAATCACCGAACCGAGAAACAAGTCAGTCACGCCGACGATTTTCAGGGTGAAACCCAGTTCTGTTTTCCACTGTTCGTTACGTTCGGCAATCAGCTGAGCCAATGCCCGGTTAACACCGCCAAAGCCAACCAGCGCCAATTTGTATTCAGTCATTTTGTTATGCCCTTGATCCGGGTGATGGGTTGTTGGGCACTAGGTTAGGGCTGGGCCCAGGGCAGTGAAATAGGTCAATTTGCTCTATTTTGTGGGCGTTTTGACCACCGTCATGACAATGCTTCAGCCATAAAAAAAGCCAACACAGGTTGGCTTTTAGCAATACGAAAAATGGGCTATACGACAGACGACAGCACAAAGGAGGTCACGGTATTTTCCACCCCGGGCAACGCGGCAATTTCAGTCCAGACCTTGTGCACCCGCTGTGGGCTCGCAGCGCCCACCCGCAGCATCAGGTCGAACTCGCCGCTCATGACATCGCACTGGATGACTTCCGGAATGGCCCGCAGCGCCTGCAACACTTCCGCCCCCCGCATCCGGTCGTAGCGGTAAACGAAAATCACCGCATTGATGTTCGACGTGGCTTGTCGCCCCTCCCCCGTGCGTATCGTATACCCCTGTATTACCCCGTCGCGTTCAAGTCTTTCTATGCGCTGGCGCACCGCATTGCGTGACAGATTGACCTTGGCCGCCAGTTCGGCGTGTGCAGCCCTGGCATTGAGCTGTAGTTGCGCGATGATGTGTTCATCGAGAGGGTCCAGAATTCGCTTCACTTGGCCTCCTGTTGTCGCGCCTTCACAGCGCGCCGAGCCGCTCATGGATGGTGTCGAGGTCGTCCGGTTGAATCCGGTAAACCTGCGCCTGTCCTTGTGTCGTGACCTCAGGCTGCAGCCCCGCCACACTGATGCCCAACTCGCCAAGCAGTGCCGCCGACTTGACCGGTGAGATTTCCCCCAGGGTCACCATTGGCGCCACCAGGCTTCGCCGATACAACCGGGCGGCCAGCACGCCAGTGGCCGTATGCGGGTCGATGACGTATCCCGTGTCGCGATACAGCGAGGTGATTTCCGTCAGCGTCTGCTCATCACTGACTGCGTAAGAGTCGATGATCATCCGCGCCTGCAACCAGAACTCGTTGGCGATGACCATCTCGCCGCTGGATTCGAACCCCTCCATCAGGGCACACACCGCCTGGTCGTCATGCCCGTAGAGCTCCCAAAGGAACCGTTCCAGATTGGAAAAGATCGACAGGTCCATGGCAGGCGAAAGCGTCTTGTTGGCTCGTGACCTGCTGTAGTGGTTCTTCTGAAACAACTGGTGCAACGCGTCATTCTGGTTGGTCGCAACAATCATCTGGGTGATTGGCAGGCCCATTTTTTGCGCGATGTAGCCTGCATACACTTCGGCAAAACTCGCCGCAGGCACACTGAAACCGATCGGACGCTGGCCGCCTCCCAGTTGCAACACGGCATGGAAGTAAAACACCAGTTGCGCCAACACACTGACCCAGTTACTGGAGTTGAAACTGATCACCTCGTGCTGCTCATACGGCCATTGTCGGAACAGCCGGGTGACGATGTTCTGACACTCGTCAAAGCTGCCGTTGACCGCGAACTGATAGACCCCTGGATGCGCCGCTGCTTGCAGATGCTGGAGTTGGTCCCGGGGTACGCCCGCCTCCGGGTAAAACACCACCACGGAGGTGTCCTCGCAGTGCTTGAACGCCTCGATGGCCGCCAGCCCGGTATCGCCGTTGGTGGCACCGATCACCACCCCGCGACGCCCGCGCTTGCGCAGAAAATACGGCACCAGTCGTGCCTGCAATTGAGCGGCAAAATCCTTCGAGGAGCGAGTCGGGCCGTGGAACAGCTCCAGCACCCATTCGTTACGATCGACCTGATGCAATGGCGCCAGGGAACGATGGCTGAATTGACTACCGGCCTCTTTGAGCATGCGCTTGAGGTCTGTCTCGGGGATCGCCTCTCCCACAAACGGACTGATCACCCTGTAGGCCAGTTCGTCATAGGGCAAGGTCGACCAGTTGGCGATGTCCTGCGCTTCAAACAGCGGCAATTCGAGCGGTACGAACAGCCCACCGTCCTCGGCAATGCCAGACAATACGACCTGTTCGAAGTCGACCTGCACGGCCGAATTTCGGGTACTCACATAACGCATGGTTGGCTCCGGCCATTCATTTGAAACGATGTGCCTGCTCGACCAGCCAGGTGGAAAACATCACCGCGTCCGGGTGCTGCTCGGCCCCGGAACCGCGCACAAGGTAAAAAGACTCGCTGGCTTCGATACGCTGGGTAAAGGGTTCGACCAGCCGTCCATCCTGAAGCATCTCCTCCACCATCGAGGACCGGGCCAGGGCAATCCCCTGACCTAACTCGGCCATGCGCAAAGTCGAGATCAATGTGTCGAACTGCATGCCGGTCGAAGAGTCGACGGTGTCTGCACCGACCATGTTCAACCAGTAACCCCAACCCTCTTCGTAACCCAGAACATGCAACAGCGGATGGTGCGATACGTCCGAAGGGACCGTCAGCGGCGACTTCGCCATCAGGTCCGGCGAGCAGACCGGGAACAACGTGTCCCAGGTCAGGCGCTGCGACACCAGGCCGGGCCACTGACCGTGGCCCCAGCGAATCTCCATGTCATCCTCACCGTCCAGCTCCTTTACCCAGATATTGCTGATGTAGCGGATATCGACATGCGGATGCGCCTGGCTAAACCCCGCCAGCTTGGGCGCCAGCCAATGCACGAAGAACGCCAGGCTGCCACGTACCTTGATCGGCCGACGTTTGTGCTGGCCAAAAATTTCGTTGGTCCCCACTGCCAGTCGCGTGATCGCATCCTGCACCACCGGCAGATACGCCTGGCCTTCCTCGGTCAGTCCCAAGCCACGGGGCAAGCGCTTGAACAGTGCCACCCCAAGATGGCTTTCCAGTTGGCGGATCTGCTGACTGACTGCGCCCTGGGTCAAAAACAGTTCTTCGGCGGCATGGGTGAAGTTCAAACAGCGGGCAGACACCTCGAATGCCCGCAGCCAGTTCAATGGGGGTAGCGTCTTTTGCTTCATGGCTTGAACCTCTGGGACGCCCCCTCCACCGAGCACGCTTGCCCATCCCGTCGACGCTGACTAGAACGCGTCGGACGGTTGTGCCAAGGGGGCAACCGACAAGCGTCGCTCGCGGCTTTTGCGGGTAATGTAATACACGAAATAGCACCAGGCGATGAAGGGCAAACCGAAGTACAACGCCACTCGCTGCTCCGGATCGAACGCAATCCCGACACACGCCAGACTGCAGCAGACCAGCGCTCCCAACGGCACCCATGGATAACCCCGGACACGGAATTTCAAGTCGCGGATGTCACCGCCGTTGGCCACATAGTGACGACGGAAAGCAATCTGGCTCGCAGCGATGCTCATCCATACCACTACGACCGCCAATCCGGAGATCGACACCAGCGCCAGATAGATGGTATCGGCGGCGAACACACTGCTGAGCAACGAGGCAGCCCCACCCGCCATGCTGATGATGATCGCGTTGAGCGGCGTGCCCATACGCGTCAGTGCCGAGAATCGCTTGGGCAGGTGACCCTGGTCACTCAGCGTCCAGATCATCCGTGACGCGGCATACAAACCGGAGTTGGCGGCCGACAGCAAGGCACTGATGATCACGAAGTTCATGATGTCTGCTGAATAGGGAATCCCGATGTAGGTGAACACAGTCACGAATGGACTCTCTACCAGGCCGGCCTGTTCTCGGGGCAATAGCGTCGCCAGGACGAAAATGGTCCCCACGAAAAAGATCGCCAGGCGCAGCACCGTCGTGCGAATGGCACGCGGCACATTGCGCTGCGGGTCCTTGGTTTCCCCCGCGGCAATACCGATCAGCTCTGTGCCGGAGAACGCGAAAGACACCGCCAATAACGTCATGGCTATCGGCATGACTCCCGTAGGAAAAAGTCCTTCGCGAGTGAAGTTGCTCAACCCGATACTGTGGCCCTGTTCGATGTGCAGCAGACCGAGAATCGCGCCACCGCCGATCATCAGAAACACTATTACGGTCACCACCTTAACCAGTGACAACCAGAACTCGGTTTCAGCGAACAGGCGCACCGAAATCACATTGGTCAGAAACACCAGGCCCGCAAACAGCGCACTCCAGATCCACACCGGTGTATCCGGGAACCAGCGCACCATCAAGATGCCGGCGGCGGTAAACTCAGAACCGATGGCCACCGTCCAGGTCAGCCAATACAACCAAGCCACGGTATAGCCGGTACCAGGCCCGAGAAATCGGGTGGCGTAAGTGCTGAATGAACCGGTTTCCGGCATCTGCACCGCCAGTTCGCCCAGGCACATCATCACCATGTAAACCATGAGCGCGCCGATGATGTAAGCGATCACCGCGCCCAAGGGACCGGCCTGGTTAACCGTATACCCGGACGTGAGAAACAGCCCGGTACCGATGACCCCGCCTAACGCCAACATGACAATATGCCGTGTTTGCATTTCCTGTTTAAAACCGGAACGCGAATGAAGTTGTTCTTCTTTTATGGACATGGTTGTTCTCATGAAAGTTATTAGGGCACGAATTAACATCTGCAGTGACTGATTGGGCAGAGTAAAAACAGGTCGCCACTAAGTTTTATTATTATTCCACTTCATGAACGCCCCACTCACATCCTTGTAGTGAGGTTTGGCGCTAACGCTTCAGCCTGCAACCTCGGTGCAATTTTCATTGATTGAAATCTGCGTATTTTCTTGTGCGGGTTCGTTGCCCGCCCCCCTGACAAATGCAAATGCCTGTTTCAGGTCGTCGAGCAGATCATCGGTGTCCTCGATGCCGACAGAGACCCGCACCAGCCCTTCGGAAATACCCAGGGCCAGTCGTTCCTCCAGCGTGTTCTCGACATGGCTGGTGGTTCGCGCCGGACCGTAGATGGTTTCCACCGCACCGAGATTGCCCGCGCAGTGGGCGAATCGCAGTCGTGGCAAGAGCACCTTGACCGTGTCCATGCCGCCCACCACGACAAAACTGACGATTGCACCGAAGCCGGACATTTGCGCGCACGCCACCGCATGATTCGGATGGCCGGGCAAACCCGGATAATTGACCGACTCCACCAAGGGTTCGACGCAGAGGTACTCGGCCAGTGCGCGGGCACTGCGTTGCTGCTGACGCATGCGCAGCACCAACGTTTTCATGCCGCGAATGATCAGGTAGGCGGAGAACGGGTCGAGCGTCGCTCCATTGATTTCCCGGTAATGACGCACCTTGGCCATCAGTGATTCACTACCGCACACCAGACCGCCAAGCACGTCACCGTGGCCGCTGAGAAATTTGGTGGCACTGTGAATGACCACGTCCACACCCAGCGCCAGGGGGTTCTGATTCAACGGCGTGGCGAAGGTATTATCCGCCACCACAATGGCTCCGACGCGCTTGGCCGCAGCCACCAGACGCTCGATATCGAGTACTTTCAGCGTCGGGTTGGTTGGCGTTTCCAGATACACCAATTGGCAACCCTTGGCGATTTCGCGTTCAATTTCTTCGTGATCGAATGTCTCGCACAACGTCACGTTCACACCGGTGCGCGGCAGGAACTCTTCGAAAATCTTGTTGGTGCCGCCATAGCTGTCCTTGGTCGACACCACCCGATCGCCATGGGCCAGGAAGGTGTAGAGCACACTGCTGATCGCCGCCATCCCGCTGCTGAAAGCCACGGCGGATTCGGCCTGCTCCAACTCGCGAATCTTTGCCTCAAGGGTCTCGACTGTCGGGTTGCTCATACGGCTGTAAATAAAGCCGGGGGCCTTGCCCAACGCTACGTCGTACCAGACATCTATGTCGTCGTAACCATATGCAGCACTGACTACGATGGGGGTTTGGGTGGCGTTGTAGGGATGCCTGACTTGCTCCCCACCCCACACGGCACGGGTTCCCGCACCCGCATTAACAAACCCTGCGTTGCCTGGTTTTTTATTCATAAAGACTACTCGCACTGAGGGGGGCGAATGTTGAGTCACTCACCGGATCTGGCGGCCAATATATTGAAAAGCAGCGCCGCCGAGAAACGATGTTATCGGTGCCAAAGGGCCGCTTTTTTTAATGGCTGTGATGGCGCAGATTCAGGTCAGTTGCGGCAACGAAACGATCTCTTTCAGGTGCGACATCGGCATTCAATACTCCGATAACGTGAGTTTTTCCTTGATCGCGCGCGGCTGCCAAACCTCCGGCCTCTACTGCGAGTGCAAAGTTTCCCGTGTCGATATCAGGCACGGAGGTGGCGCGATCAGGTATCTGGATTGTCGGACAAGCCGGGTAAGGTGGCGCAACTTTTCACTGCGCTGGTCACATCGCAGTGACAGAGCTTATAGAACAGTAGCGTTGAGGACTGTCGCTTTCAGGAGGGGCAACAGCAAGCCCCCATGATCGCCTCCCCCTCACTCAGAACGCTTGAATGTCGATCGCCAAAGAGTAAAAAAATGATCAGCCCGAGCTCCAAGGATTCGAATGGCCAATTGGCGCAGGGCTTCAAGCCTCGTCACGTCACCATGCTGTCAATCGCCGGTATCATCGGCGCCGGTTTGTTCGTTGGCTCAGGACATGCCATTGCAGCTGCCGGCCCAGCCGTCCTGCTGGCCTATCTATTTTCCGGCCTGCTCGTCGTTCTGGTCATGCGCATGCTAGGTGAAATGGCGGTGGCCAACCCGGACACCGGCTCGTTCTCCACCTATGCCGACCAGGCAATAGGTCGTTGGGCAGGCTTCACCATCGGTTGGCTGTACTGGTGGTTCTGGGTGCTGGTTATCCCTATCGAAGCACTGGCCGCCGGCCATGTGTTGAACCAGTGGTTTCCCCAGATCGATGCCTGGCTGTTCGCCCTGGTGTCGATCATTGCGTTGGTGATCACCAATCTGTTCAGTGTCTCCAAGTACGGCGAATTCGAGTTCTGGTTCGCCATGGCCAAGGTCGTGGCGATCATAGGTTTCATCGCCGTGGGTTTTGCCGTGTTGATGGGCTGGGTGCCCGATCGGGAAGTCAGCGGTTTGAGCGGGCTGATGGCCGAGCATGGCGGATTTGCCCCCAATGGCCTGTCGGCGGTAGTCGGCGCTTTCATCACCATCATGTTCAGCTTCATTGGTACTGAAGCCGTCACCATCGCCGCCGCCGAATCCGACAACCCGTCGCAGAACATTGCCAAGGCCACGCGTTCGGTGATTTGGCGCATCGGCGTGTTTTACCTGTTGTCGATTTTCGTGGTCATCTCCGTGGTGCCCTGGAACGATCCGCTGCTCGCCCAGGTAGGCTCCTACCAGCGGGCCCTGGAAATCATGAACATTCCTCATGCCAAGTTCATGGTGGACATCGTAGTACTGATTGCCGTGGCCAGCTGCATGAACTCCTCGATCTACATTGCCTCGCGCATGCTTTACTCGCTGGGCCGTCGTGGCGATGCGCCGAAGGCGCTGAAGGCGACCTCATCCGAAGGCGTGCCGCGGGCAGCGGTCATCGCCAGCACCGTGCTGGGCGCGGCGATCACTGTGTGGAGCTACTTCATGCCCGCCGGGCTGTTTGACTTCCTGCTGGCCAGCTCCGGCGCGATTGCCTTGCTGGTGTACCTGGCCATCGCGGTGTCGCAGTTGCGCATGCGTCGGATGCTGCATCGGCAGAACGTCGAGCTGACCTTTCGCATGTGGCTGTTCCCGTGGCTGACGTGGCTGGTGATCGTGTTCATTTGCGCAGCGCTGGCGGTCATGATGATCACCCCGGAGCACCGTACCGAAGTGAGCACAACCATTGGACTGGCGCTGGCGATTTCCTTTATTGGCCTTGTGACGTCGCGTCACCCTGCGCAGGCTGCGAGGGTGACGTCAGTGGGATAAAACCCCAGGAGGTGTTTGCGCCGAACCCGATACTCCCTGCGCCGAGGCTGGGGAGTATTACAAGCTCCTGTGTCTCAGGCCGTAATCGCTCCTTGTGAGGACATGACCACGATGTCATCGAACTCCACCGTGTCCGACGGTACGACTCAATCCGTTGGTTTTCTGCTGTTGGATAAATTCACACTTATTTCCCTGGCGTCCGCGGTAGAGCCATTGCGCATGGCCAATCAGTTGTCGGGGCGAGAGCTATACCGCTGGCATACGTTCAGCCCCGGTGGAGAGCCTGTCTGGGCCAGTGACGGCGTGCCGATCACTCCGGATGCTTCATGGAGCAATCCATTAGTGGCGGACACTGTAATCGTGTGCGGTGGTGTTGGAATCCAGAGCGTGATTACCCGCGTGCACATTACCTGGCTGCAAGCCTTGGCGCGTCAATCCAGACGGTTGGGAGGTGTGTGCACCGGCAGCTGGGCGCTCGCAAAAGCCGGGCTGCTCGACGGCTACGAGTGCAGCGTGCATTGGGAATGTTTGGCTGCCATGCAGGAAGCTTTCCCGCGAGTCAGCATCAGCGCGAGCCTCTTTACCCTCGACCGGAACCGATTCACAAGCTCCGGCGGAACAGCGCCAATGGACATGATGTTGCATCTGATCGGCCGCGATCATGGCCGTGAATTGTCGGCGGCCATTTCGGATATGTTTGTCTACGAGCGCATCCGCAATGAACAAGACCATCAGCGCGTTCCGCTTAGGCATGTACTGGGAACTCATCAACCCAAGCTGCAGGAGATCGTCGCGTTGATGGAAGCCAATATCGAGGAACCGCTCGACCTCGATAACCTTGCAGAATACGTTGATCTGTCACGTCGACAGCTAGAGCGGCTATTTCAGAAATACCTCCACTGTACGCCGTCACGCTACTACCTGAGATTACGTCTTGTTCGGGCGCGACAACTGCTTAAGCAAACATCATTGTCGCTCATCGAGTTGGCGTATGTATGCGGTTTCGTGTCCACACCACACTTTTCCAAATGCTATCGCGAGTACTTTGGTGTTCCACCAAGCGACGAACGTTCCAACTCTGAATTGAGTCGCAAACCTGCAACGCTTGCGACTACGCAGCAGTCATCGACCAGACCGCTGACAGCGCTAGACCAGGCACGAAACGAATCGACTTTTGCCAGTGTTCGGATGATTGATCGTTCTGATCTGGCGCAATTGCGCTGATCGGCCGTCCCCATTTATCCGTAGTGCATGGGTTTACTCTATAAGATCACGCAGGAGATTTGACGTGCACATTGGTGTTCCTCTCGAAACCCAGACCGGTGAAACACGGGTTGCTGCAACCCCGGAAACCATCAAGAAGCGAGCTGTTCGAAGTGAT
>NZ_LMHY01000015.1:20271-27705 GCF_001429045.1 Pseudomonas sp. Root71 | reverse complement strand
TGATCACGTCAAAGACAACCGTCTTAAACGCTGGCGGGATCAGGAGTATGCCTACGATGCGTGGGGCAACCTGATTGAAAAACGCAGCGGGATGGGCAAGCTGCAGACGTTTCGATATGACTGTGAAAATCGGTTGGTGCGGGCTGAGACGTTGGTCAACGGCAAACTGGAAAGTATCGGTTCGTATCGGTATGACAGTTTGGGGCGACGGGTTGCCAAGGTTTCAGAGGTCAACGGCAAGACCGAGCAGAAGCACTTCTTGTGGCAAGGCTTGCGGATGTTGCGTGAGGAGCGACCGGGGCAGAGCAGTTTGTACCTGTATGAGCCGGGGAGTTATGCGCCGTTGGCGCGGGTGGATCAGGCAGAGGGGGAAGAGCAGCAGCTCTATTACTTCCATACCGATCAGATTGGTACGCCGCTGGAGATGACGGACGCGGACGGGAGCATTGTCTGGCAGGCGACGTACAAGGCGTGGGGGGCGGTTGAAAAGCTGGCGGTCAATGACATCGAGCAGAATTTGCGGTTTCAGGGGCAGTATTTCGATGACGAGACGGGGCTGCACTACAACACGTTTCGGTATTACGATCCGGAGGTGGGGCGGTTTGTAACGCAGGATCCGATCGGGTTGTTGGGTGGGGTCAATCTGTATGGTTATGCAATAAACTCAACTGTTTGGATAGATCCTCTGGGCTGGTGTTCCAGCGCTCTGGGAAGGTCAATGGGAGCAAAATCCGGCGACGGGATGGCTAACCACCACTTGATACCTGAGGAATTAATGAAGGCACCTGCATACTCGCAGATGTTCAAGAAATTAAAGTCTATGGGGTTTAATGGCGATGGCGCATCCAACGGGATTTTTCTACCGGGAAAATCTGATCTTGCAAAACAAATTGATTTGCCAGGTCATTGGTCAAGTCACTCCGCATATACAAAGGCAGTAAATGCTGAGCTTTCCAATTTGAATGCCGCATTTAAGACTGGAAGATTGAGCGACTCGCAACTTGTTTTGGGGGTGGGTAGGGTGCAGCGAATGGCACGTGAAGGATTGGAAAGCGGAAAATACGCTGTAGACAAAATTACAGGACGACTACTATGAATGCAGAACTTTTTTATTTGGTTGATTTTTGTGGGGCGTCATGCGGTCAGCCTGAATTTATCTCAGGTGAGTTCAATTGTGAAGAGTGGGAGTGGGATGAGTTTGATCCTGGAGTTGAAAGTGTTGTTGTGGAGAGGGTTTATAAATTTAAAGTATTGGACCGAACAATAAAGACGCTAGATGTGGATTTTTTAGGGTCTCCGCACAATCTTGTGTCAGTACGCTTTCTTGAAGTCTGCGATAGTTTAAATGTTAGATATCGATCAGTGCCGGTTGAACTAAAGCTTGCAAGTGGAGTGATCAGTGGTGAGTATTTTATTTTTATTCCTTTGGATGCTGTGGAGTTGCTGGATCAGGCTGGGTCTAAATATTCTTTGGAAAAAGATTTAAATACTGGTGAGCCATTATTTAATCGGTATCATCCTACTGTGCCAGTTTATAGCTGGATAAGGCAGTTCTCTGCAAAAAGTGGAGTTCGTGAGAATTTTTTTGTTTGTATCGAAATTATGAAGTGGGCCTGTAGTGAGGAATTTAAGATTGAGGCAGAGAAAAAGCTGGCTGGTTTGAGTTTTAAACCAATAGATAGTGAGTTTGTTTTTGATCCGTGGGGTGAAATGTCCTGAGTCTGTTTGTCTTGTGCCAATAAATGCATTGACTATTTTGAAGGGCCGCGACGGAGTTGGTGAGTGTGCTCTTTTAATATCATTATGCTTCAGTGGTGTTGGGCCGCTGGGCGCTGCTCACATTTCTGGTGATATTGATAGATGTTTGTCGTTGCTTGTGATTGGTAGGAGTTCTAGTTGGTCTATTGGATGATTTATTTGGTTGACTAATGAAAGGAGGCGGTAGGGTGGGTGTGCATAAAGTGCATTCAAAGGTGGTTTTTATAGGGCAGTAAATAGATTTTCGTATGAGTGTGAAGTGGTAAGATGTACTCAAAAAATATGCTCGCAGGGATGTTGATGTTGGTCGAATTTCTCTGGACAAATGTGATGAATCAGAAAGCGTTCCATGTGTTGCGTCCCACAACCAGGACTGCCGGGAAGACAAAGGTTCAAGTTAAGTGAATGTTTTTATTCGTTAGGGGCGTTTCAATGGTTCCACGTTATTCAGGCGTAAATCCGCCTGCGTCTGCAGAGATGATCAATGAAACGATCCGCTTGTTGGAGGTCGATGAGGATGTATGGATTGCCAGGTTTTGGGCTCTCTATAATGGAGCTTTGCTTGATGATCAATTGTTGATTTATTCGACGGAAGAAATAGTTGAGCGCAATAAAACATATGATATAGACAAGGATTTTCCGGGGCAGCTTTTGGTGGGTGATGACTCTGGTGGCAGGCTTGTTCTGATCGATAGATCTGTCGAAGATAAATTTTATCTCATAGGCTCTGGTGATCCATTTTTAGACGATGCGGAAATATTTTTCTCAGTTGAAGCATTGGTAGCGTATGTCCTTGAAGATGGTAATGAGTTACCGGACTCCGTAAGTATTTTGGCAATAGGTAAAGCTAAAGCCACTTTGCAAGAAATTCTGGAAATCAAGAAAGGGTTAGGGCTGAACGATTCGGTGAAAGATCTGAAAGAGAAACTCAAAAAAGAAAATGAGGTAGTTCTAAAAGAGGTGAAAGCTGCCAAATACGAGGGTGTATTAGCTAGATATCGACATCTGATTCGGTTCGATAACTAGTAGGGGTGCTGATCTAGGGTTTGTGCTGATGATCTTCTAGAAAATACCTCTTGGTATCAGCCTAACACCTCAATCACCTGTATTACGGCAGCGGCCACCTGCACCAACTCAACCTCGACGGCCAGCTCATCAGCGACATCGAGCGCGACGACCTGCACCGCTGTATTACGGCAGCGGCCACCTGCACCAACTCAACCTCGACGGCCAGCTCATCAGCGACATCGAGCGCGACGACCTGCACCGCGAAGTCCTGCGCACCCAGGGCACGCTCACCAGCTGCTTCGGCTACGACGCCATGGGCCGCAAGAGCTGGCAGTTCGCCTCGCGCCTGCCGGCGGAAAAACTCTCGCGCCTGCACAACTCCGGCATCCAGCCCGACCTGCTGGTCGAGCACGCCTACAACCCGATCCATCGCCGTCACCAGTACGACCCGGCTGGCGAGTTGACCCGCACCCTCGACAAACTGCGTGGCGAGATCAAGTACGAATACGAAGCCAACGGCCAGTTGCATAGCCGCGACACCGGGCAACTGATCGACAGCGAAGAGTTCCGCTACGACGCCGCGGCGAACCGGCTGAACTTCAACACCAGCCAGTTTGACCACGTCAAGGACAACCGCCTTAAACGCTGGCGGGACCAGGAATATGCCTACGATGCGTGGGGCAACCTGGTTGAAAAGCGCAGTGGCATGGGCACGCTGCAGACGTTTGTGTATGACTGTGAAAATCGCTTGGTGCGGGCTGAGACGTTGGTTAATGGCAAGCTGGAAAGTACCGGTGCGTATCGGTATGACAGTTTGGGGCGACGGGTTGGCAAACAGTCTGTTGTTAATGGCGTGACCGAGCAGAAACACTTCTTATGGCAAGGCCTGCGCATGCTGCGGGAGGAGCGTCCGGGGCAGAGCAGTCTGTACCTGTATGAGCCGGGGAGTTATGCGCCGTTGGCCCGGGTGGATCAGGCAGAGGGGGAAGAGCAGCAGCTCTATTACTTCCATACCGATCAGATTGGTACTCCGTTGGAGATGACTGACCGTGAAGGGCAGATTGTCTGGCAGGCGACGTACAAGGCTTGGGGGGCGGTTGAAAGGCTGGCGGTCAATGATATCGAGCAGAACCTGCGGTTTCAGGGGCAGTACTTCGATGACGAGACGGGGCTGCACTACAACACGTTTCGGTATTACGATCCGGAGGTGGGGCGGTTTGTAACGCAGGATCCAATAGGATTGTTTGGGGGTTACAATCTCTACAGCTATGCTCCAAACACGACTGCATGGACTGATCCGTGGGGATGGGAATGCATACCAAACAAAGTGGCTGGCTCTGCTCGAGAGGCTAGAGCCAAAGCAATATTCGAGAAACGTTACGGTAAGAAAAATGTTCTCGGCGAAAGGTATCTACGTAATGCTGAGGGGAAAATAGTCAAGGACCCGTTAACCGGTGAGGGGCGTCGAGTTGATTTTGTTGTTAAGAATGCTGATGGCTCCGGCACGGCGAAAGAAATTACAAGTTTGACCGCTTCGAAATTTGCGCAGCTGGAAAAAGAAATGAGAATTCGAGAGGCGGGTGGAGTTTTTGTGCGCGAGCCGGGTACCAAAAAATTGATTGAAGTAACTGATGTGTCGACAGTGATTCGTGCAAGGTAATAGGAGTTTGGTAATGAGTGATTTGGATTTTACTTTGTGCAGCATACCGATGCTAATGTCTAGAAATAAAAGCGCCGAATATCAGAGGCAGATAGTTGTGCGGTATACAGTTCTAATGAGTTTCCTTAAGGTGCGTGGTCTTATTTATAAGGAGCCATTTGATAGTGATGGTAATTTGAAGATGGATTTGGTTATAAAAAAATCAGATGTCACTTCTCAATGCCTCGAGCTATTCAAGAAGGCAGTTCCAGCTTGGCACGCCTACGTGGATAAAGGTGGAGATATTAATAATACAAGCAAGATTGAAAAGGAGTTGGCTAAAATTCCATGAGTTTTATCTAATTAAGTGGCTGGGAATTTGATCTCAGTCGCTTCAGATGCTTCGGCTTCGACGCCATGGGTCGCAAGAGCTGGCAGTTCGCCTCGCGCCTGCACAACCCTGGCATCCAGCCCGACCTGCGGGTCGAGCACACCTACAACCCGATCCACCGCCGTCACCAATACGACCCGGCCGGCGAGTTGACCCGCTCCCTCGACAAACTGCGCGGCGAGATCAAGTACGAGTACGAAGCCAACGGCCAACTGCACAGCCGCGACATCGGTCAGTTGCTCGACAGCGACGAATTCCGCTACGACGCCGCCGGCTGAATGGGCGGACTCCGAAAGCTGCCTCTACAACTTGTTAGTAAGGAGACAATGATGGGTGTACTGAAAATGTCGAAGTCCGATCCGAAAGTGAATAGCTCTGATCTCAGTTTACTGGAGGATGAGATAGGGCATACATTGCCTGAAGGCTTTAAAAATTTTTATTTAACTCATAGTGGTGGGGTTGCAGATAGAGATTGGTGGGATAGTGGTGATGAATATGAGCCTGTTCGATTAAAGAAATTTAAAGCAGTTGCAGCTAGTGGTGCTTTGGATGCTGCAGAGACAAAATATTTAAGCGGCTGTTATGCTGTGATGACCTCTAAAAATGTGATACCTAAAACATTGCTGCCGTTTGCGACTGACGATGGTGGTAACTTTTTCTGTCTGGATTTGACTGATGGTGATGTGTGTTTTTACGCAACTGATTCCTTTGATTCGAATAGTAGTTATGCCGCCAATCATGCAAAGGCCTATCGTTGGCTCGCAAGTTCGTTTGACGCTTTTGTTGAGGGGTTAAAGGACGAATCTGAGATCGACCTGTAAAATCGAAGGCCAGAGGAGCTGTGACAGGTATCGCGATGACCTGCACAGCGAGGCGGACAATGATTGTCATTTTCCGCTTTTTTCACTAACACCGGTCTGGATTACGATGTTTTATAAAACCAACCACTAGGGAAGTACTCATCTCAGGCAGCAATCATCCACAGCCGCTTCAACGGTGACAGGTCAGCTGATCTCCACCTTCCGTCACGGCAAAGGATTTCTGGTTTTTATTCTGCTGTTCGCAATTGTATTGTTGTGCTTGGTAGGAGTTTGTTATGGAAAAAGAAGTTTCGGTGGTTGAGGCGTTGAAAGGCTTTATGTCAGAAATGCGAGATTGGGAGACGGCTTTTCGCGATGAGCAAATGAGCCTGATCGATGCGGAAAAAAATACCTCTGACTGTGATAAAAAGTATGAACTCGAGCTTAAGAAGGTTTTAACCAGGTTTTCTGTGTCAGATGAGCGAAGCTGGGCTAGGCTTGTAGATCTCGGTTGTGGGTCTCCTCCGACTTATGATCCAGAGAGGGATGTAATAAACAAGCCTGTTCAAGAAGGTAAAAATTACGCTGTGGTTGTCGAGCAGATGGCTAGGCTAAAGGCTGTATATAAGTTTGTTCTAAAAGATACTGGAAATGGTTGGCTGATAGTGAAAAAAGAAACAAAAAGTGGTGATAAGTGGAAAAAAACCGCTCTCTGATGTTTGTATGTAAACGGTGCAGCGCTCCGTTGTACTGGTGGCGCAGCATTTCATGGATGTGTTTGGTTGTTCATTGGTAGTCAAAAACTAGTGGGGTTTGTGCCGTTCTTTAAAATTTTATCTCTAGAGTGGCTTAAGGTTTTCTTAAGCCACTTTCCTCTTTAATCTAAAAATGCTGTGCAAGCGCGTTCTTACAATTCACGCTAAAAATGATTAATAATTGAACGAATCCATTTTCGCGACTTCGGCGGTGAGCAGTACGCCATCGACCTCGACGAAGCCGGCAACATGACCGGTCTCAAGCTGCCGGATGACAACCGGTTGGGGTTCAAGTACGACGACTTTTCGCGTTTGCTTGAAGAAACCGATCCACTGGGTCGCAAGATCAAATACAAGTACCACCTCGGCACTACGCTGGTCACAGAAACGACCTTCCTCGACGGCAGCACCTGGCAGACCCGCTACGACGCCAAGGGCAACTTGATCGCCGAAGTCGACGCCCTGGGCAATAAAACCGAATACCTCAACAGCGACGACGGCCTGCCGCACACCATCATCGACGCGACCCACAAGTCCAAATACCTGTGGTGGAACACCCTGGCCCAGGTCGAACGCTTCCAGGATTGCTCGGGTAAAAACACCACCTACCGCTTCGACGAGCGTCAGCATCTGGTCGCCGTTACTGATGCGCTGGGTCAGACCACCACGCTGGAACGCAAGCCTGACGGCGAAGTGCTGCGCATCAATCATCCGGACGGCAGCGCCGAGTCCTTCACCTACAACGCCCTCGGCCAGGTGCTCAGCCATACCGACGGCAAAGGCCAGACCACGCGCCTGCTGCGCACCGCCCGTGGATTGCCGAGCAGCCGCCAGGACGCCAAGGGCCAGCGCATCCGCTACGAGTACGACCCGGCGATTCGCCTCACCGCGCTGATCAACGAAAACMACGCGRCGTACCAGTTCGCCTACGATGCGTGCGACCGGTTGATCGAAGAAAAACGCATCGACAACCTGACCCGGCGCTTCAGCTACAACCTGGGCGGACATCTGACCCAGGTCGATGAAACCGGCTACGGCGAACGCGGTGAACGGCCACAACGCCGCACCGAATTCGAACGCGAT
>NZ_LMHY01000015.1:0-20234 GCF_001429045.1 Pseudomonas sp. Root71 | reverse complement strand
GCCTTGTCCTACGAATACGACCCACTGAGCAACCTCACCACCCTGACGTTGCCCACCGGCCAACACCTCAATCACCTGTATTACGGCAGCGGCCACCTACACCAACTCAACCTCGACGGCCAGCTGATCAGCGACATCGAGCGCGACGACCTGCACCGCGAAGTCCTGCGCACCCAGGGCACACTCACCAGCTGCTTCGGCTACGACGCCCTGGGCCGCAAGAGCTGGCAGTTCGCCTCGCGCCTGCCGGCGGAAAAACTCTCGCGCCTGCACAACCCCGGCATCCAGCCCGACCTGCTGGTCGAGCACGCCTACAACCCGATCCACCGCCGCCACCAGTACGACCCGGCCGGCGAGTTGACCCGTACCCTCGACAAACTGCGCGGCGAGATCAAGTACGAGTACGAAGCCAACGGCCAACTGCACAGCCGCGACACCGGCCAGTTGCTCGACAGCGAAGAATTCCGCTACGACGCCGCGGCGAACCGGCTGAACTTCAACACCAGCCAGTTTGATCACGTCAAGGACAACCGCCTGAAGCGCTGACGGGATCAGGAATATGCCTACGATGCGTGGGGCAACCTGATTGAAAAACGCAGCGGGATGGGCAAGCTGCAGACGTTTGTTTATGACTGTGAAAATCGCTTGGTGCGGGCTGAGACGTTGGTCAGCGGCAAGCTGGAAAGTACCGGTGCGTATCGTTACGACAGCCTCGGGCGGCGGGTTGCCAAGGTTTCAGAGGTCAACGGCAAGACCGAGCATAAGCACTTTTTGTGGCAAGGCCTGCGGATGTTGCGTGAGGAGCGACCGGGGCAGAGCAGTCTGTACCTGTATGAGCCGGGGAGTTATGCGCCCTTGGCGCGGGTGGATCAGGCAGAGGGTGAAGAGCAGCAGCTTTATTACTTCCATACTGATCAGATTGGTACGCCGCTGGAGATGACGGACGCGGACGGGAGCATTGTCTGGCAGGCGACGTACAAGGCTTGGGGGGCGGTTGAAAAGCTGGCGGTCAATGACATCGAGCAGAATTTGCGGTTTCAGGGGCAGTATTTCGATGACGAGACGGGGCTGCACTACAACACGTTTCGGTATTACGATCCGGAGGTGGGGCGGTTTGTAACGCAGGATCCGATCGGGTTGTTGGGTGGTAGTAATTTGTATGGTTATGCTCCCAACACTAACGGGTGGATTGACCCTCTAGGGTGGTGCGTGACTACTAATGTCACCAGAGGGGCGGCAGGGCAACCGTTGAAAGCAACCGCTACCATTACTCCGAAGGACTTGGGGACGGGTACGGCAACTAATGAGTCCTCTCGGTTTTGGGCCAGATCGCTGGGTAATTCAGATGATGATGCTGGACATATAATCGGTAAGCTACTTGGCGGTTCGGGTGGTAAAAATGGTGTGTTTCCTCAGCTTTCAAAAGTGAATAGAGGATTGTTTAGGGATTATGAGAGGCAAATATTTAATGATATATCAAAAAATGGGCCGGTTGATGTGGAGTTGATTTTTAAGTATGGGGCTGGTGGTACAAGGCCGACAAAGATTTTGTATAACTTATTTAGAAATGGAGAGTTGATTGATGGCAAGATTTTCCTCAATTAATACGGGTGCAGATCTCGGGGAAATGGTGCGCTTAACTCTGGGTGATTTTATGAGTGAGATGTATGAGTGGGAAAAAAAATATTATAAAAAAAGCGTGGAGGCACTTGAAGATGAGTCCCTGGAAGAACTACTGCAGAATCACATGCGGGCTGATTTGTTAAGTATTTTCTCTAAGTATGTGGCCCCGGCTGATAGAAACTATGATCGATTAGATAATCTGGTTTGTGGACTTAACCCGGAATATAATCCGGAAAATGACAACGTAGGAAGTGTTGAGGTTAAGGGGGGGGCTGCATCGGTAATAATAGAGAAAAATACTGGGCTTTCAACTTTGTATCGGTTGACTTTTTCGGTCGCAGAAGATGGTTGTTTAATTCGACGGAGGGACTTCAAATCTGGTGGTAAGTGGAATAAAACATATATTTAAGTTATTTTGTGCTTGTTGCTCGATTGAGTTGAAGGGTTCTTGGTCGCTATGATTACGCCGCGGCGAATCGCCTGACCGCGCTGATCAACGAAAACAACGCGGCGTACCAGTTCGCCTACGATGCGTGCGACCGGTTGATCGAAGAAAAACGCATCGACAACCTGACCCGGCACTTCAGCTACAACCTGGGCGGACATCTGACCCAGGTCGATGAAACCGGCTACGGCGAACGCGGTGAACGGCCACAACGCCGCACCGAATTCGAACGCGATAGCATTGGCCGGTTGCTGGCCAAACTCAATGCCGATGCCCGTCAGGATTACGTGTATGACGACGCTGATCGCCTGCTGTCGATCCAGCGCCTGCCGACCGCGCAGGGCAAGCAAATTGGTGTCAGCGAAGAAACGCTGGGAAACGCTCGAATTCGCCTACGACCTGCTCGGCAGGCTGATCCAGGAGAAGACAGCGCAAGGCGCCTTGTCCTACGAATACGATCCACTGAGCAACCTCACCACGTTGACGCTGCCCACCGGCCAACACCTCAATCACCTGTATTACGGCAGCGGCCACCTGCACCAACTCAACCTCGACGGCCAGCTCATCAGCGACATCGAGCGCGACGACCTGCACCGCNCGCCTTGTCCTACGAATACGACCCACTGAGCAACCTCACCACCCTGACGTTGCCCACCGGCCAACACCTCAATCACCTGTATTACGGCAGCGGCCACCTRCACCAACTCAACCTCGACGGCCAGCTCATCAGCGACATCGAGCGCGACGACCTGCACCGCGAAGTCCTGCGCACCCAAGGCACCCTCACCAGCTGCTTCGGCTACGACGCCCTGGGCCGCAAGAGCTGGCAGTTCGCCTCGCGCCTGCCGGCGGAAAAACTCTCGCGCCTGTACAACCCCGGCATCCAGCCCGACCTGCTGGTCGAGCACGCCTACAACCCGATCCATCGCCGTCACCAATACGACCCGGCCGGCGAACTGACCCGCACCCTCGACAAACTGCGCGGCGAGATCAAGTACGAATACGAAGCCAACGGCCAACTGCACAGCCGCGACACCGGCCAGCTGATCGACAGCGAAGAATTCCGCTACGACGCCGCGGCGAACCGGCTGAACTTCAACACCAGCCAGTTTGACCACGTCAAGGACACCCGCTTCAACGGTGACAGGTCAACTGATCTCCACCTTCCGTCACGGCAAAGGCTTTCTGGTCTTCTTGCTGTTGCTCGCAATCGGCCTGTTCTGTATGGCGGGATTTGTGTTGTACCTGGGTACCCTACTGCCGGTGGCCAGTTCCGGGGCGAATACCAGTCGTGGTTCCAACCCGCAGTTGTTGATCTATTCAGTCAGTGGCCTGCTGGTCGTCATTTCGGCGGTCTTCTTCGGGCTTTATCCGTGGCAGAAGAAGTTGCGCGGAACCCATTATGAGGTTTACGAACACGGCATTGTTGCTGTCAGTGGTAAGCAGCAACAATATACGGCGTTTGCTGATATAGAAGACCTTTACCTGTTCAGTTCAGGGCAAACCGTATTCACTGGCCTGATCACCAACCTGGCGTATCGGCGTAATGAAAGTGAGCCATTTCATCGCGTCATCGAGACGTTGAAAGGCTTTCAGGAATTCCAGCAACTGGTGCGTGAGTTGCATGTTCGCGAGTGTCTGCCGGTTGTGACGAACAAGCTTGAGTCTGACTGCGCAGTGACTTTCAAGTATGTGCCGACCGGGCAGGTCTGGCGCAAGCGAGTCTCGGGGGACTTCCTGAATGTCGTTACACAACCGATTATTGTGACACGCGAGTTTCTGGAAGTTGAAGGACGTAAAGTCCCGGTGTCGACCCTTGCTTCAATTGATTTAAATGCCTGGAGTGAAAAGGTCACTCTAAAAGACGCAGCCGGGAATCAGATGCTGTCAACGCTGTGCACCGGGATCATGAGTCATGACCTGTTTCTCACCACTCTGGATGTGCTGCTGGATGCTCAGCGGGCAAGCAGGGATGAGACTGCCCCTACTCTGGCCTGAGGATCTCAGTCCTCCGCCAGGCTGACCATTACAAAAAAACCGGCTGATCAGGCCGGTTTTTTTGTGGGGCGGTAGTAAAGCAATTTATTCAGGCAGTGCGATTCTGGATCAGACGATCCGAGCCGCCTTCAGCGACGCGGTTCTGCAGGAGCTTGTCGGAACCACCTTCAGCGACGCGGTTTTGCAGGAGCTTGTCAGAGCCACCTTCAGCGACGCGGTTCTGCAGCAGTTTGTCAGAGCCACCTTCGGCCACACGATTCTCGATCAGGCGGTCGGAACCACCCTCTGCCACACGGCTTTCAATCAGACGATCCGAGCCGCCTTCAGCGACCACAGGTTGAGCAGACGTAGCGGCAAAAGCGTTAACTGCGAAAACCGAGAAAGCGATGCTGAGGAGGGTCTGGCGTTTCATGATCATGTGCTCCGGGGTACTTATGGGTTGGTATGGAGCAGATGTTACGCCGTGGATTTTTTAAGAGAACTTCATTGAATCAATGGTGACTATCGACGCAGTCAATGGATGATTCGGTGTTCTTTACGGGATCGAGCTTGCTCCGGGCGGCGTTCCGACGAACTTCAACTCAACCAGCTGGGAAAGATTGCTACACCGGTTAGAACGTTTATTTCTTTACGGTATTTGAATAGATGCAATCTGCATATCCATAACCGAATAATCCGCGTCATGTTTTTTACCTTGTCCGTGATCGAATCGGATCGTTCGTCACAGCAGAAATAATCCTCCTGCCTGCCTCGTTAAGCCTGTCGCGACATCGACTTTGGCTGTTTGATCGCCAGCTTGTCGCGCTCGGCCGATTCCCTAGAATCCGCCTCCATCAGCTTCGTCCAATTATCCAGTCCTTTAGGGAACAACACCATGATGAATGCCATGCAGATGCAAATGCCGATGAACGCCAACATGCCAATGATGTCGATGATGGGCATGCCGATGATGATGGCGACCATGTCCTGCGACATGATGGACGACGGCATGATGTGCAAGATGATGCCGGCCGCTGGCATGGACATGGCCATGTTCAGGAACAGCGCTGAAATGATGCAGTTGATGATGAACTGCGGCATGCCGATGATGATGCACTGCGGCAACATGAGCATGATGTGCATGTCCCCGGCGAGCATGGCCATGCCGATGATGAACATGATGATGTCGATGCCGGTGATGGGCATGCCGATGCCGTCGATGAAGTGCGTGATGGAATGCACGCTCATGGCGGACTGCATGATGTGCAAAATCATGCCGATGGCCGGCATGAACATGGACATGATGAAAAACTGCTGTGCCCTGATGATGAAAATGATGAACGACTGCAGCATGCCGATGATGATGAGCTGCAACGGCATGCCGCTGATGTGCTGCACCTGCTGATCCCTGCACTGTACCTGTACCTGTAGGAGCGAGCCTGCTCGCGATGGACGTCAACGATGACGCGGGTTTTCTGAAAAAACGCGTCAGCCTTGAGCCCATCGCGAGCAGGCTCGCTCCTACAAGAAGGCGGTATCAGTCCAGGCGTTCGGGGTAGGTCACCACAAGATAGGCCACGGCCTCACTGTCGGCGGGGTTGCGATAGCGGTGGGGCTGGTCGGCGTAAAACAGGATCGAGTCCCCCGTGGATAGCAGGTAACGTTCATCGTTGACGCTGATTTCCAGGACACCCTGCGCCACCACCAGGTTTTCCTGGACACCAGGGCCATGGCCCTGCGACTGGTCCTCTCCCAACGCGCTCAGGCGCAGCTCGTAGAATTCCGATTGGCGCGCCACGTCAAAGGGGAACAGGGCGCGGCTGACAAAAGCGCCGTTGGCGCTGACCAGGCGTTTGCTCTGGCTCGCCGACAATAGGGCCACACCTTCGAAGGCCCGATGTTCCAGAAACGCCGCCACCGATACCTTCAAGCCTTTGGCTATTTTGCACAGCACCTTGATGGACGGCACACTGCGCCCCGATTCGATTTGCGCCAGCATGGCGCGGCTCACGCCGCACTGTCGGGCCAGGGCATCAAGGGACAGATGGCGCTTGCTGCGCAGACGCAGCAGGTTTTGTCCGACCCGTTCGCAGATCGGGTCCTCTTCCGGGGCATCCGGATTGTTCAGATCCAGCACAGGCTCGTCCGCGCTTATCAGAAAGCGCGAGGGTTCGTACGCGTTCACGCCTGACGTGTCTCGGTAGACCGAGACGCCTGAACCCACTGCAATGCCTGTAGTCCGGCGTTGCGTGCGTACATCTCCCACATGGCCCGTGCCCGTTGCTGAGCTTGTTTGCGTTTGCGGTAGCTGGCGAAATCGATGAGGTTGTCAGTCGGATTCATGGGGCACTTCACTGTGGTGATGAATGACGGGATGACTGGAGAGTACGCTTCTATTTTTATAACGATAAATACTGAATTTTTATTTGTTAATTCGTTTTGGTTCTTATTGGTGAAGGATTTTCAGGTTGTATGAAGCATCTTTTATATTCTAAAAAGATATAAACATGTAATTATATATTCCTTTTGGTGTTGGCTGATGCGGTGCATCTTGAGGTCATGCCCATCCATGCGGATGGTCTCGACGCCAGACAGGAAGCCTTATCATGACCATCAAAGCGATCAACGTCCGTAACCAGTTCAAGGGCGTCATCAAGGAAATATTCGAAGGCGAAGTGGTCTCCGAAATCGACGTGCAAACCGCCTCCGGGATCGTCACTTCCGTGATTACCACGCGTTCGGTGCGCAGCCTGGAGTTGAAGGTGGGCAGCGAGGTGATTGCCTTCGTCAAGTCCACGGAGGTCTCCATTGCCAAGCTTTGAAAGCCTGAATCATTGGTAGATAACGGATGATCTGCCGGTTTAAAAAAACCATGAAAAAACCCGGCTGATCAGGCCGGGTTTTTGTTGGGTGTTGTGGTGACGCGGTTTGTTTATGCGACGCGGTTCTGCAGCAGTTTGTCGGAGCCACCTTCAGCGACGCGGTTCTGCAGCAGTTTGTCGGAGCCATCCGCAGCGACGCGGTTTTCGATCAGGCGGTCGGAACCACCCTCGGCCACACGGCTTTCAATCAGACGATCCGAGCCGCCTTCAGCGACCACAGGTTGAGCAGAGGTAGCGGCAAAAGCGTTAACTGCGAAAACCGAGAAAGCGATGCTGAGGAGGGTCTGGCGTTTCATGATCGTGTGCTCCGGGGTGCTTATGGGTTGGTATGGAGCTGATGTTACGCCGTGGATTTTTTAAGAGAACTTCATTGAATCAATGGTGACTATCGATGCAGTCAATGGATGATTTGATGACCATTGTGGGTGCGGGTGTCAGCGGGAGATGAGCCCATGATCGAGGGCGTACTTGACCAGCGCTGCCGGCTTGTCGATGTTGAGTTTGCGCCGGATGCTCAGGCGATGGGTTTCCACCGTGCGCACGCTGATGTCCAGTTCCCGGGCCATTTCCTTGTTGTTCAAGCCTTGCGCCATTTTCGACAGGACCTGGCTTTCCCTCGGAGTCAGTTCGTTGTCGGTGTTGCGGTCGGCGATCAGTCGCTGGGCGATTTCGGCGCTGTAGAAGGTTCCGCCGCTGGTGATGGCTTCGATGGCGGCGATGATTTCCCGGGACGGGGCGTTCTTCAGCACGTAGCCGCTGGCGCCGGAGCGCACCGACTCGCTCACGTATTCGTAATTGTCGTACATGCTCAGCACCAGCACCTTGAGCGACGGGTACTGGCTGCGCAGCACGCGGGTCAGTTCCAGGCCGTTCATGTCTGGCAGGCTGATGTCGACCAGCAGCAGGTCGGGCTGGCAGCGTCCGACCATTTCGATGGCCTCGGCGCCGTTTTCCGCTTCGCCGACCATTTCCAGGGGCGACATCACGGCCAGCAGCGCCTTGATGCCGTCGCGGACCAGGGAGTGATCGTCGACCAGGGCGACGCGGATCGGGGAGGGCAGGTTCATCGCAATATTCACTCTTGTAGTTTTGCGCGGGCTCAGCGTTTTACCGCAGGTTTCATTGGCAGCCGCACGTCCAGCTCGCTTCTGCCCGGCATCGAAATCAGATCGAAGCGCCCGCCAAAATGTTCGACGCGTTCGCGGATGTTACGCAAGCCAATGCCGGCCTGACGACGTTCGACCTGGGCGACGTTGAAACCGATACCGTCATCGACCACCGTCAGCCGCACGGACTCGTCGCAGCCGCGCAGTGTAATGGACACGTTTTTCGCCTGCGCGTGGCGTTCGATATTGGTCAGGCCTTCCTGGACGATGCGGAACAGCGAAACCGCCGCGCCGTCGACCAGCAGGCAGTCGAATTCATTTTCGTCATAGGTCACGGTCAACCCGCTGCGCTGCTCGAATTCGGCGGCCAGTTGGCCGATGGCCGCCGGCAGGCCGAGGGTGTCGAGCAAGGAGGAGCGCAGGTCATGGGAGAGGCTGCGCACTTCACCGATGGCATCGCCCAGGCGCTCGGTGGCGTCTCTGAGCGCGTTCAAACCCTTGTCGTCGGCTTGTCCGCGTTCCAGCAGATGGCTGGCCAGTTCGAACTGGAACTTGATCGAGACCAGCACCTGGCTGATGCCGTCGTGCAACTCGCGGGACACCCGGGATCGTTCTTCTTCCTGCAGGCTGACGATGCGCTGGGTCAGGCGCTGCAGTTTTTTGTCCGCCAGCCGATGTTCGCTGACGTTGAGGGTCATGCCCGTGGCGAACACGAACAGCACCGCGACGAGGGCGACCACGGCAATCGCCATCATGGTCTTGCGGATGCCCATGGCCACTTCGGCACGGGCTTGTTGGGTGGCGCGTTCGACGTCTTCGAGGTAGATGCCGGTGCCGAGCATCCAGCCCCAGCGATCGAGCATCACTACGTAGGCGAGCTTGTCGGTCACCTGGCCGGAGGAGGGCTTGTTCCAGGCGTAGCGTTGAAAGCCTTCGCCCGATTGCGCGCTTTGCAGCAGCGCCTGGATCACCGGCAGGCCGTGGGGGTCTTTCATGTCCCACAGGTATTGGCCCACCAGTTCCGACTGGCGCGCGTGCATCAGGCTGCGGCCTTCGTGGTCGTAGACGAAGAAGTAGCCGTTGATGCCGAAGCTGAGCTTGCGCAGTTCTTCCAGCACTTGTTGCTGGGCGTGGGCATTGCCGTGGCCGTCGTCGTACAGGGGCGCGATCAGGCTCTGGGCCATTTCCACGTAGTTTTTCAGCTCCGTGCGCTTGCTCGCCAGAATGCTGTCTTCGATCAGTTGCGCCTGTTGATCGCCCAGTTGGCGGTTGAGGGAAATCACCAGCGCGCAGATGACGGCAATGGCCAGCACCAGCGGCAAAATCCCGAGGGCGACGATCTTGTGTTTGAGCTGCATGTTGACTCCTGCCCGCGCGAAGGCTCGGGATCATATGCCAAAGAGGCGCTGGGCTTGTAGCGTTGCTGGACGGAATGACCGGTTGGGAGTGTGCAAAACCTGTGGGAGCGAGCTTGCTCGCGATGAGGGAGGCACATTCGGAAGTGATGTGGCTGAAAGTCCGCTATCGTCGGAACGCCGCCCGGAGCAAGCTCGCTCCCACATTTGATCGGGGATGGCCCCGGATCCGGTGGTCAACCCACAGGAGATCGGTGTCATCTACGTAGAACTACGTAGAGACCACGTACGTAGTAACGCGGATTTATTTGTGGACGGCATGCGCGGATATTGGGCCAGCTCCGCATCGCGGACACAATTATAAAAATTACCGCCGCAGTCACTGGCTGTCGGCAGGAGACACGCTATGCCCCGTCTGGCTAAACACCTCGCCTGGTTTGCCGTGGCTGTCCTGGGAGCGATTGCGCTGAGTGTCGTGGCCCTGCGCCGCGGCGAAGCGATCAACGCCCTGTGGATCGTAGTCGCAGCCGTCGCCATCTACCTTGTTGCCTACCGCTATTACAGCCTGTTCATCGCCAATAAAGTGATGCAGCTCGACCCCAATCGGGCCACGCCGGCTGTGCTCAATAACGATGGTCTGGACTATGTTCCGACCAACAAGCACGTACTTTTCGGTCACCACTTCGCGGCCATTGCCGGCGCGGGGCCTTTGGTCGGCCCGGTGTTGGCGGCGCAGATGGGCTACCTGCCCGGCACGCTGTGGCTGATTGCCGGCGTGGTGCTGGCCGGTGCCGTTCAGGACTTCATGGTCCTGTTCATGTCAACCCGCCGCAACGGCCGTTCCCTGGGCGACATGGTCCGTGAAGAAATGGGCCGCATCCCCGGCACCATCGCGCTGTTCGGCTGCTTCCTGATCATGATCATCATCCTCGCGGTGCTGGCGCTGATCGTGGTCAAGGCCCTGGCCGAGAGTCCTTGGGGGATTTTCACGGTGATGGCGACCATTCCGATCGCGATGTTCATGGGCATCTACATGCGCTACATCCGCCCGGGTCGCATTGGCGAAATCTCGGTAATCGGCGTGCTGTTGCTGCTGGGTTCGATCTGGCTCGGCGGGCAGGTTGCCGCCGATCCGGTGTGGGCCAAGGCCTTCACCTTTACCGGTATCCAGATCACCTGGATGCTGATCGGCTACGGTTTTGTCGCGGCGGTACTGCCGGTGTGGCTGATCCTGGCACCGCGTGACTATCTGTCGACCTTCCTGAAAATCGGCACCATCGTCGCCCTGGCCATCGGCATCCTGGTGACCATGCCCGAGCTGAGNGTGGGCCAAGGCGTTCAGCTTTACCGGTATCCAGATCACCTGGATGCTGATCGGCTACGGTTTTGTCGCGGCGGTACTGCCGGTGTGGCTGATCCTGGCACCGCGTGACTATCTGTCGACCTTCCTGAAAATCGGCACCATCGTCGCCCTGGCCATCGGCATCCTGGTGACCATGCCCGAGCTGAGAATGCCGGCCCTGACCCAGTTCGTCGACGGTACCGGTCCGGTTTGGAAGGGCGGTCTGTTCCCGTTCCTGTTCATCACCATCGCCTGTGGCGCGGTTTCCGGTTTCCACTCGCTGATTGCTTCCGGCACCACGCCCAAGCTGCTCGCCAGCGAGGGGCATGCCCGCTACATCGGTTACGGCGGCATGCTGATGGAATCCTTCGTGGCGATCATGGCCATGGTTGCCGCTTCAGTGATCGATCCGGGCGTGTACTTCGCCATGAACAGTCCGGCGGCCGTGGTCGGCGGTGATGTGGTGGCCGTTGCGCAAACCGTCAGCAGCTGGGGCTTCGCCATTACCCCGGAAGCCTTGCAAGCCGTAGCCCATGACATCGGTGAAACCACCATCCTGGCCCGTGCCGGTGGTGCGCCGACCCTGGCGGTCGGTATCGCGCAGATCCTGCACAGTGTTCTGCCGGGCGAGAACACCATGGCGTTCTGGTACCACTTCGCGATCCTGTTCGAAGCGCTGTTCATCCTGACTGCCGTGGATGCCGGCNGGTGAAACCACCATCCTGGCCCGTGCCGGTGGTGCGCCGACCCTGGCGGTCGGTATCGCGCAGATCCTGCACAGTGTTCTGCCGGGCGAGAACACCATGGCGTTCTGGTACCACTTCGCGATCCTGTTCGAAGCGCTGTTCATCCTGACTGCCGTGGATGCCGGTACCCGCGCCGGTCGCTTCATGCTGCAGGACTTGCTCGGCTCCTTCGTGCCGGCGCTCAAGCGCACCGAATCCTGGACCGCCAACCTGGTTGCCACCGCCGGTTGCGTGGCCATGTGGGGTTATCTGCTGTACCAGGGCGTGATCGATCCACTGGGCGGCATCAACACCTTGTGGCCGCTGTTCGGCATCTCCAACCAGATGCTGGCCGGTATCGCGCTGATGCTCGGCACCGTGGTGCTGATCAAGATGAAGCGCCAGCGTTATGTGTGGGTGACCTTGCTGCCGGCCGTGTGGCTGCTGATCTGCACCACCACCGCAGGCTTCATCAAGCTGTTCGACGCCAACCCGGCGATCGGCTTCCTGGCCCTGGCGAAGAAGTACAGTGATGCCCTGGCCAATGGTCAGGTGCTGGCCCCGGCCAAGAGCATCGACCAGATGCAGCACGTGATCTTCAACGCCTACACCAACGCGACCCTGACTGCGCTGTTCCTGTTCGTGGTGTTCAGCATCCTGTTCTTCTCACTCAAGGTCGGCATCGCTGCCTGGGGCACCAAGGAACGCACGGACAAGGAAGCGCCATATCAAGCGCTGCCGGATGCCTGATCATGTTCAATGACCTGAGTCGCCTCGGTAAATACCTCGGTCAGGCCGCGCGCCTGATGGTCGGCATGCCCGACTACGACAACTACGTCGAGCACATGCAGACCAAGCACCCGGACAAACCGCTGATGGACTACGAGGCGTTCTTTCGGGAACGCCAGGAAGCCCGTTACGGCAGTAAAGCCGGACCGAAGTGCTGTTGAGTGAGACAAAAAACCGGCTGAAACAGGCCGGTTTTTTATTGGGTGCAGTAACGGCCTGGACATTTCGGGGGCCGTGGCGATTCGAATCGTCGCCACCACTTTTGTCCCGGGTCATGGAAGCTTTGCAAACCTCCTGACTGATTTGAGCTGTTTATCAGCTATCTCCCCCAGATGAAGCGACAGTTTCCCCGTCCGGTACTTTAATGGATGGTCTGGAGCAACTGATCACTGGGCTGTCATAGCCTCAAGGCTATGGATCCCATACCGAAAAGCTATTTCTTCAATCGGTGATCCGGATCCACGCTTAAGGATGGTTAGCTGAAAACAAAATCAAGAGGAGATGCCATGTCAACTGAATCGAAATGCCCGTTCAATCACGCCGCTGGCGGTGGCACTACGAACCGCGACTGGTGGCCGAACCAACTGAACCTGAAGATCCTGAGTCAACACTCGCCCAAGTCTGACCCGCTGGGAGGCGACTTCAACTACGCCGAAGCCTTCAAGAGCCTGGACTTCCAGGCGCTGAAAAAAGACCTGACTGCGCTGATGACCGATTCCCAGGACTGGTGGCCGGCGGACTTCGGTCACTATGGCCCTCTCTTTATCCGCATGTCCTGGCACGCCGCAGGCACCTATCGCACCGGCGATGGCCGGGGTGGCGCCGGTTCCGGCCAGCAACGCTTTGCACCGCTCAACAGCTGGCCGGACAACGTCAGCCTCGACAAGGCCCGCCGGCTGCTCTGGCCGATCAAGCAAAAGTACGGCAACAAAATCTCCTGGGCTGACCTGATCGTCCTCACCGGCAACGTCGCACTGGAATCCATGGGCTTCAAGACCTTTGGTTTTTCCGGCGGCCGCCCGGATGTCTGGGAACCGGACGAAGACGTCTACTGGGGTTCTGAAAGCAAGTGGCTGGGCGGTGACACGCGCTACGGCAAAGAGGACAAACCGGCACAGAAACCTGGCGACGTCCCGCTCGTGGCCGAGCCGGGGCGAAACGAGGACAGCCGGACCGACGAGGGCCGCAATCTGGAAAACCCCCTCGCCGCGGTGCAGATGGGCCTGATCTACGTCAACCCGGAAGGCCCGGAAGGGCAGCCGGACCCGGTCGCTTCGGCCAAGGACATCCGCGAAACCTTCGGCCGCATGGCGATGAACGATGAGGAAACCGTGGCCCTGATCGCCGGTGGCCACGCCTTCGGCAAGACCCATGGCGCCGGGCCTGCCGACAACGTCGGGCCAGAACCTGAAGCCGCTGGCCTGGATCTGCAAGGCCTGGGCTGGAAGAGCACATTCGGCACCGGCAAAGGGGCTGACACCATCACCAGCGGCCTGGAAGTGACCTGGACCACCACGCCGACCAAGTGGAGCAACAACTACCTGGAGAACCTGTTCGGTTTCGACTGGGAGCTGACCAAGAGCCCGGCCGGTGCCCATCAGTGGAAACCGAAGAACGGCGCCGGTGCCGGGACCATTCCGGATGCCTTTGATCCGTCCAAACGCCGTGACCCGACCATGCTGACCTCGGACCTGGCCCTGCGTTTCGACCCGATCTACGAGCCGATTGCCCGGCGTTTCCTGGCCAATCCCGAGCAACTGGCCGATGCCTTCGCTCGCGCCTGGTACAAGCTCATTCACCGTGACATGGGCCCGCTCTCGCGCTACCTCGGCCCGGAAATGCCGAACGAAGAGTTGCTGTGGCAAGACCCGATCCCTGCTGTCGATCATCCGCTGGTCAATGACAGCGATGTCGCCGTGCTCAAGGGCAAGATTGCGGCCTCGGGGCTGACAGTTTCGCAGCTGGTATCCACGGCCTGGGCGGCGGCTTCGTCTTTCCGTGGTTCCGATAAGCGCGGCGGCGCCAACGGTGGGCGCTTGCGTCTGGCGCCGCAGAAGTCCTGGGAGGCCAACCAGCCAGAACAACTGGCCCGCGTGCTGGCAAAACTCGAAAGCATCCAGAACGAGTTCAACAGTGGCGGCAAGAAAATCTCCCTGGCCGACCTGATCGTGCTCGCCGGTGGCGTGGGCGTGGAACAGGCCGCGAAAAATGCCGGCCACAGTGTGACGGTGCCTTTCACGCCGGGACGCATGGACGCCAGCCAGGAACAGACCGATGTCGACTCCTTCGGTTTCCTTGAACCGATCGCCGACGGTTTCCGTAATTACCTGAAGCAACAGTACCGTGTGCCGGCCGAAAAACTGCTGATCGACAAGGCACAACTGCTGACGCTCAGCGCCCCGGAAATGACGGTATTGCTGGGTGGGCTACGGGTATTGAACGCCAATGTCGGCCAGAGCAAGCACGGTGTCTTCACCTCACGGCCGGAAGCCTTGACCAATGACTTCTTCACCAACCTGCTCGATATGGGGGTGGAGTGGAAGCCCGTGTCGGATGCCCAGCAAGAGTTTGAAGGGCGTGATCGCAAGACCGGTGCAGTGAAGTGGACGGGGACCCGGGTTGACCTGGTCTTTGGTTCCAATGCGCAGTTGCGTGCGTTGGCCGAGTTCTATGCCACCGCCGATGCGCA
The DNA here is from genome assembly GCF_001429045.1 of Pseudomonas sp. Root71. GTDB lineage: Bacteria > Pseudomonadota > Gammaproteobacteria > Pseudomonadales > Pseudomonadaceae > Aquipseudomonas > Aquipseudomonas monachiensis. The sequence continues at coordinate 5,301 of NZ_LMHY01000015.1, read as the reverse complement.
GCAGCAGTTCGTCAAGGACTTCGTCGCTGCGTGGACCAAAGTGATGAACCTGGATCGTTTCGATCTGAAATAGGGGAGGTGGTCGTAACGTTGGTATTGCCGGCAAAAGTCTCCCGGCTCGCCCTCCGGCTCCTGCATCGGCGGAGGGCATTCAGCGACCATAAATCTTGGCGATCGTGGTCCAGTCTTTGTGGGCGAGTTGCTTGGCTACCAAACCGCACGTTATGGGGCGAGGCCCGCGTCGAATCATTGGCCGGCCAGATCGCCGTGGCTTGGACCTTCCGCAACCGGGTGAACGACGGCAAGGACTAGTCATGGTGGGGGGAGGGCTATGCCGGCGTGTGCCAGAAGCCCTACCAGTTCAGTTGCTGGAGCCGGACCGACCCGAACTACGCGTTCCTGATCGGCATCAAACAAATCGCGAGTTGGCGCAAGCGCGCATCGTCGCTGACCAGGTGATCGCCGGCAAGGTGCCAGATCCCACCAGTGGCGCGACGCATTTCTACGCCAGCACAATGTCGAAGGCGCCGACCTGGGTGAAGGGGGCCACTTAGATCTTGAAGCTCGGTCATCACGTATTTTTTTTCGGATTTGCCGTGACAGCCTTCAGCCGATTGTCGAGTGTGCTGGCCAAGTCCGAAGCGCCTTCAGCTGAGCGCATTGTGGTGCTGCGCCGCGCCGCCTACGCGGTTGAAAGCGACCCGCTAAAGAACGAGGCCGAGTTTGACGCGATGATCAACGATGCGGAGCCTGACTACGCGGCGTGGCTCGCTGCCGTGGCTGCGATCAAAGAGCGCTACCCACTGCCTGACTGATAGCCGCTCGCCCAAAACGATCAGCGGTCAGACTACCCGGCCGTTATAAACTGGCCGGAAAGTCCGTGAATTATTTTATTGTGGGCTGGAAGATTCGTAAAAGCAGTCGCTACTAGAGTTCTAGTTTTTATCGGTATTTGAATGCTCGTTAGTTACAAGGTCTACAAGTAGTTTTTTTGCCAAGTATTCAGACGCTATTGGCGTAAGGTGTCCATAATCCCAGCTTGTGATGCCTGTTTTAATGTCATTTCCCAAGTAGGTCATGCAGCCATCTTTGTTGCAGAATGCGCTTATTATATCGGCATAAATTGCTCCCGAGTTGGCTAGGCTTTTTTTCAACTCGGTGTTTTGATCCATAACTAATATGTTTAGCCCTGAAAGAGTGCGCCTTGGCGTGTTAATCCACAGCGATTTCATGATCGTTTTAGGAAGTTCAACTGTCCAGTGTGGTGTGGGTCCTGTAAAAATAACGCGCTTAACCCCAGCATCTTTCAATTCCAGGAAAATACGGCGAAGATTCGCCGCGTCGTGGTTTTCATTCTGGCCAACAATTACTACGTCTGGAATTAATTGCTTTATTTGCTTGAGAGCAAACCAGTTCGATTGCGTACAGAAATCTGTGGCTGAAGGGGTCTTGACGTCGGGAGACGCCACGCATCCTGAACTGGCGACTTGTAGGATATCCCAGTTTTCAGGCATTTCTTTTCTTAACCCTGAGAAAAGTTGTTGGGCGTGAGAGTCTCCCCAAATAAATAGTGTCTTGCCTTGTGGAAATTGCTTTGTGTAGCAACTGCTGTTTATTTCGCTGACCGGTACATTTGTGGAGTTTCCTTTGATGTACTGAGCTGTGTTCTGAAAATTGCAATCGCCACGATAATTCTGAAATAGTTCAAGTTTTGCGAAATATTTTCGCTCTGGTAAAGAGTTTTCAAAATATTCCGCGAATTCCTCTCTGTCATTTAAACGAGATTTGAAGCCGCCATTCACGTATGTAGCGTATCCAGTTATTCCGAAAAGAAACATAAGAGCGATCAGTGTTGCTGTTTTTGTGTTGTTGTAACCGCTAAGGCGCAATGGCCGCTCGACATATTTATATGTCAGCCAAGACAGGAGTACGGAGGCCACAACAGCTAGGCTCAATGTTGTTGGTGAGGCTGTGCTCCCTTCCAGGATATGAGCGAATGATAGAAGAGGCCAATGCCAAAGATACAATGGGAAACTGATAAGTCCGAACCAAACGAATATTCGATTAGATAGTACTGTTCTGTTGAACCATGCATATGGACCTCCCGCAATAATGAGAGATGCGCCCACAGTTGGCAATAGTGCCCACCAGCCGGGAAATTGGTTGTTCTTGGTGGTTAGAGAAAATGCCACTGCAAGGCATGTAAAGCCAACAAAGGATTGAGTGTTTCGAATAACTGGGCCGCCGACCCCTCTCCATTTCGGGAATGTCTGGCTTTTATACATGGTCACATATGCCAGATATGATCCAATTAGAAGCTCCCAAAATCTGGTTTGTGGTGAGTAGAAAGTGCTAACTGGATCTGACTGCACGCTCATTACGTTTAAGGCGAACGATGTGCCGCCAATCAAGGTGAGTAGTATCGGAGTGTTCAGTCTTATTTTAAATGCGGCCCAGAGTATCAATGGCCAAACCAGATAAAATTGCTCTTCAATACCCAAGGACCATAAGTGCAGGAGCGGTTTTGTGTCTGCGCTATTGTCGAAGTAACCAGATTCTGCACGTAGCACGAAATTTGATATGAAAGCAGAGCCTCCGGCAATGTGTTTTCCAAGTTGCATATATTCATCAGCAAGGAGAACGAACCAGCCGAGTGCCCAAGTGGCGGCAAGCATGAGCAAGAGCGCGGGAAAAATCCGAATTACCCGACGGCTGTAGAATTCCACGAAACTAAAACTGTTTTTCTCGAGGCTTCCGAAAATGATGCTGGAAATCAGGAAGCCGGAAATAACAAAAAAGATATCGACACCAACGAACCCACCGGGAATCAGAGAGGGAAAGGCATGGAACGCGACGACAGACAGGACTGCGATCGCGCGCAGCCCATCAATATCTGGCCGATATTTAGGGTGACTCAGGTGCTTATCGACCGCTAATTGCGGCGATTCAGATAAGGAGGTCATTGGTTTTCGTAGTTCCGATTTAATTGAACGCCATACTTGGGCGCTGAGCATCATACCAGCACCACAAACCTTTCCCGCCCCGAGCGGTTTTTTTTCCCCTGGAGAAAGCTATGCCCATCACCGCGCAGCAGCTGCTGCAGATCCTCCCGAGCGCCCGCCGCCAAGCGGGCGTTTTTGCATCTGCGCTCAACGCGGCCATGGACCGCTACCAAATCATCGGCGCAAAACGTGTTGCCGCGTTCGTTGCGCAGATCGGCCATGAGTCTGGACAACTGAACTACGTGCGGGAAATTTGGGGGCCAACTTCGGCCCAGATCAAATACGAGGGTAGGGCAGACCTGGGCAACACCGTAGCAGGCGACGGCTCCAGGTATCGCGGCCGTGGCCTGATCCAGATCACTGGCCGGGCGAATTACGCGGCGTGTGGCGAAGCATTGGGAATCGACCTCATCAATCATCCGGAGCTGCTGGAGCAGCCGCAGTACGCATGCCTGTCGGCCACCTGGTTCTGGGCGATGAAGGGCTTGAACACGCTTGCCGATGCCGGTGAGTTCTACACTATCACCCGCCGAATCAATGGCGGCCTCAATGGCCTTGCGGATCGGTTGAAGCTCTGGGCGAAGGCGCGGGAGGTGCTGGCATGATTCCGCTGTCGTGGCGCATCGGTGGCGCACTGGTGCTGGTCTTGGTGCTGCATGGCTGGGGGTGGCGCGGCGGCCTGGCAGTGGCAGGCGAACAGATTGGCGAGTTGCTGCGTTGGGGTGCAGCTTTTCTGGTTCTAGGTTCTTTTTGGCAATTCTACGAGGGCTGCCAATTGGCGCTCCAGGCATTCATAAGCGGAGGGTGATCTTTGACACCATCACTACCCCCGGGAAATAGCGCACGAAGAGTTGGTGTTCGGTCGGTGGGACGCCAGGAGAGGGGAGGCACGCTGACATAAAGCTGTCATTGCATAACCAAACTGAGCCATACAAACCCCAAAGGGGGATTTTTGGGGCCTGAAAGCCGCAGCCTGCGCGGCCCTCAGGGTTGCCCTTCAAGATGATGAACCTGGATCGCTTCAATCTAAAATAGGAGAAGTTGTCGTAACGTTGGTATTGCCGGCAAAAGTCTCCCGGCTCGCCCTCCGGCTCCTGCATCGGCGGAGGGCATTCATCGACCATAAACCTTGGCGATCGTGGTCCATTCTTTGTGGGCGAGTTGCTTGGCTACCCACATTGGATTCTCGCCCGCAGATAACCTTTATCTATCCGGTTTCTGGTCCGCCAGGTAGTTATTGGTCGATCCATATCAGGCACAACGCTGCGGCAGCGCTGAACATGATTGACTGTCGAGTTGGACTTTCTCCGACGAACGATATCGATTAAATAAAAAGGCCCGCTGATTAGGCGTAATGCTGTTCACTTAAGAGATAGACCAAACAATAAGCTCCCTCGCCACAGATACAGTGTTCGTCCTTAAGTGAGCTGCATTACGCCACTAAGCAAGCCCAGCACGTAAACGCCAATGCGATGAGCCAACAGGTTGATTACGATGTCGAAGATGAACTCCATTTTTGATCCGCGTATTTCCTTGTCGGTTTTTCTACGCACATCCGAAAGACTATTCTGGTCGATGGAATGCTTAAGTAGCTGTTGCGATTGGCCATTTCTCGCCAAGCTTGGAGTCACCATAGGTTTTGATGACCTCAGAGATGATGACTTGATAACCGGCAAGCCAATTTTCCTGGGCAGCCTTTGCCTCCAGGTGACGGGGATGCTCAACCAATATCTGAAGAGCTTCGAGAGAACTCCAGTAGTACACATTGGAGAAGAGGCCAGTCTGTGGATTCTCCCAAGCTTCTTCGCCAAGGTAACCAGGGATCGATTTTGCGATTGCAGCGATTTCCTGATCGAGTCGGTGGAAGGCTTCATCAAACTGCTTTTTGGCAAAGATGAACGTTGAAGAGTACATAGGCTTTGCTCCTTTCGCGGCGTTTGGTTGCCGATGATTGGACTGACCGGACTTGGGTATGCCTCAAACCTATGCTGGCTGGTTGGCTTCCCAACTATCAGTAGACGATGCATCTGGCGTAATGTTTTCCGCCGATTGTGTCTGATAGCGTTCCTTGTCCATGCGTAACTCCTTGTTCGGCTTGAGTGTCGCGCTAGAAACGCGACATGAGGTGAGGAGGAAAAGCGACATGACTTTTGCGCCCATTACTGGCGCATTAGCGGCGCGCCCATGGTCTGCTTTTGGCCGATTCTGTTGAAAAAGTAGCTCCCCTGTCTGGCCTGCGGCAAAATCTCTGCATTGGCCAGCAGGGAAGCACGCAGCATGATGGGACAGTTATCGAGTG
>NZ_LMHY01000014.1:24547-24806 GCF_001429045.1 Pseudomonas sp. Root71 | reverse complement strand
AAACCTGTGGGAGCGAGCTTGCTCGCGATAGCGGTTTCACATTCAACACTCATGGCGGCTGACACACCGCCATCGCGAGCAAGCYCGCTCCCACAGGGGTGGTGTTCCAACTTCGCGCATTCTGGGCATGAAGACCCGGCTCAGGGAGCTGGCAGCGGTGGGGATCAAGCCGATTCTGCTGATGGTCGGGGAGACGGTGTTCCTGGTGGTGCTGGTGCTGTTGTTGCTTCGCTGGGGGCTCTGAACGTCAGGTTGATAC
>NZ_LMHY01000014.1:0-24489 GCF_001429045.1 Pseudomonas sp. Root71 | reverse complement strand
AACCTGTGGGAGCGAGCTTGCTCGCGATAGCGGTTTCACATTCAACACTCATGGCGGCTGACACACCGCCATCGCGAGCAAGCTCGCTCCCACAGGGATAGTGTTCCAACTTCGCGCATTCTGGGCATGAAGACCTGGCTCAAGGAGCTGGCGGCGGTCGGGATCAAGCCGATTCTGCTGATGGTCGGGGAGACGGTGTTCCTGGTGGTGCTGGTGCTGTTGTTGCTGCGTTGGGGCCTCTGAACGTCAGGTTGATANAACCTGTGGGAGCGAGCTTGCTCGCGATAGCGGTTTCACATTCAACACTCATGGCGGCTGACACACCGCCATCGCGAGCAAGCTCGCTCCCACAGGGAATGGTGTTCCAACCTCGCGCTTTCGCGGCGACTGTACCAGCAGTCGCCGTTTTTTTTGCCGGGCTGTCAGGACGGTTTCGTCCCCGTCTGTTTTTGCGCGCGCCACGTCGCCGGCGGCATGCCGAACTGGCTGATGAACCAGCGGGTAAACGAACTCGCCATGGAATAGCCGAGCATGTCGGCAATGCGGCTGAGGGAGTAGTTCGGGTTGTCCAGGTAACGCAGCACCAGATCGCGACGCACATCATTGATCACGTCATTGAACGCGCAGCCGTCGTCCTTGAGGCGGCGTTGCAGGGTGCGCACGTTCATGCCCTGGCTCTGGGCCACCTGCTCGATGGTGGCGCGCCCCATGGGCAGCAGCAGGTAGATGGCCTTGCGCACCTCGAACAGCATCGAGGCGCCTTCGTGGTTCTGCAGCGAGTCGAGGTAGCCCTGGGCATAGCGGGCCATGGCCGGGTCGGCGTTGGGGTTGGTCATGTCGAGGCTGATGTCTGGGCAGACGATGCCGTTGAACTCGCTGCCGAACTCCAGGTTGCAGCCGAACAGGCGGCGGTGCAGGTGCAGGTTGTCCGGTGGCTGGTGCATGAAGTTGACGCTGTAGGGATGCCAGTGTGTGCCCAGCAGGGCCGAGCACAGCCGGAACATCACGCCAATGGCCAGCTCCGTGGCCTGGCGGCTGGGCATCGGCGATTCGGTGACCACCTCTTCGCGAATGATCACCATCTTGCCGGCCTCCTCGATGAAGATGGCCAGCGAGTCATTCATCAGGTGCCGGTAATCCACCACCACCTGCAAGGCATCGCGCAGGGTGCGCTGGTGGCTGAGCAGCAGGCTGACCACGCCGAAGTCCGAGAGCTGGCGCGACTCGGCCATGCTCAGGCCGAAGGTCTGGCAGCCGCTGGCGGTGGCCGAGTCTTCCAGCAAGCGCACGGCGGCATCGATATGGATACGGTGTTCAGGGGCTTGCAGTTGGGCCCTGCTCAGGCCGACAGCGGCCAGCACGTCGCGCGGGTTGAAACCCAGGTACTGGGTGACCTCCAGGTAGTTGGTCAAGACGGCGGCGCGAACAAGCTTGGTCATGCAAAGTCTTCCCTGGGCCGATGGCGATTGGCGTGAGCGTGGCGACTATATCCAGCGTATCAACAGTTGAACAGTTGTCATGTCGTTGATGGAATTCATGCTGGCCGGTCACCAGTCTTCTACGCTGCATGGAGCCACCGGCGCTCATCCGTTGATTACAGTGACCTTGCGCCGACCTGCGGGATTTTTCGACCGGTGGTCGCGCTGTCAAAGTGTCCGACAATTTGTCATCAAAAGAAAAGTGCATGACGTCCAATGTAAAGCGCTTCGGGTGGGCGCTCTTTAATGTCGACCCTACAAAAAGCCCCTGGCGAATACAGCCAGTCGAGTTATCGAGAAAGCGAAGGTGTTGACCGTGGACAAACTGCAAACTGCCGCCACCGTTCTGATCGTCCCAGGCCTGCGCGAGCATGTGGCCGAACATTGGCAAACACTGCTGGCCGCCAGGCTGAGCAACGTGCGCAGTGTGGCGCCGCTTACGACCGACAAGCTCGATTGCATGGCCCGTGTGCGGGCGATTCAACACGAACTCGAACAAATCGACGGCCCGGTGATTCTGGTGGCCCACAGCGCAGGTGTGCTGATGGTCGCGCACTGGGCTGCGCACTACAGCCGTCCGATCAAGGGCGCCTTGCTGGCCGCGCCACCGGACCTCGATGCGGTCTGGCCGTCAAACTATCCATCGTCCGAGACCCTGCGTAACCAGGGCTGGAATCCTCTGCCACAAGATCCGCTGCCATTTCGCAGCATCGTGGCCGGCAGCACCAACGATCACCTGGCCAGTCTTGCCGCGGTCACCCGCATGGCAGAAGGCTGGGGCGCCGAATTGCGCAATCTGGGCGAAGTCGGTCATCTCAATCCGGCCGCAGGATTTGGCCACTGGCAGCAAGCTGAAGCACTCATCCTGGAGCTGGATCGCTAGTACAAGGAGCTGGACTGGCAGTACGCCAACCGGCATTTGCCCTCATTCCTTAAACGCAAGCCCGAAGAGGTTTGTGCGAGGGCGGCTGCGCTTAAAACAAAGACAAAAAGGCGGAGACAACGCAATGCACAACAATAAGAGTCACGGCTTCACCGCGCCACGCTACACCTTGCTGGCCTCAGCCATTTTCGCGGCAACCGTACCGATGGCCCATGGGGTCGAGATCGAGACGGGGAATCCGGACTGGAACGTACGCGTGGATAACACCATCAAGTACAACTACGGCGTACGCACCGAAAGCGCCGACAAGCGCATGCTGGCAACGCCGAACAACAACGACGGCGACTACAACTTCCGCAAGGCCGGTACCAACATCACCAACCGTGTCGACCTGTTGACCGAAATGGACGTGGTCTACAAGAACGCCATGGGCTTTCGCGTCAGCGCCGCCAGCTGGTACGACAAGGCCTATGACAACACCGGTTCCAACTCCAACCCGTTCGTCAACGGCAACGATGCGCGATCGGGCCTGATCGCCAACGACCCGCGACTGGCCGGGGTCACCCATGACAACGTCGGCAACGGCAGCCCGCACCTGAGCAACTATGCCCAGCGCTACTACAGCGGTCCTTCGGGCGAAATCCTCGATGCCTTCGTGTTCTACAGCACCGAAGTGGGCGAGGAATCGATGTTCAGCGCCAAGGCCGGTCAGCACAACGTGTTCTGGGGCGAGACCATTCTCAACCCGGTGCACTCGGTCAGCTACGGCCAGTCCGGCCTCGACCTGGCCAAGCTCGCCGCTTCGCCGGGTACCGAAGCCAAGGAACTGTTCGTTCCGCGTAACCAGCTGTCGATGTCGTTCACCATCAATCCCGAGCTGACCGTGGGTGCCCAGTATTTCCTCAATTGGGATGCCGCGCGTCTGCCGGAAGCGGGCACCTACTACGGTGGTTCCGACCTGGTCGGCTTCGGCGCGCAATCGTTCCTGTTGGGCAACACCAACGGCGTGGTACCGGGCAGCCCGCTCGGTTGTGGCCTGGCGCCGTGCAACGCCTTGACCAATGTGCGTCGCGGCAAGGACCTGACCCCGCATGACAGCGGCGACTGGGGCGTCATGGCCAAATGGTCGCCGGCCTGGCTGGATGGCACCCTCGGCGTTTACTACCGCGAAACCTCGGAAATCCTGCCGCAAGCCTGGCTGGACGCCCGGGGCATTACCTCGGCCAACCCGAACGGCACCCGTCCGGCAGGGCAAGTGCCTGCGGTGATCAACACCCTCAACTCGCTGGACACCGCCACCTATCAACTGGCCTATGCCGACAACATCAAGATCCTTGGCCTGAGCCTGTCCAAGGACGTGGGTGGAATCAGCGTGGGTTCGGACCTGAACGTTCGTCACAACATGCCGCTGGCCAGTATCCCGGCGATCGTCAGTACCCGCAGCCCGCTGGGCCTGGGTCAAGGGCTTGGGCTGCTGCCTGCGCGTTCGGACGCCACCGGTGTGGTCTATGACACCCCGAGCCGTGGCGACAGCATGGCCGCCACCGGTGACACCCTGCACTGGACGCTCAACGGTCTGATGACCCTGCCGAAAACACCTGTGTTCGACCAGGCAACCGTGCTGGCCGAGCTGTACTACAGCAACCTGCTCAAGCTCGATAGCGAAAACGAGGCGCTCTACAAAGGCAAGAGCAGCTATCGCGGCATCGACGCGCCGACCCGTGACAACTGGGGTCTGGCCGTCAACTTCACACCGACCTGGTACCAGGTATTCCCGGGTGTCGATCTCAACGCGCCGATGTCGGTCAACGTCGGTCTCGACGGTGTGTCGCCGGTCTCCGGTGGCGGTGCCAAGGACACCGGCAACTATGCCGTGGGCGTGGGCGCCATTGTGTACAACAAATACTTTGTCGACCTGAAGTACGTGGACTCCTTTGGCGAAACCGACAAGTGCAACAAGAGCGGTGTAAGCACCGGCCCAACCGGTGGTGACGGCTCTACCCCGAACGCCTTTAGCGGCAACGAAAACTACGCCTGCTACGCCGGTGGCTACTCGTCCTTCTCCGGAGGTGGTGCCACGACTGAGGACCGTGGCGCCGTGTACCTGACGATGAAAACTACATTCTGATTCACCACTGATTTGCTTAACGCAAGCAGGAGAATAACAAGATGAAATTTGTAAAAACCGTGTTGGCCGCTTCGCTGGCCATGGTCTTCGCCGCTCAGGCACAGGCTGCTGTTTCACCTCAGGAAGCTGCCAGGCTGGGCACCAGCCTGACCCAGGTAGGGGCTGAAAAAGCCGGGAACGCTGATGGTTCCATTCCTGCCTACAACGGTGGCTTGACCACGCCGCCGGCCAGCTTCAAGGCCGGCGACAGCATGCGCCCGGATCCGTTTGCCAGTGAAAAGCCTGTGCTGGTGATCGACGGCAAGAACGTTGATCAGTACAAGGGCCTGCTCACCGCGACCACGGTAGAACTGGCCAAGCGTTTCCCGACGTTCCGTGTCGACGTGTTCCCGACGCACCGCACCGTTTCGCTGCCCCAGGCGATTCTGGACAACGGCGTGAAGAACGCCAGCGGCGCCAAGTCCCTGGAAGGTGGCCTGGCCATCGACAACGTCCTGCCGGGCATTCCATTCCCGATTCCGCAGTCGGGCAACGAAGCGATGTGGAACTTCCTGTTGCGCTACCAAGGCGTCAGCATCAGCTCCAAGTACGACTCCTGGAACGTTGACTCCGCGGGTGTTCCCAGCCTGGCGACCACCGGGCAAGCGAACATCTCCTACCCGATCTACGAAAACCTCTCGCAGCCGATCAGCAGTGCCGACGTGTACTACCAGATGAAGCTGGCGTACACCGGCCCTGCGCGCCGGGCCGGCGAGGCGATCATGCTCAAGGATGCCGCCAACCCGTTGCAGCAACCGCGTCGCGCCTGGCAGTACTTGCCGGGGCAGCGTCGAGTGAAACTGGCGCCGAGCCTGGCTTACGACACGCCAAACCCGGGGACCGCCGGTGCGGGCACCTACGATGACGTGTTCGTGTTCAACGGTGCGCTGGATCGCTACGACTGGAAACTGGTCGGCAAGCAGGAAATGATCGTGCCGTACAACACCTACAAACTGACCTACGTGCAGGATCCGAAGTCGTTGACCACCGCCAATCACCTGTCACCTGACTTCGTACGCTGGGAAAAACACCGCGTCTGGGTCGTTGAAGGCAACCTCAAGGCCGGTGCCCGTCACATCTACGCCAAGCGCCGCTTCTACCTCGACGAAGACAGCTGGACCGCTTTGGCCTCGGATCAATATGACGCCCGTGGTCAGCTCTATCGCGGTTCCTTCGCCTTCCTGAGCCAGAGCTACGACAAGCAGGTGCCGGATTCGACGCCGTTCATGATCTACGACCTGGTCGGCGGTTCCTACAACATCAACGGTGTAGTCGGCCCTTACGGCGGCATCAAGTACATCGAGCCGCTCTCCAAGGCCCAGTGGTCTTCGGAATCCCTGGCCGGCGCCGGTATTCGCTAAGCCAACCGCAAAAAAGCGCAAGTTCGGTCCACTGCCCACAAGGCAGTGAGACCGTGCGGCGGTCGGTGCGTGCCGATCGTCACGAACGCAAGGTTTGAACGTCAGGCACACCGATGATGTGTACCCCGACGCGGTTTTCCGAAGAGGACGCAGTATGTGTTCGTATAAAAATAATATGTTGCAGCTAGCGTTTGGCGTTGTGCTCGGCCTGTCGCAGGGCATCGCCCAGGCGGCCGATTACGTCGATGTGCTGGACCTGCCCGCCAGGGTCAGTGCCTTGGCCATCAACAGCCCGTTGTCCGGTATGACTCGCGCCGGCGAGCGCGTGATTACCGTCGGCCAGCGTGGCCATATTCTGTTTTCCGATGATTCGGGAAGCCACTGGCAACAGGCCGCCGTACCGGCCAGTGCCGACCTCACTGCGGTGAATTTTCCGACCGCCACCCAAGGCTGGGCGGTGGGCAATGACGGCGTGGTGCTGCACAGCAGCGACGCCGGCGCGACCTGGCAAAAGCAACTCGACGGGCGTCAGATCGGCGCCTTGCTGGTCAAGCATTACACGGCGCTGGCCAGCGCCGAACCGGGCAATGAGCAATGGCCGCTGCTGGTCGCCGAGGGCCAGAGGCTGGCCGATCAGGGCGCGGACAAACCGCTGCTCGGCGTCTGGTTCGCCAACGACAAGACCGGCTACGTGGTCGGCGTGTTCAACCTGATCCTGCGCACCGACGACGGTGGCCTGACCTGGACCCCGTTCCAGGACCGCACCGACAACCCCCAGGGTTTCCACCTCAACGCCATCGCCTCCACCGGCGACAGCCTGTACATCGCTGGCGAGCAGGGCCTGTTGCTCAAGTGGGACGACAGCGCCCAACGCTTCAATGCCGTGCCGACGCCTTATCAAGGCAGCTTCTTCGGTGTGCTCGGCAAGCCCGGCGAAGTGCTGATCTACGGCCTGCGCGGCAACGTGTTGCGCAGCACCGACGGCGGCCAGAGCTGGACCGCACTGGACACCGGCCTGCACGTCAGCATCACCGCGGGCCTGATCGATGCCCGTGGCAATTATCGCTTGTTCACCCAGGGCGGGCAGATGCTGGTCAGCCAAGGGACGGGCGCGCAGTTGCGTCTGAAGCAGCAACCGGCACCGACCCCGGTCGCCGGCGCCACCCAGTCCGCCGCCGGCGCCTTGGTGCTGGCCGGCAGCCGTGGTGCCCGGACGCTGTCCGCCGATCCAGCCCTCGAACCCTAAGAGCGAGAACCCAGACATGGGCAATATCAAACAAGACGCCATGCCGGTGATTCGCGATCTGCGTGATTTCGACCACCGCTCCGGCAACCTCCTCGAGCGGCTGGTGTTCAACTACCGCCCGCTGTTCATGCTGCTGATGGCGCTCGCCACCGTGGTGCTGGGCTTCATGGCCGTGACTCGCCTGGAGTTGCGCCCAAGCTTCGAAAAAATGATTCCCCAGAGCCAGCCCTACATCCAGAACTTCCTGGAAAACCGCGCTTCGCTGCGCGGCCTGGGCAACTCGGTGCGGGTGGTGGTCGAGAACACCCAGGGCGATATTTTCGACCCCGAATACCTCGACGTGCTCAAGCAGGTCAACGACCAGTTGTTCCTCACCGAAGGCGTCGACCGTGCGTGGATGAAGTCGCTGTGGAGCCCGGCGGTGCGCTGGACCGAAGTCACCGAGGACGGTTTCCAGGGTGGCCCGGTGATGCCCGACACCTATTCCGGGCAGCCTGAGCAGATCGAACAGTTGCGCCAGAACATCTCCCGCGCCGGAGTGGTGGGCAGCCTGGTGGCCAGCGACTTCAAGTCGACCATGCTGATCGTGCCGCTGATGGACAAAGCTGCCGCTGGTGGTCAACGCATCAACTACCACGCGTTCTCGCAGATGCTCGAAGAGCAGTTGCGCGACAAGATCGAATACGCCGGCGACAGCGCTGCGCGTAAATCCGGCGTCGAAGGCACCGGCCATTACAAGGTGCGGGTGATCGGCTTCGCCAAACTGATGGGCGACCTGATCGACGGCCTGATCCAGGTGATGATGTTCTTCGGCCTGGCCGTGGTCACGTCGCTGATCATCATCTACGGCTACACCCGTTGCGTGCGCAGCACCCTGCTGGTGGTCGGCTGCTCGCTGATCGCGGTGGTCTGGCAACTGGGTATCGTCGCCTGGCTCGGCTACGCCATCGATCCGTACTCGGTACTGGTGCCATTCCTGATCTTCGCCATCGGCGTGTCCCATGCCGCGCAAAAGATGAACGGCATCATGCAGGACATCGCCCGTGGCACCCATAAACTGATCGCTGCGCGCTACACCTTCCGCCGTCTGTTCATCGCCGGTGTCACCGCGCTGTTGGCCGACGCCGTGGGCTTCGCCGTGTTGATGCTGATCGACATTCCAGTGATCCAGGATCTGGCGATCACTGCCAGCATCGGCGTCGCGGTGCTGATCTTCACCTCGCTGTTGCTGATGCCGGTGGCACTGTCCTACGTTGGTGTCGGCGCGAAAGCCGCCGAGCGAGCGCTGAAAATCGACAACCGCGCAGAGAAGCACAAAGGCTTCGGCAGACTGTGGGACGCGCTCGATCGCTTCACCACGGCCAAATGGGCCACGGGTGCCGTTCTGGTCGCGGTGTTGATGGGCATTGGCGGTTTCGTGGTCAGCCTGGACCTGAAGATCGGCGACCTGGAAAGCGGGGCGCCGGAGTTGCGCGCCGACTCGCGCTACAACCGCGACAACGCCTACATCACCCAGCATTACGCGCTGTCCAGCGACCTGTTCGCGGTGATGATCAAGACGGCGCCGGAAGGCTGCCTGAACTACAAGACTTTGGTCCTGGCCGACCGCCTGGCCTGGGAGCTGCAACAGTATCCGGGCGTGCAGGCGACGTCTTCGCTGGTCAACGCGGTGCGCCAGATCACCGCCGGCACCTACGAAGGCAACCCCAAGCTCAACAGCATCCAGCGCAACCAGGACGTGCTCAACTACGCCGCCCAGCAAGCCTCGGTCAACTCCCCGGAGCTGTTCAACACCGACTGCTCGCTGATGCCGGTGATCACCTTCCTCAAGGATCACAAGGCCGAAACCCTGGATGCCGTGGTGGCGATTGCCGACAAGTTCGCCAAGGAAAACAGCACCGAAGATCGCCAGTTCCTGCTCGCCGCCGGGACTGCCGGTATTGAAGCCGCGACCAACATCGTGGTGCGTGAAGCCAACCGCACCATGCTGCTGTACGTGTATGCGGCGGTGACGCTGTTCTGCCTGATCACCTTCCGCAGCTGGCGCGCCACGCTGGTGGCGTTGTTGCCGCTGGTGCTGACTTCGATCCTCTGCGAAGCCTTGATGGTGGCCATGGGTATCGGCGTGAAAGTCGCGACCTTGCCGGTGATCGCCCTCGGCGTGGGCATCGGCGTCGACTACGCCTTGTACTTGCTCAGCGTGCAACTGCACTTCCAGCGCCAGGGCCTGCCGCTGTCCGAGGCCTACCGCAACGCCGTGTCCTTCACCGGGCGCGTGGTCGGGCTGGTGGGCATCACCCTCGCCGCGGGCGTGGTGTGCTGGGTCTGGTCGCCGATCAAGTTCCAGGCCGACATGGGCATCCTGCTGACCTTCATGTTCCTGTGGAACATGCTCGGCGCGCTGATCCTCATTCCTGCGCTTTCGTACTTCCTGCTGCGCGAACGGGCCCCTCAGCCCGGTTCTGTCGCGGCAACCGAAACCACTGAATCCACTGAACGTCCCGGCATGCCGCATGCCGTGACCACTTCCGAGTAAGCCAAGATGTCTGATTACAAAGCTCCCCTGCGCGACATGCGCTTCGTACTCAACGAGGTTTTCCAGGTGTCCCGGCTGTGGGCACAATTGCCCGGCCTGGCCGACGTGATCGATGAAGAGACCGCCGTCGCCATCCTCGAAGAGGCCGGCAAGATCAGCGGCGAAGTGATCGCGCCACTGAACCGCGCCAGCGACGAACAGGGCTGCACCTGGAACGACGGCGCGGTCACCGCCCCGGACGGTTTTGCCCAGGCCTATCAAGCCTTCGCCGAAGGCGGATGGGTGGGTGTCGGCGGTGATCCGCAGTACGGCGGCATGGGCATGCCCAAGGCGATTTCGGCGCAGGTCGAAGAGATGGTCAACTCGGCCAGCCTGTCGTTCGGCCTGTACCCGATGCTGACCGCCGGCGCCTGCCTGTCGATCAAGGCCCACGCCAGTGAAGAACTGAAAGCGGCTTACTTGCCGAACATGTACGCCGGCACCTGGACTGGTTCGATGTGCCTGACCGAAGCCCATTCCGGTACCGACCTGGGCCTGATCCGCACCAAGGCCGAACCCCAGGCCGACGGCAGCTACAAGGTCAGCGGCAGCAAGATTTTCATCACCGGCGGCGAGCACGACCTGACCGAGAACATTATCCATCTGGTGCTGGCGCGTCTGCCCGATGCACCGGCCGGACCGAAAGGCATCTCGCTGTTCCTGGTGCCGAAAGTGCTGGTCAACGCCGACGGCTCGCTGGGTGAAAACAACGCGCTGTCCTGCGGCTCCATCGAACACAAGATGGGCATCAAGGCCTCCGCCACCTGCGTGATGAACTTCGACGGCGCCACCGGCTGGATCGTCGACGCACCGAACAAAGGCCTGGCGGCCATGTTCACCATGATGAACTACGAGCGCCTGGGCGTGGGCATCCAGGGCCTGGCGCAGGGTGAGCGTTCGTACCAGAACGCCGTCGCCTACGCCCGTGACCGCCTGCAAAGCCGCGCACCGACCGGCGCGCAGCACAAGGACAAGGCGGCCGACCCGATCATCGTGCACCCGGACGTGCGCCGCATGCTGCTGACCATGAAAGCCTTGAACGAAGGCGGTCGTGCGTTCTCCAGCTACGTGGCCCTGCAACTGGATATCGCCAAATACAGCGAAGACGCCCCGACACGCCAGCGCGCACAGGATCTGGTATCGCTGCTGACCCCGGTGGCCAAGGCTTTCCTCACCGACATGGGCCTGGAAACCACCCTCCATGGCCAGCAGGTCTTCGGCGGCCACGGCTACATCCGTGAATGGGGTCAGGAGCAACTGGTGCGCGATGTACGCATCACCCAGATCTACGAAGGCACCAATGGCATCCAGTCCCTGGACCTGGCCGGGCGCAAGATCGTCGGCAGCGGCGGGGCGCTGTACCGCTTGTTCGCTTCGGAAATCCGCGAATTCACCGCCAGCGCTGGCGCTAATCTCGGCGAGTTCACCCAGCCGCTGAACGCTGCCGTCGACACCCTCGACGACCTGACCGCGTGGCTGCTGGACCGGGCACAAAACAACCCGAACGAAATCGGCGCAGCCTCGGTCGAGTACCTGCACGTGTTCGGCTACACCGCGTACGCCTACATGTGGGCACGCATGGCCAAGGCCGTGATGAGCGGCGATGCCGAGGACGATTTCTACACCAGCAAACTGGCCACCGCGCGTTTCTACTTCGCCCGGTTGCTGCCGCGTATCCACTCGTTGAGCGCATCGGTCAATGCCGGCAGCGACTGCCTCTACGAGCTGCAAGCCGATCAGTTCTGATCGAAAGGACAAGGAACCTTAAACATGATGGCGACAAAAATAATTCCACCCGCCGACGGCGCCTATGCCTATCCCTTGCTGATCAAGCAACTGCTGCTGTCCGGCGTGCGCTACCAGCCGGGCCGGGAAATCGTCTACGCCGACAAGCTGCGCTACAGCTACGAGACCCTCAACAAGCGCATCCGCCGCCTGGCCAATGCGCTGACGGCGGCCGGGGTCAAGGCCGGTGACACCGTGGCCCTGCTCGACTGGGACAGCCACCGCTACCTGGAATGCTTCTTCGCCGTGCCGATGATCGGCGCGGTGCTGCACACGGTGAACATTCGCCTGTCGCCGGAGCAGGTGCTGTTCACCATGAACCACGCCGAGGATGACCTGGTGCTGGTGCATGATGATTTCCTGCCCCTGGTCGAGCAGATCCACGGTCGGCTGGAAACCGTAAAAGGTTACCTGCAGCTCACCGATGACGAGGCGCCCACCACCTCGCTGCCGGTGCTGGGCGAGTACGAGCACCTGTTGTCCCTGGCCCCGGAGCAGTACGACTTCCCCGATTTCGACGAGAACTCGGTCGCCACGCTGTTCTACACCACCGGCACCACCGGCGACCCGAAGGGCGTGTACTTCACGCATCGCCAACTGGTGCTGCACACCCTGAATGCCGTCGGCACCCTGGGCGCCTATCAGGGCCAGCCGCTGTTGCGCTCCGACGACGTGTACATGCCGATCACACCGATGTTCCACGTGCATGCGTGGGGCGTGCCGTATGTCGCGACCCTGATGGGCATCAAGCAGGTCTACCCCGGCCGCTACGAACCCAACAGCCTGGTCAAGTTGTACCGCGAAGAGAAGGTGACCTTCTCCCACTGCGTGCCGACCATTTTGCAGATGATCCTCAACTGTGAAGAAGGCAAGGCGACCCGTTTCGACGGCTGGAAAATGCTCCTGGGCGGCAGCGCGCTGACCCTGGGCGTGGCCAGCGAAGCCCATGCCAAAGGCATGGTGGTGCACGCCGGCTACGGCATGTCCGAGACCTGCCCGTTGCTGTGCCTGACCTACCTGCGCGATGAAGACCTGCAGCTGTGCGCCGAAGCGCAACTGCCGATCCGCATCAAGACCGGCACCCCGGTGCCGATGGTCGACCTGAAGATCATCGACGCCGACGGCAACGATGTGGCCCACGACGGCGAGTCACTGGGCGAGATCGTAGTGCGCGCGCCGTGGCTGACCCAGGGCTATCTGAAAGCCCCGGACAAAGGCGCGCAGCTGTGGCACAACGGCTGGCTGCACACCGGCGACATGGCCTCGATCGACCCACTGGGCGGCGTGGAAATCAAGGATCGCATCAAGGACGTGATCAAGACCGGCGGCGAGTGGATCAGCTCACTGGAACTGGAGAGCCTGATCAGCGAACACCCGGCTGTCATGTCGGTCGCGGTGGTGGGTATCGTCGATGAGCAGTGGGGCGAACGCCCGATGGCCATGGTCGTTTGCGAACCGGGGCAATACCTCGACCGCAAGATCCTGGAGGTGCATTTGCAAGCCTTCGTCGACGGCGGGCGCATCAACAAATGGGCGATCCCCAAGCAGTTCAAGTTTGTGACCGAAATCCCCAAGACCAGCGTCGGCAAGATCAACAAGAAGCTGATTCGGGAAACTGAAGCGAACTGAGGGATACGCCTGCCACTGTCGTTGTAGGAGCGAGCCTGCTCGCGATGGACTGGAGAGCGCTGCGTTTAACCAGGAATACATGCGTTATCGTTAACGACCATCGCGAGCAGGCTCGCTCCTACATAAATCCACCGATAGCGGGCGGTTTCTGGATAGCCCGGTCGGCGTCATCTTTGTCATAGTCCTGGCCAAAGATAACGCCCCGTCGGTCGCGGTTTTCAGCGCTTGTGCCAAGCTGAACGGGGTATTGAACCGCCACGCATTCAAATGCCGGCCAGTCAGACCCAAGGAAGCCCACGACATGAACCTCGCCCGTGCATCAAACGTCCGCAAAGAGTTCTACAAAGCCGTCTGGTTCTATTTCAAAGTGGTGTGGCCGATCTTCTCGATACTGCTGTTAGTGATCGTTGCGTTTGGCCTCATCATTGCCCAGCTGGAAGGCTGGGGGCCTTTTGACGGCATCTACTTCGCCTTCGTGACGGGCCTGACCATCGGCTATGGAGAGCTGGTGCCCAAGCTGGGTGTGTCGCGAGTGCTGGCGATCCTGCTGGGTTTCAACGGCGTGCTGATGACCGCGACATTCGCGGCGATCAGTGTCCGGGCGATTGAAGTGACGGTGACGGCGTCGCGGCAGAAGGACGTCGAATAGGGCGGTGATGGCTACGGCCGGTTTAAATGGCCGCAGCCTCCGAGGCTCAGTGCGAGTGTCGGTGATGGATGTCGGGAAAGTGCGGGTGACTGTGGACGATCGGTGAGTGTTGGTGCACATGGCTATGGGGTTGCACACCATCCCACTCAAAGGCATGTTCATGCTGATGATGCTCATCGTGGACATGCTTGTGGTCGTGGATTTGCGGTTCGTGCTGATGCTCGTGTGAGTGACTCTCGGTCAGATGAATCCAGACCCCAAGCCCCATCAGGCCGGCAGCGATCCAAAACACCCACGTCACGCCTTCACCGAAAAACAGGATCGCTATCGCGGCTCCCAGGAACGGCGCCGTGGAAAAGTACGCCCCGGTCCGCGCCGTACCAAGCCCCCGCAACGCCAGGACGAACAGCACCAGACTGACGCCATACCCCAAAAAGCCCACCAGCAGGGTTGGCCCAAGAAGCGACCACTCTGGCAAGTGCATACCCAGCGCGATCCCCAGCGCGCAATTGACGGCCCCTGCCACCAGCCCTTTGGTGCCAGCAATAAACAACGCATCCGACGCAGACACCTTACGTGTGAGGTTGTTATCAATGGCCCAACAAAAACAGGCCACCGCCACCGCGACAGGCCCCAACCAGCCATGAACTTCTGCCGAAGTGCGAGGCCACGCCAACAACACGCCCCCGGCAACAATGGCCACCATCCCCGCAACAATGCGCCGGTCAGCGTTCTCCCTGAAGACCACCCACGCCATCAGTGCGGTCAACACGGCTTCCAGGTTCAGCAACAGTGATGCGGTGGTGCCGGAGGTGAGGGTGAGTCCAAACATCAATGAAACCGGGCCCAGTACGCCACCGAACACAATGGCCCCGATGAACCACGGCCATTCAGGGGCTGTCAGGCCTGTCGGCTGCCAGCCACGATCACGGATCAGGCGGGTTAGCGTCAGCCCGACGCCGCTGCCCAGGTAGAGCAGGCCGGCGAGGAGGATGGGGGATACGTTCAAGCCTAGCCACTTGGCCAAGGGCGTGCTGGCGCCGAACAAGGCAGCAGCGCCCAAGGCGTAGAGAATGCTTTTGGTCATTGTGGTTCCGGGGCTCAGGGGAGGCAGTCTTGAACAGGATACGCCGCAAATGAGCGCCTGTGGCCTGTCCACACAACACAACCCCCTGTGGGAGCCTAATGCTGTTCACTTAAGGACGAACACTGTATCTGTGGCGAGGGAGCTTGCTCCCGCTGGGGCGCGAAGCGGCCCTAAAATGGGACTGCTGCGCAGTCCAGCGGGAGCAAGCTCCCTCGCCACAGTTTTTTGTAGTCAGCAGGCTAAGCCTCCCAACCCGCGCCAGTCACTGCCGCCTGCACCAGCGGGTGCAAGTCCGCCCCCTGGTGATCCGTCTGCCAGGCCAGCAACTCCTTGCGCATGCTCGGCGCCCAGTACATCTGCATATGATTGCGCACGCTGAGCACCGCCTGTTGCTGGTCCGGCTGGCTGGCGAAGTACTCGGCGATCTGGTTAGCCATCTTGATCAGGTTGTCCGTGCTCATCGGCGTACCTCCGCTTTCGCGCCACGGGCCTGACGACGTTCATCGAGCAAACGTTGCTGTTCCTCGCTGAACTCCTGGAAGCGCTTCTGCCATTCCGAAGGGTGATAAACCCGGCTGACTTCCACGGCGGTGACCTTGTACTCCGGACAGTTGGTAGCCCAGTCCGAGTTGTCGGTGGTGATCACGTTGGCCCCCGATTCCGGGAAGTGGAAGGTGGTGTACACCACGCCCGGGGCAACCCGTTCGGTGATCCGCGCCCGCAGCACGGTCTGCCCGGCGCGGCTGCCGATGCCGACCCAGTCACCTTCGCTGATGCCACGGCTCTCGGCGTCGGTCGGGTGGATTTCCAGGCGATCTTCGTCATGCCAGGCGACGTTTTCGGTGCGCCGGGTCTGGGCGCCGACGTTGTACTGGCTGAGGATACGCCCGGTGGTCAACAGCAGCGGGTAGCGACTGTTGACCTTTTCCTCGGTCGGCACGTAGCCGGTGAGCATGAAGCGTCCCTTGCCGCGCACAAACTCTTCGATGTGCATGGTCGGCGTGCCGTCCGGTGCCTCGGCGTTGCACGGCCATTGCAGGCTGCCGTGGCGCTCAAGTTCGGCGTAGCTGACGTTGGTGAAGGTCGGCGTCAGGCTGGCGATTTCATCCATGATTTGCGATGGATGCTGGTAATTCATCGGGTAGCCCAAGGCATTGGCCAGGGCCACCGTGCCTTCCCAGTCGGCCTTGCCGCCCAGCGGGTCCATGACCTTGCGCACCCGGGAGATGCGTCGCTCGGCGTTGGTGAAGGTGCCGTCTTTTTCCAGGAACGAGCAGCCCGGCAAGAACACATGGGCGAACTTGGCGGTTTCGTTGAGGAAAATGTCCTGCACCACTATGCATTCCATGGCCGACAGAGCCGCGGTGACGTGCTGGGTATTGGGGTCGCTCTGGGCGATGTCTTCGCCCTGGCAATACAGGCCCTTGAAGCTGCCGCCCAAGGCTGCCTCGAACATGTTGGGGATGCGCAGGCCCGGGTCGGGTTGCAGGGTGACGTTCCAGGCCTGTTCGAACTGCGCCCGCACCACCTCATTGGAGATGTGCCGGTAACCGGGCAACTCATGGGGGAAAGAGCCCATGTCACAGGAGCCCTGCACGTTGTTCTGCCCCCGCAGCGGGTTCACGCCCACGCCTTCGCGGCCGATGTTGCCGGTGGCCATGGCCAGGTTGGCAATGCCCATCACCGAAGTACTGCCCTGACTGTGCTCGGTGACGCCCAGGCCATAGTAGATCGCCGCATTGCCACCGGTGGCATACAGGCGTGCAGCGGCACGGATGTCGGCAGCGGGTACGCCGCAGACAGGGCCAAGGGCTTCCGGCGAGTTTTCCGCACGGCTGACGAACTCACTCCAGACCGCGAAATCACTGCCCTCGCAACGGGCGTCGATAAAGGCCTGGTTGAGCAGTCCTTCAGTGACAATCACATGAGCCAGCGCATTGAGCATGGCGACGTTGGTACCGGGGCGCAGGGCCAGGTGATACTCGGCGCGGGCATGCACCGTATCCACCAGATCAATGCGTCGTGGGTCGATGACGATCAGCCGCGCCCCTTCACGCAGGCGACGTTTGAGTTGGGAAGCGAACACCGGGTGGGCATCGCTGGGGTTGGCGCCCATCACCAGGATCACATCGGCCTGCATCACCGAGT
Source organism: Pseudomonas sp. Root71 (assembly GCF_001429045.1). GTDB lineage: Bacteria > Pseudomonadota > Gammaproteobacteria > Pseudomonadales > Pseudomonadaceae > Aquipseudomonas > Aquipseudomonas monachiensis. Next base: position 7,481 of record NZ_LMHY01000014.1, on the reverse strand, counting down.
CGAAACTCTGGGTGCCGGCGGACTCGCCCAACGTCTGCTTCAAGCCATAGCCGGTTGGCGAGTGGCAGACCCGCGCACAGGTGTCGACGTTGTTGTTGCCGAAGGCGGCGCGCACCAGTTTTTGCACCAGGTAGGTTTCTTCGTTGGTGCAGCGGCTGGAAGTGATGCCACCAATGGAGTCGCGGCCATATTTTTGCTGCAACCGACGGAACTCGCTGGCGGCGTAAGTCACCGCTTCATCCCAGCTGACTTCCTGCCACGGATCGTTGATGTGCTTGCGGATCATCGGCTTGGTGATGCGATCCGGGTGGGTCGCATAGCCCCAGGCAAAGCGCCCTTTGACGCAGGAGTGGCCGTGGTTGGCCTGGCCGTTCTTGTCCGGAACCATGCGCACCAGTTGGTCGCCTTTCATCTCGGCGCGGAACGAGCAGCCCACGCCGCAATAGGCACAAGTGGTGATCACGCTGCGTTCCGGTTGACCCAATTCCACCACGCTTTTTTCCATCAGCGTCGCGGTAGGGCAGGCCTGCACACAGGCACCGCAGGACACGCATTCCGAATCGAGGAAGTTCTCGCCACCGGCGGCGGCCACCCGGGATTCAAAACCGCGCCCGGTAATGGTCAGGGCAAAGGTGCCCTGGGTTTCTTCACAGGCACGCACGCAGCGGTTGCAGACGATGCACTTGCTCGGGTCGTAGTCGAAATAGGGGTTGGAGGTGTCTTTCACGTCCTCCAGATGGTTCTCGCCTTCATAGCCATAACGCACCTCCCGCAGGCCGACCTGACCGGCCACGGTTTGCAGTTCGCAGTTGCCGTTGGCCGAGCAGGTCAGGCAGTCCAGCGGGTGATCGGAAATGTACAACTCCATGACGTTGCGCCGCAGGGTCGCGAGCTTGGGCGTCTGAGTGTGCACGCTCATGCCTTCGCTGACCGGCGTGGTGCAGGACGCCGGATAACCGCGCATGCCGTCGATCTCCACCAGACACATGCGGCAGGAGCCGAAGGCTTCCAGGCTGTCGGTGGCACAGAGTTTGGGAATGGTGGTGCCCAGCAGCGCGGCGGCGCGCATCACCGAGGTGCCTTCGGGCACGCTGATGCTGCGGCCGTCGATATTCAGGGTGACTTGCACCTGGCTGTCGCGGGCTGGCGTGCCGAGGTCGATATCGGTTTTCGGGTCGAAGAGAGTGATCATTGTTCGGCCTCCGAGGCTTGCAGACCGAAGTCAGCGGGGAAGTGCTTGAGGGCGCTGGCCACGGGATAAGACGTCATGCCGCCCAACGCGCACAGCGAACCGTATTGCAGGGTGTCGCACAGATCCTTGAGGATGATCACCTGCTCATCGCGACTGTTCTGGTCAGGCGCGGCCAACAGACGGTCGATCACCTCGACGCCACGGGTCGAGCCGATACGGCACGGGGTGCATTTGCCACAGGACTCCTCGGCGCAGAACTGCATGGCGAAACGCGCCATGCGGGCCATGTCCAGGGTGTCGTCAGCCACCACCACACCACCGTGACCGAGCATCGCGCCGATGGCCATAAAGGCTTCGTAATCCAGCGGCGTATCGAATTGCGAAGGCGGCACCCAGGCGCCAAGCGGGCCACCCACCTGTGCGGCTTTCAGCGGCCGACCACTGGCGGTACCGCCGCCGTAGTCTTCCACCAGCTCCCGCAAGGTCAGGCCAAAAGCCCGTTCCACCAGCCCGCCGTGACGAATATTGCCCGCCAGTTGAAACGGCATAGTGCCCAGGGAGCGGCCCATGCCGTAGTCGCGATAGAACTGCGCACCCTTGGCCAGAATCAGCGGCACCGAGGCCAAAGTCAGCACGTTGTGCACCAGCGTCGGCAGGCCGAACAAGCCCTGCAATGCAGGAATCGGCGGCTTGGCGCGGACGATCCCGCGCTTGCCTTCGAGGGAGTCCAGCAGCGCGGTTTCTTCACCGCAGATATAAGCACCGGCACCGACGCGCACTTCCATATCGAAAGCCTGGCCACTGCCGCCGACATCGGCGCCCAGGTAACCGGCCTCTCGGGCGATGTTCAACGCTGCACGCAGCGTGGCCACGGCATCCGGGTATTCCGAGCGCACATAGATGTAGCCGTAAGTGGCGCCGACGGTAATGCCGGCAATGGCCATGCCTTCGATCAGCAAGAAGGGGTCGCCTTCCATCAACATGCGGTCGGCAAAGGTGCCGGAGTCGCCTTCGTCGGCGTTGCATACGATGTACTTCTGCGCAGCTTGAGTGCCGCGCACCGTGCGCCATTTGATCCCGGCCGGGAACGCCGCACCGCCACGGCCACGCAGGCCCGAATCGAACACCGCCGTCGCGGTCTGCTCGCCGCCAATGGCGATGGCCTGGGTCAAACCCTCGAAACCGCCGTGAGCCTGGTAATCCTCCAGCGACAGCGGCCGGGTAATGCCGGCGCGGGCGAACAGCAGACGTTGTTGAGACTTGAGATATGGCAACTCCTCCACCAGGCCCAAGGCCAACGGATGAGCGGACGGCTCGCCTTGCAGCGCATCAAGCACCGACGGCACATCGGCCGCCGTCAACGGCCCAAAGCCGATCCGACCTTGCGGACTGTCCACTTCCAGCAGCGGTTCCAGCCAATACAGGCCGCGCGAACTGGTGCGCTGCAATTCCAGCGGCAAGTTACGTTCCCGGGCCTGAGTGATCAGAGCCACTGAAACCTCATCGGCACCCACGGCACGGGCAAGGGAATCACAAGGCAGATAAAGAGTCGGCATCACGCGTCCTCCCGGCAAGCGTCAAGCAACGCATCCAGCCGCTCGGCACTGAGCCGCGCATGCACCCGGCCATCCAGCTCCAGCGCCGGCGAACAGGCACAGGCGCCGAGGCAATACACCGGCCGCAAACTGATGCTGCCATCGGCACTGCTGCCGTGATCGTCCAGTTGCAGACGCTCGCGCAACTGCGCGGCAAGCTGCTCGGCACCACGGCTCTGGCACGACTCGGCCCGGCACAGACGCAGGATATGCCGCGCGGGCGGCGCGGTACGGAAGTCATGGTAAAAACTGATCACCCCACGAACCTCGGCCTGGCTCAGGTTGAGGGCATGGGCAATCTCGGGAACGGCGACATCGGGGATGTAACCGATGCGCTCCTGAATATCATGAAGAATGGGCAACAGCGCACCCGGGGTGCCCTTATGGCGCTCCAGCAGACTGTTGACCACAGGCAGGTGCAACATCTCATCAGGCATTCAGCAATCCTCACGGTCACGGACAAACCAGGCGGTTGTCGGTTGTCCGAAAGTGTCGGCTGCGGCATTCACACCACGTCACGGTATCGTGGCATCTACAGACCGTCGGCCAGGGCACCCTGAGCGGGCATCTTGTTGCGCCCGGCACGGTCTTCGCCGCACCTCAATAGGGGCATAAAAGCCAGATTGCCACGCGGCCCTTGAATCGGCCGCACCAGAGCGACGTGTTTGGTTCTGTCTACGACCTTGTATTGAGTCTAGAAGAATGAGGGGTGAGGCGCCGTGCCAGAGGGGAGGTTGCTGGAGTTATGCACAGCGGATTGCCTGTGGAGAAGGCGACGATCAAGCCCACCGGAAGGACTCGAAGGCCGGAGAAATAAAAACCGATTCCCCAGCATCTACTTCGAATCGAACAATCAAAAACCCCCGAAACCCCCGAAACCCCCGAAACCCCCGAAACCCCCGGAGCTAATCCCAAATCTCGCTAAACACACAAAGCCCCCTGTGGGAGCGAGCTTGCTCGCGATAGCGCCAGCCCAACCAGCATCAATACTGAAGGTGTACCGAAATCACAAACCACTCACCCACTCAGGTCAAATAATGCCTGCCAGCTCACCGCAATCCCTGTAGGAGCGAGCCTGCTCGCGATAGCGCCAGCTCAGCCAAGATGCACCGCAATCACAACCCAGTCACCCAGTCGGGCCAAATAATGCCAGTCAGCTCACCGCAATCCCTGTGGGAGCGAGCTTGCTCGCGATAGCGCCAGCCCAGCCAACACAAATGCCGAATCAACCACCACCATCCCAAGCCACCCACACCCCACAGGCCTCAACCACTAACCCTCAGCCGTCGCCCCCGCCGGCTTGGCTACCGGCGCACAAGCCCGATCCCGAGTAAGCACCTTCACCGCATCATCCACCAACGCCTTGCTCATCGAAGTCAGATAATGCGCAGCCCAAGCATGCCGGTCAGTGTCTCTGGCATAAGCAGCATCTTCAGTGAGGGTCTTGGCCAGGAACAGAAAATCAGAGGCCATGGATAACGCATCGCCAAGAGGAACCCCGCGAGTGACATGAAACAGCGCTTGATCCGCACAGTAGATGGCCGGTGTCAGGCCGATGGTTTTGAGTTCAGTTTGTTCAGTCATTGGCCACCTCCGAGGATGGAATGGCAATGGGGGAGGGGGTTACGCGATTGGGAATTGCGTAGAGGGGAAAGCCGAATTTCAAACGGATTCATACTGCGCATAGTGAAGCTCCTTAATTTGAAGAGCTGCCGCATTCGTTACCAAGCGAATGGGTGGCAGCTGTGCGCAGGTTGGTAAACCGGGAAATCAAGGAAACCGGCACGTCCGAAGACGTCCCACGCACAGCCGCCATAACGCAGATCGCAGGCGAAAAAAAAGCGCCTGCGAACGTATGGCACTGTTGCGCAGTGATTTACCTCGGGTTACCAAGCCCGGCCGCTGAATTTGCAGCGACGGTGGGGAGGGTATCGTGCAGGTCGTTTTGCTGCAACCTGCGAGAGCGCTGGGTGATTATGTGGTCAGTCTTTGGGATATCCGCGTGATGACGACGCTGCGGTGTTCTGGAAAACGGGCAATGTCATCTGTCCGCGGGTTACATATTTGCGCTTCGGGTCGTTGCGCATTTACCTCATAATCGCACGCTCCTACCGTTCTGCTTATCGACTAATCTGTAGTCGCTGCCACCAGACCTCAAACAGCCAAGGAGAAAGGCAATGCCAGATAGCTGGAATCAGCGTCAATCGAGTGCATCCACCAAGCATGCCCTCGAACGCCTGCCGGCCACATCTGATTTGCCTGCGACCCTATGAGTCAAGCTGCCTACGTCAATCCAAGCCTGCTCACCTGGTCTAGGGAGCGCGCAGGTCTCTCCACTGAGCAGGTTGCTAAAAAGCTGCCAGTGAAACCTGATCGAGTTCAGGAGTGGGAGGCTGGCGAGGCCAAGCCAACATTCCTTCAGGCTCAAAAGTGGGCGAGTGTCGCTCACATCCCTTTCGGATTCCTGTTTCTACAGCAGCCTCCCGTCGAACAACTGCCTTTACCTGATCTGCGGACAGTGGGAGGGATTGCTCCTCAACGTCCCACTTTGGAACTGTTGGATACCGTAAGGGATGCCATACGTAAGCAGGACTGGTACTTGGAGTATCTGCAACACCAGGAGCATCAACCGCTGACATTTGTAGGTCGCTTCAGTAGTCGATCTCAAGTCAGGGAGGTAGTGGACGATATCCGCCGGGTCCTCGGCGTGAACCCCGACATTGCTCGATTGGATTACGAAAAATACAGCCGTGCCTTGATCGAAGCTGCTGAAGCGGCTGGCGTTTTGGTTATGCGCAGTGGAATTGCTTTAGGGAACACTCACCGCAAACTGGAAGTGAGCGAATTTCGGGGTTTTGCCATCAGCAATGCCTACGCCCCCGTCGTCTTTATCAACAGCTCCGACGCTCCCACCGCCAGGCTGTTCACCTTGCTTCACGAGCTGGCCCATATCTGGATTGGTAGCAGTGGCGTGTCTGACGGAAATACCGCCAATGGTCGAGACGAGGAGCGTTTCTGCAATGCAGTTGCAGGTGAGTTTCTGGCTCCCGAAGCCCAATTTCGCGCCCTGTGGAACCCTGATGTTAACTGGGAAGACAATTTAGCTCCTCTAGCCACTCGGTTTCACATCAGTAAATTGGCGATCGGTCGCCGCGCATTGGATCTCGGACATATAAGCCAAGCGCAATACAGCGCTTACTATCGAATGATCCTCAAGGCTTTCCAGGATGAAAAAGGTGGAGCGGGTGACTATTACCGTAACGCTACCGCGAAAAACAGCCCTCGCCTAAGCAAGGCCGTGCTGACTGAAGCAATGAGTGGCCGGATGCTGCTGCGCGAGGCGGGGCACTTGCTCGGCGTGCAACCTGCCAAATTAAGGACTCTCGCCAGCAAGATTACGGAATGAATCATTTACTCGACGCTAACACACTGATCGAAGCGAAGAACCGTTACTACGGGATGGCTATCTGTCCTGGATTTTGGCAATGGTTATTGCTGAAAAATAAGGCATTGGATTTAGCCAGTATCGCACCTGTAATGGATGAGTTAACAAAAGGGCATGACGATCTGGCGGGTTGGGCGAAGGACAATTCTGATTTCTTTCACTCCACCACCGATCAGGATACGCAACTGGCATTCGCGCAGGTTGCGGGGCTTGTGGCAGATCAAGCGCCGAAGATGAAAACAGGCGCTATGGAAGAATTTTTAGCGGGTGCTGACCCTTGGTTAATTGCGAAAGCGATGACTACAGGGGCTACAGTCGTTACTCATGAAGTGCTGAATGTCGAGGCTAAACGAAAATTCATCATTCCCAATGTTTGTAAGGAGCTGAACGTTCCTTTTTTGAATACATTTGAATTGTTGCATAGGCTTGAAGCAAGGTTTGTGTTGCCTGCTTGAGATCGGTTGCTTGCTAAAATCTCGGGCCGATAAAGGGGCCGGATTTCTTACGCCAGTGAAAATAAACCTATCCCTGTTCTGCTCTCTCTGTTGCCACTTTTTTTGTCAGCTCTTTCTTATATTTAAATTGGCTGTCCAAGGTGTCGGTAGATTGGCAAGTGAAGCTAAAGGTTTGAGCTTGATGCTCTCATACATAGGGAGTGGAAATACGATTTCCGAGCCAGTGGCAGTGTTTCGTTCGCCTGGAATGTATGTAAAGTCTTTGCCTGGTATTTTGGTTTGGTAATTTTTTACGTGGACTTCGAATATAGTGGGTGGTTTTCCCGCGATATATGATGTATTGGCTATGGCAGGATCGTAAGAAAAGTCTTCGTAGGGGAAGAGTGGTTGTTTTATTCCTTTGTATTCACGCTCAATCGAGGTTTTGGCATAATTTCCTGCGAAGTCAATATCCAGTGTTGTATAAAAACCTTCTCCGTGCTTTTGTCCGTTAGCGGACCCAGCGTGCTTTATATCGAGTCCTTTTTCGAAGCTTGCTATATGCTTGCTTGAAGATCCATGAAATCCCGCCAGTGTGTATCCATCGGGAGTTGAGTTCGCAGTGTTTATACTCATATGCGTTGACGGGAGGATGTGTGGGCGGGGTATTTTTAATCTTGGTTTGTGTTTTATAAGTGCATCTACAATAGACTGCATCGTAAGCGTCCGGCCAAGTCACCTACCGAACTCCAGCATTAAGGGCGATGGTGTCCGCGTATTTTTAAGCGGACGCGATCGCCCTTATCGCCAGGATT
>NZ_LMHY01000013.1 GCF_001429045.1 Pseudomonas sp. Root71 | reverse complement strand
CAGGGCACTGTCGCCCTCCTTGTCGGTGATGGTCGCGGTCAGCGTTACCAGGTTGTCCGAGGTCAACGTCGTCGAATCATCCGGATTGCTTGTGTTGGCATGCACCACGGCGCGGCTCTGGTCGAGCGTGACGCTGCCATTGGCGGCCACGCTGACCGTGAACACCAGCAGGTTACTGAGGGCCGTACGCCCTTCGACCACCGCGCCGTTGAGCGACAGGTTCACCGCCTCGCCCGAGGCCGTGTCGATCAGCCCGGAAGCCCCGGCCACCACGCCCAGCGCATAGGTCAGGGTACCGGCCCCATCGGCGCCAAACGCCGAGTTGAAGTTGGCGGCGAAGCTCTGGGTATCGTTGGTCGCCAGTACCGTTTCGTCCACCGTCAGCGTCGGTTCCACGCCGGTGGTGGTGATGCTCGGTCCGTCATCCTTGAACACCAGGTTCTGCCCGATGTTCAGGGTTGCCAGGGCGCTGTCGCCGTCCCCGTCGGTCTTGGTCGCGGTCAGCGTTACCAGGTTGTCCGAGGTCAAACTCCTCGAATCATCGGGATTGCTTGGGTCGGCATGCACCACGGCGCGGGCCTGGTCGAGCGTGACGTTGCCATTGGCGGCCACGCTGACCGTGAACACCAGCAGGTTACTGAGGGCTGTACGCCCTTCGACCACGGTGCCGTTGAGCGACAGGTTCACCGCCTGGCCCGAGGCCGTGTCGATCAGCCCGGAAGCCCCGGCCACCACGCCCAGCGCATAGGTCAGGGTACCGGCCCCGTCGGCGCCAAACGCCGAGTTGAAGTTGGCGGCGAAGCTCTGGGTGACGTCGGTCGCCAGCACCGTTTCGTCCACTGTCAGCGTCGGCTCCACACCGGTGGTACTGATGCTCGGCCCGTCGTCGTCGAAGATGATCCTGGAGCCGATTTCGGCTGTCGAAACAGAGGCCTGGACCAGCGTGAAACCACCGATATCAAAATCGGCGTGCTCATTGCCCTTGGCATTGACGGCGGCCCCGTTCTCCACGAGTACGCGATTGTGATCCCCCGTAGTGGTGTATTCAATCTGGTAGCCGGCTTTAACGCCGGTGATGGTCGCGACCCCTGCATTAAAGCTGATGACAATGCCCGGATCATTCACCGAGCCGTTTGAGTTCTCGATCACCTGCCCGGTGCTGTTGAAGACGCGAACATTGGTGATGGACACAGACGCATCATTGCCATACCCATTGATGAAATTCACACCAGGCTCAGCAGCGGTGCTGAATGCGCTGACCCTTACCACGGCACTCTTGCCGCTTTGCAGTTGCACGACGTCGAAACTGGCCGATTTCGCATTGAAGACACCGGTAAAGTCGACGTTGGCTTCAAGATCGGCTTCGTTCTGGTCCAGGTTGGGAATGGTCACATTCTGCCTGGCACCCGTGACGAACGAGAAGCGGATGCCCTCTTGCTCCACAATCATCTGATTGTTGGTGCCGAAGGTGGTCGGCCCCCCCGCCTGGCTGGTATTGATCGTGTCACCAGTCGTTATATTGACGCCACTTGACTGGTCTGCGGGGTCCTTGCCGGTGGCGATGATGGTGGGATCGGTGATCCGCAACACACCACCGACATCGACAACGTTCGGGTTCGCCTTCGTGAACATCAGGAACAGGTTCTGACCGGAGGGCGCATTGGCCAGGCTGAACTCCAGGTCCTGGCTGGCGCCGATGAAAAGCTTATCCGCCAGATTGAGCGAGTCATCGGCATTCGTCATAACGGGATGCTTGAGCGGTTGGTATTCCACGGTCCAGATCTTGCCACCCGTGACCGGTGTTCCGGTTTCTTCAATATAGGCAGCGAACACGATCGCGCCGGCGGCGCTCCCGGCTCGGCCCACGACGATGTTGTTGTTCGTATCCGTATAGAGAAGGATGCTGGTGCCATCGAGGGTATCGAGTCCACTGTCCTCGCCATTGAGCGGCGCGCCGGTGGTGCCGACGAAGCTGATATCGGTAATGCTTGCGCCGGGGTCAGCGGTGATGGTGAATGCATTACTGCCGGTGTTGCCAATGGCACCGGTATAGCCACTCAAGGCCGCGCCCGTGGCGGTACCGGCCCCCAGTGCGGCTAAACGGGTAGTGAAGGTCGAAGGCAGGGACGCCACCAGAATATCGTTGTCGTCAGCGTCCCCCGCGGGGGCTGGAGTGGCAGTGGCGTTCTGCAACCCCGCCGTTTCGTCCAACGTGACGTCCTCGCCGGTCGCCAGGACGCCCAAAACGCTGTCCGTAAACGAGGTTGACGCCACCGCGTCGTCACCGGTGCCGACCACGCCATCGGCGCCCGCAGCGGCGGCTGTGAGCAGAAACGTTGCGCCTGCCGAATCGTCGGGATTCACGTACCAGGACGTGGTGACGCTGCCGTTGACCTGGCCATCTAGATCGCCAGCACCGCCGTCGGTCACGGACCAGGGCTCGTGACCCGCGCCGGTGTTGGTATCGAGCACATCGTCGGATGTCCCCCACACACCATCCGCGCCGGCACCGATGGCGTGGTCCACTTCGAGCGTCACTGTGCTGCCGGCGGCGAAACCACTGGCCGTGATGATGGCCGTGCTGCCGGGTGCGTAGTCATTAAGGTTGGTGGTGACGGTCGGAATGTAGGTAAAAGTCCAGTCGTGGCTGACGGGCGAAAGATGGTCACCGGCGTTACTGGTCAGGTCATTCGTTGGCGATGAGGTTTTTTTGCGCATAGTCATGACTTTCTCCTGAGCGGGGTCCAGTCATCGAGGTCGACCTTGGACCATTTTCTGATCTATTGGTCACAACTATGAACATGCGCCGCAGGCGGCACATCGGCGGATACTCCCAGACGGGATGGGAGATTCAGACTACGTGGAAGAGGAGTCGCCAAGGCAGGGTTGATGGCGTCGATAGATCCCGGGGACCTGAGATTTCGAACGTTATCTGCACGTCGTGAAAAGGAAGCGTTGGAACAGGAGGGGAGCTGAAAAATATGGTGTCCCAGGGCAGGTTCGAACTGCCAACCTTCCCCTTAGGAGGGGGATGCTCTATCCAATTGAGCTACTGAGACACAGGTTGACCGCGACGATACGCGGTGCGATGGACGGCGTGCATGTTAACGGCCGGGCTGGCTTTTGTCATGTCGTCCGTAGGCTTTTTAAGTGTAGGCAGACGCCTCGGTCGGGCGCGGACTTGTTTACCGTGCAAATTGCATCACTGCAAAAAGCCATCATTGCAAAATGCAATATGGGCGCTTTACCAAAAATAACTTAATTCATTGTTTTTAAAGAATTTAATTGCCGATAAACTCTGGCATGCGAGCTGCTTCCTTTGTTCTCACAGAACAACCGAGGCCCGCCCCCCATGAAGAGCGCCCTTTCACTCTCGTATGCCATCGCACTGGCGGCTTTAGCGGGAGTTCATTTTGTTCCCGAGAGCAGCACTACGCAGGTTGCCCAACGCATGCCGCATTACCTTCAGTTGCAGAAGGCGCCACAGCTGGCTGTGACAAGCGACCAGAACGGCTTTGTCAGCCAGGAAAACATCCTGGTGCCGGCTCCGCCTGCCGAACGTTTGGTATTTTGAATGCCCCTCACCAGGAGTACAGCATGTCCAGATCAGCCGCGAGTTTCTTCATCCTCGCCTTGTCGAGCGGCATTTTTCATCTGTCATTGACCCAGGACATGGTCGTCACCCTCCCTCTGATCGCCTGTGGCGTATTCAGCGCGCTGTTCGTGCTCGCATTGATCGCCGGACGCAAGATCAAGTTTGATCCGGTACTGCGCTGATCCCGACATGGCAGCCCCGCTGCCAGGGCCTGCCATCCATCCTGAATTCACCCCCTCCATGCCACTTCCCCTAGTAAATCGGCAATTTGCCACTATCCTGTAAAGACAAGGAACAGGGATCGAGTTCACTTTTTCCTGCCCGCCGGAATCCTTTCGTCGGGTGGAGAAAGCACGAAGTGATACGGCCTGGTCGAAGTTTTCAAACCAGTCCGCATTTCTGATAATTGGTGCTGGCAGAACGCCTTTATCCAGTTCAATATTTGTCACAGAATTGACGCCAAGGATCTGGCTGGTTTGAGGCATGATGCGCGCCTCTATCAATTCAGGTTGAACATTTGGTCAGAGCGCTTGTCCTACCAGACATCCTGCGGCCAATCCCGAAACCGCTCCCCTGAACTAACCGGTTAAATATATGCGCCCATTGAAACAGGCAATTTATTCCAGCCGTACGGCTGACAAGTTCGTCGTACGTCTGCCAGACGGAATGCGTGAACGCATTGCCGAGGTGGCTCGCAATCATCATCGCAGCATGAACTCCGAAATCATTGCGCGCCTTGAGCAGAGTCTTATTCAGGAAGGCGCACTGGGAGAAGAGTTGAGCATGCGCCTGGACAGCCCGGAGCTTTCCTTGCACGAACGTGAGTTGCTGCAGCGCTTCCGCCAACTCTCCCATCGACAGCAGAACGCCTTGGTTTCGCTGATCGCCCATGACGCTGAAATGGCCGCCGACGCGTCCTGATTCAGCCAGAAAGCCCAAGCCAGCCTGATCGCTGGCTTTTTTTTGCCTGAAATCCGGGCACAAAAAAACCCGCCAGACGGCGGGTTTTTTAGAGAAACGGACTTCAAAGCAGGAAGATTGTCGCCAGCCCCAGGAAGATGAAGAAGCCACCGCTGTCGGTCACGGCCGTGATCATCACACTGGCCCCCATCGCCGGGTCGCGCCCCATTTTCGCCAGGGTCATCGGAATCAAGACCCCCATCAACGCCGCGAGCAACAGGTTGAGCGTCATCGCCGCGGTCATCACCACACCCAATGACCAACTGCCATACAACAGGTAGGCAACCACACCGATCACTCCACCCCAGATCACGCCGTTGATCAGCGCGACCGCCAATTCCTTGCGCATCAGACGCGAGGTGTTGCCGGTGCTCACCTGGTCCAGCGCCATGGCCCGAACAATCATGGTGATGGTCTGGTTACCCGAGTTGCCGCCAATTCCCGCCACGATCGGCATCAATGCCGCAAGCGCCACGAGTTTCTCGATCGAACCTTCAAACAAACCGATGACCCGAGAAGCCACGAACGCGGTAATCAGGTTGATCGCCAGCCAGGCCCAACGGTTACGCAGGGATTTCCAGACCGACGCAAAAATGTCTTCTTCTTCACGCAAACCCGCCATGTTGAGAACTTCGCTTTCGCTCTCTTCACGGATCAGGTCGACCATTTCATCGATGGTCAGACGGCCGATCAGCTTGCCGTTCTTGTCGACCACGGGGGCGGAGATCAAGTCGTAACGCTCGAACGCCTGGGCGGCATCGTAGGCGTCTTCGTCCGGGTGGAAACTCACCGGATCGCTGGCCATCACCTCGGAAACCTGTTTGTCCGGATCGTTGACCAGCAAACGCTTGATCGGCAACACCCCCTTGAGGACGCCGTCGTAATCGACCACGAACAGTTTGTCGGTGTGACCCGGCAACTCCTTGAGACGGCGCAGATAACGCAAGACCACTTCAAGGCTGACATCCTCGCGGATGGTCACCATCTCGAAGTCCATCAGCGCACCGACCTGCTCCTCGTCGTAGGACAGAGCCGAACGCACACGCTCGCGTTGTTGCTGGTCGAGGGTCTCCATGAGCTCATGGACGACGTCTCGCGGCAGCTCGGAGGCCAGGTCAGCGAGTTCGTCGGCATCCATGTCCTTGGCGGCTGCCAGGAGCTCGTGATCGTCCATGTCGGCGATCAGCGATTCACGGACCGAATCGGATACTTCAAGGAGGATGTCGCCGTCGCGATCGGCCTTGACCAATTGCCAGAGCGTCAGACGATCGTCCAGCGGCAAGGCTTCAAGGATGTAGGCGACGTCGGCGGAGTGCAGGTCATCGAGCTTGCGTTGCAACTCGACGAGGTTCTGCCGGTGGACCAGGTTCTCGACCCGGTCATGATGCGGGCCTTCCTGGCGGTGAGTCAGGTCTTCTACAACTCGCTGGCGCTGCAGCAACTCGACCACCTGAGCCAGGCGATCCTGCAAGCTTTCCTGCGTTTTCTTTACTTCAACATCGGACATAGGCGAACTCCACTCCCAGCAGCGGGGCACGCCGGAAGGATCAATCAGTCAATTCATGATTGGTGAAACGGGGTACTGAGTAACTACTGGGTAAGTCCATGGAGGTATTCCACAAGCCCCGGCGGGGCTGACGGGCGCAATGATACACCGCCTGACGGTTTTAAACGTTAAAAAATCTCGGCTGAAACAAGCGCTTGCACAACAAACTTGAGCATCGTCCTGATCCTGGAAAATGCGACGACGCTTCCAGAAAAGAAAACACACCTCCTTTTCGAAATTGTAGTCGCTACCCTTGAAAAGGAACGTCACGGAGGACGCCGGGGAGCGTGTAGAGGCAATCATCAATCACCGGCATGAGCCAGCAAGACGTCGAAAGCGCCCTCGGCAAGCCGGACAGGATCAGCATTCGCAATTCGCCCACCAGCTATCGCTACGACAACCAGCGAGATCGCAGCACAGGTGGAGTTCGACGAGAGGGGATGCACGAAAGGAAAAGCCAAATCCCGGACGGCAAAAAGCCCGCTTTAAAAGCGGGCTTTCTGTTGTATGGTGCACTCGACAGGATTCGAACCTGTGACCGCTCGGTTCGTAGCCGAGTACTCTATCCAGCTGAGCTACGAGTGCATTTGTGTTTTTATACCAGATCACAACTGGTTGAAGCCAAGTTACCTGCATTGCTGCAACTAACTCTTAAATGGTGCACTCGACAGGATTCGAACCTGTGACCGCTCGGTTCGTAGCCGAGTACTCTATCCAGCTGAGCTACGAGTGCATTTGTTGCCGCGCATTATAGGCCGTCTAATCTCTATGTCAAACACTTTTTCTAGTAATTTCAACAACTTACCGAAGAAGCCAGATTACAACGTACTACGCAAATAATGGCGGAGAACGGGGGATTCGAACCCCCGACACCCTTTTGAGGTGTACTCCCTTAGCAGGGGAGCGCCTTCGGCCACTCGGCCAGCTCTCCGCAACACGGGGCGTATATTAACCAGCTTCTTCCCCGTTTGCAAACATAAAAAACGATAAAAATTAATGGCTTGGTTCTTCGTCCTTCTCTTTCTTGATACGCAGGTAAATTTCTTCCCGGTGAACAGCCACCTCTTTGGGGGCATTAACACCGATGCGCACTTGATTTCCTTTGACGCCGAGCACGGTCACGGTGATTTCGCCATCACCGATAATCAGGCTTTCTGCGCACCGACGAGTCAGAATCAGCATACCTTTCTCCTCACGCATTACATTTCAGGGACAACAGTCTGCAAAAAAAAGGCACTCGACCCACAACCGGAGCGATCGCAGCCCTACATGCCTGAGTATTGACTAGCGCGAGCAAAAGAACAGCCTCGGGGGTCACGCCATTCAAAAAAACAAAAGGCGCGGTCAGACCGCGCCTTTTGGCAAACGCATCACTCGCCCTGGCGGGCCGGTGCGTCCAGTTCGAAAGCCGTGTGCAGAGCGCGCACAGCCAGTTCCAGATACTTCTCTTCGATCACTACGGAGACTTTGATTTCCGAAGTCGAGATCATCTGGATGTTGATGCTTTCCTTGGCCAGGGATTCGAACATGCGACTGGCCACGCCTGCGTGAGAGCGCATGCCAACGCCGACGATCGACACCTTGGCGATCTTGGTGTCGCCCACGACTTCACGGGCACCCAGCTCGCCAGCGGTCTTTTCCAGCACGGCTTGCGCCGCCTGGTAGTCGTTGCGGTGCACGGTGAAGGTGAAGTCGGTGGTGTTATCGTGCGCAACGTTCTGCACGATCATGTCGACTTCGATGTTCGCGGCACTGATCGGGCCGAGAATCTTGAAGGCAACGCCCGGGATGTCTGGCACGCCACGGATGGTCAGCTTGGCTTCATCGCGGTTGAAAGCGATACCGGAAATGATCGGCTGTTCCATGGTTTCCTCTTCATCAATAGTAATGAGGGTGCCCGGACCCTCCTTGAAGCTGTGCAGTACGCGCAGCGGAACGTTGTACTTGCCGGCGAACTCGACCGCGCGGATCTGCAACACCTTGGAGCCGAGGCTGGCCATTTCCAGCATCTCTTCGAAGGTGATCTTGTCCAGGCGCTGAGCCACGGACACCACACGCGGGTCGGTGGTGTAGACACCGTCGACGTCGGTGTAGATCTGGCATTCGTCAGCCTTCAGGGCTGCCGCCAGCGCCACGCCGGTGGTGTCGGAACCGCCACGACCCAGGGTGGTGATGTTGCCGTGCTCGTCGACGCCCTGGAAACCGGCGACAACCACCACACGACCCGCCTTCAGGTCACCGCGAATCTTCTGGTCATCAATCTGCAAGATACGCGCTTTATTGTGCGCGCTATCCGTCAGGATCCGCACCTGGTTGCCGGTGTACGACACCGCCGGCACGCCGCGCTTGATCAGCGCCATGGCCAACAGGGCAATCGTCACCTGCTCACCGGTGGAAACGATCACGTCCAGCTCGCGCGGAACCGGTTGGCCGTCGCCACTGATTTGCTTGGCCAGATCGATCAGACGGTTGGTTTCGCCGCTCATTGCAGACAGCACAACCACCAGGTCATCGCCGGCATCGCGGAATTTCTTAACCTTGTCGGCGACCTGCTCGATTCTCTCGACAGTGCCGACCGAGGTGCCTCCAAATTTCTGTACGATCAAAGCCATTTCAAAGCCGCCTCTGCCCATGAAGGGCGCCCAAATAATCACTCAAACAGCGTCGCGGCCCACCACTAGACTGTGGGCCGCAAGTACTGCCTTATAGACCCTGCTCTACAAACGGAACGGTCAGGGCCAGTGCCGCATCCAGTGCGCCAGCGTCGGTACCGCCGCCTTGCGCCATGTCTGGACGACCACCACCCTTCCCGCCCACTGCCGCAGCGGCTTGCTTCATCAAATCACCGGCTTTGAGTTGGCCAGTCAGGTCTTTGGTTACGCCTGCAACCAGAACGACCTTTTCCTCATGGACACTGCCGAGCAGGATCACTGCGCGGCCGAGTTTGTTTTTCAGTTGATCGACCAGCGCCAACAGCGCCTTGCCATCCTGACCGTCCAGACGCACGGCCAGCACTTTCACGCCCTTGACGTCCTGCGCCTGGGCCGACAGATCGTCGCCCGCGGCACTGGCAGCCTTGGCTTGCAACTGCTCGAGTTGCTTCTCCAGCAGACGGTTGCGCTCCAGCACAGCCGACAGCTTGTCGATCAGGTTGTCGCGGCTGCCCTTGACCAGGCTGGCCGCTTCCTTGAGTTGTTCTTCCGCCGCATTCAAGTAAGCCAGCGCTTGCGCACCGGTGACGGCTTCGATACGACGCACACCCGATGCCACACCGCCTTCGCTGATGATTTTCAGCAGGCCGATGTCGCCGGTACGGTTGGCGTGGATACCGCCGCACAGCTCGACGGAGAAATCGCCCATGCTCAGTACACGCACGTTGTCGCCGTATTTCTCGCCGAACAGCGCCATGGCGCCTTTCTGCTTGGCGGTTTCGATATCGGTTTCTTCGGTTTCAACTTCGGAGTTCTTGCGAATCTCGGCGTTGACGATGTCTTCCAGCGCTTTCAGTTGTTCAGGCTTGATGGCTTCGAAGTGACTGAAGTCAAAACGCAGGCGCTGACTGTCGACCAGCGAGCCCTTCTGCTGGACGTGATCGCCCAGCACCTGGCGCAATGCAGCGTGCAGCAAGTGAGTCGCGGAGTGGTTCAACGACGTGGCGTGACGCACCTCGGCGTCAACGTGGGTCTCGACCGGCGTACCGACGATCAGGCTACCCGAATCCAGGATACCGTGGTGCAGGAATGCACCGCCGGTCTTGGTGGTGTCGCGCACGTCGAAACGCGCGCTGCCCGCCTGCAGGTAACCGCAATCACCGACCTGGCCACCGGACTCGGCGTAGAACGGCGTCTTGTCGAGAACGATCACGCCCTCATCGCCTTCGCTCAATACGTCGACCGACTGGCCATCTTTATACAGCGCAACGATTTTGGCGGAACCGCTATGAGCGATGTAACCGGTGAACTCGGTGGCCACGTCAACCTTGACCAGGCTGTTGTAGTCCATGCCGAAGGAACTGGCGGAACGGGCACGGACGCGCTGGGCCTCCATCTCACGCTCGAAACCTTCTTCGTCGATGGTCAGGCTGCGCTCGCGAGCGATGTCGCCGGTCAGGTCCATCGGGAAACCGTAGGTGTCGTAGAGTTTGAACACCACGTCGCCCGGCACCACGTCGCCTTTGAGTTCAGCCAGATCCTGCTCGAGGATCTTCAGGCCCTGCTCCAGGGTCTTGGCGAATTGCTCTTCTTCAGCCTTCAGCACGCGCTCGATGTGCGCCTGCTGGGATTTCAGCTCAGGGAACGCTTCGCCCATCTCGGCGACCAGGGCCGCAACGATCTGATAGAAGAAGCTGCCCTTGGCGCCCAGCTTGTTACCGTGACGGCAGGCGCGACGGATGATCCGGCGCAGCACGTAGCCGCGGCCTTCGTTGGACGGCAGCACGCCGTCGGCGATCAGGAAGCCGCAGGAACGAATGTGGTCAGCCACGACTTTCAGCGAAGCCTGGGCATCGTTGGTGCAACCGATGGCCTTGGCCGACGCGCTCAGCAAACTCTGGAACAGGTCGATTTCATAGTTCGAGTGAACGTGCTGCAGCACGGCACTGATCCGCTCCAGGCCCATGCCGGTGTCGACCGACGGCGCTGGCAACGGGTGCAACACGCCATCGGCGGTGCGGTTGAACTGCATGAACACGTTGTTCCAGATTTCGATGTAACGGTCGCCGTCTTCTTCCGGCGAGCCCGGTGGACCGCCCCAGATGTCGGCGCCGTGATCGTAGAAAATCTCGGTGCAAGGACCGCACGGGCCGGTATCGCCCATGGTCCAGAAGTTGTCGGAGGCGTACGGCGCGCCCTTGTTGTCGCCGATGCGCACCATGCGCTCGGCTGGAACCCCGATTTCCTTGGTCCAGATGTCGTACGCCTCGTCATCGCTGGCGTAGACAGTGACCCAGAGCTTTTCCTTCGGCAGGTTCAGCCACTTGTCGGACGTCAGGAAGTTCCAGGCGTAGGTGATCGCGTCACGTTTGAAGTAATCACCGAAGCTGAAGTTACCCAGCATTTCGAAGAAGGTGTGGTGACGAGCGGTATAACCGACGTTTTCCAGGTCGTTGTGCTTGCCGCCGGCGCGCACGCATTTCTGGCTGCTGACGGCGCGGGTGTACGCGCGCTTTTCCTGGCCCAGGAAGCAGTCCTTGAACTGGTTCATCCCCGCGTTGGTGAACAGCAGGGTTGGGTCGTTGCCCGGAATCAAAGAGCTGGAGGCTACACGGGTGTGGCCTTGCTCTTCGAAGAAGCGAAGGAAGGCTTCACGGATTTCTGCGCTTTTCATTAGGTTCTTCCACGGAGGCTGCGGCCAAAGGCCTGTTCGAAACGTCAACAGACGAAGCGACGGCAAAGGGCCGCATTATATCGGCCCTGCGCGCGGGGTACAGCGTGTTTATACGATAGAAACGGTCAATTGGAGTGCTAACGCTATCACTTGCGCGAAAAGTCGACGAATGTCGCGACGACCTGCTCGATTTGCGCACGGCTGACGTCCATGTGCGTGACCATGCGCAGACGAGCGGCGGCACTGAGCTTGATCCCCCGCTCGGCGGCAAAGGCCTTGATCGCCTCGGCCTGGTCGCCCATCTGCACGTAAACCATGTTGGTCTGCACCGGCTCGACCTCGAACCCGGCCCCGCGCAGGCCCTCGGCCAGCAACTGCGCGTTGGCATGGTCATCGGCCAGGCGCGCTACATTGTTATCCAGCGCATACAGCCCCGCCGCCGCGAGAATCCCGGCCTGACGCATGCCGCCACCGACCATCTTGCGCAGGCGCCGGGCCTTGCCGATCAGCTCGGCCGAGCCGCACAGCACCGAACCGACAGGTGCGCCCAGGCCTTTGGACAGGCACACCGAGACGGAGTCGAAATACCGGGTGATTTCCCGGGCATCCACACCCAGTTTCACTGCCGCGTTGTACAGACGTGCGCCGTCCAGGTGCTGTTGCAGGCCATGTTCGCGTGTGAAACTGCGCGCCCGGGCCAGGTATTCCAGCGGCAGGACCTTGCCTTGCATGGTGTTTTCCAGCGCCAGCAGACGGGTACGGGCGAAATGGAAGTCGTCCGGCTTGATCGCGGCGGCAACATGCGCCAGGTCCAGCGAACCATCGGCCTGTACTTCCAGCGGCTGTGGCTGGATCGACCCCAGCACCGCCGCTCCACCCCCTTCGTACTTATAAGTGTGGGCCTGCTGGCCGACGATGTACTCGTCACCGCGCTCGCAATGGGCCATCAACCCCAACAGGTTGCTCATGGTGCCGGTCGGCACGAACAGTGCCGCGGCAAAACCCAGGCGCTGGGCCAGTTCGGCTTCCAGGTGATTGACCGTCGGATCTTCGCCATACACGTCATCGCCGGTGGCGGCTTTGGCCATCGCGTCGAGCATGCCGGCGCAAGGTTGAGTAACGGTGTCGCTGCGAAGATCGATAACGCTCATGAATCTGGCCTCGGTAAGCAGGGGAAATCCCTTTCAGTCAGGAATTACTGCGGGCATGGCGACGATTAATCAACCCTTGGGCTGGGATAATGCTCACTAATAAAGCGAAATACTCGATAGCAATCATCCAAAAGGGGCCATGCGCACACCGCAAATATGTGATAAAAACGCTGCGCAGCCAAACAATTTGGGCGGCAAAAACGTTCTCAGGGCGGGGTGCAACTCCCCACCGGCGGTAATTGCGTGCAAAGCGCATAGCCCGCGAGCGCTTGGCGACGACGCTGCTTCGGCGGTGGTTGGCGACAAGGTCAGCAGACCCGGTGTGATCCCGGGGCCGACGGTCATAGTCCGGATGAAGAGAGAACGGGATTGACAACAAAGGGCCGTCCGCCGGCATTCGTGCGAGCGCACCCTCAGATCCCCTTCGATTCATAACGCCCTGTTTTTCACACAAACAGGAGTCAGAACATGCAACCCACCGCAATCGACAGCAAAAGCAAACACCATCATGGCGAGCGCGTAGCGTTCATCCAGGCCTGCTGGCACAAGGATATTGTCGATCAGAGCCGTAAAGGCTTCGTCGCCGAAATGATTGCCCAGGGTTATCAGGAATCCGACATCGATTTCTTCGAAGTCGGCGGCGCCTTTGAAATGCCCTTGCACGCCAAGTTGCTGGCCAAGACCGGTCGTTATGCCGGCATCGTCGCCGCAGCCCTGGTGGTGGACGGCGGCATCTACCGCCACGAGTTCGTCGCCCAGTCGGTGGTCAGCGGCCTGATGCAGGTGCAACTGGAAACCGAAGTGCCGGTGTTCTCGGTGTCCCTGACCCCGCACCACTTCCATGCCGGTGAAGAGCACCAGAAGTTCTTCTTCGAACATTTCCAGCATAAAGGCCAGGAAGCGGCGAAGACCTGTGCGGATACGCTGATGAAGATCCGCACGCTACGTCGCAGTGAGCCGCGTGCGGTAGCGGTCTAACACCGCAAAACCCTGTAGGAGCTGACGAGTGCAACGAGGCTGCGATCTTTTGATCTGAAAAGAACAAGATCAAAAGATCGCAGCCTTCGGCAGCTCCTACAGGGGTTGTGTCAGGCCAGGTTTGCGTCGGTGGTTGGCACAACCAGGATGCCGGCACGCAAACCATTCTTCACCCTGGGGTTCGGGAAGATGATCCGGGCGCCCTCTTCCTCGATGATCCAGCGGGTGTTGGCGATGTCTTCCGCCAGCAGGTAACCCACTTCAAGCTCCGAAAAGTTCTCGATGTCCGCCGGCAGGTTCAGGCGGAAGCTGTCGCTGTGCTTGATGATTTCCCGTGCCACGCTGTACAGCTGCAAACCGTCCAGCGCGTCCTCAGTCAGTTCCGGTTCAGTGCCTTCAATGATCTGCTTGAGGCGCTTCTCCAGCAGCGAGACGTTGACCCCGTCGTTCTGACCGAACGGCCGCGCCTTGCCCAACTCCAGGGTGAAGGCCTCGGCCCCCAGTTTGTCGTAGGTGTAGGAGCTGAACACGATGGACGGTTTGTTCTGCAACAGCACCGCTTCCATGCCGGCAGCACGCAGGCGCGCCAGCTCCTGACGGGAATGCTGGCGGTCTTCTTTCCACGGATACAGGGCGAACTGCTCGATTTTCGAGCCACGAATCGCCGTGTGCAGGTCGTAGTGCAGGCGCTGACGGTCCGGCAGGCTGAAGAAGCTCGCTGCCAAACGCTCCAGTTCACAGGCGCGCAGGGCTTCGCAACCGCTGCTTTGTTCATGACGGCCGTTGAACAGCCGATTGACGTCCTGCTCGACGAAACGCTCGCCTTTGCGAATCGCTTCCGGGTTGCCGAACAGGAACAGAATACGTGCGCGCGGCTTCAAGTCGCCGCGGGCAATGTCGTGCAACAGGCGATCGAGCAATTCGATCGGCGCTGTTTCGTTGCCGTGGATCCCCGCCGACAGCAGCAGGTCCAGGCCATTGTCACGGGCTTCAGGTGGCCGGACTTCCAGCGCACCTTCGCTCAACCAGCGCATGCGCACGCCTTCGACAGTCAGTTGAGTCTTCTCCGCCGGTTCGCGGCCGGCGAGGGTCAGTTCAAGCAGTTTGCCGAGGGCGAGCATAGAGCGGTTTCCTTAGTGGTCGTGGTTGCAATCCGGGCCGTGAACGTGATCCTCGTCGTCGCCGAGTTCAGCCGGTTCCATCTCCAGTTGCAGACTTACCAGATTAGTCGCCAATGGGCGCAACAGCAGGTTTGCGTATTCGGCGTCGCCTTCTTCGACGTCTACGCCGATCAGCAACTGGCCACGGCCGTCCTGCTGGATCCACAGCTCTTTGCCTTGCCACAGGACCGCGACGCGGGTGCAGGAAGTCTCCAGTTGCGTGCCGTCGGTGTCTTCAAGGATCAGCTGCAGGGTATCGCTCATATCTTTACGCTCTCGTTTGAGATGAAGCAGCGCGCTGCCATAGAAGGCGGCGCGCCGTCGATCAATTGATCTGGAATGGATAAACCGCGCCCAGTTTAAGGATTTGCGTCAGTTCATCCAGTGCCGTCCGGCACTCAAGCAGCAATTGCGGGTCCGCCAGATCGTTTTCGGTCATGCGGTCGCGGTAGTGCTTCTCGACCCATTCGGTCAGTGTGCCGTACAACGGTGCCGTCATGATAACCCCTGGGTTGACGGCCGCCAGTTCGGTTTCGTTGAGTGCGACACGCAACCGCAGGCAAGCCGGGCCACCGCCGTTCTGCATGCTCTGCTTGAGATCGAAGACCTTCACTTCGCGGATCAGGCCGCCTGAGCCGGTCAAACCCTGCAGGTACTGCCAGACACGCTCGTTGCCACGGCATTCTTCCGGCACGATCAACAGCATGGAGCCGTCAGGACGCGACAGCAGTTGGCTATTGAACAGGTAGGAACGAACGGCGTCTTCCACGCTTACTGCGGAGCGCGGTACGCAGACGGACTGAAATTTCCCACCGACCTTGGCGAGTTTGCTCTGCAATTCAGCGAGCATCTTCTCGGTCTCGAGGAACGCGTCCTCGTGATAGAACAGCACTTCGCCATTACCGACCGCAATCACGTCGTTGTGGAACACGCCCTGATCGATCACCGACGGGTTCTGCTGGGCGTAGACCACGCCGTCATCGCTCAAGCCGTGCAAACGGGCAACGGCCTGGGACGCTTCGAGGGTCTGGCGCGCCGGGTACTTCTGCGGTGCCGGGTAGCGAGTATCGAACGCGCTGCGACCGAACACGAAGAATTCGACACCGGCTTCGCCGTATTCACGGCAGAAACGGGTGTGGTTGGCCGCACCTTCGTCACCGAACTGCGCCACGGCCGGCAAGGCGGCGTGGTGGGCGAAGTGTTGCTGGTCAGCGAACATCGCCCCCAGCACGCGGCTGGTGGTCGGGTGTTCGATGCTGCGGTGGTATTTGCAGTTGAGGTTGGCGGCGGTGAAATGCACGCGACCATCAGCGGTGTCGGCGCTCGGGCTGACCGTGGCGGCGTTGGCCACCCACATGCTCGAGGCCGAGCAACTGGCCACCAGCAGCGGCATCGCGTCTTTGGCGGCGCGCTCGATCACTTGAGCGTCGGTGCCGCCAAAGCCCAGGCGACGCAGTGCGGCCACATCCGGGCGCTCTTGCGGTGCCAGTACGCCTTGCTGGAAACCCATTTCCATCAGCGCTTTCATCTTTGCCAGGCCTTGCAGCGCCGCTTCCTTGGGGTTGGAAGACTGCTGGCTGTTGCTCTGGGACGCGACGTTGCCGTAGGACAGGCCGCCGTAGTTATGGGTCGGCCCCACTAGACCGTCAAAATTGACTTCATAGGATTTCATCAGCGAGGCTCCACGAGAATCTGTTGTTATAGGCTTCAGTAACTAACTGTTCAGTGCGACCGAGTCGCGGCCTTCGCGGGCAAGCCCGCTCCCACAGGTTCAGCAGTGTTCACAAATTTTGTGTTCGACGCAGTCCTTGTGGGAGCGGGCTTGCCCGCGAATGGGCGTTACGCCATTTTCACGCCAGGCGTAAGGGCCGACGGCATCACCAGGCTCGGCGTTTCCAGCGAGGCCACCGGGTACGCGCAGTAATCAGCCGCGTAGTAGGCGCTGGCGCGGTGGTTGCCCGAGGCGCCGACGCCGCCGAATGGCGCGCTGCTCGCGGCGCCGGTCAGTTGCTTGTTCCAGTTGACGATACCGGCACGGCTTTCCAGCCAGAATTGCTGGTAACGCGCTTCGGAATCCGACAGCAGGCCGGCGGCCAGACCGTAGGCGGTGTCGTTGGCTTCAGCGATCGCCGCTTCAAAATCAGCGTAGCGGATCACCTGCAACAACGGGCCGAACAGCTCTTCGTCAGGACGATCGGCAACGGCGCTCACGTCCAGGATGCCAGGGGTCAGCAAGGCCGATTGAGCCTGAGGCTGAGTCATTTCCAGCAGCGCCACGGCGCCGTTGGCCAGCAGATGTTCTTGCGCATCCATCAACGCTTTGGCCGCACCGAGGGAAACCACCGAGCCCATGAACGGCGCCGGTTGCTGATCGAAAGCACCGACCTCAATGGTCGAGCTGACCGCCACCAGGCGCGCCAGCAACGTATCACCCCAGGCACCTTGCGGCACCAGCAAGCGGCGGGCACAGGTGCAACGCTGGCCAGCGGAGATGAACGCCGACTGAATGATGGTGTACACCGCGGCATCGAGGTCAGCGACCTGATCGACCACCAGCGGGTTGTTACCGCCCATTTCCAGCGCGAGGATCTTGTCCGGACGACCGGCGAACTGCTGGTGCAGGTGATTGCCGGTGCGGCTGGAACCGGTGAAGAACAGACCGTCGATACCCGGGTTCGCCGCCAGGGCGATGCCGGTTTCGCGAGCGCCTTGCAGCAGGTTCAATACGCCTGCTGGCAGGCCAGCCTCGATCCAGCACTTGACCGTCAGCTCGGCGACTTTCGGTGTCAGTTCACTTGGTTTGAACAGCACGCTGTTACCGGCCAGCAGTGCCGGCACGATATGGCCGTTCGGCAGGTGACCCGGGAAGTTGTAAGGACCAAACACCGCCACCACACCGTGGGGCTTGTGGCGCAGCACTGCGGTGGCGTCGCCCAGCGGGCCGCTCTTCTCGCCGGTACGTTCGCGGTAGCTCTGCACCGAGATGGCAATCTTGTTGACCATGCTGGTGACTTCGGTCGCCGCTTCCCACAGGGGTTTGCCGGTTTCTTCGCCGATGGTATGAGCCAGTTCGTCAGCGTGATTCTTCAGCGCGGCGGCAAAGGCTTCCAGCACCGAGATACGCTCTTGCAGGGTACGCCGCGCCCAGTCCGGGAACGCCTGACGCGCAGCTTGCACAGCCGACTCGACTTGACCGGCGGTGGCGCCAACGCCGGACCACAGCACCTGCTGGGTCACCGGGTTCAGCGATTCGAAGGCTTCGCCCTGGCCGGATAGCCATTCACCTGCAATGTAAAGCGACTTCATTATTTCGACTCCCGAGCAGCGGACAACGCCACGGCGCGTACTTGGTCGCCAGCGTTGAGTTGAAGACGTTTGGCGGTCTGCGGATCGACCACCAGGGTACCGGCGGCCAGACGTGCCGGCGCAGCAGTGATCCGGCAGTCCTCGCGCTTGCGGTTGTGAATGATAAATGGCGTGGCATCGTCACCCGGCGTGCCGACGGCCAGCACCAGTGCCTGGCTGTCACGCACGGCGCGGATCTTGCCGGTTTCGCACTCGATCGCAGGACCTGCGTCGAAGATATCGACGTAGCCCTGGTAGCTGAAACCTTCGCTCTTGAGCATGGCCAGCGCCGGCTCGGTGTCCGGATGAACCTGACCGATCACGTTGCGCGCGTCCGGCGACAGGAAGCAGGTGTACAGCGGGAATTTCGGCATCAGTTCGGCGATGAACGCCTTGTTGCCGACACCGGTCAGGTAGTCAGCCTGGCTGAATTCCATCTTGAAGAAGTGCCGCCCCAGGCTTTCCCAGAACGGCGAACGCCCGGCCTCGTCGGAAACACCGCGCATCTCGGCAATGATCTTGTTGCCGAACAGTTGCGGGAATTCGGCGATAAACAGCATCCGCGCCTTGGACAACATGCGGCCGTTGAGGCCGGTACGATAATCGGCGTGCAGGAACAGCGAGCACAGCTCGGAGTTGCCGGTCAGGTCGTTGGCCAGGAACAGCGTCGGGATTTCGCGATAGATGTTCAGCTCTTGCGAAGCGCTGACCGTCAGACCGACCCGGAAGTTGTACCAGGGCTCACGCAGGCCGACGGCGCCGGCAATGGCGGAAATACCCACCACGCGACCGTCGTCATCTTCGAGCACGAACAGGTAGTCCGCATCGCCCCGCCCGGCTTCGCCGCGAAAGGTCTTCTCGGCCCAGCCGACCCGATGGGCCAGCCGCTCTTCGTTGGCCGGCAAGGTGGTCAGGCCGGTGCCGGTGCTGCGGGCCAGGTCGATCAGAGCGGGTAAATCGCTGCTGCGTACGGGACGAACGATCATGCTATCTCCTCAAACGGGCCGCTTGCGCCACCCGTGAAACTTCGCTGCTTTCTAAACAAGCAATCAGGCCAGGCCGCTGTTAAACCGCCACCAGGCGCACGCTGGCACCCTCGCCGACGCCCAGGGCTTCGGCCGCTTCCAGGTCCAGGGTCACCGGTTTGCCCGGCGCGTAATCGAGTTCGAGCATCACTGCGCGGTAATCCTGCAACTGGGCATTGGCCACCAGATACTGGCGACCGACGCCTTTGACCGGTTCGCCGATCTTCACCGGCACCACACGGCTCTGGGCGATCGAACGGATCCCCGAGACACGGGCATGCAGGGTCGGGCCACCGTCGAAAATGTCGATGTAGTGATCGGTCTCGAAGCCTTCGCGCATCAGGATGTCGAAGGTGATCTGCGCCCGCGGGTGCACCTGGCCCATGGCTTCCTGAGCGGAGTCCGGCAGCAGTGGCACGTAGATCGGGTAATGCGGCATCAGTTCGGCGAGGAACGTACGGCTTTTCAGCCCGCACAGACGCTCGGCCTCGGCGTAGTTGAGGTCGAAGAAGTTGCGACCGATGGCATCCCAGAATGGCGAGTCACCGTTTTCATCGCTGTAACCGACGATCTCGGTCACCACGGAATCGGCAAAACGCTCCGGATGGCTGGCCACGAACAGCAAGCGGCCACGGGAGTTGAGCTCCGACCACGGCGAACCCACCAGCTCGCGCTGCACATAGAAACTGGTCAGCAAGCTGTTGCCGGTCAGGTCATGGCACTGCGAGAGCACGTGGATCTTGTTGTGAATCTTCAGCTCGCGGGAAGCGTGCACGAAGGTTTCGTTGCGAAAGCTGTAGAACGGCTCGGAGTAACCGGCCGACGCCACGATGGCCGAGCAACCGACCAGCTTGCCGGTGGCGGAGTCTTCGAGGACGAAGAAATAGCTTTCCTCACCGTTGAAACTCACTTCGGCGGCGAACGAGGCTTCGCTTGCCGCGATCTTGTCGCTCAGGCGTTCAACGTCATCCGGCAAGGAAGTAACACCAATCGGACTGTCCGCAGCCAGACGCTGTACCTCGCCCAGATCAGCCATTTGCGCGGGGCGCATCACCAGCATGGTGTCACTCCTTTATCCAAAAATTACAGAGAAAAAAACCTGGCCTGCCTGAGAGACACTGTGGGAGCGAGCTTGCTCGCGATGGCGTCCTGTCAGGCAACGAAGATGTTGGCTGTCAGGCCCTCATCGCGAGCAAGCTCGCTCCCACATAAAAGCGGGGCCGGCATAAAAAATTGGGTTCGACGCCTGAAAGGTCAGGCGTCGAAGGGTCTATCAGGCTTGCGTCAGTTTTGCCGCGGCACGTTCGAAGCGGTCCAGACCGGCATCGATATCGGCGTCTTCCACCACCAGGCTCGGGGCGAAACGCACCACGTCCGGGCCGGCTTGCAGAATCATCAGGCCTTCTTGCTCAGCGGCGTTGAAAATGTCCTTGGCCTTGCCTTTCCAGGCATCGCTCAGCACACAGCCGATCAACAGGCCCAGGCCACGGACCTGGGTGAACAGGCCGTACTTCTCGCCGATCTGCTCAAGGCGGGCCTTGAACTTGTCATGCTTGGCGTTGACACCAGCCAGCACCTCAGGGGTGTTGATCACGTCGATCACGGCTTCGGCGACAGCACACGCCAGCGGGTTGCCGCCGTAAGTGGTGCCGTGGGTGCCGACGACCAGGTGCTTGGCCAGGTCTTCGGTGGTCAGCATGGCGGCGATCGGGAAACCACCGCCCAGGCTCTTGGCGCTGGTCAGGATGTCCGGGATCACACCGTAATGCTGGTAGGCGAACAGGTGGCCGGTACGGCCCATGCCGGTTTGCACTTCGTCGAACACCAGCAGCGCGTTGTGCTCGTTGCACAGTTCGCGGGCGCCTTGCAGGTAGGCCAGTTCGGCCGGCAGAACGCCACCCTCACCTTGAATAGGCTCCAGGACCACGGCGCAGGTCTTGTCGGAAACGGCAGCTTTCAACGCGGCCAGATCGTTGTACGGCACGTGGGTGATGCCGGTGATCTTCGGACCGAAGCCATCGGAGTACTTCGACTGGCCACCGACGTTCACGGTGAACAGGGTACGGCCGTGGAAGCTGTTGAGCGCGGCGATGATTTCGTACTTCTCGCTGCCATAACGGTCGAACGCGACACGACGGGCCAGCTTGAAAGCGGCCTCGTTGGCTTCGGCGCCGGAGTTGCAGAAGAAAGCGCGCTCGGCAAAGGTGGCGTCGACCAGCTTGTGTGCCAGGCGCAGGGCCGGCTCATTGGTGAACACGTTGGACACGTGCCACAGCTTGTTCGCCTGCTCGGTCAAGGCACCGACCAGCGCCGGATGGGCGTGACCCAATACGTTGACGGCAATCCCGCCGGCAAAGTCGATCAGCTCGCGGCCGGACTGGTCCCAAACGCGGGAACCGGCGCCACGCACAGGAATGAATGCGGCAGGCGCATAGTTGGGAACCATTACCTGATCGAAATCGGCGCGTTGTACCGCAGCGTGCTCAACGGACATCGGAGTCTCCTGAAGAGAAAACACTCGCCTGAAACTGGCGAGCTTGGTGAGGATTGTAAGGACAGTTTTCAGCCCGGCCTTGCCGCCAAGCGACAACTTCTTATAGCGCAAACCCCGGATTTTCCCGGGTTTA
Source organism: Pseudomonas sp. Root71 (assembly GCF_001429045.1). GTDB lineage: Bacteria > Pseudomonadota > Gammaproteobacteria > Pseudomonadales > Pseudomonadaceae > Aquipseudomonas > Aquipseudomonas monachiensis. The sequence goes on along the minus strand of NZ_LMHY01000013.1, from coordinate 10,708 downwards.
CGGCAATGCGACATATAGGGTCGCAAAGGCGCAGTTTAACTGGCGGCGGACGTTTGCGGCAGGCTTGCTGCGCTGTAACGCCTGCCAATGGCCCGAGTGCGGTAAATATGTACCGCACAGCGTCCAGGTTCGCGGGTTTTCCTAGTGGCCTTTCAAAGCCAACGGCCACTGCCCCCATGATTACCGAATCCACTGCCACTATTGCCTGCGACGCTTTCAGGCCGGACGCTCATTTCCAGCATCTGCAAAATGTGATCCCCCCTTGGCTGCGCCAGGCGGCGCCTCACAGACGCGAGGCGCTGCGCAACATCACTCCCACTCTGCCCGCCGGACTAAAGGCTGCATCGAAACATCACCACACGAAACTCGCCAGGCTGATCGCCCGACAGATCTCCAGCCAGAATCAGGTCGACAAGGCGCTGGCCAACCTGCAAAACCCCGCGGATTTCGCCGAGCCGCTGCTCCAGGCCGAAATCAAGCGCCGCTTCGGCCTGGATCTGAATGTGCGCGAAACGTTTTTGCGCCTCTACCTGCCTGATCACCTGCCGTGGTTACGCCTGAAGTCAGGCGCTGCGCGCACCTGGACGGTATCGCTGCTGGATGCCGCACTGCACAATTTCGAAAGTGCCGAGACCCTTGCAGATGCCTTCGAACCCGCCTCGACGTACATCACCGCGCCATCCTCCAACGGGCAATTCCTGACCTTGCCGCAGATCCTGGAAAAAATGCCTGTCACGGTCTTTACCGCCATGTGCCGGGAGCTGGACATCGGCCAGCGCTATAAAACCTATCTGGAAGACAATCTGAGTATCGGCAATCCGGTGGACTCGGCGCTGCTGCGAGGGAAAATCCGCGACAGCCAGAAATCCGCAATCACCGCTGCATTGCACCTGGCGCAGATGCAAAAAAACCTGGGCAGCGACACCCACAGCCTTATTCTCGGCCTGCTCGACAACCTGCCGCAGCACAAGCAGCCATGGCGCTGTCATGACCTGAAGATCCTCAACGCGAGCCTCACCGGCATCCTGCTGTTTGCCCCGGACCTGGAGCGCGCCCGGGAAGTGGTTCGCGTGGTGGCTTATATACCGGGCGACCCCGAACAGCCGATCAAGGAATACCCCTCGTCTGCGGCCTTCGCCGAGGAACTGGGCCGACGCCTGCTCGACCCCGCCTATCAACAGCTTTTCAGTCGCTTCATTAACCATGAAGATCGCGGTCACTTTTTCGCACAGCTGAACCAACTGCTTGTCCCGATCACCTGGCAACCGGTCCAGCCAGGCGATCCTCGTCCAACCTGGCGGCAACAGCCCAACCCGCGCGCGGACCTGAAGATCGTGGCAACGCCTGTCACAGCAGAACTGTGGACTCACCTCTACCAGAGCAAGCTCAACAAAATCCTCAACGATGCGCGGGTGATCGCGGTGTCCACTGCAACGGTCGACCAGAAAGCTCGCTGGGCGCTGTGGGATTCCTTCACGGAGATCGCCTCGGCACTGCTGAACATCGCCGCTTTCGTGGCACTGCCATTCGTGCCGTTTCTCGGCGAACTGATGCTCGGCTACATGGCCTACCAGTTGCTCGACGAAACCTTCGAAAGCGTGGTCGACTGGGCCGAGGGGCGGAGTCGCGAGGCCTTCGGGCACTTGATGGGTGTGGTGGAGTCCGCAGTGCAACTGGGGACCTTTGCCGCAGGAGGGGCGATCGCCGCCGGCGAATTTCGCTCGGTATTGCCCCGGGAGATCGTTGAATTCATCGACGGCTTCAATACGGTAAAACGGCCAAACGGCGACACCCGCTACTGGCAGCCCGACCTGACCGGCTATGAACACCCCTCGGCGTTACCCAAGGATGCAAAACCGAATGAACTGGGCCAGCACCCGTATCAGGGCAAAAACCTGCTACTCCTGGAAAACAAGCACTACGCCGTGAGCAAGGATCCACTAACCGGCGGGTACCACATCGACCACCCCTCCCGCCCTGACGCCTACAAACCAAAACTGCGACACAACGGTGCCGGTGCCTGGCAAACCGAACTCGACCAGCCGTTGAGCTGGGACCAGGCCACCGTACTGCACCGTGTCGGCCCGGACATGCAGCGATTTTCGGCCAGTACTCGCGAACGCATCCTCAGCATCAGCGGCAGCCACGAAGATGTCCTGCGCAAGATGCACGTGAATACCGGGCGGGTACCACCGCTATTGGCCGACACACTCAAACGCTTCGGGATCGATCAGGACATACAGACCTTTATCGATCAGATCGGCAGTGACCAGCCGGAGCACTTCCTTAAGGCGGATCCGGTGACACAGCTGGAACTGCTCAATGAAAACGGTTACTGGCCGGCAAACAAAGGCCTGCGACTGATCGACAAAAAAGCGCAAACCCTTTGGCAAAGCCCGGCGCCCGATGTACCCGTGGTGCAAATCGATACCACCCGCCTCACCGACGGCGACCTGCTGAAAACCTTTCTCCAGACCCTGTCGGACAGCGAAGCCAGAACGCTGATGAGCGAAGAATTCGGCCACCCCTCCCCAGGCCTGGAAAAGCGGGTGCAGCGATTGCGCAAGATACTCGCGCGGCTTGCCGAACAGAAACGGCAAAGCCTGTTCGATCAACGTTACCGCAGACTCGAACGTGGCGCTCGCGCGGCCATACAAGTGGTCATGGATGCCGAGCCCGGATTGCCACGCAGCGTTGCACAAGCGATTGTGGACACGGCAAGCGATCAGGAACTGCAGCAGCTGAAAAACTCAATCCTTGCCCCTCGCCTGGTCGAGTTGAGCCGGGAGGCCGGATTGCAAGTACGGGTGACACGCGCCTACGAGGGGCTTGATTTGCCATCGACCGAGAACAACCTCGACACCGACCGGCTGGCCTTGCACACCCTGGAAAAACTGCCGGGCTGGACGGCAGAGCTACGACTGGAAATCCGCCAGTACGCCCATGAGGGTCCGCTGATCGACAGCCTTGGCCGCATCGACGCGCCCCTGCGTAAAGTGCTGGTGCTCGGAGAAGAGGGTTCCTATCAGCCCTTCGATCATGACGGCGAAGAACTCAGCGGCATGGGCTCGCTCTACACCTGCCTGCTACAGGCCATGCCGGACAGCGAACGGGCGGCCTTGAATCTGAATATCGGTGAAGGTGAACGGCTCAAGCAGCTGATTCGCCAGCACGCCTTGAGCCGCGATGCATTGCGCGCACTGCTGATTCAACACCCCGACCTCAAACCCACCTACGACCCAAAAGTGATGCGCTTGCTCGGTGGCGGTGACGGGTATCGTCAAATGCCACGCAACACACCCACCTTGCAAGGTCGGGCACAGACACTGTTTCCCCATCTATCCGCCGAAGAACTCGACGCCTTCATCGAACGCTTGCAACTGCATCCCGGCGGACCGCGAGCAGAGCTGAGTCGACTCATGACTCAACACACGCAACTGCTGGAGGCACTTTCATCCTGGCGCGATGAAATTCCGCTGTTTATTCCAGACACGCAAATCAGGATCACGCCCGGGCAGTTCGCTGCGCAACAGCAGGTCCGCCGTCAATTCACTATCGATCTGGCCGACTGTTGGCGCCAGCAATTGACCCTTCCCGAAACGACTCTTGAAACAGTCGACTTCAACTTCTCCCAAGCCATCATTGGCCAATTGCCAACACTGGACACCGACTTCAGCGGCGTCACAATGCTAAGGCTCGATGGTGGTAGCGCCACGCGGGGCCTGCACGAGTTTCTGCGCGGTTTTACCGGCCTACGCATCCTGAAACTGCGAGACTTCAACCTTGGCCGCTTGCCAGACACCCTTCCATCGCTGCGACTCGAAGAGCTCATTCTGAGCAATTGCTCGATCACCCTCAGCCCCGAAAGCCAGCTCGGGCTCGAGGGCCTGCATCAGTTGACCACTTTGGACTTGTACAACAACCCCTTGGGCCTGACACCCGATTTCGGCAGCATGCCGGACTTGAACTACATCGATTTATCGCAGACGGGCATCACTGAACTACCGCGCAACTTGCTGACTCGTCCGCGCCTGCGCACCGCCCTACTCAATGATAACCAGATCAAAGAGTTGCCCAGCGCACTGTTCACGCTGCAACAACGCACCCAGGAGGGTTTCGACCTGGCCAACAATCCGTTTTCCAGCGCAACCCGTGAACGCCTCAAACAGCACTTCCAACAGACCCATCAGGACTTCGGTATCTTTGCCGAGCAAGCAGATATCGACCGCACCCAGGCGCTGTACCCCATGATGGACCAGGAGGACGCCAGCAAATTCGTGTTCCTGCTCCCCGGCACACTGGACGAGGGGCGAATCGCATTGACCCGCCTGGAAGCCGAACTCACCACCCTTGAACACGACCTGTCGGCCTGGACCGGCAATATTCCAGCCGTCCACCCCCACAGCAATCAACCGTTCACTGCCCAGCAACTGCTGATCGAACATTCGACGCGGGACGCATTCAGAGAGTCCGTACTGCGCTGCTGGCGCCGGGAAACCGATCCAGTGAACCTCAACGACTCGCTGCAAGCGACTACTTATGACCTGAGCCTGAACACGTGGATTACCGGTCACCTTCCGACACTTAGCGCAGATTTCAGCCATGTTTCTCTGGTCTACCTGGAGAGCGAGAGTGGCCTGACTTCGGGTGTCACGGGGTTCCTGGAGTGTTTCCCCAAACTCAAGACCCTCGTTATCAACGACTTCAGGCTGGGCAATATCCCGGAGGCGATCTTCCGGATGAGCGATTTGAGCTCGCTCAATCTCCCTGACTGCAACATCACCCTGTCCCCGGAGTCGGTCCTGAACCTGGCCGAGATGGCCCGCCTGGAATTCATCGATTTGAGAAACAATCCCCTGGGGCTGGCTCCGGATATCAGCCAGATGACGGACCTGGCAACCCTGCAACTGGACAACTGCGGGCTCCCCGAATTACCCGCCGGGCTGATGCAACTCAAGAGCCTGGAAATCGTAGACCTGAGCGGCAACACGATCAGCCAGATACCCGCCGACCTCCTCGAAATGCCGTTGGAGGTCGCCGAAAGCATCAGCCTGCGGGGTAATCCGCTCTCTGAAGAAAGCCTGCAAATCCTGCTTGAGTACTTCAGGTTGACCAGCGTCGACTTCGGGGTTCAGGAAGTGATTGATCGGGCAGAATTGGAGATGTCGACTTCCGAGGCGTCCGAACCGGAAGACTGATCGGTATCAGGCGCGGATCAACCGCGCTCCGGCGGCACCGATGACAACTCGAACGGGCTGCTGCTGCGCCGCTGGTTGCGATCTTCCCGCGGCGTGGCACCGAAGAAATTGCGATAGGCGCTGGAGAAATGCGGCCCCGAGGAGAAGCCACAGGACAGGCCGATCTGGATGATCGACTTGCTGGTTTGCATCAACATCTGCCGGGCCTTGTTCAGGCGCAGTTCCAGGTAGTACTGGCTCGGCACACGGTTGAGGTATTGCTTGAAAATGCGCTCCAGTTGCCGACGGGACACGCACACGTGCTGGGCGATTTCGTCGGTGGTCAGCGGCTCTTCGATGTTGGCTTCCATCAGCAACACCGCCTGGGTGAGCTTCGGATGGCTGGAACCGAGGCGGTTCTGCAACGGAATACGCTGGCGTTCGCCGCCCTCACGAATGCGCTCGACCACCAGTTCCTCGGACACCGCACCGGCCAGTTCCGCACCGTGGTCGCGGGCCAGCACCGCCAGCAACAAGTCGAGCACCGACATGCCGCCGCACGCCGTCAGGCGATCGCGATCCCAGTCGAACAGGTGGCTGGTGGCAATGACCTTCGGAAAGCGCTCGGCGAAATCGTCCTGCCAGCGCCAATGCACCGCCGCGCGATAACCGTCGAGCAAACCCAGCTGTGCCAACGGGTAAACACCGGCCGACAGACCGCCGATCACGCAACCGGAACGCACCAGTTGCTTGAGCGCACTGCTGAGCGCCGGCGCCAGTGCGGTCGGTGGTTCGTCAGCGAGCAGGAACAGTTTCTGGAAGTTTTCGAGCTTGCCGGCCCACGCCTCGCCCGGCAACTGCCAGGCGCTTTCGGCCGGCGGTTCGGCCTGCAGGAACGACAACTCGTAAACCACGTCCGGATGCACACGCTGGGCAACACGCAAGGCCTCCTCAGCCAGCGCAAGCGTCAGTGCTTTAGTGCTGGGCCAAATCAGGAAACCAATTCGATGGGCAGTCATGGTGGGCAATCCGAAGCGGAGAACAGTGATGAAGGCATGGGCCAATGCTAGCCCGTAAATGAACGCAAATCTTAAAACCAGCAGAGATCAAACCTGTAGGAGCTGTCGAGTGAAACGAGGCTGCGATCTTTTGACTCGAAAAATCAAGATCAAAAGATCGCAGCCTCCGGCAGCTCCTACAAGGTGCACAACGGCAGCCCTGATTACTTCAGGCTACCCGAGAGAAATTGCTGCAAACGCTCGGATTGCGGGTTCACCAGCACTTCGCGCGGGTTGCCGCTTTCTTCGACCACACCTTTGTGCAGGAACACCAACTGGTTCGACACTTCACGGGCAAAGCCCATTTCGTGGGTCACCACGACCATGGTCCGGCCTTCCTGGGCCAGGGCCTGCATGACTTTCAGCACGTCGCCGACCAGCTCCGGGTCGAGGGCGGAAGTCGGTTCGTCGAACAGCATCACTTCCGGCTCCATCGCCAACGCACGGGCAATGGCCACGCGCTGCTGCTCGCCGCCGGACATGTGCCCAGGGTAAGCATCCTTGCGATGGGCCACGCCTACCTTGTTCAGGTAGTGCTCGGCCTTGTCGCGGGCCTCGGCCTTGGACATGCCCAGCACATGCACCGGCGCTTCCATGATGTTTTCCAGCGCGGTCATGTGCGACCACAGGTTGAAATGCTGGAACACCATCGACAGGCGCGAACGCATGCGTTGCAGCTGTTTCGGGTCGGCAGCCTTCAGCGCGCCGTCCTTGTTCGCCACCAGCTTGAGCTCTTCGTTGTTGAGCAGGATCTTGCCCGCGTGTGGCTGCTCCAGCAGGTTGATGCAGCGCAGGAAAGTACTTTTGCCGGAGCCACTGGAACCGATGATGCTGATAACATCGCCGGCTGCCGCTTTCAGGGACACGCCCTTGAGCACTTCGTGACTGCCATAGCGTTTATGCAGGTCTTGGACTTCAAGTTTGTACATGCTGTCGGTTCTCACAAAAACAGTCAGTCAGTGGTATTCAGTGCTTGCGCGGGGCCAGGTAGCCCAGCCAGCGGCGCTCGGCCATCTTGAACAGCTTCACCAGGATGAAGGTCAGGCACAGGTAGAACACGCCGGCCGTGATGTACGCCTCGAACGGCAGGTAGAACTGGGCGTTGACCGTGCGCGCGGCACCGGTGATGTCGATCAGGGTCACGATGGACGCCAGACTGGTGGTCTGCAGCATCATGATCACCTCGTTGCTGTACTGCGGCAGCGCACGGCGCAGGGCCGACGGCAGCAGAATGCGCTTGTACATCTTGACCCGCGACATGCCCATGGCCTTGGCCGCTTCGATCTCGCCGTTCGGCGTGGCACGCAGGCTGCCGGCGATGATTTCGGCGGTGTAGGCGCTGGTGTTGATCGCGAACGCCAGGCACGCACAGAACGTTGCGCTGGACAGCCACGGCCAGAGGAAGCTTTCACGCACCGCTTCGAACTGCGCCAGACCGTAGTAGATCAAGAACAGCTGCACCAGCATCGGCGTGCCACGGATCACATAGGTGTAGAGCCAGGCCGACATGTTGACGACCGAGTTCTTCGAGACGCGCATCAGGCCCAGCGGCAAGGCGCACAGCAAGCCGAAGAACAGCGACAGCGCGAGCAGTTTGAGGGTGGTCACCAGGCCGCCGAGGTACAGCGGCATGGCCTCCCAGATGACGTTGTAGTCGAAGATCATAGATCAGCCGCCCTTACGCCTACCGAGTAGCGCTTCTCAAGGTGACGCAATGCCAGCAACGACACACTGGTGATCACCAGGTACATCGCCGCCACTGCGAGGAAGAAGGTGAAAGGCTCGCGGGTGGCATCGGCCGCCTGCTTGGCCTTGAACATCATGTCTTGCAGACCCACCACCGAAATCAGCGCGGTAGCCTTGGTCAATACCAGCCAGTTGTTGGTGAAACCCGGAATCGCCAGACGAATCATCTGCGGCACCAACACCCGGAAGAACACCTGGAAACTGCTCATGCCGTAAGCCATGCCGGCTTCGGCCTGGCCCTTGGGGATCGCCATGAAGGCGCCACGGAAGGTTTCCGACAGGTACGCACCGAAGATGAAGCCCAAGGTGCCGATACCGGCCGCCAACGGGTTCAGGTCGATGTACTCGTCAAAGCCGAGCAGCGGTGCGACGCGGTTGAGCAGGTCCTGGCCACCGTAGAAAATCAGCAGGATCAGCACCAGGTCGGGAATACCGCGGATCACCGTGGAATACAGGTCGCCCAGCCAGGCCAGCCAGCGCACCGGCGACAGACGCAGTGCCACGCCGATCAGGCCCAGAACGATGGCCATGGCCATGGACGACAAGGCGAGCTGAAGCGTCAGCCAAGCGCCATCGAGGATGACAGCCCCGTAGCCTTTCAACATGATTCAGGTCCTCGAAAGTTGGGATGAAAAAATGGCGCAAACCTCAGAGATCCTGTTGCTTGCGCCATTTCGGACTTGTCGCTGGGACGAGTTACTTGCCGTAGATATCGAAGGCGAAGTACTTGTCCTGGATTTGCTTGTATTTGCCGTTCGCACGGATGGCCGCGATAGCATTGTTGAGCTTGTCCAGATCTTCCTTGTCACCCTTGCGAACCGCGATGCCTACGCCGTCGCCGAAGTATTTGACGTCGGTGAACGCAGGGCCGACGAAGGCGAAACCTTTACCGGCGTCGGTTTTCAGGAAACCGTCATCCAGAAGCGTAGCGTCTGCCACGGTGCCGTCGAGGCGGCCGGCGGCCACGTCAAGGTAAATCTCGTTCTGCGAACCGTAAGGCTTGATCTCGGCACCCAGCGGGGCCAGGACTTCGCGGGCGAAACGCTCGTGGATGGAACCACGCTGCACACCGATGTTCTTGCCCTTGAGCTCGGTCAGGCCTTCGCTGACCTGAGTGCCGGCTTTCATGACCAGGCGAGCCGGGGTGTTGTAGTACTTGTTGGTGAAGTCCACGGACTTCTTGCGATCTTCAGTGATCGACATGGACGACAGGATCGCGTCGATCTTGCGCACCTTGAGCGCAGGGATCAGACCGTCGAACTCTTGCTCGACCCACACGCACTTGACCTTCATTTCTTCACACAGCGCGTTGCCGATGTCGTAGTCGAAACCAACGATGCTGCCGTCCGGTGCCTTGGACGCGAACGGAGGGTAAGCCGCCTCGATACCGATTTTCAGAGGTTTTTCATCGGCGAAGGTTGGCAAGGACAGCACGGACAGTGCCAGGGCGCCAAGCAGCACGAGTTTCTTCATCTTGGGACTCCATCGGTAAAGGGCAAAAACGGCAGAGTGAGCAACAGCCCAATATGCGAGTGAGTGGAACCGGAAAGCAGTGCTGCGTCCTGGGAAGCGGGTGTTGAAATTCAACACGAGCAACGACGAGCGAGTGATCGGCATTCTAACGACAGGCCCGAGGCCGATATTTCTTCAATGCGACAACTAATTACAGAAGCACTGAGAAAGCCGTTTTAGCACGTTGACAGCCCTGCAAAATCATGCAAGAGCAAAAGATATTGAACCGATCTATATTGCAAATTGCGGGCCTATTATTGGCAAACCCTTCTAATCCGGCAAGCGCAGTGTAATGGCTTATTTTTTTCAAGGGCATTTAAGGACCGGATTTGAGTACCGACGTTTCCCAATGCCCCGTATTGGAGCGACGCGGTTACACATTCAGTAACCTGAAAGAACGCAGGTAACAGTAGGAAACCGCCCACAGAGGAAGCCGATAATTATTGGTTGAAGATCAAATGATCGCAGCCTTCGGCAGCTCCTACATGAATCGCGTTCCTCTGTAGGAGCTGCCGAAGGCTGCGATCTTTTGATCTTCAAAAACAAAAGCCCCGCCAGGCTCAACACCTGACAGGGCTTTCAGTGACTCAGAACCCGCGCTTACGCGACATTCATCGTCTTGTGCGTATCAATCAAATGCTGCACCACACTCGGATCAGCCAGGGTGGAAATATCACCCAACCCATCGTACTCAGCCGTCGCAATCTTGCGCAGAATCCGGCGCATGATCTTGCCCGAACGAGTCTTCGGCAGCCCCGGCGCCCACTGGATCACATCCGGCGAAGCAATCGGACCGATCTCCTTGCGCACCCAGTTTTTCAGTTCCAGGCGCAGCTGCTCGCTCGGCTCTTCACCGTTTTTAAGAGTGACATAAACATAAATGCCCTGCCCCTTGATGTCGTGCGGCACACCGACCACTGCGGCTTCGGCGACTTTCGGGTGAGCGACCATCGCGCTTTCGATCTCGGCGGTGCCCATGCGGTGGCCGGACACGTTGAGCACGTCGTCCACGCGACCGGTGATCCAGTAGTAACCGTCAGCGTCACGACGCGCACCGTCACCGGTGAAGTACATGCCACGGAAGGTCTTGAAGTAAGTGTCGACGAAACGGTCATGGTCGCCAAACAGCGTACGTGCCTGGCCTGGCCAGGAATCGAGAATCACCAGGTTGCCCTCGGCCTCGCCTTCGACGATGTTGCCCAGGTTGTCCACCAG
>NZ_LMHY01000012.1:234752-680314 GCF_001429045.1 Pseudomonas sp. Root71 | reverse complement strand
CCTCTGGCGGCGAATCGCAATAGGCTGAAACGCGTCCTCCGGAATACAGGGGGCGCAGGTAGCAAATTACCGCCCGCCAATAAGGGGCGGACCACGGTTTGTAAGCGTCCGGCCAAGTCACCTACCGAACTCCAGCATTAAGGGCGATGGTGTCCGCGTATTTTTAAGCGGACGCGATCGCCCTTATCGCCAGGATTTTCATGCGCCAACGAAGCTCTTACCCCAAGCCGTTCAAAGCCCAAGTCGTCCAGGAATGCCTGCAACCTGGAGCAACGATTTCCAGCGTAGCCATCCATCACGGCATCAACGCCAACGTTATCCGCAAGTGGCTACCGATTTACCGGGATAAATCACCCGCAACTCTGCCGGCCTTCGTCCCGGTACAAGCCGCACCCAAGCGCGCAACCGAAGAGACGGTGATCATCTCGCTGCCTTTGGGCGATAAATCCATCACCATAAAATGGCCAGCGTCAGATCCGGACGGCTGCGCGTGTTTTATTCGTGGCCTGGCCCAATGATTCGCATCGACTCCATCTGGCTCGCCACCCAGCCCATGGACATGCGCGCCGGCACCGACACGGCACTGGCCCGGGTGGTTGCCGTGTTCGGTGCGGCGAAGCCGCACTGTGCCTACCTCTTTGCCAACCGCCGGGCCAACCGCATGAAGGTGCTGGTGCATGACGGCGTCGGTATTTGGCTGGCGGCGCGGCGCTTGAACCAGGGCAAGTTTCATTGGCCGGGCATCCATCGTGGGGCGGAGGTTCAACTCGACTCCGAACAACTTCAGGCGCTGGTACTTGGATTGCCCTGGCAACGAGTCGGTGCAGGTGGCGCAATTACATTGCTATAAAACCTGGCTTTTAGCTGTGACAGGAGGGCCGCTTTGGTAAAATCCACGGCATGACTTCCTTGCCCGATCTCGACCAAATGACCCCCGAACAACTGCGCACACTGGCTGCGCAGTTGATGTCCAAGGTCGACGCCCAGAGCAGAAAGATCCATCGCGATGAAACGATCATCGAGCAGCTCACTCACGAGATCGCCATCCTCAAACGCCACAAGTTCGCCAAGCGCAGCGAGCAGATCAGCCCGGCGCAAGGCAGCTTGCTCGATGACCTGCTCAATACCGACCTTGAAGCCATCGAGGCCGAGTTAAAAGCCCTTCATCCAGCACCCGCCCAGGCAGAACCACGCCAGCAACCCAAGCGTGCGCCTTTGCCGCCGCAGTTCCCGCGCACCGTGATCCATCACGAGCCGGACAACACCCAGTGCGCTTGTGGCTGCCAGCTTCAGCGCATCGGTGAAGACGTCAGCGAGAAGCTGGACTACACGCCGGGCGTGTTCACCGTCGAACAGCATGTGCGTGGGAAATGGGCCTGCCGGCAGTGCGAAACGCTGATCCAGGCGCCGGTGCCACCACAGGTGATCGACAAGGGCATCCCCACCGCCGGCCTGCTGGCGCACGTGATGGTTGCCAAGTTCGCCGATCACCTACCGCTCTATCGACAGGAAAAGATCTTCGGCCGTGCCGGCCTGGCCATCCCGCGCTCGACACTGGCGCAGTGGGTGGGTCAAACCGGTGTCCAGCTTCAGCCGCTGGTCGATGCGCTACGCGAAGCAGTGCTGGCCCAGCGCGTAGTCCACGCCGATGAAACGCCGGTACAAATGCTGGCTCCAGGAGAAAAGAAAACCCACCGCGCTTACGTCTGGGCCTACAGCAGTACGCCATTCTCGGCACTCAAGGCCGTGGTCTATGACTTCAGCCCCAGCCGTGCCGGCGAACATGCGCGTAACTTCCTGGGCGCGTGGAACGGTAAGCTGATCTGCGATGACTTCGCCGGCTACAAGGCCAGCTTCGAGCTGGGCATCACCGAAATCGGCTGCATGGCCCATGCGCGCCGCAAGTTCTTCGACCTGCACGCGGCTAATAAAAGTCAGTTGGCGGAGCAGGCGCTTCACTCGATTGGCGGGCTGTACGAAGTCGAGCGACACGCCAGGGAAATGAGCGACGAAGACCGCTGGCGATTACGCCAGGAAACAGCGGTGCCCATCGCTGAAAAACTGCATGAGTGGATGTTGGCCCAACGCGAACTTGTGCCCGAGGGTTCGGCCACAGCCAAGGCCCTGGATTACAGCCTTAAACGCTGGGTAGCGCTGACGCGCTACCTGGAAGATGGTGCTGTACCCATCGACAACAACCAGATCGAGAACTTGATCCGGCCGTGGGCGCTTGGGCGGTCGAACTGGTTGTTTGCTGGGTCGCTGCGCAGCGGCAAGCGGGCGGCGGCGATCATGAGCCTGATCCAGTCGGCGCGCATCAATGGACATGATCCGTATGCCTATCTTAAGGATGTGCTGTTGCGGTTGCCGACGCAGCGGGCGAGCGAGATCGAGCAACTGCTGCCCCATCAGTGGATGCCTGCCTGATCTGTGCAAGGTGTGTTCGCTGGCCGCTTACGATATTTCGCACAGGTGACCCTGAACAGCTGCGTGCGAACTTTCCTGCGGACAAAAACAAAACCCCAACTGCTTTCGCAATTGGGGTTTCGGAATTTAATCTTGACGATGACCTACTCTCACATGGGGAANTGCGGTTGCCGACGCAGCGGGCGAGCGAGATCGAGCAACTGCTGCCCCATCAGTGGATGCCTGCCTGATCTGTGCAAGGTGTGTTCGCTGGCCGCTTACGGTGAACTGACATGGTTGAAGCAAGAATAATGAAAGTGAGGCACGGAAGCTCAGAGAGAGCTGAAGCTTGCCAGGGAACGTCGTGGGAAGGAGCAATTGTGCTCCAGCGCTCGGCAGACGTTCAAAACGGTCACAGGGCACTACGAAGAGATCTCCCCGGCCCTAAGGTGTGTTCGCCGGACGCTTGCGCGAATCCGGCTAAAGCTTCTGGCCGATTACTGCCTGTCGCTAGGGGCTGAAATCGACCCGATATAGCGGACGGTGCAGAGAGCGACGGCTGCGGACGCAACCGTTGCTACTCTAGTCAGTCCGCTTGATCATCTTGAAGGCGTCGTCGACCTCAATATTTACTTTGGTTCGTAAAAGATAGCGTCCAGCATGGCTGCTCTTGCCTTCCAGGCTTTGAGCTCTTTGCCTGACCTCGGTGGTGCTGACTTCCACCACGGTGCATTCATGATTCTCTCAACGACTTCTTCCCAGTAGCGGTCGTAGTCAAGCTGTGTGGAATTGGTCATACCAACGTCTTTGGCCAGCTTTCTGAGGTTCGCACTATCAACACAAAGGAACTGGTCTGGTCGCCTCATGCTGAGCAACCTGGTTGCCGTGCCTATGCCGTCGCGTCCATTTGGGAAGGCTTTCAAGTACTCGGCAATGAAGCGCTGGTACTGATCCTTGGTGACAGTACCAGCGGAAGGTATCTGGTCTAGAGCAGTCGATAGAAACTCAGGGCTTTCAATGACTACGTTCTTGAATACACCCGCACCCTTCATGGAGCCAAACCAGGCAGCATGCTCCATTACCTTGTTTGGGATCCCTGCAATCGCACGCCGAGTTTGAGCATCAACGTCCTTGAAGTGAGGCACGCTTGCAAAAACCTTTTGGATCTTGTCCAAGAGATCCAAGCGGTCATCGAAGCCATGTAACTTGTCCTTCTTAAGTTCAGCCAGGAACGTTGGCCAGTCCATACCCATCACTTCGGACTCGATAGCTGATTTGGTCGGTGGCCTATCGCCGTAGTGATCCATCAGCTTGCGAAGCTCAGGTTGCTTGGCCTTCCAGATTCTCCGGTAGTTAGCAGCTTCGATTGATGTGATGGATTTGGCTCGCTCGGAATAGCCTTCTATAAGGGCTTTCAGGTCCTTGAGGTGATTGCCATCCTCGTGGGAAAGAAGAGTGCAAAGCTCGGTGTTCTCATGTAGGGCACCGGCGGTGAAGTTGGCGCTACCAATGATGGCTTCCCACTGATGGTTGCTCCAGAAGAGATACACCTTTGGATGAAATACGCCCTTGGGTTGCAGTACGAACTTGACGGTGTTGGACTGGAGGAAGTTGTCCAGCACGTCAGGGTGGGTCTGGTAGAAGTGGGTTCCGATCACTCCAACCCGAATCTTGTCCTTATGCTTCAAGAGAAGCTCGTAGGGCTTCGTTGAGGCTGAAGCCCACGCGACCCCAATGGAGATATTTGAGTAGCTCTTGATAAGCCGTTGGAGGTTTGTTTCTAAGTCTATGGCTGTCGTGATGAGCTTCATTTCTTCTCTTCTGATTCATCGTCATCATTTTCAAGCAACCCACCGTTGACTTGCTTATTAATGGATCTTACTGAAGAGTACTGTCTGTTTGCTATCACGCAATTCAGTCAGGCACTTCTCATGAAAAGGGCCTGACGCCAGATTTTGAGCGGACACAGCAGGTGTTCCGTTGGATGGGATTACTAGGTGAGTAGAATTCCCATTAACATGGAGATAGACGTCGAAAATTACTGGCTGCTTTGATTGGTTCGTAGAACGACCGCATTTGGCTGTTTCTGCCTGTCGCCACAGTCAGCTTTAGGTCGTCCTCTGCCGGTCAAAAATCAGGAGCGTGAGCAAGCGCAATTCAGGTGAATGTTGAATGCAAACAGCTAGATAGAACTAGGTAATTAGCCACCAGTCTCAGCCAGCGTGAGATGAGCTAGGCTTCCGGCAACATTTCTCAAGGATGACCGTCATGCCAGATAGCTCAGACTGCAAGATCGCGACGGCTGACGCTCTGACATTGCTCCTCCACAATCAACACGCTCTAGGTGCAGCAATAGAAGAAATAACCAAGTGGCTTTTAGAAAATGGGGTTGGCAGTGTTGCCGCTAATGCGATATCGGCCATGGAAACGCTGGACACAAATGCTCAAGCCATCACAGATTCCATTATGAGGATACGCCAGTCTTAGATCACTCAGTGCAGTCTAAGGCTGCCCTCTGATCTGAATCGGTCTCTGATTTTATAGGCACATTTGACCGATAGTGGGACGAGTAGCAACGGTCTAGCACGACCGTCACAATGAATGGTCAGACTTCCGTCTGCTCCGCCATTTCCAAGGCATCATCGACCTCGACTCCCAGGTACCTAACAGTGCTTTCAAGCTTCGTATGACCTAGTAAGAGTTGGACGGACCTCAGGTTCTTTGCCCTGCGATAGATCAAAGAAGCCTTGGTTCTCCGAAGCGTGTGAGTACCGTACATGGTTGGATCAAGGCCAATGGCTGCCATCCAATCTTTGACTATTCGAGCGTATTGTCTGGTGGAAAGATGGTCTGAGGCGTGCAACCAGCTCGGGCACAAGAAATCCTCGCTGCGAAGGTACTTTTAAGCAGGAAATCAGCGCAGGGGCAATCGTGCCGTTCCCCGCCTATGACCCTGCCCTGCGTACCCGTTATGCCTTCAGCCACCTGAAAGAGCGCTCACTGCCACCCGCGGTAGAGATTTAGAGCCAGTCTCTTACGGGCTCTGCTTGGAGATATGTGGCGGATACGTGGAGGTTCATACCCGAAGAGGAAAACGTTCCTCCCTATTAACGATGCAATCGTGCACGCCTCGCAACCCGATGCTCTTGAACACCCCGCGTTGGAGCACTCTACGTTTATTCCCCTCCCTCTCGACCAGCGGATAATCGAAATCCTCAGTGGGGCAAAAAGTGGGGCAAAAATCAGCTCCGCGAAAAAACAATAAATCATAAAAAAATCCAGTCACCGCTAAGTGACTGGATTTCTTTAAAAATAAATGGTCGGGACGGAGTGATTCGAACACTCGACCCCTAGCACCCCATGCTAGTGCGCTACCGGACTGCGCTACGCCCCGACTAGGCGTGAAACTCGTCCCTCTCCTCGAGGAACGCTCAAGAATATATCGCAAGCTTTTGAAAACTGGAAGTATTTAAAAGCGAGAATTTATTTCTTGAGCACCACCAGAACATCTTCGAGCTCGGCGATCATCTGGCGGATCATTTGCTTGTATTGGGTGGTGTCGTCTTTGGCTTCATCACCGGACAAACGCAAGCGCGCTCCGCCGATGGTGAACCCCTGATCGTAAAGAAGCGCGCGGATCTGCCGGATCATCAGCACGTCCTGGCGCTGATAATACCGGCGGTTTCCGCGGCGTTTGACAGGGTTGAGTTGAGGAAACTCCTGCTCCCAGTAGCGCAGCACGTGCGGTTTGACCGCACACAGCTCGCTGACTTCACCAATGGTGAAGTAGCGTTTGCCCGGGATGACGGGGAGCTCGTCGTTATGACTTGGTTCCAGCATAAGCCTCAACTCGGGCCTTCAACTTCTGCCCTGGACGAAAGGTGACCACACGGCGAGCCGTGATCGGGATTTCTTCCCCCGTTTTCGGATTGCGGCCAGGCCGCTGGCGTTTGTCCCGAAGGTCGAAATTGCCGAAACCGGACAATTTGACTTGTTCGTTGTCTTCGAGAGCGTGCCTGATTTCTTCAAAAAACAGTTCGACCAATTCCTTGGCCTCCCGTTTGTTCAGGCCCAGCTCTTCATACAGACGTTCCGCCATCTCAGCTTTCGTCAGAGCCCCCATACGTCACTTCCTTAACGTGGCGTTCAACCTTTGTTCGAGCGAGGTGAGGATGTTTTGCGTTGCGGTATTCACCTCATCGTCATTAAGAGTGCGCGATGGATGCTGCCAGGTCAAGCCGACTGCAAGGCTTTTTCTATCAGGATCAATGCCTTTACCCTGATACACGTCAAATAGCCTGAGGTCTGTCAGCCATTCGCCTGCATTTTCACGGATTACGTCCAGTACAGCCGTGGCTGCAACGTCTTTGTGCGCAATCAGTGCAAGGTCACGACGCACTTCAGGAAAGCGCGATAACTCGTGGAATTTAGGCATTTTGCCCGACGCCACTTCCGCCAGAACCAGCTCGAAGACGAAGACTGGACGGTCGAGACCGAGGGTTTTCGACAATTCAGGGTGGATCGCGCCAATGAAGCCGACCAGACGACCGTCACGCTCGATGCGCGCGGTTTGACCCGGGTGCAGCGCCGGGTGCTTGCCCGGTACGAAAGTGAACGCATCCAGGGCACCGGCGAAGCCCAGCACCGCTTCCACGTCAGCCTTGACGTCGAAGAAGTCGACGGTATCGCGACCTTGCGCCCAGCCTTCCGGCAGACGACTACCGCAAACAACGCCTGCCAACATCGGCTCTTGCTTCAAACCTTCAAGCTGACCAACGAAACGCAGGCCGCTTTCGAACAGACGCACGCGATCCTGCTGACGGTTCAGGTTGTGCTGAAGCGCCTTGACCAGACCCGGCCACAGCGACGAACGCATGGCGGCCATGTCATTGGAGATCGGGTTCGCCAGCAGCAACGGCTCCACACCCGGATTAAACAGTTCGAACTGTTTCGGATCGATGAAGCTGTAGGTAATTGCTTCCTGATACCCACGGGCAACCAGCAGTCGGCGCAGCTCAGGCAGGTCGCTACGGGCTTCTGCCTTGGCTTGCGGCGCCAGACGCGCTTGCGGGTAACGAACCGGCAAACGGTTGTAGCCGTACAGGCGTGCCAGTTCTTCAATCAGGTCGACTTCCAGGCTGATATCGAAGCGATGGCTTGGCACTTCTACACGCCACTGCCCTGCCCCGTCGGCAGTAATGGTCAGGCCCAAGGCATTGAGCAGACGCTCCACTTCAGCCGAGTCCATTTCCATACCCAGCATCTGGGTAATGCGCTGGGCACGCAGGGTGATCGGAGCAATTTTCGGCAGGTGCTGTTCGCTGACGGTCTCGATGATCGGACCCGCTTCACCACCGGTGATATCGAGCAGCAAGCCGGTCGCGCGCTCCATGGCTTCGCGGGCCAGCTGCCAGTCAACGCCGCGCTCATAGCGATGGGATGCGTCAGTGTGCAGGCCATAGGAACGGGCCTTGCCTGCTACGGCGATCTGGTCGAAGAAAGCGCTTTCCAGGAACACATCGCGGGTGGTCGCGGAGACACCGCTGTGCTCGCCACCCATGACACCGGCGATTGCCAGTGCGCGGGAGTGGTCGGCAATCACCAGCGTATCGCTACGCAGGCTGACTTCCTGACCGTCGAGCAGTACCAGCTTCTCGCCCTCTTCGGCCATGCGCACACGGATGCCACCGTTGATTTCGGCGAGATCGAAAGCGTGCAGCGGCTGACCCAGTTCCAGCATCACGTAGTTGGTGATGTCGACGGCAGCGTCGATGCTGCGCACATCTGCACGACGCAGGCGCTCAACCATCCACAGCGGCGTAGGCCTGGACAGGTCGACATTACGAATCACACGACCGAGGTAGCGCGGGCACGCGGCGGGCGCCAGCACTTCTACCGAACGCACTTCGTCGTGGGCGGCAGGAATCGAGGCCACCACCGGACGGACCACAGGAGCGGCGTACAGTGCACCCACTTCACGGGCCAGACCGGCCAGGGACAGGCAGTCGCCACGGTTCGGGGTCAGATCGACCTCGATGCTGGCGTCTTCCAGGTCCAGATAAACGCGGAAATCCTCGCCCACCGGCGCATCGGCCGGCAGCTCCATCAAGCCGTCATTGCCTTCACCGACCTGCAGCTCGGATTGCGAGCACAGCATGCCGTTGGACTCAACGCCACGCAGCTTGGCCTTCTTGATCTTGAAGTCGCCCGGCAGCTCGGCGCCGATCATGGCGAAAGGAATCTTCAGGCCCGGGCGCACATTTGGCGCACCGCAAACAACCTGGAAGGTTTCCGAACCGTTGCTGACCTGGCACACACGCAGCTTGTCGGCGTCCGGGTGCTGCTCGGTGCTCAGCACCTCGCCAACGACCACGCCACTGAAAACACCGGCGGCCGGCGTAACGCTATCGACCTCAAGACCGGCCATCGACAGACGAGCAACCAGCTCGTCGCGACTTACCTGCGGGCTAACCCAGCCACGCAGCCATTGTTCACTGAATTTCATCCTGCTCTCCTAAGAATTCGTTACGACTAGCGAAATTGCGCGAGGAACCGCAAGTCGTTGTCGAAGAACAGACGCAAGTCGTTCACGCCGTAACGCAGCATGGCCAGACGCTCAACGCCCATGCCGAAGGCAAAGCCCGAGAACTCTTCCGGGTCGATCCCGGACATGCGCAGCACGTTCGGGTGAACCATGCCGCAGCCCATCACTTCCAACCAACCGGTCTGCTTGCAGACGCGACAGCCTTTACCGCTGCACATCACGCATTCCATGTCGACTTCAGCGGATGGCTCGGTGAACGGGAAGTACGAAGGACGGAAACGTACCGCCAGTTCCTTTTCGAAGAACACCCGCAGGAACTCTTCGATGGTGCCTTTGAGGTCGGCGAAATTGATGTCACGATCGATCAGCAGGCCTTCGACCTGGTGGAACATCGGCGAGTGGGTGATATCGGAGTCGCTGCGGTATACACGGCCTGGGCAGACGATGCGGATCGGCGGCTGTTTCGACTCCATGGTGCGGACCTGTACCGGCGAGGTATGGGTGCGCAACAACATGTTCGCATTGAAATAGAAGGTGTCATGCATCGACCGGGCCGGGTGGTGGCCTGGGATGTTGAGCGCTTCGAAGTTGTGATAGTCGTCTTCGACCTCAGGGCCTTCGGCGATGCCGTAGCCAATACGGGTGAAGAACTGTTCGACGCGTTCCAGAGTGCGGGTAACCGGATGCAGACCACCGGAGGTCTGACCACGGCCAGGCAGGGTCACGTCAATGGACTCGGCAGAGAGTTTGGCAGCCAGATCGGCTTCTTCAAACAATGCCTTGCGCGCATTAAGGACCTCTGTGACACGCTCCTTGGCAACGTTGATCAGCGCACCGACCTGCGGACGCTCTTCTGCCGGCAAATTCCCCAGGGTCTTCATCACCTGAGTCAATTCACCCTTCTTGCCAAGGTAGTGAACCCGGATTTGCTCCAGGGCATTGATATCTTCAGCGCTTTGCACAGCCTCTAGAGCTTGAGAGACGAGCGCATCCAGGTTTTCCATGTACAGACTCCAGATACAAAATAGGGGAAGAGCTTGAAGGCTCTTCCCCTATTTATGACGTTTAACACCTGGCCCCACAGATGCGAGGCCGGGTGACTGTCGGGGGTACTTAAGCCAAGGTGGCTTTAGCTTTCTCGACAATCGCAGCAAACGCCGCTTTTTCGTTCACTGCCAGATCAGCCAGAACCTTACGGTCGATCTCGATGGACGCTTTTTTCAGGCCGGCAATGAAACGGCTGTAGGACAGACCGTTGATACGAGCACCAGCGTTGATACGAGCGATCCACAGAGCGCGGAACTGACGTTTTTTCTGACGACGGTCACGGTAGGCGTATTGGCCTGCCTTGATTACCGCTTGCTTGGCAACACGGAATACGCGGGAGCGTGCGCCGTAGTAGCCTTTAGCAAGTTTCAGAATTTTTTTGTGACGCTTACGGGCAATGACGCCACGCTTTACACGAGCCATGAGTTACTTCCTCTATTCTTGACTAAAATTAACGAAGGCGCAGCATGCGCTCGACTTTTGCCACGTCAGACGGATGCAGCAAGCTGCTACCGCGCAGTTGACGCTTACGCTTGGTCGACATTTTGGTCAGGATGTGGCTCTTGAAAGCGTGCTTGTGCTTGATACCGTTAGCAGTTTTCAGAAACCGCTTAGCAGCACCACTTTTGGTCTTCATTTTTGGCATGTTCGGATACTCCGCATTCAGTTGATAAACATAATCAGAAGGCCTGCCGTGCCCTGTTGATTACTTCTTCTTTTTCGGGGCGATGACCATGATCAGCTGGCGTCCTTCCATCTTAGGATGCTGTTCGACCGAACCGTACTCGAGCAAGTCACCTTCAACTCGCTTGAGGAGTTCCATCCCCAGCTCCTGGTGGGCCATCTCACGGCCGCGGAATCGCAAGGATACCTTGGCCCTGTCCCCATCACTCAGGAAACGTACCAGGTTGCGCAGTTTTACCTGGTAATCCCCTTCCTCCGTCCCTGGACGAAACTTGATTTCTTTAACCTGAATCTGCTTCTGGTTTTTCTTGGCCGCAGCAATCTGCTTCTTCTTTTCGAAGATCGACTTGCCGTAGTCCATCAGTTTGCAAACAGGGGGTACTGCATCGGCGGAAATTTCCACCAGATCCAGCTTGGCCTCTTCAGCCTTAAGAAGCGCGTCTTCAATTGACACAATCCCAAGCTGTTCACCTTCAGCCCCAATTAACCGAACCTCGCGTGCCGAGATATTCTCGTTGATCGGGGCTTTCGGTGCAGCTCGTTTATCTTGTCTCATTTCACGCTTAATAATAATTACTCCGAATCTGGGCGACCACGCCGGGAAACCGCTTGCGCGAGAAACTCAGCGAACTGGGCGACGGGCATCGAGCCCAGGTCAGCACCTTCACGAGTACGCACAGCGACAGTCTGCATCTCGACTTCCCGATCTCCGATAACCAAGAGATAAGGAACCTTGAGCAAAGTATGCTCGCGGATTTTAAAGCCGATCTTTTCATTTCTCAAGTCAGACTTGGCACGAAATCCGCTTTCGTTGAGGGTTTTTTCAACTTCAGCGGCAAAATCGGCCTGTTTATCAGTGATATTCATCACCACTGCCTGGGTCGGCGCCAGCCACGCAGGGAATGCACCCTCGTAGTGCTCGATCAGGATTCCGACGAAGCGTTCGAAGGACCCCAGGATCGCCCGGTGCAACATGACCGGGTGCTTGCGGCTGTTGTCTTCGGAGACGTATTCGGCTCCCAGACGGACAGGCAGGTTAAAATCGAGCTGCAGGGTACCACATTGCCAGACGCGACCGAGGCAATCTTTCAGCGAGAACTCGATCTTCGGACCGTAGAACGCACCCTCGCCCGGCTGCAGATCGTACGGCAGGCCCGCGCTATCAAGGGCTGCGGCCAGTGCAGCTTCGGCGCGATCCCAAAGTTCGTCGGAACCGACGCGTTTTTCCGGACGAGTGGACAGCTTCATTTCGACATCTTTAAAGCCGAAATCGGCGTAGACGTCCATGGTCAGCTTGATAAACGCAGCGGACTCGGCCTGCATCTGCTCTTCGGTGCAGAAGATGTGGGCGTCGTCCTGAGTGAACGCGCGCACGCGCATGATGCCGTGCAAGGCACCCGACGGCTCGTTGCGATGGCATGCACCAAATTCGGCCAGGCGCATCGGCAACTCGCGGTAGCTCTTCAGGCCCTGGTTGAACACCTGCACGTGGCAAGGGCAGTTCATTGGCTTGATCGCGTAGTCGCGGTTTTCCGACTGGGTGGTGAACATGTTGTCGGCGTAGTTGGCCCAGTGCCCGGATTTCTCCCACAGGCTGCGGTCAACGACTTGCGGCGTCTTGATTTCGAGGTAGCCGTTATCGCGCTGAACCTTGCGCATGTACTGCTCTAGCACCTGGTACAAAGTCCAGCCGTTCGGGTGCCAGAACACCATGCCCGGCGACTCTTCCTGGGTGTGGAACAGGCCCAGGCGCTTGCCGATCTTGCGGTGATCGCGCTTTTCGGCTTCTTCAATGCGCTGGATGTAAGCCGCCAGTTGCTTCTTGTCCGCCCATGCGGTGCCGTAGACGCGCTGCAATTGCTCGTTCTTGGCATCGCCGCGCCAGTAGGCGCCGGACAGCTTGGTCAGCTTGAAGGATTTAAGGAAGCGGGTGTTCGGCACGTGCGGACCGCGGCACATGTCGACGTATTCTTCGTGATAGTACAGGCCCATGGCCTGCTCGTTCGGCATGTCTTCGACCAGGCGCAACTTGTAGTCTTCGCCACGGGCCTTGAACACTTCGATCACTTCGGCGCGCGGAGTGACTTTCTTGATCACGTCGTAATCTTTCTCGATCAGCTGCTGCATGCGCTGTTCGATGGCCGCCAGGTCGTCCGGAGTGAAAGGACGCTCGAAGGCGATGTCGTAATAGAAACCTTCATCGATGACCGGACCGATGACCATCCTGGCGCTCGGGTACAACTGCTTGACCGCGTGGCCAACCAGGTGGGCGCAAGAGTGGCGAATGATCTCCAGCCCCTCTTCATCCTTTGGCGTGATGATTTGCAGCGACGCATCGCTGTCGATGATGTCGCTGGCGTCGACCAGCTTGCCATCGACCTTGCCGGCAACGGTGGCCTTGGCCAGGCCTGCACCAATGGATGCGGCGACCTCGGCTACGGAAACCGGGTGATCGAATGAACGTTGACTGCCGTCGGGAAGAGTAATAGTTGGCATGGCGCCTCCTCTCCTAGTGGTGACCCCTACCAAAGGTCACGTGGGTTGGGATGAGCCAGTACAAGATCCGGTCCAGGCCATTCAATGACGAACGCCTGCCTTACAGCGGCAGGAGCCTTGCGGCCAACCGGAAAACCGAACCAGAGTGACTGGGATTCAAATCAGGGTTAATCGTGCATCTGCCGCTACCGGGACTGAAGGTCCGCCGGAGCCTGCAAACGCCCGAGCGAGGCATGCTAGCACAGATGAACGGTCGTCGATGCACACAGACTTTGTACGGGGGCAAATCGGGCATTTTTATGCCAGAGTGCTGAACTTGAACACCGCTTCGCCCCTCAGATAACACGTCATTGACCCACAAGGAGCATCCCAGCATGCGTCTGAACCGTTTGTTCGCCGTAGTTGCCCCCATCGTTCTGCTGCTGCCATTGGCCGCCCACGCCGATTGGCCAAAGGGTGAGCGCGAGAAATACATGGCGCAATGCGTCCCTGCAGCGGCACAAAAGATCGGTGATGCGAAGGCAAAAGCCGTCTGTGGTTGCGGCGCCGACCAGCTCAAATCCTATCCTGCCAAAGACCTTCAGGCATTGATGGACGGCAAGGCAAGTCAAGAACTGGCAAATCAGGCGATGCAGAAAATCGCCACTTGCAGGGTCGATACCGGGGCGAAGAAATAAGCGTCTGGCATTGATTTTTTCACCTGCACTGACCGAAAAAACAGACCGAATGTCACTTTGACTGAGATTTTTTGAAGGTTTTACAGCTTTTTTTTCGTCTTTTCTTTCGGCTGAAAGCCTTTTAAAACGGGGCCTCCAGCGATAGGAAGCACCAAAGACCGCTCGACAGCAAGGCAAACAGCTCGCCCGGGGGGCTCCCAAAGCGAACATTTCGACTATGATACCCGGGTGTGCCCAGTTGGCCTGAGCAGCACAGTACTACTGAAAATATATGTTTCTTGGAGATACACCATGTCTAATCGCCAAACCGGCACCGTTAAATGGTTCAACGATGAAAAAGGCTTCGGCTTCATCACTCCTCAAGGTGGCGGTGACGACCTGTTCGTACACTTCAAAGCTATCGAAAGCGACGGTTTCAAAAGCCTGAAAGAAGGCCAGACTGTTTCCTTCGTGGCTGAGAAAGGCCAAAAGGGTATGCAAGCTGCTCAAGTTCGCCCAGAGTAATTTCCAGGCGCACTAAAAAAACCCCGTCCATGTGACGGGGTTTTTTATGGCTGAAACAAAAGCCGAACGATCAGCCGCAGTTGACGCGCGTCACTACCCGGCTGGCATCGGTGTTCAGGTTCAGGCGATCGGAGCGGTACTCCAGCGTCACCATATCGGTTGGCAGCAGGAACCGTGCACTTTGCGCCCCTGCGCGGGTACGCGCCTGCTCAAGCAACTGCGGCGATGCCTGTTTACCGATAGTGAACTCGGCAGCCTTTGCCTCACAGCGACTGTGACCCGTGTCAGTTGTCGCAACATCCGTTGTTGCCGACTCCGTAGAGGGAGTGCTGCAACCGGCCAGTGTGGCAACGGCCAACAAAGTACCCAATGACGCGAGCTTCCAAGGCATGAAGCCTCCTTATTCAATGATTAAGCTGAGATCGTGCGACAACCAGACTGGCGTTTGGTTTCACAGGGAGCACCCTGCCCATGATCCGGACGAGCCGCGATTCTGCCTGAGCGTCGCCCTGCCCTTAACCACTGAATCGTGACTGAATATGAACGACGCTCAATAGACGTCGATGTAGTCGTAAGGAGGATTGGGCCAGTTCTCTTTCAAGGCATTGAAGATTTGCATGACCCAGACTTCATCGCTGGCCGCGACCCGCCCGACATAACCTGAGCCCTTGGCCCAGGTTTCGAGCCGGAACAACAAGCCGTCGATATCGGTACCGCCCACGACACCCGAGGAGATGTAGGCGATGCCTCCCTTGGTGACCCGCAACTGGGTGTGCTCATCGTCACTGGCGCCGGCCAGCAACTGACGCACCGCCTCGAGGGTCAGGCCATCCGGGGAGTTCAAATCGATCTGCACAGCGTGCTCCTTGAATATTCGACAAAGGCCAAGTGTCGCATAGCCCTCCTTTCATACCTAAGTCGGCGTGTCAAAAGCCCCGCAAAATGGTTAACTCGGCACTCAGACTTCCCCGACTTCACGAGCGCCATCATGACCACCGTAAGCATCGACGCTGACATCAAGGCCAAGTGGCAAGACGGCCACAGCTCCTACAGCCCAAGCAGCACGGAAGAGCTCGCCATTATCGGTATCGACCTTCTGGTCAGGGACCTTGGAACCGAAGCCGCCCAATCGTTCATCGAGCAGATTTTCGAGAAACACCTGTCGGACCAAAAGACCTGAGCGGTTAGCGCGAGGGAGTGAAACCCGCAGGCAAGCGCCTGCGGCAGATGATGCTTACTTCAGGCGGGCCAGGCGCTCGGTCAGCAGATCGAAGAAGCCCTGGGCATCGCCGCTTTCGACCCAGAAGGCATTCTTTGGCGCTTTCAAGCCGTCATACCAGTCGACGATGGTTTGTCCAAAGGTCGGTCCTTCGCGGCTGTCGATCACCACGTTGACCGAACGACCGCTGAACAATTGCGGCTTGAGCAGGTAAGCGACAACCGTGGCGTCATGCACCGGGCCGCCCGGAAGGCCATAGTGCTCCATGTCGCCCTTGATGTACTCATTGAGAATACTGCCCACCAGACGACTGGCGTTGTTGTTCAGCGCGGCAATCTGATTCAGGCGCGCTTCGCTGGTAAGGATCTTGTGGGTCACATCCAGCGGCAGGTAGGTCAGCTTCACACCACTGTTGAGCACCACTTCGGCCGCTTGCGGATCGGCGAACAGGTTGAACTCGGCCACCGGCGTGATGTTGCCGCCGTTGAAATGCGCGCCGCCCATGACCACCACTTCCTTGATGCCCTGAACGATACCCGGCTCCTGGATCAACGCCAGGGCCAGGTTGGTCTGCGGGCCAAGCATGGCGATGGTAATGCTGTGAGGCTCGGCAGATTTAAGGGTATCGATCAGATAAGGGATGGCACTGCCCTTGGCCAGGCCTTTGCCGGGCTCATACACGGCAATGCCCGACAACCCTTCCTTGCCATGAATATCCTCGGCATAGATGGGTGTGCGCACCAGGGGTTTCGGCGCCCCCGCATAGACCGGAACCTCTTCGCGCCCCGCCCACTCGCGGGCCAGTCGAGCATTGCGCGAGGTCTTGTCCAGGCGAACGTTGCCGGCAACGGTGGTCAATGCCCGGACATTCAGCTCTTGCGGCGATGCCAGGGCGAACAACAGGGCAACGACGTCGTCAGCCCCCGGATCGGTGTCGATGATCAGGTCGATCTTTGGGGCCGCGTGGGCGTTGGTTGCGGTCTTCAAGGTCAAAAGCAGCAGGCTCCGGAGCAGTGGGTGCAGTTTCTGAGCATAGCGATACGGGGCGCACGCCTTGTGCCAGGGACATCAAAACGCGTACAGCCCGTCAAAACGTAACCCCGGCGACCAGCACAATGTTGCAGTACGGCTGGCATTCGCCTGTACGAACAATCGCCCTGGCTTGTCGGCTCAGTACCTTGAATTGTTCATGAGTGAGCAACTCGCGCCGCCCCAACGCACCTTCGCCGTCCAGCTCTTGCAGCGCGACCAGGGCCGACGGCTTTTTATCCAGGATTTCCTCAGCCAGCACATGGCTTTCGACCTGCATCTCACTGAGCACCACCTTCAAGGTACTGACAAAATCCGGAATGCCATGGGTCAGGGCCAGGTCGATCAATTCAACGCCCGGTGGAACCGGCAGCCCGGCATCACCGATGACGACCAGGTCGCCATGCCCCAATGAAGCGATCAGCCGCGATAGCGCAATGTTGAGCAGAGGTGTCTTTTTCATGGGGTTTTAAACGCCTGTACATCGCTCAAGACGGGAATCGAAGGTTGCGCGCCAGCACGGGTGACCGACAGCGCCGCGGCCACCTGTCCGAAGCGGATCGCCTGCGCCTCATCTTGACCCGCGGCCAGTGCCGCAGCGAAACCGCCGACAAACGTGTCGCCGGCCGCCGTGGTATCGACAGCCTTTACTACGGGCGCGGGGAAATGTTCGAAGCGATGGCCATCGGCAAACAGCGAACCTTGCGCACCGAGGGTGATGATCACTTTGCCGGCGCCCAGGGCAATCAGGCGGGTCGCCGCGGCTTGCGCAGTTTCGAGGGAGTCCACCGACACACCGCTCAGTGCCGACGCTTCGCTTTCGTTTGGAATCAGGTAATCGATGGACGCGTACCAGTCCGACGGCAGCGGGCGGCTGACCGGTGCCGGGTTGAGGATGACTGTCTTGCCCAGTTCGCGACCGCGCTTGAGCGCATGGCCAACGGAAGCATCGGGCACTTCCAGCTGACAGATGAGCACGTCCGCCGCCTGTATCACCGAATCAAAACGGTCGATGGCTTCAGAGGTCAATGCCCCGTTGGCGCCGGGGACGATCACGATGGTGTTCTGACTGCTGTCGTCGACCACTATCAACGCCACCCCACTGGAACCATCAACGATGCTCACCGCCTGGCAATCGATCTGCTCGGCCAACAGCGCCCCGCGCAGCACCTCACCATAAGCGTCATTGCCCACGCAGCCGATCATCGACACCTGCCCCCCCAGCCGCGCCGCAGCCACGGCCTGATTGGCGCCCTTGCCGCCGGAGACGGTGGTAAACGACTGCCCAATCAGCGTTTCACCGCCCTTGGGCAAGCGTGGCGCCCGGGTCACCAGGTCCATGTTCAAACTGCCTATCACCACTACTTTTGCTGGCATACATTGCTACTCATCGATTCTGTTTCGGCGGCGCTGTGGGTTCAGCGGCTTTCTGTTTTCAATGGCTTTTTGTTTCAACGACTTTCTGTTTTCAACGGCACTGGGCAAACACGCCAGCCAGCGGCGCCGTCGATTCACGTATGACGATACTCGGCGTCACGATCCGCTGATCGGTCGCCAGGCCCGGCGTGGCGATCCGCCGTAAAAGCACTTCGGCAGCCATTTCGCCGAGCTGCAGGATCGATTGCCCGACCGTGGTCAACGACGGGTAGACATAGCGACTCATCTGGATATCGTCGAAGCCGATCACCGACAACTCGCTCGGCACGCGAATATTGCGCTCGGCGGCGGCCCGCAGCACGCCGATGCCGATCATGTCGTTGGCGGCAAAAATGGCGCTAGGCGGATTGCTTTCCAGCAGAATCGCGGCGGCGCTGTAGCCGCCGGTGCTGGTGAAATCGCTTTCCAGCATGCGCCCGGACGAGACTTCGATGCCCGCCTCCTTCAAGGCCCGGCGATAACCCGCCAGTCGCATCTGCGCCACGCTGGTGTTTTCCGGCCCGCTGATGGTGGCGATATCCCGGTGCCCCAACTCCAGCAGATGTCGGGTCGCCAGATAGGCGCCGTATTCATGATCGATACGCACCAGGTCCGCATCGACACCGTCCAGTCCGCGGTCGACGATCACCATGGGCGTGCGGACGCCTTTCAGGCCTTGTACCAGGCCACTGTCGCCACCGGCCGAGGCGACAATCAGGCCGTCGATGCGTTTTTCCAGCAGCACGCGCAGGTAGCTGCGCTGCTTGTCCGGATTGTCGTCGGAGTTGCACAGGATGACGCAGTAACCGTTTCGCTCGCAGTAATCCTCGATACCCCGGGCCAGTTCGGCGAAATACGGGTTCAGGCTGTTGGGCACCAACAGGCCGATGGTCGCCGTGGTCTTGGCCTTGAGCGAACGGGCCACGGCGCTGGGGACGTAGTCGAGGGTCTGGATTGCCGCCTCGACCTTGATCCGGACTTCTTCACTGACCGGGCGGGTCTTGTTCACCACATGGGAAACCGTGGTGTAGGAAATGCCGGCAAGGGCTGCCACATCTTTGATAGTCGCCATGACTCAGGTCCGCCGGCTTGCGCGTTGACTGCGATAAGTATCCAGCACCACCGCCACCACGATCACCGCACCGGTAATGATGCGCTTGGTCGGCTCGGTTGCCCCGATCTGCGCCAGCCCCGCGGCCAGCACGGAAATGATCAGGACGCCAAAAAACGTGCTGATCACCGAACCGCGCCCGCCCATCAGGCTGGTCCCGCCGATCACGACGGCCGCGATCACCTGCAACTCAAGACCGGAGCCGGCATTCGGGTCGGCGGCTTCCAGGCGAGAAATCTGGAACAACGCGGCAATACCGGCCAGCAACCCCATCAGGCTGAAGACCAGGATCTTGTATGGCTTGGGGTTGATCCCCGCCAGCCGTACGGCCTCTTCGTTGGTACCGATCCCGATCAGGTAACGACCGAACACCGTGCGGGTCAATACGGCCTGGGCGACGAAAATGATCAGCAACGCAATGATGAACGACGGCGAAATGCCGAAGGCGATCGGATTGGACAACCAGGCGAACGCATCGCCGATGTAGGCCGTACGCGAACCGGTCATCTGGTACGCCACCCCGCGAGCCATTTCCAGCACGCCCAGGGACACGATGAACGACGGAATCCGCCACGCCACCGTGATCGAGCCGGTGACGGTACCGGCGAGCGCCGCGACGGCCATGCCCAGCAGCGCCGCCGGCAGCACGCCCCAGCCCCAGCCGAGAATCGCCACGCTCACGGTCGAGGCCGCCAGCGCCAGCACCGAGCCAACCGACAGGTCGATGCCACCGATGATCAACACAAAGGTCATGCCGACCGCCAGCACCATCAGGTCCGGAATCTGGTTGGCCAGGGTGCTGAAAGTATCGTAGGACAGAAAATGACTGCTCAGCACCGAGAACAGCACGATCATCGCCAACAAGGCACCCGCCAGGCCCAGATAGGTGCCCAGGCCGTAGAAGTTGCCACTGCGTTTGCCGGCGGAAGAAACGGTATTCATGGAAGATCCCTAGGCGCGGCTTCAACGAGCTGCGCATCACGTTTTTGGTAGCCGGCGAAAGCAGCGGCGAGCAATTCATCCTGGGTCCAGCTGTCGCGATCGAAGGTATCGATCAGGCGCCCGGCCGACAGCACGCCGATCCGGTCGCAGATCAGCATCAGCTCGCGCAAGTCGCTGGAGACCACCACCAGCGCCTTGCCTTGGCGAGTCAACTCGCCGAGCAGGTTATAGATATCGAACTTGGCGCCGACGTCGATGCCGCGGGTCGGCTCGTCGAACAGCAGCACCGAGCAATCGCGCTCCAGCCAACGGCCGATGACGACCTTCTGCTGATTGCCGCCGGACAACTCGGACACCAACTGTGCCGGACCGGAACTGCGAATGCGCATGGCGTCGATCTGACGCTGGGCCAGGGCGTTCTCGCCATCGTTGTCGACAACGCCCGCGCAGGAGATGCCGGGCATGTTGCCCAAGGCGATATTGGCGCCGATCGATTGCGTCAACAAAAGGCCTTCGCCCTTGCGATCTTCGGTGATCAACGCGATGCCATGCCCGACCGCATCCACTGGCGAACGCACATTGATGACCTGCGCCGGCGCCCCCAGGGCAACCGTGCCGCTGTCGGCGATATCAGCACCAAAGATCAGACGCAGCAACTCGGTGCGCCCTGCGCCAATCAAACCGGATATCCCGAAAATCTCTCCGGCACGGACTTCGAACGACACGCCGCGAACCTTGTCGGCACGGCTCAGGCCCTTGACCGTCAACATCGGAGCGCCGATCTTGCGCGCCCCCATATCGATGTGTTCGCCGAGCTCGCGACCAACCATCAAGGTAACCAGTTGCTCGCTGTTGTAGTTGGCCATCGGCTCGACACAGACCAGGTTGCCGTCGCGCAGCACGGCAATGCGCTGCGCGACCCGCGCCAGCTCTTCAAGGCGATGGGAGATATAGATGATCGATACGCCGCGCGCCTGCAGGCGGGTGATCTGCTCGAACAGCATTTCGACTTCGCGGGCAGTGAGCATTGCCGTCGGCTCATCGAGAATCAGCACATGACAATCGCCAATCAGGTTGCGGGCGATCTCGACCATTTGCTGATGGCCGATGCCCAGTTCGCCGACCAGGGTGTCCGGGTCAATGGCGTCGAGCCCGACATGAGCCATGGCCTCGATGGCCGCCTTGCGCAACTGCTTGCGACTGATCCAGCCGCCTTTGCTGGGCAGGTTGTCGAGAAACAGGTTTTCCGCCACCGACAAGGTCGGCAGCAGATTGAGTTCCTGCATGACCATGCGGATACCCAGCGCTTCAGCCTGAGCCCGGCTACCCGGACGATAGTCCTGCCCCTGAAACCGCATCTGGCCGGTGGTCGGCGTGACCAGCCCGCCAATAATCTTCGAAAGCGTGCTTTTGCCTGCACCGTTCTCGCCGGTCAACGCCAGCACTTCCCCGCGCATGAGCGTCAGGTCGATGCCGGTAAGAACCGGCTGGGCGTAGGTCTTGCCGATACCGCTGACCGAGAGGACAGCGTCCGGAGCGCAAACTGACATAAAAACTCTCCATGCGCCCGTCCGGCTGGACGAGCGCCGTTGCGTCGCCAGAAGGTTACTTGGTGACCAGCTCTACCGGCGTTTCGATCACGCCATTGGCGCCGCCTTCGACCTTCTCGCCCTTGAGAATCTTCAATGCAGTCTCGATGCCGAACACCGCCTGTCTGGCCGCGAACTGGTCCGCGGTGGCCAGCACGCGACCGTCCTTGAGCATTGGCTGGATGGCATTGATGTTGTCGTAGCCGACCACTTGCACCTTGCCGGCCTTGCCCGCGGCGCGCACGGCGGATACCGCGCCGACCGCCATGCTGTCGTTGCCGGCCAACAGGGCCTTGGTTTGCGGGTATTCGCTGAGAATCGACGCGGCGACCTTGTTGCCCTTGTCGATTTCCCAGTCACCGGATTGCAGGGACACGACCTTGATCTGCGCCGCCTCCATCGCATCTTTGAAACCCGCGGTCCGCTGCTGGGCATTGGTGGTCGTGGACACACCCTCGATGATGCCGACTTCGTCACCGGCCTTGAGCTGTTTGGCCAGGTAATCCCCCACCAGCCGTGCGCCCTTGCGGTTGTCCGGGCCTACGAACGGAACATTGATGTTTTTGCTTTTGACGACGGCGGGGTCCAGTTGGTTGTCGATGTTGATCACGGTGATACCGGCATCGATGGCTTTCTTGATCACCGGGACCATGGCCTTGGAGTCTGCCGGTGCAATCACCAGTGCATTGACCCTGGCCAGGATCATCTGCTCGACGATGCGCGTCTGGCCTGCGGTGTCGGTTTCATCCTTGATGCCGTTGGAGATGAGCTCGAATTCGCCGGAGTGATCTTTCTGGTACGCCTTGGCGCCATCTTCCATTGTCAGGAAGAATTCGTTGGCCAGGGATTTCATGACCAGTGCGACTTTCGGCTTTTCAGCGGTTTCAGCAAAAGCCGAAGAGACAGGCAATGCAGCGGATGCGGCAGCCAGCATAGCGACAGCGAGAAGACGTCCAGCGAATGGCAGCTTCATGGGTTCACTCCGATCTTATGATTATTGTGAGCAACGCTTGCGCTGGCGTAAGCTTCACGGCCCACCGCGATGAAAAGCCATCATTGGAGCCGCGCAAACGTTTGCGTGAACCAAACTATGCGAACCCTGCCGGATTTTGTCAACGACCTGAAAAATGCTTTCAGAGATGCGTGGCGAAAAAACGGCATTCAACTCATGCCGTGGTGTTGACCACCGATCCCGTGCCGGAACCCTTGGCCAGCTCCTTGATCAGGCTCGCACTCACTTGCAGGATGGCGCCGTTGGTGTCGGCAACCTGCCCCTGAATGGCCGCTACCGCGGTGGTCTTGGCTTCCGGACTCGGATAGGACGCCGCCTGGGCTTGCGCCAGCTGCTGTTGTTGCTCACGCAATTGCTGCTGCAATTCCTTGAGGCGTTTGAGCAAGACCTTCACCGCCACGCTGGTGTTATCGCTGGTTTGCGATTCGGCCTGTGCGCCGGCACTCTCCCCCAGACCAACCGGGCCCGTCTTGACCTGATTGCCGTCGCTTTTTTTTGCACCCAGCGCTTGAGCAGCCGCATCAGCTGTCGCGTCGCTCAAGGCACGAAGGGTAGTGGCCGATTTGCCACCGATGGTGATGCCGGCGGCATTGGGAATGCCAACAGATAACGACATGTGAACTCCTGAAGAAAAAGATCCCTTGAAGGAGCATCGACCGACGCGGCTGTTTCTTTAATGGTCACTGATGATTTGACGCGTTGAAATCTTAAACAGAACTGCAATCCGTTTCGGAGAGCCGAACGCAAAATCTGCATATGTTCGGCAATCCGAACATCCAGACTCAAAACCACACCTGACACAAACAGCAATACCATTACAAATCATTAACTTAAGCGTGTTTTTTCGATTCTGAGTATTACTGGTACAGATCCTGCTTTTCCCTCACACCCCCAGCGTTCAGGTTCGTCTGGGGCGTATCTAGATGAACTTGCATCTGCACCGTCTCACAACTAGAAGAGAAAAATAATGACATCTGCACTTAAGACCTTTGTTCCGGGCGCCTTGGCCCTCCTGCTGCTTCTGCCCACTGCCCTTCAGGCCAAAGAAGCCGAAACCCAACAGAAACTGGCCAACGTGGTAATCCTGGCCACGGGCGGCACCATTGCCGGTGCGGGCGCCAGCGCCGCCAACAGCGCGACCTATCAAGCGGCGAAAGTCGGCATTGAACAGTTGATCGCCGGCGTCCCAGAACTGAGCCAACTGGCTAACGTTCGCGGCGAACAGGTCATGCAAATCGCCTCCGAAAGCATCACCAACGAAAACCTGCTGCAACTGGGTCGTCGCGTAGCCGAACTGGCCGACAGCAAAGACGTCGATGGCATCGTGATCACCCACGGCACCGACACCCTTGAAGAAACGGCGTACTTCCTGAACCTGGTGGAAAAAACCGAGAAGCCGATCATCGTCGTGGGCTCCATGCGCCCAGGTACCGCGATGTCCGCCGATGGCATGCTGAACCTGTACAACGCGGTGGCCGTGGCCAGCAGCAAAGACGCGCGGGGCAAAGGCGTGCTGGTGACCATGAACGATGAAATCCAGTCGGGTCGCGACGTCAGCAAAATGATCAACATCAAGACCGAAGCGTTTAAAAGCGCCTGGGGTCCGCTGGGCATGGTGGTCGAAGGCAAATCCTACTGGTTCCGCTTGCCAGCCAAGCGCCACACCATGGATTCCGAGTTCGACATCAAGAACATCAAGAGCCTGCCTGACGTCGAGATCGCCTATTCCTACGGCAACGTCAGCGATACCGCCTACAAGGCCCTGGCTCAATCGGGCGCCAAAGCCATCATCCACGCTGGCACCGGCAATGGCTCGGTATCCTCGCGGGTAGTCCCTACCCTGCAAGCCCTGCGCAAGGACGGCGTGCAGATCATTCGTTCCTCCCATGTCAACGCCGGTGGCTTTGTATTGCGCAACGCCGAACAGCCTGACGATAAATACGACTGGGTCGTTGCCCACGACCTGAACCCGCAGAAGGCCCGGATCCTGGCGATGGTCGCACTGACCAAGACCAACGACAGCAAAGAACTGCAACGGATGTTCTGGGAATACTGATTTGCCCTCGCCCGACCGGATCCGGTCGGGCACCCCGTGCGCCATTCGCCAGTTTTGGCGAGTGGCTGCCGCTGGATCTTACAAAAAAACTCCCTTCGCCTTACGCCAAACGGAACAAATCGCTGTCAGAGGATTTTCTTGGTTTTTAAGCAGTTGCGAAATGGCCTACAGTTAAATACTGTATGTACGTACAGCTTAATAAGGATAATTCCGTGGACACCACCTCTACCTCTCCTGACGCCTATGTACGCATGGGCCTGCGCGTTCAGAAAATCATCAACTCTCCCACCGCACAAAAGGCCAGGGCAGCATTGATCTTCCGCCTGCCTGACGAACCGGTGGATGAATGGGAACGCTTGCTGGAAGAAATCGACGAGAACGACAACGTCACCCTCGCCTATCGCGACGATGGCGGCGTGCAGATCTTCTGGGTTGTGCCGAAGGAAGATTGAGTCGATGAGTGTCCGCTGGTTTGCCTTGCTGTTTCTGTTTGTTGTCATGGGTGCGCAAGCCGACGCGCCGCGCACCTTCACCGAAGCGAAAAAGGTCGCCTGGAAGCTCTACGCGCCCAAGTCCACCGAGTTTTACTGTGGCTGCAAGTACACCGGTAACCGGGTGAACCTTGCCGCCTGCGGTTACGTGCCGCGTAAAAATGCCAAACGCGCATCCCGCATCGAGTGGGAGCATATTGTTCCGGCCTGGCAAATCGGTCATCAACGCCAGTGCTGGCAAGCGGGCGGTCGCAAGAACTGCACCCGCTACGACCCGGTTTACCAGAAGGCCGAGGCTGACTTGCACAACCTGGTGCCCAGCATTGGCGAGGTCAATGGCGATCGCAGCAACTTCAGCTTTGGCTGGCTGCCCGAGCAGTCGGGGCAATATGGTTCATGCCTGACCCAGGTCGACTTCAAGGCCAAGAAAGTCATGCCCCGCCCTTCCATTCGCGGCATGATCGCCCGGACCTACTTCTACATGAGCAAGCAGTACGGCTTGCGCCTGTCGAAACAGGATCGGCAACTGTACGAAGCCTGGGACAAGACCTATCCGGTACAGGCCTGGGAACGCCAACGCAACCAGAGCGTGGGGTGCGTCATGGGGCGCGGCAACGAGTTCGTCGGCCCGGTAGACATGAAGGCCTGCGGTTGAATCCGGAACGGGACACCTGAAACGACAAAGGCCTCGAGGTTAAACACCCGAGGCCTTTTTTGTTTCTTCAACGCCTGCGGTACAGAACGTTATTGAGCGACCGGACGCTCAAGCACCAGCAATTCGATGTTCTGCTTCTTCGCGCGAGTAAGCGCCGCGCGGACTTCATCCTGCTTGGCTTCAGCCTCGGCTTTCGAATTGAACGGCCCCATCAGGACTCGGGTATTGCCATTCTCCTTGACGACGCTGGACATGAAACTGTGCTCGATCAGCCAGCCACTCAAATCGCTGACCGCCTGAGGGGTTTCACCTCGCACCTCAAGATCCCATTGGGGGCCGGATACCGGCGCGGGTACGGCCGCCATGGCTGGCTTGGGCTTCGGCGCATCCACAGTGCTGCCCTCGCCACATCCCGCCAATGCCAATATCGCGATGACCAAAACCATTTTGCGCACGACGCTTCCCTCCAAATGCATAAAGCGGCGATTTTAACACCCATGAATACTTCGCGAGTGCCGCAAAATGGGCTTAAAACAACGAGAATGATGGTTGCGGCCTCTGTATAGTTACGCCTTGGGAATTAATGCCGCATCTGCGCGTCAGAAAGAGGCACCCAAACCGCGAGACTTCGCACTAATCTATACATAACACCGACCTCTGCACTGTCCGAATCAGGTGCCCCACAAAGCAATCAAGGAGAAGACCATGCTGATACTCACCCGCAAAGTCGGTGAAAGCATAAACATAGGTGATGACATTACGATCACCATCCTCGGCGTAAGCGGCCAGCAAGTCAGGATCGGCATCAACGCTCCGAAGGACGTTGCAGTGCATCGTGAAGAAATTTACCAGCGCATTCAGGCCGGCCTGACCGCCCCGGAAAAGCCGCAATCCTGAATCCTGTTGCAGTCAGTAGCCAGCCCGTTCAGTCCGGAATCACGGCTGGCTAAAGATTCAGCACCCCATCGCCCTGCTCATTCGCCCCACTCAAACCCCAGGGGTCGATACTAGCGGCAAGTTTTACTCTATTGCTGTCAGACTTTTCTGGTTTGCCCCAGGGAAGGATGCGTTCACTGCGCGGTCAACCAAGCATCACGCCTCGCGCCATGCCCGTCGCCGCTACCACCATCAGCAGCACCAGCAGCGCCTCTATATGACTGATCCGTGCAAACAGCTTCGCACGGCCGGTATCGATCGACACTTTACGGGCAAGCGCTATCCGCCACTTGATCAGTGTCACCATAGGCGCGATTTCCAGTAGCAAGATCAGGACGAACAGCGACATCTTCAGATGAAACAACGGCTGATGCAGGTAATAGTCCGTGCCCTTCTCGTACCCGCCAAACGCTCGCATCCCGCCACTGATCAATAAAACGACAGCTGAAATACCCCAGATATTGTCCGCCATCAGAACACTGCGCACCTCCGCAGCCCCATCGGCCAAGCGCCGAAAAGCCGTGCCTCGAACCAGCACCGCCCAGAATCCCAAGGCAAATGCCAGAAGATGAACCGCCGCCAGAAACCAGTGAGTCAGCATAGAGAAACCCCTGCCAGGTCGAAGTTGTATGAGCCTGTCAGTAGTAGCCCATGAAATGGCTGCGTGCACGGCATCCAGGGACAATGCCCGGAGCACAATACGACAGACCAACTAGACTCCACTGCGCTGGTATTGAGCGTCCGCGACGGTACCCGCCCCAACAGCAACTCACTCCCACCGCGTTGAACTGAGTAAACAAAATCATGTGTGAATCATGTGATTCAAGCTCTGCTTCAAACACAACAGGCCGTCGTCGTTTTCTTCAATTTGCCGGATTGAGCGCAGGCGCCCTGCTGCTGACCGGCACACTGCCCGGCAAGATCATCCTGGCAGCCGAAAAAGCGACAGCCCCACCCAAACCACAAAACGTAATCAGTCCCGACATGGCGTTGAAAAGACTGATGGAGGGCAATGCACGATATGTAGGCGGCACTTCCACAACCCACGACTTCAAGGCAGAGCGAGAGGCCCTGGTGTCCGGCCAGAATCCATTCGTGGCCGTGCTGAGCTGCTCCGACTCGAGGATCGCCCCGGAATATGCGTTCGACACTGCGCGCGGCGATCTTTTCTCCATCCGCGTCGCGGGCAACTTCGTTACGCCGGAAGGCCTGGCCAGTCTTGAATACGGCGTTGCCGTACTGGGCGCCCCGCTGATTCTCGTACTCGGGCATGAGAGCTGCGGCGCCATCGAGGCCGGTATCAAGGCGGTCAAGGACCAGACGATTTTCCCCGGCCATATCCCGAAACTGACTGACGCACTCAAGTCAGCAGTCGAGGCAGTACTCAAGCAGCCCGGGAACCTGATGGAAAACGCCACCGCGCAAAACGTCAAGAATTCGGTCAACAGCCTGAAACAGGCCTCGCCATTGCTGACTGATGCGCAGAGCAAAGGCGCGCTGAAGATCGTGGGCGGCATCTATCGCCTGGCGAGCGGCAAGGTAGAGTTGATCGCCTGAACCGCAACGCGCACAGCGTCAGCATCGGTGCATAAGCCCGCATGCAAAGAGCCCAGCGCGACGGCTGGGCTCTGATTATCTTCGGTTTTGCATCATTTTATCCGCGAGGACCCTGGCCCTCTCGATCAACAGGTTCTGCCTGTCCTCATGAGTAGCCTCGCCCACAATCGGGGCAGTCAGATTGCTTTCGGCAATCAATGCAGCGCAGAAATATCGATCCCAGACAGCCGTGTCCACAGGTGCCTGCTTGCTCATTTGATCGGCGTTCATAGGCGGCTCCTTTTGATAAGGTCGCATTGCCAGTTTACGCCTGAATGACAAAAAATCCGGACCATCATTCACAGTCACCTGCCATTCGTCGCCTGCCAGAACACAACGAGGAATTCGCCCCTATCCATGGCTTGAGGCTTGCTAAGATCGCCCGTAGCAGCGCCGCAATGACAGGATTCTGACGCCGCAGCCATTCAATCAATGCTTAAGGACGCCAGCGATACGCTTGGTCAGTCACCGGGAGATGTAACGTGTCAACGCTCAACGAAATCGCAATGAACCACGCGAGAATGGCCAAGGAACAAGCAGGAAAGTCGACCGAACTGAGCGAGCGCCACCTCCAGATCGTAGGGAGCTTCGAAGTACCGTCCATTGAAGTACAACAGAACATCCCACTGCACCTGATCGCGGGAGCCCAGGAAGGCCACCATGGCCTTGCAGCTACCTTTGCCCTCTGACACCTACTGAGGCTGGCGACGATCTGAACGGTTTACCCGGCAATCATCCGGCATCCGCTCAGCAATCGTCGCGCCTTGATGGCCCGGCACTACTTTTCTGATCCGGGCATCTCATCTTTCAAATACCGCGAAGTGATTGCCAGCCGAATGCAATGTTCAGCAAAAACACGCAATGACTTGTGGATTGAAAATCCATGAACTAGACATAACTCCACAGTCCGCTTCCCCAAAGATCGGTAACGATTCTTTGGACAACAAAAAAGGGCCCACCTTTCGGTGAGCCCTTCCAGACCGCCCAGCAGAGCGGATTTTGTTTGGTAGGCGCGATTGGACTCGAACCAACGACCCCCACCATGTCAAGGTGGTGCTCTAACCAACTGAGCTACGTGCCTGCTGTGAGGCGGCATTCTACGGAATTCCGGAGGGGTGTCAACACCTTTTTTCGCGCTAACCCTATGAATATGCAAAATATTTAATTTTGCCGCTACAAAGAAGATTTTCCGGGTGGCTGGCGGGGGATTTTCAACTCGGGTAGGATCAACGCACTCGTAAAATATATTAAACAGAGG
This sequence comes from Pseudomonas sp. Root71, assembly GCF_001429045.1. Lineage (GTDB taxonomy): Bacteria > Pseudomonadota > Gammaproteobacteria > Pseudomonadales > Pseudomonadaceae > Aquipseudomonas > Aquipseudomonas monachiensis. Next base: position 650,646 of record NZ_LMHY01000012.1, on the reverse strand, counting down.
CTGCCGGATGGCTAACACTCCCTACCCCGAGTCCTACTACGCCGCATCGGCCAATGCGGTTCCGCCGCGCCCGGCGTTGCAGGATGACGTGGAGACCGATGTCTGTGTGATTGGCGCCGGTTACACAGGGCTATCCTCTGCCTTGTTTCTGCTGGAGAACGGTTTCAAGGTCACGGTGCTCGAAGCCGCCAGGGTAGGTTTCGGGGCGTCCGGGCGTAATGGCGGCCAGATCGTTAACAGCTATAGCCGCGATATCGATGTCATCGAACGCACGGTCGGTCCCAAGCAGGCCCAGTTGCTGGGCCAGATGGCGTTCGAGGGTGGGCGAATCATTCGTGAACGGGTCGCCAGGTACGACATTCAGTGCGACTTGAAGGACGGTGGCGTGTTCGCCGCGATGACCTCCAAGCAAATGGGTCATCTCGAATCCCAGAAGCGCCTGTGGGAGCGTTTCGGGCACACCCAGCTCGAGTTGATGGATCAACGTCGCATCCGCGAGGTGGTCGCCTGTGATCAGTACGTCGGCGGGATGCTCGACATGAGTGGCGGCCACATCCATCCGCTTAACCTGGCGCTGGGTGAAGCGGCCGCGGTCGAGTCCCTGGGCGGGACGATTTACGAGCAGTCGCCGGCGGTGCGCATCGAGCGCGGCGTGAATCCGGTAGTGCACACGCCGCAGGGTAAGGTCCGGGCGAAATTCATCATCGTCGCCGGTAACGCTTATCTGGGCAACCTGGTGCCGGAACTGGCCGCCAAGTCGATGCCTTGCGGCACGCAGGTGATTACCACCGAGCCCCTGGGTGAAGAACTGGCGAAGACCCTGCTGCCTCAGGATTACTGTGTCGAAGATTGCAATTACTTGCTCGACTACTACCGCCTCAGTGGCGACAAGCGTCTGATTTTCGGTGGTGGCGTGGTGTATGGCGCACGGGATCCGGCGAACATCGAAGCGATCATCCGGCCGAAGATGCTCAAGGCCTTCCCGCAACTCAAGGACGTGAAGATCGATTACGCGTGGACGGGCAATTTCCTGCTGACGTTGTCGCGCCTGCCTCAGGTCGGACGGCTGGGCGACAACATTTACTATTCCCAGGGTTGCAGCGGTCATGGCGTGACCTACACGCATTTGGCGGGCAAAGTGCTGGCCGAAGCATTACGCGGCCAGGCAGAACGTTTTGATGCGTTTGCCGACCTGCCCCATTACCCGTTCCCGGGCGGCCAGTTGCTGCGCACACCGTTTGCGGCATTGGGTGCGTGGTATTACGGATTGCGGGATAGATTCGGGTACTGACTGCTAAAACAAAAGGCCCGCTGCGATGCGGGCCTTTTGTTTAGATCAACATCGAAAGATCGCAGCCTGCGGCAGCTCCTACATGGGAATGCGTTCTGCGTAGGAGCTGCCGCAGGCTGCGATCTTCTGATCTTAAAGCCGATCCCGTGGGATACCGCTGCGAATCCGCAGGATGTCAGCCAGCACCGCCAAGGCAATCTCCGCTGGGGTCTTGCTGCCCAGGTTCAAGCCGATTGGCGCATGAATCCGCCCCAACTCGGCATCCCCCAGCCCACCAATACGCCGCAACCGCTCGAAGCGCTTTTGCGAAGTCTGCATGGAGCCCATCACACCGATGTAAAACGCCTCGGTGCGAACGGCCTCCATCATCGCCAGGTCATCGATACGTGGATCGTGGGTCAACGCCACCACCGCCGTGTCGCTGTGGCACCCGCCGTCGGCAATGAACATCGAAGGCAGTTGGCGACGAATCTCCACGTTTTCCAGCACGACGCCTTCAAGCACTTCGTCCCGCGGGTCACATAGAATCACCTCGAACCCAAGCCCCACGGCAAACTCCGCACAGGCCTGGGCGACACTGGAATACCCCGCCAGCAGCAAGCGCTGGGCTGCGCCGACGCGCACGCGCACCCGGTCGATTTCACGCTCGATACGCACACCCTGTTCACGATCATCGAACAGACTGCGCGCACCGCTTTGCAGATCGACTTCGCGGATCAACCGACGCCGGCCCAACAGCGCCGACTCCAGCTCCCGCAGATGCGCTTGCACCTCGCAATCGGCCTCAAGCTTCTCGACCAGCACATCCAGCACCCCGCCACAGGGCAGGCTGACGCGCGAGCGTGGGTCGTCGCCTTCGCCATAACGAACAACGCTGACCGGCTCCAGAAACGCGCCCTCGGCGACTCGCTCGAGAAAGTCTTCCTCGACACAGCCACCGGACAGCGAGCCAATCCAGTGCCCCTGCGTGTTTACCGCCAGCAGCGAACCCGGTGCGCGCGGTGCCGAGCCGTAAGTGGCCAGCACCGTACACAGCCAGATGCGCTGACCGGCCGCCGACCACTCCAGCGCCCGGCGCACCACTTGCAGATCCAGATGCTGCATATCAGTGGGCCTTGTGCTCGAGCGGCGGCGCATCGGCCCGCAACTTCTGCACGTCGTTTACAGCCAGATCATTCGGCTGACCGCCCCAGCCTTGTCGCAGGTAGTTCAGCAGGTCCGTGAGCTGTTCGTCGCTCAATTTCGCGGCGAACCCCGGCATCGGTTGCATGTGTTCGAAACCGGAGAACTTTTGCTCACCAATACCGTCGTCGATCACCCGTACCAGATTACGCGGATCTTCCAGGCGCAGCGTGGTGTTGCCGCGCATGGCCACGGCGATGTGCGGCTTGCCCTCACCGCCCGGCGCATGGCAACCGGCGCAGACATTCAAATATTCCTGACGGCCACGCTGGGCACTCGGGCTCAGCTTGTCCAACGGCACTTCGGTGAGCACCTTCGCCGCCGGTGGCTGATCGCCGAGCAGGAAGGTCGCCATCGCCGCCAGGTCCGGATCGCTGAGACCCTGGGTGCTGTTGTGGAACACCGGGAACATCTCGTTGAACATCGTGCCCTGGGCGCTCATGCCGTGCTTGAGGAACGAGCTCAGGTCCTGATGATTCCAGCCACGGGCCGCCAGGTCAGTGGCCAGCAGGCTCGGCGCCAGATAACCATTGAGAATGCCGCCGGTCATGCGTTTGTCCATCTGCATCGCACCGGGCAGGCCGCGTGGGGTATGGCACTCGCCACAGTGACCCAGCACGTCGACCATGTACTGGCCGCGCTTCCAGGCTTCGCTCTTGCCTTCGGCAGGCTCCAGCTTCACGTCCTTGCCGTACATCATGTTCCAGCCCATCAGGCCCGGGCGCACGTTGAACGGGAAGCTCAGGCTGGTGACTGGCGCGGCACGCTCGATCGGCTCGACGGTTTTCAGGTAGGCATGAATCGCGTCGGAATCTGCACGGGGCATCAGGTGATACGAGGTGTAGGGCATCGCCGGATACAGGTTCGCGCCATCGCGGCGCTTGCCTTCGGTCAGCGCGGCGAAGAACTCGTCATCGCTGTACAAGCCAATGCCGTGCTCTTTGCTCGGGGTGATGTTGGTGCCGTAGATCGTGCCGAACGGCGACACGATCGGCAGGCCGCCCGCATAGGGCGCACCACCCGGTGCGGTGTGGCACGCCATGCAGTCGGCGGCGCGGGCGAGGTACTCGCCTTGCTTGACCTGCGCATCATCCGCGTGAGCTGCCACCACAGGCGCAGCCAGACCAACCGCCAACGCCAGGCGGCTAAGTAGAAGCTTCATGCTTAACCCTCCTTGACCAGGCCGAGATCGGTCAGCACGTTGCGGGTGGCGCTGTAGTAGCGCACGTACCCGGTGCAACGGCAGATGTGATGACCGAGGCTGTCCTCGATGACTTTTTCCAGTTGGCTTTTGACGATGGGCTGACGCTGCAGCTTCTCCACCAGCACGGTCGCGGCATTGACGAAGCCCGGCGCGCAGTAGCTGCACTGGAAGGCGAATTCATCGACGAAGCGCTGCTGGATCGGGTTCAGCTCGGTGACCTTGCCCTGCTCGTCGCGGGTCGCATGGCCTTCGATGGTCCGCACTTTCTTGCCTTCGAAATAGTGTGCGCCGGTGATGCAGGTGCGCACTTCTTCACTGGTGCCGTCCGGGTTGTCGACGATCACCACGCAGGCGTGGCAGATGCCCTGGCCGCAGCCCAGGCGCGAACCGGTGAGGTTCTTGTATTCGTGCAGGTAGTCGATCATCGGCAGGTCATCAGGGATGTCCACCGGGCCGACGGATTGACCGTTGAGGGTCAGTTGAAGCGGACGGTTAGCCATTGAGGGCCTCCTTGATGCGTGCAGAAGTGATAGGCAGGTCGCGGACACGTTTACCGATGGCATGGGCCACGGCGTTACCGATGGCGCCGACCACCGGGATCATCACCACCTCGGCGATGCCCTTGGACGGGTCGCTCGGCGACAGCGGCGGCAGGATGTCCGCCGTCTGTTTCCACACCGCAACGTGACGCGCCATTGGCAGGCGGTAACGGTTGAAGTTCCAGTCCCCCTCCCCCGGCCCGCCTTCGTACAACGGCATCTCTTCCATCAGCGCGTGGCCGATGCCCATGGCGATCCCGCCTTCGAGCTGGCCCCTGACCAGTTCTTCGACCAACACCCGACCGCACTCGACCCACGAGTGATGGTTGAGTACCGACACTTCGTTCGAACCCTTGTTGACCTTCACTTCCACCAACGTCGCGACCGGGCTGTAGTAAGTCACCGCCGCGTTGTTCAACTGGGTTGCCGGGTAGGCGATACCCTGCCGATCCAGCAGATGGAAACCGGCGCTGCTCATCTGCGCCTTCTTCGCCTTCGGTGCACCGTCGCCGTACTTCACGGCCAGGCCGTCGAGCGGCAAGCGCTCACGCACGCCGTCGATGCTGAACTCGGCCTCGGCCCAGCTCCAGCGGTTGAAACCGTGCACGGTGGCGCCGCTCACCAGGCCGCGTTCGTGAACGCGCTTGGCGAGCATGGCGAATGGCAGTGGCTCCATGCCGTTGGCCGTGAGCTTGCCGTCGACCCAATGGGCGTCTTCGCGGCGCACCACGTAAGGGTTGGCCTGGCCGCCGTAAGGGCCTTGGCGCCAGATCTCCATCGCCGCTGGCCACAAACCGTGGTTGAACAGCACGCGCGCCGCTTCACGGGTGGCGTGACTGAAGTAGTACGCCGAGTTGGTCGCCGACGAAGCCGAAGCCACCTTGCCGACCCAACGTGGGTTGCGCAGGAAATTGTCCTGCTCGGCCTGGCTCATGATGTACGGGTTGCCGCCACTGACCAGCTGCAACTCTTTCCATTCGGTTTCGCCGGTCTTCACTTCGTGCGCCGCAATACCGAGGAAATCGGCCACGACCATGGCCTGGGAGGTGGACATGCCAGTACCGATTTCGATACCGATGTGGCGCAGGCTGATGCGACCTTCGGCAGTGAATTCAATGCTGGCCATCGGCGCTTCGGAACCGGTACCGAAGTCCTTCTGGCAGATGGCGAAACCCACCCCGTACCAGTTGTCCGGATCGGCGGCTTCGCGTTGCTTCTTGATCGCGTCGCGGTTTTTCCAGGTGTCGTGGACCGCCGCCTTGTCGAGAATCTCGTGCAGGCGCAAGGCACCGGCCGGGATCGCGCCCTGGGTGTTCTTCATACCCGAGCGCAGTGCGTTCTTGCGGCGCAACTCGATGGCATCGACACCGAGGCGACCGGCGATTTCGTCGACCATCATCTCGGTCGCCGCCATGCTCTGCAGGGTGCCGTAGCCACGCATCGACCCGGCTTCAACGGCGCGGGAGTGATAGGCCGTGACCTGCAGATCGTTCTGCGGCATGTAGTAGATCGACTGTGCCGCCGTGGCGCCCACCGCCGCCACCGATGGGCTGTAGTTGATCCGCCCGCCACCGTCGACGCTCATCTCGGAGCGAAAAATCTTGAAGCTGTGGTCGTTCTTGTCCACCGCCAATTGGTAGCGGATGTCGAACGGGTGACGCTTGATGCCGCTCTGGAACTGCTCGTAGCGGTCGTTGGCCAGGCGTACCGGCACACCGGCGCCGTACAACGCCGCCAGCGCTGCGTAGTAGACGAAAATGTTGTGGTCTTTGGAGCCATAACCGACGGTGTAACCCGGGTGCATGTTCAGGTTGGCCAGGCCGAAACGCGACGGCGCGATCATCTTCGCGGTCTCGGTCGCGGTTTCCAGCGGGCACTGTGTCGCCACCACGAAATGCAGGGTCTTGGTCGCCGGGTCGTACCAGCCGTTGCCGTTGTCCGGCTCCAGGGCGGCCGGTTCGATCGACGGGGTCTTGTAGCGCTCGTCGAATACCAGCCAGTTGTCCGGCGGCGTATCGATCTGCTGCTTCATGCGGTCGGCGTAGAACAACCCGCGCTCGGTCAGGTTGCCGTGCAGGTTCGGCTGGGAGTTCCACACCGGACGACGGTTTTTCAGCATCGGGAACAGGATCGAATCCTTGAGGCTGGCGAACTCGTCTTCGTCCGCCGAGGTCGCACCGCCGACGCGCACGTAGCGGAAGCTGCCGTAAGGATCGCCTTCGTAGAACGGCGCTTTCTCGCCGTAGCGGATTGCCTTGTCATTGAATTTGAGTTGGTTCTTGGCCTGACGGAAGCGCTCGAAATCGTTCCAGATCAGGATCGCCACCGGGTGCCCGATAAACATCGGCACCTTGCCGGCCGGCAACAGCGGATCCGGGGCGTGCTCCTCAGGGAACACGATTCCGTCCTTGACCAGGTCTTCGGCGGTGACGATGCGGTCCGGTTGCAAATCGGCACCGAGCCACGACAGGTCGATGCCTGCAAAGATGTAGTCGGCCTTGATGGTTTTGAGCAGCATGGCGTGGCCTTGCTGCTGCGGCCAACCCGGCATGTCCTTGGCGCGGATGTCGCGGGCAAAGACTTTGCTGCCGCAGACCTTGGACAAGGCATCGTTACGGGCGCGCGCCTTGCCGTTGTTGCCAAGCCACTGCTCGGACGGCACGGTCACGCTGTTCTCCATCAAGGCGGCCAGCGCCTGGCTGCTCAACGGCGTGAGCGTCACGCTCACACCCGCTACCAGCCCGCCCTGAAGGAACGAGCGCCGGGATATATCACGGTTGGACATGGATCATCCTCTGGGCGGTTATGGGGTCCACCCTTCTGGTTATGTTCTGGAAATCTCGAGTCTTACAGAAGCCCTTTTCGACGATGCAAAGGGCTGTTGTTGACAGTGCAAAGCTGACCGAAAGGTTAAGTTTATAGGCTTATGCCTTCGCGGAAAACCAAAAACTGACCAAGGAATCAAAAAACCGCGACTTTTCGACGCAGCAGATCGATGAACAACCCCAACTCCCGGCTGATGTGCTCGCCCCTGCGCAACAACAACCCGAAGGGCTTCATCTAGACATCCAGCGCCATCACCAAGCCCATTTCAAGATAGTCGCGCAATGCAGTTTCCGACAGCATCATGATCGCGTCGGTCGTTGAACAGCGGCTATTTCTTTGCTGGCGAGGGTCGATCCGGTCACTCATCGGCATTTCCCCGGACGTAGCAACGGGCAGGTCGAACAGTAGTCTGCGGGGTCGGTGGCCAGGTAATAAAAGCAACAGGTTCGGCGAAAGCGAATGCTGCGCTGCCCGTCGTCCACCAGCGTCGGCGGTCGGCGGAAATGGCTCAGCGGGTTGTAATCCAGACCGAACAACGCAGGCTCGGCTTGTGTCAGCAGCCAATTGAAATCCGCTTCACAGCGCTCGCGAATTGACGGGGCCTCGATTTTCACCATGCGTTTTTCATACAGCGAATAAACTCGCACGGCGGTGTTTTCCCAGAGGATGCGCCGGGAAACACCGGTGACACGATTGAAGGTTTGCCACAGCGGTTTCAGCAGTCCGGCGAACAGTCCCCGCACCAAGGCTTCCCGCCAGGCCTCGCGCTCATTGAGGCCATAGGTCAGCGGCTGACCGTGATGCACCGGCATTGAAGACGTCCACAGCCCCTCATCGTGACCGTATTCGATCACCGTGTTGTCAGGTGTCAGTAAAAGGCCTTTGTCATACACCGACATCGCATACAAACAGGCGCCAGTCGCCAGAAACGACAAGCGCTTGCCCAGCAGCGAGGCCGTGATCGCCCGGGTTGGCGAGCCGATCACCGGGCCCAGCGCATCCAGCAGTTGCTCGCACACGTCTTCCTGCAACAAGTCCCGGGCCATCAGCGAACGCAACGGGTCGCGCTCGTCGCGGTCCTTGAGCCGCAAGCCACCGGACAACAGCGCCCACTCCGACGCAGTGAAATGACAGGCCAGATTCATTGCGGCAACTCCCGGCCAAACGGAATGCACAACGGTGTCCCGAAGAACGGATCGGGAATGATCCGGCAATTGAGGTCGAACACGGTCTTGACCAGGGTCTCGGTCAACACCTCGTCGGGCCGCCCCTGGGCAAAGGCTGTCCGGTTGTGCACCGCAACCATGTGGTCGGCGTAACGACAGGCCAGGTTGAGGTCGTGCAGCACCATGATGATGGTTTTGTTTTCGAGCCGGTTAAGGTCGCGCAACAGGTCCAGCACTTCGATCTGATGCGCCAGGTCGAGAAAGGTGGTGGGTTCATCAAGCAGCACGATGCCAGTGTCCTGGGCCAGGGTCATGGCGATCCATGCACGCTGACGCTGGCCGCCGGATAACGCGTCCACCGGTCGGTCCGCCAGGGCCTGCAGACTGGTTTGCGCCAGCGCGCGGTTGACCATGGCTTCGTCTTGCGCCGACCACTGTTGCATCCAGCTCTGATATGGATAACGTCCCAGCGCCACCAACTGCCGAACGGTGATGCCCTCCGGCGCGCTGGGGGTCTGAGGCAAAATGGCCAGCTCCCGGGCCACGGCGGCCGTGGACTTTTGCTGGATATCCACACCGTTGAGAATCACCGAGCCCTGCTGCGGCTTGAGCAGTCGGGCGAAGGATTTGAGCAAGGTGCTTTTGCCGCAGCCGTTGCTGCCAATCAGTACCGAAATCCTGCCCTGGGGCAGTTGCATGTCCAGCGCGTCAATAATCACCTGGCGCTGATAACTCAGGGTCAGGCCGCGACTTGCAATCGACGTCATACGTTGAATTCCTCAATGACGCTGTTTGATCAACAAATAGAGAAAAAAGGGTGTACCCAGCACGGCGACAAAAATCCCGGCCGGCAGATCCAGCGGCAAAAACAGCACACGCCCGGCGAGGTCGGCCAGCACCACGAGGTTCGCCCCGACCAGCGCAGCCATCACCGCCTGACCGCCGAACCCCGGGGCCACCAGACGCTTGGCAATGTGCGGTGCAATCAGCCCGACAAAGGCTATTGCCCCGCCCCAGGCAATCGCCGCACCGGCCAATGCCACGCTCACCAGCAACAAACCGGCGCGCAACCACTGCACGCGAACGCCAATGCCTTGGGCCAGTTGGTCATCCAGTTGTTGCACCATCACCTGCCGGGCCAGCAGCACCAGCAGCGGGCAAATACCCAACAACCAGCGACCCAGCGCCAGCGGTTCCGGCCAACTGGCGCCGTACACGCTGCCGGTCAGCCAGACATAAGCCGACAGGGTCGTAGTCAGCGGACTGAAGACCAGAATGAAGGTGGTCGCGGCGGTCAACATCGCGCTGATACCGACCCCGATCAACACCAGGCGCAGCGGTGAAGCCCCCTGTTTCCAGGCCAGCAGATAGATCGCCAATGCCGCCAGCCCCGCGCCGGACATCGCCGCCAGCGGCAGATACTGTTGGCCCAGTGCGACGGAGAAAAACGACAGATACAACACCGCCGCCGCACTGGCACCACTGGTGATACCCAGCAGGTCGGGCGACGCCAGCGGGTTGCGGATGATGCTTTGCAGAATCAGCCCCGACACCGACAACGCCGCCCCTACCAACGCCGCCAGCAGCACGCGCGGAAAGCGCAGTTGCTCGACGATGAACGTCAGGCTGGGGTCCTGGCTCGACAGCAGAATCCGCAGAACCTCCAACGGCGACAGCATGACTTTGCCCAATGACAGTGAGCCGAGCATGATCAGCGCCGTGACCATCAACGCCGCCAGCAACCGCCACAACGTGGCGACATTGATCCGCCGGGAAAACCCGCTACGGCGCCAGGTCAGGACCTTATCCATAACGGCCTCCACGCCGGGCCAGCAGAATGAAAAACGGTGCGCCGAACAACGCCGTCATCACGCCCACCGGCACCTCCTGCGGCAGGATCAACACCCGCGACAAGGTATCCGCCAGTAGCAGGACTATCGCCCCAAGCAGCGCGCACCCCGGCAGCGACCAGCGATGATCGATGGACAAGCCCTTGCGCACCATGTGCGGCACCAGCAAGCCGATAAACCCGATGCTGCCGGCCAATGCCACGGCACTGCCCGCCAGACAGATCACCAGCACGCTCATCAGCAGCCGGATCAATCCGGTTCGCTGACCCAGGCCGGTGGCGATCTCCTCGCCTGCGTTAAGTACGTTAACCTGCCCCGCCAACAACATCGCGCCGAACAGCCCGAGTACGCCACAGATCAGCATTGGCGCGGCGACCGACAGGCTACGCTCGGTCAACGAGCCCGCCAGCCAGAACAGCACCGTGTCCAGGCCATCCTGATTGGCCACCAGCAACGCCTGGCTGAATGCGGAGAACAACGCGGCCATCGCCGCCCCCGCCAGCACGATGCGCAACGGACTGAGACTGCCCTGCCCCATGTTGCCGATCAGCCACACCAGGCTGCCGGCCACGGCCGCGCCGATGAACGCGCACCACAGCCAGGCATCCGGGGATGACAGGGAAAACAGCGAGGAACACAGGATGATAAAAAAAGTCGCGCCGGCATTGATCCCGAACAAGCCGGGGGACGCCAGCGGATTGCGCGTCAGCGCCTGCATCAAGGCCCCCGCCACTGCCAGGCTCGCGCCCACGGCCATCGCCATCAAGGTGCGCGACAGGCGTGTGGTGGTCACCAGTACATGGCTGACGCTGAGCGGGTCGGGATGCACGAAGGCAGCGGCAATTTGCGAAAGCGGAATCCAGGTCGCTCCGACTGCCAGGCTCAGCACACTGCTGAGGAGCAACACGACCCCGGCACAGCACAGTTTCAAACCATTGCTCATCAGGCCGCATCCGCCGTGACCAGCCGCGCCACATCATCGAGCATCAGGTTCGCCCCGAGCATTCCGCCCGACAGGCTCCAGGCCACGCCGTCGACCCGCCACACCTGCCCCTGCTGCGGCGCACGCATTTGCTGCCACAGCGGATGCTGCACCAGGCTGTCATAGTTTCGCTGCACTGCCGGTTTCTCCGCGCGCAAGAAGACAAAGAAAATGTCGGCATTGACCACCGCCAGACTTTCCTTGCTGGTGAGTTTGATCGATACCCCGCTCGCCGCCCGACTGGCCTGACTCCACCCCAACCCCAGCTCAGTGACTACCGAACCTGGAAAACTGGCCGGCAAATAACTGCGGATATGGTCTTCGCGGACATCCAGAATCGACACCGTCGGCGGCCAGCGCCCGGCAAACTTGTGCTGCAGTTGCTGGCGCAGTTGTGCCGTGCGCAGCTGCCAGCGGGCCAACACTTCGTCGGCCCGCTGCTGGCGATGCAAGGCCAGGCCCATCAGTGCCAGGGTCTTCTTGAATTCGAACACCTCCTCCAGCATCACCACCGGGGCGATCTGCTTGAGCAAGGGTGCGATGCGCTCATGGCGAAAGCGCGAGGCGATGATCACGTCCGGCTTGAGCAGCGCGATGTCCTCAAGGCTCGGCTGGGTTTCCAGGCCGACATGGGGCACCGGCTCCAGCGCCGAGCGCAGATAGCGATAGGTGGGCTTTTCACTCCAGGAATCGACGATGCCGCAGGGTGTGATGCCCAACGCCACGGCGCTGTCGGTGGCGCCCTGAAACAGGGTGATCACCCGCAGCGGCGCGGCGTCGGCCAGAGCCCACGCCGATGGGGTAAACCTCAGTGCAAGCACGCCCAGGGACAGGCGCAGCAGCGTGCGCCTGGAGGGCGTTTTGACCTGTTCGTTCTTGAGTGGGTTAGTGAGACTGGGCATGCTCTGGTCCTCTGCAATCGATGCATGACACAACTCGGCGGCGCCCTTCCCTGTGGCGCAACGCACGGTTGAATCGATTCAGAAGTCGACGGTTGCCGAAAGGAGGTAGGTTCGTGGCGTCGCGAGCGTCAATCCTGGCTCGCTGTCATCCGAGGCCCCGGCGGAACTCCAGTAGCGCTTGTCAGCCACGTTCTCGACATTGGCCCGCAGGGTGATGTTCTTTTCCTCGACCTTGAAGGCGTAGCGAGCGCCCACGTCGAAACGCGTCCAGGCGTCGATTTCCTTGTTATTGGACTGGTCCAGATACTGAGAGCTGGAATACATGCCGCGGCTGATCAGGGTCAGGCCTTGTACACTTGGCACGTCCCACTCGGCCCCCAGGTTGACGTTGTACTCCGGCGTGGCAGGAGCGCGGTTGCCGTCAAAGGTACCATTGGTGGTGTTGGTCAACTCGCTGTCGATGTACATCACGCCGCCGAGCAGGCGGAAACCGTTGAGCGGCTCACCGAACACACTGACTTCCACACCGGTGTTTTCGCGTTTGCCGTTCGGGCCGAAAACCCGCGTCGTGGCGTTGGTTTCATAAGCTGGCTGCTTGATCCGGAATACTGCGGTGGTAATGGCGAACGCACCCGCATCATATTTGGCACCGACCTCGACCTGCCGACTGATGAACGGCGGGAAGATCTCGTCCTCGTTCACCGAGGTTGACGGCGCGATCTTGCCCTGGCTGAGGCCTTCCATGTAGTTGGCATACAACGAGAGCTTGTCGGTGGCCTTGAACAGGATGCCGCCCGAGGGCGAAACCTTTTCTTCATCGTAGCCCGTATCGCCTTTGACATTATCCGCCCAGTCGTCAACCTGCACTCGCTGCCAGCGGGCGCCGATGGTCAGCAGCACTCGGTCATCGAAGAAACCCAATGTGTCGGACAACGCCACGCTGCTGGAACGGTTCTCGGTATACACCTCGGAATCAAGGCGCGTGGGAGTGACAGGCGTCGGTGTTTGCACCGGGTTGTAGATGTTGCTCGGGGCAGCGGCATAACGGGCGCCGCCGTTTTCGAAGTCCATGTAGAAATAGCTGGAAGCCAGGTTGATTTCATGGCTCACCGGACCGGTATGGAACCAGTTGCGCACCCCGGCGTTGGCCGTCCGGACATTTTCGTCACGGGTGAAGTCACGTGGCAGAACGCTGAAATTACCCGCGTCGTTGGTGACCGCTACGGCGTGCCGGAGGAAGTCATGATTACTTTTACGCGCGCCCGCGCCGGCGTACACCATGACAGAATCGCTGACATCGTACTCGCCGGTCACCGTACCGAAGGTGTCCTTGGTCCGCGCCTTGCTCCACGGCTGCGCATAGTTGTGGCGAACATCGCTGGCGTGCGGAACCTGTGCGTTGGCGCCCACCTGCACGCGTTCCTGCGGGGCATCGGTGTCCCGCTCGTTATGTCCGATGTCCGTCGAGAGCCGCAGGCGTTCACCGCGAAAATCCAGGCCCAGCACAGCCATCTCGCGGTCAACGCTCTGGTGATCCCATTCGGTGTCGCCGGACTGCTTCACGCCGTTGAAACGAACACCGAACATGTCTCCCTCACCAAAGCGCCGACCGATGTCCACGGCCCCGCCGACCTGGCTGTCGGAAGCATAGTTGCCGGTAAACGACGTAATGGGCACGTCGGTTGCGCGCTTGGGCACCACGTTGATCCCGCCACCCACGCTGCCCCGTGGCGAGATGCCATTGATCAGCTGGCTCGGGCCTTTGAGGATGTCGACGCGGTCAGCCATCTCCATGTCAATGGAGTAAGTCGGCAGGATGCCGTAGAGACCGTTGTAGGAGACATCACTGTTGAACAGGCTCATTCCACGAATGGTGAACTGCTCATACCGCCCACCCGCCGGGTTGGTGGCGCGAACCGAGGGATCGCTGGCCACGAGGTCGCCCAAGGTACGCGCCTGAAGGTTTTTCACCAACTCACTGGTGTAGGTGGTCTCGCTGAACGGCGTCTCCATGAAATCTTTCGAGCCCAGCAAGCCTTGCGACCCACGGCGTGCGACCTGCCCGCCGGCATATGGATCACCGTGCGCCGTGTCTGCCGTCGCGTAAATAGAAGTAGCGCCCAATTGCAGGCTGCTTCCTGTTGGCACCGGGGTCAGCATGTACGCCTGTTCGCCCACTGGAAGCAGTTGCAGACCGGAACCCTGCAGCAGTTGGGCGAAGCCCTCCTCCACCGCGAAGTCACCGGAAAGACCGGGGCTGGTTCGCCCGCTCACCAGTGCCGGGTCCACTGACAGATTGACCCCGGCCAGCCCGGCGAAACGGGTCAGCGCAGCGTCGAGACTACCGGCTGGCACCTGATAGCTGCGGCGCGGCGCGTCTTCGGCCCAACCGGCAGAGATGAACAACGGACAGGCACTCAGGCTCAACAACAGACTCAAGTGCAACAACGGGCGCAACCTGGATGGCGCCGGACGCATACTGCAAGACATCACTGCGGGCATTGTGAATCTCTCTGATTTCGTTTCGCTTACCTTGAATGACAAGCGAGGCGAAAAAAGGGGACACGCTTTAAACACTATTTTTGCGCTGCACCAGCGTTACCCAGTAACGCGTACGCGAATGCACTTCCAGCGGCAGGCTGGCCGCGAGCAGAGCCAGAATGCGATCGGTGTCTTCAAGGCGAAAACTGCCGGTGATGCGCAGCGATTCCAGCTCGGGCTCCCAACGCAACACGCCCAGACGATAGGTGCCGAGTTCGCGCAGAAAATCCCCCAAGGGCTGGTTCTGCGCCATCAGCACACCCTCACGCCAGCCCGGGGCCAGCACGTCAAATGGCTCCACGGCACCGACACCCGCCGCTTGAAGGCTGACTTGCTGGCCACCGCGCAACGAAAAGACCGGTCCGTGCAGAGGCTGCAACTGCACCGTGCCTTTGAGCACTTGCACCTTGCAGCCCGTCTGCCCCTGACGAACACACACCTCGCCCTGACTGACGACCACTTGCCCGAAGTGCGTGAGAATCGTCAGCGGCGAGATCCCGGGCACATTCAGTGCCATTTCACCTTCCACGAGGGTCAGGCGCCTGTGCTTGAGGTCGATATCGACGGCACTGGCAGTGTTCAGTTGCACAGAGCTGCCGTCGGCCAACCGGACCTTTTTGCTTTCCCCGGTGGCGGTCCGCAGGTCGGCACTCCAGGCATCCAGAGGCAACTGTCGACTGATCAGCCAGGCAGTCGGCAGCAAAGCCACCGCCCCGACAGCGCGCTTGAGCACCGTACGTCGACTGGCTTGTGGCCGGCCCAGACTGGCCATGGCAAGGGCCGGTGGCAGGTCGGCAAAGCGTTGGCGCAAGAGTTGCGCTTTCTGCCAGGCCTGCTCGTGACTGGAATGGCTATCGCGCCAGCTCTGCAACTGCGCCCGATCCTGCTCATTGGCGCAGCCGGATTCCATGAGGGCCAGCCACTGCGCGGCGGCCCGCACGACTTGCCGGGCCTGGGCCGAAGGTGCCGAACCGTTCACATGTCCACCAGCAGGCAATGTTCGTAGGCTTGAGCCATGTAGCGCTTGATCGTGCGTTCCGATACTTGCAGGCGCTCGGCAATCTCTTGATAGCCCAGGCCTTCCAGCTGACTCAAGAGAAACGCTCGGCGTACCGGGCCCGGCAATCCATCGAGCAATTCGTCCAGGGCCTGCAGGGTTTCCAGCAGGATCCAGCGTTGCTCGGGGGACGGCACGCAGTCCTCGGGCAGCAACGCCAATGCATCGAGATAGGCTTGCTCCAGGCTGCGGCGCTTGTAGAAGTTGGCCAGCAGCCGCTTGCCGACTGTCGCCAGGTAGGCGCGAGGCTCTTGCAGGTCGGCGATGCGCTGAGAGCTGGCGAGCAAACGAACGAAGGTGTCCTGGCTCAGATCCGCAGCGTCGCTGCCGTTGCCCATGCGTCGTCTCAACCATCCTTCGAGCCAGCTCCGGTGATCGCGGTACAGGTCGTGGAAGGTTTGCTCCGGCGGCAACGCTGCATCACTCATCTAAAGGAACCCTGCGCGAAGAAATATTATAAATGCGACTCATTCTAATTAGTGTTGATAACTCAAACCAAGTCCTTTGTGCAAATCGCACCCGGTAAATACTTGAATAATTTGATGACAGGCCGAGATATCGGCCGCGCGGCGCCGGTTTATCGAGGCTGTGGATTATTGAGGGGAGTTTTCAAGAGACAACGGAATTCACTGGCCATCCGCGCGTGGTCGGCGGATGCGAAACCGTGAGGGTCATGAGGAAGGAGAAAAAGCCAAATCGCAGAAACAAAAAACCCCGGTCTTTCGACCAGGGTCTTTGCTATCGACTCGAAGTAACCAATGGTTTCTTCGTAGCTCCAAGGCGTTCAGTGGGCCTCGGGGCAGATATGGCGCAGCGGACGGGACTCGAACCCGCGACCCCCGGCGTGACAGGCCGGTATTCTAACCGACTGAACTACCGCTGCGTATCGCTTTGGACTTGCGCCCAAGTAACTCGGTCTGATTGAAAACTCAGTAGCTTTTCAATCTCGAATCAGAACATGCCTGACTCGGAAAATATGGCGCAGCGGACGGGACTCGAACCCGCGACCCCCGGCGTGACAGGCCGGTATTCTAACCGACTGAACTACCGCTGCGCGTCGGTGGAGGCATTTCAGCCTACCTCTTGCTTTCGCAAGTATCTCGGAAGTGGTGGGTGATGACGGGATCGAACCGCCGACATTCTGCTTGTAAGGCAGACGCTCTCCCAGCTGAGCTAATCACCCGTTTGCATCTCCGAGGCCGCGAAATTTACGCAGGTAGCGAACCTAAGTCAATAGCAGGATTGAAGTTTTTCTGAAAAAGACAAAATCATTTCATTCCGGCCAATGTCGGCAACCATCAGTCCGCTATCGTCGGAACGCCGCCCGGAGCCTGCTCGCGATGAGGGCGATACATCAACGCCAGTATCACTCGCTGTAAATCATCTTCTTGGTCATGCCGCCATCGACCACGAATTCCTGGCCGGTGACAAACCCGGCGTTTCTCGACAACAACCAGGCCACCATCGCCGCCACATCCTCAACCGTGCCCACCCTGCCCGCCGGATGCTGGGCATGATCGGCTTCGCTCAACGGTTCGGCACGCCGTACCGAAGGATCGCGCGCGTCGATCCAGCCAGGGCTGACCGCATTGACCCGGATCTCCGGACCAAGGCTGATGGCCAACGCATGCGTCAGGGCCAACAGACCGCCCTTGCTCGCCGCATAGGCCTCTGTGTCGGGTTCCGACTGTCCGGCGCGGGTCGAAGCCAGATTGACGATGGCGCCGCTGTGAGCGCGCAGGTACGGCGCACAGTGCTTGGCCAGCAACATCGGCCCACTGAGGTTCACCGCCAACACCCGATTCCAGTGAGACAGATCGAGGCTTTCCAGGGTGATGTTGTGCGGATCGGCAACCGCCGCGTTGCATACCAGCGCATCCAGTCGCCCGAACTGGCCGAGCACCTCGGCCACGCCCAGCGCGACTTGCCCTTCATTCGAGACATCCATGGCGATGAACCAGGCGTTGTCGCCCAGCACTTTCGCCACTTTCGAACCGCGCTCGCGGTCCAGGTCCGTCAGCACGACTTGCCAGCCTTCGCTGATCAGCCAGGCCGAGATCCCCAGGCCAATACCCCGCGCAGCTCCGGTCACCAGCGCTACGCGGCCATTTGAGCCAGTGGTCGGTGTAGACAACTCGATCACAACGCAGCCAGGCCGCGCGCCAGATCGGCTTGCAGGTCCGCCACGTCTTCCAGGCCGACCGCAACGCGGATCAGGCTGTCACGAATGCCCGCCGCTTCACGCTCCTGAGGCGCCAGGCGACCATGGGAAGTGGTGCTCGGATGGGTGATGGTGGTTTTGCTGTCACCCAGGTTGGCGGTGATCGAAATCAGGCGCGTGGCATCGATAAAGCGCCAGGCGCCCTCTTTGCCGCCCTTCACTTCAAAACTGACGACCGCACCGAAACCCTTCTGCTGGCGCAGCGCCAGTTCGTGCTGCGGATGGCTTTTGAGGCCGGCGTAATGGACTTTCTCGATGCCGTCCTGCTGCTCCAGCCACTCGGCCAGTTGCTGGGCGTTGGCGCAATGCGCCTTCATCCGCAGGTTCAGGGTTTCCAGGCCCTTGAGGAAGATCCAGGCGTTGAACGGGCTCAGGGTCGGCCCGGCGGTACGCAGGAAGCCCACCACTTCTTTCATCTGATCGCTGCGACCGGCAACCACGCCCCCCATGCAACGGCCTTGGCCATCGATGAACTTGGTGGCCGAGTGCACGACGATGTCCGCGCCCATTTTCAGCGGCTGCTGCAACGCCGGAGTGCAGAAGCAATTGTCGACTACCAGCATCGCGCCTTTGGCGTGGGCGATTTTCGACAGCTCGGCGATGTCGACCAATTCGGCCAGCGGATTGGACGGCGACTCGACGAACAGCAATTTGGTATTGGCCTTGATCGCCGCATCCCAACCGGACAAGTCCGCCAGGGCCACGTAATCGACTTCGATACCGAAACGCTTGAAGTACTTCTCGAACAGGCTGATGGTCGAGCCGAATACGCTGCGCGACACCAGTACATGATCACCAGCGCTGCACAGGCTCATCACCACGGCCATGATCGCGGCCATACCGGTGGCGGTGGCCACGGCCTGCTCGGCGCTTTCCAGCGCGGCAATGCGCTCTTCGAAGGCGCGTACGGTCGGGTTGGTATAACGCGAATAAACGTTGCCCGGCACTTCGCCAGCGAAACGCGCAGCGGCGTCGGCAGCGGTACGGAACACGTAGCTGGAAGTGAAGAACATCGGATCACCGTGTTCGCCTTCCGGCGTGCGGTGCTGACCGGCGCGTACGGCCAGGGTATCGAACGCTACACCTTCGAGGTCGCTGTCCAGCCGACCGGCATCCCATTCCTGACTCATGCTGTCACTCCTTGCCCTGCTCTTGATAGATGAAAGTATTTTTTGCCAGATACAAAACCGGCCCCTCAGGGCCGGTAGAAACTCAGTTGTTGTACAGATCGATGATCGCACTGACTGCCTGCGTCTTGACCTTGGAGGCATCGTTGCGTGCCTGCTCGATCTTGTTCAGGTAAGCCTCGTCGACGTCGCCGGTGACGTACTGGCCGTCGAACACCGCGCAATCGAACTTGTCGATCTTGATCTTGCCGCCACCGACCGCTTCGATCAAGTCAGGCAGGTCCTGATAGATCAGCCAATCAGCGCCAATCAGGTCAGCCACGTCCTGGGTCGTACGGTTGTGGGCGATCAGCTCGTGAGCGCTCGGCATGTCGATGCCGTAGACGTTCGGGTAGCGAACCGCTGGTGCCGCGGAGCAGAAGTAGACGTTCTTGGCGCCAGCTTCGCGGGCCATCTGGATGATCTGCTTGCACGTGGTGCCGCGAACGATGGAGTCATCCACCAGCATCACGTTCTTGCCGCGGAATTCCAGCTCGATGGCGTTGAGCTTCTGGCGTACGGATTTTTTCCGTGCGGCCTGGCCCGGCATGATGAAGGTCCGGCCGATGTAGCGGTTCTTCACAAAGCCTTCGCGGAACTTCACGCCCAGGTGGTTCGCCAGCTCCAGCGCGGCGGTGCGGCTGGTGTCCGGAATCGGGATGACCACGTCGATGTCGTGATCCGGACGCTCGCGCTGGATCTTCTCGGCCAGTTTCTCACCCATGCGCAGGCGGGCCTTGTAGACCGATACGCCGTCGATGATCGAGTCCGGACGTGCCAGGTAGACGTGCTCGAAGATGCACGGCGTCAGGGACGGGTTGGTCGCGCACTGACGGGTGTACAGCTTGCCCTCTTCAGTGATGTAGACCGCTTCGCCCGGTGCCAGGTCGCGAATCAGGGTGAAGCCCAGCACGTCCAGGGAAACGCTTTCCGAGGCGATCATGTACTCGACGCCTTCGTCGGTGTGACGCTGGCCGAACACGATCGGGCGGATGCCGTGCGGGTCGCGGAAGCCGACGATGCCGTAGCCGGTGATCATCGCTACAACGGCATAACCACCGACGCAACGGTTGTGCACGTCGGTGACGGCGGCGAATACGTCCTCTTCGGTCGGCTGCAACTTGCCGCGCTGGGCCAGTTCGTGCGCGAACACGTTGAGCAGCACTTCCGAATCGGAACTGGTGTTGACGTGGCGCAGGTCAGATTCGTAAATCTCCTTGGCCAGTTGTTCAACGTTGGTCAGGTTACCGTTGTGCGCCAGGGTGATGCCGTAAGGCGAGTTGACGTAAAACGGTTGAGCTTCAGCCGAAGTCGAGCTGCCCGCGGTTGGATAACGCACATGGCCAATGCCCATGTGACCGACCAGGCGCTGCATGTGACGTTGCTGGAACACGTCACGCACCAGGCCGTTGTCCTTGCGCAGGAATAACCGGCCATCATGGCTGGTCACGATACCGGCAGCGTCCTGGCCGCGGTGCTGGAGGACGGTTAGCGCGTCATACAGCGCCTGATTGACGTTCGACTTACCGACGATACCGACGATGCCACACATGCGACGCAACCCCTACTTAATGGATCTGAACTGAGCACTACTCACTGAGGCGTTTTGGCCGTCGGCAAGAGTTGCTCCTTGAACGGAATATCAGCGGGTACGCTGATTCCGCTGGCAAGCCACTGACTGCTCCACCCGAGGATCAGGTTTTTGGACCAGTCTGCAACCAATAGAAATTTTGGCACGAGCTGTGACTCTTTCCACCACCCGTCCTGCTGTACCGGCCCCAGGCTCAACAGCCCGACGGCGATGACCACCAGCAACCCGCCACGCGCGGCGCCGAAGGCCATGCCGAGGAATCGGTCGGTCCCGGAGAGCCCGGTGACGCGAACCAGTTCGCCGATAAGATAATTGATCATTGCGCCTACGATTAAAGTGGCGACAAACATGATGGCACAGCCCGTGATTATACGTGCCGATGGCGTTTGAATGTACCCGCCGAGGTACTCGGACAGTGAGCCACCGAACATCCAGGCTACGACTCCTGCGATGATCCAGGTCAGCAGCGACAGAGCTTCTTTGACGAAGCCGCGGCTCAGACTGATCAATGCGGAGATGGCGACGATTGCTACGATCGCCCAGTCAACCCAGGTAAATGGCACAGTGCAGCCTACAGACGGATAAGGCGGCGCATTTTAGCAGAGCCCATGCTTATCGGTAAGCTGCGATTGTCAGTGCATTTCATATCGAGGCGATAGTTTTAGCCACGTTCCGGCTGAAAGCGCACCACAAACCCCTTGAGGTTCTGCTGGCGGTTCAGCAAGTCACGCAGCCGATCGGCTTCAGCGCGTTCGATCAACGGCCCGACAAACACCCGGTTTTTGCCGTCGGCGGTACGGATGTAGGCGTTGTAGCCCTGGCTGCGCAGGGTTTTCTGAAGTTTCTCTGCGCTTTCACGGTTCGACAGGCTGGCCAGTTGCACCGACCAACTGACGGACAAGCCATTGGCATCGATACGGCTTTGCGTGGTGTCCGGCTTGCCCGGTGCCGCGGTGATCGGCTGGGCCGGCGCTGTTGCAGGCTTGGCCGCCAATGCCGGGACCGGCGCGGGCACAGCCGGCTTGGCTGCTGGCGCTGCTGGCGCTGCTGGCGCTGCTGGCGCTGCTGGCGCTGGAGCGACCGGAACAGCTGGCACCGCCGATTCCTGCTGGGCGATTTCGTCATCGCTCGGCACGGGCTCCTGAGGTAAAGATTGCGGCTCAGGCACCACCACGGGCTCGACCTGCACCTGGGGCATCGCCGGCGCCTGCGGAGCCGCAGGCGCTTCGACCGTCACCTGGCGTTGTTCGTCCTGGCGGGAAAACAGCATCGGCAGAAAAATCACCGCCAGCGCGACCAACACCAGGGCGCCAACCATGCGCTGTTTGTATGCCTTATCCAGCAATGCCATTTGCCGCTTCCTCCGTGGAGCGCCGGGCCAGCCATTCAAGGGCCTCGGCGACACAATAAAATGAT
Organism: Pseudomonas sp. Root71; assembly: GCF_001429045.1. Taxonomy (GTDB): domain Bacteria; phylum Pseudomonadota; class Gammaproteobacteria; order Pseudomonadales; family Pseudomonadaceae; genus Aquipseudomonas; species Aquipseudomonas monachiensis. The sequence goes on along the minus strand of NZ_LMHY01000012.1, from coordinate 628,712 downwards.
CCGAACAACAGGATTTCGTCGTCGTTCGTGGCCTGCGCGCACTGCCCTTCCAGGGCGGCCGCGACGCTGCCGTATGACGTGACCGACGCACCAAGACCTTGCAGCGCGGCGTGCAGATCCGCAACCGGACGCGCCCGAGGCGAATCCAGCGGTGCAACGGCCCAGTGCTGGACACTAGCACTCAATTCGCCGACAACACCACCCAGGTCTTTGTCCGCCAGCAGCCCGAACACCGCCAGACGCTTGCCGACCGGCGGGCGACTGGCCAGGCGACGAGCCAGATACTCCGCCGCATGGGGGTTATGCCCCACATCCAGCAATAGATTCAAGCGCTTGCCTTGCCACTCGAACTCACGGCGATCCAGACGACCGACCACCTTCGTTGCCCGCAGCGCCTCGATAATCTGCGCATCCACCCAAGGCAAGCCGAGCAGCAGGAACGCCTGCAACGCCAGCGCAGCGTTTTCCATCGGCAGATCGAGCAGTGGCAGGTCGCGCAGTTCAACCGCGCGCCCTTGCCCATCGACACCGCGCCACTGCCAGTTGTGATCGGTCACACCGAGGTCAAAATCGCGCCCCCGCAGGAAAAACGGGCAATTGAGCTCGCGCGCCTTGTCCAGCAGAGGTTGTGGAGGATTCAGATCGCCGCAGAGCGCAGGCGCGCCCTGACGGAAAATACCGGCCTTCTCGAAGGCCACGGACTCCCGGGTATCACCCAGGTAATCCGCATGATCGACGCCGATACTGGTGACCAGCGCCATGTCGGCATCCACCACGTTGACCGTGTCCAGACGACCGCCCAGTCCGACTTCCAGCACCACTGCATCGAGCCCGGAGCGTTGGAATAGCCAGAATGCCGCCAGGGTGCCCATTTCGAAGTAGGTCAGGGAAGTGTCGCCGCGCCCGGCCTCTACCGCGGCAAAGGCTTCGCACAGCTCGGTGTCCGTGGCTTCGATGCCATTGACCGTTACCCGCTCGTTGTACCGCAGCAGGTGCGGGGAGTTGTAGACCCCCACTTTCAAGCCCTGGGCCCGCAGCAAGGACGCCACGAACGCACAGGTGGAACCCTTGCCGTTGGTCCCGGTGACCGTGATCACCCGAGGCGCCGGCTTGCCCAATCCCATGCGGGACGCTACCTGCTGCGACCGCTCCAGGCCCATGTCGATGGCCGAAGGGTGCAACTGTTCAAGGTAGGCGAGCCATTCGCCAAGGGTACGTTGGGTCATAGGTTGGCAGGTACCGGTGGAACCACGATCGGCTCGATGGGTGTAGCCACGAACTTCGGCGTCGGCAGGCCCATCATTTGCGCCAGCAGGTTGCCCAGGCGCGGACGCAGTTCCTGACGGTCGATGATCATGTCGATGGCGCCGTGCTCCAGCAGGAACTCGCTGCGCTGGAAGCCTTCCGGCAGTTTTTCACGCACGGTCTGCTCGATCACGCGCGGACCGGCAAAACCGATCAATGCCTTCGGCTCGCCGACAATCACGTCGCCCAGCATCGCCAGACTGGCGGAAACGCCGCCGTAGACCGGATCGGTCAACACGGAGATGAACGGGATGCCTTCTTCGCGAAGACGAGCCAGCACCGCGGAGGTCTTGGCCATCTGCATCAGGGAAATCAGCGCTTCCTGCATCCGCGCACCGCCGGAAGCGGCGAAGCAGATCATCGGGCAACGTTTTTCCAGGGCGTAGTTGGCGGCGCGCACGAAACGCTCGCCGACGATGGCGCCCATCGAACCGCCCATGAAGGAAAACTCGAACGCCGAAACCACCACCGGCATGCCCAGCAAAGTACCGCTCATGGAAACCAGCGCATCTTTTTCGCCGGTCTGCTTTTGTGCAGCGGTCAGGCGGTCCTTGTATTTCTTGCCGTCGCGGAATTTCAGACGGTCAACCGGCTCAAGGTCCGCACCCAGCTCGGCACGGCCTTCAACATCGAGGAAGATGTCGATACGGGCACGGGCGCCGATACGCATGTGATGGTTGCACTTGGGGCAAACGTCCAGGGTCTTTTCCAGCTCCGGACGATACAGCACAGCCTCGCAAGACGGGCATTTGTGCCAAAGACCTTCAGGCACCGAGCTCTTCTTGACCTCGGAACGCATGATCGAAGGGATCAGTTTGTCTACTAACCAGTTGCTCATGCTTTCTTTCTCCAGTACCGGCGGCCCGAACGCTCTGGTTCGCGGCCCCGTGTATGCCCTAGCGCTAAATTCATGTGTGCGAAGAGGGTCGATGGACTGCCACGGTCAGCGCGAAACATGACCTGCGTGCAACCAAAAACCCTCGGATCTGCCTGCTGTGTGCAGTGCATCCGCTTTGTACAGTGCAGTGGACGGCGGCAGTCTGCCAGCCGTCACATCAACAGGTGCTACCGCGTACCGCTTTGATAAATGCCTGGATCTTTGCGTGATCCTTGATGCCCTTGCTCGCCTCTACCCCGCCGCTGACATCCACGGCATAAGGCCGCACGCGCGCAATCGCTTCGGCGACGTTATCCGGCGTCAGACCACCCGCCAGAATGATCGGCTTGCTCAAGCCTTGCGGTATCAATGACCAGTCAAATGCCTCGCCGGTTCCTCCGGGAACGCCTTCGACATAGGTGTCGAGCAGAATTCCGCTGGCACTGGCATAAGCATCGCAGGCCGCGGCGATGTCATCACCCGCCTTGACCCGCAGCGCCTTGATGTACGGGCGGTGCCAGCCTTCGCACTCGGCCACGCTTTCATCGCCGTGAAATTGCAGCAGGTCCAGGGGCACCGCATCGAGCAGCTCGCCCAATTCGCACCGGCTTGCATTGACGAACAAGCCCACGGTGGTCACGAACGGCGGTAGCGCCTTGATGATCGAGCGCGCCTGCTGGAACGTCACCGCACGGGGGCTTTTGGCGTAGAACACGAATCCGATGGCGTCCGCCCCGGCCTCGACGGCTGCCAGCGCATCCTCTATGCGGGTAATCCCACAGATCTTGCTGCGAACGGCTGACATGTCGACACAACTCCAAGACAAATCCGGGAAAGTCCCGGATGGTAACAAAAGCATTCGAGGGCGTCAGCCGCCAAGTTCCGAGAAGCCGGTCAGAAAGTGTGGACCAATGTAACGCTCGGGCAACTCGAACTCGTCACGGTACTCGACCTGCACCAGATACAAACCGAATGGATGCGCGGTCACGCCACCGGTCCGTCGAATCCGGCTCTCCAGCACCTCTTTCATCCACTCCACGGGGCGTTCTCCAGCGCCAATGGTCATCAGCACGCCGGCAATGTTGCGCACCATGTGATGCAGGAACGCGCTGGCGCGAATATCCAGCACGATCATCTTGCCGTGACGGGTGACGCGCAGGTGATGCAACTCCTTGATCGGCGACTTGGCCTGGCACTGACCGGCGCGAAAAGCACTGAAATCATGGGTGCCGAGCAGGTACTGGGCGGCCTCCGCCATGCGTTCGACGTCCAGCGGACGGTGGTTCCAGGTCACTTCTTCGTTCAGGTGCGCCGGGCGAATCTGATCGTTGTAGATCACGTAGCGATAACGCCGGGCAATGGCCTTGAACCGCGCATGGAAGTGCGCCGGCATGACCTTGGCCCAACTGACACTGACATCGTGGGGCAGGTTGATGTTGGCGCCCATGGTCCAGGCCTTCATCGAACGCTCGACCCGGGTGTCAAAATGCACCACCTGCCCGCAGGCATGCACCCCGGCGTCGGTACGCCCGGCGCACATCAGCGAAACGGGTGAGTCGGCGACTTTGGACAAGGCGTTTTCGAGGGTTTCCTGCACGGTAAGCACCCCGGACGCCTGGCGTTGCCAGCCGCGGTAGCGCGAGCCTTTGTATTCGACGCCCAGCGCGATCCGGAAAAAGCCGTCGGCTGCCATTTCGGCGGCCGGGTTATCTATATTTGCCAAGGAGGGACAGCCTGATGATGTACCAAAGGTGGGCATTATAAGGCCGCCGGGCGGGGATGCCAGAGGGATCTCCATTGACTGTTCCGGCGCCTTCGCGGGCAAGCCCGCTCCCACAGGGTTCTGTGGCGTTCACAAAACCTGTGGGGCTTGCCCGCGAAGGCGCCACAGCAAACGACATCAACTCATCGGTCAAACAAAAACGGCAGCCTCAATGGGCTGCCGCTTTTTTTACAACCTGCCGATCACTCAAGCCAGGCGCGAAAGCATTTCCTCGGCTTCACTCTTCTGCTCGGCACTGCCTTCGCTTACTACCTCATTGAGGATGTCGCGAGCACCGTCACTGTCGCCCATGTCGATATAGGCCTGAGCCAGATCGAGCTTGGTAGCGGCTTCGTCAGTGCCCGAGAGGAAGTCGAAGTCATCATCGCTATCCAGTGCGGCATCCGCTTCGGTAAAGGTCGGCTCGCCGATGCTGCTGGACAGGCTCTCAAGCTCGGCGTTGACAACATCCAGCTCTGCCGCGAACGCATCCGGCGTGCCCAGTTCGTCCAGTTCGTCGGCCAGCGACAGATCGAAATCGGCCGGCAATTCCAGGTCATCCAGCGCGACCTCAGGAACAGCCGGGGTTTCGGCAACCGGAAAATCCTTCACACCCTCATCCAGATCCAGCAGGAAATCGTCTTCTGCCAGCATCGCCGGCGACGGTTGCGCACCGAGATCCAGGTCGAGGTCGAAGTCCGACAGATCGTCGAGGTTTTCCTTGATTTCAGTCTGCTGCTGCAACACCGACTCAAAACTCAGATCGTCGTCCAGCGGGAACTCGTCCAGGTCCGCTGGTGCTGCCACCTCAGGCTCCGGTGCAGGCACAGGCGTCACAGGTGTAATCGCGTCCAGATCATCCAGGCTCAGGTCGAAGGCGCTGTCGAGGTCATCTTCGAACGGTGTTGGCTCTGGCTCTGACGCCGGTGCTTGCGGCTCATCAAGCAACAGGTCCTTGACGTATTGCGCGTCCAGCTCCGCAGCAACGGCGGCTGCAGCGATGCCACCGGCAGCCACCAGCACCATGGCCGGGAAGCGGTTTTTGAGCTTTTCAACCTGGGCGAAGTTGTCGCCATTGGCCACCAACTGACGCTCCTGGCCGACGAACGCATCGCGGTCGCCTTGCTGGCCATAGACTTCCATCAGCTTCAGGCGCAAGTCGCTGCGCTTGGGCTCTTGCTTGACACCGTCCTCCAGCAACGCGGCAGCCTGGTTCAGGCGACCGGCATTGATGTGCGACTGAGCCTGGCCCAGCACGTCGCTGGAACGTTCGGCAGCCGGCGCCACCAGTGGCGCGGCGATCGGCGTGGTCATCACCACCGGTGCAACCACCGGCGCGGGCGTGGGAGCTGGCGTCGGAGCAGTCGCCAGCTTCACGCTCGGCGGTGGAACTTCCAGGCCATCGAAGCTACTTTCCGGCAAGTCGAGATCGGCCGAGAACGGCTGTTCTTCGGCCAGGGCACGGGCCATGCGCAGATGTTTTTCAGCTTCTTGCTGGGCTTTGCGGCGACGCGCCAGCAACAGCAGCAGGAGTAGCAGAATCACCGCACCGCCACCGACCAGGCCCAGCAGCACCGGATTGGTCAGCAATTCATTGAATTTCTGATCGTCGGATGCCGCCGGTGCCGCCTCGACAGGCTTCTCGGTCGGCGCCGGAGTTGCCTCGGGCGCAGGCGCAACCGGTGCAGTTTCAGCCGGAGCAGGTGCCGTGGCCGGGTTGGCAGCCAGCTCGGCCGACATTGCCGGCGCGGTCGCAGCCGCTGGTGCAGTCGCAGCACCCTCGGTTTGCAACTTGGCCAATTGATTGTTCTTCAGCTCGATCAAGCGTTGCAGCTTGTCCACCTGGCTTTGCAGGTCGGCCATGCGGCTTTTCAGTTCGGCGTTATCACGACGACTGGTGTCGAGGCTTTCCTGGGTCACCGCCAGCTTGTTGCTGAGGGCCTTGGCATCTCCCGCCGCCCCTTTACCAGGGTTCTTGCCGGATTCTGCAGACACCAGGCTCAGCTTGTCGGTGGCCGACTGCGCGGGAGCACCCTCGGTGCGAGCGCGATTGGTAGCGTCGAGCTGTTGCTGCCCTGCCCCGGGTTTCGCCACATAGCGGCGGCCCTGGCGCCAGGCCTTGTTCTGCGCGGCCACTTCAGCAATGGCCTTGGCTTGCGGCAGGCCCGTGCTCTGTGCCTGGTCCGGCATGCGCAGCACCTGGCCGGTTTTCAGGCGGTTGATGTTGCCGTCGATAAAGGCATCCGGGTTCAACGCCTGGATGGCCAGCATGGTTTGCTGGATCGAACCGCCATTACGCGCCTTCGCGGCGATTTCCCACAGGGTATCGCGCGGCGTGGTGGTGTATTGCGACGGCTTGGTCGCACCGGTGACGGGCGCAGCAACCGTTGACGTCGGCTGCGCAGCCGCTTCAGCGGTTTGCGGCGAGAACTTGGACGGATCGAGCAGCACACTGTAGTCGCGCAGCAAACGGCCGTTCGGCCACATGACCTGAACCAGGAACTTCACCATGGGTTCGGACAGAGGCTTGCTGGAGGTCACGCGCAGGATGCTTTTGCCGCTGGCGTTGAGCACCGGGGTGAAGGTCAAGTCGTTGAGAAATGCCTGGCGGTCGACACCGGCCTTGGCGAAATCCTCTGGTGAAGCCAGGCTCGGCACCACTTCGGCAGCGGTGAGATCCTTGACATCGAGCAGCTCGATTTCTGCCACCAACGGCTGGTTGAGCGTCGATTTCAGGGTCAACTCCCCGAGCCCGAGGGCATGCGCCATACCGGAGGACAGCGCCGAGGCGGCCGCTATTGCTAACACCAGTTTGCGAACTTGAACCATTAGCTCATCCTTAGTTTGAACATTCCTCGGCCAGCGAGAAGGTATTGATAGTCGCTGCCGTAAGGCATTGCGCGCAACGGCGAGGGTCGTCGCGCGCGATCATTTCATTGATGCCCGGCAAAGCCCCGCAGAGTGGCTCTGCCTTCAGTACTCCGGCAAGCATAGGCTCGCGAGGAATCATTCGACAAATTGTTGCAAAGTATCTTTTACAGCAGGTCTTTAATCAACAACTCGGCCAGTTGCACAGCGTTGAGCGCCGCGCCTTTGCGTACGTTATCTGACGTCAGCCACAGATTAAGTTCCGACGTGTCGTCAATACCATGACGAACCCGACCAACGTAGACCACATCCTGCCCTACTGCATCGCCCACCGGGGTCGGGTAATCACCGGCTTCCACCAGCTCGATGCCGGGCGCATCTTCCAGGGCCGCATTGACTTTCCCCAGGTCGATTTCACTCGCGGACTGCAGGGTCACGCTATAGCTATCGCCAAAAAACACCGGGGCTTGAATGCAAGTGACGGAAATCTTCAATGAAGGCCGCGCCATGACCTGACGCAGCTCACGTACCAGGCGTTTTTCCAGCAACGTATGACCTTGCTCATCCGGCTTGCCGACCTGGGCCAACAGGTTGAAGGCCATCTGCCGATCAAAGAATTTCGGCTCCAGCGGCCGCACATTCAGCAGTTCAGCGGTCTGCCGGGCGAGCTCGCTCACGGCTTCACGGCCCTGGGCCGATACCGCAAGGCTCGCGGTCAGGCTGATGCGCTGCAAATCGAGCAAATCCATCAGTGGCGCGAGCACCACTGCCAGCGTGGTGGCCGACGGGCTTGGGCTGCTGACCTGAAAGGGCTTTTTCAAACCGGCCAACACCTGGGCGTTGGCCTCTGGCACGACCTGCGGCGCCTTTTCGGCCGGCAAGGCACCGGAGAGATCGATCACCGAGCAACCGGCATCGCTGGCGCGGGAAGCGAAACTCAACGAAACCGCCGGGCCGGCGGCAAAGAATGCTAATTGCACCTTGCTGAAGTCGAACTCATCGACTTCCCGTACCCGCACGTTCTTGCCGCGAAACGGTACCGAACTGCCGGCCGATTCGCTGCTGGCCAACAGGTGCAGGGTGCCGATCGGGAAATCGCGCTCTTCGAGAATCTGCACGAGTGTTTCGCCGACAGTACCGGTGGCGCCGATCACGGCAATATCAATGGTCTGGCTCATGGGTTTTACCTCTGGCGAAACGGGGGGAGCGGCACTTTACCGGGTGGTTGGCGGTTCGGCAATTTAGAACAAAAGATCGCAGCCTTCGGCAGCTCCTACAAAGGAATGCGAGCACCTGTAGGAGCTGCCGAAGGCTGCGATCTTTTAACGGCCAATAAAAAAACCCGCACCTCTTTCAAGGCGCGGGTTCTTTCATTGCATCAAACGATCAACGCTCGAGCAGGATCCGCAGCATGCGGCGCAGCGGTTCGGCCGCGCCCCACAGCAACTGGTCGCCGACGGTGAACGCGCCGACAAATTGCGAACCCATGTTCAGCTTGCGCAGACGGCCAACCGGGATGTTCAGGGTGCCGGTGACCTTGTTCGGGCTCAGCTCCTGAATGCTGGTTTCGCGGCTGTTCGGCACCAGCTTGACCCAAGGGTTGTGCTGGCTGATCAGTCCTTCGATATCAGCGATCGGTACGTCTTTGTTCAACTTGATGGTCAGCGCCTGGCTGTGGCAGCGCATGGCGCCGATGCGCACGCAGATGCCATCGACCGGGATCGGGCTCTTGAAGCGACCGAGGATCTTGTTGGTCTCGGCCTGGGCCTTCCACTCTTCGCGGCTCTGACCGTTCGGCAGTTCCTTGTCGATCCATGGGATCAGGCTGCCGGCCAGCGGTACACCGAAGTTTTCAGTCGGGTACGCGTCACTGCGCATGGCTTCAGCCACACGACGGTCGATGTCGAGGATCGCGCTGGCCGGATCGGCCAGTTGATCGGCAACAGCGGCGTGGGTCGCGCCCATTTGCTTGATCAGTTCACGCATGTTCTGCGCGCCGGCACCGGATGCCGCCTGATAGGTCATGGCGCTCATCCACTCCACCAGGCCAGCCTCGAACAGGCCACCAAGGCCCATCAGCATCAGGCTGACGGTGCAGTTGCCGCCGATGTAGTTCTTGGTGCCCGCATCCAGCTGCTGGTCGATGACCTTGCGGTTCACCGGATCCAGAACGATCACCGCGTCATCCTGCATGCGCAGGCTGGAAGCGGCATCGATCCAGTAACCCTGCCAGCCGGCTTCACGCAGCTTGGGGAAGACTTCGCTGGTGTAGTCGCCACCCTGGCAGGTCAGAATCACGTCGAGGGTTTTCAGCTCTTCAATGCTGTAAGCGTCCTTGAGCGGAGCAATGTCCTTGCCCACGGACGGGCCTTGGCCACCGACATTGGAAGTGGTGAAAAACACCGGCTCGATAAGATCGAAATCCTGCTCTTCCAGCATCCGCTGCATGAGCACGGAACCGACCATGCCGCGCCAACCGATCAGACCTACACGTTTCATCGCAACTACACCTTCTTGAAATGTGGACCGCTACCTTGTCTTGAATTTGGCAGCGGGCCCGAGAGATTACAGATTCCGCAGCGCGGCGACTACTGCGTCACCCATTTCCTGCGTACCGACTTTAGTGCAACCGGCCGACCAGATGTCACCGGTGCGCAAGCCCTGATCCAGCACCAGGCTGACGGCTTTCTCGATGGCATCGGCCGCGGCCTGCTGGTTGAAGCTGTAACGCAACATCATCGACACCGACAAAATGGTCGCCAACGGGTTGGCAATGCCCTTGCCCGCGATGTCCGGCGCCGAACCGTGGCACGGCTCGTACATGCCCTTGTTGTTGGTGTCCAGGGACGCCGACGGCAGCATGCCGATGGAACCGGTGAGCATCGAGGCCTGGTCGGACAGGATGTCGCCAAACATGTTGTCGGTGACGATCACGTCGAACTGCTTCGGTGCGCGCACCAGCTGCATCGCGGCGTTGTCGACGTACATGTGGCTCAGTTCGACTTCAGGATAATCCTTGGCCACTTGTTCGACCACTTCACGCCACAGTTGGCTGGAGGCCAGTACGTTGGCCTTGTCCACCGAGCACAGCTTCTTGCCACGGACCATGGCCATGTCGAAACCGACACGGGCGATGCGGCGGATTTCGCTTTCGCTGTACGGCAGGGTGTCATAGGACTGACGCTCGCCGTTTTCCAGGGTACGGGTACCGCGTGGCGCACCGAAGTAGATGCCGCCGGTCAATTCGCGAACGATCAGGATGTCCAGCCCGGAAACGATTTCCGGCTTCAGGCTGGAAGCCTCGGCCAGTTGCGGGTACAGGATCGCCGGACGCAGGTTGCCGAACAGGCCCAGTTGCGCACGGATCTTCAGCAGGCCGCGCTCAGGGCGGATGTCACGCTCGATCGCATCCCATTTCGGACCGCCAACGGCGCCCAGCAATACGGCGTCAGCCGCGCGGGCACGTTCCAGGGTTTCGTCGGCCAAGGGCACGCCATGCTTGTCGATGGCTGCGCCGCCGATCACGTCATGACTGAGCTCGAAACCCAGGGCGAACTTGTCGCTGGCCAATTCCAGCACCTTGACCGCTTCGGCCATGATTTCCGGGCCAATACCGTCACCTGGGAGAATCAGAATCTGCTTGCTCATGCTTTCCTCATGTCATCAGTCGGTGCGCCCATGGACGCACCCGGAAAAATTCTATCGTTCAGCCATCAGCACCAGTACATCGGTACTGAACGAACCATCGGCCTCAATCTCGAAATATTCGCGCACTTCATTGCCCATCGACTGCTGCAACTCGCGGATCGCCGCGCGCATCACTTCAGGCGTGCGCATGCGCTCGACCCAGCTGTTGTACTCCAGGCGCAGGCGCTGACGAGTGGTACTGCGGGTGTGCAGCCCCGCCTCGCTGACCTGACGCAACCACTCGCCGGCGGAATAATCGCGCACATGACTGGTGTCGCGCAGCACTTCGACGCTTTGCAGGTAAGTGTCGAACAGTGGGCTACCCGGTGACAACACGTCGACGAACGCCGCCACGCCGCCCGACTTCAGGACTCGACGCACCTCACGCAGGGCCACGCCCAGATCACTCCAATGGTGCGCCGAATAGCGGCTGAAGACGAAATCGAATTCGCCATCGGCAAACGGCAGGCGCTCAGCGGCACCATTGACCGTGGTCACGTTGCTCAAGCCACGGTCGACAGCGGCAGCGGTCACCACGTCGAGCATCTGCCGGGACAGGTCGTAGGCCACCACTTCTTTCACCAATGAGGCTACGTGAAAACTCACGTGACCGGCACCACACCCAAGGTCCAGGACCCGGGCATCGCCCCGCCCCGCCAGTTCGGCCTGTAGCAGCGCGAACTCGGTGCCTTGAGCGTGTACGGCGCTGCTCAGGTAGGCCGAAGCCTGTTCACCGAATTGCTTCTGGACTACCTGGCTGTGCTGGGCGGTGCTGGTCATGGGGACTTCCTTTTTGGGGTTTAGCCTTATGTCGTCTGAGCTACCGTCTTCGCGAGCAAGCCCGCTCCCACAGGTTTTGTGAACGCCGCAATCCAGTGTGGGAGCGAGCTTGCTCGCGATGGCGTCATTACGCCTTACGCAAAATCAAGCGTCGCGAAACAACCAAGGCTGGCTCGCACGATGCCTGGCTTCAAACGTCGCAATCGCATCGCCGTCCTGCAAGGTCAGGCCGATATCGTCCAGGCCGTTGAGCAGGCAGTGTTTGCGGAACGCATCGATTTCGAAGCTCAACACCTTGCCGTCAGGGCGGGTCACGGTCTGGGCTTGCAGGTCGACCTGCAACTGGTAGCCCGGATTGGCCTCGACCTGCTGGAACAGTTCATCGACTTCGGCATCGCTCAAGATGATCGGCAGCAAGCCGTTCTTGAAGCTGTTGTTGAAGAAGATGTCGGCATAGCTCGGCGCGATGATGCTGCGGAAACCGTACTCTTCCAGCGCCCACGGCGCGTGCTCGCGGCTGGAGCCGCAACCGAAGTTCTCACGGGCCAGCAACACGCTGGCGCCCTGGTAACGTTCGGCGTTGAGGACGAAGTCCTTGTTCAGCGGACGCTTGGAGTTGTCCTGGTAAGGCTGGCCCACATCCAGGTAGCGCCATTCATCGAACAGGTTCGGGCCGAAGCCCGTGCGCTTGATCGACTTCAAGAACTGCTTCGGGATGATCTGGTCGGTGTCGACGTTGGCACGATCCAAAGGCGCGACAAGACCAGTGTGCTGGGTAAAAGCTTTCATGCTGCGCTCCTTTAGATCAATTCACGGACGTCGATGAAACGACCGTTCACAGCGGCGGCCGCGGCCATGGCCGGGCTGACGAGGTGGGTACGACCACCGGCGCCCTGACGGCCTTCGAAGTTACGGTTGGAGGTCGAGGCGCAATGCTCGCCGGACTCCAAACGGTCCGGGTTCATCGCCAGGCACATCGAGCAACCCGGCTCGCGCCATTCGAAACCGGCTTCGAGGAAAATCTTGTCCAGGCCTTCCGACTCCGCCTGGGCTTTGACCAGACCCGAGCCCGGCACGACGATGGCCTGCTTGATGGTCGAGGCCACTTTGCGGCCCTTGGCGATCACCGCCGCGGCACGCAGGTCTTCGATCCGCGAGTTGGTGCACGAACCGATGAACACGCGGTCGAGCTGAATGTCGGTGATCGCCTGGTTGGCGGTCAAACCCATGTACTTCAAGGCGCGCTCGATGGAACCGCGCTTGACCAGGTCCATTTCCTTCGCAGGATCCGGCACGTTCTGGTCCACCGCCAACACCATCTCAGGCGAAGTGCCCCAGCTGACTTGCGGCTTGATCTGGGTCGCATCGAGCTCAACGACGGTGTCGAACACCGCATCGGCATCGGACACCAAGTCTTTCCAGGCTTCAACGGCCAGTTCCCATTCCGCGCCTTTCGGAGCAAATGGACGGCCCTTGACGTAAGCCACGGTCTTTTCGTCCGCAGCCACCAGGCCTACGCGAGCGCCGGCTTCGATGGACATGTTGCAGATGGTCATGCGGCCTTCAACGGACAGGTCGCGAATCGCGCTGCCGGCGAATTCGATGGCGTGGCCGTTACCGCCGGCGGTGCCGATCTTGCCGATCACGGCGAGCACGATGTCCTTGGCGGTCACGCCGAACGGCAATTGGCCTTCGACCACTACCCGCATGTTCTTCATTTTCTTGGCGACCAGGCACTGGGTGGCGAGCACATGCTCGACCTCGGAGGTGCCGATACCGTGAGCCAGGGCGCCGAACGCGCCGTGGGTCGAGGTGTGGGAGTCGCCGCAGACCACGGTCATGCCCGGCAAGGTCGCGCCCTGCTCCGGGCCGATGACGTGGACGATGCCCTGGCGAACGTCGTTCATCTTGAACTCGACGATGCCGTATTCATCGCAGTTGTCGTCGAGGGTCTGGACTTGCAGGCGCGAGACCTGGTCAACGATGGCGTCGATGCCGCCCTTGCGCTCCGGCGTGGTCGGTACGTTGTGGTCCGGGGTCGCGATGTTGGCATCGATGCGCCATGGCTTGCGCCCGGCCAGACGCAGGCCTTCGAAGGCTTGCGGCGAGGTCACTTCGTGGATGATGTGACGATCGATGTAGATCAGCGCGGAGCCATCGTCGCGCTGCTTGACCAAATGCGAATCCCAGAGCTTGTCGTAGAGCGTTTTGCCGGCCATCAGACGGTTCCTCATCAGCTTGTTTCTATGCCCCGGGTCTTGAAGTGCTCAATAACCCTTTGGCTTGTGAGGCTGATCCTATGGGGTTACATTAAATAACTCAAATTCATATTTTTTATGCTTTGGATAACCAAGTGGAATACAACCATGGACCTGGCCAACCTCAATGCTTTTATTGCCATCGCCGAGACCGGAAGCTTCTCCGGCGCCGGCGAACGACTGCACCTGACCCAGCCTGCGATCAGCAAACGCATCGCCGGGCTGGAGCAGCAATTGAAGGTGCGCCTGTTCGATCGTTTGGGGCGTGAAGTGAGCCTGACCGAGGCCGGGCGCGCCCTGCTGCCGCGGGCCTACCAGATTCTCAATGTTCTCGATGATACGCGCCGTGCCCTGACCAACCTCACGGGCGAAGTGACCGGCCGTCTGACCCTGGCCACCAGTCACCACATCGGCCTGCACCGTTTGCCGCCCTTATTAAGGGAGTTCACCCGACGCTACCCACAGGTGGCGCTGGATATTCAGTTCCTCGATTCGGAAGTGGCCTACGAGGAAATTCTCCATGGCCGCGCCGAACTGGCGGTCATTACCCTGGCACCGGAACCCCATGCACTGGTCCAGGCCACCCCGGTGTGGGACGACCCGCTGGATTTCGTGGTTGCCCCGGAGCATTCGTTGCTCAATAACGGCAAGGTCAGCCTGGCGGACATCGCCCGACACCCGGCGGTCTTCCCCGGCGGCAACACCTTCACCCACCACATTGTGCAGCGGCTGTTTGAAGCCCAGGGCCTGACGCCCAACATCGCCATGAGTACCAATTACCTGGAAACCATCAAGATGATGGTCTCGATCGGCCTGGCCTGGAGCGTTTTGCCGCGCACCATGCTCGATGAGCAGGTGGCGCGCATACCTTTGCCGGGCATACAACTCACTCGCCAGCTAGGCTATATCCTGCACACGGAAAGGACACTGTCGAACGCCGCGCGGGCCTTCATGGCGCTGCTGGATGCTCAACTCGATCCGCCAGGGACTCAAGGCTAAGTTGTGCTACTCCTATAGAGCCGCGAATTCCCGTGCCAAACGCCCATTCAGCCTAAGGCTTGCCAATGCCCAAATCTGTTGATCGTATTCCGCCTATGCCGCGTATACAGGCACTTGACCCGAAAAACTCCGAACAGAGCTGGGAAAGTGCCTCGCAACTGTTGGCCGCGCTCAACGGCGCGCGCCTGGGTGCCTGGTATTGGGATATCGAGCGCGGGCAGATCAGCTGGTCCCGGGGTACGCAGGCGTTGTTTGGCTTCGACCCCCGCAAACCGTTGCCAGCGGATCTGGAATACCTCGACCTGCTGCCCCCGGAAGATCGCGCGAAAACCGTTCGCGCGTTCCACGCGGTCATCGCTGGCGCGCCGCTGGAGCAAATGATGCACCACCGCATCCGCTGGCCCGATGGCAGCCTGCACTGGCTGGAAATCAGCGGCAGCCTCTTGCCCGACAAGCACGGCCGGCCACGGATGATCGGTGTGATCCGCGAGATTACCCACCAGCGCCAGCGCGAACAGGCGTTGAGCAGCTCGGAAAAACGCTTCGCCACCCTGTTCCACCTGTGCCCGAACATGGTCCTGCTGACCCGCCAGGAAGACGGCCTGATCACCGAAGCCAACCAGTATTTCGAAAGCCTGTTCGGCTGGCCGGTACAGAATGCAATCGGCCGCACCACCCTGGAGCTGGGCCTGTGGGTACACCCCGAGCAACGGGACGAACTGGTCAAGGCCACCAAAGCCAAAGGCGACCTGGTCAGCATGGAAGTGCAGTTTCGCGCCAGCAATGGCCAGATCCACGACGGCATCCTCAGTGCGCAAAAGGTCGAGCTCGAAGGCCAGCCCTATCTACTGAGCACTTTCCTTGACACCACCGAACGCAAAGTCGCCGAACAAGCCCTCAAGGACAGCCAGGAACGCCTCGACCTGGCCCTGGACTCGGCGCAACTGGGCACCTGGGACTGGCACATTCCCAGCGGCATGCTCTACGGATCGGCACGGGCCGCCCAACTGCACGGTCTGGACGCCAAACCTTTCCACGAGTCCTTCGACGAGTTCTTCGAAGGCGTGCCCGGCGAAGAACGCGACACCATGCGCGACGCTTACCGTAGCCTGCGTGAAGGCCCGGCCGGCAACTATCAATTGACCTACCGCGTGCAATTGCCCGACGGCAGTTCGCGCTACCTGGAAAGCCGTGCCCGCCTCTACCGTGATGACAGCGGCGTGCCGGTGCGCATGGCCGGCACATTGCTCGACATCACCGACCAAGTGGAGCGTGAACAACGGCTGGTGGCCTCCGAAGAAAAATTCGCCACGCTGTTCCAGGTCAGCCCCGATCCGATCTGCGTCACCCGCCAGGACTCCGGCCAGTTCATTGAGATCAACTCCAGCTTCACCCAGACCTTCGGCTGGAGCACCGCCGATGTGATCGGCCGCAGCGCCGACGAAATCGGCCTGTGGGACGCTTCGGCGAAAAGCCTGCGACGGATCGAACAAGTGATCCGCGAACAAGGCCTGAACAACGTGGCCATTCTGGTCCAGCACAAGGACGGACAGGCCCTGACTTGCGTGATTTCCAGCCGCCAGATCAGCGTCGGCGACCAGCCCTGCATCGTCACCACGCTGCGCGACATCACCCAGCAACAGCGCTCGGAAGCGGCGCTCAAGGCCAGTGAAGAGAAATTCGCCAAGGCCTTCCACTCCAGCCCCGACGCCATCACCATCACCGAGCGCGACACCGGGCGCTATCTGGAGGTCAACGACGGCTTCTGCCGCCTGACCGGCTACCGCGCCGAGGAAGTGGTGGGCCGCACGGTGTATCAGGTCGGGATCTGGGCCGAAGAAAAACAACGCTCGGCGCTACTGGCCGAATTGCAGATCAAGGGCCGGGTTCATCACCAGGAAATGCTCGGGCGCAACAAGCGCGGCGAACTGCTCACCGTCGAAGTCTCGGTGGAACCGATCACCCTCAACGAAACCGCCTGCCTGCTGCTGACCGCGCGTGACGTCAGCCTGTTGAAAAACGCCGAAGCGCAGATCCGCCACCTGGCCTACCACGACCCACTGACCAACCTGCCCAACCGCGCCTTGCTGATGGACCGCCTGAGCCAGCAGATCGCCCTGCTCAAACGCCATAACCTGCGCGGCGCACTGATGTTCCTCGACCTCGACCATTTCAAGCACATCAACGACTCCCTCGGGCACCCGGTGGGCGATACGGTGCTGAAAATCATCACCGCGCGCCTGGAGGCCAGCGTGCGCATGGAGGACACCGTTGCGCGCCTGGGCGGTGACGAATTCGTGGTCCTGCTCAGCGGCCTCGAAGGCTCGCGCAGCGAGGTCAGCGATCAGGTTCGCGAAGTGGCCGACACCATCCGCGAGCTGCTGTCCGAGCCGATGTTCCTCGACGGCCAGCGCCTGCAAGTGACGCCCAGCATCGGCATTGCCCTGATCCCCGATCACGGCTCGACTCCGACCGACCTGCTCAAGCGCGCCGACATCGCGCTCTATCGCGCCAAGGACTCGGGGCGCAATACCGCGCAGATGTACCACAACACCATGCAGAAGGCCGCGAGCGAACGCCTGCGCATGGAAACCGACCTGCGCCTGGCGCTTTCCCGGGGCGAGTTTCGCGTGCATTACCAACCCCAGGTCGACGCCCGGGGCGACCGCATCGTCGGTGCCGAGGCGCTGGTGCGCTGGAGTCATCCAGAGCTCGGCGCGCAGTCACCCAACGAGTTCATCAAGGTGCTGGAAGACAGCGGGCTGATTCTGGAAGTCGGCAACTGGATCCTCGACGAAGCCTGCCAGGCCTTCAAGCAATTGATCGACAACGGTCTGGTGAATCCGTACAAATTCAGCCTGTGCGTGAACATCAGCCCGCGCCAGTTCCGCCAGAACGACTTCGTTGAACGAATTGAACAAAGCCTGGCCAGCTACGGCCTGCCCTGCTCCCTGTTGAAGCTGGAAATCACCGAAGGCATCGTGATCCAGAACCTGGAAGACACCATCAACAAAATGCGTCGCCTGAAAAAACTCGGCGTGAGCTTCGCCATGGACGACTTCGGCACCGGCTACTCCTCACTGACCTACCTCAAGCGCTTGCCGGTCGATACCCTTAAAATCGACAAGTCGTTTATCCGCGACGCCACCAGCGACCCGAACGACGCCGAGATCATCCGCGCCATCGTCGCCATGGCCCGCAGCCTGGATTTGAAGGTAATTGCCGAAGGGGTGGAAACAGCGGAGCAGCTTGAGTTCCTGCAGGGGCTGGAGTGCCATTTCTATCAGGGGTACTTGCACAGCCAGCCGTTGCCGGTGGAGGAGTTTCAAAAACTGCTGAAGTGACGTGCACAAAAAAGGGCGCCAATGGCGCCCTTCTTCTTGCTCTGACTCAGTGTTGCAGAGCCTTCTTCTGCGTGCCGTTGATCGGGATGCGCTTGGCTTTCGCCTCTTCCGGAATCACCCGCAGCAGGTCGATGCTCAACAGACCGTTGCTCAGGCCGGCAGCCTTGATCTCGATGTGGTCCGCCAGACGGAATGACAGTTTGAAGGCACGTTGCGCAATGCCCTGATACAGATAAGTGACGTCTTCATTCGCGTCGCGTTTACCGCCACTGATGGTCAGCACACCCTTCTCGACTTCGAGTTCCAGATCTTCTTCCTGGAAACCGGCTGCGGCAATGACGATGCGGTATTGATCGTCGCCATGTTTCTCCACGTTATAGGGTGGATAGCTGCTGCCTGGTTCGTTGCGCAGGGCGGTCTCGAACAGGTCGTTGAAACGGTCGAAACCTACCGAGGAACGGAACAGTGGGGCCAGGGATAATGTAGTAGCCATGATGCAAATCTCCTGAAAACAATCAGCAAGGTTTTTTGTCTCCGCGACCCGAATTCGGCATCGCGTAATCCTTAGATAGGGATCGCCGATTGCATTTCAAGAGATTATTTTCTGCTTTTTTTGTAAAAAGTTTCAGGCCGCCTCTGCCACTGGCAGCCCCAGCAAACGCGAGACGTTATCCAGCTCGGTCTCACGACGCAGCACGGTGAACAGTTCCACCGCCTCGGGATAATTGCGGGTCAGCATCGCCAGCCATTGCTTCAGGCGACCCGGCGACTGGCGTGGCGTCATCTGCGCCTTGGCTTGCAGCCAGAAGTCCTGGATCAGCGGCAGCAGCTCGGCCCAGGTCATCTCGACCACCTCCTCACCGGCCCGCGCCGCGGCGATCTGCCGGGCGAGATCCGGACGCGAAACCAGGCCGCGACCGAGCATGATGTCTTCCACGCCGCTGATCTCGCGGCAGCGCCGCCAGTCTTCGACGCTCCAGATGTCACCGTTGGCGAACACCGGCACCTTGACCACGTCCTGCACCCGCGGAATCCATTCCCAGTGTGCTGGCGGCTTGTAGCCGTCGACCTTGGTCCGCGCATGCACCACGATGTGTTCGGCGCCGCCTTCGGCCAGGGCCGTGGCACATACCAGCGAACCGTCCGGGCTGTCGAAGCCCAGGCGCATCTTGGCGGTGACTGGAATGTGCGCGGGGACGGCACGACGGACGTGCTCGACGATCTTGTTGAGCAGCTCGGGCTCCTTGAGCAATACCGCGCCACCACGGGATTTGTTGACGGTCTTGGCCGGGCAACCGAAGTTCAGGTCGATCACTTCGGAACCCAGCTCGCAGGCCAGCGCGGCATTTTCCGCCAGGCACACGGGGTCGGAACCGAGCAGTTGCACACGCAGCGGCACACCGGAGGCCGTCCGGGCACCGTTGAGCAACTCCGGGCCGAACTTGTGGAAATAGGCAGGTGTGAGCAACTGGTCGTTGACCCGAATGAACTCGGTCACGCACCAGTCAATACCACCCACGCGGGTCAGCACATCGCGCAGGATGTCGTCGACCAACCCCTCCATGGGCGCCAAAGCAATTTGCATGAAAAACACACTCGAGGAAAAACGTGCGGCAGTTTACTGGGTTCAGAGAAAATCTGCAGAACATCGCAGATCCATTGTGGGAGCGAGCAAGTCGGACCGCCGCACCGCCGCTCCCACAGAAAGTCAGGGTTGTACCAACTCCTGCGCCCGGATCGCCGGGCCATAGCCCTCGATGAATTCAGTCGGCATGCGCTTGGGCTTGCCGGTGGACAGTTCGATGCAGACAAACGTGGTCTGCGCGCGCAATAACGTGGTGTTGTCGCTGGGGCGGATCAACTGGAAGTGCCGGGTCATTTTCAGGCGCTGATCCCAATCGACGATCCAGGTCGCCAATTGCAACTCATCGTCCTCATAGGCTGCCGCCAGGTAATCGATCTCGTGTCGCACCACCGCCATGGCCCGGTCCAGCCGCCGGTATTCGACCAGGTCCAGGCCAAGGCGCTGGGAGTGGCGCCAGGCACAGCGCTCGAGCCAGGTCACGTAGACCGCGTTGTTCGCATGCCCCAACCCGTCAATGTCCTCGGCGCTCACTTGCAGATCAATGATGAACGGCGTTTCCCGATCCCAGCCCATGCCCGACTCCCTGGTCAGATAATTTCGACCGGGGCAGTGTAACGGAAGCTCAGGCGGATTGGCGCGATTGCAGACTGCGCCCGGCCAGCAGTGATAACACGCCATCAATCACCTGCGGGTCAGCCAACACTCGCTGATGACCACCGTCCTTCAAACGCAACAAGCGACTGTCGAACCAGGCTTCGTGAATCAGCTGGGATTCCTTCACCAGGACGAAGTTGTCGTCTTCGGCGTGGACAATCAGGCCAGGCATGTCGAGTTGATAGTGCGCGACATCCAGCATCGCGGCTCGCATGCCAACGTCTTGCTCGACCTGGCGAATGAACGCCGAGCGGGCCTTCGGTGGCAGCCCGACATAGCGGGCAAAGCCACGCAACACGCCGAGAATCCGCGCCGGAGCGGCAATGGTGACCAGGGTTTCGGTGCGCAAGCCCAACTGGACCGCGAGCATCGCACTGGCGCCGCCCATGGAGTGGCCGATGACCGCTTGCAGGGGGGGCAGTTCGGCGGCCGCTTCAAGCATGGCGCGGGCGAACAGCACCACATTCGCTTCGCTGCCCGGCGAGCGACCGTGGGCCGGACCATCGAGAGCCACGACCGAGTAACCGGCATCGACCAGCGCGGTGATGAGGCTGGCAAACTGCGTGGGCCGCCCTTCCCAACCATGCATCAGCAAGACTGCCGGGCCCTGGCCCCAGCGCAAGGCCGAGAGACCGAAACGCAGGGTGATTCGCTCGGACCTGGCCAACAGTGGCAGCTCCCAGTCACGCAGCGGCAGATCCCGTGGCGTCATGAACGCCTGTCGCATTTTGCTTGCGACCAGTTTCGGGGCAAACCAGCCCAAGGTGCCATTAACGCCACGAACCCACTTTAACGCGCTCATCGCATTCTCCTCAGGCCGCAGCCTTCAGGTCAGCGCACTGCCGATTTGGCGGCGCGCAGTAATCGATCGGACAACTCTCCCGGCCCCAGCGCTCGCGCCAGAGCCAGCCCACCCACCATCAAGGCCATGTCGGCCAGGGCTTTTTCGGTTTCTTCGGGGCTGGCCGCCAACTGCGCGACCATCAGCTCCACATGCTCATTGAGCGCAACACGAAACGCTTCCGGCAACCGCCCCAGTTCGCCGACCGATGCCGGGATCGGACAGGCCGATTCGGAGGAATCACGGTGCTTGCGCGACAAATAAAACGCCGCCACCAGCGCCCGGCGCTCTTCACCCGTCAACTCCGAGTCCATGTCGGCAATCAGGTCACGGCGGTGACCGAGCAATTGCCTGAACGCCTCGAGCATCATCGCGTCCTTGCTTTCGAAGTGGGCGTAGAAGCCGCCGACCGTCAGGCCCGCCGCGCCCATCACTTCGCCCACGCTTGGCTCGGCCGGGCCGCGCTGAATCAGCGCTGCGCTGGCAGCCTTGAGGATGCGCTCGCGGGTTTGAGCTTTTTTATCGTTCATCGTTGCCTCCGAATATTACGATTGAAATATTATTCTCATAATAAATTTTAGCAAGTCATGGGTGTGACCGCTGGTCTGAAGAACAGTTTTTTTGGGAAAAGGAGGAATTTGGCCAAACGCCAGACAAACAAAAGGGCCATTCAATAATTGAATGACCCTTATAAAATCCCGCAGAGCGGGTAATCGTGGCGTCCCCTAGGGGACTCGAACCCCTGTTACCGCCGTGAAAGGGCGGTGTCCTAGGCCACTAGACGAAGGGGACACAAACCCTTCTATACAACTGATCAGTGCTGAGTGCTGATCGATTCAAGGCCGGTGTGGCCAGACCTTGAACTGTAAAATTGGTGGAGCTAAGCGGGATCGAACCGCTGACCTCCTGCATGCCATGCAGGCGCTCTCCCAGCTGAGCTATAGCCCCGGATTTTTCGCCTCGCGGCGGAGCGACATCTTGCAACATCGCTTCTGTAAAACTGGCGTCCCCTAGGGGACTCGAACCCCTGTTACCGCCGTGAAAGGGCGGTGTCCTAGGCCACTAGACGAAGGGGACGCAAACCCTTCTATACAACTGATCAACGCTGAGTGTTGATCGCTTCAAGGCCGGTGTGGCCAGGCCTCGAAGTGTAAATTGGTGGAGCTAGACGGGATCGAACCGTCGACCTCTTGCATGCCATGCAAGCGCTCTCCCAGCTGAGCTATAGCCCCTCATCGTTGATGTCATCGCTGAGGACGGGGCGAATCTTAAGGGCGTATCGAAAGCCTGTCAAACTTATTTTTCAAAAAATTTAAAATTTTTTGCCGACATAACAACCACTTACCGCCCTCCCCCCGGAAATCCGGGGTTTGGGGAAAGAGCGCAGGCCCGTAGGAGCTGGCGAAGCCTGCGATCTTTTCGGAGCAACCAGAAAGCAAGATCAAAAGATCACAGCCTTCGGCAGCTCCTGCACAAGGTCAAATGCGCTTAGGCGATGGCGCCCAGCAGCTTTTCCCATTCCTTGTTTTCTTTCTTCGACACGCCGCCCAGCAGGTCAATGGCCTGGCGCAGACGGAAACGGGTCAGGTCCGGCCCGAGGATTTCCATCGCATCGAGCACCGACACAGAGCTGGCCTGGCCGGTGATCGCAGCGAACATCAGCGGCATGGCATCACGCAGCTTCAGCTCCAGGGACTCGACCACCGCCTGAATGGTCGCGGTGATGCTGTCCTTCTCCCACTGACGCAGGCTTTCGAGCTTCCACAGGATCAACTGCATCAACTGACGAACCTGATCGCCCGACAGTTTCTTGGATTCGAACAGCTTGGCATCGGGGTTCACGCCACCGGCAAAGAAGAACCCGGCCAGCGGTGCCACCTGGCTGAAGGTTTCGACCCGGCCCTGCACGTGCGGTGCGATCTTCATCATGTATTCGGAATTGAACGCCCACTTCTGCACGCGCGCGGCGAACTCTTCCACCGGCAGGTCACGCAGCCACTGGCCGTTGAGCCACGACAGTTTCTCGATATCGAAGATCGGCCCGCCGAGGGACACACGCTTGAGGTCGAAGTTGTCGACCATTTCCTGCAACGAGAACTTCTCGCGCTCGTCCGGCATCGACCAACCCATGCGGCCCAGGTAGTTGAGCATCGCTTCAGGCATGAAGCCCATGCGCTCGTAGAAGGTCACCGAGGTCGGGTTCTTGCGCTTGGACAGCTTGCTCTTGTCCGGGTTACGCAGCAGCGGCATGTAGCACAGCTCCGGTTGTTCCCAGCCGAAGTACTCGTACAGCAGGATCAGCTTCGGTGCCGATGGCAGCCACTCTTCGCCACGCAATACGTGGGTGATGCCCATCAGGTGGTCGTCGACCACGTTGGCCAGGAAGTACGTCGGCAAGCCGTCGGTCTTCATCAGGACTTGCATGTCCATGCGGTCCCACGGGATTTCAACGTCGCCACGCAGCATGTCCGGCACCACGCAGACGCCTTCGCTCGGTACTTTCATGCGGATAACGTGGGGCTCGCCAGCGGCCAGGCGACGGTCGACTTCTTCCTTGGACAGCAGCAGCGCGCGGCCGTCGTAACGCGGGGTTTCACCGCGAGCCATCTGCTCGGCGCGCATCTGGTCCAGCTCTTCGGCGGTGCAGAAGCACGGGAAAGCATGACCGAGCTCTACAAGCTGCTGGCAATACTTCTGGTAAATGTCGCCGCGCTCGCTTTGACGGTACGGACCGTGCGGGCCGCCGACATCCGGGCCTTCGCTCCAGTCGATGCCCAGCCAGCGCAAGGCGTCGAAAATCTGCTGTTCGGACTCGCGGGTCGAACGCAACTGGTCAGTGTCTTCGATCCGCAGGATGAACTCACCGCCGTGTTGCTTGGCAAAGCAATAGTTGAACAAGGCGATGTAGGCGGTACCTACGTGGGGATCCCCGGTAGGCGATGGCGCGATGCGAGTGCGGACGGTGGTCATGGCATGTCTCGAAAAGAATAAAAGCGAAGTTCAAACAAGGCGCGAATGGTAACAGGCGACACCCGCCCGGCTCCAGTGAACAGGGCATTTAAGCCAAGGTTGCGTCTGTAACGCCCGTATAGGGAGGTGAATGGCCGAATATCAGCCGATGGCATTTACCGCTTATCGGCTGTATGCCAGATTTGCCTGCTGATAACTTCTCTTACAATTTCTCGACTACAGTTTGCCCCATGCCTGCCCAACTCAAGCGTCGCCTCTTCTCGTTCCTGCTGATTGTCCTGTTGATTGCCGGGGGCCTGTTTGCCCATTGGCTGTTCAAGGGGCGCTTTTATGAAAGCACCGACAACGCTTATGTCCAGGGCGAGATCACCCGCGTGTCGAGCCAATTGGGCGCGCGTATCGATAAGGTGCTGGTGCAGGACAACCAGCATGTCGAGAAAGGCCAGTTGCTGGTCAAACTCGAAGGCGACGACTTCCGCCTCGCGGTCGACCGCGCCAATGCCGCCCTGGCCACCCGCGAGGCCGAGCGCCTGCAAGCCCAGAGTAAACTGACCCAGCAGGCCAGCCTGATTGCCGCCAGCGAAGCGCAAGTCGCATCCAGCCAGGCCAGCCTGGGTCGCTCGCAAATCGACCTGACCCGCGCCGAGACCTTGCGCAAACCAGGCTTTATTTCGGAAGAACGGGTGACCACCCTCTCCGCCGACAACCACATCGCCCGCTCGCAAGTGGCCAAGGCCCAGGCCGACGCGCAAGGCCAGCGCCAGCAGGTCAATGCCCTGAATGCGGAAATCAAACGCCTCGACGCGCAGATCGCCAACGCCAGAACCGACCTGGCCCAGGCCGAACTGAACCTGACCCGCAGCGAAATCCACGCGCCCATCAGCGGCCTGATCGGCCAGCGTGCAGCCCGCGAAGGCCAATACGTGCAGGCCGGCGCTTACCTGTTGTCGATCGTGCCGGACGAAGACATCTGGATTCAGGCCAACTTCAAGGAAACCCAGATTGGCCACATGCAACCCGGCCAGGAAGCCGAACTGACCTTCGACGCCTACAGCGACACCCCGATCAAAGCCCGGGTCGACAGCCTGTTCGCCGCCTCGGGTGCGCAGTTCAGCCTGTTGCCACCGGACAATGCCACGGGCAACTTCACCAAAGTCGTCCAACGGATTCCGGTAAAACTGACCTTCGCCGCGGACAATCCGCTGCGCGGCAAGATCCGCCCAGGCATGTCGGTCACCGCCAAGGTGAACATCAAGGACACCCCTGAAGAAGTCACCCCCAAAGTGAGCCACAAAGACGCCCCTGACGATGGCCGGTGATCAACTGATCCGCCCGGTCGGCGAACCGACCCGGCGGGACTGGATTGCAGTGATGAGCGTGATGCTCGGTGCGTTCATGGCGGTGCTGGACATCCAGATCACCAATTCCTCGCTCAAGGACATCCAGGGTGCACTGTCGGCGACCCTGGAAGAAGGTTCGTGGATTTCCACCTCGTACCTGGTGGCGGAAATCATCATGATCCCGCTCACCGCCTGGCTCGTGCAGTTGCTGTCGGCGCGACGCCTGGCGGTGTGGGTGTCCCTCGGGTTCCTGGTCGCATCCCTGCTCTGCTCCATGGCGTGGAGCCTGGAAAGCATGATCGTGTTCCGCGCCCTGCAAGGCTTTACCGGTGGCGCGCTGATTCCGCTGGCGTTCACCCTGACCCTGATCAAGCTCCCGGAACACCACCGCGCCAAAGGCATGGCCATGTTCGCCATGACCGCCACATTCGCGCCCTCCATCGGCCCGACCCTCGGCGGCTGGCTGACGGAAAACTGGGGCTGGGAATACATCTTCTACATCAACATCCCGCCCGGCCTGATCATGATCGCCGGCCTGATGTACGGCCTGGAGAAAAAAGAAGCCCACTGGGAATTGCTCAAAAGCACCGACTACGCCGGCATTCTCACCCTCGGCGTCGGGCTCGGTTGCTTGCAGGTGTTCCTGGAAGAAGGCCATCGCAAGGACTGGCTGGAATCGAGCCTGATCGTAACCCTGGGCAGCATCGCACTGGTCAGCCTGATCAGTTTTGTGATCGTGCAGACCTCCAAACCCAATCCGCTGATCAACCTCGGCATCCTGCGCAATCGCAACTTTGGCTTATCGAGCATTTCCAGTGTCGGGATGGGGGTCGGGCTGTACGGCTCGATCTACCTGTTGCCGCTTTATCTGGCGCAGATCCAGAACTACAACGCCCTGCAGATCGGTGAAGTGATCATGTGGATGGGCGTGCCGCAGCTGTTCCTGATCCCGCTGGTGCCCAAGTTGATGAAATACGTCTCGCCGAAATGGCTGTGCACCCTGGGCTTCGGGCTATTCGGTCTGGCGAGCTTCTCTTCGGGCGTGCTGAACCCGGACTTTGCCGGGCCGCAGTTCAATCAGATCCAGATCATCCGTGCCCTGGGGCAGCCGCTGATCATGGTCACCATTTCGTTGATCGCCACGGCGTACATTCTTCCGCAAGACGCGGGGTCGGCCTCGAGCCTGTTCAACATCCTGCGCAACCTCGGCGGCGCCATCGGCATCGCCCTGCTCGCCACCCTGCTGGATGCGCGGACCAAGGTTTACTTTGACTACCTGCGTGAATCCATCGTGCCGGGCAATCCGCAGGTGGCTGAACGGATTGCCTCGCTGGCTGACCGGCTGGGTAACGAAACGGCAGCCCTGGGCAAACTCAGCGAGATCGCCCACCAACAGGCGTCGATCATGGCCTATAACGATGCGTTTCACTTTGTCGGGATTGCGTTGGGGATCAGCATGGTGGCGGTGTTGCTGACCAGGAAATTGCCGGAAGGGTTGAAGGCGGGTGAGGCTCATTGACTCACCGCAAATTACCGTAGGAGCTGCCGAAGGCTGCGATCTTTAGATTGCTCCTTTCAAAACAAGATCAAAAGATCGCAGCCTTCGGCAGCTCCTACAGAATTTGTGTCAGACCGTCAGAAGTCTTTCGCGCAACTTGGCAATCTCGTCGCGCATCTGCGCCGCCGCTTCGAATTCCAGGTCGCGGGCGAGTTGGTACATCTTCTCTTCCAGGGCCTTGATACGCTTGGCGATCTCGCCCGGCGAGCGCAATTCGGCCTCGTACCGGGCGTTTTCCTCGGCAGCCTTGGCCATGCCCTTGCGCTTCTTGCTACGTGAACCGGGTACGGTGGCGCCTTCCATGATGTCGGCGACGTCCTTGAACACGCCTTTGGGGGTGATGCCATTGGCCAGGTTGAAGGCGATCTGCTTGTCGCGACGGCGCTCGGTTTCGCCGATCGCGCGCTCCATGGAGCCGGTGATCCGGTCGGCATACAGAATCGCCCGACCGTTGAGGTTACGCGCCGCCCGGCCGATGGTCTGGATCAGCGAGCGCTCGGAACGCAGGAAGCCTTCCTTGTCGGCATCGAGGATCGCCACCAGCGAGACTTCCGGCATGTCCAGGCCTTCGCGCAGCAGGTTGATGCCCACCAGCACATCGAAGGTGCCAAGGCGCAAATCGCGGATGATCTCGACCCGTTCCACGGTGTCGATGTCCGAGTGCAGGTAACGCACGCGCACGCCGTGGTCGGCCAGGTAATCGGTCAAATCCTCGGCCATGCGCTTGGTCAGCGTGGTGACGAGCACCCGCTCTTCCAGAGCGACGCGCTTGCTGATTTCCGACAGCAAGTCGTCGACCTGGGTCAGTGCCGGGCGAATCTCGATTTGTGGGTCCACCAGCCCGGTCGGGCGCACCACCATGTCAATGACGCGGCCAGCGTGTTCGGCTTCGTAGTTGCCCGGGGTCGCCGAGACGAAAATCGTCTGTGGGCTGATGCGTTCCCACTCATCGAAACGCATCGGCCGGTTGTCCAGCGCCGACGGCAGGCGGAAACCGTATTCCACCAGGGTCTCTTTACGCGAACGGTCGCCTTTGTACATCGCACCGACCTGCGGCACGCTGACGTGGGACTCGTCGATCACCAGCAAGGCATCGGCCGGCAGGTAATCGTAAAGCGTCGGTGGCGCCGCGCCGGCTTCGCGGCCGGACAGATAGCGCGAGTAGTTTTCGATGCCGTTGCAGTAACCCAGTTCGAGGATCATCTCCAGGTCGAAACGGGTGCGCTGCTCCAGACGCTGGGCTTCCACCAGTTTGTTGTTGGAGCGCAGGTATTCCAGACGCTCCTGCAACTCGACCTTGATGCCTTCGACCGCGCCCATCAGGGTTTCCCGGGGCGTTACGTAGTGGCTCTTCGGGTAGAAGGTGAAGCGCGGCAGTTTGCGAATCACTTCGCCGGTCAGCGGGTCGAACGCCGACAGGCTTTCCACTTCATCGTCAAACAATTCGATGCGGATCGCTTCGAAATCGGATTCCGCCGGGTGGATATCGATCACATCGCCGCGCACACGGAAGGTCGCACGGGCAAAATCCATGTCGTTGCGGGTGTACTGCAGGTCGGCCAGGCGTCGCAGCAGTTCGCGCTGATCGAGCCGGTCACCGCGATCCACGTGCAACACCATCTTCAAATAGGTTTCCGGACTGCCCAGACCGTAGATGCAGGACACCGTGGTGACGATGATCGCGTCCTTGCGCTCAAGCAACGCCTTGGTCGCCGACAGACGCATCTGCTCGATGTGGTCGTTGATCGACGCATCCTTCTCGATGAAGGTGTCCGAGGACGGCACGTAGGCTTCCGGCTGGTAGTAGTCGTAGTAGGAAACGAAATATTCCACCGCGTTGTTCGGGAAGAACGCCTTGAACTCCCCGTATAACTGCGCCGCCAGGGTCTTGTTCGGCGCCAGCACCAGGGTCGGACGCTGCACCTGGGCGATCACGTTGGCGATGCTGAAGGTCTTGCCCGAGCCGGTCACACCGAGCAGCGTCTGGTGCGCCAACCCGGCCTCGATGCCCTCGACCATCAGTCGGATGGCTTCCGGCTGATCGCCGGCGGGCTCGAAACGGGTGACTAGCTGGAATTCAGACATGAAATACCTCTGGATCACTCTTGCCGGTAAAACCGGCACGAACGAGAAAGACCGCAAACGACCGATGTCGCCCGAAAAAAACTGGATTGTGCTCAATGTGGAGCCGATTGCCAGCGCTTTCAAGGCAAACGTCCTACATCGCGCAAAACCTTTGCCGACGCCATTCGACTACCGGTCGAGAAATAATAGGAAAAACTTACCCGAAATGTTGATTCGCCTGTCGCCAGCCATCGCCGATGGCCTCTATACTAGCTCCCCGTTTGTGCACCGCTCTAGTGCATTCGGCTGGAGCGCGACACGTCCCTCCACACTCCATTCAGAGCCGCCGCAATAATGAGCCTGTTCTCCGCTGTCGAAATGGCACCACGCGATCCAATCCTGGGCCTCAACGAAGCATTCAACGCCGATACCCGGACCAACAAAGTCAACCTGGGAGTCGGTGTTTACTGCAACGAGGAGGGGCGAATTCCACTCCTGCGCGCCGTTGTCGAAGCCGAAACCATTCGCGCCGCTCAACACGTTTCCCGTGGCTACCTGCCAATCGACGGCATCGCTGCCTACGACCAGGCTGTGCAGAAATTGCTGTTCGGCAATGACTCGCCGCTGATCGCCGCTGGCCGCGTCATCACCACCCAGGCCGTTGGTGGTACTGGCGCACTGAAAATCGGCGCCGACTTCCTCAAGCAACTGTTGCCGAACGCCGTCGTGGCGATCAGCGACCCGAGCTGGGAAAACCACCGCGCCCTGTTCGAAACCGCCGGTTTCCCGGTGCAGAACTACCGTTACTACGACGCCGCGACCCACGACGTGAACCGTACCGGCATGCTGGAAGACCTGAACGCGCTGCCAAACGGCTCGATCATTGTGCTGCACGCCTGCTGCCACAACCCGACCGGCGTGGACCTGAGCCCGGCGGACTGGAAGAACGTCCTGGAAGTCGTTAAAGCCAAAGGCCACGTGCCGTTCCTCGACATGGCCTACCAGGGCTTTGGCGATGGCATCGACGAAGACGCCGCCGCCGTGCGCCTGTTTGCTGAATCGGGCCTGACTTTCTTCGCTTCCAGCTCGTTCTCCAAGTCGTTCTCGCTGTACGGCGAGCGCGTTGGGGCCCTGTCGATCGTCAGCGAATCGAAAGAAGAAAGCGCGCGCGTGTTGTCGCAAGTCAAACGTGTGATCCGCACCAACTACTCCAACCCGCCGACCCACGGTGCCAGCGTTGTCGCTGCAGTACTGAACAGCCCGGAACTGCGCGCCCAGTGGGAAGCCGAGCTGGCCGAGATGCGCCTGCGCATTCGTGGCATGCGCACCCAGATGGTCGACCTGCTGGCACAAAAAGCGCCTCAGCGTGATTTCAGCTTCGTCGGTCGCCAGTGCGGCATGTTCTCCTACTCCGGCCTGACGGTTGAGCAAGTTCACCGCCTGCGCAACGAGTTCGGCATCTACGCCCTGGACACCGGCCGCATTTGCGTGGCCGCGCTGAACCAGAGCAACATCAAGGTTGTGACGGACGCTATCGTCCAGGTCATCTGATTACGCCTTGAAATGAAAAACGGGAAGCCATGTGGCTTCCCGTTTTTTTATTTGCTTCAGATAATTCTCAACGCAACGACGCAGCCCTCTAAACTCCACACAAGTCAAAATGTGGGAGCGGGCTTGCTCGCGAAGACGGCAGTACATTCAATACTTGTACAACCTGACCCACCGCTTTCGCGAGCAAGCCCGCTCCCACAGGATTTGTGTACGAAGCATTCCCGAGAACTCAAATGAAAAACGATGACCTGCGCGCCGACCGCGATGATCTGGATGACCTGGATCACTTCACCCCCCGCGTCCCGACCAAACGCGGCAACAACCTGGTGATGCAAGTGGCCGCCGGTGTGTTTCTCGGCGGCCTGGCCCTGTGGCTGGTGCAATTGGGGGCCACGGCGCTCTACGCCAAGCTGATGCTTGCCACGATTACTTTCGGCGGTTAAGCCAGCTCGGTCGCACGCTGGGTGGCAGCGTCGTCGTAGGCGACATACAGCGATTCCGCAACCTGGCTCTTGATCGCTTTGGTGCTTTCCAGGCCCAGGACAAAGCCTTCGGCCTTGCCGCCAGCGCGGTTCAATGCTTCAGCGGTGCCGGCCTGGATGATGGCGTCGAACAACTTTTCGGCGTGGGGGCCGACACCTTTGGGCAGGCTGATCTGAGAGATGCTCATCGGCGCACCCCGTGGTATCGAGGTGTGAGGGTCAAATGATTCATGGCGCGTACCTTTTCGGCGAATGGCCGGCAGCGCGTGTCACCACTTCCGGGTGGCCATGGTAGACCTCTGGGGCCATCCTGGTAACCGTCAATCGCCACCAAACCACCGCCCATCCCGCTGATTCGCGCCAATTGTTATTCGATGCTTGACTTCTCTTTTTGAATCAGTAAGATACGCGCCATTCCGCGATAGCTCAGTTGGTAGAGCAA
Organism: Pseudomonas sp. Root71; assembly: GCF_001429045.1. Classification (GTDB taxonomy): domain Bacteria; phylum Pseudomonadota; class Gammaproteobacteria; order Pseudomonadales; family Pseudomonadaceae; genus Aquipseudomonas; species Aquipseudomonas monachiensis. Next base: position 597,345 of record NZ_LMHY01000012.1, on the reverse strand, counting down.
GTGACTGTTAATCACTGGGTCCCTGGTTCGAGTCCAGGTCGTGGAGCCAGACAAGGTTCCAGAGAAGGCTTTTAAAATCTCTGAAACCCCCGAAAAACCCGCCTTCTGGCGGGTTTTTTCGTTTTGGCGTTCTGTCGGATTCCGGTGGATACCAGCCATTTTAAGGGTAGAGTTTGGGATAAAGGTCAGTTCGATAAAAGGGAGTACCCTTATGTCGCGTACTACTGCTCCACTCTCCGACGCCGCTTGCCGTTCGGCCAAGCCCACAGACCGCGCCTACAAGCTTTTCGACGGCGACGGCCTTTACCTTCTAGTCCAACTCAATGGCCGAAAAGGCTGGCGTCTCAGATACGTCAAACCTGATGGCCGGGAAGGACTGACCTCATTCGGCAACTATCCCATCGTTGGCCTCGCGGATGCGCGCCGCAAGCGCTTGGAGGTCAAGCGAATGCTGGCGGATGGCATTGACCCTATAGGAGCCAAGAACCAAGCCAAGACGGACGCTCTGATCAAAGGCCGCACCTTTGAAAGCGTTGCCCTCGGCTGGCACACGGAAATGTCAGCCAAGTGGGCACCGGACTATTCCAAGACAGTGATGAGTCGCCTCAAAACTCACCTCTTCCCGCTGATCGGCGCTCGCGCCATTGTCGACCTCGACACCCACGACCTTATGCGGCCCTTGGACGTGATCAAGAAGCGCGGAACGATAGACGTTGCTTTAAGGGTACAAAACTACCTGCAGAGCATCATGCGCGAGGCAAAGCGCCTCCGGCTTATCACCGTAAACCCTGCTTACGACCTCGTAGGCTCGATCAAAGCCTCGCGGGTCGTCCACCGCCCCGCCTTATCCTTATCGCGCTTGCCTGAATTGCAGGAACGGATCGACACCTATAAAGGCCGCGCACTTACCCGGCTGACGGTCTTGCTGTCGCTGCACGTGTTTGTACGCTCCAGCGAGCTGCGCTTCGCGCGCTGGAGCGAGTTCGACCTCAAACGTTGCGTCTGGGAAATACCCGACACGCGACCAGCGTTGGAAGGCGTACCCTTTTCCACAAGGGGTACGAAGATCGCAGGCGATATCCATCTTGTACCCTTATCGCCGCAAGCGATCGCCCTACTCGAGCAGATCCACGCAATCACAGGCAAATTTGATTTGGTGTTCGCAGGCGATACCAAATCTTGGAAACCAATGTCCGAAAACACGGTGAACAGCGCGCTTCGGAAGATGGGGTACGACACCAAATCCGAGATCTGTGGGCATGGGTTTCGTTCCATGGCCTGCAGCGCACTAATCGAGTCAGGCTTGTGGATGGATACAGCCATCGAGCGGCAGATGAGCCACAAGGAACGCAACAGCGTCCGCGCCGCTTACATCCACAAGGCCGAGTTCATCGAGGAGCGCAGGCTGATCATGAACTGGTGGAGTCGCTACCTTGAGGCTAATCAGCAGAAGCATGTCAGCCCACGCGAATTCGCCAATCAGACGGGTGCGAATGTCACTCGCCTAAAAGCAAAACGTGGCGCACTGAGTAAGCGCTCGGTCCTCATATCTCAGTGATCCGCTTGTCCACGCGGGTCCATGCAAGCAGGGCTGCAAAGCCGCCCTGCTTGCATGGACCTCACTTAAAAAATCTAAAGCCAACGCAACTATCTGTGGAAAACCACGGTTTTCCATTAGTGGATAATTTCATCCACAGCCGCAGAACTCCCAAAAATTCGAGCATTGACCCGAACTCTTCACAGGCGTAGAAAAGTTCGGGCAAAGCGCTGTCGTTGACAGCAACCCAGGTAGCCAGAACCTTTAAGGCTACGCCACACCGTGGTGGTTCTCCCAAAGTGCGATTAGCGTCCGGCGGCTCGCACAGTCACAGCGATGTGATGGATGCCTACTTTTACCAGCGTACCCACTGCGGCAATTCATTCCCTTTCATAGCTGCTCTGCAGCAACCTATCCGCTTGGCCATTTCCTTGCGCCAACCTGCGCCCGTCTCTTTCTTCCGGAAAGAGACGGGCGCTCCTACCACTGCTGCAGCCCAACTCGTACAAGGCTTTGCGGCATTTCCCCTCGTGACAATTGGCGTGACAAACACCGAAGTTACCCGCAACAGCGATGCAGATGATGGTGCCGCAGCCCACGGAATGGACTGCACCTGACTGACAGTCAGGTATGCCCCGGTCATCGCTTCACTGCCTTCACCCGACTCAGGATCTCGCGGCGCAGGTCTCGTCAGCCAGTGCAGCCTCCACCCGCCCACTTCCTCGGAAGTGTTCAGGAGGCCAGATCATGAGATGCCCAAGCTCCCGGTCGTAAGGAGCCGCCAGTCCTGCGTTAGAGGACAACCCTCACAGGTCGCAGGGGCCTTGATCCCTGATAACACTGAACATTCTTGGCGGGATGACGTGGGGACGGTTTCAATAGTTTTGGCTTCGAGAGGAGTTCGATCATGGCACTGGTAGGTAAACGTGACGGGCGCAATTTTGGCTATGGTCGGCAATTGAGTTATGCCGGGCCGCAAGCGCTGAAAGATCTATTTGGCAGCGGGCATTTCGGCACGGTCAAGGCGCACAGTGATCGCTGGCAGGCGTTTGTACGCTGGTGCCGGTCGGAGGAAGGGCCGGGGTTTAACGATGCGCGGCAGATTAATTGGCAGACCTTGCTGGACTACGCCGGACATCTGCGTCAGCAAGTTGAACAAGGTGAACTCGCCATCTCCACTGCGCAAAACCGATTGTCCAGCGTGAACCGGACCCTGGCCGCGCTTCGCGGTGATCAGTATGTAAAAGTCGTGAGTCCGAGCAAGGCGCTGGGAGTGCGGCGCACCAGTGTTCGTCGTTCTGTGCCGCAAGGCCAAGACCGCGAACAGGTGAAGCGGGTCGTAGAGGTGCTTTGCGAAAACCAGCAGGCACGCGCCGCGGCCATCGCTCAGTTAGCGCGAGCCACCGGTATGCGCTTACGCGAGGCGATTTTGGCCGACCTTCCGCGCCTGAAGCGTGAGTCCGAACAATACGGGAAGATCAACATCCAGGATGGCACCAAAGGTGGCCGTTCAGGCGCGTCAGCACCTCGTTGGATTACGGTAAATGATCATATTCGTGACGCACTGAGGTTTGCCGAAAAGGTCTCGCCTGACGGTAGCCACAACCTGTTAGCCCCGCACGAAAGCTACCTGGATTTCATACAGGGCAGCGTCCGTCCCATTCGAGACCTCCTCCATATGCACAACCTCAAAGGCTTTCATGAATTACGGGCGGCCTTTGCATGCGAACGCTATGAGCAAATCACCCAGCATCCCGCGCCTATCAATGGCGGCCATTGCCAGCAACTCGACCGACGCCTCGATCAAGAGGCCCGAGTGCAAATCAGCTATGAACTCGGACACGGCCGTATCGACGTAGTGTCGGCTTACATTGGTGGTCGAGCATGAGCAGGGCATTCGATATGGAGCTTTTCCTAGCGGGCTTCCTGACCGGAGCGCATGCCACACGCCAACGCCATCTTCGTCAGGCGAAGGCTATCCAAACAGCAATCGCTGAACGCTGGCAACGCGACAATCCATGGACTTGGCAGAAAAAGCATCTCACATGGTTCCTAAATCACCATGTGTACCAGCACGCTGAATCGACGCGCTACTACTATCTGCTGACCGTGCACTTACTTGCTCATCGTCTAGGAAAGGCCTGGCAGTTCAACCGTCAGGCGAAGGTCAACAACCGGCCGAGGTTGTGTAAAAACGTTTTTGAGCGCGACAGGTACTCAAAAACGGACTGGAAATCGCGCATCTACTCGAAACCCACATGTGCTGACGTACCGATGAATTTCAGATTTAACATAGACTCGCACACTTCAATTTGGTGAAGCTTTTTACACACTTTTGGCCAAAAGCTGCCGTTCGGTCACTGTTACTAATCGCTCCAATCTGCCCCAAGGTATTGTCCATACGCAACTGTCATCCTGCACTTGTGAATGCTGTAGGCACGCATTCCTACAAGCACTATCCGATGGAAAACTCGTAAGCATTCAAGGTAAGGAAGTTACGGCGCGCGGAGCATCTCCTTGAGCACCGTAATGAACTCCAGAGCGACCTGGGATGGTTCTTCCTGGATTGGAAGTAATAACGCAATTTGGTACTTGATGGCCGGAAAGAAAGGTTTCGTCACCAAATTCTTTGTGAACGGGAGGCTCACGACAGGGTCGATGATGCCCACCCCCATCCCGCAGCACACCAGCTCACAGGCCGTTGAGAAAAACTCGGTTTCAGCTACTACATTCCAAGCTGCCTCATAGTCGGAAAAGGCAGTGGCCATTTGCTGATAAATCGGGTCACCTTTAAAAAGCGATATAAAGGGTACACCGTCAAGGTCGGTGGGTGTAATGACGTCCAGTTTGGACAGTGGATGATCCATCGGCATCATGCATTGGCATTCGTATGAAATCACCTCCATGTTTGATGACGGATAGTCGAGTGGCAGTTCGGCAATGGCGAGATCAAATTGCTGCGTGGACATAAGTTCGCGTATCGTCTGGGAATTGCGCGTGATGATTTTTATCTGAAGGCCAGGACGCTCTTTTGCGAAGTTGGCGATCAAGCGCGGCAGTACGTTAATGGAGACACTGGCATAAGCGGCGATAGCCAAATGTCCTCGTTTGCCCGTCCGAATTTCCTTTGCGATGCGCGTTGTTCTTTCTACCGCCTCCAATGCTCTCTCAGTTTCGACAAAAAACAGGCGAGCTTCCGGTGTCGGGTGCAGTCGCCCCCCTTTTCGGACAAATAATGACAAACCCGTTTCGTGTTCCAGGGTCGCGATAGTGGTGCTTATAGCCGGCTGAGATACTCTGAGCAGCTCTGCCGCTCGGGTCATTGTGCCGTGAATCATCAGAGTTCTGAAGCACTCAAGCTGACGTATACGCATCTCAACCTCTTGCTAATGTCTCGCGCATTGGCCGCGGAGGACAACGATTTCTCAAGATGCCTCCGGCAGTAAGAACTCATACCGAACCGCTCTCGAAATCCCTTCCACCACATCATCTACAAGTAGCTTCCCCTTCTGAGCCGTCGAGCCCTTAGCCGATGACAGAACACCACTTTCTGGAACCCACTCAATCCGCGTCGGGTAAATATCGTAGACGGGGAATTCTGCAGGTCCGTGTTCCGGGATTTTATGCAGCGCCACCATATCCGGGTGATAGTGCAGCATCATCGAGGTTTCGATGACGGCGGCATGTTCAAGGGCAATACCTGGGAAGCCATTGGGGAATATCGTTGCCAGAGTCGATGCGTTGACGAACTCCCAGTGCTCCAGGCGCATGACTTCCAATCCGGTGTCGGACCCAATGTCGCGCAGCGCCAGCTCAATGCCTTCGGTGACGAACCACTGGTTCTCGTAATGGCCGATCACCAAGACCAATCGTTTGACGCCATGGCGATGAAACTCTTTGACGGCATCGCGAACTATAGCCGTCAGCGTCGCCCCGTCGACACTAGTGGTACCGCAGAAATGCTGCCCGCCGCCACACTTGGGCTGCGATTTATAACCGTAGGACAGCGCGGGAGCGACGATGCCATTTATAGCAAGGGCAACGTCCTCACTGATCGCGCTGGCCAGCAAAGCATCCGTGCCAAGTGGCAGATGCGGACCATGTTGCTCGGTAGCGCCGCAGGGCAGAAAGACAACCGCACCAGCCTTGACCCGACTTTCGTATTCAATCCAGCTCATGTTGTCCATGCGCACGTTGTTCATGGTGAAATCTCCAGAAGCATCAGAGGCAATTCCGGTGCGCCTGCCAGGCACACCGGAAATGGATATCAGCCGCGCGCGGGGTACCACTCGTCCGGCTCTGGGTATACCCAGTCATCGGGGAAGGCATAGGTTTCGAAAACGGTGGTTGTGTCCGCTTCAGTGCCAAAGAAAGCAAAGTGGTTACGACCCAACCAGGAACCAGACTGCACGCATTTGAAGCCACGACGCTCCAGTTCAGCGATTCGATCCTCGAACGGGATGTTGTTGCAGTCATAGGCAACGTGCTGAATGCCCTCTCCATGCTTTTCCAGGAAGTCGGCGAAGATGGTTGGGCCCGAGACCGGCTCCATCAATTCCCACACCATGTTGCCGCTTTGGGCAAAACAGACCGTAAGAACAAACTCCGCAGGCTGTCCGTGATAGGTCTGATTCTCGGTGTTTTTAGGGCTGAAGGTATAAACGCGCCAAGGCCCGATACCGAGTTTAAGGAGTCCGTCCATGGTACGTTTATGGTCAGCCGTGACGATTGCTATCTCCACGACGTTGCCCAGAAACGGGTCGACCTCAGCGCCGTCGGTCAGTGCGTTGAGCACGTTGTTCTGTAGTAGGGTGGACATGGGTTACCTCAATGTCGGATGGGAACAGAGGTATTTAAGCGGCTGGGCAAACTAAGCGAAATCGAGTAATTCTCAAGCAGGGTTGAGAAAATCTTTTTCTTCAGGGCGACCTAATAAGCAGATCCGTGACTTGAGATAAATTGCACTCATGCAAAAAAAAAATCGAATGTGATACCTCCCGGGGTCATGGCCCACTTCGCTTCTACGGTAGGGAAAGTACCTGCCGTCCATTGAGGAATGTGCCATGACCCATCTTCTACACATCGATGCCAGCGCCCGGGGCGAACGATCCCTAAGCCGAAAGCTATCCAGAGCATTTATCCATGCGTGGATTGAGGCCGATCCGAACGCCCAAGTGATTGTGCGCGATATCGGAGCCAACCCTCCGCCCTTCATGACCGAAGACTGGATCGGCGCTGTTTTCACTCCAGAAGAAGATCTCACCGTCGTGCAACGTGAACGGATCCATCTGTCCGACGAGTTGATCGATGAGATTGATCGTGCCGATGTGATTGTCATTGGTAGCCCCATGTACAACTATGGAATGCCTGCCGCATTGAAAGCCTGGTTCGATCAAGTGATCCGAATCGGCAAGACGTTCACATTCGACCTGGCGCGCGGCGACTTCCCGCTGGAGCCGATCATGAGCGGCAAAACCTTGGTAATTTTGAGTTCACGGGGTGAATTCGGCTTCGGCGCGGGCGGCATCCGCGAAAAAATGAATCATCTGGAAACGCATATTCAAACATGCGCTCATTATCTTGGCGTCGAACAGACCCACGTCATCACCATCGACTTTCAGGAGTTTAACGACGCGCGTCACGAAGTCTCGATTGCCGAAGCGTTCGAGGCAATTCAACAACTGGTGGGTGAGTTGGTGCATTGCCATGAATAATTCTGAGAACAGGATGGATACGGTCGTAGAGACCCTGAAAAAACTGCACGACGGAAGCATCAGCGCGACTCAGTTGGTGCAAGCCGCCTTTATCCAAGCGCGGGAGGCCGACTCAGTATTCATCTCGCTGCTCGAAGAATCGGCATTGGCAATGGCCCATGACTCCGATGTTCGACGCCAGCATGGGCAACCCTTGAGTCCGCTCGACGGGTTGCCGCTGGCAATCAAGGATCTGTTCGACATCGAAGGCACCGTGACCACCGCAGGTTCCACCACCCGAAGCGCAATCGCGCCAGCCACACGGGACGCTGCTGTAATAGAAAAACTTCGAGCCCTTGGCGTGGTGTTCATTGGCAAGACTAACCTCAGCGAATTTGCCTACTCTGGACTCGGGCTAAATCCGTACTATGGTACGCCCACAGCACTGTTCGCGAACTGTGATCCTCGAGCGCCAGGTGGTTCATCATCGGGATCGGCCATCGCGGTCCAGCGAGGGATTGTGACTGCGGCCCTGGCCACGGACACAGCCGGGTCAATTCGTGTGCCGGCCGCGTTCAATGGGCTAGTCGGTTTTAAGACATCCACCAGTCGCCATGACATGAGCGGTGTCCATCCGCTGGCCGTGACTCTCGACAGCCTCGGCCCCATCGCCCAAACAGTGGAAGATTGCAGGTTGCTGGACAATGCAATGCGTGGCCTCTCAGACTCTCCCGCCAGCGCTGTCGACCTGAGCGAAGTTCGCTTCATCGTCGACACCAAAGTCTTGCAGGACCCTCGACTCCAACCTGCAGTAGCACGCAATCTCGAGCGCGTCATGGACATCCTGCACCAATGCGGAGCTCAAATAGAAAGGCGCCCGGTGCGCGCCGTCGAGCGTGCTCGGGAGCTGATTTCGTCGGTGGGCTGGCTCGGGGCGATCGAGGCCTGGAAGCTATTAATTGCCGTGGTTGAAGGGCCTGATGCAGAGCGCATGGATCGCCAGATCAGAACCCGCCTGTTGAAGGCACGGGACCTAACCGTCGAAAAAGAAGTTCAGCTACGCGTTGTTCGTCAGCAGTTGATCGCAGACATGGCCGAGGAACTGGGTGATTCCATTCTGGTACTGCCTACGGTACTCCATGTGGCGCCTGCCTTGGCACCGCTGGAAGCTGACGACGCGTTGTTCGCTCAACTCAATCTGGACACGCTGGCAATCACCATGGTCGGCAGTCTGCTGGACATGCCTGGCGTCGCGATGCCTTCGGGCGTCAATGAATCAGACCTGCCGACCTCCATCCTGTTCTCCAGCATTACCGGGAAAGACGATCGCTTGCTAGACATCTGCTGCGCCATCGAACGCGCGCTCTGATCACCCCGGCTCGGCATCACAACCACGATGCCGAGCCGGTTCCAGCACTCAGGATTTGACCGGGAATCGCCGCTGGAAAGGACGCGCCTGAATCAGGATCAAAAACACCCCAGAGGCCAACGTCAGCGCTCCAAGATACCAAGCGGTGTATTGATCCTCGGGTGAAACCGGGTTGGCGCCAGCGGTATAGCCGATGTAACCGAGCATCAGTATCGCCAGCACCGCCGGCACACTAAGAAAGAACGACACCCAGCCGCCTTGCCGTTTCCAGGTCATCGCAATGAACGCCGCAATCGCGGCCATGTAAGACATCACCAAAGTGATTGTGACCACGTCGTAATACCAGACGATTTTGTCCAGTGGCTTCCACCACAATAAACCGATGGCAACCAGCGAGACGATCACGTTGGCCAGCCATGGAGACTTCGCCACATTCACCGAGCTCAACGCGGTAGGTAAACGACCCTCCTCGCTCATGCGGTACAACGTCCGCGCGGCAGCACTGGAGGATATCTGCAGTCCGGCACACGCCGACGTAATAACCACGAACAATGCAATCCAGGCCATAGACGGCGGAAGATAAACATTTGCTACGGCAGCGATAGGGCCGCCATTGCCGTCCTCGACGATAGCTGCCAACTTCTCTACCGGCACCGCGAACTGCCAGCCAATCGCGGCTAGGCTGTAGATCACGAAAGCCGCTGTCAGCACCAGCAACAGTGAACGCTGAACCGTGCGCACAGGAATCCGCGCTTCTTCGATGTAGTTAATAGCCGAGTCGAAGTTGGCCAGCATCCACACCCCGAACAACACGCCGGGACCGATCACCGACCAACCACCCGCGTCTTCCAGCGAATACATCGACAACACTGAAAGGTCTGGCACTTGTGGATTCACCAGCCCGAGCACGCCCAGCCCGGCGACGACAGCAATCTCGAATACCAAAAGCACACTCGCGACTTTGGCAGTCAGGCCGACGCCTTTGCAGGAGATTCCCAAGAACACCACCACCAGTGCTGTGCCGATGCATTTAGCCGCCAGCGCGCCTGTGAGCGAAGGGAATAGCGCCTGGATATATTCAGTGCCGATGATCGCGCACATCGGTGTCACTGCCATGCAGGCCACGGCGTACGCCCAGCCCAATACACTGCCTATGTGGGGGTGCAAAAATCGGCTGGCGAACGTGAAAATTCCGCCCGCCGACGGCGCCTGCCGAGTGAGCGCAACCATGCACAGTGCCATGACCAACATTGGGAAGAAATACGCAATAAGGATCGCCAGCGGTGCGTGGTGACCGGAGATCGAGTACAGAATCGACATGGAGGACGCCGCGATCCAGCCCGGAGCGTTGAAGCCCAGCGCCGAGAATGTTACATCACGAGTCGTCAGGGTACCCTTGTCGAGGTTGGTGTCCAGTTCGCGGACCGTGCCATTACGGTCGTAACCAATCAATTGTGAAAGATTCATTTTTCGAGACTCTGATTCTGTGCAAAGAGGGAGTGTTACGCCTACGACAAAGCCGTCGACGCACAGTTTTTTATGGTCCAGCTCAGCAGTACGGTACGAATGCCGAGAACAGCTCCGTAGAAGAAATCAAATCGTCGAGTCAGGCTCGGTGATTGTTATTTTTGAATCGGGCGTCAAAGGGCGTGACGATTTTGCTCAAGTACCTCATGTTTGAGCCAGTCGATGAAGCGCTAGACACCACGCTTTTGGGTGGGAGCGAGGCGCTCGATTTTCACGAGTAAACCTCGCAAGTACGGTCCCTCGATTCTGCACATGCGGTCGATGCGCTATTCCTCAGCAAACAAAAATTTCCTACACAACAGCAATCCCAATCCGCGCACTGCAGCATGTAGCGCGAGCGTTTCGTCGCGCACTCGAGTTGGAATTGCTTACGTACAGGTGATCATGGGGCAACACTAAAATCCAATAATATAATTTAGGTTAGTTATAAATTTAATTTATAGAGTGAGGCCATACGCCCCTCCTTTGACTTCACACCCCCCTACTTCTCTGATGTTTTATGGTTATCAGTGAACTTACGCGGACAGGCAAGCTATCGAGCTCGCCTACTTACACCTATAAAATCCTCTTATACAGAGGCTAAGTTTTATTATTGTATTTAGGTGTTGCGCTGTGATTTCCTAGGCTTCTCAGTGCAGGATCGTTGGCACATTGACGAATTAGGAGAATCAGAATGAACGCAATCTCGGCAGTCCAGCACGATGAACTCGTGTGCCTTCCTGCTCGTCGTGGTACAGCGATCAAGCTCGAAAAGGGGCAAATAATTAAGGTGATCAATACACACGGTAAGCAGGTCGTCGACACTTGGGCTTTCAACCCTAATGACCTTCACGAGGCGATGTCGATGGAGCATTGCCGCGCTTCGTGGCTGAAGGTCAACCCTCAAGTTGGCGACACCCTGATCACCAACAATCGTCGTCCCATTCTCACCATCGTTGAAGACACCACTCCTGGAGTGCATGACACCTTGATTGCAGCCTGCGATCACGCTCGCTACCAGCAGCTCGGAGTTGTTGGCCATCACGATAGTTGCAACGAGAATCTGTTCCTCGCACTGGATGCTCTCGGTCTGGTCGCAGAGGCCCCCCCTAGCCCACTGAACCTTTTCATGAACGTTCCCTTATCTGCCAATGGCCAAATTAAGTTTGCTGAGCCTGTGAGTAAACCGGGGCAATACGTGGCACTGCGAGCTGAAATGGATTTGATCATTGTGTTATCTGCGTGCCCTCAGGACATCACCGCAGTCAACGGGATGATGCCCGCTGACGTGCATTACGCGGTCGTCTGTCGTTCACATGAGCAATAGAAATACAGGCCAGGCAAGCGCCAGAGGTTTAGGCTATCGACAGTTTGATTGACGTTCGATCGTCGGGAGTCTAGCCATGCGTAAATTACCCCCCCTCAATTCGGTACGAGCATTTGAATCCGCGGCCCGGCACCAAAGCTTCACTGCTGCGGCAGCTGAGCTTTGTGTAACCGTTACCGCTGTGAGCCATCAGGTTCGTCAGCTCGAATCGTGCATCGGGCACAAGCTGTTTGAAAGGACGGGGCGGAACGTGGAGCTTACTCCGGTAGGGAGGACGATTTACCCGTTCCTGCGTGATGGCTTTGATCAGATCGCGCATGCCTTCTCGATAATCAGCGCTCCGAAAGACGGCGATGCTATTCAGCTCTCCACCACCCGCGCATTTGCCGAGCGCTGGCTGATGCCTCGTTTGGCTCGATTCAATCAGCTCTATCCAAACATCGTCGTGCACATCCATGGCTCAGAAAAAGCAGTCGACTTGCGCTGTGAAAGTATCGACCTTGCTATTCGATACGGCCCAGTCGAAGACTGTGATCGGGGTTCGGTAATATTGGAGGACTTTTACATTGCAGTCGCGGATCAAAGTCTTTGTCCTGCGGACAGATGTCCAACCATTGATGATTTTAGAAACCGCCCACTGCTTGCCTATAAGTGGAAGAACCAGGATTTGGAAGCGCCTGCCTGGTCTGCATGGCTGGCGCGAGTTAATTATCGTCAGGGTACGGATTTCCGCATTTCCTGGTACAGCGAGGAGACTCTCGCGCTCCACGCCGCTGAGCGTGGCCTAGGCCCATTGTTATGCAGTGACGTGCTCATTGAGGACGAGATCCGATCCGGGCGTATGCGTCAGATTGAAGGTCCGCGCATGCCTGGCTTTGCATACCGATTGGTTGAGGTTTCCTCTCCTGGTCGCAAGCAAAGTCTCGCGGTATTTATCGATTGGTTGAGACAAGAGGCGGATCTGTGTCGAGGTATGCCAGCACTTTCTGTAGTCAAGTAATTAAAGGCTCTGAATAAAATAAACGACATCGAACATCCTTTTTGACGCTTTTTGGCATACCCAGATGTGCTTTCGGATAGTTATTGGGTTTTATTAATTCCCAGTGCGGACAACTATAATTTGTCATGGGCGACTAACATGTTTAACAACGTATCTTTTCGACTCAAAGTAGTTTCTATGACAGGATTTTGTCTGTTTGTAGTTGTTGCGCTTGTTGTGAGTGTGAATATTTATCAAGCCAACTCCAGCACTAGACAAGTGAGTACCGAGAGCGAGCAGATGATTGCCAAAAAAGTCAAAGACATTCTTAAAAGTAACGCAAGCGAGAAGGCGGCCAAGTTACAGAACAAGTTTTATGCGAGTCGTGCTGTTGTCAGTGCACTGGCGGATCAGCTACTAAATATCCGCGCTCAGGGACTGCGTCGCGGTTTACAGCCCGCAGCCTTGAGAGAGGACCTCAATGAAGCACTTAAGAAAGTATTTGACCGCAACACAGACGTCCTTGGCGTCTGGATGGCATTTGATCCTAACGCATTAGACCCCACCGACTCAAAGTTCAGAGACGATATGGCACACGGTTCGAACGAGGCCGGAAGGGTATCGAGTTATTGGAGTCGCCCCGATGGGAAGGGCCAGAATACAGCATTTCCTGAAAGTTATTTTAGCGATGCCTCTGTAGGTGCCGACGGAACTCCGTACAACAACTGGTACCTCTGTTCTAGGAGCAGCGGGAAAGAGTGTTTGTTACAGCCTTACTCGGACACGGTAGGCGGTCGTTTGTTGCTCCTAACCACCATCACCTATCCACTGGTCGTGGATCAGAAAGTCATCGGCACTGTTGGCATCGACATCACCCTGGACTCCATTCAAAGCGAAGCGCAAGCATCCCAACGTGATTTGTTTGATGGTGCCGGCAATGTTCTGATTGTCTCTGGCAGTGGAGTTCTTGCCGGGGTTGGAACCAACCCAACAATGGTCGGTAAAAACATCAAAGAGGCAACAGGCCTTGAAGCAACCATGATTGCAGAACTTATGAAAGCGGTGACACCCGAAGTGGCCGATACAGGCGATCAGATATCCGCTTTGCATACATTCGCTCCTGTCGAAGGTACGCCGGCGTGGAGAATCATTATTAGCCTGCCCAAGAAAGTCGTCCTGGCCGACGCGCTAAAACTGCAAAAGACGCTCGACGACTCCTTAAGCGCCAGTACACGCCAATCCGTATCCGTTGCTTTGCTGGTCGCAGGTATGGGTCTACTCATGATGTGGGTGGTGGCGTCTGGCGTCTCTCGGCCGATTAGTGTTGTGGCGGCAATGCTGAAGGACATCGCGAGCGGCGACGGCGATCTTACGCAGCGTCTGAAGTACTCAAAGCGAGATGAACTTGGCGAGTTAGCCGACTGGTTCAATCGCTTTCTAGACAAACTGCAACCCACCATCTCGCAGATCAAGCGGAGCGTTGTTGATGCCCGATTTACGGTGACTAAGTCCTCTGAAATATCTCAGCTCACCAGTGGTGGTATGCAGGCACAATTTCGGGAGATTGATCAGGTCGCTACCGCTGCAAATGAAATGAGCGCGACAGCGCACGAAGTCGCTTTTAGCGCGTCAAACGCAGCTAGTGCAATGCGGGGGGCAGGCCAATCAGTCAAGGAGGGTGTTGCGATATTTGAGCGAAGTACGCATGAAATCGATAGCCTCGTTCAAGAGGTAAGCAAGGCCGTTCGAGAGGTTGAGGAACTCGCGAAGAACAGCGAAGAAATCGGTTCGGTGTTGGAGGTCATCCGTAGCGTTGCCGAACAAACCAATTTACTTGCATTGAACGCAGCTATCGAGGCCGCAAGAGCCGGGGAAAGTGGACGTGGATTTGCAGTGGTTGCCGATGAAGTCAGAAGCTTGGCCAAGCGAACTCAAGATTCTGTGGGAGAAATCGGTAGCGTCATTGAGCGTATCCAGAACGCGACGCAAGGAGTAGTGACAACGATGCACTCAAGCCAGACCAAAGCTCTCGACAGTGCTAAGCAAATTCAACTGGCATTGTCAGCGCTAGGCAGCATCAACGATGCAGTCACCATAATTAGCGATATGAACTTGCAGATTGCTAGCGCAGCTGAAGAGCAGAGTGCAGTCGCGGAAGAGGTTAGTCGCAATGTTTCCGCAATCCGGGGCGTTACGGAAAGTCTAGCCGAGCAAGCATTGGAGTCTGCCAATGTCAGCAGCCAACTTGATGCGTTGGCAAGTCATCAATTTAGTTTGGTAAACCAGTTCAAGGTTTAACATCTTGGACCATCGTCCCGCGGCGCAATAGCGTAATTCCGAAATAGAAGTAGCTGTTATTGACCGAAGCCTGGTTGTGATTCCTTGGTTAAAACTGGCCATCAATTTTTTCTGCCTGCCTTCACTGAACCTGCAGCTTTATTTCGGCATCCGATTTTCACACAGAAAATCATCAGTGATATGAGGCTCACGACTTCGACTCGTGAATGGCATTGCGACATCAGTCATGTCCAGCACGCTTCAATCTACCGTATTTAAAACAATTCAGGCCATTGACTATTTTTATATGGTCTATTTTTTCTCAACCAATCTTGAGAACTACTCAATACCGCTACCTTCCGCTTCTCACTTAAAATAGCCCCTGAGCGATTCGTTATTGCCGACCAGCGAGGAAAATAAAAATGTCAGCAAATCGTGCCACTGAGTTTAGTACAACTGCTAAGTCGCATTATGACGCCTCGGGAATTGAGAAAGTTCCTGACAAATATCGAACTTCGAGTCAACTGGATCAATTCTGGATATGGGCTGGAGCGAACGTTGCACCCATTAACTGGATTCTGGGTGCTATTGGGATTCAGTCAGGTCTTAGTCTAGTTGAAACTTTAGTTGTGATTTTACTTGGCAATCTTTTGGGAAGTGCGCTGTTTGGAGCAATGTGCATAATGGGGCATCGTACTGGTGTGCCACAGATGGTTCTTTCTCGTCTCGCATTTGGTCGTCGAGGAGCATATCTCCCGACGGTCATGCAAGTGCTCATGCCGATGGGCTGGGTTGCGATGAATACTTGGATTGTATTGGATCTGGCGGTTGCTGCTCTTGAACGCATGGATATCAGAGGTGGAATGGAGTTGAAATTTGGTATTGCTCTAGTAGTCATGTTCATCCAAGTAGGAATCGCGGCTTGGGGGTTCAACGCCATCAAATACTTCGAGCGCTACTCGATGCCTTTCATCCTGCTAATCATGGTGGTGATGACCGCATTAGCCTTTACGCACGTAGACGTACGCTGGCAACAGTCGACAATCCAAGGAATCAGCAAACTCTCAGCGATGAGCAGCCTCATGACGGCTATCGGGATTGGATGGGGTATCTCGTGGTTGGTGTATGCATCGGACTACACTCGTTTTACGCAGACCAAGCTCACTGACCGTCAGGTCTTCCGCTCAACTTTTCTGGGCATGTTCGTGCCAACGGTATGGCTGGCATTCCTAGGGGCTGCAATTGCCTCTGCTGGTGGTGGTTCTGACCCCGCCCAACTGATCATCGCAGTGTTTGGCGTGATGGCTCTTCCAGTTCTGCTGGTTCTGCTTCACGGCCCAATCGCTACCAACATCGTTGTCATTTACTCCGCAGCGCTAGCAACGCTTTCTCTCGATATGCGTGTGCCACGTTGGATTGTCTCAATTATCTCTGGCATCGTGGCCTTGTTCATTCTCTACCTGTTCGTTCAGTCCGGAGAGCTTGTCCATGCGTTTGAAAACATGATGATTTTCTTCGTTGTGTGGATTAGCCCATGGGCAGGAATAACACTTGTCGATTTTTTCATGCTTCGCCGTGGAGATATTGATGTCAACTCTCTCTATTGTCATCACTCCACAAGTCATTATGGGGATGTCAACTGGCGGGGAATTATTTCGTTGGCATTTGGCGTCGTTGCGGCTTGGCTTTTCCAAGTTGGAACTATCGAGTCAATGCAAGGGCCGATCGCTATGGCAATGAGTGGTATAGATCTCTCATGGCTTGCCGGCTTCAGTGTCGCTGGCGGTATTTATTACGCACTACATCGCTCTAGAAATTCAAAAATCAACAACCAGGCTCTACTCACAGAGTAACTAATAACTAAAGCCGCATGCATTTAATCCACCCACTTCAAGAAGAGACAACTATTGTTTCATCACCAACAGAAAAGCACTTTCGATTCTCTATCTAAATTGTCTTGAGAGGAAAATAATGACGGACTTCGACGCACTCCCATTTCAGCACCTCTCGTATATTTCGTTGTCAACCGTGGCTTCATGTTTACAGCTCAGCCAAGTTTCACGAAATTTTTATCCCGGTGGGGAACGTGTGTCTTCGTCATTCTCGGGCCTTTCATCCAGCGTATTAATGCTAATGTATCGTTACGCATTTAATACGAAACGTTAGCACGGTCTCCTAGCGTCGATATTGAAAACCCAATCTGATATTTTTATACACTCTGGGTTGTGGCCATTGGCGAAAGACAGCTATCGGCCGATTGTGTTGAAAAAGTTGGCTTCTGTTTCCACAGCAGTAAAGTATGCGTCTGAGATTGAAATTTGTGTTTTATACAGAACGTTCAGGACTCAGATTTGACGTAGCTGCGTGAAAAAAGGCGCTTTCACCTCTTAATGCATGGATAGCCGGGCCGGGTCGACTTTTTCAACACAATCGGTCAAAAGCAGTCACTTGGATGTGTTTTCCTGATCCAGCACAGAATTGCCTGCGTACGCCACCTCTAGACTTACTGCTGCCGTGTGCTAATGGGGTATCGAAAGAATGCCAATAAAATACGGGCTAGATTAGGATAATCGTAGGGATATATACTTTAGAAACAAGAATAATTTTATTATAAAACAAATACTTACTTATCTATTCGAGTCCAGGTCGTGGAGCCAGACAAGGTTCCAGAGAAAGCTTCCAAAATTTCTGAAACCACCGAAAAACCCGCCTTCTCAGGCGGGTTTTTTCGTTTTGGCGTTCTGTGGGATCCCGGTGGGTACCACCCGTTTTAAGGGTAGAGCTTGGTGCTCAGGTGAGTGGCGAGAGGACGGGGTGGCGTCCTGTCCACCAGGCTTGCCTGCTTATTCGCTGCCTCCGTTTGACCCGTATTGTCTGGACGGATCTTGAACCAGATGGCGTACATCGCTGGCAGGAACACCAGTGTCATGATGGTTCCGACGAACGTACCTCCGATCAGCGTGTAGGCCAGCGTCCCCCAGAAGACGGAGTGTGTCAGCGGAATGAATGCCAGGATGGCCGCCAGCGCTGTCAGCAGTACCGGGCGGGCACGCTGTACCGTGGCTTCGACCACTGCGTGAAACGGGTCCAGCCCTTCTTGCGCGTTGTGATGGATTTGCCCAATCAGAATCAGCGTATTGCGCATCAAAATGCCCGAAAGGGCGATCAGGCCGACCAGAGCGTTGATCCCAAACGGTTGCTGGAAGATCAGCAGTGTCGGCACCACGCCAATCAATCCCAGTGGCGAGGTGAGGAACACCATGATCATCGCCGAGATCGAACGCACCTGGACAATGATGATCAGCAGCGTCATGGCAATCATGATCGGGAATAACGGCAACATCGCTTTACCGGCCTTGCCCGACTCCTCGATTGCACCCGCCTGTTCAATCCGATATCCGCCAGGCAGCTTGTCGATGACCGGCTGCAGCTCCTTCATGATCACGCCCGAGACGTCTGGCGGCTGCAAGCCTTCGGCAATGTCGCCACGCACAGTGATGGTCGGCGTGCGGTCACGACGCCGCAGGATCGGATCTTCCATACGCACATCGACCGCTCCCACCTGAGACAACGGAATCCGCTGCCCCGCCGCACCCACCAGCGTAAAGCCTTCTATCCTGGCGGGATCGAGCCGGATATCACCCGCTGCGCGACCAACCACCTGCACCGAACGAATGTCCTCACGAACCGCGGTGATCGGTACTCCGGCCAGCAGGAACTGCAATTGCTGCGCGACTGAATTTGACGTCAACCCCACCGCCTCCAGGCGATCCTGATCCAGAGCAAAATGCAGCGTCGGCGCCAGCGGTCCCCAATCGGTGTTGACGGTTCTCATCATCGGGCTCGACTGCAACACGTCCTGTACCTGGCCCGCAATCTCGCGCAACTTTGATGGATCAGGTCCCATCACCCGGTAGGCAACAGGGAATGGCGAGTACGGCCCGAAAACAAGCTGAGTCACCCTGACACGCGCTTCTGGGACAAGTCCCTCAGCCGCCGCTTCGCGGATTCGGAACTTGAGGGTCTCGCGCTCCTCCTGGCTGTCCGTCAGCACCACGATCTTGGCGAACGACGGATCAGGGAGTTCCGGCGCCATCGCCAGATAGAAGCGCGGCGCGCCTTGCCCGATATAGGCCGTGACGATCTTTGCCTCATCCTGCTTTTGTAGCCAGGTCTCTATCTTGGCCGTGGTCGCGCTGGTCTGCTCAATGGAGGCTCCATAAGGCATTTGCACTTCAATCAATACCTCGGGACGGTCCGAGGTCGGGAAGAACTGCTTCTTGACCAGGCTCATGCCGAGGATCGCCACGACAAACGAAGCGATGACAGTGCCGGCCACCAGCCATTTGCGAGCGATGACTCGCGTCAAAACACGGCGGAAGCGGTTGTAGTTAGGGGTGTTGTAGATGGCCGCGTGACCACCCTCGACTTTCTTGATGTTCGGCAACATCTTCACCCCCAGGTATGGGGTAAAAGCGACCGCAACCACCCAGGAGGCAATCAGGGCAATGCCCACGATCCAGAACATGTTGCTGGTGTACTCGCCGGCTGTCGATTGCGCGAAGCCGTTGGGCATAAAGCCGATAGCCGTCACTAGCGTACCGGAAAGCATCGGCGCGGCCGTATGACTCCAGGCGTACGCGGAAGCTTTGATGCGGTCGTAGCCCTCTTCCATTTTCACCACCATCATTTCGATAGCGATAATGGCGTCGTCCACCAGCAGTCCGAGCGCCAGAATCAACGAACCGAGGGTAATTCGATCAAAGTTCTTTCCCGTGGCCGCCATCACCACAAACACCACGGCCAACGTCAACGGCACAGCCGCGGCGACCACAACGCCTACACGCCAGCCCATACTGAGAAAGCAGACAAGCATCACCACAAGCAGCGCGACGAAAAACTTGACCATGAACTCGCCGACGGCCGAATCGATATTTACAGATTGATCGGTGACCTTGGAGAGCGTCATGCCCAGCGGCATGCCTTCATTTATCTTGACCGTCTCCGCGTCCAACGCCCTGCCGAGGTCAAGGCCGTTCCAGCCCTCACGCATCACGATCCCCAGCAACAAGGCTTCTTCACCATTATTGCGTACGAGAAAGGTTGCCGGATCTTCATACCCACGCTCGATCGTCGCCACGTCGGCGAGCTTGAGCGTGCGCCCCTGAACCGCAATGGGCGTGTCACGAATCTTTTGCACCTTATCGAAGGCGCCATCCAGCCGGAGGAAGACCTGCGGCCCATTGGTTTCGATCGAACCGGCGGGCGTGAGCACGTTTTGATTATTCAGCGCGGCAAAGATGTCCTGAGGAGAGACACCCAAGGTGGCCAACCGATCATGCGAAAAGGAAACAAAGATACGTTCGGGCTGCTCCCCAATAATGTTGACCTTCTTCACGCCGGGCACATGCAACAGTTGTTGGCGCAACGACTCTGCATCTCGCACCAACAGTCGCTGCGGCTCGCCTTTGGCTTTCAGGGCGAAAAGCGCAAATGTCACGTCCGAAAACTCGTCGTTGACCATTGGCCCGATGACACCCGCCGGCAGCTTTCTGGCCTCGTCGTCGAGTTTTTTACGCGCCTGATAGAACTCCTCCTGCACTTGCGAGGGCGGCGTACTATCGAGCAGTGACACCATCGTGAAGGCCAGGCCAGGACGGGTGTAGGTTTCCGTGCGGTCGTACCATTTCAGTTCTTGCAGGCGTTTTTCAAGTGGCTCTGCTACCTGATCCTGCATCTCCTGCGCCGTGGCGCCCGGCCACGCGGTAATGACCGTCAACTGCTTGACCGTAAACGGAGGATCTTCCGCACGCCCCAGTTGAAAGAACGCCAGGATGCCCGCAACGGCAATCAGGAAGATCAGAAACACCGTGACAGAGCGCTCACGAACGGCGATCGCGGAAAGATTGAAGCGCCCCTCGCTCATGGACGACCCCCGGCAACTTTTTCGTCATCCTGTTGAGGCAATCTCACCTCTTCACCTTCGCGCAACAGATGTGCACCTAACGCTACGATCTGCTCGCCGACTTTAAGGTCGCCCGCGACTCGCACGGTATCGTCGCTCAAACCCAGGATTTGTACAGGTCGCCAGGCCACCTTCGCCGGTGTACCGGCGATGACCCACACGCCAGTGCCTTGGCCTGGGTCATAGACAGCAGCGATCGGTACTTGCAGCCCCTGCCCTTGCGTGGCGCCTTCAGCGATCCGAAGCGTGACGGTCGAACCTATCGGTGCATTGGCCAGCGCGCCCTCAAGCACATACCGCGCCTCGAAGGTACGTGTCATTCGGTCGGCCGAATCAGAAAGCAATCTCAGCTTCGCTGTAACAGCATCCGTGGCATTGCCATAAAGCGTCGCCTGCGCGGTGGATCCTGCTGCGGGGCGCAACGTCTCGGGCAGGTGCACGATCGCTTCGCGCTGCCCTGCCCGCGCCAATCGAACCACGGGCTGCCCCGGGCCGACAACTTGTCCGGGCTCGGCGAGCGTCTCCACCACAACGCCGTCGGAATCCGCAAACAGCACCGCATAACCAGAAGCATTACGGGCTACATCAGCCTGCGCTTGGGCGGCGCTAAGCTGCGCCTTTGCGGTATCCGCCGCGGCTTTGATCTGGTCGTAGGCCGATGCAGAAATAGCGCCTGCGGCAACCAGACTGCGGTATCGCGCCTCGTCATCTGCTGTCTGTTTGGCTCGGGCCCGAGCAGCCATGACTGACTCTTGCTGTGCTCGCGCCTGCAATCCCAGGTCGATTGGGTCAAGGCGCATGAGTGGCTGACCACGTTTAACGGTCTGACCGGTGTCAACCAGACGCTCAAGCACCTTGCCTGATACCCGAAAACCCAGATCGCCCTGGACGCGGGCAGCCACGACCCCCGTGAAAGAACGTGAGGCGCCGGAGGAACCCTGAACCGCTGCGGACCTGACCAGAGGAGCATGCGTGCGTGGATCTTCAACGGTGGATGAGTCGCCGCATGCCGTCAGGACGAGAGGCAACAAGCAAGCGGCAATAGGGAAAGGTCGAAGCCGGCGCATAGGTTCCCTTACTTGAAAATAGGACGAGTGCCCCATTCTCAGTCTAGTGACCATAAGTGTCAATGGTCACAAACCATGAAACATTCAGCGTCTCAAGCTCAACACATAAACGGCGCTACCAACGAGAAAACCCAAAATTCGCTCAAATCACCTCAATTGACAGGTTGTGACTATTGCGTACTATGGTCACAAATATCCTCTATTGAAGGAATCTCAATGCCCCCCCTCCGCCCCATCGCTCTTTTGGTCAGCGCCGGCTTATTGGCAGGTTGCGCGGTCGGTCCGGACTACCATCGTCCAGACGCTCCGCTTTCGGATCGTTACTTGGGTCAGTCTTCTGTCGAGCAGCGGCGTGGAGCGACGCCGGCCAGCCTTGTAGCCTGGTGGGAAGGCTTTGGTGATCCAGTGCTCACCGACTTCATCTCCAAGGCGCTTGAGCAGAATCTGGACCTGGCGCAGGCATCGGCGCGAGTCACACAGGCGCGGGCCGGACTAGGTGCTGCAAATGCCGCTTTACTCCCCTCAGGGAACATCAGCGCACAGGCCGCGCGTTCCTACCAGTCAATCGAGACGCCGCTCGGCCAGGTGTTGAACTCAACACCTGGCAATGATCGGTACGCAAGTTCCTACGAGGCCAACCTCGATGCCAGCTGGGAGGCAGATGTCTTTGGCGGATTGCGCCGCGGACACGAGGCTGCTCTTGCCGAGTACCAGGCTTCCCAGGCGGGCGTCGCTGCCACAAGATTGGCCATCGCCGCGCAGACCGCTGATATCTACATCACTATCCGCGGACTGCAGACCCGGCTGGACATTGCGAATAGGCAAGTCAAAACGCAGCAGGATTTGTTAGAGAAAGTCCAATTGCTCTACAGCAAGGGGCTCGCCGCCAACTATCAGGTTCGCCAGACCGAGGGGGCGCTATCGCAGGTCCAAGCAACAGTGCCGGCCCTGCAGACCGGACTGGATGCTGCGATGAATGCGCTGGATGTCATGCTCGGCACGCCGCCAGGCACTCACCGCACGCAATTGGCAAGTGCGGGGAGCATTCCGGTAGCGCCGCAGATAAAGGCAATGGGAACGCCGGCCGATTTGCTGCGCCGCAGGCCAGATCTCATTGTGGCTGAGCGCCATCTTGCAGCCTCAAACGCACGCATCGGAGAGGCGATTGCTGAGTACTACCCGAAATTCTCCCTTGGCGCATTGCTGGGTAGTGCCACGGCTGTCTCCGCAGGCAACCTTTTTACCGGCGGCGCCAGCCAGTCGGCGGGCGTATTGGGACTGCGCTGGAGACTCTTCGACTTCGGTCGCATAAACGCCCAAATCGACCAAGCCAAGGGACAGGAGACCGAAACCCTGGCCGCTTACCGTCAGTCCGTACTGCGTGCCACCGAGGATGTCGAGAACGCGCTCTCCTCACTGGTGAATCGGGAAGCTCAAGCAACCACCCTCACTGTTGGAGAGGCGTCTCTGACACAGGCTCGCCAATCGTCGTTCATTGCCTATGAGAAAGGCACGGCCAGCCTGATCGATGTTCTGCACGCTGACGAGACGTTGCTGCAGGCTTCTGATGCCCGAGCTCAAGCACGAACGGAATCGGCACGAGCGGCGGTTGCGGCATTCAAGTCGCTAGGTGGTGGCTGGCAACCTCCTGAAGCCCAGCCTGTTGCGACACGATGACCTGATAGGAGCGAAGTGACCAACTCAATAAATAATCACAAAAAAGATAAATAAAATGCCCTTCGATGGATGGGAAGAAGGGCAAAGTTAAAAGCCGTTTTGATGATCTGGTGCTTACCCGGGTATGCCGCAAACCTTTAGCCGAAGGTCAAGGCATGAGGCTACGCAAGATGAGATTGGAGGTGAGCGTGGGCGCCTCCTCGACGAAATCGAGGTTGTACTGCAGCAGTAAAGGGTTGACGAATGGTCGCAGCGCGAGATGTATCGCTTCTACTGTCTCATCCAGCGGAGTCTTGCGTTCAAATTCGCCAATCTCTCGCCCCTCTCGCACGATTTGCGCCACGAAGCGTTTGATCTGTGCGTCATAAGCCTGCGTACTGGGCCAGCTTTCCGACGCCGCGAACGCTGCAATGTCATACAGTTTTCGGTCGTTGAAGAACAGATTCACACCTGTGGCGATCACCGTCTTGACCAAGCGTCGAAAGCGCTCCGTCGGCGACAGGTCTTCTACATTGATTGCCTGCTCCACAGCCGCGACGATTTCTGCCAGACAATTTGCGCAGATGGCTTCACCGATCGCCTGCTTGGAATCAAAAAATTTGTAGATGTAGGCCTTTGAAAACCCGATGGCCTTAGCCAGGTCGGAAACCGTGGTTTTGCCGTAGCCGTACTGACTGAAATGTTCATTGGCCGCTGCGACAATCTGGTCTCGAATGTCGTGATCGGCCGGGCCACGGAGGCTAGGCGAAGAGGAAGATTTTGATGGCTGATTCATGAGTACAGCTTACTCACCCTATCAAAGACTGACAACTTGTGACCGATTAGTTTTATAGTCACAAACCGACAGCAAAAAGCCGATCTGTCTATTCGACAGATCGGCCCTTTTCAGTCGCAGTGAGCGTCAGACATGCTCACTGCTTTTCACGTGCGCCGCCCGTGGCTCGCCATGCTCGTGGTCCACCTCAACCACCGGAATCTCCTTGCCGTCGCAATCGTGCAGTTTACCGTCGCTGAAGTAGTCCCCTTCACGCAACGCCGCCAGATCCTGATAACGCAGCACTCGCTCGGTACCGGCCGCAAACACCGATTGCTGGTCGGAGTTACCGGCGGTGAGGTGGTTGAAGGTCAGGTTCAGCACGATGGCCATGATCGCCGACGAACTGATGCCCGAATGGAAAATGGTTGCGAACCAGCTCGGGAATTGATCGTAGAAGCTCGGTGCCGCGATCGGGATCATGCCGAAGCCGATCGAGGTGGCAACGATGATCAGGTTGACGTTGTTGCGGTAGTCGACCTTGGACAAGGTGCGAATGCCGCTGGCCGCGACGGTGCCGAACAGCACGATGCCGGCGCCACCCAGTACGGAGGTCGGTACGGCGGCGATGACCCGGCCCATGAACGGCAGCAGGCCGAGGAGCACCAGGAACAGACCGCCAGTGGCCACCACGTAGCGGCTCTTGATGCCGGTGACCGCCACCAGGCCGACGTTCTGGGCGAAGGCGCTCTGGGTGAAGGAACCGAAGATCGGCGCGAACATGCTCGACAGCATGTCGGCGCGCAGGCCGTTGCCCAGGCGCTTGGAGTCAACCTTGGTGCCGATGATTTCGCCGACGGCAAGAATGTCCGCCGAGGTCTCCACCAGCGTCACCATCACCACGATGCACATCGACAGGATCGCAGCGAAGTGGAAGGTCGGCATGCCGAAGTGGAACGGCGTCGGGAAGCCGAACATCGGGCCCTGGGTCACGGAGGAGAAATCCGCCATACCGAGGAACACCGCGATCACCGTGCCGACGACCATGGCCAGCAGAATCGACAGGCGGGAGATGGTCGCGCTACCGATTTTGCTCAGCAACAGCACCAGCACCAGCGTTACCGCCGCCAGACCGATGTTCGCCATGCTGCCGAAGTCCGGCGCATGGCTGTTGCCGCCCATTGCCCAGCGCGCGGCTACCGGCATCAGCGTCAGGCCGATGGTGGTAATCACGATGCCGGTCACCAGCGGCGGGAAGAACTTGGTGATACGCGAGAACACCGGGGTTATCAGTAACCCGATCAGGGACGCCGCTATCACCGCCCCCAGCACCGATTGAAACCCGCCCTCCCCACCACTGCTGACAATCGCCACCATGGTCGCGACGCCAGAGAAAGATACGCCCTGCACCAGCGGCAATTGACAACCAAAAAACGGTAGACCCAGGGTTTGCAGCAGCGTTGCCAACCCCCCCGCAAACAATGAAGCAGCAATCAACAAACCGATGTCCGCTGGCGAGAGCCCGGCCGCCTGGCCGATGATCAATGGCACAGCGACGATACCGCCATACATGGTCAGAACATGTTGCAGGCCATAAGCCATATTCGCGCCGATCCCTAGGTTTTCGTCCTCGGGCCGTTGGTGTGAAACATGGGGCGTTTTCATGGTAGGGGGTTCCCTGGTTTTTGTTATGCGCACACTGTATGCAAGACATAGGACAAATGTCTATAGAGTTGTATACAACTTGTCGGTCACAAAATGGATACTTGTCCATTTCCGCCCGATCCCCACCTTCCCGGCCCCGCCAAAAACCTCGAAATACATCCCTCGCCGCCCACCACCGGGTGCTGACTAGTCTTTTGAATTCCTGGCGACCATCGGTAAGGTCTGCCCCTTCTATATACATATAAAGTATGCATAATGAAGCCATTCGAAATTCAGTTCCACAAGGCAAAGAACGCAGCCAACAAACTCAAGCACCAAGGCATCAGCCTCGCAGAGACTGAACCGGTATTCCATGACGAACGAGCGCTGACCATCGAGGACAACCACCATGATGAACAACGCTGGATCACCCTGGGGCTGGATGCCAAAGGCCGTTTGCTGGTTGTCGTGTATACCCACCGCGATCCGGATTTCGTTCGAATCATTTCCGCGCGCGTCGCCACCAAAAGCGAGCGCCGCCAGTACCTGGAGGCATGACCGATGAAAGACGAATACGATTTCAGCAACGCCAGGCGCGGGGCCGTGGTGCCCGCCAAAGGCAAGACCCGCATAACCATCATGCTCGATGACGCTGTCATCGAAGCCGCCCGGGCTCTGGCGGAAAACGAGGGGTACGGCTACCAGACGGCGATTAACAATACCTTGCGCCGAGCCTTGCTCAACGAAGGCAAGCGCGCGCACCTGAAGCAACCCCTGACCCCTGCCGAACTCAAGGGCCTGGAGCAGAAACTGGCAGAGGCCTTGCGCGAAATCCAGCGGGTGATGGAGCCGGGAGTCCGGCCCTGAAACACCAAGGGCCGATCAATCGGATCAGCCCTTGGTGATATCCAGGATCAGCCAGCTACCGGGGTGCAGTGATCAATCGTTCCAGCGTCCGCGCCAATTGCGCCTGTTCCGGTACGCGAATGCCGAACTCGCTGCCCAGCAGGCCAATCAGTTCCTGAACATCCGTCACCTCCCGCCGCTCGCTGTCATGGCCAATCCGGTGAATCGCGAAGCTGCCGTTGTTGAGCGTGCGCCGCCATCCCTCCCCGGTGCGCGCCACCATCAACTGCTTGACGAAAGTCGACTCGGGGTGGGTCGAGACGTACCAGTTGCCCACAGCGAAATCGATGTCTTCCTGGCGTTGCAGGTCGAAGATGTACATCGCTCGCCATTCGCCCGCGACGTTGGCGCGCAGGGTAAAACCATCGACGTGCAGGTCGATGCGATACGACTCGTGTGGGGTGGGTTGTTCGGCGCGAGTATCAAGCAGCAGGGGCGCGGTCGGCACCATGCCGCCGAAGCCGACGTCGGTGATGTAGCGCACGTCATTGATGATGACCAGGCTCAGGCGATGGGTCCGGGCCGTCCAGGCACCCTCCGGCTGGCCCATCACCACCCGGCCGCTGATGGCACGGGCGTCGAAACCCAAATCCTGAAGCAAGGCCAGGAACAGGTTGTTGAGTTCGTAGCAGTACCCGCCACGACCATCGTGCAAGACCTTCTGCTCGATGGACGGCAAGTCGATCAGCACCGGTTCGCCGGATAACGTGGTGAGGTTTTCAAACGGGAAAACGCCGGTATGGCGCAATTGCAGTTGGCGCAAGGTTTCCAGGGTCGGTGCCGGAGGTGCATCGAAGCCCAGGCGTCGCAGATACAAGACAAGGTCGGTCAGGCGTGGCTCGCTCATCGTTCAATCCTTTTGCACGCAAGCGGCGGATTGTTCCGCCAGTGGCCGCTATGTATACGGGATCAAGCACTGTCGCCGACAATTGATTTAGCCAATCACCCGGCATGAAAAAACTCAACGCCGCTTGTGCGAGCCCAATTGAATCCAGGTCGGCGCGTGGTCGCTGGCATGGGGCTCGTTGCGCACCCACGCATCCACCCCGGCGTCTTGCAGATACGGACTCAGGGCCGGGTTGAGCAGCAGATGATCAATGCGCAGCCCCGAGTTTTTCTGCCAATGCTGGCGAAAATAATCCCAGAACGTGTAGAGCCGGTCCTGCGGATGCAAGTGCCGCAACGAATCGGTCCAGCCCTGGTCCAGCAACCGCTGGTAGCACTCGCGACTTTCCGGTTGCAGCAAGGCGTCCTTGAGCCAGGAGCGCGGGTTGTAGATGTCCAGGTCGGTGGGCACCACGTTGTAGTCGCCCGCCAGCACCACCGGATGTTCGCTGCCTTGAAGTGTCTGCGCATGACGGATAAGCCGTTCGAACCACGCCAGCTTGTACTCGAATTTCGGCCCCGGTTGCGGGTTGCCGTTGGGCAGATACAGGCAACCCACCAGAACCCCGTGGACAGCGGCTTCCAGATAACGACTGTGGTTGTCGCTGTCATCGCCGGGCAATCCGCGTCGGCTTTCCAGCGGCTGCGCATCCCGCGCCAGGATCGCCACGCCGTTCCAGGACGCCTGCCCCTGCCAGATGGCGCCGTAGCCGGCCGCCTCAAGTTCAGCCGCCGGGAATGCGCTGTCCACCGCCTTCAACTCCTGCAGGCAGGCGATGTCCGGTTTTTCCCGCTCAAGCCAGGCCAGCAGATTCGGCAACCGTGCGCGCAGGCCATTGACGTTGAACGTGGCAATCCGCAGTTTCTTCATGAATGGACACTCCTGAGGGCGAGATGCCTGACGTGTGACAGCAGCACGTTTCGGAGGTTGCGTCACCAATCTCGGGGGCGTAGACCCTTGAGCGTAAGCTGGAAGATGATGGCCGGCGCTGAGACAGCCGCTCGTCATCCGGTCAGCACCAACCGCGTGCCCCGTCACACCAACATCAGGTAACGACTCACTCCGGGAGACGACCATGATGAACATCAGAATGACTTCGTTGCTCTTGGCCGGATGCTTGTCGGCAACGTCCCTGGCCACCTTTGCGGCGTCCGGCGATAGCCCTGGCACGCCCGGTACGGCACCCGGCGCAACCCGCAATTCAACCCTGCTGCCAGACAACAACCGCCCCAGTGCCCCCTCGGGCAACAGCAGCAGTCGTGGCCCCAGCTCCTCAAGCGGCACTACCGGCGTCAATGGTCCGGGCAGTGGCGCGGGCGGTGG
The DNA here is from genome assembly GCF_001429045.1 of Pseudomonas sp. Root71. Taxonomy (GTDB): domain Bacteria; phylum Pseudomonadota; class Gammaproteobacteria; order Pseudomonadales; family Pseudomonadaceae; genus Aquipseudomonas; species Aquipseudomonas monachiensis. Next base: position 568,435 of record NZ_LMHY01000012.1, on the reverse strand, counting down.
CACCGGTGCGCCCGGTGGCGGAACCGGCGGAGCTGGCGGCGGAACGGGTAGCTGGACAGGCCAAAGCCGCCAATGACCTGCAGTCGTTGAGGGTCTTGGTCGCCCGAGGCTTGCATCGGCTTGACCGCCGGCGGGTTCGGCAGCGCTAACCGAACTCTATACGATCAATCGAGCCTGGCCCGGGAGACAGACCATCGGCAGCAACGGCACTTCAGCGGTCGGAGCGCATCAACGCCTCGACACCACCGGCCATCGACAAGGTTGCCACGCGGTTTCGCCCCGAATGCTTGGCCTGATACAGCGCCGCATCCGCCCGCTCGACAAACACATCCATGCTGTCACGCCCCGACGGCACAAACGAATAGCAACCGAGGCTGACCGTCACGTAGCCGTTGGGCGAGCCGGTGTGACTGATGTGCCTGTCGATGACGCTGCGGCGAATATGCTCGGCAATCGTCATGGCGCCATGGATGTCGGTGTCCGGCAGCAGCACCGCAAACTCTTCGCCGCCGTAACGCACCGCCAGATCGGCCTTGCGCTGGCAGCAACTTTTCAGCGCGCGCGCCACTTCGGCCAGGCAGTGATCCCCCACCACGTGGCCGTAGGTGTCGTTGTAACGCTTGAAGTAATCGATATCGAGCATGATCAGGCTCAACGGGCTGGCCTGCCGGGCACCGCGCCCAAACTCGACGTCCAGTGCCCGCTCGAACAGTCGGCGGTTGGCCAGCCCGGTCAGGCTGTCGTGGGTGGCGATCAGTTCCAGCGCTTGCTGGGCCCTGCGCAAATCCGACTCGACCCGCTCGCCAACACGCACCTGATGCAGGAACACCCACCCGAACAGCCCCACACCCAGCAGCACCACGGCAACGATGAGACTGGAGCGAAACGCCGTGTCGTACCAGCCCGCGAGAATAGACTCCGTGGACGACGCAGCAGCGACCACCAGCGGATAGCCCTCCAGCTGTCGGTAACCGTACATGCGCGTCACACCATCAATGGTGGACGCGAACATCGCATTGCCGGAGGTAGCCAGCGGCAGGAACTTCTGGAAGATCTCGCTCTGGGCCAGCGAAACGCCGATCTGCGCCTCTACAAAAGGCCGGCGCGCCAACAACGTGCCATCGGTCAGGCCGAGAAACATCGAGCCGTTGTCGTCGAGGCTGAAGCTTTTGAAGAACTGGTCGAAGTACGACATCTTGATGCCGGCCAGCAATACACCCTGGAAGTGCCCGTTCCTGTCGTTGACCCGCCTGGAAACCGGAATGATCCACTCGCCGTTTTCCCGACTGCGGATGGCCGGGCCGATATGCGCCACCGACGATACGTTCTGCTGGTGATACTTGAAGTACTCGCGATCGGCGACGCCGGGCCCCCGGGGCAGGTTTTCAAACGAGGTCACCACCCACTGGCCCTTCTGGTCGAACAGCAGGATGCCGTGCAATTGATCCAGCGCCAGCACCCGCCGGGCGAAGGTCTGCTGCAAGCGTGGCCGCTGGTCCGGGCCGAAACCATCGACCTGAATCCAGTCCACCAGGCTGGTCAGCACCAGGTCGGCCTTCATGAAGGTATCTTCGGCTTGCTGCGCCATGGCCCGCGTCAGGTTCGAAGACGCCACTTGCGCAAGGCTCAGGTCGTGGCGACGGGACTGTTCCAGTTGCAGGTAGAGCAAACCGCACAGGCACAGGCACACCGTCGCAATGAACAATACCGCGGCCTTGCGCAGCGGTATGCGTTTCAATGCGATGCCAGGGGTGTGGTCCAGGTCGTTAAAGCGCGTGGGCAAAAATTCATCCTGTCGGGGGCAAGGCGTGGGCAACAACCCGAAGCCCTCAGTCTTCGTGGGGCGTAGTTTACGGGGTTATCCAGGACAAATGGGTGGCCACTTGCCCAGCGGTATCACGCCTGCCCTGCCTGAGCTGCGAACATGACCCAGGGCAAACACTGCCTGCGCATCAACGAGCTACGATTAGACAGACCTCAATACAGGGAATCGACATGAACAAAGCAGACGAGCTCGCTGCAAAATTGAAACAGACACGGCTGACCAGCGCGGATCAGGCGATCGATGGCTGGCCGGGCCTGGTCTACGAACTGTATCAGCGGATAGAAACCTGGCTGCTGCCCTTGACCGAAGCGGGCCTGGTCCTGCGGCGCAACCCCACCCACGTGTTCGAGAGTCACCCCGGTGGCGACGCTTACGACTACGCCATCGACCAGTTGGTGATCACCGGCAACGAGCACAGCATTACCTTTGACCCGGTTGCACGCTTCACCACCGATGGCGAGGGGCGGGTCGAAATCCACACCGCAGGCAATGAACTCGCCCTGTTGCGCACCGTGGATGAACACGGTGAAACACACTGGTGGCTACAAACGATCGAGCAAGCCACCGCGCAGGCAGATGCGGTGGCGCTGACTGAAACCGATCTGCTTGTGGTGGTGCAACAAGGGTTGGCGCTGTAAAAAGGGCACCCACCGCAAATCCTGTGGGAGCGGGCTTGCTCGCGAAGGCGTCGTGTCAATCGCCTCAGGGCGCGCTGACACACCGCTTTCGCGAGCAAGCCCGCTCCCACAATGCCCGGTGTTATTCGTTACTGTTGGTTCTGCCCCGTCACCACCAGCGGTATCTCTGCACGACGCAAGTCCAGGGCCGGCAACTTCGTAGGCTGACTCAGGCCCTGCAGCACCCTGGCATCGTAATCATAAATGTCGGGCTTGAACGTCACCCGCCCGTCATTGCTCAAGTCCACGGTCCAGTAAGCCAACAACACTGGCACTTTCACCGGCAGCAGGACGTTCTCGGTCCGGCCATTGGCCAATTGCTTCTGGATGCCGGCGCTGTTCCAGCGCACCGGGTCGTTGAACAACAACTCGACCAGTTGCAGCGGGTTTTCCACGCGGATGCAGCCTGAACTGGTGGCCCGGACCGTTTTGGCAAACAGTTCGCGGTGCGGCGTGTCATGCAGGTAAATCGCATAGTCGTTGGGGAAACGGATGACCACCTGCCCCAGCGAACTGTCGGGGCCAGCATCCTGACGCAGGTGGATGCCCCGCGGGTTGCTCCAGTCGACACTCGACGGATCGAGCACATTGCCTTCGCGATCAAGCACGCGAATCCGGTTGGCCGCCAGATAGCCCGGATCGTTCTGGACTTTTGGAATCACGTCCTGCTTGAGAATGGTCGGCGGCACGGTCCAGGTCGGGTTGAACGTGATGTAGGTGATTTCGGCCTGGAATACCGGCGTACTGCGCACCGGTTTACCGACTTGCACCCGCGAACGCCAGATCGGCAGACCGTCGCGGTACATCGCCACCTTGTAGCCGGCGATATCGACGATCACGAAGGTGCCCTGAAGCTTGTACAACAGCCACCGGGCGCGCTCCATGTTGACCCGCACCTGATCGATCCGCGCCGCGACCGGCACGTTCAGTGCCGCCAGCGTCGCCGCCCCCGCCACGCCATCGGCCCCCAGGTATTGCTCGGCCTGATATTTCTTCACCGCGGCAATGACCTTATCGTCGTAGCCGGCTTTTTTCGACAGGTGCGGGTCCAGGTAACCGCCCGCCACCAGGCGCGCGCGCAGTTGTGAGACCGCCACCCCGTCCATACCGGGCTTGAGCGATTGACCTTCGGTGACTTTCGGCCAGCCGCCCGCATCCTGGACCTGACGCAACCGGGCCAGGCCTTCACGCAAATTGCGGTAAATCTCTTCCTGAGGCGGTGCATCGGCGAATGCACGCGCCACGTCGTGGGCATCGAGGGCGGCAAACAGATTGTTCATGTCTTCGTGGGCATCGCCGCCGGCAGGTTCGAAATTCCAGTGAATGTCCAGCCGCGACGGATCGACCTTGCCCCGTCGCAGCTGCAGCAGCGCGGTGATGAAGGTGCGGGTCGCCGCCATGTCGAACATCGCCCGTTGCGCCGTGGATGGCATGGCCGCCACCAGCGATTCATGGGCCTGGGCCAGTTCGGCTATGCGGAAATCCGATGGGTTCAGGCCGTCGATCCGGGTGTCTTCGAGGCTCTTGAGCAATTGCGCCACGTCACGATCGTCCGTCCACGCGGCGCGATAGTTGCGATGCATATAGAAATCCAGCACCACCCGGCTGACATCCACACGCTGATGGCGCCTGGAGGTGAGCAACGGCGGAAAGGCCGAGCGCAGCGGTTCGAGCGTCGCCTGAATCGCTTGGCCGACCGCGTCGTCGGGCGCCGCGGCATCGATTGTGCTGCTCGGCGCAGATACCGGCTCAATCGGCGAAGTTTGCCCAAACGCCGCACCGCTGATCAGAAAGCCCATAAAAAATATGCGGCTTATGACGAATGACCTTGTTAATTGCACCATGGATAATCCTTAATCCTCCGTTTCAAACGGCTAGCTTTCCACTCGCTGCTAGACTCGAAATTATCATGATGAGACCCGACTATGGCGCTAAACCGCTTTGGCCTTTTATTTGCCATTTTACTGACGTGCCTTTCAGTAACGTCAGCCTACGCCGATTCGCTTGAAAACGCGCTGGTCAAAGCAGCACCCGGCGCCGACGCCAAAGTGATTGCCCTGGCCGTTCGCGCCACCCAATGCAGCCGCGCCCAGGGTGTCGCCCCCGCCCAACGACTGGCGGTGATCGATTACTCCCTGCCCTCGACCGAACAACGCCTGTGGGTCTTCGATCTTAAGCGGCGCAAGTTGCTGTTTCACGAACTCGTCGCCCATGGTCGCAACAGCGGTGAAAACATGGCCACGCTGTTTTCCAACCGCAACGAAAGCCACGCCACCAGCCTCGGCCTGTTCCGCACCCAGCAAAGCTACCTCGGCCAGAACGGTTACTCGTTGCGCATGGAAGGCCTGGAGCCCGGCTTCAACGACAACGCCTTTGACCGGGCCATCGTCATTCACGGCGCGCCCTATGTCAGCCCGGTGCTGGCCCGCGCCAATGGCCGTATCGGCCGCAGCCTGGGTTGCCCCGCCGTCAGACCGGCGATTGCCCACCGGCTGATTGATTCGATGAAGGACGGGCAGTTGCTGTTTTCCTACTACCCGGACCAACGCTGGCTGAAGTCGTCGTCCTACATCAACTGCGGCGGCGACACCGTGGCCTCGAGGGAAAAGTCCACTTCAAGCCAGAAAACGACGCCCAACCTGTCAAAACTGTAATCTTCGCCTCAGCCTGCTGAAAGCACCGCCCGCTAGACTAGTCGACAAGTTCAACAGGCTGACGGGCGGAACACACGGCATGCACTCCCACACTTCAAGACGCACCTTCGTCAAAGGCCTGGCCATCGGCGGGCTCTTCGGCGGCCTCGGGTTATGGCGCACGCCGGTCTGGGCGATCAGCAGCCCCGGCGAACCCCAGGTGCTGGCCGGTAATGATTTCGAGCTGTTCATCGGTGAATCCCCGGTCAACTTCACCGGCAGCCCGCGCACCGCGATGACCATCAACGGCGGCATCCCCGGCCCGCTGTTGCGCTGGCGTGAAGGCGATACGGTGACGCTGCGGGTGCGCAACAGACTCAAGGACAACACCTCCATTCACTGGCACGGCATCTTGCTGCCGGCGAACATGGACGGCGTGCCGGGGCTGAGCTTCAAGGGCATCGAGCCGGGCGGCATGTACGTCTACCAGTTCACCGTGCGCCAGAACGGCACCTACTGGTATCACAGCCATTCGGGGGTTCAGGAACAATCCGGGGTCTACGGCCCGCTGGTGATCGACGCCAAGGACCCGGAGCCGTTCCAGTACGACCGCGACTACGTGGTAATGCTCAGCGACTGGACCGATGAAGACCCGGTCGGCCTGATGAAGACCCTGAAAAAACAGTCCGATTACTACAACTTCAACAAACGCACCGTGGGCGACTTCATCCACGACGTCAGCGAAAAAGGCTGGGGGCCGACCGTCGCCGACCGCAAGATGTGGGCCGAGATGAAGATGAACCCCACCGACCTGGCGGACGTCGGCGGCGCCACTTACACCTACCTGTTGAACGGCCAGGCGCCGGATTCGAACTGGACCGGGGTGTTCCGCCCGGGGGAAAAGCTGCGGCTGCGCTTCATCAACGGCTCGGCCATGAGCTACTTCGACGTGCGCATCCCCGGCCTGAAAATGACCGTGGTCGCCGCCGATGGCCTGCACGTCAAACCGGTGAGCGTCGACGAGTTTCGCATTGCCGTGGCGGAAACCTTCGACGTTATCGTCGAGCCGACCGAAGCGGCCTACACCCTGTTCGCCCAGGCAATGGATCGCACCGGCTACGCACGGGGCACCCTGGCGCTGAAAGCGGGACAGGTTGCGCCACTGCCGCCACTGGATCCGCGCCCCCTGGTGACCATGGAGGACATGGGCATGGGCGGCATGGACCACGGCAGCATGGCAGGCATGGATCACAGCAACATGCCCGGCATGCAGTCCCACCCGGCCTCGGAAACCGACAACCCGCTGGTGGACATGCAAGCCATGTCCACCTCACCGAAACTCGACGATCCCGGCATGGGCCTGCGCAACAACGGGCGCCGCGTGCTCACCTACTCCGACCTGCGCAGCACCTTCGAAGACCCGGACGGCCGCGAGCCCGGCCGCACCATAGAGCTGCACCTGACCGGCCACATGGAAAAATTCGCCTGGTCGTTCAACGGTGTGAAGTTCTCCGATGCAGAGCCCCTGCGCCTCAAATACGGCGAGCGGCTGCGGATCGTGCTGGTCAACGACACAATGATGATGCACCCCATCCACCTGCACGGCATGTGGAGCGACCTCGAAGACGAGAACGGCCAGTTCATGGTGCGCAAACACACCATCGACATGCCACCGGGCTCCCGGCGCACCTATCGGGTCACTGCCGATGCGCTCGGCCGCTGGGCCTACCACTGCCATCTCCTGTACCACATGGAAATGGGCATGTTCCGTGAAGTTCGCGTGGAAGAATGAGGTGCACCCCATGATTCGATTCACCCCGTTTTTTTTGGCCCTCGCGACCTCGACGGCGATGGCCGCCAGCGATGACATGCAAGGCATGGATCACAGCCTGATGAACCACAGCCAGATGCAGGGCATGGACGACAATCAGATGCAAACCATGGACGAGGGCCAGATGCAGCCCGCCGCCCCCAGCGAAAGCCGTACGCCAATCCCGGTGCTGACCGACGCCGATCGCGCGGCGGTGTATGCCGATCCCGCCGGCCACCACGTACATGACAGCACGCTCAATTCATTCTTCCTCGCCGACAAACTGGAATGGCAGGACGCCGATGACGGCAGCACCCTGGCCTGGGATTTGTCCGGTTGGGTCGGCGGCGACATTGATCGCCTGTGGCTGCGCTCCGAAGGCGAACGCACCAACGGCGTGACCGAGGACGCGGAAATCCAGGCCCTGTGGGGCCACGCCATTTCCCCGTGGTGGGACGTCGTCAGCGGCGTGCGCCAGGACTTCAAACCCGGCGCCCCGCAAACCTGGGCCGCGTTCGGCGTGCAGGGCATGGCGCTGTACAACTTCGAGGCCGAAGCCACGGCCTTCATCGGCGAAGGCGGCCAGAGCGCCGTGCGGCTGGAAGGCGACTACGACATCCTGCTGACCAATCGGCTGATCCTGCAGCCGACCGTCGAACTCAACGCCTACGGCAAAAACGATCCACAACGGGGCATCGGCTCGGGGCTGTCCAACACCGAGGCGGGTTTGCGCCTGCGCTACGAAATCCGCCGGGAATTCGCGCCCTACCTCGGCGTGACCTGGAACCGCACCTACGGCAACACCGCCGACTACGCCAACGACGAAGACGAGGACCGCAGCGAAACCCGCCTGGTGCTCGGTATTCGGATGTGGTTCTGAACAGACTCACCTAAAATCAACAACAACCGCTTCAAGCGGTAAAGGACCTTGCATGCGCATCATCAAACCCACCGCCGTCGTTATCGCGTTGCTCAGCGGCCTGCTCATGAGCACCCTCGCTCAGGCACACCCCAAACTGCTCGCCTCCACCCCAGCGGATGGCGCGGAAGGTGCGCCACCCGAGAAGATCGAACTGCACTTTTCGGAAAACCTCGTCACCCAGTTTTCCGGCGCCAAACTGCTGATGACCGAAATGGCCGGCATGGCCCACGCCCCGATGCCGGTCAAGGCCAAGGTCAGCGGCGGCAGCGATCCAAAAACCATGTTCATCACCCCGACAGCCCCCCTGGCTGCCGGCACCTACAAGGTCGAATGGCGTGCGGTGTCGTCGGACACCCACCCGATCACCGGCAACGTCACCTTCAAAGTGAAATGATCGATGAGCGACTCGGCCAACGTCGTGCTGCGGTTTGTGTTGTATGTGGATTTGATGCTGTTGTTTGGCGTGGCGCTGTTCGGGCTCTACAGCCTCAAGGGACAGGAACGGCTATCCGGGACAGTGCTTCCCTTCCACCGATTGTCGACGGCAACAGTCGGGCTCGGCGCACTGCTGTCCGTCGCCGGCATGGTGCTGATGGTCCGCGCCATGAGCGGCGAATCAGACGTCACCGAGTTGCGCCCTCACCTCGAAATGATGCTGTCCGAGACAGACATGGGGTTGGCCTGGGCCGTGCGGATGATTGCGTTAGCAGTCGCGGGTTTGGCGTTGATGCTCAACCCTCGCGCCCCCGGCATCAGCCTGGTGATCGCTGCCACGGCCGGCGGCATCGCCCTCGCCAGCCTGGCCTGGAGCGGGCATGGTGCCATGGACGAAGGCAGCCGCCGTTTCTGGCACTTTACAACGGACATCCTGCACCTGTTGGCCGCCGGCGCCTGGCTCGGTGCGCTGCTGGCGTTTGCGTTGATGGCGCAACCCCGGGCCCTGCAAACCGAAGCACACATACGCTTGTTGGCTCGCGCAGTCAGGCGATTTGAGCTTGTCGGCGCGCTGGTCGTTCTGATCATCACCGTCACGGGCGTGGTGAACTACCTGTTCATCGTCGGGCCGAAACTCGATGAGGTTTTACTCAGCCAGTACGGAGTTCTGCTGGCGATCAAAGTGCTGTTGTTTGCCGGGATGCTGGCGTTGGCGGCGCTAAACCGCTTTCATCTTGGCCCCTTGCTGGAGCGGTCGTTGCGGGAGGGCCAGTATCGCGTGGCAGCCCATGCGCTTCGGCGCAGTGTGGTAGTGGAAATGGCCGCGGCGTTTTTGATTGTGGGGTTGGTGGCGTGGTTGGGGACGTTGAGTCCGGAAATGGAGTGAGCCATCTTTAGGGGGCGTTGATTTTTCATAGCGGTGAAAAAACGGCACCTTCCGGTGCCGTTCGAATTTCGCAGTCCTGCTTTAACTTATCTTGCCCAGTGTCCCGGCCTTGTCACAGAGGTCCATTTGGCTATGACGGGAAATGCCGAGGGCTGTTTTAAGCTTGAGGTGATAGCCCCAAATATCACTCCAACTTCATCAGCCCATACGCAATGAATCCCCAAACAGCAATGCCTACCAGCATTACCGCTTTGATTTTCAAAAGACGCTTTAGATGTGGGGGAAAGTTTTTAATATCCTCGGGGTCCAGCTCGCCAATGCGGATTGAAACCCTTGGCATAGTCACCATCCCGGCGATTTTTGCTATTAGCAAGAGGCCCCCAAACCACCCCTGCTGCCGCAAACCTGGCCCCCAGGTGTGGACATAACGACTATTTTTTAAGGCCTCCAGCATGGCATCAAGGTAACGCCATCTGAGGTACAGACTGTATGCAGTGCTCGCAATGGCCAGCAAGATCGGACCGGCTAGAAGCCAAAAAGCTAGCCAAGACATCCAAAAACCCTTTCCCATCATGGATGGGTTTTCTCGTATAAAATTTCACCCATTAACTCACCTCCATCCCCCATATAAGTCGTACCCACCCATGCTCCAGCACCTATCAAGGTCGCGACGCAGACAACTCCTCCAACTCCGGTAGATACTCCAAGTGCCAGACAGATAGGTCCACTGACATATTTACCTATCTCTGCACCCGCAACGCCACCAAAGGTGGACCCAACAAACTTTCCTCCCTCCGTAAACCTGACCTTCTCGCACGCAGTTCCAGAGTCACCAACACAAACCTCCTGAATAGCCAGCAACGACGAAACTCCGCCAATGCCAATCCCGATGTAACCACCGGTGCTCATGTACTTGGCAGCCCGACTGATTGCATTCACATGAGTGGAATACCCTGGTATCTGCCCCGGCGCCCCGGCCTTGTCCCAATGGTGCACCAGGCTGCGACTGGAAATGCCGAGCGCCGTCTTCAGCTTCGGGTGATCGCCCAAGGTAGTCTGGCCACGCAGGCGAGTGGAGTTCAGCAGATGAGCATCGAGTTGGGCGAGCAGCCGCTGGCGCTCGGCGAAGAACTGCGGCGACCGCAGGTGGCCATGCTGACGATAGCTGTCCTGATGCAGGCGCTCCATGGCTTGCAGGGTGTCGCGCAATCGGGTCAGGTGTTTTTCCATCACCACCGCGCTGACGCCAAGCCAGGTCGAGGTACGGCCGGTAAAACTGGCGATTTCAGCACCGTGGCGGAACATGAATTCGGCTTCGTCCGGCGTCAGGGGATCGAGGGCCAACTTGACCTGCTGCGCGGCCTGCATCAGTTGCGCTTCCTGATAGGTGCAGGAGTGGTTGTTCGGGTCGCCGAGCACGATCAGCGAACCGGCCTTGATATCGCCTCGCTCAGGATTGAGCGCTCGAAACTTGCGCATCACGACGGCATCGGGTGTGGCGAACAGTGTGGCCTCCATGGCCTCGCGGGTCATGCTTTTGGGCACCACATAGAAGCCCGGTTCTTGAGGTTCCGCGCGGGCGAATATCGCAGGCGCTGGAGGGTTCGAAGGGGCGAAACCAGGCTGGCGTGGCGCGGCCGGTTGACTGGTTGCCGCACTGGAAACGGGTTGCACAACGCTCCTGCCCGTTCGCGGTGCAGAATTGGCGCTGCGATAGGTCGCCGTGACCATCGAAGGGATCAGCCGGGCTTTGCAGGGGCAATCGCTATGACTGTCCAGCGTGCCCGCCAAGGCTTTGCCATGACTGATCATGTACGAAATGCCACCCACGATCTTGTAAGTCTTGCCATCCTTGCCACAGCTGACTCGATCACCTTCGCGGGCATGGGCGATACCGAACATCATGACGCCGGTATGACCATCCAGGACTTTGCCACCACAGGTAGTCTTGTCATCCAGACCAATGAAATGTCCCTCGTTCATTGATGTTCTTCCTGCTTGATGGAGGGCAGAAAATCCTCGGCCATCGCTACACCTTCACGTCCCACCAACAAACAACCGCCTTGCAAGGTGTTGATGATCTCGTCTCCATTGCAAAGACGACTGCCGACCAGCGCCACATCGCTATTTCCTTGTCCCGCGCCCGTGACGATCTGCGCCGTACGCCCATCGGCGTACACGACGTAGTCGCCTTTCTGTGCCGCCCGTACTTTCTGGCCGCTCTCTAATGTGAACTCCAGGTGAGCAACTCCCTGCTTGATCACCCCGCCATCGCGGGTTTGACTGCCCTCAGTCGCGATTCGGTAAATGGCCTGAGCGGGATGAGCTTCCATGTATGCCTGCCCCTGGCGAACAACTGCCAAAGCTTCGTCGCAAAAGTGCGCAAGTCGCTCTTCAGTGAAATTTGGGGCGTCAAGACTGCGGAGAAATTCAGGAGAAACTTCGTTGGTATACAAGGGGTGCACAGGTGCATTCATTTGCCACTTCCTTATCGTCATCGGTTTGAGTTGCCTTCCCTCTCGGCAGAAGTGCTGAGCAAAGAGAAGATTGGACGACGACGAATAAGACGGTGGAGTGCGTGCTGAAAGCAATACACTGGCATAGCCAAATGAACGAATAGGAATTTTCGCAATAACCAACAACCCATTTCCTACAACGGTAGTTACAAGAAGTATTTTTTTTGCGCAGTGGAGGCCCGCTGTGTGTGTGGTTTTTTCGCGTGCGAGCGTAGTCCGATGGGTTAACTAAAAAACGACATCTTCCCGAACCGGATTTTTCACACCCATGAAAACTTCACTACACTCCCCGCTTCAATACCACTCCAGCACAAAAGCCCGATAACAATGAAAAACATCAAAAGAGCAATGATGCTCGGCGGCTTGCTCGCACTCTCCCTTGGCGCCCTGGCAGAACCTTCGCACCTGGACAGCGTCATGCAACAGGGACAACTGCGCGTCTGCACCACCGGCGACTACAAGCCCTACACCCTCAAAGCCGAGGACGGCGAATATTCCGGCATCGACATCGCCATGGCCCGCGCCCTGGCCGACAGCCTTGGCGTCAAGGTCGAGTGGGTGCCCACCACCTGGAAAACCCTGATGCCCGACATGCTCGCCGGCAAGTGCGACATCGCCATGGGCGGCATCTCGGTCACCCTGGAACGGCAGAAAAAAGCCTTCTTCAGCAGCATCCTCGACGTCGACGGCAAAATCCCCCTGGTGCGCTGCGAAGACCAGGCGCTGTACCAGACCGTCGAACAGATCAACCAACCCTCGGTTCGCCTGGTCGAACCCGCCGGCGGCACCAACGAAGCCTTCGTCCACGCCTACCTGCCCAAGGCGCAATTGCAACTGCGCGACAACGTGAGCATCTTTCAGGAATTGCTGGATAAAAAAGCCGACGTGATGATCACCGACGCCTCGGAGGCGCTGTACCAGCAGAAGCTCAAGCCGGGCCTGTGCGCGGTCAACCCCACGCACTACATGCAATACGGCGAAAAAGCCTACCTGCTGCCCCGCGACGACATCACCTGGAAGCTGTACGTCGATCAGTGGCTGCACCTGGCCAAGGCAACAGGCAACTACCAGAAGATCCTGCGCCAGTGGCTGGCGGTGCCTGGGGGTAAATAACGGCGTGCCCGCCACTGAAATGGAGACCGCCGCCTGATCGACTGTCCCGCAAGCCGTGACGCGCCAACAGCCCGCCAAGGCTCTACCTCATGGCTTGTTAAATATCGTTACATGATTAAAACTACTATCGCACCGGTAGCAAGCCGGTCATATGCAAGACGCGTTGACACGCACCGAACGAAAACTCGGTCGATGCCTCGACCGAGCAGCCCCCTCAAAAAAGGACAGACAATGAGCAGCACGGATGAATTGCAAACCTACAACGCCAGCCCGAAATGGCAAGAACGTTTCGCTTTTTTTGATCAACACGGCAGCCCCAAAAGCCCCGAATTCAAAACGGCTTTCAAACAGTTGCCAGCGCGCAAGCGCATCCTGATCAACCTGAACTTCATCGCGTTTTTTTTCGGGCCGATCTATTTCTTCGTACTTGGGCTGTGGAAAAAGAACCTGGCAATCATCGCGATCATCGTTGCCCTTTCCTTTGCCCTGGCATTGATTTTCACCCTGCTGGGTTATGAAGAAGCGCCCAAGGCCCTTGACACCGGCATGAACGTCGCCTTTGCACTTATGTACGGATTGAGCGCCAACTACGCCTACTACCTGAAACAGGTAAAAGGTTCGCAAGGCTGGAATCCTTTTGAAGGCTTGAGGTTCGTCTGAGTCTCACCCGAAGCGCAACGGTGGAAATCACTCCACCGTTGCGCCACCGGTCAATCGTCGCGCAACAACCCCGAACTGTACTCGCCGAAGCTGTTGCCGAGCGCACTGCCATGTAAATTCAGTTGGTTGGGGTTGTGGGTCGGCCCTGGACCGAAACCGTTAGACGACTGCGAGTCATCCGGAAAACGGTCGTCGGTACTCACACTCGAACAGGCGCTCAACAGCACGACGCCCGCGATCAGCGAGACTTTGATCAGGTTTGCGATCATTTTGCAGGTTCCTGTGGGTGTGGAAGCAGATTGAAGTGCTTTGGCCTGGATCCTATGCAGGTTAATGGCCAGGCATGATGAAACTTAGCGCTGCGACAGCTCCGGTTCAGGAACAGTCGAAATGTCGGCAACGCAACGCCCGTTAAATCGTCCTGGGACCCGTTCGCGCCCCACAAGCCCATTCCTGATAAACTCCCCACCTCCCAGCCTCCCCACCTCCCCACCTCCCCACCTCACCGATTCCAGATCCCCCATGTCCGTAACCACCGTCACACCTGCCTCGCTCTCCCGCCGTTTCAGCGTCGCGCCGATATTGGAGCTACCACCCATGAAGCTCTGGTAAACAAAGGCTCGTAGGATCGTGCTCAACGCCTTGTACCATTTACGTACCAATCACATCTCTCCTTTCTCCCCCCGATCCAAACATACCTTCCTTCGACGTGCCGAATCTTAAGCGGCTAAATTGTGCTCCGATTACGGGCACTGACGCTGCTATGATCCGGTGCCATGACCATCAGGGTCATCTAGCCAGAGTTATCTCTCCTCCCAACCTTGCGTGGATGATTCAATGAGTACAGATGGACTCCCCAACCTCACAGATGCCGGTATCAAATCCTTCCTTGAGACGGCTCCGCTTTATTCCCAAAGGCGCTTCAAGCTGCCGCTGACACCGCGCAAAAATCTACGCATCGAAGAGATCGACTCATTTTGTGAAGTTTGCGATCAGACACGTCCATTCCATAATAATGCTCTACGCGACACTGGTGCTGATAAAGCGGCGGCAGCAATGCTGATCCCTCAGTATTTGAGTACTGGGAAGCACAGTTTTTCTTTCAGCTGCGTCTCATGCAGAAAATCGATCAGAATCTATATGGTTGAGCAGATTGTCGACGATCGCACGATAACGATTCAGAAGTACGGTCAACTACCCAGAGGGGATATACCCCGAGACAAAACGCTGCAAAGATTCTTGAAGGGTGACCGCGACAACTATGAGAAAGCAGTAATCTGCCTAAGTCATGAGTACGGTATCGCTGCCTTCGCATACTTTAGGCGGATAGTGGAAAATAACATCTACCGCTTACTGGATCTGCTGCTGGAAGACTTGAAATCTTCCGGGGGAGATGACGAAAACTTCATTGCAATTCAGTCTCTGCGGGAAGAGTCGCCTATGAGCGAAAAGATCAAAATCGCCAACCTTGCGCTTCCAGGGCATCTCAAGCCGGATGGACTCAATCCGTTGGGCAAGCTTTACCAGGTTTTGAGCGAAGGAGTGCATAACCTTCCGGAAGAGGAATGCTTGAAGAAAGCCAAGGCAACGAGTGAATGCTTGGCGTTCCTTGTGAGTGAACTGGCCTCACGCAAAGAACATCGTGCAAGGTTCAAGAGCATGATCGGCGAATTGTAGGTTCGAAAAGAAACAGGGTGAACGCCCAACAGAAATCCGCCCCCTCAATTGAATCACCCCGTTACCAGTTTCCTAAGCTGATAATGAGGGTTCGACTCCCTTCACCCGCTCCACTATTTTCAAGGCCTCCAGCGGTATCGAGGTAGCGTCAGGCGAGACTGGTGACGGTTTCGTGACAGTTACCAAGAATTTGCATGTCACGCTTCTGGCCAGCACCGCCCTCCCCCCTTTATGTTGACCCTGTCCCGTCCTGAATAAGGTTTACACCTTCTGACCCATTCTCAGGAGGTTGTAGTGGGCCCTCAGCGACTGCGAACAATTTTTTCCCCTACGGTTCCGTGCTCTGGCGGTTGTGTTTGAGAGTTCTAAGGGGCTGTCGGTTTCTTTGATTTCCGAGGTAATTGCACGGACTAGCCACCCGTTGGCATTCGGCCTGACCGACCACGAGCCTGAAATCCTGTCAACGACTGGCACAGTGATGGCCAGAAAACGGGATCTATGATCCAATCCGGGTAAGGGTCTCGCTCAATTAGGGAAGTGATATGGCTACCACTGTAATCTCTGCTTTCGATGAATTCCTGAAGGAAACGGTTAATCTAGATCCAGAGGATACTAAGGCAGCACGTCAGGACAGGGACAACCTACGTACACGCATTCAAGGGCTCCAAACGTCAGTCGACTATTTCCCAGCGCTCTACACCGAAGCCGACATAAACTACGGGTCGTTTTCCCGACGCACGAAAAAAAGACCACTAGATGACGTGGATATGTTTTTTTGCTTGATGGCTCAGGGTGCGACCTACAATGATTACGACCCCAACAACATTACGTTGACGCTTGAGAATACAGATAGCAATCTCTATCACTACACGAAAGATGATAATGAAACGATAAGCTCGATAAAAATACTTAATAAGTTTAAGAAGAGCCTAGAAAACATATATCAGTACCGAAACGCAGAGGTCAATAGAAGGCAAGAGGTTATCCTCTTAAATCTTATAAATAAAGATTGGTCCTTTGATATTGCACCGTGCTTTAGAACCGTAGAATATTTCGGCAAAAGCTTCTATCTGATTCCGAATGGAACAGGAGACTGGAAGAAAGCTGACCCACGGATTGATAAAGACAGAACGGCCGCTATCAATCAGCAAAATAGCGGAAACGTACTAAATATCATTAGGATTATTAAATACTGGAATAATCGTGCAACCATGCACACAATGGGCTCCTACCTATTAGAGAACATTATTCTCAACTACTACAAATACCGCACAGACTGCTCTCGCTTTGTAGATCTTTCCCTACCAAATCTTTTCAGCCATATTTCTTCAGCTGTTTACCAAGTAGTTCCTGATCCCAAGGGACTCCAAGGTGATTTAAATACGTTAACGTTTGAGCAAAAGACAAGCATAAGTGCGAGAGCCAATCAAGACTATTTGAAATCACTGGAAGCACGCCAATTCGAAACAAACAAAGATTGTAAGTCTTCAATCAACAATTGGCGCGAAATATTCGGCTTAGAATTCCCGGCGTATGGGTGAAACGATGAGCATTAGAACAGAGCAAAATGAGCACATCTACATTCAAAAACTTGCCTCGTTCCGACGCCTATACTCAATAGCTAAAAAATACAATAATGGATATATAATGCTGAATGTCGTCATGATGACGACACTGACATTTTTATCCATCGGACTAAACAGTGAAGCGCTCGCCAAGCAATTCAGCTTCACGCAAGTAGACCATTCTAACTGGTTAGCGATTGTGTCAATAGTTGTTCTTACTATCGACAAACTCATAATAGGAAACAGAATTGACGCCAATAGGGAAAAAGCAGCAAAAATCCAGGAGCTTTTTGATAGAGGTTTATTCAGACTAGACTGGAATACTACGCTGACTGGCCCCGCCCCTCGGATTGAAGACATTGTCAGACACGGCGAATGGTACTTACAAAAACACACGAATGCTAAACTTCTTGATTGGTATGCCATAAAATCCGACCTCATCCCGCATTATCTTCAAGTTCTAATATGTCAGAACTCCTCGCTGTATTGGGACGCTAACCTCAGAGAAAAAATTAACTATGTGATCATAATTGGGGGCATAGCTATTCTGACAGGTGCGCTAACCCTATGTCTGTACTTCGATCTTTCAATATCGGCGATACTTACCAACCTGACAGCACTGCTTGGACCAATGCTAGACTATGGCTATAACACTCTAAAGGAAAACAAAGCCTCTATTGAGCAGGCTCAGCGATTATTAGACTGTATCGAGCAGTCAATCGCTAATACAGAAACAAATCCAAGTGAGGATTCTTTGCGTCGTTCGGTAGAGTCTATTCAAGATCAATTATTCGTTAAACGTAAATCAGACTGGTTAATCCCAGATTTCTTCTATAAAGTTTTACGAAACTCAGACGAAGCCGTTATGCGCCAATCTACCCAACAGCTTGAGGAAAGATTCACACCCCGTTGATAGCTGCCAGTCACTATACGGATGTCGGGATCCGAATACGCCATTTGGTGTAATAAGCTCGAGTACCCTGCGTCCGCTCCTAGCTGATTGCTGTCTATCGCAACAAACAGTAATGGACTGCGCTTTGCCGATCACACTTCCAAATGAAACGCACCGACTGTCAAATTGCGCTCCGCTAAACCACCCCATTTGGATGGCGCAAAGAAGAATGTGAAAAATAACAATCCAATCAAGTAAGATCAATAAGGAATAAAATGCTTAACGACCTAGATGAATTAATTTTAAGCTGCGATGACCCTCGATCCCGCCAATATATCGAAGAAGCCGTACTGTGCTACAAAGCAGGAGCATACCGCTCGTCAGTTGTAGCCTGCTGGATTGCAGTTGCCTTCGATTTAGTGGACAAAATAAGAGAGCTGGCTGCTGCGGGGGATAAAGAAGCCCAAGTTGAAATTACAAGATTTGAGACCATCCAAAAGACCCACAATCTTCCGGGGGCTTTGACCTTTGAGAAAGAGCTTCCTTTAATGGCAAAGGATAAATTTGAGTTCATTTCTCATATTGAATATATGGATATTGTGCGTTTGGTAGAGGATCGCAACAGGTGCGCTCATCCTTCCCAGGTTTCAGACAATCAAGTATTTTCTGCCTCCGCGGAGTTAGCAAGGCTACATATATTTAACGCCGTAAGTTCGATACTGTCCAAGCCTGCATCTCAAGGTAAGGTGGCATTGGCGCGAGTTTTAAATGATTTAGACTCTAAATTCTTCCCAAACAATCTCGAAGACGTCGTCACATTATTCGAGGCCGGCCCATTAAAACGGTCTCGAGAGTCGCTTTACAACAATCTATTGAAGGTCTTGATAAAAGCAGCTTTTGGAACTGATGAAGCTGCGGCAAAATTCAATAAGTGCGTGCTTGCAATGTCGGCAATTAAAATCATCCAACCTAATTTATGGGAGAAATTTTTTCCAGATACCGTAAAGCAGATCATCGAGCGAATGCGCACAGAGGAGGAAATGTGTGGCGCTGTTGTAAGCGTGGTACGCCTCGAAAAGCTGAACTTATGGAGTGTGCTGCCAAAAGCGGAACAGTTGCGAATTTTGACATTTATAAAAAACGCACCAGCAAAATTATTCGCCGACTTAGATTGGTTTTATTTAATAGAGCCACTCCCTGCCGAGCTACTTTCGGCAGCAGAAAAAAGAATCATGCTTGCTACATTTGAGGAGTTAGATAAGGCTGATTGGTATGCCAGTCCTCCGGCAGTCATTAATCGATTTATAACCATATATTCAACTTCGAAAAATTTTGCTGACGCCAACTTATATGGCCGCACTCTGAGGCGCGCCATGCAAGATATCAAACCCACTTACAAGCAAGCTAACGAATTAATTAGGGCTGCTTCGCACAATGATCAGATAAAGTACAGCAACGAGATAAGTAGTGTAGTGCGACAACTGGAATCAATGGAAGGTGGACGAGAAGCAGTAGCGCAGTTAATGTTAGATCACGGCTTGGATATCGCTATCAAATGATAACTTGGTCGCATTCGATGAAAATTCAGATACGAAACGAAAAAACAAAAAGCCCATCAAATCTCTTTGAGGGCTGGATCACTCGTCAAGCGCTCAGACAGAAGGTCTTGCAACTTCCCTCCTACAAAGTGATGGGTTTTAACTGACCGACCAGCGCGCTGGCCTGTGCCGCATTATCGGTGAAGGCCCCCGCGTCGCTCGGACTCGGCGCCGGTCCGGGGACATGAGTATGGCCGGCCAGTTGCATGTCATCGCCGTCACCAAGTCGAGCAAGTCGCACAGAATCTGCAACGCGTTCATCCCCTCCGACCCCATCCAGGCCTTTTCCGCGACACTGCGTCGTAAGCCGGTGATGCGCTCTTCCATATCACGTCCCACCGAAGCATTGAGCTTCTGCCCGATCACCAGATTCAAGTCGCGCCCGGTGGCCTGATGCAGGTCGTCCACGGCCGCCAGGCTGGCGGAGCCGCCTGAGAGCAGCTTGAGCGAGCCCAGGGCCTCGATCTTTTTGATGCCACCCACTGACTCGAGGCTGTGGTCATCCACAGTCACGCTGTGGCGCTGGTGGTGCTGGTGGTGCTGGTGGTGCTCAGTGTTCTCCAGCGCCTCCACACGGCGCTCGCTGGCCTGATCATGGATCTGGCCAGCGGTCTGGCGCAGCCAGTTACCATCCGCGTCGATGCGCTGCTGTACCGCTTCGCTGTGCTGCCAGACCTGATCGCCTTTGGGCAGGTTGGGCAGACTCAAGCCCTAGGGCAGGATGGCTAGGACAAAGGGTTTGTGCGTTAGGCCGCAGGCAGACGACACCACGACCATCGTGCCTTCATCGGGAAGACCGTAGATCCCCATGGACTCGCCACCCATCGGCAACGGCAGCGGCACGCCCTGGAGCAGTGGCAATGCCGTATCGGGCTCGCCGTCCGGCCCCAGAACCTCAAGGTCTGCGGCGAAACGTGGGCGGAAGTCGTCACACAGCCCCGCGTTTGTGGGTGGGTCGGGGATGGCCACCACCCGGGCAAAGCGCGGCAGGTGATAGCCACCGGTCAGTTCGGGATACTGGCGGTCAACCACACGGCGAATTACGTCTTCCATTTGATGCTCATCTGGCTTTCTGTGAGGGTCACGGCGGTAATGCGTTCGCCCTAGTTAATCGGCGCACCAGGACGAATCCTAGGCAGTGCGGCAATCACGGCGCTCTGGTTGCTGTTGTAGCTGTCAAAGAGCTCGCGAAGCAGTTGCAGCGGCTGGCGCTGTCCCCAAAAGCTGTCGGTCCAACTGCCCACGTAGATTTCGCCGTCACCCTGCTGCTGCCACATAAAATCAGGAATCGAAAACACTTTGCCCAGGCTATCGATCGCTTGCACGCCGTTGGCCAGGTTGAAGAAAAACGCGGTTTTGGTGTGTGCGTAGGCTTGATCAGGCACCCGAAAACGCAGGCCATTGCGCTCACTGATCGCGGCCAGGACGGCGTGCAAGTCCACATGACGCAGGTTCAGCGGCATGGGGATTTCCAGTGCGGCGGACAACTCTCGGCAGAGCAGGACTTGCTGTTGGCTGTTGGCGGCAGTGCAACGCTCCACATAGCCCAGAAAATGCCGCTGGAGTGGGCTGTCGTTGTAGCCAATGTCGAAAGTCACCAAACCATGTACGGGTTCGCTGGGGGTGATTGTGAAACTGGCGCGCCCGGGGGCGTGATGGTCCAGGCGTGTTTCATCTTTGCAGAGGGGGTAGGACCGGCTTCTATTTTTCGTGGGGACTGCAGTGCTGCATGACGGCCAAAATGGTTACCAGATCCCTATGTGCTTGACTAATGGATGTCTAAGCCGGCATAAATGCGACAATTAAAACATTGAACGTTGAGTAATTCGAAATGGATAGAGTTGACTACCAAGCCCTAATTATTCAGGACATCATCAACCTCGAGAGCCGAGGGGAGTTAAATTTGACTCCTTGGTACCAAAGACGCTCTGTTTGGAGCACTCCGCAAAAGTCATATTTGGTCAACACACTTCTCGAGCAGAAGCCAATTCCTGCTATATATGTCAGACACTATCTAGATCTCGAAAACTCGAAAAGCATTAAAGAAATAGTTGATGGCCAGCAGAGAACACGAGCCATTTTAAGTTATTGCAAAAACGAGTTCACCGCCCGACACCCCAACTACAACAGAAAGCTTCTTTACTCTCAATTAAAGCGAGAGGAACAACAAACACTTTTACTTACATCTATTCCGGTTGGCTATTTACTAGGAGCCACCGACGCGGATGTAATTGATATTTTTGGCCGAATTAATTCAATCAGCAAAACGCTTAACCCTCAAGAAAAAAGAAATGCTGCTTATAGCGGAGAAATGAAACAGTTCTGTTTGGCTCAGGCATCATCAAGAACACCGTTCTGGAGGCAATACGAGATATTTTCAGCTACTGATATTTCTCGCATGTCAGAAGTTTTGTTCATTTCTGATCTAGTTTACAATCTCATGAATGGACTTTCAGACTACAGCCCTACATCGCTCAACAATATGTATACAGAATATGACGAGGAATTTGACGACAGGGATGAAATAGCAACCAAACTCGATCGAGTTTTTGATTTAATTGGCGCCTTGAACCCCGAAAAAATCACCGACACTATATTTAATAGACAACCTATATTTTTCTCTCTCGTCTTGGTGCTTCACGAAATTCCGAGAATTTCCCAAAAGAGACTTTCAACTATTATTGATGATATTGATGAGAGGTTCCATTCGGAGGAAAACAGATCACCTGCGGATGATATTTTCAAAGAAGCCTGTTCATCAACAACACAGCGGATTACGCAACGACGAATTCGTCACGACTATATAAAGAGCTTCTTTTAAATGGCATTGCCGAATCTGAGTATTACTATTCAGAATTCAGCGCAACAGATAGATAAATTGCTTGCGCACCAGATCGACTGCGAGAAGCTCGAGGCCAAATATCAGCACTTTATTGGCGAAATGATAATGCTACGGCTATTTTCAATTTTTGAAGATACCGTAGCCGAAATCGCATATAAAATTGCGGCGGGAGGGCTCTATTTAAATGGTGCTGGCGCAAATTTAACTATCCGCGCCGGGAGAACTCAAGATTCAAGAAACTTATTCCTAACTCACAACCGAGCTAGATTCAAAGATAACCTCAAGTGGACTAAAGCAAAATTCATCCGCGAGAGCGTTGACAACGTGATTCCCGCTAACGAGTCCTTTATTATCAACGCCCAAGCCCACGGACAGATAATAGATGAGATGCGAAAGGTAAGAAATGCGCTTGCACATAATAGCCCCTCTGCTAGAGCTGAGTTCAAAGACGTATTAAGAGTACTCTACGGCTTCAACAAAAACATATCACCCGGTGTCTTTTTAATCTCTAAGAGACACCACAGCGTATGCAATTTAACTAGATACATCAGTTCAACAAAGCTAGTTCTTCAAACAATGGCAGGAGGGGTATAATTAGTTATCGCCTTCCTGCCGCCCCTTCACAACGCAAGCAAAGTTACATGTTTATCCAACCAAACTTACCACCGAAACAACCCCAACCTTTCTTCCTTGAAGTAATCATAACGCTCATAATGTTTTGATGACACATCACTAAAAGCATGCCCCTGAACTCTATCCCTTAGCTCTTTGCTTAGTCCGGCAACCCCCATTAAAATTTTTCAAGCTTGCCGCAAATCTCGCAAAGTAAACGGCCCTTCAAATTTATTTGTATTACGCTCTTAAAGCTGAGTGATCGCGCGAGACAAGGAGTTGGCGTGAAGTGACTTCCCTTCTGATTTCCCCACAAACGGAAATATACTATTACTGTCAACTTCTGCGAGTATACGCAGATCAGGCGTGATTTTTTTCATTGCTGTCGTTCCTAGAATTGAATAAGGGAACTGCCGGCATCACTTCCACATGATGGGGTGGCAGCTGTGCGCAGGTGTGGAAGACCGGGGATCTAGGAACCCGGCGCACCCGAAAGTGCCCCGCGCACAGCCGCCATAATTTAACAGCAGACATGAAAAAAGCGCCTGCCTAAATTCAGGTGGCGCCTGTGCGCCTAGATCTTGTGAAGGGCTTCCACACCCTTATCGCTGAATTTGCAGCGACGGAGGGAGGTTAACTGGGCGATCAGAGGGAGGGCAATATGGGCAATGGGGACGCGGCTTGAGGGAAATCTCCTACTTTTTCGTGATGTTTTCAACGCAATACCCAGCACCTGCTCAATCGTCCTGAGGCATGCCCAAGCCCCATCAGCCCATTCCTGATAAACTCCCCACCTCCCAGCCTCACCGATTCCAGATCCCCCATGTCCGCAGCC
This sequence comes from Pseudomonas sp. Root71, assembly GCF_001429045.1. Classification (GTDB taxonomy): domain Bacteria; phylum Pseudomonadota; class Gammaproteobacteria; order Pseudomonadales; family Pseudomonadaceae; genus Aquipseudomonas; species Aquipseudomonas monachiensis. Next base: position 544,937 of record NZ_LMHY01000012.1, on the reverse strand, counting down.
ACCGCCACACCCGCCCCACTCTCCCGCCGTTTCTCCGTCGCGCCTATGATGGACTGGACCGACCGCCACTGCCGCTTCTTCCTGCGCCTGCTGTCGAAAAACGCCCTGCTCTACACCGAAATGGTCACCACCGGTGCCCTGCTCAATGGCGATCACGAGCGTTTCCTGCGGCACAACGAAGCCGAGCACCCGCTGGCCCTGCAGCTCGGTGGCAGTGTTCCCCTGGACCTGGCCGCGTGTGCGCGCATGGCGCAGGAGCATGGTTACGATGAGGTGAACCTGAATGTCGGCTGCCCGAGTGATCGGGTGCAGAACAATATGATCGGCGCGTGCCTGATGGGGCATCCGCAACTGGTGGCCGATTGTGTGAAGGCGATGCGGGATGCGGTGTCGATTCCGGTGACGGTCAAGCACCGTATCGGGATCAACGGCCGGGACAGTTACGAGCAGCTGTGTGATTTCGTTGGCACGGTGCGGGATGCCGGGTGCACCAGTTTTACCGTGCACGCGCGGATTGCGATTCTGGAGGGGTTGTCGCCGAAGGAGAACCGTGACATTCCGCCCCTGCGTTATGACGTGGCGGCGCGGTTGAAGGCGGATTTTCCCGAGCTGGAGATTATCCTCAACGGCGGGATCAAGACGCTGGAGGCCTGCCACGAGCATCTGCAGACGTTCGACGGTGTGATGTTGGGCCGCGAGGCGTATCACAACCCTTATGTGATGGCCGAGGTGGACCAGCAGCTGTTCGGCAGCACGGCGCCGGTGATCACCCGTGCCGAAGCACTGGCGCAGTTGCGGCCGTATATCGCTGCACACATCGACGCCGGCGGTTCGATGCACCACATCACTCGCCATGTGCTGGGGCTGGGGACCGGGTTCCCGGGGGCGCGCAAGTTTCGGCAGTTGTTGTCGGTGGATATCCACAAGGCCAAGGAGCCCCTGGCCCTGCTGGATCAAGCTGCCGGGTTGCTTGAAGGGCGTTAATGCCCGGTTGTTCTCGCCATTTCAGCCAGGCGGTTTGATCCGCCTGGCTCGCCTGTCAGTTGGCGGCCGCTGCCGTCCAGTTCACCCAACCGAATGCCCAGGTTGCCAGGATCAACAGTCCGAAAACGATCCGGTACCACGCGAAGGCGGCATAGCTGTGGTTCGCAATGAACTTGAGCAGGCCGCGTACGGCGATCATGGCGAAGAAGAACGCTGTGACGAAGCCCAGGGCGAAAACCGGCAGGTCGCCGGCCTGGAACAACTCCCGGTACTTGTAGCCTGAATACACTGCCGCACCGACCATGGTGGGCATTGCCAGGAAGAACGAGTACTCGGTGGCGGCCTTGCGCGACAGGCCAAACAGCAAGCCGCCGATAATGGTCGATCCGGAGCGGGAAGTGCCCGGGATCATCGCCAGGCATTGCGCGAAGCCTACCTTCAGCGCATCCGACCAGCGCATATCGTCGACATGGTCGATGTGCACCACGTGGTCTCTCTGCTCCGCCCACAACATGACAATGCCGCCCACAACCAAGGCGACTGCCACGGTGATCGGGTTGAACAGGTAATGATGAATCTGGTCGGCGAACAGGACACCCAGAACCACGGCCGGAAGAAAACCGATCAGCAAGTTCAGAGTGAATCGTTGTGCATTGCGTTGGGTCGGCAGTCCTTTGACGATCTCTGTAATCTTGCGGCGAAACTCCCAGACAACGGCAAGGATTGCGCCCAGCTGAATAATGATATTGAACGCCATGGCGCGTTCACCGCCAAATTCCAGCAAGTCCGCAACAATAATCTGGTGGCCCGTACTGGAGATCGGCAAAAACTCAGTCAGGCCCTCTACCGCGCCCAGGATCAACACTTTGAAAAGGGTCCAGAAATCCATCAATCCTCCGTCAGACCGTTCTTTGGGAACGATCCGTCAACTGCACTCAGATATTGAGTAGCTCAAGCAAAACATTCGACACATCCACACCCATTATCTGATGTAGCGAGGGAGAATATGTCTTATTAAAAGGCACACTCAAGCCATGTTAATAATCGTCCGAGTACGAACACCCTGGAAATATATTTAGGTATTTAGTGGAAAAAAGTCTCGCCACTCAATAAAGTGTGATCGCTCTCACACTATTTGTGTTTCTTAGTGGATTCAGCACCTTGGCATGAATGGTGGCACGTAGTGGGCCAAACAGTGGCAAAAGGACATAAAAAATTAATCGCCATCGTTTCAAAATAGTGGCACAATTCCATATTGCCACCATCTAACGACGATACTCCACTAGTTCAGTTCGCCGAGAAAATCAACTAAAAGCTTGAAAAGCTTAAGTATTGTTAAAAAACTCGGGAGCCACGTCTAAAATTCGCGTAAATGTTACCAATTGTCAGTCACAGATGAGAACCGGTGCTTTAACATCCCGATGTCAGCACCTATTCGAGTCAATGCATGATGCTTACAGGGAACTTAGCGACTAGAAGCCAGCGCCAGACAAACGATGAACCCGGAGTTCTCACTCTGGGTCGTACCCGTGGCGTGGCTGAACATTTTAGAGCGCTAGTCGCAAGGCATGTGCGGACCGATATGGCACTAGAGGCCAATTCCTACACTAGTTCATTCAAGAAGAATGAACGCTCTGGTTCGTATCGCGCCATCTTCATCATCATCGACAGCCCCCAGGCCCTCGAGGAAAGCCTCGCGCTAGTGGAAAACCTGCGCAACGGCAACTTGAAACCCATCATTTGCGCGGTCATCACGGGCCGAGGCACCTACAACAAGATCAAGTACTATCTTGCGGGGGCCGACTACTGCATCAAGTTCAATACCCTTTCCGATGAAAGCTCTGAGTTGCTCGCCGAGTTCTTCAGCAGTGAAGAATGGCAAAGAGATATCAATTTGATATTGGACCCTACCCGTATTTGCCTACTGGGCACCAGCAAGAAGCTGGACATCTCCTTTGCGGAAATGAAGATCCTGGAAGCCTTTGCGCAAACCAGTAACCACATACTAAGTCACGATGAAATTGCCAACATCATGGGGCTCAACAGCAACTTTTATGACCCCAGGGCGCTGGAAAAATCGATCAGTCGCCTTCGTGGAAAAATCAAGGACACCTATGGCACAAACGCTATCCAGAGCATCCGCGGGCATGGGTACCGGTTGATGAGGGGACTGATTTCAACTCTCTGACACACCGAAAAGATGGCGCTTTAGCATCAACTTTATCAACCATACAAAGACCTCGGCTTCAGCGTTTCTTGTATTTCATACCAAAGGCACTTATCGATTCCATGACCGTGGCAACATCTAACCATAACAATAAAAGTTTATTCTATAGCAGCAGATCGAGTGGAACCCATCGAGGGCCAAATTTGGGCCCAGACCCTGCCTTTCGACTACTTCCCAGGGAGTCATTGCTCCCCTGCCGATCATCTTTTAGCCAAATTTGGTGTGTACTTCAGGAGAGAGACATGGAAACTAGTACAACCCTCCCAAGGAAATACTTTGTCGTCGTGACCCACAGCACAACGTCGCAGCGTGAACTTGAGACCATCCTGTCCAGTGAGCGCTTCAACTCGTTTGGCACCTCCCAGGCACAAATGTTTATTGAAGGCGTTGCTTCACCCTCTTCCGCACCTGTGCTGATGGAGTTCAGCTACCCAAGCGTTTCAAGGAAAAACGTAGCGCGCAGTATCGAACATGATACACAGCGACTACTGGCGACCCTGGAATCCGAATGGCTGGCAGCGCAATCGACGAATCCATTCCACAGCATGCCGGCAACGACCGGGGCAGCCAACGATATTGCGCAAACCATTGAGGGCGACACTCCTTACAGCGAAGCCTGGCAACTCGACAAGGATCAAAGCGCCTTGGTAAAAGAGGGCGTCGAGATCAGCCTGACCGGATTGGAAGCCGCGCTGGTAAAGAAAATGCTGCACCATGAAGAGCGTGTCGTCAGTCGAGACGAACTGATCCTCAGCATCGGCAGGGAGCCAGAACAATATCGTGGCCTGGAAATGTGCCTGAGTCGGCTGCAAGACAAATTCAAAATGGCCAGTAACGGTGAACGACTGTTTCGCGCAGTAAGAAATCGTGGCTATTGCCTGATCCAGGAAGTCGTGGCGTAAACACCTCCACCCTTAGCGAATAAAACAAACAGAAACAGTGCGACTACAATAATAAAAAAGCACTCTGTTTGGTTTCAACCTCCGCGCTAGTCAGACCGCCCTCATCCCCTCCCCTCCTACAATACCAAAGACCACTCTAATTATTCACCCTCTTCCATTCGACCTTTTCTAACGCTCGGCTTTTTCTAAAACCCTGATAGTTGGCACTTTGCCACCTTGTTAGAACTCGTCAGACAGCATCTCCGCCAATAACTTAGTCTATTGACTGACGACAGTTCGGCATATCGACGTTGTTACCTCAGGACACTCGCTATAACAACAATAACAAGTCTGTTTAACAACTCGGATTTCAACTGTCGAAACCTGAATGGACGTCTTTTGGGGATATTGTATGGATCTTACTCTTAGTATCAATCGAAACACCGGCCTCAAGGGACTTACCTTTTGGGGGCAATGGGCGCTGGCACAGGGCTTTGTAGTTTCCCTGTTGTTCATACTTGCCGAGCGGCACACTGGAACGGTCGAGTTCTATTACCGGATGTGCGCAACGCTCGCCGTACTGGCCTCGGTTCCGGCTTATACGTTCAGCGGTGTGTACCGCAAAAGAGACAATTATCTGTCAGGGCTGGGACGCCTGTTCATGGGCTGGTCCATGACGATGGCCGCGCTGGCGTGCATCGCGTTTATCTGCAAGGCCGATGAGCTATTTTCCCGACAAGTCATCCTGGGTTGGGCGGTGTACGGTTTCCTCGGCCAGGCGTTGCTGTACGCGCCGCTGCATGCGTTCTCGAAGTTCTACCAGCGGTCACGCAAAAGCGAGCATAAAACCCTGATCGTCGGCACCGGTGAACTGGCGCTGGGATTGGCGAACAAGCTGAGCGACCTCGAAAACCTGCCGTTGGTGGGCCTGGTCAGCAACGGCGCCCCTCCCTCACTGGAGCCGGGCGCACCCAGCATCGTCGGCGCCCAGGAAGACCTGCTGGAACTGATCAAGACCCATGACATCCGTCGTTTGTACATCACCCTGCCCCTGTCGGAAGCGGCAAAAATCGAAGCCATGTACGTCGATTTGCTGGATGCCAACGTTGACGTGGTCTGGGTGCCGGACTTGAACAGCCTGACGCTGCTCAATCACTCGGTGAAAGTCGTGGACGGCCTGCCGGCGATCTACTTGAACGAAAGTCCGCTGACCAGCCGGCCCACCGCCGCGCTGAGTAAAAGCCTGGTGGAGAAAAGCGTGGCCCTGTTGGCCATTATCCTGCTGAGCCCGGTGTTGCTGGTCATCGCCCTGGCCGTGAAGCTCAACTCCCCTGGCCCGGTATTCTTCAAGCAGGACCGCCATGGCTGGAACGGCAAAGTGATTCAGGTCTGGAAGTTCCGCTCCATGCGTGTGCACGATGACCATGAGGTCAAACAGGCCAGCCGCAACGACTCGCGTATCACCGCCGTCGGACGCTTCATCCGTCGCACTTCGCTGGACGAATTGCCGCAACTGTTCAACGTGCTGCAAGGGCAAATGGCGCTGGTCGGCCCGCGCCCTCACGCCGTCGCGCACAACAACTACTACTCCGGGAAGATTCTCGCCTACATGGCGCGCCATCGAATCAAACCGGGCATCACCGGCCTGGCGCAGATCAACGGTTGCCGCGGCGAGACCGACACCATCGACAAGATGCAGAAGCGTGTCGAGATCGACCTCAAGTACATCAACAACTGGTCGTTGTGGCTGGACCTGAAGATTCTGGTGAAAACGCCGTTCACCTTGTTGTCGAAGGACATCTACTGAAGGTTTAGGGCTGCACAAGGCAACACCGCAAGGGGACGCAAGTCCCCTTTTTTGTGGCTGTGATTTTGGACTGCCCGGATTTATGGATCACCAAAAGACCAGTGTAGGAGCAAGCCTGCTCGCGATAGCGGGGTATCAGTCAACATCAATGCTGGATGTACTGACGCCTTCGCGAGCAAGCCCGCGAAAGCGTCGGGTCAGTCAACATCAATGCTGAATGTACTGACACCATCGCGAGCAAGCTCGCTCCCACAGGGGATTGGGGGCTGTCTGGGTCTTCGGCTCGCCAAATGACCACTGTGGGAGCGTGGCTTGCCCGCGATGGCGGGGCATCAGTCAACATCMATGCTGARTGTGCYGACGYCTTCGCGAGCAAGCCCGCTCCCACAGGGGATTGGGGGTTGTCTGGGTCTTCGGCTCGCCAAATGACCACTGTGGGAGCGTGGCTTGCCCGCGATGGCGCCGGATCAGTCAACATCAATGCTGAACGTACCGACGCCATCGCGAGCCTGCTCGCTCCTACAGGTTACTCAGTGATCTTCTCGAAGTTGCGGTAGAACATGTCGTCGTCGCGGCTGTCGGTCATGGAGTGCAACTGGTAGCTGCGATTGAGCCGTGCACCGCCGTCCCGGGTCAGTGGCGACCAGACGAGGTTGGCACGGCGCATGGTCGACATGCTCATCAGTTCGTCGAACGGAATGGACAGGTAGATGCCTTTGTCGAAACTACCTTCGCCATATTCAGCACCGGTTGCGGTGGTGATGGTTGCCCAGGCACCAAAGCGTACGCCGTTGGAAAACTCTCGCGAGATATCCAGCGTGCCGCCCCAGTCGCCAGCCAGGTAACGCCCGACGCTGACGGCTGCCAGCGTATCGTAGGGCAAGTCGGTGTAGCCGGTGATGTGGCCGGTCAACACCGAGTAATCACGCAAGCCAAAACCCTGGTCGAACTCGCGCTGGCGCACGTAGTTCAGGTCCGCGCCCACCGACCAGCGCTCGCCGGTCGGACGGAACAGCACCTCGCCCCCGACGCCGGCAAACATCGACTCCAGGTAGCCACCGTACACCATGCCATACAGGTCTTTGTCCAACTGCTCGGCATGGCTGACCTGGAACAACGGCATGGTGACATCCGACGTGGTCATGTACTGGCGCAAGTCCGTGCGCACGCGGGGCAAGCCGCTGGGTGCGTCATAGGTGAACTTGTCGAAGTTGTTGATCAGGTTGGCACTGAGCAAACCACTCCACCAGGTGTTGCGGTTGAAGCGGTACTCGGCGTCCGCGTCGGCGCTGAACTGATAGAGCAAGCCATCGGGGCCGCCGACATTCTGCTTGAAGCCCAGCCCGACGCCATAAGCGAATGGCTGCATCGCTTCGGTGTAGAGGGTTTTCTCGTTGTGCGGCATCGCCGGATTGATTTCGGTGGTGCGATGCAGGGCTTGCAACGGCTCTTCGTTGTTGATCACTTCGCGGAAGGTTTGCCGAGGCACGCTGGTTTCTTCAAGCGCCAGGTCGTAGCGCTTGTTCACCACGGTGAACCAGTCGATATCGTCGTTGACGCTGTTGTCCAGGATCCGGCTCGCGCGGCCGACGGCCTTGGCCGAATGGAAGTAACGCTGCTGCTCGCCATACACGATCAACTCGGAATCGCGCTGGCTGATACGCTCGACCTTGTACCCGGCATTTTGCTGCAGGCGCCGGGACACATCGGCCCAGTTGACCTGATCCATCCCGGTGCTCGGCGCCTTCGCTGGCAAGGGTTCAGCCGGCGGATCGAACGTCTTCGCCGGCGCCTTGCGGCTGGCGAAGTTGGTGTGAAAGGTGACGCCGAACATAGCCGTATTGCCGCGTTCCCAGGCTGCGCTGAGGTCGATCGAGTCAGTTACTTTGAACACCGCGCCGAGGTTGATCGGCGAGTCCTGCTTGATCTGGTTGTCCTTCGGCTCGTGCTTGTAATCGTTGCCTTCGTATTCGAGTTTAAGACTGAGCCGATCCCAGGGTGTCTGGTAGCTCACGCCGCCGAAAAAGGATGGGCTGCCGCGAAAATAGGCCCCGGCGTTGACATCACCGGTGCCCTCGCTGTCGGGCCGGGTCTTGAAGCGATCACTGACGTAGCCCAGCGGGTTTTCGAAGTCGCCACGGTTGCCCAGGTAACCCCAGGCAATGCCGGCGCTGAAATCAAAATTGTCGTAGCGCTTGTTGGCCACCACGAATTCACTGGAGAACAGGCCTGTACCACCGATGTCCCGGAAGCCCAAGGCCACTTCGGGCGCCCAATGGGTTTCTTCCCACAGGCGGGCCTTGAGGTCGACCGCCTTGTCCTTATAGCTCTGGTTGCCGCTCAACGATTCGGGGCCGTAAGGGCGGTTAGTGATCGCGGTGTAGCGAAACGAGCCTTCCAGCCACTCAAGTGGCTGAAGTGAAACGCTGTAACGGCTGTAGGGGTCGGTGCGGTTGGCATTCAGGCTCAACTCACCGGCCGGCGCCATGCGCGCCGTCGGCGTTTGCAACAAGCCCGCGCCACCGAAATCATTCTGGGTAATGCGTGGTTCTGCATGAGCCAGACCACACGGCAATAACAATACGGCTGCAAAACGTAAATTCAACGAACCACCTCAGCCAGCTGCGTGGCAATAAATTCGGCCAACTGCTGATTCAGTTCAGGGATAGGCGGATCAAGGTCATCGTTTTTGACCGGGACCAGAATCTTGCTGCCGGCGGCCGGTATCTGCCCGCTCTCGCGATTCCAGTGGGCAATGCCGACGCGCCGGGTGACGCCATTGGGCTGGATCAACCACAGGTAATCGGCGTCCGCATCGACCAGCGGCGTGCAACCCCGCAGGTAATCGCGGGCCTCTTGCAGCGCTTGATAGGGCAACCGACACGACTCGGCGACAGCGCCGAGCACCTCGACTTCGTCGACCCGCAACGGGTAGATGAGGCGGTCGCCGTCGTCCAGGCGAATGTTGCGGGCAAACCCGACTTCCACGGCGACCGGGTCCAGGACAGCCACCTGGCGTCCGGTGACCGGCATGCGCCTGACTTGCTCGGCCAACCGCACCGCCAGGGCAGCCCGGCTCGGCCTGTCGAAAAGCATGGCCATGCGCTGCAACACGTCCAGATCGAACAGCACCCCGACCTTGAGTCGGGTCTGTTGCTCGACCAGGGATTTACGCAGCAGTACGGCCGCCAACCAGTAACTCTCGACATTGGGTTGTGCCATGCTGATCACGTCCAGCAATCTCCCGCCCGCCGGCAGCTCGACCGCCCCCGGGTTGGCAACGTCACCGGTGACGGTGACCGCTGCATGGCTGATGCCGGTGATCAACAGCAGGCACGCCGATAGAGCCCTGACCCGCTTCACCGGGCATGCCTGCGGTCTGGGGTCAGTTGCACGATCTTGACCCGCAACTGCGAGGTCAGTTGCTGCTCACTCTGCACAATGAAACCGTCAACGGGATCGACCCAGTAACGATTGGTCGCACGCAGGCCGATGGCCGGCGCGTCAATCTGCTCATCGACACGTAGCACGGCGTATTCCTTGTTGAGGATTTCCAGGGTTTCCATGGATTTGCGGGAGAAGCGACTGTTCAAGGTCACCCCGACTTCCTGGCCCTGGTAGAGATCGATCCAGCGCTGGCTGGTGTAGCCATCGGGTACTTGATGGAGGCCTTGCTTGAAGGGCGAGACGTCAGCCAGGCGCGTCCCGTCCAGATCGCCGTCCAGGCCCAGGCCGATGCTGCGCACCGCCAGGCCATCGCGCATGAGCAGAACCTGTTTGCCGGACGCGACCCAGAATTGCAGGTCGTCGCGCTCACGCACCAGCGCCAGCACGCCGGAACCGGACGGCGTGGTCAGCTTGAGCTGGGGATAGCGCACATCCGCCACCTGGGCCGCCGTCACGTCCAGCTCATCCGGCCCCGACACCGCCGACTTGAGGTTGGTCACCGAAGCGACCATCAGCGGGTTACAGCCACACAACATCAAGGCCGCTATCAAGCAGACGCCAACATTCAACGTTCTCACGATCGGACCCGGCCTTAATTGCTGTTGCTGCTGACTTCACTCATGTTCTTCGCCGCGGATGCGCCCGTACCGACAATCGCTGCCGACGGCACCAATTGGCTGACGAAGCGATTCCAGCGAGTCACGTTGGCAGGACCTACGTAGACAACGTCCTGGGGACGTACTTCAAAGTGCGTGGCCAGCGCCATGGCGGTCGGTGATTGGGCTTGCAACTGGTAGACCTTCGCCGGCTCCACATCGAGGTTTTCAACACCTCTGATCACGTACACGGCGTTACCGTTGGAGGTGGTCTGACTCAATCCGCCGACCGAGCCCAGCACATCGGACAGGTTCATGGTGGCGGTCTTGAAGCTCAGTGCGCGGGGCTGGTTGACCTCGCCCATGACGTAGATGCGCTTTTTGTCGTTGTACGGCAGATACAACTGATCGCCACCCTTGAGGTAAACGTTCTGCAACTCGGAGTCCGGCTGGTTGAGCGTGTCGAGATTGAGCGTGTAGACCCGCCCGTTTCGCGTCAGCAACAGGCCGGACAAGTCGGCACTCGTCGTATCGATACCGGCAGAACCGAGGGCCTCGACCACACTCAGCGGATTGGTGGAAATCGCTTGTGGACCGGCTTTCGAAACGGCGCCCGTCACCACGACTTTCTGACTGGAAAAGCGCAACACGGCGACATCCACTTGCGGTTCGGCGATGAAGGCCGACAGCCTGGCTTCGATGTCCGATCGCAGTTGCTGGACGGTTTTGCCGGCCGCCTGGACTTCTTTGATAAACGGGTAGTAGAGCGTGCCATCGGCACGCACCAGGCGACCGTTGGCATCGATCTGCTGTTGCGCGCCGGAGGGTGCGGTCAGCTCCGGATGATCCCAGACCGTGATGTACAGGACATCGTTACTGCCGATGCGGTACTCGGCCGGGGCCGCCAACAGTTCCGTCGGCACGGACTCACGCTTTTGCGTGGCCCTGTTCATGGCGATGAGCTTGGGCGTGATCGGAATGAGCTCGACCCGGCTGCTCTCGCTGGCGCCCTGGCGCGTGATATCACTGGTGCTCAGGTATTGGCCGGGGGAAAACATGCAACCTTGTAAAGCGATGCTTGCCAACATTAAAAGAGAAAAACTACGAGTCATAATGGCACTACGCTATTCAAGGGCGAATCTAAAAACAAAGTCACCCGATTTGCATCGGGCGACCTTGTACTGCACCAACAGATGTTTCAGTTAGTTGTGCGTGCCGGTTGTACCCGTGGTACCTGTCGTACCCGTCGTACCGCCGTTTGCACTTCCACCACTGTTGGACGCCGCTACAGCACTGGCGACCATTGCTGTACTGGCTGCAGTGGCTTGAGTCGCCGCCACGTTACCCAATACATTGGTCGCAGTTGTAAGCGGCGCTTCTACCGCGGACGCCCAGTTGCTCAACATCGTCAACAGGGCAATTGCCATCACTTTCTTCATATCAACTCCTTTCTAACATTCAACCCGATCGAAATCGGGTAGTGCGTTAGAGGTGGTAGAGTTCAAGTCCGCGAAAAATGCGGACAAGATCCGTTGTTCTTTCACAGTCTTACCCAACTGATAAAAGTCGAACGGCAGGTTTATATCTACGGACTTGCAAAAGGCATGACCAGTGTATTTTCCCGACGATATCTAACAACCTGACCGGAAATAACATTTGGCTAAAACGCCATCATCCCAGATAGCCTTTGGGATGATTCGATTGCCAGCGCCAGGTATCCGTGACCATGTCCTGCAAGTTGCGCGTGGCCTTCCAGCCCAGCTCTTTCTCCGCCTTGGAAGGGTCGGCCCAGCTCTCGGCGATATCACCCGAGCGACGCGGCATCATTCGATAGGGCACCGGCTGACCGCACGCCTGCTCGAACGCCCGCAGCACTTGCAACACGCTGTAGCCATCGCCCGTGCCGAGGTTCCAGGTATGAATGCCGGTACGCCCGGCGATGGACTGCAAGGCCTTTAGATGGCCGTCCGCCAGGTCCACGACGTGGATGTAGTCCCGCACCCCGGTACCGTCGACCGTGGGGTAATCGTTGCCGAAGATCGATAACTCCCGCAGGCTGCCAACCGCCACCTGGCTGATGTAGGGCACCAGGTTATTCGGAATGCCACTCGGGTCTTCGCCCAGATGGCCGCTGTCATGCGCCCCGATCGGGTTGAAGTAACGCAACAGCGCGATGCTCCAGCGCGGCTCGGCCAAGGCCAGGTCGCGCAGCACATTCTCGACGATCAGCTTGGATTGACCGTAGGGATTGGTCGGGATGCCCGTGGGGAAATCCTCGCGGATCGGCATCTGCTCCGGCTCGCCGTATACCGTGGCCGACGAACTGAACACCAGGCGAAACACCCCGGCAGCCGCCATCGCCTGACACAGCGTGATGCTGCCGCTGACGTTGGTCTCGTAATACTCAAGGGGCTTGCGCACGCTCTCGCCCACGGCCTTGAGACCGGCAAAGTGCAGGACGGCATCGATGGCATGCTGCTGGAAAATCCGGTCCAGCAAGGCCCGATCGCACACATCACCCTGAATCATCAGCGCACTCTTGCCGCAAATGGCTTCCACCGCGTGCAATGCCGCGTCGCTGCTGTTGCAAAGATTATCCAGCACAACAACTTCATAGCCTGCCTCAAGCAGTGCGAGCGTGGTGTGCGAACCGATATATCCAGCTCCACCCGTTACCAGAATTTTCATAGCGCGGTCCATAGTGGGAAAAGTGCGAAGTTGCGTGTCAAGCCCCTCTTGTTAAAGCTGTGTGCTGAACCACACAAATAAGAGCGACAACAACCCAAAACAAAATTAGTTCAACGACTGGCAATAAATATTTTTTCAGGCCAAACTGTATTGCGGAATACTTATTAGCATTCCGACGCACGCACCACTATCAACAGATACCGACTAAAAATAACCAACAACTATCAACCCGACATCTCATAACATTGTCGTGTTATCCGCACATTGCTATTTGCCACTAGTGGCCAGACTCAGGTATTAAAGTAAGCCTTCAATAAACATTGAAACTTGCAATCACTCGTTGTTGCGCGCACCCGTTGGCTGTGTTCCATGACTGTCCAGGATACTTTTATGATTCGTAAATGTTTGTTCCCCGCTGCCGGCTATGGCACTCGTTTCTTGCCCGCGACCAAGGCCATGCCCAAGGAAATGCTGCCGATCGTCAACAAGCCGTTGATCGAGTACGCCGTCGAAGAGGCACGGGACGCCGGCCTGCAACACATGGCGATCGTCACCGGGCGGGGCAAGCGCGCGCTGGAAGACCACTTCGACATCAGCTACGAGTTGGAGCACCAGATTCGCGGCACCGAGAAAGAGAAGTTCCTGGCCGGAACCCGCGAGCTCATCGACACCTGTACCTTCTCCTACACCCGCCAGGTGGAAATGAAGGGCCTGGGCCACGCGATTCTCAGCGGCCGTCCGTTGATCGGCGACGAACCCTTCGCCGTGGTACTGGCCGATGACCTGTGCCTGAACCTGGAAGGTGATGGCGTCCTCACGCAAATGATCGAGCTCTACAAGAAATTCCGCTGCTCGATCGTGGCCATCCAGGAAGTCCCCCGCGACCAGACCCACAAGTACGGCGTGATAGCCGGCGAGCCGATCTCCGACGGGATCTACCGGGTCAACAACATGGTGGAAAAACCGGCCCCGCAGGACGCCCCGTCGAACCTGGCGATCATCGGCCGCTACATTCTGACGCCGGATATCTTCGACCTGATCGCCGACACCGAACCGGGTAAGGGCGGCGAGATCCAGATCACCGACGCGCTGATGAAACAGGCGCAGAACGGCTGCGTGCTGGCCTACAAGTTCAAGGGTTTGCGCTTCGATTGCGGCGACGCCGAGGGTTACCTGCAGGCGACCAACTTCTGCTACGAAAACCTGTATCTCAAGGGCCGCTAAGACGGCTCCAGCACCCGACGCCCACTCTTCATTCAGGCAGGCCAACCATGAACATTAAAAAGCTCTCGGCATACATTGAAATGGAGGTGGGCAACCTCGGAGTGATGTCCTCGTTATCGCGACATCAGCGGTTGCCGAGCGCCAACCAGTCCTGGCTCGGCCCCACTCTGCTGGTGGAACGGATCGGTATGTTTCCCTCTTCCGGAGACATCCGCCGGCCAATGCGCGACCCCTATCCCCTGCTCGCTCACCTGAAAAGGCTTTACCGCGGGCAGGCGCTGGAAATCGATGACCGCGATGGGCTGAAAGTGATTTTCAGCGACTGGCGATTCCGGGTGCGCATTTGCTGCAACGACCCAGCCATCATCATCAACGTGGAGACCCGGTGCGCTACGCAGCTGATGCCGCTAAAAACCGCAGAGCTGCTCAGTCATCTGGAGCACTTCGAATCGGCTGTCCTGTAAGAGCGAGCTTGCTCGCGAAGAGGCCRGCACATCCAGCATCCACATCGCCTGACACAMCGCCATCGCGAGCAAGCTCGCTCCCACGATGATTCGGGTAGTTCGCAGATTTTGCGTATAGCCATTGAACCTGTGGGAGCGAGCTTGCTCGCGATGAGGCCGGCACATCCAGCATCTACTTCGCCTGACACMCCACCATCGCGAGCAAGCTCGCTCCCACAGTGATTTGGGTAGTTCGCAGATTTTGCGTATAGCCATTRAACCTGTGGGAGCGAGCTTGCTCGCGATGAGGCCGGCACATCCAGCATCCACATCGCCTGACACACCRCCATCGCGAGCAAGCTCGCTCCCACAATGATTCGGGTAGTTCGCAGATTTTGCGYATAGCCATTAAACCTGTGGGAGCGAGCYTGCTCGCGATGAGGCCGGCACATCCAGCATCCACATCGCCTGACACAACGCCATCGCGAGCAAGCTCGCTCCTACAGTGCCGCGTCGCAGGTGTCCTGTGCTGATCTCCCGGTATTGTCACCGACGATCAGACGATAGAAATAATCAGCAATCACTCGCCCGCCCGTGGCCGGAACCGGATGAATCTTGTCCGGGCCGATCATGGTGGCGGCATAGCGCTTGAAGTCAGTGCCGAATGCGCACTGCAGATTGGCGTAACCAAGATGTTCCTTGCGCGCCCAGGGTTCCAGGACTTGCGCATAGGCCGACATCGGGTAGGCACTGGAACGCGTCGTGTCCTGACGCAGGATCAGGTTGATGCTCGCCGCCGGTTGAATCTCGCGAACCATCCCCACCAAACCCTGAACGTTCTTCAGGTACTGCTCGGGCTTCACGCCAAAACCCTGGTCGTTACCACCCAGCATAATCAGGTAGAGGTCGGCGGGAATCTTCGACACCACCGTCTTCCACTGCGCCTGCCAACGGCCATCGCCGTGGTAGAAGTCAGCGGACGCCGCGCCGGACGCCGCCAGTTTGGATACCCGCACGCCGCCCTGGTCGTTGCTCATCCACAGGCCGAAGAGCGTTGGCGCGCCTTTCACCACTTCCAGCCGGAACGACCAGTCTTTCGCTGCCGACATGCCTGGCAGTGGCACTTCCTGTACCCCTGAGCCTGCGAGCGTCAAGGGCTGCCAGGATTGCGACGGTGCCCAGCGGTAGCGAACCTCATTGGGTTCGCCATTGCCGAGGTAAAGCAATTTCGCTTGGGTGACAGCCGTGTTGATGGCCGGTGTCGGGCTGGCATCGATCTCCAGCCAGGCGCCAGGCCCTCCGGCAAGGGTACGACTGTCGGGGCTGGCCTGGCCAAGGGCGGACACCTGCCAGTCACCGCCGAAGTATTTTTCGCTGCTGCGGCTGTATTTGAAGTGCGTGCCGCCAAGTGCCGCGCCGTGGTTGAAACCGACATAGCCGGGGCCCGCGAAACCCGCCTCCCCGGCCAGCCGCTGCACCAGTTTGTTCAGATAGAAATCCTGCCCGGCGCTGTAGCTGTCGCCGATCACCGAGATGGACAGGACTTTCCCGCCCTTGCCTTCGCGCCACTGGCCAAACCGTTCGCGAGCGTCGCCGACTTCGACCACTGACGCCGCAACAGGCTGGACCTCATCAACTGCCAACATGCATCGCTTCCTTCACTCGGACAAACCTCAAGTCTGGGGCACCGGGGTGGCGTTTGCCGGCGGTTTTTTAGCCGCCGCGCGCTCACCCAGGAACAGCACGGAGGTGACGTTGAATCGACTGAAAACCATCGATAGAACCACCGGCCCCAGCAAGCCACACGCCAGGCCACCGAGCACCAGAAGGCTTTCGTCCTTCACGCCCAAACGCCCCAGGACAAACCGCGAAGTGGCGGCAAACAACACATGGAACAGGAAGATCGCGTAGGAATACCCGCCGAGCCAGGTCAGCCACTTCGAGCGCATGTCACTGGACAGCAACGCAATGCAGGAAACACAACCCACGGTCAAACCGATCAGGCTGCGGCGGTCGACGATCAACTCGCGATCCACCGCCGCCACGTACAGCAGTGTCAGCGAGATCAACACAAACACCAACGGCCCGATCACCTTGAACCGTTGCTTCAACGCATCGACGTTTTCCTGGCCAATCATCCCCGCCACGAAAAACGGTAGCAGGTAGATCGCGCCATTAATGCCAAACGCATCGAGCTTGAACGGCGGCAGCACAAACAACACCGCCGCAAAGGCAAACAGCAGATACAAGCGCGTTGCCGAACGCAGCAAACCACGCCACTCCAGCAGGCCGACGAACATGAAAATGATGAACACCGCCTGCAGGAACCAGAAGTGGTTGACGGGCACCCAGAACGACAACAACGCGTCGATCACACCGACGTCCTTGTTCACACCCGGCCCCACCGCCTGCAACACCGAGAACGGCACACCCACGCAGAACAGCGGCACGATCAAGCGTCGCACCTTGCCGCTGAAGAACGCGGAAAAGTCATTGCCGCGGATTTTGTAGATGGAGTAGATATAGCCGGAAATGAAGGTGAACAGCGGCATGCGCACATACACCATCGAGTCGGCGATCACCCGGAACGGCGAGCCCAGGTCTATCTTCAAGCCGCCACCCAACGGGCCGATGACGTGATAGAGCACCAGCAGCAGGCACGCCAGGCCGCGCAGGGTTTCGATCTCCAGGGACTTTTTCTTGCTCGACATAAAGCACCTGCCTCAATTCAGAATTCTTGATTCAACTTGCACCGGCTTGTTCGCCCGCAACATCAATCCCAGGCCGACGAACAACACCGGCACCACCATCGAGAAGTGCCGGGCGAAGGAGCCGAAGTCCGGTTCGAACAGGCCTTGAACCAGCAAAAATGCCAGCGGAATCGCGATCAGTTCCTTGGGTTTGGTCTGGATCGGCGCACCTTTGTAATCGGTCGAGGTGATGACTTTGAACAGCAGCAACGCGGTCATGATCATCAACGCCACGAAGATCACCTGGCCCGGCCCGGACAGCAGAATCAGCTCCACCGGGAACGACAGCCGGAAGAAGATGATCATCGAGTCCAGTGCCTGCGAGACAAAGTCGCTGCCGCTGAGCCACGAGACGATCAACGACTTGGACCCCTCCTCACCCGCGGTGCGCAGTTCGTTGTTACTGGCGCGAATCGACGACACCGGAAACCCAAGCGCCACCTGGATCGCCATGGCGACCGCCAGGTAGAACAGGAACAGCATCAGGAAGAAAGTGAAGCGCGAGACATACTTCTTCATCACGCAGACGCCGACCCAGGACAGTGAAAACAGAATCCAGTAGGGGCGGATCAACACGCCGTAGATCACTGCCGAGAAGAAAAATCCGCCGCGATATTTGCGCGTCAAGGAGCTGAGCAAAATGCTCAACACCGCCACCGACACAATGATTTCCTTGGTCAGGTTCTCAAGGAAGAACGAACGAACGATGCCCCACAGACACAGCGTGCCGAAGATCGCCAGCGGCATGCGCCGGAAGACCACCACCGGGATCGCCGTGAGGAAAAAATTGCAGAACATGCCATAGGCCCAGGCATTGGTCAGATTGATCCCCGTGGGCCGCAGCAGAAACGCCGAACACTCATAGGAAGAGCGATCCGGCGAGAACGGGTTCCAGAAATTGCAGTTGTCGGCCCGCGCGTAGGACGACCACAAGGTCATGGCATCCGGGCCAGGATCGCGAGGAATCAGCAGCGGCATGGCCACCGACAGAAACAACCCGGTGAACAGGATCAGGAACGAAATAGAGGAATCGAGTTTCTTGCCGCGAAACTCGATGCACGGCAGCTTCAACCCCATGCCAGAGCCCCTTTCGGCCGAGTCACACGGGTCAACACGGCAATCACGCCGAGTTGCACGATGATCGCAAAGACGTTGCCCCAGGCAGCGCCATAAATCGAATAGTGCTTGATCAGCAGGTAGCTGACCGGCACCGAAACCAACAGGCAAATCGCCGCGCTGGCCAGCGACACGCGACTGTTCTTCGAGGCAATCAAACCACCCCAGACGATGTCGCCAATCGCACGCAGGGCGAAGGAAAAAATCAACACGCCGAGGATTGCGTTGTCCGGACGAGGAACACTCGTGGCGACGTAATCAAGCACAACGTTGAAGAACAGATAAATCAGCACCGCCACCGCGGCGGATACCACCAGCGAGCGCATGACCCATTTGTTGACGAACAATTGCCGGACAGTGAACGGCTGTTGATCAGCCTGAAAGCGCTTGGCGAGCACCGGAATGCCGACCACCGCCACCACCGCATAGGACAGCGCCTGCAAGGTATTGGCCGCCGACCAGGCGTACACGTATTTACCGAGGCTGGCGTAGGGTTCGATGTCGATAATCAGAAAGCGCTCGGCGTACTGACTCAACGCGATCAAGCCTGTGCCGAGATAGAACGGCAACCCGGCCTTCCACACGGTTGCCGTGGCCAGCGTCCCGCTCACCCGGCCCTTGTGCACGTTCACCACAATCAGGTAACCGGCGACGATCACCAGCACGTTGGCCACAACCCACAGCCACAGCACACTGGCGATCCCGGACACCCAGCCGAGCATCATCCCGCCCACCGCCAACAGCGCCCAGAGGCCGGTCTTGATGAAAAACAGCAGCGCACCGGCCGTGGCTTTCTGCGCGGAAAACACGAAGGAGTTGATTTCGAACGACAGGTGTTCAGTGAGCAGAACCAGGGTCACGCAGAGGATCAGCGCGGTCGTTGCCTCGACTGCCTGGAACAGCGAATACACCAACACCGTCACCACCGACAACAACAGCCCCACGGCCAGGTACAGCAGCAGGACCTTGTCGACGACCCGTCGCGAACTGCCACCGACGCTGATCAGCCGATTGATTTCCGAACTGAAGCCGACACTGTAGAACTTCGACGCAATCAACGAGGCGGCGACCACCACGCCGTAAAAGCCCAGCGCCTCATAACCGAGGAAATGGGTGATCGCCAGCACCAGCAAAAACTTCGCGCCCAATGCCCCGCCGCGAAGCAGTAGCCGAAATATCATCGAACGATACCTTTGATGATGTCGTCCATGGCCACGGTTTTTGCCTCGATCTCGCGGCAGGTGTCGGTCAGGCGCTTGCCGAAACCGGACAGTGCGTTCGGCGCGTAGACCGTATCGATGATGGTGTCGACATTGATGTCGCCGCCGTTGATCACCCAGTCTTCCACGCCCATGTCCTGATAGGCGCCGAAGCCTTTGCGCTCATAGCTGATGTGGTACGCCGGGACGCCGGACAGCAGCGACTCGATGGCGCCGTGCAGGCGCACGGAAATCACCAGGTCCGGCTGATACTTGGCCAGCGTGGCCTTCAAAGGCAGCAGGTCTTCGGTAATGCCCAACTCGCGATAGAACGCACCGTCATCGTTGCCGCGAACGGCGCTCTGGACCGCGCAAACCACTTTGCTTTTGTTCTTCAAGCGTTGCAGCAGCAACTTCAAGTTGGCCACGTAGGCGACCTTCTTTTCCTTGCTCCACTCCGGCGGCTTGCGCAGCACCACGCACACCGTTGCCGGCGATGACGCGCAACGGGTGAACTTGGGCTGCATGAGGATCTTGCTGGCCAATGACTGGACCGCCAGATCCGGTGCGCGGTAGACATTTTCACAGGCATCGAAAATCGCCGACGACCTGTTGTCACGCACGAACACCGCATCGGCGCTGGCGTAGTGCTCGACGATCTTGCTGCTCTCGCCGTGGAACGGCCCGATGCTTTGCGGCAGGTACACCGACGGCACTTTGCTGAGGATCGCCGTTTCCAGTTGCTTGGCGTGGCCCAGTTTCAACTTGATGTGCTCAAAGGCACTTTTGGAACGCATGTAGCCGCCACCGACGCCGACGATCAAATCGGTTTTCTTCAACAGGTCAGCGAGACCGGCGTAGGACTGGTTGAGGAACACCGCCTGCTTGACCCGCCCCAACCCCTTGGCCGCCATCACCGGCGCGTCAAAACGCGGGTGCGGCAAGTAGCTGAAGGACTCTGGATCGGAGGCCACGACACTGATCGAAGTGTCGTCACCAAAGTTTCGCTGCACCAGGGCAATGGCCAGATCCACGAGCAGACCGTCACCGGAGTTGGACGCACTGTAGCCATGCAAAATCGTTACGTTCATAAGCTTGAGTTCTACTTAAAAAGTGGGGGCGCGATACAGGTCATAGGTCTGGCGGATCATCAACGCGGCGCTGAAGCGCTCGCGGACGATGCTGCGCCCTTCGCTGCCAAGGTCGAGCAACCGCGGCTTCTGGATTTTCTTCAGTACATCGGCCAGCGCCTGGTGGTCGCCGCTGGGGAAGACGTAGCCGGACACCTCGTTGGTGACCAGTTCGGGCAGTGACGTACAGTTGCTGGCAATCACCGGCAAGCCCATGGCCATGCCTTCGAGCGGCACCATGGCAAAGCCTTCCCAGCGGCTCGGGACGATCAGCGCATCGGCTTTGCGGTACAGCGCCTGGACTTCGCTCGGTGTCACCCACGGCAGGTATTCAACCCCTTCCATCGGCGGACACTCGACCGAATCCTCGTTCACGGCGCTGCCAACCACCGTCAGTTTCAGATCACTGCGCTGGACTTTGGCGAAAGCCTTGAGCAACACGTCGAAGCCTTTCTGATAATCGAGGCGGCCGACAAAGAGCAGATGAATCGGCTCGGGGTTGCTGGCTTTCGGCGCTTCATCCTTGTGATGAATGCCGTTGTAGATCAGCTTCATGCGCTTGCGCTCAATGCCGAACCGCGCGGCCTTGTCGAGCTCGTACTGGCTGACGCAGATGATCACGTCGGTGACCTTCTGCAATACCCGCTCGATCCACGCGTAGGCTTTCTGCTTGGTCGGCGAGCTTTCCATCAGGAACGAAAAGGCATGGGGGCAATAGACGATCTTCGGCTTGCGCCAAGGTCGCAACAGCACGCACACACAACGCCCGATGACGCCGGAGAAGGTGCTATGCAAATGCACGACATCGGGTTTTTCCTTGAGCATCACCTGGGTCAGTCGCCAGGCGAAGCGCAGCAACGACGGCACATTGCGTCCGGTCCGGGCGAAGGTGCGGATCTGTTGCCCGGCAATCCCGTGCAGTTCCTTTTCCTGATCCTGCGGGACCAGATAGACCAGCTCATAGCTTGCCGCGTCGCCTTCGGGCGAAGCCGAAATCGTGCGGATCACCGTCGCGACGCCACCTTTGATCGTCTCTGCCACGTGCAGTATTTTTTTCACAACTCACCCACTTCAAACATGAAAGGACAATCGCTGACACTCAGGATTTGTCGGACGCGTATTCGTAGTTGTAATAGCCGTAGCTACCGTTACCGTAGTAACTGGCCGCACGCTTCTCGACGCCGTTGAACACCGCGCCCTTCAACTCGATGCCGTTCTGGGCGAATCGACGAATCGTCAGTTCGATCTCTTTGGCCGGGTTCACCCCGAAGCGCGTGACAATCAGGCTGATCCCCGCGTCACGACCGACAATCGCCGCATCCGTCACCGCCAGCAGCGGTGGCGTGTCGATGATCACCACGTCATACAGCTCACTGAGTTGCGCCAGCAGCTCACGAAAATTGACGTGCATCAGCAGTTCTGAAGGATTGGGCGGGACCTGCCCACGACTGATGAAATGCAGGTTGTCGACTTCGACTTTATTGATCGCCTGCTCGATGCTGCAGCGCTTGACCAACAGGTCCGACAAGCCATTGGTGATCGGTGTGTTCAGCGTCTTGTGCAGATGGCCTTTGCGCATGTCGGCATCGATCAGCACCACCCGCTGTCCGCTCTGCGCCATGACTGCCGCGAGGTTGGAAGAAACGAAGGTTTTGCCGACCTGCGGGCTCGGGCCGGAAATCATGATCCGGTTGTTGGTCGAATCCAGCCCGGCAAAGTGCAGACAGGTGCGCAGACTGCGGATCGACTCGATGGACAGGTCCGTCGGGTTACGCAGGGCCAACAGGTACGCCGGCTTGTCCGCGCCGTCCCGGGCGCGACCTTTTTTGCTGTCCTCTTCCTGTTGCAAGGCGCTATAGGGAATCGACGCGTACACCGGCAAACCGAGTTGCTCGATGGCCTCCGGACCTTCCAGGCCCCGGCTCAGGGACTTGCGCAGCAACACCAGCGCAACGCCGAAAAAGGCGCCGAGGAAGGTTGCAATCAGCACGATCAAGGCTTTTTTCGGTTTGACCGGGCTGGTCAGGTCGACATCTGCGGGGTCGACCAATCGCACGTTGCCCACGGCCCCCGCCCGGACGATGTCCAGCTCCTGGGATTTATTCAGCAGTTGCGTGTAGATCTGCGACGCCACTTCCACGTCGCGGGTCAGGTTCAGCAGTTCCTGTTGCGTGGCAGGCAGGTCCTGGGCCTTGCCCTCCAGCGCCTTCTGCTGCTGGGTCAATTCGCCGATCTGGGTCATCAGCGCGCGGTACGCCGGATGCTGTTTGGTGAACTTGCGATCCATCTCCGCCTGTTGCATTTTCAGTTCGGAGATACGGGTGTCCAGACTGACGACCTGTTCCAGCACCGATTGGGTTTCGAGGGAAATGTTGACCGTCTTGCCACGGGTTTGATAACCATTGAGTGCATCGCTGGCCTTGGCCAGGTCGCGTTTGACCTGCGGCAGTTGGCCTTGCAGGAACTCCAGGCTCTGCGCCGCTTCCGCCGACGTGCGTTGCACGTTCTGCTGCACATACAACGAAGCGATTTTATTGAGGATTTTCACCGCCTCGGCCGCGTCGCTGCTGGCCAGGGCCAAAC
Source organism: Pseudomonas sp. Root71 (assembly GCF_001429045.1). Taxonomy (GTDB): domain Bacteria; phylum Pseudomonadota; class Gammaproteobacteria; order Pseudomonadales; family Pseudomonadaceae; genus Aquipseudomonas; species Aquipseudomonas monachiensis. The sequence continues at coordinate 521,862 of NZ_LMHY01000012.1, read as the reverse complement.
GGATGATCCCCGACTCCTTGCCTTGCTCGGAAATATCCAGCGCATCCTGGTAACTCTGGATGGTCACGATCCGTGGATTGCGCACCACTTCGAAACGGGTGCCAGGGTTTGCCGAGAGTTGAGCGATCAACCCCTCTACATCGTCCTGTTTGAACGCTTCGCCTGCGACGCCTTCGGCCAGCAAGTTGTCGTTTTCATTGAACAACTGGAATCGATGCTGCTCGCCAGCGACCAGCGTGAGCTTCTTGCCCAGCAGTTCTTTCGGCAGATTGAGCCGGTTGATCTCCAGACGCTCACCGCCCCAGGCGTAGCTGTTCAGGCCCAAGCGCGGCGCCGCGACACTGAACTCGGTCTCGCCGCGATAACGTCGGGCGAGGAAGCCGCCAATGACCGGGAAGGTGTTGGGGGTGACGTCGATATCAAGGCGAAGATCATCGACCGTTTTGCCGATCACCGCGCGGGACTTGATGATGCCGATTTCGGTCACCGACGGCGATTGCCCGCCGAGCATGCTGTTGAGATCGGAGAACCCGAGCATGTCGTTCTTCTTCGGCTCGACCTGCACCAGCGCGTTCGCCAGGTACACGGGAGTCGCCAAAACCGCATAGGCAACGCCGGTCGCCATGAAGGCACCGGTGAGCGCGCCGATCAACCATTTCTGGTCGACCAAACTGCCAAATATGCCGAGAAGATCAATGCTGTCTTGATCGTTGTCACGGGTGCCGATTACTGACGGTAACTGCATAAGTCTGTTCTTACCATTCACTGATCTGAAGAATATTCATCAATGTCCGAGGCGCTGCGCCCATGAGCTAACAGCATCTTCAATCAATGCATGGGCATGAATAAAAGCGGCCTTTCCTTGACGATACGGATCCTGTATTTCTCGCTCGCTCTGCCACTTGCCGAGCAGAAACACTTTGCCCCTGGCATGAGAGGCAATCTTCAGTACTTGTTTTACATGCTCTTTTTCCATGACCAGAATCAGGTCTGATTCATTGACGATGTCCGGTGTAATTTGCCGCGCCTTAAACCCTTGGGCGTTGTGCCCGTGGTCTTCCAGAACCTGGAGGGCCGACGGTTCCATGGCCTCGCCAACCCGTGCGGCAAGGCCCGCCGAGGTGACCGAGATCGCTGAAGGGGCCAGCGCGTTACGCAGCAAAGTTTCTGCTGTCGGACTTCGGCAGATATTGCCCACGCAGACGACAAGAATCTTTCTGAACAAGGTTACTTTCCCGTGTAATATCAATATGCCAACATTTCGAGTGGGCTTAGTGAACCCAAAAGACCTTGCGGCACTGAGAAATAGATTCGCCCTGTTAATACAAGTGCATTAAGTACCACAGCCCCCAAAAGCCACCCAACCAGAATTACCGGACCAAAAATAACTGTGATTTTCCGGAACTAACTACCTGACAAAAAATAACATTCGCGCACTTGGCACCCTCGCGAGCATCCAAATGAAAGTAACGAATCAATCATTGGAAAATGTCATTACCCGCCAGGAGTGCAGGCATGAAATCAGCACGTCTCAAACGGCTCACCGCTTCAACCCTGTTAATGCTGGGTGCAGCCAGCCAGGTTGACGCCAGCGACTTGTTCCCCCTGCTTGCCGCCAACAAAACCATCGGTGTCCAGGTGAAGATCCAGACCTTCTCCCCCACCGACGCCGAGCAAATCAAGGCCGCTGGCTTCGGATTCGTGCGCTTTGGCGTGTGGACCAACAGCCTGGGCGGCGCTGCGTATCAAAAGCAGATCAGCGATGCCTTCGCCGCGGCCAAGTCCGCCGACCTGCCGGTACTGATGACCGTACGCTCGACCAAGGCGCTGACCTCCGCGCCCGACAACACCAGCGAACTCGTCGCTGCCGGCGAATCGTTCGCCAGTTCGGTGAAAGGGCTGGAGCAGTCATACGGCGCACAGCTCGTCGCGATTGAAATATGGAACGAACCGGACCTGGCGAAGTACTGGCCAACCCGAAATCTCGACACGACCTTTGTTCCGTTCATGAGCGCCCTGTGCAAGTCGCTGCAGGAACAACCACAATCGACGCCGCTGATCGGCTTTGGCTTCGCCCGGGCACCGAGTGCCGGCACGACGTCAGCATTGGCGCTGAAAAAAATCGTCAGTGAATACCCCCAGTGCCTGAGTGCGATCTCTTATCACCCCTACGGCATGTCGGGCGCACAGATCAGCAAGACCCAGGCGTTTATTCAGCAAAACTTCCATCTACCGGGGGTCATCAGTGAATGGGGCGTTCCTTCGCTCAGTTCCAACGGCGGGATCGAAGCGCAGGCCAGCAAAATCAGCACCTTCATCGCCGACGTCAAGAAGCTCGACATCCCGCTGACATCGATTTACGAGTGGAAAAACAGTGAAACGGGCAGCAATGACCGAGAGCGAAATTTCGGTTTCCTGACCTCCGACGGTCAAGCGAAACCAGCAAAAATGGCAGCCTCTACCCAGCTGAATCCGCAGTAGGAGGTACGTCCACGGGGTGCTGACGGTCAGTTGCCTGGAACCTGTGCCGCGTTTCGGCATCGTATTGATCAATACCGGGCCCGCCTTTCAAACAACTGTATTCCGGTTGTTGCCGCAGGGGCCGTCGATACACGTACACGCCCTTGAGTGGCTGTCAGCGCTCGGGTAATGTCATCAGACCCATAGGACAGAGCACGCCCATGACTTCCAAGCTGGAACAACTCAAACAAATGACTACCGTGGTTGCCGATACCGGCGACTTCGAAGCTATCGCTCGCGTTAAACCCGTGGATGCCACCACTAACCCTTCCCTGCTGCTCAAGGCCGCGGCCATTCCTGCGTATGCCGAGCTGCTGAACGCCTGCGTCCATGACTGCAAGGGCGATGTGGGACTGGCCAGCGACCGTTTTGGCGTGGCCGTGGGGCAAGAAATCCTGAAAGTGATCCCGGGCCGCATTTCCACCGAAGTGGATGCGCGCCTGTCGTTCGACACCGATGCCATGCTCAAGCGGGCGCATCGCCTGATCGAGCTGTACGACAAGGCCGGCATTGGCCGCGACCGCGTGCTGATCAAGATCGCCTCCACCTGGGAAGGCATCCGCGCTGCCGAGATCCTGGAAAAGGAAGGCATCCAGACCAACCTGACCCTGCTGTTCTCCTTTGCCCAGGCAGCCGCCTGCGCCGACGCCGGGGTGTTCCTGATTTCGCCGTTCGTGGGCCGTATCTACGACTGGTACAAGAAAGCCAACGGCAACGACTACACCGGCGCCGATGATCCCGGCGTGCAGTCGGTGACCCGCATCTACAACTACTACAAGGCCAATGACTACAAGACCGTGGTCATGGGCGCGAGCTTCCGCAACCTGGGTCAGATCGAGCAACTGGCCGGCTGCGACCGCCTGACCATCAGCCCGGACCTGATCGACAAGCTGGCCGCGGATACCGGCAAGCTGGAGCGCAAACTGGTGCCGGGCCATGCCGGTGAAGCGCGCCTGAGCCTCAACGAATCGCAGTTCCGCTGGCTGTCCAACGAAGATGCGATGGCGACCGAGAAACTGGCTGAAGGCATTCGTCAGTTTGCGCGGGACCAGGAGAAGCTCGAGGCGTTGTTGCAAGCCAAGCTGTGATCTGAGCGGGTGTAATGCAAAAAGGGCGAACCTTCACAGGTTCGCCCTTTTTTGTGAGCAATCTCGCACTCACAGGGATTATGGGTTGAAATCGATTCGTGCGTTCAGTGCAAAACCAATGTGGGAGCGGGCTTGCTCGCGAAGGCGGCCTCGCATTCAACATCGCGGTGAACGGACTGACGCTTTCGCGAGCAAGCCCGCTCCCACAGGAGATTGAAGTTGGAATTGGAGTTTTGTGGGCCAGGCTGACCCACATCACTTCAGGAAATCAGTGACGCTCTAGCGCATTCACCAGATCATGGAAGGCTTCACGATTGGTGTCGTTCAGCCCCATGAGGATCTTGTGCGCTTCAAGCACCTTGATCCGCACCACTTCTTCGGACTGATCCTGGTCTGGCAGGTCGTCCAGGCATTCCGGGCACGGCACCGGCTTGTCAACGATGTTGAACACCTGCTCGAAGCCCATGGACTGCAACAAACGCGTGATGTCTTCGTGGGTGGTGACGACGGTCGGCAGCAGGCCGACCTTCTGCCGCGACAGGATCGACAGCTTGGCCAGCAGGCCAAGGGTGGTGCTGTCAATGCTGCGGGTTTCGGTCAGATCGATCACGATCGTGTTGAAATTCAACGCGCTGAAGATCCGCTCAATAGTCGCATCCAACGCCGAACACAGGGTCAGGCGAACTTCACCGACGAACTTCAGGACGAAGGTGCCATCCTGCTCGGCGAACTGGATTCTACCGGTACTCATCAAAGATTCCTGCTCAACACCAACAGGGCGATATCATCCGGCATCTCCCCTAGCGTGGCCAATCCAAAAACCTGCCGCAACCCATCCAGGGTGCCGCCCGCAGCCTTGACCCGTTGGGGCAACGCCGCCTCTTTTTCTTTGAGTGTGGGTTCTGGCAAAAGGTCCAGAATGCCATCAGACATCAGCGTGAGGCTGAACGTCGGTGGCAGTTCCAGCACGTGGTCTTCGTAGGTGGCTTCGTTGAAGAGGCCCACCGGCAGGCCACGCCCTTCCAGATAACGAACACTGTCTGGCGTGTACAACACTGGCAACGGCAGATGACCGCCGATGCTATAGGTCAACAAACCGGTCTCCTCGTCGATGACTCCACCGACCATTGTGACGTGTTTACCCAGCTTACAACTGATCAGGCCCCGGTTGATATGACCAAGAACCTCTGAAGGCTTGAATTCCGGCAAGGTGCCGCTGCGCTTGGACTCGAACAGCAAGCGCGTGGTCATGAACTTCAACAGCACGGTGACGAAGGCTGAAGAGGCGCCATGACCGGAAACGTCCGCCAGGTAAAAGGCGACCCGGCGCTCGTCGACCCGGAAGTAATCGACGAAATCACCCGACAGGTACAGCGACGGGATGATCTGGTGAGCAAACTTGAACTCGTCGATGGTCCAGGGGCTGACCGGCAGCATGTTCATCTGCACCTGGCGACCGGCGTTCTGGTCCTCCTGGAGCAGGTTCAGGCTGGCTTCGAGTTCGCGGTTGGCCTTCTCCAGCTTCTCGCGGTAGCGCTGGTTCTCCAGCAGCAGGCGCGCACGATCCAAGGCCCGGCGCACAGAGTGCTCGAGCACAGCCAGATCTTCGAGAGGCTTGATCAGGTAGTCCGCCGCGCCCAGGCGCAGGGCTTCGACCGCGTCGTTCATCACGCCGGCACCCGACACCACGATCACCGGGGTTTGCGGTGAGCGTTCGGTCACCTGGCGAATGAGTTCGAGTCCGCCCATCTGCGGCATGCGCAGATCGCAGATGACCAAGTCGGGCTTGTCTTGCTCGAATACCTGAAGACCCTGCTGACCATTGCTGGCCTGCAAGACGCTGAAACCACTGTCTTCCAAATAGGCGGCGAGGCTCGCGCGCACTACCTCGTCATCATCGATTATCAGCAGCGTGGCACTGGTTTTTGGCATGTGGGCAAACGGCGCCAGAATTAGGTTGGCGTAGCAGGCGGGGACTTTGGCCCGGCACTGACTACTGGATTCGCTTTCTAGCCTCTCTGTCGCACCGCTTTCGGGCATTTGCCCTACACACATGTTCACCAGAGGTGCCCTTCTAAGGCGCAGACGGTACTCCCATCCGCGGGGCGTTTCAAGCTCACGCCGATGGTCGCTTGACGTCTTTATTTGTCAAATCACCGAGAGTTATAAGAACAGGCAAATCCGTAACCCAATGGAAGGTTCGAACCCATGAGTCAAACCCCTCGTGACTACAGCAAAAAGCGCGATGACATCCCCATGCCGGTCTTCGCAGACAAAAAAGGCGGCCTGATGGCCGCCTTTTTCAGTTTATCGGTCGAGATTAGAAATCGTCTTCGACCTGACCGTCCTTGACCTTGAATTCACGGTTCTGCAAGTACGCATTACGGATGAAGGTGTACTTGTCGCCGGTGATCAGCTTCTCGCTCGACAGCAGGTTGGCACGGGTATCGACGATGTCCAGCGCGTAGAACGAGTTACGCACCGGAACGTCGTTTACGTAACGATAAGCACCGGTATAGCTGTCGACGTACTTGGACGGCGCATCACGCAGGGTGCTTGGCCCCAGCAGCGGCAGCATCAAGTAAGGACCGCTGCCGACACCCCAGTAACCCAGCGTCTGACCGAAGTCTTCGTCATTGCGCTGCAAACCCATCTTGGTGCCGACATCAATGACGCCCAGCAAACCGAAAGTGGTGTTGAAAATGATTCGTGCGGTATCAACGCCTGCGGCGCGAGGCTTGGCCTGCAGGATATCGTTGGCCAGGTTACGCACATCACCGATGTTCTGGAAGAAGTTGTGAACGCCGTCTTCGACAAACTGCGGCGCCACGTACTGGTAGCCCTGGGCCAGGGGCTTGAGCGCGTAGGTGTCGATCACGTCGTTGAATTTGTAAATCGGGCGGTTGACGCTTTCCCAAGGATCATCCTCCGTGGCTGCCTGGGCAACGAACGGAACCAGCATCACACTGGCGCATACACAAATCCTGGCTAGATGATTGCTCCAGCGCATAGAAAAAAACTCCTTGGTTTGTACCGGCTCGGGCACTTGGCCCAGGCAATAAGTTGCCAAGTATAAGACGTAAACGCCGTTTAACGCACTTTGCACGAGATCCACACAAACACAATCGTGCCAAGTGTGAGCGATTCACATCCTTGTCATTGAACTGTCACCGTCGCCCACTAGCCTTCAGGCTATTTCAGGGACGTCCACATGCCGCTCGCCGAAGCCTTGCCCCAAACCGCACCCAGCCTGACCGCCGTACTGTTCGGCCTCAGTGGCTGCCTGGTGGATTTCGGCGCGCACACGCATAGGCACGGCAGCCACTCGGCCGAACACGCCGAGGCCACTCCCGGCGCACTGGATAGCCTGCGCAGCTTGCAGCGCCAGCAGATCCCCTGCGCCTGGCTCGATGAACTGCCCCCTGCCCTCAGCCAATCCCTGGCCGCTGCGCTGCCGGAATGGATCAAACCTTCGCAACATCCAGCAACAAACAACCCATGGCCCGCCCCGAATGCCTGCTGGCAAGCCTTGATGACCCTGAACGTCGAGCGACTCGACGGCTGCGTACTGGTGAGCGGCGAACCCCGCTTGCTGCAAGCGGGGCTCAATGCCGGGTTGTGGACCATCGGCCTGGCCTCTTGCGGCTCGCTGTGCGGCCTGGCGCCCGAGCAATGGCAAGCCTTATCCCCGCAGGAACGCGACATCAAACGCGCCAAGGCGACGATGCAACTGTTCGGCCTGGGCGTGCATTCGGTGATCGATCATCTCGGTGAACTCGACACCTGCCTGGCGGATATCAGCTTGCGTCGGCTCAAGGGCGAAAAGCCCTGATCGAGATCATGCACGTTGGGCGCGAGTGGATTAATCTAAAGGTCAGCCATCGACCTTTGGCCTGCTGCCATGGTCTATGCCAGTGCCTATCGATTAAAGAAGGAAGAACGCCATGCCTGCCCGCGAACTGCAAGAACAGCTCAATGCCCTGCGCGAGCAATTGGAACAGAATCCTCCATTGTCTGAAGCCGAACGCGCCGAGCTACACGAACTGATGCAACAGATCGAGTTGAAGCTTGAGCTCGAAACCAAAACCCAGGATTCCAGCCTCGCCGATGGCGTCAACCTGGCCGTGGAACGCTTCGAACTCGAACACCCTACCCTTGCTGGCACCTTGCGCAACATCGGGCAGGCCTTGGCCAACATGGGGATCTGAACCCTGCTGATAAAAAAAGCCCTGCTATCGCCAGCAGGGCTTTTTCGTTTCTGCGCCTGGCAATACAAATCCCCTGTGGGAGCGGGCTTGCTCCGGGCGGCGCTCCGACGAAGGCGGCTTCACACTCAACGATGATGTTGACTGACCCACCGCTTTCGCGAGCAAGCCCGCTCCCACATTAGATCTTTACTGACGGACCAGACGATGGTTCGGCAGTTGCACCTCTTCAGTGCTGCGATACGGGTTGATATCCAGCCCGCCACGGCGCACATAACGCGCATACACCGTCAGTTTCTCCGGCTTGAGCAACCGCTGCAGGTCGAGGAATATCCGCTCCACACACTGCTCGTGGAAGTCCGAGTGCTGGCGGAAGCTGACGATGTATTCCAGCAGGCTCGCGTGATCCAGCGCCGAGCCACGGTACTCCACCGCCACGCTGCCCCAGTCCGGCTGGCTGGTCACCGGGCAGTTGGACTTGAGCAAATGGCTGTGCACGCTCTCCTCGACAATGCGCGAATCATCGCAACGCAGCAGTTCCGGCCGTGGATGCTCGTAGTTGCTGACGCTGATATCCAGCTCATCGATGCACACGCCCGGCAAGGCCACGACGCCTTCGTTCTCGACATCCTTGAGGCTGCGAATACGCACGCCCACCGGCTTGCCGGCAGCCGCCGACAAATCCTTGGCCAGCGTCGCCTCAAGGCTCGCGGTATCGGCGAACGGCGTCTGGTTCAGGGAGTTGAGGTACAGCTTGAACGACTTCGACTCGATGATGTTCGGCGAATCCGCCGGGATGCTGAATTCGCCGATCGCCACCACCGGCTTGCCCGAAGGCAGCAGCCAGGACAGCTCGAAGCAGTTCCAGAAGTCCACGCCTTTGTACGGCAGGGTTTGCGCCGTCAGGCCCAGTTCCGCCCATTTCGCGGTGCGCGGGATCGGGAACAGCAAGGACGGCGTGTAGGTGGCGATGTATTCGCTGGACTTGCCCAGCGGCGAATGTTCGGCTGCGGGATGCATGACGGAAACCTGACTGAAGAATCAGCGGATTCTATCAGCCTTTGCTCCCGCCTTTGAGTGCTTACTGACTGACAGTCAATTTGCCGACCATGCCGGCTTGATAATGACCGGGAATGTTGCAGGCAAATTCAAGACTGGTGGCCTTGCTGAAGGTCCAGGTCAGCTCGGCGGTCTTGCCTGGCTCCACCAGCACGCTGTTGGGGTCGTCATGCTTCATGCCGTGGTCCATTTTGCCGTGATCCATGCCGGCCATGTTGCCGTGGTCCATTGCTTTCATGCCGGTGGGCGTCAGCATGCCGCTCTGTTGCATCTGCAGCATTTCCTGCTGGTGTTTGGCGTGCATCGCCGCATCCCCCAGGTTGAGCTCATGCAACAACTGGCCTTTATTGACCAGCACGAAGCGCACGGTTTCCCCGGCCTTGATGTCGATGGCCCGCGGCGTGAAGGACATGTCCTCCATCACCACCTCGATGCTGCGGGTCGCCTTGGCCGCCGGGGCCGGCTGACCGAAATCGAAGGTATGCCCGGCGTCCGCCCACACCGGCGAACTCAGCGCCAGCAAACACAGGATTTGCGCCACGGTTTTGTGTAAAAACATCGTCATACTCCAACAAGATAAGGCTCAGCATGGGCAAAACTCTAAACTGCTGCCACTGCCCGTAACCTGACAGCCAGATTACAACTTTGTCAGGTTGCCCTGTGCCAATGCTGCCCACGGTATAAAGCGTTCGTTCCACTTGCCAAGAGTCGCCCATGAAACTGCTGATCGTCGAAGACCAACCGAAAACCGGCCATTACCTGCGCCAGGGCCTGGCCGAGGCCGGGTTCAACACCGAACTGGTGGCCGACGGCAACACTGGCCAGCAATTGGCCCTCAGCGGCGAATATGCCCTGCTGATTCTCGATGTGATGCTGCCAGGTCGTGATGGCTGGCAGATCCTGCAAGCGGTGCGCAGCGCCGGCCTGGACACGCCGGTACTTTTCCTGACCGCCCGGGACGCCGTGGAAGACAGGGTTCACGGCCTCGAACTGGGCGCCGATGACTATCTGGTCAAGCCGTTTGCCTTCTCCGAACTGCTGGCCAGGGTTCGCAGCCTGTTGCGCCGCGGCAGCGCCACGCCGCAGGAAACCAGCCTGCAACTGGCCGACTTGCGCCTGGACCTGATCCGGCGCCGGGTCGAACGCAGCGGCCAGCGCATCGACCTGACCGCCAAGGAGTTCGCCCTGCTGGAAATGCTCCTGCGCCGCCAGGGCGAAGTCCTGCCCAAGTCGCTGATTGCGTCCCAGGTGTGGGACATGAATTTCGACAGCGACACCAATGTCATCGAAGTGGCGATCCGTCGCCTGCGCCTGAAGATCGACGATGAATTCCCCAACAAGCTGATTCATACCGTGCGCGGCATGGGCTATGTCCTTGAAGAGCGCCCGGCCTGATGCGCCGCCTCTCCTTGAGCAGCCGCCTGGCGCTGCTGTTTGCCGCGTGCACCGCCGTGGTGTCGTTGTTCGCCGGCGTGCTGTTCAGTCGCGCCAGCGAGGCGCACTTCGTTGAGCTCGACCAGCAACTGCTGGACGGCAAGCTGATTGGCTTGCGTCGGGCCCTGCACGACCTTCAGTCGAGTGACAGCGAGGTGAAACTGGCCGAAGAACTGAGCCGGCAGGCGGACCTGTCCCTGCGAATCACCGGCAGCGACGGCCAGCATTGGTATGACAGCTCGGCCAACATTCCCCAGGCACTGCCGCGCCAGCCCGGGTTATCGACGGTGAGCCATGAGGGCATGGATTACCGCGTCCTGAATGCGCCGCTTTTCGCCGACAAACCCGACTCACCGCAACTGACGTTGCTGCTGGACATCACCCACCACCAGCACTTCCTGCAACGCATGCAGCATCTGATCTGGCTGACCGTCGGCCTGTCAGCCCTGGCCACCGCACTGCTGGGCGCCTGGGCGGCACGCAGCGGCTTGCGCCCGTTGCGTCGGATCAGCGCGGTGGCCAGCGGTGTTTCCGCGCAATCGCTGAACGCGCGGTTGCCTGAGGAAAACATGCCGCCGGAACTGGCGGAAATGTCCCACAACTTCAACGCCATGCTCGGACGCCTGGACGACTCGTTTCAGCGGCTGTCGGCCTTTTCCGCCGACATTGCCCATGAACTGCGCACGCCACTGTCGAACCTGCTGACCCATACCCAGGTCACCCTCACCCGCCCTCGCCCCATCGAGGATTACCGCGAAGCCCTGCACAGCAACCTCGAAGAGCTGCAATGGATGGCGCAGTTGGTCAACGACATGCTCTACCTGGCGAAAGCCGATCACGGGTTGTTAATGCCCAAATGCGAGCCACTGGAACTGGCGGAGGAAGCGGATCTGTTGCTGGAGTTCTTTGCGCCATTGGCCGAAGACGCGCAGGTAAAACTGAGTCGTGACGGCAATGCCCGCATCGAAGGTGACCGCAGCATGTTGCGGCGGGCGCTGTCGAACCTGCTGGACAACGCACTGCGCTTTACGCCGGCCGATGGTGAGGTTCGGGTGCGAATCGTCGATCAGCCAAAACAGTTGCGCCTGACCGTTGAAAACACGGGCCAACAGATTTCCAAAGATTTATTGCCGCGCCTGTTTGACCGGTTTTACCGGGCCGATCCTGCGCGCCGCGAAGGCAGCAGTGAACATGCGGGACTGGGACTGGCGATTACCCAGTCGATCATCCGCGCCCATGGCGGGCAGATTCGTTGTGAATCGGAGAATGGGTGGACGCGGTTTGTGATCGAGTTGCCAAGGGGGGATTGAGGCTGGCAGTACCGGCCTCTTCGTCGGAACGCCGCCCGGAGCAAGCCCGCTCCCACAGTAATCGAGTTGAACCACGATTTCGTGAACGACATCGGACACTGTGGGAGCGGGCTTGCCCGCGAAAGCGGTGTAACTGATTACGAATACCGAAGAGCGTGAGCCGGCTCGATCTTCGCCGCCCGCCATGCCGGGTACACAGTCGCCAAAAAGCTCAGGATAAACCCGGCAGAGCAAATCAACGCCACATCCGCGCCTTGCAGCTCCGACGGCAGGTTGCTGACGAAATACACGTCGGAACTGAAGATGTGCTGCCCGCTGACCCGCTCGATCCAGCCCACGATCTGGCTGACGTTCAGCGCTGCAATCACGCCCAACACACCGCCAATCAGGGTGCCGACGATGCCGATCACCGTGCCCTGCACCACGAAGATCGCCATGATCTGCCGGGGCGTGGCGCCGATGGTGCGCAGGATCGCGATGTCCGCGCCCTTGTCGTTCACCACCATGATCAGGGTCGCGATGATGTTGAACGCCGCCACCGCGACGATCATCAGCAACAGCAGGCCGATCATGGTTTTTTCCATCTTCATCGCGCTGAACAGGCTGCCCTGGGTGTGGGTCCAGTCGTCAGCCTTGTAGGCGGCGCCCAGCCCCGTGGCGATGTCGTTCGAGACTTGCGGCGCGGCATACAGGTCCTTCACCGCCAGGCGCACGCTCTGCACCTGATTCGGCTCCCAGTGTTGCATCTGCGCGGCATCGGCCATGTGGATCAGCGCCATGGTGCCGTCCAGTTCGGCGCCCACCTTGAACACGCCGACCACGTTCAGCCGTTGCATGCGCGGGGTGATGCCGCCCGGCGCATTGCTGACTTCCGGCACGATCAGGGTGATCTTGTCACCGACATTCAAGCGGAAACGGCGCGCCGTGATCTCACCGATCACCACGCCGAACTCGCCCGGCTTCAGGGCTTCGAGGCTGCCCTGAACGATGTGCTTGGCAACGATCGACACCTGGCCTTCCAGCGCCGGGTCGACACCGCTGACCTGGATCGGCTGCATCGTGCCCTTGTAGGACAGCATGCCCTCCATCTCGGTGAACGGCACCGCCGCCGTCACTTGCGGGTTTTTCATCGCGGCCACCGCCACGGGCTTCCAGTCATCAATCGGATTGACGCCGACGATGGTGGCGTGGGGCACCATGCCGAGGATGCGCGAGCTCATTTCGCGCTGGAAGCCGTTCATCACCGACAGCACCACGATCATCGCCAGCACGCCGAGGGCGAGACCGATCATCGAGGTCATCGAGATGAAGGAAACAAAGCGATTGCGGCGCTTGGCGCGGGTATAGCGCGTGCCGATAAAGATCGATAACGGTCTGAACATTCGCTGGGGCACCGTATGGAAATAAATGACCCGACGCCTTTTCAGGCATCGGGTTTAAGCCAATCAGATGGGAGTCAGGCAACCTTCCTGCAGGTGCAGGACGCGATCCATCTGGCGGGCCAGGTTCATGTCGTGGGTCACCACCAGGAACGCTGTGCGCATCGAGGTGCTGAGCTCCAGCATCAAGTCCTGGATCCCCTGGGCGGTGTGGGAATCGAGGTTGCCGGTCGGCTCGTCGAGCATCACCAGGCCGGGATTGTTCACCAGGGCGCGAGCGATGGCCACGCGCTGGCGCTCACCACCGGACAGTTCGGCCGGTTTGTGCTCCAGGCGATGGCCCAGCCCTACCCGCTCCAGCAATGCCGTGGCACGCTGGCGCGCTTCGGGGATCGCGGTCTTGCCGATCAGCAGCGGCATGCAGACGTTCTCCAGGGCGGTGAATTCCGGCAGCAGGTGGTGGAACTGGTACACGAAGCCGAGGGCGCGATTGCGCAGCAGGCCGCGTTTCTTCTCGCTCAGCGCCGACAGTTCTTCACCGTCGAGCCAGACGCTGCCCTTGGTCGGGGTATCGAGGCCGCCCAGCAGGTTGAGCAAGGTACTTTTGCCCGAGCCTGACTTGCCGACAATCGCCACACGCTCTCCCGGGTGCAACTCCAGTTGCAGGCCGGCCAACACTTCCACCGATTCCGGGCCTTCCTCGTAGGACTTGCCCAGGCTGCGGCAGCTCAAGATTGCTTTATCACTCATGCCCGACTCACTCATAACGTAGCGCCTCCGCAGGCTGGGTGCGCGCGGCACGCCAGGCTGGATACAGGGTGGCGAGGAAACTCAGGACCAACGCCGCGGAGCAGACCATCACCACATCCTGGCTCTGCACCTGCGACGGCAGGTAATCGATGAAGTACACGTCGGCGTTGAGGAACTTGTGCCCGATCAGGCCTTCTAGGGCCGAGATCGCGGCGCTGACGTTCAGCGCGGCGAAGATCCCGACCACGGCGCCGATTGCGGTGCCGACCACGCCAATGACGGTGCCTTGCACCATGAACGTGCGCATGATCGTGCCCGGCGTGGCGCCCAGTGTGCGCAGGATCGCGATGTCGCCCTTCTTGTCGTTCACCACCATCACCAGCGTGGAAATGATGTTGAAGGCGGCGACGGCAACGATCAGCAGCAGCAACAGGCCGATCATGGCTTTTTCCATGCGGATTGCCTGGTACAGGTTACCGTGGGTGCGGGTCCAGTCGCGGGCGTAGAAGCGGTCTTCGCCGAGATCGCGGGCGATGCTCCACGCGGTGCGCGGTGCCTGGAACAGGTCGTCGAACTTCAGGCGCAGGCCCTGGACCTGATCCGGTTTCCAGCGGTGCAGCCGGGCCAGATCCTGCAGGTTGGTGACGCCAAGATAGCCATCGAGTTCACCAGCGCCGACATGGAAGATGCCGACCACGGTAAAGCGCTTCATGCGCGGGAACATCCCGGCCGGGGTCACGGTGACTTCCGGCGCGACGAAGGTCAGCTTGTCGCCAATCGCGGCCCCGAGCTTGGCCGCGGCCTTGTCACCGATGACGATGCCGAACTCACCCGGCACCAGGTCGTCGAGTTTTCCCTGGGTCATGAATTGATCGATGATCGACACTTGGCGCTCTTGCACCGGGTCAATGGCATTGAGCAGGACCTTCGAGACCTTGCCGTTGTTGGTCAGCAAACCCTGCATTTGCGTAAACGGCGCCACGGCCGTCACCTGCGGGTTCTGCTTGACCTTCGCGGCCAGGCTTTGCCAATCGCTGATGGCCTCGCCGGACTCGATGGTCGCGTGGGGCACCATGCCCAGCACGCGGGTGCGCATTTCATGATCGAAGCCGTTCATCACCGACAACACCACGATCATCACGACCACGCCAAGGGCGAGCCCGATCATCGAAGTCAGGGAAATGAATGACACAAAATGATTGCGACGCTTTGCACGGGTGTAACGCGTGCCGATAAATACGAAGAGAGGTCTGAACATGTCGGGGCTTGTTCGGAGGGAAAAGGAACGTCCTTGTGGCGGGGGTCGATAACCAGCTTTACACTCAGACCACCGCCGCTACCATGGGTTCGCCATGTCGACATTAGATGAAGAAGATCGCCGCGAATACTACCGTATCGAGGATACGATCGCACTGGAAATTCGGCCCCTGTCCGCTTCTGAAGCCACAGGCCAGGAAGTGTTGCAGGATGCTTCCCCTCTCTTCAACTTGCTCAGCGAACTGCACCTGAGCGAATTCGAGTCGCAACACCTGTTGCGCCAGATCAGCGAACGCGACCGCAACCTCGCGGCGTTCCTCAAATCCCAGAACAAACGCATCGACCTGCTGAGCCAGGTGATCGCCATCACCGTGCTCGGGCAGATCGGCGAACCGCAGCCGGTGATCATCTCCGAAGGCGGCATCGACTTTCAGCATCCATCGCCCCTTGCCGCCGGCGCACGCCTGTCGGTCAAACTGGTGCTGATGCCGCAAGCCCTGGGCCTGCTGCTGCGCGCCCGCGTCACCCATTGCGACCGCAAGGACGACGGCTATGACGTCGGTACCGAGTTCGAAGACCTGACCGACGCCCAACGCCAACTGCTGGCCCGCCACATCTTGCAGAAGCAGGCCCAGGAACGACGCCTGGCCCGCGACCAACTAGAATCAGGCAATTAATTTAAGGAAGAACCGTGACCCTCATCTACGGCCATCGCGGCGCCAAGGGCGAAGCACCGGAAAACACCCTGACCAGCTTTCAGGAATGTCTCAAGCACGGCGTGCGTCGCTGCGAACTGGACCTGCACCTGTCCATGGACGGCGAGCTGATGGTCATCCACGACCCGACCCTCAAGCGCACCACTGACCGTCGCGGCAAGGTCGTCGAACACACGGCGGCCGAGCTGGTGACGTATGACGCACGCAAGGGTGGCCCGGGCTGGATCAAGCCGTGCCCGATTCCGACGCTGGAACAACTGTTCGAGAAATGCGACTTCGATCACTGGCAGCTGGAAGTCAAAAGCGCATCGAGGATGCGTGCCGCGACCACCGTGCTGGCAATCCGTGAAATGGCGCAGCGTCATGGCCTGATGGACAAGGTGACCATCACTTCGAGTTCCCGTGAAGTGCTCAAGGCTGCGCTGGAACTGGTGCCGGACGTGTCCCGCGGGCTGGTGGCCGAGTATGCCTGGCTCGACCCGCTGAAGGTCGCGGCCAGCTATGGCTGTGAGATTCTGGCGCTGAACTGGACCCTGTGCACGCCGGAACGCCTGCAAAAGGCGCAGCGTCAGGGGCTGCATGTGTCGGTATGGACCGTCAACGAGCCCGCGCTGATGCGCAGACTCGCCGACTTCGGCGTTGACAGCCTGATTACAGACTTTCCCGGTTTGGCCACTGCCACGCTCGAGAATTGCTGAAATCGGTCTCCCCGGCCGGCTCAGGCCACCGGCCGGAGCCCGTCAAAAAAGCCGGTTGAGGCCGTCGTACGCAGCTACCCGATAGGCTTCGGCCATGGTCGGGTAGTTGAACGTGGTGTTGACGAAGTACTTCAGCGTATTCAGTTCACCCGGCTGGTTCATGATCGCCTGACCGATGTGCACGATCTCCGACGCCTGATAACCGAAGCAGTGAACGCCCAGCACTTCCAGGGTTTCACGGTGGAACAGGATCTTCAGCATGCCTTGCGGCTCGCCGGCGATCTGCGCCCGCGCCATGCTCTTGAAGAACGCCTTGCCCACTTCGTACGGCACCTTGGCCTGGGTCAGCTCCTGCTCGTTCTTGCCGATCGAGCTGATCTCCGGAATGGTGTAGATGCCGGTCGGCACGTCATTCACAAAGCGCCAGCTACCGTTATCAACGATGCTGCCGGCGGCCGAACGACCCTGGTCATGGGCGGCACTGGCCAGGCTCGGCCAGCCAATCACATCACCGGCGCCGTAGATGTTCGGCACGCAGGTGCGGTACGCCTCGTCGACTTCGATCTGGCCACGGCTGTTGACCTTGACGCCGATGTTCTCCAGACCGAGCTGATCGGTGTTGCCGGTACGGCCGTTGCACCAGAGCAAGGCGTCGGCCTTGATCTTCTTGCCGGACTTCAGATGCAGGATCACGCCATTGTCCACGCCTTCGACGCGGTCGTAGTCTTCGTTGTGGCGAACCGTGATGTTGTTGTTGCTGAAGTGATAGCTCAACGCCTGGGAGATTTCCGAGTCGAGGAAGCTCAGCAACTGGCCACGGTTGTCCACCAGTTCGACCAATACACCCAGGCCGCTGAAGATCGAGGCGTATTCGCAACCGATCACGCCAGCGCCGTAAACGATGAGTTTACGCGGGGTGTGGCCGAGGCTGAGGATGGTGTCGCTATCGTAGATACGCGGGTGGTGGAAATCGATGTCCGCCGGGCGATAAGGACGCGAACCGGTGGCGATGATGATGTGCTTGGCCACCAGCTTCTCGACCACGCCGTTGGCGCAGACCACTTCGATGGTTTGCTCGTCGGCGAAGCTGCCGGTGCCGAAGAACACGTCGACGCGGTTACGGGCGTAGTAGCCGGTACGCGAAGCGACTTGTTTGGAGATGACTTTCTCGGCGCTTTTCAACACGTCCGGAAACGAGAACCAGCGCGGCTCACCAATGGCCCGGAACATCGGGTTGGTGTTGAATTGCATGATCTGCCGCACCGAGTGACGCAGTGCCTTGGACGGGATGGTGCCCAAGTGAGTGCAGTTGCCGCCGACCTGGCGACGGCTATCGACCATCGCCACCTTGCGCCCTGCCTTGGCGGCGTTCATTGCCGCGCCTTCCCCTGCCGGGCCGGAACCCAACACCACCACGTCGTAGTTGTAGACAGCCATGCGTACTCCTCAGAACAGGCCGCGGCACCCTCGGCACCTGCGGCTAAATCACGCCAATGCGTGGCATGAAGGAACAATTTGGGGCCAGTGCAGAACCCGGACACAGTCTATAGAAGCGTCAACGCCGCGCACATTAACCCTTGGTCGCGTCGTAGGCTACTTTTGCCTGCGCTACAACGCCAGTTTTCAATGCTCAAATCGCCGAAATCATTCGGTTTTTTTGCCACTGAGGCGCTCAAAAGCGTGACTGCTGCGTGTGACGAAACCTGTATCGGCACGAATCACAAAAAATGCGCCGATATCGTGTTTTTCTGCGTAGTCCCAACCGCGCTCCGGGCCGAGAATCAGCAACAGCGTCGATAAGCCATCGGCCATCAACGCGGAAGGATGAATTACCGTGACCGATGCCAGGGTGTGTGAGACCGGCGCACCAGTGCGGGCATCGAAGGTGTGGGAAAAACGCTGGCCGTCCTGCTCGAAATAATTGCGGTAGTCGCCGGAAGTGGACAGGCCATAGCCGTCGACGACAATGACCCGATCGGCCACCTGCCGGTCATCCCGCGGCTCTTCCAGGGCAATGCGCCATGGCGAACCGTCAGCTTTCTTACCGGAGGCCTTGAGCTCGCCCGTAGCCTCGGCGAGGTAGTCGTGGATGCCCATCGTCTCGAGTCTTGCGGCAATCGTGTCCACCGCATAACCGGCGGCGATGCTGTTGAAGTCGACCTCGACGGCAGCGTCCTTGCACAACCGGTCGCCCTCGATACGCAAGTGTTCATGGCCGACGCGCTTGCGGGCTTCGGCGAGGGCTTCGGTGGTCGGGACTTTCTCCCCACGGGCCTGCGGACCAAATCCCCAGAGATTGAGCAACGGCTCCACCGTCAGATCGTAGGAACCGTCGCTTTGCACTGACAGCTGCTCGCCCACGCGGACCAATTCGAGGATCGATGCCGGCATCGCCTGACAGCGGTTGGCCGGCAATGCATTGAAGCGCTCAATGTCCGAGTCACTGCGGTACGTGGACATTTGCCGGTCAATGTCAGCGAGGATCTGCTCAACCTGGACGCGGACCACGTCCGGCGCCGGAAGACCGGCATGGCGTACATACTTGATCGAATAAGTGCTGCCCATGGTCGGGCCGCCAAAGCTTTCGAGGGCGTCGCCGTTACCACAGCCTGATAGTGCGCCGAGCAGCAAAAATGCCACCCCCTGCCACCTGATCAACAATTCCCGAGCTCCCCGAAACATCCCCTGACACGCCGCCAGGGCCAGCCATTATGCGATAGAACTGTGGGAGCGGGCTTGGTCCGGGCGGCGATCCGACGAAGAGGCCAGCCCGAACAACACATCCTCACCAGACAAAAGCAGCACAAACAAAAACGCCCCGACCAAGGCCGGGGCGTTTCATGTGCAGCTAAAGGCTTAGCGCGGGAATGCTGGCGGGTTTACACCGGCCATGTCTTCCATCACGCGAACCACCTGGCAGCTGTAACCGAACTCGTTGTCGTACCAGACGTACAGAACAACGCGGTTATCCTGGGTGATGGTCGCTTCAGCGTCCACTACGCCTGCGTGGCGCGAGCCAACGAAGTCGGTGGAAACCACTTCCTGGGAGCTCACGTAGTCGATCTGCTTGTGCAGGTCCGAGTGCATGGCCATCTGGCGCAGGTACTCGTTGATCTCTTCGCGAGTGGTGGCCTTTTCCAGGTTCAGGTTCAGGATGGCCATCGACACGTTCGGCGTAGGAACGCGAATCGCGTTGCCGGTCAGCTTGCCCTTGAGCACTGGCAGCGCCTTGGCGGCTGCGGTGGCGGCACCGGTCTCGGTGATAACCATGTTCAGCGGCGCGGCGCGGCCACGACGGCTGCCCTTGTGGAAGTTGTCGATCAGGTTCTGGTCGTTGGTGAACGAGTGAACGGTTTCGACGTGGCCGTTGACGATGCCGTACTTGTCGTTGACTGCCTTTAGCACCGGCACGATGGCGTTGGTGGTGCAGGAAGCCGCCGAGATGATCTTGTCGTCAGGGGTGATTTCGCCATGGTTGATGCCATGCACGATATTCTTCAGCGCGCCCTTGCCAGGTGCGGTGAGGATCACGCGGGCAGCGCCCGGGCAGGCCAGGTGCTGGCCCAGGCCGTCAGCGTCACGCCATACACCGGTGTTGTCGACGATCAGGGCGTTTTCGATGCCGTACTGGGTGTAGTCGACTTCGGCCGGGCTCTTGGCGTAGATAACCTGGATCAGGTTGCCGTTGGCGGTGATGGTGTTGTTGGCTTCATCGATGGTGATGGTGCCATCGAACGGACCATGGACCGAGTCGCGGCGCAGCAGGCTGGCACGCTTGACCAGGTCGTTCTCGGCGCCCTTGCGGACAACGATGGCGCGCAGGCGCAGGCCGTCGCCGCCACCGGTTTTCTCGATCAGGATGCGCGCCAGCAGACGGCCGATACGACCGAAGCCGTAGAGGACAACGTCGGTGCCTTTGCGGGCCGATGCGTTTTGCTGGCCAACCACGTCAGCCAGTTCTTCACGGACGAACTGCTCGGCAGTACGGCCATTGCCTTCGGCCTTGAACTTGGCCGCCAGCTTGCCCAGGTCCACCGAAGCGGCGCCGAGCTTGAGTTCGCTCATCGCCTTGATCAGCGGGAATGTTTCGTGGACGGACAGCTCGCTTTCGTCGGACTGACGGTGACGAGCAAAGCGGTGAGCTTTGAGAATCGCAATGACTGAACGATTGATCAGGCTGCGGCCATAGATCGAGCTCACCACGTTGTTATTGCGGTAGAGCTGACCGATAAGCGGAATCATCGCTTCTGCGAGTGCTTCACGGTCGATCCATTCACCAAGACACTGGTCGGGCTTCTGAGTCACGGGAACCTTCCACATGTAGGGGCAGAAAAAAGGGGCTACATTATGCCGCCGAGTGACAGCGGTAGCAATGCGCGCCCGTCGTGCTTTACGTAACAATTCGTCGTTCAAAAAAATTACGCCCCGCGCAAACCCAATAAAACCGGGGCTTTCAGCGCAGTCAATTTTTTGGAGGCCGCGCGTCGTTATCCGTAACCCTCCGTAACACTCGTTGTTTTTGCCACTACATATTCAATAATTCATGGCAAAAAAGCGCCGGATTTTGTCTTTACCACTACATTTCACCAAACCCGTGCTTTAGACACAGTCAGCAACTGACAGGCGGCATCGTTGACCGCTACAATTGCCGACTTTGTCGCAACGCTTGGAGCTCAACCTTCCGTGCCCGTTCTGCGTCTACCGCTTCTCCCTGCCGCGGCAGGTAAACAGCACTGGGGCAACCTGCCCGGTGCCGCCCTGAGCCTGGCCATCGCCGAGGCCGCCAGCGCTGCCAAGCGCTTTACCCTGCTGCTGACCGCCGACAGCCAAAGTGCCGAACGGCTGGAACAGGAGCTGGGTTTCTTCGCCCCGGATTTGCCCGTATTGCACTTTCCGGACTGGGAAACCCTGCCCTACGACCTGTTCTCGCCGCACCAGGACATCATTTCCCAGCGCATCGCCAGCCTGTACCGGCTGCCGGAACTGAGCCATGGCGTGCTGGTGGTGCCGATCACGACCGCCCTGCATCGCCTCGCGCCGACCAAATTCCTGCTCGGCAGCAGCCTGGTGCTGGACATCGGCCAGAAGCTCGACGTCGAGCAAATGCGCACCCGGCTTGAAGCCACGGGCTATCGCTACGTCGATACGGTGTATGAGCACGGCGAGTTCACCGTTCGCGGCTCGCTGATCGATCTGTTCCCGATGGGCAGCAAACTGCCGTATCGCATCGACCTGTTCGACGACGAAATCGAAACCCTGCGCACCTTCGACCCGGAGAACCAGCGCTCGATCGACAAGGTTGATTCGGTCAAGCTGTTGCCGGCCAAGGAATTCCCGCTGCAAAAAGAAGCGGTCACTCGCTTCAAGGCGCGCTTTCGCGAGCGCTTCGATGTCGATTTCCGCCGCTGCCCGATTTTCCAGGATTTGAGCAGCGGGATTACCCCGGCCGGCATCGAGTACTACCTGCCGCTGTTCTTCGAAGAAACCTCGACGCTGTTCGATTACCTGCCCCAGGACACCCAAGTGTTCTCGCTGCCCGGCATCGAACAGGCCGCGGAAAACTTCTGGAACGACGTACGCAATCGCTATGAAGAACGCCGCGTCGACCCGTCCCGTCCTTTATTACCGCCCGCCGAACTGTTCCTGCCGGTGGAAGACTGCTTCGCGCGCCTGAAGAACTGGCCGCGCGTGGTGGCCAGTCAACAGGATGTGGAAAGCGGTGGCGGTCGCGAGCGCTTCCCCGCTCGCGAGCTGCCGAACCTGGCCATCGAAGCCAAGGCCACCCAACCGCTGGCGGCACTGGCGGAGTTCCTCGACCAGTTCCCCGGTCGCGTGCTGTTCACCGCCGAATCGGCAGGTCGCCGCGAAGTGTTGCTGGAACTGCTGGAACGCTTGAAGCTGCGACCGAAAACCGTCGACAGCTGGCCGGACTTTGTCGCCGGCAAGGAACGCCTGGCGATCACCATCGCCCCGCTCGACGAAGGCTTGCTGCTCGATGACCCGGCCCTGGCCCTTGTCGCGGAAAGCCCGTTGTTCGGCCAGCGCGTGATGCAGCGCCGTCGCCGCGAAAAGCGCGCCGATGCCAACAACGATGCCGTCATCAAGAACCTCACCGAGCTGCGCGAAGGTGCGCCGGTGGTGCACATCGACCACGGCGTCGGCCGCTACCTGGGCCTGGCGACCCTGGAAATCGACAGCCAGGCCGCTGAATTCCTCGCCCTGGAATACGCCGAAGGCGCCAAGCTTTATGTACCGGTGGCCAACCTGCACCTGATCGCTCGCTACACCGGCAGCGACGATGCCCTGGCCCCACTGCACCGCCTCGGTTCCGAGACCTGGCAGAAAGCCAAGCGCAAAGCCGCCGAACAGGTGCGCGACGTCGCCGCCGAGTTGCTCGACATCTATGCCCGCCGCGCCGCCCGCGAAGGCTACGCTTTCGCCGACCCGAAGGCCGACTACGCCACCTTCAGCGCCGGCTTCCCGTTCGAAGAAACCCCGGACCAGCAAACCACCATCGACGCGGTGCGCGAAGACATGCTTGCGCCCAGGCCGATGGATCGCCTGGTATGTGGCGACGTCGGCTTCGGCAAGACCGAAGTGGCGATGCGCGCCGCGTTCATCGCCGTGCACGGCGGTCGCCAGGTGGCGATCCTGGTGCCGACCACCCTGCTCGCCCAGCAGCACTACAACAGCTTCCGCGACCGCTTTGCCGACTGGCCGGTAACCGTGGAAGTGATGAGCCGCTTCAAGTCGGCCAAGGAAGTGAATGCGGCAGTCGCGGACCTGGCCGAAGGCAAGATCGACATCGTCATCGGCACGCACAAGCTGCTGCAGGACGACGTGAAGATCAAAAACCTTGGCCTGGTGATCATCGACGAGGAACACCGTTTCGGCGTGCGCCAGAAAGAACAGCTCAAGGCCCTGCGCAGCGAAGTCGACATCCTGACCCTGACCGCCACGCCGATCCCGCGCACGCTGAACATGGCGGTGTCAGGCATGCGCGACCTGTCAATCATCGCCACGCCGCCGGCCCGCCGCCTGTCGGTCCGCACCTTCGTCATGGAACAGAACAAGAGCACGGTCAAAGAGGCCTTGCTGCGTGAGTTGCTGCGTGGCGGCCAGGTCTACTACCTGCACAACGACGTGAAGACCATCGAGAAATGCGCCGCCGACCTCGCCGAACTGGTGCCGGAAGCACGGATCGGCATCGGCCACGGGCAGATGCGCGAACGCGAACTCGAACAGGTGATGAGCGACTTCTACCACAAGCGCTTCAACGTGCTGATCGCCTCGACCATCATCGAGACCGGCATCGACGTACCAAGCGCCAACACCATCATCATCGAGCGTGCCGACAAGTTCGGCCTGGCACAGTTGCACCAGTTGCGCGGCCGGGTCGGACGCAGCCACCACCAGGCCTATGCCTACCTGTTGACACCGCCACGCCAGCAAATCACCCCGGACGCGGAAAAGCGCCTGGAAGCGATTGCCAACACCCAGGACCTCGGCGCGGGCTTCGTGCTCGCCACCAACGACCTGGAAATCCGTGGCGCCGGCGAACTGCTCGGCGACGGCCAGAGCGGGCAGATCCAGGCTGTCGGCTTCACGCTGTACATGGAAATGCTCGAGCGCGCGGTGAAGTCGATCCGCAAGGGCGAGCAACCGAACCTCGATCAACCGCTCGGCGGCGGTCCGGAAGTCAACTTGCGGGTACCGGCGTTGATTCCGGAAGACTACCTGCCGGATGTCCACGCCCGCCTGATTCTCTACAAGCGCATTGCCTCGGCCACCGACGAGGACGGCCTCAAGGATTTGCAGGTGGAGATGATCGACCGTTTCGGCCTGTTGCCGGAACCGACCAAGAACCTGATCCGTATCACTGCATTGAAATTGCAGGCCGAGCAACTGGGCATCAAGAAAGTCGATGGCGGCCCCCAGGGCGGTCGCGTCGAGTTCGCCGCACAGACGCCGGTCGACCCGCTGACCCTGATCAAACTGATCCAGAGCCAGCCAAAACGCTACAAATTCGAAGGCGCCACGATGTTCAAGTTCATGGTTCCGATGGAGCGCCCGGAAGAGCGCTTTAATACTGTAGAGGCGCTGTTCGAGCGCCTCGTTCCGAAAACTGCTTGAAGGACGCCGCATGCGCCTGTTTCGCTCACTGACCCTGCTGACCCTGTTGATGCCAACGCTGGTCGCACCCACGGCATTTGCCGATGACCTGTATCAGGTCGAAATGATTCTGGTCCGTCAAAACGCCGTGCCGGCGATTGTCAGCCGCGCCGCGCCGGAAGACTGGGCGGCGGGCGCCCAACCGGTCAGCCCCGACAGCCTGCGCACGCCAAGCCTCAATGGCGAGGTGGAAAAACTCACCAGCAGCGCCGACTACACGGTGTTGCTGCACAAGGCCTGGCAACAACCCCTCGGTGAAACGGCCAGCAAAGTGGCGGTCAGCGACGGTAAGGAACAATATGGTCAGTTCCCGATCGAGGGCACACTGAACATGAAACTGGGACGTTTTACCGACGTCGACGCCGATTTCTGGGTCAACCAGATCGATGCCAATGGCATGGTGACCGCCAGCGAGCGCCTGAAACAGGAAAGCCACACCAAGAACGGCCAGTTGAATTTTCTCGATAACGGCCACCTCGGCCTGTTGATCAAGATCACCTCGCTGACCGCCCCCGCACCCCGAGCAGCTCCCGAAGAAATTCCGGACTGATTCCCTATGTCCGCGACCCTGAGCAAACCCCTCGCACCGTCCTGGGTCAGCCGATTCAAGGAACAGAGCCTGGAGCGTGGTCGCCGTTACGCGCTGGAGAATCGCGTCAGGATCGTCGAGGCCGGCGACGCAACCATCGCCGCCGCGTGTGAAGGCTCTGGCGGTAACGTTTACCGTCAGACCATTCGCCTGCGCGAGTCAGCCAAAGGCACGCTGCTGATGGTCGACGCCACCTGCTCCTGCCCGGTCCACAGCAACTGCAAACATTGCGCGGCGGTGCTCCTGCAAGTGCAGGAAACCCTCGACTACCCCGCTGCCGCCAAAGACGCCGAACTCCTGGAAAAGCTCCAGGCCGTCCTGGAAAACCGCAGCCCGAAAGCCCCGCCGCAAGTGCTGGTGGACAATGTGCAACCGGTACCGCGCCTATGGCTGGCGAGCATCGAGTTTAGCGCCTTCGAACCGCGCAACGGTCGAATGCAGCGTTACATCCAGCATCGCGCGGCGCTGTCTTTCAGTTACCTGGACGAGTACGTCAGCGGGCAGAAAAACACCGACATCCTGATTCGCCAGGAAACCCAGACGCTTCGGATAAAACGCCACCCGGACGTGGAACAGTCCTACCGGGAACAGCTGCGAATCCTCGGCTTCAAAGTCGCCACCCGGCAAAGCAAGGCCTTGCCGGAAAGCGCCGGCGAGCTGTTCGAGATGGTCAATGACAGCGCCTGGCTGACCTTTACCCTCAATGAACTGCCGAAGTTGCGCGCCCAGGGCTGGGAGTTGCAGATCGACGAGGACTTCGGGTTCGACCTGACAGCGGTAGACGATTGGTACGCCACCGTCGAACAAGCGCCGGAGCGCGACTGGTTCGACCTGGAACTGGGGATCATCGTCAACGGCGAACGCCTGAGCCTGTTGCCGATCCTGCTCAACCTGATGCGCTCCCACACCGAAATCCTCAACCCGGAACGCCTCGCCCGACGCCGCGACGACGAGCTGATCCTGGTGAATATCCCCAATCGCCCGAATTCCGAGCACGGCCCATTACAAGTCGCCCTGCCCTTCGGCCGCTTGAAACCGGTGCTGGCCACCCTTGGCGAGTTCTACCTGCAGGAGCCCGGCGACACCACGCTGCGCCTGAGCAAGGCCGATGCCACGCGCCTGAACCCGCTGGAAGACATGCCGCTACTGTGGGAGGGTGGCGAACAGATCCGCACCTTTGCCCAGCGCCTGCGCGACATCAAGGACCACACAGCCATCGCCCCGGAAGGCCTGAATGCGACGCTGCGTCCGTATCAGCTCGAAGGCTTGAGCTGGATGCAATCACTGCGGCAGTTGGAGGTGGGTGGAATTCTCGCGGACGACATGGGCCTGGGCAAAACCCTACAGACACTGGCCCACGTGCTGAGCGAGAAAAACGCCGGCCGCCTGGATCGGCCGTGCATGGTGGTGATGCCGACCAGCCTGATCCCCAACTGGCTCGACGAAGCGGCGCACTTTACGCCGCAGCTCAAGGTACTGGCGCTGTACGGTGCCGGCCGCAAAAAGCACTTCGACAAGCTGGTTGACTACGATCTGATCCTGACCACCTATGCGCTGCTGCCCAAGGATGTCGAACGCCTGGCGGCGCAGCCCTTGCACATATTGGTGCTGGATGAAGCGCAATACATCAAGAACCCGACCAGCAAGGCCGCCCAGGCTGCCCGCGAGCTCAATGCCCGACAGCGCCTGTGCCTGAGCGGTACGCCGCTGGAAAACCACCTCGGTGAACTCTGGTCACTGTTTCACTTCCTCCTGCCCGGCTGGCTGGGCGACGTCAAAAGCTTCAACCGCGATTACCGCGTGCCGATTGAAAAACGCACCAGCGAAGTCAGGCTTGCGCACCTCAACGGTCGGATCAAACCTTTCCTGCTGCGCCGCACCAAGGAACAGGTGGCGACCGAGTTGCCGCCGAAAACCGAGATCATTCACTGGGTCGAACTCAATGAGGCCCAGCGTGATGTGTACGAAACCATGCGCCTGGCCATGGACAAGAAAGTCCGCGACGAGATCACCCGCAAAGGCGTGGCCCGCAGCCAGATCATTATTCTCGAAGCCCTGCTCAAGCTGCGTCAGGTGTGTTGCGATTTGCGCCTGGTCAACGAGGCGACCCCGCCAAGCCGTGGCAGCACGTCGGGCAAACTCGACAGCCTGATGGAAATGCTCGAGGAATTGTTCGAGGAAGGTCGACGAATCCTGCTGTTCTCGCAGTTCACTTCAATGCTGTCGCTGATCGAAGACGAACTGAACAAACGCGGCGTGGCCTACGCCCTGCTAACCGGCCAGACCCGCGACCGCCGTACTCCAGTGAAGGAATTCCAGAGCGGCAAGCGTCAGATTTTTCTGATCAGCCTGAAGGCCGGTGGCGTTGGCCTGAACCTGACCGAGGCGGACACGGTGATTCATTACGACCCGTGGTGGAACCCGGCGACGGAAAACCAGGCGACCGACCGCGCGTATCGCATCGGCCAGGAGAAGCCGGTGTTCGTTTACAAAATGATCGCGCGCGGCACGGTGGAAGAAAAGATTCAGCACCTGCAAAAGGAAAAATCCGACCTCGCGGCCGGTGTGCTGGATGGGCGCAAGGCCGGGGACTGGAAGCTGCAAAACGATGATATCGAGGCGCTGTTTGCGCCGCTGCCGGAAAACCTCGAAAAACGTTGAGACTTTCGGCGTTTTTTAGACCGCCATCGCGAGCAAGCTCGCTCCCACAGGTTCAGTGATGTCCGCAAAAGTTGTGTTCGACGCGGACACTGTGGGAGCGAGCTTGCTCGCGATGGGGTCAACGCGGTATCAAGTGGGGCTCAGCCCTTGAGCACCCGCGCCAACGTCGATTTCACCTTGCCCATGCCGTCATGCAACGCCTGCTCGATCTCGGCCATGGTAATCACCGCCGTCGACTTGCCCGCCGCCGGGTTCACCACTAGCGCCAGACAGGCGTAATCCAGTTCCAGCTCGCGGGCCAGGGCCGCTTCCGGCATACCTGTCATGCCGACGATGTCGCAGCCGTCGCGCTCCAGTCGGGCGATTTCAGCCACTGTCTCCAGTCGCGGCCCTTGAGTGCAGGCATACACGCCATGACTGCTGTAACCCACGCCTTCCACCGCCAATGCCGCAATCAGTTGCTGGCGCAACGGTTCGCTATAGGGATAGCTGAAGTCGATATGGGTGACGTGCTCCAGGTCATCGGCAAAGTAGGTGTGCTCACGACCGCTGGTGTAGTCGATCAACTGATGTGGCACGCAAAAATGCCCGGTGCCCATGGCGGCATGGATGCCACCCACGGCATTGACCGCCAGAATGGCTTCGGCACCGGCCTGCTTCAGCGCCCAGAGGTTGGCGCGGTAGTTGACCTGATGCGGCGGAAAACGATGGGGATGGCCGTGACGCGCGAGGAACAGTACTTCCTTGCCGGCATACTCGCCGATCTGAACCTCGGCCGAAGGTGCGCCATAAGGCGTGTCCACTGCCAGTGACTGGCGAATGCTCAGGCCTTCGAGTTGAGTCAGGCCAGTGCCACCGATAATCGCGTAAACCGTCATAACGAACAGTCCTTAATCAATCAATTGAGCTTCTTTGAGCGCGCCGACAGCGGCCAGCCAGCGCGGGTCCTGACGGTATTCGGTGCTGGCGAACGACTGGCCGCGCATCCGTGCAATGCGCTCGGAAGGCTTGACCTTCAGGCGTTGCGCAGCGCTCAAGGCCAGTTCGGCGGCCGCACGGTCGTTGCACACCAGGCCCATGTCGCAACCGGCAGTCAGCGCCGCTTCGATACGGCTGGCGGCATCGCCGACCACGTGAGCGCCCGCCATGGACAGGTCATCACTGAAAATCACGCCATCGAACTGCAGTTCGCCACGCAGGATGTCCTGCAACCAGCGTCGGGAGAAACCGGCGGGCTGGGAATCGACCTGTGGATAAATAACGTGGGCCGGCATGACCGCGGCCAGTTGCTTGCTCAGTTTGGCAAACGGCACCAGGTCATTGGCGCGAATCTCGTCGAGGCTACGTTCGTCGTTGGGGATCGCGACGTGGGAATCCGCTTCAGCCCAGCCGTGGCCGGGGAAGTGCTTGCCGGTAGCCGCCATGCCTGCGCTGTTCATACCGCGGATGAATGCACCCGCGAGCAAGGCCGCGCGCTCGGGATCACCTTCGAACGAGCGAGTGCCGACAACGGCGCTGCGCTGGTAATCCAGGTCGAGCACCGGGGCGAAGCTCAGGTCCAGACCAACGGCCAACACTTCGGTCGCCATGATCCAGCCGCACTGCTCGGCCAGGTATTCGGCGTTCGGGTTGTCGGCAATGGCGCGCATGGCGGGCAAGCGCACGAAACCCTGGCGCAGGCGCTGCACGCGGCCGCCCTCTTGATCCACCGCCAGCAGCAGATCGGGACGAATGGCGCGAATGGCCGCACTCAGCTCGCGCACTTGACGCGGATGCTCGATGTTACGGGCAAAGATGATCAGGCCACCCACTTCGGGCTGGCGCAACAATTGGCGATCTTCAGCGGTCAGCCAGGTACCGGCGACGTCCACCATCAACGAGCCTTGCAAGCCAGCAGTCATAGAAATTCCTTGATAACAGAAAACCCGGCCCACACGAATTCGCCGCCAGACGCTGTGCCCGGCAGGTCGGCGATATCAATGGGAAACGGGTTCAAAACGAGAGTCGGCATGGGCGGCTAGCTTAGCGGATGTCAGCTGCCGCGCCCACCCGTGCGCGGTTAAACCTTGGCGGCAACCGGTGTCGATTTGCTACGCGGACGCAGCTGGGCAGTGGCCATGGCCGCGTCGGTAACGCCGGATTCGGCGCGCATGCCGGCAGCCAGGAACGGCACCATCAGGCGCATGACCTGCTCGATCGAGGTGTTCACGCCGAAGTCGGTTTCGGCAATCGCGCGCAAGGCCTTGATACCGGACATGCTGAACGCCGCCGCACCCAGCATGAAGTGCACACGCCAGAACAGTTCGATAGGTGGGATACGCGGCGCCGCATCGTTGACCAGCATCATGTAGCGGCGGAACACCTTGCCGTACATGTCTTCCAGATAACGCCGCAAGTGCCCCTGGCTCTGACTGAACGCCAGCCCCAGCAAACGCATGAAGATGGACAGGTCGTTGCCGCTGCGCGGCTGCACCACCAGCGCCTGCTCGACGAGGATTTCCAGCAACTCTTCGAGGGTCGGCTTGATTTCAGGCTTGGCCTGACGCCGCTCCAGCTCTTTATCGAGGCTGATGCAGAACGGACCGAGGAACCGCGAGAAAACCGCCTGGATCAACGCCTTCTTCGAACCGAAGTGATAGTTCACCGCCGCCAGGTTGACACCCGCCTTGCTGGTGATCAGACGCAACGAGGTTTCGGCGAAACCTTTTTCCGCGAACAACTGCTCGGCTGCATCAAGAATGCGTTCAACGGTTTCCGACTGGGCCATGGCTACTCCGCCTGACAAACACTTGTTTGAAACATACGTTTCAGCCTGTGCATTGTCAAGTCTGGCAGTTCGTTTCGGGAATGGTCGGTCAGACATTTAACCACACAACGGCGAAGCTTCAATCCACTGACTGTTTGACCGTCCGGCGGCGACTGAAAAAAGGAGCATTGCCAAGATCGCCTCACTGTATATAATCCCAGTCACTGTATAAAAAAACAGAGCGATCGATATGCTAAAGCTGACGCCACGACAAGCAGAGATTCTGGCCTTCATCAAGCGCTGCCTGGAAGACAACGGGTATCCACCCACCCGTGCGGAAATCGCTCAGGAACTGGGCTTCAAGTCGCCCAATGCGGCGGAAGAACACCTCAAGGCACTGGCTCGCAAGGGTGCAATCGAAATGACGCCTGGCGCCTCCCGTGGCATTCGCATCCCCGGTTTCGAAGCCAAGGCCGACGACTCCACCCTGCCGATCATTGGCCGGGTCGCGGCCGGCGCTCCGATTCTTGCGCAGCAACACATCGAAGAATCCTGCAACATCAATCCCGCCTTCTTCCATCCGCGCGCCGACTACCTGCTGCGCGTCCACGGGATGAGCATGAAGGATATCGGCATTTTCGACGGCGACCTGCTGGCGGTCCACACCACCCGCGAAGCCCGCAACGGCCAGATCGTGGTTGCGCGAATCGGCGACGAAGTGACCGTCAAGCGCTTCAAGCGTGACGGCAGCAAAGTCTGGCTGATCGCCGAGAACCCCGAGTTCGCCCCTATTGAAGTGAACCTTCAAGACCAGGAACTGGTGATCGAAGGCTTGAGTGTCGGCGTCATTCGCCGCTAAAGGAGGCACCATGCAGTTCCCACAGACATCACCACAGCAAACCCAACTGCCGTTGTTCGAAGCGTTCATGGCACAGCCATTGGCGCCGATCCTGAAAGACGTAGTCGAGTCCCCCTGGAGCGCCGAACCTGACGTTTTCAGCGAGCTGTCACTGCGTGGTGCAGCCGGGAACTGCCTGAGCCTCCTGGCACCGATCCTCAGGGAATTGAGCCAGGACCAGGACGCACGCTGGCTGACACTGATCGCACCGCCCGCCAGCCTGACTCAAGCCTGGCTGCGAGATGCCGGCCTCAACCGCGAGCGCATTCTGTTGCTGCAACCACGGGGCACCCAGAGCGCCCAGCAACTGACCTGCGAAGCCCTGCGCCTGGGTCGCAGCCACACGGTGGTCAGCTGGATCAACCCGTTGAGCTCCCAATCGCGGCAACAACTGATCAGCGCCGCCCGCACCGGGGACGCTCAGAGCCTGAATATTCGACTGGGTTAACCGGCAGACAAGACGCGCGCTTCACCGCGCAAGGCTTCTCCAGGGACAGAGAAGCCGATGAGTAACGACATCAAGAAAAGCGACAGACGGGGGGTCAATGAAGAACCCGCGACCCCTCTTCCTTGTCGAATTCGCCTTCAACCAGGCGACCGGCCATCTGAACACCCACGCTCAACATCGCCTTGGCGACTTCCACGTGCTGCCCTTGCAGGAATGCCTTGGCGTCCTCGGAGAAATCCAAAGTAACCAGAGAACCCTCGTCCTCGGCCCTGCGCAGCTCGATACGGCCGTCTGGTAACTCGACAATTTCTAGAAAGGACGTTGGCATAAAGGACTGTTCTCCACGAAAGGCGGGGATTATATAGGCATCGGCCAGGCTTCGCTCGGGATCTTGACCAGATGCCATCCCAAAACTGTTTCTGTCAGCACTCGTTCAGGCCTTCGCGAAAGCGGATCGCCAATCCTTTCAGATTCTGACGCCAGCTCTCCAGCTCTTCCCGACTCAGCTCTTGCGGTGCCTCCTCTTCATCCAGATTGACAGCCTGGATCAGAGGTTGGGTCACGTCCCCTTTCGGCTTGTGAGGCGCGCGTGGCGGCTGAAACAATGCAGCATGGGCGGCCAACAGCTTGGCCAGCCAGGTTTCCGGATTATTGGCCAGTTCGACCAGCTCAGCCATTTCCGGAATGGCGATGGTGTCCAGCACCTCGCGAGTCAGCAACATCTCTGCACGGGGAGCATTGGCCTGAGGCAAGCGATAGAAACCGGCGATTTCGTGACACAGGCCCAACAGCGCACCGTACAGGTGAAACAGCGTGGATTCGCGTCCGGCCTGGATCAGCGCCAGCGAATTCATCGCCCGCCCCTCTTCAGTGCGAGCCAGCGCTTCGAGCGACAAGCCGGCGAAATAAATCTTCTGATTGGTGCGGGTATACAGTTCGTGGGCCATGACGGCAGCCTCCACAACGAAATAATTGCTTCATGCAGGTTGGACAGTGTCGAGGATCAGCCGATCCAACCGCAAGCCCCCCCTTCTTTGCAGGAGCACCAAAAAAGGCCGCATGAAAACCCGAGGGTTCTCATGCGGCCTTTTCAGTGCCGCGACGCTTTACGCCTTCGCAGCCGGACGCTTGTCTTCGACCGTCCACTTGCCGCCGTCGTAGAACGCTTTCCAGCCAGTCGGCTTACCGTCGACTTCGGTCTGCACGTACTGCTCCTTGGTCTTGCGACTGTAACGAATCACAGTCGGGAGGCCATCCGGATCTTTCTTCGGTGCTTCGCAGAGGAAGTGATACTTCGGATCGATCTCGTCCTTGTGCGGGATGATTTCCATCACCAGCGGAGCACGGGTCTCGCGGTTTTTCGGGAACTGGCTGGCGGCCAGGAACAGACCGGATGCACCGTCGCGCAGGATGTAGGTGTCGTTGACCTTTTCGCATTTCAGCTCAGGCATCTTCACCGGATCCATCTTCGGCGGCGCCGCATCACCGCTCTTCAGCAGCTTGCGGGTGTTCTTGCAAGTAGCATTGGTGCAACCGAAGAACTTGCCGAAACGGCCGGTCTTGAGCTGCATCTCGCTACCGCACTTGTCGCACTCCAGGCTCGGACCTTCATAGCCCTTGATGCGATAAGTGCCCTCTTCGATTTCGTAGCCATCGCAATCCGGGTTGTTACCGCAGATGTGCAGCTTGCGCTTTTCATCGAGCAGGTAGGCATCCATCGCCGTGCTGCAGATCGGGCAGCGATGCTTGCCACGCAACACCAGCGACTCCGACTCACCCTCGTCGTCCGCGGCGATTTCGTCGCCCGGCACCAGGTTGACGGTGGCCTTGCAGCGCTCTTTCGGCGGCAGGCTGTAGCCCGAGCAACCGAGGAACACACCGGTCGACGCGGTACGGATCTGCATCGGCCGGCCGCAGGTGGTGCACGGAATGTCAGTCATGACGGGCTGGTTGGCGCGCATGCCGTGTTCCGGGCTTTCGGCTACTTCGAGTTTCTTCTTGAAGTCGCCGTAGAACTCGTCGAGCACGTTTTTCCAGTCGCGTTCGCCCTGGGCCACGTCATCGAGATGCTCTTCCATGCCGGCGGTGAAACCGTAGTCCATCAGGTTGGAGAAGCTCTCCGCCAGACGCTCGGTGACGATGTCACCCATCTTTTCCGAGTAGAAACGACGGTTGTGCAGCGCCACGTAGCCGCGGTCCTGGATGGTCGAAATGATCGCCGCGTAGGTCGAAGGACGACCGATGCCGCGTTTTTCCATTTCTTTTACCAGGCTGGCTTCCGAGTAACGCGCCGGCGGCTTGGTGAAGTGCTGGGTCGGATCAAGCTTGATCAGCTTCATCGCGTCGCCCTGGGCCATGTCCGGCAGTACGTCGTCATCGCCTGGCTTGGCGATTTGCGGCATGACGCGGGTGTAACCGTCGAACTTCAGGATGCGGCCCTTGGCGCGCAGCTCGAAGTCGCCGGCACCCACAGTGACCGTGGTCGACAGGTATTGCGCCGGCAGCATCTGGCAAGCGAGGAACTGGCGCCAGATCAGCTCGTAGAGGCGCTCAGCGTCACGCTCCATGCCCGACAGCTTGCTTGGCTCGGTATTGGCGTCGGACGGACGAATCGCTTCGTGAGCCTCTTGTGCGCCTTCCTTGCTGCTGTAGACGTTCGGGGTTTCCGGCAGGTACTTCTTGCCGAACTCGCCTTCAATATAAGTACGCGCCATTGCCACGGCATCAACCGAAAGGTTGGTGGAGTCGGTACGCATATAAGTGATGTAGCCGGCTTCGTACAAACGTTGGGCCATCATCATGGTTTTCTTCACACCGAAGCCCAGGCGGTTACTCGCGGCCTGTTGCAGGGTGGAGGTGATGAACGGCGCCGACGGCTTGCTGCTGGTCGGTTTGTCTTCGCGCTTGACGATGCTGTAGCTGGAAGCCTTGAGCTTCTCCAGTGCAGCCATGGCCTGGGTTTCGTTGAGCGGCTTGAAGGCTTCGCCCTTTTCGCGAGCCACGTCGAAACGCACGGTCGCGCCTTTGGCGGTGCCGAGGTCGGCGTGGACTTCCCAGTACTCTTCCGGGATGAACGCACGGATTTCACGTTCGCGCTCGACCACCAGCTTCACGGCAACCGATTGCACGCGACCGGCAGACAGACCGCGAGCGATCTTGGCCCACAGCAGCGGCGAAACCATGTAGCCCACGACGCGGTCGAGGAAACGACGCGCCTGCTGGGCGTTAACGCGGTCGATATCCAGTTCGCCTGGCTTCGAGAAGGCTTCCTGGATCGCCTTCTTGGTAATTTCGTTGAACACCACGCGCTTGTAGCGGGTGTCGTCACCACCGATGGCTTCGCGCAGGTGCCAGGCAATGGCTTCCCCCTCGCGGTCCAAGTCGGTTGCGAGATAGATGGTGTCAGCATCCTTGGCGAGCCGGCGCAGCTCTTCGATGACCTTTTCCTTGCCCGGGAGGATCTCGTACTTGGCTTTCCAGCCATGGTCCGGATCGACCCCCATGCGAGCGACCAGCTGCTTGCGCGCTTTTTCTTTCGGCGACAGTGCCGGCACTTCACCCGCGGCAGCCTTGCCGCGCTTGGCGGCTGGCTCTTTGCTGGCGCTAGCCGAACCGCTGGTGGGCAGGTCTCGGATATGGCCGATACTCGACTTCACCACGTATTCGTTGCCCAAATACTTGTTGATGGTCTTGGCCTTAGCCGGGGATTCCACAATGACCAGCGATTTGCCCATGGATCAGAAAATTCCTGAATTCGAGAAGTGAAAGGCGGTTGGCGCCTGACGCGGCACCGCTATATATAGTGGCAACAAGGTGAGGTCAAGCGCAGGGTTTTGCGCGCACCCAGCTTATGGCTTGTTGAAAAGGCTTTCTTCGGCCTGCACCAAAGCAAAGCGTGGCACCTGTTCGCCGTCAACTTCGACGGACTCCAGGAACATGCTCAAGGGACGCACCCAAAAGCCGTAATCGCCATACAGGGCTTGATAGAAGACCACTTCTTCTTCGGTTTCCGAATGCCGCGCAACACTGAATACGCGGTACTGCGGACCTTTGTAATGTTGGTAGAGCCCAGGTTGTATCGGCATGCTTTGGCCCTCACTGAATTTTTTCAAAATAAAAACAAAAATAAATCCGGAAAAACAAAAACCGGGGCACTTGGCCCCGGCTTCCATCAACGAGACGCTTAAACGCGTTCGAAGACGGTGGAGATGCCTTGGCCGAGACCAATGCACATGGTGGCTACCCCGAAGGTACCGCCATTCTGCTTCATCACATTGAGCAAAGTGCCGGAGATACGCGCACCGGAGCAACCGAACGGGTGGCCCAGGGCGATCGCGCCGCCGTGCAGGTTAACCTTCTCGTTCATCTTGTCGAGCACTTTCAGATCTTTCAGCACTGGCAAGGCCTGTGCGGCGAAAGCTTCGTTGAGCTCGAAGAAGTCGATGTCGGAGATACCCAGACCCGCGCGCTTCAATGCTTTTTGTGTGGCCGGTACTGGACCATAGCCCATGATTGCCGGATC
This sequence comes from Pseudomonas sp. Root71, assembly GCF_001429045.1. GTDB lineage: Bacteria > Pseudomonadota > Gammaproteobacteria > Pseudomonadales > Pseudomonadaceae > Aquipseudomonas > Aquipseudomonas monachiensis. The sequence goes on along the minus strand of NZ_LMHY01000012.1, from coordinate 485,410 downwards.
CACACCTGCCACCGCCATCGAACGAATCACCGCCAGAGGCTGGATGCCCAGGTCCTGTGCGCGCTGCGCCGACATCACGATCATGCACGAGGCACCATCGGTGATCTGCGACGAGGTACCGGCTGTCACGGTGCCGCCCTTCGGATTGAACGCCGGCTTCAGAGCCGCCAGGCTTTCCAGGGTGGTTTCCGGACGAATGGTTTCGTCGTAGTCGAAGGTTTTCAGGAAACCGTTCTCGTCGTAGCCCTGCATCGGGATGATTTCGTCCTTGAACTTGCCTTCCACGGTCGCCTTGTGGGCGAGTTGGTGGGAGCGCACGCCGAAAGCATCCTGCTGCTCGCGAGTGATGCCGTGCATCTTGCCCAGCATTTCCGCGGTCAGGCCCATCATGCCCGAGGCTTTCGCCGCGTACAGCGACATGTGCGGGTTCGGATCGACACCGTGCATCATGCTCACGTGACCCATATGCTCGACGCCGCCCACCACGAAAACGTCACCGTTGCCGGTCATGATCGCTTGCGCGGCAGTGTGCAGTGCGCTCATGGACGAGCCACACAGGCGGCTGACGGTCTGGCCGGCCGAGGTGTGCGGGATCTGGGTCATCAGCGACGCCATGCGCGCGATGTTCCAGCCCTGCTCCAGGGTCTGGTTCACACAGCCCCAGATCACGTCTTCCACTTCGTTCGGGTCGACCTTGACGTTACGTTCCAGCAGTTTGCTGATCAGGTGCGCCGACATGTCTTCGGCGCGGGTGTTGCGGTGCATGCCGCCCTTGGAGCGGCCCATCGGAGTACGACCGAAGTCGACAATCACGACGTCTCTAGGATTCAAGCTCATAAGTTCACTCTCACTCTAGTTGGGGGCGCTTAACCGAAGAAGCTCTGGCCGTTCTTGGCCATTTCGCGCAGCTTCGCGGTCGGGTGGTACAGCGCGCCCAAGTCAGCGTACTGGTCAGCCAGGGCAACGAACTCTGCCACACCGATCGAGTCGATGTAGCGCAGCGCACCGCCACGGAATGGAGGGAAACCGATACCGTAGACCAGACCCATGTCGGCTTCGGCAGCGGTTTCGACGATGCCGTCTTCCAGGCAACGCACGGTTTCCAGGCACAGCGGGATCATCATCCAGTTGATGATGTCTTCGTCGGTGACTTCGCGCTGTTCGTAAACGATCGGCTTGAGCACTTCCAGTACCGAGGGATCGGCGACTTTCTTCTGCTTGCCTTTCTTGTCGGTCTCGTAGGCGTAGAAGCCCTTGCCGTTCTTCTGGCCCAGGCGCTTGGCTTCGTAGAGCACGTCGACGGCCGAGCGACGGTCGTCCTTCATGCGGTCCGGGAAGCCTTCAGCCATCACGTCACGACCGTGGTGACCGGTGTCGATGCCGACCACGTCCATCAGGTAGGCCGGGCCCATAGGCCAGCCGAATTTTTCCATGACCTTGTCGATACGGACGAAGTCCACACCGGCGCTGACCAGCTTGGCGAAACCGCCGAAGTACGGGAACAGGACACGGTTGACCAGGAAGCCCGGGCAGTCGTTGACGACGATCGGGTTCTTGCCCATTTTCTTGGCGTAGGCAACGGTGGTGGCAACCGCCAACTCGCTGGACTTCTCGCCACGGATCACTTCCACCAGCGGCATCATGTGCACCGGGTTGAAGAAGTGCATGCCGACGAAGTTTTCCGGACGCTTGAGGGCCTTGGCCAGCAAGGTGATGGAAATGGTCGAGGTGTTGGACGCCAGAATGGTGTCCTCCTTGACCTTGTCTTCGACTTCAGCCAGTACCGCTTGCTTGACCTTGGGGTTCTCGACGACCGCTTCCACCACCAGGTCCACGTGACCGAAATCACCGTAGGACAGGGTAGGACGAATGCCGTTGAGCACTTCAGCCATTTTCGCGGCGGTCATGCGACCTTTATCAACGCGGCCAACCAGCAGTTTGGCGGCTTCGGCCAGACCCTGCTCGATACCGTGCTCGTTGATGTCCTTCATCAGGATCGGCGTGCCTTTGGAAGCCGACTGATAGGCGATACCGCCGCCCATGATGCCGGCGCCCAGTACGGCGGCCTGCTTCACGTCCTTGGCGATTTCGTCGTAGGCCTTGGCCTTTTTCTTCAGTTCCTGATCGTTCAGGAACAAGCCGATCAAGCTCTGCGCGGCAGAGGTCTTGGCCAGCTTGACGAAACCGGCAGCCTCGATTTCCAGCGCCTTGTCGCGACCGAAGTTCGCGGCTTTCTGGATGGTCTTGATCGCTTCAACCGGCGCCGGGTAGTTCGGGCCAGCCTGACCGGCCACGAAACCCTTGGCGGTTTCGAAAGCCATCATTTGTTCGATGGCGTTCAGCTTGAGTTTTTCCAGCTTCGGCTGGCGCTTGGCCTTGTAGTCGAACTCGCCGGAGATGGCGCGCTTGATCAGTTCCAGCGCGGCGTTCTGCAGCTGCTCAGGAGCTACCACTGCGTCGACGGCGCCGACTTTCAGCGCGTCCTCAGGACGGTTTTCCTTGCCGGCGGCAATCCACTCGATGGCGTTGTCGGCACCGATCAGGCGCGGCAGGCGCACAGTACCGCCGAAGCCTGGGTAGATGCCCAGCTTGACTTCCGGCAGACCGATCTTGGCCTTGGTGGACATGACGCGGTAGTCCGCCGCCAGGCACATTTCCAGACCGCCACCCAACGCGATGCCGTTGATGGCAACAACAGTCGGGACGTTGAGGTCTTCGAAATCGCTGAAAATCTTGTTGGCTTCGAGGTTGCCAGCAACAAGTTCTGCATCCGGCAGCTTGAAGTTGTCGACAAATTCGGTGATGTCGGCGCCGACGATGAACACGTCCTTGCCACTGCTGACGATCACGCCCTTGATCGAAGCATCTGCCTTGATGGTGTCTACGGCCTGACGCAGTTCGTTCAGGGTTAGACGGTTGAACTTGTTGACGGACTCACCCTTGAGGTCGAACTTCAGTTCGACGATGCCACTTTCAAGAGCCTTAACCGTGATGGCTTTACCTTCGTAAATCATCAACTGATCTCCACGATATGGAAGCTGAACAGTACACGTCGGACGCAGGCGAACGGCTTGGCAGGGACGTTGATCGTCAATGCTACGCCCATTCCCCCGGCACACCCGCCAACGCGATAGTCGGGATTCTGTAGGAGCGGTCTGAAATACAAACGCTCAATTCATACGCCCGTTTGATTTGGGTACGTCACCTTCACGGAATTTCCGACAATTGTCAATCGCCCAAAACACGGGTTGAAACGCGACTTTCCGGTCATATCCGTACTGCGAAGACCTTAAACACGCCGAAACATGCAAGGTCATTCATAGAATCAATTGTTAGAAAATTCGCCCTAATTCGCTGCAGCCCGTGTTTAACAAGCTACGCTGGCGAAACCTGGAGGAAAATTGTGAACGCTTTTGGCGAATGCCCAGCGTAAGATCAGCCAACACCGATTACCGGCCTGCCTGGCCAACCCGCCCGATGATTTTGTCGGGCTTTTTATTGCCTGATGATTTTTACTGGCTGCGGTGTCAGGCCAGCGCCTTGAGGGTGGCATCGATCCGTTGCAAAACCTCGGCCTCGCCCTTCTCGCCCCAATACAAGGCGATTATTTGCTTGTCGGCCTCGACCTTGAAGACATTGCCTGGCAATTTTTCGAAATGATCGAGCAACGAACGATCTTCACAGATTTCCTGCCACTGATTGACCCAGACACCCGGTGATTTTTGCCAGTAACTCCAGCACGCCGGCTGACGGCCGCGCCGCGGACGATGGTACTGGGCGCAAGGGCTCGGCGGCTCCTGGCTGAGCCAGTGTGGCCACTCCTGAGGTGCCAATTGCATGGCCAGTCCGATGCGCCGGGCCTCCATCCGCAAGGCTATGCGCCCGCTCTGAACTCGCGACGGCCGCAACCATGCCAGTGGGCTCAGCACCACCAACAGGATTGACACCACTATCCAGACCGTCATATCTGTACTCCCGAATTTGAATGAGCCCATTGTGTCACTTTGGAACCAATGCGCTTGAAACCAGCCATACTTACCAATATTGCATCCCTCAGGAGGAGCACCTCATGCCCTACAACCATATTCTGGTCGCTGTAGATCTGACCGAAGAGTGCGACCCTGTGATTCACCGCGCTCGCGAACTGTCGGTGAGCAACGGTGCGAAATTGTCGCTGGTGCACATTGTCGAGCCGATGGCGATGGCCTTCGGCGGCGACGTGCCGATGGACCTGTCACAACTGCAACAACAGCAGTTCGATCAGGCCAAGGAGCGTCTTGACCGCCTGATCCTGAAATATCCGGAGCTCTCCAGGGAATACAGCCACCTGACCTACGGCCAGCCACGCCAGGAGATCCACCACCTGGCCAAGGAGCAAACCTGCGACCTGATCGTGGTGGGCAGCCATGGCCGGCACGGCCTGGCACTGCTGCTGGGCTCCACCGCCAATGACGTGCTGCACGGCGCGCCTTGCGATGTGCTTGCTGTACGCCTGCAAACCAAAAGCTGACAACACAAATCATTGTGGGAGCGGGCTTGCTCCCACATTGGATCTACGGCAGCCCGCAGATCGCATTGCATATGAAAAGCCCGGCGTTCATCACTGAGCGCCGGGCTTTTTTATTGCAGGATCAATCAGGCATCCAGCTCGGCCCAACGCTCGACCATGATGTCGAGCTCAGCCTGCAATTGCTCCAACTGAGCAATCACCGCTGCCGTTTCGGCCGCAGGACGCTGGTAGAAACCGGCATCCGCCATCTGCGCTTCAACGGCGGCAATCTGCTGCTCCATGGCTTCGATCTGCCCCGGCAACGCTTCCAGCTCGCGCTGCAACTTGTAGCTGAGCTTTTTCTTTGCCACTGGCGCTTCGACCGCTGCCGCAACCGGCGCAGGCTCGGCCTTCACCACCGCGGAGTTCAGGTCGGCCTTGCCGGACTTGCTCTCGGTCACGCCCAACAGGCGCGGCGAGCCGCCCTGACGCAGCCAGTCCTGATAGCCACCGACGTACTCGCGAACCTTGCCTTCACCTTCGAAGACCAGAGTGCTGGTAACCACGTTGTCGAGGAATGCCCGGTCGTGGCTGACCATCAGTACGGTGCCGTTGAAGGTCAGCAAGACCTCTTCGAGCAATTCGAGGGTTTCGACGTCGAGGTCGTTGGTCGGTTCGTCGAGTACCAGCAGGTTCGCCGGCTTGCTGAACAGCTTGGCCAGCAACAGACGGGCACGCTCACCACCGGACAGCGCCTTGACCGGCGTGCGGGCACGCTGCGGGCTGAACAGGAAGTCGCCGAGGTAGCTCAGCACGTGGCGGCTCTGGCCATCGATATCGATGAAGTCGCGACCTTCGGCCACGTTGTCGATCACGGTCTTTTCCAGGTCCAGCTGATGGCGCAACTGGTCGAAGTAGGCGACATCGATCCGGGTGCCCTCTTCCACTTTGCCGCTGGTCGGTTGCAGACCGCTGAGCATCAACTTCAGCAACGTGGTCTTGCCGGTACCGTTGGCGCCAAGCAGGCCGATACGGTCGCCACGCTGCAGCACCATGGAGAAGTCCTTGATCAGGAACGGCCCGCCCGGGTGAGCGAAGCTCACATTCTCGAGCACCATGACCTGCTTGCCGGACTTGTCGGCGGTATCGAGCTGAATGTTGGCCTTGCCGGTACGCTCACGACGCTCGCTACGCTCGACGCGCAAGGCTTTCAGTGCACGGACACGACCTTCGTTACGGGTGCGACGGGCCTTGATGCCCTGGCGAATCCACACTTCTTCCTGGGCCAGGCGCTTGTCGAACAGCGCGTTGGCAGTGGCTTCGGCAGCGAGTTCAGCTTCCTTGTGCACCAGGAAGCTGGCGTAGTCGCCGTTCCAGTCGATCAGGCCACCGCGATCCAGTTCCAGGATGCGGGTTGCCAGGTTCTGCAGGAAAGAACGGTCGTGCGTGATGAACAGCACGGCGCCCTGGAAATCCTTCAGCGCTTCTTCAAGCCAGGCGATGGCACCGATGTCCAGGTGGTTGGTCGGTTCGTCGAGCAGCAGCAGGTCCGGCTCGGACACCAGGGCCTGGGCCAGCAGGACGCGACGACGCCAGCCGCCGGATAACTCGGCGAGGGTCTTGTCGGCCGGCAGTTGCAGGCGGCTCAAGGTGCTGTCGACGAGGGTCTGCAAACGCCAGCCATCGCGGGCTTCGAGGTCGTGCTGGACGTGCATCAGTTTGTCCAGATCGGCGTCGGTGACGATATTCTGGCTCAGGTGGTGATATTCGGCGAGCAAGGCGCCAACACCATCCAGGCCTTCGGCCACTACGTCGAACACTGTCCGCTCGTCGGCCACCGGCAATTCTTGCGGCAATTCGCCGATCTTGAGCCCGGGTGCGCGCCAAACGGAGCCGTCATCGGGCTTCTGGTCGCCCTTGACGAGCTTCATCATGCTGGACTTGCCAGTGCCGTTGCGGCCGATGATGCACACCCGCTCACCACGGGCGATCTGCCAGGACACCTTGTCCAACAACGGCATAGCGCCGAAAGCAAGGGACACATCGCTGAATTTGAGCAGGGTCATGAGCTTCTCCAAAAACCGGGCGCGCATTCTACCTGACTTGAGGCTTCAGAAGGCCGGCAATTTCACTCTCGCAGCACTCTGAAGGACAAATGTTGCGAACTGATGCGGTAAGACCCGCAAAGCTTTCACCGGCTGCTGGCAAAAGGCTAAGCTACAGACAATTCAGCGCGGGCCTGGCCCGCGCTTGTCATGATTTTTCTCTGCCCGGACGTCTCATGCGCAGTCGCCTTTTCAATCTTTTATCTGCTTTTTTACTGTCTGCCGCTGCCGTTCAATCCGCCCAGGCGGTGGACCTGTCCACCCAACGCCAGTATTACGATGAAGCCAAGCGCGCCCTGGCCAAGGGCGATAGCGGCCCGTATTTCCGTTACAGCCAGGCCCTCGCCGATTATCCGCTGGAACCCTACCTGGCGTACGACGAGCTGACCGCGCGCCTGAAAACCGCGAGCAACGCCGAAATCGAGAAATTCCTCGCCGAACACGGCGACCTGCCCCAGGCCAACTGGATGAAGCTGCGCTGGTTGCGCTGGCTGGCGGACCGGGGAGACTGGGCGACCTTCGTCAAGTATTACGACCCGAAAATGAACTTCACCGAACTGGACTGCCTGAATGCGCAGTACCAGATCAGCCACAACCTCAAGGCCGAAGGTTATGCCAACACTGAAAAGCTCTGGCTGACCGGCAAATCCCAGCCCGAAGCCTGCGATGCCCTGTTCGGCATGTGGGCCGCCGATGGCCAGTTGACCGAGCAAAAACGCTGGGAACGCGCGAAACTCGCCGCCCAGGCGCGCAACTATCCGCTGGCCAACAGCCTGGTCAATGGCATGACCACCCTCGCACCTCGCGGTCGCTTGCTGGTGGACGTGGCGCAGAAACCGGAACTGCTCAACCAGCCGTCACGCTTCGCCCCGGCCGATGAAGCCATGTCCGACGTGGTCAGCCTCGGCCTGCGCCGCCTGGCTCGCCAGGATCCGGACAGGGCCATGAACCTGCTCGACGGTTACGCCAGCAGCATGCATTTCTCCCGGGATGAAAAAGTCGCGATCGCCCGGGAAATCGGGCTGAGCCTCGCCAAACGTTTCGACGGTCGTGCCCTGGACGTCATGACCAAATACGATCCGGAACTGCGCGACAACACGGTTTCCGAATGGCGCCTGCGCCTGCTCCTGCGCCTGGCGCGCTGGGACGATGCCTACCAGTTGACCCGCCGCCTGCCCCAGGACCTGGCCACCACCAACCGCTGGCGTTACTGGCAGGCCCGCAGCCTGGAACTGGCGCAACCGCAGAATCCGGAAGCGCAGACACTCTATAAAAACCTGGCCCGCGAACGCGACTTCTATGGCTTCCTCGCCGCCGATCGCTCACAGTCGCCCTACTCGCTGCTCAACAAACCGCTGGTACTCAGCCAGGCCACCATCAACAAGGTGCGCAACACTCCCGGCGTGCGTCGCGCCCTTGAACTGCACGCTCGCGGGCAAATTGTCGACGGTCGCCGCGAGTGGTACCACGTCAGCCGCCACTTCAGCCGCGACGAAATGGTCGCCCAGGCCAAACTGGCCTACGACCTGAAATGGTATTTCCCGGCGATCCGCACCATCAGTCAGGCCCAGTATTGGGATGACCTGGATATCCGTTTCCCGATGGCCCACCGCAATACGCTGGTGCGTGAAGCGAAGAACCGCGGCCTGCATCCGAGCTGGGCGTTCGCCATCACCCGCCAGGAAAGTGCGTTCATGGACGACGCCCGCTCCGGGGTCGGCGCCTCGGGCCTGATGCAACTGATGCCCGCCACCGCCAAGGAAACCGCGCGCAAGTTCAGCATTCCCTACAGCTCGCCACAGCAACTGCTGGATCCGGACAAGAACATCCAGCTCGGCGCCGCGTATCTGAGCCAGGTGCACAGCCAGTTCAACGGCAACCGCGTCCTCGCCTCCGCCGCCTACAACGCCGGCCCCGGCCGAGTGCGCCAATGGCTGCGCGGCGCCGATCACTTGAGTTTCGACGTGTGGGTGGAAAGCATTCCGTTCGACGAAACCCGCCAGTATGTGCAAAACGTGCTGTCGTATTCGGTGATCTATGGCGAGAAGCTCAATTCACCACAGCCGATCGTGGACTGGCATGAGCGGTATTTCGACGATCAATGATTCAAATCGACCCGCAAAAAAAGCCCGCATCACAGATGCGGGCTTTTTTGTTGCTCAGAATTTCTTTGCCGACTTGAGCCGTGCGAAGACCTGTTTTCCAAGCTGGGTCAGGCGATACTTTTGTGCTGGACTACTTGGCGACTCAGGATGGGTCATCTCTATCCATTCGACCGCTAATGCAGGCCTGAGATAGTTAGTCCGAAAGGTCGCCTTGTGCACCAATCCGATGTCAGCCATCAATTCGCTGATCTTTCGCGGACCGTTAAGATGCAGCGCAGAAAGCAACTTCTCTACTGGGTCGCTTACTGGGTCGGTTACTGGGTCGATTTCTGGCTCACCCTGTACCGCCTCCGATAGTGCAAGGCTCATGGCTCGCAACATGAACTCTACGAAAGGCGTTGATTCGGCCAAAAGATCGGCCGCCGACAATGCCGCGTAGTACGCCTCCTGCTGATCCCGAATCACGGCCTCAACCGGCAAATAAGATAATACCGGGCGCCACTGACTGAGTATCAGGGTTTGCCAAAGGCGTCCCATACGTCCGTTACCGTCAGCGAAGGGATGGATGAACTCAAATTCATAATGAAAGACGCAGCTGGTAATCAGCGGATGCCAGTCCGAGGCACCAAGCCACGCCAACAAGTCATCAATCAAGTGCACAACGCGACTCGGCGGCGGCGCCATATGGATCAACTTATCGCCACGATAGATACCCACGCCGGTTCGACGAAACTGCCCGTATTCATCAATCAATCCGCCCATCAGTAATTCATGGGCACGCAGTAAATCGGTCCGGCTACTTGGCTGCCAATCAGGCATGGCTTCGTAAGCAGCAAACGCATTTCGTACTTCCTGGATTTCCCGAGGCAACCCCAGCACACGCTGCCCTGCCAGAACGGCAGTCACCTGCTCGATGCTCAGCGAATTGTTTTCGATGGCCAAAGAAGCCTGAATCGTTCGAATCCGATTGCCACGACGTAACTGAGGTGTCTGCAGGCGTTCGTCCATAGCCGTAAGCTGACCGATCTGTTCGCTGATATCGGCGATCAGCGACAACATTTTCGTCGTCAAGGTCAGCGGTGGTTGATAACGGCTCATATCCTCATCCGGGCTCATAACAGAGGACGACATAATGCCCGAACCGGGCGTCATTCATCAGTAGTCATTCATGCCGCTTCATGTCCATCACTAAACTGCAACGCCGCCAACCGCGCATACAACGCATTACTGGCGATAAGCTCCTGATGCGTGCCCACCGCTACCAGCTTCCCCTGATCCATCACTGCGATGCGATCGGCGTTTTTCACCGTGGCCAGGCGATGGGCTATCACCAGGGTGGTGCGGTTTTTCATCAGGCTTGGCAGCGCCTGCTGGATCAGGTGTTCGCTCTGGGCATCGAGGGCGCTGGTGGCTTCGTCCAGGAGCAGGATCGGCGCGTCCACCAGCAACGCGCGGGCGATGGCCAGGCGTTGGCGCTGGCCACCGGACAAGCCGAGACCGCCGTCCCCCAGATGAGTCTGGTAACCGTTGGGCATGGCTTCGATAAAGTCATGGGCGTAAGCGATTTTTGCCGCCTCCTGCACCTCGGCCAAGGTCGCCTGTGGATTGCCGTAGCGAATGTTTTCTTCAATGCTGCCGAAAAACAGCGCCGGGGTTTGCGACACCAGGGCGAAACAGCGGCGCAGGTCCAGCGGGTCGAGTTGAGTCAATGGCACGCCATCGAGCAGGATGCGCCCTTCGGCCGGGTCGTAAAATCGCAGCAGCAAGTCATACACCGTGGATTTACCGGCCCCTGATGGCCCGACCAGCGCCAGCGTCTCACCAGCATTGACGGTCAGGCTCAAGCCGTCGACAGCATAGCTTTGCGGCCGCGACGGGTAGGAAAAACGCACATTGTGCAGTTGCAACTGGCCTTCGACACGCTCGGGCAGTTTCACCGCGCCCGCCACTGGCGCCAGGATGATGTTTTCTGAGCGCAGCAACTCGGCAATCCGCTCGGCCGCGCCGGCTGCCCGCTGCAACTCGCCAATCACTTCGCTCAAGGTACCGAACGCGCTGCCGACGATCAGGCTGTAGAACACGAACGCCGCCAGCTCGCCGGCGGAAATCCGCCCGGCGATGACGTCCATGCCGCCGACCCAGAGCATCACCCCGACCGCGCCCAATACCAGCACGATCACCAGGGTAATCAGCCATGCCCGCTGGAAGATGCGCTTGCGTGCGGTGTTGAACGCCTCTTCCACGGTCACGGCAAACCGGCGCTCGTCCTGGGCCTGATGGTTGTAGGCCTGCACGGTCTTGATCTGGCCCAGGGTTTCGGACACATAGCTGCCGATATCGGCAATCCGGTCCTGGCTCAGGCGTGAGAGGTTACGCACCCGGCGCCCGAAGATCAGGATCGGCGCGATCACCAGGGGCAAGGCAACCACCACGATGCTGGTGAGCTTGGGGTTGGTGATGAACAACAGGATGATCCCGCCGATCACCATCAACAGATTGCGCAGGAACAACGACAGCGAAGAGCCGATGACCGATTGCAGCAGCGTGGTGTCGGCGGTCAGGCGGGACTGGATTTCCGAGCTGCGATTGTCTTCGTAAAACCCCGGATGCAGGTAAATCAGGTGATTGAACACGTTGCGGCGGATGTCGGCGACGCAGCGCTCGCCGATCCACGACACCAGGTAAAACCGTGCAAAGGTTCCGATCGCCAACCCCGCCACCAGTACCATGAACAGACCGATGGACTGATTGAGCAGGTGCGGTGACTGGGTCATGAACCCCTTGTCCACCAGCAGGCGGATGCCCTGCCCCATGGACAAGGTGATGCCGGCGGTGGCGATCAACGCCAGCAAGGCGCCAATGGCCTGCCAGCGATACGGCGCAATGAAACGGCTGGCCAGGCGAATGGCACGGCGGTGACGGGCAGAGAGCATCGTAATTATCCTGGACAAGGCAGTCATTAGGGTCAGCCTATACCGCTCAATGGGGTGGCTCGCTGCAAATCACAATGAGTCCGGTTGATTATGTCCACCAACACTAGAGGCTAGACGCTATTGGTCTAAAGTTCGGGTAGCCAGGCGAAGGCATTTCTGCTGGACTGGTTCTGTCCCCCCGGAAAGATCGCAGGGAGTTGTCATAGCCCGGTCACCTGGCGGTTCTACAGTGAGCTAACAACCTGATGAGGAGACAGGCCATGTCCTTGCAACACAGCAGCGATGACAAGATTCAAGTGATCCGCACGCAACCAGACCAGTCTCTGGGTTGCTCGATTATTGACGAGCAGGGTCGCGAAGTACCGATCACTGAAGAAATGATCCAGAAAGCTTGCAGCGAACTGGAAAAGCGATTGGTCAAACCTGCCGAACAAAAGTGATATAGCCACCGTCTTCTTGACCCGGCCCATTGTTGGCCGGGTTTTTTATGCCTGCTTATCCAATCCGGGACTGTGGCGCGCCCTTCGCGAGCAAGCCCGCTCCCACAGGGGATCCGGGTCGTACACAACATTTGTATCCAACGCGGCTCCTGTGGGAGCGGGCTTGCCCGCGATAAGGCCAATGCGGTCTTTAAACCAGTGTCGCCCCCAACGCCGCCACAATACGCTGCAACTGCGGCGCATCCCCCTCGATCCGCACCTGCAACCCGTCGATCTCGCGGCGCGACGGGTATTGCTTGCGCAACACATCGAATGCCGCACGCTGCTCGCTGACACTGCCGACAAGACTGCGACGGAAATCGGCATCGTCACGACGCGGGTCATACACGCCACGGCACAGCATCGCCAACGCCCAGGCCGGGTCGCTTTGGGCATTGAGGGTCACGTGCGAAAGCCACGGTGCCGGTAGCAAATCGCCCAGGCTGACGCGGGCCGGTTGCCCGAGGAAATCGCAATACGCCTGATAAATCTGCGCGGTGCCCCGCTGCTTGCCGTCGAGGCTGTAACCGGCAATGTGTGGCGTTGCCAGCACGCAGAGCTCGGCCAGCGCCACGTCGACCTCAGGCTCGCCTTCCCAGACATCGAGCACTGCTTGCAGGTCTTCGCGCTCCAGCAGCACATCGCGCAGTGCCGCGTTGTTGACCACCGGCCCGCGACTGGCGTTGATCAGCCAGGTGCCGGACCGGAGCTGATTCAGACGTTGTTCATCGAACAAGTGCCAGGTCGATTGCTGGCCCTGCTTAGTCAATGGCGTGTGCAGGCTGATGACGTCGCACTCATCGATGATCTGCTCGAGGTTGACGTAATCCCCTCCTTGCGCCGCTTGCCGAGGTGGATCGCACACCAGCACTTTCCAGCCCAGGCCTTGCAGGACCTTGACCAGCCGCCCACCCACTTCGCCAGCACCAACCACCCCGTAAGTACGCCGGGTCAGGTCGACGCCTTCGATTTCGGCCAGGGTCAGCAGGCTGCCGAGCACATAGTCGACCACGCCACGGGCATTGCAGCCCGGTGCGCTGGACCAGGTGATGCCGGCCTGTTTGAAGTAATTCAGGTCCAGATGATCGGTGCCGATGGTGCACGTACCGACAAAGCGCACCTTGCTGCCCTCGAGCAGAGCGCGATTGACGTTGGTCACCGAACGCACCAACAGAACATCGGCCTGCTCGACCGTGGCGCGGTCGATGGCACGACCCGGTACCCGGCGGATTTCGCCGAAACCCTCGAAGAAGGCATCGAGCAGGGGGATATTTTCGTCGGCAACAATCAGCATGGCAGGCTCCTTTGGCGGATCGGCAGTTTAGGCGTAGATGCGGGTGGTGGGCCAGCGGGCATTGTTCACTTGTGTCTGAAGCGCAAGTTACTTTGTGGGAGCGGGCTTGCTCGCGAAAGCAGTGTGCCAGGCAACATTAATGGTGACTGACACTCCCCCTTCGCGAGCAAACCCGCTCCCACAGGTTTTGATTACAAATCGGTAACACGGGTCTTTTCCTGACTGCCGCGTCAACGCGTAGAATGCGCGCCTGTGCATCAATACCTTTTGGACGTTTCGCCATTGAATCCTGTAATTGAGAATACCGCCGCCATTGCTCCGGCGCGGACGACCCCCGTTCGCCTGGAGCTAAAAGGCCTGCTCAGCCTGGCCCTGCCGATCATGATCGCGCAACTGGCAACCACGGCCATGGGCTTCGTCGATGCGGTGATGGCCGGCCGCGTCAGCCCACGGGACCTGGCCTCGGTGGCCTTGGGCAATTCGATCTGGATTCCGGTCTACCTGTTGATGTCCGGCGTCCTGCTGGCCACCACCCCCAAGGTCGCGCAACGCTTTGGCGCCGGGCAACTTGACGAAATCGGCCCGCTGGTACGCCAGGCGCTGTGGCTGGCACTGTGTGTCGGGTTGATCGGCAGTGGCCTGCTGCTCGGCGCCGAGCCAATCCTGCACTGGATGAAAGTCGATCCGCAATTGATCGAGCCGAGCATGGGGTACCTGCACGGGATCGCCTTCGGCTTGCCGGGCATGGCGTTTTATTACGTGCTGCGCTGCTACAGCGATGGCATGGGCCGTACCCGCCCGAGCATGGTCATCGGCTTGTGCGGGCTACTGCTGAACATCCCGTTGAACTACACGTTGATCTATGGCCATTTCGGCGCACCGGCCCTGGGCGGCGTCGGGTGCGGCTGGGCCAGCGGCATTGTGATGTGGTTCATGGCGTTGAGCATGGCCGGCTGGACCTTCTGGGCCCCCTTCTATGCCCGCACCCGTGTGCTGGTACGCTTCGACCGCCCGAAATGGGCCGTGATCAAGCGTCTGGTCAGCATTGGCCTGCCGATCGGTATCGCCGTGTTCGCCGAGTCCAGCATCTTCGCGGTCATTGCCCTGTTGATCGGCAGCCTTGGCTCCACCGTGGTGGCCGGGCATCAAATCGCCCTGAATATCAGCTCGTTGCTGTTCATGATTCCTTATTCGCTGGGCATGGCGGTGACCGTGCGCGTCGGCCAGGCACTGGGAGCCGGTAATCCCTGGCAGGCGCGCTTCGCGGCGAAGGTCGGGCTCGGCGCGGCACTGGTGTTCGCGGCGTTCTCGGCGGCCCTGATCCTGCTCCTGCGCGAACCTATCGCGTCGATCTACACGCCTGACAAGGCCGTGATCCAGATTGCGTCGATGTTGATTGTGTACGCCGCGCTGTACCAGTTTTCCGATGCCATCCAGGTGATCTGCGCGGGTGCGCTGCGTGGATACCAGGACACCCGGGTGACGATGATCCTGACCTTGTTCGCCTATTGGGGCATCGGCCTGCCGGTCGGCTACGTGCTGGGACTGACCGACTTGTTCGGTCCGGCCAGCGGCCCGAGCGGGCTGTGGGAAGGCTTGATTGCCGGTTTGAGCTGTGCGGCGCTGATGCTGTCGATCCGCCTGACGCTCAGTGCGCGCCGACGGATTCGTAACAGCCGCTCGGCGGGTTGATTGCACAAACAAAAAGACCTGCTTTTGCAGGTCTTTTTTTGGCTACCGTTAAACAGACTTCTTGCGAATCCAGTAGAGGTAGGTGCCCTCATCTTCGTGCTGCGCCACCAGTTCATGGTCGAGAAACACGCAGAACTTGGGAATGTCGCGACGGGTCGAGGGGTCAGTGGCGATTACTTTGAGCAGGCCGCCGGGCACCAGGTCACGGATGTGCTGGTGCAGCATCATCACCGGCTCGGGGCAGTTGAGGCCGGTGGCGTCGAGGGTGCCGTCTACCGGCGTATCAAGCATTTCACTCATGATTCACTCCTGAAACTGGCCGGCATTGTCGCGCATTGCCGGGTGTAACGTCATCTATGGCATAACGCCGTACCCTGTGGGAGCGAGCTTGCTCGCGATGGCGTCAGGTCAGTCAACATTGATTTCAACTGACCCACCGCTATCGCGAGCAAGCTCGCTCCCACAGGGACTTGCGTGATCAGCGGGTTTTCGGCTTCTTCACATCCAGCCGGCGCAAATGGCAGGTCACTTCCTCGCGGTCGTGGTACAGCTGCTTGCAGCCGATCTCCACCTTGATGCCCCGGGCCTTGAAGCCATCGGCAATGCGCTCGAGCAAGCGCTTCACTTCGGCATAGCGCTGTTTCATCGGCAGCTTGAGGTTGACCACCGCCTCGCGGCAGTGGCCGTCGCCGATCCACTCTTCCAGCATCGCAGCGTTGCGCGCCGGCTTCTCGACGATGTCGCAGACCATCCAGTCCACCGGTTGCTTGGGCTTGAAGGTGAAACCGTCAGCCATCAAGTGCTGCACCAGACCGGTGTCCATCAGGCTTTCGGCCATCGGGCCGTTGTCGATGGCGGTCACCAGCATGCCGCGGTTGACCAGTTGCCAGGTCCAGCCACCGGGGGCGGCACCCAGGTCAACGCCGGTCATGTCGCCATGCAGGCGTTCGTCCCACTGGTCACGCGGGATGAAGTGGTGCCAGGCCTCTTCCAGCTTCAGCGTCGAGCGGCTCGGGGCCTCGCGGGGGAACTTCAAACGGGGAATGCCCATCGGCCACATCGCCGAGTTGTTCGACTCCGCCAGGCCCATGAACACTTCGCGGCCGCTCTTGAACGTCAACAGCAAACGCGGTTTGTGGGCATCTTCCACCAGCTTGCCGGCCGCCATCAGTGCCTTGCGCAGATGCACTTCGAATTTCTTGCAGAAGTTCGACAGTTCCTTGCCGTCGTTGGTGTCGACCATTTCCAGCCACAGGCTGCCGCACAGAGGAAAGTCCGCCATATGCGCAAGGATCACACTGATGCGGTCGGTTTCCGGCAGATCGATGAAGATCCCCCGAGCCCACTGGCGCGGAAAGATCAGCTCGGCGAAACGCTGCCCGCGCATCAGGCGCTCGGCGCCGTCTTCTTCGGTGCAGACAAACTCGGCGCAGGCAGTTGCCGCCTTGGCCTTGGCATATCCGGCCACGTTCAAGCGCGCGGCGAGGTCGGAAATCTCGGAACAGACTTCGCCTTCGAAGCCCGGCCGGCAATGCATAAAGAGGGTGTTCATTCTTACTCCTGGGCAATGGCGAGGAATTTCGGCCACTGCGCGATGCCCAGGCTTGCGTTGAAGCAAAGCCTGTCACGAAAACCCGCGCATGATAGCCGACTTCGGAACCCCGGACTCAGCGATAGAGTCCAGTTATTAGCCTTAAGCAGCAAAGAGGACTAGGTTTAGTCCTCTGCCCGTCCCCTCTGTCCGTAGCCGTGCGGACTCAAAGGAGTGATCGCAATGCCGTCCCTCGATAGCCTGAATACGCTCAAGACCCTGCAAGTCGGCAACAAGACCTACCACTACTTCAGCCTGCCCGATGCCGCCAAAAGCCTGGGCGACCTGGACAAGCTGCCGATGTCGTTGAAAGTCCTGCTGGAAAACCTGCTGCGCTGGGAGGACGAAAAAACCGTCACCGGCGCCGACCTCAAGGCACTGGCCGCGTGGCTCAAGGAGCGTCGCTCCGACCGCGAAATCCAGTACCGCCCGGCGCGGGTGCTGATGCAGGACTTCACCGGTGTACCGGCGGTGGTCGACCTGGCCGCCATGCGTGCGGCGATGGCCAAGGCCGGCGGCAATCCGCAGCGGATCAACCCGCTGTCGCCGGTGGACCTGGTGATCGACCACTCGGTGATGGTCGACAAGTTCGCCAGCAGCAGCGCCTTCGAGCAGAACGTCGACATTGAAATGCAACGCAATGGCGAACGTTATGCGTTCCTGCGCTGGGGCCAGAGTGCCTTCGACAATTTCAGCGTAGTGCCGCCGGGCACCGGGATCTGCCACCAGGTGAATCTTGAATACCTCGCCCGCACCGTCTGGACCAAGGACGAGGACGGCCGCACCTATGCCTTCCCCGACACCCTGGTGGGCACCGATTCCCACACCACCATGATCAACGGCCTCGGCGTGCTTGGCTGGGGCGTCGGCGGTATCGAGGCGGAAGCGGCGATGCTCGGGCAACCCGTATCGATGCTGATTCCCGAAGTCATCGGTTTCAAACTCACCGGCAGACTCAAGGAAGGCATCACCGCCACCGACCTGGTGCTGACTGTGACCCAGATGCTGCGCAAGAAAGGCGTGGTGGGCAAATTCGTCGAATTCTACGGCGATGGCCTTGCCGACCTGCCCCTGGCCGACCGCGCGACCATCGCCAACATGGCCCCGGAATACGGCGCCACCTGCGGTTTCTTCCCGGTGGACGACATTACGCTGGAATACCTTCGCCTGTCCGGCCGGCCCCTGGAATCGGTGCAACTGGTGGAGGCCTACAGCAAGGCCCAGGGCCTGTGGCGCCTGCCCGGCCAGGAACCCGCCTTCACCGACAGCCTGGCGCTGGACATGGCCAGCGTTGAAGCCAGCCTCGCCGGACCAAAACGTCCACAGGACCGGGTGTCGCTGCCCAACGTCGCGCAAGCATTCAGCGACTTCACCGACCTGCAATTCAAGCCCACCAGCAAGGAAGAAGGCCGCCTGGAAAGCGAAGGCGGTGGCGGTGTTGCCGTCGGCAATGCCGATATGGCCGGCGAAGCGGATTACGACTACGAAGGCCAGACCTATCGCCTGAAAAACGGCGCCGTAGTCATCGCCGCGATCACCTCCTGCACCAACACCTCCAACCCCAGCGTGATGATGGCGGCCGGGCTGGTGGCGAAGAAGGCTGTGGAAAAAGGCCTGAAACGCAAACCCTGGGTGAAGAGCTCGCTGGCCCCCGGCTCGAAAGTGGTGACCGACTACTATAAGGCGGCCGGCCTGACCCAATACCTCGATGAATTGGGCTTTGCCCTGGTCGGCTATGGCTGCACCACCTGCATCGGCAACTCCGGGCCGCTGTCGGAGCCCATCGAGAAAGCCATCCAGCAAGCCGACCTCACCGTGGCCTCCGTACTCTCGGGCAATCGCAACTTCGAAGGCCGGGTGCATCCGCTGGTGAAAACCAACTGGCTGGCCTCCCCGCCGCTGGTGGTCGCCTACGCGCTGGCCGGCACGGTGCGCACCGACCTCACCCGCGAGCCGCTAGGCGATGACAAGGATGGCAACCCGGTTTACCTGCGGGACATCTGGCCAAGCAGCAAGGAAATTGCCGACGCCGTGAATCAGGTGAACACCGCCATGTTCCACAAGGAATACGCCGAAGTGTTTGCCGGTGACGCGCAATGGCAGGCGATCAAGGTTCCGCAGGCGGCGACCTATGTCTGGCAGGACGACTCGACCTACATCCAGCATCCGCCGTTCTTCGACGACATCGGCGGCCCGCCGCCCGTGGTCAAGGATGTCAGCGGCGCCAGGATCCTCGCACTGCTGGGCGACTCGGTGACCACCGACCACATCTCCCCGGCTGGCAACATCAAGGTCGACAGCCCGGCAGGGCAATACCTGCGCGACAAAGGCGTGGAACCGCGAGACTTCAACTCCTATGGCTCGCGGCGTGGCAACCATGAAGTGATGATGCGCGGCACCTTCGCCAATATCCGCATACGCAACGAAATGCTCGGCGGCGAGGAAGGCGGCAACACCCGCTACATTCCCACCGGCGAAAAAATGTCGATCTACGACGCCGCCATGCGCTATCAGGCTTCAGGTACACCACTGGTGGTGATCGCCGGCCAGGAATACGGCACCGGCTCGAGTCGCGACTGGGCCGCCAAGGGCACCAACCTGCTAGGGGTGAAAGCGGTCGTCGCCGAAAGCTTCGAACGAATTCACCGCTCCAACCTGGTGGGCATGGGCGTGCTGCCGTTGCAGTTCAAGCTGGATCAGAACCGCAAGAGCCTGAACCTGGGTGGCAGCGAGACCCTGGACATCCTCGGCTTGACCGGCGTCGAGCTGACACCACGGATGAACCTGACGCTGGTCATCACCCGCGAAGACGGCAGCAGCGAGAAGATCGAGGTGTTGTGCCGCATCGATACGCTCAATGAGGTGGAGTACTTCAAGTCGGGGGGGATTTTGCATTATGTGTTGCGGCAGTTGATTGCTTCGTAACGGACGACCGACACAAACACCGCCTTCGGGCGGTGTTTGTATTTGGGCTGCGCTTATAATCGCAGCCCTCAGGACACCCCCCATCTGTGGCGAGGGAGCTTGCTCCCGCTCGACTGCGAAGCAGTCGCCAGCCCTGCAGATGCATTTCATCTTGCACACCGGGTTGATTGTTATTGGGGCCGCTTCGCAGCCCAGCGGGAGCAAGCTCCCTCGCCACAAAAGCTATTCATCTCTAAGGACTTCAAATGATTGCCCTGCCATGGACGTTTCTGGCCCTGCTTTCCTTCGGCTACGGCCTGGCGCTGACCTACGGCCATCTCGGCTGGCTCTCGGCAATTTCGGTGTTCCTGTTGCTGGTCGCAGGTGTCGCCGTCCGCCAACGCGACATCCCTTTTGCCCGCTACCTCGGCCACGGCCTGTTCATCGTCCTGACCCTGGCATTGGCGACGCATTGGCTACCCGGCTTCTATAACGGTCGCGTTATCGATCCCCAGCGTTTTACCGACGATGCCGTGTCATTCGCCATGCACCTGAACCTGGACAAACCGCTGATCGGCTTCTGGCTGTTACTGGTTTGTCCGTGGATTGTCGGTCGCCGTTCACTTCGGTTGTCGCTGTATGCCACCGCCCTGGCCCTGACCTTGAGCGCCATGCTGGCATTGGGCGGTGCGCTCTTGTTGGGGGTCATCGCCTGGTCGCCGAAATGGCCGGATCAAGCCTGGCTGTGGTTGGTGAACAATCTGCTGCTAGTGACGCTGGTCGAAGAAGCGCTGTTCCGTGGCTACATTCAGGGCGGCCTGAGCCGACACCTCAAAGACCGGCCCTACGGTGAACTTCTCGCCCTGCTGCTGGCGTCATTGGTCTTCGGCCTGGCCCATATCGGCGCAGGATGGCAGTGGGTATTGCTGGCAACGCTGGCCGGGGTCGGCTATGGCCTGGCCTACCGGTTCGGCGGGCTGGGCGCCGCCATTGCCAGTCACTTTGGCTTGAACCTGCTGCATTTCGGCCTGTTCACCTATCCGATGCTCGCCGGCTGACGCAAGGGTCATTTTGCGACGCATCGCTGATTATCGAAAAATAAGCTCAACAATCCGCCGGCTTCGCCGATACAGCACTTGAAAGCCTTGCGGATTAAAAAAGCCATGCGTAACAACCAGCCAATTACACAACGCGAGCGGACCTTCCCGGCTCAGCAACGGTTGATTTCCACCACCGATGCCAAGGGCATGATCACCTACTGTAACGACGCTTTCGTCGAGATCAGCGGGTTTTCCCGAGAGGAACTGATCCGTGCACCGCACAATCTGGTCCGTCACCCCGACGTCCCGGCCGCGGTGTTCGCCCACATGTGGGACACGCTGAAACAAGGCTTGCCATGGATGGGCATTGTCAAGAATCGCTGCAAGACCGGTGATCATTACTGGGTGAACGCCTATGTGACACCGGTTTTCGAAGGCAAACAGGTGATCGGTTACGAGTCGGTACGGGTCAAGCCCACCGCCGAACAGATCCGCCGCGCCGAAGCGCTCTACCAACGCATCAACCAGGGCAAGTCGGCCATTCCCTCCTCGGATAAATGGCTGCCGATCCTGCAGGACTGGCTGCCGTTCATCCTGGTCAGCCAATTGAGCTTCATGATCGGTGCATCGCTGAACTCCCATTGGGGGTTTGCCCTGGCTGCCGGTCTTTCGGTGCCGCTGGGTCTGATGGGCCTCCAGTGGCAACAGCGAGGCCTCAAGCGTTTGCTGCGCCTGGCCGAGCAAACCACCTCCGATCCGTTGATCGCACAGATGTACACCGACAGTCGCGGCGCCCAGGCGCGCCTGGAAATGTCCATCCTGAGCCAGGAAGCACGCCTGAAAACCTGCCTGACGCGTCTGCAGGACACGGCCGAACACCTGACCGATCAGGCCAGACAGTCCGACGCCCTGGCGCACAACAGCTCCAGCGGCCTGGAACGTCAACGGGTCGAAACCGAACAGGTGGCCACCGCGGTCAACCAGATGGCCGCCACCACCCAGGAAGTCGCCAGCCACGTGCAACGCACCGCCGACGCCACCCAGGAAGCCAATCGCCTGACCGGTCGCGGTCGTGACATCGCCGGGGAAACCCGCGAAGCCATCCAGCGCCTGTCGGTGGTGGTCGGTGAAACCGGCGTGACCGTGACCCAACTGGCCAAGGACAGCAACGAAATCGGCGGCGTGGTCGATGTGATCAAAGGCATCGCCGACCAGACCAACCTGCTGGCGCTGAACGCCGCCATCGAAGCGGCCCGTGCCGGCGAGATGGGTCGTGGTTTTGCGGTGGTGGCCGACGAAGTCCGTCAACTGGCGCAACGCACCAGCGAGTCCACCGGGCAGATTCATGCGCTGATCGCCAAGCTCCAGCAAACCGCCAGCACGGCCGTGCAAACCATGGAGGCCGGGCACCGTCAAGCTGAAGAAGGCGTGGCGCGGGTACTGGAAGCGGACCAGGCACTGGTGGGGATCAGTGAAGCGGTGGCCAACATCACCGACATGACCACCCAGATCGCCGCCGCGACCGAAGAGCAAAGCGCCGTGGCCGAAGAGATCAGCCGCAACATCAGCAACATTTCGCAACTGGCAGACCAGACCTCGGAACAGGCACAGAACTCGGCGTTGTTGAGTGAAGAGCTGACCAAGACTGCCAATACACAGTATTCGTTGGTGGAGCGGTTTAACCGCTGATTGCTGCTGGAATGATAAAAACCCGGACAGTGAACACTTCCGGGTTTTTTATTGCCAGTCTGAAATGTATATCGCCTGGACAGGCCTCTTCGCGAGCAAGCCCGCTCCCACAGTGATATTTGGTGTGGCTTGAATTTATGTACAGTGCAAAACCCTGTGGGAGCGGGCTTGCTCGCGAAGAGGCCATTTGCAACACCACATCTTTCACTGAAGGAATGAAACCACCTTCCCCGCCGCAGCCGCCAAATGCTGCTCATGGCTAAACCCCGAAGCCTTCAACGGCTTCAAGTCATGATCCCCCGCCACCAGCCAGAACACCTCGATACCCGGTGATAGCGCGTACCCCTCGACCGCCTCCCGATTGCCCAGCGCATCGCGTTCACCTTGCACGATCAAGGTTCGCGTCTTCAGTCCGGCCAAATGCTCAACCCGCGGCTTCTCCGGTTTACCCACGGCATAAAACGGATACCCCAGGCACACCAGCGCATCCGCGCCCAACTCATCAGCCAGCAAACTGGCCATGCGACCGCCCATGGACTTGCCGCCGATGGCCAGCGGCTCAGTGACATGACGTCGCACCTGGGCATACACCCCGCGCCAGCACTCCAGCAGTTTCGGCGCCGGGTTCGGCGGGCGTTTGCCGCCATCGAGGCGCCGCTGCGCCATATAGGGAAACTCGAAGCGCAACACGTTGAGGCCTTGCGCGGCGAGGCGTGCAGCCATGTCGCTCATCCAGTCGCTGTCCATCGGTGCGCCGGCGCCATGGGCGAGGATCAGCGTCGCGGCAGCCTTGCCAGCGGCGGCGTTCCACAACCATCCATGATCCCGCACGCACTGCGCCCATTGATCCCCGTCAATACCGGCATTGTGCCCTTTGTCCATGCTTGCCTCGCTTTTAGTCTGCCTATAACTCCGGCCGAAGGGTGCGCTGCCTTGCGCGAGTGCGCTCACTTCGGCTGAACCGTGGATGGGGAACCATGAACACTTCTATCAGTACCGCCTACAACTACAAGGTGGTCCGCCAATTCGCCATTATGACGGTGGTGTGGGGCATCGTCGGCATGGGGCTCGGGGTTTTTCTCGCTGCCCAGTTGGTCTGGCCCGAACTCAACTTCAATTTGCCGTGGACCAGCTTCGGCCGCTTGCGCCCGCTGCACACCAACGCGGTGATCTTCGCCTTCGGCGGCTGCGCACTGTTCGCCAGTTCGTTTTATTCAGTACAACGTACCTGCCAGACCCGGCTGTTCGCACCGAAAATCGCCGCGTTCTGTTTCTGGGGCTGGCAGTTGGTGATTCTGTTGGCGGCCATCAGCCTGCCGCTGGGCTACACCAGTTCCAAGGAATACGCCGAACTGGAATGGCCGATCGACATCCTGATCACCATTGTCTGGGTCGCCTACGCCATCGTGTTCTTCGGCACGATCATGCAGCGCAAGACCAAGCACATCTATGTCGGTAACTGGTTCTTCGGTGCGTTCATCATCACCGTGGCGATCCTGCACATCGTCAACAACATGGAATTGCCGGTCAGCTTCACCAAGTCCTACTCGCTGTACTCCGGTGCCACCGACGCGATGGTGCAATGGTGGTACGGGCACAACGCCGTAGGCTTTTTCCTCACCGCCGGTTTCCTCGGGATGATGTACTACTTCGTGCCGAAACAGGCCGAGCGTCCGGTGTACTCCTATCGCCTGTCGATCGTGCACTTCTGGGCGCTGATTACCCTGTACATCTGGGCAGGCCCCCACCACTTGCACTACACCGCGCTGCCGGACTGGGCGCAGTCGCTGGGCATGGTGATGTCGCTGATCCTGCTGGCGCCGAGCTGGGGCGGGATGATCAACGGCATGATGACCCTGTCGGGCGCCTGGCATAAGTTGCGCAGCGACCCGGTCCTGCGCTTCCTCGTGGTGTCGCTGGCGTTCTACGGCATGTCGACCTTCGAAGGGCCGATGATGGCGATCAAGACGGTCAACGCCCTCTCCCACTACACCGACTGGACCATCGGCCACGTACACGCGGGTGCCTTGGGCTGGGTGGCGATGATCTCCATCGGCGCGCTGTACCACATGATCCCGAAAGTCTTCGGCCGCGAGCAGATGCACAGCATCGGCCTGATCAACGCGCACTTCTGGCTCGCCACCATCGGCACCGTGCTCTACATCGCCTCGATGTGGGTCAACGGCATCGCCCAGGGCCTGATGTGGCGTGCGGTGAACGAAGACGGCACGCTGACCTACTCCTTCGTCGAAACCCTGGTGGCCAGCCACCCAGGCTTCGTCGTGCGGTTGGTGGGCGGCGCGATCTTCCTCAGCGGCATGTTCCTGATGGCCTACAACACCTGGCGCACCGTGCGGGCCTCGCAGCCTGCCGAAGTCGCCGCTGCCGCGCAGATGGCCTGAGGAGTCCGCCATGAAACACGAAACTATCGAGAAAAACGTCGGCCTGTTGCTGCTGCTGATGATCCTGGCGGTGAGCATCGGCGGCCTGACCCAGATCGTCCCGCTGTTCTTCCAGGACGTGACCAACAAACCGGTGGAAGGCATGAAGCCCTACACCGCACTGCAACTGGAAGGTCGCGACATCTACATCCGCGAAGGCTGCGTCGGCTGCCACTCACAGATGATCCGGCCGTTCCGCGCCGAGACCGAACGCTACGGTCACTACTCGGTGGCCGGTGAAAGCGTGTGGGATCACCCCTTCCTGTGGGGCTCTAAACGCACCGGACCGGACCTGGCGCGGGTCGGCGCGCGCTACTCGGATGACTGGCACCGCGCGCACTTGTACAACCCGCGCAATGTCGTGCCGGAGTCAAAGATGCCGGCCTACCCGTGGCTGGTGGCCAATCAGCTCGACAGCAGTCATACCGAAACCAAGATCAAGGCCATGCGCACCCTGGGCGTGCCGTACACCGACGAGGACATTACCGGGGCCGTCGCTTCCCTCAAGGGCAAGAGCGAGATGGATGCACTGGTCGCCTACCTGCAAGTGCTCGGCACTGCCATCAAGAGCAAGAGGTGAGCAATGTTTGAATTGAGCACTGGAATGATCCGCGGCCTCGGCACCGTCGTGGTGTTCGTGGCCTTCGTCGGCCTGACGTTGTGGGTATTCAACGGCAAGCGCGGCCCGGCATTCGCCGAAGCGCGCCTGCTGCCCTTCGCCGACGAGCCACAACCCGACATCACTGAAGAATCAGCAACAAGGAGTACCCGGCCATGACCACCTTCTGGAGTACGTGGATCTGCGTACTGACCATCGGCAGCCTGATCGGCCTGACCTGGTTGCTGCTCAGCACCCGCAAGGGCGAAACCAAGGGCAGTGTCGACCAGACCATGGGCCACAGCTTCGACGGCATCGAGGAGTACGACAACCCGCTGCCGCAATGGTGGTTCATGCTGTTCGTTGGCACCCTGGTGTTTGCCGTCGGCTACCTGATCCTTTATCCCGGCCTGGGCAACTGGAAAGGCATCCTCCCCGGCTACGAAAACGGCTGGACCGGGGTGCATGAATGGGAAAAGGAAATGGCCAAGGCTGACACGAAGTTCGGACCGATTTTCGCCAAATTCGCGGCGATGCCCGTGGAAGAAGTGGCCAAGGACCCGCAGGCACTGAAAATGGGCGGCCGCCTGTTTGCCTCCAACTGTTCGGTGTGCCACGGCTCGGACGCCAAGGGTGCATTCGGCTTCCCCAACCTGGCCGACAGCGACTGGCGCTGGGGCGCCAGCGCAGAAACCATCAAGACCACCATCATGGGTGGCCGGATGGCGATGATGCCGGCCTGGGGTGAAGTCCTGGGTGAGGAAGGTGTGAAAAACGTCGCCGCTTATGTGCGCCATGATCTGGCCGGCCTGCCGCTGCCCGCCGACAGCAAAGTCGACCTGCAAGCCGGACAGCAAGCCTTCAGCACCACCTGCGTCGCCTGCCATGGCGCAAACGGCCAGGGCACTGAAGCCATGGGCGCGCCGAACCTGACGCACCCGGCCGGCTTCATTTACGGTACAAGCCTGACGCAGCTTGAGCAGACGATTCGGCATGGTCGCCAGGGCCATATGCCGGCGCAGAACGAACTGCTGGGCAATGACAAGGTGCAATTGCTGGCCGCGTATGTGTACAGCCTGTCCCACGGTTTGAATACCGAGCGCCTGCAGGCTGAAGACAACCGCAAATAAATCCCGACCGCTCTGCTGCCGCATTCTCCCGGATGCGGCAGTTCCCTGCCCCTTTGCGACCCATTGTCGCACCCTCCCGCAGACTTTCTTTCGGATCACCGGATTCGGGTCTAAGCTTCCCCCGATGCGGACTGGCCGGTGCCGGTTCCAGGTCGACCCTGAACGATGTGTTCGACGAATCTGCCCGATGAACAGGCCGCAAAGGCTGGTAGATACCGGCTGTCGCGCCAGTTGCCTCCGGTCAGCCAAACGTTGCGTTTGAACACACCCCGTTACATCCGACCTGACCCCCTCGCCTGATCAGTCCGCCGGGACGTTTTGCCCGCGGGCAAATTTGTCCTTACGCGGCGCATGGAAAGGCCGCAGAATCAGCTTTTGAAAGCATTGACCCAGGTCATGGCGCGTTGCAATGACCCCTTGCTTTCTCCATACTTGCGGCCGATTTTTAATCCTAATAAAACACCCAAACCGTGGAACCTTAGAATGAGCACAGCAATCAGTCCGACTGCTTATAACTATAAGGTAGTCCGCCAGTTCGCCATCATGACGGTGGTCTGGGGGATCCTTGGCATGGGGCTCGGTGTCTTCATTGCCTCGCAACTGGTCTGGCCGGAGTTGAACTTCGGTCTGGCATGGACGAGCTTTGGACGCCTGCGCCCGCTGCACACCAACCTGGTGATTTTCGCCTTCGGTGGATGTGCACTGTTTGCCACTTCTTATTACGTCGTGCAGCGAACCTGCCAAACGCGACTGATTTCCGACAGCCTCGCCGCCTTCACCTTCTGGGGATGGCAAGCGGTGATCGTCGGCGCGATCATTACCTTGCCGATGGGTTTCACTACCACCAAGGAATACGCGGAACTGGAATGGCCCCTGGCTATTCTGCTGGCCATTGTCTGGGTCACCTACGGCCTGGTGTTCTTCGGCACCATCGTCAAGCGCAAGACCAAGCACATTTATGTGGGTAACTGGTTCTACGGCGCGTTCATCGTCGTGACCGCGATGCTGCACATCGTCAACCACATGTCGCTGCCGGTCAGCCTGTTCAAGTCCTACTCGGCCTACTCGGGTGCGACGGACGCGATGATCCAGTGGTGGTACGGCCACAACGCCGTGGGTTTCTTCCTGACCACCGGCTTCCTGGGCATGATGTACTACTTCGTGCCGAAACAGGCCGAACGCCCGATCTACTCCTATCGCCTGTCGATCGTGCACTTCTGGGCGCTGATCACCCTGTACATCTGGGCAGGTCCGCACCACCTGCACTACACCGCACTGCCGGACTGGGCTCAGTCCCTGGGCATGGCGATGTCGATCATCCTGCTGGCGCCAAGCTGGGGCGGCATGATCAACGGCATGATGACCCTGTCGGGCGCCTGGCATAAGCTGCGCACCGACCCGATCCTGCGCTTCCTGGTCGTCTCCCTGGCGTTCTACGGCATGTCGACCTTCGAAGGGCCGATGATGGCGATCAAGACCGTGAACTCCCTGTCGCACTACACCGACTGGACCATCGGCCACGTACACGCCGGCGCGTTGGGCTGGGTTGCAATGATCTCGATCGGCGCGGTCTACCACATGATCCCGAAACTGTTCGGTCGTGCGCAGATGCACAGCACCGGCCTGATCAACACCCACTTCTGGCTCGCGACCATCGGTACCGTGCTCTACATCGCTTCGATGTGGGTCAACGGCATCACCCAGGGCCTGATGTGGCGTGCAATCAACGATGACGGCACCCTCACCTACTCGTTCGTCGAAGCGCTGCAAGCCAGCCACCCGGGCTTCATCGTCCGTGCCCTGGGCGGTGCGTTCTTCGCCACCGGCATGCTGTTCATGGCCTACAACGTATTCCGTACCGTACGCGCCTCGAACCCGGCTGAAGCCAAAGCCGCCGAACAGATTGCCGTAGTTGGAGCTCACTGATGAAGCATGAAGCAGTCGAGAAGAATATTGGCCTGCTGGCCTTCTTCATGGTCATCGCCGTCAGCATCGGCGGCCTGACCCAGATCGTTCCGCTGTTTTTCCAGGATGTCACCAACAAGCCGGTCGAGGGCATGAAGCCCCGCACCGCCCTTGAACTGGAAGGCCGGGACGTTTATATCGCCAACGGTTGTGTCGGCTGCCACTCGCAGATGATCCGTCCGTTCCGTGCTGAAACCGAACGCTACGGCCACTACTCGGTCGCCGGTGAAAGCGTCTGGGACCACCCGTTCCTGTGGGGTTCCAAGCGGACCGGTCCGGACCTGGCCCGTGTCGGCGGTCGTTACTCCGATGACTGGCAGCGTGCGCACCTGTACAACCCGCGCAACGTAGTGCCCGAGTCGAAAATGCCGGCCTACCCGTTCCTCGTGGAAAACAAGCTCGACGGCAAAGACACCGCCAAGAAAATGGAAGTCTTGCGCACGCTCGGCGTCCCTTACACCGACGAAGACATCGCCGGCGCCAAGGATGCTGTGAAGGGCAAAACCGAAATGGACGCGCTGGTGGCCTATCTGCAGGGCCTGGGCACCATCATCAAAAGCAAACGGTGATCTGGATGGATATCGGGATGATTCGTGGCCTGGGCACCGTTGTCGTGATGGTGGCCTTCATCGGACTGGCACTGTGGGTGTTCAGTCCCAAGCGCAAGTCGGAGTTTGAAGACGCTACCTTGCTGCCTTTCGCGGATGATCCCGAAGCCATCAAGCACGTCGAGCAAGCTTCTAGGAGTAACAAAGAATGACTACATTCTGGAGTCTGTACGTCACAGTCCTCAGTCTCGGCACCATCTTCGCCCTGACCTGGCTGCTGCTGTCCACCCGCAAGGGTCAGCGCGCCGAGCAAACCGACGAGACGGTTGGTCACTCCTTCGACGGGATCGAGGAGTACGACAACCCGTTGCCGAAATGGTGGTTCATGCTGTTCGTGGGCACCATCATCTTCGCCCTCGGCTACCTGGTGCTGTACCCGGGCCTGGGCAACTGGAAAGGCCTGCTGCCGGGTTACAACTACCTCGATAACGAGAAGCAGACCGCGTTCGCCAACGGCCAGACCGGCTGGACCGGCGTTCACGAGTGGGAAAAGGAAATGGCCAGGTCGGACGCCAAGTTCGGTCCGATCTTCGCCAAGTTCGCGGCCATGCCAATCGAAGAAGTGGCCAAGGACCCGCAAGCCCTGAAGATGGGTGGCCGCCTGTTCGCCTCCAACTGCTCGGTTTGCCACGGTTCCGACGCCAAGGGCGCCTATGGCTTCCCGAACCTGACCGACGCCGACTGGCGCTGGGGCGGCGAGCCGGAAACCATCAAGACCACCATCATGGGCGGCCGTCACGCGGTGATGCCTGCGTGGGCTGAAGTGATTGGCGAGCAAGGCGTGGCCGACGTGGCCGCGTTTGTCCTGACCAACCTCGATGGCCGCAAGCTTCCGGAAGGCGCCAAGGCCGACCCGGTTGCCGGGCAGAAACTGTTCGCTACCAACTGCGTGGCGTGCCACGGTCCGGAAGGCAAAGGCACCCCGGCGATGGGCGCACCTAACCTGACTCACCCGGCAGCGTTCATCTACGGTTCGAGCTTCGCTCAACTGCAGCAGACCATCCGTTACGGCCGTCAGGGCCAGATGCCTGCGCAAGAGCAGCTGCAAGGTAACGACAAGGTTCACCTGCTGGCCGCTTACGTCTACAGCCTGTCTCACGGCGAGAAGGCAGCGGACGCCGAGTAAGGCAAACGCTTGAAGCAACAAAAAAGGGCCCCGCCAATGTGAATTGGCGGGGCCCTTTTGTTTGTTCGGCAGTGTCCAATGGTTTCGACCAATGGTAATGCCCGGCACCTACTTCGAGGTTGTCGATCGCCGCACACAGTAGTAACGCTTCTACCCGTGGACCGAATGACCGGCGACATGCGCAAAACCGTCCATAATTCTCAAGTCAATTGATTCAAGTCATTACACCATCAAATGATTTTGCCAAACGTGACCAAAGGTCGCACCCGCAGGCTAGAGCGAGAGGCGTATCATTGCGCCACTGCAACACTCCTTTTTGACCGCGGTCGGCACGTACTGACCGAGGCATTTTTCCACTGCCGTGGGATGCAATGATGAGCAACCAGATTCCGGTACACGACGTCACTCCACCCACAAAGAATGCGAACAATAGCGTCGACCTCTACGCCTCCAGGGAAAAAATCTACACCCGCGCCTTCACCGGCCTGTTTCGCAACCTGCGGATGACCGGCGGAGCCCTGTTGTTCCTGCTGTATTTCGGCACTGTATGGCTGGACTGGGGCGGTCACCAGGCCGTGTGGTGGAACCTGCCGGAGCGCAAGTTCTTCATTTTCGGCGCCACCTTCTGGCCCCAGGACTTCATTCTGCTGTCCGGCATGTTGATCATCGCCGCCTTCGGCCTGTTCTTCATTACCGTGTACGCCGGACGGGTCTGGTGCGGTTATACCTGCCCGCAAAGCGTCTGGACCTGGATCTTCATGTGGTGCGAAAAAGTCACCGAAGGTGACCGCAACCAACGCATCAAGCTCGACAAGGCGCCCATGAGCGCCAACAAGCTCCTGCGCAAACTCAGCAAGCACACCATGTGGCTGTTGATCGGTTTCGTCACCGGCATGACCTTCGTCGGCTACTTCTCGCCGATCCGCGAACTGGTGTTCGAATTCTTCACCGGCCAGGCGGATGGCTGGTCGTACTTCTGGGTCGGGTTCTTCACTCTCGCCACTTACGGCAACGCCGGCTGGTTGCGCGAACAGGTGTGCATCTACATGTGCCCGTACGCACGCTTCCAGAGCGTGATGTTCGACAAGGACACCCTGATCGTTTCCTACGACCCGCGCCGTGGCGAAGGCCGTGGCCCGCGTAAAAAAGGCATCGACTACAAGGCCCAGGGCCTGGGTGACTGCATCGATTGCACCATGTGCGTCCAGGTCTGCCCGACGGGTATCGATATCCGCGACGGCCTGCAAATCGAATGCATCGGTTGCGCCGCCTGCATCGATGCCTGCGACGCCATCATGGACAAGATGGATTACCCGCGCGGGCTGATCAGCTACACCACCGAGCACAACCTGTCCGGGCAGAAAACCCATAAACTGCGTCCGCGCCTGATTGGCTATGCCATTGTGCTGCTGGCGATGATCAGCTTGCTGGTGACGGCATTCTTCATGCGTGCGCTGGTGGGCTTCGATGTCAGCAAGGACCGCGTGCTGTACCGCGAGAACGCCGAAGGGCGGATCGAAAACGTCTACAGCCTGAAAATCATGAACAAGGACCAGCGCGACCATACCTACCTGCTCGAAGCCTCCGGCCTGCCGGATCTCAAATTGCAGGGTCGACGCGAGATCAAGGTCGCGGCCG
The DNA here is from genome assembly GCF_001429045.1 of Pseudomonas sp. Root71. Lineage (GTDB taxonomy): Bacteria > Pseudomonadota > Gammaproteobacteria > Pseudomonadales > Pseudomonadaceae > Aquipseudomonas > Aquipseudomonas monachiensis. The sequence continues at coordinate 453,583 of NZ_LMHY01000012.1, read as the reverse complement.
GCGAGATCGTCAGCCAGCCTGCCGAACTGTCCGTCGCACCGGAAAAACTGCCGTCGAGCACCAACGAGGTGAAATTCATCCTCAAGGACGCCGATGACGACAGCGTCCGCATTGAAGCCAAGAGCCGGTTCATCGGCCCACAGAATCGTTGAGAGAACTGAACATGCCCGCAGCAACTGCCGCAAGTCCCTGGTACAAGCACCTCTGGCCGTGGATCATCATCGGGATCCTGGCCTGCTCGGTGACCCTGACCTTGTCCATGGTGACCATCGCGGTGAAGAACCCGGACAACCTGGTCAACGACAACTACTACGAGGCCGGCAAAGGCATCAACCGCTCCCTCGACCGCGAGCTGCTGGCCCAGACCCTGAAAATGCGCGCCAGCGTTCATCTCGACGGCATGACCGGCGAGGTTGACCTGCGCCTGAGCGGTGACAGTCAGCCCGGCACCCTGGAGCTGAACCTGATCTCGCCGACCCAGCCGGAAAAGGATCGCAAGATCACCCTGACCCGCAGCGAAACCGAACAGGGCCGCTACATCGGCCAGTTGGGCGACAAGGTCGAAGGCCGGCGTTTTGTCGAATTGCTCGGCACCCAGGACGAGCACATCTGGCGCATGTTCGAAGAAGAAATGGTCAGCCATGACAAGGACCTGCTGCTGGGTGACGAACCGCTGCAAGGTGCCGAAGACCTGTAGGAGCTGCCGAAGGCTCGGGCCGCGTTCGGACGATCTTTTGATCTTGCATTTTAATCAATCCAGAAAGATCGCAGCCTCGTTTCACTCGTCAGCTCCTACGGAATATTTGATGACTACCCCAACCCCCTGCTACCACTGCGCGCTCCCCGTCCCGGCCGGCAGCCGCTTCACCGCTGCGGTCCTGGGGCAAACCCGCGAATTCTGCTGCCCGGGTTGCCAGGCCGTGGCCGAGGCCATTGTTGCCGGCGGCCTGGAAAGCTATTACCAGCACCGCAGCGAAGCTTCGGCCAACCCCGAAGCGTTGCCGGTGCAACTGGTGGACGAACTGGCGCTGTACGACCGTGCCGATGTCCAGCAACCCTTCGTTCGCCACGACGGTGAACTCGCCGAAACCACACTATTGATGGAAGGCATCAGTTGCGCGGCTTGCGGCTGGCTGATCGAAAAACACCTGCGCACCTTGCCGGCGGTGGACGAAGCGCGCCTGAACCTGTCCAACCATCGCCTGCACGTGCGCTGGGCCGACGGGCAATTGCCGCTGAGCCAGATCCTCAGCGAGCTGCGCCACATCGGTTACGCCGCACACCCGTATCAGGCCGACCAAGCCTGCGAACAACTGGCCAGCGAAAACCGCCTGGCCCTGCGCCAGCTCGGCGTGGCCGGGTTGCTGTGGTTCCAGGCGATGATGGCAACCATGGCCACCTGGCCTGAATTCAACATCGACCTCAGCCCGGAACTGCACACTATCCTGCGTTGGGTCGCGCTGTTCCTCACCACCCCGATTGTGTTCTACAGCTGCGCGCCGTTCTTCAAAGGCGCCATGCGCGATCTGCGCACCCGTCACCTGACCATGGACGTTTCGGTGTCGCTGGCCATCGGCAGCGCCTACATTGCCGGGATCTGGACCTCGATCACCGGGGTCGGCGAATTGTATTTCGATGCCGTCGGCATGTTTGCCCTGTTCCTGCTGGCCGGGCGTTATCTGGAACGCCGCGCCCGCGAACGCACCGCCGCCGCCACCGCACAGCTTGTTAATCTGCTGCCCGCCTCGTGCCTGCGATTGACAGCCGATGGCCAGAGCGAACGCATTCTGCTCAGTGAATTGCGTATTGGCGATCAGGTGCTGGTTCATCCGGGCGCCATTCTCCCGGCTGACGGCAAGATCCTCGACGGCCAGTCGAGTGTCGACGAGTCGCTGCTGACCGGCGAATACCTGCCGCAACCCCGTACCCTGGGCGACGCGGTCACCGCTGGCACAATGAACGTCGAAGGCGCACTGACCGTCGAGGTCCAGGCCCTGGGCCAGGACACTCGCCTCTCGGCCATCGTTCGCCTGCTCGATCGTGCCCAGGCCGAAAAGCCGCGCCTGGCGGAAATCGCCGACCGCGCCGCGCAATGGTTCCTGCTGTTGTCGCTGATCGCAGCTGCCGCGATTGGCCTGTTGTGGTGGCAACTGGACCCATCGCGGGCCTTCTGGATCGTGCTGGCGATGCTCGTGGCGACCTGCCCGTGCGCCTTGTCGCTGGCCACGCCGACCGCCCTCACCGCTGCCACCGGCACACTGCACAAACTCGGTCTGTTGCTGACCCGTGGTCATGTGCTGGAAGGCCTGAACCAGATCGACACAGTGATTTTCGACAAGACCGGCACCCTCACCGAAGGTCGCCTGGCGTTACGCTCGATCCGCCCCCTCGGAGCGCTCGACAGCGATCAATGCCTGGGCCTCGCCGCCGCCCTGGAAAACCGCTCCGAGCACCCGATTGCCCGCGCTTTCGGTCGTGCGCCGATGGCTGCCGAAGAAGTCCACGGCACACCGGGCCTTGGCCTGGAGGGGCTGGTTGACGGGCGCCGCCTGCGCATCGGCCAACCGCGTTTCGTCTGCGAACTCAGCGGCGCCGTGGTGCCGTCGATGCCCGAAGAAGCCGGCCAATGGCTGCTGCTTGGCGACAGCCAGGGACCGCTGGCCTGGCTGGTCCTCGATGATCGCTTGCGGGCCGATGCGCCCGCGCTGTTGGCCGCGTGCAAGGCGCGGGGCTGGCGCACGCTGTTGTTGTCCGGCGACAGCTCGCCGATGGTCGCCAGCGTGGCGGCGGAACTCGGTATCGATGAAGCCCGTGGCGGCTTGCGTCCGGACGATAAACTGCAGGTCCTGCAACAACTGCACAAGGAAGGTCGCAAGGTGTTGATGCTCGGGGACGGGGTCAATGACGTGCCGGTGCTGGCGGCTGCGGATATCAGCGTCGCCATGGGCTCGGCCACCGACCTGGCGAAAACCAGTGCCGATGCCGTGTTGCTGTCCAACCGCCTCGACGCGCTGGTACAAGCCTTCAGCCTGGCGCGGCGCACCCGTCGGGTCATTATCGAGAACCTGTTGTGGGCCGGGCTGTACAATGGCCTCATGTTGCCCTTCGCCGCCCTCGGCTGGATCACGCCGGTATGGGCGGCGGTGGGCATGTCGATCAGTTCGTTGACCGTGGTGTTGAACGCGCTGCGCCTGACTCGCATGCCGAGCGCGCCCGCCGCCAGCACCACGCCAGAAACCCGCCCGCTGCCGGCCTGAGCCGCGCGGGCATGGAGTCCAGATGCCTGCTCTATACGTGATGATCCCCGCTGCATTGCTGATCGTGGCCATCGCCGTCTATATCTTCTTCTGGGCGGTGGACAGCGGTCAGTACGACGACCTCGACGGCCCGGCCCACAGCATCCTGTTCGACGACCAGGACCCGAACCACACCGCCGCCGTCGATGAGGCCAGCGGCCAACCGGCCAAAACGGACGACAAGGCCCCGCCCCATGCTTGAATTGGCGCCTCTGCTGGTGTCTGCGGTGATCCTCGGCTTGCTCGGCGGCGGCCATTGCCTGGGCATGTGCGGCGGCTTGATGGGCGCGCTGACCCTGGCGATTCCCAAGGAACAACGCAGCCGGCGCTTTCGCCTGCTGCTGGCCTACAACCTGGGACGGATCCTGAGCTATGCCTGCGCCGGACTGTTGATCGGTCTGGCCGGATGGGCCGTGGCCAGCAGCCCGGCGGCGATGTTCCTGCGTATTCTCGCCGGGTTGCTGCTGATTGCCATGGGCCTGTACCTGGCCGGCTGGTGGAGCGGCCTGACCCGTATCGAAAGCCTCGGTCGCGGCCTGTGGCGGCATATCCAGCCAGTCGCCAACCGCTTGCTTCCGGTGTCGAACGTTCCCCGTGCGTTGTTGTTGGGCGCGCTCTGGGGCTGGCTGCCGTGCGGTCTGGTCTACAGCACTTTGCTATGGTCGGCCAGCCAGGGCAACGCACTGGACAGTGCCTTGTTGATGTTCGCGTTCGGGCTCGGCACCTGGCCGGTTTTGCTGGCGACCGGCCTGGCTGCAGAGCGCGTCACCGCAGTGTTGCGCAAGCGCAGTGTGCGGATGGCGGGCGGATTGCTGGTGATGCTGTTCGGTCTCTGGACACTGCCGGGGCCGCATCAGCATTGGTTGATGGGGCACTAGAAGCAAAAGATCGCAGCCTTCGGCAGCTCCTACAGGTGTACGCGACCCATGTAGGAGCTGCCGCAGGCTGCGATCTTTTGATCTTGATGTAAATCAAGATGCCCCACCCCGCCTTCGCATAAAGTGGCTGACACTGCCAGCCTATCCGGGGGGAATGCCCGCATGATGCTCGACGCCATTCGTTGGGACACCGATCTGATCCGCCGTTATGACCTGGCGGGACCACGCTACACCTCGTATCCGACCGCCGTGCAATTCAGCAGCCAGATCGGCACCTTCGACCTGTTCCATGCCCTGCGCGACAGCCGCAAGGCCCAACGCCCGTTGTCGCTGTACGTGCACGTGCCGTTCTGCGCGAACATTTGCTATTACTGCGCCTGCAACAAGGTCATCACCAAGGATCGCGGGCGGGCTCAGCCATATTTGCAGCGCCTGGAACAGGAAATCCAGTTGATCGCCTGCCACCTCGACCCTACGCAGAAAGTCGAGCAACTGCACTTCGGTGGCGGCACGCCGACCTTTCTCAGCCACGACGAACTGCGGCAGTTGATGGCGCATTTGCGCAAACACTTCAATTTGCTGGACGACGACTCCGGCGACTACGGCATCGAGATCGACCCGCGCGAGGCCGACTGGTCGACCATGGGCCTGCTGCGCGAACTGGGTTTCAACCGGGTCAGCATCGGCCTGCAAGACCTCGACCCGGCGGTGCAACGCGCAGTCAATCGCCTGCAAAGCCTGGAAGAAACCCGCGCGGTGATCGATGCCGCCCGTACCTTGCAGTTTCGTTCGATCAATATCGACCTGATCTACGGCCTGCCGAGACAGACACCGGAGAATTTCGCCCGCACCGTCGAAGAGGTCATCAACCTGCAACCGGACCGGTTATCGGTGTTCAACTACGCCCACTTGCCGGAACGCTTCATGCCCCAACGGCGCATCAACAGCAATGAACTGCCGACACCCGCGCAGAAACTGGAAATGCTGCAGCGCACCATCGAGCAACTGACCGGCGCCGGCTATCGCTACATCGGCATGGACCACTTCGCCCTGCCCGACGATGAACTGGCGATTGCCCAGGAAGAATCGACCCTGCAACGCAATTTCCAGGGCTACACCACCCATGGTCATTGCGATCTGATCGGCCTCGGCGTGTCGGCGATCAGCCAGATTGGTGACCTGTACTGCCAGAACAGCAGCGACCTGACCGAGTATCAGAACGTCCTTGCCACGTCACAACTGGCCACCAGCCGCGGCCTGCTGTGCAATGCCGATGACCGGCTGCGGCGTGCGGTCATCCAGCAACTGATCTGCAATTTCAGCCTGGAATTTTCCGCGATCGAACAGGCCTTCAACATCGATTTCCAAGGCTACTTCGGCGATCTTTGGCCGCAATTGCAAGACATGGCCAAAGACGGGCTGATCGAACTCGATCGCGACCGGATCACCATCCTGCCCGCCGGGCGACTGTTGGTGCGCTCGGTGTGCATGGTGTTCGACGCGTATCTGGAACAACACAGCCGCCAGCGCTTTTCGCGGGTAATCTAATTCTGCAAGCAAGCGCCTCAGACTGGCCTCGATATCCTATGGTGAGTTACCCTTACGTCTTATGTGTGATTTCCCACAAGGATTGAAGAAATGTCCGAGCCAGTAAAACTGCGCGCTCATAATCAAGCCCATTGCAAGGATTGCAGCCTGGCCCCTCTTTGCCTGCCACTTTCGCTGAATCTGGAAGACATGGATGCGCTGGACGAAATCGTCAAACGCGGCCGGCCGCTGAAAAAAGGCGAGTTTCTCTTTCGCCAGGGCGATACCTTCGATTCTGTCTACGCAGTCCGTTCTGGCGCCCTCAAGACCTTCAGCCTGAGCGACAGTGGTGAAGAACAGCTCACCGGCTTCCACCTGCCCAGCGAACTGGTCGGCCTGTCGGGCATGGACACCGAAAAGCACCCGGTATCGGCACAAGCCCTGGAAACCACCTCGGTGTGTGAAATCCCTTTCGAACGCCTCGACGAACTGGCCCTGCAATTGCCGCAGTTGCGCCGTCAGCTGATGCGGGTGATGAGTCGCGAGATCCGTGACGACCAGCAGATGATGCTGCTGTTGTCGAAAAAGACCGCCGACGAACGCATCGCCACCTTCCTGGTCAACCTCTCGGCACGTTTCCGCGCCCGGGGTTTTTCCGCCAATCAGTTCCGCCTGAGCATGTCGCGCAACGAAATCGGCAACTACCTGGGCCTGGCAGTGGAAACCGTGTCCCGGGTCTTTACCCGTTTCCAGCAAAACGAACTGATTGCGGCAGAAGGCAAGGAAATCCGGATTATCGACCCGATCCAGCTGTGCGCTCTGGCCGGTGGCTCACTGGAAGGCTGAAACAAAACGTTGCGGCTGAGCGAAAGGGTTCAGCCGCCGTTATACTTCGCCGTTTGCAGCCCTGCCAGGACACCACGATGGTCTTCGACTCCTTCGACATCAAATCCCTCATCCGCCCTGTCATCGACTTCCCGAAACCGGGTGTGATCTTTCGCGACATCACCCCGCTGTTCCAGTCGCCCACGGCCCTGCGCCTGGTGATGGACAGCTTCGCCCACCGTTACGTCGAGGCTGACTTCACCCACATCGGCGCGATGGACGCCCGTGGCTTCCTGATCGGTTCGGTACTGGCGTATCAGTTGAACAAGCCGTTGGTGCTGTTCCGCAAGCAAGGCAAGTTGCCAGCTGACGTACTGGCCGAGGGCTATGCGACCGAATACGGCGAAGCCTTCCTGGAAGTGCATGCCGACAGCCTGTGCGAAGGGGATTCGGTGGTGATGTTCGATGACCTGATCGCCACCGGCGGCACGCTGATCGCCGCCGCCAACCTGATCCGCCGCATGGGCGCCCGGGTGCATGAAGCGGCGGCGATTATCGATCTGCCGGAGCTGGGTGGCTCGCAGCGCCTGGAAGACATGGGCATTCCTACGTTCTGCCTGACGCAGTTTGCGTTGACTGATAAGTAACAAAGATCAAAAGATCGCAGCCTTCGGCAGCTCCTACATTGGGATGGCTTTGATCCTGTAGGAGCTGCCGAAGGCTGCGATCTTTTGCATTACAGCCCCATCTGCTTGCTGATGATTTCGTTCATCACTTCCCGCGTCCCGCCGCCAATCGACAGGATCCGGTTGTCGCGGTACAGCCGCTCCACCAGACTCTCGCGCATATAACCCAGCCCACCGAGTATCTGCACCGCATCGTTCACGATTCGGTCTGCGGTATCCGTCGCAAAATTCTTGGCCATGGAAATCTCCTTGATCACGCCCTGCCCCGCCGCCATCTTCGCCGCCTGGCGGTAGGTGAATTCCCGGGACACCTCCAGCGCGGTCGCCATCTCGGCGAGGCGATGCTTGATCACCTGAAACTTGCCGATCGGTTTGCCAAAAGCTTCGCGCTGGCGCGCCCACTTCAGGCTCTCTTCCAGCGCCAGTTGTGCGGTCATGTTGGCCATCAACGCCAGGGCCAGGCGCTCGCTCTGGAAATTGCCCATGATGCAGGCAAAGCCCATGTTCTCGGCACCGATCAGGTTTCCTACAGGCACTCGGCAATCATCGAAGAACAACTCAGCGGTGTCTGACGCCCACCAGCCCATTTTCTTCAGCTGCCGTCCTACGGTGAAACCTGGCGTGCCCTTCTCGATCAGCAACAGGCTGATGCCACCGAAACCTGGCTCGCCCGTTCGCACCGCAACCGTATAGAAATCCGCACGCACACCGCTGGTGATAAAAGTCTTGCTGCCACTGACCCGATAGAAATCGCCGTCGCGCACAGCACGGGTTTGCAGGTTGGCGACGTCGGAGCCGCCCCCGGGCTCAGTGATTGCCAGGGCGCTGATCTTCTCTCCCGACAGCACCTGGGGCAGCACACGATCCCGTACATCGGGCCGGGCCCACTTGAGGATGGGCGGCAAGCCGATATCCAGCGACCCCAGGCCGGCAACCAGCCCGCCAGAGCCACAGCGCATCAACTCTTCACTGGCGGCAACCTTGGCGAACAGATCTCCTTCGTGGCTGCCTCCGTAAGCCTCCGGGTAGCCAATGCCGAGAATCCCCGCGGCGCCGGCCTTGAGGTAGAGTTCGCGAGGAAAACTTTCGGCCTCTTCCCACTGCTCGATATCAGGAAGAATCTCGCGCTCGACGAAACGTCTGACGCTGTCGCGGACCAATTGGTGGCTGGGGTCGAAGTATTCCTGAAAGGCAGACATCGGCGAGCTCCACTGAAGGGGTCAGTGAAGTTAACCGAGCGCTTGCTTGGTTTACAAGAGACAGATAGAAGATCAAAAGATCGCAGCCTGCGGCAGCTCCTACAGGGGATCGGTGTCTTTCTGTAGGAGCTGCCGCAGGCTGCGATCTTTTCGGCTTGATGCGATTACAACGAAATCGGCTTACGCCCCGCAAACGAATGCGCCAGCGTCCCGCCATCCACCAGCTCCAGCTCGCCACCCAGCGGTACGCCGTGGGCGATGCGCGAGGCGATCAGGCCTTTACTGCTGAGCAATTGGGCGATGTAGTGCGCCGTGGCTTCACCTTCCACGGTCGGGTTGGTGGCCAGGATGACTTCGGCGAACGTGCCGGCCTCTTCGATCCGCGCCATCAACTGGGGAATGCCGATGGCTTCCGGCCCCAAGCCGTCGAGCGGCGACAGATGGCCCTTGAGCACGAAATAGCGCCCGCGAAAACCGGTCTGCTCCACGGCATAGACGTCCATCGGCCCTTCCACCACGCAGAGCAAGGTGTCGTCGCGACGGGTATCGGCGCATTGCGGGCACAGGTCATCTTCCGTCAGCGTACGGCACAAGCGGCAGTGACCGACCCCTTCCATGGCCTGGCTCAGGGCCAGCGCCAGGCGCGAGCCGCCGCTGCGATCACGCTCGAGCAACTGCAACGCCATGCGCTGGGCGGTTTTCTGACCCACGCCTGGCAAAATTCGCAGGGCGTCGATCAGTTGGCGAATCAAAGGGCTGAAGCTCATGGTGGAAAAGTCCGACAAAACAACGAGACGCGGTTTATACCCGCGCCTCGGTTGAGCGTCAAATTGCAGCGTGAATTACTCAGTCCCGGGAAACCCGGACCACCAGTTTGCCGAAGTTGCGCCCTTCCAGCAGGCCGATGAACGCATCGGGCGCCTGTTCCAGGCCATCGACCACATCTTCGCGGAACTTCACCTTGCCATCGCGTACCCAGGGCGCCATGGCACTGAGGAATTCCGGCTGGCGATCACCATAGTCATCGAACACGATGAAGCCCTGGATGCGCACTCGCTTGGTCAATAGTGTGCGCTGCAACAGTGGCAGGCGATCCGGGCCGCTCGGCGCCTCATGGGCGTTATAGGAAGCGATCAAGCCACACAGCGGAATCCGTGCCTTGGGATTGAGCAACGGCACCACGGCGTCGAATACCTTGCCGCCGACGTTTTCATAATAAATGTCGATGCCCTTGGGACAGGCTTGCGCCAGTTCGTCGGCAAAGTCCGCGCTCCTGTGGTCGATGCAGGCGTCGAAGCCCAGCTCGTCGACCACATAACGGCACTTGTCCGCCCCACCCGCCACACCCACCACGCGCAGCCCCTTGATCTTCGCCACCTGGCCGACCACCGAGCCCACCGCGCCGGACGCCGCTGCAACCACCAGGGTTTCGCCGGCCTTCGGCTGACCGATGTCCATCAAGCCCATGTACGCGGTCATGCCCGGCATACCCAGTACCCCAAGGGCCATCGAAGGGCTTGGCAGCGTGGGAATAGGAATGATGCTGCGACCGTCATTGATGCTGTGGCTTTGCCAGCCGGTGGCACCGACCACCAGATCACCTTCCTGAAACTTCGGATTGAGCGAGCGCTCGACCCGGCTGACAGCGCCCCCGGTCATGACTTCGCCGATTTCCACCGGCGCGGCGTAGGAAGGCGCGTCACTCATACGTCCGCGCATATACGGGTCCAGCGACAGGAAAATGGTCTTGAGCAGCACCTGACCATCGGCCAGGTCCGGCAGTGCCACCCGTTCCATGCGGAAGTTTTCCGGCGTTGGCGCGCCCACCGGGCGAGAGGCCAGGACAATACGTTGATTGAGGGTCATGGGGTCGGACATGGCAGCGTCTCCTGTGATCGATGAGGTTCAGTGATATAGGGAGCAGACCTTTGTGGCGGTATGGCGTTCGATGTTTATTCAGGTGAACCGAGGCGACTTCTTCGCGGGCAAGCCCGCTCCCACAAGATTTGCGGCGTTCACAAAACCTGTGGGAGCGGGCTTGCCCGCGATGGCGGCATGTCAGCCACACATATCTGTCAGCCAGAAACAAAAATGCCAGGCGCTATGCCTGGCATTTTTGTAACTCATCTGCCGCCTGAAGGCGAATCAGAATGGCAGCTTCATGCCCGGCGGCAGTTGCATGCCGGCAGTCATGCTGCCCATCTTGTCCTGGCTGTTGGCTTCGATCTTGCGCACGGCATCGTTGACCGCGGAGGCGATGACCGCTTCGAGCATTTCCTTGTCGTCTTCGCTCATGCCTTCGACCAGGCTCGGGTCGATGGTCACGCTCTTGACGTCATGACGACCGGTCATCACCACGGTGACCATATCGCCACCGGCCTTACCGGTGACTTCGGCGTTGGCCAGTTCTTCCTGCATCTTGGCCATTTTTTCCTGCATCTGCTGCGCCTGCTTCATCAGGCCGGCCATGCCACCTTTCATCATGGTAATCACCTCAAAAGTACTTGGATTAAAACAGCGCCCGGCCCATGCGGCCGGGCGCCTTCAGTTATTAGCCCTGAGTGACCAGGGCGTCGACAGGTTCAATAGTATCGTTACGGACCACCGCACCGAACTGCTGCATCATTTGCTGGATGAACGGATCACCGTGGATCGATTCCTCCGCCTCGCGCTGACGGTTGGCGCGGCGGCGCGAAGCCGCTTGTGCCGGGGTTTCCTGCTCGGGCTTGATCAGCTCGATGCTCAGGGTCAGCGTGCGCTGGTGATACTGGTTCAGCGCATCGTTGAGACGGCGCTGTTGCGTGGCGTTGAACAAGGCACTGTGGGCCGGGTCCAGGTGCATCAGCCAATTGTCGCCATCCACCGCGATCAGCGTGCAGTTGGCGGCGATGCTGCCGGTCATGCCGGAGATCGGCAATTTCGGGAACAGTTCCAGCCATTGCAGGGCCAGGCCGGTAGCCGGCATTGCCGCGGGCTCGGGTTCGGGCTCCGGAGCCGGGTCGGCGGCGTGCTCGCTGGCCAGTTCGTCGAGGTAGCTGTAGGCCGAATCCATGTCCGGCTCGATGTAATCCTCGTCCAGCGGCGGTTCGTCATCCAGGTCCATGCCCGGCGTCGCGGCATCGACGGTGGCCACCGAGGGTTCCGGGATCGGCGCGGCGGCCCATTCCGGAGCGTCCGGCACCACACTGTCCGGCGTCGGCAACGGCATCGGCGGCAATTCGGGTTGTTCGCTGGCGGTTTCCAGCACCGGCTCCACCGCCGGTTGCTGAATGGGCGCCGGCTCGACCGGGTCATTCCACGGCAGGTCGACCACCTCTTCGACCACGGCCACTTCAACCACAGGCGCAGGCGCTGGTTCCGGCGCAGGTTCTGGCACAACGACCGGCACAACCGGTTCCGGTTCCGGTTCCGGTGCAGGCGCTGGGGCTGCCACTGGCGCAGGCGCAACGGCCGCAGCGACTACCGGCGCAACAACCGGCGCGGCAGCCACTGAGTTTGCGGAATCAACTGTGGCCTGGCTGATCCCCACTGGCTTTAGCGGTTGCCTCGGGGCATCCGCGGTGTCTGCGGGCCGGAACGCCAGCATCCGCAGCAACACCATTTCAAAACCACCCCGGGGATCCGGCGCCAGCGGCAGGTCGCGGCGACCGATCAGGCCCATCTGGTAGTAGAACTGCACGTCTTCGGCCGGCAACGCCTGGGCCAGCGCCAGCACCCGGTCACGGTCGCCGTGACCGTTGTCGACACCTTCCGGCAGGGCCTGGGCGATGGCAACGCGGTGCAGCACATTGAGAATTTCCGAAAGCACGCCGTTCCAGTCCGGGCCTTGCTCGGCCAGGTGGCGGACGGCTTCGAGCAACGCCTTGGCATCGCCTTCGATCAACGCATGCAGCACGTCGTAGACCTGCCCGTGATCGAGGGTCCCGAGCATCGCCCGCACGTCGGCGGCCATGACCTTGCCTTCACCGAAGGCAATCGCCTGGTCGGTCAGGCTCATGGCATCACGCATCGACCCGTCGGCGGCACGGCCCAGCAACCACAGCGCATCGTCTTCGAACGGCACGTTCTCGACGCCCAGTACGTGGGTCAAATGCTCGACCACGCGTTCCGGCGTCATGTTCTTCAGGGAGAACTGCAGGCACCGCGACAGAATCGTTGCAGGAAGTTTCTGCGGGTCAGTGGTCGCCAGGATGAACTTGACGTAGGGGGGCGGCTCTTCAAGGGTTTTGAGCAGGGCGTTGAAGGAATGGCTCGAGAGCATATGCACTTCGTCGATCAGGTAGACCTTGAAGCGCCCACGGCTCGGGGCGTACTGCACGTTGTCGAGCAATTCGCGGGTATCTTCGACCTTGGTGCGGCTCGCGGCGTCGATCTCGATCAGGTCGACAAAGCGGCCTTCGTCGATTTCGCGACACACCGAACACTCGCCACAGGGGGTTGAAGTGATACCTGTCTCGCAGTTAAGGCATTTGGCAATGATCCGCGCGATGGTGGTCTTGCCGACCCCACGGGTACCGGTGAAGAGGTAGGCGTGGTGCAGCCGCTGGCTGTCCAAGGCATTGATCAGAGCCTTGAGCACATGGGTCTGGCCGACCATTTCGCGGAACGAGCGCGGGCGCCATTTACGTGCAAGAACCTGATAACTCATCGAAAACCGTCGCAGCGAAGGAAGCAGAAGCGGCTAATGCTAGCGGAGCAAGGGACAAATTGCATCCGGTGCGCTCGTGTATTGTGGCTAAGCTGCACATCGGGGGCTATTAACGGAGTGTTTATGCGGCTGGCCTTGGGGGCATTGCTGTTGATCAGCCTGGACGGCGTGGCTGCGCAAGCACCGCTGCGCTTCGTGATACCCGACAGCTGGAGCATGCCCATGGTGCAGCTTGAACGGGGCAAACCGACCCAGGGCATCCTGTATGACATGATGCTCAGCCTCGCGACCCAGGTCGGCGTACCGGCCGAATTCCATGTATTGCCGCGCCGGCGCATACAAAGTGCCATGGAGCAAGGCGAGGTCGATGTCCGCTGTTATGTCACGCAATCGTGGCTGCCCGATCAGCCTGATGATTATCTCTGGAGCATCCCGCTCTTCACTCAACCGGACGTGTTGATCACCCTGCATGCGCCGCCCGGCGCGGTCAAACCCGCCGACTTGCCGCAACAGTCCATTGGCACCGTGCTGGGCTACAACTACCCGACCCTGCAGCCGCTGTTCGACACCGGCCAACTGCAGCGCGACGACGCACGCAATCAGGAACAAGTGCTGGAAAAGCTCCTGGCCGGCCGCAATCACTATGCCGTCAGCAATCAATGGAGCCTGGACTGGTTCAATCACCGCCTGTTGCCGGAGCAGCAACTGCAGGGCGTGGCAGTGCTGCAGGAAAACCATATCGGTTGCTACGTTCGCAACGACCCGAAGATCCCGGTGCAGAGCATCCTGCGCACCCTGGGGCGGATGAAGATGTCCGGGGAGATCGATGCGATTGTTCGGCTGTATATCGGTGGCGAGCCTGCGGCTGTGGATAAACCGCAAACGACAAAAAACCGCCCCGGACAAGATCCTGGCAGCTAGCGAAAGTCTGATTTCAGAAAGATAACGCGAGAGAACACTCGCGTGGCGTTAAGGTGGTAACCCCACCAGCCACACCCCGGCACACAATGTTCCCGCTGTGGCTGCTTCCTTCCGGATCTGACCAGGTTCACGGGTAATCGTTGCGGGGGGACCGATGGGGTCACCATAACGACGCTCACCTGTCGGCGAGCCGCGCCATTGTACCTATCTGAGACGAAGTTACAACCGTTCGGGGATATTAAAAAATATGAGCTGCTTCAAGGACATGCGCTGGCCTTAAAAGATCGCAGCCTGCGGCAGCTCCTACATGGATCGGCGTACACCTGTAGGAGCTGCCGCAGGCTGCGATCTTTTGATCCTATTGCGCCAACACCTCGTCCGCCCTGCCGCCCTCCTGCTGAATCACCAGGTGAATAAAGTGCAGCTTGGCAATGACCGCTGGCGGCAGGACGAACGGATAGAAATCCGGCTGCCCCATGCTGCGTGACAATTCGTTGAGCATGCCCGCCAGTTCTATCCAGGCATTGACGAACGACAGGAACGCCGCGCCGTCGGGATGCCGCGGATCGTAGAGGGTATCCAGCGGAAACGGCTGATAGTCGAAGTCCATTTCCCGGGCGCTCATGCCAAACCCCAGCGCGGTATCCACTGCGTCCATCATGTGCAGGTAATGCGCCCAGGTTTCGGCCCAGTCTTCCCACGGGTGCATGGTGGCGTAGGCGCTGACGTAGTGCTGCTGCCAGTCGAGCGGTGCGCCCTGCCGATAATGGCGCTCGAGGGCTTCGGCATAGCTGGCGCGCTCATCGCCGAACACTCCGCGAAAAGGCTCAAGCCATTGGCCATTGGCGATCAATCGATCCCAGTAGTAGTGCCCGACTTCGTGACGAAAATGCCCGAGCAGCGTGCGATAGGGTTCGTGCATTTGCACTCGCACCTGTTCGCGGTGGGCATCGTCGGCTTCCTTGATATCCAGGGTGACCAGGCCATTGGCGTGTCCGGTGGTAGGCGGTTTGCCTTCGAGGTCCACGCCGATGAAGTCGAAGGCAAGGCCCGTGTCTTCATCGACGGTTTTGGGAGTCACCTGCAACCCCAGGCTGAGCAGTTGCGCGACCAGACGTCGCTTGGCGGTTTCCACCTTGCGCCAGCGCTCGTGGTTGTCGGTTATCGACAGATCAGGAATGGTGCGATTGAGGCTGCAGGCAATGCACAAGACGTCATGGTCATTGGCCGGCAGCAACCAATTACAGGCCGCCGGGGAGTCGAGGTTGGCACAGCGGCGAAACAGGCCAGCCCCGGGATCGGCATCCAGCAGCCAGGTGTCCGCCTGCACACCCGGTTGCAGCGCAGACAGGCGACTGCGCTCCGGCTGATAACCCAATGCCGCCGAACAGGCCAGGCACTGGCTGTTGCGAAAGAACAGCGACTGCCCGCAACGACAGGACCAGACCTTGCTGTTGCGCGAATTTTCGACCGTGAACGGCGCGGCGATGCGCGAGCTGAGCTGCTCGAAGAACGGGTACATGGCGATCTCTCCCTGAGGCTTGCAGAGACTAGATCATTCCCGAGAGATGATCGTTCCCATGCTTATTGTGGGAAAAATCAATAGATCGCAGCCTGCGGCAGCTCCTACAGAGAAATGCGTTCTCCTGTAGGAGCTGCCGCAGGCTGCGATCCTGGGCGTCAAACCTGAATACCGTGACCTTTCAAGAACACCACAAACGCCTCTTCATCCAGCACCTTCAGCCCCAGCTCATTGGCCTTGGTCAACTTCGAACCGGCACCCGGCCCTGCCACCACGCAATGGGTTTTGGCCGACACCGAGCCGGCGACCTTGGCGCCGAGGCTTTCGAGTTTGTCCTTGGCGATATCGCGGCTCATCAGCTCCAGCGAGCCGGTCAGCACCCAGGTCTGCCCGGCCAGCGGCAAACCTTCGACGACTTTCTTCTCGCTCTGCCAATGCATGCCGAAATCGGCAAGTTGCTTCTCCGCCGCTTCGGCCAGCTGGCGATTGTCCTCGACCGCAAAAAACTCGCGCACCGAATTGGCCTGTTTCTCCGGCAGCGCCTGGCGCATATCCAGCCAATCCGCGCCAATCACCGCCTGCAACGAACCGAACTTGTCCGCCAGTTTCTGCGCCCCGCCCGGCCCGACCAGGGGGATATGCAGCTTGTCGAGGAAACCGCCCAGGGTGGTGCTCGCCGAAAACTCGGCACCCAACTCGCCCTGATCCTGAATCTGCAGGCCATGCTTGAGCAAATCAGCGATCACCTGCCGGTTATGCGCGTCCTCGAAGAAGCTGTGGATCTCGTGCGCGACTTCCAGGCCAACATCCGGCAAGTACGTCAGTACCTGCGGCAAGGCCTGCTGCACCCGCTCCAGCGAACCCAGGGAGCGCGCCAGGACCTTGGCCGTCTCTTCGCCGACATCGGGAATCCCGAGGGCGTAAATGAACCGCGCCAGGCCCGGCTTCTTGCTGTCTTCGATGGCGCCGAGCAGGTTCTTGCTCGACAGTTCGGCAAAGCCTTCCAGATCGACGATCTGCTCAAAGGTCAGGGCGTACAGATCGGCCGGCGAGCTGACCAGGCCTTCGTCGACCAGTTGCTCGACGCTCTTCTCACCCAGGCCTTCGATGTCCATGGCGCGACGGGAAACGAAATGGATGATCGCCTGCTTGAGCTGCGCACCGCAGGCCAGACGACCGACGCAGCGATATACCGCACCTTCGCTGACCGTCTCGCGACCCTTGCTGCGTTTGATCAGTTGCGTGCGCTCGACATGGGAACCGCACACCGGGCACTGTTCCGGAATCTGCACCGGCCGGGCGTTTTCCGGACGGCGCTCCATGACCACTTGCACCACCTGCGGAATCACGTCACCGGCGCGGCGGATGATCACCGTGTCGCCGATCATCAGGCCCAGGCGCGCGACTTCGTCCATGTTATGCAGTGTGGCGTTGGCCACCGTGACACCAGCGACCTTGACCGGTTTCAGACGCGCCACCGGCGTCACCGCCCCAGTGCGGCCGACCTGGAATTCCACATCGAGCAGTTCGGTGAGTTCTTCCATCGCCGGGAATTTATGGGCGATGGCCCAGCGCGGCTCACGGGCGCGAAAGCCCAGTTCGCGCTGGGAGGCAATGCTGTTGACCTTGAACACCACGCCGTCGATTTCATACGGCAGCGCGCTGCGACGCTCACCGATGTCGCGGTAGTAATCCAGGCACTCGGCGATACCGTGCGCCAGCTTCAACTCATGACTGATCGGCATGCCCCAGGCCTGGAGCTGCTGCAAATTGCCGATGTGCGTATCGGCAATGTCCGCCGACACCTGGCCAATGCCGTAGCAGCAGAACTCCAGCGGGCGATTGGCGGTGATCTTCGAATCCAGCTGGCGCAAACTGCCTGCCGCCGCGTTACGCGGGTTGGCGAAGGTCTTGCCGCCGACTTCCAGTTGCGTGGCGTTGAGCCGCTCGAAACCGGCCTTGGACATAAACACTTCGCCGCGCACTTCCAGGGTCGCCGGCCAGCCAGTACCGTGCAGCTTGAGCGGGATGTTGCGTACGGTGCGCACGTTGACGCTGATGTCTTCGCCGGTGGTGCCGTCGCCACGGGTGGCGCCGCGCACCAGGATGCCATCCTGATACAGCAGGCTGACGGCCAGGCCATCGAGCTTGGGCTCGCAGCTGTACTCGACGGTTGCGCCGCCACCGAACAGATCGCCGGCCGGCAGGTCCAGGCCTTCGGTCACCCGGCGATCGAACTCGCGCATGTCGGTTTCTTCGAAGGCGTTGCCGAGGCTGAGCATCGGTACTTCGTGACGCACCTGGGTAAACGCCGACAGCGCGGCGCTGCCCACTCGCTGGGTTGGCGAGTCGCTGGTGATCAGTTCGGTATTGGCCGCTTCCAGCGCCTTGAGCTCGTTGAACAAACGGTCGTATTCGGCGTCCGGAATGCTCGGCTCGTCGAGCACGTGGTAACGATAGTTGTGCTGATCCAGCTCAGCGCGCAGCTCTAAAATACGGTTCTTGGCGGCGGTCATGGGTGTTCTCTCATAAAGCAAAAGAGCAGCCGAGGCTGCTCAATCTGTTTTGCCGATCATCCCGCGCACCGCGCGGGAATAACCATTTCAATCAACGTTTCTGGGTCAGGGCGCGGCGTTCGAATTCGACAATGCGCTGACGGTAATGCTCGATCGTCTGGGCGGTCAGTACGCTGCGCTGGTCGTCCTTCAGTTCGCCGTTGAGTTCCTGGGACAATTTACGTGCCGCTGCCACCATCACGTCGAAGGCTTGCTTCGGATGGCGAGGGCCTGGCAGACCGAGGAAGAAGCTCACTGCCGGGGTGCTGAAGTGGTCGATGTCGTCCAGGTCGAATACGCCGGGCTTGACCGCGTTGGCCATGGAGAACAGCACTTCACCGTTACCGGCCATGCTTTCGTGACGATGGAAAATGTCCATCTCGCCGAAACGCAACCCGCTCTCCAGAATGTTCTGCAACAGCGCCGGGCCCTTGAAGCCGGCAGCGTCGCGGCAGATCACGCTGATCACCAGCACTTCTTCGGCTTGCGGCTGATCCTTGTCGTTGACCGCTGGCGCGGACTTGGTGTCGTCCGGGAAATCGTCGTCGCGGCTGCTGAAGCTCGGGCCACCGTCCAGATCCAGGCTGAGGTTCATGTCGCCCTGGGAAGGCTCGCTGTGGCCACGCTTGCCGCGCTTGGAGCCCGACTCGCGAGGCTCGCGGGCCGGCATGCTCACCGAAGGCAGGTCCTGCTCATCCAGTTGCGGCTCTTTATGTGCATCCAGCACGCGCGGCGGGCCCAGCAACTCGGCGCTGCTGTCCTCGTCCGGCAGATTGGACAGATTTCGATCAAGACGGAACTTCAGTTTTCCCTTGCCGCCGCGCATACGGCGCCAGCCATCGAAAAGAATACCGGCAATGACAATAATGCCGATGACGATCAGCCACTCGCGCAGACCGATTTCCATGTAATCCCGTGCCTCTATAAAAAATGCTGAAAAATAAGGGGTTTACAACCTGCAAACCGCTTTAAAACGTGGCGCCAACTCTATGTTCTGACAGGCGTTTTGCCCACGCATACGAAAAATTGACATTAAACTAGCACGACCAAAGGCAACTTTACACCGTCTACCGCCTTGGCTGACGCGAATATGTCGATTGGCCAGCAAGTCGAAGCCAGGAAAAGAGTCCTACACACCGTAAAGCCTCTTTCCTACAACTACGACTCAGGCGTCCACCATCGCCATCGCCTCCTCGACATCCACCGCCACCAGGCGTGAACAACCGGGTTCGTGCATCGTCACCCCCATCAGTTGCTCGGCCATTTCCATGGCGATCTTGTTGTGGGTGATATAGATGAACTGCACTGTCTGTGACATCTCTTTTACCAATCGCGCGTAGCGTCCAACGTTAGCGTCATCCAGTGGCGCGTCAACCTCATCGAGCATGCAGAACGGCGCCGGGTTCAATTTGAAGATCGCAAAAACCAGGGCCAATGCGGTCAGGGCTTTTTCGCCGCCGGAGAGCAAATGGATGGTGCTGTTCTTCTTTCCGGGCGGCTGCGCCATGATTGTTACCCCTGTATCGAGTAAATCTTCGCCCGTCAGTTCCAAATATGCGCGGCCGCCACCGAAAACTTTTGGGAAAAGCGCCTGTAAACCGCCATTGATCTGATCAAAGGTATCCTTGAAACGGTTGCGGGTTTCCTTGTCGATCTTGCGAATCACGTTCTCAAGGGTTTCAAGGGCTTCCACCAGATCGTCGTTCTGGGCATCCAGATAACGTTTACGTTCCGACTGTTGCTGGTACTCATCGATGGCCGCCAGGTTGATCGCGCCCAGACGCTGGATCCTGGCGGCGATGCGCTCGAGCTCTTCCTCGGCATCCTTCTCGCTGGCCTCGGCCGTCAAGGTCGCGAGTACGCCGTGGAGATCGTAGCCGTCTTCCAGCAATTGGTCCTGCAAGGTCTTGCGGCGCACGGTCAGGGCTTGCCATTCCATGCGCTGGGTTTCGAGCTGGCTGCGAATCAACTGCGATTGCTGTTCAGCCTGGCTACGGCGCTTCTCGGCGTCGCGCAATTCGCGGTCGGCGTCTTCAAGGGCGATCTGCGCGGTCTTGAGTTCTTCGTCGACGGTCATGCGCTTGTCGAGCAACTCCTCGAGCTTCAGGCGCAGCTCTTCCAGCGGTGCTTCGCCCTCCTCCAGATTGAGGCTCAGTTGCTCGCGCTTTTCAGTCAGGCGTTCGGACTGCATCTCCAGACGCTCCAGCGCCTGGCGTGTCGAATCATGCTGCGCCTTGAGCGAACCCAGGCGCACCGCCAGCTGGTGGGCGTGATCCTTGTGCTGCCGCGCTTCCTGACGCACACGATCCAGGCGCTCGCGCAGGCTGTCGCGCTGGGCCAGCAGCAACTCACGCTGCTCGGTGTCCTGCGCCATGCTGTCGAGGGCTTCCTGCAATTGCAGGCGCGCCTCACCGATGTTTTCGTGTTCCAGCGCGCGCTGCTCATCGAGTTCGACAAGCTCTTCGTCGAGACGGGTACGGCGCAGGGTCAATTGTTCGGCCTTGGCTTTGCCGGCGGACAATTGCGCCTTCAATTCACCTTGCTGACGCGCTTCGTCCTGCAGCAAACGGCGCAAATGTTCGCGACCGTTTTCCTGCTGACGCTGCTGCGCCCTGAGATTCTGCAGTCGGGTTTCCAGGGTTTCGACAGCGGCTTCGCGCTCTTCACGCTCAAGGCCCAGTTGCTGGATTTCCTGCCCCCGGGCGAGCACGCCGCTTTCCGCCTCACTGGCCCGACGCACCCGCAGAAAATGCCGTCCGACCCAGTAACCGTCACGACTGATCAGGCTCTGCCCGGCAGCCAATTGCCCCCGCAAGGCCAAGGCCTGTTCCAGACTGTCGACCGGCTTGACCTGCCCCAGCCATGGCGACAGATCGAGTTGCGCCTCGACTTTGTCCAGCAAGCTGCCCGGCATCCGGACGCCATCGCTGGCCGGGCTGAGCAAACGCAGATCGCCCTGGGCAAAGCCCGACAGATCGAAATCGTTGAAATCATCCACCAGCACCGCTTGCAGGTCGGCGCCGAGCACGGTTTCCACCGCCAGCTCCCAACCGGCCTCAACCTTCAGGCCTTCGGCCAGGCGCGGGCGATTCGCAAGATTCTGCTCGCGCAGCCATTCGGCGGTGCCGGTGCCCGGATCGAGCGCGGCTTGCTGCAAGGCTTCGAGGGAGGCCAGCCGACCGTTGAGGCGCTGTAAATCGCCTTGTGCCTGCTGCTGCGCGGTCAGCGCCTGCTGCAACTCCTGACGTAACTGCTCGAGCTTTTCGACCTGGGCTTCTTCGCTGGTCTGCAAATCCTCAAGGGTCGCTTCGGATTCGGCGAGCTGCTCGCTGAGCGCCATGATCGCCGCGTCTTCCGGGTCCGCCGAGAGCAAGGCGCGCTCTTCGCCTAAACGCTTCTGGCGGTCGGCCAGGCGCTCGAGGCTGGTTTCCAGCTGCTGGATCCGCGACTGCTGCACTTCGGCCTGACGGCGCGGCTCGGCGGCGGTGAGGTTGAACGTATCCCACTGCTCCTGCCAGCCGTGCATGGTGGTTTCGGACTCTTCCAGCGCGGCGGCGGCCTCTTCGGCGGCGGCGCTGGTGACTTCCTGCTCCGGGGTGAGCATGTCCAGCTCTTCGCCGAGGGTCAGCAGCAACGTGCGGTCGTGACCCAGGTGCGATTCGGTTTCCAGGCGCGCGCGCTCGGCCTCTTTCAGGTCATCCTGCAACTGGCGCAAACGCTGCTGACCGTGCTGGATGCTCTGCTCGACCCGGGCGATGTCGCCGCCGACCGAGTAAAAGCGCCCCTGCACCAGGTTGAAGCGCTCCGAGAGGTCGTGGTGCCCGTCACGCAGGCGCTCGATGCTCGCATCGGCATTGCGCTGTTCGGCCACAAGGGCTTCGAAAGAAACTTCCTGGTTGCCGATGATCGCTTCACGCTGGCCGACCTGATCATTCAGCGCCTGCCAGCGCAGGGCCGACAGCTGGGCCTTGAGCTGACGCTCCTCACCCTTGAATTCCTGATACTTCTTGGCGGCCTCGGCCTGGCGGTGCAAGCGTTCGAGCTGCCGCTCAAGCTCTTCGCGCAGGTCGGTCAGGCGCTCGAGGTTTTCGTGGGTGCGGCGGATGCGGTTTTCCGTCTCGCGCCGGCGTTCCTTGTACTTGGAGATGCCCGCGGCTTCTTCGATGAAGTTGCGCAGGTCTTCGGGCTTGGACTCGATCAGCTTGGAGATCATCCCCTGCTCGATGATCGAGTAGCTGCGCGGGCCAAGCCCGGTGCCGAGGAAGATGTCGGTGATGTCGCGGCGCCGGCATTTGGTGCCGTTGAGGTAATAAGTGGTCTGGCTGTCGCGGGTCACTTTGCGGCGAATGGAGATTTCCGCGTAGGCGGCGTACTCCCCGAGCAAGGTGCCGTCGGAGTTGTCGAACACCAGTTCGATGCTCGCCTGGCTCACCGGCTTGCGGCTGGTGGAGCCGTTGAAGATGACGTCGGTCATCGACTCGCCGCGCAGGTTCTTCGCCGAACTCTCGCCCATCACCCAGCGTACGGCGTCGATGATGTTCGACTTGCCGCAGCCATTGGGCCCGACCACCGCCGCCATGTTACTGGGGAAGTTCACCGTGGTCGGGTCGACGAAGGACTTGAACCCCGCCAGCTTGATGCACTTGAGCCGCACCCTCAGGCGTCCGTCAGTGCTGAGATCACCAGATCGCAACTGCGCTGGGCGTAAGCCGTCAGCACTTCACGAATCTGCACAAAGTCACGGGCCAGCACAGCAGCGAGCAAGCGTTCGAACAGCTCGAGGAATTCGCTCATCGACGCTTTGCGCAGGTCCAGCGCGAGGAAATACGCACGGCTCATGGCCGGCTGCAGATTCTCGACGGTCTCCTGCAAGTACGGGTTGTTGGCGAACGGGTACGCGGCGCGCATCACATTGAAGCTGTCGTCGACGAACGTGCGGATGTCCTGACGCTCGTAGCTGGCCGTCAGGCGTTGCTGGATCTGTACGAAAGGCGCCATGTCGGCCTGGGTTTTCCAGCCGCTGGCCACTGAGTTGCCGAGCAGGATATAGAGCTCGCTCATCAGCGTGCACAGGCTCTGCACCTTGTGTGGCGTGAGCTCGGTAACGTGGGCACCGCGTCGCGGCAGGATCGCGATCAAATGGCGACGCTCGAGGATCAGCAAGGCCTCGCGGACCGAACCACGACTGACATTGAGGGCCAGCGTGACCTTCTGTTCCTGGATGCGCTCCCCGGGCTTCATTTCGCCGCGAATGATGCGTTCGGCGAGGTGGTGAGCGATTTGCTCGGCGAGGCTGTCCGGCGCCTTGAACGTCATGGTTGTCCTTCAAACTCTTTGATCTGTACAAGCGGCGCAGTGTAGCGCAATTGCTGCGTCAGGGCGGAGTGCCTGCCCGGAGGTTTTTGGCACGATTCAAGCAAATTCAAGCAAAAAGGCAGGCTATCGAACCAGCGACAATAATTAAGGAACAGGTGGTTGATCGACAAATTGTAATTTCCTGACCTTTAAGTCAGAAAACCATTGACCGAAAAGTCAGACCTGCTAAATTCAGTTCCTATCGGTTAACAACAATAATGAGTCTGCGAGGCCTTCCGTGATCCAGTTTTTACTAAACCAGGAACTCCGTAGCGAGCACGCCCTGGACCCGAACCTGACCGTGCTCAATTATCTGCGCGACCATGTCGGCAAGCCCGGCACCAAAGAAGGCTGCGCCAGCGGTGACTGCGGCGCCTGCACCGTGGTGGTCGGCGAATTGCAGACCGATGATGACGGCCGCGAACACATTCGCTATCGCAGCCTCAACTCGTGCCTGACCTTCGTGTCGTCCCTGCACGGCAAACAACTGATCAGCGTCGAAGACCTCAAGCACAAGGGTGAACTGCACAGCGTGCAGAAAGCCATGGTCGAGTGCCACGGCTCGCAATGCGGCTTCTGCACCCCCGGCTTCGTGATGTCGCTGTTTGCCCTGCAAAAGAACAGCGATGCACCGGATCATGCCAAGGCCCACGAAGCACTGGCCGGCAACCTCTGCCGTTGCACCGGCTACCGGCCGATCCTGGAAGCCGCCGAGCAGTCCTGCTGCGCCAAGCAACCGGACCAGTTCGACGCCCGCGAGGCCGACACCATCGCACGCCTCAAAGCCATTACCCCGACCGATATCGGCGAACTCAACAGCGGCGACAAACGCTGCCTGGTGCCGCTGACCGTGGCCGACCTGGCCGATCTCTACGACGCTTATCCACAGGCCCGCCTGCTGGCCGGCGGCACTGACCTGGCGCTGGAAGTCACGCAGTTCCACCGCACCCTGCCGGTGATGATCTATGTCGGCAACGTCGCCGAGATGAAGCGCATCGACCGTTTTGACGATCGCCTGGAAATCGGCGCCGCCACGTCCCTGTCCGATTGCTACGAGGCCTTGAACGCCGAGTACCCGGACTTCGGTGAATTGCTGCACCGCTTCGCGTCCTTGCAGATCCGCAACCAGGGCACCCTGGGCGGCAACATCGGCAACGCCTCGCCGATTGGTGACTCGCCGCCCCTGCTGATCGCCCTCGGCGCGCAGATCGTGCTGTGCAAAGGCGAGACCCGCCGCACCCTGGCGCTGGAAGATTACTTCATCGATTACCGCGTCACGGCGCGCCAGGAAAGCGAGTTCATCGAGAAGATCATCGTGCCCCGCGCCAGCGTCGATAAACTGTTCCGCGCCTACAAGGTTTCCAAGCGCCTGGACGACGATATCTCGGCAGTCTGCGCCGCCTTCAACATTCGCCTGGAAAACGGCATCGTCGCTCAAGCCCGCGTCGCCTTCGGCGGCATGGCGGCCATCCCGAAACGCGCCGCTGCCTGCGAAGCCGCGTTGCTCGGCTCGCCATTCAATAACGCCACTGTCGAACGCGCCTGCGCTGCCCTGGCCGAAGACTTCACGCCGCTCTCGGACTTCCGCGCCAGCAAGGAATATCGCCTGCTCAGCGCGCAGAACCTGCTGCGCAAATACTTCATCGAACTGCAAACACCGCACATCGAGACCCGGGTGACCGCTTATGTCTAATCATCACGCCGTAGAGAAGACCCAAGCCGAATTGGCTGAACTGTTCGCCAAGGACCTGACCACCGGTGTCGGCCGCAGCGTCAAGCACGACAGCGCCGCCAAGCATGTGGCCGGTGAGGCGCAATACATCGACGACCGCCTGGAGTTTGCGAACCAGTTGCACGTCTATGCGCGCATGTCGGACCGCGCCCACGCCCGGATCATCAGCATCGACACCTCGCCCTGCTACGCCTTCGAAGGCGTGCGCATCGCCATCACCCACGAAGACGTACCGGGCCTGAAAGACATCGGCCCGTTGTTACCGGGCGATCCGCTGCTGGCCATCGACACTGTGCAGTTCGTTGGTCAACCGGTGATCGCCGTGGCGGCGAAAGATCTGGAAACCGCGCGCAAGGCGGCCATGGCCGCGATCATCGAATACGAAGACCTGGAACCTGTGCTGGACGTGGTCGAAGCCCTGCGCAAGCGCCACTTCGTACTCGACAGCCACACCCATCAACGCGGCGATTCGGCCACGGCGCTGGCCACTGCCGAACATCGCATCCAGGGCACGCTGCACATCGGCGGCCAGGAGCACTTCTACCTGGAAACCCAGATCTCTTCGGTGATGCCGACCGAAGACGGCGGCATGATCGTCTACTGCTCCACGCAAAACCCCACCGAAGTGCAGAAGCTGGTGGCCGAAGTGCTGGACGTGTCGATGAACAAGATCGTCGTCGACATGCGTCGCATGGGCGGCGGTTTCGGCGGCAAGGAAACCCAGGCGGCCAGCCCGGCGTGCCTGTGCGCGGTGATCGCGCACCTCACCGGCCAGCCGACCAAGATGCGCCTGCCACGGGTCGAAGACATGCTGATGACCGGCAAGCGTCACCCGTTCTATGTCGAGTACGACGTCGGCTTCGACAGCACCGGCCGCCTGCACGGCATCAACCTGGAGCTGGCCGGCAACTGCGGTTGCTCGCCTGACCTGTCGGCGTCGATCGTCGACCGGGCGATGTTCCACTCGGACAACTCGTACTACCTGGGCGATGCGACCATCAACGGTCACCGCTGCAAGACCAACACCGCGTCGAATACTGCCTACCGTGGTTTCGGCGGCCCGCAAGGCATGGTCGCCATCGAAGAAGTGATGGACGCCATTTCTCGCCATCTGGCCCTGGATCCTTTGGCCGTGCGCAAGGCCAACTACTACGGCAAGACCGAGCGCAACGTCACCCACTACTACCAGACCGTCGAGCACAACATGCTCGAAGAGATGACCGCCGAACTCGAAGAAAGCAGCCAGTACGCCGAGCGTCGCGAAGCGATTCGTCGCTACAACGCCAACAGCCCGATCCTGAAAAAAGGCCTGGCGCTGACCCCGGTGAAATTCGGTATTTCCTTCACCGCCAGCTTCCTCAACCAGGCCGGTGCCCTGGTGCACGTCTACACCGACGGCAGCATCCACCTCAACCACGGCGGCACCGAAATGGGCCAGGGCCTGAACACCAAGGTCGCGCAGGTCGTGGCCGAAGTGTTCCAGGTGGAAATGGACCGCGTGCAGATCACCGCGACCAACACTGACAAAGTGCCGAACACTTCGCCAACCGCTGCTTCCAGCGGTGCCGACCTGAACGGCAAGGCCGCGCAGAACGCTGCCGAAACCATCAAGCAACGGCTGGTGGAATTCGCGGCGCGCCAGTACAAGGTCAGCGAAGAAGACGTGGAATTCCACAACGGCCACGTACGGGTCCGCGATCACATCCTGACCTTCGAAGCACTGATCCAGCAGGCGTACTTTGCCCAGGTGTCGCTGTCGAGCACCGGCTTCTACAAGACCCCGAAAATCTACTACGACCGCAGCCAGGCCCGTGGTCGGCCGTTCTACTACTACGCCTTCGGCGCCGCGTGCTGCGAAGTGCTGGTCGACACCCTGACCGGCGAATACAAGATGCTGCGCACCGACATCCTCCACGACGTCGGCGCCTCGCTGAACCCGGCCATCGACATCGGCCAGGTCGAGGGCGGTTTCATCCAGGGCATGGGCTGGCTGACCATGGAAGAGCTGGTGTGGAACAACAAGGGCAAGCTGATGACCAACGGCCCGGCCAGCTACAAGATCCCGGCCGTGGCGGACATGCCGCTGGACCTGCGGGTCAAGCTGGTAGAGAACCGCAAGAACCCGGAAGACACGGTGTTCCACTCCAAGGCCGTGGGCGAGCCGCCGTTCATGCTCGGTATCGCCTCGTGGTGTGCGATCAAGGACGCCGTGGCGAGCCTGGGCGATTACAGACATCAACCGAAAATCGACGCCCCGGCAACCCCGGAGCGAGTGTTGTGGGGCTGTGAGCAGATGCGCCAGTTGAAGGCGGCAAAAGCTGTCGGGGCTGAGACCGAGATGGCTTCGCTCTAAGACCGAGGTGCGGCTATCGCGAGCAAGCTCGCTCCCACAGGGTTATGTGCTGACTGATGGACCTGTACAAATCCAATGTGGGAGCGAGCTTGCTCGCGATGGCGGACTAACAGACACACAGATGTCGAGGTGAACATGTACAACTGGATCGACGCCCTCGCCGACCTGCAAAACCGGGGTGAGCCCTGCGTGCTGGTCACCATCATCGAAGAGCTCGGCTCGACGCCGCGCAACGCTGGCTCGAAGATGGTCATCAGTGCGAACCAGAGCTTCGACACCATCGGTGGCGGGCACCTGGAATACAAGGCCATGAAGATCGCCCGCGAGATGCTCGCCAGCGGCAAGCAGGACACCCATCTGGAGCGTTTCAGCCTCGGTGCCAGCCTTGGCCAATGCTGCGGTGGTGCAACCGTTTTGCTGTTCGAACCGATGGGCCAGGTTCAAGCGCAGATCGCCGTGTTCGGTGCCGGCCACGTTGGCCGCGCCCTGGTGCCACTGTTGGCCAGCCTGCCCTGCCGGGTTCGCTGGATCGATTCGCGGGAAGATGAGTTCCCCGAGCAGATCCCCCATGGCGTGCGCAAGATCGTCAGCGAAGAACCGGTGGATGAAATCGATGACCTGCCGGCCGGCAGCTACTGCATCGTGATGACCCACAACCACCAGCTCGACCTCGAACTGACCGCCGCGATCCTCAAGCGCAACGACTTCGCCTACTTCGGCCTGATCGGTTCGAAGACCAAACGGGTGAAGTTCGAACATCGCCTGCGCGACCGCGGTTTCGACAACAGCGTCGTGCAACGCATGCGCTGCCCGATGGGCATCGGCGAAGTCAAAGGCAAGCTGCCTGTGGAAATCGCCATCTCCATCGCCGGCGAAATCATCGCCACCTATAACGCGAACTTCGGTCAGCACACCGCCAGCGCCGGATCGATTGCCAAACTGCTGCCTGCGTCACGCCGCAGTCAAGCCTCCAATTGAGAACTCACATGCCTTTGACTCGCAAAGCTTACCGCGCCGCCATCCTGCACAGCATCGCC
Source organism: Pseudomonas sp. Root71 (assembly GCF_001429045.1). GTDB lineage: Bacteria > Pseudomonadota > Gammaproteobacteria > Pseudomonadales > Pseudomonadaceae > Aquipseudomonas > Aquipseudomonas monachiensis. The sequence continues at coordinate 425,049 of NZ_LMHY01000012.1, read as the reverse complement.
GACCCAGCCGTCGTGGGCATCGAAGCCTCCTACGAGTATTTCGAAGACGGCTTGCTGGTTGTGGATAACGGCCAGATCAGCACCCTGGGCCACGCCAGCGAATTGCTGCCGACCCTGGCGGCTGACGTCGAAATCACCCACTACCAGGACGCACTGATCACCCCCGGCTTCATCGACACCCACATCCACCTGCCGCAAACCGGCATGGTCGGCGCCTACGGCGAGCAATTGCTGGACTGGCTCAACACCTACACCTTCCCGTGCGAAAGCCAGTTCGCCGACAAGGCCCACGCCGATCAGGTCGCGGACATTTTCATCAAGGAACTGCTGCGCAACGGCACCACCACTGCGCTGGTATTCGGCAGCGTGCACCCGCAATCGGTGAACTCGTTCTTCGAAGCCGCCGAACAGCTCGACCTGCGGATGATCGCCGGCAAGGTGATGATGGACCGCAACGCCCCGGACTACCTGACCGACACCGCCGAATCCAGCTACGTCGAAAGCAAGGCGCTGATCGAACGCTGGCACGGCAAGGGTCGCCTGCACTACGCGGTCACCCCACGCTTCGCACCGACCAGCACCCCGGAACAGCTGACCCTGGCCGGCCAGTTACTGACCGAATACCCGGATCTGTACATGCAGACCCACATCAGCGAAAACCTCAAGGAAATCGAGTGGGTCAAGGAGCTGTTCCCGGAGCGCAAGGGCTACCTGGACGTCTACGACCACTACCAGTTGCTCGGCGAGCGCTCGGTGTTCGCCCACGGCGTGCACCTGTGCGATGACGAGTGCGCGCGACTGGCGGAAACCGGCTCGGCCATCTCGTTCTGCCCGACCTCGAACTTCTTCCTCGGCAGCGGCCTGTTCAACCTGCCGATGGCCGAGAAGCACAAGCTCAATGTCGGCATCGGTACCGATGTGGGCGGCGGCACCAGTTTCTCGCTGCTGCAAACCCTCAACGAAGCCTACAAAGTGATGCAACTGCAAGGTGCACGCCTGAGCCCGTTCAAGTCGCTGTACCTGGCCACCCTCGGCGGCGCCCGCGCACTGCGCCTGGAAGACAGGATCGGTACCCTGCAACCGGGCACCGACGCCGACTTCCTGGTGCTGGACTACCACGCCACGCCACTGCTGAGCTATCGCCTGAAGCAGGCCAACAACATCGCCGAAACGTTGTTTGTGTTGATGACCCTGGGGGATGACCGGACTGTTCAGCAGACGTATGCGGCGGGAAATCTGGTGCATCAGCGCTAGTTTTTTTGCGGGCATAAAAAAATCCCCCGGCGCTTTTCAGCCCGGGGGATTTTTATTGCCTGAAAAAAGATCGCAGCCTTCGGCAGCTCCTACAGGTGTACGCACACCCTTGTAGGAGCTGCCGAAGGCTGCGATCTTTTTCTATCAGAGCTTCGCGGTCGATCGCCCCGGCTTCTTGGTCTGCAACAAATGCGAGAACACCGCATGCAGATCATCCGAAGCACTTTCCTCGTCGAGGTTGAGCTTGCTGTCGATGTGATCCATATGATGCATCATCAGGTTCACCGCCAGTTCAGCGTCGCGCTTTTCGATGGCGTCGATCAACTGGGTGTGCTCGTCGTAGGAGCAATGGGAACGGTTGCCGCTTTCGTACTGGGCAATGATCAGCGACGTCTGGGACACCAGGCTGCGCTGGAAACTGATCAGCGGCGCGTTTTTCGCAGCTTCGGCCAGTTTCAGGTGGAATTCACCCGACAGGCGGATGCCGGCGCCACGATCGCCACGGGAGAAGCTGTCGCGTTCGTCGTTGACCATCTGGCGCAATTCGGCAATCTGCTCGGCGGTCGCGTGCTGAACGGCCAGCTCAGTGATCGCTCGCTCCACCAGACGGCGGGCCATGAACACCTGGCGGGCTTCTTCGACGCTCGGGCTGGCGACCACGGCGCCACGATTCGGACGAAGCAGCACCACGCCTTCATGGGCCAGGCGCGACAAGGCACGGCGAATGATGGTGCGGCTGACCCCGAAAATTTCCCCCAGCGCTTCTTCGCTCAACTTGGTGCCGGGCGCCAGACGCTGTTCGAGGATGGCCTCGAAGATATGCGCGTAGACAATATCGTCCTGGGTACCGCTGCGGCCGGCTTTGCCTGCTCGCGGTTGTTTCTTTAGGGGTTGCAACTGTTCGTTCATGGGCACTCGAGTCGGAAGAACTGCGGCGAATTGACCGCGACTGTAATACGGCACAGTGGGTCGCTGGCAAGTATCGCGTAAAAAACACTGCGATTGTACACAATGGAAGGTGGCAACACGACTGTACGGCTGAATGTTGCCTCGGCTGTATCGCAACGCCTTATTACTTTTGAGTTTAGGCTTGTTCGCAGAATCCGCCTTCGTAACGTAATTCCTGTGGGAGCGGGCTTGCTCGCGAATGCGGTCTGTCAGCTAAATCAATATTGACTGACACGTCCTCTTCGCGAGCAAGCCCGCTCCCACAGAGTGCAGCGTTGCTGCGGACATCTTCATCTGTAAAAGGAACACCACCGTCATGAACGACGCCACCCACACGCAAATCCGCCCGCTGGCCGACACCTCGCCCTCGGCCATCGTCGCCGGCTTCATCGCCATGATGACCGGCTACACCAGCTCCCTGGTGCTGATGTTCCAGGCCGGGCAAGCCGCGGGCCTCAGCAGCGGGCAGATTTCTTCGTGGATCTGGGCCATCTCGATCGGCATGGCGGTGTGCTCCATCGGCCTGTCACTGCGCTATCGCACGCCGATCACCATTGCCTGGTCGACCCCCGGCGCCGCACTGCTGATCACCAGTCTCGGCGGCGTGTCTTACGGCGAGGCCATTGGCGCCTACATCACCTGCGCGGTGCTGGTGACGATTTGCGGGATGACCGGCAGCTTCGAACGACTGGTGAAAAAGATTCCGGCCTCCCTGGCCGCCGCCCTGCTGGCGGGGATTTTGTTCAAGATCGGCAGCGAGATTTTCGTCGCGGCACAACACCGCACCGCCCTGGTACTGGGGATGTTCGTCACTTATCTGGTGGTCAAGCGCCTGTCGCCGCGCTATGCGGTGCTGGCGGCATTGCTGATCGGCACGGCATTGTCAGGCTTCATGGGGCTGCTGGACTTCAGCGATTTCCACCTGGAAGTGGCCACGCCGGTCTGGACCACGCCGCACTTCTCCCTGGCGGCAACCATCAGCATCGGCATCCCGCTGTTTGTCGTCGCCATGACTTCACAAAACATGCCCGGTATCGCCGTATTGCGCGCCGATGGTTACACGGTGCCCGCCTCGCCTCTGATCACCACCACCGGCATCGCCAGTTTGCTGCTGGCACCGTTCGGCTCCCACGGGATCAACCTCGCGGCGATCAGCGCAGCGATCTGCACCGGACCGCACGCCCATGAGGATCGCAACAAGCGCTATACCGCTGCGGTCTGGTGCGGGATTTTCTACGGGATCGCCGGCGTGTTCGGTGCGACGCTCGCGGCGTTGTTTGCCGCGCTGCCCAAGGAACTGGTGTTGTCGATTGCGGCGCTGGCGCTGTTCGGCTCGATTATCAACGGCTTGAGCATCGCCATGAGCGAAGTGAAGGAACGTGAAGCGGCGCTGATCACCTTCATGGTCACGGCATCGGGGCTGACGCTGTTTTCCATCGGCTCGGCGTTCTGGGGGATTGTCGCCGGGGTGGTGACGCTGGTGATTCTGAACTGGCGCAAGGCCTGAAATACACAAAACCGGGCCAAAAAAAACGGCGACCCTTGGGTCGCCGTTTTTACTGGAACATCAAGCTACCGGATTGATCGGCTTTTCCGGGTACCAGACGTCCAGCAGCGGGCTGACTTCAACGCTGGTCAGCTCGGTGCGGCCTTTGAGCCAGGCTTCAACGGCAGCGCGCTGTTCAGCGCTGACCGAGCCACGCTTCTGCAGGCAAACCAGACCGTAGTCGTCGCCGCCAACATAACCCAGACCGTTGGCTTCCATGGCTTCTTTGAGGAACGCGTCGAGGAAAGCATCAATGGCTTCATCAGCCAAATCTTCTTTGAAATCCAGGTTCAGTTCGAAACCCAGCTCTTGAAATTCATCGACGCACAGTTTTTTGCGCAGACGCTGGGAACGGTTAGTCGCCATTGGAACAATCCTCTTAAGTAATAACGGGCGGCACTTTAGCAGTTTAAGCCGCCGATTGCCTGACTCTCTGGGCCACCACGCCTACCGTCGGTAAAAAAATAGCCGATCAGAATGCCTGCGCACGGCACAAGCTGTGACACCTTGGGGCATAATGCCGACACTTTCATGACCATTGAGGGAATTTATCTCCATGCCCTCATCTTTTTTCCCCTCGGCTGTAGGGTTTTATTTCAGATGATCAAATCTTTGCGTCCATTGCTGTTGGCCGGTTTTCTTCTCCCCCTGGCCCTTCCCGTTTGCGCCGCTCCCGTCAATACCGCGTTGTCGCCCAACGTTGAAAAAGCCCTGAAAGCCAGCAAGTTGCAGGACAACGCCCTGTCGCTGGTAATGATCCCGCTCACCGGCCCCGGCACCCCGACGGTGTTCAACGCCGACGTGTCGGTCAACCCGGCGTCGACCATGAAACTGGTCACCACCTACGCGGCGCTGGAAATGCTCGGCCCGAACCACCAGTGGAAAACCGAGTTCTACACCGACGGCACCTTGAGCGGCGGCATTCTCAACGGCAACCTCTACCTCAAGGGTGGCGGCGATCCGAAGCTGAACATGGAAAAACTCTGGCTGCTGATGCGCGACCTGCGTGCCAACGGCGTCACCCAGGTCACCGGCGACCTGGTGCTGGATAAAACCTTCTTCGTACAACCGCAACTGCCGGAGTTCAATGACGACGGCAACGACGAGAACAAGCCGTTCCTGGTCAAACCCGACTCGCTGCTGGTCAACCTCAAGGCGCTGCGCTTCGTCGCACGCAATGACTCGGGCAAGGTGCTGGTCTCGGTGGAACCGCCGATTGCGAGCATCCGCATCGACAACCAGGTCAAGGCCCTCAACTCCAGGCAATGCACCGGTGGCGTGCGTTACAACCCGGTGGCACAGGCCGACGGCAGTGTGACCGTGACGGTCGGCGGTCAACTGGGTGAAGGCTGCAGCTCGCAGACTTACCTGTCGCTGCTCGACCACGCGACCTACACCGCCGGCGCCGTCCGCGCGATCTGGAAAGAGCTGGGTGGCAGCATTCAGGGCAGGGATGTGCTGGCGCCAACCCCGAAAGACGCCAAGGTCCTGGCCCGGGCGTTCTCGCCGGACCTGGCGGAAATCATCCGCGACATCAACAAGTACAGTAACAACACCATGGCCCAGCAGTTGTTCCTGAGCCTCGGCCAACGCTTCCGTACCGATGCCGATGGTGACGACGCCAAGGCCGCCCAGCGTGTCGTGCGTCAGTGGCTGGCGAAAAAGGGCATCACCGCGCCGCACCTGGTGATGGAGAACGGCTCCGGCCTGTCCCGTGCCGAGCGTGTCAGCGCCCGGGAAATGGCCTCGATGCTCGAAGCGGCCTGGCACAGCCCGTATTCCGCCGAATACATCAGTTCGATGCCGATTGCCGGCACCGACGGCACCATGCGCAAACGCCTGAAGACCACTGCCATGCGCGGTGAAGCCCACGTCAAGACCGGCACCCTGAACACCGTGCGGGCGATTGCCGGTTTCAGTCGCGACGTCAATGGCAACACCTGGGCGGTGGTGGCGATCCTCAACGACAAGGCTCCGTTCGGCGCATCTTCGGTGCTCGATCAGGTGCTGCTGGACCTGTACCGCCAACCGAAAGTGCCACAAACGGCTTCGGTGTTGTAACCCGGCAAATCAAAAGATCGCAGCCTTCGGCAGCTCCTACAGGTATACACATAACCTTGTAGGAGCTGCCGAAGGCTGCGATCTTTTCAGCTCACCGCAGATTAATTCATCTCCCCCTCAACCCTATCCCTTCCCGCCTGCTTCGCCGCATAGACCCCCGAATCCGCGCGCAACAGCAAGGCATCGGCGCCCTCCCCGACCCGCCAACTGGCAATCCCGAAACTGGCGGTGACCGTACCGACACCTTCAATCGGTGAGCTGCGCAAGCCTTGCCACAATTGCTGGGCCAACATATAGGCATGTTCGCCGCCGCTATCCGGGCACAACACCATGAACTCCTCTCCGCCCAGGCGGCAGAACACATCGGTGCGACGCAGCCGGTGGCCGATCCGTTGGCACACGGCCTGCAACACCCGATCACCGACGGCATGGCCATGCAGGTCATTGATGCGCTTGAAATGGTCGATATCGAGCATGATCACCGACAGATCCCCACCGCCGCGCTCGACCCGGGCCATTTCGGTGGTCAGGCGTTCCTGGAAATAACGCCGGTTGTGAATACCGGTCAGCGAGTCGGTGACCGACAGCGCGCGCAACTCTTCTTCCACCCGCTTCATATCGGAAATGTCCGAGATGTAGCCGTGCCACAGCACACCGCCACCGGGCAGTTCCTCCGGCGTGGCCTCGCCACGTACCCAACGCAGACCCCGTTGTGGCAATTGCACGCGGTACTCCTCGCGCCAGGGGCTGAGGGTGTCGGCCGAGGCCCGGATCGAGGCGCGGACACGGGTGGTGTCCTTGGGGTGAATCCGGGTGAAGATCGCTTCGGCATTGAGCAGCAGCACGTCGGGTTCGAGCTCGTAGATCTCGCGAATGCCGTCGCTGGCATAGATCACGCTGAAACGCCCGTCGAACTCCATCTTGAATTGGTAGATCCCGCCGGGGACGTGGGCGCTGAGTTTCTTCAACAACAGATCCCGCGCCGCGAGCGCCTCATGGACCCGTTTGCGTTCGGTGATGTCGATGCACACCGCCAGGTGCCCGACCCACAGGCCTTGTTCATCGAGCATCGGCGTGGCGAGCATGTTGACCATCAAATGGCTGCCATCGCCGCGCACCAGCGTCCATTCCCGTGCCTCATGGTCGCCCTGCGCGTCGCCTTCGACCAGCATCGCCTGGCAGGTCGGCACCGGTTTGCCATAGCGCGCACTCAACTCGGCCGAGCGAGCAACCAGTTCCCGGGGCAGGTGCAGACTCTCCAGGGTCATATGCCCCACCACCTCGGCGCTGGAGTAGCCAAGCATCTGCTCGGCACCCGCATTGAAAGTGCTGATGACGCCGCGCAGGTCGGTGGCGATGATCGCGACCTGGGTGGCGGCATTCAGCACGCCACGCAACTGACCATGGGTGCCACGCAGTTCCTGCTCTCGGTCGCGCAGTTCCTGGGTGCGTTGCTCGACCAGTTTCAACGCCCGCTGCCGCTGGCTGACCAACACATACAGCAAGGCACTGAGCATCACGCTGAGCAACCCACCCAACACCACCACACTGGTGACGGAGGAATGGTTGGCCTTGACGAACGCGGCGCTGGGCTGGATATCGACTTGATAGTCATGGTCGGCCATGCGCAACAGGCGCGTGGACGACAGGTCGCTGATGGCCGGCGGGTTGGGCGACTCGAACAGCACCTCGTGCTGCTCGTCGATCGACAAATCGAGGATGCGCACCGAGAGATAGTCGCGGCCCGCTTCCGGCAGTCCATCCGCCAGCAACTGGCGCATGCTGATCACCGCCATGACATAACCGAAGGGCTTCATGGCGCTGTGGCCCTGACTGTTGCGCTGCATGACCGGTGCAACCAGCAGCACACCACGCGCATAAGCCGGCTCGATACTCACCAGATGCATCGGTTGCGACACCGCCATGGCGCCATGTTGATCGGCCCGATCGAGCGTGGCACGCCGTAGCGGCTGGGCCAGCAAGTCGTAACCGAGGGGTGCTCCGAGTTTGCTTTGCGTCTGGCTATACAGCACCGCTACGTACTCATCTCGCTCGCCGGCCAGTTGCAATTGGCCGGCGGCGTTGAGTTCTCTCAGGGTGAAGCCGCTCAAGCCTTCGTCACGCACCCGACGCTCGAACGCCGCCCGCTCATCACGAGTGACCCGTTGGGCAAAGGAATACGCCTGGGTTCGCAGCAGCAAAGGTTGGGTGTAACCATCGAACTCCGCTCGGGACACCGAATCGGAATTGGCGAAAAACCGGCGCAGGCCGTCGAGGCGCTGCTCCTGATCTTCGAAACGCTCTTCGATACGGCTGTAACGTTCACTGGCCAGCAGTTGGAAGCGTTGCCGCAATTGATGGTGAAACAGATTAAGTGTCGACCACGCCAGCAACCCGGTGAGCACCCCGCCGACCAGCAATACCAGCAGCGCGACCAACCAGGCCGAGGCATCTTCGCTGATAAAACCCAGGATCCTGGGGCGCACGGCATGCAACGACATAGAACGCAACTCAAAACGCCAGGTGCGGGAAAGCCCTTTGGTCGTGAGTTGAGTTATAGCCATTAGCCACTAACTTGACCAGCACTGATGGGATCCAGGAGCCTTTGAAAATCAAGGCTCTGTGGATCCAATCAAATCAAGTGTCAACGCGCCGTGATTTTCCAGGCGCGATGGATCTTGGCATTACGGGAAAAATCCGGATCGATGGTCTGCGCGGTGATCTCCTCGACCGCATAGCGCTCGCCGAGATTGGCTTCCAGTTCGAACTTGCGGAAGTTGTTGGAGAAGTACAACACGCCGCCAGGCGCCAAGCGCGCCATGGCCAGGTCGATCAGTTGCACCTGGTCGCGCTGCACGTCGAAGACACCTTCCATGCGCTTGGAGTTGGAGAAGGTCGGCGGGTCGATGAAGATCAGGTCAAACTCGTCACGGCAGGCGTCGAGCCATACCATCACATCGCTTTGCTCCAGACGATTCTTGTCGGAGAAACCGTTCAGCGAAAGGTTGCGACGCGCCCAGTCCAGATAGGTTTTCGACAGGTCGACGCTGGTGGTGCTGCGCGCTCCGCCCTTGGCCGCATGAACACTGGCGGTGGCGGTGTAGCAGTACAGGTTGAGGAAGCGCTTGCCAGCGGCCTCTTTCTGAATCCGCATGCGCATCGGCCGGTGATCGAGGAACAACCCGGTGTCCAGGTAATCGGTGAGGTTGACCAACAGCTTCACGCCGCCTTCATTCACTTCGACGAACTTGCCCTGAGCGGCTTGACGCTCGTACTGCTTGGTGCCGCTCTGACGCTCGCGGCGCTTGACCACCACACGGCTCTTGTCGATGTTCAACGCCTGCGGAATCGCCGCCAGGGCATCGAACATGCGCGCCGAGGCCTTTTCCGGATCGATGGATTTCGGCGCGGCGTATTCCTGGACGTGGACCCAATCGTGATACAGGTCGATGGCCATGGAGTATTCCGGCATGTCGGCATCGTAGACGCGGTAGCAGTCGATGCCTTCACGCTTGACCCACTTGCCCAGGGCCTTGAGGTTCTTTTGCAGGCGGTTGGCGAACATCTGCCCGCCTTCGCTCAGGCGCGGCTGCTCGACCACCGGAGCCGGTGCCGGCGTCGGTTTGATCGGGTTGCCATTTTTGTTGAACTTGCGTTCTTGCGGTTCGTTCGGCGCCTGATCATAGGCGGCTTGCTCGCGCTCGACCTGGCGCTGTTCCGGAGTACGACGCTCGCCGGTGACGAACTGGTCCGGCAACACCTTGATCAGCAGCAGCTTGCACGGCAAGGCGCCGTTCCAGAACGAATACTGCTTGTGGCTGCGGATGCCCATGCGCTTGCCCAGGTCCGGCGCACCGGTGAACACCGCTGCTTCCCAGTTCAGGCAGGCCTGACGCAGGCGCTCGCCGAGGTTCTGGTAGAGGTAGAGCAGGCTCGCCTCATCGCCCAGACGCTCGCCGTACGGAGGGTTGCAGATCACCAGGCCTTTCTGGTTCTGGTCCGGACGCGGCTCGAAAGTTGCGACTTCGCCCTGGTAGATCTTGATCCACTCGCTCAAGCCGGCACGCTCGACGTTGTTGCGACCCGGTTGAATCAGTCGCGGATCAGCTTCGTAGCCGCGGATCCACAACGGTGTCTTGGCCAGGCCGGCCGCTGCGCGCTCAGAAGCTTCTTCATGCAATTTTTTCCACAGCGCCGGGACGTGACCGAGCCAGGCGGTGAAGCCCCACTGCTCGCGACGCAGGTTCGGCGCGATGTCGGCAGCGATCATCGCCGCTTCCACCAGGAAGGTGCCGACACCGCACATCGGGTCAGCCAGTGCGCCGCCTTCGGCCGCGATACGTGGCCAGCCGGAACGGATCAGGATGGCGGCCGCGAGGTTTTCCTTGAGCGGTGCCGCACCTTGCTGCAGGCGATAGCCGCGCTGGTGCAGGCTGTGACCCGACAGGTCGAGGGACAGAATGGCTTCGCCACGGTCCAGGCGCAGGTGAATACGCAGGTCCGGGTTGAGCTTGTCGATGGACGGACGGTCGCCTTGCGGGGTGCGCAGTTTGTCGACGATGGCGTCCTTGACCTTCAGCGCGCCGAAATGGGTGTTGTCGATACCCGAGCCATGGCCGCTGAATTCGACGGCCAGGGTGCCGTCATTGAGCATGTGGTCTTGCCACTCGATGTCCAGCACGCCGTGGTACAGGTCTTCGGCGTCCTTCATCGGGAAGCGCTTGAGCACCAGCAGCACGCGGTTGGCCAGGCGCGACCACAGGCACAGGCGATAAGCGGTTTCCATGGTGGCCATGCCACGCACGGCAGAGGTGTGCTCCCGCGCTTCCTCAAGGCCTAGCCCGACGGCTTCCTCGATGAGCAGGCCTTCAAGGCCTTTTGGGCAAGTGAGGAAGAGTTCGAAACGATCGGACATGGGAATTCCAGAACCTTTAGCTGAGTGACCGCGCAACGCATTGCCGGTCCGGTTTTCAATCAGGCGCTTTTCTCGAAGAACGCCCGCGTGGCACGAAGGTGTGCCGTTCCACCCCTGCTGCCCGGGTTAAATGAGCTTAGATGCAAGGACAGATAAAAAAGTTGATGCAACAAAATGTCATAAGTCGACCCTTCGTCGAATAGTGCTTCCCGGCAACGGGAGCCATTCTCAGTAAAGGATTAAGCCCATCATCCAGCGCAGAGCCGATCATACCGGGGTTTGGCCAATAAATACGCTACAACTGCTCTGTTACTTATGGCGTTAGCACATGAACGGTTACGTCCTTATGACAAAACGATCATTCCCTCGATGTGACGCATTGGTTAGAACTCAATACAGGTTGGCGCCGCAATGACGCCAACACCTTGGCTCGTCACGCCGGCAACGAGCCCCCAACGGCAGAGTTTTTCTGCCAGACCTCAATAGAGGTCGACGCGATAAATACAGTCAACAAGTGAGGGCAACACCCTATGAGAAGACTTAAGCGTGATCCGTTGGAAAGAGCATTTTTGCGCGGATATCAATATGGCGTTGGTGGTAAATCCCGTGAGCTTTGCCCATTTACTCTACCGTCGGTACGTCAAGCCTGGATCAACGGCTGGCGAGAAGGACGCGGCGACAACTGGGACGGTATGACCGGCACTGCGGGAATCCACAGACTCAACGAACTTCACGCCGTCGGCTAATTACAGGGCACAACACTCCGACACGACAATCTGACTTTGTACTGAATTAACCACGCACGTCCCATCCGGACGGCGGGCTCCGGCCCAGGGGCTCCTTTATGGAGCCCTTTTTTATGCCTGTCCCATATACCCCATTACCTTGTAGGAGCTGCCGAAGGCTGCGATCTTTTGACCTTGATTTCTAAAATCAAAAGATCGCAGCCTTCGGCAGCTCCTACAGGGGTTCAGCGTAGCGCTGCGATTGCGTCTACCGACTCACGAATCAGCGCCGGGCCTTTGTAGATGAAGCCCGAATAGATCTGCACCAGGCTCGCGCCCGCTGCGATTTTCTCGGCCGCGTGCTTGCCTTCGGTAATGCCGCCCGCCGCAATGATCGGCAAACGCCCACCCAGCTCCGACGCCAGCACTTGCACGGTGTGGGTGCTCTTGTCACGAACCGGTGCGCCGGACAGGCCACCGGCTTCTTCGCCATGCTCCATGCCTTCGACGCCTGCGCGGCTCAGGGTGGTGTTGGTGGCGATGACGGCATCCATCCCGGTTTCGATCAGCGCTTGCGCAACTTGTGCGGTTTCTTCGTCGCTCATGTCCGGCGCGATCTTGATCGCCAGCGGTACATGCTTGCCATGACGCAATGCCAGTTCCGCGCGGCGCTCGGCCAGATCGGCCAGCAACTGCTTGAGCGAGTCACCGAATTGCAGGCTGCGCAGGCCCGGCGTGTTCGGCGAACTGACGTTGACCGTCACATAGCTGGCGTGGGCATAGACCTTGTCCAGGCAGATCAGGTAGTCGTCCACGGCACGCTCGACCGGCGTATCGAAGTTCTTGCCGATGTTGATGCCCAGCACGCCTTTGTACTTGGCCGCCGCCACGCGGGCCAGCAGGTGATCGACACCGAGGTTGTTGAAACCCATGCGGTTGATGATCGCCTCGGCTTCCGGCAAGCGGAACAGACGTGGCTTCGGGTTACCCGGCTGCGGACGCGGCGTGATGGTGCCGATTTCGACAAAACCGAAACCCAGCTGGGCGAAACCATCGATGGCTGCGCCGTTCTTGTCCAGGCCGGCGGCCAGACCTACCGGATTCGGGAAATCCAGGCCCATGACATTCACCGGCAGCTTCGCCGGGGCCTTGCACAGCAAGCCGTTGAGCCCAAGACGCCCGCCCGCGCCGATCAGGTCCAGGGACAGATCGTGGGAGGTTTCCGGGGAGAGTTTGAACAACAGCTGACGGGCCAGGGTGTACATGGGCGGATTTGACTCGATTGGCGGCGAATTGAGGCGGCGATTATAGCCGGGCAACGGGGTGGCAAGCGAGGCGCGTGATCAAATCAACGGATAATGGCATATGCCTTGCACCACTCTGGGCACCAGCACCCATGCCAACGACCGAATGTGTGCAAAGACAATGGCGTCGTCCCCGGCCTGCTCAAGCAAGAACTCGGGACGACGTTTTTTTTGCAAGGTGAACACGCGATGAACGAACCGTCAGCCGGCCCCCTGGCTTGGGTCAATGGCAGCGATGCCCCGGAAAAAACCGAAATCAATCTCGGCTTCATGGCCCTGAGCGACTGCGCTTCTGTGGTTGTCGCCGCCACACAGGGCTTCGCCCAGCCCCACGGTTTGACCCTGAACCTCAAGCGGCAATCGTCCTGGGCCAACCTGCGGGACAAACTGGTCAGCGGCGAACTCGATGCCGCCCACAGCCTCTATGGCCTGATTTACGCCGTTCACCTGGGCATCGGTGGCGTGGCCGCGACCGACATGGCCGTGTTGATGGGCCTGAACCGGAACGGTCAGAGCATCAATCTGTCCCACGGCCTGCAGGCGCTTGGAGTGACCAGTCCTGAAGCACTGGATCGGCACGTGCACCAAACTCGCTCAAAACTCACCTTCGCCCAGACGTTTCCCACCGGCACCCACGCCATGTGGTTGTATTACTGGCTCGCCAGCCAGGGCATTCACCCGCTGCTGGATGTCGACAGCGTGGTGGTGCCGCCACCGCAAATGGTCGCGCACCTGCGGGCCGGGCGTATCGACGGGTTCTGCGTCGGCGAACCCTGGTCCGCCAGCGCCGTGCAACAGGACCTCGGTTTCACCCTGGCCACGACCCAGACCATCTGGCCCGATCATCCGGAAAAGGTCCTCGGCTGCACCCGTGCGTTCGTCGAGCAATACCCCAATACCGCCCGGGTGTTGGTGATGGCGATTCTGGAAGCCAGCCGCTTCATCGAAGAAAGCACCGAAAATCGCCGCAGCACCGCACAACTGCTCAGTGCCGCGCAGTACCTTGACGCACCACTGGACTGCATCGAACCGCGCCTTCTGGGCGAATACGCCGACGGCCTTGGCCACCGCTGGCAAGACCCGCACGCGCTGCGCCTGCACGGGGACGGCGAGGTCAACCTGCCGTACCTGTCCGACGGCATGTGGTTCATGACCCAGTTCCGCCGCTGGGGCTTGTTGCGCGATGACCCGGACTATCTCGCGGTGGCCCGGCAGGTCCAGCAACTGGACCTCTACCGTGAAGCCGCCCGTGCCGTCGGCGTCGCTTCGTCAGCCGGGGAAATGCGCAGCAGTCAGTTGATCGACGGCAAAATCTGGGACGGCTCGGACCCGGCCGGTTATGCCCGCAGTTTCAAACTGCATGCAATGAGCGACAGCTCGCACCGATCCGCCAGCCGCTGACAGGAGACCACGAACATGCTGCGTATCCTGCTGATCAACGACACCGCCAAAAAAGTCGGACGCCTGAAGGCCGCCCTGACCGAAGCCGGATTCGAAGTGATCGATGAATCCGGCCTGACCATCGACTTGCCCGAACGCGTCGAAACGGTGCGTCCGGATGTAATTCTGATCGATACCGAGTCACCGGGCCGCGATGTCATGGAACAAGTGGTGCTGGTGACGCGCGACCAGCCACGCCCGATTGTGATGTTCACGGACGAACACGACCCCGATGTGATGCGCCAGGCGATCAAGTCCGGGGTCAGTGCCTACATCGTCGAAGGCATTCACGCACAACGCCTGCAGCCGATTCTCGATGTGGCCATGGCACGCTTCGAGAGTGACCAGGCCTTGCGCGCCCAGTTGCATGCCCGCGACCAGCAATTGGCCGAGCGCAAGCGCATCGAACTGGCCAAGGGGCTGCTGATGAAAATGAAGGACTGCAACGAGGAAGAGGCCTACACACTGATGCGCCGCCAGGCGATGAGCCGCCAGCAGAAGCTGATTCAAGTGGCGGAGCAGATTATTGCCATGAGTGAATTATTGGGTTGAACAACAAAAGATCGCAGCCTTCGGCAGCTCCTACGGGGTGCACAGATTCCCCTGTAGGAGCTGCCGAAGGCTGCGATCTTTTTGCTTTACACAAATTTCCGATATGGCACAGATCTGGCTAGGTAATCACTACAGGTAACCAACGGCGGTTGCCCCACCTACGACAAAGACGTCGCTCACCTCATTTGCCCTTGGCGGATCGGGTGGCGGCGTTTTTTCGTTTTGGCCCCAGAGCACGGGGCCGGTGGTGCGGCCGTATCGGCGCCCCACCTGCAAGCTCATGACTCCTTTCGAGACTCTTCACAGCTGAGGTGCGCAATGAATTCAAGCTTCTGGAAATCCGGCCATACACCCACATTGTTCGCAGCGTTCCTCTATTTCGACCTGAGTTTCATGGTCTGGTACCTGCTCGGTCCTTTGGCGGTGCAGATCGCCGCTGACCTGCAGCTGACGACACAGCAACGGGGGCTGGTGGTCGCCACGCCGATTCTGGCCGGGGCGGTGTTGCGCTTCGTGATGGGGATGCTGGCTGATCGCCTGTCGCCCAAAACCGCCGGCCTGATCGGCCAGGTCATCGTGATCTGCGCCCTGTTCGGCGCCTGGAAACTCGGGATCCACAGCTACGAGCAAGCCTTGCTGCTGGGCCTGTTCCTCGGCATGGCCGGCGCTTCGTTCGCCGTCGCCCTCCCCCTGGCCTCCCAGTGGTATCCGCCGCAGCATCAAGGCAAGGCCATGGGCATCGCCGGCGCGGGTAACTCGGGCACGGTCCTCGCGGCATTGATCGCTCCGGTGCTGGCGGCGGCGTTTGGCTGGAGCAACGTGTTCGGCTTTGCCCTGATTCCGTTGATCCTGACCCTGGTCGTCTTCGCCTGGCTGGCCCGCAATGCCCCCGAGCGGCCAAAAGCCAAATCCATGGCCGACTACTTCAAGGCCTTGGGTGATCGTGACAGCTGGTGGTTCATGTTTTTCTACAGCGTGACGTTCGGCGGTTTCATCGGCCTGGCCAGCGCCCTGCCCGGTTATTTCAACGACCAGTACGGCCTGAACCCGGTGACTGCCGGCTACTACACCGCTGCCTGCGTGTTCGGTGGCAGCCTGATGCGCCCCCTGGGTGGTGCACTGGCTGACCGGTTTGGCGGCATTCGGACCCTGTTGGCGATGTACACCGTCGCGGCGACCTGCATTGCCGTGGTCGGCTTCAACCTGCCGAGTTCCTACGCCGCCCTGGCACTTTTCGTCTGCACCATGCTCGGTCTGGGCGCAGGCAATGGCGCGGTATTCCAGTTGGTGCCCCAGCGTTTTCGCCGGGAAATCGGCGTGATGACCGGCCTGATCGGCATGGCCGGCGGTATCGGCGGGTTTGCCCTCGCGGCCGGCATGGGCGCGATCAAGCAAAGCACCGGCAGCTATCAACTGGCGCTGTGGTTGTTCGCCAGCCTCGGCGTCCTGGCCTGGTTCGGTCTGCACGGCGTGAAACGTCGCTGGAGAACCACCTGGGGTTCGGCCGCCGTGACGGCTGCGCGGGTCTGAGGCCTCGATGAGCCTGCAACTGAGTTTCGCCGAAGCCAGTGCCATCGGTCCCCGCGAGGAAAACCAGGATGCCCTGCGCCTGGTCACGCCGGCTCCGGCGCTGGCCGCGAGCAAGGGTTACCTGTTCGCGATTGCCGACGGTGTCAGCCAGTGCGTCGATGGCGGTCTGGCCGCCCGTTCGACGCTGCAGGCCCTGGCGCTGGATTACTACGCCACGCCGGAAACCTGGAGCGTCGCACAGGCGCTCGATCGTCTGTTGCTGGCGCAGAACCGCTGGTTGCAGGCCAATGGCGGCGGACAACCGCTGCTGACCACCCTCAGTGCGCTGGTCCTGCGTGGCCGGCGTTTTACCCTGGCCCATGTCGGCGATTGCCGGGTGTATCGCTGGCACGCCGACCAATTGCAGCGAATCAGTGAGGATCACGTCTGGGACCAGCCGGGCATGCAGCATGTGCTGAAACGGGCACTGGGGCTCGATCAACACCTGGTGCTGGATTTTCTCGACGGTGAGTTGCGCCCCGATGAAAGCTTCGTCCTGCTCAGCGACGGCGTCTGGGCCGTCCTGGGCGATACCGCCATTGCCGCGATCCTGCGGGACCAACCGGACTTGCACAGCGCTGCGCAAACCCTGGTCAATGCCGCGCACCTGGCGGGCAGCCAGGACAACGCCAGCGCCTTGCTGGTACGGGTCGATGCCTTGGGCGAAGCGAGCATTGGCGATGCATTGATGCACTTGCAGCAATGGCCACTGCCGCCCGCCCTGAAACCGGGTCAGGCGTTCGAGGGCTGGCAGGTCGAGGGGATCGTCGCACAGAGCCAGCAATCGCTGCTTTATCGCATTCGCGACAGCCAGCAACAACCCTGGCTGCTGAAAACCCTGCCCGGGCGCCTGCACGACGATCACCAGGCCGGGCAAGCATTACTGTCGGAGGAATGGTTTCTCAAACGCGTGGCCGGTCGACACTTTCCTGAAGTCCATGCCGCCAGTCAGCGTCAGCATTTGTACTACGTGATGCGAGAATATTCGGGCGCTACCCTGGCCCAACGGCATGAGCAAAGCGGCCCCTTGCCGTTGCCCCAGTGGCAAGACATCGCCGAACGCTTGCTGCGAGCGGTCGGCCTGTTGCACCGGCGGCAGATCCTGCATCGCGATATCAAGCCGGAGAACCTGCTGCTGGGGGACGATGGCGAGTTGCGCCTGCTGGATTTCGGCCTGGCCTACTGCCCCGGTCTCTCGCAAGACCTGCCCTGGGCGCTGCCGGGTACACCCAGTTACATTGCACCCGAAGCCTTTCGCGGCGAAGTACCGACGCCACGGCAGGACTTGTACGCCGTCGGTGTGACCCTGTATTTCCTGCTCACCGGGCACTATCCCTATGGCGAAATCGAAGCGTTCCAACGCCCCAGGTTTGGCCTCCCGGTCAACGCCAGCCGCTACCGGCCCGACCTGCCGGACTGGATCGCCCATAGCCTGGAACGCGCCGTGGCGGCGGCCCCCGACCAGCGTTTCGAAACGGCGGAAGAATGGCTGCTGCTGATGGAACAGGGCGAACGCCGCAGCTTGAGCGTGCGTCCCAAGCCCTTGCTGGAACGCGAGCCACTGAAAGTCTGGCGGACATTGGCGCTGGTGTCCTTGCTGCTGAACCTGGTGCTGCTGGTGGTTGCGCTCCATTAGCGGGCAAAGCGCCTTGAATCGGTGCATTCCCTCAGGTATCCGCCCTTGTGAACGGGGAAAAAGCCAACAAACACGGGTTTTGAGCGACTTGGCATAACCGCTGCATTACCTCTTGCAACAGACATACAGCGCAGGCTTCAACGACGAAGGTTGCACTTCCCGAGAGAACGGGACCAGGACAAAGGCGTCCTCGCTAGGCAACTAGCGGGACGCCTTTTTTTGTTTGCGCAAAATTTGTCGAGCATGGCCTGAACCCTGATGAGGCAGGCCTGAGCTCCCCGGAGAACCTGATGAAAAAACTAAAACTGGTGATGATCGGCAACGGCATGGCCGGGGTCCGGACCCTGGAAGAGCTGCTCAAACTGAGCACTGAGCTGTACGACATCACGGTCTTCGGTGCTGAACCGCACACCAACTACAACCGCATCCTGTTGTCGCCGGTGCTGGCGGGCGAACAAACCTTCGAAGAGATCGTGCTCAACGACCTGGACTGGTACCTGGAAAACAACATCAAGCTGCTGCTCAACCGCAAGGTGGTGGAGATCGACCGTGTCAAGCGCCGGGTCATTGCCGAAGACGGCAGCGAAGCCGAATACGATCGCCTGCTGATCGCCACCGGCTCGACACCTTTCATCCTGCCCATTCCCGGCAACACCCTTGAAGGCGTGATCGGCTACCGCGACATCGCCGACACCCAGGCCATGATCGACACCGCGAAAACCCATCGGCACGCCGTGGTGATCGGTGGCGGCCTGCTCGGCCTGGAAGCCGCCAACGGCCTGATGCTGCGGGGCATGCACGTGACCGTGGTGCATATCGGCGAGTGGTTGCTGGAACGGCAACTGGACAAGACCAGCGGCCAGTTGCTGCAATCCGCGCTGGAATCTCGCGGCCTGCATTTTCGCCTGTGCGAGCAAACCCAGGCCTTGCACGACGCGGGCAACGGCCGGGTCGGTTCGGTGCAATTCAAGAACGGCGACATCATCCCCGCCGACCTGGTGGTGATGGCCGCCGGCATCCGCCCCAATACCGAACTGGCGGAGAAATCCGGCATTCCGTGCAGCCGCGGGATTCTGGTCAACGACACACTGCAAACCTACGACCCACGGATTTATGCCATCGGCGAGTGTGCCAGCCACCGCGGCATCGCCTATGGCTTGGTGGCGCCGCTGTTCGAACAGGCCAAGGTCTGCGCCAACCACCTCGCCCAACTCGGTTTTGCCACCTACAAGGGGTCGGTGACCTCGACCAAATTGAAGGTTACCGGCATCGACCTGTTCTCCGCCGGCGACTTCATGGGCGGTGAAGGCACCGAGACCATCACCCTCTCGGACCCGATCGGCGGGGTCTACAAAAAACTGGTGATCAAGGATGACGTGCTGGTCGGCGCCTGCCTGTACGGCGATACGGCAGACGGCGGCTGGTATTTCCGGCAGATCCGTGAGAATCACGCCATTGGCGAGATCCGCGATCATCTGATGTTTGGCGAAAACGCTTTAGGCGACGTAGGACATCAAGGCCAGGACAAAGCCATGAGCATGGCCGACACCGCCGAAGTCTGCGGCTGCAACGGCGTGTGCAAGGGCACCATCGTCAAGGCCATTCAGGAACACGGGCTGTTCAGTGTCGACGACGTCAAGAAACACACCAAGGCTGCCAGCTCCTGCGGCTCCTGCGCCGGGCTCGTCGAACAGATCCTGATCAATACCGTGGGCGGCGCGGCGGACGTCAAACCGAAAAGCGAAAAGGCCATCTGCGGCTGCAGCGATCTCAATCACGGGCAAATCCGCCAGGCCATCCGCGAGCAGCACCTGCTGACCATCGCCGGCACCCTGAGCTACCTGAACTGGCGCACACCCAACGGCTGCGCCACCTGCCGCCCGGCGCTCAACTACTACCTGATTTCCACCTGGCCAGGGGAAGCCAGGGACGATCCACAATCGCGCCTGATCAACGAACGCGCCCACGCCAACATTCAGAAAGACGGCACCTATTCGGTAGTCCCGCGGATGTGGGGCGGTGTGACCAATCCTTCAGAGCTGCGGCGCATTGCCGACGTCGCCGACAAGTACAACGTGCCGATGGTCAAGGTCACCGGTGGCCAGCGCATCGACTTGCTGGGCATTCGCAAACAAGACCTGCCAGGGGTTTGGAAAGACCTGGACATGCCGTCCGGCCACGCCTACGGCAAATCCATCCGCACGGTGAAAACCTGCGTCGGCAGCGAGTTCTGCCGCTTTGGTACCCAGAACTCCACACAACTTGGCATTGAACTGGAACATGACCTGTTCAACATGTGGTCGCCGCACAAGGTGAAGCTGGCTGTCTCCGGTTGCCCGCGCAACTGTTCGGAAGCCGGTATCAAGGATGTGGGAATTATCGGTGTGGACTCCGGCTGGGAGATGTACATCGGTGGCAACGGCGGGATCAAGACCGAGGTCGCGGAGTTCTTCGTCAAGCTCAAGACCGCCGAAGAAGTGCGCGAATACAACGGTGCATTCCTGCAGCTCTATCGCGAAGAAGCTTTCTACCTCGAACGCACCGTGCACTACCTGCAACGGGTCGGCATGGAACACATCAAGAAAGCCGTGCTGGAAGATCCGGAGCGGCGCAAGGCGCTCAATGATCGCCTGCAATTCTCCCTGTCGTTCGAACAGGACCCGTGGAAGGAGCGCCTGGAACAGCCCCAGCTGAAAAAAGAATTCGACGTCATCCCCGTGAAAAACCTGGAGGTGCTGGCATGAACTGGCTGGATATCTGCGCACTGGAAGAGATCAATGCCCTGGGCTCGCGGATCATCGCCGGGCCAAAGGGAGACATCGCGATTTTTCGTACCAGCGACGACGAAGTGTTCGCCCTTGACGACCGCTGCCCGCATAAGGGCGGCCCGTTGTCCCAAGGCCTGGTCTACGGCAAGCGGGTGGCCTGCCCGTTGCACAACTGGCAAATCGACCTGGAAAGCGGCGAAGCCCTGGCCCCGGACATCGGCTGTGCCCACCACCATCTCGCCCGGGTGGAAAATGGCCGGGTGATGCTGGCCCTGCGGGATGCAGGCTGATGGACCGCCAGATCACTGCATCCACCTGCTGTTACTGCGGGGTCGGCTGCGGCGTGCTGATCGAGCACGACGGCGAGCGCATCCTCGGCGTCAGCGGCGACCCGGCGCACCCGGCCAATTTCGGCAAACTGTGCAGCAAGGGCTCGACCCTGCACCTGACCGGCGACTTGACGGCGCGGGCGCTGTACCCCGAACTGCGCCTCGGTAGAGGCCTGGCCCGTCACCGCACCGATTGGGATACCGCCCTCGATCATGCCACCAGTGTATTTACCGCAACCATTGCCGAGCATGGCCCGGACAGCGTGGCGTTCTACATTTCCGGGCAACTGTTGACCGAGGACTACTACGCCTTCAACAAGCTGGCACGTGCCCTGGTAGGCACCAACAACATCGACAGCAATTCGCGCCTGTGCATGTCCTCGGCAGTCGTCGGCTACAAGCGCAGCCTGGGTGCCGACGCCCCGCCCTGCAGCTACGAAGACCTGGAGCTGAGCGATTGCGTGATGATCGTCGGCAGCAACATGGCCTACGCCCACCCGGTGCTGTTTCGCCGGCTGGAAGCCGCCAAATCCCGCCGGCCACAGATGAAGGTCATCGTCATTGACCCGCGTCGCACAGACACCTGCGATCTGGCTGACCTGCACCTGGCGATCTTGCCGGGCACCGATGTCGCCCTGTTCCATGGGATTTTGCATCTGCTGTTGTGGGAAGACTGGATCGATCGTGACTTCATCCGCGACCACACCGAAGGCCTGGCCGAGCTGAAAAGCCTGGTGCGTGACTACACGCCGCAAATGGTTTCGCAGCTCTGCGGAATCAGTCTCGGGCAATTGCAGCAGTGTGCCGAGTGGATCGGCACGTCACCGAGCTTTCTGTCGCTGTGGTGCATGGGGCTTAACCAGTCCACCGCCGGCAGCGCGAAAAACAGTGCACTGATCAACCTGCACCTGGCCACCGGGCAGATCGGTCGTCCCGGCGCCGGACCTTTCTCCCTCACCGGTCAGCCAAATGCCATGGGCGGAAGGGAAACCGGCAGCTTGTCCAACCTGCTGCCCGGCCACCGTGACGCCGCCAATCCGCAACACCGTGAGCAAGTGGCGTCCTACTGGGGCGTCGAGCAACTGCCGGAAAATCCCGGGCTCACCGCAATCGAACTGTTCGAGCAAGTGCGCAATGGCAAGATCAAGGCGTTGTGGATCGCCTGTACCAACCCCGCGCAATCCATGCCGGACCAGACGGCCGTGCGCGCAGCGCTGCAAGCCTGCCCGTTCGTGGTGTTGCAGGAAGCCTTCAGCACCACTGAAACCGCGAAGTTCGCCGACCTTTTGCTGCCCGCCGCCAGCTGGGGGGAAAAGGAAGGTTGCGTGACCAACTCCGAGCGGCGCATTTCCCACGTACGCCAGGCAATTGTCGCACCGGGTGAGGCGCGGCCGGACTGGGCAATCACCGTAGATTTCGCACAACGCCTGGAAAAACATCTGCGCCCCGGCCAAACCAGCCTGTTTGAATTTAATAATCCCGCTCAGGTCTTTGACGAATACAAACAACTGACTCAAGGTCGCGACCTGGATCTGTCCGGTATCAGCCATGCACTGATCGATCGTCTCGGCCCACAGCAGTGGCCCTTCCCTGCGGGTGCCGTTGAAGGCACGGCCCGGCTGTACGTCGACGGGGTATTCGCCACTGCCAATGGGCGCGCACAGTTCGTGGCCGATCCCTACCGCGCCGCCAAAGAGCAACGGGATGCACGCTTCCCGCTGACCCTGATCACCGGCCGCCTGCGCGATCAATGGCACGGCATGAGCCGCACCGGCACCGCCGCGCAGTTGTTCGGCCATGTCAACGAAGCGGAGTTGAGCCTGCACCCGGACGAACTGCGTCGCCATCGCCTGCAGCCGGGGGATCTGGTCAGCCTGAAAAGTCGGCGTGGCGCAGTCATCGTCGCAGTTGCCAGCGATGACAGCGTGCGTCCGGGCCAGGCCTTTTTACCGATGCATTGGGGCGACCGTTTTCTCAAGGGCGGGGTGAACAGCCTCACCCTGCCCGCATTCGATCCTTTGTCGAAACAGCCCGAACTTAAACACAGCGGCGTTCGCCTGGATCCGGTGGATCTGCCCTGGAAACTGTTCGCACTGATCGAGGGTGATGTTCAACGGCATTTTGAGACGCTACGGCCGCTTTGTGAGGCGTTTTCCTACGTCAGCCTCAGCCTGGTTGGTCGTGAGCGCCCGGCCCTGCTTATAAGGGCGGCCAATACTTCAGCGCCTGCGGCAGAGCTGCTAAGCGAAATCGATAAAAACCTGGCACTCGATGATGGCCCGGTGCTGGCTTACGACGATCCTCGGCGGGCCATTGGCAAGCGCGTGCGAATCGAAAATGGCCGGATCACTGCCATTCGACTGGCCGGGGAAACCCTTGCCCAGCACTGGTTGCAGGGGTTGTGGCTCGAAGGTCGCGCGGACCAGCAACTGCGGCGCTGGCTGCTTGCGCCGCTGAGCGCACCACCGGGCAACCTCGACGCGCCCGTCAACGCGAACAAGATCCTGTGCAATTGCAAGAACGTCGGCCAGAACGCGATCTGCGCCGGCATCAGCCGTGGCCTGGACTTGCAGGGACTCAAGCAAGAACTGGGTTGCGGCACGCAATGCGGGTCCTGCGTTCCGGAAATCAAACGCCTGCTGGCTGCCACGGCGCAGCCAGTCACCGTCTTCTCGTGAGGAAAACACTATGAGTGCAAAAGTCTGGCTGGTAGGTGCGGGCCCGGGTGATCCGGAGTTGCTCACATTGAAAGCGGTACGCGCCTTGCGCGAGGCAGATGTGGTGCTGATCGATGACCTGGTCAATGTCGCGGTACTCGAGCATTGCCCCGGGGCGCGGATCATCCCGGTGGGCAAGCGCGGCGGCTGCCGCTCCACCCCGCAAGCGTTCATCCATCGCCTGATGCTTCGTTATGCCCGGCAGGGTAAATGCGTGGCACGGCTCAAGGGCGGCGATCCATGCATTTTCGGTCGCGGTGGAGAAGAAGCGCAGTGGTTGCGTGAGCGTGGGGTCGAAGCCGAGTTGGTCAACGGCATCACTGCCGGGCTGGCGGGGGCAACGCAATGCGATATTCCGCTGACTTTGCGCGGTGTCGCCCGTGGTGTCACGCTGGTCACCGCACACACCCAGGACGACAGCCAATTGAACTGGCAGGCACTGACCCAAGGCGGAACGACGTTGGTGATTTACATGGGAGTGGCCAAGCTCGGTGAAATCCGGGAACAGCTATTGGCCGGCGGCATGGCGACGGATACGCCCGTGGCCATGATTGAAAACGCCTCCTTGCCCCATCAACGGGAATGTCGGAGCACTCTCACAGACATGGATGAAGCTGCCTACAGATTCCAACTGAAAAGCCCTGCCATAATGGTGATCGGTGCAGTGGCAGCCAGTGCAACTCAATCCCTGTGGCAGCATGATTTGCCTGTGATGACGGCAGATCAGTCAGCGTAGTTTCACCCGTTTCACCAAATCGCAGACAAAGAAAAGCCCGGCCTGAGCCGGGCTTTTCAGAGCTGCGAGCTAATTACTTAGCTTGAGCTTCAACCTGCGCTTCTACGCGACGGTTAACAGCGCGACCAGCTTCAGTTTTGTTGTCAGCAACTGGGCGGGATTCGCCGTAGCCAACGGACTGAACGCGGGACGACTCAACACCGTACTGGTTGGTCAGAACTTGCTTAACGGCGTTTGCACGACGCTCGGACAGTTTCTGGTTGTAAGCGTCAGGACCGACGGAGTCAGTGTGACCTTCAACAGTAGTGGTGGTGGATGGGTACTGCTTCATGAAGTCAGCCAGGTTCTTGATGTCGCCGTAGCTGTTTGGCTTGACTACCGACTTGTCGAAGTCGAACTTCACGTCCAGCTCTACACGAACGACTTCAGCAACAGCTGGGCAGCCATCAGCGTCAACAGTTACGTTGGCCGGGGTGTCCGGGCACTTGTCAACGTTGTCGCAAACGCCGTCGTTGTCGCTGTCGGAGCAAACTTCTGGAGCTGGAGCTGCAGCGACAGGCTTGTTGCCGCCACCGAAGTTAACACCCAGACCTACGGACGGGATGTAGTCCCAACGGCCGTTGTCCAGCTTGTAGTCAGCTTCTACGCCAGCACGAGCGTAGACGTTTTCCAGGAAGTAGTACTTCAGGCCAGCGCCAGCAGTCAGGAAAGTCGACTGGTCACGACCGGTGTGGCCGTCAGCGGCTACGTTGGTCATGCTGCCGTGCTTAACACCACCTTGAACGTAAGGACGCAGAGCGTCGCCAGCGTTGTTGAAGTGGTACTGAGCGTTCAGACCAAACTGGTCGCCTTCGATTTTCTGATTGCCAGTACCGTTGTTCGAACGGGTGTAGTCGTCGTTGTTGTAGGTAAAGTTCAACGATACGTCGTCGGTCAAGAAGTAACCGATGGAGGCGCCAGGAGTGTAGCCGTCTTCAACGTTGTTAACGCTGTCGTTGTACTTCTTCCCGTAGTTGAGCTCGCCTTCAACTGCGCCTTGGCCTTGTGCCAATGCGCCGAACGAAGTAGCGGCAATAAGAGTACCAATGGCCAAGCCCAAGGTGTTTTTCAGTTTCATCCGTTAAATCCCCATCTGGTGATTGTGAAGCAGTCCCGCAAACCGGGGGACAACTCGGCGGCAAGTCTAACAGAACTTGCCTACGCGTAAGAGATATTTGCGCTGAACTAAGTTTCAGCAATGCCTGCAAATTTCTCACGCAATTTATCTAGAGCGCGTTTGTACCGCATTTTTGTTGCACTCAAACCCATATGCATGATGTCTGCGATCTCCTGAAACTCCAGCTCTGCGACAAATCGTAGCACCAGAATTTCACGGTCAATCGGGTTCACATACACCAGCCAGCGATCAAGTCCACCTTTTTCCTCAGGTTTCGGCGTCTTTTCTTCGGACGCTTCCTCGAGGGGGTCAAGACTCAATGCGTCCATCAAGCGACGCTTTCGCCGTTCCTTTCGATACTGTGTGATGCACTCGTTGTACGTGATGCTATATAGCCATGTCTTGAACTTCGATTTACCTTCGAAGTTCTTCAGGCCATACAGCACCTTCAACATGACCTCCTGACAGACATCGTCTGCGTCGCGATCGTTCCCAAGATATCGTGCACACACGTTAAATAATGTTCGCTGGTAACGCCGCATCAGTTCTTCATAGGCACGCGTTACGTGAAACAGCTCGGTATGCGAGCGCGCGACCAACTCCTCATCAGAGAGCTCGCGGGGGTCGTAGCGCATGGATAACGATTGGGCTTTATTCAAAACAAGTCGGGCCGACAGTCAGGTCAATGTCCGCCGCAGCCAGCGTGAGCAGGCATTTTGCGGCGGCATACATTAGCAGGGTTTGCCGGGTTAGCGGCTACTCACATGCTGCTCAAGGAGGATCCGATTGGAAAGAGAGACTAGCTCACCCTCATCGGTCAGCAATGTGGTTTTAACCGTGCCGATCTCTTCGATCTGGCCTTCGACCTCGCCAACACGCACTTGTTGCCCAACCTGGTACAGCTCACGCACGTAGATTCCCGCAAGAATCTGGCCGGCAATTTCCCGGCTTCCCAACCCCATGGCCAGCGCTACCGCCAGACCAACGGTTATCAACACAATCACAATCACATGGTTCAGCAGGTCAGTCTTGACCTCCAACTGGCTGATCGCAACCGAAATACTGATTATGATCACCAGGCCCTGGGCAATCCGCCCAAGCCCTGAAGCATAGTCCAGACCCACGCCTTCTGCCGCTCCACGCACCAGACCGTTGGCCAGTTGCGCCAGCAAGACACCTACCAGCAACACCAGCGCCGCGCCAAACACCTTCGGCAAATACAACGCAAGCATGTCCAGCGTAGCTGAAACTCGCTCAAGGCCAAGGGATTCTGCGGCAGAAACCAGAAAAATAAGCAGAACGAACCAATAGACGATCTTGCCGATCAGGGTCGAAATAGGAACTTGCAACCCTGCGCGGGACAGCAACTTGGTCAGGCCGGTGCCACCCATCAAGCGATCAAGGCCCAATTTGGCGAGCAATTTCGACAGCAGGGTGTCGAGCAGCTTGGCCACGACGAAACCCAACAGCAGCACGACCAGTGCGCCGAACAGGTTCGGAATGAAGTTCGCAACCTTGGTCCACAACGCAGTCATTGCAGTGACGAGGCTCTGAGTCCAGAGATCAAGTTCCATATTCAATCAGCCTTATCAGCAGTGCGGGCAGCAGGTTTACGAAGACGGGATACCGGCGCGACATGGGCCGATCCGTTATTGAGGGCGATCATCAGTGCGGGCAACCAGCGCCCCAGCAGACTGAACAAATCACCGGCGCCGACCTGGCGGTTGGCGGTTTTCAGCACACGCCCCAGGCACGCATCGTCGTCCCGGGTAGACGGTGAGGCGTTGAGCATGTCGCGCAAAGACTGTTCAAACGGATCGTGCATACGCACCTCTCGTGATGTCTGTGGGAGACGCGGTCAGAGTTGGTCTGGTCACATGGCTTCCCTCAGACCCAGCGCAAACGTCGGAACAACCACCACTGCCCCAGTGCCACCGAGACCATCATCAGGCAGGCGATCAGAAAGCCGTAGGGGCTGGCAGAGAAAGGAATTCCACCGACATTGATCCCCAACAGCCCGGTCAGAAAACTCATCGGCAAAAAGATCCCGGTGATGATCCCGAAGCGGTACATCGTGCGGTTCATACGCACGTTCAAGCGACGGTCCTCAGCCTCCAGGACCAGCCCCACCCGCTCCCGGGTCAATTCCAGCTCTTCAAGATAACGAGTCAGGCTGTTGTTCAATTCGTTCCAGTAATCGCCATCGTCCTCGACGAACCAGGGCAACTTGATCCGCGTCAGTTGACCGAAAATATCCCGCTGCGGAGCAAGAAAGCGCTTCAACGCAGCCGCCCGGCGACGAATCTGCAAAACCGATCCGTGCTCAGGAGTATACCGTTCGTCGGCATCCAGCTTTTCTTCTTCCTCATCGACCACTTCCGAGAGACAGCTGACCAGATCCTGCACCTTGTTGGTGAGGTACTGCGCCATGCAAAGGATGAGTTCGGAGGCAGTTTTCGGCCCCTTGCCCTCGGACAGTTGCACCAACAACTCGTCAGTGGCACGCAACGGACGCAAACGCAGGGAAATGACACGCTGGGCAGAGCCGAAGATCCGCACCGACACCATGTCTTCCGGCTCAGCACCGGGGTTCAGATTGACCCCGCGCAAAAATAGCAGCAGTTCGCTGTCGGAAAGCTGTAAAAGTCGCGGACGAGTGTTTTCTTCGAGTAACAGGTCACAGCTGAATTCGCTCAGACCGCTGGATTTGCGTAACCAGGTCCGGGTTTGCGGATGACTGCGATCCCAGTGCAGCCACAGGCTTTCATGGGCCTGCAGCTGCAAGTCATCGAGTTCAGTCCGGGCAATCGAACGCGCGCCGCCTTTACCGTCCAGCACCAGGGCATGCACCAGCCCCCATTGCGCGTTTTCTTCCTCGAACATCCGCACTCCTTTGGTCGACCAGCGCTTTATTCAGGCATTTGCAGCGGGCTGGGCGAGATGATCACGCCGTTGTTGTCCGCATAGATGTAATGGCCCGGGTGGAAAGTCACGCCGGCGAAGGTCACGGCAACGTTGAGATCGCCGAGCCCGCGCCTGTCGGATTTCCTCGGGTGGCTGGCGAGGGCCTGAACGCCCAGATCGGTCTGTGCGATGATATCGACGTCACGGATGCAACCGTAGATCACCAGCCCTTCCCAACCGTTTTTCGCGGCTTTCTCGGCCAGCATGTCACCCAGCAACGCATGACGCAGGGAACCGCCACCGTCTACCACTAGCACTTTGCCATTCCCCTTGAGCTCGACTTGCTCCTTGACCCGCGAGTTGTCTTCGAAGCACTTGATGGTCACGATTTCGCCACCAAAGGAATCACGGCCGCCGAAATTGCTGAACATCGGTTCCAGCACCTGCACCAGTTCCGGATAGGCATCGCACAGGTCAGGCGTGAGGTAATGGATCATCGAGAAACTCCTGTGAAGAGGAAGACAGCACGAACATCGGTGATGGCTCAGTCACGCATTGTGACCGGAACAGCTCAATGCGTCATATCTTAGCCGCAAGCCGACCGGAGCGAAATGCCCTTGTTAGAGCGTCAGGCTCAGATTGCCGCGGCCAAATCCTGTTGCGCGCCTGGCAAAGGTGTCTGCTGATCAGCCAACCAGCGCGTCACCAAAGGCCAGACTTCAGCCTGGGCTGCCTTGCTGACGAGCATTTCCACGTGACCGAAATTGTCGCCGAAGCCCTGCTCGCGCCCCAGGTTGATGAATTGCTTGTGCTCGGAGCCGAACTGCTCGAACAATTTGCGACACGCCCACGCCGGGTCCTGATGATCGCCCGCGGCACTGACCGCCAGCACGGGCAACTTGACCTCGGCCAGGCCTGCCCACCAGTCCTTGTCGGCATCACCGAAGCGCCCGAACAGGCCAAACCAGCGCATGCTTTCCAGGGCCAGGCCGATAGGCTCGTCCTCCGGACCGCGCTTGAGCCTTGAGCCGGACAACTGGGCAAAGCGCTTGAGAATGAAGCGACCACTCCACTCCACTGGCGGAATCTTCAATGGCCAGTAGGTGCGGCTGACTTGTGTACCGAAAAACGCCGCCGAGGCCACGACCGGCTCACCGATGTACTCGCCACCCAGCGCTGCGGCCAGTGTAGTACCGCCCAGCGAGTGACCGATCCAGTGCGGCACCTGCCCGTTCTGTTCGCGCACGAACGCGCCAATGGCCGGCAGGTCATAGCGCGCGTAGTCGGCGACACGGTTCTTGCGGTAGTCGTGGTTACGCTGGGACAGGCCGTGACCGCGCATTTCCGGAATCCAGACGTCGAACCCCAGGCGAGCCAGGTAAGCGCCCAATCCCAGGCCCTTGGGAGAGAACCAGAACCGGCGATTGGAAAAGCTGCCATGCAGCAGGATCACCGGCACGCCACGGGAGGATGACTCATCGGCCATGCCAAGGCGTGTCACAGCCAGTTCGACAGTGAAGTCGGGGCTGTTACCGGGTTTCAATCGATAGACATCTTCGCTCAGATCACCGCGCCGTTCGGCGCTGATCAGGGCGACAGGAAATAGGTTGCTGCTGCTTTGCATAATCTCTTGCACAAAAAAGGGCGGCATCCAGATGGAGCCCGCCCTGCTTGAATCTCAAAGGCAGCGTTCACCGACCACACTGCCAATCATTGTAGGAGCGAGCCTGCTCGCGATGGTCGCCAACGATAACGCGTTCATGCTGAAAAAACGCGCTGTACTGCAGTCCATCGCGAGCAGGTCAGATCGCCGCACCGTCGCTCCTACAGGATCAAGCCTGCGCCTGACCCTCTGCCAGGAAGAACCAGGTTTCCAGTACGGAGTCCGGGTTCAACGATACGCTTTCAATGCCCTGCTCCATCAGCCACTTGGCCAGGTCCGGGTGGTCCGAAGGACCCTGACCGCAGATGCCGATGTATTTGCCGGCCTTGTTGCACGCGGCAATGGCATTGGCCAACAGCTTCTTCACCGCCGGATTACGCTCGTCGAACAGGTGGGCGATGATGCCGGAGTCACGGTCCAGGCCCAGGGTTAGCTGGGTCAGGTCGTTGGAACCGATGGAGAAACCGTCGAAGAACTCTAGGAACTCTTCAGCCAGGATGGCGTTGGACGGCAGTTCGCACATCATGATCACACGCAGGCCGTTCTGGCCACGGGCCAGACCGTTTTGCGCCAGCAGATCGACCACCTGGCTCGCTTCACCCAGGGTACGGACGAACGGCACCATGATTTCGACGTTGGTCAGGCCCATCTCGTTGCGCACACGCTTGAGAGCGCGGCATTCGAGTTCGAAGCAGTCGCGGAACGATTCGCTGATGTAACGCGAGGCGCCGCGGAAGCCCAGCATCGGGTTCTCTTCTTCCGGCTCGTACAGCTTGCCGCCGATCAGGTTGGCGTATTCGTTGGACTTGAAGTCCGACAGGCGCACGATGACCTTTTTCGGCCAGAACGCAGCCGCCAGGGTGCTGATGCCTTCAACCAGTTTCTCGACATAGAAGCCGACCGGATCGTCGTAACCGGCGATGCGCTTGTCGACGCTGTCCTTGATGTCCTGCGGCAGGCCGTCGTAGTTCAGCAATGCCTTGGGGTGCACGCCGATCATGCGGTTGATGATGAACTCCAGGCGGGCCAGGCCCACACCGGCGTTCGGCAGCTGCGCGAAGTCGAAGGCGCGGTCCGGGTTGCCGACGTTCATCATGATCTTGAACGGCAGCTCCGGCATAGCGTCCACGGAGTTCTTCTTGATGTCGAAGCCCAGTTCGCCTTCGAAGATGAAACCGGTGTCGCCTTCAGCGCAGGAAACGGTCACGCCCTGGCCGTCTTTCAACAGCTGGGTGGCGTTGCCGCAACCCACTACCGCAGGAATACCCAGCTCACGGGCGATGATCGCCGCGTGGCAGGTACGGCCACCACGGTTGGTGACGATCGCGCTGGCGCGCTTCATGACCGGTTCCCAATCCGGGTCGGTCATGTCGGAAACCAGTACGTCGCCTGGCTGGACCTTGTCCATCTCGGACACGTCCTTGATGATGCGGACCTTGCCGGCGCCGATGCGCTGGCCAATGGCACGGCCTTCCACCAGCACGGTACCCGTCTCTTTCAACAGGTAGCGTTCCATGACGTTGGCCTGGGTGCGGCTCTTCACGGTTTCCGGACGGGCCTGCACGATGTACAGCTTGCCGTCGTCACCGTCCTTGGCCCACTCGATGTCCATCGGGCACTTGTAGTGCTTCTCGATGATCATCGCCTGCTTGGCCAACTCGCTGACTTCGGCGTCGGTCAGGCAGAAACGTGCGCGTTCAGCCTTGTCCACGTCGACGGTCTTGACCGAACGACCGGCCTTGGCCTCGTCGCCGTAGATCATCTTGATGGCCTTGCTGCCCAGGTTGCGACGCAGGATGGCCGGACGACCGGCAGCCAGCGTACCCTTGTGGACGTAGAACTCATCCGGGTTCACCGCGCCTTGTACGACGGTTTCACCCAGGCCGTAGGCGCCGGTGATGAACACCACGTCACGGAAGCCCGATTCGGTATCGAGGGTGAACATCACGCCGGCGGTGCCGGTTTCGGAGCGGACCATGCGCTGCACGCCAGCGGACAGGGCCACCAGCTTGTGGTCGAAGCCCTGATGCACGCGATAGGAAATGGCACGGTCGTTAAACAGCGAGGCGAACACCTCTTTGGCGGCGCGAATGACGTTTTCGACACCACGGATGTTCAGGAAGGTTTCCTGCTGGCCGGCAAAGGATGCGTCCGGCAAGTCTTCGGCGGTGGCGGAAGAACGCACGGCCACGGCCATCTCAGGGTTGCCGGCGGACAGCGTGGCGAACGCGGTACGGATTTCGGCATTCAATTTTTCAGGGAACTCGGCTTCCATGATCCATTTGCGGATCTGGGCACCGGTCTTGGCCAGGGCATTCACGTCATCGACGTCCAGGGCATCGAGCGCATCGTGAATCTGCTGATTCAGGCCGCTCAGTTCCAGGAAATCACGATAAGCCTGAGCGGTTGTGGCAAAGCCGCCGGGCACCGATACACCGGCACCTGCAAGGTTGCTGATCATCTCGCCCAGGGATGCGTTCTTGCCCCCCACATGCTCTACATCATGGACGCCGAGCTTATCGAGGGAAACTACGTACTCTACCAAGGTGATCTCTCCACTAACTGTGTTGGAAAAGCTCAGAAACCGGCTGCTTAAGTGAGCATTTGCCGGTTATATGGCCTGGACCTGGAAAATAAGTGAGAATGCGGGCCAATGGCGGCCGGCAAATCGCGCCTATCATATCCAAGATTCGTCACTAGCTTAAGGCCCAAGGTGCAAATGAAACGATCTGCTTTCTTTATCTCCGATGGTACCGGCATTACCGCCGAAACCCTGGGTCAAAGCCTTCTGGCGCAGTTCGAAAACATTACCTTCAGCAAAGTCACGCGGCCGTACATCGACAACGTGGACAAAGCGCGGGCCATGGTACAACAAATCAACAAAGCCGCCGAAACCGACGGCTTCCGTCCGATTATCTTCGACACCATCGTCAATCAGGACATTCGTGAGATTCTCGCAACCTCGAATGGTTTCATGATCGACATTTTCTCGACGTTCCTGGCGCCGCTTGAACAGGAACTGACCGAGCATTCTTCCTACACCGTGGGCAAGTCCCACTCCATCGGCGCCAACACCAATTACATGGAGCGTATCGAGGCCGTTAACTTCGCCCTCGACAACGACGACGGCGCCCGCACGCACTATTACGATAAGGCCGACCTGATACTAGTGGGCGTGTCGCGATGCGGTAAGACGCCGACGTGCCTGTACATGGCGATGCAGTTCGGCATCCGCGCAGCCAACTACCCGCTGACCGAAGACGACATGGAACGCCTGCAACTGCCTTCCGCCCTGCGCGCCCACCAGCACAAGCTGTTCGGCCTGACCATCGACCCCGACCGCCTCACCGCGATCCGCAACGAGCGCAAGCCCAACAGCCGCTATTCGAGCTACGCCCAGTGCGAGTTCGAAGTGCGTGAGGTCGAGAACCTGTTCCGCCGCGCAAACATCCCGCACATCAACTCCACGCATTTTTCGGTGGAAGAAATCTCCGCGAAAATACTTGTGGAGAAAGGCGTCGAGCGGCGGTTCAAGTAGCTCTCCGGCGCCTGATCTACTGCTTTCGCGAGCAAGCCCGCTCCCACATTGGATTTCTGTCATACACAAATTTTGTGTTCACAGCAGATCCCCTGTGGGAGCGGGCTTGCTCGCGAAGAACGATAACGCGGTCTCCTAGATCACAAACAAATCCACAAACCGGTTCACCGCTGTCGCTTCAAGCCTCTGCTGATCCTTGCACAGCGCGAAAATCTCCTCGCTGCGCTGCCCCGCGAATCGTGTCAGCAAGTTCGCCCTGAATTTCTCCTCCAGCAACGGAATACCTTCAGCCCGACGCCGACGATGCCCAATCGGGTATTCCACGACGACGTTTTCCGTGCTCGAACCATCCTTGAAAAACACCTGCACCGCGTTGGCAATGGAGCGTTTATCGGGCTCCAGATACTCACGGGTGAACCGCGATTCCTCAACAATCACCATTTTGTCGCGCAGCACATCGATGATCGGATGCGCCTTGTGAAAATCATCCTCGTAGTACTCGGCAACCAGATTGCCGAAAGCCAGCGGTACAGCAGTCATGTACTGGATGCAGTGATCGCGATCAGCAGCATTGGCCAGTGGGCCGACCTTGGAAATGATGCGAATCGCTGACTCGTGAGTGGTGATGACGATCCTGTCGATTTCATGCAGGCGATTGCGCACCTGCGGGTGCAGGATCACCGCCGCCTCACAGGCCGTTTGTGCATGGAACTCGGCCGGAAAACTGATCTTGAACAACACGTTTTCCATCACATAACTGCCGTACGGTCGCGAGAAACTGAACGCACGTTTGTCTTCAGGCTTGAGCGCCAGATCATTGTTGTTGTGGCTGAACAATACGTCGTAAAACCCCCACTGCCTGGCACTCAACACACCGGGTATACCCATTTCGCCGCGCATCGCCATGTCCGCCAAACGCACGCCACGACTGGACGCATCCCCCGCCGCCCAGGATTTACGCGAACCGGCATTCGGTGCATGCCGATACGTGCGCAATGCCTGACCGTCAGCAAAGGCGTGAGACAACGCCGACAACAACTGCTCGCGATTGGCCCCCATCAGCTTGGCGGTGACTGCGGCCGAGGCCACTTTCACCAGAATGACGTGATCGAGGCCGACACGGTTGAACGAGTTTTCCAGGGCAATCACGCCTTGAATCTCGTGGGCCATGATCATCGCTTCAAGCACTGTACGCATGGTCAGCGGTGCTACGCCATTCGCCAGGTGCTTTTGTGATAAATGGTCGGCTACCGCGAGAATACCGCCGAGGTTGTCCGACGGATGCCCCCACTCCGCCGCGAGCCATGTGTCGTTGTAGTCGAGCCAGCGCACGATGCAGCCGATGTCCCACGCCGCCTTCACCGGATCGAGTCGATAACTGGTCCCCGGCACCCGGGCGCCAAACGGCACGACAGTGCCTTCTACCACTGGCCCCAAATGCTTGGTGCACTCGGGAAAACGCAGGGCCAGCAGACCGCAACCCAAGGTATCGATCAGGCAGTTGCGCGCGGTATCCAGCGCCTCAATTGACTCGATCCTGTAGTTGAGGACGTAATCGGCAATGTCCTGCAGGACCTTGTCGTAGTCGGGGCGGTTGTTCAGGTCGACGTTGGCACTCATGTTCGATTCACTCTATGAAGTGGGTCGTTGATGGGACCTCGGCTCAGGGCAACTCCTACAGGGTTCGGTGCCGGATTAGAACGAGTCGCCTGGCACCCGTACAAAGCCTTCCATCAACACCCGCGCACTGCGGCTCATGATCGCCTTGTTCACGGTCCATTCGCCATTGACCTGGCTGGCCTCTGCGCCGACGCGCAAAGTGCCGGACGGATGGCCGAAGCGCACCGCGTTGCGTTCGATACCGCCTGCCGCGAGGTTAACCAGCGTGCCGGTGATCGCTGCCGCCGTGCCGATTGCCACCGCCGCAGTCCCCATCATCGCGTGGTGCAACTTGCCCATCGACAGCGCACGCACCAGCAGGTCGACATCACCCGCCGCAATGGCTTTGCCACTGGACGATACGTAATCCGCCGGCTTGGCGACGAAGGCCACCTTCGGCGTGTGCTGCCGCTTGGCCGCTTCGTCGACGTTCGAGATCAGGCCCATGCGCAGCGCGCCGTAAGCGCGGATGGTTTCGAACATCAGCAGGGCTTTCGGATCGCCGTTGATGGCGCCTTGCAGCTCAGTGCCTTTGTAGCCGATGTCTTCGGCATTAACGAAAATCGTCGGGATGCCGGCGTTGATCAGGGTCGCCTTGAAGGTGCCGACGCCAGGTACTTCGAGGTCATCCACGAGGTTGCCGGTCGGGAACATCGAACCGCCACCGCCCTCTTCATCCGCTGCCGGATCGAGGAATTCAACCTGTACTTCGGCGGCCGGAAAGGTTACGCCGTCGAGTTCGAAGTCACCGGTTTCCTGCACTTCACCGTTGGTGATCGGCACGTGGGCGATGATGGTCTTGCTGATGTTGGCCTGCCACACGCGAACCACGGCCACGCCGTTGTGCGGGATGCGGCTGGCATCGACCAGACCGTTGCTGACGGCGAACGAACCGACTGCCGCGGTCAGGTTGCCGCAGTTGCCACTCCAGTCCACGAAAGGCTTGTCGATGGAAACCTGGCCGAACAGGTAATCGACGTCGTGATCAGCCTGGGTGCTTTTCGACAGGATCACGGTTTTGCTGGTGCTGGAGGTCGCGCCGCCCATGCCGTCGATTTGCTTGTCGTACGGATCGGGGCTGCCGATCACGCGCAGCAACAAGGCATCGCGGGCCGGGCCTGGAACCTGGGCCGCTTCAGGCAAATCCTTGAGACTGAAAAACACGCCTTTGCTGGTGCCGCCGCGCATGTAGGTGGCGGGAATTTTGATCTGCGGTGCGTGAACCATGGTGCTCGTTACTCCTAATCCAGAAACAGACATGGGACTCAAAGTCCCATGTCTGTGCAGCGTTTTAGACGGCAACCGCCGATTCTTCGAGGAAGTCCTGGGCGAAGCGTTGCAACACGCCGCCGGCCTCGTAGATCGACACTTCTTCAGCGGTGTCGAGGCGGCAGGTCACCGGCACATCGACGCGCTCGCCGTTCTTGCGATGGATCACCAGCGTCAGCTCGGCACGCGGGGTGCGCTCACCGATGACGTCGTAGGTTTCGCTGCCATCAATCGCCAGGGTATGGCGGTTGGTGCCTGGTTTGAACTCCAGCGGCAACACGCCCATGCCCACCAGGTTGGTGCGGTGAATGCGCTCGAAGCCTTCGGCGGCAATCGCTTCGACACCGGCCAGACGCACGCCTTTTGCTGCCCAGTCGCGGGACGAACCCTGACCGTAGTCGGCACCGGCAATGATGATCAGCGGCTGCTTGCGATCCATGTAGGTCTCGATGGCTTCCCACATGCGCATCACTTTGCCTTCCGGCTCGACGCGGGCCAGCGAACCTTGCTTGACCTTGCCGTCTTCCTGAACCATTTCGTTGAACAGTTTCGGGTTGGCGAAGGTCGCACGCTGCGCGGTCAGGTGGTCACCACGGTGAGTCGCGTAAGAGTTGAAGTCCTCTTCCGGCAGGCCCATTTTCGCCAGGTATTCGCCGGCGGCGCTGTCGAGCATGATGGCGTTGGATGGCGACAGGTGATCGGTGGTGATGTTGTCCGGCAGTACCGCCAGCGGGCGCATGCCCTTGAGCGGACGAGCGCCGGCCAGCGCGCCTTCCCAGTACGGCGGACGGCGGATGTAGGTGCTCATTTCACGCCAGTCGTACAGCGGCGCGACTTTCGGGCCGGTGTCTTCGTGGATGGCGAACATCGGGATGTAGACCTGGCGGAACTGCTCAGGTTTGACCGAGGCCTTCACCACCGAGTCGATTTCTTCGTCGCTCGGCCAGATGTCTTTCAGGCGAATTTCCTTGCCGTCGACCACGCCCAGCACGTCTTTTTCGATGTCGAAACGGATGGTGCCGGCGATGGCGTAAGCGACCACCAGTGGCGGCGAAGCGAGGAACGCTTGCTTGGCGTACGGATGAATCCGGCCGTCGAAGTTACGGTTGCCGGACAACACGGCAGTGGCGTACAGGTCGCGGTCGATGATCTCTTGCTGGATCACCGGGTCCAGTGCGCCGGACATGCCGTTGCAGGTGGTGCAGGCAAAGGCCACGACGCCGAAGCCGAGCTTGTCCAGCTCATCGGTCAGGCCGGCTTCGTCGAGGTACAGCGCGACGGTTTTCGAACCCGGTGCCAGGGACGATTTGACCCATGGTTTGCGGGTCAGGCCGAGCTTGTTGGCGTTGCGCGCCAGCAGGCCGGCGGCGATCACGTTGCGCGGGTTGCTGGTGTTGGTGCAGCTGGTGATGGCGGCGATGATCACCGCGCCATCCGGCATCTGGCCAGGCACGTCTTCCCATTGGCCGGAGATGCCTTTGGCCGCCAGATCCGAAACCGCGACACGGGCGTGCGGGTTGCTTGGGCCAGCCATGTTGCGCACCACCGAGGACAGGTCGAAGGTCAGGCCGCGCTCGTATTGCGCGCCCTTCAGGCTGTCGGCCCACAGGCCTGCGGTCTTGGCGTAGTTCTCGACCAACTGCACCTGCTCGTCTTCACGGCCGGTGAGCTTGAGGTAGTCGATGGTCTGCTGGTCGATGTAGAACATCGCCGCGGTGGCGCCGTATTCCGGAGCCATGTTGGAGATGGTCGCGCGGTCGCCAAGGGTCAACCTTGACGCGCCTTCGCCGAAGAATTCCAGCCATGCGCCAACCACTTTTTGCTTGCGCAGGAATTCGGTCAACGCCAGCACCATGTCGGTGGCGGTGATGCCCGGTTGCAGCTTGCCGGTCAGCTCGACGCCAACGCTTTCTGGCAGACGCATCCACGAGGCGCGGCCGAGCATCACGCTTTCGGCTTCCAGGCCACCGACACCAATGGCGATCACGCCCAGCGCATCGACGTGCGGGGTGTGGCTGTCGGTGCCGACGCAGGTGTCAGGGAACGCCACGCCGTCGCGCACCTGGATCACCGGAGACATTTTCTCCAGGTTGATCTGGTGCATGATGCCGTTGCCTGGCGGGATCACGTCGACGTTCTTGAACGCCTTCTTGGTCCAGTTGATGAAGTGGAACCGGTCTTCGTTTCGACGGTCTTCGATGGCGCGGTTCTTCTCGAACGCTTCCGGATCGAAGCCACCGCGCTCGACGGCCAGGGAGTGGTCGACGATCAGTTGGGTCGGCACCACCGGGTTGACTTGCGCAGGATCGCCGCCTTGCAGGGCGATGGCGTCACGCAGGCCGGCAAGGTCGACCAAAGCGGTCTGGCCGAGAATGTCGTGGCACACCACGCGGGCCGGGAACCACGGGAAGTCGAGGTCGCGCTTGCGCTCGATGAATTGCTTCAGGGATTCGGTGAGCGTGGCCGGGTCGCAGCGACGCACAAGGTTTTCCGCCAGCACACGGGAGGTGTACGGCAGGGTGTCGTAGGCGCCAGGCTGGATCGCCTCGACTGCCGCGCGGACGTCGAAGTAATCCAGGTGGCTGCCGGGCAGCGATTTGCGAAATTCAGTGTTCATCGTCAGGACTCGGTCACGGTAGTTACAAAAGGTGGGGCCTGGCACCAGACTTGAAGTTCACACCATCCACTGTGGGAGCGAGCTTGCTCGCGATAGCGATGTAACTGCCGACATTGATGTTGAATGTCAGCCCGTCATCGCGAGCAAGCTCGCTCCCACAGGGATCTGCGTTGATTTCAGATCCCGGTGCCGACCTCCACCATTCAGCGTTGTTCGATTGGTACGAACTTGCGCTGTTCAACGCCGGTGTACTCGGCGCTTGGACGGATGATGCGGTTGTTGGCACGTTGTTCGTACACGTGGGCGGCCCAGCCGGTCAGGCGCGAGCAGACGAAGATCGGTGTGAACAACTTGGTCGGGATGCCCATGAAGTGGTACGCCGAGGCATGGTAGAAGTCGGCGTTCGGGAACAGTTTCTTCTGCTCCCACATGGTCTTGTCGATGGCCTCGGACACCGGGAACAACACCTTGTCGCCCACTTCGTCAGCGAGTTTTTTCGACCAGCCCTTGATCACTTCGTTGCGCGGATCGTTGTCCTTATAGATCGCGTGGCCGAAGCCCATGATCTTGTCCTTGCGCTCGAGCATGCCGAGGGTGCCCTTGATCGCGTCTTCCGGCGACGAGAAGCGCTCGATCATTTCCATCGCCGCTTCGTTGGCGCCGCCGTGCAGCGGACCGCGCAGCGAGCCGATGGCTGCGGTGATGCAAGAGTAAAGATCGGACAGGGTCGATGCGCAAACACGCGCGGTGAAGGTCGACGCGTTGAATTCGTGCTCTGCGTAGAGGATCAGTGAAACGTTCATCACCTTGACGTGCAGTTCACTCGGCTTCTTGCCGTGCAGCAGGTGCAGGAAGTGGCCGCCGATGGACTGCTCGTCGCTCACGCAATCGATGCGCTTGCCTTCGTGGCTGAAGCGATACCAGTAGGTCATGATCGCCGGGAACGCGGCCAGCAGGCGGTCGGTCTTGTCGTGCTGCTCGGAGAAGTTGTTCTCCGGCTCCAGGTTACCCAGGAACGAGCAGCCAGTGCGCATCACGTCCATCGGGTGGGCGTCGGCGGGGATGCGCTCCAGCACTTCCTTGAGCGCCTGCGGCAGGTCACGCAGCTTGCTCAGCTTGGTGATGTAGGCATTCAGTTGTGCCTTGCTCGGCAGTTCGCCGTACAGCAGCAGGTAGGCCACTTCTTCGAACTGTGCGTCAGCCGCCAGTTCACGAACGTCATAACCACGATAGGTCAGACCGGCACCCGACTGGCCCACGGTGGACAGTGCGGTTTGCCCGGCAACCTGGCCACGGAGCCCGGCGCCACTGAGTACTTTTGCTTCGGCCATTTCTGCCTCCAGTTTCTTGAATTTATTAGGGAGTTATTCGACTTACTTCTTCGCGGCGAACAACGCATCGAGCTTCTGCTCGAAGGTGTGGTAGTCGATGCGATCGTAAAGCTCCATGCGGGTCTGCATGGTGTCGATGACATTCGCCTGCGTGCCATCGCGGCGCAGCGCGGTGTAGACGTTTTCCGCGGCCTTGTTCATGGCGCGGAAGGCCGACAGCGGGTACAGCACCAGCGACACGTCGACAGCGGCGAGTTGCTCGGTGGTGTACAGCGGCGTCGCGCCGAATTCGGTGATGTTGGCCAGGATTGGCGCTTTCACGCGGCTGGCGAACAGCTTGTACATGTCCAGTTCGGTGATGGCTTCCGGGAAAATCATGTCGGCGCCGGCTTCGATGCAGGCAGCGGCGCGATCCAGGGCAGATTCCAGGCCTTCCACCGCCAGGGCGTCGGTACGGGCCATGATCACGAAGCTGTCGTCGGTACGGGCATCGACCGCCGCCTTGATGCGATCGACCATTTCCTGCTGGGTCACGATCTCTTTATTAGGACGGTGGCCGCAACGCTTGGCGCCGACCTGGTCCTCGATATGAATCGCCGCCGCGCCGAACTTGATCATCGACTTCACGGTACGGGCCACGTTGAAGGCCGAGGAACCGAAACCGGTGTCCACGTCCACCAA
The DNA here is from genome assembly GCF_001429045.1 of Pseudomonas sp. Root71. Taxonomy (GTDB): domain Bacteria; phylum Pseudomonadota; class Gammaproteobacteria; order Pseudomonadales; family Pseudomonadaceae; genus Aquipseudomonas; species Aquipseudomonas monachiensis. The sequence goes on along the minus strand of NZ_LMHY01000012.1, from coordinate 383,731 downwards.
CAAAGGCAGGTCGCAGACGTCGGTGATGCGGCGCACGTCGGTCAGTACGTCATCCAGGCCGGTGATGCCCAGGTCCGGCAGGCCGAGGGAGCCGGCAGCCACCCCGCCACCCGACAGGTAGATCGCCTTGAAACCGGCGCGCTTGGCCAGCAGCGCGTGGTTGGCGTTGATCGCGCCGACCACTTGCAATGGATGCTCGCTGGCGACCGCATCGCGGAAACGCTGGCCTGGAGTGCTCTTGTTCAAACTCATGACTCACCTCGTTTGGCTGTCGGGTTGGCGCCGTCCTGGTAATGACGGGCGATGTTGCGTTTGGAGGCGCCGATGTGACGGCGCATCAACAACTCGGCCAGTTCACCGTCACGGTCGGCGATGGCATCGAGAATTCGGTGGTGCTCGGCGAACGCCTGGTGTGGGCGATTGGGCGTGCTGGAAAACTTCATGCGGTACATACGCACCAGTTGATACAGCTCGCCGCAGAGCATTTGCGTCAGGGTGCGGTTACCGCTGCCCTGGATAATCCGGTAGTGGAAGTCGAAATCGCCTTCCTGCTGGTAGTAGCCTCTCCCGGCCTGAAACGCCTCATCGCGCTCGTGGGTTTCCAGGACCCGACGCAGTTCGTCGATTTCTTCGAGACTCATGCGCTCGGCGGCCAGGCGGCAGGCCATGCCTTCCAGGGATTCGCGGATTTCGTATAGCTCAATCAGTTCGGCGTGGTTGAGCGACACCACCCGTGCGCCGACATGCGGCACGCGAACCAGCAGGCGCTGGCCTTCCAGACGGTGGATGGCCTCGCGCAACGGGCCACGGCTGATGCCGTAGGTACGCGCCAGTTCCGGTTCGGAAATTTTGCTGCCCGGCGCGATATCGCCTTTGACGATAGCCGCCTGAATGCGTCGGAAGACGTTCTCGGAAAGCGTCTCCGTATCGTCTTGCGTAGAAACCGGGGGATCGAGTTGATCCAGCATATTGTCGACACCTTGAAAGCCAATGCCGTAAAAACTAACGAATACAGGCGAATCAGTCAAAGGATAAATAGATATTGTCGACAATCTTCTGATAACCGGTTGCACCACAACGAAGCAACCCGTCTATTTATAGCCACCGGCCAGCGCTGGCGCCACCAAACCACCGTGCTAGAATGCCGCCCGCATTTGTTTGTCACATCTGCACTGCCTGTCATAAAACCCTGCCAGGCATACGAGGGAGCTTGCGCAGCGATGCCAGGGCCTTGAATCAAGTCGGACCGCTGCGCACCAGGATTTATGAGACTCAAGCCCTTCCCAAGCTTCCTTTATTTACTTTGCCTGCCCGGCTTCGCAATGGCCGGGGAAAAGACCGTGTATGGCCTCAATGAGTACGCATCGCTCAATGGCATCGACCTGGAAGTGGCGGCCAAACTCGACACCGGGGCGAAAACCGCTTCCCTGAGCGCCCGGGACATCAAACGTTTCAAACGCAATGGCGAATCATGGGTGCGCTTTTACCTGGCCATCGACGCCGCCCATTCGCACCCGATCGAACGCCCGCTGGCCCGTGTCAGCAAGATCAAGCGCCGGGCCGGCGACTACGACCCGGAGGAAGGCAAGAAGTACACCGCCCGCCCGGTGATCGAACTGGATATCTGCATGGGCTCGGCCCTGCGCAGCATCGAAGTGAACCTGACCGACCGCAGCGCTTTCCAATACCCGCTACTGATTGGCTCCGAAGCGCTCAAGCGCTTCGATGCACTGGTCGACCCCAGCCTTAAATATGCTGCCGGCAAACCTGCCTGCACCACCGACGCTCATACCGCCGAGTAATTCAAATGCGCTCTCTTACCCTTCACCTGAAACTGCTGATCGCCATCCTGGTGGTGCTGGGCATTTCAGTTACGGCCTATCAGATCTTCGTGCTGGGCATCCCGGTGACCGAAGACGCCACCGACGACCTGTGGAACATCGACGCCAAGGTCGAGTTCGTCGCCAGCGCCAAGGACCCGGTCAAGATCCAGATGTTCGTGCCTCCGCTGAGCCGCGACTTCGTGAGCCTCAACGAGAGCTTCATCTCCAACAACTACGGCGTGGCGGTGAACCGGGTCGATGGCAACCGCAAGGTCACCTGGTCGGCACGCCGGGCCAAAGGCAACCAGACGCTGTATTACCGCCTGGTGCTGACCAAGCGTTATTCCGGTGAAAAAGCCAAGATCAAAGGCCCGACCTTTCGCGACAGCATGACCATCGAAGGCCCGGAAAAAATCGCCGCCGAAGCCCTGCTCGCACCGATTCGCCAGCACTCGGCCGACGTCGAAACCTTCGTCGGCGAAGCCATCAAGCGCGTCAACAACCCCAACGACGACAACGTGAAACTGCTGCTGGCCGGTGATCCCTCCGCGGCGCACAAGGCAAAAATCGTCGAGTTGCTGCTGTCCATCGCCCACGTGCCAATCGAGAAGGTCCACACCATCCGCCTGGTGGCCGACCAGCCGCAAATGCCGGAACTATGGCTGCGCAGCTTCAACGGCACCGACTGGCTGTACTTCAACCCGGAAACCGGTGAACAGGGCCTGCCGACCGACCGCCTGCTGTGGTGGAGCGGCGACGAAAACCTGATCACCGTCGATGGCGGCAAGAAAGCCAACGTGACCTTCAGCCTGAACAACAGCGAAATGAACGCCATTCGCCTGGCCAAGCTGACCGACGAAAACACCGACGCCAACTTCCTCGAGTACTCGCTGTACGGCCTGCCGCTGCAAACCCAGCAGACCTTCATGATCATGGTGATGATCCCGATCGGCGTGCTGGTGATCCTGATCCTGCGTAACCTGATCGGCATCCAGACCCTGGGCACCTTCACCCCGGTGCTGATAGCCCTGGCCTTCCGCGAAACCCAGCTCGGCTTCGGTATCATGCTGTTTACCATCATCACGGCGCTGGGCCTGTCGCTGCGCTCCTACCTCGAACACCTGAAACTGCAAATGCTGCCCAGGTTGTCGGTGGTGCTGACGTTCGTGGTGGTGCTGATTGCGGCCATCAGCCTGTTCAGCCATAAACTCGGCCTGGAACGCGGCTTGTCGGTGGCGCTGTTCCCGATGGTGATCCTGACCATGACCATCGAACGCCTGTCGATCACCTGGGAAGAACGCGGCGGTGGCCATGCCATGAAAGTGGCGATCGGCACCCTGTTCGCCGCATCCCTGGCGCACCTGATCATGACCGTGCCGGAACTGGTGTACTTCGTGTTCACTTTCCCGGCGATCCTGCTGATCCTGGTGGGCTTCATGCTGGCCATGGGTCGTTATCGCGGTTATCGCCTGACTGAACTGGTGCGTTTCAAGGCCTTCCTGAAAAAGGCTGACGCCTGATGTTCGGCCTCTGGAAGACCTGGAAGGCCCTGGAAGCCCGGGGCATCATGGGGATCAATCGGCGCAACGCAGACTACGTGCTCAAGTACAACAAGCGCAGCCTGTACCCGATCGTCGATGACAAGATCATCACCAAGGAACGCGCCATCGCCGCCGGCATTCATGTGCCGGAACTCTATGGGGTGATTTCCACCGAGAAGGAAATCGACAATCTCGAAGAGATCATCGGCGCACGCAGTGACTTCGTGATCAAGCCGGCCCAGGGCGCTGGCGGTGATGGCATCCTGGTGATCGCCGACCGCTTTGAAGGACGTTATCGCACGGTGTCCGGCCGGATCATCAGCCATGAGGAAATCGAGCACCAGGTTTCCAGCATCCTGACCGGCCTGTACTCCCTGGGCGGTCACCGCGACCGGGCGCTGATCGAATACCGGGTGATTCCGGACCAGATCTTCAAGAGCATCAGCTATGAAGGCGTGCCGGACATCCGCATCATTGTGTTGATGGGCTACCCGGTGATGGCCATGTTGCGCCTGCCGACGCGCCAGTCCAACGGCAAGGCGAACCTGCACCAGGGCGCCATCGGTGTCGGCGTGGACCTGGCCACCGGCCTGACCCTGCGCGGCACCTGGCTGAACAACATCATCAACAAACACCCGGACACCACGAACGCAGTAGATGGCGTGCAACTGCCCTACTGGGACGGTTTCATGAAACTCGCCGCTGGCTGCCATGAGTTGTGCGGCCTGGGCTACATCGGTGTCGACATGGTCCTGGACCAGGAAAAAGGCCCGCTGATTCTGGAGCTCAACGCCCGGCCGGGGCTGAATATCCAGATTGCCAATGACTGCGGCCTGACGCTGCGTACGCATGCGGTCGAGGCGCGGCTGGAAGACCTGAAGGCCCGTGGCGTGACCGAAACGGTCGAAGAACGCGTGGCGTTTGTGCAGGAGATGTTTGGGCATATTCCCGCGGTCGAAGGCTGATCCCTGTGGCGAGGGAGCAAGCTCCCTCGCCACAGAGTTACATTTCGGCCATTACCAATATGCCTCTTTCCGACATCCCTCTAGGACCAAATCCTACAGAGGTCTACAATCGCCACCCCGCCTCGATGGCTGACTTCCCCCGCCCATGTTGACCTGCTCCGTACACCCGCTGCCCTATCGCGCCAACCCCGCCGAATATTTCGCGGCGATTCGCCATGCCCCTGGCGCCGTCCTGCTCGACAGTGGCCGCCCCAGCGCCGACCGCGGTCGCTATGACCTGCTCAGCGCCTGGCCACTGGAACAACTGACGGTATCGCCCGACGAAAGTGGCGACGCTTTCCTGCAACGCCTGCGCGATAACCTGACACGCCTGGGCGAAGCCACTCTGCCAGCACCTTACGAGTTGCCGTTTGCCGGTGGATTGATCGGCTACCTGAGTTACGACTTCGGCCGACATCTGGAGCGCCTGCCGAGCCAGGCCCTTGACGACCTGCAACTGCCTGACGCGCGTTTCGGTTTGTACAGCTGGGCATTGATCAGCGATCACCTGTCGCTGACCAGTCAATTGGTGTTCCACCCGACCCTGCCCGACAGCGAGTGTCAGCGCCTGATCGAACTGTTCAACCAGCCTGCACCGCAAGAGGTCGCGCCCTTCAAACTGCTCACCCCGATGACTGCCGACTTGAGCGCCGATGAGTATCAACAGGCCATCGAGCGCATCCAGCAGTACATTCAGGCCGGCGACTGTTACCAGGTCAATTTCGCCCAACGGTTTCGCGCACCCTGCCAGGGTGATTCGTGGGCCGCTTACTGCGCGCTGCGCGCTGCTTGCCCGACGCCGTTTTCCGGCTTCCAGAGCTTGCCTGATGGCAATGCCGTACTCAGCCTGTCGCCGGAGCGCTTCGTCAAAATCAGCCAGGGCCACGTGGAAACCCGCCCGATCAAGGGCACTCGCCCGCGGGGCCTGACGCCCGGGCAAGATGCCGCGAACGCCGCCGAATTGCTGGCCAGCCCCAAGGACCGCGCGGAAAACCTGATGATTGTCGATCTGCTGCGCAATGACCTCGGTCGCACCTGCCGCACCGGCTCGGTACGGGTGCCGGAACTGTTCAGCCTGGAAAGCTATCCGAACGTGCATCACCTGGTGAGCAGCGTCACCGGTGAACTGGCGGATGAGCGCGACGCTCTGGACCTGATCGCCGGCAGCTTCCCAGGCGGCTCGATTACCGGCGCGCCAAAGATTCGCGCCATGCAGATCATCGACGAACTGGAGCCGACCCGGCGCGGACTGTATTGCGGTTCGTTGTTGTATCTCGATGTACGCGGCGAGATGGACAGCTCCATCGCCATCCGCAGTTTGCTGGTCAAGGACGGGCAGGTGTGTTGCTGGGGCGGTGGCGGGATTGTCGCGGACTCGGAGTGGCAGGCTGAGTATCAGGAGTCGATCACCAAGGTGAAGGTGTTGCTCGAAACTCTGCAGAACCTCTGAAACCCTACCCCTGTAGGAGCTGTCGAGTGAAACGAGGCTGCGATCTTTCGATTTTTTAAGATCAAGATCAAAAGATCGCAGCCTGCGGCAGCTCCTACAAGCGATTCGAAGCCTTGATGAACTCCTGCTTCAGCGCTTCGAACGTATGCACCGCCGGGAACTGCGGGAACTGTGCAATCACGTTGTCCGGCGCATGGAACAGAATCCCGGCATCGGCCTCGCCCAGCATGGTGGTGTCGTTGTAGGAATCCCCCGCCGCGATAACCCGGTAGTAGAGGCTCTTGAAGGCCAGGACCGACTGACGCTTGGGATCTTTTTGACGCAGTTGATAGTCAGTGACTCGCCCGGTGTCGTCAGTAATCAGGCGATGGCAGAGCAAGGTCGGGAAGCCCAGTTGGCGCATCAGCGGCTGGGAGAACTCATAGAAGGTGTCCGACAGGATCACCACCTGGAAGCGCTCGCGCAGCCAGTCGACGAACTCGATGGCGCCGTCCAGCGGCTTGAGCGTGGCGATCACTTCCTGGATGTCGGAGAGCTTCAGACCGTGCTCGTCGAGAATCCGCAGGCGCTGCTTCATCAGCACGTCGTAGTCGGGAATGTCCCGGGTGGTGGCCCTGAGGGATTCGATCCCGGTTTTTTCGGCGAAGGCGATCCAGATTTCCGGAACCAGCACACCTTCAAGATCCAGACAGGCAATTTCCACAAGACACTCCCATTTGTATTGATTATTGAGTCGAGCGAGCAAAAAGATTGCCGAACTCTAGCGACTCGGGCCTGCCTGCGCAACGCAGAGGATGCCCCGGCCCGCGCAGCTTTTTGTTACCATCGACCCCATATAGAGCGCCCAGCGCCACCGACCTGTAGGAAGCCGCCCTGATGAGCCCAACGTTCGACGTCGTGGAACTCGCCACGACCTATGCCAACAAGTCCGCCCAGGACATTCTGAAACTCGCATTTGCCGAGTTTGGCGATGACCTGTGGATATCTTTCAGCGGCGCCGAGGATGTGGTGCTGGTGGACATGGCCTGGAAGCTGAACAAGAACGTCAAGGTGTTCAGCCTCGACACCGGCCGCCTGCACCCCGAGACCTACCGCTTCATCGATCAGGTGCGCGAGCACTACAAGATCGACATCGAACTGGTGTCGCCGGACTACACGAAACTTGAACCCTTCGTGAAGGAGAAAGGCCTGTTCAGTTTCTACAAGGATGGCCATGGTGAATGCTGCGGCATCCGCAAGATCGAACCGCTGCGCCGCAAGCTGTCCAGCGTGACGGCCTGGGCCACCGGCCAGCGTCGGGATCAGAGCCCCGGTACTCGCAGCGCCGTCGCGGTGATGGAAATCGACACCGCGTTCTCCACACCGGAACGCACCCTGTACAAGTTCAACCCGCTGGCACAAATGACCAGCGAAGAGATCTGGGGCTACATCCGCATGCTGGAACTGCCGTACAACAGCCTGCACGAACGCGGTTTCATCAGCATCGGCTGCGAACCCTGCACCCGCCCGGTACTGCCGAACCAGCATGAGCGCGAAGGCCGCTGGTGGTGGGAAGAAGCGACGCAGAAGGAATGCGGGCTGCATGCGGGGAATATCATCAGCAAGTCAAAAGCCTGATCCCAAGCCTTGTGAAATCCCCCTCTGTGGGAGCCTGCTCGCGATGGCCGCTCCCCGGTTTCAAGACTGGCTCAAACAGCACTAAACCTCTGCCCCAACCCCCGCTCGGCAAACTGCTCAATGACGAACTCGACAAACGCCCGGGTCTTGCCGGGCAGCAGTTTGTGTTCGGCGTAATAGATGGAGGTGTAGCCGTCGTCGATGTACCAGTCCGGCAACACCCGCTGCAACCTGCCCGACTCCAGATAGCCCGCGGCAAACGGCATGCTCACCAGCGCAATGCCCAGACCCTGCGCGGCCGTGGCGCAGGCGGCCTCGGAATCGCTCATGGTCATCCGCGCCTTGAGCGTCAACGGACTGTGTTGCTGATTGCGATGGGTCAACTGCCAGGAGCGCACCCGACCGGTTTGCGGCGAACGAATCAGAATCCCGTCATGGTGCTTGAGGTCATCTGGCTCGCTGATCGCCGCATGTGACTCCAGGTAGTCCTGCGTAGCCACCAACACCCGATGCGCCGGACTCAGTCGGCGTGCAACAACGCCCTGGGGTAATTCGAAGCCACCGCCGATTGCCGCGTCGAAACCCTGCCCGATCAGATCGACCTGGCGATTGTCGAAGTGCCAGTCCGGGTTGATCGCCGGGAATCGTCGCAGAAACTCGCCGAGCATCGGCACAATGTACAGGCAGCCGAATACCGTCCCCATGCTGACTTTCAGGGTGCCCGCCGGCTGCCCTCCGGCGCTGGCGAGATTGGCCACGGCATTCTGGATCGTGTGCAGGCTGCCGCTGACTTCACCAAGAAACAACTGACCGGCTTCCGTCAGGGTCAGGCTGCGAGTACTGCGCTGGAACAATCTGACACCCAGGCGCGCCTCGAGTTTGGCAACGCTCTTGCCCACCGCCGCCGGTGTCAGGCTCAAGCGACGCGCCGCTTCAGCAAAGCTGCCGACCTCGGCACTGCGCACAAAGCATTCGATACTGCTGAAGGTTTCCATAGGCGCCACTATAAACTTTTGGTTTATACAGACTATCGCAATTATGGTCTACACAGCAGGTAATCCTGAATCGATACTAGGCTCCATCAACCGGGACATCTCGCCTCGGGATTTGGAGATCGACATGACTACTCAGAACCTCAGCGGCAAAGTGGCATTGATTCAAGGTGGTTCCCGCGGTATCGGCGCCGCCATCGTCAAGCGCCTGGCCGCTGAAGGCGCGACCGTTGCCTTCACTTATGTCAGTTCCACGGCCAAGGCCGAAGAACTGCAAGACAGCATCACCACCAAGGGCGGCAAGGCCCTGGCCATCAAGGCCGACAGCGCCGACGCCGACGCCATCCGCGGTGCCGTGTCCGCCACGGTAGAAGCCTTCGGTCGCCTGGATATCCTGGTCAACAATGCCGGCGTACTGGCGGTAGCACCACTGGCCGAGTTCAAACTCGAAGACTTCGACCAGACCCTGGCCATCAACGTGCGCAGCGTGTTCATCGCCACCCAGGCCGCCGCCCGGCACATGACCGAGGGTGGTCGCATCATCAACATCGGCAGCACCAACGCCGACCGCATGCCCTTCGCCGGTGGCGGCCCGTACGCCATGAGCAAATCGGCACTGGTCGGCCTGACCAAAGGCCTGGCCCGTGATCTCGGCCCGCAAGGTATCACCATCAATAACGTCCAACCGGGCCCGGTCGACACCGACATGAACCCGGCCGAGGGTGACTTTGCGGAAAGCCTGATCCCGTTGATGGCCGTGGGCCGTTACGGCAAGGCCGAAGAGATTGCCAGCTTCGTCGCCTACCTCGTCAGCCCTGAAGCCGGTTACATCACCGGGGCCAGCCTGACCATCGACGGTGGTTTCGGCGCCTGAAGCGTTAAACGCAAACCCAATGTGGGAGCGGCGGTGCGGCGATCCGACTTGCTCGCGAAAGTGGTGAATCAGACGACATCAATATTGCCTGGCACACCGCCTTCGCGAGCAAGCCCGCTCCCACATTTGCCAGTGTCGACCCGTCTTTTTTTAGCTAGGCCCATTCAAGCGCCGGCAAACCAAATGCATCCGGCACAAACGCCTTCAGCGTACGAAGAATGCCATCGGCATGTGCGTACCTGGCGTCGGCCATTGCCGCATCCGGAATCGCAATCGCCGTCATCCCCGCCGCTTTCGCCGCAGTGACACCAAAGGGCGAATCCTCGAACACCAGGCAATCTTGCGGTGCAACACCCAGGCGCCGCGCCGCCGTCAGGAAAATATCCGGTGCCGGTTTGGCCGCGCCTACCTCGGGATCATCGGCGGTGACAATGAAGTCGAACAAGGCGAACCAGTCGCGATGCAAGGTAGTTTTCTGGCCAAACGACTGGCTCGAGGAACTGGTGCCCACGGCAATGGGAATATTGTTGGCTTTCAAATGCCGTACCAGCTCCTGTGCGCCGGGCATTGCCTGTGCTGTAGGAAAACGCTCGCGCATCAGCGGCTCGCGGATCACCAGGAACTCTTGCGCCGTGATCGGCAAGTCCAGCGCTTGAACCACATAGCGCGCCAGATCGCCCGCGCCCCGGCCAATGATGTTCTGTTTGATGCTCCAGTCGAACGTCCGGCCGTAACGCGCGGCAATGATGGACGTGACTTCGGTGTAGATGCCCTCTGTATCCAGCAACAGACCGTCCATATCGAAAATCACGGCCCTGATCGGGCCGAATGCTTTCAGTGGTGCATTCATCGCATCTGATCCGTTTTCTAAGGCATCCGGGGCAGCTCAGGTACGGCCGATGCCCTATGGATTAAAGGATTCAGCAGCATAGCGAGCGCCGCCGGTCCAGGGCAATGATCAAATCCCGTTCGACGCCCAATGGTCCTCCGCGATTAAGCGAATCGCCCTACAGCAAGCGCCACCTTTCCCGACTTCTTTCCTTGCCGATCCCCCGCAGAGTTTCGCGCTCCACACTCCGCCAAGCGAAAGACAGCAGATGTTCGATCCCCAAGAGGTATTGGCATGCCCCGCCAGCGGCTCCCTGACACTTGGCTCCGGCAGGCATGAACGCCACGAGGACGCCTCCAGACAGGCGAAAAACCCCAACGGCGACAGCGCCGACACCATCGAGCGCACTGCCACCCATAACGGCACAGTGTCGATGGTTACCGGCGAAGGACTGCTGCCCCTGACCGACGGCACCCTCGACGGGATCCTACCCTTCGATTTCACCCGCCTCTACCGCACCAGCGCCGTCGAAATCGACAACGGCCTCGGTTTTGGCTGGAGCAATTCGCTGTCCCAGCACCTGGAACTCCACGGCGAGCAAGTGCTGTGGATCGACCCCGAAAACCGTCGCACGCCGTTTCCACGACCAACGACGGAGCGCCCGGTGATCCACAACAGCCTGTCGCGGGCGACGATTTACCTCGGGGGGAAGCCGGACGAACTGATCCTCGCCCTGGCCGGCGACCGCGCGCGGTTCTACCACTTTCATGACGGCCGGCTCAGCGCGATCAGCGACGCCTACGGCAACCGCCTGACGGTGCAACGGGACCGCTGTGACCGGATCCAGCGCCTGGACAACGGCGCCGACCGCGCCTTATTGCTGCGTTACGACCTCAAGCACCTGGTGGCCGTCGACTACCAGGTGCTTCAGCGCGGCGACCCCGAGGTGAACACCTGGCGCACCGAACAGACCCTGGTCAGTTACCGCTACGACGCCCGCCAGCGCTTGATCGAGGCAACCAACGCCGCAGGTGAAAGCGAACGCTATGACTACGACGAACGGCACGTCATCCTGCAACGGCAACTGGCCGGCGGTGCGAGCTTCTTCTGGGCGTGGGAACGCTCCGGCAAAGCAGTCCGCTGCATCCATCATTGGGCCTCGTTTATGCAGATGGAGGCGCGTTACGCCTGGGACGATCAAGGCGGCGTGACGGTGAACAACGCCGACGGCAGCGAAGAGATTTACGTTCACGACGATCGCGCACGGTTGGTGCGCCAGGTCGGGCCCGACGGCGCAGAGCTGCACAAGGCCTACGACGATCAGGGCCACCTGATCGCCGAGCAGGACGCCCTCGGTGCCGTCACCGAATACCAGTATGACGAAGTCGGCCGGTTGGTCGCGCAGCTTGCGCCCGATGAGACGCCCATGTCCTGTGACTATCGCCACGGTTTCCTGCGCACACTCACCCGTGGTCAGGCGGCGTGGACCTGTCAGCGCAATGCCCGGGGTGACATCACTGCCGTCTCCGATCCCGACGGGCAGATCACTCGCTATATCTACGACCCGCAGGGGCGCTTGCTGACAATTCGATTCCCCGACCAGAGCGGTCACCGGTTTGTCTGGAACGCCTTGGGGCAACTGTTGGAGGAGATCTTGCCGGACGGTGCCCTGCGATCCTTTTCCTACGATGTGCTGGGCCGGCGGATTACCCGGCAGGACGAACACGGTACCGTCACCGGCTATGAGTCAGACGCCGCGGGACGACTGATCAGGACCACGCTGCCCACCGGTGCCTGCCGAGCCTATCGCTACAACGCCTATGGCCAGGTCACCGCCGAAACCGACGAACTGGGACGGGTAACCCGTTACGAATACGCCGACGACCTGCACTTGGTCAGCCGTCGGATCAATCCCGACGGCAGCGCACTGAAGTACGGCTACGACCATGCGCAACTGTTGCTCACCGAGATCGAAAACGAGGTCGGCGACACCTATCGGCTGGACTACACGCCCGGCGGATTGATCCGACAGGAAACCGGCTTCGATGGCCGTCGTACCGCGTATGCGTATGACGGTAATGGCCGGTTGCTGGAAAAAACCGAGTTCGGCGACGACGGTTCGCAACTCGTCACACAGTACCAACGTGACAGCGCCGGGCGCTTATTGCTAAAGACCCTGCCCGACGGGATCAAGGTCGAGTACCACCACGACAACTGTGGGCGACTGGTTGGCGTCGATGACGGCCAGGACCATCCGCTGGCGTTCGAGTACGACCGCCAGGGCCGGCTGATCACCGAGCATCAGGGTTGGGGCACCCTGCATTACGGCTACGATGCCTGCGGCCGGCTCAAGCGGCTGCGCCTGCCGGACGACTGTGTCCTTGTCTACCACCACGCCAAGGGGGGCGTCCTCACTGCCATCGATCTCAATGGCACGCGCCTGACCAGCCACCGCTTTGTCCGCGGGCGCGAACAGCAACGCCAACAGGGTCTGCTGCTCAGCGATTACGCCTACGACGAGCAGGGCCGCTTGCAGGTCCATACGGTCAGCCAAAAGCAACGACCGCTGTACCACCGCGAGTATGCCTACAGCGCCAAGGGTAATCTGCTGCAGATTGCCGACAGCCGTCAGGGCCAACGCCACTATCAATACGATTCGCTCGACCGCCTGACCGGCGTACGCCACGCCCGCGACCAGTTCGCCGAGAATTTCACCCATGACCCGGCCGGCAACCTGCTGATCCACGGCCGTCCGGGCCCGTTCGTGCTCCAGGGCAACCGCCTGCACCGCCATTGCGACAGCCACTACGTCTACGACGCCTTCGGCAACCTGATCCGTGAACGCCGCGGTATGCCGCCCCAGGTCACCCAATACACCTACGACAGCCAGCACCGCCTGATTGGCGTCAACACCCCGGACGGTAAAAGTGTCAGCTACCGCTACGACGCCTTCGGTCGGCGCATCCGCAAAACCGTCGACGGCCAGACCACGCAACTCTTCTGGCAAGGCGACCAGCTCATCGCCGAAAGCGCTCCCTGGCACTACCGCAGCTACGTTTACGAACCCGGCAGCTTCCGCCCGCTGGCGCTGCTCGACGGCAAGGGCCGGGCAGACGTCCGCCCGTTCTACTACCAACTCGACCATCTCGGCACCCCGCAGGAACTGACCAGCTACGATGGCGCCATCGTCTGGTCGACGAAATACACCGCCCACGGCAAACTCCGCGAAGTGAGCGACGGCGAGCGACTCGAACAACCGCTACGGTTCCAGGGGCAATACTTCGACGCAGAGAGCGGCCTGCACTACAACCGCCATCGCTACTACCATCCCGACATCGGTCGCTATCTGACGCAGGATCCGGTCAAGCTGGCCGGTGGGTTGAACCCCTATCGGTACACCCGGAACCCGACGGGGTGGTTGGATCCACTGGGGCTGGGCGGGAATTGTCCGTGGGCGTACAAGCCAGGATGCTCGGCGCCGTATGAGGAAGGAGGGGTAAAAGTTGATGAGGGAGAGCCTGATGCGCCCTCTCCAGAACGATCAAATAAATACGTGCTTCACGGAGACTCACGGGAGCTCCGGGAAATGTTTTCAACCGGGTTTGAATCCCTCGGACCGACGCCTTAACGAAGCAATCGGCCCCGGGCTGGCTCACTGTCGCTTCGTAATGGCTGGCTCACCCGCGCCATCGTCCCGTTCTTCTGGGTCGGCCTCTATATCATCGTCATCATCGTCGCTCGGAACCTGCTCCACACCTGCATCATCATCGTCCGGCGGTCGTTGGTCGCGGCTCAAGGAGTCGGTAGGCGACGGCAGCGGATACTCCGGTGTTTCATCAACGTCGGGGACTTTCCGATCAGTCTTCATAGCTCACCTCTCGTGTGACCTGAAATGCAGGCCACGACTTGGCGAGGAACGGGCGACGGACGTGTTCGTTCAGCTGGACAACCGGTTAATCAGCCAGCACGGCTCGATCAATCTTCGTCTTCTTCCTCATCGTCAAACTCGATATTTCCCACATCGCCCAAATCATCAGCATCGTTAAGCGGCACCGTCGCATCATCCATCAGCGACCCCGGATCTTCATTGCCGGGATCGTTGATAGACGGCAGTCCGCTCGGGCCCTTTTCTTCCTTGCCTTCGCTTTTCGCAGTCATGGGATGCCTCGCTTAACTAGTGATGCTTTTTGTGGTGCTTGTTCGAGTGTTTATAACCGTTACCGGAATGGGAATGACCGCTGTCACTCCCCAGATCATTGCCGACCGCACCACCGGCTGCACCACCGAGGCCTGCGCCGATGGCCGATCCGGTCGAGCCGCCAAGACTGTTGCCGACCACCGATCCACCCGCCGCGCCCAAACCACCGCCTACCGCCGCTTCGGTGCGACTGCGTTTGGGCGCGGCAATCGCACTGCCGGCCGCTCCGCCGACACCTGCACCAATCGCTGCACCCGTACTGCCGCCCACCTGGCCACCGACAACGTTGCCCAACACCCCACCAAGACCACCGCCTACCGCGGCATCTCCATTACCTCCCGCCAGCGCCACCTGAGAGACCAGCAATCCAAAAACAATCGCAGGCACCATCAATAGCCGAGCATTCAGGCTTCCGTTTTTTTTGCCGTTGGTTTCCGGGTTCATGGCACGCCTCGCATTCTTCCAGGGTATGGAAGATTTGAGTTGCTGCTGCGAGAAACGTTCATAAAAGAAAAAGCCCGGCATCAAGCCGGGCTCTTTTCAAATCCGTATCAGGATCAGTGGCGCTTGTGACCATTGGCCAGGTTGCTGCCTACGCCGCCGCCCAATGCACCGCCCAGGCCTGCACCGATGGTGGCACCGGACTTGCCGCCAAGGCTATTGCCGATCACCGAACCACCGGCCGCGCCGACACCGCCACCGATGGCAGCGCTGGTGCGATGGCCTTTTTTGGCGGCAACTGCGCTGCCCGCCGCACCAGCGACACCCGCACCAATCGCAGCGCCAGTGCTGCCGCCCATCTTCTGGCCGACCACATTACCCAATGCGCCGCCCAAGCCGCCGCCCAGCGCGGCAGTGCCGTCGCCAGCCATTGCACCTTGAGCAACCAGAAGCCCCAGAACCAGAGCGGGCAGTGTTAAACGCATGACATAAACCTCAAAAAATAGGGGTATACAAAAAGGGGGGCGAGATTGAATGCTTTTGCGCGGATAAAGTCCAGCACGCCGGTCCAACTTCGCGATTGGCGACGGTTGGACAGCGTTTACCGAAAAGGTTTTATCGCGGACAAAAAAAAGCCCGCTGGGGAAACGGGCCAGGTGTTGCTTTCTAACGGATGAGTCGAGATTAAGGAGGGCACTGTGAAAAGTTTGTGAAAAATCACCCCCTTCAAAAAAATGTCATAAAACTTTTCAGGCATGAAAAACCCCGCTCTTTGACGGGGTCTGCCTCACGCTCGATTACTTCCGGACCGGTGCTGTCACCTTGGGTAAAAATTTGCCCTTCAGTACCCGGCACGCCCTGGTCTTGATTTTGTCGATCTCAGTCTGGTCCTCGCCGAAACTGGCCACATACTGGGTCTGACCACACCGCACGGAGTTGTTGATCGGAAATTCTGCGCCATCGTCCTCGATATATGGATCAGCCATCTCTTCACCCCTTTCAAAACGCGCGATCGACACCGGCAAGCCCTTTGCCTGAAAGAATATCAATCGCCAAGGTGTTTCAGACTAGTCGGTCACTAACGGACCTGCCGTTCTGATTTTCCCGTGACCGACGAATGGCTTCTGACCTTTCACCGCAACTTGACCGCCGTCCCGGTCACAAACACCACGACCATCCCGCCCTTGCCGGCCGGCATGCTGATCTCGTAATCAAGCCCGACCACCGCGTCCGCCTGAAGCGCCTGCGCCCGTTCCTTGATCTCATCGGTGGCCTGAATGCGTGCTTCCTTCAACGCTCGCTCCAGTGTCTGGGAGCGCCCGCCGAAAAAGTCACGCATCCCGGCAAACACGTCACGGACAACGTTGATCCCTTGCACCGACTCGGCGCTGACAATGTCCAGGTAGGCGGTAATTTGCCGGCCTTCGATGGCGTGGGTCGTGGTGATGATCATTGATGCTCCTTCCTGTTCAGATATTCAGCCAACGCATCAAACGCCGGCAAGGTAACGGGATCGTTGGCCGAGTTGCTGGCCACCGGGTGGGATGCGTAGCGGACGATGACCCCTCTCGGCCTTCGGGTCGACATAGATGCGCTGTCCATGGAAACCACGCGCCATGAACGCCCCGCCCTCCTCTGAACTTTCAGTTGGATTTCGCCGGTACATCGCTGAAGTCATAGATGCCCTTAAAAAGATTCACGTGGATCCTGGAACAGGTATCCGGGTTTTTTCGGATGTAGACAACGTCATTTTCCACTGGCCCGCAGGTCGTGACCTTGGACGCGTCAGCGAGAACCGCATACCGGATTAAAGGATCAACTTGTGATGAAGCGAGCATGCCGGCTCCCATCAGGGTCCCGATGAAGAAGATCTTCAGCCCTGGAACGCGTTCTTCGGCAGACGCGCCAATCGGCACACCAAACAACGCCTTCATCTGCCAACAGACGAGCATGCAAATGCTGATCAACAGCAGTGAAATGGGTACAGATAAAATGACACCACCGATTGTCGAGGCGTACCTGATATTTTCGACTTCAATTCCAGTGGTAGCGTTGATGGTTTTCTCCGCTACGATTTTACAAATGTAAAAAACGATTGCTGTGTAGGCCAGGGAGCTTGGCCATTTCTTTGCAAAAGCACTGATATTCTTGCGGTTGCAAAAAGCAAAATACCCACCACATGAAAATACAGTCGTAAAAATTAAAGCCGTCAGAGTCTCGTGCTCGAGAAACTGCGCAAGCCACACCGCAAAAATCAACACGGCAGCCTTGATCATGCTCTTTATTTCAATGCTCATTCTTGCGCAAAACCCTATTCAAAAACTGTGTCATGCATAGGAAGCAGCATATCGAGGCGCCCTCGCTCTGGCTGTAGGAGAGCTCCGTGAGTTGCGAAGGACCTTACGCTTGCTTCGTTTTGGCTTGGATATCGGCGCGATGATGTATTTGGGGCCGGATTGCGGAGTAGATGGGGCATACGAACGGGAACATGATCCGGCAGCATTTCCCTATCGCTCTTTTTCAGACGCCAAAAACCACAAACCCCCGACTTTCTCCAGGAAAGTCGGGGGTTTGTGTTTACAGAATTTGGCGGTGAAGGAGAGATTCGAACTCTCGATACAGTTTCCTGTATACACACTTTCCAGGCGTGCTCCTTAAGCCACTCGGACACTTCACCGTATCTCTTCAAACAAGTTCTGTCTGTCGAGGCGCGCTAATGTAGTCGAAAGCATTTCCGATGGCAAACATTTTTTTCAGAATTTTCATGCGGTTAACGCGATTCAGCGTTTCCGGTCGTTCCGGGCCATGGCAAACCGGCCAATCTCCGGCTTCGTGCCCTCTTCTATATAGACGGGAATGCGCAGCAGGCACGGCGGGCTACGCCTGGCGGGCGGGCAAAGGGTGACTGGCGGGTCAGTCACGGCGCTTTACCTGGCCTGCGGCGGTGGGTAACGTCTGCCCAACTTTATTGAAAGGAATAGCGTCATGAGTGAGTTGATTTCCTACCATCTCGAAGACGGTATCGCGACCCTGACCCTGAGCAATGGCAAGGTCAATGCCATCTCCCCGGATGTGATTGCCGAGTTCAACGCTGCGCTGGATCGGGCCGTGACCGATCGTGCGGTGGTGATCATTACCGGCCAGCCGGGCATTCTCTCTGGCGGCTATGACCTGAAGGTGATGACGGCCGGCCCCAGGGAAGCCGTGGCACTGGTGACCGCCGGCTCGACCCTGGCCCGCCGCCTGCTGTCGCACCCCTTCCCGGTGATCGTGGCGTGCCCGGGGCATGCGGTGGCCAAGGGCGCGTTCCTGCTGTTGTCGGCCGACTATCGCATCGGCGTAGAAGGCGCGTTCAGCATTGGCCTGAACGAAGTGCAGATTGGCATGACCATGCACCACGCGGGCATCGAGATTGCCCGTGACCGCCTGAACAAAGTGGCGTTGCAGCGCTCGGTGGTCAACGGCGAGATGTTCAATCCACAAGGCGCCGTGGCGGCCGGTTTCCTTGATGTCGTGGTTTCGCCTGAAGAACTGCAAGGCGCGGCATTGGCGGCGGCTCGTCAGTTGAAGAAGATCAACATGACTGCGCACAAGAACACCAAACTGAAAGTGCGCAAAGCGCTTCTGGAGGCCCTGGACAACGCGATCATCCAGGACCAGGAACATTTGGGTTAAGCCCGGATCTGCTGCAACGAAAAGCCCGACCGTCGTGTCGGGCTTTTTCATACATATCCGTGTTAAACGTCTGTAAACGCTCTAGACCGCATCTGACCAAATAGTCGGAAACATCAGCTCAAACATCGGCCACCTCCCACTTCCCTGGGAGCAATTGCCGAATACAGTGCACATCCGTACACTGCGCCACCTTTTGTCCCGGTGGGGCCTGTAGATGCTGTTTTTGTTCCGTATGTCATTGATGGGCCTGCACTTTATCGTGGCGGGCGTGCTGGGAGTGATTCTCGGCCTGTGTCGACCATTCAATCCGGATAACAGCCGCCTGTGCGCACGCCTGTACGCATGGCCGGCCATGTGTATTTTGCGTTTGCGGGTGAAGGCCGAAGTCGGGCCGTTGATGGATAAACCCGACAGTTGCGTGATCATCGCCAATCACCAGTCCAACTATGACCTGTTTGTGTTCGGCAACGTGGTGCCGCGCCGTACCGTGTGCATCGGCAAAAAGAGCCTGAAGTGGGTACCGTTGTTCGGGCAGTTGTTCTGGCTGGCCGGCAATGTACTGATCGACCGTGGCAATGCGCACAAGGCGCGCCAGTCGATGCTGACCACCACCCACACCCTGCAAAACAAAGACACCTCGATCTGGGTTTTCCCGGAAGGCACGCGCAACCTGGGTGAGGACTTGCTGCCCTTCAAGAAAGGCGCCTTTCAGATGGCCATTGCCGCCGGGGTGCCGATTGTCCCGGTGTGTGTCAGCAGTTACGTCAAACACATGCAATTGAACCGCTGGCGCAGCGGGAAAATCCTGATTCGCTCGTTGCCGGCGATCCCCACCGCCGGTTTGAGCCTGGACGACATGCCCCTGCTGATCGCCCAGTGCCGCGAGCAGATGCGTGAATGCATCGAATCGATGGACCGGCAACTGCAAGCCGCCTGAAAAACAAAACCCGCCTGGTGCGGGTTTTCTTTTGCCTGCGCATCTTTGCCCAGAACTCGGCAGATTTAACTGACTCTCAAACACTGCGAGGCTAAGCTGATCCACACTGCCATTGCATTTGCTGCCAATTGAAAGCTGCCATAAGAAGTGAACCACCATCATGGGTAGAGTTGTTGCTGCTGCGGTTTATAGCGCCGGTAAGAGAGTCACCAATATCACCCTTGACGAAGGCGCCGCCTGGGCGGCAAAGCCCGGGCATTTTGTCTGGATCGGCCTTGAGGAGCCGAACGCCGAGGAACTCTACAACCTGCAACGCCAGTTCAACCTGCACGAACTGGCGATTGAAGACGCCCTGGAAAAACACAGCCGACCGAAACTGGAAACCTTCGGCGATGCGCTGTTCATCGTGACGTATTCGCCCATCCGGGATGAAGGCAAACTCAAGTTCATCGAGACGCATATCTTTGCCGGCAATGGCTACATCATTACTGCGCGCAACGGTCACTCGGCATCCTACGCCCATGTCCGTCAACGCTGTGAGGCGCGTCCGCTATTGCTTGAGCACGGGGAAGATTTCGTACTCTATGCCATCCTCGATTTCGTGATCGAAAACTACCAGCCGATGGGCGAAGCCATTCACGCGGAGATCGATGAGCTGGAAGGCAATGTGTTGTGCGGCTCGCTGAATGACTACGACATCCAGAGGCTGCATGGCCTGCGCCGTGATGTGTTGCGCTTGCGTCGTTATGTGGCCCCGATGATCGAGATAGGAGAGGAACTTCAGAGACTGAGCTTCCCGTTCATCGACAAGAACATGCGCCCGTATTTTCGCGATGTGCAGATTCATGTAACGCGGCAAATGGAAGACCTGACGACGCTGGCGGATATTGCCAGCCAGACGATTGAAATCGGGGTGCTGCTGGAAGCCTCGCGCCAGAGCGTGGTGCAACGCAAGTTTGCGGCCTGGGCGGCGATCCTGGCCTTCCCGACGGCGGTGGCGGGGATCTACGGGATGAACTTCCAGAACATGCCGGAGTTGACCTGGCACTACGGGTATTTCGGGGTGCTGGGGTTTATTACAGTGGGTTGTCTGGGGTTGTGGGCGAGTTTCAAGAAATCGGGGTGGCTGTAGGGCTGTGTGTCTACATTGAAAACCGGGGGACCCATTCGCGAGCAAGCCCGCTCCCACATTGGATCTCTGCAACACCAAAGAACCACTGTGGGAGCGGGCTTGCTCGCGAAGCTTTTAGCTTTTATACCGCTTTGGCTGCTGGCTTGTGCGCGACAAACCGCATCATCCACTCGGCAACCGTGGTGCCATGGTGTTCCTGTTCCAGGCTCGCGATACCTTTGGAATAGACCTGCTCACCCAGTGCCTGCTGGCGAATTTCAAGCAGGGCGCGGGAGTAGTCGTGGATGAACTCCGGATGCCCCTGGAAGCACAGCACCTGGTCGTTGATGTGGTAGGCGGCAAACGGGCAGAAATCGCTGGAAGCGATGACCGTGGCGTTCTCCGGCAACGACGTGACCTGGTCCTGGTGGCTGATCAGCAGCGTCAGCTCTTCGCGCACAGGGCTCATCCATGGCGCCTTGGCGGCCAACTTGTAGTTGTGGGTACCGACGCCCCAGCCTTGGGTCGCACGCTCGCTCTTGCCGCCGAGCAGCAACGCCAGCAACTGGTGACCGAAGCAGACGCCCAGCAACTTGTCGCCGCGCTCGTAGCGGGTCAGCAGATATTTCTTGAGGGTTTCGATCCACGGATCGGTGCCGAAGGAGTCGGCCTTGCTGCCCGTCACCAGGTAGGCGTCGAACGTCAGGTCGTCGCTTGGGTATTCACCCTGCACCACGTTGTAGACGGTGAACTCGGCGGCAATCGGTTGCTGCGAAAACAGGTGTTTGAACATCTGCCCGTAGCCCTGATATTGGTCAACCAATTCCGGACGCAGGTGGTCGGTTTCCAGAATGCAGATGCGTAACGACATAAAAAATACCTGACACGTGATGGGAATAATGCACACCCCAGAGCCTGCCTTGAAACGCTGTGACAAGGCAAGCCCAGAAATGCATCATCTCCCCCTTAGAACGCCTCCCCTTTGGCAGCCTTCTCCAGCAGCAAGGCGGGTGGCGCGAACCGCTCGCCATACTGCGTGGCCAGATACTGGGCGCGGGCCACAAAGTCCTGCACGCCGTACTGGTTGATGAACTGCAGCGCACCGCCGGTCCAGGCGGCGAAACCGATGCCGAAGATCGAGCCAACGTTGGCATCCGCCGTCGAGGTCAACACCCCCTCCTCCACACAGCGCACGGTTTCGATGGCTTGCACGAACAGCAGGCGATCACGCACGTCCTTGGGCGAAATCTGCCCGTCGGCTTTCTCGAAGCGGGTTTTCAATTCAGGCCACAGGTGTTTCTGGCCGCCCGCCGGATACTCGTAGAAACCTCCGCCGCCAGCCTTGCCCGGACGCTTGAATTCATTGAGCAGCAAGTCAATCACGGAAAATGCCGGGTGTTCTGTCAGCGGTTTGCCTTCTGCTTGCAGGTCCTTGGCGGTTTGCAGGCGGATATGGTTCATCAGGCTGAGGGACACTTCGTCAGAGATCGCCAGCGGCCCTACCGGCATGCCGGCCTTGCGCGCTTCAGTCTCGATCATCGCCGCGCTCACGCCCTCGCCCAGCATGGCGATGCCTTCATTGGTGAAGGTGCCGAACACCCTTGAGGTGAAGAAACCGCGGCTGTCGTTGACCACAATCGGGGTTTTCCTGATTTGCAGGACGTAATCGAAGCCGCGTGCCAGGGTTTCGTCGCTGGTATTGGCGCCCTTGATGATTTCCACCAGCGGCATTTTTTCCACGGGGCTGAAAAAATGCAGGCCGATAAACTTGCTCTGGTCGGGCACGGCACACGCCAGGCCGCTGATCGGCAAGGTCGAGGTATTGGAGGCGATCACCGCGTCCGCGCCGACGACCTTCTGCGCGGCCAACGAGACCTTGGCTTTCAAATCTCGATCCTCGAACACGGCCTCGATGATCAGGTCGCAACCGGCCAGGTCGGCATCGCTTTCGCTGGTTTGAATGCGTGATAGAACGGTGTCGCGTTGCTCGATGCTCATTTGTCCGCGAGCGACCTTCTTGTCCAGCAGCGCCGCCGAATGCGCCTTGCCCTTCTCAGCCGCCGCGAGGCTGATGTCCTTGAGTACCACCTCGATTCCCGCCGATGCACTGACAAACGCGATACCGGCGCCCATCATCCCGGCACCGAGCACGCCGACCTTGCGGGTGACATAAGGCGCAAAACCTTGAGGTCGCGAGCCGCCAGCATTGATTTCGTTGAGCTGGAACCAGAATGTGCCGATCAGGTTCTTCGAGACCTGGCCGGTGGTCAGTTCGGTGAAGTAGCGGGTTTCGATCAGGTGCGCCGTATCGAAATCCACCTGGGCGCCCTCGACCGCCGCGCAGAGGATTTTCTCTGGCGCGGGCATCGTGCCCTGGGTTTTGCTGCGCAGGATCGAGGGTGCAATCGCCAGCATCTGGGCGACTTTCGGGTTTGACGGTGTGCCGCCCGGAATCTGGTAGCCCTTCACGTCCCAGCGCTGCACTGCCGCCGGATTGGCCAGAATCCATTCCCGCGCCTTGGCCAACAGGTCTTCGTGATCGCTTGCCAGCGCATCGATCAACCCCGCCTGCAATGCCTGTTGTGGCCGCACCTTCTTGCCTTCCAGCAGATAAGGCAGGGCTTTTTCCAGGCCGAGCATGCGCACCATGCGCACCACGCCTCCGCCGCCCGGCAGCAGACCGAGGGTGACTTCCGGCAGGCCGAGTTGCACCGACGGGTTGTCCAGCGCCACACGGTGATGACAGGCCAGGCAGATTTCCCAGCCGCCGCCCAATGCAGCGCCATTGATCGCGGCGACCACGGGCTTGCCTAGGGTTTCCAGGGCGCGCAACTGGCCCTTGAGGTTCAGCACCATGTCGTAGAAGGCCTTGGCCTGGGGTTTGCCGACCTTGATCAGTTCGTTGAGGTCGCCGCCAGCGAAAAACGTCTTCTTGGCCGAGGTGATGATCACACCGGCGATGCTGTCTTTGTCGGCCACCAGGCGCGCAACGCAGTCCGCCATGGCCTCGCGGTACACCGCGTTCATGGTATTGGCGCTCTGGCCCGGCATGTCGATGGTCAGGACGACGATCTGGTCCTGGCCTTTTTCGTAACGAATAGCTTCGTTCATAACTGGATTCCTTGAAGTCCGGGCTCAGAGGCGTTCAATGATGGTGGCAATGCCCATGCCGCCGCCGACACACAGGGTCGCGAGGCCATAGCGCAGGCGTCGGGCTTCCAGTTCATCGAGCAGCGTGCCGAGAATGGCGCAACCGGTGGCGCCCAGCGGGTGGCCCATGGCGATTGAACCGCCATTGACATTGACCTTGTCCGGATCGACGGCCATGTCCTTGATGAATTTCAACACCACCGACGCGAACGCCTCGTTGACCTCGAACAGATCGATGTCTTCGACCCGCAGCCCGGCCTTGGCCAACGCCTTGCGGGTCGCTGGCGCGGGGCCGGTAAGCATGATGGTCGGATCGGTGCTGGTGACTGCCGTGGCGACAATCCGCGCCCGGGGCTGCAAGCCCAGAGCCCGCCCCTTGGCTTCGGAGCCGATGAGCATCAGCGCCGCACCATCGACAATCCCGGAGCTGTTGCCGGGGGTGTGAACATGGTTGATCCGCTCGACATGGCTGTAGACCCGCAGCGCGGTGGCATCGAAGCCCATCTGCCCCATCATCTCGAAACTCGGCTTGAGCTTGCCCAGGCCTTCCAGGGTCGAATCGGCGCGGATGAACTCATCGTGATCGAGCAGGATGATGCCGTTCTGGTCCTGCACCGGCACCAGCGATTTGTTGAACGAACCGTCGGCTCGCGCCCGCGCGGCCTTCTGCTGGGAATGCAGCGCATAGGCATCGACATCCTGACGGCTGAAGCCTTCAAGGGTGGCGATCAGGTCGGCACCCACACCCTGTGGCGTGAAGTGACTGTGCAGGTTGGTCGCCGGGTCCAGCGCCCAGGCCCCGCCATCGCTGCCCATCGGCACCCGGGACATCGACTCGACACCACCGACCACCACCAGGTCTTCGAAGCCTGAACGCACTTTCATCGCGCCGAGGTTCACAGCCTCCAGCCCCGAAGCACAGAACCGGTTGATCTGTACCCCCGCCACGCTGACATCCCAATCGGCCACTTGAGCGGCGGTCTTGGCGATGTCGGAACCTTGATCGCCAACCGGTGTCACGCAGCCGAGCACCACGTCATCGACCTGACTGGTGTCCAGTGCCGTGCGCTGCTGCAGTGCGGTGAGCAAACCGGCCACCAGGTTCACCGGTTTGACGCTGTGCAAGGCGCCATCAGCCTTGCCTTTGCCACGGGGCGTGCGTAACGCGTCGAAAATCAATGCTTGGGTCATGACGTCCTCGAACCGCAGTGCAGGTGGGTAAATACCGAGTGCCCACTCTTGGCCCGAGCCGCGTTTGATTCAATGACCGCAGCGCTCACAGACGTTGACGCTCACGCTCAGACGAACGGTAGTCAGCTACCATTCAGGACACCAAGCTGTCTAGCCAACGGGCGCCAAAGAAGCTGGCAATATGCCTCATGCCTTTTTAAAAGCGAATCGCAAGAACACCATACGAAATGGATCTAAGCCAAGCTTAACGCGGGCTCTAAGGTGAACTTGTACGAAGTTGTCGTCGGGTTTTGCCGAGGCGCTCGTCACTACAGGAAGTGCAACGCGCTGCCATCATGGAGCTATGCGGGCAGGCATCAGGAAATAACAAAAAAGGCGGTCAAGCCATGTTCAAACAATCGAAAGTTCGTCAAGCCGGGCTCATCCTTTTCGCCACCACGCTGTTGTTGATATTGCCGAACCTGACCAAGGTCATCGGCTAGTCGCGTCTAAAAGATACGGCGTCACAGTTTTTGAATTGCCACTCTCAAAATGTGACTGGCCCGCTACCCGGGCCAGCGTGGCTGTGCCAATCTTTGCGGCACCTGCACGACATGGACGGCGATCACTTGAAAATGCTCATTCTGCTTGGGGCCACGCTGTTCGGCTCGCCCCTGTATGCCGCACAACTGAACCTGGAGCTGGGCGCGAACAGTCGCACCTGGCAGACCGAGCAATTGCTCAAGCATCCTCAGGTCCAAACCATCAACATCAGCAACGACGTTTCCTACAAGCGGGACATGAGTTACCGCGCCGTGCCGCTGTCCGCACTGCTGGACGGCATCAAGCCTGAAGACCACCTGCAGGCCGTGGCGCTGGATGGCTTTGCCGCCGAAATGACAGCCGCGCCGTTGCTCAAAACCCAGGGTGCACAGGCGTGGCTGGCGATTGAAGACCCAGCCAAACCCTGGCCACCGCTATCGGAAGGCAAGCCGGGCGCCGGACCGTTCTATCTGGTCTGGAGCAATCCGCAGGCAGGCAATATCAGCCCCGAACAATGGCCGTTCCAGGTGGCAAGCATCAAACGCCTGGCGCCCGTCACCGAGCGCTTCCCTGCCCTGCTGCCCGATCCGGCATTGAAGGCGGATGATCCGGTGAACAAGGGCTTTGCGTTGTTCCAGAAGAACTGCCTGGCCTGCCATCGACTCAATGGCGCCGGGGATGCGCAATTCGGGCCGGACCTGAATATTCCGTACAACCCGACCGAGTACTTCGGCGCGGACTTCCTCAAGCGCTACATTCGCGATCCACAAAGTTTGCGTCAGTGGCCGCAGGCGAAGATGCCCGGGTTCCCGGCCGAGGTGTTGCCGGATGGGGATCTGGGGATGCTGGTGGGGTATTTGCAGCATATGGTTGGGCGCAAGGTGAAGCCGTAACAACATCGTACCTGTGGGAGCGAGCTTGCTCGCGATAGCGGTGTATCAGTCACAAAAGTATTGACTGAAATGACGCCATCGCGAGCAAGCTCGCTCCCACAAGGTTCCTTGGTATCGCGCCTACTGCTGCTGCACAGAAATCACCGGCACCGGCGTCGGTGAAACCAGCACCTTGGCGTGCATCTGCTCACACCCGCCGCCCCGGCGCATCCCGCGCACCGGGCAGGCATCCAGGTAATCCAGGCCCACCGCCAGTTTCAGGTGCCGCTCCGGTCGGGCCAGTTCGTTGGTCACATCGAAGCTGTACCAGGCGTCATCCAGCCAGGCTTCCGCCCAGGCGTGACTGGCCAGATGTTCGCTGTTCTCGCTGTACAGGTAGCCCGACACATACCGCGCTGGAATGCCCAGGCTGCGGGTGCAGGCGAGAAACGCGTGGGTGTGGTCCTGACACACGCCGGAGCCTCCGGCAAAGGCCTGGGCCGCGCTGGTATCCACTTCCGTGGAGCCCGGCGTGTAGGTCATATGCTGGTTGAGGCCGTGCATCAGATCGATCAGCGCCGTGCGGTCGCGGCGTTGCTTGCATTCCTTCTCGGCAAACGCCCGCAGGGCGGCGTCGGCTTCGGTCAAACGGGTAAAGCGCAGAAATGGCAGTGCCGACTGGCTCTCGTGTTCGGCCTCACGCCATTCGTCGATATCGACCTGGCCACGGGCGCCGATGATGATCGCCTCGTGGGGCTCGTCCATGGTCAGCACATGCAGGATGTTGCCGAACGGATCGAGCTGCGCCCGCACCGGACGCGGCAGGTCGAGCTGCCAGCTGAGCACGTGCTGGCGCTCGCTGTCGTGGGGAGTCAGGCGCAGATACTGGATGCTCGCCCGCACCTTGTCTTCGTAGTGATAGGTGGTCTCGTGGCTAATGGAAAGTCTCATGCGGCCTCCAGATAAGAACTGTGAATCGCGTTACCCAACTGGCGCACCAGCGGGATGAACTCGGTCAGCCAGGCGTGCAGGCCTTCTTCGAGAATTTCATGGATGCCGGTGTAGCGCAGGCGTGCGTCCATTTCCGCCGCCAGGCGTTGTGCGGGACGACCGTTGGCCCCCGGCAATTGCGCGAGGATCTGGTCGATTTCTTCGGTGCAGGCGCGCAGGGATCGCGGTACATCGGCCCGCAGCAACAGCAATTCGGCAACATGCCGGGCGCCGGGGGCGTCGCGGTAGATTTCCGTGTAGGCCTCAAACGACGACAACGCCCGCAACAACGCGCTCCATTGGTAATACGCGTGAGCGGTGCCATCGCTGACCGCTTCGGCCTGGTCGCCGGCCATTTCGTAGCGGGCATCGAGCAGGCGCAAGGTGTTGTCCGCCCGTTCGATAAAGGTCCCCAGACGAATGAAGCGAAACGCATCGTTACGCATGATGGTGCCGTAGGACGCGCCCCGGAACAGGTGGGAACGTTCCTTGATCCACTCGCAGAAACGGCTCATGCCGTAGCGACTTAGGCCTTGTTCGGCGATGCCGCGAATTTCCAGCCAGGTGGCGTTGATGTTTTCCCACATGTCGGCGGTGATGCGCCCACGTACCGCATGGGCGCTGGCACGTGCGGCACCAAGGCAGCTGTAGATACTCGCCGGGTTGGCCGCATCCAGGGCAAAGAAATGCAGCAGGCGTTCGGCATGCAGCTCGCCATGGCGCTCCAGGTAATCGTCCAGGGTGCCGGTGATCAACAGCGGCATGGCCAGTTCGTGCAAACCGTCGCCGCGACCGTCCTGCGGCATCAGCGACAGCGAATAGCTGATATCGAGCATCCGGGCGAGGTTTTCCGCCCGCTCCAGATAACGTGACATCCAATACAGATCCGAGGCAGTTCTACTTAACATGACAGGCTTCCTTTAATCCTCGACCACCCAGGTGTCCTTGGTTCCGCCGCCCTGGGAGGAGTTGACCACCAGGGAGCCTTCGCGCAAGGCGACACGGGTCAAGCCGCCGGGAACGACCCGGGTTTCACGACCCGACAGGACAAACGGCCGCAAGTCGATATGGCGTGGCGCAATGCCGTTTTCGACAAAGGTCGGACAGGTCGACAGCGACAGCGTCGGTTGCGCGATATATGCATGGGGCTTGGCGATGATCCGCGCGCGGAAAGCTTCGATTTCCGCCGCCGTCGCCGCCGGCCCCACCAACATTCCGTACCCGCCGGAGCCTTGGGTTTCCTTGACCACCAACTCTGGAAGGTTGGCCAGCACGTGGGAAAGCTCAGAGGGATTACGGCATTGCCACGTAGGAACGTTCTTCAGGATCGGCTCTTCATCGAGATAGAAACGGATCATGTCGGTAACGAACGGGTACACCGACTTGTCGTCCGCCACCCCCGTGCCGATGGCATTAGCCAGCACCACGTTGCCGGAACGGTAGGACGACAGCAGCCCCGGCACGCCGAGCATCGATTCCGGGTTGAATGCCAGTGGGTCGAGGAACGCATCGTCGAGGCGACGATAGATCACGTCGACGGCTTTCGGCCCGTCGGTGGTTCGCATGTAGACCTTGTCGTCACGCACGAACAGGTCCGCGCCTTCCACCAGCTCCACGCCCATTTCCCGCGCCAGGAACGCATGCTCGAAGAACGCACTGTTGAAGCGCCCCGGCGTCAGCACCACCACGCTCGGGTTATCGATCGGGCTTGAGCTTTTCAGGGTATCGAGCAGCAGGTTCGGGTAGTGGTCGATGGGGGCAATGCGTTGCGCCGCGAACAGCTCGGGGAACAGGCGCATCATCATCTTGCGGTCTTCGAGCATGTAGCTGACGCCGCTCGGTGTTCGCAGATTGTCTTCAAGAACGTAGTAGGTGCCGTCGCCGTCGCGTACCAGGTCGACGCCGGAGATGTGCGAATAGATATCGCGGTGCAGATCCAGCCCTTGCATCGCCAACTGGTACTGCTCGTTGGCCAGCACCTGCTCGGCCGGAATGATGCCGGCCCTGATGATGCGCTGCTCGTGGTAAAGGTCGGCGAGGAACATGTTCAACGCCTTGACCCGCTGGATGCACCCGCGCTCGACTATCCGCCATTCGCTGGCGGGGATACTGCGGGGGATGGTGTCGAAGGGAATCAGGCGCTCTGTCCCTTGCTCATCACCGTAGAGCGTGAAAGTAATCCCGGCGCGATGAAACAGCAGATCGGCCTCGCGTCGCCGTTGTGCCAGAAGCTCGTCAGGCGTCTCGGCCAGCCAACGGGCAAACTCCCGATAATGCGGGCGGACCTGTCCGCCGGCATCGTACATCTCATCAAAATAGGTGCGGATCATGCCGTACTCCTTGTCACTCGGACGTCCAGACCTTCGCAAGGCCCGTGCCATCGGCATAAACGCTTAAATTTCAATCAGTTGGGTAATCAACGCGCACGCGCCGCACCAATCCTGTGCGGTAAATGCCCCAACCTGATCGCCCCCGCTTCATTGCAAGGCGTGGTGGTCGCCTATCACCAGCATAGCCAGAGTTGATTTCACTGCCCGGCAACGGATGCGGATAATCCAGGCATTCGCTGAAAAGCTCACCGAACTTCCCTTTTAGCCGCCTGCCCTGGCGGCTTTTTTTTGGTGTCCAACGCCCACAAATGAAAACGGCCAACCCGAAGGTCAGCCGTCATTGCTGGTTGTCACTGTTCATAAGGTTATGCGAGTCGCCCTCGTACCTCCTGCTTCACACCCCAGCCTTCGATAATGCCGCCCAGAGGCTCGACCACTGCTTCGAAACCCTGTTCGAAGTCGCCGATATCGTCGTAGGTGGCATACATGACCTTGCACAGTTCCAGCGCCCAGGCGCCGTCGTCGCGCGCACTGACTTGCGCATCCAGGGATTCACCACGGTGGAAATGACCTGCCGCCCTGCGTGCCCGCTCCTCGTCCGGGAAAATGGCGTAGAACTCGATGGGATGAAACCGGGAAAAGTCAAAACCGCCTTCTTTCATGCGGCGCAGCACACTGCTGCTGATGTCTTCTTGATAGGCTGTGCTCATGAAACGTCCTCCTCAAAACGATGGATAGACTTTCCGTACTCCCTCACCCGCAACCGAACAGCGCGAGCGACGGCAAACGATGTGCCGGCGGGAAACAAGCATGGAGCTGACAAGACCAGACCTTAGCGATTCATTCGCTGATCTCGCTTGCAGAGTAGCCTCAAGATAGAGCCTCTGCCAAGGCCTGGATATGAATGCGACAGGTATCGTTCAGATTGGAGTAATGTCGAGGATTTGAATGCTGTTCTGGGACTTGAGCTCTTTGACGCTCGCGTCATTGGTCCGCCCTTCCAGATCGTTCAGATCCAGTTCGGCGGCGACAGGAAGAAGCCGGGCCTTGATGAGCTTGGCAGCACGCTCGTAGTCCGGGCGCTCGGTGCACTCAAAGACTTCGTCGATGGTTTCGCCATGATCATCCACGAAAGTGACTTTCCACTTTTGCATTGGTGCCTCCTCGATAAAACCCATGGATGGGCTTACCTCTATCTCGACCTTGTTAGCTGACTAATTGTTCCGCCGAGTCAAACACGTCGACGGATGTGAAAATCACTCTCAACACCCTTTGTAACCCACCAAGCGCAAACCATGTGGGAGCGGGCTTGCTCGCGAAAGCGGTGTGTCAGCCAGCTTGATTTCAGCTGACCGTCCCTCTTCGCGAGCAAGTCGGATCGCCGCACCGCCGCTCCCACAGGTTTTGTGTTTCAACCTATCAGTCGTTGCTTGGCTTGTTCACCGCCTGCAGCACGTACTGAGGCAAGGCGAAGGCGCCGATGTGGATTTCAGGATTGTAGTAGCGGGTGACTATGCCGCTGCCCGTGAAGCGCTGTTGCAGGGTTTCGCGGGACAACTTGCGATAAGCGGTATTGGTGGCGCCCCAGGCGAAGGTCATCGAGCCACCGATGTAGGTCGGCACGGCGGCCTGATAGAAGTGCCAGTCCGGGAACAGGCTGCGCAGGCGACCGGCGGTGGTCTTCACTTCTTCGATCTGCATGAATGGCGTGCCGTTCTGGGTCACCAGGATGCCGCCTTCGTTCAGGCAGCGGTGGCAGGCCTGGTAGAAGTTTTCCGAGAACAGTACTTCACCCGGGCCGATCGGGTCGGTGGAGTCGGAAATGATCACGTCGAACTTTTCAGTGGTGGTGGCGACGAAACGCATGCCGTCGTCGATCACCAGGTTCAGGCGTGGATCATCGAACGCGCCCTTGGAGTGATTCGGCAGGAATTCCTTGCACATGTCGACCACGGTGCCGTCGATCTCGACCATGGTGATGTGCTCGACGCTGCGGTGCTTGGCCACTTCACGCAACATGCCGCCGTCACCGCCGCCGATGATCAGCACGCGTTTGGCCGCACCGTGCGCCAGGATCGGCACGTGGGTCAGCATTTCGTGGTAGATGAATTCGTCGGCTTCGGTGGTCTGGATCACGCCGTCCAGCGCCATCACGCGGCCCATGCGCGGATTTTCGAAGATCACCAGGTGCTGGTGCTCGGTGCGCACTTCGTGCAGCAGTTTTTCCATGCGAAAACGCTGGCCGTAGCCTTCGTAGAGGGTTTCCAGGTAGTCGCTGGTCGGGGTGTTGCTCATGGGAAGTGCTCCGATGAATGCGGGTGGCAACGGACGGTTACCCGCCCATGATGGCCAATCGAGTGTCTCGATTGACCGGGAAAGGCGCGCATTCTACGTCGCGGAACATGACAGGTCGAACCTCACTTGTTCGACTTGCCACAATCCTGTGGGAGCGGGCTTGCTCGCGAAGCAGGCAACTCGGTTTGTCGGCGAACCGCGTAATCGTTCTTCGCGAGCAAGTCGGATCGCCGCACCGCCGCTCCCACAGGGTCGGTGTTGTTTGTGGGAAATCCGTCAGAGTTTGACATTGCCCCGCGGCCCGGCGATGGCCCAGATGATCAGTCCCAGTACCGGCAACAGCGCGATCAGCAGTACCCAGAGGATTTTCATCCCGGTCTCGGCACTGCTTTTGAAGACGTTGATGATGGCCCAGATGTCCAGGACAAAAATGATCAAGGCAACCAGGCTGTTGAACGTGGAACCCATGGTGACGCTCCCAAAGAGTGATATGCCCCCTCAGGATAGACGCTCGTCGCGAGGATTCCTTTTTATTGACAGTGTCTGGGTCAGACGTGGATCGCCACTTTCAGGGCTTCCAGGGATGGCGCGGCTGCGATGCCCGCTTCTGCGCACAATTCCAGCACCCGTGGCACGTCATTGCCGTAGACCAGGACCACCTGCAATTCGTCATCGAGCAACTGGCTGAAATTCATCAGCGTGTAGCCACCATTTTCCTTGTTCATGCTACTCATCTGCACCTGGATGCGGTTGAGCGCGGTCAGGGCTTCGGTCTTGGCCAGTTGCTTGGGCTTGAGATTGAACTCCACCCCTGGGCCGAATGAGGCGACGATCTGGGCGAACAGGTCCATGTAGGTGTCAGCCTGGAACAGTACCGTTTCCGGTAGGCTGCCAACCACCACCCATTCACCCAGCGGGATCGGGAAGGTTTCGTCGTAGTTGATGTCCGGATTGGCGCTCAGAAAAGCATCCTGATCGGCGTATGCCCGGGCCGCTTCGTCCGCAACCTTGAGGATTTCGTCTTCGCCCATGCACCCGGAGCTGATTTTGCTGATGAGTTCGACGAGTGCGGCTTTCATGGGGAGGATCCTGTAGCGAGGTGAATTTTGAGGGCGCGAAGGATACCGCAAGGATAGATTCGAATGCCCAAAAAAGATCGCAGCCTTCGGCAGCTCCTACATTGAGTGGCGTACACCCGTAGGAGCTGCCGAAGGCTGCGATCTTTTAAAGCAATCAGCCAATCAGCTTCTCAAGCTGCGCAACG
The DNA here is from genome assembly GCF_001429045.1 of Pseudomonas sp. Root71. Classification (GTDB taxonomy): domain Bacteria; phylum Pseudomonadota; class Gammaproteobacteria; order Pseudomonadales; family Pseudomonadaceae; genus Aquipseudomonas; species Aquipseudomonas monachiensis. The sequence continues at coordinate 350,625 of NZ_LMHY01000012.1, read as the reverse complement.
GTATCGGAAGCGCCCATGGTTTTAGCCGCCTCCAGCGCAGTGATGCCATTGGCGTCCTTGGCTTTCGGGTCGGCGCCCTTGCTGATCAGGTAGTCGACCACTTCGACGCGATTGAACATTGCCGCCATCATCAGCGCCGTGCGGCCATCGAAGGACGAGCCTTCAACCTGCGCGCCACCGTCGACCAAGGCCTTGATTATCGCCAGGTCGCCCTTGAAGGCGGCGCCGGCAATCGGGCTCTGGCCGTTGTCGTTGCGGATCTCCGGGTCGGCCTTGTGCTCCAGCAGGACTTTTACCGTGTCCACGTGACCGTGATACGCGGCCAGCATCAGCAAGGTATCGCCCTTGTGGTTACGCAGGTTCGGCGGTAAACCCTTGGTCAGCAGCGCGGCCATCATCGCCGCATCGCCCTCCCGTGCCTTGTTGAATACCTGTTCGGTGAATTCGGCGGCTTCTTCGGGGGTCATCTGGCGGCTTTTGTCTGACATTGGGCACTCCCTTTTCTGTCATTCGTAAAAGCCGACAGTTTCCCGAGCGCCCCCGGCACTGTCACTTGTTTTTTCTCATGGGCCGCCATAGCCAGATTCAATAGCGGTACTTGCCGTCATGAATGTCGGACAACAACTGCTCCGTGACCTGCACGTAAGTCTGCGTCCCCGGCAGCCAGGCATAGATCGGATCATCGCCGGTTTTACCCGGGTCGAAGGCCTCGTCCTTGAGTCGGGTCTTCTGATATTTGAACGTCCCGGTGGTTTCCATTTTCACTTTCACCCGCAGGAACAACGGCACCGCATAGGCCGGCATTTGCTCGCGGGCGAAGGCCAGCAGCTCGCTGAAATCCAGGGTTGCCAGGGATTCGGCCGGGGTAATCGCCGCCATCCCGGCCCGGCCATTGGTGTTGCGGATTTCCACGCCATAGGCCACGGCTTCGGAAATAAGCGGGTGTTGCAGGAGGATATTTTCGACCTCCGTGGTCGAGACGTTTTCGCCCTTCCAGCGGTAGGTGTCGCCCAGGCGGTCGACAAACTGCGCATGCCCAAAGCCGATGTTGCGCAACAGGTCGCCGGTGTTGAAGTAGCGGTCGCCCTTTTCGAACACATCCTCAAGCACAACCTTGGCGGTTTTCTGCGGATCGGTGTAGCCGTCCAGGGGTGCCTTGTCGTCGATTTTTGCCAGCAACAACCCCTGCTCGCCCTTGGCGACCTTGCGCATCAGGCCATTGGCCTGACGAATCGGCGCGCCGCTGTCGTGGTCGTACGCAACCAGCTCCCAGGACATCAGGGAAAAACCGATGGTGTTGTCGAAATTGAGAATGTTGGTGAAACCGATGTTGCCGTCGCTGGCGGCGTACAGCTCGCAGATGTGATTGACCGCAAAGCGGGTCTTGAACTCGTTCCAGGCGCCGGGCCGCAAGCCGTTGCCGATCATTTTCTTCACATCGTGCCGGCTGTCGTCGGCGCTGGACGGTTGATCGACCAGGTAGCGGCACAATTCGCCGACATAACCGATGGTGGTCGCCCGGTACTTGCGCGCATCGTTCCAGAACTGACTGGCGCTGAATTTGCGGCGGATGGCGAACCCGCTGGCACCACTGACGGCCGAACCCCAGCACACGCAAAGGCCCGTGGCGTGGTACAGCGGCAAAGTGCAATAGACGACATCGTCGGGGCGCATGTCCAGGGCGATCATGCCGAAGCTCGCCGAACTGCGCATCCAGCGTCCGTGCTTGAACACGCCCGCCTTGGGCAACCCCGTGGTGCCCGAGGTGTAAATATAAAAGCAGGGATCATCAAAGAAAATCTGCCGGCTGCTGGCCGGGTTGTCGCTGCCATCGTCGAGACTGACGGTCATCAGGTTGATGAAACCTTCAGGCGCGATACCCGGTTGGCGCGAGGTGTCCTGATCGGCGACGAACCAGGTTCGGTCAGCCTTGATCGACACCCGGTCACGCACTCCGAGGTACGCCGGGACCAACTCCTCACCGACAATGATCGCCGCCGGCGCCACCAGATTCACACTGTGCACCAGGGTGTCGCGGGTCTGGGAGGTATTGAGCAGCGCACTGATTGCGCCGACCTTGGCCACCGCCAGTATGGTCACCAGCAGTTCCGGGCGGTTCTCGATGAAGACCGCCACCACATCCCCCTTGCCGATGCCTTGGCCGATCAGGTGATGGGCGATGCGATTGGCCCATTGGTTGACCTCGGAGTAACTGAGCATTACGTCGCCTTGCAACAGCGCCGGGCCATCCGGGTTACGCAACGTGGCTTGCTCGAAACTCCAGCCCAAACCACACGCTTGGGTCGGGTCCTTGACGTTGGCGGCCTTCATGCCCTTCACCACCCGGGGGATGGCCTTGGCAATGGAAGGCAGCTTGCGGAGCATCATGCCCCAGGTAATCGTGTCGTTCGACGTGCGACTCATGTTGCTCCCGTTCGATCTTTTTATTGTCGGGCTGCGATGACTGAGCCCGAAAATACGTCAACGGTTCTTGAGCTGTACACGCGGTTTTTGAAATGTTTTGTATCTGCGATCTTGATCTGCGATCTTGATCCGCGGTTGATACAGGGCCAATCGTGAACCCTCGCACACGCAATGGTTCCATCGAATCGCCGAGCGACCGCGCAAAATGCAGGATGCACGATGGCCGTTCATGCAGAATGCACGAAAGCAAAAATCACCAACGATACTAACTTGTTGTTTTATATATTGATTTATAGAAAACCAAGGCTGGCACAATCACTGCAACCCTCTCCGTATGCTTGCCATTCAAGAGCTAACGGAGCTGAAAGACATGAACCTGATTCAGGAAAAATTTTCGTCCCTGTTCTCCAACTTCGAAGTCACCACCCAGGCCCGCCCTGACGGTGGGATCCTGCTGACCCTCAGCGGCGGCGAAGGCAAAGTGTTCAAGCGTTCGATTTCCTACCAGCAGTTGCACAATGGCGACCAACTGACGTGGGTCATCAGTGCGATTCGCCGCGACCTCGCCGAACAAGCCAGTGAACTGCCGCAGATTTCCATGCTGCAGAGCCAGCAACGGTTTGCGCTGCCGACCTATCACTCACTATAAAAAAATGAGAAAAAAATGTGGGAGCGGGCTTGCTCGCGAAGAGGGCGTGTCATTCAACGTTGATGTTGACTGACACGCCCTCTTCGCGAGCAAGTCGGATCGCCGCACCGCCGCTCCCACAGGTTGTCCGGTGTTTAGAACGCTGAAGGATCGATCCGCGCAAAGCTGTCCACGGTGACATGCCCCGCCAGTTCCCCACCCTCGCGAGCCAGCCCGCACGTAGCCATCCCCGCCGTGCGCGCCGCGTCGAGCTCTTCGACGATGTCCGACAGAAACAGGATCTGCCCCGCCTCAATGCTGATCGCCTGGCTGATGTTGGCGTAGGACTGCGCCTCGCGCTTGGGCCCTGACGTCGTATCGAAGTAACCACTGAACAACGGCGTGAGATCCCCTGCCTCCGAGCAGCCGAAGATCAACCGCTGGGCCTGGATCGAGCCGGACGAGTAAACAAACAGTTGAAAGCCGTCCCGATGCCAGCGCTTGAGTGCGTCAACGGCGTCCGGGTACACATGCCCCTTCAACTGCCCGGCCTGATAGCCCTGTTCCCAGACCATGCCCTGCAACGCCTTCAACGGCGTGGCCTTGCGGTCTTCAGCGATCCAGCCCAACAGGATCTCGATGACCCGCTCGACGTCGGCGTTCGGTTCGTTGCCGTCGCGGCGCACGGCAGCCAGTTGCTCTGCCACATCGGCGCGCTCGGCGTGCTGACGGACAAATGCCGGCAAGTGTTTGGCAGCGTAGGGAAACAGCACGTCGAACACAAAACTCACCGCGCTGGTGGTGCCTTCGATGTCGGTGAGAATCGCTTTGATCGGCATCGACTCAGTCCTCCAGGCGCGGGAATTGGCTGGCGATGTCTTCGCCGGTGAAATTGGCTACCCAACCTTCCGGGTTGTTGAACAGACGGATCGCGACGAAATGCGGATGTTCGCCCATGTCGAACCAGTGCTTGGTTCCGGCTGGCACCGAGATCAGGTCGTTTTTCTCACACAGCACCGCGTAGACGTAATCGTCGATGTGCAGGGTAAACAGGCCACGGCCAGCGACGAAAAATCGTACTTCATCTTCGCCATGGCGATGTTCGTCGAGGAACTTGGCACGCAGTTCGGCTTTTTGCGGGTGATCGCTGTTGAGGCTGATCACGTCGACAGTGACGTAACCGTGCTCGGTCATCAGCTTGTCGATCTGCTCCTGGTAGGCGGCGATCACTTCTTCCTGGCTGGCGCCCGGCTGGATCTTCGCCGCCGCTTGCCAGCGGTCGAAACGAACGCCCTGCTCGGCCAGGGTCGAGGCGATGTCTTCGAAATGGGTCAGCACCTTGTTGGGGATTTCAGGACTGGAAACGTGATAGACGGACAGGCTGCTCATCTGGGCAACTCCTTAACGGTTCATGCTTTAAAGAGCGAGCGCATCTTCAACTCGCACTCGAACAAAAATTCAAAGGCCTCGATCTGCCGCAGGGCATCGCTCATGCGCGCGCCCCAGGTGTACAGGCCATGGCCGCGAATCAGGTAACCGACGCAATCGGGATGGGCGTCGAGCCAAGGCTGCACCTTGGCGGCCAGGCGCGCAATGTCCTGGTCGTTGTCGAAAATCGGCACGCGCACCCGGGATTCGTGGGTCGTCACACCGCTGAAGGCCTTTTGCAGTTCGTAGTCTTCGAACTCGATGAAGTCTTGCGACGTCAGGCGCGACAGCACGGTGGCGTTCACCGAGTGGGTGTGCAGCACCGCACCGATCTCCGGGCGCCAGCTGTAGAGTTGGGTGTGCAGCAGGGTTTCGGCGGACGGTTTCTTGCCCGGCTCCAGGCTGTTGCCCGACAGGTCGGTGGCCAGCACATCGTCCATGCCCAGTTGTCCCTTGTGCTTGCCGGAGACGGTCAGCAAGGCTTCGGTCGGCGACAGGCGGGTCGAGTAATTGCTGCTGGTGGCCGGCGACCAGCCGCGGCCATACAGAAAACGCCCGGCGTCGATGATTTCCTGGGCGAGTTGTTCACGGGTAAGGCTCATGGCCTGTCCTCTTGCATACGTGTGGCAATGATAACGGCAGCCGCGACGGCTGCGAGACTGGCAATACTAAAGGTCCATGCCGCGCCGAGGGCATTCCAGCTGTAGCCGGAATACAAAGCGCCCAACGCACCGCCGGTGCCGGCCAACGCGGCATACAGCGCCTGGCCCTGGCCTTGCTGGCGCGCGCCGAAGCTACGTTGCACGAATGAAATGGCAGCGGCGTGAAAGCTGCCGAATGTCGCCGCGTGCAGCACCTGGGCAAACAGCAATACCCAAAGGAATTCGGCCAACGACCCGAGCAGCAACCAGCGTAACGCCGCCAGCAGAAAACTCGCCATCAGCACCCGGCGCAAGGAAAACCGCGCGAGGATCTTGCTCATGGCCAGAAACATCAAAACTTCAGCGACCACGCCGACCGCCCAGAGCATGCCGATCACGCCCCGGCTGTAACCCAGGTGTTCAAGGTGCAATGTCAAGAACGTGTAATACGGCCCGTGGCTCATTTGCATCAGCGCCACGCAGCCGTAAAACGCCAACACACCGGGGTTGCGCAGTTGCTGGAGGAATCCCTCCCCGGTCAACCGTTCACCCTGAATCGGTTGCGCGTTAGGCACCCACAGACTGCTGACCACGATGCCGGCCAGGATCAGCACCAGCGCCACCGGGTAGATATCCAGGCTCAGCCATTCGAACAAACGGCCCAGCGCGACCACGGTGATGATGAAACCGATCGAGCCCCACAGGCGAATCTGGCTGTAGCGCGAGGTCTGGCCCTGCAAGTGCGCCAGGGTGATGACTTCGAACTGCGGCAACACCGCGTGCCAGAAGAACGCATGCAAGGCCATGACCATCGCCAGCCAGGCGTAGGTCTTGCTGACGAAAATCAGCGAAAAGGTCAGCAGCGTGCACACCGCGCCGATGCGCACGATGGTCAGCCGCCGACCGGTGTAGTCGCCCAGCCAGCCCCAGATGTTCGGCGCCACACAGCGCATCAGCATCGGGATCGCCACCAACTCGCCGATGCGCGCGGCGCTGAACCCCAGGTGATCGAAGTACAGCGCCAGAAACGGCGCTGTCGAACCGAGCAAGGCAAAATAGAACAGATAGAAACTGGAGAGCCGCCAGTACGGGAGCGCCGCAGTCGCCATCAGACGGCTGCGACCATGATGCCAGCCATTTACAGCTGACCCAGCACCGGCGTGCTCACACGCACATCGGCGTTCTGCCCACGGTGGCGCAGCAGGTGATCCATCAGCACGATGGCCATCATCGCCTCGGCAATCGGCGTGGCGCGGATGCCCACGCACGGATCGTGACGGCCCTTGGTGATCACTTCCACCGGGTTGCCATGGATGTCGATGGAACGACCCGGTGTGGTGATGCTCGATGTCGGCTTCAGCGCCAGGTGCGCAACGATGGGCTGACCGGAGGAAATACCGCCGAGAATGCCGCCCGCATTGTTGCTGAGGAAACCTTCCGGGGTCATTTCATCGCGGTGCTCGGTGCCACGCTGGGCGACACTGGCGAAACCGGAGCCGATTTCCACGCCCTTGACCGCGTTGATGCTCATCAGCGCATGGGCCAGTTCGGCGTCGAGACGGTCGAAGATCGGCTCGCCCAGGCCCGGCATCACGCCTTCGGCGACCACTGTAATCTTCGCGCCGACCGAGTCCTGGTCCCGGCGCAACTGGTCCATGTAGGCTTCCAGTTCCGGCACCTTGTCCGGGTCCGGGCTGAAGAAGGCGTTCTGCTCGACCGATTCCCAGGTCTTGAACGGGATTTCAATCGGCCCCAGCTGGCTCATGTAGCCGCGAATGACGATGCCCTGGCTGGCCAGGTATTTTTTCGCAATCGCACCGGCCGCGACGCGCATCGCGGTTTCGCGGGCCGAACTGCGGCCGCCGCCGCGATAATCACGCTCGCCGTACTTGTGGTGGTAGGTGTAGTCGGCATGGGCCGGGCGGAACAGATCCTTGATCGCCGAGTAGTCCTTGGACTTTTGGTCGGTATTGCGGATCAACAGGCCGATGGCGCAACCGGTGGTGCGGCCTTCGAACACGCCGGAGAGGATTTCGACTTCGTCGGCTTCCTGGCGCTGGGTCGTGTGGCGGCTGGTGCCGGGCTTGCGGCGGTCCAGGTCACGCTGCAGATCCTCAAGGGATATCTCCAGCCCCGGCGGGCAGCCATCGACAATGGCGACCAACGCCGGGCCATGGCTTTCGCCCGCGGTGGTGACAGTGAACAGCTTGCCGTAGGTATTGCCGGACATGCAGGACGCTCCGTGAAATGAACCTGAATACGTAATGCGCGCCAGTATACGCAGGCTACCCAAGTAGTTCATCCTCGAACCTTATGGGTGCCTGTGAGTCCAACCGGCATCTTCTTGATGATGGCGCGATGATGCTGCGAGTTCTAGCCTTGAGCCTTACAATGATTTCCGGCTTCGCCCAGGCGACTGTCCTGCAACGACCGATCACCCTGGATACCGGCACCGGCGAGCTTTTCGGCTCATTGTTGCTGCCAAAGTCCGACAATCGAGTGCCGGTTGTGCTGATCATTTCCGGTTCCGGCCCTACGGACCGTGACGGAAACAACACCGACGGCGGGCGCAATGACAGCCTCAAGCGTCTGGCCTGGGTGCTGGCCAAACACAACATCGCCAGCGTGCGCTACGACAAGCGCGGCGTGGCCGCAAGCCTGGCGGCAACCCCGGATGAACGCAATCTGACGGTGGACGCCTATGTGGCCGACGCTCAGGCCTGGGGCCGCAAGCTCAAGACCGATCCGCGTTTCGGCCAGTTGATCGTGCTGGGTCACAGCGAAGGCGCCTTGATCGCCAGCCTCGCTGCGCCGGACATCGATGCCGACGCGGTGATTTCTGTCTCGGGCAGCGCAAGGCCAGTGGATCAGGTCATTCGCGAGCAACTGGGCAATCGCCTGCCACCACCGTTGATGCTGCGCAGCAATGAATTGCTCGACAGCCTCAAGGCCGGGAAACCCGACGACAATGTGCCGCCACCCTTGCAGGCGATTTTCCGCCCGAGCGTGCAGCCTTACCTGATTTCCCTGTTCCGCCAGGACCCGGCCACGGCATTTGCCAAGCTGAAGATGCCAGCACTGATCATCCAGGGCAGCAACGACATCCAGGTCGGCGTCAATGACGCAAGGCTGCTCAAGGCGGCCAAACCGGACGCCGAACTGGCGCTGATCGAGGGCATGAACCACGTCATGCGCATCGTGCCCAACGACGTCAAACGCCAGATGGCCTCCTATAAAGACCCGCAGTTACCCCTGGCGGCGGAACTGGGCACGCGAATCCTCGGTTTTATTGACGGACTTCGCGCCAGTTAACCTCCAGTCTTGAAAAAAACGGCCGATAAGCCTTTGTCGCCAACACATTGGTTGGCGACAAGCTGAGCTTGGACAGGATCTCGCCGTTATGACTGACACCCAGACTTCACCCGACACCAGCGCTGAAAAAGACGCACCGCCAGCGGTCGAGCTACCCTGGGCGGACGTCCACGTCGAGCACCACAAGATGCTCCGTCTGGCGCCGCTGCAGACTGACCGCAACACTGGCGGGCGCCCATTGCGCTTTGTCGAATTAGGCTATGCCGAGCGCAACGACAAGGCGCACAGCCTGATGCGCATGAGCATCACCCTGCCCGGCCAGCGCGTACGCAAGGAGCAGAATCATCTGGACGTGTGGGTCGATCACGCCGAAAAACGCGTGCATTTCGGACCGGAAAGCGGATTGCAGATTGAACCGCTGAACCGTGGCATTGGCCGCTACATGGCGGCCCAGGGCATCAACTGGGCAAAGAAGCGCTGGCCGACCTACACCGTCGACGGCTTTGACCTGAACAACAAGGATGCACTGAACGAAGACACCCGCTTGCGTCGCGATCATTTTTTGCGCGTGCATGGGTTCGACGTGGTGTATGCCGATGCCCAGCATTTGAAAGGCAGCGTCAAGGCGGTCAAGGTCGGCGACCTCTCTGGCGAGTGGAACAGCGAAAAACTGCAGGTCGTGGAAATTCTCGAGGCGGCGCAGATGCTCCAGCAAGCCGAGCAGAACCTGGCCGAGCAGGAAGTCAAACTCAAGAAACACGAAGAGAAAGTCAGCAAGTACAAACGCGAAGACGCCGGGCTGCGATTCACCATCACCTGCCTGGTGGCGTTTGCGGTGTTTCAGGCGGGGCTGCTGATCTGGATTGCTACGCACCGTTGAATCAAAAGATCGCAGCCTGCGGCAGCTCCTACAGGAATACGCATTCCATGTAGGAGCTGCCGCAGGCTGCGATCTTTTGCTTTTTAAATGCGGGAAACGAACAACGCCTGATGCTCCCGGCACTGCTGCGCGCTGAGCATGAACACACCATGGCCGCCACGCTCGAACTCCAGCCAGGCGAAGTCCACTTCCGGGTACAGCGCCTCGACGTGCACCTGGCTGTTGCCCACTTCGACAATCAGCAAGCCCTTCTCGGTCAGATGATCCGCCGCCTCGGCGAGCATGCGTCGCACCAGGTTCAAACCGTCATCACCGCAGGCCAGGCCCAGCTCCGGTTCGTGCTGGTATTCGTCCGGCATGTCGGCGAAATCTTCTGCGTCGACGTAGGGCGGGTTCGACACGATCAGGTCGAAACGCTGACCCGGCAAGCCTTCGAAGCCGTCGCCCTGCACCGTGTACACACGCTCATCGACGCCATGGCGCTCGATGTTCTGGTTGGCCACTTCCAGCGCTTCGAACGACAGGTCGGCCAGCACCACTTCGGCATGCTGGAACTCGTAGGCGCAAGCGATGCCGATGCAGCCGGAGCCGGTGCACAGGTCGAGAATTCGCGCCGGCTCGTTGGCCAGCCACGGGGTAAAACGATTTTCAATCAGCTCGCCAATGGGTGAACGCGGGATCAGCACGCGCTCATCGACGATGAACGACATGCCGCAGAACCAGGCCTCACCCAGCAGGTAAGCGGTCGGCACCCGATCTTCGATGCGGCGCTTGAGCAAAAGCTGCAGGTGAACCACTTCGTCTTCTTCCAGATTGCAGTCGAGGTAGCTATCGGCGATTTCCCACGGCAGGTGCAGCGCGCCCAACACCAATTGCCGGGCTTCGTCCCAGGCATTGTCGGTACCGTGGCCGAAAAACAGATCCTCCCCATGGAAGCGGCTGACGGCCCAACGGATATGGTCACGCAGGGTGCGAAGGCGGGAAGTGATCACGACGGCAAACTCCAGAAAAATCGACGGGGGATTCTACCAGTCAAACGACGTCACGACGACGCGGGAAACCACCGATTCAAATGTAGGAGTTATCCATTTTTTCGCCAGGCTATTGAACAAAACGCGACTATTGACAAGGCTACAGGCCAGCAACGACGGCACCTGTGATCGTAGCCATTCACAGAACCGCTCAGCCAGAGGACAATGGCGCAAAAGCCCCACTCCAAGGAGCCCCAGAATGTCTGTTCCAAAAACGATGTTTCAACTCAGTGGCCGCGGTTATGCAGCGGCCAATCTGAGCCATGCCACGCTGGTCATCATCGATGCCCAGAAAGAATACCTCAGCGGTCCCCTGGCCCTGAGCGGCATGGATGAAGCTGTCGCGAACATCAAGCAATTGCTTGCCGCTGCCCGCGCCGCCGGCCGGCCGATCGTGCATGTCCGCCACCTCGGTACGCTCGGCGGGTTGTTCAACCCCCAGGGCGTAGGTGGTGAGTTCATTCCGGGCCTGGAGCCACAGAGCGATGAAACCGTCATCGGCAAATTGCTGCCAAGCGCGTTTCACGGCACCGAACTGGCACAACGCCTGGAAGACCTCGGCGCCCTTGACCTGATCGTCTGCGGCTTCATGAGCCACTCCAGCGTCAGCACCACGGTGCGTGCCGCCAAGAACCTGGGCTTTCGCTGCACCCTGGTGGAAGACGCCTGCGCCACCCGCGACCTGCCTTACAAGGGCGGCGTGCTCAGTGCCGCACACGTTCATCAGACGGAAATGGCGATCATGGGCGACAACTTCGCCACCCTCGCGCTGACCCGTGAACTGATCTGATCGACGCTCAATGAGCGGCATGGAACGCCGCTCATCCGCAAAAGCCTCCCATTTGCCGTAATTGTCTTAGCCTCAGGAACATCCCGGTCAACTCCCGGTCGAAGGGCCGATACCCATTGAGGAAGGTCGGAATGAAGTTATCCGATGGTTTTGACGCTCGCCGCTTGCGGCCCAAAGGCCAAAGCAACTGGCGATTTCGAATCGGCGCGACGTTCGCAGCGTTGCTGGCGATGTGTGGCGTATTGCTCGCCATGGCCGGTGCCGCCAGCCTGCTCGGCCACGCACCCGCCCTGGGTGAATTGAACACCAGCCGCACCGGTGCCGCCGTGATCCTGGCGATCGGCCTGTTCGTGCTGTACCTCGGTGTCTGGTTATGGCGCCGTTGCCGTCGTCGCTCGCGGCAGTCGCGGGAACTGGCCATGTCCCCGCACCTGATGAAAAAACACGACTGAGCCTGGCGTCGCGCGCGTTTTTGTCGCGCCCGATTCGCTTCGAGTTGGGTAAACTGGCCGCCCTTCGCGGAGGCTGACATGCAAGACGACGATTTTTCCCTGTTCAAAAGCGCGATCCAAGGCGTCAAGCCGATCAAGCACGATCGCGCCGAAACCGGCAAACCCAAGGCTGACCGCGCGCAGATTGCCAAGCTGCGTCAAGCGGCGACCGTACGCACCGAATCCACCACCGTCGACGGGCTGTCCGATCAGTTCGTCATCGACGTCGGCCCTGAAGATGAGCTGATGTGGGCCCGCGATGGCGTGCAGGAAAGCCAGATGCGCAAGCTCAAGGTCGGGCAGATTCCGTTCGAAGGCAGCCTCGACCTGCACGGCATGAGCGTGGAAAAGGCCCGGGAAACCCTCTGGGCGTTCCTGGCCGAAGCCACCAGATTCGAAATCCGCTGCGTGCGCGTCACCCATGGCAAAGCCGTGCGACTGGACGGCAAGCGGCCGATGATCAAAAGCCACGTCAACACCTGGCTGCGCCAGCATCCACAGGTGCTCGGCTTCACCTCGTGCCAGGCCAAACACGGTGGTGCCGGCGCGGTTTATGTGATGCTCAAACGTACCATGATGGAAGGTCGCGACGAGTAAAGCTGACGCGTCACGCTTGCAGCGTCGTGCCCGTCACCGTACCCTTGCCCTTTGCGTAAAATCCCACAGGTAGTTTCATGTCCCTGGAACAGAATTACACGGCGATCCTCGGCCAGCTCGGCGAGGACGTTTCCCGCGAAGGCCTGCTCGACACGCCAAAACGTGCCGCCAAAGCCATGCAGTACCTCTGCCGCGGCTATGAACAGACACTGGAAGAGGTCACCAACGGTGCCCTGTTCAGCTCCGACAACAGTGAAATGGTGCTGGTCAAGGACATCGAGTTGTACTCGTTGTGCGAACACCACCTGCTGCCGTTCATCGGCAAGGCTCACGTCGCCTACATCCCGAGCGGCAAGGTCCTGGGCCTGTCGAAAGTGGCGCGGATCGTCGACATGTACGCCCGTCGCCTGCAGATCCAGGAAAACCTCAGCCGCCAGATCGCCGACGCGGTCCAGCAGGTCACCGGTGCCTTGGGCGTCGCGGTGGTGATCGAGGCCAAGCACATGTGCATGATGATGCGCGGTGTGGAAAAGCAGAATTCGACGATGATCACCTCGGTGATGCTCGGAGAGTTCCGTGAAAACGCCGCCACTCGCAGCGAATTCCTCAGCCTCATCAAGTAATTCGCGGCACGAAGAAAACCGGCATTCATCGCCGGTTTTTTTTCGCCTGCAAAAAATCAGGTAAGCTGCGCGCCCTTCTTCATTCGCACCGTGAGGCTTTCAACGTGTTCGTAAAAGCGCTTCGTGTCGGCCTTGGCCAACTGATCATCTTCATCGACTTCATCACCCGCCCAGGCAAGAAGCAGCGTCCGGCGGAAGTTCAGGCACAGGTCAACTCGGCTGCCAAGGGCCTGACGCTGTATCAATTCCACGCCTGCCCGTTCTGCGTGAAGACCCGCCGCACCTTGCGCCGCCTGAATGTGCCGGTGGCACTGCGTGATGCGAAGAACAACGAACAGGATCGCCAGACCCTGCTCGAGCAAGGCGGCAAGATCAAGGTGCCGTGCCTGCGCATTGAAGATAATGGCCAGACCACCTGGATGTATGAGTCCAAGGTGATCATTGATTATCTGGACAAGCGTTTCGCGGCGGCCTGATGTTTTTGTGGTGATCTGACTGACGCCTTCGTCGGAACGCCGCCCGGAGCAAGCCCGCACAGGCACCGCAAATCCCGGACAAAAATAAACCGGCCCTCGCGCCGGTTTATTTGTTTTCACGCTGCTTTTGCGGCCTGGGCAGCACGCACCACCGCCGCCAACCGCTCGAGCCCTTCATCCAGCCGCGCCGGATCAATGTGGCTGAAGTTCAACCGCAGATACCCCGGATGATTATCCGGCTCGGGGAAGAACGGTTCGCCCGGCATGAACGCCACGTCGTTGGCCAGCGCGGCATTGAGCAAGGTGCGGGTGTCGTGCGGCTGCTTGAGTTTCAACCAGAAAAACAGCCCGCCCTGCGGCACGTTCCAGTCCGCCAGATCCGAGAAGTGCGTTTCCAGCGCAGCCTGAAATGCATCCCGACGCCCCCGATAAAAGTCGCGCAACCCACTACGGTGTTGCTGGTATTTCTCGGTGCCAATCCATTGCAACGCCTGCCACTGGCCGACCCGATTGGTGTGCAAATCCGCCGACTGCTTGAGTTTCAACAAATGGGGAAACAAGTCCGGGCTGGCGATCAGGTAGCCGACGCGCAAACCCGGCAACAGGGTTTTCGATACGGTCCCGGTATAGATCCAGCTGGCCTTCTTCAAGCGGCTGACAATCGGGGTGGCGCTGCCACCGTCGAAGGTCAGTTCGCGGTAAGGCTCGTCTTCAATCAGTGTCACGCCGAATTCATCGAGCAACGCCGCCACCGCGTCGCGCTTGGCTTCGCTGTAACGCACCGCCGATGGATTCTGGAAGGTCGGGATCAGGTAAATGAAGGCCGGACGGTGTTGCTCCAGCCGAGCGCGTAGCTCCGTCAGGTTCGGCCCGTCGGCCTCCAGAGGCACGGTCAGGCAATCGGCGCCGAACAGCTGGAAAATCTGCAACGCCGCCAGATAAGTCGGCGCCTCGAGCAGGATTTCGGTGCCCTTGTCGATGTACAGCTTGGCCGCCAGGTCGAGGGTTTGCTGTGAGCCGCTGACCACCAGCACCTGGCTTGCCTCGCACGGCACTCCCAACGCTCGCGCCTCGGCGGCCAGCGCTTCACGCAGCGCCGGCTCGCCTTCGCTCATGCCGTATTGGCCCATGGAAACCGGCATCCGGGCCCAATCGACCTTCGGCAACATGGCTTCGGCCGGCAGGCCGCCGGCAAACGACATCATCTGCGGACGTTGGGCCGCGGCGAGGATTTCACGGATCAAAGAACTTTTAAGGCGCGAGACACGTTCGGAAAAAGCCATGGGGATCACCGGTAGCGAGGCATGTGAAAAATGAGTCAAACTTGTTGACCGAAATTACGCCTCCCCGAACGGATACGTCAATATGCTTGACCTTAAAAACCCGCTTTCCCAGCAGCAGGCCATGGAAGCGTTTTTCTTCGGCTACCAGGCCTTCACCGCCAAGGCCGATGAAATGCTCGAACGTCGCGGCCTGAGCCGGGTGCATCAGCGCATCGTGTTTTTCATCGCCCGCTATCCGAACCTGAGCGTAAAGGAACTGCTGGCATTGCTCGGCGTGAGCAAGCAGGCGTTGAACATGCCGTTGCGGCAATTGTTGGAGATGCATCTGGTGGAAAGCGTCGCGTCCGAAACCGACAAGCGCAAGCGTCTGCTGGAGTTGACCGCCGAAGGCGCGCGGTTTGAACAGGCGCTACGGCGCGAGCAGGTGAAATTGCTGGAGCGGGTGTTTGCCGAGGCCGGGGAGACGGCGGTGAATGGGTGGCTGGCGGTGAATCTGGCGTTGGGGGAAAGCCAGGCGCATACCGACTGAATCATTCTGCCTGCTGATTTTGATGCTGACTGATCCGGCCTCTTCGCGAGCAAGCCCGCTCCCACAGGTTTCGATTCGGTCAAAAAATATGCGCAGATCCGCCGCTTCCTGTGGGAGCGGGCTTGCTCGCGAAGGCGTCGGAACAGGCGATATATCCCTAAAGCCAAACTTTTCGTAAACAAAATCAAAAACATTATTTGCTTTCTTTGTATACAAAAGCATAATCCACTTCGTGCGAGTTCCTGACCAAGAGGTCAACAAATTCGCAAGTGCCTCAAAGGGCCGCTGCCACCCTCATGGGTCCGGCCCTGGAAATAACAATAAAACTCTTGAGGAGTATTCGCTGTGGAAAGCCGCAAATCCGAAGCATCGACGCTGGATCTCTCGCCGCCATTACGCAATGGCTTGCTGGAACGTCTGTTCAAACTCAGCTTGCACGGCACCACGGTGAAGACCGAGCTGATCGCCGGTCTGACAACCTTCATCACCATGGCTTACATCATTTTCGTCAACCCCAACATCATGGCCGACGCCGGGATCGATCACGGTGCGGCGTTCGTCGCCACCTGCATCGCCGCGGCCCTGGGTTGCCTGTTGATGGGCCTGTACGCCAACTGGCCGGTCGGCCTGGCACCGGGCATGGGGTTGAACGCCTTCTTCACCTACACCGTGGTCGGCACCATGGGCTACAACTGGGAAACCGCCCTCGGCGCGGTGTTTGTGTCCGGTGTGTTGTTCATGATCCTGACCTTCTCGCGGATCCGTGAATGGCTGCTCAACAGCATCCCGGTCAGCCTGCGCTTCGCCATGGGCGCCGGCGTGGGTCTATTCCTGGGGCTGATCGGCCTGAAAACCGCGGGTATCGTCGTCGATAGCCCGGCCACACTGATCAAGCTCGGCTCCCTGCGCGAACCTGGCCCGCTGCTCGCCGCCGTGTGCTTCCTGATGATCTCCATCCTCAGCTATCACAAGGTGTTCGGCGCGATCCTCATCAGCATCATCACCGTGACCCTCGCTGGCTGGGGTCTGGGCCTGGTGCACTACGAGGGCATCATGTCGGCTCCACCGAGCCTCGCACCCACCTTCATGGCCATGAACGTCGCCGGCGTGTTCAACGTCAGCATGATCAGCGTGGTCCTGGCGTTCCTCTTCGTACATATGTTCGACACCGCCGGTACCTTGATGGGGGTTGCCCAGCGCGCCAATCTGGTCGGTGCTGACGGCCGCATCGAAAACCTCTCCCGCGCCATGAAAGCTGATAGTGCTTCCAGCGTATTCGGCGCGGTAGTCGGCGTTCCGCCGGTCACCAGCTACGTGGAAAGTGCCGCTGGTGTAGCTGCGGGTGGTCGGACTGGTCTTACCGCAGTGACCGTAGGTGTGCTATTTATTGCAGCCATGTTCTTCGCACCCCTGGCCGGGATGATTCCTGCCTATGCAACCGCGGGTGCACTGATTTATGTAGCAATGCTGATGATGGGCGGCATGGCCCATATCGAATGGGACGAAGCCACCGACAGCATTCCGGCGATTGTCACCGCAATCATGATGCCGCTGACCTTCTCGGTCGCCGACGGTATCGCACTGGGCTTCATCACCTACGTGGCGCTGAAGGCCGGTACCGGCAAGTACAAGGAAATTTCCGTGAGCCTGTGGGTGCTCTGCGCGATCTTCATCGCCAAGTTCATCTTCTTGTAAGCCACACGCGGTACACGCTTGAAAACAGCCTCACCCCGTCGGGTGGGGCTTTTGTGCAAATGGAGGAAAGTGATGAGTCTGGAAACCTGGCTGCTGTTCAGCGGCGCTGCGCTGATAGTGATCCTGATCCCGGGGCCGCTGTCGTTGCTGATGATCAGCAACAGTCTGAATTACGGCCTGCGCCGCTCTTACCCGGCCTTTCTGGGCGGCGTATCGGCCTCGATCTGCCTGCTCAGTGCATCGGCGCTGGGCCTGGGTGCGTTGTTGCTGGCGTCGGAACAGCTGTTCAGTGCCCTGAAGATACTTGGCGCCCTTTACCTGTTCTACCTCGCCTGGCAGAGCTGGCAGCAATCGCGCCAGCCTTCCCACGGCGCTGAAGTGCCACAAGCCGCGCCGGTGCCACGCTTTCGCGCACTGTTC
This sequence comes from Pseudomonas sp. Root71, assembly GCF_001429045.1. Lineage (GTDB taxonomy): Bacteria > Pseudomonadota > Gammaproteobacteria > Pseudomonadales > Pseudomonadaceae > Aquipseudomonas > Aquipseudomonas monachiensis. Next base: position 333,377 of record NZ_LMHY01000012.1, on the reverse strand, counting down.
GGGCGTGCGTTCATGCTGGGCGCAAGCAACCCGAAAGACATCCTGTTCTTCGCCGCTTTCCTGCCGCAGTTCCTGAGTGCCGAACAGCCGTTCCTGCCACAACTTCTGGTGATGATCGCGACCTGGACCGTGCTCGACCTGCTGTGCAAATTGGCCTATGGCCTCGGCGCCCATGGTGCGGCGCGGTATCTGCGCAGCGGCAAGGGCCAGAGCTGGTTTAACCGGATCAGTGCAGGGTTGTTCAGTGGCGCGGGTGCAGCGTCCCTGCTGAGCCGCTAAACAGCAAGATCAAAAGATCGCAGCCTTCGGCAGCTCCTACGCGGGATATGTAGGAGCTGTCGAAGGCTGCGATCTTTTGACTTTTTCACAGACGAAAAAAAGCCCGCAGTGTGAGCGGGCGAAAGACCAAAGAAGCTATATGCGCAGTCGCTTCCAGGGTGCAGCTGCTGCCTGGGGGATCAGCTGCCGCGGTAGGTGGAGTAGCTGTAAGGCGAAATCAACAACGGCACATGGTAGTGATCCTGCTCGGCGGAGATGCCAAAACGCAGCACCACCACATCAAGAAATGCAGGCTCCGGCAGCTTGACGCCACGGGCGCGGTAGTAATCGCCCGCATGAAACTGGACCTGATAGACTCCGGTGCGGTAGTCATCGCCTTGCAGCAGCGGTGCATCGACACGGCCATCGCTGTTGGTGACGGCAGTGGCGACCAATTCCAGCTGCGATCCTTCAACGCGGTACAACTCGACCTTGATCGAGCTGCCCGGGCAACCGTGTGCTGCGTCCAAAACGTGTGTAGTCAAACGTCCCATTGATTCTGCGCGCCTGCCTGCGTGGAGCAGTCAGACTTCGCGCCTCCCGAAGTCAGTTGAAAAGGAGACCGCACCGATTCGGAGCACGAAAAGCTGCGGCGAGCGACTGATTAAGACACTTTTAAAGAAAATTGTACACAATAAAAACGACATTTTTCGCATCACCCTCGCCATCTGCATATTTTCCGTCGAACCGCACAACCTATAAGCCCTTCAATCAATAATTGACCAGTCAGGCAGATTTCTTGCAGGCTCACGCCAATAGCAGTAAAAGATGACAGTCGGTGAAAAATGCGAAAAATCAGGCTTACAAAGTGAATATAAAGTTGTATACAATCAGCCCATCGCTGTGACGCCAGCCTGCCATCCAGTTTTCAGCTGCGTCACACCAACCGTCATCATCGAATAAGAAGGAAGCCTGCAGTGAGCGCTGACTACCCACGCGACCTGGTCGGTTACGGCAGTAACCCTCCTCACCCCCACTGGCCGGGCAATGCCCGCATTGCCCTGTCGTTCGTACTCAATTACGAAGAAGGCGGCGAGCGCAACATCCTGCACGGTGACAAAGAATCCGAAGCCTTCCTCTCGGAAATGGTTTCTGCCCAGCCGCTGCAAGGCGCGCGCAACATGAGCATGGAATCCCTCTACGAGTATGGCAGCCGTGCCGGCGTGTGGCGGATCCTGAAGCTGTTCAAGGAGTTCGACATTCCGCTGACCATCTTCGCCGTGGCCATGGCCGCCCAGCGCCACCCGGACGTGATCCGCGCCATGGTCGATGCCGGCCACGAGATCTGCAGCCACGGCTATCGCTGGATCGACTACCAGTACATGGATGAAACCCAGGAACGCGAACACATGCTCGAAGCGATCCGCATCCTCACCGAAATCACCGGCGAACGCCCACTGGGCTGGTACACCGGCCGCACCGGCCCGAACACCCGTCGCCTGGTGATGGAAGAAGGCGGTTTCCTCTACGACTGCGACACCTACGACGACGACCTGCCCTACTGGGAACCGAACAACCCGACCGGCAAGCCGCACCTGGTGATCCCGTACACCCTGGACACCAACGACATGCGCTTCACCCAGGTCCAGGGCTTCAACAAGGGCGACGATTTCTTCGAATACCTCAAAGACGCGTTCGATGTGCTCTACGCCGAAGGCGCGGAGGCACCGAAAATGCTCTCGATCGGCCTGCACTGCCGCCTGATCGGCCGTCCGGCGCGTCTGGCTTCGCTCAAGCGCTTTATCGAATACGCTAAAAGTCATGAACAGGTGTGGTTCAGCCGTCGCGTCGACATCGCGCGTCACTGGCAAGAAACCCACCCGTACACAGGGGCTGCCAAATGAGCACCTTTCAAACCGTCAAACCTTCGAGCCTGAGCCGCGACGCCTTTGTCGCCGCTTTCGCCGACATCTACGAACATTCGCCATGGGTGGCCGAGAAGGCCTTCGACCTGGGCCAGGACGCTTCGATCGACGAGATCGAAACCCTGCACCAGCGCATGAGCGACATCCTGTTGAGCGCCGATCACCAAAGCCAGCTGGCTTTGATCAACGCTCACCCGGACCTGGCCGGTAAAGCCGCCGTCCAGGGACAATTGACCGAAGCCAGCACTAATGAGCAGGCTGGCGCCGGTATTCACCAATGCACGGCCGAAGAGTTTTCTCGCTTCACCGAGCTGAACGACGCCTACAAAGCCAAGTTCAAGTTTCCCTTCATCATGGCGGTAAAAGGCAGCAACCGGCATCAGATCCTCGCAGCGTTCGAAACGCGCATCCACAACTCGGTCGAGACCGAATTCAAATGCGCGCTGGCGCAGATCAACAAGATCGCCCTGTTCCGATTACTGACCCTATAGCAAGCCTGGCCTGAGCGGATTCAAGAACGCCGAAACCGCCAAGGGCCTCGCAAGCATCCCAAGCCACTTATTTAAAGGCAGACAAGAAGAATGAAAGCTTACGCCGTACCTTTCGAGAAGTTCGTCAACCTGGCCGATGCCCGCCTGGGCACCAAGATCATCTCGGTCACCGATGACTGGTTCGCAGACGCCAACCGTCTGTTCCAACCGACCCCGGCCGTATGGAAGGAGGGCGTGTTCGATGACAACGGCAAGTGGATGGACGGCTGGGAATCGCGCCGCAAGCGCTTCGAAGGCTTCGACAGTGCTGTGATCCGCCTGGGCGTACCGGGTTCGATCAAGGGCGTCGACATCGACACTTCATTCTTCACCGGCAACTTCCCGCCGTCGGCGTCCCTGGAAGCCTGCTTCCTGGCTTCGGGCGAGCCAGATGACAACACCCAGTGGATTGAAGTGCTGTCCGCCGTCGAGCTGCAAGGCAACAGCCACCACTTCCACGAAATCAACAACGACCAGGCGTTCAGCCACCTGCGCTTCAACATCTACCCGGACGGCGGTGTTGCCCGTCTGCGCGTGTACGGCATTCCGTTCCGCGACTGGTCCGCTGTCGGCGACAACGAGCAAGTCGACCTGGCCGCTGCCCTCAACGGTGGCCGCGCCCTCGCCTGCTCCGACGAACACTTCGGCCGCATGAGCAACATCCTCAACCCGGGCCGTGGCATCAACATGGGCGATGGCTGGGAAACCGCACGTCGTCGCACCCCGGGCAATGACTGGGTCATCGTCGCGTTGGGCCACCCGGGCGAGATCGAGAAAATCATCGTCGACACCCTGCACTTCAAGGGTAACTACCCGGACACTTGCTCGATCCAGGGCGCGTTCGTGAAGGGCGGCACCGACAGCCAGATCGAAACCCAGTCGCTGTTCTGGCGCGAACTGCTGCCAAGCCAGAAGCTGGAAATGCACGCCGAGCACACCTTCGCCGAGCAGATCAAGGCGCTGGGCCCGATCACCCACATCCGCCTGAACGTGTTCCCGGATGGTGGTGTGAGCCGCCTGCGTGTACTGGGCAAGGTCGCGAAGTAATGCTGAGCCTGTAGGAGCTGCCGTAGGCTGCGATCTTTTGATCTTGATCTTACAAAGCAAAGTCAAAAGATCGCAGGCTGCGCCAGCTCCTACAGGTAATGCGGTAAACCGAACATACATTTGAAGAAAAGAAGAACAGCATGCGCACACTGACGATTGAACCGCTGACCAAAGAAGCCTTCGCCCCTTTCGGTGACGTGATCGAAACCGACGGCAGCGATCACTTCATGATCAACAACGGTTCGACCATGCGCTTCCATAAACTGGCTGTGGTCGAAACCGCAAAGCCTGAGGACAACGCGATCATCAGCATCTTCCGCGCCGACGCGCAGGACATGCCGCTGACCGTGAGCATGCTGGAACGCCATCCGCTGGGCAGCCAGGCTTTCATACCGCTGCTCGGCAACCCCTTTCTGATCGTGGTCGCGCCACTTGGCGATGAACCTGTATCAGGCTTGGTCCGCGCCTTCGTCACCAACGGCAGGCAGGGCATTAATTACCATCGCGGCGTTTGGCACCACCCGGTGCTGACGATCGAAAAGCGGGATGACTTCCTGGTGGTTGATCGCAGTGGCACAGGCAATAACTGCGATGAGCATTTTTTCAAAGAGGATGAGCGTTTGATCCTCGCCCCCCACCAATAAGAGAAGAGTCCGATCACTCGACAACAGAGTGACGGGCGAGAGGTAAAGACTGTGGAAGCACATCTGTTGGAATGGCTGAACCTGAGCGTGCGCTGGGTTCACATGATTACTGGCGTGGCCTGGATCGGTGCGTCGTTCTATTTCGTATGGCTGGAAAACAACCTCAACCGGGTCAACCCGAAAAGCGGTCTGGCTGGCGACTTGTGGGCAATCCACGGTGGCGGTATCTACCACCTGGAAAAATACAAGCTGGCTCCACCGACCATGCCGGACAACCTGCACTGGTTCAAATGGGAAGCCTACTTCACCTGGATGTCGGGTATCGCGCTGCTGTGCGTGGTGTTCTACTCCAACCCGACGCTTTACCTGCTGGCTCCGGGCAGCTCCCTGAGCGGTCCTGAAGGCGTACTGTTGGGCATCGGCTCGCTGTTCATCGGCTGGTTCGTCTACTCCTTCCTGTGCGACTCGGCCCTGGGCAAACGCCCTGCCCTGCTAGGTGGAATCCTGTTCGTCCTGATCATCGCCGCGGCCTACGGCTTCAGCAAAGTGTTCAGCGGTCGGGGTGCGTACCTGCACGTCGGCGCGATCATCGGCACCATCATGGTCGGCAACGTGTTCCGCATCATCATGCCGGCGCAACGCGCACTGGTAGCGGCGATTGCCGAGAACCGCACGCCGGATCCGGCGCTGCCGGCCAAAGGCCTGCTGCGTTCGCGCCACAACAACTACTTCACCTTGCCGGTGCTGTTCATCATGATCAGCAACCACTTCCCGAGCACCTACGGCAGCCAGTACAACTGGTTGATCCTGGCCGGGATCGCGGTACTGGCGGTGTTGGTGCGTCACTACTTCAACACCCGTCACGACAGCCACAAGTTTGCCTGGACCCTGCCGGTGGCAGCGGTGGGCATGATCTGCCTGGCTTATGTGACCGGTCCGAAGCCGATGTCCAGTGCCCCTGAAGTGGCCAAGGCACCCGCTGCAATCGAATACCAGCCGCTGCCGGAAACCGCAGTGGGCGGTGGATTGAAACCTGCTGAAGCCAAACCTGCAGAAGCGCCAGCCGCCGCTCCGGCTCAGGCATCCAATGCCGGCCCGGGTTTCGACAAGGTGCACAGCGTGATTCAGGAGCGTTGCGCGGTCTGCCATTCGGCCAAACCGACCAGCCCGTTGTTCAGCGCGGCCCCGGCCGGTGTGATGCTGGACACTCCCGAGCAAATCCGCCAGAACGCACCGCGGATTCAGGCGCAAGCCGTCACCAGCCAGATTATGCCACTGGGCAACATCACGCAGATGACCCAGCAGGAACGTGACCTGATCGGTGCCTGGATTGTGCAGGGAGCCCAGACCAACTAAGCAACACAAAAGCCTGTGTCTAGCGGGCTTTTGTGGCGAGGGAACTTGCTCCCGCTGGACTGCGCAGCAGTCCCCTGCTCTTAAGGTAAAGAGCGGGGCCGCTTCGCGCCCCAGCGGGAGCAAGCTCCCTCGCCACAGATCCACCTGATTCGAATACAGCTGCCGGTAGCACTGCAGCTGTAAATCACAAGAATAAAAAGATCCGAGGTGTTGCATGTCCGAGCTATCCGCAGCGCGCATCCCCGACGCACCCGCCATTCAGCGTTTGCCCCTCTTGCAACTGATCCTGGTCGGTTTGCAGCATGTTCTGCTGATGTACGGTGGTGCCATCGCGGTACCGCTGATCATCGGACAGGCCGCTGGCCTGAATCGTGAAGAAATCGCCTTCCTGATCAACGCCGACCTGCTGGTCGCGGGAATTGCCACTATCGTCCAGTCCCTCGGCATCGGCCCCATGGGCATTCGCATGCCGGTGATGATGGGCGCCAGCTTCGCCGCCGTCGGCAGCATGGTCGCCATGGCCGGCATGCCCGGTATCGGCCTGCAAGGGATCTTCGGCGCGACCATCGCCGCCGGGTTCTTCGGCATGCTCATCGCCCCGTTCATGTCCAAGGTCGTGCGCTTCTTCCCGCCGTTGGTGACCGGCACGGTCATCACCTCGATCGGTTTGTCGCTGTTCCCCGTGGCCGTGAACTGGGCCGGCGGCGGTGCCAGCGCCGCTCAATTCGGTTCACCGATCTATCTGGCCATCGCCGCACTGGTGCTGGGTACCATTTTGTTGGTGCATCGCTTCATGCGGGGTTTCTGGGTCAACATCTCTGTCCTGATCGGCATGTGCCTGGGCTACGTGCTCTGCGGCCTGATCGGCATGGTTGACCTCAGTGGCATGGCCCAGGCGCCATGGCTGCAATTCGTCACACCGCTGCACTTCGGCATGCCGAAATTCGAACTCGCGCCGATCCTGTCCATGTGCCTGGTGGTGGTGATCATTTTCGTCGAGTCCACCGGGATGTTTCTGGCGCTGGGCAAGATCACCGGCCAGGAAGTCTGCCCACGGATGTTGCGTCGCGGCTTGCTGTGCGATGCCGGCGCCTCGTTCTTCGCCGGTTTCTTCAACACCTTCACCCACTCCTCCTTCGCCCAGAACATCGGCCTGGTGCAAATGACCGGCGTGCGCTGCCGTTCGGTGACCATCGTTGCCGGCGGGTTGCTGATCGTGTTGAGCCTGCTGCCCAAAGCCGCTTTTTTGGTGGCGTCGATTCCTCCGGCAGTACTGGGCGGCGCAGCAATTGCGATGTTCGGCATGGTCGCCGCCACCGGGATCAAGATTCTCCAGGAAGCCGACATCGGTGACCGTCGCAACCAACTGCTGGTGGCGGTGAGCATCGGCATGGGGCTGATCCCGGTTGTACGCCCGGAGTTTTTCGCCCACCTGCCCGTGTGGATGAGCCCGATCACCCACAGCGGCATCGCCATGGCCACCCTCAGCGCGCTGACGCTGAACTTGCTGTTCAACATCCTTGGTGGCGCCGAACGCGCGGCCATCAACGACTGCCACGCTCACACCCATTGATCTGACGGATAACCAAGGGGGCCTGCCTGTGGCCAGCCCCCTGGCCACAACCTGCGCCTCAAAAATAAAAACAAGAGGGAGCAACAGATGATTCGGACACAAACCAACCTGCTGTTGAGCGCTGGCCTGCTGGCCGCGAGCCAGGCCATGGCCGGCGATCTACTGCTGTGGCAGACCAACAGCCTGAGCTACCTGTATGGCAAGGATTTCGTGGTCAACCCGCGCATCCAGCAGACGATAACTTTCGAGCACGCCGACCGCTGGAAATACGGCGACAACTTCATGTTCATCGACAGCACCTACTACAACGGCGAGCAGGACCGAAACAAAGGCGTTCATGCCTATTACGGCGAGCTCAGTCCGCGCCTGTCTTTCGGCAAGATCCTCGACCGCCGTTTCGAATTCGGCCCGATCAAGGACGTGTTGCTGGCCATGACCTACGAGAACGGCGAAGACGACACCGAGGCCTACCTGATCGGGCCCGGTTTCGACCTCGCGGTTCCAGGCTTCAACTTCTTCACCTTGAACTTTTATTACCGCCAGACCGAAGGCTCGCGCCCCGGCGATGACGTCTGGCAGATCACGCCGGCCTGGTCCTACACCCTTCCATTGGGCAACTCGAACCTGCTGATCGACGGCTACATGGACTGGGTCGTAGATAACGACCAGAACTCGCACGGCACTTATCACGCCAACCTGCACTTCAACCCGCAAATCAAGTACGACCTGGGCAAGGCCATGGGCTGGCGGGAAAAACAGGTATACGTCGGCGTCGAATACAGCTACTGGAAAGACAAGTACGGCATCGAAAACAGCTCCAACTTCGACACCAACGAAAACACCACCAGCCTGCTGGTGAAGGTGCATTTCTGATGCTGCCCCGCAACCGTGCCCCAAGCCTGTCGTCGGTGCGCCGTTGCGGAGCACTTGAGACCTGGCCGAGGAGTCAGTATTCTCCGCGGCCGCCCGAATCCGGTTTAAAAAAAAGCCCGGATTTAAAACCTGACCAAAAAGCCAACTTATCCCGGCTCTGGCAGGCACCAAGGCACTCCAAAACCCCTCTCAATCGACCGCTCTTGAGCCGCCGAACGGGAGTTTTTTTGCTTTCTGAAAGCCTTGGCCCAGCTCTTGCTAACAGCATCAAAGCTGACCGAATGGATGATTTTTTACCGCTACAGAAAAAGGCGCCACACCAGAGCGCCGACCTTAAAAAAATAACGTGGAACCACCTACTTTTTGGGAGCAACCGAATGAAACGTACGTGCACTAGCCTGATGCTGGCGGGATCGATGCTGGCCGGGGGCCAGGCCATGGCCGGCGATTTGCTGCAGTGGCAGACCAACAGCCTGACCTACCTCTATGGCAAGGACTTCCAGGTCAACCCGCGCATCCAGCAGACGGTGACCTTCGAACACGCCGATGGCTGGAAGTACGGCGACAACTTCTTCTTCATCGACAAAATCTTCTACAACGGCAAGGAAGACCACTTCGCGGGCGAGAACACCCATTACGGCGAACTCAGCCCGCGCCTGTCGTTCAACAAGATCTTCGACCAGAAGTTCGAATTCGGCCCGATCAAGGACGTGCTGCTGGCCATGACCTACGAGTTCGGTGAAGACGATACCGAATCCTACCTGATCGGCCCTGGTTTCGACCTGGCCATCCCGGGCTTCGATTACTTCCAGCTGAACTTCTACAACCGCCACACTGAAGGCGACCGCCCGGGCGACAACATCTGGCAGGTCTCGCCGGTCTGGTCCTACACCATTCCGGTGGGTGGCTCGGACGTGCTGATCGACGGCTTCATGGATTGGGTGGTCGACAACGACGTCAACAGCAAAGGCGAGTACCACGCCAACCTGCACTTCAACCCGCAGGTCAAATACGACCTGGGCAAGGCGCTGAATCTGGGTGCCAAGCAGCTGTACGTGGGTGTCGAGTATGACTACTGGAAAAACAAGTACGGGATTGAAGACAGCCAGGGCTTCAAGACTGATCAGAGTGTGACCAGTTTCCTGGTCAAGGTTCACTTCTGATTTAAGAAGCTTCGCGAGCAGGCTCGCTCCCACAGTGGAACCTTGTCGAACACAAACTTTGTATACGACGAAAATCCCCGTGGGAGCGAGCCTGCTCGCGAAAGCCTCACTACAAGTTTCAAACCGAAAGCACGGGCTCTTCCAACCCCAGAAACCGGCACAATTCCCCGCGCTTGGCCAACGCATCCCGTCGCCCCAGTTCGATCAACTCGCTGCAATACCCCGCCTCGAACAGCAGGTAACTCAGCACCCCCGCCCCGCTGGTCTTGGTCGCACCCGGCCCGCGCAGAAACAGGCGCAATGCCGCCGGCAATTCCTGGCGATGGCGCGCGGCAATCTCGTCGATCGGCTGGCTCGGTGAAATCACCAATACGTCCACCGGTGCCACGCCCAATGCACGGGTCGGCGTGCCGTCGGGCATCAGGTGACTGAACTGGTTCAGGCGCTGCAACAGCTCGATATCGCTTTCCAGGCTGTCAATGAACGTACTGTTGAGCATGTGCCCGCCGATCTGCGCCAGGGTCGGCTGCTGACCGGTGTAGCTGCGCAACAAGGGTTGTTGCGGGTCGACTCCGCGGGGGTTGCCACTGACGCCCACCACCAGCACCCGACTGGCGCCCAGATGCAGCGCCGGACTGATCGGCGCCGACTGACGCACCGCGCCATCACCGAAATACTCTTCGTCGATTTTCACCGGGGCGAACAGCAGCGGAATAGCCGAACTGGCGAGCAGGTGTTCAACGGACAACCGCGTGGGAATGCCGATGCGTCGATGGCGCAACCAGGCATCGATCTTGCCGCCGCCCTCATAGAAGGTGACTGCCTGACCGGACTCATAGCCGAAAGCTGTGACCGCCACCGCATGCAATTGCTTCTGCGCGATCGCTTCGGCGATGCCACCCATATGCAGCTTGTCGTTGAGCAGATCGCGCAACGGAGAACTGTTGAGCAGCGCCACCGGCACCTGGGCACCAATACCGAGCAAACTGTGGCTGACAAAGCGACTGGCCTGGCGGATCACCCCGGGCCAGTCGCTGCGCAACACCAGATGACTGCGAAAGCCCTGCCAGAAGGCCGTCAGGCGTTCGATGGCGTTACGAAAGTCCATTGCCCCGCTGGCGAGGCTGACGGCGTTGATCGCGCCCGCCGAGGTGCCGACAATCACCGGAAACGGATTGCGGGCCCCCGGTGGCAGCAATTCGGCAATCGCCGCCAGCACCCCGACCTGATAGGCCGCCCGAGCCCCGCCACCGGAAAGAATCAACCCTGTTACCGGCTCAACTGGACTCATCGCAACACTCCATGGTGCTTGGGAAAACGGTTACTCAACCGCGCTTGGCGTACAACTTCGCCTCGCCCGGTGGACGGCTCTTGAAGCGGCGGTGGGCCCACAGGTATTGCTCGGGATGCTCTCGCAGAACGCTTTCGATCCATTGGTTGATGCGCAGGCAATCCTCTTCTTCGGTTTCGCCGGGGAAGCCTTCGAGCGGCGCATGGATCACCAGGCGATATCCGCTGCCGTCCGCCAGACGCTCCTGGGTGAACGGCACCACCAGCGCCTTGCCCAGCCGCGCAAACTTGCTCGTGGCGGTGACGGTCGCGGCCTGAATACCGAACAGCGGCACGAAGATGCTTTGCTTGGCGCCGTAGTCCTGATCCGGTGCGTACCAGATCGCCCGGCCCGAGCGCAGCAACTTGAGCATGCCGCGCACGTCTTCGCGTTCCACCGCCAGCGAATCGAGGTTGTGCCGCTCGCGGCCCTGGCGCTGGATGTAGTCGAACAGCGGATTCTTGTGCTCGCGGTACATGCCGTCGATAGTGTGCTGCTGACCGAGCAACGCCGCGCCGATTTCCAGCGTCGTGAAGTGCAGGGCCATCAGGATCACGCCCTTGCCTTCGCGCTGGGCCTGCTGCAAATGCTCCAGCCCTTCGATATGAGCGAGACTCGCCAGGCGCTTGCGCGACCACCACCAGCTCATCGCCATTTCAAAGAAAGCGATGCCGGTGGAGGCGAAGTTTTCCTTGAGCAGGCGTTTGCGTTCGGCGGCGGTCTTTTCAGGAAAACACAGTTCCAGGTTGCGCTTGGCAATGCGCCGTCTGTCGCCGGCGACCCGATACATCAAGACGCCCAGGACACGACCAATCCACAGCAGTGCCGGATACGGCAGCTGGACGATCAGCCACAACAGCCCCAGGCCACACCACAACGGCCAGAAACGTGGAGATAGAAATGCTTTTCGAAAACGCGGGCGGTCCATTAATGCTTCCGGAATGACAATGGCCGCGCATTCTACATCGTTCGACCCGGCTTGCGGCCCGCGGGCGTTCTCGTTATAAGTCTCGGCACTTTTAGTGACAAGTCGTTGTATGCCGACCATGAGCCAAACCGAACCGCTAGACCAAGATCCCGTGTTCCAGTTGAAGGGCAGCATGCTGGCCATTACGGTGCTGGAGCTGGCCCGTAACGACCTCGAAAGCCTTGATCGGCAACTGGCCGCCAAGGTCGCCCTGGCGCCGAACTTCTTCAGCAACGCGCCGCTGGTACTGGCCCTGGACAAACTCCCGGCCAACGAAGGCGCGGTCGATCTGCCAGGGCTGATGCGCGTCTGCCGCCAGCATGGCCTGCGTACCCTGGCGATCCGTGCCAGCCGTATCGAAGACATTGCCGCCGCCATCGCGGTCGACCTGCCGGTGCTGCCACCGTCCGGCGCCCGGGAGCGTCCACTGGACCTGACCGAAGGCGAACCGAAGAAAAAACCGGAAAAACCGCCCGAGCCGACCATCAAGCCGACGAAAATCATCACCTCGCCAGTACGTGGTGGCCAGCAGATTTATGCCCAGGGCAGCGATCTGGTGGTGATCTCCTCGGTGAGCCCGGGGGCGGAACTTCTCGCCGATGGCAACATCCATGTATACGGCCCGATGCGTGGTCGCGTGTTGGCCGGCGTCAAGGGCGACACCAAGGCGCGGATTTTCTGTCAGCAAATGAGTGCTGAACTGATTTCCATCGCCGGGCATTACAAGGTTTCCGAAGATCTGCGCCGCGACCCTCTATGGGGTTCGGGTGTGCAGGTCAGCCTGTCCGGCGACGTGTTGAACATCATTCGGCTTTAACGGATACTGCCGCATTTTCCAAGCATCTCTAAAACGTAGCGAAAACGGCTCAAACGAAGTAGGAAAAAGGCCGAAAGCAGTGTTTACCGGGGGTAAACGCCGCTCAAAACCGGATTCCAGCCAAGGCTGTCCGACTGCAGTAGTTTTTCAGGAGATGTTTTTCAGGGACTGAAAAGTCCTTCTTCCTTAGGGGTGAAACACCTTGGCCAAGATTCTCGTGGTTACATCCGGCAAGGGTGGTGTGGGTAAGACCACCACCAGCGCCGCTATCGGTACCGGCCTCGCTCTGCGCGGCCACAAAACAGTGATCGTCGACTTCGACGTGGGCCTGCGTAACCTCGACCTGATCATGGGTTGCGAGCGTCGCGTGGTGTATGACTTCGTCAACGTGGTCAACGGCGAAGCCAATCTGCAACAGGCCCTGATCAAAGACAAGCGCCTGGAAAACCTCTACGTGCTGGCCGCCAGCCAGACCCGCGACAAAGACGCGCTGACCGTCGAAGGCGTGGAAAAAGTCCTGATGCAACTCAAGGAAGACTTTGAGTTCGTGGTCTGCGACTCCCCGGCGGGCATCGAGAAAGGCGCCCACCTGGCCATGTACTTCGCCGATGAAGCGATCGTCGTGACCAACCCGGAAGTCTCCTCGGTACGTGACTCCGACCGCATGCTTGGCCTGCTGGCCAGCAAGTCCCGTCGCGCCGAGCGTGGCGAAGACCCGATCAAGGAACACCTGCTGATTACCCGTTATCACCCGGAACGTGTGAGCAAAGGCGAAATGCTCGGCGTAGAAGACGTCAAGGAGATCCTTTCGGTGACCCTGCTCGGCGTGATCCCTGAATCCCAGGCGGTGCTCAAGGCATCCAACCAGGGTGTTCCGGTGATTCTCGACGACCAGAGCGATGCCGGCCAGGCCTACAGCGATACCGTTGACCGCCTGCTGGGCAAGACCGTGGATCATCGATTCCTTGATGTACAGAAGAAGGGATTCTTCGAGCGCCTGTTTGGAGGCAACTAAGCAATGAACCTTTTTGACTTCTTTCGTGCCAACAAAAAGCAAAGCACCGCGTCGGTAGCGAAAGAGCGTCTACAGATCATCGTGGCGCACGAACGCGGCCAACGCAGTACCCCGGACTACCTGCCAGCCTTGCAGAAGGAACTGGTCGAGGTGATCCGCAAGTACGTCAATATCGGGTCCGATGACGTGCATGTCGCACTGGAAAGCCAGGGCAGCTGCTCGATTCTGGAACTCAATATCACCCTGCCAGATCGCTGAGTCGATCCGCCAGGAGCCACGGCGGCTCAGGCCCCTTCTGCAACCGGAAGGGACCTGAGCCGCCGTTGGCGTTTGTTACGAGGCTGTTTTAATGCCGTTGTCCAATATCCACATCATCCATCAGGATGCCGCCGTACTGGTGGTGAACAAGCCGACCCTGTTGCTCTCTGTCCCTGGCCGGGCCGATGACAACAAGGACTGCCTGATTACCCGCCTGCAGGAAAACGGCTACCCGGAAGCGCGAATCGTCCACCGGCTGGACTGGGAGACGTCCGGCATCATCCTGCTGGCCCGCGACCCGGATACCCATCGCGAACTGTCCCGGCAATTTCACGACCGCGAAACCGAAAAGGCCTACACCGCCCTGTGCTGGGGTCAGCCGGAACTGGACAGCGGCAGCATCGACCTGCCGTTGCGCTACGACCCGCCGACAAAGCCTCGGCATGTGGTCGACCATGAGTTTGGCAAACATGCGCTGACTTTCTGGCGCGTGCTCGAGCGTTGCGGCGACTGGTGCCGCGTCGAGCTGACACCGATTACCGGCCGTTCCCACCAGTTGCGCGTGCACATGCTCTCGATTGGCCATCCGTTGCTGGGTGACGGGCTCTATGCCCACGAGCAGGCGCTGGCGGCCTGGCCGCGATTGTGCCTGCACGCGAGCATGCTCAGCTTCACCCACCCGCAAAGTGGCGAGCGCTTGCGCTTCGAGTGCCCGGCACCATTCTGAAAATGTGGGAGCGGGCTTGCTCCCACAGGGTGCTCCTTCACATTCATCTTCGCTGTCCACTCCAACATCAGCCCACCGCCAATTCCATGGCCAATACGTTAAACTGGCGCCACTGCTGTCTGGAGCTACTTTATGCGCGATGAGTTGAACCAAGGCCTGATCGATTTCCTCAAGGCCTCCCCCACCCCGTTCCATGCCACCGCCAGCCTTGTCCAACGTCTGGAAGCGGCGGGCTATCAACGCCTCGACGAGCGTGAGCCCTGGAATACCGAAGCCAACGGTCGCTACTACGTCACCCGCAACGACTCTTCGATTGTCGCGATCAAGATGGGCCGTCATTCACCGCTGCACGGCGGCATCCGCCTGGTCGGCGCCCACACCGACAGCCCGTGCCTGCGCGTCAAGCCGCAACCGGAGCTGCAACGCCAGGGCTTCTGGCAACTGGGCGTCGAAGTCTATGGCGGCGCACTGCTGGCGCCGTGGTTCGACCGTGACCTGTCCCTGGCGGGGCGCGTAACCTTCCGTCGAGATGGCAAGGTCGAAAGCCAATTGATCGACTTCAAGGCACCGGTCGCGATCATTCCGAACCTGGCGATTCACCTCAATCGTGAAGCCAACATGGGCTGGGCCATCAACGCCCAGACCGAACTGCCGCCGATCCTCGCGCAATTTGCCGGTGACGAGCGCGTGGACTTCCGCGCAGTACTCACCGACCAGCTCGCCCGCGAACACGGCCTGAATGCCGACGTGGTGCTCGATTACGAGCTGAGTTTCTACGACACCCAAAGCGCGGCGGTCATTGGCCTGCATGGCGATTTCATCGCCGGCGCGCGTCTGGACAACCTGCTGTCGTGCTACGCCGGCCTGCAAGCGCTGCTGACGACCGACACCGACGAAACCTGCGTGCTGGTTTGCAACGACCACGAAGAAGTCGGTTCCTGCTCGGCCTGTGGTGCCGACGGCCCGATGCTTGAGCAAACCTTGCGACGCCTGTTGCCTGAAGGTGATGAATTCGTACGCACCATCCAGAAATCCCTGCTGGTTTCGGCTGACAACGCCCACGGCGTGCATCCGAACTACGCCGACAAGCACGATGCCAACCACGGCCCGAAACTCAACGCCGGCCCGGTGATCAAGGTCAACAGCAACCAGCGCTACGCCACCAACAGCGAAACCGCCGGGTTCTTCCGCCACCTGTGCATGGCTGAAGAAGTGCCGGTGCAGAGCTTCGTGGTGCGCAGCGACATGGGCTGTGGTTCGACCATCGGCCCGATCACCGCCAGCCACCTGGGCGTGCGCACCGTGGACATCGGCCTGCCGACGTTCGCCATGCACTCGATCCGCGAGCTGTGCGGCAGCCATGACCTGGCGCATCTGGTCAAGGTGCTGAGCGCGTTCTACACCTGCCGCGAATTGCCGTAACGCCGGTAGGAGCTGCCGCAGGCTGCGATCTTTTGATTCTGATTTTGACGCCATGATTGTCGCCGAAGATCAAAGGATCGCAGCCTTCGGCAGCTCCTACACACATCACACCAGCCGCATCAAAAGCGGCCTAGACTTCAAGTATCCCTACGACAAGGCTGTCTCCATGATTTCGATGTCTACCTTCCACGCCATGCTGATTCCGATTCTTGCCGGGATGCTCCTGCTGGCCGTCGGCTTCAACTTTCGCGATAAAAATGCCGGCGTGTTTGCCATGTGGATCGGCATGCTGACCATTCTCGCGACCGTGGTGATCAAGATCCTCGCCAAACTCAACGAATAATTCATCGTCCCTGGCTCGCATTGATTTTGACGGGCTCGTACACTCGGTCGATCCGCTCCCTGCGAGGTTGACCGCCTAGTGTTCGCTCGTCTTTTTGCTCTCCCTTGTTTTTTCCTTGCCTGCCTGATGACGCTGCTGTCAGTGGCGCCTGCCCAGGCCGCCGGCCTGCCGGGCCTGCTCACCAACCAGGCCAAGGCCCAGCCCGAAGCACAGGAACCGCTGGGGCAATCCCTGGACGAAGTGATCAAGTCGCTGGAAAACGACCAGCAACGCAGCAAGCTGCTGGCCGACCTGAAAAAGCTCCGCGACACCACCAAACAGGCCCAGCCGATTACCGAAGAAGGCGTGCTGGGCCTGATTGGCGGAACCCTGACCACTATCGAGAAGAAATTTACCGGCGACGACAGTCCGCTCACGCGCTGGTCCAGTGAGCTCGATCAGGCCAGGGAAGAACTGGCGGCGCTGGCGCTGCCGGCCAATGAATGGCTGCCCATGCTGTTCGCCTTCGCCATGATCCTGATGGTCTGGAGCCTGCTGGCCGCCGCGCTGATCTGGATCAGCCACCGCGTGCGGATGCGTTTCGGCCTGACCGAAGAACTGCCACAGCACCCCCGGGCCCTGGACATGCTGCGTTTTGCCCTGCGCAAACTCGGGCCATGGCTGATTGCCCTGGTGATCACGGTCTACATGAGCTACGCCCTGCCCTCGTCCCTGGGCAAGAGCCTGGCGATGGTGCTGGCCTATGCACTGGTGGTCGGCACCTGCTTCTCGGCCATCTGCGTGATTGCCTTTTCCCTGCTCGATGGCCCACACCGCCACCGCGCCCTGTACATACTGCGGCACCAGGCGTTTCGGCCGCTGTGGCTGATCGGCAGCTTCGCCGCATTTG
This sequence comes from Pseudomonas sp. Root71, assembly GCF_001429045.1. Lineage (GTDB taxonomy): Bacteria > Pseudomonadota > Gammaproteobacteria > Pseudomonadales > Pseudomonadaceae > Aquipseudomonas > Aquipseudomonas monachiensis. The sequence goes on along the minus strand of NZ_LMHY01000012.1, from coordinate 316,240 downwards.
GCGAAGCCCTGAGCGATCCGCAGCTGGTCGCCAGCCTCGGCAGCCATCTGGCCCATACTGCCGCGACTGTTGCCAATGTCCTGGCCGCGCTTTCCACGGGGCGCTTCATCCTGCGCTTCCGCCGGCCGATCGCCCACCTGATCCGCAACCAGCCGCTGTCCCGGCGCCTGACCCGCCGTGCGCTCAACGACACACTGTCGATTCTTGGCACCTTCTGGTACGTACCGGCACTGGTACTGGTGGCAATCTCCCTGTTCGCGACGTTCATTTCCGCCGGCGACACCAGCACCGCCCTGCGCCAGTCGCTGATCTGCACCGTCTTGCTGGTGCTGTGTATGGTCATCAACGGCCTGGTACGCCGCCAAGGCCTCAAACCCCAACGCGGTATCCGGCGCTACGCGGTGTATTCGGAACGGCTGAAAAACTTCTTCTACACCATTGTTCACCTGTTGGTGTGGCTGGCCTTTATCGAACTTGGCCTGCGGGTCTGGGGCATGTCATTGATCCGCTTTACCGAAGGCGACGGCCACGAAGTCAGTGTCAAACTGTTCAGCCTCGCCGGCACATTGCTGTTCGCCTGGCTGATCTGGATTCTCAGCGATACCGCGGTGCATCACGCGCTGACCCGCTCGCGCAAAGGCCTGGCCAATGCCCGCGCGCAGACGATGATGCCGCTGATCCGCAATGTGCTGTTCATAGCGATTTTTATCATCGCGCTGATTGTCGCCCTGGCGAACATGGGCATGAACGTCACCCCCCTGCTGGCCGGTGCCGGCGTGATCGGCCTGGCCATCGGTTTTGGTGCGCAGTCGCTGGTAGCCGACCTGATTACCGGGTTGTTCATCATCATCGAAGACTCCCTGGCCATCGACGACTACGTGGATGTCGGCGGCCACCTCGGTACGGTCGAAGGGCTGACCATCCGCACCGTGCGCCTGCGGGACATCGACGGCATCGTCCACACCATTCCGTTCAGTGAAATCAAAAGCATCAAGAACTACTCCCGTGAATTCGGCTACGCCATCTTCCGGGTAGCGGTGCCGGCCAACATGGACATCGACAACGCCATCAAACTGATGCGCGAAGTCGGCCAGAAAATGCGCACCGATCCGCTACAACGACGCAATATCTGGTCGCCGCTGGAGTTCCAGGGGGTGGAAAGCTTCGAATCGGGCAACGCCATCCTGCGCGCCCGGTTCAAGACTGCGCCGATCAAGCAGTGGGAAGTGTCGCGAGCGTTCAACCTGTCACTCAAGCGACACATGGATGAAGCCGGACTGGATCTGGCGACACCGCGGATGAGCATTCAGGTGATTACCGCCGGCGGTGGCCCGCAGGAGTAGGAGCTGCCGCATGCTGCGATCTTTTGATTTTGGCCTTTAAAGGATCGCAGCCTGCGGCAGCTCCTACAAAGGCAGCGTCAGACAACATCCACCCCCACATGAATCGCATCATGCCGCCAGAACTCCAGATCACAATCGATCAGCCGCTCATGCTGGTCATAGTTGACCCGGGCAATCCGCAAGCCCGGGCTGCCTGTTGACACCTTTAACGCTGCCGCCGCATCCACCGACAACGCCGTGGGCACAATTTCGAAGCGCACCCGCCCGTAGTGCAGGTCGTAATGCCGCGCATACAGTTCGGTGATCGACTGATTCAAATCGAAATCGAGTATCCCGGGAAAGTACTGCGGGTTCAGATAGTGCTCCACATACAGCACCAGTCGCCCGTCGATCCGCCGTGCGCGGCAGATCTGAATCACGCTCGACAGCGCCGGCAATTGCAGCCAGGCACACACCGCCGCCGATGCCGGTTGCAATCGCGCCGAAATCACCTCGGTGGACGGCACTCGCCCTTGGGCGCTGACCATCGCGTGAAAGTGGCTGCGCTGCATGAGGTTGTAGGCCAGGCGCGGCGGCGAGACGAACCAGCCGCGACGCTCCTCGCGATAAATCTGCCCCTGTGACTCCAACTGCAACAACGCTTCACGCAAAGTGATCCGCGTGGTACCGAACAATTCACTGAGCTTGCGCTCGGCCGGCAATTTGCTGCCCGGGGTCAACAGTCCATGGTCGATCTGCTCCTGAAGCACCTGGCCGATGGCTGTTACCGCTTTTGTTGCCTCTTCACGCATCAACGTTTCCTTTCTGGACTAGACCAGCACCATTTCAGGGCTGAACCACAGCGTAAACCGGCTCATTCAATAGTCCTGCAAGCGTAGGCAGCGCAGATGACCAAGATGTGACAAAGCCGCCCAACGGTCGCCATTCTCTGGCCTCAACAACCTGCAATTCATCGGCCAAGCCCCTTTCCCTCCGGGGCCTTGACCATGGTCTACGCTTAGCAGGCCAGTCGCGATACCGCTGAACAAAAAGACATTCCGGGCGACGAACGACATCAAAGTGTCATCCAGCCCCCTTAAATTGGCTCAGGTATTGCTGACCTAGACCAACACAACCGCAATCGCAATCGCAATCGCAGCGTAGAACACGACCCAAGGAGCTTCGGAATGAAAAAGCTTTTCCTGGCATCACTGTTAGGCTCGACCATCGCTATGTGCACCGCCGCCATGGCGGCCGACACCGATTTGAAAACCCTCGAAGCCGCCGCAAAAGCGGAAGGCGCCGTCAACAGCGTCGGCATGCCCAATGACTGGGCCAACTGGGCCGGCACCTGGAAAGACCTGAGCGACAAGTACGGCCTCAAGCACATCGACACCGACATGAGCTCGGCCCAGGAAATCGCCAAGTTCGCCGCGGAAAAAGACAACGCCAGCGCCGACATCGGCGACGTCGGTGCAGCGTTCGGCCCGATCGCGGTCAAGCAAGGCGTGGTCCAGCCTTACAAGCCTTCGACCTGGGATCAGATTCCAGCCTGGGCTAAGGACAAGGACGGCAACTGGGCACTGGCTTACACCGGCACCATCGCTTTCATCGTCAACAAGAAGTTGCTGCACGGTTCCGAAGTGCCGACCAAGTGGGCTGACCTCAAGACCGGCAAGTACAAGGTTTCCATCGGCGACGTGAGCACTGCTGCCCAGGCTGCGAACGGCGTACTGGCCGCGGCTCTGGCCAATGGTGGCGACGAGAAAAACCTCAAGCCTGCCCTGGATCTGTTCGCCGACATCGCCAAGCAGGGTCGCCTGTCGATGTCCAACCCGGTCATTGGTGCCATGGAAAAAGGCGAAATCGAAGTCGGCGTGGTCTGGGACTTCAACGGCCTGAGCTACAAGGCCAAGATGGCCAATCCAGATGACTACGTGGTGCTGATCCCGTCCGACGGCTCGGTGATCTCCGGCTACACCACCATCATCAACAAGTACGCGAAAAACCCGAACGCCGCCAAGCTGACCCGCGAATACATCTTCAGCGACGCGGGCCAGATCAACCTGGCCAAGGGCAACGCCCGGCCGATCCGCGCCGACCACCTGACCCTGCCAGCCGAGGTGCAGGCCAAGCTGCTGCCTAACGAGCAGTACAAGAAGGTTACGCCGATCAAGGACGCGGACGCCTGGGAAAAAACCTCCAAGGCCCTTCCTCAGAAGTGGCAGGAAGAAGTCATCATCAATATGCAGTAATGCTGCATCTGTAGGAGCTGCCGCAGGCTGCGATCTTTTGATTTTGCTTTTCATAGGCAAGGTCCAAAGATCGCAGGCTTCGCCAGCTCCTACGACGATCTGATCAGATTTGATTTCGGAGTCATCGCCCCTATGAAACACAACGTCATCCTTGTCGTGCTCGACGGCCTCAACCACCAGGTTGCCCGCCACGCCATGGGGCACCTGCAGGCGTACGTCGGCGCCGGACGCGCCGCACTCTACAGACTGGAGTGCGAGTTGCCGTCCCTGTCCCGCCCGCTGTACGAATGCATCCTGACCGGCGTTGCGCCCATCGACAGCGGCATCGTCCATAACAATGTCTCGCGCCTGTCCAACCAGCGCAGCATCTATCACTACGCCACCGACGCAGGCCTTGTCACTGCTGCGGCGGCCTATCACTGGGTCAGCGAGCTGTACAACCGTTCGCCCTTCGTCGCGGCCCGGGACCGTCACACCGATGACCCGCAACTGCCGATCCAGCACGGGCATTTCTACTGGAACGATCACTATCCGGATTCGCACCTGTTCGCCGACGCCGAAAACCTGCGCCTGCGTCATGCGCCGAACTTCCTGTTGATCCACCCGATGAACATCGACGATGCCGGGCACAAGCACGGCCTCGACACCCCGCAGTACCGCAACAGCGCCCGCTCGGCCGACATCATCCTGGCCGACTACCTGCAAGGCTGGCTCGATGCCGGTTACCAGGTGCTGGTCACCGCGGACCACGGCATGAACAACGACCGCTCCCACAACGGCCTGCTGCCGGAAGAACGTGAGGTGCCGCTGTTCGTGCTCGGTGACGCATTCAGCCTCGACGCCGGTGCCGCGCCGAAACAGACCGAAATCTGCGGCACTGTCTGTGAGTTGCTCGGCGTCCCCCACGACAAACCGGTCTGTCGGGAGCTGTTGAAGTGAATGCCATGACCCGCAGTAAATGGCTGGCAGCCTTATGCCTGGTCCCGTTCGCGCTGTTCTTCATCGTATTCGAGATCGCACCGCTGACCTGGGTGATGATCAACAGCCTGCAATCGGAAGAATTCGGCTGGGGCCTGGCCAACTTCAGCAAAATCTTCAGCTCGAAGTTTTACCTGCAAGCCATCCAGTACAGCCTTGAGATCAGCTTCTGGTCCAGCGTGTTCGGGATCATCATCGCCATACTGGGCGCCTACTCCCTGCGCCGGGTCGATTCGAAACTGCGCAACTTCGTCAACGCCTTCGCCAACATGACCAGCAACTTCGCCGGTGTCCCCCTGGCCTTCGCATTCATCATTTTGCTCGGCTTCAACGGCAGCTTCACCATCATGCTCAAGCAGGCCGGCATCATTCAGGATTTCAACCTGTACTCGAAAACCGGGTTGATCATTCTCTACACCTACTTCCAGATTCCCCTCGGCGTGCTGCTGCTGTACCCGGCCTTCGATGCGCTGCGCGAAGACTGGCGCGAGTCGGCTTCACTGCTCGGCGCCGACGGTTGGCAGTACTGGCGGCACATCGGCCTGCCGGTGTTGACGCCAGCACTGCTGGGCACCTTCGTGATCCTGCTGGCAAACGCCCTCGGTGCCTACGCCACGGTGTACGCCCTGACCACCGGCAATTTCAACGTGCTGCCGATCCGCATCGCGGCAATGGTGTCCGGTGACATTTCCCTGGACCCGAACCTGGCCAGCGCCCTGGCCGTAGTGCTGGTGGCCTTGATGACCCTGGTGACCATCGTGCATCAGTTGCTGCTGAAGAGGAGCTACCATGTCTCGCGTTGAACTGGGGCCCGTCGGTGTCTACCACCGCGTCGTGGTGTACCTGCTGTTTGCCATCCTGCTGTTGCCGCTGGCCGGCACGCTGATCTACTCGATCGCCAGCAGTTGGTCGGCGACCATTCTGCCCAGCGGTTTCACCCTCAAGTGGTACATCCAGTTGTGGAGCGATCCGCGCTTCCTGAATGCGTTCGGGCAATCGTTGCTGGTCTGCGTCGGTTCGTTGATTCTTTCGGTGGTGCTGATTCTGCCGCTGCTGTTCGTGGTGCATTACCACTTCCCGAAACTCGACGCGTTGATGAACATCCTGATCCTGCTGCCCTTCGCAGTGCCACCGGTGGTGTCGTCGGTAGGGCTGTTGCAGCTCTACGGTTCCGGACCGTTCGCCATGGTCGGGACGCCGTGGATCCTGATCGGTTGCTACTTCACCGTGGCGCTGCCGTTCATGTACCGGGCTATCACCAACAACCTGCAAGCGATCAACCTGCGCGACTTGATGGACGCCGCCCAGTTGCTCGGCGCCAGCACCTTTCAAGCGGCGCTCCTGGTGGTACTGCCGAACCTGCGCAAGGGCCTGATGGTGGCGTTGCTGCTGTCGTTCTCGTTCCTGTTCGGTGAGTTCGTGTTCGCCAACATCCTGGTCGGTACCCGCTACGAAACCCTGCAGGTCTATCTCAACAACATGCGCAACAGCAGCGGTCATTTCACCAGTGCGCTGGTGATTTCCTACTTCTTCTTTGTGCTGGTTCTGACCTGGATTGCCAATATCTTGAACAGGGACAAAAGCGAATGAGCTATGTCAGCGTCCAACATCTTCAGAAAAGCTTCGCCGGAACCACGGTGTTCAGCGACATCAATTGCGAAATCCAGAAAGGCGAGTTCGTCACCCTGCTCGGCCCGTCCGGTTGCGGCAAATCCACCCTGCTGCGCTGCATCGCCGGCCTGACCTCCGTGGATGGTGGCAAAATCCTGCTCGACGGCCAGGACATCGTGCCGGCGAGCCCGCAGAAACGCGGGATCGGCATGGTGTTCCAGAGTTATGCGCTGTTCCCCAACATGACCGTGGAACAAAACGTCGCCTTCGGCCTGCGCATGCAAAAGGTCAATGCCGATGACAGCCGCAAACGCGTCGCCGAAGTGCTGAAACTGGTGGAGCTCAATGACTTTGCCGCGCGTTACCCGCATCAGCTCTCGGGAGGGCAGTGCCAGCGCGTTGCCCTCGCCCGCTCCCTGGTGACCCGGCCACGCCTGTTGCTGCTCGACGAGCCGTTGTCGGCCCTGGATGCGCGCATTCGCAAGCATCTACGTGAACAGATTCGCCAGATCCAGCGCGAACTGGGTCTGACCACGATTTTCGTCACACACGATCAGGAAGAAGCCCTGACCATGTCTGACCGGATTTTCCTGATGAATCAGGGAAAAATCGTACAAAGCGGCGACGCCGAAACCCTCTACACCGCACCGGTGGATGTGTTCGCCGCCGGTTTCATCGGCAACTACAACCTGCTGGATGCCGACAGCGCCTCGAAGCTGCTGCAGCGTCCGATCAGCAAGCGCATCGCCATTCGCCCGGAAGCCATCGAACTGAGCCTCAATGGCGAACTGGACGCGCAGGTACGCAGCCACAGCTTGCTGGGCAACGTGATTCGCTACCGGGTCGAGGCCCGGGGCGTGGAATTGGTGGTGGATGTGCTGAACCGCTCGGCGGCCGACCTGCATCCCGATGGTCAGCGCCTGGCGCTTTCCATCGATCCGACGGCCCTGTGTGAGGTAGCCTGATGCCTTTGCTGACGCTGAAGAGAGAACTGCACTGATGGCCCTGGCAATTTTTGATCTGGACGAAACCCTGATCCACGGCGACTGCGCCTCACTGTGGAGCGAGCAAATGGTCCGCCTCGGCTGGGTCGATGGCGAATCGTTCCTGCGTCGCGACAAGGAGTTGATGGATGCCTACGGAAGGGGCCATCTGGCCATGGAAGACTACATGGCCTTCAGCCTGGAACCCTTGATTGGTCGTACACCTGAAGAGGTCGCGCACCTGGTTGGCCCATGGGTGGAAGACTGCATCGAGCCGATCATTTTCAGTGACGCCACCAAGACCATCGCCGCCCATCGCAAGGCCGGCGACCGGATCCTGGTGATCTCGGCCTCGGGCACCCACCTGGTCGGCCCCATTGCCGAGCGCCTGGGCATCGACGAGATTCTCGGCATCGAACTGGAAGTGGCTCATGGCGTTTACAGCGGCCATACCGTTGGCACCCTGACCTACCGCGAAGGCAAGATCACCCGCTTGCTGGAGTGGCTGGATGCGGAAGAGGAAAACCTCGAAGGCGCGAGTTTCTATTCCGACTCGCGCAATGACTTGCCGCTGTTGCTGAAAGTGGATTACCCCCACGTGGTCAACCCGGATCCGGTGTTGCTTGAACACGCTGAAAAGGCTGGCTGGCCGATCCATCTCTGGAAGTAACCGGAAAGATCGCAGCCTGCGGCAGCTCCTACATGGGAATGCGAACCCCTGTAGGAGCTGCCGCAGGCTGCGATCTTTTCAAAGCCAACCCGATATCAGCTCAGGCTTTCATCAATCACCAACACCACCTTCCCCGCCACGGTATTACTCGCCAGCTCGGCAAACGCCGCCTCGGCATCCTTGATCGGGAATGCCCTGGCCAGCTGCGGACTCAACCGCCCTTCGGCGAACAACGGCCACACGTGCTGGCTCAAATCACTGAACAGATCTGCCTTGAACTGATCATCACGACTGCGCAGTGTCGAACCCAGCAACTGCACACGCTTGGCCAATACCTGAGCCAGATCCAGCTTGGCCTCACGGCCACCCATCAGACCGATCAACACCCAACGGCCATCCTGGGCCAGCAGCTTGAGGTTCAAAGCCGCGTAATTACCGCCCACCGGGTCGAGAATCACGTCGAACGGCCCCAGATCCCGCAGGCTCTCCAGATCGCCATTACGCACCACGCCGCCCTGGGCACCGAGCGCTTCGCAATACGCCAGTCGCTCGGCGGAGCCGACGCTGACCCAGCACGGATTACCGAACGCCTTGCACAGCTGAATGGCCGCTGAACCGATTCCACTTGCCCCGGCATGCAGAAGCACTTTCTGACCCGGTTTGAGCGCAGCCAGTTGAAACAAATTCAGCCAGACTGTTGCATAAACTTCGGGCAAAGCAGCTGCTTCGACCAGTGACATTCCGTCCGGAACCGGCAGCACATGCCGCCCGTCGACAACCACCTCTTCAGCCATCCCGCCCCCGGCCAGCAAGGCGCAAACCCGATCGCCAACCTGCCAGGAGGACCCTGCGCCAACCTCGCTGATGACCCCCGAGCACTCTAGACCGAGCACTTGACTGGCCCCCGGTGGCGGCGGGTAAAGGCCGGCTTTCTGCAATAAATCGGCGCGATTGAGACCTGCTGCCGACACTCGGATGCGAACTTGCCCTACATCGCATGTAGGACTCGGCTCATCAACCCACACCACTTGACCGTCAACGCCTTGCAATGCTTTCACAGTGCCTCCATAGTGAGTCTGGACTGAGCCCGAAGCTATAGCGCCGGGCTTTTTGCATTATGCGACCGGCTCCCAAAGAACCGGCGACTTCAAAGACGGCCTAATATGCGTTATCAATTGTCCCCGCGTCGAATCAGCATGAAGCATCTGTTCCCCAGCACTGCCCTCGCCTTGTTCATCGGTATCGGCTTGCTGCCGATGTCGAGCAATACATTCGCAGCCAATAGCTGGGACAAGCTTCAACCCGATCGTGACGAAGTGATCGCCAGCCTGAACGTCGTCGAGTTGCTCAAGCGCCATCACTACAGCAAGCCGCCGCTCGATGACGCGCGCTCCGTGATCATCTATGACAGCTACCTCAAGCTGCTGGACCCGTCGCGCAGCTACTTCATGGCCAGCGACATTGCCGAATTCGACAAGTGGAAAACCCAGTTTGACGACTTCCTCAAAAGCGGCGACCTGAACGCCGGGTTCACCATCTACAAGCGCTACCTGGACCGCGTCAAAGCGCGTCTGGACTTCGCCCTTGCCGAGTTGAACAAAGGCGTCGACAAGATCGACTTCACCGCCAAGGAAACCTTGCTGATCGATCGCAAGGACGCCCCTTGGCTCAAGAACACCGCAGAACTCGACGACCTGTGGCGTAAACGCGTCAAGGACGAAGTCTTGCGGCAGAAGATCGCGGGCAAGGACTCCAAGCAGATTCAGGAAACCCTGACCAAGCGTTACAAGAATCAACTGGCGCGTCTGGACCAGACCCGTGCGGAAGACATCTTCCAGGCGTACATCAATACCTTCGCCATGTCTTACGACCCGCACACCAACTATCTGTCGCCGGATAACGCGGAGAACTTCGACATCAACATGAGCCTGTCCCTCGAGGGCATTGGCGCCGTGTTGCAGAGCGACAACGACCAGGTGAAAGTCGTGCGTCTGGTGCCAGCAGGCCCGGCCGACAAGACCAAACAAGTCGCACCGGCTGACAAGATCATCGGCGTTGCCCAGGGCAACAAAGAAATGGTCGACGTGGTCGGCTGGCGCCTGGACGAAGTGGTCAAGTTGATCCGTGGGCCGAAAGGCACCGTGGTGCGCCTGGAAGTGATCCCGGCCAGCAATGCGCCGAACGACCAGACCAGCAAGGTCGTCCCGATCACCCGCGAAGCGGTGAAGCTTGAAGACCAGGCGGTGAAAAAGTCGGTCCTCAACCTGAAACAGGACGGCAAGGACTACAAGCTCGGCGTCATCGAGATCCCGGCCTTCTACCTGGACTTCAAGGCTTTCCGTGCTGGCGATCCGGACTACAAGAGCACCACTCGCGACGTCAAGAAACTGCTGACCGAGTTGCAGAAAGACAAAGTCGATGGCGTGGTCATCGACCTGCGCAACAACGGCGGCGGCTCCCTGCAGGAAGCCACCGAGCTGACCAGTCTGTTCATCGACAAAGGTCCGACCGTTCTCGTGCGTAATGCCGATGGCCGGGTCGATGTGCTGGAAGATGAAAACCCGGGCGCCTTCTACAAAGGGCCGATGGCGTTGCTGGTCAACCGCTTGTCTGCCTCGGCTTCGGAGATTTTTGCCGGCGCCATGCAGGACTATCACCGTGCGTTGATCATCGGCGGCCAGACCTTCGGTAAAGGCACCGTGCAGACCATTCAGCCGCTGAACCATGGCGAACTGAAACTGACCCTGGCCAAGTTCTACCGGGTTTCCGGCCAGAGCACCCAGCATCAGGGCGTACTGCCGGACATTGATTACCCGTCGATCATCGACACCAAGGAAATCGGCGAAAGCGCACTGCCTGAAGCCATGCCGTGGGACACCATCCGCGCGGCCATCAAGCCTGCGGTTGATCCGTTCAAGCCGTACATTTCGCAGCTCAAATCCGAGCATGACGTACGCTCGGCCAAAGACGCGGAGTTCGTGTTCATCCGCGACAAACTGGCCCTGGCGCAGAAACTGATGGCGGAAAAAACCGTCAGCCTCAATGAAGCCGACCGTCGTGCCCAACACGCCGATATCGAAGCCAAGCAACTTGTCATGGAAAACATCCGTCGCAAGGCCAAGGGTGAAGAGCCGCTCAAAGAGCTGAAGAAAGAAGACGAAGACGCCATCGCGGCCGAGCCAGACAAGACCAAACCAGAAGACGATGCTTATCTGAGCGAGACCGGGCGGATTCTGTTGGACTACTTGAAACTCAATACCGCGGTAGCCAAGCACTAAGTTGTTACAAGCAAGATGATGGCAATTTAATGCTGACGCTCCCCGGAGCGTCATCAAACAGTCATCATTCTGTCGTGAAATAAAGGACTGGGAGCCCTCTTCATCCAAGAGAGTGCTCCCAGTCCTTTTTTTATCGCCAGAGAAAGCCATGACCACCACAGAACAGCTGAGTGCCTTGAGTTCCATACTGGCTCAAAGCGGTTTGCACAGTCTGTTCCAGCCGATCATTTCCCTCTCTGAGCGACGTATTGTCGGTTACGAAGCCCTTAGTCGTGGGCCCTCCAACAGTCCGCTGCACTCCCCTCTCGCACTGTTCGCCGTGGCCCGTCAGGCCGGCCGCTTGAGCGAGCTGGAAATCGCTTGCCGTCAAAGCGCCTGCCGACGCTTCAATGATCAGCAACTGCCCGGCAAACTGTTCCTCAACGTTTCCCCTGAATCCCTGCTCGAAGCCGCCCACCAACCCGGGCGCACCCTGCAACTGTTGCAGGATTTCGGCATACCGCCGAGTCAGGTGGTGATCGAACTGACCGAACAAACCCCGACCGACGATTTCGAGCTGCTGCAAACCGCTCTGCATCACTATCGAGCGATGGGGTTTTCCATTGCTCTGGATGATCTGGGCGCAGGCTATTCGAGTTTGCGGCTGTGGTCTGAATTGCGTCCGGACTACGTGAAGATTGATCGACACTTCATCGACGGCATTCACCAGGACGCCCTCAAGCGCGAATTCGTCGGCTCGATCCTGCAAATTGCCAAGGCCTCGCGGGCACAAGTGATCGCAGAAGGTATCGAGCTGCCGGAAGAACTCGCGGTGTTGACCGAGATGGGTGTCGATCTGGTTCAGGGTTATCTGCTCTGCCGCCCCCAGGAACATCCACCTCGTGATGCCCGGGCCCTGATGCCCAAACGGGAAAGCACAGCGGTGGCGTTAAATGATGAAGTCAGCGACCTCAGCGCTTTGCTCAACGACCAACCGGCAGTGGCCCGCGATACACCGACCGCCACGGTACTGGAAGCCTTTCGCCGCCAGGCCAACCTGAACTCCCTGGCGGTACTCGACGAGCAAGGCCAGCCCTGTGGCATCGTCCACCGGCATTCGCTCTCCGATGCACTGCTCAAGCCTTTTGCCACCGACCTGTTCGCCCGCAAGCCGATCAGCCGTTTAATGAGTGATGACTTCCTTGCCGTCGAGATGAGCCAATCGTTGCAACAAGTGAGTCGCCTGATCACCAGCCGCGCGCGGCAGCGCATCGAAGAAGACTTCATCATCACCCTCAACGGTGGTTACCTGGGACTGGGCCGAGTGATCGACGTACTTAAACTGATTACCGAACTGAAGATCCAGCAAGCCCGTTACGCCAACCCGCTGACCCTGCTGCCGGGCAACGTACCGATCCAGCAATGCCTGTCGCGACTGCTGCAACAGCAACGGGAGTCGGTGATCTGCTATGTCGACATCGACAGTTTCAAACCCTTCAACGACATCTACGGCTACGGCCGTGGGGACGAAGTCCTGCTGTGCCTGGCGCAATGCCTGAATGATCGCGTCGACCCTTCCCGCGACTTTGTCGGCCATATCGGCGGTGATGATTTCCTGCTGGTGCTCGGTCCGCAAGACTGGCGCAAACGCTTGAACCAGTTGCTCGACGACTTCCAGAGCCAGTGTCGGCGCTTCTACCGCAGCGAACACCTGGAAGCCGGCTGCTTCATCGCACCCAATCGCCAGGGTCAGCGCCAGGAGTTTGCGTTGTTGTCACTGTCGATCGGCGTGGTGCATTTGCATCCACAGGCCTGTGGACAACTCGATGCGAGCCAGCTGGCGGAAATGGCATCACAGGCCAAGCACCATGCGAAGAACGTGCAGGGCTATAGCGTGCATGTGATTGATAGCCTGGTGGTTTCCGGGCATCGATAAGGGAGCTTTCCGGCATCAGTCCAATCAACGAGGCGCCGAGGAAGACTTCAGCTCTTCGAGCTTGATCGGCGCCAACGGATGCCCGGCCTTCGCCGCTATCTCCCAGAACCGTGCGGCCTCAACCGGATCCGGAGCCTTGCTCGCTGTCCCGGCCAAGGTGATCACGCCCACTTGATACGCCGCCTTGGCATCGCCCGCCAACGCCGCCAGGCGCAACAAACGCACGCCCTCCTCACGGGCACCGAGGCCGACGCCGCGAAACGCCAGGATGTGCCCATAGAAGCTCTGGGCGCCGACATTGCCCAGGTTGGCCATGCGTGCGAACTGACCTTCGAGCCAGCGCCAGCCTCGTGGCTGACGGACAAACCATGACCAGTGAAACAATCGGCGCGCGAGCCAGTAACCGGCCCGCGCCTTGAGTTGCAAGAACACTCAGGCCTCGGCCGATTCCGGGTATTCGTACTCGAACACCCGCACCACTTCCGAAGCATGCCAGGACGCGGCGGCAACGCCGTCCGACGGCCCGGAGAAACGCCCGAGACGCTCGACACATTCAAAGAATCCGGTGCGCGGCAAGCGGCTGGCACCCTGACTGATCACCAGTGAACTGCGCAATGGCTGCTCCGCCCTGGCATCCAGGGCCGCCAGATGCTCAAGGGCCGCCGTCAGGGTTTGCATGGCCGGGGTCGGCAGCTGCAAACGCTCCAGCAATGCTCGATACGTCAACAGATGGCGCTGGCGACGCGCCTGATCCAGTTCGCCGAGCAACCCGTCCCAATGTTGACGACTGATGCGTACGCTCACGATTCATCCCTCCACCCTGGCACCGTCAATTCCCAGGCCAGGCTGCGGCGAATCGCAGCGTCGGGCAGACGCTCGCCGCTTTCGATCATGGCCAGGTAAGACGGGCTGATGCCTACCGTGCGGGCCAACGCCTCGATGGCGATGCCCTTCCCCTCGCGCAAACTGCGTAGTTGATCCAGACCCGGAAGAATCGTGTCTGGTGTTGCCGCCTGAGGCTTCGTGGCTTGAGGCGACGCTTGCTCCTTGATACCCGCTGCTTTCAGTAACGCCTGATACTGAGCCCATGGCAGAACCGCATATTCGGGCTCGCCTTCGCGTGTAATTATCTGAATATCCATCACTACCCCGTAGGACAACAACACTTAGCGAGTCAGTACTTTTCCCTAGAAGTGTAATCCTAACAGCGGCCAAGGTCGCGGGGGACATCAATCTGTGAACAGGCCGAAATCGACTCAGTGTTTTTTCGGGCCTTGAAGTTGAAGTTGCTCGGGGGTAGCAGGCAGACGCTCAACCACCGCGAGCTTCTCCGGCACCTGCCGCTTGCGCCAGGTGCGGAAGGCATTGAGCTCGTCGTCGAGCACTTTCATCAGCCATGCCAGTACTGCGATGTCATCGAACATGCCAAACAATGGAATGAAATCCGGAATCGCATCCACCGGGCTGAGGAAGTACATCAGGCCCGCGACCACCGAAACCAGCGCCTTGGGGCTGATAGCGCGATACTCACCACGCCAGTAGGCCAGGCAGAGTGCCTGCAACAGCTTCAAGTCGTCCTTGATCTTGCCCAACCGGTTGCCCTGGCTTACGCCTTTGCTGGCGACCGCGAACAACAGGCTCGGCAATCGACCCCGTGCCAGCAGGCGTCCGGCCAGAGGCAGGAAACGAGCGAAATTCCAGGGTGCTTTCATCATTCCTCCCGTTGAAATGTTATCCACACAAATTGTGGATAACCTTGTGAACAGAGCAGCTTTTCGCCGCTGTAAGCCCCGTGTTACAAGGCCTGCGTTCAGATCGGGCGTTTTTTACTCATCAAAAAAAACCCATAATTTCATTGACTTGGCGGCCTTGTGCGACTACCGCCAACACCACTATGCCTGAGACTCCGGCCTAGAGCGTCTGTTCGATTTGTTTACCCCTGCCGAACGCCAGATGCAACAACGCCCCGCATGAGCGAGGCGTTGTTATCGAAGCAGGCGCTGGTTACTTGGCAGCGGCGTCTTCTTTTGCCGGATCCTTGATGGCCAGCAGTTCCAGGTCGAATACCAGCACCGAGTTGGCTGGAATCGCCGGGCTTGGGCTTTGAGCGCCGTAAGCCAGGTCAGCAGGGATGTACAGCTTGTACTTCTCGCCAACGTGCATCAGTTGCAAGCCTTCGACCCAACCCGGGATCACACCGCTGACCGGCAGATCGATCGGGCTGCCGCGCTCGACGGAGCTGTCGAATACGGTGCCATTGGTCAGCTTGCCGGTGTAGTGAACGGTCACTACATCAGTCGGCTTTGGCTGAGGGCCATCGGCTTTCTGCACGACTTCGTACTGTAAGCCCGAAGCGGTGGTGGTCACGCCAGGTTTCTTGGCGTTTTCCTCGAGGAACTTCTTGCCGGCAGCGGCCGACTCTTCGCTCATCTTGGCCATGCGCTCTTCGGCACGCTTTTGCAGCGCGGCGAATGCCTCGACCAGTTCTTCGTCTTTGAGCTTCTGCTCTTTCTTGCCGACGGCGTCTTCGATGCCCTGGGCTACAGCCTTGGAATCCAGGTCATCCATGCCTTCCTGAGCCAGGCTCTTGCCCATGTTCAGGCCAATGCCGTAGGAAGCTTTTTGCGCCGGAGTTTTCAGCTCTACGCTGGTCTGCGAATCACAACCCGCAAGTACCAGGCCAACCAGGGCTACCGCCGCCGCCAACCGATGCTGTTTCATGCTATTTCCTTGTTCATGCGCCTAAAGGGCAATCGAGTAAAGCCGCGAGCTTATCAGGCCGCCACGACCAATGGCTACCGGCATGAGAGCCGGAAACAATTGATAAGTTCAGGTGTTTAAACGCTTTTCACTATTCGGCTGATGAAGCTTCTTTCACTTTGCGCCGACGCAGGCTGATTCCGGAACTACAACATCTGGCGTAATGGCCTCTTGCCGCACCCTGCGTACTCGGGCATAACCGCATGATAATTCGACAAGGATGTTTATCTTGCGCCTCTTCTTTCGCTTGCTGGCTCTCGTCGCAGTACTGCTCGGACTGGTCATGGCCGTGGTGCTTTACTACGTTGCCAACCCGAAATTGCCGGCCTGGTCGCCTGCGCAACAAGTGCATTACCTGGAGCAATGGAGCGCCGCCGATCGCGAGACCTATTACTTCACCCCCCAGGGCACTCAGGTCAAAGGCTTGCGCTACGACTGGTTCACCGCCCTCGAACTGCCCTTCTCCCGACAACGCTTCGCCGCCCCCGAATACCTCGCCCGCTTCGGTTTCCTGGTGGACCCCGGCCAGAAGCCGACACCGAACAACCCCGGCAACCTCCCCGCAGGCTTTACGCGGCACCAGAATGCGGGGAGCACGGATATGTTTCTGGATATCACCTGCGCGGCTTGCCACACCGGTGAACTGCGATTCAAGGGCCAGGCCGTGCGTATCGATGGCGGCTCGGCGCAACATGTACTGCCATCCAGTGTTCCTACACTCAAAGGCGGCAGTTTCGGACAGGCTCTGGTGGCCAGCCTCGCCTCCACTTACTACAACCCTTGGAAATTCGAGCGCTTCGCACGCAACGTGCTCGGCCAGGACTACGAAACGCGCCACCAACAGTTGCGTAAAGATTTCAAATCTTCACTGGATACCTTCCTCAAAGTGGCCTGGAACGACACCCATCGCGGGCTCTATCCGACCGAGGAAGGCCCGGGGCGCACAGACGCCTTCGGGCGCATCGCCAACGCCAGCTTCGGTGATGCGATATCCCCCGACAACTACCGCGTGGCCAATGCCCCGGTCGATTATCCGCAGTTGTGGGACATGTGGACGTTCGAATGGGTGCAGTGGAACGGCTCGGCGAAACAACCGATGGCTCGCAACATCGGCGAGGCGCTGGGCGTGGGCGCCACGCTGAACTTCTTCGACAAGAGCGGCCAGCCGCTGACGGGTGATGCCCGCTACCCCTCCAGCGTCCGCGTGCGCGATCTGCACCTGATCGAACAAACCCTGCAACGACTTTCACCTCCGGCCTGGCCTGAAGAACTGTTTGGCCAGGTCGACAAAACCCTGGCAGCCAAGGGCCGTGCCTTGTTCGCCGAAAACTGCGCAGGTTGCCATGTGCCGCGCACCAGCCAGGGCGAGGGACGATACGTCCAGCACCTGAAAATGCTCCCGGTGGATTACATCGGCACAGACCCCGGCGCGGCCAACAACATCGCCGACCACCGCTTCGACCTCACAGCTTTGCAATGGAAGCAGGCGGAACTGGAAAAACTCGATGTCGAGCCAAAGCCCGCCGAACCACTGGACCTGAGCAAAATGTCCGTGGCCAAGGGGTTGGCCTATGTCACCGCTTTTGTCCAGGACCGCGCCTATCAAGACGCCAACGTCACCCCTGCCGAGCGCCCTGACATGGACGGTTTCGGCCTGTCGATCGGTGTGCGCGAATTGCGTTCGTACAAGGCCAGGCCATTGGCGGGTGTATGGGCGACAGCGCCGTACCTGCACAACGGTTCGGTCCCGAGCCTTTATCAATTGCTGTCGCCTCAGGATGAGCGTGCGACCACCTTCTATAAAGGCACGTTCGAATACGACCCGGGACACCTGGGTTACCGCACCGAAGCCTTTGCCAACGGGTTCCTGTTCGACACACGAATCACCGGCAACCACAACAGCGGCCATGAATTCCGGGCCGGCAAACTCGGCAATGGTGTGATCGGCCGCGGATTGCAGCCACAAGAACGCTGGGCACTGCTGGAATATCTGAAAGTGCTGGGCGGCCCGCTGGAAGCGCAATTGCCATGACCACAACCGCCGTTAAAAGGACGTTCCCATGCTGATAACTCTCTGGCTGCGCCTGGGCGCCGTCCTCGCCAGCCTGTTGCTGTGGTTGCTGGGTCTCGGCGTGCTGGGCTGGGCCCTGGCCGGCGCCTGGTTTGCCTGGCAGCATCGCGGGCCGGTTTCGGCGCAGGAGTTGATGGCGGACGACGAAGCCGCGATGACCCGGGACATCATCCAGACCGCCGTGCGCATCGTCGATCAGCACCGTGAAAGCACCCGCTACCTGCGCGACGCCCATGCCAAGGCCCACGGCTGTGTGAAGGCCGAGGTTCAGGTGCTGCCGGAACTGCCAGGCGAACTGCGTCAGGGCGTATTCAGCGAGCCGGGCAAAACCTGGCAAGCGACGATGCGCCTGTCCAACGGCAATGCCTACCCGCAGTTCGATAGCATCCGCGACGCCCGGGGCATGGCGATCAAACTGTTCGATGTGCCGGGCAAGCAACTGTTGAGCGACCGGCAGGGGCGAAACGAGCAGGACTTTGTGATGTTCAGCCACCCGAACTTCTTTGTCAGTGATGTCGCCGAATACCGTCAGAACGTCGCCGCCCAGGCCGACGGTAAAAAGCTGATGGCCTTCTTCCCCGGTCGGGATCCACGCGCCTGGCAGGTTCGCCACCTGTTCATTGCCCTGGCGACACTGGCCCCTGCCCCGTCGAGCCCGACCCAGACGACGTACTTTTCGGTTTCACCCTACAAATTCGGTGAAGCCAATGCGAAATTCCGGGTCATGCCCGATCCGGATAACTGCCCGACCTACAACCTGCCGGAACAGAATCGCAAGTTGCCGAACTTCCTGCGCAATGCGCTGAACCAACAGCTGTCGACCGACCGGGTGCCCGCGTGTTTCGCCTTGCAAATCCAGCGACAGGACGCCAACCAGTACATGCCGATCGAAGACACCAGCATTGAGTGGCGCGAGAGCGATGCGCCCTTCGAGACGGTGGCACGGATCAAGGTGCCGGCACAGGACTTCGATACGCCGGCGCTAAACCTGCAATGCGACAACCAGTCGTTCAATCCCTGGTTCGGCGTCGAGGCGCACCGCCCCATCGGCGGGATCAATCGCCTGCGCAAGGCCGTGTATGAAGCCGTCAGCGACTACCGACACAGTCGCAACGCCGAGCAATAATCGAGCAGGCACAAAAAAAGCGATCCTCGGATCGCTTTATGGTCTGGCCAAACGCCAGACAGCAAAAAGCCCGCACTAGGCGGGCTTTCTGTGGTGACCTGGCGTTCAGTGTTCCAGGTTACCGAATATGGCGCAGCGGACGGGACTCGAACCCGCGACCCCCGGCGTGACAGGCCGGTATTCTAACCGACTGAACTACCGCTGCGCGTAGCGTTGAAAGTAAGTGGTGGGTGATGACGGGATCGAACCGCCGACATTCTGCTTGTAAGGCAGACGCTCTCCCAGCTGAGCTAATCACCCTTTACCTTCGTTGCGGGGCACATTATGCCACAGGTTTTTATAAAGTGTTGATTTATTTGAAGTTTTTTTTCAAAAAATCTACAAACCGGTGAAACGATGCAACCCACAGGAACAACAGACAAACTTGAGGCAGAAAAAAACCCGCCTAAGCGGGCTTTTTCCGTGGTGACCTGGCGTTCAGTGCTCCAGGTTACCGAATATGGCGCAGCGGACGGGACTCGAACCCGCGACCCCCGGCGTGACAGGCCGGTATTCTAACCGACTGAACTACCGCTGCGCGTAACACTGAAAACGAATGGTGGGTGATGACGGGATCGAACCGCCGACATTCTGCTTGTAAGGCAGACGCTCTCCCAGCTGAGCTAATCACCCTTCGCTTCGGTGTGGCGCGCATTCTACGGAGCGACCCAACCTCTGGCAAGCACTTTTTACAATAATTTTCTCAGCCCTTCCAAAGGCTTAGAGAAAGGTTGGCCTATGGCGTGGCGAAGACAATAATGCCCCCCTTTGTATAAAGGAGAGACTCACCCCATGTGGTTCAAAAACCTGCTTATCTATCGCCTGACCCAAGATCTGCCTGTTGATGCCGAGGCGTTGGAAACTGCACTGGCCACCAAACTGGCGCGCCCATGTGCAAGCCAGGAGTTGACCACCTACGGTTTCGTCGCGCCGTTCGGCAAAGGCGAAGATGCGCCACTGGTGCACGTCAGCGGTGACTTCCTGCTGGTGTCCGCGCGCAAGGAAGAACGTATTTTGCCGGGTAGCGTCGTGCGTGACGCGGTCAAGGAAAAGGTCGAAGAGATCGAAGCCGAGCAAATGCGCAAGGTCTATAAGAAGGAACGCGATCAGATCAAGGATGAAATCATCCAGGCCTTCCTGCCACGCGCCTTCATCCGCCGCTCGTCGACCTTCGCCGCCATCGCGCCGAAACAGGGTCTGATCCTGGTCAACTCGGCCAGCCCGAAACGCGCCGAAGACTTGCTGTCCACCCTGCGCGAAGTGATCGGCACCTTGCCGGTGCGCCCGCTGACCGTGAAGATGTCCCCGACCGCGACCATGACCGAGTGGGTCACCACCCAGAAAGCCGCGGACGATTTCTTTGTGCTGGACGAGTGCGAACTGCGCGACACCCACGAAGACGGCGGCATCGTGCGTTGCAAGCGCCAGGACCTGACCAGCGAAGAAATCCAGCTGCACCTGAGCACCGGCAAAGTGGTCACTCAACTGTCCCTGGCCTGGCAGGACAAACTGTCGTTCGTCCTCGACGACAAAATGGTGGTCAAGCGCCTGAAGTTCGAAGACTTGCTGCAAGACCAGGCGGAACAGGACGGCGGCGACGAAGCCCTGGGCCAACTGGACGCCAGCTTCACCCTGATGATGCTGACCTTCGGCGACTTCCTGCCGGCGCTGGTTGAAGCGCTGGGTGGTGAAGAGACTCCGCAGGGAATCTAAAAGCTTGTGATCTCAAACTGTGGGAGCGGGCTTGCTCGCGAAAGCGGAGCGTCAGTCGACATTGATACTGACTGATACTCCGCTTTCGCGAGCAAGCCCGCTCCCACATTTGGTTTTGTGGTGCTACTGAATAAAAAAGGATCAAGCCATGCGCGCACTGGCTGCATTGAGTCGTTTTGTCGGCAACACCTTCGCTTACTGGGTACTGATTTTCGCTGTCGTGGCGTTTCTGCAGCCGGCATGGTTCATCGGCCTCAAGGGCGCCATCGTGCCCTTGCTGGGGCTGGTGATGTTCGGCATGGGCCTGACCCTCAAACTCGAAGACTTCGCCGAAGTCGCTCGGCATCCATGGCGCGTGGCCCTGGGCGTGGTGGCCCATTTCGTGATCATGCCGGGCGTGGCGTGGTTGCTCTGCCAGGCGTTCCACTTGCCACCGGAAATCGCCGTCGGCGTGATTCTGGTCGGCTGCTGCCCGAGCGGCACCTCGTCGAACGTGATGACCTGGCTGGCCCGTGGCGACTTGGCGCTGTCGGTGGCCATCGCCGCCGTCACCACCCTCCTCGCCCCGCTGCTGACCCCGGCGTTGATCTGGCTGCTGGCCTCGGCCTGGTTGCCGGTGTCGTTCATGGAATTGTTCTGGTCGATCCTGCAGGTGGTGCTGTTGCCGATCGTGCTGGGCGTGGTTGCCCAACGAGTGCTCGGCGACAAGGTTCGCCACGCCGTGGACGTATTGCCGCTGGTGTCGGTGGTCAGCATTGTGATCATCGTCACGGCAGTCGTCGCCGCCAGCCAGGCGAAGATCGCAGAGTCCGGTCTGTTGATCATGGCCGTGGTCATGCTGCACAACAGCTTCGGCTACCTGCTGGGTTACTTCACCGGGCGCCTGTTCAAGCTGCCTCTGGCCCAGCGCAAGTCCCTGGCCCTGGAAGTCGGCATGCAGAACTCCGGGTTGGGCGCCGCGTTGGCGAGCGCACACTTCTCGCCGTTGGCGGCAGTGCCAAGTGCACTGTTCAGTGTGTGGCACAACATTTCCGGGGCATTGCTCTCCACGTATTTCCGCCGCATGAGCGAGAAACAGGATCGGGAAATGGCAGCGCAACAGGTCAGTGACTGAGTTGAAAACTTGATCCCCGGGTTAATGCTGGGCACTATATTGCGCAACGCGAGGACGACCTCGCGGCTCGATCGAGTCATTAATCAGGGGACGACCCCGTCAGACGATGGAGGTCTTCATGTCCTGGATCATTCTGTTTTTCGCCGGCCTGTTCGAAGTCGGCTGGGCCGTCGGCCTCAAGTACACCGACGGCTTCACCCGCCCGCTCCCCACCGTGTTGACCGTCGCGGCCATGGCGATCAGCCTTGGCTTGCTCGGCCTTGCAATGAAAGAATTGCCGCTGGGTACGGCCTATGCGATCTGGACCGGTGTCGGCGCCGTTGGCACGGTGATCGCCGGGATCGTCCTGTTTGGCGAATCCATGGCGCTGGTGCGGTTGACGAGTGTGGCGTTGATTATTTCCGGGCTTGTTGGCCTGAAGGTCAGCGCTTAACTTTCAGACCGCCATCGTCGGATCGCCGCCCGGAGATCCGACGATGAGGCCCGTTCAAACAACCATTATCTGACAGCCCCGCGCAACTCCCCCACCAACGCCTGCAACTTCGCCGGCTCCGCCACTTCAACCGCCACCGCCGGCCCCGCCACCAATGTCACTCGCGACCACAGGCGATGAAACAGTCCCTTGCCCGGATCGCGGCTGAAGAAACTCCCCCACAACCCCTGCAAGGCCAGCGGAATCACCGGTACTGGCGTCTCTTCGAGAATCCGCGTCAACCCGCCCTTGAATTCATTGATCTGGCCATCGGCGGTCAATTTACCCTCGGGAAAGATGCACACCAGCTCACCGTCCTTCAGGTACCGGGCAATGCGCGTGAAGGCTTGTTCATATATCTGGATGTCTTCCTGGCGCCCTGCAATCGGAATCGTCCCCGCGGTACGGAAGATGAAGTTCAGCACCGGCAGGTTGTAGATCTTGTAGTACATGACAAAGCGAATCGGCCGACGCACCGCGCCGCCAATCAGCAAGGCGTCGACGAATGACACGTGATTGCACACCAGCAACGCCGCGCCTTCATCGGGGATCAAATCCAGATTGCGATGCTCGACGCGGTACATGGAATGGCTGAGCAGCCAGATCATGAAACGCATGGTGAACTCGGGGACGATCTTGAAGATGTAGGCGTTGACGCCGATGTTCAGCAACGACACCACCAGGAACAGCTGCGGGATCGACAGCTCGGCCACACTCAGCAAGATGATCGAGACAATCGCCGACACCACCATGAACAAGGCATTGAGGATATTGTTGGCGGCAATCACCCGCGCCCGTTCGTTCTCCGCCGTACGTGACTGGATCAGCGCGTACAGCGGCACGATGTAGAAACCGCCAAAGACGCCCAGGCCGAGGATGTCGAGCAACACCAGCCAGGTGTGGCTGAAACCGAGGATCTCGATCCAGCCATGGCCAGTGGCGCTGTCCGGGATTCCACCAGAATGCCACCACAGCAGCAGACCAAAAACGGTCAGGCCGAACGATCCGAACGGCACCAGTCCGATCTCGACTTTGCGCCCGGAGAGCTTCTCGCACAGCAGCGAACCCAATGCGATGCCGACCGAGAACACCGTCAGAATCAGCGTCACCACGGTTTCGTCGCCGTGCATCCACTCCTTGGCATAGGCCGGGATCTGCGTCAGGTAAATCGCCCCGACAAACCAGAACCACGAGTTGCCGACAATCGAGCGTGACACCGCCGGCGTTTGCCCCAGGCCCAGCTTCAACGTGGCCCAGGACTGGCTGAAGATGTTCCAGTTCAGGCGCATTTGCGGCGTGGCGGCCGCCGCCCGGGGAATGCTGCGACTGGCCAGGTAGCCGAGCACGGCAGTGCCGATGATTGCCACGGACACCACCGGTGCGTAATGCGCCGAAGACATCATGATCCCGGCACCAATGGTGCCGGCAAGGATCGCCAGGAAGGTGCCCATTTCCACCAGGCCGTTGCCGCCTACCAGCTCATCTTCATGCAGGGCTTGCGGCAGGATCGAGTACTTCACCGGCCCGAACAACGCCGAGTGGGTGCCCATGGCGAACAGCGCCAGCAGCATCAACGACAAGTGATCGAACATGAAGCCGACGGCACCGACCGCCATGATGGCGATTTCCCCAAGCTTGATCAGGCGGATCAACGCGTCCTTGGCGAACTTTTCCCCGAATTGCCCGGCCAGGGCCGAGAACAGGAAGAACGGCAGGATAAACAGCAGCGCACACAGGTTGACCCATATCGAGCGGTCACCCTCGATGGTCAGCTTGTACAAAATGGCCAGGATCAACGACTGCTTGAACACGTTGTCGTTGAACGCCCCGAGGGACTGGGTGACGAAGAACGGCAGGAAGCGCCGGGTGCGTAGCAAGGTGAACTGTGAGGGGTGACTCATCTTCCATGTGTCCCTGATGATAGGTAACGAGTGGCCTGGATTCTTATTGGATTATCAAAAGTCGATCCAGGCCACACCTTACCTAATTCTTTGCCGGTTATTTCTTCAATCCGGCAATGCACGGCGAGACAAACAGCTCGCCACGCCAGGCGCCCAGCACCGTGCGCTTGCCGACGATCAGCCACATCACCGCCAGCAATGCCACCAGCACACAGCCAAAGACACCGAAGAATGTCAGGTTCAAGGTACTGGCCAGCTTCAACGTCGCCAGAGAATAGACGCCCAACGGGAAAGTGAAACCCCACCAGCCGAGATTGAAAGGAATGCCGGCCCGCAGGTAGCGCACAGTGATCAGCAACGCCATCAGCATCCACCACAGACCGAAGCCCCACAGGGTGATGCCGGCCACCAGACCCAATCCAGAGGCAATCTCACCGACTCCCGGCATACCGTTGGCCGCGAAAATCAACGGTGCGTCGCCGCCCAGTACCAGCATGCCCAGCGCACCGGTGCCGATCGGGCCAAGGGCCAGCCAGCTCGAGGCGGCCATGTTTTCGTGGGGCAGTTTATGCAGGGCCATGCGCAGCATCAGAATGGTCAGGATGCTGAAGGCCACCGGCAGGGAAAAAGCCCAGAGCACGTAGCTGGTCACCAGCACCACCAGTTGCGAATGAGCGTCGGCCAAGTGCGGCGCCAACAACCCCCCGCTGACGGCCGCCACTTCAGCCGCGACCACCGGCAACAACCAGACTGCCGTCATCTGGTCGATGCTGTGCTCCTGACGGGTGAACATCATGTAGGGAATCAGCACGCCACAGGCCAGCGACATCGCCACATCCAGCCACCACAGCACCTCGGCGAGGTGAATCACCCCTTCGCCCCAGCGCGGCAGGCCAAACACCAGGAAGCCATTGATGATGGTCGCCAGGCCCATGGGAATGGTGCCGAAAAACATCGAAACCGTGGAGTGGCCGAAAATACGTCGCGCTTCGTCGAAAAACAGCACCCAACGCGCCGTGTATAGCGCGGTAAACAGCAGGAACAGAGCGATATTGAACAGCCAGAGGGCTTCGGCAAAGGCGTGCAAGGCAGGTGTGGCGACCGGCAATTGCGCCAGTGCCAACGCCAGCACGCCGGTGCCCATAGTGGCCGCGAACCAGTTGGGGGTGAACTGGCGGATCACCTCGCGGGGATGCTGCAAGTGACTGAAAGGTTTGATTCCGGGCTTGGTGCTATTGGCGCATGTCATGGCGAACTCCTGTCCTCTCGTGAGGTAGAGCCCATGTTAGATCCGAATAGAATATCTATATAACGGGTAATATCTCTATATCTTATCGATATTACCTATATTGTCAGACACTCCCTTCCGATTCGATCACCAATATCCGGGCCGGTCCTAGCGGATGTGCCACATGCTCAGTGCCAACCGAGGCATGGAAAATGTCACCGACCTCCAGCAAGGCCTCCCGCTCCAGCCCCTCTTCGCGATAACGCATCCGCACCTGGCCATCGAGCACCACGAACACTTCCTCGCCATCGTTGACGTGCCACTTGTAGGGTTGATCAGTCCAGTGCAGGCGCGTGGTGATACCGTTCATGCTGGCGATGTCCAGCGCGGCCCAGGCACGCTCGCCAGTGAACGATTTGCTGCGGATGATCTTCATGGTCCGATCCTTCGAGTGAGCTGAGTGGGTGCCAAGGCTAACTCAATTTTACCGGTTGGCCTCGCAGGCCCTGGCCGAACGTGATCGCAGTAAACCCGCCATTGCACTGAGGGCCAGCACCATCAGCACCGCACCATAGCCATCGGTGGTTGCCACCAGACCAAAGGTCCGCGCCAGGTTCCCGGCCAGCAGCGCCGGCAGGCAAAACGCCAGATAACTCAGCACGTAATACGCCGACATCAACCCGGCGCGCTCATGGGGCAAGGCCAGCGGCACCAGACTGCGCACCGCTCCGAGGAAACCGGCGCCGAAGCCACAACCGGCGACCAGCGTGCCGAGGAAAAACAGCGGCAAACTGGCGCTGTGCACGCCCAGTAGAATCAGTGCGACGCCCGTCGGCAGCGAACAGGCACCCAATTGCAGCGCCTTGGTCGCCGCCTGATTGCGTAGTGTGTAAATCATCAGGGCACCGGTCACCGTCAATGCGGCGACGGTCGCCCCGCCAATCAGGTTCGACGTTGAACCGGTTGCCGTGCGCACCAATGAAGGTGCCAGCGACGCGTAAAAACCGCCGAGCGCCCAGGTCGCCGTGTTAAGCGGTAAAACACGCCATAACGTCGCACGCGCCTGGACCGGCACATGCAGGGTCGGTCGCAATGATGCCCAAGCCCCGGACTGGCGCGTGACGCTCTCCGGCAAACGCCAGACCCATACAGCCTGCATCACGAACAGGACAAGTAGCAGCCAATAGGTCAGGTGTAACGGCGCCGGAGCAAATTCGGCCAGCAAACCGCAGCCCATTCCACCCAGAGCCATGCCGATCAAGGGCGCGACGCTATTGACCAGTGGGCCATGCTGGCGATCGGTGTCCAGCAAGGTTGCACTCAACACGGCAGTTGCCATGCCGGTGGCAAACCCCTGCAGGACCCGGGCACTGATCAGCCACGCAACGCTGTCGGCGTAGATAAACAGCAACATCGCCAGGGTGTTCAGCAGCACCGCCGTAAAGATCACCGGTTTGCGTCCCAGGTAATCCGACATCGAGCCGACCGTCAGCAACGCCGCCAACAGGCTGAGGGCGTAAACGCCGAAAATAAGGGTCAGGGTCGCGGCCGAAAACTGCATCTGCTCCTGATACAGGTGATAAAGCGGTGTCGGCGCAGTGGAAGCCGCCAGGAAGCTAAGCAAGGTAATTGCCAGAAACCACAGGCTGGCGCGATTTGAAGAAGAACCGGGCATGGACACACTCCACAAAAGCTAATTATTTGCTTTTGCGGAGTGTGCTACTGGATCTCTCTTAAAGCAAATTCTTTGTGTTAAGGTCCGATGCATGGCTTTCAGGACCGGGTGCCTGCCGCAAGACCCGGTGCAATACAGGAAACACAAGATGACCGCTCCCACATTACGCCCCGGCGGCCGCAGCGCCCGGGTACAAGAGTCGATTCATTCGGCCGTGCGCCAACTCCTTGAGGAGCAGGACCGCGCCAGCGTGACGGTGCCGCAAATTGCGGCGCGCGCGGGTGTCACACCGTCCACCATCTATCGACGCTGGGGCGATGTGTCGGCGCTGCTGGCCGACGTCGCCCTCGCCCGCATGCAGCCCGACAACGAGCCGGCCAATACCGGCAGCCTTCACGGCGACGTGCGGGCCTGGGCCGAGCAGTACCTGGACGAGATGAGCTCCGAACCTGGCCGCAACATGCTGTACGACGTGCAGGCAGCATTGAAGCCGAGTTATTGCGCGACCATCATTGGCGGGCAACTGCAGACGATTCTGGATCGCTATCCGGATCAGCCCAAGCCCAGTGTCGATCGCCTGATCAACCTGATCGCGGCGCCGACGGTGTTTCGCATCCTGTTTGCCGAGGCGCCGCTTGAGGTTGAGCAATTGCACCGATTGATCGAGATCGCGTTGAATCAGTGAAACCCATTCGCGAGCAGGCTCGCTCCCACAGGGAATGTGTGCGGCAGGCCAATTGTGGGAGCGAGCCTCGCGATGGGGCCGGTCCAGACACTGAAAATCCTCCTGCGACACCCCGCCACGCCACGACCTTGGTCGACACTGACTAACGCTGGCGGTCGTGCGAGACTGTCTGTCCGGGCGGGAGGTCCGGATGTCTTTTGTCTGGAGTCCCCATGTCGCTGTCCACCGGGCTGATTGCCGTCGTCGCCCTGGCCTATATGGCCATCATGTTCGCTATCGCCTTCTATGGCGACCGTCGCAGCGCGCCCTTGCCGCCGCGTGTGCGGGCGTGGGTGTACAGCCTGTCGCTGGCGGTCTACTGCACCAGCTGGACCTTCTTCGGTGCCGTGGGCCAGGCCGCCGAACAGCTCTGGTCGTTCCTGCCGATCTACCTCGGGCCGATCCTGTTGCTGGTCGGCGCGCCGTGGGTCCTGCAAAAAATGGTGATGATCAGCAAACAGGAAAACATCACCTCGATCGCCGACTTCATCGCCGCACGCTATGGCAAATCCCAGTCACTGGCGGTGGTGGTGGCGCTGATTTGCCTGGTCGGTGTGCTGCCCTACATCGCGCTGCAGCTCAAAGGCATCGTGCTTGGCGTGAACCTGCTGATCGGCGCCGGTGCCGACGCCATGGGCACCCGCGCCCAGGACACCGCGCTGATCGTATCGCTGGTGCTGGCGCTGTTCACCATCGTCTTCGGCACCCGCAACCTCGACGCCACGGAGCACCACCGCGGCATGGTGCTTGCGATTGCCTTCGAATCATTGGTGAAGCTGTTCGCGTTCCTCGCTGTCGGCGCCTTCGTGACCTACGGCCTGTACGACGGATTCGACGACCTGTTCGACCAGGCCATGCTCGCGCCGCGCCTGGAGCAGTACTGGAAGGAAACCATCAACTGGCCGTCGATGGTGGTGCAGACCGGTGTGGCGATGATGGCGATTATTTGCCTGCCACGGCAGTTCCACGTGACCGTTGTCGAGAACATCGACCCTCAGGATCTGCGCCTGGCCAAGTGGGTGTTCCCGGCCTACCTCGCCCTCGCCGCCTTGTTTGTCGTGCCGATCGCCCTGGCCGGCCAGATGATGCTGCCCAGCTCGGTGCTGCCGGACTCGTTCGTCATCAGCCTGCCCCTGGCCCAGGCGCATCCAGCGCTGGCCCTGCTGGCGTTTATCGGTGGCGCATCGGCGGCCACCGGCATGGTGATCGTGGCCAGCGTGGCGCTGTCGACCATGGTCTCCAACGACATGCTGCTGCCCTGGCTGCTGCGGCGCAACAACGCCGAGCGCCCGTTCGAAGTGTTCCGCCAGTGGATGCTGTCGGTGCGCCGCGTCAGCATCGTGGTGATTCTGCTACTGGCCTACGTCAGTTATCGCCTGCTGGGCTCGACCGCCAGCCTGGCGACCATCGGCCAGATCGCCTTCGCCGCCGTGACCCAACTGGCCCCCGCCATGCTCGGTGCGCTGTACTGGAAACAGGCCAACCGCCGCGGCGTTTTCGCCGGCCTCGCCGCAGGCACCTTCCTGTGGTTCTACACCTTGGTCCTGCCGATTGCCGCCCTCAGCCTCGGCCTGTCCTTAAGCACCTTCCCGGGGCTGGCCTGGTTGCACAGCAACCCACTGAACTTGCCGATCACCCCGCTGACCCAGGGCGTGGTGCTGTCGCTGGCAGGCAACTTCACGCTGTTCGCCTGGGTTTCGGTACTGTCGCGCACCCGTGTGTCCGAGCACTGGCAGGCGGGCCGCTTCATCGGCCAGGAAATCAGCGCCCGCCCCAGCGCACGTTCGATGCTGGCGGTGCAGATCGACGACCTGCTACAACTGGCGGCGCGCTTCGTCGGCGAAGAACGTGCCCGTCAAAGCTTCATCCGTTTTGCCTATCGCCAGGGCAAGGGCTTCAACCCGAACCAGAACGCTGACAATGAATGGATCGCCCATACCGAACGCTTGCTGGCCGGTGTGCTCGGCGCTTCCTCGACCCGCGCGGTGGTAAAAGCCGCCATTGAAGGCCGCGAGATGCAACTGGAGGACGTCGTGCGCATCGCCGACGAAGCCTCGGAGGTGCTGCAGTTCAACCGTGCCTTGCTGCAAGGCGCGATCGAGAACATCACCCAGGGCATCAGCGTGGTCGACCAGTCACTGAAACTGGTGGCCTGGAACCGTCGATACCTGGATTTGTTCAACTACCCGGATGGCCTGATCAGAGTTGGCCGGCCCATCGCCGACATCATTCGCCACAATGCCGAGCGCGGCCTGTGCGGCCCGGGCGAAGCCGAAGTGCACGTCGCGCGTCGCCTGCACTGGATGCGCCAGGGCCGCGCGCACACCTCCGAGCGCCTGTTCCCCAACGGCCGGGTGATCGAGCTGATCGGCAACCCGATGCCGGGCGGTGGATTCGTCATGAGCTTCACCGACATCACCGCGTTCCGCGAAGCCGAGCAAGCGCTGACCGAAGCCAACGAAGGGCTGGAGCGACGGGTCACCGAACGGACCCACGAATTGTCACAACTCAACATTGCCCTGACCGAGGCCAAGGGCACCGCCGAGGCCGCCAACCAGTCCAAGACCCGTTTCCTCGCGGCCGTCAGCCATGACTTGATGCAACCCTTGAATGCGGCGCGGCTGTTCTCCGCCGCCCTCTCCCATCAGGGCGATAGTCTGTCTGGCGAAGCACAGAAACTGGTCGAGCACCTGGACAGTTCGCTGCGCTCGGCCGAGGACTTGATCAGCGACCTGCTGGACATTTCCCGCCTGGAAAACGGCAAGATCAACCCCAATCGCCAGCCATTCGCCCTCAACGAACTGTTCGATACCCTCGGTACAGAGTTCAAGGCGCTGGCGCGAGAACAAAAACTGGAGTTCCGGGTTCGCGCCAGCACGTTGCGGGTCGACAGCGACATCAAACTGCTGCGGCGGATCTTGCAGAACTTCCTGACTAACGCTTTCCGCTACGGCAAAGGGCCGGTGCTGCTGGGGGTTCGCCGACACAAGGAGCAACTGAGCCTGGAAGTCTGGGACCGTGGGCCAGGCATCCCGGAAGATAAGCTGCAGGTGATTTTCGAAGAGTTCAAGCGCCTCGACAGCCACCAGACCCAGGCCGAAAAAGGCCTCGGCCTGGGGCTGGCGATTGCCGACGGGCTATGTCGCGTGCTCGGTCATACCTTGCGCGTACGCTCCTGGCCAGGACGCGGTAGCGTGTTCAGCGTCAGCGTGCCGCTGGCCCGAGCGCAAACCGCAGCGCCGCTCAAGGTCGCCGAGCTCAACGGCAAGTTGCTCAATGGCGCGCAGGTGCTGTGTATCGACAACGAGGACAGCATCCTGATCGGCATGAACAGCCTGCTCAGCCGCTGGGGTTGCCAGGTCTGGACCGCGCGCAATCGCGAGGAATGTGCCGTGTTGCTTGGCGAAGGCATGCGTCCGCAATTGGCCCTGGTGGATTACCACCTCGATCATGGCGAGACCGGAACCGATTTGATGGCCTGGTTGCGCACGCAGATGGGCGAGCCGGTTCCGGGGGTGGTGATCAGCGCCGATGGCCGGCCGGAGACGGTCGACCTGGTGCATGCCGCAGGGCTGGATTACCTGGCCAAACCGGTGAAGCCGGCGGCGTTGCGCGCGTTGTTGAGCCGGTACATACCGTTGTAGCGAGGATCAGCTCGCCACAATGGTTAATGTTTCGCTGCCGGTTTATTCCGGCAACTCGACCAACCCATCGACATCGGTCATCGCCCGCTCCAGCAAATCCGCCGGCAAGCTCTTGCTCGCCCGCGCGCCCAACAGCTTGAGCTGTTCACTGCGGCTGACCAGGTTGCCGCGTCCCTCTGTCAGCTTGTTGCGTGCCGAACTGTAGGCCTTGTCCAGTTGCTGCAAGCGATTGCCGACCTCGTCCAGATCCTGGATAAACAGCACGAACTTGTCGTACAGCCACCCGGCCCGCTCGGCGATTTCCCGGGCATTCTGGCTCTGGCGCTCCTGCTTCCACAGGCTGTCGATGACCCGCAGGGTCGCCAGCAAGGTGGTCGGGCTGACGATCACGATGTTGCGGTCGAACGCCTCCTGGAACAGCGTCGGTTCAGCCTGCAGCGCGGCCGAAAACGCCGCCTCGATCGGCACGAAGAGCAACACGAAATCCAGGCTGTGCAAGCCATCGAGGCGCTTGTAATCCTTGCCGGCCAGGCCTTTGACGTGATTGCGCAACGACAGCACGTGCTGCTTGATCGCGATCTGGCCGATAGCCTCGTCTTCAGCCGCGACGTATTGCTGATAGGCCGTCAGGCTGACTTTGGAGTCGACCACCACCTGCTTGTCGCCCGGCAGATAAATGATCACGTCCGGCTGGAAGCGCTCGCCGTCCGGTCCCTTGAGATTGACCTGAGTCTGGTACTCGCGGCCCTTCTCCAGCCCCGCATGCTCGAGCACGCGCTCAAGAATCAGCTCGCCCCAATTGCCCTGGGTCTTCTGCCCTTTCAAGGCGCGAGTCAGGTTGGTGGCCTCATCGCTCAGGCGCAAATTCAGCTGTTGCAGGCGCTCCAACTCCTTGGCCAGGGAGAAACGCTCACGGGCCTCGTTCTGATAGCTTTCCTCGACACGTTTTTCGAAGGACTGGATGCGTTCCTTGAGCGGATCGAGCAACTGCCCCAGGCGCTGCTGGCTGGTCTCGGCAAAGCGCTGCTCGCGCTCATCGAAAATTTTCCCCGCCAGCTCGGCGAATTGCGCGCGCAACTCGTCCCGCGAACCTTGCAGATCGTTGAGGCGCTGCTGATGACTGTCCTGTTGCTCGCGCAATTCGGCGTTGAGCGACGCGGCCTGGGCGTCCAGGCGGCGCAACTCGGCTTCTTTGCCGGCGCGTTCGATATTCCACGCATGGGCGGCGTCCCGGGCGTCGTCGCGCTCGATCTGCAACAGCTCGACTTCACGACGCAGCGCAGCCAGATCAGCCTGTTTGGCGGCGTTGGCCTGGGTCAGATCAGCCGCTTCATCGCGGCTGGACTCGAGCTGGGCGTTCAATCCGTCCTGCGCCAGTTGCGCCATGGCCAGGCGTTCTTGCAGCAGCGCGACATCGGCTTGCGTGGTGCTGGCCCGACGTTGCAGTTGCCAGGCCAATACCAGCAACGGCAACCCAGCCCCTGCCAGACCCAGCAATAAGCTGGTCAAGTCCATTGCCATAGCCACTCCTGCCATTCGGATAAAGCCTGAAGGTTAACCAAGAGGTCCGGTCTTGGACAGCTCAGTCTTCGATCAGCCCCAGTTCCTGTTGCGCGCGGTGATCACCCGCCCGAGCGGCCTGGCGCAACAGGTCCTGACCGATCCGGCGGTCCCGGGCATTCCCGCATTCGCGACACATCAACTGGCCAAGGCGACTTTGCGCCGCCACCACACCTTCACGGGCCGGTTGCTTGAGCAAACGTCCGGCGATGTGTTTGACGTTACGGTTTTCGCCCAGATGCGGACTGTCCAACAGCCACTCCGCCACACGCATGGAAAAGCGCTTGGCAGGGGCAACAGAAGGCGGTGTGGAGGAAGAGGAAACAGAGGCCGAGCGAAACTTCATAAAGCACTGTGGGGCAGATCAGAAGGCGCGCAACTTTACTCTCTTTTTCTTACAGGTAAAGCTGAAAATATCCCGGCACGCCCGTCCTAGAGCAAGCGCTCGGGACAATCCACAGAAGCTGTGGATAACTCAGTGGACAACCGCCCTCGAACTCTCTCAAAGCCCTGTGGAATGGGGCTCGCAGTCAAACTGACGATTTTTTCACCAGTAAAAAAAAGCGATGTTTTTCATTGACTTAAATTTTGGTTACAGGCAGCCATTACGCTTGAACGTGAGATGACAGCGGGGTGACAGACCGCGCAACTAATGTGCACAAGTGCCTTTGCGATGGTTATATCGACGCCCTTTTTCGGCGCATTTTTTTGTCGTGCCTGGGGACAAACCCTGGCAAACCCGGTTTCCAGACGGCTGCGCCGCTTCAAACGTCGATGACCGGCGGTCGGATTCTGTCTCGAAACAGGGCGTATCAATCCCGGACCGTGCAGCTTTATCCGCGCCTCCACAAGGAAAAACAGCCCGATCAGGCACCCGCCGGGAAATTCTTTTCACTATCACACTTCCCTTGGCCAGTTCAATCCGTTAGTATCCGCGGCGTTAGTACCAAGCTGAAAGTCAATTCTGGTCGAACAAATCCCCCCGGTCAGCCTTCCCAACGGAAGCCTCCACCGAACAAGCGGGATCGACCACCTCGATGGTTTCCAGGTAAATCTTGCGCCAACACAACCTTTGAATCGAAAGCAAAGGGTGTTGCTCCGCCTGCCTACTCTGCTCGAACCAACCTGCAAATTGATCAGGATCTTCACCCCGGGCCCAGAACCTTTGCCCTTGATGTGTTGCCTGCCCTCCTAAGTACCTACCTGCCAGCCCAAGCGCGCCAACTTATCAGCGCTTCAAACTGGCTGCTTTGTTCCAGTCGGGTTCTTCGTTCGATCAATGGTGATCGACGTTACTGGAACGTTTTAACGTTGCACGGTTCTTATCCGTGTCATTTGTAGGAACACCCAATAATGTCTACTCAAATCCACACTCAGGATGCCATTCGCACCCTAACCAACGCTTTTGCACCAATGAACTGCCTGATCATGGCCGCTCGCAAAGGCTGCTTCAGCTTCACCCTGGTCAACGAACACGGTATCGCTCGTCACAGCGAACGCCTGTACCCCGATCAATACTCCAGCGCCGAGCCGCTGCAGGCCGTGATCGAGCGTACCCGTCAGGCACTGGTTGCCTGAAACGCCAGACAGGCTGAAAACCCCAAAAGCCCTGCCCGAAAAGCGGGGCTTTTTATTGCCCGATATTTCCTTGCCCTCGAATCACGACTAAGCACGATCCGATATAAGGGTTATAACTGGTCGCTGGAAATATTTTAAAAACAGGCCTTTACAGCGCGAATATGACACTACACTTCAACTCAAGCGGCTTGACCCGCTTGCGGCGAGCCTGAGCCGATCCACTGCTGCCAAGCCCCTTTCAGGTATCGCCGTCCATTTCAGGTTTCGAGGGTTTTATGGGTATCGCTGCCAGCGAACTGTGCCGTTATGTGATTCGTCCGACCTTGATCTACCTCGGACGCCATAGCGCTACTGCCGAATCCTTGCTGCTGGGCATTGCCGCCAGCCAGTCCGCCCTTGGTTCCGCCCTGCATGACCGCCGTGGGCACGGCCTGTACCGCATTGCCGAGCCCCGCCACCAAGCCCTATGGGATCACTACCTGGCCCTTGATCCGGACCGTGCAAGCCTGGTCCGCGGCCTGGCCAGCCAGCATGCGTTTCTCAGTGGCCCGCACCTCGAATTGACCGTCAACCTGCGTTACGCCACAGCCATCGCCTGGCTGCTGGTGGAAGAACAGAACACCCCCCTCCCCGCCCCTGATGATTTGTTGGGTATGGCCAGGATCTGGCGCCAGACATTTCAGCCCCAGGGACGCCTGCGTGATTTCACCAGCGCTTGGCAAACCTGTGTTTCACCGTTGAATCAGGTAGCCTGCTGACACACCTGGATCCAAAGATCGCGCAACACGCCGCGAATCTGGTCGGATTGTCCTACAAAACCGCTCTAAATCAAGGCATACAGCCTATGGCGCCGGAACGAAAATGTTGGTAATTTTCGCCCCGGTGATCACCAGGAGTTCTAATAATGAAAAAAGTAATGCTCAAAACCACCATCAGTCTCGCCGTTGCCATGGCATCCACCCAGATCTTTGCAAGTGGCTTTGCCATCAACGAACAAAGCATCAGCGGGATGGGTACAGGTTTTGCCGGGCGATCTTCCTCTGCCGATGACGCAAGCACCATTTTTGGCAACCCTGCCGGCATGTCGCGCATCAAGCGCGAACAAGTCACCGGCGGTATTGCGATGCTCGACGCACACACTGACATCAGCCACGCAAGCTCCAGCCCGAACGGCGGCAGCAACGACGGCGACATGGTTCCGTTCATCGCCGTCCCTATGGGCTACTACGTCAAGCCAATCGACGACAAGTGGGCCTTCGGTGTGGGCGTATACGCACCATTCGGTCTGGTAACCGACTACGAAAACGGCTTTGCCGGCCGCTATTTCGGCAGCAAGAGCGAAGTCAAGATCGTCACCCTGCAACCGACGGTCAGCTACGCCTTCAACGACAAGGTTTCCATCGGTTTTGGCCCAACCATCAACCGCATCGACGGCACCCTGGAATCGAACCTGTCGATCACCCAGTCCCAGCCCGATGGCAAGGTCAAGATCAAGGGGGACGACACCGCGCTGGGCTACAACATCGGCGTGCTGGTGCAAGCCACCGACAGCACTCGCGTCGGCCTGACCTACCACTCGAAAGTGAAGTACAAGCTCGACGGTGACACCAAGGTCAACTACAACGTGCTGGGCCTGATCGGCCAGAACCCAAGCCAGAAATACGACGCTTCGCTGGACCTGACCACACCTGAATCGGTGGACTTCTCGGTCACTCACCAGCTCGACGACAAGTGGACTCTTTACGCAGGCAGCACCTGGACCCGCTGGAGCCGCCTGAAAGAAATCACCGTTGAAAACAAAGGCGTTCCGGCTGTTCTGAACGGCCAGTTCGGCACCATCACTGAAGAACAGAACTGGCACGACACCTGGGCTCACGCCATCGGCGCGTCCTACCAGTTGAACAAGCAATGGGTACTGCGTACCGGTCTGTCCATTGACCAGGCACCGACCAACAACGTCGACCGCTCCCCACGCATCCCGACTGGCGATCGCAAGATTTTCAGCGTGGGCGCCGGCTGGAGCCCGACCGACGACCTGACCATCGACCTGGCGTATTCGTACCTGCGCGAAGAGTCGGTCAAGGTCAACAACAGCAACGACCGTGGCCAGACCTACAACGCCAAGTATGAAAACTACGCGAACGGTTTCGGTCTCGGTGCGACCTACCGCTTCTGATGATTCCCGGCGAGCCTGAACGCTCGCCAACGGAATCAAAAAAGCCCCGCTCTCTTCACAGAGGCGGGGCTTTTCAGTGGGTGCAAATCAAGGTTGTGAAGCCAGGGCTTGCTCCACCGCCGCAATGAACTCGGGATCATCGGGCTTGGTCAGGCTGGAAAAGCTGGCGATCACCTTACCCTTGCGATCGACCACGTATTTGTAGAAATTCCATTTTGGCGCACTGCTTTGTTCGGCCAGCACCTTGAACAGATGGGTTGCGTCGGCGCCACGTACCGGCTGCGGCTCGGTCATAGTGAAAGTCACGCCATAGTTGACGTAACAAACCTTGGCGGTCTCGGCACCGTCCCTGGACTCCTGCTTGAAGTCATTGGACGGAACACCCAGTACTTCCAGCCCCTGCCCTTTGTAACGCTGATTCAGCGCCTCAAGACTCTTGAACTGCGGGGCGAAACCGCAGAAGCTCGCAGTATTGACCACCACCAGCGGCTTACCTTCATACCGTTGGCACAGGTCGATGGATTCCTTGGCGCGCAGCTTTTGCAGTGATCCTTGCAACAGTTCCGGGCACTCGGCCGCGCAGGCCAGTCCGGTAAACGTCACCAGCAACGCGGGGACTGCAATCCAGCGCATCAGCATGTCGGTGCATCCTTGATAACTCGTCAAAAGTGACGTTACTCGCCCTCGCCGCTCACTAGCAAGCACCCATGCCCAACTGCATCAGCGCCAGTCCGCCTTGATGCCAGCCCCACCACGACAATGCCAGCAATAAGGCGCAGACGGCGGCTACGGCGATCCGCGGCCAAAGACTGTTCATATCGCACTCATTTGTGATTGCAGACGCTCTACCGGCCGCTCACGCACCGGCCAGTTGAGGGCAGCGGCCAACAGGCTCAAGAGAATTGCCACTTGCCAGATCAAGTCATAACTCCCGGTTCGGTCATACACCACCCCGCCCAACCAGCCACCCAGAAACGAACCGAGCTGGTGAAACAGGAAAACAATCCCGCCGAGCATGGACAGATTTCGCACACCAAACAAGGTCGCCACCGTGCCGTTGGTCAACGGCACCGTCGACAGCCACAGAAAGCCCATGGCCATGCCGAACAGGTAGGCCGTGGTGGTCGTCACCGGCGCCCACAGGAACAAGGCAATGACCACCGCCCGCAGCAAGTACAGACCGGTGAGCAACCGCGGCTTGGACATGCGCCCGCCGAGCCATCCGGCGGTATAGGTGCCGAAAATGTTGAACAGCCCGATCAGCGCCAGCACCGTGGTGCCGACCGTCGCCGGAAGATGTTGATCCACCAGATAGGCCGGCAAGTGCACGCCGATGAACACCACTTGGAATCCGCACACAAAAAAGCCGAACGCCAGGAGCCAGAATCCGGAATGGGAGCAGGCCTCACGCAGCGCTTCGCCAAGGGTCTGTTCGTGGCCCATGACGGGCAGCGGCTTGTCCTTGAGCATGCCCACCAGCGGCACGATCAACGCCACCAGCAAGCCCAGCACCAGCAGCGCCGCGGACCAGCCAAGCCATCCGATCAGACCGAGTGTGCCGGGCAACATCGCGAACTGGCCGAACGAACCGGCCGCACTGGCGATCCCCATGCCCATGCTGCGTTTTTCCGGCGGCACCGCACGGCCGACCACGCCGAGGATCACCGAGAACGATGTACCAGACAGTCCGATACCGATCAGCAGGCCGGCGCTCAGTGACAGGGTCATCGCCGAGTCGGAGAGCCCCATGCAAATCAGCCCGGCCGCGTACAGGACGCCACCGATCAGCACCACTTTCGCCGCGCCGAAGCGGTCGGCCAGGGCGCCGGTGAACGGCTGAGCGAGGCCCCAGATCAGGTTCTGCAGGGCGATAGCGAAGGCAAAGACTTCACGCCCCCAACCGAACTCGGAGCTCATCGGCGCCAGAAACAGCCCGAAGCCATGGCGGACACCCAGCGACAACGCAAGGATCAGCGCACTCCCCAACAGAACCCAGCCGCATGTACGCCACATCGATGTCATTGTTGTTCTCCGGTAGCGGGTATATACCCGCTTATGATCGAAAAAACCGGCATCATGCCAGTTCATCCAACAGCTTCAATAAGGTTTCGCGCTTCTCGGCACCCAGGCGATCGATCAAACGTTGCTGCGCGGCTTCCCAGGCCGGCAAGGCAGCCTTGAGACGCTCTGCCCCGGCCTCGGTCAGCAGGACGATGCGGTTGCGCATGTCCTCGCCCTCGACCAGCGTCACCAGGCCATCACCCTCCAGCACCCGCAAATTACGCCCCAGGGTACTGCGATCCAGGCCCATGGCCTCGGCCAGGGTCGAAATGCTCGGCTGATCCAGACGCTGCAGATTGCACAGCAAAGAATACTGCGCAACGTTGATCCCGAAGCCATCGAGAGCGCCGTCGTAGTGCCTGCTGACGCCACGGGCGGCGCGACGCAGGTTGATGCATAAACATTGGGAATCGAGCATGGTGCGTGTATATACCCGCGAGTCGGTTAAATCAAGTTACAGAGCTGGAATAACAGTTAAAACAGCGCCAAGCCTACCAGCACTGCAACTTCCAGCAACTCCAGCATCGCACCCGCCGTGTCCCCCGTCGTGCCGCCCAGGCGCCGCAGCATCACCTGGCGCAGCCAGACAAAACCAATAACCGCCAACACCACAACCACCACACCACTCAAACCGACGATCAACACACAGGCTAGTGCGCTGACCGCCAGCACCTGCTTGCCCGCCGAACGCGGAAGATGATCGGACAATGCCTGGCCCAGGCCACCGGCACGCACGTACGGCGTGGTCAGGAACAAGCCGAGCAATGCACTGCGACCGATCAACGGCACAATGATCAATGCCAGTGAATGCGGCTGTTCGATCAGCGCCAGCAGTGCGGTGAATTTGAGCAGCAACACCAGCACCAGCGTCACCACGGCGATCGGCCCGCTGCGCGGGTCTTTCATGATGGTCAACGTGCGCTCACGATCGCCAAAACCACCGAGCCAGGCGTCGGCGCTGTCCGCCAGGCCATCCAGGTGCAGGCCGCCGCTGAGCAGCACCCAAAGGCTCAGCAACAACGCCGCGTGCAGCAACGTCGGCGTGCCGAGCAACAGCCAGTTGACTGCCCACAGAATGGCGCCAAAGAGCAATCCCACCAGCGGATAAAACAGCAGCGACCGCCCCAGATCCCGGGACTCTGGCATGCCGGGCAGGCGAATCGGCAGGCTGCTGAGAAATTGCAGGGCGATCCAGAATGGCAGCATGGTCAGAGCACTTCCTTCAACACGCCCGCAGGCTCCACCGTCAGCGAAAACAGCGCACCATGCCCGACCTCAACGTTGAGCAGTTGTTCCCGCGGCAGCCCGCGCGCTTGTGCCAGCAACAGACGCATCACACCGCCATGACTGATCAGCAGAATGCGCTCATCGGCACAGTTCGCGTGTAAACGCTCCAGCGCGGCCAGCACCCGAGCCGAAAACTCTGCAACCGGCTCCCCCTGAGGCGGCGTGAACGAATAGGGATCGGCCCAGAACAGACCCAGGGCCTGCGCGTCGGTTTCCATCAACGCCGCCGCGCTCTGCCCTTCCCAGGCGCCGAAATGCAACTCTTGCAGGTTCTTGTCCAACTGCACCGGCACACCCAGTTGCGCAGCGAGTTCCTCGGCAAACAGCGCACAACGCTGCAACGGCGAACTGACCAGCCGATCCCACGGCCCTTGCCCGATCACGGCGGCGCGCATCTGCGCCCAGCCCGTGTCGGTCAACGCATCATCGATGCTGCCGCGCAAGCCGCCGCCGAGTTCGGTTTCACCGTGACGCAACAGATCCACGCGCAAGGTCATGCCGGACGATCTGCCACGGCGGCTTCGGCGAAGGTCGCCATCTGCCCGTGCAGGTCGCACGCCAGGCGCAGCAGCGGCACTGCCAACGCCGCGCCACTGCCTTCGCCCAGCCGCAGGCCGAGATCGAGCAAGGGTTGAGCGTCCAGGGTTTCCAGCACATGACGATGCCCCGGCTCGGCGCCGCGATGGCCGAACAACAACCACTGACGGCAATCAGGATTCAAACGCACAGCAACCAGCGCCGCGACACTGCAAATGAAGCCATCCACCAACACCGCGACACCGTCCTGGGCACAGGCGAGATAGGCACCGACCAGCGCGGCGATCTCAAAACCGCCGAGGTTGAACAGGGTCTGCAAGGCATCGCCACGCTGCGCGCCATGCATTGCCAGGGCGCGCCCGATGACCTGGGCCTTGTGGCTGACACCTTCAGCATTGAGCCCGGTACCAGGCCCGGTCAAATGCACCACCGGGCAATCGAGCAGCGCGCACGCCAGGGCGCTGGCGGCGGTGGTGTTACCGATGCCCATCTCGCCACCGATAAACAACTGCGCACCGCTGGCGATTGCCCGCTGCACGCTGTCACGGCCGGCCTGCAAGGCGAGTTGCCCCTGGGCCTGGGTCATGGCCGGTCCCTGTACAAAATTTGCCGTGCCCGGGCCGACGTTCAGGTGGCGCACCCCCGGCAGGTCCAGCGACGGCGTGACCGTGCCAAGGTCAACCACCTCGAGGGAAGCGCCCAGTTGCCGCGCCAATACGCTGATCGCCGCACCACCGCTGACGAAATTGAGCAGCATCTGCCCGGTCACTTCCTGGGGAAACGCCGACACGCCCTCGGCGACGACGCCGTGGTCACCGGCAAAAATCGCGATCCAAACCTGCTCCAGGCTCGGTTTGACCCGCCCTTGCAAACCCGCCAACTGCACCGCCAACGCTTCCAGCTGGCCGAGGGAGCCGGCCGGCTTGGTCAGTTGCTGTTGCCGCGCCCGGGCCTGTTCGACTACTTGGGTATCGACCGGCTTGCACGGGTTCAGCCACCAGGATTGAGTCATAACGCAGTTCCTTTCAAAGTCAGGGGCAGGCCGGCGACGGTCAGGACGACACGCTGACAACGCTCAGCCAGAGCTTGATGCAGCCAACCGGCTTCATCGACATAGCGGCGAGTCAATTCGCCCAGCGGCACGACACCCATTCCGGTCTCGTTGCTGACAAAAATGATTTCACCCGGCAGCGATGCCAGGCAGTCCAGCAAGGCATCACGCTCGGCTTTCAAGCGCTCGGCATCGTCGAGCATCAGCAGATTGGTCAGCCACAGGGTCAGGCAATCCACCAGCAGACAGTGGTCGACACGGGAGTTTTCACGCAGTACGCGGGCCAGTTCCAGTGGTTCTTCGATCAGTGCCCATTCAGCAGGGCGACGGGCGCGGTGATGAGCGACCCGCTCGTTCATTTCTCCGTCCAGTGGCTGGCTGGTGGCGATATAGGTCACGGCCAGGGCGCTGTCGAGGGCGAGTTTTTCAGCCAGGCGACTCTTGCCGGAGCGGGCGCCGCCGAGGATCAGTTGGAGCATGGTTACATCCTTTCAAATGGGCGGTGTGGCCACTTCAGTCTTCGCGAGCAAGTCGGATCGCCGCACCGCCGCTCCCACAGTTGACCGCGTTCTAATGTGGGAGCGGGCTTGCTCGCGAAGAGGCCAGAGCTTTCACCTCAGATTCCACAGAGCTGCCGCAACAGCCCGGTATCCAGATGCTTCTCCACCAGATCCGCCAGCCGCTCGATATCGCGCTCGCGCAACGCGTGGTAATCCACTTCCTGCACTTCCTGCAACCCGGCCCAGCGCAGCAGTGCACTGCATGCCGCCGGCGATTCGAACAGCCCGTGCAGGTAGGTGCCGAAAATCTGTCCGTCAGCACTTTGCGCACCATCACAGCGGCCGTCATCCAACTGCACGGCAGCGTTTTCCAGAGCAGGTCCGGTGGTCACGCCGGCATGAATTTCATAACCCGCCACCGGCGCGTCTTCCAGCGCCAGGCGACCACGCACATTGCGCAACTGCTTCTCTTGTTCGAGCCGGGTCTGGAATGCCAACAGTCCCAAACCAGCACTGGAACCCGGCGCACCTTCCAGCCCCAGCGGATCATGCACCTGCTCACCGAGCATCTGCAGGCCGCCACAGATCCCCAGCAGTTTCCCGCCGTAACGCAGATGCCGGGCGATGGCGGCGTCCCAACCGTTGGCTCGCAGGTACGCGAGGTCGCTGCGCACACTTTTCGAGCCGGGAAGAATGATCAGGTCGGCGGGAGGAATCGCCTGGCCGGGGCCGATGAATTGCAGGTCCACTTGCGGATGCAGGCGCAGCGGATCGAAATCGGTGTGATTGCTGATGCGCGGCAGCACCGGTACCACCACCTTCAGCACCTGCTCGGCTTTATCGGCCTGGCGTTGATCGATGCCATCCTCGGCCTCCAGGTGCAGATCCATCACGTACGGCAACACGCCGACCACCGGTTTGCCGGTGCGCTCTTCGAGCCAGTCGAGACCGGGTTGCAGCAACGCGATGTCGCCTCGGAAACGATTGATGACGAAGCCTTTGACCCGCGCCTGTTCGCTCGGTGACAGCAATTCGAGGGTGCCTACCAGGTGGGCGAAAACCCCGCCGCGATTGATATCGGCGATCAGCAGCACCGGGCAATCCACCGCTTCGGCAAAACCCATGTTGGCAATATCGCCGGCCCGCAGATTGATTTCCGCAGGCGAGCCCGCGCCCTCGACCATCACCAGCGGATACGCCGCGCTCAAGCGCTCGTGGGAGGCCAGCACCGCTTGCATGGCGATGGTTTTGTAGTCGTGATAGGCGACGGCATTCATGGTCGTGACGGCACGGCCATGGATGATCACTTGAGCACCGGTGTCACTGTTGGGCTTGAGCAACACCGGGTTCATGTCGGTGTGCGGTTCAAGGTTCGCGGCCTGGGCCTGGACCGCCTGGGCCCGGCCGATCTCGCCACCGTCGGCGGTCACCGCACTGTTGAGGGCCATGTTCTGCGGCTTGAACGGCACCACCCTGACGCCCTGGCGCGTGGCCCAACGGCACAGCGCGGTCACCAGCGTGCTTTTACCGGCATCCGATGTGGTGCCCTGCACCATCAGCGTGGTCATTGGTTTTCCTTGGCAAAATCGTCGAACGCCTGCGCCAGTCGTACCCAGGCGATCTCGTCACCGGGCAAGCCGAATCGCAGGCTGCTGTTGTGCGTGAACAACCGCAGGAGAATGCCGCGCCGGGCCATGAACTCATGCAGTGCTTCGGCGCGCTCGGTGATCAGCCACTGGAACAGCGCGCAACCACCCTGGGGCTCCAAGTCGTGTTGCGCCAGCAACGACGCAAGGCGCTCGCTGGCCTCTTCGGTGCGCAGCCGTTGCGCCGTTTGCGCCTCGGTATCGCGCAGGCAGGCCTGGCCCACGACCCGGGTTGCCCCGCTCACGGCCCAGGGTCCCACTTGTTCTGCCAGCAACTTGAGCAACTTGCGCTCGGCCAGCACAAACCCCAGGCGCACACCGGCCAGGCCGAAAAACTTGCCAAAGGAACGCAAGACAACCAGCCCGACTTGATGGGCAAACGGCGCCAGGCTCAGTTGCGGCGTGTTATCCATGAACGCTTCGTCCACCACCAGCCAGCCACCGCGCTGGGCCAGTCGCGTGTGCCAGTCGAGCAGGCGACTGGGGGTGAGGCTCAGGCCCGTGGGGTTATTCGGATTGACCACCACCAGCACGTCGAAACTGTCGATAAAGAAGTCGACTTCCTGCTCCAGCACTTCACGCACGATGTAGCCGTTGCGACGCCACGCTTCGGCGTGCTCGGCGTAACACGGCGACAACACGCCGACCTTGCCCGCCCGACGCAAGCGCGGCAGCAGTTGAATCGCCATTTGCGAGCCGGCCACCGGCAATGCCTGCAAGGTGCCGTAGTAATCACAGGCGGCCTGCTCCAGGCCATCGTCCGCCTCCGGCAAACGGGCCCAGGCTCGCAGCGGAATATCCGGCACCGGGAACGACCAG
Source organism: Pseudomonas sp. Root71 (assembly GCF_001429045.1). Lineage (GTDB taxonomy): Bacteria > Pseudomonadota > Gammaproteobacteria > Pseudomonadales > Pseudomonadaceae > Aquipseudomonas > Aquipseudomonas monachiensis. The sequence goes on along the minus strand of NZ_LMHY01000012.1, from coordinate 271,546 downwards.
GGCGCAAGGCCCGTGGACAGGTCCAGCCAGTCGGCTTCATCTATGCCGTATTCGAGCGCCGCCTTGCGCAGTCGCCCACCGTGCTCAAGCATAAAATTCGGCCCCCAGGCAGAGAATCAGCAGCCACAACCATACCCCGCGCTGGACCAATTGCCAGCCCCGGTCGATGGAGTCGGCATCCGCCGGCACACCTTCGCCCAACTGCGGACGCTGATGCAGTTCGCCGTGATAAATCGCCGCCCCACCCAACTCGACGCCAAGAGCACCCGCCCCTGCCGCCATCACCGGGCCGGCGTTCGGGCTGTCCCAGGTCGGGCCCTGGCTGCGCCAGCATTTCAACGCCAGCCGGGTTTTGCCCAGCAGCGCGTAAGTCAGCGCCACCAGGCGCGCAGGAATGTAATTGAGCAGGTCGTCGACCTTCGCCGCCGCCCAGCCGAAGCGTTCGAAGCGCTCATTGCGATAACCCCACATCGCATCCAGCGTATTACTCAGGCGGTAGAGCACCACGCCCGGCGCACCCGCCACGGCAAACCAGAACAACGCCGCGAATACCGCATCGCTACCGTTCTCCAGCACCGACTCGGTAGCGGCACGGGCGACTTCGGTTTCATCCAGATCACTGGTTTTACGGCTGACCAGATAACTCACGCGCTTGCGTGCTTCATCAAGATCACCGCCACGCAGGGCCCTGGCCACAGGCTCGACGTGCTCACCGAGGCTGCGCATGCCGAGGGCGCAATAGAGCGCGAGAATCTCGACGATCCAGCCGACATAAGGCGCCCAGGAAAAGGCCGTGGCCAACAGCGTCAGCGGCACCACGGCGATCACCCACGCGGTGACGCCATGACTGCGCCAGCCGCGACCGCCACCGTTGAAACGTTGCTCGATGCGCTCGGCAAAACGGCCGAACGCCACCAGCGGATGCCAGCGTTTGGGTTCACCCAGCAGCGCATCCAGCGCAACCGCGGCGACGCTCAACAACGCCACACTCATTGACTCACTCCCCAATAATTTTCGTACAGCAATTCATGTAGCGGACGCGCCTGTGCCCAGCCTTCGAGCACCAGCATCGGCGCCGGGTAAAACTCCTTCACCGGTCCCAGGCACAGCACCGCCAGCGGCTTGGCACCAGGAGGCAACCTCAACAGGTCCGCCAGCGCCCGGGGTTCGAACAGCGACACCCAGCCCATGCCCAGCCCTTCGGCGCGGGACGCCAACCACAGGTTCTGGATCGCGCAGGACAACGAAGCCATGTCCATTTCCGGTAGCGTGCGGCGGCCGAAGATATGCTGCTCACGGTCGTCCATCAGTGCGGCGACCAGTACCTCGGCGCAATCGTTGATGCCTTCGACCTTGAGCTTCATGAACTCATCGCTGCGCTCGCCGAGGGCTTCGGCGGTGCGGATGCGCTCTTCTTCCACCAGGGCCTGGATTTGCCCGCGCAAGGCACGATTGCTGATGCGAATGAAACGCCAGGGCTGCATCAGGCCGACACTGGGTGCCTGGTGTGCGGCCTCGAGCAGGTGCCGCAGCAATTCGGGCTCGACGGTGCCGCCGCTGAAGTGGCGCATGTCGCGGCGCTCGGCGATGGCACGATAGACCGCCGCGCGTTCGGCTTCAGAGAATGCGTTGTCGCTCATGGCCTCTTCGCGAGCAAGCCCGCTCCCACATTTGAAGGTGACCGGCCTGAAGAAACGCAATCCCCTGTGGGAGCGGCGGTGCGACGATTCGACTTGCTCGCGAAGGCAGCTTCAAGGTCCGGCGCAAACAACGCGGCAATCGCCGAGGGATTGGACGGAAAATAAAAATGCACATAAGAGGCTGTCATCCGCCCTTCACGGTAGACCGCCTCCGCTCCGCGCCCGCCGTTAGGGCTCAAGCCACGGGCAATCGGCGTCAGTTCAGTGGTGGTCAGCGAATGGTGATAGGTGTGCCCGCGCAGCGAACCCTCCGGCAATTCCACCGCCTGCAACGCCAGCGCCGCCAGACGCTTTTGCATGACCGCATCACCGGCCAGCAAGCCAACCAGTTCGGCGCGAGTGCCCTCGACATCGGTCAGGGAATCGAGCAGGTACAGCATGCCGCCACACTCGGCGAGCAAAGGCTTGCCAGCTCGGTGATGGGCGCGGATCGCGTCGAGCATCGCGGTGTTTTGCGCCAGCGCAACATGGTGCAGTTCCGGGTAACCACCCGGCAGATACAGGCTGTCCGCCTCCGGCAACACTCGGTCGCGGATCGGCGAGAAGAACGACAACTCGGCGCCCATCGCCCGCAGCAGATCCAGGCTCGCGCCGTAGGTGAACGCAAAGGCTTCATCCCGGGCGACGGCAATGCGCACACCAGCGAGCAGCGGTTCGGCCGCAATGACATCAGGAGCAGCGAACTCGACCGCCGGCGGCAGCGCGACCTCGCAACTGCTGGCCAGGGCATCGGCGGCCGCATCCAGACGCAGATCAAGATCGTTCAGCTCACTGGCCTGCACCAGCCCCAGGTGCCGGCTCGGCAATTCGATCCCGGTTTCCCGGGACAGCGCGCCGTACCAGCGCAAACCTTCAGTCAGGCTACCTTCGAGCAGTTGCGCGTGGCGCAGCGTGCCGACACGATTGGCCAGCACGCCGGCGAACGGCAAGTCCGGCTGATAACGCGCCAGCCCCAGGGCCAATGCGCCAAAGGTCTGGGCCATGGCGGTGCCATCGATCACCCCCAGCACCGGCACACCGAAATGCCGCGCCAGGTCGGCGCTCGACGGCGTACCGTCGAACAGCCCCATGACGCCTTCGATCAGGATCAGGTCGGCTTCAGCGGCGGCTTCCCACAGCAACCGGCGACTCTCCTGCTCGCCGACCATCCACATGTCCAGCTGATACACCGGCGCACCGCTGGCGCGTTCGAGGATCATCGGATCGAGAAAGTCGGGGCCGCACTTGAACACACGGACCTTGCGCCCCTGATTGCGATGCAATCGGGCCAGTGCCGCGGTGACGGTGGTCTTGCCCTGGCCAGAGGCCGGCGCGGCAATCAGTACTGCCGGACAGTGTCGAGGCTGACTCACAACTCGACGCCTTTCTGCGCTTTGATCCCGGCCTGAAAGGCGTGCTTGATCACGCCCATTTCGGTGACGGTGTCGGCCATTTCGATCATTTCCGGCTTCGCGGCGCGACCGGTGACCACCACGTGTTGCATCGGTGGTCGGGCCTGCAAATCACTGAGCACTTGATCGAGATCGAGGTAGCCGTGCTTGAGGGCGATGTTCAGCTCATCGAGCACCACCAGGCCGATGGACGGATCGCGCAGCAATTGCTGCGACACCGACCAGGCGGCTTCGGCGGCGGCGATGTCGCGCTGGCGATCCTGGGTTTCCCAGGTAAAGCCTTCGCCCATCACATGAAAGCGCACCTGCTCGGGAAAGCGCCGGAAGAACAACTCTTCGCCCGTGCTGTTGCGGCCCTTGATGAATTGCACCACGCCGCATTGCATGCCGTGCCCCATGGCGCGGGCAAGCATGCCGAAAGCCGAACTGCTCTTGCCCTTGCCGTTGCCGGTCAGCACCAGCAGCAGGCCACACTCGTTCGGGGAATTGGCGATGCGCTCGTCGATCACGGCTTTTTTGCGCTGCATGCGCGCCAGGTGGCGTTCGTCACGATCGGGGGTATCAGTCATGGGGGAGCTCTCCGTTGAGGCAGGAATAACGGCGGGCAGGCACAAGAATAGAAGGCAACAAAGCCTGGCATCGCCCACCGTGATGCCGCTGGATGAATCAGGCCGGTCTCCGGGCTCATGAGTGGCGCGGGGCCGGACTGTGCGCCTTCCCGCATCGATTCGACACAGTGGCATCACACACAGTTTTCACTCATTTACCGTTGCGGGGGCAGCGCCGGAATTGCGGGCCTTCGACCAACAGAAGGACCCACTCACCGGCTTCCCTGTTTCACTCTGTCGACCCAAGCCACAGAGCACCTGAAACAAGCCGCGAAGGTTAGAGGGTTGGGGGTGGAGCGTCAATTAAAGCCGGGAGGCCATCGGCCGAATAACTGCCATCAATCAATAAACTGACGTCAATCTTGTGCCACGCTCCCAGCAGTGATATCAAAGAGCCACAATCTCACAACACAACAACAAGGGTGAGCCCATGCAAGGCATGATCATCAGTAATCCAAAGCTGGAATTCCTGCGTCCGGTGCTCGAACACTGGTTCGAATGCATCGACCGTTACAACGCCGTCCGCGGCGATGGCGACACACCGTACTGGCACGACGAAAAGGCCAATCTCGGACTGCTGTCCGCCGCCGCCTGGATGGCCGAGATGGTCACGCTGCAACAGACGCCCACCCGCAAGCAGACAGAAGAAGGCGAACGCAACAGCCGCGCCGACCTGCTCCTGGCCTCCTCCGAAACCCGCGCCTACATCCAGACCAGCCAGCGCTGGCCACGGGTCAACAGCCTCAACCTGTCCCAGGCCCTGCTCGATATCGCCAGCGATGCGAAGCGCCTGAGCCACGCCAGCGACCTGAAACTCGGCTGCCTGTTCGTCGCCCCGCAAAAAGCCCAGCAGGGCGCCACGCCGGAAGAACTCCAGGACATGGTCGACGACCTGCAAAAGGAACACAGCTGCGCTGTCGCCTGGTATTTCCCTTATGCCTATCGCAAGTTGCGCAACGAAGCCGGCAACTATCACCCCGGCATTGCGGTGCTGTTCAAGGAGGCTCGCGGCTGAGGGTTGAACCATCGCACAACAATGCTTCTCTATGATTAGAACAAGGCATTCATAGGGAAGACCAGCATGCGCACGCCCCCGCTCGCTCTCGTTATCGCGCTCTGCGGAGGGCTCGCCGCTTGTGGCGAGACCTCCCGCCTGCAAGTCTCCGATGGCACCGGCCCATCACCCCGACTACCAGAACCCAACAAGACACTGGTTCCGACCGTGAACATCGCCCCGGCCATCGGCTGGCCACAGGGTGCGAAACCCATCGCCGCCACGGGCACGCAAGTGACCGCTTTTGCCGAGGACCTGGATCACCCCCGCTGGCTTTATGTGCTGCCCAATGGCGATGTGCTGGTGGCGGAAACCAATGCACCACCCAAACCCGAAGACGGCAAAGGCATTCGCGGCTGGGTCATGAAGAAAGTCATGGGCCGCGCCGGGGCCAGGGTGCCCAGCGCCAACCGCATCACCTTGCTGCGCGACAAGGACCACGATGGCGTCGCGGAAACCCGCACGGTGTTTCTGCAGAACCTCAACTCGCCCTTCGGCATGACCCTGGTCGGTAATGACCTGTATGTGGCCGACACTGATCGCCTGCTGCGCTTTCACTATGAAAATGGCGATACGCAGATCAAGTCGCCGCCGATCAAGGTGGTCGACCTGCCGGGTGGCCCGCTGAACCACCACTGGACGAAAAACGTCATCGCCAGCATGGATGGCAGCAAGTTGTACGTCACCGTGGGCTCCAACAGCAACGTCGCCGAAAACGGTATGGACAAGGAAGAAGGTCGCGCGGCGATCTGGGAAGTGGATCGCGCCACCGGCCAGCAGCGGATCTTCGCCTCCGGTCTGCGCAACCCCAACGGCATGGCCTGGGAACCGCTCAGTGGCGCGCTGTGGACCGCGGTCAACGAACGGGATGAAATCGGCAGCGACCTGGTTCCGGACTACATCACTTCGGTGAAAGACGGCGCATTCTATGGCTGGCCGTACAGCTACTACGGCCAGCATGTCGATATTCGCGTTGAGCCGCAAAACCCCGACCTGGTGGCCAAGGCGATCGCCCCGGACTACGCCGTCGGCCCGCACACGGCATCACTGGGCCTGACCTTCGCCGAAAACAGCAAGCTGCCACCGCCCTTCACCCAAGGGGCATTCATCGGGCAGCACGGCTCATGGAACCGCAACCCCCACAGCGGCTACAAAGTGATTTTCGTGCCGTTCAGCGCTGGCAAACCTGCCGGAAAGCCCGTTGAAGTGCTCACAGGTTTTCTCAACGACAAGGACCAAGCCATGGGCCGCCCGGTGGGCGTGGTGATCGACCGACAGGGTGACCTGTTGGTGGCTGACGATGTGGGGAACAAGGTGTGGCGGGTTTCGGCTGCCAGGTAACACCATCCCGGATGAACTCAGAACCTGTGGGAGCGAGCTTGTCTCCGGGCGGCGATCCGACGATGAGGCCGGCACATTCAACTTTGATGTTGCCTGACCCACCGCCATCGCGAGCAAGCTCGCTCCCACATTGGATTGGAGTCAGTGCTTACCTTTTGCGGCAAAGGGTCAAACCATCACCAATCGGCAACAACGACAGATCCACCCGCGCATCTTCCTTCAACGCCCGGTTGAGCGCCTGGATCGCCCGGGTGTCCGCGCTCTCGGGATTGGCCTCAAGCACGCGCCCGCTCCACAGGGTGTTATCGAACACCACCAGCCCGCCAGCTCGTAGCAATCCCAGGGCGTGTTCCAGATAAGCCGGATAGTTGGCCTTGTCGGCATCGATGAACACCAGGTCGTACTGCCCGCCCTGCCCTTGCCGCTCAAGTTCGGTGAGGGTGTCCAGCGCCGGGGCCAGTCGCAGGTCAATCCGTTCGGCTAGCCCCGCTTCCTGCCAATAGCGCCGTGCAATGGCGTTGTAGTTGCCAGGGATGTCACAGCAAATCAGCGAACCGTCAGCAGGCAATGCCGCCGCCATGCACAGTGCGCTGTAGCCGGTAAAAGTGCCGACTTCGAGCAAGCGCCTGGCCCCCGTCAGCTTTACCAGCAAAGCTAGAAACTGCCCCTGCTCGGGTGCCACCTGCCAGCGTGCCATCGGCAGCGCCTGGGTCTCATCGCGCAAGCGCTTGAGCAGCGGCGTTTCGCGCAGGGAAACATCGAGCAGGTATTGGTACAGATCGTCGTCGAGATTGAGCGTGCGAGCAGTCATGACCACCAGCTCCGGAAGTTATGGATTGCGCGCCAAATGTTCAGGCTGCAGCACACGCTTGGCGCTCAGGTAAGCCTTTTGCCAATACGCCTTGGACAGGCTGTCGAGCTTCACGGTGCCACCGGTGGCCGGCGCGTGGACGAAACGCCCTTCTCCCACGTAGATGCCGGCATGACTGACCTGGGAACCGCCATTGGTGGCGAAGAACAGCAGGTCGCCGGTCTGCAAGCCTTCCTTGCCCACATTCGCCGCTTGCATGGAGATCATCTCGCGCGTGGTGCGCGGCAAGGCAATGCCGGCGACATCGCGGTACACGTAAGCGATCAGGCCGCTGCAATCAAACCCGGAATCCGGTGTGTTGCCACCCCAGCGATAAGGCGTGCCCACCAGCCCAAGGGCGCGAAACAGCACGTCTTCCGCTTCGGGCGAAAACGCTTGTGACGAGCCAAATACGATGGGAGCACGAACCACCGGCGCAGGAGGCGGTGTGCGACTGGCGCAGGCACTGAGCAGCGCTGCGAAGAACATGATTGCGAGGCGGGCCGACGTCGTCATAAGCAGAACATCCTGATCTGGCTGCGGCTTTTTCTGCGGAGAGCGCAGAAAAGAAAACCGCCTGCGTTGGACGCAGGCGGTTTGCCATCATTTGTAGATCAAGATTCTAGCGGCTACACGACAAACTTCAAGTAAGACTTTAAGTTCGCCTTACAAATTGTCCGCTTATTTGCGTGCAGTGACGATTGGCGATGCGTTAGGTGCCATTGCCAGGGCGCGCTTGGCTTCGATGAAGGTCTTGCTCCAGTAGCTGTCGCCCAGGCTATCGATACGCACACCACCGCTGCGGCGGCTGCTGGAGTGGATGAACTGGTTGTCGCCCAGGTAGATCCCGGCGTGACTGACGCGACCACGACGACCGTTGGTTGCGAAGAACAGCAGGTCGCCCGGTTCAAGCTTGCTGCGCGAGACCAGCGGAGCGTCCACGTTGATCATTTCGCGGGTGGAGCGTGGCAGGTTCATGCCCGCTTCTTCGCGGAACAGGTAACCGATGAAACCACTGCAATCGAAGCCGGCTTCAGAAGTACCGCCGAAACGGTAACGGGTACCGATCAGGGACATGCCACGTTCGAGGATGCTGTCGGCCAGGACTGGAAGCTGGTAGGACTTGCCGCCAGCGAAGTCTGCGAGTTCTTTTTCGGTAGCCAGCTCTTCCTGAAAGAGAGCGGAAGACTGGGCAGTGGCCGAGTGTTGAACCTGCTGTTGCGGAGCTTGCTGGGCCACTGGAGTGTGGGCCGCGCAACCGAACAACAGGGTGACGAGTGCGAGAGGCACGAGGGGTGCGAAGCGATTTAGCATGGGCACGACCGTGGCTGATAGTTGTAAAGAAGCCGAGACTATGCCCGCTATCAGCCTCATTTGCAAATTCAATCGATCTTTTTGTGACTTATCCGTTTCTCGTTTACATCTAAGCGCTTAAGCCCATTTTAAACATGCACGCGGCCTGCAACCTGGCAGGAAAGCGGGATATCTGGCGCCTGAAAGATGCCTAACCGCCTAAAAGCTCCGGTTTCAGCGGGTTTACCAACCGAGGGTTTCTTTCAAAAACGGGATTGTCAGCTTGCGCTGAGCCTGGAGGGAGGCCTGGTCGAGACGCTCGAGCAGCTCGAACAGCGCACTCATGCTGCGGGTACCGCGAGTCAGAATGAAATGCCCGACTTCATCGGTCAGATGCAGGCCACGACGGGATGCGCGCAATTGCAGGGCACGCAGTTTGTCCTCATCGGACAGCGGACGCATCTGGAAGATCAAGGCCAGGGTCAGGCGGGATTTGAGATCCGCCAGCTTCACCGGCAGCTCACGCGGGGATGTCGATGCGGCAATCAGCAAGCGTCGACCGCTGTCACGCAAGCGATTGAACAGATGGAACAGCGCCTCTTCCCAGTCCGCTCGCCCGGCAACCACTTGCAAATCATCCAGGCAGACCAGTTCGTACTGTTCCAGGTTGTCGAGGATTTCGATGCCGCGATCGAGCAACTCGGCCAACGGCAGGTACACCGCCGGCTCGCCCAATTGCTCGAAGCGCAGGCAAGCGGCCTGCAACAGGTGCGTACGCCCTACCCCGTCCTTGCCCCAAAGATAGATCAGGCTTTCGGTCCAGCCGGCGTCGGCTTCGCACAGCCGCTCGACATAGCCGAGTGCAGCGGCATTGGCGCCTGGGTAGTAGTTGATAAAGGTGGCGTCGTCACGCAGACGCACACCTAGGGGCAGCTGAATCGGTTTCATGCTGACTGAACAGTTCCAAAGGAACCGTTAGTGGCCTCTATGTAAAGTTTGCGAAGTTTATACCCGTGAAGCGGGTCGCACAATGCGACAGACCACAAGCAAAATCAAAGGTTTGCGTTAATGCACCGGTTTTGTGACAGATTCTTTGGCGGTGCATGTGACAGTCGGGCGAAGCCAGCAGACTGATCCGGTACGAACCCGGGCAGCCCGCCATCGCCTATTGCCCCCCCTTAAACCTGCGGCTCGTCGCCTCTTCTATAGATCTCAGAATCCTTATACAAATCATTCACATGGCGCACCAGCACCATGATCACCGCGGCGACCGGCAATGCCAGTAGCACACCGGTAAAGCCAAACAGTTCACCACCGGCCAGGATCGAGAAAATCACCGCCACCGGGTGCAGGCCAATCCGGTCACCGACCAGCAAAGGGGTCAGCACCATGCCCTCCAGCGCCTGACCGACCATGAACACCGCGACAATGCCGAGCATGGGGTAAAGATCACCACCGAACTGGAACAACCCAGCAAGCAGCGCCGCGCCAATGCCGATGATAAACCCCATGTACGGCACGATCGCCGCCAGGCCGGCAATCAGGCCGATCAGCAGGCCCAGCTCCAACCCGACCAGCATCAGGCCGGCTGCGTAGATCACACCCAGGGCCACCATCACCAGCAACTGCCCGCGCACGAACGCTCCGAGCACTTCATGGCATTCACCCGCCAGCGACACCGCGCGCGCCTCACGATCACGGGGCAACAGGCTGCGGACCTTGGCCATCATCAGGTCCCAATCGCGCAGCAGGTAGAAGCTCACCACCGGAATCAGCACCAGGTTCGCCAGCCAGCCAATCAACGCCAGCCCCGAGGCCGTGGCATGGCTCAACACTACGCCGACAACATCAGTGGTCTGACTCATATGCTCGCTGATGGCGGCCTTGAGCTTGTCAAACTTCCAGAAACCGTCCGACAGGCCGAACTTCGATTGCGCCCAGGGCAACGCCGTGTGCTGCAGCCAGTCGAGCATCTGCGGAGCCAGTTCATATAAACGAAACAACTGCCTGGCGAGCAACGGCACCAACACCAACAACAGCGCGGTGAAGATCAAGGTAAACAGGGTAAATACCGCCACGACACCCCAGGTTCGGGACAGGCCTGCCTTCTCCAGCCGATCCACCAGCGGGTCGAACAGGTAGGCCAACAGCAGCGCCACCAGGAACGGCGTGAGGATCGGATGCAACAACCAGACAAACACACACAGCAGGACCACCCCACCGAGCCAGAACCAACGCCGCGTATCGGCCATGAACCACTCCATTGCTTCTATATAAAGAAAGAAAAACTACCAGCGAAAACGCAGTTGCGGGATCGGGGCCGGCGCGGCGGCTGGCGCCGGGCTGCCGGCGGCTGGCTGAACGGGCGCTACCGGGGCCGGGACCTGACCCGCCGGCGCTTCCTGCAGCCTCGCCAGCGACAGTTGCGCACGCAGTTGATCGACGCTGCCGTTGACCCGATAGAGAATCCGGTCGCCCTCGACACTTTGCACACGCCCGCCAAACGGTTCCAGCAAACGCCCGAGAGACGCGTAGTGTTCAAGATTCATGCCTTGCACTTCCAGCAGTTGCTCGCTCGAAGCACCGGGTTTGGCGACAAACCGCGGCGCCAGGCGCTCGTTGACCGCCAGCATCACCGCATCGGCCACGGCGGCCTGATCGGCGCCTTGCACGCTGCCCGCCTCTTTTTTATCCCCCAGCCACAATTGCCACTTGGCTTGCCACTGCCCGCCCTCCTCCTTGGCGTGTACCGCGAGCAGGGCGTCGGCGTTGTAGCGTTCCGATGCCGCAAGCAAAGGCGCGGGATCTGCGCCTTCCAGATTCGGCGCAGTGGCGACGATCTGTTCGTTCAGGTCCGCCAACGGCAAGCGCAATGGCAAGCCACGGTGCTGGGCAGCCCGACGCAACGGCATCGCGCTGGCCTGGCCGTCGCCCACCAGGCTTGAACCCTCGGTGGAATCATTCAACCACCAGCCGAGGATCGACGGTCGATTGGCGCCCCACATGGCCAGGCCGGCACGACGCAAGGCCTGCTCGGTGGTGCCCGGGTCGAAATCGACCTTCAGGACTTCCGGCGGCCCGGCCTCAAAACCGTATTGGCTGATGATCTGTTGCGGGTCTTTGCGAATTGCCGCCAGCCCCGGGCTTTGCGCGGCCTTGGGGTCGCCGGTCAGGCGCAACACGAGCGTGTCCAACGCACGTTGGGTCGCCTGGTCGCGCTCCTCGGGCGACTGGCCATTCACCGGCTCGCGCACCAGGTAAAGGCCTTTGACGGTTTCGGCTTGACTGACCAGGCTGACCACTGACAAACAACTCACAAGCAAGAATTTACAAAAACGCATGGAAGATTCCTGATGACAAGAGCGGCTGGAACAGACCGCATGAAGACGATCGAGCAAGACTGTGACCGTTGCCCGACGCAAAACATTCACACGCTCCGGGTAAGTTTTCGCACTGTCATAACGATAGACGGTTAATCGCGATACCTTATACAGCCATGCAGGATGCCACCGACACCGCGCATCAACGGTTTTTTTTGACCGGATATGGCCCTGCTGTCGGCCTGAGGATGGCCGCTGCGCCTCAAGCCTGATAAAATCGCGCGCCTTCGCAGACCGGCAACAGCCGGGTAGTGTCCGAATAGCGCGCATGGTTCTCGCCTACGCAGTTTCGGCGCTCCCGACGGACTCGGTCGTTACCCAGAAATCCCCCCCTAAAGGCCTGGATCATGAGCAAGCAACCCTCCCTGAGCTACAAGGACGCCGGTGTAGACATCGACGCCGGTGAAGCATTGGTCGAACGCATCAAGAGCGTCGCCAAGCGCACTGCGCGCCCGGAAGTCATGGGCGGCCTGGGCGGTTTCGGCGCCCTCTGCGAAATCCCGGCCGGCTACAAGCAGCCTGTGCTGGTTTCCGGTACTGACGGCGTCGGCACCAAGCTGCGCCTGGCACTGAACCTGAACAAACACGACAGCATCGGTATCGATCTGGTTGCCATGTGCGTCAACGACCTGGTGGTGTGCGGCGCCGAGCCGCTGTTCTTCCTCGACTACTACGCCACCGGCAAACTGAACGTCGACACCGCCGCCCAGGTTGTGACTGGCATCGGCGCTGGCTGCGAACTGTCGGGCTGCTCGCTGGTTGGCGGCGAAACCGCTGAAATGCCGGGCATGTACGAAGGTGAAGACTACGACCTGGCCGGTTTCTGCGTCGGCGTCGTGGAAAAATCCGAAATTATCGACGGCTCCAAGGTCGCTGCCGGCGATGCCCTGCTCGCCCTGCCATCTTCCGGCCCGCACTCCAACGGCTACTCGCTGATCCGCAAGATCATCGAAGTGTCCGGTGCCGACATCGAGAACACCCAGCTCGACGGCAAGCCGCTGACCGACCTGCTGATGGCCCCGACCCGTATCTACGTGAAGCCACTGCTCAAGCTGATCAAGGAAACCGGCGCAGTCAAAGCCATGGCCCACATCACCGGTGGCGGCCTGCTGGACAACATCCCGCGCGTTCTGCCAAAAGGCGCTCAGGCCGTGGTTGACGTGGCCAGCTGGAACCGCCCTGCAGTGTTCGACTGGCTGCAAGAGAAAGGCAACGTTGACGAGAACGAAATGCACCGCGTGCTGAACTGCGGCGTGGGCATGGTCATCTGCGTCGCTCAGGAGCACGTGGAAACTGCCCTGAACGTTCTGCGCGAAGCGGGCGAACAGCCTTGGGTCATCGGCCAGATCTCCACCGCTGCCGAAGGCGCGGCTCAGGTTGAACTGAAGAACCTCAAGGCTCACTGATGCCTAAGACCTGTGATGTCGTGGTGCTGTTGTCCGGCACCGGCAGTAACTTGCAGGCCTTGATCGACAGCACGCGGACCGGCGACAGCCCGGCCCGCATCGCTGCGGTGATTTCCAACCGCGCCGACGCCTACGGCCTGCAGCGCGCCAGTGACGCGGGTATCGATACCCGCGCCCTGGATCACAAGGCTTTCGAAGGTCGCGAGGCCTTCGACGCCGCGCTGATCGAACTGATCGACGCCTTCAACCCCAAACTCGTGGTTCTGGCCGGATTCATGCGCATTCTCAGCGCTGGTTTCGTACGCCATTATCAGGGTCGCCTGCTCAATATCCATCCGTCGCTGCTACCCAAATACAAAGGGTTACACACTCATGAGCGCGCGCTGGAGGCCGGCGACACCGAGCACGGCTGCTCCGTGCACTTCGTCACCGAGGAACTCGATGGCGGACCACTGGTCGTACAGGCTGTAATACCGGTAGAGTTACAGGATTCGCCGCAGAGTCTGGCGCAGCGGGTCCATGTTCAGGAACACCTGATCTACCCGATGGCCGTACGCTGGTTCGCCGAAGGTCGTCTGGCCCTCGGCGAGCAAGGTGCTTTACTGGATGGACAGCTACTCGCGGCCAGCGGCCACTTGATTCGAAACTAGGAGATTTTATGCGTCGCGCCCTGCTCTTCGCTTGCGCTCTGCTCGCCTTGCCCTTGACCCAGGCGGCAGACCTTCAACCTTTCTCCGCCAGCTACACCGCCGACTGGAAACAGCTGCCCATGAGTGGCACTGCCGAGCGCAACCTCGAAAAAACCAGCGATGGCAAATGGAAACTGAGTTTCAAGGCATCGATGATGATCGCCAGCCTGTCCGAGGAAAGTACCCTCACCATGGACAAGGACACGCTTCTTCCAGAGTCGTATCACTTTGAACGTGGCGGCTTGGGCAAGGCCAAGAAAGCGGATCTGGATTTCGACTGGAACACCAAGATGGTCACCGGTACCGATCGCGGCGACGCGGTCAAGGTTCCGCTGAACCGCGGCATGCTCGACAAATCCAGCTACCAACTGGCTCTGCAGCACGACGTCGCCGCCGGCAAAAAAAGCATGAGTTATCAGGTGGTCGACGGCGGTGAAGTCGATACCTATGACTTCCGCGTGCTGGGCGCTGAAAAGGTCGACACCAAGGCCGGCAAGATCGATGCAATCAAGGTTGAACGTGTACGCGACCCGACACAAAACAAACGCATCACCGTGATGTGGTTCGCCAAGGATTGGGATTACCTGCTGGTCCGCCTGCAACAAGTCGAAACCGACGGCAAGGAATACAACATCATGCTCCTGGACGGTACGGTCAACGGCAAGCCGGTCAAAGGCAGCTGATCCGGATCGATACAAAAAGCCCCGCAGTCGCGGGGCTTTTTTGTGGGTTCTGAAAATTGGAACACCCGACAAGCGCGATGGCTCTATACCTTCAAGGTCTTTTTTGATCGAATGAGTTTTCCTATCGCCTGCGAGGTTTGCCATGACCGTTACCGTCAACACCGTCTCCGCCGAAGGTTTGCGCCACAGCGTCCAGATCGATGACCACGAACTCTTCGCCGACGCGCCCGTCACGGCTGGCGGAGAGGGCTCGGCTCCGGAACCGCACGATTATTTCGATGCCGCGCTGGGTGCCTGCAAAGCCCTCACCCTGAAGCTGTATGCCAGGAAGAAAGACATCCCGCTGACCGGTGTCGGCGTCGAGGTCAAGCGCGACAACAGCCTGGAACAGAAAGGCCAGTACGCGCTGCACGTCAAACTGACCCTCAAGGGCGTACTCACCGACGCCCAGCGCGATGAACTGCACCGCGTGGCCGATCGCTGCCCGATCCACAAGCTGATGACCACCTCTGAAGTCAGCATCGAAACGCACTTGTCCGAAGGCGCGTTCAGCCAATAGCGGCAAGGGCTGCCCAAGCGGGTTATGCTCGAACGCATTACCCGCTCAGCCTGGAACGCACCATGAACACTCCGCTAGTGATCCGCCCCCGCACCGAAGATGTCGAAGGCCAGCCGATTCTTCGCCCGCTGCCATCAGCCAAGTGCCGCAGCGTCGGGCCATTCGTGTTTTTCGATCACATGCTGGAAACCCGTTATCCACCGGGCAAAGGCATGAACATCCGCCAGCATCCGCACATTGGCCTGTCCACCCTCACCTACTTGTTCCAGGGGCAGATCCAGCACAAGGACAGTCTCGGTTCCGATCAAGTGGTCGGGACTGGCGACGTCAGCTGGATGACGGCCGGCAGTGCCATCGCCCACGTCGAACGCACCCCCGAGGCTCTGAAAGAAAGCGGTTTCACGATGCACGGCCTGCAGATCTGGCTGGCTTCACCCAAGGACAAAGAGCAAGGTCCGGGGCATTACAGCCACCATCCGGCGTCCACATTGCCGGTCAGCGAAAACCTGGGAGTGAAGATTCGCATGATTGCCGGGTCAGGCTTTTGCCTGGAATCGCCCGTGCCGGTGCTTTCTCCTACGCTGTATGCGGAACTGCACCTGCAAACGGCGACCACATTGCTGATTCCCACCGAGCATGAAGAACGCGCGCTGTATGTGTTGAGCGGTGAGGTGCAACTCGATGGCGAGTCGATAGAGCCGTACTCGCTGGTGGTACTGCCTGCGGGGGAGGAGATGACTCTGTTTGCTGAAAGCGACAGTCACGCCATGTTGTTCGGCGGTGCTCCGCTGGACGGGTCACGACGGATCAACTGGAATTTTGTCGCGAGCGATCCGGCGGCGATTGATGAAGCACGCCGGCGCTGGGCGGCCGGGGACTGGCCGACGGTGCCGGGGGAAGTTGAGAGGATCGAATTGCCCTGAGATTTTAGTTGCCTGTGGAACCGCCTTCGCGAGCAAGCCCGCTCCCACATTGGAACGCGGTTAAATGTGGGAGCGGCGGTGCGACGATTCGACTTGCTCGCGAAGGGGCCGGTTCAGGCTCTGACAAAGTCGGTGTCAGGCAACAGATCAGCCCTTGAACACTTCATCCAGCAGATTGTGCATCGACGTGAACGCCCGGGCAGCCACCTTGGCGTCATACATCATCATCCCCGGCACGTTGGCGTGCGGGTCGGTGAACGAGTGGAACGCACCGCCGTAGCTCAGCAACTGCCAATCCACACCCGCCGCGTTCATTTCATCTTCGAACGCCGGCAACTGCTCCTTCGGCACCAGCGGATCGGAGGCACCGTGCAGCACCAGGACCTTACCCTTGATGTTATTCGCATCAGCAGGGTTCGGCGTGTCCAGCGTGCCGTGGAACGACACCGCGGCCTTCACCGGCGCGCCGGTACGGGCGAATTCCAGGGCGCAGCAGCCGCCGAAGCAGAAACCGAAAGTGGCCAGTTTCGAAGTATCGACAGCCACCTCGCCCTGCCCCTGCAGCTGCTCGAACGCCACTTGCATGCGCTTGCGCAGCAATGGGCGGTCATTCTTCAACGGCATCATGGCCGCGCCGGCCTCGTCATTGTTCGTCGGACGAACCGATTGACCGTAAAGGTCAGCGATCAACACCACATAACCCTTGGATGCCACTGCTTTGGCGATCTCTTCGGCACCGGCGCTGACACCCATCCAGTTCGGCGCCATCAACAACCCCGGGCGCGGGCCTTTATGGTCGGCATCAAAGGCCAGACGGCTTTCGTAAGCCTGGCCGTCAATCTGATAGGCAACGGAACGTACAGTGATTTGGCTCATTTCTGACTCCTGATTATTGAACACCAGAATGAAAAAACCCGCCGAAGCGGGTTTTTCTGCAACACGGTCAGGCCGATAGTTCGACCAGCAGCTTGTTCAGACGGCGCACATAGGCCGCCGGGTCTTTCAAACTGTCGCCGGCCGCCAGGGCCGCCTGATCGAAGAGGATGTGCGCCAACTCACGGAAGCGCTCGTCGCTCTGCTCGTTGTCGAGCTTCTCGATCAGCGGGTGAGTCGGGTTGAATTCGAAGATCGGCTTCGAATCCGGAACCTTCTGACCGCTGGCTTCGAGGATCTGACGCATCTGCAAACCCAGGTCCTGCTCGCCGATGGCCAGAATCGCCGGGGAGTCGGTCAGACGATGGGAAACCCGAACGTCAGCAACGGATTCGCCCAGCGCAGCTTTCAGACGCTCGACCAGACCTTCTTTGGCCTTGGCGACTTCTTCCGCGGCCTTCTTGTCCTCTTCCGAGTCCAGGTTGCCCAGGTCCAGGTCACCGCGTGCCACGTCGACAAAGCTCTTGCTGTCGAAATCGCTGAGGTAGCTCATCAGCCACTCGTCGATGCGGTCGGTCAACAGCAGCACTTCGATGCCTTTCTTGCGGAAGACTTCCAGGTGCGGGCTGTTTTTGACCTGGGCGTAGGTTTCACCAGTCAGGTAGTAGATCTTGTCCTGACCTTCCTTGGCACGCGCCAGATACTCGGCCAGGCCAACAACCTGCTCGCCATCGTCGCCATGGGTCGATGCGAAACGCAGCAGGCCGGCGATTTTTTCCTTGTTGGCGAAATCTTCTGCCGGGCCTTCTTTCATGACCTGACCGAAGTTTTTCCAGAAGCCCTTGTATTGCTCAGGCTCGTTCTTCGCCAGTTTTTCCAGCATGTCCAGGACGCGCTTGGTCAGCGCCGACTTCATCGAGTCGATGATCGGGTCTTTCTGCAGGATTTCCCGCGACACGTTCAGCGACAGGTCGTTGGAGTCGACCACACCCTTGATGAAGCGCAGGTACAGTGGCAGGAAGGACTCGGCCTGATCCATGACGAACACGCGCTGCACGTACAGCTTCAGGCCTTTCGGCGCTTCACGCTGGTACAGGTCGAACGGCGCACGGGTCGGCACGTACAACAGCGAGCTGTATTCGAGCTTGCCTTCGACCTTGTTGTGGCTCCAGCTCAGCGGGTTTTCGAAATCGTGAGCGATGTGCTTGTAGAACTCCTGGTATTCCTCGTCCTTGATCTCGGTACGCGGACGGGTCCACAGGGCGCTGGCGCGGTTGACGGTTTCCCACTCAACGGCCGGCTGCTCTTCGCCTTCGGCAGCGGCCACTTCTTTCGGCAGCTCGATCGGCAAGGCGATGTGGTCGGAGTACTTCTTGATGATGTTGCGCAGGCGCCAGCCATCGGCGAACTCGTCTTCACCGGATTTCAGGTGCAGGACGATGCGAGTTCCGCGTTCGGCCTTGTCGATGGTCGCCACTTCGAAGTCACCTTCGCCCCTGGACGACCAGTGCACACCTTCGCTGGCAGCGCTGCCGGCACGACGGCTGTACACATCGACTTTGTCAGCAACGATGAATGCGGAGTAGAAACCGACACCGAACTGGCCGATCAGGTGCGAGTCTTTCTTCTGGTCGCCGCTCAGGTGCTTCATGAAATCGGCGGTGCCGGACTTGGCGATGGTACCCAGGTGGGTGATCGCGTCTTCGCGGCTCATGCCGATACCGTTGTCTTCGAGGGTGACGGTTTTAGCGTCCTTGTCGAAGCTCACACGGATTTTCAGTTCGGTGCCGCCTTCCAGCAACTCTGGCTTGGCCAGGGCTTCGAAACGTAATTTGTCGACAGCGTCAGAGGCGTTCGAGATCAATTCGCGAAGGAAAATTTCCTTGTTGGAATACAGCGAATGGATCATGAGATGCAGCAGTTGCTTCACCTCGGTCTGGAAGCCCAGGGTTTCCTTTTGAGTTTCCACACTCATGGTCATCAAACTCCAATCAGATGGCATAAGCCGCGACCATGAGGGTCGACGGCGGGTTGTCCTCAGAGTTTGGGGCTGAGTTCAGGATTTCAAGGGCTCTTCGAGTTTGAAATGTGCACGGGCCGTGGCAATGGGTTCGGCTTCGGTGCTTTGCCAGGCGGTAATCGCCACATTGGCGACCCGGCGTCCCTGGCGCCAGACCTGGCATCGGGCCCAGGTATCGCGAAATTGCCCGGCTCGCAGGTAATCCAGGGAGAAGTCGATGATCTTCGGTACCCCGGGCGATCCGGTAAACACCAACAGGTGCAGCGCCGCGGCCAATTCCATGAAACCGGCGATCACACCGCCATGAATCGCCGGCAACAAAGGGTTGCCAATGTTGTCCTTGTTCGCAGGCAGCTTGAACAGCAACTCATCCCCCACCCGCGAACATTCGACGCCGATCAGCCGAGCATAGGGAATCAAATCCAGCAGCGCGGCGTAATCGCCCTGCTCGTGGGCCTTTTGCAATTGATCCTTGATCGACTCGTTCATTGCGCACCTCCGGTAACCGCGCCACCAAAGCCCTTGGTGCCCTTGATGTGCTTGCCCATGCGCATGAAAGTGCCCATCACATGGGCAATGGGTTGCCCGGGGTCATCCTGATAGGCGAAGCCACGGGCAAAAATCACGTCGGTGGTGACCCGATAGCACTGGGCAAAGCCATAGACATCCTTATGCGGCTCGGCGGCGTGCATGTAGTCGATGCGCAGGTCGAGGGTCGGGCAGACTTCGAATTCCGGGAGCACGCAGAGGGTCGCCATGCCACAGGCGGTATCCATCAACGAGGTCAGCGCTCCGCCATGAATCACGCCGGTTTCGGGATTGCCGACGATCTGCGGGCTGTAAGGCAGTACAATCGTCAGCCCTTCGTTGCTGGCGCTGTGAACGCTTAGTCCAAGTACCTGGCAATGTCGCAGCGCTGACAAAAAGCGCTTCGCACGCTCAAAAACGGGGTTTTCAGCCATTTGATAAAGCCCTTGTTTATGTCCGTACAGTGCGGTGGCGGCCCGGATAAAAGTTCCGCGCTAGAGCAAACTTATATATCTGAAAGAATTATGGAACTTAACCCTGATGCGTGGGCTCTTAATGCCAGTAGATGCTTTTCATCAGGAGAAACACCCCATGCGTAAGACTTTAGCTATTGCCTTGATGTTGACCGCTTCCCTCGGTCTCGCGGCCTGCGATAAAAAATCCGAGGACAAAGCTCAAGATGCTGCCAAACATGCTGAGCAAGCTCAGCAAGACATGAGCAAAGCTCAGGATAAAGTGAACGACGCTGCGAAAGAAAACGCCGAAGCCGCCAAAGATCAGGCTGAATCGAACGCTGAAGCGGCAAAAGAGGCTGCTCCGGCTGCTCCAGCCACTCCAGCCGCTCCGGAAGCACCTAAGAACTAATACGGTTTTTAGCGTGGCAAAAGAAAACCCGCCAAGTGCGGGTTTTCTTTTGCCTTGAAAAAAAGTGGTTAGAGCAAAAACGTTCGAAAAGTCGGACTAATCATCAACAACAGCGAACAGATTAATCCCAGTAGCCAAACCAGACTGCGCTGCCAGGCCAGGTCCTTCCAGTAACACACCAGATAAATAACCCGCGTGATCACGAAGATGATCGCCAGACAGTCGATCAGCCAGCCCGCCGTCTGCGTGGTATGCGCCATCAACACACCCACCGCAAACAACATGAAGGCTTCGAAACTGTTCTGATGCGCTGCCACCGCCCGGGCACCCAGCCCCGTGAGTTGCATCTGCTGTTGGCGCGGCAGGTGGTTATCGTAACCACCCTGCTCTTTCATGGCCCTGGTCACGGGCATTCGCGCCAGATAAATCAACACTGCACTGATAAACACGCACCAGAATGGAATACTCATCAAGCAGCCTCTTTGATTACCTCCGGCAACGGCGCCTCTGTAGGGGTATAGACCATCACGTCGAGTACGTCGGAATGAAACTCGCGGTGGTACAACACGAATACGACGCCGGCACTCATCAACATGAACAGCCACGGGCTGACGAACCAGGCCAGCATGGTCATGCCGAAGTAGTAGGAACGCAATCCGAAGTTGAACTGGTTGGCGGCCATGGAGATGACGCGGGCGGCGCGGGAAGCGAATGCCTTGCGTTCCTGCTCCGACACATGGCGCTCGCCGACCATCGGCGCCGAACCCACCAGTACCGCGGCAAAGTTGTACTGGCGCATGCACCAACTGAAGGTGAAGAACGCATAGACAAACACCAGCGCCAGGCACAGCAACTTGATTTCCGACATGCCCTGAGACGCCTGTTGCACCATCGGGATATCCGCCAGCAACGATACCGCCCGTTCCGAAGCCCCCAATACCGTGAGAATACCGGCCAGGATAATCAACGTACTGGAGGCAAAGAACGAAGCATTGCGTTCCAGATTGCCGATCACGCTGGCATCGGCGATTCGGTTGTCGCGCAGCAGCATGCGGCGCATCCAGTCTTCTCGATACAGGTGCAGCACACTGGCCAGGCACGCGGTGTCACGGCCTTTCCATGTGGCATAGCGGGTGTACCCGCCCCAGCAGATAACGAACCAGACGGCGGCAAGAAGGTGGATCAGGTTGGCTTGGATGAACGACATGCAGGTCCTTGTGAAGTAAATGCGGATTACACAGACCCTGTGGGAGCGAGTTCCCACAAAGGGTGTTGCAGTGCTTCGACGTTAGCTCAACGGAAAAGACACCGCATCCCTCACAAAAAAAATGCCCCGTATCGATTGATACGGGGCATTTCTGTTTTTGCTCAAGACCCGCTTGTGGCGGGTCGTGAAGCGACTTAAGCCAAGGCTTCGGCGCGCTTGCCCAGCAGGCGATCGCAGACCACCGCGACCACCAGTGTCATCACCGACGGCACCAGCCAGGCCAGGCCCTGCTCGCTCAGCGGCAGGTGGGCCATTTGCGTCGGCATCCAGTCCGCCAGGCCTGCACCCTTGAGGGCATCGATCAGGCCAAAGATGAACGACACCAGCATCACCGGGCCGAGGATACGACCCTGCTCATGCCAGAAGTCCTTGCAGAAGCTCAACGCCACCAGAACGATGCACGGCGGGTAGATCGCGGTCAGCACCGGGATCGAGAACGCAATCAGCTTGGTCAGGCCCAGGTTGGACACCAGCAGCGAGAACGCGGCGAGGATGATCACCAGCGTCTTGTAGGACAGTGGCACCACACGGCTGAAGTACTCGGCGCAAGCACAGGTCAGGCCGACCGCGGTCACCAGGCACGCCAGGGAGATCAGCACGGCCAGGAAGCCGCTGCCCAGCGAACCGAAGGTGTGCTGCACGTAAGCATGCAATACCGCCGCGCCATTGGTAGCGCCAGCGGCCACTTCATGGCTGCCCGAACCGAGACGGAACAGACTGACATACACCAGTGCCAGGCCCACGCCGGCGATCAAACCGGCGATGATCGCATAACGGGTGATCAGTGCTGGCGACTCGACGCCGCGGGAACGGATGGCGTTGACGATGACGATGCCGAACACCAGCGCGCCCAGGGTATCCATGGTCAGGTAACCATTGATGAAGCCTTGGGAGAACGGCGCCGCCACGTATTCAGGCGTGGCCTGGCCAATGTCACCGGCCGGCAAGGCGAAAGCTGCAATGCCCAGCACGGCCAGGGCGATGATCTTCAGCGGCGCGAGGAAGCGCCCTACGGTATCGAGCAAACGGCCCGGATACAGCGAGATGAAGAACACCAGCAGGAAGTACACCGAGCTGTACAGGAACAGCGCCAGCGGGCTCTCGCCGGTCAGCGGCGCCAGGCCCACTTCGAAGGATACCGTCGCGGTGCGTGGCGTCGCGAACAGCGGGCCAACAGCGAGGTAACAAGCCGCTGCCAGCAGGCCACCGGCGACTTTACCGATCGGGCTGCTCAAGGCATCCATTGCACCGCCGACCTTGGCCAGCGCCACAACGGTGATCACCGGCAGACCGACCGCCGTGACCAGGAAACCCAGCGCCGCCATCCAGACATTGGGCCCGGACTGCAAACCGACGATAGGCGGGAAGATGATGTTGCCAGCCCCGACGAACAGGGCAAACGTCATAAAACCAAGTGCCAGGATGTCCTGGCCTTTCAACACTTTCATTAAGGAAATACCACACTACTGAATCGGAATTTAGAGAGGGATTTCCCTATGGGTGAGGGAAATGCTGTCAGTCCGTATAAGACCGACCCTTTTAGCGCGTTGCCGCCTTGTGGGCCGCAGACGCAAAAATGGCGCGTAGCCTAACGAATTTGGACCAGAAACGCACTGTTAGAGGGCGAACATTCCGATCTACGACATTTTCGTGTCGCGTTTATGCATGTAAATGGTTGGTGTCTGTAAGTCCGTCATCGCGAGCAAGCTCGCTCCCACATTGGAATGCGTCCACCTGTGGGAGCGGGCTTGCCCGCGAAGAGGCCAGCACAGCCAACACAAATGCCGGAAACGACAAAGGCCACCCGAAGGTGGCCTTTGTCAGCAGAGTTGCAAGCTAAGCGCGAGGCTTACTTGACAGCCCAACCGGTCAGCTCGGCCAGGGCCTTGCCGATGTCTGCCAGCGAACGCACGGTTTTAACGCCTGCGTCTTGCAGAGCAGCGAATTTCTCGTCTGCAGTGCCTTTGCCGCCAGAGATGATTGCGCCAGCATGGCCCATGCGCTTGCCCGGAGGAGCAGTCACACCAGCGATGTAGGAAACAACCGGCTTGGTCACGTGTGCCTTGATGTAGGCAGCAGCTTCTTCTTCAGCCGAACCGCCGATCTCACCGATCATTACGATCGCTTCGGTCTTCGGGTCTTCCTGGAACAGCTTCAGGATGTCGATGAAGTTCGAACCCGGGATCGGGTCACCACCGATGCCGACGCAAGTCGACTGACCGAAACCGGCGTCAGTAGTCTGCTTCACAGCTTCGTAGGTCAGGGTGCCGGAACGGGAAACGATACCGACCTTGCCTGGCAAGTGAATGTGACCTGGCATGATGCCGATCTTGCATTCGCCTGGGGTGATCACGCCTGGGCAGTTAGGGCCGATCAGGACTACGCCCAGCTCGTCGCACTTAACTTTGGCGTCCAGCATGTCCAGGGTAGGAATGCCTTCGGTGATGCACACGATCAGCTTGATGCCGCCGAAGGCAGCTTCCAGGATCGAGTCCTTGCAGAAAGGAGCCGGAACGTAGATCACGCTGGCGGTGGCGCCAGTGGCAGCTACAGCGTCTTTCACGGTGTTGAACACTGGCAGGCCCAGGTGCTCGGTGCCGCCTTTGCCTGGAGTTACACCACCAACCATCTTGGTGCCGTACTCGATGGCTTGCTGGGTGTGGAAACTACCTTGCGAACCGGTAATACCCTGGCAGATAACTTTGGTGTCTTTATTGATCAGGACGCTCATTATTTGCCCTCCGCAGCTTTGACAACTTGTTGAGCAGCGTCGGTCAGGCTGGTAGCAGCGATGATGTTCAAACCGCTTTCTGCCAGTACTTTAGCGCCCAGCTCAGCGTTGTTGCCTTCAAGGCGAACAACAACCGGGATTTTCACGCCGACTTCTTTCACAGCGCCGATGATGCCTTCGGCAATCATGTCGCAACGAACGATGCCGCCGAAGATGTTGACCAGTACTGCAGCGACGTTAGTGTCGGACAGGATGATCTTGAACGCTTCGGTAACGCGTTCCTTGGTAGCACCGCCGCCCACGTCGAGGAAGTTGGCTGGCTTGCCGCCATGCAGGTTGACGATGTCCATGGTACCCATGGCCAGGCCAGCACCGTTGACCATGCAACCGATGTTGCCTTCCAGCGCTACGTAGTTCAGTTCGAACTTGGCAGCGTGCGCTTCGCGCGGATCGTCCTGCGACGGATCGTGGAAAGTCTTCAGCTTAGGCTGACGGTACATGGCGTTGGCGTCGATGTTGATCTTGGCGTCCAGGCAATGCAGATCGCCGTCAGCCTTGATCACCAGCGGGTTCACTTCCAGCAGGGCCAGGTCGTGATCCTTGAACAGTTTGGCCAGACCTACGAAGATCTTGGCGAACTGGGCAACTTGCTTGCCTTCCAGACCCAGCTGGAATGCCAGCTCGCGACCCTGGAATGGCTGAGCGCCAACCAGTGGATCGATAGTGGCTTTCAGAATTTTTTCTGGAGTGTCGTGAGCGATTTTCTCGATGTCCACGCCACCTTCGGTGGAAGCCATGAACACGATGCGACGGCTCGAACGGTCAACGACAGCGCCCAGGTACAGCTCTTTAGCGATATCAGTGCACGATTCAACCAGGATCTTGGTGACTGGCTGGCCATTGGCGTCAGTCTGGTAAGTCACCAGACGCTTGCCCAGCCACTGCTGTGCGAAGGCTTTGGCGTCTTCTTTGCTGCGAACCAGCTTTACGCCGCCCGCTTTACCGCGACCACCGGCGTGGACCTGGGCTTTGACAACCCACTCGCTGCCGCCGATTTTGTCGCAAGCTTCTGCTGCTGCTTCCGGGGTGTCTACTGCATAACCAGTGGAAACTGGCAGGCCGTATTCAGCGAACAGCTGCTTACCCTGATACTCGTGAAGATTCATGCTTTTTACCGTCTTCGTTAGGTACTGCGCATTCGGTGCTGCACTCATTCAAGTGCCGCACCACCTGTGACTGCTGCTTGCATAGCCTTTCCGGGTACCCGGTGCAGCTATGCAAGACTGCGTCCAGCGGATATTCCGCGGTGAGTCTTGCATGCAAGGCTCACGACGGGCCAAACCGCCGTGGTTTCTTATTATGTCTTAACGCTTCTTGCGGTTGGCGATGTGAATAGCGCCGCCATTCACTGCCAAAGCAGCTTCGTGCAAGGCTTCAGACAGGGTCGGATGGGAGAAAACCATCATGCCCAGGTCTTCAGCGCTGGTGCCGAATTCCATACCGATCGCGCCCTGCTGAACCAGTTCTGCAGCGCTTGGGCCAATCACGTGGACGCCCAGTACGCGGTCTGTCTTGGCATCTGCGATGACCTTGACGAAACCACCGGTGTCGTTGGCAGCCATGGCACGGCCGGAGGCTGCGAACGGGAAGGTGCCGACGTTAACTTCAACGCCTTCAGCTTTCAAGGCCTGCTCGGTTTTACCGACCCACGCGATTTCCGGGTGAGTATAAATAACCGAAGGGATCAGGTCATAGTTCATCTGGGCCTTGTGGCCCTTGATGCGCTCGACAACCATGATGCCCTCTTCCGAGGCCTTGTGCGCCAGCATCATGCCGCGAACCACGTCGCCGATGGCGTAGACGCCCGGTACGGTGGTGGCGCAGTGGTCGTCAACGTGCACGAAACCGCGCTCGTCCAGGGTCACGCCGCAGTCGGCTGCCAGCAGATCAGTGGTCACCGGACGGCGACCAACGGCTACGATCAGCTTGTCGAAAGTGATGTTCTGTTCGCCCTTGGCATCGGTGTAGTTCACCACGACTTCGTCGCCGTTCACTTTGGAACCGGTTACGCGAGCGCCCAGCTTGATGTCCAGACCCTGCTTGGTCAGGGTTTTCAGCGCTTCCTTGGAAACAGCGGTGTCCGCTGCCATCAGGAAGGTGTCCAGGGCTTCCAGGACAGTCACTTCCGCGCCCAGACGCGACCAGACCGAACCCAGTTCCAGACCGATCACGCCAGCGCCGATCACGCCCAGACGCTTAGGCACGGACTGGAATTCCAGGGCGCCAGTCGAATCGACGATCACATTCTGGTCAACCGGAGCTGGCGGAATGTCGATCGGACGCGAACCTGGAGCCAGGATGACGTTTTCGGCTTCGATGATTTCTACCGAGCCATCAGGCTTGGTGACTTCGACTTTCTTGCCGGCCAGCAGCTTGCCGTGACCCTGGATAGAGGTCACACCGTTGGCTTTGAACAGGGTCGCAACGCCGGAGGTCAGGCCTTTGACGATGTTGGCCTTGCGGCCAACCATCGCTGGCACGTCCATGGTCACGCCAGCGTGATTGATACCGTGGATCGCGAAACCGTCCTGGGCTTCGTGGAATTTCCACGAGCTGTCCAGCAGGGCCTTGGATGGAATGCAGCCGACGTTCAGGCAAGTACCGCCCAGAGCCAGTTTGCCTTCCTTGTCGGTGTACTTCTCGATGCAGGCAGTGCTGAGGCCCAGCTGAGCGGCCTTGATGGCAGCCACGTAACCGCCAGGGCCCGCGCCGATCACTACTACGTCAAATTTCTGCGACATTCAAAAAATCCTCTTTAGCGAAAAGCTTCAAGCCGCGAGCGGCAAGCCAGGCTGCGGGTTTTCCGACAGTACGGGCTTGCAGCTCATGGCTGCTTCTATCAGATATCCAGCAACAGACGAGCCGGATCTTCCAGCAGGTTCTTGATGGTCACCAGGAAGGTCACAGCTTCTTTGCCATCGATCAGACGGTGATCGTAGGACAGTGCCAGGTACATCATCGGACGGATAACGACCTGACCGTTGATGGCCATCGGACGCTGGATAATGTTGTGCATGCCCAGGATGGCGGCTTGTGGCGGGTTGACGATCGGGGTCGACATCATCGAACCGAAAGTACCACCGTTGGTGATGGTGAAAGTACCACCGGTCATTTCGTCCATCGACAGTTTGCCGTCGCGGGCTTTCTTGCCGAAGGTGGCGATGCCGCCTTCGATTTCAGCCAGGCTCATCAGTTCGGCGTTACGCAGAACCGGTACAACCAGGCCGCGATCGCTGGAAACTGCAACGCCGACGTCAGCGTAGCCGTGGTAAACGATGTCGCCACCGTCGATCGAGGCGTTGACAGCCGGGAAGCGTTTCAGCGCTTCGGTGGCCGCTTTCACGAAGAACGACATGAAGCCCAGGCGCACGCCGTTGTGGGACTTCTCGAACAGGTCCTTGTACTTCGAACGCAGTGCCATGACTTCAGTCATGTCGACTTCGTTGAAAGTGGTCAGCATCGCCATGTTCGATTGAGCTTCAACCAGACGCTTGGCCACGGTGGCACGAACGCGGGTCATCGGTACGCGCTTCTCGATGCGATCGCCAGCGGCAAACACAGGAGCAGCGGCAGCCGGAGCAGCAGCCTTGGCAGGTGCGGCAGCAGGAGCAGCTTTCTTGGCTTCGACAGCGGCAACCACGTCTTCCTTGGTTACACGACCATCTTTGCCGGTGCCTTTGACGGAAGCCAGGTTGATGCCGTTTTCTTCGGCCAGCTTGCGAGCAGCTGGAGCTGCGATAGCGTCTTCGTCAGCGCCGGCAGCTGGAGCAGCGGCAGCAGCGGCCGGAGCAGCAGCGGCAGCCGGAGCGGCAGCAGCAGCGCCGCCTTCAACGATGGAGCCCAGGACTTCGTCGGACAGAACGGTTTCGCCTTCGTTCTTGACGATAGCGCCCAGCACGCCGTCAGCGGTAGCCAGCACTTCCAGCACGACTTTGTCGGTTTCGATGTCGACAATCAGTTCGTCGCGCTTGACCGCGTCGCCCGGTTGCTTGTGCCAGGTGGCAACGGTGCCATCGGCAACCGATTCCGGGAAAGTGGGGGCTTTGATCTCGATAGCCATTGTCTGTGGTTCCTTAAATTCGGTTTCAGGTGCGCGAAGGCGTTAAACAGTAAAGGCGTCTTGCAGCAGTTTTTCCTGCTGTTCGGCGTGCATCGATGCGTAACCGCATGCTGGTGCAGCAGAAGCCTCGCGGCCCGCGTACTCGAGTACGAGAGACTTGTTGAGGTTGCTGATACTGCGACGCATGTGGTGTTGGCTGCAGTACCACGCACCCTGGTTCATCGGCTCTTCCTGACACCAGACGGCAGCTTTGACGTTGGTGTAAGGCGCCAGGACTTCTTTCAAGTCGTCCTCAGGGAATGGGTACAGCTGCTCGATACGCACGACAGCGATGTCGTCACGACCTTCGGCACGGCGTTTTTCCAGCAGGTCGTAGTAGACCTTGCCGCTACACAGAACAACGCGCTCGACCTTTTTCGGGTCTTGGGCATCGATTTCCGGGATGACGGTCTGGAACGAACCTTCGGCCAGATCCTCCAGCGTCGAGATGGCCAGCTTGTGGCGCAACAGCGACTTCGGAGTCAGAACGATCAAAGGCTTGCGCAGCGGGCGAATCACCTGGCGACGCAGCAAATGATAGATCTGTGCCGGCGTAGTCGGCACGGCTACCTGAATGTTGTGCTCGGCGCACAGCTGCAGGTAACGTTCCAGACGCGCCGAGGAGTGCTCCGGCCCCTGACCTTCGTAACCGTGCGGCAGCAACATGGTCAGACCGCACAGACGGCCCCACTTGTGCTCGCCACTGGTGATGAACTGGTCGATAACTACCTGGGCACCGTTGGCGAAGTCGCCGAACTGGGCTTCCCAGATCACCAGCGCATCAGGCGTGGTGGTCGAGTAACCATATTCGAACGCCAGTACGGCCTCTTCGGACAGGAACGAATCGTACAGGTCGAAACGTGGCTGGCCGTCGTACAGGTTCTGCAACGGGATGTAGGTGCCCGCGTCTTTCTGGTTGTGCAGGACAGCATGACGGTGCGAGAACGTACCGCGACCGATGTCCTGGCCAGTCATGCGAATCGGGTGACCTTCGAACGCCAGGGTCGCGTACGCCATGGTTTCGGCGTAACCCCAGTTGATCGGCAGGCCGCCGGCTTGCATCTTCTGGCGGTCTTCGTAGATCTTGGCAACCTGGCGCTGGACCACGAAGCCTTCCGGGATTTCCAGCAGCTTGGCGGACAGTTCCTGCAAGGTCTTGAGGTCGAAGCGAGTGTCGTGACGCGCGGTCCAGGCGTGGCCCAGATACGGACGCCAGTCCACGAACAGCTCTTTGTTCGGCTCTTTGACCAGGCTTTTCACTACGTGCAGACCGTTGTCCAGCGCATTGCGGTATTCGTCGACTTTCGCCTGAACACGCTCTGCGTCGAGCACACCGCCCTGGGTCAGACGATCGGCATACAGCTCACGGGTGGTGCGCTGCTTGGTGATCTGCTGATACATGATCGGCTGGG
The DNA here is from genome assembly GCF_001429045.1 of Pseudomonas sp. Root71. Lineage (GTDB taxonomy): Bacteria > Pseudomonadota > Gammaproteobacteria > Pseudomonadales > Pseudomonadaceae > Aquipseudomonas > Aquipseudomonas monachiensis. The sequence continues at coordinate 241,815 of NZ_LMHY01000012.1, read as the reverse complement.
TGCCGCTTGGCTCGTCGGCCTCGTTGTGGCCGCGACGACGGTAGCAGACCAGGTCGATCACCACGTCACGCTTGAACTGCATGCGGTAGTCGATGGCCAGCTGGGTCACGAACAATACGGCTTCCGGATCATCACCATTCACATGGAGGATCGGCGCCTGGATCATTTTCGCAACGTCGGTCGCGTACTCGGTGGAACGCGAGTCCAGCGGGTTGCTGATGGTGAAACCGACCTGGTTGTTGATCACGATGTGCACGGTACCGCCGGTCTTGAAACCGCGGGTCTGCGACATCTGGAAGGTTTCCATGACCACGCCCTGACCTGCGAAAGCAGCGTCACCGTGGATGGAGATCGGCAGAACCTTCTCACCGGTCGGGTCGTTACGACGATCCTGACGGGCGCGAACCGAACCCTCGACCACCGGGGAAACAATTTCCAGGTGGGACGGGTTGAACGCCATGGCCAGGTGAACTTCACCGCCGGAGGTCATTACGTTGGACGAGAAGCCCTGGTGGTATTTCACGTCACCGGAACCCAGCTCGACCTTCTTCTTGCCTTCGAACTCGTCGAACAGCTCACGCGGGTTCTTGCCGAAGGTGTTGACCAGCACGTTCAGACGGCCACGGTGGGCCATGCCGATGACGATTTCCTTGGTGCCGTAGGAACCGGAACGCTGGATCAGCTCGTCGAGCATCGGAATCAGGCTTTCGCCGCCTTCCAGACCGAAACGCTTGGTACCCGGGTATTTGGTGCCCAGGTATTTTTCCAGGCCTTCACCGGCGGTCACGCGCTCAAGCAGGTGGCTCTTGATGTCGGCGGAGTACGTCGGACGACCGCGCACGCTTTCCAGACGCTGCTGGAACCACTGGCGCTGCTCGGAATCGGTGATGTGCGTGAACTCAGCGCCGATGGTGCGGCAATATGTCTGCTGCAACGCTTCGTGAATTTCGCGTAGGCTCGCTTCCTCTTTGCCGATGAACAGGTCGCCGGCACGGAAGGTCGTATCAAGATCGGCATTGGTCAAGCCGTAATGATTGATCGACAGGTCTGCAGGTGCAGGACGCTGCCACAGTCCCAGCGGGTCAAGCTGGGCTGCCTGGTGGCCACGCATACGGTAGGCCTGGATCAATCGCAGCACTTCAACTTGCTTCTTCTCGTGCTCACTGCTCACGCTGCCGGCGGAAACCGGTTGGGCGCGGCGCTGGTTCTTTGCCAGCAAGACGAAATGATCGCGAATTGTGGAGTGCGAAACATCGGTGGCAGAGTTGCCGTCAGCAGGCAACTTCTGGAAGTAGGTGCGCCAATCTTCTGGCACAGCGTTAGGGTCGTGCAGGTAGAGCTCGTAAAGCTCTTCCACATAGGCAGCGTTACTACCGGATAGGTAGGCACTGTTCCACATGCGCTGCATCACGCTTTCTTGCATGCTTGGTCACCCTCGGTTAGGGGAACACCATCGGTGTCGACACCGAGCAAACTTGCAGAAGTCCGAATGCAGCGACCAAAACAAGCCACTAGGATCACACTGATAGTCCGGGTACCAGCCCGGATGCCCCTGCTTGTCTCATTTCTTCAAAATAAGAGCCGCAGCCTTTTAGGCTGCTGCTCAGGTTAAAACTACGGCGCCGGTTGAAGCCTGCGCCGCAGCATCTACGGGTACAACGGGTACAGCAGCTGAATCACACGCCGCTTGAGAGCAACATGTTACGGATGTGACCGATGGCCTTAGTCGGGTTCAGGCCTTTCGGACATACGTTGACGCAGTTCATGATCCCGCGGCAGCGGAATACGCTGAACGGGTCATCCAGCGAAGCCAGACGCTCGGACGTCTTGGTATCACGGCTGTCTGCCAGGAAGCGGTACGCTTGCAGCAGGGCAGCCGGACCCAGGAACTTGTCCGGGTTCCACCAGAAGGACGGGCAGGAAGTCGAGCAGCAAGCGCACAGGATGCACTCGTACAGACCGTCCAGCTTTTCACGCTCTTCAGGGGACTGCAGACGCTCGATGGCCGGAGCCGGCGTGTCGTTCTGCAGGTATGGCTTAACCTTTTCGTATTGCTTGTAGAAGATGCTCATATCGACGACCAGGTCACGGATAACCGGCAAACCTGGCAGAGGACGAACGATCAACTTGTTACCTTTTACGACAGCGGACAGCGGCGTGACGCATGCCAGGCCGTTTTTGCCGTTGATGTTCATGCCGTCGGAACCGCAAACACCTTCACGGCAAGAGCGACGATAGGAGAAACCCTCGTCCTGCTCTTTGATCAGGGCCAGCACGTCCAGCACCATCAGGTCTTTACCACCGGTATCAACCTGGAATTCCTGCATGAACGGCGCGGCGTCCTGATCAGGGTTGTAACGATAAACGCTGACTTGCAACATGGCGGCCACCCTTAATAAGTCCGAATCTTAGGTTCAAAAGTCGGAACAGTCTTCGGCGAGAAGTTCACGGCACGCTTGGTCACGCGCTTGTCACCCGGGAAGTACAGGGTGTGGCACAGCCAGTTTTCGTCGTCACGATCTTCGAAGTCTTCACGGGCGTGAGCACCACGGGACTCCTTACGTACTTCTGCGGCGATGGCGGTGGCTTCGGCCACTTCCAGCAGGTTCTGCAGCTCCAGAGCTTCGATACGTGCAGTGTTGAACGCCTGCGACTTATCGTTGATCTTCACGTTGGCGATGCGCTTGCGCAGGTCAGCCAGCTGGGCAATACCCTTCTGCATGTATTCGCCGGTACGGAATACACCGAAGTAGTTCTGCATGCAGTTCTGCAGCTCGCGACGCAGGGTAGCCACGTCTTCGCCTTCGGTACGGCTGTTCAGAGCGTTCAGGCGCGACAGGGCAGCTTCGATATCGGCTTCGGTAGCGTCGTCGTATTCGATGCCGTCGGTCAGTGCTTTTTCCAGGTGCAGGCCGGCAGCGCGACCGAATACCACCAGGTCGAGCAGCGAGTTGCCGCCCAGACGGTTGGCACCGTGAACCGATACGCAAGCCACTTCACCCACTGCGAACAGGCCAGGGATGATTTCGTCGACGCCTTCGCCGTTCTGGGTGATCGCCTGGCCATGAATGTTGGTGGCAACGCCGCCCATCATATAGTGGCAGGTCGGAACAACCGGAACCGGAGCAACAACCGGGTCAACGTGGGCAAAAGTCTTCGACAGTTCACAGATACCTGGCAGACGACTGTGCAGCACTTCCTCGCCCAGGTGGTCGAGCTTGAGCATCACGTGGTCGCCATTCGGACCGCAACCATTGCCGGCGATGATCTCTTTAACCATCGAACGGGCAACCACGTCACGACCGGCAAGGTCTTTGGCGTTCGGAGCATAACGCTCCATGAAACGCTCGCCGTGCTTGTTGATCAGGTATCCACCTTCACCACGGCAACCTTCGGTAACCAGTACACCGGCGCCGGCGATGCCGGTCGGGTGGAACTGCCACATTTCGATGTCTTGTACCGGTACACCGGCACGCAGCGCCATGCCAACGCCGTCACCGGTGTTGATCAGGGCGTTGGTGGTCGAAGCGTAGATACGACCTGCACCGCCGGTAGCCAGTACGGTGGCCTTGGCACGGATGTAGGTGGTTTCGCCGGTTTCGATGCAGATGGCAATCACGCCGACGAACTCGCCTTCGCCGTTCTTCACCAGATCGACAGCGTAGTACTCGTTCAGGAACACGGTACCGGCTTTCAGGTTGCCCTGATAAAGGGTGTGCAGCAGTGCGTGACCGGTACGGTCGGACGCAGCGCAAGTACGCGCAGCCTGGCCGCCTTTACCGTAGTCCTTGGACTGACCGCCGAATGGGCGCTGGTAGATACGACCTTGCTCGGTACGCGAGAACGGCATACCCATGTGGTCCAGCTCGTAAACGGCAGCCGGGCCTTCCTGACACATGTACTCGATAGCGTCCTGGTCACCGATGTAGTCGGAACCCTTGACGGTATCGTACATGTGCCAGCGCCAGTCATCGTTCGGGTCAGCGGACGCGATGGCGCAGGTGATGCCGCCCTGGGCGGATACAGTGTGCGAACGGGTCGGGAAAACCTTGGTGATCACGGCAGTCTTGTGACCGCCCTGTGCCAGTTGCAGCGCTGCGCGCATGCCGGCACCGCCACCACCAATAATGATGGCGTCGAAAGAAATCGTTGGAATGTTAGCCATGACTCAGATACCCCAGAGAATCTGCACGCCCCAGACGAAGTAAGCGAACATCGCAACGCCGCAGACTGCCTGGAAAAGGAAACGTATAGCCGTCGCGGACTTGCCGAACGCCATTGGCGTCAGGTAGTCGGTCGCGATGGTCCACATGCCGACCCAGGCGTGAGCGCCGAGGGCAACGAGGGCCAGGAGGCTGAAGATACGCATTCCGTTGTGGGCGAACAGTTCATGCCACTGGGCGTAATCGAGGCCAGGGTTGGCCACGATGTATCCGATCAGGAAGATGAAGTAAGCCGCGAGAACGACCGCAGACACACGTTGCGCCATCCAGTCATAGAGGCCCGAACGCGACAGGTTCGTGACGTTAGTTACCATATCCAAACTCCTGCCAGAACGATTACCACCACGGAAACGGCGATAACGATTTTCGAGCCCAGCTTGCCGCCTTCCAGCGTCTCACCGATGCCCATGTCCATGATCAAATGGCGCACACCGGCTACCAGGTGATAAAGCAGAGCGGACAGGATGCCCCATGTCACTAGCTTGGCTAGCGGACTGGTCAGACACGCTTTCACCTGACCGAAGCCTTCCTCGGAACTCAGCGACTTGTCCAATGCGTAAAGCATGATGGCAAGGCACACGAAGAGGATGACACCGGAAATTCGGTGAAGGATGGACGTGTAAGCAGTGACTGGGAGTTTGATGGTCCTTAGGTCTAGGTTTACAGGTCGTTGGCTTTTCACGGCTTTTTTTTCACACTGAAGAGCCCCTAACAATCAGGGCAAAGTTGTTGGGGAGTGCACTGGTCAGGTAACCACCACCCAGGGATGCGACCCCCAATGAAAGCAAGCCCAAAAGCCCTTGGCGGTCGGTGGCCGAGTATAGACAGTTAGGCTACTAATGACAACGCAAACACCTAACCCAAACAGCTGATTGCGCAACCGGCATAAAAGGCGTAAATGGCAGCCAATTTCGAGAAAAAAGTCCGGTTAAAGCCTTCTGGAGCAAGACTTTAGGCAAATTGACATTCGAATTTATCTCACTATAGTGGTGCGGGCCCTGCGTGGGGGGTCTGTCTGATGATTTCAAGCATAAATAGGAGGCCACATGGCTGACAAAAAAGCGCAGTTGATCATCGAGGGCGCAGCCCCCGTCGAGCTGCCCATTTTAACCGGCACCGTTGGTCCCGATGTTATCGATGTTCGGGGCCTGACGGCCACGGGCCGTTTCACCTTTGACCCAGGCTTCATGTCGACCGCCTCGTGCGAGTCGAAGATCACCTATATCGACGGCGACAACGGCATTCTGCTGCACCGCGGCTACCCGATCGAACAGCTGGCTGAAAAGTCGGACTACCTGGAAACCTGCTATCTGCTGCTCAACGGCGAACTGCCGACCGCAGAACAGAAGGCCCAGTTCGTCAGCACCGTGAAGAACCACACCATGGTTCACGAGCAGCTGAAGACCTTCTTCAACGGCTTCCGTCGCGACGCCCACCCAATGGCCGTCATGTGCGGCGTAGTCGGCGCCCTCTCGGCGTTCTACCACGACTCCCTGGACATCAATAACCCGCAGCATCGCGAAATCTCCGCGATCCGCCTGGTTGCCAAGATGCCGACCCTGGCAGCGATGGTTTACAAGTACTCCATGGGCCAACCCATGATGTACCCGCGCAACGACCTGTCGTACGCGGAAAACTTCCTGCACATGATGTTCAACACCCCGTGCGAGATCAAACCGATCAGCCCGGTACTCGCCAAGGCCATGGACCGGATCTTCATCCTCCACGCCGACCACGAGCAGAACGCATCGACTTCCACCGTGCGCCTGGCCGGCTCTTCGGGTGCCAACCCGTTCGCCTGTATCGCCGCCGGTATCGCCGCACTGTGGGGCCCTGCCCATGGCGGTGCGAACGAAGCCGTTCTGACCATGCTCGATGAAATTGGCGATGTCTCGAACATCGACAAGTACATCGCCAAGGCCAAGGACAAGAACGATCCGTTCAAACTGATGGGCTTCGGTCACCGCGTTTACAAAAACCGCGACCCGCGCGCCACGGTAATGAAGCAGACCTGCGACGAAGTGTTGAAGGAACTGGGCATCCAGAACGATCCGCAACTCGAACTGGCCATGCGCCTGGAAGAGATCGCCCTGACCGACCCGTACTTCATCGAGCGCTCGCTGTACCCGAACGTCGACTTCTACTCGGGGATCATCCTCAAGGCGATCGGCATTCCAACCAGCATGTTCACCGTGATCTTCGCCCTGGCGCGGACCGTCGGCTGGATCTCCCACTGGAAGGAAATGCTCTCCAGCCCGTACAAGATCGGCCGTCCGCGCCAGTTGTACACCGGCTACGAGTCGCGTGATATCACCAAGCTGGAAGACCGCAAGTAAGATTCATGCTGTAGCGTGTTGAGTTGTACCGGAGACGGCCTCTATTTATATAGGGGCCGTTTTTGTTTGCCTCTTTTAATTGTGTACATTTCCGTTATTTAGGTAGCGGCGACTTACGGTTCCGCTTTTACAGCGGGTTACTTTGGAAAAGCCCCAAAGTAACCAAAGGGCTCTTGCCCCTTACGTTCGGTGCCTCGCCAAGGCTCGGCATTCCCTCGCTCCGGTCCTGCTCCGTGGGCCCGCCGCCATCGGCCATCCATGGCCGGCGGCGGCTAACCCGGCATCCATGCCGGGTTGCCCACTGCGCAGAACCTCCACTCGGCCTCTCGAGGGGGCAAGAAGATCAAAAGCAAAAGCAAAAGCAAAAGCAAAAGCGGCGTACACCCTCTGCGCTTCACCACTCAACAGGCCGAGCGTTAGCTCGCCTGCAGCTCTTGATCTTGATCCACCCGCCCCCTCGGAAGGCTGAGTGGAGGTGTTTATCCGGGGATTGGCGCGCAGCGC
>NZ_LMHY01000012.1:0-234739 GCF_001429045.1 Pseudomonas sp. Root71 | reverse complement strand
CTTAGCGAGGGGCCGTACGTTCGGGGCGAGCGTTTTTTTGGTTACTTTTTTTAGGCGCTTGTAAAAAAAGTGACTCGCCGTAAGGGCGAAACCATAAGTCGCCGCTACCGAAGGAATGGATATGTACACCATCAAAAAGCACTCCGCCTGACACAAAGCCTTCGCGAGCAAGCCCGCTCCCACAGTAAATCGGGTACATCCACGAAATTCGGGTCGATTACCGCCCAATAAAAAAAACCCCGATCTCTCGACCGGGGCATTACGCGTTAGTGCAATTTATATATAAAGCTTTAATGCCTTAGTGCGAAACAGCACCACTTGCACCCAGGCCAGTCTGCGAACGAACAAACTGCGGGAAGAACAGCGCCCGCTCATTGTCAGCCGCAGTGGACTTGTCGGTAACCGAGAAGAACCAGATCCCGACAAAGGCAATCATCATCGAGAACAGCGCCGGGTACTCATACGGGAAGATGGCCTTCTCGTGATGCAGGATCTGCACCCAGATGGTCGGACCAAGCACCATCAGGCCCACGGCACTGATCAGGCCCATCCAGCCGCCGATCATCGCACCGCGAGTGGTCAGCTTTTTCCAGTACATGGAAAGCAGCAGCACCGGGAAGTTGCAGCTCGCCGCGATGGAGAACGCCAGGCCCACCATGAACGCAATGTTCTGGCTCTCGAACAGGATACCCAGACCAATGGCCAGCACCGCCAAGGCGATGGTGGTGATTTTCGAAACGCGAATCTCGTCCTTCTCGTTGGCCTTGCCCTTCTTGATCACGCTGGCATACAGGTCGTGGGACACCGCCGAAGCACCGGCCAGGGTCAGACCGGCAACCACTGCCAGAATGGTCGCGAACGCCACCGCCGAGATGAAGCCCAGGAAAATGCTGCCACCCACCGCGTTGGCCAGGTGCACCGCCGCCATGTTGTTACCACCCAGCAAGGCGCCAGCAGCGTCTTTGAAGGCAGGGTTGGTACTGACCAGCAGGATCGCGCCGAAGCCGATGATGAAGGTCAGGATGTAGAAGTAGCCAATGAAGCCGGTTGCGTACAACACGCTCTTGCGAGCTTCTTTTGCGTCACTCACGGTGAAGAAGCGCATCAGGATGTGTGGCAGACCAGCAGTACCGAACATCAGCGCCAGACCGAGGGAGAACGCCGAGATCGGATCTTTCACAAGGCCGCCCGGGCTCATGATCGCTTCAGCTTTCGGGTGAACCTTGATTGCCTCGGAGAACAGCATGTTGAAGTCGAAGTTGACGTGCTTCATCACCATCAGCGCCATGAAGGAGGCGCCGGACAGCAGCAAAACTGCCTTGATGATCTGCACCCAGGTGGTCGCCAGCATGCCGCCGAACAGCACGTACATGCACATCAGGATACCAACCAGGATCACCGCAACGTGATAATCGAGACCGAACAGCAGCTGGATCAGCTTGCCGGCGCCGACCATTTGCGCGATCAGGTAGAACGCAACCACCACCAGCGAACCGCAAGCGGACAGCGAGCGGATCTGGGTTTGCCCAAGGCGATAGGACGCCACGTCGGCAAAGGTGTATTTACCCAGGTTACGCAGGCGCTCAGCGATCAGGAACAGGATGATCGGCCAGCCCACCAGGAACCCGATCGAGTAGATCAGGCCGTCGTAGCCGGAAGTGAACACCAGCGCGGAAATACCCAGGAAGGACGCCGCCGACATGTAGTCACCGGCAATCGCCAGGCCGTTCTGGAAACCGGTGATCTTGCCGCCCGCCGCGTAGTAGTCGGAAGCCGACTTGTTTTTCTTGGACGCCCAATAGGTGATGCACAGGGTCGCGCCAACGAATGCGATGAACATCAGAATCGCGGACACGTTAAGGGGTTGTTTCTGCACCGCGCCGGTCAGGGCATCAGCGGCCCAAGCGCCAGGTGCGAACGCTGCGATGCTCAACAGAGCCATTAGACGCCGGATCATTGCTGAGCCTCCTTGAGAATCGCATTGTTCAGGTCGTCGAACTCGCCGTTGGCGCGCCGTACGTAGATACCGGTCAGGATGAAGGCCGAGAGAATCAGACCGACACCGATCGGAATGCCCCAGGTGATCGATGACTCAGGGCTGATTTTCGCCCCCAGTACATGCGGCCCATAAGCAATCAAAAGGATGAATCCGGAGTAAAGCCCTAGCATGATCGCCGAAAGGATCCAGGCGAATCGTTCCCTCTTGCTAACCAGCTCCTTGAAGCGCGGGCTGTTTTGAATCGAGAGGTAAATGCTGTCGTTCATTGTTTTTATCCTCGCAGCACAGATTTAGTTGGAACGGTCTCCACTCTATGCGGCTGCGGGGCAGGTTCCAGACGACCTTAGTCTTAGAACCCCATGACGGATTCGCCAATTTCAAGCATGAACAAAATAAATGTGGGAGCGGGCTTGCTCGCGAAGGCGTCATGTCAGTCAACTGACAGACAGCATTCGCGAGCAAGCCCGCTCCCACGGGTAAAAGCGAGGCGACTGTTACTTGACCCAGTCAGCCACACGCTCAGGGTGCTTGGCGATCCAATCCTTCGCCGCGGCTTCAGGCTTGGCACCGTCCTGAATCGCCAGCATGACCTGACCGATTTCGTCCTTGGAGGCCCACTGGAAGTTCTTCAGGAACTTGGCCACTTCCGGCGCCTTGGCTTCCAGGCCCTTGCTGCCGATGCTGTTCACGGTTTCAGCCGCGCCGTACACGCCTTTCGGGTCTTCGAGGAAGCGCAGTTTCCACTTGGCAAACATCCAGTGCGGCACCCAACCGGTCACTGCGATGGATTCGTTCTTCTTCTCGGCACGGGTCAGCTCGGCGATCATGCCGGCGCCGGAACTGGCCTTGAGTTGATAGCCGGTCAGGTCGTAGTCCTTGATCGCCTGGTCGGTCTTGAGCATCACGCCTGAACCGGCGTCGATGCCGACGATGCGGTTCTTGAAGGTGTCGTCGGTCTTGAGGTCCTCAATGGACTTGGCCTTGACGTACTCCGGCACGATCAGGCCGATTTTCGCGTCCTTGAAGTTCGGGCCGTAGTCGACGACCTGATCCTTGTTCTTCGCCCAGTACTCACCGTGGGTCACCGGCAGCCAGGCCGACAACATGGCGTCGAGTTTTCCGGTGGCCACGCCCTGCCACATGATCCCGGTAGCGACGGCTTGCAGCTTCACGTCATAACCGAGTTTCTGCCTGATCACTTCAGCCGCCACGTTGGTCGTGGCGACACTGTCCGACCAGCCATCGACATAACCAAGCGTCACGTCCTTGCCAGCGGCGCTTGCCACGGTCGAACTGATCGCCAGCACCAAAGCCGCACCTGCGCCCAAGAGTCGTCGCATCTTCATCGTTACTTCCCCGAAAGTGCTGCGCTCGACGGTTGCCGAGTCGCTTAAACGTATTGTTATGGTGCACAGCGCCCCCATCACGCCCACCGCAAACTCGTTCGAACATCAGCGGAGTACTGACACTTGCGATAATCAACCTGACGCTCATGGCGACCTGCTCTGCCAGCGACCTCAAGGCATCGAGAAACGACATCAGAAAGCCATTAACCCTCTGCGCGACAGACACCCCCCCGCCAATCCGCCCGGACTTTGCATGTCAAAATCATGCAGGCCCACCAGACACGCTTTAAATGCAGGTAACATGCGCCGCTTTGTTCCCACACGGCCTGACCATGTCCGAGACCTCCCGCTTCCCTTTTGCTGCTTATCTATTCGCTTGCCTGCTCGGGCTGTTTGCCCTGGGCGGCTTCTGGTACGGCCTCGGCAAACCGGTAATTTTGCCGGACGTGGCCAGCGCGACGCACAAGCTGCAATGCGCCTCCTACACCCCGTTCGACAAGGATCAATCGCCGTTCGACGTGCCATTCAACTTGCGCCCCGAGCGCATGGATGCCGACCTCGCGCTACTGTCCAAAAGCTTCGAATGCATCCGCACCTATTCCATGACCGGCCTGGAAGCCCTGCCGGACCTGGCACGCAAGCATGGCTTGAAGCTGATGATCGGCGCCTGGGTCAACAGCAACCCGGTGGACACCGAGAAAGAAGTCGACCTGCTGATCGCCTCGGCCAACGCCAACCCGGATGTGGTCAGTGCGGTAATCGTCGGTAACGAAACCCTGCTGCGCAAGGAAGTCACCGGCGCGCAACTGGCGAAGCTGATCAACAAGGTCAAGAGCCAGGTCAAACAGCCGGTCACCTACGCCGACGTCTGGGAGTTCTGGCTCAAGCATCCGGAAATCGCCCCCGCCGTGGACTTCCTGACCATTCACTTGCTGCCGTACTGGGAAGACGATCCGTCGAACATCGACGCTGCCCTGCAACATGTGGCCGACATACGCCAGGTATTCGGCAACAAGTTCGCGCCCAAGGATGTGCTGATCGGCGAAACTGGCTGGCCTAGCGAAGGTCGCCAGCGCGAAACGGCCCTGCCGAGCCGCGTCAACGAAGCAAAATTCATTCGCGGTTTTGTTGCCATGGCCGAGCAACAGGGTTGGCATTACAACCTGATCGAAGCCTTCGACCAGCCCTGGAAACGCGCCAGTGAAGGTGCGGTCGGCGGTTACTGGGGGCTATTCGATGCCGATCGCCAGGACAAGGGCGTGCTGGCCGGGCCAGTGACAAACGTCCCGTACTGGACGCAGTGGCTGGCGGTGGGTGGCTTGATCTTCATCGGCACGTTGCTGCTTGGTGGTCGGGTCCGCACGACCCGCTCGGCACTGGTGCTGCCGCTGCTTGGTGCCTTGGCGGCGTGTTCGATCGGCGCCTGGGGTGACCTGGCACGGGTGACCACGCGCTTTACCAGTGAATGGCTATGGGTCGGATTGCTGACCGCTCTGAATCTGCTGGTGCTGGCCCATGCCGCGCTGGCATTGAGCCCTCGCAGCGGATGGCGCGGGCGGGCTTTCGACTTGTTCGAGCGTCGTGCTGGCTGGCTGGTTGCAACAACAGGTTTCGCGGCAGCCGTGATGATGCTGGAACTGGTGCTCGACCCCCGTTATCGCAGCTTCCCGAGCGTCGCGTTCATCGTGCCGGCGTTGGTATATCTGTGCCGCCCGGTGAACGTGCCGCGCCGCGAAATTGCGTTGCTGACCTTCATCATCGGTGCCTGCATTGCGCCGCAGCTGTTCCGCGAAGGCTTGCAGAACCAGCAGGCCTGGGGCTGGGCGCTGGTGAGTGTGTTGATGGTGGCGGCGTTGTGGCGCTGTTTGCGGGTTCGCAAGGTTTAACTCTTTAGCGACCTGACTGACCTCATCGCGAGCAAGCTCGCTCCCACAATTGATCTTTGTCGCACACAAATTTTGTGTTCACTGAAGATCTACTGTGGGAGCGAGCTTGCTCGCGATGACGGACTATCAGGCGCTACGAGAAGCCCTGACCAACCGCAACCCCGCAATCACCACCGCAAACACCGCCAGCGTCGTGTTGTACAACGCCAGTGCCGGCAACCCGAACACCAGCGCCAGCACCGCCAGCCACCACCCTGCCCGCCCCGGCACAACGAAGCCGACGATCGCAGCAGCCAAGGCGCCCCACCCCAGCACCCCGAAGTGAATCATCAGCCCCAGGTTTGAACGCACCTGGCATTCCCAACGACTCGCTTCATCCACGCAAATGCCGACCCACTGCGCATCCTCCATGAAGCCATAACGCGCGCCATAACTGGCGGCCAGCCAGACAGGCAGCAAAACTAGCAGCAGAATAACGGGCAGGCGGCGGGACATGAAACACTCCAATTGGCGAAAAACGGCGGCCAGCTTAATCGCCCCCAAGGGTTTCGCAAGCGATAACAACTGATAACTGGTCATTCAATCGCTGCAAAGTGTATCGTCCAGCTACTATTACTTCGAAATTAAGCCTGTTTGGTGCCGAGGCTTGGCACTTTGGCGCAAATCCGGTGGTCATAGCCTGCGAAATTCATTCGGCACCTTCTTCTAAGGGATTTAGTCATGCTCCGTTCCTTGCGCTTCGCTGCCCTGTTTGGCGGCCTTATATTGAGTGCGTCCGCACTGGCGGTCGACATTGACGCCGCCAGTTACGGCTACCCCCTGACCAACCCGTTCGAGGCGACCATCGCGACCACGCCGCCGGACCTGCGTCCGGAGTTACCCCTGGACGACGATATCGATCAGGAAGTGCGCAGCGTTACCTTGCGTCCGGAACGGGCATTCGAGTTGCCGGACAATTTCTGGGCGGTCAAGAAACTCGACTACCGCATTGCCACGCAGGATCACGCCGCGCCGCTGATTTTCCTGATCGCCGGCACCGGCGCGCGCTATGACAGCACCCTGAACGAATACCTGAAGAAGCTCTATTACAAAGCCGGCTACCACGTGGTTCAGTTGTCGTCGCCCACCAGCTATGACTTCATGAGCGCGGCATCACGCTTCGCCACCCCGGGCGTTTCCAAGGAAGACGCCGAAGATCTGTACCGGGTGATGCAGGCCGTGCGGGCACAGAACCCGAAAATGCCGGTTACCGATTACTACCTGACCGGGTACAGCCTGGGTGCCCTGGATGCCGCTTTCGTCGCGCACCTGGACGAAACCCGCCGCAGCTTCAACTTCAAGAAAGTCCTGCTGCTCAACCCGCCGGTCAACCTCTACACCTCGATCACCAACCTCGACAAGCTGGTCCAGACCGAGGTCAAGGGCATCAACACCAGCACCACGTTCTATGAACTGGTACTGGACAAGCTGACCCGCTACTTCCAGCAGAAGGGCTACATCGACCTCAATGACGCCCTGCTCTACGACTTCCAGCAGTCCAAGCAGCACCTGTCCAATGAGCAGATGGCCATGCTGATCGGCACCTCGTTCCGCTTTTCGGCGGCCGACATTGCCTTCACTTCGGACCTGGTCAACCGTCGCGGCCTGATCACCCCACCCAAGTTCCCGATCACCGAGGGCACCAGCCTCACGCCATTCCTCAAGCGAGCGCTGCAATGCGACTTCGACTGCTACATCACCGAACAGGTGATCCCGATGTGGCGCGCCCGCACCGACGGCGGCAGCCTGCTGCAACTGATTGACCAGGTGAGCCTGTATGCGCTGAAGGACTATCTGCACGAAAGCCCGAAAATCGCAGTGATGCACAACGCCGATGACGTGATCCTCGGCCCTGGCGACCTGGGCTTCCTGCGCAAGACTTTCGGTGATCGCCTGACCGTTTACCCGTATGGCGGCCACTGCGGCAACATTAACTACCGCGTCAACAGCGACGCCATGCTGGAGTTTTTCCGTGGCTAAATATCTCCTGCTTTTCGCAGCGTTACTCTGTGCAAGCGTCGCCAATGCCGACAACAGCAAAGCCAACGCCCCCCTGGTCGTCGACAGCGACGGCTTCAAGGAGCCGCTGAGCAAACTCAAATTCAACCCGGGCCTGGATCAGCGCGAGTTCGAACGTTCGACGCTCAACGCGCTGGCCGTCTACGATCCGTTGGAAGAGTGGAATCGGCGCGTCTATCACTTCAACTACCGCTTCGACCAATGGGTGTTCCTGCCGGTGGTCAATGGTTACCGCTACGTCACCCCGAGCTTCCTGCGTACCGGCGTCAGCAACTTCTTCAACAACCTCGGCGACGTGCCGAACCTGATGAACAGCCTGCTGCAACTCAAGGGCCAGCGTTCGCTGGAAATTACCGGGAGACTGCTGCTCAACACCACCATCGGCATCGCCGGCCTGTGGGACCCGGCCACCGCAATGGGCCTGCCCCGCCAGAGCGAAGACTTCGGCCAGACTTTAGGCTTCTACGGCGTGCCGGGCGGCGCTTATTTCGTCCTGCCGATCCTCGGTCCGTCGAACCTGCGTGATACCGGCGGCCTGCTGGTGGATTACTCGGCCGAGAATGCGATCAACTTCCTCAACGTCGCCGAAGTCAGCTCCAATCATCCGGAAGTCTGGATCCTGCGCGGCATCGACAAGCGCCACCAGACCAGCTTCCGCTATGGCCAGATGAACTCGCCATTCGAGTACGATAAAGTGCGTTACGTGTACACCGAAGCGCGCAAGTTGCAGATCGCCGAGTAAACAAGGCAGCCGAAAAACACTGTGGGAGCGGGCTTGCTCCGGGCGGCGTTCCGACGAAAGCGGTGTGTCAGACAACCTATTTGGTGACTGACACGACCTCTTCGCGAGCAAGTCGGATCGCCGCACCGCCGCTCCCACATTTGTTATGTGCTGTCTTCAGCCTTTCAGGGCTTTCCAGATCCTGCTGACGGCCATCACGCCAACCAACACCACCGCCCCTGCGACAATCCCCGCCACGCCATTGAGCAACACCGGCACGATAAATCCGCCGCCACCCGCCGCCGCACCGACACTTTCGATCCAGTGATGCACCACCGGCACACCGTGCGTGAGGATCCCGCCGCCCACCAGAAACATCGCCGCCGTGCCGATCACCGACAGGCTCTTCATCATGTACGGTGCCGCACGCAAAATCCCGCCGCCGATGCTTTTCGCCACCTGTCCGGGTTTCTGAGTCAACCACAGGCCGAGGTCGTCAAGCTTGACGATACCCGCCACCAATCCGTACACGCCGACAGTCATGACAATGGCAATGCCCGACAGCACGATGATTTGCTGGGTCAATGGCGCGCCGGCCACGGTGCCGAGGGTGATGGCGATGATTTCCGCCGAAAGAATGAAATCGGTGCGGATCGCGCCTTTGATCTTGTCCTTCTCGAACGCCACCAGGTCGATGGCAGGATCGGCCACCGCCTCGACCAACTGCGCATGCTCGGCGACATCTTCAGCCTTGCTGTGCAGGAACTTGTGGGCAAGTTTTTCGAAACCTTCGAAGCACAGATAGGCGCCACCGACCATCAACAGCGGTGTGACCAGCCACGGAATGAACGCACTGATGGCCAGCGCCGATGGCACCAGGATCAGTTTATTGATGAACGACCCCTTGGCGACCGCCCAGACCACCGGGATTTCCCGCTCGGCACGCACGCCACTGACTTGCTGGGCATTGAGTGCCAGATCGTCACCGAGTACACCGGCCGTTTTCTTGGCGGCCATTTGGGTCATCAAAGACACGTCGTCCAGCACGGTCGCGATGTCGTCAATCAGCACCAGCAAACTGCTTCCTGCCATGAATCGGGTTTCCTTCTGCAATGAATGCGCAGCAGCATAGCGCGACATAAGAGCCTACGGTGCATTCTTGAGCGCCGCGCGAGGCCGGTGATACCATGCGCAACCGCCAGAACAGGCAAGGAATCACCCGGTTTATGAGCACTATCCGCGAGCGCAACAAACAACTGATCCTGCGTGCCGCCAGTGAGGAATTCGCCGACAAAGGCTTCGCTGCGACCAAAACCAGCGACATCGCAGCCAAGGCGGGATTGCCCAAGCCCAACGTCTATTACTACTTCAAGTCCAAGGAAAACCTCTACCGTGAGGTTCTGGAAAGCATCATCGAGCCCATCCTGCAGGCCTCGACACCATTCAATCCGGACGGCGAGCCCGGTGAAGTGCTCAGCGGCTACATTCGCTCGAAGATCCGCATCTCTCGTGACCTGCCATTCGCCTCCAAGGTGTTCGCCAGCGAAATCATGCACGGCGCCCCCCACCTGAGCAGCGATCTGGTCGAACAGCTCAATGGCCAGGCCAAACACAACATCGAGTGCATCCAGACCTGGATCGACCGCGGGCAAATCGCCCCCATCGACCCCAACCACCTGATGTTCAGCATCTGGGCCGCGACCCAGACCTACGCCGACTTCGACTGGCAAATCACCGCCATCACCGGCAAGGCACGGCTGGATGAAGAAGATTATGAAGCGGCGGCGCAGACGATTATCCGGTTGGTGTTGAAGGGATGTGAGCCTGAGCGGTAGACCGTATCAAGGCCATTCGCGAGCAGGCTCGCTCCAACAATTTTCAGTGTTGAATTCAAATTCTGTGAACGACACATATCCCTGTGGGAGCGGGCTTGCCCGCGATGGCGGCAACTCGGGAGTGGATCAGACCCAAATCGCATCCCACAACGGATAGTTGCCAAGACGCTCTACAAGCCCAGCCCGCAACGGGTTGGCCACAACATATCGCGCCATCTTCACCAAATCCTCATCTCGCCTCAGTGCTCGGTCGTGATATCCCTGTTGCCAGAGTGGCCCGTGCCTGGCACTGGAAAGGTTCACCTCCCGCGTTGTCAGTGACTTGGTTTGCCGCATCAAACTACTGAGTGAGCATTTCTCCAATTCCACCAACCAGTGGAAATGGTCAGGCATGACAACCCAAGCCAATGAATTTGCCAATCCCAGGCTTTGTGCCTGCCGAAACTGATGCACCACCAATCTGCCCAAAGCGTAATCGGCAAAAACCGGCTCACGGCCAAGCGTATTGGTCGTCAGTAAATAGATTCGATTGGGTTCGGCATAGCGACCCGTACGCAGACGATGTGAAGCAGGTGAATCGGACATTCCTTTGCCACTCTCATGATGAAGTCATGAGAAGGCTAGCCCCGGAAATACTGGATGGTCGTGCAGACTTTTAGCTGGATGTGTCCTGTCGATAGCCATCGCGGGCAAGCCCGCTCCCACAGGGTCTGATGGTGTACATAAAATATGTGAGCACCTTCGATCATGGTAGGAGCGGGCTTGCTCGCGAAAGCGGTAGTTCAGTCAGCGTAGATCAAGCCGCCACCCCAGCATCCGCCACCAACCCCAACGCCTCGATGGCATTGATCGCGCACTGCTCGTCGACATCCGACAGATCGCCGCTGATCCCCACCGCCCCCAGCACGTTCCCGTCCTGATCGCGAACCAGCACACCACCCGGTGCCGGCACGACGCTGCCCTGCCCCAGGCTGTTCAACGCGGCGATAAACGCCGGGCGTTGCTGGGCGTCCAGCGCCAGCAGGCGCGAACCCTTGCCCAGCGCGATGGCGCCCCAGGCCTTGCCGATGGCGACGTGCGGGCGCAGCAGGCTGGCGCCGTCTTCGCGTTGCAGGGCGATCAGATGCCCGCCGGCATCCAGTACCGCAATGGTCAAGGGTGCCGCAGCGATTGCACGCCCTGCAGTGATGGCCTCGTTGACCAGGTTGACTGCGACTTTCAAGGTTAAAGCGCTCATGGTGCCGTCCTCATTTTGTTTTTCGGAAAGTCGGTGGGCTGCGGCACAAGTGCGCGCGCTTGCGTCGCAGCCCGATGCAACAAATAGAACACAATGAATTATTTTTTTGTATACAATAATTCTCGAAAGGCGCCACATGCGACGAAAAGCCACAGTAGAACGGGCTTCCGACGAATGAAACAAGCGCTTGAGAAAATGGATTGACCTGCGCCGTCCGCCGTGAATACACTCTGCGCAAAGCCACTTGTATACAATTACAAAACGTAAAGAGGCACAAAACCATGAGCAAAATGAGAGCAATCGAAGCCGCCGTTCTGGTGATGCGCCGTGAAGGGGTCGATACCGCTTTTGGCATCCCGGGTGCCGCCATCAACCCGCTGTACTCCGCCCTGCAAAAGGTCGGCGGCATCGATCACGTACTCGCTCGCCACGTTGAAGGCGCCTCGCACATGGCCGAGGGCTACACCCGCACCAAGGCCGGCAACATCGGCGTGTGCATCGGTACTTCCGGCCCTGCCGGCACCGACATGGTCACCGGGCTCTACAGCGCCTCGGCCGACTCGATTCCAATCCTCTGCATTACCGGCCAGGCACCCCGCGCCCGTATGCACAAGGAAGACTTCCAGGCTGTCGATATCACCACCATCGTCAAGCCAGTCACCAAGTGGTCGACCACCGTCATGGAACCGGGCCAGGTGCCTTATGCGTTCCAGAAGGCTTTCTATGAAATGCGCTCCGGCCGTCCTGGCCCAGTGCTGATCGACCTGCCGTTCGACGTGCAGATGGCCGAAATCGAATTCGACATCGACGCCTACCAGCCACTGCCATTGGCCAAGCCGAGCGCTACCCGCGTTCAGGTGGAAAAAGCCTTGGCGATGCTGGATCAGGCCGAGCGTCCATTGCTGGTGGCCGGTGGCGGTATCATCAACGCCGACGCCGCCGACCTGCTGGTGGAGTTCGCCGAGCTGACCGGTATTCCGGTTATCCCGACCTTGATGGGCTGGGGCGCCATCCCGGACGATCACCCGCTGATGGTGGGCATGGTGGGTCTGCAGACCTCGCACCGCTACGGCAACGCAACCATGCTGAAATCCGACGTGGTTCTGGGCGTGGGTAACCGTTGGGCCAACCGTCACACCGGTTCCGTCGACGTCTACACCGAAGGCCGCAAGTTCATTCACGTTGATATCGAACCGACCCAGATCGGCCGCGTGTTCACCCCGGACCTGGGCATCGTTTCCGACGCCGCTGCCGCGCTGACCGTGTTCATCGAAGTCGCTCGCGAATGGCAAGCCGCCGGCAAGCTGAAGAACCGCAGCGCCTGGCTGCAAGACTGCCAGCAGCGTAAAGCCAGCCTGCAGCGCAAGACTCACTTCGACAACGTTCCGGTCAAGCCGCAACGCGTCTACGAAGAAATGAACCAGGTGTTCGGCAAAGACACCTGCTACGTCAGCACCATCGGTCTGTCGCAGATTGCCGGCGCGCAGTTCTTGCACGTCTACAAGCCGCGCCACTGGATCAACTGCGGCCAGGCAGGCCCGTTGGGCTGGACCATTCCGGCAGCGCTGGGCGTGGTCAAGGCCGATCCGAACCGTAAAGTCGTGGCCCTGTCGGGGGACTATGACTTCCAGTTCATGATCGAGGAATTGGCGGTGGGCGCGCAGTTCAAGCTGCCGTACATCCATGTTGTGGTGAACAACTCGTACCTGGGCCTGATCCGTCAGGCGCAGCGCGGTTTCGACATGGACTACTGCGTGCAGCTGTCCTTCGACAACCTGAACGCGCCGGAACTCAACGGCTACGGTGTCGACCACGTCGCAGTTGCCGAAGGCCTCGGCTGCAAGGCCCTGCGCGTATTCGAACCGTCCCAGATCCAGCCTGCCCTGCGCAAGGCCCAGGAGCTGATCGAAGAGTTCAAGGTTCCGGTGATCGTCGAGATCATCCTGGAGCGCGTGACCAACATTTCCATGGGTACCGAGATCAACGCCGTCAACGAATTCGAAGACCTGGCGCTGGTCGGCGACGACGCACCGACTGCGATTTCGTTGCTCGATTAACTGCTGACCGCTCCCCCTGTGGGAGCGGGCTTGCCCGCGAAGAGGGAGTGTCAGTCGACATCAATGTTGACTGAACCACCGCCTTCGCGAGCAAGCCCGCGCCCACAGAGGACATCAAACACATACAGGAGACCACCATGCCGCGTTTCGCAGCCAACCTGTCCATGCTGTTCACCGAACAGGACTTTCTCGCCCGTTTCGAAGCGGCCGCCAAGGCCGGCTTCAGTGGTGTCGAATACCTGTTCCCGTACGACTTCAGCTCCGCCGAAATCAAGGCCCAGCTCGACGCACACGGTCTGACCCAAGTGCTGTTCAACCTGCCGGCCGGTGACTGGGCCAAGGGCGAGCGCGGTATCGCGTGCCTGCCGGACCGGGTCGAAGAGTTCCGTGCCGGTGTCGACCTGGCCATCGCTTACGCGCAAGTGCTGGGCAACACCCAGGTCAACTGCCTGGCCGGTATTCGTCCGCAGGGCTTTGACGATGCCACCGTGGAGAAAACCTTCGTCGCCAACCTCAAGTACGCGGCCGACAAGCTGCAAGCGGCGGGTATCAAGCTGGTGATGGAAGCGATCAACACCCGTGACATCCCGGGTTTCTACCTGAACAACACGGCGCAAGCCCTGTCGATTCGCGAGCAGGTCGGCAGCGCCAACCTGTTCCTGCAATACGACATCTATCACATGCAAATCATGGAAGGCGATCTGGCCCGCACCCTGCAATCGCACCTGGGCGAGATCAACCACGTGCAGCTCGCGGACAACCCGGGGCGCAACGAACCAGGCACCGGTGAAATCAACTACCGCTTCCTGTTCGAACACCTGGACCGCATCGGTTACCAGGGCTGGGTCGGTTGCGAATACAAGCCGCTGACCACCACTGAAGCGGGCCTGGGCTGGTTGAAGACCCATAACGCGATCTGATCAAACACATTTATCACTGTAGGAGCTGCCGAAGGCTGCGATCTTTTGATCTTGACCTTCAAAAGCAAAATCAAAAGATCGCAGCCTGCGGCAGCTCCTACGGCTGTTTATAAAAACAAGAGGACTTTCTCATGGCTAAAATCGGATTTATCGGCACCGGCATCATGGGCCACCCAATGGCGGCGAACCTGCAAAAAGCCGGTCACAGCCTGTTCCTGTCGGCCCACCACGACCCTGCGCCTGCCGACCTGGTCGCCGCTGGCGCCGTTGCCCTGGCGAACCCGAAAGAAGTTGCCCAGGAAGCCGAATTCATCATCGTCATGGTGCCGGATACCCCGCAGGTCGATGACGTGCTGTTCCGTGCCGACGGCATCGCTGCCGGCGTGGGCAAAGGCAAAGTCGTGATCGACATGAGCTCGATCTCGCCGACCGCCACCAAGGCGTTCGCGGCCAAGATCAACGAAAAAGGCGCGCAATATCTCGACGCTCCGGTGTCCGGTGGTGAAGTCGGCGCCAAGGCTGCGACCCTGAGCATCATGGTCGGCGGCGATGCCGACGCCTTCGAACGCGCCCTGCCGTTGTTCCAGGCGATGGGCAAGAACATCACCCTGGTCGGTGGCAACGGCGACGGTCAAACCGCCAAGGTGGCCAACCAGATCATCGTGGCCCTGAACATCCAGGCCGTAGCTGAAGCCCTGCTGTTCGCTTCGAAAAACGGTGCCGATCCAGCCAAGGTGCGTGAAGCACTGATGGGCGGTTTCGCGTCCTCGAAGATCCTCGAAGTGCACGGCGAGCGCATGATCAAGGGCACCTTCGATCCAGGCTTCCGCATCAGCCTGCACCAGAAGGACCTGAACCTGGCCCTGCAAGGCGCCAAGGAGCTGAACATCAACCTGCCGAACACCGCCAACACCCAGCAAGTGTTCAGCACCTGCGCGGCCATCGGCGGCAGCAACTGGGACCACTCGGCGCTGATCAAGGGTCTGGAACACATGGCGAACTTCTCGATTCGCGACAAGTAGGAGCTGCCGAAGGCTGCGATCTTTTGATCCTCAGGCCCGACTCTCCACCGCACTACCCGCTAAAAGATCGCAGCCTGCGGCAGCTCCTACAGGAACAGGTTCATCCAGTTGCAAGGGTGTTCCACCCAGAGCTTGCCCAGGCTGCGTTCCTTCAAATGACAAGAATTCCGGGAGCCCGCCATGTCGGTCGATCCGCAACAATTGCTGCGCGAGCTGTTTGCCACAGCCATCGACGCGGCGCATCCGCAACAAGTCCTCGAAGCCCATCTGCCTGCCGACCGCAGCGGTCGCGTGATCGTCATTGGCGCCGGCAAAGCCGCAGCCGCCATGGCCCAAGTGGTCGAGCGCTGCTGGCAGGGTGAAGTCTGCGGCCTGGTGGTGACCCGTTACGGTCACGGCGCGCCTTGCGAAAAAATCGAAGTGGTCGAAGCCGCGCATCCGGTACCAGATGCCGCTGGCCTGGCCGTGGCCAAGCGTGTGCTGGAACTGGTCAGCGACCTGAACGAATCCGACCGCGTGATCTTCCTGCTCTCCGGTGGTGGCTCTGCCCTGCTGGCACTGCCGGCCGAAGGCATCACCCTGGCCGACAAGCAGTCGATCAACAAAGCCCTGCTCAAATCCGGCGCCTCCATCGGCGAGATGAACTGCGTGCGCAAGCACCTCTCGGCGATCAAGGGCGGTCGCCTGGGCAAAGCCTGCTGGCCTGCCACTGTTTATACCTATGCGATTTCCGATGTACCGGGCGACCTCGCAACGGTCATCGCCTCCGGCCCTACCGTAGCCGACCCGAGCACGTCGGCCGAAGCGCTGGCCATTCTCAAGCGCTACGCCATCGAGGTTCCGGCTTCGGTGCGCACCTGGCTGCAAAGCCCCGAGTCGGAAACCGTCAAACCCGGTGACCCGAGCCTGGCCCGCAATCATTTCCAGTTGATCGCCCGCCCGCAGCAATCCCTTGAAGCGGCGGCGGTGAAATGCCGTCAGGCCGGGTTCAGCCCGCTGATCCTCGGCGACCTCGAAGGCGAATCCCGCGAGGTGGCGAAAGTCCACGCCGGCATCGCCCGACAAATCGTCCTGCACGGCCAGCCGCTGGCGGCGCCCTGCGTGATTCTTTCCGGCGGAGAAACCACCGTGACCGTGCGCGGCAATGGCCGTGGCGGGCGCAATGCCGAATTCCTGCTGAGCCTGACCGACAGCCTCAAGGGCCTGCCCGGCGTCTATGCACTGGCCGGTGACACCGACGGTATCGACGGCTCCGAAGACAACGCCGGCGCGATCATGACCCCGGACAGTTACGCCCGTGCTGCCGCCCTGGGCCTGAGCGCCAGCGACGAGTTGGACAACAACAACGGCTACGGCTACTTCGAGGCGCTGGACGCTCTGATCGTCACCGAACCGACCCGTACCAACGTCAACGACTTCCGCGCCATTCTGATCCTTGAGAGCACTAAACATGACGCCTGATAAAAAGGTCAAAATCCTCGCCACGCTCGGCCCGGCCACCGACGGCATCGACGCCATCCGTGAACTGGTGCTGGCCGGGGTCAACATCTTCCGCCTGAACTTCAGCCATGGCGATCATGCCGACCACGCCCAGCGTTTCCAGTGGATTCGTGAAGTCGAGCGCCAGCTCAATTATCCATTGGGCATCCTGATGGACCTGCAAGGCCCGAAACTGCGGGTCGGCAAGTTCGCCGACGGCAAGGTGCAACTGGTGCGCGGCCAGGCCTTGCGCCTGGACCTCGATACCACGCCGGGCGATGAGCGCCGGGTCAACCTGCCCCACCCGGAAATCATCGCCGCGCTGGAACCGGGCATGGACCTGCTGCTGGACGACGGCAAGCTGCGTCTGCGGGTCGTGACAAAGTACGCCGACGCCATCGACACCACAGTGCTCAATGGCGGCGAACTGTCGGACCGCAAAGGCGTGAACGTACCGCAAGCGGTGCTCGACCTGAGCCCGCTGACCGCCAAGGATCGCCGCGACTTGACCTTCGGCCTGGAACTGGGCGTGGACTGGGTGGCGCTGTCGTTCGTACAACGTCCCGATGACATCCGCGAAGCTCGCTCCCTGATCGGCGACAAGGCGTTCCTGATGGCCAAGATCGAGAAGCCCTCGGCCGTCGAACAACTGCGCGAGATCGCCGAATTGAGCGACGCGATCATGGTCGCCCGGGGTGACCTGGGCGTAGAAGTGCCGGCCGAAAGCGTGCCGCAGATCCAGAAGAACATCATCAGCACCTGCCGCCAACTCGGCAAACCGGTGGTGGTGGCGACCCAGATGCTGGAGTCGATGCGCTTCTCACCGGCGCCAACCCGCGCCGAAGTCACCGATGTCGCCAACGCGGTGGCCGAAGGGGCGGACGCGGTGATGCTGTCGGCGGAAACCGCGTCCGGCGAATACCCGCTCGAAGCCGTGCAGATGATGAGCAAGATCATCCGCCAGGTGGAAAACGGTCCGGACTACCAGACTCAACTCGACGTCAGCCGACCGAAAGCCGAGGCGACTGTTTCCGACGCGATCAGCTGCGCCATTCGCCGTATCAGCAACGTGCTGCCGGTGGCAGTGCTGGTGAACTACAGCGAGTCCGGCGCATCGAGCCTGCGTGCGGCGCGGGAGCGGCCGACGGTGCCGATCCTCAACCTGACACCGAACCTACAGACCGCCCGTCGCCTGAGCGTGGCGTGGGGTGTGCACTCGGTGGTCAACGATCGTCTGCGTCAGGTCGATGAAGTCTGCTCGACGGCACTGGAAATTGCCCAGGCCCAGGGCATGGCGCAGCGTGGCGACACGCTGTTGATCACCGCAGGTGTGCCGTTTGGCCAGCCGGGGTCGACTAACTCTTTGCGCATCGAGACATTGATCTAACGAACGCTTTTTGTGGCGAGGGAGCTTGTCGGATCGCCGCATCGTCCCGCTCGGCTGCGTAGCAGTCGTCTTTCGGCATGACGGGTTCCACAGAGAAACCGCATTCACCGGAGTTGGGGTCGCTTCGCGACCCAGCGGGAGCAAGCTCCCTCGCCACAGAGTTTGTGCAACACCTTTGATTTTCCACTGCCCTAGATTTCAAAATGCCTGCCATTCACTTCAACACCCACTGCCCCGACTGGGCCGAAGCATTGCTCAACGGCTTCAGCCAGATCTTTCTCCAGCGCAATCCGCTGTGCGGCCTGCTGTGCGTCCTGGCCATCCTGTTTACTGCGCCCGCCTTGCTTGGCGGCGCCTTGCTCGGTGGTGTCGCCGGGCTGCTCACCGCGCAACGCCGCAACTATGCCAAGGCTGATCGCCAGGCCGGGTTGTTCAGCTACAACGGCGTCCTGCTCGGACTGTTACTGAGCCTGTATTTCCCCTGGTCGGCGATGATGCCGCCACTGATCCTGGCCGCCGGTGGCCTGAGCGCGATGGTCACCCAACAGTGGCTCAAGCGCGTCCGGTTCAGCCAATGCCTGCCGGCCTACACCGCGCCCTTCGTCGGGCTCGGCTGGTTGCTGCTGTGCTTCGCCACGCCCTCGACTGAGCCGCATTTGATCGAAGTCAGCACCCTGAACATGCTTGCCGCGCCACTCAAAGGCATTGGTCAGGTGATGTTCCTCGGTCATCCGCTGGCGGGTGCGATGATTGCCGCCGGTTTGCTGATCGCTGATCGCCGCGCATTCTGCTGGGCATTGTTGGCCTCGGTCGCTGGTATGGGCTGGAGCCTGCTGAACCACGATTTCTATACCGCACTGCTCGGCCTCGGTGGCTATAACGCCGTGCTGGCCGCCCTCGCCTTCAGCTCCCGGCGTCGCCAACCGTGGCTGCCGCTGCTTGGCATCGGCCTGGCGCTGTTGCTGACGCCGGTGTTTGCCGCCATCGGTCTGCCTACGCTGACCGCGCCGTTCATTCTTGCCGGCTGGCTGATTCGCAGCGTTGTTCAAATGCTCGGCAAAGCCACGGTCGAAAGCGCGCCTTGCGCTCCCGGGGAGAATCAACCTAGGCTGCGCTGATTTGCGGCCAAGGCGATGTGCATGAACAGCAACGACACGTGGCGTAACCGCCTGTACGTGATTATTTTCCAGACCGACACCGTTGCCGGTCGACGCTTCGACTCCACCTTGCTGCTGATCATCCTCGCCAGCCTGGTGGTGGTGATCCTGGACAGCATCGATGACGTCCACCAGAACTACGCCAGCGTGCTTGCGTACATCGAGTGGGGCTTCACGGTGATCTTCCTCGGCGAGTACATCCTGCGCCTGTACTGCTCACCCAAGCCCCTGCGCTATGCCTTCAGTTTCTATGGACTGGTGGACCTGCTGGCCATCGTGCCCGGCATCCTCGCGCTGTACTACAGCGATGCCCAGTACCTGCTGATCATCCGGGTGATCCGGATGCTGCGGATCTTCCGCGTGCTCAAGCTCGGCCCGTACCTCAAGCAAGCCCACTACCTGCTTGATGCCCTGCGTGGCAGCAAGCAGAAAATCCTCGTGTTCCTGCTCAGCGTCTGCACACTGGTCATCGTGTTCGGCACCCTGATGTATGTGGTCGAAGGCCCGCAACATGGCTTCACCAGCATTCCCAAGGGCATTTACTGGGCTATCGTGACCTTGACCACCGTCGGTTACGGCGACATCGTGCCCAAGACCGCACTGGGCCAGGTCATTTCATCGATGGTGATGATCACCGGTTACTCGATCATCGCCGTGCCCACCGGGATCTTCACCGCCGAACTGGCCACGGCCATGCGTGGCGGCCAGTTGCATCGCGACTGCCCGGTGTGCGCCAAAGACAGCCATGAACCCGAGGCGTCTTTCTGCTCCCGTTGTGGCAATGCACTGTTCAAAAAACTGGAATAAGCAAAGAGCTTTTTAATCTTTAAAGGACTATATGAGCCCGGCTATAGTCGACACATCGTTGATAACTAATAAATAACCCGTAGGAGCTGCCGTAGGCTGCGATCTTTTGATCTTGAAAATCAAAGCCAAAGGATCGCAGCCTGCGGCAGCTCCTACATCAAAAGGAATTCGCAGTGAAAAAACTCTTTGGCGCCTCGCTTCTCGCCGCTGGCCTGGCCCTGGGCAACATCGCCCAGGCTGCACCGACCCTGCTCAACGTTTCCTACGACGTGATGCGAGATTTCTACAAGGACTACAACACTGCGTTCCAGAAACACTGGCAAGCCGAGCACAACGAAAACATCGTCCTGCAGATGTCCTTCGGCGGCTCCAGCAAACAGGCGCGTTCGGTCATCGACGGTTTGCCGGCCGATGTCATCACCATGAACATGGCCACCGACATCAACGCCCTGGCGGACAACGGCAAACTGGTCCCGGAAAACTGGGTCACACGCCTGCCGAACAACAGCGCACCGTTCACCTCGGCCACCGTGTTCATTGTGCGCAAGGGCAACCCGAAAGCCCTGAAAGACTGGCCCGACCTGCTCAAGGACGGCGTCCAGGTTATCGTCCCGAACCCGAAAACCTCCGGTAACGGTCGCTACACCTACCTCTCGGCCTGGGGCTACGTGCTGAAAAACGGCGGCGACGAGAACAAGGCCAAAGACTTCGTCGGCAAGCTGTTCAAGCAAGCGCCAGTACTCGATACCGGCGGCCGTGCCGCCACCACCACCTTCATGACCAACCAGATCGGCGATGTGCTGGTGACCTTCGAGAACGAAGCGGAAATGATTGCCCGCGAGTTCGGTCGCGATCAGTTCGAAGTCATCTACCCAAGCGTTTCCGCCGAAGCCGAGCCACCGGTGTCGGTGGTCGACAAGACCGTCGACAAGAAAGGCACCCGTGCGGCGGCCGAGGAATACCTGAAGTACCTGTGGTCACCGGAAGGCCAGGAGATTGCCGCGGCGAACTACCTGCGCCCGCGCGACCCGGCCGTGCTGGCCAAGTACACCGACCGCTTCCCGAAAGTGGACTTCCTGTCGGTCGAGAAAACCTTCGGCGACTGGCGCACCGTGCAGAAGACCCACTTCAATGATGGCGGGGTTTTCGACCAGATCTACAGCGGTCAGTGATGACTGGACGCTAACGAAAAAGGCGACCCGTGCGGGTCGCCTTTTTTGTGGCGGTCATTTTCAGCTCAGGTTGCCACGCGCCGGCTACATCGGCGGCGTCACGCCATCCTTGCCCGCCGAAATGGATTGAGCCGTGAGCGTGCCATCAGCGCCCTGAGTCACAAAGGTCACGATCTTCACACCCACCTTCAACAGGCTGCGATCGGCCGGTATCAGGTTGACGATGGGTACGTCTTCGGGCACCAGAATCCTCTGTTGGCCGCCCTTGTAGTTGACGGTCAGCACCCGGCCATTGCTCACCACCAGGTCGCCGACGCTGCCGTTGGTCATGCTGCTGCCCTTGACCAGGTCAAACGGCCGATGACCGTCGCCACTACCGGCCAGCTCCGGAGGGAAGACATGGACCTCCAGGGCCTTGAGGGTGCCATCCTCCTGGGGAACAGCCGCCGAGCCGATGTAGCTGCCAGGCTTGATGTCTTCGATGTTGGCCAGGGTCACGGCGCGGACCTTGGTGTCCTTGGTCAGGTTGATCATCACGTTTTCACCGCTGTTGGCATGGACTTTCAGAATGTCCGCGCTGACGCCGGTGATCTCGCCGCGCACCCCGATGCGCGTGCCCGGAGCATCGTCGGCATCGGCCAGGCCAACGCCGAAGACGCTGATCAAGGTAACGACACAAGCGCGACGAATCAGCTGACGAAACTTCACCTTCATGGGACGACCCTCCGGTGGTGAGACAGGAAGAGAGAACATAAGCACGCCATCGAATAAGATGTAAGTGAATGTATCATTCACTTACATCGTTCTGACGCAAGGCTCTTCGACGGGCGACACACGCGTTCGTCAGTCATTGCGCAATGGAATGACTGTTATCACTCCAATCCCACTTCCGCCGTTTCAGTCAGCCTATTAGCCTGCGCGCATTCCTTTCCGTACAGCGAGACCCGTTATGAACCCAGCGACCCAGGTGCCCCACGGCACCGCGACAATGACCCCAGGGATGGTGCTGCTGTTCGCCTTCTGTTGCGGCGCGATTGTCGCCAACATCTACTACGCCCAACCGATCATCGGCCTGATCGCCCCGGACATCGGCCTGAGCAACGCCATGGCCAGCCTGATCGTCTCCCTGACCCAGATCGGCTATGCGCTGGGGCTGTTTTTCCTGGTGCCGCTGGGGGATCTGCTGGAGAACCGCCGGTTGATGATCATCACCACCCTGGTGGCGATTGTCAGCCTGCTGGGGGCGGCGTTTACCGATCAGCCGAACGTGTTCTTGCTGATTTCGCTGTTGGTGGGGTTCAGTTCGGTGTCGGTGCAGGTCCTGATTCCGCTGGCCGCACACCTGGCGCCGGAAGAAACCCGTGGCCGTGTGGTAGGCGGGATCATGGGCGGATTGCTGCTCGGCATTCTGCTGGCCCGACCGGTGTCCAGCGTGGTGGCCGACCATTTGGGCTGGCGGGCGATGTTCATGATAGCCGCGGTGTTGATGGCGGCCATCAGCATCGTGCTGGCCGTGACCATTCCCAAGCGTGAACCTGATCACAGCGCGTCCTACGGCCAGTTGCTGGGCTCGTTGTGGACGCTGTTGCGCAAACAACCGGTACTGCGTCAGCGGGCGTTTTACCAGGGCTGCATGTTTGCCACCTTCAGCCTGTTCTGGACCGCCGTGCCCCTGGAGCTGGCGCGCAATCACGGTTTGTCGCAAAGCGAGATCGCGATTTTCGCCCTGGTGGGCGCCATCGGCGCCATCGCCGCCCCCATCGCCGGACGCCTGGCCGATGCCGGCCACACCCGCATCGCCTCATTGCTGGCCCTGCTGTTCGCCAGCCTGAGTTTCATGCCGGCGTTTATCCATCCGGCCTACAGCGTCATCGGCCTGGCGGTGACCGGCGTGGTGCTCGACTTCTGCGTGCAGATGAACATGGTCCTCGGCCAGCGCGCGGTCTACGCCCTCGACGGCAAAAGCCGCAGCCGCCTGAATGCGCTGTACATGACCAGCATCTTTATCGGCGGCGCCTTCGGCTCTTCGGTGGCCAGCGCGGTGTACGAGCACGGTGGCTGGTTGTGGATCGTGATCGTCGGCAGCGCGTTTCCACTGTTGGCGTTGCTGCGGTTCTTGAGTGTTTCGCAAAAGGGTTCGTTGGTGACAGCGTAAATCACAAAAAAACGAATGCCATACCGCACACCTGTGTTGCGCCCGTGCCTATCCAGGATCAACGATGATCCGTTATGCCGGGGTCAACCCCGATTACACTCAACGCCTGAAGCGATGCTGGATGCTATTCGCCTTGCTGAAAGGGCAAAGCGAATATCAGCCAAAAGCCAGTTGAGGGGTTTCCCTCAACCATAGAATCTCCCACAGGAGGCTTCCGATAACTTCCGGAGTTTGCACAAGGACCCTCAATGGACCGCCTCGGCTCAATGGAAACCTTCGTCTACGTGGTGGAAACCGGTTCGTTTTCCGCCGCGGCCCGGCGCTTGAATATCGGCCAGCCGGCCGTATCGAAAACCATCGCGCAACTCGAATCGCGGTTGGCGGTGCGGCTGTTGCTGCGTTCGACCCGGGGCCTCACGCCCACCGAAGCCGGGCTGGCCTTCTTCGAACGGGCCAAGCGCGCCATCGAAGAAGCCGACGAGGCCGATAATGCCGCACGGGGCTGCGCCGACGGGCTCAGTGGCAACCTGCGCATCTGCGCGCCTGTCACCTTCGGCCGGCTGCACATCGTTCCGCACCTGGGGCCCTTCCTGGAGCAAAACCCGGCGCTGGACATCGACCTGATGCTCGATGATCGCAACGTCAATCTGGTGGAGGAAGGCGTCGATATCGCCCTGCGCATGGGCGTGTTGAACGACTCGGGCCTGACCGCCCGCAAGATCGCCGAATGCCGGCGCATGGTACTGGGCACACCCGCCTACTTTGAAAAACACGGCGAGCCCACCTGCCCCGCCGACCTGCGCAAGCATCAGGCCATCCTCTACACCCTCGGTGGCAGCGCCAGTTGGCAATTCAACAAGGCAGGCGAGGAGCAATCGGTGAACATCAGCGGCCGAATCCGCGTCAATGCCGCCGAAGGCCTGCGTGAAGCCGTGCTGGCCCATCAAGGGCTGACGATGGCTTCGCAATGGATGTTCGCACCGGAACTGGCCGACGGCTCGGTCCGGGAAGTGATGAAGGACTGGGCACTGCCGAACCTGGACCTGTGGGCGGTGTTCCCCACTGGGAGAATGGCCAGTGCCAAGGCTCGGGCGTTTGTGGAGTATGTGCAGGGGTTGTTGGCGGGGTAAAAACCGTTGAATCAAAATCAACAGATCGCAGGCTGGCACTTGCCGGGCATCACCGGTGCCCGGCAACGTCAGGCGCGAGGAGCTTGCTCGTCAATGCAGGCCAGCAAGCGTTCGACCGTAAGCTCCAGCGGCCCGGAGTTGTCGAGCAGGTGCACGGCAGAATCTTCCGCCAGCAGCCGCTCGTTGAATCGGGCATTGCGTGCCAGGCGCTGATCGATCTCGCTAACCGATTCACGCCCGCGCTTGAGCAGTCGTTCACGCAGCACCGCCTGGTCCACGCTCAGCAACAACACCAACACATCCGGATAGCGCAGGTGCGTATTCTGCAAATGCCCCCGCGAGCCATTGACCAGTACGTCCTGGCCAGCGGCCAGCCAATCGTCGATTTCCCGTGGGATGCCATAGGACAACCCATTGGCGTGCCAGCTCAGGGCAAACGCGTCCCGGGCTTCCATGTCGGCGAATTGCTGGGCACTGACGCCCAGCGCCGCCTCGCCCACGGCTTCGGCCGAGCGGGTAATGATCCGGCGCACGATACGGCAGCCGCGTTCGGCCAACCGCGTTCGCGCGGCATCCAGCAGGCTGTCCTTGCCCGAACCTGAAGGCCCGATGAGATAGATCAACCTGCCTGCCATCAAAACCCCCTCTTCGCTTGTCACCACACTTGTTGGACCACCGGCAAACCGTCCTGACTGCGTGCCTGCAGCAGTTCGGCCCGCAGGCCCGTCGCAATCTCGCCATGATCGTTCAGCCCGGCGGCCAGCTCTGCGGCGGCCACGTTACCCGAGTGCGACCGGCCGCGCACGATGTTCGGTGCGCCCATCAACATACTCCTGCCGTGAAAGCACAACTTCAACGCCCACAAAAAAGGCGCCCCCGATGGTCGCCTTTTTTTGCATTACTGCCCGAATTTCCGTCCCAGGCCACCCGGTACACCGTGGATGTCAGTATCTTCCCACGGCCCGTTCGGACTGATCGACCTACTCCAGCCGCTATCCCAGCGGTAATAGGTACGCTGGCGATAAAAGGTATTGGGCTGGTCATCCAGCACATACACCCCAAGCTTCGGATCCCAATGGCTATTGCCCCCCGGTGGTGGCGCGAAGCTGGCAGAGGTGCGCGGCAACGGCTTGGAGGGTTTGGCCGGGACGGTCGGTTTGCTCGGTACGGGCGACGTCGATGGCGTGGGGCTCGGCTGCGACGGCGGGAACGGTGTTGGTGCCTGATGTTCCGTTGGTGGCTGGACCGCACAAGCGCTTAACCCCAAAACAGCGCTGAGCAGGGCAATACGAGCAATGGCGGTCATGGTGGCGCTTCCTGTTATTTATCCGGGCTGTCGATGGTCAGTGTTTGCGGCGCGGTGGTGCTGCTGGCCAGGGGTTGGCTGCGACCTATCCATTCGCCGGCGGTCGGTTTGCCGGCACGGGAAATGCGCGCAACCAGTTGGACTTCAGGGAAGTTCGACAGTTTCAATTGCGGCATCATTGCATCGGCATCGCCCAGTTCGACGGTCACCGGCAGGTCGGCCACGGTCATGCGCTTGACCGCCAGCGGGGCCGGAGGACCGGAGATCGCACGGGCGAAGATGAACACGCTGTCGCCGGGCTGGACCTTGGATTTGAGGTCCGCTGCCAGGTCGACGCTGACCTTGAGCAACGCCGCGGTCTTCGCTGCCGGTGCTTGCGCAACCTTGCCGCCACTGGCCACCAGCTTCTCCGTGGCCCGGGTAATCCCGCCTTGCAGCGCTTCGCGGGATTTATCTTCCGGCGGCAACTGCGCCAACAGCCGATTCCAGTAATCGATGGCGTCCTGATAACGCTCGCTTTCGAACGCGGCAATGCCCAGCAGGCCAAGGCTGGTGACTTCTTTCGGGTCGGCCTTGAGCGCTTCGTCGGTCAGGGCCTGGACCTTGTCCGACCACTTCTTGCCATCGGCGAAGTACTGGGCCTGGGCCCATTGACCGAGCAACTCGGGCTGGCGACCGGCCAGGTTGACGGTGCGTTCGAACATCTTCGCCGCGTCCGCCGGGCGATCCTGAGCCATGTAGGTACGACCGAGGAAGTACATGCCTTCAGCGGAATCCGGCTGAGCGGCGACCGCACGCTCCAGGCGCTGGGTCATCTCTTCCATCGACTGGGGTGCCTGGGAAAATTCGCGGGTCAGCTCGACCTTGTCGCTGGCACCGAAATGCAGATACAGGCCCAGGCCCAGCACCGGCACCAGAATGGCCGCCAGCAAGGGCAAGGGTTTGCCCAGACGCGACACCCGCGGCGCGTCAGCGCCTTCGGTGTCCGCCAGCAATTCACGGGCGGCTTCGGCGCGACCGGCGTCCATTTGCGCCGCATCGAGCACGCCCTCTTCCTGCTGAGTCTGCAACTCAGCCACACGCTCCTGATACAGCGCGACGTTCAGGGCGGTACGATCCTCTTCGCGCTGGGCGCGACGGCTGCGCAGCACCGGGATCAACAGAAAACTCAGGGCAACCAGAAGCAGCAGACCTGCAGCGAGCCAGAAATCAATCATTCTTGGTTTTATCCAACAGGTGGTCGAGGCGCGAGCGCTCCTCGGCAGAAAGCGAGCCCGGGGTGCCGGCGCGTTGCACGCGACGACGGCGGACGATCACCGCGATGATCACGACACCGCCCAGCAGCAGGCCGGCGGGGCCGAACCAGAGCAAGGCGGTCTTGGCGTTCAGTGCAGGCTTGTAGCGGACGAAATCACCGTAGCGATCGACCATGAAGTCGATGATCTGCTGGTTGTCCTTGCCCTCGCCGAGCATGCGGAAAATCTCTTTGCGCAGGTCGGCGGCAATCGGTGCGTTGGAATCGGCGATGTCCTGGTTCTGACACTTGGGGCAACGCAGCTCCTTGGTCAGCTCGCGAAAGCGTTCGCGGTCACCTTCCTTGGCGAACTCGTAGGTGTCGATGGCCGCGTGGGCCACACTCGCCAGGCTCAGGCCCAGGACAACGGCAGCGATCCAGCGCTTCATGGCTTGGCCTCGTCGACCAGCGCCTGGTACTTGCCCGCCAGTTTTTCACGCCAGACCTGCTCGTCGATCACGCCGACGAACTTGTCACGGATGATGCCCCTGGCATCGATGAAGAAGGTTTCCGGTGCGCCGTACACGCCGAGGTTCAGGCCCAGCGAGCCTTCGTCGTCACGAATGTCCAGCGCATACGGGTTGTGGAAGTCTTTCAGCCACTTCAAGGCGTCGGCATTGACGTCCTTGTAGTTGATGCCGTAGATCACCACGCCCTGCTGGGCCAGCTTGTTCAACACCGGGTGCTCGACCCGGCAGGAAATACACCAGGTGCCCCAGACGTTGACCAGCGCCGGCTTGCCCAGAATGTCAGCGCGGGTCAGGGTCTTGTCGCCCTGCACCGACGGCAGGGAAAACTCCGGGAACGGCTTGTTGATCATGGCCGAAGGCAGCTCGGCCGGATCCAGGTACAACCCACGGTAAAGGAATACAGCGACCACCAGAAAAATCGCCAGTGGCAACAACATCAACCAACGCTTCATGCAGTGGCTCCCGACATGCCCAGTGCTTCACGCACGCGGCTTTTGACCTTGACCCGATAACGCCGATCCAGCGCCGCCAGCAACCCGCCGAAGCCGGTCAGCAAACCACCAAACCAGATCCAGCGCACGAACGGCTTGACGTGCACGCGCACGGCCCAGGCACCGTTACCCAGTGGTTCACCGAGGGCGACATAAAGGTCGCGGGTGAAACCGGCGTCGATGCCCGCTTCGGTCATCACCGAGTTCTGCACGGTATAAAGGCGTTTTTCCGGGTGCAGCACGCTGATTTCCTTGCCGCCCTTGATCACCCGCACGGTGCCCTTGTCGGAAGTGAAGTTCGGGCCTTCGAAGTGTTTGGCGCCTTCGAAGACGAACTGATAGCCGCCCAGGTCCATGGATTCGCCCGGCGCCAGGCGCAGGTCGCGCTCGGCACTGTTCTGGCTCGACAGCACGACACCCAGCGCACACACGGCAATACCCAGGTGCGCGACCTGCATGCCCCAGTAGCTGCGGGTCAGGGTCGGCAAACCTTTGATCAGGCCTTTGTGGCGAGTCTTGTCGAAGATGTCACGCACGCCGGCCAGCAACACCCAGGCGGCTAGCATGAAGGTCGCGAGCACGGCCCAGTTGAAATCGCCATAGGCGACGCCGGCCACTACCGCCAGCGCAGCGCTGCCGAGCAGGACCGGGGTGAGCATGCTCACCAGCCATTTCACCGGGGTGTCTTTCCAGCGCACGATCACGCCGACCGCCATCACCACCATCAGCAATGCCATCAACGGAATGAACAGCGCGTTGAAGTACGGCGGGCCGACCGACAGCTTGGCGCCGGTCATGGCGTCCAGAATCAGCGGATACAAGGTGCCGAGCAGGATCATCGACGCGGCCACCACCAGTACCAGGTTGTTGCCCAGCAACAGGGTTTCCCGGGACCAGAGGTTGAAGCCCACCTGGCTCTTGACCACCGGCGCGCGCAGGGCGAACAGCGTCAGCGAACCACCGACCACGAACAGCAGGAAAATCAGGATGAACACCCCGCGCTCCGGATCGGAGGCAAAGGCGTGCACCGATGTCAGCACGCCGGAACGCACGAGGAAGGTACCCAGCAGACTCAAGGAGAATGCGGCGATGGCCAGCAACACGGTCCAGCTCTTGAACACGCCACGTTTTTCCGTGACCGCCAACGAGTGGATCAGCGCGGTGCCCACCAGCCATGGCATGAACGAGGCGTTTTCCACCGGGTCCCAGAACCACCAGCCGCCCCAGCCGAGTTCGTAGTACGCCCACCACGAACCGAGGGTGATGCCGATGCCGAGGAACGCCCAGGCCACGATGGTCCACGGACGCGACCAGCGCGCCCACGCGGCATCCAGGCGACCGCCCATCAGCGCGGCGATGGCGAAGGCGAAGGCCACCGAGAAACCGACGTAGCCCATGTACAGCATCGGCGGGTGAACGATCAGGCCGATGTCTTGCAGCAGCGGGTTGAGGTCGGCGCCGTCAGTGGGCATTTGCGGCAGGATGCGCTTGAACGGGTTCGAGGTCATGATCAGGAACAGCAGGAAACCGGTGCTGATCATGCCCATCACCGCCAGCACGCGGGCCAGCATGACCTGCGGCAACTGCCGGGAAAACACCGACACCGCGAAGGTCCAGCCGCCGAGAATCAAGGCCCACAACAACAGGGAGCCTTCGTGGGCACCCCACACGGCGCTGAATTTGTAGTACCACGGCAAGGCGCTGTTGGAGTTGTTGGCCACATAAGCCACGGAGAAGTCGTCGACCATGAAGGCGTAGGTCAGGCAACCGAAGGCGAACAGCAAGAATGCAAACTGCCCCCACGCGGCCGGCTGGGCCAGGCTCATCCAGAAGCGGTCACCGCGCCAGGCACCGACCAATGGCACCACGGCCTGAACCAGCGCGAAACACAGCGCCAGGATCATGGCCAGGTGGCCCAACTCGGGAATGAAGATTCCAGCTGTCATCAGTTAGCCCTCTTTCACGGGAGTGGGTGCCGACTGGCCGCTGTCTTTCAGGGCCTTGGTCACTTCTGGCGGCATGTACTTCTCATCGTGCTTGGCCAGCACCTCATCGGCCACCACCACGCCATCGGCATTGAGCTTGCCCAAGGCGACGATGCCCTGCCCTTCGCGGAACAGGTCCGGCAGGATGCCGCGATAAGTGATGGTCACGGATTTGTTGAAGTCGGTGACCACGAACTTCACGTCCAGCGAGTCGCCGGAGCGCTGCAAGGAGCCGGCCTCGACCATGCCGCCGGCACGGATACGCGTGTCCTGCGGGGCTTCGCCGTTGGCGATCTGGGTCGGCGTGTAAAACAGGTTGATGTTCTGCTGCAGGGCACTCAGGGCCAGGCCGACGGCAGCGCCGACCCCGACCAGGATCGCGAGAATGATGATAAGACGCTTTTTGCGCAGCGGATTCACTTGCCGTTCTCCCGGCGCAGACGACGCGCCTCTTGTTGCAGATACCGCTTGCGGGCCAGGATCGGCACCGCCACGTTGAGGGTCAGTACCGCCAGGCAGATGCCATAGGCTGACCAGACATACAGGCCATGATGACCCATGGCGATGAAGTCGCCGAATGAAGCAAAACTCATCGAGCGACCTCCAGGCTGTTTTCCACTTCGGCTTTGACCCAACTGGCGCGGGCTTCGCGCTTGAGCACTTCAAGACGCATGCGCAGCAGCAGGACCGCGCCGAAGAAACAGTAGAAACCCAACGCCGTCAGCAGCAATGGCAGCCACATCTCGGCGGGCATCGCCGGCTTTTCGGTGAGGGTGAAGGTCGCGCCCTGGTGCAGGGTGTTCCACCACTCCACCGAGTATTTGATGATCGGGATGTTGATCACGCCGACGATCGCCAGCACCGCGCAAGCCTTGGCCGCGCTGTCACGATTGCTGATCGCGTTGCCCAGCGCAATGAGACCGAAGTACAGGAACAGCAGGATAAGCATGGACGTCAGGCGTGCATCCCAGACCCACCACGAGCCCCAGGTCGGCTTGCCCCAGATCGCCCCGGTGACCAGCGCCACGGCGGTCATCCACGCACCGATGGGCGCCGCGCATTGCAGGGCGACGTCGGCCAGTTTCATCTTCCACACGAGGCTGACGATGCCGCACACCGCCAGCATCACATAGATGGACTGGGCCAGCATGGCGGCCGGGACGTGGATATAGATGATGCGGAAGCTGTTGCCCTGCTGGTAGTCCGGCGGCGCAAAAGCCAGGCCCCAGACCACGCCAACACCGATCAGCAGCAACGCCGCGACGCTCAGCCAGGGCAGCAGTTTGCCGCTGATACCGTAAAACCATTTGGGCGAGCCAAGCTTGTGAAACCACGTCCAGTTCATACTGTTTCCATCACGGTTGCTCTTTACTGTGAAGAGCCAGGGCCTGCCTTCCGTCAAAAGAAGTGATCAAAAAATGACCAGGCCTCGTTATTATTCGCCGACGCTGATCTTCAGGCCAGCAGCTATTGCAAAAGGTGTCAGGGTTATCGCCAGGGCGGTCAGGCTGCCAAGCCACAGGAGATAACCGGTCGCCGGCATTCCCTGCAAGGCAGCCTGCAAGGCGCCACTGCCGAGGATCAACACCGGGATGTACAACGGCAGAATCAGCAGTGCCAGCAGCAGGCCACCGCGTTTCAAGCCCACCGTCAGCGCCGCGCCCACTGCACCGAGCAGGCTCAGTACCGGTGTACCGAGCAGCAACGAAAGCAGCAACACTGGCAGACAGGCGGCAGGCAAACCGAGCATCAGCGCCAGCAAAGGCGCGAGCAAAACCAGTGCCAGGCCGGAAAAAGCCCAGTGTGCCAGCACCTTGGCCAAAACCAGAAGAGCCATGGGGTGCGGCGAAAGGACCCACTGTTCGAGGGATCCATCCTCGAAATCACTGCGGAAAAGCCCGTCCAGCGAGAGCAAAACCGATAAAAGCGCCGCGACCCAGACCAGTCCCGGAGACAAGGTTTGCAACAATTGAGACTCAGGTCCGACCGCCAGCGGGAACAGCGAAACGACAATGGCGAAGAACACCAGCGGATTGGCCAGTTCCGCCGGACGGCGAAACAGCAGACGGGCCTCACGGGCGACCAGCAGGCCGAAAACACTCATACGGCCCAGCTCCCCAGATCAATGTCTCGATAACCGGCCGGCATCCGGCTCAGCGTGTGGTGGGTGGTCAACACCACCATGCCGCCGCGTTCGCAGTGGCCGGCCAGATGAGATTCAAGCTGTGCCACGCCCTGCTTGTCGAGGGCGGTAAAGGGTTCATCGAGGATCCACAGCGGCGGACTGTCCAGGTAAAGGCGCGCCAGGGCGACGCGTCGCTGCTGACCGGCAGACAGGGTGTGACAAGGCACATCCTCGAAACCACGCAGGCCGACCGCGGCCAGCGCCTGCCAGATCGCCTCGTGGGTCGCCGGATGATGCAAGGCGCACAGCCAGCTCAGGTTCTCTTCCGGCGTCAGCAAATCCTTGATCCCGGCAGCGTGGCCGATCCACAGCAGG
Source organism: Pseudomonas sp. Root71 (assembly GCF_001429045.1). Taxonomy (GTDB): domain Bacteria; phylum Pseudomonadota; class Gammaproteobacteria; order Pseudomonadales; family Pseudomonadaceae; genus Aquipseudomonas; species Aquipseudomonas monachiensis. The sequence goes on along the minus strand of NZ_LMHY01000012.1, from coordinate 202,325 downwards.
TTGCGCGCCAGCTCACCGCGTTGTTCGTTCAGCGGCTGGCCGTTGAGCAGCACCTGACCGGCGGTCGGCTGCATCAGCCCCGAGAGCAGGCGCAACAGGCTGGTCTTGCCACTGCCGTTGGGGCCGCTGATTTGCATCATTTCGCCACTGGCCAGTCTCAAATCGAGATTTTCGAAGAGCAGCCGAAGGTCTCGCTCACAGGCAAGGGCAACGGTTTGCAGGACAGGACTGGTCAAGGGATCACGGGCCTTATACGGTTCAAGTCGGCTCTGGCGCGGCCGTTAAAGAGATGCAGCATAGATGCAATGACGTCTTGTTCTAGAGAGCTGCGTCAAACAATTGCAAAGTTTTCGCCATTTTTGGATACAACGGCGCGGCATTATACATGCCATGCCTTACTCTAAAGAGTGCATTTTCCTCAGGTTGTGACCGCGTATGACAGGCGAAATGAACATCCTCCCGCTACCGCAAACCCTCCCGGCGACTTCGCGCCCGCAGGTGGTCAGCGGTGAGTTGCTCAAGTTGCTGACGCCGGTGGAGGGGCTGATCAGCGTCGGTCAAACCGCCCAGGCCGAAGTGTTGTCGCTCAAGCAGGCGGACCAGACTTTCCAGATGCTGCTCAAGGTCACCCTCGACAGCGGCCGCCAGACCACGGTCCAGACCACCAGTAATCAACCGCTGGCCCAGGGCACCACGCTGGTCGTCAGCCAGCCCTCGGCCGGCAACCTGGCCGTGACGGTACAACAGGCCATTGCCTCCAACGTCACCACCCTCACCCGCCTCGACACCGCGCAACTGCCCGTTGGCACCCTGCTGCAGGGCAAGGTGCTGACCTCGCAAGTGCTGCCCCAGGTGCCCGGCCAGCCCATGGTGTTTCGCTCGATGGTGGGCCTGCTCAACACCGCACTGAACGGCAGCACCCTGAGCATCGACAGCCCCCGGCCCCTGCGCATTGGCACCTTGTTGAGCGCGCAGGTGCAAGACGCCCAGACCGTGAAATTCGTGCCCCTGGGCAACCGACAGGAACAACTGGCGGTGACCCGGCAACTGGTCGACCAGCAAAGCCGCCAGGGATCGCTGGATGGCTTGCTCAAGCGCCTGCAGAACCTTGCGCCCTCGGACCAGACATCCGTTGAATTGCGCAGCGCCGCTGCCCGGTTGCTCGCTGGCCTGCCGGATGTTCAACAGTTGAGCACCCCCAAGGGCCTGGCCCAGGCCCTGGCCAGCAGCGGTGTGTTTCTCGAAAGCAAACTGCTCACCGGGCAAAACCCGACGCTCGCGCCGGACATGAAAGGCGACCTGCTCAAACTGGTTGCGCAGTTGAGTCAGGGCTTGCCGGCCAACACCAGCCTCGGCGCGATCATCGCCGCCAACACCCTGGCCCAGGCCATGCCGAACTTTGTCCGCAATGCTTTGGGCATGCTCGGCCAGGTCAGTGCCAAGCCGTCGCCGACCGGCTTCCCGCTGCCCGAACGCCAGTTGCAAGGCGCCGACGGCGAAAACGACCTCGAACACCTGCTGCGCCTGGCCGCCGCCGCGGTTTCACGCCTGCAAAGCCATCAACTGTCGAGCCTGGAACAAACCGGCGTAACTGCCGACGGACGGCTGATGAGCACCTGGCAACTGGAAATCCCGATGCGCAACATGCAGGACATCGTGCCCTTGCAGGTCAAGTTCCAGCGTGAAGACTCACCCGAAAAAGAACAGCCCAAGGAACGTCGCGAAGAACGCGACCCCAAACAACAGCTGTGGCGTGTGGAACTGGCCTTCGCCATGGAGCCTTTAGGGCCGCTGCAAATCCAGGCGCAACTGATCAAGGGCAGCCTCTCCAGCCAGCTCTGGGCAGAACGGCCTTACACCGCCAGCCTGATTGAAAGCAACCTGAGCGGGCTGCGTGACCGCTTGCTGTCCGCCGGCCTGAACGTCGGCGACCTCGATTGCCACCTCGGCACACCACCCCAAGGCCCGCAAACCCGCCTCGAACAACGCTGGGTCGACGAAACCGCATGAAAAACCCCAACGCCCCACGCCAGGCCATCGCCCTCAAATACGACGGCACCCACGCCCCCACCCTCACCGCCAAGGGCGACGAAGCGCTGGCGGAAGAAATCCTGCGCATTGCCCGCGACTGCGAAGTGCCAATCTACGAAAACGCAGAGCTGGTGAGGCTGCTGGCGAGGATGGAGTTGGGGGACAGCATTCCGCAGGAACTCTATCTGACGATTGCCGAGATCATTGCGTTTGCGTGGAATTTGAAGGGGAAGTTTCCGGCGGGGCAGGAACCGGATGCGCTGATGGTGGAGAAGGATGTTACCGAACGCGGGGAAGACTACTGAGTTTTCAAGGCCGCCATCGCGAGCAAGCTCGCTCCCACATTTGATCTTCAGTGAACACGTATTTTGTGTACGAGATACAACTACTGTGGGAGCGAGCTTGCTCGCGATAGCAATCTCAAGAAACTGTAAAACTCAGTTCTTGCGCAACTTGCTCATCAACTCCGAGGCGTCACGTGTTCAAACCTGAAAAAACGCAATAGCTTGAAACTGCGACCAACAATCAAACCATTGATGAGCCCTGCCCCCAGCGCCGCCCCCGCGACCGCCGACATTTCATTGGCCAGTTCCGGGTACATGGCCGCCTGGTAACCTTCGTAATAACGCCAGGCAAAAAAGCCCCAATACACAATCAGTACCTTGATCGTACCGGGTAGAACCAGATGTTGCCCCTCGCACTGCACATTGTTGTACGAGAAAAAACGCAGTGCCAGCAACCACCCCGCAAGCAATCCCAATGTATAGACTGAAAGCTGGATTGCAATTTCCTGGGAGGGATTGAGCGATGCGAGGGACAACGCCACGAATATCACGGGCGATATCTGCAATGACCTTTTCGATACGTGGCTCCTGAAACAGGCGCTGACACCGTAGTAGCTCAGAATAAAAAACACCGCATAAACCCACAGCGGTGTACCACGCAAAATGTCGATCATAAGCCTTCCTGGCACTGTGTATGTTTGAGCAGATCAAACTACTGATCGCTGTTTGCGATCACAAGACGGTGGGATCTGAGAATGTTATAGGCAGGAGACTACGACAGCGTAATCCCTGTCTGAAGATAGAGAGGAATGAGTCGGATCGCGGGGAAGATTGCTGCGCATTCCAAGACGCCTTCGCGAGCAAGCCCGCTCCCACATTTGGTCTTCTGTGACACAAATTTTGTGTACGACATTGATCCAGTGTGGGAGCGGGCTTGCTCCGGGCGGCGTTCCGACGAAAGCGATTTCAGCCTGATCGCAACACTCAGTTCTTGTGCAGCTTGCTCATCAACTCCGCTTCAGCCTGGGTCAAGCCGCAGGACTGGGTCAGTTCGTTGACGCTGGCGCCCATCCCGACCAGTCGCGCCGCCTGGGCAAACGACAGGCTTGTGGGGTCGCGTTGTTCCAGCTGAGCGAGTTTGTCCGGCAATGGCGCCACGATCGCCCGCAGTTCATGCAGGTCTTCGCCCATGCGCACGTTGCCGTTCTGGTAGTCGTCGACGCGCTTGGCCAGGTCCTTGATGCGCTGATCGCGCAGCGCATCAACCTTGGCCTGTTGCGCGACGATCTGCTTCTGACCGCGAATGTACGCCAGGAACATTGCCAGCGTGCCTGCCCAGAACAGGAACAGGACAATGACCGCCACCTCGAGAATCAATCAGATACTCTCCAGTTCCGACCATTCTTCTTCGCTCATCATCTTGTCGAGCTCGACCAGGATGAGCAATTCGTTGTTCTTGTTGCACACGCCTTGAATGAACTTGGCGGACTCTTCGTTACCCACGTTCGGCGCGGTTTCGATTTCCGACTGACGCAGGTAAACCACTTCGGCCACGCTGTCGACCATGATCCCGACCACTTGCTTGTCGGCTTCGATGATGACGATACGGGTGTTGTCGCTGATTTCGGCATTCATCAGGCCGAAGCGCTGGCGAGTGTCGATCACGGTGACGACGTTGCCGCGCAGGTTGATGATGCCCAGCACATAGCTCGGGGCACCCGGGACCGGGGCGATTTCGGTGTAACGCAGGACTTCCTGAACGCGCATCACGTTGATGCCGTAGGTCTCGTTATCCAGCTTGAAGGTGACCCATTGCAGGATCGGATCTTCGGAACCCTTTGCCGCCGTTGCCTTGTCATTCATACCCTGCCCCCTCAAGAAACCGCCCTGGCGGTGTGTGTTCCGTGCAACATCATCAGAGTGACGTCGCCTGTTTTGTTTATTTGACTGATGTCGGTTTGTGGCCCGGCTTGCTGCCGGACATGTGCTTTGCCCCGCCACTGGCGATCAGCTCGGCCAACGAGGCGACGTCGAGCAAGGCGCACATGTGTTCAATCACCGTGCCGGCGAGCCATGGCCGCTGACCTCGATGACTTCTCCATTTGATTTCATTCGGGTCCAGACGCAACGAGCGGCTGACCTGATGCACCGCCAGCCCCCACTCGTAGCCTTGCACCGAAATCACGTATTGCAGGCCCTGCTTGAAATCGTCGCGATAACGGTCGGGCATGACCCAACGCGCGGTATCGAGCACCTTGAGGTTGCCGGCCTGGCTCGGCAGGATGCCCAGGAACCACTCCGGCTGACCGAACAACGGCGTCAACTCGTGGCCGGCCAGGGAGTAAATCGACCCCAGGCACACCAGCGGCACCGCCAGGGTCAAGCCGGCAACATCGAACAACAGGCATTCGAAGGGTTCGGCAGCCCAGGACGGCCGACCATCGGTTTCCACCGGTGGCGGCGTATTGCTCGGCGGCAGGTGCACTTCAACGACTGGCGGCACCAGCGCCTGAGGCTCCTCGATCTGCGGTGTCACCAGCTCTACCGGCACGTCAATGACGGGAACCACCAGGGTTTGCAACAGTGGCGCAAGGGTCGAAACCGGTGCCAGAACGGGTTCCGGGGCTTCGGCCACGGCTACGGGAGTCTTTGCCAAAGGCGCAACAACCGGCGCGGCAGCCACTGCGGACTTCTGTGCATCCCGGACCTGCTCCTCGAGCACCGCAGCCTGGAACTCGTCCAGCACGGCTTGCTCTTCGATGACTTTCACCGCTTCGACAACTTCGGCCAGCGCCTCAATCTCAGGCGCCATGTCCTCGGTCGCGTCTTGCAGCAGGCTGTCCAGGTACGACTGCAACGCCAGTTGCGGGCGCGATGTGAGCTTCAATGGCCGATTCATCGGCATCCCCCTGTAGGAGCTGCCGCAGGCTGCGATCTTTTAGCGATATCAAGGGCTCCGCCAAGCAAGATCAAAAGATCGCAGCCTGCGGCAGCTCCTACGGGAATTGGGCTCATGTCACGCCACCTGCGCGACAAGTTGCGCCGCCAGCAAATGCTTGAGCAACGCGCGGTAAGCGAGAACGCCACGGCTCTTGCCGTCGAACTGCGAAGGCGTCAGACCGGCGCGGCTGGCATCGCGCAGGCGCGTGTCCACCGGGATGTAGCCTTGCCAGATTTCCTCGGGGAATTTGTCGCGCAGCACGCGCAAGGTTCCGAGGGACGCCTGGGTGCGTCGGTCAAACAGGGTCGGCACGATGGTGAAGGGCAACGCCTGTTTGCGCGAACGGTTGATCATCGCCAAGGTGTTGACCATGCGCTCCAGGCCCTTGACCGCCAGGTGTTCGGTCTGCACCGGGATCACCAGCTGCTGGCTCGCCGCCAAGGCATTGACCATCAGCACGCCAAGCAAGGGCGGGCTGTCGATCACGGCGTAATCGAAGTCCTGCCACAATTGCGCCAGGCTCTTGGCAATCACCAGGCCCAAACCGCTCTGCCCCGGCGACTGGCGCTCAAGGGTGGCCAGCGCGGTGCTGGAGGGCAACAGGGAGATGCGTTCGTCACTGGTCGACAGCAGCAGTTGACCCGGCAGGCCTTGGGGCACGTTGCCCTTGTGCAGGAACAGGTCGTAGCTGCTGTGCTCCAGGGCGTCGGGATCGTAGCCGAAGTAGCTGGTCATCGAGCCGTGGGGGTCGAGATCGACCACGACCACGCGCTTGCCCGCCTCCGCCAGTAAACCGGCTAAAGCGATGGAGGAAGTGGTTTTACCGACACCACCCTTTTGATTGGCGACTGCCCAGACTCTCATTCGGATTGTTCCTCCCGGCCGAACGGATCGACCGAGAAATAGCTCAACGTGTTAATGCGGGTGACGGAGAATTGACGGCGTTCTCTCGTACCGGCGACTTGACCGGGGTCGGTGCAGTTTGTGTGCCAGCACGCTTCAATGCGGCATCCGGTTGCGCATGGGCGGTTCCGGTGCCGGTCAGGCTGCGGCGAACATCGAGGTTGCGCGATACCACCAGCACCACGCGACGATTGCGGGCGCGGCCTTCAGCGGTGGCGTTGTTGGCCACCGGCTGAAACTCGCCGTAACCCACCGAAGCCAGGCGACCGGGGTTCACTCCCTGCATCGCCAGCATGCGCACGATGCTCGCCGAGCGGGCCGAGGACAGCTCCCAGTTGGTCGGGTACTGCGCGGTGCGGATCGGTTGATCGTCGGTGAAACCTTCGACATGGATCGGGTTGTCGAACGGTTTCAGGATCGCCGCGACCTTGTCGATGATGTTGAACGCGATGTCGCTGGGCATGGCGTCGCCGCTGCCGAACAACAGGCTGGAATTGAGTTCGATCTCGACCCACAACTCGTTGCCGCGCACGGTCATCTGGTTGGAGCTGATCAGGTCACCGAACGCCGCACTGATGTCGTCGGCAATGCTCTTGAGCGGATCGCTGGCGCCGGAGACGCCGGCATCGACCTGGTCACTGTCCTTGACCAGCGGCTTGGCCGGGGTCACGGTCTTCGGCCGCTCGTCACCGATCGGGATGGGCTTGAGCGAACGATCGGAATCGGTAAAGACCCCGATCAGCGCCTCGGAAATGACCTTGTACTTGCCTTCATTGATCGACGAGATCGAGTACATCACCACGAAAAAGGCGAACAGCAAGGTGATGAAATCCGCATAGGACACCAGCCAGCGCTCGTGGTTAACGTGTTCTTCCTGATGCCGACGACGGGCCATGAGTTTATTCCCTTAATCCATGAAGCCCTGAAGCTTCAACTCAATGGAGCGTGGGTTTTCACCTTCGGCGATCGACAGGAGCCCTTCCAGCAGCATTTCGCGATAACGCGACTGGCGCAGCGCAATGGATTTGAGTTTGGCGGCGATCGGCAGCAGCACCAGGTTGGCACTGGCCACGCCGTAGATGGTGGCGACGAACGCCACGGCAATACCGCTGCCCAGTTGCGATGGATCAGCGAGGTTGCCCATGACATGAATCAGGCCCATCACCGCACCGATGATGCCGATGGTCGGCGCGTAACCGCCCATGCTTTCGAAGACTTTGGCCGCTTCGATGTCGCGGCTTTCCTGGGTGTAGAAATCCACTTCCAGAATGCTGCGGATCGCTTCCGGCTCGGCGCCGTCAACCAGCAGTTGCAGACCTTTGCGTGCGTAGTTGTCGGGCTCGGCGTCAGCGATGCCTTCGAGGCCCAGCAGGCCTTCCTTGCGGGCGGTCAGGCTCCAGTTCACCACGCGGTCGATGCCACCGGCCAGGTCGACACGGGGCGGGAACAGGATCCAGGTGAGGATCTGCATGGCGCGCTTGAAGGCGCTCATCGGCGATTGCAGCAGCGCGGCGCCAATGGTGCCGCCGAGCACGATCAGCGCTGCCGGACCGTTGGCCAGGGCGCCAAGGTGACCGCCTTCAAGGTAGTTGCCGCCGATGATGGCGACAAAGGCCATGATGATGCCAATCAGGCTTAGAACATCCATCAGATACAGGCCTCGACCAGGTGCTTGCCAATGTCGTCGAGGCTGTACACCGCGTCGGCGAGTTCAGCTTTGACGATGGCCATCGGCATGCCGTAGATCACGCAACTGGCTTCGTCCTGCGCCCAGATCGAACTGCCGCCCTGCTTGAGCAGGCGCGCGCCTTCGCGGCCGTCGGCGCCCATGCCGGTCAGGACCACCGCCAGAACTTTGTCACCGTAGGTCCTGGCTGCCGAACCGAAGGTGATGTCCACGCACGGCTTGTAGTTGAGACGTTCGTCACCCGGGAGGATTTTCACCGCGCCACGGCCGTCGATCATCATCTGCTTGCCACCCGGCGCCAGTAGCGCCAGGCCCGGACGCAGGATATCGCCATCCTCGGCTTCCTTGACGCTGATGCGGCAGAGCTTGTCCAGGCGCTCGGCGAAGGCCTTGGTGAAGGCGGCCGGCATGTGTTGGACCAGCACGATCGGGGCCGGGAAGTTGGCCGGCAATTGGGTCAAGACCCGCTGCAGCGCGACCGGGCCGCCAGTGGACGTACCGATGGCCACCAGTTTGTAGGCTTTGCGTTTCGGCGCGGGCGACGACGCCGTGGCCCCATGGGTCCGCGCAGGGATCGGTGCTGGCGCCGGACGCACGGGCGCGCTGCTGCCGTAACTGCCGATACTGGAAGACGCGGGTGTTGGAGCGGGTGCGGCCACAGGCGCCGGAGCGCTGTAAGTGCTGACGCGACGATTGCTGCGCGAGATGCTCAGGATCTTTTCGCACAGCAGTTGCTTGACCTTCTCGGGGTTGCGCGAGATGTCTTCGAAATTCTTCGGCAGGAAGTCCACCGCGCCGGCATCCAGCGCATCGAGGGTGACCCGGGCGCCTTCGTGGGTCAGCGATGAGAACATCAGGACCGGGGTCGGGCAGCGTTGCATGATGTGCCGCACGGCAGTGATGCCGTCCATCATCGGCATCTCGTAGTCCATGGTGATCACGTCGGGCTTGAGGGCCAGCGCCTGATCAATCGCCTCTTTGCCGTTGGTCGCCGTGCCGACGACCTGGATATTGGAATCCGCTGAAAGAATTTCCGAGACGCGGCGGCGGAAAAACCCCGAATCGTCCACCACCAGGACTTTGACTGCCATAAACACTCCATTAGATGGAGCGAGGCCAGGCGCCCCGCTCCACCAGAATCAAATACGCCGTGTGGCGTAACGCTTGAGCATGCTCGGAACATCGAGAATCAGCGCGATGCGGCCGTCACCGGTAATGGTGGCGCCGGACATGCCCGGAGTTCCCTGGAGCATTTTGCCCAATGGCTTGATGACCACTTCTTCCTGGCCCACCAGTTGATCGACGACAAAGCCGATCCGCTGCGTGCCCACCGAAAGGATCACCACATGGCCCTCGCGCTGCTCTTCGTGAGCGGCGGAGCTGACCAGCCAGCGTTTGAGATAGAACAATGGCAGCGCCTTGTCCCGCACGATCACCACTTCCTGGCCGTCCACGACGTTGGTGGTCGACAGGTCGAGGTGGAAGATCTCGTTGACGTTCACCAGCGGGAACGCGAACGCCTGGTTGCCGAGCATCACCATCAGCGTCGGCATGATCGCCAGGGTCAGCGGCACCTTGATAACGATCTTCGAACCCTGGCCCTTGGCCGAGTAGATGTTGATCGAGCCGTTGAGCTGGGAAATCTTGGTTTTCACCACGTCCATGCCCACGCCGCGACCCGACACGTCGGAGATCTCGGTCTTGGTCGAGAAACCCGGGGCGAAGATCAGGTTGTAGCATTCGGTGTCGCTCAGGCGATCGGCGGCATCCTTGTCCATCACACCGCGTTTAACCGCGATGGAGCGCAGGACATTCGGGTCCATGCCTTTGCCGTCATCGGAGATCGACAGCAGGATGTGATCGCCCTCCTGCTCGGCCGCCAGGATGACCTTGCCGCCACGGGCCTTGCCCGAGGCTTCGCGCTCTTCCGGAGATTCGATGCCGTGGTCGACTGCGTTGCGCACCAAGTGGACCAACGGATCGGCCAGGGCCTCGACGAGGTTCTTGTCGAGGTCGGTTTCTTCACCGACCAGTTCCAGGTTGATCTCTTTCTTGAGCTGGCGAGCCAGGTCGCGGACCAGGCGCGGGAAGCGTCCGAAGACTTTCTTGATCGGTTGCATCCGGGTCTTCATGACCGCGGTTTGCAGGTCGGCGGTGACCACGTCGAGGTTCGACACGGCCTTGGACATGGCTTCGTCGCCGCTGTTGAGACCCAGGCGGACCAGGCGGTTACGCACCAGCACCAACTCGCCGACCATGTTCATGATCTCGTCGAGACGCGCGGTATCGACACGCACGGTGGTCTCGGCTTCGCTCGCCGGTTTTTCCGCAGCAGGCGCGGCCGGGGCGCGGGCAGCAGCCGGTGCGGCGGCGGCCACAGGGGCCGGTGTTTCGGCTTTTGGCTCAGGAGCCTTCGCCACGGGTTTCGGCGCGGCTGCCTTGGCGGCAGGTGCCACAACCGAGGCGTTGGCGCCGGTTGCCGTTCCAGCCGTTGCGCCCACTTCAGTGAACTTGCCTTTGCCGTGCAATTCGTCGAGCAGCGCTTCGAACTCGTGATCGGAAATCAGATCGCTGCCGGCCGCCACCGCGCTTGGTGCCGCAGGTGCAGGCACCGAAGCAATGGCCGACTCCAAAGCCTCGACAGCAAAGTTACCCTTGCCGTGCAGTTGGTCGAGCAGTGCTTCGAATTCGTCGTCAGTAATATCGGAACTGTCGCCAGCCGCTTTCGGCACTTCTGGCGCAGCGGTCGCCGGGACAACCGCGTCAACGGCGAACTGGCCTTTACCGTGCAGTTGATCGAGCAACGACTCGAACTCGGCATCGGTGATTTCGTCGCTGCCAGCGGCATTGCCGGCGGGCGCTGGAGCAACCGTCGGGGCCTCGGCCTGGGCCTTGACGGCGTTCAGCGAGTCCAGCAGTTGTTCGAATTCGGTGTCGGTGATGTCGTCGGAACCGGATTCGGCCACCGGTTCTTCAATCACCTCGGCGACGGGCGCAGGCGCCACTTCGTCAGCCGATTGCGGCTCGGCCAACCGGGCCAGCGCCGCGAGCAGTTGCGGTGTCGCGGCCGTGATCGGGCTGCGTTCGCGGACCTCGCTGAACATGCTGTTCACCGCGTCCAGGGCTTCGAGAACCACGTCCATCAGTTCCGAGTCGACGCGACGCTCACCCTTGCGCAGGATGTCGAACACGTTCTCGGCGATGTGGCAGCACTCCACCAGCTCGTTGAGCTGGAGGAAGCCGGCGCCCCCTTTTACAGTGTGAAAACCGCGAAAAATTGCATTGAGCAGATCCGCATCATCCGGACGGCTTTCCAGCTCGACCAGTTGCTCGGACAGTTGCTCTAGAATCTCGCCGGCCTCAACCAGGAAATCCTGAAGGATCTCTTCATCGGCGCCGAAGCTCATTAAGGGGGTGCTCCTACAGGTCTAAAAACCCAAAAAACCTAAAATTCTAAAACTCTAAAATCCCAGGCTGGATAACAAATCGTCCACATCGTCCTGACCGGACACAACGTCTTCTCTTTTATCGGCATGAATCTGCGGACCTTCACCCTGAGAGAGATGTTTTTGTGGATCTTTTTCAGCAAGCATCGCTTCACGGTCATGTTCGATGCCCGCAAAGCGGTCCACCTGGCTGGCCATCAGCACGAGCTTGAGCAGGTTGCTTTCGACTTCGGTGACCAACTGGGTCACACGCTTGATCACCTGGCCTGTGAGGTCCTGGTAATCCTGGGCGAGCAGGATGTCGTTGAGGTTGCCCGACACCGCGCGATTGTCCGTGCCGCTGCGCGTCAGGAAGCCGTCGACCCGCCGGGCCAGTTCACGAAACTCTTCGGCGCCGACTTCGCGACGCATGAAGCGCCCCCAGTCCGCGCTCAACACCTTGGCTTCATCGGCCAGGCCATTGACCAGCGGCGTGGCATTTTCCACCAGATCCATGGTGCGGTTGGCCGCCGCCTCGGTCAGCTTGACCACATACCCCAGGCGCTCGGTGGCGTCGGTGATCTGCGACACTTCTTCGGCTTGCGGCATGTGCGGGTCAATCTGGAAATTGACGATCGCGCTATGCAGCTCGCGAGTGAGCTTGCCCACTTCCTGATACAGGCCGCGGTCACGGGTCTGGTTGAGCTCATGGATCAATTGCACCGCGTCGCCGAACTTGCCTTTCTCAAGGCTCTCGACCAATTCGACGGCGTGTTTTTTCAGGGTCGATTCAAAATCGCCCAATGAAGTTTCGTTATTGCCCATAGCTCCCCCGTGGCGCACTCATCAACCGATGCGTTCGAAAATCTTCTCGATTTTTTCTTTCAACGCCTGGGCCGTGAAGGGCTTGACCACATAGCCGTTAACGCCGGCCTGGGCCGCTTCGATGATCTGCTCGCGCTTGGCTTCAGCGGTCACCATCAGCACCGGCAGGTGCTTGAGCTTTTCATCGGCACGCACGTGGCGCAGCAGATCGATACCGGTCATGCCAGGCATGTTCCAGTCCGTTACCAGAAAGTCGATGCTTCCGCTGTTGAGCACCGGAATGGCGGTAGTGCCATCGTCGGCCTCGACGGTGTTGGTGAACCCAAGGTCACGCAGCAGGTTCTTGATGATCCGCCGCATCGTTGAGAAGTCATCAACGATGAGGATTTTCATGTTCTTGTCCAATTCGACCTCCAAGCAGTCTTAAACGCGCCCAGCACCTGGACGCGCCATTTCAATCAATCCGGCAAAGCACTCAATGACTGTCTGGAGCACAACAGATCGCGACCGGCGCAGTTCAACACCACACCAGCCTCGTTCGCAGTGTCCCCACACTGCCTTCAGCGCGCTCGCCACTCCCCCAAACGCCCCCGCAAACGGGCCGCGCACTGGCTGTGTAACTGGCTGACCCGCGATTCGCTGACCCCCAGGACCTCACCGATTTCCTTGAGGTTCAACTCTTCGTCGTAGTACAGCGCCAACACCAGTCGCTCACGCTCCGGCAAATTGGCAATCGCATCCGCCAGCGCCGCCTGGAAGCGTTCATCCTCCAAGTCGCGTGACGGCTCGAGATGAGCACTCGCGCCATCCTCGTGCAGCCCTTCGTGTTCGCCGTCCTGCAACAGATCGTCGAAACTGAACAGCCGGCTGCCCAGGGTGTCGTTCAAAATCCCGTAGTAATCGTCGAGACTCAATTGGAGTTCGGCCGCAACTTCGTGATCTTTAGCGTCACGGCCGGTTTTCGCTTCAATCGAGCGAATGGCATCGCTGACCATGCGCGTATTGCGGTGAACCGAACGTGGCGCCCAGTCCCCCTTGCGCACTTCATCGAGCATGGCGCCGCGGATTCGAATGCCCGCGTACGTCTCGAAACTGGCGCCTTTGCTGGCGTCATATTTGGTCGACACTTCAAGCAGGCCGATCATCCCGGCCTGGATCAGGTCTTCGACCTGGACACTGGCCGGCAAACGCGCCAGCAAGTGGTAGGCAATGCGTTTAACCAGCGGCGCGTAACGCTCGATCAGCTCGTACTGCGCATCGCGTGCCGACTTCTTGTAGAGGTTGTAGCCGCTGGCTGTCATAGAACAGGTCCTGCTGTCTGCTGCACGAGCCGCTCGACGAAAAACTCCAAGTGTCCGCGCGGGTTGGCCGGCAGCGGCCAGGTATCGACCTTCTGCGCGATGGCCTTGAACGCCAGCGAGCACTTGGAACGCGGGAAGGCCTCGTAGACGGCGCGCTGCTTCTGCACGGCCTTGCGCACGCTTTCGTCGTAAGGCACCGCACCAACGTATTGTAGGGCGACGTCGAGGAAGCGATCCGTGACCTTGGTCAACTTGGCGAACAGGTTGCGTCCTTCCTGCGGGCTCTGGGCCATGTTGGCCAGGACGCGGAAGCGGTTCATGCCGTAGTCGCGGTTCAGCAACTTGATCAAGGCGTAGGCATCGGTGATCGAGGTCGGCTCGTCGCACACCACCAGCAGCACTTCCTGGGCTGCGCGGACGAAACTGACTACCGAGTCACCAATGCCCGCAGCGGTGTCGATCACCAGTACGTCGAGGTTGTCGCCAATATCACTGAAGGCCTGGATCAGGCCGGCGTGTTGCGCGGGGCTCAGATGCACCATGCTCTGAGTGCCGGATGCGGCCGGAACGATACGGATGCCGCCGGGTCCCTGCAGCAGTACATCGCGCAGTTCGCAGCGGCCTTCGATCACGTCGGCCAGGGTACGTTTGGGTGTCAGGCCCAGCAGAACGTCGACGTTCGCCAGTCCAAGGTCGGCGTCCAACAGCATGACGCGCCGGCCAAGCTCGGCCAAAGCCAGGGACAAGTTCACTGACACATTAGTTTTCCCGACGCCACCTTTGCCGCCGGTCACCGCGATCACCTGTACGGGATGCATGCTGCCCATGTTATTTCTTTACCTTGTCTTGCATAGACGGAGGCCACATTACTGGCTGCGCGTTCACAAACGGAACAATGCATGGCAGACCATCGATGTAGGTACAAAAACTGTTCATTTTTACCTCAGCCAACCTGCTTGGTCGGACTGTGGTAGATGTCAGCGAACATGTCAGCCATGGCTTCTTCGCTGGGTTCTTCCTGCATTTGTACGCTCACGGCGCGGCTGACCAACTGGTGACGACGCGGCAGATGCAAATCATCCGGGATCCGCGGGCCATCGGTCAGGTAAGCCACCGGCAGTTCATGACTGATGGCAAGGCTCAACACCTCGCCCAGACTTGCCGTTTCATCCAGTTTAGTCAGGATGCAGCCTGCGAGCCCACAACGCTTGTAACTGTGATAAGCGGCCGTTAGAACCTGTTTCTGGCTGGTGGTTGCCAGGACCAGATAATTTTTCGAGCGGATGCCGCGACCGGCCAGGCTTTCGAGCTGCATGCGCAGGGCCGGATCGCTGGCCTGAAGGCCCGCGGTATCGATCAGCACCACGCGCTTGCGCAGCAATGGCTCCAGCGCCTGCACCAGGGACTGGCCCGGATCGACGTGGGTCACCGACACATTGAGAATGCGCCCCAGGGTCTTGAGCTGCTCCTGGGCACCGATGCGGAAGCTGTCCATGCTCACCAGCGCAATGTTCTGCGCGCCGTACTTGAGCACGTAGCGGGCAGCCAGCTTGGCCAGGGTGGTGGTCTTGCCCATGCCGGCAGGGCCGACCATGGCAATCACACCGCCCTCTTCCAGCGGCTCGACTTCCGGGGTAACGATCATGCGCGCCAGGTGCGCGAGCAACATGCGCCAGGCCTGACGGGGTTCTTCGATTTCGGTGATCATCGCCAAAAGGTCACGCGACAGCGGGCCGGACAGGCCGATGCGTTGCAGGCGACGCCAGAGGTTGGCCTGGTCCGGACGGCTGCCTTGCAGCTGATTCCAGGCCAGGGAGCCGAGTTGCACTTCCATGAGTTCGCGCAGGCTGTTGAGCTCGAAACGCATCGAGTCGAACGCCCGCGGGTCCACGCCAGCGGACGCTGGCGCAACGGCCGGTACAGGACGACGGGGTTCGGCGTAGGTCGGTTCGATCAGCGGCTCGGCGGCGGTCAACGGCAAGCCGGCGAACAACTGGCGATTGGTTGCATTGTCGCTCTCGCCATCGCCACGCAGACTCAATTCGGCCTGGGCGGTGACGATCCGCGACTGAGTCTTGCGCAGCTCGTCTTCGAGTTCCATGTTCGGAACCCGCGGCGCCAGCGCCGACAGCTTGTAATCCAGCGCAGCCGTCAGCTCGACACCCCCGGCGATCCGGCGGTTGCCAATAATGGCCGCATCAGCGCCCAGCTCATCGCGAACCAGCTTCATGGCCTGACGCATATCGGCGGCGAAAAAACGCTTAACTTGCATAAACCACTACCTCAGCCGTTG
This sequence comes from Pseudomonas sp. Root71, assembly GCF_001429045.1. GTDB lineage: Bacteria > Pseudomonadota > Gammaproteobacteria > Pseudomonadales > Pseudomonadaceae > Aquipseudomonas > Aquipseudomonas monachiensis. Next base: position 186,635 of record NZ_LMHY01000012.1, on the reverse strand, counting down.
GGCCCTACTGTCGCAACGATGGTCACTTGCTTGTTGTCAGGGATTTCCTGGTAAGCCAACACATGCAAACCCGGGACTGCGAGCCGGCCAAATCGCGAGAGCATCGCGCGAACCGGACCGGCCACCAGCAGAATCACCGGCTGACCTTGCATCTCCTGACGCTGCGCCGCGTCAATCAACGAACGTTGCAGCTTCTCAGCCATGCTTGGCTCCAGCAGAACGCCCTCTTCCGAGCCTTGTCCTGCCTTCTGCAGACTATTGAGCAATATTTGTTCCAACCTGGGCTCCAGCGTGATGACTGGCAGCTCCGACTCAGTGCCTACAATGCTTTGGACGATTGCGCGGGATACGCCAACCCGCACGGCAGCCACCAGCGCGGCGGTATCTTGACTCTTGGCGGCATTGTTGGCGATCGCCTCGGCAATGCTGCGGATGTCGCGCACCGGCACTTGTTCGGCCAGCAGCGCTTGCAGCACCTTGAGCAGCTGCGACAGCGAAACCACGCCCGGCACCAGCTCCTCGGCCAGCTTCGGCGAGCTTTTGGCCAGCAATTGCATGAGTTGCTGCACTTCTTCGTGACCGATCAGTTCACTGGAATGCTTGTAGAGTATCTGGTTCAAGTGGGTAGCCACTACTGTACTGGCATCGACCACCGTATAACCGAGGGATTGCGCCTGGGCGCGCTGGCTGATTTCGATCCAGACCGCCTCCAGGCCGAAAGCCGGATCTTTGGCGGTAATGCCGTTGAGCGTGCCGTAGACCTGCCCCGGGTTGATCGCCAGTTCGCGATCCGGGTAAATCTCCGCTTCGGCCAGGATCACCCCCATGAGGGTCAGGCGATAGGCACTTGGGGCCAGGTCGAGGTTGTCGCGGATATGCACCGTGGGCATCAGGAAGCCCAGGTCCTGGGACAGTTTCTTGCGTACGCCCTTGATTCGCGCCAGCAACTGGCCGCCCTGGTTGCGGTCCACCAACGGAATCAGGCGATAACCCACCTCCAGGCCGATCATATCGATCGGCGTCACGTCATCCCAGCCAAGCTCCTTGGTTTCCTGGGCGCGGGCCGGCGACGGCAGCAACTCCTGCTGGCGCTTGACCTCTTGCAGGACCTGCACCTTGGCGACGTTCTGCTTTTTCCAGAACAGGTAAGCGCCACCGGCCGCCAGCGCCGCCATGCTCAGGAACGAGAAATGCGGCATGCCGGGCACCAGGCCCATGACCGCCATCAAGCCCGCTGCCACCGCCAGCGCCTTGGGCGAGGCGAACATCTGGCGATTGATTTGCTTGCCCATGTCTTCCGAACCGGAAGCACGGGTCACCATGATCGCCGCTGCTGTCGATAACAACAGTGATGGCAATTGCGCCACCAAACCGTCACCGATGGTCAGCAGCGCATACACCTTGCCGGCGTCGCCGAAGGTCATGCCGTGCTGGAAGATACCGACCGCCATGCCGCCGATCAGGTTGATGAACAGGATCAACAGGCCGGCGATGGCGTCACCACGGACAAATTTGCTGGCACCGTCCATGGATCCGTAGAACTCGGCTTCCTGGGCCACTTCCGAACGACGGGCCTTGGCCTGGGCCTGATCGATCAGGCCGGCGTTGAGGTCGGCGTCGATCGCCATTTGCTTGCCGGGCATCGCATCGAGAGTGAAACGCGCGCTCACCTCGGAAATCCGCCCCGCGCCCTTGGTCACCACGACGAAGTTGATGATCATCAAGATCGCGAAGACCACGATACCCACCACGTAGTTACCGCCGATCACCACCTCGCCGAAGGCCTGGATCACCTTACCGGCGGCGGCATGGCCGTCCTGACCGTGGAGCATCACCACCCGCGTGGAGGCCACGTTCAACGCCAGGCGCAACAGTGTCGCCACCAACAGAATGGTCGGAAACACCGCGAAATCCAGCGGCCGCAAGGCGTAGACGCACACCAGCAGCACGACGATGGACAGGGCTATGTTGAAGGTGAAGAACACGTCCAGCAGGAACGGCGGCACCGGCAACATCATCATCGCCAGCATGACCAGCAGCAACAGCGGCACGCCCAGATTGCCCCGACTGAGGTCGGCAACGTTTGTGCGGGCACTGTTGATTAACTGAGAGCGATCCACCGGTTTTCCCCGTTCCTTTAAAGCAAACTTTTGACGCCTGAAGCAGGCGCAGGGCGGCTACTGCAAGAAGCTTTCCAACTTTTGCGGCAGGAGAAATAGAGTGTTTTTTCAGGGGGATATGCATCGCCTGGACTGACGCCTTCGCGGGCAAGCCACGCTCCCACAAGTTATCGCCGAACCTGTGGGAGCGGGCTTGCCCGCGAAGGGGCCATCAGCAGCAGCGCGAAACTCAGGAATCGCGGCGCAGATCCGGTGGAATCGGCAGGTCATCCTTAAGCGGATCAGGTCTCTTGCCCTTGCCCGCCCGGTACTGTCGAATCTGATAAACGTAAGCCAACACCTGTGCAACCGCCAGGTAGAGCCCGCCAGGAATTTCCTGCTCAAGCTCGGTGGAGTAGTAAATCGACCGCGCCAGCGCCGGCGATTCCAGCAGCAAAATCTCGTTGGCCGCCGCGATCTCGCGGATCTTCAGGGCCAGGAAGTCGCTACCCTTGGCCAGCAGTACCGGCGCATTACCCTTTTCCGGGTCGTATTTGAGGGCCACCGCGTAGTGGGTCGGGTTGGTGATGACCACGTCGGCCTCGGGAATGGCGGCCATCATCCGTCGCTGGGACATCTCGCGTTGCAGCTGTCGAATCCGCTGCTTGACCTCCGGCCGCCCCTCCTGGTCCTTGTGCTCGTCACGCACTTCCTGCTTGGTCATCAGCAGTTTCTTGTGGCTCTCCCAGAGCTGCACCGGCACGTCCACCACCGCGATCAGGATCAGCCCGCACGCCATCCACAGGGTGCTCCAGCCCACGACTTGCAGGCTGTGAATGATCGCCATGTCCAGGGGCTCATGGGCGATGCGCAGCAGGTCGTCGATGTCCGATGACAGTACCGCCAGCGCCACGAACAGGATAATGATGAACTTGGCCAGGGCCTTGAGCAGTTCGACCAGCGACTTGGTGGAGAACATGCGTTTGAGGCCGGGGCCGGGGTTCAAGCGGCTGAACTTGGGCGCCATGGAACTCGCCGCGAACAGCCAGCCCCCCAGGGAAATCGGACCGATGATGGCGGCCAGTACCAAGGTGATCATCACCGGCTGGATCGACCACAGGGCAATTTGCCCCGAGCGCATCAGGTAGGTGGCCATGGAGCGCTGATCCAGGATTACTTCCCGCGGCAGCGAGAAGTTGATGCGCATCAGCTCCATCATGTCCTGCGCCATGGCGCCGCCAAAAATCAGCAGCGCCGAGGCACCGACCAGCATGATCGCCAGGGTGTTGAGTTCCTTGGACCGCGCTATCTCACCCTTTTCACGGGAGTCCTGTTTGCGCTTCTCCGTGGGGTCTTCTGTTTTGTCCTGACCGCTTTCGCTCTCGGCCATGGCTCAGCTCGCCCGCGCCATTTCACGTAACAACTGCAAGGCCTCGGTGGCCAGCGGTTGATACTGGTTGAGAATGTCCGCCAGACCGACCCAGACAATGAACAGCCCAAGTACCAGGATCAGCGGGAAGCCGACAGAGAAAATATTGAGTTGCGGCGCCGCCCGGGTCATGACGCCAAACGCGATGTTGACCACCAGCAACGCGGTGATCGCCGGCAGCACCAGCAATAACGCCGCACCGAGCACCCAGCCGAGCTTGCCGGCCAGCTCCCAGTAGTGATTGACCATCAGGCCACCTCCCACCGGCAACGTGGTGAAACTCTCGGTGAGGATCTCGAACACCACCAGATGACCGTTCATGGACAGGAACAGCAGCGTCACCAGCATCGTGAAAAACTGCCCGATCACCGCCGTCGATACGCCGTTGGCCGGGTCGATCATGGAGGCGAAGCCCATGCCCATCTGGATGGCGACGATTTGCCCGGCAACCACAAATGCCTGGAAGAACAGCTGCAAGGAAAACCCCATCACGGCACCGATGAGAATCTGCTCGGCAATCAGCAACAGCCCGCTTAAATCCAGAGGGTTGACCGGCGGCATCGGCGGCAGGCCCGGCACGATGACCACGGTAATGGCCAGCGCGAAATACAGACGGATGCGCCGAGGCAGCAGGGTTGTGCCGAACACCGGCATGACCATCAGCAAGGAGCCGACGCGAAACAGCGGCAACATGAATGTCGCCACCCAGGTGCTGATCTGGGTATCGGTCAGCGCTAGCAGTGACATGGTTTAGCCGATGACCTGAGGAATACTGCCGTACAGCTGCAGGATGTAATCCATGAAAGTCTGCACCAGCCACGGGCCAGCCACGATCAGCGTCACCAGCATCACCAGCAGGCGCGGCAGGAAGCTCAGGGTCTGTTCGTTGATCTGGGTGGCGGCCTGGAACATCGCCACCAGCAGGCCGATCAGCAGACTCGGAATCACCAGCACCGCCACCATCATGGTGGTCAGCCACAGCGCTTCCCGGAAGATATCGACCGCTACTTCCGGGGTCATGGCGAGACACCACCGAAGCTGCTGGCCAGCGTGCCGATGATCAACGCCCAGCCATCGACCAGCACGAACAACATGATCTTGAACGGCAGGGAAATGATCAGCGGCGACAGCATCATCATCCCCATGGCCATCAACACACTGGCCACGACCAGGTCGATGATCAGGAACGGGATGAAGATCATGAAGCCGATCTGGAATGCCGTTTTCAGCTCGGAGGTCACGAAAGCGGGCACCAGGATGGTCAACGGCGCCTGATCCGGCGTCGCGATGTCAGTGCGCTTGGACAGGCGCATGAACAGCTCCAGATCGCTGGTGCGAGTCTGGGCGAGCATGAAGTTCTTGATCGGCACCTGCGCCTTGGCGACCGCATCCTGGGCCGTCAGCTTTTCCGCCAGGTACGGCTGCAGGGCATCCTGATTCACCCGGTCGAACACCGGCGCCATGATGAACAGGGTCAGGAACAGCGCCATGCCGGTGAGGATCTGGTTCGACGGTGTCTGCTGCAGGCCCAGGGCCTGGCGCAGGATCGAGAAGACAATGATGATCCGGGTGAAACTGGTCATCAGCATGACAAACGCCGGGATAAAACTCAGCGCGGTCATGATCAGCAGGATTTGCAGGCTGACCGAGTATTCCTGCGCACCCTGCGCATTGGTGCCCAGGGTGATTGCCGGGATCGACAGCGGATCGGCGGCGAATGCCAGCGGCGCGGCCAGCATCAGGGTCAGCGTCAAGACGATGCGCAGCGCACCCATTACTTCTTATCCTTGTGATCTTTACCCAGCATTTCCAACAGGCGCTGGGCAAATTCCGGCGTCGGCTTCTCGGTGCTCGGCACTTGCACCGGCTCCTTGAGGACGTGCAGCGCAGTGATGTTGCCGGGGCTCAGGCCCAACAGGATCTGCTCGTTGCCGACCTGCACCAGCATCAGGCGATCGCGAGGCCCCAGCGCGCGGGAGCCGACAATCTCGATGACCTGCCCCTTGCCGGCCGGGCCGGCCTGCTGGACCCGACGCAGCAACCAGGCAAGGAAGAAGATCAACCCCAGCACCAGCAGCAAGCCGAACACCAACTGCGTCAACTGGCCGGCCACACCGCTGCTCACCGCCGGCGCAGCGGCCGTGGTCGCCGTTGCGACAGGTTCGGCCGCCAGCACGCTGAACGGCATCGCCAATACAAACCCGAGAACCTTTTTCACTCAGCGCAGCTTCTTGATGCGTTCGCTTGGGCTGATCACGTCCGTCAGGCGGATGCCGAACTTCTCGTTGACCACCACCACTTCGCCGTGGGCGATGAGCGTGCCATTGACCAGCACGTCCAGCGGCTCGCCGGCCAGGCGATCAAGCTCGATCACCGACCCCTGGTTCAGTTGAAGCAGGTTACGGATGTTGATGTCGGTGCTGCCCACTTCCATGGAAATCGACACCGGGATATCGAGGATCACATCCAGGTTCGGGCCGTCGAGAGTGACCGGCTCGTTGTTTTTCGGCACGCTGCCGAACTCTTCCATTGGCAGGCGGCCGGATGCGGAATTGCCGGAGTCGGCGGCCAGCAGGGCGTCGATATCGGCCTGCCCGGCATCACCGGTTTCTTCCAGGGCTGCTGCCCACTCATCGGCCAGGGCCTGGTCGTCTTGCGTGTTCATTTGTCTGTGTCCTCGGCGAGCAAAAAATCAGAATTCGGTTAGTCGCAAACGGGTACAAGCGCCGGTCAACGGCGCTCGATCGGCTCGATCACTTGCAACGCCAGGTTGCCCTTGTGCGAGCCCATCTTGACCTTGAAGGCCGGCACGCCGTTGGCGCGCATGATCATTTCTTCCGGCATGTCGACCGGGATCACATCCCCCGGCTGCATGTGCAGGATGTCGCGCAGGCGCAACTGACGACGAGCCACCGTCGCACCGATCGGCACGTCGACGTCCAGCACGTCCTGGCGCAGGGCGTTGACCCAGCGCTCGTCCTGGTCGTCGAGGTCCGACTGGAAGCCGGCATCGAGCATTTCGCGCACCGGCTCGATCATCGAGTACGGCATGGTCACGTGCAGGTCGCCGCCACCGCCATCGAGTTCGATGTGGAAGGTCGACACCACAATGGCTTCGCTCGGGCCGACGATGTTGGCCATGGCCGGGTTCACTTCCGAGTTGATGTACTCGAAGTTGACTTCCATGATCGCCTGCCAGGCTTCCTTCAAGTCGACGAACGCCTGTTCCAGCACCATGCGTACCACGCGCAGTTCGGTCGGCGTGAACTCACGCCCTTCGATCTTGGCGTGCCGGCCGTCGCCACCGAAGAAGTTGTCCACCAGCTTGAACACCAGTTTGGCGTCGAGGATGAACAACGCAGTGCCGCGCAGGGGTTTGATCTTGACCAGGTTGAGACTGGTCGGCACGTACAGCGAGTGCACGTATTCGCCGAACTTCATCACCTGCACGCCGCCGACCGCCACGTCCGCCGAGCGCCGCAGCATATTGAACATGCTGATGCGGGTATAGCGGGCGAAACGCTCGTTGATCATTTCCAGGGTCGGCATGCGTCCACGGACGATGCGATCCTGGCTGGTCAGGTCATAGCTTTTGACGGCGCCGGGTTCGGCAGCGTTTTCGGTCTGTACCAGACCATCGTCGACGCCATGCAACAGCGCGTCGATCTCATCCTGGGACAGCAGGTCCTGCACGGCCATGTCGTGTTCCTACTGCAGTACGAAATTAGTGAAAAGCAACTGTTCGATCACCACTTTGCCGAGCTCTTTCTGCGCCACTTCCTGGACACTGGCGGTGGCTTTCTGTCGCAGCATTTCCTGGCCGACCGGCGAGGCGAGGGTCGCGAAGTCCTGCCCGGAGAACAGCATCACCAGGTTATTGCGGATCACCGGCATGTGGACCTTGAGCGCATCCAGATCCGCCTGGTTACGACCGAGCATGGTGATGCTCACTTGCATGTAGCGCTGGCGACCGTTCTGGTTGAAGTTGGCCACGAAAGCCGGCGCCATCGATTCGAAAATCGCTGGCTGCTTGCCGGCGGGAGCCTGCTCCACTGCGGCGGCAGGCTTGCTCTGGGCGCCGTGCATGAAGTACCAGGTCGCCCCCACGGACAAACCGATCGCCAGCAGCAGGGCCGCCACGATCACGATGATCAGCTTGAGTTTGCCTTTGGTTGCGGGGTCTTTTACTACTGCTGCGTCGCTCTTCGCCATGCCAATAATCCGTCACTATTCGGGTTTTCACAGTCGCACGGCAAGGCAGGAGCAAGTGTTATGCCAGAACGGCTGGGAGCGGGGATGGGTGGGCTTGGCACAATTTGAAGACGGCGCAAAACCACTGTGGGAGCGGGCTTGCTCGCGAAGGGGCAGTGTCAGTCGACAGAGATTTTGAATGACTGACCGCATTCGCGAGCAAGCCCGCTCCCACAGGGTTTGGTGTATGGCCTGATCAGGCGTAGTAATCGACCGCGCTGGAGCCGATCACGCTGCTGGTATTGGCCGCTACTTCAGCGACGCTCGGGGTGATGTCGTCATCCATCGAGTCGAGGCGACCGCCGCTGGCACTGGTTCGTCCGCTCTGGCTTTGCCCGGCCTGTTCCTGCCCTTGCTGCGAACCACGGGACTGGTCCGAAACGTTGACATCGACCTGGCCCATTCCCTGCTGCGCGAACATGTCGCGCAAGCGATGGACCTGGCCATCCAGCGCCTCACGCACTCCCGGATGCGCACTCATGAAGGTGACCTGGGTCTGTTGATCGGGAACCATGCTCACCCGAATGTCCAGGCGTCCGAGTTCAGCGGGCTGCAACTGGATGTCCGCCGCTTTGAGATTGGCGCTGGACAGGTACATGACCCGATTCACCACCTCTTCGGTCCAGCCGCTCTGGTGCATGGCAATCGGCTGGTTCACCGGCAAGGCATTGGCAGTCTTCGGTGTGGCGGCCTGGGTCAGCGCTGCCAGACGGTTGGCGAAATCATCGACACGGGTGTCGCTGCTGGCGGACTTGAGGTCCTTCAGGCCGTCGTCGATCAAGCCGCTGAAAGCCTTGTCGTCACCCTGGCCGGTGCTGCTCTTGTCGCCCTGAACATCCAGCATGGTCGCCATGCCGGCGGCAAAGTTTTGCGCCGACGTCTGCTCAACGTCAGCCTGGGCTTGCGCCTGTGTCGGTGCAGCCTTGGGCTGCGCCTGGCTGGAGGCCGATACGTGACCACCCTGCTCCATCGCCAGGCGCACCGCCGGCAAGGCGTCTAGGGGATCGGTCGAGGGATCGAAATCACCGTCGGCAGTGGCCAGCACTGGAGCCGCCGTAGCCGTAGCAGTGGCGGCTACCGGCGCGTCAACGACAGGTTGCACAGCGTCGACCACGGCGAAGGCCACCGGTGCCTGTACGACGGATTGCAATGAAGGATCAAGCGCCGGATCGAGCGGTGCGGCATCGACGACAGGAGCCGGGGCGGCATCTGACGCATCATCGCCGGCGGTCTTGTCGTCAGTCTGCGCCGAATGGTCGGCAGGCAAGGATTTGCCGCCATCGGCAACCACCGGTTCCTCGACGGCAGACTTGTCGTCATTGGCGTCTTTTTTTCCGGCAACATCGCAGGTTGCGTCGCGACCCGGCCTGACCGGAGCATCCGCCAACACATTGGGCTTGCCCTGGGCCTGGCTGGCATAGACATGAGCGAAGCTTGCGGCCTTGCCCCCGGGCTCAGCGGTCAGCGCCGCAGGATTGGCGGAGCCAGCCTGAGTCTTGGCTTGCCTGGAGGCCGGAAGCAGAATATCGGGGGTAACGGGCATGAAACGGTCTCCGCTGCACGGGGCTCGTAAGTACAGTTGGATGAGTTGACTGCAAAGGTCGAGCCAGTTTCACTTGAAGAAGACCCAATGCAGCGGATGCTCAGATTTTCGCCGGGCAACGCTGTCGTTCAGCTTCGTACAGAGGTCGGATACCGGCGAACTCGCGATCGATTTCGCCGACCAGCTCCTGAACGGCGGCCCATGGCAAATCTTTAGCCCGCTGTTCAAGTTGATGGCAGAGCTCTGTCAGCCGGAAGGCGCCCATATTGCTGCTGCTGCCCTTGAAGCTATGGGCGGTTTCTACGAGCCGTGCGGCACTGTCAGCTGTTCTCAAGACTTTCAGGCGCTCTTCGGAGTCCGCAAGAAAGATATCCAGCAGATCCGGATAGCCCCCTTCCATCACTTCCTGCAATGCACTCAGCACGTCGCGATCCACATGTGTGTCGTCCACTTGCTCACTCCTTGATCAAGAATGCGCGGATTATGCCAGAGCCTCCCAGATAAACTCCACGCGTGCACTTCGACCATTGTCGCTCCAGCGGGCATTACGCCCCAACTGGCGGATCAGACTGACCCCTCGCCCCGACAGGCGGACGTCTTCCAAAGGTCTTGCCATCACCCGCTCGACATCGAAACCCTTGCCGCTGTCTTCGATGTGAATGGCCAGGCAACCGCCGTCGTCCGTTGGCGTCACCTGCAAATGTAACCGTACATAGCCATCCTGCAGTTCGTCCAGCCGGGTATTACGCTCTTGATAATACCGCGCAAATCCCGAGGCATCGCGCTTGAGGCTCGAATCCAGCCCCAGCACGCCATGCTCCAGCGCATTGGAATAGAGCTCCGCCAGCACACTGTAGAGCGCACCGCTCTGAGCCCGAAGACCATGCACCTCAAGCAACAGTTGCAACAGATAGGGCAACGGATTGAAACGCTTGAGCGTGGCGGCGCGAAACTCGAAACTCACCGACCAGTCCAGCGGGCAGGACTGGCCGCTGTCGGAGTAGACCAACGCCGGCGGCGTGATCTGCGCCTTCTCCAGCAGGCTGATTTCTACCATGCTGACATCATCGCGTGCTTCTCCGCCGAAATGACGCAGCGCCTGCTCGATCTCTTCGAACAGTGCATCCGGCTGGCGATTGGCGGCAAACACCCACTGCAATCGCTGCACGCCAAACAACTGATCATTGGCGTCGCAGGTATCAATCACGCCATCGGACAGGAGAAATACCCGGTCCCCGATGGCCATGGGATACACGTCGGTTCGCTCGTCGAAGGAGTCCGGGCTCAGCACCCCCAAAGGCAGGTGCCGCGCCGGCAGAGGCGTTCGCTCGCCACTGGCAACGCGATGCAGGTAACCGTCGGGCATGCCGCCGTTCCAGACTTCCACCGAACGGCGCTGAAAACTCAGGCACAGCAAGGTGGCACAGCAGAACATGTCCACCGGCAGGATGCGCTTGAGCTTGGCATTCATCTCGCGCAGGGTTTCCGCCAGGCCGTAGCCCTTGGCGGTCATCCCGTAGAAAACTTCGGCCAGGGGCATGGCGCCCACCGCCGCCGGCAGACCGTGGCCGGTGAAGTCGCCCAGCAGCACGTGCATGTCTCCGGCCGGGGTGAACGCGGCCAGCAACAGGTCGCCGTTGAACAGCGCATAGGGCGATTGCAGATAACGGATATTCGGCGCTGCATTCAGGCAGCCGGAGTGCGCCACCTTGTCGAAAACGGCCTTGGCCACGCGCTGTTCGTTGAGCAGGTAGTCGTGGTGCCGGGCGATCTGGTCACGCTGTTGCAGCACGGTGTCCTGCAAGCGCCGCAAGCGATCCATCGCCTTGATCTTGGCAGCGAGAATCACCTGGTTGTAGGGCTTGGCCAGAAAGTCGTCACCGCCGACTTCCAGGCAACGGGCCAGGGCTTCGCTTTCGGACAACGACGTGAGGAAGATGATCGGCACCAGGGTTTCCCCGGCCAGGGCCTTGATCTGCCGGGCCGCCTCGAAGCCGTCCAGGACCGGCATCATTGCATCCATCAACACCATGTGCGGTTGTTGTTGGCCAAACACCTCGACCGCTTCGGCGCCGTTGGCCGCCGTCAGCACGTCGTGCCCCTGGCGGCGCAGGATGCTCGACAGCAGCAGGCGATCGGCGGCGCTGTCCTCGGCAATCAGGATTGTCAGCGGTTCCAGTGGCTGCATGGCAATCAACTGATGTCGAACAGTTTGTCGAAGTTGGAGATGGCGAGGATTTTGCGCACGTCGGTACTGCTGTTGACGACGCGCACATCGGAGTCGTCGCCACCGGCGTGATCGCGCAGCAAAAGCAGCATGCCCAGGGCCGAGCTGTCGAGGTAGGTGGCATCCTTCAGGTCGACCACGACCGCCGATAGCTGTTTATCTTCGTAGGACTGACGAAATTCCTGATGCTTGGCGAAATCGAATCGTCCCCTGATCGAGATCGTCAGCCTTTGTCCATCCTCGGACACTTCTGTAATCACCGACATTTAATGGCTTCCTTGTCATTGGCAAACGTTTAGAAGGTTTAGCATCTGAAGAGGATGGGGGCAAGCCAGCCTGTTTTTTGAAAGCACGTTCAATAGGGGTTATCACGCGGCAGGCGCTGGGACAATTCATCCAGCAGTTTCTGTTCGCGCCGGTCTTCAAGCGCCCGCGCCTCGTCGGCATAGCGCTGAACCAGCTTGCGCAAGCCTTCGACCCGGGCAAACGCCTGCTGCCAGGTCTCCCGCGCCTTGTTCAGGTTGTTCTGATGCCAGGCCAGGCTTTGCCGCTGCTGGTCGATGGCCGTGCCCAGTTGCGCGAGAAAGCCCTGATAACCCAGTAACCATTGGCCCGAGACGCCGCCGCTGCCGCGCACGATCCATTGTTCCTGATAGTCGAGACGGAAGGCTTCGAGGTCGGCGAGCTTGCTTTGTGCCAGGCGAACCTGCCCTTGAAAGTGCCCCAGGCGCTGGACCGCGGTTTTCTCGGTCTTTTCGGCCATTTCCACCACCGGCGCCAGCCGTCCCGCCCGACTCAGGGCCATGACCGCTTAACCACCTGCCGCGGGCGCGAAGATCGAGGCCAGATACGCTTCGCTTTCGCCCAGGCTGATGCTGTCGTTGAGGCCCTGGCGCAGGTATTTGACCAGTTGCGGTTGCAGGGAAATCGCCAGGTCGGTCTCGCGATCACCACCGGCGACGTAGGCGCCAACGCTGATCAGGTCGCGACTCTGCTGATAGCGCGACCACAATTGCTTGAAGTACTGCGCGCGCATCATGTGCTCCGGCGACACCACCGCCGGCATGACCCGGCTGATGGAGGCCTCGATATCGATGGCCGGGTAATGCCCTTCCTCGGCCAGGCGCCGCGACAGCACGATGTGCCCGTCGAGCACGCCCCGCGCCGAGTCGGCAATCGGGTCCTGCTGGTCATCGCCTTCGGACAGCACGGTGTAGAACGCAGTGATCGAACCACCACCTTTCTCCGCGTTGCCGGCCCGTTCCACCAGTTTCGGCAGCTTGGCGAATACCGACGGCGGATAGCCCTTGGTCGCTGGCGGCTCACCGATGGCCAGGGCGATTTCCCGCTGGGCCTGGGCGAAACGGGTCAGCGAATCCATGAGCAACAGGACGTTCTTGCCCTTGTCGCGGAAATATTCGGCGATGCGCGTGCAGTACATGGCCGCGCGCAGACGCATCAGCGGCGCATCGTCCGCCGGAGACGCTACCACCACTGAACGCTTGAGCCCTTCTTCACCGAGGATGTGCTCGATGAACTCTTTAACTTCACGCCCCCGCTCACCGATCAGCCCGACGACGATGATGTCGGCCTCGGTGAAGCGGGTCATCATGCCCAACAGCACGGATTTACCAACACCGGTACCGGCGAACAGCCCGAGACGCTGGCCGCGCCCCACCGTCAACATGCCGTTGATGCATCGGATGCCCACGTCCAGCGGCTCGCTGATCGGTTCGCGCTTGAGCGGGTTGATGGTCGGGCCATCCATCGGCACCCAGTCCTCGGCCTTCATCCCGCCCTTGCCGTCCAGCGCCCGACCGGCGCCATCGAGCACCCGCCCGAGCATGCTCATGCCCATGGGCAGGCGACCGGTATCGGACAGGGGAACAACGCGGGCGCCGGGTGCAATACCGGCAACGCTGCCGACCGGCATCAGAAAGATTTTGCTGCCGGAGAAGCCCATGACTTCGGCTTCGACCTGCACCGGGTGATAGCTGTCGTCGTTGATCACCATGCAGCGGCTACCCATGGCGGCGCGCAGACCTTCGGCTTCGAGGGTCAGGCCGACCATGCGCAACAAGCGGCCCTCAAGGATCGGCGCGCCGGCCAATTCAGTCGCCTCGGCGTAACTGCCCAGGCGCTTGGCGAAGCTGGTGCGTTCAAGGCGCATCAGGTGCATCCGCTTCTGGCGCGGCCGCAGGCTTGCTGTCGATCGGCAGTTCCAGGCTCAGGTCCGGCGCGGCCGGGTGCAAGGCCTGCTCGTGCAATTGATCGAACAGTTTGTCCATCACCTGCACGACACGGGTTTCGACCGTGGCGTCGATGCGGCTGTGTTCGGTCTCGACCCGGCAACCGCCGGGCAACAGCGATTCGTCCTCGACGATGCGCCAGGTTTCCTCATGACGCTCGCGCAGGGCTTTGACCTGTGCGAAGTCCTGGGGATTGATGTACAGCCGCACATTGCCCACGCCCAACGGCAAGAGCTTGAGTGCTTCGCGCATGACGTGTTCGATCTGCGTCGAGTCGATGGCCAGTTCGCGCTGGATCACTTGCCTGGTGATGTGCTGCACGAGCTCGACCAGGGACTTTTCAATCTGGGTGTCCTGCCCGGCGATGGGCTCGAACAAGTGCGCCATCAACTGTTCCAGCCCGGCAAGCTTCGGTGCCAGCGCCTGTTCGGCTTCCTGGCGAACCTTGAGCGTGGTGCTGTGGAAGCCCTCCTTCTCACCCACCGCGAAGCCTTCGTTGTAGGCCTCCTGGCGAATGCTTTCGAGTTCTTCCAGGGTCAGTGGCTGGACCTCCTCCAGCGGCACCTCTTCCATTTCCGGCGGTTCGGGTTCAGGCGCAGGTTCTGGCTCGGGTTCCGGCGGGTCGAAACTGGGCAGCGCCCAGGACTCGAAGCCACTGACATCCCTGGCCCGGATCAGGTCAGTGGGTGCATCATCATTCTTGACCATGGTGTTAGATCATTTCCTCGCCGCCTTTGCCGCCGAGAACGATTTCCCCGGCTTCGGCCATACGGCGGGCAATGGTGAGGATTTCCTTCTGCGCGGTTTCCACGTCGCTGACGCGCACCGGGCCCTTGGCTTCCAGGTCGTCGCGCAACAGTTCGGCCGCACGCTTGGACATGTTCTTGAAGATCTTTTCCTTGACGCCTTCGTCCGACCCTTTGAGGGCCAGTACCAGCACGTCGGAGGACACTTCGCGCAACAGTGCCTGGATACCTCGGTCGTCGACGTCGGCCAGGTTGTTGAATACGAACATGAGGTCTTCGATCTGGCCGGACAGGTCTTCGTCGACTTCGCGGATCGAGTCCATGAGCTGGCCTTCGATCGAGCTGTCGAGGAAGTTCATGATGTCCGCCGCGCGCTTGATGCCACCCAGGGTGGTGCGCGAGGCATTCGAGTTGCCGGAGAACTGCTTCTCGAGAATCTGGTTGAGCTCTTTCAGGGCCGCTGGCTGTACGGTGTTCAGCGAGGACACCCGCAAAATGATGTCCAGCCGCACCTTGTGGTCGAAGTTGCCCAGCACTTCACCGGCCTGGTCCGGATCGAGATACGCCACCACGATCGCCTGAATCTGCGGGTGCTCATAACGGATCACGTCGGCGACGGCGCGCGGCTCCATCCATTTCAGGCTGTCGAGGCCGCTGGTGTTGCCACCGAGCAGGATGCGGTCGATCAGGCCGTTGGCCTTGTCTTCGCCCAGGGCCTGGGTGAGCATCTTGCGCACATAGTCGTCGGAGCCGACGCCCAGGCTGGTCTGGTCGCCGACGATATCGACGAACTCGCTCATCACCTGTTCGACCTGCTCGCGGTGCACATTCCCCATCTGGGCCATCGCCACGCCCACGCGCTGGACTTCTTTGGGGCCCATGTGACGCAGCACCTGGGCGGCGTCGGTGGAGCCCAGGGACAGCAACAGGATTGCGGCTTTGTCGACCTTGGACAGTTTGGCGGCAACGGCTCGGTTATCACTCATCTGCGTTAATCCACTCTTTCACGACCTGGGCCACACGACCCGGATCTTCTGCCACCAGACTCTTGATTGCGTTCAACTGAGCGTCATAGCCTTCGCTCGGACTCGGCAGCAGGATGCTGGTCGGGCCACCGAGGCTGACACGGTCGTTGGCCAGTTCGCCGTCCAGGCCGCCCATGCCGCCCAACTCGACGTCGCTACCCAAACCAACAAGCTGCTTGCCCTTGCCGCCACCGGTGATGTTGTTGAGCACCGGACGCAGCACACCGAACACCAGCACCAGAATGAACAGCACGCCCAGCACTTGCTTGACGATGTCCCAGAACCACGGCTGGGAGTAGAACGGAATTTCGGCAATCACCTCACCGCGCTCGGCGGAGAACGGCATGTTGATCACGCTGACACTGTCGCCACGGCTGGCATCGAAGCCGACCGCGTCCTGCACCAGGCGAGTGAAGCGCGCCAATTCATCGGCGGTCCACGGCGCACGGGTGGTTTCGCCGTTGGCCGGGTTGATCTTGACCTGATCATCAACGACTACCGACACCGACAGGCGATTCAACCGGCCCTGCTGCTGCTTGGTGTGGCTGATGGAGCGATCGAGTTCGAAGTTCCTGGTCGATTGTTGACGCTTGTCCGCCGGGTACGGCGCGAGCATCGGCTGACCGGTGGCCGGGTCCATGATTTGCTGGCCGTTGGCATCAACCAGTGGCTGGCCCGGTTGCACCATGCCTGCTGCCCCCGGAGTGCCGCCGGTGGTCTGCGGCGCGGAGGCCGGCGCTGGCGGCTGGTTACTCAGGGCACCCGGCACGCCTTGCGGGCCATTGCTGGCGGTACGCTGTTCGTTGACCGACTGTTCGCTGCGCAATGCCGGTTGATCCGGGTTGAATTGCTCGGAAGTCGATTCGACCGCACTGAAATCCACGTCAGCCGAGACTTCGGCCTTGTAACGGTCGTTGCCCAGCACCGGCTGCAGGATGTTGTGCACGCGCTGGGTGAGCATGCTTTCCATGCGACGGCTGTAGTCGAACTGCTTGCCGGCCATGGTCAGCTCGGAGTTTTCCGCCTGATCGGAAAGCAGGTTGCCCTTCTGGTCGACCACGGTGATCTGCGACTTGCCGAGTTCGGGAACACTGGTTGCCACCAGGTTGATGATGGCTACGACCTGGCCGGGTTCCAGGGAGCGACCGGAATAGAGTTCAACCAGAACCGATGCGCTCGGCTTGCGCTCGTCGCGCACGAACACCGAACTTTTCGGGATCGCCAGGTGCACGCGGGCACCCTTGACGTTGTTCAGGCTGGAGATGGTGCGGGCCAGTTCGCCTTCGAGGCCGCGACGGTAGCGGGTCGCTTCCATGAACTGGCTGGTGCCCAGTCCCTGTTCCTTGTCGAGGATTTCAAAACCGATGTTGCCATCGCTGGGAGTGACACCAGCGGCCGCGAGCTTGAGCCGCGCACGGGACAGGTCATCGGCCTTGACCAGCAAGGCTCCGGAATTGGGTTCGACGGTGTACGGGATATCGGCGGAGGCCAGGGTATCCATGACCTGCTTGGCATCCATGCCGGCAAGGCTGCCGTACAGAGGCCGATAGTCCGGTTGCTGGGACCACAACACCACGGCAAAACCAATCGCCACGCTTGCCGCCAGGCCGACCAACAGGCCCACCTGACGCAACATGGTCATCTCGGAGAGGTTTTCCAGGAAGGACAACCCGAACAGCGGCGGTTTGCCGTCTATTGGAGCGGCCTTGGCCGGAACGTTATCGGCGACTGCTTCTGCCATGACTCAATCTCGTCCTTTAAACCGGCATCTGCATGATGTCTTGGTAGGCCTGGACCACTTTGTTGCGCACCTGGGTCAACGCCTGGAACGACACACTGGCCTTCTGCGAGGAAATCATTACGTCCGTGAGATCGACGCCGCTTTTGCCGATTTCGAACGCACTGGCCAACTGCGTGGAAGCCTGCTGGGTGTCGTTCACTTTATTGATAGCCTGACCGAACATGTCGGAAAAGCTGCTGCCCGTCATTTCAGGGACGGCAGTCGATTTCGGCGCAGACATGGCATCCATTTGCATGGCGCGCATATCCAGCATCAACCGATTGAATTCAATACCTTGGCTCATGGTTTCTCTCTTTGACGACCCGCAATTTTTTGACACTCACTCGGCGGGTAGTGAGGTGTTAGCAACAAGGGTGCCAGCTCCATGGCCACTCTGAACAAAAGCCCTCCTGACTACCAAACCCACATTCAGGTCGCGTACAAAAAGGCTTCCACATCCATGCCGGCATCGCGCATCTGCGCCAGCTTGTAGCGCAGGGTTCGCGGGCTGATACCCAGGCGCTCGGCCGCCTCTTTGCGACGACCGCGCTCGGCGCGCAGGGTATCGATGATCATCTGGAATTCACGGCGACGCAGGTCATCGCCCAGCGCACCGGCCGACTCTGATCCGACTTCCACAGAACACACCGGCGCCTGCGCCAACGCAGGCAGTGGCGCACAAGCCACCGGCCCGGCCAGGCAGAAATCCAGCGGCTGGATCAAGCCGCCCTGCTGCAAGATCAGCGCACGCTGAATCGCGTTGTCCAGCTCACGCACGTTACCCGGCCACGGATAACCGATCAGGCACGCCTGGGCTTCGGGGGACAACCTGGCAGCCGAATGCTTCATTTTATTGATGTGCCGGGCCAGCAGACGCTCGGCCAGCGGCAGGATGTCGGCGGTGCGCTCGCGCAATGGGCGCCAGGCCAGGGGAAACACCGACAGGCGATAGTAAAGATCTTCGCGAAAACGCCCTGCTGCCACTTCACCCGCCAGGTCGCGATTGGTGGTGGCGACCACACGAATGTCCAGGGTGATCGGCTTGCGCGCCCCCACCCTTTCGACCTCGCGCTCTTGCAGCACGCGCAGCAGCTTGGCCTGGAGCCCCAGGGGCATTTCGGAAATTTCGTCGAGCAGAATGGTGCCGCCGTCGGCCTGCTCGAACTTGCCGGCTTGCGCGGTAATGGCGCCGGTGAAGGAACCCTTCTCGTGCCCGAACAAGGTCGCTTCGAGCATGCTGTCCGGGATCGCTGCGCAGTTGATCGCAATGAACGGCTGACGGGCGCGATGAGAATGCTGATGGATGTAGCGCGCCAGCACTTCCTTGCCCGTGCCCGACTCACCCGAGATCAACACCGTGGAATCGCTGCGTGCGACCCGCGCTGCCAATTCGAGCAACTGAGCGCTCGCCGGCTCGAATGCTATCGGCCCTTCACCCTCGACCAGGCCGAGACTGCCCAGGGCATGACGCCCCACCAGATCGAGCAACGCCTTGGGCTCGAATGGCTTGACCAGATAGTCCGCCGCCCCTTGGCGCATCGCGTCGACCGCACGCTCGACCGCACCGTGAGCCGTCATCAGCAACACCGGCAACTGCGGCTGCCGCGCTCGCAGCAGGCCCAGCAACTGGTGGCCGTCCATGCCCGGCATGTTGACGTCGCTGATCACCAGGCTGAAGGCTTCGCCACCGACGGCAAGCAACGCCTCCTCTGCCGAGCCCACCGCCTTGTAATCGTGGCCCGCGAGCAACAGCGTATCGGCCAGCGCCTCGCGCAATGCGCGATCATCTTCGACCAACAGAACCTTGATACCCATCTGTGTCACTCCGCTCCTTGAGCGCTGCTGAACAACGGCAGGATCACCTGCGCGCAGGTGCCGCGACCGAGCCGCGAGCGCAACTGCAATTGTCCCTGATGAGCACGCGCCACTGCCTTGACCACGGTCAGGCCAAGACCCGTGCCGGTGGCCTTGGTGGTAAAAAAGGGCTCGCCCAATCGCGCCAGAACCGCGGCATCGATACCGGAGCCACTGTCACTGACGCACAGACGCAGGTTGTTGCCGCGGGTGTAGAGGTGAATCTTGAGGCGCAATTGACCGGCACTGGCCTGAATGGCGTTCTCGATCAGATTGAGGATCGCGCCGACCAGGGTATCGCGATTGCACAGCAACTCCCCCGAATGACTGTCGCACTGCCAGCGGATCGGCAGATCCTGTACGTGGGTCAACGCCGCCGCTTGCAACGATTGCATCAATTGGCCCGGCGTCACCCGGTCGGTCAGCGGCAACTCGCCCCGGGCGAAGACCAGCATGTCGCGCACCTGGTGCTCCAGTTCGTGCAGGCGCTCCTTGAGACGCCCGGCAAAGCGTTGCTGGGTAGCGACCGGTAGCTCCTGCTCGGTCAAGTGACTGGCATACAGCAACGCGGCGGACAACGGCGTGCGTATCTGATGAGCCAACGAAGCGACCATGCGCCCCAGCGACGACAGCCGCTCATGACGGGCCAGTTGATCCTGCAGATGGCGGGTTTCGGTCAGGTCGTTGAGCAACACCAACTGGCCAGGCTCGGCGTCCAGCGAGCGCGTGGCGATCGACAGGCGCCGACCATCCTTGAGGGAGACTTCATGACCATCGTCTTCGCGCGGCGCAAAACAGCGGGCAATGACGTGGCGCCACAATTCACCCTCCAGCGGCAGCCCCAGCAACTCGCACGCCGCCGGATTGGCTTCGCGCACGATGCCCTGGGCGTCAATGACGATGACACCGCCGGGTAACAGATCGAGGAGGTTTTGCAGGCGGTTGGCCAGGCGTTCTTTTTCTGCGAGCTCCTGCATGCGCTGGGCGCTGACCACCGCCAATTCACCCTTGAGCTCGGTGACCCGGGCTTCAAGCATGCTGTAGGAATCGGTCAACTGACTGGACATCTGATTGAACAGCGCGAATGCCTGCTCAAGGCCAAGCCGGCTCGCCTGCTCCGCGGAGGACGGTTGCCGCGAAGCATCAGGGACAGGAGACATCTGGGCGGCTTGGGGCATCGTGCTCTCTCGCTTGGCTGACCGTCAGTGAAACGGAACGTTGCGAGGGACGTAGCAATACCCGTGCCTAAAAAAAACTGCTTATAAATGAATGAGTTGAAAAACAGGCGTCAATCATCCGCCTGCTCGTCTCCATCACGACGGCTCATGCCGTACTTGCGCATCTTTTCCACCAGCGTGGTACGACGAATGCGCAGGCGCTCGGCTGCGCGAGCCACAATACCGTTGGCATCATCCAGCGCTTGCTGGATCAGCCCCTGCTCCAGGCCACCGAGGTAGTCCTTCAGGTCCAGGCCTTCCGGCGGCAGCATGGCATTGGCGGTGAAGTCCTGGGTATGGCCGTTGATGGCCACGCGCTCCTCCAGATCGCTGCGCAGGCTGTCGACCATTTGCTCATCTTCATCGTCGACGTAGCGGAATTTCTTCGGCAACTCGACTACGCCGATCACGCCGTATGGATGCATGATCGCCATGCGCTCCACCAGGTTGGCCAGTTCGCGGACGTTGCCCGGCCAGCCATGGCGGCACAGCGACATGATCGCCGCCGAGTTGAAACGGATCGAACCGCGCTTCTCGTGCTCCATGCGCGAAATCAGCTCATTCATCAGCAGCGGAATGTCTTCGACGCGCTCACGCAGCGGCGCCATTTCGATCGGGAACACGTTCAGGCGGTAGTACAGGTCTTCGCGGAAGGTACCGATCTCGATCATGCTTTCGAGATTCTTGTGGGTCGCGGCAATGATGCGCACGTCGACGCTCTGGGTCTTGTTGCTGCCCACGCGCTCGAAGGTGCGCTCCTGCAACACGCGCAGCAACTTGACCTGCATCGGGAGCGGCATGTCGCCGATTTCATCGAGGAACAGGGTGCCGCCGTTGGCCAGTTCGAATCGACCGGCGCGGCTGGTGATCGCCCCGGTGAAGGCGCCCTTCTCGTGGCCGAACAATTCGCTTTCCAGCAACTCGGCAGGGATCGCCCCGCAGTTGACCGGTACGAACGGCGCTTCGCGGCGCTTGGAATGGTAATGCAGGTTGCGCGCAACCACTTCCTTGCCGGTGCCGGACTCACCGAGGATCAGCACGCTGGCATCGGTGTCGGCGACTTGCTGCATCATCTGGCGCACGTGTTGAATCGCCCGGCTGGTGCCGACAAGACTGCGGAAAAGATTGGGTTCGCGATGACGACCGCGCTCGCGGGCCTGGTCGTACATCTCGCGATAGACCTGGGCACGGTGCAGCGAATCGAGCAACTTGCTGTAGCTGGGCGGCATTTCAAGGGTCGAAAGCACCCGCCGACGCTGGTCTTCCGGCAGGTCAATGGAAGAATTATCGCCCATTAACAAAACCGGAAGGAACTCATCCCATGTCGACAGTGTCTTAAGCAAGCCCAGAAGTGCACCAGGAGCATTGACCGTCCCGATGAGGACACAGATCACTTCACGACTTGACGACAAAGAGCCGACAGCCTGCTGCCAGTCATGGCTACCGCAGGGTAAATTTTCTTCGCCAAGAAAATTTAAAATCACCGCCAGGTCGCGGCGGCGGACGCTATCGTCATCAATCAGCAGAATTTTGGTTTCACGCCACATGCAATAGCAACTTCCCTAGTCAACTCGATGCCCAAAATGCTGGGGCAAGCTAAACGCTTGCAGGCACAAATATGCCTGAAGACGACTGAAATCTGGAACAGCCACTAGTTAAGTCAAAAAACCGTGCACAGTCAAATTTATGGCGCACATGTCTGGATTAACTTGGGGTTAATTAACCGAACAGATGGTAAACCTTTGCTGCGTTCCGCGCTTGCTGGATCTGAGACATTTCATCGACTATCGCCTGTCTCTCACCCATCGCCACCTCAAGCAACTGCTTGTAGACATACAGCAGCTCCTCAAGATTGCTACGCAGAACCTCTTCGTCCAGCGAAGCTTCGCTCATGACGTCTTCCATGCAGGAACGGCAATCGAGGTCCAATTGACCGATGGCCTCCCAGTCGCGCTCGGCCAAGGCACCGACCAGCGCTTCACGAGTTTGTTCTATTCGCTGCAATACAAGACTCATGGCGATCTCCTTAGAACTGCGGACCTGGCTCAGCAATACCGTCCCAGCCTTCTTTGACCGTGCGCAGCAAGCCCGCGACCTCATCGAGAATCTTCGGATCACTGCTGATGTTGGCCTCGGCCAGGCGCTTCATCATGTAGATGTAGAGACTGTTGAGTTCGCCCACGGTATCAGCGCAATTTTCAAGATCCAGGCCTTCACGCAAGCCACCGATGATGCCAATCGCCTTGCCGATCGATACACACTTGCCGGGAACATCCTTGCGCTCCAGGGCACCTTTGGCCTGCGCGATGCGATCCAGGCCACCTTCCATGAGCATTTGCACCAATCGATGCGGACTGGCTTCGGACGCCTGGGCGTGCGCACCCACTTTCTGATACTGCCGAAGGGCTAACATTGGATTCATGTTCTACCTCATTACCACAATGACTCGTATGACCAGTGTATCGTCTGCGCATCAAAAAACTTTAGATCAAAAGACAAAAACCCGGCACACGCGAAAATGCGGAGCCGGGTTTTTGTCGTCAGCTCATGACTAGCTGTTGGACTTCTGTGCATTCAAGGACGTGAAGAACGAGGTGATGCTGGTCGCCGTTGCCTTCATTTGTCCGACCAAAAGGTCCATTGCGTTGTATTTGGCGGTCAGCGTCCTGGTCATGTTCTCGACACGCAAGTCCAGCGCCAACTGCTGGTTCGAAAGGTTCTTGCTGAGGCTCTGCAGGTTGGTATTGCGCTGATCCAGCAACCCGCCCGTGGACACATAAGGCTTGATAGCAGTACCCATGCGCGCCAAAAGGCCGTTGGTATCATTGGTGCCATTGAACAGCTGCTGCACCTGGCCACTCATGCCGCCAGTGGTCATTGCCTTGTTGAACGTCGTCGTGTTGAACGCCAGATTGCCGGTTTTCTCGTCCGTCATCACGCCGAGCTGCGACAACACGGCCAATGGGCCGCCCGCACCAGGAGCCGTCAGTACGCCGCGGATATCGGAAATCAGTTGGCGCGGCATCGAGTCACCGGTAAATGCCGCCTGAACCGTCAGGTTGCCATCGGCATCCGCTGTCGCCCTGGACAGCGTGTTGATGGTGTTCATCAGGGTGTTGTAGGAATCAACGAACGACTGGATCGATGTCTGCAAACCGGTGGTGTTGGTCGCAACAGTGACGGTCGCAGCCGCTGGCGGCGTACCGGTGCTGGCGGACGTCAGGTTCAGGGTCAGGCCACTGACTGCACCGGTAACCGTGTTGCTCTTGCTGGTCACCGCCAAGCCGTCGATAGTCAGCGATGCATCCACTGCAACCCCGCTGACAGCCCCTGAACTTGAAGCCGAAGGGTTGCTGCCCATCGGTTGGGTACCGTCGATTTCAAGGCCGGCGATACCGCTGACCACAAGGTCGGAACCCGCACCGGTCTTGCTGGAGCTGATCACCAGTCGCGATGCACCGGTGCTGTCGGTCACGATGTTGGCAGAAATACCATTGCTCGCCTGCGCAGAGTTGATGGCATCCCGGGTGCTCTGCAAGGTCGCATTGGCCGGAATTGTGACATCGTAATCAGTGCCATTCTGACTGATTTTCAGAGTACCACTCGGAATGGCACTGGCGGCACCGCCGGCAAAAGAAGCACTGGCTACTTTCGAGCTGGTGGCCAGATTATTCACAACAACGCTGTAAGTGCCGGCAACGGCGGTATTGTCAGAAGTCACCCCCAGAATCGACGGGGTACCCGAAGTTGCGCTAAAGCCCGCAAACGCAGGATTGGTCTTGCTGCCGAGATTGGTCAGCGCCGTCTGAAAGGCCGTCAGTGCGCTTTTCAGAGAACCGACACCGGAAATCCTCAGCGTGTTGGTTTTGGTCTGAGTATCGATCTGCGTCTGTTTCGCCGATTTGTCGGCGTTGACCAGCGCAGTAACGATCGCACCGATATCCAGGCCAGAGCCAAGGCCCGTACCCGGCAAAATTGGACTTGCCATTTTTAGTCTCCCTTCAGGTTGCTGCCACTCTTTTGACCGTTACCTGCGTCCAAAGAACGTACAAACACTATTCATGCCAGCTATCAGACTTTGGCGTCGAACAATACGTGGCTCGCATTGCTCAGACTTTCCGCCAGCTTGAGGGCTTCCGCGGAGGGGATCTGTCGCACGACTTCACCCGTTTCGCTTGCAATCACTTTGACAACGACCTTTCCGGATTGCTCGTCGATCGAGAACTCCAGATTGCGCTTGATCGACTGTACAAACTTTTCGATCTGCTGCACCGCCTGCTTCAGATGGGTGTCATCCTTGTCCGGCTTCTCGTCCGCCTCCGGAGCCACGCTGACGGCCTTAGGCTTTTCCGGCGCCTTATCCGTGACGGTGCTCGCTGGCTGGGGAGCCGGATAAGACACGCCAAGCTTTACGCTCATCTCCATGCCCATCACCTCTTAACGTAAAAAAGCGAGAGAGCGTGACAAGCACACTCCCCCGCCCAAACTCATTCCGAAATTACTGAAGCAGCTTCAGTACAGCGGAAGGCAGTTGGTTGGCTTGAGCCAGAACCGAGGTAGAAGCCTGTTGCAGGGTTTGCTGCTTGGTCAGGTTCGCGGTTTCTGCGGCGAAGTCGGTGTCTTGTACACGGCCTTGTGCAGCAGTGGTGTTTTCCACGATGTTCTGCAGGTTGGAGATGGTGCTGGTCAGACGGTTTTGCGAAGCACCCAGGTTTGCGCGGGTGGCGTTGATCGTTGCCAGTGCGGCGTCGATCGCGGTGATCGCGTTGTCGATGTTGGCCGACAGGGTGGCGGAAGTTGCACCGGTCAGAACAACAGTACCGCTGCCTACAGACAGGGAAACGGCGTCGAACTTGGAGCTCAGTACCAGGTCGATGCGGTTGGCCGAACCAGTGTTGGCGCCAACTTGCAGCTGCATGGTGCCAGCCGAACCGTCCAGCAGGTTTTTGCCGTTCAGGTTGGTAGAGGCAGAGATACGAGTGATTTCGTCAGACATCTGAGCGAATTCGGAGTTGGTAGCGGTCTGGTCAGCAGTGCTGTTGGTACCGTTACGTGCTTTAACAGCCAGTTCACGCATACGCTGCAGAATGTCGGTCGAAGCCTGCAGAGCGCCTTCAGCGGTCTGGGCAACGGAGATACCGTCGTTGGCGTTCTGGATTGCCTGGGTACCACCACGGATCTGTGCAGCCATGCGGGTTGCGATCTGCAGGCCGGCGGCGTCGTCCTTGGCGCTGTTGATTTTCAGGCCGGAAGACAGGCGCTGCATCGAGGTCGAAAGCGCATCGGTAGCACGGTTCAGGTTTTTCTGGACGCCCAGCGACGTGGTGTTGGTGTTTACGGTTAAAGCCATGACGAATTCCTCGTTGGTTGGGTACTGCGGCTTCCGGCCCTGGCAACCGCCGGGTATGGCCTAGAGAACCTTCGTAATAGTTATCGTCGGGTTGGCAGGTTGCTTGAGGGCTTTTTAAAAAAAAATTGCCATCACCCTGCCACCCCCGAGAAAACAAGGGCTTAGCGCCCCCTCAACCGTAAAAAAATGACGCCATGAAACTGTCCAGCCCACAAAGGCCCGTGCCAAAGCTGTCGCCGCCCATTTCAGGCCGGCAGTCTTTCCAGTAAATCGACCAACTCATATTCCATGAAGTCAGCGAGCCCCAGCCAATCCTGGCGCTCCTGGCAGTCCAGCATTTGCCTGAGCATCAAGGCCCAGGCCTGCTGTACATCCTGGGGCGCCCGCGCAAACAGGCGCTGCGTCTCATCGAACAGATCAACCATGATCAACGCCGCTTCGACATCACGTCCCAGGCGAAACAATCCCGCGCACTGCCGGCTGCCGTCGATGCCTTTCGCTTGAAACTTCATTGCACGAAATCCTGGTTGAACTGCGTACCGGCAATCATCGCCCCTGCCCGGCTGCTATTGAAAAAAAGCACCTCGGGATGCCTGGCAATGTAACGCTCGAGTTCGCACAGGTAACTGCGGAAATTGAGCTGCGTCTTGACCTTCTGCCCATGACCATCGTGCACCCAGTGCCTGGCCTGGTTCACTGGCGGCCCCAGGTCACCATCGTTCCAGCCGGTATGGGTCCTGTTCATGGGGAAGGAGAAATCGGCACCGAACAGCGTGATGCGTTGCGCGCCCATCTTCACTGCCAGATCGACCGCAGGGTGGATTACGCTGCCGCTGACGTAGAGCTGCCCGCGCGGATGTTGCTCACGCAACGCGGCGTAGACCGGGCTGGCGGAGTAACCGCCGTAACGCTTGCCTTTCCAGGCTTTGAGCATGTCTGGATCGCTCAACGGCAAGTACACCAGCGGAGTGTCTTCGGAGTCCTTGCACGGCAAGTGCAGCGCACTGATGCGCTGATCGATGCTCACGACCAGGTCAGGTTTTATCCCGTGCTCGCGAAGGGGTCTGTAGGCGGTGTCGACACTGATGAACAGCGGTCGCGACGCTTGATTGCGCATGGCGGCCAAGCGCTCGAAATTCCCTTCAAGGCTTGGCCCTGTGCCGATCACATAGATTTCACGCTCGGGACAGGTGCCAAACAGCTGCGCCACATCATCATCGGACAGCAGCACTTCGAGGGTATCGTGCAAGCGCTGCACAATGACTGGCGACTGCGGGTCGAAATCACGATTATTGAAACTCAGGTGCACTTCGCTGACCAGGCGATCACGAATCTTCGCACTGAAGTCATCGGCCAGCAGCATTTCGGCCGGCAACGCAAAAAACGGCGTGCAGATGTCCGACATATCGCCGGCATACAACAGTTGCACGCGCGGATCGCCCAGCCATTGACGCTGATCGATCAGTTGCAACACCAGCGCGAACAGTGCGCCGTTTAGAATATGGACATAGAGCTTTTCAAGCCCGGCGCGCTCCAGCAGAACCGAAGGCAAATCGCCGAAACCGGTGCCGTAAACGTGCAGCTGTGGTTTGTCGAGCGGGAGGCTGGCCGCCTGCAGGCGGGCCTCGTGCAGACGATCATGACGGCTGGTGAGCTGGATGCCGCCTACGCACAACGTCGAGTCCCGACCTTCGATCAGGTTGACCTCGATACCCAGGCGATCTTCCGTTTTCAATCGCGCATACAGCGACGGCCAGCGCCGCTGGATAACCTGAGCATTGTCTTCAAAGCATTCGCTCATGCTACCTCGCATTCCATACAAGCAAAAAAGCGCTCAAGGTTAACCCTTGAGCGCTTTTTTGTACCGGCCTTTTTATTAAAAGACCTTCACTCAAGGACGATAGATGATCGCCGAACCCCATGACAGCCCCACTCCGAAACCGCTGAGCGCAACGCGCTTCCATTCGGAATCGAGAATATGCTTTTCCAGCAGCAATGGAATGCTCGACGACACCGTGTTACCGGTCTCGACCATGTCCTTGATGAACTTCTGCGGGCACTCTTCGAAGCGCCGCGCGACTGCATCGACAATCGCCGCGCTGCCCTGGTGAATGCAGAACGCGTCGATGTCATCAGCGCTCAATTGCGACTCGCCCAGCAATTCATGCAAATGCGCCGGCACCTTGAGCAGTGCAAAGTTGAATACCTGGCGGCCGTTCATGAAGAACACGCCGTCGGTGACTTTCAAATGTGGAGCGCCGGAACCGTCGGTGCCGAACTTGGCCTTGCCCAGTGCCCAGGTCGGGTTTTCGCCCATCCAGGTAGCCGTGGCCGCATCGCCGAACAGCATGGTGGTGTTGCGGTCTTCCGGGTCGACGATCTTCGAATACGGGTCGGCAGTGATCAGCAGGCCGTTCTTCAGCCCAGCGGCCTCCATGAAGCCCTTGATCGCATAGATGCCGTAGACATAACCGGAACAGCCCAGCGAAATATCGAACGCAGCGACGTTAGTCGGCAGGCCGAGCTTGTCCTGCACGATGGCTGCGGTATGTGGCAGGCCTTCTTCGTCACCGTTCTGGGTGACGACGATCAACGCATCGATGGATTCGCGTTTCAGATCAGGGTTGCTGGCAAACAGCGCATTGGCCGCTTCAACGCACAGATCGGAAGTTTCCTGATCAACGCCCTTGCGCGGCAGGAAGGCCGAACCGATCTTGCCCAGGATGAACTCTTCATCCTTCTCGAATTTTGCACCTTGTGCGTAATTGTCCACGCCGGCTACAGGAACGTAGCTCGCAATGCTCTTTATGCCAATCATTACGGCTTCCCAATAATAAACAGCCCAATACCACCACTCGCAGGAATCGAGGGGCGCCGACAAACCAGGATCTGCGTCGCCCCAAGGCGACGGCCGGGAAGCGTAGAGGGCCATCACTGATCCCGATAAAGGGTCAGGCGCCATCTTCCCGGTCAATACAATACAGTGAAGATGCGCGTTATGACTCGCAGGTCACTCTATTTTGCCGAATCTGCCCGGCAACGGGTCATTCGACCAACGACCAGTCCAGCGCTGTTCCACGCTGGATGGCCTGGCGGGCACGGCGTCCCAGGAGGCTTTGCGCATGCTTGGGCGCCAGCCCGAGCCCCGGACGGATGGCTCTCACGTTTGTCCCGTCGAAGGGCTCGCCAGCCGCCATGTCCTTGATCACATATAACGATCGACGGTACACCAGGGATGGGCGCTCAGCCTCGGTGAGGCCGTAATGCACCTGCCCCATGGCTTGCCAGGCGCGCTCGGTTTCGATCACCAGGCTGGCCAGTTCAGAGGGTTCCAGCGAGAAACTGGCGTCGACACCACCGGCCCCACGGTCGAGGGTGAAATGCTTTTCCACCACCGTTGCCCCCAATGCCACCGCCGCCACGGACACTCCGACGCCCATGGAGTGATCGGACAGCCCCACCTGGCAATCGAATAACTCGCGCAAATGCCCGATCGTGCGCAGGTTGCTGTTCGCGGGTGATGCCGGATAGGTGCTGGTGCATTTGAGCAGCACCAGGTCCTTGCACCCGGCTTCGCGGGCGGCGCGCACGGTTTCATCGAGTTCGGCGATGCTGGCCATGCCGGTGGAAATGATCAGCGGCTTGCCCGTCGCGGCTACCCGGCGGATCAGCGGCAAGTCGGTATTTTCAAAACTGGCGATCTTGTAGGCCGGCACGTCGAGGCTTTCGAGGAAGTCCACGGCGCTCTCATCGAATGGCGTGGAGAACGCCAGCAGGCCCAACTCTTTGGCGCGTGCGAAAATCGGCGCATGCCATTCCCAAGGCGTGTGGGCCTTTTCGTACAAGGCGTACAACGAAGTACCGGCCCACAGGCTGTTCGGATCCTTGATGAAAAACTCGCCCTCGGCCAGGTCCAGGGTCATGGTGTCGGCGGTATAGGTTTGCAGCTTCAACGCATGGGCACCGGCCCTGGCCGCGGCCTCGACGATTTGCAATGCCATGTCCAGGGACTGGTTATGGTTGCCGCTCATCTCGGCAATGATCAATGGCGGTGCATCGGCACCGATCAGGCGCTCGCCAATCTTGAAGCTAGTCATCTGCGTGATCCTTCAATACGCGCGTGAACGCGCAGGCACTCTGGGTAAAACCGGCTTCGCGAAAGACGTTCAGCGACGGCTGGTTAGCGGGCAACACCTGGGCGGTGAGCGACTCCAGTTCTGGCCACTGGACCTTCACAAAGGCTTCTCCACGGGCCAGCAGCGCCCTGCCCCAACCCAGGCCGAACCGGCCTTCGAACAGATAAATCGACACCTCGGCGGTAAAACCGCGCAGGTCATAACGCAGCACACCGACCGGGCCGTCATCGGCCTCGGCAATCAACAACAGCCGCCGGGGATTGCTCAGGCTCGCCGTCAGCCAGTTTTGATGCGCTGGCCATTCGATCACGCCGGTCTGCAGCGACCAACGGCGCACGGCCTCACAGTTGCGCCCGTCGAACAACAACTGTGCATCTCCCAGGGTCGCCGGGCGCATCCTCAGCACCGCGCCGGCCAGCGCAACCGCTACCCGCTGCGCCCCCCGGCCATCGACCAGTTGTCGCGATTGCCGGGCCAGGCTCTGGCGCAAACCCTGGTTACCCGCGACAAGGCCAATGGCCAGGCGCAGTTGCTCGACACTGACCTGCTCGCGCCCGCCCATGAACACATGGGCACCCGCGGCCGCCATGACCTCGCCGTTGGCCTGCTGGTTGTTCGACACGGCAATGCAAATCGTCGGCAGCCCCATGGCCGCCCGTTCCCAACTGGTGCCGCCTCCTGCCCCGACAAACAGGTCGGCTTCGCTCATCAATCGATAAAAGTCGCTGACGAAACTGTGCAGCCGCCAATTCGGGCGACTCGCCGCCAACGCCTGCATCTGCGCCCAGGCCGGATTATCCGCCCCGGCGACAAAATCGACTTCCAGCTCAGCAAAGTCCGCCAGCGCCAGCATTGCATGATGGGTCTGCATGGCCGCGTCGAAACCGCCGAAATTCACCAGCACACGCTTGGCCCGGGGCTTGATTTCGATGGCCGGGCAACAGAACTCGTCGCGCAACATCGCATACCGGGGACCGAACAACGTCCGGCAACCCGGTGCCAGCAGCGAGGTATAAGCCTCTGGTGTGCCCGAGAGGTTCTGGTTCAGCAGCAAATCGGCGCTGTAGGTCCGCGTGGCGAGGTCATCCACCGCGGCGATCCGTGGCGCAAAGCGCCGGGCGGCCGTCTGCCAGTGATGATCGAGGCCGTAGTGGTCGACAATGATCCAGTCAAATGCCGGCTGGTGCTCCAGCAGCGGTTCGAGCGCGGCGATATCGGCCTGCCATGGCAGCATGGATTCGATGGCTTGCTGCGGGTCTTCATCGCTGTAGCGTTCGGGCAGCGCGAAGGTTTCGAAACCTTCGACCCGCAATGCCTCCAGTCGATGCCCCGGTAACAGGCGACAGGCGAACGCCACATGACTGCCCTGCCTGCGCAACACCCGGGCCAGGCACAGGCAGCGTGCGATGTGGCCGCTGCCGATGGTCGGCGAGGCATCGGAGCGAATCAGTACTCTCATTGCAATTCACCTCCGGCCTTCAGCGCGGCGTACAGGTATTCCGCGCGTTTCCAGTCTTGCGGTGTGTCGATGTCCTGCACCAGATGACGCGGCAGGATGACTGGCAGGCTGTACGGCGAGTACAGCACCTCGCCCCGCAACCAGGCATCGCAACGCCCCCAGTAGAACTGTCCGGCATCCTGATAGGCGATCGACAAATCCTGGGAGCGGGTATCACGGTACTGCGGATACAGCGCCGTCAATGCACCCTGATCGTCAAGGGTCAGGGCTCGCTGGACCGGGAAACCGAAGTCGCACACCGAGAAGGCGAACGACTTGTCCGGATGCTGCTCCAGCAGGCTCAGCCCCTGGACCAGAAATCGCGATTGCAACAACGGCGCGGTCGCGTAGATACAGCAGGCGCGATCAAACTCGTCCCCTTGTTCGCGCAAGGCTTGCAGGGCATGGGCGATCACCGCCGCGGTGCCCGTGAAGTCATCGGCCAGCGCCGCCGGGCGCATGAAGGGTACCTGGGCGCCACAGTCCCGCGCCAGCCCGGCGATTTCCTCGTCGTCGGTGCTCACCACCACCCGGGAAAACAACCCGGACTCCAGGGCCACCTGAATCGAGCGGGCAATCATCGGCACTCCGGCGAACGGCTTGAGGTTCTTGCGGGGTATGCGTTTGCTGCCACCGCGAGCCGGGATGATGGCAACATTGTTCAACGGCGTTTTTCCAGGACAAACCAGGTGATGTCATCCACCGGGAATTGCCGATCGCGGCGGTAACCGAAACCGTAATCAACCAGTTGCAGGTCGTCATAGCGATCGAGCATTTCACCGGCAAAATCGCGCTTGAACAATTTGCCGCTGTTGCCGCGATACGGGACCTCGATCGGCACCGGGTTGTAGTACTCGGCGATCAGTATGTAGCGCTGGCTCAACTCATACAGTTGCGCATACGCGGCCGGCAGCAACTCCGGTGCCAGGTGAATCAGCACGCCTTTGCTCAGGGTCAGGTCGAAGGTGCGTTCCCGGGGGAAATCGAACAGCGAACCCTGCCAGATGTGCGCAATATCCAACGCCCGGGCCGCGGCACAAGCGCTGGCGTTGATTTCCACGCCGAACAACTCGCAGCGCGGCAACAGTTGGCGCAGTGCCTGCAGGTTGTTGCCGGCGTTGGTGCCCAGCTCCACCAGGCTATCGATGTGCCCGACCCGTGTCAGTGCCTTGGCAAACAACGCCAGGTTGGCCGCCACCAGCGGCTGCCCGACATTGCGCTCAACGTACTGGTTGCCGAATTCTCCCTGCCAGAAAGCTTCCTGCTCGGTCAGCTCACGCATCACACATTTCCCACCCGCCGCAATGGCTGGATTATTTCGATCAGCTGCCGCATCTGCTCGACCACGTAGTCCTGCTGCTCATCACTGAGCAACGGATACAACGGCAGGCTGATGGCTTCGGCGTAGTAACGTTCGGCCTGGGGAAAATCACCCTCGGCGAACCCGAGATCACGATAGTAAGGCTGCAAATGCACGGGAATGTAGTGCAGGTTCACACCGACCCCGACAGCTCGCAATCCCTCGAACACCTCACGATGAGTGAGACCGATCTGATCGAGTTGCAGGCGCACCACATACAGATGCCATGACGACTCAGCCTCGGGCTGTGCACCGGGCAGGGTCAGCGGCAAATACCCCAGCAAGCGCTCATAACGCGCCGCCAGTTCACGTCGCCGCTCGATAAATTCATCCAGTTTGTTCAACTGCGACAAACCGAGGGCCGCTTGCAGGTCGGTAATGCGGTAATTGAAACCCAGCTCCACCTGTTCGTAGTACCAGGGGCCGTGGCTGGGTCCGGTCATCTGCTGCGGATCCCGGGTCATGCCGTGGCTGCGCAAGCGTTGCAAACGCTCGGCAAGTTCCGGGCTGTTGGTCATGACCATGCCGCCCTCGGCGCTGGTGATGATCTTCACCGGATGAAAGCTGAACACGGTCATCGCGGCAAACTCGCCACAACCCACCGGGCGCCCGGCGTACGACGCACCAGCGGCATGGGCCGCGTCTTCGATCACGGTAAAGCCATAGCGCTTGGCCAGTGCGGCAATCCTGCGCATGTCGCAACTCTGCCCCGAGAACGCGACGGCCACGAGCACTTTCGGCAGCCGGCCTTCTCGCTCGGCCCGTTCCAGCTTGACGGCCAGCGCAGCGGCATCGAGGTTCCAGGTCAGCGGGTCGATATCGACAAAATCCACCTCGGCACCGCAGTAGCGACCACAGTTGGCCGAGGCGAGAAAGGTGTTCGGTGTCGTCCACAGCCAATCGCCCGGGCCGAGCCCCGCCGCCAGGCAAGCGATGTGCAGGGCCGCCGTGGCATTGCACACCGCCACGGCAAAGCCGGCCTCGCAGCGTTCAGCCATCGCCCGCTCAAAGCGCTCGATGGTCGGCCCCTGGGTCAGCCAGTCAGACTGCAATACACCGACCACGGCGTCGATATCCGCCTGATCAAGGCTTTGCCGAGCGTAAGGAATCATGCTGGCAACCAGACACGCACCAGCGCGTTCCGGATGATCCGACACCCGAACGAACCGGTCCCGCCTGCGATGAAAATCGATTTTCCGTTGAACATGCCTTGAATCCTTATACCTGTTCGCCGGGCCTAGCCGAGCATCTGCGCCCAGTTCACCGAAGCACTTTCGCCCAGGGCAAAGCCTTTGCCGCTCAAGGCCAGATTGGCGTTATAGGCCTGGTCCTGGGCAAAAGCTGCCGCCCACTTGTCACGCAGCGCATCGAGGGCCTGCGGCACCTGTGGCACTTCACCCGAGTGAATGACCTGTACCAGCGGTGTCCACACGGTAAGGTAGCCGGCCTGACCGGCCCTGAGGCACAGATCGACGTCGCTCAAGCCGTCGGCGAAGGTCATGCTGTCCAGACCGTCCAGCTCGTCGAACAACGCTTTGCGCACCATCAGGCACACCTTCGACACCGCCGAGTAGTTCTGCTCCAGCGCCAAGCGGTGCAGGTAACCTTCGGCGTCATGTTTTTCACCGACGAAGGCTGAGCCCACGCCACCGTTCATGCCGAGGATCAGCCCGGCCTGGGTGACCTTGCCGTCGCGGTCGATCAACTTGGGACCGACCACGCCGACTTCCGGACGCTGGGCGTGATTGAGCAGCGACTCAAGCCAGTTCGGATTGACCACTTCACTGTCGGCGGCCAACAGCACCAGGTACTCGCCCTGCGCCTGCTGACTGGTGGCGTTGTACAACGCCACGTCGCTCAGGCTCTGGTCGGCACGCAGCACGCTGACTTTCGGATGCTGGTAGGTGCCCAGCCAATCGTTGACCTCGGCCGACTGATTCGGGTTGAGCGCGATCAGCACTTCGTACTGGATGTAGCGGGTCCGCAGCAACACCGCTTGCAGGCACTGTTGCAACGCCGCCAAGTCATCCCCGGCCGGCACGATGATCGACACCAGCGGGCGTTCGGTATGGCGGTAATCGATCTGATAAGTGCCAGGCAACGTCGAAGTGACCTTGGCCTTGTAGCCAAGATTGCCCAGGTGGCGCAACAACGCCAGGCGTTCATCGGCGTTTTCTTCCAGTGCCGGCGCCCGTGCAATCACCAGCGGTTCGTCCAGGTGGGCCAGCCCGTTGAGGCCACCCTGCTCGATGATGCGCAGCAGCAAGTCGAATTCCAGGGCCTTGCTGAAGTCTGGCTGGTAGCCGCCGACTTCAATGAACACTTCCCGACGGATCAACCAGTGACGCGCCATCAAGGCCGGCAGGCTTTGCAGCAAATCAAGGTTGAAACCCGGACGGAATACATCCACCAGTGCGCCTTCTGAGGTGCGCTGGATTTCGTCGGTGGCGACGGCGCGGCATTGCTCATCCGACAACAGCTCCAGGCTGGCGCGCAACAGGCCGCCAGCGGTGAACTCGTCGCCGGCTTCAGCCAGCATCAACCAGTCGCAAGGCGACTGACGAGCACTCTGGTTGAGTTTGTCGACATAGTTGCTTTGCGTGACACGGACAAAGTGCAAGGTGTTCTGCGCCGTGGTCGCCGCCGGTGCTTCACCGGTAGTGAAGATCACAATCTTGAATGCCTTGCCGTGACCTTCGAGCAGGCTGTCGAGAGAGACTTGCAGCTTGTCGATATCGTTATCCAGGTCCAGCAGGAAGATCCCGAACTGTGGACCACCGTCGTTGGCCGCCAGGTACTGGTTGATCGACTCAGCCTCGTCAGCCTCTGGCTGGCGGGGCGCGAGCCATTTGAGTAGTCGACCGGAGAGCATCTTGTCGAATGTCGCGCTGTTGCCTTCGACCGACACCGCCTCAAGACGCGCGGCCCAGTCAGTCATGGCCTGCGCTTCCTCCTCTTCGCCCAGCAATTCGAGCTGCGCCGCCAGGCGCTTGACCACCGTACGGTTGAACACGTTGCTGTCGTGGGCTTGCCACAAACGGTCGACCACGCTTTCCGGTGTGTCATTGTTACGCGCCTGCATCAGGCTCTGTTGCCGCGTCCAGACGCCTTCCAGGCCTTGCAACTGGACACGACCGGCCGGCATGGCGTGCAACAGGAATTCGAACTGGGTCAACTGATCGAAAAACTGCTGATTGTAGAACGGCATTTCGACGTATTGCTTTGGACCGAAACGGCGCACAGGGCCAGTCTCGACACTGGTCCACGCAGACTCGAAAATCAGCTCTGTTGTCAGCGCCCGGCCCGTGCGCAGGCTATCGGCCAGGGTTTCGAAGCTTTGCAGTGCGAACTGCCTGCCTCGCTCTGGGTCCTCGCCTTGAACTTGAGTCGGCAGCCCGAAGAGGAAAGCGGCAAAGGCTTCACGTTCGGCGACCGTCCTGGTATCCGTATGAGCCAGCGTGTGGAAGATCTCGGTGTTGTGATCCGAGTACCCGTAGTTCATCTCGCGCACGACATACGGGATCGGCAGAATTCGCGCCTTGCCCCGCGCCAGCATGTAGTACGTGTGACCGATTTCCTGCCATTGGAAGGACGTATCGTGAGGCATGGCCTGATACCAGTCACGTACCAGGTCTGTGCGCTGGACTGCATAGAATGGCGGGAGGTACTGGTGCATGTAATCGAGCACACGCTCCTCGGCGTGCTCGGAGCAATAGTCTTCGCAGACTTTCTTGTCACGCCGGAAGTAGCTGACGCTGTTGGGTTGTGACAGGTACATCATGCTGTAGCCATGGCACAGGCCGTAGTCGGGATTGGCCTCCATGAATGCCACGGCTGCGTGCAGGGCGTCATGCACATGGAAGTCATCGTCGGCGGCGAACACCATGAACGCAGTGGTCACTTGCTCCACGCCAAAAGCCAGCTTGGCACGAACCCCCCAGTAGCCAAACTGCGGGACATGCTGGTAATCCACATTTTCAAACTGTCCGGCCAGGCTTGGCTGACCTTCAGTCGAAGAATCCAGCACCAGAATCCTGCAAGGCAAGCCGCTGTAGAAACGTGCAGCGCGACGCAAGAACGCCGGCCGCTCGTGAGACATCAGCACCACGGTCAACTGTTCGTTGAGTGCCAACCCGTGTTCAGAATTATTGCCTTGCATACATTTCCCCACATCGGCGAATCGCCGAAAAAACCCAACGATGTCTTGTCGTTTACCGCACGCGGCGCAGATAACCATCCGGCGCGACGGTGATCAGCAGCTTGCTGTGAATGGCCTGGTCGATCTCAAAGTCGCGGTTTTCTTCCAGGTAGGCCCATACCGCGGTCTTCGGGTTGTCGCCCTTGCCCCACGGGCGGTCCGGGAAGGCATCTTCGGGCATGTCTTCGACCACGGTATCCATCACCACGCAGTAACTGCCCACCGAGGTCATCGGGGCATAGGCCCGCAGCTCTTCCAGGACGTGCTCGTGGGTATGATTGGAGTCCAGTACCACCAGCACTTTCTTGCCTTCGACGCGCTGGCGAACCTGTTCGACGATCGCAGGATCGATACTCGACCCCTGGATCATCCGGATCCGCTTGCTCATCGGGTGCGCTTCGATTGCCTCACGGTTGTGCTGGCGAATATCGATGTCGACGCCCAGCACCTCACCATGGCCGATCAGTTCCAGCATCGAGGCGTAAAACACCAGCGAACCGCCGTGGGCGATACCGGTCTCGACGATGATGTCCGGCCGCAGTGCCCAGATGATCTCTTGCATGGCGACCATGTCCTGGGGGAACTGAATGATCGGGCGGCCCATCCAGCTGAAGTTGTAGGTGTACTTGTGTTTGGCGGTCGTGCCGACCCAGTCCAGCGACGTGGCTTGCAACGCTTTGTCCTGTTGCAGGCCTTCGATGTTGTCTTTTACTTCTTCACGAAACTGCTCATGAGGATTCATTACAGACTCTCCGGAAATTAGTCGCGGTGGTTAGTTGAAAACCCGACCGTCTTGAAAGGAAACAGGATTGGTCTTGATGGTCCTGGCGGGACTGCCCACCACAACCGCGTAGTCTGGAACGTCTCTGGTCACCACGGCACCCGCACCGATGGTGACCCAGCGGCCGATGCGCAAACGCGGCAGGATCGTGGCGTTGGTGCCGATGAAGGTGCCGTCGCCGATCTCGACACAACCGGCAATGCAGACACCCGGCGCCATGAACACCGAATGGCCGATCTGCCCCTCATGCCCGACCACGCTGCCGGCGCTGATGCTGGTGTTGTCACCCAGGCAGACTTGCGCCTGCATGATCACGCCCTCTTGCAGATAGGTGCCGACGCCCATCGTGATCATCGTCAGATCGATGCCCGGGTGGATGAAGTTGCCCAGGGTGCCACCGGCCTCGACGATCTCACAGGTGGTCCGGTAACGCAGCGCCGTGCTGCCGGTGATCAAATTGACAAAGCGTGTGTCGGGGCCTTTCAGCTCGGTCACCTTGTCGGTGCCACCCACCACCGGCACGCCATGAAACAGCGTGCCTTGCTTGGCCGGATCGTTATCGAGAAAGGCGAACTGCACGTCCGGCTGACTGCGTTTCAGGGTGAGGATCATCCGTACCGCTTCAGGATTGGCCGCCCCCAGCAGGTAAACCTTCATAGCCGGGTCCTTTTGAGTACCAGCGCGCGCAGCACCTCGATGACCCGGTGCTGATCGTCATCGGTCATGTCGTGGTAACTCGGCAGATTGATCGCGCGCTCAGGCAGCGCATGCGCCACGGGCGAGTCAGCCGTCAGTTGGCTGAACATCGGCAAGGACGACAGCGGCCAGAAGAACACCCGCGCGTCGATATCGGCGGCCTGGAAGGCTGCGATCAACATGTCCCGCGTAATCCCCAGCTCGCGGTCAAAGACCACGGTGGGCATCCAGTAACCGTTGCGCGCGTGTTCGGGCTCAGGGTTCATGGACAAGCCCGGCAACGGCGCCAGCGCCTGGGCGTAGTTGGCGAAGATCGCTCGCTTGCGTTCGATCAACTCGTCGATCCGCTCAACCTGTGCGCAACCGACGGCCGCTTGCAGGTTGCTCATCTTGTATTTGAAACCGAGGAAATCCGGCCAGAACTGTTTGCTGCTGCCCGCCACCCGGCCATGGTTGGACAGGGTCAGTACGCGGTCATACAGGGCCTTGTCCGACGTCACGAAGATGCCGCCTTCGCCGGTGGTCATGGTCTTGGTGCCATGAAAGGAAAACGCGCCGAACGCGCCCAGCGAACCGGCGGCCCGCCCACGCCACTGCGAGCCAATCGCCTCGGCGGCGTCTTCGATGACCGGCAGGCCAAACTCGCGACCGATGGCCAGCAACGCATCCATGTCGCAGAGATTGCCGTAAAGGTGCACCGCCAGAATCGCTTTGGTTCGTGGGGTGATCGCCCGCCTGACCTGCTGCGGGTCGAGGCACCAACTGTCCGCCAGCACGTCGACGAACACCGGTGTCGCCCCCAGATAGGTGATGGGCGCGGCCGAAGCGATCCAGTTGGTATCGGCAAGGATCACCTCATCGCCGGCACCGATGCCCAACGCCGCCATGCCCATGTGCAGCGCGCCGGTGCAACTGGAGGTTGCGATCGCGTACGTCGCCCCCACGTGCTCGGCAAAGGACTTTTCGAAGCGCGTCAGGTACTCGTAGCAGCGCTCTCCCCAACCATGGCGGACGGCATCGAGTACGTAGTCGGCTTCCAGCTCTCCGACGCTGGGCTTGGTGTAATGAATTCGGCTCATCGAATGATCAACTCGGGAATGGCAATGACAAAACGACCGTCCCATGCACGGATGCCGGCAAAGGCCTGGGTAATCTCATCCAGCAGGTTCCACGGCAATACCAGCACGTAGTCCGGTTTTTCGATGTCGATCTGTGCTGGCGACACGATCGGAATACGGCTACCGGGCAGGTACTTGCCTTGCTTGTGCGGGTTGGCATCGGCCACCCAGGCCAGCAGGTCCGGCTTGACGCCGGCGTAGTTGAGCAGGGTGTTGCCCTTGGCGGCGGCGCCGTAGCCGACCACGCGCTTGCCATCGGCCCTGGCCTGCAACAAAAAGCGCAGCAGGTCATGCTTGATGCGTTCGGCGGCGGGCGTCAGGGTCGCGTAGAACTCCGGCGTTTTCACCCCGGCGGCGAGTTCGGCCTGCAGCTGTTGCCGGACCGCCGGTTGCACGTCGCGAGGCTCGCCGTCCAGGCGCTGGACGAACACCCGCAGGGAACCGCCATGGGTCGGGAGTTGGCTGACGTCGAACACTTGCAGGCCATTGCGCTCGCACAAGGTCTGCACAGCGGTCAGCGACAGGTAGGAATAATGCTCGTGGTACAGCGTGTCGAATTGCTGGCCGGCCATCAGGGTCAGCAACTGCGGGAATTCGAAGGTTGCCACACCCGTCGGCTTGAGCAGGGTCGCGAAGCCGCCAAGGAAATCGTTGATGTCCGGCACATGCGCCAGCACGTTGTTGGCGGCCATCAGGTCGGCGCCCCAGCCTTCGTTTTTCAATTGCGCGGCGGTGTCACGACCGAAAAACAGTTCACGAATCTCCAGGC
Organism: Pseudomonas sp. Root71; assembly: GCF_001429045.1. Lineage (GTDB taxonomy): Bacteria > Pseudomonadota > Gammaproteobacteria > Pseudomonadales > Pseudomonadaceae > Aquipseudomonas > Aquipseudomonas monachiensis. Next base: position 146,309 of record NZ_LMHY01000012.1, on the reverse strand, counting down.
CTTTTTCCCGCGCCGCTTGCGCGGTGCTGCGAGTCGGTTCGACGCCCAGGCAAGGAATGCCGCGCCCGTCCACGTACTGCAACAGGTAACCATCGTTGGCGGCGACTTCCACCACACGGCTGTCACCGGTCAGGCCGAAGCGCTCGACCATCTCGGCCACATAGCGCTCGGCATGGGCCAGCCAGGTACTGGAGAACGAACTGAAATAGGCATACTCGGCATCGAACAGGCTGTCGGCGCTGGTGTAATCCTCGGTTTGCACCAGCCAGCACTGCTGGCACACGGCAACCTTCAACGGCACCCATTGTTCGGCCTGCTCCAGCTGGTCGGCACGCACGTAGGCGTTGGACGGCGGCGAGGTGCCCAGGTCGATCAGCGGCAGGGTCAGCGCAGCGGCGCAACCTCGGCAGTTCATAGACGCACTCCGGCAAAGTGTTCATCAAGCGCCGGATGACTCGCATCGCGCGCCGACAGATTATTGACAGGCAACGGCCAGGCAATCGCCAGCCGTGGATCGAGCACCGACAACCCGCCTTCGTGTTCCGGCGCGTAGTCGTTGCTGTGCAGATAAAGCAGCTCGGCGTCGGCACTCAGGGTCTGGAAGCCATGGGCGAACCCGGCCGCAATCAACAGGCTGCGGCCATCGCCGGCACGCAGGTGTTCGGCGTGCCAGTGCAGGAAGGTCTCGGAGTCGGGACGCAGATCCACCGCGACATCCCAGACCTCACCGCGCAGGCAGGTGATCAATTTGGCTTCCGGCGCTCGGGCATTCTGGTAATGCAGGCCACGCACGCTGCCGCGTTCGCGGGTGCAGGAGTGATTGATCTGGCGGATATGAAACGCCTGGCCAAACGCATTGAGGCTGCCTTCGCAAAACAACCGGGAAAAGTGCCCGCGCTCGTCCTCGAAGCGTTTGTGCTGCACGCTGAACAAACCGTTCAGCGGCAACGCCTTCAACAAAAATTCACTCACAGCGTGCCTCGGTACAGGTTCAATTGCGCCAGGCTGACGGCGCGCATGTCGTCGCCGTTCTGCCACGCCAGATGCCAATCCAGGGTCTGGGTCAGGCACTGCTGCAGCGACCAGCGCGGTTGCCAGCCGAGCAATTGACGGGCGCGGCTGCTGTCCAGGCGCAACAGGCCGGCTTCATGCATATCGCTCGGTTCGATACGTAGTCCGCGTGCTTGCGGCCAGCGGCTGGCGAGCAGTTCGACCACTTCACCGACGCTGCACATGTCCGCTTCACCGGGACCGAAATTCCACGCCCCAGCCAATTGCGGGCCTTGCTCGAACAAGCCGGCCGCCAGTTGCAGATAGCCGGCCAGCGGTTCCAGCGCGTGTTGCCATGGGCGCACCGCCTGCGGATAGCGCAAGGTCACCGGCTCATCAGCCGACCACGCCCGCAGCACGTCGGGAATCAGCCGCTCCGGGGCGAAATCGCCACCGCCGAGCACGTTGCCGGCACGCGCCGTGGCCAACGCCAAACCGTGCTCGGCGTGCTTTTGCGGCGCAAAGAACGAGGCGGCATAGGATTGCGCCAGCAATTCGCAGCACGCCTTGCTGCTGCTGTAGGGATCGTGACCGCCCAACGCTTCGTTTTCGCGGTACGGCCACAGCCATTCCTGATTGGCGTAGACCTTGTCGGTGGTCACCAGCACGCAGGCGCGCACGCCGCCCACCTGACGGATCGCCTCGAGCAGGTTGAGCGTGCCCATGACGTTGCTGGAGTACGTGCCCAACGGGTCGCGATAACCTTCACGCACCAGCGGCTGTGCCGCCAGGTGCAGGACGATTTGCGGCTGGGTCTCGGCGATCAGTTCCAGCAAAGCGCCCAGGTCACGCAAGTCGCCGCGCTGATCGTTGATGCCTTCATGCACCCGCGCCAGTTCGAACAGACTCGGCTCGGTGGACGGATCGAGGGAAAACCCGCTGACTTCGGCACCCAGGCTTTGCAGCCACAACGTCAGCCAACTGCCCTTGAAACCGGTGTGGCCGGTGACCAGCACCCGCTTGCCGCGCCAGAATTTCGGGCTCAGTCCCATTGCTTCCATGGGGCCTCCCCGCTCTGCCACAATGCTTCGAGGTGATTCTTGTCGCGCAGGGTGTCCATCGGTTGCCAGAAACCGTCGTGCTGGAACGCCATGAGCTCGCCGCGCTCGGCCAGGCCGTCCAGCGGGCCGGACTCCCAAGAGGTGTCGTCGCCGTCGATCAACGGCAGCACTTTGGGCGACAGGACAAAGAACCCGCCGTTGATCCAGCCACCGTCGCCGCGAGGTTTTTCAGTGAAGCCCAGGACCTTGTCGCCATCGCGATTAAGCGCGCCGTAGCGGCCTGGCGGCTGTACCGCGGTGACGGTCGCCAACTTTCCGTGCTTGAGATGGAAATCCACCAATGCACCGATATTGAGGTCCGATACACCGTCGCCATAAGTAAAACAGAAGGCCTGTTCGTCTTCGAGGTAGCGTCGGGCGCGGCGCAAACGGCCGCCGGTCATGGTCTCTTCGCCGGTGTCGATCAGCGTGACGCGCCATGGCTCGCTGTAGTTCTGGTGAACATCCATGCGGTTGTTACACATGTCGAACGTGACGTCGGAGGTGTGCAGGAAGTAGTTGGCGAAGAAGTCCTTGATCGCATAGCCCTTGTAGCCAAGGCAGATCACGAAATCGTGGATTCCGTGAGCGGAGTACTGCTTCATGATGTGCCAGAGAATTGGCTTGCCGCCGACCTCGATCATCGGCTTGGGCTTGAGGTGCGACTCTTCGCTGATCCGCGTACCCAGGCCACCCGCCAAAATAACTGCCTTCATCCCCTTTCCCTCTTGTTCGTCACAGGGCTCAGCCAAGCTGTATCAAGCTTTTGCGGGCCATCTGGGTTAAACCTGCCGCCGTTCAGAGCGCATCCGGACTCACCGCAAGTGCTCGTTTTATGGCGATATAAGGGGGACTTGCAGGAAACGCGCCAGCTCTTTCAATCCGCTACCGGGCAATGCCTGGCGGGCATCTTCAACGCTGATTGCAAAGTCTGGCGGCAAAAAAAAGGCAGGCGACTCAAGGTCGCCTGCCTGTTCCGGATGGATGCGCGAACGGTCAGTCCGCCAGCCAGCCATTTTCCCAGTAGCGCAAATTGTCGCCGCGCAGCACGTAGTCACGCAGCACGATCTCGCGCAACTCATCGCCCATGCGATAGCTCGCGTCGGGATCGGCCAGGTGCATGCGGATCGCCTGCAGCCATTCATCCGTGGAGTTGGTCTTGATCCGGGTGCACGGCAGGTAGCCGCGATAGGCCTCGGTGTCGGTGCAGATCACCGGGTAACCGCAAGCACCATACTCCAGTAGCCGCAGGTTGCTCTTGCAGTCGTTGAAGATGTGGAACTCCAACGGTGCCAACGCCAGATCCAGGTTCAGGCTGGCCAGTTTGGCCGGGTACACGTCCAGCCCGATCACCCCGTGAAACTCATGCATGTACGGGCGCAAATCGTCCGGGCACATACCGAAGAATACCCAGTCGACTTCATTGGCCAGTTCGCGGACCACATCGGCGATGACCGCCAGGTCACCGTGGTGGCTGGTGCCGCCCCCCCAGCCGACCCGAGGCTTTTTCGAGGTGCGGCGCTGACTGCGCAGATCGGTCCACAAGTGCGACGCCAACATGTTGGGCACCACGCGAATGTCCTGATGCATGTCCGACAGCGCGTTACCCAGCGGCTCGGTGGACACCACCACGCGATCGCACATGCCGATGGCGCGCCGGACCAGCGCCTCCATTTCATCCTTGCCCGGCATATTGCGGATATGCGCATTGCGGTGCGGGACGTTGATCACGAAGTCATCGAGCTCATAGATGCGTCGCGCGCTGGAGTATTTTTGCAGGCTCGGGATTTCGTTGATCGGACCTTCGGAATAGCGCCCCTGCAAGATGATCACGTCAGGCGAATGGCGCTCAACTTCAATGATGGTCGGCAGGTTGTAATGAATGCGTCCGTGCGCCCTGCCGGCGGCCTCAAGCTCGATCAACGGTTGCGTGACCCGGTAATGGCCGATGGCGGACGCGTTGACCGGCAACGCGAGAATCTTCGGCAACTGAGCCTTGGAAAACGGGCTCCAACCAGATCGCAAGCCGGGCTCGAGACTGAAGCTTGCCCCGCCCAATCCCTGCAATGTCAGGTTGGTGTTGTAGGCCGGATCACGGGCCACGATCGGCAGCCAGCGCTTATAGAAAACCTCCTGCTCCTGCTCGCCCCGGGCCTGGTCACCTTCTTGCGCAGCCACCGCCGGTTGCGCGCCCAACGCCAGTTGAGCGTGAGGCGTCCAGACCACCAGGTAACCTTCCTGGCCGACGCGCAAACACAGGTCGACCTCGTTGAGGGACTGCGCCAGGCCCTGCTCATCCAGGCCACCGACCGCGTCAAAGACCGCCTTGCGCACCATCAGGCAATCGCCGCCGACAGCACTGTAATTATGAGCGACCTGCAAGCGGTACATGTACCCCGCTGCGTGCAACATCTCACCATGGAACGGCACCCCGGCCGGCCCTTGCAACCCGAGAATCAGGCCGGCGTGCAGCACGCGGCCATCGGGGTTGAACAGCTTGGCCCCCACCACGCCGACTTCCGGACGTTGCGCATGATTGAGCAGTTCACCCAGCCATTGCGCCTGGGTGATCACCGTGTAGGGATTGAGCATCAGCACGTACTCGCCAGCGGCCTGCTTCACGGCGAAGTTGCGCACCGCCGCCGCATTGCCCTGCAACTCGCAACGCAGCACCCGGATCCGGTCGCTGCCCAGCTGCGACATGCCGGCGAACCAGTCAAGCGCCTCGGCGCTCTCGCTGCCGTTGTCCACCAACAGCAACTCGTATTCGCCGTAGGCGGTTTTCTCCAGCAGGCTCTCGACACAGCGTTGCAATGCCAGGGTCTGGTCCTTGCTGACGATCACGATCGACACCAGCGGCCGATCCGCATGGAGATAGTCGACCCGATTGAGCAGCGCCGAACTGCCCTGGCGAATGTCGTGGGCGACACCCAGGCGCTGCAAGTGCGCCTCAAGCAACCGTGGATTGGTGTCCACCACTTGCGGCAGCGACAGCCATTTGGCCAGGTCGAACGCCGACTCCAGCAACACCTCCGAAATGTGCCCGACCACGTGCGTGCCAGCACTCTCGACCATTCGCCACAACACATCGTGTGGCGCCAATTCGCCGTACACCGAATCGAAACCGCCCAGCGCCAGGAATTGCTCGCGCTCGAATGCCAGCGCACGCCCCACGTAGGGATAGCTGCGCATCAGGTCCAGGTTGAAGTCTGGCTTGAATGCAGGCTCGGCCGACTCCCCCTGATGCAGCCCACCTTCGTCGCTGTACAGGCAGGTCAGCGTGCGCGACAGCGCAATGCGTTCAGCCATGACCAGCAAGGCCGGCGTCACCAGGCGATCACCGGCACGCAACAGATAGAACCAGCCAGTGCCTTCCAGTTGCGGTAACAGCGCGTTGATCTGCTGCTGCCAGTCGTCCTGCAACGGCATGCGGAACACACGCTCGTCCAGCACGGCTTCCGTGCAAGACGCCGAAAGCACCAGCGTCAGCTCAGGGGCGTATTCCTGATCCACCAGCGATTGCAGGGTGAGTTCCAGCGCCGAACGGCTGCCTTGCTCATCGATGATGATCGGAACGATTCTGGGTCGGGTTGGCCACCCCTCCAGCGTATCCGCCAGCAGCTCGCGCTGACCCTCGGTGAGAGCGCGGCACGCCAGCCACTGGGCATACAGTTGCGCGAAACTGACACTGGCGATGCCGACATGCCAGTCCTGGGTGGTCTGCTTGGTGCCCAGGGTCCGGCTCAGTGGCAACTCCTCCCAAACCCGTGGCGATTCATCCGCCCGAGTCAGTGGCAGATAGCGCACCCAGCCCTGCGCCGGCGCTGATTCGCCGCTACGGGCCTTGAGCATCTGCGACAGCCACTGCCGTTCGGTTTCGGCTGCGTCCTTCATCGACTGCTGGCTGCTCAAACGCTCGGGGTACAGGCGCTCGATGCCGAGCACGTGATTGGACACCGCCAGGTTGCCGCGCCGCATCAGGCAGACGTACAAGGCGAAATCGAGGGTCGCGACAAAGCAATGGCCGGGCTGAGTCAGTGCTGGAAACAGTTCGAGCACATCAGCCCGACGGAACATGGCGTTGCTGAAACCACCGAGGATGTTGACCGGGAAGTTTTCGAAGATCGCCAGCAGGTCCTCGCCCTTGAATATCCCGCCCACCGGGGAAAGCGGAGTGTTTTCCAGGCGCGGCGGCAGTGGCATGTCGTCGGCATCCCAGAGCAGGCGCTGGGCCACGACCAGATTGACGTCAGCGCAGTCGATGAGCACCTGGGCCTGACGCTCGATGCAAGCCGAAAACAACTGGTCGTCATCACAAAGAAACTTGATGTACTCGCCCTGCGCCTGCTCCAGGCAAGCCTGCAGGTTACCCACCAGCCCCAGGGTCCGCGGGTTACGCATATAGCGCACGGTCGCCCCTTCCTCGACCAGCGAAGCCACGATGTCTTCGATCTCACGGCCGCGACTGTCATCGCAAACGATGATCTCCAGATTGCCGTAGCTCTGGCTCACAGCCGTGTGCAAGGCACGACCGAAAAAGCGCGGATTGAAGGCGGGAATGACCAGGCTGACAAGCGGGAGTGAATTCACGGCAGGCTCACAGGCGGCGCGAGCCCGCCCTGAAAAGCGAGCCCTTTGTTACCGCAAAAAAAGACGATAAATACTGAAGGGGCAAGGCCATCGGGCGCCTGCGCGCCCGACCACCGTCAGATCTTGTTGAACAGGCCCAGCTGGGAAATCTTGCTGAACGCCAGCTGCGCCGCCTGCAACATGGTCTGCTGCAAGGTCAGGCGAGTCATGACTTCGGCCGGATCCGAATCGCGAATAGACTTCTGACTGGCGCTGTTCGCCAGGGTCAGGCTCTCGTTGGTCGCGGTCTGGTTATCCAGTGCCTGACCGCGGGCACCGATCGTGGTGATGGCCGAGCCGATCTGGTTGGCCGCACTGTCGATGTTGCCCATCCCCGACTCCATGGCGCCGAGAAACTTCTGCTTGGCCACCGCGTCGCCGTCGATTGGCGTGTTCAGCGCAGTCATCATCTGGCCCAGGGTGTCGAGCACGTTCTGGGTCTGATGGTTGTTGTTCTGGATCACGAACTGGTCACCAGACGCCGGGGCACCACCGCCCAAGGCAAAGGTCACGCCCGCGGCGGTAGCGTTGCCGCTGGATACGGTGCCCGACGACACCGGCTTGCTGTCGGCGGTGATCGGGGCCGCATACAGGTCGAAAGCGGTCGCGCTGGTGAACTTGAGGATCGCCCCGCCCGACGGGAAGGCGTTGGTGTAAGCCGCCGGGTCGGTCACGCTGGAACCGGTGATGACCGCGGTCGACGGGTTACCGGCGCTGCGCGAGGTGTTGAAGCTATCCGACGTGGAAGACAGGTTGAAACTGTGGCCGGCGATCACCGCATCCGGGTTGGTATCACCGGTTTTGAGGTTGATGTTCAGCTTCAGGTCGACGCCACGGAAACTGACCGTCTGGTTGGCACCATTGGAGTTGCTGATCAGACCGTTCTGGCTGGCTTCGGCGGTCACGTCGTTGCCCAGCGAGTCGGTGATCTTCAGCTGGGTGCTGCTGAGGAAACTGACGGTATAGGGTTGGCCGCCGGTGAACTTCGCGTTGTAGGTAGAGCTGGTGCCGACCGTGCCGTTGGACAGCACCACGCGGCCGGCATCCACCGCTGGAGCGGTCATGGTGGTCTGGGTGCGACTGGTGTTGATGGTCTGCTGGAACGCATCCCAGCCTGTGGTGTTGGTCCCGACCGTCATGCCATCGCCAATGCCGAGGTCCACGGTGGTCTGGTCACCGTTGTAGCTGTAGGTGCCGTCGGCGTTCTGCGAGTAAGGCGCGGTGTCGGTTTTCGAACCGGAGAACAGGTAGTTGCCGCTTGCATCCTTGGAATTCATCAGGCCCAGCACCTGTTGCTGGATCTGGCCCAACTCCGACGCGTAGGCCTTGCGGTCCGCGTCGGTGGCAATGCCATTGCTGGCGGCGAGAGCCAGTTCCTTGGCACGCTGTAAAGCGGTACCGATGGAGTCGAGCGTCGTTTCCTGCAGGCTCAACGCACTCTTGGTGGTGTTGATGTTGGTGCCGTACTGATCAAGCATCGCACTCTGCTGACCCAGTTGCAGCAAACGACCGGCACCGATCGGATCATCGGCGGCAGTGTTGACGCGGATCTGGCTGCTGACTTCGTTGCTGGTCGCGATGGCCTTGTTGAAGTTGCGCTGGTAGTTGGCAGCGGTGATTTCGTAATACTGGGCGGTGGAAATGCGCATGAATTACGACTCCTTAAAGGCTGTTGATCAGTGTGGTGAAAATTTCCTGCGCCGCCTTGATGATCTGCGAAGACGCGGTGTAGTACTGCTGGTACTTGACCAGGTTGCCGGTTTCTTCATCCAGGTCGACCCCGGAGTTCGAATCCCGCGCACCCTTGGCGTTGGCCAGGATCGCCGTGGTGGCCTCGCTGTCTGACTTGCCCTGGGCAGCCTTGGCGCCGACGTTGGTCACCAGCTTGTTGTAGGCATCGGTCAGGCTGATGCCCTTGCTCGCCGTGCCGGTGTCGACGGTCTGTTTGGTTTGCAGTCCGACCAGTGCCTGAGCGTTGCGGTTGTCCGAAGACGCCGCGCCCGTCAGGTTGATGGTGAAGCTTTCGCCGCTGGCTGGCGTGGCGCCCACCGTGGTCTGCACGGTGAACGTCTTCTGCACGGCCGGCGTGACGCTGGTGTCCATGACCGGAGCACCGCTGGCATCGACCATGCCCACTTTCAGGTTCAGGGTGTTGCTCTGGCCCGGAACGATGGTGCCGGTGCCGATCGAATTACCCTTGGAATCGACCATGTTGTAGGTCTGGCTACCGCCGCTGGCCGCCCCGAACACCAGTTTGACCGGCGTCGAGCTCTTGAGCGCGGTCTGCATTTCTGCCTGGGCCGCCGGGTTGTAGATATCGAGGGTGCTGGTCAGTGTCGGCTGAGTGTAGGTGCCGGTGTTGTTGGCACTGGTCACGCCGGTCAAGGGGGCTGCCGCGGCGATTTTTTTCGGGTCGGTGAGCACGGCCTGGATACCGGCCGCCGCGCCACGGGTCGGCGTCACCTTGAACGAGTCGCCGGCGCTCAGCGCACCGCCGTTGAGGTTCAGGCTGAAGCCATCGATCACCGGAGCCGGTGTGGTCGTGGTGCTGAACGATCCCATGTCGGTGCCGTCCGAGCGCTTGACGGTGTAGTTGGTCGCACTGGTGAACGTCACCTGATAGTCGCTGGCGGTCAGCCTGCCGGTGTCCTTGATGGTGACATCCAGGTTGCCGGAGCCGGCACTGTTGCCAGCCGCCGCAATGCTGCGCTGACTGATCAGGGCGGCACTGTTGATGTTGTTGAAGATCGCCGCGCCGAAATCACCGTTCTTGTCGATGCCTTGCGCCTGCTGGCTGTTGATCTGGTCGGCCACCACCAGCGCCACGCGCCCCAGCTCATTGAGCGAAGGGTCGAGCACTTCCTTGCGGTAAGTCAGCAGACCACCGATTTCGCCACCGCTGACCACCGCGGTCACGTCGATGGTGCTGGAGCCACGATTCAGCTGCAGCGCCATGCGCGATGGATCGCCCTGGCTCGGCACGGTTTGCAGTGTATTGGTGGTATTACCCACTACCAGGGGCTGGCCGCTGCCGATGTAGATGTCGTAGCTGCTGCCACGTTCGACCACCTGGGTACCGACCAGCTCGGAGAGTTGACGCACGGCTTCGTTGCGCGAGTCCAGCAGGTCGTTTGGCTGATTGGTGCCGGTGGAGAGTTCGGAAATCTTCTGGTTGAGCGTGGCAATAGTGGTAGACAGCTTGTTCACCTGATCCGCCATGTCGCCCAGGCTGCCGTTCAGGTTGGTGTTCTGGTCGTTCAACTGCTTGGCAATCGAATTGAAGCGCGCCGACAAGGCCTGGGCACCGGTCAGCACCGACTGGCGGGACGTGTCGTCGGTGGCCGAGGTCGAAACGCCTTGCATCGACGTGAAGAATTTTTGCAGCACACCGGTCAGCCCGGTGTTGGAATCGGAAAGCGTGGCGTCCAGCGGCGTGGCCTGAGCGTTGTACGACGTAGCTTCGCTGTCGAGCGAGGTGGCGGTACGCAGCTGCGAATCGAGATACGAGTTATACACGCGACGCACATCGGCCAGCGTCGTGCCGGTGCCGATGAACACATTGCCGTACTGAATCGAGCCCTTGGTGCTCTGCACAGACTGCTGGCGCGAGTACCCGGCGGTGTCGACGTTGGCAATGTTGTTGCCAGTCGTCACCAACGAGTTATGGCCAGCACTCAGCCCCGACATCCCGATATTGAGCAAACTCATGATTCAGACCTTATACCTTGTGCCTATAAAGGCGTAGTGGAAACGCCCGCCGCAGCGTAGTTCTGGTAACTCGTCATCTGCCTGGCTATCTGCGAAATCTTGCTCGCGTAGTTCGGATCGGTTGCGTAACCGGCTCTCTGCAACTCGCGTACAAACTGTTCTGGGTTATCGGCCGACTTCACGACATCTTGATAGCGATTGTTGGTCTGCAACAAAGTTACAAGGTCGTGGAAACTGTCCTTGTAGGAGTCGTAGGAGCGGAACTCGGCCGTCTCCTTGACCATCTGCCCGTTCCTGAATTCGCTGGTGATCGCCCGCGCCGAATTGCCCTGCCAACTATTGCCGGCCTTGATGCCGAACAGGTTGTGGCTGCTGCTGCCGTCCTGGGCACGCATTATCGACTTGCCCCAGCCGGTTTCCAGGGCCGCCTGAGCCACCAGGTAACGTGGATCGACCCCAATCCGTGCGGCGGCCTCCTTGGCCATCGGCAACATGGTGTTGACGAACTGGTCGGCGGAACTGAAGGCTTTCTTCGCCGGCGCCAGCGGAATCTGCGCCATGGCGCGACCGTAGATCTGCATGCCTCCAGAGGAGGATTGTTGCGCGGTCGCCAGCCAGTCGCCGTTGTGCAGCGGCCCCGTGCCGGTGTTCGTCGTGCGCTCTGGCAAGGCTGTCCGGTTGAGCATCGTGGTGGCAGCGGTCGTCGCCGAAGGCACCAGCCCGGCCAACAGCCGGTCAGCCAGTTTCGGTGGCAGTGCCAGGCGTCGCTGATTGATCAGCGCCATGTCATTGCGATGAGCACCCTCGCCCGCCTCTTGTGGCGTATGGATTGAACGCGAAGCCCACAACGGACGCTGGCCATTGACCCGCGACAACGGGCCATTGATTGCCACCGTGCCGGCCGCCACCGGTGTCTGCACGGCGGCCTTGGCAGCCTCTTGCTTGGCCAGCGATGCAGCGGCCGCCTCGCCCGGCGCCAACGGCTTGTTCTTCGACATCTGGCGCATCAGCACGTCCGCCAAACCAATACCACCGCCCTCGCGGGACATGGAAACGGCCAGCTGCTGATCGTACATTTCCTGGTACTGCTTGGCCGCCGGCGTGTTCATCGGGTTGTCCTGCCCCAGCGCTTCGGTTGCCGAGCGCATGGACTTGAGCATCTCACCGAGGAACAGCGATTCGAACTCCTGCGCCACCTTGCGCATATTGCCGTCGCTGTTCTTGTCGCCGACCTTGAGCTGATTCAGGCGATTGAGGTCCGAATAGGAGCCCGAATCGCTGCTGCTGACCAGACCGCTCTTGCGCATATCCACGATGGCCGTCCTCAGATCACGATCAGATCGGCTTGCAGGGCGCCGGCCTGCTTCAGCGCTTCGAGGATCGCCATCAAGTCACCCGGTGCCGCGCCAACCTGGTTCACCGCCCGCACGATTTCGTCGAGGGTGGTGCCGGGGCCAAACTTGAACATCGGCTTGGCTTCCTGCTGGGCGTTGACCTTCGAACGGGGTACCACCGCCGTCGTGCCATTGGACAGAGGGCCGGGCTGGCTGACGATCGGGTCTTCGGTAATGGTCACGGTCAGGCTGCCGTGGGTCACGGCGGCCGGGGAAACCTTGACGTTCTGGCCGATCACGATGGTGCCGGTACGGGAGTTGATGATGACTTTGGCCACCGCCTGGCCCGGATCGACTTCGAGATTTTCCAGGATCGACAGGTAATCGACGCGCTGGCTCGGATCGAGCGGCGCGGTCACGCGAATCGAACCGCCGTCGATGGCCTGGGCCACGCCGGGGCCGAGCATGTTGTTGATCTTGTCGACGATGCGCTTGGCGGTGGTGAAGTCAGAACGGTTGAGGTTCAGCGTCAGGCTGTTGCCCTGGTTGAAACCGCTCGGCACCGAACGCTCCACCGACGCACCACCGGGGATGCGACCGGCCGACGGAACGTTGACGGTGATCTTCGAGCCGTCTCGCCCTTCCGCATCGAAACCGCCGACCACCAGGTTGCCCTGGGCTACCGCATAGACGTTACCGTCGATACCCTTGAGTGGCGTCAACAGCAAGGTGCCGCCACGCAGGCTCTTGGAGTTACCGATGGATGAAACAGTGATATCGACCTGCTGACCCGGCTTGGCGAACGCGGGCAAATCGGCACTGATCGACACCGCCGCGACGTTCTTCAACTGCACGTTGCCCGAACCCGGCGGCACCTTGATGCCGAACTGCGAGAGCATGTTGTTGAAGGTCTGCAGGGTGAACGGGGTCTGCGTCGTCTGGTCGCCGGTGCCGTTTAGCCCGACCACCAGGCCGTAGCCGATCAATTGGTTGGAACGCACGCCGGAAATGCTGGCGATGTCCTTCAGGCGCTCGGCTTGAACGTTGAACGCTGCGGACATCAGGAACGCAGCCATCATGAGACTTCTGAAATTCAACGTAGCCACCTAGAAAGGGAACAGCGGGCTGAGGAAGAAACGGTCGAACCAGCCTGGCTGACTCGCATCGGCAAACGAACCGGTGCCCGAGTAGGTGATGCGCGCATCGGCGACACGGGTCGACGGCACGGTATTGTCGGTGGCGATGTCATCGGCGCGAACCAGGCCGGCAATCCGCACCAGCTCGTCGCCGGTATTGAGGGTCATCCACTTTTCGCCGCGTACCGCGATGATGCCGTTGGGCAACACATCGGCGACGGTGACCGTGATCGAACCGGTCAGGGTGTTGCCCTGAGCCGCCTTGCTGTCACCCTTGGTCGCGCGGTCACCTTCGTAGCTGGCACTCAGGCTCAGGTCGCCATCGCCGAACGGGTTGTTGGTGGTGGCGCTGCTGCCGAACAGCGAACTCAGGCCGATGTTGGCCTTACTGTTCTTACCAATTTGCGAGTTGGCGTTTTTGCTGGCCTGGGTCCTTTCGTTCAGGGTGATGGTGATGATGTCACCGATCCGGAACGCCTTGCGGTCGGTGTACAGGTTCTGTTCGAAACCGGCCTGATAGATCGAGCCATTGTTCGCGGCCGCCGGCAACGGCGTGCGCGGCAACACCGGAGCGTAGTAAGGGTCATTGGGCTTGGGTGTCGCAGGTACGCAACCTGCGAGCGCGGTGATCCCACTCAGTGCCAGAACAAATACATAGCGATTCATGACCCTACCTCACGGTGTTGCAGGCGGCCCAATGGCCGCCACATAGACTTGATTACAGATTCTGCGTTACGAACGAGAGCATCTGGTCGGCGGTGGAGATCACCTTGGAGTTCATCTCGTAGGCGCGCTGGGTGGTGATCATGTTGACCATCTCCTCAACGGTGCTGACGTTGGACGTTTCCAGGGTGTTCTGCAGCGTGGAGCCGAAACCGTTCAGGCCCGGAGTGCCGACTTGCGGCGCACCGCTGGCGGCGGTTTCCAGGAACAGGTTGTTGCCCACGGCCTGCAGGCCGGCCGGGTTGATGAAGTCGGCGGTTTGCAGGTTGCCGATCACCTGGGCTGCCGGGTTGCCGGCAACGGTGATGGACACGGTGCCGTCGCGGCCGACCGTGAAGGTCTGCGCTTCGTTCGGAATGACAATGGCCGGCTCCAGAGCAAAGCCGCTGGCATTGACGATCTGGCCGTTGGAGTCCAGGTGGAACGTACCGTCACGGGTATAGGACGTGGTGCCGTCCGGTTGCAGGATCTGGAAGAAACCGCGACCGTCGATGGCCATGTCCAGCGGCTGCTCGGTGGTTTGCAGGCTACCGGCGGTGAAGTTTTTCTGGGTGCCGACGATGCGCACACCGGTACCCAGTTGCAGGCCCGACGGCAGTTCGCTGTCCTGGGTCGACTGGGCGCCAGGCTGGCGCTTGATCTGGTAGAGCAGATCCTGGAACTCGGCGCGGTCACGTTTGAAACCCGTGGTCGACACGTTGGCCAGGTTGTTGGAAATGGTCGTCAGGTTGGTGTCCTGGGCGGACAGACCTGTCTTGGCAACCCATAGAGCCGGAAGCATTCGATTCTCCTCGTGCGCCTGTTTTACGGCGCGACGTTCTGGTAATTAGCTGATCTGCAAGACCCGAGCCATGGCCTGGTCATCGTCTTTGGCGGTGTTCATCATCTTGATGTGCAGCTCGAACTGCTTGGCCAAGGCCAGTACCGAGGTCATCTCTTCCACGGCATTGACGTTGCTCGACTCGAGGAAACCGGACACCAGCTTGACGTTGGCATCGGCCTGCGCCGGTTGGCCGTCCTTGGTATGGATCGAACCATCCAGACCCTTGGTCATGTTCTTGAGGTCCGGGTTGACCAGCTTGATGCGGTCGACTTCCGCCATCACCCGGGGACCTTCGCCCAACGCACGGATGCTGATGGTGCCATCCTCGCCGACTTCGATCTGCTGCTCCGGCGGTACGGCAATCGGCCCGCCATTGCCTATGACCGGCATGCCGTTGCCGGCGCGCAACACGCCCAGGGCGTCAACGTTCAGGCTGCCGGTGCGCACGTAGCTTTCAGTGCCATCGGGCGTCTGCACGGCAATCCAGCCGTTGCCTTGCACGGCAACGTCGAGGTCGCGACCGGTTTCCACCAGTGAACCAGGGGAGAAATCCGTGCCCGGGCGTTCGGACATGGCAAACGCACGCGCCGGAAAGCTGTCACCGAACACCGGCATCGAACGGGCTTGCTCCAGGTCTTTCTGGAAACCGTTGGTGGAGATGTTCGCGAGGTTGTTGGCATGAGCCTTTTGCGCCAGTGCATTCTGGCTGGCGCCGGTCATTGCCACATAAAGGTACTTGTCCACACTCTTTCCTCTGCCTGCCGGACGTTTGCCGCCCACTGCTGTACTGCTGAGCCATAAGCAATTTGCAGACCAACTTGTTTTTGGCAGCGCGAGGCCCGGCAAACAGGGGACTTTGAGGAATCAGAAGGGAATGGTGATTTGTATCAGAGACGAAAAACCGGCGGTGTCATGCCGCTTCGCGGCAACGGATCAAAAGATCGCAGCCTTCGGCAGCTCCTACAGGGTTCGACGTAGGAGCTGCCGAAGGCTGCGATCTTTTGATCTTAAATGCTGTTGTCCTTACCCACCTCATACTCACGCAACTTGTTGGCAATGGTGGTATGCGAAACCCCCAGCCGCTTGCCCAGTTGCCGACTGCTCGGATGCTCGGAATACAGCCGCTCCAGCACCGCCTTCTCGAAACGTCCAACGATCTCGTCCAGCCCTCCTTCCAGCGAAAAGTCGCCAAGGGGCTGACGCACGCCATAGTCCGGCAAACGAATGTGCTCGGCCTTGACCGTGCCGCCGTCGCACAGGGAAACCGCCTGGAACAGCACGTTCTCCAGTTGCCGTACGTTACCCGGCCAATGGTAATGACTGAGCCGCTCCATGGCCGCCGGGGCCAGTTTCGGCAGCGGGCAACCAATCTGCCGGCTGGCCTGGTCGAGGAAGTGCTCCACCAGCGGCGTCAAACCGTCGAGGCATTCGCGCAACGGCGGGATGTGCAGCGACAACACATTCAAGCGGTGATAGAGGTCCTGGCGGAACTCGCCGCGAGCGCACAATTCGGACAGGTCGACCTGGGTCGCGCAGATCACTCGCACGTCGAGGTAGACCTCTTCATCACTGCCTACACGGCGGAAGCAGCCGTCCTGCAGGAAGCGCAGCAATTTCACCTGCAAGCGCGGGCTCATCTCCCCGACGCCATCGAGAAACAGCGTACCGCCCGCCGTCAGTTCCAGCAGCCCGAGCTTGCCTTCGGCCCGCGCCCCTTCGAATGCACCGGGGCCGTAACCGAACAATTCCGTCTCGGCCATGGACTCCGGCAGACCGGCGCAGTTGAGCGCCATCAACGGCGATTGCCCACGAGGACTGGCCAGATGGCAGGCCCGCGCCAGCAATTCCTTGCCGGTGCCAGTCTCCCCTTCTATTAACAGCGGCGCATCCAGCGGCGCCATGCGCCGGGCTTCGCGCACCACGGCGGCCATGACTTTCGAGCTTTGGAAGATGCTGTCGAAACCACGCAGCTCCTGCTTGCGCACGTTGTAGATGCGCTCGCCCACCCGGTCGGCGCGGTGCAGCGTCAGCACCGCGCCAGCCATGGCCTCGCTGTCGTCATGCTCCGATTGCAGCGGCGCGATGTCGGCCAGGAACACATCGCCCTTGACCTTGACCCGCAACCCGTTGATCCGCGACTTGTTGGCACGCACCAGTTCCGGCAAATCGAAATCCTCGGCGTAGCGCGACAGGGGAATCCCCGGCACTTCGTCGACCCGCACCCCGAGCAACTGCGCCGCTGCCCGGTTGGCCGCGACGATGGAACCGCCCATGTCGATCGACAACACAGGGAATTCCAGCGCACCAAGCAGTGCATTGAGCTCCATGTGCCGACGCTCGCTGGGCATCAGTCCTACACGCTTGACGCCAAACACCCCGGCAATCGCTTCAAATTTCGGACGCAAGGCCTGGAACTGAATGTTGATCAGGTTCGGGCAATGCAGGTAGATGGCGTTGCCATGCTCACCGCCCACCTCACCGCGGGCCACGTTGATCCCGTACTCCACCAACAGGTTGAGAATGTCGCGCAGGATGCCGATGCGGTTCTGGCAGTGGACTTTGATACGCATATAAAGACCCGAAAAGCGATGAATAAGGTTGGTATCAACGCAAACCCTGTGGGAATGGCGGTGCGACGATTCGACTTGCTCGCGAAGGCGGCCTGCCTGATACATCAATGTTGGACGTGCCAGCGCTTTCGCGAGCAAGCCCGCTCCCACAGGGGTATTGCGGTGCGCGCTCGATCGCATTTTTCTTTCGAGTCGCTCAGATAGTCGTCAAGATTATGTGACAGGCAAAGCGTTTTTCAAACCGGGAAATCTCAATAGCTGCGCGATCGCGACCAATTCGTAACGAAAACTTTACGAAATTTACGGTTTTTTCCTACGCGTGTCGCTGCTCACCTGCTGCAACAATGCAATCCTTGGGGTATTTCTAGGTCCATAGCAGTACATAACAAGAACGAAATCCCCTAGCAGGAGAGCAGCATGAAGCAGACGCAATACGTGGCTCGCGAGCCCGATGCGCAAGGTTTTATCGACTACCCCGCCGAAGAACACGCGGTGTGGAACACGCTGATCACCCGTCAACTGAAAGTGATCGAAGGGCGTGCGTGCCAGGAGTACCTGGACGGTATCGAAAAACTCGGACTGCCCCACGACCGCATTCCTCAACTCGGCGAAATCAACAAGGTCCTCGGTGAAACCACCGGCTGGCAGGTTGCCCGGGTTCCCGCACTGATTCCCTTCCAGACCTTTTTCGAATTGCTGGCCAGCAAGCAGTTTCCAGTGGCGACCTTTATTCGCACCCGCGAAGAACTGGACTACCTGCAAGAGCCGGACATTTTCCACGAGATCTTCGGTCACTGCCCGCTGCTGACCAACCCGTGGTTCGCTGAATTCACCCACACCTACGGCAAGCTCGGCCTCGAGGCGACCAAGGAAGAACGCGTGTACCTGGCGCGCCTGTACTGGATGACCATCGAGTTCGGTCTGGTCGACACCCCGCAAGGCCAGCGCATCTACGGCGGCGGCATTCTGTCTTCTCCGAAAGAGACCGTGTATTGCCTGTCGGACGAGCCTGAGCATCAGGCGTTCGATCCGCTGGAATGCATGCGCACGCCCTACCGCATCGACATCCTGCAGCCAGTGTACTTCGCATTGCCAAATCTCAAGCGTCTGTTCGACCTCGCTCATGAAGACATCATGGGCATGGTCAAGCAAGCGATGCAGATGGGTCTGCACGCACCGAAATTTCCGCCAAAACCAAAAGCCGCGTGATCCGCCGCTTTTAAAATCAAGTGAGCCTGTCAGAAACCATCGCTTTGGATTAGCGTGGTAGCACTGAGGGCCGATTTTCCAACATTCGATTTCAGGAACACATCATGACCGCATTAACTCAAGCCCATTGCGAAGCCTGCCGCGCCGACGCCCCACAAGTCAGCGACGAAGAATTGCCGATCCTGATCAAGCAGATCCCGGACTGGAACATCGAAGTACGCGACAGCATCATGCAGCTGGAAAAGGTCTTCCTGTTCAAGAACTTCAAGCACGCCCTGGCGTTCACCAACGCCGTCGGTGAAATCTCCGAGGCCGAAGGCCACCACCCAGGCCTGCTGACCGAGTGGGGCAAAGTGACCGTGACCTGGTGGAGCCACTCGATCAAGGGCCTGCACCGCAACGACTTCATCATGGCCGCGCGCACTGACGAAGTGGCGAAGAATGCCGAGGGGCGCAAGTAATGCATTTCGACGCCATCGGTCGAGTGCCTGGCGACCCGATCCTGGGCCTGATGGAGGCCTATGCGCAGGACCCGAATCCGCGCAAGTTCGATCTGGGCGTGGGGGTCTACAAGGACGCCCAGGGCCTGACGCCGATTCTCCAGTCGGTGAAGCTGGCCGAGCAGCGCCTGGTGGATCGCCAGTCCACCAAGACCTACATCGGTGGTCACGGCGAACCGGCGTTCGGCAAAGCGATCAATGAGCTGGTGCTGGGTGCCGACTCGAAACTGATCAGCGCACAACGCGCCGGCGCCACCCAGACGCCGGGCGGCACCGGGGCTTTGCGCCTGAGCGCGGACTTCATCGCCCAATGCCTGCCGGGGCGCGGCGTATGGTTGAGCAACCCGACCTGGCCGATCCACGAAACGATTTTCGCGGCAGCCAAGGTCAAGGTCAGCCACTACCCGTACGTGGGCAGTGACAACCGTCTCGATGTCGACGGCATGCTGGCGGCGCTCAATGAAGCGCCCAAGGGTGACGTGGTGTTGCTGCACGCCTGCTGCCACAATCCGACCGGTTTCGACCTGTCCCGGGATGACTGGCAGCGGGTGCTGGAGGTCGTACGCAAGCGCGAACTGCTGCCACTGATCGACTTCGCGTATCAAGGATTCGGCGACGGGCTGGAACAGGATGCCTGGTCGACCCGGTTGTTCGCCGCCGAGTTGCCGGAACTGTTGATCACCAGTTCGTGCTCGAAGAACTTCGGCCTGTACCGCGACCGTACCGGCGCGCTGATTGTCTGCGCGAAAACCGCCGACAAGCTCACCGACATCCGCAGCCAGCTGGCCAACATCGCCCGCAACCTGTGGTCGACGCCGCCGGATCACGGCGCTGCCGTGGTCGCGACCATCCTCGGTGACACAGAGTTGAAAAACCTCTGGGCTGACGAAGTGGAAGCCATGCGCCTGCGTATCGCCCAACTGCGCAGCGGTCTGGTGGAAGCACTGGAGCCTCACGGTTTGCGCGAGCGTTTTGCGCACATTGGCATGCAACACGGGATGTTCTCCTACACCGGCCTGTCGCCTGAGCAAGTGAAGAACCTGCGGGATCATCACAGCGTGTACATGGTCAGTTCGGGCCGGGCCAACGTGGCGGGGATTGATGCCACGCGCCTGGATCTGCTGGCCGAGGCGATTGCCAGCGTCTGCAAGTAACCATCAGACACTGCAAGCCCCCTGTGGGAGCGAGCTTGCTCGCGATAGCGGTCTATCAGTCAACATCACCGTTGAATGACACTCCGCTATCGCGAGCAAGCTCGCTCCCACATTTGTTTTGTGTCGCTCCTCCAGTCATGTCTAGACAATCCCATCCGTCGAAACAAATGGATATAAAAGTCCGTTTGTCATTTTCAGTGCTGTATCCTGCCCAAGCTTTTTAAAAAGCGCGGATCTACCAGATCTATCAACAGACTTAGCGAGGAGCGCAACCATGCACGAGATTCCTAATCTCCCCTTCCCAAGCCTGCACGAACCTGAGCAGACGACCACGCAGCAAGCCGGAGCCCAACAGCCCGAGCCGAAAGAAGCCACTGACAGCCGCCAGGCTGACAGAGAAGACTGAAACACCCGCCGCACAGACCGTGTGGAAAGCGCTACCATGCGCTTTCCACACTGCCTGAAATGAGCCTGACCATGACCGATGAATTCAGTGAAGCGCAGGCCAGCGTCCTGATCGGCACCGCCGAGAAAATGATCGAGATCTGGAACCGCCTCTCCCCCGAGAAACAAGCCACCTTGCTCGCCCGCTTCGGCACCCAGGAAAATGCGCTGGCCGCCCTGGTCACCACGCAATTGGTCGCTCCCGCCAAACCTGAATGACGCCGCCCGGCAAATAGTTTTACTTTTTCACGACCTGTGACCGTCCACACCGCTATCATAAGCAGCCTATCTATCCTGCTTTACCGTGGACCTTTACCCATGCCCGAAAACCAGCGCCCCCTGGCGGTCACGCTGCAAGTTGTCTCCATCGTCCTTTTCACCTTCATCGGCTACCTGAACATCGGCATCCCCCTGGCCGTATTGCCCGGTTACGTCCACAGCGACCTGGGCTTCGGCGCGGTGATCGCGGGGCTGGTGATCAGCGTGCAATACCTGGCCACCCTGCTCAGCCGCCCCTATGCCGGGAAGATCATCGACAACAAGGGCAGCAAGCTGGCTGTGATGTATGGCCTGGCCGGTTGCGGCTTGAGCGGGGTGTTCATGTTGCTCTCGGCCTGGACCCAGAGCCTGCCGACCTTGAGCCTGATCTGCCTGTTGATCGGCCGCCTGGTACTCGGCAGTGCCGAAAGCCTGGTGGGCTCGGGCTCGATTGGCTGGGGCATCGGCCGGGTCGGCGCGGCGAACACGGCCAAGGTCATCTCCTGGAACGGTATCGCCAGCTATGGAGCACTGGCTGTCGGCGCGCCCCTGGGCGTATTGCTCGTCCATCAACTGGGTTTGTGGAGCATGGGGGTGAGCATTGTTTTGCTGGCCGTGCTCGGTCTGCTGCTGGCCTGGCCGAAAACAGCCGCGCCGATCGTTGCCGGTGAGCGCCTGCCGTTCATGCACGTACTCGGGCGGGTTTTCCCCCACGGCTGCGGCCTGGCCCTGGGCTCCATCGGTTTTGGCACAATCGCCACCTTCATCACCCTGTATTACGCCACTCAACACTGGGACAACGCGGTGCTGTGCCTGAGCCTGTTCGGCGCCAGCTTCATCGGCGCGCGCCTGCTGTTCGGCAACCTGATCAACCGCCTCGGCGGCTTTCGCGTGGCCATTGCCTGCCTGTCAGTGGAAACCCTGGGATTGCTGTTGCTGTGGTTGGCACCGGATGCCCATTGGGCTCTGGCGGGCGCGGCGCTAAGCGGCTTCGGCTTTTCCCTGGTATTTCCGGCACTGGGCGTGGAGGCGGTCAACCTTGTCCCCGCATCCAGCCGAGGCGCAGCCGTCGGCGCCTATTCGCTGTTCATCGACTTGTCGCTGGGGATCACCGGACCGCTCGCCGGTGCGATTGCGGCAGGATTTGGTTTTGCATCGATCTTCCTGTTCGCCGCGCTCGCTGCACTCAGCGGTTTGCTGCTGAGCCTTTACCTGTACCGACAGGCACCGAAGCAACGCGAAGCGCGGGACGCCCGCTAGAAATCGACCTTGCCACGTCCGGCCTTGATGTTGCCACGCTTGGACTTTGACTCGAGTCGGCGGGTCTTCGAGCCGAGGGTCGGCTTGGTCGGGCGACGCTTTTTCTCGACCTTGGTGGCACTCTGGATCAACTCGGTCAGCCGCAACAGCGCATCGGC
Source organism: Pseudomonas sp. Root71 (assembly GCF_001429045.1). Taxonomy (GTDB): domain Bacteria; phylum Pseudomonadota; class Gammaproteobacteria; order Pseudomonadales; family Pseudomonadaceae; genus Aquipseudomonas; species Aquipseudomonas monachiensis. Next base: position 124,313 of record NZ_LMHY01000012.1, on the reverse strand, counting down.
GCGGTTCTGCTCCTGCGTCCGGTACTGCTGGGCCTTGATGATCAACACACCGTCGCTGGTGATGCGGCTGTCGCGCAGCGCCAGCAGCCGTTCCTTGTAGAACTCGGGCAAGGACGACGCAGGTATGTCGAAGCGCAGGTGCACGGCACTTGAGACCTTGTTGACATTCTGCCCACCGGCGCCCTGGGCGCGAATGGCCGTCAACTCGATCTCGGCATCCGGCAGCTGCACGTTGTTGGAAATCACCAGCATGGAAAAGCGTCCGTATTCAGAACGTGCAGGATACCGCGAATGAGTGTCAGGAACGCAGCAGAACCAATGTGGGAGCGGGCTTGCTCCGGGCGGCGCTCCGACAAATGCGGAGTGTCAGTCGACTTGAATGCTGACGGTTAAACCGCTTTCGCGAGCAAGCCCGCTCCCACAAAGGGTTTTGTATTAACCTTGAAAACAACAAACCCGGCACTTGGCCGGGTTTGTTGTTTCTGCGCGGAGTTACTCCACTACGGCCTGCAAGGCACGCTGAGCACTGCGCTTGTTCTTGATGCCGTAGCAGACCCACATGAACACCAGCCACACCGGAATCGCATACACCGATGTCTGGATCCCCGGAATCAACAGCATCACGCCAAGGACGAACACTACGAACGCCAGGCAGATGTAGTTGCCGTACGGGTACCACAGAGCCTTGAACAGCGGCGTCTGTTTGGTCTTGTTCATGTGCTGGCGGAACTTGAAGTGCGAGTAGCTGATCATCGCCCAGTTGATCACCAAGGTAGCAACCACCAACGACATCAGCAGTTCCAGCGCGTTCTGCGGGATCAGGTAGTTCAGCAGTACCGCGATCAGGGTCACGGCGGCCGAAGCCAGGATCGAACGCACTGGCACGCCGCGCTTGTCGATCTTCGCCAGGCCCTTCGGCGCGTCGCCCTGCTCGGCCATGCCCAGCAGCATGCGGCTGTTGCAGTAGGTGCCGCTGTTGTACACCGACAACGCCGCGGTCAGGACCACGAAGTTGAGGATGTGCGCGGCGGTGTTGCTGCCCAGCATCGAAAACACTTGCACGAACGGGCTGCCGCTATAGGAATCACCGGAGGCGTTCAGGGTGGTCAGCAAGCTGTCCCACGGCGTCAACGACAGCAGGATCACCAGGGCACCGATGTAGAAAATCAGGATCCGGTAGATCACCTGGTTGATGGCTTTCGGGATCACGGTTTTCGGCTTGTCGGCTTCGGCAGCGGTGAAACCGAGCATTTCCAGACCACCGAAGGAAAACATGATGAACGCCATGGCCATCACCAGACCGCTGACGCCGTTCGGGAAGAAGCCACCGTGGGACCACAGGTTGCTGACCGATGCTTGCGGGCCGCCATTACCGCTGACCAGCAGGTAGCTGCCCAGGGCAATCATGCCGACGATCGCCACGACCTTGATGATCGCGAACCAGAACTCAGCCTCGCCGAACACTTTGACGTTGGCCAGGTTGATGGCGTTGATCAGCACGAAGAAGGCAGCTGCGGAGGCCCAGGTCGGGATGTCCGGTGCCCAGTAGTGGATGTATTTGCCGACCGCGGTCAGCTCCGACATGCCCACCAGAATGTACAGGATCCAGCAGTTCCAGCCCGACAGGAAGCCGGCAAAGCCGCCCCAGTACTTGTGCGCGAAGTGGCTGAAGGAACCGGCCACCGGGTCCTCGACGATCATTTCACCCAGTTGGCGCATGATCATGAAGGCGATGAAGCCGCAGATGGCGTAGCCGAGGATCATCGACGGACCGGCGGATTTCAGTACCCCGGCCGAACCGAGGAACAAGCCGGTACCGATCGCGCCACCGAGGGCGATCAATTGAATGTGGCGATTTTTCAGGCCGCGTTTCAGCTCGCCTGATTGCGGGTTTTGTCCACTCATGAAAAGGGTCTCACGCAAGGTTTGATGATGTTCAGTAGACGTTGCTGCTCAAGAAAGGCGTTAAGCGGCACCGATCAAACCCCAGCGCAGGCACCAGGAGTTCAGCGTAATTACAACGGTCATGCGTCACCTGTTTGTTTTTATCTGTGACGAAATCGAACCCGACACGCTCGTGACGCGACGGAGTGAACAAGGCGGATAGCCTTGAGGTTTGCGCAGATGCGCAGGAGGTCACAGGTAAAACGCGGCGCATTGTACACCTGTAACCCCCTGCTGCCAGACCCGCTGGACAAGCGTGTCTATGGCCGGGATTGCCTGTGTCCGCCCCGAGAGGCTCGGGCGGCTGCAAAAAATGGGTCAGACCCTTGCGGATCATCGACGGGAAAGGCAGGAAAACCGCCCCTCGCAGAGAGATGGAGATGGAATACGGCGTTCATTGCGCCTCCTTTTTGTTATGCACCTGCACGACAGGCATGGCGCGCATAACACCCTGCATGGAGCGGTGAAACAAGCGGGCCAGAGGGCTGGAAGGAGGAAGGAAGACGCTGTTGCGTAAGCGTTTTCTTACGGCATTCGGGGAATGGCGATTCCACGGGGCTAATCCGTGATTTTTGTCAGGATTTCTTTACAAGCCGTAACATCGGGTTTCCATTCGGGAGAGTGTGGTGTTGCCGCTATCGCCTTCGCGGGCAAGCCCGCTCCCACAATGGATCGCATTTCGACCAAACAACTCCGCCCCCCTGTGGGAGCAGGCTTGCCCGCAAAGAGGCCATTGAAAACACCTCACCACTGAAGCCTGACCCAAAAAAAACGCCAACCCGAAGGTTGGCGTTTTTTTATGAAGCGCTTACCGATTACTCAGGCTTGCGACGACCAAAGCCTGGACGCTGGCCCGAACCGGCCGGTGCGCCACGGCGCTTGCCCGATGGGGTATCGCCGTCGACCAGTTTGATCCCCGGACGCTTCGGCGCTGGCTTGGCCGGGCGCTTGGTGTCGGCCGGGCGATCGGCTACCGGCGTACCACGACCTTCGCCCCGTTCGGTACGGCCATTGGCCGGACGTGGCGTGCGCGGACCGCGTTCGCCGTCCTGACGGGCAGCCGGCGTGCGCCCTGGACGCTCGCCTTCGATCTGCGGCTCGCGGCTTGCCCGTGGAGCAACAGGAACGGCAGGAGCCCCAGCGGCTGGACGCAGGGTACGCACGCGCTCGGTCTTGGCCATTGGACGCGACGATTTGCGCTGCATCCGGTCAAGCTTGTCCTTGCTCTTGGCGTTCATCTGCGGCATCGCGACCGGCGTCAGGCCAACCTCGGCACTCAGGATGTCGACTTCGTACTGGCTCATTTCGCGCCAGCGGCCCATCGGCAGGTCGGAGTTGAGGAACACCGGACCGAAACGCACGCGCTTCAGACGGCTGACCACCAGGCCCTGGGATTCCCACAGGCGACGAACTTCGCGGTTGCGACCTTCCATCACCACGCAGTGATACCAGTGGTTGAAACCTTCACCGCCTGGCGCCTGCTTGATGTCGGTGAACTTTGCCGGGCCGTCTTCGAGGACAACACCAGCCTTCAGGCGCTCGATCATTTCGTCATCGACTTCGCCACGCACACGTACCGCGTATTCACGGTCCATTTCGTAGGAAGGGTGCATCAGGCGGTTGGCCAGTTCACCGTCGGTGGTGAACATCAGCAAACCGGTGGTGTTGATGTCCAGACGACCGATGTTGATCCAGCGTCCCTCTTTAGGGCGCGGCATCTTGTCGAACACGGTCGGACGGCCTTCCGGGTCGACACGGGTGCAGATCTCGCCGTCGGGCTTGTTGTACATGATCACGCGACGCACCGACTCGGCGGCCTCTTCGCGCTTGATCACCTTGCCATCGATGGTGATAGCGTCGTGCATGTCGACGCGCTGGCCAAGGGTGGCGTCTTTGCCGTTGACCTTGATGCGGCCGTGGCTGATCCAGGCTTCCACGTCACGGCGCGAGCCGACGCCGATACGGGCGAGGACTTTCTGCAGTTTTTCGCCTGCTGGGCCGATTGGCTGGTCGTCTTGCTGGTCTTTGATACTCATCTGGGCACCTCCCGGTGTGGTCTGAAAACTGGGTACTTGGGCGAAGGGATCGCCGAAGGGTCGCGAATCATACGCGCATGAGGGCGTTTGCGCATCAGAGACTAGCTGATCAAGGCAAGGTTATTTGTTTTTCCGCCGACCGGTGACACGCAACTTGCTAACGAACACAAAACCCTGTGGGAGCGAGCTTGCTCGCGATGACGGTGGCACATCCGACATCGAAGCGACTGACCTGTCGCCATCGCGAGCAAGCTCGCTCCCACAGTGAATCTCCATTGTTCATGAGAATCGTATCAATCTTCGAACTGGCGACGCTCTGCTTCGATGGCTTCGGCCAAAGCCTGGGCTTCGGCCTCTTCGTCCGACAGCTCCGGCTCGGGTTTCGGCTGTTCAAGGGCGGCAACGGCGGCCAGGAGTTTTTCCCGGGCTTCGGCAACGCCGAGGATATCGTCGTCCTGCTCCGGCTCAGTCTCCGGCTCAGGCTCGCCTTCCGGCCCAGGCTCGGGTTGTGCCGCTTCGACTTCTGGCTCGATGACCGACTGTTCCGGATCGAACTCAGGCGGCGCACCATCACGCAGCAAGTCGTCGAAGTCGGTCTTGATCCCCTCCTCCATGCTGTCCAGTTCCAGCAACAGCGTGTGGAAACTGGTTTCTTCCTTGGGTTCTTCCGGCTCGGCGCTGGCATCGGCCAACTCTTGCAACCCGGCGGGTACGGGGGCGTCGTCGAAGTCGAGCACCGGGTCCGGTTCCAGCTCGCGCAGTTCCGCCAGCGGCGGCAGGTCGTCGAGGTTCTTCAGGTTGAAGTGGTCGAGGAACGCCTTGGTGGTGGCGAACATCGCCGGTTTACCGGGCACGTCGCGGTAGCCGACGATGCGGATCCACTCGCGCTCCATCAAGGTCTTGACGATGTTGCTGTTGACCGCCACGCCCCGCACGTCTTCGATTTCGCCACGGGTGATCGGCTGGCGATAGGCAATCAGCGCCATGGTTTCCAGCATCGCCCGAGAGTAACGCTGCGGGCGCTCTTCCCACAGGCGCCCGACCCACGGCGCAAATTTCTCGCGAATCTGCAGGCGATACCCCGAGGCCACTTCCTTCAATTCAAAGGCGCGGCCATCGCAGGACTTGGCGAGAATCGTCAGGGCCTTCTTGAAGACCGGTGGTTCCGGGCGCTCACCCTCCTCGAAGAGTTCGAACAGGCTTTCCAAAGATTGCGGCTTTCCCGAGGCCAACAGAAAGGCTTCAAGCAAGGGTGCCAGATCACGGGGTTCAGTCAGGTTCATGTTTCGACTCGTTATTCGGCTCGGGCTCGCACGTGGATCGCGGCAAATGGCTCATTCTGCACCAGCTCGACCAGGGATTCCTTGACCAATTCAAGGATCGCCATAAAGGTCACCACCACCCCCAGGCGCCCTTCTTCAGCGGTGAACAGCTCGACAAACGGCACGAACCCGCCGCCCTTGAGGCGTTCCAGCACATCACTCATGCGTTCGCGGGTCGACAACGCCTCGCGGCTGACCTGGTGGCTTTCAAACATGTCGCCACGGCGCAAGACTTCGGCCATGGACAACAGCAGCTCTGACAAGCGCACGTCCGGCAACAGCTTGCGTGCCCGGGCTTCCGGGGCGTCCAGCTTGGGCACCACCACATCACGACCGACGCGGCTCAGGCCATCGATGCCTTCGGCCGCGGCCTTGAAGCGTTCATACTCCTGCAAGCGGCGGATCAGTTCGGCGCGGGGGTCGTCCTCTTCGTCTTCGACGGTTTCGGCCCGTGGCAGCAGCATCCGCGACTTGATCTCGGCCAGCATCGCGGCCATCACCAAATACTCGGCGGCCAGTTCCAGGCGCACCGACTGCATCAACTCGACGTAGCCCATGTACTGGCGAGTGATCTCCGCCACAGGGATGTCGAGAATGTTGATGTTCTGTTTGCGGATCAGGTACAGCAGCAGGTCGAGCGGGCCTTCGAACGCCTCTAGAAAGACCTCGAGGGCATCCGGCGGGATGTACAGGTCCAGCGGCATTTCCATGACCGCCTGGCCATAGACCATGGCGAAAGGCAGCTCTTGCTGGGCCCCGGCCTGACTGTCGACGGGTTCTACTGCAGACATCTAGGCCTCGACCATGAACGGCGCAGGGTCGCCGCAACCAACGCGAATGACTTCCGGCTCGCCGTCGGCAAGGCTGATCACCGTGGACGCCTTGATCCCGCCGAAGCCGCCATCGATGATCAGATCGACCTGGTGTTCAAGCAACTGGCGCATTTCGTGCGGATCGGTCAACGGGTCTTCATCGCCGGGCATGATCAGGGTCACGCTCATCAACGGTTCACCCAGTTCAGCCAGCAGCGCCAGGGCAATCGGGTGGCTCGGCACGCGCAGGCCGATGGTACGTTTCTTCGGGTGCAACAACAGCCGCGGCACTTCGCGGGTGGCGTTGAGAATGAAGGTATAGGGCCCCGGCAGATGGGCTTTGAGAATGCGGAACGTGCCGGTGTCGATCTTGGCGAACAGGCCTAGTTGCGACAGGTCGCTGCAGATCAGTGCGAAGTTGTGCTTCTCATCCAGCTGTCGCAGGCGTCGAACGCGCTCCACGGCCACCTTGTCGCCGATCTGGCAACCTATGGCGTAGGAGGAGTCCGTGGGATAAATCACCACCCCGCCCTTGCGGATGATTTCGACAGCCTGTTTGATCAGGCGCGCCTGCGGGTTTTCCGGATGAATCTGGAAAAATTGACTCACATTCTCTACCTGTTCAGACGGCGGCAATAACTGGGTCATGTTTGAATCGACACCATAGCGGCGGCAGATCCTCCGGGAGCGGCCGGTATTCACCGATCTCCGACCAGCCTCCAGGGCCATGAAAATCACTGCCGGCGCTGACCAGCAGACCGAACTCGCGGGCCAGGATGGCCAGGCTGCCCACTTGCTCGGCAGGCTGGTAACCATTGACCACTTCGATGGCGTGGCCCCCCGCTTGAATATAGTCGGCAATCAGACGACGGCGCTTGCTGCGTGTGAATTCATAGTGCCATGGGTGTGCCAGACTGACCCAGGCCTTGGCCGCGCGCAGGGTTTCGACGGTGTCCTCCAGAGTCGGCCAGTGTTGCTTGACGTCGCCCAGCTTGCCGGCACCCAGCCATTTGCGAAACGCCTCGGCGCGGTCCTTGACGAAACCTTCACGCACCATCCAGTCGGCGAAATGCGGGCGGGCCGGCGCGTTACCGCTGTCGCCCAGCTCCTGCTGGATCTCCCGAGCTCCATCCAGCGCCCCTGGCATGCCTTTGAGCGCCAGTTTGCGGCTGATTTCCTCGGAGCGTAGCCAGCGGCCATCATGCAATCTGGCGATGGCCTCGACCAACGGCGCGGCATTCACGTCAAAACCGTAGCCCAGGACATGAATGGTCGCGCCGCCCCAGGTGCAGGACAATTCGACGCCGTTGACCAGTTGCATCCCCAGCGCGGTAGCCGCGTGCCGGGCCTCGTCGAGGCCCTCGAGGGTGTCGTGATCGGTCAAGGCCAGGACTCGCACGCCTTTCTCGAACGCCCGCGCCACCAGAACCGCAGGCGCCAGGGCGCCATCGGAGGCCGTGCTATGGCAGTGCAAATCAACATTCACAGGGCTTTGTAACCTCAAATCAGCTGGCGCTATCGCGCGCCCATATGTTTGTTATTATGCCGCCACATCCTGCTTCTGGCTGCCACTGTGAAACAATTCATCGATTTCATCCCGCTCCTGCTGTTTTTCATCGTCTTCAAAATCGACCCACGGGTCGTCGACATCGCCGGTCATGAGTTCACTGTAGGCGGTATTTACAGCGCCACCGCAATGCTGATCGTCAGTTCCCTGGTGGTCTACGGCACACTGTTCATCAAGCAGCGCAAGCTGGAGAAGAGCCAGTGGCTGACCCTGATCGCCTGCCTGGTCTTCGGCAGCCTGACGCTCGCGTTCCACAGCGAGACGTTCCTGAAATGGAAGGCCCCGGTGGTCAACTGGCTGTTCGCCCTGGCGTTCATCGGCAGCCACTTCGTCGGTGACAGCCTGCTGATCAAGCGCATCATGGGCCACGCGCTGACCCTGCCGGAGCCGGTCTGGACGCGCCTGAACATCGCCTGGATCGCCTTCTTCCTGTTTTGCGGTGCCGCCAACCTGTTTGTCGCGTTCACCTTCCAGAGCTACTGGGTCGACTTCAAGGTCTTCGGCAGCCTGGGCATGACTCTGCTGTTCCTGGTCGGCCAGGGCATTTACCTGTCCCGCCATCTGCACGATGCCGACACCACAACGCCAAAAACCGAGGACTGACATGCTTTACGCAATCATTGCCACAGACGTCGCCAACTCCCTGGAAGCCCGCCTGGCCGCACGGCCCGCACACCTGGAGCGCCTGCAAGTGCTCAAAGGCGAAGGTCGCATCGTATTGGCCGGCCCACACCCGGCGATCGACAGCAATGATCCGGGCGCGGCGGGTTTCAGCGGCAGCCTGATCGTTGCCGAATTCGACTCCCTGAGCGCCGCCCAGGCCTGGGCCGACGCCGATCCGTACATCGCCGCGGGCGTCTACGCCAACGTTCTGGTCAAACCGTTCAAGCAAGTCCTTCCGTAACTTTCTTCTTTCAACTGCCCCACGCGGTGAACCATATCGGTTCATCGCGTTCTCAATCGCTCATTATTCTCGTTTGCCGGCCGACAACTTCCCCAATACTCGTATTGGAACCAGGAGTCGCCATGCGCAAGGGTCCGTTGTGCCTGATGTTGGTCACGTTGTCGATCGGGGCGCCTGCCCACGGTGAGGAAAGTGTCGAGGGCGGTAATTCGACGCCGTTTTCCTTGAGCGCCGGCAGCCAGATCACCGAGTTACAGCAACGCTTGAAAGAAAGCGAACGGCAACGGGAAGAACTGAACAAGCAATTGCAAACTGCCGATAGCGAACGCGAAAGCCCGCTGCTGGCCCGGTTGCGCCAGGAGAACCAGCGATTGAAGCTGCAACTCAAGGAAGCCCAGGCCAGCAGTCCCCTGCCGCGCCTGCTGACCGACCAGCAACAATGGTTCGTCATTGGCGCCGGGGTAGCGCTATTGGCTCTGCTCTGCGGTATCTTCGCCAGTGGAGCAAGTCGAAAACGTCGACAATGGCTAAATTGAGTGAGTCATGAGCGAGCTGTTACTTATTGATGATGACCAGGAGCTGTGTGAGCTCCTGAGCAGTTGGCTGAGCCAGGAAGGGTTTCAGGTACGTGCCTGTCACGACGGCCAGAGCGCACGTCGTGCGCTGGCCGAAACCGCTCCGGCGGCCGTGGTGCTGGATGTGATGCTGCCCGATGGCAGCGGCCTGGAACTGCTCAAGCAGTTGCGCAGCGATCACCCGGATTTGCCGGTGCTGATGCTCTCGGCCCGGGGCGAGCCCCTGGACCGTATCCTCGGCCTGGAGCTCGGCGCCGACGACTACCTGGCCAAGCCCTGCGACCCACGGGAACTGACCGCCCGCCTGCGCGCAGTCCTGCGTCGTAGCCACCCGGCGGCGGTGTCCAGCCAGATCGAACTGGGCGACCTGTGTTTCAGCCCGGTCCGCGGCGTGGTCAGCATCGACGAACAGGAATTTACCCTCACCGTCTCCGAAAGCCGCCTGCTGGAAGCCTTGCTCAAGCAACCCGGCGAGCCCCTGGACAAGCAGGAACTGGCGCAGATCGCCCTCGGCCGCAAGCTGACCCTGTACGACCGCAGCCTGGACATGCACGTCAGCAACCTGCGCAAGAAGATCGGTCCACACCCCGATGGCCGACCGCGCATCGTCGCCCTGCGCAGCCGCGGCTACTACTACAGCCTCTGACCCCGTAGGAGCTGCCGCAGGCTGCGATCGTTTGACCTTGGCTTTGAAGATCAAAAGATCGCAGCCTTCGGCAGCTCCTACGGGTTTGTCAGGGCGGCGCAAAACCATCTTTACCCAAGCTTTACCCTCCGCTGACCGCCGCTGACCTTGATCTGCGTAATCTGCACTCATCCGGAACGTACCGGGAACGAGACAAGGAGATACACCATGCGCAAGACTCTTATCGCCCTGATGTTCGCTGCTGCCCTGCCGACCGTTGCCATGGCCATGCCGGAAGGCGCGGGCCCCATGGATGGGTCGATGGACGGTTCGCGCCACGGCGGCCAGATGCACGGCATGCACGGCAAAGGCCCGTACAGTGAACTGGACCTGAGCCGCGAACAGCGCGAGCAGATCCGCAAGATCATGGGCGAGCAAATGCACGAGCGTAAGCAACTGGTCGACAAGTACCTGGAGAAGCTCTCGCCAGCCGACCAGAAAGCCATGAAGGACGAGATGGCCGCCAACCACAAGAAGGCTGAAGCGGACGTGCGCGCCTTGCTGAAACCGGATCAACAGAAGAAATTCGACGAGATCCAGAAAAAACAGGCTGAACGTCGCGCCGAGTGGGCCGAGTTCAAGGCCTGGAAAGCGCAACAACCGCAAAAAGCGCAATAATGCGCTAACCCCGGACCCAACGGCTCAACCCCGTTGGGCCTGACACCACGCAATTTAAATGTGGGAGCGGGCTTGCTCCCACATGGCTTGACGTTTGTTCGAGGATTTCCTGTGCGTTCATTGTTCTGGCGTATCCTGGCCAGCTTCTGGCTGGCCATCGCTCTGGTTGCAGGGCTTTCCATCCTGCTCGGACACATGCTCAACCAGGACGCCTGGATTCTCAGCCGCCACCCGGGTCTCAACACGCTGGCCGAAGAGTGGACGCAAACCTATGAAAGCCAGGGCGAAGACGCCGCCCAGGACATTCTCCAGCAACGCAAACGCCAGTATCACATCGACGTTCAGGTGCTTAACGAAAGCGGCGATCCGGTGGTGCGCGGTACCTTCCCGAAACGCGCGGCGGCCTTTGAGGCGCGCCAGAACAACGAGGACCGACGCCTGCCATGGCGGCGCCTGACCGATGAATTCACCAGCGAAAAAACCGGTGACACCTTCCTGTTCATCTACCGCATCCCGCACCCGGAACTGGATGCCTGGCACCGAGAGAGCCTGCTCTGGCCGCTCAGTGCCCTGGGAATCGCCCTGGTGGTGCTGACCCTGTTCAGCCTGCTGGTGACCTTTTCCATCACTCGCCCGCTCAGCCGTCTACGCGGAGCGGTGCATGACCTGGGACAAACCACCTATCAACAAAACAGCCTGGTCAAGCTGGCCAACCGCCGCGATGAGTTCGGCGTCCTGGCCAACGACTTCAATCGCATGGGCGCGCGCCTGCAAAGCCTGATTGGCAGTCAGCGGCAACTGCTGCGGGATGTGTCCCACGAACTGCGTTCACCCCTCGCCCGTCTGCGTATCGCGCTGGCACTGGCCGAACGGGCCACCCCGCAGGAACGGGAACAGCTGTGGCCGCGCCTGACCCGCGAGTGCGACCGGCTGGAAGCGCTGATCAGCGAAATCCTGGTACTGGCGAGGGTCGACTCCGATAACGCCAGTGCCGAAGAGGTGGACCTGAACGCCTTGCTCAATAGCCTGCAAAAGGATGCGCAACTCGGTTCACCCGAGCAACTCGTCCACCTCGAAGCCGAGTCGCAACTGAATCTGAAGGGCTGGCCGACCATGATCGAACGGGCCGTGGACAATCTGCTGCGCAACGCCCAGCGTTTCAATCCGGTGGATGGCCTGCCGATCGAAATGCAGGCCCTGCGTCAGGGTGAACGGATCGTCGTGACCGTACGCGATCACGGACCGGGGGTCAGTGCCGAGTATTTGAGCCAGCTCGGTGAGCCGTTCTATCGGGCGCCAGGGCAAACAGCGGCCGGACACGGCCTGGGCCTGGCCATCGCCCGCCGCGCGGCGGAGCGACATGGCGGCAGCCTGGTGCTGGCCAATCACCCTGAGGGCGGGTTCATTGCCAGCCTGGAATTGCCGTTGGTGCCGGGGGCTGTCGTGCAGCCCTGAGCCTGGACCGACACGACAGGATCAAACGACACAAAACCAATGTGGGAGCGGGCTTGCTCGCGAAAGCGGCTAACTATTCAACATCTATGTTGGATGACAGACTGCTTTCGCGAGCAAGCCCGCTCCCACACTGATGTGTGGTGTCAGGCCTTGCCGGGCCAGGCGCTGACGAATTCGGCGAGATCGACTTTCTCCGCCACTCGCGGTTCTTTCTGCGGCGTGCCCAGATACAGGAAGGCAATCACCTCTTCCCCTTCTGCCAGGCCCAAGCCCTTGGCCACATGGGCCGAGTAAGCCAGGTCACCGGTACGCCACACCGCGCCAATGCCCTGCGCATAGGCCGCGAGCAAAATCCCGTGGGCCGCGCAGCCCGCCGCCAGCAATTGCTCGGACTTCGGATATTTGACGTGATCCTGCACGCGAGCAATCACAACCACCACCAACGGTGCCCGCAACGGACCACTGCGCGCCTTGTCGATGGCAGCTTCGCCGACTTCGCTGTCTGAAAGTTTCGCAGCTTCAGCCAGCAGCTCGCCCATCTGCTCACGCGCCGCGCCTTCCACCGTCAGGAAACGCCAAGGCTGCAAGTGACCGTGATCCGGAGCGCGCATGGCGGCGCCAAACAGCACCTCGCGCTGCTCGGCGGTGGGTGCAGGGTCAATCAGTCGCGGAACGGAAACACGGTTGAGCAAAGCGTCGAGAGCCTGCATCGGCCACCTCCTGAAAAATATGTGCGGCTATTCTAGCGGTAACTGCTGCAGCAGTGCCGGTTTACATGCCCTGCCCCGCAGGTAGAATGGCGCCCTTCCACTATCAGCCGAGCGGACCTCATGGCGTTGCCGACCTTACGGATCATTGGTTTCATCATCGGCATCTTCCTGATCACGCTGGCGATCTCCATGGTCGTGCCCATGGCCACGCTGGTCGTTTTCGACCGCACCAGCGATCTGCCGTCGTTCCTCTGGGCCAGCATGATTACCTTTGTCGCTGGTTTGGCGCTGGTGATTCCGGGGCGCCCGGAACACATTCACCTGCGCCCCCGGGACATGTACCTGCTCACCGTCAGCAGTTGGCTGGTGGTGTGCATCTTCGCCGCGCTGCCGTTCCTGCTGACCCAGCACATCAGCTACACCGATTCATTCTTCGAAAGCATGTCCGGCATCACCGCCACTGGTGCAACCGTACTCAGCGGCCTGGACACTATGTCCCCGGGCATCCTGATGTGGCGCTCGTTGCTGCACTGGCTCGGCGGCATCGGCTTCATCGGCATGGCGGTGGCGATCCTGCCGCTGTTGCGCATCGGTGGCATGCGACTGTTCCAGACCGAATCTTCGGACCGTTCCGAAAAGGTCATGCCCCGTTCGCACATGGTGGCGCGCCTGATTGTTGCGACTTACGTCGGCATCACTATTGTCGGCAGCCTGGCGTTCTGGTGGGCCGGGATGAGCCTGTTCGACGCCATCAACCATGCGATGTCGGCGATCTCCACCGGCGGTTTCTCCACCTCAGACCAGTCCTTGGCCAAGTGGCCGGAGCCTGCGGTGCATTGGGTCGCGATCGTCATCATGATTCTCGGTGCCCTGCCGTTCACCCTGTATGTCTCCACGTTGCGTGGTAACCGTCGTGCGCTGATCAAGGATGAACAGGTTCAAGGCCTGCTCGGCATGCTGCTGGTGACCTGGCTGGTGCTCGGCACCTGGTATTGGTGGACTACCCAGCTGCATTGGCTGGAGGCATTGCGGCATGTGGCGCTGAACGTGACGTCGGTAGTGACCACCACCGGTTTTGCACTGGGGGACTACAGCCTGTGGGGCAATTTCTCGTTGATGCTGTTCTTCTACCTGGGGTTTGTCGGCGGTTGCTCCGGATCGACCGCGGGCGGGATCAAGATTTTCCGCTTCCAGGTGGCCTATATCCTGCTCAAGGCCAACCTTAACCAGCTGATTCACCCGCGGGCGGTGATCAAGCAGAAGTACAACGGTCACCGCCTCGACGAAGAAATCGTGCGGTCGATCCTGACCTTTTCGTTCTTCTTTGCGATCACCATCTGCGTGATTGCGCTGCTGCTGTCGCTGCTCGGCGTGGACTGGATGACCGCCCTCACTGGCGCAGCCAGTACGGTGTCCGGTGTCGGCCCGGGGCTCGGCGAAACCATCGGCCCGGCGGGCAACTTCGCCACCCTGCCGGATGCCGCCAAGTGGATTCTCTCGTTCGGCATGCTACTGGGCCGGTTGGAGATCATTACGGTGTTTGTGCTTTGTATTCCGGCATTTTGGCGTCATTGATCGCGTCAGCCGATTGCATCAGCCGCATCCGGTACTCACCGGGTGTGGCATCGAACCAGCGCCGAAATGCACGGAAGAAGTTGCTCGGATCGGCAAACCCCAGCAAGTAGGCAATTTCCAGCAAGGTCATGTTCGGTTGCGCCAGGTACTGCTCGGCCAGTTCACGCCGGGTATCGTCCAGCAGCGCCTGAAAACTCGTGCCCTCTTCCTGCAAGCGCCGTTGCAAGGTGCGCTGGGACAGATGCAGCGTCTGCGCCACGGTGTCGCGCTTGGGCTCGCCTTGGGGCAACAGGCGGCACAACACCTGCCGCGCCTTGTGGGTTACGCGACTTTCGGAAAATCGCGCCAGGTACTCACCGGCAAAGCGGTCATGCAGCAGCGCCATGGCCTCGTTGGCCGTTGGCAGCGGCGCTTCCATATCGGCGCGCTCGAAAATCAGCGCATCGTAGGGCGCGTTGAACACCAGCGGTGCATGGAAGGCTTGCTTATAGGGCTCCAGGTTGGCCGGCTCGGCCCCCTGCAGCAACACTTTGCGTGGTTGCAACGTACGCCCGGTCAACCAGCTGCACAGCGCCAAGGCACAGGCCAGCGAAGCTTCGGCGCTTTGCCGGGTCGGCGGCAGATGATCGCCATGGACCGTCAGAATCAGCGCGTAGCCTTCTTCCAGCAGCTTGAAACTCAGGTCGGCACTTTCGGCAATGATCCGCTGATAGCGCACCAGACGCTGAAAGCCTTCGGCGAGAGTCTGGCTGGACATCAAAGCGTAACCGGCCACATGAAACTGCGCCGGTCGCACCACCTTGCCCATGTTCAGGCCGATGGCCGGATTGCCGGACAGCTCGACCGCGCGCTGCCACAGCCGTGTCATGGAGTCTTGCGGGAAGCGTGCGTCCGGATCGTCCAGTGCCGCGTAGTCGAGCCCCAGCTGCTTGAACAGGGCCCGGCAATCCAGGCCGTCCATCTCCAGCGCTTTGACAATCCCCATCGCCCAGCTTGCAGAAGTCGTTCGTTCGCTCATGGCGTTTTCTTACATGGTGGCCGCATGCTACGGCTATTGACCGAAGGATACTAAAGTGGCGCCTATTGTCAGTGGCTGATGCCATTGATCACTCTAGACTCAAATAAACTACCCGCAGAACAACTTGCAGCAAGAACAATAACCACAGAGATCGCTGTCGTGGAAAACGTCAAACGATTCAACAGCTTCGCTGAGTTCTATCCTTACTACCTCAGTGAGCACAGCAACAGCACCTGTCGCCGTTTACATTTTATCGGCACGACCCTGGTTATCTTGATTCTGACGCTGACCATTGGTCGCGGAGCCTGGATGCTGTTGTGGGCCCTGCCACTGGCAGGCTACAGCTTTGCCTGGGTCGGGCATTTCTTCTTCGAGAAGAACCGCCCGGCCACGTTTCAACACCCCTTCTATAGCCTGCTCGGCGATTTTGTCATGTACCGGGACATGGTCCTGGGGCGCGTTCCGTTCTAGCTGACATCCGTCACAAGAGAGTTGCCGATGAATGCCAATGCCCGCTTCACCCACATGAAGGACGGCACTCAGGAGGACTGGGCGATCATCGCCGCGGACTTCAGTGCCTACGCAAGACAATTGCCTGCACGGATCGTGGCGCACCTGAAGTTGCTGGAGGGTGATTTTGGCGGCTTCCCGGTGGATCGCCTGACCCACTCTCTGCAAACCGCCACCCGCGCCTGGCGCGATGGTCGCGACGAAGAGTACGTGGTCTGCGCCCTGCTCCACGATATCGGCGACACCCTGGGCTCCTACAATCACCCGGACATCGCGGCGGCGATCCTCAAGCCGTTCGTCAGCGCCGAGAACTTGTGGATGGTGGAAAAGCACGGGATTTTCCAGGGCTACTACTTCTTCCATCACCTGGGCATGGACCGGCATCTGCGCGAGCAATTCCAGGAGCATCCGCAGTACCAGGCGACCGTTGAATTCTGCGCCAGATACGATGCAGCGGCGTTTGATCCGGTGTACGACACGCTGCCGTTGAGCTTTTTCGAGCCGATGATGGAGCGCTTGTTTGCGCACCCCAGGAATTCGATCTACAAGGCGGCGATGGAAGAACATTCGCCAACCTGACAGATCCAGCGGGACCGCTTCGCGGTCCATTCGCGAGCAAGCCCGCTCCCACAGGTTATCAGGCGGTCACAAATCTTGTGCTCACCTTCGCCCACTGTGGGAGCGGCGGTGCGGCGATCCGACTTGCCCGCGAAGAGGCCAGCACAGGCACTGAATGATCAAGCCAACTCTGCCACCCTGGCCGCCTTCAACTGCGCCTCGCGCGCCTGGGCATCCGCCAGGCGATACAACTCGATTGAACCATCCCAGTGCTCGATCAGGGCGGTGCACGATTCCACCCAGTCGCCGCAATTGAGGTAGTCCACCTCGCCGACCTTGCGAATCTCGGCATGGTGAATGTGCCCGCACACCACACCGTGCAGCTCGCGCTTGACGCATTCATGGGCGATGGCTTCTTCGAAGTCGCTGATAAAGCTGACCGCGGTTTTCACCTTGTGCTTGAGGTAGGCCGACAGCGACCAGTAGCCGTAGCCATATCGCGCGCGCCAATGATTGAGCCAGCGGTTGAGGGTCAGGGTGAATTCGTAGGCCGAGTCACCGAGAAACGCCAGCCAGCGATGATAACGGGTGATCACATCGAACTGGTCGCCATGGATCACCAGCAGGTGCCGGCCGTCGGCGGTGACGTGCACGGCTTCGTCGACCAACTGGATATTGCCCAGGATCAGCTTCGAATAGCGGCGCAGGAATTCGTCGTGGTTGCCGGTGACGTAGATCACCTCCGTGCCGCGCTTGCTCATGGTCAGCAGGCGACGGATGACGTTGGTGTGCGCTTGCGGCCAGTACATGCCGCCGCGCAGTTTCCAGCCGTCGATGATGTCGCCGACCAGATAGATCTTGTCTGCGTGGTAGCCCTTGAGAAACCGCGACAGGTGTTCAGCCTGGCAATCCCGGGTGCCCAAATGCACGTCGGAAATCCATAAAGTCCGTACGCGTTGCTTACGGGTGGGTTTGGCGAGCTCGGCGCTGGTCATGGGCAACCCTCTGGCAAGTTTTGCCAAGTCTGCTCCGAGCCGGTTAATGGTCCATGACAGCGTCAAGTCAGTCCTGTGACAGCGCTTACAGGCCCGCTCGGTGTAGACTGACGCCCTGAGCCGGGAGACCCGCGATGAGACCGATCCTCACGCTTCGCCAATACAGCCACGACCTGATCGTCCATAGCCACGAACACGCGCAACTGGTGTTCGGGCTTTCTGGCGCCCTGGATTTCGAGGTCGACGGGCGTGGCAGCCAGGTGGTCCGGCAGAGTTTCGTGGTGGTGCCCTCCGGAGCGCATCACGCCTGTGGCAGCGCCAATGGCAGCCGCTGCCTGGTGCTGGATGTGCCAAGCGAACAATGGGTTGCCCAGTCGTTGGGCGATCACGCCGAGCCCAGCCGACGCCTGCTCGACAACGCCGGGCGCCTGCCCCTGAATGCCGGGCAAAGCCAATTGGTCAGTTGGCTGGCGAACAGTCCGGTGGATGATCCGCTGATCGCTCAACAAGGCGCGGTGCTGTTGCTGGCCAGTCTCAACAACGTCAGGCCCGAAGCCGTCGGCGGTCGGCGTCTGCCCTATGCGGCGCTGGACGCGCACATCGATCAGTACGCGGCATACCCGCTGCAAGTGGCCGACCTGGCCCGGGTAGCCGGCCTTTCCAGTGCCCGTCTGCATGCACGGTTCGTGGCCGAATGCGGGCAGACGCCAATGGACTACATCCGCAGCCGACGCCTGCACATAGCGGTGGGCTTGCTGCGCAACTCGGCACTGCCCATCGGCGAAATTGCCAGCCGTGTCGGCTACAGCTCCCAGAGTGCCTTCGCGGCGGCGGTACTGCGCGAGTTCGGGGCATCGCCCGGAAAACTGCGGCGCGAGACTGGCGACAAATAACGCGAGTTTGCCGACAGACTTGATGGGCCATTACGCGCTTCAATGAGGCCTCTGTTCGTTTGTCGTTAAGGATTGCAATGACTCCCCGTACCGCCCTTGGCGCCTTGCATATCGGCGCATTGATGTTCGGCCTGACTGGCGTGTTCGGCAAACTGGCCGCCGCGTCCCCGGCGATCATCGTGTTCGGCCGTGCCGCCTTTGCGGTGCTCGCGCTGGCGTTTTTTGCACGGTTCGCCAGCCAGACGCGCTGGCAGAAACTCGAGGCCGTGGACTGGCGTCGACTACTGCTCAGCGGCTTGTTGCTGGCCGGACACTGGGTGAGCTTCTTCATTGCCGTGAAAGTCGCAGGCGTGGCGATTGCGACGCTCGGTTTCGCCAGCTTCCCGGCCTTTACCGTGATCCTCGAAGGGCTGATCTTCCGCGAGCGCATTCGCGCCAATGAGATTGTGCTGGTGCTGCTGGTGAGTGTCGGCCTGGTGTTGGTCACGCCCGACTTTGACCTGGCCAGCGGCGCCACCACCGGCCTGCTGTGGGCCGTGGGTTCCGGTTTGTTGTTCGCCCTGCTGTCACTGACCAACCGTGCCAGTTCCGGTCGAGTCCCGCCGGTCCAGGCGGCGCTGTGCCAGAACGTGGTGGTTGCCCTATGCCTGCTGCCGGTGGCGGCGCCTCAATTGAGCGAAGTGCGCGCCATCGACTGGCTGTGGATCGGCCTGCTAGGTGTGTTCTGTACCGGTGTAGCCCACAGCCTGTTCGTCGCCAGCCTCGCGGTGATCAAGGCTCGCACTGCCGCCGTAGTGTTCGCCCTGGAGCCGGTCTACGGCATCACCGTCGCCTGGTTGCTGTTCAACGAAAACCCGACCCTGCGCATGTTGCTGGGGGGCGCGCTGATCATTGTGGCGATTGTGGTGTCCAGCCGGTTCTCAAGTGGCACAAGCAAGAAGGCCGTTGCAGCCGAGGCCGCGTCTCACTGAGTGCGGTCGTTGTGCCCCAGGTCGCGGTCCGGGTCGATCTGGTCACGGACCCGCTGCTTGAGTACCTTGGCTTCGGGGAAGCCTCCGTCCGCCTTGCGCTCCCAGATCTGTACGGCGTCACAGTAGATATGAAAGACCCCGCCGGTGCCCGGCACCAGAGAGACTTTGCCCAAATCATCACCAAAGGTGCTGAGCAGTTCCTGGGCCAGCCAGGCCGCACGCAACAGCCATTGGCATTGCGTGCAATAGGTGATGATGATTTCCGGTTTGCTGACGGTCATGATGGGGCCTGACTCCAGAGTTTGACGACGCCGCTATGATAGCCCGACCGGTGACTGTCGAGACGGCGGAGCGAATGGCGTTTCCAACTCGAACTCTGGCTCGATCATGGCCGGAGCAGCCGGCTGCGGGTTCCCGCTGGGGCTGATCAGGTCCCAACTCGACGCCAAGGAGAACTCCTCCAGGTTGAGCCGGTACTCATGATCAATGGCGGATTCACCGGACATCGCCAAACCCGGAACCACCGCCACGGCAGCAGCGACCGAGGTGGAACGACTGCTGTCGACCCACTCAAGCTCATCGTTGGCCGGTACCGCGACGGGTTGCCTGACGGTGGGCCACGTCACTGGCTCGGCATAAAGCTCCGCCAGCGGTTCCGGCTGCGACGGCAGCGCCTCTGAAGCTGCGGCCTGATGTTGCTGGCGCCGGCGGCGAACAAACCAGCCCAGCGCCAGCAACGCTATCAGCGCCGACATACCGGCAATCGGCAGCCAGCCAAACCCGGTTTTTTCAGCAATGGCGGGGGCTGGCGGCACTGCGTCGGAGGAAATGGGTTGAGCCTTTACCTTCTTGAGCTCCGCCAGTTGGGTGTGCAGTTCGGCCAACTGTTTTTTCTGGCTGGCGATCAACTCATCCTGGCCTTGAAGCTTCGCGTTGAGCTCATCGACCGTGGTTTGCAACTCGTGGTTTTGCAGGGTGCTGGCGGCCAGTTGTTCGATAGCGGGATCAACAACGGCGACGTCCGTTTCTGGCGGTGCCTTGACCACGGGTGACGGCGCCAGGACCGGTTGAACACGGGGAAATGCGGACGCCGGGGAGATGGAAACCGCTTCATCGGCGGCGGGAACAACCCCTGGCGCACCCGGCGGATCGATCAAAACCGTGTACTCGCGCAACAATCGCCCATTCGGCTGATTGAGCTGCACAAGGAAATTCAGGAAGGGTTCATTGACCGGTTTGGCGGAGGTCACCTGGATCACGCGGCGATTACCGCGCAGCACCGGAGTGAACTTCAGGTCGTTGAGGAAAAATGCCCGGTCGACCCCGGCACGGCTGAACTCGTCTGCCGTTGCCAGGCTCACCGACAGCTGGTTTTCCTCCAGGCCGGCGGTATCCACCATTGTGATATCGGCACGCAGCGGTTGATTCAGCGCCGAATGCAGGGTGATTTCACCCAGGCCCAGCGCAGGCGCCCATGCCGAGTATGTGACAGCAGCCCCGGCCAGCAACCACTGAGAACCACCGCGTAAAACCAATCGCCAACACTTGAGCATGAGCATCCTTGAGATCTACAGAAACCATCCGCACGGGTTCGTACATCCGTTACGAACACGATATTGCCGAGTAGTTCTTATAGTCTGCCCGATGCGGTCTCTCATAAACCTGGCGTTCGGTTATGCCTCAAGACTTTTCAAGGTTACCCAGGATGTGCCCGTGAACCCGCATGCACACCTTCAAATCCGCCTCATCAACGCCTTCGAACAGTTCGTGACGCAGTTGCGTGGCAATGGTTTCAATTTGTTCGATCAGGGGACGCGCCGGCGCGCAGAGCACAATTTTCTTCGCCCGACGGTCTTCCAGCACTGCCTGGCGTTGCACCAGGCCCTGGCTTTCCAGGCTGTCGAGCAAGCGGGCCAGGGTCGGGCCTTCGACGCCGACGCTTTGTGCCAGCTCACGCTGGGTCGGTGCTTCTTCGAAACGGGCCAGGTGCAGCAGCACCAGCCAGCGTGCCTGGGACAAGCCCATGCCCGCCAGTCGGCGGTCCAGTTCGGCACGCCAGCCACGGGACATCTGGGCCAATTGCATGCCAAAGCGGTGTTGATCGGTTAACGGCATAAAACACTCATGATTAGACTGAAATAAATAAAAACTAATTATTAGTCAGCTAAGCATGAGCCTCGATTTGAGGCAAGGCTTGATCTGTAGTGAATCGTTACATCAGCACGCAGATGTCTCAAATCTCGAATTCCGACTGCAAGGCCGCCCGAACGCAGTACAACACCCCTTCCGGCACCCTGCCTGCGAACAGTGCGGCGATCTCGGAAACCGGCGGCAACTCGCCTTCGCCGTCGAGGAAGGCGTCCTGCACTTCACCCATCAGGTCTTCAGGCAGATCCAGCGCCTGCTCCAACGACAACTGCTGCTTGCCGATCGCTTCAGCCAGCATGGTGTAGACATTCTTTTCCGAGCACTGCAACTGACCGGCGATCTGTACCGGTGTCATGCCGGCCCGCGCCAACGTAATCAGTTCGTGACGTACATCGGCCACCGGTTTCGGCGCCTCGACCTGCCCGCCGAGCACTTCGAGGAAAGCCTCGCCGTAACGCTCCAGCTTGCGCGCGCCGACACCGCTGACCGTGGCCATTTCCGCCAGCGAGGTCGGCTGGCTGCGCAGCATCTCCAGCAAGGTCGAATCGGGGAAGATGACGTACGGCGGCACGCCATGTTCTTCGGCGAGCTTGCGACGCAGGGCGCGCAAGGCTTCCCATTGTTCGCGCTCTTCGCCACGGACCAGCTGGCTCGCCTGGCTCTTGCTGCTTTTCGCCACGGTTTGCGCCTTGAGATCGCGGCGCAGCTCCAGGGTCACTTCGCCCTTGAGCAGCGGCCGGCAACTGTCGCTCAGGCGCAAGCCGCCGTAGCCTTCGAGGTCGATGTCCGCCAGACCACGGGCCACCAATTGGCGGAACAATGAACGCCATTCGCCCTCCGCCATCGTCTTGCCAACTCCATACACCGACAGGTGCTGATGGCCGAAGCTGCGGACTTTTTCGTTGTCCTTGCCCAGCAATACATCCACCAGGTGCCCGACGCCGTAGCGCTGACCGGTGCGGTAGATCGCCGACAGCGCCTGACGCGCCGGCTCGGTGGCATCCCAGGTCTGCACGCCGTCGACGCAGTTGTCGCAATGACCGCAAGGCTCGGGCATGTCTTCGTCGAAGTAGGCCAGCAGCGTTTGCCGACGGCAGCGGGTTTCTTCGCAGAGCGAGAGCATGGCGTCGAGCTTGTGCTGTTCCAGGCGCTTGTGACGCTCGTCGCCTTCGGAGTTCTGCAACATCTGCTTGAGCATCACCACGTCTTGCAGGCCGTAGGCCATCCAGGCATCCGCCGGCAGGCCGTCACGGCCGCCACGACCGGTTTCCTGGTAATAGGCCTCAAGGGATTTCGGCAAATCGAGATGCGCGACGAAACGCACATTGGGCTTGTCGATGCCCATGCCGAACGCCACGGTGGCGACCATGATCAGGCCTTCCTCGTTGAGGAAGCGTTTCTGATGGTAGGCCCGCAGATCGTTGGGCAGGCCGGCGTGGTATGGCAACGCCGGGAAGCCTTGCTCGCTGAGGAACGCGGCGACTTCCTCGACTTTCTTGCGCGACAGGCAATACACGATGCCCGCATCGCTACGACGCTCGGCGAGGAATGCCAGCAACTGCTTGCGCGGTTGTTCCTTGGGCACGATGCGATAAAAGATGTTCGGCCGGTCGAAGCTCGACAGGAAGCGCTCGGCGTCCTGCAGGTGCAGGCGGGTGACGATTTCTTCCCGGGTGCGCTTGTCGGCCGTGGCGGTCAGGGCGATGCGCGGCACGTCGGGAAACATTTCCGCCAACTGGCCCAGCTGCAGGTATTCCGGGCGGAAATCGTGGCCCCATTGCGATACGCAGTGTGCTTCGTCGATGGCGAACAGGGCGATGTCCAGCCCCTGCAGGAAGGACAGCATGCGCGGCTGGACCAGACGTTCCGGCGCCAGGTAGAGCATTTTCACTTCACCGCGGCGGATGCGGACGGCGAGGTCGCGCTGCTGCTCGGCACTGAGGGTGGAGTTCAACGCGGCGGCGGCCACGCCCAGCTCTTCGAGGGTGGCGACCTGATCGTCCATCAGTGCGATCAGCGGCGAGACCACCACGGCCAGGCCTTCGCGCAACAACGCCGGGACCTGGAAGCACAGGGACTTGCCGCCACCGGTAGGCATCAGGACCAGGGCATCGCCGCCACTGGCCACGCGCTCAATGATTGCACCCTGGCGGCCACGGAAACTGTCGTAGCCGAAGATGTCCTTGAGGACGCGTTGAGCCTGTTCGAGCATAGAAACTCCAAAAATCACCGAAACATCCCTGCAAGGCTGGTTCAGAACCCGCGACGCTACACCGATAAATCGTAAGTGCGCATTGCATGACGCTTCACATTTCAGCCGTGACGCCAGCAGGGCATCACAAAACGCGCGAGTATACCCGAGCCCCGTCCGGCAAAGGGCACCGCTGATAAGACTCACACAATCGGACTGTGGGAGCGGGCTTGCTCGCGAAGAGGGAGTGTCAGTCGACATTAATGCAACCTGGCACACCGCCTTCGTCGGAACGCCGCCCGGAGCAAGTCCGCTCCCACAAAGGTGCAAATATGCCGTGCGGCTGGCCCAAGTGCTCAAGAAGGCCTAGAATTCCCGCATCGAACATTCCCCAAGGTAGTCCTTTAATGTCCTTCGCTGAGCAACTAACCCGCCTGCAAGTCTTCCTCGACGCTGATGAACTGCATGACGAGGCGCTGGACTACGTGGCCGCCCACGGCTACCTCACCGCGCTGTCGATCTGTTCCGAAACCGTTCCTGACCGTGAGTGGATCGACGCGCTGTTCGCCGAAGAACCGCATTACAGTGGCGAAGCCCAGCGTGAAGAGATCGAAGCCACGCTGATCGGCCTCAAGGCCCACATCGCTCGCCAGCTGGCCTCCGATGAAGAGTTCGAGCTGCCATGCGACCTGGACCTGGGCGACGACCCGGATGATTCCGACCTGCGCGGCTGGTGCATCGGCTTCATGGAAGGTGTATTCCTGCGCGAAGCGGCCTGGTTCGAAAGCGCCGAAGAAGAAGTCAGCGAAATGCTGTTGCCGATCATGGTCGGTTCGGGCCTGTTCGACGAGCAGCCGGAGTTCGAAGACATCGCCAAAGATGCCAACCTGATGGACGACATGATTGTACAGATCCCGGAAGCCCTGACCGCGCTGTACCTGCTGTGCAACGCACCAGACGAAAAACCGGCGATTCTCAAGCCTC
Source organism: Pseudomonas sp. Root71 (assembly GCF_001429045.1). GTDB lineage: Bacteria > Pseudomonadota > Gammaproteobacteria > Pseudomonadales > Pseudomonadaceae > Aquipseudomonas > Aquipseudomonas monachiensis. The sequence goes on along the minus strand of NZ_LMHY01000012.1, from coordinate 99,842 downwards.
GCCACCACTAAGGTTCTGCCTATGGACAACCCCATAGGCAACCGCCCCCTGATGTTGCGCTACGTGCTGCTGGCCATCGGCTGGCTGAGCGTAGCGCTGGGGGTGATCGGGATTTTCCTGCCGGTATTGCCCACCACCCCTTTCCTGCTACTGGCGGCCGCCTGCTTCGCCCGCAGTTCCCCGCGCTTTTATCAATGGCTGGTCGAGCATCCACGGCTTGGCCCGTGGATCCGCGACTACCTCGATGGCAACGGCATTCCGCTCAGGGGCAAGGTCTACGCCATTGGCCTGATGTGGGCGAGCATCCTGCTCTCCTGCTACCTGGTACCGCTGCCTTGGGCACGGTGCTTCATGCTGACCAGTGCAGTACTCGTGACCATCTACATCCTCAAGCAGAAAACCCTGCATAAATCCTGAAGTCGCCCTTGGCCCTTTGTGGCGAGCCCCGTCCGACGACCTGCCCTCCCGCGCCCAAAACACCACCTAAACTTCACCCACCTACACTCGAGCAGCCAGACATGGCCCGCAGTCTGCGTAGTCCAGGATGGCCAACGCTCCGACTTCGGCTCGGCGGCGGGTTGCTGCTGGCTGGTTTGCTACTGACCGTATTCAACGGGGTCCGGGCTGACTGGGATTTTGCGCGGATTCTGCAAACCGTTGAAAAACAATACGGCCCGCTCGGAGCGGCACGAAGTCGGATCGAGGCCTGGAGTCAAATGCTGCAAAGTACACGCGGCGCTCCCGAACGCGAGCAGCTCAACGCGGTGAACCGCTTCTTCGATCAGCAGTTGGACTTCCAGGACGACACGCGCATCTGGCAACAGACCGATTACTGGGCCACGCCCGTCGAAGCCCTGATCAAGGGCGCCGCCGATTGCGAGGACTACGCCCTGGCGAAGTATTTCAGCCTGCGCCGGCTCGGTATTCCCAGCGAAAAACTGCGCATCACCTACGTCAAGGCCTTGAGCCAGAACCAGGCGCACATGGTGCTGACGTTCTACAGCACTCCCACGAGTGACCCACTGGTGCTGGACAACCTGATCGGCGATATCCGCCCCGCCTCCCAACGCAAAGACTTGCTACCGGTATACGCCTTCAACGCCGAAGGCCTGTACCTGCCGGGCAAGAATGGCGGCCAGCGCAGCGGCGACTCGAAAAAGCTGTCGCGCTGGCAGGAAGTGTTGAAAAAGATGCAGGCCGAAGGGTTCGACATCGGCGACGGCTAACCGCCTTGGCAAGGAGCGAAGCATGACACTGCGTAAACAGTTGTTCCTGGCCATCTGTCTGTTCCTGCTGGTGGCGTTCAGCGGCAGTTTTTTTGCCAGCCTGGAAAGCTCCCGCGAACAAACGCTCAGCCAACTGCGTGCCCACGCCCAGGACGCGGCCACCGCGCTGGGGCTGTCGCTGACGGCACAGGTCGATGACCCGGCAATGATGGAACTGATGGTCAGTTCGATTTTCGACAGCGGCTATTTCAGCAGCATTCGCGTCATCAGGCTCAAAGATCAGCAAACCCTGGTGGAACGCACTGCACCGACGAAAATCAAGGGTGTGCCTGACTGGTTCGTCAACCTGGTCGACCTGCGCCCGGAAGGTGGCGATGCCTTGATCATGCGCGGCTGGGAACAACTGGCACGGGTCGAAGTGCTGAGCAATCCGCAATTCGCCCTGGCCAAGCTCTGGGACGGCACCCTCGGCAGCCTGATCTGGTTGCTGTTGTGCGGGCTGTTCAGCGCCGTGATTGGAGGATGGATGCTGCGCCGGCAATTTCGCCCACTCGACAGCATGGTCCGACAAGCCGAGGCCATCAGCAAACGCGAGTTTATCAGCCTGCCGAAACTGCCACGCACACCGGAACTGAAACGGGTGGTGCTGGCGATGAACCAGATGGTCGAGAAGCTCAAGGCGCTGTTCGTCGAGGAGGCTGCGCGCAGCGAAAAACTGCGGGCCGAATCCTATCTGGACAGCCTCACCGGCCTGGCCAACCGACGCCTGCTCGACGAGCAACTGGCCGACCATTTACGCGTGTGCGAACAGAGCCGAGATGGCCATTTGCTGATGTTGCGAATCAACGACCTGAACGGCCTCAATCAACGCCTGGGTGGCCAACGGACTGACGCGCTGATCACTGCCGTCGGCGAATTGCTCAAGCGCCTGACTCAATTGCCGGAGCGTCGAACCTGGCTGGCGGCGCGCAATCGTGGCGGCGAATTCAGCCTGCTGACACCGGGCCTGGATGCTGAAAGTGCCGCGCGCCTGGCCGCCGATGTCAGCGTCAGCCTGGAGAACCTGCGCCTGACCGGTGCCAGCGATTGCATGCCGGTCGCCCATCTGGGCGTTGTCGCCTACCGCCCCGGTGAGCCGATCAGCACCGTACTCCTGCGCCTTGATCAGGCGCTGACGGAGTCGCGGCAACATCCCGAACGCCCCTGGGTCCATTTGAGTCATCGTGATACGGCACCGAATCACTCCCAGCACGACTGGCGCACCTGGATCGACGATGCCTTGACCGAAGGCAAAATGCAGCTGTACTTCCAGCCCGTCGTGCAATGCACCGACACCCGCCAGGTGCTGCATCACAAAGTGCTCGCACGCCTGCTCGACCCGCAGGGCGAGGCGATTGCCGCCGGGCATTTCCTGCCGTGGATCGAGCGTCTCGGCTGGTCGGGACGGTTCGACCTGGCGATGCTCGAAGCCACGCTGGACGACCTGGTGGTCAACCGCAGGCCTTTGGCACTGAGCCTGTACGGGAGCACCCTGCGCGATCCGGTGCAATGGCGAACAATCCTCGATCTGCTCGACTCCCTGCCGGAACTGGCGCCGTTGCTGATCCTGGAAATCGACGAACGCCAGTTGCCTTCCCCCGAAGTGCTGCAAAACCTTTGCAGCTCATTGCTCAAGACCGGTTACCGAATCGGCCTGCAACACTTTGGCGGGCGCTTCAGTCAGATCGGCAACCTGACCCAATTGGGCCTGGCGTACCTGAAAATCGATGGGGCCTACATTCGCAACATCGACGAGCAGCCTGACAAGCGGCTGTTCATCGACGCGATCTTCCGCGCGACCCACAGCATTGATTTGCCGCTGATTGCGGAAATGGTCGAGACCCGTGGGGAACTGGAGGTAATCAGGGAGTTGGGAATATTCGGGGCCATGGGTCGATTGATCGGGGCGCCAGAGCCGATGTGATAATGGGTACACCGAGGGTCAGTAACCCCTGACCGGACATCGACCTTTGTCCCGGGCAAAAAAAACCCGCCCCCTTCCCGGGGTGGCGGGTTTTTTGGCAGGTTTCAGTTCACACCGTATCCACCTTCAACGAATGATCATTGAGCATGCCGTTGATAATGGTCGCTGTGTCATGCCCGCCCGCGATCACCCCACCCGCCCCCGGCGTAACACCGTAGTGGCTGGCCAGGTCGACGCCGGCCAGGTCGATGGTCTGGTTCGGCGCGGCGCCGGCCATGGCGCTGACGTCGATGCTGGTCACTGTCGACGGCCCGCTGCCGATGACGGTGAAGTGCAGGTAGTCATCCAGCGAAGCCGTGGTGCCGTTTTCCCCTTGCAGCAGTTGCGACAGGTCGAGCTTGTCGGTGCCGGGCGTGAAATCGGTGATCACGTCATGGCCACTGTTGCCCTTGAGCCACTGGAAGGTATCGGTCCCCGCCCCGCCGGTGAGGGTGTTGTTGCCCAGGCCACCGATCAGCAAGTCATCCCCGCCTCCGCCGTTGAGGATATCGTTGCCCAGGCCGCCGTTGATCACGTTGTTGGTGTTGCCTCCAGTCAGGGTGTCGTTGAAGTTCGAGCCGGTGAGGTTTTCGATACCGGTCAGGGTGTCCGAGCCCGCGCCCAGGGTGTTCTGCGCAGTGAGCAGGCTGAGGTCGACAGTCACCCCGGCGCTGGCATGGGCGTAACTGGCCGTGTCGATGCCCGTGCCGCCATCGAGGATGTCATTGCCCTGGCCGCTGAAGAGCAGATCGTTGCCGGCGCCGCCATGCAGCTCGTTGTTGCCGGAACCGGCAGTGAGCACATCGTTGCCGTCGCCGGCATTGATAATGTTGTTGCCCGTGCCCGCCACCAGTACGTCATCCCCACTGGTGCCGGTAAGGGTGTGGCCTTCCTGATAGCTGATGGTCAGGTTGGCCGAGTCGCTGCCGCCGTGGTTGTCGTTGGCGGTGTAGGTGCCGTGGTAGTCCGTGATGACGGCCTGTGCTCCGGCGTAGTTTACGGTCATGGTCAACTGATAGTTTTCCGCCGAATTCGTATCGCTGCCACTGGTGTTGGTGATGTTGGTCAGGTGGATCTGGTAAGTGCCATCCGCACTTGCGGTGATGGTGCCGCCATCGGCGATGCTTACGAACCCCCCACCGTTGAGCGAATACTCCATCGTGATGTGCCCAGGGTCCAGGTTGTGATCGAGGTTGAGCGTCTCACCCTGTTTCAGCTTGACCGTGATGAGGTCTTCATTGTTGCCATTGGAGTTGTTCGCCGCGCCAAGATAGCCACTGACCACCAGCAGCGCCGTCATGGTCGCCGCGTTGGCCTCAAAGGCGCTGCGCACGTTGGCCAGACTCTTGTTGGCGGGATTGTTGTTTTGACCGGCGAAGCTGATCGCGCCGGTTCCAGTGAAGTCCGCGTCCCCGGCGATCCAGCCGGTGTTGAACGAAGTCGGTGTCGCCGAGAGTTGATCGCCGTTGGGGTCGGTGTCGTTGGCCAGCAACAGTTCGCCCGGCACCACGACAGTGCCCGAGAGCACGTTGGTGATGACGTTATCATCAGCCGCCACTGGCGGTGCGTTCGGTATGACTTTGACCGTCAGGGTGGAGCTGGCCAGGTCGCCATCGTTGTCGCTGGCGGTGAATCCGATGTTTTCGGTAATCAACACCGACGTGGTTTTCTGCGAAATGTAGGCGTATTCACCGGTATCGAGATTGATCTGCAGGGTGCCGCTGTTGTTGGTGGAAATGCTCAACGTGTTGTCCACGGTGTTGAACGTGCCGTGGTTGAGCCCGCCGCTGAAGCTCAGCAAGCCCTGATTGCTATTGCCGCTTGGATCGTAGGTGTAGGTGGTGCCATCCACCGTGATGGTCTTGATGAAGCCGCCATCGGCGCCGAATGTGCCACCTTCGCCCAGCAGTGAACCGGTCACCGGTGCGCCGATCACCGTGCCGGACAGCACCGAGTTGAGCTGGTTGAGGTCGGTCACCACCACCGCATTGGTGTCGGTATGGCTGCTGCCGTCATAGGCCAGTGGATTGAGGTTGGCGTTGCTCACGCCGCTGCCCAGGCCAATCGCGTAGTTCTTGATGTTGTTGGCATCGAGGAAGGTTTTCAGCGCGGTCTCGTCGGCGGTGCCGATTTCCTGATCGGTGGTGGGCTTGCCGTCGGAGAAGAAGTAGCCGACGTTTTGCGCACCGGTGAGTTTGCCCGAGGTGTTGAACGCAGTCTGCATGGTCGCCACGGCCGCGTCGTAGTTGGTGCCGCCGTTCGCGGTGAGGCCGGCCAGCAGTGTCTTGGCGGTCGCGACATCCACCCACACCGAGGTCATGTCGGTGGCGCTGCTGCTGAAGGTGACGAGCTGCACTTTCACATCGCCCAGGTCGTCGTATTTATCCAGCAAGGCACTGATGGCCTGCTTGGCCAGGGCCAGGCGTGACAGGCTCGCGCCCGACGCGTCCAACACGCCGGAAGGGTCGGCCATGCTGCCGGAGACGTCGAGCACGATCAGCAGGTTGGAATCGATCTCCACCGCCGCCACCGAGCGATCCGTTGCCACCGCCTTGGGAACATCATCGACGATGCTGACCACGATGGTGCTGGTGCTGCTGTTACCCAGCGCATCGGTGGCTTTGTAGGTGAAGCTTTCACTCAGGCTGTTCGGCCCGTCGTTGGCGTTCGGCGAGGTTTTCGGTGCCGAGGTCAGGGTGTAGGTGTAGCTACCGTCGGGGTTGATCAGGATCTGCCCGTAGGTGCCGATGGCGCTGCCAACCAGGGTGTAGGTGAGCGCGCCACTGGCACCCGAGACCGAACCGACCAGGGTCCCGGACGCGGTTTCGCCCGTATTGCCCGGGTCACTGCCGGTGACCGTACCAGCGGCCAGGTCCTGCCCGCCCTGACTCAGGTCGAGGGCTTTTTCATAGACCGTCACGTCGCTGTCGGGGTTGGCCTTGATCGTGCTGTTGGCGACGTCGATGGTGATGGTGGTGGTGCTTTCATCGCCATCGGAATCACGCACGGTGTAGGTGAACGTATCCGTGGCCCCAAGATCGCCGACGGAATTCTGGTTGCTGTGATACACCGCGTTGCCGTTGGCATCGAGGGTCAGGTAGCCATAGGTACCGTTGATCTGGCTACCCAGCCCACCAATGGCCGAGGTCAAGGTATTGCCGCCGGCACGTACGCCGACCACTGTCGCCGGACCATCGGCGCCGCTGACGTCGTTGCCCAGCACACTGATGTTGACGCTGCCGCCCTCCACTACCGACGACGAGTCAGGTTTGGCGCTTGGCAGGTCATCGACGATGCTGACGTCGAGGTTACCCGTGGCGGTGGTGCCGTTGTCGTCGACCACGGTGACGGCGAACTGCTCAGGGAGTGAGTTGGCACCATTGGCAGTTGGGTGGGCTTCGTTATCGACCAAGGTGTAGCTGTAGCTGNTTGTCGTCGACCACGGTGACGGCGAACTGCTCAGGGAGTGAGTTGGCACCATTGGCAGTTGGGTGGGCTTCGTTATCGACCAAGGTGTAGCTGTAGCTCACGACACCCGTCACCGCGTTGAAGCCGGTGATGGTCAGGGTGCTGCCCAGCGGCGTAGTGATCGATTGCGGGAAGCCGGCGGCCACACCAGCGGTGACCACGGCGATGCCGCCCACGGTCAGGGTCGTCACGCCGTCGAGGGCCGTGACGGTGAAGGTGCCGTTCTGGGTCAGCGCCGTGGCATCCGGGTTGCTGCCGTCGCTGAGGTTTTTCTCGTAGACCGTCAGTTCACCGCCATACACGTTGAGGCCGTTGAGGATTACTGGGTCATCGTTGTTGTGGATCTGCAGCACCAGGTTCGCGGTGCTGCTGTCGCCGTCGGCGTCGGTCAGCGTATAGGTGAAGGTTTCGGTGCCATTGCCGCCGCCGTGCAATGCCTTGAAATCGGCATCGCTGGTGTTGAGGGTATAGGTGTAGGTGCCGTTGGCATTSAGCACCAAAGTGCCGTAGGTGCCGGTGAAGGTACCGGGGGTGATCGGGCCGGCATTTTCACCAACCGTCACGCGGTCGGCGCCTTGCACGTCGTTGCTNAGCACCAAAGTGCCGTAGGTGCCGGTGAAGGTACCGGGGGTGATCGGGCCGGCATTTTCACCAACCGTCACGCGGTCGGCGCCTTGCACGTCGTTGCTCAGCACGTTGCCGTTCAACGTCAGCAGGGTTTCCGAAGCGGTACTGGCGTTGCTGTCGYMCACGGCTTTGGGCAGGTCGTCGACGATGTTGACGTCGAGGTTGCCCGTGGCAGTGGTGCCGTTGTCATCCACCACAGTGACGGCGAACTGCTCGGGCAAGGTGTTGGCGCCGTTGGCGGTCGGGTGGGCTTCGTTATCGACCAGTGTGTAGCTGTAGCTCACCACGCCGGTCGCCGCGTTGAATCCGGTGATGGTCAGCGTGCTGCCCAGCGGCGTAGTGATCGATTGCGGGAAGCCCGCCGCCACACCAGCGGTGACCACGGCGATGCCGCCCACGGTCAGGGTCGTCACGCCGTCGAGGGCCGTCACGGTGAAAGTGCCGTTCTGGGTCAGCGCCGGTGCATCCGGGTTGCTGCCGTCGCTGAGGTTTTTCTCGTAGACCGTCAGTTCACCGCCATACACGTTGAGGCCGTTGAGGATTACTGGGTCATCGTTGTTGTGGATCTGCAGCACCAGGTTGGCGGTGCTGCTGTCGCCGTCCGAATCGGNCTGAGGTTTTTCTCGTAGACCGTCAGTTCACCGCCATACACGTTGAGGCCGTTGAGGATTACTGGGTCATCGTTGTTGTGGATCTGCAGCACCAGGTTGGCGGTGCTGCTGTCGCCGTCCGAATCGGTGAGGGTGTAGGTGAAGGTTTCGGTGCCGTTGCCGCCGCCGTGCAATGCCTTGAAATCGGCATCGCTGGTGTTGAGGGTATAGGTGTAGGTGCCGTTGGCATTCGTAGGTGAAGGTTTCGGTGCCGTTGCCGCCGCCGTGCAATGCCTTGAAATCGGCATCGCTGGTGTTGAGGGTATAGGTGTAGGTGCCGTTGGCATTCAGCACCAGGGTGCCGTAGGTGCCGGTGAAGGTGCCGGGGGTGATCGGGCCGGCATTTTCACCAACCGTTACCCGGTCGGCGCCTTGCACGTCGTTGCTCAGYACGTTGCCGTTCAACGTCAGCAGGGTTTCCGAGGCCGTTGAAGCATTGCTGTCGTACACGGCTTTGGGCAGGTCGTCGACGATGTTCACGTCGAGTGAACCGGTCGCGGTGGTGCCGTTGTCGTCGACCACGGTSACGGCGAACTGCTCRGGCAGTGAGTTGGCACCATTGGCAGTTGGGTGGGCTTCGTTATCATTGAGGGTGTAGCTGTAGCTCACGACGCCGGTCGCCGCGTTGAACCCAGTGATGGTCAGGGTGCTGCCCAGCGGCGTAGTGATCGATTGCGGGAAGCCCGCCGCCACACCAGCGGTGACCACGGCGATGCCGCCCACGGTCAGGGTCGTCACGCCGTCGAGGGCCGTGACGGTGAAGGTGCCGTTCTGGGTCAGCGCCGGTGCATCCGGGTTGCTGCCGTCGCTGAGGTTTTTCTCGTAGACCGTCAGTTCACCGCCATACACGTTGAGGCCGTTGATGACCAGCNAGGCAGTGAGTTGGCACCATTGGCAGTTGGGTGGGCTTCGTTATCATTGAGGGTGTAGCTGTAGCTCACGACGCCGGTCGCCGCGTTGAACCCAGTGATGGTCAGGGTGCTGCCCAGCGGTGTGGTGATCGATTGCGGGAAGCCGACGGCCACACCAGCGGTGACCACGGCGATGCCGCCCACGGTCAGGGTCGTCACGCCGTCGAGGGCCGTGACGGTGAAGGTGCCGTTCTGGGTCAGGGCTGGTGCATCCGGGTTGCTGCCGTCGCTGAGGTTTTTCTCGTAGACCGTCAGTTCACCGCCATACACGTTGAGGCCGTTGATGACCAGCGGATCGTCGTTGTTGTGGATCTGCAGCACCAGGTTGGCGGTGCTGCTGTCGCCGTCCGAATCGGTRAGGGTATAGGTGAAGGTTTCGGTGCCGTTGCCGCCGCCGTGCAATGCCTTGAAATCGGCATCGCTGGTGTTGAGGGTATAGGTGTAGGTGCCGTTGGCATTCAGCACCAGGGTGCCGTAGGTGCCGGTGAAGGTACCGGGGGTGATCGGGCCGCTATTCTCCCCAACCGTCACGCGGTCGGCGCCTTGCACGTCGTTGCTCAGCACGTTGCCGTTCAACGTCAGCAGGGTTTCCGAAGCGGTACTGGCGTTGCTGTCGCCCACGGCKTTGGGYAGGTCGTCGACGATGTTSACGTCGAGGTTGCCCGTGGCAGTGGTGCCGTTGTCATCCACCACAGTGACGGCGAACTGCTCGGGCAANCTGGCGTTGCTGTCGCCCACGGCGTTGGGTAGGTCGTCGACGATGTTCACGTCGAGGTTGCCCGTGGCAGTGGTGCCGTTGTCATCCACCACGGTCACCGCGAACTGTTCGGGCAAGGTGTTGGCGCCGTTGGCGGTCGAGTGGGCTTCGTTATCGACCAGTGTGTAACTGTAGCTCACCACGCCGGTCGCCGCGTTGAAGCCGGTGATGGTCAGGGTGCTGCCCAGCGGGGTGGTGATCGATTGCGGGAAGCCGGCGGCCACACCAGCGGTGACCACGGCGATACCGCCCACGGTCAGGGTCGTCACGCCGTCGAGGGCCGTGACGGTGAAGGTGCCGTTCTGGGTCAGCGCCGTGGCATCCGGGTTGCTGCCGTCGCTGAGGTTTTTCTCGTAGACCGTGCCGTTCTGGGTCAGCGCCGTGGCATCCGGGTTGCTGCCGTCGCTGAGGTTTTTCTCGTAGACCGTCAGTTCACCGCCATACACGTTGAGGCCGTTGATGACCAGCGGGTCATCGTTGTTGTGGATCTGCAGCACCAGGTTCGCGGTGCTGCTGTCGCCGTCGGCGTCGGTGAGGGTGTAGGTGAAGGTTTCGGTGCCATTGCCGCCGCCGTGCAATGCCTTGAAATCGGCATCGCTGGTGTTGAGGGTATAGGTGTAAGTGCCGTTGGCATTCAGCACCAGGGTGCCGTAGATGCCGGTGAAGGTCCCGGGGGTGATGGGGCCGCTATTTTCCCCAACCGTCACGCGGTCGGCGCCTTGCACGTCGTTGCTCAGTACGTTGCCGTTGAGGGTCAGCAAGGTTTCCGAAGCGGTACTGGCGTTGCTGTCGTACACGGCGTTGGGCAGGTCGTCGACGATGTTGACGTCGAGTGAACCGGTGGCGGTGGTGCCGTTGTCGTCGACCACGGTGACGGCGAACTGCTCAGGGAGTGARTTGGCACCATTGGCAGTTGGGTGGGCTTCGTTATCGACCAAGGTGTAGCTGTAGCTGACCACGCCGGTCGCCGCGTTGAATCCGGTGATGGTCAGGGTGCTACCCAGCGGCGTAGTGATCGATTGCGGGAAGCCGGCGGCCACRCCAGCGGTGACCACGGCGATACCGCCCACGGTCAGGGTGGTTACACCGTCGAGGGCCGTGACGGTGAAGGTGCCGTTCTGGGTCAGGGCTGGTGCATCCGGGTTGCTGCCGTCGCTGAGGTTTTTCTCGTAGACGGTCAACTCGCCGCCCCCRRCATTCAAACCGCCAATCGTGATCGGGTCATCGTTGTTGTGGATCTGCAGCACCAGGTTCGCGGTGCTGCTGTCGCCGTCCGAATCGGTRAGGGTGTAGGTGAAGGTTTCGGTGCCGTCGCCACCGCCGTGCAACGCCTTGAAATCGGCATCRCTGGTGTTGAGGGTATAGGTGTAGGTGCCGTTGGCATTGAGCACCAAAGTGCCGTAGGTGCCGGTGAAGGTGCCGGGGGTGATGGGGCCGCTATTCTCCCCAACCGTCACGCGGTCGGCGCCTTGCACGTCGTTGCTCAGCACGTTGCCGTTCAACGTCAGCAGGGTTTCCGAAGCGGTACTGGCGTTGCTGTCGCCCACGGCGTTGGGTAGGTCGTCGACGATGTTCACGTCGAGGTTGCCCGTGGCAGTGGTGCCGTTGTCATCCACCACGGTCACCNATATCCCTCAAAGCATTGCCGACGTTATCCAGAGGGTTTCCGAAGCGGTACTGGCGTTGCTGTCGCCCACGGCGTTGGGTAGGTCGTCGACGATGTTCACGTCGAGGTTGCCCGTGGCAGTGGTGCCGTTGTCATCCACCACGGTCACGGCGAGCTGTTCGGGCAACGTGTTGGCGCCGTTGGCGGTCGAGTGGGCTTCGTTATCGACCAGTGTGTAGCTGTAGCTCACCACGCCGGTCGCCGCGTTGAAGCCGGTGATCGTGAGCGTGCTGCCCAGCGGTGTGGTGATCGATTGCGGGAAGCCCGCCGCCACACCAGCGGTGACCACGGCAATACCGCCCACGGTCAGGGTGGTTACACCGTCGAGGGCAGTCACGGTGAAAGTGCCGCTCTGGGTCAGCGCCGGTGCATCCGGGTTGCTGCCGTCGCTGAGGTTTTTCTCGAAGACGGTCAACTCGCCGCCCCCGACATTCAAACCGCCAATCGTGATCGGGTCATCGTTGTTGTGGATCTGCAGCACCAGGTTCGCGGTGCTGCTGTCGCCGTCCGAATCGGTGAGGGTGTAGGTGAAGGTTTCGGTGCCGTTGCCACCGCCGTGCAACGCCTTGAAATCGGCATCGCTGGTGTTCAGCGTGTAGGTGTAAGTGCCATTGGCATTCAGCACCAGGGTGCCATAGGTGCCGGTGAAGGTGCCGGGGGTGATGGGGCCGCTATTCTCCCCAACCGTCACGCGGTCGGCGCCTTGCACGTCGTTGCCCAGCACGTTGCCATTGAGGGTCAGCAGGGTTTCCGAGGCGGTGCCATTGTTGTCATCGACTGCTTGCGGTACGTCGTCGATGATGTTGATTGTCACTGTGCCGGTAGTGCTGTCGCCATTGCTGTCGCTGGCCACCACGGTGACGTGTTCGACAAGACTATTGGCACCCTCGCCACTCGCGTGGGATTCGGCACGGTTGAGGGTGTAGCTGTAACTGACCACGCCCGTGGCCGGGTCGAAACCGGTGACGGTCAGCGTGCCGCCCAACGGGGAGGTTAGCGACTGCGGGAAACCTGCCGCAACGCCGCCGCTGATCAAGTTGATCGCGCCGATGCTGAGGCTGCTCAGCCCGTCTGGCGCATTGATGGTGAAGGTGCCGCTTCGCGTCAGTAAGCCTTCGTTCCTCGCCGAACCATCGGCCAGGTTGGCCTCGTTGACAGTCCGCTCGCCGTTCTGTTCCGACAGGTCTTCGAAAGTGACCGGATTGTTCGGCACCTGCGCAACCACCGGCGGCACAACAGGGGCTTGCTCCGCTACAGCATTGTCCGGATTAGCGTTCAGGCGTTCTTCGGGAAGTTCGGGAATGCCATTGAACCCGGCAGTGGGGAAGCCGATGACCGGATCAACTCGCCCACCCACTTCCTCGAGCATGACGAAACTATGGCCACTGCCCGGGATGCCACCCGGTACACCGGTAGTCGTGGCGGACCCGGCAGCGGTGGCTTCGGCGGTTTGGGTCGGGTCGTCGCCCGCCGCGATGGCTTTTTGCAGCTGTTCGACATCGGTCAGTTGCGCTTCGCTCGGCGTCAGGGCTTCAGGTGAGTCCACATGGGGAATCTGATTGGCGAGCAACTGCGGTGTCATCTGCATGCTGCTGTCGCGCCCGAGGGTCAGTTCCTGGCCATTTTGCAGATGCACCGCCACCGCGCCTTCAGCGCCAGTGGTCAGTTGGTCGCCAGCGAACAGCCGGTCCCCCTCGACCAAAGCACGCCGGGTGCCGTCGCTCGCAACCGCGAACACCTGACCGATGACCTTACTGACGATTCCGATGAGCGTTGCCATGTGCACTTCCTCCGCTGCCAACCGCTGTCGGCACCTTGATTGTGCGAAGAACGTGCTCATGGCTCGAGCGGGTTGTCTGGCGGATCGTGCACCGGGTGCCGGATTACTTGAGTAAGCCGTGGCCCCGGCACCGATCTCGCCCAGCCAGTCGCTCGCGGCGCTGTTTACGATTTCGGGAAAACCCCTCTGCAATCAATGGCATCGGATCCCTGTGCGCAACAACCTTGCCTGTGAGCGATGCGTAACGATCTTGAATCACTCAAGTGACAAAAAACCGTCACCACCAGATCGCTCGCGTCCCTCCCCTCCAGCACTTCTCCGCTCTTTGTCGATAAGTGGATTGGAACTTTCCTCAAACCCTCGATAAGCGCCAGAGAGCTCGTAAAACAAGGGCTTTCGAGTTGAACAATGTGCTGGATTTCGCAGAGCGCATAAGTTTTTTTTGGCATAAGCGTTATGAAAAAAATTTCTTAGCTACGCTCCAGAATGTTCTTAGCTCTTTTGTTAAAGATGTGAAACAACTTTACCTATAAATGTCGTCAAATAATTGGCGACAGATAAGCACCATCAGGAATCAGGGAGATGTACATGCGCCTATTAACCCCCCTCTGCAGCGCGGTTCTTTTGGCCATGGCCTGCTCGTCCCAGGCTCAGGCCATGACGCTGACCGAAGCGATCCAGAGCACCATTGCGACCCACCCGGAACTGGCATCCCGTGTAGACAGCCGACTGTCGGCGGATGAGGACGTAAAGGTCGCCAAAGGGGGCTTTTATCCATCGGTTGATCTGAACGCCGCTTACGGGCGCGGGTACAGCGATAACACCAATACCCGGGCGCTCACTCCCGGCGGACACAACACAGAAACCTTGAACTACACCCAATCGGAATTACGCCTGCGGCAAATGCTCTTCGACGGGTTCAACACTTCAAATGAAGTCCAGCGCACCAAAGGCGTGGTCAACTCGCGAGCCTATTACGCTCAGGGTACGGCTCAGGATCTGGCCCTGCGCACCACCGAGGTTTACCTGGAAGTCCTCAAGCGCCGCGAACTGGTGACACTGGCCAAGAACAACCTGCAAGCGCACTTGCGGGTCAACGACCAGATCGGCCTGCGCACCCAGCGCGGCGTGGGCAGCAACGCCGATGCCGACCAGTCCAGCGCTCGCCGGGCACTGGCGGAAAACAACCTCGACACCGCCGAAGTCGATCTGGCCGACGCCGAGTCGAACTTCTATGCCGTTGTGGGGCGCATGCCCGATGAGCTCGAAACCCCGCCGTCGATTCGCGGCGAAGTCCCCCCCACCCTGCCCGAAGCCCAGCAGAGCATGGTGGAAAACAACCCTTACCTGAAATCCGCCCAGGCCGACGTGCAATCGGCCGAAAGCCAGTACGAAGTCGCCAAGTCACCGTTCTACCCGCGCTTGGACGCCGAGGCGGCAGTAGGCGCGAACAACAACGTGCAGGGTGACGAAGGTCACGACAACGAATGGCGGGTTGGCGTGGTGATGAACTACAACCTGTTCCGTGGAGGCAGCGACAAGGCGCGCCTGGCCTCCGACTCGCACAAGATCAACCAGGCCATGGACATCCGTAACAATGCCTTGCGCCAGCTCAACGAGAACATTCACCTGGCCTGGAACGCCATGGTCAATGCCAAGAAACAAACCCCGACCGCCCGTGAGTACGCCGACACCAGCAAGCGTGTACGCATCGCCTACCAGGATCAGTTCGGCCTCGGCCAACGGACCCTGCTGGACCTGCTCGACAGTGAAAACGAGCTCTACAACGCCAACCGTCGCTACACCGAAGTGCGCTATACCGAAGAGTTCTCTATGTACCGTGTCCTGGCGAACATGGGCCAGTTGCTGAGCAAGCAACGGGTCGTACTGCCCGCCGACGCGATCGCCCAGACCGAAGTGAAAAACGAAGCTCGTCTGCCTGAAATGAAATAACCGTAGGAACTGCCGCAGGCTGCGATCTTTTGACTTTGCTTTTGAGCAATCAAGATCAAAAGATCGCAGCCTGCGGCAGCTCCTACAGTGAGATATGCAGATATCTGTCGATTGCCGCAGAGCAACGGGAGCAATCAATGTGACCAGCATGGAACCCGGCAACACTGGTGTCGATCCGCGCCTGAGCTTCGATGACCCGCTTCTGGACGGTCTGTTGATCCTCTGCAAACTCCACGGCGCGACGGTCAGTCGCGCCAGCCTCAGTGCCGGGCTGCCCATGGCACACCAACGCCTGAGCCTGGACCTGCTGCCCCGTGCAGCGGCCCGGGCCGGTTTGCAGGCGCGCTTGCTGCGCCGCGACCTCAAGGACATCTCCCCACTCAACCTGCCCGTGCTGCTGTTGCTCAACAACGGCCGCACGGCCGTGCTGCGCCGTTATGGCGAGGACGGCAAGGTGCTGATCCTGCCCAGCGAAGCCGACGGTGGCGAACAATGGCTCAGCCCCGAGGAGCTGGCTGAACACTACAGTGGCCAGGCGTTGTTTGCCCGGCCACGCCACGAACTCGAAGACTTGCGCTCGCCACTGGTGCCTCGGGTGCAGGCCTGGTTTCGCGATACGCTGAAGCTGTCGAAATGGCTGTACAGCGATGCAATCCTGGCGAGTTTCCTGATCAACCTGCTGGGCCTGATGGTGCCGCTGTTCGTGATGCAAACCTACGATCGCGTGGTGCCGAACCAGGCCACTTCGACCTTGTGGGTGCTGGCGATCGGCTTGCTGATCGGCACCGCTTTCGAACTGGTGCTGCGGGTCGTGCGTGCGCACTTGCTGGATACCGCCGGCAAGAAAACCGATGTGATCCTGTCGGCCACCCTGTTCGAGCGCATCACCGGCATGGCGATGAAGGCAAGGCCGGCGACCATCGGTGGCTTCGCCCAAAGCATTCATGACTTCCAGGGCCTGCGGGAATTTCTCACCGCCGTGACCCTCACCAGCCTGATCGACCTGCCCTTCTGCCTGCTGATGCTGCTGGTGATCGGCCTGCTCGGTGGCTGGCTGGTGGTGATCCCGATACTGGCGTTCCCCCTCACCATCATCTTCGCCATGGTGATCCAGGTGCGCCTGCGCGATACCGTGCAGAAAAGCCTCAGCCTGGGCGCCGAACGCCAGGCACTGTTGATCGAAACCCTCAGTGGCCTGGAAACCCTCAAGGCTTGCAGCGCCGAAAGCGAACGCCAGCACAAATGGGAAAGCACCCACGGCGCCCTCACCCGTCTCGACAGCCACGCACGCAACCTCTCGGCCCTGGCCACCAACGGCACGTTGTTCATCCAGCAACTGTCCGGCATGGCCACCATCGTCGCCGGGGTCTACAGCATCATCGCCGGCAACCTGAGCGTCGGTGCCCTGGTGGCCAGCTACATGCTCGGCAGTCGGGTACTGGCGCCACTGGGGCAAATCGCCGGCCTGATCACCCGCTACCAGCAAGCGCAACTGACCATGAAAAGCACCGATGCGCTGATGGGCCTGCCCCAGGAGCGCGATGCCAGACAACGGCCGCTGGAGCGCACCCAACTGCAAGGCGCGCTGGATGTTGTCGGCGTGACCTTCCACTATAACGGCCAGAGTACTCCCGCCCTGGCCAATGTCAGCTTCAGTGTGAAACCCGGCGAGCGCGTCGGCATCATCGGTCGCAGCGGCTCAGGCAAAAGCACCCTGGCGCGCCTGGTGATGGGCTTCTACGAACCGGATGAAGGCCAACTGCTGCTCGATGGCTTGGACCTGCGGCAACTGGACGTCGCCGACCTGCGCCATCAAATCGGTTACGTCGCCCACGACCTGCCGCTTCTGGCCGGCAGCCTGCGCGATAACCTGACCCTCGGCGCGCGCTATATCAGCGACTCACGCATGCTCGAAGTGGCGGAAATGACCGGCGTTACCGAGCTGGCCCGGCAACACCCGCAAGGCTTCGACCGGCCCGTGGGCGAACGCGGGCAACTGTTGTCCGGCGGCCAGCGTCAGGCCGTATTGATGGCCCGGGCGATGTTGCTCGACCCGCCCATCATGCTGCTCGACGAACCCACCAGCGCCATGGACAACAGCAGCGAAGACGTCCTGCGGCAAAAACTTCACGACTGGGTCCAGGGCAAAACCATCCTGCTGGTGACCCACCGAACCTCGATGCTGAGCCTGGTGGACCGGCTGGTGGTACTGGACAGCGGACGGATCGTCGCCGACGGTCCGAAGGAAGCTGTCATCGATGCACTGCGCAAGGGCCGTGTCGGCTCTGCGGCCGTCTAGGAGTAGCCCATGTCTGCCGATCAAGGATCCCGTGGCTACTTCGACAGTTTCAACAAAAGTGCCGAGACCGAGTTCATGCCGGAAACCGCCGGCGCCTCATTGCAGGACTCACCGCGCTGGTCGCGAATCACCGTGTGGCTGGCCGCCGCGCTGCTGGTCAGCGCGCTGGTCTGGGCCAAATTCGCCGTGTTGCAGGAAGTGACCATGGGCGAAGGCAAGGCGATTCCGTCGAGCAAGGTCCAGGTGATCCAGAACCTGGAGGGCGGCATCGTCACTGAAATTTTCGTCCGCGAAGGGCAAATGGTGAACAAGGGCGATACATTGCTGCGTCTGGATGACACCCGCTACCTGTCGAACAAGGGTGAAAGCGAAGCCGATCGCTACGCCTTGACCGCGCAGGTCGAACGGCTTTCGGCCGAAGCCGAAGGCCGGCCGTTCAAGCTGTCAGAAGAAGTGATCGCCAAGGCCCCGCAAGTGGCCGAAGACGAGCGCTCACTTTACGAGCAACGGCAACGGCGACTGGCCAGCGAGCAGCGTACTCTCAGCGAACAACTTCGGCAAAAAACCCAGGAATTGGCGGAGTTTCGCTCGAAACAGGGCCAATTCAGTTCGAGCCTGGCGCTGCTGCAACAAGAGATGAACATGTCCACACCGCTGGTGGGCACCGGCGCGGTGTCACCGGTGGAAATCCTCCGGCTCAAACGCAGCGCCGTGGAGATTCGCGGCTCGCTGAACGCCACCACCCTGGCGATTCCCCGGGCGGAATCGGCGATCAACGAGATCAAAAGCAAGATCGACGAGTCGGAGCAAACCTTCCGCTCGGAAGCCGCCAAAGAGCTGAATGAGAAACGCACCGACCTGTCGAAAATAACGGCATCAAGCATCGCCATCGACGACCGCGTGACCCGCACCACCGTGGTCTCGCCGGTGCACGGCATCATCAAGGTATTGAAGGTCAACACCATCGGCGGCGTGGTCCAGCCCGGCAGTGACATGGTGGAAATCGTGCCGCTGGAAGACAACCTGCTGATCGAAGCCAAGGTCCGCCCGCAGGACGTTGCATTCCTGCATCCGGGCCAGAAAGCCATGGTCAAGTTCAGTGCCTACGACTACACCATTTACGGCGGCCTGAGCGCCAAGCTGGAACTGATCGGCGCCGACACCATCACCGACGACAAGGGCAACAGTTTCTATCTGATTCAGGTGCGTACTGACAAAAACCATTTGGGCGGGGATGTGAAACCGCTACTGATCATTCCGGGGATGGTGGCGACGGTGGACATTATTACCGGGGAGAAAACGGTGCTGGATTACTTGCTTAAACCGGTGTTGAAAGCGCGGACCGAGGCGATGCGGGAGCGGTAGGCAGTATCCAGAATCTGCGGTGACTGATCTGCCGCCATCGCGAGCAAGCTCGCTCCCACAGTGTCCGCGTCGAACGCAAATTCTGAGAACGCCAGTAACCCTGTGGGAGCGAGCTTGCTCGCGATGGGGCCATGACAGGCACCGACTATTTCGGTCCATGGTTACGCTGGTAAACCTCCTCCCCCATCGCCGCAATCTGCCCCTCGATCAACGCCTCGAACGGCTTCAACAACGGCGCAAACGTCGCCGGCGCTTCGAGGGTTTCCAGCGCCTGCACAATCGCCTCCACCGTCGACAACGCCCCCGGTCCCGGCGCCTTGCGCAGGCGATAGCGGGACACGCCGCCCTCGGCCAGCGTCACCCTCGGCAACGCCGCCAGCAGCGGATTGAGGTGCAACATCTTGCGCGCCTTGCGCCAGGTGCCGTCGGGAACCACCAGCAACAAGGGTTCGTCCGTCGCGGTACACGCCTGCATCGGTTGGGCATCTTCGCCGGGAAACAGTAACCGCGCCCGATACCCCGGCTGATTCAACAGCGTCGGCAAATCCTCGAACACCTCGCCGACGATCAACTCGGCATTCTTCAACCCAAGCGCCGCCAGACGCGCGGTGTTCAACGCATGATTCACTTCGCTCGGATGCTGCAACAACAGTACCCGGGTGCGGCTGTCGAGGCTTGGGATCAACGGGCACAGGCAGTGGCTTTGCGGGCGCAGGCAGCGCGGACATTGAACTCTGGACATCGTCTTTATGCCTGATTCAGTTGGGCTTTAAGCAAATCACGGAATGTCTGGATCAGCGGCTCGCGGCTGCGCCCCCGACGCACGATCATCGAGAACGGCGCCTGATAACCGAAGGTCGCCGGCAGCAACACCCGCAAATCACCCTTGTCGGCCCAGGCCTGGGCGTAGTGCTCCGGCAGGTAGCCGATGTAGGCGCCGGACAGCACCAGGATCAACTGGGCCTCCATACTTTCTACCGTCGCGGCGCTGTGTTTGAACCCGTGGCGCGCCAGTTCGGCCTGGCTCCAGTAGCCACGACCGACCATGCGCTGTTGAGTGATGACTTGCTCGGGGATGCGCCGCTCGTTGAACAGAGGATGCCGCGTGCTGCAATACAACCAGTGTTGTTCACGGTACAGCGGCATGTACACCAGGCCGCTCATGCGCGTGGAAAACGCGCCGATGGCCAGGTCGAGACGGTTGTCCTGCACCCCGAGTTGCAATTCATAAGGGCTCATCACCGACAGGTGCAAGTGCACGGCCGGGTGCTCCTGGCTGTAGGCGCCGATGGCTTCGGCGAACGGCAGGGCCTTGTCACTGACGGTGGAGTCGATCACCCCGAGGTTCAAGGTACCGCGCAACTCTCCCTTGAGGGCGGCGGCGTACTGCTCGAAGCCTTCGAGTTCGCCCAACAGGCGCAGGGTTTCCTGATGGAACAGCTCGCCCTTGCTGGTCAGGCTGAAACCGCCACGGCCGCGATGGCACAGCACCAGGCCGAGGGCGGTTTCGAGCTGGCTCATGTAGGTGCTGATGGCCGACGTCGAGAGATTGAGTTCCTGCTGGGCGTTGGCGAACCCCTGATGGCGCACCACGCTGACGAAGATGCGCAATAGTTTCAGGTCGGGTAAAGCGTTGGCCATTGGGACTCTCCAAACACCGCTCGAATTTCAGCTGGCTCTGGCTACAGCCCAGTAGGAGCTGCCGCAGGCTGCGATCTTTTGATCTTGACTCTGTGCGATCTGAGACCGCTGGAAATCAAAAGATCGCAGCCTGCGGCAGCTCCTACAGGTTTATCTGCAGCTTTCGTGTTGCGGTGAAGTCTATCGATCTCTCGCACATTAGTTTAGAAAAATCTGAACTAAGTATTTGCCCGTAGCGATTCTTCCCGGTCACTACATTTCGCAGAATCGGCGCCACAAGGTTCGCCCGTACTTCCGTTAACGGCAACCGACATAAATAAAACAACGACGATGAGGCCCTACCCGTGGACAAGATTCTTCACCAACCACTGGGCGGCAACGAAATGCCGCGCTTCGGCGGCATCGCCACCATGATGCGACTCCCCCATTTGAATACCGCTGCCGGCCTGGACGCTGCCTTTGTAGGCGTGCCCCTGGACATCGGTACCTCCCTGCGCCCCGGCACCCGTTTCGGACCTCGCGAAATCCGCGCCGAGTCGGTGATGATCCGCCCGTACAACATGGCCACCGGCGCTGCCCCGTTCGACTCGCTGTCGGTTGCCGACATCGGCGACATCGCAATCAACACGTTCAACCTGCTGGATGCCGTACGGATCATCGAAGAATCCTACAACAACATCCTTGAACACGACGTGATCCCGCTGACCCTGGGCGGCGACCACACCATCACCCTGCCGATCCTGCGAGCCATTCATAAAAAGCACGGCAAGGTCGGCCTGGTGCACATCGACGCCCACGCCGATGTGAACGACCACATGTTCGGCGAGAAGATCGCCCACGGCACCACCTTCCGTCGCGCTGTCGAAGAAGGCCTGCTGGATCCGGACCGCGTCGTGCAGATCGGCCTGCGCGCCCAGGGCTACACCGCTGACGACTTCAACTGGAGCCGCAACCAGGGCTTCCGTGTGGTTCAGGCTGAAGAGTGCTGGCACAAATCGCTGGAGCCCTTGATGGCTGAAGTCCGCGAGAAAGTCGGCGGCGGCCCGGTGTACCTGAGCTTCGACATCGACGGCATCGACCCGGCCTGGGCACCGGGTACCGGTACCCCGGAAATCGGCGGTCTGACGACCATTCAGGCGATCGAGATCGTTCGTGGCTGCCAAGGCCTCGACCTGGTCGGTTGCGATCTGGTAGAAGTCTCGCCCGCTTACGACACCACCGGCAACACCTCGCTGCTGGCCGCCAACCTGCTGTACGAAATGCTCTGCGTACTGCCTGGCGTAGTCCACCGCTGAGGATCGGTCATGAACGAACGTGATCAGGTGCTCAAAGCCGCCGCCGATCTGGTGTCCGCTTTTGCCCGTAACGATCGCGAAGCCTACTTCGGCGCGTTCAGCGTTGAAGCCAGCTTCGTCTTCTACACCCTCGAACAGCCCCTGCTGTCGCGCGACGCCTATCAGGCGATGTGGGACGGCTGGCGCTCCGAGGATGGCTTCGAGGTGCTCTCGTGCACCTCAAGCAACGCTTTCGTCAGCCTGCAGGGTGACGTGGCGATTTTCATCCATGACGTGGCCACCGAGTTGCGCATGCAAGGGGAGCAACACTTCAGCCAGGAGCGCGAGACGATTGTTTTCAAGAAACAAGCGTCTGGCCAAGAACAACAAGGCCTATGGCTGGCCTGCCACGAACATTTGTCCGCGATGCCGGAAGGGCTGCCACCCCCTTAGCCAACACAGGTGATGCTCACGCACGATGAGCGCGCCTTTATGATCGGAGCTGGTCATGAATAACAAAAACAACGAAAAAAGCCTTAGCAGCATCGAAACAAACGGGGTCGAACAGATCCCGGACAATGAGCGTGACGCCAAGCCCAGCGATCTGTTTCGCCTGATCTTCGGCGGCGCCAACACCTTTGCCACCGCCGTGCTCGGCAGTTTCCCGGTACTGTTCGGCCTGTCCTTTCAGGCGGGCGTCTGGGCGATTGTGCTGGGCGTGGTACTCGGTTCGCTGATCCTGGCGCCGATGGGCCTGTTCGGCCCCATCAACGGCACCAACAACGCCGTCTCTTCCGGCGCACACTTCGGCGTGCACGGGCGAATCGTCGGCTCCTTCCTGTCGTTGCTGACCGCAATCGCGTTCTTCTCGCTCTCCGTCTGGAGTTCGGGCGATGCGCTGGTGGGCGGTGCCAAGCGCCTGATCGATCTGCCGGAAACCGATCTGACCCTGGGCCTGGCCTACGGTCTGTTCGCGCTGCTGGTATTGACCGTGTGCATCTATGGCTTCCGCTTCATGCTGTGGGTCAACCGCATTGCGGTGTGGGCGGCCAGCCTGCTGTTCCTGCTGGGGGTTTTCGCGTTCGCCCCTGCATTCGACAGCCAGTACGCCGGCACCGTCGCCATGGGCCAGGCCGGTTTCTGGGCTGCGTTCATCGGGGCAGCACTGGTCGCCATGAGCAACCCGATCTCCTTCGGTGCGTTCCTCGGTGACTGGTCGCGCTATATCCCGCGCGATACGCCCAAAGGCCGGATCATGGTATCGGTGATTGCCGCGCAACTCGCCACGCTGATTCCGTTCCTGTTCGGCCTCGTCACCGCCACCATCGTAGCGGTCAAGGCGCCGGACTACATTGCGGCCAACAACTATGTCGGCGGCCTGCTGGCGGTATCGCCGAGCTGGTTCTTCCTGCCGGTGTGCCTGATCGCGGTCATCGGCGGCATGTCCACCGGCACCACCTCGCTCTACGGCACCGGCCTGGACATGTCCAGCGTGTTTCCTCGGGTGCTGTCGCGGGTCAAGGCCACGCTGCTGATCGGTGTGATGTCGATTGCGTTCATCTTCATCGGGCGCTTCGCGGCCAACCTGGTGCAGAGCGTGTCGACCTTCGCCGTGCTGATCATCACCTGCACCACCCCGTGGATGGTGATCATGATCATCGGCCTGCTGGTGCGTCGCGGCTTCTACTGCCCGGATGACCTGCAAGTGTTCACCCGTGGCGAGAAAGGTGGCCGCTACTGGTTCACCCACGGCTGGAACTGGCGTGGCCTGGGCGCCTGGATCCCGAGCGCGGCCGTCGGCCTGTGCTTCGTGAACCTGCCGGGCCAGTTTGTCGGGCCGCTGGGCGAAATGGCCGGTGGTATCGACATCAGCCTGCCGGTGACCCTGGGCCTGGCCTCGCTGGTGTACCTGGCGCTGCTGAGCCTGTTCCCGGAATCGAGCGCAGTGTTCGGTCCGAACGACCCTCGCAGCAAGAGCACGGATTCGCTCGCTAAACCGGCGATGCGTCAAGCCGCCTGATTCAATGAACTAAACGCACTACCTGTGGGAGCGGGCTTGCCCGCGAAGACGGCAGCACATCCAACATTGATGTGACTGACAGACCGCTTTCGCGAGCAAGCCCGCTCCCACAGGGATTGATTTTCAGCCTCACATAAAAAAGACAATCGGAGACACGCCATAATGGCTTTGGATTTATTCGTCGTACTCATCTACGCCGCCGCGATGCTGATACTCGGCTACTACGGCATGCGCAAGGCCAAGACCAACGAAGACTTTTTGGTCGCCGGTCGTAACCTCGGCCCAAGCCTGTACATGGGCACCATGGCTGCCACCGTCCTGGGCGGTGCGTCCACCGTGGGCACCGTGCGTCTGGGCTATGTGCATGGCATCTCCGGTTTCTGGCTGTGTGCGGCCCTGGGTTGCGGGATCGTGGCGCTGAACCTGTTCCTCGCCAAACCGCTGCTGAAGCTGAAGATCTACACCGTTACCCAGGTCCTGGAAAAACGCTACAACCCGATGGCCCGCTCCGCGAGCGCGGTAATCATGCTGGCCTACGCGCTGATGATCGGCGTGACCTCGATCCTGGCAATCGGCACCGTGCTGCAAGTGCTGTTCGGCCTGCCGTTCTGGATCTCGGTACTGCTCGGCGGCGGCGTGGTGGTGGTCTACTCGGCGATCGGCGGCATGTGGTCCCTGACCCTGACCGACATCGTCCAGTTCGTGATCAAGACTGTCGGCCTGATGTTCATCCTGTTGCCGATCTGCCTGTACCGCGTCGGCGGCTGGGATGAGTTGGTGCTGAAACTGCCGGCGGCGAGCTTCAGCTTCACCACCATCGGTTGGGACACCATCATCACCTACTTCATGATCTACTTCTTCGGCATCCTGATCGGTCAGGACATCTGGCAACGAGTGTTTACCGTCAAGACCGCCAAAGTGGCTCAGGTTGCCGGTACCGCTGCCGGTATCTACTGCATCCTCTACGGCCTGGCCTGCGCCCTGATCGGCATGGCTGCCCACGTTCTGATCCCGGACCTGGACAACGTCAACAACGCCTTCGCCGCGATTGTGAAATTGTCCCTGCCGGACGGTATCCGTGGCCTGGTGATCGCTGCCGCACTGGCCGCCATGATGTCCACCGCCAGCGCCGGCCTGCTGGCCGCTGCAACCACCCTGACCGAAGACCTGCTGCCGAAACTGCGTGGCGGTAAACAGTCGAGCCTGGCGATCAACCGCCTGTTCACCCTGTTGACCGGCATCGTGGTATTGGGCATCGCCCTGATCGTGAACGACGTGATCAGCGCCCTGACCCTGGCCTACAACCTGTTGGTAGGCGGCATGCTGATCCCGCTGATGGGTGCGATTTTCTGGAAGCGCGCCACCACCGCCGGCGCTATCGCCAGCATGGGCATGGGCTTCGCCACCGCGCTGTTGTTCATGTTCAAGGACGGACTGGACGCCAACACCCCGATCTACTACAGCCTCGGTGTAGGCCTGGTGAGCTTTGTTGCTGTCAGCCTGCTGTCCCGTCGCCCGGTGACTGTGGCCAGCGCGGCCTAAGCTGAACATAACGACTTGATGCTTTCTTCGACGAGTGTGGCGTCGGTTGCCACACTCGTTTTTTTTCGTCTGGAGAAAACTGCTCATGAAGATCGTCAGCCGTGACCAGTGGTTCGAAGTCAAACATCTCAGCGACGGCATCCGCCTGATTCACGAGCCCTACATCCGGCCTTTCTACCGCTGCAATCTCTGGCACATCCAGGGCCGCGACAAAGACCTGCTGCTCGACAGCGGCTCGGGCCTGGTCAGCCTGCGCGAGCAACTGCCGTGGATCACCGAACGGCCACTGGTGGCCGTGGCCAGCCACTGCCATTTCGATCACATCGCCGGTCATCACGAGTTCGCTGAACGCCTGGTGCATCCGGCCGAGGCGGACATTCTCGCGGCGCCCGATGGCGACAACGACCTGAGTAAAGCCTTCGTCGGCGACGACATGTTCGAGGCGCACCCCGATTGCCCGCTGTGCTACGCCGAATACCGGGTCAAGGCCGCACCGGCCACAGGGTTTGTCGAAGATGGGGATGTGCTGGACCTGGGCAACCGGGTATTGCAGGTCGTGCACACACCGGGACACTCGCCGGGCGGCATCTGCCTGTACGAAGCCGCCACCGAAACATTGTTCAGTGGCGACATCATCTACGACGGCCCGCTGATCGAAGACGCCTACCACTCCAACCTCGATGACTACGCCCGCAGCCTGCAACGCTTGCACGGGCTGTCAATCCGCACGGTGCATGGCGGGCATTTCGGGAGTTTTTCCGGGGAGCACTTACGCAACATGATTGACCAATGGCAGCGCTCACACGGCTAAAGCCTGCTGTACTCAACGACAGGAACTGCACCGGCAGGAAGAACGACACCCGCCTCCTCGAAGAACGATCATGAAAGAAGCCGCCCTTCGTGCTGTCGTACATCGCTACATCAGCCGCCTGCTGGAAGGTCGGGACGACTTCGACGACAACGCCAGCCTGGCGCAGTTGGGATTGGATAAAAATGATATCGAAGAGCTGATCTTCCATCTGGAAGATGAACTGGGTGTCACGGCGTTTACCGTGGAGGAAGACCGGATGCTCAAGACCGCCAGGACGGCGAATGATTTGAGCCGGTTTTTGCTGGAGATCGGGCGGTACTAAGGCTGGTGATCAAACGTACACGAAGCGGCAAGGGAGCTTGCTCCCTCGCCACTGGAAACCTATCACCTGTCAGATGATATCTGCCATTACCGGCGTCGTTGCTGGCGTCGACGTTGTTCGTCGTCAGTACGAATTGGCACGGGTTGCAGAGGCGGCTCGATCAAGCCGAGAGCGACGCCCAGGTCATGCAGCCAGTTTTGGATTTTCTCTTTCATGGTGCCCCCTTCAGGGTAGTGCCGAGCGGCCAAAGTTCTGTAGCCCCTTCGTACAGATAATAGTCCGAAGTCCTACGCAATGCTCGCGCAAAGTCACAATGATCTGTTACTGAATCCATCACAATCAGCCTGTGTTCAGGCAATGTCCTGTGCCCGCACCCGTGTCGGCGGAAAAACCACCTGTTGCTGCTCGATCCAGGCATTCAGGTTGGCCCCGACCATGCCCTTGCGCCACATCAGCCAGGTGGTCGCACTGGCGAACGGCTCGGCCAACGGATGCACGGCCACACTCTCGCGGCCCGGCAGACTGGCGAGCATCGACTCCGACATCAGCGCCACACCGGAACCGGCAATCACACATGCCAGCATCCCCGGATAGGACTCGATCTCCATCGCCCGGCCCATGGCCGCGTGGTCATGGGCGAACCAGGCCTCCAGGCGCATGCGGTAGGAGCAGCCCTGGCGAAAGGTGAACACCGAACGACCTTGCACATCCAGCGCGCTGCGCACGGGCGGATGGTCGGCCTCGCTGATCAGGACCAGGCGCTCGTCGCACAAGGGCACCCCGTCGAGACCGGCCAGCTCCAGGGGGCCATCCACCAGCGCCGCATCGAGCCGGCCGGTGAGCAGGCCTTCGAGCAGTTCACCGCTGGGCCCGGACTGTACTTGCAGGTTCACTGCCGGATACAAGCGGTGGTAGTGCGCCAATAGCCCCGGAAGGTGAATCGCTGCCGTGCTGTACATGGTGCCGAGCACGAAGTCGCCCGCCGGTTGACCGCCCTGCACTGCCGCGCTGGCCTCATCGTGCAAGGCAAACAGCCTGGCGGTGTAGTCCAGCAGGACTTTTCCCGCAGGCGACAACTGCAAGCGCTGACGTTCGCGCAGGAACAGTTCGACGCCCAGTTGCTCTTCCAGCTGTTTGAGCCGGGTCGACAGGTTCGATGGCACTCGATGCAACCGTTCTGCGGCCCGGGTGATGGACCCTTCTTCCGCCACTGCCTGGAAGATGCGCAATTGGCTGAACTCCACGATATTCTCCAAAAAAGAACAAGTTACTCACTATTATTCATTTTTAAAGAAAGTCAATCAGTCCTAGCCTGACGGTCATTGATCCCCCAGACGGAATCCAGACCATGTCTCCCCTGATCCGCTTATCCGCCAGTTTCGTTGCCCTGATGATGGCCATGGGCATCGGCCGTTTTGCCCTGACACCGCAACTGCCGCACCTGCTCAGCGAAGGCCAGATCGACCTGACCGCCGCCGGACTGATTGCCGCCGCCAACTACCTCGGTTATTTCATTGGTGCGGTGGACGCCATGTTTTCCCGGCGTCCGGCGCAAGTGCACCGGCGCTTGCTCGGCGGATTGTGGCTCTGCGTGCTGTTGACCCTGGCGTCGTTCTGGGCCAATGGTTTCTGGTCGCACCTGCTGCTGCGTTTTGGCACCGGCGTGGCCAGCGCCTGGGTGCTGGTGATGATTACCGCCCTGAGCCAGCCACTCGCAGCAGAGGCCGGTCGACCTCGGCTCGGCGCCCTGGTCTTCGCCGGGCCGGGTTTGGGGATTTTCCTGACAGGTCTGTTGGCCCTGGGCTCGAATCTGCTGGGCCAGACGTCCGCCACCTTGTGGCTGGTGTACGCCGCCGCAGGGCTGGCGATGCTGCTGGGGATCCTGCCGTTCCTGCCACAACCGGGTGCCACCGCGACTGCTGCGCCCAGCGCCAGCGCCTCGGGTAATCAAGGTATCGCTCGCCTGGGCTGGATCTATGCCTTGTACGGATTGGGCTACATCATTCCGGCGACTTTCTTGTCGCAAATGGCCAATGCGCAATTCCATGGCCAATGGCAGGCCGACCTGTTCTGGCCATGCTTTGGTTTGGCGGCGGCAACCGGTGTGGTGCTGGTGTGTCTGCGGCGGCAAAAACCTCGCGCCACCGGTCACTGGTTGATGGCGACGTTATGGCTGCAAGCCGCTGGCGTGTTCGCTTGCCTGCTGGGTAACGGGCCAGGCCTGGCGTTGGGTGTGATCCTGTGCGGCACGCCGTTCCTGGCCTGCATGCAACTGGTGATGCAACGCTCCCGGGAACTGGCGCCCCATGCCACCCAGCGCAATGCCGGCCTGCTGACAGCCTGCTTTGCCGTGGGCCAGCTCAGCGGACCATTGCTGGCGGCGCTGAGCAGTCATTTCAGTGGCGGTTTGCAGCCGGCACTGGTAGTCGCTGGCTGCGGCTTGTTGCTCGCCGGCGGTCTGTTGCTCGCGCCGGTCAGTGCTGCCCAAGAGCTTTGCGCAAACGACGGCGCAACCACTGCTCGGCGCTGACAAAAGTGATGCCCGCCAATACCAGTACGGCACCGATGACGAAGTTCAGGCTCAGCTCCTCGCCGAGCAGCACCACGCCGAAGGTGACGCCGAACAATGGCGTCATGAACGAAAACACCGCGAGGTTGGCCGCCAGGTAACGGCGCAGCAGCCAGAACCAGATCAGGTAACTGAAGAACGACACGACCACGCCCTGAAACAGCACACTGGCCACCGCCACATGAGTCAGGCTGACATGGGTGATCTGGCCGCTGAGCAGCGCAATCAACAACAAGCCGAAGAAGCCGACAATCAACTGATAGAACAGCGTCAGGGTCACCGGCGCTTCCGACAGGCGCGAGGCGCGCACCACCACCGTGGTTGCGCCCCAGGCGGCACCCGCCAGCACGCCCAGGGCATCGCCCATCAACATGCGGTAATCAAGGTTGTCCCAGGACACCCCGCCGGCAAACGCAATGGCAATCCCGATAAAGGCCAGGACAATCCCCAGCCATTGCAGCGGCCGCAATCGCTCACTGGGCAGCAACCAGTGCACTCCCAAGGCGGTGAAGATCGGCGCCGTGTAGAGGAACACCGACATGTGCGCCGCCGTGGTCAGTTGCAGGCCTTCGGAAATGAAGAAGAACTCCAGGCCGAACAAGGCACCGGCCAACAGACCGCCGCGCCAGGTCGCCCCCACCTGGTTCCAGCCACCCTTCCAGCAGATCAGCAGCCCGACCAGCAACGCCGACATGCCGGAACGTCCGGCCGCCTGCATCACCGGCGCGATATCGGCCGCCGCCCACTTGATCATCACCTGCTGCACGCCCCAGACCAGGCACAACCCGACCATCACTTGCAGGGCAAATCCGTCGGTGCTGCGCCGGGTGGCGCTCACCGGAACACCTCGAAGACACAATCCATGGCAAAGACTCGGCAGAAAAAAGCAAAACCCCGGCCTTCTCGTTGAAAAGAAATCACCGGGGCGATGAATCATGTTGTCGATTATTAACCAGAAGGCCAGAAAATGCCCCTGTAGGAGCTGCCGAAGGCTGCGATCTTTTGATCTCTAAAAATCAAGATCGCAGCCTTCGGCAGCTCCTACACGTCAGAGTGGGGTCAACTGAGCTCGATACGATCGGCATGAATGACAATCTGGCCGTTCTTGTACAACGCACCGATGGCCTTCTTGAAGTTGCCCTTGCTGACACCGAACAGACTGCTGATCAATGCCGGATCGCTCTTGTCGCTCACCGCCAGGCTGCCGTTGTTTTCGCGCAACTTGGCGAGGATCTTCGAGTTCAGGCTGGTGGCCGCTTCCTGGCCGACCGGTTGCAGGCTCAGGCTGATCTTGCCGTCGGCGCGAACTTCCTTGATGAAGCCCTTTTCTTCTTTACCGGCGCGCATGAACTTGAAGATTTCGTTCTTGTGGATCAGGCCCCAATGCTTGTTGTTGATGATGGCCTTGAAACCCATGTCCGTGGCTTCGGCCACCAGCAGATCCACTTCCTGGCCCGCGGTGTAGTTGGCCGGGGTCTTGTCCAGGTAGCGGTCCAGGCGCGCGGTCGCGGTGATGCGACGGGTGTGCTTGTCGAGATAGACGTGCACCACCACATACTCACCCGCCGTCATCTGGCGCTTCTCTTCGGAGAACGGCAGCAACAGGTCTTTCGGCAAGCCCCAGTCCAGGAATACGCCGATGCTGTTGACTTCAACAACTTTCAAACTGGCGAATTCACCGACTTGAACTTTCGGTTTTTCAGTAGTTGCGATGAGTTTGTCATCGCTGTCCAGATAAATAAAAACGTTGAGCCAGTCTTCATCTTCGGTAGGAATATCTTTTGGAATATAACGATTAGGCAGAAGGATTTCGCCATCCGCGCCACCGTCCAGATATAAACCGAAGTTAGTGTGTTTAACCACTTGCAAACTGTTGTAACGCCCGACTAAAGCCATGTCCAATACCCTCATTGCGTGGGCGGCATTCTACCCGGTTTTAAGCGCTGCGTTCGGCAGCCGGCCCGGTGGCGCGAGAAAATCCTCTGAAACCCTTAATTTTCCCGGGGTTTCATCCCGCGTCTGGCCGCTCGTCAGGCCGTTCCGGGCATTTACGCCATGCCCAGGCAAGCGCAACACGATATTTTTTCGGGCAATGTTTTTAGTTAAAACAGCGGCTTAGGTGCATATTTCGGATATTGTCCGGTGACTGATTACCCCGTCCTCAAGAATATGCCGAGGGGATATTTGCCAAGCAATTATCAGGTAATTCCTGTACGATGCCTGGCCAAGTTAATTTTCTACAGGTTAATGGCCGCCATGCGCGTAAAAGCATCCACCAGCAAAGCAAAGCCAGCTCCAGCCGTCGAAACCAGCGAATCGATCAACAGCCAGATCGCTGCGTTCCTCAAGTCCGGCGGTGAAATCCAGCAAATTGCCAAAGGCGTCAGCGGCCAGACGTTCGGCCCGTCCAAGCAGATCACCCTGGGCAAAAAGTAATCCCCCCGCGTCACCTGGTCCCAAAGCGCTTTGAGCTTCGAAGCGCTTGGACTGGAACCCTCGTTATTCCCCCCGCCACTCCTTCAAATCGTTCGGAAATCGACGAACGGCCTTCATTGCCGATCATTCGCCGGTATTCTTGCACACGTCTGGATCAAGCGTTTCAGCGGGCCCGCCAGCCTGTCCTCGCTGTTCATGGAGTGACGCATGTTCAAACCTTTCTATCTATCGGCATTGCTCGCCAGCCTGCTGGCCTGCTCCGTGGCACACGCACAAATCTTTCAGCGTGAGCTGGGGGGCTTCGACCTCAAGCTCGGCACCACCCCCACCCGCAGCATGGCCCAGGGCCTGGTCAAACCGTCGGCCGTCGGTTCGTTCCACGGCGGCCTGGATCTGAGCCACGACAGCGGTTTCTACGTGGGCCAATGGTCGCCCAGCGTGGGGATCAGCCCGGGGAAAGACCTCGAGATCGATTCCTACATGGGTTTTAAACAACCCTTCGACCAAACCCTCGGCTACGAAGTGGGCCTGATCCGCTACAGTTACCCCGAAGTCACGACCCCTGACAGCCAGGAACTGTTCGGCGGCCTGACCTTGCTCGGCAGCCGATTCGGCATCGCCTTCAGCAATGACCCGGACAAACAGAACAACACTCTGTTCGCTGACTTGAGCGGCAATCAACCTTTCGGTGTAGGCATCAGCCTGAAATACACCACCCACCAATTCAATACGCCAGTGGCGGTGGATGGCGGGTATGTAGGCAGTTTTACCGATTGGTCGCTGAAATTGTCCCGCCCGTTCATGGGCATCGACCTCGACCTGATCTACAGTGACTCCAACCTGAGCGGCAGCGGTTGCTCGGCCTATGCCGGGCACAACAACCAGTGCGACGGGCTGGTGACGCTCAAGGCCGAACACGCGTTCTATTGATCGGCTGAACTGCCGGGCTCCTCTTGGGTTCACATGAGAATCAGACACCGAAGACTGGCTTTCGCAAGGACTCGCCCATGTCCCGCTGGTTCAAACATATCGCCTTTATGCTGATAGTTGCCCTTGCCCTCGGCGCGTGCAGCCGCGTGGGCCTGGCCTACCGCAATCTCGATGTGATCATCCCGTGGACGCTCAGTGACTACCTGGACATGAACGGCGAGCAAAAAAGCTGGCTGGACGAACGCTTGAAGGAACACCTGAGCTGGCACTGCACCACCCAACTGCCCGGCTACCTCGACTGGCTGGACCGTCTGCAAACCATGATCACCACCAACCAGGTCACCGATGCAGCCTTGCAAGCCCGCGCCCACGAAGCCGAACAGGCGATCGCCGAGACCGCGCGGGAAATCACCCCGTCGGCCATCGAGTTGCTGAAAGGGCTGGATGACAAGCAAGTCGCCGAAATGAACGACGCCTTTGCCAAGGACCAGCGCAAACGCCAGCAGGAATACCTCAAACCTTCCCTCGACCAGCAGATCAAGGAACGCGGCGCGCGCATGGAGAAGCGCCTGAACGACTGGCTCGGGCCTCTGAACACTACCCAGCAACAACGGGTAGCCACATGGTCCAGGACCCTGGGCGAGCAGAACACCCAGTGGCTTGCCAACCGCGTCCATTGGCAGAAACAGTTCAGTGCAGCTGTTGCCCAACGCCAGAGCCCCGAATTCCCACAACGCATCGAGACACTTCTGGTCAATCGTGAGAGCTTGTGGACACCCGCCTATCGGCAGGCCTTTGCCAACACCGAAGCCCAGGCGCGTTCACTGTTCGTGGATCTGATGGCTGAAAGCACGCCGAGCCAACGCGCACGGTTGCTGAAGAAAATCGAGGGTGTGAGGAAAGACTTCAGCGACTTGAAGTGCCTGAAAGCCGGGAAACAAGGCTGAGGACAACACAAGACCAATGTGGGAGCGAGTTGCTCCCACAGGGTGATTCCACAGGATTGCATGAGAACATCAGGCAATCTGCGCCCTCGACGCCACCTCATCGAACGTCACCTCATCCAGCGCATCCTCCTGTTCGTCCAGCACCTGCCGCGGGTGATCATTGCCAGGGATGCTGCTGTCGATCAGGCTCAACAAACGCGAACCCCGCGCCGTCAGAATGTAATTGGTGCCCGTACCACCTTCGTCCTCCGGTCGCGGTTCGATATAGCCACGCGCCAGCAGTAACTTTTCGTACTCTCCAGCCACCGTTTTCAAGTGATCAAGATTTTCAATCGGCTCACCTTCCGCAGCCTTCTGCGCGGCATGCTGTTCGGCGTAAGGCCGCGGCGTAAAACTGTGGCCCGCACTGTTTTGCACTTCATGCAGCAAGCGCTCAATCAAGTCCCAATTGTAAGTCGTCATCCTGATTCAACCTCCGGTGCCCGTTCGATTGATGCCCGTGCAATTGCACGGACCTTACAGGTTGTGACCGGTACGCCCGCCCGCCGTTCAGCCGGGCGTTTGCAGACGACCGACCGACGGCATGTCGAAATCCACGCAAGCCAAACGACTAGTCTGTGTAAGTCACCTCCCCGCCCCATGCAGGAGAAAACAACATGAACATTCAGAACCATCCCGTCGTATCGCAGGAAGAATGGCTCGCCGCCCGCAAACAGCACCTGGCCCACGAAAAAGCCTTCACCAAGGAAAGGGACAGACTCAGCGCCGAACGCCGCGCCCTGCCCTGGGTGAAAATCGACAAGGACTACCACTTCCAGGGGCCCGACGGCGAACTGAAACTGGCGGACCTGTTCGGGGGGCGCAGCCAGTTGGTGATCTACCACTTCATGTTCGCCGAGGGCTGGGATGAAGGCTGCCCTGGTTGCTCGTACCTGAGCGATCACATCGACGGCGCCAACCAGCACCTGGCCCACCATGACGTGGCCGTGGTAGTGGTTTCCCACGCACCGTTCGCCGAATTCCAGGCTTTCAAACGGCGCATGGGCTGGAAGTTCGACTGGGTGTCGTCCGAAGGCTGCGATTTCAACTACGACTTTGGCGTCACCGCCCGAGCTGAAGACGTCGCCGCCGGAAAGGCTACATACAACTACGAAAAAACCGACGGCGCCGAAGAAGAACTCCCCGGTCTCAGCGTGTTTTATCGCAATGACGCCGGAGAAATTTTCCATACCTACTCTACCTATGCCCGGGGCCTGGACATGCTGGTCGGCGCCTACAACTACCTCGACCTGACGCCCAAGGGCCGCAACGAGGACGAGATCATGGAGTGGGTGCGGCATCACGACCGGTACGAAGAACAGGCTGAACCTGGTTGCTGCCATGGGGGTTAGCCTTGAAACTGAATCGGGACCGCTCGCGAAGAGCGCCCGATCCGCCCGAAAAGAAATAGTGCTCAGCCGATGAAATGACCGGTGAACTGTCATTTCTTTAAGCTACGCTCAAGACTTTCTGACAGTTACAACACTAAAAAAACTATTGGAGAGAACTGTGTCAGGACGACAAGACCAGAATAAAGTGACTGACGAAAGCTATTGGGACAGTGTGTGGTCCCCTGCACAGTCCTCGCTGTCTGCATTGAGCGGTTCAGATTTCTACTACGGGAAAAATGGCCTCTTCGCCAGGTTGATTCATGCGCGGCTTGGCTCGATCAAGGGCACTCGTATTCTGGAACTGGGAGGTGGCGGTGAAAACAAACGCCTCTTGTCCATGAATAAATGGATGGACGCAGACGTCACTGCGCTCGATTTCTCCGATGAAGGTCTGAAAGTAGTCAAGGAGCTGTTTGATATCAATCAATGCTCAGGCCACTTCCTCAACGCCGACATATGCAACTGGACACCCGACCAGCAATACGACACCGTCGTTCACTGGGGTGTCCTGGAACATTTCATTGATCCAAGGCCTATGCTTGAGAAATCATTTTCCGCCTTGAAGAGTAACGGCAGGCTGCTTTTTTCGATGCCGAACATGGAAGCTGTTGGCGCGCAACTGTGGAAAAACTGGTGCCCTGAAAACTGGTCGAAACACGTATTTCACTCCAGGGAACTCATCGAAAAAACATTACATGAGATCGGCTTCTCAACAGTTGGAAGCTTCCATTATGGCGTGCCGTTCTTGAAAGGCGCTGAGTGGGAGATTGCGGCCATGGGCCAGCGTCCCATCGATCTGTTACAGAAAGTCTGCAGTGCCTCGGCACGGGTAGTACCGATTTTTCATAAATATGGAAACAAGCATATCTCGATGGAAAGAGGATTCATTGCGGTCAAGTGATCGAGGCTTGAGTAAACGGAACGACTCTTTCATCACTTTGCCGAGTGTAGAAAAACCGGACATTGTCCGGTTTTTTGTTGGCCACCCTATACCAGACTTATCCGCCACCTCGGCTGAACTTTTCTTGCCGTTGTCCCCTCAACCGGATATCTGCCGTTGCCGGAACAGAGGACGCTTATGAAAACCCTGAGCAAGCTGACCCTCGCTATCACCCTCGCCTGCGCCCTGCCCGCCTGGGCCTGCACCCCCGACGAAGCCACTGCCAAGCGCGAGCAACTGGCCCGGGAAGTGGCAAGGCTCACCGAGCAAAATCCGACCAAGGCCAAGGAGATCAATGATGAGTTGCAGAAGATGGATCTGGGCACTGCCGCCAAGGACCTGCCGGACAAGTGCCAGTTGATCGACCAGCGCTTGAAGGAACTGGAGTCTGCCGAGAAGAAAGCCGAAGGCTGATAAAACACCAGGGATAAAAAAACCCGGACACTGTCCGGGTTTTTCACTGATCGTCTACAACGACTTACTCAGCCGCCGGTGCTTCCGGCTTGCGGCGCTTGAGTGGGGCCATGCCGTCCTTGCTGACCAGGGAATCACTCTTGGGCCGGTTGGCGCTCTTGCGCTTGGTCGGGGTCTTGGCGGCAGTTTTTTTCTTGTCGCCCTTGGCGTCGGTCTTTTTCTTCTTCACGCCAACAGCCTTGCCCGAGGCCTTGACCTTTTTCGGTCCGCCGTAGGTGCCTTTGACTTCCTTGATGGTGCGGCGCTCGAAGCTCTGCTTGAGGTAGCGCTCGATGCTCGACATCAGGTTCCAGTCGCCGTGGCAGATCAGCGAGATGGCCAGGCCATCGTTGCCGGCGCGACCGGTACGACCGATACGGTGCACGTACTCATCACCGCTGCGTGGCATGTCGAAGTTGATCACCAGGTCCAGGCCGTCCACGTCCAGACCACGGGCTGCGACGTCGGTGGCCACGAGGATTTTCACGCCGCCCTGCTTCAGGCGGTCGATCGCCAGCTTGCGATCCTTCTGGTCTTTCTCGCCGTGCAGCACGAACGCCTTGTATTCCTGCGCCACCAGGCGGCCGTAGATGCGGTCGGCCATGGCCCGGGTGTTGGTGAACACGATGGCTTTCTGGTAGGTCTCGTTGGCCAGCAACCAGTTGACGATCTGTTCTTTGTGCTGGTTGTGGTCAGCGGTGATGATTTGCTGGCGAGTGGTTTCGTTCAGCTGGCTGACCGCGTTGAGCTGCAAGTGCTCAGGGTTGTTCAGGACCTTGGCGATCATCTCGCGCAAGCCCGAACCACCGGTGGTGGCGGAGAACAGCATGGTCTGCTGACGGTTGGTGCACTCGTCCACCAGACGCTGAACGTCGTCGGCGAAGCCCATGTCGAGCATACGGTCGGCTTCGTCGAGCACCAGCACTTCAACTTCTTTCAAGTCGAGGTTGCCGGCGTTCAATTGCTCGATCATCCGGCCCGGGGTACCGATCAGGATGTCGGGTACCTTGCGCAGCATGGCGGCCTGGACCTTGAAGTCTTCACCGCCGGTGATCAGGCCGGACTTGATGAAGGTGAACTGCGAGAAGCGTTCAACTTCCTTCAAGGTCTGCTGGGCCAGTTCGCGGGTCGGCAGCAGGATCAGGGTCTTGATGCTGACGCGGATTTTCGCCGGGCCGATCAGACGGTTGAGAATCGGCAAAACGAATGCAGCGGTTTTACCGCTACCGGTTTGCGCCGTCACCCGCAGGTCACGCCCCTGGAGCGCCAGCGGGATGGCCGCGGCTTGCACAGGCGTTGGCTCGACAAATTTCAGCTCGGCCACGGCTTTGAGCAGGCGTTCGTGCAGGGCGAATTGGGAAAACACGGGTGCTACCTCGAAGAAATGCAAAAAAACAGCTGCATAGGGTAACGGTTTCGAGCGCTCAGGCCGAGTTTCTTTATACAAATGGCGGTAAACAGTTGGTTTTTTGTTGCCTGATTTTTCCCGAAACGTAATACAAAGCGTCTTAAATGCTCTAATCCCCTCTCGTGCCTTATAGAAGAATCGTTTCAACCATGGATATCAAACAGCTCTGGACCAACGTCCTGGACCTTTGGGGTGCCCTCGACCAGCACCCGCTCGTGCACTCCAGCCTGTCGCTGTTGCTACTATTGGCGATTGCGCTGTTCCTCGGACGGGTGGCGCGTTACCTCATTCTGCACGCGGCAAAAATGCTCAGCCGCCAGCCGGCCCTGCACTGGGTCAATGATTTCCTACAGAACAAGGTGTTCCATCGCCTGGCGCAGATCACCCCTTCACTGGTGATCCAGTTCGGCCTCAATCTGGTGCCGGACCTGAGCAAAACCAGCCTGAACTTCCTCGGCAACGTCGCACTGTCCTTCACCTTCCTGTTTCTGCTGCTGGCGGTCAGCGCCCTGCTCAACGCCCTGCTGGACATCTACGCCCGCACCGAGCACGCCCGCACCCGCTCGATCAAAGGCTATGTGCAATTGGCGAAAATGGTGCTGTACGTGTTTGGCGCGATCATCATCGTCGCCACACTGATCGATCGCTCGCCGCTGTTGCTGCTGTCAGGCCTGGGCGCCATGTCGGCGGTGATCCTGTTGGTCTACAAGGACACGCTGCTGTCGTTCGTCGCCAGCGTGCAACTGACCAGCAATGACATGCTGCGGGTCGGCGACTGGATCGAGATGCCCCAGGTGGGCGCCGACGGCGATGTGGTGGACATCACGCTGCACACGGTCAAGGTGCAGAACTTCGACAAGACCATTGTCTCGATCCCGACCTGGCGCCTGATGTCGGAGTCGTTCAAGAACTGGCGCGGCATGCAGGCTTCCGGTGGCCGCCGAATCAAACGCAGCCTGTTCATCGACGCCAGCGGCGTACGCTTTCTGCGTGACGACGAAGAACAGAAGCTGTCCCAGGTGCACTTGCTCACCGACTACATGACCCGCAAACAGGCCGAACTCAAGGCCTGGAACGAAGCCCAGGGCAACGTCGCGGCCATGTCGGCCAACCGTCGGCGGATGACCAACATCGGCACTTTCCGCGCCTATGCGCTGGCCTACCTGAAGAGTCATTCGGGGATCCAGCCGAACATGACCTGCATGGTGCGTCAGATGCAGACCACGGCCCAGGGTATTCCGCTGGAAATCTACTGTTTTACCGGCACCACGGCGTGGGCTGATTACGAGCGGATTCAGGGGGATATTTTCGACTACCTGCTGGCGGTGCTGCCGGAGTTTGGCTTGAGCCTGTATCAGCAGCCGAGCGGTATGGATTTGCGTGCGGGAGTATTGCCGGCGGTGCTGGGGGCGAGCCATATTCCCGAAGCTGAAAAGCGCAGGGTGTAACACCACAAAACCT
Organism: Pseudomonas sp. Root71; assembly: GCF_001429045.1. GTDB lineage: Bacteria > Pseudomonadota > Gammaproteobacteria > Pseudomonadales > Pseudomonadaceae > Aquipseudomonas > Aquipseudomonas monachiensis. The sequence continues at coordinate 60,954 of NZ_LMHY01000012.1, read as the reverse complement.
GTGGGAGCGAGCTTGCTCGCGATGAGGGCGTGTCAGTCAACATATGTGTCGTCTGACAGCCCGCAATCGCGAGCAAGCTCGCTCCCACAGGGGTTACATCATTTTCAGAATTTGCGGGTTACTTCACCTGCCGCTGCGGTGCCTTGTGCACCATGGTGTAGGCGTAATCCACGCCCATGCCGTACGCGCCGCTGTGTTCCAGCACCAGTTCCATCACCGCCTCGTAAGTATCCTTGTGCGCCCAGTCACGCTGGTATTCGAGCAACACTTGTTGCCAGGTCACCGGCACCGCGCCGGCCTGAATCATCCGTTGCACCGACATGTCATGGGCTTCCTTGCTGGTGCCGCCGGAGGCGTCGGTGACGATGTACACCTCATAGCCTTCAGCCAGGGCTTCCAATGCCGGAAAAGTCAGGCACACCTCGGTCCACAGCGCGGCAATGATCAGCTTCTTGCGACCGGTGGCTTTCACCGCGTCTACCAGTGCCTTGTCTTCCCAGGAGTTCATCGAAGTGCGTTCGATCGGCTTTTGATCCGGGTGCACAGCCAGCAATTCGGGCCAGATGTAACCGCTGAAGCTTTCGGTTTCGACCGAGGTGTAGATGGTCGGCACGTTGAAGATCTTCGCCGCCTTGGCCAGGCCCACGGTGTTGTTCTTCAGGGTCTGACGGTCGATGGACTGCACGCCGAAAGCCATTTGCGGCTGGTGGTCGATCAGGATCAGGGCGGAGTTGGTTGGGTTGAGCAGTTCACGAATAGACATGGCGCGTTCCTTTTGATGTCGATACTTCGAATGGGTGAGGGGGTAGTCGACCGTGCCTTCTGCGGCGTTGTTGTCGGCTTGGATGTCACTTTAGGGGCTGGCGATAAAAGGGACAATTACCTAAAATCGAGAAACATTGATTCTAAAAAAGGGACAATATGGATCGCATCGAATGCATGCGCGCCTTCGTCGTCACGGTCGGCGAGAACGGCTTCGCCGCAGCCGCCCGGGCCATGGATGTGCCGCGCTCGAAAGTCAGCAAACAGATTCAGGCGCTGGAAGAAGCCATCGGTGTGCAATTGCTGCAACGCACCACCCGCAGCCTGCACCTGACCGAAGCCGGGGCCGAGTATTTCGATGCTGCACGGGAGGTGTTGGCGGCACTGGACGAGGCCGAGCAACGCGCCCGTGACGGCATCGGTGAGTTACGCGGTGTGTTGCGGGTCAATGCGCCGATGTCGTTCGGTCTTCGGCGGCTGGGGCCATTGATTCCGCTGTTTCACGAACAGCACCCGAACATCGAGTTGCAACTGGTGCTCAGCGACCAGCAGGTCGACCCGGTGCGGGGCGGGTTTGACGTGACCATCCGTATCGCCAGCATGCCCGACTCGACGATGATCGCCCGGCAACTGGCACCCGCACCACGCATCATGGTGGCATCCCCGGCTTATCTCGAGCGCGCGGGCGTTCCGCAGACTCCGCAGGATCTGCGCGCCCATCAATGCCTGAACTACGGGTATCTGCAGAGCGGTGTCAGCCTGCAACTGTGCAATGGCAAGGATACCCAACGGGTGAACGTCACCGGCCCACTCCACGCCAACAACGGCGACCTGCTCGCCCAGGCCGCCGAAGCCGGCATGGGCATCGCCCTGCTGCCCGACTTCATCGTCGAGGATGCGCTGGCGGCCGGGCGAGTGGTGCCAGTGCTGTGTGAATGGCAGGCCCCGGCGATCACCATCAATGCGGTGTATTCGTCGGCGCGGCGGGTGCCACAGAAGACCCGGGCGTTTATCGAGTTTCTGGTGGGGCAACTGGCGCCGAAGTGATTTTCGAAGATCACACAATCTATTGTGGGAGCGGGCTTGCTCCCACAGGGTTCAGCGTGCCACCAACGACTGGCGTACGCCCAACCGACTGATCCACACCGCCAGCAAAATCACCGAACCGCCGAGCAACAACCGCCCCAGTTCTTCGTGCTGATTCCAGATGAGCAGATTGATCAGCAGCCCCACTGGCACATGCAGGTTGTTCATCGCCGCCAGGGTCCCGCCGCTGACCAGACACGCCCCCTTGTTCCACCAGTAAAGACCCAAAGCGGTCGAGACCAGTCCGAGGAACAGCAGCACGCCCCATTGCAACGGTGCTTCAGGCAGGAAGTCCTGTTTGCCGAACAGCAGAAACGCCGGCAACACCACCGCCAGAGCACCGAGGTAGAAGAAGCCGAAGCGACGGTAATGCGGCAGATCGCTCGGATGACGCGCGACCAGATGTTTGTAGAGCACCTGCCCGGCAGCGAAGGTGAAGTTGGCCAGTTGCAGCAACAGGAAGCCCATGAAGAAGTCCGGGTTGATCCGGTCAAAGCGAATCACCGCCGCCCCCGCCACCGCCACCAGAGCCGCGACCAGGGCCCATGGATTGAAACGACGATTGAGCGCATCCTCGATCAGGGTCACGTGCAGCGGCGTGAGGATGGTGAACAGCAACACTTCCGGCACCGTCAGTACGCGAAAGCTCAGGTACAGGCAGACATAGGTCACGCCGAACTGCAACGCGCCGATCAACAGCATGCCGCGCATGAATGCCGGCTCCACCGAACGCCAGCGGGTCAGCGGGATGAACACCAGCCCCGCCAGCAACACGCGTACCAGCACGGCGAAGTAACTGTCGACATGACCGGCCAGGTATTCGCCGATCAAACTGAAGGAAAACGCCTGGATCAGCGTGACAAAAAGTAGATAGCCCATGCTCGCCTCATTTCGAATGGCGGCGACGATAGCGGTTTTTGCTGCTGATCGCGAACACCCAAATAATACAAATTCCTTGTGGGAGCGAGCTTGCTCGCGATGACTGAGTGTCAGTCGACAACACCTTGTCTGACACACCGCAATCGCGAGCAAGCTCGCTCCCACAGGGTTTTGCAGGTGTTCGTCAGATCGCAGGCAAAAAAAAGCCCGATCTCGCTAAAGCGTTCAATCGGGCCAGGGCACTCAGGAGCAACAAGTGCGAAGGGAGGTTCGATGCGCGTACAGGCTTGAAGGGTTGCGCCAGGTCACTAGACCATCCAGCGATTATCTGGCGATTAACCGGTCAGGCCACTTGCGAAAGCTTGGCGTTCGCCTGGTTCAGGCCTTTCTCCTGGAAGTCGCCGCCCAGGTTCATGCCTTCGGCGTGGATGAACGTCACGTCGTGGATGCCGATGAAGCCCATGACCTGGCGCAGGTACGGTTCCTGGTGATCGGCGGTGCTGCCGGCATAGATGCCGCCGCGAGCCGTCAACACATAGGCACGCTTGCCGCTGAGCAGGCCTTGCGGACCGGTCTCGGTGTACTTGAAGGTCACGCCGGCACGCAGCACATGGTCGAGCCAGGCTTTCAGGGTGCTGGGGATCGCAAAGTTGTACATGGGCGCGGCCATGACCAGTACGTCGGCAGCGAGCAATTCATCGGTCAACTGGTTGGAACGCTCCAGGGACGCCTGCTCGATGTCGCTGCGCTGCTCGGCGGGCTTCATCCAGCCACCCAGCAGGTTGATGTCCAGGTGCGGCACGGGCTTGACGGCCAGGTCCCGGACGGTGATCTGGTCATTCGGGTGAGCGGCTTTCCACTGGCTGATGAAGGTCTGGGTCAACTGGCGGGAAACCGAGTCTTGCTGACGGGCACTGCTTTCGATGATCAGAACGCGGGACATGGGATGTAGCCTCCATCTGAGAATGCGGTAGGTCGATGGAGTGAAGGTTAAACAGAGTCATATCGATGAAAAAGCGCAAATAACTGCTATAACCCATCAAGAAATTCGTTTATAAGCTCTGCATACCCTGTGAGAGCGGGCTCGCTCCCACAGAAGAGCCTGGCGTCATTTCGGGGTGCAGGTCAGCTCGATGCGCAATTTGATGATGTTGCGGCTGAATTTGGCCGTGGCGTTTTTGTGTTTGCCGGCCGGTACATCGATCTTGCGAGTGCGGGGGGCTTCCGGGCCATTGCTGAAAACCGCCTTGCAGCTCGCATCGACGTCGCCGTAGTTGGCGACCCGGATGGAGCCGATATCGCTGTCGGTGTCGAAGGTTTCAAAGTCTATCTTCATTCCGTTGAGGTTCTTCTGCACATCAATCGGATAAGCAAACGCCGTCAGCGGCAGCAGCGCCAGCAGCACACAACAGATTTTTTTCATTCGGCAGCCTCCAATAAGGGCTGCCAGCTTAGGACAAGAGGAGCTCAACATGAAAGCGCCCCGCGTGACCCTCGATCAATGGCGAACGCTGCAGGCCGTGGTCGATCACGGTGGTTTCGCCCAGGCCGCCGAGGCGCTGCATCGCTCGCAATCGTCAGTCAGCTACACCGTGGCCCGCATGCAGGATCAACTTGGCGTGCCGTTGCTGCGCATCGACGGACGCAAAGCCGTACTGACCGAAGCCGGCGGGGTGCTGTTGCGCCGCTCCCGGCAACTGGTGAAACAGGCCAGCCAACTCGAAGACCTGGCCCATCACATGGAGCAGGGTTGGGAAGCCGAAGTGCGCCTGGTGGTCGATGCCGCCTACCCAAGCGCCCGCCTCGTCCGCGCCTTGACCGCGTTCATGCCGCAAAGCCGTGGCTGCCGGGTGCGCCTGCGTGAGGAAGTGCTGTCGGGGGTGGAGGAAGTCTTGCTCGAAGGCGTGGCCGACCTGGCCATCACGGGCTTCAGTATTCCCGGTTACCTGGGCGCGGAATTGAGCGACGTCGAGTTCGTCGCAGTCGCCCACCCGGAGCATCCCTTGCACCGCCTCAACCGCGAACTGAGCTTCCAGGACCTGGAAAGCCAGATGCAGGTGGTGATCCGCGACTCAGGCCGCCAGCAACCGCGGGACGTCGGCTGGCTCGGCGCCGAACAGCGCTGGACCGTCGGCAGCCTGGCCACCGCCGCGACCTTCGTCAGCAGCGGCCTGGGTTTTGCCTGGCTGCCCAGGCACATGATCGAACGGGAACTCAAGGAAGGCACGCTCAAGCTGCTACCGTTGGATCAGGGCGGCAGCCGTAACCCGAGCTTCTACCTGTATTCGAACAAGGACAAACCGCTGGGGCCGGCCACGCAGATTCTCATCGAACTGCTGCGTACCTTTGACACCGCACCACTGGACGCACCGTTCGCCGCCCCCGAACAAGCCTGACACGGAGTGTATGCATGGCCTATTTCGAACACGAAGGTTGCAACCTGCACTATGAGGAATATGGCCACGGCACGCCGCTGCTGCTGGTCCATGGCCTGGGCTCCAGCACCCTGGACTGGGAAAAACAGATCCCGACACTGGCCACCCGCTACCGGGTGATCGTCCCGGATGTGCGCGGTCACGGCCGTTCGGACAAACCCCGGGAGCGCTACAGCATTGCCGGATTCAGCGCCGACCTGATTGCATTGATCGAACACCTCAATCTCGGTCCGGCACATTATGTCGGCCTGTCCATGGGCGGCATGATCGGCTTCCAGCTGGGCGTGGATCAGCCACAACTGCTCAAAAGCCTATGCATCGTCAACAGCGCGCCAGAGGTCAAACTGCGCAGCCGCGACGATTACTGGCAGTGGTTCAAGCGCTGGAGCCTGATGCGCGCCCTTAGCCTGGGTACCATCGGCAAGGCGCTGGGCGGCAAGCTGTTCCCGAAACCCGAGCAGGCCGACTTGCGACAAAAAATGGCCGAGCGCTGGGCAAAAAACGACAAACATGCTTATCTCGCCAGCTTCAACGCCATTGTCGGCTGGGGGGTTCAGGAACGACTTTCGAAGGTCACCTGTCCAACCCTCATCGTCAGCGCCGACCGTGACTACACGCCGGTGGCGCTGAAGGAAAACTACGTAAAACTGCTGCCCGACGCGCGGCTGGTGGTGATCGCCGATTCACGCCACGCCACGCCGCTGGACCAGCCGGAACACTTCAACCAAACACTGCTGGAGTTTCTGACCGCAGTCGATACCACCACTCAGGATCACTGACCCATGCTGAAAAAAATCGCCCTCGCCGCAGGCTCCGTCCTGTTTGCCGCCAACCTGATGGCCGCGACGCCGGAAAAGGCACCGCATGTGCTGCTGGACACCACCAACGGCCAGATCGAAATCGAACTGGACGCGGTCAAGGCCCCGATCAGTACCAAGAATTTTCTTGAGTACGTCGACAAAGGCTTCTACAACAACACGATTTTCCACCGGGTGATCCCGGGCTTCATGGTCCAGGGCGGCGGATTCACTCAACAGATGCAGCAAAAAGACACCAACGCACCGATCAAGAACGAATCGAAGAACGGCCTGCATAACGTGCGCGGCACCTTGTCCATGGCCCGTACGTCGGTGCCTGACTCGGCCACCAGCCAGTTCTTCATCAACGTCAAGGACAACGACTTCCTTGACCAGGGCGACGGCTACGCGGTGTTCGGCAAAGTGGTCAAAGGCATGGACGTGGTGGACATCATCGTCAACTCGCCAACCACCGCCCGTGGCGGCATGAAAGACGTGCCGGCGGACCCGGTGTTCATCAAGTCGGCCAAGCGCATCGACTGAGACTAAGCTGGACAAGGATGTCCGAGCCGTTGCCGGTGTCTGCCGGCAACGCTCAACACGTTAAAAGGAGAGCCCGTTCGCGGGTGAACAACCAATGCTTTATCGCCGCTTTGAAAAACTGATCGATGTTTTCCGTGAAGCACCGACGGCGTCTCCGCCGGACCGGGTTTTCCCTTTCTACACTTATTACCTCAAGCAGGTCTGGCCGAGCTTCGCCGCCCTGCTGATCGTCGGCCTGATTGGTGCCTTGATCGAGGTGGCGCTGTTCAGCTACCTGAGCCGCATCATCGACCTGGCCCAAGGCACGCCAAACGTCAGTCTGTTCCAGGATCATGCCCTCGAACTGACCTGGATGGTGGTGGTTGCGCTGGTGCTGCGCCCCATATTTGTCGGCCTGCATGACCTGCTGGTGCACCAGACCCTGAGTCCCAGCATGACCAGCATGATCCGCTGGCAAAACCACAGCTACGTGCTCAAGCAGAGCCTGAATTTCTTCCAGAACGACTTCGCCGGGCGCATCGCCCAACGCATCATGCAAACCGGCAACTCACTGCGCGATTCCGCCGTGCAGGCGGTGGATGCGTTGTGGCATGTGCTGATCTACGCCATCAGTTCCCTGGTGCTGTTCGCCGAAGCCGACTGGCGCCTGATGATCCCGCTGCTGACATGGATCTTCGCCTTCATCGCCGCCCTTTGCTATTTCGTGCCACGGGTCAAGGATCGCTCGGTGGTGGCGTCCGATGCGCGCTCCAAACTCATGGGGCGGATTGTCGACGGCTACACCAACATCACCACCCTGAAACTGTTCGCCCACACCAACTTCGAACAGCAATACGCCCGCGAAGCCATCAAGGAGCAGACCGAAAAAGCGCAACTGGCCGGCCGCGTGGTCACCAGCATGGACGTGGTTATCACCAGCATGAACGGCTTGCTGATCGTCTGCACCACCGGCCTGGCCCTGTGGTTGTGGACACAGTCGTTGATCAGCGTCGGGGCGATTGCCCTGGCCACCGGCCTGGTGATCCGCATCGTCAACATGTCCGGCTGGATCATGTGGGTGGTGACCGGCATCTTCGAAAACATCGGCATGGTGCAGGACGGTCTGCAGACCATCTCGCAACCGGTCGGCATCACCGACCGCGACCAGGCCAAACCCCTGGCGGTGGCCCGTGGCGAAGTGCGATTCGAACAGGTGGATTTCCACTACGGCAAGCAGAGCGGGATCATCGGCGACCTCAACCTGACCATCAAGGCTGGCGAGAAAATCGGCCTGATCGGCCCGTCCGGCGCCGGCAAATCGACCCTGGTGAACCTGCTGCTGCGCCTGTACGACGTTGAAGGTGGACGCATCCTGATCGACAGCCAGAACATCGCCGACGTCAGCCAGGAAAGCCTGCGCGAACGCATCGGCATGATCACCCAGGACACCTCGCTGCTGCACCGCTCGATCCGCGACAACCTGCTGTACGGCAAACCCGACGCCACTGACGCGCAACTCTGGGAAGCGGTGCACAAGGCCCGGGCCGACGGTTTCATTCCATCACTGTCGGACGGTGAAGGCCGCACCGGTTTCGATGCCCACGTCGGTGAGCGCGGGGTGAAACTCTCCGGCGGCCAGCGCCAGCGCATCGCCATCGCCCGGGTACTGCTCAAGGACGCGCCGATCCTGATCATGGACGAGGCCACCTCGGCACTGGACTCGGAAGTCGAAGCAGCGATCCAGGAAAGCCTCGAAACCCTGATGCAGGGCAAAACCGTGATAGCCATCGCTCACCGGCTCTCGACCATCGCCCGGATGGACCGGCTGGTGGTGCTGGAAAACGGCAAGATCGCCGAAACCGGAACCCACGCCGAACTGCTCGCCCATGGCGGTTTGTATGCGCGGTTGTGGCAACACCAGACCGGTGGTTTTGTCGGGATCGATTGAGTATTGCGGCGGCCACAAAACCTGTGGGAGCGGGCTTGCTCGCGAAGACGGAGTGTCAGTCGACAGCAATGTTGCCTGGTCCACCGCTATCGCGAGCAAGCTCGCTCCCACAGGGTCCCCAGTGAAGCAGATCGATCACAGATATCCGCCAGGCCCCCTCAACAACGGGGCCTGGCGGTTTTTTATGCCTGCTGGAATTATGAAAAAACCGTGCTGTACTCACTCCAACGTTCTGGAGATGGTTCTGCAGTCCATCGGCTGGATGCTCAAGGCAGCATAATCTCGAAAGGGCACTCTCTTATGTCTCTGTTAAAACGTTCGGCGACTGAGTTGGTAGGTACGTTCTGGCTGGTGTTGGGTGGTTGCGGCAGCGCGGTGTTGGCCGCGGCTTTTCCGGAGGTGGGGATCGGCCTGCTCGGGGTGTCCTTCGCGTTTGGCCTGACCGTGCTGACCATGGCTTTCGCCATCGGCCATATTTCCGGCTGTCATCTCAATCCCGCGGTATCTCTCGGCCTGGTGGTGGGTGGGCGATTTCCGGCCAGGGAATTGCCGGCCTACATCATTGCCCAGGTCATCGGCGGCGTGATTGCCGCCGCCCTGCTGTACTTCATTGCCAGCGGCAAACCCGGTTTCGAACTGGCGGGAGGCCTGGCGTCCAACGGCTACGGCGAACACTCCCCTGGCGGCTACTCGATGGCGGCAGGGTTTGTCTGTGAACTGGTGATGACCGCGATGTTCATCCTGATCATCCTCGGCGCCACCGACAAGCGTGCACCGGCAGGACTGGCGCCGATTGCCATTGGCCTGGGGCTGACGCTGATCCACCTGATCTCGATCCCGGTCACCAACACCTCGGTCAACCCGGCGCGCAGCACCGGCCCGGCATTGATCGTCGGCGGCTGGGCGATTCAACAACTGTGGATGTTCTGGGTCGCACCGCTACTCGGCGCAGTGGCCGGCGGCGTGCTGTATCGCTGGCTGGGCAAGGAAGAAAGCTGAAACGCTGAAGATCAGCCTTGTCGATAAGGCAAGGCTGACTTCGCATCCTCTGCATAAGCCAGCACTCCCAGGCGTTCCTGCTCCAGAAAGTCTTTCACCGCCGCTTTCAATCCCGGATGTCGCAAGTAGTGCCAGGAATGGGTAATGACTGGCTCGAATCCGCGAATCAACTTGTGCTCGCCCTGGGCACCGGCATCAAAACGCTGGAAACCGTTGGCAATGGCATAGTCCATGCCTTGGTAGAAACAGGTCTCGAAATGCAGGCGATCGAACTCCGCCAGGCATCCCCAGTAACGCCCATAAAAGCTGTCGCCCCCCACCAGACTGAACGCCATCGCCACCGGCCGTGAACCTTGCCTGGCCAATACAACGCGAATCGACTCCGGCATGCGTTCGGCCAACAGGCTGAAAAACTCCCGGGTCAGATACGGCGCTTGCCGGCGCACTGCGTAAGTATTGGCGTAGCAGGCATAAACGAAATCCCATTGCGCCTGGCTCAGTTCCCGACCTTCGAGCCATTCGAAATCGAAGCCCTGCCCCGCCACCTGTTCGCGCTCCTTGCGCATCTGTTTGCGCTTGCGCGAACTGAGCACGTCGAGGAAGTCCTGGAAATCCCGGTAGCCGCGATTCTGCCAGTGGTATTGACAGCCAACGCGCTGCAGCCAGCCCGGTTGCTCGCTCAGTGCCGCGTCGGTGAACAGATCGGTGAAGTTGATGTGGGCGCTGGAGAGCCCTTCAAGCTCAAGGTAGCCCGGCAGGCTTTTCAACAACTCGAAACCGTCTTCGACCGTGGCCGCCAACAGCCGTGGTCCCGTGACGGGACTGAACGGCACCGCGCTCAACAGTTTGGGGTAGTAGTCGATGCCGGCACGTTCACAGGCATCGGCCCAGGCGTGATCGAACACGTACTCGCCGTAGGAATGCCACTTGCGGTAACCAGGCAGCGCGGCGATCAGTCGATCTCCTTCGACGTGCAATAAATGCTCGGGCTGCCAGCCTGTATGGGGTCCGACGCTGCCGCTGTCTTCCAGTGCACTCAAAAAAGCGTGACGCAGAAAAGGCTGAGTCTCGGGCACCAGTGCGTCCCACGTCTGCGGGGCGATTTCTGACAGTTTTTGCAGGCGTTGCAACGGCATCACCATCCTCACTCTTCATGGCGTGAAAGCCCCGCGAGTATCGCCTATCGCTTTGCAATGCACACGGGCAAAACGACGGCAGTGTTCTAACTCAATAGTTCACGGCGACTTTGTATCGTCACCGACATGACATCACATTGCCACCGGTCTGTAATAAACCATCGCGATACTGGCGCCTGTTTTTAGAGCGTCGGGTTATACCCGGCCACTGTTTTCCGCCCCTTACGGTCGGTTGTGTCCCGGATGGCTCTGTCATCCCCTCTCATCTTCGGAGATTGATATGCGTCTTGCTTCCATGAAAACTGCGGCGGCCTTGTGCGGTGGCCTGTTGCTGGCCATGAGTGTTCCGGCCAGTGCCGCAGTCGACGCCAAACTGCTCGACATGCTCAAGGCTAACGGCTCGATCACCAACGCGCAGTACAGCGAACTGCAAGCCGAGCTGGCCAGGGATCAGAAAGACCAGCAGATCGCCCGTCAGGCTCAGCAAGAGACCAACGAGCAAATCGCGGCCACCGCGAAGAAAACCGACACACTGAGCGCTTTCGACCAGAAGCTTGCATGGGCGGCAAAGACCCAGTTCAAGGGTGACGTACGCTTCCGTCAGGAAACCGTGCACAACGATGGCGTGCCAAACAACAAGGACCAGGACCGTCAGCGCATTCGTGCCCGCCTGGGTGCCTACAGCGAAATCAACCCGCAGGTCGACACCGGTATCCGTATCGCCACCGGCAGCAACGACGACGCTCGCTCGACCAACCAGGACCTGAACAACTACTTCGACAAGAAGCAGATCTGGCTGGACCAGGGTTACATCGACTACCACCCGGACGCGATCAAGAACCTGCACCTGGTTGGCGGCAAGATGCCGCAACAATGGGTGAGCATGGGCGACATCATCTGGGATAGCGACATCAACCCGGAAGGTCTGGCCGTCACCTACAAATACCCACTGAGCGGCAGCACCGAGCTGTTCGGTAGCGCCGGTCACTACACCCTCAAGGACAACGTCGACGGCGAAGGCGTGCAGTTCAAGCACGACCTGCGTCTGTACGCCGGCCAGTTGGGTGCGCGCTTCGCCATCACCGACAGCATGAAAATGACGTTGGGCGGCAGTCTCTACGCCTACGACAACGACGACAGCAGCGCTTGCCCTACCTCGGGTACCGTCACCGCGCCATGCGCACTGGCCGTCAACGGCAACAGCCCGGGCGAGCAGTTCAAACTGTACGAAGGCTTTGGTCAGCTGGACTTCAGCAACCTGCCAGTACCGCTGTCGATCTACGGTCAGTACGTCAACAACACCGATGCCAGCAACGACCAGGACACCGGCTGGCTGGCCGGCGTGAAGTCAAAGCTCTACGGCTTCAACGTGGACTACAACTACCGCGACGTGCAGCGTAACGCTGTGGTGGGTGCCTTCACCGACTCCGACTTCGCCAACGGCTACACCGGTTCGCGCGGCAGCAAGCTGAAAGTGAGCTACGACCTGGACAAGAACTTTGCCCTGGGCGCGACCTACTTCATGGCGACCTCGGACCAGACCAACGCCAACATCAACAAGAAGGATTCGGACATCAACACCCTGCAACTGGATGCCGAAGCCAAGTTCTGATTCCCCCCCCGCTACACGACTCGGGCAAGGAAGCCCGGGCCCCTTTTACAGCCTGGCTGTTGATGTGTCGGTCCCCATCATCCTCCGATGCATCAACGCGAGACTGTTTTCTCTCCCGCAAAAAAATCGCAGCCTTCGGCAGCTCCTACACAGAGCGGATTCACCGCGATATCACGTTGAAATCCAGTCCCGTAGGAGCTGCCGCAGGCTGCGATCTTTTTAAGCCGCAGACTCAGCGCTTGCGCAGCAACACGCTACCAATCGAATAACCGGCACCGAACGAACTGAGCACGGCCAGCGAACCGGCGGCCAGATCGTCCTGATTCTTGTGGAACGCAATCACGGAACCGGCGGAACTGGTGTTGGCGTAGGTGTCGAGAATCACCGGCGCTTCCTGTTCGGTGGCGTCGCGACCCAGCAGTTTCTTGACGATCAGGTGGTTCATGCTGAGGTTGGCCTGGTGCAGCCAGAAACGCTTCACGTCGCTGACGTTGAGCTGGTTCTCTTGCAGATGCTCACTGATCAGCTCGGCAACCAGCGGGCAGACTTCCTTGAACACCTTACGGCCTTCCTGCACGAACAGTTTGTCCTTGGCGCCGATGCCCTCTTCCGCCGCGCGGTTGAGGAAGCCGAAGTTGTTGCGGATGTTGTTGGAGAACTTGGTCAGCAGCTTGGTGCTGACGATGTCGAACTGGTACCTGGACGTCGCCAGGTCGGCACGCTCGATGATCACCGCAGTGGCAGCGTCACCGAAGATGAAGTGGCTGTCGCGGTCACGGAAGTTCAAGTGGCCGGTGCAGACTTCCGGGTTGACCATCAGGACTGCCCGGGCCTGGCCCAGTTGAACGCTGTTGGCGGCAGTCTGGATACCGAAGGTTGCGGACGAGCACGCCACGTTCATGTCGAAACCGAAACCCTGGATGCCCAGCGCTTCCTGGACTTCGATGGCAATGGCCGGGTAGGCACGTTGCAGGTTGGAACAGGCGACGATCACGCCGTCGATGTCCGCGGCGGTCTTGCCGGCACGCTGCAAGGCTTGTTCGGCAGCGCCGATAGCCATTTGGCAAAGCACCGACCACTCGTCGTTGGAACGCTCCGGCAGGCGCGGGGCCATGCGTTGCGGGTCGAGGATGCCTTCCTTGTCCATGACAAAGCGGCTCTTGATGCCGGAAGCTTTTTCGATGAACGCGGCGCTGGACTCGGTCAATGCTTCCACTTCGCCGCGCGCGATAGCGTCGGCGTTGTCGGCGTTGAATTGCGCGACGTAAGTATTGAAAGACTGCACCAGCTCTTCGTTGGAGATGCTGTTGGCCGGGGTGTACAGGCCGGTGCCGCTGATGACGACGTTATGCATGGTCGTGTCTCTAATCTGTTCAGGCAGAAAGCATTGGTACCTTCGTACCAACACACAAAGGGTCTATTCCCATCCGTGGGACGAAAACCTGGCATCGCTTTATTCCGACCTGCCCGAGACCGTGAAGGCTCAAAACCGCGGGGCCGGCGTTTATAGGCGCGAAGTTTGCCATAAACCGTGGGTTTTGGCCCCTTTTTGCTGGATAACTCCCACTTGCAGGCCATACAAAAACCTGTGGGAGCGAGCTTGCTCGCGATGGCGGCCTGACATGCAACATAGATGTTGAATGTAATGGCCCTATCGCGAGCAAGCTCGCTCCCACAGGTATTGCGCCAACCTCGGGTTCAGGGCTCGACCTGGCTCCACTGCTTGTTCAATCGCTTGTCGGAGATCGGCACCTTGGTCCCCAATTGCTGGGCGAACAACGAAACCCGATATTCCTCCAGCCACCAGCGATACAACTCCAACTGCGGGTCGCGCTTGCCTTCCTGGGCGTGTTTGTTGGCGCGGGTCTGGTATTGCGTCCACAGCCCGCTCAACTCACCGCTCCACACCCGATCGCGCTGCACCTGGGCAGCGATTTTTTCAAAGCGCTGCTCGATCGCCTTGAGGTAACGCGGCAATTCCTTGAGCCACTGCATCGGCGTTTCCCGGACAAACCCCGGATACACCAGGTGGCTGAGTTGCTGCTTGATGTCGTTCAGGGCCACGGCTTGCGCCAGGTCGATCTTGCCCTTGAAGCGTTTTTGCAGGCCATGCCAGAGCTTGAGGATTTCCAGGGTCAGCTTCGCCACACGCTCGGCGTGCTCGGTCCAGGCGCCACGCTTGCGCTCAGCCAGGGACGCCAGACCGGCGCCATCACGGGGCAGCGGGTCTTCGCCCTCAAGAATGCAGCTGTCGAGACTGGCCAGCAGAATGTCTTCCACCAGCGCATCGACGCGGCCCATGTCGCGGTACAGCAGGCCAAGTTCGGTCAGGCCAGGCAACTTGCCACGCAGGAACCTGGCAGGTTCGGCCAGTTGCTGCATCAGCAAGCGTTGCAAGGCACGGCGATGCTGGAACTCGGCCTCGGCCGGGGTCGAAAAACGCCCTTCCTTGACCGTCCCGCCCTCTTCCACCAGCGCCGGGTAGACCGTCATCGACAGCCCGGCGATCTTCTGCTGGGTTTTCTCGGCCACCGCGGCGAACACTTTCGGCTCCACCGGCTGCTGGCTCTTCGCGGTTTGCGGCACGGCCAATGCTGCCTGGCTGGCCTCGGCGAAACGCGCAGTCAGTTCAGCCAGATCGCGACCTTCACCGAGGAACTTGCCCTGGGCATCGACGATTTCCAGGTTCATCCGCAGATGGCTTTCGACCTGCTGTGCCGCCTCGGCCCAGGCTTCATCGCTGACGCGGGCACCGGTCATGCGCAGCAGTTCGCGACCCAGGGCCTGGGGCAGAGAACCCTCGGCAAAGGTCATGCGCTGCAAGGCCGCCTTGACGAAGTCTGGCACTGGCACGAAATTCTTGCGCAGTGCCTTCGGCAGGTTGCGCACCAGGGCAATGCACTTGGCCTCGATGACACCCGGCACCAGCCATTCCAGGCGTTCCGGCGGCAGCATCGGCAACAACGGTGCCGGCACGCGCAGGGTCACGCCGTCGCGCGGGTGATTCGGTTCGAAGTGGTAGCTGAGGGCCAATTCCAGATCGCCGATGTGCAGCGTATCCGGGTAGTGCTGGGCAGTGACTTCACTGGCTTCACGGGCCAGCACGTCTTCTTCACGCATGATCAGCAGCTGCGGGTCTTTCTGGCTGTTGATCCGATACCAGCTGTCGAAGGTCGCGGTCTGGTGGATCTCCGCCGGCAGCCGCGCGTCGTAGAAGGCGTACAGGGTTTCTTCGTCGGCGAGGATGTCGCGACGACGGGCCTTGGCTTCCAGTTCGTCGAGCTGTTCCAGCAATTGCTTGTTGGCCGTCAGGCACTTGGCCCTGGACTGGATTTCGCCGCGCACCAGCGCTTCGCGGATGAACAACTCGCGGGACACCACCGGGTCGATCGGGCCGTAATGCACCGGCCGGCGCCCGACCACGATCAAGCCGAACAGGGTGATCTGCTCGAACGCTACGACCTGACCGCGCTTCTTCTCCCAGTGGGGTTCGAAGTGGTTTTTCTTGATCAGGTGACCGGCCAGCGGCTCGATCCAGTCGGCGTCGATCTTGGCGACCATACGCGCATATAGCTTGGTGGTTTCCACCAGTTCGGCCGTCATCAGCCACTGCGGGCGCTTCTTGCCGATGCCCGAGGACGGATGAATCCAGAAGCGCCGCTGACGGGCGCCAAGGTAATCGCCGTCTTCGGTTTTCTGCCCGATCTGGCTGAGCAACCCCACCAGCACCGCCTTGTGCAGTTTCGGATAGTCCGCCGGCTCTTTATTGAGGCTCAACTGCATGTCGCGGCAGATCAGGCTCAATTGGCGATGGGAGTCACGCCACTCGCGCAGGCGCAGGTAGTTGAGGAAATTCTTGCGGCACCAGTTACGCAGCGGACTGGCAGTCAGCGCCTGGCGCTGCTCTTCGAAACCGCGCCACAGATTGACCAGCCCGGCGAAATCCGAGTCGGCGTCTTTCCACTGGGCGTGGGCCTGATCCGCTGCTTGCTGACGCTCCGGCGGACGCTCGCGCGGGTCCTGGATCGACATGGCGCTGGCGACGATCAGCACTTCCTGCAAGCTGCCGAGCTTCGCCGCTTCGAGCAGCATGCGGCCCATGCGCGGGTCCACCGGCAGGCGCGCCAGTTGCCGACCGAGCGGGGTCAACTGGCTGTTGCGGTCCACTGCCGAGAGTTCTTGCAGCAGGTTGTAACCGTCGCTGATGGCCTTGCCATCCGGCGGCTCGATGAACGGGAACTCGCTGACCTCGCCGAGGCGCAGGTGCAGCATCTGCAAAATAACCGCCGCAAGGTTGGTGCGCAGAATCTCAGGATCGGTAAATTCCGGGCGACCGAGGAAGTCCTCTTCGCTGTACAGGCGCACGCAAATGCCCGGCTCGACCCGTCCGCACCGACCTTTACGCTGGTTGGCGCTGGCCTGGGAAATGGCTTCGATCGGCAGGCGCTGGACCTTGGCCCGGTAGCTGTAGCGGCTGATGCGCGCGGTGCCACTGTCGATCACATAACGTATGCCCGGCACGGTCAGCGAGGTTTCCGCGACGTTGGTTGCCAGCACCACGCGACGGCCCGGGTGCGACTGGAAAATCCGCTGCTGCTCGGCCGGCGACAGCCGCGCGTACAACGGCAGGATTTCGGTGTGCTTGAGCTGGGCCTTGCGCAGCATGTCGGCGGCGTCGCGAATCTCGCGCTCGCCAGGCAGGAACACCAACACGTCACCGGGACTGCGGCGTTCACTGCGCTCATAAGCGGCGATTTCGTCGAGGGTGGCGAGGATCGCCTGATCCACCGTCAGGTCGTCCTCGACGCGGTTGCCCTCTTCGTCCTGCTCAAGCGTCAGCGGGCGATACCAGGTGTCCACCGGGTAGGTGCGGCCGGATACCTCGACAATCGGCGCGTCATCGAAGTGCTTGGAGAAACGCTCCAGGTCGATGGTCGCCGAAGTGATGATGACCTTCAGGTCGGGACGACGCGGCAGCAGGGTTTTCAGGTAACCGAGCAGGAAGTCGATGTTGAGGCTGCGTTCGTGGGCTTCGTCGACGATGATCGTGTCGTAGCGTTCCAGATAGCGGTCGTTCTGGGTTTCCGCCAGCAGGATGCCATCGGTCATCAGCTTGATCAGGGTGCTGGAATCGCTCTGATCCTCGAAGCGCACCTGATAACCGACCAGCGCGCCCAGCGGCGTGCCGAGTTCTTCGGCGACACGGCTGGCGACGCTGCGCGCAGCGATCCGTCGAGGCTGGGTGTGGCCGATCAGGCCATGCTGGCCGCGACCGATTTCCAGGCAAATCTTAGGCAACTGAGTGGTTTTACCCGAGCCGGTCTCACCGGCAATGATCAGCACCTGGTGTTGTTCCAGCGCCTTCTTGATTTCGTCGCGCTTGGCGGCGATCGGCAGGCTGTCGTCGTAACGAATCACCGGCAGGCTGGCCTTGCGCGCCAACACCTGCTCGCAGGACGCCTGCATCCGCGTCACCCACTGGCCCAGTTTGGCCTCGTCGGTTTTCTTGCGAAGCTCAAGCAACTGCCGCCGCAGCCGGTGGCGGTCGGCGAGCATGGCGTGATCGAGGTTTTTCAGCAGTTTGTCGATGGAGGGCGATTCGTCGGTCATCGGGTACGCAATTCAGTCGTCTAGTGGCGCAGGGTGCGGATTGTCGCAGATTTGGCATGGATTGGCTGGTTCCCCTGTAGGAGCTGCCGAAGGCTGCGATCTTTTGATCTTGTCGACGCGTCTGAAAAACAAAATCAAAAGATCGCAGCCTGCGGCAGCTCCTACTCGTTATCGAGGCCTTTACGCCGATACGGAAACACATCAATCACCTTCCCCGCCCGAATCGCTTCCTGCAGGCTCTTCCAGTAATCGGCGTTGTACAGCTCGCCATGCAGTTGATCGAACAACTTGCGTTGCCCGAAATCGGCAAACAGGAACGGCGGAAACTCCTCCGGGAACACATCCAGCGGCCCGATCGAATACCAGGGTTCGGAAGCCATTTCATCTTCCGGGGTGCGGGGTTGCGGGATATGGCGGAAGTTGGCCTCGGTGAGGAAGCAGATCTCGTCGTAGTCGTAGAACACCACCCGACCGTGACGGGTGACACCGAAGTTCTTTAGCAGCATGTCGCCGGGAAAGATGTTGGCCGCCGCCAGTTGCTTGATCGCCAGCCCGTAGTCTTCCAGGGCCTCGCGCACCTGCGCCTCGTTGGCGTGTTCCAGGTAGAGGTTCAGCGGGGTCATGCGGCGCTCGGTCCAGCAGTGGCGGATCAGCACCGTATCGTCTTCCACCGACACCGTGGACGGCGCGACTTCCAGCAGCTCCTCCAGGCACGCCGGATCGAACTTGCTCAGCGGAAAACGGAAATCGGCGAATTCCTGGGTATCGGCCATGCGCCCGACGCGGTCGACGCTTTTCACCAGGCGGTACTTTTCGATCACCGTGGCGCGGTCGACGTTTTTCGACGGCGAGAAACGGTCCTTGATGATTTTGAACACGGTGTTGAAACCCGGCAGGGTGAACACGCTCATGACCATGCCGCGCACGCCTGGGGCCATGATGAACTGGTCGTCGGTGTTGGCCAGGTGATTGATCAGCGCCCGATAGAACTCCGACTTGCCGTGCTTGTAGAAGCCAATCGAGGTGTACAGCTCGGCAATGTGCTTGCCCGGCAGAATACGCCGCAGGAAGCCGATGAACTCCGCAGGCACCGGCACATCCACCATGAAATACGAACGGGTGAACGAGAAGATGATCGATACGTCCGCCTCATCGGTGATCAGCGCATCGATCTGGATGCCGCGACCCTCCAGGTGCAGCAATGGAATTGCCAGCGGCCATTGCTCGTCGGCGGTGTAGATGCGCCCCACCAGGTACGCGCCTTTATTGCGGTACAGCACCGAGGAAAACAGCTCGACACTCAGCTCCGGGTCTTTGCACACCCAGTCCGGCAGATTTTCGCGCAGTTGCGCTTCGAGGCGCTTCAGGTCCCCGGCCAGGTCGGCGTAGTCCTCGCTGAAGCGGTAGTCGGCGAAGATGCTGGCGAGCATCGCCGACAATTGGCCTTGCGGCTTGTAGGTGCGGGTTTGCGCGGCCCGGGCACGGCGAAGGCTCGGCCGGGTGGTGTGGATGAACATGCAACCGTCGCTGATCAGGTCATGGCTGAACAGCCCGCAGAAGATCGAGTTGTACCAGGTCTCGGACAGTTCATCGTCAAAACGCAGGTCGATCAGGCTGATGTAGGCGTTTTTGACCAGCGGCCAGCAGCTGACGTCCAGGGTGTCGGCGTCAAACGCGGTGCGCAGTCGCTCCACCGTTTCACCGACCTTGTCTTCGTACAGATTGATCCGTGCCGCCGACGCCGTCTGCGTTTCCTGCCACCTGGCCTGTTCGAAGCGGGCCCGGGCGCCGTCGGTGATCTGGCGAAAATGCTCGCGGTAATCGTCGAAGCCATCGAGTATCAAGCGGGCGATGTCGGCGGCTGGCCATTGCTGCGGCATGGTGAGACCTCTTCGGGAATTCGGGAGGCTTGAGCTTAGCCAGTGAACCGGGTGCAGGAGAAGCGTAATTTTCCAGCCGAATTAAATGCCCGGTTTTCGGTTGCCATCGATCACACACTCAGCAACACTTTCGCCCCTCCCCCAAGGAAGGACCTCGCTGTGAACCCCGTCGATATTTTCCGTTTACTGTCCCTGGCGGCCATTTGGGGTGCGAGTTTTCTGTTCATGCGCATCATCGCCCCGGTGATTGGCAGCATTCCTACCGCTTTTTTCCGAGTATCGATAGCCGCTGCCGGACTGCTGGTGATTCTTGGGCTGATGCGCATCAGTTGGGATTTCAAGGGCAAACTCAAGACCGTGATGCTGCTCGGGGTGATCAACTCCGGAATTCCGGCGACGCTCTATTCGGTGGCCGCGCAGGTGCTGCCGGCCGGTTACTCGTCGATCTTCAATGCCACGACACCCTTGATGGGCGTGCTGATCGGCGGCCTGTTTTTCCATGAAAGGCTCACTGGCGCCAAACTTGGCGGCGTGTTTCTGGGGCTGTTCGGCGTGGGCGTGCTGACCCGTGCCGGGCCGGTGGCGTTCGATATGGAACTGCTGATGGGTGCCGTCGCCTGCCTGCTTGCGACCACCTGCTACGGATTTGCGGGGTTTCTGGCCCGCCGCTGGCTCGATCAGGCCGGTGGCCTGGACAGCCGTTTGTCGGCACTGGGCAGCATGCTCGGCGCGACGTTGTTCCTGCTGCCGCTGTTCGGCTACAGCGTGATCAGCCAGCCACCCGCAAGCTGGGGCGGCTGGAGTGTCTGGCTCTCGTTGCTGGGGTTGGGTCTGGGATGCACGGCGTTTGCGTACATTATTTACTTCCGGCTCCTGAGCTCGATTGGTCCGGTGAAATCGATGACTACGACCTTTTTGATCCCGCTATTCGGCGTGTTGTGGGGGGCGCTGTTTCTCGATGAGCCGCTGTCGTTGGCGCATATCTATGGCGGGTTGTTGATTGCGCTGGCGTTGTGGCTGGTGTTGAAGCCGGCTGTGGTGAAACCAGCTTTGGCGGCTAATCGATAGAGTTGTGGTGTTGTGGATGACGCCTTCGCGAGCAAGCCCGCTCCCACAGGGTTCCGTGTTGTACGCAAAATCCGTGTACGACATCAATCACTGTGGGAGCGGGCTTGCCCGCGAAGGCGGCTGATCAGACGCCAAAAATCACAAAGGCCTGGAGCATTGCTCCAGGCCTTCCCGGGTTTGCCCGCAATTACGCGGTTTTACGGAACACAAACACCAGACCGACGATGATCAACAGCATACCGAACAGGCTCAACAGCGCCAGGCGATTGCCGAAGATCAGATAGTCCATCACCGCCGTGACCGCCGGCACCAGGTAAAACAGGCTGGTGACATTCACCAGATTGCCCCGGGCGATCAAGCGGTAGAGCAACAGTGTCGCCAGCACCGACAC
Source organism: Pseudomonas sp. Root71 (assembly GCF_001429045.1). Lineage (GTDB taxonomy): Bacteria > Pseudomonadota > Gammaproteobacteria > Pseudomonadales > Pseudomonadaceae > Aquipseudomonas > Aquipseudomonas monachiensis. Next base: position 39,829 of record NZ_LMHY01000012.1, on the reverse strand, counting down.
CACCAGCCCCATCCATAGCACCGGCAGGATGAAACCGCTGCCGTGCTCGAAGTGAAACGGCTGGAAGGGTACGAAAATCCCGCACAACAGCAGTCCGGCCAGATACTGCACCGGCAGTGTGCCGAGGGGATTGTCGGTGATGCGTTTCTGCATGATCGAACCGAAGGTCATGCTCGCCAGCGCCAGCAGACCGAAAAGCATCCCGACCAGCGACATCCCGGCCAGCCCGATGCCCTGATAGACCACCATGACCAACCCGGTCAGCCCCAGGGCCAGGCCGAACATCCTGCTCCAGGAACGCTGGCGCTCCATCAGCACCACGGTGAGGATCGGCTGCACGCCCATGATGGTCGCCATCACCCCAGGCGTGACTTTAAGGTCCAGGGCCAGCAGATAGAAAATCTGATACGCCCCCAACAACACCACGCCGGTGGCCATCGCATACAGCATCGGCTTGCCACCCGCGGGCAACTTCAGCTTGAGCAACGGCACCAGCAACGCCAGGCCGCCCAGGGCGATGACGAAACGAAACATCAGGAAGGCGAAGGGCGACGCGTGGGCAAGCCCCCATTTGGAGAAAATCGCCCCGCTGCTCCACAGCAGAACGAACAGGCTCGTGGACGCCGCCGCGAGCGCGGACTTTTTCGAAAGGACAAACATGAAGACCACCTGTAGTCAGGCAAAAAGCCAACTCAGCCGAAGCTGAAATTCAGTAGTTTTTCCAGGCAGGCAGGGGAACAGCACAAAGCAGCTGATCAGCCCGAAATTCCAACGCCTGGCGGTGATACGACTGCGCACACCGGCGTGCTACTGACAGGTGGGGGGTAATGACTGATCTGCCCGGGCTGCTGATTCCCGCACGGCACGACGCCAGCGTTGACCGCTGAATCGACTACCGCGTTGATGAGGGATGCAGGCATTGGGCTGATCTTTTCTCGAAGGATAAAAAGTGAGTCCGAAACTCACCGTGCGCCGACTATAACCAGCGTACGACATGGATTGCAACGACTCGGCAACGACAGTCGGCACAGAGTCCGCATTGTGCGGTGGAGGAGCACTCAGGGATTACGTGAAGATCCATAAAAAACCGCTCACAACGAGCGGTTTTTTATTCTGTCTACGGCTTCAGCCGAACAACCAATACCCCAACAACGTCGCCACCGCCACCGCCAGCACCGGACGTAGTACGCGGTAGGCCTTGGGGTTGCGCCGCTTCAATTGCTTGACCACGCCACTGAATTTATCACTGGAACTCTTGCTCCAGGCATAGACCCGGTTAATCCCCCCCACACGCTCGTCGTCCAGGTTCTGAGGGGCTGTGGCGCGACCCAACCAGGTGCTGACACCGCGATTGACTCGGGTCATGAAGCGATTGCTCAGTGGACGCTCGATATCGCAGAACAGAATGACACGGGTCTTTTCCGTTTCATTCTTGACCCAGTGCACGTAGGTCTCGTCGAACATCACGTCTTCACCGTCGCGCCAGGCGTAAACCTGCCCATCGACAAAGATGCGGCAAGCATCGGAATTGGGGGTGGACAGGCCCAGGTGATAACGCAGGGAGCCGCCAAACGGATCACGATGCGGGTTGAGGTGGCTGCCGCCCGGCAGCAGCGCGAACATTGCACCTTTGACGCTGGGAATGCTGTTGACCAGTTCCACGGTTTTCGGACACAAGACCTCGGCGGAAGGCAGCGGTTTGTCATACCACTTGAGATAGAAACGTTTCCAGCCCTTCTTGAAGAACGATCCGAAACCGGCGTCGTTGTTCTTTGCCGCCGCGCGGATATACCCCTCGTCGAACAAGTGCATCGCTTCATCGCGAATCACCTCCCAGTTGTCCTTGAGCACATCCAGTTCCGGGAACTTGCTGCGATCCAGATACGGTTTCGAAGGCACACCGGAAAACAGGTACATCAAGGCGTTATAGGGGGCGAACAGTGCCGAATGGTTAACGAACTGGCGCAGAACCGGCAGGCGCGCCTTACCACGCAAATGCACATAGAGGGTGCTGCCGAGAAACAGCAACAACAACGATGCCTTCGCGGCAACCGATAAGGTCATCAACAACTCCTTTGAAGATAGACTGCACTGCACCACGTCTATTGCCCGACATGGCTGCCAGTATGATAAACACTACCGACCCGGTGAAAACCTGCACTTTTCAACATTCAATGTTAATGAATGTGCAACAAAGCATTTATTAACATAAGGTGCCTGAACGCTGGCTGATGTAATCCATCATCAACCGGACCAGTTCAATGGATCGCAACCAGCGATAACGCCTCAGCCATCACCGCCAGCCACAATCGGCCAATGTTTAGTGCTTACTGCTGATTCTCCTGTTCGGTAAACAGATCACTGAACAGCATGCTCGACAGGTAACGTTCACCGGAATCCGGAAGAATCACCACGATGGTCTTGCCCTGCATTTCCGGGGTCTCGGCCAGCCGAACGGCCACTGCCATGGCGGCACCGCAGGAAATCCCGCACAAGATTCCTTCTTCCTGCATCAAGCGCAAGGCCATGGCCTTGGACTCTTCGTCACTGACCAGCTCCACCCGATCGACAATCGACAAATCGAGGTTCTTCGGCACAAAACCGGCACCGATGCCCTGGATCTTGTGCGGGCTCGGCTTGATTTCGTCACCGGCCAGGGCTTGGGTGATCACCGGAGACACCACGGGTTCCACCGCCACCGAGAGTATCGGTTTGCCCTGGGTATTCTTGATATACCGTGAAACCCCGGTGATGGTTCCACCGGTTCCGACGCCTGCCACCAGCACGTCGACCGCGCCGTCGGTATCGTTCCAGATTTCCGGGCCGGTGGTTTTTTCGTGGATGGCCGGGTTGGCCGGGTTGTCGAATTGCCCCGGCATGAAGTACTTCGACGGGTCGCCGGCAACGATTTCACCGGCTTTCTCGATCGCTCCCTTCATACCCTTGGCCGGCTCGGTCAACACCAGTTCGGCGCCCAGTGCCTTGAGCACCTTGCGGCGTTCGATACTCATGGACGCCGGCATGGTCAGCATCAGCTTGTAGCCCCGGGCGGCGGCCACGAAGGCAAGGCCTATGCCAGTATTGCCGGAGGTGGGTTCGACGATGGTCATGCCCGGTTTGAGTTTGCCGCTACCCTCGGCATCCCAGATCATGTTCGCGCCGATCCGGCACTTTACCGAGTAACCGGGGTTGCGCCCTTCGATCTTGGCCAGGATGGTCACACCACGCGGCGCAATGCGATTGATCTGCACCAGAGGCGTGTTGCCGATGGAGTGGGCGTTGTCAGCGAAAATGCGGCTCATGGCTGGGTCCTTAACGACAGCATTGAAATAGGGCATCAAGGTAAGCCCTCTTGCCCGCAGGCGTCCAGTCAGGTCGAACGTCCGCTTATCAGTGCAGTCAATGGCTTTAGATCGCCAGAGATTTGCCGCCATGAAACGTCGATACAGTTGGCCCCTGCTAACCCTCATCGGCCTCGTTGTGTTGCTGATAACGCTCCACATCGCCTTGCCCTATCTGGTGCGCGACTACCTCAATGAGCGGCTGGCGAACATGGGCGACTACCGTGGCCAGATCACCGACGTGGACCTGGCCCTGTGGCGCGGGGCCTACAAAATCAACGGACTGAAAATCGTCAAGATCGATGGCAAGGTTCCGGTGCCTTTCGTCAACGCGCCGTTGATCGACCTCTCGGTCAGTTGGCATTCGCTGTGGTACGACCGGGCGGTAGTGGCCGAAGTGCAGTTCATCAATCCCGAGATCAACTTCGTCGACGGCGGGGCCAACAAGAAAAACTCCCAGACCGGCGAGGGTACCGACTGGCGCGCGCAACTAGGCAAGCTACTGCCCATTACCCTGAACGAAGTGCAGATCAACGATGGCAAGATCAGTTTTCGCAACTTCAACTCCAAACCACCCGTAAACATGAATGCCACAAAAGTGGATGCCAACATCTACAACCTGACCAACGTGGTCGACACCAAAGGCAAGCGTGATGCGCGCTTCAAAGGTAAAGCCCTGCTGCTGGGGCACGCGCCACTGGAAACCACGGCCACTTTCGATCCCTTGAGCGACTTCGAAGACTTCGAGTTTCGCTTGCGCACCACGGATATCGAACTCAAGCGTTTGAACGACTTCGCCGCGGCCTACGGCAAGTTCGACTTCAATGCCGGCCATGGCGACGTGGTGATCGAAGCCTCGGCCAGCAAGGGGCGACTGACCGGCTATATAAAGCCACTGCTGCGCGATGTTGATGTGTTCAACTGGCAGCAGGATGTACAAAACAAGGACAAAGGACTGTTCCGCTCGATTTGGGAGGCCCTCGTCGGCGGTACCGAGACCGTCCTGAAAAACCAGGGCAAAAACCAGTTTGCGACACGGGTTGAACTCAAGGGCAACGTGCATCAGAAAGATGTCAGCGCATTCCAGGCTTTTTTACAGATTTTACGCAATGGTTTCATCCAGGCATTCAATGCGCGGTATGAGCGACCCCAACCGGATGCTGGCTAACTTTTGCGCGTGACGATGTACCGGCCGGTGTCTTCTGCCGCACGGGATGAATTCGTTTGCTGTTGCAGGAAGTCCCACCCCAGGCAGGCCAAGGCCAACGATCGCGGCACCGCTTCGCGACCACTGCTGTATCGGGTGATGCTACGGGTACTGACCCCCAGCGCTTCAGCCGCTTGATTTAGCGGCAACCCGGTGCGAGCACGCCAATCGATAAAGATTCGGGTGTTCTCGTCGGCTGCATTTTGCGCCAAGGCATCCAAGTAGAGAGTATCTGCACCAATCTGGATATCAAGTTCAGGCCATTCGACACTCCAGCCATCGTCACCCAACGCTACATACTCAAAAGCAACGCCCTGTAAAGGTTGCAGGCCTGGATAGGCATGCAGGTCGCGGCTCAAATCGAGCAGCAGCTGCTGGCCATCGATAAATGTCAGCGCCAGACGATAATCCGACAACGCTTGCACTGCCGATAGCCGTGGTCGTTTCATGGGTAGCATCGTTTCCAATCCTCCAGCAATTGAGTCTGGTGAGCTCTGACCCACTCCAGAGCTTCCCTGAGAATCAGCGGCGGCGCCTTGCCCACCATCACTTCGACAGTTTCCAGGCTCAACATGACGTCCAGCCCGCCACCCGTCAGATGAACGTGTGGCGGTGGATGATCCTTTTCGCGCAACTGAATGCGGTATGTATCTCGAAATCGGTATTTTGTAGACATGCCCGGCATGCTATCGCCAAAATGGCGATATCTCTATGCTGGCCAGTAACCGAGACTGAGTCAAGATGTGACGCCCCATTCAGAGACTGAATAAGCCGTCTGCGTTCACAGTCGACCGGGCTGCGCGTTATAGTCGGGGCTGACCATTTTATTGCGCCCCCGCCCTGCCTCGTTCAGGTCGGCGTTACCGTTCGAGGATTAGCAGATGAAGTTCGAAGGCACCCAGGCCTACGTCGCCACCGATGACCTGAAGCTGGCGGTCAACGCCGCCATCACCCTGGAGCGGCCATTGCTGGTCAAGGGCGAACCGGGCACCGGCAAGACCATGCTCGCCGAGCAACTGGCCGAATCCTTTGGCGCCAAGCTGATCACCTGGCATATCAAGTCCACCACCAAGGCCCACCAGGGCCTGTACGAGTACGACGCGGTCAGCCGCCTGCGCGACTCGCAACTGGGCAACGAAAAAGTCCACGACGTACGCAACTACCTGAAAAAGGGCAAGCTCTGGGAAGCCTTCGAATCCGAAGAGCGGGTGATCCTGCTGATCGACGAAATCGACAAGGCCGACATCGAGTTCCCCAACGACTTGCTGCAAGAACTCGACAAGATGGAGTTCTACGTTTACGAGATCGACGAAACCATCAAGGCCAAGAAACGTCCGATCATCATCATTACCTCCAACAACGAAAAAGAGCTGCCCGACGCCTTCCTGCGCCGCTGCTTCTTCCACTACATCGCTTTCCCCGACCGCACCACCCTGCAAAAGATCGTCGATGTGCACTACCCGGACATCAAGAAAGACCTGGTCAGCGAAGCGCTGGACGTGTTCTTCGACGTGCGCAAGGTGCCGGGCCTGAAGAAGAAACCTTCGACCTCCGAGCTCGTGGACTGGCTCAAGCTGCTGATGGCCGACAACATCGGCGAAGCGGTGCTGCGCGAGCGCGATCCGACCAAGGCTATCCCGCCGCTGGCCGGTGCGCTGGTCAAGAACGAACAGGACGTGCAACTGCTGGAGCGTCTGGCGTTCATGAGCCGTCGCGGCACCCGCTAAGAGGCTGATGCCATGCTGCTCAACCTGTTCAATGAAATGCGCGCAGCCAAGGTGCCGGTCTCGGTGCGCGAGCTGCTGGACCTGATCAACGCGCTGAAACAGCGCGTGACCTTCGCCGACATGGACGAGTTCTATTACCTGTCCCGGGCGATCCTGGTGAAGGACGAACGGCATTTCGACAAGTTCGACCGGGCCTTCGGCGCCTACTTCAATGGCCTGGAAAAGCTCGACGACCACCTGCAGGCACTGATCCCGGAAGACTGGCTGCGCAAGGAATTCGAGCGTTCGCTGACCGACGAAGAGCGGGCGGCAATCCAGTCCCTCGGTGGCCTGGACAAGCTGATCGAAGAGTTCAAGAAACGCCTCGAAGAACAGAAGGAACGCCACGCCGGTGGCAACAAGTGGATTGGCACCGGTGGCACCAGCCCGTTCGGCTCCGGCGGTTTCAACCCGGAAGGCATTCGGGTCGGTGATGCCGGCAAACGCCAGGGCAAGGCGGCCAAGGTCTGGGACCAGCGCGAATACAAGAACCTCGACGACTCGGTTGAGCTGGGTACGCGCAACATCAAGGTCGCGCTGCGTCGCTTGCGCAAATTCGCCCGTCAGGGCGCGGCGGAAGAACTCGATATCGATGGCACCATCGACCACACCGCCAAGGATGCCGGCCTGCTGAACATCCAGATGCGACCGGAGCGGCGCAATACCGTCAAGCTATTGCTGCTGTTCGACATCGGCGGCTCGATGGACGCCCATGTGAAGATTTGCGAGGAGCTGTTCTCGGCCTGCAAGACCGAGTTCAAGCATCTGGAGTACTTCTACTTCCACAACTTCATTTATGAATCGGTGTGGAAGAACAACATGCGCCGCACCTCCGAGCGCACGTCGACCATGGACCTGCTGCACAAGTACGGTGCCGACTACAAAGTGATCTTTATCGGTGACGCCGCCATGGCGCCCTATGAAATCACCCAGGCGGGCGGCAGCGTCGAGCACTGGAACGAAGAAGCCGGTTACGTGTGGATGCAGCGGTTCAAGGAGAAGTACAAGAAGCTCATCTGGATCAACCCGTATCCGAAGGACACCTGGGGCTATACCTCGTCGACCAATATCGTGCGGGATTTGATCGAGGACCAGATGTATCCGCTGACCCTTCGGGGGTTGGAGGAAGGGATGCGGTTTTTGTCCAAGTAGAAATTCGTCGCCTGTGAAGGCCTCTTCGCGAGCAAGCCCGCTCCCACATTGGTTTTGTGCACGACACAGATAAAATGTGGGAGCGGGCTTGCTCCGGGCGGCGATCCGACGAAGCTTTTAGCGGTGAGTGAAACGCTGCAAGTACTCGACCTGTTCGCGATGCGCCATTTCCTGCACCACCGGCCGCAACCGCACCTTCGCCCCCGGCAAACACTGCGCCAGCCTCGCCAGCGCCAACGGCGTCAACGCTCCCAATCGCGGATAACCGCCAATGGTCTGTCGATCGTTGAGCAACACAATCGGCTGCCCGTCGGGCGGCACCTGGACTGCCCCCAACGGAATACCTTCGGAAATCATCGGTTGGCCCTGGTACTGCAGCGCCGTGCCCAACAGGCGAATGCCCATCCGGTCGGCTCGGCTGTCGATGCTCCACACGCTGTTGAACGCATCGAACAGGCTCTGCCCGCCAAACTCGCCAATCTGCGCACCGAGCACCAGATCCAGCAATGGCTCACCGGTGAAATCCGGCACCCATTGGCCCGGCAACTCCCGGAGCAATACCAGCGAGTTCCCCGAGTAGCTCAAGGACGCGCCTTTACCCAGCGCATGGCCCATTCCGTCCAGGCCGCCGAGTTCCTCACGCACCACCGTCGCGCTGCTGCCCAGCACTTTCGGTGCATCAAACCCACCCGGCGCCGCCAGATAGGCCCGGGCACCGAGTAGCGGCCGGGTGAATTGCAAACGCTGACCTTTGTGCAACCTGAAACTGCGCCAAGGCGCCAGCGCCTCGCCATCCACCTGCGCACCCAAATCCGCTCCGGCCAGCGCCAGTACGCAATCATCCTCGGCAACGACGGTGAACCCGCCGAGGGTGATTTCGATCACCGACGCATCCAGTCCGTTGCCCAACAGCCAGTTGGCCCAAGACATCGAACGCCAATCGGCCGCTCCGCCCTGGGTCACGCCCAGATGCCGCACGCCGAATCGGCCGGCATCCTGCAACAGGCACAGCGCCGTACTCGCTTCAATCATCAGACGGCTCATGCCTGGGCCTCCAGCGGCGTATCGTCACCGCCCAGGTTAATGAATTCGGCATGGCCGACCGCTTCGAACCTTACGGTGTCACCGGGTTGCATCAAGCTGTAGCCGTCACGGTTGCGATCGAACAATTTGGTCGGCGTGCGGCCGATCAAATTCCAGCCCCCCGGCGACACCACCGGGTAGGCCGCCGTTTGTCGTTCGGCGATGCCGACACTGCCGGCGGCGACTTTCTTGCGTGGCGTGTTCAGACGCGGCGCGGCGAGCACCTCCTCCACCAACCCCATGAAGGCGAAGCCCGGCGCAAAGCCCAGGGCAAACACCTGGTACTCACGCTCGCAGTGACGACGGATCACCTCCTCCACCGCCAATCCGCTGCGTTGCGACAACAGGCTCAGCTCCGGCCCGACACTCAAGTCGTACCACACCGGCAACACATGGCAGGTACCGCGCGTACGCGCATTGGGCGACAGATCGATCAGTGCCAGGGCAATCAACTCGCGGGCCTGGGCGGGACTCAGTGCGTTCAAGTCGTAATGCACCATCAAGGTGGTGTAGGACGGCACCAGATCGATCAGATGCCCGGCGAATGCCGCGCGCAGACTTTCACTGGCCGCCAGCATCCACGGCATGTTGGTTTCGGCAATTTCATCGAACAGGCGCACCATCAGGCAATCCAGCGCCACAACCTCTACCCGCAGCTTCATGACGCGCTCTGCCGGTTCAAGGCTTCACGGATACGTTGCACGGCAGCGACCGAACTGGCGTTGTCGCCGTGCACGCACAGGGTATTGGCCTGCAAATGCAGGGCACTGCCGTCACTGGCGGTGAGCGGATCGCCACGGGCGATGGTCAGTGCCTGCCCGATGATTGTTTCCGGGTCGTGATGCACCGCTCCCGGCAGTTGTCGTGACACCAGCCTGCCGGCGCTGTCATAAGCACGGTCGGCAAAGGCCTCGAACCACAGGGTCACGCCGTATTCATCGCCCAGTTGTTGGGCGGCGCTGTTGTCGCGGGTGGCCATCAACATCAACGGCAGGTTGCGGTCATAGGACGCTACCGCTTGCAGCACAGCGCGCAGCAGTGTCGGGTTGGCCATCATGTCGTTGTACATCGCGCCATGGGGTTTGACATAGCTGACCCGCCCGCCCTGGGCCCGGCAGATACCGTCGAGGGCGCCGATCTGGTAATGCAGGATGTCTTGAAGTTCCTGGGTGGCATAGGCCATGGAGCGACGGCCGAACCCCACCAGGTCCTGATAGGCCGGATGCGCACCAACTTGCACACCGTGGCCGAGGGCCAGGCTGACAGTCTTGCGCATGATGCTCGGGTCGCCGGCGTGAAAACCGCAGGCGATGTTGGCGCAATCGATGAAGGGCATGATTTCCGCGTCCAGACCCATGGTCCAGCTGCCGAAACTCTCGCCGATGTCGCAGTTCAATAGCAGGCGGCTCACACTGAACACTCCTGTAGGCTTTATTCTTTTCAGCTGTGGGACATATCTATAAGACAGCCCCGCAGGTTATCAGTTACTGGGCGTCGAGTTGCTTGCCACGGGTTTCCGGCAGGCTCAGGGCCGCGAGGATCACCACCCCGTAGGAAACCGCCGCAAAGGCACCGATGCCTACACTCAGTGGCACGGTCTGGCTGAGCAGGCCGATCAGCAGCGGAAACAACGCCGCCAGCGCCCGGCCGATGTTGTAGCAGAAACCCTGGCCCGAACCGCGAATGCGTGTAGGGAACAACTCGGTCAGGAATGCGCCCATGCCGCTGAAAATCCCCGAGGCGAAGAAGCCCAGCGGAAAGCCCAGCCACAGCATCACGCCATTGCTGACCGGCAGTTGGGTGTACAGCAAGACAATGGTGAACGAGCCCACGGCGAACAGGATGAAGTTCTTTTTGCGTCCGAGGATGTCGGTCAAATAGGCGCTGATGACATAACCGACGTAGGACCCGACGATCACCATTGCCAGATAACCGCCTGTGCCGAGTACGCTCAAACCGCGCTCGTTTTTCAGGAAAGTCGGCAACCAGGACGTGATCGCGTAGTAGCCACCCAGCGCGCCGGTGGTCAGCAACGAAGCGCGAATCGTGGTGAACAGCATGCCGGGGGCGAAGATCTCGTAGAACTTCGACGGATTGCTCGGCTCCTGTTTAGCCTTGGCCTCACGGTAGATTTCCGGGTCTTTCACCAGTCGGCGAACGAAGATCACGAAAATCGCCGGCACGATGCCAAGGATGAACAGCGCGCGCCAGGCGTCTTCCGGTGGCAATACCGAGAACAGTAGCGCATATAGAATCGCGGTCAGCCCCCAACCCAGCGCCCAGCCGGACTGCACCATGCCCACCGCCTTGCCACGGTCCTGGGCACGAATCACTTCGCCGATCAGCACCGCTCCGGCCGTCCACTCGCCGCCGAAACCGAATCCCATCAACGTGCGGGCAATCAGCAGTTGCTCATAGCTCTGGGCAAAGCCGCAGAGGAAGGTGAAGAAGGCAAACCACAGCACGGTCAGTTGCAAGGTGCGCACACGACCGATGCGGTCGGACAGAATCCCCGCCACCCAGCCACCGATGGCCGAAGCGATCAGCGTGCTGGTGTGAATCAGCCCGGCCTGGCCGGTGGTGATGCCCCACATGGCAATCAGGGTCGGCACCACGAAGCTGAGCATCTGGGTGTCCATGCCGTCCAGGCCATAGCCGATCTTGCAGCTCCAGAAGGTGCGGCGTTCCTGCTGATTGATGTTGCGATACCAGTCGAAAGGTCCCGGGCGGGCCGAGGCTTTCGGAATGAAGGGGGTGTCGGGCGCACTCATGGCAAATCTCCGCGCTGATTTTATTGGTATTGTTCTGAGCCCCGACGACGCCTATCGTGGGAACCGGATGCGCCGATTTTTGGACGCGTGCCCCTGCTGCGTCCAACTAATAAAAACCCGCCTTAGACATAAGAAATCTTTATCCCATGAACCTGAAGTTTCTCGAGACCTTCGTCTGGGTCGCCCGACTCAAGAGTTTTCGCCTGACCGCCGACAAGCTCTTCACCACCCAGGCCTCGATTTCCAGCCGCATCGCAGTGCTTGAAGGCGAGCTCGGGGTAAAGCTGTTTCTGCGGGATTCACGCGGCGTAAGCCTGACGCCCGAAGGCCTCAAGGTGCTCGATTACGCCGAGCAGATGATGGACACCATGCAGGCACTCAAGCAGTCGATCGAGACCCGCTCGAGCAAGGCCGGACGGGTGCGCATCGGCGTGATGGACACAGTGATCCACACCTGGCTCAGCCCGCTGGTGGCGCAGATGACCGATCACTACCCACTGGTGGAAATCGAACTGGTGGCCGATACCTCGCTCAACCTCTGCGATCAGCTGCAAAAAGGCTTCCTCGATGTGATCCTGCAAACCGACCTGCTGCGCCAGGAAAGCGTGCGCAGCCTGGAACTGGCGAGCCACCCGATGGGCTGGATTGCCGCCAGCAACTCCCTGTACAACCGTGAGTATTCAGGCGTCGCCGATCTGGCGAAAGAGCGGATCATTACCTACTCGAAAAACTCTCACCCGCATCAGCAAGTGCTCGCCCTGATGCAGGCCAATGGCGTGACGGCGCCACGGCTGAATTGTGTGAACTCGGTGTCGGCGATTACCCGGCTGCTGCGCGACGGCTTTGGCATCGGCGCGTTGCCTCCGGTGCTGGTGGCCGAAGAGCTGGCACGGGGTGAACTGACCCTGCTGGACATCGATCAGCGACCACCCGACCTGCAGGTGGTGGTGTCGTGGCGAGTGGGCGTGGAATGGGTCGAGGAGATTGTGACGTTGTGTCAGCAAGTGCTGGAGGAATATGCGCGAAAGGTGGGAGAGCGCTACATGGTCTTGAGCAAACCCCTGGCCAGCCCCTGAAAAGGCGACCCCTAATGTCATAAGTAGTAATTGCTATCATTTGCATTAATATTTTGAAAATGTATTCTCTGCGCGCACTTAGCTAAATCACTGTCCAGAAGGAGTCGGACTCGATGCGCGCTTACACGCAAAAACAGCAGCAATTGCTCTCAAACTGGAGCGAAGCTCTCGGCACTCCGGCCTTCCAGTCCCAACGCATCACCCTCGACCATTTGAGCAATGCCCTGGAGCCCGCCGCGCAGCGCAGCTTCCAACGCCTGATCCAGGCGCTGTTTCGCGAAGGCCTGATCAACCCTGACGCCTGCGAATACGACGACAACAGCCGTTGCTGGTTGCCGCTTGGCGACGGTGCGCGGCTTTGCTTCGATCACCTGTCGAGCGGAAGAATGAACAGTTGGGACGTTCGCGGCAGCATCGTCCTGCACACCCCCGACAGCCTGCCCCACAAAATCCAGTTGCCCAGCGAACTGCTCGCTCACCTCGGCACTCAGCTCAACCCGCCCGCCTCCCCGCAGGTACTGGAACGTCTGGCCCGCGAACTGGACGATAGCTACAGCAACGACACCCTGTGCCTGGCGTTCCACCATGGATGGACCGAGCGCCTGAGAGAGCAGATCGACACCGAGCACGACGACAACTTACTCGCTTGGCTCAAAGCCAGCCCCGACCATCAGAACCCGACGTCATTGCTCGAACAGTGGGGCACGCTCGGCCACCCCTGGCATCCGAACTACAAGACCAAACTGGGCTTGAGCGCTGCACAGGTCATCGCGTTCTCGCCGGAATTCGAAGCGAGTTTTCCGATTCTGCTGTGCGCCCTGCACCGTCAGTACGCACACGTCGAGTCACTGGCCGGCACCGCCGATTACTGGGACTGGTGGCAGGGCCACTTCCCGCAGGCCGCTGAACAATTGCAGCACCATTTGCAGCAACGGGGCCTGGAGGCAGCGGACTATCTCCCGCTGCCGTCGCACCCATGGCAAGTCAATCAAGAACTGTCCAATTCGTTTGCCGGCGAGATCGCCGACAACCTGCTGATCGTCACCGACATCGTTGCCTTCACCGGCCACCCGACCATGTCCTTCCGCACGGTCGTACCTGAGGCCAGCCGCGTTGCGCCGATGGTCAAACTGCCGGTGGCCTTGCGACTGACCAGCGTACAGCGCACCGTATCGCCGCGCTCGGCCCGGATGGGACCGCGCATCAGCCAACTGATATTGCAGATTCTCGATCATGAACCGCAGATTCAACGCCTGTTGAACATCGTGCCGGAGCGCATCGGCGTTCATTACGCGCCACAACCGGCCAATGACGAACGGTCCCGGCATGCCGCCGTGTTGTACCGCGACAACCCGCTGACCCTGCTGCAAGAAGGCGAACTGGCCGTGCCGGTCGGCAGCCTGTTCGCCGTCAACGAATTCGAACAACCGTTGCTGCGTGACTGGGTGCAACTGGCTCAGGGCCGTGACGACAGCGAGACCATGCTGGCGTTCTTCGATGATTACCTGTCGATTGCCGTCCCGAGCCTGCTGGGCATCTACCTGATGTATGGCGTGGCGTTCGAAGCGCACCAGCAAAACAGCTTCATGGTGATGGGTGCTGACGGGCAGTTGAATCGGCTGCTGCTGCGAGACTTCGGCGACATTCGCATTGATCGCAAAACCCTGCACGCCAAGGGTCTGGATATCCAGCTGCACGATCCGAAAATGACCCTGTTCGACGACGCCGGTTTTGTCCGCGACAAGCTCCTGCACACCACGTTCATGTGCCACCTCGGTGAGTTGACGTTGCTCTGCGCCCGCCACTGGAATGTGCCGGAAAACAGCCTTTGGGATCGCTTGGCCATGCACGTTGAACAGTGCTTCGAGAACGTGCGCGAGCACGTCGAACCGGCGCGCTGGGAAAGCGAGCGTCACGCCCTGCTGGAACAGGATTGGCCGGCCAAATCGTTCATGCGCATGCGCTTGCACGACAGCCACGCCGACATCGTCGGACGCCTGAGTAATCCGCTGCGAACCAACGCCAATGCTCGCTGATGGTCGTGCATTACGACTGCTGATCGTCATCCAGTTTGTCTCCATGGGCGCCATGGAAATGAGCGGCCCGTTCTGGCCCTTGCAGATCCAGCATCTGCTTGGACCAGAGGGCGCCGGCTACACCGCACTGCTATCGGCGCTGGTGTATGCCGGCCCGATGCTGGCGGCCATGCTGCTGACGCCAGCGTGGGGACGGTTGGGTGATCGCACCGGACACAAGCCGATGATCGTTCGGGCGTTGCTGGCACTTGCGCTGTGCCAGGGGCTGGCGGCGATTACCCTCGACCCGTGGCTGCTGGTGGGCATTCGCGTGATGCAAGGCGCATTGGCCGGTTTTCTCGCCGCCGCGCAAGCCTATGCCCTGACCTGTTGCGACAGCTCCCGGCGCGGTCACACCCTGGCCCGCCTGCAGTCGGCAACCGCCGTCGGCTCGCTGATCGGCCCGGTACTGGGTGGCTGGCTGATGGACATCTCGGGGTTTGCCCTGCTCTGTTATGGCGCGTCGGCGATTTGCCTGGTGTGTGCACTGGGGAGCTTTTTCCTGCCGGCCGACAAGGCGCGTGCCTCGACGAAGAAACCGGTTGCCCCTGTGGCCCTGCCTAAAGGCTGGCTCAGTGGAATCCTGTTGGTGATCGTGTTGATTCAAACCGCGAAGATGATGCCGCAACCCTTCTACGCGCTGTACGTCGCCGACATTCTGCGCGCGCCGGGCTGGCTGATTGGCGCTACTTACGCGGCGAGCGCCGCGACCCTGGCCATCTCCGCACCGCTGTGGGGGCGTCTGTTCGACCGCTGGCAGCCGGCTTACACCTTGCGCGTCATCGAAGGCGTTGCCTGGCTCTGCGCCCTGACGCTCGCGGCCACGGCACTGGCCAGCGAATGGCTGGGTTTTCTCGTCAGCCGGTTGGTCTGGGGCATCTGGCAAGGCGCACTGCTCCCCGTCGCCTATGCGCTGATCGCCAACACCGTGTCTTCAAGCCAGCAGGGTTTTGCCCTCGGCCTGGGCAACAGCGCGGCCAAGGCTGGCGCTCTGCTCGGTGCCGTCCTCGGCGGGATCGGCATGGGGCTGGTCGGGCTGGCCCACAGTTTCTGGTTGGTAGCGTTGACCTACGCACTGGCCGCCATCGGGATCCGCTGGGTGCGCTCTTTCAGCTCCACACCTGCCCCCGCAATCGTATCTGCCCACACTTATCACGACTAAAAAAAGACCACCTCATGACCCGAACCAAACTTTCCCTGTTGATTCCGTTGCTCGGCTCCGTCGGCGCCCAGGCCTGGGCCGAAGACACCGACCAGCAACCCGGCACCTTAAACATGCAGGCCACCGTCGTTTCCGCGACGCGCAGTGAAGCGACCATTGCCTCGATTCCAGGCTCGGTCCAGGTGATCGACGAACAACAGATCCGCCAACAGAGTGGCGCCGGGCGTCGGGTCTCCGACATCCTGGGGCAACTGGTTCCCGGCCTGGCGCCGTCCAGCGGCGGGATGAGCAACTTCGGCCAGACCCTGCGCGGGCGCAACATGCTGGTGTTGATCGACGGCGTGTCGCAGAACGCCACGCGTGACAACTTCCGCCAGCTCAACAGCATCGCACCGGCCAGTATCGAACGTATCGAGGTGGTTTCCGGCGCCAGCAGCATTTATGGCGCCGGTGCTTCCGGCGGTATCATCAACATCATCACCAAGCGCAATCAGGGTCAGGACCTCGCCTACAGCAGTAAACTGGGCCTGACCACCGGCAACAACCTCAACAGCAAGGGTTTCGCCTACGAGGCCTTTCAGAGTGCGACCGGGCGCAAGGATGCCCTGGACTGGTATGTGTCCGCCGACCTGACCCAGCGCAACGATCAGTACGACGGCAACGGCAATCGCATCCCTCAGGACACGTCCCAGGGCAGCAACATGGACACCGACACCTATGACCTGCAAGGTCGTTTCGGTTACGAACTGGATGCCGACAAAAAACTCAGCCTGTCGCTGCAGGACTACAAGGACCAGCAGGACACCGGCTACACAAAAGACCCGAACAACCGGCAAGAGGCCGTGGCGGTCAAAGGACTGAAACTCGACGACCAGCCCTACACCCATAACCAGGCGGCCAACCTCAACTACACCGACAACGACTTCTACGGCCAGGGCCTGCAAGTGGAAAGCTACTGGCGCCGGGCCGACGCGCTGTTCTTTCCGGACCTGTCGCGGGGCAAGGCCGGGATCTCCGACAACAACAGCGTGCAGGATGTGTACGGCCTGCGTGCAGCCATCGACACGCCGTTGCCGGCCATCGGCAGCGCCACGGGCAACCTGGTCTGGGGCGCCGACTATGATCACGAACGGTCCCGCCAGCGCGGTGACCAATACACCCTCAATGGGCTGACCTACACCAAGACCGGCACCACTTACGAGTTGGGCCCGGATATCGAAACCACCACCAAGGCGCTGTTCGGGCAGATGTCCTGGGACATCGGAGACTGGACCTTGCGTGGCGGCGTGCGCCGCGAATGGATCGAAAGCGATGTCTCCGACAGCATCGCCTACGGTCAGATCGTCCAGACCGGCGTACGCGCCATCCTGCCCGGTGACACCCTCAAATACGATGCCACGCTCTATAACCTGGGCGCGGTCTATCACCTGAGTGAACATCAGGACGTCTTCGCCAATTACAGCCAGGGGTTTTCGCTGCCGGACATCCAGCGCTTCTTGCGTGACGTGAACAGCACCTTCGACATCCAGAGCCTCAACGCCCAGGCCATCAAGGTCGATAGCTACGAGCTGGGTTGGCGCGGTGACTGGGACCAGTGGCAGGCCGACGTCACCGTCTATGAAAACACCTCGGACGTGACTCAGTTCTACGATGCCAATGAACGTGTCTTGCGTCTGATCAACCAGAAGGAGCGGGTTCGCGGCATCGAAAACAGCCTGACCTACCGCGCTACCGATCACTGGTCGGTGGGTGGCACCTATGCCTGGGCCAAAGGCGAAACCCAGCAGAACGGCAAATGGATCGATCTGCCGGCGACACGCATTTCTCCGGCCAAGACCACGCTGTTCGTCGGCTACACCGAAGACGACTACTCCCTGCGTCTGCAAGGCATGCACCTGGCCAGTTACGACGCCGCCGCCAAGGACAACAACGGGCGCGACATCGAAGGCTATACGCTGGTGGACCTGCTCGGCTCCGTGGACTTGCCGGTCGGTCGCCTGGAAGGCGGGGTGTACAACCTGACCGACCGCACATACGTCAACCTGTTCGCCCAGGCCAACGCCAGAGCGCCCTACCCCAACGCCGAAGGGCGTACCTTGAGCATGACCTATTCGATAGATTGGTAATCAAACAAGGAGCCGGCTTGCCGGCTCCTTGACGCTCAAGGGTGTTACAAGCCGCGCAAATCCCGCTCTTCGATCGGCCGGCTCTGGCGCAGACGCTTACCGCCCAACACCACCCAGTCAATCAGCCGGAACAGGCACTCGATCCCGAACGACAGCAGCAACGCGCCGCTCATACCCCAGACCATCGCTTCGGGCGTCAACAGGATCTGGTAGCTGTAGCCATTCCAGGTTTCCTTGCGGATATCCGGATCGGCAGCCAGCATCACCTGCAGGAAGCGGATGTACCACGGGCCCTGCATCGCCTGGAATTGCTTGTCCAGCGCCAGTTGACGAGTCAGCAGGTTGCTCAGGCTGTCGGCGTCACTGCGAAATATCGGGTCTTCGCTCGCGCGGTAGTGGGCCACCAAGGCTTGCATGTCCCCCTTGAAGAACTGATTGGCGGTGTTCTGGAAGCCGCTCAGGCTGGTCTGCGCCTCGATCAGGTGCGCCTCGACCCGTTTGGCATAATCGCTGATGAAGCCCGGCACCTGGACACCGATCAACAGGCCCGCCGCGAACAACACCAGCCGTAGATAACTGAGCAACATGCAAGGAGTCCTTATTCGGTCTGGCCCTGGCTGACGCATTCGCCGCGTCGCCACAGGCTCCATTGACCCGGTTCGTAACGGGTCCAGGTTTCGTTTTCGGTCAGGGGTTCGGTGGCGATGACGGTCACCACATCGTTTGGCGTGGTTTCGGCCTGAAAATCGACGATCACGTCGACATCTTTCAAGCGCGCCGGGCCAAACGGTGCGCGACGGGTGATTTGTGCCAGCTTGGTCGAGCAATAGCAGAACAGCCAGTCGCCGTCGCTGAGCAGGCAGTTGAACACGCCTTTGCTGCGGTACTCGGCGCAAGCGGCCACCAAGTCAGGCAGCAAGGCTTCGACCTCGACCGGCTCGGGAAACGCCGCACGCACACGGTTGAGCAAATCACAGAAAGCCGCTTCGCTGTCGGTATCGCCGACCGGGCGATAGAAACTGGCCACTGGCTGGAAGTCCGCCAACTGGCCGTTATGGGCGAAACACCAATTGCGCCCCCACAGCTCACGAACGAACGGATGCGTGTTGGACAGGCAGACCTTGCCGACATTGGCCTGGCGGATGTGCCCGATCACCACTTCGCTCTTGATCGGATAGCGCTGCACCAGGTTCGCAACTTCCGACTCGCTGCTCGCAGCCGGGTCCTGGAACAGCCGCAGCCCACGGCCTTCATAGAAGGCGATGCCCCAGCCATCGCGGTGCGGGCCGGTACGCCCGCCGCGCTGCATCAGCCCGGTGAAGCTGAACACGATATCGGTCGGGACATTGGCGCTCATGCCCAATAACTCACACATGCTCGGACTCTCGCTCAATCGCAGGGGCAAGGTTACAGACGGGGTTCGACTCGCATCCGCTGAGGGCTGCTCGGCACAGGCGGACGACCGTAACGATCATCGCCGGCACCGCCAAACGGTTGATCGTCCTCGGGCTCATCGGCACGGGCGGCGGCTTTGGTGGCGGCCTCACGTTCCTTGCGGGCGTTGGAGGCGCGTTCGATAGGGAAACGGATCGCCACCAGCACCAGATAGAGGCCGAACGCGATCATGCTGTACATGAACAGATCGGAAATCGCCCGCCAGGCGTTGTTGCCGACCTTGAACAGCAGGTCGAGTGCGGTAATGGCGACAGCCGGTGCGACTTTGTCCTTCACCGGGTCGATGATGGTCGGGCTGAACAGCAGCACGGCCATCGCCAGCCGCAGCGGCTCGCGCAGCCAACGCCACATCCAGCGGGTCAAGCGCATCCACACCAACAGGCAGCCCAAAGCGGCGAAGGCGTAGAGGCCCCAAGCGATCAGATAGTCGTTCTCGGTCATGGTGTCCATGGCAAGGCAGGCAAAGAGGCGCTTATGATAACGGCTTTTCGCCCGTCAGGCTGCATCAATGCCTGACTGTCGGGTGCTATCCAGGTTGCCAAGCCCCTATTCCGTACACTGTTCGAGAGCCCTTCATGCCCCTATCCGCCACCATTCACGACGCTCCGATTGCCCGCAAGGCTGAAGGCTCCGATCCGTATGCCTGGCTGCAAGAGCGCGACACCGAGGCAGTACTCGACTATCTGAAAGCCGAAAACAGCTATCAGGAGGCGCAAACCGCCGACCAGGCCGGATTGCGCGAAACCCTTTTCGAGGAAATCAAGGGGCGGATTCTCGAGACCGATCTGTCCCTGCCCTCGCCGTGGGGACCGTATCTTTACTACACCCGCACCACGGCGGGCGATGAGTACGCCCGGCACTACCGCTGCCCGCGCCCGGCCGATGACAGCCTGACCCTCGACGAAAGCCGCGAACAACTGCTGCTGGACCCCAACGAACTGGCCAAGGGCGGCTTCTTTTCCCTGGGTGCGTTCAGCATCAGCCCGGACCATCAGCGCCTGGCCTACAGCATCGACTCCACGGGCGATGAGATTTACACGCTGTTCGTGAAGGAATTGTCCGATGGTCGTGTCAGTGAACTGGAATTCCAGGACTGCGACGGCAGCATGACCTGGGCCAACGACAGCCTGACGCTGTTCTTCGGCGAGCTGGACGACACCCATCGTCCGCACAAGCTGTATCGCTATCGCCTGGACGGCACGGCGGCCGAAGAAGTGTTCCATGAGCCGGACGGGCGCTTCTTCATGCATTGCTATCGTTCAAGCTCCGAGCAGCAATTGCTGCTGTCCGTGGGCAGCAAGACCACCAGCGAAGCCTGGGTCCTCGACGCCAACCAGCCGCAGCACGCTTTTACCTGCATCGCGCCACGGGTCGAGGATCATGAGTACGACGTCGACCACGGCGTACAAGACGGCCAATGGACCTGGTTCATTCGCAGCAACCGTGACGGCATCAATTTCGCCTTGTACACCGCCGCCGATACCGGAGCCGCGCCCACCGAAGCCGACTGGCAGAACCTGATCCCCCACAGCGACACGGTGATGATCGACGGGATCAGCCTGAACACCGGGGCCATGACCCTGAGCCTGCGGGTTGGCGGCTTGCCGGTCATTGAAGTTCACCCACAAGGCCGGGCGCCATATCGCGTGCAACTGCCGGATGCGGCCTACAGCCTGCATGTGCAAAACAGCCTGGAGTTCGAAAGCGACCGTATTCGCCTGCGCTACGAAGCGTTGAACCGTCCGGCGCAAATCCGTCAGCTTGAACTGGCGACCGGCGAGCAGAAAGTCCTCAAGCAAACCCCGGTGCTCGGCCCGTTCGATGCCGACGCCTACATCAGCCAGCGCCTGTGGGCCACCGCGCCAGACGGCACGCAAGTGCCCATCAGCCTGGTGATCAAACGCGCAGACCTGGGCAAACCCGTGCCGCTGTACCTCTACGGTTATGGTGCTTACGGCGAAAGCCTCGACCCATGGTTTTCCCATGCGCGCCTGAGCCTGTTGGATCGCGGCATGGCGTTTGCCATTGCCCACGTACGTGGCGGCGGCGAACTGGGGGAAGCCTGGTATCGCGCCGGCAAGCAGGAGCACAAGCACAACACCTTCAGCGACTTTATCGCCTGCGCCGAACACCTGATCGCCCAAGGCTTCACCACTGCAGCGCAGTTGGCGATCAGTGGAGGCAGCGCCGGTGGCTTGCTGATCGGCGCGGTGCTCAACCAACGGCCGCAGCTGTTTGGCGCCGCCATCGCCGAAGTGCCGTTCGTCGACGTACTCAACACCATGCTCGATCCTGACCTGCCCTTGACCGTGACGGAGTACGACGAGTGGGGCAACCCTGAAGAACCGGACGTCCATGATCGGATCAAGGCCTACGCCCCGTACGAAAACGTCACCGCGCAAGCTTATCCGGCGACCCTGGTGATCGCTGGCTACAACGACAGCCGCGTGCAGTACTGGGAAGCGGCCAAGTGGGTGGCGAAATTGCGCGCAACCAAGACCGACAGCAATCCCCTGCTGCTCAAGACTAAACTGGGTGCCGGGCATGGCGGGATGAGCGGTCGATACCAGGGATTGCGTGACGTAGCACTCGAATATGCATTTTTGTTCAAGGTTCTAGGCATTGCCTGAGGAACTTGGGCCGACGAACCGGTCTTAATTCCGCACAAGACAGGCCGATACACTGCATATCTCCATAAGAACGGCTCAACCCCGGAACAACAGACACTACAAAAAAGACCGTGACGACATGTCTGAACCAACCTTTCTGAACAACGAAATTCGCGACTGGCTGATGGATTGCGGCCTGTTCAATCAACTGCTGCCGGCGGACTTCGCCGCGGCTTCGGGCTATTTCAGTATCAGCACCATTGCCCAGGGCGAGGAGATTTTCCAGGAGGGTGATGCCGGCAGTTTCATGTGCATCATCCACACCGGTCAGGTGGCGGTGCAAAAAACCAACGCTGACGGGCAGCGAGTCACCATCGCCACGTTACGCAGCGGCCGCTCATTCGGTGAAATGGCCGTGCTGGATGGCGAACGGCGCTCGGCCAGTTGCGTGGCCGCGAGCAACTGCCAGTTGCTCAACCTGGGTAAGGACTCGCTGGAAAAGATGCTCAACGACGCACCGAAAATCGCCGCCAAAATCATCCGCGCCCTCGCCGTGTCCCTCTCCAAACGCTTGCGCATGGCCGACGGCCAACTGCTTTCGCAGCAGGTCTAGCCACCCGGTGACTTGGCTTTCGGCGGATTGGTCTCCAGGCCCGGCACGGGCTGGTCCTTGATCGGCGGGCTCGGCATCTCGATCGGCACCAACGGCGGACCGCTACTGCCGGGGCCGACTCTAGGCAAAGGCGCCGGGGTGATCTGCGGGTACGGTGTAGGCGTCGCGGTACCGGGCGAACCGGGCATCGGCGCGGGGCTGACGGGAATCGATTGCAGCTGTTGAGCCTGCACTGCAGTTATCGAGAGCGCGGCCAGGGCAATGACCGTTAGAATGGTGCGCTTCATCAATGGCTCCGTTGGCCTTGTCGTCATGAACAGGCTACTCCCAACTGCGTCTGTTTGCCCTCCCGAGTTCTGCCAATTTTCTTCAAGTGAGCCCCATGAAACGTTTCGTTCTGCTGGACACCACCCCCATCCCTGAAAACGGCGGCGCCCTGTGCCTGTTCGAATACGGCGAGGATTTTGTCATCAAGATCCAGGGCGGCGACGGCGGACAATTGATGAACACGCGCATGCACGGCTCCGAAGATGCCTTGGCCGAGATCCCGTGCCGCAAAGTCGCCGGCCGACCAGATTCACGAGTGCTCATCGGCGGCCTGGGCATGGGCTTCACCCTCGCTTCGGCGCTCAAGCATCTAGGCAAGACCGCCGAAGTGGTGGTCGCTGAATTAGTGCCTGGCGTCGTGGAATGGAATCGCGGGCCACTCGGCGAGAAAGCCGGAAACCCGCTTCAAGACCCGCGGACCGTTATTCGCATGGAGGACGTGGCCAAAGTCCTGCAGGCCGAGCCCCAAGGCTTCGATGCCATTATGCTCGATGTCGACAACGGCCCCGAAGGCCTGACCCAGAAAGCCAACAGCTGGCTGTACTCCGCCGGCGGCCTGAGCGCCTGCGCCAAGGCCCTGAGACCAAAAGGCGTGCTGGCCGTGTGGTCGGCCAGCGCTGACCGGCAATTTTCCGACAAACTGAAAAAAGCGGGTTTCAAGGCCGAGGAAGTACAGGTCTTCGCCCACGGCAACAAGGGCACCCGCCACACCATCTGGATTGCCGAGAAGCTCAAGGGCTAGGCTAAACTTCACCCTATAACCGTCATTAGTCTTTCTACAAAGGTGAACCCATGAGTTCGTCCACCCCGACCAACACTTCGAAGCTGGATCGCATCCTCGCCGACAACCAGCGCGACAAGGAAATGGGCTACCGCGACAAGGCCCTGAAGATGTACCCGCACGTCTGTGGCCGTTGCGCCCGTGAATTCTCCGGCAAGCGCCTGAGCGAACTGACCGTGCACCACCGCGACCACAACCACGACAACAACCCGCAGGACGGCTCGAACTGGGAGCTGTTGTGCCTGTACTGCCACGATAACGAGCACTCGCGTTATACCGACCAGCAGTATTTCGACGAAGGCTCGCTGAGCACGCCGAAAATCGCGAAGGCCACGCACAACCCGTTTGCGGCGTTGGCGGGGTTGATGAAGAAAGAAGACTGAAGTTCTTCGGTACCTGAACTGGCCTCCTCGCGAGCAAGCCCGCTCCCACATTGAATCGCGTCCGTCCGGACACCTCGGTCAACTGTGGGAGCGGGCTTGCTCGCGAAGACGGACGTCCACTCGCCACCAATCTCAAACCGAACACCCCCGCCCCAATCCCCGTATAATCGCGCTTTTTCCCCAAAGGCACCCCGCTCGTGGCAGACAAACGGTACAGCTGCATTGGTTTGTATAACCCCAAATCACCGGAGAACGTCGGTTCGGTGATGCGCGCCGCTGGCTGTTATGGCGTGGCGTCGGTGTTCTACACCGGCAAGCGCTATGAGCGCGCGGCCGACTTCGTCACCGATACCAAGCGCGTGCACTACGACATCCCGCTGATCGGCATCGACGACCTGAAGAAAATCCTGCCCCTCAACTGTGTGCCCGTCGCCGTGGAACTGGTCGAAGGCGCCCGCCCGTTGCCGGAATATACCCACCCGGATCGCGCGCTCTACATCTTCGGCCCGGAAGACGGATCGCTGGATAAAGAGATTCGCGACTGGTGCGAAGACGTGGTCTACATTCCGACCACCGGTTGCATGAACCTGGCCGCCACGGTCAACGTCGTGCTCTACGACCGCATGTCCAAGGGGCTCAATACCCGCTCCGGGCCAAAATTCCGCTAATCGCCGCACATCCGATTGAACGAGCTGCCCGCCCCGGCTGTCAGCTTGACTATCGATCCCTGAAGCCTGGAGACAGACCATGAGCGAACTCAAACGCGTCGAGCGTATCGAATCCACCCCGTTCCAGAGCCCTTCCGAGCAGAATGTGCAGGGCTGGGAGCGCATCGGTTCCCTGGCCGGTGGCGTGGTGATGGTGGGCAAGGGGCTGCGACGTGGCGGGATCTTCGGCCTGATCCAGGTAGCCATCGGCGGCGTGGCCCTGGCCCGTGGCATTACCGGCCACAGCTCGGCGAAAAGCCTGCTGGAAAAGGGCCGCCAGGACATGAACAACGTGCGGGCGAAAATCCAGCGGGCGGGGGAAGAACTGAGCCAGTTGAAGGCCAATGCCGAGGCGGCGACCAAAACCGCCACCGTTACCGGCAATGATTCGTTGAAGTCGCCCAAAGCCGGGGTTTGATCAGGCTTGTCCGGCCGGGCTGATGGCCCTATCGTCGGAACGCCGCCCGGAGCAAGCTCGCTCCCCCAGGATTATGTGGCGTTCACAACATTTGTGTTCACCTCCAATCACTGTGGGAGCGAGCTTGCTCGCGATGACGGACTCACTGAATCAACTCGGTATTCAGTACCTTTGAAGAACCACCGATCACGCTCTCGCTGAGCTGAACAAACGCCTGGGTATCGATAACCCCCTGCCGCATCGCCCCGCGCAGCACATCATCCAGCGACCGCTTGTTGTGGGTTTTCAGGCGAATCTCACGATCCAGCTCCTGCAGCAACACCACCGCCCTGGTCACCTGAACAGTAGTGATCTGATCTCCACGCAGCGTGGTGACTTTCTGGCTGCTCCCGACCAGTTTGCCGTGCAGGCTCTCGTAGCGCTCATCGCTCATGCCGCCGGCCCGGCGCATCAGTTCGATGGCGTAATACTCGGCAAAGCCTTCGCTGATCCAGTCACTGCGCTGGGTGCCTTTGATCCGCCCGAACATCTGGGCCAATTCGCGGACCAGGGCACTGGTGCCGCTTTCGCTGACCAATGGCAGACGGCTGTTGAGGTAGATCGACTCGTGCGCCGACTGGCTGCCGCGCCACATTGGGTCATTGGCCCCGACGATCAGCAGTTTGCCCGGGTGTCGCGGATACAGCGCCTGCACTTGCGGCCAGACGAAGGTCAGCAGCGTCAGCACATCCATACGGCGCATGCCCTGCCCCAGCGGCGAGGCGACGGTGACCTCGGTCTCGCCCAGACGGGTACGGCGGCTGCCGAGCTGGCCAGCGAGCATCCAGCCCGTGGGCCGGTCGAACAGTCGGGAGGGGTTGTCGATACGGAATTTATTCGGGCCGATTCGTGGCCACGCAGTTTCAATGCTTTTCCAGCCACCGGGCAGCTCGAACTCCAGGCGTGCAACCAGTTCGATGCCGTCCTGTTGATCGAGTCTGGCAGCCGGCACCAGATCGTCGCCGCGCATCAACGCCCAGTTTGGCGTCATGCGCGTGTCAAAGCTGCCGTTCTTGCGCCCGTGGCTGATGTTCACGCGGTAGGTCAGGCTGGCCTTGTCGGCAGCCGGATGCCACACACCGCGCGCCGCTTTGCCGGGGGTCATCTGCCATTGGCCGTCAGCCTTGAAATCGCTGTAGTGGCTGCCATCGCCGAGGTTGAAATCCAGGCTGCGTACCGCCGTGCCCTGGGCGAGCGTCAGGCGCACTTCGGCCTGATCGCTCTGGGGCAGCAGGTGCACGTGGTAATCCAGATTGACCTTGTTCGCAGCCCATACGGGCGAATTCACGGCCAGTAATCCAACGACCCACGCCTGCCGCCATCCCACAGCCATACACACTCCTTCGTGAAACGTTGAACCTCAGGCAGTCAGCCTGCGCGGAAAATCAGGTAATCTTCCCAGTCATCCTCCGGCACGCTGCCTTCGGCGAGCATGCGCCCGGACTGGGAAATCCGCTCGTGATGAACGGCATCGCGATCACCACACACAAGGTGATGCCACAACGGCAGGTCCTTGCCTTCACTGACCAGGCGATAGCCGCAGGTCGGCGGCAGCCATTTGAATTCGTCGGCCTTGCCCGGCGTGAGCTGGATACAGTCCGGCACGGAGTCACGACGGTTAGGATAGTCCTTGCACTGACAGGTTTTCAGATCCAGCAACTTGCAGGCGATGCGCGTGTAATAGACGCTGTTGTCGTCTTCGTCTTCAAGCTTTTGCAGGCAGCACAATCCACAGCCGTCGCACAGCGACTCCCATTCCTCTTGATCGAGTTGATCGAGGGTCTTGCGTATCCAGAACGGTTCTACTTTGGCGGCCATGGTTCGAGTATCGACATCAGGTGGTGAAAAGGCCGCCAGTCTAGTGCCCGTAGCCCCTTGGGCCAAGCATTGGCGACTGTCGGTAGAACGGGCTTGTCAGTTTTTGCGCCGCCAAGTAGGGTTTTGCGTTGCTCCCACTTTCAAACGTAGCCAGGAATCTCTTGATGAGTGCCAACCCACGCGTTGCCGATTACGCCATTCACCCTCAGTTCACCGAGCGCTGGTCGCCCCGTGCCTTCACTGGCGAAACGATTCCAGAGCAAACCCTGCTGAGCTTCTTCGAAGCCGCCCGCTGGGCACCCTCGGCCTACAACTCGCAACCCTGGCGTTTCCTTTACGCACGTCGCGACACGCCGAACTGGGAGCGTTACCTGGGCCTGCTGAACGAATTCAACCGCAGCTGGGCTCAACATGCGTCGGCCCTGGTGATCGTGATTTCGAAAACCACCTTCACCGCGCCTGGCGCCACCGAAGAAACCCCGGCCCTGTGGCACACCTTCGACACCGGTTCCGCCTGGGGCCACCTGGCCTTGCAAGCGAGCCTGAGCGGCTGGCACACCCACGGCATGGCCGGCTTCGACCAGGAGCTGACCCGCAAAGAGCTGAACATTCCTGAAGGCTACGCCCTGCACGCGGCCGTCGCGGTGGGCAAGCTGGGGGACAAGGCGAGCCTGGCGGATTACCTGCAAGCCCGTGAAGAGCCAAGCCCGCGTCGTCCGTTGAGTGAGTTGGCGGCTGAAGGTGACTTCACCCTCTAACAGCAAAAGATCGCAGCCTGCGGCAGCTCCTACAGGTGTACACATAACCCTGTAGGAGCTGCCGCAGGCTGCGATCTTTTTTCGTTGCGCCTTAGTACCCGCGATCGAAATCCACTTCCCCGCGCAATGCCTCTCCCGCCTGATACGCCCGCAGGTTTTCGACAAACAGCTTCACCATCATCGACGGCGAAGTCGGTGCCGAGCTGTGGCCGGTCAGCAACAGGCCCCAGGCCGTCCAGAACGGATGACGCTGGGGCAAGGGCTCCTGACGGCACACGTCGATCACTGCGCCCGCCAGATGACCTTCCTTCAAGGCTTCCACCAGATCCGCATCGACCACCGCCACACCGCGTCCGGCGTTGATGAACAACCCGGTCGGTTTGAATTGCTTGAACAGCGCCGCGTCGTAGATATCGTGGGTTTCCACGGTGTTCGGCAGCAAATTGACCACGTAATCGACTTCGCCGACCAGCCGCGGCAGATCCGCCAGTGAACCGACCTCGATAAACGGTGCCTGCTCCCGCGCCGTGCTGGCAACGCCATACAACTCGACGCCGAACGGCACGAGGAACTGCGCGACACTTTGACCGATATCACCGGTGCCGACGATCAACACCTTGCGTCCCGCCAGGCTCTGGACCTGGCGACTGTCCCACTTGCGCTCGACCTGGCTGACCAGTCGCGCCAGTACTTCACGTTCGTGACCAAGCATATACGTGAGCACGTACTCGGCCATGACCTGGCCGAAGATTCCGACCGCACGGGTCAGCCGATAGTCCCTCGGCAAACCATCGGCCAGCAGCGGCGTGATGCCGGCCCAGGTCGATTGCAGCCATTGCGGTTGATGGCCCTGGCGCAACAGGGTCGCCAGCAAATCAGGCTGGCCGAGCCACACCGGGCAATCGGCGGCCTGGCTGGCCAGTTCGGCGGAATCACCGCTGGTCAGCACCTCCAGATCCGGTGCCGCCTCGCGCAACAGTTGGGCGTACACGGGGTGGTCGTGTTCAGCAATCAGGACGCGCATGCTTCAAACCTTTCAAAAACGGTGCAGACGGCCGCCGACGGAGCAAGTGCTCCGCCGATGCTGCCAATCGCTAAAATCAATCAGTGTTTCATAACCACGCTGAACAGAGTCTGTCTGCCGCTCACATCGGATCGTTGCGACGCAACAACTCTTCCGGCAGGTGCTCGATATACTCGTCTTCGGCAGGTGGCATTTGCAGGTGATAGCCCTGTTTTTCGAGGTTATCCAGCACGACCGTGATGTCCTCGCGCGACAGTTTGCGCTCGGGGCTCAGCACCAGGTCGAACGCGTGGATGGCCTTGCCGAAGGCTGCCATCAGGGACTCCGGCACGCGCTCCAGAGCATCGCTCTTGAGCACATACAGGTACATTTCGTTTCTCTTCGAGCTGCGATAGATGGAACAAATACGTTTCAAGGCTGTTCTCCGGCGGTGGCCAGGCTGTCGAGCAGCGCCTGGCCCATCAATTCGCGGCGCCAGCCACGCAGCGAATCAGGCAATTGGTAGGGACCATTGGGGAAGCCACTTTTAAGCAGCGCTTCCAGGGTTTTCTTGCGCAGCATCAGTTCCGGCGCGATGTTCAGGCGCTCGGCTTCGGCCTGGCCTATGGCCTTCATTTGTTTGAGCAACGCAGCAGCATCCACCGGCAACGGCTCCGGCACGGCTGGCGGCCATTGATCAGGCGACACACTGCCAGAGCGCTTGATCAGATCAAGCAGAAACTCGCCGTCCTGACGCACGGTACGCGGGTGCATGTCTTCGATTTTCGCCAGGGCGCCGAGGTTATCCGGTTGCGTACGCGCCAGCGGCCACAACGAATGCTCGCGGATAATCCGGTTGCGCGGCAGATCGCGGACCCGGGCTTCCTTTTCGCGCCAGGCGCAGAGCTCACGCAAAACGGCGAGTTGGGCGCGGGACAGCTTCCAGGCCAGCTTGGCATCGCGATAGACCTCATACGGGTCGATCTCGCGGCGCAGGTTGGCCACCAGTTCGGCGCCGTCTTCCAGGACCCAGGCGTATTTCTCGTCAGACAACTTTGGACGCAGCTTTACGAAAACTTCAGCCAAATGCACGGCGTCTTCGGCGGCATAGCTGATCTGGGTTTCGGAAAGCGGACGTTGCAGCCAGTCGGAACGGGTTTCACCCTTGGGCAGGTCGATGCCGAGCACCTCCTGCACCAATCGCGAATAGCCCATGGAAAAACCGAGGTTCAGGTAAGCGGCAGCCAGCTGCGTATCGAACAGCGGCGCCGGCAGGCTGCCGGTCAGGCGTAGCAGGACTTCGAGGTCTTCGCTGCACGCGTGGACAACCTTGAGCACCGCCGGGTTTTCCAGCAACGCGGCCAATGGCTGCCAGTTGTCGATGGTCAGCGGGTCGATCAGATAGGCGCGAACGCCATCACCGATCTGCAGCAGGCCGGCGATTGGGTAGAAGGTGTCGACCCGCATGAATTCGGTGTCGAGGGCAACGAATGGCAACTGCTGCCACTCGGCGCACAACCGTCCGAGGCTATCGTTGTCGCGAATCCAGTGAATATCGATGGCCACACGGCTCTCCCTTGAAGAATGGCGCGCAGTATATATCGCCCCCGGCGATTTCCGCGCATCCACTGAACAAGAGCGTTAGCGAAAATTACTGCGTGACATAAAGAATAGTCCTACAAAGCCGAGCTAGCTGGTCTTACCCAGCACGTAGACCCGCATGCGCGCGCATCCGGGGAAAAAGTCCTGATGGCTGAGCAAACGGAAACCCGCCTGCCTGAACTCGCTTTCCACCTCGGTCTTGCTCGGTAACGGCCCTTCCACACCCGAACGCGCGCCCTTGAAAAGACCGTCGAGGCGCACCGCGACAATCACCGTATCGCGACTGACCCGGTAAAACTCGCCCAGCATCGCCAGACGATGTTGCGGGTTATGGAGGTGCTGGAACAGTTGCATGCAAAAAATGCAGTCAACCGCGTTCTCCGACAAGCCAATCGAGAACGCGGAGCTTTGGAAGGTCTTGACCCGCTTCAACAGGCTCTGCGAATGATGTGTCCGGGCATGATCGAGGATGTCCTGGGACGGATCCGTCGCGAGGATCACCCGATTCGCGTGCTCGGCCAGCACTGGCCAAAAACGCCCCACACCACAAGCCACATCAAGGATCAAGCCAGGCTCGCCAGCGACCTTGAGTGCATTGTGCACCAGGCGCTCCTCACGCCAGAGCGCCAGACGGCCGCCCAGATCCGGTGCTTGCGGCCGGAGGCAGACGCGCGCGTGCTCCTGGTCGTAGCGCCGGGCGATCTCAAGCTCGATGGCGGATGGGGGCTGAGCGGACATGTGCAATGGCTCTTGGTAAAAGTTCTACTGACCGCAGGTCGGCGGCCGCCGCGAGAAACAGAATGGGAGTGCTCAATCCTTGGCCAACACGCCGTCGGTCACTGGACCACGACATCCTGCAAACATGTCCAGATCCTGGTTGTAGACCTTGCTGTTGACCTCCAGCAGCCCAAGCATCGAATGGAACAGGTTGTCCTGGCTCAGGGATTTTTCACGGCTCTGTTGCAAGCAGCGGGTATCTACCGCAAACGATTTTTTATAGCTGTCGGAGAACCAGGCAAACATGGCTACATGCTTTTGCTGCTCCGGTGCCAGCATGTAAGGCGTGCCGTGGAGGAACAAGTTGTACTCACCCAGGGACTCGCCGTGGTCCGACAGATACAGCATCGCGGTATCCACTTTGTCCTGGTTGTTGCGCAGCAGATCAATCAAGGTCGACAGCACATGGTCGGTATAGACCAGGGTGTTGTCGTAGCCGTTGACGATACTTTCGCGACTGCAATTGTTCAGGGCATTACTCTCGCAAACCGGGGTGAAGCGCTCGAACTCTTTCGGGTAACGCTTGAAGTACTCCGGACCGTGGCTGCCCATCTGGTGCAATACCAGTACCGTGTCCTTGTCCAGGGTATCGATGAAATGCTGCAGCCCTTGCAGCAGGATTTCGTCGCGGCATTCACTGTTGGCGCACAGCGCCGGATCTTTCAGACTGCTGACGTCCTGAAGGGTGACGCGATCGCACGTACCTTTGCAGCCAGACTGGTTGTCACGCCAGATCACGTCGATACCCGCGTGCTTGAGCACGTCCAGCAGACCTTCTTCGTTCTTTGCCTTGCTGGCGTTGTAGTCCTTGCGCCCCATGTTGGAGAACATGCAAGGCACCGATACGGCGGTTTCAGTACCGCAGGAATGCACGTCGGTGAAAGCGATCAGGCCATCTTCCTTACTCAGTTTCGGAGTGGTGTCACGGTTGTAGCCAAGGATGCCGAAGTTTTCCGCCCGGGCACTTTCACCCACGACAAGCACCGTCAGGGATTTGCGCCCGTGAGTTTGCCAGACCGGATTGCGCCGGGCATCTTCACCGAGCTTCACAAAAGGTTGATGTGCAGACGCGACCTGCTCACGCAAGAAACCAGCCGAGGCACCAATGTAGTTGCTTGGCACCACCATCAGGCGCAACTCGTGGTGATTGCGAAACAGCGAAGACAGGCCTTGATAGTTAACCAGTGCAACACCACCAATGACCGCTGCCGAGGCAAACGCCACCAGAACTTTACTGAGTAGTTCACGGTGCCAACGACGATAATTAATCGGCATCTTCCACAACAGCCAGGACGGTAAAACGCCGAGCAGAAAAATATAAACAAATAATTTGAGCGACAGTAAGTCACGCACTTCCGTGGCATTGGTTTCAGCGAAGTTACGCAACATGCCGGTGTCGATCAGAACACCATACTGGCTCATGAAATACGCCGCGCCAGCGCTGGTCATGAACAGCAGGGTCAGGACCGGCTTGAGCAGCGGCCGGAATGCCAGCAGGGTCAGCACAATGTTGAAAGCCGCAAAGATCATCACCCCGAAGGCCACGCGCATGACGATGCCTTTGCCATCGGACGCGGTGATTTCGAACAGGTGTTGCCAGAGTACATAATTGAAGCCAACTAACAAAAATGCACTGGCAATCAGCGTCACCCATTCGGGGCGCACGGATTTAATCTTAAGCATGAGTTTCGGCGGGTCCTGAAAAAAGGTGTCTTCGGCAAATGTGAAAATTTCATTTACCGAGACAGCCCTGATTTTAGGTAGCCAACCATCAATTTTTTGTGAAAAATAAGCCAACAATTAGTTGGCTTATTTATCCCGCCTTACACTTACAGAGCATTTGAGAATGGTTCAGCCCTGATTCAGATCCGACTCAGGCCTGGTGCAAATACCAGCGCCAGTCCTGCTCACCGACCTCCCCCATGAATTGACGATATTCAGCGCGCTTCACCGCAAGGTAGACGCCGAGGAATTCGCCGCCGAAGGCTTCCCTGGCCCAACTTGAACCCTCCAGCGATCGCAAGGTGGTCAGCCAGTCTGTCGGCAACAGTTTCGCAGCCTGGGCATAGCCATTGCCTTCCACCGGCGCACCGGGATCGAGCTGTTCGCGGATACCGCGATGAATACCGGCCAGAATCGCTGCAGCCGCCAGATAGGGATTGGCATCTGCGCCACAGATTCGGTGTTCGATGTGCCGGGAATACGCCGGCCCGCCAGGTACGCGCAGGCTCACGGTGCGATTGTCCACGCCCCAGGTGGCCGCCAGGGGCGCATAGCTATTGGCCTGGAATCGACGGTATGAGTTGGCGTTGGGGCAGAACAGCAACAGCGAATCGAGCAAGGTACTGAGCATGCCGGCGACGGCCTGCTTGAGCAGTGGCGTTCCATCCGGGGCCTGGCTGGCGAAGAGGTTGTTACCGTCCTTGTCCGCCAGGCTCACGTGCATGTGCATCCCGGTGCCGGCCAGGTCATCGAAAGGCTTGGCCATGAAGCAGGCTGTCATGCCGTGCTTGTGCGCCACCCCCTTGACCAGACGCTTGTAGCGCACCGCCTCATCCATCGCCTGTAGCGCGTCGGAGCGGTGCTCAAGGGTGATTTCCACTTGCCCCGGCGCGTATTCGGAAATGGCCGTGCGCGCCGGAATCCCCTGGAGCTTGCAGGCGCTGTAGAGATCGGCCAGGAATGGTTCGATCTGTTCAAGCTCGCGCAACCCATAGACCTGGGTACCGTGCGGACGCCCGCCATCGACATCCCGTGCCGGTTGAGGTCGGCCATTGCTGTCGCGTTGCTGATCGAGCAGGTAGAACTCCAGTTCCGCTGCCATGACCGGGTAATAACCGTCGGCCTGCAAACCCTCGATGACTTTGGCCAGCAAATGACGGGGATCGGCAATGGTGGCGGGCATTCCCTCCGTCGGGTGCATGCTGACCTGCACGGCTGCGGTTGGTATCAGACGCCACGGCATGCGCGTGAGGCTGCCGCTGATCGGGTAGGCCCGGCAGTCGATATCACCGACGTCCCAGACCAGCCCGGAGTTTTCCACGTCGTCGCCGTTGATGGTCAAGCCGAGGATGGTGCTCGGCAATGGCCGCCCGCTTTCATACACCGCCAGCAACTCGTCACGATGGAGCAACTTGCCCCGTGGCACACCGTTGTTGTCGAGGATGAACAGCTCGAACATTTCAATGTCCGGGTTCTGCTCCAGAAAGGTCAGGGCTTCTTGTCGGGTGGCAAACGAGGTCGTGGCACAACTCATGGGAACTCTCTTTTTCCGTGTCAGACGGGCACCCAAAAGCACCCGC
The DNA here is from genome assembly GCF_001429045.1 of Pseudomonas sp. Root71. Classification (GTDB taxonomy): domain Bacteria; phylum Pseudomonadota; class Gammaproteobacteria; order Pseudomonadales; family Pseudomonadaceae; genus Aquipseudomonas; species Aquipseudomonas monachiensis. Next base: position 5,478 of record NZ_LMHY01000012.1, on the reverse strand, counting down.
ACGTTAATCCCGCCATCGAGCGGAATATGTAGGAACAATCAGCGGAAAAAGCAGGAATCCGGCGGGCGCGCATGGCGGCAATGCCACAGCGCCCAGAAAGCCAGTTCAGACGGAAGTGCAGAGAGATTTGGCGCGGTGGCGGGCGTGAATCGACGACCAAGGCTCGACGCCCGAGCGTCGATGGATGCCTTGAGGTGGATTGCGACTGGCCAACCGTCCATAGAGAGAACCGCAGAAAACAGATGACCCGCAGCGTCACACGACAGCTTAAGTCGTTAAATCAGGATTTGAAGAACCTTGGATATCGTCTGGCTAAACATTTGGCTGCGACATGTATTTAATTTCTAAATACTTCGCCGGAATTTCTGATTTGCCGCCTCCAGGCCACGCGCGCCTAATCGGAACCCTATTGTTCTAGGTCCGATCATGGAAAACACCCGAGCCACTTCCCGCCCTGCCCTCTGGCTCATGTTCAGCATTGTCCTGGTTGCCCTGAACCTGCGCCCTTCCATGGCGGCTGTCGGGCCTCTGCTGTCGGCGATTCGCGACGACATTGCGCTGAGCTTCAGCCAGGCTTCACTGCTGACCATGTTGCCGGTGACGGCCATGGGACTGGCGATGTTTGTAGGCCTGCGCGTCAGCCAGCGATTCGGCGAGCAGCGCACGGTGGTGTTCTCGTTGCTGATCATCGGTGCGGCCGCATTTTCGCGGTTGTTCCTTGATTCAGCCGCGCAGTTGCTCCTCAGCGCAGTGCTGGCAGGTATCGGGATCGCCTTGATCCAGGCCCTGATGCCGGCGCTGATCAAATCCCGCTTCAGCGACCACGTTGCCCTGTGCATGGGACTCTACGTCACGTCGATCATGGGCGGTGCCGCCATGGGTGCTTCCTTTGCGCCGCTGGTGATGGAGCGTACCGGCAGCTGGCGTATGGGCCTGGCGATCTGGGCCGTTCTCGCCGTGCTGGCGTTGCTCTTCTGGCGTAGCCAAAGCGCGGGGATGCCGACACTGGACTCGAGGGCATGCAGTAAAGGTTCGTACTTCGCCAATTCCCGCGCGTGGTTACTCGCTATTTTCTTCGGCCTGGGCACTGCGTCCTACACCTGTGTTCTGGCCTGGCTGGCGCCGTACTACGTGGAAAAGGGCTGGAGCGAACAGCATGCCGGATTGCTGCTCGGGTTTCTGACTGCCATGGAAGTGCTGTCGGGCCTGCTGACGCCCGTCATCGCCAACCGCAGCCGCGACCGCCGCGTCGTGCTGATGGTGCTGCTGACACTGATCATCGCCGGTTTCTGCGGACTGATTCTGAGCCCACGGCATTTGAGCCTGATATGGCCATGCCTGCTGGGGCTGGGCATTGGCGGCCTGTTCCCGATGAGCCTGATCGTATCGCTGGATCACCTGGACAATCCCGTGCGTGCCGGTGGCCTGACGGCATTCGTGCAAGGCATCGGCTACTTGATCGCCGGCCTGTCGCCGTTGCTGGCGGGGATCATCCGCGACCGGCTCGGCAGTTTTGAATGGGCCTGGTGGTCGCTGACGGCGGTCATGGCGCTGATGATGCTGATGGTTTTGCGCTTCAACCCAAGGCACTACAGTCGCCACATCCATTGATCCGGAGCCTGCCATGAAAACCACCGGTTTTGCCGGCGCTCATGCCAGCATGCTGCTTTGGGCCTTGTTGATCGCCGCATCGTTTTCCGCGGCGGCGCAAGTCAGCCAGGCCATCGACCCGATCCTGCTGACCGGTTTGCGCCTGCTGTTTTGCGCCTTGGTGTTTCTGCCACTGTTACTGCTCAAAAGCGATGCCGTCATGACCGCCCGCGCGCTGTTCGGTCACGCGGTGCTCGGCCTGCTGCTGGCGCTGTACTTCGGTTCGCTGTTCGAAGCACTGCGCTACACCTCGGCCGTCAATACCGGGACGATGTTCACGCTGGTACCACTGATGACCCTGGGTTTCGAAGCCGTGTTGGCACCTGACAGCCGTCTGAAACGACGGATTGTGCCGATGCTGCTCGCCGCCGCTGGGGCAGTTTTGTTGATCATGAAAGGCACCGGCCCCAGCGAGTTGCCATCGCCCTATGCATTGACGGTGTACGGCATCGGCTGCCTGGCGATGGCGCTCTATGCCCCCCTCAGCCAGCGCCTGAAAGCCGATAGCCTCAAGGGACGCGGGCCGGTGCCCTTGACGTTCTGGAACATGCTGTTCGGTGCGCTGTTTCTGCTGGTGTTCTGTGGATTGAGTGGCGGTTGGCGCTCGGCATCACTACTGACGCTCAACGATTTCTATTGGCTGATGTACCTGGCGGTGTTCGCCACTCTGGCGACGTTCTGGCTACTGCACCGGGCCATCGGCGTGATCGCACCGTCCTCGGTAATTTCCTACATCTACGTGAGTACGCTGTTCATCACCTTGTTTCACTGGCTATGGGGCCGCCAGATGCCGCTGCCGCTGGAAATGGCCGGCGCGGTGCTGGTGGGTCTCGGCATGTTCGCGCTGTTGATGTCCAGCCGCCGCGCCGTGTCGGCGATGGTCCAGGGCTGACAGGGTCTTGGGCGAAACGTCCTGCAAGGCGTTTTCCCTGCTCGCTCATTCCGCTAGGATGATTCACCCACCTTGCACACGGTCAGCGCAAGGGACGTAGCGAGACGCCATGGATGCTGAACAGTAATTCGCTTAGAAAACTCGACATGCAGGACCTCATGGTGTTCGTCGCCGTGTATGAGCAGAACAGCGTCACAGCCGTATCCGAGACGCTTTGCGTCAGCCAGTCCACGGTAAGCTACTGCCTGAAAAAAATGCGCACCGGCTTCGAGGACGAACTGTTCATCAATACCCGTACCGATGGCATGCAGCCCACCGGCAAGGCCAGCGCGATGTACCCTCACGTGCTGAAAATCCTCGAAAGCATCAATCTGTGTCACGCAGGCTTACCCACATTCGATCCGGGCCTGCAACCCGTGACCTTCAATATCTGCGCACCGGAATACTTCGAGCAACTGATCCTGCCGCGCCTGTTGAAAACCTTCGACCTCGCCGATCTTCCGGTGATGGTCAATGTGTTCAAACTCCAGGCCGATATCCCAGCCGAAGCGTTGCGCGAAGGCAGCCTCGACCTGGTGATGTGCTTCGGCCCGAACTTTCATCGCAGTCACGTTGACTTCAAATCGCAGACGCTGCTCGACGATGATCTGGTGTGTGTTTTCGACAAGCACGCCACACCGACGGAACCACGCCTGAGCCTGCAAACCTATGTCGAACGTCGACATGTGTTCCCGACACCCTGGACGTCCGCCACCAACATGGTCGACGGCTGGCTCGCGCAGCAGGCACAACAGCGCCAGATCGTCGCACGCGCCAATAGCTACAGTGCAGCGCTGAAGCTGATTACCGGCACCGACTATGCCCTGACCCTGCCCCGGCGCATCCAGCGATTGCTGGCCAGTGCAGACACCTTCAATCACTGTGAAGCGCCCGAAGGCTTGCCGGGTTTCAGCCTCGACATGCAGTGGAACCAAAGTGTCGATCAGGACAGCGCCAACATTTGGCTGCGAGCGCAAATGATCCGGGCCTGCGTCGAGCAGGAAACGGCCTGATACTCAGTTGTTGAGGGCGGTCTTGCTGTAGGAGTCGCGATCGATGTCGAGAATTTCCACGCACAACTGGACCTCAATGCTGCTCGGCCACTCACACAGGCCCTGCACTACCGCCAACAGGCTTTCAGACAGCTGTTTCTTGATCTCTGAGGAACGACCACTCAACAGCGCCAGTTTCACATGCACGAACGCCCGCTCAGCCAGTGCCGTGCCGACCTTGAACGTCTCGACCTTGACCGCGCGGCTCTTGATGTCGAATTCGGTAGCAAACTGACCGGAACCCACCAACGTATTGTTCAACCGCATCAATGCCACATCGGCATTCAGATCAGTCAGGTTGGCGGTGTATTCCATGTGCAGGTGAGGCATGAGTCAGTTCCTGTAAGTGGGTGGAAAGGTCGTACATATAGCACAGCGCCGCCCTGTTCATTCGGGCAGCGGCAAAACGGCACGCTCACTCATGAACGCTTCCAGGCGCGAGCGCAACCAGCGTTCGGCAGGGTCGGTATCGACATGACTGAGCCAGACCATGGACAGGTCCAGGGTGGGTGTCTGGATGGGAAAGGGTTCCTTGAACAGCACTCCCGATGCAGCCATCGCCTCGGCGGTGTAGTCCGGCAGGCTGGCAATCAGGTCTGTCCCGGCAAGCAGGGCCGGCAAAGAACTGTATTGCGGGACCGAGAGCACCACCTGGCGCGTTCGGCCGATGTCCGCCAGCCACTCGTCGGCGTAGCCACTGACGTTGGCGGTATGGGACACCAGCACGTGCGGCCGGGCGCAATATTCATCGAGGGTCAGCGGTGTGTCGGAGGCATCGGCGCGCAAAATGCTGGGCTGGATGTGCCGCAGCAACTTGCGCTTGGCATTGGCCGGCAAGCCACGGGTCTGGCTGATACCCACCGTGATATCGCCGGACGCCAGCAAATCGGGAATCCGCCAGTAATCGACATGCTGCACCACAAATACCACGTTGGGCGCTTCCTGGCGCAGCGCTCGCAGCAATGGCGGCAACAGGCCGAACTCGACATCGTCGGACAACCCGATGCGGAACGACATCGTGCTGCTGGCCGGGTCAAAATCATGGGTCAGGCTCAAGGCCACGGACAACGAATCCAGCGCCGGCGACAGGTGCCTGATGATTTCTTCGGCCCTTGCCGTCGGCTCCATGCGATGGCCAACACGTATGAACAGCGGGTCATTGAACATCGCACGCAAGCGGTTGAGCGCGGAACTGATGGTCGGCTGACCGAGAAACAGCTTCTCCGCCACCCGAGTGACATTGCGCTCGAGCATCAGCGTTTCGAATACCACCATCAGGTTGATATCCGCCTTGCGAAGTTCGTTGCGATTCATCCACTGCCCCCCGATCCCTAAATCTGCAGACAGTTTAGGTAGCGGATGCGACTGCCGTCTATCCGACTCAGGTCCAACAGCCTGACGCAGATTGAAAACGAAGCTGCCCTGAACGAGCAGCTTCATCCTCCTCAAACTAGATTTCCTTGATCGGGGTCTGCTCGCAGGTCCCCTTGATCAAACTGATTGCATGCAGGCAATCGGCCTTGTTGACGTACGCCTCCCCGCTGGCAATCGTTTCATGATTCCCTGCCCTCAACCGCCAACGCCATTGGCCCTTGCCAGTCAGGACAGTGCCGCGGATTTGTCTGTAAATCTCAAAATACATTGCTCGCTCCTTGCGATTGCTGGTGACCGCAGATCGGTGATCTGCGGTCACCAGAGTAAAGGAGGCGCTTCCAGGGCGATTACTTGCAATGTCAGGGGATATTTCGTAAGCGTCCGGCCAAGTCACCTACCGAACTCCAGCATTAAGGGCGATGGTGTCCGCGTATTTTTAAGCGGACGCGATCGCCCTTATCGCCAGGATTT
>NZ_LMHY01000011.1 GCF_001429045.1 Pseudomonas sp. Root71 | reverse complement strand
TGGCATTGGCCGCAAAGATCGCTTCCAGCGCGTGCAGTTCTTCGCCACTCAGCGTCACCTCCAGTGCGGCCACGTTTTCTTCCAGGTATTTACGTTGCTTGGTGCCCGGAATCGGAATCAGGCAGTCACCCTGGGCCAGCACCCACACCAGCGCCAGTTGGCCCGCCGTCACGCCTTTTTCTGCCGCCAGCGCTTGTACCTGTTGCACCAGCAGCAGGTTTTTCGCGAAGTTTTCGCCCTGGAAGCGCGGGCTGAAACGACGATAATCGTCGGCCGCGAAATCATCCGCGGCTTTTTTGGCCTGGCCGATGATCGTTTCAAAGCCTGAAATGCCCCACCATTCCCTTCAGTTCAACCCCCAGTTGCGCCAACTGGATACTGGACGCGGCATTGCCCTGCATCGCCAGCGATGACTGATCGGCACTGGCGCGAATGCTGGTGACACTGCGATTGATCTCCTCGGCCACCGAGCTCTGCTCCTCCGCCGCCGCGGCGATCTGCTGGTTCATCTGCTGGATCAGCGACACCGCCGCCGCAATGCTTCCCAGCGCACTCTCGGTCTGCAAGGCATCGCTGACCGCCAGCTTCACCAACTCGCCACTGCTCTGGATCTGCTGCACCGACGACTGCGCCGCCAAACGCAAGGCGCTGACCAGGCGTTCGATTTCCTCGGTCGATTGCTGGGTTCGCTTGGCCAACGCACGCACTTCATCGGCCACCACCGCAAACCCCCTGCCCTGCTCGCCAGCCCGGGCCGCCTCGATCGCCGCGTTCAATGCCAGCAGATTGGTCTGCTCCGCCACACTTTTGATCACACTCAAAACCGTGCCGATGTTCTGGATTTCCGCACTCAGGCTTTCGATGCTCGAACTGGCCGAGGTGGCCGAGTTCGCCAGTTGTTCAATCCGCGCTATGCTCTGGCGCACCACCTGCTGGCCACTTTCAACCTTGCCGTCAGCCGTTTGCGCTGCCAGGGCCGCCTCCTCTGCATTACGCGCGACATCATGCACCGTGGCCGTCATCTGATTCATTGCAGTGGCGACCTGTTCGGTTTCCTCCTTCTGCGTGCTGACTTCGAGGTTGGTCTGTTCAGTCACCGCCGACAGCGATTGGGCGGAAGTCGCCAACTGCTCGATACCCGACTGCAAGCCGCTGACTATATGGCTGAGCCCCGCGCCCATTTGTTGCATTGCCTGCATCAACTGGCCGATTTCGTCACGACGGGTCACGTCAATGGTCGCACTCAAATCCCCTGAGGCAATCTGCTGCGCCACCTCAATCACACGGCGCAGCGGTGCCACGATCAACCGGGTGATAAACCACGCGGCAACCAACCCGACCAGCAAAGCCAGGGCGGAGGAGCCGATGATCAGCAACGAGTTCTTTTTCAGTTCAGCCTGCATCGCCATGTCTTGTGCAACATAAGCCTGATCCACCCGTTCGACCACTTGGGCTGCGCGCTGGTGCAATTGTTGATAGACGGTTTTTTCCTGCTCCAGCAGCCCGGTGTACTCGGCAAGTTTGTCGCTGAAACTGACGATATGGCCCATTACCTCATTGAGGACGGTCTGATAGCCCTCATCCTTGACCGTGGTCTTGAGCTGCTCGGCCTGGGCCAGTGCCTGGCTGGCCTGTTCGATCTTGCCCTGCCCGGCGCTATCGTCACCTTTGCGGCTTTGATCCAGGCGCACGCGCGCTTCATTCATGGCTTGCAGCATCAAGCGTGAAACCTGGCTGACCTGACTGGCCTGCTCGATGAATTGCGCACCGTCCTTGCCTTCGGACTCTTTCAGCGTATAGGCGCCGTCATCGACGAGCCCGGATTGCAATACATCAAGGTTATTGGCCACGCTGGACACCGACCAACTGGCCATTTCCAGGGCCAGGTCCTTGGCCTGGGTAAGCGAGACAAACTCGTCGAAAGCCTTGCGATAGTCCCCCAGGGACTGTTCGACATCATTCATCACCGGCACGTTGGCCGCAGAAGCGGCCTTGAGCTGGCCGGCCAGGGCGATCAGGCCATCGACGCCCTCGTGCAGGGCATCGACGGTTTTCGGACTGCCGTGCAAGGCGTACTCCTGCTCCAGCAGCCGCACCTTGAGCAAACCGCTGTTGAGCGATGACATCTGCTTGAGCCCGTCGAAGCGCTGGCTGATGGTTTGCAGGGACCAAACGCCAATGCCCGCCACCAATGCAGTCAACAACAGTACCAGGACAAACCCGACACCCAGTTTTTTCGCCATACCGAGGTTGGCAAAACGTCCTTGCACGGCCGAATTCATTGCACTTAGTCCCCTGCCAAAGTCTGTAGACGCAGATTCGCAACGGGCCGGTGGCAACACAAGGCTCTGGCGCCGGAATAATGGCAAAAAGCTACGCCAACGTCGTTTTCAGAACGCTTGAGGTCGATCCCGTGCAGTGGCCTGAAAGAACGCCCGGGCTCGCGGATCGCAGGCATAGGCCACGTTGATACGCTGCCAGTCACTGGCCTCACCCGAGGGGTTGAAGGCGGTCTTCGATGACAGCAGCACACCCAGGCGCCGCGCCTGGGTCCGCAGCTGATCGTAGTCGGACATTCGTGATCGCGCCCAGATGAACAAGCCTCCCGCCGGCTTGCCGAAAACTTCCCATTCGGCATCCTCGAGCAATTGCAGCACCGCCAGCCGGTCGCAGCTCAAGCGTTGGCGCTGACGCTGCACCAGTTTGCGGTAGGCACCATTAGCCAACAGGCACGCCAGCACCGACTCGCAAAAACGCGAGGCGCCCATGCCACTGATCATCTTGACCTCGGCCAGGCGCGTAATGACTTCGGCACCAGCCACCACGAAACCGACCCGCAAGGAACTGCTGAGGGTCTTGGAAAAGCTGCCCACGTAGATCACGTTGTCGTCCAGCGCAGCCAGACGCATACCGGAACCGCTGTGCAAATCCGCATAGACGTCGTCTTCGATCACCTGTACGTCGAAGGTCCTGGCCAGCTGCAGCACGCGGCGCGCCACCAACGGTGCAAGGCTGCTGCCGGTCGGGTTGTGATAGAAGCTATTGATCAGCAGCCCTTGAGGCCGGTGTTTGACCAGCACCGATTCGAGCACGTCCACGTCCGGCCCGCGCGGTGTTCGCGGTACTTCGACCATGTGGATGCCGTGCAGCCTGAGCAGATCGAACAGCACCGGATAGCCGGGACTCTCCACAGCCACACAATCACCGGCCTTGAACAGTGTCCGCACGATCAGGTCAAGCCCCTGACTGGCGCCCGCCGTGGTCATGATCCGGTTGTCCTGCGCCCGGATATCCAGCTGCCTGAGGTGCTTGAGGATCTGTTGTCGCAAGGCCGGCAAACCCAGCGGCGTGCTGTAGTTGAACAGGCTGGCCGTGTCGGAACGACTGACTTGCCGAATCGCGTAAATCAGATCGTCTGTCTCGCGCCAGCTTTCAGGCAGCCCACCACAGCCCAGCCTCAACTCAGTCGAACAGGGCCTGATCTCGGGCTCAGCTCCCTCGAACCACACCGGCTCGTGCTTTGCACCCGCGGCCAATACCGGGTCGGCAACCGTATAGCCCGCCCCATGACCTGACACCAGCATCCCCTGCGTCACCAGGCGTTCACAAGCCTGGGCAACACTGACCTGACTGAGCAAGTTGATCCGCGCGATCTGTCGCACCGAAGGCAGGCGCGTACCGGGCGATACCCCGCTGGAATGAAGCCAGCAGGTCAGCGCGTCAACAATTTGCTGTACGACGGGCACCAGCGCCTGTCGGTCGATTCTCAATTCCATGAGCAAGCAAACTCCTGTTGATTTTGCGAGAAGCAGTTAATCACAGGAGTGTTCGAAGACATGTGCGACAACGCCGCCAAAACCATTGGATCTAATCATTTGAAACACATTGCCTGGTCCTTTAGCGTAACCAAAAAAACTGTGGGAGCTAGCTTGCTCCCACAGGTTGCAACTCTTCTTTGGTAGAGATGCGTTGCTTTAGAACGCAGTAACGCCACCATCCACCGCAAGCGAATGGCCAGTCGTGAACGCCGCGCCATCGCTGCACAGGTACAGCACCGCGCTGGCGATCTCTTCGACCTTGCCGATGCGACCGACCGGATGCATGGCGTTGGCGAACTCGCCTTTTTTCGGGTCGGCTTCATAAGCGCGACGGAACATATCCGTGTCGATCACCGCCGGGCACACCGCGTTGACCCGGATCTTCTTCTTGGCGTATTCAATGGCCGCCGACTTGGTCAGGCCGATCACTGCGTGTTTAGAGGCTGCGTAGATACTCATTTTCGGCGCCGCGCCAAGGCCTGCCACCGATGCTGTGTTGACGATCGCGCCGCCCCCTTGCGCCAGCAACAGCGGCAACTGGTATTTCATGCACAGCCAGACACCTTTGACGTTGACGCCCATGATCGCGTCGAATTCGTCGAGCGTACCTTCGGCCAACTTGCCTTTCTCGATTTCGATGCCGGCATTGTTGAAGGCATAGTCGAGGCGACCGTAAGAGTTGATCACCTCCTCCATCAGATTTTTTACATCGCTTTCCAGGGTAACGTTGCAGCGCACGAAGGTCGCGTCACCACCGGCTGTACGAATCAGCGCCACCGTGCCCTCTCCGCCCGCCGCGTCCATATCGGCCACCACGACCTTCAGGCCCTCTGCGGCAAATGCCTGCGCGGTCGCGCGGCCAATACCGGCCGCCCCGCCTGTCACCACGACCACCTGGCCGGAAAACGTCATGCTCATTGTTATGTCCTCAAAAGAAGAATGCGGGGAATCGCGTAGGACCAGTCTAGCCATGGAGGTCTTGAACACGGCAGCACTATCAAGGCTCCGGTTGGGTGCCCATGAGTTGCAGTGATGGAACTGCCGTACCAACTATCACTGCACTGGATCAGGCTGCATTCGCCGCATCAGCCGAACTTGCGGCATCGGCGCTGACCGGCTATCAACAAAGCTTCATTCATCCTGAGTGCCTGCCATGACCTCCCAGATCAATCGCCAATTCCTGCTCGCCAAACGTCCGGTTGGCGCGGCGACCCGTGAGACATTCACCTACCAGGAAGTACCGGTCGGCGAGCCGGCGGCGGGTCAGATCCTGGTCGAGAACCAATACCTGTCCCTGGATCCGGCCATGCGTGGCTGGATGAACGAAGGCAAGTCCTACATCCCGCCGGTCGGGCTCGGCGAAGTCATGCGCGCCTTGGGTGTGGGCAAAGTCATTGCCTCGAACAACCCGGGGTTCGCGGTCGGGGATTACGTCAACGGCGCCCTGGGCGTGCAGGATTTCTTCCTCGGCGAGCCGCGAGGTTTCTACAAGGTCGATCCGAAACTGGCACCGCTGCCACGTTACTTGTCCGCGCTGGGCATGACCGGGATGACGGCGTACTTCGCCCTGCTCGACGTCGGCGCTCCGAAGGCCGGTGACACCGTGGTGCTGTCGGGCGCAGCCGGCGCCGTGGGCAGCATCGCCGGGCAGATCGCCAAGATCAAAGGGTGCCGGGTGGTTGGCATCGCCGGCGGCGCCGACAAGTGCAAGTTCCTGATCGATGAGCTGGGTTTCGATGGCGCTATCGACTACAAGAGCGAAGACGTCCTCGCCGGCCTCAAGCGCGAGTGCCCGAAAGGCGTCGACGTGTATTTCGATAACGTCGGTGGCGACATTCTCGACGCAGTGTTGAGCCGCCTGAACATGAAGGCGCGGGTGGTGATTTGCGGTGCCATCAGCCAGTACAACAACAAAGAGGCGGTCAAGGGACCGGCCAACTACCTGTCACTGCTGGTCAACCGCGCGCGCATGGAAGGCTTTGTGGTGATGGACTACGCCGCCCAGTACGCCAGCGCCGCCCAGGAAATGGCCGGCTGGATGGCCAAGGGACAGCTCAAGAGCAAGGAAGACATCGTCGAAGGACTGGAGACGTTCCCGGAGACGCTGATGAAATTGTTCAGCGGCGAAAATTTCGGGAAGCTGGTGTTGAAGGTGTAACCCGATTTTTGAAGTCACCCTAAAAACAATGTGGGAGCGGGCTTGCTCGCGAATGCGGTGTGCCAGACAACATCTTCGTCGACTGACACGCCCTCTTCGCGAGCAAGCCCGCTCCCACAATGGGTTCTGCGGTGTCTGATCAGGCCAATTCAGCCACAACTGAAGCCAGCGCCTTGGCTGGATCCGCCGCCTGGCTGATCGGACGGCCGATCACCAGATAGTCGGAACCGGCATCCAGCGCTTGACGCGGGGTCAGAATGCGGCGCTGATCGTCCTGGGCACTGCCCGCCGGACGAATCCCCGGGGTCACCAGTTGCAGTGACGGATGCGCCGCTTTCAGTGCCTGGGCTTCCAGGGCCGAGCACACCAGGCCGTCCATCCCGGCTTTTTCCGCCAGGGCGGCCAGGCGCAGCACCTGCTCCTGGGGCTCGATGTCCAGACCGATGCCCGCCAGGTCTTCACGCTCCATGCTGGTCAACACGGTCACGCCGATCAGCAGTGGTTTCGGACCGGTGCGCTGATCCAGCACTTCACGGCACGCAGCCATCATGCGCAGGCCGCCGGAGCAATGCACGTTGACCATCCACACGCCCATTTCCGCAGCCGCCTTGACGGCCATCGCGGTGGTGTTCGGGATGTCGTGGAACTTGAGGTCCAGAAACACTTCGAAACCCTTGTCACGCAGGGTACCGACGATTTCCGAGGCGCAACTGGTGAACAGTTCCTTGCCGACTTTGACCCGGCACAGCTTCGGGTCCAACTGATCGGCCAGCTTCAGTGCGGCGTCACGGGTAGGGAAATCCAGGGCGACGATGATGGGAGTCTGGCAGGCGGACATGAGTGGGCTCTCAGGCAAGTCGAAATCGGCGCGCATTGTAGCGGAACCAGCGCCGCTGCGGGACCCGATGATCGGTAAATCGTCGCGACGGCTTAGGCAAGGCCAGTCCTTGAGGCCATTGTGTCGAGTTCCCCAAGCAGAATACAAATCTCAGGGCCGACGATCGTCAACCCGCGCCTGAGGCTTGCTCCAGTCGATCAACAGGCTGTAGGCCACCGCCAGCAATGTCGGGCCAATGAACAGGCCGATAAAACCAAAGGCAATCAACCCGCCAAATACCCCAAGCAGCACAATGACCAGCGGCAGGTTACCGCCACGGCTGATCAGGTATGGCTTGAGCACGTTGTCGACACCGCTGATGACGAATGTGCCCCAGATCCCGAGGAATATGGCCATCCCGTACTCGCCTTTCCAGACCAGCCACGCGGTCGCCGGAATCCACACCAGCGGCGGGCCCATCGGGATCAGGCTGAGCATGAACGTCACAATGCCGAGTACCAACGCTCCCGGTACGCCGGCAATCAGGAACCCGATCAGCGCCAGGATCGCCTGGGCCGCGGCGGTACCGATCACGCCGTTCACCACCCGCTGAACCGTACCCGCCACCAATTCGATGTAATAGCCGGCCCGCTGACCGATCAGCCGCTCCAGCAACGTGTGTACAAACGCCGCCAGGCGCGGCCCGTCACGATAGAAAAAGAACACGAAGACGACGCTCAGGGTCAGTTCGAGAATACCGCCGCCGATCTGCGCGCTGCGCGCCAGCAACCAGTTACCCATCTGCCCCAGATAAGGTTTGAGCGACACCATCATCGCCGCGCCCTGCTCATCGATGCTGTTCCAGATCCCCACCAGCCGTCCGCCCACCAGGGGAATCGAACCCAGCCACAGCGGCGCTTCGGGTAGCCCCTCGACCTGCGCATCCTTGATGAAAGCCGTGGCATCGCGCACATGATCGGCAAGATTGAAACCCAGCCACACCAAGGGTGCAGCTACCAGCACCATCCAGCCCAGGGTCAGCAATGCCGCCGCCAGCGACTCGCGGCCATTGAGCCAACGGGTCAGCAAGCGCATCAGCGGCCAACTGGCAAACGCCAGTACCGCGCCCCAGAACATCGCCGACCAGAACGGCGCCATCACCCAGAAGCTCGCGCCGAACAACACCACGAGCAGGATCTGCACCAATAGGCGATCGTTATTGATCATCAAAAGTCTCGAAAAAGTCAGTCAGCAAAAGAGTAGGCGAACGCGATGTACGCGCTCGCCCGGTACAGCCTAGCGCAATAGCTCGATATGCAGGCCAGAGCCTCCGGCACTGCCAGCTTCCATCCGCGCGGCACGCACGCCCTGGCCAATCAGTGCCTGACGCCAGGCTTCGGCATTCGCTCCGGAAATGCTGACCCGCAAGGTGGTGTCCAGATTCAGCCCGCGAGAAATCAGGCGGAGCCAGGTCTCGTCAGGTGCGCTGTTCAACGTGGAAAAATCGAGCTCGCCGGTGCTCTTGAGTTCACGCAGCAAGGTCGCGGAGGTCGGCAACAACTCGCCCAGCGGTGCCGAAGCGTCGAACTGCTCGACATGCAGGTAGGCTTTGCGATTACCCCGGGTGATGCTGTACAGCGCGATAAGCGTGTTGTCCCGTGGAGCGGCAAGTCGCAGCAGCAGATAGGCTTGTTGATCGTCGGCGCCGTACAGCTTGGCGTTGCCGAAGACTTCATTGGCCCATAGGCTGCTTTCACCGCAATCGCGCGCCTGGCACCAAAACAGCAAGCCGGCGTCCTGCTGTTGCAAGGCCTCGCGGGCAGCGGTGAACGCCTCGATGGATGAATGCTCCGGTGGCAACTCGTAGGTCACGGAAGTGACGTTGCCGCGGGCACTGACCTGGCCGTCGAAACGTAACTGGCCACTGATTTTCCGGATCGAGCCCAGCGGGTAGATCCGCTCCAGTTCGACGGCAGGACGATAGTCGACAATCTGGGCGTCAACCATGCGCGGTACTATCGGCAGGTCCTGACTGCCCGGAACATCGGCGGCGAACAACAAGGGACTGAAACTGCACAGCACCAATAAACTGAATGAACGCATGGATAGACTCATCGGATCAGCATGGCCTGGGCACCCTTGATGACACTGGCTTCATCGGCGCGTTTGGGTACTTGCAAACCACGCTGCACCGCCGCCCGGGCCTCCAGGGTTGCCATCCAGCGTTGCAACGCCGTCAAGCCCTCCACCGAGACGCCCGACCACTCGTAGCCGCGCACCCAGGGAAAGGTGGCGATGTCGGCAATGCTGTACTGATCGGCGAGGAACTCCACGCTTTGCAACCGGGTGTCGAGCACTTCGTAGAGGCGACGGGTTTCATGCTGATAGCGGTCGATGGCGCCCTGAAGCTTTTCCGGAAAGTAGCGGAAGAACACGTTGGCCTGGCCCTGCATCGGGCCGATCCCGCCCATCTGGAACATCAGCCACTGCAATACCAGCGAACGTCCCTTCGGGTCCGATGGCATCAGTTTGCCGGTTTGTTCAGCGAGGTAAATCAGGATGGCGCCGGATTCGAACACGGCGAAATCACCGTTGGCGCGGTCGACAATCGCCGGAATCCGGCCATTGGGGTTGATCTTGAGGAAGTCCGCGGACTTCTGCTCCTTTTTGTCGAAACTCAAGGCATGCACCGTGTAGGGCAGGCCGAGTTCCTCGAGCACGATAGAGACCTTGTGGCCATTCGGGGTCGCAGCGGTGTAGAGATCTATCATGGTTGTCTCCCTTTTCAACCCGCCAAGCCTCGACAGTTGCCCGGCGCAAGTCAAGGAGTGGCGAAGAACCGATTGAAACAGTCTGCGACAAGATCAGCACCGGACTCGTCATTGAGGTGCAAATGATGGCCGCCTGGCAGCTGTTCCCGGCTAAAGGGTAGACGCTCCAGCAACTCCGGGTGTTTGGCGAGCATGCCGTCGGCAGCAACCACCAATGTTGCAGGACACTTGATCCGCTGGACGAAGGCCATGGCCTGTTCGGTGGTAAGACGCAGCGGCGATGGCAGCGTGAGGCGATTGTCGGTGCGCCAGGTGTAACCGCCCGGCACCGGCATAAGGCCACGCTGCGCCAGCAGTTCGGCGGCCTCGCGGCTGACCGCCACCAGGCCCTTCATGCGCGCTTCGATGGCCCGGTCGAGAGTGTCGTAGACCGGTTTGCGCTTTTCCCGCAGATCCAGTTGCGCTTGCAGGGCCATGCCCATGCGCTCGGCAGCGTTTTCACCTTTGTCTGTAGGAGGAATGATGCCGTCGATCAACGCCAGGTGGGTAACCCGCTCGGGCATCGACCCGGCGATGATCAGCGAAGCAATGGCGCCCATCGAATGCCCCATCAGCGCAAATTTGCGCAGGCCAAGCTGTTCGGCGACTTGCAGCACATCGTGGGCATAGTCCCACATGGCGTAGCCAGCGCCCGGCGGGCGATGCCCGGAATGACCGTGACCGGCCATGTCCAGTGCGATGATGCGCAGGCCTTTGAGTTTGGGTGCCAGGCGGGCAAAGCTGTTGGCGTTGTCCAGCCAGCCATGCAGGGCAATCACCGGCAATCCGTCTTCAGGGCCGAACAGGTGCGCCGCCAGTTCGATGTGCGGCAGGCTCAGGCGAACCTCTTCGACGACGTGGTTCATGCGCAATCCTGCTGTCGACGGCCGCCCCAGCGATAGAACAGGCCTTTGAGCATGCCAGCGGTATCAAGGGGACGTTCGAGCGGAAACATGTGGCCGCCGGGCATGGTCAACGACTCTCCCAGCGGCAGGCGGTCGACCGAACTGGCGTGATGACGCATCACCACGCGGCTGTCATGCCCGCGAACCACCGCCAGCGGCACTTGCAACTGCCGGGTGCTGCCCGGGCTTGTGTGCGGCACGCCGCGATAGATGCTGATTTCCGTGGCCGGGTCGAAGCGCAGGCGCAGCTTGTCGCCGACCTGATGCAAGCCGTGTTGCAGGTAGGCATCGAAGCATTCCGGGTCGAAGCCGCGGAACAGGGTCTTGCCAGCGAAATACTTGCGGGCGCTGTCCAGGTCGGCGAATTCTTCACGGCGGCCCAGGGTACGCCCGGCCGGGGTCAAACGGTCGATGAAACCAAAGCGTTTGGCCGCCCGTATGACCCATCGGTCGGTGCGTGTCAGCACTGGCGAGTCGAGCATCACCACCCCGCGATACAACTCAGGGCAGCGCAAAGCGGCATGCAGGTGCAACACGCCACCGAAGGAGTGACCGACGCCCCACACAGGCTCGGCCTGTTGTTGCAGGTGATGGATCAGCTCATCCACCAGGTTGTACCAGTTGTCGTCCGCCGGAAAGCGCGGGTCGTGGGCGTGCTGCTCCAGATGCGTCACCTCAAACTCGGGTGCCAGCGCCGCAAACAACTTGCCGTAGGTCCCCGAAGGAAAACCATTGGCGTGGGCGAAAAAGATCTGTTGCGACATACCTGCAAATCCATGAGTTAGAACAGGCGTTGATTGTCCGCAAGACCGCGTCCTACAGCAATGACCATAACTACCAGGAATGGTGGTAGGAGCTGCCGCAGGCTGCGATCTTTTGATTTCAAACCGTCAACGTACCGGCGGATTCTCACCCAACGGCACCACCGCCATGGTCAGTCGCGACACGCAACTGGCCTTGCCCTCATCGCTGGTCAGCCGAATGTCCCAGACATGGGTCGTGCGGCCAATGTGGATCGGCTTGGCCACCGCCGTCACCCGTCCGCTGCGCAGACCGCGCAAATGGTTGGCGTTGATTTCCAGGCCCACGCAATAGAATTTGCTGGCATCGATGCACAGGTAGCTGGCCATCGAGCCGACCGATTCGGCCAGCACCACCGAGGCACCGCCATGCAGCAATCCATAAGGCTGATGGGTGCGGTGATCGACGACCATGCTGGCAGTCAGGGACTCGTCGTCGAAGGCTTCGAAACGGATGTCCAGCACTTCGCCAATGGTATTTTTCTGGATCGCGTTCAACTGCTCGATGTTCGGGATGGTGCGCCACAGGCTCATCGCAGAGGTTCCTTGTTGGTTTTGTTCGTGGATCAATCCTGCCACAGCACCGCTTCGCTGCGCTCGCTCCATTCCTCAAAGCGCTCACCGTAAGCCGCTTCAATCACGTTGCGCTTGATCTTCAGGGTCGGAGTGAGAAAGCCGTTTTCCACGGCCCAACTGTCCTTGACCACCACCAGGCGTCGCAGCTGTTCATGCTTGTCGAGGGCGCCGTTGACCTCTTCCAGGAGTTTTTCCAGGCTCGAATGCAGGCCGGCGCGCGCGGCCCCGCCGGCATCCTGCTGGCCGACCGCCGACAACACGCACAACCCCAGCGGCGCACTCAAGCCGTCGCCCACCACGCAAACCTGTTCGATGCGCGAATGCACGGCCAGGCGATTTTCAATCGGTGCCGGAGCCACGTACTTGCCTTTACTGGTCTTGAAGATCTCCTTCAAGCGTCCGGTCAGGCGCAGATTGCCTTCGGCGTCCTCCTCGCCCTTGTCGCCGGTACGCAGGAAGCCGTCCTCGGTAATGGTGTCGGCGGTTTTTTCCGGCTCCTTGTAATACCCGAGCATGGTCGCACCACTGCGCACCATGACCTCCCCCGTCTCGGCAATCCGCACTTCGACCTCTGGACACGGCTTGCCGATCCAGCCCGGTTTGTTCTGGCCCGGCATGCCGATGTGGGAGTAGCCGCAACTCTCGGTCATGCCGTAGACCTCCAGCACGTCCAGCCCCAGTTTGCGGTACCACTGCAACAAGGTCTGCGGCACCGGAGCCGCGCCGGACAAGGCGATGCGCAACGCATCCAGCCCCAACCCGGCGAGGACTTTATGCCCGACCCGTTTGCCGATGATCGGCAGGCCGAGCAGGAAGTCGAGGCGTTTTGCCGGGATCTTGCTGTACACGCCCATCTGGAATTTGGTCCAGATGCGCGGCACGCCAAACAGTGCGGTCGGCCGCGCACGCTTCAGGTCGGTGAGGAAGGTGTCGAGGCTCTCGGCGAAAAACACTGTTTGGCCGGTATAGATCGACGCCAGTTCGACGAACATCCGCTCGGCAACGTGGCACAGCGGCAGGTAGGACAACAGCCGGTCCGACTCGTTGAGGCCGAACAACGCAGTGCCGCGTGTGGTGGCGAACCCCAGATTGCCGAAGCTGTGCATCACGCCCTTGGGCATGCCCGTGGTGCCGGATGTGTAGATGATGGTCGCCAGTTGGTCGGCGGCAGGCTTGGGATTGTCCTGGATGGGCGAGTTGCGTTGCAGGTCGGTCCAGCTGAAATCAAAGTCGCCTGGGGGATGCAGGGGCAGGCTGATGGTCGGCAGGTCGGAGCTGACGCCACGGGACATGCCTGGCCAGTCGTCGAGCTTGCCGATGAATGCCAGCGCCGCTTCTGAATGTTCGAGTACCTGGGCAACGGTCTCGGCGGTCAGGTTGGGGTACAGCGGCACCGAGACATGCCCGGCCATCCAGATCGCCAGGTCGGCAATGATCCAGTGCGCACAGTTTTTCGAGATCAGGGCGATATGGCTATCCTGCGGCAGTTCCCGCGCTCGCAGCCAGTGGGCCGCACAGCGTGCCTGATGACCGACATCGGCCCAGGTCAAGGTCTCGACCTGACCACCGCCGACAGGCTGGACCAGAAAGCGCTGGCGGGGATGACGGGCCTCACGCTCGTAGAAAACGTCCAGCGGCAAACGAAAAGCAGCAGACATGCGACTCGCTCCTGTTTTTTTGGTCTGGAGCAAGCGTAGTCAACCAAGCAAGTGCTTGGTTGAATTTTTAACGGAAAAACAAAATCAATAGATCGCAGCCTGCGGCAGCTCCTACATGGAAATGGCGTGCATCTTGTAGGAGCTGCCGCAGGCTGCGATCTTTGCTTTTATGGGTGCTTGATGCCGTTGAGCCTCATCGACCCGACCAACAACTCATTGCTCTCGAGCTCGGCCAGGCCGGCGGTGCTGATCCGCTCTGGCAGATGCCCGGCACCATGCTGCAGGTAGCTCAACAGATTCCCCACCAGCGGGTTGTGACTGACCAGCAGCACGTTGCTTACCGCGACCATCTGTTCGGCCACCTTGTCCGGTTCCGTGTCCGGTGTCAGCCACTCGACGGTGCGGATTTCCGGTTCGAAACCCAACGCCTCTCGTACCAGTTGCGCTGTTTGCTGCGCTCGCAGGTACGGGCTGGCGTAAATGCCGGTCAGCGGCTGACCCACCAGCTCTGCGGCGACTTTCAATACTTCCTTACGACCGTTATCCGTCAATTCCCGCTCCGAATCGTGGGGGCGGGAACCGTGTGGTACAGCTTCACCATGACGCAATACCCAGAGTTTCATAGCTTGGGTTCCTCATCTCGGGCCGGATGGGGTGCCGGTGCCACGACATGCGGCGCCTCGCCTTCCGGTGTACGCGGCGTCGGCCAGTCGGCGAACGGCCAAGGCTTCTGGTCGCTGTGAAAGCTGCCGAAACGACCGATCTGCGCCAAAAACTGGCTCAGGCTGTCGCCGAAATTCATCAGGCTGGCGCTTGGGGCGCCATAGAACAAACGATAGATCAACTGCACCAGCACGACGGCGCCGAGGATGAACTGCGCCACTTGCCACACCAGCACGAAGAGGATCATCCACAGCACCCGCAGCAGGATAGACTCGTACTTGGCTTCTACTTTTGGATCGTTCATGCGCAACTCCCTGCTTTTCTGGCAAGCGTGATTAGTTGAAACCACTGGTGGAAATAAAGTCGACGTCGGTTTTCGGCTCGCCACGCATTAACAGACCGATGACCTGCTCCAGCGTGCGGCCCTCGAACAGGATCGCGTGCAGCCCGGCGACCAGCGGCATGTACACACCAACCTCCTGGGCCTTGGCCTTGAGTACTTTAAGGGTGTTGACCCCTTCGGCGACTTCACCCAGGCGCGTGACCGCCTCGTCCAGGCTCAGGCCCTGGCCGAGGGCGAAGCCGACCTGATAGTTGCGGCTCTTGGGCGACGAACAGGTCACGATCAGATCGCCCACGCCCGCCAGCCCCAGGAAGGTCATCGGGTTGGCGCCCTGATTCACCGCGAAGCGGGTCATTTCCGCCAATGCCCGGGTGATCAGCATGCTCTTGGTATTTTCCCCCATGCCCAGCGCCACCGCCATGCCGGCGATGATCGCGTAGACGTTTTTCAACGCCCCGCCCAACTCCACGCCGAAACGGTCGGCGCTGGCGTACACACGAAAGGTGCGCCCGTGCAGCGCGGCCTGAACCTGCTGGCAGAGTTCTTCGTCTTCACTGGCGACCACCGTGGCGGTCAGCGCGTGCTCGGCGATTTCACGGGCCAGGTTGGGTCCGGACAGGACGCCGATGCGCGCCTGCGGGGCGATCTCTTCGAGGATCTCGCTCATCAACTTGAACGTGTGGGCTTCGATGCCTTTGGTCAGGCTCACCAGCAATTTGCCGGTCAAGCGTTCAGCGTGCGGCACCAGCACCGAGCGCAGCGCGCTGGAGGGCAACGCGACGAAACACAGGTCGCAGGCGTCCAGGGTGGCTTGCAGGTCGGTGACCGGCGTAACGCCGGGCAGAATCTTGATGCCTTTGAGGTAACGCGGGTTCTCGCGATTGACCCGAATGGCCTCGGCCTGTTCGGGGTCACGCATCCACTGAAGGACCTGATGCCCGTTCTCGGCCAGCAGATTAGCCACGGCGGTTCCAAAACTTCCGCCTCCCAGGACCGCAATCGGGCGCTGTTCAGTCATATGCAATCCGTTAATCCATACCAGTGGCGATGTCGGCATTATACGGGGCAGCCCATCGGCGGCCAGCCCCGGCATCAAATACCTGCACCAGTAGGAAGAAGAGCAATAAAACCGAGGAAAATGCCGACATCGTGAATGGAAAAGTCATTCGGCTCGGTTAACATGCGCGCCAACAATCACTGACAGGGATCTGTTGTGTCTCCGGGCTCTCCTTCGCCGCGTTCGCCTCTGTTACTGGCGCTGATTTTCAGCTCGCCGGCGCTGGCCGACGACTTGTTCCTGGACAGTGAACCGCTGCCGCAAGTGCTCACCGCCACGCGCCTGAAGCAGTCGCCGGCGGCCGTACCGGGAAGCATGACGGTGATCGACAGCGCCCTGGTCCACGCCAGCGGTGCCCGCGACATCAGCGAATTGCTGCGCCTGGTGCCGGGAATGATGGTCGGCAACATCAGCGGCAACCAGGCAGCGGTGAACTACCACGGCACCAACGCAACTGAAGCGCGACGCATGCAAGTGCTGATCGACGGGCGCTCGGTGTATCGCGCCGGCCTGGCCACCGTGGACTGGAGCGACATTCCGGTGGCCATGGAGGACATCGAGCGCATTGAAGTCTTTCGCGGGCCGAATACCGTCAGCTACGGCGCCAATGCCCTGATGGCGGTGGTCAACATCATTACCCGGCGGCCGGCCGACAGTCACGGTACACGCATGAAGGTCACCCGGGGCCAGCGCGGCATCAACGACTTTTACGCCAGCCAGGGCCTGGGCTGGGAAGACGGTGACATGCGCCTGTCCCTGTCCGGCCAGCAAGACGACGGCTTCGACACCGACCGAACCGGCGCGGACTACCATGACAGCCGTCGCCTTGATCGCTTCAATCTCGCCGTCAGCCAGAGCCTCGACGAACGGCAAAGCCTCGACTGGCAGTTGAATGCCAAGGACGGCACCAACCAGCGACCCTATACCTACCGGCCGGTGTTCCCGGGGATTACCCGCGCGGGCAACGACTCCGACGTCACCGCCAAGGACTACGCCGGTTCATTGCGCTGGAATCTGGACATCAATCCCGACCACAGCCTGTATATCCAGGGTTCGGCCCAACACTGGGATCGCCAGCAAACCTGGCGCGCCTGCGATGCTGAAATATCCTTCAGCCCGCAACTGACCGAACTCTGGCAATTGAACCCGAACTACACCGAACGCCTGGCCCGCAATATCACGCGTTTCATCGGCCCTGGCGCGCCGGCCGGCACGCCCGCCGAGCAGGCGCTGGCCAATCAGGTGCTCGATCAATGGCGTAACGGCGCGAGCCAGACCGTTTGCGGCGACATCGACCAGAGCACCCGAGAGTCGCGCTACGACCTCGAACTGCAGGACACCCTGAGCCTTGCCGATAACCTGCGGCTGGTCAGCGGTTTGAACTATCGTTACGACCGGGCCGATTCCGAGACTTACTTCAATGGCACGCTCGATGACACCATCTGGCGCGCGTTCGGCCAGTTCGAGTGGCGTGCCACCGAACACTGGCTGCTGCAAGGCGGTGCCATGTTCGAGGACACCCGATTGATCGGCAGCTCACTGACACCTCGCATGGCGGTCAACTACCTGATCAATCCGCGCCATGGCTTGCGTGCGGTGTACTCCGAGGCCGTCCGTTCGCCGGACATGTTCGAGAACAACGTCAACTGGAGTTATCAGGTCACTAACCTCAAGCCCGGCGCCTTTGGCCAATCCAGCGCCCGCTATTTCGTCAAGACCCGTGGCCCCGGCGACCTCGATCAAGAGCACATGCGCTCCCGGGAGCTGGGCTACAACGGCTATTTTCCCGAACCGGGGCTGGCGCTCGACGTGAAGCTGTTCCACGACGAAATCACCGGCATGATCAGTGAACCGCTGCGCAATAATCAGTACATCGCCAGCAACGCCAACAAGGCGCGTTTTTCGGGGGTCGAAACCCAGCTCGACTGGCGTATCGGCAGCCTCGATCGCCTGCGCCTGACCTATGCCTACGTCGATACGGACGCCAGCAATCCGCTGGATGCCAGGCAGACTGCAAGCAACAGTGGCTCGGCCGGATGGCTGCGCGATTGGGGCCAAGGCTGGAACAGTGCGCTTTTCTATTATGGCGATGATGCCCTCAACGGCTACCGCTTCGAACGGGTCGATGTGCGCATCGCCAAACGTATCGCCTTGGGCAAGACCAGCCTTGAACTGGCCGGAGTGCTCCAGCAACGGCTGGACAATCAGCCGACCACCTTCATCGACAACAATTATGACCAGCGCCACGTGATGTACTTCAGCGCGGAGCTGGAGCTTTAAGATGCCGAATCGTCCAGCCTGCGCAATACCGACCCTGGGTCGGCTGCTGGCCATACTCTGCCTGCTGACAAGCGGCCTGCTGGGCAGCCTGGCGAGTAACGCGGCCGACATTTTGCTCACGGGGGCCGAAGACAGCCCGGCTGTGCGGGCGTTTACCCAGGCCCTGAGCGAGTTGCGACCACGCGATAACGTACGCTTCCAGACGCTGGCCAAAATGCCGATACCGGACAAGCTGCCGGAAAACATCCGCTTGATACTGCTCGACCTGCCCAGCCTCGACTGGCGCCTGCAGAACACCCAGGGCCCGGCGACTCTCGTATTGCGCATCAGCCGCCTGCAAGCCCGGCAACGCTTGAACAACACGTTGCCTGCGCGCCTTTGCCTGCTATGGAGCGATCCGCCACTGGACCGCCAGTTACGCTTGACCCGCACCCTGTTGCCTCAGGCCAGACGCATCGGCGTGCTCTACGACACCCACAGTGAATTCCTCTTGAATGAGCTGCGTCAGGCCGCCCTCCCCCTGGGTCTTGAAGTGGTCACCCAGCGCTGGGACAACATTCACGACAGTCGTCCACTACAAGCACTGCTAAGCAAAAGCGACGTGTTGCTGGGTCTGGACGATGCCGACCTGTACAACCCGCAAACCGCAAAGAACCTGCTGCTGAGCAGCTACTCGCGGCAAGTGGCGCTGATCGGACCCAACGCCGGATTCGTCAAGGCCGGGAGCCTGGCCAGCACTTATAGCGACCAGAGCGACTGGCTGGCGGTCCTCGACGAATTGCTCGACCGGCCACCTGCCACCTGGCCGCGCACGCTCTATCCCCATCGATTCAAGGTCGCGAGCAATCCGCAGGTGGCACGTTCATTGGGCATCGAACAGATAGACGAAACGTCTGTCGCCACACTGCTGGCTGAAGGAGAACGCCGCCCATGAGCTTGCGCCGTCGCTGGGACATCAACACCCGCACCCAACTCATCAGCCTTGGCCCTGCGCTGCTGCTGACCTTGTTGCTGATCAGTTTCTTCACGTTCGTGCGCATTCAGGATCTGCGTCAGGAAATCACCCACACCGGGCAGTTGATCGCCAATCAACTGGCCCCGGCCACCGAATACGGAGTGATTTCGGGCAACATCGAAGTGCTCGAAACCTTGCTCAAGGCGACGCTGGCCACACCCAACGTGAGCTTTCTGGAAATCCAGGACAGCGCCAACCGGGTTCTGGTGTACGTCGAACAACCAAACGAACACCACAATCGCGCGCTACAACTCGAAGTGTTCCAGGCACCGATACGGCTCCAGCGCATCGCGTTGCACAATGATTTTTTCCAGAGCAGCAAAACCGCCACTGCCGCCCCCACAGAAGACTATCTGGGCCGGGTGATCGTCGGGCTGTCCAACGACGCCTTCAGCCGGCGCCAACAGGAAATCGTGCTCAAGGCGGCCATCCTGGCGCTGTTTGCCCTGCTGTTTACCTTCCTCGTGGCCCGGCGCCTGGCGGGCAGCCTGTCGCAACCGATCCGTGATATCGGCAATGCCGTCAAGGCGATCCAGGAAGGCGACTACAAGACACCGCTGCCCATAGTCGACGACACCGAGCTGGGGGCGCTGTCGCAACACATCAACAACCTCGCCAGCGGTCTCGAGCAGGCCAGCCGCGAACAGCATCAGGCCATGGCGCAACTGATCCAGACCCGTGAAGAAGCGGAAAAGGCCAACAACGCAAAATCCGATTTCCTCGCCATGATGAGCCATGAACTGCGCACGCCGATGAATGGCGTACTGGGCATGCTGCAGTTGCTGGAAACCACCGACATGACCGAGGAACAGGTGGAGTACGCGGCGCTGGCCTCGGAGTCCACCGAGCACTTGCTCAAGGTCATCAACGACATCCTGGATTTCTCGCGGATCGAACGTTCAGAGCTGGAACTGGAGCACATTGCGTTCAACCTCGCCGATCTGATCGGCAGTTGCGCCCAGTCGTTCCAGCACAGCGCCGTGCAACGCCGTCTGGACCTGCAACTGATGATCCCCGACGACATGCGCGGCTTGCAGGTCAAGGGCGACCCGACGCGTATCCGGCAGATACTGGTCAACCTGGTTGGCAACGCGCTGAAGTTCACCGAAAAGGGCCGCGTCACCATCGAGGCGCAGTGGCAGTCGCTGGACCACGAGTTGCTGTGGTTCACCTGCACCGTGCGCGACAGCGGCATCGGCATCCCGGCGCAAAGCCTGGAATTGATGTTCAACGCTTTCCAGCAGGCCGACAGCTCTATCTCGAGACGCTACGGCGGCACGGGGCTGGGCCTGCCGATAGCCCGTACCCTGGCCGAACGCATGGGCGGCACCTTGCGCGCGCAGAGTGAGGAAGGCCGCGGTTCGGTGTTCACCCTGGAAATTCCCCTGGCACTGCACCAGCAGACACAACCGCTGTTGCCCCCTCGCGCGCAATCGCGCAACAGCAACGGCGAAGGGCGCAATGTGCTGTTGGTCGAAGACAACCCGGTTAACCAGACGGTCATCGAAGCCATGTTGCGCAGCCTGGGCTTCAAGGTCAGTGTCGCCGCCGACGGCGCGCAGGCGGTACGCAGTGCCGAAAGCCTGATTTTCGAAGCGATCCTGATGGATTGCCGCTTGCCGATCATCGATGGCTATGAAGCCACCCGACAAATCCGCAAGCTACCCGGTTGCACCGACCTGCCGATCATCGCCCTGACCGCCAACGCCTTGCAGGGCGATCGCGAAGCCTGCCTGTCGGCGGGGATGAACGATTACCTGGCCAAGCCGTTCAAACGGACTGATCTGCAGCAAATTCTGCAACGTTGGGTGCAGTAGTACAGGCCTTTCGACCATCTGTGACTGGCGTGAAAGGCGAAAGTGCGGCAGTCTTAGGCACCCGAACAGGCCCGAAAAGGGGCTTGAATAAAAATTTCAGTGCACAAGTGTACATTCATGTCCTTGGTGCTGTGACTTTCACCACAACGCAATAGTCTATGAGTAGGCTGCCGGTTCGAGGCATGAACGCTTCGATCGGCCGGGAAGATTTGCCCCACCTGCCGCATGGGACTATTGAGGAGCTCGCATGACCAAACAAAACGCCTTTACCCGGGAAGACCTGCTGCGCTGCAGTCGCGGTGAGCTGTTCGGCCCTGGTAACGCGCAACTGCCCGCCCCGAACATGCTGATGGTTGATCGCATCACCCTGATCAGCGAAGAAGGTGGCAAGTACGGCAAAGGTGAATTGGTCGCCGAGCTGGATATCAATCCGGACCTGTGGTTCTTCGCCTGCCACTTCGAAGGCGATCCGGTGATGCCGGGCTGCCTGGGCCTCGACGCCATGTGGCAACTGGTAGGCTTCTTCCTGGGCTGGCAAGGCTTGCCGGGCCGTGGCCGTGCGCTGGGTTCGGGCGAAGTGAAATTCTTCGGCCAGGTCCTGCCGACCGCCAAGAAAGTCACCTATAACATTCATATCAAGCGCGTCCTCAAGGGCAAGCTGAACCTGGCCATCGCCGACGGTTCGGTCACTGTCGACGGTCGCGAAATCTATACCGCCGAAGGCCTCCGGGTCGGCGTGTTCACCTCCACTGACAACTTCTAAGGGTTATCCGCATGCGCCGCGTCGTTATCACTGGTCTGGGCATCGTTTCTTGCCTGGGCAATGACAAAGAGACCGTCTCCGCTAACCTGCGTGCAAGCCGCCCTGGCATCCGGTTCAACCCGGAATATGCCGAAATGGGTCTGCGTAGCCAGGTTTCCGGCTCCATTGACCTCAACCTTGAAGAACTGATCGATCGCAAGATCTATCGCTTCGTCGGCCACGCGGCAGCTTATGCCTACCTGGCCATGAAAGACGCCATCACCGACTCCGGCCTGACCGAAGAACAGGTGTCCAACCCGCGTACCGGCCTGATCGCCGGTTCCGGTGGCGCATCGACCCTGAACCAGATGGAAGCGCTGGACATCCTGCGCGAGAAAGGCGTCAAGCGCGTCGGCCCATACCGCGTCACGCGGACCATGAGCAGCACCGTTTCGGCATGCCTTGCCACTCCGTTCAAGATCAAGGGCCTGAACTACTCCATCGCTTCTGCCTGCGCCACCAGTGCTCACTGCATCGGTACCGCCATGGAACAGATCCAGATGGGCAAGCAGGACATCGTCTTCGCCGGTGGCGGTGAAGAAGAGCACTGGAGTCAGTCGTTCCTGTTCGACGCCATGGGCGCCCTGTCCAGCAAGCGCAACGACACCCCGGAAAAAGCCTCCCGTGCCTACGATGCTGACCGTGACGGTTTCGTCATCGCCGGCGGTGGCGGCATGGTCGTGGTTGAAGAGCTGGAACACGCTCTGGCCCGCGGCGCCAAGATCTATGCGGAAATCGTTGGCTACGGCGCGACCTCCGACGGCTACGATATGGTTGCCCCTAGTGGCGAAGGCGCGATCCGCTGCATGCAGCAGGCGCTGTCCACCGTCGACACCCCGATCGACTACCTCAACACCCACGGCACCTCGACCCCGGTCGGCGACGTCGCGGAAATGAAAGGTGTGCGTGAAGTGTTCGGCGACAAGGCACCGGCCATCAGCTCCACCAAGAGCTTGTCGGGTCACTCCCTGGGCGCCGCCGGCGTTCATGAAGCGATCTACTGCATGCTGATGATGGAAGGCAACTTCATTGCCGGCTCCGCCAACATCGACGAGCTGGACCCTGAAGTGGCCGACCTGCCGGTGCTGACCAAGACCCGCGAAAACGCCACCATCAACACCGTGATGAGCAACAGCTTCGGTTTCGGTGGCACCAACGCCACCCTGGTACTGAAGCGCTGGCAGGGCAAGTAATACCCCGCCATAACGCCGCGCAAGAAAACGCCCCGACTGGTTCGGGGCGTTTTTTTGCCTTGAGAAAACCCTCTGAAGATGAAGCTTTTGTCATGAAACCAAATGCCCTGCGACTGAATGTCGCGGATTCCGCGGGCTGCAGCACTGTTGCCGTTTTTGCAAAAAACCCTTACCAAACCCAATCATTTACTTAGCAAGCTACCAAACTCTATAACAGAGTCCTGCACACGCCTTGCTGCAGATAACAGAGATTGGAGCTAGCAGATGACTGTAAAAGTAACTGAACGCGACGATTCACATAAATCCCACGAGGGTGTAGCCGCCGGTATCCGGATCTGGGACGTGCATCAACAAGACCTGCTGGTCGGGATGTTCCACTCCGAGACCGACGCGCAAAACTACAGGGCCGAACTGGAAATGCTCGAGCGCAAACGCGAGCTCGCAACCGGTTGAGGACAGACTCTACAGACTTGCAGCTTGCCCCCCCACGCAGGGGCAGGCTGCAACCGGGCCACTTGGCTCAGGTAATGTGAACAGCCGCCAAATGAAGGGAGTCGTCGATCACCAGCGCAGGGACAACACTGACGATCCGCCCCGCTTCAAGTTTCACCACCTCGCATTCACCGTCGCCCGCGCCGTCATTACGGATCGCGTACTGGAGCGAAGACGGATGCAGTTTGCCGTAGTTGAATTTCATGCCGCAGGCAATCAGAAAATCGATCTTCGCCCCCGTCAGTTCAATTTCCTTGTCCCGCTCACCGTCTTTCAACTCTGCATAATCGAGACATAAATTGATACTGAATGGGCAGCCCGGAACGAGGCTGTTAATAAACATCCCTTCATATCCACCAAAATAACTATGCTCGGCCCGCACACTACTCACTGCCTTTACCCTGACTACAACCTCGTCAAACAACTTAAATAACCAATAGCCGTCTTCATCGCCAACATGGTTGCCGAAATCGATACCTGATACGTAGCGTTTCGGCCACATCGACATCAATGGCATATCGACCTCATATTCCTTGTTGGTAATTGTCAGCATGTAATTGATAACATCGTAGTAACTCGACTCCCCCTCTCCTACCTTGATAAGCGTCGCACAGCTTCCCGCCAGCAAAACGATCTTGCCGTATTGCTCCATTGGTAGTTCGCTGATCAACAGCGTCACACACTCAGGTACCTTCTCCAGGTATGCAGAACTCAGCTCGTGCAGTTCTTCTTCACTGCGGATCTGGTGCCAGGGAATATTCCAGAAAAACTCAGGCAGGGTAAAGAAAACACACGCAGTCTCACCATGTTTCTCACGGGCGGTCTTAGCAGCGATCTTGATTTTTCGGCGCACCAGGTAAGCGCGCTCGGCCAGTTCACTGTCCAGATAATCGAGAATGGATTGTTCGGGCATTCGCGGGTGCGACAACTGCGATTTGAAAGTGGGTTGACGTAACGAAGCGATACTTACCAGCATCAAAGATATCCTTATCCATTTAAATTCATTCCATTAGTTCCTCCCGCCAAACAGCTAACCACTCATTCAAGAGCGATTATTTTTGGCAAAAGAAAACCCGAAAGATCGTATCGATACGAGCTTTCGGGTTCAAATTTTTAATCCTGCAAAGTACTAGCAAATATTTAGTACTGGCGAACTATTTACCACATCAGATCATCAGGGATCTTGTAGGCCGCGTACGGATCGTCCTCGACGCTGACTTCTTCGGTCTGCACATTCAACTGCACGATGCGTTGCGGATCACGCTCCTGAATCTTCAGCGCCGCCTCGCGCGGAATCACTTCGTAGCCGCCGGCGTGATGCACGATGGCCAGAGAACCGCTGCTGAGCTTGTTGCGCATCAGGTTGTTGACGCAGATGCGCTTGACCTTCTTGTCGTCGACGAAGTTGTAGTAATCCTCGGTCGTCAATTTCGGCAGGCGCGAGACTTCGATCAATTGCTTGACCTGCGCGGCACGGGCCTTGGCCTCGGCCTTTTCCTGCTGCTGGCGGTTGAGCTCCTGGTCGCGCTTGACCTTCTCGGCCATGGCTTCCTGTGCCGCCCGCTGTTGGGAGTCATCCAGTTCGATCTGGCCTTTGTGGGCCAGGCGTTGCTGTTTCTGCTTGTCTTTGCTGACCTGCTTGGCCTGCTTCTGGTTGACCAGCCCTGCTTTGAGCAACTGGTCGCGAAGGGAAATGCTCATGGTGCTTATTACTCACTTAGGCCACTGCTCAACCGCAGCTGGGCAAATTCTTTTCCTGACGTTTGGCTTCGCCCCACAAGGCGTCCAACTCTTCGAGGGTACAATCTTCCATGGGACGGCGGGTGTCGCGCAATGCCTGTTCGATAAAACGAAAGCGTCTTTCAAACTTGCCGTTGGCGCCACGCAGTGCGGTTTCCGGATCAACCTTGAGATGCCGCGCCAGATTCACCACGGAGAACAGCAGGTCACCGATCTCGTCGGCCACGGCCTCGGGATCATTTTCCGACATGGCTTCAAGGACTTCATCGAGCTCCTCACGCACTTTGTCGAGCACCGGCAAGGCGTCCGGCCAGTCGAACCCGACCTGCCCCGCGCGCTTTTGCAATTTCGCCGAACGTGACAACGCCGGCAATGCAGCGGGGACGTCATCGAGCAATGACAGCTGTTCGGGCGCCGAGGACTTCTCTGCGCGCTCCTCGGCCTTGATCTCTTCCCAACGCTGCTTGACCTGCTCTTCGCTCAGGCGCGGGACATCCAGTGGCGCATAGAGATCGCCCGCAGGGAACACATGGGGGTGACGACGGATCAGCTTGCGGGTGATGCTGTCGACCACGCCATCAAACTCGAAGCGCCCTTCTTCCCGGGCCAACTGGCTGTAATACACCACCTGGAACAACAGGTCACCGAGCTCACCCTGCAAGTGATCGAAATCACCGCGCTCAATGGCGTCGGCGACTTCGTAGGCTTCTTCCAGAGTGTGGGGGACGATGGTGGCGTAAGTTTGCTTGATGTCCCACGGGCAACCGTACTGCGGGTCGCGCAGGCGGTTCATCAGGTGAAGCAGGTCTTCAAGGCTGTGCATCGACAATCTCATTTAGACGCAGGCCCCTGTAGGAGCTGCCGCAGGCTGCGATCTTTTGATGTTAAAAAACAAGATCAAAAGATCGCAGCCTGCGGCAGCTCCTACAAGGGTGCCGATCATGGCGTACGGTTACGCCGGGTTTCGATGATGTTCGGCAACTGGGAAATCCGCCCCAACAACCGCCCCAACGCATCCAGCCCCGGAATCTCGATGGTCAGGGACATCAACGCAGTGTTGTCCTCCTTGTTCGAGCGAGTGTTGACCGCCAGCACGTTGATTCGCTCATTGAGCAAGACCTGCGAGACGTCACGCAGCAACCCGGAACGGTCGTAGGCGCGGATGACGATGTCCACCGGATAGGTGAGCACCGGCACCGGGCCCCAACTGACCTGGATGATCCGCTCTGGCTCACGCCCGCTCAGTTGCAGCACCGAGGCGCAGTCCTGGCGGTGAATGCTCACCCCGCGGCCCTGGGTGATGTAACCGACGATGGCATCTCCCGGCAGCGGCTGGCAGCAGCCGGCCATCTGGGTCATCAGGTTGCCGACGCCCTGGATCTGGATATCGCCGCGCTTGCCCGGTTTGTAGCCAGTGGCCTTGCGCGGTATGAGTTCAAGCTGTTCGTTGCCACGCTCCGGCTCGACCAGTTGCTGCGCCAGGTTGACCAGTTGCGCCAGGCGCAAGTCGCCAGCACCGAGGGCCGCGAACAGGTCTTCGGCGGTTTTCATATTGGCCTTGTCGGCCAGCTTGTCGAAATCCACCGCCGGCAGACCGAGGCGATTAAGCTCGCGCTCAAGCAGCGTTTTACCGGCCGCGACGTTCTGGTCACGAGCCTGCAACTTGAACCAGTGAACGATCTTGGCCCGTGCCCGCGACGTAGTGACGTAGCCCAGGTTCGGGTTCAACCAGTCGCGGCTCGGGGTGCCGTGCTTGCTGGTGATGATCTCGACCTGTTCACCGGTTTGCAGGCTGTAGTTGAGCGGCACGATGCGCCCGTTGATCTTGGCGCCACGGCAGTTGTGACCGATTTCGGTGTGGACGCGGTAGGCGAAGTCCAGCGGGGTCGCGCCCTTCGGCAAGTCGATGGCGTGACCGTCCGGGGTGAAGATATAGACCCGGTCCGGCTCGATATCGACCCGCAGCTGTTCCGCCAGGCCACCGATGTCGCCCAGCTCTTCGTGCCATTCGAGCACCTGGCGCAGCCAGGAGATTTTCTCTTCGTAATGATTGGAACCGGACTTGACGTCGGTGCCCTTGTAGCGCCAGTGCGCGCAAACGCCGAGTTCGGCTTCTTCGTGCATCGCATGGGTGCGGATCTGCACTTCCAGCACCTTGCCCTCGGGCCCGATTACCGCCGTGTGCAGCGAGCGATAGCCGTTTTCCTTGGGGTTGGCGATGTAGTCGTCGAACTCTTTCGGGATGTGTCGCCACAGGGTGTGAACGATGCCGAGCGCGGTGTAGCAATCGCGCATTTCCGGCACCAGCACGCGAACGGCACGCACGTCGTAGATCTGGCTGAACTCCAGACCCTTGCGCTGCATTTTGCGCCAGATCGAATAGATGTGCTTGGCCCGGCCGCTGATGTCGGCATCGACACCGGTGGCCTGCAATTCGTTTTTCAGCTGGCTCATCACGTCGCTGATGAAACGCTCGCGATCCAGTCGCCGCTCATGGAGCAACTTGGCAATCTGCTTGTACTGGTCGGGCTCAAGGTAACGGAAGGACAAGTCTTCCAGTTCCCACTTGATGTGACCGATACCCAGGCGATGGGCCAGCGGTGCGTAGATGTCGAAGACTTCACGGGCCACGCGGTTGCGTTTTTCGTCGTCGGCGGTTTTCACCGCGCGGATCGCGCACGTGCGTTCGGCCAGCTTGATCAGGGCGACGCGAACGTCGTCGACCATGGCCACCAGCATCTTGCGCAGGTTTTCCACCTGGCCCTGAGTGCCCAGCACCAGGGATTTGCGCGGGCTCAGGCTGTCGCTGATCGCGGCCATGCGCTGCACGCCGTCGATGAGCTTGGACACCACCGGACCGAAGCGCTGGCTGACGGCCGGCAACTTGATCTGATTTTCGCGCACGCCTCGATACAGGATCGCGGCGACCAAGGAGTCCTGGTCGAGCTTGAGATCGGCGAGGATCTCGGCGATCTCAAGCCCGGTACGGAAAGTCGAGTTACCTTCCGACCACAGATTCTGTGCCGCATTGGCTTGTTGTTCGGCCTCCCGAGCGTACTCGCAGGCCTCTTTCAAGGCTTCGCGATCCAGTGCCAGATCGACACTGACCGCATGATCGAGCCAAGCCTCGAGATTGATACTGCCGTCGGTGTTGATCGGCTGGTGTGCTCTCACCTGTACCATCTTGCTTACCTTCCCTACGACGCAGATTCAATGCGTCAAATCGCTGACCTTCGTTGCCCGTGCGCCCACGTCGGGCTGGGTGCGCGGCTGCACGGGCGGGCCAGTCGGACCAGACGAGCATCCTAGCTCGCTTCAAATAACGCCATGGCCTCGACATGTGCCGTTTGAGGAAACATATCGAGAATCCCGGCACGTTTTAACCGGTAGCCCTGCTTGATCAATTCGACCGTGTCGCGCGCCAGAGTTGCAGGGTTGCACGACACATACACCAATCGCTCGGCGCCAAGGCTCTTGAGCTTGCGCACGACCTCGAAAGCACCGTCACGCGGTGGGTCCAAGAGTACCGCACAAAAGCCTTCGGCGGCCCATTCGGCGCCTGTCAAAGGCTGGGATAAATCGGCCTGAAAAAACTTCGCGTTATGCAGATTGTTGCTAGCCGCATTCGCCGCGGCCCGATCGACCATCACCTGCACGCCTTCGACCGCCACCACTTCACGAGCGGCCTTGGCCAACGGCAAGGCAAAGTTGCCCAGGCCACAGAACAGGTCAAGTACCCGCTCATCCGCTGTCGGCTTCAGCCAGTCCAGCGCCTGGGCGACCATCGCTTCGTTAACGGCGGCGTTGACCTGGATGAAATCCCCTGGACGATACGCCAACTCCAGGTCCCACTGTTCAAGGCGATAGCCCAACGACTGATCGGCCTCGACCGGTTGCGGTTCGCCGTCGCCATGCAGCCACAACTGGGCTTCATGGAACGCACAGAATTCCTTGAGGATCGTCAGGTCGGCGTCGGACAACGGTGCCATGTGCCGCAGCAACACAGCCAGCGTCGAGCCACTGAACAACTCCACATGCCCGAGCGCCTGGGGTTTGCTCAAGCGCCGCAGCATCTGGGGCAAGCGGGCCATGATCGGTTGCAAGGGCTGTACCAGCACCGGGCAGTCATCGATGCCCACGATGTCCTGGCTGCCGGCGGCACGGAAACCGACTTCGAGTTTTTTCGCCTTCATGTCCCAGCGCACAGCGACTCGGGCACGACGCCGGTAAGCGAATTCCGCACCGCTCAATGGCGCTGCCCACTCTTCGGGTTCGACGCCCGCGACCCTCGACAACTGCTCGGCGAGCATGCGCTGTTTCAGGGCAAGCTGTTCGTTGTGGGGCAGATGCTGCACGCTGCAACCGCCGCAGCGGCCGGCATGGGCGCACGGTGCAGGCCGGCGTAACTCACTGGCCTTGAACACCCGCTCGGTACGCGCCTCGACCACTTTGCCGTGGGCACCGAGCACCCGCGCCTCGATCTCTTCACCGGCCAATGCGCCGATGACGAACCAGGTGCGGCCTTCGAAAAACGCGATACCGCGACCGTCATTGGCCAGGCGCTCGATGGTCAGGCGCTGCTTTTTGCCGGTCGGGACTTGCGGGGCCTTGCTGCCGCCAGTGGGCTGGAAGCGCAGGCCTCTTTCATGTTTGGCCATCAGTTGGGCGCGTCGAAAATGCCGGTCGACAGGTAACGGTCGCCACGGTCGCAGATGATCGCGACGATCACCGCGTTTTCAACTTCTTTGGACAGGCGCAGCATGGCCGCCACGGCACCGCCCGAGGACACGCCACAGAAAATGCCTTCTTCGCGGGCCAGACGACGGGTCACGTCTTCGGCTTCGCTTTGGGCCATGTCGACGATCCGGTCCACGCGGTCGGCCTGGTAGATCTTCGGCAGGTATTCCTGAGGCCAGCGGCGGATACCCGGGATCGCCGAGCCTTCCATCGGTTGCAGACCGATGATCTGCACGTTGTCGTTCTGCTCTTTCAAGTAGCGCGACACACCCATGATGGTGCCGGTGGTGCCCATGGAGCTGACGAAATGGGTGATGGTGCCCTGGGTCTGGCGCCAGATTTCCGGGCCGGTGGTGGTGTAGTGCGCCTCGGGGTTATCACCGTTGGCGAACTGGTCCAGCACCTTGCCGCGACCTTCGGCTTCCATTTTCTGCGCCAGATCACGGGCGCCTTCCATGCCCTGCTCCTGACTGACCAGAATCAGCTCGGCGCCATAGGCCGTCATGGCTGCCTTGCGCTCGGCACTGGAGTTGTCCGGCATGATCAGGATCATCTTGTAACCCTTGATCGCAGCGGCCATGGCCAGGGCGATCCCGGTGTTGCCCGAGGTCGCCTCGATCAGCGTATCGCCGGCGTGGATCTGCCCGCGCAGTTCGGCGCGGGTGATCATCGACAGCGCCGGCCGGTCCTTGACCGAACCCGCCGGGTTGTTCCCTTCGAGCTTGAGCAATAGGGTATTGCTGGTGGCGCCGGGCAGGCGCTGCAAACGGACCAGCGGAGTGTTGCCGACGCAATCGGCGATGGTTGGGTACTGCAAGGTCATGGCGTATTCGCAATCCAGACTGCGGGGGCGACTATCATACCGGCAAACGTTCCCAGGCCATATCACGCAAAGTGTGGTGCTTATGGTTTATGGGAATAAGCAGATATTTTGCGGTGAACATGAGGGCCTCTTCGCGGGCAAGTCGGATCGCCGCACCGCCGCTCCCACAGGGTACCGGGGTGATCATACGTTTTGCGGTTGGAACACGCCCAATGTGGGAGCGGGCTTGCTCGCGAAGGCGTCGGCACTGGCGCTATTAACATCCGCCAACAAGCGCATATTCAGGCGCAACCCGGTCCCGGTGTTCTGCGCCCACAGCTGTCCGCCCTGACGCTGCACCGCATTGCGGGCGATACTCAAGCCCAGCCCGAATCCACCGTCCCCCGGCCGCGAACCGTCGAGCCGGGTGAACGGCAGGAAGATCCGCTCCAGATCCGCTTGCGCCACGCCGCCGCCGTGATCTTCCAGCCACAGGTGCCAGAAATCGCCATCACGACGACCACCCAATTGGACAATGCCTGCGGCCGGTGAATGCCGAATCGCATTGCGCAGAATGTTTTCCAATGCCTGGGCCAGGGTGTTGAGATGACCGCGAACCCAGCAGGATGAATCCACCGTGCATTGAAACTGCGTATCGGGCCAGCCACTTTCATAGCAGGCGTTTTCCGTGAGCATTTCCCACAGGGCCTGGATCTGGATCGCTTCGTCGGGCAATCGGGTGCGCTCGGTATCGAGCCACGCCAGTTGCAGCGTGTCTTCCACCAGGCGCTGCATGCCATCGACCTCACGCCCGATGCGCTCGCGCAATGGCTCCAGCCCCTGCTCGCTTTCACTGGCCACCCGCAGTCGGCTCAAGGGCGTGCGCAATTCGTGGGACAGGTCGCGCAGCAGTTGCTGCTGCAGGGCTACAGTACTTTGCAGGCGTTCGGACATGTGATCGAACGCCCGACCCAACTCACCCAGCTCATCCGATCGATTGGTGGTCCGGGCCGACAGCCGTACGTTCAGTTGATCGGCACGCCAGGCATTGGCCTGCGCGCGCAAGTGATTGAGCGGGACCACCAACAGGCGATACAGCCCGACGCATAGCAGCAAGGTGAACAATCCCGGAATCACGCCGTTGGTGATCACCCGCCAGAACACCCGATAACGCCCGGGTACAAAGCGCTTGGGCAGCTCGATCACAAGGCTGCCGGCGGACGGGTCACCGGGAAACGGTATGCGCATCCACGGCCGACCTTTCTTGTGGATGGGCCAATCGAGGCCGCGCAAAAAGGTCAGGCGTTCGACTTCCTTGTCCGTCAGCGATTGGTTGCTCAAGGACTGCAAATCACCACCGATGACACCGACCCAGCCTTTTTCCCGCTGATGCATGCCTTGCAGCCAGTCATCGACACCAGCGCTCTGGCGCTGCTGCCAGACCTGCTCGGCTTCGGCGGCGTAGCGCGCCAGGGTGCCGCGGGCCTCATCGGAGAGGAACTGGTTGCGCTGCTCCATGTAACGGCCCCAGGACCAACTCAGCCAGATCATCAGCAGGCAGAAAGCGACCAATAGACAGGCCAGTTTCCAGAACAGCGAATGCCTGCCGGGCAAGTTACACTTCATCAGCGTGGCTCAGGATGTAGCCCTTGCCCCATACCGTGCGTACTTCGCGCTCGGTGTAGCCAATGGCCTTGAGCTTGCGGCGGATCTGGCTGATGTGCATGTCCAGGCTGCGGTCATGGGCCGCGTAACCGCGTTGCAGCACCTGTTGATAAAGGAAGGCTTTGCTCAGTACTTCGTCGGCGCTGCGGTGCAGCGTCTCCAGCAACCGATACTCGCTGCGGGTCAAGCCACCGGCCTGTTCGCCATAAAAGACCTCGTAGCTTTCATCGTCGAAACGCAGGCTGTCCATCGATGGGGCCGGCACCGCGGGTGCGGGACGGCGGTCGAGTGCCACCCGCCGCAGAATGGCTTCGATGCGTACCCCCAACTCCACCATGCTGAAGGGCTTTGGCAGGTAATCATCGGCCCCCAGTCGAAAGCCGCTGATGCGATCGGCCTCGGCACCGAGGGCCGACATCAACAACACCGGGGTGGAATGGCTCTGGCGCAATTGGGTCAGCACCGCCAGGCCGTCCATGCCTGGCAGCAGAATATCCATCAGCACCACGTCGAAAGCTTCCCTGCGGGCAATATCCAGGCCTTCCCGGCCGTTCTGGCACCAGGTCACCTGGAAACCGCTACGGTCCAGATGCTCATGCACGTAGGCGCCGAGCACAAGGTCGTCTTCGATGGACAGGATTCGGGGGAGAGCGGCAGTGATGGGAGCCATGACTATCTGCAAATAATTCTCAGTTGAGCAATTATTCAAGATTGCCTCGCCAGGGGCAACCCACCGTTTGTCCATATCGCCATTAAGTCATTCGGGCCGACGAATGACGGCACCATTTTTACGAGGATTGCCCGCGAGCAAATCGCTACACTGCGCAAGTGGTGCATGGCGGATGCATGTACAGCTCTATAAATAGCGGGATGCAGGAGAGATGCGTGCTCAAGAAACTGGGAATCAAAGGCCGCGTGCTGTTGCTGACCCTATTGCCAACCAGCCTGATGGCGTTGGTGCTGGGGGGGTATTTTACCTGGATGCAACAGGCGGACCTGCACATCCAGCTCATGCAGCGTGGCGAAATGATCGCCGAGCAGTTGGCGCCATTGGCGGCTCCCGCCATGGGCCATCAGGACAACGAACTGCTCGAACGCATTGCCACCCAGGCCCTGGAACAAACCGACGTACGAGCCGTGACCTTCCTGGCTCCTGATCGCACGCTACTGGCCCACGCCGGCCCGACCATGCTCAACCAGACCCCCTCCGGCAGTGGCACGCAGATGCTGCGCCGCAGTGGCAACGATGCGACCCGCTATTTGCTGCCGGTATTCGGCAAACACCGCAACCTGGCCGGGGACGTGATTCCCGAAGAAGCCGACCGCCTGCTGGGCTGGGTCGAACTGGAACTGTCCCATAACAGCATGCTGTTGCGGGGCTACCGCAGCCTGTTCGCCAGCCTGATACTGATCATTGCGGGACTGACGGGTGCGGCACTGCTGGCCCTGCGCATGGGGCGCACGATCAATCAGCCGCTGAGCCAGATCAAGCAGGCCGTGGCCCAGCTCAAGGACGGTCATCTGGAAACCCGCCTGCCGCCCCTCGGCAGTCAGGAGCTGGACGAGCTGGCCTCGGGCATCAACCGCATGGCCGGCACCCTGCAAAATGCCCAGGAAGAGTTGCAGCACAGCATCGACCAGGCCACCGAAGACGTGCGCCAGAACCTGGAAACCATCGAGATCCAGAACATCGAGCTGGACCTGGCGCGCAAGGAAGCCCTGGAAGCGAGCCGGATCAAGTCCGAATTCCTGGCCAACATGAGCCATGAAATCCGCACACCGCTCAATGGCATTCTCGGCTTCACCCACCTGCTGCAAAAAAGCGAGCTCACCCCACGCCAGCTCGACTACCTGGGTACCATCGAAAAGTCCGCCGACAGTCTGCTGGGGATCATCAACGAGATTCTCGACTTCTCGAAAATCGAGGCCGGCAAGCTGGTGCTTGACCATATTCCGTTCAACCTGCGCGACCTGCTCCAGGACACCCTGACCATCCTCGCCCCGGCCGCCCACGCCAAACAGCTGGAACTGGTGAGCCTGGTGTACCGGGACACGCCACTGTCACTGGTGGGCGACCCGCTGCGGCTCAAGCAGATCCTGACGAACCTGGTGAGCAATGCGATCAAGTTCACCCGCGAAGGCACCATCGTCGCCCGCGCCATGCTCGAAGAAGAACACGAAGACACCGTGCAGTTGCGCATCAGCATTCAGGACACCGGCATCGGTCTGTCGAACCAGGACGTGCGCGCCCTGTTCCAGGCCTTCAGCCAGGCCGACAACTCGCTGTCGCGGCAACCCGGCGGTACTGGCCTGGGCCTGGTGATTTCCAAGCGCCTGGTCGAACAGATGGGCGGTGAGATCGGCGTCGACAGCACGCCTGGGGAAGGATCGGAATTCTGGATCAGCCTGAGCCTGCCGAAAACCCGCGACGATGCCGAAGACCTGCCCTGCGCGCCCTTGCTCGGGCGACGGGTGGCGGTACTGGAAAACCACGAGCTGGCGCGGCAGGCGTTGCAGCATCAACTGGAAGACTGCGGCCTCAGCACCACACCGTTCAATACCCTTGAAAACCTGACCAATGGTGTCACCGCCGCCCACCAGACCGACCAGGCGATCGAGCTTGCCGTGCTCGGCATCACCAGTAACGACATGCCGCCGGAACGCCTCAACCAGCACATCTGGGACCTCGAGCATCTTGGCTGCAAGGTGTTGGTGCTGTGCCCGACTACGGAACAGACGCTGTTCCATCTTTCCGTGCCCAACCCCCACAGCCAGCTCCAGGCGAAACCGGCTTGCACCCGCAAGCTGCGACGCGCCCTGTCTGACCTGATCAACCCGCGACCGATACGCAGCGAGCCGGGCGAACCGTTGTCCAGCCGTGCCCCGAAGGTGCTTTGCGTCGACGACAATCCGGCCAACCTGATGCTGGTGCAGACCCTGCTCGAAGACATGGGCGCCAAGGTGCTCGCGGTGGAAAGCGGTTATGCCGCCATCAAGGCAGTGCAAAACGAGACATTCGATCTGGTGCTGATGGACGTGCAAATGCCCGGCATGGACGGCCGCCAGAGCACCGAGGCAATC
Source organism: Pseudomonas sp. Root71 (assembly GCF_001429045.1). Taxonomy (GTDB): domain Bacteria; phylum Pseudomonadota; class Gammaproteobacteria; order Pseudomonadales; family Pseudomonadaceae; genus Aquipseudomonas; species Aquipseudomonas monachiensis. The sequence continues at coordinate 39,823 of NZ_LMHY01000011.1, read as the reverse complement.
CGCCAGTGGGAAAGCGAGCGCCATTGCACACCGCTGCCGATCGTGGCGCTCACTGCCCACGCCATGGCCAACGAAAAACGCGCGCTGCTGCAAAGCGGCATGGACGACTACCTGACCAAACCGATCAGCGAGCGGCAATTGGCCCAGGTGGTGCTCAAGTGGAGCGGCCTGGCGCTGCGCAATCACAGCCCGGAGCGCGCAGGCGATGGGCATGCGGGTGCCCATGACCTGATGGTACTCGACCACGACGAAGGATTGCGCCTGGCCGCTGGCAAGGCTGACCTGGCTGCAGACATGCTGGCGATGCTGCTCGCGTCCCTGGAAGCCGACCGAGAAGCCATCCGCCTCGCTCAGCAAAGCAACGACCACAACGCCCTGATCGAACGGGTCCATCGCCTGCATGGCGCGACGCGTTACTGCGGCGTACCGCAATTGCGTGCGGCCTGCCAACGCAGCGAAACCCTGCTCAAGCAACAGGACCCGAAAGCCAGCGTGGCACTGGATGAGCTCGACCGGGCAATCAATCGCCTGGCTGCCCAGGCGCGCATGAATGCTTGATGCAGCGCAATCGCCAAGGGTTGCCGGCGAGCTAACCTGACGACTGTCGAATGCCGGCTTGCTCAACGGCGCAGGCCACCTTCAAGGAGCACCGCATGCGTACGATTCTTTTCAGCAGCCAGAACTACGACCGCGACAGTTTTCTCGCGGCCGGGCAGCCGGCCGGCATCGAGCTGCAATTTCAGCCTGCGCGCCTGAGCCTCGACACGGTAGCGCTCGCCCAAGGGTATGAAGCGGTCTGCGCGTTCATCAATGATGACCTCGGCGCGGCAGTGCTCGAACGCCTGGCCGCTGGAGGCACGCGCCTGATCGCCCTGCGCTCGGCCGGTTACAACCATGTCGACTTGCCGACGGCAAAACGTCTGGGACTGGCCATCGTACGCGTCCCGGCTTATTCCCCCCACGCGGTGGCCGAACATGCGGTAGCGCTCATCCTCGCACTCAACCGCCGCTTGCCCCGCGCCTACAACCGCACCCGAGACGGGGACTTCAGACTGCAGGGGCTGACCGGTTTCGACCTGGTGGGCAAGACCGTCGGCGTGGTCGGCACCGGTCAGATTGGTGCCACCTTCGCCAAAATCATGAGCGGGTTTGGTTGCCAGTTGCTGGCCTACGACCCCTACCCCAACCCACAGGTCGAAGCCCTCGGCGCTCGCTACCTGAGCCTGCCGCAACTGCTGGCCGAATCGCAGATCATCAGCCTGCACTGCCCGCTCAACGAGCAGAGCAAGCACTTGATCAACCGCGAGTCCCTGGCGCACATGCAACCGGGTGCGATGCTGATCAATACCGGGCGTGGCGGCCTGGTGGACACCCCGGCGCTGATCGATGCCTTGAAAGACGGTCGCCTGGGTTACCTGGGGCTGGATGTGTATGAGGAAGAAGCGCAGTTGTTCTTCGAGGACCGCTCCGACCTGCCACTGCAAGACGATGTGCTGGCACGGCTGCTGACCTTTCCTAACGTGATCGTCACCGCGCACCAGGCCTTCCTGACCCGCGAAGCGCTGGATGCGATTGCCGCCACCACGTTGCGCAACATTGCAGCCTGGACGGCGGGCACCCCGGAAAACCTGGTGACGGGAGACTGAAACGGATCGAAGGTCATCTGCCTGCGCGATGCGGCGTGCAAGCCCGTGCTAGCATATCGCGCATATTTGGAGGACCCATGGTCGAACACGATTTCCGCTACAGCCTGATGAACCCGCAACACACCCTCACCGAATGCCGCGCCCTGGTGCCGGGGCGCTATCAAGTCACCGGCAACGGTGGTTCGATTCGCAACAATGACGTGCTGGTCGTGACCCTCAAGGGTGCCAAGGACTTGTCCATGCGCCTGACCGTCGAAACGGTTCGCCACCTGATCAACCCGCCCGGCCAATGGGTCGCGGTAGCCAGTGGCCCGGTGTTCGGCGAACTGGCCATCCACACCTGGCAAGTGAACTGTGACAGCTGCGCCAAAGAGCTGAGCTTCGAGTTCGCCGTCGATGCCAAGCTGGGCAACAAGGCCGAAAAGCCTGCCGCCACCGCGCGGATTGCCGAGCTGGGCTGGACCAGCGTCGGCGAGAAACACCTGTGCCCGAAATGCCAGGAGCCTGCGTGATGAAACGCCTCGCTCTGAGCGCCATGGTCGGCGCCAGCCTGCTGGGTTGCGCCGCCGAGCCGGTGCAACTGCAACAGAACCGCAGCTACATTCTGGAGTGGATCGGCGAGCGGCCGTTGATGGACTACAGCCACCTGACCATCACCCTCGGCGAAGACGGCCGGGCCTACGGCAATGGCGGCTGCAACCACTGGTTCGCACCGTACACCCTCGAAGGCCACAAGCTGACCTTCGGCAAAATCGGCAGCACCCGCAAACTGTGCGCGCCAGCGCTGATGGAACAGGAAAAACGCTTCCTCCAGGCGCTGGAAAATGTCCAGCGCTGGGACGTCTCCCCGATCGAGCAGATGCGCTTCTGGCCAGCCGAAGGCAAGCCGCTGCGTTGGTGGCTTGAGGAGGGCTGATCCCCTGAAAGATCGCAGCCTGCGGCAGCTCCTACAGGGTGTACGACAATCCATGTAGGAGCTGCCGCAGGCTGCGATCTTTTTGCTTTAATTTTTCGCCTGCAACGCCTCAAGCTTGGCCATCACCCCCGCCGCCGTCTGCTCACCCATCAACTGCTCACGTACCTTGCCCTTGTTATCGATGATGTAGGTCACCGGCAACGCCTCGCTGCGCGGCAGCTCGAACAGTTCGGAAGGGTCCTGGGCCAGCACGGTGAACCTGATCCCCAGTTTCTCGCTCGCGCTCTTCAGCTCTTGCCCCTGAACGTTGTCGAAGTTGACCCCGAACACACCGATTTTCCTGTCCTTGAGCTGCTCGGCCAGGGCGTTCAACTCCGGGATCTCCGTACGGCAAGGCCCGCACCATTCTGCCCAGTAGTTGAGGACCAGCCATTTTCCGTCCAGGCGGTCAGAGGCGATTTTATGACCGTCCTGGTCGATGCCATAGTCATTACCGCAGCCCCCCAGCATCAACGCTCCGATGATCGCCAATGCTGCTGCCAGTCGCCTTGTCATGTCGTGTTCCTTGTCAAAAATTGAATGCACCTGCGACCCATCGCCTCTCACGGTTCTGGAATGCGCGCTGCACAGTTAGAATAGCCGCCACCTTACGCAAGATGCGACCCGCTCATGACCGATCTGACGCTTTATCACAATCCGCGCTGCTCGAAATCCCGCGGTGCGCTCGAACTGCTTGAAGCCCGTGGCCTGACCCCGACTGTGGTCCGCTACCTGGAAACCCCACTGGACGCCGCGCAGATCCAGAACCTGCTGGGTAAACTCGGGATCAGCGCCCGGCAATTGCTGCGCACCGGCGAGGACGAGTACAAGACCCTCGACCTGGCCGACAGCAGCCTGAGCGAAGCGCAATTGATCGCCGCCATCGCCGCCCACCCGAAACTGATGGAGCGACCGATTCTCGAAGTCGGCGACAAGGCCATCATCGGCCGCCCACCGGAGCAGATCCTGGAACTGTTGCCATGAGCGCACCGTACATTCTGGTTCTGTACTACAGCCGCAGCGGCTCGACCAACGAAATGGCCCGGCAGATCGCCCGTGGCGTCGAACAGGCAGGGCTTGAGGCACGCTTGCGCACGGTGCCGGCGATTTCCACCGAGTGCGAAGCCGTTTCCCCGGAGATTCCCGACGAAGGTGCGCTGTATGCCAGCCTCGACGACCTGAAGAACTGCGCCGGCCTGGCTCTCGGCAGCCCGACCCGCTTCGGCAACATGGCTGCACCGCTCAAATACTTCCTCGACGGTACCAGCAACCTGTGGCTGACCGGCGCCCTGGTGGGTAAACCGGCGGGTGTTTTCACCTCCACCGCGAGCCTGCACGGCGGCCAGGAAACCACGCTGCTGTCGATGATGCTGCCGTTGCTGCACCACGGCATGCTGATCACCGGCCTGCCCTACAGCGAATCGGCGCTGCTGGAAACCCAGGGCGGCGGTACGCCATACGGCGCAAGCCACCACGCCGGTGCCGACGGCAAAAGCGGTCTGGATGCCCATGAAGTGGCGCTGTGCCGCGCGCTGGGTATGCGCCTGGCCAAGACCGCACAGAAACTGGAGAGCTGAGGTGGCCAAGAAACCGAAGATCCTGCCCGCCCTCGAATGGCTCGAACCACGGGTCAAGGCGATGCGCGCCATCAGCCTGCTGTGCTTTTTCGGCCTGGTGGGATTGCTGTGTGTTTACTACCTGGCGATTGCCGACCTGCACGGGGCACGCCCCTGGGTGATCCTGTTGATCGAGCTGGTGCCACTGCTGATTCTGGCACCGGGGATGATCATCGGCAGCCCTCGCGGGCATTCGTGGATGTGCTTTGTGGTGAACCTTTATTTCATCAAGGGCGCATTGGCTGCCTATGACCCGAACCGGCAGATCTTCGGTTTGCTGGAGATGGGCGCGAGCCTGGCGGTGTTTTGCTCGGCGCTGTTGTATGTGCGGTGGCGGTATCAGTTGAACCGAAAGCTGGCGGGTGAAGGCGAACCCTCCGTCGCCTGATCTGACGCCTTCGACTTGCTCGCGAAGGGGGCAACTCGGTCTCAATGATTGACGGTATAAGCCAGCATCATCGAAATCTGGCTCATCGGCCGCCCGCCACTTTCCTCATGCCACTGGTTGAACACGTCCTGCACCAACGCCAGGTCGCGCAGACTGCTCGGCACCTTGTCGATGATGTCCTGAGCATTCAGCGCCGCCACCACGTCATAGCTCGGTACAAAGGTGTCCTTGCCGATCATGCGCAGGAAGCGCGGGGCTGACAGCCCGCCCAACTGATGTCCGCGCTTTTTCAGGAAGGTCCAGAGCCCGACGATATCGGTCACCGGCCAATCGGCGATCAGCGCACCGAAACTGCCCTTTTCATGGGCCACGTCCAGTATGAACTGCGCATTGCGCGGCACGCTCTTGAGCTTGCCCAAGTGACGTATGATCCGCGTGTCCTGCATCAGGCGCTCAAGGTGCTCGGCGCTCATCAGCACGACTTTTTCCGGGTCGAACCTGAAGAACACTTCTTCGAAGGCCGGCCACTTGGCATCCACCAGGCTGTGCTTGAGCCCGGCACGGAATACCCGCAACGCCATCGTCGAGAGGTAGCGATCGTCGCTGATCTTGCGCAGTTGCGCCGGGGTCTTGGGAACGGGCAGATGGGCTTCCAGTTCAGCCGCCGAACCGAAGCGGTTCAAGCAATACTCGTTCAGCCACTTGTAGTCGCGCATGCCCTCTCCTGAGGTAAACGAAAAACCTTGTGGGAGCGGGCTTGCTCGCGAAGACGTAGTGTCAGCCAACATCAATGCTGAAGACACACCGATTTCGCGAGCAAGCCTGCTCCCACAGCTAGATCAGAGGTTGACGACATTGACGAAGCGCGATGCGGCGCTTTCGTCGATCTTCAGGCTCGTAAAGTCGAACAGGTTGCGATCCGCCAGTTGCGACGGGATCACGTTCTGCAGGCTGCGGAAAATGCTTTCGGTACGACCCGGAGTCTTGCGTTCCCAGTCCAGCAGCATTTCCTTGACCACCTGACGCTGCAGGTTCTCCTGGGAACCGCAGAGGTTGCACGGGATGATCGGGAATTGCTTGAAGTCCGAGTAGGCCTGGATGTCTTTTTCGTTGCAGTAGGCCAGCGGACGAATCACCACGTTACGACCATCGTCGGCGCGCAGCTTCGGTGGCATGGCCTTGAGCGAACCGTTGAAGAACATGTTCAGGAAGAACGTTTCGACAATGTCGTCGCGGTGGTGACCGAGAGCCATCTTGGTCGCGCCGATTTCATCGGCGAAGGTGTAGAGCGTGCCGCGACGCAGGCGCGAGCACAGCGAGCAGGTGGTCTTGCCTTCCGGAATCAGCTCCTTGACCACCGAGTAAGTGTCTTTCTCGACGATGTGGTACTCGATCCCCAGTTCCTTGAGGTAGGCCGGCAGCACGTGCTCCGGGAAGCCCGGCTGCTTCTGGTCCATGTTCACGGCCACGATCTCGAACTTGATCGGCGCGACCTTCTGCAAGTGCATCAGCACATCGAGCATGGTGTAGCTGTCCTTGCCACCTGACAGGCAGACCATGACCTTGTCACCGTCTTCAATCATGTTGAAATCGGCAACCGCCTCGCCGGCCAGTCGGCGAAGGCGCTTTTGCAGTTTGTTCTGGTTGACCGTGAGAGTGCCCATGACGCGAAATCCGTGAGGTGTGACGAAAGGCCGGCATTTTACGCAAAAACGCCTCAGGGGCGAAGTGCCTGGCCAAAAGGGCCGTTCGCCACAGACCCGGCGGCGATTAACAACTGCGTTTACAGCGCGATTTGCTCTAAAGCCCCTACTCCCTCTGGGGAAACTCCTCCCTATACTGCGACATAAGGTCACATACAAATTCAGACCTATGACTTACTTGGCCGCATTGGCCCGTAGGCGCTCCGCTGGGGGGCGACGGTAAAAACAAGAGGAGTGACTGGCATGATCCATCACGTAGTGGGGCTCTTCACCCACCCTGACCAAGAATGGAAGGAAATCCGTGGCGACCAGGAGGAAAGCATCAGCCACATGTACCTGACCCATACACTGATCCTGGCGGCGATTCCCGCAGTGTCTGCCTTTATTGGCACCACACAGGTCGGCTGGGTCATCGGCAACCGACCTCCCGTCATGCTGACCGTAGAAAGCGCGATATGGATGACGATCATGTCGTACCTGGCGATGCTCGGCGGTGTCGCGGTAATGGGCGCGTTCATCCACTGGATGGCCCGCACCTATGACGCCAACCCAAGCCTGGCCCGCTGCATTGCGTTTGCCACCTACACCGCTACACCGCTGTTCATCGGTGGTCTCGCCGCCTTGTACCCGCACTTGTGGCTGGGGATGATCATCGGTACCGCCGCCATCTGCTACACGGTGTACTTGCTGTACGTGGGCTTGCCGACGTTCATGAACATTCCATCTGACGAGGGCTTCCTGTTTTCAAGTTCGGTGCTCGCCGTAGGCCTGGTGGTGCTGGTCGCCATCATGGCGTTCACCGTCATTGTCTGGGGACTCGGCGTGGGCCCGGTCTACACCAGCTAAACGCTCATCACTGAACATCGGAACTGCCGACAAAGGCCGCCGCAAGGCGGCCTTTTCATTCTTCAGCAACGAGAACGCACACGACCATTCGGCAACCTGGCGATTCGCAAGGTCCGAGGGTTGCGGCATACTTGAGCGCTCTGGAGATCCATCAAGCATGCCCGAGCAACTCAATACCCGCGTCGAAGACTGTTTCCAACTAGCCGAATCCTTTTTCAAACGACCTTTCAAGCGCCCCGTGGTGAGCCTCAAGCTGCGCGGGCAAAAAGCCGGTGTCGCGCATTTGCACGAGAACCTGCTGCGCTTCAACCCGCAGCTGTACCGGGAAAACACCGAAGATTTCCTCAAGCAGACCGTGGCCCATGAAGTCGCGCACCTGATCGCCCACCAGCTGTTCGGTGACCGCATCCAGCCCCATGGCGAAGAGTGGCAATTGATCATGCGCGGCGTGTACGAACTGCCGCCCAACCGCTGCCACACCTATGATGTCAAACGCCGCAGCGTGACCCGCTACATCTACAAGTGCCCGTGCGCCGACAGCGACTTCCCGTTTTCGGCCCAGCGCCACAGCCTGGTTCGGCAGGGACGGCGGTACCTGTGCCGGCGGTGTCGTAATACCCTGGTGTTCAGTGGGGAAATGCGGGTCGAGTAGTTGTTTTTTTGGTGACTGCACTGGCCTCATCGCGAGCAAGCTCGCTCCCACATTGAGTTTGTGTCACGCCACAGATCCCCTGTGGGAGCGAGCTTGCTCGCGATGGCGGCCTGACAGGCACTAAAGAATCACCTTGACCCGACGCAACTGTTCGATCCGCTCAGCACTGAACCCCAACTCCCCCAACACCTGGTCCGTATGCTGCCCCAGCGCCGCGCCAATATACCGGGGCTCAGGCAACCCTTGCGAAAACTTCAGCGGACAAGCCATCTGCGCTTGGGACGAGCCATCGCCACGGGGCACTTTGGCCACCAACTCCCGCGCCTGCAACTGCGGATGACACAGCGCTTCTCCCAGGCTCAACACCGGTTCGACACAAGCATCCAATTCGGCGAACAGCGCGCACAATTCGGCGAAGTCATGTTTTTCGAATTCGACCTTCAGCGCGTCTTTAAGCTGTTTCTGCTGCGCCGGTTGCGGTGACAGGCCAAGGCCGGCCAACTCCTCCAGCCCCAACGCCGTACACAACTGTTTCATGAAGGCCGGCTCAAGGCTGCCCACCGACAGCCAGCGCCCATCCCGGGAGCGGTAGTAATCGTAGAAACTGCCGCCGTTGAGCACCTGATTTTCCGGTCCCGGCTCGACGCCACAGGCCAGATACCCGGCACCCGCCATCGCATTCAGGCTGAACGCACAGTCGGTCATGCTGACATCCAGGTGCTGACCCTGACCGGTTTGCTGCCGGGCAATGACCGCCGCCAGCAAGCCAATCACCCCGTGCAACGAACCACCGGCGACATCCGCCACCTGCATGCCCAACGGCAGCGGCCCAGAGTCGGCACGGCCGGTATAACTCGCCAGCCCGGACAGGGCCAGGTAGTTGATGTCATGGCCGGCGCGGTCCTTGTAGGGACCGGTCTGGCCATAGCCGGTGATCGACACATAAATCAATTTCGGATTGATCGCCTTCAGGGCTTCGTAACCCAGGCCCAGACGCTCCATGACGCCCGGGCGGAACTGCTCGAGCACAATGTCGTAGTCCTGCAGCAACGACCTGATCACCTCCAGTGCCTCAGGTTGCTTGAGGTCCAGGGCGAGGCTGCGCTTGTTGCGGTTGAGGTAGGCATGACTGGCTGACACGCCTTGATCGTGGGGCGGCAACACCCGCAGCAGATCCATGCGGGTCGGTGATTCGATGCGCAGCACTTCGGCGCCCATGTCCGCCAGCAGCAACGAAGCGAACGGCCCCGGCAGCAGTGTCGAGAAATCCAGAACCTTGAGTGATGCCAGTGGACCGAGCATGAACGTTCTCCCTTGACGATGCCCACAGCCTAGGCAGCTGATCGCTTTGCAGCAATCACCTTATATGCCACGTGCAGTGACCGTTACGCTCAAACACCGGGCATGAAAAAACCCGCCGAAGCGGGTTTTTCATTACAACAAGGCTTACTTGGCGTTAACCGGGGCTACCTCTTCGACGTGGCCCAGTACATCGTCTTTAGGCTCGTCGGCAATGCCGCGACCGCCCGAAGCCAGCTCGGCTTGCAGTACGTCGGTGTCCAGTTCATTGACCCACTTGGCCACAACGACAGTGGCAACGGCGTTGCCGATCAGGTTGGTCAGGGCACGGGCTTCGGACATGAAGCGATCGATGCCGAGGATCAGCGCCAGGCCGGCAACCGGCAAGTGGCCCACGGCAGACAGGGTGGCAGCCAGTACAATGAAACCGCTACCGGTTACGCCCGCAGCGCCCTTGGACGACAGCAGCAACACCACCAGCAGGGTGATCTGGTGCGTGATGTCCATGTGCGTATCGGTTGCCTGGGCAATGAACACCGCGGCCATGGTCAGGTAGATGGCGGTACCGTCAAGGTTGAACGAGTAGCCAGTCGGGATCACCAGACCCACGACAGATTTTTGCGCGCCCAGACGCTCCATCTTGATCAGCATGCGTGGCAGTACCGACTCCGAAGAAGAAGTACCCAGCACGATCAGCAGTTCCTCACGGATGTAGCGGATCATTTTCAGCACGCTGAAGCCATGCAAGCGGGCGATGGAGCCCAGCACGATCAGGATGAACAGCAGGCACGTGATGTAGAAGCACGCCATCAACTGACCCAGTTGCACCAGCGAGCCGACACCGTAGGCACCGATGGTGAAGGCCATCGCACCGAAGGCACCGATTGGCGCGAGCTTCATGATCATGTTGATGATGTTGAACATCACGTGGGCGAAGCGATCGATGAAGTCCAGCAGCGGCTTGCCGTAGGCACCCAGGCGATGCAGGGCGAAACCGAAGATCACCGAGAACATCAGCACTTGCAGGATGTCACCGGTGGCGAAGGCGCCGACGATAGTGGCCGGTATCACGTTCAGCAGGAAGCCGACGACGCTTTGGTCAGCACCGGCTGCAACATAAGTGGCAATCTTGGAGGCATCGAGGGTGGCAACGTCGATGTGCATGCCATTGCCCGGCTGCACGATGTTGACCACGACCAGACCGACCAGCAGGGCGATGGTCGAAACGATCTCGAAGTACAGCAGCGCGTAACCACCGGTCTTGCCGACCGATTTCATGTCCTGCATACCAGCGATACCGCTGACAACGGTACAGAAGATGATCGGGGCGATGATCATTTTGATCAGCTTGATGAACCCGTCACCCAGTGGCTTAACGGCCACACCGAGCTGAGGGTAGAAGTGACCGAGCGCGATACCGATGACAATTGCAACGATCACCTGGAAATACAGGGATTTGTACAGTGGCTGACGAGTCGTCATTGCAAAGTTCCTCAAGGGTGCCAGGTGACAACATCCATCTGTTGCCCGCAACACCGCAATTGCGAACCCTCCTGCACTGGAGGGATTTGTTTTTTCGAGCTGCGCAACGGCAGGCATCTGCACGATGTATCGCAAGGCCCGTGCCACCTTCCGCAAAATCCCTGCAAGCCTTTTGATCTGCGGGGTTGCAGCGAATTCCCTGACACCGGACGGTTACAAGCATGTGGCGGATTTCCGCCCTTCCATTAAAAGTCGTCCTGCTATTTGGCGGATATCCGCCCTGTTCACGCCCGCGGTGCACAGCTACCATCCGTCGATCAACGGTCAGATCTGCTGCCATGCGCGAACGCACCATCGCCAGTCATTTCGCCCGCGCCGCCCTTGGGGGGGCGCGTCGGCACGGCTACGACTATTCAAGCCTGCTACAGCAACTGGGAATCAGCCCCGAGTTGCTGGACGAGCCCCGGGCACGCATCGCTCCGGAGCAATTCACCCAACTGATCCAGGCCTTATGGCTGGCGCTGGACGACGAGTACCTGGGGTTCGGGCAAGCCCCAAGCAGGCCGGGCAGCTTCGCGATGATGTGCCATGCCGTGATTCACTGCCGCAACCTGGATAAGGCACTCCATCGCGGCTTATTGTTTTATAGCCTATTCCCCGGGGCTCCGCGTTTGACCTTGAGCCGTGAAGATGAATGGGTGCGCCTGAGCCTGGACGACTCGCAACTCTGGGACCCGGATCATTTCCTCAGCGAAAGCCTGCTGGTGATCTGGCACCGTTTCGGCAGCTGGCTGATCGGCCAGCGCATTCGCCTGGAACAGGCCACGTTCAGCTACCCCCGCCCCGAACATGGCGCCGAATACGACCTGTTGTTTTCCTGTCCGCTTGAGTTTTCCAGGCCCCAGAGCAGCCTGTTGTTTCACAGCCGCTACCTGGCCATGCCGCTGTTGCAGGACGAACGCACCCTCAAGCATTTCCTTGAGCGCTCCCCCGCCGACCTGCTCTCGCGCCCCGACGATGGCGACAGCTTGAGCAGCCGCCTGCGGCGCTTGCTCAGTCGCGACAGTTCACACTGGCCCGACCTGGAAGCCGTAGCCGCCCATCTGCACATCAGCCCACAGACCTTGCGCCGGCATTTGCGGGAAGAGGGTTCGAGCTTTCAGGAATTGAAGGACCAGTTGCGCCGGGACATCGCGATTTATCATCTGAGCCGCGCGGACCTGTCGTTGCAACAGATCGCCGAGCAGTTGGGGTTTTCCGAGCCGTCGGCGTTTCACCGGGCGTTCAAGAAGTGGACGGGGCTGACGCCGGGGGCTTATCGGGCGCAGGAGAGCTAAGTTTCAGCACCCGCGTTGCGCAGTGATCACTAGCGTCCTCCCAAGCGCACTCGGAAATACCCCGTCCAGGTTTTGCGGACGCTTACTCCTGAGGCGGGATGATCAGCGACAAGCCAGGGTAAATTTTATCCGGATGCTCCAGCACCGACCTGTTCGCATTGAAGATCAGTGGGTACTTGGCAGCATCACCATAAAACTCTCTGGCAATTTTGGACAATGTATCGCCCTTTACAACCACATACATATTCAACTGACTGACCGGTGGAATCGCCAGTGTGGCCGGTGATTCGAAGTCCACATCGCCTAGCTGGTTTACCTGTTCGATGAACCGGCCAAGATTGTTGGCCGTGGTCGCGTGTATGTCATGCATCAGCACAATGGAGTTCTTTCTTTTCCTTATTTGCTCAACACCATGGGATACCCAGCCTCCCGGTTGGTAGTTGCTGTTCCAGTCCAGGGTATCCACGCTCCACAGAACCTGCCGGTACCCCAACTCGGCGACAGTGCGATCGACCATCGCATCGTGAGCGCCATAAGGCGGCCTCATGATCAGGTCCGGCTGCTGGTAGGGAGCCAGTGCCTGCTCCGTCATTTTGATTTGATCGATGATGGTGTCTTTGTCCTGGCCAACCAGCCTTAGATGATCGTAAGTGTGATTACCGATCCGGTGTCCTTCGCAGAGGATGCGCTTGATACGCTCGCCATGCCTGGCAACCAGATTGCCAACAACAAAAAACGTTGCCTTGATATCAAACTGCGCCAGTGTTTCGAGCACGGTGTCGGTCTGGATTTGCCGAGGACCGTCGTCAAACGTCAGCCAAACTTTCTTCCTTTCCATTTTTATCTCCTTTGATGGCATGGAACGCTTCAGCCCATATCCACTCATGCACCAACACAGGCTTTGCGTGTGCATGTTGTCAATGAGGCGAAGCCTATTACCTGCCACCAAACGGCTGAACGCCAACAAAACTTTGTTGCCGGTCGTTTAACGATTGATGCCTTTAGCGGCCGTAAAAGACCGCTATCAAATACCCGTTCAAACTGCCGGAAAGTGAATCCTGAACACCGCCCCGCCCATCGGTGAATCCCCCAGGGTCAGCTTGGCGCTGTAGCTCTCGATGATGTCCTTGACCACCGCCAGGCCGATGCCCTGCCCCGGGTGCTGGCGGTCCAGGCGCTCTCCGCGCTCGAGAATCCGTGCGCGCTGATCCTGTGGTACGCCAGGGCCGTCGTCCTCGACACACAACTCGGTACCACTGAGGGTTTCACGCACGCTGATGCGTATTTCGCACAGGCACAGGCGATAGGCGTTTTCCAGCAGGTTGCCCATCATCTCCAGCAGAGCGCCCTGCTCGATCGGCACATAGCACGGATCGGGCAAGTCGAACGCGACATGCACGCGCTTGTCGCGATAGACCTTGTCCAGCGTGTCGCACAGGCTTTTCAGTACCGGTCGCAAGTGCACCTGATGGCGTACCAGGCCGCTTTTGCGCAGGCTGGCGCGCTGCAACTGGTAGCTGATCTGCTGGCTCATGCGTTCGATCTGGGCTTGCAGCACCCAGGCCTGATCGCGATCCTCGGGACGCTGGGCCATGTCTTCACTGACGCCTTGCAACACCGCCAGCGGCGTTTTCAGGCTATGGGCCAGGTCGTCGAGGGAATCGCGGTAGCGACTGCGCTGCTCACGTTCGCTGTGCAGCAAACGGTTGAGGGAACCGGTCAAGCGCAGCAATTCCCGGGGATGTTCCTCACTGAGGCTTTCGCGGGTGCCACCTTCGATCTGGTCCAGTTCCTGGCTCAAGCGCCGCAATGCCTGCAAGCCCCAGGTCAGACCAATCCACAGCAACGCCAGCAGCACCAGCAGTGCCGCGCCAAACCCCAGATAGAGATTTTCCCGCAGGCCTTCGAGGGTCAGTTCGTACTCGCGAACCGGCTGCAACGCCACGATGCTGAAGGCTGCACTTTTGCCCCCGAGCAACTTGACCTCGACGTCGTAGACGAAGAACTCCTGGCCATTGGCTTCGCGGATCCGCGCAAACTCGCTGCCACGTCCGTCGTAGCGTGGCTTGTAGTTGATGCGTTCTTCCTGGGTCGCCTTCGAACGCCAGACCAGATGCCCTTCACGGTCATAGATGTAGCCGAGCAATCGACTGTCGGTGAGGTTGAAGCGCTCGTCGGGCAGTTGCGCCGGCATCTGCAGGCTGTTGTTCTCCACCCGGGCGGCCGAGATCAGCGTGGTCACGTCGGATGCCAGGCGCTGCTCGATGGAGTCCTGCAGCGCCAGGCTGAAGGCGCCTTGCATCGCCGGCAGCAACGCCAGCATGAACAACACCGCCAACAGCGTGGCGGCGAGCATCAAGCGTATGCGCAGCGAACGGATCAAGTGCAACGCTCGTTGAACAGATAACCCAGGCCACGCACGGTGTCGATCGGCTTGAACCCGCCCGGCCCCTCCAGTTTGCGGCGCAGACGGCCGACCAGCACCTCGATCACATTCGGATCACGCTCGTCGTCGTCCGGATAGAGCTGCTCCATCAAGCGATCCTTGGGCACCACTTGCTGATGATGGCGCATCAGGTATTCGAGAATGCGGTACTCATACGCGGTCAATGCCAATGGCTGATCGTCGAGGGAAGCTTGCTTGCGGTTCAGGTCCAGCAGTAAGGGGCCAGCGACGATGGTCGACTGGGTGAAACCGCTGGAGCGCCGCAGCAAGGCATTCAGGCGGGCCTCCAGTTCTTCGAACTGAAACGGCTTGACCAGGTAATCATCGGCGCCGGCGGCCAGGCCTTCGACCTTGTCCTGCCAGTTGCCGCGCGCGGTGAGGATCAGGATCGGGAAGCTCTTGCCACTTGAGCGCAACTGGCGGATAAGGTCGAGCCCGCTCATGCCCGGCAGACCGAGGTCGATCACCGCCAGGTCAAAGTTGAACTGCGCGGTCTGGTACAGCGCTTCCTCGGCGTTGGCCACGGACTCGACCACATGGCCGCTCTCCGTCAGGCGGGTTTGCAGGTGATGACGCAGCAGCGCTTCATCTTCGACGACCAGCAATTTCATATTGCTCTCCCGGGCAAATCAACATCTCCAGAGGCGCAACGTCGCACCTCAATAGCTAACATGGCAACGCCGGATCAGTCATTCGGACTGATCCGGCGCAGGCCGTTCATGGAACGCTTGTCAGAAAGCGTAGTTGGCGGACAGGTAAGTCTGGGCGCTGCTGGTCAGGTCCAGCGAACCCTGTTTGCTGCCGCCGCGCTCACTCATCTCGGTACTCGCGTTGCTGCGCAGGTAACGGTAACCCAGTTCAACCGAGGTGTTCTGCGAAACCTGTTGCAGCACACCCACCTGGCCACCGATTGCGTAGCCGATATCGCTGTCGCGGCTGAAGCCTGGAGACTCCTGAGTCATTTTTGTCAGGCCGGCCGTGGCGCCACCGAACAGCCTGGTGGTGCCGCTTACCGGGTAGAACAGATCGTAGCTGCCCAGAAGGTTTTCCTGACGCAGCTTAATGCCGTTGTGGGTGCCCGACACATTGTCGTAAGTGGCGTAGTAGCGGCCCTTGGTATTTTGCTGGCCCAGACGAACACCCCAGGTGGTGTCCTTGCCGATTACGCCATCGGCGTTCGGGTGATTGAGGTTGTCGTTCAGGGCGTGGGATTTTTTGACCTTGTCGCTGGTCTGTCCAAGAGTAAGGCTGGCGAAGTTGTCGTCGGATGCGAAAGCTGCGGTGCTTGCGCCCAGAACCGTGAATGCCAGAAGCAGTTTTTTGAATCCAGTCATTGGGGAGTTTCCTCATGTGCCGTTTGTTTTTTGGGTACGGGGCAAGGTTACGCACCGCGCCCTGAACTCCCCCTGAACGCACTCTGAACCTGGGCTGAACCGCCCTCATCCGAATGTTTCGACACGTTTCAACAGGAGATCCGACCCTGCAAAGGACAAGTCCGGCGCCGACTACCAATTCGTCAGAAGCTTTGCACTACCCAGCCTCAAGCCAACCCGGCAAAATGCCTGATATGAATCCAACCCCCGCCCTGCCCACCTGCTGCACACCCCTCGATGACCATTGGCCGCTGCCGTTTGTGCTGCCCGATACGGTCCTGCTGAGTACTCACTTCGATAGCGCCCGACTGGCCAGCGATGACTTTCAGCGCAGCGCTGTAGAAGTGCCGGCGAGCATCCAGCGCTCGGTGGCCAAACGGCAGGCGGAGTTTCTCGCCGGGCGAGTGTGCGCCCGGGCCGCGCTACAGCGACTGGAAGGCTTGAGTTTCATTCCGGCCATCGGCGAAGACCGGGCACCGGTCTGGCCTGGTCATATCACGGGCTCGATCACCCACAGCACTGGCCGGGCCGCGGCGATCGTGGCGAACAAAAGCCATTGGCGCGGCCTGGGCATGGACCTGGAAAACCTGCTCAATGCCGAACGGGCCGAACGCCTGGCCGGGGAAATCCTCAATCCGCCGGAGCTACAGCGCATGACGGCGGGCGATCACGATCAACGGGCGTTGCTGGTCACCCTGACGTTCTCGGTCAAGGAAAGCCTGTTCAAGGCGCTGTATCCGATCGTTCAGCAACGCTTTTATTTCGAACACGCCGAAGTGCTGGAGTGGCGTGAATCGGGCGAGGTGCGGTTGCGATTGCTCACGGACTTGTCCAGCGAATGGCGCAATGGCACCGAACTGGATGCGCAGTTCGGGGTCAGGGATGGGCAGCTGTTGAGTCTGGTCAGCATCAGGGCCTGAGGTTTATTGGCGCCTGTTCGGGCCCCATCGCGAGCAAGCTCGCTCCCACACTGGATCTATGTCACGCCACAAATCCTTGTGGGAGCGAGCTTGCTCGCGATGGGGCCGCAACAGACAACACAAGGCTCAACGCTTCTCCTGATTGCGCGGCCAGCTCAGGCTGAAGCACGCCCCGCCCAGGCTCTTGCTCTTGCCGATCAACGCGCGACCGTCATGCCAATGGATGATCCGTCGCACAATGGACAGGCCTAACCCATGGCCTCCAGACGCGCGGGTGCGGCTGTCGTCGAGACGCAGGAACGGCGTAAAGATCTTCTCCCACGCCGACTCCGGCACGCCCGGCCCGTCATCCTCGATATCTACCCGGCATCGCTGCTGCCCCACCTGATAGCTGATGGTCACCCGTGATTGCGCGTGGCGCATGGCATTAGTCACCAGGTTCTGGATCGCCCGATGCAAGTAGCGCGGCTCAGCCTCGACCCAGGCGTCGTCGTTGTCGGCGGCCGACAGGCATAACCCGCGTTGCACCGTGACGTCCGCGCGCAACGGCGCCAGTTCTTCGATCACCTGGTCGACCAAGGCATCCAGATCGATCCGCTGAAAGTTCAGCGCCGGCGAGCCCTGTTCCAACCGCGCGTAGGTCAGCATCTCGTCCACCAGCCGGTCGAGGTCCTCGATGTCGTGGTCCATGCCCTGGCAGTATTTTTCCAGGGCTTGCGGCGTGCTGGCCGAGCCGATCATTTCCAGGCCAAAGCGCAGGCGTGCCACCGGCGTACGCAATTCGTGGGACACCGCGCGCACCAGTTCACGCTGGATCGCCAGCAACTGCTGCAGGTGTTCGGCCATGCCGTTAAACGCCGAGGCCAGCCGCCCCACCGAATCCGCACCGCGAGCAGGTACGCGGGTTTCCAGGCTGCCCTTGGCAATGCGCGTGGCGGCGGCCTCCAGGCCACGCAAGCGTCGCTCGAGCTGGCGCACAAGCAGATAGACGATCAAACCGATCAACGTCAGGCCCAGCGCAGCGATCAGCACCAGCCACTCCGGCGGATAAGGATTCATCTGATACAGCGGGCCGATTTCCAGGACCCACGGCGTGCCGACCATGCCGGCAAACACCCGGATCGAATCGCCCCCCTTGCCCAGCGCCATCACCGTGTCACCCTCGGATACCCGGCGGCTCTGGTCTTCGTCCATGTCCGCCTGGTCAACCGTGACCAGGCGCAAGTCGAAGCCGAAGCCCTTGCTTTCCTTCAATTGCGCCAGGCGCAAGGGCTGGTCGGCGACCGGGGTGCGCACCAGCTCATCGGTCAACAGGTAGATGGTCGCCCGGGCCAGTTGCTCGCTGATCTGCTGCACCTCCCCGGTGAGCATCAACTGTTCCTTGTCGCTGACCAGCTTGTAGACCTTCGCCGCGTGCGGCCCGGTCTGCTCCACCAATGCCTGGCCGCGCAACACACGGGTGCGCTGGGTCAGGTCGAGGTCGGTCTCGGCAAAGGTTTTCAGCGCCAGCGGAATCCCCAGCAGCCGCTCCCACACCAGCAAGGCCCGGTGGCGCTCAGTCTGGTTCATCGGTTGCAGGTTGTCGGCCATCAGCGAGAACGTGCCGTGGGCCAGGCGCTCGCGGTATTGCTCGCTGCGCACCTCATTGAGCAGGTGCAACGCCAGCACACCGAGCACCGCCACCAGAATCAGCGCGGCGCACATGCCGCCATAGATACGCAGGAAGATCGAGTTCACAGGGACGGATCTACGCAAGCCTCGGGAACGAACAGATAGCCCTTGCTGCGCACGGTCTTTATCAGCCGTGGATGCTCCGGGTCATCGCCGATCTTCGGGCGGATGCGCGAGATGCGCACATCAATGGAGCGGTCCTGACCGTCATAGCCGATGCCCCGCAGCGCGGTGAAGATCTCTTCCCTTGAGAGAATGCGCCCGGCATTGGCCACCAATAGCCAGAGCAGGTCGAATTCGGCGCTGGTCAACTCGATGCCGTTGCCCTGCAACCAGGCTTCGCGCAAGGCGTTGTCGACGATCAGCGGACCGAACTGTAGACGCCGCTGTTTTTCCGGGGCGACCTCGGGCGTTTCACTACGGCGCAGCAGCGCCTGGATGCGCGCCAGCAACAGGCGCGGGCGTACCGGTTTGCAGACGTAGTCGTCAGCCCCCAGGTCCAGGCCGAGAATCTGGTCGGTATCATCAGTGCGGGCGGTGAGCATCAGGATCGGGCCGTCATAGCGGGCGCGGACCTTGCGGCAAATGCTCAGACCATCTTCACCGGGGAGCATCAGGTCGAGGATCACCAGGTCCGGTTGTTCCTTGATGATGCGATTCGCCGCGAGCGCACCATTGCCTTCGATCAATACACGCAGGCCATTGGCTTCCAGGTAATCGCGGGTCAGTTCGGCCAGTCGCTGGTCGTCCTCCACAATCAATACCTGCCAGGCTTCTTGCTCCACGGGTGACCTCTGCTTGCCAAAAACACTAATAAGGAAGGATCCGCCCGTCTTTTTGTAATGATTCGGGGGGATAAATATGTATACACGCTGGGCCGATTGTATAAACGCCACCCGTCGAGAACACAAGCGGGTAAATGCGTTCGGACAACAGGGTTTTTTGTGGTAGGGTTCGCGCCCTTAAAAATCTGACCTGGCGTTTTCACCCGTTGAAATTCGCTGAAAAAAGCTTCGATCCAGCAAGGTCGCGGCCTACACGCCGATTCCCTCTTTCACACACAATTTACGCACAGGTTTATCCACAAGCAGTATGTTGCACCCCCCCATAAAACGCATTATCTTGTACCCCGGCGCAAAAAAAACCCTACATGTAGGGTTTTGACTAAAAAGCCCAACCACATTTCAGACCAGAAACTCAAGCGCTTTATTGCCTGTTTATGGTTGAACCAAGCGTGAACTTACAAGCCCAAACCGCACTGGCGGATGGCACCGTTTTTTCAGGCCAGAGCGGCCAAAACGGTACGGGTGTTGCAGTCATGACTGACACCCCCGAAAGGAATCCGGTTTCGAGCCCAGGCTCGTAGCCAAAGACTTCGGCAAGGACGGCCTCATTAGCCTTTTTCCTACTGTCCCGAAGTTGTTATGCCCGGCTCTCGCCGGTTGTAGTGCTTCAGGACGGAACGGTGGGCACCGTGATGGTGCCCAAACAAACATAGAGAATGTGGAGACACCCCCCCATGCAAACCGACACAACTCGCGAGAACCCGCAGGGCACCTTGCCGCAGGCCGCCGATTCGAATTCGGATCTGTCCGCCACCGCGCCAGGTCAGCTGCGTGTGATCAAGCGTAACGGCACTGTCGTTCCCTACACCGATGACAAGATCACCGTCGCCATCACCAAAGCGTTCCTCGCAGTTGAAGGCGGCACCGCTGCTGCCTCGTCGCGAATCCACGACACCGTTGCCCGCCTGACCGAACAGGTCACCGCGACCTTCAAGCGTCGCATGCCATCGGGCGGCACTATCCACATCGAAGAAATCCAGGACCAGGTCGAACTGGCCCTGATGCGTGCCGGCGAACAGAAAGTGGCTCGCGACTACGTGATCTACCGTGACGGTCGTTCGAAAGAACGCGCTGCCCACGCACCGGCCGAAGAAGCGGTCAACGCTCACCCGTCGATCCGCATCACCCGTGCCGACGGCAGCCTGGCGCCGCTGGACATGGGTCGCCTGAACACCATCGTCACCGAAGCGTGCGAAGGCCTGGAAGAAGTCGACGGCGACCTGATCCAGCGCGAAACCCTGAAGAACCTGTACGACGGCGTGGCCCTGAACGACGTCAACACCGCCCTGGTAATGACTGCCCGTACCCTGGTTGAACGCGAGCCGAACTACTCGTTCGTGACCGCGCGCCTGCTGATGGACACCTTGCGCGGCGAAGGCCTGGGCTTCCTCGGTGTGGCCGAGAGCGCCACTCACCACGAGATGGCCGACCTGTACGCCAAAGCGCTGCCGGCCTACATCTCCAAAGGTATCGAGTTCGAACTGCTGAACCCTGTGCTGGCCTCCTTCGACCTGGAAAAACTGGGCAAGGCGATCAACCACGAGCGCGACCAGCAATTCACCTACCTGGGCCTGCAAACCCTGTACGACCGTTACTTCATCCACAAGGATGGCGTGCGTTTCGAACTGCCGCAGATCTTCTTCATGCGCGTGGCCATGGGCCTGGCGATCGAAGAGAAGCAAAAAGAAGACCGCGCGATCGAGTTCTACAACCTGCTGTCGTCCTTCGACTACATGGCTTCGACCCCGACCCTGTTCAACGCCGGTACCCTGCGTCCACAGCTGTCGAGCTGCTACCTGACCACCGTGCCGGATGACCTGTCGGGCATCTACCATGCGATCCACGACAACGCCATGCTGTCGAAATTCGCTGGCGGCCTGGGCAACGACTGGACACCGGTTCGTGCGCTGGGTTCGTACATCAAGGGCACCAACGGCAAGTCCCAGGGCGTCGTGCCGTTCCTGAAAGTCGTCAACGACACCGCCGTTGCCGTTAACCAGGGTGGCAAGCGCAAAGGCGCTGTGTGTGCCTACCTGGAAACCTGGCACATGGACATCGAAGAGTTCATCGAACTGCGCAAGAACACCGGTGATGACCGTCGTCGTACCCACGACATGAACACCGCCAACTGGATCCCTGACCTGTTCATGAAGCGTGTCTTCGACGACGGCAAGTGGACCCTGTTCTCGCCATCCGAAGTACCGGACCTGCACGACCTGACCGGTAAAGCCTTCGAAGAGCGCTACGAGTACTACGAAGCCCTCACCGAGTACCCAGGCAAGGTCAAGCTGTTCAAGACCATCCAGGCCAAAGACCTGTGGCGCAAGATGCTGTCCATGCTGTTCGAAACCGGCCACCCATGGCTGACCTTCAAGGACCCGTGCAACCTGCGCAGCCCGCAGCAGCACGTGGGCGTGGTCCACAGCTCGAACCTGTGCACCGAGATCACCTTGAACACCAACAAGGACGAGATCGCCGTTTGCAACCTGGGCTCGATCAACCTGCCAAACCACATCGTCGACGGCAAGCTGGACACCGCCAAGCTGCAACGCACCGTGAACACCGCCGTGCGCATGCTCGATAACGTGATCGACATCAACTACTACTCGGTGCCGCAAGCGAAGAACTCCAACTTCAAGCACCGTCCGGTCGGCCTGGGCATCATGGGCTTCCAGGACGCTTTGTACCTGCAGCACATCCCTTACGGTTCCGACGCTGCCGTCGAGTTCGCCGACAAGTCGATGGAAGCGGTCAGCTACTACGCGATCCAGGCTTCCTGCGACCTGGCTGACGAGCGCGGCGCCTACGAGACGTTCCAGGGTTCGCTGTGGTCCAAAGGCATCCTGCCGCTGGATTCGCAACAGATCCTGATCGAGGCCCGTGGCCAGAAGTACATCGATGTCGACCTGAACGAATCCCTGGACTGGGCACCGGTTCGCGCCCGTGTACAGAAAGGCATTCGTAACTCCAACATCATGGCCATCGCACCGACCGCGACCATCGCCAACATCACCGGCGTCTCGCAGTCGATCGAACCGACCTACCAGAACCTGTATGTGAAATCGAACCTGTCGGGCGAATTCACCGTGATCAACCCGTACCTGGTTCGCGACCTGAAAGCTCGCGGCCTGTGGGACTCGGTCATGATCAACGACCTGAAGTACTACGACGGTTCGGTGCAGCAGATCGAGCGCATCCCGCAAGAACTCAAAGAGCTCTACGCGACTGCCTTCGAAGTGGACACCAAGTGGATCGTCGACGCCGCCAGCCGTCGTCAGAAGTGGATCGACCAGGCTCAGTCGCTGAACCTGTACATTGCCGGCGCATCGGGCAAGAAGCTGGACGTGACCTACCGCATGGCTTGGTACCGTGGTCTGAAAACCACTTACTACCTCCGTGCCCTGGCCGCGACCAGCACCGAGAAGTCGACCATCAACACCGGCAAGCTGAACGCTGTTTCCAGCGGCGGCAACCACGGTGACGACTCGGTTCTGGCGGCTCCTGCAGGTCCCGCTCCAGTGCCAAAGGCTTGCGCCATCGACGAGCCGGATTGCGAAGCTTGCCAATAAGCTGAGCCCGTGAGCGCCGCAAGGCGCTTACTCGAAACCCCCGATCAGCCTCTGGCGGGTCGGGGGTTTTCTTTTGCCTCGAGGAAATGGGTGACTGATCTGACGCTTTCGTCGGAACGCCGCCCGGAGCAAGCCCGCTCCCACAGGGGACCGAGTCTTTCCAGATAAACACGATCAACTGTGGGAGCGGGCTTGCCCGCGAAGAGGCCATCACATCCAGCATAAAACCTCAGGCCACAAAAAAGCCCCTCTTTCGAGGGGCTCCTTGCACAGCTCAATCCAGCATCAAGTCATCTGAATGATGGTCTGCATGATGGTGCTCTGGGTGGAGATGGTCTTGGCGTTCGCCTGGTAGTTGCTCTGTGCCTTGATCAGGTCGACCAGTTCGTTGGTCAGGTTGACGTTGGACTCTTCCAGGGAGTTGGAAACGATCGAACCCAGGGTACCGGTCTCCGGCGCATCGTAGCCCGGAATGCCCGACGCGTAGGTTTCTTTCCAGCTGGTGCCGCCTACCGGCTGCAGGCCTTGCTCGTTGGTGAAGCTGGCCAGGGAAATCTGGCCGATCGGCTTGGTCTGGTTGTTGCTGAAGTTGGCCAGCAGCACACCACTGCCATCAATGGTCAAGTTGGTGATCTGGCCCGTGGCGTAACCGTTCTGCGCCGGAATCGAACGCGCGGTGTCGGCGTTGAACTGGGTGGTGTTGGCCATGGCGATAGTCAGACCTGCAGGATCGGCTGCGGCACCGTTGGCTGTCCAGACGCCATTGGTGACACTGCCCGGGGTCCAGTTGGTGATTTTCAGGTCACTGCTGATCACCGAAGTCGGTGGCGTGGTTGGCGGCACCACTGGCGTGCTCACCGAGGTCAGTTTACCGGTGGAGTCGAACGACATGGTCGAAGCGATCGGATCAGTGACGGTTGGATCACTGCCATCGGGATTGCGGCCATCGATCAGGGTGTAGGTGTCCCAGGTGTTCGCGCCAGTCTTGACCATGTATTGATCCATGGTGTGCTGGTTACCCTGCGTATCGTAGATCGGAGTACTGAACGACTTGGTAAAGGTCTCGGTCTTGGACGGGTCGAACTTGTTCGCCGCAACCGTCTGGTCGATCACCGCCGAGGTGGAGTTCAGGTTGATCGTCGACGACACGGTGCTGGTGGACTTCGGCGCCAGGTTGGAGGTGTCGATCCGCAGGTCGGTCAGCACGCCATTGACGATCTTGCCGTTGGAGTCCACGCCGTAACCTTGCAGACGGGCAGTGCCGTCGCTGTTGGTGACGTAGCCTTCCTTATCGGTCTTGAACGTACCGGCACGGCTGTAGGTCAACGAACCGTTGTTGCTCAGTACGAAGAAACCGTTGCCCTGGATACCCATGTCGAGCACGTTGCCGGTGTTGCTCACGTCACCCTGGCCGAACTGCTGGGAAACGTTAGCCAGGCGCACGCCGTTGCCGACGGTCTTGCTGCCGGTGCCCAGGCGGGTCGCCGAGTACACGTCTTCGAATTCTGCACGGGACGATTTGAAACCGGTGGTCGCGACGTTGGCGATGTTGTTGCCGGTCACGTCCAGTTGTTTGTTGGCTGCATAGAGACCGCTAAGGCCGATATTAAAAGACATCATCCACTCCTTTATGCCGTGTTAGTCGGCTCTACATACCAATGGTTTGTACTTTGGACAGGGCAATGCTGCCCAGCCCGGCCAGATTGAGCATCAACTCACCACCGGTCTGGCTGATGGTCACACTGTTGACGGTCGCCGGCAGATTAGTGATCAACGCGACGGACTTGCCATCGATGGTGGTCGTGGCACCGAAGGTGTAGGTGCCAGCGGCTACCGTCTCACCCGCATCGTTCTTGCCATCCCAGATGAAGCTGGCGTTGCCGGCTTTCTGCGAACCGAGGTCGATGGTGCGCACGGTCTTGCCGGCCGAGTCGGTGATCTTCAGGGTGGCGGACGCCACTGAAGACGGCACGACTACCGTGCCGCTGAGGCTCTTGGTGGTATCGACTACGGCCTTGTCGCCCGGAGCGATGACCGAACGGCCCACCAGCGACGACGCCTGCAGGGCCTGGGACGAGTTGTAGTTGCTGGCCAGGCCGGTCACCGTATCGTTGAGCGTGGTGATGCCTTCCAGGCTGCTGAATTGCGCCAACTGAGCGACAAACTCGCCGTTGTCCTGGGGTTCCAGCGGGTTCTGGTTTTTCAACTGCGTAACCAGCAACTGCAGGAACGCATCCTTGCCCAGGGCCTTGCTGCCCGTGGCGCTGCCGGTGGCCGACGCGAGGCCGTCAGTCGTGGTGGTGGTCTTGATCGAAGAGTTGGCCAGGATGTCGTTGAGGCTCAAACCACTGGTGGAATCGGTAACACTCATCTGAGTCGCCCCTTATCACTGACCGAGGGTCAGGACCTTCTGCATCATGGTTTTGGCGGTGTTCATCATTTCGGCGTTGGTCTGGAACGAACGGCTCGCGGAAATCATGTCGGCCATTTCCTCCACCACGTTGACGTTCGGGTAGTAGACGTAACCCTTGGCATCGGCCGCCGGATGATTCGGCTCGTAGCGCGCCTCGAGGTTGCTCTGGTCTTCAACTACACCCAGCACCTGAACACCCTGACCGGCGGCGTCCTGGCTCTGGAACAACGAATCGCTGCCGCCGCTCTGCCCGCCCTGGAACATGGTGGCAAATACCGGGTGACGCGCACGGTAGGTCTGGTCGATGCTCGACGAGACGGTCTCGGCGTTGGCAATGTTCGAAGCGACGGTGTTCAAACGCGTGGTCTGCGCACTCATGCCGCTACCGGCAATGTTGAAAACACTGGATAGAGACATGGCTTACTCTCCGCGCAGGGCTGACACCAGCCCTTTGAATTTGCTGTTGAGCAGGGTGAAGCTGGCCTGGAAACCGATCGCGTTTTCCGCGTACGCTGATTGTTCAAGCTGGGCGTCCACGGTGTTCTGGTCGATCGACGGTTGCATCGGCGTGCGATACAGCAACGACTCGTCGCCATTGCCCAGGCCCTCAGCTTCGATATGACGGTTGTTGGTCATGTTCAAGGCGAAGGTGCCGCCTTTGGTTTTCTCGTTCTGCTCGGCGAGCACTTTCGAGAAGTCCAGATCCCGAGCCTTGTAGTTCGGGGTATCGGCGTTGGTGATGTTGTTGGCCAGGACTTCGGCACGCTGGGCGCGGAAGCCCAGGGCTTGTTCGTGGATACCGAGCGCTTTATCGAAGCTGATGCTCATGTCGGGAAACCTTCGGGTGACCTGATTTTTCGTAGGATCAACTTAGCAAGCCCCATGCCAATTCAAAAAAACCCGGAAACCGGGGCTTTGCCGGCCATGGCAACGCGGCAATGCCAGAAAAGCGGCAACGGTTTTCCGCCGGATGCCGCTTTTCTGCCGCTTGTCCTACGCACACTCCCCCCTGTAGGAGCTGCCGAAGGCTGCGATCTTTTGATTTTGCTTTTCAAGATCAAGATCAAAAGATCGCAGCCTGCGACAGCTCCTACGTGATGCAAAAGCGCCGCGCATAAAAAAGGAGTCCCGGAGGACTCCCATTTTTATGCGCGGCGCTTTTGCATCACTTCGCCTGGTAAATGATCCCCGGGCTGCACTGGACCATCTGGTAATGATCCGGCAAACCGTTCAGCGCTTCGGAAGCACCGAGGAACAGGTAACCGCCCGGCTTCAACGTGCTGTGGATGCGCAACAGGATGTCCTTCTTCACCTCGGCGGAAAAGTAGATCAGTACGTTGCGGCAGAACACGATGTCGAACTTGCCGAGGCTCGCGTAGCTGTCCAGCAGGTTGAATGAACGGAACTCCACACGGCTTTTGATAGGCGCCTTGATCGCCCAGCGCCCCGGCCCTTTCGGGTCAAAATAACGCTGCAGGCGCTCGGGCGAAAGACCGCGGCCGATGGCCAGGCTATCGTACTCGCCGGTCTTGCAGTTGTTCAGCATGGTACCGGACAGGTCGGTGGCAACAATCTGCACGCCCATCCGCAACTGGCCCATGTTGACCCGCTCGAATTCGTCGATGGACATCGACAGCGAATACGGCTCCTGGCCCGACGAGCACGCCGCCGACCAGATGCGCAGGCGCTGGCCGGGACTGGCCTTGATCGCTTCGGGCAGTACCTTGTTCTTCAAGACTTCAAACGGGTAGGTGTCACGAAACCACAGGGTTTCGTTGGTGGTCATGGCGTCCACCACCTGCTCGCGCAAACCGCTGCGCGGCTGGGTCTGCATGCGCTGAACCAGTTCGCCCAAAGACTTGATGCCTTGCTGTTCCATCAGTTTGTTGAGACGGCTGGAGACCAGGTACTGCTTGTTTTCACCGAGCAAAATGCCACAGGCTTTTTCCAGGAATACCCGGAACTGTTCGAAATCCAAATTACCCGTAGACAATGATGCCGCCTCTTAAATCGTGTTGACTGCCAGGGGCACGGGCCTCTAGCTGATATCTGCTGCCTTGATCCGGTCGACTACCCGGGATGCCAGGTCATCAGGACGGAATTTGGCCAGGAAGTCATCGGCACCGACCTTCTTGACCATCGCCTGATTGAATACCCCCGACAACGAAGTATGCAGGATGATATGAAGCTTTTGCATGCGCGGGTCGTTGCGGATTTCCGCCGTCAGCGTGTACCCGTCCATCTCCGGCATCTCGATGTCGGAGATCATCATCAGGAACTCTTCTTCCGGCTTCTTGCCCTCGTCGGCCAGTTTGCGCAGGTAGTCCAGCGCTTGCCGACCGTCGTTCAACGCCACCACTTCGACGCCGACCGTTTGCAGGCAACGCGTGACCTGCTTGCGCGCCACCGACGAGTCGTCGACCGTCAGCACGCGCAACGAAAGCGCCTTGTGCTGGGTTTCGACATCCACCACACCAACGGAAATCGCTTCCGGCGTCGGAGCCACTTCCGCCAGCACCTTTTCGACGTCGATGATTTCGACCAACTGATTGTCGACCCGCGTCACCGCCGTCAGGTAGTGATCGCGCCCGGTGCCCTTGGGCGGCGGATGGATCTCCTCCCAGTTCATGTTGACGATGCGCTCCACCGAACGGACCAGGAACCCCTGGGTCTTGGTGTTGTACTCCGTGATGATCACGAAGGGGTTGTTCTTGTCCTTCAACGCGCCGGAGCCGGTCGCCATCGCCAGATCAAGGATCGGAATGGTCGCCCCCCGGATGTTCGCCACGCCGCACACGACAGGACTGGATTTGGGCATCAGCGTCAGTTTGGGGCATTGCAGCACCTCCCTAACCTTGAACACGTTGATCCCGTACAGTTGCTGGCCGTCGAGACGGAACAACAACAGCTCAAGGCGATTCTGCCCCACCAGTTGCGTGCGCTGGTTTACCGAATCCATTACACCAGCCATGCCCAGACTCCTACACCAACGCCAAGTGTTGTTGCGACGCGCCTTCATCACTAAACGGCACGGCGCTTGCTTTTTTAATCGTTATGAACACAGAACCGACATTTTTTCGACGCCTGACCACACCCTACCGCAAATTGCCCGGCGTGCTGGCGGCTGTTTGCCTGTTCAACGCTGGCAGCCCTGCCCTTGCTGACGCGGTTACCTTGCCTGACATGCTTATCGGCGTCACTCAGGGCTTTCTTGAATTCACCGTAGAAGACTATCTGGCTACCAGTCAAACGGAAGGTCGCTACGAGATCCAGGTCAACCCGCTCGATCCGCGCATGCACATGCCCATGTGCGACAAGGAATTGACAGCAACGCTCGAGAGTCCCAAGCCGCTGGGACGGGTCACGGTCAAGGTTCGCTGCGAGGGTACTTCCCCCTGGACAGTGTTCGTACCCGCTCAAGTCCGCCTGTTTCGCGAGGTCGTGACCAGCGCCCGGCCACTGCGCCGCGCCGCCATTGTCGAACCTGGAGACGTGATCCTGCGCGAGCGCGATATCAGCCTCATCAGCCAGGGCTACCTGACCTCCCTCGATCAGGCGATCGGCCAGCGACTGACCCGACCAATGGTCGCCGACCAGGTAATTACCCTGGTGAACATCGAGCAGGCCGAAGTCATTCGCAAGGGCGATCAAGTGGTGATAACCGCCCGCAGCGGCACCCTCAGCGTGCGCATGCCGGGCGAAGCGCTGTCAAACGGCAGCCTGAGCGAGCAAATCCGGGTGAAAAACCTCAACTCCCAACGAGTCATCAAGGCGCAGGTCATGGCACCGGGGCAGGTGGAAGTGTCCATGTAAGGCGCTCTGTTCATCTGAATGTGGCGCTTGCCGCGGCTGTTCCCTAGACTGTGCTCCATGCAGGGCAAGCGCTGACGCGCGCAAGGTTCATTGATAAATGAGCCTAAAGTTTTCCAGGGAATGGCCGAAACCATGGCAAGCGTCCAAATTCCCAGAGGTTTTTTATCATGGTCATCGATTTCAGCCGTTTGAACAGCTCCTCGTCCCTGACGGGCAGTACACGTACCAGCGCCAGCAAGGAAAGCGCCGAAGCCGGCAAATCCGCGCCGCTGGAGTCCGCGGCCGAACAGGCCGGCACCGTCAAAAGCGGGGAATCGGTACATCTCAGCAATGAGGCTCAACAGTTGCAGAAGGTCACTGACAAGCTGCGCGATCAGCCTGCCGTCGACAACGCCCGCGTGGCCGAGTTGAAAGCAGCGATTGCCGATGGCAGCTATAAAGTCGACAGCAACCGTGTAGCCAGCAAACTGCTCAACTTCGAAGCCCAGCGCTAGGCCACCGCCGGCGCCAGGCTTTTGGACGCTTAAAACCCAAGGCCAGCCATGCACGACACTCATCTACTGCAACTGATCACCGACGACTTTGCCCCAGCGCAACACCTGCTGGAGTTACTGCAGACCGAATCCCTCGCATTGCATGGCCGCGACATGCCATTGCTCGAGAACATCCTGGCGCAGAAACAGGCGTTGATCGTTTTGCTCGAACAGCATGGCCGCAAGCGCAGTGAAATCCTCGCCAGCCTCAACCTGCCGACCAACCGCAGCGGCCTTGAGCAATTGGCCGGCCAGTCGAGCATTGGCGAGCAGTTGCTGGCGCAAAGTGACGTGCTGACCGATCTCCTGGCCCAGTGCCAGGCCATCAACGCCAACAACGGCCAGTCGATCCTCACTCAGCAGGCCGCTACAGCCACCCAGCTGAAAATCCTCACCGGCGGTGAAACCCCGGCGCTTTACGATGCCAGCGGAACATTCTCCAAGCTTGCCAAGCCGCGCCCGCTCAGTCAGGCATGAAGCGGTCAACGCCCTCGCTCTATCAAGACGCGCAACATACTGGCAAACTGCTAGTCTGCCGTAGTCAAATTTTGTCTGGAGATTGATTAACCGTGTCCAATGCCTTATCCGTGGATGATGCTCCGCAGCCACCCAAGGTGCTCTCCACGCCCTTGGAAATCTCCAGCAACCTGCGCCAGCTGCTCGAAAGCCATGACCCGCTGATCATCACGTTCCATGAGCGCAGCCAGCGCTTCCAGAGCTACCTGGTGGACCTGGACCGTGACAGCAACATGATTGCCCTGGACGAAATGATTCCCCGTGATGGCGAGCGTTACCTGCTGGCGGGCGAGCCGTTCAGGGTCGAAGGCTTCCACGAAGGCGTACGCATTGCCTGGGAAAGCAACGGCCAGTTGAAAATCGACGAATCCGGTGGCAGCCGCTGCTACCGCGGCCCCCTGCCCCATGAAGTGGTGTACCACCAGCGCCGCAATGCGTTCCGCGCCGCGCTGAAGCTGGCACAGCTGGTCAACGTCAACCTGGACGGCGAAAAGCTCAAGGCGCCGATCAGCGGCAAGCTGCTGGATATTTCCGCTACCGGCTGCAAACTGCGCTTCGACGGCGACATCACCGGCAGCCTGCAACTGGGTCAGGTCTACGACCGTTTCAACGCCGACCTGCCCTTCGGCAAGATGACCGCACCGGTCGAGTTGCGTTATCTGCACTTCGAAGAAAGGATTTCCACCACCTTCGCCGGCGTTCGCTTTCACAACATGAGCGGGCTGGTGCAGCGTCAGGTCGAACGCTTTGTCTACCAGTTGCAACGCGAAGCACGCCGCTTCGACAAAGACGACATGTGATAGAGCGCCAACAAGAAAACGGGCAGTCCCTTGCGGTGACTGCCCGTTTTTTTTGTGCCCCGGTATTAAGGCCTGGCTTCGGTAAAGCTTTGCTCGCGGCCGGAGTCAGGGTCTTCTGGCGGCTGATCGGATTCAGGTCCTGATTCGGCTGGCGGTTCCGGATTCACCGGATTGCACATCTGGTCCTGCACCACCTGTTCATCGACCCGCGGATCCAGCGCAGCCACCAGCGGCGAACTGGACATACTGTCCGGCATTGCCACGTGGTGCAACGGTGCATCGTCCACCTGATGCAGGTTGGTCACGGCTTTCGGCCGGATCCGCCAGACTAGCACCAACGCAAAGAACGTGAAGAATGCATACAGGCTCTGGCTGCCGAACAGCTTCATCAGCACCCCGGCTGCCAGCGGCCCGATACTGGCACCGACACCGTAGGTCACCAGCAGCATCGCCGTCAGCGACACCCGGCGATCCCCCTCGACATGGTCATTGGAGAACGCCACCGCCAGCGGGTACAGGCAGAACTGCACCAGCGAGCACAGGAAGCCGACGGCGAACAACACCTCCAGCGGCACCTTGGGCAAGATCGCCAGCGGTAACGCCGCGACCGCCAGGAACATGGCAAAACAGCGGATCAGCAAGGCCCGGTCATAACGGTCGGATAACCAGCCCAGCGGCCACTGCACCAACAGCCCGGCAAAAATGCAGCTACCCATGAACAGACCGACCTGCTCGGTGGTCAGCCCCTGTTGAGAGGCATACAACGGCGCAAGACCATAGAACGAACCGATGATCAGCCCTGCGCCCAATACCGTACTCAAGGACTGTGGCACACGCTTGATAAAGAAGCGCGGCTCCATCGGTGCCGGGTGCAAAGGTGCCGGGTGAATGCGCCGGGTCAGGGCCACGGGTACCAGGCACAGCGCGAAGCACAGGGCGACCAACATCAGCAATTCAAGCCCCAGCCCTGGGTGCATGACCAGAATCAACTGCCCCAGCACCAACCCCAGGTACGAAGCGATCATGTATCCGCTGAAGACCATGCCGCGCTGATTGGCATCGGCCTGTTCATTGAGCCAGCTCTCGATCACCATGTACTGGCACATCATGCCGAGGCCGACGATCACCCGCAAAAACAGCCAGGCCGGCAACCAGTCCACCAGGCCATGGCCGAGCACCGCCGCGCCAACGATCCCGGCACACGCCGAATAGGCCCGGATATGCCCGACCCGGGCAATCAACCGGTGACCGATCTTGCCTCCCAGCACCAGGCCGAAATAGTTGGCAGCCATCAGCGCACCGACCCACAGACTGTCGACATGGTCGGCAGCCAGGCGCAACGCCAGGTAAGTACTCAACAGGCCCGAGCCGATCAACATCATCAGCGAGGCGAAATACAGCGCTCGAAAGGATTTCCAGATTTGGCGCATCGGCGTTCCGAGCGGCTCCTTGCAGTGAGAATCGGCTATCGCTAAACGATAGCCGGATGTCGACGGGACGTCAGGCCTGGGTTGCTAAAACACGCCTTTCCCAGGGAGTAATTTCATCATGGAAACTGGTCAGTTCCAGGGTCTTCGAAGCGATGTAGCCTTCGATGAATTCCGTGCCGAACAGTTCCTTGGCCAACTGGCTACGTTTCAGACGCTCAAGCGCCGCATGCAAGGTACACGGCAACGAAAGATTATCCGGCACGTCGAACTCACCCTGGATCGGCGCGCTCGGCTCCAATGCCTTCTCGATGCCATGCAACCCCGCCGCCAGGCTTGCGGCAATCGCCAGGTACGGGTTGGCATCGGCCCCCGGCAAGCGGTTCTCGACCCGACGGGCCACCGGCAAACTGGCCGGAATGCGCAAGCCCGCCGCCCGGTTGTCGTGGGACCAGCAGGCATTATTCGGTGAGGCGTAAGGGTGGCACAAGCGCTGATAGGAGTTCACGTTCGGCGCAAACAACGCGGTGAAATCGGCCATGCACGTTTGCTGACCGGCAATGAAGTGGCGGAAAGTGGCCGTCTCCTGGCCCGCCTCGTCGCTGAACACATTACGTCCCGAATCGATCTCGACCACGCTCTGGTGGATATGCATCGAACTGCCCGGCGTATGCGCCAACGGCTTGGCCATGCACACCACGCTCAGGCCGTGCTTGAGGGCCACTTCCTTGAGCAGGTGCTTGAACAGGAACGTCTGGTCGGCCAGCAACAGCGGATCACCGTGCAGCAGATTGATCTCGAACTGGCTGACGCCCATTTCGTGCATGAAGGTATCGCGGGGCAACCCCAGGGCCGCCATGCACTCGTAGACTTCATTGAAGAACGGCCGCAAGCCGTTGTTGGAACTGACGCTGAACGCCGACTGACCGTCTTCGCGGCGACCGTCCAGCCCCAGTGGCGGTTGAAAAGCCAGGGTCGGATCGGTGTTGGGGGCGAAGACAAAAAACTCGAGCTCGGTCGCCACCACAGGTGCCAGGCCGCGAGCCGCGTAACGGGCAATCACCGCCTTGAGCTGGCCACGGGTCGACAGATTGGAGCTGGTGGTGGTGCCCAGTTCATCCGCATCGCAAATGGCCAAGGCCCGCGGTGGATGGCTCCAGGGCAAGCGGTGGATTTGTGCAGGGTCCGGGATCAACGCGAGGTCGCCATCGTCGCTGCCGTAAAACCGCGCCGGCGGATATCCGCCCATGATGCATTGCAGCAGCACACCCCGCGCCATCTGCAAACGTCGACCGTCGAGAAAACCCTCGGCGGTCATCACTTTGCCCCGTGGAACGCCATTCAAATCCGGCGTGACACATTCAACTTGATCAATGCCCGTCAATCGCTGCGCGAGTGAACTCAGGCCAACGGTCGTCATGACGCTATCCTTGTTATTGTGCGGGCCGCGAACGGCGACCGTACAAAATAGGCTCCACGTGTTCGGAATTTCAAGCAGCGTCGAAAAATATGCTGCCGGTCAGGGCAGGTAAAGGCGAAACACTCCACCGCCCAACGGCCCGCCATTGCTGATTTCTGTACGCCCACCCACGCCGTTGCGTTGATGCAGCGCGGCAATTCGCCCGGCAAAGTACAGGCCCAGCCCGGTGCTGCCGGTGCTTTGATTGATCCCCTGCACGTAATCGGCCTGACGCTCGATCATCTGCGCCGGATACCCCTCGCCATCGTCATTGATGGTCAACACCAGTTGCCCGGCATCGTCGCTGACGCTGATCAGAACGGCATGCCGTGCAAAGCGAATGGCGTTGTTGATGCAGTTGGCCAATACCGACGCGATCAACTCACGATCGAAGAAACCCAGAGGGCTCAGCGGGTCCACTTCATAGGTGGCCATGATGCCGCGGCTGGCGAACACCTCCTGATGACAGGCCAGTTGCGCTTCGATGAAGTCGTCCAGTTCATGGTAGGCCGGTTGCAATGGCATCTGGTTGACGCCGAGCTTGTACAGCCCCAACAACTGCACCAGCATGCCGTTGAGGTGGGCGAATTCGAAGTCCATCACGCCCTGCTCCGGCGCTTGCCGCGCCGACTCCGGCAATTGCCCCAGCCACTGGCTGTGAGCCTGCATCAGCATGGCCAGCGAGTTCTTCATGTCGTGCACGGTAGAGGCGATCACCGTGGAGAAATCCAGTGCCTGCTCGTTGTCATTCATTGGCCAAGCGCCTTGCTTTTCAGCTTCTGGTAACGCGGATAACGCGCGTCGGTGTCGGGCATCAGGCCGACCATTTTCAGACAGGTCCGACACTCCTCCAGCTCCGCCGAAGGAACGCTGGTATCGGTGCCATGCAGCAATGACTGCGCCATGTTCAGGGCGATACTGATGTTCTTCGGTTGCATCGCCAGGGCCTTGCGGAATACCTGCCGGGCCTCCACCAGATTGCCGGTCTTGTACACGCGCACGCCCTGACGGTTGAGTTCCGCGGCGGCGTTGCCGGAATTGAGGATGCTCGGGTCGTCGGTCTGCTTGGCGATGTCCTTCATGACCACCGGATCGTCGCCGTAGATTTCCACGCAGTTTTTCAGCATCGCGGTGCCGGCTTCGGTCTGCCCGAGCAGTTTCAGCTGCTTGGCCACCAGCAAGGCCGCTTCGGCGCTCATGAATTGCTCCATGCCGTCCAGACGCAACAAGGCTTGTTCGGTGAGCTTGTCGGCCGTCTCTGCATCGTTGAGCAACAGGCTAGTGGCCTTCATCAGGCGCGCCCGGATTTGCAGGCCCGGATCGGAGGGGTTCTCCTTGGCCACGGCACTCAATGTGGTGTTGATTTCCAGGCGGGTCCGCGTGTCCAGGCCCCGTTCGCTGCCCTTGCTGATCAACGCATGGGCCAGGCCGAGGTTGCTTTCAGCATCCTTGAACCGTGACTGCGCGCCCTGGCTCACTGCCTGGCGATAGGCCTTGGCCGCCGTGTCGAAGTCCTCGTTGGTCATCGCCAGCTTGCCGAGCAATGCCTGGCGACGCACCGCCAGCGGCGACAGGCGAATCGCCTCTTCCAGGACGCGCTGCGCACCCTTGGTATCCCCTTCGGCGACCAGTACATCCGCCATGCCGTCATACAGCGACGGCATCATCGGGAAGACTTTCAGGGCTTTTTCATAAATGCCCTTGGCCTGCCCGACCTGGCCACGCTTGAACAACAACTTGCCCAACCCGGCAAACGCCCATGGCAACGGGCGGTCGGCGATGATGCTGTCGTAGAGACGCTCCAGCGCTTCGTTCTGATTCAGGTCGCGCAGGGCATCGGCGCGAAAGCGCAGGCACAGTGGCGAATAGCGGATGTCTTGTTTGCACAGGGCGATACAGGCGTTGAGCACCTCCATCGGCTTACCGCGGTCGAGGGCCTGAAGGATCGGCTTGAGCAGGGTCTTGCGTTGCTCCAGGCGCTCCAGGCGCTGGGCCAGGCTGGAACGGTTGAACGGCTTGGTCAGGTAGGCATCGGGCTCATGCTCCAGCGCACTGAGCACCATGGCCTGGCTGGTTTCGGCGGTGACCATGACGAACACCGATTCATGGCTGATCAGCTTTTCTTCCATCAGGTCTTCGAGCACCTGCTGGCCGTTCTTCTTGCCGTCACCCAGGTGAAAGTCCTGCAAGATGAAATCGTAGGCTTTCTGCGAGCACATTTTCAGCGCCTGCTCGCCGGTATCGGCAGTGTCCACTTCCTTGACGCCCAGTTCACGCAGCATCGACCTGACCGAACTGCGGAAGTCCGAGAAATCATCGACGATCAGAAAACGCTTTTGGTGATACGACAGCATCGAAGATTTCCAGGCAATTTAAGAAGAAGAACCCAAAGGCAAATACACGGACGGACTCAGCTTCGCAGCCCCTGTTTTGGCGCGCAGATGATAGCTGGTAGCCCTTAGCCATCAACACACTTTCTCATCGCCAATCAGCATATGCATCGACCGAAAGAGACGAAGAGGCTCTTGACTGCCCATGTTATCGGCCAGCCATGGCATTCCCTTGAGAGCCTTCCCCAACGCTCAATCTGAATATGCGAAGGCGTTACTGAAAACGAGACCTCGTGCACAAAAAAAGGTGGCTAACCAGCCAGATATCGCCGACAAATTGACTAATTCGATATTAGCGCTCCCAAGTTAACGCCACTCGTCGATTAATTGACGATCATGATGTGGATCCGACCTTGGCCACTGGCCATCTATGGCAGGCCTAATACCTTGATTTTCGAGGGTTACTCCCCGTCTCGAGAACATCGGTCAGGCCTGTCCGCACCGGGACTGGATCGAGCACTGACGGATGGGTAGGTTGGAAGCGCTCCGAGCTGACCTAGAATCAGTTGAGAGGCGGGAGGGAGCACATCATCATGTGTAAACCACTGATAATTATTCGTATTGATCTTCTCTCCCGGGCTTTGACTGCCTTCTGGAAACGTTCGCCCCACGTGCCAGTGCTGTTGATGGAAATGGTCCCGGGGTCGATGGTTGCCAATGCCTGGGAGGGCTTCATTACGGCCTCCCTGCGTTCAATTCCGTCCTTCAATCGCACCGCCCAAGTGGCCAAGTTTCTGCCTCGCAAAGTCCTGCGGGGGGAGGCCTTCACTGGTTTTTCAAGAGGGTCAGGAAGATCATGACTGACCAAAGAGAGTCAATTGGCGTGATGTTGATCGATTGTCGTCCCCTCGTACTCATGGGCCTTCACGATTTGATCAATGCCAGAAAACCCCGGATGGAAGTGACAGCGCAAGCCACCACTTATACCCAGGCGCTGGATCTTGCCGATCAGCTGCGGCCCGATGTGATTTTTTTCAGTTTCTTTCCGGATGCGCTGAATCCTCTGGATGTCGTCGCGGGACTCACCCGTAGCGCCGAAATGAAAGTGCTGCTGCTCAAGGGCCTGTATGAAGTTGTCCCCGCTGCCCAGGCGATAGAGGCTGGCGCTCGCGGCATCGTGCTGGCGGAAGACCCGACGGAATCAATTATCCAGGCCATCCTCAAGGTCCACCATAGCGACTTCGCAATGGATAGAGCTTGGGCTGGCGGCCTTTCCGGTTATGCCGCGACCGGGCAAATACCCATAAAATGCAATCTGGAGCGGGCAAAACAGGCGCGGTTGACGCTGCGCGAGAGAGAACTGATTCGCGCCATCGTGGGCGAACCGTCCGCCAAATACGTGAGCATCGCCGGGCGCCTGGGGATCAGCGAGCACACCGTGCACAACCACCTCAGCAACATCTATCAAAAGCTTAATCTCATCAACCGCATCGACTTGCTGATGTATGCGCTGAAACACGGGCTCACCAACGAAGCACCGACCGAGTCCGCCTGGGTGGAACTGGAATGAGTTTCAAGTCGATACAAAACGGTCTGCCCCTCACTTTCAGGGAGTAGACCGTCACCGTTTTGCCGTCCTTGTCGGTATCCCGGGACAGAGTGCCCCGCAATACTGATGTCGTTTTCGTAAAATCTGCCACGTCCACCCGTACCTACCCGCCGCGCTTTTCAAGCCTTGTGCTGCTCGCCAGTTCACAGCGTAGCGATCATGGGGATCTCGTATCGGAACCGCAAAAAGAATGCGAGGGTGGTTTCCTGGGCCACCCTCGCATCCGTTCACACGCGCAAAGCCTCAGGCGCTGCCAAAAAAGATGTCGGTATTCTCAACATGGGCCCCGACCACGGTGATGGTCGTTGTTTGTCCGCCAGTCTCGGCAACCGTCACGACGCTATCTGCGCCGGCGTTGTTGATCGATTGGACAACGGCGTTCGGGTCGCCGTTGAGCACCAGCTTGTCTTGCACGCCTGAACCCGTATCGAAGCCGGTGACCTGGTACAGGTTGTCATTGACTGACAGGTCGATGTTGAACGCATCCTGCTTACCGATCGTGCCCGCCAGCGAGAAGTCGAAGGATGCGTTGGTCGGGTCGTTGGCGAACAAATTGGCGGCAAACGCACTGGTCGCCGAGTCCCCATCCTTGTCCGTCAGCGTTGCGCTGAACGCCAGCTGGACATCGCTGGCCAGACTCTCGCTCTGCTGAATGAACTGGATCACCGGGATCTTGACATCGCCCCGGCCCATCGTCAGCTGAACAGCGTCGATCAGTGACGTACCCTCCTTCTGGATGAGGAAGGACACCTGCCCGCCAGCCTCTGGCGTCAGGGTGTTCACCTCGACCTGGTTCGAAAACGTGCCATCGGCGTAGTAGATCCTGTAGTACAGATCTTCGGTCGCCGTGTTGTAACCCGCCACGGAGTTGTCGATGAAGACCTTCATGCTTTCATCGGCGGCGCTGATGGCCGCCAGGTTATCGCCCTGGAAGACGTTGTTGCCGACGCCGATGCCGGACGTGCTGACGTTCATGGATGCAGGGTCGATGTACGACGGCAGGGGGTTGGTCTGTAGCGCGGCTTCGGTGGGGTCGGGGGCTCCGAGCCCGATGCCGCTSAGGATGTCCGCGGTCGAGGCCAGYGCCTTCGCGGAAAAGAACACGATCTCCTCGGATGTCGAAGGAATAGCCGGGTCATTCGTCTGAGGAATCAACAAGGTGCGCACCGRATCCGGGCCGCCGGCAGCGAGCGAGCCGTCGGCACTGCTGAGCACGATCGTCGAACTGAAGCCCTGCACCAGATCCAGTGCATAGTGACCATCGGCATAGGCGGTCAGCGTGTAGTCGACGGTGGTATTCGCCGTTGCAGCGTTGTTGTCGAAATCACCGGTCAAGGTTCCCGCGAACTGGTACGCGCCATTGGCGTCCGGTGATGGCGTCTGCTCGGTGAGCGTGCCGGTCCCGGTCGTGGTCGTGTTGTCGGGCCTGACGAGGGTGAACTGGTTATTGACCAACGAGATGTCCAGACCGGCCGCACCCAGCCCGTCGGCTCCCGTCGCCATATTCCAGAATCCGGATTGCGCCAGGACGCTACCGGTCCCGATCAGGTTGCCGAAACTGAGTGCCGGGCCGTCATCCTTGAACACCAGGTTCTGCCCGATGTTCAGGGTTGCCAGGGCGCTGTCGCCGTCTGCGTCGGTCTTGATCGCGGTCAGCGTCACCAGGTTGTCCGAGGTCAAACTCCTCGAATCATCGGGATTGCTTGGGTCGGCATGCACCACGGCGCGGGCCTGGTCGAGCGTGACGCTGCCATTGGTGGCGACGCTGACCGTGAACACCAGCAGGTTATTGAGGGCTGTACGCCCTTCGACCACGGTGCCGTTGAGCGACAGGTTCACCGCCTGGCCCGAGGCCGTGTCGATCAACCCGGAGGCCCCGGCCACCACGCCCAGCGCATAGGTCAGGGTGCCGGCCCCATCGGCGCCAAACGCCGAATTGAAGTTGGCAGCGAAGCTCTGGGTATCGTTGGTCGCCAGTACCGTCTCGTCCACCGTCAGCGTCGGCTCCACGCCGGTGGTGGTGATGCTCGGGCCGTCGTCCTTGAACACCAGGTTCTGCCCGATGTTCAGCGTCGCCAGGGCACTGTCGCCCTCCTTGTCGGTGATGGTCGCGGTCAGCGTTACCAGGTTGTCCGAGGTCAACGTCGTCGAATCATCCGGATTGCTTGTGTTGGC
>NZ_LMHY01000010.1 GCF_001429045.1 Pseudomonas sp. Root71 | reverse complement strand
CCCGCCGTCACGCCTTTTTCTGCCGCCAGCGCTTGTACCTGTTGCACCAGCAGCAGGTTTTTCGCGAAGTTTTCGCCCTGGAAGCGCGGGCTGAAACGACGATAATCGTCGGCCGCGAAATCATCCGGGCTTTTTTCCTGAAATAAACAATGTGCACCTGCATCGAACAGGATGTCATCCACCCTGTTTACGACACTCCCCCGCCTCCAGATACCTGAGTGTCTTGAGTTGCCCCCGGGAATCTTCAAAAGTCATCGCAGCCGGAACCACGGTACACCCCTTCGCAGGTCGCACAACGCTCACGACTTTCACCACATCCAGGGTCATGCCGTATCGATAGTCTTCCACCACCGGCGCCGGTTTGCCCAGGTTGGCCGCGTACTGCTCCATGGC
Source organism: Pseudomonas sp. Root71 (assembly GCF_001429045.1). Classification (GTDB taxonomy): domain Bacteria; phylum Pseudomonadota; class Gammaproteobacteria; order Pseudomonadales; family Pseudomonadaceae; genus Aquipseudomonas; species Aquipseudomonas monachiensis. Next base: position 75,631 of record NZ_LMHY01000010.1, on the reverse strand, counting down.
TTGAGTGTTTGCACTGAACATTTTCTCGAATGTCCTGTCCCCGCCACCTTCCGCCAGCACATTCATCGACATCGTCGTCACCCCGAGAAACGCAATCAACTGACTTGCTTTCATAGCCATCTCCTTCAAAAAATCCATAAAAAAGCCCGCCATCGACCTGCGATGACGGGCTTGCTCAAGTGCGACACGCTTACAGGTCGTTAGCCCTGTCGCCCTTTTCCTCATTCACTACGACGGGATCACGTGACTGCTCTTTGGCAACAAACAGCTCCATCGAACGGCCATTGGCGGCCATCATTCTTTCGAAGGTTCTGTCGCCACCACCTTCCGCCATCACCAGAGAAGACATCATCAATGCCGCCGCGAACGCACCCAGTTGTACCCGTTTCATGTTTGATTCCTCGTTTGATTAACTGATGGGATCAAGGTAACAATCCGAACCTTTCGTGACGGTGGCGCCGAAATTACATATCCGTCATGTGCGAGCTGTTCTTCGGATCGGGATACAAAAAACCGTGGGAGCTCGCTCCCACAGGGGATATCTATTCAACGGGTGTCACTTCCTCTTCACGTCGATGCGCCAGCTGATACAGCGCAGGCAATATCAGCAGCGTCAGGATGGTCGAAGACAAAATCCCGCCAATCACCACCGTCGCCAGTGGCCGCTGTACTTCCGCCCCGGTGCCAGTCGCCAGCGCCATCGGAATGAAGCCCAGGGACGCCACCAGCGCCGTCATCAACACCGGCCGCAGTCGTGTCAGCGCGCCTTCGTTGATCGCGTCAAAGAGTGAGCGCCCCTCCTCGCGCAGGTTGCGGATAAACGCGATCATCACCAGACCGTTGAGTACCGCCACCCCGGACAGCGCGATGAACCCGACGCCCGCCGAGATCGACAGCGGAATGTCCCGAAGCCACAGCGCTATGACGCCGCCGGTCAACGCGAAAGGAATCCCGGTGAACACCAGCAAGCCGTCCTTGAGGTTGTTGAACATCATGAACAACAGACCAAACACCAGCAGCAATGCCACCGGTATCACGATCCGCAAACGCTTGGCCGCCGACTGCAACTGCTCGAATTGCCCGCCCCAACTGGTCCAGTAACCGGCCGGGGTCTGCACATTCCGTTCGATCACCTCACCTGCTTCCTGGACGAACGAACCGATATCCCGCCCGCGCACGTTGGCGCTGACTATCACCAGCCGTTTACCGTTTTCGCGGCTGACCTGATTCGGCCCCAACACCAGATCGAGACTGGCGACGTCCTTGAGCGCGATGAAACCGATCTGGTTGGCAGCAGCGTTGAGCGGTGCCGGCACTGGAATCAGCAGCGTCGAAAGACCGTCGATGTCCTTGCGCATGGCATCGGACAAACGCACCACCATGTCGAAACGCCGGTCACCTTCGTACAACGTGCCCGCCTGTCGCCCACCGACCGCCACCGCGATGGTGTCTTGCACATCGCCGGCGTTGAGCCCGTAACGCGCGGCCTTGTCACGGTCGATGTTGATGGTCAGCACTGGCAACCCGGTCGTTTGCTCGACCTTCACCTCCGATGCCCCCTCTACCTTCTGCATGGCCGCGGCAATCTTCGTCGCCGTAGCATTGAGCACCGCCATGTCATCCCCGAATACCTTCACCGCCACGTCGCTGCGCACGCCGGAGATCAGTTCGTTGAAGCGCAACTGGATCGGTTGCGACAGCTCATAGTTACTGCCCGGCAGCGTCGCGGCAGCTTGTTGCAGTTCGGCCATCAGGGTTTCGCGGGACTTGCCCGGGTCCGGCCACTGGTCTTTTGGCTTGAGCATCACGTAGCTGTCGGAGATGTTTGGCGGCATCGGATCGGAGGCAATTTCGGCGGTGCCGGTGCGGGCGAACACCCGCTCGACTTCCGGCACTTTTGCAAGGATCAGGGTTTCCAGACGCTGCTGCATGTCCACCGATTGCGTAAGGCTCGTGCCAGGCACGCGCAAGGCTTGCAGGGCAAAATCGCCTTCGCTGAGGCTCGGTACAAACTCGCTGCCCATGCGGCTGGTCAGCACGCCGCTGAGTACAATCACGCCCAGTGCCGCACCCACCGCCACGGCGCGATGGGACATCACCCAGGCCAGTGTCGGCGCATAAACCTGCCGCGCGCCGCGCATGACCGCGCCCTCTTCTTCCTTGACCTTGCCGGTGACAAACAGCGCGATCGCGGCCGGGACAAAGGTCACCGACAACAGCATGGCGCCGAGCAACGCGATGACCACGGTGAACGCCATCGGATGGAACATTTTCCCTTCGACACCGCTCAAGGCGAAGATCGGCAGGTACACGACCATGATGATCAACTGCCCGAAAATCAGCGGTCGGCGCGCCTCCCTGGCCGCCGCGAACACTTCATGGAAACGCTCGGATCGCGTCAGCAAACGCCCGTGATGTTGCTGTGCATGGGCCAGTCGGCGCAGGGTGTTTTCGACGATCACCACCGCGCCGTCGACGATGATGCCGAAGTCCAGGGCGCCGAGGCTCATCAGGTTGGCGCTGACTTTGTTGCTGAACATCCCGGTGAAGGTGAACAGCATCGACAGCGGAATCACCATCGCGGTAATCAGCGCCGCACGGATGTTGCCCAGGAACAGGAACAGAATCGCGATCACCAGAATCGCGCCTTCGACCAGGTTTTTCTTCACCGTGGCGATGGCTTTGTCGACCAAATGCGTGCGGTCGTACACCGGGACGGCAATCACGCCTTCGGGCAAGGAGCGGTTGATCTGCTCCAGCTTGCTGGCGACGGTTTGCGACACGGTACGGCTGTTTTCGCCGATCAACATGAACACCGTGCCGAGCACCACCTCGCGACCGTTTTCGGTGGCAGCACCGGTGCGCAGTTCACGGCCAATGTCCACGGTCGCGACATTGCGGACCCGGATCGGCGTGCCATCGACATTGGCCATGACGATGTTGGCAATGTCCTCGGTGCTCGCGACTTGCCCCGGCGCGCGAATCAGCAACTGCTCGCCGCTGCGCTCGATGTAACCGGCGCCGACATTGGCATTGTTGCGTTCCAGCGCCTTGACCAGATCAGCCAGGGTCAACTTGTACGCCGCCAGCCGTTTCGGGTCGGGCGCGATCTGGTATTCCTTGGCGAAACCGCCAATGGTGTTGATCTCGGCCACACCGGGGACGTTGCGCAACTGCGGCTTGATAATCCAGTCCTGAATGACGCGCAGATCTGTCGGTGTGTAGGGCGTGCCATCGTCCTTGAGTGCCCCATCCTGCGCCTCCACCGTCCACAGAAAAATCTCGCCGAGGCCGGTGGAAATCGGCCCCATCACCGCTTCCGCACCTTCGGGCAACTGCTCCCTGGCAATCTGCAAACGCTCGTTGACCAGTTGGCGGGCGAAGAACAGATCAGTACCGTCCTTGAAAATCACCGTGACCTGCGACAGCCCCGAACGCGATAGCGAACGGGTCTGCTCCAACGCCGGTAAACCGGCCATGGCGGTTTCAATCGGGAAGGTGATGCGCTGCTCGGTTTCCAGCGGCGAGAACCCGGCGGCGCCGGTATTGATTTGCACCTGGACGTTGGTGATGTCGGGCACTGCGTCGATCGGCAATTTTTGATAGCTGGCGATACCGACGCCGGCCATGAGCAGAACGGCGAGCAGCACGATGATGCGCTGCTCGATGGCAAACTGGATCAGGCGTTCGAACATGAGAACTTTCTCGTCGAGGGGCGGATCGGTGGGCTTTACTGGAAGGCGCTAGTGAGCGTGCTCGGCCGAGGCTTTGCCCATTTCCGATTTGAGAACAAAGCTGCCGGCAGCCGCGACTTGCACGCCCTGCCCCAATCCTTGGGTGACTTCCACCAAACCTGCCGCGCGGCTTCCCAGCTCCACCGTTTGCGCCTTGAAGCCATCGTCGGTCCGCACGAACACCGTGGGTTTGTCCTCGATGGTCTGGATGGCGGTTTCCGGTACGGCGACTTTCGCCTGTCGACTGTCGGTGACGACCAGTGCAGTGACAAACAGGCCCGGACGCCAGGAGCCTTGCGGGTTTTCCAACGTGACGCGAACGGTGGCGGTGCGGGTCTGTTCGCCGAGCAGACTGCCGACGTAGGCCACGGTGCCGGCAACCTCGGCGTTCAATTCCGGAGCGCTGACGGTAACGGATTTGCCCACTTGCACCTTGTCCAGTTCCTTGGGCGAAACGCCGAAAGTCACCCAGACTCGCGACAGATCCGAAAGCGTAAAAGCCGCGGTGGTTTCATCGACCACCTCCCCGGGTGTCAGGTGTTTTTCCACCACGACACCGTCGAACGGCGCGCGCAATTCGTAGCGATTACCGCCGGTGGCAACCACGCTGCCGCTGAGTACACTGATTTTTTGCCGGGCGTTAGTCAGGGCAATTTCAGCTTCTTCCAACGCTTGGCGCGCCTGAAGCAGATCCTGCTCGGCAGAGATTTTGTCCTGCCACAGTTTCTTCTCGCGCTCGTAGGTGGTGCGAGCCAACGCCAGGCGCCGTTGCGCGGCGGCCTGTTCGCTGCGCTGATCGGAGACCTGCTGACTGGTGATCACAGCCAACAGCTGACCCTTCTTCACGGATTGCCCGAGATTGACCGATACCGACTCGACAACACCAGGAACGCGCGGCACCACGTGAGCCGTGCGATCCTCGTCGAAGCGCACTTCGCCGGGGAACGGCAAGCCGAGGCTGATGTTCTGCGCCCGCGCCTGCGCCAGTTGAATGCCGGCTGCGGCGATCTGTTCGGCGCTCAACGCCAGATGTCCCTCTTCGCCTTCAGCAAGTCCGCCGTCGGCGGCTGCGCCCTCTTCGGCGTGATCGGCGTGTTCCGCCGCTTCATCGGCGTGGACGTCGATGGCTGAATTGCCCGGCCACATCGAGCCGATTCCGACGCCCAGCGCCATAGTCGCCAGCGCGACAACGATCAGTTTTTTATCCATGCAAACTCCTCTGCGCCGTGTCGTCGCGCAGTAATCAAAAAAATGAAATTCAAGGGCTGGCGGCAAGGTCGCCGAAGATACGTTCGATGCGTACCCGGGCGTCTGTCGCTTCGCTGACCGCCTGGATGTATTGGCTGCGGGCGCTGATCAGCGTGCGCTGGGCGTCGAGCACGTCGAGAAAGCCGAACTTGCCCATTTCGAATCCACGGGTGGCGCTGTCGACCGCACTTTGTGCGGCGGGCAGAATTGTCTGGTTGAACGCTTTGAGTTCGCCATTGGCGGTCTGCCATTGCTCGAGGGTGGTCCGGATTTCCGTGCGCAGGCGCAGCTCCGTGGCGTTACGCAGATCCCGCGCCTGATCGCTGCGACGCGCGGCCGCCAGCACGTTGCCCTGGTTGCGGTTGAACAGCGGAATCGGCATCGAAAGCCCGACCACGTTGACTCGCTCGCGGTCCGTTTCGCTGTACTGGCTGCCGATGCTCACCGTCAGATCGGGGATGCGTTGCGACTTCTCCAGCGCCAGCGATGCTTCGCGCTGATCGATCTGCAACTTGGCCAGGCGCATTTCAGGGGTTTCATTCAGGCGCTCGATTAATCGGGTCGGCGGTGGCGCGCCGGGCATGCTTTGCGTCATGGCTTGCACGACGGTCGATGTCGGCAACGGTGCGCCCATGACCTGCGCCAATTGCTGATACGCATTGGCCTGATCGCGTTCCGCGCGGCTCAGTTCCAGGCGCACTTCGGAGAGTTGCACTTGCGCCCGAGTGCCCTCGACCGGCGATGATTTACCGGCCTCGATCCGCCCTTGGGCCACGCGCAAACCGTGCTCGGCAAGTTGCAGCGATTGACGGGACAACTGCAAGCGTTGCTGCGCCGTTTGAGCGCTGTTGAACGCTTGAATCACATCGGCGCGCAGGGCATTGCGCTTGCGCTCCAACTCGATTCCGGCGGCGTCCTGCGCGCGGTTGGCAACATCGATTCGTGCGCCGCGTTTGCCGCCCAGTTCGATCGGCTGGCTGAGCATCACTGTGGTCGTGCGTGAATCGCGGCGAGTGTCTTCCGCCTCCCATGACACCTCGGGGTTGGGGATAAGCCCGGCCTGCTTGCGGTCGCCTTCGGAGATACCGATTTCCCATTGCGCTGCCGCGAGCTCGGGGTTGCCGGCAAATGCTGTTTGCAGGGCTTGCTCAAGGGTCAGTGTCGATGCTTGCGCAAGATCCGCGCCCGCCAGCAGTAAAAAGCAGCTGGCGGTCACCGCCCTTGCCATTCTTTTCAGGCGTGATCGCGCCGTCAGTTCTCTTAAACCGGGCAATGGAAGACTTCCTTTTTAAATCAAGAATTCCATCACGGTAGAGTTTTTAACTTATCGACAAGGTGACTGAGAGATTACAAATCCGTTATCCACGGTTTATGGAAGTTGTTTTGCTCTAGGATGCGAAGTGTTCACCTTGATATAGAAACACATGGAAACAAATACAAGGGCATTATCCAAAAAACAGTACTTGTCTCCGTTCACCTCTCATGAATCGGGTGAGTATTTTGGCCTCGCGCGCTGCGTCAGGGTGTCGCAGAGGGCCGATTTCAGGGCTCGAGACTCAGTCAACAATTGACTCTGTAGCCACTACAACCTTTACCTTGCGCCCCCACAACCAGTGAAACCCTCACTAGGAAATCTGAAACTCACAACACCGCCTGTCAATAACCCGTCTGGAAGCCCTATCAAAAACAACAACTTTTCTCGACCGACTTAGTTACTTAACCATTAAATACAAGTGGTGATTAATCATGCGAATCCTTGTCGTCGAGGACGAGCTTAAAGCTGCCGAATACTTGCATCAGGGCCTGACGGAAAGTGGTTATGTCGTTGACCACGCAGCCACCGGTGCCGATGGATTGCATCTGGCGCAACAACAGGCATATGACCTGGTGATCCTGGACGTGAATCTGCCGAAACTGGATGGCTGGGACGTGCTGGAGCAACTGCGCCGCACGCACTCCACCCGGGTGATGATGCTCACCGCTCGCGGTCGTCTGGCCGACAGGGTTCGTGGTCTCGACCTGGGTGCCGATGACTACCTGGTCAAGCCCTTCGAGTTTCCCGAACTGCTCGCACGGGTACGCACACTGATGCGCCGCAGCGAAAACATCCCGGTACCGCAGGTTCTGAAAGTCGCCGATCTGGAACTTGATCCGGGTCGCCACCGCGCCTTTCGTGGCGAGCAACGCATCGACCTGACCACCAAGGAGTTCGCCCTGCTGCATCTGCTGATGCGTCAGTCCGGCGAAGTGCTGACCCGCACGCAGATCATTTCACTGGTGTGGGACATGAATTTCGACTGCGACACCAACGTGGTGGAAGTGTCGATACGGCGTCTGCGGGCGAAAATCGACGATCCGTTCGACAGCAAGCTGATCCACACCATGCGTGGTGTCGGTTACGTCCTGGAGGCTCGGGAATGAAGCCGGCAAGCCTGTCGCTACGGCTGGGGCTGACCATGAGTATTCTTGGAGCACTGTTGGTGATGTTCCTCGCTGTACTGGCCTACTTCGCCCTGACCCATGAGCTCAATACGCTGTCCCGGGACAGTCTGGCCAGCAAGATGGAGCAGATTGAACACAGCCTGTCGCTGTACACCGACCCCGGTGAAATCAGTTCGAAGCCGCATATTCTGCTCGATCAGGTCATGGGACACGACAACCTCACGCTGACCATTTACGACCGAAGCAACCAGCGTTCCCCGCTGCTGAAGTCCGGCACCGGCATGGTCGATCCGCGTCCTGAACTCAAAGCGTTGCGAGCGACTGTCGACCAGTTGACCTACAGCGACAGCACCGACGCTGAAGGCGCGAAATATCTCACCCTTTCAAAGCTGATTCGCCTCAAGAATGGCACCAGTGTCCCGGTGTTGCTGTCGATGGACAATGCCCACGATCAGGCATTGCTCAGTGCCTATCTGCGCTCGACGCTGATGGCGTTGCCTTTGCTGCTGATCTTCATTGGCTTGAGTGCCTGGGCGGCGGTGCAACGAGGCCTGGCTCCAATGCGCGAGTTTCGCAAAGTGGCGGCGATGGTTTCGACCCAGGATCTTGATCATCGACTGTCGGTGGTGAATATGCCGCAGGAGTTGAGCGAACTGGCGCAAGGCATCAACTTCATGCTGCATCGCCTCGACAACGGTGTGCAGCAGCTATCGCAGTTCTCCGATGACCTGGCCCATGAACTGCGCACGCCGATCAACAATTTGATGGGCAAGGCGCAGGTGACACTGTCCCGTGAGCGTACGAGCGAGGAATACAAAGATGTATTGGTGTCGTGCATTGAAGAGCTGGAGCGTGTCGCACGGATCGTCCGCGACATGCTGTTTCTGGCGCAGGTCAGTCATCCCGCGGCGCTCGCTCCTTTCGAGTTGATCGAGTTGGAGGATGAAGCGCTGAAAGTCGCCGATCTGTTTTCCCTGTCGGCGCAGGAAAAGCGCATCAATCTGAGTGTGGTCGGCAGCGCTCGGGTGCTGGGCGACCGGCTGATGATTCAACGGGCGATTTCCAATCTGCTGTCTAACGCGCTGCGCCACTGTCCCGCCGGGGAAACCGTCTCGCTGCTGATTGAACAAGGGACATCAAACGTTTCGCTGCTGGTCAGCAACCCCGGCGCGGGCATCGAAGCGCACCATTTGCCGTACCTGTTCGAGCGTTTTTACCGGGTCGACAGCAGCCGCTCCCGCGCGCAGGGCAGTACCGGACTGGGGCTGGCGATTGTGCGCTCGATCATGAGCCTGCATCAGGGCGTGGCACAGGTGCAGAGTTTGCCGGGAACGATGACGGTGTTTCGACTGGGTTTTCCAAAAGTCGACGAATAGTTGCTCATCGGGGAGTGAGGTGCCCGCGATGACGGTGGAACAGGCAGCAACAAAAACGGCACCTTCCGGTGCCGTTCGCCTTTTACAGCCCAATCACTTTACTTACGCGCCGCCTCCCACGATTTCAGCAGTTCGCTGTAGCTCACGGTCTCGCCTTTAGGCTTCTCGTTCGCCAGTTTCGGTTTCGGTGCGCCCGGCTGGTCGAACCAGTATTGCGCGTCGCGCTCGGGGTTCATTTTCGGGGCGCAGGTGGCTTGTGCCTTCGAGCGTTCCAGACGGGTCATGATTGCATCCTGATCCTTGGCCAGGCCGTCCAGCGCTTCTTGCGGGGTTTTCTCGCCGCTGGCGGCTTCGGCGATATGGCTCCACCACAACTGCGCCAGGCGAGGATAATCAGGCACGTTGGTCCCGGTCGGGGTCCATTGCACGCGGGCCGGGCTGCGGTAGAACTCCACCAGGCCACCGAGTTTCGGCGCCAGGTCGGTCATGGCTTGCGAGTTGATGTCCGATTCGCGGATCGGCGTCAGGCCGACGATGGTTTTCTTCAGCGACACAGTTTTCGAGGTCACGAACTGCGCATACAGCCACGCAGCCAGTTTCTGTTTCTCAGGCGTCGACTTCATGAACGTCCACGAACCCACGTCCTGATACCCCAGCTTCATCCCCTCCTCCCAGTACGGTCCGCGTGGAGACGGCGCCATGCGCCATTTCGGTGTGCCGTCGGCGTTCATCACTGCGAGACCCGGCTTGGTCATGTCGGCGGTAAACGCGGTGTACCAGAAGATCTGCTGGGCGATGTTGCCTTGGGACGGCACGGGACCTGATTCGGAAAAGGTCATGCCCGCCGCTTCCGGTGGCGCGTATTTCTTCATCCAGTCCACGTACTTGGTGGTGGCGAACACGGCCGCCGGGCCGTTGGTGTCGCCACCGCGGGTCACGCTGGAGCCCACAGGGTGGCAATCCTCGACGCGGATACCCCACTCGTCCACCGGCAAACCGTTCGGCAAGCCCTTGTCACCGCCACCGGCCATGGAGAACCAGGCATCGGTGAAGCGCCAGCCCAGGGACGGGTCTTTCTTGCCATAGTCCATGTGCCCATAAACGCGCTTGCCGTCGATTTCCTTGACGTCTTCGCTGAAGAATTTGGCGATGTCTTCATAGGCCGACCAGTTCACCGGTACGCCGAGTTCGTAGCCGTACTTTTCCTTGAACTTGGCCTTCAGGTCCGCGCGTTCGAACCAGTCAGCGCGGAACCAGTACAGGTTGGCGAACTGCTGATCGGGCAACTGGTAGATCTTGCCGTCCGGCGCGGTGGTGAAGGAGATGCCGATAAAGTCCTTGATATCGAGGGTCGGCGAGGTGAAATTCTTGCCCTCGTTGGCCATGAGGTCGGTGATCGATTCGGTCTTGCCGTAGCGGAAGTGCGTACCGATCAGGTCCGAGTCGTTGACCCAGCCGTCATAGATGTTCTTGTCCGACTGCATCTGGGTCTGCAGCTTTTCCACCACGTCGCCTTCCTGCAGCAGGTCGTGGGTCAGCTTGATCCCGGTGATCTCGGTGAAGGCCTTGGCCAGCACCTTGGACTCGTACTCGTGGGTAGCGATGGTTTCCGACACCACCTTGATGCTCATCCCGCGAAACGGTTCGGCCGCCTTGATGAACCACTTCAGCTCTTCGAGTTGCTGATCGGCCGTGAGTGTGGATGGCTTGAATTCAGCGCCGATCCATTTCTTCGCGGCGTCTTCATAGGCATCGGCCCAGGCAGACGCGCTCAAACCGCTGAGTGCCAGCATGGCTGCCAATGAAATGCTATGTCGCAGCTTATTGTTTTTGTCGAACATAGAGACCTCCTGTTTAAGTTTCGGAGCAACATTGCCGAGCGATTCGACTAGCCCCAACGCATCACAGCCAACAGCCACACCAGGGACATCGCGAAGGCGACCCAGATGCTCCAGTCGGTGACGCCGATTACCAGCAAATGCAGGTAGGCGCTGCCGAGAAGACCGATGAACAACCGATCGCCACGGGTGGTGGCAATCGGTAGAAAACCTCGCCGAAGCACACTCGGCGAACGCAATTCCCAGGTGGTCATGCCCACCAGGATCAAGCCGATGACACCAAAAAATGCCGCCGTGGGGACGGTCCAACTCATCCATTCCATCATCAGTTCCTCATACCCGGCCCAAGGCAAAGCCCTTGGCCACGTGGTTGCGAACAAACCAGATCACCAGCATGCCCGGCAGGATGGTCAACACCCCCGCCGCCGCCAGCACGCCCCAGTCAATGCCGGATGCCGAGACGGTACGGGTCATCACCGCTGCGATCGGTTTGGCGTTCACCGAAGTGAGGGTTCGCGCCAGCAGCAGTTCGACCCAGGAAAACATGAAGCAGAAGAACGCCGTGACGCCGATGCCGGAGCCGATCAGCGGGATGAAAATCTTCACGAAGAACTTGGGAAAGCTGTAGCCATCGATGTAGGCGGTTTCGTCGATTTCCTTGGGCACGCCGGACATGAAGCCTTCGAGAATCCACACCGCCAGCGGCACGTTGAACAGGCAGTGGGCCAGGGCCACGGCGATATGGGTGTCGAACAGCCCGATCGAGGAATACAGCTGGAAGAACGGCAGCAGGAACACCGCCGGTGGCGCCATGCGGTTGGTCAGCAGCCAGAAGAACAGGTGCTTGTCGCCGAGGAAGCGATAACGCGAGAACGCATAGGCCGCCGGCAAGGCCACGGTCAGGGAAATGATCGTGTTCAGGCTCACGTAGTACGCCGAGTTGATGTAGCCGGTGTACCAACTCGGATCGGTGAAGATCACCTTGTAGTTCGCCAGTGTGAAGTCCTGTGGGAAAAGTGTCAGGCCGCCGAGGATTTCGCCGTTGCTCTTGAACGACATGTTCAACAGCCAGTAGATCGGCACCAGCAGGAACAGGATGTAGAGCAGCAGTGGGATCAGCTTTCTCTTGCTCATGGCGGGCCTCAGCGGTTGGCGTCGGAGTGAGTCATGGCGGTGTAGAACAGCCAGGACACCAACAGGATGATCAGGAAGTACACCAGCGAGAATGCGGCGGCCGGACCGAGGTCGAACTGCCCGATCGCCATTTGCGTCAGGGTCTGGCTCAAGAAGGTCGTGGAATTGCCCGGACCGCCACCCGTGAGCACGAACGGCTCGGTGTAGATCATGAAGCTGTCCATGAAGCGCAGCATCACGGCGATCAGCAGCACACTCTTGAGCTTGGGCAGCTGGATATGCCGGAACACCGCCCAGGCCGAAGCCCGGTCGATCCGTGCCGCCTGGTAATACACATCCGGAATCGCCCGCAGTCCGGAGAAGCACAGCAGCGCCACCAGCGAGGTCCAGTGCCAGACGTCCATCACCAGCACGGTGACCCAGGCGTCCATGGTGTTCGCCGCATAGTTGTAGCTGATACCCATGGCCTTGAGGCTCGCCCCCAGCAGACCGATGTCGGCCCGGCCGAAGATCTGCCAGATGGTGCCGACCACGTTCCACGGGATCAGCAACGGAATCGCCAGGATGATCAGCACCACTGACGACCAGCGCCCCTTTGTCGGCATGGTCAGGGCAATCGCAATCCCCAGGGGGATTTCGATCAACAGCACGCAGGCCGAGTAGATGAACTGGCGCAGCAACGAGTCGTGCAGGCGCGGATCGAGCAGCACCTGCTTGTACCAGTCGGCGCCGACGAAGTAGCGGCTGGACTGATCGAAAATGTCCTGCACCGAGTAGTTGACCACGGTCATCATCGGGATCACCGCACTGAACGCCACCAGCAGGAACACGGGCAGCACCAGCCACCAGGCCTTGTTGTTGTGCACCTTGTTCATGGCTGCGCCTCTTGGTTGGCATTGGCTTCGAGCAGGAATTCATCGGCGTAGACCATCAGCCATTGCGCCGGAAAGCTGATGTAGGCCGTACCTTGCGGCACAGGTTTGTCTTCGGCCAGGCGCACTTTCAGCGGCGCGCCATCGAGATCGAGGGTCATGATCTTGTAGGTGCCCAAGTCTTCGACGTGCACGACCTGTGCCCGCAGCGCGTCATCAAAGGCTTCGTCCCACACATGGACGAACTCCGGACGAATGCCGACCTTCAGGGTTTTCCACCCGGACTCGGCAATACGTTGCTGCATCGCTTCCGACAGCGGCAGGTGCGTGGAGGCAAAACCGACACCGCCCGGTTGCGGCTGCACCTCGATCAGGTTCATCCCGGGGCTGCCGATGAAGTAGCCGACAAAGGTGTGGCTCGGGCGCTCGAACAATTCCCTTGGCGTGCCGAACTGCACGATCTGGCCGCCGTACATCACCGCAATCTTGTCGGCGAAGGTCGAGGCCTCCAGCTGATCGTGGGTGACGTAGACCATGGTGATGTTGAACTGCTCGTGGATCTGCTTGAGCTTGCGCCGCAGTTTCCACTTCAGGTGCGGGTCGATCACTGTCAGCGGCTCGTCGAAGAGGATCGCCGACACGTCGTCACGCACCAGCCCGCGGCCCATGGAGACTTTCTGTTTTTCGTCGGCGGTGAGGTTGCGGGCCTTTTTGCTCAGCAGGTTCTGCAGGTCGAGGACTTCGGCGATTTCCTGCACCTTGCTATGAACCCTGGCCTCGGCCATGCCCTGATTACGCAGCGGGAAGGCCAGGTTGTCGAACACCGTCATGGTGTCGTAGACCACCGGGAACTGGAAAACCTGGGCGATGTTGCGCTTTTCCGGGGTCAGGTTGTTGACCGCTTTGCCGTCAAACAGCACATGGCCCTGGGACGGGCTGAGCAGCCCGGAAATGATGTTGAGCAAGGTTGATTTACCGCAGCCCGACGGACCGAGCAAGGCATAGGCGCCGCCCTGCTCCCAGATGTGGTCCATCTCGCGGATCGCGTAGTCCTCCGGTCCCGACGGGGTCTTGGTGTAGCTGTGGGCGAGGTTCTGCAAACGGATTTCGGCCATCAGGCAACCCTCGTGACACGCCGGCCCGGCGCCTGGACCAGCCGCCCCTGCGTATCGAACACAAACAGTTTATGGGTCGGGATGTAGATGCGGATCGGCGCATCGACGTCGTATTCGTGGACACCCGGCAAGTGCAGCACCAGCAGGAAGTGCTCGTTGCGCACATGCAGGAAGGTTTCCGAGCCGCTGATTTCCGCGACTTCGACGGTCACCGCCAATTCGAGGTCGTCGTCGTTGCTCGGCACCAGCGAGATATGGCTGGGGCGCACGCCGAAACGGAACTCGCCCTCACCCACCGGGCGCAGATCGACGTTCAGCGGGAAGTGCACGAAGTTGGCGAAACTCACTTCGTTGCCGGCAATGCGTCCCGGCATCAGGTTGATCGGCGGCTCGGAGAACAGCTCCGCCGCCAGCACCGTTTGCGGCTGGTGGTAGACCGAGGCGGACTGGCCGCTCTGGATCACCCGGCCTTCGTGAAGAATGGTGGTGGTGCCGCCCAGGGCCAGGGCTTCATTGGGCTCGGTGGTGGCGTAGATCGCGATGGTATGGCGCGCCTTGAACAGCTCGCGCATTTCCTGGCGCAGCTCTTCGCGCAACTTGTAGTCGAGGTTCACCAGCGGCTCGTCGAACAGGATCAGTTCGGCGTCCTTGACCAGCGCCCGGGCCATGGCCGTGCGTTGTTGCTGACCGCCGGAAAGCTCCAGCGGATAGCGCTTGAGAAACTTCTCGATGCGCAGCATCTTCGCGGTTTCCAGCACCTTGTTCTGGATCAGCTCGCTGGATACACCGGCCTGACGCAGCGGCGAGGCGATGTTGTCGAACACCGTCATGGTCGGGTAGTTGATGAACTGCTGATAGACCATCGACACATTGCGCAAGCGCACAGGGCGTTGGGTGACGTCGACGCCGTTCATCAGGATGCGACCGCTGTCGGGCTTGTCCAGACCGGCCATCAGGCGCATCAGGCTGGTCTTGCCGGACAAGGTGCGTCCCAGCAAAACGTTGAAGGAACCGGGTTCAAAACTCAGGTTGGCATCGTCGATCCAGGTCTGGCCCTCGACGGTGCGGCTGACGTGCTCCAGGGTGAGTGACATGGCTCGGCCTTTTTATTATTGGAGTCAAGCGACCGGAGCTCTAAAGCGACATCCGTGCCAAAAAACTCAAGCTATTGATTGCGCTTGAAATTCCCGAAGATGACGGCAAAACCGCGTTCGATGCTGAACACAAATGAACAATCACAAATGAACAATTGAACAGCTCACCGATTGACAATGAACAATAGTGAACAACACTCTATGGACTGTTCACGACCCCTGTAGGAGCTGCCGCAGGCTGCGATCTTTTGATTTTGTTTTTTAAGATCAAAAGATCGCAGCCTGCGGCAGCTCCTACAGGGGATCGCATGCACCATAAAAACAATAAAAATGCTGATTCAGAGGCTGACTGTCATGGCCGTACCTGCCACCGCGCTATCCCACGACGCCATCATCCAGGACTCCTGGTCCCGCTGCCGCGCGTTCGGCCTCGATCACCAGAGCACCCCGGCGTTCGACCAGTTGCCGGCTGAAGGCATCGCGCAGTTGCTGGAGAGCCAGCACTCACTGGTGCAAACCACCCATCAGGAAGTGCTGCCCTACTACGAGAACATCCTGAGCAATTCCAATTGCCTGATCATGCTCGCCGACCATCAGGGCCAGGTGCTGACGTCCTGGGGCACCCAGCGCTTTATCGAACCGAAACTGGCCCGGGGTTTCAGCGCCGGCGCCAGCTGGATGGAGCGCTGCACCGGCACCAACGCCATCGGTACCGCCCTGGCCTGCGAACAAGCGGTGCACATCGAACATGACGAACATTTCCTCAAGGCCAACCGCTTCATGACCGGTTCCGCCGCGCCGATTTTCGATGCCGAGCGCAAGGTGATCGCGGTGCTGGACGTTTCCAGCGACAGCTACCTGCCGCCCTCCCACACCCTGGGCATGGTCAAGATGATGAGCCAGACCGTGGAAAACCGGCTGATCCTCAACCTGTTCCATGGCCAGCATTTCCAGCTGACGTTCAACACCGGGCTAAACAACCTCGACAGCCAATGGGCGGGCTTGCTGATATTCGATGAGACCGGACAGGTGCTGTCGGCCAACCGCCGGGCCGACAATCTGCTGGGCATCAGCCTGTCGCGGGTCAGTGTCGAAAGCCTGTTCAAGGTCTCGCTGCTGGAATTGCTGAACCAGCCCGACGGCCTGCCCTTCGCCCTGCAAACCTCGGGACGCAATCGCTTCCAGTGCCTGTTGAAGCGGCCGAAACAGGCATCGATTCAACCCCGAGTATTCGCGGAGCCGGTTGTAGCCGCACCCGCTTCCATCAGCCTCAACACCCTGCATTTCGGCGACAGTCGCGTGGAAAAAGCCGTGCGTCAGGCCGAGCGCTTGCTGGAAAAAGACATTCCCTTGCTGATCCACGGTGAAACCGGGGTCGGCAAGGAAGTGTTCGTCAAAGCCCTGCATCAGGCCAGCTCGCGCAGCAAACAAGCGTTCATTGCCGTCAACTGTGCAGCGATTCCCGCCGAACTGGTGGAGTCCGAGTTGTTCGGTTATGAGAAAGGCGCATTCACCGGCGCCAACCAGAAAGGCAGCATCGGGCTGATTCGAAAGGCTGACAAGGGCACGCTGTTCCTTGATGAAATCGGTGACATGCCACTGCCAACGCAAGCGCGCCTGTTGCGGGTGTTGCAGGAGCGTTGCGTGCAGCCGGTGGGCAGCAGCGAGTTGTTCCCTGTGGACTTGCGCATCATTTCCGCGACCAATCGCTCGTTGCGCGAACAGGTACAACTGGGGCGGTTTCGTGAAGACCTGTATTACCGCATCGGTGGCCTGACCCTGGAACTGCCACCATTAAGAGAACGCAGCGACAAAGAAGCGCTTTTTAAACGCCTGTGGGAACAGCATCGCGAACCCAGCCAATGGGCTGGACTGAGCCGCGAGGTATTGGAGTTGTTCGACCGCCACCCGTGGCCGGGGAACTTGCGCCAGGTCGGCAGCGTGATGCAGGTGGCGCTGGCGATGGCCGAGGAACAGCCGATAAGGCCGGAGCATTTGCCGGATGATTTTTTTGTCGATCTGGAGATGGAGCCGGTCGATACGCCGGAACCGTTGGCCGTGGATCTGAATGATGCCGAGGATTTGAATCGGCAGTTGCAGGCGGCGGGGGGGAATATTTCGTATCTGGCTCGACGCCTAGGGGTCAGCCGCAATACCCTTTACAAGCGGTTGCGGCAGACTGAATGACAGGTGAGCCGTGGTGGGGGGAGGGCTATGCCGGCTTGTGTGAGAAGCCGTACCAGTTCAGCTGCCGGAACAAGAACGACCCGAACTTCGCTTATCTGAGCGGCACCATGCTGATATCGTTCCGCGAGTTTGCTCAGGCGCTAATTGCTGCTGGCTAGGTGATGGGCGGGAATGTACTGGATAACGCATTTCTGGTAAGATTGCTGATGCCCTTTTGTGGCCTTTTTTTGGGCTGCGGGCAATTTAATCCGGGGATTTGAGAATGCATCGTCTGAAGTACATGGCGGGAGTAGACGGCCTGCGATCGATAGCTGTGCTTAGTGTTGTTCTGTTTCATCTTGGAGTATCAGGATTCTCTGGCGGATTTGTTGGAGTTGATGTTTTTTTTGTAATAAGCGGCTTTCTAATAACAAGGCTTATTGCTTCCGAGCTTGAAAATAGCGGCAAGTTCAGTTTTTCTAGTTTTTATTTTCGTCGTGCTAAGCGGTTGTTCCCGGCGCTATTTGTAACGCTTCTAGTTACGCTGATAGCGTCCTTCCTATTGTTTTCGCCGCAGCACTTCCAAAGGTTTGGCGGTGAGTTGCTTTATGCGGTTTTTTCGATTTCAAATTTTTTCTTTTGGAACGAAAGTGGATATTTTAATACCGCATCTGAATTTAAGCCGCTTCTGCATACTTGGTCGCTAAGTGTAGAAGAGCAGTTCTACCTGATCTGGCCTGCGGCACTTGTTCTGCTATTGAAATTTAGAACGAAAACCCCACTATTTTTGTGCTTGCTGGTTGCGTTCTCAGTTAGCTTGCTTGCAAGCGTAGTAATGGCGGATGGGTACTCCAGGCTACTTTCTGAATTCATGCCGAGATTCGCCTCATTGTTTACCGATGGGCCTGGGACTATTTTTTTCCTAACCCCATTTAGACTGTTTGAGTTTGCAATCGGAGCTACAGCAGTTTGGGCTATCGGTGCGTTTGAGAAGCGTAGTTTATTAAAGGAAATTGCTAGCGCAACGGGTGTTACTCTTATTGCATTCTCTATTGTTCAGTTTTCCGAAACAACCCTTTTCCCATCATATAACGCCTTGATTCCGTGTATTGGCACGGCTCTTGTAATTTGTTCGCATGACTCAAAATATGTAGGTGGATTGCTTTCAAGCAGAATTCCAGTGTTTGTAGGCTTGATTAGTTATTCAGTATATCTTGTTCACTGGCCTCTAATTGTTTTCTACAAGTACTACACAATGACAAAGCTTGGATTGCTTGAGCAGTCAGCCCTGTTTGCTGCGAGCATTATCCTTGGCTACGCGCTTTATCGTTATGTTGAAACTCCATTCAGGGTCAAAAAAGAAAGCGGTGTGACACTATCTAAGCCAGCATTTGGCCTAGTGTGCGCAATGCTTTCGTTCGGCCTGGTTCTCCCCGCTGCGACAATTTGGGCGTCTGAGGGGTGGAAATGGAGAACCGACATGGCACCCGAGATTGCTGCGCAGCTTGAAAATTCAAAACAGTTTCACGTCGACCAATATGGCGGATCTGGATATCAGTATGTTGGCTGGATTTCTGGTGGCACTACTGGTGTTGCAGATATGGTATTGATCGGAGACAGTCACGCTCTGCAGTATGCTAGCGGTCTTGATGCTTTGATTGGTAAACCTCTTGGGAAAAATATTTATATCAGTGCCTCTAGCTGTATACCACTACCTGGAATGACTCGCGTTACCTCAGACCTAGACTGGGACACTGTCTGTCCAGGCGTGCTCGACACTGCTATGAAAGTCATCAATAACAGCCCTAATGCCGTGGTGTTTTTGGCTCAGGCGTGGGAAGGCCAGCTTTTGGTTTCTGGTACGCTTAACCCTAAAACGCCTACGCCAGGCGGCAACACTGTTGAAGGGTACAAATACATTACCGGAAAGATTGAAGAGTTCAGAAAGCTAATTGGTTCCCGACAGCTAGTGGTTGTAGGTAATGTACCTGGCGCAGGTGTTGTTGACGCGATAAGCTGCTTCAGTCGCCCATCATTCATAAACTATGACTGTGCAACAAGGCTCAGCCAGAAAGAAAGCACCATCAGTACAGTTCCTGGAAACATGATTCTTAAGAACTATGCAGAAGAGCATAAGGAAGTGACATACATTAGCCCGTATGAGGCTTTCTGTGCGGATGGGTTATGTAAGTCGTTTTCCGGTGGTGAAGTTTTCTACAGCGATGGGCACCACCTTTCAAAATCTGGTTCAAAACATTTTGTTGACCACTTTAAAGACAAGCTCCTGAATCTTATGGGTGACTCCAATCATATGACTGCGTCTATGTAATTTATTCGAAACATTTAAGCCCGCTTAGAGCGGGCTTAATGAGATGCTCAGCCTGACCGAGAAGCCCTGCAGGTTTACGCTTGCAGGGCTTTTCTCGTTTTCGGCGGAGGATCTCTCATGAACACAATGACACTTCTCGGTATCGACGTTGGCAAACACAGTGCTCATCTGCATGGCCGGGACACCCAAGGCCATCAGATTTGCGTAATCCGCAGAACCTGAAAACGCCGGAGCAACAGGTCCGTTTGGAGGATCTGCTGGCGGCCAACCAAGCGTTGATGACGGTCTACGTGATGAAGACTGAACTCAAAACACTTTGGACGCCGAGCACGACCTGGGGCTGGCGATCGGCCTGGAAGCAATGGCTGCGCCATGCTCAAGAAAGTGAATACCGGCTCTGATCCAGTTTGCAAAGCGAGGGTTACTGGTGGGGTATCGTCAGCTGAATTCGCTGGCCGATGCACACGGAGCTGCTGGAAGGCATAAACAATCGAATAAAGGTCATTAAGTGGATGGCGTACGGTTACCGGGACAGCGAATTCTTTTTCATGAAGATCAAGAGCGTCTTTCCCGGTAATCCGTGAAGAACCAAACAAAAACCCGCACAAGGCGGGTTTTGTCTGTAACAAAGACAGCAATCAGTCAGCCAGACGCCAGGTCGTGCCGCCCTTGCCGTCTTCCAGCACCACGCCCATCGTGGTGAGCTGGTCGCGGATGCGGTCGGATTCGGCCCAGTCTTTACCGGCACGCGCCGCCAGGCGCGCAGCAATCAGCGCCTCGACTTCAGCTGCGTCCACGCGCCCTTCGGCGCCGGCTTGCAGGAAGTCATCGGCTTCCAGCTGCAACACACCCAGCACACTGGCCAGTTCTTTCAAACGGGCTGCCAGACCGGCCGCTGCGTTGAGATCGCTCTCACGCAGGCGGTTGATCTCGCGGACCATCTCGAACAGCACCGCACAGGCTTCCGGCGTGCCGAAGTCGTCGTTCATCACCTGGGTGAAGCGCTCGACGAACGCTTCGCCGCCAGCCGGCGCCACGCTCGGCAGGCCCTTCAACGCATGGTAGAAACGCTCCAGGGCGCCCTTGGCGTCCTTGAGGTTGTCTTCCGAATAGTTGATCGCGCTGCGGTAGTGGCTCGATACCAGCAGATAACGCACGACTTCCGGGTGGTACTTGTCGAGCACGTCGCGAATGGTGAAGAAGTTGTTCAAGGACTTGGACATCTTCTCGCCATTGATGCGAATCATGCCGCAATGCATCCACGCGTTGGCGTAGGTCTTGCCGGTGGCCGCTTCGCTCTGGGCGATTTCGTTTTCGTGGTGCGGGAACTCAAGGTCGCTGCCGCCACCATGAATGTCGAAAGTCTCGCCCAGGCAGCAGGTGGACATCACCGAGCACTCGATGTGCCAGCCCGGACGCCCGGCGCCCCATGGCGATTCCCAGCTCGGCTCGCCCGGCTTGGTGGCTTTCCACAGCACGAAGTCCAGCGGGTCCTGCTTGGACTCGTCGACTTCGATCCGTGCGCCAATGCGCAAGTCCTCGATCTTCTTGCGCGACAGCTTGCCGTAACCCATGAACTTGGCGACGCGGTAGTACACGTCGCCATTGCCCGGGGCGTAGGCATAACCCTTGTCGATCAGGGTCTGGATCATGCTCAGCATGCCCGGAATGTGATCCGTGGCACGTGGTTCCATGTCCGGCTTGAGGATGTTGAGGCGCGCCTCATCCTCATGCATCGCGGTGATCATGCGTTCGGTCAGCGCGTCGAACGGCTCGCCGTTCTCCTTCGCACGATTGATGATCTTGTCTTCAATGTCGGTGATGTTGCGCACATAAGTCAGGTTGTAACCGCTGAACCGCAACCAGCGGGTCACCAGGTCGAACGCGACCATGCTGCGGCCATGACCAATGTGGCAGTAGTCGTACACGGTCATGCCGCACACGTACATGCGCACATTGTTGCCATCGAGCGGCTTGAAGACTTCTTTGCTCTTGGTGAGCGTGTTGTAGATCGTTAGCACGTTAGTTCCTTGACGCTAAATCACTGGCCCCACGAATCACGCAGGGTCACGGTACGGTTGAATACCGGCTGACCTGGTTTCGAGTCCTTCAAATCAGCAACGAAGTAACCTTCGCGCTCGAACTGGAAACGGTCTTCCGGCTGTGCATTGCCCAACGAGGGTTCAGCACGACAACCGGTGAGTACCTGCAGCGAATCAGGGTTGATGTTGTCCAGGAAACTGGCGCTGTCTTCGGCCTTCTCTGGGTTGGCCGAACGGAACAGACGATCGTACAGACGCACTTCGCACTCGACGCTGGCCGCGGCCGGTACCCAGTGAACCACGCCTTTGACCTTGCGACCTTCCGGGTTCTTGCCCAGGGTGTCCGGATCGTACGAGCAGCGTAGTTCGACGATGTTGCCATCGGCGTCCTTGATCGCTTCGTCGGCACGGATCACGTAGCTGCCGCGCAGGCGCACTTCACCGGCCGGTTCCAGGCGCTTGTAGCCCTTCGGCGGCTCTTCCATGAAGTCTTCACGGTCGATGTAGATTTCGCGAGCGAACGGCAGGACGCGCACGCCCATGTCTTCTTTCGGGTGGCACGGCAGTTCGAGATTCTCGACCTGGCCTTCCGGGTAGTTGGTGATCACGACTTTCAACGGACGCAGCACGCACATGGCGCGCGGGGCGCTGTGGTCGAGGTCGTCACGGATGCTGAATTCGAGCATGCCGAAGTCCACCACGCCGTCGGAACGGTTGGTGCCGATCATTTCGCAGAAGTTGCGGATCGATTTCGGCGTGTAGCCACGGCGGCGGAAACCCGACAGCGTGGACATGCGCGGGTCGTCCCAACCGTTGACGTGCTTTTCATCGACCAACTGCTTGAGCTTGCGCTTGCTGGTGATGGTGTAGTTCAGGTTCAGGCGGCTGAACTCGTACTGGCGCGGGTTGGCCGGCACCGGCAGATGCTCGAGGAACCACTCGTACAGCGGACGGTGGCTTTCGAACTCCAGGGTGCAGATCGAATGGGTGATGCCTTCGATGGCGTCCGACTGACCGTGGGTGAAGTCGTAGTTCGGGTAGATGCACCACTTGTCACCGGTCTGGTGGTGGTGCGCGTGACGGATGCGATACATGATCGGGTCACGCAGGTTCATGTTCGGCGAGGCCATGTCGATCTTGGCCCGCAGCACCCGCGCACCGTCCTTGAACTCGCCGGCTTTCATGCGGGCGAACAGGTCCAGGTTCTCTTCGACGCTGCGCTCGCGGAACGGGCTGTTCTTGCCCGGCTCGGTCAGGCTGCCACGGTATTCCTTGGCTTGCTCAGGGGTCAGGTCGTCGACGTAGGCATTGCCGGATTTGATCAGCTCCACCGCCCAGTCATGCAACTGGTCGAAATACTGCGAGGCGTAGCGCACTTCGCCGGACCATTCGAAGCCCAGCCATTTGACGTCGCTTTCGATCGCGTCGATGTATTCCTGGTCTTCCTTGGCCGGGTTGGTGTCGTCGAAACGCAGGTGCGTGACGCCGCCGAACTCCTGGGCCAGGCCGAAGTTCACGCAGATCGACTTGGCGTGGCCGATGTGCAGGTAGCCGTTGGGTTCAGGCGGGAAACGGGTGACGATCTGCGTGTGCTTGCCCGAGTCCAGGTCTGCCTGGATGATCGGCCGCAGGAAGTTGACCGGCACGGCAGGGCCGGTCTTGGCATTCGAGGTAGGGTCGACAGTGGGCTTGCTCATAGGATCCTTGAACGTACAAGTGCGTGGCCGTAATGAAGGCCGGACAAAACAAAGCCGCTATCATAGCCGATGCCGTCAAGTACCTGACAGAGCGCACTCTGTAAACCGTCGCATTTAATAGGCCGTAAATGAAAAAACAGCCTCGAAATTCGCGCCTGTCACGCTAAACTGCGCACCTTGGCCGAGACAGGCTGAACCGGTTGCGGGATGGAACCTCCCAAAACCACGAATTCATAAAGTATGCTTCTCCCTAAAAGAGTGTTGATCATGACCCAAGTCAAACTGACTACCAACCACGGCGACATCGTCCTCGAACTGAACGCCGAGAAGGCCCCGATCACCGTGGCCAACTTCGTCGAGTACGTTAAAGCCGGTCACTACGAAAACACCGTTTTCCACCGTGTCATCGGTAACTTCATGATCCAGGGCGGCGGTTTCGAGCCAGGCATGAAAGAAAAGAAAGACAAGCGCCCAAGCATCCAGAACGAAGCTGACAACGGTCTTTCCAACGACAAGTACACCGTCGCCATGGCCCGCACCATGGAGCCGCATTCGGCTTCCGCACAGTTCTTCATCAACGTGGCCGACAACAGCTTCCTGAACCACAGCGGCAAGAACGTTCAGGGCTGGGGCTACGCGGTATTCGGTAAAGTGACCGCAGGCACCGACGTTGTCGACAAGATCAAAGGCGTGGCCACCACTTCCAAGTCCGGCCACCAGGACGTACCAGCAGACGACGTGATCATCGAGAAAGCCGAGATCATTGAGTGATATTGCTGATTTCAGATTTACATCTGGAAGAGGAGCGCCCGGACATTACCCGGGCGTTTCTGGATTTGCTCGCCGGACGCGCCCGCTCGGCGAGTGCGTTGTACATTCTGGGCGACTTCTTCGAGGTGTGGATTGGCGACGACGCCATGACACCCTTCCAGCGCTCCATCTGCCAGGCCCTGCGCGAGTTAAGCGACAGCGGCACGGCCATTTTCCTGATGCACGGCAATCGCGACTTCATGCTCGGCAAGGCCTTCTGCAAAGCAGCCGGCTGCACCTTGCTGAAAGATCCGAGTGTCGTGCAGTTCAACGGCGAGCCGGTGCTGCTGATGCACGGCGACAGCCTCTGCACCCGCGACGAAGCCTATATGAAGCTGCGTCGCTACCTGCGCAACCCGATTACCCTGTTCATCCTGCGGCATCTGCCGCTGCGCACCCGGCACAAGCTGGCGCGCAAGCTGCGCAGTGAAAGCCGCGCGCAAACGCGGATGAAGGCCAACGACATTGTCGATGTCACGCCCGAAGAGATTCCGCGGATCATGCAGGAATACGGCGTGAAGACCTTGATCCACGGGCACACCCACCGTCCCGCGATTCACAAGTTGCAGCTTGGCGAGCAAGCGGCCAGGCGCATTGTGCTGGGGGATTGGGATCGTCAAGGGTGGGCGTTGCAGGTGGATGAGCAAGGGTTTGCGCTGGCGCCCTTTGATTTCGCAGCGCCTTAAAGATCAAAAGATCGCAGCCTTCGGCAGCTCCTACAGAGTGTACACATGCCTCTGTAGGAGCTGCCGAAGGCTGCGATCTTGGCTAGTCAGTGCCCTGCCGAAGCAGGCCCCGCCTTGGCGGTGAATGGCGGTTTGGCTAGCCACACAATCAGTATCAAACCCATGAACATCCAGCCCAACAGGGTGAAGTAGTCCACCGTGGACATGATGTACGCCTGACTGATCACAGTCTGCTCCAGCTGCGTGTAGGCCTTGGCCCCTGCCCCGCCCAGGTTGGTCAATGCTTCGCGAGTCGCCGGATCGAACGGGGTGATGCTTTCGGTCAGGTAGGCGTGATGCTGATCAGCCCGTCGAATCCAGATCCAGGTCGTCAGCGACGCCGCAAAACTGCCGCCCAAGGTCCGCAAAAACGTCGCCAGGCCGGAGCCGTCGGCAATCTGGCTCGGCGGCAGGTCCGAGAGCAGGATGGTCAGGGTCGGCATGAAGAACAGCGCCACGCCGATCCCCATGAACAACTGCACCAGTGCGATGTGCTGGAAGTCCACTTCATTGGTGAAGCCGGCGCGCATGAAACAGCTCAGGCCGATGGCCAGGAACGCCCCGCCCGCCAGCAGGCGCATGTCGAATTTCGGTGCGTATTTGCCGACAAACGGCGCCAGCAGCACCGGCAGGATCCCCAGCGGCGCCACCGCAAAACCGGCCCAGGTTGCGGTGTAGCCCAGCCGCGTTTGCAGCCACTGCGGCAGAATCAGGTTGATCCCGAAAAACCCGGCATAGCCCAGGATCAGTACGATGGTGCCGTAGCGGAAGTTGCGATGGGCAAACAGGCGCAGGTTGACCACCGGGTGTTCGTCGGTCATTTCCCAGATCACGAAAAACGCCAGGGCCACCACCGAAATCACCGAGCCGATCACGATGAAGCTGGATTCGAACCAATCGGCATCGTTGCCCTTGTCGAGCACGATCTGCAGCGCCCCGACGCCAATGATCAGTGCGATCAGACCGACGTAATCCATCGGCTGGCGGCTGGTGACCACCGGGCGCTTTTTCATCTGCTGGGTCACCACCCATGCCGCGAACAGACCGATCGGCACGTTGATGAAAAAAATCCATGGCCAGCTGTAGCTGTCGGTGATCCAGCCGCCGAGGATCGGCCCGGCAATCGGCGCGACCACCGTGACCATCGCCAACAGCGCTAGCGCCAGCCCCCGTTTCGCCGGGGGGTAGACCGCAATCAGCAGGGTCTGGGTCATTGGGTACAGCGGTCCGGCCACTACCCCTTGCAGCACCCGGAAGCCCACCAGCTCCGGCATCGAGGTGGAAATCCCGCACAGGAACGAAGCCAGCACGAACAGCAGCGTCGCCCAGACAAACAGCTTCACCTCGCCGAAACGCCGACTGAGCCAACCGGTCAGCGGCAAGGCGATGGCGTTGCTCACGGCGAACGAGGTGATGACCCAGGTGCCCTGCTCCGAGCTCACGCCCAGGTTGCCGGAAATCGTCGGTAGCGCCACGTTGGCAATGGTGGTGTCGAGCACTTGCATGAAGGTCGCCAGCGACAGGCCGATGGTGCTGAGCAACAGGCTGGGCGGTGTGAAAGACGCGTTATTGCTCATCGCGAATCCTTTGGAGCTGATCTGGCGCTGTGCCTGTTACAGACGCAGCTAACCCTGTGGGAGCGGGGTTGCCCGCGAAGAGGTCGGCACACTCGACATGGATGTCGCCTGACGCTCCGCCTTCGCGAGCAAGCCCGCTCCCACAGGGTCGATGTAATGGCATATCAGCGTTGCGCGGTCTTGCTGACCGCTGCGCTGTTGTCGTGGATCAGCTGGGTGATCATCGCATCGGCCTCGGCCAACTGACGGTCGTAGACATTGGTGCTGAACGAAGCCTTTTGCGGCGGCTGTTGCGCCAGCACTGGCCCGCTCTGGTCGTGCAGGTCCACATCGACCATGGTCGACAGACCGACCCGCAACGGGTGTTTGGCCAGCTCCTCAGCGTTGACGTGGACCCGCACCGGCACGCGCTGCACGATCTTGATCCAGTTGCCGGTGGCGTTCTGCGCCGGCAGCAGGGCAAAGGCGCTGCCGGTCCCGGCGCCGAGGCTGTCGATGGTGCCGCTGTATTTCACGCTACTGCCGTACAGGTCAGTCTCGATCTCCACTGGCTGGCCGATGCGCATGTCGCGCAGCTGGGTTTCCTTGAAGTTGGCGTCGATCCACAGCTGATCCAGGGGAATCACCGCCATCAGCGCGGTACCCGGTTGTACACGCTGACCAAGCTGTACAGAACGCTTGGCCACGTAACCGGTGACCGGTGCAATCAGGACGCTGCGCGAGTTGTTCAGATAGGCCTGACGCAGTTGCGCGGCGGCGGCCATCACGTCCGGGTGCGATGAAACCACGGTGTCATCGACCAGCGCACTGGTGGTCTTGAGCTTCTGTTCGGCATTGGCCAGGGCGTTTTGCGCCGAGGTCAGGTCGTCGCGGGCGTGGGACAGCTCTTCCTGGGAAATCGCCCCGCCGGCGGCGAGATTCTTGCGCCGGCTGAAGTTGTCCTGGGCCTTTTGCACTTCGGCTTTCTGGGCGTTGACCTGGGCCTTCATGCCATCCACATCACTGTACAAGCCACGCACCTGGCGCACGGTACGCGCCAGGTTGGCCTGGGCATTTTGCAGACCGATTTCGGCGTCGTTCGGGTCGAAGTTCACCAGCACCTGGCCTTCATGGACCAGATCGCCGTCATCGGCGCCGATGCTGACCACGGTGCCAGTGACCAGCGGGGTGATTTCCACCACGTTGCCGTTCACATAGGCGTCGTCGGTGCTTTCGCTCCAGCGCCCGTAGAACTCGTGGTAGGCCCAGACGCCCGCGCCACCGAGCACGACGGCGGCGGCCAGGACCAGCAGCATGAACTTGCGCTTTCCCGAATTGGGGTTGCCTTGGGTGTTTTCAGGAGGTTGGGTCGTATCGGCAGTGGCCATGACAAGTACCTTGAATTAGTGGGTCAACGTGGCTGGCGTGGCGCTGGCCGAGGCGATGGCCTCAGGCTGGAAACCGCCGCCCAGCGCCTGCATCAGTTGGATCGACAGGTCAATCTGCTCGGCATTCAGGTTGGCCAGCTGGCGCTGGGCCTGGAGCAATTGCTGCTCGATGCTGAGCACGTCCAGGTAGTTGCCGATGCCGGAACCGTAACGCTGGACCACGGTGTTGTAGGAATCCTGGGCGATGTCGGTGGCGTGCCGCTGGGCAGCGATCTGCCGGCCGATATCACGCAACTGGTTGATGCTGTCACTGACATCCCCCAGCGCCTTGACCAGGCTTTTGTTGTACTGCGCCACGGCGAGGTCGTAATCGGCGTCGCGCGAATCGAGGTCGGCACGCAGGCGGCCACCGTCGAAGATCGGCACCGAGATCGTCGGTGCAATGTTGAAGAAACGACTGGCCGAACCAAACATCGCATCGCCCAGCAAGGATTCGGCACCGGCAGCGGCGCTGAGATTCAGGTTGGGATAGAACCGGGTCTTGCCGGCGTCGATGCTTTTGCTCGCCGCTTCGACGCGCCAGCGCGCGGCCACCAGGTCCGGTCGGCGCCCGAGCAACTCGGCCGGCAGCACCGAAGGTAGCGCTACCGCACCCGGCTGAAGAATGTTCGGGCGGGCAATTTCATTGCCGCGGTCCGGGCCTTTGCCGAGCAGAACGGCCAGGGCGATTTTCGCGCTGTTCAAGCGTTTTTCGGCGTCGATCAGGTTGGCCTGGGAAGTGGCTTCCAGGCTTTCGGTCTGCTGGAACTGGTACTGGCTGTCGATCCCGGCAGTCAGGCGTCGCTGGCTCAGGTCGAGCATTTGCCGGGTGCGCTTGAGGTCTTCGCTGGACAGGTCATAGACGATGTGTGCCTGGCCAAGATCGCTATAGGCCCGGGCGACATCGGCGGCCAGGGTCAGTTGCGCAGCCTGCTGGTCGACTTCGGCGGCGCGGGCCTGGCCGAGGGCCGCTTCCCAGGCATCGCGCTGACCGCCCCACAGGTCAAAGTTGTAGTTGAAGCTGGTGCTGATGTTGCGCACGGTGGCGTACGCGTCACCCTGCCCGAGCGGATCCTGGTCCCGGGCCAGGCGTGAGCGACTGACACCGGCGCTGGCATCCAGGGTCGGCATCCGCTCGGCGTCGGCGGCGGAAGCGGCAGCGCTGGCCTGATGGGCACGGGCGTCGGCGATCTGCATGTCCGGGCTGTCGCGCAAGGCCTCGCGGATCAGGCCGTCGAGTTGCGGGTCGCCGAGGCTTTTCCACCAGTCGCTTTTCGGCCAGGCCGCGGGTGACAACGTCACACCGCTGAGGGATTGCCCGGCCTTGAGGGTCTTCGCGTCAAGGCTGACACCTTCGGTTTTCAGGCCGCTGTAACTGGCGCAACCGGCGACGCTCATGGCCAACAGCACCAGGCTCAGGCCGGTACGCAAGGGGTTACTGCTCATTTGTCACCTACCCGCAGCAGGGTGATCGCGTCACCGGCTGCCACCAGAATTTTCTTCAGGATCAGCTCCAGGGTTTTCAGTTCGTCCGGAGTGATGGCGCCGGCCAGTTCATTCATGGCTTCGGCGCCGATGTTCGGCAGGCGGTCGGCCAGCTTCTGCCCTTCTTCGGTCAGTACCAACTGCACCTGACGGCGATCCGCCTCGGAGCGTTGGCGGGCAAGGAAACCTTTCTGTTCCAGACGATCGAGCATGCGCGTCATCGAGCCGCTGTCCAGGGACAGGTGACGGCACAACTCGCCCGGCGAATCGACGCCGAACTGGGCGATGATGATCAACACTTTGAACTGCGCGGCGGTGATGCCGTGGGGTTCCATGTGGGTGTCGATGATCCGGTCCTTGAGCAGCGCGGCACGTCCGAGCAGCAGGCCGAGATGGCAATTCTGGAAATCTTCAGGAGAGAAATGTTTCATCTGACCACCAATTAGCTGCCTAGGCAGTGAATGTATGTCGAGATATTACTGCCTAAGCAGCGAATGTCAACGCAATAGTTAGGAAGCTTTGTATTTAGTTGACTAAAGGCATCGGATATAAGCAAAAAGATCGCAGCCTTCGGCAGCTCCTACAGGTGTACACAAAACCCTGTAGGAGCTGCCGAAGGCTGCGATCTTTTGATTTTGAAGGGACTAGAAATCCCGCTTGTAGAAGATATCCAGCGAACTGGCCACGCCACCCGCGGCTTCGAGGTAGACCTTCTTGCTCAGCTTGTAGCGCAAGGCAATGGTGTTGGCCGGTTCGAACACGCCGACACCGTAGCGCAGGCTGAGCTTTTCGGAAATATTGCCACTGGCCACCACGCTGGTGGCGTCGCCACTGCCCTGGGTGTCGAGCTGGAAGTCCTGGATGCCCAGGTTCTTGGCGATGCCGCTGGTCACCCCGGAGCTGCCCATCAAGCCCAACCCGAGAGCCGCCTGGGCGAGCATGTTGTTGTCTTCGCCATTGCTGCTCAGCGGACGCCCGAGCACCAGATAGGACAGGGCCTGCTCCTGACTCATGGCCGGCTCGGAGAAGATCTGCGTGGTCGGCTGTTCGGCGCTGCCACTCAAACGAATGCCGGCGATGATGTCGTCGGTCTTGCGAATGGCCTCGATGTCCAGGTACGGCTGATCGATGGGCCCGGCAAACAGCAAGCGCGCCCGGCGCACCGAAAGCCGCTGGCCGTAGGCGCGATATCGGCCGTCGTTAAGCCACAGTTCGCCGCGGGTGTCCATGTTGTCGCCGATGTGCACATGCCCCTGGACATTTGCGGTCAGGCCAAATCCTGCAAAGCTCAGCTTGTCCTCGCCGACCAGCACTTCGATGTCCATCTTCATTGCCAGCGGTGCTTTGCCCTCCTCGGTCTGCTGACCGATGATCACCGTGTCATCGGAAACCTTGACCGTCGACGGCGGCAACTCGCGAATGGTGATGTCGCCCCTGGGCACCAGCACTTTGCCGGCGATGGCCAGTTCGTCGCCCTTCATCGAGATCTTCAGGTCCGGTGCCACTTCCAGCTTGGCGTAAGGCTCGACGGTGACCGGCAGTTGCGACCCCTTGAGCGCCAGGTCCACCACCAGCGCCTGGCCCCAGGAGATGTTGCCATTCAGGCTGCCCTGCCCGGCCTTGCCGCTGTTCCAGCCACCGTTCAATTGCACGCTTTCACCGGCGATGAGCGCTTGAACGTGCAGGTTTTTCAGCTCCATCGGCAATTCAGGCCCGGAGATCTGACCGTCGCTGAGTTGCAGACTGCCATTGACCTGCGGCGCCAGCAGCCCACCGGAAATCGTGCCGCTGCCATTCAAGCGCCCGGTCAGTTTCTCGACCATCGGCACGAACGGTCGCGCCACCGACAGGTCCAGCCCGCTCAAACGGAACGAGCCGCTCAACGGCTTGTTCTTTGGCAGCGGATTGAGCTGCGCTTGCACCATCAGTTCGCCGAGTTTGCCGCCGACGAAGTTGAGCTCGCTGTCGATGCGCTTGGGCGTGAGTTTGCTGGTGAGTTTCAGGGTCTGGTACGGGAAGTCCAGCCACTGGTCCTTGTCCTTGATGCGCAATGTGCCGCCGCCGGCATCGACGCTGACCTGGCCGTTCGGGCCACTGGCCGGCAGGTCCAGTTGCAGGTCGGCATTGAGCCGGCCCTGCCAGGCGAAATCCTTCGGCAACCACTGCGCGAGACTGTCGATCGGGAATTGCTTGAGGTGATAACGCAACTTTGGCTCGGGCATCAGGCGCGAGTCTTCACCGCACAGGCTGGCCTGGCCGGATGCCCAGCAATGGGCTCCAAAGCTGATCTTGCCGTCCGCCAGGCGTTCGAGTTTCGCCGGCCCTTGCAGCTTCCAGTCCTGGCCACCGGCCTGGATATCACCACTGGCCAGGCGCCCGCGCCAGTTGCCTTTGTCCAGCGCACCGTCCAGCCCCAGCGCCAGTTTCAGCTTCGGCCCTTGCAGGTCGAGGCTCAGCTTCTGGTTCTTGATGTCGCCCTGGCCGCTGGCGGTCAGGGTTCCCAGTGCAGTGTCGCCGGCCTGGATGCCGCTGCCCTTGAGGCCGATTTTCGCCCGTTGCGCACTGTCCAGCGTGGCGTCCAGGTTAAGGCTTTGCAGGCGATTGTCCTGGAAAACCAGTTGCGAGCCTTGCAGGTCAAGCTTGCCTTGGGGCGCCTTGAGCGTGCCGGCGACATCCACGCGGCCATTGAGCTGGCCGCGCAGTTGCGGCCAGAGCTGGGCCAGGCGCGGTAGCTTGAGATCGATCTGGCCGGCGAGTTTCTGTTGCAGGCTGCCTTTGCCGCTGATGCTGTTGTCGCCGAGGCGAACTTGCAGGGTATTGAGGCTCCATTGCTCGCCACGGCCGTCGGCCTTAGCCTGGATCACCGCTGGCTGACCGCGCAGCTTGCCCTTGAGATCCAGGTCGGCATTGAGGCTGAGCGTTTCGTTTTTCAGCTCGCCCGTGCTGCGCAACGGCCCGGCCAGTGTGCCTGGCAGCTCCGCAACCCAGTACGCAGGGTTGATCGCCGACAGGTCCAGCGCGGTGTCCCAGGCAATGCCATCGGCGAATTGCAGGTTCAGGTGCCCCTCAGCCTTGCCCTGCCCGGCCTGGAGTTGAATCTGTTGCAGGTAGATTTTCGTCAGGTCGCCCGCGAACGGGCTGGCCAGGGTGAAGGCGCCGGCCGGACCGTCCGCCGCGGCGACGAAATGCCCGAGGTACTTGCCGTCGGTGTAAGAGACTTCGCCGGTGAACGTGCGAAGCGCAACTTGCGGTTCGTCGATAAGCGGATAGAGCCTGTGCCACGGGAAATCCAGCCAGTCGATCTTCGCCTCGGCGCTCAGGCCCTTGCTCCAATCCACAAGCCCTGTGAGCTTGAGGCTTTGCTTGTCGTTGGCGGTCAGGTCCAGCGCGGCAATCTGCGCGCCCTTGGCGTCAACCTTGCCTTGCAGCGCCAGGGCGACTGGCCCTTGCTCGGCGGGCAGCGTGGCTTTGCCGAGCAGCGCGTAGCCGTTCTTCAGGTCACCAGCGCCGGTGAGTTCCAGCTGATTGAGTTGCAGGGTATCCGGCAGATCGGCACTGGGCTTGAAGCCATCGGCGGTGATCCGTACCTTGGCCGGCAGGTT
Organism: Pseudomonas sp. Root71; assembly: GCF_001429045.1. Taxonomy (GTDB): domain Bacteria; phylum Pseudomonadota; class Gammaproteobacteria; order Pseudomonadales; family Pseudomonadaceae; genus Aquipseudomonas; species Aquipseudomonas monachiensis. The sequence goes on along the minus strand of NZ_LMHY01000010.1, from coordinate 42,939 downwards.
TTCCACCAGTGGTTGCAGTTCGCCGGTCAGTTGCCCGTTGAGGTAACCGCTGCTGTCGGCTTTCAGGTTCAGGGTCTTGAGCAGGTCGCCATCGACTTTCAGCGCCAGCGCCAGGGGTTCTGGCGTCGACAACAGCGTCAGCTTGCCGGAGGCGCTGAGGGGCCAGTTGCCGGAGGGTTGCAGCAGTCCGGACAGGTTCAGGCTCAGGTCATCGCGCTGTATCGACACCGCGTCGATCTTCAAGCCGGCCGTCGTCCAGTGCGCCGCCAGTTGCAAACCCTTGAGTTCTTCGCTGCCGTTGAACAACAGGCTGCCGACCTTGATTTCCCCCAGTTCGAGGGCCAACGGTAATTTGAGTTCCGGGAGCGTTATCGGGCCGCTGTCTGGCTCTTCGGCACCCGGCGGGAACGTCAGGCTGACCTGATCGGCCTGCAACTGCTCGATGCACAGGGTCATTCGCGTCAGGCACAACGGCGACCAGGCGAAAATCACTTTGCTCAGCTCAACCTGGTTGCTGTCCTGCTGCCACAGCACCCGATCGGCACTCCACTGCCCGCCCAACCGGCCCTGGAAGTTGTCCAGGGTCAAGCCCGGCACGAAGCCCAACGCCCAGCGGCTGCCCGTCGCCGTGCCCAGCACCGTGGCCAGCGTCAGGACAACCACTGCCACCAGCGCAGCCATTGTCAGCAGTGTTGCTTTCAAACCACGCTTCACAGCTCAGGCCCCATGGAAAAGTGCAGTCGAATGCCGCCATCGTCGTCCAGCGCATGGGCCAGGTCGAGGCGGATCGGCCCCACCGGCGATACCCAGCGCACGCCGATACCGACCCCGGTCTTGAGGTTCGGCAGTTCGAGTGTGTTGAAGGCATTGCCCTGATCGACAAAGGTCGCGACCCGCCATTTTTCGGCGACGGAATACTGATATTCGGCACTGGCGGCGACCATGTAGCGACCACCGATGCGGTCGCCGTCGGAGTTTTCCGGGGACAGGCTCTGATAATCGTAGCCACGCACGCTCTGGTCACCACCGGCGAAGAAGCGCAACGATGGCGGTACCGATTTGAAGCCGTTGGTTGCACTGCCGCCGACCTGCACCCGCCCGAGGAAGCGGTGTTTATCGAACACCGTGGTCAAGCCTTTGACCAATGCCGTGCCGTAGAGCAGGTTGCTGTCGGAACCCAAACCTTCCTTGGCCACTTTGGATTCAAATTGCAGGCGATAGCCGTTGTGCGGGTCGATGCGGTTGTCGCTTTTGAGGTACGAATAGCTCACACCGGGCATCAGCAAGGTACTGAGTCCCGAGTCGTCGCCCAGTTGGTAATCCTCGCGCTGCCACTTCAGCGATACCACCCGTTGCCAGCCGCTGGGCAACTTGCTGTGCCACTCGGGACCGAGGGTCAGCAGCTTGCTGTGGCTTTCCTTATCGGCGATGTCTTCATTCTGGTAGCCACCGGCAAAACGCAGTTTGTCGGTCAGGGGCGGGTCCAACGGAATGTCGTAGAACAGCCCGACGTTTTGCCGAGGTGCCGAGACTTCGGTTTCCCAGCCATAACTGTGCCCTTGCGCGTTGACCCAGTGCCGGGTCCAGTTGGCCTTGGCCCGTGGACCGACGTCGGTGGAAAAGCCAAGGCCCAGGCCCATGGTCCGCGGTTTGCGGGTTTCGAGCTTGACGTCCACCGGAATTGCTTCGTCCCTGGACGCCGTGGGTGCCGCGTCCACGCGAACGCCTTCGAAGTAGCCGCTCGATTGCAGGTTCTGATTGAGTTCGGCGATCAGTTCCGAGTCATACAGCGTGCCGGTCTTGAACGGCACCATGCGTTGCAGCAGGTCGTCATCGAACGGTGTATCGCCCTCGAAACTGACCTTGCCCAGGGTATAGCGCGGACCGCTTTCATAGATCAGTTCGATATCGGCGACGCCGGCACGGGGGTCGACCGACAGTTTTGAACGGGTGAACCGGCCGCTGAAAAAACCATAGCGCGAAGCCTGATTCTGGATCAGACGCTTGGCGTCCTCGTAATGCCCATGGTTGAGCACGGCACCGGGCTTGAGCGTGTCGCCCTTGGGGATTCGAAAGGCCTTGAGGGAAGCTGCCGGACCGTCGACACGCACCGTGACGTTGCGCAAGTGCACCGGCTCGCCGGGGTCGACCGTAAGCACCAGGCGCGGCTTTTCGCCGCCCTTCACTTCGCTGTCGATGTGCGGCTGGTAATAACCCAAGGCCTGGGCGGCCTTACGCGCCTGCTCTTCGGCGCCACGGCTGAAGCGCAGCAACGCTTCTTCATCGCGATCGCCGAGGTTGCCGATATAGCCTTCGATATTGGCCTTCAGCTCATCATTGGACGGTTTGATCCGCACATCCAATTCACTTTGTGCCAGCGCTGCGCAGCTGGTCATCAGCATCAGTACACCACTGGTAATTCTTCCTGGAAACTTCATAGGCGCGGATGCTATCACGAGCTTGAGAGCGTGATAGAGCCTGACTTACCCGGAAAGTTCGCCGATCAAGCGGTTGCAGTATGTAACACCTGGGGATTGGGGTGAAAAAACACGTGCTCGCGAATCGGTCCTACGGCAACTTCACCAATTTCCTGATAGCCCTGGCGCTTATAGAACTCCAGGTAGCGAGGGTTCCCGGTATCGAGGATCACGCCCTGTGAGTTTTCATCCACGGCGCACCAGTTGTGCACGGCTTGCAACAGTTGTTCGCCGAAGTGTTTGCCCTGGAACTGTGGATGAACCCCCAGCAACGGCAGGACGTGCACCGATTCGTTCGGCACGCAGGCCTCCACGGCAGCGTGATATTCGAGGTAGCGACGGGTGCAGCGAAATCCCGTGCTGAGCACCATGCGCAGGCGCCAGGCCCAACTTTCGGTGACGCCGAGACGACGTTGCGGCGGTGCGATCAGGGCGATGCCGATCAGGCGGTCGTTGACCAGCAGGCCGATGGCCGGCAGGTCCTGGAGAAAGTGCTGGCTCACCAGTTCGCGCACGGTGGCGCGAACCCGCTGTTCATAGCCGGGGCGCTCGGCTTCGAACAGATAGCCGAAGGTCGGCTCGTGTCGATAAGCCTGGTACAGCAGCGAACGCGCTTCGCGGGCGTAACCGCTGTCGAGCATGTGAATATCGGCGATGGCGGTCGAGGTTTCGGGCATGACGGTTGATCTCCCCAGCACAGCTCGGGCGGCTGCGCTCTTGTTGTTACGAGCCTGTCGGTGCTGACACAGTTCCTTACAGATCCGAAATGAGTGTAGGCAATGTAATCGCCTTCGTCGGAACGCCGCCCGGAGCAAGCCCGCTCCCACAGGTGATGAGCCGGCCTTGCTTTTGTGGGAGCGGGCTTGCTCGCGAAAGGGCCATCACTGCCCATACACAACTGACAGGCACAGCCGAATCCCCTCACCCCACACTGGCCCGATTCCCACATGTCAGCTAGCATCGCCCTTTTGCCAGGACTGCCGACCATGAAGATCGTTTCCTTCAACATCAACGGGCTGCGTGCCCGTCCCCATCAGCTGGCGGCGCTGATCGAAAAGCACCAGCCCGATGTGATCGGCTTGCAGGAAACCAAGGTCCACGACGAACAGTTCCCGCTGGCCGAGGTGCAGGCCCTGGGTTATCACGTGTATTTCCACGGGCAAAAAGGCCATTACGGCGTCGCCCTGCTCTCGCGCCAGGAGCCCCTGGCCCTGCATAAAGGTTTTGCCACCGATGAAGAAGACGCCCAGCGGCGCTTCATCTGGGGCACCTTCGCCGACGCCAACGGTGTGCCGGTGACCATCATGAACGGTTATTTCCCACAGGGCGAAAGCCGCGACCACCCGACCAAGTTCCCGGCCAAGGAGCGCTTCTACGGCGACTTGCAGCAATTGCTGGAAAGCCAGTTCAAGAACGACCAGCCGCTGGTGGTGATGGGCGATGTGAACATTTCCCCGGAAGACTGCGACATCGGCATCGGTCCGGACAATATGAAGCGCTGGCTGAAAACCGGCAAATGCAGCTTCCTGCCGGAAGAGCGCGAGTGGATGGCCCGCCTGAAGAACTGGGGCCTGGTGGACAGTTTCCGTCACCTGAACCCGGACGTGAGCGACACCTTCAGCTGGTTCGACTATCGCAGCCGTGGCTTCGAAGACGAGCCCAAGCGCGGCCTGCGCATCGACCTGATCCTCGCCTCCCACGGTTTGCTGCCACGGGTGAAGGCCGCCGGTGTGGACTACGAACTGCGTGGCATGGAAAAACCTTCGGACCATGCGCCGATCTGGCTTGAATTGAGCTAAAAAACACAAGATCGCGCCCTGCGGCAGCTCCTACATATACCCGTAGGAGCTGCCGCAGGCTGCGATCTTTTGACTGTCATCTTTCGGAAACCTTACTGACTTAATCTCCCGACACCTCCTTTGGTTATGTAAGGTGCCGGCATGATGCTGCGCGTGTTGTTCTTGATGATGCTGTGCACAGGCTTGTCGCAAGCGGCCTCGGCCGGCGACTTGCCGACACCCGAACACGGCACGGTGCTGCGGATTCAGGGTTCCAACACCATCGGCGCGGCATTGGGACCGGCGCTGGTCGAGGGCCTGCTCAGTGAACAGGGCCTGCGCAAGATCCATCGGGAAACCCCGAACGCCGCCAACGAACTGCGCATCGTTGGCGAAACCGTTCAGGGCCGTCGGATCGTGGTGGAAGTGGCGGCCCACGGTTCAAGTACCGGTTTCACCGCACTAAAAACAGCCAGCGCCGATCTGGCCGCCTCGTCGCGCCCGATCAAGGACAGCGAACTGGCCAGCCTGCAATCCCTCGGCGACCTGAAAAGCCCGAGCGCCGAACAGGTCATCGCCATCGATGGCCTGGCGATCATCCTTCACCCGGACAATCCGCTGAACCAACTCGACACCGTGCAACTGGCGCGCATTTTCAGTGGCGAGGTGAAGTCCTGGGAAGACATCGGCGGTCGCGGCGGGCCGATTCATCTGTACGCGCGGGATGATCAGTCCGGGACCTACGACACCTTCAAGGAACTGGTCCTTAGCGGCCGTGGGAAAACCCTCGGCAGCGCGGCGAAACGCTTCGAGTCCAGCGAGCAACTGTCCGATGCGGTCAGCGCAGACCCGCAAGGCATCGGTTTTATCGGCTTGCCCTACGTGCGCCAAGCCAAGGCCGTGGCCATTATCGACGGTCAATCACAAGCCATGCCGCCGCTCAACAGCCTGATTGCCACCGAAGATTATCCGCTGTCCCGTCGGTTGTTCTTTTACCTGCCACCGACGGAAAAAAATCCCTGGGCCCAAGCGCTGGTGGCCTATGCCCAAAGCAGCAAAGGGCAAGCGATTGTCGCCGCCAACGGCTTTATTGCCCAGACCGTCCAGGCCATGGCCGTCACGCCGAATGCGCTGATGCCCGAGGGATACCAGTCCCTCAGTCGTCATGCCCAACGGTTGTCGGTGAATTTTCGCTTTGAAGAAGGCAGTGCCAGCCTGGACAACAAGGCGCGGCAAGACCTGACGCGAGTGCTCGACTATATAAAGCTGCAAGACAAAATGGCCGGGCAAGTGACACTGGTGGGTTTTGGCGATGCCAAGAGCGACCCGACGCGCGCCGATCTGCTCTCGAAGCTGCGGGCCATGGCGGTACGACGGGAGTTGGTGAAGAGCGGCGTGGTGTTTCGCGAGATACGCGGATTCGGTGCAGAAATGCCGGTGGCGGCCAATAGCGCCGATGAGGGACGGATCAAGAATCGGCGGGTCGAGGTTTGGGTGTATTGAATTGAAATGCGAACAAATGTGGCGAGGGAGCTTGTCGGAACGCCGCACCGTCCCGCTCGGCTGCGCAGCAGTCGCAAACCAGACAACCCGGTGCATCTGATACACCAGGGTTGCCGGATTTGGGGCCGCTCCGCGACCCAGCGGGAGCAAGCTCCCTCGCCACAAGTATTCACTCGACAGAAAAGATGCAGTGCTCTTAGTGCCCGCTACGCATCATCTCTTTCGGCACATACTTGCCGATTTCGAACTTGCCGATCGCCGCACGGTGCACTTCGTCCGGGCCGTCGGCCAGGCGCAGGGTGCGCTGCATCGCGTACATGTAGGCCAGCGGGAAATCGTTGGAAACCCCTGCCCCGCCATGGATCTGGATCGCCCGGTCGATCACCCGCAGCGCCACGTTCGGCGCGACGACCTTGATCTGCGCGATCTCGCTTTTCGCCACTTTGTTGCCGACAGTGTCCATCATGTACGCCGCTTTCAACGTCAGCAGACGTGCCATGTCGATTTCCATCCGCGAGTCGGCGATCTTGTCGATGTTGCCGCCCAAACGTGCCAGAGGCTTGCCGAACGCAGTACGGCTCACCGAGCGCTTGCACATCAGTTCCAGTGCGCGCTCGGCCATGCCGATCGAACGCATGCAGTGGTGAATCCGGCCAGGGCCAAGGCGACCTTGTGCGATTTCGAAGCCGCGTCCTTCGCCCAACAGGACGTTTTCGTACGGCACCCGCACGTTTTCGAAATGTACTTCAGCGTGACCATGAGGCGCATCGTCGTATCCGAACACCGGCAGCGGACGCACGATCTTCACGCCTGGCGCATCCACCGGCACCAGAATCATCGAGTGCTGGGCATGGCGCGGTGCGTCGGGATTGCTCAGGCCCATGAAGATCAGGATCTTGCAGCGCGGGTCGCAAGCACCTGACGTCCACCATTTTTTGCCGTTGATCACCCACTCGTCGCCATCGCGCACGGCACGGGCGGCCATGTTAGTGGCGTCGGAGGACGCTACGTCCGGTTCGGTCATGGCGAACGCCGAGCGGATCTCGCCGCGCAGCAAGGGTTCGAGCCAGCGCTGTTTCTGCTCTTCGTTGGCGTAACGCACCAGCACTTCCATGTTGCCGGTGTCGGGTGCCGAGCAGTTGAACGGCTCTGGCCCGAGCAGCGAACGGCCCATGATTTCCGCCAATGGCGCGTATTCGAGGTTGGTCAGGCCGGCGCCAAGCTCGGACTCAGGCAGAAACAAATTCCACAGGCCCTCGGCCTTGGCCTTGAGTTTGAGTTCTTCCATGATCGCGGTCGGCTGCCAGCGATCGCCCTCGGCGACCTGGCGCTCGAACACGGCTTCGGCGGGATAGACGTAGGTGTCCATGAACGCTGTTACGCGCTCACGCAGTTCCTGAACCTTGGGCGAATAAGCGAAATCCATGAGCGAGATACCTTCTTGGGGGAGGTTGTTTAGGTCATGTATCGATGCTAGAACAGCGTTGATAATTTACCTAGCCTATTCTCGGCGTGTATAAACATTCATCACCGATATATGATCGACTGATCGTCACGGTCAGTCCGCCCACACAATAAGAGAGCCGCGTAATGAATCTGAGCAAGGTCGATCTCAACCTTTTCATCGTCTTCGACGCGATCTACACCGAAGCCAACCTGACCCGTGCCGGGCAGATTGTGGGCATTACCCAGCCAGCGGTGTCGAACGCTCTGGCCCGGTTGCGCGAGACCTTCAACGACCCGTTGTTCGTGCGCACCGCCCAGGGCATGGTGCCCACACCCATGGCGCAGAACATCATCGGCCCGGTGCGCAACGCGCTCTCGCTGCTGCGCGTGTCGGTGCAGGAAAGCCGTATTTTCAACCCGCAGCAAGCGGTCAAGACCTATCGCATCAGCATGACCGACCTCACCGAAGCGGTGATCCTGCCGCCGCTGTTCCAGCGCCTGCGCCGCCTGGCGCCAGCGGTGATCATCGAAAGTTTCCTGTCCAAACGCCGGGAAACCACCAAGGAGCTGGCGGCCGGTCGCCTCGACTTTGCGGTGGATGCGCCGCTCAACACCGACCCGCAGGTGCGTCACGTCAAGTTGATGGAGGACCGCTACGTGTGTGCCATGCGCAAGGGGCATCCGCTGGCGGGCAAGGAGAAACTCACGCTGGATGATTACCTGGGCCTGACCCACATCCATATTTCCAGCCGCCGCAGCGGCCTCGGCTATGTCGACCTGGCGCTGGGCAAGATGGGCATCCAGCGCAAGATCGCCCTGCGCTCCCAGCATTACCTGATGGCATCACAGGTGATGCAGCAGACCGATATGGTCATGACCGTGCCGGAACGCTTTGCCCGCCGTAACGATCTGCACGCCTTTAATCTGCCGGTCAACGACGTGCCGCCGGTGGAAACCCACCTCTACTGGCACGAAAGCACCGACCAGGACCCGGCAAACCGCTGGATGCGCGAGCAGATGATCGAGTTGTGCCAGCAGGTGACGGCGCAGGAGAAAAAGCTCGAGAAGGTGTAAGGCTTGATACCGAGGTGACTTCTTCGCGAGCAAGCCCGCCCCCACAGGATCTGTGTAGGGCACAAGTATTGTGTCCACTGAAGATCCAATGTGGGAGCGGGCTTGCTCGCGAAGAGGCCCGCAAGAACACTGAAAACTCACACCCCTTGACGTAAACGTCAACCTGACATTAGCTTAGCGCCATGACCTTTTGCGAGCGCGCCCATGAGCAGCCAGACCTACAGCATTTCCGACCTCGCCCGCGAGCTCGACATCACCACCCGCGCCATTCGCTTTTATGAAGAGCAAGGCCTGCTCAGCCCCGAGCGCCGTGGCCAGGAACGCATTTACTCGCCCCGCGACAAGGTCAGCCTGAAGCTGATCCTGCGGGGCAAGCGCATCGGTTTCTCGCTGGCGGAATGCCGCGAACTGATCGAACTCTACGACCCGTCCAGCGGTAACACCAAGCAACTGCACAGCATGCTGGCGAAAATCAGCGAGCGCAGGGAGCAGCTTGAACAGCAAATGCTCGACATCGAACAGATGAAACTCGAGCTTGATACCGCTGAAGAACGCTGCGTGCAGGCGTTGGAGCAGACGCTCAAAAGCCAGGAATCGGTTCAGTAACCCGACACAATTCCCTGTGGGAGCGGGCTTGCTCGCGAAAACGGTTTGTCATTCAACACTGATGTCGACTGACCCGGCGCCTTCGCGAGCAAGCCCGCTCCCACATTAGATTCCCACTCACCATGACTACAGGTGAATCTCTTATGTCCCTCCCCACCCACGTACGCATTGTCGAAGTCGGCCCACGCGACGGCCTGCAAAATGAAGCCCAACCCATCAGTGTTACCGACAAGGTGCAACTGGTCGATGCGCTGACCGCAGCCGGGCTCGGCTATATAGAAGTCGGCAGTTTCGTTTCGCCCAAGTGGGTGCCGCAGATGGCCGGCTCCGCCGAGGTCTTCGCGCAGATCCAGCGCAAACCGGGCGTGGTCTACGGTGCGCTCGCCCCCAACCTGCGCGGCTTCGAAGATGCCCTCGCCGCCGGGGTCAAGGAAGTCGCAGTGTTCGCGGCGGCGTCCGAGGCGTTTTCCCGGCGCAACATCAATTGCTCGATCAGCGAAAGCCTGGAGCGTTTCGGGCCGATCATGGACGCCGCCAGACAACATGGCGTAACCGTGCGCGGGTATGTGTCCTGTGTGCTGGGCTGCCCCTATGAAGGTAGCGTCGCCCCGGAGCAGGTCGCCGTGGTCGCCCGCGAGTTGTATGCCATGGGCTGCTATGAGGTCTCGCTGGGGGACACCATCGGCACCGGCACCGCTGGCGCAACCCGCAGGATGTTTGAAGTGGTATCGAAAGATGTGCCCCGGGAGAAACTCGCAGGGCACTTCCACGACACCTACGGCCAGGCTGTGGCCAACATCTATGCCAGCCTGCTGGAAGGCATCTCGGTGTTCGACAGTTCCATCGCCGGTCTCGGCGGTTGCCCCTACGCCAGGGGCGCCAGCGGTAACGTCGCCACCGAAGACGTGGTTTACCTGCTCAACGGCCTGGGCATCGACAGCGGAATCGACCTCGACACCTTGATGCTCGCCGGTCAGCAGATTTGCACGGTCCTGGGTCGCCCTACCGGTTCCCGCGTGGCCAAGGCTCGCAGCGCACAGTGAGTACGCTGTGTGTGTCCGGGTGTTACCGCTGTGTCCGAAACGTGGGCGCAAGCGAGTAACACGGAAACAAATTGTAGGGTTTTGCCTGAGGCGAAAAACCCTACAATTTTCCAAGCCATTGATTTTAAAGGCTTTTAAAAAGTTGGCATGCCTCCTGCTATATCTATCGCATAACAAGAATAAAAAAATTGCGGCAAACCTAATAAAAACAAGACGTAACGACTCTGACATAACAAAAACAACACGGCAGAGACGCAGCTAACAGATTTTTTTGGAGAAGATGTGCTTTTCAGGGTGCTTTTCGGAGTTACCCGCAACCGGACAGAGAATAATAAAACTACCTTCAGGTAGCTCCCGTACTGGTTGGATCGCTCAGCGAGAAAGTAGATCAGCGCTCAAAAAAATACGTTTGCTCTTGATCCCGAATGGGGATCGCCAAAAACAGCGGTAAAGGGCAACGGTTGCCAAAAACAAAAACAGACCGACCCTCAATAATAAAAAAAGAGCACGCGCAACGAAAATTAAAGGGGAGCTTCGGCTCCCCTTTGTGCTGTCTGGCATTTGAGATCTCCAAGAGAATCACAACCTTGTAGGAGCTGGCGCAGCCTGCGATCTTTTGATCTTGACCTTCGCCAACCCTAAAAGATCGCAGCCTTCGGCAGCTCCTACCGTATCGCTTTGAGCTCCTCGATACTGATCTCGCGCATCCTGAATTTCTGGATCTTGCCGGTCACCGTCATCGGAAATTCCTCGACGAACTTGAAGTAGCGCGGCGTCTTGAAGTGCGCAATGCGCTCCTTGCACCAGGCTTGCAGCTCTTGCTCGGTGGCGCTGTGGCCGGGGTGGAACTTGATCCAGGCGACGATCTCTTCGCCGTAGCGCGAGCAAGGAATGCCAATCACCTGCACGTCGGCAACGGCCGGGTGAGTGAAGAAAAACTCTTCCAGCTCCCGTGGGTAGATGTTCTCACCGCCACGGATGATCATGTCTTTGTTGCGCCCGGCAATGCACACGTAACCCTCGTCGTTCATGCTTGCCAGGTCACCGGTGTGCATCCACCCTGCCTGATCGATGGCGTCTGCCGTGCCTTCGGGGTTGTTCCAGTAACCGAGCATCACGCTGTAACCGCGGGTGCACAGCTCGCCGATGGTGCCACGTGGCACCAGGTTGCCCGCTTCGTCGATGATCTTGCTTTCCAGTTGCGGCTGGGTGCGGCCGACGGTGGTCACGCGCAGTTCCAGATCGTCTGAAGGACCGGTCTGCAGCGACACCGGACTGGTTTCCGTCATGCCGTAGGCAATCTGCACTTCGCTCATGTGCATTTCGCTGATGACCCGGCGCATCACCTCGATAGGACAGGTCGCACCCGCCATGATCCCGGTGCGCAGGCTCGACAGGTCGAACTGGGCACGTTGCGGTTGGTCAAGCATGGCGATGAACATGGTCGGTACGCCGTACAGCGCGGTGGCTTTTTCTTCGGCCACGGCGCCGAGGGTCAGCAACGGATCGAACGCGTCGTTCGGGTAAATCATCGTACTGCCATGGGTGATGCAGCCGAGGTTACCCATGACCATGCCGAAGCAGTGATACAGCGGCACCGGGATCACCAGGCGATCCGCGGCGGTCAGGCCCAGGCTTTCGCCGACCATGTAACCGTTGTTGAGAATGTTGTAGTGACTGAGGGTCGCGCCCTTGGGAAAACCGGTGGTGCCGGAGGTGTACTGGATATTGACCGGCTGATCGAAATGCAGGCTGTCCTGGCGTTCATGCAGTTGCTCGACCGTCACGCTGCCCGCCAGATCGGCCAGTTGCGACCATGGCAGGAACCCCGACGGCGGCTGTGCATCCAGGCTGATGACGCCACGCAACTCCGGCAACCGCCCGCTCTGTAACTTGCCGATGGATCGCTCCGCCAACTCCGGCACCAGGCCTTGCAGCATCGAGTGATAGTCCGAGGACTTGAAGGCCCCGGCACATACCAGCCATTGGCAGCCGGACTGCTTCAACACGTATTCGAGTTCGGAACTGCGATACGCCGGGTTGATGTTGACCAGGATCACGCCGATTTTCGCGGTGGCAACCTGGCTGATGCACCACTGTGCACAGTTCGGCGCCCAGATGCCGAGGCGGTCCCCGGCTTGCAGCCCCAGCGCCAGCAATGCTCTGGCGTGCAGGTCCGCGGCCTCGGCCAATTGCCGCCAGGTGTAACACAGCTGCTGATGGCGCACCACCAGCGCCTCCCCGTCCGGGTACTGCGCAACCGTGTTGTCGAATGCCTGGCCGATGGTCATCGCCAGCAAGGCTTTGTCCTGGGAACCACGGGTGTAACTGCGTTGCGGGCTTGCACTGGGTTGATCCATGACGACCCCTATTGTCTTTATTTATGGGCTACCGGCGGTCCCACAGGGTAGGTCCGCGTTCTATCTTGAACTGGCTCTACTCTCGCTCAAGTTGACGTTAACGTAAAGGGTGATTGACAGCCATTCGTCACAGGCTTACGTTAACGTAAAGGTGAGAACCAAATCACGGCCCTCCCCGCCCTACAAAAAAAGCCAAAAGGTGACCCATGAGCTATCCATCCCTGAACTTTGCCCTCGGTGAAACCATCGACATGCTGCGCGATCAGGTTCAGTCCTTCGTCGCCAAAGAGATCGCCCCGCGCGCCGCTCAGATCGACATCGACAACCTGTTCCCCGCCGACCTGTGGCGCAAATTCGGCGACATGGGCCTGCTGGGCATTACCGTGCCGGAAGAGTACGGCGGTGCCGGCCTGGGTTACCTGGCCCACGTGGTGGCGATGGAAGAAATCAGCCGTGGCTCGGCCTCGGTGGCCCTGTCCTATGGCGCGCACTCCAACCTGTGCGTCAACCAGATCAACCGCAACGGCAACCACGAACAGAAAGCCAAATACCTGCCCAAGCTGATCAGCGGCGAGCACATCGGCGCCCTGGCCATGAGCGAGCCAAATGCCGGTTCCGACGTGGTGTCGATGAAACTGCGCGCCGACAAACGCGGCGACAAGTACGTGCTCAACGGCAGCAAGACCTGGATCACCAACGGTCCGGACGCCAACACCTACGTGATCTACGCCAAGACCGACCTGGAAAAGGGCCCCCACGGCATCACCGCCTTCATCGTCGAACGCGACTGGAAAGGCTTCAGCCGCAGCAACAAGTTCGACAAGCTCGGCATGCGCGGTTCGAACACCTGCGAGCTGTTCTTCGATGACGTCGAAGTGCCGGAAGAAAACATCCTCGGCGTGCTCAACGGCGGCGTGAAGGTGCTGATGAGCGGCCTCGATTACGAGCGCGTTGTACTGTCCGGCGGCCCGACCGGGATCATGCAGGCCTGCATGGACCTGATCGTGCCGTACATCCACGACCGCAAGCAGTTCGGCCAAAGCATCGGCGAATTCCAGCTGATCCAGGGCAAGGTCGCCGACATGTACACCCAGCTCAACGCCAGCCGCGCCTACCTGTACGCCGTGGCCCAGGCCTGCGAGCGCGGCGAAACCACCCGCAAGGACGCCGCCGGCGTGATCCTCTACAGCGCCGAACGCGCCACGCAAATGGCCCTCGACGCGATCCAGATTCTCGGTGGCAACGGCTACATCAATGAATTCCCGGCCGGTCGCCTGTTGCGTGACGCCAAGCTGTACGAAATCGGCGCGGGCACCAGTGAGATCCGTCGCATGCTGATCGGTCGCGAACTGTTCAACGAAACCCGCTAAACGGAGCTGTCCATGGCTACCCTGCATACCCAGCTCAACCCTCGTTCAGCGGAGTTCGCCACCAACAGCGCGGCGATGCTCAAGCAGGTCGACGCGTTGCACACCCTGCTCGCCCAAGTGGCGCAAGGTGGCGGCCCGAAGGCTCAGGAACGCCACACCTCGCGGGGCAAACTGCTGCCCCGCGAGCGCATCAACCGCCTGCTCGATCCGGGTTCGCCGTTTCTGGAGATCAGCCAACTGGCGGCGTACGAGGTGTATGGCGAAGACGTCCCCGCCGCTGGCGTGATTGCCGGGATCGGCCGTGTGGAAGGCGTCGAATGCATGATCGTCGCCAACGACGCCACGGTCAAAGGTGGCTCGTATTACCCGTTGACGGTGAAAAAACACCTGCGCGCCCAGACCATCGCCCAACAGAACCGCCTGCCGTGCATCTACCTGGTGGACTCTGGCGGCGCCAACCTGCCGCGCCAGGATGAAGTGTTCCCGGACCGCGAGCACTTCGGGCGGATCTTCTTCAACCAGGCCAACATGAGCGCCATGGGCATTCCGCAGATTGCCGTGGTCATGGGCTCCTGCACTGCTGGCGGCGCCTATGTCCCGGCGATGGCCGACGAAGCGATCATGGTCCGCGAGCAAGCGACGATCTTCCTCGCCGGTCCGCCGCTGGTGAAAGCCGCGACCGGTGAAGTGGTCAGTGCCGAAGACCTCGGCGGGGCCGATGTGCACTGCAAGATTTCCGGGGTGGCCGACCATTATGCCGAGAGCGATGAACACGCCCTGGCCCTGGCCCGCCGCAGCGTCGCCAACCTCAACTGGCGCAAGCAAGGTGAGGTTCAGCAACGCACACCCATCGCCCCGCTCTACAGCAGCGACGAGTTGTACGGCGTGGTCCCGGCCGATGCCAAGCAACCGTTCGACGTGCGCGAAGTGATTGCGCGGCTGGTGGATGGTTCGGTGTTCGACGAATTCAAGGCGCTGTTCGGGACAACCCTGGTCTGCGGTTTTGCCTACCTGCACGGTTACCCGATCGCGATCCTCGCCAACAACGGCATCCTGTTCGCTGAAGCGGCGCAGAAAGGCGCGCACTTCATCGAACTGGCTTGCCAGCGCGGCATCCCGCTGCTGTTCCTGCAGAACATCACTGGCTTCATGGTCGGCCAGAAGTACGAGGCCGGCGGCATCGCCAAGCACGGCGCGAAACTGGTGACCGCTGTGGCCTGCGCCAAGGTGCCGAAGTTCACCGTGATCATCGGCGGCAGTTTCGGCGCCGGTAACTACGGCATGTGCGGCCGCGCCTACGATCCGCGCTTCTTGTGGATGTGGCCGAATGCGCGCATCGGCGTGATGGGTGCCGAACAGGCGGCCGGCGTGCTGGTGCAGGTCAAACGCGAGCAGGCCGAACGCAGCGGCCAGGGTTTCAGCGCCGAGCAGGAAGCCGAGATCAAGCAACCGATCCTCGACCAGTACGAAGAACAGGGTCACCCCTACTATTCCAGCGCACGCCTGTGGGACGACGGTGTCATCGACCCGGCCCAGACCCGCGACGTACTGGCCCTGGCCTTGTCCGCGTCGTTGAACGCGCCAATCGAACCGAGCCGCTTCGGCGTGTTCCGGATGTGATTTTCTGTGGGAGCGGGCTTGCTCGCGAAGGATTCGCCGCGGTTCATCTGATGCACCGCGTTATCGTTCTTCGCGAGCAAGCCCGCTCCCACAAGGACCGTGGAGACGGACGAATATGAGCGACTTCAACACCCTCGAACTGCTGACCGACCCCCGTGGTTTTGCCACGCTGTGGCTCAGCCGCGAAGAAAAGAACAACGCCTTCAACGCCGAAATGATCCGCGAACTGATCCTCGCCCTCGACAAAGTCGCGAGCGATGCCAGCCTGCGGTTCCTGATCGTGCGCGGTCGCGGCAAGCATTTCAGCGCCGGCGCTGACCTGGCCTGGATGCAGCAATCGGCCGAGCTCGATTACGCCACCAACCTCGATGACGCCCGGGAACTGGCGGAGTTGATGTACAACCTGGCCAAACTGAAAATTCCGACCCTGGCGGTGGTACAAGGCGCAGCCTTTGGTGGCGCGCTGGGCCTGATCAGTTGCTGCGACATGGCCATCGGTGCCGATGACGCGCAGTTCTGCCTGTCGGAAGTGCGCATCGGCCTGGCGCCGGCGGTGATCAGCCCGTTCGTGGTGCAAGCCATTGGCGAGCGCGCGACCCGTCGCTATGCCTTGACCGCCGAGCGCTTCGGCGGGCAACGGGCCCGGGAAATCGGCTTGTTGTCAGAGAGCTATGCAAGTGCCGAGCTGGAACAGAAAGTCGAGCAGTGGATCGACAACCTGCTGCTCAACAGTCCGGCCGCAATGCGCGCCAGCAAGGACCTGTTGCGTGAAGTCGGCGACGGCTCACTGACCCCGGCGTTGCGCCGCTACACCGAAAACGCCATCGCCCGCATCCGCGTCAGCCCCGAAGGCCAGGAAGGCCTGCGCGCCTTCCTGCAAAAACGTCCGCCGAGCTGGCAAGCCGAAACCACCAAGGAGCCCCGTTGATGAGCGCACCTGTCCTCACCACCCTGCTGGTGGCCAACCGTGGCGAAATCGCTTGCCGGGTAATGCGTACCGCCAAGGCCCTGGGCCTGACTACCGTGGCCGTGCACAGCGCAACCGACCGTGACGCCCGGCACAGCCGCGAAGCCGACATTCGGGTCGACCTGGGTGGCAGCAAAGCCGCCGACAGTTATCTGCAGATCGACAAACTGATCGCCGCCGCCAAGGCCAGCGGTGCCCAGGCGATTCACCCCGGCTACGGTTTTTTGTCGGAGAACGCCGGGTTCGCCCGCGCCATCGAAAACGCCGGCCTGATATTCCTCGGCCCGCCCGCCTCGGCCATCGACGCCATGGGCAGCAAGTCTGCCGCCAAAGCCTTGATGGAAACCGCTGGCGTGCCACTGGTGCCCGGTTATCACGGTGAAGCCCAGGACCTGGAAACCTTCCGCGCCGCCTGCGAGCGCATCGGCTACCCGGTGCTGCTCAAGGCCACCGCGGGTGGCGGTGGCAAAGGCATGAAAGTGGTCGAGGACGTCAGCCAACTGGCCGAAGCCCTGGCCTCGGCCCAGCGTGAGGCGCAATCGTCGTTCGGCGATTCGCGGATGCTGGTGGAGAAATACCTGCTCAAGCCGCGTCACGTGGAAATACAGGTGTTCGCCGACCAGCACGGCCACTGCCTGTACCTCAACGAACGTGACTGCTCGATTCAGCGCCGCCACCAGAAAGTCGTCGAAGAAGCCCCGGCGCCAGGCCTGAGCCCGGAGTTGCGCCGGGCCATGGGTGAAGCCGCCGTGCGTTCGGCGCAAGCCATCGGTTATGTCGGTGCCGGCACCGTGGAGTTTTTGCTGGATGCGCGCGGCGAGTTCTTCTTCATGGAGATGAACACCCGCCTGCAAGTCGAACACCCGGTCACCGAAGCCATCACCGGCCTCGATCTGGTGGCCTGGCAGATTCGCGTGGCACGGGGCGAAGCCTTGCCGATGACTCAGGATCAGGTGCCGCTGGTGGGCCACGCGATCGAAGTGCGGCTGTATGCCGAAGACCCCGGCAATGATTTCCTGCCGGCGACCGGTCGCCTGGAACTGTATCGCGAATCAGCCCAGGGGCCGGGGCGCCGAGTGGACAGCGGTGTTGAAGAAGGCGACGAGATCTCGCCGTTCTACGACCCGATGCTCGGCAAGTTGATTGCCTGGGGCGAAGACCGTGAACAGGCACGTTTGCGCCTGCTTGGCATGCTCGATGAATTCGCCATCGGCGGGCTGAAGACCAACATCAATTTCCTGCGGCGCATCATCGGTCACCCGGCATTTGCTGCTGCCGAACTGGATACCGGCTTCATTCCGCGCTATCAGGAGCAGTTGCTGCCGGCCCCTGCGGAACTCAGCGACGATTTCTGGCAGGCCGCCGCCCAGGCGTTTGCCCAGAGCCAGCCGCCTGCCACCCGCGCCGACGACCCGAGTTCGCCATGGGCGGCGGGTAACGGCCTGCGGGCTGGTTTGCCGCGAGAAATCACCCTTCACCTGAGCTGTGAAGGCCAGGACCGGGCCCTGACGCTGGGCGACATCAATGCCCACAACGCTCTGCTCAAGGGCGAGCATCTGCTGACCGAGCAGGCGGGTGTGCGACGTCAACACCGCGCAATACGCCGTGGCGAACAGGTGTATTTGCAGTGGGATGGCGAATTGCGTCGCATCGAGGCTTACGACCCGATCAGCGCCGTCGAGGCCAGCCACAGCCATCAGGGCGGGCTGACCGCCCCCATGAACGGCAGCATCGTCCGTGTCTTGGTGGAGGCCGGGCAATCGGTCGAGGCCGGGGCGCAACTGGTGGTACTGGAAGCGATGAAGATGGAGCACAGCATCCGCGCGCCCCACGCCGGGGTGATCAAGGCGCTGTATTGCCAGGAAGGCGAAATGGTCAGCGAAGGCAGTGCACTGGTCGAACTGGAAGAAGCATGAAATGAAGATCGGTCCTACGCACCGCGAGGACCGATCTGATCAGAACCTGGCTGTTGCCTGAACCACTACGCCGATGATTCGACATTCTTCGGTGTACAAGGCTTTCGGATACGTCGGATTGAGCGGGACCAGATAACGCTGCCCGCCCTCTTCGATGAGCTTGCGGAACGTGGCTTCGGTGCTGTCCGGCCACTGGGCAATGACCAGTTTGCCAGGCTCGGCTTCCACGGCCGGGTCCACCAGGATCAGCATGCCTTCCGGGATGCTCATGCCATTGGGTGCGGTCATCGCATCGCCTGCCACTCTCAACCAGAATGCCGGCCCCCGGGCGTGGTAATCGGACAGTTCAAAGTGTCCTTTTCCGTACGCCGGGACCTCGCCGTCGCGCACTACGGCAGGTTCTCGCCAGTCACTGACCGGGTAGCGAAAGTACGGATTGTACTTCTGTGTCAGGGGAATTTCGTCGTCCGTTGACGCCTGCGGCTCCCGGATCACCAGCGCCACCTCGAGAAACTCAAGGCCCAGCGCCCGCAGCACACGGTTCATGTCGTCGATGCCGGGTTCACGACGTTTATTGAGCCAGTGGCCGATACCGCCCTGGGACATCCCGAGGCGCTCGGCGAGTATCTCTTGAGTGATTTTGAGTTCACTCATCTTGGCCTTGACCAATTCAATCCATTTATCCATGTGCGGCACGATACGTGGGCGACTCCAGCCATCAAAACACAAAATGTAGTATTTAAATTGTCGTCACAAATACAGTTCGTATTAGGATCGATCCACGGATCTGAATCTAACACGGAGCTTGCCATCGCCATGAACCAACCCACCAATGACCGCCCGGACATGCAAATCGACAATACCTTCACCTCGCCCCTGGACTCTGCGGCGGCACAACGCGCGCTGGACTATTACTTGAAACCAGCTATTTCGGAGGAAGTGACCGAGCCGCGCTTTTTTGATGTGAATCGCAATATCAGCGGCGAAGAGGCGCTGGTCCATGCCCTGGACCTGTTGCGCTGTGCTGCCGCCACCGCGTACGAGTCCGCCAGTCACCTGCAAGGCGCAAGCCGCGACCTGGCGTTTTCGACGGTGCACATGATCGACATGGCCAAGGCGATGGTCGATCGATCGCTGGAGAAGTATGAAAACGGTTGAGGCGAGAAGGCGAATCGAGAGGACAGGAAAGAATTTTCCTGTCGCGCAGGTGAAAACGCTTGACCTGTAAACGAGAATGATTATTATTGCATCAACTGATCGCGAGATCAGTCGATGGACCAGGTGACCTTAGGTCGGTCTCCTGGACTATCTCCTCATCAGGCTAATCACGGTTTTTGACCCGGCTTTTTGCCGGGTCTTTTTTTTTGCCAGTTTCCCCTGGCTTTGGCTTCAGGCTAATGAAGTCTTTGGGTACCGCAAATTCGATGGCGCGGATGATATCAAAAGAATTCCAGTTGGCAAGAAAAGCCCGGCATCATTGGTTCAAACCAGCGACAGATAGCACTTGAGAATCAGTCGCACAGTCTCTAAGCTGCGGCGGCGTCAAGGAGGACGCCCCCACCCTCACACCCCGCAATTCCCCTCGGTTTCACCCCACTCTTGCGTGTAAAGTAGCCACCATAAAAATCATATTCAGGACCCGATTATGGCCGTGGCTAAATCCTCTTTCGACATCAGTGCCAACTTCGACAGCGGCAACATCCAGGTGATCGACGTCAGCGATCCACTCAGGCCCCTGCTGGCGATCCGCCCCGATACCAAAAGCAACCATTTCCAATGGTTCCACTTCAAGGCCAGCGGCCTGCATGTCGGCCAGGAGCACTGGTTTCGCCTGAACAATGCCAGCCAATCCTCCTACAACAAGGCCTGGACCGGCTATCAGGCGGTGGCGTCCTACGATCACGTCAACTGGTTCCGCATACCCACCATCTTCGAAGGCGACTGCCTGCGCTTCAGCCTCGAAGCCGAGCAGACCCATGCCTGGTTCGCCTACTTCGAACCCTACAGCCGTGGTCGCCACGACTGGCTGATCGAGCAGGCGCTGACCAAGGCCGGTACCGAACTGCTGGCCACCGGCAAGAGTGTCGAAGGTCGCGACATCCAGTTACTGCGCAAAGGCACCGGCGCCGAAGGCCAGCGCAAAGTGTGGATCATCGCCCAGCAACATCCGGGCGAACACATGGCCGAGTGGTTCATGGAAGGCGTGATTGAACGCCTGGAAAAGCACGACGATCCGGTGCTGAACAAGCTGCTGGCCAGCGCCGACCTGTACCTGGTGCCAAACATGAACCCGGATGGTGCTTTCCACGGTCACCTGCGCACCAACGCCATGGGCCAGGACCTGAACCGCGCCTGGCAGAACGCCAGCCAGGAAATCAGCCCGGAAGTCTTTTTCGTACAGCAGCAGATGGAAAAGTATGGCGTCGATATGTTCCTCGACGTGCACGGTGACGAGGAAATCCCTCACGTGTTCACCGCCGCTTGCGAAGGCAATCCGGGTTACACACCCCGGATCGAAAAACTCGAAGAACACTTCCGCAACCATTTGAAGCACACCACCAAGGACTTCCAGACCAGGCACGGCTACATCCGCGACGAACCGGGCCAGGCCAACATGACACTGGCCTGCAACAGTGTGGGGCAGAAGTACGACTGCCTGTCATTGACCCTGGAAATGCCGTTCAAGGACCACGACGATCATCCGAATCCGTTGACGGGCTGGTCGGGCAAGCGCTCGAAGCAGCTGGGCAAGGATGTACTCACCACCATTGCGGATATGGTCGACACCTTGCGTTGATTGCCCTTTAAGATGAAAAGATCGCAGCCTGCGGCAGCTCCTACATTGGAATGCGTTTCCCTGTAGGAGCTGCCGCAGGCTGCGATCTTTTTTTCCCGGCTATTATCCTCGATCCTTGCCCCGCAACATGCTGTCCAGCACCTCATCACGACGCACCCAGCCGTGAAACAGCGCGGCCGCCAGATGCAGCAACACCGTCAGAAACAACAGATACGCCAGATACCCATGGGCCTTGCGCAAGAACGCAAACACCTGTGCATTGGCCGGCACAATCGATGGCAGCTGCAACGAGCTGCTGAGCATCACCGGCTCGCCCGATGCCGAAATCATCGCCCAGCCCAGCAGCGGCAAGATCAGCATCAACGCATACAACAAGACATGCGAAGCCTTGGCCGCGAGTACTTGCACACCCGGCAGATCCGCCGGCAATGGTGGTTGCGTGGTGGAGAAGCGCACCACCAGCCGCACGATCACCAGCAGCAAGATCGCGACGCCCAGGGGTTTGTGCAGATGAATCAGCCATTCATGCCGCTCGGAGACCGAGGCAACCATGCCCGCGCCGATAAACAGCATGGCGATAATCATCAGCGCCATCAGCCAGTGCAGCAGACGTGCCAATGGAGCGAAGTGGTTGGATTGAGTGCTCATTGCTGGGCCTCCTGTTTGGCGGCGGGCAACTGGCTGACTTCGCTGGTGCGACGCAGGTAGGAATTGGCGTAACCGGCTGAGCGAGCGGCGAGCAATGGGTCGTCGGACCCTTCGATGCCAGCGGGCAATACCAATGGGTCGTAGTTAATGTCTCGGCATTCGCCATTGAGTTGCGGCTGGGTTTTTTCCAGCACCAGGGTACCCGCGTTCAGCACCTTGCGCCCTTCGGGCCAGGCTTTGCTCGCATCGTTCACTGGATCGCCGGGATTGGCCAGGATGATGTTCAACTGCCAACGCAACGGCCCTGCGGCTATACGCTGAACCAGGTCTTTCTCCAGAAAATCGGCCCCCTCCGGCGCCGCTGCACCCGGCGCATCTTGATCCACCGGCACCATGCTCCAGCGCACGGCCTGGCGTTGTCCGGCGGCGCTCACCAGATAAAACGCGTTGACGCTGTTATAGGTCTCCGTGACGTAACTGGCTGACGGCTTGGCAGTCTTGATCCAGGCCAGGAACGGTGCAGCTTCCGGATGCGCACCGAAAAACGCCGGAACCGCGGTCGGGTTCGGCTTGCCGGTAGTCGGGTCCGGTGACTGCGCCTGCTGCAATTGATAGAACGCCTCGGGCGTGCCAACCGGGAATACCGGCATGCTGTTCATCCCCGTGCGCCACTGCTGGCCGTTGGCCTGAGTGAAGCGCAAGGCCATGCTGCGGATCGGCACGGCACTGTCCGGTGCATAGGGGTTGCCGGCCGGCAAGGCAAAACGCCCGACCACCGGCGTCCGCGCTTCGTTGAACACCTGGGCGGTGGAATAGCTGCGCGCCTCACCGCTGCTCTCGAAATGCCCGATCACGCACACGCCTTTGGAATGGTTGCGACGGAAACCCGGATGCACGCCATTGTTGGTTTCCAGCACGTTGATCAGTTTCTTCGGGGTCAGGCGCTGTGGGTCGAAGGTGCCGTTGACGTAGGCAAATGCCCCAGCCACGGCGGCAACGACCACGGCAATGCCGGCCAGACGCAACGTCAGGCTCGCCGCACTCAAGGGTGGCCGGGTTGGCGGTGATGATCGATCTACCATGAAAGACTCCAGGGCCATCGGCCACAAATGAGAAGAATCAAGCAGACGAACCCCGCGCAGGTTTATTCCCACGCGCGGTTTTTATTTTTTCTGACGTGGAATAACCTCGAATGCCGGGCGTCTTCCTGGTCCACAGTCCAGCGTAGTGACTAGCCAGAACTTCATGAACGATATCGACGAACAACTCAGAGAAATCATTCCCGGAATGCGGCGGTTTGCCGTGTCGTTGACACGCAACACCAGCAGCGCTGACGACCTGGTGCAGGCGAGCCTGGAGCGGGCGCTGTCGAGTTGGGCTGGCAAACGCGCCGAGGGCGACTTGCGCGCCTGGCTGTTCTCGATTCTCTATCGACAGTTTCTCGATGCGCACCGCCGCTCCCGGCGCTATGCGCGCATGCTCGATTTCTTCACCGGGCGTGACGATGCCCAGCCCTCGGTGGAGCGCACCGTGATTGCCCAATCGACCCTCAACGCCTTCGACCGACTGCCCACCGAGCAACGCGCGCTGCTGCTCTGGGTATCGGTGGAAGGCTTGAGTTACAAAGAGGTCGCCGAGATTCTCGACGTCCCCACCGGCACCGTGATGTCCCGCCTGTCTCGGGCTCGCCAGGCCCTGCGCCAACTCAGCGATGGCGAAATCAACCGCCCTTCCCTGCGGAGACTCAAATGATCAGCATGCCCCCCAGCGAACGAGACCTGCACGCCTACGTCGACCACCAACTGAGCGACGCCGACCGACGCCTGGTGGAGACTTTTCTGGCCGGTAACCCGGAGATGGCCGCGCAAGTGCGCGCCTGGCAGCAGGATGCCCAGACACTGCGCGCAGCCCTGAGTGGTGCCTTGCAACAACCCTCGAACCCGGACCTTGATCCGGCGGTGATACGCCAGCGCCTCAAACGCCAATCCCGTCGACACCTGGCCAGTGCCGCGGTGTTGCTCATCGCTGTCAGCATCGGCGGTTTCAGCGGTTGGCAAGCGCGGGAGATGACGCTCGCGAATCCCCAGCTGCCAATGACCGATGCCCTGCAGGCGTATCGCCTGATTGCCCAGCAAGGCCTCCTGCCGGCGGATTACAAAGTCGGCGACGACGGCGACATGCAGGGGTGGCTCGACCGCTACTTCACCCAGGCCAATCGCCTGCCCGACCTCTCTGGTGCCGGGTTCAAGCCGGCCAGCGGACGCTTGCTGAGTACCGAGCAAGGCCCTGCGGCGATGGTGGTCTACGAGAACCAGGGCGGGCAGAAAATCAGTTTCTATGTGCGCCCGCCAGGGCCGAAAAATTTCCTGCTGCCCAGGGGCAGTCGCAGTGATGGCGAATTGCAGGCCGAGTACTGGTCGGGAAGTGGCTACAACTATGCGATGGTCAGCCCGGCGGATACGGCGGCGGCGCGGATGCTCAACCAGACCGCTCAATTCTGATCACACCACCGCTCCCACAGGGTTTGCGGCGTTCCTTTGGAACCCCGTGACGGTGGCCCACCAATGCCGACACCGCTGGAAGCAGATTCCCTGCTCTGGTTACACTATGGCGCCGCAACACAAAGAGCCTGCCCGCACACCAGAGGTGATATCCCAGTGGCCGTTCGCCCGCCCAACCGTTCGCCAATCAAATCGCGCTGGCAAACGTTGCGTCGCCTTCTCGGCAAGGTACCGGCTGCCGGCAGCGGCGCGGCAGGCCAAGTCATCCACGACTACTTTCGCCATCAGGCCCATGCCCAGGGCTACACCCTCAGTCACAGCCAACAGCGGGTGATCGACTGCATGGCCCGGCATGCCTGCCTGCTGATGGGCACTGCGGCCAAACCCCTTCCGGGCCTTTACCTGCATGGTGCCGTGGGGCGCGGCAAAAGCTGGTTGCTCGACGGGTTTTTCCGGGCCATTCCCCTTGCGCGGAAACAACGCCTGCACTTCCATCAGTTTTTCGCTCAACTGCACCAGGGCATGTTCAAGCACCGCGAACAGGCCGACGCCCTGGCGATCACCCTCGATGAACTGCTCAGCAATTGCCAGGTGCTGTGTTTCGACGAGTTCCATGTGCATGACATCGGCGATGCGATGCTCATCACCCGGTTGTTCAAGGCACTGTTCCAGCGCGGCATCCTGTTGCTGGTCACCTCCAATTACCCACCCGAAGGCCTGCTGCCCAATCCGCTGTACCACGCACGCTTCAAACCGGTGATCGACCTGATCAATGCGCGCATGCAGGTGATGGAAGTCGGCGGGCCCCACGACTATCGCAGCCAGGCCCGACACCATGCGCATCAATTGTTCACTCAAGGTCACTACGTCTGGCCGGCGAGCGTGGCGCAACGACAATCGCTGAACCTGCCCATGCGCAATGCCCCGCCTGTTTCGTTGCCGGTGGGTACCCGGCATTTGCGAGCGCATTTGTGCGAAGGGCGCGGCATCGGTTTTACCTTCACCGAGTTGTGCGATCAGCCCACGGCGGTGATGGATTATCTGGAACTGTGCCGCCAGTTCGACCGCTGGATCATCGATGAACTGCCACTGCTGGGCGATTGCACGATTGCCGCCCAGCAGCGGTTTATCAATCTCATCGACGTGCTGTACGACCAGGACAAGCACCTGACGTTGCTCGGGCAGCACTCATTGCGCGAAAGCCTGGGTGGCGATGCCATTGATCTGGCGCGCACCCGCAGCCGATTGGGGCAACTGGTCGAAGTCAGCGAACCGGTCTGATCGATGTTTTTTTGTTGCATTGACTGCCCCTTTCGCGAGCGGGCTCGCTCCCATATCTTTCCCGGTATCATGTCGCCCATTTCCAGGGCCCCGCGCCCTCCCTTTGGTTAATGGCGAATCTGTTCATGCACACCCTTGCTCAATTGCGCGCCGGCGAGTTGTCGGGCATCACGCGGCTGGATCTGGCCGAAGGCCTGACCGAGTTTCCCCGGGAGATCTTCGATCTGGCGGATTCGCTGGAAGTGCTCAACCTCAGCGGCAATGCCCTGAGCGCGCTGCCAGAGGATTTGCATCGCCTGACCCGTTTGCGCGTGCTGTTCTGCTCCGATAACCGTTTCACCGAGTTGCCGGCCTGTATTGGCCAATGCGCCGCACTGACGATGATCGGCTTCAAGGCCAACCGCATCGCCCACGTGCCCGCAGCGGCACTGCCACCGCTGCTGCGCTGGCTGATCCTGACCGACAACTGCATCGAGACGCTGCCGAGCGAGTTGGGAGAGCGGCCATACCTGCAAAAACTCATGCTTGCCGGTAACCGCCTGCGGGGGTTGCCGGAGTCGATGCACAATTGTCATCGGCTGGAGCTGATCCGCATAGCCGCCAACCAGTTCACCGACTTGCCACAATGGCTACTGACGCTGCCGAGCCTGACCTGGCTGGCCTATGCCGGTAACCCGCTGGAAACCGAAGCCGATGCCGCCGCCCTCGACGCCACACCGCGCATTGACTGGTCGGCATTGCACCTGGAAAAAAAGCTCGGCGAAGGGGCGTCCGGGGTGATCCATCAGGCCGTCTGGCAACCGGCCGACCAACCGTCCACGCCAGTTGCGGTGAAGCTCTACAAGGGCGAAATGACCAGCGATGGCTCGCCCCTGCACGAGATGAACGCCTGCATCACCGCCGGGTTGCATTCGAACCTGATTCGCGTCGAAGGGCGGATTGTCGATCACCCGCAACAAACCGCCGGGTTGGTCATGCAGTTGATCCCGCCGAGTTTTCGCAACCTCGCCAGCCTGCCGAGCCTGGCGTCGTGCAGCCGCGACATCTACCCCGACGACCTGCGCTTGAGTGCCGCGGTGGCGCTGCGCATTGCCTCGGGCATTGCCTCGGTGGCCGAACACCTGCACGGCCATGGCATCACCCACGGCGATCTCTACGGGCACAATATCCTGTGGAATGAGCAGGGTGACTGCTTGCTGGGGGACTTTGGCGCGGCGTCGTTCCACGAAATTTCCGACAGTCTGGAAAGCCGTGCCTTGCAACGGATCGAAGTGCGGGCGTTCGGGGTGTTGCTGGGGGAATTGCTCGCGCGAATCGACTCGGGGTTGAGCGATGAACTGCGTGGAGTGCTGGAGGATCTGGAGCGGCGTTGCTGTCAGCCGAAAGTGCTGGCGCGGCCTGGGTTCAGCGAAGTCGTGCGGCAATTGGAAAGTCTGTAACCGCTGCGCGGTCAATCGCGAGCAAGCCCGCTCCCACAGTTGATCGAGTTGCCCGGCCAGGCGCGATCTAATGTGGGAGCGGGCTTGCTCGCGAAGACGGTGTCACTGGCAAATCAGGTCAACCCGCCAACCCGACAAACATATCCTGCACGTCGTCATGGTTATCGAGGCCTTCGAGGAACGCTTCGACTTCCGCCATCTGCTCATCGCTCAGGCCGGTGACCGGGTTTTTCGGCTGGTAGCCCAGTTTGGCCGACAGCACGGTAAAGCCTTGTTCCGGCAGGGCTTTCTGTACCGCGTCGAGGTCGGTCGGCTCGGTCAGGAACAGGGTTGCACCCTCTTCACCCGGCTCGAAATCCTGTGCACCGGCTTCGATGGCGGCCATCTCCGGATCGGCGTCCGGGGTGTCCGGCGACGCTTCGATCATGCCGACATGGTTGAAGTCCCAGGCCACCGAACCGGAAGCCCCCAGTTGGCCCTTGCGGAACGCCACGCGGATCTCGGCGACGGTGCGGTTGATGTTGTCGGTCACGCACTCAACGATCAACGGTACCTGATGCGGGGCGAACCCTTCATAGGTCACGCGATGGTACTGCACGGTTTCGCCCAGCAGGCCCGCGCCTTTCTTGATGGCGCGATCCAGTGTTTCCTTGGGCATCGAAGCTTTCTTGGCCTGTTCAACCACCAGGCGCAAGTGCGCGTTGGTAGCAATATCAGCGCCGTTACGCGCAGCAATGGTGATTTCCTTTACCAGTTTGCCGAAGATCTTGCCCTTGGCATTAGCTGCCGCTTCTTTGTGTTTAACCTTCCACTGTGCGCCCATTTCTCACTCTCTTATCTGTGGCATCTGTGGCGCCGAGACATCTAATGGCCGACGCTTTGCGCAAGTTTATACGGCCTAAAGTTGGCAATCGACCAAAAAATCCCGACTTGCATCGACATCTTCACCAGCGGTTGTAGGGCGATTCGGAAATGTCGCTTTATCGTGCCCGCAATGCGCCGGGGTTTCGTACGCTTTGCACCCTACTCCACGGCGGTAGCGCGTTCGATGCACAACGACAAGGAAAGTCCCACTACCCTCACGCTTCTCGACGACGACCTGAGCTTCCAGGTGGTCCGGTTCAGTGGTCATGAAGCACTCAACCAACCCTATCGATTCGACATCGAGGTGATCGGGCTGGCACCGGCCCTGAACCTTGAACGATTACTGCACCAACCGGCGTTCCTCGAGTTCGGCCACGATCAAGGCATTCATGGTCTGCTGTACAGCGTCAGTTGTGAATATCGAAGCGGGCACCGGGTCGCTTACAAACTGGTGCTGGTGCCAAGTGTCCAGGCGCTGGATCAGCAACGGCGCCGACGTATTTTCCAGCGCGCCAGCGTACCCATGATCCTGCGCCAGTTGCTCGATGAACATGGGCTGCCTGCCGGCAGCTATCACTTTGAACTGGCAACCGGACACTATCCCCTGCGACCTTTTTGCATTCAGTACGAAGAAACCGACCTGGCGTTTCTGCAACGGCTGTGCGAGGAAGAAGGCATCCACTATCACTTCGAGCATCAACGCGACGGCCACGTGCTGGTTCTGGCCGATGACAGCCTGAGTTTCCCCCAGGCCCCCCTGCTCATGTCGATGAGCCGCGACGCCCTCGACGAACACCAGGAACCCGTGATCAGCGAACTGTTCCAACGCCATGACGCCCCGCTCTCCCCTGTGCGTCCAGGCGCCAGGAATCCGGGTGCAGCGGACATCAGCGAAGGCGCAGCCAATCACTCGTTCGTCACGGCACGGCATTGTCCCGCTGGCGAACAACAACATCGCGACCAGCTCAGCCGTCGACAACTGGAACGCCTGCGCTGCCGACACCTGCAGGTCCACGGTCAAAGTAACCAGAGGGCATTACGCAGTGGCCGGATCCTGCAGGTGGCCGAGCATCCGCTGGCGAATTTCAATGATCAATGGCTGGTTACCGAAATCCGCCATCAGGGTCGTCATTCATCCATTCTGCTCGATGACACACCCGACATGGCCCCGGGTTACCGCAATCAATTCAGCGCCATCCCCTGGTCGACGGTGTTCAGGCCCGCACTCAAACAACCCAGGCCGAATATCCCCGGGTATCAGCCTGGCCAGGTGTGCGGCCCGATCGGGCGACCGGCGACAGTGGACGAGGATGGCAGGGTTCAGGTGAACCTCTGGCCCGCCACACCATCAGCCGCAGAGGGGTCCGACGGCCTGTGGCTACCACTGGCGCTGACCACCGCCGAGGAATGGATCGATCCGGCCCGTTTGCCCGTGGCTGGCAGCGAAGTACTGGTGGTTTTTCTCGACAGTGACCCGGATCGCCCAGTGCTTTGTACGGCCATGGGCCCTCGGCCACAACCTCACCGCCCTCGCCCGCGCGAGCCTCGTGGCGATACCCGCCTGCTGTTCGACTGGCTGCTCTCCCGCTCGGATCTTGCGCCCTGATGCTCAGCCCTTGTCAGCCTTGCCGGCGGCGGCGGCGAACTTCGCCAGGCGCACGTCCAGATGCCGTGGTCGACGCCCGTGATCCTCCGCGCGTTCCTTGCGGCGGATGGCGTTGCGCACCATCAGCGAGCCGATGTAGCGAATCGGCTCCGGCGGGAAAAACCCCAACGGTCCGTTGACCAGCGGCGAACGGGTCCAGGGGTTGTCCAGGCCCTGGACCATCGACGCCAGAATCTGCCCACCCATATGGCAGGGTCCGACACCGCTGCCGGAATAGCCGAAACCGTAGAACACGTTGCCACTGGCGCTCATCTGCCCGAAAAACGGCAGCCCGGTCACCGAGCGGTCCGACGGACCATTCCAGGTCGCTTCGACCTTGACCTCGGCAAACGCCGGGAAGAAATCCGCCAGGCTGTTCTGCAGCAAACCGGCGTAAGGCGAAGGCTGGTCGAACACTGGCAGCATGCGTCCGCCATAAGCGAAGGTATTGCCGCCCTTGCCCAGCATGATCCGGCCGTCCGGGGTGTTGTGGTAGTAGTGCACGAAGATCCGCGAATCGAGCACCGTGACGCCGCTGGTCAAGCCGATTTCGTCGAGCAAATCCGGCCGTGGTTCGGTGATCAGCATGTCGCTGGAAACGATCGCCACGCTGCGTTCGAACTGCGGGAACGCCCGGGCCATCCAGGCGTTCATCGCCAGCACCACGCGGTCGGCGCGAACAGTGCCACCAGGGGTTTGAATGCCCGCCGGCCTACCTTCCTCCAGCCCGGTCATCGCGGTGTTTTCATGAATCTTCACCCCGAGTTGCAGGGCTACCCGGCGCAAGCCACGCACCAGTTTGCCCGGCTGCACACTGGCCGCTGCCGGAGAAAACCAGCCTTCCAGGTGTTTGATGGAGCCCGCCATGCGCTGCACATCGGCCACCGGCCGCTGGCTGAATGAGTTGATGCCGTTGCGCTCCAGCGCCGCGATCACAGCGTCAGTCGAGCCAATTTGAGCGCGGTTGGTCGCGGTGTAGAGCGTACCGTCGAGACGGTAATCGGCGTCCACCCGATACTGTTCGCAGAAGGCGCCAATGGCATGGATGCTGCGCTCGGACTCCTTGACCAGACGTACGGCTTCTTCAACGCCAAACAAACGCTCAAGGGTGAAATACTTGGCCGACCACGACAACGCACAACCGCCATTGCGTCCACTGGCCCCGGCACCGCAGATGTCCGCTTCGATCAGCAACACGTCCAGCTCGGGGTTCTGCTCCTTGAGCATGATCGCGGTCCACAACCCGGTGTAACCACCGCCGACGATACAGACATCGGCGCGGGTGTCGCCTTCCAGTGGCGGACAGGTTTCGGATGCATCAGCCTTCAAGGCCTGGTCCAGCCAAAAGGGTCTCATGGGGTCAATCTCCGGTCAGTGGCCCACACGCCGGCCTGCCGCAGGTGCAGCAGGCGACGAGGGACAGGATTCAGGTACGCAGGGGTTTGATGGTGATCGCCTGGTTGGGCACGTAGGCGAAATGAGTGCCCAGGCCACCGGGGCGGCTGTTCCAGTGCGGGATCAACACCAGCGCCGAGAACATGGCGCAGCCGGCGAAAACGATGAACACGGTAACGGTGTCGAAGTAGCCCGGCAGCAGCCCGCCGAGAATCGCCCCGACCGAGCCGCAGCCGTTGACGAATCCGGCTGCCGTGGCGCCGGCCTTGGCAGTGCCGAAGTCGATAGCGGCCGCGCCGCTGATCATCGAGTCCGGCCCGTAGAGGGTCAGGCCCATGACGAACAGCAGTGCCACCACCAGCAGCACGCTGCCGGTATGCAGGGCGCCCATGAAAAACGCCAGGGACACCGTCAGCGCCAACAGGCTGATCACGCAGGCCGGCATGCGCCGGGCGCCGAACAGTTTGTCCGAGGCCAGGCCAATCAGGATCGGCCCGAGCAACCCGGCCAGTTCAAACGCGGTCGGTATGATCGCCGCGCCGACCTTGCCCACTGAAGGCATCTGTTCGAAGACGATCACCGGCCCCCACAGCAGAATCGCGTAGCGCGCCGGCTTGAGCATGAAGTACGCCAACCCCAACACCAGCACTGTGCGGTTGCGCAGGATTTCCTTCAAAGGCTCCCACATGCTGATTTTACTTTGCGCGTCAGCCTCTTCGGCGGTCAGCTCGGGTTCCGGCTCCACCGCCGGCAAGCCGACGTCTTCCGGTTTGTTGCGTTGGAAAATAAAAAACAGCACGGCGACCAGCCCAACCACCGCCGCACTGGAAATGAACGCCGCATGCCAGCTGCCGATGAGCGTGTACGCCCACCAACCGGCAAACGGCGAGGCTACCAGACCACCAAAGGCGTAGCAGGAACTCCATAGGCCCAATACCCGTCCGCGTTGCTCGGAGGGAAAGAAGCTGCCGAGGTTCTTGCACAGCCCCGACCAACCGGTGGACTGCGCCAGGCCTTGTATCAGCATGCAGGTAGCGAAAATCGGTAGCGTTGCAAAGTTGCCCATCACCAGCGCCGCAGCGGCGGAAATCACCAACCCGCCGAGCACCACCACCCGCGGCCCGAAGCGGTCGGCCAGGATGCCCCAGGTGAATTGGCCGAAGGCGTAGGCCGTCAGGTAGATGGCGTCGAGGTTGGCCATGGCCATTTTGTCGAGCATGAAGGTCGGGTCTTCGCCAATACCGAGCTTGGCGACCGAGAAGGCTTTGCGGGTGAAGTAGAAGGCGGCGTAGGCGAGCCAGGTGATCGCGAAGATCTGCACGCGCCAACGCTTGATGGTGCCGATGTGCTTGTTCATTGTGGTTCTGACCTCAGGGTGTGAGTGTGCCGGCAGAATTGGAAGAAAACGCCTGTGTTTTTATTGTTGAGCACTGCGATATCGCCCTGTCCCTACGGCGGATACCGGTCAGATGAGTCCTGTAGTTGCACGCACAGGCTCATGGCTCCCGCTGCTGTTCGACTGACCAGTCACCGGGGCTGAGGTGGATAAAAACAATTACTGATTAATAAGTGAAATCGATTTATCGTATTTCAAATATAAGGTCAGCTTGTTACTGGAGATTCCCATGTCGGTGTCCCACGCCCAGCTCAAAGCTTTCCACGCCGTGGCGGTGCATGGAAGCTTCACCAAGGCCGCCGAGCGCTTGTTTCTGACGCAACCGGCGATTTCCGACCAGGTGCGCAAACTCGAAGAGCGCTACGGGGTTTTGCTGTTTCACCGCAACAAGCGCTCGGTGCGCCTGACCGATCTGGGCGAGCGGCTGCTGAGCGTTACCCAGCGGCTTTTCGTGATTGAGGCGGAAGCCCAGGAACTGCTCCAGGACTCCCAGGCCTTGCAGACCGGCAGCCTGATTCTGGCGGTGGATGCACCGGTCCACGTGCTGCCGCAGATCGCCCGATTCTGCGAACGCTACCCCGGGATCAGCGTGAAGATCGAAACCGGCAACACCGATGAGTCGCTGTTCCGACTGTTCAACTATCAGGCCGACCTGGCGTTGCTGGGCCGTGACGTCAGCGATGAACGCCTGATCTCCCTGCCCCTGCGTAACGACCCGATGGTGGCGTTCGTGTCGCGCAATCATCCGTGGGCCGAGCGCGAATCCATCACCCTTGCCGACCTCGACGACACACCGCTGGTGTTGCGGGAAGTCGGTTCGGTGACCCGGCAGACGCTGGAGGAGGAAATGGCCGGTGCCGGGTTCCGCATCCGCCCGGCAATTCAGGTTGAAGGTCGCGAGGCAGCGCGGGAGGCGGTGGTTGTGGGGATTGGGGTGGGGGTGGTGTCGGCTGCCGAGTTTGGCGCGGATTCGCGGGTGTGTGCGTTGCCGATTATCGATTGCAAACGACGGTTGACTGAAACCCTGGTGTGTTTGCGCGAACAGAGTTCGCGGCGGGTGGTGGCGACTTTTCTGGAGATGGTGCGGGAGAGCCTTAACTGACCGCATCCCCCCGTAGGAGCTGCCGAAGGCTGCGATCTTTTGATCTTGTTTTTAAAAGCGAAGATCAAAAGATCGCAGCCTTCGGCAGCTCCTACACCGGTGCCAACCCAAAAAACGCCTGTATCAGTCGCAAATCCCGCCGCCGCTCCATACACCCCATCATGTGCCGATTCACCAGCCCCTCGCCGATGATCGGTACCGCCGCCACCCGTGGATCGTGACTGACCTCCACCGACGACACCACCCCCACACCCAGTTCGGCGGCCACCGCCTCGGTCACCGCTTCGCGACTGTCCAGTTCCAGCAGCACCCGTGGATTGACCTTGGCCTGGGCGCATGCCTCATCGAAGGTGCGCCGGGTAATCGAACTCGGTTCGCGCAGCACCATGATCACCTGATCCAGTTCCTTGAGCTGCACGCCTTTGGTCTTCTGCGCCCAAGGATGCCCATCGGGCACCAGCGCGCAAATCCGTGATTCATTCAGCGCCTGCAGATGCAGGCCCTTGCGCGGCTCGACCTCGGTCAGCACCGCCACGTCGGCATGTTCGGACAGCAGCGCCGCCAGGGTTTCCTGGGCGTTGCCCAGGCGCAGGTTCACCGTGATCCCCGGATAGCGTGCACGCAGGCTGGCGAGCATCGGCATGACCATGTGCGGGCCGTCCGCCGCCACTTCCAGGCGCCCGGTCAGCAATTGCCGGTTGGCTTCGAGCATTACCTGCGCCTCTTCGGCCAAGCTGAACATCGCCCGGGTGATTGCCGCCAGTTTGGTGCCCTCCTCCGTCAGTTCCACGCGGCGGGCGGTGCGGCGCAGCAGGGTGATCTGGTAGTGCTCCTCCAGGGCCTTGATGTGCCCGGTGACGGCCGGCTGGCTGATGAACAGCCGCGCCGCCGCCCGGGTAAAGCTGCCTTCCCGGGCCACGGCATCGAAGGCGCGGAGCTGGAACAGGTTCATGAATAACCCTCATTGATGGTTGGCATAACAACAAACAATTTGATTGATAACACGGCAAATTGCAATTTAGGCACCAACGCTTCATCCCATCGATTGCGAGGACACGAGAATGAGTACTGCCGAACCCATCCTGCTCACCCCCGGCCCGTTGACCACGTCGGCCCGCACCCGTCAGGCAATGATGGTTGACTGGGGATCATGGGATGACCGCTTCAATCAACTGACCGCCAGCCTCTGCGAGCAACTGCTGGCCATCATCAACGGCGCCGCCACCCACCACTGCGTGCCCCTGCAAGGCAGCGGCACCTTCGCGGTCGAGGCGGCGATCGGCACGCTGGTGCCTCGGGACGGCAAGATTCTGGTATTGATCAACGGCGCCTACGGCAAGCGCCTGGCGAAAATCTGCGAAGTGCTGGGGCGCTCGTTCAGCACTTTCGAAACCGCCGAGGACGAACCGACCACCGCCACCGACGTCGACCGCCTGCTTCGTGCCGATCAAGACATTACCCATGTCGCCCTGATTCACTGCGAAACCAGCACCGGCATCCTCAATCCGCTGCCAGAGATCGCCCAGGTCATTGCGCAACACGGTAAGCGCCTGATCATCGACGCCATGAGCTCCTTCGGCGCCCTGCCAGTGGATGCGCAACAAGTGCCGTTCGACGCACTGATCGCCGCCTCGGGCAAATGCCTGGAAGGCGTGCCGGGCATGGGTTTTGTCTTCGCTCGCAAAGAGTCCCTGGCCAACGCCGTTGGTAACTCGCATTCGCTGGCGATGGACCTGCAGGACCAGCACGCCTACATGGCCAAGACCGGCCAGTGGCGCTTTACCCCGCCGACCCATGTGGTCGCGGCGCTGCACGAAGCCCTTCTGCAATACAACGAAGAAGGCGGCTTGCCGGCGCGGCACGAACGCTACGCCGCCAACTGCCAGGCATTGATGGAAGAGATGGGCAGACTGGGGCTGCGCAGCTTCCTGCCGGCGGCTATCCAGGCGCCGATCATCGCCACCTTCCACGCCCCGAAAGATCCACGCTACGCATTCAAGGAGTTCTACGAGCGGGTCAAGGCCAAGGGTTACATCCTCTACCCCGGCAAACTGACCCAGGTCGAAACCTTCCGCGTCGGCTGCATCGGCCATGTCCAGCCAGCCGAAATGCGCGAAGCCGTGGCGGCGATTGCTGAAGTGTTGCGCGAGATGGAAGTGTTAGAGATCTAACCCACACCACATTCCCCTGTGGGAGCGAGCTTGCTCGCGATGGGGCCCGATCAGTCAGCACCTTGGTTGAATGGAAGACCGCCATCGCGAGCAAGCTCGCTCCCACAGTAAAAGCGGCTCTCCAATCGTCAGTTTTCTACAGGAAATTAATTGCCATGAACTACTCCAACCCAAGCAAACTGCAAGCCGCCATCCTCGACTGGGCCGGCACCGTGGTCGACTTCGGCTCCTTCGCCCCGACGCAGATTTTCGTCGAAGCCTTCGCCGAATTCGACGTCCAGGTGTCCATCGAAGAGGCCCGTGGCCCGATGGGCATGGGCAAGTGGGACCACATCCGCACCCTGTGCGATCTGCCGGAGGTTGCCGAGCGCTATCGCAAAGTGTTCGGCCGCACGCCGACCGACGATGACGTGACCGCCATCTACCAACGCTTCATGCCGCTGCAGATCGAAAAAATCGCCGAACACTCGGCGCTGATTCCCGGAGCGCTGGAGACCATCGCCAACCTGCGCCAGCAAGGGATCAAGATCGGCTCCTGCTCCGGCTACCCGAAACAGGTCATGGACAAAGTGGTTGAACTGGCTGCCACCAACGGCTACGTGGCCGATCACGTGGTTGCCACCGATGAAGTCCCGAATGGTCGTCCATGGCCCGCCCAGGCGCTGGCCAACGTCATTGCCCTGGGCATCGACGATGTCGCCGCGTGCGTGAAGATCGATGACACGGTGCCGGGCATTCTCGAGGGGCGCCGCGCCGGCATGTGGACCGTGGCGCTGATCTGCTCGGGCAACGCCCTGGGCCTGGACTACGAAGGTTATCGCGCCTTGGGCTGCGACCAACTGGACGGCGAGCGCAAGCGCATCCACGCAATGTTCGAAGGCTCGCGTCCGCACTACATGATCGATACCATCACCGATCTGCCGCAAGTGATCGCCGACATCAACAAGCGCCTGGCCAACGGCGAAATGCCTCAGTCGAGCTGATAAGTCCCCGCATTGCCCCTGTGGGAGCGAGCCTGCTCCCACAGGTTTCTTCTGTGCATTACCCAAACCAGAGCATCCAGCGACCAATCGCCTCAGGCAAACCCGGTGAAACAGGATTACAGTTAGAGCACACCGTCGGATAAGAGCGGTGGCTTTAAACCGGACCTCTGAGGAACACCGTATGCCGTGGAAAAACTCCGAATCGCGCTACAGCACCGTATCGATCGCGCTGCATTGGTTGATGCTGGTCCTGCTGGTGCTGGTTTACGCCTGTATCGAGTTTCGCGGGCTCTTTCCCAAGGGCAGTGGCGGGCGCACGCTGATCGTCGAAACACACTTCATGCTCGGCCTGACCGTATTCGTTCTGGTCTGGGTGCGATTGTTCGCACGCAGCCTCGGCCCGGCGCCGCAGATCTTCCCGGCCTCGGCGCACTGGCAAACGACGCTGGCCAGGCTGATGCACTGGGCGCTGTACATTTTCATGATCGTCACGCCGATTCTCGGCTGGCTGGTCACCAGCGCCAAAGGCAATCAGGTGATGTTCTACGGTGTCGACCTGCCGATGCTGGTAGCGGAAAACAAGGACCTGGCCAAAGAGCTCCAGGGCTGGCACGAGCTCGGCGGCACTATCGGCTACTGGCTGATCGGCCTGCATGCCGTGGCCGGGCTGTATCACCATTATGTGGTGGGCGATAACACCTTGCTGCGGATGATGCCCAAGCGCGTGAACCGCGACTCCTGAGACCAATGAATTGCAGTGTGGGAGCGAGCCTGCTCGCGATGAGGGTGTTGCATTCGGCGCATTTGTCGACTGACCCACCGCCATCGTCGGAACGCCGCCCGGAGCAAGCTCGCTCCCACATTGGTTTGCGGTGCGTTTCAGGCTTGTGAGTCAAATCCCCGCCGCCCCTGCAAGCCGCCCGTGTGGACAAAGATCAGTCGTGTGCCCCGGGCGAACTTGCCCGCCTCGACTTGTTGCTTGAGGGCCATGAGTGCCTTGCCGGTGTACAGCGGCTCCAATGGAATACTCCCGGCCTGCTCTGTCTTTTCGATAAAGTCGAGCAGCAGCGGATCCACCTTGGCGAAGCCGCCGCGACTTGCATCGATCAGTTCATACCTCGCATTGACTACACCGGCTTCCTGCACGATCCGCTCGACCATCTGCGCCACCCCATGATCGTCAGGCACCGCCAGGGCACCGTACACCGGATGATCCCCCGCTTCGGCCAGCACCAGGCCGGCCAGGGTCGTGCCGGTGCCGCAGGCCAGCCACCAGCCGTCATGGTCGCTCCAGCCCAAGCCCGGCAATTGCGCGCAAACAGTGGCCCGCAACTGCATGCAACCCAAGGCACCAGGCAAACCGCCTCCCCCTTCAGGCACCGGATGCAACCTCGGGTAGCGGGTTTGCCAGGGTTGCCAGAAACCCGCTTCATGCCTTGCCCGATAGCCTGCATACCCCAGCCAGTGCAACTGCATGCCGAACGCCTGCAAGTCCTTGACCGTCGGGGTTTGCTGAGGATGCCCGCGCAACAGGCCGACGGTGGCAAAGCCGAAACGCTTGCCCGCCGCCGCCAACGCGTGGAGGTGATTGGAGTGCGCGCCACCGAGACTGATGATGCCTTCGGCCCCCAGGCGGTCAGCAGTTTTCAGGTGTTCGATGAGCTTGAACCATTTGTTGCCGCTGATCAGCGGGTCGATCTGGTCCAGCCGCAGGACCGCCACTTCGATGCCGGCTCGAGTGAGCCAGTCGAGGTGAAGGGGGTCGAGGGGGGCTTGAAGAAACCAATTGTCTGGAGGAGAAAGCATGATGCCGGATCTATGGAAAGATCCGGCATCTTAACAGCCGACTTGTGCTGTGAACCCGAACGATGTGCGTTACAACTGCGCCGCCAAACGCGAACCCTGATTGATCGCCCGCTTGGCATCCAGCTCTGCCGCGACATCCGCGCCGCCGATCAGGTGCACGCTCTGCCCCGCCGACACCAGGCCGTCATGCAACTCGCGCAGCGGGTCCTGCCCGGCGCAAATCACGATGTTGTCCACTGGCAACAGCTGCGGCTCGCCGGTTTCGCCGATGCGGATGTGCAGGCCTTCGTCGTCGATCTTCAGGTATTCGACGCTGTTGAGCATCTGCACCTGCTTGTTCTTCAGACCGGTGCGATGAATCCAGCCGGTGGTCTTGCCCAGGCCGTCGCCGACCTTGGATTTCTTGCGTTGCAGCAGGTATACCTCGCGGGCCGGCGCATGGGGCGCGGCCTTGATACCGGCGACACCGCCGCGCGCTTCAAGGTGTGTATCGATACCCCATTCTTTCCAGAACGCGGCACGATCCTGACTGGTCGCTACGCCTTCATGGACGAGGAATTCCGAGACGTCAAAACCGATACCACCGGCGCCAATCACCGCGACGCGCTTGCCGACCGGTTTGCGCGCCAGGATCACGTCCAGGTAGCTCAGCACCTTGGCGTTTTCCACCCCCGGAATGGCCGGCAGGCGCGGCGCAATGCCGGTGGCCAGAATGATCTCGTCGTAGCCGCCCTCGACCAGCCCGGCCACATCGACGCGGGTGTTCAGGCACACCTCGACGTTGGTGGTCTGCAACTTGCGGTTGAAGTAGCGAATGGTCTCAAAGAACTCTTCCTTGCCCGGAACACGCTTGGCGATGTTGAACTGACCACCGATTTCGCTGGCCGAATCGAACAGCGTCACTTGATGGCCACGCTCGGCGGCCACGGTCGCGGCGGACAAACCGGCCGGGCCGGCACCGACCACGGCGATTTTCTTCAGTTGCTGCACCGGCAGGTAATTGAGCTCGGTTTCATGGCAGGCACGCGGGTTGACCAGGCAACTGGTCAGCTTGCCGCCGAAGGTGTGGTCGAGGCAGGCCTGGTTGCAACCGATGCAGGTGTTGATTTCATCGGCGCGACCTTCAGCGGCCTTGTTGACGAAGTCCGGGTCGGCGAGGAACGGCCGCGCCATGGACACCATGTCGGCATCGCCCTCGGCGAGGATCTGCTCGGCGACTTCAGGGGTGTTGATACGGTTGGTGGTGATCAGCGGAATATTGACCGAACCACGCAGCTTGGCCGTGACCTTGCTGAAGGCCGCGCGCGGCACTTTGGTTGCGATGGTCGGAATCCGCGCTTCGTGCCAGCCGATACCGGTGTTGATGATGGTCGCGCCGGCCTGTTCGATGGCCTTGGCCAACTGCACGATCTCTTCCCAGGTGCTGCCGCCTTCGACCAGGTCGAGCATCGACAGTCGGAAAATGATGATGAAGTTCGGGCCTACCGCTTCACGAACGCGACGAACGATCTCCACCGGCAGACGCATGCGGTTTTCATAGCTGCCACCCCAACGATCGGTACGGTGGTTGGTGTGCGCGGCGAGGAACTGGTTAATGAAATAACCTTCGGAACCCATGATTTCCACGCCGTCGTACTCGGCGGTTTGCGCCAGTACCGAGCAGGTGACGAAATCGCTGATCTGCTTCTCGATGCCTTCCTCGTCCAGCTCCTTGGGCTTGAACGGGTTGATCGGCGCCTGGATCGCGCTAGGGGCAACCTGTTTCGGGCTATAGGCATAACGACCGGCATGGAGGATCTGCATGCAGATCTTGCCTCCCGCGTCATGTACGGCACGGGTGACGATACGGTGCTTGAGCGCCTCTTCCTCTGTCGTCAGCTTGGCCGCGCCGGAATACACGCCACCCTCTTCGTTCGGGCCGATACCGCCGGTGACCATCAGGCCGACACCGCCACGGGCACGCTCGGCAAAGTAAGCCGCCATGCGCTCGAAGCCACCCGGTTTCTCTTCCAGGCCCGTGTGCATCGACCCCATCAGGGTGCGATTGCGCAGCGTGGTGAAACCCAGGTCCAGCGGAGCCAGCAGGTGCGGGTATTGAGCGGCGGTCATCGGTAACTCCACATCGAGCGATCACGGAAAGTGCAGGAGCTCTACGGCCCCCGTCAGTCATGTTCGACAGACTAAGAGTCACGCCACCATCCCTCAATGACCGTAACTGACAAATTATTGATCGAAATGAGCAGAAGCTTTGGGCCGCCGGGAATGATTCAAAACAAAAACGACCTTGCGGTGCAGGTCCGGATTGAAACCTGCACCCTGAAGGCCGCCTTTCGGGCTCTGGACAAGTCCGCAAGATTTACGCGAAGAACCGGCTTAGCATGCGCTTGCTACTGCCCGCGCCGGCGCAACGCAGACGTCCTGTTGTTTCGCTCGCTGGGTCAACACCAGCATCGTCAGGAACCCGAGCGCAATCAGTACCGGATAGGCCATCAACAGTTCGGAAAGGGAATACTTCCAAGCCAAGGGACGACCGACACCCAGCATGGCGGCATACATCCAGGACACCGCCGACAACGAACCGCAGGCCAACGCCAGCATTCGTGCACTGAATCGGAGATTGAGCAAGGAGCCTGCCTTTTGCAGGGCCGGCAGTACCAGGCGATGCAACAAGATGCCGTTGTAAGTCAACAACGCCACAATAATGACTTTGGCTTGAAGTTTTGGATTCATGAAGTACTCGACACCTTTTTCCAGGTAATCGATACCGACGACAGCGATGCCCGTTACCCACAGCGCTATTAGTGAAACGATGACAGATCTTTGAAGACTTTCCATGTGAGCATTATCATGCTCAGTTAATATTTTCCGTTTTAAAAGATCCCTGACCATCGCGACATCACTGGTCAACACCAGCCCGATGGCCACACAACACGCCACCAAATGAACATAAATAACCCCCAGACGCAAAAACTCCAGGAATTCCTTATTTTCCAGCAGACTCATAATGGTATTTATCGCCACGGTATTTTCTCCACCTTATTCGAGAGTACGGATCGACTACTTGACAGAATCTTTAATTATTAAAAATTCTGTACGACCTTACTTCTAAAAGATAAGCCAAATCATGGACTCGGCACTCTCAACCTCATTGATTCACCTGGCGAATCAATGACCGGTTGATTTATCGCCTCCCTGAGTTTCAGATAAAAACCCCCAGTGGCATTCACTGCACTTGAGATTCTATTTCCACTTCTTTTTTTTCAATCGCGGGGGCAGGTCATGGCTGACGTGCTCAAGGATCAGAGGCCACAGACGCTACAATGTTCATTTTCCGCACAAGCCACCGACAAACGGTGCGTAGCGCAAGTTCGCCTGAAGCGACAGCAATGAGTCAACTTCCCCGCTATTGCCCACAGCAACTGGCCTGCTTGCCTGGATGCACTTCGAGCATTGCATATTGGATCCGCTAGTTGTTATACATCCCATAAGTCTCGCAATAGCGAGTAACTCTCATCCAAGGCAAACTCCAACGACGGACTTCACGGTGATCCAGCCACCCTTTCAGGCAGACAGCAATACAGGATCAACTGAAAGGAACAGGATATTAAAAGCAAATTAGTCGTCAGCGAATGAAACTGCACGCATTCAAACCCTATCGGATGGCAAGTACCTTGAAACGGCATACCCGCTAATTGTGGTCTCGCTCAAAATCCGAAGTAGATAAATGCCGTAGCGGCCACGACACCCCATGCGACCAACGCCATTACCGTTGAATTTTGCGTTGACCGGGATTTGTCCAGGCGCCGCAAGCCGAACTTCGAAAAGCCGACCTGTTCATAACAGCAATACATGATCGCCCGGTAGGTATATCGCAGGCCGACCAACAGAAACAGGGTAATCAGGCCAAGGACAAGTCCATGCCTGATAGCCGGTTCAACCAATTCCACAAGGTGATCCTGTTCGCAAGCAACGCTATCGACTTCCACAAGGGTTATTTGCCGGTAGTCCGCCGAAGACCGCTTTTGGCCAATCTGGATCACCGCCTGTTGCTCCAGATCCAGCGCCTGATACTTCCAGAGCGTTGATGACCCTTCTCGACAGAACGTAAAAGCAGCAGGACTTGAGATGGCGACAATACAAGCGTCGTTGATATCCAGTTTTTTCAGCGTTTCCGTGGCTGACCTGGTGAAATCCAGGTCGAACACCGGATTAACACCGGTAGCAAAAGCCGCGACCGAAACCAATAGACTGCTCAAGAGGCAGATGGCTGAAATGTTCAAGGCCGGGTTTCCCTTTTTCAATTGATTCTTTGATTTCGCAGTTCGGTTCCAACCTGCCGCCTTGATGAGTTCCAGTACGCTGCTGGCACCCCGATAGCTAATGGGCAATTGAGTGGATGGAGAAAGGGAGGGCATCCATTGCCCTCCCCTCCGTGGTCCACGCTCCCTGCGACAGTCCTTGCCAGGACCTCAAGAGGCCAGAATGAAGTCTGTGGCCGAAACGGTGTTTGGATCACCCACACCTACCAGGGTGATGGAACCCGCACCGAAGTTGAGCAACGTATCCGCACCGAGATCAACGACATTGACACTGCTGCCAAAGGTCGCCGCCGTGATGTTGAGAGCGGCGAAGTTGAGCAGATCCTGGCCTCCCGCCGCGTCGGTATCGAAGCCGAGGATCCGGTCATTGCCGAAGCCCGCGGCGAACACGAAGATATCGTCGCCATTAGAAGCAACCATCGTGTCGTTGCC
>NZ_LMHY01000009.1 GCF_001429045.1 Pseudomonas sp. Root71 | reverse complement strand
AAATCCTGGCGATAAGGGCGATCGCGTCCGCTTAAAAATACGCGGACACCATCGCCCTTAATGCTGGAGTTCGGTAGGTGACTTGGCCGGACGCTTACAAACCGTGGTCCGCCCCTTATTGGCGGGCGGTAATTTGCTACCTGCGCCCCCTGTATTCCGGAGGACGCGTTTCAGCCTATTGCGATTCGCCGCCAGAGGTAGTCGTCGTAGTTTTCAAGTATTGATCCAGCGGTATCAGCAGATTTTTGGCTTGGCCTAGCTCATCCGAAAGTGTCTGGGCTGTTGTGATCATGTTGGCGGTTAAACCCCTGGTCGCTGCAATGTTACTTTTGGCTTTGTTTGTGGGCGAGTTGTCCATGGTTGCCGACTGTATAAGCAGAGCCAGGCCGAGATTTTTGTCCACCTTCACGCCATCGCCGCGCATATAAAGCATGCCCAGATTACCGACGGCGAGCGCATCGCCTTGCGCTGCTGCCTTGCGATACCACTGATTGGCCTGCGCAAAGTCCACGGCAGTGCCACGACCGTTTTCATACAGCACAGCGAGATTGTATTGCGCGTTGGAGTTGCCTTGCTGCGCAGATTTTTCATACCAACGAATTGCTTGTGTTTCGTCCTTGGCGACCCCGATGCCCTGCTCGTACATTAGAGCCACATTGAACTGGCCATCGGCGTTGCCTGTGTCCGCAACGGTGCTAAATTCCTTAAATGCCAGCGGCAAGTCACCGGCTTGATAGGCCGTAACGCCTTCCTCTAAGCCGGCTTGCGCCGGTCCGCTCAGGAAGCTGAAGATCGTCACGAGCGCTAGGGCTGTAGTGGAGTGAAGTATTCGATTCATCGCTATCATGTGAAAGTCTCTGGTTCGTTGGTGAAGACCGCTGATCTATGATTAACACTTCTAATGA
Source organism: Pseudomonas sp. Root71 (assembly GCF_001429045.1). GTDB lineage: Bacteria > Pseudomonadota > Gammaproteobacteria > Pseudomonadales > Pseudomonadaceae > Aquipseudomonas > Aquipseudomonas monachiensis. The sequence continues at coordinate 95,060 of NZ_LMHY01000009.1, read as the reverse complement.
CAACCAGAGGCAGACCACAGCTTAGGCTGTTACGGTTTAATCGTGGTCTATCCGTCGATACTACTGCCCTCACATCTTTTTCGCGAAACTTCTCCGGTCTTACCGGTCACCTCTCGCTACAGCCCAATGCCAAGCCTTCGCCCCGCAATTCTGCAAGTTGCGACCGGCTGTTTCTGGCCGATTTCTGCCTTCCACAATCGGCTGAAATCGACCCAGGCTGACGGTGGCGACAAACAAAAAAGTCGGCCGATAGCTGTCCGTCACGAAGGGCCGCAGTCAACTGATGCAGTCATTTGTGATCGTCAAGCGTATGCCAAAAAGTAAGGACCACCGTCGAGAGCTAGTCCTGCCACCGGAGTCCAAATTGGAAAGTATGTCATCCACTGTTCTGTCCTAGCCTGCTTACCCAAGTGATGGGAAGCGACGACCGGACAAGCGGGATGGCAAATGGCTATATACACTAAGTGCCACTCTCTGTGCGGCCGGGCTCTGGAAGGTTGCAAGCGGGCGCTCTATGGCGACAGCGATGCGGACAGCACAGCCGAGTTTTTCACCCGGTTCACCGGCGCAAGCACCTTGGCCATGAGCGAACTGAATGAAAATGAGTGCTGACCTACGTTGCCTCGACGAATTTCGATGCAATGCCCGGCGGCTTCACCTCGCCTGTTACTGATGACAAATAACAACACCGCCGCGTGGGTTGCCACTTGCGGCCCTGCATAAAGGAAAAATCCCACATGGCCGTGATAACAGGCACTACGAGCAATGATGATCTATTGGGGACAAGTGAGGCCGACAGCATTACCGGCCTGGCGGGGGATGACATTCTCGACGGCGGTGGTGGTCAGGATACGGCTATCTATTCGGGCAACGCCGGCGACTACCGCTTCGGATGGAGCAACGGCCAACTGACGGTCACCGACCTGAATGTCGTTGGTGGCGATGAGGGTACCGATTACCTGCGCAATATCGAAAGCCTGCAATTCGCCGACAGGATTCTGAGCGTCAAGGCGGGCGGTGAAAGCCGGGTCAGTACGTTGACGCCGATGACTCAGGACAGTATCTCCATTACCGGGCTGGCCGACGGTGGGTGGCTGGTGTCCTTGCAGTCCTCTGATCCAGTCAATGGGAACGATATTTTAATCCAACGCTACAGTGCAGCAGGCGAGCGGTTGGGCGATGAGATTGCTGTCGCCCCTTCGCAATACAATCAGGAATACTCCGATGTCGCCGGGCTGGCTGACGGTGGCTGGGTGGTTACCTGGTACACCTATCTGCAGGTCGACACTGGCGACATCTATGCCCGGCGTTTCAACCAGGCTGGTGAAGCCGTGGGTGAACCATGGCGCGTCAATACCCACACGACTGAGAGCCAGAACAGCCCGGCTGTGACAGCACTGGGTGATGGTGGTTGGGTGGTGGTATGGATGTCGCGGGACGTCGCTGGCAATAACTTCACGATCGAGGCCCAACGCTATGACGCAGCGGGCATCGCTGTGGGGGGTGAAACCCAGGTCAACACGACGACAGGCGATAATCAGATCGTGCACTACAGCACTGACGTGACGGCCCTGAAGGACGGTGGCTGGCTGGTGACCTGGCATGCGAATCACCCAGACGAAAGCCGCTTCGATATCTATGCCCAGCGTTACGATGCAACCGGTAACAGGGTCGGCAGCGAAACTCAGGTAAACACCAACACGCTGGATGTCCAGTACATTCCTGCGGTCACGGCCTTGAACGATGGTGGCTGGCTGGTGAGCTGGTCATCCTCCAGCCTAGCTACCAATAGTAACGATATCTACTTCCAGCGCTATAACGCCAATGGTCAGGCGGTCGGCGGTGAAACCCTCGTCATAAACAGCCCTCACTATGCCACGCAGTCTCAGAGTCACTCCGATGTAACGGCATTGGCTGATGGCGGCTGGGTGGTGACCTGGGAATCGGGCGGCGAACAAGATGGCAGTGGGATGGCTATCTATGCCCAGCGCTACAACGCCGCGGGCCAAGCCGTCGGTGGCGAAACGCTGGTCAATACCACCACTGACGGCCATCAGGTTGCCGCTAAGGTCACGTCTCTGGACGACGGTGGCTGGGCAGTGACCTGGGTGTCTATAGGACAGTCCAGTCATGTCAATGACGGCGTCTATGTCCAGCGCTTCAGTGCCGATGGCACCGCGGTACGGCTGGAGGTCACTGGCGGGAGCGGTGATGACACGCTGAACGGTCAGGGTAACATGCTGTTGGCCGGGGGCACTGGCAATGATACTTATGCAGTGGGCGACAGCCTGATTCAACTTCGTGAAGAGCTGGGTGCCGGCACTGACACGGTCAAGTCGGCTGTGAGCTGGGTGCTGGGAGCCAACCTGGAGAACCTGACGCTTACAGGGACTTCAACGATCAATGGCACCGGTAACGGCCTCGCCAACACGCTGACCGGTAACGCCGCCGCCAATACGCTCAACGGCGGTGCCGGCGCCGATGTGATGAGCGGCGGCCTGGGCAATGACATCTACTACGTCGACCATGCCAGCGACGTGGTCAACGAAACCTCCGCCACCGGCGGCGTCGACACCGTCGTTTCCAGCGTCAGTCGCACCCTCGGCAACTACCAGGAGAACCTGACCCTCACGGGCAGCGCGGCGCTCACAGGCACGGGCAACAGCCTCGCCAACACGCTGACCGGCAACGCCGCCGCCAATCACCTCTACGGCGGTGCCGGCAATGACTTTTTAAATGGCGCCGCAGGTATCGACAGGATGACGGGCGATGAGGGTTCCGACATCTACTACGTCGACAACGCGGCTGACGTCGTGGTTGAAACCAATGCCACGGCCAGCACCGGCGGCAGCGACACGGTCTACAGTTTTCTCAGCGCCTACACCCTCGCTGCCAATGTCGAGAATGGGCGCGTCCTCGCCACCGGGATCGCCGGCCTGACGGGTAACGGCCTCGACAACACCTTCTATGCCGGGGTCGGCAACAACGTCCTCAATGGTGGCACCGGCGTCGATACCGCCTCCTACCTCTATGCCACCAGCGCAGTCACCGTCAGCCTGGCCGTGACCACGGCCCAGGCCACCGTCGGATCAGGCGCCGACACCCTGATCGCTATCGAAAACCTCACCGGCTCCAGCTACAACGACACGCTCAGGGGCAACGCCGCCGCCAACCTGCTGAGCGGTGGTGCCGAAAACGATACGCTCGACGGTGGTGCGGGCAATGACGTTTTGAATGGTGGCACTGGCGCTGACGGGATGACGGGCGGTGATGGCTCCGACCTCTACTACGTCGACAACGCTAGCGACGTCGTGGTGGAAACCAATGCCACGGCCAGCACCGGCGGCAGCGACATGGTCTACAGCTCTCTCGGCGCCTACACCCTCAGTGATAATGTCGAGAACGGTCGCCTCCTCGCCACCGGGGGCGCCGCCCTCACGGGCAACAGCCTTAACAACACCCTCTATGACGGGACCGGTAATAACGTCCTCAATGGCGGCACCGGTGTCGACTCTGCCTCCTACCTCTATGCCGGCAGCGCCGTCACCGTCAGCCTGGCCGTGACCACGGCCCAGGCCACCGGCGGCTCAGGCGCCGACACCCTGATCGCCATCGAAAACCTCATCGGCTCCAACTACAACGACAAACTCACGGGCAACGCCGCGGCTAACTTGCTCAACGGTGGCAGCGGTAACGATACGCTCGACGGTGGGGCGGGCAATGACGTTCTGGATGGCGGCGCAGGCCTCGACCGGATGACCGGCGGCGATGGGTCTGACCTCTACTACGTCGACAATACGGGTGACGTCGTGGTTGAAACCAATGCAACGGTCGGCACCGGCGGCAGCGACACGGTCTTCAGTTCCCTCAGCGCCTACACCCTCGGCGCCAATGTCGAGAGTGGCCGCCTCCTCGCCACCGGAGACGCCGGCCTGACGGGCAACAGCCTCAACAACACCCTTTATGCCGGCGCCGGCAACAACGTCCTCAATGGCAGCACCGGTACCGACACGGCGTCCTACGCCTATGCCGGTAGCGCAATCACCGCCAGCCTCGCCGTGACCACGGCCCAGGCCACCGGCGGCTCAGGTTCCGACACCCTGATCGCCATCGAAAACCTCACCGGTTCCAACTACAACGACAGGCTCACGGGCAACGCCGCCGCCAACCTGCTGAACGGTGGGGGCGGGAACGACATCCTCATCGGCGGTACAGGCAAGGATGTCCTCACCGGTGGCGCCGGCAGCGACATCTTCGATTTCAACGCCCTCGCTGAAACGGGGCTGACCAGCTCCACCTGGGACATCATCACCGACTTCACCCGGGGAGCCGACAAGATCGACCTGTCGACGCTCGATGCCAACGCGGCGACGACCGCCAATGACGCCTTCAGCTCGGTCATCGGCAGTACCGCTGCTTTCAACGTGGCCGGACAGTTGAAGGTTTCAGGGGGCGTGCTGTATGGCAATACCGATGCGGACAGCGCCGCCGAGTTCGCCATCCAGATAGTCGGTCTCAACAGCGCGACCACGGCGGACTTTATACTTTAACTTGCGGATCTGGCATCTGGCAGGGTGACGCGGAGCGGGTCACCCTGGATTTTCCAGACGTATCTGACTGTCTCCTTTTGGGCGTTTTATGCCCGTCGCGAAAGGCAGAAAACGAACCCAAAGCTGACTCTCGCATCTACCCGACGTTATCGACCAACAGCTGCTATTGCCTCTTGATGATTGAGGCACGAAAAACCGACTACGCTGTGAACGGCAAGTTAACAGTGCTGGTTAAAGTGTTTGAACAGCTGCGCCGCCCCGAAATTACTGGAGTTTGTCGATAATGAATATCAAACAGCTTAAAACTTCCACTTTGACGATGGCATTCCTGGGACTGCTGCCATTGTCGACGGTACATGCTCAGTCGGGGCTTACCGCTGAAGAAGCGCATGCCATTGGCATTGATGCCTACACCTATTTCTATCCGCTGTTGTCCATGGATGTCTCCCGCAAACAGTTCACCAACATTGAGCCTGGGAAAGAGTTCGGCAAAGGTCCGGCGAATACGTTCGTGAGCGTTCCGGCCTATCCGCCGGCAAATATGAAAGCGGTAGTTCGCTTGAACTTTGACACGCTCTACTCCTCCGCATGGCTGGACCTTACCAAGGAACCTTTGGTGATCTCCGCACCGGACACCGATGGACGCTATTACCTTCTGCCGATGCTCGACATGTGGACGGATGTCTTTGCCTCCCCCGGTTGGCGGACAACCGGCACCCGTGCGGGCAATTTTCTGGTGACCCCGCCCGGCTGGAGCGGAACTGTTCCGGAGGGCTTTACGCATCTTCCGGCCCCGACGTCTTATGTCTGGGTCATCGGCCGCACCAAGACCGATGGAGAGCCGGATTACGCAGCGGTGCATAAGATCCAGGCCGGTTACAAGGTGACTCCGCTCTCGCATTGGGGCAAGGCTGCGCAGCCGGTCACGGTGCGGATTGACCCGAGCATCGACATGAAAACACCACCCAAGGTACAGGTCGACACCATGCCGGCCGACCAGTACTTTGCATACGCCGCCGAACTTCTCAAGGTCAATCCTCCCCACGACACTGACCAGCCAATCATCGCGCAGATGAAAAAGATTGGTCTTGAACCCGGTAAGAGCTTTGACATCAACAAGCTCGATCCGGCATTGAAGCAAACTCTTGAGAAGGTACCGGCAGAAGCGCAAGAGCTTATGAAATGGAAGATGGAGACGATTGCCCGAGTCACTAACGGCTGGTCGATGAACACCGACACGATGGGCGTCTACGGCAATTACTACCTCAAGCGCGCCATCATTGCGCAACAAGGTCTCGGCGCGAACCTTCCAGAAGATGCAATTTACCCGTTGAACCTCGCTGACGACACCGGCAAACCGCTCGATGGCGCCAACAAGTACACGCTCCATTTCGACAAAAGTAATATCCCACCGATAAACGCATTCTGGTCTGTCACGCTCTATGACGATGAGGGCTTTCAGGTGGGGAACGTGCTCAATCGATTTGCCGTCAGCAGTTGGATGCCGTTCAAAAACAACGCAGATGGTTCCCTTGACCTGTACATCCAAAACGAGAGCCCTGGCAAAGAAAAGGAGGCCAATTGGCTGCCTGCGCCCGAGGGCGCGTTCAATCTGACCATGCGTCTTTATGCACCCAAGCCCGAAGCGCTCAATGGCAAATGGAACCCTCCATCGGTTAAGCGGATATAAACAACCAGAGGTTCGACTGAGTCCAATGCGAAGCAGTTATCGACTAACCGCTTCGTATTGAGCGAGTACAGAGGCAGGGTTCGACGATCGTTTGCCTGGCTGGACTTGCGCGCGGAGCCGATGGTGATCTCGGTGCCGGCGGTGGATAAGCGGCGTTACTACTCGGTGCAGCTAATCGACGGCAACATCTACAACTACGGCTACATCGGCAGCCGTGCCACCGGCAGCGAGCCAGGCGACTACCTGGTGGTCGGTCCCGACTGGAAAGGGGCGCCCCTTCCGGGATCAAGAAAGTCTTCACCTCGACCACTCCTTTCGCCTTGAGCGGCTTTCGGACTCAGTTCTTGAATGCCAAGGACATGCCGAATGTCGAGAAGGTGCAGGCGGGTTACAAGGTCCAGCCGCCTTCCTCTATCAACCCGCGCCGTCTACTGCGCCGAAGATTGCTTTCCTGCCGGCTACCACGGCAGGCATCAAGGCCAACTTCTTCGAATACCTGTCGGCCGCGCTGGACTATGTGCCGCCATCGGCTGAGGACAAGGAGATCCGGGCCAGGCTGGCCAGTATCGGCGTGGGCCCCGGCCGCAGCTTTGAATTCAAAGACCTCTCGTTCGAGCACAAGGCCGTGGTCCTGCTCGGGATGAAGGCCGGTGACGAACAGGTGGACAAGTTCCTCGCGGGCGGGACGAAGAAAATCAACGGCTGGAGCGTCGGCGCGTTCTTCGGCGACCAGGCGTTCTACAAAGGCGACTGGCTGAAGCGGGCTGGCGCCGCGAAGGGCGGCATTTACGGCAACGACGCCGTCGAGGCGATATACCCCTACACGCGCACCGGCGGCACCGGCCAGACGCTGGATACCAGCAAATGCAACTACACGCTGACCTTTCCGGCCGGCAAACTGCCGCCCGTCAATGCCTTCTGGTCGGTGACCATGTACGACGGCAAGAGCCAACTGCTGATCAAGAACCCGCTCAATCGCTACCTGATCAATTCGCCGATGCTGTCGGCGATGAAGAAGAACGCGGATGGTTCACTGACGCTGTACATCCAAAAGGATTCGCCGGGCAAGGCCAAGGAGTCCAACTGGTTGCCGGCGCCTGACGACACGGCCTATCTGTTGATGCGCCTCTATTGGCCGAAAACCACGCCGCCTTCGATTCTTCCCGCTGGCGAAGGCAGCTGGCAACCACCGGCGCTGGTAGTTTCAAAGTAGTGCGACCCAAAGCAGACGTAGCTGCGCGTCGCATATAAAACGCTCAACTTCTATATTTCAGCGCCTCCACCAATGCAGAAAAGGCGGGAGACGCCTGGCGTCTGTTGGGGTAATACAAATGGTAGCCCTGAAACACAGGGCACCAGTCGGCGAGGACTTCTTTGAGTCGGCCGTCGGCCAGATAGGGTGCGACCAACTCCTCTGGTACGTAGGCCAGACCAACGCCATCAACGGCAGCATTGAGAACATGCATGATGCTGTTGAAAACGAGTTGCCCATCTGCCTTGACCGTAAACGCCTGGCCATCTCGTTCAAACTCCCAGGCGTAAATCGCCCCTGATGGCCTGTGTCGAATATTGACGCAGTCATGGGCCGTCAACTCATGGGGCGTCGCTGGTGCCGATTTGCGTTCGAAATACGCCGCAGATCCCACCACCGCCAACCGCCAATCCGGTCCTATGCGAACCGCAATCATGTCCTTGCTGATCGATTCACCCATGCGAATGCCGGCATCGAAGCGCTCCTCGACCACGTTGGTGAATCCATAGTCGACGTAGAACTCCAGTGTGATATCCGGGTAATTCTTCAAGAAACCTGCAAGCATCGGCCGAATGCACAACTCAATCTGATCGTCAGTGCAGGAAATACGAATCGTGCCACTGGGCTTGTCCCGTAATTCGCTCAAGGCTTCAAGCTCAACAGCGATCTGATCAAAAAGCGGGGCGATCGAGCGCATCAATCTTTCTCCCGCCTCTGTCGGCGACACATTGCGTGTCGTGCGGGCCAGCAGACGTATCCCAAGTCTTTGTTCAAGTGCCCGGATCGTATGACTCAGCGCAGAAGGTGTAATGCCCAGTTTGGCGGCGGCTTTGGTAAAGCTTTGATCGCGCGCCACTGCCAGAAAAGCTTGGAGATCGTTGACTTTGGTATTGGCCATTGCTGAGTTTTTCTCAAAACCACATGAAGATTACGCCTACTAATCAGGGTACCTCGAATCCGTCAAGCTCTGTCACCTATCTGGAATGGAGTACTGATGATGAGCGAGACACCTGTAACCCTCCCTGAAGCTATAGCAGCCTTGACCCCTCCAGGGCTTGATCGGCGCGAATTCGTAAAGGCCACCGGCGTCAGCATTGCGGCTCTGGGCATCCTTTCGGTCGCAGGCGGGTCGGCCTTCGCAGCTGACTCGAAAAATGCGGTCAGCCCGCCAGAGGGCGCCGACAATTTTTATAAAAGCGACAAGGTCACTGTGCAGAAGGTGACCTTCAAGAACTCATACAATCTTCAGATCGTGGGCAATCTTGTAACGCCCAAAAATCTGGCTCGAAACGTTAAAGCACCGGCGATTATCGTCGGTCATCCCATGGGAGCAGTCAAAGAGCAAAGCGCCATGCTCTATGCACAAAAGCTGGCGGAACAAGGCTTCATCACGCTGGCGATTGACTTGCCGTTCTGGGGAGAGAGTGAGGGCCTGCCTCGTAACCAGGTTGCCCCCGAAATGTATGCCGACGCATTCAGTGCCGCGGTTGACTACCTGGGTACGCGGGACTTTATCGATCGCAAGCGTATCGGCGTGCTGGGTATCTGTGGCAGCGGTGGCTTTGCCATCAGTGCGGCCAAGATGGATCTGCGTTTGAAAGCCGTGGCCACCGTCAGCATGTACGACATGGGCGCCGTCACCCGTCATGGTCTGGGGCGCTCAGTGACTGTCGAGCAACGCCAGGCCATGCTCGCCAAAGCCTGCGAGCAACGCTACGACGAGTTTTCTACCGGAACAATGCAATTTCTGAACTATCTGCCTACGCAGCCTGGCAAGGAAACCGACCCGGTAACTCGCGAGTTTTGGGACTTCTATCGCACGCCACGCGGTATCCATATCCCTCATGGCAGAACGTTGGAACTGACGCAAAACCGCGCCTTGACCAGTGAAGTCCGGTTCGTGAATTTCTATCCATTCAACGATATCGAGACGATTTCCCCGCGTCCGCTGCTGTTCATCGCTGGCGATCAGGCGCACTCCAGAGAGTTCAGCGAGGACGCCTACCAACACGCCGCCGAACCCAAGGAACTGGCCTGGGTTCCCGGCGCGGGTCACGTGGATCTGTACGACCGTGTGAACTTGATTCCCTGGACCAAACTCACCGCCTTTTTTACCCGGCACCTGACGGTGGTTGGATAAAAGGCAAGTGCTTCTGCCAACAACTATTGGAAGAGAGGTTTTTGAATGACGGCTCAAGTATTCGACACCCCGGCAGGTGATGCTGTCGGCACGCCGGGGACTGGGGAACTGCCGGCTTACTGGAGTGGCATCTTTGCGATGACACTGTGCGTATTCGCTCTGATCGCTTCGGAGTTCATGCCTGTCAGTTTGCTTACGCCGATTGCATCGGATCTGCAGATCAGTGAAGGACTGGCCGGGTATGGGATCGCCGTCTCCGGCGCCTTCGCGGTGCTGACAAGCCTTTCGATTTCCAGGCTTGCGGGATCAATGGACCGCAAGACGCTGTTACTTCTACTGACAGGAATTATGTGCGCGTCGGGGCTGGTGGTCGGTCTGGCGCCAAACTATACGGTGTACATGATTGGTCGTGCGCTGATCGGCGTGGTGATAGGCGGGTTCTGGTCGATGTCGGCGGCAATGGCCATGCGCCTGGTACCGTCCCATAGCGTGCCCAAGGCCCTGGCAATCTTTAACGGCGGCAATGCTTTGGCAACCGTAGTGGCCGCACCACTGGGAAGCTATCTGGGGAGTGTCATCGGTTGGCGGGGTGCTTTCTTCTGCCTGATTCCGGTAGCGATCGTCGCGTTGATCTGGCAGTGGATCAGCCTGCCAGCCATGACGGTGGCGCCGCGCAAAGCAGGCGCTGGCAATGTCTTTCGATTGCTCAAGAGCCCATTGGTCAGTTTCGGCATGTTGAGTGTGGGGGCTTTTTTCATGGGGCAGTTTGTACTCTTCACCTATCTGCGCCCGTTCCTGGAGACCGTTACTGGTGTAGATGTCTCCATGTTGTCGCTGATCCTGCTGGTCATCGGCGTGGCGGGTTTTGTCGGGACCATCCTGATCGGTACTTTCCTGAAGTTCGGCATGTATCGCGTCCTGGTCTGCATTCCACTCTTGATGGCCGCCATTGCACTTTCCTTGATTGTCCTTGGCGGCGGAGTCGTGGCAGCTTTTGTATTGCTGGGGCTGTGGGGCCTGATCGCGACGGCAGCACCTGTGGGGTGGTGGTCGTGGTTGGCCAAGGCGTTACCCAAGGATGCTGAGGCGGGTGGCGGCCTGATGGTGGCAGTCATTCAGCTATCCATTGCTCTGGGCTCTACCCTCGGCGGCCTGCTGTTCGACGGGAGCGGTTATCGCATGACATTTCTCGCAAGCTCTATCTTGTTGGTTCTCGCCACAGTGATGACCTTTTTCACATCGCGAAACCAGGCTTGAGAAGGCAGATTTGAGTAAGTCAGGCAGCAGTCCGTAATTTGCCAGATCGGATTTGATCCAACGTCTGCTATTGGCCGGTTGAATCCACAGTCGTTTTCTGCCTGTCGTGACAGGCTGAAAACTGTCCGCGGCAAGCCAATTGCAGTCCTCCGCGAAAAACTACAATCGAACAGCGGTTTTCGAATATGCCTATAAATCCCTAGACGGCTCACTCCGACGGCATTTGATTGTAGATAAGAATAGGAATTTCAACTGACAACTGTGGCTTGCGGAAAAAATGCACTTCAGAAAAATGCAAATTAACCGACATAGCAGGGGGAGCTTTATCAATCATGCCAAGGAACATCCATGCGATACCCACTTAAATTCGGTGCAATTGCAGTAACAATCGCATTCATAGCGGGGTGCGGTCCCAAACCACCTGGCTGCGACAACGAAACGGTAGCAAACATTATCGGCGATGATGTCAAGAGCCAGATTCGGCAAGTACTCATCGACAACGCTAGACCTATGGTAGGCGGGCCGAAGGTAGACGAAACGGAAATTCAATCCATCCTGTCGGAGTTCAAACCCAAATTAATAAGCACGCGTACCACCAAGGTCGATGCTGCGATCAACAAAAGTTATTGTGCCGGAAAAATAGCTTTCGATGTCTCGAAAGATGCACTCTCGCGCGCGACAAAAGGAATGGACCACAACAACCTCGATAGCTCAATGAATTTGCTACTCATGGGGGTTTGGACGCATTCTCCGAATGGAGATTTCGACGCATATGGAGCCAAAGCAGGTATTAAAACCGGAGAGCGTGAATATGCTCAGGACATCGAATATACCGCGCAGCCTACAGATAATGGCGATCAAATGTATGTCGAGTTCAGTAAGTCACCGACCGTTACATCCTTTTTAGCGCAGCTGTCGTCAGCAGCCATCAACGGGAACCGACCTCCGAGACTAGCTCAACCAGTACCAGTTGCTAACAGCACAGACCCCGATAAATGCGTCGAAGGTAAGGTCGCAGAATTCCGTAGGAGCCAAGGTGAGGAAGCCCCTGTGATGAACGATATGCTCGAAGAATGGGAGCAGGATTGTGCTAATGGCCGGTAACTTTTCTAGCCGGAGACAAAATCGTATCGGTTGAGTCTGCACGAAAAGAGACTTTGAGGATGATCGCCCAATCTATTGGGTAATTGTCGAGAGAAAAAAAACCTCCGCACGCTCAGCGTGTGGAGGCTTTTTCCAATATGCGTTGATACCCTTTCTTTTAGCGGTCTGCATCATCCTTGATTTAGGTTGACTGACTTCCTCAGGGCGTGAAGCGGACTGTCGCCTGGGCGAACTCTGAGCGGTTTGGTATTCTCGACAGGAATTCAATATATGAAATTAATGAATTTCTATTATCGCTGTTTATGACCTAAGTTGATTCAAGGACATGGAGAACCGCCCTTGAAATCATTAACACTCAACTCAGCTGAAAAGTTCGATAACACACGGGCCAATGAGTACGGACGACAGAGCCGAATTGCACTGGCAGGTTATGACGCCTGTCAGGACTTGGTGGCGTGCATGCTCGCGGCAAGCCTTGGAAATATGGGCTCGGCAAAAATACTGGTAGTCGGCGCTGGCGGTACGGCGCAGGAGATAATCGCGATGGCCAGGCTTGAGCCGGGCTGGCATTTCACCGCAGTTGATCCATCTGAGCCGATGCTTGAAACCGCGAAACAGCAGTTAGCCGTAAACAACGTGCTCGAAAGAACGGACCTGCATCTGGGGCACGTTGAAGACTTGGCGGCAGATGAGTCCTACGACGCAGCCACTTTGATCGGTGTACTCCATCATCTCGACGGGAATGATGCCAAAGGACAAATTTTACGATCCATTCGGGCTCGTCTGAAACCGGGGGCTGCGCTGATTGTCGCCGGCAATCAATATGCCTATGCCAGCCAGCCGTTACTCCTCGCTGCCTGGGGGCAACGCTGGCGGCAGCACGGAGCCAGCCCGGATGAAGTGAAGGTCAAGCTTGGTAAAATTCTTCAAGGAGCTGACCCTCCACATTCTGAGGCGGCGGTGCAGAAGCTTTTGCATGACGCGGGTTTTGGGGACGCTACGCGTTTTTTCAGCAGCCTGTTCTGGGGTGCTTGGTTGACGTGTAAATCAGTCTGAACAGCGATGTGATAGGCCGTTTCTGGCCGATTATGGCTGTCGCGACCGAGAAAAAGTGAGAAAACCCGTCTCGTTATGGGGGCGAAACGATGGTTGTCGCCCCCTGAAGCCTTGACCAGACCTAGCCCTGTTATTGCTTAAGCTGCCAGGCTGTAGAGCCGGCCGCGGCCTTGAACTTCGCGCGGTTTTCCGGCGTGGCCGGTGGTTCCGAGTCGCCAAAAATCGCTTTGAGCCAGTGGCCATCGGTCGGGTTCGGGAAGATGATGAACTTGCGACCGAACTGCTCCTTATCTTCGATCATGAGGCTATTGCGTTGTTTAACGTCAGCAACGTAGTACTTGCGCTTGAAGTCGTTGAGGTTGTCACCCAGCATCACCACGACATCGTAATCCTTGGCGATCTCTGATTGACGTGGCTCCTTGTTGGAGCTTTCACGATAAACCGTCAGGTGTTTATCATCGGCAAACGGAAGATTGTTTTTCCGAAGATTCGCCAAAGCGTATTCGAAGGTTTTTTCGCCCTGGTCACGGCTGGTGACGTAAAAAACCTCAACACCCTTTGATTGCGCATAGTTCAAGAAATCCACCGCGCCAGGCGTGGCAACCGGACCATTGTCGGCCACCCATTTATCCCATGCGGCGTCGTCGAAAAACTCTTTGTCGGCATTGATCATATAGCCCCAATAGCTGTTGCTACTGAGCACGGTGTCGTCGACATCGCTGATGATCGCTAACGGTCGGTCACCCGCTTTGTGGGCCTGGAGGGCTCGATCCAGCTGCATTCTTGCTACGTTGAACCCTTGATAATAAAGCGCTTCAAACTCGGCGGCGGTTTGCTTCCAGGCAACGGCAGCCGTTAAAAGATTTGAAGGTGGGCTGGCGACGTCCTCGGCAAAGCTGGGAGTCCCATGAAGCATCAGCAGAGAGAGGAACAAGGGGGAGATTAGGATTTTCTTTGTTTTTATTTTCACATTCGAGCCCTTAGAACACGGATTGAACAACTGTGGCAAATGCTGCCAAGGTGTTCTATATCAGCCCGTGTTTGAGCTCAATGCGGGTGTCGCATTTCTAGATCATTCGGGCGTAATTCCTGTCATTTATCTGTAATAAATTCGCAATGAGCTGAGTTCAGCACCCGTGTCAGGAATACTTGCGAGTGACCGAACGAGCGCTTTTTGGCCGATTCTGTTGAAAAAGTCGGTTCTTCCAGATCGTCTGCATACTGACCGCTGACAATGCCTTTTTTTGCGCGCCGCTACGCGAAATCTGAGCCGGGAGTCCTCCGCTCAATGCAAAGATTTTAATCTCAAGCGTGTACTTTTCTACCGTGAAAACCATGGCCGACTTTTCAACAGAATCGGCCGATCCGTGCTGCTCGACCCAGTTCGACAGTTCCAGGATGGCAGCTTCCAGGGCGAGCAGGGAAGGGAGTAGGTCAGAGTTTGGCATCGCGAATTCTCCGTGGAGATTTCAACGTAGCAACGGGCAATAGTGCATGAAGGGACTGGTGTTCGGTCGGCAGGACGCCGGAGAGGGGGTACGCAGACATAAAGCTGTCATTGATGGTATGCCCTCGGCTGTGGGTTTGTATCCGCAGGTATCCGCAACGCCCGCCGTTACCCGGGCATACAAAACCGCCGTTTCCCGACACCCGGGCGATACACGGCGGCCTTCCAATGGAACCACCGGCATCGCGCCACTTTCGGCGCGACCTGGCGTGGTTCAATTGGAGGAAAGACAATGTTGCGTACCCACACCCGTCACACCCTCGGCAAGCTTGGTCTGGTCCTGGCCGCCGCCGGGCTCGCCACCTTCGCGGGTTTCTCTCAAGCCCAGGAAGCTCAGCCGGCCCCGGCGATGAAAAGCTGGCAGCAGGGCCTGCATCGCACCGACCTCGTACGTGAAGACTTGGGCGCCGCCAACCGCGAAGTCCTTCAGGTGCTCGTGGACTTCGATCCGGGCGTGACGTCGCCCAGACATGCTCACCCCGGTGTCGAGGTGGCGCACGTGATCAGCGGCACCTTCGAGTATCAACTGGAAGGGCGGGCACCGGTGACGCTCAAGGCCGGTGATTCGTTGTACATCCCCGAAGGCGTTGCCCATGTGGCGAAGAACGTGGGCCAGGGCAAGGCCTCGGAGCTGGCGACCTACATCGTGAACAAAGGCGAGCCGCTGCTGATCCTGAAGGAGTAGGCGGGCTACCGGGTCATTGCGAACTGCAAACCTCCCACACACAACCGCGCAGCCAGCGATGCGCCGGGTCGGCATCCATGCGCGGGTGCCACAGCATCGAAACCGTGATCGCCGGCGTGGGGAACGGCAGGGCAAAGCAGTGCATCCCCTGGCACAGGTTGCCGACGTGCCGCTGCGGTACGCTGGCGACCAGATCTGAAGCCCGCGCCAATGCAATCGCCGAAGAGAAGCCGGCGACAATGGTGGCGATGTCGCGCCTCAGTCCCAGCTCGTTCAAGGCGTCGTCCATGACGCCTTTTTCGTGGCCCCGGCGCGAGACCAGGATGTGCCGGGCGGCGGCATAACGGACCGCTGTCATCTCGCCGCGAGCCAGTGGATGGCCCTTGCGCACGACGCCCACGAACCGGTCGCGAAACAGCATCCGGGTCCGCACTTCCGGGCTGGTGGATTCGCCGATCACACCGGTTTCCAGGTCCACAGAACCTTCGCGCAGCAGGGTGCTGTCCTTGTTCAGCTTCTGCACGAAACTCAGGCGCACACCAGGTGCGTCCTGATGGAGGCGGGCGATCAGGGGCGGTCCGAAATTTTCCACGAAGCCATCGCTGGTGCGCAGGGTGAAGGTGCGCACCAGTTGGTTGAGGTCCAGTGCCTCGGCGGGGCGCAGCACGGCTTCGGCGTCCTGTACCAACAGGCCGACGCGCTCACGCAGCTCCAGCGCCCGGGGCGTGGGAACCAGTCCGCGCCCGGCCCGCACCAGCAGCGGATCGCCGGTGGTTTCGCGCAACCGCGCCAGCGCCCGGCTCATGGCCGACGGGCTCAGGCGCAAACGCTTTGCCGCGCGGGCCACGCTGCCTTCTTCGAGCAAGACGTTCAGGGTGATCAACAGATTCAGATCGGGCATCGAATCAATTCCTGTGGGAGCGGGCTTGCTCGCGAAAGCGGTGTGTCAGCCAACGTTAATGGTGAAGCTGACGGCCTCTTCGCGAGCAAGCCCGCTCCCACACTGGGTTGTGGGTAGGTGGCGTTATATGCATGTATACAGTGCAAATGCTGCGTCTTCCGCCATGTTATGGCCAGGCTTAGGCTCGGGACAACCATTTGCGGAGTCGCGAGAAAATGAAGTCCATATCGATCCGGGGCGCCTTGGCCAGCCTGTCGTTATCCATGCTGCTGTCGTCCCTGGGCACCAGCATTGCCAGCGTGGGTTTACCGACATTGGCCGAGGCGTTTTCAGCGTCGTTCCAGGCCGTGCAGTGGGTGGTGCTCGCCTACTTGCTGAGCATCACCGCGCTGATCGTCAGCATCGGCCGGCTCGGCGACCTTCTGGGGCGGCGGCGCTTGCTGCTGATCGGCATTGCGCTGTTCACCGTCGCCTCGCTCCTGTGCGCCCTGGCGCCCAATCTGTGGCTGCTGATTGCCGCCCGGGCCTTACAGGGCGTCGGCGCGGCCACCATGATGGCGCTGACCATGGCGCTGGTGAGCGGGGCGGTGCCCAAGGAAAAAATGGGCAGCGCGATGGGCGTGCTCGGCACGATGTCGGCGATTGGCACCTCGCTCGGCCCGACCCTTGGAGGTTTTTTGATTGCCAATCTGGGGTGGCAGGCAATTTTTCTGGTTAATGTGCCGGTGGGTGTTTTGGCGATGGGGCTCACGCTCTACTTTTTGCCGAGTGATCGCAGTGAGAAGAGGGCGGATCGAGCGGGCTTCGATGTGCCCGGCACGCTGGTGCTGGTTCTGATGCTGCTGGCTTATGCACTGGCGATGACCCTTGGGCGTGGCACCCTGGGGCCGCTGAACATGACGCTGTTGCTGGCGACGGTTTTCGGGCTGGGCGTGTTTGTATTCGTCGAGCACACGGCCGAGTCGCCTCTGGTTCGATTGACGATATTCCGTAACTCGCAGATGAGCGCGGGATTGGTCATGAGCATGCTGGTGACCACCGTGGTCATGGCGACCATGGTGGTAGGGCCGTTTTACCTCACTGGCGCACTGGCGTTGGATGCAGCGAGTGTCGGGCTGGTGATGTCGACGGGGCCGTTGGTGGCGGCGCTGGCAGGCGTGCCGGCGGGCCGGTGGGTCGATCGTTTGGGCACGTATCGAGCCTGCACGACTGGATTGATCGCCATGTTGACCGGCGCTTGTATCCTGCCGGCCTTGCCAATGACGTTCGGTGTGCCCGGCTACATCGTGCCGCTGGCTGTCATTACCGCCGGTTATGCGCTGTTCCAGGCGGCCAACAATACCGCCGTCATGCTGGAAATCGAGTCGCGGCAACGTGGTGTGGTGTCCGGATTGCTCGGCTTGTCGCGCAATCTCGGATTGATCACGGGCGCCTCGGTCATGGGCGCGGTGTTCGCCTTCGGCACGGCCAGCGGCGATATCCTGCAGGCGCAACCCGAGGCCATCGCGCAGGGGATGCGGTTGACGTTTGCGGTGGCTGCGGGGCTGATTCTCGTGGCCCTGGTGCTGGGCGCGATCAGCAAAATCGTTTCACGTCGCTTGATTGCGCCGTGCTGAAAAACGGCGCGACTGTCGTGAAAACGACCTGTTTGCGCTGAACGCGAAGCCTTGCGAGTTTTCTATTGAACGAGTGTTCAGTCTGGACTATGTTGGGGGCCACCTTCCCCCGGCTGGTTGCGGGCTTGCGTTTCTTCAATTCGAACGAGGCACTGGCATGCGGTTTTCACCCTTTGTTGAACGGATCAGTGGCCAAGGCGTTGCCGCCTGGGATATCCACTACGCGGCCAGCGCGGCACAGCGCAAAGGCGAGGACGTGATCATCCTCAGCGTCGGCGACCCGGATTTCCCCACCCCCGATTTCATTACCGATGCCGCGATCCACGCCTTGCGTGAAGGCGATACCCACTACACCGAAATCGCCGGTCGCCAGGCCTTGCGCGAGGCCATTGCCGGCCGCTACAGCCAACTGATCGACCGCGAACTGCAGGCGTCCAACGTCATTCTCACGGCCGGTGCGCAGAACGCCTTGTTCGCCACCTCGATGTGCCTGCTCGGTGCCGGCGACGAAGTGATTGCCTTCGATCCGATGTACGTCACCTACGAAGCCACGCTCAAGGCGTCCGGCGCCACGCTGGTGCGGGTGCCCTGTGCGGCGGACTCGGGTTTCCGCCTCGATGCCGCCGTGCTGGCCAAAGCCATCACCCCGCGCACCCGGGCGATTTTCTTCTCCAACCCGAACAACCCCACTGGGGTGGTACTGGGGCGCGAAGAGCTGCAAGCCATCGCCGAACTCGCCATCGCCCATGACCTGTGGGTGGTGGTGGACGAGGTCTATGAGAGCCTCGCCTACGAGCGTGAACACTTGAGCCTGGCGGCGTTGCCGGGCATGGCCGAGCGCTGCGTGGTGATCGGCAGCCTGTCCAAATCCCATGCCATGACCGGTTGGCGCATCGGCTGGGTCGTGGCCAATGAAGCCCTGGTCAATCATGTCGAAACCCTGGTGCTGAGCATGCTGTACGGCTTGCCCGGGTTTGTCATGGAAGCGGCGCTCAAGGCCGTGCAGTCCCATGACGACGTCACCCACGGCATGCGCGAGATCTATCGTCGGCGCCGCGACCTGGTGGTATCTGGCCTGGCGGATTGCCCGGGCATTAGCGTGCTCAACCCTGATGCCGGCATGTTCGTGCTGGTGGACGTGCGCGGCACCGGCCTGACCTCGCTGGAGTTCGCCTGGCGCCTGCTGCGCGAGGCCGGTGTCTCGGTGCTCGATGCGGCGGCATTCGGTGAGCCGGCCCAGGGGTTTGTACGGCTGTCGTTCACCTTGAGTGACGAGCGCCTGGCCCAGGCCTGCCAGCGCATTCGCGGCTTCGTCCAGGTGCTCAACGGTGAAGCGCCGCGGCCGGTGATCGGCACGGTGACCAGCACCGCCACCGTCGAACCGGTCGCCGCCAAGACCATGATCGAGGTCGATGGCCTGCACAAACGCTTCGGCAATATCGAAGTGCTCAAGGGCGTTTCCCTGACCGCCCGCGAGGGCGACGTGATCTCCCTGATCGGTGCCAGCGGCTCGGGTAAAAGTACCTTGCTGCGCTGCATCAACATGCTCGAAGTGCCGGACCAGGGGCGCATCCTGGTCGATGGCGAAAGCATTCACCTCAACCAGAATCGTCCCGGCGCTCCGCTGGTGTCGGACGCCAAACAGCTGGTGCGCATCCGTTCCAGCCTGGGCATGGTGTTCCAGAACTTCAACCTCTGGCCCCATCGCACGGTGCTGGAAAACCTTATCGAAGCGCCGACCCAGGTCCTGCGTGAAAGCCGTGCGGAGGCCACAGAGCGGGCCGAAGCCCTGCTCGAACGCGTAGGTCTTGCGGCCAAGCGCAACGAGTACCCGGCGTTTCTCTCCGGGGGACAGCAACAACGGGTGGCCATCGCCCGGGCCCTGGCCATGCGGCCCAAGGTCATGCTGTTCGATGAACCCACCTCGGCACTCGACCCGGAACTGGTCGGGGAAGTGCTGCGGGTGATCCGCTCCCTCGCCGAAGAAGGCCGGACCATGATCCTGGTGACTCATGAAATGGCTTTCGCACGCGATGTCTCATCCAAAGTCGCCTTTTTGCATCAAGGGCTGATCGAGGAAACCGGTTCGCCGGACGAAGTGTTCGTACACCCACGCAGCGAGCGTTGCCGACAATTCGTCAACGCTCATCAGACTCGCTAACTCATCATAAAAAGACGGGAAAACAACATGGGAAATCGACGTTTTGCAAACTGGTTGACCGGTGCGGCCTGCGTAATGCTGGTCGGCATGAGTGCTGCTCATGCGCAACCGATCAGGTTCGCGGTGGCAGCGGAACCCTATCCGCCGTACACCGAAAAACAGGCCAACGGCGTGTGGAAAGGTTTTGAAGTCGACCTGATCCACAAGCTATGCAGCGAAATGAAAGCCGAGTGCGAGATCAAGGAAGTGGCGTGGGACGGCATCATTCCATCGTTGCTGGCGAAGAAGATCGACGTGATTTTCTCGTCAATGTCGGTGACCGAGGAGCGGGAAAAACAGATCGCCTTCAGCAAGGCTTATTACGACTCGGTGATTGCCGTCGTCGGCCCGAAAGAAGCATCGGTGAAGAAATACCCGGATGACCTCAAGGGCAAGATCATCGGCGTGCAGAACTCGACCGTGAGCGCCAGCTACCTGAAGACCTACTACGAAAAAATTGCCGACGTTAAGTACTACGACACCCAGGACTCGGCCAACGCCGACCTGATTGCCGGGCGCATCGACCTGATGATGGCCGACGGCACCGCCATGGCCGCGTTCATCAAAACCCCGGATGCCAAGGACCTGGCCTACCTCGGCACCGTGCCTTATGACCCGATCTTCGGCAAAGGCGTTGGCGCTGGTTTGCGCAAGGACGACACCGAACTCAAGGCCAAACTGGACAAGGCCATCCAGGAATTGTTGGCGAGCAAGGACTACGACGAGTTGTCCCAGAGCTACTTCGGCACCAGCGTGAAGCCTGCGTTCTGATGGCTGGCTAAACGCAAGTCCTGAGGAAAAGCAGATCCCTGTGGGAGCGAGCTTGCTCGCGATAGCGGTTGTTCAGTCACCATTGATGTTGACTGGCATGGCCTCATCGTCGGAACGCCGCCCGGAGCAAGCTCGCTCCCACAGGATCCGGCGGTGTGTTCACGACCGCATACTGGAGACTGAAATGCCGGCAATGTTCGATCTGATCAATTTCACCGAGCAGGGATGGGGCAGTGCGCTGTTGAAGGGTCTCTGGATGACCCTGCAGATTTCCGCCGGGGCCTTTGTGCTCGGGCTGGCCATCGGGCTGGTGGTGGCGTGCCTCAAGCTTGGCGCGCCGAAGCCGATTGCAGCGCTGATGCGTGGCTACACCACCTTGTTCCGGGCTGTTCCGGAGTTGCTGCTGATTCTGTTGCTGTACTACGTCGGCTCCATGCTCCTCAATTCGCTGATGACCCATCTCGGCTACGGCGTGGTCGATGTCAGCGGTCCGCTGGCGGCCATCGTGGTGCTGGGGCTGGTGCAGGGCGCCTACGCCTCGGAGATTTTCCGCGCGGCGATCCAGGCGATTCCCTTCGGCCAGATCGAAGCGGCCAAGGCGTTCGGCCTCAACGGTTTCGGCCTGTTCCGCCGGGTCACGCTGCCGATCATGGCGCCCTATGCCATGGCCGGGATGGCCAACCTGTGGATCAACCTGATCAAGGACAGTGCACTGATCAGCGTGGTCGGCACCAACGAGTTGCTATACACCGCCAAGCAAGGCGCGGGGTCGACGCGCCACTATCTGTTGTTCTACCTCACGGCTGCGGCGCTGTATTACGCAGTGACTCTGGTGTCCAACTACCTTTCGGGACGGTTGGAGCGACGCATTCGTCGCTGGATGCCTCTTGTTGACTGAACCGGCAGAGAGAATGAAATGATTCCAGCGTGGATAGTTGAATACGCGGCACTATTGGGCCGGGGGCTGCAAACCACCCTCACGATTTTGTTGATCGCCAGTGTGTTGGGTTATGGCCTGGCGGTGTTGGTGGCGCTGGCGCGGATCTCGAAAAACAAGGTGATCGCCAAGGTCAGCCTGTTCTACACCAGCGTCACCCGCGGCACGCCGTTGCTGATCCAGATCTACATTTTCTACTACGGCCTGGGCAGTCTGTTTGCCCAGTTCCCGCTGATTCGCGGCAGTTTCCTCTGGCCGTACCTGCGCGATGGTTACTGGTACATCGTGTTTGCCCTGGTGGTGTCGGTGGGGGCTTATGTTGGCGAAGTGATTCGCGGTGGCCTGCTGGCGGTGCCCAAGGGTGAAATGGAAGCGGCGTCGGCCTTCGGCATGACGGCGCGCCAGTCCTTGCTGCGGGTGCGATTGCCCCGGGCGATGCGCCTGCTGTTACCGACCCTGGCCGGGGAAACCGTGATGCTGCTCAAGTCCACGGCGCTGGCCTCGACCATCGCCGTGATCGATCTGCTCGGCGCCGCCAACGTGGTCCGCGCACAAACCCTGCAAGTGTACGAACCCTTGTTGCTGGTGGCCGGCGTCTACGTCTGCCTGACGTTCCTGATCGAGGCGCTGTTTGCCTTTGCCGAGCGGCGCGGGACGCCCGTACGCAGGTCGGCCTGATGAGTTCTCCAACCGTTGACCGCTCGCTGCAAGGCATCGGCCTGTGCACTTTGGGCTATGCGTTCCTGGCGTTGCAGGATGCGGTCATCAAGTGGCTGGTGGCCGACTATTCGGTGGTTACCATTCTGTTCTGGCGCGCCGCGGTGGTGGTCGTGGCGGTGCTGCTGGCGGGGCGCCTGCGCCTGATCCAGCGGGCCTGGCGCTCGCCGAGCCGGCGTCTGCTGGTGGTGCGCGGGTTGCTGTCGATTGTCGCCTGGGTGCTGTACTACACGGCGGCCCGGGACCTGACCCTGGCCGAGATGACCACCCTGTATTTTTCCGCGCCGATCATGGTCACGGTGCTGGCGGCGGTGATTCTCAAGGAGCGCGCCGGCGGCTGGCAGTGGTTCAGCCTGATCATCGGTTTTGTCGGGGTGGTCATTGCCTGTCGTCCCGACAACATGACCGATCCGTTGCCGATCGTCCTGACCCTGCTGGCGGCGATGTGTTGGGCATTCACCTATATCCAGCTGCGTCAGGTGGATGAGCAGACCTCGGTGCTGGAGCAGATGCTGATCACCAACGTGGTGTTCGTGATTTGCATGGCGGTCGCCTTGCCCTGGACCCACACGCCATCACCGACGCCGGCCTGGCTGGGCATGCTCGGCGCCGGCCTGGTGGGCGGCATCGGTCAGTTCCTGTTGTTCGCCAGCTTCCGCCGCGCCACCGCGACCTTGCTCGCGCCGTTCGAATACACCGGGCTGATCTGGGCGTTTGCGCTGTCGAGCCTGATCTGGGGCACGCTGATGGACATGTCGCTGATGATCGGCGCCGGGTTGATCGCGGTCAGCGGCACCCTGGCGATGATCTTCGGCCGGCACCCGTCACAGGACGTCGTCGGTGCTGAATGCTCCGTGACGCAACCCCTTTATCCAGCAACGGCAGATGTGCAGGCCGTTGGCGGCGCTGAAGGTCTCGGGGTTCAGGCACCACTCGAGCCAGAGACCGTCGAGCATCGCCGATAAGCCGATGGCGGCCAGGCGCGTGTCGTGAATCACGAAACCTTCGCTGGCGGCCAGCCCGTCGAGCAACTGGCGGATCAGGTCGAGGTAGGCGCGGTAGCTTTTTTCGTGGGACTGGCTGACGTGTTCGGAGTGACGGATCAGGCTCCAGAACACCACCCACACGCCGAGCAGTTTCGGGTCCATGACCCTGGGCGAGAACGAGCCTTCCAGGAAAGCATCGATCTTTTGCGCCGGTGTCTGGGCCTGTTCGATTTCCTGGAGCAGGGCGGTGGTCAGTTCGCTGGCGAGCCGCTGGTAGGTGTCGGCGATCAGTGCCTCGATGCTGCCGAAGTGATGGTTGAGCAACCCCACGGAGACCCCGGCCTCGGTAGCAATACGCCGCACGGAAATCCCGGCGTGACCGTCGCGGCCCAGGCAGCGCAGGGTGGCGGCCACCAGCATTTCGCGACGGTCTTCGGGTTCGGCGCGGCGGTTTTTCGGGGCATCGGTTGTCACAAGGCTGTCCTTGGGTGAGGTTCCACGATGCCGAGCTTAGTTGAACGTCTGTTCAATCACCAGCTTCGGCAGCAGCGATACAACGTTTTTCAAGGTTCATGACGGGAGTGAAAGCCAATGCCGCAGGATATTTCGTTCAGTGTTCGCAACAACAACGGTGACGCCGTGCGGGTCGGTGCCTGGCGCTATGCAGGCGACGGCAGCGGGCCAAACGTACACCTGCAGGCCGGCGTACATGCCGATGAAATCGCCGGGATGCTGGTCCTGCACCTGCTGATGCAACGGCTGCAAAACGCCGAGGCCCAGGGCCGGCTCAAAGGCAACATCACCGTGGTGCCGCAGGCCAATCCGCTGGGCATCGGGCAGTTTCGCCAAGGGCGGATCCTCGGCCGTTATCACGACGCCACCGGGCAAAACTTCAACCGCGCGTTCGACCAGTCGGCAGCCATGGAACGACCTTCGACCTGCGTCCAGCAATGGCAAAAGCAACTGGTGCAACTGGCTGCCCCGGCCGATGTGATGCTCGACCTGCACACCGATGACGAGGCCTTGCCGTACCTCTACGTGCACCGCAGCTTCTGGCCCCGTGGCCGCGAACTGGCGGCGGCGATGAAGATGGACGTGGCGATCATCTGGGATGACGGTGGCGATGGCTCCTTCGAGGAAACCATCATTGCCCCGTGGATACGCGACGGAGCCACTGCGGGGCGCATGGCGGCGACCCTGGAGTTGCGCGGGCAGGGCGATGTCAGCGATCGTTTTGCCGAGTCGGATGCCGAAGGGTTGTACAACTGGCTGTGCGGTTGCGCTGTCATCGATGAATCAGTGGCGCCCACGGACTGGCCCGTCGAAGCCGTGGAAATGGGCCACATGGAAACCATCATCGCCCCGCAACCCGGCGTGCTGATCTTCGAAAAAGAACTGGGGGATTTCGTCGAGGAAGGCCAGCGCTTTGCACGGATTCTCGGGCGCCCGGGCGACCCGTCCACCGAAGTGGTGCTGCACGCCGAACAAGCGGGGCGCCTGGTGACGCGCTATCGCGATCGCCTGATCCCCCAGGGCATGGGCGTGGCGAAATTCACTGGTAGCCGGGTGTCGAGAAACTGGAGTGGCGGGTTGCTGGACCCGAACTAGAGATGGCCCAGCCAACATCAAACACACAAAACCTGTGGCGAGGGAGCTTGTCGGAACGCTGCACCGTCCCGCTGGGTCGCGTAGCGGCCCCCCGCTTTTCTTCAGTCAGACGGTGCAGTCAGGTTTTGCGACGGCTTCGCCGCCGAGCGGGGGCAATGCCCCTCGCCACGGGGGGAGTGTTAGTCACAGATTCAGTGTTTATGTGGGCGGGTCGATTTGGTCCAGCACCCGATTCGCCGTGATCTCCGCCAGCATCACACTGTTGGAAATCCCCAGCAGGGCATTGCGTGATCCGCCGTCCAGATGATCCACCAGCTGATGCACCATCACATCGACCGAGGCCAGCGTTTCGACCAGATAAACCACCAGGGTTTCGGTCGTGGCTTCGGGGTCAACGGTAAACAGGTGACTAGGTCTGCGCGGCGTGGCTTTGATGTCGGCAGTCGACGGGAAGTGGAAGGCGAGTGCGCGTTCGGCGGCCTCGTTGAGCGTTTTTGAATCGGGTTCGTATGGGGATGTCGGATCGGTGTCCGGCGGGTTGGGGGTGACCTTGAACATGGCTGTCTCCGCTTCATGGTTGAAGCTGCCACGTTCGTTTCCAGGCGAAGAGGTGGCAGCTGTACGCAGGCTGGAAACCCGGGGAAACGGCAACCCGGTAGACCCGAAGGTCTCCCGCGCACAGCCGCCATAACGGAGTGCACACTTAAAAGCGCGCAAGCATAGGTTATGAAGGGCGCAGTTGCGCCATTTTCATTTCGGGGTTTCCAGACCCGACCACTGATGGGCAGTGGCGCGGAAACGATAGAGACCAGGGGCAGGGCGCACAAGCCGGCGGATTCTGGCGTAACCGTAGGCAACGACGCAAGGTCTTGTAGCTCTCAGGAAATAACCTACAGCCTCTTTAAACAAGTGCTATTGCTCAGATGCAGACGCTCTGCGCGCACCCCGTGATCAAGGCATGCTGAGGGTAACCAGATAGTCTCCGGAACGGATCGGTAAGCCTGCGTCATCCATCAACACAAACCGTTGATCGTAATATCGGCTCTCCCGACCACTGTCAGCGAACAGTTTTACGTTGACGCTGGCTTGACCGACAGCGCTCACACTGGCGGTTGGCGCGATGCTGTTTGCCTCAATCCCCATCGCACGACTCTGGGCAGGGCATTGGTAAAGTCCGAATGTGCCATCCGTCCCCACGCGTGACTGACAGCCCGGCTCGACAATGCTGCCTTGAAACCTGATGGTGCCCGGCGCCGCCAGGCACGCACCACTGAGGGCGAACAAAAGACTCAATCCCGCTGCCATACGTTTGCCGTTCATGCCTGACGCTCCTTGATTTGTAAGGTCTAGGTCGTCAACGAAGGGTAGTCGCTTGAGGCTTTTGTTGTATCGCCGTGTATCAAGGCACCACATCTTCGTACAGCCATACAAAACCAGCGCTTCACGGATACAGCCGGGATACACCACCGAGGCCAAATAGACCTGGCAAAGCGAGGTGCACAACGCACCCCGCAACCAGGTTTATCAACCCTTGTGGTACGACCAATAACGGTCCCGCCGCGCAAATGATCCGGAGTATCAACATGTCTCGTATCCAGTCGAACAAAACCCGTATTGGCCTGATCGCTGTTGCACTGGTCGGCGGTATCAACTTCACGTCCTCCGCGTTTTCCGCCGAGGCCTTGCCTCAGGGCTATCAACTGGCTTCCGCGGAGAAGACCAGCGAAGGCAAGTGTGGCGAAGGCAAGTGCGGTGCCGAAGCCAGCGCGCAAAAGACCCAGGCCGAGGGCAAGTGCGGTGAAGGCAAGTGCGGCGATGCATCTTTTGCGCGTACCGACGCCGATCATGACGGCCGCGTGTCGCTGAAGGAACTGCTGGCGGTAGCGCCCAAGGGCACTGAGGAATTCAAGGCGATGGACACCAACGGCGACGGCTTCCTTTCCGAAGGTGAGGTGTACAAGTTCCGCACCAACCAGTTCACCTCCAATGGCAAGAAAGTGCCGACCGAGTTGTTTACCAAGTTGAGCCAGGCTAAAGACTGATTAGCCGCAAACAAAAAAACCTTCCTGCGGTGATACGCAGGAAGGGTTTTTTGCGTGGGCAGTACTGGTTTGGTTGTCAGGCGCGAAATTGCATTCCGCTTGACCACCGATTGCATCGGATTTGACCCGCAGGCTTTGTAATCATGACCGGCAGAGAACGGCCAGAAGGAGACATTCGTTTGCGTCGGGATGCCCCCTATCCAGTCGTCAGGCATTAAGCACTGTTGAGATGGTCGCGTATGAACTCGATGAACCGCTGGGTCTTCGCAGGAAGCAGCGGTTTTTCGGTCAGTGCGTAGACCGAGATGCCAGTGCGACTACGACCAGATGTGCCACATCCTAGAAGGCAGCCTGCGCCTGACCGATGCGGACGGCGTGGCGAAGACCTTCGGGCCTGCGCCTCGCCTGGGAACGCCGCCACCCCATACGTCAACGCAAGTTCCAAAGCCGGTTACAAGGGGTATAACTATCAGAACAAAAGGCGGGTCACGCAGAATGGGCCCTCCGAAGGTAGCGCCCGGGCCAGGTGCCCCAGGCCCGATCGGCGCCTGCGGCGCGGAGCGATGTGATGAGATCCAGAACATGGCGATGGGCTCGCAAGAGCCTTCTTGGCTGCATCGAGCTGGCCTTGCTGGTCGCTCCTCTGTGCGCCAGCGCCATGTTCAAGTGCCAAGCCAGGGACGGCGCCATCAGCTACACCAGCCAAGCCATCGCCAGCGCCCGTTGCACTCGCCTCAATGGCATGGCGGGCGCCGGTGTCGGCGCCAAGGCAATGGCCCTGCCACGGGTTGTGCGGGACGACGACTCAGGCGCGGTGCGGATTCGGGTGTTCACCTTCATCCACAAGGGTACTCGTCAATATGTGAGCCGGCGCCCCGTCGGTATCTCCGCACGGGTCGATGTCCTTGAGCTCTATTACATCAAGGGCTGCTATCTGTGCATGGCGCCGAAGGATTTCAAGGTCGCCTCACTGCGCCTGGACACCCTTTCCTATCGGCGGGAGATCGAAGCCGCTTCGGGTCATTATGGTGTCGACAGGGCGCTGGTCCGCGCAGTGATACATGCCGAATCGGCGTTTCGCCCCAACGCCATTTCCGAAGCCGGCGCCCAGGGGCTGATGCAGTTGATGCCCGCCACCGCCCAGCGCTTCGCCGTGGACGATCCGTTCGACGCACGACAGAACATTCGTGGCGGCGTGCGCTACCTGGCCTGGCTGCTCAAGCGCTTCAACGGCAACCAGGTGCTGGCTTTGGCAGGTTACAACGCCGGCGAAGCGTCCGTGGTCGAGTACAACGGGGTGCCTCCCTACGCCGAGACGCAATCCTACGTCACCCTCGTGCAATCCTTGACCGAACGCTATCGCAACCATCGCTAGGTAAGTATCGACAAGCTGATTTTCGTCCCGCATGTAGCTTGTAGTCTCAGCCCTCGACTAGCTGGGTCAATATCTCCAGAAAACTGGAGTTACGAGTACCAACACAGTCAGGATTTCCAACCTTCCTAGAAGCATTCCAACTGTGAGCAGCCATTTGGCGGCATCCGGTAATGATGAGAAATTACCGGCCGGCCCAATGATTGCGCCAAGACCCGGTCCGACGTTACACACCGCCGTAGCGGCACCGCTCAACGCGGTTGTCCAATCAAGCCCAATGAGAGCCAGGCCCAAAGCGATGGCGGCAATCGTGATGGTGAAGAAAAACGAGAAGGTCAAAAGCGAGCGCACGATCTCCTCATCGATGGGATGGCCGTTGTATTTTTTCTGAATCACCGCTCGAGGATGGATCAACTGCTTCAAGCTGCTGACCAGTAGAGCGCCAGCCACCTGAAAACGGAAGATTTTAAGACCGCCTGCCGTTGAGCCGGAACAGCCACCGATGAAGGTCAGATAGAAAAACAGCAAGACAGCGAAGCTGCCCCACAAGGTGTAGTCGCCAACCGCAATTCCGGTGGTCGTGACGACCGAAGTCACATTGACCGCCACGATACGAAACGCATCCCACCATCCGTAATCGCTGTGAAAACATAACCAGGTACCCACAGCCAGCGATGTGACGAGCAAGAATCCAATGAATCCGCGGACCTGGTGGTCCTTGATCAGCGCACGCCGATTGCCCCGCAATGTCGCGACGTACAAGGTGAACGGCAGGCTGCCCAGAATCATGATGACTACCGCCACCCAGTGAATCGCTGGTTGCGTCCAATGCCCAAGGGAAGCGTCCGAAGTTGAGAACCCTCCGGTAGAGATTAACGACATTGCATGGTTGACCGCTTCAAATGGCGTCATTCCAGCGAGCCAGAGCGCCAGAGCTCCAAACCCGGTAAGCCCCAGATAGAGCAAAAGAATGTACTTGGCTGCCACATGGGAACGCGGTGTCACTTTCTCCGACCAATCGGAGGACTCTGTCTGGAACAGACGCATGCCGCCTACTCGCAACAGTGGAAGGATCGCCACAGCCATGCCGATAAAACCGATGCCGCCCAACCAATGCAGCATGGAGCGCCATATCAACAAGCCGGGAGATGAGGTATCCAGACCGGTGAGTACCGTCGAACCAGTGGTTGTGATGCCAGACATCGTTTCGAAGAATGCGTCGGTGTAGCTGATTTGGCTAATGAACACCATTGGTAACGCTGCGAAGGTGCACACGACTACCCAGCTTCCGGTAGTCAGCAAGTACATGTCCCTGGGACGAAGTTGGCCAGTATCCGGGCGTCCCCGCACGATCAACAGGAGGCCACAGATGAAGGTAATCAAACTCGACCAGAGAAAGGCCGACAGATCGTCGCTACGCTCATAGGCCACCAGTGTGATCATGGGAATAGCCATGCTTATGGCCAGCGTGATCAGAAAAATGCCCAGGATGAAGCCGATAAGCCGAATTGCTGCGAGGGACATGACAATAGCGTTCCAAATTAACACCGCGCAGTATTAGATACCCAACCTGAAGACCCCGTAAATTTTGCGTAAAGCTTCTACGGGCAACCCCATAGGCTGCGTGCGTGAACGGGCTTTATCGGGTGGAATTCTGCCGGTCAGGACAGGCAGAAACCGGCCAATAGCAGCCCTTCATGTTCGGCTGCTATTGGCGAAAACGCAGGACTGGCCGACACCTGCCCACGGCGGGTGTCGGCAATGGGCCGCAAGAGGCGAACTACTTCGAGACCACCAGCGCCGGTGGCTGCCAGCTGCCTTCGCCGGCGGGAAGAATCGAAGGCGGTGCGGTCTTCGGCCAGTAGAGGCGCATCACCAGAAAGACCGTGTCGTCGGGCGCGGGCAACCAGTTGGCTTCCTTAGCCTTGCCGGGGGAATCTTTCTGAATGTACAGCGTCAGTGAACCATCCGTGTTTTTCTTCATCGCCGACAGCATCGGCGAGTTGATCAGGTAACGGTTGAGCGGATTTTTGATCAGCAGCTGGCTCTTGCCGTCGTACATGGTCACCGACCAGAAGGCATTGACTGGCGGCAGTTTGCCGGCCGGGAAAGTCAGCGTGTAGTTGCGCTTGCCGGTATCCAGCGTCTGGCCAGTGCCGTCGGTGCGCGTGTTGGGATACATCGCCTCGACGGCATCGTTGCCGTAGAGACCGCCTTTCGCGGCACCGGCACGCTTCAACCAGTCGGCCTTGTAGAACGTTTGGTCGCCGAAGTACGCGCCGACGTTCCAGCCGTTGATTATCTTCGTCCCACTCGCGAGGAACTTGTCGACCTTCTGGTCACCGGCCTTCATCCCGAGCAGGACCACGGCCTTGTGCTCGAGCGAGAGATCCTTAAATTCGAAGGTGCGACCGGGTCCCACCCCGATGCTCGCCAGCTTGGCCCGGATCTCCTGGTCGTCAGCCGATGGCGGCACATACTCCATCGCGGCCGACAGGTACTCGAAGAAGTTGGCCTTGATGCCTTCCGTCGTAGCCGGGACAAAATCAATCTTCGGCGCAGCCGGTGGCGCGGGTTGATGGAGGAAGGCGGACAGCGGCTGGACCTTGTAGCCCGCTTGCACCTTCTCGACATTCGGCATGTCCTTGGCGTTGTAGAGCTGAGTCCGAATGGCGCTCACGGCGAAGGGAGTGGTCGAGGTGAAGACTTTTTTGATACCGGGAGGAGGCACGCCTTTCCAGTCGGGACCGACCACCATGTAGTCGCCTGGCTCGTTGCCGGTGGTACGGCTGCCGATGTAACCATAGTTGTAAGTGTTGCCGTCGATCATCTGCACCGAGTAGTAACGCCGCTTGTCCACTGCCGGCACCGAGATCACCATCGGCTCCGCGCGCAGGTCCAGCCAGACAAACGAATAAGGGGTGTCGCTGTTCGGAGTGATGATGGCCGTGTCTTGGTAGGTGAAGACGCGAGGCTCGTTCTTGATCTGGTTGAACGGCGCCTTGTATTGCGGGCCGCCCTTGTCCACAGCATATTCGTGCATTACGGCGTAGTTCATGACCAGCGGTAAGCCGTAAATAAAGCCTTCCTCGGCGATTGCCTTGGTCTGCTCCAGACTTGGCGCGGGTACGCCTTTGGTCACATCCGTCTTGTCTGCCTGCGTGATCGGGTCGTTCTTGCTCGCACACCCCGCAAAAAGCGTTGAACCCACTACGACGAATGCCGCAGCCATTGACCAGCCCCGGTTAAACTTCCTGTTCATTTCTACCTCGTTAGTTTTGAGCAAGCTGGCACCGTGAGCGTTCATGGTCACGGTGAAATAATTTGAATACTTCTTGTGGCGAAGCGTCTACTCACGCGCTCAGGGAGTGTAGATCACAATAAGCCAGCATCACCTTGCGCAACTGAGCAACTCCGATTCAATTCCGTAATACTTACGCGCTGCCGTTACGGACCATCTGGCTTCTAGACGGCCAATCGTGATCAGCAGCCAAAAAGCGGATAGTCAGAGATTCACTTTAGAGGCCCGCCAAAGCCCGCTATGGGTCGATTTCTGCCTATCGTGACAGGCAGAAACCGGCCAAAAGCGGTCTTTCACGACGGCCATTTAAGACGTGCGGACGACCCATCAATGCCAGAGTTCGCGATTGTTCCAGTAAGGCAAGCCACCTATTGATAGTGCACCCAAAAAAGTGTTTTGGTCACTTCAACATCACGAGTACCCGGAAATATCAGCTTACGCCTCCGCTTACATCCGGTGATGTTCCAGCAAGAAGTCCACGAACAATCGCACCCGCGCCGGCATTGCCGCCCCGCCGACGAACACCGCATGAATCGGTTCCTGGTCCCCGGGGTTCCAGGCTTCCAACAGCGGAATCAGGTCGCCGCGCTGCAGATCCTCGCTCACGCTGAACTCACCGATACGTGCAATGCCGGCACCTACTCGCGCGAGTTGTGCCAGCGCTTCACCACTGCTGCATTCGATGTTGCCGCTGACCTTCAGGGAAAACTCTTTTCCATCGCGGATGAACGGCCAGTTGGGTTCGGCACGCCGAAAGTTGAAGCGCAGGCAGTTGTGCTGTAGCAGGTCTTCCGGTTCCTGGGGGATGCCGTGGCTCTGCAGATACTCGGGCGATGCCACCACTACCTGGCCGGTGTCGCCGATCCTGCGCGCGGTCAGCGGGCTGTCGGGCAGATGGCCAAAGCGGACCGCGACGTCGGCCTGCCCGCCGAGAATGTCGACCACTTCGTCGCCGAGGGTGAGGTCGACGACGATGTTCGGGTAACGGGCGCTGAATGCTGCGACCAAAGGAACGATGGCCAGCCGCCCATGGCCAAGGGCGGCACTGACCCGCAATCGCCCCCTGGGTACGCCCTGGTCGGCGATGGCTTCTTCGACCTCGTCCATGTCGGCCAGGATACGCCGGGCGCCGCGCAGGAACGCTTCGCCCTCGGCAGTGAAGGTGATCGCTCGGGTGGTGCGCAACAGCAGGCGGGTGCCAAGACGTTGCTCGGTACGCGCGATGATCCGACTGACTGCCGAGGGTGTCAGGCCCAGTGCACGCGCGGCGGCCGACAGGCTGCCTTCCTGCGCCACGGTGATGAACACGCTCATTTCACCTGACCTGCCGTTGAAATCCACTTGTGCCTCCTGCGCAAAGGTGATTGCCAAAAATGCTATCTACCACCTGAAAAGACTGGATCGTAGCATTAGCGGCATAGATAAGGAGCCTTCCATGCGTATCAATCCACCACTTGTCGCGCTCGCCATCGGTGCCTTTGGCATCGGCGTAACAGAATTCGCCCCCATGGGCATGTTGCCGGGTATCGCTGCGGATCTGGGCGTTTCCATTCCCGCCGCCGGTTTGCTGGTCAGTGCTTATGCGCTGGGCGTATTGCTCGGCGCACCGCTGATGACCCTGACCACCGGCAGGATTCCCCGGCGCTATCTGCTGATCGGGCTCATGGCGATTTTCACCCTGGGTAATCTGATGTCAGCCCTGGCCACCGATTACTACAGCCTCATGGTCGCCAGGGTGGTGACCTCACTGAACCATGGTGCATTTTTTGGCGTTGGCTCCATCGTCGCCGCCAGCGTGGTCGCCCCGCAGAAACGTGCCGGGGCGGTTGCGGCGATGTTCATGGGCCTGACCCTGGCGACCATCGGCGGTGTGCCGCTGGCCGCCTGGTTTGGTGAACTGTTCGGTTGGCGCACCGCTTTCTGGGGAATTACCGGCCTCGGCGTGGTGACCATGGCCGCATTGTGGTTCGCCCTGCCTAACCTGAAGACGCCGAAAAGCGTCGGTGTAATGGCCGAAATTCGGGTACTGGGGCGTGGTCCGGTGCTGGGCGCGTTGGCCCTGACCGTAGTCGGATCGAGCGCAATGTTTACCGTCTTCACCTACATCGCGCCGATCCTCAGCAGCGAGACCCATGCGTCCACCGCCTACATCACCGCCATGCTGGTGCTGTTCGGTGTGGGGTTGACGCTGGGCAACATGTGGGGCGGCAAGGCCGCCGACCGCTCGATAGATCGCACCCTGATCGTTTCGCTGAGCGTGCTGATTTTCGTCTTGCTGGCGTTTACCGTTCTGATGCGTTGGCCGCTGCCGGCCGCCGTTGCCATCCTGATATGGGGTATCGCCAGCTTCGCCCTGGTGCCGCCGCTACAGATGCGCGTCATGGAAGCAGCGAAGGACGCGCCCAATCTTGCCTCTGCGGTGAACATTGGCGCCTTCAATTTTGGCAACGCGATTGGCGCAGCACTGGGCGGAGCGGTGATCAACGGCGGTCTGGGTTATCCGGCGATTTCCCTGGCCGGAGCGGCAATGGCTGCTCTGGGGCTGCTGATGGTGTTGGCTTATGCCTGGCGTTCCAGAACGATTGAAGCGGCAGTGGTGTGACGAAGATGAGGGGGAGTGGTTCGTTACGATCGATGAGGGGCGGCAATCGGTCAATTTTAGCCTTTGCTGACCGGCAGCTTTGGGTCGTTTTCTGCCGGTCATACCCATAAAACGCGCTAGTCAACTCCATCCAAATGCTCGCTCAGCTCGAATGCAATCAGCTGACCAAATCCATCCAATCCCTCATCAAGCCTTAACCCACCGCTGCCGACTCCAACTACTCAACCCATCAACCGCAAACACCAGCACCAACATCGCCAAAATCACCGTACTGGCCTGAGCCTCCTGAAACAGGCTGAGGCTGACATAAAGCATCTGCCCCAACCCCCCAGCACCAACAAAACCGAGCACGCTAGCCATGCGGATGTTGTTTTCCCAGCGGTACAGGATGTACGCCAACAGCTGCGGAAACAGGTTGGGCAGGGTGCCGTAGCAGAAGGCCCAGACGACGTTGCCGCCCTGCAATCGGATGGCTTCGGCGGGTTGCGGCGGGGTGTTTTCCAGTGCTTCGGCGAACAATCGGCCCAGCACCCCGGTGGTGTGCATGGCCAGTGCCAGGGTGCCGGCGTTGGGGCCGAGTCCGGCGGCGAGCACCATCAGCGCGGCCCACACCAGTTCGGGAATGGCGCGCAGGGCGTTCAGCACCAGGCGCGACGCACTCTGCAACGGCCAGCCGAAACGCCCGGCCGCCGGCAGTGCCAGCACCAGGCCGAATACCGCCGCGAGCAGGGTGCCGAGGGCCGACATGGCCATGGTTTCCACGGCGCCACGGCCGATGGCTTGCAGATGGCCGGCGCTCAGGTCGGGGCTGAGAAAACGCAGCACGTAGGCGCTCATCTGCTTCAGGTTGCCGCTGCCCGTCAGTTCGCCGAGGTCGATGCCCAGATAGCGGAATGAAGCGACGACCGCTGCGCCAATGCACAGGATCAGCAGCAGGTTGATCAGGCGATTCATGCGAACCTCCAGCGCAACAGGCGGCTGATTTGGTCGGCGAACAGCACCAGGACGAAAAAGGTCAGCAACATGCTCGCCACTTCACCGCCGGCGAACATGCGCAACGACAGGTCGATCTGCTGGCCCAGCCCGCCGGCACCGACGAAGCCCATCACCACCGAGGCGCGGATCGCGCACTCCCAGCGATATACGGTGTACGACAGCAACTCCGCCGCGACATTGGGCAGGATGCCGTAGCAGAACGCCGCCAACCGGCCGCTGCCGGCTTGCAGCAGTGAGTGGGCGGGACGCTGGTCGACGGATTCGAAGATTTCCGCGTAGACCTTGCCCAGCATGCCGCTGTAGGTGATGGCAATCGCCAGCACCCCGGCCGTCGGGCCAAGGCCGACGGCGCGCACGAACAGCAGGGCCCAGACGATTTCCGGCACGCTGCGCAGGAAGATCAGCAGCCCGCGCACCGGCCAGCGCAACAGTCGGCCCAAGGCGCTCGGGCGACCGCTGCGAGAGGCGGCGGACAACGACAGCGCCCGGCTGGCCAACAAGCTGGCGGGCACGGCCAACATCAAGGCCAGGGCCATGCCGGCGGTGGCGATGGCCAGGGTTTGCAGCGTGGCTTGCCACAGTAGCTGGAGGAACTCTTCGTCATGGGCCGGTGGCCAGAAGGCTGAGACAAACCGGCCCATCTCACTCTGGCTGTCGGCCTGGAGCAGCACACCCAGATCCAGTTCGCTGAAATGAATACCGGGCCACAGCAGGGCAAGCGCCAACAGACTGAGCAGCAGGCGGGGCAGGGTGGCCGGGTCTCGTGTATCGCGCGTCAGCATCGGGGAATCTGCAGGCTCAAGGGCGCCACCGGAACGGGCGGCGATAGCAATTGTTCGTTGGCGTAGAGCTTGTCGAGCAAATCGTGGTCGACGTCGCTGGCGGGAAGGTCGAACAGGACCTGGCCTTCGCGCAAACCGATGATGCGTGAAAAGTGCGCCAGGGCCAGGTCCACCGCATGCAGGCTGGCGACCAGGGTCACCTTGTGTTCCCGGGCGTGGCGGCAGAGGATCGACAAGGTGTGCCCGGCCAGCACCGGGTCCATCGCCGACACCGGCTCATCGGCCAGCAGCACTTCGGGCGCCTGGTACAGCACCCGGGCAATGCCCACGCGCTGCAGTTGGCCGCCGGACAATTGCTGGCACTGGGCGAACAGCTTGTCTCCCAGGTCCAGTTTGGCCAGTGCCGCCCGCGCTCCGGGAACATCCACCGGATGCAGCAGGCTCAGCAGGCTTTTGGCAAAGCCCCACTGGCCCAGCTTTCCGGCCAGCACCGCCGTGACCACCCGTTGCCGCGGTGGCAGGGGTGGCGCCTGGTGCACCAGGCCGATGCGCGCCCGCAGCTGCTGACGCCGATGGGCCCCAAGCTGCCAGGCGTGCTCGCCGAGTACCTCGACCGCGCCGTTGTCCGGGCGCAGGGCGGTGGCCAGCACATTGAGCAGGCTCGACTTGCCAGCGCCGGACGGACCGATGATCGCGACCTGCTCACCGGCAGCGATGTGCAGGTCGACCTCATGCAGCGCACGTACGCCGTTGCCGTGAGTCAGGCTGACCCGGTTCAGGTGCAAGGTCATTTCAGCAGGTCGGCAGCGCGCGCGGCTTCCTCGATGCCCTTGTAGTTCTCAGGCTTGGTCTCGATGAAACGGCTGGCGGCTTGCAGGTCCAGAATGGCCTTGTCTTCAGGTTTTGCCGGGTCGAGCGCGAGGAAGGCCACCTTGATCTTCTCGGCGAGGGCCGGGTCGAGGGTGCCGCGCACGGTCCAGTTGTAGTCGAAGTAGGCCGGCGTGGTGGCGAAGACCTTGACCTTGTCGGTGTCGACCTTGCCGGCCTTGACCAGTTTTTCCCAGACACTGGCATTGAGCACGCCGGCGTCCACTTTGCCAGCCTGAACCCAGGCGACGGTGGCGTCGTGGGCGCCGGAGTAACCGACACGGCTGAAGTAAGTTTCAGGCTTGATGCCGTCCTGCAGCATGAAATAGCGCGGCATCAAACTGCCCGACGTCGACGAGACCGAACCGAAGGCGAACGACTTGCCCTTGAGGTCGGCCAGCGACTTGACGGCCGGGTCGGCGGTGATGAATTTGCTGGTGAACTGGGCGTCCTGCTCACGCTGTACCAATGGAATGGCATTGCCGGTTTTCAGCCGCGCCTGCACGAAGGTGAAGCCGCCCAGCCAGGCCATGTCAATACGGTCTGTGGCCAGGGCCTCGACCACCGCCGGGTAGTCGGACACCGGTACGAACTCGACCTTCATGCCCAGTTGCTTCTCCAGGTACTCGCCCAGGGGCTTGAACTTGCGCTGCAATTCGGTGGGGGCTTCGTCGGGGATGGCGCTGACCTTGAGGGTGTCGGCGGCCTGTGCCAGCAGGGTGGAAAAGGACAGGGTCAGGCCGACGGCCAATGCCAGGGTACGTTTGAGCATGGAAGTTCTCCGGTTCAATAGCGGAAAAATGTCGATGCGCCCCGCACAAGCTGATTGCTGCACGACGCTTCGTGAGGGTAGACGAAAACGCCGCGATTATAGGGACTCTTGCGTACTAGACCAGCAAAACCTGTAGGAGCGAGCTTGCTCCGGGCGGCGCTCCGACGGTGCACGTTAACGATGATGCGTGCGGGGTGGGAAAATTCGGTTTCCTACCCGCTTTTCGCCAGAAGACCGTAGCAGAAGGTGATTGATTCTCCATTTCCTACGCGTATCTCGGAAACGTCCCATTTAAGTTTATTTCCTCTGCGTTAACCCTGTGCGCCGCACTTTGCCATGCCTGCTCGTTCACTCGTGAGCAGGCGCAATTTGCTTGCTGGCGGGCGCACTGGAGCGGCCCGCCCAAGTCGCGAAAAGAAAGGAGTTAGGGCAATGGCAAAGGGATATTTCATTCGCAAGGGCGACAAGACCAGCTGCGGCGGCGAGGTGCTTGAGGGCGATACCCGCATCACGATGTTTGGCTTCGCCCATGCGCGTGCAGGGGACCGGGTGTCCTGCGGCAAGGACAACGAAACCTACGAAATCGTGGGTGGCGTTTCATTCATGGACAGTCACGGCAGGCTCGTGGCCGGTTCATTGGACAGTGCTAGCAGTTGTCCCTGCAAAGCCACGCTGGAGCCTTCGATTTTTATCACCAGTTATATCTCGAAGGTGACTTCAGCGCCCCCCGCCGCCATGGCCGTCCCGCAACCCGCGACAGCTCCTGCCCCCGGCCATCCGGTCACGGCTCGCCGGTCCGGGTCGGCTTCGACAGCGAAAACTGCCACGCCGACCTTCAGCGAACGGCCGGGAACGGCCTGCGAGAGCCTCTGGCGCGGCTACCAGCAACGGGTCGAAAACGTCGTGGCGCCGGGCGGCCAGCTGATCACCGACCCGAAAGCGCGCAACAAGGCGATCAACGCCGCCTACGCCCAGCTGTGGCGCCACGACCCGCGTTTCCAGTGGGCCGGCCTTGCGGCCTTTGCCTCCAAGCAGGTGGGCTGCGGCCTGCTGCACGCGGCGGAGTCGATCGACAAGATGCAGACTGAAGAAGAGACGATGCAGCAGTTGAGGGACAGCGCCAGGCAAGGGCTGGTGGGTTTGCTCAGCCCCAGCGAGCGGGAAAAGCGCGCGACAATACGGGAATTTGAACAGCGCCAGCGCGACTACGAACAGGCCAACCGCGACAACCCGGTGTGGGGCTTCACCCATTGGGGAGTCGACAGTGCGTTGCCCCTCGCGCAACGGATGTACCGGTTCGTGCACGAGATGCTGGCGATGGGCAATACCACGCTGTTCCTGGATGTGTATCCGTTGCATGTGTTTTATGCGGAGCGGGGGTTGCAGGCGCTGAAGGCTTGTCTGGATTCACGGAAGAACATCTATGGCACTGGTGAGCATCCGGTGCTGTGGCCGATCGGGCAGGAAGCGCTGAAGTTCGGGACTGACCACAAGGAAGTCCTCCTGGCCTTCGAGGCGATTGATACTGGCAATATCGCGGAAAGTGTCGCGCTTCTTGCCGAACACGAACAGGTCAATATCCTGCAACCGGCGATGTACAACGACACTGGACTGAAATGGTTGCTGCGCGGTAACCATTTCTCCTACGTCACCAACCTTCCTTCCGGGGCTGCTCAGGCCATAGAACTGACCCTGGCCAGTCAGTGCCGTCCCGTCGAGGACGGGCGCACCGTTGGTTTTAGCAACTTTCCCTTCGCCGACCTGGCTGACGTCGAGCGGCGCATGGCCTTCGTGCTTAAAGCCGCGGCGCAGTTTGACGAACTGCTGCAAAGCGACCAGCGCGACCAGATTGAGCAGTCGATTCGGGAGATCGCCGTGGGTGGGGGTGTGCGATGAGCCTGCTGCATCGTGTGGGCTGGTGCCGCTGCTTATTGATGCTGGCAGTCGCGGCCCTCCTGACAGCAGCGGCGATTCAAGCCCTGTCGGATGAACCAGAAATCGCCTTAGTGATTGGTGAGCCATACGAGACCATGCGCCAGCGCTCCAGCGCGAGCATTGGCCCCGCCATACCGGGCCACTCATGGTTCAACGTTCCCAAGTCTGATGCCCGCCTGCGTTTCGTAGATCCTCAATACGGATTTGTAACCCCTTTGGCCCGCTTCTTTACCGTGAGTTTTACTGACGAGAAGGTGAGGAGCGTCCGCATGTCTCCACAAATCGAGCCACTACTGCTCGACGACACCCTCAAGGTCGTACTGGATTTGCAA
This sequence comes from Pseudomonas sp. Root71, assembly GCF_001429045.1. Taxonomy (GTDB): domain Bacteria; phylum Pseudomonadota; class Gammaproteobacteria; order Pseudomonadales; family Pseudomonadaceae; genus Aquipseudomonas; species Aquipseudomonas monachiensis. The sequence continues at coordinate 55,082 of NZ_LMHY01000009.1, read as the reverse complement.
GACCAGCTGCGCAACACAGGCTGGACAGCCATTCGGCTCAAGGACTACCCATCGTTCGCCGACACGCCGCAATGGCGAGCCCAATTGCGCGATGTGAACAAGGGCGGCACCTCCTATTGGCATGCGCAAGACAAGTATCAAGTGATGCTGGTGGTTCATCGTTTCAAGGACAAAAAGCGTCCCACGGAAGAGCGCTACCTCATCACGCTGGCACTGGCTACACCATGGACGAATCCTTGACCCTGTAGGCGATCTTGCTCCGGGCGGCGTTCCGACGATGGCGGAGCGTCAGTCTGCATCATTGCCGACTGATCCACCGCCATCGCGAGCAAGCTCGCTCCCACAGGTTTTGTGTGTCCCACGACTCCGGTGATTTACATCCTTGCCAACGCCTGTGCCAGATCCGCCCGCAAATCCTCCACATCCTCGACCCCCACCGACAACCGCACCAACCCATCACCAATCCCCAGTTCTGCGCGGGTATCGGGCGGGATGGTGGCGTGGGTCATGATCGCCGGGTGTTCGATCAGGCTTTCCACGCCGCCCAGGCTTTCGGCCAGGGCGAAGATCTGCACGCTTTCAAGGAAGCGTTTGGCGCCGGCCAGGTCGCTGTTGAGGTCGAGGGAGATCATCCCGCCGAAACCGCGCATTTGCCGTTGGGCCAGTTCGTGCTGCGGGTGCGACGGCAGGCCGGGGTAGTAGACCCGTGAGACTTGCGGTTGGCGCTCCAGCCACTGCGCCAGGTCCAGTGCGTTGCTGCAATGCCGTTCCATGCGCAGGGCCAGGGTCTTCACGCCGCGCAGGGTGAGGAAGGCATCGAAGGGGCCGGCGATGGCGCCGACGGCGTTTTGCAGGAAGCCCAGGCGTTCGGCCAGTTCGGCGTTCTGCCCGACCACGGCGATGCCGCCGATCACGTCGGAGTGACCGTTGAGGTACTTGGTGGTCGAGTGCAGCACGATGTCGAAACCCAGTTCCAGCGGGCGCTGGATCCACGGGCTGGCGAAGGTGTTGTCGGCCACGCAGATGATGCCGCGGGCGCGGCAGGTGCGGGCGATGGCGGCCAGGTCCGTGAGGCGCAACAGCGGATTGCTCGGTGTCTCGACCATGACCATGCGAGTGTCGTCTTGCAGGGAGGCCTCGAACGCCGCCAGGTCGGTCAGGTCGACGAAGCTGAAGCGGTGCCCGGCGCTGCGCTGGCGTACCTTGTCGAACAGGCGGAAGGTGCCGCCGTACAGGTCGTTGCCCGAGACGATGTGCGAGCCGGCGTCGAGCAGTTCGAGCACCGTGGAAATGGTCGCCAGCCCCGAGGCGAAGGCAAAGCCCCGGGTGCCGCCTTCGAGGTCGGCCACGCAGCGCTCCAGCGCCCAGCGCGTCGGGTTGTGCGAACGCCCGTAGTCCAGGCCTTTGTGCACCCCGGGGCTCTGTTGCAGGTAGGTGGAGTTGGCGTAGATCGGCGGCATCAACGCCCCGGTGGATGGGTCCGGCGCTTGCCCGGCGTGGATCACCCGGGTGGCGAAGCCCTGTGGCGGGGTGTTTTTGTCCTGTTGACTCATGGCAGGGATCTCCGCAAATGGTTGAGCATGTCGGTTCGGGTAATCAGGCCGTGGAAGCCCGAGGCGTCCTGGATGATCGCCACCAGCCCACGGCCCAGCTCGGCTTCCAGCTCGGCCAGGGTGGCATCGGGGGACAGGGTTTGCAGTTTGTCGGTCATGGCGCTGGAGACGGCCTTGCGAAAGTGCGCAACGTCTTCGTGCACGCCCAGCAGGATGTCGGATTCGTCGATCACGCCGACCAGTTGTTTGCCGTTCACCAGCACTGGTAGCTGCGAGACATCCGCCAGGCGCATGCGTTGAAAAGCCGTCAGTAGCGTGTCATCCGGGCCGACGCTGATCACCCGGCCATCCTCGAAGCGCCGCGCGATCAGGTCGCGCAGGTCGCCGTAGTGCTTGCGTTGCAGCAGGCCCTGATCGTTCATCCACTGGTCGTTGTAGACCTTCGACAGGTAACGCGTCCCGGTGTCGCAGACGAAGCTCACCACCCGTTTCGGCTGGGTCTGTTCGCGGCAGTAACGCAACGCCGCCGCCAGCAAGGTGCCGGTCGACGAGCCACCGAGAATACCTTCGGCACGCAGCAGTTGGCGGGCATGGTCGAAGCTTTCTTCGTCGCTGATCGAATAGGCGTGGCGCACGCTCGACAGATCGGCAATCGACGGAATGAAGTCTTCGCCAATGCCTTCCACCGCCCAGGAACCGGGGGTGGGGAGGGTGCCGCCGCGGCTGTATTCAGCCATCACCGAACCCACCGGGTCGGCCAGGACCATTTCCAGGTCCGGCTGCACCCGTTTGAAGAAGCGGGTCAGGCCGGTGAGGGTGCCGGCCGAACCGACGCCGACGACGATGGCGTCCACATCATGCTGGGTTTGCGCCCAGATCTCCGGCGCGGTGCTGCATTCGTGGGCCAGCGGGTTGGCCGGGTTGTTGAACTGGTCGGCGAAGAACGCATCGGGAATTTCCGCCGCCAGCCGCGCAGCGACGTCCTGGTAGTACTCGGGATGGCCCTTGCCGACGTCGGAGCGGGTTATGTGCACCTCGGCGCCCATGGCCTTGAGGTGCAAGACCTTCTCGGTGGACATCTTGTCCGGCACCACCAGCACCACGCGGTAGCCCTTGGCGCGACCGACCAGGGCCAGGCCCAGGCCAGTGTTGCCGGCGGTGGCTTCGACGATGGTGCCGCCGGGCCTGAGGCGACCATCGCGTTCGGCGGTATCGATCATGGCCAGACCGATGCGGTCCTTGATCGAGCCGCCGGGGTTCTGGGATTCGAGTTTGAGAAACAGGGTGCAGGGGCCGGTATCGAAACGGCTGACGCGCACCAGAGGTGTATTGCCGATCAGTTCGAGCACGGCAGGACGGGAATTGTCGGGCATGTCATCACTCCTTGCGTAAATCCGCACTGGATGGACAGCAATCCGCGCCGGGTCTTCGCGCCGGTCGCGGGCAATGCATCGCTTGGACCATAGGCCGGGATCGGGTCGACCGCAACCTTGCACGGCCAGTCGGTCACCTCGACGCTTTTTCCTCGCCAGCGACCACAAAAAACATAATTTCGCTATTTCCCGGCTCCGAACAGAATGCGGCCAACACCCTGACACCGATAGCCGAAGCAGAAGAACAACAGTGATCAGAATCGAGGCGGCAGCCATGACCGACCTGAATCAAACCACCTTTCAGAAGTGCACAGCCATGACAGTTGATAAAACCGAAATTGATACGCTTGTTGTTGGCGCCGGCCAGGCCGGCGTGGCCATGAGTGAACACCTGAGCAAGCTCGGTGTGCCTCACCTCGTTGTGGAGCGCAATCGTATCGCCGAAGCCTGGCGCACCGGTCGCTGGGATTCGCTGGTAGCCAACGGCCCGGCCTGGCACGACCGTTTCCCGGGGTTGGAGTTCGACGGTCTGGACCCGGATGCCTTCGCCGGGAAAGAGCAGGTGGCTGCGTACTTCGAAGCCTATGCCAAGAAGTTCAACGCGCCGATCCGTACCGGCGTGGATGTGAAGAAAGTCGAACGTAACATCGACCGTCCCGGTTTCACCGTTGAAACTTCCGACGGCGTGATCGAAGCCCGGCATGTGGTGGTCGCCACCGGTCCGTTCCAGCGTCCGGCCATTCCGCCGATTGCCCCCGAAATCGCCGGCATCACCCAGATTCACTCCGCCCAGTACTACAACCCGCAGCAACTGGCCGAAGGCGCGGTGCTGGTGGTGGGCGCCGGTTCCTCGGGGGTGCAGATCGCCGATGAACTGCAACGTTCCGGCAAGCAGGTCTACCTGTCGGTGGGCGCCCACGATCGTCCGCCCCGTGCCTATCGCAACCGTGATTTCTGCTGGTGGCTGGGGGTGTTGGGCGAGTGGGATGCCGAAGCCATGCAGCCCGGTAAAGAGCACGTGACCATCGCCGTGAGCGGTGCCCGTGGCGGCCACACCGTGGACTTCCGCCGCCTGGCTCACCAGGGCATGACCCTGGTCGGCCTGACCCAGGCGTTCAACGGCGCTGTGGTGAGTTTCGAGAATAACCTCGCCGACAACATCCAGCGTGGCGATGAAAACTACCTGGCGCTGCTCGACAAGGCCGACGCCTACATCGAACGCAACGGCCTGGACCTGCCGCTGGAACCCGAAGCCCGGGCCATGCTGGCGGACCCGGACTGCGTGACGAATCCAATCCTGGAGCTGGACCTGCTCAAGGCCGGCGTCACCACCATCATCTGGGCCACCGGCTACTCCACCGACTACAGCTGGCTGAAGGTCGATGCCTTCAAGGAAAACGGCAAACCCCTGCACCAGCGCGGCGTGTCGGCCGAGCCGGGGGTGTATTTCGTCGGGTTGCCTTGGCAGTCCCGTCGCGGCTCCGCGTTTATCTGGGGCGTCTGGCACGACGCCAAGCACATCGCCGATCACATCATTAAGCAGCACACCTATCTCAACTATCGGGATGCGACCCAGCGTCAAGCCGAAGCCGCCCCTGCACCTCTTCAGAAAGCCAGCCTCATGGGAGTTCGTTAATGCCTACTCATACCCGCATCCGCATGTTCAACACCAAAGACACCTACCCGAACCAGACGCTGGACAACGATTTGTGCCAGGCCGTGCGTGCCGGCAACACCGTGTATGTGCGTGGTCAGGTCGGCACCGATTTCAACGGTCAATTGGTAGGCCTCGGCGATCCGCGTGCCCAGGCCGAGCAGGCCATGCGCAACGTCAAGCAACTGCTCGAAGAGGCGGGCAGCGACCTGAGCCACATCGTCAAGACCACCACCTACCTGATCGACCCGCGCTACCGCGAGCCGGTGTACCAGGAGGTCGGCAAGTGGCTCAAGGGCGTGTTCCCGATTTCCACTGGCCTGGTGGTCAGTGCCCTCGGCCAGCCTCAGTGGTTGATGGAAATCGACGTGATCGCTGTCATCCCTGAATAAGGAATTCGCCATGACTTTTTCCATCGTGGGTCGCTGCGCCGAGACCGGTCAGCTGGGCATTGCCATCAGCTCTTCGAGCATCGCCGTCGGTGCGCGTTGCCCGTGGCTGCGTGCCGGTGTCGGCGCGGTGTCGAGCCAGAACATCACGCTGCCGGCCCTCGGCCCGCAGATCCTCGATGAACTGGCAGGCGGCTCGGCGCCGCCCCAGGCGCTGGACCACTCGTTGACCCGCAACGGCTACAGCCAGTATCGGCAGGTGGCGGTGGTCGATGCCCATGGGCGCACGGCGGTGTTCAGCGGCAACCATGCCCTGGGCATCAATAATGCGGTGGCCGGTGACCAATGCGTGGCGGCCGGTAACCTGCTGGCCAACAGTGGGGTGATCGAGGCCATGGTCGCAGCGTTCGAAAACAGCGAAGGCTGCCTCGCCACCCGGCTGATGAACGCGTTGCAGGCCGGGCAGGATGCCGGTGGCGAAGCCGGCGCGGTGCACTCGGCGGCGCTGTCGGTGGTCGGTGACCTGACCTGGCCGATGGTCGACCTGCGGGTGGATTGGGCGGATGAAAACCCGATCGGCGAGCTGGGCAAACTGTGGGCGGCCTACGAGCCGCAACTTCAGGATTATCTGACCCGTGCCCTCAATCCGACCCTGGCCCCCGCCTATGGAGTGCCCGGCGATGAGTGAGTTGCGCAGCCGCGCCATGCTCGCGCGATTGATCGGGTTCGCCACGGTCAGCCGCGATTCGAACCTGGAGCTGATCGAGTTCGTGCGTGACTATCTGCACGAACTGGGCGTGGATTGCGAACTGATCTACAACGCCGAGCGAACCAAGGCCAATCTGTTAGCCACGGTCGGCCCGCGTGTGGCCGGCGGCATCGTGCTGTCCGGGCACTCCGACGTGGTGCCGGTGGACGGCCAGGCCTGGACGGTCGAACCATTCAGCCTGAGCGAGGCGAATGGCAAGCTTTACGGCCGTGGCACCGCGGACATGAAGGGCTATCTGGCTTCGGTGCTGGCGGCAGTGCCGATGTTTCTCTCCAGCCCTTTGAAGCGCCCGGTGCATTTGGCGTTTTCCTATGACGAAGAGGTCGGCTGCCTTGGTGTGCGCGGTTTGCTGGAAGTGCTGCCCCAGCGCATCCCGGCTCCGGCCTTGTGCCTGATTGGCGAGCCGACCGAACTCAAGCCGGTGCTCGGCCACAAAGGCAAACTCGCGATGCGTTGCCACGTGCGCGGTGCCGCTTGCCATTCGGCCTACGCGCCTTACGGGGTCAATGCCATCGAGCAGGCCGCGCGCCTGATCGGTCGGCTGGGCGACATCGGTGCCACCCTGGCCCGGCCAACTTTGCACGACAAGCGCTTCGATCCGGCGTTCTCGACCGTGCAGGTCGGAGTGATCCAGGGCGGTACGGCGCTGAACATCGTGCCAGCGGACTGCCGTTTCGATTTCGAGATCCGCGCCTTGCCCGACTTCGCCCCGCAAGTGGTCGTCGACGAACTGCAGGACTACGCCGAGCAGACGCTGCTGCCGGCCATGCAGGCCGTGGACACCGATACCGCTATCCGCTTTGAAAAAATTTCCGCCTACCCCGGCCTTGCGACACCCGTCGACAGCGCGGCGGCCCGGCTGATTGCCCAACTGTGCGGCAGCGACGCGTTCAGCACCGTGGCCTTTGGCACCGAAGGCGGGCTGTTCGATCAGGCCGGCATTCCTTCGGTGGTCTGCGGTCCCGGCAGCATGGACCAGGGGCACAAGCCCGATGAATTTGTCAGCGTTGTCCAGATGGCGGCCTGTGACCGCTTGATGGATCGCCTGGCGGCTTACTTGAGTGAATCCGAACACCCATAACAACAACGGGCCGACAAGCCCCGAGGAAGCGATCCATGTCCAGATCCTTGCGTTGCAGTGTTCCGTTTGCCCTGGCGTTGCTCAGTGCCAGTGTGTGGGCGGCCCCCCAGGACCTCACCGTGATTTCCTTCGGTGGTGCTACCAAACAGGCCCAGGATAAGGCCTATTTCCAGCCCTTCAACGCCAGTGGCGCGGGCAACATCATCGCCGGTGAGTACAACGGCGAGCTGTCGAAGATCAAGGCCATGGTCTCCGCCGGTCACACCAGTTGGGACGTGGTAGAAGTCGAAAGCCCCGAGCTGCTGCGCGGCTGCGAGGAGGGCCTGTTCGAGAAGCTCGATCAAGGACGCTTCGGTGACTCGGCGAACTTTGTGCCCGGTGCGCTGACCGAGTGCGGGGTGGCCACTTACGTCTGGTCGATGGTCATGGCCTACGACCAGAGCAAGCAGGCCAAGGCGCCGCAGTCCTGGGCAGACTTCTGGAACGTCGCCGACTTCCCGGGCAAGCGCGGCCTGCGCAAGAGCGCCAAGTACACCCTGGAAATCGCCTTGCTGGCCGACGGGGTCAAGGCGGACGATGTGTACAAGGTCTTGAACACCCCGCAAGGCGTGACGCGGGCCTTTGCCAAGCTCGACCAGATCAAGCCGAACATCCAGTGGTGGGAGGCGGGCGCCCAGCCAGCGCAATGGCTGGTGGCCGGGGACGTGGTGATGAGCGCGGCCTACAACGGCCGGATTGCCTCGGCGCAGAAGGAAGGCATGAAGCTGAGCATCGTCTGGCCGCAGAGCCTGTACGACCCGGAATACTGGGCGGTGGTCAAAGGCACGCCGAACAAGGCATTGGCGGAAAATTTCATTGCATTTGCCAGCCAGCCGCAGACGCAAAAAGTCTTCTCCGAAACCATCCCCTACGGGCCGGTGCATCGCCAGACCCTGCCATTGCTGCCCAAGGCCGTGCAGGAGCAACTGCCGACCGCCGAGGCCAACCTGGCCGGTGCGCGGGCCGTGGACGCGGAGTTCTGGGTCGACCATGGCGAAGAGCTTGAACAGCGCTTCAATGCCTGGGCTGCGCGCTGACACAGGCACCGCATAACCCCTGTAGGAGCGAGCTTGCTCGCGATGAGGCCATCAGCTTCAACATCTTCGTTGACTGATGCACTGCCATCGCGAGCAAGCTCGCTCCCACAAAAAAGCCTGGTGCAAAACCTCGGGTTCAAACTTTGCCGCCTTCGCGCAGTGGTGATGGCAGTCAGTTAAAACACAGGACCCTGTGGGAGCGAGCTTGCTCGCGATGAGGCCATCAGATCCAACATCTTCGTTGACTGATGCACCGCCATCGCGAGCAAGCTCGCTCCCACAAAAAAGCCTGGTGCAATACCTCGGGTGCAAGCTTTGCCGCCCTCGCGCAGTGGTGATGGTGATCAGTTAAAACGCAGAGCCCCTGTGGGAGCGAGCTTGCTCGCGATGAGGCCATCAAATCCAACATCGTCGTTGGTTGATACACCGCCATCGTCGGAACGCCGCCCGGAGCAGGCTCGCTCCCACAAAAAAGCTGGGTGCAATACCTCGGGCACACCGGGTTGAAATGATTGTGTAAATCGGGATGGTCGTTTGCCGGGCGTATCGCTATGCTCAGCGAGTTTGCCAAACGCCAATGATAACAATCACAGTGAAACCATGAGCCAATCAGACACGCGAGCGACTGTTCTAGCGCTGTATCCGGAAGACTCCCGCGAGGCCGCGGCATTGCTCAAGCAGGCAGTGCCGCTGATGGTTCGTCACAACATTCCGCCCAACCCGGTGCATTACGCGCTCTGGTACACCTACAGCAAGGGCCAGGAGCCGGAGCTCAACCGGCAACTGGACCGGGTGGTCAACGACTTTGACTATTTTCCGCCGGAGTCCGCCACCAAGCTGTTTCGCGAGTACATCATCCGCGATGAACTGGCGGATGCCCGCTCCGGGCAGCAGGATGCGATCAACCTGGTCGACGACATGGAGCGCGATGTGTCGCGCAGCGTGCAAGGCAACCAGAACTTCCAGGCCAGCCTTGGCCAATACCTGCAGATGCTCGAAGAACCCGCCGACGAGCGCTTGCCGAGCATCCTGATCCAGCTGCAACAAAGCACTCGGCTGATGCAGGGGCAGCAGGAGCATTTCCTCGCCCAGTTGCAGTCGGCGCAGCATGAAATCAAAAGCCTGCGGGACAAACTCGAACGCGCCCAACTGGCGGCGACCCTCGATGGCCTGACCGAATTGCTCAACCGCTCCACCTTCAACCGCCAGCTTGAACAGGCCATGGGCAACGTGGCGACGGGTGTGGCGCTGGTGATGCTGGATATCGATCACTTCAAGCAGTTCAACGACCAGTACGGCCATCCCTTGGGTGACCGCGTGCTGCAGCATGTCGCCCGGGTGTTGCGCGATTCGCTGCCCGAAGAAGCGTTCGCGGCGCGTTATGGCGGCGAGGAGTTCTGCGTGGTGCTCAAGGATTGCCCGGATATGGCGGCCGCGGGCGCTTTTGCCGAGCGCCTGCGCCTGAAAATCCAGTCGCTGCGGGTCAAGGCCCGGGGCACCGACACGGTGCTGGACACCATCACCGCATCGTTTGGCGTGGCCCATGCGCAAACTGGCGACACACCGGAAAGCCTGCTGACCCGCGCCGACGATGCGCTGTACCAGGCCAAGCGCAACGGGCGCAATCAGGTACGTCAGCAGCCTGACGTAGCGGTCGGGGCCGTTTAGCCGAGAATGAAGTAGACCTTGCGCACCGTCGTGAGGTTTTCCCAGGTGCCGTTGAATCCGCTGGCGACCACGAAGGAATCACCGGGGCCGAACGTGCGCGCGACGCCCTCGGCATCGGTCAGGCGCACGCTGCCTTCAAGGATGTGACACAGCTCGTCGTAATCGCACTGACAGCGCTCGCGGTGCGGTCCCGCCTCCCAGATGCCGGCCACGGCGTTTTTTCCGGGCTGCACAAAGTGCCGCCAACTCTTGCTGCGGTAAGGCGCGTCAACCACGGCCGGGTCGTTGATTTCAGTTTCACGGGGAGCAAGGTCGCTGGCGAAGTCGATGACGTGCCGGGGCAGGGCTGTGGACATGGTGGTCTCCGGATCAGGAATCGAAACCGATGCCAAAGGCATCGAAGGTCTTGAGCAGCAGGTCGCGGTGACCGTCGCGGTCTTCCCGCGCCAGTGAACGCTGGGCCAGTTTCACGCCGACATAACGCAAGGGTTCGGGCGGAAAGCGGAACGGCGCCTTGGACGTCATCAGCAGTTCGGTACGTTCGGTGCGCTCGCCGGCCAGCAGGTCGAGCATGTTCAGCGCGGCGAAGCGGCTGGCGGACACCCCTTGCCCGGTGAAGCCCAAGGCATAGGCGACGCGGCCCTGGTGCTCGCATCCGGTGAACATCGTGGTGCGTGCGGAGGTGTCGATGATGCCGCCCCAGGCATGGCTGAAACGCATATCGCCCAGGGCCGGGAAGGTCTGTTGGAATTGTTCGGCCAGGCGCTGGAAGCTTTGCGGGCGCTGGGTCAGGGCCTCGTCGCGGCGCCCGCCGAAATGGTAGATGGCATCAAAGCCGGCCCAGAGAATGCGGTTGTCGGCGGTCTTGCGCAGGTAGTGGAACTGGTTGCCGGCGTCGGCGATGCCGTAGCGGCCGGTCCAGCCGATGGCTTGCAGCTGTGCATCGCTCAGGGGTTCGCTGACCAGGCTGTAGTCGTAGACCGGGATCACGCTCGATGCCAGATGACCGAGCAGTGGCGGGGCGATGTTGGTGGCGATGGCGATTTTTCCGGCGGTCACTTCGCCGCTTTCTGTACGCAGGCGCAGGTTGTCTTTGTCCGCGCTCAGTTGCAGGACCGGGCTGTTTTCGAACAGTTGAATGCCTTGCTCAAGGCAAATGCGGCGCAATTCAGCGGCCATTTTCGCCGGGTTGAGCAGGGCGTAATTGGGCTCGAACAGGCCGGCCGCATACGCCGGTGAATCAAGTTTCTGTGCCAGATCGCTGCCTTCCAGCCACTGGCAGTCGATGTTGAACCGCGCATAGTTGCGCTGCATCGAGCGCAGCCCGTCGACCTGCCACGGCTGGCTGGCGACGTTGAGCTTGCCCTGGCGTTCGAACTCGACGTGCATGCCGAAGCGTTGCAGGTCGGCGGCCAGTTCGTCGAGGTTCTGCCGGCCGAGGCGGATCAGTTGCTCTGCTTCATTCGGCCAGCGCTTGAGTGCGTTGGAGACGCCATGGGAAATGCTCGGCGCGCAGAAACCACCATTGCGCCCACTGGCCTCACCGCCACAGCGTCGTGCCTCGATGATCGCGATGCTCAGCCCGGGGTTGCGCTGGCGCGCCAATAGCGCGGTCCACAATCCGGTAAAGCCACCACCGACCACCACCAGATCGAACTGCATGGACCCGCTGACGGCGGGCGCGGCGGGCGGTGGGGTAACGGTGTCCTGCCAAAAGGGGTGAGGCAGGGCACGGTCAAGCGCATCGAGACGCGATGGGACATTCATGCTGAAACTCCGGCGGTGTGTCGGGCAGCGACGATTGCGTTCGGTTGCCCGACGGTTTTTGTTGTTTTGGCTAGAGGTCTGGCAGCGCAAGAATCGCGCGGGCGGCAATGTCGGTGCCGCGGGTCGCTTGCATGCGCTCGCTGAACGATTTGAGGCGTTGTTTCATCGCTTGGTCGGCCAGCAGCTGTTCGAGGGCGGCGGGCAGGGCGGCCAGGGGATCGGCAAAGCGCGGCAGGTAGCGGCCGACGCCGACTTCCTCGGCGCGGGCGGCGTTGTCGTGGCCGTCCCAGCAATAGGGAATGATCAGCGACGGCAAGCCGAAATACAGCGCTTCACAGAAGCTGTTGTTACCGCCGTGGTGGATGAACAACTGACATTCCTTGAGCACCGCCGGCTGGGCAAACCAGCTGTCGAGGTACACGTTGTCCGGCACGGTGGTGTACATGTCGCGGTAGGCGCCGACGTTGACCAGGAAGCGGTACGGCAAGGTTTCGATAGTGCTGATCAGGCGCTTCATCATTCCGGTGTCGGCGGCGCCAAGGCTACCGAAGCTGAGGTAGATCAGCGGCGCGTCGTTGTGCCGTGGAAAGTCCGGGACGATGTACGGCGCTTCGCGGCGTACGCAACCGTCGAGGTACACGTAGCGCTGCGGGTCCAGCGCTTGCTGGCGCGCATAGCGCACTGGCGTCGGTGACAGCAGCAGGTTCAGCCATGGCGAGTCAGTGAGGAACTGCCCCGCTGGGCACGGCGCGGTGCCGTTGCCGAGGAGAAATTGCGAAAAGCGTTCATGGGCCGGTGCGACAGCCTTCAGGTACTGCTCGGTGTAGCGTTCGCAGGCCTGGGGGGCGCTGGCCAGGCACCCGGACAGGTACGGTGGAACGTTGGCATCCGGCAGTTCGGTTTCGGCGCAGGACACCACTCGCACCCAGGGGCAACCGGCGTTGGCGATGGCCGGGAACATCACCACGTTGTCGAGCACGATCACGTCGGGCTTGAGGTGGCCGAGCAACTGCTGCAAGGGTTTTTCCGCTTCGATCGCGGTGTCGATGATGGCTTCCCAGGCCGGAGCCACGTAGCTGTCGATCTGTGCCAGCGGGGTCTGGTCGAAGTAGGGAATGCTGCGCTCGATGAAGCGCTCCCAGTAGTGCTGGTGTTCCGCCGCCGACAACGGGCTCGCTTGCGGAATCGGGTATTCGTCGAAACCGTATTCGGCGAACAGCCCCTGGAAATGTTCATGGCAGATGAACACCGGCCTGGCGCCCAGTTCACGCAGCGACTGAGCGATACCAATGCAGTTCAAGGCCGCGCCGAAACTGGCTTCGGGAAACAGGGCGATCAGTTTTTGTTTTTGCATGGCGAGGGACTGTCCATGGCGGGTCAGACCCGCCGCTCCTGAAGGTGTTTTTGATGCTGTCTTATTTTCAAAAAAAAATCATCATGTTTTTTGCAAGTCGGTTAGCGACGCCCGAACAGATGACTTTGCGGGATGCCACGGTTGGCGGTTTGCGGGCGTTGCGCGGCGCTCAGGCGCAGGTGCAGGCGCAGCAGGTCGGCGGCGATCTCCATCTGCCCGCGTTCGATCTGCGCGATGATCTGCAGGTGTTCGCGCAGGGCCTCTTGCAGGCGGTGCACGCTCACCGAGGGCAGCAGGTTCGGCAGGCGCCGCAGGCCCTGATGCTGGAGCAGGGCGTCGCTGATGAAGCGGTTGCCGCAGCTCTGGGCCAGCAGTTCGTGGAAGCTGATGTCCAGTTCGCGAAACTGTTGGATATCGAAATCTTCCACGGGGCGGGCGAGCAGGCTTTGGGTGGCGCTGCGCAACAGCGCCAGGCGTTGCGGGTCGGCGTTGAAGCTGGGACTGAGCAACGCTTCAGGTTCGAGAATCAGGCGGAATTTCAGGCTTTCTTCGAGGGCGGCCAGGCTGTTCAGTGACGGGCGAAACAGCCAGGACTGGCCGGGGCCGCGCTCGATGGCCTGGTTTTCGCTCAGTTGCTGCAGGGCCTTTTGCGCCGCCGGCCGGCCGATGTCGTAGCGGCGCATCAGTTCGCTGATGCTGATGCTGTCGCCCAGGCGCCCGGCCATGCGGTCACGCAGCACCGAGGCGGCCAGTTCTTCTTCTTCGGCCTGGGGCAGGGCGGCGTTGAAGGTCTGGCCGGCCGGGGGGGCCAGCAGGGTGTAACCCTTGCCCGCTTCATGGCTCAGCAGGTTTTCTTCGAGCAGCACTTTCAGCGCGCCGCGAATCAGCGTGCGCGAGACCTGGAAGGTCCGGGCCAGGGCCTGTTCGGCCACCGGGTCACCGGCCACCAGGCCGCTTTCCTGGGTGTGCTCGAGGATGCGCCGGGCCAGTTCCAGGTGATTGGTGCGCGGTTTTTTTTCGGCTGTCGTGCTCAAGCGTGTTTTCTCGTTGTGATCCGCTGTCGGACTCAGGTGCTCATCTTATGTCATGCGCCGGCGAAGCGTCAGGCCGTAAAAAAAGCGTTGACATCTTTTGATACTGGTCCTAATTTCTAAAAAAAAACACCAGCAATCGTTTCTCGTTTTGCCGTACTGCCTTCGAACACAACAATAAACAATCGTCGGGTGAGTATTTATGAGCAAGCTGAATGATCTTCTGTGCGTGGGATTGGCCGTTTCCCTGGCGATCGCTTCACAGGCTGCAAGTGCGAAAGATATGGTGATTTCCATCTGGGACGGCTACATGGCCCCGGATGCGCTGGAGAAGTTCAAGGCTGCCAGCGGTGTGGACGTCGACAAGGCGCTGCACGCCACCAACGAAGAAATCATGGGCAAGCTGATGGCCTCCGGTGGTGAAGGGTACGACGTGGTGTTCGTCTCCTCGCCTTTCGCCGAAGTCCTGCACAAACAGGGGCTGCTGGCGGACATCGATCCGGTCAAGGTCCCCAACCTGAAAAACCTCTACCCCGAAGCCACGCACCTGGAGTATGACCAGGGCAACCGGTTCTCCGTGCCTTACACCTGGGGCACTACCGGCATCTGCTACCGCTCCGACAAGGTGACGCCGGCGCCACAGAGCTGGAACGAGCTGCTCAATCCGAGCGATGCGCTCAAGGGCAAAGTGACGATGCTCGCCACCGACCGCTGGATGCTCGGCGCCGGTTTCCTCGCCAAGGGCTGGTCGGTCAACGACAGCGACCCCGCGCAAATCGCCGCGGTTCGCGATCAACTGATCGCCACCAAGAAACGCATTCTCTCCTTCGACGACACCACCTTCTACTCCAAGCTGGCCTCCGGCGAATCGCTGATGGCCCACGCCTGGGACGGCTGGTGCAACTACGGCACCCAGGCCAACGCGGCGATCAAGTTCGTGGTGCCCAAGGAAGGTTCCGACCTGTGGGTGGACACCATGGTCGTGTTGAAAAGCTCGAAGCACCAGGACGAAGCCTTCAAGTTCATCAACTTCATGCTGGCCAGGGAAAACCACGCCTGGGTCGCTGAAAACATCCTCTACAAAGTTCCCAACCAGGCGGCCATGGCCGGGTTGTCCGCTGACTTGCTCAAGCAATACCCCAACCTGACCATCGCCCCCGCCGAGCTGCTGAAAATGGAGCAATTGCGCGATCTGGGCGGCACCACGCAAAAGGCCTACACCCGCGCCGTCACCGAAATCATGGCGGCGCAGAACTAACGCCACGTCGATCCGAGGCATGCCCGGCATGCCTCGCCACACTCGCAAGCCGCCTCTGTCCTGAGGCGGGAGGATAGGGTTAATGAGTGCTTTGCATGCTGACAGGCGCCTGTCGGCCTGGCTTCTTGCGCCCGGCTTCGGCTGGCTGCTGATGTTCCTGGTGATTCCGTGCCTGTTGGTGCTGGTCTACAGCTTCGTTGAACGTGGCGCCTATGGCGGCATCGACTGGTTGTTCACCTGGGAAAACTACCAGCGCGCGTTCGATCCGCTGTACCTGGGCATCCTGCTCAAATCGGCGAAGATCGCCGGGCTGGCCACAGTGTTCGCGGTGTTGATCGGCTACCCGGCGGCCTATGCGATTGCCCGTGCGCCACGGCGGCGTCAGGCGGTGTATCTGTTTCTGGTGATGCTGCCGTTCTGGAGCAATTACCTGATCCGCACCTACGCCTGGATCGTCCTGCTCAACCGCGAAGGCCTGATCAACCGCCTATTGCAAATGCTCGGCTACAGCGGCGAACCCATCAGCCTGCTGTACACCGAATCGTCCGTGGTGCTGGGGCTGGTCTACAACTACATCCCCTTTGTGATCCTGGCGATTTTCTCGTCGCTGTCGCGGATCAACAACGAATTGTGGGACGCCTCGAAAGACCTCGGCGCCTCGGGCTGGATGACCTTTCGCCGGATCATCCTGCCGCTGAGCGTGCCGGGTATCGCGGCGGGCGCGGTGTTTGTGTTCGTGCTGAGCATCGGCAACTTCATCACTGCCGACCTGCTGGGCGGCAAGCAGGTGCAGATGGTCGGCAACCTGATTTATTCGCAATTCCTCACGGCGCGGGACTGGCCGTTCGGTGCGGCGCTGAGCTTCTTCCTGATCGCGATCATGTTGATCCTGTTGTTCATCCAGGCCCTGGTGGCCCGTCGTGCAGAAGGGGCGCGCTCATGAGTCAGTCTCGTTCTGTCAGCGCCACCGTGCTGGGTTCGCACCTGGGGCTGGTGTACGCCTTCTTATATATACCGATCCTGGTGCTGATCCTGCTGTCGTTCAACAAGTCCGGATTGCCTACCGCCTGGGGCGGCGTATCGCTGAAATGGTACGCGGCACTGGCGCACAACACGGCGATTCTGTCAGCGGCGCTCAACACCCTGATCGTTGCCTTGTCGGCGACCTTGATTGCCTGTGTGCTCGGCACGTTCCTGGCGCTGGGTATCGAGTTGCGCCGCAAGGGCAACGACAAAGGCCAGGTGGTCGACACCTTGCTGATGGCGCCGATGATCATCCCCGACATCGTGCTGGCGATTGCGCTGTTGAGTTTCTTCAACCTGCTCAAGGTCGGCCTGGGGCTGCACTCGATCATCATCAGCCACGCGGTGTTCAACATTGCCTTCGTCTGCGCGGTGGTGCGCACGCGGCTCAAGCACTTTGACTATTCGATCCTCGAAGCCTCGATCGACCTGGGCGCGAGCTGGTTCACCACCTTGCGTCGGGTACTGCTGCCGGTGATTTTCCCCGGTGTGCTGGCCGGTGGGTTGCTCTCGTTCACCCTGTCGGTGGACGAATTCATCATCGCCTTTTTCAACTCCGGCTCCGGCCAGGCCTCGACCACGTTGCCCATGCAGATCTACGCCATGATCCGCTTTGGCGTCACCCCGGAAATCAATGCTCTGGCGACGCTGGTGATGCTGGTCAGCATCACCGCGCTGCTGGCTTCGCAGCGTCTCAACAAGGCTCCTCGCACCCATGAATAATTCTTCCGCGGTACTGATCCTGGATAAGGTCAGCAAGTCCTATGGCAACGGCCTGGCGGTCAACGAGGTGTCGCTGAGCATCCGCGAGAACGAGTTCTTCGCGCTGCTCGGTCCGTCGGGCTGCGGCAAGACCACGCTGCTGCGCATGCTCGCCGGTTTCGAGACCCCCAGCGGTGGTTGCATCTACCTGGACGGCAACGACATCTCGCCGCTGCCGGCTAACAAGCGCCCGCTGAACCTGATGTTCCAGTCCTACGCGCTGTTCCCCAACATGACCGTGCGCAAGAACATCGCCTACGGCCTGGAAATGGAGCGCCTGCCGGAATCCGAAATCCGCCGCCGGGTCGATGAAGTGCTGAACACCGCGCAACTGGGTGAGCTGGCCGAGCGCAAG
Organism: Pseudomonas sp. Root71; assembly: GCF_001429045.1. GTDB lineage: Bacteria > Pseudomonadota > Gammaproteobacteria > Pseudomonadales > Pseudomonadaceae > Aquipseudomonas > Aquipseudomonas monachiensis. The sequence goes on along the minus strand of NZ_LMHY01000009.1, from coordinate 37,969 downwards.
CCCGATCAGCTTTCCGGCGGCCAGCGTCAGCGGGTGGCATTGGCCCGGGCGCTGGTCAAGCGTCCGCGGGTGTTGTTGCTCGACGAGCCCTTGGGCGCCCTCGACAAAAAGCTGCGGGAAAAGATGCAGCTGGAACTCAAGCGCCTGCAGCACGATAGCGGCATCACCTTCATCATCGTCACCCACGACCAGGAAGAAGCCCTGGTGATGTCCGACCGCATGGCAGTCCTGGATGGCGGCAAGGTCTGCCAGTGCGGCAGCCCGACCGAGCTCTACGAAAACCCCAACAGCCGTTTTGTCGCCAACTTCATCGGCGTCAGCAATCTGCTCGAAGGCGTGCGCTCGGGCCCGCACTCGGTGCGGGTCAACGGCCACGAGTTGAGCGTCGAAACCGATGCGCCTTCGGTGAGCGGCCAATCCGTCGCCGTGGTGGTGCGCCCCGAACGCCTGCAAGTGCTGACGGAGCAGGGCGGCGATTGCGCCAATCAGGTCAGCGGCAAGATCGTCGAAGTCGCCTACCACGGCCTCGACACCAACCTGCACGTGCAGACCCCCCTCAGCGACAAGCCGCTGATCGTGCGCGTGCCGTCCTCACAGTTTGAATTCGCCCATTTTGCAATCGACACGACCATCCGGCTGGGCTGGCAGGCCCGGCATGCCCGCGTATTGACGCGCTGAACAATAAAAAGACCAGGCAGGAGCAGCACTCGATGAAACAGAAAGTGATCGCATTCTTCCCCGAAGCCGCCTACGGCCCGGCCCTGAACTCAGTGGGTATCGCCCAGGCCTGTGAAGCCCTGGGGCACAAAGCGGTGTTCCTCACCGACCCGGGCATGAGCGGTGTCTACGCCGGTTATGGTTTTGAAGAGCACATGGTCAACATGTCGGCACCGATGCCGGCCGAAGAGATGGCCCGCTACTGGGTGGATTTCATCAACGGCCACATCCCGAACTTCCGCAAGTCGCCGCTCGACCAGATCGACAACTACGTCAAGGAATGCTGGGCCGCCATCGTCGAAACCGCCAAGTGGGCGCAAAAGGACCTGCCGGCGGTGCTGGACAAGGTCAAGCCCGACCTGATCTGCGTCGACAACGTGATCCTGTTCCCGGCGATCAAGCAATACGGCAAGCCCTGGGTGCGGATCATTTCCTGCTCGGAAAACGAGATCGAAGACCCGGATATCCCGCCGCACCTGTCGGGCATGAGCATCGACGACAAGGCTGGCCACGCGCTATTCCGCCAGCGTTTCGAAGAAGTGGTCGGGCCGATCCACGACGACTTCAACCAGTTCCTCCAGGCCCATGGCGAGCAGCCGTATCCGCTGGGTACCTTCTTTGAAGCCTCGCCGTTCATGAACCTGCTGCTGTACCCGGATGCGGTGAAGTTCGACCGGCGCCACCCATTGCCGGCCGAGCGCTTCCATTACCTGCAGGGTTGCGTGCGCCACGACACGCCCTACGAGATTCCGCAGTTTCGCGCCCACAACGACAAGCCGCTGCTGTACGCCAGTTTCGGCAGCCTCGGTTCCGGCGATGTCGAGCTGCTCAAGCGTCTGATCGAGGCGGTGGGCAAGCTGCCTTACCGGGCGCTGTTCAACGTCGGCGAGCACCTCGACGAGTACCCGGACCTGCCGGACAACGTGCAGATTTCTAACTGGTTCCCGCAGCCATCGGTGATTGCCCAGGTCGACGCGGTGATCCACCACGGCGGCAACAACAGCTTCACCGAGTGCCTGTTCTTCGGCAAACCGGCGATCGTCATGTCCTACGTCTGGGACGGCCACGACAACGCCATGCGCGCCGAAGAAAGCGGCCACGGCTTCAAGCTCGACCGCTACGAATGGAGCGAAGAACAGCTGGCGGAAAAACTCCACGCGTGCCTCAACGACGAGGCGATGCGCCAACGCCTGCAGCGCACCAGCGCGCAGATGCAATCGCGCAAGGGGCCGCAAGACGCGGCTGCAATTCTCGACAAGGTGCTCAACGATGCCTGATTCATCCACCACGGCGGGTATCACGCCGTACCTCGAAGCCGTCAGCAGCCGCACCGACCTGGTGGACTGGGGCGTGCAGAGCGACGCCGTCGAAGGCGTCTCGCATTCCAGCGGCCGCTTGCTGTTCAAGGGCCCGAACAACAGCCCGGAAAGCGGATTGTGGGTGTGCACCCCCGGGCGCTGGCGGTTGTCGATTCCCCGGGACGAGCTGTGCCACTTCATCGCGGGGCACGCCACGTACCGTCATGACAACGGCGAAGTGATCGAGGTGCGCCCCAACACCCTGGTGCTGTTCCCGGCCGGCTGGACGGGCGAATGCAACGTCCGCGAAACCCTGCGCAACGTGTACATGCTGGCTTGAACCTGATGCTGAACGGTTAAAAGGCGAAACCTGTGGGAGCGAGCTTGCTCGCGATGGCGGCGGGTCAGTCAACGTTGATATTGAATGTTATTGCGCCATCGCGAGCAAGCTCGCTCCCACAAGGATCGCGGTGTCTGATCGGCATTGGGCCAACGGACTTTTTTGGAGAAAAACAATGACTACCCCGTTTCTGTACGACCCGCTGAGCATCACCGACGTCAAGGATTGGGGCGTGATCCCGACCATGCTCGAAGGCGAATCCCGTGTTTCCGGCGTGGTGCTGCACAAAGGCCCCGAAGGCCAGTCCGAATGCGGTATCTGGATCTGCACCCCGGGCAAGTGGTTCTGCCATGTGACCAGCGACGAGTTCTGCCACTTTCTCGAAGGCCGCTGCACGTACGTCCACGAGTCCGGCGAGGTGATCGAGATCAGGCCGGACACCGCCGCCTTCTTCGGCAAGGACTGGAAGGGTGTGTGCACCGTCCACGAGACCATCAAAAAGGTCTACATGATCCGGTGACTGCCATGACAGATGCACTGGCGTCATTGCCAACCCGTGAAGATCTGCGCGCCGCCTTTCTGGCCCGCGCCGGTCACGCCGGGACCTTGCTGGTCGCCTTGCCGGCGGATGCTTCGACCCGGCGTTATTTCCGCCTGGAGGGCGCCGGCCTGTTGCTGATGGATTCGCCCCCCGACAGTGAGCCGATCGGCCCGTTCGTGCGCATCGCCCGGCAGTTGCAGGGGCTGGGCCTGTCCGCGCCGGCCTTGCTGGAAGTGGACGAAGCGGCGGGGCTGGCGTTGATCGAGGATTTCGGTCACGACACCTACACCCGGCTGCTGCTGGCCGGGCATTCGGAGTCGCAGCTGTATCACCTGGCGGTCGATACGCTGGTGGCCTTGCATCGCGCTGCGCCAGCCACGGAACTGGCGCCTTACGACGGGCAGCGACTGGCGGACGAGTACGCATTGTTTATCGACTGGTACGTGCCGCTGCTGATCGGCAAGGACGCGGCGCAAGACCTGCGCGATGAGTATCTGGCGTTGTTCGCCGACACTTGTCGCGATGTCGCAAAACGCCGTGAAGCCCTGGTGCTGCGCGACTTTCACGTCGACAACCTGATGCTGTTGCAAGGCCGCGAAGGTGTCGCCGCCTGCGGCTTGCTGGATTTCCAGGACGCCCTGGTCGGGGCGGCGGCCTATGACCTGATGTCGCTGCTCGAAGACGCCCGGCGCGATGTGCCCGAGGCACTGCGCGAGGCACTGATCAGCCATTACCTGTTGCAGCGCCCGGAGCTGGATGCGCCGGGTTTTCTCGAAGATTACCGGTGCCTGGCCGCCCAGCGTCACGCCAAGGTGCTGGGGATTTTCGTGCGCCTGGCCGGCCGTGACGGCAAGCACGGTTACCTGGCGCATTTGCCGCGCACCCTGGGTTTGTTTGTCCGCGCCCTGGACGCCGAGGCCTTTGCGCCCCTTCGCCAATGGCTCGACCGGCACGTGCCCGACTGGCGTGAAGAGCTGCCCGCCGCGACCCTGGCGACGTTGCGTGAAACCCCTTATCGATTGGTTCAAGGATCATCCCATGGCCGCGTTCAACACTGACACCGCATTGCGTTTCATCAATTCTGAATTCCTGCCGCTGACCGATGGCCGTGTGCGCGAAGTGCTCGACCCGGCGACCCTGCAACCGGTCGGGCAAGTCGGCGTGTGTGGCGAAACCGATGTGCAGACCGCCACCGATGCCGCCACCGCCGCGCAACGCCAATGGCGCCTGATCGATGCGAAAAGTCGCGCCGCGCGCTTGCATCAGCTGGCCAATGCCATTGAGCAGAACCTGGCCTGCAACCGTGAAGTCGCCCGCCTGATGACCCTGGAGATGGGCAAGCCATTTCCCGAAGCCATGGGCGAACTGGCCAACTGCGCGCCGATCTTTCGCTACTACGCGGAGATGGCCCGGGACGATGCCGGCAAGGTCGCCGGCACCACGCAGATCGGCTCCTTCCAGCATGTGCGTTACGAGCCGTACGGCGTCAGCGTGCACATCATGCCGTTCAACTTTCCTATCCTGCTGATGTGCTGGACGGTCGCCGCGTCGCTGGCGGCGGGCAATGCCTGCATCATCAAGCCGGCGGAAGCCACGACCCTGTGCACCCTCAAGTTCATGGAGCATTTCACCGCGTTGCTGCCGGGGCTGGTGTCTTGCGTGCCGGGCGATGCAGTCACCGCGCAATTGCTGGTGCAGTCGGATCAGACCCATGCGGTGGCCTTCACCGGCAGCGTGGCCGCAGGCAAGGCGGTGGCCGTGGCCTGCGCCGAACGGATGAAACCTTGCGTGATCGAGGCCGGTGGCAGCGATCCGCTGATCATCTCCAGGTATGCGCCACTGGACGTGGCGGCGGCGGGGGCGGTGACGGCGGCGTTCCACTTGAGCGGGCAGATCTGCACGTCGGCCGAGCGCTTCTACGTCGTCGATGAAATCCATGACGAGTTTGTCGCGAAGTTCGCCGAGCGCACCCGCGCCCTGCGTATCGGTCATGGCCTGGAGCGCTCGGAGATCGGGCCGATGGTCAGCGAGGCGGCACGCAACAAGGTCATGCGCCTGGTCGATGACGCCGTGGCCAAGGGCGCGACAGTGGTGTGCGGCGGGCGGATTCCACCCGGGCACAGCGTCGGCTGGTTCTATGAGCCGACCATCCTCACCGGCGTGACCGGTGATATGGCGATTCTGCAGGAAGAGTGCTTCGGCCCGGTGGCGGCGATCTGCCGGGTCAGCGATTTCGACGAGGCGGTGCGCTTGGCCAACGATTCGCCGTTCGGCCTTGGCGCCTCGCTGTTTTCCACGGACCTGGCCGAAGCCATGGAAGCCGCCGAGCGTCTGGAGGCGGGGATGGTCTGGGTCAACAATCCGCTGATCGACAACGATGCGCTGCCGTTCGGTGGCTGGAAGATGTCCGGCCTTGGGCGCGAGCTCGGGCGCCAGGGGCTGGAAGCGTTCCGCCGCTCGAAAATGGTCATCATCGACCACCAGCCGAAAATCCAGGACTGGTGGTATCCCTACGCCGACGACGTGTTCTATCGCGATCCGGCCTGAAGCCGTGATGCACACAGGAGGATCGTGATGAGCGACAACATTGGCTGGCCGACCCTGGCGGTGATTCTCGCGGCCGGGCAGGGCACGCGCATGCGTTCGCCGCTGCCCAAGGTCTTGCACCCGGTGGGCAACCGGCCGCTGCTCGGCCATGTGCTGGCGGCGGTGGCGACGGCGGGCATCGAGCAACGGGCGGTGGTGGTGGGCGCCGGCGGCGGGCAGGTGGCCGAGTACCTGCAACAGGTGGCACCGACGGCGCAGGTGTTTACCCAGCACGAACAACTGGGCACGGCCCATGCGTTGCTGGCGGCCCGGCCTGCACTGCAGGCTCACGAGCAGGGTTGTGTGTTGGTGCTGTTTGGCGATTCGCCGTTGATCACCCCGCAGACCCTGAACCGTTTGCGTCGGGCGCTGATAGACGGCGCAGCGGTGGCGGTGGCGGGTTTCCATACCCGGCAACCGGGACCCTATGGGCGATTGCTGGTGAAGGACGGTCGTCTGCGGGCCATCCGCGAAGCCAAAGACGCCAGCCCGCAGGAGCTGGACATCAACTTCTGCAACGGCGGCGTCATGGGCCTGCGTGCCGACACCTGCCTGTGGTTGCTGGAGCGTATCGGCAACCGCAACGCCCAGGGTGAGTACTACCTCACCGACGCGGTGGCGGTGGCCAACGAAGCGGGGCATACGGTGACGGCCGTGGAAGTGGATGAAGTCGATGTGCTCGGGGTCAATGACCGCGAGCAATTGCAGGTCGCCGAACAGCTGTACCAGCAACGTCGGCAGCGCAGGATCAAGGAGTGTCCCATGGGTGACTATCAACGGTTGTACATCGGCGGCGAGTGGGTCTTACCCGTCCAGCGCGGTGTTTTTGAAACCCTCGATCCGAGTGACGAGTCGGTTCTGGCGCGGGTTGCCTCGGCGACCGCCGAGGACGTCGATCTGGCCGTGGCGGCGGCGCGCAGGGCGTTTGACGAGGGTGACTGGCCACGTTGGTCCGGGGCACGACGGGCGCAAGTGCTGAGGAACATCGCCGAGGGCATCCGCGCTCGCCAGGACGAACTGGCGGCCATCGAAGTGCGCGATAACGGTAAGCCGCTGCCGGAAGCCTTGTGGGACATTGCCGATACCGCCGGGTGCTTCGATTTCTATGCCGGACTTGCCGAGCAGTCGGACCAAACCAATGAGCAATCGATCGATTTGCCGGATGCGCGCTTCACCTCGTCGGTGATCAAGGAACCGGTGGGCGTGGTCGCGGCGATCATCCCGTGGAATTTCCCGATGCTGATGGCCGCGTGGAAAGTCGCCCCGGCACTCGCGGCGGGCTGCACCCTGGTGCTCAAACCTTCCGAACTGACGCCGCTGACCGCCCTCGAACTGGCCGGCATCGCCGACCAGGCCGGGTTGCCGGCCGGGGTGCTGAATGTGGTCACAGGCTGGGGACGCGAAGCGGGAGCGCCGTTGGCCGAACACCCGCAGGTCGACAAGATCGCCTTCACCGGCAGCGTGCCGACCGGACGCAAGATCATGCAGGCCGCTGCCAGCGAGATCAAAAACATCAGCCTGGAACTGGGCGGCAAATCGCCTTTCGTGATCTTCGCCGACAGTGATATTGAGGCGGCGGTGGAGTGGATTCTGTTCGGGATCTTCTGGAACCAGGGCCAGGTCTGTTCAGCCACTTCGCGGGTGCTGGTGGAACGCGGGTTGTACCCGGCGTTGCTGGAGCGCTTGATTGCCGCCACCGAGCAGATTCAGATTGGCCAGGGCTTCGAGGAAGGGGTGAAGCTCGGACCACTGGTCAGCCAGGGGCAACTGGACAAGGTGCTGGCGGCCATTGCAGCCGGTCAGCAAGAGGGGGCGCGGCTGGTGTCGGGCGGTGTGCGGCCGGGTCATCTGGAAAAGGGGTATTACCTGACGCCGGCGATTTTCGCCGATGTCCCGCAGGACAGCGCCGTGTGGCGCGAGGAGATTTTCGGCCCGGTGGTGTGCCTGCGGGCCTTCGACACCGAAGCCGAAGCGATCCGCCTGGCCAATGACTCGCCGTTCGGGTTGGCGGCGGCCGTCATGTCCCGGGATATCCCGCGTTGCGAACGGGTCGCTCGCGGTTTTCGCGCAGGCATCGTGTGGGTCAATTGCTCGCAACCGACCTTCGTCGAGGCACCCTGGGGCGGCTACAAGCAAAGCGGCATTGGTCGCGAACTGGGTGAGTGGGGCTACAACAGCTACCTGGAAACCAAGCAGATCACCCGCTACAACGGCGAACCCTGGGGGTGGTATCTGAAGTGACGTGAGCGCCGCAGTGGCCTGCCTGCGGACAGGGGCAGGTCATTTTTCCCGAATTGTACGGCTGTGGAACTGGAAGCCATTCTGGCAATCGAAGCCTATACGGGCGAGACGGACGTCGTAATGGTTACGCGCTGGCATTGAACGCCTTGTATGGCTGTAAAGCCGGGAGGGTTGCATGGAAAGGGACGCGATGTTCAGGTTCCTTGCGGGCTACCTGTTGATGTGTGCCCTGCTGGCATGGGGGGTGGTCCAGGCGTCTCACTGGATTGCTTCTCGCCTGCTGCTGTATTGGATTATTTAGCGCCGACCCTCGCTGCCTCGCTCCTTCCTGTCGATTCTTCCAGCACCCCAATGGTGCGACCCACTGTCTGGCCTTCTTCCTCCGATCCTTAGCCTGCGAAATCAGTCCGGTTTGCTGAACCGGCCACTGACCCAATCCAGGGATTGAGCCAGTGGCCGATGCTGCCCGGGTTAGTGGAACGGGAAGATGTAGTTCATCCAGGCGGCCATGCGCAGAAGGATTTTGCGCATCATCGCGATGTGATGGAAATGCTGGCTGTACAACGCCGCCTGGCCGTAGGCACCGCCCGGCATCTGGCCGGCGTACTGGGCATAGTCGGGGTCGGTGATCTCAATGATCACCGGGACCCGGCCGGCCGGTGGTGAACCGGTGAAGCCGATCAGCGTGCCCGACGGCTGGATCTGGCCTTCGGCGATCACCGAAACGACGGTCTTGACCTTGCCTTCGAACACCTTGCCCGGAATGCCGTCGAAAGCGACCTCGGCCTCATCGCCCTCGGTCAGGCGCAACAGGCTGTTCTGGCGCATCCACGCGGAGAAGTAATGCCCTTCCGCGGGAATGAAGACCATCGAAGGGCGCAGCGGCAGCTTGGTCGCCATCATGCCCGGACGCAGCGAAACATGGGTGACGAAGCCTTTGCTCGGCGCACGGACCGTGGTGTTGTCGAGTTCGTACTGCGCGCTGTCCAGTTGTGCCTTCAGGTCATCGCTGCGCGCGACCACCATGTCCAGTTCCCGTTGGGTACTGAAATTACGCTTGATCAGCTCGGTGATCCGCGCGCGATCGGCCTGGGCGGCAATCAGTTGCGCCTTGAGGGATTTCAGTCGGTACTCGAACGGCGCCGGGTCGATGCGAAACAGCACATCGCCTTTTTCCAGGGGCTGGTTGGTCTTCACCGGTACATCGATCACCTGGCCGCTGACCACGGGAATCACCGGAACCGACACGAAATAGGAACGCGCCACCTCGGAGTAGGGGTGGTTGTAGTTCATCGTGAAAATCAGCGCGCCGATAATCACGACTCCGCCCAGCACCGCCGTGGGTACTGTCCATTTGTTCAGGGGGATGCGGAAGATCTTGAAGATGGCTACGCACAGAGCGGCATACGTCAGAATGAGTAAGAGATCCATGGCTCAAATGCCCTCGCCGAGATTGTCCGTTGGCACCCGGTTCTGGGTCGTGCCCGTCGCTGCCTCCAGGCGCTCGATCCGGCCTTGCAGCTCGGCGACCTGTTGCTCGAGGTGAACCACATGACTTTTGGGTGAATGTCCGTCACTGAAACCCCAGCCCCGGTCCTCTCGATAGGCCATGGCCCAGATCCACAGGAACGGCCACAGCGCGTGCAGGGTGAAGAGGCTGACCCAGCCGGTGGCGTGGATTGCATCCTGGTGAGGGTGGTTGCGGTGGACAGCAATTTCATAGGGGATGTCGTGGAGCAGGATGATCCCGTAAAACAGCACAAGCCCGACAAAGACCAGCAGGCCCAGGGCGAAGTAATCAAGCATGAACCACTCCTCTTGAAGCAGATAACGTGTGCGCCTGAGTGTAGCCGTTCAATCTACACTTGACGGGGATGCGGCTATCCAGCCGGAACAACCGGTGCCTGGCCGACGCGTCGACCGATATCGTGCAAGCACACTCCGACGAGGTGAGTTCATGCCAGACAATGGTCAATTCGAAAGGGCGCCTGTACTGGACCCTGTCGAGCGCATTACCGAGGTAATCTTCGGCCTGCTGATGGCCATGACGTTCACCGGCACCATCAGCGTGGCCACGGCGGACCAGGCAGCCGAACGCACGATGATGATTGCCGCGCTCGGCTGCAATCTCGCCTGGGGACTGGCCGATGCGGTCATGTACCTGTTGCGCGCACTGGTCGAGCGCACGCGCAGGATCAAGCTGTACATGGCCTTGCGCAATGGCGCGGACGCCGCGGCCGGCCAGGCGCTCGTTGCGCAGGTATTGCCGTTGCAGTTCGCGACGGCGGCCGGCAGCGAGGGCCTGGAGTTGTTGCGCCGGCGGCTGCTCGAGCAGCCCTCCTTGCCGATCAGGGCGGGCCTGGGCTGGAACGACTTCAGGGGCGCCCTCGGGGTTTTCCTGTTGGTCGTGGGCTCGACGTTTCCGCTGGTGGTGCCGTTCATACTGCTGGATCAGACGGCACTCGCCATTCGCCTGTCCAACCTGATCGGGCTCGTGGTGCTGTTCATCGCCGGCTGGATGCTCGCCAGATACGCTGGCGCCACGCAATGGCAGGGTGGGGTGATCATGGCCGCTACGGGGGGTGTGCTGATCCTTGCGATCATTGCGCTGGGCGGCTGACAGCCGGTCATAAATCAACACACTAAAGACTCATTCTCATTTACAATTGCCCTTCCATTTACGTTGGGCAGCCTGGTATGGATGTTCTTGCCACAATCCATCTTTATTTATCCCTGTGGGTGATCGAACCGGTCACCCGGCAGTTCCTGGGCATTTTCGACTTCAACGGCAGACTCGGTCTAGCCTTTCTCTGCATGTCTTACGGCGTCGCCTACTGCCTGTTCCGCTACCGAGAATCCCGGGGCCTGACCGACGCTCGCTCATTCGGGCAGTTCATCGGCGGCCGCCGGGTGTACCTGCATCGCTCGGCACTGCTGGACTACCGCTACTACTTCGTACTCGCCATCCTCAAGGTTGCCCTGGTGCTGCCCATCGTCGGTCTGGTGGATCCGTACGTCTTGCGTTCAGCGGACTACATCGCGTTCTTCACCCAACTATGGGGCGCGCGTACGCAAGTGGAGGAGCACCTGGCGTTGACCCTGCTCTATGGGCTGGGCGTATTTCTGGTCAAGGATTTCAGCCATTACTGGGGCCATCGCGCTTTCCATTCGCGGTACCTGTGGGCCTTCCACAAAGTCCATCATTCGGCGCCCGTGCTGGTTCCGGCGACGGCCAGCCGCGTGCACTTTCTGGAAGAAGTGGTCGAAAAGCTCACGGACATCATCTGCGTCGGCGCGTTTGCCGGTGTCTTCTGGTACGTCTGTGGCGGGGAGATCAGCCGCTATACCTTGTTTGGCGTGACCTACATCGTATTCATCTTCAATGCCCTGGCGGCCAACCTGCGTCACAGCCATGTCTGGTTTTCCTTCGGGCCGGTGCTGGAGCGGGTACTGAGCAGCCCGGCGCAACACCAGATTCATCACAGCGATGCACCGCGACACTTCAACAAGAACTTCGGCATCAACCTGTCACTGTGGGACTGGATGTTCGGCACGCTGTACGTCACCCGGTCCACACCCGAGGCCATCCATTTCGGTACCGGCGAACAGGATCACGAGCGTTACCTGACGCTGCAGGGCTTGATCGTCACGCCTTTCGTGGATATCGCGCGCAAACTGCTTCCTGGGAAACCCTTGAAAGCACAGCCTGAAAGCGGATCTGATCCGTATTTTTCAGCGCAATCTGCCTCTGTAACGAATACAGCCGTCAGCCCACAATAAATCTCCGGTACGGCAGCACATGCCGCCCTGTACCGCCAATTCATTGTGTGGGAGGCCCCATGGCCAAGATGACGATTTTTCTCGGCGGTTTTCTGCTGTTGACCATCCTGATTGGCATGCTGGCGACGATTCCGCCGGCGTGATTACACACCGCCGATCACTCTGATTGCCTGGTGTGCCAGCTCCGTATCCATGGAGTGTCGACCCCGCCTCCGCGCTCACCGGTACTCATCATGCCGACGCCACCAGGGCCCCGTCTCATTGCGGCCCTTGGGCGCGCGGTCGAGCCATTGGTACATGCTCCACAATCCGTCCAGACCCCGCGCGTAGGTGGAGTAGGTGTGATAGATCGCGCCGTCTTCCAGCACGAACGTACTCAGCCCCGGCCGGTCGCGGGTATAGGTGGGCGCATCGGTGCCACAGGTCGCGGCGAACTGTTTCACCGGTTCCGGTATTTCACTGGCGTCCATGGCATGGCCGCCGCGCTGGTAGTTGTATTCGACCAAGCCTTCGCGCTGCTGGGCTTCGGTGAAATAGACATTGAAGTCGGCGGTGAAGTCGCTGTCGGCGGCCGAGGCCCAGGGGAAGGTCCAGCCCATTCGGCGCTTGTAGGCCTGCAGTTTCGCCAACGGTGCGCGGGATATCGCCAGCAGGGTCACGTCGTGGTTCGCCAGGTGGACGACGACGGGCTCGAAGCCATCGGCGATGGCTGAGCAGGACGGGCAGCCTGCCGTGTAGTCGGGGCCGAACATGAAGTGGTAGACCAGCAGCTGCGAGCGCCCTTGAAAGAGTTCGGCCAGGGTGGCGCTGCCGTTGTCGGTATCGAAGCGGTACGTCTTGTCGAGGCGAACCCAGGGCAATGCCTGGCGTTGCCTGGCCACTTCATCGCTGCGTCGGGTCAGGGCCTTTTCCGCTTCGAGCAGTTGCAGGCGAGCCGTCAGCCATTGGTCCCGGGACGCGGTTGTGTGGGTGTTCATCGTTCTACGCTCCTGGTGAAAGGTCGTGATTTAGACTAAACCCGGGTGTCAAATGATGGGAGTGACAAGCGTGGCGGGATTTCCATGGACTCGATGATTACGGCCGCCGCACAGGCGCTGGCGGCGGGCAATCCGCTGGGCGCACTGGACCGCGTGGCCTTGCGTGACGATGCGCCGGCGCTTGCCCTGCGCGGTATCGCCATGGCGCAACTGGGCGATCTGGTGCGGGCCAGGTCACTGGTCAAGCGTGCGCAACGGGCATTTGCGCCCAAGGAAGTGCTGGCCCGGGCGCGCTGTGTGGTGGCCGAGGCCGAAATCGCCCTGGCTTCGCGGGAGCTCGGGTGGCCGGTCAAGGCGCTCGAAACGGCGCGGGTCACCCTTGAACACCACGGTGACCGGGTCAATGCCGCCCATGCGCGCTACCTGCAAATTCGCCGTTTGCTGTTGATCGGGCAACTCGACGAGGCGCAGCAGTTATTGACCGGCCTCGATCCCGGCCGATTGCCGCCGGCCTTGCGGGCAACCCATGAACTGGTGCTGGCGGGCATAGCCATTCGGCGCCTGCAATCGCACGTGGCGCGGGGGGCGTTGAACAGGGCCGGGCAGGCTGCCGGTCAAGCCGGGATTGCCGCGCTGATCGCTGAGGTCCAACACGCTGCGCATCTGCTCGATGCCCCCGCGGCACGCCTGATTGCCCAGGGTGAAGTACGGCCGCTGTTGCTCGATGATGTTGAAGCGTTGTTTTGTTCAACGTCACTGGTGGTGGATGCCTGCCGGTACGTTGTGCGCGGTTGTGGCATGTCGGTATCGTTCGCGACGCGGCCGATTTTGTTTGTGCTCGCCCGTGCGTTGGCCGAGGCGTGGCCCGGCGACGTTGCGCGGGAAGTGCTGATCGCCCGGGCGTTTCGCCTGAAGCTCTCGGATGAATCCCATCGTGCCCGGCTTCGCGTGGAAATCGGCAGGTTGCGTAAAGCGCTCAAGCCGTTGGCCGGTGTCATCGCGACGGCCTGCGGTTATGCCCTGCAATCGCCAGTGTGTACGCAGGTGGTGACACTGGCGCAACCGGTCGAGGAAAAATTTGCCGCGGTATTTGCCTGCCTCGCCGATGGCGAGTCGTGGTCGAGTTCCGCCCTGGCACTGGCGCTGGGTACCAGTCAGCGCACGGTGCAACGGGCGCTCGATACACTGGCGGAGCAGGGCAAGGTGCAGTGGTTTGGCCGTGGTCGCGCACGGCGCTGGATGACGCCGCCCGTGCCGGGATTCGCGACGACCTTGTTACTCCCGGCGCCGCTGCCCGGTGGTTAGGATGAACGCCACCAACCCCCGTCGAGGAATGCCAGATGAAACAAGCAACTGCTGAAATCATTCGTGAATATGGCCCGTTTGCCGATGTCGACCACGTATGCGGCGTCACCTGGGACGGCGAAAAGGTCTGGTTCGCCTGCAACAGCAAAATCAACGCCCTGGACCCGGAAAGCGGCAAGGTGCTGGGCTCGATCAATGTCGCTGCCCATGCCGGCACCGCGTTTGACGGGGAGCACCTGTTCCAGATCGCCGAAGACCGCATCCACAAGATCGACCCCCGCAACGGTCGTATCCTCTCAACCATTCCTGCCCCCGGCGCAGGCACCGATTCGGGGCTGACCTGGGCCGAAGGGACGTTGTGGGTGGGCCAGTACCGTGAACGCAAGATCCACCAGATCGACCCCGAGACCGGCAAGATCTTGCGCACCATCGAATCCAACCGTTTCGTCACCGGCGTGACCTGGGTGGACGGTGCGCTGTGGCACGGTACGTGGGAAGGCGATGAGAGCGAATTGCGCCGCATCGATCCGCAATCGGGCGAAGTGCTGCAGAGCCTGACAATGCCCGAAGGCGTGGGCGTGTCGGGGCTTGAGTCCGATGGTGGCGAGCGGTTGTTCTGCGGTGGTGGCGATAGCGGCAAGGTGAGGGTGGTGCGTCGGCCTTCGTGAGGCGCAGCGGCCAGGTCAACAGGTACAACCTTTGTGGGAGCGACGGTGCGGCGATCCGACCTGCTCGCGAATGCGGAGTGTCAGGCAACATCAATGTTGACTGATTTGACGCTATCGCGAGCAAGCTCGCTCCCACAGGATTAGCGGGTGTACGCAAAATCTGCGAGCAGTCGAAATCACTGTGGGAGAGTGTCAGGCAACATCAATGTTGACTGATTTGACGCTATCGCGAGCAAGCTCGCTCCCACAGGGTTAGCGGGTGTACGCAAAATTTGCGAGCAGTCGAAATCAATGTTGAATGTGCTGGCCACATCGCGAGCAAGCTGGCTCACACAAAGGCAGCTGCCCTGGCGAAATTCATCTATTACAGTCATCTGCGCACTGATAGTATTTTTCCGTCCTGCCATGTTTTCTGCTGGTCGAAATCGGTCTAAAAGCCCGGTTGGAAAACGCTCCTGTTTTGCTATCCTCAAACCTGTAGGTGAAGACGCAGACTGATGCGCAAAAGGATAGCAAGGAGACGTGGGGCGCGTTCCGAAGGGTACACGGTTAGAAAGATCCCCGCGCTGGGATCCAGCCCTTGTGCCGTGTGAAGCAGAAGAGTTCCATTACAGTTTCACGACTCTTTTGTGGGAGGCCTGATAAACCTTGTAAGCCGGAGACCAGCACCGGCCACCTACTTGTTACATCCACCCACAAAGCCCGCTCAGTGCGGGCTTTTTAATGCCCGCGAGGTGGGTCCGGCCGGCGGCTCAAGGCGCGCCAAACAGCATCGTCCAGTAGACACCGTTGTCGCTGCGGGCGTTGGCGGCGTAGGCGGCACCGACCTGGGTGAACATCGGGTTCATCAGGTTGGCGCAGTGCCCGGGGCTGGCGAGCCAGCCGGCCATGGCCTTGCTGGGTGAGCCTTGCCCGGCGGCGATGTTTTCACCGATCTGCCGGCCACGGTAGCCGGCGGCCTTGGCACGGTCATAGGGCATGTCTCCGTCGGGGGCCTGGTGGGCGAAATAGTTGCCGTAGGCCATATCCTTGCTGTGGTTTTGTGCTGCGGAACCCAAGGCGGCACTCCAGGACAGCGGCCGCGCGGCGCCAAACCGCTGGCGACCGCACATGCGCGGCCTGGCCCGGGCGGCGTTGACCTGCGCCAGCAACGCCTGTGCGGCGCTGCGTGGGTCGCCGGTTTTCCCATCGAGCACCGGCCGTGCCAGCACCACTTGCCATTCACTCCCGGCGCGGCTGACGCCGATGTCGGCGTATTGGTTGTCGAGCAGTGCGGCGCAGTGCTCGTCCTGGAACAGATCGAAGGCTTCTTCGGCATCCCGTGCACCCACCACGCGAATCGACCGCACCATGGTGGCCTGATAGCCGGAAGCCTTTAACCGGTCCCGCAGCCCACCGCCATAGCCAACAGGCAGGGCCAGGTTCGACTTGAGCGTCAGGGGTGATAAGCGTTGCGTCGGCCGCCGGTCGCAGCGTTGCGGATGGGCGCGATAGTCGTTGATGGCGTCTACCAGTTGCCGTTGCCCATCGGCATGGGCGGGGCTTGCATAAACGGGGAGCAGGGAAAACAGGCACAGCGAAGAAAAGCGCAAGGCAACGGCGGTTTGGCGCATGGACGGACAACTCGGATGAGATGACGACGATAGGAGAGGAAAAACGCTCGGGTATGACCGGGGTCTGGAGACAAGGTTCACGGCGCGAGCGAACCTGTTTGTAGCCGGAACCGAATGTCCGACGAAGGGTAGGACTTTTGTGGGAGCGGGCTTGCTCGCGAAGATGGCCTTTCAGGCAACAGAGATGTTGACTGATCTACCGCCATCGCGAGCAACCTCGCTCCCACAGGTTTTGTGTACATCAGTGACCCGCAAGCGGACCTGAATCGATCAATCCATGCAGGCGTACACCACCAGCTCCACGAGCATTTCTTCCCGGGCCAGGCCCGCCACGACCATGGCGGCGCGGTTAGGGTAGGGCGCCTGGAAGTACTCGGTGTAGAGCGCATTCACGGTTGCCAGGTAGCTGCGGTCAGTGACGTAGATCAGTACCTGGGTGACCGCGTCCAGCGAGCTGCCGGCGGCTTGCAGGGTATGGCGCAGGTTGTCCAGGGTCTGCCGGGTTTGTGCTTCGATGCCGCCGCTCACCACCTGGCCCTGGCGGTCGATGGGGATTTGCGCGGTGTACAGCGTGCCGTTGCCGACAACAGCCCATTCCAATGGCGCGCGCGAGGCAAAGAGGTCGGTCTTGATCGCCTGTTTCATTGATGATTCCTGATACGGGTTTGAGGGGCTTACCGGGCGTCGCTGCCTTCACCGGCTCCACGGCGACGGGATTCTTCGGTGCTTTCCACCAGCACCCGTTCACCCAGCTTTTTCAACTGGGCCCAGACTTCATCATTGACCTGCAGCCCGCCCGCGGCTGCCGGCTGACTGAATTCAAGCGTCGGGGCCGCGTCTTCGGCACTCAGGCGTGGCAGCAGCGCGAAGTGTCTGGAAATCAGCACGTTGATGCTTTGCTCGTCGCCCTGCGCCGGTTGCGGCAGGTCATATACCCGCAAGGCCGGGTGGGTGTTCCCGGCGCTGAAGGTGGCCACCAGCTCCTGCCGGGCATCGCGCCAGTACACACAAAAATTCAGGCCTTCTCCGGCACAGCGCGCCAGGTAGCCCAGCAGCAGGATGCGGTTGTGGCAATGGCGGACGCGGATCAGCGCACTGCCGCGGCGCAAGGCCTTGCTCACCCCCAGTTCGATTGCCTGGGCGGCGCAGCGCAATACGCTCTGGCCATGGGCGTCGAGGGTCAGTTGCGTGGCGTCTTCGTAGCAGGTTTCGATGGGGCGATCGACTTCATCGTGAAGGAAGTCCAACGCTTTTTGCAGCGCGCCGATACCGTCGAGGCCTTGCTGTTGCAGCCTGGCAATCATTTCGGCGGCGTCGTCGCAATCACCGGGTGCAAAGCCGATGCCTTCGAAGGCCTTGCGGCAGATCACCTGGATTTCATTGAGCGATACACGCATTTCAGAGTGCTCCGGCAGCGTTGGTCAGTTCAGGCATGACGGCAAAATTCCAGTCGTCGGGGAACGGCTGGCCGATCTCGCTGACCAGCGGTGCCCCCTGAAACAAGGTGATGCGCACCCAGCGGCTGGACTTGGGGTCGAACTTGCCGGCGCCGAAGAACGCCAGCTTGCAGCGCAGCAAGTGGATCGGCAGCATGCCGCGGTCCATCAGGTTGGCGCGGATTTCCCCGAAGGCGCAGCGGGCCATGCCTTGCAGGCGGCAGACCGTGCCTTTGAACTGCGGTAGCGCCAGCAGAAAGTGCGCGGTCAATTGCCGTGGGTGTTGCTCGCGGTAGGCCAGCAGGGCGCGATGACAACGTTGAATGTTGTGCGCGATCCCCAACTGCATTTCCTTCTCGGCGCCTGGCTCCATGGCCCGCTCGCCCAGGCGTGGTTCTTCCTTTTCCGCCGAGCGATACCAGAAAAAGTGGTTGGCCTCGGCGTCGCTCAAGTCGTAGTCGAGCGCCCAGCGGTACTTGGTCTCGATGAGATCGCACAGCTCATCCAGTGGCATCTCGGCGTTCAGGCGAAACCCCTCGTTGACCGACATCTGCTCGGCCAGCGGATCGACCTGTTCGGGGTACAACTCCAGCAGCAGGCTGACCAGCAGTTCCTGGCAACCGGTGCCGACGTTCACCTCGGCCCAGGCTTGCAGGCGTGACCACAACCCCGCGTTGACCGACTGGCCCGCGAACCACTCGGCCAATTGCTCGAGATCGGCCAGCGTCTGCTGGTCGATGCCGCTTTGCCGTTGGTCCTCGGTGCTGGTTTGCTGCAAGTGCCGGCGGGCCCGTAGCAGCAACGCCTGAAAGCGCTGGGCATGAGGCAAGTCAGCCGCTTGCGCCACAACCTGCGCCAGTGCGGTTTCCCTGGCCCACAGCCATTGGTTGACCAGTTGCGGGTGATTGATCAGGAACGGCGCCATGCCCAGCCCCGTGGAATTGCCGACCCCAAGGTAACGCTGCAGGGCAGGGTCCAGGCCCACCGCCCGCTGTGGATTGCGCGCCCGGGCCATGTGTTCGATCTGCTCGATGCTGAAATGCCGCAACAGATACACGGTGAACATCTGGGCGCTGAAGGGTTGTGTGAAGTCCGCAGTGCCTTGCAGGCAACTGAAGTCGGCGATGCCGAACTTGCCGTTGCCGTACACCGCGGTGGTGCGATACAGGTAGCCGACCTCGGCCAGTTGCCGCGGGTCTGGCTGACAACCTTCGGCCAGCGCTTCGAGGAAGCGTTCGAAGTTGCGCAGGCTGCGGTTGGCCCGCGACAGCACCAGCACTCGCGAATCAAAACGCCCGGCTTCCTGCAACGGCACATTGCGTCGCAGGTCAGCCAGTTGCTGCTCATCGACATCGCCGGCGAGCAGGACAAAACTGACATCCCACTGATCGGCGATGACCCGGTCGCTGCGCTTCTCCGGCGGCAGGTACGTGGAGAAAATCACGCAGTGATAGTGGGCACTGGCGGTGTCGATGCGGTAGATCGCCGTACCGAAGCCCTCGGCATCCAGGTCGAAGCAGGTGCGCTGGATGCGCCACTGCTCGTTCATCATCCGCCGCATGCTGCTGCGCACGAAACTCAAGCGGCTTTGAAAGTGGCTGCCCAGTCGCTCCAGGTCCATGACCCGGGCGGTGGGCCGCAAGGCCGAAGAGGTGTCTGTGTCGGTGTGCGACATCATTGCGATTCCTGAACTGTTCATCGTCAGACTGCCTGTTCGCGAGCCATCTGCCGGGCGATGCGCAGAGCATCCCAGAGCGACGGCAGGATCAGCAGTGAAACCGGTACGGCAGTAATTACGATAAAGGATTGCAGCGCCGTGACCCCGCCAGAACCAATGGTGATCAACACCACCGCGGCCAGGCCCATGCCGATGGCCCAGAAGGCACGCAACCATGGCTTTGGCTTGTCATTGCTGGACATCGCCATCGCCACGGTGAACGCCATCGCATCGCCGTTGGTGGCCACGGAAATGAAGCTCAGGAACAGGAACAGCGCCGAGATCAGTCCACCCAGGGGCAGGTTCTGGGTCACGCCCAGCAGCAGATCTTCGGGCTGCGCGCCGTGGGCGGTGACGATGCCTGGCGTCTGCAATTCCATGCCGATGCCGGCGCCACCGACGATGGTGAACCAGAACATGGTGACCAGCGGTGCGATGATCGACAGGGTCATGATCACTTCACGGATGGTCCGGCCACGGGAAATCTTCGCCACATACAGGGCGACCATCGGCGCGTAGCCAATGAACCAGCCCCAGTAGAACACCGTCCACCAGTCCAGCCATTTCGGATCGGCGCGGAACAGGGTCATCGGAATGAACTGCTCCAGGTGCAAGGCGAACGCGGTGGGAAAGCCGCCGAGAATGAAAGCGGTGGGCCCCAGCAGCACCATGAACACCGCCAGGCCGATCATCAGCCAGACGTTGATCCCGCTGACGAAGCGGATGCCTTCGAGGCCGACCAGGCAGGAAATGGTGTACATCACCGTGACCAGCACGATGGTGATGGACTGCACCATCAGGTCATTGGGAATGCCCCAGACCGAATGCAACGCACTGCTGATTTGCAGGCCGAGGAAACCGATCGGGCCGATGGTCCCGGCGACGACGGCGATGATCGAGGTGGCGTCCGCCAGCGTGCCGATCGGGCCCTTGAGCGCACGCTCACCGAACAACGGATAGAGCAGGGTACGCGGTGCCAGTGGCAAGCCTTTGTCGTAGTGCAAATGCATCAGCACGATGGCCAGCAGGCTGCCCAGCACTGCCCAGGCCAGAAAGCCCCAATGCACGAACGATTGCGCGAGCGCAGCGTGTGCGGCGGCTTCGGTGTGAGGCTGCACCCCGGCGAACAACGGTGGCGGGCTGGCGAAGTGCATCATCGGTTCCGCTGCCGCCCAGAACGCACCGCCACCGGCGAGCAGGGCGCACATGATCACGGCGATCCAATTGAAGGTGCTGGTATCGGGACGCTGGTCGACGCCGCCCAGGCGTACCCGCCCGCATTTGCTGAAGCAGATGAACAGGCTCATGGCGAAGGTCGCCAGCATCAGGATCTGCCAGTACAAGCCAAAGAACTTCGTCGACCAGGCGAACAGCGTATTCACCAACAGCGATACGCCATCGATGTTGATCAGTGCCGCGATCAGGAAGGCGCCGAGGAAGCCGCCACTGATTAAAAACAGCGGCCAGTCGATGTCTTTTTTCGGCGGTGCGAGGTCCAGTGGCTGGACGTCGGCTTGCAGGGAGTCGGATGTTTTCATGATGCCTCCAAAATACGCGCCTGGGGCTGTGCATCGCCGGTCGGGGAGATGAACGGGAGGCTATTGTTGTTATTTTTCATGCTGTCCTCACGGTGTCGATCAAGAGTCAGTCTTGCGCCGTCGTAGCGTTTTCCAGCAGGCGCAACCAGTTGAGTCCCATGATGTTGCGTACCTCGTCCTCGGCGAAGCCACGGTCGCGCAGGCCCTGGGCGATGACCGGGAAATCCCGGCTGTCGCGGAACCATTGCAGCGGTGCCGGCCAGTTGGCGTTGTCCTTTGATCCTTCGCCGTAATCCTTGTCTTTGCTCCAGCGCCCGTTGCGCATCCATTCGAGCACTTGCAGGGGTTGTTGCTGGCACAGGTCGGTGCCGATGCCGATGTGTTCGACGCCCATCAGCTCCGCCGTGCTGGCGACCATGTCGCAGAACGATTCCAGGGTGCAGCCCGACGCGCCCTTGAGGTGAAACGGGTAAGTACTGAAACCCAGCAGACCGCCGGACTCGGCGATGCCGCGCAACACCGCGTTGGACTTGTTGCGTTTGGCCGCGTGGAAACTCGACGGGTTGGCGTGGGAGACGATCACCGGCCGGCTCGACAACTCGATGGCTTCCAGGGTGCTGCGCTCGGCGCTGTGGGACATGTCGATCAGCATGCCGACGCGGTTCATCTCGCGGATCACCTGGCGGCCGAAACGGCTGATGCCATTGTCTTCGGTCTCGTAGCAACCGCTGGCCAGCAGGCTCTGGTTGTTGTAGGTGAGCTGCATGATCAGTACGCCGAGCTGGCGGAAAACCTCCACCAGGCTGATGTCGTCTTCGATCGGCGAGCAGTTCTGGAATCCGAAGAAAATCCCGACGCGGCCTTCCTGGTGTGCCAGGCGAATGTCCGAAGCCTCGCGCACCGGACGAATCAGCTCGGGCCAGGTTTCGAAGCGCCGGTTCCATTCGCCGATGCGCGACAGGGTTTCCCTGGCGTTCTCGTGGTAGGCGATGGTGGCGTGCACCGCGCTCAGGCCACCGGCCTGCATCTGGCGAAAGATCTCTTCGTTCCAGTGGGAATATTGCAGGCCGTCGATCATCAATAAATCGTGCATGGTGATCTCCTGTTCAAGGACGCACGTAGGTGGTCTTGACCACGGTGTAGAACTCGCGGGCGTACTGCCCTTGCTCGCGCGGCCCGAAGCTGGAGGCTTTGCGGCCGCCGAACGGCACGTGGTAATCGGTGCCGGCGGTGGGCAGGTTGACCATGACGCAACCGGTGCGGGCACGGCGCTTGAAGTCGCTGGCATAACGCAGCGACTGGGTGATGATCCCGGCGGTGAGGCCGTATTCGGTATCGTTCAACACGGCGAGGGCTTCTTCGTAATCGCCGACCCGGATCACACAGGCAATCGGCCCGAAAACCTCTTCGCGATTGATGCGCATGCTGTTGTGGGTGTTGGTGAACAGGGCGGGGCGCATGTAGTGCCCGGCCGGTTGCAGGTTCAGCAGTTCGCCGCCCTCGACCAGGGTTGCGCCTTCGTCTTCGGCCAGTTGCAGGTAATGAAGGTTCTGCTCCAGTTGCCGGGCTTCAGCCACCGGGCCGATCTGCACCCCTTGTCCGAGCGCATGACCGACCTTCAGTTGACGCATGCGTGCCACCAGCGCCTCGACGAAGCGGTCATGGATGCCGTCGCAGACGATCAATCGCGAAGAGGCCGTACACTTTTGCCCGGTACCGAAGAAGGCGCCGTTCAACGCGCATTCCACGGCGATTTCGAGGTCGGCGTCATCGAGCACCACCAAGGCGTTCTTGCTGCCCATTTCCAGTTGGCAACGCACCAGATTGCCGGCGGTGGCGACCGCGACGCGGCGACCGGTCTGCAGGGAACCGGTGAAGGTCAACGCATCGATGTCGGCGGACTGGATCAGGCTTTCGCCAACCACCGCGCCGCTGCCCATGACCAGGTTGAAGGTGCCGGCGGGCAAGGCCTGGCGGCTGATGATTTCAGTCAGGGCCCAGGCACTGGCCGGTACCAGGTTTGCCGGTTTGAACACCACGGCGTTGCCGAAGGCCAGGGCCGGGGCGATCTTCCACGCGGCGGTGGCCATGGGGAAATTCCACGGCGTGATGATGCCGATCACGCCGACCGGTTCACGCTGGACTTCGATCTCGATGCCGGGACGTACCGAGGCGGCTGTCTCACCCATCTGACGCAGCACTTCAGCCGCGTAGTAGTGGAAGAACTGCGCGGAGCGATTGACTTCGCCGACGCCCTCGGCCAGCGGCTTGCCTTCTTCCCGGGAGAGCAGTTCGCCGAGTTCTTCCTTACGCGCCATCAACTCGTTGCCGATGGCCATCAATACTTGCTGGCGCTGCTCCAGGCCACTGGCGGCCCATTGCGGCTGGGCATCGCGGGCGGCGGCGATGGCATCCAGCGTCTGCTCGGCGCTGGCCTGGTGGTAATGGCCAATGAGGTCTTGAACATCCGAAGGGCTGTGGTTGGCGATAACGCCCTGGCCTTCGCACCAGTTGCCGCCGATGTAGTTTTTGTAGGGTTGCAGTGCCATGGGAACCTCCGATTGCGTTGGCCCCATCTTGAGAGTATTAGTCTGCAAATAAAAATTAATAATAAATATGAAATGATAAGGAAAACTTACCGTGCTTCCCGAGCTGAAGATTACCCAACTGCGCTATTTCGTCCTGGTTGCCCAGTTGAAAAGCTTCCATGGCGCGGCAAGGCAGGCCTATCGCACGCAACCGGCGCTGTCCCTGGCTGTGCGCGAACTGGAGCTGAAACTCGGCCAGCCATTATTCGAAAAGGGCGGCAAAACCGAACTGACGCCATTCGGCGAGCACTGTTTGCCGCTGTTCCAGGATTTACTGGCGCATCACGACCGCATCGCCCGGGAAGTCAGTTTGCTGGCGCGGCATGAAATCGGTCAGGTGAGCATCGCTACGGTGCCGTCGGTGGCCAGTCGGTTGTTGCCGCATCTGCTCGCGCGGTTTGTCAGCGAGCACCCGAAAATGCAGATCAGCATGCAGGACGGCAATGCCGACAGCGTGCAGCAGTTGTTGGTCCAGGGGCAGGTGGATTTTGCGATCAGTAGCGTGTGGGCGGCCGACGAAAACATTGAGTTCGTGCCGATCCTGAGTGATCGGGTGGGTGTGGTCTGCCGCCACGATCATCCGTTGGTGGCCCAGGGTGAGGCACTGCATTGGTCGAGCCTGCAAGCCTATCCGTTAGTGCGCAATGGCACCTCGCGCTTGCTCGCGGGCACGGAAGCGGCGGGGTTGCTGGACAGCAGTCTGCTGTTCGTCTCCAACATGATTTCGCTGATTGCGATGCTTGAAGAGGGCATTGGCATCACCACGTTGCCGTCCCTGGCGTTCCCGCAGGGCAATGAGAAACTGACGTTCCTGCCGCTTTCAGAACCGCGGCTGGAACGCCAGATCGGCATTCTGTGCCGCAAGGGGCACAGCCTGTCGCCAGCGGCAGCCGAGTTGATGGGCTTTCTCAAAGCGAACATGCAGATGATCGATCTGTAAGGTCAGTGTTCGTGTGGGGGCTCCGGGGGGGCGCTCGGACGCAACTGCGGGTAATCGTGCGCGGCGACTTAAGGGCTTGTCTGTGGCGAGGGAGCAAGCTCCCTCGCCACAGGTCACAGGTATGTTCTACCTTGCTTGCTACAACCCATCCCCCAGCGCCTTTAAGTATTCAGGGCTTTCGCCGATCGAGTTATGCCCCGTCCCCGGTATCACCCGCAATGACGCCACGCCTTTGGTGAAGTGCGTGTACAAACGTTCGGTGCTCGGGCGCGGAATCACCTCGTCATGCTCGGCCGCGATCAACAGTGTCGGCACCGTGATGCGGGCGGCGTACTGCCAGGACGGGTATTTGTCCTTCAACAACCAGCGCACCGGAAACCAGCGAAACTGCCGGGCGGCGAGCCCTTCGAGGCTGTTGTAGGGCGTGATCAGCACCAGTCGCGCGGCCGGGCGTTCGCTGGCCAGGCGCACGGCCACCCCGGAACCCAGGCTGCGGCCGACCACCGCCACATGCGGATGGCTGGCATGTACCTGGTCGAACAAAGTGATGGCGTCGCGGGCAATGGCCTCTTCGGAAGGCGAGCCGGAACTGCCGCCATAACCACGGTAATGCAGCAGGTACAGGGCGTAGTCAGGGAACGCTTGAGAGAACCCGGGCAGGTTGTGCGAGACGTCTTCGGCATTGCCGCCAAAATAAATCAGTGCGTTGGGACCTTCGTGCGGTCGGATGGAAACCAGCACCTGCGCGTCAGCGACCGGCAGGGTGAGCAGCATCCCGGCGGTCCCGACGGCGCGTGGTTGCGGGTAGTAGATTAGCGCCCGCTGGAACACGAACAGCGCCACGCACAGCGCCAGGTACAACGCAGCGACGATGACGACGAGTAACAACAAGGTGCGTGACATTCGACTAACGTTAGTGGGCGGCATTGACTGCTCGGGGTTTGAAAGTGGCTGGCGCCGCAAGGCTTTCTGAGTGTAGTCAATCGACCCTTGGCGCGGGTTATCCGGGTTGTCGGCGCAACAACCCGGACCCCGGCGACTGGTGAGAAACGTTTTATGAGCCATCCTGAGGGTTACACCCGTAGAGAAGTACTCACGCTGGCTGCCGGTGCTTCGGCGGTCTTCACCTTCGGTCAGGCGGGGGCACAACCCGCGCCGTCGACGGGAACAGGAGGCAAGACCATGCAGACCCGCGTCATTCCTTCCAGCAACGAGTCCTTGCCGATCGTAGGCTTGGGCACTTACCGCGGATTCGATGTCGAGCCTTCGCAACCGGCCTACAAGGACTTGCCCGCAGTGCTGGATGCCTTGTTCGACAAGGGTGGCAAGCTAATCGACAGCTCGCCGATGTACGGTCGCGCCGAACAGACCATAGGCGAGTTGCTGTCGATCCATGAGCCGCGCTCGCCGGCCTTCCTGGCCACCAAGGTGTGGACCCGGGGCCGCGAAGAAGGCATCGCGCAGATGGAACAATCCTTCGCCCTGTTGCAGACCGACCGGATCGACCTGATGCAGATCCACAACCTGCTGGACTGGCAGACGCACCTGCCGACCCTGCGCCACTGGAAGGAAGCAGGGCGTATCCGCTACATCGGCATCACCCATTACACGGCATCGGCCTATGAAGAAGTGGAAGCGGTACTCAAGGCCGAGCCAGTGGATTTCTTGCAGATCAACTACGCCCTGGATGATCGCGGCGTCGAGAAACGCCTGCTGCCGTTGTGCCGCGAGCGGGGCGTGGCGGTGATTTGCAACCGGCCGTTTGGCGGTGGCGGCTTGCTGGCCAAACTGAAAGATAAGCCGCTGCCAGGCTGGGCGGCGCAGGTCGGGGTCAAGAGCTGGCCGCAACTGGCGCTGAAGTTCCTGCTGTCACATTCGGCGGTGACCTGCGTGATTCCCGGCACCGGCAACCCGCGCTACATGGCGGAAAATGCCCGGGCCGGTTTCGGCCCGATGCTGACCGATGCCCAGCGTCAGCAATTGATTGCGCTGGTGGGCTAGCGACGTGTTCAACCCGTCGCGGCGAGTCGTCGAACCTCTCCTATACTGATTCGCGTCCATGCCGTGGGAAGTGCATTCGCTGCCCTGACGGCGTCCCTGTCCATCACTGCAAGGAGATCGAACATGGCTATCCGCATTGGCGACGAAGCACCGGATTTCACCGCCGACACCACTGAAGGCACCCTCAATTTTCACCAATGGATCGGCGATGGCTGGGCCATCCTGTTTTCCCATCCCAAGGATTTCACCCCGGTGTGCACCACCGAACTGGGTTACCTGGCCAAACTCAAGCCGGAATTCGACAAGCGCAACACCAAGGTCCTGGGCCTCAGCGTCGACCCGGTCAGTGACCATAACCGCTGGGTCGGCGACATCGCCGAGACCCAGGGCACGGCGGTCAACTATCCGCTGATCGGCGACGAAAACCTGGTGGTGGCCAAGCTCTACGACATGATTCACCCTAATGCCAGCGGCGGCGCGCGCACGGCGGTGGACAACGCCACGGTGCGTTCGGTGTTCATCGTCGGCCCGGACAAGAAGGTCAAGGCCATGCTGATCTACCCGATGAGCGCCGGGCGCAATTTCGATGAAGTGCTGCGTCTGCTCGATTCCCTGCAACTCAATGCCAAGCACACCGTTGCCACGCCGGTTAACTGGCGGCCGGGTGAAGACGTGATCATCCCGACTTCAGTGTCTGACGAAGACGCGAAGAAGAAATACCCGGATGGCTTCAAGACCCTGAAGCCGTATCTGCGGACCGTGGCTCAGCCGAAGTAGTCGCCATTAGTGATGCCGCCATCGCGAGCAAGCTCGCTCCCACAGGTTCCTGAGTCGTTCACAGACAGGTGCTTCGACTCGGACCCTGTGGGAGCGAGCTTGCTCGCGATGAGGCCAGCCCTGCCGGCCTCAACCTCTGGTCAAACCAGATACTTGCGAAACCAACCCAACGTCCGCTCCCACGCGAGCTTCGCCGCCGCCTCGTCATAACGCGGTGTCGAATCATTGTGAAAGCCATGGTTGCAGCCAGGGTAGATATAGGCCTCATAGGTCTTGCCCCCGGCCTTCAACGCTGTCTCATAGGCGGGCCAGCCTTCGTTGATCCGCGTATCCAGTTCGCCATAGTGCAACATCACCGGGGCCTTGATCCGGGGCACTTCCTCGGCCGTTGGCTGACGGCCATAAAACGACACGGCGGCCCCCAGTTCCGGATAGGCCACGGCGGCGGCGTTGGTCACGCCACCGCCGTAGCAGAACCCGGTGATGCCGACTTTGCCAGTGGCGGCAGGGTGTTTCATCATCCACTCGACGGCGGCGAAAAAGTCGTTCATGAGCTTTTCCGGGTCAACCTTGGCCTGCAGCTCGCGGCCCTTGTCGTCATTGCCGGGATAACCGCCGACCGAACTCAGGCCATCCGGGGCCAGGGCGATGAACCCGGCTTTGGCCACACGCCGGGCCACGTCTTCGATGTAGGGGTTGAGCCCACGGTTTTCGTGCACGACCACCACCGCCGGCACCTTGCCGGTGGCCTTGGCCGGACGCACCAGATAAGCGCGAACCTGGCCGTGGCCCTTGGGCGAGGGGTAGGTGATGTATTCGGCAATGATGTCCGGATCGGTGAACTCGACTTGCTCGGCCAGCGCATAGTTTGGGCTTAGCGCGGCGAGCAGGGCACCAGCGGTCAAACCGCCGAAGGTAAACAGCGCCGCACGGTCGAGGAACTCCCGGCGGTTGATCTTGCCGTGGGCGTAGTAGTCGTAGAGTTCCAGCAGTTCAGGGGCGAAATCTTTGGCAGTTAGACGGGTCATGGCTGCAACTCCTCTCGGCTGGTTTAACACGGACTCTGTGGGACGGACCTTGTGGGAGCGAGCTTGCTCGCGATGGCGGAGTGTCATTCAACATCGATGTCGACTGGTCTGCCGCTATCGCGAGCAAGCTCGCTCCCACAGGGGGAATGGTGATGCCGACATCTTATTTCAGGCACTGCGCCCCGGCCTTGGCCACCTGCGCATCCTGCCCGGGCTTGACGCCCGACACCCCGATGGCACCAATCACCTGGCCATCGAAAACAATCGGCACGCCACCCTCAAGTGAAGTCAGCAAGGGGGCTGAAAGGAAAGCGTAGCGCCCGGCGTTGACCATGTCCTCATAGCTTTTCGATTCGCGCCGCCCGAGGGCTGAAGTGCGGGCCTTTTCGGTGGCGATGTAGGCACTGCCGGGGGCGCAGCCGTCGAGGCGTTCGAGGGCCAGCGGGTGGCCGCCGTCATCGACCACCACTATGGTCACGGCCCATTGATTGGCCTGTGCTTCGGCGCGGGCGGCTTTGATGATCTGGCCGACTTCGGCCTGGCTCAGGACGGCTTTGCTGTTCATGGGCATCTCCAGGGTTCGGTTAAGGCAGGGCGGCTTCGACCAGTTCGATCCAGTGTCGCACCGGGGTTCGGCCCGCGCCGTCGAGGTGCGACTGGCAGCCGATGTTGGCCGTGACAATGACCTCGGGATGGCCGCTTTCCAGGGCGTTGAGCTTGTTGTCGCGCAGTTGTCGCGAGAGTTCGGGCTGGGTCAGCGAATAGGTGCCCGCCGAACCGCAGCACAGGTGGCCGTCGGGGACGGAGGTCAGGTTGAAACCGAGTCCGGTCAGCAGCGCTTCCACGGCACCGCCGAGTTTCTGCCCGTGCTGCAAGGTGCAGGGGCAATGGAAAGCCAGGCGTTGCGAGGCGTGGATGCCAAGTTTTTCCAGCGGTTCGTCGCGCAACACCTCCACCAGGTCCCGGGCCAGCGCGCTGACCTTTTTCGCCTTGTCGGCATAGGCCGGGTCGCTGGCGAGCAGGTGGCCGTAATCCTTGATGAAGGCACCGCAACCGCTGGCCGTCTGCACAATCGCCTCGGCACCTTTTTCGATGCCCGGCCACCACGCGTCGATGTTGCGCCGGGCACGGTCGAGGCCGATGGCCTGGGCGTCCAGGTGGTAGTCCACGGCGCCGCAGCAACCGGCTTCGCGGCTCGCGATGACGCTGATCCCCAACCGGTCCAGCACCCGCGCCGCCGCGGCGTTGGTGTTGGGTGACAGGCTGGGCTGCACGCAACCTTCGAGCATCAGCACCTGACGCTCACGCACGGTCACGGGGCGCTGTTTGGCCGGCGATGCATTGCGCGGCAATTTGCTTTGCAGGGTGCCGGGCAGCAGCGCGCGGAACACCTGGCCGCCATTGACCAGACTCTTGAACAGCTCTGGATGCGGCACAGTCTGGCGCAACCCCTCGCGCAACAGGCGCTGACCCAGCGGGCGCGGCACCGCCGCATCGACCACCGCCCGGCCGATGTCCAGCAGGTTGTGGTAATCGACGCCCGACGGGCAGGTGGTTTCGCAGTTGCGGCACGACAGGCAGCGGTCCAGGTGCTGTTGGGTCTTTTGCGTGACGTCGTTGCCTTCCAGCACCTGCTTGATCAGGTAGATACGGCCCCGTGGTCCGTCCAGTTCATCGCCGAGCAATTGATAGGTCGGGCACGTGGCATTGCAAAACCCGCAGTGCACGCAGGTGCGCAGGATGCTTTCGGCTTCTGCGGCGCGGGGCAGATGGCTGGCGCGTTCACTCAAGGTCGTCTGCATGGTTCATAGCTCCGCGTACAGGCGTCCGGGGTTGAAGATGCCCAGTGGATCGAGTTGTTGTTTGAGGTTGCAGTGATAACGCATCAGCGCCGGTGGCAGCGTATGGAAGGGGCTGTCGGACAGGCCGTGGCTGAAGCAGGTGGCATGGCCGCCGACCTCGTTGACGACCTGGCGGATGTACGCGGCATCGGCATCGGATTTCAGCCAGCGCTGGGCACCGCCCCAGTCGATCAACTGGCGCCCCGGCAGCGACAAAAGCGGCGTGTTGTGTGGCAACGACAGGCGCCACAGCGGTTGGTCTTGATCGAAGAAACTCAAGCGCTGTTCATTGAGATCGTCCCACCAGCAAGCCTCCAGACGTTCGCCACCGAGGCGCTCATGGGCCGCCGCCACCGATCCCTCGCCGCCCTCCAGTCGCAGGTGCAGGCGCGAACCGTCGTGACAGGCCGCACTGATCGGCAACGGCTGCTGGCCCCATTCCGCCAGGCGCAGCAAGGCCCGTTCGGCGTCCATTTCCAGGCTGATGCTTAAGGCTTGCCGGGGTTTGGGCAGCACTTTGAGGGAAACTTCGGTGATCAGCCCGAGGCTGCCGTAACTACCGGCCATCAGGCGCGACAGGTCGTAGCCGGCGACGTTTTTCATCACCTCGCCACCGAAGCGCAACAGCTTGCCGTGGCCGGTGATGACCCGCGTGCCGAGCACGAAATCCCGCACCGAACCGGACCACGGGCGCCTTGGCCCGGACAGCCCGCAGGCGATCATGCCGCCGACGGTGGCGCCGTCGCCGAAGGACGGTGGCTCGCAGGGCAGCATCTGTTGCGCGGCGTCCAGCACCTGCGCCAGCTGCGACAACGGTGTGCCGCAACGGGCGGTGATCACCAGTTCAGTCGGGTCGTAACTGACGATGCCCCGGTGCGAACGGGTGTCGAGAATTTCCCCGGCCGTGGTGCGCCCGAGAAAGGCTTTGCTGTTGGAGCCCTGGATGCGCAACGGCGTGGCGTTTTCCAGCGCCTGATTGACCTGTTCCAGCAGTGACTGGCTGTCATCGAAATCTTCAGGGCCGCGCATCAGAAACGCTCCAGCTCGGGGAAGGGCAACTGACCGCCGTGTATGTGCATGGCACCGAATTCGGCGCAGCGGTGCAGGGTCGGAATGTTCTTGCCGGGGTTGAGCAGGCCACCGGGGTCGAAGGCGGTCTTGACGGCATGGAACAGGGTCAGCTCATCGCTGTTGAACTGCGCGCACATCTGGTTGATCTTCTCGCGGCCCACGCCGTGTTCACCGGTGATGCTGCCGCCGACTTTCACGCACAACTCCAGGATCTTGCCGCCCAGGGCTTCGGCGCGATCAAGTTCACCGGGTTGATTGGCATCGAACAGGATCAGCGGATGCATGTTGCCGTCGCCGGCATGGAACACGTTGGCCACCCGCAGACCGTATTCCTTCGAGAGCTCGGCGATGGCGTGCAGCACGCCGGGCAGTTCGCGACGGGGGATGGTGCCGTCCATGCAGTAGTAGTCCGGCGAGAGGCGGCCCACCGCCGGGAAGGCATTCTTGCGCCCGGCCCAGAAACGCACGCGCTCGGCTTCGTCCCTGGCCTGGCGCACCTCGATGGCGCCGGCCTGTTGCAGCACCTGGCGCACCCGCTCGCAGTCATCCGAGACATCGGCTTCAACGCCGTCGAGTTCGCACAGCAGAATGGCCTGGGCATCCACCGGATAACCGGCGTGGATGAAGTCCTCGGCGGCGCGGATGGCCAGGTTGTCCATCATTTCCAGGCCGCCGGGGATGATGCCGGCGGCAATGATGTCACCGACGGCGCGCCCGGCTTTTTCCACGGAGTCGAACGCCGCCAGCAGCACTTTGGCGGTCTGGGGCTTGGGCAGCAGCTTGACCGTGACCTCGGTGATCACCCCGAGCAGGCCTTCGGACCCGGTGAACAGCGCCAGCAGGTCGAAACCGGGGGCGTCGAGGGCGTTGGAGCCCAGGCTCAGGTGCTCGCCATCGACGGTGAGGATGTCGACCTTGAGCACGTTGTGCACGGTCAGGCCGTACTTCAGGCAGTGCACGCCACCGGCATTTTCCGCGACGTTGCCGCCGATGGAGCAGGCGATTTGCGAGGACGGGTCCGGCGCGTAATACAGGCCGAAGGGTGCCGCCGCCTGGGAGATCGCCAGATTGCGTACGCCGGGCTGTACCCGCGCAGTGCGGGCGGCGGGATCGATGTGCAGGATGTTGTTGAAGCGCGCCATCACCAGCAGCACGCCTTTCTCCAGGGGCAGCGCACCGCCGGACAACCCGGTGCCGGCGCCACGGGCCACGACGGAGACGTGCAGTTCATGGCAAACCCGCAGCACCCCCTGGACTTCCTCGATGTGCCGGGGCAGCACCACCAGCATCGGCGTGGTGCGATAGGCCGACAGGCCGTCGCATTCGTAGGGCTTGAGTTCCTCGCGCTGATGCAGGACTTGCAGATTCGGCAAGCGGGTTTGCAGGGCCTGCAACAGCGCCTGTTTGTCGACATCGGGCAGGGCGCCGTCAACGCGTTCATCGTAGAGAATGTTCATGGGTTCACGATTCTCGCAGGAGGCCACTGACCTTCATCATTGGCCTGATACAGCCGACTGTCCATTGGGATGTTTGTCTGCACGACGTACCATGTGGGGTCGATTCAGTGCCCGCCCACCACCATGTGGCTGAACGGCGCGACGTAGGCCTGCAGCGTCACCAGGCCACCGACCAGGATCGCCAGCACAATCGAGTGGAAGAACACGTAGCGCAGGATTTCCCCTTCATGGCCGTACCAGCGGGTGGCGGTGGAGGCGACCACGATCGACTGGGCGTCGACCATCTTGCCCATGACCCCGCCGGAACTGTTGGCGGCGGCCATTAACACCGGGCTGATGCCCAGTTGCTCGGACGTCACCCGTTGCAAACCGCCGAACAGCACGTTGGACGCCGTGTCCGAGCCGGTCAGCGCCACGCCGAGCCAGCCGAGCAGGGTGCCGAACATCGGGTAGAAAATGCCCGTCGCGGCGAAAGCCAGGCCCATGGTCGCATCCAGGCCCGAGTAGCGCGTGAGGAAGCCCAGCGCGAGCATTGCCGCGATGGTGATCAGCGAATAACGCACCACCCACAGGGTGCGCAGGTACTGGTGAATCAGTTGCGGGATCGAGTACCCCATCAGCAAACCGCCGACAATCGCCGCCAGCAGAATGCCGCTGCCGGTGGCGGTGAACCAGGTGAACTTGTATACCGCTTCTTCGGTTTTCGGCGCGGCCACCACGGGCGGGACTTTCTCGACCTGCAAGTGCAGGGTGGTGAAGGTCACGACCGGCGCAAACAGCGGATTCGCCTCGCGCATCGGCTTGCCCTGTGGATCGAGCTTGGCGGCACTGGTTTGCGGGTCGATGGCGGGGCGGGTGTCGAAGGTGTTCTTGAAGCCCTGGGTGCCCCAGATGAACACGAAGACCGTCAGGATCAGCCACGGCATCCACGCCCGCATCACTGCCGGTTTTGCCTCATTGGCAAAGGTTGCAGTGGGTACGGGCTTTTCGTCGTGCTCGGCGTCGATTTTCGAGTTGTCGACCCGGCCGGTCAGGGCGGCGGACGTGTGTACGGTGGCCGGTTTCCACACCTTGAGGAAACCGGTCAGGCAGGCCATGGAAATCAGTGCGGCGATCACGTCCACCAGCATCGGCCCGTGATAGTTGGACACCAGGAACTGCGGTACGGCAAAACTGACCCCGGCCACCAGGATCGCCGGCCAGATTTCGAGCATCTTGCGCCAGCCGGCAAAGGCCCAGATCAGCCAGAACGGCACCAGCACCGAGAAGAACGGCAACTGCCGGCCGACCATCATCGACAGTTCCATTTCATCGAGCCCGGTGACCTTGGCCAGGGTGATGATCGGCGTGCCGAGGGCGCCGAAGGCCACGGGGGCGGTGTTGGCGATCAGTGCCAGCCCTGAAGCGGCAAGTGGCGAAAACCCCAGCCCGATCAGGATCGCCCCGGTCACCGCCACCGGCGTGCCGAATCCGGCCGCGCCTTCGAAAAACGCCCCGAAGCAGAAGGCGATCAGCAGCAATTGCAGGCGCCGGTCATCGGTGATGCGCGCCAGGGAGTCTTGCAACACCTTGAACGAACCGTTCTCGGTGGTCAGGCGGTGCAGGAAGATGATGTTCAACACGATCCAGCCAATGGGCAGCAGGCCGTTGGCCGCACCGAACAACGCCGCCGAACCGGCCATGCCCGCTGGCATGCCGAAGGCGAAGATCGCGATCAGCAAGGCCGAGGCCAGGGCGAGCAATGCCGCCAGGTGCGCCTTGACATGGAAAAACGCCAGGGACGCCAGCATCACCACCACCGGCACCGCCGCCATGAGCGTTGAAAGCACCGGGTTACCGAACGGATCGTAGACTTGCTGCCAGACCATGTTCCACCTCTGCTTTTTATTGTTGGACGTGCAGATCCCCTGGGGGGGAGGTGGTCTTCAGTATAGGTGGCATTGCGCCGCTGTCAGGGCAGGCCTCCGGTCCTGCCAATCGGCGCATTCCGGAGGGCTGAGCTAGCATGGCCAGTAGGGTTTGAATTCAGCCAGGGGAGCAATGCAGTCATGACCGAGCGCCATATGGAGCACAAGGAAACGCTATCGAACGGATGCAACATCAAAGTCACGGCCGAGATATTGAAAGACGGTTCGTTGGGCATGTTCATCGGTATCTATCGGCCGGACGGTACGGCCATCGATGAAAACCACGACCCACGGCCGCATATGCTGGACATGGAAGCGGCGATGGATTGGGGGATCGATATTGCCAAGGGGATCGGCAATAGCCAGCGAACATTGTGAGCGGTGCCGTCTGTGCCCGGGCGACCGGCGGTCGCTGTCAGAACCCGAACGAACGTGCCGAGCTTTTTGCCAGTTCGACTTCCAGCAGATGCTCGACCAGCAG
This sequence comes from Pseudomonas sp. Root71, assembly GCF_001429045.1. Lineage (GTDB taxonomy): Bacteria > Pseudomonadota > Gammaproteobacteria > Pseudomonadales > Pseudomonadaceae > Aquipseudomonas > Aquipseudomonas monachiensis. Next base: position 3,121 of record NZ_LMHY01000009.1, on the reverse strand, counting down.
GTCATTCAAAAACCGGAACTGATCATTGAGCCCGACCACTTCGTTGCTGAAGTGATGATCGGCTGCCGGGATCAGCAACGCCTCGAAATTTTTGTCGAACATCAGAGTCAACTCTTTACATGACTCGAATTCCTGCGCGTAGAAATTGTTGCCGAACACCGGGAAACGTACGGCGAGGGTGACAGTGTTAATCATGATGTTTGTTCCTCGCTCAGGACGTACCAGGCAAACACACTCAATGTGAACGCCGTCAGGGCCAGGCAGGTCAGCAGATGGATCAGCATGAGGTTCCCCTCCGGTTCGGGGCTTCGTGTTGGCTTGGGATCGATCCTACGCTGACGGCGTACAAGCGGAAGGCAATCGCGGCGATGGTGAATATCGACGCCAGTGATGGTGGTTTTTGTGCTGATGATGCGGCCCCCTTCGCGGCCAAGCACATGCCGCCACCTATACTCAAAACAGAGGTTGTCCAATCACCGAACCTCCGGTTCGATGACAACTGTAGGAAGCCGCCATCGTGAACTTGCGTTCGCTGATCATTACCGTGCTGGTGGTGTTGGCAGGCTGCGCCACACCGCCGCGTGCGCCGGTGGAAACGGCACCGGTCATCGTTTCAGCGAGCACCTGGCAACAAGTGGACCGGGAGATCGTCGCCGCGTCGCAGTCGGCCACCGAGCAAACCCGAATCTACTCCCGCGGTGCCATGGATTACTGGCGTACCCGGGTCTATGAATTGACCGAACAGAATTTCATTCCATGGTTCAGCAGTTACTGGACCCAGGAATGGCTATCGATGAAGGTCAGCTGGTACACCCTCAGCGCCAAGGGCGAGCAGGACGCATCGGAAAAACGTCTGGCGGCCTACCTGCTCGAAGCCTATCAAGAGAAGGTTCTGGCCCCGGTGGCGCTGGAAGTCGATCCCGATTCGATTCTGGGCCTGTCAGTGGCGTTCTACGTCGACATCCTCAAGGAAGAGCTGCAGAAGATCTCTACCCGCCACGGCGTGCCGATAGCCCAGCTCAACGGGCGTATCCAGAAAATCCCGGCCATCGCACTCGGCCCACCCCCGGCGCGGAACGCCTCGTTGTACCAGATCGTGCACACCGATCCGCTGAACACCTTGCCGGCCTACGCCGCGCTGATCGACAAAATCCACAAGGCCGGCGGCGACAGGGGCGTGGGTTCGACCGACACCGCGATGGCGCCGGTGGCCAGGCGCGCCAGCCGGCGGATGGAAGCCGAGATGGCCCCGCGTGGGGCTGCCAGCGCCGTGGCCGCGGCCGCCGGAAAACTCGCCGGTGGCTTGATCACTGTAGGGGTGGCGGGCATTCGCGCACTGATTCAGGCCAACGACCGGCCCGACAGTGAGGCGCTGATCCGCAGCAGCCTGGGCAATACCTTCGACAAGGCCTGGCTCAAGCTGGTGCAGAACCCGACGACCGGCGTCATGGCCGGCACGCTGTACATGGCAGGGCAGATCGAAGGCAGCCTGGCGGACCGCACTGCGCCGCCGGTCGGTTTGAGCGCCGGGACTGTCGATTTGACGCCATCGCAACCGACTACCCAGCAGAACACCCCATGACCCAAGGAGAAATGCTCATGTCTTATGTCGATGGTTTTATCGCTGCCGTACCCACCGCCAACCGCGGGCAATACCTCAAGCACGCCGAAATCGCCGCCTCGATCTTCAAGGAAAACGGTGCCTTGAGTGTGGTCGAATGCTGGGGCGAGGATGTCCCGGAAGGCAAGGTCACCTCGTTTCCCATGTCGGTGAAGCTCAAGGACGGTGAAACCGTGGCCTTCGGCTGGATCATCTGGCCGGACAAGGCCACTCGCAATGCCGGAATGGACAGGATGATGCAGGATCCGCGCATGAAGCCGGACGTCAATCCGATGCCCTTCGATGGCCAGCGCATGGTCTACGGCGGGTTCGAAGTACTCCTCCAGGCCTGACGCCGCACTCGGGATCACTCCGGCGTCGGGGTGATCCTGCAACTCTTGCGCTGGCGGATCTCGTCGTCCGTCGGCCGCTCGCGGATGAACTCGAAGCGCGGCTCGCCTTCGCTGTAATGCACCAGCCAGCCCCATTCCAGCTTGAGTTCATCCTGGCCGGGCTCGGGCGGTCTGGCCCACCATGGTTCCTTGCTGATGATCTGTCGCATGGCCCCCTCCGGTTTTTCGGGATGCTGAAACTATAACTCGCATGCTCGGCGACGCCACATATGCGCTGGCCGGCATTCGAGAGTTGAGTACACTCAGGCAGTCTTCCCAGGAGGTGCCCGGCATGAACGACGAATCCCGCGAGCCGTTCAAGCGTCTGTTCTTTGCGTTGAACTGCGCCCCGGCCCAGCGCCGGGAGATAGCGCAATGGCGCAGTGCATTGCAACTGCGCAACGGACGGTCGGTGCCGGCGGAAAACTTTCACCTGACGCTGAAGTTTCTGGGGGCGGTGGGCGTGGCGCAGATTGCCGAAGTCTGTACCGCGGCGACGGCGATCCGTACACCGGGCGAGCGCTTGACGGTGGTGCTGGACCGGCTGGACGTGTGGCGCAGGGCAGGCGCGCTGGTGCTCGCGCCACAGCAGGCGCCCCCGGCATTGCTACGCCTGGTGTATGCCCTGGAACAGGCGATGTTGCCGTTCGGCCTGGAGCAGGCCCCAAGGGAATACCGTCCGCACCTGACCCTGGCGCGGGACTATCGGGCGCCGGTACCGGAGTCCGCAACGACGCCGGAGTTTTTCCTGCGTGCCGACCGGTTCACCCTGTTCGAATCCCACAAGGGCCGTTATCGGGCGCTGGCCGAATGGCCTTTGATTGACCCCCAATAAAAAGCCCGGATGATTTCGCGGCCGACGATTATCGTCGTTTCAGCCCGCGCTTCCAGGGCGAAAACGTCGCGAAAAACCTGCTGCTGGTGCAACAGGTACAAGCGCTGGCGGCAGAAAAAGGCGTGACGGCGGGCCAACTGGCGCTGGTGTGGGTGTTGGCCCAGGGTGACTGCCTGATTCCGATTCCGGGCACCAAGCAACGTAAATACCTGGAAGAAAACGTGGCCGCACTGGAGGTGACGCTGAGTGGCGAAGAACTGCACGCGCTGGAAGCGATCTTTGCGGCCAATGCCA
>NZ_LMHY01000008.1 GCF_001429045.1 Pseudomonas sp. Root71 | reverse complement strand
AACGTCTCCGCCCGCACCAACCGATTTTCACAGTCATACCCAAACGTCTGCAGCKTGCCCATCCCGCTGCGTTTTTCAATCAGGTTGCCCCACGCATCGTAGGCATACTCCTGATCCCGCCAGCGTTTAAGACGGTTGTCTTTGACGTGATCAAACTGGCTGGTGTTGAAGTTCAGCCGGTTCGCCGCGGCGTCGTAGCGGAATTCTTCGCTGTCGATCAACTGCCCGGTGTCGCGGCTGTGCAACTGGCCGTTGGCTTCGTATTCGTACTTGATCTCGCCGCGCAGTTTGTCGAGGGTGCGGGTCARYTCGCCGGCCGGGTCGTACTGGTGACGGCGGTGGATCGGGTTGTAGGCGTGCTCCACCAGCAGGTCGGGCTGGATGCCGGGGTTGTGCAGGCGCGAGAGTTTTTCCGCCGGCAGGCGCGAGGCGAACTGCCAGCTCTTGCGGCCCATGGCGTCGTAACCGAAGCAACTGGTGAGGGTGCCCTGAGTGCGCAGGACTTCGCGGTGCAGGTCGTCGCGCTCGATGTCGCTGATCAACTGGCCGTCGAGGTTGAGTTGGTGCAGGTGGCCGCTGCCGTAATACAGGTGATTGAGGTGTTGGCCGGTGGGCAACGTCAGGGTGGTGAGGTTGCTCAGTGGGTCGTATTCGTAGGACAAGGCNAGGTGGCCGCTGCCGTAATACAGGTGATTGAGGTGTTGGCCGGTGGGCAACGTCAGGGTGGTGAGGTTGCTCAGTGGGTCGTATTCGTAGGACAAGGCGCCTTGCGCCGTGGTCTCCTGGATCAGCCTTCCGAGCAAGTCGTAGGAGAATTCCAGCGTTTCTTCGCTGACGCCCAGTTGCTTGCCCTGCGCGGTCGGCAGGNTGCGCCGTGGTCTCCTGGATCAGCCTTCCGAGCAAGTCGTAGGAGAATTCCAGCGTTTCTTCGCTGACGCCCAGTTGCTTGCCCTGCGCGGTCGGCAGGTATTTGGACTTGTGGGTCGCGTCGATGATGGTGTGCGGCAGGCCGTCGTCGCCGTTCAGGTATTCGGTGGTGTGGCCGAGGGCGTCGACTTCGGCGATGAGGTTTCTTTTGGGGTGCGCCAGGCCCTGTAGTCGGGGTAATTCATCTGGATGTCGCAGGCCATAGTATTTTTTCAGGCGAATTTAAGCTTTGAATTTAGATTCTTTTATCAATACATCACTTCGTGATTGTGTATCTTCCAGAAATATAGAAATCCACGTATCCATCACCTCAAAAACATCTATACCCAATTCCGGCTCCATGGGTTGCTCATGCCACCAGATAACACCTTTATCATCCGCATGATTATTTATATCGACAGCTAAATAATCCCCGCCCCCATTAGAAAAAATTGTGACCCAGTTTGCTGCGAAGCTCGTTTCTTCTTCATCAATTAAATCTGCCACACATGAAAAGTCTTCGATCTTTTGAGGCCCCATTGATTGCGCGGGAAAAAAAGTGAAGCCATTGTGTACATGCAAATAGAAATCCGACAACCTACCCGCAATCAGATTGATCTTATCTGACTTCAATGGACAGCTACTTAGTGGCAACCCGCCGACATAGTAATAAAGACCACTAGCATCATGGAAGACATATAACAATTCAACTTTCTCGCCACCCAAGACAAACGTGCCGACCAAGCATGTATCTAGCAAGGACAACACCCAAGGCATTTTACCAGCAAAAGAATTCCATGCTGTGGGAAACTTAGGTTTCTCAGAAAAAACAGCACCAAACTCTTTCCACTCCGCAGGAATAATTACATTCACGGGCAATTCATTCGGCGAAAAATACACATCACGACCGACAAAAGAAGTTTTAACTTGCTCTACCACGCATTCCAATGTAATCACTTTCGACTCCTTCTAAGGCAAAAGGCTATAAATTTTTTCCTGCAGTTCAACTTCGAGCTTCGCCGCACGCTCCATCATACTACGTCTAAAGGCAGGATCAACATCCACATTTCCTTTTTTGTAGCGCGTCCATTGTTCGTATGTCTTAGCCCCCCTTGAAGTATTTGCAGTTTCGCTCAAGGGCGAAAAATTCGGCTTATGATTTAATACTTCCAGCTGATTACCAAAGGAAAGTTTGTTAAAACCATCCATTTCCGTAATTTGCTTCATGGGAACGATGTGGTCCGCATGTAAGGGCTTGGTGATTTCTAACCCGGGAAGTGCCGGATCCTTCATCGGGAGCTCAACCTTTTCGTTGACCATAGTTTGAATCTCTTTGCTCGGCGTCCTTGACCTGAGCTTTTGATAGAGATCTGGTGAAACCCCTTTGTGCTCAGGTGGAGGCAAAGTCGGCCGCTTAACGATTTTTACGTTACCTAGATTCGACCCAACCCCCTGAACCTTAATCTCATACCGCGCATCGAACCACTTACCACCTTTAGCCCCTAGCCCTCCTCCTAACAAAGCGCCACCGAAGGCCATCAGTTTCTGTCCATCTGACCCTTGACCAAACAACTCCCCGCCAGCCCAATTTCCCGCCAATCCCCCTGCGACAGCGCCAACAAGCCCTGCAACCACGACCACCGGGCTTGCCAATACGAAGGCACTCGCCAAACCGACGACGAGAACTGCTCGCTCCAGCCACTCCGGGACTTCGGGATTTATCGGGTCGGTCGTATCGGTGCCCCCGCCGATGAATACATTAGCGGAGCCTGCACTGATTTTTCCGTCACATACCGTTCGATCTCCAACACGCGCAGCAGGCTGACCGTTGATACGTACCGAGTCGCTACCTTGGGCCAAAATCTGAGGGGCTGAACCATGTTGTGTGCACACCGCAGTATCGACGTGAGCCCTAGCGGCGGCCCTCCCATTGATAAACACATTTCCTGAACCACTGTTGATCTGGCCTGCGTCATGAGTGGCAAACGAAAGACTTCCAAGTAATTGGCCGATGCCGGCACCCGTTGCTGCACCGGCTCCAACCATGGCACCCAGCGCGATTGCGCCAAAACCCGCGGTTCCTACAATTGCGATACCAATCAGCACCGCACCTGCGCCGAGGGCGAGCCCCCCCAGTAGCCCACTTAGCGCGCGGGAATGCTCAATTGGATCATCCAGGCGTGCCGCTGCTTCGCTCATTCTTGCGAAGCCTCTTCAGCGTCAACCTCGTTATCAGGCGGATAGCGCAATTCCAGTGAGGCGATCAACTCATCGAAGCGGCATCGCTCTTCAGTCGTCATGCCTTTGGGGTTGTTGCTGGTGCCCGTGATTTGCATGAGCAATTCTTGCTGATGTTCATCGCGATGAAGAAACATCAATTGCAATTGATGAACTGGTTGCCCCTGTTGTCGCCAGCGAAACTCGACTCGACGCGCATCAAGCCCCGCCACTTGAACGGGAGTAAGCGGCTCGATCCATTCAACATGCGATAAAGATTTTTTCAACTCGCCGAGTAAGCGCTGAGCCATGGTTTCAAGATCGGCACCACTCTCAATCGGCGAACGCCCTACGACTAACGAAAAAGGACTGGGTCCCATATCCGTCATTGTGAATACATGGAATGTTTTATCTTTGAGATGGGCAGGACGAACAAAACTCAACTCATTAGTCTGAAAGCGTTCGGGAGGTGGTGGTGGTGCGTCGAGTGCCTCCTGCTCCAAGCGCTCTGCTTCGAGTCGCTGTTCCTCACGAATCCTTTGCTCGGAGATTCGGTCGTAAATACTGGTTCGCATGCGGCAGTCCCTTATCCGTCAGCTTATTTGTTCAGGTTGATGACGGTTTTACCTTCCACATCAACCACGATGCCGGACAGGGTAATCGTCCCGTCCTTATTCATGACTAGCTTGCTGGCGCCGACTTCCAGAGTGATGGATGTCGCAGCCTTGATCTTCACTTCGCCTTTATCGACGGTGACGTAATACGATCCCTCCTCTACGGCAATGCTGGTCTCCAGCTTGATTGTTTCCGAGTGCTTGCCTTCAACCTTGATCTGGCGACTTCCACCAACCTTAAGGGTTTCGTCAGCTTCGATTTCCGTATCCATATTGCGCTCGGCATGGACAATGATCTGCTCGGCACCCGCCTTGTCGTCGAAGCGGAAAAAGTTCGCATTGCTGCCCTTCCCCTTCATCGACCGCGTCAGGAACCCGCTCTGGGTCTTGTTCGCCGGCAGTGACCACGGTGGCGTGTTCTGGCTGTTGTAGAGGCTGCCCATGACCAGCGGGCGGTCGGGGTTGCCGTCGAGGAAGACCACCACGACCTCATCGCCCACACGGGGAATCTGGATGCTGCCGAAGCCGCCGCTGGCACCCGCCTGGGCGACGCGGACCCAGCAGGAGCTCTTGTCGTTGTGCTCGCCCTTGCGGTCCCAGTGAAACTGCACCTTCACCCGGCCGAGTTCGTCGGTGAAGATTTCCTCCCCCGGCGGACCGACGATGATCGCGGTCTGCGGGCCGGAGATGGTCGGGCGCGGGGTGGTGAGCTGAGGGCGGAAGACGATCTTTTTGCGCACGCAGGCGAAGGTGTTGTAGTAGCTCGCCTGGTGCCCGCTGAGGTAGTTGTTGTGGCCTTCGCTTTCGACGCTCATCAGCAGGAACTGTCGATCATCGGCGGGGCCTTGGTCGTGATCGTAATGCTGCAGCAGTTCGAAGGTGTAGCCGGGCTTCATCGCGCGGCAGTTACTGGCGCCGTGGAAACTCTTGCCCTTGAGTTCAAGCGCTTCGACTCTCAAACGCAGCAGCGCTTCGCCTTCGTCGTAGGTGCCGTGGGTGTATTGGCCAGGAAAATCATAGATTTCGAAGTCGTCGACGTCGCCTTGCTTGTTCAGGCTCTTCATGGCGACCGGCAAGCGATTGGACGGCTGACGATAATCGAAGGTCTGGACCGCCATTTTCCCGGACTGCAACTGGCGATTACCGCTCCATTGCGTAATGGAGTCGGCGGTCTCGGTGACCGATGCCGTGTGGTAGCGGATCTGCGGCTGTTCAGGCAACGGCACCAGCGTGCTGGAGTCGTCGCAGATGATCATGGTGTGGCCTTCGGCAGTGTGCTCGAAGTAGTAGAACATCCCCTCTTCTTCCAGCAGGCGCTGGACAAAGTTGAAGTCCGTTTCACGGTACTGGGTGATGTAGGTGTAATGCTTGAGCGGCTTGCTCAGGCGGAACTCGTGCCGGGAAAACGCGGTGCACAAGGCAAACACCTGGGTGACCACATCTTCCACCGTGCAACCCTGGAAAATGCGCGTGTCGAAGCGGTTCTTCAGCATCGAGAACCAGGGGTTCAGCGTCGCCGTATAGCGAGCCATGCCGCCGTCGCTGCCGATGCTGGCAAACCGCGTGAGATAGCCCGCCAGGTAACGAGGCGTGGCGTCTGCCAGCTCGATTTCCAGAACCACGTGCTGACCCATCATCGACTTCAGCTCGACGTCGGAGTCCTGGCACACCAGCAGCAACTCGAAGTTGTACGCACGGGACAGACCTTCAGTTCCCTTGAAGGACTCAAGCAACAATTGCTGTTCGGGGTTGGCGAGGTTCTTGAACTTGAACAGGCGCCGATTTTGCGGGGAAAGCATTGCGGCAAGGTCCATCAACATGTGTATCTCCTTGAAAACAGTGGAAAGCTACCGCCCTCTCTCAACCACTGCACATAACGAATCAGATAAGAGGGTCAAAACCCTGTTTGCCGCAACATTGAACCAGGCGAACACTTCGCCACCCTATGTTTTCGGTCTGAGGCACGAATCATCTGCAAGTTCTGCCAGAGGCCACCTGCAAAAAATCCTTCATTTTCATCGATTTTTTTAAACACCGAATGAGATCCCTTACACGCCATTGTGCGTCAGGAACTGCGACCGCAAGGCAGTATGAAAGTGCCATTACCCGGCAAAATATTTGAGAAATTTGTCACACTTCTACAAGTTGCACTGGTTCTCGAACGCGGGAAGGAGACACCCATGTCATGCACTGTGTCAACCCGCACGCAGTGCATGCGGGCACTTCCACGCACTTCGAACTCAGTTCGGGATAATCCCTGAAAAATAATTATCGCCACGCTGGCCACCCAGAAACGCCGATATATCAAGGATGAACGGGAAGTTAGGTGCCACTGACTGGCAACTAATGCCTTATTGCCATCATTGCCGAATGTAACGCGAATAACAAAAAATGGGATCCATGTTGAAATTTTCAACTCGCCCCGCAGTCTGAAGCAGGGCTGATAGCCATCACTTTGGCAATGATGTGAAGTCGGATATTCGACAGCTCGACCGCAGCAACAAGGAAGCGCCTTTCCCCCAAGGACAGTGATGAGTAAATGGATCTTTTAGCCAACGTGCCCAGCTGGGCCGATGTCGAACGCAACCTCGACCAGAAATTCAGCGAGCTGAACCAGGGCGTCAACGACGGCCTGCAGAGCGCTCACGACAACTGGAACGGCTTCACCCGGCGTGTCAGCAATGGCGCGAGCCAGGCCTATGGCTACATGGGTGGTCACCGCATCGATGCGGTGCATCAGGCGATGACCCTCTCCTACCCGATCATCCAGATGGATCTCAAGCGCAAGTGGGCCTCGATTGAAATCGAGCAGATCCTGCCGGTGCTGCTGCAACTGGTCAAGGAAGTCTCGATGATTCTCGGCGGCAGCGTAGCGATCGGCACCGTGGCCGGCGGCGCAGCGGGGGCCTTCGCATTCGGCGTCGGCGCTGCCCCCGGAGCCGCTGCCGGGGCCGGTATCGGCTTGCAGGTCGGCAACCTGATTCTCATGGGCCTGGGCCTGTCAGCCATCGCCGAGTATTTTTACCAGGGCCTGCCCGCCTGCCTCTCGACCTTGCAGGAAGGCATCGCCACGGCCTGGCATGCCGAAGAAGGCGTCAAACCGTCCGGCCTGGACCCCAGCGGCGGTTCCGCCGCACTGGTACAGGAACGTATCGAACGCGCGGCACGACAACTGGCTCGCGGACAGGAGCAACTTGTACTGCTGTTGCTCACCGCCATCGTCACCTACCTGACCCGGGGCCAGATGAAAGCGGGCGTGATGAACAGCATGGAAAGCATCGCGACCCGCAGTGCGAAGCTTCAGGCGGAGATATCGAACAAGCAGTTGGCGGGTTGGCTGGCAAGGAATGAGCAGAAGTTGCTGGCTCGGGATGAGTTGCGGGTGAAGGAACCGGCGCCTCTTCAGAAGGCCGAGCCGGAGACAATGCGTGAGTATTACGCCAAGCAGGACCCTGACTTCGTTTCGGTGGAGGATCAGGTCAAGAAGGTCAAAACCTTCCAGACCAAGGGCTTGTCGAACGAGCAAATCGAAGGCTTCCTGAATACGCCTGACGGGGAAAAACTGCTGGGCAAACTGCAAGCGGCTGCCCCTGACGCTGATGCAACAACCATCTACTCACGGGCGTTCGACCAGGTAGCTTCCGGCTCCACCATCCCCGAAGTAAGGTTAATGGATTCGCCCCTTGTGAAAATCGTACCCGAAGGCCAAGGCGTTTCACCTTACTCGCCGTTCTTTACCACTCATGAGGAGCTACAGGCAGCCGCGAACTCCGGGAGGACACTGGCTGATTCGTTCGGATTGCCGTTGAGCAGCGAATCAACCACCTATTCGATCTACGAGATGGCACCATTGAAGCCAACCGAGGTTTTTGTCAGTAAAGTCGCCCCTACATCAGAATTGAGCGGTGCAATCCAGAGAACCGGTGAATCATTCCAATATCTGACACCTAACCGTGCCGAGTGGGGAACACCAAAATTGATCGGAACCACAGCTAACTAGAGCCTCCTATGGATATCGAAAAACTTAAAGAAAAGACCCTGAAGCTACGGGCAGCCATCGATGCATTAAAGGCAAAAGACCCTGCTGCAGCTAAATTGGATCTAGAACTGGCCCCTCTGATGGATTTGGCCGAGCGTGGTCAAATCCGCACACCTATGGAATGGCGGGATATCCCTGGACGCTATCTGTTCACTGAGGAGGGGTTGCAGCAATATGCAGAGCTTGAGCACGCTTTTGCGGAGTTTAAAATCGAACTGATCGGAGGAGAATCCCCGACGCTACGTCGACTGAAAGCCCAGATGGAAGAAAAGAAGAACAGTAATCCGAAACCTACATAAGCACATAAAATGCCGTAGCCCTTTGACTCAAGCAAGGCGTACTGCAACGCGGTAAGGATTGAATGGCTATTCAGAAAGGCGAGCGTTTCGCCAACGAAGACATTATTCCTGGCCACCGCCTTTTCGACGAAACAAATCTGAGAATGCTGGGTGATCTGAACGGCGCTTACGCGAACTTTTACATTGAGCTGATTGGTGGTCGCGACTGGTCATCGTACAAACTCATTAAATCCAGAATGCGCGAAGATAAAAACCGCCAACCACCAGATCAAGGACACGATGAAATTCAGTGACGTTTTCAAAAGCCGTGAACATATGTTTGCCTTAGGCGTCGAGGAGACAACAGGTCGCCTTTACCTGTCGATTCCAGTCAGCAACGGCATGGTCGACTACGAGGAGTATTACCAAATTGACCGGGCAAACTTCGATCTCTTCCAAACGGATCTTGATACGGCCCTGGCGTTTGCCATGAGCTGTCGCCGCAGAGAGCTGGATGACCTGCTGATTGTGCAGCCGGGGGCCAATAGAGGAACGGCTATCTAAGGCAAGCTCGTCACTCCGGACCAATGGACCGCTGTCCTCGAAATCAAAATCCTTGAACGGCTACCTCCATGTCAAAACTACTGAAGCGCTTGAAAACCTTTTTCAGACAAAAGCCCGCTCCTCCACCCGCCCCCACCGAGCAGGTTGTCGATGCAGCCACCTTGACCGAAGTGGACAAGCAACCTTCCCGAGTGGAAAGGAACCTGTCGTGGCTGCCGAGCAATCGTGAGCCAGAGGTTTTTGTACCGTTGATGCTCCCTGCCTGCCCGGACCTGACGCTAGTGGATGCCCTCCTGTTGCAGCGTTATCGGGTATTCGTCATCGCAAATGACCGGGCCGGATGGACATCAGAGACGATGATAAACCGCGATAAAGCCAGCCGACTGGCTCGTGACTTGTACGGCAAGGGGACAGATATTGGTTATTGTCGAGGTACCGAATCCTCGTTCGAAATCTATTGGCTCATACAATGTGCGGCCATTGTTTCGCTGTTGGCCCATGGACCACAATCGGAACAATTCCTTACCTATAGAAAACATGTTGATTCCAATCGAGACTCTGCCCGGATTGGAGAGCAGGTCCGAATGTTTGATCAATACGTGGCGTCGCGCAGCAATCAAGACGTTGGTACCGAGAGGGACCGCCTCTTGAAAACGCCGACAACTGCCCTCGACTACATTGACAATGCGATCACCATCACCGCCCTGAGATACAACGGCTGTCCAGAATTCCAGATTTATTCAAGCTCGTTAATCCAGTTGCAATTCATCAAGAACGTGTTGCTGGGCGTTGAAAAAGATAAAGCCCGGTTGCACCAATTGACCATCGGCGTTTGGGCCAGCAAAGAGTTTGAAGCCGACGATCCTGAACTTGCTGGCGTACTGGGGGATGCCTTCTACATAGGCATTCAGATCTCACGCGGTCTGAAGATTCAGCTGCCTAACGGGTTGCCACCGGAAAGTCTTCCTCGCACATGAAATTGCTGCGACTTCACGGATAACGCTAAAGGTAACGTAGTGACCGAAACGTGGTACCGCGGCGACAACGGAATCCTATGGATAGCGAATCGTAAGCGTCTGGCGAACACACCGTATTAAGCGTCCGGCAAAGTCATCTACCCAGCCCCGAAAAGCCCAGACAGGGTGTGCACTTAAATTTAAGTTGGCACCAGTTCCAGGTAGTGTGTCAGCGCTACCCAGCGCTTCAGGCTGTAATCGAGGGTTTTGGCGGTTGCCGCACTGTTGGGAACGTATTGGTTCAGCCATCAATGTTGTACTGGGCTTTGTATTGAATCGCCGGGTTCACGCCGATGGCGTTCGCCACCACTTCTTTTTATTCCGATGCAGTGGCCGGCGCTGGCGATTGCGGTTGTCTGCGCAGTGGTTGCCTTGCTGAAATAAGCTTACCGACCGCTCGGCAAGGGCGGTCGCGTTTCGACTTGCTCAAGGCTTACACGGTAGGTGGTGTAAGTGTCGCCGTCTTCAAGGTAAAGGTTGCTCTGGTAATTCGAGACTGCGCCTTTGAGTTTGATGTGCAGGCCGTTGGAGACACGCTGGATTACCACGTCCTTCAAGTCAGTGTCCGAAACCAGGAAGGCCGGGGTCTTGCCGAGGAGCACCTTCATAGTCTCATTATTCCTGCCGTCGCCATTGTTGACGTAGAACCTCAGGTTTTTGGGCTCATCTGGATCCCTGGCATCTTGAACGATGTAGATCGACTGCCCCGGAATGAAGTCTTGCTTCAGGACTACCTCGGAAGGAAATTCCGGTTTGTGCAGGTACGCATAGATGAAAACGCCTACAAGGCAGAGCAAAAAGATAATCAAGAGATACTTTTTAACCCTGACTACAAGAGTTTGCAGTTCGGTCTTGTTCATGGGATTCAACTGTAATCGAAGGTGAATAGCACCAAGCCTTCAATCGGCTCTGTTTGCACCGGCCGTCCGGTAATGGTAGCCATGGCACCCGTCCCGCTCGTTCAGCTCGCCGACAAAGCCCTCGTACGGTTCCAACGGGCTGAGCATGTGCAGCACGCCCGACCACTCGGGGTTTACGGTGCTGATATCTAAGCTGAACAAAGGGTGCAGATGGTTGGCCAGTTCCAGTTGATCGGCGACAAACACGTCTTCACAGGTGGGAACGGCAGCATGCCGGTGGGGACTTTGGTGAAGTCGGGGGTGTGATCGTCGGTCATCAGAGATTCTTCCTTGTGGGTCGCCACGGATTGAGCACTTTGGGTATCAATGGCTGTCTTGGTAAGCGCCCAGCGTGGCGCAGTGGCGACATTTGAACAGGTAGGCGGTAGGCCCATGATCCTTATCCAGGGCATTTAAGAACGCTCGCCACTGTGGACCGTCCTCCAATCCTGTTGAGTCCTGAACGGCGGCGATGGCTGCTGGGCCCAGTTCAAGCAACTCTGCATGGCCGGCCTTACCGACAAACTCGGCTGCGTCGTCGCAGTGGGTCAACCAGCACTCTTGCTGCCAGCCATTAAAACCAGGCGTGCGCTGGCTGACTTCGGCGATCTGCTCCTCGCTCAGCGTGTCTTCGCCGTCCAGGCCGATACTCTCGTCATCGACAAACGTTGCGCCCAGACGCTGGTGCGCACTCCCGTCGGCAATGCACCAAGGGCAGATGCAGTTTTCGTATTCATCAATGGCGTATACCGGGCCCACATAAATGTAGCCTCGCGCCTGATTGCAGCTCACGCAAGTGGCGTAAGAGGCTTGCACCGAACCGCTACCGACGGGATCGGGATGATAAATAAAGTGGGGCAGTGTCATGTACGCATCCTTGTTAAGTGCATGCCTTTCATTGCTCGACCTACTCTAACCATGTCTTGAATTCGAGGGCTTGCTCGGGGGTATTGAGTTGCGTAATCCAGGCGATTTCTTCCGGCACGCTTTGAGAGTCAGAGACTGCGAATACATAAATGGCGTTCTCAAACGCGCACGTCGTCAGCGGCTTCAAGGCCGCAACACAGTGTTCGAAGACGAGTGCGCGGTGACGTTCAAAATCTTCATCGGGAATCGAATCAGCCAAGTCCCACAACAGGCTCGACAGGACGTTGAAGTGTTCGCCACCGAAGGTTTCGTGGCTCCATTCAGCGGGTGACCATTTGAAATACGCCTGCTCAGCAGGTTCTTCAGCCTGCACGCGCGCCAAGTGATCAGCCGTGTTGAACGACGGCACCAGCGTCCGCGCATCCGCGTCTGAGTACAGCGCAAACCCACAGACATCGGCGGTGGGGTGCGCTTGGCGAAATTGCTCGATGGCCTTCTTGCACGCTACCTGAACATCTCGCTGAAAATGGTCGTTGATCTGGCCCGAGTCGCTCATTCAAAAAAGAACCTCATGAAACCATCCATATCCGTGCCCTCAACATCGCCGACCACTTCCCTGGCCCTGAACAGAAAGGCGGGCGGCCGCTGCCCCAGGATACGGCGTACGCGTTGTTTCATCTGATATCGCTGTACGGCGGCATGGGCTCAATCAACGACGTTGTTCTGTATGAAAATGCAAAACCCTTGCTGGACGAAAACAACGAACTGCAAGGGCTGCTATCAGATCTTCATCAGCTTTGCGCAGGGAGCCATTGAACCCGGCGCCCCACGCTTGCCAATGCTGAAAGCCTTCAGGCCTGCTCGAATCGCTGCTGCAGCAAGTGCCGCGCAGTGCCTGCATTGAGGTAGGTGCCGATCAGTTCCGCCAATTGCTCATTCTTGAGCTTTTTGTCGTCCCGACAGAACTGAATCAACTGTAACTGGACCCAGCGCTTTTTCTTGTCGAGCTTCGCATCAGGCGAAAAGAACGAGCGCGAGGCCAACTCAGGCATCGGAGCATCGTCTTCCAGCAGCAGATTCAAGTGCAGCCCCTGGCCCATTTGCAGACCAAAATCAGCGACGTGCCGGATCGGCAGTGGTGCCTTGAGGTTGGCAAAAACGAAGTGCTCGGGCGTCAGCAACAACGCGGTCTTGTTCGCCCGCTTGAGCAAGCGCAACGAGAATGGCAGCAGGCATGCCATCAATACGACGAGCACCCCACCAGCAGCCAGTATCATCGATTTGTTACTCCCTGAAGCCTGCGGCAACAGCCACGGCAAGACCAGCAGCCCCAAGCCCAACAACATGAAAAGCGAGAAACAAATCAAGGTAATCCACCCGCGCAATCGTGCGCCTTCATGCAGTCGGACTTCCTCCGTGGCATTGCCGGCATGGCTACGCAACTCCTGCACAACCGCCGCGTCCTGCTCCACGTAGTGGCCGAGGAAGTCCTCGGTAATGCGCGCACGCAATGCCTGGGGGTCGGCGAAATAGTGATCCATCGCGGCGCAGGCTTGTGCCGCGTTGATCGGGCGGGTGCCGCGGCTGACGGCCTCTTCGACCGTGACTTGCAGGGACGCCAGCCGCTCAAGATTGGAGGGATGGGTGTCCGATGGATGCGGCAGGCTGGCTGCCATTTCCTCCTCGGGCAGGGTCAGCGGCTGCGCGGCCAATTCCTGCACGACGCTGGTTGGCAAGTCGTGGGGCGGGACGTACCCGGCACCCGGGTTGGTCGCTTGCGACACACGGGTAAATACACACTGTTGCAACAACGGGTCGATGGCCGAAATACGCACCAGCGCCGAAGCGATGGCAATGTTCCCCGCCAACTGCGCGCCCGCCGCGTCCGCCGCCAGTTCCCGCACGCGGCTCCAATGGTTCACCGCGTGATCGAAACGCTCCATGAAATACTCACCGAGCATGAAGGCCGGCCACAGCGTCGTGCGTTGCAGTACATCGCTTTGCAGCATGGTTTCGGCAATCACCCCGAGGCTGCGGCCGATCCCTTCGTAGATCGGCACAAAGCGCAAGCTGTACTCGGTATCGGCACCGGCGAAGTGCGCCAGTTCGTGACCGATGACCGCACCGGTCTCCGCCGGATCGAGCAGGCCCAGGTACAGCATCGGCACGTGCAGTGTGCGGCCCTTGAGCGCGGTGCCTGACGGCAGCAGGTTGACGTCGCTGGAGGTGACGTAAAAGCCTTCGGTCATGCCCAGCACGATGTGCTCGGGTGCCAACGCGCCGAGTTGATCCGCCAGCTGGCGAACATAGGCCCACAACGCTGGCGCCTGTTGCGGTGTGGCCACCTGGCCCAGAACGTTCATCGGTGTGGACTGGAACATGCGCAGCATGACCGGCAGCTGCTTGCCCATCTGCCAGATCGAATACAGGAAACCGAGCATCAGCATCAACACGATGAGCATCAGTTTGAATTCACCGGCGGCCATTTTCCCCATGTGCCACAGCCCCAGGCCTTCGAAACCGAGAATGGCCGCTACCGCCGCGCCCATGGCGACAATGTGCCCCACCAGCAGATACGGCAACAGGCGACTCACTCGGCTGAAGGTGTGCAGCAATCGTTCACGGGAATGGCTCGCGCGGGCACCGGCCCAACGCAGACCCAGCAGCCCCAGCACGCCGACCAGGGAAGCCAGGAGGCCGAGGGTGATGGCACCCTTGGCCAGGTTGCTCATCACGGCAGCCACCGGTTGCAAGATGGTCAGTTCGTGCTCGGCCTGGGTAACGCGCGATAAAGCCAGGTGGACACCCATGCGTTCACCGTTGATATCGACTGTGGCCGAGCGGGAGAACGGTTTGGCAACCATCGCTTCGAGTTCGACATGCATCTCGCCCAGTTCGGCGTTGATATCAGCGAACTCCTTGATGCTCTCGGTACTGCGTTGTAACTCCCAGGCGCCAAACAAACCAAGGCAAAGCGGCAGGAGAATAAGTACGGCAATGAGTTTCAACGTTCTCATGAGACAGGGCCTCAATAGTCGCGTCGCCTTACATCCGTGGCGCGCATAAATTCCATTTAACAAAGGCCCGGAAGCCCTCACGCTATTGCACGGCCCGACATGAAAGTTATGGGGCGCAGTCGTACCTGGCGCGTTATACAGAAATATCGTCGATATGTAACGCCATAGTGCCCGAACACTCGTTCAGCAATGGAATGGACGCCTCGTATATCCCGGACACCTCGAGATGCCATCACTTCCTTGCCGGTTATATGACACTTATCCTTCAACCTTTTCCTCAGCGGATCATCAAGCGGGCATTGGGTGAACCGGTTCACCTTTTTTCAATTTTTTTCAATTAAAAATTGGATCCATTATTTGCCTGAAACCATTGAATTTATTGGGTTTCAGACACTTCCGCCATTCAGATCCGGCAAATGATGGCAACCAGACATCATTGCGACACGTAACAAAAAAAAGAAAAAATCCCCGCCTCGTAGGAACTTTCCTACACATCCTGTTGCCATACACGACGTTACTGGCAACTCGATATCCATATGCCAGCATCGCACTCCCAATGATTCCTGGCAGTGTGATTTTTTGATGTGAAACATCAGCAATCACAACTCGTGAACAGACGTTCAATCGAGAAATTAGTCGCTGCGCACGTACTCCCGTGTATATCCGGGTAGTCGTCGCGCAGTGTTCAAGGACGATGTACCGATGACTCAGACGTTTTTTGATGTTGAAGCATTGATCAAGCTGCGAAGCCAGACCCGGGCCATTTCCGATGCGCTCAAGGCGCAGGCTTCGGACTACCTGGCGACCCTGGCTTTGCTGATCCGTCCGCAAGCGTTTTTCGGTGAGTACCTGCAGGGTGCGCAACGCAGCAGCGGCCGCGAAACCCAGCACCACTTCAAGGAACTCAAGGAGCTCTACGACCGCATCGGCTCGGGTGCTCCGTTCCAGCTGGTCAACGAACTCGAAGTGCCCCTCAACCTGCTCAGCACCACTCCGCAACTGTTTGCGCTGGAGTACGACAAGGTGCTGTCCCAAAGCGGCCAATCCATTCGCATCACCAGCCCCGTGCGCTGGGTGGTGGGCTTCAGTTCGTTCGACCTGGCCCGTTTTCGCACCGTCATCAAAGACCCCAATCGCAGCAGCGCCGAACTGTACCGCTTCGTGGTGCATTACCTGGTGCTGTTCTACTGCCTGAGCAAGTCGCCCGGCATCAGCCGCCTGCTCGAAGGCCTGCGTTTTCCCGTCAGTTTCGAACGCTTGAAGGAGTTCGGCGACCTGCCCTTCTGCGTCATCAGCTCGCCGGTTCGCTCGCAACTGCCCGACGAGGCGGTGATCCGCAGCAGTACCCAGATCGCCGGCAACACCAGCTTCGAAGAGCTGGTGGGCCACGCCAACATCATGGAAATGAACGATGAAATCCGTCAGCGCCTGCTGCTGACGATCGAAGGAATGTAACGCGCCCGGCCAGGCATTGGACCGACACGCAAACGACTTGCAGCGAATTGATCGCACAGGAGATCACGATGGCGAAGAAGGAAAGTACCCAGCACAAACTCGACCGCGTTCGCGCGCCTCGGGTCCATATCACCTACGACGTGGATATCGGTGACGCTCAGGAAAAGAAAGAGCTGCCCTTTGTCGTCGGTGTGCTGGGCGATTTCTCCGGCAACCCGCTGGAGCCGCTGCCGAAGCTCAAGGACCGCAAGTTCATTTTCATCGACCGCGACAACTTCAACGGCGTGCTCAAGGGTATCAAGCCGCGCCTGACCTACCGCGTCGACAACACCTTGGCCAAGAACGGCACGCAGCTGGGCGTCGAGCTCAACTTCAACGCCCTCGAAGACTTCGAACCGCAGAACGTGGTCAAGCAGGTCGAGCCGCTGCGCAAGCTGCTGGAAGTGCGCAACAAGCTGGCGGACCTGCGCAACAAGATGGGCGGCAACGACAAGCTCGAAGAGCTGCTGATGGACGTGTTGCAGAACACCGAGAAGTTGAAAACCCTGGGCAAGGAATTCGGCCGTGAAGCCGCCGTTCCAGCCACCGACGGCAAAGCGTAGGAGCCTGACGATGAACGACAAGCAAACCGTGACTCAACAGGACAGCACGCTGGTTGAAGTGGATAGCTTCACCGCGCAATCCTCGTTGCTCGACAGCATCATTTCGCAAAGCCGCGTGGCCCGCTCCGAGACCGAGCGCACCCGCACCCGCGACCTGATCGGTGAATTGGTCAACCAGATCCTGGAAGGCGAAATGACGCCGAGCAAGGACCTGATCGCCGTGCTCGATGCGCGCATCGCCGAGATCGACGCGATGCTCTCCGAGCAGATGAACGAGATCATGCACGCCAGTGAGTTCCAGCAGCTGGAAGCGTCCTGGCGCGGCCTGAAGTATCAGGTCGACCAGACCGAAACCAGTACCACGCTGAAGATCCACCTGCTCAATGCGTCGAAGAAAGACCTGGTGCGTGACCTCAAGGCCGCTTCCGAATTCGACCAGAGCGCGCTGTTCAAGAAGATCTACGAAGAAGAATACGGCACCTTCGGCGGTGCACCGTTCGGCATGCTGTTGGGTGACTACGAGTTCAACCGCAGCCCGGAAGACATGTACCTGCTCGAAGAGATTTCCCACGTCGCCGCGGCCGCCCACGCACCGTTCATCTCGGCGGCCTCGCCTGAGCTGTTCGGCTGGGATTCGTTCACCGACATGTCCGGACCACGGGACCTGGCGAAGATTTTCGACACCGTCGAATACGCCAAGTGGAAGTCGTTCCGCGCCTCCGAAGACTCCCGTTATGTCGGCCTGACCCTGCCCCACGTGCTCGGTCGCCTGCCTTACGGCCCGGATACCACGCCGGTCGAGGAATTCAACTTCGTCGAAAGCGTCGATGGCCGCGACCACAACAAATACCTGTGGATGAACGCCGCCTACGCGCTGGGCACCCGGGTCACCGATGCGTTTTCCCGTTACGGCTGGTGCGTGGCGATCCGTGGTGTCGAGGGTGGTGGCCTGGTGGAAGGTCTGCCGACCCACACGTTCAAGACCGATGACGGTGAAATCGCCCTCAAGTGCCCGACCGAAATCGCCATCACCGACCGCCGTGAAAAAGAGCTGTCGGACCTCGGTTTCATTCCGCTGGTGCACTGCAAAGGCACCGACTACGCCGCGTTCTTCGGCACCCAGTCGGCGCAGAAGCAGAAGCAGTACAACACCGACATCGCCAATGCCAACGCCCGGCTTTCCGCGCAGTTGCAGTACATCTTCGCCACCTCGCGCATCGCCCACTACATGAAGGCGATCATGCGCGACAAGATCGGCAGCTTCGCCTCGCGCAAGGACGTCGAGCTGTTCCTCAACAAGTGGCTGTCGAGCTACGTGCTGCTGGACGACACCGCGAGCCAGGAAGCCAAGGCCAAGTTCCCGTTGCGCGAAGCCCGCGCCGAGGTGTTCGAGGTGCCGGGCAAGCCGGGGGTATACAAGGCCGTGACCTACCTGCGCCCGCACTACCAACTGGACGAGCTGACCGCTTCGTTGCGCCTGGTCGCTGAATTGCCGCAATCGACCCGCGGCTGATCGGGCACATTGCCAGGGAGGCACCATGACCAGTCAACACAAGCTGTTGCCATCACTGCTGGACCGATTGCTGGACGATCGTCCGCATCAGTCCATCGAAGCGTCATCGCAGCGCTTGTGTTCGCTGGCCGATTACAAGGCCAGCATCGTTCGCGACCTGGAAATCCTGGTCAACACCCGCCAGTCCCTGGTCGCCAACGAGCTGGACGGTTTCGTCAACCTGAGCGGCAGCATCCTCGACTACGGCATGCCGGATTTCACCAGCCGCAGCGTGCTTGATCCGAAGGATCGCCTGTTGATCCAGCGGCAACTGGAGAAAGCGATCACGGTCGGCGACCGGCGCTTTCGCAGCGTCAAAGTGCAACTGCTCGCCCAACAGACCGGCCAACGCATGCTGACCTTTCGCGTGGACGCGGTCCTGCGCCTGCAAGACGTCACCCGCCAGGTGTCCTTCGACGCGGTGCTGCAGGTCAACACCCAGGAATACAAAGTGCAGAACCTCAACTGATGCTCGACGATCTGCTGCCCTATTACGAAAAGGAACTGTCGCACCTGCGCTTTTTGGGCCAGGAGTTCGCGAGCCAGTACCCGAAAATCGCTTCGCGGTTGCTCATCGAGGGCGATAACTGCGAAGACCCGCATACCGAGCGCTTGATCGAGGCCTTCTCGTTCCTGTCGGCGCGGGTGCACAAAAAACTCGACGACGAGCTGCCGGAAATCGTCGAGTCGTTTCTCGAGGTGCTGTACCCGCATTACCTGCGCCCTACCCCGTCGATGTCGATCGTCGAATTCAATCTGGGCAAGCAGGAAAAAGTCACCGAAGCCTTCCGTGTGCCCCGGCATACCGAACTCAGCGCCAACCCGATCGATGGCGTGGTGTGTAAATTCCGCACCTGCTACCCGGTCGAGCTGTGGCCGGTGTCGGTGCAACAGGCATCGTTTATCGAGATGGAACGCTCGGCGTTCAACGGCCACAGCGCTGACCTGGTCGCGCGCCTGCGCATCGGCCTGGTGGCGACCTCCGACGTGTTGTTCGGCAAGCTGGAACTGGACAGCCTGCGGTTCTTCCTCGACGGCGAAAGCACGTTGATGCTGCAACTGTACGAATTGCTGTTCAACAACCTGGCCAAGGCCACGCTGACCTTTGAAGATCAGGGGCGCACCCGCGAGGTCGTCTTGCCGGCCAACGCGTTGAAAGCCGTCGGTTATGGTCTGGACGAAGGCCTGGTGGACTACTCCGAGCGCTCGTTCCTCGGCTACCGCCTGCTGCACGAATACTTCACCTTCCCCGACAAATTCATGTTCTTCGACCTGTCGGGTTTTGCGCGGATTCTGGCGGGCAAGGACGTCGAGAAAGTCGAGGTCAATTTCTACTTTTCCGACTACGACCTGAGCGACCGCCTGGCGCGCCTGACGCAAAACATCGGGCGCAATAACTTCAAGCTCAATTGCACGCCGATCATCAACCTGTTCCGCCAGCAGGCCGAGCCGATCAAGTTGACCCACGCCCAGCACGAATACGCAGTGACGCCGGATGTGCGCCTGCAAGGCTCGGCCGAAGTGGTGTCCATCGATCGCGTGCGGCGCGTGCGCAAGGTCGGCGGCATCGATCAGGTCGGCACCTGCCATCCGTTTTTCGAACCCCGTGGCGATCAGGGCCCGGGCCAAAGCTTCTGGATTGCCCGGCGCCGAGCGGTACAGAGCGGCCAGCGCGATGGCTCGAACGTGTTTATCCGGGTGGTGGATCGCGAGCTGGGGTTGATGGAGGCCAACAACGATGCGTTGAGCATCCGCCTGACCTGCAGCAACCGTGACCTGCCCCTGATGTTGCCGTTCGGCGGCGAGCGCGGCGATTTCAATATCCCCGGTAACTCGGTGATCAAGGACATCCGCTGCCTGCGCAAGCCCACCGCCACCGCGCGGGTGCCCTTGGGCAACGGGGTGATCTGGCGGCTGATTTCGCACCTGTCGCTGAACCACATGTCGCTGGTGTCCCGCGGTCGCGAGGTGCTGCTGGAGCTGTTGTCGCTCTACAACTACCGCAACGTGTCGGCGATCCGCAAACAGATCAACGGCATCGTCTCGGTCAGCAGCGAACCTGTGGTCGCGCGCATCGGCCACCCGCGGCCGAACTTCGTGCGCGGCGTCGGCATCACCCTTAATTTCGATGAAAGCCAGTACACCGGCAGCGGTGTGTTTTTGTTCGGCATGGTGCTCGATCACTTCTTTGGTCAGTACTGCTCGATGAACAGCTTTACCCAATTAACCCTTCGCACCTTGCAGCGCGAAAAGAGAGTCGTCCAATGGCCACCGCGAACCGGCGATCAACCCCTGGTCTGATCGACCAGGCACGGGCTGAGCCGCACCGATTCGAGTTTTTCCAGTTGGTGCGCTTGCTTCGCCTGCATTACAGCAGAACCGGGCGCATGGACCTGCAAACCCGACCGCACGAAGACCCTTTGCGTTTTCGCTCGCAGCTGTCGCTCAACTTCCCGGCCAGTGAAGTCAGCGATTTGCAATTCGAGCGTGAAGGCAAGGTGTCCGTGGCCGGCCTGCCGCTGTCCGAGATGCAAGTCACCTTCATGGGGCTGGTCGGGCCGTCGGGCGTGTTGCCGCGTCCGTACACCGAGCTGTTGATCGAGCGGCACATCCAGTACCGGGATGACGCGGCCCATGCGTTCCTCGACATCTTTTCGCACCGCATGACCACGCTGTTCTACGAGGCCTGGCAAAAGTACAAGTTCTACATCGAGTACGAACGCAACGGCACCTCGGATTTCGACCGCTACCTGCTCAACCTGGTGGGTTTCGGCCCCGAAGCGCAGAAGCAGAAATTCGACAAACAAGGCTCGCCCCTGCGCCGTGAATTGTTCAGCTATTTCTCCGGCCTGTTCGCCCAGAAGCCACGCAACGCGTTGAACCTGGAAGTGATGCTGGCTTTCTATTTTTCGCTGCCATTCAAGGTCAAGCCGTTTGCCGGTCGCTGGCTGAAACTCGACGCCAGCCAATGCACGCAACTGGGGCGCAAGAACGCCGTGCTCGGGCAAAGCGCCGTCGCCGGCAATCGGGTCTGGGACTATCAGTCGTGCGTGCGCATCGAGATGGGCCCGCTGGAACTGGCCGACTATCAACGCTTCCAGCCAGGCACCGAGGACTACCGGAAGCTGGTGGAACTGGTGCGTTTCTATGTGGGCGCGGAACTCGATTTCCAGTTGGCGCCAAAGCTCAAACCGCAGTCCGTACCCGTCGCCCGCCTGGGTCGCCAGGGCAATCTTTCGCTGGGCCGGCTCGGCTGGCTCAAACGACCAGGCGTCGACGTGGAACCCTCCCGTTGCGCGCTCTTCCACATTCCTTTTGATGGGATCTCCCTGTGAACCTGAAGTCCCTGTTCGCCAAGCTCAACGACACCAGCCGTACCGCCACCGAAAGCGCCGCGGCACTGTGTCTGTCGGAACACCACTACGATGTCGAAATCGAGCACCTGTTGTTGCAATTGCTCGACGGCCACGACAACGACCTGCCGGCCATCCTGCGTCATTACGACGTGGTGCCTGAGCGCTTGCAGGCGCAGTTGGTGACGGCACTGGGGACGTTCAAGAAGGGCAATACGCGCACCCCGGCGCTGTCGCCGCACCTGACCCGCATGATCGAACAGGCGTGGGTCCTGGCCTCCATCGAGTTCGGCCAGGCACAGATCCGCACCGGTCATCTGTTGCAGGCTTTGCTCGATGACGACGAACTGCGCCGGGTGGTGATCGCGGGGGCGGCCGAGCTGGAGAAGATCAACGCCGACGATTTGCGCGTGAACCTCAACGCCTTGGTGGAAGGCAGCGCCGAATCGGCCCTGGCCAAACCGCTGGGCACTGCAGAAGCCGCCAACACCAGCCCGGTCAAAGGCAACGGCAAGACACCGGCCCTCGATCAGTACACCATCAACCTCACGCAAAGCGCTCGCGAAGGCCGGATCGATCCGGTACTGGGTCGCGAGTTCGAGGTGCGGCAGATGGTCGACATCCTCACCCGCCGCCGCCAGAACAACCCGATCCTCACCGGTGAGGCTGGCGTCGGCAAAACCGCCGTGGTCGAAGGCCTGGCCCTGCGCATCATCCAGGGTGACGTGCCGTCGGTGCTCAAAGGTGTCGCCATCCATACCCTGGACCTCGGTTTGTTGCAAGCCGGTGCCGGGGTGAAAGGCGAATTCGAAAACCGCCTCAAGTCAGTCATCGAAGAAACCAAGCGCAGCCTGCACCCGATCATTCTGTTCATCGACGAAGCGCACACCCTGATCGGTTCGGGCGGCCAGGCCGGGCAGAACGATGCCGCCAACCTGCTCAAGCCAGCCCTGGCTCGCGGCGAATTGCGCACCATCGCGGCGACCACCTGGGCCGAGTACAAGAAGTACTTCGAGAAAGATGCCGCCCTCGCCCGTCGCTTCCAGGTGGTGAAGGTCGAAGAGCCGGACGAAGACAAGGCGATCCACATGCTGCGCGGCCTGCTGGCCAAGATGCAGGAACATCACAAAGTCACGGTGATGGACGAAGCGCTGGTGCAGGCCGTGCGCCTGTCCAATCGCTACATCACCGGGCGCCAACTGCCGGACAAAGCCGTCAGTGTGCTGGACACCGCTTGCGCCCGGGTCGCCCTGGGGCAATCGGCACAGCCGGGGCCGCTGGAAGACTGCAAGCGCCAGATCGACAATCTGCAGGCGGAGATCTCGGTACTGCAACAGGAAGCCGCCAAAGGCAGCGACCATGCCCGCCGCCTGACCGCCCTCAACACCGAACTGCTGAGCGAACAGCAGGCCCGCGATGCCCTCGAACAGCAATGGCAACGCGAGCTGCAACTGGTGGAAAAACTCGGCGCCCTCAGCCATCCGGAAAATCAGGCACCGGATACCCAGGAGATTGCCGCGGTGCGCGCCGAACTGGCCAGCGTCCAGGGTGAGCAACCGCTGGTGCATGCCCTGGTGGATGGCGGCACCATCGGTGAAGTGATCTCCGGCTGGACCGGCATCCCGCTGGGCAAGATGCTGCGCGACGAAATCGACACCGTGCAGCGCCTGCCGGCATTGCTGGGCGAACGGGTGCTCGGCCAGGACCACGCACTGCAGGAAATCGGCAAGCGCATCAAGATTTCCCGCGCACGCATGGAAGACCCGAACAAACCGATCGGCGTGTTCCTGTTGCTCGGCCCGAGCGGCGTCGGCAAGACCGAAACCGCACTGGCGCTGGCCGACACCCTGTACGGCGGCGAGCGTAACGTCATCACCATCAACATGTCCGAGTACCAGGAAGCCCACACCGTCTCCAGTCTCAAGGGTTCGCCTCCGGGTTATGTCGGCTATGGCGAGGGCGGCGTGCTGACCGAAGCCGTGCGGCGCAAGCCTTACAGCGTGGTACTGCTCGATGAAGTGGAAAAGGCCCACCCGGACGTGCTCGAACTGTTTTTCCAGGTGTTCGACAAAGGCGTGCTGGATGACGGCGAAGGTCGCGAGATCAACTTCCGCAACACCGTGATCATCCTCACGTCCAACACCGGCACCGACCGCATCATGCAGTGGTGCCTCAATGCCCAGCCGCAACCGACGCCGGAAGATATCGTCGAAGGGCTGCGTGACGAATTGAACCAGGTGTTCAAGCCGGCCTTCCTCGGCCGCCTGACCATCGTCCCCTACTACCCGGTCAAGGACGCGATTCTGGAGCGCATCGTCGCACTCAAGCTTGCGCGCATTCGCCAGCGCTTCGAGCGTAATCATCAGGCTGTCCTGAGCTATGACGAGGCGCTGGTCAAGGCCATTGCCTCGCGCTGCACGGAAGTCGACAGCGGCGCCCGCAACATCGACAACATTCTGTCCAAGACCCTGATGCCGGAACTGGCGCAACGGGTGCTGGAGCGCATGGCGCAGGACAAACCGATTCAGAGTTTGAACATCGAGTTGGGCAGCGACGGCGATTTCGCCTATCGCCTGAACTGATCGGGCATTTACAGGTAGTGGTCATGGACAAGAGATATTCAGGGAAGCGTCCCGCGAAAACGGCATTGGCCAAATGCCTGACGGCGGTGGCGATGATGGCGGTACTGAGCGCCTGTGGCGTCACCGACCGGGTCGGCAAGCGCGTGGACGACACGTGGGCCGGCGACATGCTGTTCGACGACAACGAGAAAGTCATCCTGACGTCCGACGGCGGTAACCAGCTCAATCCCGACGCGTCCGGCAAACCGCTTTCGGTGGTGCTGCGCGTGTACCAGCTGACGTCGCTGGAGCGCTTTGCCTCGGTGGATGCCGACTCGCTGTGGGACGACCCGCAAAAGGCTCTCGGTAATACGCTGATCGAAAACCGCGAAATCACCCTGTTGCCGGGCATGGGGCAAGTCGACAAGTGGCCGCTGAACAAGGCGGCAGGCTATGTCGGTGTCGCGGCTTTTTTCCGCACCGACGAGAACAGCCACTGGAAGGTCGCGTTTGATGCCAACTCCCTGCGCAAGGACGGCATCTGGTTCTCCTCCGACGGTCTGCGGGTGCTGGTGGACAACAACACCGTGTCCGCCGTCAGCGGTGTCGATGTCCTGGACAAACCCAAGACCCAGGAGCAACTGGCCAAGGCCACCGCCCAGCCCGACCCGTCTGCCGAACCGACACTGACCGAACGTGTTCAGGACGCCGTGGTGCAAAAGGTCCAGGACAAAGCCGTTGGCTCTGCGCAAAAAGCCGTGGACTCGAAATTGAATTCATTATTGGAAGGCGCTCAATGAGTAAGCAAAGCCGGGTGATGTGGTCCGAAGGCATGTTCCTTTTGCCACAACATTTCCAGTATCAGGATGAGTTCCACCAGCATCAGCTGGCGCAGGCGACCCTGCGCAACACGCCTTTTCACTGGGGCGTGCAGTTGCTGGAAGTGGACGAGGAAGCCCTCGCCACCGGCTCCCTGCAACTCAAGCGGCTGAAGCTGGTGTTCCCCGACGGCAGCCTGTTCGACGCACCGCAGCACGACCCGCTGCCGGCGGCTCGTGACTTGAAGGATTTGCTCAAGGGTAACGACCTGAAGGTCTACGCCGCGCTGAAGCTGCCGGAGCCCTTCGGCATGAATTACGTCGAAGACGGCCAGGAACAAAAGACCGGGCGACGCTTTCGCAAGCAGTTCGACACCTTGCCGGACCTCAACGAAGGCGACCTGGAAAACGAAATCACCAGCCTGCGCCTGAACGTGGTGATGCTGATCGACGGCGACAACCTCGATGGCTACACCTGGTGCCCGATTGCCCGGCTGTCGCGCAACAACATCGGTGGCTTCAACCTCGACGGGCATTTTGTGCACCCGACGCTGCACCTGGGCACCCACGACACCCTGATCGGACTGGGCAAGCGTTTGCTCGGCGCCCTGCAATCCAAGAGCAAGGCGCTGTCGGGCCGTCGTCGCGAGCGCGCGGACCAGATCGCCGAGTTCGGCTCCAGTGACGTAACCCTGTTCTGGCTGTTGAACACGGTGAACCGTGCCCACCCGGCCCTGGCCCACCTGCTCGCGCATCCGCGCCTGCACCCCGAGCGCTTGTATCTGTTCCTGGCCGAACTCGCCGGCGGCTTGCTGACGTTCTCGCTGGACACCCAGCTCAACGACATCCCCGAGTACGACCACCACGACCCGGCGGCCTCGCTGGTCAAGCTCGACGAAATGATTCGCGTGCTGCTCGACAACGTGGTGCCGAACCAGTGTGTGGTGATCAACCTGACCCAGACCAAACCCTCGTACTGGCAAGGGCAGTTGCACGACCCACGACTGGCGGAGGCGGACTTCTACATCTCCGTGCACGCCGACATGCCGGGGGCGAGCCTGCTGGAACTGGTGCCGCGAGCGTTCAAGGTCGGCTCGCCGGAAGACATCGAAGTGGTGGTCAACAGCGCCATGCCGGGGGTCACCCTCAATCACTCGACACGCCTGCCCAATGCGATTCCGGTGCGACTGGACAATCACTACTTCTCCATCGAACCCCATGGCCGGGTGTACGAGCGAATGATGAGTGCCCAGGCCATCTCTTTCTATGCGCCCAGCGCGTTCACCAACCTCAAGCTTGAACTGATGGCGGTACTCAAATGACCGAAGCCGTACTGCAAGGCGCCGTTGCGGCCGCCCGTGAAAAACCGACCCTCAAAGATCTGGTGCAGGATTTCATCAGCATGGCGCTGATCGTGCGCAAGGGTCGCCAGGTGACTTCGGTCAGCGCCTTCGAGGCGAGCGTCGACACCTTCTTCAAGGCGCTGGAACGCGATGCCCGTGGCGCCAACTACAGCGTTGAACAGGTGAAAGACACCCAGTACGCCCTGTGTGCCTTCCTCGATGAAAGCGTGTTGCGCTCCGGGGACAACGAGTTGCGCCGGCACTTTGAATTGCAGCCGCTGCAGTTCCGCTATTTCGGCGTGCACCTGGCCGGCGAAGGTTTCTTCGAAAAAATCGATGCACTGCGTGGCGACGTCAAACAGAACCTCGACGTGCTCGAGGTTTACCACCTGTGCCTGGCCCTGGGTTTCGAAGGCAAGTTCAGCCTCGGGCAAAAGGACCAGCTGCGTTACCTGGCCAATACCCTGGGCCAGGACATCGCGCGCTTTCGCAAGACCCCCAAGGCCCTCTCGCCTGACTGGGCGTTGCCCGACCAGGTCTCGCAGATGCTGCGCCATGAGGTGCCCCTCTGGCTCTACCTGGCGCTGATTGCGCTGGTCTGCACGGGTGTCTACCTGACGCTGGACTGGTTGCTGGGCAAAGACCTGGCCGCATTGTCCGAACAAATCAGCCAGCTGTTCAGTGCCTGAAAACAGGTCAGGTAATCGAGTCAGGAAGACATGAAGACATTATTGCGCTCGTTGAAAAGTTTTTGGTTCCTCGTTCCCGTCCTGTGGCTGGCGAGCCTGGCGGTCTGCTGGTTCGTGGCCCCGCACGTGAGCTGGCTGCGCGGTTATGCGCTGGAGGCAATGGCGATCGTCAGCGCCTTCTACCTGCTGATCATTGTGCTGCGTCAGTACAAGCGCATCCGCGCCGAGCACAACCTTGAAAACCTGGTGCAGATCGAAGTCGATCGTTCGCTCAAATCCACTGGTGAATTCCGCGATCAGCAAGTGCTGCGCGAACGCCTCAAGCATGCCATCGCCATGCTGCGCGCCGACCGTTCGGCCGGTGGCGGCGGTTCGTCGGCGCTTTACGATTTGCCGTGGTACCTGGTCATCGGCATGTCGGCAGCGGGCAAGACCTCGTTGCTGACCCGTTCGGGCCTGTCCGCAAGCATTGCCAGCAGCGCCAATGACACCCAAAGCGGCACCCAGCATTGCGATTGGTATTTCAGCCCCGAGGCCGTGATGATCGACACGGCCGGTCGCTACCTGCGGGACGACCCGTCGGCCAGCGAATTCGCCGCCTTCCTGCGCATGCTGAAAAAGCAGCGCAGCAAGGCCGCGGTCAACGGTCTGGTGTTGGTGGTGAGCCTGCCGGAACTGCTGGCGTGCAGCGCCGCCGAGCGCAACGAACTGGCCGCCCAACTGGTGTCGCGCATCGAGGAATACAACGATTGCCTGGACGCCAGTCCGCCGATCTACCTGATGCTGAGCAAGACCGATCAACTGCCGGGCTTCAGCCAGGCATTTGAAGGCCTGGACCTGAACGAGCGCCAGCAACCGCTGGGCATGACCTTCGGCTTGTCCGAGATCCGCAACCAGGGCTTGCGCCCGGTGCTGGATGCCAAGCTGGCCAACCTGCACGGCCATATTCGCCGTCACGTCGACGCCCAGATGATTGCCTTGGGCGCCGATGCCAACAGCGCCCTGCTGAACTTCCCGAACTATTTCGCCGAGCTGTCGGGGGTGCTGGAGCAGTTTCTCCAGCACTTCGCCGAGACCGGTCGCAGCGGTGCGCCACTGTTGCTGCGCGGGCTGTATTTCACCAGCGCCTTGCAGACCGACCAGCAGTTGAGCCAGGTGTATGAAGACGACCTGGCCGAGTCGTTTGCATTGCAAGCGGAACATGAGCAACCGCAGCCAAGCAGCGGCAAGAAAATCAGCGACCGCAGCTACTTCATCACCGATACGTTCCGTCGGGTGATCTTCCCCGACCGTGACCTGACCCTCTATCAGTCGCGCCTGGGCAAGAACACCTCCGCCAGCCCTGCCCTGCTGGGCCTGGCGGTACTGGCCGGGGTTGCGTTCATTGGCTGGCAAGGCCTGTCGTTCCAGAACAACCGCCAATGGCTGGCCACATTGCGCGGGCAACTGACCGAGCTGCAACAGTCCCCGGAGCGTGCCGGGTTGCTCGCTTCGGGCCAAGGCCTGGAACTGCTGCGCGAGCAACTCTCGGCCATCGAGAAGCACCGTGCCAAAGGCGTGCCGCTGCAACTTGGCGCAGGCCTTTATCGTGGTGATGACATCTACCGCGTCGCGCAGGCCGCCTACTTGCAGCAACTGCGTACCCAGGCGCTGGAACCGGTCACCTTGCAACTGCAATTGCAGATGCGCGCCTTCAATGAGTTCGCCAAGACCATGGATGCGCAGAACAGCTTTGTGCCTGCGTCAAACAAAGCCGACTCGCTCAAGGCCCGCGTGCAGGGCCAGAAACTGCCGGTGCGCTTGAACAACCTGCCGCGCAGTGGCGGTGATGTTGCCAGTCGCCTGACCGGTGCCGCCAAGGGTGCCGCCAACAAGGCACGGGGGGACGCGCTGACGGCACTGCGCAACCCTGCCACCGCGAGCGATGCCGCTGATTTGTCGGCGACCACCGGTGGGCTTTCGCTGTCCGAGGAAATGCTCGGCCGGCTGGATGAGCGGCAAGTCGCGTCCATCATCGAGTCCTACAACGCGCTGAAGCTCTACCTGATGCTCACGCAACCGGGCACCCATCCAGACCCTGAATTCGTCGGCGCTGCATTGCCGGTGGCCTGGGCGAACACCGCCAGTGCCGACAATCCTGTCAGCACGGCGGTGATTCAGGACAACTCGCCGGTCTATGTGCAATTGCTCAAGAATGGCCAGGCACCGACCTTGTCGCGCAACGAGCAGCTCATCAGCGAAACCCGCAACAGCCTCAAGTCCTTCATGATTTCCAGCTCGCTGGTGGACCGTGAATACCTGCGCCTGCAACTCGAATCCGGCCGTCAGTTCCCGGCCGTTGGCTTGAGCGACCTGGTGCCAATGCCCGGCCGCCAGTTGCTGTACGGCACCGAAGCGGTTCCGGCGATTTTCACCCGCCAGGGCTGGGAGCAATTCGTCAAGCCAGAGCTGATCAAACTGGTGTCGGGCAACCTGCAAAACGAATCGGACTGGGTGCTCGACGGCGAAGGCGCCGACAGCATCGTGCAGAAGGCCAACTTCATCCGTGAATTCATGACGCGCTACAAGCGCGACTACACGCAAGCCTGGTACACCCTCATCGACAGCGTCGGTATTCGCCATTTCACCGACATGGCCAATGCGACCCAGCAACTGTCGCTGCTCAGCGACGTGCAGAACTCGCCGGTGAAAATCCTCCTGGCGGCGGTCAACGACAACACCCAATGGGATGTCCCTGCCCCTCGCGAAACCCTGCCAGCGGGCATCAAGCCCGATGACGGATTCTGGAGCAGCGTCACCGGGATTTTCGACGGGAAAAATGCATCGCCAAGCACGTTGACTTCACCTTTGCCAGCGGTCGACGACGGCAGCCTGGCCAAGCGCTTCGAGCCAGTGTCGCGGGTGTTTGCGGTGCAAAACGCCGAAGGCGCCGACAGCACGATCATGGACCGTTACCTCGCGGCCCTGCGCAAACTCAAGGTGCGGATGAACAATATCCAGCGCTCCCAGGACGTTGGCAAAAGCAGCAAGCAGCTAATCAGCGAAACCCTCGAAGGGCTGCCAAGTGAAGTGACCAGTGTGCGCAACTATGTCGAGACCACCGTCGACACCAGCCAGGGCGGTCTGTCCACTTCGTTGCAAGGCCTGTTCAGCTCACCGATCCAGTTTGCCTGGGAAACCCTGCGCGACCCGGCTGGCCAGCAGATTGCCAAAGCCTGGGCACAGCAGATTGCCAAGCCGTGGGAACAGGTCATGGCGCACCGTTACCCGATTGCGCCCGGCAGCCGCAACGAAGCGTCGGTCAAGGATCTGCAGCGTTTCGTCGACCCCGAATCCGGGCTGCTGCCGAACTTCAAGCGCAACGAAATCGGCAATCTGTCCGGTGGCGAAGGCCTGGGGATGAGCAGCAACAGCAAGGCAACGCCGCTGGTCAACCCGAACATGGTCAACAGCATCGACAAGGCCAGCTCGTTGGGCCAGGTGATCGCCAGCCTGTCTGACCGCGACAACGGCTTCGAGATCATGCTCGAACCTTCCGCCAACCTGACCGACATCATCTTCACCCTCGACGGCCAGGTGCAGCACTACCGCAACGGCAAGACCAGCTGGAGCCGCTTCTCGTGGCCGGGCACGACCACCACGCCGGGTGCTCGCCTGGATGTGGTCACCCTTTCCGGCGAACGCATCACGGTGTTCGACTACCCGGGCCGTTGGGGCCTGCTGCGGATGAACGACAGCGCGCGGGTCAACGATCTGGACGGTATCCAGCAACGCTTCAGCTGGAACACCAGCAGTGGTCCGGTCAGCCTCGCCGTGCGCAACTACGGCGGCGTCAAGCTGACGGACCTGGCCAACGTCAAGGCATTGAGCGCGCTCAACGCCAAAGAAGGTCAAGCGCTGTGAGCCGCCGAACCTTGAGTCTGGGAACCGCCCAATGATCGGTTGTTTCGGCAAGGTGCCCGCGAGCCCGGACTTCGTCAGCCTGCAAGGTGCGGGCGACGACGTCTGCGAGTTCGATAGCTGGCTGCAAGGCGCGCTGGCCGCCCTGCAGCATCGCGAAGACTGGCGCGAACTGTTCGACGGGTTGCCGCTGTGCTTTTTCAGCTACCGCGCGCGCAGCGGCAACTGGTTGCTGGGCGGGCTGATCAGCTCGAGGGATTCGAGTGGACGGCGCTATCCGTTTTTCATTTTCCAGACCCTCAAGGCCAGCGAAGCCGAGCCTCTGGTCAATCCGTTCACCCTCGGCGAATTGTTCAGCGGGCAGATCAGGCCGTTGCTGCACTTGGCCGTCCAGGGCGAAAGCACCTCGGTGCTGTTCGACCGCATCAAGGCCCTGCGCCCGTTGCAAGGCCAGGACTTCGAGTTGTTCCGGCGCGTGCATGACAAGTTCCTGGTGAACTTCAACCTGCGCGATATCAGCACCGCGCTCGAAGGCGCCTACCCGGAATTCGTCACCAACGCCGTGTTGACCCGGCTTCAAGCCCTCAGGCGGCACCTGGCTCATGCGACGCCCATCGGCATCGCCCTGCCCTTGCCGGCGGAACGGGGCTTGAAAAATCCGACCGCCGATCTGTGGGTCACCTGGCTGACACAAATGACCCCGGAACGTGCCGTGCCGCAGATCAGCCTGCTGGCGGACGACTTCATGCGTCCCCGGCTGATCTGTTTTGCATCGCGCCAGACCAGCGACGCCTACCGCGTGCTGACAGGCATCAGTGACCGTTCGCAGAGCTACGACGTACTGGCGTCCTTCGATGCCTTTGACGAGCACCACCGCACACACGCCTTTCCCGAAATCGACCGCCCTCTGGGTGACGTTATCGACCGTTTTGTCGATGCCCTGGATTCGAAGCCTGTATGAACAAGATCAAGTATTACTTCTTGCGCTATCAACCCTACATCCTGGGGGTGTGCTTTTTCCTCACGATCTTCGTGGTGTGGGGCCTCGGGCGTGCATTTGATTTCAGTTCGCTCAACAGCCTGCTGACCGGCATCGGTGTGTTCCTGGTGCTGTCCGCCGGTTATGTGCTGCTGCTCTATCGGGGCGTGTCCCGGCATCACAACCTCGAAGGCCTGCTGCGCGAGGATGCCGATCAGGCGGTGTTGAACGCGAGCCCGGCGGATCGCGAAGAAGTCAGCCTGTTGCGCGAGCGTCTGTTGCAGAGTATCGAGCGCTTGCACAGCAACAAGCCACGGGGCAGCAACCCCAAGGATGCGCTGTATGCCCTGCCCTGGTACCTGGTGGTCGGTCAGCCAGCAGCGGGCAAAAGCACCATGCTCTACCAGTCGGGCCTCAACTTCCCTTACGCCGAGCGTGAGGGCGTGCGAGTCGCCGGCCTGGGTGGCACCCGCAATTGCGACTGGTTCTTCAGCTCCGAAGCGGTGCTGCTGGACACCGCCGGCCGCTACATGAACAACCAGGAAGAGGCCGGCAAATGGCGCGCGTTCCTCCAACTGCTGCGCCAGCATCGCCAGCGCCGGCCGCTCAATGGCCTGATCGTCACCGTCAGCATCCACGACATCCTGCAAGCCTCGCTCGAAGATCAGGAGCGCATCGCCAAGCGCCTGCGCGAACGCATCCAGGAAACCCATGCCCTGCTGGAAGTGCGCCTGCCGGTGTACCTGGTGTTCACCAAGTGCGACCTGGTGCCGGGTTTCGCGCCCTTCTATCGCCAACTCGATGAAACCGCACGCGGCGAAGTCATGGGCAAGACTTTCTCCCACAAGGGCTATGAGCAGGCCGACTGGGGGCAGCGTTTCGGCGTCGCGATGGACGAGCTGGTCAGCTATTGGCACCAGGTGGCGAGCCAGCAGTTGGTCACTCAAGACATCCAGATCACCCGGCAGGATTCGGCGGTGTATCGGTTCCCGCTGGAACTGGCAGCCCTCAAGCCACGGCTTCAGCTGTTCGTCGATGCCCTGTTGCGCGCCAACCCTTATCAAAGTGCGGAACTGCTGCGCGGCTTCTATTTCACCAGTGCACTGGACGCAGACCAGCCGGAACTGGGCGGACACGCACGTCAGGTGACCGAGCGCTTTTCCCTGGAAGGTGATCGGGAGATCGCCAACGGTCACGCGCAGACGCGCCCGTTGTTCATCAACAGTCTGTTCCGCAAGGTCATCATTCCCGACCAGCATCTGGTGGCGCTGTACACCACCAACCACCGCGAGCGTCGGCGCCGGGCGACCTGGATCGGCGGTGCCGCACTGGTCGCGGTGCTGCTGTGCAGCCTGTTGGGCTGGTCATACGTCAACAACAAAAACACCCTGCAAAGCCTCTCGGCAGAACTGACCCAGGCTGGCATCGACAACCGTTCTGTACCCGCTCAGTACACCGATTGGCAAACCCTCGATCGCCTGCGCTTCTGGACCGCGCACTACTACGCGCAGCATCACGACGAAGGTGTGCCGCTGCGCATGCGCCTGGGGCTCTATCAAGGCCACAAGGTAGAACCACTGGTGCGCAGCCGCTACTTCGACCGCCTGGAAAGCGTGATGCTCAAGCCCACGGCCGACAACCTGACCCGCTCGTTGTATTTGCTGACCACGCTCAAGGTCTATCAGCGCAACGCCAAAGAGTTGATGCCCGTGACCGGCGTGGACAGCGTCGAACCCAAGGCCCTGCCCAATGACAACCGGGCGCAATCCATCGCCGGTTTCGGCAAGGCAACGCTGGACACCTACGTCATGTTGTCCCGTGCACAACGGGAAAAGGCCGACCCGGCGTTCCTGAAAGCGAAAATCCCGGATTACTGGTACCCGGCGATTGCCCGTCAGGTCGGCAATGCCAGTGTCGCCGCTTCGGACTATGAGTTCGCCAGCCGTCAGATCAATTTCTACAGCGACCAGATCCACGAGCCGGACGTGCCGCGGATCCTCGACAACGCGTTCCTGATCTCCAGCTCGCGAAACTACATCAACAGCCTGCTGACCCAGTCGTTGCGCTCGATCGAAACCATCACGCTGGAGTCGGACACCCTGTTCGCTTTCGCCCGTGCGGACTTCCAGAGCCTGAAGACTGAAGGCCAGAGCCAGCTCAGCGCGATCGCCGGCAAGCTGCTCAGCACCCCGAACATCGGAAAAATCATTATCGCCGGGCACGCCGACCAGCTCGGCGATCCCCAGGGCAACCTGCAGGTTTCCAAACAGCGGGCACAAACCATCAAGACCTACCTGGTGGGCAAAGGCGTACCCGGCGAGCTGGTCGAAGCCGTCGGCGAAGGCAGCAACAAGCCCTTGGTCAAGTGCGACATGCAGCAGCCAAGGGCCCTGCTGATCCGCTGCCTTGAGCCTAACCGGCGAGTAGAAATCGAAGTGCGGGCACTCAACTGAGCATGCGCGCCTTGTGAAGAAATACCGGTATCCGGGTCATCTCGACGAGAGGCCCGGGCCGGCATAAGACACCTCTGTTGATTGTTTCGAAGAGGTTAAAACGAAGGGCTGCGACCTGTTTGCAGGTGACATCCCTTTAAATGAAGGTAAGGAGAAAATAGAAATGGCATTTGACGCATACATCCAGATCGACGGCATTCCAGGTGAAGTTCTGGACGACAAACACAAGGATTGGATCGAAGTGCTGGGCTACGAGTACGGCGCAACCCAGGCGACTTCCGCGACGGCCAGCTCATCGGGCGGTGCTTCGTCGGAGCGTGTTGCGTTGAGCGACTTCAGCATCCGCAAAGCCGTGGACAAGGCTTCCGCCAAGCTGTTCGAAGCCTGCTGCAAAGGCACGCACATCGCCAAGATCCAGTTGAACGTGAACCGTGCCGGTGGTGACAAGGTCACCTACCTGACCATCAACCTGGAAGAAGTCGTGGTGTCGTCGGTCAAAGCAGTCGCCGGTGGCAGCCAGAACGGTGAAGACAAATCGGTTGGCGATCTGCCGATCGAAGAAATCAGCTTCAACTTCGCCCGCATCAAGACCACCTACACCCAGCAGAGCCGTGCCGATGGCCAGGGCGGCGGTAACGTCACCGGTGGCTGGGATCGCACCGCGAACAAGGTTTTCGCATAACACCGTTGCAATGACGGGCCGCGCACGCGGCTCGTTTTCGGCACCGTGCCTGCCCGGCGGGCGCGGTGTTCTTTTAGTCTGATCAGAGTTTCCCATGTCTGAATTTCTCAACGACCTTTCGCTGGCCGAACTGACCGCGCCCATCAATGAGGGGAGCGGCGAAGACCTGAGCTTTTCCACCTTGTTCGATCAGGTGAAAGAAGCACGGCGAGCAGACCCCGATTACCTGACCCAGGGTGACTGGCAAACCGATCTGAAGTCATCCGACTGGGATCTGACCCTCACCCTGGCAGCCCAGGGCCTGGCTCGACAGAGCAAGGACCTGATGCTCGTCGCCTGGCTCAGCGAAGCCCTGGCGCACAAGTACCATTTCACCGGTATCACCTTCGGTCTGACCCTGGCCGAACGCCTGCTGGACAATTTCTGGACCGGCCTCTTCCCTTCCCTCGAGGATGGGGTCGATGAACGCGCTGCCCGCCTGGCGTGGATGAAAACCACCCTGACGGATGTGGTGGGCGGACTGCCGATCACCCAGGGCCAACAGTACGGCCTGCTGCGTTATGACGAATCCCGGCATGTCGAAAACCTGGCGTTGCAGAACCCCCAGGCCATGCGCGCCGCCCTCGACGAAGGCAAGATCAACGCCGAGGTGTTCCAGCGTTCGGTGGTGCTGACCGACTCCGATCACCTGCGCCAGAAAGCCAGCGAAATCGCCGCCAGCCTGAAGGCCTGCCAGCAACTGCAGAGCACTGCCGACAGGCTGTTCGGCCACGACGCGCCGAGTTTTGCCGGGCTCCATGACGTGCTGTCCCGCGCCGGGCAACTGGCCGAGAAACTGCTAAAGGATCGCGGTATCGAACTGAACCCGGCCCCTGTCGCGCCCACCCCGACCGTCGCCGAAAGCGCTGGCGCACAACCTGCAGGTGCCGCAATGACCCAGACCCAGCAAGACATCCCCGTCACGCCGCTGCGCACCACTCCGCAAACCCGCGACGAAGCGTTCACCCTGCTGGCTGGCATCGCGCAGTTCTTCAAGCAGACCGAACCCCAGAGCCCCGTCCCCTACCTGATCGAACGCGCGATCAAATGGGGCAACATGCCGCTCGAGGGTTGGCTCAATGATGTGATCAAGGACAGCAATGTGGTGGACAACATTCGCGATGTGCTGGGGACCAAGGAGGCGAAGTCCTGATGAGCTATCAGCACAAACGCTGAAAAACCTGTGGCGAGGGGGCTTGCCCCCGTTGGCTGCGCAGCAGCCCAAAAAAAACCGCCGCGCATCACCGTGAGCAACCCACTCTCTCAAGTGAACCGAACCTACGCAGGCGGATCAATCTGATCCAGCACCCGATTCGCCGTGATCTCCGCCAACATCACACTGTTGGAAATCCCCAGCAGCGCATTGCGCGACTCTCCATCCAGATGATCCACCAACTGGTGGACCATCACATCCACCGAGGCCAACGTCTCCACCAGGTAAACCACCAAGGTTTCGGTATCGACCTGCGGGTCGACGGCAAACAGAGTGCTGACCGTACGCGGCGTGGCTTTGATATCGGCAGTCGAGGGGAAGTGGAAATCGAGGGCGCGCTCGGCGGCTTCGTTGAGTTTGTTTGAGTCGGGTTCGTACGGGGATGCCGGATCGGTGTCCGGCGGGTTGGGGGTGACCTTGAACATTGGCTCTATCCTCATAAGAGTGAGGCTACAACCCGTTCGCTGCTAAACGATGGGGAGGCAGCTGTGCGCAGGTTAGCAGACCGATGAGCCAAGAAATCGGCGCGCCGAAGCGCCCTGCGCACAGCCACCATCAAGTGCAGGTATGGGATACCTGTTTGATAGAGACATCATGCGTCTTGACATCAACGGGCTGCTAAACCCGATCACTGATGGGCAGTGATGCGAATCAAGTTACCGAGCGGGCCCCAGGCGCACAAGCCGGCGGATTCTGGCGTAACCGTAGGCAACGGCGCAAGGTCTTGTAGCTTTCATCAAGTAAGCCTGACGACCTTTATACAGCCACGCCCCTCGAGTTTTTCAACTTGAAAAATTACAACGTGGGTGCTTGCACGGTGGCAACTACCTGATCACAGCCCGACACGAAATAACCCCTAACCGCCTGGCCGGAGTATCACGCTTGAAGCCGGTGAACAGGTGGTGAAGGTACCTTCAGCGACTCTGGATATCCCGTAGGTCACTGTAAACGGCAACCTGTAGGTGAATGGCGACGTCAAGTAAGCGTGCGGCCAAGTCATCTACCGAACTCCAGCATCAGGGGCGATGGTGTCCGCATATTTTTAAGCGGACGCGATCGCCCTTATCACCATGATTTTCATGCGCCAACGAAGCTCTTACCCCAAACCATTCAAAGCCCAGGTCGTCCAGGAATGCCTGCAACCCGGGGCGACGATTTCCAGCGTAGCCATCATCACGGCATCAGCGCCAACGTGATCCGCAAGTGGCTACCGATTTACCGGGATCAATCACCCGCAA
This sequence comes from Pseudomonas sp. Root71, assembly GCF_001429045.1. GTDB lineage: Bacteria > Pseudomonadota > Gammaproteobacteria > Pseudomonadales > Pseudomonadaceae > Aquipseudomonas > Aquipseudomonas monachiensis. Next base: position 63,104 of record NZ_LMHY01000008.1, on the reverse strand, counting down.
CATTGCCGGCTTTCGTTGCAGTTCCCACGCACTGTGATCCATCACGAGCCGGACAACACTCAGTGCGCTTGCGGCTGCCAGCTTCAGCGCATCGGTGAAGACGTCAGCGAGAAGCTGGACTACACGCCGGGCGTGTTCACCGTCGAACAGCACGTTCGGGGGAAATGGGCCTGCCGGCAGTGCGAAACACTGATCCAGGCGCCGGCGCCGAATTTACAGTAGTGGCCCAAGGGTACGGACTTGTCGGTACACAGCCAGGAAGCTTTTGGACGCCATTTCCTACCAAATGAATATTCGCCCTCGTAAACGCTTCGGTTATAAATGTCCAATTGAAGTCATTACAGAGGTGGCGGACATGACTCCCACTTCCGTTCAACAGCTGTGTTGCGGCCAACTCTTGCAACCGCCATGCCTCATCGAACAGCGCCGGGAAGGTCTAATGGTTGGCTCGGAAACAGGCGATAAATAACAAATCAAAAACGACTACCACATTTTTGGGAGGAAGGCATCGGTACGGTACCTGTGCCAGCGACCGATCATCCAAGATGCAAGACACCGGTAGGTCGTTTATTTTGTCAAATCAAGGAGCCTTGTCTAGCATCTGTTGGATAATCTTGTATGCCTTCGTATTCCTACTGTCGGTAATTTCAACATAGAACTTACTATAGGCTTTCGAGAGATCGTCATATTGTTGCAGATCTGTATCAGCGATACAGCCGATAGCCTGGGATATCTCGAGGTTCGAGTTTTTCCTGAATCATCTCATTTTCGGCTGCTGAAATTAAAGGTTCCATCTGTATGTACAAAGCTAGTACGGAGCGATCTGTCAACTTGTAAAATTCAAGCTTTTTACATAAATCCAGAGCTGCTTGTTTCAATAATGACGTATCCAAATGCATTCCTAATTGTCGACTTCGACAATGAGTTTTGCGGCTTTTGCTCGATGTGAGCGTGGGAAGCGAATAGCCAAGATTGGTTGTCGAGATACTGCAGGTCGTTCGTTTGCATCTACGGTGCCCGAGGCAAGATAAATGGCGATGCTGGGGGAATCGTTTCCTTTGCCAGCGATACATCATTCAAGACGCAAGATCACCGTTAGCCGCTTTTTCGAGACAGTTGGCTGATCCCAAATATCATACTGGCTGTAGCAGTCGCGGCAAGGCACGCAAACGATTCAAGCATTCTTATAATCTGCTTTTTCTTAACATCTCTTGTAACATTTTGAAGGCCTCTGAATTTCTACCATCATTCAGTTCAATAAAGAAATTATTATAGGCTTTCGAAAGATCAGAGTATTGCTCTAAATTTGACTCGACAAAGGTACGGTATCCAGGAATATCTCTCGCTTGCATTTTTTCCTTGATCATTCCACGTTCAGCTGCTGATATTAAATGTTCAAGCTGTTGATATAAGGCTAGCGCGGCCGAATCTTTGTCTTTGTAAAAATCCAATTTCTCACGAAGATCAATAGCGCTCTGTTTTAAAGCTAGAATATTCATGGCAATTCCTAATTATCGATTTCGCCGATGAGTTTAGCAGATGACCACTCATTTCTGTTAGGTACTAAATACTGCGCCGCTTCCCCAGTTCTTGTGATTTTACCTCCGAACTCTACCGTTGGCGCGACCTTACTAACAAAAACATCGGTAGGCTCGAGTGGTGTGATTTCAAAAATTGAATATCTAGCGTCTTCACTGAGGACCGGTAGGCCGAGCGAATCGGCTAAAGTTTTATCACTTCTAGCTGCAGCCTTTAACTCATCCATGGTGGTGAAAAAAGGCGAGTAGTCGGAAATTCCTTCTGCGCCCTGAGGTACGACCTTCACCAGCGGCGTTGACATACGAGTTGTTACTGGCACAGTGCTTCCTGAGGCGATCTGATTAAGAGCCCTGTTGTAAAGCGCTTCAGCAGTCAGTGTCGGGTCTGCTGCAATTAGTTTGGCTGAGTATTTCTGCCCCTCTGCGCTAAGCAAATAGTCATCGACTTGCTGGTCACTCAATCCTACTGGCTTGAATGTTTTAGCAAGCTCTCGCTGTTTTTCGACTGCCACGAATTTCGGATCCTGCTGAGCATAGAACTCACGCATCTCCTTTTCCTTCGCAAGCCTCTCCAGCGAGGTCACTCCCCTAATCTGTAGCTCCGGATGCTCCAAAAGTAGTTTTTCGTTTTTCGTGAGCCATACAGCAAACGGCTTGTTGGAAATCTCTGATCGAAGCTTGGCACTTCTCGTCGCAATACTTTCCAGGCTGTTGACCACACCCGCTTTCATCTGCCCTCGGGTGAGATAGGTGACAATTGCCGTCAGTAGCAGCAACACCAATTGCTCTTGCCCTTGGGCCAACTGTCTGGCTGCGCGTTCTTTGCGTTCCTGGATCATCGCCGCTGAACCGCCAGTCGGGTCGAGGCCTGGATTTTTCAAGCCGTCTTCCGCTTGCCACGCGGTACAGAGACCTTCAAATATCGTGGATAGGCAGGGCCCGATTCCCGCCGAGAAATAACCGGTGATGGCGTACAACCCCAGCGCTGCCATGATCAAATTACCGACCTGCAATCCGACACCGGCGCCGATTGCTGCGCCAGGCACTGCGCCAGCACCAAAGGCAAGCGAGCCAACCGCTCCACCCAGAGCTGCGCCGATCGTCACGCTACCGCCCACGATCATCACAACTTCCTACAACAGTTTGAGCAACACCGGCAGAATTTCGTTGATATTGATCGACGCCCATTTGCGGCTGATGTTCATCTGCATAATGGGGACAGATAGGGCCATCGCGTGGCGGACGTTATCGATCCGATGCCCGCCCACGTACCCGTAGGCTTGAGTGGCGCCGTTGCTGACGCGGCGGGTAAAGCCGTTCCAGCCGTCGTGGGCGCTTTGGAAGCCGTTATCAACGCCCTCATTCAACGCATTGAATTTCTGGTCGAAATTTCGTTCGATGTCGTCCCAGCTGGGCAGGTTGGTTAAAAGATCCATTTACTTGTGACGTCCTTGAAAGGAGGCGGGGCTGCCACACTTGTTGATAGCTCGGCCGGGTATGGCAGGTTGCCCATTTATGGCCGCGAATGCTCGAAAGCATTTTCAAACGGGGGCTATTTTTCTCATCGGCTTTACAAAGGGCAATGATGTCAAACAGGCATTATGGGTATTTACTTACTGTTCAAATGCTCGCAACCCCTGTGCGGCAGGGGTTCAAGGCCGTTCTGATGCGCGCGTTTTCTTTTGAATTTCCTCGAGAGGGGGAATTGGGCGGATGATCGTGATCAGCTGGTGAGCGTAATGTCGGCTGCTCTTATAAAGCGGTGTACGTAAAATGCGCATAGATGATCTGTTCGATACGCACATGCCAAAGGGTGTCCTCACGCGCCTGCCCACACAACGGGGGGGTGAAATCGAGCAGTTGCTTATACATAAGTGACAACCGGTTTAATCACGCAAGACGTGATGCCCGGGCGCATACCAATCTCATGCAGCGGCATGGTGTTTATATCGATTTCACGCTCTGGTAGTGCATCAGTTGATCTTCGATGTTGCTGTGCATGGGCCAGGCGATGGCCAACTCGATGATCATACCGCTCTGTTCCTGCTTACCAACCCGGATTACCTACGGCTGACCTGCAGCGAGGATCAAAAGCCAGGTGTCGGGCGAAAAACTATGCCCGCTCGCGATTTTTTTCGCGCAAGGCATCAACTTAACGCTGCTTCACCTCTGACCCCTTTCCTTACCCTTCTCTTCCCTCTCATGCCGGGCCTGTGCCCGGCGTAAACCCGTGCCCGCCGTTTGTCCGCTGCTGCCCACTGCGCGAACTTTTACCTGCCATCCAGCCAGAAACTCCGTTCAGGGACTTGTGCTATCGGTATTATGGTATACCATCAGACGCACAGACACCCAAAACCTCTACGGAGCAGCTCATGAGTTTCGAAATCCGCAAGATCGTCAGCTATGTCGAAGAAACCTTTATTGAAGGCGGCAAAGCCACCGATAAGCCCGTGACCATGGTCGGTCTGGCCGTGGTGATGAAAAACCCCTGGCTGGGCAACGGTTTCGTCGAAGACCTGAAACCGCAGATCCGCGCCAACTGCTCCGACCTCGGCGCGCTGATGGTCGAGCGTCTGGTGGGCATCATTGGCGGTGCCGAGAAAATCGAGGCCTACGGCAAGGCTGCGGTGGTCGGCGCCGATGGCGAAATCGAACACGCTTCGGCGGTGATCCACACCCTGCGCTTCGGTAACCACTACCGCGAAGCGGTCAAGGCCAAGAGTTACCTGAGTTTCACCAACAAGCGCGGCGGCCCGGGCACTTCGATCCAGATCCCGATGATGCACAAGGACGACGAAGGCCTTCGCTCGCACTACATCACTTTGGAAATGCAGATCGAAGATGCACCCCGTGCCGACGAAATCGTCGTGGTCCTGGGCTGCGCCGACGGCGGCCGCCTGCACCCGCGCATCGGCAACCGCTACATCGACCTGGAAGAACTGGCAGCCGAAAAAGCCCAGTAACCGGCCAGCAGAACGACAACAAGAAGGCATTGCAGGAGCGCTCCATGATTCGGCTCACCGCTGAACTCACCCCGGCTGGCACCAGTTACCTGGCGACCGGCCAAGGCCAGCCCGTGGTCTTGATCCACGGCGTGGGCCTGAACAAAGAAATGTGGGGCGGCCAGATCGTTGGCCTGGCCACGAAGTACCGCGTCATCGCCTACGACATGCTCGGCCATGGCGCCAGCCCACGCCCGGAAAGCGGTACGCCGCTGCTCGGCTATGCCGACCAATTGCTGGAGCTGCTCGACCATCTGCAATTGCCCAAGGCCACGGTGATCGGTTTTTCCATGGGCGGGCTGGTGGCGCGGGCGTTTGCCCTGCACTACCCGCAACGCCTGGAGGGCCTGGTGGTGCTCAACAGCGTGTTCAACCGCAGCGCCGAACAGCGCGCCGGGGTCATCGCCCGCACCAGCCAGGCCGCCGAACACGGGCCGGACGCCAATGCCGAAGCGGCGCTGTCGCGCTGGTTCAGCCGTGAATACCAGGCCGCGAATCCGGCGCAGATCGCCGCGATTCGCCAGACCCTGGCCGGTAATGATCCGCAGGGTTACCTGACCACTTATGAACTGTTCGCCACTCAGGACATGTACCGCGCCGACGACCTGGCCAGCATCCGGGTGCCGACGTTGATCGCCACCGGCGAACTGGACCCCGGCTCGACCCCGGAAATGGCCAGGCAACTGGCCGAACGCATTCCCGGTGCGACCGTTGCCGTGCTCGCCGAGCAACGGCATATGATGCCGGTAGAGTCGCCGCGCCTGGTCAACCAGCTGTTGCTGGAGTTTCTGCAGACCGCGCACTCCCAACAAAACCAGATCAAGGGGATCGTTGCATGACACTCGCACGCTTCCAGATGTGCATCGGCGGTGAATGGGTCGATGCCCTGTCCGGCAAGACCTTCGAAAGCCTCAACCCGGCGCTGGCCGAACCTTGGGCCGAATTGCCCGATGCCGACGAAGCCGATGTCGAGCGCGCCGTACAAGCCGCGCAAACCGCGTTCGACAGCCCGGCCTGGCGCGGTTTGACCGCCACCGCTCGTGGCAAACTGCTGCGACGCCTGGGCGACCTGATCGCCGAAAACAAAGAACAACTGGCGCAGCTGGAAAGCCGCGACAACGGCAAGCTGATCCGCGAAACCCGTGGCCAGGTCGGTTATCTGCCAGAGTTCTTCCACTACACCGCAGGCCTGGCGGACAAGCTCGAAGGCGGCACCCTGCCGCTGGACAAGCCAGATCTGTTTGCCTACACCGTGCACGAAGCCATGGGCGTGGTCGCCGCAATCATTCCGTGGAACAGCCCGCTGTACCTGACCGCGATCAAACTTGCTCCGGCCCTCGCGGCGGGCAACACCATCGTGATCAAGCCGTCGGAACACGCCTCGGCAACGATTCTTGAACTGGCGCGTCTGGCGCTGGAAGCCGGGATTCCACCGGGCGTAGTCAACGTTGTCACCGGTTACGGCCCGAGCACCGGTGCCGCCCTCACCCGCCATCCGCTGATCCGCAAGATCGCCTTCACCGGCGGCGCGGCCACGGCGCGGCATGTGGTGCGCAGCAGCGCGGAGAACTTCGCCAAGCTGTCGCTGGAACTGGGGGGCAAATCGCCGAACATCATCTTCGCCGACGCCGACCTCGACAGCGCGATCAACGGCGCCATCGCCGGGATCTACGCCGCCTCCGGGCAGAGCTGTGTGTCCGGTTCGCGCTTGCTGGTGCAGGATGAAATCTACGATGAGTTCGTCGGCCGCCTGGTGGAACGCGCCCAGCGCATCCGCATCGGCAACCCCCAGGACGACAGCAGCGAAATGGGCCCGATGGCCACCGCGCAGCAACTGGCCGTGGTCGAAGGCCTGGTGGCCGATGCCATCGCCGAAGGTGCGCGTCTGCGTCTGGGTGGCAAGCGTCCGGAGAATCTGGGCGACGGTTGGTTCTACGAGCCGACGCTGTTCGAATGCGACCGCAACTCGATGAAGATCATGCAGGAAGAAGTCTTTGGCCCGGTGGCCTCGGTCATCCGGTTCAAGGACGAAGCCGAAGCGCTGGCGATTGCCAACGACTCGCAGTTCGGCCTCGCCGCCGGCATCTGGACCCGAGATTTGGGCCGTGCCCATCGCCTGGCCCGGGACGTGCGTTCGGGGATCATCTGGGTCAACACCTACCGCGCGGTGTCGGCCATGGCGCCGATCGGCGGCTTCAAGAACAGCGGCTATGGACGCGAAAGCGGCATCGATTCGGTGCTGGCCTACACCGAGCTGAAAACGGTGTGGATCAACCTGTCCCAGGCACCGATGCCTGATCCCTTCGTGATGCGCTAGGAGTCCTGGAAAATGATCGAACCCGGCATTTACAAAGACGTCATGAGCTCGTTCCCGTCCGGGGTCACGGTGGTCACCACCCTGGACCCGGAAGGCGGCATCGTCGGCATCACCGCCAGCGCCTTCAGTGCGCTGTCGATCGATCCGGCACTGGTGCTGTTCTGCCCCAACTACGGCTCCGACACCTATCCGGTGCTGCGCGACAGCAAGCAGTTCGCGATTCACTTGCTGTCCGCCGAGCAGACCGCCGAAGCCTATGCCTTCGCCGGTAAAGGCAAGGACAAGGCCAAAGGTATCGAGTGGCACTTGAGCGATCTGGGTAACCCGATCCTCGCCAAGGCGACGGCGATCATCGAGTGCGAACTGTGGCGCGAATACGACGGCGGTGATCACGCGATCATCGTCGGCGCGGTGAAGAACCTGATCCTGCCCGCGCAACCGGTCACGCCGATGATCTACCACAAAGGCAAGCTGGGGCCGCTGCCCACCCTGGCCTGATGGTTGAACACAATCCCCCTGTGGGAGCGGGCTTGCTCCCACAGGGTCCACCACTTTACTCGGGAGCCGGCATGAGCCCAGCAGCCTCGTTACTGTTCCGCCAGCAGGCCTACATCAACGGCCAATGGCTGGACGCGCCGGATGGCGCCTGTCAGGACATCTTCAACCCGGCCACCGGTGAACTCATCGGCCGGGTGCCGAACCTCGGTGCCGAGCACGCGCGCCAGGCTATCGAGGCCGCCAACAAAGCCTGGCCGGCCTGGCGCGCACTGACCGCCAAGGAGCGCAGCAATACGCTCAAGCGCTGGCATGCCTTGATGCTGGAGAACGCCGACGCCCTGGCTGAAATCCTCACCCTCGAACAAGGCAAGCCACTGACTGAGGCCAAGGGTGAAATCCTCTATGCCGCGAGCTTCATCGAGTGGTTCGCCGAAGAGGCCAAGCGCATCTACGGCGACACCATTCCCAGCCACAAGGGTGATGCGCGCATTGTGGTCAGCAAGGAGCCGATTGGCGTCGTCGCGGCCATCACGCCGTGGAACTTCCCGGCGGCGATGATCACCCGCAAGGCCGGCCCGGCGCTGGCGGCCGGTTGCCCGTGCATCGTCAAGCCGGCCCCGGAAACGCCGTTCTCGGCGCTGGCCATGGCCGCACTGGCGGAACAGGCCGGCATTCCAGCGGGCATCTTCAACGTGGTCACTGGCGATGCCATTGCCATCGGTGGTGAGCTGACTTCAAGCCCTCTCGTGCGCAAGTTGTCGTTCACCGGCTCCACCGGGATCGGAAAATTGCTGATGGCCCAGTGCGCGCCGACCCTGAAAAAAGTCTCGCTGGAACTGGGCGGCAACGCGCCATTCATCGTCTTCGACGACGCCGATCTGGAGCGTGCCGTCGATGGCGCGCTGATCGCCAAATTCCGCAACGCCGGGCAGACCTGCGTCTGCGTCAACCGCTTCCTGGTGCAAGACGGCATCCACGACGCCTTTGTCGCGCGCCTGGCCGAGCGGGTTTCGCAGCTCAAGGTCGGCAGCGGTTTCGATGATGCCGTCACCCAAGGGCCGCTGATCAACGAGCGTGCCGTGGCCAAGGTCGAAGACCACGTGCAAGACGCACTGGCCCACGGTGCACAACTGCTGTGCGGCGGCGAGCGCCATGCATTGGGTAACGGCTTCTTCCAGCCGACCGTGCTTATCGGCGTCACCACGCAGATGAAGGTCGCACGGGATGAAACCTTTGGCCCGCTGGCCGCCGTGTTTCGCTTCAACACCGAGGCCCAGGCCGTCGAGATGGCCAACGACACCGAATTCGGCCTGGCCGCCTACTGCTACACCCGCGACCTGGGCCGCGCCTGGCGCATGAGCGAGGCACTGGAATACGGCATGGTCGGGATCAACGAAGGGCTGATTTCCACCGAAGTCGCACCGTTCGGCGGCATCAAATCTTCAGGCTTGGGCCGTGAAGGTTCCAAGTACGGCATCGAGGATTACCTGGAACTCAAATACACCTTGATGGGCGGCCTCTGAGCCCACGGGAGCGACGCAAATGAGCAACGAAAAATACGAAAAAGGCCTGAAGATCCGCACCCAGGTGCTGGGCGAGGCCTACGTCAACCGTTCCATCGAGAACGCCGACGACTTCACTCGACCGTTGCAGGAAATGGTCACCGAATATTGTTGGGGTCATGTCTGGGGTCGTGAGGGTTTGTCGCTCAAGGAGCGCAGCATGATCAACCTAGCGATGATCTCGGCCCTCAACCGGCCCCATGAACTCAAGCTGCATGTGCGCGGTGCCTTGCGTAACGGCCTGAGTCGTGAGCAAATACGCGAAATATTGCTTCAGGTCGGCATTTATTGCGGTGTCCCCGCTGCCGTAGACAGTTTCCGGCTCGCCCGTGAAGCCTTCGCCGAAGCCGATGCCGAGGCCTCCAGTTAACCCTTGGCTGTTTGATCTGACCGGGCACCCAGATTCCCGTAATCGAAGTGTTCTTTTTGCATGGACAGCCACAATCAGAGCGGACCCCATGAAACGCCTGCCACTCGACGACAGCTTCAAGGTCAATCGCAACCCCGTTACCCTGCGCGAAATCGTGCTGGATAAACTGCGAAGCGCCATCATGAACTTCCAGCTCCTGCCGGGAGACCGTCTGGTCGAACGCGATCTGTGCGATCGCCTGGGCGTCAGCCGTACTTCCGTGCGCGAAGCCTTGCGTCATCTTGAATCCGAAGGCCTGGTGGAATTCGCCGACGCCAAGGGCCCGCGTGTCGCGATCATCACCCTGGCCGATGCCGTGGACATCTACGAGCTGCGCTGCGTGCTCGAAGGGCTGATCGTTCAGCTGTTCACCCTGCGCGCCAAGGCCAAGGACATCAAGGCCCTGGAAAAAGCCCTGGAAGAAAACCGCAAGGCGTTGAAAGACGGCGAGCTGCAACAGGTCATCGACTCGGTGCAGGGTTTCTACGACGTGCTGCTCGAAGGCTCGGGCAACCATGTCGCGGCCACTCAACTGCGCCAGTTGCAGGCACGCATCAGCTACCTGCGCGCAACCTCGGTGTCCCAGGAAAACCGTCGCGGCGCCAGCAACCAGGAAATGGAACGCATGGTCGAGGCGATCAAGGGCGGTGACCCGCTGGCCGCCCACCAGGCATGCGTCGACCATGTGCGTGCAGCCGCTGCCGTGGCCCTGGACTACCTCAAGCGCAAGCAGGAAGAAACCGGCGACATCCCGGCGATCACCCAGCCCATCGCGCTGAAAGAACCGCGCATAGGTCGCTGACATGTTCAGCCCGAGCTTTTGCCCCAAGTGCGGCAGCGCAGACCTTAGGTCACAGTTGCCGCCGGGCGATACGCACGAGCGCCTGATGTGCCGCGGCTGCGGCTACATCCATTACGTCAATCCGAAGATCATTGCCGGCTGCATCATCGAGCAGGACGGCAAGTACCTGTTGTGCCAGCGCGCCATTCCACCGCGCCCCGGCACCTGGACCCTGCCGGCGGGCTTCATGGAAAGCGGTGAGACCACCGAGCAGGCGGCCTTGCGCGAAGTCTGGGAAGAAAGCGGCGTGCGTGCGGAAATCGTCTCGCCCTATTCGATCTTCAGCGTGCCGCAGATCAGCGAGGTGTACATCATCTTCCGCGCCATCGCGCTGGAGATCACCGGGCAGTACGGGCCGGAAACCCTCGACTACCAGTTCTTCGCGCCTGAGGATATTCCCTGGGACAGCATCTACTACCCGGCGATCCGGCAGATTCTTGAGCGCTATATCGAGGAGCGCCAGGCCGGGGTGTATGGCATCTACATGGGTAATGATGACAGCGGGAAGATTCACTTTATTCGCTGATGCTGCGGGTTTTGACCGTGTACATATCCGTTTCTTTGGTAACGGCCGCTTAAGGTTCCGCCCTTACGGCGGGTCACTTGGAAAAGCCTGCGCGGCCCGGCGCAAAGTAACCAAACGCTCTTGCCCCTGACATTCGGCCTCACGAGGGGGCGTGCACCGCAACAGCGCCCGAGGCGGCCTACCGGCCTGGTTCTGATGTGTGCGTGTTTCCCTGTAGGAGCTGTCGAGTGCAACGAGGCTGCGATCTTTTGATTTTTGACAATGTCGAAGGGTGCGGAAAATNGCCTGGTTCTGATGTGTGCGTGTTTCCCTGTAGGAGCTGTCGAGTGCAACGAGGCTGCGATCTTTTGATTTTTGACAATGTCGAAGGGTGCGGAAAATCAAGATCAAAAGATCGCAGCCTGCGGCAGCTCCTACAGGGGGGAATGCGTTTAGCCGAAAGAGATTGGTCGGCCATAAGGCCGCCATCGTCGGAACGCCGCCCGGACCAAGCTCGCTCCCACAGAAAAGCAAAGGCAGATCGGCGTACACCGACGCTTCTCACCACTCATCAGGCCGAGCGTTAGCTCGCCTGCAGCTCTTGATCTTGATCCACCCGCCCCCTCGGCAGGCTGAGCGGAGGTGTTCATCCGGGGATGGGCGCGCAGCGCCGTTCGACGCAGTCGAACTCATTGCATGTAGGTCGAAGCGAAGCCGACCGGAGGGCAATGCCCCCGGATGAATNAGCGCCGTTCGACGCAGTCGAACTCATTGCATGTAGGTCGAAGCGAAGCCGACCGGAGGGCAATGCCCCCGGATGAATACCGCAGCGAAGGAACCCCGAGCCCAGGCGAGGGGCCGTACGTTCGGGGCGAGACCTTTGGTTCCTTTGGGGCGTTTGCCAAAGGGACTCGCCGTAAGGGCGAAACCATAAGTCGCCGTTACCGCAGCAACGGATATGTACTCAACCAAAACTACAAACCAAGACGAAACTGCTTCGGAGTAATCCCGAACTGCTTGCGAAACGCCCGAATGAAATTACTCGGTTGCCGATACCCCAACCGCTCGGCAATCCGCTCGATCGGCTGATCCCCCGCCGTCAACCAGTGCCGCGCCATCTCCAGGCTGTCACTGCGGGTATGCTGCACCGCCGCAGTCTGCCAGTGACGCAACATACTCTGATGCAAAAACCCGTTGGCCCCGAGCAGAGGCTCATCGAGACTGGCAGCCGGCAGGCTCAGGCACGGATGTGAACCCTCCAGCACCTCGACACCAGCGCTACGCAACCATTGCCCGGCAGCCTGTTGCGGTGTCAGTTGGACCGCGATGAACACCTCGGCCGGCGCTCGCCCCAAACGTCGGGCGATGTTGCGCACCAACGTCAGGGTCGCCGCATCGAGGCCGAAAAAATGTGGCTGACGGTCAGCACTGCGCAAGTGCAAACGAGCCTGCCCGTCACCCTCCTCCAATTCCGCCACCACGTAATTGGTTACCCGCGGCAGGAAATCGGTGAAACACGCCAGGCTCGCCCGCAGGGTCGCGGCGGAGTCCAGCAGAATGTTCAACCCCCGCAGCGTAGTGGTCGCCATGCCGTTGACCAGATCGCAACCAAACGACACCCCCGCGCCCGCACGTTCGCATTCACTCCACAGGCGTTCGACCAGATGCACGGGCACATGCAGGTCCTGCCCTTCGAGCAATGACAGGCAGATGCCGGCCCGTTCCAGCAGTTGGTCCTGACACAGGCCGGACTGCCGGGCATGGCTGAGAATGGTGCGGGTGAAGGCGCTGGAAATGAACAGTTGAGGGGTCATGGCAGGTTACGGCGAGAAGACAGGCGTGTACTTATGCCAGCCTCTGTGCTATCGATCCAATGCATTAAAAGTATCCGCCGAATGCAGGAGACGCATGATGGACCTACGACAACTCCGCCACCTTGTCGCCCTGGCCGATTACCGCAACTTCGGCCGGGCCGCCGAGGCGATCAACCTCAGCCAACCCGCCTTCAGTCGCAGCATCCAGACCCTGGAGCGCGACCTCGACTGCGCGCTGGTAGAACGCAGCAGTCGCGAATTCCGCCTGACTGGCCAGGGTGAACTGGTGCTGCAACACGCCCGGCGCCTGCTCGCCGGCAGCCAGGCCTTGCACAACGAACTGACGCAATACAACGGCCTGACCGGTGGCGAGTTGCACTTCGGCTGCGGCCCGTACCCGGCCCAGGTGCTGGTGCCCGAGGCGCTGGCGGAATTCATCCAGGCGCACCCGGCGATCCGCATCAGTTTCCACCAGGGCGACTGGGAGCAACTGGCGGTCTGGCTTCGTGAGCAGCAGATCGAATTCCTGGTGGCCGACGCGCGGTACTTCACCGGCGACCCGCAATACCAGGTTCAGCTGCTGCGCCCTCGACGCGGGCGGTTCTTTTGCCGTGTCGGTCATCCCTTGGTGCAGCAGCAGAACCCGACCCTGCGCGCCCTGCTCGACTACGCGGTGGTCGGCACGCGGATACCGCCGATGATCCGCAAGATCCTCGCCGACGTGCAGGGCGAGGCGGACTTCAACCCGAGTGTGGAATGCGCGCAATTCGATGCGATCCGCCGTGTGGTGATGCGCTCCGACGCGGTGGGTATCGCCACCGTGGAGGCCTTGGCCGAACTGGTCGATCAGGGCCTGATCCACCTGCTGGAGTTTGCCGATGTGCCCAAGGACGATCCCGGCCTGCAATTGCACTACGGCATTGTCAGCCGTGCCGGGCATTCCCTGACACCGGCCGCGCTGGCGATGGTCGATGCGGTGCTGACGGTTGACCGGCGCTTGCTGGCGTCGAATTAGTCGAGCAACCAATGCCCCCTGTGGGAGCGAGCTTGCTCGCGATGGGGCCGTGTCAGTCGACATCGTTTTGAATGACACACCGCTATCGCGAGCAAGCTCGCTCCCACAGGGTTTGGCGTTGCTGTCTCCACATCATGCACGCCGCGCCAGCGCTTGCAATGCCCGGGGCTCACCGAGGGCGCGCAGCAGGCAATGCATCGCCTCCTCGCGGCTGCGCTCGAAGCGATAGCGCGACTCGATGTACAGCGCCAATTTCAATTCCACCGGTTCGTCCAGGGGCAGCGGCACGTGTTGCAGGCCCAGCACGTTGGCGACCCGGCTTGGCAGGCTGATGCCGAACGGCTGGCGATCGGCGATCAGCTTCGCGGCCAGGGTGCTTTGGGTGCTCATCGCCACATTCCGCCTCAGGCCTTTCAAACCAAGCTGCAAGTCCACCGGGCTGAGCCCGTCGCGGCGGCTGGATACCTGGATCTGCGGCTGCTCCAGATACGCCTGCAGGGTGCGCGGCGGTTCCTTGAGCGCAGCGCCATAGGCGAACACGTAATGGTCGGCGGGCAGTGCCTGTTTGTGCAGGCCGGCAAGTCCGGCCAGCGGCTGGTCGAGGTCGATCAGGATATCCAGCTTGCCGCTGGCCAGATCCTGCAGGGCGTCACGGCGCCGGGGCTGGAAATAACGCACCTGCCAATCGGCGTGGGGCGATTCGAGCAAGGCATCGAGCAACACCGGTTGCAGGCAGTCCAGACAACTGATGCGCAGCAGCGGATTGCTCTGCCGCGCGGCGGGAATCATGCGCAAGCCATCGCGCAATGACTCTAGCGCGGCACGCACGTAGTCAGCCAGACGATGGGCGACCAGTGTCGGCGTCACCCCCAGGCGACTCTTGATGAACAGCGGGTCGCCGCACAATTCCCGCAGGCGACGCAACGCATTGCTCATGGCCGGTTGCGACAGACACATCACCTCGGCCGCACGGGTGACGCTACGCTGCTGGTAAATCGCATCGAAGGCGAGCAACAGGTTCAAATCGAGCTGGCGTAAATCAAGCATGGTCTTGCTCCGGCAAATCGCTTAACGTCGGGCAGCCTAACCAGTGTTCCGGAACAAGCTGTGAGCCCTACATGACAAAAAGCGATCAGCCACTGCACGATCAATCGATACCCAACGCGTTCTATGCGCCGACCCTGTTGCCGGCGATCGAAGAGTTGCTGGCCCGTGGCGTGGACCGGGACAGTATCGAAGGCCTGTTTCGCCGCAGCCTGTTCGAGTTGCGCACGCCATTCATGCGCATTCCGCTGTTCATGTCGCGGCGCTTCTGGGCGTTTGCCCTGGAGCAGACCGGCGACCCGCTGATCGGCCTGGCGGCTGGCCGGCGTTTCGTTTCCACCGCCACCAACGGACTGACATACCTGTTCGACGTGGCCGCCTCACTGGACAGCGCCTGCCAGTATTTCGTGCGCTTCTTTCCGTTTTTCAACGGGCACTTCCAGGCCCGGATCGTGCGCGGCGACGACAGCGTCGAATTACGCCTGCTCGACCGTGGCAGCGTGAAAGCCAGCGCGGCGACCACCGATTACATCCTCATCAGCCTGTGCAGCATGTTGCGGCGAAAGTTCCTCGCCAGCGGCCTGGAGCGTGATCCGGTTCTGGGCGTCGGGCTGGCCGGCGCTTGCACGGCCAATGCGCAGGACCATCAACAAGCCTTTCGCGCACCGGTGCAATGGGGACAGGCGCAGCACTCGATCCGCCTCGATCCGCAGCTGTTCGTCATCCCGTTGACGCCGGGCAATCATGACCTGGAAAACACGCTGATAGAGCTGCTGGAGCAGACCCGACGCAACAGCGAACCGACCTTGCTCGAGCAAGTCTGCGACCATTTGATCGGCGACCTCGCCGGGGCCAACTGGCAGCAATTCTGTACCACCCAGCACTTGCTCGAGCGCACCGCCGCCCGACGCTTGAAGGCATTGGGCTGGAGTTTTTCAGAGTTGCTCGACGAATACCGCCGCTACCGGGCCGAAGACTTTTTGCAGGGAACGGACCTGGAGCTGGTGGAGATCTCCGACCGCCTGGGCTACAGCGATGTGCAAAGCTTCAACCGTGCCTGCCTGCGGTGGCTGGGGTGCGCGCCGGGAGCCTGGCGAACCCGGCAAGGTCAATAGAAAACCACGCCCGTGCGCCACGGGTGCCTTGGTTTTTTGCGTCCCCCCATTTTGTCGTTTGCAAGACCGGCGTACGACACTGAACACCTTTGGGAGCGAGCTTGCTCGCGATGGGGCCAGCAGGACCCGCACACTATTGAGCCCAGGGCATCAGCCCTTCACCACCACCCACGTAAAACACAAAGGCAGCTGCGCCACCTGCTGTTGATAGCGGTCATAGAGCTCTTCGCGGTTGGAGTGCGGGTATTCCCTGAAGTGACGGATCTGCAACCCTGCCGCAATGGCCGCGCTGAAGAGGTCGCCCAGGGTGTGGACGAACCAGTAGGACGGCGCGGCTGGCTGTTCGATCTTGCCTTCGTAGACGATCGGTTCGTGCTGTATGAACGGTTCGCGGCGGAAGTATGAACTGGCCAGACGAAAAGGATCGGCCGCCTCGGGGTCGAGCATTTCCAGGAACGGGTGGGTTTCGTACACCACCAGTGCGCCACCCGGCTTCAGCGTGCGCGCCACATGGTGGAAGAACTCACCGATGTCCGGCATCCAGTTCAAGACCCCGATGGTGATCAGCGCCAGGTCAAAGCGCTCCTGCAGTTCGACCGGCAAGTGGTGGATGTCCGCTTCGATGAATTGCGGCGCGTGGGGCGAGCGGGACGCCAGTTCCCGTGCCTGCCCGAGAAAGGCTTCAGACTGGTCGACGCCCACCACGCTGCGCGCCCCCAAAGCGAACAGCGACAGGCTTTCACGACCGTTGTTGCAGCCCAGTTGCACCACGTCCTTGCCTTCGACACCCGTCTGGGTCAGCAAAGCGGTCAGGGTGTCATCCAGGCAGGAGAAATCCGCGTGTTCCACGCCCTTCAACAAGGCTTGCCATTCGCTGGAGTCCTTATGGTGACGGGCGGAATCATTCCAGGCCTCGCGGTTACTGGCGATGGCTTGTTCTTTTGTCGGCAGTTCCATTGCATGCTCCAGGGTCCGGGTCGTCGATTTGACCGGCCGGAGTCTAGATCAACCTCATCCGGGCAGGTGTTGTGAACTTGTAATCCGCGCAGCATCGACGGCTGTCCACGGCGCCAGCTATAGTTAAAGACCTTGAGGGTAATGTGGTTAAACCGATCTAGCAGGTGTTGCCATGAAAAAGACCGACCTGACGCTTTTGCTCGCCGTCTGCCTGGGCGCAACCGCTGTCGTCCACGCCGACGACTTGCCCACCACCAACTACAGCAGCGAATTCAACTATTACGGCGCCGACCAACCCTTCGCGCACCCCGCACCACCGTCGATGAACATCATCCCGCCGGGCTCGTACATCCCGACCGCACCCGGGAATTTCATCCCGGTTTCCAGCGAGCACGTGTTTTCCGACTCGCGCCTGCCGACAGTGGCCGACGCCACGGTCCGGGTGTTTATCCGCTCCTACGATCCGGAGCGTGGCGTGTACGTCAACCAGGAAGTCGAGAACCCCAGTTGCATGATGTCCTGTCTGAGGGAAGGCCCGGTGTTGCAGGCAACGCAGCATGGCCAGCTTTAAGGCACAACCCGAAGGGCCGGGCCTGCTGTTGTGCAGGGCTGTGTTGCTCGAAGCTGATTTGGAATGACCAAACTACGCTTCTCGCGCCTTGCCCTGCACAACAGCAGACCCGGCGCGGTAGGGAAACTAATTGAGAACGCCCCCTACCACTGGCGCTTGTCCGGACGGGCGAGGCCGAGTTTTTCGATCCGGTAGCGCAACATGTCACGGCTCAGACCCAGCAGGCGTGCCGATTTGGTGACGTTCCAATCGGTCTTGTCGAGCATCTTGCGCACCATGTCGCGCTCCACTTCCGGCAGGTTCATGGAATCACTGCCGTTGAAGGACGCACGCTGTTCACTGAAATGTGCTGGCTCGTGATGAAACATCGGTGGCTCATCCATCAGGCTCAGGCAGACGTTCAACTGATGGGCGGCAATGGTGTCGCTTTGCGCCAGCAACACGGTTTGCTCCAGCATGTTGCGCAATTCGCGCACGTTGCCCGGCCAGCTGTAGCTGAGCAGCAAATCTTCGGCCTGGTCGCTGAAATGCAGGTTCGGCTTGCCGTAGCGTTTGCCATGTAGCGCCAGGAAGTGCCGGGCCAGCAGCAGGATATCGGCGCCACGGGCATACAGGCGCGGCACCTTGATGGAAATGATGCGCAGGCGGAAGAACAGGTCACGGCGGAATTTGCCTTGCTGGACCATCTGTTCGAGATTGCAGTTGGTGGCGCTGATCACCCGCAGATCGACCTTGCGTTCCTTTACCGAACCGACCCGGCGAATGGTCCGGTCTTCCAGCAGTTTCAGCAGCTTGGCTTGCAGCAGCAAGTCCATTTCACCGATTTCATCGAGGAACAGCGTGCCGCCGTCGGCCGCTTCCACCAGCCCCATGCGACGATCCTTGGCGTCGGTGAAGGCGCCCTTCTCGTGGCCGAACAGTTCCGATTCCACCAGATTGGACGGGATCGAAGCACAGTTGAATTCAATGAACGGGCCTTTGGCGCGCGGGCCGTCGAAGTGCAAGGCCCGGGCCACCAGTTCCTTGCCGGTGCCTGTCTCGCCTTCGACCAGTACCGGCGGCAGGTCGCTGTTGGCCATGCGCCGCTCGGCGTCGAGCAACTGGGTGATGGTGCCCTTGAGGTACGCCATCGGTGCCGATTCGCCAATCAGTGCCTGTACCCCCGACTTCTGGGCCTCGCGCTCCTGGTAAAACGACAGCGTGCGCTCCATGCGGTCGGTGGCCAGGGCCTTGTCCAGCAGCAGCTTGAGCTCTGGCAGGGCCACGGGTTTGGTGACGTAGTGAAAGGCGCCCTCTTTCATCGCCACCACGGCGTCTTCGACGTTGCCGTAGCCGGTCATCATGATCACTTTCAGATCCGGCGCGCTGATGCGCAGCTTCTGGATCAAGTCGTGACCACTCATGCCTGGCAACGAGTTGTCGGTCAGTACCACGTCAGGCGCGAAAGAACCCAATTGCTCCAGTGCATCTTCAGCCGAGTGGCAGACGGTCACCTCGAAGTCCTTGCGCTCCAGGTAAGTCTGAATATTCTCGGCGAGGATTTCGTCATCCTCGACCAGCAGAATGCTGTGCTCCATATGCCCCTCCCGTTGCCACTTTGAAATTGAGACAAACACGGGTTCCTTCCTGCTCCCGGCTGGTCAGTTCGACCGAGCCGTCAAACCGCTCCATTATTCTTTTGACCAGGGCCAGGCCCACGCCCAACCCACCTTGCTTGGTGGTGAAAAACGGCTTGAAGACCATTTGCTGCTGTTGTTTTGAGATGCCCTTGCCGGTGTCGGTCAATGTCATTCTCACGTCGCCGGACACCGAGGAATCGATCTCGATCGTCAGCACGCCGCCCTTGGGCATTGCTTCCAGTGCATTAGCAAACAGGCTATTGAGTATTTGCGTGAGCAGCACCTGCTGGCTGACGACCGGTGGCACGCTGACAGGAGAGAAACGCACCTCGACGCCCGACCGTTTGATCAGGGACTCAAAGGCACTCAGGGTGTCTTCGAGGGCCAGCACCAGATCGACCGTTTCACAGTCGTCATTCATCGGCCGCAACGACACCAGTAATTCACGGACCCAGCGCGACATGCGGTCGACCTGACTGATGATGTCGCCAATGTTTTTCTGTGCGGTCTGGCTGGCGATGTCCTGGGCCAGTTCGGCGCTGGAACGGATATTGGCCAGCGGGTTGCGCAAGCTGTGGGCCACCGCCGAGGACATCTCGCCAAGGGCGACAAAGGTCTCGTTGGCGATCAGTTGTTTCTGCTGGCTCTGCAACAGCGTCGCCGCGCGCCGCACGATCCAGAACAGCCCCAGGTAAATGGCCGCCCCGCCGATCAGCGTGGCCAGCCAGATCGCCTTGAAGCCACGCTGAATGCGCTCCACCAGATCCAGCGGCTCCTTATAGATTTCCACCATGGCAATCACTTTGCTTCGGTCGGCGTTGAACATCGGAATGTAGTTCTCGACGAACAAATACTCCGGTTCGCGCAGCAAGCGCTGCTCGGGACGCTCCTCATCGATTTCGTGGTAGCTGGTGGACACCGGCGATTTCATTTCGAAGGACTCGTCCAGTTCAAAGTCATCTTCGATGCGCACGCCAATCAAATCGGAGTTGGTCGACCAGACCACGGTGCGGTCCAGGGCGTACACCGTCGCCAGCAGGATGTCCGGCAGATGCCTCACATGGTCGAGAAACTCAGCGCGGGCGGCGGCCCGGGATACGGGGTTGACGTCGGGGTAGGCATCGTCCATGCGCGGGTCGAGCATTTCACCCATGGTCCGCCCTGGGGCAATGCCGGCATGCCGGATTTCGGCCTCGCCAATGGACTGGATGAACTGGGCGGTCAGCATCGAATCACGCTCGATACTTTCATCGACAACAAAGCGCGTGGAGATGTAACCCAACCCCAGTGCCACCACAGCGATGATCAGAAAGCTTGCCAGGGAAAACCAGCGCAGCAAGTTGAACTGCGGCCGCCAACCCTTGCGTTGTGCTACCGGAGCCTGCGGCGCAGCTACTTTTTGTTGTTCGAGTATCTGCATGGCTGTGTCCTGGGTGCCTGAAATCGAGCCTTTTCAGCCGCTTTCAGGATCAGTGTAGGTGGCATTGACTGCCTTGACCGACCCGCGTGATTTTTTTGACACTACTGCACCCGGGGCGTCTCGGGGTGCGCGACCGAATGATGTTGTTCAGGCTCCTCCTTCACACTGACCAAGGGCGCCGCTGGCGGATGCTGACGGTCGGTTTCTTCTCGCAGGAAATCGATGAGGGACTGGGCGGATTTCGCATCCAGGCGCAAGTTGGGCATCGAGATCCGGTTGTAGCGCTCGAACAGCTCCATCGCAATCGGGTCCTTTTCCTCGAGCATGCGGTCAGGTTCGCGGATCCAGCGCTTGAGCCAGGCCGGATCGCGCTGGTAGGTCACACCGATCAGGTCCGGGCCGATGCTGCGCAAGCCGATGCCCTGCCCGTCCAGCGGACCGAGGCTGTGGCAAGAGGCGCAGCGGGTGCGAAACAGCTCTTCGCCATTGCTCGGCGGGCGAATTTCCGGTGCATCGACATAGCTTTCTTCGACACTGGGCTGTTTCCAGTTATGCAGGGTATTGGCCAGTTGATCGGCCAGAATCCACGGGTTTTCGAACGGCGAGGCTTTCATCCAGCGACCCGTTGCCTGGTTGCCGACGATAAGACTCAGGTTGTGGTCCTTATTGCGCCCGTTATCGACGCCTTCGATGAACAGCCCCAGTTTTTTGCGCAGGTCGGTGACGTCGGCGAATTCCCCTGTGAGGAATTTCCACCCGGGCCCGACCTGGAAGCGTTGCGCATAGGCCTTGAGCACCTCGGGGGTATCGCTCAAGGGGTCGATGCTGATGGAGTAGAAGAAGATGTCCTTGCCGACCCGATCCCCCAGCAGTTTCTGCACCTGACGCAAGCGCGCGGTTTCCAGGGGGCAGGAGTCGCTGCACGAGGTGAAAATGAAGTTGATCACCACCACCTTGTCTTTGATCAAGTCATCGAAAAAATGCAGCGGCTGTCCGTCCTGGTCGGTCAGCGGGGTGTTGGGGAAATAGTCGGCCCCCCACGGAGTGACGGCTTCAACGACAGCGGATTCGCCAGTGGATGCCGGGGCAGGTGCGGGCGTCGACGTCGGCTGGCTGGCGACCAGCAGTTGGCTGGCCAGCAAACCGGTCACCAGCATCAGCACCAGGTGCATGCCCAGGGCTCGTGAGCGTGGTGAATGTATCTCTTTTTTTTCCATCACCAGCCGCCTCGATGTGGTGAAGGGGGTAATGGTGGTTTTGCAAGGACCTCGCCAATCATGTGTTTTTCTATAAAAAAGTACTAACACTCCATAAAACAATGATTTATCAAAATCAATGGGCGATGACCGGGGAGATGACCGGGGATTGATACCCAATGTTGGGGGTAGTTCATCCCCGTTTTCAGGTGGCCAGAACAAATGACAGCCGCACAGTGGTGCCCTCGCCTTCACTGCTGTCGAGGCTCACCGCACCGCCAAATCGCTCCATGATCCGCTTGACCAACACCAGCCCGACGCCCAGCCCGCCCTGCTTGGTGGTGAAAAACGGCCGGAAGGCCATTGTGCGCTGTTCTTCGCTCATGCCTTTGCCGGTATCGCTCACCCTCACGCTGACGCTCTGGGCATCGCACGGTTCGATTTGGATGGTCAGGGTGCCACCCGCGTCCATGGCCTCCACCGCATTGGACAGCAGGCTGTTGAGGATCTGGGTCAGTTGCACGTGTTGGCTCAGCACCATGGGCGTCTGGTCCGGCTCGAACACCACGCTGACCCTGGCCTTGCCGATCTGGTGCTCGTAAGCCATCAGGCTGTCATGCAGGGCCGCCACCAGGTTCACCGGTTCCGCCTCGTCATTGAGCGGTCGCAGGGACTGGAGCAACTCCCGCACCCATGTCGACATGCGATCGACCTGGCCAATGATGTCGTTGATGTTCCTGTGTGCCGGGCCGCTGTCGAACTCTATCGCCAACTCGGCGCTTGAACGGATGTTCGCCAAAGGATTGCGCAGACTGTGGGCGACCGCCGAGGACACCTCTCCCAGAGCCACAAAGGTTTCGTTGGTGATCAATTGCTTTTGCTGCGTCGCCAGCAGGATCGCCGCCCGCCGCACGATCCAGTACAGCCCCAGGTAAATAAGACCGCCGCCCAGGGCGGTCGCCAGCCAGATCAGCACCAGGCCGCGCTCCATGCGGTTGATCAGGTCCTGCGGTTCCTTGTAGATCTCGACCATCGCCGTGACGGTGCTGCCATCGGCGTCCAACAGGGGAATATAGTTTTCGATGAAGATGTATTTGGGGGGCTCCACAAACTTCTGCTCCATGCGGGATGTGTCCACACCGTGGAAACTGGTCGACACCGAAGTCTTGGCGTTGAAAGCACGGTCGAGGTCTTCATCGGCACGGTTGGTGATGCCCATCAAGGCCGGATTGGTCGACCAGATCACCATGCGGTCGGGGGCATAGATGTTGGCCAGGATCACGTCCGGCAAGTTTTCGATGTGGTCGAGGAATTCATCACGGGCACTGGCACGGGACAGCGGGTCGACGTCAGGAAAGTCCTTGTCTTTTCGTGGGTCGAGCAACTCGCCCATGGTCCTGACGTTGGGAATCGCCACATGCCGCACTTCGGCCGCGGCAATCGCCTGGACGAATTGCGAGGTCAACAGCGCATCGCGCTGCACGCTTTCGGTAATCACGAACCGCGTGGACACCGCCCCCAGCGCCACCGCCACCGTGCCGATCACCACCATGCTGACCAGTGAAAACCAGCGCAGCAGATTGAACGGCTCCTTGCGCGTGTTCAAGCGAACTTCGCTGTCGGTCGCAAGTACTTTGGCGATGGTGTTCATGGACACGGTTCCCGGAAACCCCCTATAGGTTTATAGCCCAGCCATGGCCGTTTGCCCGAACCTGGGGACTGCGATACCCCACCCACCCCGCAGCCCCGTCACCCCCAAAGCGGGGGACAGTTGCCCGCGCCATAACCTCCCGTACTGCCGCCAACGATTGCGCCAAGGCCTTTACTGCGGGCTTCTCACGGGCGTTTTTGCCGATTGGTATGGAAGTTGCCGATATCCCTGCCAACTGCCCCATCCCCAAGGGGCAGGTACTTCGACAGAGGGAATACCCATGCACCCGTTACTGTGCAAAACCGCGACTGCCCTGGTCATGACCGCTCTAGCCCAAGGCATGGCCCAGGCAGCGCTGTTTGCCGTAGACCCCGGACCCTACCTGCCAGCCAATGGCAATTTCGCCGCCTGGTATCAAGACAGCCACGGCCGCACCCTTGACCTATGTTTATCAAAGGCTGTCAGTTCCAGGGTTGCCAGCGCGCCAGGCGCTCCGACTTACATGTGCTCGCTGATCCCTAATCCCGGCATTTTCGATGACAATCAACCGTTGGTCTTTCCGACCAATTTCCCCGACGAAGCGTTCTGGGCCACAGGCGAAACGACCATCATCGATGCCGCCCGAGGCATCGACCTGACCTATGTCTCGGCGCTCGAAGCAGCCTTCAGTGGCGGGGATCCACTGGAGGGTGACCAGATCAGCTTCGCCCGCATTCGTGTTCGCATCGACGTGCCCACCGCCGGCACTTACGTCATCACCCACCCCTACGGCGTCGAAGTGTTCAACGTCGACACTCCCGGCCGACGGGCGATCAACATGACCCGGGACATTGGCATCGGTGCGCCGAAAACCTACGACGGTGCGCTCAAGGGCGATGTCGGGCCGTTCCTGCGCAGCGTCAACGGTCCCTACACCGAAACCAACCCGAGCACTGGCCAGGCCGAACAATTCGTCGGTGATCCGAACCTCGCCGAAGCCGTCACCGGCAGCCCGTTCAACACCAACTACGTGCGCATCGAAGGCCCCAATGGCCTGGACTTGCGCACCAACCTCTTCGCCGTATCCGGCAAATTGTCGAAGGTGGTCCGGCCGACCCCGGTAATCGCCGAGCGCAGCACCTACTCGCGACAAGCCGGCACCAGCGCCCCGGTGGCCCAGCAGGACGTGTTCGTGCTGGCCCCGCCGCCACCGGCCACCGTGACCCTGGACAGCAACAACCCGGTACTGAACTTCACCGAAGCGAACACCACCGGCCACTGGTATGCGCAGTCGCCGAACAATCCGACGCTGCCGAGCACCTTGCAGGTGACTGCCGACAACCACCTGGCCATCGCCAGCAGCACGCCGACCATTTTGCCCATGCCGCTGACCGACCTGGTGACGATCTCACGCGCCGAGTACAGCCTGAGCACCGGGCAAATCACCATCGTGGCCTCGACCAGCGATGAAACGTCGCCTCCGGTGCTCACCGCCAGCTCCGGCACCGGTATCGCCATCGGCGCCTTGAGTGGTGACGGCGCCGTGAAAAGCCTGGCCACCGGCATCTCGCCGATTCCGCCAGCCCAGGTTCGTGTGTCGTCCTCCAATGGCGGCAGCGATACCGAAGAAGTGGTCATCGTGCAATGAACGCCCACATGCCCGGATCCTCATCAGGAGGCATCATGAACAAATGGCCACGCCTGGCGCTCAACGCCCTGGGACTGACTCTATCGCTGACCGGCAGTGCCTTCGCGCAACTCGCCGCCGTCGATCCCGGCCCTTACACCTTTGCCACCGGGAAATTCCCGATCTGGTATCAGGACACTAATTTGCTGTCGATGGAGTTGTGCCAGTCCCGCGCCGCCAGCTCGCGGGTGGCCGCCAGTGTGCCACCGGCCTACATGTGCACCCTGCTGCCGACGCCGGGTATTTTCGATGACACCCTGCCGATGGTGTTCCCGGATAACTGGCCAGACGAAGCCTTCTGGTTCCTTGCCGAGACCAGCATCCCCAACGACACCGCAGGCTATGGCATGGACGCCTATGTCGCCGGGATCGAGGCCGCGTTTGCCGGTGGCAACCCGCTCGATGGCGACCAGGTCAGCTTCGCGCGGATTCGCATGCGGGTGAACATTCCCGTTGCCGGGACCTACACCATTACCCACCCCTATGGCGTGGAAACGGTGAACGTCACCACCACCGGGCGTCGTGCGATAAACATCACCAGGGACGTCGGCATCGGTGCGCCGGGCGTTTTCAGCGGTGCGGTCAACGGTGCGATCGGGCCGTTCCTGCGCAGCGTCAACGGCCCCTACACCGAGGTGAACCCGGACTCCGGCGCCGTCGAAACCTTCGTCGGCGACCCCAACCTCACCGAAGCCGTGACCGGCAGCCCCAACAACACCAACTTCGTGCGCATCCAGGGTCCGGCCGGGGCTATCCAGACCAACCTGTTCACCCTGTCCGGCAAGGTGCTCGACAACCGCGCGCAAACCGCGGTGGACATGACCCGTGCCACCTACCGCCGGATAGCCGGCACGGGCGGCAACAACACCCGGGTCGAAGTGTTTGCCAAAGCCACCAACGGCTCGACCCTGTGCTTTCGCGAAAGCATCGCCCTGGTCCCCGGCCCGCCTGTATCGCCCTGCCAGACCAACATGGTGAGCGATAACAACGGCGTGTTCTTCGCCCAGCATCTGCTGGTCAACGGGACGGTGCCGCCAGTCGTGGTAGTCACCGCCACCGACCCCGCCGGGACCACTCGCCCGACCGCGGTGTCGAGCAAGCTCTCGGACGTGGTGAAAATCCAGACCGCCCGTTACAGCTGGAGCAACCACAGCCTGCTGATCGAGGCCACCTCCACGGACGAAGTGGTGGTACCGGACATGGTCGCCCAGGGTTACGGGCGGCTGTCGAAAACCGGAATCCTGCAGCGCCTGACGGTGACTGACCTGACCCAACCTCCTGCAACCGTGACGGTCAAGTCCGCCGCTGGCGGCAGTGACACCGAGCCCGTTGTCGTCGTGGGTACGGCGCCGGACAGCGGCCTGAACCAGCGGCCGCTTGCGGTTGCCGACGCTGGCAGCACCAGCTTCGGTGTGCCGCTCACCCTCAACGTGCTGGCCAATGACAGCGACCCGGACGGCAATACCCCGCTGAGCATTACTGCGCTGACCCAACCGGCCACCGACCAGGGCTCCGTGGCATTGAGCGGCACTACGGCGGTGGTCTACACCCCTCCCGCTGTCGTCAACGCGCCGCTGACCGCGACCTTCACCTACAAGGCCCAAGACGTCAAAGGCCTGGCCTCGACGACAGCGGCAACCGTGACCATTACCGTGGCGCCTAACCGGCCTCCGGTGGCAGTCGCCGATGCCGCCACTACACTGGGTGTGGCGATTCCAATCAACGTGCTGGCCAACGACACCGACCCAGAAGGCAATGTGCCACTCGCGGTCGCCAGCTTCACTCAGCCACCGGCAAATCGCGGCACCGTCAGCAGTAACGGCACGGTGCTCACCTATACCCCACCGGCCACCATCACCACGGCCTTCACCACGACCTTCACCTACATCGCCCGGGACAGCTTCGGCGCCCAGTCGACGTCGCCGGCCACGGTCACGGTGCAGGTCTCGCCACGGCCCGCGGCGGAAACCTTCGCAGTGACCACCGCAACGGTGAGTGCCCGTTCCAATAACCGCTTCAACTGGAACTTTGCCGGCACCTCATCGGTGACCACCGGCAACACCATCACTATCAAGGTCACCACGCCGACCGGGCTCGTCACCCTGGGCACCACCACCGTACCGGTGAACGGTCGCTGGCGGTTGACGGTGAACAACACCACCACGCTCGTACCGTCGGCGAACCCGACCGCCACGATCACCTCGTCCCAAGGCTCCGTGCGGACAGTGCCGGTGATCGCCAACTGAGCCCGCGCCCCATTCGCCACGTTGGTTGATGGGGCCGGCTTGAACCCTATGGAAAAACGCGGTCTCGGGTGGGGGCCGCGGTTTTTTGCCGGGTTTGTTCGTCTGTGAGAATTGAGTCGGCTGACAGGCCGTCATCGCGAGCAAGCTCGCTCCCACAGGGGACGTGGTTGTACACAGATTTTGCGCTCGACACTGCTCAAATAATGTGGGAGCGGGCTTGCTCGCGAAAACGGAGTGTCAGCCAACAGAGATGTTGAATGATAAACCGTATTCGCGAGCAAGCCCGCTCCCACAATTGGATCGGGTACATCTGTGAGGGATTGGGTGACTGACAGGCCGTCATCGCGAGCAAGTCGGATCGCCGCACCGTCGCTCCCACAGGGATTGGGGACATCTGCAAAAATCAGGTCGGCTGGCAGGCCGCCTTCGCGGGCAAGTCGGATCGCCGCACCGCCGCTCCCACAGAAGAGCAAAGGCAGACCGGCGTACACCCTCTTGATCTTGATCCACCCGCCCCCTCGGCAGGCTGAGTGGAGGTGTTCATCCGGGGATGGGCGCGCAGCGCCGTTCGACGCAGTCGAACTCATTGCGGTGAGTCGCCGTAAGGGCGAAACCATAAGCAGCCGTTACCGCAGCAACGGATATGTACTCAGCCCCACAACCTGATCGACAGCCGCTCGGCCAGCGCCTTGGCCTGGCTTGCCACATCGGTGACGGCGGTACTTTCCCACCACATCCCGCGCAACGGCGGGCCCATGGCAAACAGACGACTGGCGGGATGACCCTCGGCGTCCAGGACCGCGCCATCGACTTCTGCGGCGATGCCCAGAGCCAAGGGCCCGGGCCGGACCAGGCCACGGGCAAGCAGTTGCCGTGGCAACGGTCTCGCGACCCGGCGCCAGTCGTACTCGATACCGCTGGAATTGATCAGGGCGGCACCGCTGACCACGCATGTCTGCGCCTCGCCGCGCCGTCGAAGGCGAATACTCACCTCGCCATTCAGCGAGGGCTCAAGGCCCTGGTAAGAGGCTGCGTGAATACGTAACCGCCCTTCTTTATACAAGCGCTCCACCAGTTCGGCGCTCAAGGGTGGCGAGCGGTGATGGTGGCTTTCCCACCACGGTCGCACATGTCGCACGAACTGCCGACGCTGTATATCCGTCGCCTGATGCCACAAGCGGCCGATGTGTGCCCGCACCGTGTCCAGTGGCGCTTGCCAGTCGATGCCCAGGGCGATGGCGTCCCGGCAGTGGCGACGCAATTCACGCATCAACTGGCGGGGTGTGCGGATGTTCTGATCTTCAGCGAGAAAGTCCACCCAGGCCGGCGGCTGGCGGCGCACATGGGGCAGCAGGCCATGGCGGGAAAACACTTCGATCGGCCCGCGATGCCCGGCCTGCTCCAGGGACACCACGGCGTCGACCATGGTCAGGCCCGAGCCGATGATCATGACCGTCGATTGCGGATCGAGTCGCTGCATGGCTGTCACGTCCCACGGATCGAGGGCCGCCGCATTCAAGCCGCTGGAGCGGGTTTGTGGCGTACGCGCGGCGGGAAACATCCCGGTGGCCAGTACCGCAAACGCGCCCTGCACGCATCGGCCGTCGCTCAAGGTCAACCGCACGGCATCGGCATCGGCTTGCAAGTCGACCACTTCGGCCTGCACATGCTCGACCGTCGAGCCGTTCAAGGCGCCCACCGCCTGCGCTTCGGCCAGGCGTTGCCGGGCGTACAGGCCGAATACGCCCCGTGGCGGAAACAGTTCGCTGATCGGCACGTGCTGCTGATCCGACTCCGGCCAGCCGCCCGCCTCGATGTACCCGGTCAACCATTGGGTCAGGTCGTCGGCGTTGTCCGGGTCAACACTCATCCGCGCCGCGTTGCCGTTAAGGGTATGGCCCGGTTCCACCGCGCTGTAGGCTTCACCCCGCCCCAACTCGGCCCGGGGCTCGAACACCAGCACCCGGCGCCGGCCCGGCAAACGCATCAACTGCGCCGCCAGCATCGCGCCACTGAGGCCGCCGCCGACAATCAGGATATCGGCGTCATTGGTCAAGTTCTGGCCCATCGTGCACTCCCTGTTCAGATCACCACATTACGCACAAACTTCGCCGCCACCGCCCCGTCGTTGCGATAACAGTGCGGCTGGTTGCTGGCGAACATGAAGAATTCACCCGCCGCGATATTCTGCGCCTGGTCGCCGAGCATAACGGTCAGGCAACCTTCGAAGACATAAATCTGCTCGCTCCAGCCATCGGCGTCCGGTTCCGACGGATACACCTCGCCCGGCTGCAGGCACCACTCCCACTGCTCGACTTCGCGGCTGGCCTGGGCCTTGGAGAGTAACACCGCCCTGCTGCCGGGGATCGTGCCGGTCCAGGCCAGTTCGTTGATACGGCTGGGATCCCGGGCGTCGGGGGCCTGGATCAGATCACTGAAGGCGACGTCGAGGGCTTCGGCCACCCGGTCGAGGGTGGTCAGGCTGACGTTCTTTTCCCCCGCCTCGATCGCCACCAGCATGCGACGGCTGACACCGGACTTTTCGGCCAGCGCCGTCTGGCTCAGTTCGGCGGCATGACGCAAACGACGGACGTTTTGACTGACGTGCTGGAGGACCGATGCCCGTTGGGTAGAATCTTTGTGCACTATATTGCTCACTGAGTGGGGTTGGGCAGTATACTGCGCAACATACGACGCATTGTGCGTCCCCCTCCAGTAGCGTGCAAGGTCATGACGTCGGTGAACTCCCCAATGGCTTCCTCCCGTTTTACAAGGTTCAGCAAGGCCGAATGCGTGCTGGTGCTGATCACCATGGTCTGGGGCGGTACCTTCCTGCTGGTGCAGCATGCGATGACCGTCAGCGGCCCGATGTTTTTCGTCGGCCTGCGCTTTGCCGCCGCCGCAAGCATCGTCGCCCTGTTTTCCTGGCGTCACCTGCGCGAGCTGACCCTGCTCGAACTCAAGGCCGGGGCGTTTATCGGCGTGGCCATCATGCTCGGCTACGGCTTGCAGACGGTCGGGTTGCAGAGCATTCCCAGCAGCCAATCGGCATTCATTACCGCGCTGTACGTCCCGTTTGTGCCGTTGCTGCAATGGCTGGTGCTGGGACGGCGTCCGGGGTTGATGCCAAGCATCGGCATCATGCTGGCCTTTACCGGGTTGATGCTGTTGTCCGGGCCGTCCGGTGCGTCTTTCAACTTCAGCCCCGGTGAAATCGCCACTTTGATCAGTGCCGTGGCCATTGCGGCCGAGATCATCCTGATCAGCACCTATGCCGGCCAGGTCGATGTGCGCCGGGTGACGGTGGTGCAACTGGCGGTCACTTCGGTGCTGTCGTTCCTGATGGTGGTGCCGACCAACGAAGCGATACCGGACTTCTCCTGGTTGCTGTTGTGCAGCGCGCTGGGCCTGGGGGCGGCGAGCGCGGCGATTCAGGTGGCGATGAACTGGGCACAGAAAAGTGTGTCACCGACCCGCGCCACGCTGATCTATGCCGGCGAGCCGGTGTGGGCCGGGATTGTCGGGCGCATTGCCGGGGAACGCTTGCCGGCCATTGCCCTGGTCGGGGCCGGGTTGATTGTAGCGGCGGTGATAGTCAGTGAGTTGAGGACCAAGGGTAAGGCTACGGCGGTTGACGAACTGCTGGAAAGCGAAAGCGGCAACTGAAGCATTAAAGATCAAAAGATCGCAGCCTGCGGCAGCTCCTACATTGAAATGCGTACTTTGTAGGAGCTGCCGCAGGCTGCGATCTTTTTTGCCTCCCAATGAAACAATGTTAAACAGGGCATTTCCGTCTACCGTGTAGGATTCTGCGACAGCTTGGCGTTTGGTGATCCGGGAGCTGGCACGTATGATGCTTCACAAACTTCCGCAGATTAGAAGCCTATGTCCCTGATAGTTCTACTGCTTCTGCCTTTCATAGGCAGCTGTTTGGCGGCCGTGCTGCCGCACAATGCCCGTAACGCCGAATCCCTGCTGGCTGGCCTGATCGCCCTGATCGGCACCGTTCAGGTCGCCTTCCTGTACCCGCAGATCGCCGATGGCGGCGTCATTCGCGAAGAGTTTTCATGGCTGCCCAGCCTGGGCCTGGACTTCGTCCTGCGCATGGACGGTTTCGCCTGGCTGTTCTCCATGCTGGTGCTGGGCATCGGCACCCTGGTTTCGCTGTACGCCCGCTACTACATGTCGCCGAACGATCCGGTGCCGCGATTCTTCGCGTTTTTCCTGGCCTTCATGGGCGCCATGCTTGGCCTGGTGATTTCCGGCAACCTGATCCAGATCGTGTTTTTCTGGGAGCTGACCAGCCTCTTCTCGTTCCTGTTGATCGGCTACTGGCACCATCGCGCCGATGCCCGGCGCGGCGCCTACATGGCGTTGATGGTGACCGGTGCGGGCGGTTTGTGCCTGCTGGCGGGGGTCATGCTGCTTGGCCATGTGGTCGGCAGCTATGACCTGGACAAGGTCCTGGCCGCCGGCGACCTTATTCGCGCCCATGCCCTCTACCCGATCCTGTTGCCCCTGATCCTGATCGGCGCCCTGACCAAAAGTGCGCAATTTCCCTTTCACTTCTGGCTGCCCCACGCCATGGCCGCGCCGACGCCCGTGTCGGCGTATTTGCACTCGGCGACCATGGTCAAGGCCGGGGTCTTTCTGCTTGCACGGCTATGGCCTTCGCTATCGGGCAGTGAAGAATGGTTCTACATCGTCAGCGGCGCCGGTGCCTGCACCCTGTTGCTCGGGGCGTACTGCGCGATGTTCCAGAACGACCTCAAGGGACTGCTGGCCTACTCGACCATCAGCCATCTGGGCCTGATCACCCTGTTGCTGGGCTTGAACAGCCCGCTGGCCGCCGTCGCCGCGGTGTTCCACATCCTCAACCATGCGACGTTCAAGGCCTCGCTGTTCATGGCTGCCGGCATCATCGACCACGAAAGCGGCACCCGCGATATCCGCAAACTCAGCGGCCTGTACAAGCTGATGCCGTTTACCGCCACCCTGGCCATGGTCGCCAGCGCCTCGATGGCCGGTGTACCGTTGCTCAACGGCTTCCTTTCCAAAGAGATGTTCTTCGCCGAAACCGTGTTCATCAATGCCACGCGCTGGGTCGAACTGAGCCTGCCGATCGTGGCAACCATTGCCGGCACCTTCAGCGTGGCCTACTCCCTGCGTTTCACCGTGGATGTGTTCTTCGGTCCGCCCGCGACCGACCTGCCCCACACGCCTCACGAGCCACCGCGCTGGATGCGCGCACCGGTCGAGTTGCTGGTATTCACTTGCCTGCTGGTGGGGATCTTCCCGGCCCAGATAGTCGGCCCGCTGCTCGCGGCGGCGGCGCAACCGGTGGTTGGCGGCACGCTGCCCGAGTACAGCCTGGCCATCTGGCACGGCCTGAACGCGCCGATGATCATGAGCCTGATCGCCTTGTCCTGCGGCTCCGTGCTTTACCTGCTGCTGCGCAATCAATTCAAGCGCGGGCGCTTCGGTCGGCCGCCCGTCATCGGTCGCCTGGACGGCAAGCACCTGTTCGAATACGCGCTGGTCGCCATCATGCGCCTGGCCCGTCGCCTGGAACCGCGAATTGGCACCCGGCGCCTGCAAATGCAGTTGTTCCTGGTGGTGCTCGCCGCCGTGCTGGCCGGGTTGATTCCCATGCTCCACAGCAGCCTTCACTGGGGTGACCGGCCGAAAATCCCCGGGTCGATCGTGTTCGTTACCTTGTGGTTGCTGGCCATCGCCTGCGCCCTTGGTGCGGCTTATCAGGCCAAGTATCACCGTCTCGCGGCCCTGACCATGGTCAGCGTCTGCGGCCTGATGACTTGCGTCACCTTCGTCTGGTTTTCCGCGCCGGACCTGGCCCTGACCCAACTGGCGGTCGAAGTGGTGACCACGGTGCTGATCCTGCTGGGCCTGCGCTGGCTGCCACGACGGATCGAGGAGGTCTCGCCGTTGCCGGGCAGCCTGCGTCGGGCGCGGGTACGGCGTATCCGCGACTTGCTGCTGTCGACCTCGGTCGGTATCGGCATGGCATTGCTGGCCTACGCCATGCTGACCCGCCAGACCCCCAACGACATTTCCTCTTTCTACCTCAGTCGCGCCTTGCCTGAAGGCGGCGGCAGCAACGTGGTCAACGTGATGCTGGTGGACTTCCGTGGTTTCGACACCCTCGGTGAAATCACCGTACTGGTGGCCGTGGCCCTGACCGTGTATGCACTGCTACGCCGTTTCCGCCCGCCGAAAGAAAGCCTGCAACTGCCGGCCCAGCAGCGCTTGCTCGCGCCGGATGTGGTCACCGACCTGGTCAACCCGCGTCACGCCAGCGACACCGCGCTCGGCTTCATGATGGTGCCGGCGGTGCTGGTGCGCCTGCTGTTGCCGGTGGCGCTGGTGGTGTCGTTCTACCTGTTCATGCGTGGGCACAATCAACCGGGCGGCGGCTTTGTCGCCGGGCTGGTGATGTCGGTGGCGTTCATCCTGCAATACATGGTCGCCGGCACGCAGTGGGTCGAGGCGCAAATGAGCCTGCGGCCACTGCGCTGGATGGGCACCGGACTGATGATTGCCACGGCCACGGGCCTGGGCGCGATGGTCGTCGGCTATCCGTTCCTGACCACTCATACCTGGCATTTCTCATTGCCGCTGCTGGGTGACATTCACCTGGCCAGCGCGCTGTTCTTCGACATCGGTGTGTACGGCGTGGTGGTCGGCTCGACCCTGTTGATCCTCACCGCCCTCGCCCACCAATCGGTGCGCGGCCACAAAACCGCCGCCCAGCCCAGATCCGTTGCCGCCAAAGGAGCCGTCTGATGGAAGAAGTCATCGCAATCGCCATCGGCGTACTGGCCGCGTCCGGCGTCTGGCTGATCCTGCGCCCACGGACGTTCCAGGTGGTCATGGGCCTGTGCCTGCTGTCCTACGGCGTCAATCTGTTCATCTTCAGCATGGGCAGCCTGTTCATCGGCAAGGAGCCGATCATCAAGGACGGCGTGCCGCAGGACCTGTTGCACTACACCGACCCGTTGCCGCAGGCGCTGGTGCTGACGGCGATCGTCATCAGCTTCGCCATGACCGCGCTGTTCCTGGTGGTGCTGCTGGCCTCCCGGGGCCTGACCGGCACCGACCATGTGGATGGCCGGGAGCCCAGGGAATGATGGCGATGACTCACCTGATCGTCGCGCCCATCCTGCTGCCACTGCTGACCGCCGCGATCATGCTGATGCTCGGCGAGAAGCACCGGCCGCTCAAGGCGAAGATCAATCTGTTCTCCAGCCTGCTCGGCCTGGGCATTGCCGTGGCGTTGCTGCAATGGACGCAGACCACCGGCGTGCCCGGCTCCATCGGTGTGTACCTGCCGAGCAACTGGCAAGTGCCGTTCGGCCTGGTGCTGGTGGTCGATCGCCTGTCGGCGCTGATGCTGGTGCTGACCGGCATCATCGGTGTCAGTGCCCTGCTGTTCGCCATGGCACGCTGGGACAGCGCAGGTTCGAGTTTTCACGCGCTGTTCCAGATCCAGTTGATGGGCCTTTACGGCGCGTTCCTCACTGCTGACCTGTTCAACCTGTTCGTGTTCTTCGAGGTGCTGCTGGCCGCGTCCTATGGGTTGATGCTCCACGGTTCGGGCCGGGCGCGGGTGTCGTCGGGGTTACATTACATCTCGATCAACCTGCTGGCCTCGTCGCTGTTCCTGATTGGCGCGGCGCTGATCTATGGGGTCACCGGCACCCTGAACATGGCTGACCTGGCGGTAAAAATCCCGCTGGTGTCCGAAGCTGATCGCGGCTTGCTTCACGCGGGCGCGGGGATCCTGGCCATCGCGTTCCTGGCCAAGGCCGGCATGTGGCCGCTGAACTTCTGGCTGGTGCCGGCCTATTCCTCGGCCAGCGCGCCGGTGGCGGCGATGTTCGCGATCATGACCAAGGTCGGCGTGTACACCTTGCTGCGCCTGTGGACGCTGCTGTTTTCCACCCAGGCCGGGGCCTCGGCGTTCTTTGGCGGCGACTGGCTGATCTACGGCGGCATGGCGACCATCGTCTGCGCC
The DNA here is from genome assembly GCF_001429045.1 of Pseudomonas sp. Root71. Classification (GTDB taxonomy): domain Bacteria; phylum Pseudomonadota; class Gammaproteobacteria; order Pseudomonadales; family Pseudomonadaceae; genus Aquipseudomonas; species Aquipseudomonas monachiensis. The sequence goes on along the minus strand of NZ_LMHY01000008.1, from coordinate 28,083 downwards.
GCCATTGCGATCCTCGCCGCGCAGCGACTGGAGCGCATGGCCAGCCTGAGCATCCTGGTGTCGGCGGGCATTCTGTTGTCGACCATCGGTTTCGCCCAGCCGAACCTGGTTGGCGCGGCGCTGTTCTACCTGTTCAGTTCCACCCTGGCGTTGAGCGCCCTGTTCCTGCTGGCCGAACTGATCGAGCGCTCACGCTCGGCCAACGAAATCCTGCTCGAAGATGAAGCCGAACTGCTGCCCCGTCCCCTGGAATCCCTGCACCCGCCCAAAGGCACCAACCTCGACGACGACCAGAAAGCCGTGGTCGGCCAGGTGATTCCCTGGACCATGGCGTTTCTCGGCCTGAGCTTCATCGCCTGCGCCTTGCTGATCATCGGCATGCCGCCGCTCTCGGGCTTTATCGGCAAACTCGGGTTGATCGGCGCCCTGCTCAATCCCCTGGGCCTGGGTAACAGCGGCGACGTACCGGTTTCCAAGGGCGCCTGGGGCCTGTTGGTGTTGTTGATTGTGTCGGGGCTGGCGTCGCTGATCGCATTCTCGCGCCTGGGCATCCAGCGTTTCTGGACGCCAGCGGAACGACCATCGCCCCTGCTGCGACGCCTGGAATGCGTGCCGATCTTCGCCCTGCTGGGCTTGAGCATTGCACTGACCTTCAAGGCCGATCCGCTGCTGCGTTACACCCAGGCCGCCGCCGATGCCTTGTACAACCCGCAGCAATACGTGATGGCGGTGCTCGACACACGCGTTGTACCGAGCCCGTCGGCCGTGGCCCCGCAGGAGGTACAGCCATGAAGCGCCTGTTTCCGGCACCCTTGCTGTCGCTGGCCCTGTGGCTGCTGTGGCTGTTGCTGAACCTGTCGATCAGCCCCGGCAACCTGCTGCTGGGTGCCGCGCTGGGCTTCTGTGCGCCACTGATGATGCGCAGGCTGCGTCCGCTGCCGGTGCGCATCCGTCGTCCCATGGTAATCCTGCGGTTGATCCTGCTGGTCGGGCGCGATGTGCTGGTGTCCAACCTCGCCGTGGCCTGGAGCGTGCTCAATGCCAGTCGCCGCCCGCCCCGCTCGCAATTCATCAAGGTGCCGCTGGACTTGCGTGACGCCAACGGCCTGGCCGCGCTGTCGATGATCACTACGGTGGTACCCGGTACGGTCTGGTCGGAACTGGCGCTGGACCGCAGCATTCTGCTGTTGCACGTCTTCGACCTGGACGACGAGGTGCTGTTCATCCAGCACTTCAAGACGACCTACGAACGTCCGTTGATGGAGATCTTCGAATGAGCCCCTTGCTGTCGAACGCGATCCTGTTGAGCCTGTTCTTCTTTTCCCTGGCGATGATCCTGACCCTGATCCGCCTGTTCAAGGGGCCGTCGGCCCAGGATCGGGTCCTGGCGCTGGACTACCTGTACATCGTCGCGATGCTGATGATGCTCGCGCTGGGCATTCGCTATGCCAGTGACACCTACTTCGAGGCGGCGTTGCTGATCGCCCTGTTCGGTTTCGTCGGCTCGTTCGCCCTGGCGAAATTCCTGCTGCGTGGCGAGGTGATCGAATGAATATGCCATTGTCGTTGTGGGTGGAGATCCCGGTGGCGATCCTGCTGGTACTCGGCAGCCTGTTTACTTTGATCGGCGCCACGGGCCTGCTGCGCATGAAAGACTACTTCCAGCGCATGCACCCACCCGCCCTGGCCTCGACGCTCGGGACCTGGTGCGTGGCGCTGGCTTCGATCATCTATTTTTCGGCACTCAAGTCCGCGCCGGTATTGCACGCCTGGCTGATTCCGATCCTGCTGGCGATTACCGTGCCGGTGACGACCTTGCTGCTGGCCCGGGCGGCGCTGTTTCGCAAACGCATGGCCGGGGATGATGTACCGGCCGAAGTGAGCAGCCGGCGGAGTGAGAGCGGTAGTTAAACCAAAATTTTGTATTGACTGGACCGGCCTCTTCGCGGGCAAGCCCGCTCCCACAGGGTTCAGCGCAATCCCTGTGGGAGCGGGCTTGCTCGCGAAGGCTATAGACCAGCCAACACAGCAAGAGCGGTCTGTCTCAAATCCAGGCCACCGCCAACAACCCCGCCCCCAGCACCACACACAATGGCGAGTAAACCCAGGTGTCGAGCCGGGCGAACCTCGATCCTTTGACCTCTTTGAAAAAACCCACCAGTTCCGAATCGCCAATGGCCCGGGCAAACAGCAAAATCGCGATCGCGCTGATCACCCACTGCAACGACCAGTGATGCAAGGGTGGCAGGCACCAACCCACCCGCAAGCACACCAGCACGGCAATCAACAGCAACAACCCGGCCACCACGAGGGTGATCCAGCCTCGCGGCTTGAACGCTGGCCTCAGTTGCGCAGTGCCCTCCAGCGGTACTTGCGGGACCGCCGCCACCGCCGCCCACTCGCCACCCAACGCCCAATACACATGCACCAGACTGATCACGGCGAAGATCGTCACCAGCGACTGAGCCAACAACAGGGTCATGGTTCAGAGATCCTTGAAAGGGATATGAACAGAACATTGTAGGAGCTGCCGCCAGCTGCGATGTTTTGATTTTGCTTTTTTTAGACAAGATCAAAACATCGCAGCCTGCGCCAGCTCCTACAGGGTGGCGGAGACTTTATCCGCCACGTCCTTGGGCAGCCAGGCCCGCCAGACGTCCGGATGAGCCTTCATGAACGCCTGCGCTGCCTGACGCGGTGGCGTATGTTTCTCGCTCATCTCGGCCAGTGCTTTGTTCAAGGGATCGATCGGAAAGTCGACTTTGGCAAAGAACTCGGCAATCTGCGGATATTGCTTCTGGAAGGGGGTGGACACACCGATCGACAGCTTGGAGGCCAAAGAACGAGTCGGCCGTGGATTGGGGTTGTCGGCGTCGGTCAGGGTCTTCCAGGCTTCGGCGTCGAACGGCGGCTCTTCGAGTTGAATCAGCTTGAAGCGGCCGAGCAACGGCGTGGGCGACCAGTAGTAAAACAGCACCGGCTTGCCACGATGAATTGACGAACTGATCTCGGCATCCAGAGCCGCCCCCGAACCGCTGCGGAAGTTCACGTAGCTGTCGTCCAGCCCGTAGGCCTTGAGCTTCTGCTTGTTGACCACTTCCGAGGTCCAGCCGATGGGACTGTTGAGAAAACGTCCCTTGGTCGGGGCTTCCGGGTCCTTGAACACGTCTTTGTGTTTTGGCAGGTCACTGACGCTGCGCAGGTCCGGCGCCAGCGGCTTGATGCCCTTGGCCGGGTCGCCCTTGATCACATACTCCGGCACCCACCAGCCTTCGGTAGCGCCCTTGACCGTGTCGCCGAGGCTGACGACCTTGCCTTCGGCTTCCGCCTTGACCCACACCGGGCTGCGACCGGCCCACTCCTCGCCAATGACCTGGATGTCATTGTTGGCCAGCGCGGTTTCCAGGGTGATGGTGGTGCCCGGCAAGGTGTCGGTCGGCAGCCCGTAGCCCTTCTCGACAATGATGCGCAGGACATCGGTAATCAGGCTGCCGCTTTCCCAGTTCAGGTCGGCGAAGTGGATCGGCGTCTGAGCGGCAGACACCGGGACGGGTGTCGCCAGCAAACCGAAAGTGGCCAGGACCGCAGCCAGCAACCGTCGAAATCCGTTCATGCTTTTGCACCTCGTGCTGTTCACAGCAATAGCAGGATGGCCTGGCAGTAGACCGCGAAGCCTCTGAATACTCAGTCCAATGACTGTAGTAGAGGTTCCTGCTTTCGAGGTGCGTGGATCAGTTTTCGCCAGTGTCCTGCAAACGCATCAGTTCTCGTCTGACCATGCTGGCGTATGGCGCCGGTTGCAGTTGGTAAAGCTGTGACGCCACCCAGTTCAGCCAGGCTCCCTGCAGAATGGTCTTCTGCCCGAACAGCCGCCGCGCTTCGTCTTGAGCACTGGCCAGGTTCTGTTCGTGGAAATCGGCGCGGGTCAGGGTCATCACTCGCTGGCCTTGAAGGTCACCAGCTCGCCTTTGCGCCACTTGGCCGCTTTGGCCGTCACGGCCTTGAGGGTCTTGGTCAGGCCTTCCTGCAACTGTTGATGGGCGGCGAACACCATCACCACGCTGTGACCTTCCTTGAACACGATTCCCTGACCGTCGGCCGTCGTCACGAAGGCGTAGTCGCCTATTCCGTAAACCGTCAGCTTGATGTCGCGGAACTTGATGTCCAGCTTGCCGCCTTCGCGACTGGGCAGCACGGACGCGCTGAAATGGTCGCCGACCTTGAGCTTGAGTCCGGGCTTGTCGTCCACCACCAGGGCTGATTCGGTGTCGATTTCGGCAATGTAGATGCCTTCGGCGTTCTGTTCGGTGATGTAAACGAAACGAGACTGAAACTGCTTGACCAGCTTTGCGCGCAAATCACCCAGCACAAACAAGGCATGCATATCGAGATTACTTACTGCCAAGGAAACATCCCCACATCTGAATAATGGTGCCGTGCGCGAAAAATGAACGCACAGCCAAAAAAGCGGCAATGCCGAAGGTGTAGCCAAAGAACCCGGGTTGAGAGTCCTGAATGAGCAGTGCACTCATTCATCACGAAGCTTGAGAAGACTACTGGAACGTCACTCGCGTCGTCCTGACTGGTGTTCGCCACAGACTGAAGGAAAACGCCCTTCCTGCTGCCGGAAAATTATGGACTATCAACTTCGGGGAAAAATCTCATCAAGAAAAAAACTTTTCCTACATATCGTCCGCAAAAAATTGCTTTAGATAAACATCATTCACCCACCAGTAGGGGTGATTCTAGAGCAGCGATGCTCTTGGAGACTAGCCAAAACGACGTACATACGTCGGTAAAACAATGAAAAGGACTTCATATGTGCACGCTGACACACTTTGCCTATCCCTTGGTGCCTGATTCGGAAACAGCACCGGCCCCGCACCCGACAAGGCTCGCCCTACATGAACCAGCTCCCGATACCTCGGCCCGCCCACGATTTCAAGTGGTTATGGCGGGCATTGCCTTCTTTCACATCAAGGATATTTCTACAGGCAGTGTAAGAGGTTTCCGAGCCAATCATAACGAAGCCTGTGCCCTCGCCCGGCTCCTCGAATCACACGGTTGACAGGCCCACCGCGCTCGCCTCTATCGACGTTTCGTCTGCCCGCCGACTTATCTCAGCCGTCGACGGGCAACTGCTGCCATACTGCCCGCCCAATAAAACGGATCCGCAGAAAATCGGGTTGCGTTGACAACAACAATGTTTTTCCAAGGGAAGTCTGCAACGTGACGGAATTTGATATCGGCGAGTTTTTCATCCGGGGTGAAGCCAGAGAAGTCGAGGGTGAATTCCAGGCCGTGATTGTCATGCGCGCCAAACCACCGCTCAAGACCGTGACCTATCACCAGGTCGAAAAGGATCGCTGGTTCAAAACCCCGGATGTCGCCGCCATGGCGGCCCAGGAATCGGCCCGGGAGCTCAAGGCCGCGGTCGATGCGGGCGCATTGAAAGCCTGATGATCGGGTTGGCGGTCTATGCTCATGGTTGCACTTGAACATCGTGATCGAACTCCACCGCTGCGGCGCCCTCGAATCCTGGGTGCGCCTCGTCCCTCGACCCGACTGATGACCTGCAAGGAGATGAAGATGGAATCACCGACCCATGACTTGAAAGGCCTGTTCGACCAGCTTGGCCTGGACTCCAGCCAGAAAGCGATCGACGACTTCATTGCCGGCCATTTCCTGCCTGACGACAAGAAACTCATCGACGCCGACTTCTGGTCACCGCAACAGGCCGGCTTCCTCAAGGAACAACTTCGCGAAGACGCAGACTGGGCGCGGGTGGTCGACGACCTGAACCTGCGCATGCACCAGACCCACTGACAACCTCAATGCAGGCTGCCAGGACTTTCGGCGTTCAATTGTGCCAGCCAGGCGGCCCTGCACTCCTCCGCTTCGTCGCGACTGGAGTACGCCGTGCCCCGGCGCTCGCCATTGAGTAACACGACCCAGCAAACCTTGCGTCCCATGGAGCGAAGGTTGGCAGGTACCCCGCTGCCGATCATGACCGCGACATCAACTTTGCCTTGCATGCTGCCCCCCCTCCGAACTTAATTAGCAACCTAATTAGTAGGCATGTTAATTAGTTTTCCGGCGAGGAAACAGCAACACCCTGCACAGGTTAATTGCAGAATTCGTAACAGTCGCCCGGCAGCCTTGTTTTTTAGCGCGGCTTTTCCGGCTTGTAGCCCAGGCGTAAACCACCCCAATGCCGGCCCTTGAGCATGATCGGTACCGAAAGATCGTGCATCAACTCGCCGGTATCACGGGTATAGGTTTGCAGTAGCACGGCCTTCTGATGGCTGCCACAGCGGATCCCGGTGCGGTCAGCGAACTTGCGTTTGGTCCGGTTCTGCAAGGCATCGACCTGCGCATCTCCCGTCAACGGCTGGCTGAACAGCTTGTTGTGGGTCGGCACATACCCCTGTTGGGTGCAGGCGATGGCGAACACCAATCCTTCATGACGCGGTAACAACGGCTCTTGAATCGCTGGCAATACCTGATCGGTGTAGCGGTCGAAACGTGTCTGGTACTTGGTCGGGCTGGTATTGGGGATGACCTGGTAATTGCGGTCGAACAGATCGTCGATGCTGATTCGACCGGCATCGATATCCGCTTCGAAACGCGCTGCAATCTGGCTCGCGGCTTCCCGGGCCAGGTCATAGATGCGCTGGTGATAGTCATCCAGCCCCACTTCGGCAAGACGCTCGCTGATGGTTTCGGCTTGCCCTTCCATTTGCACCGCCGCCTGGGCCAGGCGCTGTGTCTGCTGGTCGCTGACCACCAGATCGCTGCGCATCTGTCCGATGGCGTGAAACAGACTGTCGAGTTGCAAACGGTTGATGTCTGCCCCTTGGGCGATTTCCCCGACCTGGGACTCGACGCTGGCCGCCAGTCGGGCAATGTTCTCCAGGTGCTGGCCCGTGCGCTCGACCTGCTCGACGCCGGAGTCAAGGTCGCTGGACAGTTGGCGGATCTGCTCCACCACCTGCGCCGTGCGATGCTGGATGTCGGCCACCATTTCGCCCACCTCCCCCGTAGCGGTCGCCGTGCGTGCGGCGAGCCCGCGTACCTCGTCGGCCACCACGGCAAACCCGCGACCGTGCTCCCCCGCCCGCGCCGCTTCTATCGCGGCGTTCAACGCCAACAGATTGGTCTGGCTGGCGATGGACTGAATCACCAGGGTCACCCTCTGGATATCATCGCTGCGCAGGCTCAAGGCTTCGATCAGTTCACGACTGTTGCTGGCGCGCTGGCTGAGCTGATGCATGCGCGCGATGGACTCGATCAATTCCGTACGCCCGACCACTCCGCTTTGATGCGCCTCGCTGGCGGCACTGAGCGCCTGGCGACTGAGGGTCGAGGTGGCCTGTTCGGTGGTGATCATGACCTCGGCATTGCTGACGATCTGTGCCGCCGCCGTGAGCTGCGATTGCAGTTTGTCCGCCAGTTGCCGAACCGAAAACGCCACGCCGGCGGCCGACAGTGCGTTATGGCTGGTGGTGCAGGAAAGATCGCGAGCCAACTCGCCGATGGCATCGCGGTTGGCGGGGGCAGCAGCCTCAGGGGTCGCGCGCGCGCGCAGGCGAGGCAGCCAGACAATCAATATGGCCAGGGGCAGGCCAAGGTAGAGCGACCATCCGCCCAGCGTCATGCCACATAACAACAGCATCAGAGCGATGCTTTGCAGCGTTGGCGTCAGCCAGCGGTTTTTCGGCAACAGCACGGGTGCGGGCACTGCCGCAACCAGAGACCCGTCTCTTGTCATCATCGTCACCCCGTAAAGCTTCTAATTGTTGTCTTCGCATTAAACGCCACCATAAAGCCATTATCCATGAGCCTTTAGTCGCGAACGTTGCAGCAGATCAATAGAAGAACCGGGAAATCGAAGACGGCAGAAAACGAAGATCGCAGCCTGCAACAGCGCCCGACTTCAATTGCGTAGGAGCTGCCGCAGGCTGCGATCTTTTCAAGGCAGCCCGGATCAAAGGGGCTGCCTCGCAGAATCAGGCCTGACGCTGGTGCTTGTCGATTTGCTCGTGACGTTCCTGAGCTTCGATGCAGTACTTGGTGGTCGGGCTGATCAGCAGGCGCTTGAGGCCAATCGCCTCGCCGCTGTCGTCGCACCAGCCGAAGCTGTCTTCCTTGATGCGCTCAAGGGCTTGTTCCAACTGAGGCAGCATGCGCTGGTCGCGATCGATCGCATTTACCAGCCAGGTGCGTTCTTCTTCGACCGAGGCCGCGTCTGCCGGATCGGCCGGGGTGTCCAGGCTTTCGATGGCGATGCGGTTCTGCTCGATGCGCTCATGGGTTTCGACTTTCATGTTCTGCAACAGCTCGGAGAAAAAAGCATGTTGCTCGGCATTCATGTAGTCATCCGCCGGCATGGCCAGCAACTTGTCCTTTGTCATTGATATCTCTATAAAAAAACGTGCATTAAGGCGAATAAGGGAGCGTTCCGGCAGACCTGGGCAGGCCATCGGAAAGGCGCCGTTTGTTCCAAGCGCCACCCGGCACTCAATTTACGAGGGGCGGCAGTCTACGGCCGACTTGAGGCCTCAGCAACCGAAAAGACTGCGAATTTGTCCGACAAAGCCCTGAAAATGCTCTAAGGCAGGCTTTGAGGCGGTAATCGGAGTGCGTTTATAGCAAGAAATTCAATCGAGCGGCTGTATATAGAAGACAAACGGCTGGCACCGGGCATTATTCACGCTCATTTGCAGGGCCGCGAACCTCAGCTAAGGTTGTCCCTCCCGATATGGCCATATAAAGGAAAGGACCATGAAGCTGATCGGTATGCTGGACTCGCCCTATGTCAGGCGCGCCGCCATTTCTGCCAAATGCCTGGGAATCGCGCTGGAACACCGACCGGTCTCGGTGTTCCGCCACTTCGAACAATTCCAGCAGATCAACCCGGTGGTCAAGGCGCCCACCCTGGTGCTGGATGACGGTGAGGTGTTGATGGACTCGACACTGATCATCGACTACCTGGAAACCCTGGCCGGCAACAGCCTGATGCCCGTCGAACCGGGTCAGCGCCTGCGCGCGTTGCGCCTGATCGGCCTGGCCCTGGCCGCCAGCGAAAAATCCGTTCAGCTTTACTACGAGCGCAACCTGCGGCCTGAGGATATTCAATTCGAGCCCTGGGTGCAGCGGGTCGAAGGACAACTGACGGCAGCCTATTCGGCGCTGGAGCGGGAGCTGGAAAAGCAGCCGCTGAAGACTGACGGTGCGATTGGGCAGGACGGCATCACCCTGGCAGTGGCCTGGAGCTTCACCAACCTGGTGGTGCCGGACCAGGTGAGTGCGGCGCGGTTTCCGCGGATCGCCGCATTCACGACGTATGCCGAGGGGCTTGAGGTGTTTGTCAGTACGCCGATTGACTGACGGATTCACTTTGCCTGTTCTGCCGTCATCGCGAGCAAGCTCGCTCCCACAGTAATTTTCGTCGTACGCGAGCTTTGTGTTCGACAACAATCCGTTGTGGGAGCGAGCTTGCTCGCGATGGCGTCGTGTCAGTCAACACATGAATTGCCTGTCAGCCCGCTATCGCGGGCTAGATGAAAGTTAATTTATTAAGTCGCGGGCAATTCTTGGCAAAATGCTCGCAACTTCGTATTGAACTGCTTATCAGGCCAGCCCTATGACCCGCATCTTGACCATCGAAGACGACGCCGTGACCGCCCGGGAAATTGTCGCTGAACTGAGTAGCCACGGCCTCGACGTCGACTGGGTCGACAATGGCCGCGAAGGGCTGGAACGTGCGGTCAACGGCAACTATGACCTGATCACCCTCGACCGCATGTTGCCCGAGCTCGATGGCCTGGCGATTGTCACCACGCTGCGGACCATGGGCGTGGCCACGCCGATCCTGATGATCAGCGCACTGTCCGACGTCGATGAGCGCGTACGCGGCCTGCGCGCCGGCGGCGACGACTACCTGACCAAACCCTTCGCCACCGATGAAATGGCCGCCCGGGTCGAAGTCCTGCTGCGTCGGCAGAACACCGTGACCGCCCAGGCCACCACGCTGCGGGTGGCGGATCTGGAGCTGAACCTGATCAGCCACGAAGCCAGCCGCGACGGTCAACTGCTGACGCTATTGCCCACCGAATACAAACTGCTGGAATTCCTGATGCGCAATACCGGGCAAATCCTCTCGCGGATGATGATTTTCGAAGAGGTCTGGGGTTACCACTTCGACCCCGGCACCAACCTGATCGACGTCCACATCGGCCGTCTGCGCAAAAAGATCGACCCGCCTGGCAATGCCCCACTGATTCGGACCGTGCGAGGCTCGGGTTATGTCATTGCCGAACCCGTCTAAAGGCTGGCGTTCTTCCAGCAGCCGTCTGCTGGCGCTCTACAGTTCGCTGTTCGTGATCTGGAGCGGGATCCTCATGGGGGTCATGTACTACGAGGTTTCCGCTTACCTGGACAACCTGGCCAAGCATTCGCTGATGCAACGCCAGCACCTGTTTTCGCGCTTCTCCGGCGAGCAACTGGTGGACGCCCTCGCCGTGAGTATGACCTTCGACATCCGCGGCATCGACGCCTACGGCCTGTTCGATGCTCAACACCGCTACCTCAGCGGCGCCTTGCGCTACATTCCGGACGGCTTGCCGCTCGATGGCAAGATCCACATGCTGCTCGATTGCGATGCCTCCGACGACAGCGACGAACAGACGCTGCCCGCCGACAGTTGCGACGCCGTGGCGACCCGCACCCTCGACGGCCGCTGGCTGGTGCTGGTACGCGACAACGGATCGTTGTTCGCCGTGACCCGGATCATCCTTCACGCCTTGTTCTGGGGTATGACCCTGACCATCGTGCCGGGCATCGTTGGCTGGTATTTGCTGCGCCGCCGGCCGTTGCGGCGCATTCGCGGGATTCAGGCCAGTGCCGAAGCCATTGTCGCCGGCGACCTGAGCCGGCGCTTGCCACTGTCCAATCGGCGTGACGAACTGGACATGCTCGCCGCCATCGTTAACGCCATGCTCGAACGGATCGAGCGCTTGATGAACGAGGTCAAGGGCGTGTGCGACAACATCGCCCATGACCTGCGCACGCCCCTGACCCGTCTGCGCGCGCAGCTATACCGCATGCAACAGCAAGCCGGCGAAGGCTCGCCGCAGGCCATGCAACTGGACCTGGTACTGGCCGAGGCCGATACGCTGATGGCGCGTTTCCGTGGCTTGCTGAGGATCTCCGAACTGGAAGACCGCCAGCGTCGCTCCGGATTCGTGCAAGTGGACCCGGTGGCGCTGCTGCAAGAACTGCATGAGTTCTACCTGCCCCTGGCGGAAGACGACGACCTGGTGTTCCAGTTGCACCTGCCCGCGTCATTGCCGCCCCTCCATGGCGACCGCGCACTGATGTTCGAAGCGGTGGCGAACCTGCTCAGCAACTCGATCAAATTCACCCCGCCCGGTGGTGCAGTGATTTTGCGCGGGGTCAATGATGGCGGGCACACGCGAATCGAAGTGCTCGACTCCGGCCCGGGCATTCCCGAGGCGGAACGTGAAGCGGTGTTCCAGCGTTTCTATCGCGCCGAAGCGGGCAATCACAAAAGCGGCTTCGGGCTGGGGCTGTCCATCGTCGCGGCGATTGTCAGCCTGCACGGGTTTACCCTGGAGGTGGGCAATAGCGAACTGGGTGGCGCGCGGCTGGTGCTTGATTGTCGGGAGAGTCTGATTCCGCAGGCTTGATACAAATCCGCCTGAGCGGACACAGTACCTGTGGGAGCGAGCTTGCTCGCGATGACGGTGTATCAGGTAAAGATGTATCGCCTGACACTCCGCTATCGCGAGCAAGCTCGCTCCCACAGGGGCAAGCGCTCGACTACCACCGCGCCATCGCCGGTTTCCAGCCGGCGTACCCGCCCACCTTCACTGAGCTCGCTCTTGGGAATGAACGAAATCCAGTCCGGCAGCGAGTTGAAACCGCCAATCAATTGCCAGACCTGATCGGCCGATGCCTGGACCTCGATCGTTGATGATGCAGTTGCCATGTCGGGTGCTCTCTCAAAGTTTTTGGGGATCAGATGGCCAGGCTGTCGACGACACCGCCGTCGACCCGCAAGGCGGCACCGGTGGTGGCCGAGGATAACGGCGAAGCGATGTAGGCCACCAGATTGGCGACTTCCTCGACATCCGCCACGCGCTGGATGATCGATGTCGGCCGGGCCTTGCGCACGAACGCATCGGCTTCGTCCCGGGCGCTGCGTCCGGACTCGGCCGTGGCGTCCTTGAGCATGTCTTCCAGGCCATCGGTAAAGGTCGGGCCGGGCAGGATCGCATTGACCGTCACGCCGGTGCCGGCCAGGCGTTTGGCCAGGCCATGGGACACCGCCAGGTTGGCGCTTTTGGTCACGCCATAGTTGATCATGTCCGCCGGGGTCGCCACGCCGGATTCCGAAGACAGGAAGATCACCCGCCCCCAGCCCTGCTTGACCATGTCCGGCGTGTAATGCCGGGACAGGCGCACGCCGGAGATCACGTTGACCTCGTAGAAGCGCGTCCACTCACTGTCCGGGGCGTCGAAGAAATCCACCGTATTGAAGATCCCGAGGTTGTTCACCAGGATGTCCGCCCGCGGTTCGGCGGCGAACAATATTTCGGCGCCTTCGGCGGTGCCGAGGTCAGCGGTCACCCCACGCAATTGCGCAGCAGGAACACGCTGGCGAATGCTCGCCATTGCCTGCTCGACCTTGGCCGTGTCGCGGCCGACCACCACCACGGTGGCGCCAGCCTCGGCCAGTGCCTTGCTGATGCCCAGGCCGATGCCGGCAGTGCTGCCGCTGACAATTGCGAGTTTTCCGCTCAAATCAATTTTCATGTTCAAGCTCCAGCAAAGGGTAAGGCAGTACGCTCGGACACAGCGCGAAAAGGTCGGAAAGAGTGTAGCCGCCGCTCGGAACAAGGGGCAGTTCACTCGTCTCGAAGGGTGTTTTACGGCTGTCAGAGCTACTTCATGAAAGCTACGGTCGCTTGCGCCGTTGCTTACGTGTACGCCAGAGTCCGCCGACTTGTGCGCACTCAGTACCGAATCGAGCCGCAATACGCTGCTGGGCATTGTGCAGGTAATCATGCTGGATGAACTGGCGGTGAACCGGGCACTGGATCAGCTTGATTCGCCTCAGTAGCTTGGCCTGCACCCTCGCCATTGTGCTGTGAAAGCGGTCAATGGTCTGCAACGGAACTCAACGATAGCGATCCGGCAAAACACTCGTCGCACTGGAAAATTGCACAGCACATGGCGGCGCCACTATCGGGGCATTGATCGCCTGCAGGAACACCGGCTCGGAGTCGCGCAGGTACACCGGCATGTCGGTCACCGGTGGCATGGCCGGAATCTCGAAGTACATCTGCACCACCCAGCCACGGTGATAGCTGGCGTGGTTGACCACGTGCATCAGCATCGCGCCGGCGCTCATGGTGCCGCTTTCGCCTGAGACAAAGGTGAATTCCAGGGGCTTGTCCAGGGAGGCATCGGTTTGCCGGGCGCTCCAGTCGCAGTACCAGCGATCGATGGCTTTTTGCGCCATGCGCAGTTCGGACAGGTCGGCATGCAGCAGGTCGTGCGAGGTCTTGAAGCCATGCCCCCGGCCTTCGAGGTGCGCCTGCCAGATGCAATCGACCACGTAGACGTGATTAAGGATGCCGATCATGTTTTTGAACACCGACACCCGTTCTTTTTTGACTTCGCCCGGAGGGAGCGCCGCGAGGCTGTCAAAGAGGCGCTGATTGGCCCAGCGTTTGTAATCGGCCAGCAGGCAGGCAGTGCGTACGGTGATCATCAGAGTTCTCCGATGGCGGTAAGCGCACCCCCTAGCATAGACCCGATGGCCGCCCGGCAGTGCCAGCCCTGATCATCGGTCGTCCAGGCGTTTCACCACGTGTTCGGCGAGTGCCAGGCAACTGGTCAGCCCCGGTGATTCGATGCCGAACAGATTGACCAGCCCCGGCACCCCATGTTCGGCGCGAGCGCTGATGAGAAAGTCGGCAGCCGGCTCAGTCGGCCCGCTGATTTTCGGGCGAATGCCGCTGTAGGCCGGTTGCAGGCTGTTGTCCGGCAAACCCGGCCAATAGCGGCGGATCGCCTGATAGAAGCCCTCGGCCCTGTGAGGCTCGACGCGGTAATCGATGTGCTCGACCCATTCGACATCCGGGCCGAAGCGCGCCTGCCCGCCAAGGTCCAGGGTCATGTGCACACCCAGTCCGGCGCTCTCCGGGGCCGGATACACGAGGTGGAGAAACGGCGCCCGGCCACTGAAGCTGAAATAACTGCCCTTGCACAGATACGCCCGGGGAATGAATTGCCCAGGCAGTCCGACGATGCTGCTCGCCACCTCGGGAGCGGACAGCCCCGCGCAGTTGATCAATTCGCGGCAGCACAGCGTCATGGGTTGGTTGCCGCCCATGTGCAGCTCCAAACCCCGTTCGATGCAACGGGCCGACAGCAACGGCGTGTGCAAGGCCAGCGTGGCGCCGAGCCTCTGGGCATCGCCCTGGAGCGCCAGCATCAGCCCGTGGGAGTCGACGATGCCGGTCGACGGCGACCACAGCGCCGCGACGCAGGACAACGCCGGTTCAAGCTCCCGGGCCTGCGGGCCATCGAGCCATTGCAGGTCATCGACACCATTGACACGCCCCTGCTGCAACAGACGCTGCAAAGCCGCGCGCTGCTGCTCGTCGGTGGCCACGATCAGCTTGCCCACGCGCCGGTAATCGACACCGTGCTCATCGCAATAGGCGTAGAGACGCTGCTTGCCCTCCACGCACAACCGCGCCTTGAGGCTGCCGCCCGGGTAATAGATGCCGGCGTGAATCACTTCCGAGTTACGCGAACTGATGCCCGTGCCGATACCCCCTCCGGCCTCTACCACCAGCACTTCCCGCCCGCTCCTGGCCAGCGCCCTGGCCACCGCCAGCCCGACCACGCCGGCCCCGACTACCACGCTTTGAATATCGACGTTCAACGACCTTGCCTCCCTCTCAGCCCGTTCCTCGCTAATGCCAGGGAACTCTCGGCGACCGTCACGCATCCTAAACTATGTGGTACTTCCCTTATGCTTCATGCTGTCGGAGGACACCGTCATGCGCCGGATGTTTATCATTTCTTCCCTGGTACTTTGTTTACCCTTCGGCTCGGCTCTAGCCAAAGTGGATGCGGGTGACGTCGCCACTTCCGCCGGGGTTTCCGCTTCGCTGTACTCAACGTTCAAAGACCACAAACTGATGATTCCCGCCCGGGATGACGCTTCCAGCTTCGTCGCCAGTGGCGGTGCGATTCGTGGTGCCTATCTGGAGGCGGTGTTGAAAAAAATCCGTCAGGACAATCCCGCCCTCAACAACGCAAGCGACGAAGACCTGGCCCGCGCCATTCTCGTCCAGGAGGGCGTTGCCACCGATCACTGAAGATCGTCATCGCCAGCGGTGGGGCTTGTGACACCGGGATAGCGTTTCCAGCCCTACCTGGCGTGCGTGCCAGTGGACAAACGTGCCCACCCGGCCACGAGTTGCGCGTTGATACTCACCCCGCCGCACACCACGATCACCACGTCATTGGCATCGGCAATCGCCGGGTGATCCAGGTAGGCAATCGCCAACGAAACCCCGCACGCCGGTTCGACCAGCTGACGCAAATCATTGGCGTAACGCACCACGCCCATGATCGCCTCATCATCGCTGAGCACCACGCACTCATGGGAAAAATCGCCGATGTGCCTGACCGGCCAGGCGGCCACTTGCGCGGCGCCCAGGGACGTGGCGACCGTGTCGATTTTCGCCAGTTTGACCGGGTGCCCGGCCGCCACCGCCGCGGCGAACGACGCCGCGCCTTCCGTTTCGCAGGCTACGATGCGGCAATCGGTGTGCCGATGACGAATCAGGCCGGTGAGCAGCCCCGCCAGCAAGCCACCACCGCCCACCGATGTCACCAGCACATCCACTGGCGGGCAGTCTTCAAGGATTTCATCGACCATGGTGCTGTGCCCTTCCCACAACAGCGGGTGGTCGAAGGCCGGCACAAATTCACTGCGTGGGTCCTGGGCGAGTTCCCGGGCCCGTTGATTGGCTTCGTCCCAGACCTTGCCGTGGACGATCACCTCGGCGCCGGTATTGCTGATCCGCGCCCGGGTGCTTTGCGCGGTGGTATTCGGCACCACGATGCATGCCTTGAGCCCCAGGCATGCAGCGGCCATGGCCGTGGCCAGTCCCGCGTTACCGCCGGAGGGACAGACCACCTTGCGCTTGCCCTGCTGCGCCGCCCGGCTGCACAGCAAGCCGATGCCGCGTATTTTGAACGAGCCGCCAGGTTGCAGGTTTTCCAGTTTCAGCCAGATTCGGCGGGTCGGGGTCGAGAGGCCAGGGTGCAGGATCAAAGGCGTGCGGATGTGAAGCATATAGGCTCCTGTTTCACGCCACCGGCTCGCCGAACAGATCAACGAGCCAGCGGTGAACGGTCCTCTCATGCAAGTTTAGTTCACGCGGCCTCGGGGCGACCGTCTCAGCGGCCTGGCGCAGGTGCAGGCCGCGATCTTTTACCCATGGAAACTCGAAGGCCAATGAACGATCAAAAGATCGCAGCCTACGGCAGCTCCTACGTAAGCCAATTCGTGGAGGCACCATGAAAATCTCGGTCAAACTGGCGTTTTTCGCCGTCGTCAGCACCCTCGCCTACCTCACCCTGGCGATCTGGGGGCTGGGTGGTTTCGCAGCCTTTTTCAGCCACGGCTCACTGGTTGTCGTTGCCCTGGCCACCCTGATCATGGCCGTCGCATCACTGTTCACCGAGGTCAACCTGAGTTCAGGGGAACGCGAAGACCGGGACAACCGCTGGGTCATCCCGGCCTTCGGCGTGATCGGGTTGCTGAGCGGTTTTCTGCCGGCCTATACCGACCGCATCGATTTCTGGACCTTTGGCGGCGAAGGCGTGCGCTGGCTCGGCGCACTGTTGTTCATCGTCGGCGGCGCGCTGCGGTTGTGGCCGGTGTTTGTGCTGGGCAAGCGCTTCAGTGGGCTGGTGGCCATTCAGCCGGGGCACCGACTGGTCACCGAGGGGATCTACCGCAACCTGCGCAACCCCAGTTATCTGGGGATGATGGTCATCGGCATGGGTTGGGCGCTGGCCTTTCGTTCGGGGGTCGGGCTGATATTGGTGGCGCTGACGCTGATCCCGCTGATCGCGCGCATTCACTCGGAAGAAGCCTTGCTCAGGGCGCAGTTCGGCAGTGAGTACGAGGCCTATTGCGCCCGCAGCTGGCGGTTGATCCCTAAAATTTACTGAAGCGTCGATCACAAAAAGTGCAGGCAACACATTAAAAGTGTGGGAGCGGGCTTGCTCGCTCCCACAGGGGAATGTTTCGTTCACAAAAGCTGCAAACGAATCAGACCGCCGGCATCCACGCTCGCGACAACCATGTCATAACCCGCCAACGTCCCATGCAACGTCTCGATCGGCTGCTCATGGGTCGCCGTGACAATCATCAAGTCCGCCCCCGCCGCCTCGGCCGCCAGAATCCCCACGCTAGCGTCTTCAAAAACCAGGCACTGCCCAGGCTCGACACCCAGGCGCCGGGCCGCGAGGCGGTAACCGGCGGGGTCCGGTTTGCCGGCGGTCACATCCTCGGCGGTGATCATGACGGCAGGCTCGGGAATCCCTGCCGCCGCCAACCGCCGCAACGCCAGTTCCCGAGGGGCGGAAGTGACGATCGCCCACTGGCTGAGGGGCAAGGACCGCAAGAATTTCGCCGCGCCTGCCACTTCCAATACCCCGTCGACGTCGACGATTTCCGCTTCGGTAATCCAGGCGGCTTCGACCTCGGCATCCACACCGGGCAAGCCCAGGCGCCTGATGGTGTCGATGGCGCGGGCACCGTGAATGGTCGGCAGGAAGGTCTCGACATCGACACCATGGCGCACGGCCCAGGTGGTCCAGACCCGCTCGGCGGCGGCGATGGACGTCAGGACGGTGCCGTCCATGTCGAACAGAAAGGCACGGTAGGTCGAGTTGAAAACAGAGTGATCGGACAAGGAAAGGAGCCTCGCAGGTGCCGGACGGATTTGCCCGGCAATGTAGCATCTGCGCGCAGGTCAGTTGAGTCGTTTGGACTTGAAGGTCTGGCCCACGCAATCGAGCAACCCGCCAATCATCCAGGGTTTCTTGATGAAAGAGACCTCGTGCCGCACGCCTGCGCTTTCAGGGGTTTCGAAACCGGACATGATCATGATCGGCTTCTCCGGCCACCGATCACCGAACTGGTTGGCCAGGTCCGCGCCGTTGAGCCTGCCGGGCATGGTGATGTCTGTCAGCAGCATGTGCACTTGCGGCGCATGCTGCTCCAGATAGATCGCTGCCGCGTCCGCACTGATTTGCGGTTCGACGACAAAACCTTCCTCCTGAAGAATCTCACAGAGAAACTCCAGGATCAGCGGGTCGTCCTCAACCACCAGAATCAACCCGCCAGGAAGATCCCCACCCGCCGTCGGTACTCGACTCATGACCGTGCCGCTCCCTGATTGCCTCAATGATTTCGCGGGTACTAATCCGCCACCTAAAAGGTATGAGCAGCGGACTCGACGGAAATTCATTTTTGATA
Source organism: Pseudomonas sp. Root71 (assembly GCF_001429045.1). GTDB lineage: Bacteria > Pseudomonadota > Gammaproteobacteria > Pseudomonadales > Pseudomonadaceae > Aquipseudomonas > Aquipseudomonas monachiensis. The sequence continues at coordinate 9,479 of NZ_LMHY01000008.1, read as the reverse complement.
CAGCGGATCGACAATAGGAAAAACCACAGGGTTTGTGTTGCCTTTGATTATTGCGACATGGCGTCTTTGCTCATGCCGTCCCTGGACATGGCGTCTTTTTTCATCGCGTCCTTGGACATTGCATCCTTGGACATACTGTCTTTGGACATTGCGTCTCTGGACATTGCGTCTCTGGACATCGAATCGGTCTTCTTCATTGCATCCTTGGACATGGCGTCCTTGGACATCGAATCCTTGCTCATGTTGTCGTTGCTCATGGTGTCAGCAGCGAACACAGAGGCGGCACCAACGGCCAGGCACATGGACAGAACAACAGTGGTCAACTTTTTCATGATTAAACTCCTTGGAGCGTGGGTTGTGGGGTGTGAAATAGCCAGGCACCCGTCAGCTGCCACCGAACCAGTTGTAGCCCTGGTCTTCCCAGTAGCCACCGCTGTAGGTATTGCTGACGAAAATCGCCTGAATGTGTTTGGGGTTCTTGTAGCCAAGCTTGGTGGGCATGCGCAGCTTCATCGGGAAGCCGTATTCTCGCGGCAGCACTGTCCCGTCCCAAGTCAGTGCCAGCAGGGTCTGCGCGTGCAGCGCGGTGGCCATGTCGATGCTGGTGTAGTAGTCGTCGGCGCATTTGAAACCGACATATTTGGCGTCGGTGTCGGCGCCGATGCGCTTGAGGAAATCGCTGAAGCGCACGCCACCCCAACGCCCGATCGCGCTCCAGCCTTCGACACAAATGTGCCGGGTGATCTGCTCGGTCTGGGCCATGGCCCGCAGTTCTTCGAGGCGCCAGCTGCGCTTGTCGGCGACCAGGCCGGTGACTTCCAGGCGATAGTCCTCCTCATGCACCGTCGGCGCCTCGTCGATGCCGTAGAAGGCATTGAAGGGAAACGGCCGGGTGATCATCGATTCGGGATAGGTGGGCGCCATCGCGTTGGGGTTGAACAGCCAGCCCTGCACCCGGTCGTTGAAGCGCGACATGGTTGAAAGCGCGGTCTCGACGCTGTCGTTGTCGGTGATATTGCAACCGGACAACATCGCTACGCCGCCTAGGGTCAGGCCGCGCAACAGGAACGAGCGGCGCGAGTGGTCTTCGATCTGCGGGGCGAGGATCTTGCGGGCGTCGGTGAGGATCGACGCCTCGTCCAGTCCGGGTACCTGAATGCGCTTTTTCATACCTGCTCCTTGCGGCCGACGATCATGGCCAACAGCGTTTTCGGAACCAGTGCGACCATCACCAGATGCACCGCCACAAAGGCCACCAACAGAGCCATGGCGAAGAAGTGCACACGGCGTGCGCCTTCGTATCCCCACAGCAACTCACGCAACAGCGGGAACTGCACCGACTTCCACAGCACCAGCCCGGAGAGCACCAGCAGGAGGATGTCGACCATCACGAACAGGTACGCAACACGCTGCACCTGGTTGTAATGCGAGAGGTCGGCATGGCTCAGTTTTCCGCGTAATGCGGCCCCGAGGTCATGCAGCACAGCTTTGGGCGAGACCGGGAAGAAACGCCGCTTCAGGCGTCCGCTGAACAGGTTGAATGCCAGGTAGATCAAGCCGTTGATCGCCAGGAACCACATCGCCGCGAAATGCCATTGCAGCGCACCACCCAGCCAGCCGCCGAGGGTGATCGACTTGGGAAAGCTGAAGTCGTAGATCGGCGAGGCGTTGTAGATGCGCCAGCCGCTGGTGACCATTACCAGCACCGCCAGGGCGTTGAGCCAATGGGTCAGGCGTAGCCAGCGTGGATGAGTGGACTTGGGTGAAGCAGTGGTCTGCGACATGTCCGGCTCCGGATTGTTGTTGTTCGTTGGGGCCGAGTATGGGAGCCGGAAGATCGCAAAATCCTCACGTAAAGTTAAATTAAACGTGATAACTCGCATCCGAATGCCCCCCCGCTCCCACAAGGTTTTGTGTGGTCCGCCCATTGCGCAATTATGGTTAAATGCCGCCCCCACAAATGATCGACACGACCCGATGAACCCTGAAGCCCTCGCCACCCTCAACCAGCACCTGCTGACCGCCCTGGCAGCCGCCCCCGCGGAAACCCGCCGCCTGTTTCACGGCCGTGGCCGCTGCTGGCCGGGGCTGGAGCAAGTGACCGTGGACTGGTTGCAGGGCGTGGTGCTGGTGGCGCTGTTCAAGGAGCCGGAAGCGGCGCAACTGGAAGACCTGAAGCAGGTGCTGATGGCGATCACCCAGTCTGAGCAGTGGGCAAAATCCGGCGCCCATACCCTGTTGCTGCAACACCGCTACCTGCTGCAAAGCACCACCGAGTGGCTGCTCGGGGACGTCATCGAGGAAATGACCATCACCGAAGGCGGGTTGAAGTACCGGGTAGATTTGGGCCGCAAGCAGAACACCGGGCTGTTCCTCGACATGCGCTACGGCCGCGATTGGGTCCGCGCCAATGCCGAGGGCAAGCGGGTATTGAACCTGTTCGCCTACACCTGCGGTTTCTCGGTGGCGGCCATCGAAGGCGGTGCGAGCCACGTGGTCAACCTCGACATGTCGAGCCCGGCCTTGAACCGTGGCCGCGACAACCACCGGCTCAACGGCCACGACATGAGCAAGGTCGGTTTCCTCGGCCACGACCTGTTCAAATCCTGGGGCAAGGTGATCGGCAAGGGGCCGTACGACCTGGTGATCATCGACCCGCCGTCGTTCCAGAAAGGCAGCTTCCTGCTGACCAAGGACTACCAGCGCGTACTGCGTCGGTTGCCGGAATTGCTCAGCCCTCAAGGTACCGTGCTGGCGTGCATGAACGACCCGGCGTTTGGCGCCGACTTCCTGATCGAGGGCGTGACCCGCGAAGCGCCGAGCCTGCGGTTTGAGCAGCGTCTGGAGAACCCGCCGGAGTTTCCGGATGCTGATGTGGAGTGTGGGTTGAAGGCGTTGGTGTTCAAGCTGCAGAGCTGAAAGATCGCAGCCTGCGGCAGCTCCTACGGGCCTGTGCATTCCCCTGTAGGAGCTGGCGAAGCCTGCGATCTTTTTGACTTGGATCTCAACGCGGCCGCAACACCAGCGCAAACAACTCGCCATGCCCGTTCACGTTGAGCTTGTGATAGAGATTGCGCCGATGCACCTTCACCGTTTCCGGGGAGATGCCCATTTGCTGGGCGATGGCCTTGCTGGAGAAGCCCTGGAGAATCAGGCGCGCGGTTTCGATTTCCCGCAGGGTCAGGCGTGCGTCGAAGCGATCGAGCAAGGTCGCCAGATCGCCGGCCGGTAGTTCGGCGGCCGGCCCTTCCGGTGGCAGCAAATCCAGGTGTCGGCGCATCGCCGCCAGCACCCAGTCACGCACGCACAGCAGGCGGCCCTGCTCTTCGAGGCTGAAGCGTGTCGCACGCCCCAGGGACAGGCCAAGCACGGCACCATCGACGTTGACCATGAACTGCAACTCGTCGCCACCGACTACGGTGCTGAAGTAACTCAGGTAGTACTCGCTGTGCTGGAACTGGTCGGGGGCCACCGATTCGAGGCTGTGCAAACCGTCGGCGATACCCGCACAGGCGGCTTGATAGAACGGGTCGAGCAGGTACATGCCGGCGCGGTAGTCCGCCAGTTCTTCATGTTCTTCGGTGGTGCCCTTGGCATCGAAGTCAATCAGCAGGCGCGGCACATGCCCCGGGCGCATCAGCGCCACCAGCGCGTTATCCAGCGGCACCAGCAAGCGCAGGGTATCGACCAGCGCGCGCCAGAAGCCGTCCCGCCCCACCGCCGTGAAGACCCGCGCCAGCCCCTGGTGCACCGGTAACTCTTTCAACAACGCGTCCACGCACTACCCCTTTTGAGTAACCCATGATGGGAATGGGTGAAAGCCACCCCGGTCGATACGCTGCAAACTCCTGATTACCACCGGCCGCAACAGGCCAGGAGTGCCGCATCATGAGTCGTCACCGCTTGTATTTCAATCTGGGGTTTGGCGCCTGTCTGGCGGTTTCGCTGTCGGCTTTTGCGGTCGAAGCCCCGACGGTGCACGTGTACAACTGGTACGACTACATCGGCCCGACCACCTTGCAGGACTTCAAGCGTGACACCGGGATTGCGCCGGTCTACGACACCTTCGACAGCGCCGAAGTGCTGGAAGGCAAGTTGCTCACCAGCCGCAGCGGCTACGACGTGGTGGTGGCCAGCAACTTCAGCTTGCCCACGCTGATCAAGGCCGGCGCCCTCGCCCCCCTGCCCCGTGCGCAGATGCCGGACTTCAAGAACATGGACACCGAACTGCTGGCGAAACTGGCCAACAACGATCCGGGCAACCAGTACGCCGTACCCTATCTGTGGGGCACCAACGGCATCGGCTACAACATCGACAAAGTCCGCGCAGCCCTGGGTGACAAGGCGCCGGTGGATTCCTGGGACCTGGTGTTCAAGGAAGAGAACCTGGCCAAGCTCGGCGAATGCGGCGTGGCCATGCTCGACTCGCCGTCGGAGATGCTGCCGGTCGCCCTGCACTACCTCGGCCTGCCGCCCAACAGTACCAACCCCGAGGACTACAAGAAGGCCGAAGCACTGCTGCTGAAACTGCGCCCGCACATTGCCTACTTCAACTCATCGAAATTCATCAGCGACCTGTCCAACGGCAACATCTGCGTGGCGGTGGGCTGGTCCGGCGCGATGCTCGAAGCCAAGAGCACCGCCGAACAGGCCGGCAACGGCGTGAAGATCGCCTACAGCCTGCCCAAGGAAGGCGCGCCGGTGTGGTTCGACACCCTGGTGTTGCTCAAGGACGCACCGCACCCGGAACAAGGCATGGCCTTCATCGACTATCTGATGCGCGCCGAGGTCATCGCCCCGGTCAGCGACCACCTCAACTACCCCAACGGCAACCGCAGCGCGACCACACTGGTGGCCGAGGCAACCCGCAGCAACCCGGCCGTCTATCCGCCCGCCGAAGCCATGGCCACCTTGTTCACCCTCCAACCCCTGCCGCCGGCTACAGAGCGCGTGCGCACGCGGATCTGGAGCAAGGTCAAGAACGGTCAGTAGGAGCTGCCGAAGGCTGCGATCTTTTGATCTTGAAAGATTGCGGATCGACAAAAACAAAAAATCAAAAGATCGCAGCCTTCGGCAGCTCCTACAGGTGTTGACCGCATTTTTCTGCCAAAAATTGAAAATGAGAAAACCCATGAAACCACGCGCCCGCGACCTCAACATCCAGTTCGGCCAACTGCAACCCGGTCCGCTCAATGCCATCACCGACGTCCCTGGCGTACGGGTCGGCCACAGCGATGTACGAGGCCGCACCGTCAATGGCCGCGACATCCTCACCGGCGTCACCGTCATCGAACCCCGCGCCGGTTCCACCAGCCAGCAACCCTGCTTTGCCGGTGTGCATGTGCTCAACGGCAATGGCGATGCCACGGGGCTGGAGTGGATTCGCGAGGCCGGCTTGCTGACCAGCCCCATCGCCTTCACCAACACCCACAGCCTGGGCGTGGTGCGCGACGCACTGATCGTGCTCGACCGCGAGCAGCAACCGGATGACGGGCGCCTGTACTGGAACATGCCGGTGGTGCTGGAAACCTTCGATGGCTTGCTCAACGACATCAACGGCTTTCACGTCAAGCCGGAACACGTGGCCCAGGCCGTGCATTCGGCGGTGGGCGGCCCGGTGGCCGAAGGCAATGTCGGCGGTGGCAGCGGCATGATCTGCCACGAATTCAAAGGCGGTATCGGCACCGCGTCGCGCCGCTTGAACAGCGCCCAGGGCGGCTGGACAGTCGGCGCAATTGTCCAGGCCAACCATGGTATTCGCAATGAATTGCGCGTCGATGGCTACCCGGTCGGGCGCTACATGGAACAGGTCGATTCGCCATTCCTCAAGGCCTCGCTGCCCCATCCGGGCATGGGTTCGATCGTGGTCTGCCTGGCCACCGATGCGCCGTTGTTGCCACATCAGTGCACCCGTCTGGCTCAACGCGCCAGCCTCGGCCTGGCCCGCACCGGCGGCGGCAATGAAGACCACAGCGGCGACATCTTCATCGCCTTCGCCACCGGTAACGATCACGTGCCACCGGCCGCCTACGAGAGCAAGAAAGCGTCGACCACTCACAACCTGAGCATGGTCAACAACGACCACATCAGCGAGCTGTTCCTGGCCGCCACCGAAGCCGTGGAAGAAGCCATCATCAATGCCCTGCTCGCCGCCAAAACGGCCGAAGGCAACGGACATGGGGTGCAAGGGCTGGATGCCGAGACCTTGCTCAAGGCATTGCGCCGCGCCGGCTGGCCGGGGGACACGACTAGCGGTACTTGAGTAAAACACTAGGTCTTTTTAGGATGAACTTACGCAGCCGCCTGTTTGTGCAAGCCGCTGCGTAGGTGGTGAGTGCACTGAACCCCTACCAAGCTCACCGCTTGTTTCACGCGCATCTTGAGCCTCACGGCTCCACTTCCTCCCCATCAAGAGCTTTGAGGCTCTTTTTTAACCTCCGAAAACCATCTTCCTATCAATACATCTCCAATGTGGGAGCGGGCTTGCTCGCGAAGGCGTCGTGCCAGTCGCCATGAATGTTGGCTGACACACCGCTTTCGCGAGCAAGCCCGTTCCTACAGGGGAAAGTCATTGTGTTTCGGTGGTGCACAACGACCGCCACGCCGCCTCCGCCAGCATGTCCCGATAGGCCTTCGGGCTGCCCTTGACCCGGCCCGACAACCAGGCGCGGCAGTAACTGTCTGCCTGGCCGACGATCAGCGACGGGATCAGCTCCGCCGGAAAACACCCCAGCTCATTACCCTGCGCCCCCAGCCACTCCAGCAACTGCTTGTTGCGCGTCTTGTTGCGGGAAGCGAGTTCGTCCTTGAACGGCCCCTTGGTGACGGCAAACCGTGCGTGGTACTGGAACCGCGCCCACTCCGGCTGGCTATCGACCCAGTCCACATAGCTGTGCACCAGCGCATGCACCCCGGCTTGAGCGGTGTGTGCGTCAGCCAGGTAGCTGTCACGCAAGCGGGCCTGATCATCGAGGGCAGTAAAAAACAGCGCCGCCACCAGGCCTTCCTTGTTGCCGAAATGGTGATAGATCGCGCCGACGCTGGTATCGCATTCGGCGCGGATCATTTCGATGGTGGTGGCCTCGATCCCCTGTTCGTTGAACAGGCCCAGGGCCTTTCTGAAGATGTCGCGCTTGAGTTCGGCGCGTCGTCCGGGGTAGCAGCGTTCGAGCAGATCGGCGGTTTCCATGCGCAAGGACAGTCCGGAAAAGTCATGGGTGGAGGCTGGCGGTGGCCAGCAAACAAGTGGCGCTAGGTTGACAGATTTCCCTTCGACAGAATACTGTTCCGTCACAGAACATTATTCTGTTAAAGAATATTATTCTGCAACCGTCATCCTCAAGAGGCAAAAAAATGAGTCAGTTCCTCAGCATGTTCAACAGCGCAGGCCCGCAAGCATTCAGCAAAATGGCCTGCCAGGTGGCGCCCTACTTCTCCACCATCAACCCGTTGGTCAAGGATTTGCGCAAAGGCAGCGCCACCGTTCACGTGCCGTTTGCCCGGGAGATCACCAATCATTTGGGTACGGTGCATGCGATTGCCATGTGCAACGCCGCCGAACTGGCCGCCGGGATGATGACCGACGTTTCCATTCCCGCCGGCGCACGCTGGATTCCCAAAGGCATGACCGTGGAATACCTGGCCAAGGCCAAGAGCGATGTGACGGCGGTGGCCGAAGGGGAGACGGTGGACTGGACCACCGAAGGCGACAAGATCGTGCCGGTGGATATTCACGACGCCGAGGGCAAGAAGGTGTTCACGGCGCGGATAACCATGAATGTGAAGCTGGCCTAAACGCTGACCGCGGTTAAATGTGGGAGCGGGCTTGCTCGCTCCCACAGGGGGATTTGTGGTGTTTAGGAGAGTACGGTCAGACCAGGCGCAATCGAGGTCCGCTAGCCGGCACCGCATCGTCCCCCAACCGCCCACGCACAAATTCATTGGCCTTGCGCGTCAACTGGTCCAGATGCCGGTCGCGTTGTTTTTCCGCGTCGGTCATGGCCCGCTTACCATGCTTTTGCAGCAGGTAGGTATGAATCTGCCGCACCTCCAGCGAACTGTAGATCGACGCCACATCCAGCAGTGCCATCAAGCCATCGGTGGCGTGGTCGCGGGTGTTCATCAACACTTGGGTCGCACGCACGCCCACCACCTCAAAACCCATCGCCTCGAAATACGGCACCTTGGCCACCGCACAGGTCAGCTCGGCATGGGGATAGCGACCGACCACTTCCCGCAGCATCCGCCGGGCCACGCCCTGGCGCCGATACTCGGCCTGCACCGCCATGTACGCCACGCCGCAGGCCTCGGGGTCATCCTGCACCGGCAGGTACAGCACAAAGCCCGTCACCGTTTGCGGATCGTCTTCGTCGGTGGCGACAATCAACTCCACGGCAATGCCTTTTTCACCGTTCAGCGCCTCCAGATACAGGTGCACCTCATAGCCGATCGCGTATTGGTAGAGGTTGTACAGCAGGTTGCTGGGCGGGATCGCGACCATGCTGATGTCGGTCAGGTTGTCGACCACCATCTGCAGGATCTGGCTATTGATGTGCTCGGGGCACGGGGTCTTGAAGTGGCTGATCAGGGGCATTGCGGTGACAGGCTCCGGGAGGCGAGGACCGCCTATCATAGCGCGCCTGGCACCTGTGGTCCGAAGGGTGATGGACAGACATCTCCCATTGACAGCTCATGCGCATCGCCGGCGGACGCCTGGTTGCGTTTTCGAGGCTGACAACAGTGACTCCGGCACACATTGTGCTGGATGAACGTGCCTCTTCGCGATCAGGCCCGCTCCCTCAGGGGACTGCGGTTTTGCCCACTCCTCGATCTTCTGTGGGAGCTCGCCTGCTCGTGAAAGCGCCCACCACCACTCCGGACCGGGGTATGAGTGGGGGGAAATGGGTGGGTCAAAGCCCCCAACTTTGAGGATTCCCACCCATTGCATCTTTAGGACCAAAGTCCAAAACGCCAGTCTTTTGATATCAAACAGTTTTTTGTCTTCCCCCGGACCTCCCGGAGATTGGCGCACCTCTTGCAGCGAGCCAATGGCCAACATCAGCCACACCGGCGCGCCCCCGAGGGGAACAACATGAAAAAAATGCCTGACCTCAAACCGCTCGGCTTTCTCAGCAAACCGGGCATCGCCGCTGTGATGCTGATCAACTTCAGCCTCGGCACTGTCAACGCTGCGCCGCTTGACGATGTCAGCCCGCCGCCGCCAACAGATCCTTCGGCGTATACCAACCCGCCGACCGACCCCCAGGCCGCGCTGGATGCCATAGAGGCCATGTCTCCCACCAACCAGGGCTCCTACGCCTTGCCCAATGGTGTGTACGGCACCCGCACCACGCCAACGACCGACAACGTGCTGCCGCCAGCCCTGCAGACATCCTTCAAAATCCCCACCAATGGCAAGCCCAGCCCATTGTTCGGGGCCCAGCCGTACACTCAGCAACTGCTGCTGTTCGAAGAGTTCG
>NZ_LMHY01000007.1 GCF_001429045.1 Pseudomonas sp. Root71 | reverse complement strand
ATATGTACACCACCAATAAAATACTCCAGCCAGGAGGCCGCCATCGCCAGCAAGCCGTCTCCTACAGGTATCGGTGTTCCCCGGAATTGCGTGAAGAACCAAAAAAAGGCGTCCCGAAGGACGCCAAAAGATTCACCTTTTACCAAAGGAGCAAGGAGCTTCTAAAGGTGAATAGGGGCAGTGCCAGGTTAGAGAACGGCCAACGGATACTCGACAATCAGCCGGACTTCATCCAGGTCCGATTCGAACGCTGTGGCGCGGGTAGTGGCCTGGCGCAGGCGCAGCGACAGATCTTTCAGCGAGCCGGTCTGCACCACGTATTTGACTTCGATGTCGCGCTCCCAACGTTTCTGATCGGTCAAAGGGTTGCCATCGGCATCGCGGCGCATGTACACCGAGTTGGCGTTGGAATAGTCGGCTTCGCTGCCACGGGCGTAACGGGTCATGAACGACAGGCCCGGAACGCCGTAGGTGGTCATGTCGAGGTCGTAGCGCGCCATCCAGGAGCGCTCCTTGGGCGCGTTGAAATCGCTGTACTGGATGGAGTTGTCGAGGAAGATCGAATCGGACTGACGCAGATAATCGAAGTCGTCGTTGCCGTTGTTTTGCTGGTGCGACAGCGCAATGGAGTGCGCTCCCAGTTTTACACCCACCCGACCGCTCCAGATATTGTTGTCGAACTCGCCGAGTAGTTGTTTCCCTTCGTCTACCGCCTTGTAATAGTTCAGACCACCAAACAGCGACAGGTCGTCCGTCAGCGGGTAAGTCCATGCGGTACCTGCGTAGTACTGATTCCAGACATCCTTGAGGCGGCTGGAGTACAGGCTGAAGCTGAGGTTTTTGTTCAGTTCATAGTCGCCGCCAAAGTAGGCGATCCAGGGTGAATTGACCGGGCCGCCATAGAAGGTCTCGAAATTCTCGTTCATGTCGCTGGAAACCGGCTGGCTCATCGCGTGCAGGCGTCCACCCTGTACCGTCAACCCGTCGATGCTGCTGTTGGTCGCGGTGATGCCCTGGAAGCTTTCGGGCAACAGCCTGGAATCTCCCGCTGCGACGACCGGGGTGGACGGGAACACATCGCCGACTTTTATCTCCGTGTCGAAGGCGCGCACTTTGGCGGCGCCACCGATCTTGGTGTATTCGCCCTGCGCCTCGCCGTCACTATTGACTGGCAGCATGTCGAAGGAGCTTCGGCCACCGTTGCGACCGTCGCCGGTATCGAGTTTCACGCCGATCATCGCAAATGCATCGACGCCCACCCCGACGGTGCCTTGGGTGTACCCGGATTCGAATTTGCTGATGATCGCGTGCGCCCAGGTTTCGGAGTATCCATTGCCGGTGGGGCTGGACTGGCCTTTGCGGTAATCACGATTGAAGTAGAAGTTGCGGTTGAGCACCGTCAGGCTGCTGCCCTCGATAAAGCCCTCGGCCTTATCTTGCGCAAACACCATGGACGGTCCGGAGACGACCGCCACCGCTAAAGCGGCCATCGACATTTTTAAATTGTTAACCATTTATCACTCCTGGGGTTCGGCAGAACGGGAACGTGCGTCGGCGTGGGTTTTATTGTTCGACGGAGAAGGCCCGCCGGCATGGTCGCCGAGTGACATCGTTGCAAGCTGCGGATAACGCCAAGGTGATGGGGGAATTACAATTTCGTCATGTGGGCAGGCGGACTCAGTAAGGCAAGGCAAAATCCCCCAAACGCAAAAACGGCACCCGAAGGTGCCGTCTTTTGGTGGTATCTCTTGATCCAGACAAAGCTCAAGAGATCGAGTCCTCCGGGCAGACTGTTCGGCTACCGCTGATTCAGTCTCGGGCAACACGCTTGAGCGCATATCGCACAGCCTTGAGCATGGGGGGGGCGAACGCGTTGTGCCCGGCATACAGCAGTCGGCAATCAAGATTCAAACGCTGTCGTAGCCAGCGCACACTGGCCATGCCGAAGGCGTCCCTGACTCCCTGCATCAGCAAAGTGTTTCTATCCAGGGTCAACTCTTCGTTGGCTGGTGTGAAGCAGTATTGCTGCATGTGGTAATGCAGCTCCAGGCGTATGGCGCGAATGGCTTCGTCGTCGACGAAATCCTCAAGGGTGTTCCGGCCAATGGATTGTCCTGTCTGTTGCAAAAGGGCTTGTAACCATTGAATGGCCGCGTGGCGCTGCTGTAGCGGACAGCCCTCGCAGAGTATCCGGAAGATGTCGCGTAGGGAATGGCTTGCATGGCAGCCAGTGAGTGTCGACAGTCCGTGGTTAAGCATTTGTTCGTAGGCACTGACATTATCGGCGAAAGGCACGAAAACCGAGACCAGTGTGGTTTTCAGCAGGGTGTCGCGATAGCGCTGCTGGTACTGAATTGCCAGCCAGCTGCCCCAGGAAACCCCCAGCAGACTGATTTTTTCGAAGTCCAGATGCTGACGTAACCCATCGATGTCTTCTACTGACAGTCCGCAGGTGTTATCGCGGAGCTCGCCATGGGGGAGGGAGCGTCCACACCCGCGTTGATCGAAGAGAACGACGTCGAAGCACTCCAGGTCGAAAAACTCAAGGTGTTCATGCCGGCAGCGACCGCCTGGGCCGCCGTGGAGGAAAAATACCGGTTCGGCTCCCGGTGTTCCGTGACGCTCCCAATACAGTTGATGGCCGTCGCCGGTTGGGTAGTATCCGTTTGTTTGGAGAGTGCCGGTCATGAAGTCGGGACCAGCAAACGATAGAACTGGAACAGTTCTGTCTGGCCGGAGCGTGCCGCCACGCTGGACAACAAATGCAGGTGGTACTGCTGGGCCAGCCAGGGTACAGGAATCAGAACAGGGGTATGACCGAAGATCAGGAGGTTGCCGCCGGGCTTTACGCAGTGCACCAGGGAGCGGAAAGCGGTGTGAGCGTCGCTGCGGGTCAGAACTTCGGCATTAAGAAATCGAAGGATAAGGACGTCGCATTGAATGCCGCAAATGGCGGCGTCGCTGGAGTCGAGCAGGCGAAATTCGACTGGCGATGTCACGTGGCGGTTTTTTGCATACGCAATCATCGAGGCCGAGCGATCGGATGCCAGAAAGCGATAGTCGGTGAGTTCCCGGGCCAGATGGGATATGAACTCGCCGGTGGAGCAGGCCGGGTCGTAAATTACTTGCCCCTTCATTGGCATTGTCTTGAGCAGTTGGACGCAATGGTCGCGAAAATGCGCTTCGTCTGCGTTCAGTTGTGTGGCGAGGACCTCGTTGCACTGCCAGAACTCGTCAGGACAGACCGCTTCCTGATTCGAGTCGTCACATAACGGAAACGGGAAGTTAACCTCGCTATCAGATAGCGCCAGTGCGGTGTCGAAGGCCTTGGTTTTTTCAGCCAGGGTCGCTGTTCGAAAGTAAATTGATACACCTTCGTTACTCCACTGCCACTGGACGAGAGGCCCAAGCAACATGAAAGGGGTGAGCACACTGCTCAGGTGCAACCGCTGGTGTGCGTCACGTTGCAGGGTCTTTCGGCCAACCCAGTCACGACCTTTCACTCGTAGAAAAAATAGATGATTCAGGCTGGCGCCCGCAGGCTCGACGTAGCAACCCATGGTACCGGATTGGATGACGTGCCTGGCCAGGCCTTGAGCCAATGCCACCTCTCGGTCGGGAGTAACCACCGTTGGAGTATTCATGCGCATGTCGCCTGCCGGTTTTTTTCCAGGCGTCGACCCCGGGACTGGGGGATAACAACATTGCCGCTGGAAACAATGAAAAAGCGCTCCAGACCGGGAATGACTACGTTGACCAGTGTGGTGCCCAAAGCTGTTTGATGAAGAGTAGTTACACCTAATGTCCGTCCGTGACGTTGCAGGTCTTGCAGCAACTGGTCGATTTGCTCGGTCAATGGTCGTTCATCCCACGCGTCGGGCAGCACCACGCTATGTTGGGGAGACAGTAGCGACGGGGTATGGAACTGCGAGCAGCGCAACAGACGGGGAAAGCGCTGTAAATGTCGCTGTGCATTGATCAGGTGTTGCCGATATTGCGACTGCGACTGCGACACGGCGTGATGCAGTTGTACCAGTTCGGTCAGCGCACGCCAGGCACCATGCCGTGGGTCAAGGGAACAACCCGTACCGTACAGGCTGATGTGGGTGTCTGGCGTTGCTGGGAAAGCCAGGAATGTTCGTGCCTGGAATTCATTGCTGATTTCCAGCAACACGATTTCTGCGCCAATCTCCCTTTCGGCATCGGTCCACAAACGGCCGAGGATATCGCTTTGACGCAGGCGTGCAACCCGTCGCTGAGGTGGATGATTTTCATAATAAAAGTGGTTCAGCAAAAATAAAGAAACGGCATCCCGTTCAATGCATTCGTTGGTGGCATGGAGTAATGCTTCGTTGTAACTCGCTCCGATCGCCGTACCACTGTTACTTGAATATCGGCGCAGGGCACAATAGTTGGCATTGTCCTGTTCAAATGCCCGCTCTGGATAACCTGGCAGAGTCAGTGCTATCGGGTAGTGAAAGTGAGTGTCTTGCAAGGGGCATTTATAAGTTCGGCAAGCGATCCGGGTGTCTTTTTGGTCGCAAACAAGCTGCAGTACTGAGTCATCGTTAAAAAGCTTTGTTTCCGTAAAGTATTGCGCAGTTGCAAAGTGAATGTCTTTAGCGCTCAGATCTTCCGTCCAATAGTGCTCGAGGGCTTCATAGAGTGCGCCGATCCGAGCCTGGTCCGGATAGCCTTTGCCGGCGCCACAGATCGGTTCATGCGTGTTGCTACCGAGACTGGCCAACACCGAGACAACTTTACGTCCTAGTGTGCGGATGCTGGGTTCGAGCCCCAAAAAGCGCAGTTCGGCGAGAATGCGCTTTTGTGCCTCGTCCGCTGACAGTTCCCGTTCGGCAATCCTTGTCCTGTCCATTGTTTTTCCTCGTGAGAACGGGGGAACCTGTCCCCCGTTCGTATTGTTACTCGACGTCTTGTTCTACAAGTTCCGCCAATTCAGCTTCGGTCAATTGCAATGCTTCGATCTGCTCAGGCGTAGGTGTTTCCTGTTGCTCGATATCCGTGATTTTGTTGGCATTCCAGCCGCTGACCATATAACCCATTGGGAAGTTTCCTTTGATTAGAAATGGAGTGTGCTGTTTTCAGCACGAGTCGAATCTATAATCAAAGGGGTATTTGGGTCAAAAGTGTGCAGATGTTGCAGTTCTTGGCTGTCGGCGCCGATGAAATATGTACACATCAATTTTGGTTTGTTATTTGTTTTCCAATAGATGTCGCCGCATTTCAAGAGTTGAATGCAGAGAGGCAGGGGCTTGCGTGGGGGGCGATAAACGAAAGTGGATACTTATATATTCGGATTCCCGGTATATCCGGGCGCCGCTTTCCAGGTTTTGTAGTCGTTGTGTGTCGGATCTTTCAGAAAGAGGTGGATCAAAAATTACGCTGGGAGAAACTGGCCGGTTTTCGGCTGGTGCGTATGGTGAGTTTTCCTATAGCGATCGAAAAACTCTCACACATCCGACGGCAGGGGAGGCTCTGAACTATTTTTCAGGCGCCAATGCAAACGGCACCCGAAGGTGCCGTTTGTGTTTTCTACCGAGTGTCGCTTAAGCGATCAACCCACCAGGCCCGATTGCTGAACCAGGTTCAGCAGCGGTTGTGGGTAGACGCCGAGGAAGAACGCGACCAGGGCGATGGCCAGCAGCATCACGCCACCTGCCTTCTGTTCCCAGTGCAGTTGCGCATCGACGCGACGCAGGTTCGGTTCGATCAGGTACAGGGTGACCATCACGCGCAGGTAGTAGAAGACGCCAATGGCGCTGCCCAGTACCAGCGAGCCGACCAGCCACCACTGATGGGACTCGACACCGGTGGCGATGATGTAGAACTTGCCGATGAAGCCCGCGGTCAGCGGGATACCGGCCAGGGACAGCATCATCACGGTCAGGACAGCGGTCAGGTACGGACGGCGCCAGAACAGGCCGCGGTATTCGTACAGGGCGTCCGCGTCACGGCCTTTGTACGGCGAGGACATCAGGGTGATCACACCGAAAGCACCGAGGCTGGTGATCACGTAGGTGACCAGGTACACGCCGATGGCTTCCACGGCCAGGCCCTTGCTTGCCACCAGGGCGATCAGCAGGTAACCGAAGTGGGCGATGGACGAGTAACCCAGCAGACGCTTGAGGTTGCTCTGGGTCAGTGCCAGCAGGTTACCGAACAGGATCGACGCGATGGCAATGATGGTCAGCACGTCGCTCAGGACACCGCTGCTCGCCGCTGGCGAGATCTGGAACAGACGCACCATCACGGCGAACACAGCCACTTTGGAAGCGGTCGCCAGGAACGCTGCGACCGGCGCCGGAGCACCCTCGTAAACGTCCGGAGTCCAGAGGTGGAACGGCACCAGCGACAGCTTGAACGCCAGGCCGATCAGCATCATGCCCAGGCCCAGTTGTGCCAGCGAGCTTGGCAGGCCGGTAGCCGCCAGTGCCTGACCGATGCCGACGAAGCTCAGGGAGCCGGAGTCAGCGTAGAGCAGGGCCATGCCGAACAACAGGAACGCGGAACCGGCCGCCGACAGCACCATGTACTTGATGCCGGCTTCCAGCGAGCGCTTGTTGAAGAAGGCATAAGCCACCAGACCGTAGACCGGTACCGACAGCAGTTCCAGACCGATGAACAACCCGGCCAGGTGCTGCGCGCTGACCAGAACCAGGCCACCGGCGGCGGCCATCAGGATCAGCAGGTACAGTTCTTCACGGTTGCCCGGGTAACCCGTGCCGCCATCGCCGAGGTAGGCGTGGGCGAGGGTGACACAGGCGAGGGTGGCGACCAGGATCAGCGCCATGTACAGACAGGCGAAGCTGTCGATCTGCAGCAAGGGCGTCACGGCCAGGGGCGCGACTTTCAAGGCAGGCAGGATCGACAACAGTGCCAGGTTCAAACCCGCCACGGAAATCAGGAAGGTCTGCGAGTGGTTGCGGCGCCAGGCGATCGCCAGCATCACCACGATGATCGTGGCGCTGGTGATCAACAGCGGCGCTAGCGCGATAAAGTGTTGGGTCGTGAATTCCATAGCGCTCTTACCGGGCCGAAGCGAGTTGAGTGAAGGCGGTGCCGAGCCACTGCTGCACGCCATGCATCGTCGCGGCAGAGGTATCGAGGAACGGTTGTGGGTACACGCCGATGTAGATCAGCAGTGCGGCCAGACCGACCACCATGATCATTTCGCGACCGTCCATGCCATGCAGCACCGCGTCCGATTTGGCCGGGCCGAAGTACGCACGGTGGATCATGATCAGCGAGTAGACCGAACCGAACACCAGGCCGGACGTCGCGATGATGGTCACCCATGGGGCGATCGGGAAGGTGCCGATCAGGATCAGGAACTCTCCGACGAAGTTACCGGTACCCGGCAAGCCCAGGGATGCCGCTGCAAAGAACAGGCTGAGGGCCGGCAGGTAAGCGATCTTCGACCACAGGCCACCCATTTCACGCATGTCGCGGGTGTGGGTGCGCTCGTACAGCTGACCGGAGAGGATAAAGAGTGCCGCGGCCGACAGACCGTGAGCCAGCATCTGCATCACCGCGCCCTGCAGCGCCAGTTGGCTGCCGGAGTAGATGCCGATCAGTACGAAGCCCATGTGGGAAACGGACGAGAAGGCAATCAGACGCTTGATGTCGGTTTGCGCGAACGCCAGGAACGCACCGTAGAAGATCCCGATCAGGCCCAGGGCCATCGCAAACGGCGCGAACTCGGCCGAAGCATTCGGGAACAGCGGCAGGGCGAAGCGCAGCAGGCCGTAGGCAGCGGTCTTCAGCAAGATACCGGCGAGGTCGACGGAACCTGCGGTCGGCGCCTGGGCGTGAGCATCAGGCAACCAGGAGTGGAACGGCACGACCGGCAGCTTGACCGCGAAGGCGATGAAGAAGCCGAGCATCAGGATGTACTCGGTGGTCATCGACATCTTGGTCTTCAACAGGTCGGCGTAGTTGAAGGTAATCACGCCGGTGTCGTTGAAGTTGACCAGTACCAGGCCCAGGATCGCCACCAGCATGATCAGGCCGGAAGCCTGAGTGAAGATGAAGAACTTGGTCGCCGCGTAGATCCGGGTTTTCTTGCCGTCCGAAGAACTGTGACCCCAGAGCGCGATGAGGAAGTACATCGGCACCAGCATCATTTCCCAGAAGAAGAAGAACATGAACAGGTCGAGGGCGAGGAACACGCCGACGACACCGCCCAGGATCCACATCAGGTTCAGGTGGAAGAAGCCCACGTGACGCTGGATTTCTTTCCACGAGCAGAGTACCGAGAGCACACCCAGCAGACCGGTCAGCATGATCATCAACAGCGACAGGCCGTCGAGGGCCAGGTGCACGTTGATGCCGAAGCGCTGGATCCAGACTTGCTTGAACTCAAGCGCCCAGGTCGGATCGGCGCCAGGCTTTGGTGCAAATGAATAATCACCGTTGGCCCACAGCCAGAGGCCGAGGGAGAGCAACAGGGACATGGTGATCAGCGCAATCCAGCGGGGGAGGGTGGCGCCGAAGCGCTCACCCATCCAGCACAGCAGGCCGCCGATGAAGGGGATCAGGATTAGCCAAGGCAGAATCATGACGGGTTCGTTTCCTTTCGCAAATTCGCAAGGTTCATATCAGACCGCTACCAGCACGACGGCGCCGATTACCAGCACGGCACCAGCAGCCATCGAGGCGGCGTACCAACGCAGTTGACCGGTCTCGGTACGGCTCAGGGCGGTGTGACCGCCTTTGGCCATGCGCGGGATCAGACCGATGGTCTGGTCGAGCGGGTCTTTGCGCAGGATGTGGCTGATCGCCAGGTACGGCTTGACGAACAGTTTGTCGTAGATCCAGTCGAAGCCCCAGGCAGCGAACCACCAGGCCGAGAGGAAACGGCCGATGCCGCTGTTGGCGACGGCGGTGACGAAGCGACGCTTGCCGAGGAACAGCAGCGCGGCCAGCAGGATACCGGCCAGGGCGATGGCGCCCGAGGCGATTTCCAGGCTGTGCTTGGCTTCGCCGCCGGCATGGCCGACGCTTTGCGGCAGCACGCCGTGCAGCGGTGGAACGATCATCGCGCCGATGAAGGTCGACAATACGATCAGCACCGACAGTGGCAGCCAGTGCGCAATGCCATGACCGGCGTGGGCTTCGGTCTTCACTTCACCGTGGAACGCGATGAAGATCAGGCGGAAGGTGTACAGCGAAGTCATGAACGCACCGACCAGACCGGCGTAGAGCAGACCGTTGTTGCCGCTGGCGAAGGCTTCCCAGAGGATTTCGTCCTTGGAGTAGAAGCCTGCGGTTACCAGTGGCAAGGCCGCCAGGGCCGCGCCGCCGACGATGAAGCTGGCGTAGGCCAGTGGCAGTTTCTTCCACAGACCACCCATCTTGAAGATGTTCTGCTCGTGGTGGCAGGCAACGATCACCGCACCGGACGCAAGGAACAGCAGGGCCTTGAAGAAGGCGTGGGTCATCAGGTGGAAGATCGCGCCGTCCCAGGCACCAACGCCCAGGGCCAGGAACATGTAGCCGATCTGGCTCATGGTCGAATAGGCGAGGATACGCTTGATGTCGGTCTGGACCAGGGCTGCGAAACCAGCCAGTACCAGAGTCACACCGCCAACGATGCCCACCAGGTGCAGGATTTCCGGCGCCAGGGTGAACAAGCCGTGGGTACGGGCGATCAGGTAGACGCCCGCGGTCACCATGGTTGCAGCGTGGATCAGTGCCGAAACCGGAGTCGGGCCGGCCATCGCGTCCGCCAGCCAGGTTTGCAGCGGCAACTGCGCGGATTTACCGACAGCGCCACCGAGCAGCATCAGGGTGGCCATGACCATCCAGAAGTCGCCGGACTGGAATTTCTGTGGAGCCAGCACCAGCAGTTCCTGAACGTTCAGCGTGCCCAGTTGGGCAAACAGAATGAACAGGCCGATGGCCATGAACACATCACCGATACGGGTCACGATGAAGGCCTTGAGTGCGGCGTTACCGTTGTTGCGGTTGCTGTAGTAGAAACCGATCAACAGGTACGAGCACAGGCCCACGCCTTCCCAGCCGAAGTACAGGAACAACAGGTTATCGCCCAGCACCAGGAACAGCATGCTGGCGATAAACAGGTTGGTGTAGGCGAAGAAGCGCGAGTAGCCGTCTTCACCGCGCATGTACCAGGACGCGAACAGGTGGATCAGGAAGCCGACGCCGACGACCACACCGAGCATGGTCAGCGACAGGCCGTCCAGATACAGGGCGAAGTTCGGCGTGAAGCCTTCCACCGCCATCCACTGCCACAACACCTGGGTGTAGTGGCCGCCTTCCGGCGGGGCGACGTTGAATTGCCAGATCACGTAGGCGGTAACGATCGCAGACAGACCGATGGAGCCCACGCCGATCAGCGCGGCCAGGTTTTCCGAAATGCGGCCGCGTGAGAACGACAGCAGCAGGAAACCAATGAGAGGGAATACGAAAGTCAGAAAGAGTAGGTTCATCCGCGCATCTCACTGGCAGCGTCGATATCGAGCGTGTGGAAGCGGCGATACAGTTGCAGCAGGATCGCCAGGCCAATACTGGCCTCGGCGGCTGCGAGGCTGATCACCAGGATGAACATGATCTGTCCATCCGGCTGCGCCCAGCGGCTACCGGCAACGATGAACGCCAGCGCGGAGGCATTCATCATGACCTCCAGGCTCATCAGCACGAAAAGGATGTTGCGGCGGACCATCAGGCCGACCAGACCGAGGCAGAACAGGATGCCGGCGACCGCCAGACCATGCTCCATGGGGATAGCAGGCATCGTCATTGCTCCTTGGCTTCGTTGCGGCCCAAGTGGAACGCCGTGACAGCTGCGGCGAGCAGCAGCATCGAGGCGAGTTCGACCACCAGCAGGTAAGGACCGAACAGGCTGATGCCCACGGCCTTGGCGTCTACGGTGGTGTGGCCGATGGCTTCACCGGTCTGGTGGGAGAACAGCACGTACAGCAGTTCCACCAGCAGCAGCGCGGCGAGGAGGACCGGGCCGCCCCAGATACCGGGCTTGAGCCAGACGCGCTCTTGCTGAACCGAGGCCGGGCCCAGGTTCAGCATCATCACCACGAACACGAACAGCACCATGATGGCGCCAGCGTAGGCGATCACTTCCAGGACACCGGCAAACGGTGCGCCGAGGGCGAAGAACGTCATGGCCACGGCGATCAGCGAAATGATCAGGTAGAGCAGGGCATGCACAGGGTTGGTGTTGGTGATCACGCGAAGCGTGGACACCACAGCGATACCCGATGCGAAATAGAAAGCGAATTCCATCTTTCTTCCTTAAGGCAGCAAGCTCTTCACGTTGATCGGCTGGGCTTCATTCTGCGCGGAGCCTTTCGGCTTCCCGGCAATCGCCATACCTGCAACACGATAGAAGTTGTAATCAGGGTTTTTGCCGGGGCCGGAGATCAGCAGATCTTCTTTCTCGTAAACCAGGTCCTGACGTTTGAACTCGGCCATTTCGAAATCCGGTGTCAGCTGGATCGCGGTGGTCGGGCAGGCTTCCTCGCAGAGGCCGCAGAAAATGCAGCGCGAGAAGTTGATGCGGAAGAAGTCCGGGTACCAGCGACCGTCTTCGGTTTCAGCTTTCTGCAGCGAGATGCAACCGACCGGGCACGCCACGGCGCACAGGTTGCAGGCTACACATCGCTCTTCGCCGTCGGGGTCGCGGGTCAGGACGATACGGCCACGGTAGCGCGGCGGCAGGTAGACCGGTTCTTCCGGGTACTGCAGCGTGTCGCGCTTGCGGAAGGCGTGGCCGAAAATCATCACCAGGCTGCGAAGCTGGGTGTAGAAGCCATGCACGATGTCAAATATGTACTTCATGATTCTCTATCCTCACTGAGCCGCGACGGCGGGCGTGTTGAGCAACACGATCGCAGCGGTCACCAGCATGTTGACGAGGGTCAGCGGCAAGCAGAACTTCCAGCTGAAATCCATCACTTGGTCATACCGTGGGCGCGGAATCGAGGCGCGCAACAGAATGAAGATCATGATGAAGAACGCGGTTTTCAGTGCGAACCAGATGAACGGGATCTGCGGCAGGATGCCGAACGGACCGTGCCAGCCACCGAAGAACAAGGTCACCAGCAGCGCCGAGATCAGCACGATGCCGATGTACTCGCCGACGAAGAACATGCCCCATTTCATGCCGGCGTATTCAATGT
Organism: Pseudomonas sp. Root71; assembly: GCF_001429045.1. Lineage (GTDB taxonomy): Bacteria > Pseudomonadota > Gammaproteobacteria > Pseudomonadales > Pseudomonadaceae > Aquipseudomonas > Aquipseudomonas monachiensis. The sequence continues at coordinate 100,937 of NZ_LMHY01000007.1, read as the reverse complement.
GGTAACCGTCAGCCAGTTCCTGTTCCGCTTCCGGCTGGTCGAACGGGTGACGGTGAGTCACGGCCACGCCAGCGATGAAGAAGGTCAGGAAACCGAAGATCTGTGGAATGATGAACCACAGGTTCTGCGCTTGATATTCAACGATGTCGCGCATGTTGAACGAGCCGACCTGGATCACGATGCCCATCAGCGACAGGCCCATGAACACTTCGTACGACACGGTCTGCGCCGAGGCACGCAAGCTGCCCAGCAGGGCGAACTTGTTGTTGCTCGACCAGCCGGCGAACAGTACCGCGTAGACCGACAGGCCAGCCATGGCGAAGAAGAACAGGATGCCGATGTTGATGTCCGCCACGCCCCAGGTCGGGGTGATCGGGATGATCGCGAAGGCAATCAGCAGGGCGCTCATGGCCACGACTGGTGCCAGGGTGAAGATCATCTTGTCGGCGAATGGAGGCGTCCAGTCTTCCTTGAAGAACATCTTGATCATGTCGGCAGCGATCTGGAACGCGCCGAACGGACCGACGCGGTTCGGACCGTAACGGTCCTGCCAGAGGGCGAGCAAACGACGCTCGACCCAGCTCAGCAGTGCGCCGCAAACCACCACGGCGAGCAGAATCACCACGGCCTTGAGGACCGCGATGATCACATCGATCACTTCAGGAGTGAACAAGGTCATTGAGCTGCCTCCTGCAGACCGTCAACGGATTTACCGAAAATTGCTGGCGGAATGCCGGCGATGCCCGCAGGCAGTGCCACCAGGCCAGCGCCCAGCTCTTCGTTGATACGCAGCGGCAGACGCAGGGTCTGGCCAGCCACGTTCAGGCTCAGCATGGCACCGTCGTTGACGCCCAGGCGGTCGGCTTCGGACTTGGCCAGTGCAACATAAGCAGCCGGAATGCGTTCCTGAACCGGAGCGGCTTTCGAAGAGTTCTCTTCGCTGCCGAACAGGTGGAAGAACGGCACGGCCTGCCAGGTACCAGGAGCTGGGTTGAACGCACGCGGAGCGCTGGCGAACCAGTTCAGCGAGTCACCGGTGCTTTCGATCAGGCGGGTGCCCGGGTCGCCAGCGCGGATGTGACCACCGACTTCGTCCTGGAACTTGTTCCAGGCTTGCGGCGAGTTCCAGCCCGGAGACCAGGCGAATGGCACTTGCTGACGCGGTTCGACCGAGCCCGAGTAACCTTCCATCGAGAAGTTGAACGCGGTGTCGTTGTCTTGCGGAGTACGCGGTTCGTGCACGTTGATGTCGGCACGCATGGCGGTACGACCGGAGTAACGCAACGGTTCACGGGCCAGTTTCATGCCCTTGATGCGGAACGCGGCGGACGGCGCGGCATCGACGATGCGGTTCAGGATCGAGGTGCTGGAAGCGACGGCGGCGGTGGCGTGGTCCAGTTGGGTCCAGTCGATCGGCTGGTTCAACAGGGTTGCGCGCAGGGCATGCAGCCAGCGCCAGCCTTCGTGAACCAGGATGCTCGCGTCCATGTACTTCGGATCGAAGACCTGGAAGAAGCGCTGGGCGCGGCCTTCCTGGCTGACCAGGGTACCGTCGCCTTCAGCGAAGCTGGCGGCTGGCAGAACCAGGTGCGCGCGATCGCTGGTGGCAGTCTTCTGATGGTCGGCCACGATCAGCACTTTGGCGGCGGTCAGGGCAGCATCGACCTTGGCCTTGTCGGTACGGGTGTACAGATCGTTTTCCAGCACGACGATGGCGTCGGCTTTACCATCGATCACCGCTTGCAGCGCGGCGTCAACCGATTCGCCACCGAGCATGGCCAGGCCGAGGCTGTTGGCCTCTGGCACGATCAGGCTGATGGAACCGTTCTTCTCGCGCAGCTTCAAGGCTTTGGCGATGTTCGCGGCGGCTTCGATCAGGGCTTTGGAGCCCAGGGAAGTGCCGGCGATGATCAGCGGACGCTTGGCTGCGAGCAGGGCGTCGGCGATGCGCTTGGCCAGTTCGAGGGCTTCAGCGTCCAGGCCTTCAACGGCCGGAGCGCTGGCGTCGAGGGCGTGAGCCACGGCGAAACCGATGCGGGCCAGGTCGTCTGGAGCGGCGTGAACGCACTCTTCGGCGATGTCGTCGAGCTTGGTTTCAGCCAGGCTGGCGATGAACAGCGGGTTCAGCGCGTGCTGACCGATGTTCTTCACGGCGGCGTCGAGCCAAGGCTGGACGCGCATGGCGTCGGCCATGTCTTCGGCCTTGCCCTTGACCGATTGACGCAGGGACAGGGCCATGCGCGCAGCCGTCTGGGTCAGGTCTTCACCGAGGACGAACACGGCGTCGTGGTCTTCGATGTCGCGCATGTTCGGCACTGGCAGCGGGCTGTCTTTGAGCACTTGCAGGACCAGGCGGATGCGCTCCAGCTCGGCAGCTTCGATACCCGAGTAGAAGTGCTCGGCGCCGACCAGTTCGCGCAACGCGTAGTTGCTTTCGAGGCTGGCACGTGGCGAACCGATACCGACGATGTTGCGACCGCGCAGCAGGTCGGCGGCTTTATCCAGCGCTTCGTCGAGGCTCAGCTTGGTGCCGTTGGCCAGCAGCGGCTGGCGTGGGCGGTCTTCGCGGTTGACGTAGCCATAGCCGAAACGGCCACGGTCGCACAGGAAGTACTGGTTCACCGAACCGTTGAAACGGTTTTCGATACGACGCAGTTCGCCGTAACGTTCGCCCGGGGAAATGTTGCAACCGCTGGAGCAGCCATGGCAGATGCTCGGCGAGAACTGCATGTCCCACTTGCGGTTGTAGCGCTCGGAGTGAGTCTTGTCGGTGAACACACCGGTCGGGCAGACCTCGGTGAGGTTGCCGGAGAACTCGCTTTCCAGGGTGCCGTCTTCTACACGTCCGAAGTACACGTTGTCGTGGGCGCCAAACACACCGAGGTCGGTGCCGCCAGCGTAGTCTTTATAGAAGCGCACGCAGCGGTAGCAAGCGATGCAGCGGTTCATCTCGTGGGAAATGAACGGGCCCAGTTGCTGGTTCTGGTGGGTACGCTTGGTGAAGCGGTAACGGCGCTCGTTGTGGCCGGTCATTACCGTCATGTCTTGCAGGTGGCAGTGACCGCCTTCCTCACAGACCGGGCAGTCGTGGGGGTGGTTGGTCATCAACCATTCAACAACACTGGCGCGGAAGGCCTTGGATTCTTCATCTTCGATGGAGATCCAGGTGTTGTCGGTGGCAGGGGTCATGCAGGACATGACGATACGACCACGGGTGTCGTTCTCGTCGGTGTACTGCTTGACCGCGCACTGGCGACAAGCGCCAACGCTGCCGAGGGCAGGGTGCCAGCAGAAATACGGAATATCGAGGCCCAGAGACAGACATGCCTGTAACAGGTTGTCTGCCCCATCGACTTCGAGCGCTTTGCCGTCTACGTGGATAGTGGCCATGGTTCAAAGTTCTTCGTTGGCCCGGTGTCAGCGGGCGTGGCTAATGGAATCTTGTTATCCGCGTGAATCAACACAGCCGTTAAAGGCGTCATCACACGAAAAGCGAAGGGCACGGACCCTTCGCTTTTTTAAGCGTTTACGCGCCGACTACGATCGGCCTTGCCAGGGGCGGGACGGCGGCGCTGACAGGCGCGATACCGGCTTCGAACTCTGGACGGAAGTATTTGATTGCGCTGCCCAACGGCTCCACGGCGCCCGGTGCGTGAGCACAGAAGGTCTTGCCTGGGCCGAGGAAGCCGACCAGACCCAGCAGGGTCTCGATGTCGCCTGGCTGGCCTTCACCGTTCTCGATGGCCATCAGGAGCTTGACGCTCCATGGCAAGCCATCGCGGCACGGGGTGCAGAAGCCACAGGACTCGCGGGCGAAGAACTGCTCCATGTTGCGCAGCAGGGACACCATGTTGACGCTGTCGTCCACCGCCATGGCCAGGCCGGTACCCATGCGGGTGCCCACTTTGGCGATGCCGCCGGCGTACATTTGTGCGTCCAGGTGTTCCGGCAACAGGAAGCCGGTACCGGCGCCGCCAGGCTGCCAGCACTTGAGCTTGTAACCGTCGCGCATGCCGCCGGCGTAGTCTTCGAATAGCTCGCGACCGGTAACGCCGAACGGCAGTTCCCACAGGCCAGGGTTCTTGACCTTGCCGGAGAAGCCCATGAGCTTGGTGCCCATGTCTTCGCTGCCTTCGCGGGCCAACGATTTGTACCAGTCCACGCCGTCAGCGATGATCGCCGGCACGTTGCACAGGGTCTCGACGTTGTTCACGCAAGTCGGCTTGCCCCATACGCCAACGGCGGCAGGGAAGGGCGGCTTGGAGCGCGGGTTGGCGCGGCGGCCTTCGAGGGAGTTGATCAGCGCGGTTTCTTCACCGCAGATGTAACGCCCGGCGCCGGTGTGGACGAACAGCTCGAAATCAAAACCCGAGCCCAGGATGTTCTTGCCCAGCAGGCCGGCTGCCTTGGCTTCTTCCACGGCACGGTTGAGGTGCTTGGCGGCGGTGGTGTACTCGCCACGCAGGAAGATGTAGCCACGGTAGGTTTTCAGCGCGCGGGCACTGATCAGCATGCCTTCGATCAGCAGATGGGGCAGTTGCTCCATCAGCATGCGGTCTTTCCAGGTGTTGGGCTCCATTTCATCCGCGTTGCACAGCAGGTAGCGGATGTTGATGGATTCGTCCTTTGGCATCAGGCCCCACTTAACACCAGTGGGGAAGCCAGCACCGCCGCGACCCTTGAGGCCGGAGTCTTTCACGGTCTGGACGATGTCGTCCTGGGCCATGTCGGCGAAGGCCTTGCGCGCAGCGGCGTAACCGTTCTTGGCCTGGTACTCGTCGAGCCATACGGCTTCGCCGTCGTCACGCAGGCGCCAGGTCAGCGGGTGAGTCTCGGCCGAACGCTTGATGAGGTTGGCCGGACCGAAAGAAGTCAGGGTCATACGTAGCCCTCGAGCAAATTGGCAACGCCTGCTGGCTGCACATCACCGAAAGTGTCGTCGTCGATCATCAACGCCGGCGCCTTGTCGCAGTTGCCGAGGCAGCAGACCGGCAGCAGGGTGAAACGACCGTCGGCGGTGGTCTGACCCAGGCCGATGCCCAGCTTGCTCTGGATTTCGCTGACCACGGACTCGTGGCCGCCGATGTAGCAGACCATGCTGTCGCAGACGCGAATGATGTGACGGCCAACCGGCTGACGGAAGATCTGGCTATAGAAAGTAGCCACGCCTTCAACGTCGCTGGCCGGGATGCCGAGGATCTCGCCGATGGCGTACAAGGCGCCGTCCGGCACCCAGCCACGTTCCTTCTGGACGATCTTCAGGGCTTCGATCGACGCCGCGCGCGGGTCTTCGTAGTGATGCAGCTCGTGCTCGATGGCCGAGCGCTCGGTTTCACTCAAGGTGAAACGGTCTGTCTGGATAAGCGTGCTGTTCATGCTTAGCGGTCCACGTCGGCCATAACGAAATCGATACTACCCAGGTACGCAATCAAGTCCGCGACCATGCTGCCTTTGATCACCGAAGGGATCTGCTGCAGGTGCGGGAAGCTTGGGGTACGAATCCGGGTGCGGTAGCTCATGGTGCCGCCATCGCTCGTCAGGTAATAACTGTTGATGCCCTTGGTCGCTTCGATCATCTGGAAGGATTCGTTGGCCGGCATGACCGGGCCCCACGATACTTGCAGGAAGTGCGTGATCAAGGTTTCGATGTGCTGCAGGGTGCGCTCTTTCGGTGGCGGCGTGGTCAGCGGGTGATCCGCCTTGTACGGGCCTTCCGGCATGTTGCGCAGGCACTGGTCGATGATCTTGATGCTCTGGCGCATCTCCTCGACACGCACGATGCAGCGGTCGTAGGCATCGCCATTGGCGGCCAGCGGCACTTCGAATTCGAAGTTCTCGTAGCCCGAGTACGGACGCGCTTTACGCAGGTCGAAATCGCAGCCGGTCGAACGCAGGCCGGCACCGGTGACGCCCCATTCCAGGGCCTCTTTGGTGTTGTAGGCGGCAACGCCGATGGTCCGGCCACGCAGGATGCTGTTGTCCAGTGCGGCTTTCTGATATTCGTCCAGACGCTTGGGCATCCACTCGACGAAGTCTTTAACCAGTTTTTCCCAGCCCCGCGGCAGGTCGTGGGCGACGCCACCGATGCGGTACCAGGCCGGGTGCAGGCGGAAACCGGTAATGGCCTCGATCACCGTGTACGCCTTCTGGCGGTCGGTGAAGGTGAAGAACACCGGGGTCATGGCGCCGACGTCCTGGATGTAGGTACCCAGGAACAGCAGGTGGCTGGTGATCCGGAAGAACTCGGCCATCATGATGCGGATGACGTCGACCTTCTCCGGCACCTTGATGCCGGCCAGCTTCTCGACCGAGAGCACGTACGGCAGGTTGTTCATCACGCCGCCGAGGTAGTCGATACGGTCGGTGTACGGGATGAAGCTGTGCCAGGACTGACGCTCGGCCATCTTCTCGGCACCACGATGGTGGTAACCGACGTCCGGTACGCAGTCGACGATTTCTTCACCGTCCAGCTGCAGGATGATACGGAACGCACCGTGCGCGGACGGGTGGTTCGGGCCGAGGTTGAGGAACATGTAGTCCTCGTTCGGGCCGGAACGCTTCATGCCCCAGTCTTCCGGCTTGAAGCGCGCGGACTCTTCCTCGAGTTGCTGCTTGGCCAGGTTCAGGGTGAACGGGTCGAACTCGGTGGCGCGGGCCGGGAAGTCCTTGCGCAGCGGGTGACCTTCCCAGGTCGGCGGCATCATGATGCGCGACAGGTGAGGGTGACCTTTGAAGTCGATGCCGAACATGTCCCAGACTTCACGCTCGTACCAGTTGGCGTTCGGCCAGATGCTGGTGACGGTCGGCAAGCTGAGGTCGCTCTCGGACAAGGCGACCTTGATCATTACGTCACTATTACGTTCGATCGACATCAAGTGATAGAACACGGAGAAGTCGGCGCCGCTCGGCAGCCCTTGACGCTTGGTGCGCAGACGCTCGTCCACGCCGTGCAGGTCATAGAGCATGACGTATGGCTTGGGCAGGTTACGCAGGAAGCCCAAGACTTCGACGAGTTTGGCGCGGGCAACCCAAAGCACCGGCATGCCGGTGCGGGTCGGCTGGGCGGTGAACGCCTCCGGGCCAAAACGGTTGTTCAGTTCGACGACCACATCCTGGTCGTCTGCCTTGTAAGGCGGGATGTACAGAGCACTGCCTGTAGTCATGGTTATTTTATCGCTTTCGGTCAACGTAAAGAATGAAGCCAGGTTCTTGTTCTATTAAAGAAGCAGGTCTGGATCAGACTTCGTCGGGGCTGCGCAGGTTGGTTACCTGAATACGCTGTTCGCGGCGCTTTTCCTTTTCGGAAGGCATCTCGGCGCGATACACGCCTTGATCACCAACGACCCAGGAAAGTGGACGACGCTCCTGGCCAATCGACTCCTGCAACAGCATCAAGCCTTGCAGGAAAGCCTCAGGGCGGGGCGGGCAGCCAGGCACGTAGACGTCCACGGGCAGGAACTTGTCCACCCCTTGAACGACGGAGTAGATGTCGTACATGCCACCGGAGTTGGCGCACGAACCCATGGAAATGACCCATTTAGGTTCGAGCATTTGCTCGTAGAGACGCTGAATGATCGGCGCCATCTTGATGAAGCAGGTACCGGCGATAACCATGAAATCCGCCTGGCGCGGCGATGCCCGGATAACCTCGGCGCCAAAGCGCGCGATGTCGTGGGGCGCCGTGAAGGCGGTGGTCATTTCCACGTAGCAGCACGAAAGACCGAAGTTATACGGCCACAGGGAGTTCTTGCGCCCCCAGTTGATCGTGCCGTTAAGCACGTCTTCGAGCTTGCCCATGAAAATGTTTTTGTGGACTTGATCTTCTAACGGATCGGAAACGGTTTCCCGCTGGCCAATCGGATACTGCTCGTTAGGAGCATCGGGGTCGATCCTGGTGAGATTGTATTGCATTGCCAAAGCCTCATTGTTTCAGCTTCGCTTGCCGCTTGCGCCGAGCTTCCGGAGCCCAGTCAAGGGCGCCCACTCGGAATAGGTAGACAAGACCTGCCAACAGAATTGCTATGAAAACGAGAGCTTCGACGAATCCGGTCCAGCCGCTTTCGCGGACGGACACAGACCATGCAAAGAGAAAGAGGGCTTCAATATCGAAGATCACGAACAACATCGCGACCAGATAGAATTTGGCTGAGAGCCGCAAGCGGGCGCCACCTGTAGGTAGCATGCCGGACTCGAACGGTTCGTTTTTGCTGCGGCCCCAGGCTTTTGACCCGAGGAGGCTGGAGACGCCCAGCATGAAGGCACAGAGGCCGACGACGCCTAGAAGGAAAATGGCAAAGCCCCAGTTATGGGCCATGAGTCCTGTCGCTTCGGGCATGCTGGTAATCCTTAACAGAGAGCAAAGGTCTCTGAGCTTGAAAAGAAACAAAAGCAGTGACGATATGTCGCAGCAATCAATCCCGCTGATTTTATGGCTAAACACCCGGCAAGTAAAATTCCTATAGCGAAATTTATTATAGGAATAAGGACATAGCGAGCCTCAAAAGCCCTGTGGCCCTTGGCCCGTGGGCATTAGCCGGCATTTCGTCAATTATGTTTTGTAGGGAATGTAACGAACATAGTTGATGCTAAATGATAATCAATATTGTTTGTGGTGGTTTTTAAACTGTTTATTCCGCAAGTGCGCAGAAAGTTGCCTTATATGCGCGTTACTGTAGGAGCTGACGAGTGAAACGAGGCTGCGATCTTTTGATCTTGCCTTTGAAAGATCGCAGCCTCGTTTCACTCGTCAGCTCCTACAGGGGGTGGCGGTGTTTGGGAAAACGCGCACAAAAAAACGCCCCGAACCAGTCGGGGCGTCAGATGGGCGGCGTTGCGGTTTCTAATCAGTCCGCAACGGCCGTTGACTCAGGCGAAGCAGATCAGTGGAACTGTTCTTCTTCGGTCGAACCGGTCAGTGCGGTTACCGAGGACGAGCCACCCTGGATCACGGTGGTCATGTCGTCGAAGTAGCCGGTGCCCACTTCCTGCTGGTGAGCCACGAAGGTGTAGCCCTTCGAAGCGTCAGCGAATTCCTGCTCTTGCAGCTTCACGTAGGCAGTCATGTCGTTGCGGGCGTAGTCGTGCGCCAGGTTGAACATGCTGTGCCACATGTTGTGAATGCCGGCCAGGGTGATGAACTGGTGCTTGTAACCCATGGCGGACAGTTCGCGCTGGAACTTGGCGATGGTCGCGTCGTCCAGGTTTTTCTTCCAGTTGAAGGAAGGCGAGCAGTTGTACGACAGCAGTTGGTCCGGGTATTCCTTCTTGATCGCTTCGGCGAAGCGACGAGCTTCGTCCAGGTCCGGCTTGGCGGTTTCGCACCAGATCAGGTCGGCGTACGGAGCGTAGGCCAGGCCGCGAGCGATGGCCTGGTCCAGACCGGCGCGCACTTTGTAGAAGCCTTCCTGGGTACGTTCGCCAGTCACGAATGGCTGGTCGTACGGGTCGCAGTCCGAAGTCAGCAGGTCAGCTGCGTTAGCGTCGGTACGGGCCAGGATGATGGTCGGAGTACCGGCAACGTCAGCAGCCAGGCGGGCAGCGGTCAGCTTCTGTACGGCTTCCTGGGTAGGAACCAGTACCTTGCCGCCCATGTGGCCGCATTTTTTCACGGAAGCCAGTTGGTCTTCGAAGTGAACGCCGGCGGCGCCTGCTTCGATCATGCTCTTCATCAACTCGTAAGCGTTCAGTACGCCGCCGAAACCGGCTTCGGCGTCAGCAACGATAGGCGCGAAGTAGTCGATGTAGCCGTCGTCGCCCGGGTTCTTGCCGGCTTTCCACTGGATCTGGTCGGCACGACGGAACGAGTTGTTGATGCGCTTGACCACGGTTGGAACCGAGTCCACCGGGTACAGCGACTGGTCCGGGTACATCGATTCGGCGGAGTTGTTGTCCGCAGCCACTTGCCAGCCAGACAGGTAGATCGCCTGGATGCCGGCCTTGACTTGTTGTACAGCCTGGCCGCCGGTCAGGGCGCCCATGCAGTTGACGAAATCTTTCTCAGGACGGAAGGCTGGCTTGGCACCCTGGGTCACCAGGTTCCACAGCTTCTCGGCGCCCATTTTTGCAAAGGTGTGCTCAGGTTGAACCGAGCCACGCAGGCGGACGACGTCAGCAGCGGAGTAAGTGCGTGTCACGCCTTTCCAGCGCGGGTTTTCAGCCCAGTCTTTTTCGAGGGCTGCAATTTGCTGTTCGCGTGTCAGTGCCATGGGAGATAAACCTCGTCGCGTCTTTATGAAAAGTTGTTCTGCGGTGGAAAATTCCTGCGCTCGCTGACCAGAAGCTTAAGCGGTCAAGTCGGGTTCGGCGGGGAGGGCGACGGGATGAACGATCGGCTCGAGGGGAAGTGAGCAGGTAAAGGCGGACTGCGGGCGCATTCGGGCGTCGTGGGCCTTGGTGCGAACATCAGTGTGGTGCCGGGTTACCTATTACGCTTCCGTCCCTCGGGACAACTTCGTTCCAGTCGACAACCTCGTCAAACACACCTTGTGGGCGGTACAGACACGAAGCGGTTCGCGGGGTAGGTGCGAACATCGCCTCGAAGGCCCTTGCCAGGGCCTCTGATTAGCGGGAGCGAGGCCATCATGCCTTTGCTTTTTTGGCTCGTCAAACGTTTTGTAGTGCTTTTTTTCAGGCACTACATCTTTGGTCTAATACGACTCGTCAGTCAGTTTTTGGTGCTTTAGTCCAGGGTGTCGACTTTCACCCGCAATGTCATGTCGTTGCGGCTCTGGGTCGAGTAGCTGCGGGTCTGGCCCTGTTTGTCGGCCTGGGTCTGGCCGTTGACCCCGGCCAGCAGGATCCATTCACCGAGGTGGCCGGTGACGGTTGTGTCGGTGCTTTGTACGTTCACTACATCAGGACGTTCCTGGCTCATGCGGTCACGGTTGGTGCTGATCGACAGGTGAACGATGTCGCCGGTGACGTTTGCCGTGACGTAGAAGCCCTGGGTGACGTTGCGGTATTCGGTCTGGCTGCGCAGGTCGCCGTAGGAGTCGGTCTGCGCACTGGTCAGCGGCACGCTCTGGCCGACCTGGATCAGCGCCGGTGCGCCTTCGCTGGCCTGCACTTGCTGGATGCCGCCGTCGCGGCTGTCGGTGCTGTAGTTGATGATGCGGGCCTGGCTTGGCTTGGCGCCGTTCACCGAATGACCCTGGTCACCCTGGAAGTTGTTGTCGCTGGTGTCGACGGTGATCAGCAGGCGCTTGGGTGCGGTGTCGAGTTGCGAAAGAAGGGCTTTAAGTTCGTCGATCTTGCGCTGATCGGCGTTGACGATGAGTTGATTGCCGTAGGCGCTGACCTGTCCGTCCTTGCCGATGAAGTCCTGCGCCACCGGCAGCAGGTCGGCGCTGGTGTGGTACTTGAGGGGCACAATTTCTGTGGCTGCCATCACCGAAAAACTGCAACCGAGCAGCAAGGTGGTGAGCAGGGTGCGTAGGGACATGTCCGTTATCTCCGCGTTCTGAAGCTTGATATTGCCAGTTTGTCGGCCTGGCGTGGCGCTAGTTGAATCGTAGACAGCAAAACGCCCCGGCATCGTGCGATGTCGGGGCGTTTTGTGGCGTGCTTTCTGGCCTCTTCGTCGGAACGCCGCCCGGAGCAAGCCCGCTCCCACAGGTTCAGCGTGAACCTTGTGGGAGCGGGCTTGCTCGCGAAAGGGGCACCTCTCAGGCCGAATGGCGGACCATGTCCACATGCGGAATCCCGGCTTCAAGGAACTCCTCACTGACCAGGTGAAAGCCCAGGCGCTCATAGAATGCCGTGGCTTGTACCTGAGCGCTGAGCATCTGCTGCTTGAGTCCGCGCTCTTCGGCCTCTGCGATGACCGCTTGCATCAGTGCATCACCGACTTTCAGGCCGCGCCAGTCCTTGAGTACCGACACCCGGCCGACGTGGCCGTCGGGCAGCAGGCGGGCGGTGCCGATTGGAAAGTCGCCTTCGTAAGCGAGGAAATGCACTGCATCAATGTCATCGGCGTCCCATTCCAGTTCTGGCGGAACGGATTGCTCGGCAACGAAAACCGTCTCACGAATGCGCCGGATCTCGGCGTTGTCCTTTTGCCAGTCTGCGACACGTACGTGAATCTTATTCATCGGCAAACCCCAGGCTTCCTTGCTTGACCAGTTCGCACAGCAGGCCACGACCGTCTTCGTCGCTTAGCCAGTCGCCAAGGTTGTCGGCGTGCAGCGCGTCGGCGGCGCAGATCATCTTCAGCAGTTCGCGCAGTTTGCCCGGCAGGTAACGGCTTTGGCCGCTGGCGAACAGCAGCAGGTCGTCATCGACTTCAGACCACGCCAGGCGTGCGCTCGGGTTGCGAATCAGGATCGCGCCTTGTTCCAGGGCGGACATGAAGTCTTCTTCTTCGACCTCTTCCGGGCCCACCACCAGTTCCGGGTAGCGTGGCTCGGTCATGAACTGGCCGAACCAGGTCAGCAGCAGGCGCTCGTCGCTCATGTGCTCGGCCAGCAAGCCTTTGAGGCGGTCGAGTGCGTCACGCTGGATCTGGTGAGGGTCGGCAGTCGGCAAGGCGTCGGCGTCGGTGTAGCGTTCTTCGTCCGACAGGAACTGGCTGAGGAAGTCGGTGAAGTGGGTCAGCACTTCAGCGGCGCTCGGTGCGCGGAAGCCGACCGAGTAGGTCATGCATTCATCAACGGCAACGCCGCAATGGGCCAGGCGCGGTGGCAGGTAGAGCATGTCGCCCGGTTCCAGCACCCATTCATCGGTGGCTTCGAATTCGGAGAGGATGCGCAGGTCGGCGTGGGCCAGCATCGGGCTCTCGGTGTTGCACATCTGGCCGATCTTCCAGTTGCGCTTGCCGTGGCCTTGCAGCAGGAACACGTCGTAGTTGTCGAAGTGCGGACCGACGCTGCCACCCGGTGCGGCGTAGCTGATCATCACGTCGTCGATGCGCCAGCTTGGCAGAAAGCGGAAATTTTCCAGCAGTTCGCTGACTTCCGGGACGAACTGATCCACGGCTTGAACCAGCAGGGTCCAGTCAGTTTCAGGCAGCTTGCTGAATTCATCTTCGGCGAACGGGCCGCGACGCAGTTCCCACGGACGCTCGCCATTCTCGATGATCAGTCGCGATTCGACTTCTTCTTCCAGCGCCAGGCCGGCCAGTTCGTCGGCGTCGATCGGGCTTTCGAAATCAGGAATGGCCTGACGGATCAGCAGCGGCTTTTTCTGCCAGTAGTCGCGCAGGAATTCCCGTGCCGTGATGCCGCCCAGAAGTTGAAGAGGAATATCAGGATTCATGTGTAACCTATTGAAAAAATGCACTTTTCAGACGGGAATAAAAACGCCCGGCGCGGCCGGGCGTCTTATAAAGGGTCTAGCGGTCGATCAGATGCGCTTGGCTTGTTCTACAGCGTTGCCGATGTAGTTGGCCGGGGTGAGCAATTTCAACTCGGCCTTGGCGGCGGCTGGCATGTCCAGGCCGTCGATGAAAGTCTGCAGCGCTTCTGGGCTGATGCCCTTGCCGCGGGTCAGTTCTTTCAGCTTTTCGTACGGGTTTTCGATGTTGTAGCGACGCATCACGGTCTGGATCGGCTCGGCCAATACTTCCCAGCAGGCGTCCAGGTCAGCGGCAATCTTCTGCTCGTTGAGCTCAAGCTTGCTGATGCCCTTGAGGCTGGCTTCGTACGCGATCACGCTGTGGGCGAAGCCGACACCGAGGTTGCGCAGTACGGTGGAGTCGGTCAGGTCGCGCTGCCAGCGGGAGATCGGCAGCTTGCTCGCCAGGTGCTGGAACAACGCGTTGGCGATACCCAGATTGCCTTCGGAGTTTTCGAAGTCGATCGGGTTGACCTTGTGTGGCATGGTCGACGAACCGATTTCGCCAGCGATGGTGCGCTGTTTGAAATAACCCAGGGAGATGTAGCCCCAGATGTCGCGGTCGAAGTCGATCAGGATGGTGTTGAAACGGGCGATCGCGTCGAACAGCTCGGCAATGTAGTCGTGCGGTTCGATCTGCGTGGTGTACGGGTTGAAGCCCAGGCCCAATTCGTCTTCGATGAAGGCGCGGGCGTTGGCTTCCCAGTCGATCTCAGGGTAGGCCGACAGGTGGGCGTTGTAGTTGCCGACGGCGCCGTTGATCTTGCCCAGCAGCGGAACGGCAGCGACTTGAGCGATCTGGCGCTCCAGGCGGTAAACCACGTTCGCCAGTTCTTTGCCCAGGGTGGTCGGCGAGGCCGGCTGACCGTGGGTGCGCGACAGCATCGGCACGTCGGCGAAGCGGATCGCCAGTTCGCGGATGGCGTTGGCGGTCTGGCGCATCAGCGGCAGCATCACGTCATCGCGGCCTTCGCGCAGCATCAGGGCGTGGGACAGGTTGTTGATGTCCTCGCTGGTGCAGGCAAAGTGGATGAACTCGCTGACCTTGGCCAGTTCCGGCAGCTTGGCCGCTTGCTCTTTGAGCAGGTATTCGATGGCCTTGACGTCGTGGTTGGTGGTGCGCTCGATCTCTTTGACGCGCTCGGCGTGCTCCAGAGAGAAGTTTTCCGCCAGGGTGTTGAGCACAGCGTTGGCTTCGGCGGAGAACGCCGGCACTTCACTGATGGCAGGGTGAGCGGCCAGGCGCTGGAGCCAGCGCACTTCAACCAGGACGCGGGCACGGATCAGGCCGTACTCGCTGAAAATTGGGCGCAGGGCCTGGGTTTTGCCGGCGTAGCGGCCGTCAACAGGGGAAACCGCAGTGAGCGAAGAAAGCTGCATGGGGTGTTCTCGGACAGTCGGGCAACGAAATGGGGCGCGTATCATACATGAAAAAATCCGCCGGTCCGTCGCCAACTGACCGGCGTATTACGCGTATTGCTGAGTTCGTATCTGTCGATGCGGGTTATTCGTTACGCATCAAGGGGTAAAGCTCTTTGAGCAATTTGCGGCGACTGATCACCAGCTGCCAGCGATGACCGCCCAATTGCCGCCAAAGGCGCGCCGAACGAATGCCTGCCAGCAGCAGGGCACGAATTTTCGAGGCATTGCTCGGTTGTTGCAGGTTGCGCATGTCGCCGTGCACCTGGATGCGTTGGCGCAGGGTGCTCAGGGTGTCCTGATACAGCGCGCCGCAGGCGGCGACCACGTTTTCGTGGGCCGGGCCGAAGTGTTCGACCTGGGACTGGATCTGCGGCAGGCGCTTGCCGATCACGTCGAGCATGTCGTTGCGCTTGGCCAGCTGGCGCTCAAGGCCGAGCATGGCCAGGGCATAACGCAATGGCTCGCGCTGCAGGGCACTTGGGTCGCGTTCGAGGGCGCCGATCAGTGCGCGGTAACCTTCACGCAGGTTGATGTCGTCGCCGCCGTAGACTTCCAGGGTGTCCTTGGGGTCGCGGATCAGCAGGCTGCCGAGCATGCAGGTCAGGCCGGCTTCGTTGGTCTGGCCGGTCTTGGCGATCCTGTCCACCAGCACCGCGGCGAGAAACACGCCGCCCAGTGCCGTCAGTTGCTCCTGAATCGGGTTCATAGGGCCTGGCCCTTGCTCGTCCACGGCTCGGCTACTTCAATCACGCCGCCGCCGAGGCAGATTTCACCGTCGTAGAACACCACGGACTGGCCTGGGGTGACCGCGCGCTGCGGATCATCGAAGGTCGCGCGATAACCGGTGGCGGTTTTTTCCAGGGTGCACGGCTGGTCGCTCTGGCGATAACGAACCTTGGCGGTCAGCTTGCGTGGCTGGCTCAGGTCGACCGGGTTGACCCAGTAGATATCGGAAGCGAGCAGGGCGCGGGAGAACAGCCACGGGTGATCATTGCCTTGGCCAACGATCAGCTCGTTGTGTTCCAGGTCCTTGATCAGCACGTACCACGGCTCATCGCTGGCGTCTTTCAGGCCGCCAATACCCAGGCCCTGACGCTGACCGATGGTGTGGTACATCAGGCCGTGGTGGCGGCCGATGATTTCACCTTCGGTGGTTTTGATCTCGCCCGGTTGCGCCGGCAGGTACTGCTTGAGGAAGTCGCTGAAGCGGCGTTCGCCGATAAAGCAGATCCCGGTGGAGTCCTTTTTCTTCGCGGTCGCCAGCTCGTATTTCTCGGCAATGGCGCGCACTTGTGGTTTTTCCAGTTCGCCGACCGGGAACAGGGTCTTGGCGATCTGTTCACCGCCGACGGCGTGCAGGAAGTAGCTCTGGTCCTTGTTCGGGTCCAGGCCCTTGAGCAGTTCGGTGCGGCCATCGATGTCGCGGCGACGCACGTAGTGGCCGGTGGCGATCAGGTCGGCGCCAAGCACCATGGCGTAGTCGAGGAACGCCTTGAACTTGATTTCGCGGTTGCACAGGATGTCCGGGTTCGGCGTGCGTCCGGCCTTGTATTCGGCCAGGAAATGCTCGAACACGTTGTCCCAGTACTCGGCGGCGAAGTTGGCGGTGTGCAGCTTGATGCCAATCTTGTCGCACACGGCCTGGGCGTCCGCCAGGTCATCCATGGCGGTGCAATATTCCGTTCCATCGTCTTCTTCCCAGTTCTTCATGAACAGGCCTTCCACCTCATAGCCTTGCTCGATCAGCAGGAGGGCGGAAACGGAAGAGTCCACGCCGCCGGACATGCCGACAATGACGCGCTTCTTTTGTGTGTCAGAAGGGGCTGGATCACGCATAGGGATTCAATGAGTGTCTTGAAAAAGGACGCGATTCTATCAGGCTCGGGCCTGCATGGCTAAAGAGAAGGTCGGATCAATTCGAGGTCGAAGTGTTGGCCTGCCAGATAGTCGTCGATGCAACGGATGATCAGCTCGCTGCGCCAGTTGTCGCGTTGCTCGATTAATTCCTCGCGGGTCAACCACTTGGCGCCGACGATGCCGTCGTCCAGTTGATAATCCGGGTGGTGTTTCAGTGGTTTGGCGATAAAGCAGACCCGCTGGTAGGTCACGCCGTTGCTCGGGGCGGTATACAGATAAATCCCCAGCACGCCGGTGGGCTCGACGTCCCAGCCGGTTTCCTCGAGGGTTTCGCGCACGGCGGCTTCAATCAGGGTCTCGTTCGGGTCCAGATGACCTGCAGGCTGGTTGAGCACGTTGCGACCGGCCTTGTGTTCTTCGACCATCAGGAAGCGGCCGTTGTCCTCGACGATGGTGGCGACGGTGATGTGGGGTTTCCAGTCCATCAGTTTTCCTCGGTAAGGTCTTCGGTGTATTCGGAATTGCCAAGATCGCAGCCTTCGGCAGCTCCTACAAGGATCGGTGTAGGAGCTGCCGAAGGCTGCGATCTTTTGATCGTCGCCAGAAACACAAACCCCGGCACAGGGCCGGGGTTTGTGGTGTTCCCTTACAACCTTAAACCAGCGCAGCAACTGCCGCGTTGAAGGTAGCGCTTGGGCGCATGGCCTTGCTGATCAGCTCGGCGTCGGCGTGGTAGTAGCCGCCGATGTCCACTGGCTTGCCCTGGACGGCGTTGAGTTCGGCAACGATGGTCGCCTCGTTCTCGGTCAGGGTCTTGGCCAGGGTCGCGAACTGCGCTTGCAGTGCAGCGTCTTCGGTCTGGGCAGCCAGGGCCTGGGCCCAGTACAGCGCCAGGTAGAAGTGGCTGCCGCGGTTGTCGATGTTGCCGACTTTGCGCGATGGCGACTTGTTGTTGTCCAGGAACTGGCCGGTGGCCTGGTCCAGGGTCTTGGCCAGGACCAGCGCCTTTGGATTGTTGTAGGTCACGCCCAGGTGTTCCAGGGACGCGGCCAGGGCCAGGAATTCACCCAGCGAATCCCAGCGCAGGAAGTTCTCTTCCAGCAGCTGCTGAACGTGCTTCGGAGCCGAACCGCCAGCGCCGGTTTCGAACAGGCCACCGCCGTTCATCAGCGGCACGATCGACAGCATCTTGGCGCTGGTGCCCAGTTCCATGATCGGGAACAGGTCGGTCAGGTAGTCGCGCAGTACGTTGCCGGTCACCGAGATGGTGTCCTTGCCGGCGCGGGTGCGCTGCAGGGTGTACTTCATTGCGTCGACCGGCGCCATGATCTGGATGTCCAGGCCGGCAGTGTCGTGATCCTTCAGGTAAGCCTGAACCTTCTCGATCACTACGCCGTCGTGGGCGCGCATCGGGTCCAGCCAGAAGATCGCCGGGGTCGCGCTTGCGCGAGCACGGTTGACGGCCAGCTTGACCCAGTCCTGGATCGGCGCGTCTTTGGTCTGGCACATGCGGAAGATGTCGCTGGCTTCAACAGCCTGTTCCATCAGTAGGTTGCCCTTGCCGTCGGTGACGCGAACAACGCCGTCAGCCTTGATCTGGAAAGTCTTGTCGTGGGAGCCGTACTCTTCGGCTTTCTTCGCCATCAGGCCAACGTTCGGCACACTGCCCATGGTGGTCGGATCGAACGCACCGTTGGCTTTGCAATCTTCGATCACGGCCTGGTAGATGGTGGCGTAGCAGCGATCCGGGATCACGGCCTTGGTGTCGTGCAACTGGCCGTCGGTGCCCCACATCTTGCCGGAGTCACGGATCATCGCAGGCATCGAGGCGTCGACGATCACGTCGCTCGGCACGTGCAGGTTGGTGATGCCTTTGTCGGAGTTGACCATCGCCAGGGAAGGGCGAACGGCGTAGACCGCCTGGATGTCAGCTTCGATGGCCGCTTGCTGTTCAGCAGGCAGGGCCTTGATGCGAGCGTACAGGTCGCCGATGCCGTTGTTCAGGTTGAAGCCGATCTGTGCCAACACGTCAGCGTGCTTGGCCAGTGCGTCTTTATAGAACTCGGCAACGATCTGGCCGAACATGATCGGGTCGGAGACCTTCATCATGGTGGCTTTCAGGTGAACCGACAGCAGCACGCCTTGTGCCTTGGCGTCTTCGATTTCGGCCGCGATGAAGCTGCGCAGGGCGTTTTTGCTCAGTACCGCGCAATCGAGGATCTCACCGGCTTGTACGCTGGTCTTTTCTTTCAGGACGGTAGCAGTGCCGTCTTGAGCGATCAGTTCGATTTTCACGGCGTCAGCGGCGTCGATCAGGGCGGCTTTTTCGCTGCCGTAGAAATCGCCGGTGCCCATGTGCGCGATGTGGGACTTGGAGTCCTTGGCCCACGCGCCCATTTTGTGCGGGTGCTTGCGTGCGTAGTTCTTGACCGACAACGGAGCGCGGCGGTCGGAGTTGCCTTCACGCAGGACCGGGTTCACGGCGCTGCCCTTGATCTTGTCGTAACGCGCCTTGGCTACTTTGTCGGCGTCGCTGGTGACGGTCTCGGGGTAGTCCGGAAGTGCATAGCCCTGGGCTTGCAGCTCTTTGATCGCGGCTTGCAGTTGTGGAACCGAAGCGCTGATGTTCGGTAGCTTGATGATGTTGGCTTCAGGCGTAACGGCCAGGGCGCCCAGTTCGGCGAGGTGGTCGGCTACGGCTTTGTCACCCAGTTGCTCGGGGAAGCTGGCCAGGATGCGCCCTGCAAGAGAGATATCGCGGGTTTCAACGGCGATATCAGCCGAGGCGGTGAACGCCTCTACGATAGGCAACAGTGAATAGGTGGCGAGGGCAGGAGCTTCGTCGGTGAAGGTATAGATGATCTTCGAGCGGGTGGGCATATTCGGATTAACTCTCTCTTCTTTGCTAAAGCGTGCGCAGAAACTCGAGGGCGCCGGGTAAGCGCGTTCGTTCAAAGTCATCCATGAGCCGAATATCGAGGTTTCGTTGCTGTGATGTTGGGTGCATCAGTAGGGCGTCAAGTAGCCGGACTGCGATAACAGGCCGGCTTGCCGGGCGGAAAGTCTCGTCGTAGAGCACTTCAGCCGTCGTGACCCTGTGGTCAGCGGGCGGCATTATACATAGGTAGCTGGCAATCTGCCGATGGTTCATATGCAACGAATGTCGTCCATTGGTCTAAAGGTCGCAGGGGCGAGCAGGGCGTAAGGTCACACGTCGTGCTTGGTTTTGGCGCTTTTCCCTTTGCTTTCAGGCTTGTAGCGCACGAGTTGCAAGGCTTTGCGCCAGATCGATGGAACATAGGGTTTGCGCGCCGATTCAACTGGGTTACGCTCGAACCAAGCCAGATGTTCAATCCAATCAATGGAGTTCAGCATGGGTTACAAGAAGATTCAGGTTCCAGCCGTCGGCGACAAAATCACCGTCAATGCAGACCATTCTCTCAATGTTCCTAATAACCCGATCATCCCCTTCATCGAAGGCGACGGCATTGGCGTCGACATCAGCCCGGTCATGATCAAGGTTGTCGATGCTGCCGTTAAGAAGGCTTACGGCGGCGAGCGCAAGATTTCCTGGATGGAGGTGTACGCCGGGGAGAAAGCGACTCAGGTTTACGATCAGGACACCTGGCTGCCTCAGGAAACCCTGGACGCGGTCAAGGATTACGTGGTTTCCATCAAGGGCCCGCTGACCACTCCGGTCGGTGGCGGCATCCGTTCCCTGAACGTGGCCCTGCGCCAGCAACTCGACCTGTACGTCTGCCTGCGCCCGGTGCGCTGGTTCGAAGGCGTGCCTAGCCCGGTGAAAAAGCCTGGCGATGTCGACATGACCATTTTCCGCGAGAACTCCGAAGACATCTACGCGGGCATCGAGTGGAAGGCCGGTACGCCGGAAGCCACCAAGGTCATCAAGTTCCTGAAAGAAGAAATGGGCGTTACCAAGATCCGTTTCGACGAGAACTGCGGTATCGGCGTCAAGCCGGTGTCCCTGCAAGGCACCAAGCGTCTGGCACGCAAGGCCCTGCAATATGTGGTCGATAATGATCGCGATTCGCTGACCATCGTGCACAAAGGCAACATCATGAAGTTCACCGAAGGTGCCTTCAAGGAATGGGCCTACGAAGTGGCGGCTGAAGAGTTCGGCGCGACCCTGCTCGACGGCGGTCCGTGGATGCAGTTCAAGAACCCGAAAACCGGCAAGAACGTCATCGTCAAGGATGCCATCGCCGACGCCATGCTCCAGCAGATCCTGTTGCGCCCGGCCGAGTACGATGTGATCGCGACCCTGAACCTGAACGGCGACTACCTCTCCGACGCCCTGGCGGCGGAAGTGGGCGGTATCGGTATCGCGCCGGGTGCCAACCTGTCCGACACCGTGGCCATGTTCGAAGCCACCCACGGTACTGCGCCGAAGTACGCAGGCAAGGACCAGGTCAACCCGGGTTCGCTGATCCTGTCCGCTGAAATGATGCTGCGCCACATGGGCTGGACCGAAGCGGCCGACCTGATCATCAAGGGCACCAACGGCGCGATTTCCGCCAAGACCGTGACCTATGACTTCGAGCGCCTGATGGAAGGTGCCAAGTTGGTGTCGTCTTCCGGCTTCGGCGATGCGCTGATCTCGCACATGTAAGAAAACGCTGGCACACAAAAAACCGCCTGATTCGAGAGATTGAACCAGGCGGTTTTTTTATGTCGCAATGACGGTGTGGGCTTACACTGTAACGGTCTGTTGCGGGGTGGATTCCGTCGCTTTTGAAGCGTCCACCGGGTTCCCGATGTTGACCGCGTGCAGGCCCTTGGGGCCCTGGATGATATCGAATACGACAGCTTGCCCGGCTTTCAGGGTTTTATAACCATCCATTTTAATGGCTGAGTAGTGGGCAAACAGATCTTCTGTCTTGCCTTCCTCGTTGATGAATCCGTAACCCTTGGCATTGTTGAACCACTTCACCTTGCCGACAGCCATACCCAACTCCCTCTGCAACAGACTCCATCACTGGAGTATCATCCAGTACATCCGCAGTCGAATCTGTAAATAAGATTGACTCCGCGGACCTTTTTTACCCACTGTGGGCTCTATTGGTTGTAACACCCTTTTGCCGATAGTCAAGCTGACCCGGCAGTCGGAGTTGAAATCGCTGATAGCCGCCCCCACCACTGTATTTGAACAACTGACGAACCTTTCTTTCCATGCATGCAATCAGCCAGATTCGACTAACATTCAATCAGGATCGCCCGGTTCTTCAAAAAGATCAGCCGGGGGCACACGACGACGATTCCGCAGGCATTGCTGTTCAGGAGGCAAAGCCTGCACTACAGGCGCCGCCGATGTACAAGGTGGTTTTGTTCAATGATGACTACACACCGATGGATTTCGTCGTCGAAGTGCTCGAGGTGTTTTTTAACCTGAATCGCGAGCTGGCGACCAAGGTCATGCTGGCCGTCCATACAGAAGGACGGGCAGTATGTGGAGTGTTTACCCGCGACATCGCCGAGACCAAGGCCATGCAGGTCAACCAGTACGCCAGGGAAAGCCAGCATCCGCTACTCTGTGAAATCGAGAAGGACGGTTAATCGCCGACCACTTGGGTATGAGGTGAAGCTATGTTAAACCGCGAGCTCGAAGTCACCCTCAATCTTGCCTTCAAGGAAGCTCGTTCGAAGCGTCATGAGTTCATGACTGTCGAACACCTCTTGCTGGCCCTATTGGACAATGAGGCTGCCGCCACCGTTCTGCGTGCGTGCGGCGCAAACCTCGACAAACTCAAGCATGACCTGCAGGAGTTCATCGACTCCACCACGCCATTGATTCCCGTGCATGACGAGGATCGCGAAACCCAGCCAACCCTGGGCTTCCAGCGTGTACTGCAACGTGCTGTGTTTCACGTACAGAGCTCGGGCAAACGCGAAGTGACTGGTGCCAATGTGCTGGTCGCGATCTTCAGTGAGCAAGAGAGTCAGGCGGTGTTCCTGCTGAAACAGCAGAGCGTTGCCCGTATAGATGTCGTCAACTACATCGCCCATGGCATTTCCAAGGTGCCGGGGCATGGCGATCACTCTGAAGGTGAGCAAGATATGCAGGACGACGAGGGCGGTGAGTCTTCTTCCTCGGGCAATCCCCTGGATGCTTATGCCAGCAACCTCAACGAACTCGCGCGCCAGGGTCGCATCGATCCGTTGGTAGGTCGTGAGCTGGAAGTCGAGCGTGTCGCGCAGATCCTGGCGCGTCGCCGCAAGAACAATCCGCTGCTGGTGGGCGAGGCGGGCGTGGGTAAAACCGCGATTGCCGAAGGCCTGGCCAAGCGCATTGTCGACAACCAGGTGCCGGACCTGCTGGCCAACAGTGTGGTTTACTCCCTCGACCTGGGTGCCTTGCTGGCCGGTACCAAGTACCGTGGCGATTTCGAGAAGCGCTTCAAGGCGTTGCTCAATGAACTGAAAAAACGTCCGCAGGCGATCCTGTTCATCGACGAGATCCACACCATCATTGGTGCGGGTGCCGCGTCCGGTGGCGTCATGGATGCCTCGAACCTGCTCAAGCCGCTGCTGTCGTCCGGTGATATCCGTTGCATCGGTTCGACCACCTTCCAGGAATTCCGCGGCATCTTCGAGAAGGACCGTGCCTTGGCCCGGCGCTTCCAGAAGGTCGATGTGTCGGAGCCTTCGGTGGAAGACACCATTGGCATTCTGCGTGGCCTGAAAGGGCGTTTCGAAAGCCATCACAATATCGAATACAGTGATGAAGCCCTGCGCGCGGCTGCCGAACTGGCTTCGCGCTACATCAATGACCGTCACATGCCGGACAAGGCCATCGACGTCATCGACGAGGCGGGTGCCTACCAGCGCCTGCAACCGGTCGAGAAGCGTGTGAAGCGCATCGAAGTGCCGCAAGTCGAGGATATCGTCGCGAAAATCGCGCGGATTCCGCCAAAACACGTCACCAGCTCCGACAAGGAACTGCTGCGTAACCTCGAGCGTGACCTGAAGTTGACCGTGTTCGGTCAGGACGCCGCGATCGACTCGCTGGCTACCGCGATCAAGCTGTCCCGTGCCGGCCTCAAGTCCCCTGACAAGCCTGTCGGTTCGTTCCTGTTCGCAGGGCCTACCGGTGTCGGTAAAACCGAAGCGGCGCGTCAGTTGGCCAAGGCCCTGGGTGTCGAGCTGATTCGTTTCGACATGTCCGAGTACATGGAGCGCCACACCGTATCGCGTCTGATCGGTGCGCCTCCAGGCTATGTCGGGTTCGATCAGGGCGGTCTGCTGACCGAAGCCATCACCAAGCAGCCACACTGCGTGCTGTTGCTCGATGAGATCGAGAAGGCGCATCCGGAAGTCTTCAACCTGCTGCTGCAGGTCATGGACCACGGTACGCTGACCGATAACAACGGGCGCAAGGCGGATTTCCGCAACGTGATCGTCATCATGACGACCAACGCCGGTGCCGAGACCGCAGCCCGCGCTTCGATCGGTTTCACCTATCAGGATCACTCGTCCGATGCGATGGAAGTGATCAAGAAGAGCTTCACGCCGGAATTCCGCAATCGTCTGGACACCATCATCCAGTTTGGTCGCCTCAGTCATGAGGTCATCAAGAGCGTGGTGGACAAGTTCCTTACCGAGCTTCAGGCGCAACTGGAAGACAAGCGTGTGTTGCTGGAGGTCACCGATGCAGCCCGCAACTGGCTGGCCGAAGGTGGCTATGACGCGGCGATGGGGGCTCGCCCAATGGCTCGCCTGATCCAGGACAAGATCAAGCGTCCGCTGGCGGAGGAGATTCTCTTTGGCGAACTGGCCGAGCATGGCGGTGTGGTACACATCGACATCAAGGATGGTGAGCTGACCTTCGAGTTCGAGACCACGGCCGAGATGGCCTGACGTTAAACCGCAATAAAGCAAAAAGGCGCCAATTGGCGCCTTTTTGCTGTCTGTAGGAGCTGCCGAAGGCTGCGATCTTTTGATTTTGTTTTTAAGATCAAAAGATCGCAGCCTTCGGCAGCTCCTACAAGGGCAGCGTGCGGCAGCTAAATCGCAGGCAAACAAAAACGCCCGGCATGAGCCGGGCGTCTTGTATTGACTTGATTAACGGGCGCGGTAAGTGATGCGCCCTTTGCTCAAGTCATAGGGAGTCAGCTCTACGCGCACTTTGTCGCCGGTAAGAATACGGATGTAGTTCTTGCGCATCTTGCCGGAGATGTGCGCGGTTACGACGTGCCCATTTTCCAACTCCACACGAAACATGGTGTTGGGCAGGGTGTCGACGACAGTGCCTTCCATTTCGAAGCTGTCTTCTTTCGACATGCAGTAAAGCCCTCGGTGTCCAATGAATGGCCCGGTGCAACTGCGCCAGGCAAAAGCGGCGTGCATTGTGCCCGAAAAGTGGGGTTTAAGCCAAGGGGTTTAGGGCCGGCTCTAGTTTAGAACCACCCAGCGCTGATTAATCAGCAACTCAATAGGGCGATATTGAGTCTTGTAGTTCATTTTTTTGCAGTTTTTGATCCAGTAGCCGAGGTAGACCGCATCCAGCCCCAGCCGCCTGGCCTCGGCGATTTGCCAGAGGATTGCATAGCGCCCAAGGCTGCGGCGCTCTTCGGCCGGTTCGTAGAAGGTGTAGACCGCCGAAAGACCGTTCGGCAGTAAATCGGTGACGGCGACGGCCAGAAGCTGGCCGTTCAGGCGGAACTCGTAAAATCGGGAAAACGGCAGGTCCCGCACCAGGAATGTCGAGAACTGGTCGCGACTCGGCGGATACATGTCGCCATCGGCGTGACGCTGTTCGATATAGCGCTGGTAAAGGTCGAAGTACTCTTCATTGAAGCCGGGCCTGGCCGGGCGCACCTGCAAATCCACGTTGCGCTTGAAGATGCGTTTCTGTTGCCGGTTGGGCGTGAACTGCCCCACGGGAATGCGCGCCGGAACGCAGGCATTGCAATTCTGGCAATGCGGCCGATAGAGATGATCGCCACTGCGACGAAACCCCATTTCCGACAGGTCTGCATAGACATGCACATCCATGGGCTGACTAGGGTCGAGAAACAGGGTTGTGGCCTGCTCCTCGGGCAGATAACTGCAAGAGTGCGGCTGAGTGGCATAGAACTTCAAACGCGCCAACTCGGTCATGATCAACCCTCGGGATAATGCTTTTGAATAAGTGTAAGCCACACGGGAGAAAGTCGCTCAGCAAACCCAGGTGGCGGTGTTGGCTTGGTCCAGGTGCCTGGCCAGATAGCTGGCAAATTCACGGCGAGGAATGGCGCGTGCGCCCAGGCTGTGCAGGTGGTCGGTGGGCATCTGGCAATCGATCAGTACAAAACCCGAGTCTTTCAGATGCCGCACCAGTGTGGCAAAGCCGAATTTCGAGGCGTTGTCGGCGAGGCTGAACATGGATTCGCCGAAAAACAGCTGGCCCATTGCCAGGCCGTAGAGCCCGCCCACGAGTTCGTCCCCGTCCCACACTTCCACCGAGTGCGCGTGTCCACGCCTGTGCAGCTCGATGTAGGCGTCCTGCATGGCCTCGGTAATCCACGTGCCGTCAGCGTACTCCCGGGGGGCTGCACAGGCGCGGATGACGGCAGCGAAGTCCTGGTCAAAGGTCACTTGATAGCGTTGCTGGCGCAGCAGTTTGTTCAGACTGCGCGAGATGTGCAATTCGTCGGGAAACAGCACGGTACGCGGGTCCGGCGACCACCAGAGGATCGGCTGGCCTTCGGAAAACCATGGGAAGCAGCCGTGGCGATAAGCCGAGATCAGCCGATCGGCAGACAGATCACCACCGGCAGCCAGAAGCCCGTTGGGGTCGCGCATGGCCTTTTCCAGCGGTGGGAAATGCAAGGTGTTGCGTTGTAACCAAGTCAGCATGGCATCCAGGCTTGCAGAAGGGGAGGGCAGTGGCGGGTGT
The DNA here is from genome assembly GCF_001429045.1 of Pseudomonas sp. Root71. GTDB lineage: Bacteria > Pseudomonadota > Gammaproteobacteria > Pseudomonadales > Pseudomonadaceae > Aquipseudomonas > Aquipseudomonas monachiensis. The sequence goes on along the minus strand of NZ_LMHY01000007.1, from coordinate 74,434 downwards.
TGGCCCGCCATAAAGTTTGCCTTTAAACGGTTGGAATGTCGTCGAGGTATTTTTCAGCGTCCAGCGCCGCCATGCAACCGGCCCCGGCAGATGTAACGGCCTGGCGATAAACGTGGTCGGCCACGTCGCCGGCGGCAAACACCCCTGCAATCGCCGTAGCGGTGGCATCGCCTTCGCTGCCACCCTTGACCTGCAGATATCCGTCGCGCATTTCCAGCTGGCCCGCGAACAGGTCGGTGTTGGGTTTGTGGCCGATGGCGATAAACACCCCGGCCAATGTCAGCTCCTTGGTTTCACCGGTGTGGCTGTCCCGCAGGCGGGCGCCGGTCACGCCGCTGGCATTGCCGAGCACTTCGTCCAGGTTCTGGTTCCAGTGCAGGCGGACATTGCCATTGGCGGCTTTTTCGAAGAGTTTGTCCTGGAGGATCTTCTCCGAGCGCAGCTTGTCGCGCCGATGGATCAGGTGCACTTCCTTGGCGATGTTCGACAGGTACAAGGCTTCCTCGACCGCCGTATTGCCGCCGCCGACCACCGCAACCACCTGATTGCGATAGAAAAATCCATCACAGGTCGCGCACGCCGACACTCCTTTGCCGGCAAACGCTTCCTCCGACGGCAGACCCAGGTATTGCGCGCTGGCGCCGGTGGCAATGATCAGTGCGTCGCAGGTGTAGGTTCCGCCATCGCCAATCAGCTCGAACGGCCGTTGTTGCAACTTGGCGGTATGGATGTGGTCGTAAACGATCTCGGTGGCAAAGCGTTCGGCGTGTTTTTGCATGCGATCCATCAGCACCGGCCCGGTCAGGCCTTCAACGTCCCCTGGCCAGTTATCCACTTCGACGGTGGTGGTGAGCTGGCCACCCGCCTGGATGCCGGTAATGACAACGGGCTTGAGGTTGGCGCGGGCGGCATACACGGCCGCGCTGTAACCGGCGGGGCCGGAGCCCAGGATGATCAGGCGTGAATGCTTCGCTTCGCTCATAAAAACACCTCATAAGCCTTTGTCACAAAAGAGAATGCATGCTCAAATTGAACAGCATGTCATATGCTTTTGACTATGCTACACCCAAGGGTCTCAAGCATGGCGTCGTGCGTACAAACCCGTACAATGCCCTGCGTGTTACATATATTCAGTGCGCGCCATGTTTATAAAAACCGGGGCGCAGTGTTAAAAGTAGTCCCGGTAACGCGTGTTAACTTTTTTACCTGCCTGGATTGGGCAGTTTTTTCGCGGTTTTTATAGACATTCACCAGATGGACGCGCCCATGGCGCAGGAAAAGAAGCGTTTTGAAGAAATCCACCGCAGCACCTAAACCAGCCGTCGTACCGCTCTGGCGCCAGCACTTGCACTACCGACTCAAGGAAGGTGCGCTGATCGCCATCGGTGCCTTGTGCCTGTTCTTGATGATGGCCTTGTTGACCTACGGCAAGGACGATCCGGGCTGGAGTCATAACAGCAAGATCGACGATGTGCAGAACTTCGGCGGGCCAGCGGGCTCCTACAGCGCCGATATCCTGTTCATGGTGCTGGGTTACTTCGCCTACATCTTCCCGTTGCTGCTGGCCGTCAAGGCGTACCAGATCTTCCGCCAGCGTCACGAACCGTGGCAGTGGAGCGGTTGGCTGTTCTCCTGGCGCCTGATCGGCCTGGTGTTCCTGGTGCTGTCGGGGGCCGCGCTGGCCCATATCCATTTTCATGCCGCGACCGGTCTGCCGGCCGGTGCGGGTGGCGCGCTGGGGGAAAGCCTCGGCGAACTGGCCAGGAACGCCCTGAATATCCAGGGCAGCACGCTGTTGTTCATTGCCTTGTTCCTGTTCGGCCTGACTGTGTTTACCGATCTGTCGTGGTTCAAGGTGATGGACATCACCGGCAAAATCACCCTCGACCTGTTCGAGCTGTTCCAGGGCGCCGCCAATCGCTGGTGGGCTGCCCGTACCGAGCGCAAACAACTGGTTGCCCGGTTGCGTGAAGTCGATGATCGTATGGATGAAGTGGTCGCGCCGACCGTCACCGACAAGCGCGAGCAGGCCAAGGTCAAGGAACGCCTGATCGAACGTGAGCAAGCCCTGAGCAAGCACATGTCCGAGCGTGAGAAGCAGGTGCCGCCGGTGATTGCGCCCGCGCCGCCAAAGCCCGCCGCGCCGAGCAAGCGCGTCGAGAAAGAGAAGCAGGCGCCGCTGTTCGTCGACAGCGCCGTGGAAGGCACCTTGCCGCCGATCTCGATTCTCGACCCGGCGGAAAAGAAACAGCTCAATTACTCGCCTGAATCCCTGGCTGCGGTTGGCCACCTGCTGGAAATCAAGCTCAAGGAATTCGGCGTCGAAGTCACGGTGGATTCGATTCACCCGGGCCCGGTGATCACCCGTTACGAGATCCAGCCGGCGGCCGGGGTCAAGGTCAGCCGTATTTCAAACCTGGCCAAAGACCTTGCCCGCTCCCTGGCCGTGACCAGCGTGCGCGTGGTGGAAGTGATTCCGGGCAAGACCACGGTCGGTATCGAGATTCCCAACGAAGACCGGCAGATCGTGCGTTTCTCCGAGGTGTTGTCGACCCCCGAGTACGACAACTTCAAATCCCCGGTCACCCTGGCCCTGGGCCACGACATCGGCGGCAAGCCGGTGATCACTGACCTGGCGAAGATGCCGCACCTGCTGGTGGCCGGTACCACCGGTTCCGGTAAGTCGGTGGGTGTGAACGCGATGATCCTGTCGATCCTGTTCAAGTCCGGCCCGGAAGACGCCAAGCTGATCATGATCGACCCGAAAATGCTTGAGCTGTCGATCTACGAAGGCATTCCGCACCTGCTGTGCCCGGTGGTCACCGACATGAAGGACGCCGCCAACGCCCTGCGCTGGAGCGTTGCCGAGATGGAGCGACGCTACAAGCTGATGGCCAAGATGGGTGTGCGAAACCTGTCGGGCTTCAACGCCAAGGTCAAGGAAGCCCAGGACGCCGGCGAGCCGTTGAGCGATCCGCTGTACAAGCGCGAAAGCATCCACGACGAAGCGCCGCTGCTGAGCAAGCTGCCGACCATCGTGGTGGTGGTCGACGAATTTGCCGACATGATGATGATCGTCGGCAAGAAGGTTGAAGAACTGATTGCCCGTATCGCGCAAAAGGCGCGTGCGGCCGGTATTCACTTGATCCTGGCGACCCAGCGTCCGTCGGTGGATGTGATCACCGGTCTGATCAAGGCCAACATCCCGACCCGCATGGCGTTCCAGGTATCGAGCAAGATCGACTCGCGGACCATCATCGACCAGGGCGGCGCCGAACAACTGCTCGGCCACGGTGACATGCTCTACATGCCACCGGGCACCAGCCTGCCGATTCGTGTTCACGGTGCTTTCGTGTCCGACGATGAGGTTCACCGCGTGGTGGAAGCCTGGAAGCTGCGGGGCGCGCCGGAATACAACGACGACATCCTCAATGGCGTCGAAGAGGCGGGCAGCGGCTTTGAAGGCAGCAGTGGTGGCGGCGACGGTGACGATCCCGAGGCCGACGCGCTGTACGACGAAGCCGTGCAGTTCGTGCTGGAAAGCCGTCGCGCCTCCATTTCCGCGGTTCAGCGCAAACTGAAGATCGGCTACAACCGCGCCGCGCGCATGATCGAAGCCATGGAAATGGCCGGGGTCGTGACGTCCATGAACACCAACGGTTCGCGTGAAGTCCTGGCCCCGGGCCCGGTGCGCGACTGACCCGAGTATGAAAAGGGTGGTGCCTTTGGCGCCGCCCGCACTCCCACGAATGTTATGAGGACTCCCATGCGTCTGATCCGCATGCTGTTGCTGCCGGTACTGGCCTTGACCACGCTCCAGGCTAACGCCGATGACAAGGACGTGGCGCGCCTGACCCAACTGCTGGAAAAATCCCAGACCCTGACCGCACGTTTCTCGCAACTGACCCTCGATGGCACCGGCACCCAGTTGCAGGAAACTGCTGGTGAGATGTCGCTGCAGCGTCCTGGCCTGTTCTACTGGCACACCGATGCGCCAGCCGAACAGACCATGATCTCCGATGGCAAGAAAGTCACCCTGTGGGACCCGGACCTGGAACAGGCCACCATCAAGAACCTCGACCAGCGCCTGACCCAGACCCCGGCCTTGCTGTTGTCCGGTGACGTGTCCAAGATCAGCCAGAGCTTCGACATCAGCGCCAAGGAAGCCGGTGGGGTGATCGACTTCACTCTCAAGCCGAAAACCAAGGACACCCTGTTCGACAGCCTGCGCCTGTCGTTCCGCAATGGCCTGGTCAATGATATGCAACTGATCGACAGCGTTGGTCAGCGCACCAATATCCTGTTCACCGGGGTGAAGGCCAACGAACCGATCCCGGCGTCCAAGTTCAAGTTCGATATCCCGAAAGGGGCTGACGTAATTCAGGAATAAGACAGATAACCTGTGGGAGCGAGCTTGCTCGCGATGGCGGCATAACATTCAACAGCAATGTCGACTGACCTGACGCTATCGTCGGAACGCCGCCCGGAGCAAGCTCGCTCCCACAGGGGCTTGCGGTGTTTAATGATTTGGCTGATAGGCAGTGAGGTTTTTTAGGTAACCATGGATCTGTTTCGCAGCGCCCCCATCGCCCAGCCCTTGGCCGCCCGCCTGCGTGCGGCCAATCTGGACGAGTACGTCGGTCAGGAACACGTGCTCGCTCGCGGCAAACCCCTGCGCGAAGCGCTGGAGCAGGGTGCCCTGCATTCGATGATTTTCTGGGGACCGCCGGGCGTGGGCAAAACCACCCTGGCGCGATTGCTCGCGGAAGTCTCGGATGCGCACTTCGAAACGGTCTCGGCGGTGCTGGCCGGGGTCAAGGAGATCCGCCAGTCGGTGGAAATCGCCAAGCAGCAGGCCGCGCAGTACGGGCGCCGCACCATCCTGTTCGTCGACGAGGTGCATCGCTTCAACAAATCCCAGCAGGATGCGTTCCTGCCCTATGTCGAGGACGGCACGCTGATTTTCATCGGCGCGACCACGGAAAACCCCTCCTTCGAACTCAACAACGCCTTGCTGTCACGGGCGCGGGTCTACGTGCTCAAAAGCCTCGACGAAGCGGCCCTGCGCAAACTGGTGCAGCGCGCGCTGACCGAAGAGCGTGGCCTGGGCAAGCGCAACCTGACCCTCAGCGACGAAGGCTTCCAGATGCTGCTGTCGGCCGCCGATGGTGATGGCCGGCGCCTGCTCAACCTGCTGGAAAACGCCTCGGACCTGGCGGAAGACAACAGCGAGATCGGCACCGATCTCCTGCAAAGCCTGCTCGGCGATACCCGCCGGCGGTTCGACAAGGGCGGCGAAGCGTTCTACGACCAGATATCCGCGCTGCATAAATCGGTGCGCGGCTCCAACCCTGACGGCGCCTTGTATTGGTTTGCACGGATGATCGACGGCGGTTGCGACCCCCTCTACCTCGCCCGGCGCGTGGTGCGCATGGCCAGCGAAGACATCGGCAATGCCGACCCCCGCGCCCTGAGCCTGTGCCTGGCGGCCTGGGAGGTGCAGGAGCGCCTCGGCAGCCCCGAAGGCGAACTGGCGGTGGCCCAGGCCATCACCTACCTGGCTTGTGCGCCAAAGAGCAATGCGGTCTACATGGGCTTCAAGACCGCATTGCGCGCCGCCGCCGAGCACGGTTCTCTGGAAGTGCCGCTGCACCTGCGTAACGCGCCGACCAAACTTATGAAACAACTGGGCTACGGCGATGAATACCGTTATGCCCATGATGAGCCGGACGCCTATGCCGCTGGCGAAGACTATTTCCCGGAAGAACTCGACCCAATCCCGTTCTATCAGCCCGTGCCCCGTGGCCTGGAGTTGAAGATCGGCGAAAAACTCAATCACCTGGCGAAACTCGACCGTTTAAGCCCAAGGCAGCGGAGAAAATAGTGCTTCCCTTGATCGTTGCGGTTTCCGTCGGCGGGATGGCCGGCACGTTGTTGCGCTTCGCCACCGGCAACTGGATCAACGCGAATTGGCCGCGGCACTTCTATACAGCGACGCTGGCCGTTAATATCGTGGGCTGTTTGCTGATCGGCGTTCTATACGGTCTGTTTTTGATACGCCCGGAGGTGCCCATCGAGGTGCGTGCCGGGTTGATCGTTGGCTTCCTCGGGGGCCTGACAACTTTTTCATCCTTTTCACTGGATACGGTGCGCCTGCTGGAAAGCGGGCAAGTGCCGCTGGCCCTGGGCTATGCGGCGCTCAGCGTATTCGGCGGGCTGCTTGCCACCTGGGCCGGCCTGTCCTTGACCAAACTTTGATAAACGAGAAACCGACATGCTCGATTCCAAACTGTTACGTAGCAACCTTCAGGACGTAGCGGACCGCCTGGCATCCCGTGGCTATACCCTGGATGTTGCGCGCATCGAAGCGCTGGAAGAACAGCGCAAGACCGTCCAGACCCGCACCGAAGCACTGCAGGCTGAACGTAATGCGCGCTCCAAATCCATCGGTCAGGCCAAGCAGCGCGGTGAAGACATCGCGCCGCTGATGGCGGACGTCGAGCGCATGGCGGGCGAATTGAGCGCCGGTAAAGTCGAACTGGACGCGATCCAGACCGATCTGGACTCGATCCTGCTGGGTATCCCCAACCTGCCGCACGAATCGGTACCGGTCGGCGAAGACGAAGACGGCAACGTCGAAGTGCGTCGCTGGGGTACCCCGACGGCCTTCGATTTCCCGGTTCAGGACCACGTCGCCCTGGGCGAGAAGTTCGGCTGGCTGGACTTCGAAACCGCCGCCAAGCTGTCCGGCGCCCGTTTCGCCCTGCTGCGCGGCCCGATCGCCCGTCTGCATCGCGCCCTGGCGCAATTCATGATCAACCTGCACGTCACCGAGCACGGCTACGAAGAGGCCTACACGCCTTATCTGGTCCAGGCCCCGGCGTTGCAAGGCACCGGTCAGTTGCCGAAGTTCGAAGAAGACCTGTTCAAGATCGCGCGCGAAGGCGAAGCCGACCTGTACCTGATCCCGACCGCCGAAGTGTCGCTGACCAACATCGTCGCCGGCGAAATCGTCGACTCGAAACTGCTGCCGATCAAGTTTGTCGCCCACACCCCGTGCTTCCGTAGCGAAGCTGGCGCGTCGGGTCGCGACACCCGCGGCATGATCCGCCAGCACCAGTTCGATAAAGTCGAGATGGTGCAGATCGTCGAGCCGTCGCAGTCGATGGCAGCGCTGGAAGGCCTGACTGCCAACGCCGAGAAGGTCCTGCAACTGCTGGAACTGCCTTACCGCACCCTGGCCTTGTGCACCGGCGACATGGGCTTCAGCGCGGTCAAGACTTACGACCTGGAAGTGTGGATCCCGAGCCAGGACAAATACCGCGAAATTTCGTCGTGCTCCAACTGTGGCGACTTCCAGGCCCGGCGCATGCAGGCGCGTTTCCGCAATCCGGAAACCGGCAAGCCGGAACTGGTACACACCCTGAACGGTTCCGGCCTGGCAGTCGGCCGCACCCTGGTGGCCGTGCTCGAGAACTATCAGCAGGCCGACGGTTCGATCCGCGTGCCTGAAGTCCTCAAGCCGTACATGGGTGGCCTCGAGGTCATCGGCTAAATGAACTATCTGCCGCTGTTCCATAACCTGCGCGGCAGTCGTGTGTTGGTCGTCGGCGGGGGGGAGATTGCCTTGCGCAAGTCCCGCCTGCTGGCCGATGCCGGTGCGCTGCTGCGGGTGGTTGCACCTGAAATCGAAGCGCAATTGCGCGAGCTGGTTACCGGCAGCGGTGGCGAGTGCCTGCTACGTGGCTACGCCGAGGCGGATCTGGACGGTTGCGGGCTGATCATTGCCGCCACCGATGACGAAACGCTGAACGCACAAGTCTCCGCCGACGCCCATCGGCGTTGCGTGCCGGTCAACGTGGTAGACGCGCCAGCCCTGTGCAGCGTGATCTTCCCGGCCATTGTCGACCGTTCTCCGTTGATCATTGCCGTGTCCAGCGGCGGCGATGCACCGGTGCTGGCGCGTTTGATCCGCGCCAAGATCGAAACCTGGATTCCTTCCACCTACGGTCACCTGGCCGGGCTTGCGGCGCGATTCCGCCATCAGGTCAAAGGCCTGTTTCCGGATGTGCAGCAGCGTCGGGCGTTCTGGGAAGATGTTTTCCAGGGACCTATTGCCGACCGGCAATTGGCCGGGCAGGGCGGTGAAGCCGAGCGCTTGCTCCAGGCGAAAATCGATGGCGAAGCGCCAGTGGCGACCGGTGAGGTCTATCTGGTGGGCGCCGGTCCGGGTGATCCCGATCTGCTGACGTTCAAGGCATTGCGTCTGATGCAGCAAGCCGACGTAGTGCTGTACGACCGTTTGGTCGCACCGGCGATTCTCGAACTGTGCCGTCGCGACGCCGAGCGGGTCTACGTCGGCAAGCGCCGAGCCGATCACGCGGTGCCGCAGGACCAGATCAACCAGCAATTGGTGGACCTGGCCAAGCAAGGCAAGCGCGTGGTGCGGTTGAAGGGCGGCGATCCGTTCATCTTCGGTCGTGGTGGTGAGGAGATCGAAGAACTGGCGGCCCATGGCATCCCGTTCCAGGTCGTGCCGGGTATCACGGCGGCCAGTGGTTGCGCGGCCTATGCCGGGATTCCGCTGACCCACCGCGATTATGCGCAGTCGGTGCGCTTCATCACCGGCCACCTCAAGGACGGCTCCAGCGATTTGCCATGGGCCGATCTGGTGGCCCCGGCACAGACCCTGGTGTTCTACATGGGCCTGGTGGGCTTGCCGATCATCTGCGAGCAGTTGATCAAGCATGGTCGCGCCGCCGATACCCCGGCGGCACTGATCCAGCAGGGCACCACAGTCAACCAGCGAGTGTTTACCGGCACCCTGGCGGACCTGCCACGACTGGTGGCGGAGCATGAAGTGCATGCGCCGACCTTGGTGATCGTCGGTGAAGTGGTGCAACTGCGCGAGAAACTGGCGTGGTTTGAAGGGGCTCAGGGGCAGGTCTGATTACTGCGTTGGCTGTTGCAAAAAGATCGCAGCCTTCGGCAGCTCCTACAGAGGTAAGGTGTACACCCTGTAGGAGCTGCCGAAGGTTCGGGCCGCGTTCGGACGATCTTTTGCTTTTTAACGCTTTTTCCAAACCCATTTCCCGCTCAACCGCTCCCGATCATGGGGCGCGGTGAAGTCCTGCGCCGGACCTTTGGGCACCACACCCGTCGGGTTGATGGTGCGGTGGCTGGCGTAGTAGTGGTTCTTGATGTGGGTGAAGTCCACCGTCTCGGCGATTCCCGGCCACTGATAAATCTCCCGCAGCCAGTTCGACAGGTTCGGATAATCCGCGATCCGCCGCAGGTTGCACTTGAAGTGCCCGTAGTACACCGCATCGAAGCGAATCAGCGTGGTGAACAGGCGGATGTCCGCTTCGGTCAGGTACTCGCCAGCCAGGTAGCGGTTGGCACTCAGTAACTGTTCCAGATGATTGAGCTCGGCAAACACTTCATCGAAGGCTTGTTCATAAGCCTGCTGCGAGGTGGCAAACCCGGCGCGGTACACGCCATTATTGACGGCCGGGTAGATCCGCTCGTTCAACGCATCGATCTCGCCGCGCAGCGGCGCCGGGTAGAAGTCCAGGTCGTTACCGGTCAGATCGTCGAAGGCGCCATTGAACATGCGGATGATTTCCGATGATTCATTGTTGACGATGCGCTTGTGCTGTTTGTCCCACAGTACCGGTACGGTGACGCGGCCGGTGTAGTCGGCGGTGTCGGCGGTATAGCGCTGGTGCATGAAGTCGAAGTGATCGAGCCTGTCGCCGGTCGAACCGAGGGTCTGGTCGAAAGTCCAGCCGTTTTCCAGCATCAACCAACTGACCACCGAAACGTCGATCAGGTTTTCCAGGCCTTTGAGTTTGCGCAGGATTAAAGTGCGATGAGCCCACGGGCAGGCCAGGGACACGTACAGGTGATAGCGCCCGGGCTCGGCCGCAAAACCGCCGACGCCGGTCGGTCCCGGCTTGCCGTCTGCGGTCAACCAGTTGCGACGCTGCGCCTGTTCACGCTGGAACGCACCGTCCTTGCTGCTTTCGTACCACTTGTCCTGCCAGCGGCCATCCACTAATAAACCCATGTTCAAGACTCCTGAAACCCATAATCGATGGAGTCGAGTCTATTCCGATGAGTTCGAACAAAAAGCGCAAAGATCGGGCGCGAATGATCGATTAAATCGATTTGTCCCGCGCCGCCCAGTATTTTTCAGCGGTTTCGAAGGCCTGTTCGCGGCTCTGTCCCAGGCCGCGCAGGGCCAGTGCCATGGTCGAGATCAGGGCCATTTGCGGGTAGCTGTCGACCACATCGCCACGCCAGACCGCTTTCAAATGTTCAGGATCAAGCGAGGCAGGCTTGACGTGACGCTGCGCCGACAACTGCGGCCATTCCTCGTCCCAGCTCTCGCCCCCGGTGGTGCCATACAGGTGACTGTCGGCGTCCGGGTTGATCTCGATCTCGCCGCCATCGCCTTTGACGACGATGGCAGTGTCACCCAGCAGGCCACTGGCATCGCGATGCACGGCCTGGTAACCCGGGTGGAAAATGCTCTGCAGGCCGCAGCGGGCGCCCAGCGGATTGAGAATCCGCGCCAGGGAGTGGATCGGCGAGCGCAGGCCCAGGGTGTTGCGCAGGTCGATCATCCGTTGCAGCTGTGGCGCCCAGTCCATCAAAGGCATGAAGGCCAGGCCGCCGTTATCCAGTGCCGAACCCACCTGTTGCCAGTTGCGGCACAGCGGGATGTTCAATTCGCCCAGCAGTTGCTCGCTGTACAAGCGACCGGCCGTGTGGGCGCCGCCGCCGTGCATGAAAATCCGCACGCCGTTTTGCGCCAGGCACTTGGCTGCCAGCAGATACCACGGCAGATGGCGTTTCTTGCCGGCATAGGTCGGCCAGTCCAGATCCACCGCCAGCGCCGGAGGATTCAGGCGTTCGCGCAAGGCTTCGGTGAAGCCCGCCATCTCTTGCGCGCTTTCTTCCTTGTGCCGCAACAGCATCAGGAATGCGCCGAGCTGGGTTTCCTCGACTTTTTCATCGAGCACCAGGCCCATGGCCTCGCGGGCCTCGACCCGGGTCAGGTCACGGGCGCCGCGCTTGCCTTTGCCAAGGATCCGCACGAACTGGGCGAACGGGTGCTCGGCGGGCGTTTCGAGTGTCAGTGCTGGGTAGTCGGTCATAAGCAATTCGTCGGTTTGGGCAGGCCCGCCAGTTTCGCGGCGAGTTTGGCGGGAGTGCCTTTGAACAGTCGGTTCAGGTGCAGGCTGTTGCCTTTTTCCGGGCCGAGTTTCAGGGCGGTGTACTTGATCAACGGGCGGGTGGCCGGTGACAGCTGGAATTCGGCGTAGAAACTGCGCAGCAGTTCGAGGACTTCCCAGTGTTCGGGCGTCAACTCGATGTCTTCGGCCGCCGCCAGGGCACTGGCCACGTCGGCGGACCAGTCACTCAGTTCGACCAGGAAACCGTCCTTGTCCAGTTCGATGGCGCGGGCGCCGACCGTCAATGCATTCATAGCCAACTGTTGACCTTGTCGTAGTGGATCGACAGTTCGACGAAGGCCGGGTAATCGATAGCTTTGGCCCAGTCTGGAACCGCAAGCGCACGGGCCTGGGCATCTTCAGCCAGCACGAACAGCTTCAGGCCGCGTGCGCTGAGCGCCGTGAACGGCGCGGTGCCTGGCTGCAACGCGTAGGCGGCATCACCGGACAACAGCAACCCGTCGTTGGCGCCGATCACGCGCAGGCAACTGGTCAGGCGTTCGTCGCCGAACGGGGAATGAGACAACACATGCAAAGTCGACATCAGAGGGTGATCACCTGGTCGTAACGGTCAATGAGGGCGGTGATTTCGTGGGCGGCCAACACCTGGGCTTCTTGCAGTGACAGGCCGCTCGGGTCCAGGCCGCGCTGGGTAATGCTGTCGCCGCAGGCAAACAATTCCTCGACACCGAACATCGGCAGGGCTTGCAGGTTGGCGCTCAGGTCTTTCTGTTGCAGGGCCTTGGCGTCCTGGCTGACGGCCAGCTGGAACACGCCGTCATCGAGAAACAGCAGGCCGATCGGCAGGTCGAAGGCGCCCCCGGCCAGCACGATATCCAGCGCTTCCCGCGCGCCCGGGCCGGACCAGGGCGACTGGCGGCTGATGATCAATATGGATTTGGCCATGTCATGCGCCTCCGAAACAGATCAGACGGTCGGCATCCTGCGCGGCGTCATGCAACTGGCCGAGGCCGGACAATTCCCACGGCGCGCCGACGGCAACCGCCTCGCGCTGATAGCGCCGGGCTTCTTCCTCGTTCAACACGCCACGACGCAGGGCAGCGGCGATGCATACCACGCCATCGAGTTGATGGTCGCTGACAAAGGCGTGCCATTGCCTGGGCAAGTCCAATTCATCCTGGGGCGTGACCACGCTGGCGGACGCGTTGTAGACGCCGTCCTGATAGAAAAACAGCCGGACAATCTCGTGCCTGCCGGCCAGCGCGGCTTGGGCGAACAACAGGGCGCGGCGCGAGGAGGGCGCATGGGCGGCGGAAAATACGGCGATGGCGAACTTCATGGTGCACTCGATCAGCGAAACTGCGGCCATGATAAAGCTTTATCGGCGGGGCAGCTAAATCGATGTTGTCTATTCTGGCCCCATCGCGAGCAAGCTCGCTCCCACAATTGTTTCGTGGTGGATTTCAATTTTGTATTCGACACCGATCCCCTGTGGGAGCGAGCTTGCTCGCGATGAGGGCCGCATAGGCACCGCCAAGCTCAGCGCGGCATATACCCCAACTGCCAGCGCCGCGGGATCTTCAACGACAACACCGCGAGCCCGGCAGCCAGCAGGCCGCTGGCATACAACGCCTTGAGCCCCAGGTGATGTTCCAGCACGGCACCGAGTACCGCGCCGGCGAACATGCCGGTCCAGGGGATCAGTTGCACGCGCCAGCCGTTACGGCGCTCGCCGAGCATCCAGCGGCCCAGCCCGCGGCCGAAACGCGACAGGGCGCCGGTGACGTAAGTCAGGCCAACCGGCAGGCCGTTCACTTCTTCCACCGCGGCGTTGAGCATGCCCATTGCGATGATCGCGGCCAGCAGGGCCGGCAGTTGCTCGTCATAAGGCCAGGCTGCGGCGGCGCACAGCAGGGCGGTAATGCACAGCAACAAGGGCAGGGCCCGGCGTCTGCCTAGGCGGCTGACGATAATGCCCAGCGCGTTACCGACGATGAAGGTGGCGACGAGGATCATCAGGCGCAGGGTCAACCCAAGGTCGCCAGCACTGATGGCGACCGCCATCCGGGTGGTATTGCCACTCATGAACGAGACGAAGTCGCCGCTGGCCATGAAGCCGATGGCGTCGGTCATGCCGGCGAGCACCGAGAGCATGGCCACCAGGCTCAGGCCTATGCGTCCGCGCCATTTCTGCGTGTGCAAGTGACCGGGGCTGGCGTGGGTCCTGGCGGTGTTGGGTAGCATCGGCGACGGTATCCTTGAACAGTGCTTAGGGTTTTATCCCATTCAACTCGCAATATTCCAGCCAGTCCATGCCGGCCATTTCCGCTACTTCCCGGTGCACTTCCAGGCGCTGCGCTTCGTACTCCTGGGGTGTGGTGGTGGTTAACTGCAACGTCAATTCCCAGGCGAACAACTGCTGGCGTTCTGCTTCGGCTTCAAACGCTTCGTGCAGCCGTTCCTCGCGATACTGAGCCGCCGATTCACCCTTGGCCTGAGCCAACAGCGGGTTGAGGTGGTCGAGTTCTTCGCGCAACTCGGGGCGCTCATCGAGAAACCTCTTGAGTGCTTGCTCATGCTGCAGTTCGGTTGCCGCCATGGTCGCTCCTTGAGAACGGATTACGAGGATTGCTTCTTGCCAGCCTTGGCCGCTGCCGCCAGGCATTCGAGGGCAAACTGTTCGGTGTAGGTCATCTGGATCGGCGTGGTTTCGCCTTTGACGGTTCTTTCGCCATCGAGGATGTAGCGAATCCGCTTGTCGGTGACGCCGATTCGCTTGGCAATCCAGGAAGGCGTTTGACCGATCTGGCTGATCAGCTTGTCAGCATATTCAGTGCTCGGTTTGTAGAACTCGGCATTAGGTGTCATCAGGTTTCCAGTCAGGGGTGCGATGGAGCGTTATTGGCGCGACAGGGTGCGCGAATCGTTGCGTGCTGTCGCGGTATAAATGCAGTAAAGCAGAACGATACGGGCTGCCGGGGTGATAAAGTCCGCTTTTTCCCGATGAGTGAATGCAATGCGAATTCTGATGGTGGCGCTGGCCGTGACGTTGCTGGCCGGATGCGCCGGCTCGGCAATGAACGAGGCCCGCACCAAGGCCCCGTACAAGACCCTGAACTCGGAAAAACCGGGAAAAGACGTCGCCCAGTGCGTGCAGTTTTCCTGGCAGGACGAAGCCGTGTTCGGCGTCGATGCCGCTGCCTATCTGCAACCGGGGGAGAAGGGCGGCACGACCGTTTACACCCGTTCGGCGGAGTCCTTCGTCGATGTGACCACCGATGCCTCGGGCACGGTGTTGAGCTACTACGCACAGAAAGACGATTTCGTGGCCAAGCGCCGGTTGGCGGCGTTGGCGACTTGCCTGTGATTTGAAGGCTAACGCAAGTCCCTTGTGGGAGCGGGCTTGCTCGCGAAGGCGACTGGTCAGTCAGTATTGATGTCGACTGACCCACCGCTTTCGTGAGCAAGCCGGATCGCCGCGCCGCCGCTCCCACATTGGTTTTTGTTTTGATCAGTAGCTCAGGCGCTTCTGGAAGAAGAAGTGCTTGTGGCCCGGCGGGTAATCGGCAATGTGCCCGATCTCGCTGTAGCCGCATTTCTTGTAGAACCCAGGCGCCTGGAATTCAAAGGTGTCGAGCCACAGCCCGACGCAACGCCGTTCCCGCGCCAGGTCTTCGGCCATCTGCATCAGTTTCGAACCCAGGCCCTGTCCCCGCGCCTGTTCCGGCACCACCAGCAAGTCGATGTACAGCCACTGGTAAAACAATCGGCCATGCAGGCCACCGAGGATCTCGTCGTTGTCGTCGCGCACCAGCAAGGCGATGTGCTCGGGCACGTTACCTTCGGCCCTCGAGCCATTGTAGGCGCGCAAGGGTTTGAGGATGGCCTGGCGTTGTTCATCCGTGGGGTTTTGCGACAATTCGATACGCAGGTTCATGGCTATATCCTTATGGCAGTGAAACCGCAGCCTAGCGTGGTCGCCGCCAATGTTCCATCAGCACAAAGCAGGTTGAACCGTCGCCTGCGCGCAGATGTCACTCATTAGTACGCGTCATTCCAGAGTGCGACCGATGAGGACACGCCGTGAATATCTTCGAAGCCCTGCGCGAAAGCCATGAACGTCAACGTACTTACGCCAAAGCCCTGATCCACACCAGCGGCGACAGCCCCGAACGCGTCGAGGCCTACAAGCAACTCAAGTCTGAATTGCAAGCTCACGCCACGGCCGAAGAGCGGTATTTCTACATCCCGTTGATGGAGTTCGACAACGGTGTCGACCTCAGTCGTCATGGCATCGCCGAACATCACGAAATGGACGAAATGATGGAGGCGCTGGATGACACCGAGATGTCCAGTCCGGCTTGGCTCGTGACCGCGAAGAAACTCTCGGAGAAGGTGCATCACCACCTTGAGGAAGAAGAGCAGAAGTTCTTCCAGATGGCTGGCAAACTGCTCGACGACAAACAGAAAGAGTCGTTGGCCGGACAATACGAGAAGGAGTACAAGGCGCAACTTGACTGAGGGGGAAAGGCTGTGCGTTTTCACTTAACATGTGGACCCTCAGACAAATAACAGGACGCGTTGTCATGTCGAACACGGCCGAGCGGGTCAATATCCTGGAGTCTCAGGTGTTGTCCCACGACTGGTACCTGCTCAAGAAAATCACCTTCGATTACCAACGCAACAACGGCGAATGGCAACGCCAGGTCCGCGAGGTCTACGACCGAGGCAATGGCGCGGCGATTCTCCTGTACAACCGCGAAAATAAAACCGTGGTACTGACCCGGCAATTTCGCTTGCCGGTGTTCGTCAACGGTCACGATGGGCTGTTGATCGAAGTCGCGGCGGGCCTGCTGGAAGGCGCGGCGCCTGAAGACCGCATCCGCGATGAGGCCGAGGAAGAGACGGGTTACCGTGTGCACCATGTGCAGAAGGTCTTCGAGGCATACATGAGCCCCGGGTCGGTGACGGAAAAACTGCACTTCTTCATTGCCGAATACGATGCGAAGTCGAAAGTCAGCGACGGTGGCGGCCTGGAGTCGGAAACCGAAGAACTGGAAGTGCTGGAGTGGGCGTTCGACGACGCGCTCGAAGCGTTTTACCGCGGCGAAATCTGCGATGCAAAGACCATCATGTTGTTGCAGTATGCGGCGATGAAAAACCTCTTCAATTAAACGCAATCTCCCGTAGGAGCTGCCGCAGGCTGCGATCTTTTGATCTTGCTTTTGAAAAGCACAGTCAAAAGATCGCAGCCTGCGGCAGCTCCTACAAGATCAAAAGCCTGGGAACCGTGCGGTGCCAGGCCTTTGCCCACCTTCAAGTGTGAGCAACAACGCCTTCGCCTCAAGCCCGCCGGCAAACCCGGTGAGCTTGCCCGACGCGCCTATCACCCGATGACAGGGCGCCACGATCGAAATCGGGTTCTTGCCATTCGCCGCACCCACTGCCCTGACCGCCGCCGGGTTGCCGATCTGTTCGGCGATCTGGCTGTAGCTGCGGGTCTCGCCGAACGGGATGGTCAGCAGCGCCGCCCAGACCTTCTTCTGGAATTGCGTACCGGCAAAATCCAGCTCCAGTTCGAAGCGATCGCGACTGCCGGAAAAATACTCGCGCAACTGCGCAGCCGTGCGCACCAGGATCGGGTTGTCCGGCGCTTCGCTCATCGGCCCCAGGCGCACTCGCCCGGGTTTGTCGTTTTCCCAGAGGATGGCCGCCAGTCGTGAACCGTTCGCGACCAGCTTCAACTGGCCCACGGGTGAATCCACGGTGGTGCAGGTATAGGTCATGCCAGGGCTCGCGCAAAATTGCTGAACAGGTGTTAAGGATACTGCCTCGACGGGGAGGCGCAATACGTAATCCCGACCATACTTGGCTACGGCTTTTGAAACGTTCCCCTGTTTAATGACAAGAAGAGACCGACTCATGAAGTACGAACCTTTTGCCAAATCGCTGATTGCGACCTCGTTGGCGCTCAGCTGCCTGACCGCCCATGCCGCCTCGGTGGCCCCGGCTACCGGGGAAAACGGCATGGTGGTCACGGCCCAGCACCTGGCCAGCCATGTGGGCGTGGATGTGCTCAAGAACGGCGGCAACGCCGTGGATGCGGCGGTCGCGGTCGGCTATGCGCTGGCGGTGGTGTACCCCGCGGCAGGCAACCTCGGCGGCGGTGGTTTCATGACCATTCAACTGGCGGACGGACGCAAGACCTTCCTCGACTTCCGTGAAAAAGCGCCGCTGGCCGCTACCGCCAACATGTACCTGGACAAGGAGGGCAACGTCGTTCCCGACCTGAGTACCCGTGGCCACCTGGCCGTGGGCGTGCCGGGCACCGTGTCGGGCATGGAACTGGCGCTGTCCAAGTACGGCACCAAGCCGCGCAAGGAAATCATCGCCCCGGCCATCAAGCTGGCCGAAGACGGTTTCGTGCTGGAGCAGGGGGATGTCGATCTGCTGGACTACGCCACCGACATGTTCAAGAAGGACATCAAGGATTCCGGCGCGATCTTCCTGAGCAAAGGCGAGCCGATGCAGGTCGGCCAGAAACTGGTGCAAAAGGACCTGAGCAAGACCTTGCGGGAGATCTCCGAGAAAGGCGCCGACGGTTTCTATAAAGGTTGGGTGGCGGACGCCATCGTCACCTCTAGCCAGGCCAACAAGGGCATCATCACCCAGGCCGACCTCGACAAATACAAGACCCGTGAACTGGCGCCCATCGAGTGTGACTACCGTGGCTACCACGTGGTTTCCGCACCGCCACCGAGCTCCGGCGGCGTGGTGATCTGCGAGATCATGAACATCCTCGAAGGCTATCCGATGAAGGACCTGGGCTACCACTCGGCCCAGGGCATGCACTATCAGATCGAGGCGATGCGCCACGCCTATGTGGACCGCAACAGCTACCTGGGCGACCCGGACTTCGTGAAGAACCCGATTGCCCACCTGCTGGATAAAAACTACGCGACCAAGCTGCGCGACGCGATCAAGCCACAAAAAGCCGCGATATCCAGCGAACTCAAGCCCGGTGTAGCGCCCCATGAAGGCAACAACACCACCCATTACTCCATCGTCGACAAGTGGGGCAACGCGGTGTCGGTGACCTACACCCTCAACGACTGGTTCGGTGCCGGCGTGATGGCGAGCAAGACCGGAGTCATCCTCAACGATGAAATGGACGACTTCACCTCGAAGATCGGCGTACCGAACATGTACGGCCTGGTGCAGGGCGAGGCCAACGCCATCGCGCCCGGCAAGGCGCCGCTGTCGTCCATGAGCCCGACCATCGTCACCAAGGACGGCAAAGTGGTGATGGTGGTCGGCACTCCGGGTGGCAGCCGCATCATTACCGCGACCTTGTTGACCATGCTCAATGTGATCGACTACGGCATGAACATCCAGGAAGCGGTGGATGCGCCGCGTTTCCACCAGCAGTGGCTGCCGGAGGAAACCAACCTGGAAGCCTTCACCACCAGCCCGGACACGGTGAAAATCCTCGAGAGCTGGGGCCACAAGTTCGCCGGTCCACAGGATGCCAACCACTTGGCGGCGATCCTGGTCGGCGCGCCGTCCCTGGGTGGCAAGCCGGTAGGCAAGAACCGTTTCTACGGGGCGAACGACCCACGGCGTAACACCGGGTTGTCGCTGGGTTATTGAGGGTTGTGTCCGGAGGGGGACGGGCTTATGTTCGTCCCCTGATCCATCGACAATTCAAGGAAGGAAATCATGACCACTGCGTTGTTAATCATCGACGTCCAACAGGCTTTGTGTTCCGGTGAATACGAGTGCTTCGAGATTGGACGGGTCATCAACACCATCAACGACCTTTCTGCCCGGGCGCGCAAGGCGGGCGTGCCCGTGGTGCTGATCCAGCACGAAGAAGCGGGCAGCCCGCTGGCGCATGAGGCTGCCGGCTGGCAACTGGCCGACGGGCTGGAAACCACGCCCAAGGACCACCGCGTACGCAAGACCACCGGGGATTCGTTCTACCAGACCAACCTGCAAAAACTGTTGCCGAAGGAGGACTTCGAGCGCCTGGTCATCTGTGGCCTGCAGACCGACTATTGCGTCAACGCCACCGTGCGCCAGGCCCTGAAACTGGGTTACGACGTGGTGCTGGCGGGCGACGCGCATTCCACCGTCGACAACGGCAACCTGACCGCCGAAGACATCATCGCCGAGCACAACAAGGACCTGGCGCACCTCACCGGTTCCGTGGCGCGGATCGATGTGGTCCCGGCCAAGGACATCCACTTCTGAACCCACCCTGTTTCCCTGTGGGAGCGAGCCTGCTCGCGATGATGCCAGCACATTCAACATTGATGCTGGCTGACTTACCGCTATCGCGAGCAAGCTCGCTCCCACAGTAATCCCGGTTGTTCGCAGATGTTGCGTTCACCCACTAACCCCTGTGGGAGCGAGCTTGCTCGCGATGACGTCATTACAGCCAGCATTGATATTGATTGACCCACCGCCATCGCGAGCAAGCTCNGCTCGCGATGACGTCATTACAGCCAGCATTGATATTGATTGACCCACCGCYATCGCGAGCAAGCTCGCTCCCACAGTAATTTCGGTCGCTGGCAGATTTCGYGTACACCCACTAACCCCTGTGGGAGCGAGCTTGCTCGCGATGACGTCATTACAGCCAGCATTGATATTGATTGACCCACCGCTATCGCGAGCAAGCTCGCTCCCACAGTAATTYCGGTCGCTGGCAGAATTTCGCGTACACCCACTAACCCCTGTGGGAGCGAGCTTGCTCGCGATGACGTCATTACAGCCAGCATTGATATTGATTGACCCACCGCCATCGCGAGCAARCTCGCTCCCAAAGGACTTACACCGCTCCGAAAATCTCGATCAGCTCATTCAGAAACGCGCTCACCAGATCCCGCTGCCGCGCCGAATGCCGCACCGCCGCATGAAAGCTGACCTCATAGCGCAACAGGTCCGGGTTCAGCGGGTGTAGCTGCCCCAGCTGTTCATGGCGGGTCGCGTAGTGCTGCGGCAGAAACCCCAGGTGCTGGCCGGACAGGATCAGCAGGGCTGCGCCGTCCATGCTGTCGGTGAGCACGGTCAGGCGTTCGATGGACGTGGGGGCCGGCATTTCCGGCAGGGGATGGCTCGGCCAGACCCAGTCGAACCCGCTGACATCGTCGCGGGTCAGCGCGCCGACTTGCCCGAACAGCGGGTGCGAGGGCGCGCAGTAGGCAATCTGGGTTTCCGGGAACAGCGGGAAATAATCGATGCTGGGCAAGCGATGCCAGAAGTAACCGATGGCCAGGTCGATATGGCCGTTGATGATTTTTTCTTCCAGCAGCGACGATGACAGCTCGGTGAAATGGAAGTACAAGCCCTCGTGCCGTGCCCGCAAACGGGCAATGGCCTGGCCGATTTTCCTGTTCGCCACCGGATCGATTTGCCCCAGCAGGCCGATGTTGATGCTGCCCGAGACTTTGCGGTTGATGTGCTGCACCTCGACCCGAAAGCCTTCGGCCGCCGCCAGCAAGCGCCGGGCCGCGTCGATGAACTGAGTGCCTTTGGGCGTTACCGAAAACCCGCCGCGCCCGCGTTCGCACAAGCGGAAACCAACCCGGGCTTCGAGCGTTGCCAGCTGCGCGCTGATCGTGGGTTGCGTGGTGTTGAGGGCGGTTTGCGCCGCCGAGATGCCGCCCGCTTCGACGACGGTCAGAAATACCCGGATCAGGCGCAGATCCAGCTCCGTTACAGTTCCCAGCATGGGGGGCTCCCGATTCTCGCTTACATAGATGCTGATCTATGTGAACAGTGTGCCTGCGATATTTTATTGCCCGGACTCACGCCCTACATTGCCGTGAAACCAGCGTCATCGTCAGCTTTTTCTGGAGTTTCACCTGAACTGGACGTCGTAGCGAGCGCTGTACCCACAAAAACAACAAACAACAGCATAGGAACAATCGTATGTCAGGTTCCCCAGTGTCTGCGCACGCCACCGAGGCGAGCGGCGGGTTGGCCATCGAAGGCCACTCCATCGACTACATCCCGGAAAACGAACGTCACGCCAAACTCAGCAGTCAGGGGCCTTTCTGGTTCCTGGGCAATTTCCACTTCTTCACCATCTCCATAGGTTTTGTCGGCCCGAGCCTCGGCTTGTCGGCACTGTGGACCATGCTGGCCGGTGCCCTGGGCATTATGTTCGGCACCATTTTCATGGCGTTCCACGGCTCCCAGGGCCCGGAAATGGGCCTGCCGCAGATGATCCAGTCCCGCGCCCAGTTCGGCTATCGCGGGGTGATCCTGGCGTTGATGGCGACGATGTTTGTGTTCGTCGGTTTCAACGTGGTGAACATCTCGCTGATCATGAATGGCCTGGAGCATGTGTTCGGCATTGACCCGACCCTCGTCGCCGTTGCTGTGGTGCTGATCGGCGCATTGTTGTCGATCTACGGCCACGACCTGATGCACAAGGCCTTCAAGTGGGCCTTGCTGGCGACCTTGCCGCTGTATGCACTGGTGACCATCGCCCTGATGTTCGGCGCGGGCCAGGAAGGCGTCACGCCGGCGACCGACCTGGGCTTCAACTGGGTGGCCTTCGCCACGCTGTTCGCCATCGGTGCCAGCTACAACATTTCCTATGCCCCCTACGTGTCTGACTATTCCCGCTACCTGCCGAAAAACACCAGCCGGGCAAAACTGATCGCGGCGGTGTTCATCGGTGCCTCGTTGTCCGGCAGCTGGATGATCGGCCTCGGCGCCTGGCTGGCCCAGGAGCTCAAAGCAGCGGATGCACTGGTGGCGTTGAACCAGGTCGGCTCCTCGATGGTGCCGGGGCTGGGCAATCTGCTGGTGATCGTCTCGGTGGCGGGCTTCCTGCCGATCATCGCCCTCAACACCTACAGCGCCATGCTGACGCTGCTGACCGGTGTCGACTCGATCAGGAAAATCACCCCGACACCCCGCGCCCGCGTGCTGTCGATCAGTGTGATCAGCGTGATTCTGTTGACCTGCGTGCTGTCGATCAAAGGTGACGGCATCGCGCTGTTGAACACCTTCCTGGTGTTGTTGCTGTACTTCCTCGTGCCGTGGACCGCCGTCAACCTGGTGGACTACTTCTTCGTGCGCAAGGGCCGTTATGCGATACCGCATTTCTTCACGCCAAACGGCATCTACGGCGCCTGGCAATTTCGCGGCATCGTCTCGTACCTGATCGGCTTCGCCGCCATGGTGCCGTTCTTCTACATCTACGATGCCGCCGCCGGCAAAGAGGTGTTCGTCGGCCCGCTGGCGCGAGTGCTGGAAGGCGTGGACATCGCCTGGCTGGTAGGCCTGGTGGTTTCGGGGCTGACCTACTACCTGCTCAGCCGCTCGATTGATCTGGCCGCCGAACGCCGGGTGATCGATGCGCTCAGCGAGAGCGACATTGTCGCCATGACCCATTCATCTGCGGAGGCAGGGCGTTGAACAGCGCAAAAAACACCGTGGTCGCCTGCTGCCAACTGGCACCGAAAATCGGCGACCTGGCCTATAACCGCACGCTCACCGAACGCGCGATTCGCCAGGCAGCCTTACAGGGCGCCCAGGTCGTGGTGCTGCCCGAGCTGGTGCAGAGCGGCTATCTGTTTGCCGACCGCTTTGAGGCGCTGTCGCTGGCGGAAACAACAGATGACCCGACCTTGCAACTGTGGCAGGCCCTGGCCCGTGAGCTGAACCTGGTGATCGTCGGCGGTTTTTGCGAGCGCCTGCCCGGCGACGAACTGGCCAACAGCGCGGCGATGATCGACGCCAATGGCCTGCGCGCGGTGTATCGCAAGGCCCATCTGTGGGATGCCGAGAAGGACATCTTCACGGCTGGCGATGCGCCACCGCCGGTGGTCGAAACGCTGCATGGACGGTTGGGCATGCTGATTTGCTACGACCTGGAATTCCCCGAGTGGGTGCGTCTACCGGCGCTGGCCGGGGCCGATCTGCTGTGTGCGCCGGTCAACTGGCCCGACGGTCCGCGGCCGCAGACCGAGCGCCCGGCCGAAGTGCTGCGGGTGCAGGCCAATGCCTCGGTCAACCGCATGTTCATCGCCGCCTGTGATCGCTATGGCCATGAGCGCGGGGTCGGCTGGGTCCAGGGTTCGGTCATCGTCGACGCCGACGGCTACCCGTTGGCCGGGCCCGCGGAGCAGGGCGGCGAGCAGATGTTGCTGGCCACGCTGAACCTTACCGAAGCGCGCAACAAGCGCATCAGCGCGCGCAATGATCTGCACAAGGACCGCCGGCCGCAGCTGTACGGGCTGCACAGCACCTTGTAAGCATTGATGTCATTGCGTGCTGGACGCCCATCACGGGCCATGGCATCGTCGAAACGAAAAGCCATGCAGTGAACGGGATCGCAATGATGGGGGAGGGAAATAAAGTCGACGGTGACGCGACGATGGTCACGCTCAAGGCGTTCAATCATTGCGTATTGCACCTTGGCCGGCTGGCGCGGGAGAGCGGGGCGTCGCGATTCATCGCCGATGGCCTGCAGGCATTCGCTCAACTGGTGCCCTTCGCGTCTGCCTGGTGGGGGGAGATGTCGACGCCAGGCCCTGATGTCCCCCCTCAGAGCTGGATGCACGGCAGCATCAATCTCCCCGAATCCTTTGCCGCCGAATGGCATCCGGTGGCGGCAAACGACCAGTTCTCCCACGCCACGCTCAATCGTCCCGGTGAGGTGGTGCGCGACAACGGTTTCAACGACCCGTGCGAAGCCGTCAACGATTTCGCCCGGCGCTACGATCTCTACCACTTGATGAGCATCACCTATGAGCTGCCCGAAAGCGGCTTGATGTTTTTCGTCTGCCTCTACCGTGGCCAGCATGAACAGGCATTCGAGGAGCATGAAGCCGAGCTGTTTTCGGCGTTCTGCGATCACCTGTTCCAGCTGTGGCGGTTCCAGGTGCAGGACATGATTCGCTTCGATAGCGAAAACGGCGCGAGTGATTTTGGCGTCGCGCGCATGGACGGCAGCCTGTTGTATGTGGGCGCCAGGTTGTGCGCCGCCATTCAACGGGAATTACCCGGCTGGAGCGGTTCAATGCTGCCGGGCGAGGTGATCGCGCAACTGGCGAAGGCGCCCTGCGTGATCCGCCTGGGCCGCTGCGCCCTGACCCTGAGCCCCAACGCCGGACACGTCATCCTGTCCCTTGAAGCACCGTCGGGTGGGGACGGTTTGGCGCCACGGGAGCGCACGGCAGCGATGCTGTTCGCCGCCGGGCACTCCTACAAGGAAATCGCCAAAATGCTCGCCCTGAGCCCCGCGACCGTGCGCACTTATTTGCGCAATTGCTACTTGCAACTGGGTGTGAAAAGCAAGGTGGAACTGGGCTCGGCGCTGCGTTCACCGGGTGCGCTGGCGGAGTCCGTGCGCCGGGATTAATCCCAGTCGTTTCAATTATTTGCCTTACCCCTCCTCATTTGCAGAGGTCCATTCGAACGCTGCGCCCTATAGGGTAGGCCCTGTCTATCAGGGGCCGGCGCAGTCGCTTCGGGCCGCTTCAAAACAATAAGAACAGGGGTGAGGCATTTGAGACTTTCCAGGCTTTTTGTCGCCGTTGCGGCGACGACGGCATTTTCCGGCATGGCGTTGGCGGCGACACCCGCCGACACGGTCATGCGCAATGGCTACGTCTACACCGTCGATGGCCAGAATTCGGTGCAGCAGGCCATTGCCATTTCGGGCGGCAAGATCGTCTATGTCGGCAGCGATGCCGGGGTCGACGCTTACATCGGCAAGCAGACACAACTGATCGACCTGGCCGGGCGCATGCTGATGCCGGGCTTCGTCGATGCGCACATGCACCCGGGAGATGGCGGTCGCGCCATGACCTTGTGCGACCTGAAATACCAGACCATGACCCGCGCGCAGTTTCAGGCGAGCATCCAGTCCTGCCTCGATGCCGACAAGGACAAGGGCCCGGATGTCTGGCTGGAAGTGGGCAGCTGGGATCGCATGGGCATGACCGGGCTCGACGGCGACGCCGACAAATCGACCCTGGACGCGCTCAAGACCAAGCGTCCGATCCAGGTGCGCTCCACCGACTTCCACACCGTGCTGACCAACTCTCGCGGCCTGGAGCTGGCCGGCATCAACAAGAACACCGCCGACCCCGAAGACGGCAAATACCGCCGCGACAGCGCCGGCAACCCGAACGGCATCTGTGAAGACGGCGCCGCCGAATCGCTGGCCGCCGTGGTGCCACCTGCGACCGACGCGGAAAAACTCAATCAGGTTCGCGCAGCCCTCGACGCCATGCGCCAGCAAGGCATCACCAGTTTCATGGATGCGCTGTCCGGCCCGGAAAACGGCAAAGCCTTCACCAGCCTGCAAAAGTCCGGCGAGCTGACCGCCCGGGCCTTGCTGGCGATCAAGCTGGACCCGGCCGCCGCTGCCGCCGACCCGGTGAAAACCATCGCCGAGGCCAAGGCCCTGGCCAGCACCTACGATCAGGGCGAAGTACATGTCGCGCCGGGCGTGAACATGCGCCACGTCAAACTGTTCATGGACGGCATCATCAATGCCCCGGCGGACACCGGCGCCATGTTGACCCCGTACCTGCACAATAGCGGCACCGACAAGGCGCCGAAGTGGACGCCGGGCAAGAACCTGGGCGAACTGTACTTCCCGCCGCAAGTGCTCAATCCGTTGTTGCTGCAAGCGGTCAAGGCCGGTTTCGATCCGCACCTGCATGCCACCGGCGAGCGCGCGGTGCGCGATGCACTGGACAGCGTGGCCTACGTGCGCAAGGAACTGCCAGTTACTGATTTCCGCCCGGCCATCGCACACGCCGAGTCGGTCGACCCTGCCGACTATTCACGCTTCAAGGCACTGGACGTCACGGCCACCATGTCGTTCCAGTGGGCACAGCAGGCACCGTCCACGGTCGACGGCACCAGTGACCACCTTGGCGCCGAGCGATTTGCGCGCATGGAGCCCTCGGGCAGCATCGCCCATGCCGGTGGTCGCGTGGCGTTTGGCAGCGATTGGCCGGTCGATCCCCTCGATGAGTTCCTGGCGCTGAAAGTCGGTGTCACCCGTTCCGGCGACCCGACCAATCCGCACAGCTATGGCCCCAAATATGCAGGGCGACTCAACACCGATCCGGCGCTGTCGCGAGCCGAGGCGCTGCGCAGCATCACCCTCAACTCCGCCGAACAGCTGAAGCTGGACGCGGTGCTGGGTTCGGTTGAAGTCGGCAAGTTCGCTGACCTGATCGTGCTCGACAAGAACTTCATGCAGGTGCCCGAGGAGGAACTGGGCCGCAATGACGTGCTGCTGACGCTGGTCGGCGGCAAGGTCGTGTGGGCCAAGGCGCCGTTCCTGGGGCTTGCGCCACACGTGGTTTCCCAAGCGGTCACTTCCCGATCCGCCCCATAAAAACTAGAGAGCGTTCCAATGCGATTGATTCCAAACCTGTTGGCCGCCGCGCTGGCCTTGTCGTCGGTGCAGGCCATGGCCGCCGCTGACCTGGTGTTGTTCAACGGCAAGGTCTTTACCGCCGAACCCGGCCAGGCACTGGTGCAGGCTGTTGCGGTGCAAGACGGCAAGATTCTGAAAGTGGGCAGCGATGCCGAAATCAATGCCCTGGCCGATGCCAAGACCCAGCGCATCGACCTGGCGGGCAAAGTGTTGATGCCGGGCATGATCGACACCCACAGCCACCCGGTCTCGGGCGCTTTCGACAGCATGAAGGCCAACCTGCTGGACGAGGTCAAACCCTTGCCGGAACTGGAGCAGTGGTTGATCGAAGAGGACAAGGCCGGACGTGCCCGTTCCGGTGATGTGATCAGCGTGGCCGGGGTCAGTTCGGCCTACTGGGAGAAGAGCCGTGAACTGGGCAAGGTGTTCAACCAGGGGCGTTGGGCTGATCAGCCCATCGTCTTCAGCGGCATCGACGGCCACACCGGTTGGGCTAACAATGCGATGCTCAAGCGCCTGAACATCGACGCGGCGCTGGTCAAGAGCCTGCCGGAGAAAGAACGCAGCTTCGTCGGCCATGAAGCGGACTTCACGCCGAACGGCTACTTCGCCGAATCCCGTTGGGATGTGGTGCGCAACGGGATTCCGGCGCCTACTCCGGAGGCGATGCTCAAGGCCGCTCGCGAGGCGGTGAAGATCAACAACCAATTCGGCGTCACTGCCTGGATGGACGCTGCGGCGAACGGCGGCGGCGAAGATTCGCTGTTCGATTTCCATGCCACCGCCGAAAGTGTCGGCGTGCTGCCGCTGTACAAGGAGCTGGCGCAGAACGGCGAACTCAGCGCCCACGTCGCCGCGTTGATGGTCACCAATCCGAAGAGCAAACCTGCCGACCTGGAAGTGATCGCCACGGTGATGAAGCAGTTCGAGGGCGTGCCTAACCTGACGTTCCCCGGCATCAAGGTGTTTGTCGACGGCATTCTTGAATTCCCGGGGCAAACCGCAGCGGTTATCGTGCCGTTCAAGAACAGCCATAAAAATGGTCAGTTGCTGACCGACCCGGCGCACTTTGGCGAGCTGGTGGTGGCGGCGGAAAAACGCGGCTGGATCGTGCACATGCACGCCGTCGGCGACCGGGCGGTGCGTGAAGCGCTCAATGGCGTGGCGTATGCGCGCAAGCTCAGCCCGACGCCTGTACCCCACAGCGTCGCGCACCTGCAACTGGTCAATCCCAAGGAGTTTCCACGCTTCAAGGAACTGGGCGTGATCGCTTCGATGCAACTGCTGTGGGCCACCGGAGAGTCCTACACCGTCGAACTGGTCAAGCCTTACATCAGCGCCTTTGCCTACGGTTACCAGTATCCCGCGCGGTCCCTGCATAACGCCGGCGCGACGATTGCCGGTGGTAGCGACTGGCCGGTGTCGAGCGCCAATCCGTTCAACGCCATTGCCCAGGCCAGCACACGCAAAGGTCCGTTGGGCGTACTCAATGCCAAGGAAAGCATCGACCGCCAGACCATGTTCTATGCCTACACCATCAACGCGGCGAAAACCCTGCGCCTGGAGCAGCAGATCGGTTCGCTGGCACCGGGCAAGCAGGCCGACCTGATCATCCTCGACCGCGACGTGTTCAAGGTCAGCGATGACGACCTGTTCGAAACCAAAGTCCTGAACACGTTCTTCGCCGGCAAGCAGGTCTACGCCCCCGCATCCTGACCTGCGTACACCCAACACCGCAAAAACTGCCAGCCCCTCGTAGAGCGAGGGGCCTGGCATCGCCATGCCTGAAATTCCCCGTACGCCATAACAACAAGAGAACTGTATGAACGCACTTTCAGCATTGACCCTCGCAGCACTCGCACTGGCCCCCCTGACCAGCCAGGCCCTGGCCCTCAACGATGATTTCAGCCTGGAGATGACCCTGGGCGTCGTCAGCGACTACCGCACCCGGGGGATCTCGCAGACCCTGGGCGATCCGGCGGTGCAGGGCGGAGCAACGCTGCTGCACAGCAGCGGCCTGTACATCGGCGCCTGGACCTCCAACGTCGATTTCGGCGGCGGCTTCGACACCCGCCAGGAGCGTGAGTACTACGCCGGTTACTACTGGCAGGCCACGGACGCCATCAGCCTGGACCTGGGCTACATCAAGTACGACTACCCGAAAAATTCCGAATTCAACCTCAGCGAGGCGTATGCCGTTCTCGATCTGTACGGTGTGAAGCTGGGTGCCTATTACTCCAAGGACACGCCGAACTTCTTCGGCGAGGACCAGGACACCCTTTACACCTACGTGGGTTACAAAATCGATTTGCCGGCCGAAGTCGGCCTGGATTTGCGCTTTGGGCGCAACGATGTGAACGACCCCGCGTTCTGGTCCGCCAATGGCGATAGCCGTGAGTCTTACTACGAGTGGGAAGCCAAGCTGACCCGCGACTTCGTCGGCGTCACCTGGGGGCTGAGCTACGTCGACACCGACCTGTCGAAAAGCGAGTGCAGCAGTTGGTACGGCTATGACGACCTCTGTTCGGCGACAGTTGTAGCCAGCGCAACCAAGACCTTTTAAATTCCGTCCCTGACAACAAAAACAGTTCCACAAAGGAAACACCGTCATGAGTGCGCAACGCAGTCCCCTGATCGAGACCCGCTCGATTGATTTCATTCCCGAGGCTGAGCGACACGGCAGTCTCTACAGCCAGTTCACCCTGTGGCTCGGCGCCAACCTGCAAATCACCGCCATCGTCACCGGCGCCCTGGCCGTGGTGCTGGGCGGCGATGTGTTCTGGTCGCTGATCGGCCTGCTGATCGGGCAAGTGCTCGGTGGTGCCGTGGTGGCGCTGCACGCGGCGCAAGGGCCGAAGCTCGGCTTACCGCAGATGATCTCCAGCCGCGTGCAGTTCGGGGTGTATGGCGCGGCGATCCCGATTGTTTTGGTGTGCCTGATGTACCTCGGGTTCAGCGCCACCGGCGCGGTGCTGTCGGGGCAGGCGATCGCGCAATTGATCAGTGTCAGCGACAGCACCGGCATCCTGATCTTCGCGGCGAGCATCGCGTTCCTGACGATCTTCGGCTATCGGGTGATTCACCTGGTCGGGCGAGTGGCCAGCGTGCTGGGCATCATCGCCTTCGCCTACCTGTTCACCCGGTTGATGACCCTCAACGACATCGGCCTGCTGCTCGACAATCGTCATTTCGGCTGGAGCACCTTCCTGCTGGCGGTTTCGCTCTCGGCGTCCTGGCAGATCGCCTTCGGCCCCTACGTGGCGGACTATTCGCGCTACCTGCCGAGCAAGACCTCATCCTGGAAAACCTTCACCGCCGTGGGCCTCGGCACAGTGCTGGGGGCCCAGACTTCGATGGTGCTGGGGGTGTTCGCCGCCGCACTGGCCGGGGCCAGTTTCCGCGGGCACGAAGTGGCGACCATTGTCGGCCTGGGCAGTAGCGGTGTGATCGCGTCCTTGTTGTACCTGAGCATTGTGTTCGGCAAGGTCACGGTGTCCACCCTCAACGCCTACGGCAGTTTCATGTGCATCGCCACCATCATCAGCGGCTTTCGTCGTCGCCTGGAAATCACCGCCCGCCAGCGCATGCTGTTTGTGCTGCTGATCGTCGCGGCGTCCACCGCGCTGGCATTGCTGGGGCAGTACTCGTTCCTCAACTCGTTCAAGTACTTCATCCTGTTTTTGCTGACGTTCTTCACCCCGTGGAGCGCGATCAACCTGGTGGATTACTACTTCATCAACAAGGAGCGTTACGACATCCCGGCGCTGTCCGATCCGAACGGGCGCTACGGTCGCTGGAACGTGCTGGGGATCAGCGTCTATGTGATCGGCGTGTTGATCCAGTTGCCCTTTGTCGACACCCATTTCTACTCCGGGCCAATGGTTGCGCAACTGGGCGGCGTGGATATTTCCTGGATCGTCGGGCTGCTGGTGCCGGGGGTGATCTATTACGCGCTGGCCAAGCCGTCGATGAGTGCGGTGGCGGTTGAGCGGGGTTAATCAGAGAGAACGATGAGCTCTTGTGGCGAGTTGACTAGCGCTTTGGTAGTTTCCAGTGCTCACGCAACTGTTCGTACTGCGCTTCGGGCAGTTGCACCAGCACCGGGGATTTGCCCGGGTCCAGCCAGTCGAACAGTTGCGCGATGTTCGCCGGATCCATGGCTGTACAACCACGGGTCGGTGCACTGGGGCCGCGCCAGATATGGAAGAAAATGCATGAGCCGGCAGCGGGCGTGGCCGGAGTGTTGTGCTGGATGACGATGCCTTGGCGGTACAACTCATCCGAGCGGCGCATCCGTTCGGAGCTGTTCCAGCCTTTATCGACCACTGCTCCGTCGACCAGTTCGTTGTAACGCGTGGACTGGCTGTCATCCACGCATTCGATGGTCGGCGTCAACGCTAGATAAGGCAGGCGGGTGTCGGCCGAAGGCGCGTAGCCGAACGCCGTGCCCAGCTTGAACATCCCAGCCGGCGTCTTGCCATCGCCTTCCTGTTTTACCGGTCCTTCAGGTTGCTCGATATCGAGCAGCCCCTTGCCCCAGCCCATGCCGTTCTTGCCGAGAACGACTGCAAAGGGCGCTTCGAATTTCCGGAAGGTTTGCCCGTGCCGCTCATAGCGCTGGGCAGTGCCCTGGATGTCATCCCAGCTTTTACTGGTGACCACGATCAGTTGGTCGCTGCCGTCGAGTCCCTGAGCCATTGCGGCCAGCGGAAACAGCGCCACCGACAGAGCCTTGAGCAGAATGTTCATGGTGCAAGCGGCGTGATGGGGAAGTCCATGACGTCCGGCTTCGGCGGATTCCCGCTGTACGTGAAGTGCCACCACTCGGCCGAATAACCCACAAAGCCTTCCTTGGCCATGGCACTGGTCAGGCGCTGGCGATTGGCTTTGGCCGTGGCGTTGATCAGCGCCGAGTCGGTGTGCGCCCGCTCATCGAAGCAATCGAAACCGGTGCCCATGTCGAGGGCGCCGTCGTGCCAGCGCTGGCCGTAAGGGGCGGTGCAATCCACCGGCGTGGCCGAAGGCGTCCAGGTGTCGGCGGGCAGGGCCTCGGGGCCGGTCAGGGTCAGGTCGACGGTGTTTCCCCGGGAATGATTGGACACCCGGGCCACATACCCCAGGCGCCAGAAGTCCTGCTTGTCGACCCGGGGGTAGAACTCGGTCTTGAGCGAGTCGCCAGGTTCGCTGGCGAAGCGGCCCATGTCCGCCACCGCGCGGGTCGGGCGATAACAATCGAATACCTTCAAGCCGTAGCCTTCGGCTTTCAGCGAGCTTTGCACTCTGGCTAACGCCTTCGCAGCATCCGCCGACAGCAGGCATTCCGCTGCCTGGTAACCGTCGAGCGGGTGCCCGGTGAAGTTGTGCGCGCTGGCGTAGCGGATGTCCTGCTCGATGCCCGGGTCGACACTGCGCACATACACCATGTGCCCGGGTTTCGATTCGTCGGCCATGCACGACGTGGCAAGGCTCAGGCACAGCAACAACAGACAGGGTGAACGAAACATCGGAAGCGGCTCCATGCATGACCAGTCATTGCATCATGGCTTGAAACCGTCCGTACCTCCATGAAGTTGTTGATCGGCGTGATAGGACGAACGCACCAGCGGCCCGGACGCCACGTTCTTGAAGCCCATGCGCGTGCCTTCCTCGGCGAACCAGGCAAAGGTGTCCGGGTGCACGAAGCGCTGCACCGGCAAGTGACTGCGCGAGGGTTGCAGGTATTGGCCGAGGGTCAGCATGTCGATCTCGTGCTCGCGCATGCGCTGCATGACCTCGATGACTTCTTCGTCGGTCTCGCCCAGACCCAGCATCAGGCCGGATTTGGTCGGCACATGGGGCACCGCTTGCTTGAATTTCTGCAGCAGGTCCAGCGACCACTCGAAGTCCGAACCCGGCCGCGCGGCCTTGTACAGGCGCGGTACGGTTTCCAGGTTGTGGTTGAATACGTCCGGGGGCTCACTGGCGGTGATCGCCAGGGCCACGTCCATGCGTCCGCGATAATCCGGCACCAGGGTTTCCAGTTGAATGCCGGGGGACAGCTTGCGGATTTCCCGCAGGCAATCGACAAAGTGTCGGGCACCACCGTCGCGCAAATCGTCGCGGTCCACCGAGGTGATCACCACGTACTTCAGGCGCAGCTCGGCGATGGCCACGGCCAGGTTCATCGGCTCGTTGACGTCCAGCGGCTTGGGCCGGCCATGGCCGACATCGCAGAACGGGCAGCGACGGGTGCAGATGTCGCCCATGATCATGAAGGTCGCCGTGCCACCGGAAAAACATTCACCGAGGTTCGGGCACGAGGCTTCTTCGCAGACGCTGTGCAGCTTGTGCTTGCGCAACAGCTGCTTGATCCGGTCGACCTCGGGAGAGATCGGCATGCGCACACGAATCCAGTCGGGCTTGCGCGGGAATTCATCCGTGGGAATGATCTTCACCGGAATCCGTGCGACCTTTTGCGCGCCGCGCAGCTTGGTGCCGATTTCCACTTTCGCCGGGCTCTTGCCGGTCGATTCGACAATGGCATTCATGATGCTTTCCTTGTGCAGCAGGGAGCAGAACCTGTGGGAGACCCTGTGGGAGCGAGCTTGCTCGCGATGAGGCCATTACATTCAGCATTGATGTTGAATGAAAGTCCGCCATCGCGAGCAAGCTCGCTCCCACAGAGTTTTTTCCCACAGGGTTTTTGTGTTGTGTGCTCAGTCGCGGTAGACCGGGAAGTCGGCACACAGGGCGGCCGCCTGCCGGGCGACATTGGCCTCGATATCGGCATCGCCAAGGTGATCGAGGATGTCGCAGATCCAGCCGGCCAACGCAATGCTCTGCGCTTCCTTGAAGCCACGGCTGGTGATTGCCGGCGTGCCGATGCGCAAGCCCGAGGTCACGAACGGCGATTGCGGATCGTTGGGCACGGCGTTCTTGTTCACAGTGATGCCGGCACGGCCGAGGGCGGCGTCGGCGTCTTTGCCGGTGAGGCCCTGACGGATCAGGCTGACCAGGAACAAGTGGTTATCCGTGCCGCCAGACACCACGTCATAACCGCGCTCGATAAACACCTGCGCCATCGCCTGGGCGTTACGGATCACTTGCGCCTGATAAGTCTTGAATGCCGGCTCCAACGCTTCCTTGAAGCACACGGCCTTGGCGGCGATCACGTGCATCAGCGGGCCGCCCTGGCCGCCGGGGAATACCGCGGCGTTGAATTTTTTCTCAAGCTCCGCATTGGCCTTGGCCAGAATCAGGCCGCCACGGGGGCCGCGCAGGGTCTTGTGGGTGGTCGTGGTGACCACGTCGGCGTAGGGCAGGGGATTGGGGTACAGACCGGTTGCCACCAGCCCGGCGACGTGGGCCATGTCGACGAAGAAGTACGCACCGACCTTATCGGCGATCTGGCGGAAACGCGGGAAGTCCAGGGTCTTCGAATAGGCCGAGAACCCGGCGATGATCATCTTCGGCTTGTGCTCGACCGCCAGGC
This sequence comes from Pseudomonas sp. Root71, assembly GCF_001429045.1. Classification (GTDB taxonomy): domain Bacteria; phylum Pseudomonadota; class Gammaproteobacteria; order Pseudomonadales; family Pseudomonadaceae; genus Aquipseudomonas; species Aquipseudomonas monachiensis. The sequence goes on along the minus strand of NZ_LMHY01000007.1, from coordinate 40,338 downwards.
GCTCGACTTCGTCGTAATCGATCAGGCCCGTGGTAGTGTCGATGCCGTACTGCACGGCGTTGTACAGCTTGCCGGAAAAACTCACCTTGGCGCCGTGGGTCAGGTGACCGCCGTGGGCCAGGCTCATGCCCAGCACGGTGTCGCCGGCTTGCAGCAATGCCAGATAAACTGCGGCGTTGGCCTGGCTGCCGGAGTGCGGCTGGACGTTGGCATAGTCGGCGCCGAACAGTTGTTTGGCGCGGTCGATGGCCAGTTGCTCGACCACATCGACGTGCTCGCAGCCGCCGTAGTAACGCTTGCCCGGATACCCTTCGGCGTACTTGTTGGTCAGGCCGCTGCCTTGTGCCTCCATCACCCGCTGGCTGGTGTAGTTTTCCGAGGCGATCAGTTCGATATGGTGTTCCTGCCGCGCATCCTCGGCGTTCATCGCCGCCAGCAGTTCGTCGTCATAGCCTTTGATCTGGTCGTGTTTGCTGAACATGGTGTGGTCCTTTTGCGGATTCGGGAAATGCCCGGGAGGGCTTCAAGTGTCGGCGTGTTCTGCGGTCAGTCGTTCATAGGCGTCTTGATCCAGCAGATCGCTCAGCGCCAGGGCATCGACCGGTTTGAAGCGAAAGAACCAGCCTTCGCCCAATGGATCTTCGTTGACCAGTTCCGGGGTGCTCTCCAGCGTCGCGTTAATCTCGACCACTTCGCCGTCCAGCGGCATGCCGATACTGCTGGCGGCTTTCACCGATTCCAGCACCGACACTTCAGCGCCTGCATCGAAGGCGCCCAGTTCAGGCACCTGAACGAACACCACATCCCCTAGCGCCTGCTGGGCAAACGCCGTGATGCCGACGGTGACCAGGCCATTGCTCTCAAGGCGCAACCATTCGTGATCGACGGTAAAACGCAATTGGCTCATATCAACTCCTTATTGTTTTAAGGCTCGTGGCGGGGTGACGAGCGGGTTGCAGGAGTGATAGCAAGGGTGGTGCCAAGGTTAATTAGTTGTTTTAAATCAATGGCTTGAGTTGTTTGTGTAGTGTTTGTGATATCTCACCCGTATTGAATTCAATACAAGCAAGTATGCCCTTGGAGGCAAGCGCCGTGATTGCTGGCGTGGAAGGGATTGTCTTGATTTCGCTACGCTGTATCGATTTGCAGACGAGGAATTCAGCAACAACACTGGTCCCCTGTGGGAGCGAGCTTGCTCCGGGCGGCGTTCCGACGATAGCGGTATGACAGTCACATTGATATCGACTGACACTCCCTCATCGCGAGCAAGCTCGCTCCCACAGGGGAATGTGTTGTCGGTGACAATGTGTTCCGACAGATCACTCAGGGCTTGGCGGGAATCCCGTATTTGCGCAAGCGAATCGCAATCGCGCTATGGGACGTCTGCAACCGCGCCGCCAGCAACCGGCTGGACGGATAGCTGCGATACAGCTGTTCCAGCAGGTTCTTCTCAAAGTCGCCAACCGCTTCTTCCAGGCTGCCGACTTCGCCGTCGTTTTGCCGCTCGACGGCCGTGCGGGCGATGTCCAGGTCGTCGATGTCCACCAGCGGGTTTTCGCAAATCGCCGCCGCGCGAAAGATCACGTTTTGCAGTTGCCGCACGTTGCCCGGCCAGCGGTTGCCGAGCAGGGCGCTGAAGGTGCTCGGCGCCAAACGGCACGCCGGTCGCTGGATCTGCGCGCAGGCCTGCTGCATGAAGTGATTGGCCATCAGCAGGATGTCGTGACCGCGTTCGCGCAGCGGCGGCACTTGCAGGTTGAGCACGTTGAGGCGGTAGAACAGGTCTTCGCGAAAACGCCCTTCGGCGACCATTTTTTCCAGGTCGCGGTGGGTCGCACTGAGCACCCGCACATTGACCCGGACCTCTTTGTCGCCACCGACCCGGCGGAAGCAACCATCGCTCAGGAAACGCAGCAACTTGGCTTGCAGATAGGGCGACATTTCCCCCACTTCATCGAGGAACACCGTGCCCTGGTCTGCCAGTTCCAGCAGGCCGAGCTTGCCGCCCCGTTGCGCGCCGGTGAAGGCGCCGGGGGCATAGCCGAACAGCTCGCTTTCGGCCAGGCTCTCTGGCAGTGCCGCGCAGTTCAGGGCCAGAAACGGCGCATCGTGCCGTGGGCTGATGGCATGGCAGGCACGGGCCACCAGTTCCTTGCCGGTGCCGGTTTCGCCCTGGATCAGCAGCGGTGCATCGAGGGCCGCCACTCGTTGGGCGCGGGCCTTGAGTGCACGGATCGGCGGCGATTCGCCGAGCAGCGCATCGAAGCCTTCGGCATGGTCATGGTGCAGTGCCGACAGGCGTTCACCGATGCGATTGGGTTGATACAGGGTGAGCAGGGCGCCGGCGTCGGTGATCGGCATCGCGTCGAGCAGCAGCGTCTGGCCGCCGAGGCTGACCTCGTGCATCGGCAGGCGGAAATGCTGAGCGATCAAGGTGCGTTGCAAATCGGCATCGTCGAACAGTGCGGTCAGGGATTCACCGGCCGGTTCGCGGCCGCAGAGGGCGATCAGCGCCGGGTTGGCCAGCAGCACATGGCCTCGATCATCCACCGCCAGCACCGGGTCGGAACTGGCGGCCAGCAACGCGTCCAGTTGCAGGCGCCGGCGTTGCCCCGGAAGGATGTCGACCATGGTCACCGCTTGCACGCCGCGCACGTCGAAAAGCGCCTCGCGCAGTTCTTCGAGCACTTCGGCGCCGAGGGTCGGGGCGTCGATGTAGACGTTCGGCGGCACCATCTCCACGGCGTCGAGGTTGAAACTGCGACCACCGAGCAGGGCCAGCACTTCCTGGGTGATGCCGACGCGGTCGATGAAGGTGACGTGGATGCGCATGACGGGCCTGCAAGGTTGACGAACCGAATCAGTATGCCCGGCAAAATTTGAATTTGGCGAGCGTCACATCACGGCTGGCCGGTTTTACGGGCGCTGGCGGCCAGGTCCTCGAGGAACGCTTGCAGGATCGGTGGCGGTGCCGTGCCGCGACGGGTGATCACGTCGAACGGCGACTTCAAACGCAAACTCCCCGGGGCCAACTGGTGCATCTCGCCGCTCTTGACCCATTGGGCGGCGAAGTGCTCAGGCAGGAAGCCCAGGTAGGCGCCGGAAATGATCAGGATCGCCGTGGCTTCGATGTTGTCCACGGTGGCGGCCGCCTTGCTGACGCCCAGGTGTTCGAGGTCGTATTGCTGCATGTAGCCGCGCACGACGATGCGCCCCGCAGCGACTTCTTCGAGTAGCTCCTCACCTTCGGCGTGGCTGCCGTACAAAGGGTGGCGCCGGCCGCAATACAAACCCAGGGCTTCCTGGTACAGCGGTGATTGCAGCAGGCCCGGCACATGGATCGGGAAGTGCCCGATGGCCAGGTGCAGGCGGCCGTCGAGCACCCGTTCTTCGAGTTCCGCCGGGGTGCCGACGTACACGTTCAGGTGTACGTCATGACCCCGTGAAACGAAGCGCTGGGTGGTGCGCGGAATCGGCGAATCCGGGTCGGTGATCGTGGTGTCGATGATCCCCAGGTTGAGCTTGCCGCTGATGTGCTGCTTGAGCACGTCGGCGTCCATGCAGAAGTTCTCCACCGCCGACAACAGGCGCTGGGTGGCTTCATGGATCGCCACCCCTTGTTCGGTCAGGCGGAAGCCGCTGCGCCCACGCTGGCAGAGCTTGACCCCGAGGCGGGTTTCCAGATGGGTCATTTGTTCGCTGATGGTCGACTGCCCGGCATTGAGCGCCGCCTGCGCTGCCGAGAAGCCACCGCAGCGGACAATCGTGGCAAACACCCTGAGCAGTTTCAGGTCGACATCGTGCAGCTGGATCATCTTGGGCCTCCGGCATGGGGATGCATCGGGAATACCGATATGAGTATCTGATGTTTAGCATTTTTTCCACGAAAACCTGCGCCCATAGTCTTTCCAACGGCGGTCGCCTTGCAGTCCGCCAAGCCGATAACAAGAAGTGGAGAGGCTAGAAATGTCGAACAACGGTTATGAATCCGGTCGCCTGAACCTGCCATTCGTGGGTCATTGCACCTTTGGCAAATCCCCGGTGTGCACCGATTGGGATGCACTGGATGCCGACGTCGCGGTGCTCGGCGTGCCCAACGACATGGGCACCCAGTGGCGCTCCGGCGCACGCTTCGGACCACGCGGGATTCGCGAAGCATCGACGCTGTTTTCCTTCGGCCACGCCGGCGCCTACGACCACGAAGATGACGTGATGTACCTCACCGCATCGGACGTGCGCATGGTCGACGTCGGTGATGCCGACATCGTTCACACCGACATGGTCACCAGCAACAAGAACACCGAATACGCCGTGCGCAAGATCCTCGATGCTGGCGTGATGCCGGTGGTGCTCGGCGGCGACCACTCGGTGCACGCGCCAGTGATCAAGGCCTTCGAAGGCCGCGGCCCGATCCACATCATCCACTTCGATGCGCACCTGGACTTCGTCGACGAACGCCACGGTGTTCGCTACGGCCATGGCAACCCGCTGCGCCGCGCCTCGGAAATGAACCACATTGTCGGCATGACCCAGATGGGTATCCGCAACGTCTCGTCGTCCAACCGCGACGACTACGAAGCAGCCCATGAAGCCGGCTCGAAAATCCTCTCGGTGCGTGATGTGCGTCGCCTTGGCGTCGAGGGTGTGCTGGCGCTGATCCCGCAGGACATCAACTACTACATCACCATCGACATCGACGGTTTTGACCCGTCCATCGCCCCCGGCACCGGCACCCCGAGCCACGGCGGCTTCCTCTACTACGAAGTGCTGGAAATCATCCAGGCCCTGGCCAAGCGCAGCAAAGGCAACATCGTCGGCATGGATCTGGTGGAAGTGGCACCGGTCTACGACCCGACCGGCATGACCTCGATCCTGGCCGCGCAACTGCTGCTCAACAGCATCGGTTTCATCTTCCACGAGCGTGGCAAGGTGCGGGCAGCCGCCGAGAGCGAAGCCGCATCAGCCTGATCATCGAAACCAGTGACCCGGCAGGCTCTGACTGCCGGGCAGAGAGAACAAAAATGGACACGATCGTCAAAAGTTACCTGCAAAAATTCGGCGTCAGCGAAGCCACCCAGACCTTCCTCAGCAAGGTCCAGAAAATGTTCATCGGCGGCGCCTGGGTCGAAGCCAGCGACGGCCAGACTTCCGATGTGATCGAACCCTCGACCGAAGGCCTGATCACCCGCATTCCCATGGGCACCACCGATGACCTGGACCGCGCCGTGCAAGCCGCCCGCGCGCAGTTCGACGGCGGCGCCTGGCGTCAGGCCAAACCGGCCGAACGCGAGCGCATGATGCAGCGCCTGGCCGACCTGATCGAACAGAACGCCGCGGAGCTGGCGCAAATCGAATCCATCGACATGGGCAAATCGGTAGCCTTCGCCAAGGACGTGGACATCCAGGGCACCGTGGATACCCTGCGTTACTTCGCCGGTTGGGCCACCAAGCTCCACGGCCGTACCGTCGAACCTTCACTGCCGGGCAATTACCTGGCCTATACCCGCAAGGAAGCGGTAGGCGTAGTCGGCGCCATCGTGCCGTGGAACTTCCCGCTGCAAACAATGGCCTGGAAGCTCGGCGCGGCGCTGGCGACCGGTTGCACCGTGGTGGTCAAGCCCGCCGAACTGACTTCGCTGTCGGCCCTGCGTTTCGCTGAACTGGTGCAGGAAGCGGGCATTCCGGATGGCGTGATCAACATCGTCACCGGGCGCGGCAGTGTGGTCGGTGCGGCCATGGCCACCCACCCCGGCATCGACAAACTGACCTTCACCGGTTCGACCCCGGTCGGCCAGACTGTCGGCCGCGCAGCGCTGGATGACATGAAGCGCCTGACCCTCGAACTCGGTGGAAAATCACCGGTCATCGTCTGCGCCGACGCCGACATCCCGGCCGCCGCCCAAGCGGTCGCCAACGGGGTGTTTTTCAACTCCGGGCAGGTATGCGACGCCGGTACACGGGCCTATATTCATAGCAGTGTCTACGACGAATTCCTGCGTGAGCTGATCGCCTACACACGCACCCTGAAAATGGCCCCGGGCCTGGATCCGGACTGCTTCATCGGCCCACTGGTTTCGGCCCTGCAAAAGCAGCGCGTGACCGAGTACATCGAAACCGGCAAGGCCGAAGGCGCCGAACTGGTCTACGGCGGCCAACCGATCGATGGCCCTGGCTTCTTCGTTGAGCCGACCATCTTCGCCAACTGCCGCAATGACATGCGCATCGTCCAGGAAGAAATCTTCGGCCCGGTGCTGGTCACCGCACCGTTCGATGACGAGGAAGACGCACTGGCCCTGGCCAACGACTCGCCTTACGGCCTGGCTGCGGCACTGTATTCCAACGACCTGGGCAAGGTGCACAGCCTGATCCCACGCTTGAAGGCAGGCTCGGTCTACGTCAACGCCCACGGCACCCTCGATCCGTCGATGCCGTTCGGTGGCTACAAACAGTCCGGATTCGGCAAGGACCTGGGCGCCGAGCAGCTCGATTACCTGCTCGAAACCAAGGCGGTGTGGATCACGCTGCCAAGCTGATGCTGATCAGATAAAACAAGGAACAATGCAATCCCTGTGGGAGCGAGCTTGCTCGCGATAGCGGACTGTCAGCCAACATCAATGTTGCATGTCACGCCCCCATCGCGAGCAAGCTCGCTCCCACAGGTTTTCGATTCCAGCAACAACGCCAGGTAGGCACGGGCAACTGACTCAATCCCTGTGGGAGTCGTTCACCCGAAAGAACGCGGTTATCTCGTCATGATCTTCCAACAATAAGAGTCCATCATGAACACTAACGCCAAGTCCGCCCCGAGCGTGTCGAGCCTCGACGAAAAATCCGTCGTCGAGGGGCATTCGATTGACTTCATCCCCGAGAACGAGCGCACCGACAAGCTGGCCAGTCAGGGCCCGTTCTGGTTCCTCGGCAACTTCACCTTCTTCACCATGACCATCGGCTTCGTTGGCCCAAGCGTCGGCCTGACCGCGCTCTGGACCACGCTGGCCGGCACGCTGGGCATCATGTTCGGCACATTGTTCATGGCCTTTCACGGCTCCCAGGGCCCGCACCTTGGCCTGCCGCAGATGATCCAGTCCCGCGCGCAGTTCGGTTATCGCGGGGTAATCCTGGTGTTGCTGGCGACGCTGTTCGTGTTCGCCGGCTTCAACATCGTCAACCTGGTGTTGATGATGCAGGGGCTGCACACGCTGTTCGGGTTCAGCCCCGCAGTGATCGCGGTGGCGGTGACCATACCGGCGGCGGTGCTGGCGATTCTCGGCCATGACTGGATGCACCGCAGCTTCAAATGGGCGCTGTACCTGTCGTTGCCGCTGTATGGCCTGGTGACCATGGCGGTGGTGATGGGCTGGGTGCCGGATGCGGTGCTGCCGGCACTCGCGGAGGGCGAAGTGGCCCGTGAGCCGCTGGGTTTCAACTGGACCGGTTTCATCGCGCAGTTTGCGGCGGCCGCGAGCTACAACATCGCCTATGCGCCTTATGTGTCGGACTACTCGCGCTACCTGCCGAAAAACACCTCCAGCGGCAAGCTGATCGCCGTGGTGTTCCTCGGAGCTTCTCTGTCCGGTGCATGGATGATTTCCGTCGGTGGCTGGCTGGCCGATCACCTGCACACCACTGACGTGCTGGTGGCCCTCGGGCAAGTCGGCAACACCGTGTCGCCACTGGTGGGCACGGCGGTGGTGGTGGTCACCATCCTGGCGTTCCTGCCGGTGATCGCGATGAACATCTACAGCGCCAAGCTGACCACGTTGACCTGTGTCGACTCGATCAAGCACATCGAACCCACCCGCAAGGCACGCATCCTGGCCATCGGCTTCGTGATCCTGCTGCAACTGGGCGTGGCCCTGAGCATCCAGAGTTCCGGCAAAGGCTTGTCGGTGCTGGGGATCTACCTGGTGGTGATGCTGTACTTCCTGGTGCCCTGGACCTCGGTCAACCTCACCGACTACTTCTTCGTGCGCAAAGGCCGCTACGCCATCCCGCACTTCTTCATGCCCCACGGCAACATCTACGGCAGCTGGGGACTGCGCGGTATCGCCGCCTATGCCATCGGCTTTATCTCGATGATCCCGTTCTTCTACATCTTCGACGGCGTTGAACAGCGCGAGGTGTATGTCGGCCCGCTCGCCAAGGCACTGGGCAGCATCGACATCGCCTGGCTGGTCGGGCTGATCGTGTCGGGCGTGGCGTACTACTGGCTGAGCCGCTCGATCGATCTGAAACGCGAAGAGGCGGTGATCCAGCAGATCGAAAAAAACTCCCCGCAATACACCACCGGCGACACGCTGACCCACAAACAGCAGCCACCGCGGGTATTCACTGAATCGACGGTCGGGAGATAACTATGACCACACAAAGAATGACCACGCAAAAAATGGCTACACAAAAATACGACTACATCATCATTGGCGCAGGCTCGGCGGGTTGTGTGTTGGCCAACCGCCTGAGCGAAGACCCGGCCACCTCGGTGCTGGTCCTGGAATTCGGCGGCAGTGACAAGAGCGTAGTGATTCAGATGCCGAGCGCATTCTCGATCCCGATGAACACCAAGAAGTACAACTGGCGCTACGAAACCGAGCCGGAGACCCACCTTAACGGCCGACGCATTCACTGCCCACGGGGCAAGGTGCTGGGCGGCTCCTCGTCGATCAACGGCCTGGTGTACATTCGTGGCCATGCGCTGGACTTTGACGAGTGGGAATCCCTGGGTGCCGAAGGTTGGGGCTATCGCAACTGCCTGCCGTACTTCAAGCGCGCCGAGAGCTACGAGTCGGGTGGCGACAGCTATCGCGGGCAGACCGGGCCGCTGCACACCACCAACGGCAACCACATGAAAAACCCGCTGTACGGTGCCTGGGTCGAAGCCGGCGCGGAAGCGGGCTACATCAAGACCGAAGACTGCAACGGCTACATGCAGGAAGGTTTCGGCGCGATGCACATGACCGTGAAGAACGGTGTGCGCTGCTCCACGGCCAACGCCTATCTGCGCCCGGCCATGGGTCGTCCGAACCTGACGGTGATTACCCATGCGATGACCCGCCAGATCATTCTTGAAGGCAAGCGGGCGGTGGGGGTCATGTATGACCACGGTGGCCAGACCCACCAGGTGTATTGCAACCGCGAAGTGCTGATCTCGTCGGGGCCAATCGGCTCGCCGCACCTGCTGCAACGCTCGGGCATCGGCCCGGCGGACGTCCTGCGCAAGGCCGGGATCGGCGTACGCCATGACCTGCCGGGAGTAGGGGAGAACCTGCAGGATCACGCCGAGGTGTACATACAGTTCGGCTGCAAGGAACCGGTGACCCTCAACAACAAGATGGACCCGCTGAGCAAGCTGATGATCGGTCTGCGCTGGCTGCTGTTCAAGGACGGCCTGGGCGCCACCAACCACTTCGAGGCCGGTGGCTTCATCCGCTCCGAGAAGGGCCTGCGCTGGCCGGACATCCAGTTCCACTTCCTGCCGGCGGCGATGCGCTACGACGGCAACAAACCGATCAAGGGCCATGGCTTTATGGTGCTGACCGGGCCGAACAAGCCGAAAAGTCGTGGTTATGTGCGGGTTCGCTCAGCCGATCCGTACGAGCATCCGGAAATCCGCTTCAACTATCTGGAGCGGGAAGAGGACCGTGAGGGCTTCCGTCGCTGCATTCGCCTGACCCGCGAGATCATCGGCCAGAAAGCCATGGACCGCTTCCGCGACGGCGAAATCGCCCCGGGTGCCCAGGTGACCAGCGATGAAGACCTCGACGCCTTCGTGCGCGACAACCTGGAAAGCACCTACCACCCGTGCGGTTCGTGCCGCATGGGCGAGGACGACATGGCGGTGGTCGATTCCGAATTGCGCGTGCGCGGCATCGCCGGTCTGCGAGTGATCGATTCGTCGGTGTTCCCGACCGAGCCGAACGGCAACCTCAATGCGCCGACCATCATGCTCGCCGAGCGGGCGTCGGATCTGGTGCGTGGCGCGCAGATGCTGCCGTCAGCGGATGTGCCGGTGGGGCTGGTCGAAGGCTGGGAAAGCAGCCAGCGTACTTCGTTGCCGGGGCGTAACGTGCGGGTCTGATCCAAAAGCAAAGATCGCAGCCTGCGGCAGCTCCTACGGGAAACTCATTCCAATGTAGGAGCTGCCGCAGGCTGCGATCTTTTGATCTTGCTTTGAAACTTACTTTGAAAAAAGTCCCTCTCGGCTTCACCTCCATTGCTAGTCTGTAATTCCTTGAGACCGCAATGGAGCACCCTCATGGCTATTCAGGCCCTGCGCGCCGACGCCTCGCACATCGATCAGATCGCCCCTTTGTTTGACGCCTACCGGATGTTCTACAAGCAGCCGTCAAACCTTGCGCAATCACGCGCCTTCATCGCCGAGCGACTCGCCCGGGATGAATCGGTGATATTTCTGGCCCAGGACAGCGACGGTGAAAACCTCGGCTTCGTCCAGCTGTTCCCGACCTTTTCCTCGATCGACGCCCATCGTACCTGGCTGCTCGGTGATCTGTTCACCACGCCCGCCGCCCGGGGCAAAGGTGCCGGTACCTTGCTGATGAACACCGCCCGGGATTTTGCGAAGCTGGCCGGCGGCAAAGGCATGACCCTGGAAACCGCCACCGACAACCTCACCGCCCAGCGCCTGTATGAATCCCTGGGCTGGGTGCGCGACCCCGGTTACTACACCTATTGCCTGGATCTGAAAAAAGACTGACTCAGCGATCCAGTCAGCCAAACACCGGCCGCATGAACGAACGTTCGTAGCTGAGGATGAATTTCTTCTCTTCGGCATACTTGAACGCCGCGATGCACTCTGGATCGTTCATCGACTGCTGCCGGTAATGCTCGTACGCCGCCAGGCTGGGGAAGGTGAACAACGCCAGGGCGATGTTGTTGGCACCCTCCGACGGCAAAAAGTAGCCGTGGTGCTGGCCGCCGAACTTTTCCACCAGGGGAATCCACAGCTTGCCGTAGTGCTCGAACGCTTCGAGCTGGTAGGGATCGAGCACGTATTTGAGGTAGCAGGTCACCATTGTTTCGTTCCTTGATCAGGTTTTGAGGGCAGTCGCCACTGTAATCAACCCTGGGCGCCCGGCACAGCCGCTTGTTCGACATAGACCGGTAATTTTGCGCCAGAGAGTAGGCGGCGTCGCCGCACTATTGGTTCAGTCAATAGTCACCATCAAGAATCGCAAGTTCTGTTTTTTGCGCAAAGGCGGAAAATTGCCGGCATTGAACACGCTGCTCAAGGAACCTGCGCGATGAAAATCTTGACCCGACTGGCTGTGATTGCCCTGTTGCTGGGCAGTGTCGTATCCACCGCATCGGCCTTTGCCGAAGACGCACGCACCTGCCATCTGCCGCCCATCACCGCTGGCCAGGGCGGCTTGCAATACGGGCAAACGGTCGGGGTGCTCTACAGCGAAAACACCGTGGAAAACCTGCAATACCTTGAGCAATACCACTCGGTGGCCGTCAACGGTGCGAAAAACGCACTGGATGCGCGGATTCGCCAGGCGTTCGTCAACAGCTCCGATCCGGACCTGGCCATTGACTGGCTGATGAGTTCGCTGCACCACACCTTTGTGTCGGTGACTGTCTACGACAACCTTGATGCCCTGGTGCAAGCCCATCCCGATGTGGTGGTGATGCTCGATACCCATAACCAGTTGCTGACCCAGCGTAACGACCGGGTCGAGGCGCGTTTCGCCGCGCGGTTCTACGACGCCAACCTGCAGTACATCGGCAAGGCCGAAGGCACGGTGGAAAAACAACTGCCGTCGGTGTGGGTGCATGACAAGACAGCGCCCGAAATCGCCGCGCAAATCGAACAGCAACGCGACCTGCAACTGACCGCGCTGAAACAGTTCGATGCGTCGTTGAAGGCGCTGGTGACTGCCGGATTAACCGCAACAACCAATTAATCAGCCCGACGCCCATTGAGCGGCGGGCAAGCCGATCCACCGTGGATTTCTATTCAGGACCTGATACATGCGCACTGTTTTTTCGAGCGTGCGGCGCAGGAGTGTCTGTAAGCAGAATTTCAGGCAAAAAAAAGCTACCGGGACTGGCAGCAGAAAGATAAAGCACGCATTGGATGACCTGAGTATGGCGTCCGGTTCATGACGATTCGATGACAGCTTGATGGACATTCATCAGGATGCTGAAAATCCATGTTCCAATAGCGAGCACTCGCAGACTGGAAACGCAGCATGAACAAAATCGCCGCCCCGACCCTCGCCCTGGCGCTCACCGCAGTCCTGCTCAGCACTCCCACCCTTGCCGCGGGCGATGTCCAGGCCGGGGAGAAAGTGTACAAGCGCCTCTGCAGCGGCTGCCATCAGATCGGTGAATCGGCTCGCGCCTTCTTCGGCCCGCAACTCAATGGCGTGATCGGTCGCCACTCCGCCGTCACCACGGACTACGTGTATTCCGACGCGATGAAATCCGCCAACCTTGTCTGGGACCGCGAAACCCTGATCGCCTACCTCGAAGCGCCGAAGAAAGTCGTCCCCGGCACCCGCATGATTTTCTGGGGCCTGAGTGATCCGGAAAAAATCGAAGACCTGCTGGCCTACCTGCAAACCTTCCCGGCGCAATGATCAGGCCGTGGGCTGCTGCTCGGCCGCCAGGTTGTCTACCAGCCACTGGGTGAAGGTCCGCGCCATCGTGATGTTTTCGCTGTCACGGTGGGTCAGCAGCGCCCAGTTCGGGCCGCGGATGGTTTGCTCCACCATCGGCTGCAACAGCCCGGTGGCCCGCGCCTGCCGACTCAGCAACTGACTCACCAGCGCAATGCCCAGCCCTGTGCAGGCCGCGTCCAGCAGCAAACCCGGATCGGAAAAATTCAGCCCCTGATCCATCTGCCCCACATCAATGCCCGATTCCACCGCCCAGTGGCTCCAATCCATTTCCCGCTCGCCATGCAGGGTAGTGCGCTGCTCCACCGGCACGGCCAACAGGCTCGGGTGACACGCCGGGTAGAGGCGGTCGGCGTGCAGCACCCTGAAACTGCATTCGGCCTGGGAACCGATGTCGTCGCGCACCGCCAGGTCGATGGTCTGGCTGGCCATGTCTGGCACCTCATCGGTGCTGAAAATCCACAGATCGACCTGCGGATGCTGGCGACGAAAATCCCCCAGACGCGGCAACAACCAGTGCCGGGCAAACGCCGGGGTGGTGTTGAGCACCAGTTGATTGGGTTTCTGGTATTGCCCCAACCGGCGAATGCCCACCGCCAGTTGCTGCAACAACGCCTGGGTGGTGCTGAGCAAGTCGTGCCCGGCATCGGTCAGGCTGACGCTGCGCCCGCTGCGATGGAACAGCGGTTGTTCCAGGTAGGCCTCAAGGCTGCGGATCTGCTGGCTGATCGCCGATTGGGTGAGGTGCAACTCATCGGCGGCCTTGTGAAAACTGCCCAGCCGGGCGGCGGCTTCGAAGCCGCGCAAGGTGCTCAGGGGCGGCCAGTGTTTGAGCATATCGATAAGTTTCTCTAATCAGTTGTCTGCAAAATCCATCGTTTGTTTGCCCGTTTTTCCAGCCGTAGCATGCATGCCAAGACCGCCAAGGCCGTTTTCATTGAACACAATGACTTAACTCAGAGGTGCTTGTCATGCAGCAGAACGTAATTCAAAACAGCGGTTGGACGATGCCGGCCGAGTGGGTCGCCCACGCCGCCACCTGGATGGTCTGGCCGCACAACAAGACCCTGTGGGAGTCAGGCTGGCGGGTGACACTGCCACAGGTTCAAGAAGACTTCGCCCGGGTGGCCAACGCCATCGCCCGCTTCGAGCCGGTGAAGCTGGTGGTCGATCCGTCAGCCGTCGCCAGCGCCAAGGCCTTGTGCGGGCCGAATATCGAATTGATCGAACTGGCGGTCAACGACAGCTGGTGCCGCGATTCCGGCCCGAGCTTCGTTTGCCACCCGCAGCAAGGCCTGGCCGGTGTGAGCTGGCGCTTCAATGCGTGGGGCGGCAAGTCGGCCCACGATCTGGACGAAAGCCTGGCCCGCCGCGCGGTCAATCGTTTGGGGCTGGAGTGTTTCGGCACGGCGCTGAGCAACGAGGGTGGCGCCATTCACGTGGACGGCGAGGGCACGCTTATCACCACCGAATCGGTGTTGCTCAACCCCAACCGCAACCCGGGCGTGAGCAAGGCCGAGATCGAAGAGATCTTCAGCCGCCTGCTGGGCGTGAAGAAAACCATCTGGCTGCCGGGCGATCCGGACTACGTGACCGGCGACATGACCGATGGCCACGTCGACGGTGTGTGCGCCTTTGCCCGCCCCGGCGTGTTGCTGGTGGACGCCACCCACGACCAGAGCTCTGTGTACGCCGCAGTCGCACGGGAAAACCGTCGCGCCCTTGAGTTGGCCACCGATGCCCAGGGCCGCAAGTTCGAGCTGATCGAACTCTATGAAGCCTCCGATGCGGTGGACACTGAGGCCGAAGTGTTCTGCGCCTCCTACACCAATTTCTACATCGCCAACGGTGCGATCATCATGCCGGCCTATGGTATCGATGCCGACAAGGTCGCGGCCGAAGTTCTGGCGCAGGCGTTCCCCGGACGCGAAGTGGTGCCGGTGCGGATCAACCATCTAGCCCATGGCGGCGGCGGTGTGCATTGCATCACCCAGCAACAGCCGGTCTGGCCGGTGCGGGGTTGATGCCATGACTCTGCTGACCATCGCCACCACCCAGATGCCCTGCACCTGGGACCTGAAACACAACCTCGACCAGGCCGAGCAACTGGTCCGCGAGGCCGCGGCCAAGGGCGCGCAGGTCATCCTGTTGCAGGAGCTTTTTGCCACGCCGTACTTCTGCATCGAGCAACACCACAAACACCTGGCGCTGGCCGAGGAGTATCGCGACAGCCATGTGCTCCAGCGCTTTGCTGCATTGGCCAAAGAGTTGGGCGTGGTGCTGCCGCTGAGTTGGTACGAGAAGGCCGGCAACGCCTACTTCAATTCATTGAGCGTGGCCGACGCCGACGGGCGCCTGTTGGGCGTGTACCGCAAGACCCACATCCCCAACGCCATCGGCTATCAGGAGAAGGAATACTTCAGCCCCGGCGACAGCGGTTTCCGGGTCTGGGACACCGCGTTCGGGCGCATCGGCCTGGGCATCTGCTGGGACCAGTGGTTCCCGGAAACCGCGCGCTGCCTGGCCTTGATGGACGCTGAAGTGCTGCTGTTCCCGACCGCCATCGGCTCCGAACCGGGCTGCGCCACTCTCGATTCCCGGGATCACTGGCAGATGACCATGCGCGGTCACGCTGCCGCCAACCTGCTGCCGGTGGTGGCGGCCAACCGTGTCGGCCGGGAAGCGGCGACCACCGACCCGACCCTGCAAATGAACTTCTACGGCTCGTCGTTCATCTGCAACCACAAGGGCAAGTTGCTCGCCGAAGCCGACCGCGACAGCACCGGCGTGCTGGTTCACAGCCTGGACCTGGCGGCCATGCGCGAAGACCGCCTGACCTGGGGCATCTACCGCGATCGCCGTCCGGACATGTACGGCGCCTTGTTGACCCAGGACGGTCGTCAGATCCATTCACGCTGGGCAACCCAAGGGGTGTGACATGAACACTATCAACAAGCTGAGCCTGGCCATGGGGCTGGCGCTGAGCTGTGCGGTGCCTGCTCTGCACGCCGAGGAGAAAACCCTGCGGCTGTACAACTGGGCCGATTATTTCGCCGAGGACACCCTGAGCAAGTTCACCGCCGAAACCGGGATCAAGGTGATCTACGACGTCATGGAAGGCAGTGAAACCCTTGAGGCCAAGATGCTGGCTGGCGGCAGCGGTTACGACCTGATCTTCCCCGGAGACACCGTGGCTGAACGCTTGATGCGTGCCGGCAGCCTGCAACCGCTGGATCAGTCAAAAATTGCTGCGATGGCTGATATTGAGCCCGGGTTGCAGAAACTGCGCTCGCGTTATGAATATTCGAGCAAAGCGACGGTGCCGTACACCTGGGGCACCATCGGTCTTACCTACAACGCCGAGCAGATCACCCAGCGTGCGCCGGACGCGCCGGTCAATAGCCTGGACATGCTGTTCAAACCGGAGCTGGCGGCGAAATTCGCCGACTGCGGCATCTCGATGATCGACTCACCGGACGAAGTACTGGCGGTGGTGCTCAACTACCTCGGTCGCGACCCGCGCAGCGCCAAACCGGCGGACCTGGCGGCGGCCAGTGACTTGCTGATGAAGTTGCGGCCGCACATTCGCAAGTTCCAGTCGCAACCGGTGACCGACCTGGTCAACGGCAACCTGTGCATGTCCCTGGGCTACAGCGGCGACATGACCCAGGCGCAGCGCGCGTCGGACAGCGCCGGCAAGAAAACCACCTTCCACTACCGCATCCCCCGCGAAGGCACCACGGTGTGGATGGACACCATGGCCATTCCCGTCGACGCCCGGCACCCGGAATACGCCTACGCGTTCATCAACTTCGTGATGCGCCCGCAGAACATGGCGGCCATCAGCAACTTCACCGGCTACCCGACCTCCAACGCCAAGGCACGCCCGGACGTCGATGCCGCGATGCGCAACAACCCGGACATCTACCTTGATGAAGCCACTTACGCACGGCTGATTCCCGGCAAGGACATTCCCCAGGCCGACATGCGGGCACGCATGCGCACCTGGACCAAATTCAAGACCGCTACCGTTAACTGATCACCGGCCGGCCCGAAGGCCGGCCAAACCTCGATTTCAGGAAAACATATGCCGACACGTCGAACATTCATCAAGCAGGTATCGGTCGCCGCCGGGCTGGGCGCGGTGGCGTCCATGGGATTGGGCTTTGCCGGCCTGCCGGTGCGAGCGGCCGACAAAGGCAATGGGTACATGCCCGATGAAGGGGACAAACACCAGCGGGCTTTCATCGCCTTCGGTGCACAGGCCGCGATCTGGGAGGACTTCACGCCCCACGTGCAAGACGCCCTTGGCCGGATCGCCCGCAGCATTGCCGAATACGAGCCAGTCACGGTGTTCTGTCGCCAGAGCGAACGGCGCCTGGCCGAAGCCAAATGCGGCAGCCACAACACCACCTTCGTGATCACCGAACTGGATGACATCTGGATGCGCGACATCGGCGCCAATTTTGTCGTCGATGGCAACGGCGGCCTTGGTGCGGTGGACTTCAACTTCAACGGCTGGGGCAACAAACAGCAGCATGCGGACGATGCGCAACTGGCCGCCCAGGTCGCGGAAAACGCCAAGGCGGATTACCTGCGCAGCGAACTGGTGGGCGAGGGCGGAGGCATCGAAGTGGATGGCCACGGCACCGGGATCATGACCGAAAGCAGCTGGATCAACCGCAATCGCAATCCCGACTGGACCAAGGCCGAGGTCGAGGCAGAACTGAAAGAACGCCTGGGGCTGCGCAAAATCATCTGGCTGCCGGGCATCAAGGGCAAGGACATCACAGACGCCCACGTCGACTTCTATGCGCGCTTCGTCAAGCCCGGCGTGGTCATCGCCAACCTCGACAACGACCCCGAGTCCTACGACTACAAGGTCGCTCGCGCCCACCTGCAGATCCTCGAAAACGCCACCGATGCCGATGGCCGCAAGTTGCAGGTGCATACCGTGTCGCCGCCGCTCAACCCGCGCAACAGCCGGTTCAGCAAAGACAATAAGGACTTCGCCGCGGGCTACATCAACTACTTCGTGATCAACGGCGCGATCATCGCTGCGCAATTCGGTGACGAAGAAGCCGATGCCAAAGCCTTCGACCTGCTGTCTGAACTCTACCCGGACCGCAAGGTGGTGCAACTCGACATCGATGCGATCTCCGCCGGTGGTGGCGGGATTCATTGCGTGACCAGTCATCAGCCGATGGTCTAACGGATTGCCCCTGATTTCAGGCTAAACACAAAACCTGTGGGAGCGAGCTTGTTCGCGATGGCGGAGTGTCAGTCAATATATTGTTCACTGACCCACCGCTATCGCGAGCAAGCTCGCTCCCACAGGGGTTGTTGGTGAATCAGGAAATCAGGCCTTGCTGGCCTTCAGATAAGCCCCCAACCGCCGCCCCATTTCTTCACCCAACGCCTGCAAGCCACTGAGCGGCCGTACCATCACTTCAAACTCGACAATCTTGCCCTGTTCGTTGAAGCGGATCATGTCGATGCCCTTGAGCTCTTTCCCGCCGACCCTGGCGCTGAATTCGAGAATCACGTTCAAGCCATCCGCCGACGCCAGTTCGCGGTGATAGGCAAAGTCCTCGAACACGTTCATGACCGTATTGAGGATCATCGACACCACTGGCGCCCCCGGATATGGCGTGTGCGCCATCGGTGAACGGAACACCGCCTGTGGATCGAGCAGTTCCGGCAAGCCGCTCAAATCGCGGTTGCCGATCATTGCGTGCCACTGCTTCAGGGATGCTGCGACGTTGTGGTTCAGGTTCAGCTCGGACATCTTCAACTCCTGTTTTTTATTGTTGTGCTGCGAAAGCGTTGGTCGATGAGCCAGGCGGCATCGTCGGCCCATTGACGGTAGAGCATCGGCCCCGGATGAAAACCATCACTGGCCATCAAGCCCGGTTCGGGCGCCAGCGGGGTCGTCAGCATCGTACATTGATCCAGGTGTGCGGCCAGATCCGCCAAATGTGCATTGAAACGACGCGCCCTGAACCCCAGAAACCAGCGCAGCGGCTGCGGCAAGGCGGGGAACAAGTGCATCGGTGGAAGCGGCGACACCACAATCTGCCTCACCGCGAACTTGTCGCACAACAGCGCCATCAAACTCCGTTGCCGAACGAGCCACTGATCCAGGGTGAGTGAGCTGGTGACATCGTTGACGCCAATCGACAACAGCGCCACATCGAACGGCTCGGGTGCATGCTGTTCGAGCAGCTCCAGCAACCCTTGGGAATCCAGACCTGTGCGCGCCCAGAGTTTCCAGGCCACCTGGTAACCATCGGCCAGGCGCTCCACCAGCCGCCCGCTGAGAGCTTCACCTTGAGTCGCCGCACCGACGCCTGCAGCGGCGCTGTCGCCGACAATCAACAAGCGCAGAACATCGCCGCTGCCGGATTCGCCGTGGCGTTCACCTTCGGCCTCCGGCAACTTGGGCGTCACGCGCCGCGTGTATAGACCCTGCGCCAGCAACAACGGGCCGAGGAGGACTTTGGCGAGGGTTTCAGTGTGGCTCATTTGGCGTTATCGCCCCGCAACACATAGCTCTCCGGTCGCACGAATCATCGCCTGGCCATGCAGGTAATCCTTGATCAGCGCGGAGCGTTCGGTGGCCAGCCATTGCGGGCAGTTCGGGTCTTTGCGGTAGGGCAGGAATGCGGCGTACTGCGTGAGCAGCTGGCTTTGCAGGGTGTCGAGTTGAGGACGGATATCGTTGCCCAGGTCCGGCCGTGGCGTGTCCGGTGCCTTGTGCGCCGCTTGCCATTGCGCAATTCGACCGTATTGCACCAGTTTGCTGGCTTCGATCTGGGCGGCGATCAGGTCGGCGACATCGTCGGGGTCGAGCTGGCGCTGGGCCGCCTGCTTCCTGGCGTTGGCGATGACTTGCGCTTCCCGGGCGTTGTCCTGGACGGGTTTGCCGCTGTCCCACTTGGTCAGCGCCACCAGTTCGCTGATGTACAACCGCTCATTCATCGTCGCCAGCAAGGGTTGCAAGGCGTCGGGCGGCGGGGGCGTCGTGCCGGCCTGGACGCCGCCAGCGAACAAACCGAGCAGGGCGCAGGCCAGCCAGTGCGGCAGGCGTGGGGAACGGGGCATGGGCAGAACCTCCTTGGACGCGAAAAACACTCCGGCTTGTTTATCACAAGTGCGGCCAGGGAACGACAGGTTGCAAAGGATTCAGGCCAGCAACCGTTCAATCTGCGCCAACTCCCAGGTGCTGAGCAGACTCACCGGGTCGGTGCCGAAGCGCTGGCCGTTGTCGAACACATATTCACGGCCATCGGGGCTTTGGCCATGCAGGCAGTGGCGCAAGTGGCCGGCGTCGACCTCCAGTGTCAGTTGCCAGCCGTCGATGTCGACCCGTACATGGCCAGACTCGCAGACGTCGTCGATTCGCTGGAAGGTACAAATGCCCTGGGCGGCATCGCGCAACGGCTGGTAAACCTCGCGGGCGGTGAGGGCGGGCACAGGTGTCTCCGGGGTGAAATTGGGGAGGCGCAGGATAAATCATCGCCATACAAAAAAGCCCGGTAGATCGGGCTAATGCCAATCAGTTAAGGGTTTGAACACTGAAATCCTTGTGGGAGCGGGCTTGCCCGCGAAGGGGCCGGCACGTTCAGCATCAATGTCGCCTGACACGCCGCTTTCGCGGGCAAGCCCGCTCCCACAGGTTACTTATTGCTTGCTCTATTTGCGGTTCAACGCCGCTTCCGCCGCAGCAATTTCAGCCTGGCGCTTGACGATCATGTCGCCCACGGGCGGCCCCTGGAAGCGCCGGGCTTCAAAGCCGAACCAGACGATGGCCGTCAGCACCAGGAAGCCGATGGTGATGTACAGCGCCCAATCGTTCGGTGGCTGGATGCCGATGACGAAAATGATGATCATCGACAGGATCGAGAGAATGGCGAACACCGAGTACCAGAAACGCCCCATGTTCCACGGCCCCATGGTCGGCCACTTCGAGGTCCCATAGGTAAACAGGCCGAGCACGATGGGAATGGCGAAGGAGAAGAACAGGAAGATCACCGTGCACGACACCACGATCGTATAGACCGGCGTTGCCCCGATCGAGATCACCGACGATCCCCAGTCGAACAACACCGCGAGGGTGGCACCTGTCCAGATGGCCGCGACCGGGCTGCGATGGGTCGATGAGACCGACGACAGCGCTTTTGAGCAGGGCAGGCCGCCGTCCCGGGAGAACGCGAAGATCATCCGTGAAACCGAAGTGACGGTGGCCAGCCCGCAGAGCACCTGCGAGACGAAGATCGCCACGTAAAGCACCAGTTTCAAGGTCGGGTTGACCTGGGTGTTCATGGCCCAGAAAAACACGTTCCAGCCTTGCTTGGCCGCCTCCTCCATGTTCGGCAGCATCAGCACGAACGCGCTGAGCATCAGCCAGCCGAACAGCAACGACCAGACCACCGACATGACCATGCCGCGCGGCACCGACATGGCCGCGTTGCGGGTTTCCTCGGAAGTGTGCGCGGAGGCGTCATAGCCGGTGATGGTGTAGATCGGCAACAGCAGGCCGAGCATGAACACCCAGCCGTTGGAGACCTGCGGCCAGACGCCGCCCCCCGCCTCGCCGGAGTAGTTGCCGAAGGTCCACAGCCGGGCGAATTCATAGCTGGGTGCCGACATCAGGCAGACGATGGTCAGGGCCAGCGCCGTGCCGAAGATCAGGTAGCCGGAAAAGTCGGTGAGCCTGGCCGTCAGGCCGATGCCCAAGTGGTTGCACAAGGCCTGCAGGCCGGTGAGGATCGCCAGGAAAATCACCCGGACCGTGGTCGTGTCCTCCATGCCCAGTGCCGGTCCGAAGGCACCGAAAAAGAAATAATAGGTGCCGACGTTGATCGCGCCCAGCACCGTGACCAGCCCCAGCAGGTTGAACCACGCGGTCAGCCAGCCAGTGAAGCGATTACCGAGGATCGAGCCCCAGTGGTACAGGCCGCCAGCGGTGGGGTAGGCCGAGGAGATCTGTGCCATGGCCATGGCGAATACCCCGGAGATCAGGCAGCCGATCGGCCAGCCGATGCCGATGGATATTCCCCCCGCGCCCGAGGTGCCCTGGGCCAGGGAGTTGATGCCACCCGAGAGGATGCAGATGATCGAAAAGGAGATGGCGAAGTTGGAGAAAACCCCCATTCGTCGTGAGAGTTGCTGGGCATAGCCCATGCTGTGCAGCACCTTGACGTCATCGTCGTGTGTTTCGGTGCCCGGCTGGCTTGCTGGGTTCATGATGTGTGCCCCTTCAGGTGTTCATACGCAACCATCCGGCGGGCCGGATGGGCTGGCTTCAACCCCTTGTCGTACTGCTCCTGTCGCTATCGGATCACACCTGTCCATGCGCAGTGCCGGCCAGGCGACTGCTCTACAGACGGCCGTGAAACGCCGCGTCGAAAATCTTTGCCACGCCGTCCCGGGTCAACGGCAGCGGGTTGCCACCGGCGGAAGGGTCGACAATCGCCATGTCGGCGATCAGGTCGGCCTGCCGGTCATCCACGCCCAGTTCAAACAGGGTATGGGGCACGCCGATGTCCTTGCGCAGTTTGAGGACGAAGGCCAGGAAACTGTCGAACCCCGGGGAGGGCAGGCGCAGGTACGCCGCCAGGCGGGTGATGCGCTCCTCGATGGCCGAGCGATTGAACTGCAGCACATAGGGCATGAAGGTGGCATTGGTCATGCCGTGATGGGTGTCGTACAGCGCACCCACCGGATGGGAGAGTGCATGCATCCCGCCCAGGCCTTTCTGGAATGCCGTGGCGCCCATGGCCGCCGCCGCGAGCATTTGCGCGCGGGCTTCAAGGTCCGATGGCGTGTGTACCGCCTTCACCAGTGAGTTGGCCACCAGGCGCATGCCTTCCACGGCAATGCCATCGGCCAGGGGGTGAAAGCCGGGGGCGCAGTACGCTTCCAGGCAATGGGACAACGCGTCCATGCCGGTGCCAGCAGTGATCTTGGCCGGCATGCCGACGGTGAGGGCCGGGTCGCTGATCACCACCCGCGGCATCATTTTCGGGTGGAAGATGATGCGTTTGGTGTGGGTGCGCTCGTCGATGATCACCGCCGCACGACCGACTTCGGAACCGGTTCCCGCCGTGGTCGGCACGGCAATGACCGGGGCGATGCGGCTGTCGTCGGCGCGGGTCCAGTAGTCGCCGATGTCTTCGAAGTCCCAGACCGGGCGGGTCTGGCCGCTCATGAAGGCAATGAGCTTGCCCATGTCCAGGCCACTGCCGCCGCCGAAAGCGATCGCGCCATCGTGCTGGCCGGCACGCCAGGCGTCGAGCCCGCCGGCCAGGTTGGCTTCCACCGGGTTGGGCTTGAGGTCGCAAAACAGCGCCACGCCAAGACCGGCGGCGCGCAATGCGTCCAGCGCCGCCGTGGTGATCGGCGCGCGCGCCAGGCCGCTGTCGGTCACCAGCAAGGGGCGCTGGATACCCTGGCTGCGACAGACCTCGGCCAGTTCGGCGATGCGCCCCACACCGAAACGAACGCTTGTGGGGTAGTTCCAGTTTCCTGACAGGTTCATGGTCTACACCTCGTGACGCAGATGAAAGGATTTGGCCCGGGTCAGGTGCTCGTAGCCCAATGGCGACAGGGTGACGCCGCGCCCGCTGTTCTTCACGCCGGTCCAGGCCAGTGCCGGGTCCAGGTAATCGCAGCGGTTCATGAACACCGTGCCGGTGGCGATCTCGTTGCCCAGGCGTTCGGCCGCGGCGAGGTCCCGGGTCCAGATGGAAGCGCTGAGCCCGAACTCACTGTCGTTCATCAAGGCGATGGCTTCTTCATCGCTGGCCACCGGCATGATGCCGACCACCGGGCCAAAGCTTTCGTCGCGCATGACCGACATTTGATGGTTCACGTCCACCAGCACTTGCGGTGCGAGATAGGCGCTGCCCGGTACGTCGGCGGGAAAGGACTTCGGATCAATCAGCGCTTTGGCGCCCTGGGCCAGCGCTTCGGCGATCTGGCCACGCACGAAGAAGGCGGCGCCCGGCGTCACCAGCGGACCGAGGGTGGTGGCTTCGTCCAGCGGGTTGCCCAGCACGTACTGGCGGGTCAGTTCGGCGAAGCGCTCGACAAACACCGGGTAGATTTTCTGGTCGACGTAGATGCGCTCCACGGCGCAGCAACTTTGCCCGGAATTGAAGAAACTGCCGTCCACCAGATTTTCCACCGCATACTCAAGGTTGGCGTCTGCCCGGACATAGGCCGGGTCTTTTCCGCCGAGCTCCAGGCCCATGCCGAGAAACTGTCCGCTGGCGGCGCTTTCCATGACCTTGCCAGCCTCTACGGAACCAGTGAAGTTCACTTGCTGCACGCGCCCGCAAGCAAGGATCGCCCCGGTCGACACATGGTTGAGCAGCAGATTCTGGAACAACCCCTCGGGCAGTTTTGCGCGACGCATGGCCTCGGCGAAACGCTCGCCCACCAGCAGGGTTTGCGACGCGTGCTTGAGGATTACACTGTTGCCGGCCATCAGTGCCGGGATGATCGTGTTCACCGCCGTCAGATAAGGGTAATTCCATGGGGCGACCACCAGCACCGTACCCAGCGGCTCGCGTTTGATATAGCGCTGGAAACCCGCCTTGGGTTCCGGCTCTATTGCGGCCAGGGCCTGTGGTGCGATGGCGATCATGTGCCGGGCGCGTTCGGCAAAACCGCGCAGTTCGCCGGCGCCGTAACGCACCGGGCGGCCCATCTGCCAGGCCAGTTCCGGGACGATGTCGGCCTCCATCGATAGCATCGCGTCCACCGCGGCGCTGCAATAAACCGCGCGTTCGCTCAGTGATCGGCGTTGCCATGAGACTTGTGCGCTGGCAGCCGCCGTCAGCGCCTGCTCAATCTGCGCCGCATCGGCAAGATCGCGTTCAACGTACACCCGGCCATCGACCGGTGAGATCAGTTGCACCTTCTCAGTCATGATGTTCTCAGTAGCGCTCGAAACCGCGCTGCAATTCCCAGTCGGTAATTCGCCGGTCGTACTCCTTCTGCTCCCACTCGGCGGTGTGCACGTAATGGTCGACAACCTCATCACCGAATGCCTCGCGCAACATGCTTGAGGCCTTGAGGGCGGCGCTCGCCTCGCGCAGGGTCTTGGACACCTCCGGCAAATGCTCGTCGAGGTAGGCGTCGCCTTCGAACGGCGGCGCAAGATCGAGCTTCTCGTCGATACCCTTCAAGCCCGCCGCGATCAGCGCGGCGAAGGCCAGATAGGGGTTGAGGTCGGCACCGCCGATGCGGCATTCGATGCGGATGGCCTTGCTGCCTTCGGCACACAGGCGAAAGCCGGCGGTGCGATTGTCGCGGCTCCAGACCGCCCGTGTCGGTGCAAACGTGCCAGCCTGGAAGCGCTTGTAGGAGTTGATGTAGGGCGCAAGAAAACAGGTGATGTCGTTGGCGTACTTGAGCTGCCCGGCGACCCAGGCCCGCATCAGTTTCGACATGCCGAACTCGGCTTTCGCGTCGAAGAACAGCGGCTTTTTGGCGTTCTTGTCCCACAGCGAATTATGGATGTGACTGCTGGAACCGGCGGCGTCGTAGCGCCACTTGGCCATGAAGGTGATCGCCTTGCCCTGCAACTGCGCGATCTCTTTGCAGGCGTGCTTGATGATGACGTGGTGGTCGGCCATGGTCATGGCGTCGGCGTAGCGAATGTTGATCTCTTCCTGCCCCGGGCCCCATTCCCCCTTGGAGTTTTCCACGGGAATGCCCGAGGCCTGCAAGTGCTTGCGGATCGCCCGCAGCACCGGCTCCTCGCGGGTGGTCTGCAGGATGTTGTAGTCCTCGATGTAATGGCCGGCGGTTTTCGGCTTGTGATAGTTACGCTTGTGGATCGCCTCGTAGCTCTCATCGAACAGATAGAACTCGAGTTCCGAGGCAAACATGCCGGTATAGCCGCGCTCGCGCAGGCGCTCGACCTGCTTTTTCAGAATCGCCCGAGGGCTGTGGGGCAGGTCCTGGCGATGGTGATGATCGAGCACGTCGCACAGCACCAGCGCCGTGCATTCAAGCCAGGGTACGCGCCGCAGGGTGGACATGTCGGGCTTGAGCACGAAGTCGCCGTAGCCCTTGCTCCAACTGGCTGCGGCGTAACCCGGCACCGGTTCCATGTCGATGTCGTCGGCCAGCAGGTAGTTGCAGCAGTGGGTTTCTTCGTGGCCGCTGTCGATGAAAAACTCGACCTGGAAGCGCTTGCCGACCAGGCGTCCCTGCATGTCGACCATGCAAACCAGCACGGTATCGATTTCGCCGGCGGCAGCGGCGCGCTTGAGTGCATCAAAGCTGAGGAGGGGCTCTGTCATCACGGCAATCCTGCGTGAAAGGTTGGGGCCAGTCTGGGATAGCTGTTGCAGACGCTCTCCAGAAAAACCCAAAACCTGCAGAACCGAGCATCGTGAGCAACGAGTTGTTCAAAGCTTAGCCTACCCTTGCAAAGTGCAAGTTTTGCCGGGTGAAAGTCGTGTTCAGCGCCCCATCATTCCGGCAACCCGGCCAGCCGCAGTCCATCGACGAAACGGGCGAAATCCTCAGGCCGTTGAATGGGCAGCCAGCCCTTGAGGGTGCACAGACGCAAAGAAGGATCCAGCTTTTGCAGACGCTGCATCGCCAGATTGGCTTTTTCCGTTCGACCGCCGAGCGCATGACTGGCCGCCACCAGCGCTGCCGCGATCAGCAGACCGGGCAGGTTGCCCAGCGCTTTTTCCGCCCAGTCCGCAGCGGCATCGAAGTGCCCGGCGAAGAAATGCGCGAGCGCCATCCCGACCTGCATCCTGAACATTTCCGGGTCCAGCGGGCTCAAGCGAACGGCATGGTTCAAATTTTCGATGGCGGTGTCTGTTTCGCCGTGCAGCGCCCGCAGGATACCGCCCAGGAACCAGGCGGGGGCGAGGTTGGGGTTGAGCAGGCGTGCCCGATCGAGCAGTGCAATGCCGGCGTCGACTTCGCCGGCGAGATGAGCAAGCGCATGTCCGCCCCGGGTCAACGCAACGGCATCGTCGCGGCCGAGGGTCACCGCCAGACGCGCCAGCCGTATGCCCTCGGCGATTTCTGCAGGCCGATCGGCCATCCAGCCATTGAGCTTGCGCCAGAAGTGGCACCAGGCGGCCATGCCATAGGCCGAAGCAAACTCCGTATCGAGTTCGATGGCCTGGTAGAACATCGGCAGCGCTTGCTCGATGGCTTCCCGACTGCCGCTGTGCAGTTTTGCCATCCCGCGCAGGTAGTAGTCGTAGGCGTCCAGGCTTTCTGTCGGCTTGCGTTTGGCGCGTTCGATTTCTGCCCGTTCCAGTTGCGGCGCGATGGCTCCGACGACGCTTTCGGTGATTTGGTCCTGCAGCTCGAAGATGTCGTCGAGCAGGCCTTCGAAGCGCTCCGCCCAGATGTGCGTCCCGCTTGTCGCATCGATCAGTTGCCCGGTAATGCGTAGCCTGTTCCCGCACTTGCGCACGCTGCCTTCGAGCACGTAGCGCACGCCCAACGCCTGGCCGACGCCCCGGGCGTCCACGGTCTGGCCCTTGTAGGTGAAGCTCGAATTGCGCGCGATGACGAACAGCCAGCGGATCCGCGACAGGGCGGCGATGATGTCCTCCACCACGCCATCGGCGAAATACTCCTGCTCCGGATCGCCGCTCAGGTTCTGGAAGGGCAGGACGGTGATCGAGGGTTTGTCCGGCAGGACGAGCGCGGGGGAGGGGATTTGCTTCGGGGTAGCGGTCGAGCGTTCATCGATGTCAGGCTGTCGCGCTTCCCCGGTCAAGTCGCCGTTGATCCGGCCAACGAAGCGGTAGCCTTTGCGGGGGACGGTGCGTACCAGGCGCTGCTCCTCGCCGGTATCACCAATGGCCTTGCGCACCGCATTGATGTGGCTGGTGATCGTCGATTCCGAAACGATCCGGTCGCCCCACACTGCCTTGAGCAATTCGTCTTTGCTGACGACGCGATCGGGATTGTTGACGAACAGCAGCAACAGATCGAAGACCTGCGGTCCGACGGCCACGACCTGCCCGCGCAGGGTCAGCTCCCGGCGCTCCTGATCGAGCAAGTAGTCTTCAAACGTGAATGGCAAGTCGAGCATCCCCTGGCGAATCGCCCTCAACTCCTTGTCCCAGGCGGCTGGCGGTTGGTAACAGAGGCAGATGATACGGCAGCTCGGCACCCGCTGCACCGTCTGCGGCAAGGGCGGCTGGATGAACACCATCGGCTTTGGACATAAATTCAAGCACACGCCAAGGCAAACCCAAGCCTGGCGCAAGGACTTGCCTGGTGCGCGCAGGCAATCTCTCTACACCGACGCAATGGTTGCAGTCGACAAGTGGAGAACAGTCATGAAGATCGTCGTCATCGGAGGCTCCGGCCTCATCGGATCGAAACTTGTGAACACCCTGCGCGAGCGCGGCCATGACGCGCTCGCCGCGAGCCCAAGCACGGGCGTGAACAGCATCACCCGCGAAGGCCTGGCCGCAGCGATGGACGGTGCCGATGTGGTGGTCGACGTGGCGAACGCGCCGTCGTGGGAGGACCAGGCTGTTCTCGATTTCTTTGAAACGTCGAGCCGGAACCTGCTGGCCGCCGAAGCCGCCGCCGGGGTTCGTCATCATGTTGCCCTGTCGATTGTCGGGAGTGAGCGGCTTCCCGATACCGGTTATTTCCGGGCCAAGGTCGCGCAGGAAGCCCTTATCAAGGCGTCCGGCATGCCTTACACCATTGTGCGTGCCACGCAGTTCTCCGAGTTTGCCGGCGGCATTGTCCAGTCGTTCGCCGTTGGCGAGGAAATTCATGCTTCGCCGGCTCTGATCCAGCCGATAGCGTCCGACGACGTGGTAGCGGCGCTGGCCGATGTCGTGCTGGCTGCACCGCTCAATGGCACCGTTGAAGTCGGCGGCCCGGAAACCATGCCGATCGACGAACTGGCCCGGCGCTTTCTGCGGGCGACCCGGGACAACCGCAAGGTCGTGCCGGACGTGCATGCACGTTACTTCGGCGCCGTGCTCGACGATCAATCGCTGGTCACCGGCAAGAACGCACGCCTGGGGGCGATCCGCTTCGACGACTGGCTGGCCCGGTCGACGGCGCAGTAACGGATCGCCCCCTTACATTTCCCTACCAATCCAGGAGAAGTCCCATGGTTACCCGATTGCTGATGGCCGCTGCATTCGCTGCGCTCTCGATCAGCGCCGCATCGGCCGCCGAACCGCCCCCCGGTAAGGTGACGGTGGTGTTCGACCGTCCCATTCCCAACATCCCCGGCAAGAGTATGAGGGGCGTGGTCGTCGAGTATGGGCCGGGTGCCGCGTCGCCAGCCCACACCCATCCGAAAACGGCCTTCATTTATGCAACGGTGCTGGAGGGCTCGTTTCGCATCGAGGTCAAAGGCGAACCGGAAAAGATCTACAAGGTCGGCGAAAATTTTGTAGAGGAACCGGGTTCCGTGCACCTGGTCAGCGCCAACGCCAGCGACACCCAACCTGCACGCCTGTTGGCGGTGTTCGTCCTCGACACTGAGGAAAAGGTGCTCGTAACACCGATCAAACAGTGAACCACGAAAAAGCCCGGCTGTTGAGGCCGGGCTTTTCGTTGAGTCCTGCGGTCAAGCACTGCATTCAGACAGCGCGGCTTTCGATCAGACGATCCGAACCGCCTTCGGCGACGCGGTTCTGCAGCAGTTTGTCGGAACCGCCTTCGGCAACGCGGTTTTCCAGCAGTTTGTCGGAACCGCCTTCAGCGACGCGTTTTTCCAGCAGACGATCCGAACCACCTTCAGCCACGCGATTCTCGATCAGGCGATCGGAACCACCCTCGGCCACACGGCTTTCAATCAGACGATCCGAGCCGCCTTCAGCNACCTTCAGCGACGCGGTTTTCCAGCAGRCGATCCGAACCACCTTCAGCCACGCGATTCTCGATCAGGCGATCGGAACCACCCTCGGCCACACGGCTTTCAATCAGACGATCCGAGCCGCCTTCAGCGACCACAGGTTGAGCGGAGTTTGCGGCGAAAGCGTTAACTGCGAAAACCGAGAAAGCGATGCTGAGGAGGGTCTGGCGTTTCATGATGGTGTGCTCCGGGGTGCTTATGGGTTGGTATGGAGCAGATGTTACGCCGGGNCTGCGAAAACCGAGAAAGCGATGCTGAGGAGGGTCTGGCGTTTCATGATGGTGTGCTCCGGGGTGCTTATGGGTTGGTATGGAGCAGATGTTACGCCGGAGATTTTTTAAGAGAACTTCATTGAAATGATGGTGACTATCGATGCGGTCAATGGATCGAACACCGCCTGTTTAAGCAACTCTTTTTGTGGCGAGGCAATCAAGCTTCGCTGATCTGGCTCACGCTGGTGATCTGCCCATTCCAGACCATCTCGTAATGCGCCGCCTGCACAATCGACGAAACCGGCCTGGGCGTCATCAGCGCCCAGCAATGACTGCCCGGCATCCGCACC
Organism: Pseudomonas sp. Root71; assembly: GCF_001429045.1. Classification (GTDB taxonomy): domain Bacteria; phylum Pseudomonadota; class Gammaproteobacteria; order Pseudomonadales; family Pseudomonadaceae; genus Aquipseudomonas; species Aquipseudomonas monachiensis. Next base: position 10,247 of record NZ_LMHY01000007.1, on the reverse strand, counting down.
GAGTGATAACGCAACCCGGGACAACCGGCGTCCCGCACCGCGCGCCCCAGCACACGGGAATGGCTGTAGTCGTCCGGCGCATACACCGGATCGTTCACCGGCAGGCTCGCGGCGTCCTTCATCCCGGCATCGCCAAAAGCACAAGCCAACCCACGAAACACAAAGCGCTCATAGTTCAGGCTCTGCACCCTCGACCAATACAGCGCCTGGTGATGCCGCACCTCGGCCAGCGCCGCTTCCATCGAATCCGCCAGGTACAACACCCCAAAGTGGCCGTCACTGAAACGCGAACCCGCCGGGTTGACATGGGTAAAGGGCGCGATGGCGTAGGAGCAGCCGGGAATGCCGAACGGAATCTCGCTGCGTGCAATCAACTCCAGCTGACCCACTTCATTCTTCAACCGCGGATTGGTCAACGCCTGAATTTCGAACAACAGCTCAAATTCATCCGCGTCCGCCACATCATCAAACAACGCAATGGGCGGAAACTTCGAATTGACCAGGCGATAAGCCTGCAACGACTGACCGGCAAACACCGCCAGCTCGCTCGCCATCACCATTGCGCACCCCGCAGCATGTCGATGCGGCGGAAGGTTTCATACAGCGAAATCATGTCGCCCTGGGCCATGATCTCCAGCGGCGAACGCCCGTTGAAAAACTCGTTGTCATTGGCCATCGAAGCAAAGCCGTACACGTTGTTCGGGTTATCGAATACCAGCCGCAACGTCGCGTGCATGTTCAGCACGAAGCTGATGCGCTGCATCTGGTCCGCATCCAGCGCCACCGCCCAATCCGGGTCACGCTGCCGGGCGCGGGTATAGGTACTGCGGGAAATACGCAGGATGCGACAGGCCTGGTCGCTGGTGGCTTTCCACTTTTCCAGAATGCTCACGGCGGCACGCAGGCCGGTGACGCATTGGTTTTTTGTGAAGGATTGGGCTTGGATGGGTATGGCCATGTTCGCGTCCTTTTTTGTATCTATAGATTCAAATGTAGATATATTGAGTCTGTAGAGCAATATTGGTGCGACGGATGGGCTTGTCGTGCCAATACAATAGGGCAGCGATCTGGCTGAGGCTTTGTTTTACTGAAATCGTCGATGCAGGTCTGGAAAGATATCCTGGGCAAACCAGGCGGGCAGGCCGGGGGGCACGATTCTGGATTTTGGAGTTCGGCTTTCTACCAGGCCGACTTTTATAAGCCTGGATAATTCGTCGATTGCCGGTCGCGGCGTCAGGCCGGTGAACGTCTTGATTTCATTTCGTGGCAAGCTGCCCTGGGTGATTAGCGCAATGATCGCGGGTGCACTTTCCGGACGGATACCTTGCTGTAGTCCCGCCGTTTTCCCATTGGAAACAAACGCCGCGCCCACGGCCGCATCACTGATGAAACGTGCGCCCCAACGCATCCAGCCGAGTCGCAATCGGCGGCAAGCGCCGACTACTCAGCGCCAGTGTCCTTGCTCGCCGGCACGCGCCGCTTCAATCGCCGCGTTGAGCGCCAGCAAGTTGGTCTGCTCGGCAATGCTGCTGATCACCTCCAGCACCGTACCGATCTGCTGCGCCTGCCCGGCCAGCACCTTGTCACCCTGGCCGGCACCAGCGGTGAACTGGGACGTGGTGGCGAGCATCTTGTCCAGCATGTCCTGGCTCTCCACCGCATCGGCCTGGCTGTGCAGCGCCAGATAGAGCAGCGCGACCGTCTCCATCACCATCACCCCAACGCCCAGCAAACAACGCATCAACCGCGTTCCGCCGATGGCGCGATACAACAGCGTCAACAACACACTGGTGCCACCCCCCCACCAGCAGCGCCTGCTTGAAGGTGTCGTGCCAGAACGCCAGGCCGATAGCGAAAGCGAACATCAGCCAGATCAGGCCCAGCATGATGCGGTCGGCTTTGCGGTAGGGGTCGAGGAAACGAGTGGGGAAGGGCATGTACGCTTACTCCATGTAAATGAGCCAGAAAAAAGCAGGGTTCATGGCAACACGGGACTTCGCGAAAGCTTGGGTGCGTTAAAGGAGCAGACATTTTCAGAGTCAGGGATGGAATCGGTTGGTGGCATGGTCGAGAAACCGTGGAGAGCGTAGCCCTTGGCCGTCACTCTTGGCCGGGACGACGTCGCTTGCACAAAACAATGTCCGATATAGAGGCAAGTAATGCTGAAGTGACGGGGAGTACGACAGACTCTATTGCAAAGCCTGTCGTACACCAGAGGCCATTACGACTTCTTCGGCGGATAGTTACCGCGCAAGCCGCCGGACTTGTTGCCGGTTTTGCTCGGCAGGTTCGGCACCAACGGACGGGATCTGGGCTGGGGGTTGGAGCGGCTTTGGGGTTGAGGTTGCTTGCTCATGTTCGCCTCCTGACGTTCAGGGTTGCGCGAAGTGGTTTACTCATGAAGTTTAGCCAATCGACTGTGGGCAGGGTCGTTTGGCACTTGGGGAAGGTGTTGCGAACGACCGGCTTTTCTTTTTCGGCCCCGTTGATAGACCCCTTACGCGATTCTCGGATTCTGCCTACAACTTTGGCAGGAGTGACCCGCTATTCCAACTCGCCACGGCAGACACGACTCGTGACCCGCACAGGAAGTAGCAGCATGCCCACACAACATACGAATCAATCCAGCATTGAACAACTGCACCGCGACGTTGCAGCTTTTGCCGAAGAGATGCGTAGCCCCGCTCCGAACGCGATCCGCTCTGCTGTGGTTGCCGTTCGGCATCGGTGCCGCCCTAACACTGGCAATCTTTGTCGCCGCCATAGTCGTCCGACTGTTCTAGTCTCTTGTCCTTGCGCCGATGGCCGGGGTCGTCCTGTTGTTTCATACGAATCGAGTAGACAAAAAAAAGCCCGCGATGGGGAGTGCGGGCTGGAAAACACAAAAGGAGCTGGATCCACCGTATTCCAATGGATGTGAAAATACTGTGATGGATGGCTGATGACTTGCTCACAGTCAAATCGCCAGGCGTTGGAAGGTTCGGTGTTGCTGGCCAATCTGGTGCGAGCTTGAGTTTTCGTCGTGTCACTGGGCGCAGCAGTGAACTGCGCCGACCCGCCTGGTGCCTTAGAAGCGATACTTCGCTGAAGCTGTGATACTGCGCGGTGCACCGTACGTCAGGGCACCATAGGCATCGAAGATGTCGAAGTACTTCTCGTCGGTGACGTTGTCAGCATTCACCTGCGCCGAAAGGTTTTCGGTGATCTCGTAGCGAGCCATCAGGTTGACCAGGGCATAGGCATCCTGCTGGATCTTCTCGGAGTTGCCTGCCGGGTTGGTGGCGTAGGTGTAGATCGAGTCCTGCCAGTTGACCCCGCCGCCGATGGTCAGCCTGTTGAAAACACCGGGCAGGCGGTAGGTGGTAAAGGTACGCAGCAGCTTGGTCGGGTACAGGGTGTTTACGTCGTTGCCCTTGGCATCTTCGGCGGTGAACTGGGTGTAACCCACTGTTGCATTCCAGTCGGTCGCGAGTTCGCCGGACACTTCCAGCTCGAAGCCCTTGCTGGTTGCGCCTTCACTGGCCTCGTAGGCATAACCGCCGGCGGGGTTCGAAGGATCGATCAGCACGCCGGTGCTTTGGCCCAGGTTATCCTGCTTGATCTGGAAAATCGCAGCGCAGGCGTTCAGGCGGCCACCGAAGTACTCACCCTTCAAACCGATTTCACTGCTCTCGCCAACGATGGGCTCCAATTGCTGGCCACTACTGTCGCGTACCGACTGCGGCAGGAAGATTTCCGTGTAGCTGGCATAGGCCGAAAGGTTGTCGGTGAGGTCGTAGACGATGCCCGCATAAGGGGTCAGTTCGTGATCGACGTCGATCTTGCTCACCTCCGAGTAGATGTCATCGCTGGTCTTTTCGTACCAGCTCTCACGCGCGCCAAGAATCACTTTCAGGTCGTCGGTCACGTTCAAACGGGTCGCTGCGTAGAGCCCTTTCTGCCGGGTCTCGCTGTAGCCGTAGTCTGTCCGCGGGCCCCAGACCGGTTCCGGGAAATCGCCGTTGTAGGCATCGAAGTTGGCAACACCGTCAAAGCCGGTTTGCGCGTTGAGTGCATCGGCATCGAATTTCTGCTTGCTGTCCACATAACCAAAGGCCGCTTCATGCTCGCGGCCCAGCAGCGAGAACGGGCCATTGAAGCGGATGCCGTAGTCGTCCTGGGTGGTCTTGGTCTTGTAGGTCGCCGGGAACGAAGACATACCGGCACTACCGTTCTGGCCTGGATTGCCAGAGAGGTACAGCAGGGAAGAGTCGCCGGTTCGCTCGCCACGGTTGTAGCTGAGGTTGACTTGCCAGTCGTTGGCGAAGGTGTGATCGAGATTGACGAAATAGGTGTCGTAGGTGGTGTCCCACTTGCTCCATTTGGCGGAGGTTGTCTTCGAACGGCTCCAGTTTGTCCGGCTGCCGTCTGCGTACCAGACCGGCAGGCCGCCCCACATCGGCGAATCGGCGTTGTTTTCCTGGTGGCTCAAGCCGAACCACAGCGTGGTGTCGGGCGTCAGGTCGATGTCCATCGTGCCGTAGAGGGTCTGGCGCTTGTTGGCGTTCATGTCGATCCAGGTATCGCCCTCGTTGGTCTCCCCGACCAGCCGCGCACGAATGGTGCCTTCCTCGTTCAACGCCGTGGACACATCGGCCTCGACGCCATAGGTGTCCCATGTGCCGGCGCTCAGTTCTACCGAACCCTTGAGGTCAGTGCTGTAGGCGCGCTTGCGTACCATGTTGAGGGACGCGGAAGGGTCGCCCGCACCGGTCATCAATCCGTTGGCGCCACGGACCACTTCAACACGGTCGTACATGGCCAGGCTGCTGAAAATCTCCCCCGAACTCCACGGCTGCTCGAAGATGGTCGGTACACCGTCGATCATCAGCGAGTTGAGCTCAAAACCGCGGGCGTTGAACTGTGCCCGGCTGGTCTCGTAGCGGTTGACCGACACACCCGTGGCATTGTTGACCACGTCGAGGATCGTACGCAGATCCTGGTCCTGAATGCGTTGCTGGGTGACGACACTGACCGACTGCGGGGTTTCGCGCAGCGACATGCTCAACGGTGTGGCCGTGCGCGCTGCATCAGTGGTGTAGGAGTGGGTATCTTCAGTGACGCCGATTCGCTCTTGAGTGGCTGTCTCCGTGATAGCGATGGGCGCCAAGGTCAAAGAGCTTCCAGCCTCGGCCTGATCAGTCTGTTGCGCCGCCTGTAGAGATGGAGCAGCGACAGTGATACCGACTGCAAGCATGTGCACGGCGAGGGCCAGAGGCCGGAGTGCCAGGGGCGAGCGCGGGGTAACGGAGTTTTGTGCACACAGGAGAGCTAGGGCGGACATGCGGACTCACATATGATCTGGTTTTATTGAGAATAACTATCATACGCAAGTGTCAACAAGTGTGAAATGGGATTTATACGCATTTGAGATTACATATCAAGTGTGATAGCGTCCGGCACATCCCCTGACAAGATCGCTTCCCGCTGATGGCCTCCTGTAAATCTCCAACACTGACCCGGCTGGTAGAGATCCACTATGAGGAGCTCAAGGCCTATATCCAGCGCAGAGCGGGTTCATCGTTCATTGCGTCGGACATCGTTCAAGAGACTTGGCTGCGCGCTGCCAGGCACTCGACAAAGCAGCCGGACAACCCGCTGGCCTACCTCTATCGCACGGCAACCAATCTGTTGCTGGACAAGCAACGACAGGACACGACCCATGGTCGTTACTTCGGCGAAAGCGAGTTGGCGGAGGCGATCGAGTGCCCGTTGTCATCCCCGGACAAGGCTGCCGGTATTCGTCAGGAGCTGGAAATACTGTCCAATGCACTAGACGATCTGCCGGAGAAATACCGCGCAGTGTTTCTGCTCTCCCGTTGCGAGGGATTCACCATGCGTGAGATCGCCATGCAACTGGATATCAAGGAAGGCACCATCGAAAAGCAGATCGCCAAAGGCATGCGACACTGTCGCAGGCGACTGGAGCGCACATTCTCGACGCGCTCAGAATAGACCCGGCGCCACTTGCGCCCGCAACCGCCGCCCGATCACATCAATCGTTGCCCGTGCTATTCGTCCACGCTGACGCCCGATCCCCCTAATTCGCTGGGGACATCCTTCAGCTTGGGCAACCCGTCTTTGATGCGCAGCCTGGCCTCCTGATAGTGGACGTGAACGCCTGGCGAATACGCGAGATCCGGGATGACAGCGGCATACACGTCGATGAGCCCCATCCCTGGGTGTTCGGTGAAGATGTGCCCGCCGCAAGTCTTGCACCATTTGCGATAACTCTGCGGTGTCTTGTTGTAGGTGCCAATGTTGTCCGCCCCCCGAGTCACTTGCACCGCCTCGGGTTTCCACAGCGTGAAGGCATTGACCGGCGCTGCCGACCAATGTCGACACGACTCGCAATGGCAATAGCCCATTGCGGCCGGCTCACCGCTGACGGTGAACTCGACTGCGCCGCAAAAACAACTGCCTTTGTAAGACTTTTGAATGCTCATGGAATGACTCCTTCATCAGTTGTTACCCATACCGCCGAAGTTGGGATGGATCGCCTGAGCGTTGGTTCGCTTCACTCGTCGATGTAGCGCACCGCTGTCGCCGGCGTGCGTCGTACCTGCAGCTCGAAAATGTCAGGGCGCGCATAGTGCCCGGTGACGTCGAGCGCCCGCCGCGCTGGCGCCACGAGTGAGACGTCGATGTCCGCATACAGAATGCCTGCCTCTCGGTGCAGTGGACCGGCTGTGATCCGGCCTTGAGGGTTGACCACCACCGAGTCGCCGTCGTTGATCCACTCTTGCGGATCGGGAAACAGTTGCAGGCGAGCCGGAAAGTCATCGGGAATGTCGCTGCCGCGCAGCGAGGTGCCACTGCCGAGCACCCAGCATCGACCTTCGAGTGCAATGTGACGCATCGTGCTGATCCAGCCTTCGCCGGTGTCGTACGTGGGCGCGACGTAGATTTCCACCCCTTGGGCATACAATGAATAGCGCGCCAGAGGCATGTAGTTTTCCCAGCAGATGAGCGTACCAATGCGGCCGACGGGTGTATCGACCGTACGCAACCCTGACGCATCACCGAAACCATGGACCATGCGCTCGGGGTTCGTTGGCATCAGCTTGCGATGCCGGTTGAGCACTTCGCCGTTGGTACCGATAACGACTACGCTGTTGTAGAGCGTGCCACCTCCATTACGCCGCTCGCATTCATTGATGCCGCATACGATTGTCACGGCGTTGGCGCAGGCGACCTCGCACAAATCGTTCAGGTCACCGTTCGCGATATCGACGGCGTTGGCCAGTAGGCGCGTGTGCAACTGGCCCATGACAGCCCCGTCTTTTCCCGCCGCCAGCCGCCAGATCCACGACGGGTAACCTGGAATGAACGATTCGGGTAAAACAATCAACGAGGCTCCCGCCGCCGCGGCCTCAGCGACCGATTGCACGGCTCGGGCGATCGTCGCGCTGCGATCGAGCAGCACTGGCGGCCGCTGAATGATGGCTATCTTGGTCATGGCGTTCTCCTGAGGCGGTGGCTTTCGGAGGTTTGAGCGTGCACGTGGCGAAGTCGCAAGACTAGTTCAGAATCTGAAGCGTTGTAGTTGCGGAGTACAGGCGATGGATGAAAGCTACGGTCAGTTCTGCACTGTTGCGCGCGGTGCGCAAGCACTGTGCGAGCGCTGGACGCCTTTGGTCGTGCGCGAGCTGCTATGCGGCAGTAAGCGCTTCAACGAACTGCACCGTGGCGTACCACGGATGTCCACCAGCTTGCTGACACAGCGGTTGCGCCACCTGGAAGATATCGGTGTCATACATCGCACGGCCGCAGGCAAAGTCTGGGAGTACAGCCTGACCGAGGCAGGCGAGGAATTGCGCCCCATCATCATGGCGCTAGGGCATTGGGGCGCGCGCTGGATCGGCAGTCGCCTTCGCGATAACGAACTCGACGCGGGCCTGCTCATGTGGGACGTGCGCCGGTTCGCGCGCATCGAGATGTTCCCGTCCCGGTCGGTGGTCATCCACTTCAAGTTCCGCGACGCGCGGTCCGGCGAGCAAGAGTGGTGGCTTGTGGTCGAACATGGTGTGGCAGATTTGTGCCGCGACGACCCCGGACGCGAACTCACGCTCGTCGTGGACTCTAGCGTGCGCGCGCTGACCGAGGTGTGGACCGGCGACCGCACACCAAGGGAGGTTCTTCAGTCGCGAGAGCTGCGTGTAGACGGGGCTGTGCGGGATGCGAAAACTTGTGGCGCTGGCTTGGCACGAGTGCGTTCGCCGGTACCCGGAGCGCTGCAGTCCAGCCTTTGTAGCCTTCGAGAAAAGTAAGCGTTTGACCGTCCGTATCTGGGCGATTGTTGCCTGTCGCGGAGGGCGTGAAGCTGCCAGTGGGGCCGATAGAAATCGGCCAGAAACTGGCATCGAGTGTCTTTAACCCAGGGCTATTCACTTGGCCGGTGCTTATGTGCAGCGCGATGAAGATCATGCTTCAGTACCAGAGCCTGTTGTTTGGCTCGCAAGCAGCACACAAAGCTGGCTGTTGCTGGTGCAGATGAATGCTGCACTCCGGGCCTTGACATCACAACCCTAAAGATTCAAGTGAATCTAACCGCCCTGCGGTAGGACTCGGGCATCATTGCCTGAGCCTTGGATATACACCTTCATGCCTTTATTCAGTGATGGATTGATCGGCTGGGTAATTGATACCAGCACGCCACTGTTTACCCGCACGATGATCTGTTGCGCCTCTATCGGTTGGTCATATTTTTTCTTCTCTGCGTAATTACCGCCAACCGCACCGGCGAGAGCCCCGGCAACCATGGCGACATCACGTCCGGTGCCATGACCGATCAGGCTGCCGATTCCCAGGCCGCCGAGGCCACCGAGTACAGCGCCGACACCGGAGTCGTGATTGGTCTGCATCTGCGTTAGCGAGATCTGCTCGATCTTCCCTGAGCGAATCTCGATTTCACCGGCGCCGCCATCGGTCGATCCTACGGCGGAACAAGCACTGATCAGCACAGTCACCAACGTAACCGTCAGCCAGGACAAAATAGCTTTCATTGCTGTGCACCTCGTTGTTATTGGTATTTGATGGCAATGCCTTTCAGCTTACGTCCCTGGATCGTTTCAATATCACGGTTCCAAAGTGGGCCTGTCACATAGGCGGCGACCGGCTGAATGTGATCGTAGACGACGACTACCGCGTCTGCGCCAAGTTTGGCGGCTTCTTCACGTAACTTTTGTTCGACCTCAGTAATGGGCGGTGCGGGGTCGACTGTGGCATCGATCAGGATTTCTCCCAGCCGCACATTGGGACGCGTCGGTTCTGTACGTAACACCTGTACTTCACTGGGCAAGGTCGGTGCGGGATGCTCGACTCCGACGTAAGCAGTCGTCTGCGCGTCCACGGATGCACAAGCGCTTAATGCAAGCGCAATGGCGATGAGCGCTGCGAAAAGTAACGGTCTTTGCAATCTTGAAAATTGCAGCGATGAATAGAGATGCATGTCAGCGTTCCTTTGCGTGAGGATTATCGAACCGCCAACGTCTGCCGGCGGTAACTCCAAGGCTCAACTGCGAATGAATGCCCAGAGATCGGCGTTCAGTTTGTCGATCGCCGCCTTGAAGTCCTTGGCGGTAATCTGCTGGCTTTCGTTTTTCAGTTCGGTGCCGAACACCTTGCGCACCACTTTGGCCACGGTCTGGTTGCTCCTGGCGTCGACGAACTCGGCTTCGATGAACAGGTTGGTGTCCTGGTCACGGTGGCCGGTGGCGGCCTGGGTTGCGCCGACGACGGCCGCGATGGGAACCACTTCATACCACTTCATGCCTTCGTTGGAGGCACTTACTCCGGTAATTGCCGCACGCATGATCAGGGGGCGCGAACCCGCCGGTGCGGATGAGGTGTTGGTCACTACGCGATACTTCTGACCCAGGGTGGCCTTGGCCTTGTTGGTCATGTAGTTCTGAATATCCGTCAGCGTTTGCTGGTTGACCCGCTCATCGGGTTTTGGCGCAGGGTAGAGCTCCAGTTTATTAAACACCACGGTGTCATAGGCATTCGGGTTCCACGAAGGGCTGACCCAGCGCATCGTGGTACCGCCGCTCGGCGTTTCGACTTCCTGCAGGTTGTTGTAGTTGGACAGGAAGCCTGAGTATTGCTCCTTCTCAGTCACTTTCGAGGTGCAACCGCCTAGCAGCAGACTGGCCAGCGTGGCGCCGACGAGCAGTTTTCGGGACAGATTCATAGTGGTGTTTACTCCT
>NZ_LMHY01000006.1 GCF_001429045.1 Pseudomonas sp. Root71 | reverse complement strand
AGGAGTAAACACCACTATGAATCTGTCCCGAAAACTGCTCGTCGGCGCCACGCTGGCCAGTCTGCTGCTAGGCGGTTGCACCTCGAAAGTGACTGAGAAAGAGCAATACTCAGGCTTCCTGTCCAACTACAACAACCTGCAGGAAGTGGAAACGCCGAGCGGCGGTACCGTGATGCGCTGGGTCAGCCCTTCGTGGAACCCGAATGCCTATGACACCGTGGTGTTCAATAAACTGGAGCTCTACCCTGCGCCAAAACCCGATGAGCGGGTCAACCAGCAAACGCTGACCGACATTCAGAACTACATGACCAACAAGGCCAAGGCCACCCTGGGTCAGAAGTATCGCGTAGTGACCAACACCTCATCCGCACCGGCGGGTTCTCGTCCCCTGATCATGCGTGCGGCAATTACCGGGGTGAACGCCGAGAACGAAGGCATGAAGTGGTATGAAGTGGTTCCCATCGCGGCCGTCGTCGGCGCAACCCAGGCCGCCACCGGCCACCGTGACCAGGAAACCACCCTGTTCATCGAAGCCGAGTTCGTCGACGCCAGGAGCAACCAGACCGTAGCCAAAGCGGTGCGTAAGGTGTTCGGCACCGAACTGAAAAACGAAAGCCAGCAGATTACCGCCAAGGACTTCAAGGCGGCGATCGACAAACTGGGTACCGACTTCCAGGCATTCCTCAAGTAACACCTGCCTTTGTGGCGAGCGAGCTTGCTCGCGCCGGGCTGCGTAGCGGCCCCTGGACTGTCGGCAACGACATGTTTTGCGACTGCTGCGCAGTCGGGAGCGGGAGCAAGCTCCCTCGCCACAGAGGTTCCCCTCCTGACCCTTGCGGTCACTTCTTCATCCCCACCCGCCGGCGCATCTCGGCATTGATCGCTTGTCGGGTTCCGGGCATCTGCGCCCACGGCCCATCCCCGACTTCAGCCAGACGTTCATGCACGTTGTGCAGGTTCCATTGATTGGCACCCTTGAGTTCGGCCACCTCTTCGCGCCAGATCGGCATCGACACCGGCAACCCTTCGCGGGTACGTACGGCGTAGGCGCAAATGGTGGTCGCCCCCAGGCCGTTGCGCAGGTAATCGATAAAGATCCGTCCGACCCGGTTCTTCGGTCCCGACACCGCCGAAAAACGCTCGGGCAACAGCTTGGCCATGTGGTTGACAATGGCATGGCTGAAATCCTTGACCTCGTCCCAACCGAGCTTGCGGGTCAACGGCACTACCACATGAATGCCCTTGCCGCCGCTGGTTTTCAGAAACGCCTTGAGCCCCAGTTCATCCAGCACCGACAGCGTCAGTTGCGTGGCCTCGACCATGCGCTTCCATGGCAGCGCCGGGTCCGGGTCAAGGTCGAGGACAAAACGGTCCGGCTTGTCGAGTTTGTCAGACGTCGCATTCCAGGTATGCAGTTCCACGGTACTCATCTGCACCGCGCCAACCAGCGCCTCGGCATTGTCGATGAGCATCATCGGCTGGCCGGTGAGTTGTTTGTCCAGCATGGTGATGCCGGGGATCGCCAGGTGCTCGGCGTTTTTCTGAAAAAACAGCTCGCCAGCGATGCCGTCCGGGGCACGCACCAGCGCCACCGGACGATCCTTGAGTTCGGGCAGGATCCACTCGGCGACACTGGCGTAGTACTGCGCCAGTTGCAGTTTGGTCGTGCCGCTGGCGGGGTCGATCACCCGGTCCGGGTGAGTGATGCGGACCTTGCCGTCCTCCAGACCGATCTGTGAGGGGGCAGGCGCGGTTTTCTTTTGCGTGGCTGCGGGCTTTGCCGTGCCGGTTTTTTTCTCAGTGGAGGTTTTCACGGTACTCGCACGCTCCTCGGTGATGGCTCGGGCCGGTTTGTCCTTGCGCAGACCATGGAACACGGCATGGCGTACCGAGCCGTCCCTGGTCATTTCAGCGAAGGCCACTTCCGCCAGCAGCCTGGGTTTGAGCCAGTGCACATCCCTGGCCTGCGAACCGACGGGTGGGTTAACCACAGGCGGCTTTTTCACCTGCAACGGCTTGAGTTGTTCATGGAGGCTGCGCAAGGTCGCCTCGTTGAACCCGGTGCCGACCTTGCCGGCGTAGCGCAACTCGCCGCCATCGCGGTCATGCAGCCCCAGCAGCAATGCCCCGAAGGCATGACGCGAGCCTTTCGGCTCGGTGAAGCCAACGATGATGAATTCCTGCCGTTGCTGGCATTTGAGCTTGATCCAGTCACTGCTGCGCCGGGAGAGATAGGGCGAACCCAGACGCTTGCCGATCAACCCTTCCATGCGCATCTGGCAGGCGCTGTCGAGCAAGGCCCGGGGCTCCTGGCCAAACGACTCGGAGAAGCGCAGCAACGGATCTTTATTGGCCTTGAGCACGGTCGCCAGCGCGGCCCGACGCTCTTCGACCGACACCTCGCGCAGGTCCACGCCATTGAGGTACGGCAGGTCGAACAGGTAGTAGAGAATGCCGTCGCTGCGATCCTCTTCGAAGGCGTTTTGCAGCGCCTGAAAGTCCGGCACACCCTGTTCGTCCATCACCACCATTTCACCGTCGAGCCACGCCGATTCCAGGTCCAGCGCGGCCAGGGCCGTGGCCTGCCCCGGCAGTTTGTGGGTCCAGTCGTGGCCATTGCGGGTGATCAGCTTCACCTCGCCGTGGTCGATGCGGGCCATGATGCGGTAGCCGTCGAACTTGATTTCGTAGCTCCACGGGCCGTCGGGGATTTTTTCCACCAACGTCGCCAACTCAGGCTTGAGCAACTCGGGTAGCCTGGCTTTGCGCGCACCGGTGAGGGGCGATGATGTTCCCGGGCGTGAGCGCTTGGCGGCGGCCCTGGAGGTCGCCGAAAAGTCACCCAGGCGGTTGTAATCATCGAGGTTACGGGGCATGGCTTACCTGCTTCACGCCAGGACGTCGAATGCAAACGTCTTCTAATCAAGCAGAGCCAGCGAGCGGCGCAATAATTCAATCAACGTTGAAAAAGCCCGGACGGACGGGCTTGTAGCGCGGGGTACGGCCGGTGTTTGCGCAGGTTGACCGAGTCATCGTTCTTCGCGAGCAGGCTCGCGAAGCTTTACCAAGGCGGATGCACCCTTTCAGGCAGTACCCTTGGCCTGCTGTTCCAGATGCAATTGCAATAGCGGGTCGATCTGCAACGCCGCAGCCAGTTCATCCAGATAGTTGCGCTCGGCGTCCTGCTGGTCGTCCACCAGCATCACACTGGCCAGGTACATCTCCGAGGCCATGGCCGGGTCGGTGGCCGATTGCGCCACTTCATTGGGGTCCAGAGGCTTGGCGACCTCGTCGTCCAGCCATTGCTGCAATTGCGGATCGTCGGTGTGACGGCCGATTTCAGTGCTGATCATGTGCTTCTCGGCTTCGTCGATGCGGCCATCGGCCTTGGCCGCGGCGATCAATGCCCGCAGGATCCCATGGCTGTGCTCCTCGGCCTCCGGGCCGGCCAGCAAGTCCACGGTCCGTGGCGCTTCTTGCGGCGCCGACGCCTGACTGCGTTGCCAGGCCTGGTACGCCTGGAACGCCATCATGCCCAGGGACGCCATCGCCGCATAATTAGTGCCGCCAGCGGAGCGACTTTGCGGTGCACCGCCCATCGGCGAACCACCACCGAGCAAGCCACCGAGCAAATCGCCCAACCCAGCGCCACCACCGCCACTGCCTGCACCAGCACCACCACCCAACAAGCCGCCGAGCAATCCACCCAGGTCGCCGAGCCCGCCTTGGGCCGACGAGCCACCGCCACCCTTTTGCGCCATCGAGCCCTGGCCGGCGCGCAGTAATTGTTCGAGCAGATCGCTGGTGTTCATGGCAGTTGTCCTCTTGAAGGGCGTTTATCCAGTCAGGCAACGATAGCCCCCGCCGGCGAATGTGCCAGCACCGTTGGGCTGACCCGCCCGCGCTACCGCGGATTGCTCCGGAGTATTTCCTGGCGGCGCAGCTAAGATTCATAGGTGGTGAACCTTATTCCCGCAAACCCGGTCGATACCTGCAACCCGACCCGGTTTGCCACCGCCCCCATACGCGGGGCGACAACTGGCTTGCTTCATTCACTGGAGAACGCCCCCGTGATTTCAACCCTGTACATCGCCAGGCTCAAAGCATGGGGCGCCCATGGCTTTACCGCCACTGGCGTGGTCACCGCTTTCCTCGCCACCCTGTCCCTGCTGGATAACCAACCGACCCATTGCCTGCTGTGGCTGGGTGTCGCCCTGATCGTCGACGGACTGGACGGTGCGCTGGCACGCAAGGTCAACGTGCAGTCGGTGTTGCCGAGCTTCGATGGCTCGATCCTCGACCTGGTGATCGACTACCTGACGTACGTGTTTATCCCGGCACTGTTCATCTACCGCTACATTCCGTTGCCGGACTACACCCTGCTGCTGAGCGTGTCGCTGATTCTGGTGTCGTCGCTGTTCTGCTTCTGCAACGTCAACATGAAGAGCACCGACAACTACTTCCAGGGTTTCCCCGCCGCCTGGAACGTGGTCGCCCTGTGCCTGTACATCATCGCCCCGCCGCCGTGGATCACCTTCGTCACGGTCATCGGCCTGGCGCTGCTGACCGTGACCCGGATGAAATTCCTGCACCCGTTTCGCGTGCGCCGGTTCATGCCGATCAACATTGCGGTGACAGCCATCTGGTTGCTGTGCAGCCTGTCACTGGTGCTCAACCATCCACGGATCAATCCGTTGGTAATGGGCTTGTGGTTGCTGATGTCGGCGTACTTCCTGGGCATCTGCCTGTGGCGCACGGCGCTGGAGTGGTTCGACGAGTCGGGGCTCAAGTAGCCATGGCGGTCCATATCGTTCAACTCGGATCACCCCGTCGGCCTGACGAAGGCTTGCGCCTGGGCACGGTACGCCGCCCTCCACGCGGCGTACCGAAAACCGAATTCGCCCGTCGGGACTTTTATGATGTCTGGCAACCGCTGCTGTCGCCCAGTGCCGAGTTGGTGGCCGAGGCCAAGGCTGCACAGGATGCCAAGGCCTGGGAGGTGTTCCGGCGCAAGTTCAAGGCCCAGATGAGCCAGCCCGCTGCCAGTCAGATGCTGGACCTGCTGGCCGCGCTGTCCCACCAGACGTCCCTGGCCGTGGGTTGTTATTGCGAGGATGAAGCGCATTGTCACCGGTCGGTGTTGCGCGAGTTGCTGCAAGCCCGTGGTGCCCTAGTGATTTAGAGGCAATGACCAACACACAACTCCTGTGGGAGCGGGCTTGCTCGCGAATGCGGTCTTTCAGTCGAAGATGCTGTGGCTGACACACCGCTTTCGCGAGCAAGCCCGCTCCCACATTGGACTTGTGGTAACTCAACGCCGCGTAATCACCACCTCCAGGTATTCACTCGGCACCACCAGCGACTTGTCGCCCGCCCGGTTCATCCGGTTGATCAACTCGCTCAGGTCCCTCTCCAGTGCCTTGGCGCCATCCGCGGGCAGCGCGGCGAAGGCCTTGTGCACCGGCCCGTACCACTGGCGGAAGGTGTCGATGAAATGCGCCGCCGAGCGATAGCGGAAATTGAACGTGCGGCGTGTCACCTGAAGCAGGAATTCACGCTCGTCGAAATGCTCGCGCAGCCAGGCTTCGCTGCCCCAGCGGGAGGGCGGATTGGCGCCCGGAGGGGGTGGCAGGTGTTGGCCCAGGGTCTTGAACATCTGGCCGACGAAACCTTCCGGCGTCCAGTTGGCCAGGCCGATCCGCCCGCCCGGGCGACAAACCCGCGCCAGTTCCGCGGCGGCCTTGGGCTGGTCTGGCGTGAACATCACGCCGAAGGTCGACAGCACGGCATCAAAACTGCCGTCGGCAAAGGGCAAGGCTTCGGCATCGGCGACCTGGAAGGAGACCTTCAGGCGTTCTGCCCGGGCCCGTTCTTCGCCGCGTTCGAGCAAGGCGGCGACATAGTCGGTGGACGTCACCTGGCAGCCACGGCGGGCAGCCGCGAGGGTTGCGTTGCCGTTACCGGCGGCTACGTCGAGCACGCGCTCATCGCACAACAGGTCGCAGGCTTCGGCCAGTTGCTCGCCGACGATCTGCAGGGTGGTGCCGATCACGGCGTAGTCACCGCTGGCCCAGGAGGCCATCTGGCGGTTTTTCAAGGCAGTCAGATCAATGGGTGCACTCATGGAAACGGTCTCTGGTTTGAAACACGAGTCGGGTCCGGTCGCGGTTACTCCGCCGTCGTCGGATCGATGATATTCATGACCTGGGAAATGCGGTTGGCGGGAAAACCACTGATCCTGGCGTGCTCCCGGATCTGCTCCTCGTTCGGCGAGATGTACACGCAGTAGAGTTTGTCACCGGTGACATAGCTCTGCAGCCACTGCACCTCTGGCAACTCACGCAACGCCTGGCAGGACTTTAGCGAAGCGGCTTTCAAATCCCTTTCCGACAATGCTCCGGCGCCCTGGATCTCGCGTTCAATCACGAACTTCGGCATGGCAACCTCTCTTTTCTTGTTCTGGGTAGCAGGGCCGGTATTGACCCCGTAGACAAACTATCGTCCTGACGGGCGCTGGCGTCCTGTCCGATCGTCGCCCAACCCTGCCCGATCGTCCGGAGATTCCACGTAGCGCGCAGGCGCGCTCACAATCAGGAACCTCCCACGGGGAAACCCCAATGGACGCTCTGTCACAGACCCTGCGTGTCGTGCACCTGGTCGGCGCGATCTTCATTAACGCCCGGTTCACCGCGCCCTGGTGCTACCAGTCGCCCAGCGCCGATACGGCGGCGCCGTTCCTGGAGCCCGATGCGGAACGAGTGGTGATCTTTCACCTGATCACCGAGGGTGAGTGCTACGTGGAATTGGGCGATGCCCCGCCGCTGCTGCTGAGTGCGGGCGACGTGGTGATCTTCCCCCAGGGCGATGCCCACCGCATGTGCTCCCGTCCCGGGTTGCCCCCGGCCACGGGTGCGCGACTGGATGCGGTGCTCGCGCGCCGCCCCAGGCAATTGAGCTATGGCGGAGGTGGCGCGGTCACCCGATTGGTGTGCGGCTACCTGGCGTGCGATACGCGCCTGGCGGGCATGTTGCTCAGGGGATTGCCGGCTGTGGTGCGGGTCAATGTGCGCGGTTCGAATGCCGGTATCTGGCTGGAATCTTCCGTGCGCTATGCCCTCGCCGAAGCCCGCTCGCCCCGCCCCGGTGGCGAAGGGGTATTGGCCAAACTCGCCGAAGTGCTGTTCATCGAAGTGCTGCGCCTGTACATGAACGAACAGGGCGAAGGCCGCACCGGCTGGCTGGCCGGTGTGCGCGACCGCATCGTCGGCGCAGCCCTCAACGCCTTGCACAAAAAACCCTGCCACGCCTGGACGCTGGACGAACTGGCGCGCACCGCCAGCACCTCAAGATCGGTGTTGGCCGAACGCTTCCAGCAACTGGTGGGGGTGTCGCCGATGCAGTACCTGACGCAATGGCGGATGTTGCTCGCCGCCAACCTGTTGCGCAGCAGCAATAGCTCATTGACGCGCATCGCCGAAGAAGTGGGTTACCAAACCGATACCGCCTTCAGCCGCGCCTTCCGTCGCGAGTACGGTGCGCCGCCGGCGGCGTGGCGGCGCGGTCAGGCCGCCTCGAATCACTTGAGCAGTCGCTGAACCGGCGGGGGCGACAGCACCGCCCAGGCCCGCTACTCTCGCTACTCAGCGACCAACCTCTGAAAGGACTCACAACATGGCACCCCGCCTGGACTGGCTTGCTCGACATATGCAGCACAGCAATACATTCGCTTCGTGGATCCACCGGCAGTTCCACTACGAATATGCCGGACAGCCCCTGCCCGACTGGCAACGAGAGTTCGCCGAAGGCCAGAACAACAGCGACTGGAAATGTCTGATCGCCCTCGACCACGACGAACTGCTGGGTGGCGCGGCACTGGCCAGGGCCGACCTGGCCCATCGCCCGGATCTGGGACCTTGGCTCGCTTGCGTGTTTATCACCCCCGAGGCACGCGGCAAGGGCCTGGCGGAGCAGTTGATAGAAGGGATTTGCGCGCAAGCCAAAGTCAGCGGCGAGAGGAGAATCTACCTGCACACCCAGGACCAGAGCGCTTATTACGCCAAGCGTGGCTGGGTGGTGCAAGAGCGTTTTCAGGCATGGGAAAAAGATCAATGGCTCATGGCGCGGGACCTGTGAGCCATTGATCGAGCGGATCACGCCGCTGGCGCGCTGGCCTTGGCCTCCTGCAGCAACTGCTGAATCATTTGTTCCTGCGTGTCGTAGCTGCCTTCACCGAAGTGGGTGTAACGCACCTGGCCCTTGGCATCGATCAGGTAGTGCGCCGGCCAGTACTGGTTGTCGAAGTTGCGCCAGATCGCGTAGTTGTTATCGATCGCCACCGGGTAGGTGATGCCGTATTCCTTCACTTTGGTCCTGACGTTGTCGATGATGCGTTCAAAGCCGTATTCAGGCGTGTGCACGCCGATCACCACCAGCCCGTCCTTTTCATACTTCTTCGCCCAGTCCTTCACGTACGGCAGGGTGTGCTTGCAGTTGATGCAGTCGAAGGTCCAGAAGTCCACCAGCACCACTTTGCCTTTCAGGGCCTCGTTGCTCAGGGCTGCCGAGTTGAGCCATTCCACTGCGCCGGACAGCGACGGCATGGCGCCCTGAGCATCGCCCATGGTGCTGTCGGCCTTGACCTTGCTGACCAGGTAATCGACGACTTTCGGCACGGCCTCCAGCACGCCTTTCTCCACACTGCTGACACCTTCCGATGAGGTATTGGCCAGCAACAGGTCATTGGCCCCGGTTGCAATCACTGCCGCACCGGCCAGCACCGCAACCCCGGCGCCACGACGCAACCAGCCAGTAACCGGAATCGACGGTTTCAAGCGATTGACCAGGCCGCAACCGGCAAAGATCAAGGTGCCCAGGGACAGCGCACTGCCCGCGCCATAGGCCACCAACAACAGACTGGTGCCGGCGTTCGCGCCCTGCAGCATCGCGCTGGTGAGAATCACCCCGAGGATCGGCCCGGCGCAGGGTGCCCAGAGCAGCCCGGTGGCGACACCGATCATGATCGACGCCAGCGGCCCGGACATCTTGCGCGAGTTCGGGTCGATGCGATTGCCCAGCAGCACGAAAGGCCGCGCCAGCCAGTCACCGACCCGGGCGGAGATCAGCGACAGGGCGAACAGCACCATCACCACCAGCGCGACGTGGCGGCCGGTGTTGCTGGCCTGGATCACCCACTCAGTGCTGACCACGGCCAGGCTGGAGACCAGGGCAAAGGTCAGGACCATGCCGCCGAGGGTGAGCAGGATCGAGGAGCGTGTGCGGTCAGCCCCGGCGAACAGGAATGGCACGACCGGCAGGATGCACGGGCTGAGGACGGTCAATATGCCGCCCAGGAAAGCGATGAGTAACATGGGATCACCTGATAAACATTAGAGGGCGACACATTGGCCAATGTGGGAGCGAGCCTGCTCGCGATGGCGTCGGGTCAGGCGGCACATCGTTGACTGAACCATCGCTATCGCGAGCAAGCTCGCTCCCACAGTGGATTGGGGGGTTCTCAAGCCGTCTGCTCATCCAGTAACTGCCCCTGAGGCGTGCGGCTGGAACCGTTCTCGGCGAGCATCTGACCTTGCGGCGTACGGCTGGAACCGTCCTGTGCAAGGAATCCCTGGGTGCCCTTCTCTGCCACCGGCGTGAGCTGGAAGCAGGTGTTGCTGGCGCAGGCACTTTGCTCGACAGCGGCATTGGCATGGGCTGCCGCACCGGCGACGGAAAAGGCGATGGCGGTCAAAATGCGGGAAACGTTGTTCATGATGTCCTTCCTGTTTCAAATGGATTGAGCGGTGGTTGATCGCAACACTCAGTTTTCCGAGTTGCAGTTGTCGGCGAACTTGCTGTAATCCAGCACCTGGGTTCTGGACTGGGAGTCGAGGTAGGTCAGCCGTGCATTCACCACGCCGCAGGAAGGCGTAGCGGCCTCGGTCAGCGACACCACTTTCCTGATGTCAAGTTGGCTGCCGTAGGTGTAGGTTTTAGGCGCGACATCGGCTTCGGCACGGGCCGACAAGGTGCAGATGTTCAGGGCGGCAAACAGGCAAGCGGTGTAGATGGCTTTGGTGTTCATGGCGGACTCCTCAAGGTTTCAACAGGTCGTTGGTTCGTTGGGCCGAGGCAGTCTGGTTTGCCTCGATGGAACCTATTAAAAGCCTGCGAGGTATCTCGTCTGTGTCGGGAATCGGCGCGAATCAATCGGTACGTATCAGAGCCGGGCGCAGATACAGAGCAATACAAAACCGCTGAAAATCGGCTTTTTTGCTTTCGTGTGTATCCACAGGCAAGCCAGATACACTGCAATACAAAGGGCGGCAGGCGACCCCGCCCAGGCTCTATAGACTGTGTGGCATTCCCCATTTACCAGAGGTTTGGCCCAATGGATCACGTTGATCACATCCTCATCGTTGACGATGACCGCGAAATCCGCGAACTGGTTGGCAACTACCTGAAGAAAAACGGTCTGCGCACCACGGTCGTGGCGGATGGACGGCAGATGCGCGCTTTTCTGGAAACCACTCCAGTGGACCTGATCGTGCTGGACATCATGATGCCAGGGGACGATGGCCTGCTGCTCTGCCGCGAATTGCGCGCCGGCAAGCACAAGGCCACGCCGGTGCTGATGCTCACCGCCCGCAACGATGAAACCGATCGCATCCTCGGCCTGGAAATGGGCGCCGACGACTACCTGGTCAAGCCATTCGCCGCCCGCGAACTGCTGGCGCGGATCAACGCGGTGCTGCGACGCACGCGCATGCTGCCGCCGAACCTGGTGGTGACCGAAGCCAGCCGCCTGTTGGCCTTCGGCCGTTGGCGCCTGGACACCTCGGCCCGTCACCTGCTCGATACAGACGGCACCATGGTGGCCCTGAGCGGTGCCGAATATCGATTATTGCGGGTGTTTCTCGACCATCCGCAGCGGGTGCTCAACCGCGATCAATTGCTCAACCTGACCCAGGGCCGCGACGCCGACCTGTTCGACCGTTCCATCGATCTGCTGGTCAGTCGCCTGCGCCAGCGCTTGCTCGACGACGCTCGCGAGCCGGCCTACATCAAGACCGTGCGCAGCGAAGGCTATGTGTTTTCCCTGCCGGTGGAAATCCTGGGCGATCAATCATGACCCTGGCGCTGCATTGGCCACGCACCCTGGCTTCGCGGCTGTCGCTGATTTTCCTGATCGGCCTGATCCTCGCCCAGGCGCTGTCCTTCGGTGTGCAGTACTACGAACGCTACGAGTCCTCGAAAAACACCATGCTCGGCAACCTGGAAACCGACGTTTCCACCTCCGTTGCCATCCTCGACCGCTTGCCCGTCGATGAGCGAGCCGCCTGGCTCAAACAACTGGAGCGGCGCAATTACAGTTACATGCTCAATGAGGGTTCGCCGGGCACGCCCATGCGCACCGACATGCCCGATGCGCCCATCGCCATTGCCTCGATCAAGGACGCCATCGGCCACGATTACCCGATGACCTTCACCGACATCCCCGGGCCGAAAAAACATTTCCAAGTGCACTTGAACCTGGCCGATGGCAGCCCGCTGACCATCGACGTCCGCCCGGCGATGGTGCCGTTGTCACCCTGGCTGCCCATCGTGTTGCTCGGGCAACTGGCGTTGATGCTGGCGTGCTCCTGGCTGGCGGTGAGAATCGCCATCCGCCCCCTCACCCGCCTCGCCGGTGCCGTCGAAACCCTGGACCCCAACGCGCACCCCGTGCTCCTCGACGAAAGAGGCCCGAGCGAAGTCGCCCACGCTGCCAGGGCCTTCAACTCGATGCAGGCACGCATCGCGGCCTACTTGAAAGAACGCATGCAACTGCTCGCGGCAATCTCCCACGACCTGCAAACCCCGATCACCCGCATGAAACTGCGCGCCGAGTTCATGGACGACTCCAGTGAGAAAGACAAACTGTGGAACGACCTGGGCGAGATGGAACACCTGGTGCGCGAAGGCGTGGCCTACGCCCGCAGCATCCACGGCGCCACCGAAGAAAGCCGCCGCACCGACCTCGACTCGTTCCTCGACAGCCTGGTGTTCGACTATCAGGACGTGGGCAAGGATGTTCAGCTCACCGGCAAGAGTGCGGCCGTCATCGATACCCGCCCCCACGCCTTGCGCCGGGTGCTGGTCAACCTCACGGACAACGCATTGAAGTTTGCCGGTGCTGCTCAATTGCAGGTGGAAAAACGGGCCGATGGCAACCTCTCGATCAGGATCCTCGACCGTGGCC
Organism: Pseudomonas sp. Root71; assembly: GCF_001429045.1. Taxonomy (GTDB): domain Bacteria; phylum Pseudomonadota; class Gammaproteobacteria; order Pseudomonadales; family Pseudomonadaceae; genus Aquipseudomonas; species Aquipseudomonas monachiensis. The sequence goes on along the minus strand of NZ_LMHY01000006.1, from coordinate 129,281 downwards.
CGGGGATCGCCGAGGAGGAACTCAAGCAAGTGATGGAGCCGTTCTATCGCGTTGAGAATTCCCGCAACCGCAGCACCGGCGGCACCGGGCTGGGGCTGGCGATCGCCCAGCAACTGGCGGTCGCGATTGGAGGGTCGTTGACCTTGAGCAATCGTGAGGGTGGCGGGTTGTGTGCGGAGTTGCGATTGCCGGTGTAGATGTCTTCGGTTCGGGTTTGCGGGTTTACTCGGGACTTGTGGCCACTGAGGATCCCTGTGGGAACGGGCTTGGTCCGGGCGGCGTTCCGACGATGGCTTTGTGTCAGGCGGCATGGATTTTTGAGGGTGTACATATCCGTTTCTGCGGTAACGGCGGCTTATGGTTCCGCCCTTACGGCGGGTCACTTGGAAAAACGGAACGCCGCCCGACCCCAAGTAACCAAGGGCTCTTGCCCCTGACATTCGGTGCCTCGCCTAGGCTCGGCATTCCCTCGCTCCGGTCCTGCTCCGTGGGCCCGCCGCCATCGGCCATCCATGGCCGGGGGCGGCTAACCCGGCATCCATGCCGGGTTGACCACTGCGCAGAACCTGCGCTCGGCCTCACGAGGGGGCGTACACTGTAACAGCGTCCGAGGCGGCCTACCGGCCGACCTGGTTGACGGGGTCGTTCGTCTGGGAGGTACCTGGTCGCCGGTAGACTGCTATCGCGAGCAAGCTCGCTCCCACAAGTACTCAGTACATCAGCAAGATTTCGGTCGGCTGGCAGGCCGTCTTCGCGAGCAAGCCCGCTCCCACAATTGGACCGTGTGCAGCAGCAAAACCAGGTCGGCTGTCAGGCCGCCTTCGCTGGCAAGCCAGCTCCTACAGTTGATCGGCGTACACCCACGCTTTTCACCACTCATCAGGCCGAGCGTTAGCTCGCCTGCAGCTCTTGATCTTGATCCACCCGCCCCCTCGGCAGGCTGAGTGGAGGTGTTCATCCGGGGATGGGCGCGCAGCGCCGTTCGACGCAGTCGAACNATGTAGGTCGAAGCGAAGCCGACCGGAGGGCAATGCCCCCGGATGAATACCGCAGCGAAGGAACCCCGAGCCTTAGCGAGGGGCCGTACGTAAGGGGCGAGACCTTTGGTTCCTTTGGGGCGTTTGCCAAAGGGACTCGCCGTAAGGGCGAAACCGCCAGCCGCCGTTACCGCAGCAACGGATATGTACTCAATCAACCAAGAACCTGGTCGGCCCAAAGGCCGCCAAGGTCAAAGCAGATCAAACACCCCCAACAACCCCCTCCCCATGCATCTGCCGCAACAACGCCAACCCACCCACCAGAAACCCCGAATCCCCCACCATCCCCGCCTCCACCGCCAATCCTTGCAACTGCTCATGCCCGGTCAACTCCGGAAACTCACGAATACGCAGCAACAACCGCCACGCCAACGGACTCAACTCAGAAAACCTCACACTCCAATCCTCGGCACGACGCACCAGCAACAAAGTCGGCTGAGCAGGTAAAACGCCCGGCTGATAATCCGGCCCCACCTGCTGCACCGGCCAGGCATAAGCCAACGGCCAGGCCAACGGCGACACCCCCAAGGGCCGATCCAGCAGCAACGCGGCATCACCGCCAACCAGAGGCTCGGCGTCGGATTGTTGCAAGGCCATTTCCACCCACTCGTAATGCGCCAGCTCCACCATGAACGGCGGCCACGGCCCATCGCTCAACGCCTGAGGCCCGGCCGCGAGAAACCCGACAAACTCCTCAGCAATCTCACCAAACTTCGGCGTGCGGGCGCGGTAGTCCCGCAGAAAAATCCGCACCAGCGAACGCCAGTGCTCATTGCCCAGAATCTTCACCAGCACCGGAAAAGTGCCACTGAGCAAGGACGACAGATTGGCAAACACCAGATCGCGATACACCTGCGCCCGGGCAGCGTCCATTTCGGCCGGTGGCGCGAAACGCTCGGGATCACGCAGGTATTGGCCCATGGTGCTTTGCTGCTGATGCAACGATTGCTTCTCCACGGTTCAAACCTCCTGTTGCAAGCGGCGAATGGTCTGCAATTCCGCCACCAGCTCAGCGAACGCCGGAAAGTTGAAATCCCGCTCCAACAAGGTCGGTTGCACACCGAACCGGGCATAGGCCTGGGCCAGCAACGACCACACCGCCGGTTTGACCGAAGCGCCGTGAGTGTCGATCTTCAAGGAATCGGACTCGTCGAAATGCCCGGCAATGTGCATCGCCACCACCCGGCCCGAATCGATGCCAGACAGAAACGCCTGCGGATCGAAACCGTGGTTGATCGAATTGACGTAGACGTTATTGACGTCCAGCAACAGGTCGCAATCGGCCTCACGCAGTACGGCATTGGTGAAGGTCACCTCGTCCATGTCCTGTTGAGGCGCGGCGTAATAGGAAACGTTTTCCACTGCCAGGCGCCGACCAAGGATGTCCTGGGCCTGACGGATACGCGCCGCGACGTGGTGCACCGCTTCTTCAGTGAACGGCAACGGCAACAGGTCATACAGGTGGCCGTCGTCGCTGCAATAGCTCAGGTGCTCGCTGTACAGCGGCACGTTGTAATGATCGAGGAAGCTGCGAACCTCCTGCAGAAAATCGACGTCCAGCGGCGACGGCCCGCCGAGGGACAGGGACAAGCCGTGACAGGACAATGGATAGCGTTCGGCCAGGGCGCGCAATGCCGCGCCGTGGGCACCGCCGATGCCGATCCAGTTTTCCGGCGCGACTTCCAGAAAATCGAAATCCCCTGCCGGTGCGGCCTGGAGGTCTTTGAGTAAACCGCGACGCAGGCCAAGCCCTGCGCTGGCCTTGGCTACGGGGGGAATGGATGTCTGCATGGTGTCGATCTCACAAGATGTTCAAGGACGCGAGCCGGTGCCCGCCATGAGACAGAGTTAATCGAAAGGGTGTATCTGGACTGTGTTCGGCTGGGGTCTGAAGTTGCGCGGGACTGTATCGAAAGGCCGGTGGGACACAGTGAGATACATATCTCCCACAGGGTCGTATAGCGGCAGAATAAACGTTGCTTTCGTCGCGCCAGGCCGCGCGCTACAAGGCCCGGACTAAACTTACTGCACACAGGGCCCGCTTGGTGCCCTGTACATCCCCACGACCACCGCCCAGCGGCGAACGCCTCGCCAGACAATGCCTCTGGACCGTGATCCTGCTAAAGGAGCACACATGATGGACGAGGCCAGACTCAACGATTTCATGGGCAAACTGGTGAATGACATGGGCGGCGCGGCGATGCTCGCCAACGTCATCCTTGGCGAAGAGCTCGGCCTGTACCGGGCGATGGCCGACAGTCAGCCCATCACCCCCGAAACCCTTGCCGAGAAAACCGGCTGCAACACCCGCCTGCTGCGCGAATGGCTCAGCGCCCATGCAGCCTCCGGCTACATGGAACACCGTGACGGCCAGTTCCGGCTCCCCGAAGAGCAAGCCATGGCGTTGGCAAACGAAGACTCACCGGTTTATGTGGCGGGTGGGATTGGCGTGGTCGCGTCGTTTTTCCATGACAAGGACAAACTGGTCAGCGCCATGCGCGGCGACGGCGCCCTGCCCTGGGGCGATCACCACCCGTGCATGTTCAGCGGCACCGAACGCTTCTTCCGCCCCGGCTACAAAGCCCATCTGGTCGCCGAATGGTTGCCGGCCCTCGACGGCGTGGTGGCCAAACTGGAAGCCGGGGCCAAAGTGGCGGACATCGGCTGCGGCCATGGCGCCTCGACGGTGATCATGGCCCAGGCGTTTCCGGATTCGCGCTTCGTCGGCTTCGACTACCACGCACCGTCCGTCACCGTTGCCACCCAGCGGGCCGAAGAAGGGGGTGTATCCAGCCGGGCCAGGTTCTTCCAGGGCACGGCGAAAAGTTACCCCGGCAGCGATTACGACCTGATCTGCTACTTCGACTGCCTGCACGACATGGGCGACCCGGTGGGTGCGGCCAAACACGCCTATGAGTCGCTGAAGGACGACGGCACGGTGCTGCTGGTCGAGCCCTACGCCAACGACTTGCTCGACGACAACGTCAACCCGGTCGGACGCCTGTTCTACGCGGCATCGACCTTCATCTGCACGCCCAACTCGCTGTCCCAGGAAGTTGGCCTCGGCCTCGGTGCCCAGGCCGGTGAAGCACGCTTGCGCAAGGTGTTCAGCGAGGCCGGATTCACTCGTTTTCGCCGGGCCACGGAAACGCCGTTCAACCTGATTCTGGAGGCGCGTAAATAATCCTCGCCGTCATCTGTAGGCGCGAGCTTGCTCCGGGCGGCGTTCCGACGATGGTGTGTCAGCTATATTGATGTCGACTGACACTCCATCGCGAACAGGCTCGCTCCTACAGGTTTCCCGGCATGCTCGACCGCCAGACCCGTGACCAACTCGATCGCCTCCATCAGCTCATGGCGGATCAGCCGTTTGCCGTGCTGACCGGGGCCGGTATCAGCACGCCCTCAGGCATCCCGGATTATCGCGACAGCCAGGGCGTGCGACGGGGCCGGCAGCCGATGATGTACCAGGAGTTTCTCTCGGCCCCGGAGTCCCGGCGGCGCTATTGGGCGCGGGCGATGCTCGGCTGGCCGAGGGTGCGAATGGCACAACCGAACGTGGCCCACGACACCCTCGCCCGCTTGCAAGGCACGCGGCAGATCAGCGGGTTGATCACCCAGAACGTTGACACCCTGCACGACCAGGCCGGCAGCCGTGACGTGATCGAACTCCACGGCAGTCTGCACCGGGTGTTGTGCCTGGATTGCGGTCAGCGTAGTGAGCGCGACTCGATCCAGCACCTGATGGAAACACAGAACCCGTACCTGGCCGGCGTCGACGCAGTGCAGGCGCCGGATGGCGACACCTTGCTCGACCCGGCCTTCGAGGCACGCTTCCAGGTCCCCCGCTGCCCACATTGCGCCGGGGAACGGATGAAGCCGGACGTGGTATTTTTTGGCGAGAACGTCGCACAGGCCACGGCGGCCAAGGCGATGGCCGCCGTCGAACAGGCTGCCGGGCTGTTGGTGATTGGCTCGTCGTTGATGGCCTACTCGGCGTTTCGCTTGTGTCGGGCGATGGTGGACCAGGGCAAGCCGTTGATTGCGATCAACCTGGGCAAGACCCGGGCCGATGAGATGCTGGATTTGAAGATCGAGGGGTCGTGCGAGCGGTTGTTGCCAATATTGGCCGAACGCCTCTCTTCCTGATCAACACAGTACCCTGTGGGAGCGGGCTTGCTCGCGAAGAGGGCGGCACATCCAACATCTTTTTTGCCTGACCCACCGCTTTCGCGAGCAAGCCCGCTCCCACAGGTAATGTGATCAGTTCGTGGAGAAACGTTGCCCAAGGTTTTCCTCTTTGAGCACATCAAACAACGCCTGCGCCGCCGCCGACAGCTCTCCCCCCGGCAACGTCAGCACCCCCAGCGCGCGCTCCACCACCGGGTCGCGCAAGGTGATGCAACGCGCCCCCAACTCACGCATCTGTCCGGCACACAAGGCTGGCACCGCGCTCACGCCCAGGCCACTGGCGACCATGCGCCCGACTGTCGCCAGTTGATGGCTTTCAAACTCCACCGGCAGCTTCATGCCCCGGGCCTGCAAGTGTTCTTCGAGCATCACCCGCACCGTCGACGGACGCTGCAAGGTAATGAACGGCTCCTTGAGCAGGGTCTGCCAGTCGATGTCATCGAGTTCGGCCAGCGCCGAATCCAGGGGCACCACCGCGACGAAGCGGTCGATGTACAACGGCGTGAACTGCAGCGACGAACTCTGGGTCGGCTCGAACGCCACCCCCAGTTCCACCTGGCGGTCCCGGACCATTTCCAGCACTTGCTCGTTGATCACGTCATTGACCGTCACGTTGACATTCGGATAACGGGCGCGGAAGGTCTTGAGGATCGGCGGCAGCAGGTTGCCGGCGAACGATGGCATCGCCGCCAGGGTCACGCGACCGCGCTGCAAGGTAAAGCGCTGGCGCAACTCATCCTCGGCATTGTCCCAGTCGGCGATCAACCGGCGCGCCAGCGGCACCAGGGATTCGCCTTCGGCGGTGAGCGCCACATTGCGCGTGGTGCGGGTGAACAAGCGCCCGCCCAGGCCCTCCTCCAGCGCCTTGATGGTCAGGCTCAGGGCCGATTGCGACAGGTGCAGGCGCTCGCAGGCCACGGCAAAGCTCAGGCTCTGGGCCACGGCCAGAAAGGCACGGATCTGCTTGACGGTCATACTCGATTTCTCCCGGCTATTGTAGGGGCTGCCGAAGGCTGCGATCTTTTGATCTTGATCCAAAAGATCGCAGCCTTCGGCAGCCCCTACAGATTGTTGAGTTTTATCTATTAATTAACCTTAAAAATCAACTTAACAAATGAATACTCCAGCGAGACACTCCATCCCATTCGGCTAGCCAGCCGCCCACAAAGAATAAAAGAGGTGCATATGGCAGGTTTCGACAAGCGTGTGAGTTCCTACGAGGAAGCTCTGGCAGGTCTTGAAGACGGCATGACCGTGATCGCCGGCGGCTTCGGCCTGTGCGGGATCCCGGAAAACCTGATCAACGAGATCAAGCGCAAGGGCACCCGCGATCTCACCGTGGTTTCCAACAACTGCGGCGTCGACGGTTTCGGCCTCGGCGTACTGCTGACGGACCGCCAGATCAGCAAAGTGGTGGCGTCCTACGTCGGCGAAAACAAGCTGTTCGAAGAGCAACTGCTCAAGGGCGAAATCGAAGTCACCCTGACCCCGCAAGGCACCCTCGCTGAAAAAATGCGCGCAGGCGGCGCCGGCATCCCGGCCTTCTTCACCGCCACCGGCGTTGGCACCCCGGTCGCCGAAGGCAAGGAAGTGCGCGAATTCCATGGCCGCAAGTACCTGATGGAAGAATCCATCACCGGCGACTTCGCCATCGTCAAAGGCTGGAAAGCCGACCATTTCGGTAATGTGATCTATCGCCACACCGCCCAGAACTTCAACCCGCTGGCCGCCACCGCCGGCAAGATCACCGTGGTCGAAGTCGAAGAAATCGTTGAACCCGGCGAGCTGGACCCGGCGCAGATCCACACCCCTGGCATCTACGTCGACCGGATCATCTGCGGCACGTTCGAGAAGCGCATCGAACAGCGCACCGTGCGTAAGTGATCCCCTGCCCCCGGACCGAATGAAGGAATAACGACAATGGCACTTTCCCGCGAACAAATGGCTCAACGCGTCGCCCGCGAAATGCAGGACGGCTTCTACGTGAACCTGGGCATCGGCATTCCGACCCTGGTCGCCAACTACATCCCCGAAGGCATGGAAGTCATGCTGCAGTCGGAAAACGGCCTGCTGGGCATGGGTCCGTTTCCTACCGAAGAAACCATCGATGCCGACATGATCAACGCCGGCAAGCAAACCGTGACCGCCCGTACCGGCGCGTCGATTTTCTCCTCCGCCGAGTCCTTCGCGATGATCCGCGGTGGTCATGTCGACCTGACCGTGCTGGGCGCCTTTGAAGTGGACGTGCAAGGCAACATCGCCTCGTGGATGATCCCCGGCAAACTGGTCAAGGGCATGGGCGGCGCGATGGACCTGGTGGCCGGCGCCGACAACATTATCGTCATCATGACCCACGCCTCCAAGGATGGTGAGTCCAAGCTGCTGGACCAATGCAGCCTGCCGCTGACCGGCGCCGGGTGCATCAAGCGTGTGCTGACCGACCTGGCCTACCTGGAAATCGAAAACGGCGCGTTCATTCTCAAAGAACGTGCGCCGGGTGTCAGCGTCGAAGAGATCGTCGCCAAGACTGCCGGTAAACTGATCGTGCCGGACCACGTGCCGGAAATGCAGTTCGCTGCCCAGTGAGGAATCATTCCATGCAAGAAGTCGTCATTGTTGCCGCCACGCGCACCGCGATCGGCAGCTTCCAGGGATCCCTGGCCAATGTGTCCGCGGTTGACCTGGGCGCTGCGGTGATCCGTCAGTTGCTGGCGCAAACCGGCCTGGATCCTGCGCAGGTCGATGAAGTGATCATGGGCCAGGTGCTGACCGCCGGCGCCGGGCAAAACCCTGCGCGCCAGGCCGCGATCAAGGCCGGCCTGCCCTTCGCCGTACCGGCCATGACCCTGAACAAGGTCTGCGGCTCCGGTCTTAAAGCATTGCACCTGGGCGCCCAGGCGATTCGCTGCGGCGACGCCGAGGTGATCATCGCCGGTGGCCAGGAAAACATGAGCCTGGCCAACTACGTCATGCCCGGTGCCCGCACCGGCCTGCGCATGGGCAACGGGCAAATCGTCGACACCATGATCAGCGATGGCCTGTGGGACGCGTTCAACGATTACCACATGGGCATCACCGCCGAGAACCTGGTTGAGAAATACAGCCTGACTCGCGAGCAGCAGGACGCGTTCGCCGCCGCCTCGCAGCAGAAAGCCGTGGCCGCCATCGAAGCCGGGCGCTTTGTCGATGAAATCACCCCGATCCTGATCCCGCAGCGCAAGGGCGATCCGCTGTCCTTCGCCACCGACGAACAGCCACGGGCCGGCACCACCGCCGAATCCCTGGGCAAACTCAAAGCCGCCTTCAAGAAGGACGGCTCGGTGACCGCCGGTAACGCCTCGTCGCTGAACGACGGTGCCGCGGCCGTGATCCTGATGAGCGCCGAAAAGGCCAAGGCCCTGGGCCTGCCGGTCCTTGCAAAAATCGCCGCCTACGCCAACGCGGGTGTCGACCCGGCGATCATGGGCATCGGCCCGGTGTCGGCCACCCGCCGCTGCCTGGACAAGGCCGGCTGGAACATCGACCAGCTTGAGCTGATTGAAGCCAACGAAGCCTTCGCCGCGCAATCGCTGGCGGTGGCCAAGGACCTGGAATGGGACTTGAACAAGGTCAACGTCAACGGCGGCGCCATTGCCCTGGGTCACCCGATCGGTGCCTCGGGTTGCCGCGTGCTGGTGACCCTGCTGCATGAAATGCTCAAGCGTGACGCCAAAAAAGGCCTCGCCACCCTGTGTATCGGTGGTGGTCAGGGCGTAGCGCTGGCGCTCGAAAGGGCGTAAGCCAACAGCGTTCAACAGACGGCGCGGGGACCCACGAAGATCCGTGATCTGTCTGGAAAAACACCCGGTGCGATGCAAGTCGCACCGGGTTCTTTTTTGCCTGGGTTTTTCATTTCCAGCGGGTTTGATTTTTGTATACAAAACTCGCGAACACATAAAGCAATCCACCCGATGCAATGCTACCGTTGCCACCTCACACAGGTCGGAGACGTGCGCGTGTTGATCCTCAAGTTGCTGTTGATCCCAGGCTTCCTGCTACTGATTTCCCTGGCTGGTAAACGCTGGGGGCCGAGCGTGGCCGGTTGGTTGTCGGGGTTGCCGGTGGTGGTCGGGCCGATCCTGTTGTTCCTCGCCCTCGAACAAGGCCAGGCGTTCGCCGCGCAATCGGCCACTGCCGCGCTGTCAGCCATGTTCGCGATGATTGCGTTCTGCGTGACCTACGCCCAGGTCGCACAACGGGCCGGATGGCCGCTGGCGCTGGTGATCTCGCTCTCGGTCTGGGCACTGGTGGCGGTTGTCCTGTCGCTGATCCCGGCCTCCCTGGTGTTCTCGGTGTGCGCCGCCGCCACCGCGCTGCTCGCCGCACCGTACCTGTTCCCCACCGTGCAACCGGTGCTCAGTGGCCCGGCACCGAAATCCGACAAGCTCCTGTTGCGCATGATGGCCGGTGCATTGCTCACCCTGGTTGTCACGCTGTTGGCCAGCACCGTTGGCGACCGCTGGAGCGGCCTGCTGGCGGTGTTCCCGGTATTAGGCAGCGTGATGGCGGTGTTCTCCCAGCAAACCCGTGGCCCGGCCTTTACCGCCGCGTTGCTGCGCGCCACCGCCACCGGCATGTACTCGTTCGCCGCCTTCTGCCTGGTGTTGGCGCTGGCCCTGCCAACGATGGGAATGAACGCTTTTGTGCTGGGAGTCGCGGTATCGGTGGCCATGCTGGGCGTGACCAAACGCCTGCTGGCGCGGCCGGTTGGCCCGGTGACGGACACCGAGGGAGCAGTCATCAAACGCTAAGCTGCATCAGGTCATCGGGCCAGGATGATGCCCGCCCCAGCGACCGCTGAGTAGAGCACACTGGAATGCATCGCAACCTCCATGGGATGATCGCCCCCACTGCGCGCCCATCCCTGGAGATCCCGATGTCATTGTTGAGTAAGAAAGCCCTTGTCCTGCTGCTGGCCGCCGCTACCGGCCTTGGGGCTTTGAATGCGCAGGCCGCCAAGGCCACGTCCAGTGCTGCGCCCGCCCACAAAGTCTCGATGCTCGGCAGCAAGTTCACCTTCAACCTGCCCAAGGGTTTCATCGCCAACCCGCTGCCGGCCAGCCCGGACGGTGCCAGCGGCACCCTGTACAGTAACGAGACCACCAAGACCGTGGTGATCGCCGCCGAAAACACCCTGCCCAACGGTGTCAGCGTCAAGGACAACGACGGCGGGTTCCTCGACGGCACCGCGGCCGATTTCGAAGCGGCGCAACACAAATCCCTGCCCGACTACAACAAGCTCAGCGAGAAAGCGCTGACCCGTACAACCGGGCTGGGCCTGCGCCAGATCGACGGCACTGCCACGCAGGGCGGTGGCATGACCCTCACCACCACGCTGATGGCCGCATCCGGCACTCGCATGGCGGTGATCCAGGTGATTTCCCGCCCAGGCGACATGGCGGCCCACGAAACCCTGATCAAACAGATCGTCAGCGGAAAATGAACCTCAGGGGTTGAGGCGCTGCAACCAGGCGCTCAAGTCCTGTATCTCGTCGGCGCTGATACTGTGACCGACACCGGGGTAGGCGTGAAACTCGGGTTCGAGTGACACGCTCTGCAGCAGGCTGTTGGCTTCGGTGCCGTCGCTCAATGGCAGGCGTTTGTCCTGCTCGCCATGACCGATGAAAATCGCCAGGGACTGGCGTTTTTCATCCGGTTGGAGCTCGGACTTGAGCACCGGCAGAATCCGCCCACTCAACGCAGCGATCCCACCGAACGCCTCGGGATGGCGCAGGCCTGTTTCGTAGGACATGATCGCACCCTGGCTGAAACCGACCAGGAACACCTTCTCGGGTTCGGTGTGATATTTCTTCGTGGCCTGTGCGACGAAGTCCAGCAGCAACTGGCCGCTGGCCTTCAGATCATCGGTCTCGCCGTTGTAGGCCCCTTCACCCTTCTTGCGAAACCACTGGTAACTACCCTCCTGCATCACCATCGGCGCCCGCACCGACAGGAAGGTGTAGGACGCGGGCAAGTCATCCTTGATACCGAACAGGTCCTGCTCGTTACTGCCGTAACCGTGGAGGAAAATCACCAGGGGTTGATGGTTCGAATCGGCGTTGGCCTGCGCCAGGTACTTGAGCGGCAAATCGGTTTGCAGAGGGGTTTGAGCGTGGACAGCGGTGGATAGCAGGAGCGTGAGCAGCGCGAGCATCTTCAACATGGGTCTTCCTTCACTGAATGCAGGATTCGGGGAAGAGCCTAACACTGGTCAGTAGGCAGGAACATCTCGGGCGTGGCGGATGCCGCCTTCGCGAGCAAGCCCGCTCCCACAAGAATCGCGTAAACCCTGTGGGAGCGGGCTTGCCCGCGAAGAGGCCCGAACAGCCTGCGAAATTTCTGAATCAGTCGTTGATCAACTTGCCCACCCGAATCGGCTCGCGCCCGGCGACCTTCGCCTGCCAACTGCCTGGGTGGGTGTAGCGCCCACGGTCGATGGCGAACAGCACACCGCTGGTGCCGGCCTGCACGGTGGTGACCTTGTCGTTCAACGGGTCGACCACCTCGAACAGCGCATCGCCCTTCTCCACCCATTCCCCGGCTTCACGCAGGAAACTGACCACGCCGTGATGCGGGGCGAACAGGTATTGGGTGCCTTCGAATGGCATGCCCTCACAGCATTCAGCCGGTGCCGCCGGCCAGGTGCCGGAGATGAATCCTTGCTCGGCGAGGAACCCGAGAATGGCCTCGCAATTGGCCTGGGCCTGGTCGACCCGAGTGTCGCCCATGCTGCCCAGTTCCAGGGTGGTCGCCAGGTTGGCCGGTGGAATCGCCGCCGCCGGGAACGCCCTGGCCAGGCGCAACCATGGCGAAGAGCAGGACTCATCGAACGAACTGCCGCCGGAGTCTTCACACAACAACGCCACACCGGCCTTCAAGCGCGCCGCCAGGGATTGCCACTGCGGCCAGTGCTGCGGCAACGCATAGATGTGGATCGCAGCGTCGAAATCGCAATGCAGGTCGAGGGTGATGTCGGCGTCGCAGGCATGGCGCAGCAACAGGCGGTGCATGGCTTCCAGCTGCGATGGCGCTGCCGGCAAGCCGTCGAGGACCTCGCCCATGGCCTGGCGAATCAGCGCGATGTTGGCCTGGGCGTCGGCACCCAGGCGATCACCGATCAACTCGGCCACCGGCGCACTGAGTTCGACGAACGAACGGTTGAAGTTCTTGCCGCTGCCGAGCTCGAAGCGCCCCAGGTGGCTGCCTTGCAAGTGCTGGTCGAGGCCAATGGGATTGGCCACCGGCACCAGTTCGATCACACCCTTCAATTGTCCCAGTTGTTCCAGTTCGGTCAGGCGTTTCTTCAACTCCCAGGCGGTGCGCATGCCCGGCAATTCGTCGGCGTGCAAGCTGGCCTGGATGTACACCTTGCGCGTGCCCGCGCCATAACGGAACACGCTGAGGGTGCGCTCGCTGCCCAAGTGGCTCCAGGGCAGTTTGTGGTCGATGCGTTGCATGGAAATACTCCTGAATAGCAAGGTCACCATTGTGGGAGCGGGCTTGCTCGCGAAGGCGTCGGTACATTCAACATCTCTGTTGCCTGACACGACGCCTTCGCGAGCAAGCCCGCTCCCACAGGTATCTCGTTTCAATAGAAGAAGCACAAAAAAAATGGCAACCGCGTCTGACGGTTGCCACTTTTCCAAACGGTTGGATTACTCGCCGTAAACGTCAAACTTGAAATACTTGTCCTGCACTTGCTTGTACTTGCCGTTGGCGCGGATTTCGGTGATCGCTGTGTTGAATTTCTCGGCCAGGGCGGTATCGCCCTTGCGCACGGCAATGCCGGCGCCGCCACCGAAGTATTTCGGATCGTTGTACTCTGGGCCAACGAAGGCAAAACCTTTACCGGCGTCGGTTTTCAGGAAACCGTCGTCCAGGTTGACCGAGTCGGCCAGCAGCGCGTCAATGCGGCCGGAGACCATGTCCAGGTTGGCTTCCTGCTGGGAGCCGTAGCGCACCAGGACAATGCCCGCCGGTTGCAGCACTTCAGTGGCGAAGCGGTCGTGGGTACTGGCGCGCAGCACACCGACTTTCTTGCCCTTGAGCTCGGTCAGCGGGTCCTTGACGTCGGTGCCTTCCTTCATCACGAAGCGTGCCGGGGTGTGGTAGTACTTGATGGTGAAATCGACGTTCTTCTTGCGGTCGTCAGTGATGGTCATGGACGACAGGATGGCGTCGATTTTCTTGACCTTCAGCGCCGGGATCAAACCGTCGAACTCTTGCTCGACCCAGGTGCACTTGACTTTCATCTGCTCGCACAGCGCATCGCCGATATCCACGTCGAAACCGGTGAGTTTGCCGTCAGGGGTTTTCATCGAGAATGGCGGGTAGCCGGCTTCGATACCGATACGGATCGGCTTGGCGTCTTCGGCCACGGCGGTCAGGGACAACATCGACAGTGCCAGGGCACCGAACATCACTAGCTTCTTCATTTATAACTCCTGTGTGCGGAGGCTTTTATTGGCAGCTTCGATTGGCAGCGTTCGGTCATCGCTTCGTGAGCAGGAACCGAAGTGGCCGGCAGTCTAGAGCGGCTACAGGAGGGCAAATTACGCCGAGGCGACAAATATTTACAGAAAAGTGGCAGCCGGAGGGAGGCGTCGAGGTGAACGCGCCATGACCAGGTTTTCAGGCGTCATCCGACAGAACGGGTCGACTGGCTATGCCCGGTGTTTTGCGGCACATTGAGCGCCCTTGTGTCCCATCGAGAGTAGCTTGATGCCCACGTTGAACCTGATCCAGCACCACCCCGCCGAAGGTCCGGGCGCCATCGGCATCTGGGCCGAATCCCGAGGGCTGGCGCTGAAGGTGTTTCGCGCCGACCTCGGCCAATTGCCGCCGGTCAGCGCCGATCCGGTGATCCTGTTGGGCGGGCCTTATGAATCCAATGCCGGCCCGGCCTGGCTGGAAGCCGAACGGCAATGGCTCAGAGGCTCGCTGGATCAGCACGCGGCCGTGTTCGCGATATGCCTGGGAGCACAGTTGCTGGCGCTGAGCCTGGGCGGGAATGTACGGCGGATGGACCGGACCGAAACCGGATGGACCAACGTGAGCTTTATCGATGGGCAAACGCTGAAGGTGCTGGAGTGGCACGAAGACGCCATCGACCTGCCGCCTGCCGCGCAGCTGTTGGCCAGCAGCGCGCACTGCGTGCAGCAGATGTACCGCGCCGGGCCGACGCGGCTGGGGCTGCAGTTTCATCCGGAGTGGAACGCCGAGTCGGTGGCCATGCTCAATGCGCACTTTGGCGATGAGTCGCCGTTGCCTCGGGAGCCGCAGGACGATGCGGCCTACGCCGATGTGTTGGCGTGGTTGCAGGCGACACTGGATGAGTGGTGGGCGGCGGGAAATGAATAATGCAGATCAAAAGATCGCAGGCTGCGCCAGCTCCTACAGGCAACGCAATCCAATGTAGGAGCTGGCGCAGCCTGCGATCTTTTCGGTTACATCAACACTCGCAACCGACCACGCGGCTGGTTTGCCGCGGCACCCCGGCACTCAACTCAAACCCTTCATCCAGCCATCCGGTCACGCCGCCGATCATCTCCTTGACCGGATAACCCAGGGCCGCCAGTTTCACCGCCGCCTTGTTGGCACCGTTGCAGTGAGGCCCGGCGCAATACACCACGAACAGGCTGTTTTTCGGATAACCCGCCAAACCTTCGGCATTCAGCAAGCGCCCGGGAATGTTGATCGCTCCCGGTACATGCCCGCGTTCGAACGCCAGAGGGCCACGAACATCCACCAGAATGAAATCGACTTCGCCAGCCTGCTGGCTGCCGTGGACGTCGGAACAATCGGTTTCGAAGGTCAGACGGTTGCTGAAATGCATCAGGGCGATGGCCGAAGGGGCAGCGGGGATTTCGCGGACCAGGCTGGTCATGGGCTCTACTCCAAAGAAGCGGTGGGTGTGGGAAGACTTTATCCGCCAGCCGCTTGCGGCTACAGTGGCGTACAAGACACCTACCGGGAACTTTCCGCCAAATGCACCCCACCCCAGGAACGGTCGCGATTCTGGCCTACGACGGCCTCTGCACCTTCGAGTTCGGCATTGCCGTGGAGATCTTCGGCCTGCCACGGCCTGAATTCGATTTTCCGTGGTACGAGCATTGTATCGTCGCGGTCGATCAAGGCCCGATGCGTGCCATGGGCGGCATCCAGGTACTGGCCGATGGCGGCATGGAATTGCTCGCCAATGCCCGCACCATCATCATTCCCGGTTGGCGCGACCGTAGCGCCACGGTGCCGGCGGAACTGATCGCCGCCCTGCGCCAGGCCCATGCCCGGGGGGCGCGGTTGCTGTCGATCTGCTCCGGTGTTTTCGTCCTCGCCGCCACCGGGTTGCTCGACGGGCACGGCGCGACCACGCATTGGCGCTATACCTCGGAACTGGCCGAGCGCTTTCCCGGCATCCTCGTGGACCCGGACGTGCTGTATGTCGATTCCGGCCAATTGATCACCTCCGCCGGCAGCGCGGCAGGCATCGATGCCTGCCTGCACCTGGTGGCACGGGATTTCGGCACCCAGGTGGCCAATTCCGTGGCCAGGCGCCTGGTCATGTCGCCGCAACGCAGCGGTGGCCAGGCGCAATTCATTCCAACGCCGGTCAGTCCTGCACCGCGTAGCGATCTTTCCCGCGTCATGCAGTGGGCACGTGAGCGTTTGCACGAGCCGCTGGAGGTGCGCGACCTGGCCAGTGAAGCCGCCATGAGCGAACGCACCTTCCTGCGTCGCTTCACCGAAGCCAGCGGCCAGTCACCGAAAACCTGGTTACAGCACGAACGTCTGGGCCGCGCCCGCGAACTGCTGGAAAGCAGCGACCAGAACACCGAGCAGATTGCCGAACGTTGTGGTTATCGTTCGGTGGAAAGCTTCCGGGTGGCCTTTCGAACGGTGGTTGGCGTACCGCCTTCGGTGTATCGGGAGCGGTTTGGGCGTGGGAGTAATGCTATTTCTTGAGCTGTTCTCAAGGGCCCCTTCGCGAGCAAGTCGGATCGCCGCATCGCCGCTCCCACAGGTTTTTGTGTTGTTCACACCATCTGTGCAGTGCAGCAGATCCCTGTGGGAGCGGGCTTGCTCGCGAAGGCGTCAGCCCGGTCACCGACCGATCAAAGCTTACGCAACAGATAGGTATCCATGATCCAGCCATTGGCCAGCCTTGCAGCCTTGCGCACCCGTTCGATTTCATCCGCCACATCCTTGAGCTTGCCGCGGATCAGGATTTCATCCGGCGTCCCCAGATAGGCCCCCCAGTAAATCTCGGTGTCCTGATCCACCACCTGATGGTAAGCATCCTGAGCATCGAGCATCACCACCAGGCTGTCGGCATCGCTCACCTGCCCTGCCGCCAGACGCCGGCCGGTGGTGATTTCAACGGAGCGGCCAATCTGGTTGAGCGGCACCTTGTGTCGGGCCGCCAACGCCTGGACGCTGGTAATGCCGGGGATCACCTCGAACTCGAACCCACAGGCGCCAGAGGCCTGGATCGCCTGAAGGATACGGATCGTGCTGTCGTACAACGCGGGGTCGCCCCACACCAGAAAACCGCCGCACTGGCTGTCGGAAAGCTCCTCGTTGATCAGCCGTTCGAAGGTTTGTTGCTTGGCCAGGTTCAAGTCGTCGACACTGGTCTTGTAGTCCACCTCACCGCGCTCGCGCTCAGGGCTGTGGGCTTCGACAAAACGGTAATCGTGGCCGGTGATGTAGCGTGAGCAGATTTCGCGGCGCAGATCGATGAGTTTGTCTTTGTCCTGGCCCTTATCCATGAGAAAAAAAACATCGACCTGATTCAACGCCTTCACTGCTTGCATCGTGATGTAGTCGGGGTTGCCGGCACCGATCCCGATGACCAGGAGTTTTTTCATCACAGCAAGTCCTCGGGGTCGGTGCCCGGCAAACGCAGCCGCCAGCAACCATGGAACCGCAACTCGACAGCCGACAGGGGCTCGACGTCGATCAGGCTGGACGCTGCCCCCTGCAACACCTGCGTCAGCGCGGCACGGATGACAAAGGGATGGGTAACGGCAGCGATGTGCCCCGGCGTCGATTGCAAGGTTGTCAACCACGCGCCAACCCGCTCCTCCAGTTGCACCCGCGACTCACCACCGTGGGGCGCCGAAGCCGGATCGTCCAGCCAATCCTGGAGCACCAGGGCTGCGGTTTTTTGCAGCTCACCGATGCGCACACCACCCCAACGCCCGAAGTCGCAGTCCCTCAAGGCGTCGACAATCTCCGGTGCGCTGCCGAACAGTTCAGCGGTTTGCCGGGTGCGCAACTCCGGGCCGCAGACAAGACGCGGAGCGCCCTTGAACTGTTTGCAACGGGACAGCCTGAGCGCTTGCCAATCCATCTCCAGAGGTTCGTCCAGAGGAAAACGCGCCAATTTCTGTGCGACGGTTCGCGCGTGGCAAATCAGGGTTAAACGGGTTGCCTGCACCAGCAATCACTCCGGGGTGGAAAGGAACGACGGCGTAAGGTGACCGCCATCGCGCAATTGTGCCGCAACACAGCAGGCCCGGGGGGTGTTTAATTTTCCTGCTTGAAACGGATTCCTTCAGTCATTTCCTGCCAGATTTTCTGTCATGGCTGACCGTAATGCAGGCAATCGCCTACAAGACTTTACGACATCGCCGTAGCCCTTTGGTACAGGCATTTCGCCCCTTTTTCGGGCACGAGCAAAGCACATGAAAATTCACTAGACAGGCAGTACGCGATGATCAAATACTCCTTTCAACGGACTGTTAAAACACTTGCCACGTTCATCCAGCAGGAGCCCGGATGCCTTTTGTCGACCCCCCGTTCAAAGCACCTGGCCAGGCATCGCCTGCGGCCGAGCCGCCTGTTCCTCGTTTAATGCGGTCGATCCCAGGAAATATCCGATAAGAAAAAGCGTGGCGCCTGACAACGTTCAGACGACCACCGATTTAATGTGTGGAAAAACCGACAGTGATAGTCAGGTTCGGCTCGATCGCCGAATCGTTTGATACAGGAGTGTCTCCATGCTGGTCTTGCGTCCAGTCGAGTTGGCCGACCTGCCCCAGTTGCAGAGGCTGGCACGTGAAAGCCTCGTGGGCGTCACGTCCCTGCCCGACGACAGCGAACGGTTACGCGGAAAAATCCTCGATTCCTGTGCCTCGTTCGAAAAGGACGTTCAGGCTCATGGCGCGGAAAACTATTTCTTTGTACTCGAAGACCTGACGACACGATACCTGGCCGGCTGCTCGGAAATCCTCGCCACGGCCGGGTACGACGAGCCGTTCTACAGCCTGCGCAACCGGCACTTCAACAGTGCCTCGCGGGAACTGAACATCGAGCACGGCGTTCCGGCCCTGTCGTTGTGTCACGACCTCAGTGGCCACACCTTGCTGCGAGGCTTCCATATCGATGCCGCGCAGGTGCGCAGCGCGCATTCCGAACTGCTGTCGCGGGCGCGCCTGCTGTTCGTCGCCGCCCACGCCCGGCGTTTTTCCGACACGGTGATCACCGAGATCGTCGGCTACAGCAGTGATGAAGGCCACTCGCCATTTTGGGACGCCGTGGGCAAGCATTTCTTCGACCTGCCCTACATCGAGGCCGAACGGCTTTGCGGCTTGCAAAACCGCAGCTTTCTCGCCGAACTGATGCCGCAGTATCCGATCTACGTGCCCATGCTGCCCCAGGCGGCACAGGACTGCATCGGCAGCATCCACCCCGATGGCCAGGAAGCCTTCGATATCCTCGAACGGGAAGGCTTCGAAACCAACAGCTACATCGATCTGTTCGATGGCGGCCCGACACTCTTCGCGCGCACCTCGGGCATTCGCTCCATCACCCACAGCCAGTGCGGCGTAACCCAGCCTGGCCTGGTGATCGATGCTCGTGGCAGATTTCTGGTGAGCAACGATTCACTGAAGGATTATCGGGCCATCGTCGCCGATCTTGATTACATCCCCGGGCAACCCGTGACCCTGGACACCGCCATGTGCGAGGCGCTGAAGGTGACCGAGGGCAGCCCCATCAGGCTGGTTGCCCTGTGAACACTCAGCAGATTCAACGCCCGGGCACACGCGCACAAGGAACCACCGCATGATTGTTCGTCCGGTCCAGATCACCGACCTGCCCGCCCTGTTCACGCTGGTGCGTCAGGCCGTTCCGGGGCTTACCAGCCTGCCGGCCGACGAAGAACGCCTGGCCAACCGGATTCGCTGGGCCCAACGCACCTTCGCCGGGCAGGTCGATCGGGCCGATGCCGATTATCTATTCGTGCTTGAGGACGACGAGCAACAAGTGATGGGCGTCAGCGCCCTGACGGGTGGTGTTGGCCTGCGCGAGCCCTGGTACAACTACCGGGTCGGACTGACAGTCAGCGCTTCGGTGGACCTGGGCATCCAGCGCCAGATCCCGACCCTGTTCCTGAGCAATGAATTGACCGGGCAATCGGAGATCTGCTCGTTGTACCTGCGCCCCGATCAGCGTCAGGGCAGCAACGGCCGTTTGCTTTCCCTCGGGCGCCTGTTATTTGTGGCCGAGTTTACCCAGCTGTTCGGCAACCGGATCATCGCCGAACTACGCGGCAGTGCCGACGAACGCGGCGGCTCGCCGTTCTGGGACAGCCTCGGCCGGCATTTTTTCAAGATGGAATTCAGCCACGCCGATCACTTGTCCGGGCAGGGCAACAGATCCTTCATCGCCGAACTGATGCCGCGCCAGCCGCTGTACACTTGCCTGCTCACCGAACAGGCCCAGGCAGTGATCGGCAAGGCCCACCCCAATACCGAACCGGCCCTGAAAATCCTCAGCGCCGAGGGTTTTGCCCACAAGGGCTACATCGATATCTTCGACGGCGGGCCGGTCATCGAAGCCCCGGTTTCCGCGATCCGCACCGTGCGCGACAGCCGGCCGCTGTCACTGGCCATCGGCTCGCCGGACGAGAAAGCGCCCCTCTGGCTGATTCACAACCGCCGCCTGGAAAACTGTCGCATTACCTGCGCCCCGGCCCGACAGGTGGGCAATAGCCTGGTGGTTGATCGCCTGACCGCCAAGCGCCTGCAGTTGCAACCCGGTGACTCGGTGCGAGCCGTACCGCTGCTTGACCAGCGGCAACAGGCTGTGGCGGCGTGACTTATCAGTTCCATCGCTGCGACGTCAATCGGCCTGATCCAGCAAATTCGTCATCATTCTCCCCTGGCGCGCGTGATAGCCTTTTATCTCTTCGGCGTTGACACTTTTGCTCAAGCCCTTCCATTCCATTCCATTGGTGGAACTCATATGTCCAGGCTTTCCCATCAAGACTTGCGCCGCAATTTTCGCCAACTGTTCGCCTCCGACACCTGCTACCACACGGCCTCGGTGTTCGACCCGATGTCGGCCCGCATCGCCGCCGACCTGGGCTTCGAAGTCGGGATCCTCGGCGGTTCGGTCGCCTCGCTGCAAGTGCTGGGCGCCCCCGACTTTGCCCTGATCACCCTCAGCGAATTCGCTGAACAGGCCACCCGCATCGGCCGTGTCGCCCAGTTGCCGGTGATCGCCGACGCCGACCACGGCTACGGCAACGCGCTCAACGTCATGCGCACCATCGTCGAACTCGAACGGGCCGGCGTCGCCGCGCTGACCATCGAAGACACCCTGCTGCCCGCGCAGTTCGGCCGCAAATCCACCGACCTGATCACGGTCGCCGAAGGCGTCGGCAAGATCCGCGCAGCGCTCGAAGCCCGCTGCGATTCGGAAATGGCAATCATCGCCCGCACCCATGCCGGGATTCTGCCGGTGCAGGAAATCATCAGCCGCACCCGGCAATACCAGAGCGCCGGCGCCGACGGGATCTGCATGGTGGGCATCAAGGACTTCGACCATCTGGAGCAGATCGCCGAGCACCTGAGCGTGCCACTGATGCTGGTGACCTATGGCAACCCGCTGCTACGCGATGACAAGCGCCTGGCCGAATTGGGTGTGCGCGTGACCATCGACGGCCATGGCGCCTACTTCGCCGCGATCAAGGCGACCTACGACAGCCTGCGCGAACAACGCCAGATCCTCACCCAGACCTCGGACCTGAGCGCCACCGAGCTGACGCACACCTACACGCAACCCGAGGAATACATCCGCTTCGCGGAAGAATTCATGAGCGTCAAGGAATGACCGTTTAAACCGACACGCCGCCTTCGTCGGATCGCCGCCCGGAGCAAGCCCGCTCCCACAGGGATTCGGAGTGAGTACAAGATTTGTGTTCAACAGAAATCAACTGTGGGAGCGGGCTTGCTCGCGAATAGGCCATCACATCCAGCATCCCTGCCGACTGACACCCCGTCATCGCGGGCACAAATGTCTTGCGCTAGACAGTCACACCGAGTCGAGCAGTTCGCGATGGGGTTTGCCGTTACCGCAGCAGATCACTCGATTGCGCCCGGTGGTCTTGGCTTCATACAACGCATGATCGGCGTCATTGAGCCAAAGCGTCGCGTCGGCGTGGGCCGGGTTGAATGACGCCAGGCCGATGCTCAGGCTGACTTTCAGCGCCGGATTCTGCTCGTAGCCCAAGGTGGCGAAGCGATCACGCAGGGCATCCATGACGGCGATGGCGCGGTTCAGGGGCAGGTCCGGAAGGATCACGCAGAACTCGTCACCGCCGTAGCGCCCTGCCACATCAGTCGCCCGCAGGTTCTGCTTGAGCATTTTGCTCAACTGACGCAAGACGATGTCGCCGGCAACATGGCCGTAAGTGTCGTTGATCGCCTTGAAATGGTCGATGTCGATCAGGGCGATCGCCCCACCTTTTTGCTGGCGTTTGCAACGCTGGAACTCGATCTCCAGCTGGTCCTTCCAGGTGCCATGGTTCAGCAGGCCTGTCAGGCTATCGGTGCGGCTCAGTGCCAGCAGTTCACGCTTCTGACAGCCGAGCGTATGGGCCTGGCGGAAGCAGATCCAGCCCAGCGCCAGTGGATACAGGCACAGCAACGGCAAACAGGCATAGAGCTGCACTGCGCTGGTGGCAGGAATGAACGCCGGGGCGAAAATCCGCAGGCCAACGAGCACGCCGAGGATTTGCGCGGCTGTCCCGGCCAGCAGGAAGCGCAAGCCGCCGATGGCCACGTTGTTCATGGCCATCATGGAAATGGTGGTCGCGCTGGGCAGTGGATTGAATTGCATCGCGGCAATCCAGAAGCCGCCGAGAAAGGCATCGATCAGCAGATTGCGGTGTTCGGCATGATAGGGCGTCCTGGCCCGGCGCGCCCATTGGTAAGCCAGATGCGGCCAGACCAGGCCATTGAACCACATGAAACCCCAGACCCAGGGCGCCGGATCGAGTGGATACATTGCCGCGCTCACGCACACCAACCCCAGGGCCAACCCCAGGGTCCGCGATGTATAGAGCCTCCTGGCCAATGAAGCTCCTTTTCCTCCCGCTTTTGCCATAGGGCCTCTGTGCCACTCGACGGAATGCGATTACAGCCTGTGCCTGTGCGCTGGAGTCTATCAGGGTGAGATTAAATAGCCATCACCGGCTGACAGGCTGAATATCGCGACATCACGCTCACATAAAAGCAAAAGCCTCACCCCGGAAACGGCTATACATGAAAGAAGGGGTTGATCGATGACCATAAGAGGAGGCCCATGCAGACCTTTCAAGTATTGATCATCGGCAGCGGGTTTGGCGGCCAATGTGCAGCAATCAATTTGCTCAAGGCCGGCATCGACGATTTTCGCCTGCTGGAGCGGCGGGATTTCTTCGGCGGCACCTGGTGCCAGAACACCTACCCCGGCGCGGCAGTCGACGTGCCCTCGCCACTGTACTCCCTGTCTTTTGCTCCGTATCACTGGAAACAAATGTTCGCCGAACAGGCCGAACTGCACCGCTATACCCGCCACGTGGTGGAACACTTCGGCCTGCGCGACAAGGTGGAACTGGGCGCCAATGTCGAGCGCGTCGAATGGGACGACACCAACAGACGCTGGACGGTATACACAACCGACAAAGGCACGTATTGCGCGCAGTTCCTGATCAACGCGACCGGGCCGCTGAGTCAACCGGTGGTCCCGCGCTTCGACGGACAGGAACGCTTCCAGGGCAAGACGTTCCACACTAACAACTGGGATCACCACTACGACTACCGGCAAAAACGCGTGGCCATCGTCGGCAGCGGCGCCAGTGCGGCCCAGGTCATTCCGGCCATCGCTCCGGACGTCGGGCACTTGCATGTATTCCAGCGCACGCCTCACTGGGTGCTGCCCCGGGCTGACCGCCGCTTTGGCCGTTTCCAGCGCTGGCTGTTGGGATTCAAGCCGGCCTACAAGCTGCTGCGCTGGGGGATCTACTGGCAATTCGAAACCCGGGTGATTGCCTTCAAGTATTCGAAACCGGCGGTGCACATGGTCCAGCGCCAGGCCCTGCGCTTTCTCAAACGCCAGGTGCCGGACGCCGAACTGCGGCGCAAGCTGACTCCGGACTACACCATCGGCTGCAAACGGGTAATCCTGTCCAGCACGCTGTACCCGACCCTGGCGCGCAGTAACGTGACGCTACACGGGCGCGAGCAAGGCATCGCGTCCATCGACGAAACCGGCATCGTGACCCTGGACGGCCAGCACATCGACCTGGACCTGATCGTCTGGTCCACCGGCTACGATGCCACCGACGGGGTGATTTCCTACCCGGTAACGGGCAAGGACGGCACCCGTCTCAAGGAGGTCTGGGCTCAGTACCCGCGGGCCTACCTCGGCACCGCCCTGCCCGACTTTCCCAACCTGTTCATCGTCACGGGACCGAACACCGGCATCGGCCACACTTCGGCGCTGTTCATCATCGAATCCCAGATGAATTACATCCTCGATTGCATTCGCACCGTGAAGACTCAAGGTTTACGCAGCATCGAAGTTCGCCATGAGGCGGAACGTACCTACACTGAAATGATCCACCGGGAAATGGAACGCACCGTGTGGAAATCCGGTGGGTGCCACAGTTGGTATCAAAGCAAGAGCGGTCATGTGATTGCCATGTTTCCGGGATTCAGCTTCAGCTTTCATCGCTTGACCCGAGCGCTGAAACCCGCCGATCACATATTGTCCTGAGCAGATAGAAGGGAGACGCGTGATGCTTTTGTTGTTCGTCGTTCTCGTAGTGTTCGTCGCCTGGAGCTGGCTGACCTACCCGGCCATCGGCTACTGGCTCTATGACTTGAGCATGGCGGCCGAGGCCAAGTTGTACCGGCTGCACAAGATCGTCGTGCCCATCCCCGAAATGACCGTCTCGACCTGGCAAGGCGGGCCGTACGAGGCCACCAGCAGTGTGCTGATGCTCCATGGCTTCAGCGCCGACAAGAACCTCTGGCTGCGTTTCGCCCGGCACTTTGTCGGCAGCCATCGGGTGATCATCCCGGACATCGCCGGCCATGGTGAAACCGGCTTCAAGGCGGGCGGCGGCTACGACATCCCGCTGCAAGCCAAGCGCATGATCCAGCTGCTGGACGTGTGTGGAGTCGAGAAAGTCCATGTCATCGGCAACTCCATGGGCGGCTACATGGCGGCCTGGCTCGCGGCCACGTATCCGGAGCGCATTGTGTCGGTGGCCCTGATCGACCCGGCCGGGGTCACTTCGCCCGAGCCCAGTGACCTTGAACGGCATTTGGCCAAGGGCCACAACCCGTTTCTGATTCATTCGCGGGAAGAATTCCAGCGTTTCTACGCCATGACCATGGCTTCGCCGCCCTGGGTACCGAAGCTGGTGCTCGATGCCGTCGCCCAGCGCTATGAACAGTCCCGCGAGGAGCTGGAAGAAATCTTCCACGAATTCCGCGCCAGCCCGCCGATGGAACCGCGCCTGCCCGACATCACCGCCCCGGCGCTGTTGCTGTGGGGACGCAAGGACCGGCTGATCGATGTCAGCAGCGTGGCGATCTGGAGCAAGGGCATCGCCGACCTGCGCGTGCATATCTGGGACGCCATCGGGCACATGCCCATGGTGGAAGCGCCCTACGGCTCGGCGCGCCTGTATCGCGAGTTTTTGGCATCGCTGCGTTCGGAGAGCCCACAGGATCAACGACTGCACTAGGGGGCGTTCTCAGGTGGGGAAACTAATTGAGAACGCCCCCTGACAGTCCTTTACAGAATGAAGTTCGTCAGAAACTTCGTTTGTCGGCGTCGCGCAAGGCTGCGATCTTTTGTCCATCCTTTACGTCACCGCGCCAGGAATCCTGTTCATGAACCACCCGAACTTCGTCAGCCCTGACCTGATCCGCCAACGCTTCTCCAAAGCGATGTCCGACATGTACCGCGAGGAGGTGCCGTTGTACGGCGCTTTGATGGAACTGGTGGAACAGACCAACCGTCACGTGCTGGACAGCGATGGGCAAATCCTGCGGCAGCTCACCAGCACCGGCGAAATCGAGCGCCTGGACCTGGAGCGTCATGGGGCGATCCGCGTCGGCACCGCCGACGAACTGGCGACCCTCGCCCGCCTGTTCGCGGTGATGGGCATGCAACCGGTGGGTTACTACGACCTGACACCGGCCGGCGTGCCGGTGCATTCCACGGCGTTTCGCGCGGTGCATGAAGCATCGCTGCAAGTCAGCCCGTTCCGGGTGTTCACCTCGCTGTTGCGCCTGGAATTGATCGAAGACCAGGAGCTGCGAGCGTTCGCCCAGTCGATGCTCGACCAGCGCTCGATCTTCACCCCCACGGCCCTCACGCTCGTCGAACGCGCCGAATCCCGGGGTGGCCTGACCGAGCAGGAAGCCCAGGCGTTCGTCGAACAGGCACTGGAAACCTTTCGCTGGCACCACAGCGCCACCGTCACCGCCGAACAGTATCGACAGCTCAGCGCCCAGCATCGTCTGATCGCCGACGTGGTGGCGTTCAAGGGCCCGCACATCAACCACCTGACACCGCGGACCCTGGACATCGACATCGTCCAGGCGCAGATGCCGGCCCATGGCATCACCCCCAAAGCGGTGATCGAAGGCCCGCCTCGCCGCCAGTGCCCGATCCTGCTGCGCCAGACCAGCTTCAAGGCCCTGGACGAGCCGATTGCCTTCACCGATCAAAACGAGGCTCGCGGCAGCCACAGTGCCCGGTTCGGTGAGATCGAACAGCGCGGTGCCGCCCTCACGCCCAAAGGTCGCGCACTCTACGACCGCTTGCTCAATGCCGCACGGGATGAACTCGAGGACTTCCCCAACGAAGCCAACGCCGCACGCTACAACGCCCTGATGGCACAGCATTTCAGCGAGTTCCCTGACACCTGGGAAGGCATGCGCCAACAGGGCCTGGCTTACTTCCGCTACTTCGTGACGGAAAAAGGCATGACGGCGGGCGACCTGAAAAGCACGCCCCTGGAAGACCTGCTCAGCGATGGATACCTGCGGGTTGAACCGCTGGTGTACGAAGACTTCCTGCCGGTCAGCGCGGCGGGGATTTTTCAGTCAAACCTGGGGGATGCGGCACAAACCCGTTACGGCGCCCATGCCAACCAGCAGGCGTTCGAACAGGCCCTGGGGCGTTCAACGATCGATGAACTGGAACTGTATGCCGAGAGCCAGCGGCGTTCGATCGAACAGTGTTTCGCCGCGTTGGCCGATGTTGTTCAAGTCAATAAAAAACAAGGCTGAAGGACTTGTTACAACTCAATAAAAAAGGGCGACCTGCAGGCCGCCCGTTTTTTTTATATCCAAAACCTTCAATACAACAAATAAAGTGTTCGCCCAGTGCAATGGCCTCGGCAATCCATGCACTGGTAAAGAGCCCTGACACTGGGCGAACGGAAAGCATTTTAGTAGAAACGGACTGATATGTCCGTGCCACAAAGATGAAATTTATCGACACAATGTTTAACAAGATGTCGATTTAAATACTATGCAACACGACAGTACAAACTCACCTGTTCGGCCATTACGGGCTGATTATTCCTATACAAAACTTGCACAAAAATAATCAGCCTGTATAGAACCATTACTCAATATTAGTGTTGGCTGGTCACCGTCAATACGTCGGTATAAACCACGTTGACGCTTTGCCCGACTTTCAAGTCCTTGAGTTTGGCCTGGACTTCAGGTCGTTTGACGTCGACGGTCTTGGACTTGCCTTCCGGGTTTTCGAAGGTCACCTGGTTTTTCTTCAGGTCAATGTGGGTGATTTTCAGCTGCACTTTCACCTGGCGGTAAGCTTCGCCGCCCGGATTGGCGCTGCCGGGTGCTGCGCGGATTTCGCCGATGGCTTCGGCGGTGCCGGGCAGGCCTTTGTCGATATCGGTGTCGAGGTACGCTGCAACGGCGCTGGTGACCGTGATGTCGACCGTATCGCCGGCCTTGAGGTTATCGAGGTTTTTCGCCTTGTCGGTCAATTGCACCGGGAACTCGTTGCCCTGCGGGCCCTTCAGAACCACGGAATGGTTCGCGGCATCAACCGAAACGACTTTGGTGGAGACCTGATCAGCCACAACGACTTCG
This sequence comes from Pseudomonas sp. Root71, assembly GCF_001429045.1. Classification (GTDB taxonomy): domain Bacteria; phylum Pseudomonadota; class Gammaproteobacteria; order Pseudomonadales; family Pseudomonadaceae; genus Aquipseudomonas; species Aquipseudomonas monachiensis. The sequence continues at coordinate 101,596 of NZ_LMHY01000006.1, read as the reverse complement.
GACAATGGGATATCGGCGGCAACCGCGCCAAAACTGGCGGCAGACAACATGGTAGCGAGGGTGATGGCTTTGGTCAGTGCATGGCGTTTCATAGGCAGAACTTTCCCTGTGATAGATGGCAACAGACGGCGTTGAAAACGGGCTCAACGCCATGTGTGCGCTGAGCATAGACGCTGTTCGGCAAGTGGTCGCGGCAGACCGCTGAATTTCGTGGCGCAGGGTACTAATACCCGGTCATTTCCAGATAGCCACTCCCTGCATGACTGCCGCTGAGGCGCACCGGGCCTTCCCAGTACGGAATGCGCAAGTCCATCCAGGCCTGGGGATTGAGCGCGGTAATGGCGATATCGAGGTGTCTGGCGGGGATGTTGATCGACCAGCGAATGGGCATCGTGCGCCCGGCAACCCGGGCGGTGTCTTGCGGCGTGAGGATGATGTCGCCGGCATGCAGCAACTGTACCTGGCCCCGGGCGTCGATCCAGGTGCCGGTGAGGTAAGGCTCGCCGTCCTTTTGCCGCATGCGATACAGCATCACCTGCTCGCCGCTGTCCAGGTGCAGGGAAAACCAGTCCCAACCGGTCTGGTTGCCCGTCAGGGGCTGGCTGCTCCATTCCCGGTCGAGCCAGGCCGGGCCACTGACCTGGAAGGTCTTGCCGTCGATGTCCAGGGTGCCGCTGGCCCGGAAGAACGGCTGGCTGTAGTAGTAAGAGGCCTGACCCTGTTCTGATTTCTGGCTGAAGCCACGGTCCCCCTGAAGCACCAGCGGACCTGTCGGGGTCAACCTCAGCCGGTAGCTGAATCGCCGGTCGCGGGCACTGAGTAGCACGTCAGCCAACGGGTCGTCGGCAGTCGCCTGGCTACGCAATTGCCAGTCGTCGATCCATGCATTGAACGGCGCAACGCTGACACCGGCCTGACCGATGCCGCCACGGGCATAACGTTCGGCCGCGTGATGTGCCGTCGCCGAGGTCACTGCGGCGTGGCCGAGCCAGATCGTCTGGTTCTGCCAACCCGCCACCTCGGGGCTGGCTTTCAGGGCGCTGCGGAACAAGGTCCATTGCACGCCGAATTCATTGCCCTGATCGTCCTTCAGGTTGGCCGTGACGTACCACCATTCGATGCGAAAGCCGTCGTGGGGGCCGTGATCCGCCGGGAAACTGAACATCCGACCGGGCACCACCGGGGTGAACGCAGCGGCCTGGGTACCCAGCCCGGCAAAGCCCTTTTGCTCCGGTGCCGGCTGATCGCAACCGCTCGCCAGCAGCGCCAGGAGTAACACGCAGGCCTTAATCTTCATGGGCAAACGTACGCAGCAGGTCCGCCGGTTGCGTGCGGTACAAACGGTACAACGGCCAGGCCGAGGCCAGTAGCGTCGCCACCAGCGCCAGCCCCATCAATTGCAACAGTTGCAATGGAAACACCCGCAACGGCAGGCGCCAGCCAAAGGCCTGCACGTTGATCACCGTGTCCAGGCACCACGCCAGGGCGATGCCCAGCGGCAACGCCAGCACCAGGGTCAAGATCGCCAGCAACCAGGTTTGCCCGAGGTTGAGCAACATCAGATGCCGCCGGGTCACGCCCAGCGCCCACAATGGCGCCAGTTGCCCGAGACGGCTCTGGCTTTGGGTCAACAGGCTGATGAACAGCGCCACCCCGGCCACGCACAGCGTCAGGCTGTTGAGGGCGGCGGTGGCGGCGAAGGTGCGCTCGAAGACTTGCGTGGACCAGCCCTTGAGCCGCGCCTGATCGACGATGCGGCTGTCCTCCAGGGTAAAACGCGCCTGCAATGCCGTGACGAACGCCGGGATCGACGGCGGTTCGATGCGCAGGTTGAAGCGGTTCGGTGTCAATTGCGGCCAGCCGCGCAGCAGGTGGCTGATGTTCACCAGTATGTGGCCCTTGGGATTGCCGTAGTCGGCGTAGATCCCGACGATCCGTGGCGACCACAGGCCGGTGGGCGTCGGCAGCGTCAAGTGATCGCCCAGTTGCACGTGCAGGCGCCGGGCCAGTTGTTCGCTGAGCATCACCGCATCGTCCTTGGCCAGCCGCTCCCAAGGGTTGTCGCCCAAGGTCTCGAGCAACGGCCAGTGCTGGCGATAGGTCGGATGGTCAATGATCCCCGACAGGTCCGTCGGCCAGCCCTGCAACCGGATCGAAACCTGCCAGTTGGGCAGCACCGCCGCCAATTGCGGCTGCTGATTGAGCCAGCTGTGCAGCTCCCGGGCCTGGGCCGGGTTCTGGGGATTGAGGTAAAGCTCGGCCGTCAGCCGTTGTTCGAGCCAGTCACTGAAGGTCTGGCGAAAGCCTGCGGTCATGCTACCGGCACCGATGTTCGCCGCCATGGCCAACAGCAGCGCCATCAAGGCCAGGCTCAACGCCGGCAGTTGCTGGCGGCAATCGGCGACAAACCACTGGCCGAGTACCGAGCGACTGCGCTGCGAAACGAGACTGAGCAGCCAACTGAGCATCACCGGCAAGGCCAGCGCGGCACCAATCAACAGCGCCGCCATCAACACGAAGCCACTGATCAGGCTGTCGCCGAAAATCAACGCCAGCAGCGCAATCACCCCGGCCAAAGCCGCCACCCAACCCTGGCGGCGCAACCAGCGTGCGTGGGCCTGATGCCAGGCCTGCGGGTCGGCCAGCGCCAACAAGGGCAGACGCGCCGCCCGCAACAGACTGTTGGCCCCGGCCAGCAACGCGCCGATCAGACTCAAGCCGATACCACTGAACCACCACGACAGGCTGAGGCTCAACTGCCCCGCCACTTCGGCGCCGTACAAGCCACGCAGGCTGGCGGCGACATCGGGCAACAGCACGCCGGCCAGCAGGTAGCCGCTGACCACCCCGGCCACGCCGCCGATCAGGGCCAATCCAGCCAATTCGACGGCGAGACAAGCGATCAGCATCCGCGCACTCACACCGCAGGCACGCAGGGTCCGCAGCAGGCTTCGCCGTTGCTCCAGCGCCAGCCCGATGGCGGCGTGCACGATAAACAGGCCGACCACGAACGACAGTACCCCCAGGGCATCGAGGTTGAGGTGGAAACTTTCGGTCAGGCGCGCCAGGTTGTTTTCTTCGTCGGCGCGCTTGAGTTGCAACTGGCCCTTGAACGGCTCCGGCAGCGACGCGGTGAAATCCTTTGGTAACAGCAGCCGCGACAGTTGATCTGGCAATCCCAGAATCTGCTGGGCAAAACCGATGTCCACCAGCAGCACACCGGGCGCCATGTCGGCCTGCACCTGCAGCGGCGGCAGTGCCACGCCCGCCAGGTTCAGTGGCCGGTCTCCCTCACGCAATCCCAGTGCCTGCAAGGTCTGCGACGAGATCCAGGTACTGCCCGGCGGACTGAAAAAGCCGACCACCTGTTCAATCGCCATGGCCTGTCCGGCCACCGCCGCACCCGCCGGCAGCGACACCGGCTCGATGCCCATCAACTGCAAACGCTGCTCTTCGTGCCCCTTGAGCATGACCCGACCTTGCAGCACCGGTGACACCGGCCACCCGGCGCGGCGCAGATCGATAAACCACTGCTGGGGGAACGTGCCGCCGCCAGGTGCACCGAGGCTGGCCTGGGGCTCGCCGCCGATCAACTGACTGGCGCGGGCATAGCTGTCACGGGCCTGGCTGTTGAGTGCCTGGACGCCGGTCAACAGACCGGTAGCCAGCCATAACCCGGTCAGTACACTGAAAAACTGCACCGGATGCTGCCGCCAGTGGCTGAGCAGCGCGCGCAGGGTTTCGCCAAAGATGCGCATGTCAGCGCTCACCCGCACCGGCCAGGCGACCGCCGCACAGCAGGGCTTTTTTGGCCAGCCGCGCCGCCACGCCGGGACTGTGGGTGACCATCAACAGGCTGGTGGGACTGTCCTCGAGTAATTCCAGCAGCAACTGCAATACCTCGGCACCAGTGGTTTCATCGAGGCTGCCGGTGGGCTCGTCGGCCAGCAGCAGTGGCGGGCGCGCCGCCAGCGCCCGGCCCAGCGCGACCCGTTGCTGCTGGCCGCCGGACAGTTGCTCCGGATAGCGCCGCAGCAAATCGCCCAAGCCCAGGCGTTGCACCAGGTGCGCCTGCCAGCGTGGGTCATGACGCCCCGCCAGGCGTGCCTGAATCGCCAGGTTGTCTTCGACCCGCAGGCTGCCGATCAGATTGAATTGCTGGAACACCAGGCCGATTTCCGTACGCCGCCAGTTCGCCAGTTGCCCTTCATTCATCTGTTCCAGGCGATGCTCGCCACTGCGGATGCTGCCGCGATCGACCTTGTCCAGCCCGGCGATCAGGTGCAGCAAAGTGCTTTTGCCACTGCCCGACTCGCCCATCAGCGCCAGGCTGCTGCCGGGCTTGAGCGTCAGGTCGACGCCTTGCAGCACCGGCAGTGGCCCCTGCGGTGTGGCGTAGCTTTTGAAAACGCCATGGACTTCAAGCATGGGTCAACCTGCTGGATATGCATGGCCCAAGGATAGCGGCCCTGAATGTTTTTTGTCCGTTGCTGATGATCGCCCCGGCTGAACCCCGCCCTACCCTCGACGCTGGTCTAACCATAACGATAAAAAACGGAGACGCCATGCCTCGTTTCACCTTGAGCCCTCGTGGGTTGTTCGCTTGCCTGATCACTGCCTGCCTTGCGCAATCGGTGGTCGCCGCCGATGGACCGGTCGCGGCCAGCCCGCAAACCACCGCCAGTAACGCCGCGGTGCTGCAGCAACTGCCCTTCACCGACCGCACCGACTACGAGTCGGTCACCAAGGGTCTGATCGCGCCGTTCAAGGGCCAGGTCAAGGACGCCTCGGGCAAGGTCATCTGGGATATCCAGGCCTATGACTTCCTCGCCAAGGATAAGGCCCCGGAGTCGGTCAACCCGAGTCTCTGGCGCCTGGCCCAACTCAGTGCCCATGCCGGATTGTTCGAAGTCAGCCCCCGGCTGTATCAGGTGCGCGGCCTCGACCTGGCCAACATGACCATCATCGAAGGCGACGACGGGCTGATCATCATCGACCCGCTGACCATGGCCGAAACCGCCAAGGCGGCGCTGGACCTGTACTACCAGAACCGTCCGCACAAACCGGTAGTGGCGGTGATCTACAGCCACACCCACGTCGACCACTTCGGTGGCGTGCGCGGAGTCATCGACGAAGCCGACGTCAAGGCCGGCAAGGTCAAGGTGTTCGCCCCCGCCGGGTTCATGGAACACGTGATGAGCGAGAACGTCTACGCCGGCAACGCCATGAGCCGCCGCGCGCAGTTCCAGTTTGGCAGCCTGCTGCCCCGTGGCGAAAAAGGCCAGGTCGACGCCGGCCTGGGCAAGAGCACGCCGAGCGGCGGCACCGTCACCTTGATCCCGCCCACCGACCTGATCGACAAGGAACTGGAAACCCGCACCATCGCCGGCCTCGACGTGGAATTCCAGTTGACCCCGGGCACCGAGGCGCCGGCGGAAATGAACCTGTACCTGCCGCAGTTGCGCGCCTTGTGCATGGCGGAAAACGCCACGCAAATGATGCACAACATCCTCACCCCACGCGGCGCCCAAGTACGCGACGCCAAGGCCTGGGCCGAGTACCTGGACGGCAGCCTGGCGCGTTACGGCGACAAGAGCGACGTGTTGTTCGCCCAGCACAACTGGCCGACCTGGGGTGGCGAGCGCATCCGCACCTTCCTCGCCGACCAGCGCGACATGTACGCCTTCCTCAATGACCGCACCCTGCACCTGCTGAACCAGGGCCTGACGCCGCTGGAAATCGCCGACTCGATCAAGAAGTTGCCCGGCAGCCTCGACCAGAAGTGGTACACCCGTAGCTACTACGGCTCACTGAGTTTCAACACCCGGGCGGTGTATCAGCGCTACATGGGTTTCTATGACGGTAACCCGGCCAACCTCAATCCGCTGCCGCCGGTAGAAACGGCCAAGCGTTCGGTCGAAGCCATGGGCGGCGAAGCGGCGGTGCTGGGGAAAATGCAGGCAGCAATGGCCAAGGGCGAATACCGTTGGGCCGCGCAACTGGGCAATCAGTTGCTGTTCACCAATCCGGACAACGGCGACGCCCGCAAAGCCCAGGCCCAGGCGCTGGAGCAAATGGGCTATCAAAGTGAAAACGCTACCTGGCGCAACATGTACCTGACCGGCGCCATGGAACTGCGCAACGGCGTGCCAGCCAATGCCGGCACTTCGGTTTCGGTGGATATGGTGCGGGCGATGAGCCCGCAGATGTTCTTCGACTTCCTGGCAGTGCGCCTGGACAGTGAAAAGGCCGTAGGCCATGACCTGACCCTGAACTGGACCTTCGATGACCTGAACCAGGACTTCAACCTGACCCTACGCAATGGCGTGCTGACCCACCGTGCCGGGCTCAACGCTCAGGCGGATGCCAGCGTGACCATGAGCAAGGCCACCCTGGAACAGATCAGCCTCAAGCAACTGGATATCCCGACGGCGATGCAGAAAGGCCTGATCAAGTTGCAGGGCAATGGCAAGAAGCTTGGGGAGTTGATGAGCAGCCTCGATACGTTTGCGCCGCAGTTCAATATCGTTACGCCTTGATATCGCCTTCGCGAGCAGGCTCGCTCCCACTGGAATCCATGCAGCTCACAGCATTTGTGAACGACACAGATCCACTGTGGGAGCGAGCTTGCTCGCGATGGCTATGTGTCAGGCGATGATTGTTTTGTGGGTGTACATATCCATTGCTGCGGTAACGGCCTCTGGCGGTTTCGCTCTTACAGCGAGTTACTTGGAAAAACGGAACGCCGCCCGACCCCAAGTAACCAAGGGCTCTTGCCCCTTACGTTCGGTGCCTCGCCTAGGCTCGGCATCCCCTCGCTCCGGTCCTGCTCCGTGGGCCCGCCGCCATCGGCCATCCATGGCCGGGGGCGGCTAACCCGGCATCCATGCCGGGTTGCCAAGAAGATCAAAAGCCAAAGCAAAAGCGAGGCGGCCTACCGGCCGGCCTGGTTACTGGCTTCGTTCACCTGTGATTCACAGGATAAACGCAGTACCTGTGGGAGCGAGCCTGCTCGCGAAGCGGTTCAGGCAGACACTACTTCAACCACCGGCATTTGCCAGCGTTGATTGACCACCTGCTGCCCGGGTCCATACAGGCGCAGGACCAGGCTGAATGCCCCGCTCGCCGGCGTCGGCAACCAGTTGCTCTGCTCCGGCGGAGCGGCGTTCTGCAGGACCAACGTCAACCCACCGTCCGAATCCTCTTGCAAATGATCCCGGCTGCTCAGGCAGTAGCGATTGATCGGGTTGGCCACCAGTTGCCGGTCAGGCAAGTCATACAAGGTCAGCGACCAGAACTCGCTGGCCGGCGGCAATTGCCCCGGTGCGAAACGCAGGCGATAGCTTCGCCCGCCCTGCAAGGGTTGCCCCTGGTTATCCAGGCGAGTGCCGGTGTAGAAGGCCTCTTCCACGCTGTTGCCGTAGATGCCGACATTCGCCGCGACTGCGCGGTTGAGGTAATTGCCGTTCAGCGCTTCGCGCGTGCCGAACAGGCCGAGGGTGGTGCGTACCTGGCTCACGGCGGTTTGCAGTTGCGCCCGGGCGTCCTGAATCCCGGCGAGCAGTGCCTGGCGCGTGGCCTGCGGCAACGTCGCCGGGTCGAAAGCCTGGCCCGGCACGATGCCGATCCGGGCAAAGCGTGCGCGCAAGGCTTGTTCGGACGGCTGCGTGGGGCACAGGCTGAGGATCTGGTTGAGCGCCGGGATAAACTCCAGCCCCAGCCCGGTCTTGCTGTCCCAGGGTTGCCAGTCAATGGCTGGCGCAGCCACGGGCGGCGCACTGCCGATGTATTCATGCAACGAAACCAGACCGTATTGCTGCTGCAAGGCCCGCACCGCCGGCAGGTCCCCGGCGTTTTTCAGACCCGTTCTTCCAAGCACCATGACGATTTCGGTTTCACTGCGCAGCACGGCCTTGACGCCATCCGGTGTCGGGCCTTGCCAGCCGGGTCCGGCGATCAGGTAATTCCCCGCTTCGCGACCGGTGCTGAGCACACCGACATAGGCAAAGTTGTGGGTGTACTGGTCGACCAGTTGAAGCACGTAATAGCGCTCGTCATCGACCGCCGGCACACTCAACACCTGGGGTTCGCTGCGCAGGTCGAGCCAGGCCCAGGAGTACGGTGTGTCGTTGTTCGGCGTGACGATGTCGCGGTTGTTCGGGGTAAACAACTCGCCGTAATGACGAAAGCGGTTGAAGCCACCGACATACTCCGGCGCAGCCGGGTTGAGCGCCTGTTTTTCCATGGTCTGGTAATGCATGAGCATGGGGTAGGCGTAAATCCACGCCTCTTTGGCAATCTGCCGAGGGTCATCGGAATCGGCGGCCAGCAACCAGCGTGGAAACATCAGGCTGCCGCCCAATACCCCCATGCCGCCCAACACCCGACGGCGACTGCAAATCAGGTTCATGATTCGATCCTCGTTATCGTCGGCAACTGATAACTCCCGTCCAGTGCCCCGCCCCTGGGCAGGTACAGGCGCAACAGCAGGTTGAACGGACCTTGCGGCGTCGGCAGCCAGTTGCCCTGCGGCGCAGCCTTGGGCGCATCGGCTTGCAGGATCAGGGTCAAGCCGCCATCGGCATCGTATTGTAGACCAGGGCTGCGGTCGCCCAGGGCGTAACGCTGGATCGGGTTGGCCACCAGCAACTGGGTTTTGCCGTCATACAGGGTCAACGACCAGAACGCATTCACCGGCGGCAATTGCCCGGCGGGAAAATGCAGGCGATAGGCGTGCTGGCCGGTGAGCGCCTGGCCCTGGGCATCGTGCAACGCCATCGGGTACTGCGCTTCCACCGCATCGTTGGCGTAGATGTAGATATAGCGCCAGGCGACTGCGGCACGGGTCAGGTCATCGCCGCCGTATTTGCCGACGTTGGACGGCGACGGTAACCAGCCCTACCGTTCTACCGACAGTTGGCTGGAGGCTGCGCGGACCAGTTCGCGACCGGCCTCGGCGCCTTGGGCGACGGCTTCGCTCAAGTCTTCCGGGGCCTGGAATGCGGTCCCCGGCTTCACGCCGATGGCGGCGAAACGGGCCAGTTTCTGTTGTTCGCTGGCGGTCCATTGGTGCAAGGGAGCCAGCGCGTTGAAGGTGCTGAACAGCGCCTGCGCCGGCCCTTGCTTGGTGTCCGCATACGCCGGCAGTTGCAGCGGTGCCAAGGGTTCAGGGGCCGCGCTGCCGCTGACTTTGGACAGCGGTTGCAAGGCGTAGCCCTTCAGCACTTGTGCGGCGTCTTTCTGATCCGCTTCGCCCTTGACCTCGGTCCGTCCCAACAGGAAGACCAGCCGGCTCGGCGAGCGAATCACCGCACTGAAACCCGATGGCACTGGCCCCTTCCAGTCCGGCCCGACCATCAGGTAGCGCCCCGCTTGCTCACCCGTGGCGCGGGTGCCGATGTAGTCGAGGTTGTCGGTGCGCATGTCCACCAGTTGGAAGCTGTAGTAGCGGCCTTGCACGGCCGGCACGTCCAGCACCATCGGTTCGCTGCGCAGATCGAGCAAGGCGCGGGAATAGAAGGTGTCGTTGTTGGGCGACACCACTTTGTCGTCTTGCGGGCCGAGCAGGCGCGGCTCGCTGTAGAGATGGTTGAACGGCAGTTTAGCGGCGATGGCGCTGAGTACCTTGTCGTGTTCGACGGTGGCGTAGGCGAACACGTAGGCTTCCTGGGCCAGGGCTTTCGCTTGCTGTCGGTCGAGGGTTGCGGCGTGAACAGTGCCCAGGCTCGCGCCCAGGGCCAGAGCGGATATCCAATAGCGCATGGCAGATCTCCTTGGCAGATACAAAAACATCATCCCCCCGTCCCCTTGTGGGAGCGGGCTTGCTCCGGGCGGCGTTCCGACGAAAGCGGTGTGTCATGCAACATTGCAGCCGCCTGACACTCGCTCTTCGCGAGCAAGCCCGCTCCCACATTGGATTTGTGGTGGTTTGGCGAATGGTTACTTGGCCCAGCGCCGCAGGTCCGACGGGGTGTAGTCGTCAGTCTTGGCGGCGAAGCCCACACGCATCGGCTCGGTCTCTTCGTTGGCCAGGCCGCCGGCGTAGTAGCGTCCGGAGATCAGGTCATAGGAGGTTTCCAGCACGTTATAGGTGAAGCCGTGGTCGTACTGCTGGATCGCGTGCAGTTCACCGCTGCGCCACAGTTCACCGCGGCTGTCGTACTGGTCCGACTGGGCGATCTGCCAACTGTCTTCGTCCACATAGAAGCGACGCTTGGCGTAGATGTGCCGGGCACCGGGCTTGAGGGTTGCCTCGACGACCCACACCCGATGTTTCTCGTAGCGACCCAGGTCCTGATTGACGTGATTGGGCTTGATCACGGCGTCGTACTTGAGGTCGCGGCTGCCGATCCTGTAGCTGTTGTAAGGGATGAACAGCTCTTGCTTGCCCACCAGTTTCCAGTCGAAACGGTCCGGTGCGCCGTTGTAGCCGTCGATGTTGTCGGCGGTGATCAGGCCGTTGCTGTAACGGGCGCTGTTGTCGTAGGCGATCATCGGCGCACGACGCACGCGACGTTGCCCCGGCAGATATTGCCAGGCCGAACGCGGCTCGGCGACCTGGTCGATCGGCTCATGCACCAGCACCGCCTCGCCTGACAAGCGCGCCGGTTCCAGCACCCGGCTCTTGAACATGAACAGAATGTTCGAGTTGGGTTCCAGCCCGCCCACGGTGTCGGCGAAGTTGATCAGCGACTGGTTGCGCACGTAGCTGGTGGCGCCGTTTTCACGCACCAGCGCGGCGCTGCTGATGCGCTCGTAGCTGCCGCCGCGATAACGGGTCATGTGGTTCCACATCACCTCCAGGCCTTCGGTGGGCAACGGAAACGGAATGCCCCTGGCATAGTCATGCAAACCGTTGCCGCCGTCGGCCATGCTGGTCTTGGCGACGTTCTCACGACTGGCCGCCAGTACCTCCTTGGGCAGATTGGCGCTGCGATGGCTCGGGTAGATGTTCATCTTGTAGGTGTCGGGAAAACGCTTGAACAACGCGATTTGCCCGGGGCTGAGAAACTTCTCGTACTGCGCCACGTTCTTTGCCGTGACCGTGAACAACGGTTTCTCGGCGGCATACGGATCGCTGTAGCCGCCCTTGCTGTCGACGGTGCCGGCGTTGCTCCCCAGGCCGCCGGTCCAGGCCGGAATGCTGCCGTCGGCATTGGCAGCCACTTCCGAGCCCATGGGGGTCAGGGTCTTGCCCAGTGCCGCCGAATCGGTGCCTTTGGCCTGGGCCAGGCCGACGGTGCAGGCCAGGGCCAGCACGCACAATTGCATACGCATAACGGTTCTCCTTAGAAGTCTGCCTTGAAGCTGACGGATGCGAAATCGCGATCGTCGAGGGTGCTGTAGTCGTTGGAACCGAAGAACGTGTTGTAGGCCAGTTCCACGCTGTAATCGTTCATGTAGACGCCGGTCAGGCTCACGCCCAGCGCTTGCTGGCCTTCCTGGAACGGCCCTTGCGGATCGTAGGAATAGCCCGAGACGTCATGCCGCCAGTTGACGGCGGGAATCAGGTTGATGCCCGGCAACACATCGCTGTATTCGAGGCTGGCGCGCAGGCGATAACCCCACGACCAATCGGTGGCAAAGCCCTTGTCGGTGCAGTATTGGTTAGTCACGCCTGAAGCTACCGTGTTGCACGCCGTGCCGTTGCGCGGGGCGCTGCGGCCGAACGCGGCGTTACGGCCCAGGCGCTCGTCCCCCAGATCGTCGATGTGCACGACCCCGGCTTCACCGAACAGGCTCAGGCGCGTGGCACCCAGTACGTTGTCGATGGCCTGGGTGGCCGAACCGGTCAGTTGCCAGACACCCTTGCGTTCCCACGCATCGAACTGGCTACCATTGGTGGTGCTGAAGCCTGGCGGCAACTGCAACCAGGAACTGCCCCCCGGCCCTGAAATCACGGCGACGTTGACGTCAGGCGCGTTGATCGCGATCGGCATGTTCGGCCGGTAGCTCAACTCACCGGCCAGGGAAATCCCGGTGACCGGCTCGACGCCATTGAGGCTGATGCCGTAAAGGTGAATGTTTTCCGGGAAGGCCGCCGCATAGCTCGGCCCCTGGATGCCACCGGGGAAGGTGCCGGGCAAGGCGGTGTTCCTGGCGTCAATGGTGAAATACGGCAACCGCGAGTGATAGTTGATGTAGTAGATCGCCGCTTCCGCATCGTTGAGCGCCGGGATCATCTGGCGCAGGGCGAAGCCGAATTGGCCGTTGTCGGAGGGCGATTCGTTACCCCGGGACGTGGCGTACAAACCGGCGGCCTGCATCTGTTGATCGGTCTGTACCTGACTCAGGTACAGTGGCCCGCAACCCGGCTGGATCACATCGCTGCTGGCGAAGAAGGTGCCGCAACCATCGAGTACGCTGGGGCGCCAGTTGTACTGGTAGAAACCTTCGAGGTTGGTGCTGTCGGTCAGGCCGAAACTGAAGGAGACCATCTCCACCGGCAACTGGCCTTCCTTGATTTCCACGCCGGGACGGTTGAACGCCGAGATGTCCAGCGGGTTGATCACGTTGATGCCGTTCTGGATCAGCAGCGCTTCGCCCCAGGACAGCACCTGGTTACCGACCTTCACGTTCAGCGGATGCCCGGCCACCTGGAAGTCTTTCCAGACGTAGGCATCGAGGACCTCGAAACCCTTGAATTTTGACAGGTTGTCCCAACCCGAATCGTCGAAATCCTTGAAGCGGCCATTGCCGGTTTCATAGGCATGGTCGTACCAGTATTTGAAGCGAATGAACGCGCCCTGGCCCTGGCCGTCGAGACTGACATCGGTGAGGCCCTTGAAGAGTTGCGAGATGGTGTCGCCCTTCTCGAAGTTCAGCCGGTTGTCGTCGGCGCTGACGCTGGTGCCATTGGCATTCACGCCCTGGGCCTGCAAGGCGTTGGCGCGGGTCATCAGGCTTTTGTCGGGGTTTTGCGTCGACCAGCTGCTGCCCAGGCTCAGGCTGGTCCTGGTCGACAGGCTCCAGTCTTCGTTGATGTCGAATGTGGTGGCGTAGGTTGGCCCCGTCAGTACGGCAAGAATCGCCAGCGCAAGGGGTTGCGGGCGAGAGTGGCCAAGCCGGTGAAGCCGCGGACGGACTCCGGCTATGGCCGAGCGTTTTTTTATCATTATTGGGCTCCGGTCAGGTTTGCTCAGCCTGGACACGGTGCCCAACTATCGGGCGGGACACGCAAGCGATGGCCGACAAAAAATAATCATCGGGGGAGTGCGGGGGGCCTCGGTTAATTTCTGAAGGTGTGCATTTCCATCTCTGCGGATGCGGTCCCCTGTGGGAGATTCTATGGTTGAGGGAAAGCCCTCAACTGGCTTTTGGCTGATATTCGCTTTGCCCTTTCAGCAAGGCGAATACCACCCGAGCAAGCTTGCGAGCCAGCATCACCAGCGCCCGAGGCGGCCTACCGGCCGGCCTGGTTCTGATGTGTGCGTGTTTCCCTGTAGGAGCTGTCGAGTGCAACGAGGCTGCGATCTTTTGATTTTTGACAATGTCGAAGGGTGCGGAACAAAAGATCGCAGCCTGCGGCAGCTCCTACAGGGGGAATGCGTTTAGCCGAAAGAGATTGGTCGGCCATAAGGCCGCCATCGTCGGAACGCCGCCCGGACCAAGCTCGCTCCCACAGAAGAGCAAAGACAGAGCAGCCCACACCACCGCGTCGCTTCTCACCACTCATCAGGCCGAGCGTTAGCTCGCCTGCAGCTCTTGATCTTGATCCACCCGCCCCCTCGGCAGGCTGAGTGGAGGTGTTCATCCGGGGACTGGCGCGCAGCGCCGTTCGACGCAGTCGAACTCATTGCATGTAGGTCGAAGCGAAGCCGACCGGAGGGCAATGCCCCCGGATGAATGCCGCAGCGAAGGAACCCCGAGCCTTAGCGAGGGGCCGTACGTTCGGGGCGAGCGTTTTTTTGGTTACTTTTTTTAGGCGCTTGTAAAAAAAGTGACTCGCCGTAAGGGCGAAAGAGGGGCCGTACGTTCGGGGCGAGCGTTTTTTTGGTTACTTTTTTTAGGCGCTTGTAAAAAAAGTGACTCGCCGTAAGGGCGAAACCATAAGCCGCCGTTACCACAGAAACGGATATGTACTCAGTCACTTTTTAGACCGGCACCACGCCCTCGACAATAATCACCTCAGCCAAAGCGCCCCCCTCACGATACCCCCTGGCCTCCTGATACAACGCCGACCGATAGCAAGCCACCGCCTGCTCATAGGAATCAAACTCGATCACCACACTGCGTTGCGGCGTAGGCCGGCCTTCCATCGCCTCGCTACGCCCACCCCGCGCCAGGATCCGCCCCCCATACAGGGCAAACGCCTGCGGCGCCCGCCGGGTGTATTGGCTGTATTGATCGGCGTCGGTGACATCCACATGAGCAATCCAGTAAGCCTTCATAGTGACCTCTCGGTTTATTTTGTATTATGGTATACCACACTACCAATCCAACAAATACCGAGACTCCAGCATGGCCTTCAACAGCATCGAAGAAATCATCGAAGATTACCGCCTCGGCAAAATGGTCCTGCTGGTCGACGATGAAGACCGGGAAAACGAAGGCGACCTGTTGCTGGCCGCCGACTGCTGCACACCCGAGGCGATCAGCTTCATGGCCCGTGAAGCCCGGGGCCTGATCTGCCTGACCCTGACCGACGAGCACTGCAAGCGCCTGGGCCTGGAGCAGATGGTGCCGAGCAACGGCAGCGTGTTCAGCACCGCCTTCACCGTGTCCATCGAGGCCGCCGTCGGGGTGACCACCGGTATTTCCGCCGCAGATCGCGCCTGCACCGTGGCCGCTGCCGTCGCCGCCCATGCCGGCCCCGCCGATATCGTGCAACCGGGCCATATCTTCCCGTTGCGCGCTCGGGAGGGTGGCGTGCTGACCCGCGCCGGCCATACCGAAGCTGGTTGCGACCTGGCACGCCTGGCCAGCCATACGCCGGCCTCGGTGATCGTCGAAGTGATGAATGACGACGGCACCATGGCCCGCCGCCCGGACCTGGAAGTGTTCGCGCGCAAGCACGGGATCAAAATCGGCACCATCGCCGACCTGATCCACTATCGCCTGAGCACCGAACACACCATCGTGCGCATCGGTGAACGTGACCTGCCGACCGTGCATGGCACCTTTCGTCTGATCACCTTTGAGGATCGCATCGAAGGCGGTGTCCACATGGCCATGGTCATGGGCGATCTGCGCCGCGAGCAACCGACACTGGTGCGGGTGCATGTGATCGATCCATTGCGCGACCTGGTCGGTGCCGAATACAGCGGGCCGAGCAACTGGACCTTGTGGGCCGCCTTGCAGCGTGTCGCCGCCGAAGGCCACGGCGTGGTGGTGGTGCTGGCCAACCACGAATCCTCCCAGGCGTTGCTCGAACGGGTGCCGCAATTGACCCAGCCGCCCCGGCAGTTCAGCCGTTCGCAGTCACGGATTTATTCGGAAGTGGGTACCGGTGCGCAGATCCTGCAGAACCTGGGAGTCGGCAAATTGCGCCACCTCGGCCCGCCGCTGAAATATGCGGGCTTGACCGGGTATGACCTGGAGGTGGTGGAGAGCATTCCATTCACCGAGTGATGCCCCCTGTGGGAGCGAGCTTGCTCGCGATAGCGGTATGACAGTCAACACTTGTATCGACTGACACGCCCTCATCGCGAGCAAGCTCGCTCCCACAAGGGATTGCATTGCCTGACAGGCTCAGACCAATCCCCAGAGCCAAAAAAACCACTTTCGGCTGATAGCCGGTACGGCAAAGTGCTTGCACAAAGCTTGGAATACCATAATATGATATTCCATAGACCGAACAGTCAGCACTGACTCGACGGACCTACTGCTCCCGATAGGCGGGCACTCCAAGCCCCGCTCATAAACACAACAATGAGGGCGTGAAAATGGTGTTGAACAAACGTGCGACCGCGGTTCTTTTTGCGGGACTGCTGAGCGTCACCAGCCAGGCACTGCTGGCGGCTGAAAGCGTCAACTTCGTCAGTTGGGGCGGCAGCACCCAGGATGCGCAGAAGCAGGCCTGGGCCGACCCGTTCAGCAAGGCCAGCGGCATCACCGTGGTGCAGGATGGTCCGACCGACTACGGCAAGCTCAAGGCCATGGTCGAGAGCGGCAATGTGCAGTGGGACGTGGTCGACGTCGAAGCCGACTTCGCCCTGCGCGCCGCAGCCGAAGGCTTGCTCGAACCCCTCGATTTCAAAGTCATTGATCGCGACAAGATCGACCCGCGCTTTGTCAGCGACCATGGCGTCGGCTCGTTCTTCTTCTCCTTCGTCCTCGGCTACAACGAAGGCAAGCTCGGCGCCAACAAGCCTCAGGACTGGTCCGCGCTGTTCGACACCAAGACCTTCCCCGGCAAACGCGCCCTCTACAAATGGCCAAGCCCTGGCGTGCTGGAACTGGCGCTGCTGGCCGACGGTGTAGCGGCGGACAAGCTCTACCCGCTGGACCTGGACCGCGCGTTCAAAAAACTCGACACCATCAAGAAAGACATCGTCTGGTGGGGCGGCGGCGCACAGTCGCAGCAGCTGCTGGCCTCCGGTGAAGCGAGCATGGGTCAGTTCTGGAACGGCCGGATTCATGCCCTGCAAGAAGACGGCGCCCCGGTCGGCGTAAGCTGGAAGCAGAACCTGGTCATGGCCGACATCCTGGTCATTCCAAAAGGCTCGAAGAACAAGGACGCGGCGATGAAGTTCCTGGCCAACGCCAGCAGTGCCAAGGGCCAGGCGGACTTCTCCAACCTGACCGCCTACGCCCCGGTCAACGTCGACAGCGTGCAGCGCCTGGACTCGACGCTGGCCCCTAACCTGCCGACCGCTTACGCAAAGGATCAGATCACTCTTGATTTCGCGTACTGGGCCAAGAACGGTCCGGCCATCGCGACACGGTGGAACGAATGGCTGGTCAAATGAAAATGACGGCAACCGCGTCTCGTCCATCCACTGCCACCGGGAGCGCCACTGGCGCTGCCGGTTCGGCCCCCGCCAAGGCAGCTGTGATGACGCAATCCCCTTCCCTGGCGCAGCGCTGGCGTGGCGCAAGCAACCTGGTGCCCGCCCTGCTGTTTCTCGGCCTGTTTTTTCTAGCGCCGTTGATTGGCCTGCTGCTGCGCGGCGTGCTGGAACCGGTGCCGGGCCTGGGTAACTACGAACAACTGTTCGCCAACTCGGCCTATGCCCGGGTGTTGCTCAACACCTTCTCGGTGGCTGGCCTGGTGACCCTGTTCAGCCTGTTGCTGGGCTTCCCGCTGGCCTGGGCGATCACCCTGGTGCCCCGTGGCTGGGGTCGCTGGATCCTGAACATCGTGCTGCTGTCGATGTGGACCAGCCTGCTCGCCCGCACCTACTCCTGGCTGGTATTGCTGCAAGCCTCCGGGGTGATCAACAAGGCGTTGATGGCCATGGGCATCATCGATCAACCGCTGGAGATGGTGCACAACCTCACCGGCGTGGTGATCGGCATGAGCTACATCATGATCCCGTTCATCGTGCTGCCATTGCAGGCGACCATGCAGGCCATCGACCCGATGATCCTGCAGGCCGGTTCGATCTGCGGCGCCAGCCCCTGGACCAACTTCTTCCGGGTGTTCCTGCCGCTGTGCCGGCCGGGGCTGTTCTCCGGTGGCCTGATGGTGTTCGTGATGTCCCTTGGTTACTACGTGACCCCGGCGCTGCTGGGCGGTGCGCAAAACATGATGCTGCCCGAGTTCATCATTCAGCAGGTGCAGTCGTTCCTCAACTGGGGCCTGGCCAGCGCCGGCGCCGCGTTGCTGATCGTGATCACGCTGGTGTTGTTCTACTTCTACCTGAAGCTCCAGCCGGAATCCCCGGTTGGCGCCAGCAACGCGAGGTAAGCCGTCATGCTCCTGACCCCCAATGCCATGAGCCGGCGCATGCGCTTCGGCCTGTACACCACCACCGGGCTGATCGGTCTGTTCCTGCTGCTGCCGATCGTGTTCATCGTGCTGCTGTCGTTCGGATCGTCGCAGTGGCTGGTGTTCCCGCCACCGGGCTGGACGCTGAAATGGTACGGCCAGTTTTTCTCCAACGCCGACTGGATGAACGCGGCCATGGCCAGCCTCAAGGTCGCGGTGCTGACCACCTTCTTCGCCGTCGCTTTGGGCCTGCCCACCGCGTTCGCCCTGGTGCGTGGCCGCTTCCCCGGCCGGGAAATGCTCTACGGCCTGTTCACCCTGCCGATGATCGTACCGCTGGTGATCATCGCCGTGGCGGTGTATGCGCTGTTCCTGAAACTGGGTTACACCGGGACCATGTTCGCCTTCGTGGTCAGCCACGTGATCGTCGCGTTGCCGTTTACCATCATCTCGATCATCAACTCGCTGAAGCTGTTCGATCAGTCGATTGAAGACGCGGCGGTGATCTGCGGCGCCTCGCGCTTGCAAGCGGTGTTCAAGGTGACCTTCCCGGCGATCCGTCCGGGCATGGTGGCCGGCGCCCTCTTCGCCTTCCTCGTCTCGTGGGATGAAGTGGTGCTCAGCGTGATGATGGCCAGCCCGACCCTGCAAACCCTTCCCGTGAAAATGTGGACCACCCTGCGCCAGGACCTGACGCCCGTGATCGCCGTCGCTTCGACGCTGCTGATCGGCCTCTCGGTATTGGTCATGGTGATCGCCGCCGCTCTGCGCCGGCGCAACGAAATCAGCGCTTGAGCGCCAGGAGTACGACATGAGTGCAGTGATCAAAGATTCCGCGCAGCAAAATGACAAGCCCCTGGTCAGCCTGCGTAACCTGAACAAGCACTACGGCGACTTTGCCGCCGTGGACAACATCTCGCTGGACATCAAGGACGGTGAATTCCTCACCTTCCTCGGCTCCAGCGGCTCGGGTAAAAGCACCACGCTGTCGATGCTGGCCGGCTTCGAAACCCCGAGCAGCGGCGAGATCCTGGTCAACGGCCAGTCGCTGGTGAACGTGCCGCCGCACAAACGCGACATCGGCATGGTGTTCCAGCGCTATTCGTTGTTCCCGCACCTGTCGGTACGCGACAACATCGTCTTTCCGCTGGCCATCCGCAAACTGGCGGCCGCCGAGCGCGAGCGCCGGGTCGATGCGATGCTCAAGCTGGTGCAGCTAGAGCAGTTTGCCCATCGCCGCCCTTCGCAACTGTCCGGTGGCCAGCAGCAACGGGTCGCCATTGCCCGGGCGCTGGTCTACGAACCACGCATCCTGCTGATGGACGAACCCCTCGGTGCACTGGACAAGAAACTGCGCGAAGACTTGCAGGATGAACTGCGTCAGCTGCATCGACGCCTGGGCATCACCATCGTCTACGTGACCCACGATCAGGAAGAAGCCATGCGCCTGTCCCAGCGCATCGCGATTTTCAGCCACGGCAAGATCGTCGGCCTGGGCAGCGGCTATGACCTGTACCAGAATCCACCGAACGCCTTTGTCGCCTCGTTCCTCGGCAACTCGAACTTCCTCAAGCTCAAGGCCCAGGGCAATGCGGTGGCGACCTTCGAAGGGCAGCCGCTGTCGATCCGACTCACCGCCAGCCTGCAAACCGACCAGGACGTGCTGCTGATGGTGCGTCCGGAAAAAGCCCTGGCCCTGAGCAATGAACAAGCCCTTGCCGAACCGCTGGCCGCCGGCTGGAACGAAGTCTCGGCCAAGGTCGTGGAAGTGTTGTTTCTCGGCGAGAGCCAGACCTGCAGCGTGGTCACTGCTGGCGGTACCTCGATGACGGTCAAGGCGCTGTCCGCCGCCGGCATGCCGCTCAAGGCAGGCGACCCGGTGCGGGTGCGTTGGGCCACCGCCGATGCCTGCGTCTACACCGAATGGGCCGAAAGCGACCTGAACAAGGCTGCCGGCGCTCACTGATCCATTGGCCTGCGCGCGCGGGCCACTATAATGAGTCACCCTCGGGCCACCACAACGTCGGGTTGTGGTGGCCTTTTTTCTGTCGCCTGTAAGATAAATTGGACAACGGATTCCTAAAATCCCGGTTTAATGCTAAATAGTGCTCAGTATTTTTAACACCCGACCCTGTCGTGCCACACAGTGCAACGAGAATAACGATATGAAAGTCCATTTCGAGAAAAGTGAAGTGTTTGGGACCCTCCACCTGCAAGCGGCGGTGGCAGCATGATCGAAGTTACCGAAGTTTCCATCGCCGAGCTGCGCGCCGCGCTCGAATCCGGCCAGACCACCTCGGTTGAACTGGTCCAGGCTTATCTCGCGCGAATCGACGCCTATGACGGCCCCGAAACGCCTACCGCGCTGAACGCGGTCGTGGTGCGCAACCCGGAGGCGCTGGCCGAAGCGCAGGCGTCCGACGCCCGTCGTGCCAAGGGCCAGACGCTGGGAGCGCTGGACGGTATCCCCTACACCGCCAAGGACAGCTATCTGGTCAAGGGCCTCACCGCCGCTTCCGGCAGCCCGGCCTTCAAGGACCTGGTCGCCTATCGCGATGCGTTCACCATCGAACGCCTGCGTGCTGCCGGGGCGATCTGCCTGGGCAAGACCAACATGCCGCCGATGGCCAACGGCGGGATGCAACGCGGCGTCTACGGCCGCGCCGAGAGCCCGTACAACGCTGACTACCTCACCGCCCCTTTCGCCTCCGGCTCGTCGAACGGCGCGGGTACTGCCACTGCCGCCAGCTTCGCGGCCTTCGGTGTGGCGGAAGAAACCTGGTCGAGCGGGCGCGGCCCGGCCTCGAACAATGGCTTGTGCGCCTACACCCCTTCGCGCGGGGTGATCTCGGTACGCGGCAACTGGCCGTTGACCCCGACCATGGACGTGGTCGTGCCGTTTGCCCGGACCATGGCCGACCTGCTCGAAGTGCTCGACGTGGTAGTGGCCGATGACCCGGACACCCGTGGCGACCTGTGGCGCCTGCAACCCTGGGTGCCGATCCCGAAATCCTCTTCGGTACGCCCTGAATCCTACGCGGCGCTGGCCGCCAACAGCGAAGCGCTCAAAGGCAAGAAGTTCGGCATTCCACGCATGTACATCAACGCCGACCCTGAAGCCGGTACGTCCGAAGCACCGGGCATTGGTGGCCCGACCGGCCAGCGCATCAATACCCGTCCTTCGGTGATCGGGCTCTGGGAACAGGCGCGCAAGGCCCTCGAAGCCGCAGGCGCCGAAGTGCTCGAAGTGGACTTCCCGCTGGTTTCCAATTGCGAAGGCGATCGTCCTGGTGCGCCGACCGTGTTCAATCGTGGCATCGTCTCCAAAGAATTTTTACACCATGAATTGTGGGACCTGACCGCCTGGGCCTTCGATGATTTCCTGCAAGCCAACGGCGATCCCAAACTGAATCGCCTCGTCGATGTCGACGGCCCGCAGATCTTCCCTCACGACCCGGGCACCCTGCCCAACCGCGAGGGCGACCTGGCCGCTGGCATGGACGAATACGTGCGAATGGCCGAGCGCGGCATCACCCCGTGGGACCAGATCAGCACGGTGCCGGACGGCCTGCGCGGGCTGGAAAAAACCCGCAAGATCGATCTGGAAGACTGGATGGATCGCCTGGGGCTCGACGCGGTGCTGTTCCCGACGGTTGCCGATGTGGGGCCGGCGAATGCCGATGTCGATCCGCAATCGGCGGACATCGCCTGGAGCAACGGGGTTTGGGTCGCCAATGGCAACCTCGCCATCCGTCACCTGGGCGTGCCAACGGTCACCGTGCCGATGGGCGTGATGCCGGACATCGGCATGCCGGTCGGCCTGACCTTTGCCGGTCGTGCCTATGACGACTCGTCGCTGCTGCACCTGGCATCGGCGTTCGAGTCGACCGGCAGCAAACGCATGATCCCGCCGCGTACTCCGCCATTGGTTGCGGGCAAGCAGTAAATCGTAAAACCGTGGCGGCTCACTCGAGCCGCCATTGCTTGCCGATCAAGGATCAACCTGAGCCATCAGTTCCGGAATCGATTCCGACCGCTTGGCATAACGCTGCGCCAGCACCGCACAGACCATCAGTTGAATCTGGTGGAACAGCATCAGCGGCAGGATCAGCAAGCCAATGGTGCTGCCGGCAAACAACACCTGCGCCATTGGCACCCCGGTCGCCAGGCTTTTCTTCGAACCGCAGAACAGAATGGTGATGCGGTCTTCCTGATTAAAACCGAACGCCTTGCCCAGTACGGTCGCGGCCACCAGCACCAGCGTCAGAACGATGCAGCAAACCAGCACCAGCCCGACCAGATCCAGCAATGGAATCTGCTGCCACAGGCCTTCGATTACCGCCTCGCTGAACGCGCCGTAGACCACCAGCAAAATCGACCCCTGGTCGACGAACTTCAACCAACTCTTGTTGCGCGCCACCCAGTTGCCGATCCAGCGCCGAGCGATCTGCCCGGCAATGAACGGCAGCAGCAACTGCACGCTGATCTTGAGGATGGCGTCGAGGGTCGAGGAGCCTTCGCCGTGCACGTTCAACAGCAGGGCCACCAGCAACGGCGTGAGGAAAATCCCGAACAGGCTCGACGCCGCCGCGCTGCAAATCGCCGCCGGGATGTTGCCCCGTGCCAGGGAGGTAAAGGCAATCGCCGACTGCACCGTGGCAGGCAGCGCGCAGAGGTAGAGCATGCCCATGTACAGGTCATTGCCGATCAGCGGCGACAGCAGCGGCTTGAGCGCCAGGCCGAGCAGCGGGAACAGCACGAAGGTCAGGCTGAACACCAGCAGATGCAGGCGCCAGTGCCCGGCACCGGCGATGATCGATTCGCGGGACAGCTTGGCGCCATGCAGGAAAAACAGCAGCGCGATGGCGATGTTGGTCAGCCAGCCAAAACCGACCGCGACCTGACCGCTGGCGGGCAGCAGGCTGGCGAGCGTCACGACGCCGATCAGGGTCAGGGTGAAGTTGTCGGGTAACAGACGGGGGCGAGTCATGGGGTTGATCATCCGGGGGTTGCCAGTACGTGAAAGCGACTCTAACGTGACTGGGAATTACCGACTAACGCCGATGAGCCAGCTGATGCCGCCTAAAGGACATGACAAGAGTGTTCGACGCAGTATTCCCGGGCTGTCCAGCCTGCCACGACCGCTCTATGGCCGTACCGAATCGCTGCCCAATCGCGCCCTGACCCGGCGCCACAGCCATCCGTGGGTGCAGCTTTCCTATGCGATTGCGGGCGTGCTCGAAATACAGACCGGCGCCGGGCGCTTCGTCGCCCCGCCGGAGCGTGCGGTGTGGATTCCGGCGGGCATGCCGCACCGGGTGTTCAGCTCGCCACGCACGGAAATGCGCAGCCTGTACATCGATTGCAGTGTCTCGACGTGGGCGCCGCCGGGGTGTCATGTGTTGGGGGTCAGCGACTTGTTGCGTGAGTTGATCCGCGCCTTCAGTCAGATACCGGTGGAATACGATCAGGACGGACCGCACGGTCGGTTGGCCCAGGTGATTCTGGATCAGTTGGCTGAGGCGCCACAGATCGACCTGATGCTACCCCTGCCCCAGGACAGCCGATTGCGGCAAATCGCCCAAAGCCTGGAGTCGCACCCGGAGCAACAGACCACCCTCAGTCACTGGAGCGACCAATTCGACGTCACTGAGAAAACCCTCAGTCGCCTGTTCCTGCGCGACACCGGCCTGACCTTTCGCGCCTGGCGCCAGCGCTTGCGTTTGCTTGGCGCCCTGACGCCACTGGAGCAGGGCGAGCGCGTGACCGACGTCGCGTTGGCCTGTGGCTACGATTCGACCTCGGCGTTTATCGCGGCCTTCCGTCAGCAGTTCGGCGAAACACCGGGCGAATTCTTTCGCTGAGCCCCACACAGAACAAACTGTGGGAGCGGGCTTGCTCGCGAATGCGCTGGATCAGTCGACATATGCATTGACTGACACTCTGCCTTCGCGAGCAAGCCCGCTCCCACAGGGTCATGTGGTGTACACAAAATCTGTGCCCCACAGAGCTCTCACACAATTTCTCGCTGTTACTGATCGGACTTGATGCTGGTCCAGACCCTGGTGCGCACCCGCTCAAGCTTTTGCGGCAATGGCTGCACGACGTACAGCGTCTTCAAGGCCTCGCTGGTCGGTGTCAGGTTCGGGTTGCCGGTGATGTCCTTGTTGATCAGCGCCAGCGAGTCCTTGTTGGCATTCGGGTAACCGAGGAAGTCGCTGATCGGCGCGATGACTTTCGGGTCCAGCAGGTTGTTGAGGAATTCGTGGGCCTCGGCGACGTTCTTCGCGCTTTTCGGGATGGCGAAGGTGTCGAACCAGATCGGTGCGCCCTCTTTCGGCAGGCGCCAGTCGACGACCACGCCGTTGCCCGCCTCTTTGGCGCGATTGCCGAATTGATAGAAGCTGCCGGAGTAACCGATGGCCACGCAGATATCGCCGTTGGCGATGTCGGTCATGTACTTGGCGGAGTTGAAGTAGGTGACGTAGGGGCGAACCTTGAGCATCAGCGCCTTGGCTTTTTCGTAGTCATCGGGGTTCTGGCTGTTCGGGTCCAGCCCCAGGTAATGCAGGGCCAGCGGCAGGATCTCCGACGGCGAGTCGAGCATGGCGACGCCACAGGCCTTGAGCTTCTCCATGTTCTCGGGCTTGAACACCAGGTCCCAGCTGTCCACCGGTGCATTCTCGCCCAGCGCCGCCTTGACCTTGGCCGGGTTGAAGCCGATCAGCACGGTGCCGTACATGTAGGGCACGCCGTACTGGTTGCCCGGGTCGTTCTTGTCCAGCAGCTTGAGCAAGGCCGGGTCCTGGTGCGACCAGTTCGGTAGCTTGGACTTGTCGAGTTTCTGGAACACGCCCGCCTTGATCTGGGTTTCGATGAACTGGTTCGACGGCACCACCAGGTCGTAACCCGAGTTGCCGGTCAGCAGCTTGGCTTCCAGGGACTCGTTGGTGTCGAAGGTGTCCCAAGTCACCTTGATCCCGGTGTCCCTGGCGAAATCCTTGGGCACCGACGGCAGGATGTAGTCCGCCCAGTTGTACACCCGCAATTCGCGCTGTTCGGCGTGCACCGCGCTGGCCAGCAGCGACAGTGTGCAAACGGTGGCGCCCAGTATGCGTTTCATTGAGTCCATGGATCATTTCCCCAAGTGTGGCGTGAGTTCGATGGTTTTTATGTTCTGTACACGGCAGCGGCCTTGAAAGTAGCCAAGGGCAAGGAAGTGAAGCGTCTGGTTGTGGTTTCAATGCAGGTTGCCGACTCAGCCACCCGCGTCTGATTCTTGCTGACGGCGTGGTCGGTTCACAGCGTGAGGCAGGCCAAAAGGAGACCGAAATGGCCAAAATAGGTGTCCGCATTGATCAGCGGCGCGAAGCACTTCACCGTGGGTTAGTCCAAACAGCCGATGCCCGGGCAGTCTCCTTGCTGCTTATGCGCATCACACCAATAACAAGATCGCGAGGCTTCGATGCGTGCTCCACTCCTGCTTGCCCTGCCCCTGCTCGGCCTGCTCAGCGCCTGTTCCGAACCTTATGACCCACAACCGCTGGCCAGCACCGGCAATGCCACTGCATTGATCGGTAGCGCCACTGTCCCTCGACCGCTGAGCGGCGCCATACCCGCCAACCCCTTCATGGCCAGCAACGGCAGCAGCTACATGCATGCCGATGGCTACAGCTCCGATTCGCACCCCGGCCCCGGTCCATTGGGCGGCGACATGCAAGTGAGCAGCCGCGACGGCAGTCGCAAGCCCGGCGGCATGTGCCCGATCCATACCTTCGATCAGCAGGGTCGCCTGGTGGTGCTGTGCGCCAACCTGATGCAGTTCGAACTGCAACTGCTCGAACCGCGCACTCTCAAGCTGCTGGCCCGCTACCCGCTGCCGCCGCGTCCGTCGACCTTCCACGCGCTGATTACCCTGGACCCGGACAAGATCATGGCCGACACCTCCGGCGCCTATTTCTATGTCGACGAACAGAATCGCGTGGTCATCGCCGATGCCGAGCAGCACATCCAGCGCGTCGTGCATCGTCTGGATCAATCCGGTGCGTGGTCGTTCGAAGAGGTCGACAACTGGGACCTGAGCGACAAGGTTCCCCACGATTGCGTGCGCCCTACTTCCTGGTTTCCCAAGGGTGAGTGCGATCCCATTACCGGGGTCATGCCTGATCATCAGGGCTTGATCTGGTGGATCACCCGACGCGGGCGCATCGGTACCCTGAACCCGAACACCGGCAAGGTCCAGAGCATCCAACTGGCCAACGAAGAAATCCAGAACGGCATGTCGGTGGCGGCCGATGGCGTCTATCTGGTGTCCGACCACGCCATGTACCGCTTCGCCGCCGATGCCGATGGCAAGCCCGTGCAAGGCTGGCGCGAAGTCTACGACCGTGGCACCGGGCGCAAGGTCGGGGCGATCAATCAGGGCAGCGGCACGACCCCGACCCTGCTCGGCGAGCGCTACGTCACCATCACCGACAACAGCGACGGACGCATCAACCTGCTGGTCTACCGTCGCGAGCAGGACTACGCCGGCAACCGGCTGATCTGCAAGCTGCCGGTGTTCGACAACAACGCCTCGGCCACCGACAACTCGGCCATCGGCTGGGGGCGCTCGATCATCCTCGAGAACAATGCCGGCTACACCAGCGCCTTCGCGCAGAAGGACTGGCAGGCCGTGCATGGCGGCATCAGCCGCATCGACATCCGCACCGATGAGTCGGGCTGCGACCGGGTCTGGGAATCGAAGGAGCGGTCGCCTTCGGTGGTCCCCAAACTCTCGGTGAGCAACGGCCTGTTGTACTTCTACACCTTCGAGCCGCAGCCCGACGGCGAGAACGCCTGGTACCTGATGGCGCTGGATTTCGACAGCGGCCAGACCCGATTCAAGGCGTTGAGCGGGGTCGGCCAGGCGTTCGACAACAACTGGTCGCCGATCACACTGGCACCGGATGGCACGGCCTATGTCGGGACTTTCGGTGGGTTGGTTGCGCTTTGGGACAAGGGTGTGAATGCAGTCAATGAGCCACCGCGCTTCAGCGAGAAACAGACAAACCGGGTACCTGAATGAGCCGGGCCCCCTGTGGCGAGGGAGCTTGCTCCCGCTCGGCTGCGCAGCAGTCGCACATCCTGCCGACGCGGCATATGACCGAATAATGGGGGCCGCTGCGCGACCCAGCGGGAGCAAGCTCCCTCGCCACAATCACCCTCTGTTCTATCTCGTTGCTCACCTACAACAACGACAAGGTGTAGTTGATGATGAACCGGCTCTGATCCACGTTGCGGCCCGCGTCAGTGTTCGATTTGGCATTGCGCAAGGAGAACCCCACCCCCTTGAACGTGCCCGACTGCAACACGTAGTCCAGGGTCATGTCGCGCTCCCACTCGGACTGGTCACTGGCGTTTTGCGCCTTGATGTCCGTGCCCTTGAGATACACGATCGAGGCTTTCAGGCCCGGCACGCCCAAGGGCGCGAAGTCGTAGGTGTATTGGCCGAAATTGGTCTGCTCGCCGGCCCGGGCAAAGTTCTGGATCATCTTGTCGGTGGGCAGGTAGACACTGCCGCCGCCCGCCCCCTTGTCCACCAGGCTGCCCTGGTTGGGCTGGACGAAGTTGCTGCCGCCACCCACCTGTTGATGCCCCACCGACACCGCGTGCCCGCCATGGGTGTAGGTGACCATCGCAGACCAGGTGCTGTTGTCGATTTCACCGTCGTTGTCGTCGGTATAGCCCGACACCCGATAGCCTTGCGCGCGGCCGGCGGCAGAGCTGTTGGCACCGCTCGACGTGGTGCGGAAATAGCGCAGGTCGGTGGTCAGTGAGCTCGCGCTGTCGATGGACAGGATGTGCGTCAGCCCGAGGAAGTTCTGGTTGTAGAAGTCTTCCAGTTGCGCGAAGTAATACTGGCTCTTCAGATTCCTGGTGAGGTTGTAGTCGCCGCCGGCGTAGTAGAACTTGTTGCTGTCCTGCGTGCTGCCGGCGACCGACAGGCCTGTGCGGTCCGTCGAGGCACGCCCTACCGCGTGCTCCAGCACACCGCCGGTCAACGTCAGGCCATCGATGTCGTTGGATGTGACCTGCGCGCCGGTAAACGATTGCGGCAACACACGGGCATCGTTCGCCAGCAGGATCGGCAATTTCGGCAGCAAGGTGCCGTAGCGAAATTCCGTCCTGGCCAGGCGCATCTTCGCCGTAGGACCGAAGCTGCTCCAGGCGGCCGCCGCGCCGTCGCCGTCAGAGGGAATCATGCCGCTGCCGACGTGGCGCCCCGCGCCGCTGTCCAGCGTGATGCCGAGCAATGCCTGGGCATCGAGCCCGAACCCCACCGCGCCCTGCGTAAACCCGGACTCATAGCGCAACACGAAACCCTGGGCCGCCTCTTCGGTTTTCGAAGGGGTCGCGCTGCCATCGCGATTGTCGCTGTTGAAGTACAGGGTGCGCATGGACAGGCTGGCCTTGCTGTCTTCCAGGAAACCATGGCTTGCGGTGTCAGCCGCTTGTGCGCACACCGAACTGGTGGCCAGCAAGACTGCGGTGGGGATGGCTCGTTTGAACATAGGGTGCTCCTGGGTGTTTCTTATCGTTATTTGAAGGTTTCACCGCCAGGCAGGACCCGGTTGCCACCCACGCAACAGCGCTCAACACGGGCGCGAAAACAGGCGCGCTCGATGAGTGGCATGAGCATCGTACGTTCGGGGTGAGGGTTGACTGACTGGCTTGTGAAACTCTTAAAACATTTCGAGAGGCTATTATCAAACGCGATGAAAGTAGTTTTCGTGCAGGGATAAGGCTTGTCGCGCAGGGGTATGGACGATCACTGTTTTTGTATATCGGTGAGGCGGATTTTCACCATACTGACATCGTCGGCGGTGCTCGGTGGCTGCTTGCCTGTCCCAACAGGAGCAATGACCCATGAACGATCAAATCGAACTTTACGGCGCGAACACCGGCAACAGCCTGCGGGCAGCGATTGCCCTGGAAGAGTCGGGCATCGCCTACACCGCACGCAGGCTCGACCTGTACGCACAGGAGCATCGTGGGCCGGCCTTCCTGGCACTTAACCCGGCCGGGAAGGTCCCGACCCTGATCGATCACGGGACAGCGCCGCCGCTGGTCATCAACCAGTCCAACGCCATCATCCAGTACGCCGACTCCATTGCCCCCGGAAGGCTCGCACCGGCGCAGCCGGGACCTGCGCGCACCCGGGTGATCGACCGCTATTTCTTTTTCGTGACCGATGTCATCGCCCCCAGCCATGCGGCGTTTTTCCTGCACCAGGCGGGGCAGGACAAGGCCGCGGCGATCATTGATCTGCGGGTGATCGAGCAACTGACTTACGCGGAATGTTTTCTGGCTGCCGGATTCATGGCCGGAGAGCAGTTCTCCATGGCCGACATTTCGGCGTTCACCATCGTCACAGCGTTCCGTGATCGACTGGAATGGAAAGAGCTTCCGCAACTTTCGCGCTGGTTCGACTCGGTCGAAGCCAGGCCGGCGGTACAACGCGGCCTGAATGCGTTCAATCATTGCTGAGCGATTGCCGAAAACAAAAATGCCCGACAAAGCGCCGGGCATTTTCAGACGAACACGAAAGGATTTGCCTCAGTCGGTGTAGCCGAGTTCGACCGAGCGGCTTTGCTGCGACTGGTTTCGTGTTGCGAGGCAGTAATACAACGGGCACGTCACCGCCAGCCCCACCAGCCACGACAGGTCCGCGCCCTCCACAAGATTGGCGTACGGCCCGACGTACAACGATGTGTTGGCAAACGGCAGTTGCACGATGATGCCGATGAAGTAGGCAATGATCGCGTGCAGGTTGAAGCGCCCGTAGATACCGCCGTCAGCCCGGAAGATCGAGGCGATGTCATAGCGACGACGCTTGATCAGGTAGAAGTCGATCAGGTTGATCGAGGCCCACGGCACCAGCACCAGCAACAGCGCCAGGATCAGGCCGATGAATTGCGCAATGAAATTCGCCGAGGCCCCCAGCGCCACCACGCAGCAGCCCGCCAGCACGATGCTCGACAACACCACGCGCACCTTGATGCTGGGCGTCCACTGGCTGGCGAAGGTCTGGATCGAGGTGATGATCGACAGCACCGCGCCATACAGATTCAAGGCGTTGTGGCTGATGATGTTGAGCAGAAACAACACCATCAGGATCGGCCCCAGCCAACCGGTGGACTGCTTGACCGCCGCCATCGCCTCGGTGCCTTCCGGGGTTGCCAGTACCGCCACGGCGCCGAAGGTGAACGACAGGATCGTGCCCAGGGTCGCCCCCAGGTAAGTGGCGAAGAACGGCCGGGTGATGCCGATATCCGCCGGCAGGTAACGCGAATAGTCCGACACGTACGGCGAGAAGCTGATCTGCCAGATGATGCCCAGCGACACCGTGGCCAGCCAGCCGGACAGGTTGAACCCGCCGCGGGTGAAGAAGTCCGCCGGCAGATCATGGGCGAAGATATAGAGGAAACCCGCGAGCAAGGCACTGCCCATCACCCAGGTGCCGATACGGTTGAGGGTATGGATGAAGCGATAGCCAATCACTCCGATGGCCGTGGCGCTGAGGGCGCCGATGAGGATGCTGGCCGGCACCGGAACCGACGGCGCAATGCCGACAATCGATTTGCCCGCCAGCACGATGTTGGAAATGAAGAAACCGATGTAGATCAACGCCGCGAAGAACACGATCAGCAGCGCGCCATAACGGCCGAACTGGCCACGGCTCTGCACCATCTGCGGGATGCCCATGCACGGCCCCTGGGCCGACGCCAGCGCAATCACCACGCCGCCGACCATGTGCCCGAGGGCAATTGCCAGCAACCCCCAGAACAGGTTGAGGTGGAACACCTGGACCACCATGGCGCCGGTGACGATGGGCAGTGGCGCGATGTTGGTGCTGAACCACAGGGTGAAGAGATCGCGGGCCTTCCCGTGGCGCTCTGCGAGTGGAACGTAGTCGACCGTGTGGTTCTCGATCAACGGGTCTTGCCGGGACATCTGGGACATGTGCATGAACTCGAGTTTGTCTGTTCTTATCTTTGTATGAAGCCAAACCGGGGGGACTCTCTGGCCGCCCCTCAGATGCGAACCATATTATGGTATTCCAAACTTTACACAAGACTGATCCGGTCTTTAAACAAGCATCTGAGCCGGCATCCTGCCCGAAGCGCGCCAGCACTGACTAGCTGAAAGCCCTGTAATCATTGGGCTTAAGACGAAAGCCTTACGTTTATCGGTTCACCCAAAAAGACCTTGCAATCGACGTATTACGGTATACCATCAGACCTACAAACACATAAAAACGCACCACAGCACCCGAGGACCGTCCAATGATCGATGCCGCCATCTATAAACAAGTCATGGGGTCGTTCCCGTCCGGAGTGACCGTGATCACCACCCTGGATGACGACGGGCAAATCGTCGGCCTGACCGCCAGCGCGTTCAGCTCGCTGTCGATGGACCCGGCCCTGGTGCTGTTCTGCCCCAACTACAGTTCCGATTCCTACCCGGTCCTGATCAAGAACAAGCATTTCGCCATCCACGTGCTGTCCGGCGGCCAGCAAAACGAAGCCTATGCCTTCGCGCGCAAGGGCAAGGACAAGGCCCAGGGGATCGAGTGGACGTTGAGCGAACTGGGCAACCCGATTCTGGCCAACGCCACGGCGGTCATCGAATGTGAGCTGTGGCGCGAATATGAAGGTGGTGACCACGCCATCATGGTCGGTGCGGTGAAGAACCTGATCGTGCCCAACCAGAATGCCGGCCCGCTGGTGTATTGCCACGGCAAGATGGGCGCTTTGCCCGTTCTGGCCTGACCATTGAAAAGATCGCAGCCTTCGGCAGCTCCTACAGGGGCAAACGCATATCGCCCGTAGGAGCTGCCGAAGGCTGCGATCTTTTGCTCTTCAATTCGTATTATGGTATACCAAAAATCAACAGGCCCGCGATCGACCGGCCGACAACAATAGATCCGAGGTAAGCGTCATGAAGTTTTCCCTGTTCGTACACATGGAACGTTGGGACGAAAGCGTCAGCCACCGCCAGTTGTTCGAAGACCTGACCGAACTGACGCTGATGGCCGAGGCCGGTGGTTTCAGCACCGTGTGGATCGGCGAACACCACTCCATGGAGTACACCATCTCGCCAAGCCCGATGCCGCTGCTGGCTTATCTGGCGGGCAAGACCACCACCATCCACCTGGGTGCCGGCACCATCATCGCGCCGTTCTGGCATCCGCTGCGGGTGGCCGGTGAGTGCGCGTTGCTCGACGTGATCAGCAACGGGCGCATGGAAGTGGGATTGGCCCGTGGCGCCTACCAGATCGAGTTCGACCGCATGGCCGGCGGCATGCCGGCGTCCTCCGGCGGCCAGGCGTTGCGGGAAATGGTCCCGGTGGTGCGGGCACTGTGGAACGGCGACTATGCCCATGACGGCGACATCTGGAAATTCCCGACCTCCACCAGCGTGCCCAAGCCGATCCAGCAGCCGAACCCGCCGATGTGGATCGCCGCCCGCGACCCGGATTCGCACAACTTCGCCGTGGCCAACGGCTGCAACGTCATGGTCACGCCGCTGATGAAAGGCGACGAGGAAGTCCTCGACCTGAAGAACAAGTTCCAGGCCGCGCTCGATAACAACCCTGGCGTGCCGCGCCCGCAACTGATGGTGCTGCGTCACACCCACGTGCACACCGCCGACGATCCACAGGGCTGGGAAGTCGGGGCCAAGGCGATCTCGAAGTTCTACCGCACCTTCGATGCCTGGTTCGGCAACAAGACCACCCCGGTCAACGGCTTCCTCGCGCCGAGCCCGGAAGAGAAATTCGCCGGTCGCCCGGAGTTCGAGCTGGAAAGCCTGCACAAGACCGCCATGATCGGCACCCCGGAAGAAATCATTCCGCGCATCAAGTACTACCAGGAACTGGGGGTCGACGAATTCAGCTTCTGGTGCGATAACAGCCTGCCCCACGCGGAAAAGAAAAAATCCCTGGAGCTGTTCATCAAGCACGTGGTGCCAGCGTTCCGGTAGGAGCGAGTTCCCACAAGGGTCGATTCCAATGATGACTGGTCGCCTCCCATCACTCGCCCTTCCCTCCGGCGCCGCGCGGGCTTACCTGCGCGGTGAATGGACCGCTTCGCACCTGCATTTCAAGCGCCTGCGCGCCAGCGTTTCGGCCAAGCAGAACGGTTTCTGGCAAATAGTTCACTGAGCCCACCCGAACAGCCAATCACGCACCCCGCGTCTCGCCATTGCGTGGCGCGTACGGTGCATCGTGTTTCGCCTTGATCAGGTTTGCCCAATGAACAATAACAACGCGCTGTTGATCATCGACATGCAGCAGGAGGACGGCTTCGTCCTGGAAAACCTCGACAGGGTGGTCGCCCATACCGCCGCCCTGCTCGATACCGCCCGCCATCAGCGGACGCCTGTCATCTATACCCGCCACATCAATCAGGCCGATGGCAGTGACCTGCCCCACGGCGAACCCCTGGCCGCCGACGGAGGCCCCGGCAGTTACCGCGCCGGCACCCGGCAAGTGGAAATCATCGGGTCGCTGAGGCCGCAGCCCGGTGAGCTGATCATCGACAAGGGCCGGTACAGTGCCTTTCATCGCACCGACCTCGATGCCCGACTCAAGGCAATGGAGGTCAACACACTGATCGTCTGCGGCGTGCTGACCGACGTCTGCGTGCTCACCAGTGTGTTCGATGCCTTCGCCCTGGGTTATCGCGTGCGCCTGGTCAGCGATGCCTGCACCACGACCACCGAGGCCGGGCATTACTCGGCCCTGCTGATCCTGGCCAACTGGGTCTACGCACTGGAAATCCTCACCACCACCGAGTGCCAACGCGCCCTCGAACGCCGCGATTACATCAGCCTGATCCCCGAGCAGCCGGACCTGTTTGCCCACCAGCCCCATGAGCTGCAAAGCACCATCGCCCGTCTGCAATCCCGTCTCGTCCGGACTCAGGAGTGATCGCCATGCAAGTCGAAAAAAGAAGCATCGATTTCATCCCCGAGACCGAACGCCACGGCAAGCCGGGTTCGCTGTTCTATATCTGGTTCGGCGCCAACATGAACATCACCACCATCGCCTCCGGCGTGTTGCCGGTGGTGATGGGGCTCAACCTGTTCTGGAGCGCGCTGGCGATCATCATCGGCTCGTTGCTCGGGGCGATTTTCATGGCCTCCCACTCGGCCCAGGGACCGAAGCTGGGCATTCCGCAAATGATCCAGAGCCGGGCGCAATTCGGCGTGTTGGGGGCGGTGTTGCCGCTGCTGTTCGTGATGCTGATCTACCTGGGTTTCTTCGTCAGCAACACCTTGCTCGCGGCCCAGGCGCTGGAGTCCGTCAGCCCGCTGCCGATGTCCGGCAATATCTACCTGATCGGCGCGTTGTGCTTCATCGTCGCGCTCTATGGCTATCGGTTGATTCACCGCTTGCAGAAGCTGCTGTCGATTCTGTCGCTGGTGGTGTTCGTCGCCGCCACGGTGCTCGCCTTGCAGTTGCCGATCCCGGCCGAACAGTGGCTGCCAACAGGCTTCTCGCTATCGAAGTTCCTGGTGGCGGTGAGTATTGCCGTAACCTGGCAACTGTCCTACGCGCCTTATGTCGCCGACTATTCGCGCTACCTGCCGAGCAACACGCCGACCGCCCAGGTGTTCTGGTACAGCTACGCCGGCACGGTCAGCGGCGGTGCGTGGATGATGATTCTCGGGGCGATCCTGAGCGTCGGCATCGGCGACTTCTCCAGCAACGTCGGCGGGCATGTCGCCGGTCTGTTCGGCCCTGGCGCGGTGCTGCTGTTCGCCTTCATCGTCTACGGCCAGGTGTCGATCAACGTGTTCAACCTGTACGGCGCGTTCATGTCGACCATCACCGTGATCGAACCTTTCGCCCGACTCAAGGTGACGCCACGGGTGCGCGGCGTGTTCATGCTGCTGATCAGCCTGGTGGCCACGGCCCTGTGCACCATCAGTCAGGACGACTTCATCAGCTTCTTCCTCAACTTCATCTTCTTCATGAGCTACTTCCTGATCCCGTGGACGGCGATCAATCTGGTGGACTACTACTGCCTGCGCAAAGGCCAGTACCGGATTGACGACATCTTCGACCTGAACGGGATCTACGGACGGGTCAACCGGATTGCCTGCGGCAGTTTCCTGCTGGCGATTGCCCTGGAAATTCCGTTCATGAACACCACGCTGTACGTCGGCCCGGTGGCCACGGCGCTGGATGGGGTGGATCTGGCGTGGATCGTCGGGTTGCTGGTGCCGGCGTTGAGTTATTACTGGCTGATGAAAATGACCACGCGCGTCAGCGTGCCAGCGTAGTCATCAGCATTTGACGGCATAAAAGATCGCAGCCTGCGGCAGCGCCTACGAATGTAAGGCGTACATCCCCGTAGGAGCTGGCGAAGCCTGCGATCTTTTGATTCTCACCTGCCGACTAAATCTCAGGCAAAAAAAATCCCAGGCAGCTGATGGACGCCCGGGATTTAAAAATGCATAAACCGTGGTGGTGAACGCGGCGCGGATATTACGGAATATTTCGGCCTGTAACAAGATATTTTTATTCACTATCCGGTTACTAATCCTTCTAACCCCTTCAATATCCACATATTTTTTAAGGTCGACTACAAGAACCAACGATACTCCCGCGCGCTGATGTCATGCAGAAATGCCAGATGATCCTGACGCTTGTTTTCGCAATAGACGTCCACGAACTCTGCCCCCAAGCCTTCGCGCAGCGATGCATGATTTTGCATGGACTGCACGGCTTCAAGCATTTCCAGCGGAAAATCGATGCCACTGCCGCGGTCTTCGTTGAGCGGTGCAATCGGCTCGCGCTCCCCTTCCAGACCCTGTTCCAGCCCTACCAGAATCGCCGCCAACGCCAGATAAGGGTTGGCATCGGCGCCCGCCAGGCGATGTTCGATGCGCAGGTTTTTGACGTCCGACTCCGGTATACGCAAGCAGGCATCGCGATCCTCGAAGCCCCAACTGGCGCGGGACGCGACGTTCACCGTGCCGCTCAAGCGGCGCATGGCGTTGTGGTTCGGGGCAAAGATCGGCATGCAGTGCGGCAACACGTCCAGGCAACCGGCCACCGCATGGCGCAGCGCCCGCTGGCCGTTCGCCGCCAGCAGGTTGTTGCCGGCCTGGTCATACAGGCTGACATGCACGTGCATGCCGCTGCCGGGGTGCTGCAGGTAGGGTTTGGCCATGAAGCTGGCGCGGTAGTTGTGCTTGAGCGCCACGCCCCGGGTGCTGCGACAGAACAGGGCAGCCCAGTCGGCGGCGCGCAGGCCGTCATCGCAATGGCCGAAGTTGATTTCGAACTGGCCCGGGCCGAGCTCGGCGGTGATCACCGTGGCATCGACGCCTTGGGCTCGCGCGGTCTCGACCATTTCATCGAGCACCGGGGCGAAGCGCGACAGGCGTTCGATGTGCATGTTCGGCTGATCGTCGGCATCGCCACTCAGCTCATCACGGGGAAATTGCGGCAAGCCGTCCTTCAAGCGACTGTCGAACAGGTAGAACTCCAGTTCGAAGGCCACCACCGGGAAAATGCCCTTGCGCTTGAGCCGCTCCAGCACCCGCGCCAGCACTTCGCGGGGTTCGAATTCGATGGGTTTTTCGGTGCCGTCGGAGGTGATCAGCATCTGGCCCAAGGGCTGCTTTTCCCAGCTCACCAACTTCAAGGTGCCAGGCACCAAACGGCGCAGTGCATCCGGGTCACCATCGTTGAAGCAGTAATCGCCGATCTTGAACAGTCCGCCCTGGGTGCCGAGCAACACGCAGTTCTGCGGCAGCTTCAGGGCACTGCCGGCAGCGACTTTTTCCAGCATCTCGATCGGGTAGCGCTTGCCGTAGAAATGCCCCGGAATGTCCAGGGAGATCAGGTCGACGTAACGCACTTCGGGGTTGCAGTGGCGGAAGTTGCGAACCTCGGCCAGCAGTTCAGAGCACACAGCATCCATCGTTTTGTTCCTTGTTGTTATCAGGTGTAAACCCAAAGCACGCGGGTCAGTTGGTCGGACAGGTTGCCGTAGCGGCAGTGCGCATGGCTTGCCAGTTGAAAGCTGTCACCGGGATGCAGGGTCACCGGTTCGTTGTCGTCGAGCCACAGGGTCAGTTGCCCTTCCAGGACATAACCGCCCTGCTCGGAACTGTCCTTCATGTGCCGGTCGCCGCTGCTGGCGCCGGGTTCGAGCTGGCTTTCGAGCATCGAAAAGGACGCGCGCATCTTTGGCGAAACGAGGATGTCGGTGATGCCGTCGGCGTAGTACAGCGTGCGGCGTTCGTCCGGGCGGGTGACCCAGGACAAGGCCATGGGTTTGGCCAGGCTGTAGAAATAGGTGGTCGGCACCCCCAGGGTTTCGCTGATGGCGGTCAGGTCCGCCACGGTCGGGCGCGACAGGCCACGCTCGACTTGGGACAGAAAACCCACGGAGCGGCCGATTTTGTCCGCCAGTTCCTTCAGGGTGTACTTTTTGTGTTTGCGCAGGTCCTGGATCAGGATCGCCAGCGCCGAGATTTCTTCTTGCATGTCCATCTAGAGGCTTCCAGAAAAGTGTCGCTTCAAATGCTGTCGCGCAGTCGATACCAGGCCTTGCCGATGGCTTCCAGTGGCGCGGCCAGGTATTTTCCGCCGGGAAAACTGCCGTTGTTCAGGCCCTGGTACAGGGACAATTCGTCGGGCTGGCCGAGTACCGCGTCGGACACCGCCCGCGCCGCGGCGAGTGTCGGCAGCACGCCATGCCCGGAATACCCCTGCATCCAGTACAGATCGCCACGCCGGCCGATATCCGGCGTGCGCTTGAGGGTCAGGTCGATGTGGCCGCCCCAGGCAAACTCCAGATCGACGCCGGTGAGTTGCGGGAACACGCGCTCCAGGAACGGCCGGGTCGCGGCGGCGATGTCCTTGGGCATGCCGCCCAGGTAAGTGCAACCACCGCCGAACAGCAGGCGGTTATCCGGGGTGCGACGGAAATAATCGAGTACGAACTGGTTGTCGGTCACGCACACGTTGCTTGGCAGCAGGGCGGTAGCTTGCTCCTTGGAGAGCGGCGCGGTCGCGACTTGATAGGTCCCGACCGGCAACACGCAACTGGCCAGTTGCGGATCGAGTCGATCGAGGTAAGCGTTGCACGCCAGCACCAGCACATCGGCGCGAATACGACCACGCTCGGTGGTCACCACAAACCCGTCGCCCTCCTCGCCATAGCTCAGCGCCTTGCTTAGCTCATGGATGCGGCCACCGGCACGCTCGATCGCATCGGCCAGGCCCAGGGCCAGTTTCAGCGGATTCAAATGCCCGCCTTCGGGATCGAACAGGCCGGCCTGATAACGCTCGCTGGCAACCCACCGGGGCAATTCGCTGCGCTCGATAAATTGCAGTTTGTCGTGGCCCCATTTGTGGCTGGCCTCGTGTTGCCATTCGGTCAGCAGACCTACCCGACGGGGCATTACCGAGGTCCACAGATGACCGGCGCGGTAGTCGCAATCGAACTCATGGCGGCCAGGCAAGTCACGCAGTTCCCGCGCGGCCCAGCGCATGCCGTCCCACAGGCGCCGCGCCCGTTCGTAACCCAGTGCCGCTTCCAGCGGTGGCATGTCGCACGACCAACCAAGAATCGCCTGCCCGCCATTACGCCCGGACGCGGCCCAGGCCACCCGGCTGGCTTCGAGCAAAGTTACGCGCTTGCCGGCCAGCGCCAGGCGCAAAGCCGTGTGCAATCCGCTGAAGCCGGCCCCGATGATCAGCACTTCGGTGTCTTGCTCACCTTCCAGTGCGGCTCGATCGACCAGACGATCGGCGCAGGTATGGGCGTAGTAACTGGCGACATGCCGGGTGGATTGCTGAAACATACGGCCTCGTGAAATTTTGTATTTTTAATTTCATGAAAAAATACACGGTAAATTTCACACAGGCAAATGGCACGCAAAAAAAAACCGGATGCACGCCAGGCATCCGGTTTTTTCTCAATTGAGTCGAAAAACGGTCAGTGACCGATTTTCACCCTCCCTCGCTTACAAACAGTCGCGCACGATTTTGCGCAGGTCGCCTGACTTGGCCCAAGGTGGCCCCTGATAGAGCGAAACCCGGCTGCCGTCCTTGTATTTCACGATATCCAGCACTTCGTCGGCCGTGATCACGCTGGGCGCCGTGATGCGGTATCCATTGGATATCGAAACCTGAGTGGTATTCGATACTTCCTTTTTCCAGGCAGGCAACACACACGCCGCATACTCTTTTGGCGTTTTTTCGCTCTGCTTGCTGACATTTGGCTCGCCCGGTACCAGCGACGCCGGCAACGAACACCCGGCCAGTAATGCCAGCGCGACCCCTCCCATCAACATCCGCATGCTGCTTCCTTTAATTCGAAAAAAGAAAATGTAGCTCGCCATCGTCCCTACAGCCATCCCCAACGATTCGGCGACTTTCATTGATATCACTTTGCCCGGTTAGTTCCTTGCTTTCAGATAAAGCAGGAAAGCGTACTGTCATGTTCACGTTTATTTCCCCGACCAAAGGAAACCCCGCTCAATCAGACGAACATAACATCCGGCCCGGTAAACAGGTCTAGAATTCCTGAATGAGGTATTCAGGAGGTCATTATGTGGCTTAACGAATCGGAACAGGAACTTCGGCGCGATCTGCAGGGGCTTGCGTCAGATTTGCGCTGGTCGGCCGTGGAGCTGTTGCGCATCGAGCAGCAATTGCGCCTGCTTGGCAATGACATCGACGCGCAAGCCGTTCAGAAGCTGTGCGCCTTGTTTCAGGGCGATGAAGCAAAACTGTCCGGCTACGCCGAGGAAGTGAAAGCCAAGGTTATTAGCCGCAACAAGGCTCAATAGCGGGAGCGCTGCCATGAACAGGCCTCTATTTACGCTGGTCGTCGTACTGACCGCGTTGGCAGGCTGCAGCACCAACTCGATCTACCAGGACCAGCCTCTGGTCGCGAAAGTCGACACCGGCATGACCCAGGAGCAAGTCCGTCAAATCGGCGGCCAGCCCCTGACGGTCAGCGACCGTACCGCCGAACCCGGCACGTGCTTTGACTACAGGCTGACTCAGTCCGGCCATCAACAAGCGTTCAATGTCAGCTTCGACGGCCGGGGCATGGTCGACCACAAGAGTTTCATGACCTGCGCGCAATGGAGCAATACGCAGCTTAAGGCCCGGGAGCCCTCCCGCGCCGGTGGAGGTGGTGGCTACTAGCGTCGTAGCATCATGAAAAAGCCCCGGAGAACCGGGGCTTCTGGCCCGATTTCATTTTGTCTGATGGCTGCCCGCAGGCTTGCCAGTACGCGCCCTGTAGCCGGGCAACGAAGCGGCAAACGCCAGTGCTTCTTCTCGACTGGCAAACGAGCCCAGTCGGTCGCCCTGGGTGCACACCCGCCAGGGGCCGTGGTTCACACTGAGTACGTCGTAACCGTTCATGTGCATTTTGTTCAGCATCGGAACACTCATAGTCACCTCCTTTTGGGCAGTGATATCAGGTTGACTTGCTAACCTTACACCCACCCTTGTCCAAAATACCGACCAGCCGTCGCCATGGAAATTCCTTCTTTCGGTTGCACTTTTCGTCGCGTCGGCCGCTCAAATTACCCAGATAGCAGCACAATCGCGGCCCTGGCCCGAATGCTGCATTTGCATGCCTTTTCCATGACAACGGACATCGGGTAATCCATGAAAGTACGCGCAACGATCATCTGCGAGCGAGACAGGCATGTACTGCTGGTACGCAAGCGTGGAGGACGCTGGACGTTGCCCGGCGGCAAGCTTGAACGGGGTGAAAGCGCCGCCGATGCCGCCGTTCGCGAGCTGCTGGAGGAAACCGGCTTGCGGGTCGACGAGTTGGTGTACGTGCTGGAGCTGGAATCGGACGACACCCGACATCACGTATTCGAGGCGTCGGTACTGAACCTTGAGCAACTGCGGCCGCTGAACGAAATCACCGATTGCATCTGGCACCCTCTGGATGCGGTCCACAACCTGAACATCAGCGACACCATGCGCAGTATTGTCGGCACCTTTGTGCGCCGCCTGTAGGCCCTAGCCTTTGGCCAACGCCGTCGCGGCCCTGTCGATCAAGGCCGCCACTTCGGCGGGCATCGAAGCCAATGATGCGTGGCTGGCATGCAAGGTCAGAATCTCCCGGGCGTTGAGCCGCGCCGCCATCCATTGCTGGTTCTGAGGCGCGATCATCCGGTCTGCGGTCGAAACCTGATACCACGATGGCTTGTTCTTCCAGGCCACCGTGCCAATGGTGTCGCCAAAGGTGCTCGCCAGCGGTGCTTTCTGGGTGAGGCCCATGACCAACCCTTCGGTCGCCGGCAGGTCCTGGCAGAAGCTCTCGTGGTAGAGCTCGGGCTTGACCCACAGGTAACCGTCGCTATCCGGGGTCAGGTTTTCCGCTGCCGCAGGCGGGTGCCGTTGCGTGATGCCGCCGGGACTTTCGCCAGCGTCCGGGGCGAACGCGGCGATGTACACCAACCCGACCACGTTCGGCAAATCACCCGCTTCAGTGATGACCGCGCCGCCATAGGAATGCCCCACCAGCAGCACCGGACCGGGCACCTGGGCAACCATCTTGCGCGTGCGCTCGGCATCCTCGGCCAGGGACGTCAGCGGTAACTCGACGGCACGAATGTGCGTGTCACCCCGGCTGAGCAACTTGACGATGACCTTGTTCCAGTGGGCGGCACCGCCCCAGAAACCATGAACCAGCACGATCGTGGGTTTGTCACTCATCACCATGACTCCGTTCGCCGAAGGGGTTGTTCGCCGCTCGCCTCAGCCCTGATCGCCACCGCCCACGGGCATGACCATGCCGGTGATATAGGACGCATCGTCGCTGGCCAGAAACAGAATAGCCCCCGCTTGCTCATCCAGGGTGCCGTAGCGTTTCATCAGACTGCTGTCGAGGGTCTGGTCGACGATCTGCTGGTACCAGAGTTTTTCCTGCTCACTCTGCTCGGCACCGTTGCGGGGTATGCGTCGCGGCGGCGCTTCGGTGCCGCCCGGCGCCGTGGCATTGACCCGCACGCCGCGACCGGCGGTTTCGAACGCCAGACAAGCGGTCAAGGCATTGACCCCACCCTTTGCCGCACCGTAGGGCACACGGTTGAGGCTACGGGTGGCGATGGAGGATACGTTGACGATCGCACCACTGCCCTGCTCCAGCATGAACGGCAGCGCGGCATGGCAACACCACAAGGTCGGGAACAGTGAACGACGAACCTCGGCCTCGATCTGCGAGGCTTCATAGTGCTCGAACGGTTTGGCCCAGATCGTCCCGCCGACGTTATTGACCAGCACATCGAGGCGACCGAAGCACTCGACGGCGGTTTGCATCACCCGGCTGCATTCCTCGTATTGCTCGAGGTCGGCGGTCAGGGCCAGTACCTGGGTGGTTGACGCCAACTGCTGCTGGGCTTCGAACACCAGGTCGGAGCGATCCACCAGGATCAGCTTCGCCCCTTCGGCGGCCATGCGCTCGGCCACCCGCCGCCCGATGCCTTGGGCGGCGCCGGTGATCAGGGCGACTTTTTCGTGGAATCTGTTCATGTGTACCTCATCGGTCAATGACGATGTATCGGTCGAAACACAAGCCCGCTCCCACATTGGGTCTTTACCGACACCGGGAGTTCGTGTGCGACTCAAGCCGCGCTGGCAGCAAACTTTTCGTAGTAGAAGTTGGCCGGCGCGATGCCCTGTTCGCGAATGAACTGGCTGACCGCCTCGACCATCGGCGGCGGGCCGCACAGGTAGACGTCGACGTCGCCATCGTTCAGGTGCTTCGGCTCGATGTGCTGGGTCACATAGCCCTTGAGCGGGTGTTGGCTCTCGGGGCTGGCGACGCAGGCGCTGAAGGTGAAGTTGGGGATGCGCGCGGCAAAGGCTTCGAGGCGGTCGATTTCCACCAGGTCGAAATCGTGGGTCACGCCGTAGATCAAATGCAGCGGGTGATCGCTGCCCTGCTCGGCGATCTTCTCCAGCATCGCGGTGAACGGCGCCAGCCCGGTGCCACCGGCCAGCAGCAACAGCGGCCGACGGATGTCGCGCAGGTAGAAGCTGCCCAAGGGACCGGCCAGGCTCATGCAGTCGCCGGCCTTGGCCATGCCGGTCAGGAAGCTGCTCATCAGGCCGCCGGGCACGTTGCGAATCAGGAAGCTGACCTCGCCATCGCGCTGCAACGAGCTGAACGAATAGGCACGAGTCTGCTCGCTACCAGGAATCCCCAGGTTCACATATTGCCCTGGCAGGAACGCCAGCTTGCTCAGGGCTTCGCCCTTGATCGACAGCGCGATGGTGCTGTCGGACAGCTGGCGCACGGCGCTGATGGTGGCGTCGTAGCTGGCCTGACGGGTGCGGCAGACCTCGGAGGACGTCGGCACCCGCACCACGCAATCGCTCTGCGCACGCATCTGGCAAGTCAGGACAAAACCCTGCGCGGCCTCTTCCGGGCTGAGGGCGTCTTCGATGTACTCCTCGCCCAGATCGTATTGACCGGCTTCGGCAAAACACTTGCAGGTGCCGCAAGCGCCGTCGCGGCAGTCCAGCGGGATGTTGATGCCCTGGCGGTACGCGGCATCGGCCACGGTTTCGCCGACGTTGGCGTCGATGAACCGGGTGACGCCGTCTTCAAAGTTGAACGCAATGGAATGGGTCATGACGGCAGTCTCACAAGTGATAAACATCGATGACCTGGCGAACGTAGTCGTTCTTCAGGATCACTTTCTTGGCCAAGATCCGCGGGTTCTCACCGCGCACATCGAGGGTGTAGAAACTGCTGCCGAAATAGCTGTCGACGGTCTTGTAGCGAAAACTCAAGGTGTGCCAGTTGAAGCGCACCTTGCACACGCCGTCGGCCTGTTCGAGCAGCTCGATGTTGCTGATGTTGTGGGAGGTGCGGGTGTCCGGCACGCTGGCGCTGGAGCGCTCGGTCTTGATGCGGAAGATGCGGTCTTCCAGGCCGGTGCGGTTGCCGTACCAGATCAGCGAGATTTCCCGCTGCGGATCTTCGGTCAATTCATCGTTGTCGTCCCAGGACGGCATCCAGTACGTCGCGTCGGGGGCGTACAGTTCCAGCCATTCGTCCCACTGACGATCATCGAGGTAGCGCGCTTCGCGATAGAGGAAATCGCGCACCGCTTCATAGGAAATACTCATTGCACGTCCTCCACGGTGATCAGCTTCGACTGCTCGGCCGCCAGGGCCTTGAGCATGGTCTGCTGCCAGTATTTGTGTTGCAGCACGAACAGACCCTCGTCTTCGGTGCGCACGCCACTGAGCAGCGGATGCAGGTCAATCTCTTTCGCGGCCTCGTCAGCGCCTTCGATCCAGTGCTCGGCACCCCGGGACATGTCATTCCAGGTGGTGACGCTGCCCTGGTAGCTGGTCTGGCAG
This sequence comes from Pseudomonas sp. Root71, assembly GCF_001429045.1. Classification (GTDB taxonomy): domain Bacteria; phylum Pseudomonadota; class Gammaproteobacteria; order Pseudomonadales; family Pseudomonadaceae; genus Aquipseudomonas; species Aquipseudomonas monachiensis. Next base: position 57,302 of record NZ_LMHY01000006.1, on the reverse strand, counting down.
GAGCGGAATTCCTCCAGGTCGTCTGGCGTGGCCATGCCGCTGACGTTGAAGAAATCTTCGTACTGGCGAATCCGGCTGGAACGGGCGTGGTCGCTCTCGCCTTTGGGGGCGATGCAGTAGATGGTGATTTCCGTGCGGTTGACCGAGATCGGCCGGGCGATGCGGATCTGCGAGCTGAACTGGTCCATCAGGTATACGTTCGGGTACAGGCACAGGTTGCGCGAATTCTCGATCATCCAGTCGGCGCGGGCCTTGCCGAAGTCTTGCGCCAGTTCATCGCGGCGCTCGTACAGCGGACGGTCTTCGGGGTTGGCCCAACGGGTCCAGAGCAGCATGTGGCCCTTGTCGAAGGAATAGAAACCACCGCCCTGCTTGGCCCAGCTGCCGGCGCTCATGGTCGGATTGCTGTCGCCGGCCTCGCGCTGCTTGCGCTGGTTCTGGGTGGCCGCGTAGTTCCAGTGCACGGAGCTGACGTGGTAGCCGTCGGCGCCATTCTCGGCGGTGAGCTTCCAGTTGCCTTCGTAGATGTAGCTGGAGGAACCGCGCAGCACTTCCAGGCCATCGGCGGACTGGTCGACGATCATGTCGATGATCTTCGCCGATTCGCCCAGGTGCTCGACCAGCGGCAAAACATCAGCCTTGAGACTGCCAAACAGGAAACCGCGATAGGACTCGAAACGCGCGACGCGGGTCAGGTCGTGGGAGCCTTCGCAGTTGAAGCTCGACGGGTAACCGGCGTTGGCCGGATCCTTGACCTTGAGCAGCTTGCCGGAGTTGTTGAAGGTCCAGCCGTGGAACGGGCAGGTGTAGGAGCTCTTGTTACCGGACTTGTGCCGGCACAAGGTCGCGCCACGGTGGCTGCAGGCGTTGATGAAAGCGTTGAGCACACCGTCCTTGTTGCGCGCGATGAAGACCGACTGGCGCCCCATGGTGGTGGTGTAGAAGTCGTTGATGTTGGGGATCTGGCTTTCGTGGGCCAGGTACAGCCAGTTGCCCTCGAAGATGTGTTCCATCTCCAGATCGAACAACCGGGGATCGGTGAACATCTCGCGTTTGCAGCGATAGAGGCCCTGCTCGGGATCGTCTTCAAGCAGGGAATGCACGTATTCGGGTCGCAGGGTCATGGCCGCCGCCTCCATTGTTATTGTTCAGGCAGGGGTCATGCTAGGACGGGGAGGCAGGCTGGAATATCCGCGGGGTGCAGACCTTTATCCGTTTTGTGCAGATAAGCCCGTAGGAGCTGCCCAAGGCTGCGATCCGTTGATCTTGTCTTAAAAAACAAAATCAAAAGATCGCAGCCTTCGGTAGCTCCTACAGGGAATATTGATTCAGTGACGACGCTTGAGGGTATCGGACGGCAACTCGCCGAACTGCCTGCGGTAGCTGTCGGAGAACCGGCCCAGGTGCAGGAACCCGTAGTCCATCGCCACTTCGGTGACGTTGCGCACGTTGCAGGTCGGGTCGCTCAGGCAGGCGTTGATGCGTTCCAGGCGTTTCTGGCGCAGGTAGTTTTTCGGCGTAAGGCCGGCATTGCGCTCGAACAGGCCATACAGTGAGCGCAGGCTCATGTGCGCCTGGCGCGCCAGCTCTTCGCTGTCGATGTCCTGCTTGAGGTTATTGGCGATGTAATCGGCAATCGCTTCGAACGTGGCCGTCTGCGAGCCCAGTTCGAGGCGGCAGACATTGGTTTTCATCAGGCTGAGCATCTTGCTGACGATGATCTGCGTGTAATGCTCCTGCACCCTGGGGATCTGCTCGGTGGACTCGGCCTCTTGGCAAATCATCCCCAACAGGTTGACGAAACCTTCCAGTTCATTGAGCTGATAACGGTTTTCCAGAAACCGCACACCCTGCCCCGGATAGCGCCAGCGCTGCTCATCGCAGACCGATTCAAACAAGCGGGTCGGGACCTTGAGGATGAATTTTTCGCAATCGTCGGAGTACGTCAGGTCCACCGGATCGTCGGGATTGATCAGCAGCAACTCGCCGGGGGCGAAGTAATGCTCCTGGCCGTGGCCGCGCCACAGGCAATTGCCGCGCAGCAGCACTTGCAGGTGATAAATGCTGTCCAGCGCACCGGACGTCACGCGCACACTGGCGCCGTAGCTGATGCGGCACAGGTCGAGGCTGGCGAACTTGCGATGATCGAGACTGGCCAGCGGGCTGCCGGCGCGGGGCATGAGAATGCAGTGGTTACCGACATGCTGATTGACGTAGCCCGACACCGCGTACGGGTCGGCATGGTCGAACACCCGGCTACGCTGACTCAACAGTTGCGCTTGCATCATCAGGTCACTCTCGTTGTTGTTATAGGTTGCGTCGGATCATTCCAGAACAGTGCTCGCATCGATGTGTTATCGCAAGACCTTGTGGGAGCGAGCTTGCTCGCGATGACGGAGTGCCAGTCAACATGGATGTTGAATGTTAAACCGCTATCGCGAGCAAGCTCGCTCCCACAGTGTGGTGATCCCACAGGGTCGTGCGATCAGTCTTCCAGTGCGCGAACTCGCTCGTGGCGCTGCTGTTCTTCAGGCTGGGCCGAGGACTGCAGGGTGAAATCGAATTCGATTTCGGCAAAGCGTCCGCTCACACCGTGGGCCGCCGCACGCTGCTGATCATCGCTGAAGGTGATCTTGGCGATCAGCTCATCACGGGTGGCGTAGGCGAAATCGTCATGCAGGTACTTCTCGCCATCCAGGTTGATCTGGGTGGTCAGGTGGCGATGATCCGGCGCGGAAATGAAGAAGTGTACGTGCGCCGGGCGCTGGCCATGACGGCCCAGTTGATCGAGCAGTTGCTGGGTCGGACCGTCCGGTGGGCAGCCGTAGCCCGACGGCACGATGCTGCGAAAACGATAGCGGCCTTCGGCGTCGGTAACGATGCGGCGACGCAGGTTGAATTCCGACTGCGTGGTATCGAAGTATGAGTAGGTACCGCCTGTGTTTGCGTGCCAGACGTCTACCACGGCGCCGGCCAAAGGTTCGCCAGCGGTGTTGAATACGCGGCCTTGCATGAACAGGGTCACACCCGGATCGACGCCGTCATCCAGACGTGCTTCGCCTTCCGACAGCGGCGCGCCCGCCACGTACAGTGGACCTTCGATGGTACGCGGCGTGCCGCCGGACTTGCCGGCCTGCTCGTCTTCGGCGTCCATCAGCAGGTCGAGGTAGTGCTCCAGACCGAGACCGGCCACCACCAGCCCGGCTTCCTGGCGCGCGCCCAGCACGTTGAGGTAGTTGACGGCTTTCCAGAACTCTTCCGGGGTCACCGCCAGGTCTTCGATGATGTTCACCGAATCACGCAGGATGCGGTAGACCAGTGCCTTGGTCCGTGGGTCGCCGGCGTCGTTGAGCAGGCCGCTGGCCTCTTCGAGAAATTTCTGGACTTCGGCAGTGTGGGAAATCTTGACGTTCATTCTGGGTTCCTCATCTTGTAATTATTAGCGTAGCGCGCTGAACAGGCTGGGCTCAGCGGTCATCGTCACGGATGGAAGAAGGATGCCGGCACATCGCATCGATCTCGATGGCCATGTACGGAAACAGTGGCAATTGCATCAGCAGGTCATGCAGTTCCTGAACGCTGTCGACATCGAACACGCTGTAGTTGGCGTAGTGCCCCGCGATGCGCCACAGGTGGCGCCACTTGCCCTGCTCTTGCAGACGCTGGGCCAGGGCTTTTTCGTCAGCCTTGAGTTTGGTTGCCGCTTCGGGATTCATGTCGACCGGCAGGTTCACGGTCATTTTTACGTGGAACAGCATAATGCTCTCCTCAGGCTTGATGAATGGTCTTGTCGCGGCGGAAGAACGCCAGGCGCTCTTCATCCAGGCTCAGGCCCAGACCCGGGGTGTTCGGCACGTGCAGTTCAAAATCGCGATACACCAGCGGTTCGCTGAGAATGTCTTCGGTCAGCAACAGCGGGCCGAACAGTTCGGTGTCCCACGCCAGTTTGTTCAGGGTGACGAAGGCATGGGCCGAGGCCATGGTGCCCAGGCCGCCTTCAAGCATGGTGCCGCCGTACAGGGCGATGCCGGCCGCTTCGGCGATCGAGGCGGTGCGCAATACGGCACGGGGGCCACCATTCTTGGCGATCTTTAGGGCGAACACCGAAGCCGCGCCTTCGCGGGCCAGATTGAACGCATCTTCCACGCATTCGATGGATTCGTCGGCCATGATCGGCGCCGGGCTCATGGCGTTGAGGCGAGCCATGCCGGCGCGGTTGTTGCGCGAGATCGGTTGTTCGATCAGGTCGATGCCGTTGGTGCCGAGAATCCGGCAGGCCCGCAGCGCGACCGCTTCGTCCCAGGCCTGATTGACGTCAACCCGCACACTGGCGCGGTCACCCAAGGCTTTCTTGATGGCGATGACGTGGGCCAGGTCGCGGTTGACCTCACCGGCACCGATCTTCAGTTTGAAGATGCGGTGGCGACGCAGGTCGAGCATTTTTTCCGCTTCGGCGATGTCTTTTTCGGTGTCGCCGCTGGCCAGGGTCCAGGCCACCGGCAGTGCATCGCGAACACGGCCGCCGAGCAATTCGCTGACCGGCAGACCGAGGCGTTTGCCCAAGGCATCGAGCAGTGCGGTTTCGATACCGGATTTGGCGAAGGTGTTGCCGCGAATGCTGCGCTCCAGGCGCAACATGGCCGCGTTGACGTTGTTGCTGTCCTGGCCGATCAACAGCGGTGCGAAATGCGTGTCGATGTTGGTCTTGATGCTGTCCGGGCTTTCATTGCCGTAGGCCAGGCCACCGATGGTGGTGGATTCGCCGATGCCTTCGATGCCGTCGGCGCAACGCACGCGGATGATCACCAGGGTCTGGTTCTGCATGGTGTGCATCGCCAGCTTGTGCGGGCGGATGGTCGGCAGATCGACGATGATCGTCTCGATCGACTCAATGGCTGTTGCAAGCATTTCGATACCCGTCAGGTTCTTGAAGTTCTGGAATCGATTCTCGTACGGCTTTTTTCCTGAAGCCAATATAGAATTGGTCTGACTTGATACCTTAAAGGTATGCAACTGATTGACTGGAGGCTCCATGGAACTGCGGCACCTGCGTTACTTCCAGGTATTGGCTCAAACCCTCAACTTCACCCGCGCGGCCGAGTTGCTGCACATCGCCCAGCCGCCCTTGAGCCGGCAGATCCAGCAGCTGGAGGACGAATTGGGGGTGATGCTGCTCGAGCGCGGCCGGCCGCTGAAGCTGACCGACGCCGGGCGGTTTTTCCATGAACACTCCACCGCCCTGCTCGAACAACTGAACAAGGTCTGCGACAACACACGCCGCATCGGGCTGGGTGAGAAAACCTGGCTGGGTATCGGTTTTGCGCCGTCGACACTGTACGGCGTGCTGCCGGAACTGATCCGGCGGTTACGCAGTGGAGAACCGCTGGAACTGGAGCTGGGGCTTTCGGAAATGACCACCCTGCAACAGGTGCAGGCGTTGAAGGCCGGGCGCATCGACATCGGTTTCGGCCGGATCCGTATCGACGACCCGGCCATCATCCAGACCGTGCTCACCGAGGACCGCCTGGTCGCCGCCCTGCCCGCCGGTCATCCATTACTTGCAGGGCCCATCAGCCTGCGGGATCTGGCCAGGGAACCCTTTGTGCTGTACCCCGGCAATCCACGGCCGAGTTACGCCGACCATGTGATTGCCCTGTTCGAATCCTACGGCGTGAGCATCCACGTCGCGCAATGGACCAACGAACTGCAAACGGCGATCGGGCTGGTGGGGGCAGGAATCGGGGTCACGCTGGTACCGGCCTCGGTGCAGTTGCTGCACCGCGACGACATCGGCTTCACCCCGCTGCTGGAGGACAACGCCACTTCGCCGATCATTCTCAGCCGACGGGTGGGCGATGTCTCGCCGGGGTTGAACCATTGTTTGCGGATGATTGATGAGCTGTTGCCGCGAGGCTGACAACAATCAGCCGGCAAACGCCCGGCGCCCCGCCTTCATCTCGGTACGCAATTCGCCGACAAAGTCAGAAATGGCGCGCACGCTGGTCAGCTCCGCCGTCGACACGCCGCTGATCAACAGCTCCACTCGCTTGGTGACGGGGTCGCAGACTTCGATGCGCAGCAGTCCGAGATTCTCCGTGCACTCGCACGACAGCGGCTCAAAACCGGACTCTACGATGTTGCAAAGCACTGAAATCGGAAGCATGGCCGGTCCCTCGGGCGACAGTCAATTCGATTGGAGCCGTTTCAGCATAGTTACACTTTGCCGATTTTGCGCCAGTAAATTGCCGTCAATTTTGTTATACCCCTCGCATTTCCGGCCTTTCAGTGGGAATTACCCCCCCAGATCCAGTTCCAGAACCCCGGCAATTCGACCGGCTGCGAACCGTCGCGCACGGTTCGTGCCATGGCCGCCCGCTGTAGCGCGGCCTGATCGTCGTAAAACGGCTTGTCGGCGGTTTTCACCCCGGTCTCCCGGGCGCTGTCGAGCAGAATCTGCAGGTACTCACGGGTATGCCGGGCGGTATAGCGGTTGAGGTCGTGGAAGGTCACCACCACCGGAATCACGCCATCGACCACCGGCAATTCACCGAGGGCAATGCGTTCGCGAACTTCGGACATCGAACGCAGCATGTGCGACCGGCGCCGGGGGCTGGCATTGAAGCCCCAGATCTTGCCGTCATTGGCGCTCAAATCTGTCAGCAGTACATGCAGGCCATGCTGCTGATAAGCGGCGAAGGTACGCTTGTCGTAGTTCCAGAATGGCGGGCGCAGCAGGGTTGGCCGGGCGCCGGTAATCGCGGCGATGTCGGCGCTGCCATCGGTGAGGGCCTGCTCCAACGCTGGCGGGTCAAGGGAGCGATGATTGGTGTGCCAGGGTGTCGCCGTGTGAAAGCCCAGGATATGACCTTCGGCATGTTCACGACGCATGATGTCCCGGCCCAATTCGCTGCCACCGGCTCGCGGAGCGCGGGTTTGCACGAAGAACACGGCCTTGATGTCCGGCTGCAGCGGATTTCGCGCCAGGCTCTCCAATACCGTGACGGTCGGGTTCCACCAGCTCGATGCACTGGGACCGTCATCGAAGGTCAGCAGAAACCGGATGGGGGGTTGCGCCTGCAAACGCTGTTCGGTCCGGGGAGTCATTTCGATCGGTGCGGCGATACAGCCCAGCAGACCCACTGCCAGGGCACACACCGTTAAACACTTGAACAATGGTTTCATCTTTTGCCTTGGGCCAGACCATCACGGTCGATACTTCAAAGGGCAAGGATCCGTCGATCGCTCATCCGTCGTCGGCCCGCATCGAGACGACGGGTCGAGGTTGGATAGGGTACACAGGGTTTGGTTCCGGTGCTTGCCAGGCCCGTTTCGTCACGAGCTACTAAACTCAAAGCTTCGGTCGGAGCGTCTTAACCGGAGTGTCAGGCCATGTGCGGACGACTGTCGCAATACCGTGGAATCCACGACTTCGTAGCGGTGCTGAGCATCCCCGACGCGCTGATCAATCACGTCGGCAACGAACCCTTGGGGCACTATAACGCCGCCCCCACCACGCAACTCGCCCTGCTGCACATGGAGAACGAGCGGCTGCACGCTGACGCCGTGCGTTGGGGTTGGCGACCGCACTGGGCAACGGATCGCACGGAGCCGGTCAATGCCCGGGTCGAGAAAGTCGCCCACGGCCCGTACTTCCGGGCGATCTGGCCCCATCGCGCGATCTGCCCGATTGATAACTGGTTCGAATGGGTCGACGCCGGCGACGGCAACAAACAACCGTGGTTGATTCGACGACGCAATCGCGCCCCGGCTTTCTGCGCGGCCATCGGCCAGTACCCCATCGGCGGAGCGCCTCACAGGGAGCACGACGGTTTCGTCATCCTGACGGCCGACAGCGCAGGCGGCCTGCTTGACGTGCATGACCGCCGACCGGTGGTGTTCTCGCCCGAGCTGGCGCGGGAATGGCTGGACCCTGCCACGCCCAAGGAACGAGCCGAGGAAATGGCGTTATCCCAGGGCGAGGTCAGTGATGTGTTCGAGTGGTACAAGGTTGACAGGGCCGTTGGCAATGTCAGGAACCAGGGCGCCGCGCTGATCAAGGAAGTTCCATGAACCTGTCAATAACGACAAAGCCCCGCTCAAAGGCGGGGCTTCGTTGTATTCCCGTGCCGGTCAGAACTTGCGATCAGGCTCTGACAGTTCCTTACCGTCGTCAGGATGCTTCCAGTCCGGTATCGAACGCTTCTGTTGCTCAATCTCTTCTTCCGTGGGTTCGTCCTCGTCTTCTTCCAGGTCCGGTTGCTTGGGTTCATTGGCCATGTTCACCTCTCTTCCTGAAGGGATCGGTCATCAACTTAAGCTTAGATCAGTTCCCCTGCCCCGCTCAAAGCCACCAGCGCAGCAAAAAGAAGAAGCCCATGCTCAACAGCATGCTGAGCAACGTATTACGGGTGTAGAGCACCAGGACGACAGCCACCAGCGAACTGATCAGATAGGGATTGTCCCAGTGCAGATTCAGCTGTTTTTCCGGCATGAACACAATCGGCCCGCAGATGGCGGTCAACATGCCCGGTACGGCAAACCCCAGGAACTGCCGGGCATTGCTACTCAAGCGTAGCGGCAGTCGCGGTTCCAGAAAAACATAGCGGTTGAGGAACACCAACACGCCCATTCCGATAATCACTGCCCAGACCATCATATGCGGCCACCGTAGAATTTATTGCAGACAAACCCGGCGGTCATGCCCGCCAGTCCCGACAGCACCAGCGCCGAGCCCCATTGCCAGTAGCTGAACAGTACCGAACAGAACAGCGACACCGCCACACACACCACGGTCGGCACATTGCGCACCACCGGGGTGATCAGGGCGATGAAGGTCGCCGCGATGGAGAAGTCCAGGCCCAGGTGTTCAAGGCCGGGAATACTGCTGCCAAGCACAATGCCCGCCAGGGTGAACAGGTTCCAGGCGATGTAGAACGTCAGGCCCACACCCAGGGCGTACCAGCGGTTGAACTGCTGTTTGTCGTGCTGGCTGGTCAGGGCGAACAACTCATCGGTGAGCAAGAACCCCAGGCCCGCGCGCCAGCGCCCCGGCAAGGGCGAAATGACCGAGCGCATGCTCATTCCGTAGAGCAAATGCTGCGAAGTCAGCAGCAACGTGGTCAGCAGGATCGAAAAGATCCCGGCCCCGCCCTTGAGCATGCCGATGGCCACCAGTTGCGCCGCACCGGCAAACACAATGCTCGACAGGCCCTGGCCTTGCAGGGGCGTGAGATTGGCTTCGATGGCCATGGAACCGGCCAGCAAACCCCAGGGCGCGGTGGCCAGGGACAACGGCATGATCGCCGCTGCGCCACGCAAAAAGGCACTGCGCGGCATGATTGAGTTGGACATAACATTCTACAGACAGGGAAAGACCCCGGACTGTGCCAGCAGTCGCTGCCGAAGGCTTGAACAATCTTGCTCACTGATACGCGGCGTGCCATTCATCGGCTGCCCGCTTGATTCGCCAAAGTGCTAGCAACATGATGGCCCTGCATTTTCCTCGAGGCAGGCCCTTCATGAGTTCAGTGGAAACCGACAGCGACGTTTATAAAACCCTGCTGGAGTCAACCCGGGCGATTCCCTGGCGCATCGACTGGAAAACCATGACGTTCAGCTACATCGGGCCACAGATCGAAGAGCTGCTGGGCTGGAAGCAGCACAGCTGGGCCTCGGTCAATGACTGGGTCGAGCGCATGCACCCGGATGACCGCGACTACGTGATGGACTTCTGTGTCTCGCAGTCGCGCGCCGGTATCGATCACGAGGCCGACTATCGCGCACTCACCGAAAGCGGCGAGTACGTCTGGATCCGCGATGTGGTGCATGTGGTGCGCAAGGACGGCGAAGTCGAGGCGCTGGTGGGTTTCATGTTCGATATCAGCGAGCGCAAGAAAACCGAAGAGCACCTGATCCGCCTGCAAAAGCAGCTTGAGGAGTACTCCTTCCAGGACGGCCTGACCGGCATCGCCAACCGGCGCATGTTCGACACAGTGCTCGAGCGCGAGTGGAACACGGCCCAGCGCACCGGCTTGCCGTTGTCGGTGATCGTGCTGGATATCGACTACTTCAAGCAGTACAACGACCATTACGGCCACATCAAGGGCGACGAATGCCTGCGCCGCGTCGCGCAAACCTTGTCCCTGGCGGCCAACCGGCCACGGGACTTCATCGCGCGGATCGGCGGTGAAGAATTTGTCTGGCTGCTGCCGGAAACCGATGCCGAGTCTGCGCGGCTGGTGGCGCACAAATGCCTGCACCTGATTCGCCAGCAACAGATCCCCCATGAATTCTCGAACGTGTCGAAGCTGCTGAGTATCAGCCTCGGCGTCGGCACCACCCTGGCGTCGATGCATGCGACGGCCCTGGAATTCGTCGAACAGGTCGATCATCTGCTCTACAAGGCCAAGCACAATGGCCGGATGCGCGCCGAGTACGCTGATTTTCGTGATTGACAAATGGCGCTCCGGCTTTTAAAACTGGGCGCCTCACTCAGGATGTAAGCAAGTATGTCCGCAACCTTCAATCTCGACTCTTCCGTCATTGGCTTGATTGCCAAGGCGCAAGGTTGCGTTGCGCACGCCCTCAAATCGAAGAAACAGTCGCTCATGTGACCGGGGCGCGCTGTCCCGTCAGATGAGCTGACAGGACATTGAGCGCGACGGACCACCCTCCCCTTGCTTACTCTCCTTCCATGCCCCTGACGGTGACGAAATCGGTCAACCATCAGGAGAAAGTGCATGTCAGCGTTTCAAGGTATCTGGGTTCCACTGGTCACACCCTTCCACAACGGCGCCATCGATTTCGTCGGCTTGCGCCGGCTGGTCAGCCATCTGCTGGAAAAAGGCGTCGACGGCCTCATCGTTTGCGGCACCACCGGCGAACCGGCGGCGATGGGCAAGCATGAGCAACTGGCGGTGCTCGATGCGGTGCTGGAGCTGGTGCCGGCGCAACGGGTGGTCATGGGCCTGGCCGGTAACAACCTGACCGAGATGTTGCAGTTCCAGAGCGAGATCCTCAAGCGCCCGGTGGCTGGCCTGCTGGTGCCGGCGCCGTATTACATCCGCCCCTCCCAGGCCGGCCTCGAGGCGTTTTTCCGCACGGTCGCCGATGCCTCCAGCGTTGCGCTGATCCTTTACGACATCCCTTACCGTACCGGCGTGGCCTTCGAACAGGCGACCCTGCTCAACATCGTCGCCCACGAACGGATCGTCGCCATCAAGGATTGCGGCGGCAATTTTTCGAACACCCTCGCCCTGCTCAATAGCGGCCTTGTCGACGTGCTGTGCGGCGAAGACAACCAGATCTTCAACGCCCTGTGCCTGGGCGCCAAAGGCGCGATTGCCGCGTCGGCGCATGTCCATCCGGAACTGTTCGTGCAGTTGTACCGGCAGATCCGCGACAACCAATTGGCTGAGGGCCGCGCCACGTTTTTCCGTTTGCTGGCGCTGATCAATAGCCTGTTCCTGGAGCCCAACCCCGCCCCGGTGAAAACCGCCCTGGCCCTGCAAGGCTTGATCGGAGACGAACTGCGCGCGCCCATGCAACGCAGCAGTGAATCGATGACCGAGCATTTGAAGGACGTGCTCAGGGCATTGGATCGCGACCATCGATAGAGCGCCGGCCTGCGGCCCGAGTACCATGGAGCGATTCGTTCAGCCTTCAGGGGCACCGACATGCTGTACCGAATCGCCGCCGATGGGCTGATGCTGTTCCACTTGCTGTTCATTGTGTTCGTGTTGTTCGGCGGGTTGCTGGTGCTCAAATGGCGCCACCTGATCTGGTGGCATCCGCCCGCTGCGTTGTGGGGTATGGCGGTGGAATTCTTCCACCTGCCCTGCCCGCTGACCGACTGGGAAAACCACATGCGCCATGAAGCCGGGCAAACCGGCTATGGCGGTGGGTTCGTCGAGCATTACATTTGGCCGGTGATTTACCCGGCGGGACTGACCCCCGACATTCAGTTGGGATTGGGCGCCGTGGTGTTGCTGATCAATGTGCTGGTCTATCTTCGATTGATCAAGCGATGGGCCGCCTGAATCTTCAACCACCCGACGGTCGCGTCCTGGGCTGGTGGCTGGTCCAGGGAACGGACCGGTTAGACTGGCGCCCGCCCCTCAGTTGGCAATCACGCTCATATTGCGCCCACTGGCCTTGGCCACATATAGCGCCTTGTCTGCCGCACCGATCAGGTCTTCGGGGCGGATCTGGGACGCGGCATTGCTGGCACACACGCCGACGCTGACGGTTACGCTACCTTCCGGGCTGTCACTGTGGGCAATGTCGGCCTGCAGTACCGCGCGGCGGATTTTCTCCGCCACCAGAAATGCCCCCACGTAGTCGGTGCCGGGCAGCACCACGGCAAACTCTTCGCCACCATAGCGGGCGGCCAGGTCACCGGGGCGCTTGATGTTTTCCGTGATGATCGCACTGACCTTGCGCAGACACTCATCACCGACCAGGTGGCCGTAGCGGTCGTTGAAGGGTTTGAAATGATCGACATCAATCATCAGCAAAGCCAATTCGGACTGGTTGCGTCGGGCACGGCCCATTTCGGCATCGATGAAAGCGTCGAGCTGACGACGGTTGGCCAGCCCCGTCAGTGCGTCCTTGAGGGCCAGGCCTTCGAGGTTGCGATTGACCTCCAGCAGCTTGTCCTGGGTGTCCAGCAACTCGACCTGCACCAGGTTCTGCTGCCTCATCAGCTTGATCAGGCGAAACCCCAGTACCCCGATAAAACCCAGCAACAGCGTGACGATGCCGGTGCTGAGCAGCGTCTCCTTGCGCCAGCTGCCGAGCACTTCATCCTTGTTCAACGCGGTAAAAACGATCAGCGGATAACCCTCGACCCGGCGATACCCTATTACCCGCTCGACACCGTCGATGATCGACTTGATCGTGGCCGTACCCGCGTCACCCTTTGGCAACAACTGGGTGAACAACGGACTTTTGGCGAGGCTGGTGCCGATGTCCGCCTCCTTGAAGGGTCGGCGAATGACAACGCTGGCATTGTCGGCGATCAGGTTGATCACGCCGTTACTGCCCATGTCGATGCTGTCGTAGAGCTGCAGGAAATGGCTGAGGTAGATTGACGCCAGCGCCACCCCGGCAAAGCTGCCGTCGGGATGATTGACCCGGCGCGAAACCGTCACGATCCATTCACCGCTCGAACGGCTCTTGATCGACGGCCCGATGTGCGGCCCCCGGCTGGGGTTATCGCGATGGAAGATGAAGTATTCGCGGTCGGAATTGTTGACACCGGTCTGGCCGGCGCCATTGGAATTGGCGACCCACTGCCCATTTTCGTCGAAAACAAAGACACCATGGAGTTGGCTCAACTCACTGCGCTGGGCGTTGAGCAATAGCGGCAGCCGGGATTTATCCACGCCGTCGTGTTCCAGACGATCGACCAGGGTGAACAGCAGCGTGTCGGCCTGCTTGATCGTGGCCTGCGCTTGCGATGCCAGGGTCTGCGCAAGGTTGGACATCGCCACTTCCTTGTCATGCAGGCGGTACTGGCGAGAGCTCCAGGCTTCCCAGATCACGATAACCACCATCGACAGGCACACCGCCACCAGCAGGATCACCGCCGAGCGGACCTTGAGACGGGGCACGACTGGCCGGAGCATTTCAATATGATCGTGGATCGATGGTTGTCCCATGTTGCTCCCTGAGGGTCTATGACGGACGAGCCTTCCTGATCGCCGCGTTTGCTTACTATGCCTGATCCAGGCTCGCCATGATGTTAGCCCCTGGCCGGCTTTACCGCCTCCAGCCATGCCGGATCCAGCCGCGTCTGTTCGGTATCGATGCCCAGCGCCTGCATTCGTTCCCTGTGCTGATCCATTTCGCGGAGCAGCTGGCCATGGTCGCTGGAGTTGCCATCGAGCTGATGCATCTGGTTCAACCCCAAATGGTAGAAACGCAACAGCTTCATCGCCACCGGATCACCCTTTTCCACGGCCGCCGTTACATGATGCATGACATTGGTAACGCTCATCAGGCTGCGCTTGAGTTGCCAACTGTAGACCGCCGGCGCCATCCACTCCTGGCGCCAGAACACTTTGCGCATCAACGCCGCCATTGCCAGCACCGCAACAAACACGCCACCAATGTTGAAGCGCAGGTTGTCGCCCCCCGGCGTGCCGAACAGGGCCACCGCCGCCGTGGACAGCACCATCGCCAGCGCCAGAAAGATCAGGGCAATGATGAGCGTGCTACGCCGTGTCTGTTGCCGGTAGGTCTGGGCGTTCATCGGCTGGATTTCGAACATTGCGTCGGGTTTCCTGAGCTTGAAAGGGGTCTGAGGCAAAAAGACAGCGGGCCATTATCGCCTCTGCGCGGGATTTAGCTATGCTGGGGCGCCTTTTCATCTTTTCATCGTCAAGCGGGGGACGTGGCAAGACCGCGCAGTTCGTGCCATCTTCTTTCATGAATACACATTATTCGGATGCCATTCGTAGTTGCTGTGTGAATGACATCGTTTTAAGGATCATTGAATGACCCAACGCCAAGTTATCAACGCCTCCGTCAGTCCCAAAGGCAGCCTGGAAACGCTCTCGCAACGGGAAGTCCAGCAATTGAGCGAAGCCGGTTCCGGCAGCACCTACACCCTCTTCCGCCAGTGCGCCCTGGCCATCCTCAACACCGGCGCCCATGTCGACAACGCCAAGACTATCCTTGAAGCCTACAAGGATTTTGAAATCCGCATTCACCAGCAGGACCGCGGCGTGCGCCTGGAATTGCTGAACGCCCCGGCCGACGCCTTCGTCGACGGCGAAATGATCGCCAGCACCCGGGAAATGCTGTTCAGCGCCCTGCGCGACATCGTCTACACCGAAAATGAACTCGACAGCCAACGCATCGATTTGAGCACCTCCCAGGGCATCAGCGACTACGTCTTCCACCTGCTGCGCAACGCCCGCACCCTGCGTCCCGGGGTCGAGCCGAGGATTGTGGTGTGCTGGGGCGGGCACTCGATCAACACCGAAGAATACAAATACACCAAGAAAGTCGGCCACGAACTGGGCCTGCGCAGCCTGGACATCTGCACCGGTTGCGGCCCCGGTGTGATGAAAGGCCCGATGAAAGGCGCGACCATCGCCCACGCCAAGCAACGCATCCACGGCGGCCGCTACCTGGGCCTGACGGAACCCGGGATCATCGCCGCCGAAGCGCCGAACCCGATCGTCAACGAACTGGTGATCCTGCCGGACATCGAAAAGCGCCTGGAAGCCTTCGTCCGCGTCGGCCACGGCATCATCATCTTCCCCGGCGGCGCCGGTACGGCCGAAGAGTTCCTGTACCTGCTGGGCATCCTGATGCATCCGGGCAATGAAGGCCTGCCCTTCCCGGTCATCCTCACCGGGCCGAAACACGCTGCGCCGTACCTGGAACAACTGGACGCGTTCGTCGGTGCCACCCTGGGCGACGCCGCCAAGCAGCACTACCAGATCATCATCGATGACCCGGCCGAAGTGGCGCGACAAATGACCCAGGGCCTCAAGGCGGTCAAGCAGTTCCGCCGCGAGCGCAACGATGCGTTCCACTTCAACTGGCTGCTGAAAATCGACGAAGGCTTCCAGCGCCCGTTCGACCCGACCCACGAAAACATGGCCAACCTGAAACTGAGCCTCGACCTGCCCGCCCACGAACTGGCGGCCAACCTGCGCCGTGCGTTCTCCGGCATCGTCGCCGGTAACGTCAAGGACAAGGGCATCCGCCTGATCGAAGACCACGGGCCGTACCAGATCCGTGGCGACGCGGCGATCATGCAACCGCTGGACCTGCTGCTCAAAGCCTTCGTCGCCCAGCACCGCATGAAACTGCCGGGCGGCGCGGCTTATGTGCCGTGTTATCGAGTCGTTGCGTAACTAATTCGGTGTAGAAATGCCGACATGAGCTTTACCGTCGCGAACCGCAGTGAAAGCTGCGATTCGCGGCACTCTATGGAAAGAAAAAATGCGCCAGCGCAGTTCCGCCAGACTGCTGGTGATCAATCCCTCGCAACAGGTTCTGCTGTTTCACTTCCAACACAAAAACGATGCCCTCGCTGGCCAAAGCCACTGGGCGACACCCGGTGGAGGTCTTGAGCAAGGAGAATCCTTCGAGGCTGCGGCGGTTCGTGAACTGTTTGAAGAAACCGGACTGAATGTCGCTGCCGTGGGAGCCAGCGTTGCAGAGCGGCGTTTTCCGATGATGCTGCCCAGTGGTGAAACGGTGCTGTCGGTTGAACGGTATTTTGTGGTTCATACCGACAGTGAACGCCTGTCCCGTGAGGGATGGACGGCTAACGAAGTCCGGGTAATGGCGGACCATAAATGGTGGTCCGTAGCCGAACTGCGAGAGACCCGAGAAACGGTGTGGCCGGAGCAGTTGATCACGATGCTGGAAAACGTCTGAAGGGCGTACACAAATCCTGTGGCGAGGGAGCTTGCTCCCGCTGGGCTGCGAAGCGGCCCCGAGATCAGACAGTGCGGTTTGCGAGTCAGCCCCCGCTGAATGGATTTGCGACTGCTGCGCAGCCGAGCGGGAGCAAGCTCCCTCGCCACATTGTTGGTATGAACCAAAGGATTATCATTGGTTGTAAGGCCGCCATCGCGAGCAAGCTCGCTCCCACAGTTGATCCGGGTATGACTGCAAGAGGTTGGTCGGCTGTCAGGCCGCCTTCGCGGGCAAGCCCGCTCCCACAGTTGGGCTGGGTACATTCGAAAGAAATTGGTCGGCTGGCAGGCCGTCATCGCGAGCAAGCTCGCTCCCACAGAAGAGCAAAGGCAAGTCGGCGTACACCCACGCTTTTCACCACTCATCAGGCCGAGCGTTAGCTCGCCTGCAGCTCTTGATCTTGATCCACCCGCCCCCTCGGAAGGCTGAGTGGAGGTGTTTATCCGGGGATTGGCGCGCAGCGCCGTTCGACGCAGTCGAACTCGAGGGGCCGTACGTTCGGGGCGAGCGTTTTTTTGGTTACTTTTTTTAGGCGCTTGTAAAAAAAGTGACTCGCCGTAAGGGCGAAACCATAAGCCGCCGTTACCGCAGCAATGGATATGTACACGGTCAACAAAAGACAGGTCGGCTGTCAGGCCGCCTTCGTCGGAACGCCGCCCGGAGCAAGCCCGCTCCCACAATTGGACCGGGTACATTTGGCGGAAATGTGTTGCCTGTCAAACCCGCTCCCGAGGTTCAAGGCTGCAATGCCTGGGGCCCGGTGGACTGTTCTTTCGGCGGCCCGTCGGTGCCATCGAGAACGACTTTCTCGGCCACGAACTGCCAGTCCTTGTAACTGGCCATGCCCTTGAAGTCCGCCCACTGGCTGGGGAAGTTCTCTTGCTTGAGCGGCTTCTGCTCGGACGGGCAATACACACCGCTGATCCGCCCGTCCAAATCGCGCATCAGCTCCCACTCGCCACCCGTCATCGGCTCCGGGTACAACTGCCGCAGGTGATGCCTGGCCGTCGGGAAACGCTCGTCCTGCAACAGGTCCTTGAGCTCTTTCGGATACTGGGCCATACCGGGTGAACTGCGGTGATAGCTGCGCAACGCCTGGGCATACTGCGTACCGGCCCAGAGCAACTGCATTTCCCGATCACGGCGAGAAGCGGTGGCCCACAACTCGCCGGCACTGGCCAGGCCCATGCCCAGCACGACGATCAGAAACAGCACACCCAGGTAGGTAAAGCCATCCTGGTTCGCAGGTTTACCACTCGGAATAAAGGCTGCCATCGCGCGCCCTCCCGCTGGCCCCACTCTTGATATCGGACACCCCGCCCGCCACGCCATCCGGTGGCGCGACCATGACCCAGGTGTCCTTGCGCTCGGCAATCGGATCCAGCGGCTGGTTGCGCAGGTAGCGCAGTTCGACCAGCTGTTCGATGGAGTCGGGATAACGCCCGGTGTCCCCGTAATAGTGATCCAGTGCCTCGCGCATGGACGACAGGCTCTGGCGCAGGGTGGTCTCCTTGGAGGCCTCCAGGCTGCCGAAGTAGCGTGGCAAGGCGATCGTCATCAAGGTCGCGATGATCGCCATGACCACCATCAGTTCAATCAGGGTAAAGCCCTTTTGCCGACGCATATGCTCACCACTCTCGGTAGGCGATGCCATTGAGACCCTTGCCGCGTGCCTTGGAGTAAACGTCAAAGACGTCCTGGCCCTCCCGCGGGTTCTCAGCCGAACTGTCATAGGAACGCAGGCCCCAGCCGCCCTCGTCGTCACGCTTGACGACTGCCAGCGGGTCACGGGGGATGCGCCGCAGGAAGTAGAACTTGGCGCCCTTGGGGCTGCGCGTGTCACGCACACCCTCGACCAACACTTGCAGGTTCGGCGGGTAGCCGCTGCTGTCGATCGACTTCTCGATGTAGCCGGCGTCGAAGGCCTGCTTGTAAGCATCGATGGCATCGCGGATCTGGTACAGCGCGGTCCGCAGGTCCTGCTCTTTGCCCCGGCGCACCACGGTCTCGGTCAGCGGTGCGGCCATGCCGGCCAGCAGGCCGACCAAGGCGAGCGTCACCACCACTTCGACCAGGGTAAAACCGCGTTGCGAGGCGTTCATGATCAAGGCTTCCCAACGGTAACGGTGGTGGCGATCGGTGCGTTCATGGGGTTGGTCTGAACCGTCGTGCTCATCGAACGGTCCGGTGCCTGGATGTGCATGCTGGTTTCGGTACCGGTCTGGAATTCCATGTCCGACGGGCTCTGGTACGGCAGGTTGCGCACGATCCGTGGGGTGATCGACAACACCAGTTCGGATTTGCTGACGTCGTCCTTGTTGCTGCCGAACAGGCGACCCAGGCCGGGAATGTCACCCAGGCCGGGGATCTTGTTGCCGGTGCTGCCATGGTCGTTGCGCACCAGCCCGGCGAGGATCTGGGTTTCTCCGTCATGCAGGCGCAGAGTGGTCTGGGCGTTGCGCGTATCGACCTGGACCGGAATGGTGCCCTGAGCGGTCGGCGTCAGCGGCGTGGCGTTACTGACTTCCAGCGCGATCTTGATCGCCACTTCGTTGTTCAGGTGCACGATGGGTTGCACTTCGAGCTTCAGACCGACGTCGAGGTAGGTCACGCTTTCGGTGATCACCGGGCCCTGGGTCGAAGGCACCGAGGTGGCGCTGATGATCGGCACACGCTGACCGATGTGGATGCGCGCCTGTTCGCGGTTGCTGACCCGGATCACAGGGCTGGCCAGGGTGTTGATGTCCTTGTCCTGGGCATTGATCTTGGCCTGGGGCGATGGCGAGATCGTGATGCGGCCGGAGTTGATGCCTTTTAGCTGATCGAGAAGGGTCACCGCCGAGCCGTCGCTGTTGACCACGCCAAAGGTGTTGGGCCATTGCAGGCCAAGGTCGAGAATGCGCTGGCGGGCGACTTCCATCACTTCCACTTCCAGCACCACTTCCGGGTTGGACTGGTCCTGCGATTGCAGGAGTTTTTCCGCCATGCGCACCGCGTCGCCGGTATCGCGCATGGTCAGGGTGTTGAGGCGCTCATCGACGAACACGTCGCGGGTCTTGAGCATGGTCTTGATCATGTTCAACGCCGTGTTGGCATCGATGCTGGTCAGGTAGAAGGTACGCATCACCAGTTCCTGGTAATCCTTGATCTTCTGCGGCGAGTCCGGGTAGATCAGCACGGTGTTTTCATTCACCACTTTCTGATGCAGCTGGTTCTGTTGCAGCAGCAGATCCACGGCGTCTTCGATACGCACGTCACGTACGAAGATCGTGGCTTTCATGTCCGGGCGCAGGTCCTTGTCGAAGATGAAGTTCAGGCCGGCGACCTGGGACAGCACTTCGAAAATGGTCTTGAGGTTGGCATCGCGAAATTCCAGAGTCACCGGCCGGTCAAGGCGCGTGCGCAGCTGGGGGTACTGCACCACGTTGCGGCTCTGCACCAGGCGGATGCTGTCTTGCAGTTCCAGGGCGCCTTCGTTCTTCGGGTCCAGTTCGAGAATCTGCTTGACCTGGCGGTCGGCACCGTAGATGTCACCGCGACGCAGGTCGCCACGGGCCAGTTCGAGTTTCTCATCCATGCTGCGCAGGTAGTCGAGCTGGCGCAGGGAGTCCTGGGCGCGACGGTTGTTCGGCTCGATATTCAAGACCCGGCTGTAAGTCATGCGGGCCCCGGCGAAATTACGCTGGGTGCGGTCCATGTCGGCCTGGCTCAGCAGCGACTTCACGGCGAGGGCCCGTCCGTTGTTGAGGGCCATGTGCAAATCGGTATCGCGAGGGTTTTCCCGCAATCCCTCTTCGATGCGGGCCAGACCGGCTTCGTACTGGCCCGATTCGATCAGGGCCGAAGCTTCATCCTTGGCGAGCTGCGCGGAACTGCATGCGGCCAGCCCAGCGCAGAGACAAAGGCTCATCAACAAACGGGATTTGTTCATTCCGTACTCCCCACAGACAAAGTCTGCGCCAAACGCAGAGGCAGGTAGACCAGGCTCAGTTCCTTCTCGGAAATCCGCTCGATCCGCCAGGTTTCGTCGATGACATCCCCCTTGCGCACGACGTATATTTTTTCGCCGCTCTGCAAGAACACCTGCAGATCGGAATGGTCATGCAGCCTGCCGACAAACTGGAAGGGCAACGGTGGTGCCGTGGGGACTTGCACCACCGGAGTAACGACTACCGGTTGTTCAGTGACGGTGCCAGGGGCCGGCGCCGCTATCCAGCTGCGGGCGGCGAACAGGTCGCCTGCCGGGCTCAGGTCCTTGATCGGCGTCAGCGCAGCGGCACTCGATGCAGCCGTCGGTGCGCCCGGGGTCTTGCCCTTGACTGGGGTAGCCACGGTGGCCACCGCAAGGTCGCTGTCGTCGGCCTGATTGAAGTATTCGGGGAGCCAGGCGAGCGCTGCCGCTACACCGAAGAACGCCACCCAACCCGCCACGCGTTTGGTATTCATCATGACCTCGACAGGTAAAGGGTCATGCGGATCCGCCCGGTCAGGTCGGTATCGGCGATATTCTTGCGCGAAAGCTCCACATCCTCGAGCACCACTGCCGGCAACTGGCCGAGCAAGGCGTGCAGGAAACGCCGCAGTTGCGGGTAGCTGCCACGTACCGGCAGCAGAATCTGATAACGGGCCAGGTGCGTCTTGGGGTCCACGCCCAGGGAGTATTCACCCCGGGACAAGGTGATGCGCTCCTGGGCGGCCAGGGCATAGATCTTGTCGATGGCCACGGTGGCCTGGGGCTGGGATGGCAACTTGCTGCGGAAGTCGTCGAGCTGGCGCTGCGGCACCACCGGTGCGGCCACGCTGCCGTCTTCGACCTTGGCCAGGTACTCGGTGGCTTCGCGAGTCTGCTGGCTGAGACTTTGCAGCGACTCCCAGTCCGGCAGCAAACCTACCAGGCCATAGCTCAGCGCCAGCACCAGCATGGTCATCCCTGCCAGCCCCGGAACGCCCAGGCCTTGCAGGTATTCGTGGACGATCAATTTATGGATTTGCATCGCCGATCTCCCAGGTGGCCGACAGGTTGAACTGCACCGGGTGTTCCGGCACGTTGGCGACAATTTCGTGGCTCAGCAGCGACACGTCGGACAGCTCGTCGCTGGCTTCGAGGCGACGGTGGAAATCGAGCATGGCTTCCAGGTCCAGCGCCTCGGCGCTGATACGCACCTGGCCCTTGCGGGCGTCCGGGGTCAGGGTCAGCAGCGCAATGTTGTCCCGCGGCATGGCTTCAAGGGTGGCGAACAGGCGCTCCCAGGGGCGGCGCAACTGCTGGGAGACCTTGCGCATTTCCGCCAGGTTATGCGCCTGCTCGCGAATTTGCGCCGGGGTCAGGCTGAGTTTGCTGCCGGTATCGCCGGTGAGCACTCGCTGCGTGGTTTGCAGATGCCCCTGCTGCTGTTCGGCCTCGTTGCTCAGGTGCTGTTGCACCATCAGGCAAGTCAATGTCAGCACCACGCCACCGGCCAGCAGGCTCCAGCCCAAGGGGCCTGCACGGCGGCGCGGCTGAAAGTCGAGCATCAGGGGGCGCATGTCAGGCCACCGCCCGAGACATGAGGTACAGGCAATCGCGTGCGGCTGTCCGGTCTTCTTCGAGGCTGCGCAGCTGCACGCCGGGCACGTCGGGAGGCGAATCGATGCGCGCCGGTGCATGCAGGTAGACATTCAACGGCCGTTCGCTGGTGGAAGCCTGCAACTGGTTTTCACGACCGATCAGCGCGGTCAGCGCGGCATCGCTGTCGCTGCTGCCCACCGAACGCACCGAGGTCCAGCGTCCTTCCCGGGCCAGCAGCAACACGCTGCGCACCGGTTCGGCGACCACGAACAGGAAGTCCCCGGCTTCAAAGCTTTTATCGAAATGGTTGAACGCCACCATCAGATACGGCTGCACCGAACGCAGGCGCAAACCGCGAGCACGGACCAGGGCGCGCAGGCGTTCGAGCAAGTCCTGTGGCAGCGCGGTGGCGATGCGATCGTAACCGGCGGGTTCGGCCGAGAGCACCAGGCTCCAGGGCTGCGTCGGGGCACCGTAGAGGTCTTCGAAACACAGGTGGGCGAAGCCGAGCAATTCGGCCGGGCTGCTGATCTGCTCACTCCAGGGCACCAGGCAATAGCGGCTGAAGTGCCCGGAGATCACCACGGTCAGTTCCGCCCTGGCAACGCTGTGTTCGGCCAGCAAGCGGTCAAGGGTATCGAGGGCCACCGTCCAGGCCTGGAAGCCTTCGTCGATGTAGCCGACGCTGCCCAGCCAGTGGGTTGCAGCACCCTGCCGTTGCCCCAGGCCAACACCGTTGGCGCCGAGCACGGCGACAAATTGCTCACGAGATAAAAGTGACACGATTGATCTCCTCGAGCGTCGTCCGGCCTTGTTCCACCATCTCCAGCGCCGACTCGCGCAACAGTCGCAAGCCACGCTTGCAGGCGTGCGCCTTGATTTTCGAAATGGGCTGGCGCTCGACGATCATTTGCCGCAATTCGTCGTCCAGATGCAGCAATTCGGCAATCGCGCTACGCCCGCGATAACCGGTGCCCCGGCAATGCCCGCAGCCCTTGCCGTGGACGAACTGGTAGTGAGCGACCTTTTGCGGATCGAGCCCCGAGACCTCCAGTTCTTCTTGGGTCGGGCTGTAGGGGCTGCTGCAACTGGTGCAGACCAGGCGGATCAAACGCTGGGCCAGCACGGCATTGAGAGCCGAGACCAGGCTGTAGGGATCGATTTCCATCTGGGTGAAACGGCCGATCACGTCGAACACGTTGTTGGCATGAATGGTGGTGAACACCAGGTGACCGGTGAGCGCCGATTGCACGGCGATCTGTGCGGTGTCCGGGTCGCGGATTTCACCGACCATGATCTTGTCCGGGTCATGGCGCAGGATCGAGCGCAGGCCCCGGGCGAAGGTCAGGCCTTTCTTCTCGTTGACGGGGATCTGCAGCACGCCCGGCAGTTGATACTCCACCGGGTCTTCAATGGTGATGATCTTGTCCACGCCGTGGTTGATCTCGGTGATCATCGCGTACAGGGTGGTGGTCTTGCCGCTACCGGTCGGCCCGGTCACCAGCACCATGCCATAGGGTTCGGCGGCCAGCCGTCGCAACTGGCGCAAGGTTTCTTCTTCAAAACCCAGGGCCTGCAATTGCACACCGCAGACCTTGTCCGCCAGGTCCTGTTTATCGAGGACCCGCAGCACCGCGTCTTCCCCAAAAATGCTCGGCATGATCGACACCCGGAAGTCGATCTGCCGGCCGCTGATGCCGATCTTGAAGCGGCCATCCTGAGGCACGCGTTTTTCGCCGATGTCCAGTTCGGCCATGACCTTGACCCGGGAAATCACTTGTTCGGCGAATTCGTTGCCCTGGATCTTGCTGATGTTGTTGAGCACACCGTCGATCCGGTACTTGATCACCAGGCCGCTGCCGGTGGTGCCGAGGTGGATGTCGCTGGCGTGCATTTTCAGCGCGTCGTACAGGGTCGAGTTGACCAGTTTGACGACAACGCTGGAATCTTCGCTGATGCTGGTCAGGGACAGGCTTTGCAGGTTATCGATCTCGGCGCCGGCGTCGCTCTGGGCGTTGAGCGACTCCACCGCATGGAAGCTTTCTTCGTGACGCGCCAGGTAGGCCTTCAGGTCATCGGCATGCACCAGATACAGCGGCGCGCCTTGCAGGCATTCATCGATCCAGGCCAGGCGCGCACTGTCGAAAGGGTCGGCGAACACACCGATGACCGCATCGTTATGACGCAGCAGAGTGAATTCGCGCTTGAGGCATTGAGCCAGGGTGACCCGGTCGAACACCGGGGTGGAATTGAACAGGCTGTCGGTGTCGAGCACCGGGTAGTGCAGGGTTACGCCGAGGCATTGAATGAAGGGCATGGGAGCCAGTTCGCACAGTCCCCCCAGGGCGTCCAGCATCCGCTCGCCGGAACTGGTGGCCAGGGCCCGGGCCTGGGCCAGTTGCTCACTGCTGAAACGAGTCGGTGCACATTCCGGTTGCGCCGGTTCTACGGCAAGGGATAGACGGTCCATGGCTTGCTCTCCAACGCCCGGGGCTTTGGGCCCTGTCGGCGCGGCGAGCCATTTCGGCGCAGGCCGAAACGTCTTGTCGCGCCACTACTCCCCGGTGAGCAATTGTTCGTCGTCTGGCGCCTTGGTGGCCGATGTACTTTTTCGGCGATCTGCCAGCACCCAACTACCGTCGTACAACTGCAACGGGAAACTCTCGGTCCTGCTCTGGCGTCGTTCGACAAAGCCTTCGCAAGTGCTCACTCCCGCTTTGGGTTCGCGTTGCCTGCCCAGAAGATCAAGCACTGCACGGGCCAATTCCGCCAATGGAAACGGCTTGAACAGGATATGGCTGACGCCCAGTTGCCGGGCCCGCTCACAAACTTCCGCGGTGGGGTGCCCTGTGATCAGCACGAAATGACACTTCCTGTTCTGGCGGACGGCATCGAGCAACTGAAAGCCTTCCATATCGGGCAAGCGGTAATCGAACACCATCACATCGGGCGCGAAATCGTCAGCTTCAGCGATTCCTTGCGCACCGTCGTGGGCAATCCGGACTTCCAGTGCTTGCGCCTGCAGGTAACCCTGGAGGTTCTCCGCCAGCAACTGTTCGTCATCAACAACCAGTACTTTGTTTAACAAGGTGGACTCCTTGAAACCGCAGGTCCGGGATTTGAACCTGACGGAGTGCGCGCCCTGACAGGACTAACGCATACTTCATGCCAGGCTGGGCGCCGGTAATTTTAGGACTTCATGTCCTTGAATTTAAAAACAATGCCTTTTCGTACCGTAACTCCATCCCCCAGAAACGGGGAAAGCGACCTGATTGGCACTGATTTATTTCCCCCACTGTTGGGGAAACCCCCTATTGATCGTCAATCCGTTCGATTCGATTGCGCGAGCGCAATGGCGCCGACGCCCTCTTCCCGGTTAAGCGTAGCCGTGCGATTTCGACAGTGAAAGCGTCTGCACCGGGTGGTATCGAGTTTCATGATCGGCCTCCGGTCAGGGCTTGGCAGCAATGGGTTTATAGGGCGCGACCAGGAAGAAACGCTGATCCGGCAGATCCACCGTGACGATATGGGCACCGCTCAGGCCCAGGCGTCGGCCCGGACCAAAGCTCATCAGTGGCGTCAGCCCGGTATCGAAGTCATGCAGGCCTTCCAGAGCACTGACCAGCTTCTCGCGACTGGCATTGCGCCCGGCCTGCTTCATGCCTTCGCTGAGCAGCATCATCGAACTGAACGCGCCCACTTGCAGCACCGCGTGCTGGCCACCGAGGCCCTGATGTTCGCGCAGCTGGGTCAGGGCCAGGCGCCCGGCCAGGGTCCAGTCGCTGGGCACGAACGGATAGGCCAGGAACACCCGCCGGGAAAATCCGCTGGGCATCTGCGTCAGATTGCCCGCCACCTGGTTCGAGGCTGCGAACAGGTAAGGCACCTGTCCCGCCGTTTGCAAGCGCTCGGCCAGGCGACTGAAGCCGCTGCTGCTGCCCAGGTAAAACACCGAGCGCGACCCCAAGGGAAAATCATCCCCGGCCGGGTCATAGGCTTGCAGGCTGACCTTTTGCCAGGCGTGCCCCTGCAAGTATTTGCTGAGGTCTTGCGCCGCCAGACGTTGGCCGGGTTCGTCCGGGTAGGCGATCAGCGTCGGCCCCTGAAGCACCCGCAGGCTGGCCCTGGCGTAGTCGGCCAGGGCGATCAATTGCTCGCGAAGGCCCGGCAGCGGTTCGAATATCTGCGGGCTGGTATAGGGCGTGCCTTGCAAGGACAGCGGCCCGATCAGGGGAATGCCGGCCCGTTCCAGACGTACGGCGAAGCTCCCGTCCAATGCCGGCGCCAGCGGTGCGATCAGGGCAAACACCTGCTCTTCGTCGATCAACCGATCCAGCGCCTTTTCGGCACTGGCGCGGTCGGCACCGGGGTCGAGGATGGTCAGGCGCAACTGCCGGCCATGAATTCCGCCCGCCTCGTTGATGCGCGCCACGCAGCCGTTGAGCACCGCCGCCACCGTGATGCCCTCCTCGCCCAAGGGTCCGGAACCCGGCAACAACGTGCCCAGGTGCAGACTGTCTGGGGCCAGGCCCGGGTCGCTGTCGGCGGCCAGGTGCTTGAGGTACGCCGTGAGGTTGCGTTGATCGATCATCGACAACACGAACCGTGGCATCGTTGGATCGAGCTGGTTGTTGCCCGGATCGCGCCCCTCCTGCACCGCCCGCGCCAGGGTGGTTTCACTGTAGGCCGGGTAACTGCGGCCGTTGATGTGCTGTTGGCCCTGGCTGCTGGCCAGTCTCGACCAGCGCAGGTCTGGCGGGCGCACCTCGCCTTCCGGGCGCCCGAGGCCATCTTCACCATGACAACTGGCGCACGGCAGGCGGCTGGCCGGCAGCAGCATGCCCGCTGCGCCGACCCGGACCATGACCGGATCGCCGTTGGCCGACACGCCTTCGTGGTACAACCGTTTCCCGGCACTTTCGCTGTGGCTCAGCGGCAGTGCCTGGGCGGTGAACGCGATGCCGCCGAAGAGCAGCAGGCCAAGGACGAGGGCAGTATTCATGGCCGTGGCTCCGCGACCGGGGCAACGGGACGGATTTTGCTCCAGCGTCTGTTCGCCGCGTCACCGACGATCCACCGGGTGGAGTGTTGCGCGGGGGTCGGCAGGATCTGGTCGATGCGCCCCCATACAAGGTCCATTTGCACCTTGTCTTCGGTAAGAAAAAACCAGTGGGGCCCATCGATGCCCTGTTTCAAGGTGCAAGCCTTGAGTACCGCCACAGTGTTACGCAGCGGATCACTGGTAAGGGAGATAAAGGTGCTGCCGTTCTGGCCCTGCAAGGGTGTGCAGGGCAAGCAGGTTTTCCTGTCGAGGGCGCTCATGGCTGATGCTCCATGGCGATGGCGGTGTGCTTGGCGTGGGCGTTGCGTTCGCCTCTGAGCCTCTCGACGGCCCGGGCCAGCTCCGTCGGGTCGGTGAGACCGTAGTAGCGGGTCCAGGAACGGTTGTTGCCGTCCCCCACCAGAATCAGCGGCGAGTGGTTCTCGAAGCCACCGCTGTAGGCGCCAAGGCCCTTGAGGGTGGCATCGACCGACTGCGGCGAACCGGTCAGCCAGCTCCAGCCCGGCCCCTTCTGGAAGGTGCGGGCGTAGTCATTCAGCCGTTGGGGATCATCACGCTGCGGGTCGATGCTGATCGACACCAGTTGCACCTCGGTGCCGACCCGCGCGCCCAACTGTTTTTGCACCCTGCCCATAATCGAGGACACCACCGGGCAGACCGTGGTGCAGTTGGTGTAGATGAAACCCATGACCACGATCTTGTTGCTCACCAGGTCTTTTTCCAGGCTGACGACCTTGCCGTTCTGGTCCAGCAGGGTCACGTCGGCAAACCTGATCCGGGCGGTCTCCGGGTTGGCGGTGCTGGCCGACATATCGTGCCCGGTGTGCTCGTCCACCGAGTGTGCCGGCGCCTGGTCGATACCGAAGACCAACAGGCAGAACGTCAGCAGGCCGCGATGCGCGAATCGGTCCATGTCTGTTTCCTCTTGGTGGTGTATCGCCACTTCTCGACAAATCGACCGGAGCAATCCGCATGCCACAAAAAAATACGTTATTAATCAGCTTGTTATAATTACGACTTGATAGGTCGGGGGATTTACCCCACCCAATCCCCCCACTTTTTCGCCGGGGCCATCATTCCCCACTATTGGGGAAAAATCCCCCGGGGGTTTCGATCACAGCGGCGCATCCGCGGGCAACCCCTGCAAACGCCGATACTGGTTCAGCACGCTGGGCACATAACGCTGGGTCTCGGCGAACGGCGGGACCACGTTGCCCCGGCTGAGCACCGCTTGCGGGCCGGCGTTATAGGCCGCCACGGCGAGGCGGATATCGTTGTCGAACATCGTCATCAGGCGCTTGAGATAGCGGGCGCCGCCCTGGATGTTGGCCTTGGGGTCGTAGACATTGGTCACACCCATTTCGCGGGCTGTGTCGGGCATCAACTGCATAAGCCCGCGAGCACCCTTGGGTGAGGTGGCGCGGGCGTTGTAGCTCGATTCGGTCTTGATCACTGCGTGAATCAGCGCCGCCGGCAGTTCGTTGGCCGTGGCTGCCGCCGCCACCAGCTCGGCATAGGGTTGCGCGGCGATCATCTGCGGTTGCTGATCGAGGCTGACCACCGCCGCATCGGGCTCACGAATCACCCGTTCATAGTGGCGTCCGGGGCGGTGGACGTTGGACAGGACGTAGCTGCCATTGGCGTCCACGGAAACAAACACATCGGCCTGTGCGGCGCCGGCCAGTACAAGCAGACCCAGTAATCCGGTGGTGAGTGTTTTCATTGTTATACCTCCCCTTCCGGCCCCGAAAATTGGGGCAATTGCCCCAATGGCCAGTCGTGCACCAGCCATACGCAAGCACTGTGCCGTAAGCGAGAAGGCCCGTAGTACGGGGGGGCGCGCCAGGGTCGGCAATCGTGAGCATGGCAATTGCATGCAACTACATGGCAACTCTGCTGCCGACTGAGTGAGGTCATCATGAATCAGCGACTGTCTTATGCCCGGCGACCCCAAGGCGGGTTCACCTTGCTCGAACTGTTGGTAGTGCTGGTGGTACTGGGGCTGTTGGCCGGCATCGTGGCGCCGAAGTATTTCGCCCAACTGGGCCGTTCCGAAGTGAAAGTGGCCAAGGCGCAAATAGAGGGCTTGAGCAAAGCCCTGGACCTTTACCGCCTGGAAGTCGGCCATTACCCATCGACCGAACAAGGCTTGCAGGCGCTGGTCACCGCCCCCGCCGACGAACCGCGCTGGACCGGCCCGTACCTGCAGAAAAAACTCCCGCAAGACCCCTGGGGCCGCAACTACGCCTATCGCTATCCCGGTGAAAACAGCGAGTACGACCTGTTGTCCATGGGCAAGGACGGGCAGCCCGGTGGCGAAGGCGAGAACGCCGAAGTCACCAACTGGAACTGACGGGAATGGCGACCATGCGCTTTCATCTCAAGGCCGTTGGCAAGGCCGGTGTCGTCTCGATGACCGTCGAAGCACCGGGGCACAGCGAAGCCAGGCGCATCGTCGAAGACCAGGGCCTGCGGGTGGTCAGCCTGCACGCCGAGCGACATTGGCGCGCGTTGCGCCTGCACAAGCGCGAGACGTTCAACCTGGTGTTGTTCAGCCAGGAACTGACCACCCTGCTCAACGCAGGCCTGCCGTTGATCGATGCACTGGAAAGCCTGGCGGAAAAGGAAAACGCGCCACAGGCTCGCAAGACCTTGAACGAGTTGGTTCGCCTGCTTTACGAGGGTAAATCGTTTTCCCAGGCCCTGAGCCAGTTGTCGGCGTTTTTTCCTCCGCTGTACGTGGCGCTGGTGCAGTCCAGCGAGAAGACCGGCGCCGTGGGCGATGCCCTGGGCCGCTATGTCAGTTATCGCCAGCGCATGGACGAGGTTCGCCAGAAGATCATCAGCGCTTCGATCTACCCCTTGCTGTTGCTGGTGGTGGGCGGTGGCGTGGTTTTGTTTTTGATGGGGTATGTCGTACCGCGCTTCAGCCTGGTGTTTGAAGGGCTGGGGTCGAACCTGCCGTGGATGTCGCAGATCCTGATGAGCAGCGGCATGTTCCTGCACGCCCACCAGGGTGAATTCTTCGGTGGCTTGCTGGCCATCATCGTCGCCCTCACCCTGCTCCAGCGCCAGCCGGCGTTTCGTCGGGGGCTGGACCGACTGATCGAAAAACTCCCCGCGGTGCACCAGCGCATCTTCATGTATGAACTGGCGCGCTTCTACCGTTCGCTGGGGATTCTGCTACAAGGTGGCATCCCTCTGGTCACTGCCATGGGCATGGTCCGTGGCCTGCTCAGCGTCGCCTCCCGCACGCGCCTGGACCAGGCCTGCGACCGGGTGCGCGAAGGGCAATCACTCTCTGCCGCGCTGGAACTCAATCACCTGGTGACCCCCGTGTCCCTGCGCCTGCTGCGTGCCGGCGAACAGTCCGGCAACCTCGGGCAAATGATGGAGCGCAGCGCCGACTTCTACGACGAAGAAATCAGCCGCTGGATCGAATGGTTCGTGCGGCTGTTCGAACCCTTGCTGATGACCTTCATCGGCCTGCTGATCGGGGTGATCGTGATCCTGATGTACATCCCGATTTTCGAACTGGCCTCGAGCATTCACTGACCCTTTGGAGTTGACCCTTTAGAAGCAGGTCCGGCCGTGCATCGCATTCTTTTTCAACGTTCCAGCCGAATAAATCGGTGCGTTGAACTGTTCATCTAGTTCCCATGGGGAAAAAGGCAGCACATTGCAATGTTCATCAACGTTCCAATCTGAATAAAAAAGACGGAGAACGACATGCTCATCAATAAGCTTTTACTGGCAGTAGCTATTGGCGCGGTTCTGTCGGCGTCTACCGTATTGATTCCGGACAGCCTGTCCGGAGTTTCCAGTGCTCAGGCCAAGGATGGTGGGGGTAGTGGCGGTGGTGGTGGTGGCGGAGGAAGTGGTGGTGGAGGCGGCGGTAGCGGTGGTGGCGGAGGAAGTGGTGGTGGAGGTGGCGGTAGCGGTGGTGGCGGCGGCAGTGGTGGTGGTGGCGGTAGTCACGGTGGAAGCGGCAGTGGCGGCAACAGCGGCAGCGGCCACAGTGGCGATCATGGCAGCAACAGCGGCCATGGCAGTGCCAACAGCGGTTCGAGTCACTCCGGAACGGCCTCGTCCTCAGGTCGCAGCGGCACCCATGATGAGCCCGGCGATGACCATGGGGTTCATGCCAATGGCGAGCCCGGTGATGACCGTGGCGTGCATGCCAATGGCGAGCCCGGTGATGACCGTGGCGTGCATGCCAATGGCGAGCCCGGTGATGACCGTGGTGTCCATGCCGAACCCGGTGATGACAAAAGGAGCTGATCCCAGCTGATTCCCATACAACACAAAACCCTGTGGGAGCGGCGCACCGCCGCTCCCACAATAGATTGTGTGAACCATCTCATTACAACCCACCCTCAGACTGATCCAGTTCCTCGCGCAAGAACTCAACCAGCGCCTGCACCGGCCGCGAACTCTGCCGGTGTTGCGGATAGACCGCCGATAACGTCAGCGGCTCGGGGCGCAAATCCTCCAGCACCTCCACCAGTCGCCCATCCTTCAACGCCGAGCCGACAATGAACGTAGGCAAATACGTGATCCCCAGCCCGGCGATCGCCGCATCCTTGAGCAGTTCACCGTTGTTGACGCGCATCCGCCCGCTGACATTGACGCTCAATGATTTGCCCTGCCCCGCAAACCGCCATTGCACCTGTCGACCATGGCCATACGGCAGGCAGTCGTGACTGTGCAAGTCTTCAGGCTTGAGCGGTGTACCGCGCTCGGCCAGGTACGCCGGGCTTGCGCAGTACACCCGCTCAATGGAGGCAATGCGGCGGGCGATCAGTGTCGAGTCCTCCAGTGTGCCGATGCGCAGCGCGAGGTCGTAGCCCTCACCGAGCAAATCCACGGGGCGATCGCTCAAATCCATCTCCACCGTCACGTCGCGATAGCGCTGCAAAAACACTGGCAACAGGCAGCCCAGATGGGCCAGTGCGAACGACAGCGGCGCACTCACCCGAATGGTCCCGCGTGGCTCGGTGGTCTGGCCGGCGATGCCCTGCTCCACTTGTTCGACTTCGCTGAGCAGGCGCAAGGCTGATTCGTAATAGCTCTGCCCCAGGGGCGTAACGTCCAGGCGCCGGGTCGAGCGATTGAGCAAGCGCACGCCCAGGCGCTCTTCGAGTTGCATCAAGCGGCGGCTGACAAACTGCTTGGACAGCCCCAATTGATCGGCGGCCGCCGTGAAGCTGCCGGAGTCCATGACCTGGCAAAAAATGCGCATATCTTCGAAGGGGTTCATTGTCACTTCCCGGTTGACAGTCAAACACTTTATAGCCGCTTTTTCCCTTCATGGCACACCATTAATCTTCGTTCACCGCACTGAAATCACCTTCCCCGAAGGATCTGCGATCTGTTTGCCGCAAGCATTTAAATGGAGTTCCCCATGTCCTTGCTCCTTGAGCATTTGCTTTCCCTGAGCGCACTGCTGTTGGTAGTCGACGCCCTGCTCTGGCACCTCGCGCCATTCAAGCATCGCGTCAGCCGGGTCGGTGTGCGCCTGGCGCTGTTTGTGCTGTTCAGCGCGGTGCTCATCAACGCCGGTGTCAGCCCGTTGCAGGCACCCTTGTTTGCCGAAGATCCCGTGGCACAACTGGGGGCCACGGCACTGGGGATTCTCTGGTGGCTGTACGCCGCGCGGGTGCTCACCGAAGTGATCGGCCTGGCCCTGATGCAGCGCATCGGCCACAGCGGCCGGCTGTTGCAGGATGTCATCGGCGCACTGGTGTTCCTGATTGCCGTGGTGGCCGCCGCCGGCTACGTGCTGGAGCTGCCGGTGAAAGGCTTGATGGCGACCTCCGGCGTCGTCGCCATCGTGGTGGGCCTGGCATTGCAGAGCACCTTGAGCGACGTGTTCTCCGGCATCGTGCTCAACACCACCAAGCCGTATCAGGTCGATGACCGGGTTTCCATCGACGGAATTGAAGGCAAGGTGCTGGACATCGACTGGCGTGCCACCCACCTGCTGACCAGCGCCGGCAGCACCGCGGTGGTGCCGAACTCGGTGGCGGCCAAGGCGAAGATCGTCAACCTCAGCCGCCCGTTCAACCTGCACGGTGTGTCCATCAGCATTCAAGTGCCCAACCACATCCGCCCGCGTCGGGTACTCGACGCCCTGGACCGCACTCTGCAAGGCAGCAGCAGCCTGCTGCTCGATCCGGCGCCGAAAGCCGTGCTCAAGGAAGCCGGCGAAACCATGTCCGAATACGTGGCCAGCGGCTTTATCGCCGAGTTGGGCAAAAAAGGTGAAGTGCGCAATCAACTGTTCGACCTGGCCCATCGGCACCTCGAAGCGGCAGGCATTTCCCGGCAACCCGATGGCGTGATCGAACCGTCGACCCGCGCACGGGCTTTGCTCGATGAAGTGAAAATCTTCCGTTCCCTGAGCGCCGAGGAGCGTGATCGCCTGGCCCAGAACATGGTGGCGCAACAATACACGGCCGGTGAAGTGGTGCTGGATCTGGAAGAAGTACCGGACAGCCTGTTCGTCATCGCCACTGGCGTGGTCAGCGCCACCGTCCCCGACGGCAGCACGCAGATCGAAGCCGGGCGCATGGGGCCGAGCGAAGTCATGGGCGAACAAAGCATCCTCGCCGACACGCCATCCCAGGCACGGTTCACCGCCATGACTTCAAGCATCATTTACCGCCTCGACAAATCCCTGACCCGCAGTTGCATGGCGCAACGACGGGAAGTCGACCGGGCGTTGAACAAGCTGCAAGCAGTGCGCCAGCAGAACAGCCGGATGGCGTTGATGGCCAAGCCGGTGGCGGTCAGGAAAGGTGGATTTTTGAGTTGGTTGCAAAAGCGTTGAAAGAAAAAAGATCGCAGCCTTCGGCAGCTCCTACAGGGAAACACATTCCGAAGTAGGAGCTGCCGAAGGCTGCGATCTTTTAAAGGCTGCTGGCCAAAGCCAGCAGCCACAACCATTACTGCGCAGTAAATTTCATGTAGCTGTTGATCAGGTTGCGATAGTTCGGCAGGCGCTCGGACAGCAGGTTGGCCAGGCCTTCCATGTCGTTGCGCCAGTCGCCTTGCAGCTCGCAGGCCACGGAGAACCAGTTCAGCAGGTGCGCACCGGCGGCCGACATGCGTGCCCAGGCCGCTTGTTGCACGGTGGTGTTGAAGGTGCCGGAAGCGTCGGTCACCACAAACACCTCAAAGCCCTCGGCAATGGCCGACAGAGTCGGGAACGCCACGCACACGTCGGTCACCACACCGGCGATGATCAGTTGCTTGCGACCGGTGGCCTTGATCGCCTTGACGAAGTCTTCGTTGTCCCAGGCGTTGATCTGGCCCGGGCGAGCAATGAACGGCGCGTCCGGGAACTGCGCCTTGAGCTCCGGCACGATCGGGCCGTTCGGACCGCTGTCGAAACTGGTGGTGAGGATGGTCGGCAGCTTGAAGAACCTGGCGATGTCGCCCAGCGCCAGCACGTTGTTCTTGAACTCGTTGGGCGAGAAATCCTGTACCAGCGAGATCAGACCGGTCTGGTGGTCGACCAGCAAAACCACGGCATCGTCTTTGTTCAGGCGTTTGTACGGAACGTTGCTCATTGGAAACTCCTTGATGGATGGTTGTCGCAGTCAGCTCCGACCTGTTGGGCCGGCGCTTTTTTAAAAGAGTCAGAAGGCAAAACACGAGCAGCCAAAGGCGCCCCAGAAACCGGCAAAATCGCTGACCGGCGCGTTCGACAGGCGCGCCCGTTCATGACTGTGGGAATGCACCGCGCACGGGCCGCTGCAATGGTGAACCTGGGCCTGCATCGGCGACGTCGGGCGCCAGTGACCGGGCACCTTCACCACCGGCGACCAGTCCGGCAGTACCGGCACGCTGGCCGGCCCGAGTTTCTCGAAGTCACCGGCACCGTAGACCACCTTGCCGCCGACCACGGTCAACACCGACTCGATCCACTTGATCGCCTCTTCATCGACGCTGAAAAAATCCGCGCTGAGGGCGGCGACATCGGCCAGTTGCCCGACCTTGATCTGGCCCTTCTTGCCTTGCTCCGACGAGAACCAGGCGCTGCCGTGGGTGAACAGTTCCAGCGCCGTCAGGCGTGAAAGGCCTTCGGCGTGCAACTCCATACCGCCGACGGTGCGGCCGCTGACCATCCAGTACAGCGAGGTCCACGGGTTGTAGCTCGACACCCGCGTCGCGTCGGTACCGGCGCCGACCGGCACACCTTCGGCCAGCATGCGTTTGATCGGTGGCGTGGCTTCGGCCGCTTTCGCGCCGTAACGCTCGACGAAATATTCACCCTGGAACGCCATGCGATCCTGGATCGCGATGCCACCGCCCAGCGCCCTCACCCGCTCGATGTTCTGCGGGGTGATGGTTTCGGCGTGGTCGAAAAACCACGGCAAGCCATTGAACGGAATGTCGCGATTGACCTTCTCGAACACATCGAGCATGCGGCTGATGGATTCGTTGTAGGTGGCGTGCAAACGGAACGGCCAGCGTTGCTCGACGAGGTGGCGCACCACCGGCTCCAGCTCGGCTTCCATGGTTTGCGGCAGGTCCGGGCGCGGTTCGAGGAAGTCTTCGAAGTCCGCCGCCGAGAACACCAGCATTTCCCCGGCGCCGTTGTGCCGCAGGAAATCGTCGCCCTGGTGCAGCTTCACGCTGCCGGTCCAGTTCTTGAAATCGGTCAACTCTTCCTTGGGCTTCTGGGTGAACAGGTTGTAGGCGATGCGCACGGTCAGTTGCTCGTCCTTCGCCAACTGCTCGATCACCTGGTAATCATCCGGGTAATTCTGGAAACCGCCGCCGGCATCGATGGCGCTGGTCAGGCCCAGGCGATTGAGCTCGCGCATGAACTGGCGGGTCGAGTTGACCTGATACTCCAGCGGCAACTTCGGCCCCTTGGCCAGGGTCGAGTACAGAATCATCGCGTTGGGCCGCGCCACCAGCATGCCGGTCGGCTCGCCGTTGGCGTCACGCACGATCTCGCCCCCCGGCGGGTTCGGTGTGTCGCGGGTATAACCGGCGACGCGCAACGCGGCACGGTTGAGCAAGGCGCGGTCGTACAGGTGCAGCACAAACACCGGCGTATCCGGTGCCGCCTGATTGAGCTCCGCCAAGGTCGGCATGCGCTTCTCGGCGAACTGGAATTCGTTCCAGCCACCGACCACCCGCACCCATTGCGGCGTCGGCGTACGGTCGGCCTGCTCCTTGAGCATGCGCAAGGCATCGGCCAGGGACGGCACACCTTCCCAGCGCAGTTCCAGGTTGTAGTTCAAGCCGCCACGGATCAGGTGCAAGTGCGAGTCGTTGAGCCCGGGGATCACGCAGCGGCCCTTGAGGTCGATCACTTGTGTGCCCGAACCACGCAGGGCCATGGCTTGGGCATCGCTGCCGACCGCGACAAAACGCCCGTCGCTGATCGCCACGGCGCTGGCGAGCGGTTTCTCACGGTCAACGGTATGGAATTGACCATTGAACAGAATCAGATCGGCGTTCATCACGGTTCCTCGTGCAAAGTAGCGGGAGACAGCCAGGGCGCGAACAGACGCGTCGCCATGGGCATGAAGAGGTAAACCACCGACAGCACGATGGTCAGGGTGATCAGGAACGTGGCCACCACGTAGTTGGAGAGCAAGGCGTTGAGCCGTAGCAGCGGCCCCCAGAGCAACGGTACCAGCAGGGTGTGCGGCAGGATCACCAGCAGCGTTACCACGGCCTGCTTCCAGCGCGGCGGTGGCGTACCGGCCTCGGCCTGGGGCGAGAACCAGAACTCGTTGACCGGATTGACCTCGGTCTGGTCGCCATCGGCCAGCATCGGCGCGGCTGCGTTGACCAGTTCCTGGCGTTGCGGCGAATCGAGCCAGTTCTGCATTGCCTCGGTCGAGCAAAAGCGCAGCACGCAAGTGTAGGTATCGAGGCCGGCATTCTTGCCGCGCACCACATCCACGCCCAGATGCCCGACGTTCTGCGCGGCCACCTTGACGATATTGCGCAGCCAGGCTTCATAAGGCACTTCGAAACCGGCCTTGACCCGGTGCTTGACGATCAGGGTCACCACCTCATCAGGTCCGGGACTGGCCGGCTCACGGCGATTGAGATCAGACATAACGCAAGGCTCCGACGAAACGGACATTGAGCGCCAGCCGTCCCGGCCCGGCGATGAAAATACTGGTGAAGACAATCAGCAGCAGCCAGCCGAACTGGCCTTCGAAGAGCGTCCACTGCGGATGCACGACCAACATCGACACACACAGCAAAAACAGAATAGGCAAACACGCCAGACGCGCCAGCAACCCGGCAACGATGAGCAGCGGGCACACGACCTCGGCGAAAATCGCCAGCAGCAGCGTCAGGTTCGCGCCCAGATGGAAAGGGTCTTCGATGTTCTGCAACTCGGCACTGTAGTGAAACAGCTTGGGCAAACCGTGTACCCACAACAGGAACAACCCGCCGCTGACCCGCAGGAACAGCAGCCCCCAGTCTTGCGCCCGATCATCGCGTCGCGAAGCGTCCATGGCCTACCCGCACAAATAAAAAACCACCGGCATCGATACGCCGGGACAGGACTTGATAGTGCCGGGACGGGGGGAGGAAAAATTGAATGTACGTGCTCTGTTTGCGGGAAGACCGAGATCGACCAAACGACATAGAACCCTGTGGGAGCGAGCTTGCTCGCGATGGCGGCATCACATTCAGCATGGATGTTGACTGACCCACCGCAATCGCGAGCAAGCTCGCTCCCACAGGTTTATTTGTTGTTGCTTCTACCGGGTTATTCCTGCGGGTCGAGATTATCCAGCGCCCGGTTCACCGCCAGTTCGCCCAACATGATGATTTGCGCAATCCCCAGCAGCGCGTTGCGATGAGGGCTTTGCAGAAATCCCGCAAGGTCACTGGCCATGATGCTGGCCGAGGCCAGGGATTCGCAGGCGTGGGCCAATAGCGTTTCGGTGTTGATGTCGGGGGCGATGACAAACATCGTGCTGGGTTTGTGCGATGGAGCCGGATCTTTTGCGGGGTTGAGGTAGTGATCCAGTGCGCGGTCGGCGGCTTCGTGGAGCTTTCTGGAGTCGAGCGAGTC
This sequence comes from Pseudomonas sp. Root71, assembly GCF_001429045.1. Classification (GTDB taxonomy): domain Bacteria; phylum Pseudomonadota; class Gammaproteobacteria; order Pseudomonadales; family Pseudomonadaceae; genus Aquipseudomonas; species Aquipseudomonas monachiensis. Next base: position 19,184 of record NZ_LMHY01000006.1, on the reverse strand, counting down.
GTAGGGGGAAACGTCGTCGGATTGCGGGGGATTGGGGGTTGGTTTGCACATGGCGGAGCTCCTTTATACCTGGTGAAACCACCAAAACCCGTCGCTAAACAAGTAAGGGTGGCAGCTGTACGCAGGTTAGCGAACCGGGAGGTATAAGACCCGGCAGACCCGAAGGTCTCCCGCGCACAGCCACCATGTCGAAAATTGCAGACTGGAGCCTTGTTGCGCTTATACCTGGTCGGGTCGCTAAACCCGGTCGCTGAATTTGCAGCGACAGGGAAACGATAAAGACCGGGTACAAGACTCACAAGCCGGCGGATTCTGGCGTAGTTGTAGGCAACGACGCAAGGCGGTGTGGCTTTCAGGAATAGAGGCTGACGGCTTTTAAACAGGGCTGTCAGAACGCGGCACATTCCCTGTGGGAGCGAGCCTGTTCGCGAAGGCGGCATCACATACGGCACTGGTGTTGACTGATACACCGCTATCGCGAGCAGGCTCGCTCCTACAATTGGATCGGCAACATCTGTGAGGGATTGGTTGGCTGTCAGGCCGCCTTCGCGAGCAAGCCCGCTCCCACAGTTTGAGTTGTGTGTATCTGCGAGAGATTGGTTGGCTGGCAGTCCGTCTTCGCGGGCAAGCCCGCTCCCACAGGTACTGAGTACATCTGTGAGAGATTGGTCGGCTGGCAGGCCGTCATCGCGAGCAAGTCGGATCGCCGCACCGTCGCTCCCACAGAAGAGCAAAGGCAGAGCAGCCCACACCGCGCCGCTTCTCACCACTCATCAGGCCGAGCGTTAGCTCGCCTGCAGCTCTTGATCTTGATCCNCCACAGAAGAGCAAAGGCAGAGCAGCCCACACCGCGCCGCTTCTCACCACTCATCAGGCCGAGCGTTAGCTCGCCTGCAGCTCTTGATCTTGATCCACCCGCCCCCTCGGAAGGCTGAGCGCAGGTGTTTATCCGGGGATGGGCGCGCAGCGCCGTTCGACGCAGTCGAACTCATTGCATGTAGGTCGAAGCGAAGCCGACCGGAGGGCAATGCCCCCGGATGAATGCCGGAGCGAAGGAACCCCGAGCCTTAGCGAGGGGCCGTACGTAAGGGGCGAGACCTTTGGTTACTTTGGGGCGTTTGCCAAAGTGACCCGCTGTAAGAGCGGAACCATAAGTGGCCGTGACCGCAGAAACGGATATGTACTCAATCACCCAAGAACCTGGTCGGCCCAGAGGCCGCCAAGGTCAACAACTAGGGAATATCCAAAGCCAAAGACATGAACTGACCAATCCGCGACCGCAACCACCGCTCCGCCGGATCATTGTCATGCACCCCGCTCCAGGCCATCGACAACTGCGCCGCCTCAATCTCGAACGGCGGATCCTCAGCCCGCAACCCACACCCCTCGACCAAAGCACACGCCGCATAATCCGGCACAGTGGCAATCATCTCGGTCCCGGCAAGCAACGCCCGCAACCCACTGAACTGCGGCACCCCCAGCACCACACGACGACTGCGCCCGACCTTCGCCAGATCCAGGTCGATATTGCCGCTCAAATCCCCCGAGAACGACACCATCGCATGGGGCCGCTCGCAGTACTCATCCAGGGTCAGCGTCCCGGGACGGGTGTCACCGCGCAGCACCTTGCAGGGAATATCGCGCAGCTTCTTGCGCTTGGCATTGGCCGGCAGATCCGTGGTGTAACTCACGCCCACCGAGATTTCCCCCGACGCCAGCAGCGTCGGCATCAACAGGTAATTGGCCCGCCGCACGACCACGACGATGCCCGGCGCTTCCTCCTGCAACTGACGCAGCAACGGCGGAAACAAACCGAACTCGGCATCGTCCGACAGCCCAATGCGAAACACATCGCAACTGGTCGCCGGATCGAACTCCTTGGCCCGGCTGACCGCACCGGAAATGGTGTCCATCGCCGGTTGCAACTCCTTGAGAATCGCCAGCGCCCGCGCCGTCGGCTCCATGCCACGACCGTTGCGCAGCAGCAACGGGTCGTCGAACAGGTCGCGCAAACGCCCCAGCGCGGCGCTCACCGCCGGCTGCCCCATGAACAGTTTTTCCGCGACGCGGGTCAGGTTCTTTTCGAACATCAGGGCCTCGAAAATCACCAGCAGGTTCATGTCGACGCGACGCAGATCGTTACGGTTCATAGACTCGGGTTCCTTGTATGTTCGGCCAGGCGCGAGAGCTGTCGACTTTACTCGATCAACGGTACGTTTGCCGCTCGTTTGTACGGCCCGTACTCCACCGGCACCCACTGGAAATGCTTGCCTTCGGCGGTGATATGACCGATACCGGGAAATGGCAGGTGCGCCGCCGTCACCCAGGTCTTGCTGGCGGCAGCGGCACTGAACACCTGGTTGCGGCTTTTGATCGCATGCTGGCTGTCGACGTCGAAACCGATCGATACCTCAGGATGCAGGAACTGCACGGCGAGGTTGTGCACCAGGTCGCCCATGAACAGAATGCTTTGCCCTTGAGACGTGAAACGGTACGTGGTGCTGCCCGGCGTGTGCCCGGCTTCCAGTTGCGCCTCGACCACGCCCGGTAGCGGTGACTGGCCGGGGGTGAAGGTCTTGAAACGGCCGGCGGCCACGTAAGGCGCGGTGGAATCCTGGGCGATTTTGAAGTAGCCCTTGGCCGCTTCCGGTGCCTTGGCCAATGCCTGCGGATCGAGCCAGTAGTCGGCCTCGGCCTTGGCGGCATACACCGTGGCGTTGGCGAACAGCGGTTGCTGTTGGCCGTCCACCAGGCCGCAGACATGATCAAGGTGCAGGTGGGTGATCAGGATGGCGTCCACTTGCTCCGGTTTGTAGCCGGCCGCTTGCAGGTTGGCCGGCAACTGGCCGGCGGTAGGGCCGATGCACTGCCCTGCCCCAGTGTCGATCAGGATCAGCTGTTTACCGGTGTTGACCAGAAAGGCGTTGAAGGCGGTCTGTACCCCCGGGGTTTCAATCGAACGACGGGCCAGCAGTGCGCGGATCCGGTCCTGGCTCATGCCCTGCAACAGCTTGGGCGACAGATCGTTGTAGCCGTCGAACAGCGCCGTCACTTCGTAATCCCCCAGCGCCAGGCGGAAGTATCCGGGTACTTGCGTGCCCACCTGCGCGGGCGCCTGGGCCTGTGCGCCGGCAGATATCAGCGCCAGGCCGATGGCGCCGAGCGTTCCCTGCAATGTCCGTTTCATCTGATTACCTTTCCAGGCCAAGCGGCGGTCCGTTATAGCCCGCTCCATTGTGCGCATCTTGTGCCAATCGCCGCTGCCCGCACTTGCAACGATGTGCTGTGTTCACACCCTCGGGCATGGAATTAACAACGTTTAACTCGTCAGCCGCATCGGCCGCCTCCAACAATGAAGCCCTCAGCGCAGAACTGTTTTTTTCCAGAGTAACGGTGCTGATCGCTCGAACCGGGCGCCAGCGCTTTTCCTCCCCGACCGGACAATGGCCATGGCTTACCCACAGCACACCACCGCCCGCGCACCTGCCAGCGAACCGCGCAAGCCCCACACCGGCGGCCTCAGCCCACAACGCGAAAAACTGGTTAAACAACTGATCCTCGAGCGTCTGGGCGACAGCCTGGAAGTCACTGAACTGGCACAGGCTTGCGCCCTGTCGCGCAGTCACTTCTCGCGCGCGTTCAAGTGCAGCACAGGCCTCTCGCCACAGGACTGGATTCGTCAGCAGCGCATTGCCCTGGCCAAGCAATTGATCCAATACACCGGCCTGAGCCTCACGCAGATCAGTCTCGAATGCGGTTTCTGCGATCAGGCGCACTTCTGCCACATCTTCACCCGCAGCGAAGGCATCAATCCGTTTTCCTGGCGCTGTCAGGTGGTGCATGGCCTTAAAAGCAAAAGATCGCAGCCTTCGGCAGCTCCTACGGGTATACACGCTGGCGTGTAGGCGCTGGCGAAGCCTGCGATCTCTTGATCTGTGCTTTTTAACCTTTCAAGAACGCCAACAGGTCAGCATTGAGCTGGTCCTTGTGGGTGTCCGTCAAACCGTGAGGGGCGCCCGGGTAAATCTTCAGGGTCGAGCCCTTCACCAGCCTGGCGGAGGAGACGCCCGCCGCTTCGTACGGCACAACCTGATCCGCGTCGCCATGCACCACCAGGGTCGGCACGTCGAACTTCTTCAAATCTTCGGTGAAGTCGGTTTCCGAGAACGCCTTGATGCAGTCATAGGCGTTCTTGTGGCCAGCCATCATGCCTTGCATCCAGAACCAGTCGATCATGCCCTGGGACGGTTTCGCGTCGGGTTTGTTGAAGCCGAAGAACGGGCCGCTGGCGAGGTCGATGTACAGCTGCGAGCGGTCGGCCAGCGAGGCCTGGCGAATGCCGTCGAACACTTCCAGCGGCAGGCCGCCGGGGTTGGCTTCGGTCTTGAGCATCTGCGGCGGTACCGCGGAAATCAGCCCGGCCTTGGCCACGCGGCCGGTGCCATGGCGACCGATGTAACGCGCCACCTCGCCACCGCCGGTGGAGAAGCCGAACAGCACGGCGTTTTGCAGGTCCAGCAGCTCGATCAACTGCGCCAGGTCGTCGGCGTAATGGTCCATGTCATTGCCCGACCACGGCTGGCTGGAGCGCCCATGACCACGACGGTCGTGGGCGATGACCCGGAAGCCCTTGGAGGCCAGGAAGATCATCTGCGATTCCCAGCTGTCGGCGTTGAGCGGCCAGCCGTGACTAAAGACAATCGGCTGACCGGTGCCCCAGTCCTTGTAGTAGATCTCGACGCCGTCGCGGGTAGTGAAGGTGCTCATGGGTGATGCTTCCTTAACGTTGGGGGGTGAATCAAACCGGTAGCGGGTTCATGCGATCCGCCAGGCGCGCCACACGCTCGCCCAGGTGCGCGGCGGTGCAGCGATCCTCGGGTGGAGGGGCATCGTCGGGGGATTGCTCGACATTCGACTGGGCCATGGCGCCCAGCGAGCTGCCCAGGCGATTGAGTTGGCCGTTGAACGCGCCGGTGCTGGAGCGTGCCGGCAGCAGGTCGAGGCCGACCCAGATCATCGAGTGCTGGGCGGCGAACACCGCCATTTGCAGCAAGGTGTTGAGCTTGTCGCCGCACAGGCTGCCGGAATTGGTGAAGCCCGCCGCGAGTTTGTCGCGCCAGGGCTGGGTCAGGTAGAACGCCGCCGTGGCCTCCATGAACGCCTTGAAGGCCGCCGAGGCGCTGCCCATGTAGGTCGGCGCGCCGAAGATGATGGCGTCGGCGCTGTGCAGCCGCGCCCAGTGCCCGTCCACTTCCTCGACCGGGATCAACTGGCAGGTGCTGCCCAGGTGCCGCTCCACGCCCGCGGCAACGGCTTCGGCCATGACCCGGGTGTGCCCGTAGCCACTGTGATAGACCACCACCACGTTGCTCATTGCTGTGTCCTTAGTGGGAGCGGCTCGCGGCTGACTGACATTTCATCCCTGCCTTCAGTGGAAGTTGAAGAAGGAGAGTTTTGGACGCAGAGCGGACGCAGGACGAGTTAAACGTTGTTAATTTTCCTTGGCGCGCAAAAAGCCCCGGCACGTCCTGCCCATCTGTCGCACCCAATGTTTTCGGGACCGACAGCCACTGGCCGATACGCTAGAGTCAATGCCTGCCCCTTCAGTCACCCGGGCGGCGCATTGCGCTCTGTAACAAACCTGAGGAATATGCTCGAAAACCGCGTACTAGACGGATGCAGCAGGAGCGACTCGTTGACCCTTTCCCCCGAACAGGCTGTGCATTTCGGTCCCTACCGGGTCTACCCCGACCAACGCCTGGTGATGGAGGCCGACCAGCCTTTACGCCTGGGCCGACGCGCCATGGACATCCTGTTGATCCTGCTTGAGCACGCCGGCAACGTGGTCAGCAAGCAGCAACTGATCGCTCGGGTCTGGCCCAACAGCGTGGTCGAAGACATCAACCTGCGGGTGCACATGGCCGCGTTGCGCAAGGCGCTCGGCGACGGTCAGGCCGGCCAGCGCTACATCGTCACCGTGGCCCAGCGCGGGTACAGCTTCGTCGCACCGCACTCACTGGACCAGGCCGAGCAACTGTCGGCGCCCACCGCCCCCACGCCGGGCCGGCATAACCTGCCGGTGCGTCGCACGCGCATGATCGGCCGGCGGACGCTGGTCGACAATCTGGTGGTGCAACTGCCACGCCAGCGCTTCATCACCCTCGTCGGCCCCGGCGGCATCGGCAAGACCACCGTGGCCTTGCGAGTCGCCGAGCAAATGATCGGTCGTTACCCGGACGGCATTCGCCTGCTGGACCTGGCCCCGATCAACTGCCCGCTGATGATCGACGGCCACCTGGCGACATTGCTCGAACTGGCCCTGCACGACGACCAGCCCCTGGGCGGTCTTGCCGACTGTCTGCGCGACAGGCGAATGCTGTTGGTCATCGACAACTGCGAACACCTGGTCGACGCCATCGCCCAGCTCTGCGAAAACATTCTGCGCAGTGCGCCGCACGTGCATATTCTCGCCACCAGCCGCGAGAGCCTGCGGGCCGAAGGGGAATTCGTCCAGCGCCTGGAATCACTCGACTGCCCGCCGCCCATCGCCGTCCTCGACCGCGCCCAGGCCATGACCTTTTCCGCCCTGCAACTGTTTGTCGAGCGGGCCATGGCCAGCCATGACAGCTTTGAACTGACGGACGATGAGCTGCCGCTGTTGATCGAGATCTGCCACCGACTGGATGGCATTCCACTGGCCATCGAACTGGCGGCGGCGCAGGTGGGCAACTTCGGATTGCCCGGCTTGCTGGCGCAACTGCAAAGCAGCTTTCGGGTGTTGACCCAGCCCTGCCAGACGCCCCTGGCACGCCATCAGACTCTGCGCGCGACACTGGACTGGAGCTTCGAGCTGCTCAGCGCCTGCGAAAAGACCTGCCTGCGCCGACTCAGTGTGTTTCGCGGCAGCTTCACCCTGGAGTCGGCAGCGGCGGTGATTGTCGGCGAACACATCGAACCCCGCGAAGTGTTCGGCTCGATCACCCAACTGGTCGCCAAGTCCCTGTTGAACGTCGAGGTGGGCGACGAGGATGTCTTCTACCGCCAGCTCGACACCACCCGCAGCTATGCCCTGGAACAACTCGGGCAAACCACCGACCTGCCCGGCACTCGGGAGCGGCATGCCGAACGTTGCCTGGCGCTGATGCAACAGGCGCAGGACGACTGGGAGAAAACCCCGACCGGCCTGTGGCTCGAACGCTATGGTCGGGCCCTGGAGGACATCCGCGCGGCCCTCGATTGGGGTTTGCACGCGCAAGGGCCGCAGGCACTGGCGATACGCCTGGCCGCGGCGTCCACGCCCCTGTGGCAGGAGCTGTCACTGCTCAAGGAACACGGCGGTTATGTGCGCAAGGCGCTGGCCCTGCTCGAACAGTCTGCCCAACCTTGCCCGCGCTTGCAGATGGCTCTCAAGCTGGCCCTGGGCAGTGCCTGTTATCACGCTCAAGGCGCCAGCGCCGAAACCATTGGCGCGTTTGTCAGTGCCAGAGTCCTGGCCAGCCGACTCAATGATGTGGCCGGTCAGTTGCGGGCGATTTCCGGACACCTGACGGTCAATCTCAGTTGCGGCCAATACCAGATGGCCCTGGAACAGAGCCGGCAATTCGATCGGCTGGGGCTGCATGACGACGCCCTGATGTCCCTGAGCATGCATCGTTTGCGGGTGCTCGCCCTGCACTTCTGCGGCAATCAGCAACAAGCCGGCGAGCATGCCGAACAGGTGCTGCAACGCATGGCCCAGAGCGGTCATCTCAACCGTTTCACCCATGGCTTCGGCGTGCAATACGACCAGAGCGTCGCGGCGCTGACCATCCACGCACGCATCCTCTGGCTGCAAGGCCAACCGGAACAGGCCTGGCGCGCAGCCCGGCAGGCACTGGACATCGCGCTCCAGATCAACCACGGCACGTCGATCTGCTACACCCTGGCGCTCGCCGGCTGCCTGATCGCCCACTACAACGGCGACACCCGCAGCGCCCGCGAACTCCTGCGCCTGCTGCTGCAACAGGCGCAGAAACACTCGGTGCTGCTGTTCCATGACTGGGCGCAACACTACGCGCGGGTGATCGGCGGCACCGAGGTGCAGCCCATCGGTCGACAAAGCGTCGGTTTGATCAAGGACATCATGGTCACGCTGGATTCAACCTGTGTCGACCATGATCTGCTCGAACGTGCGCAAAGCGGTGTTTCGGACTGGAGCACGGCGGAGATTCTGCGGGCCTGGGCCAGCACGTTGCTGGCAACGGATTGCCCGGTCAAAGCCGCGACGGCAGAAACCGTGCTGCTCAAGGCACTCAACGTGGCAAAGACCCAGGGTGCCCTGGCCTGGGAGCTGCGTAGCGCCACCTCGCTGGCGCAACTGTGGCAGCGTCAGGGACACAGCCAAAGGGCGTATGACCTGCTGGCCCCGATCTACCAGCGCTACACCGAAGGGTTCGCCACGCCCGACTTGATGTCCGTTCGCCGGCTACTCGACGAGTTGCAATGCCACCTGCCCGCCTGAAGGCCGGCTCGTTTGACTGACGTAACCGGCATAACGCGTTTCAAGGGCGCGCAACTCACCACTGTGTTCGAGTTTTTCCAGGGCGTAGGTGCGGGTGGTGTTGAGGAATCGGTAACGGGTCACACCACCGCCCTGCTCCTGGGACAGCAGTGATTTGAGTGTGAGGTTGTCCAGCACCTCGATCAGTTCGACGACCGGCAACGCGTCGCAGCTGATCACCCCTATCGCGGCATCCTGGGTAAAAGCCATCTTGAACACCGCCAGTCGCTGCAGCACGGTTTGCTCTACGGCAGTCAACCGTTCGTAGCTCCAGTCCAGCGCAGCCTTGAGCGTCTGGTGCCGGGGCACGGCCGTGCGGCGACCCTGGGACAGCAACTGAAAACAGTTATCGAGTTGCGCTTGCAACCCCACCAGCGCCAGCGCATCGATTTGCGCCGCCGCCAACTCAATCGCCAGCGGCAGGCCATCGAGGCGTCGGCAGATTTCCCGTACGGTCTTGAGGTCTTGCTCACGCAGGGTGAACCCTTGCTGACGAGTTCGGGCACGGCTGACGAGCAACTGCACCGCCGAATAGCCCATGACCTCGGCAACACTGCGCAGCGCGGACGCCGGCGGCACCGCCAGCGGTGGCAGACGCATGACGGTTTCGCCCGCTGCCTTGAGCGGCTCGCGGCTGGTGGCGAGGATCGACAGTCGCGGCAGCGCAGCCAGCAGCGTCTCGATCAACGTCCGGCAGCGTTCGAGCAGGTGTTCGCAGTTGTCCAGGACCAACAAGGCATGCCGCTGCGCCAGCGCCTCCAGCGTGGTACCGACTTCCAGCCCAAGGGTTTGTGTGAGGTGATCGGTCACGTGCGCCGGGTCTTCGATCGCCGCCAGGTCGACCAGCCACACACCGTGCCGATAGTGCTCCAACAACAGTTCGGCCACGCGCAGCGCCACGGTGGTCTTGCCGATCCCGCAAGGCCCGGCCAGGGTCATGAATCGGCGCACCGGCAACTGCCGCACGAGGCTGCCGACAACCGCATCGCGCCCGGTGATCGGCGTGAGCCGCGCCGGCAAGTTGTGCAGGGGCTTTTTCAAGGTCTCGCTCGGGAACGCTACGGGCTGCGGCGAATGCTGTACCGAGGCGACAAAACTGTAGCCGCGCTGGGGAATATTGACGATGTAGCACTGGCCGTTCTGCCCGTCGCCCAAGGCGCGGCGCAGGGCGGCAATGTGCACCCGCAGGTTGATCTCTTCGACCACGGAGCACGGCCAGACCTGCGCAATCAACTCTTGCTTGCTGACCACCGAGCCTGCGTGCTCGACCAGCACCTGCAACACGTCAAGGGCGCGGCCGCCCAGGCGCAGCGGTCGATCGCCCTGCAGCACCAGTCGCTGACTGAGGTGGAAAGCGTAGGGTCCGAATTGCAGCACCGCTTCGCTGTTCAAATCTCTGAGGCTGTTCATGGGCTGTCACCCGCGGCAATCCTGGTTTCCAGCCCAGGCTCCGCACCGTCCTTGCAATGAGTTCAGCGGTATCTTGGCAGGCCTCGGTGACGGTACAACTGCCACGGGGGGAGCGTCACGGCCATTGCGGTGCGCATGACGGACACGCGCGCTAGCTGAACTGCTCGCGGTATTGGGTCGGGGTCAGGCCGAGTTTCTCACTGAACAGAAAACGCATGTGCCGCACGCTGCCGAAGCCGCTTTTGAAGGCCACGGTCTTGAGCGGCAACTCGCTGGTTTCCAACAGGTTCCTGGCGCAGTCGATGCGTGCGCTTTGCAGAAACTCCATCGGCGTCATGTTCACTTCCCGGGCGAACACCCTGGCGAAATGACGCGGGCTCATGTTGGCCAGACCGGCCATGCGTTCGATGCTGTAGGTCTCATCCAGATGTTCGAGCACATGGTTCTGCACTCGGGTAATCGCCGTTTCATGAGGGGCCACCGCCGCCATCAACGGGCTGAACTGCGCCTGCCCACCCTGGCGTTTCATGACCACCAGCAACACCTTGGCCACGTCCTGGGCGACTTTCTTGCCGTGGTCCTGGGCTACCACCGACAAGGCCAGGTCGATCCCCGCGGTGACGCCACCGGACGTGATCAGGTTGCGGTCCTGGACGAAGATCTGATCGGTCTCGACGGTCGCTTTCGGAAAGCCCTTGATCAGCCGCTCGGTGTAGTGCCAGTGCGTGGTGACGCGATAGCCGTCGAGCAAACCCGCATGCCCCAACACGAACGCCCCGGTGCAGATCGAGCCAAAAGCGGCGGACCGGCTGACGTTGTGCCGGAGCCAGTCGAGCAATGGCGGATGCCTTTCGTTGTAGGCACCGGGACCACCGGGCACCAACAGCAAATCAAAACCCTCGCAGGCCTGGTCGATGTGCCGGTCGGCGTGCACGCTCACGCCATTGGACGCCCGCAATGCGCCGGGCTCGGTGCCGATGGTCGACAGCACGTAGTGATCGTCGGGTTTCAGGTATCGATTGGCGATGGAAAACACTTCCATGGGTCCGGCCATGTCGAGCAGGAGAAAGTCGGGAAACAGCACCATTGCCACGGTTTTCATGGATTGGAATTCACTGGGATCAATAGGGTCGGTACACCAATCCTTGTGGGAGCGGGCTTGCTCGCGAAGGCAGTGTGTCATTCACCATCATTTAGCCTGACACGACGCCTTCGCGAGCAAGTCGAATCGTCGCACCGCCGCTCCCACAGGATTCTTGCCATGCATTATGGCTAAGTACGACGTAAAGGTTGGAAAAGAATAGCTGATTCGCCCTCATAAACTGTCAACCTGTTCGAGACAGTATTTCAATTTTCATCTACTTATTGCACCAGCCAGTAACCATTAACCTTCTCCTCACTCGGACGAATTCACGTCCCCACAGGAGATTTCATCATGCTGACTCTTCGCAAAGCCTCGGATCGTGGCCTGGCCAATCACGGCTGGTTGAAGTCGTTCCATACCTTTTCCTTCGCCAGCTATCGCAACCCGAAAGAGCAGGGTTTTTCCGACCTGTTGGTGATCAACGACGACCGTGTGGCCGCCGGCAAAGGCTTCGGCCAGCACCCGCACCGCGACATGGAGATTTTCTCCTATGTGCTTGAAGGTGCCCTGGAACACAAGGACACCCTGGGCACCGGTTCGGTGATCCGCCCCGGCGACGTGCAACTGATGAGCGCAGGCAGCGGCGTGGCCCACAGTGAGTTCAATCACTCCGGCACCCGGGCGGTGCACTTTCTGCAGATCTGGATCGTGCCCGACGTCAGCGGCGCCAAACCGCGTTATCAGCAAGAGCATTTCAGCACCCAGAAGAAACGCGGACGCCTGCAACTGATCATCTCGCCGGACGGTGCCAAGGGTTCGCTCAAGGTGCGTCAGGATGCACGGGTGTATGCCGGCCTGATCGACGGCAAGGAAAGCGCCACCCTGGAGCTCGCCGCCAACCGCTACGCGTATGTGCACGTGGCCCGGGGCAGCGTCGAACTCAACGGTGTGCTGTTGCAGGAAGGCGACGGTGTGCGGGTTCGTGATGAACAGATGCTGACCTTGAGCAACGGCGTGGATGCTGAAGTGCTGGTGTTCGACCTGCGCCCACAGGAACTGCCGCAAATGCCATAACACCTTTGTGGGAGCGAGCCTGCTCGCTCCCACAGGATTTGTGCCACCTGGAATTACTCGCCGGTCCCGGCGAACCCCGCGACAATCTCATCGATCACCGCCCGGACCCTGGCCGTATGCCGCAGGTCCGCGTGGGTCACCAGCCAGATGTCATAGGGCATCGGACGCGAGCGTTCCGGCCACAACCTGACCAACCCCTCCTTCTCCCCGATGTACACCGGAATCTCTCCGACTCCGATCCCCGCCGCAATCGACCGACGCACCAGCAGGCTGGAACTGAGGCTCGCGACAATCCGCCCGCGCGCCACCGGTTCCGAGACCAGCGTCAGGTCCTTGTTGCCCTGCAAGTACGGCTGATACACCACCAGGTCATGCCCGGCGAACGCCGAGCCCGGCTCCGGCACGCCGTGGGCGTCGACATAGGCTTGCGAGGCAAACAGCCCTACCGGCCAACGGGCGATACGCCGGGCAATCAGGTCAGGGTTTTCCGGCCGGGTGTTGCGTACGGCGATGTCCGCTTCGCGTTTTGCCAGGCTGAGAATCTGCGTGGTGGCGTCCAGTTGCACCCGTACATCCGGGTGTTGCCGATGCAAACGGGCAATCGCCGGGATCAGGAAATCAATCGCCAGGGAGTCGGTGGTACTGACCCGAACCGTGCCGGTCAAGCGATCGTCCAGGCCCTGGATCTGGCGCTCCAGCTCCAGCGCCGAATGCTCCATTTTCTCCACGGCCTTGAGTGCCGCTTCGCCGACAGCCGTCAGCGCATAACCTTCTGATGTGCGCAGGAACAAGGTCGCACTCAATGACTTTTCCAGCGCAGTGATGCGCCGGCCGACCGTGGCCTGGTCGACCCCCAACACCCGCGCCGCACCACGCAACGTGGATTCGCGGCAAACCGCGAGAAATACCCGGGCGTCATCCCAATTCATCACGTTCTCCTGACGATGCAATTACGCATCAGCATAGCGCGTAATCGCTGCATTAATGCTTCGTAAAACCTCGATATGCTGAAGGCCAGAGTGACCCTACAGGACAATGCACATGCACAGTTCATCGCCTCCCCTTACCCCGGCGCCCGGCGCGATCTGGCTGCCGATCTTCGCCGGCCTCTGCGCCAGCCTGGTCAGCATCGGCCTGGCGCGCTTCGCCTACACGCCGCTGATTCCCTCGCTGATCCAGGCCCACTGGTTTTCCGCCAGTGATGTGGTGTACCTCGGCGCCGCCAATCTGGTGGGGTACCTGATCGGCGCACTGATCGGCCATCCCCTGGCACGCCGGACCTCGAACAAGACCGCCCTGCGCCTGATGATGCTGGCGGTGACCCTGGCGTTTTTCGCCTGTGGCTTTCCGTTGTCGGTGAGTTGGTTCTTCGGCTGGCGCCTGCTGTCGGGGATTGCCGGTGGCGCGATCATGGTGTTGGTGGCGGCCACCGTATTGCCCCGGGTCCCGGCGGCCCGCAAAGGCCTGGCCAGCGGCGCGATATTCCTGGGTATCGGCCTGGGCATCGCCGGGTCGGGGACGATCGTACCGCCACTGCTGAGCCTCGGCTTGCAGCAAACCTGGTTCGGCCTGGGCCTGCTGGCCTTGATCCTCACGGCTGCCAGTTGGTTTGGCTGGCCGACAACTGCGCACCCGACTACCGCAACGCCGTCGAATGCACCGTCGTCCCCCACCGACCCGAACGTTTACCTGCTGTTCGCCCAATACGCATTCATGGCGGCCGGGTTGGTGCCGGCCATGGTGTTCCTGGTGGATTACGTCGCCCGTGGGCTCAATGCCGGGGCACATGTCGGCGCGCTGATCTGGGTGATGTACGGCCTGGGCGCGATTATCGGGCCGGTGAGCTACGGCTTTCTGGCAGACCATCTGGGCGCGAAAACCGGTATCCGCATCGTGCTGGTGCTGCAGGCGCTGGCAGTCGGCCTTTTATCGATCAGCAGTTCGTTCGTGGCGCTGGCTTTACTGGCGGTGATCCTCGGCTCCTTCCCCCCAGGCATCGTGCCGCTGGCGTTGGCGCGGGTGCATGAACTGATCCCCGGGCATCATCAGCAACAGGTTACCTGGAGTCGCGCCACCGTGTCGTTCGCTACTTTCCAGGCGCTCTCGGGGTTCGCTTACTCGGTGCTGTTCAACGCCAGTGGCGGCCATCATGCCTTGATGTTCGTGATTGCCGCCGGCGCCATCGTTGTAGCGCTGTTGCTGGAACTGGGCAGCCGACTGTTCAGACGTTCGACCAAATTTTTAACGCTCAATACAGGTATCTGAAATGACACTCCCGCAGACCATGACCCTGATCGAAATCACCGAACCCGGTGGCCCTGAAGTCCTGCAGCCGGACCGACAATGGCTCAGGGCTCGCAGGGTTCCTGAAGGATGGCGGCCCCTGCGCCCTGCTCCCCCTGATAACGGGCGCGATAGCGCCCGGGGCTTTCCCCGGTCCACTTCTTGAACGCCCGATGGAAGGCGCTGGGTTCCTGGAACCCCAGTTGCTCGGCGATATCGCTGATGCTCGCATCGCTCTGACGCAGTTGTTCAAAGGCCACGCCTCGGCGTACTTCGTCCTTGATTTCCTGATAGGAACAGCCTTCACGCTCCAGTTTGCGGCGGAAGGTGCTGGGGCTCAGGTGCTGTTCCAGGGCAAAGGCCTGCAACGTCGGCCACTCGCTGTAATGACTGCCGCGCAAGCGCTGATGGACCTGGGATGCCAGTCCGTGCTGGTTACGGAAGCGGATCACCAGCCATTGTGGCGCTGTACGCAGGAACACTTTCAGCGACGCCAGGTCTTGAGCCACTGGCAGGCGCAAGTAGTGACTGGCAAATTCGATTTCGGTGCGCTCGGCACCAAAGGTCAGGTTGGGGCCCCAAAGCAGGCGGTCGTCACCCAGCGACAGGCGCGAATGGCGGAAGTCCGCACGATCAATGGGAATGCGCCGCCCGCCCAGCCAGCACAGCAGACTGATCATCAACACCAGGAAGGTTTCTTCACCAAACCGGCTGGCGTCGTTGTCCGTCGAGCGGGTTTCAAGGCTGATCACCGCACGCTTGCCACGCACCGCGAGCGAGCCGCGAAAGTCTCGCAGGAACAAGCCGAAGTTGGCCAGGCATTGACGCATGGCCTTGTGCAGATCGGGCTCCTGAATCAGGGCACGGCAAATCAGGGCGAAACTGCCCGGCGGCATGCCATGGGAGTCGAGCCCGAAAAACTCATCGTCGAGCTCGCGGATCTGGATCAGCCACAACGCCGCAAACGCGTTGGCCGGCACCCGCGCCGTGGGTTGGTGCATGACCGCCGGATCAATGCCCGCCTGTTCGAGCACGGCCGTCACGCGCTGCGGATCATCCCTCAGCCCATGGATCATTGCCTGCACGAAATAGGCGGCAACCGAGTCCTTTTCCCGCATTGGTTCGCTTCTCTCTCATCACCCGAATGGCAAAAAACATCAGTGCCGTTGAACAGTTTTGGCATAGGACAACCGCCCTGCCGGCTCTAGACTCGCGGCAATAGTACGCCTTCGGCCGCCGTCGCGGCCAAGGTATCGCAGGGTTTGATCGAAGGATGGGAAGATGAATCTGCAAAACATCGGAGTGATCGGTGCGGGCACCATGGGCAACGGTATCGCGCAAGTCTGCGCCATGGCCGGTTTCAACGTGACCTTGCTGGACATATCCGAAAGCGCTTTGCAAAAAGCCGTCGCAACGGTCGGTAAAAACCTGGACCGGCAGATCGCCAGGCAAACCCTGACGGTGGAGCAGAAACAGGCCACCCTCGACAAAATTCGCATCAGCACCGATTACAGCGTCCTGGGTGACGCGCAACTGGTCATCGAAGCGGCCACTGAAAATCTGGACCTGAAACTGCGTGTGCTGCAACAGATCGCCGCGCAGGTCAGCAACGAATGCGTCATTGCCTCCAATACCTCGTCGCTGTCGATCACCCAACTCGCCGCCAGTGTCAGCCAGCCTGAGCGCTTCATCGGCCTGCATTTCTTCAACCCGGTGCCGGTGATGGGCCTGATCGAAGTCATCCGTGGCCTGCAAACCAGTGACGTGACCCACCAACTGGCGCTGGACATGGCGACCACTCTAGGCAAAACCGCGATTACGGCGGGTAACCGTCCGGGATTCGTGGTCAACCGGATCCTGGTGCCGATGATCAACGAAGCGATCCTGGTGTTCCAGGAAGGCCTGGCCAGCGCCGAAGACATCGACGCCGGCATGCGCCTGGGCTGCAACCAGCCTATCGGCCCATTGGCCCTGGCGGACCTGATCGGCCTGGACACCCTGTTGTCGATCCTCGAAGCCTTCTATGACGGTTTCAACGACAGCAAATATCGCCCGGCGCCACTGCTCAAGGAAATGGTCGCCGCCGGTTACCTGGGACGCAAAACGGGGCGCGGCTTCCATGCCTATGCCTGAGCGTTGCTCGCGCTTTGCCGAGTACCGGGACAAGGTCCTGGAGCTGTTTGCCTGCAAGGGGTTCGGCCAGGTCGGCATGCGCGAGCTCGCGACGTGCCTGGGGCTCTCCCCGGGCTCTCTGTATCACCATTACCCCAGCAAACAGCATCTGCTGCTCGACCTGATCGAGGAATTCTACGAGGAACTGCTGGCTACCCTGGGACGTATCCAGCAAAAAGCCCCGGGCAAGCGCGACAAGCTCAACAGCCTGATCCGCGCCCATCTGAACCTGTATCGGGAGATGCCTTGGCATTTCCGCCTGGTGGAGCGCGACAGCGGTTGCCTGAACGAAGAGCAGCAGGCTCGGGTCCGGCAATTGCGCGAGCAATACGAACGCACGTTGCTGAGGATGCTGGGCGCGAAGTCGCGTTTCAGCGAGCAAGGTCAGCTGGCGGCCGGGCATGCCATTGGCGCCCTGCTCAACAGCGCTCCCAGCTGGCTGACGCCACATGTGCTGGACGAGCAGGAACGTGATGAGCTGCTCGAGAGCATGGTCAGCGGTGCCATCGAACGTGTGCTGGCGCCACGGCGCGTGCCGGAGGCGATAAGCCTCGCGCGTCCTATTGAAAAAACATCTAAAGAAACACAAGCTTCGACAAAGATTTAGCGCTTTGCTTGTCGGCTCGACACAATCGGAATTCGCCGAAAAAACCGGCGTCCAAACCGATGTATGTACTCGAACACCTGGAGCCGACCATGAAAATCAATCCCTACCTTATCTTCAACGGCGACTGCAAAGCGGCCTTCACGTTCTACGCGCAGTGCCTGCAAGGTCAGATCGAAGCCATGTTGACCTTCGGCGAAACGCCGGCTGGTGAACATTTCCCCAAGGATCTGCACAACCTGATCATCCATACCCGTCTGATCGTGGGCGATCAGGCGATCATGGGGTCGGACACCACACCGGATCGCCCCGTGGATAAAATGAGTGCCTGTTCGATTTCACTCAACGTCGACAGCATTGCCGAGGCCGAGCGGGTCTTCAATGCGCTGGCGAACGGTGGCTCTGTGCAAATGCCACTGGAGACCACGTTCTGGGCGGCGCGCTTCGGCATGCTGGTCGACCGCTTTGGTGTGTCGTGGATGGTCAATTGCGAAAAGGATCAGTGAAAGACCTCAGTCGATTGACCGTCTTCAAGGCACTAAAAAGCCCAACCTGAAAAGGTTGGGCGTTCTGGCAACTCCCGGCCCGTCTGCTACCGTCAACTAGCCACATGGATAGCAGCGAACCAGAGGAGCGAACCCACTATGCCGGCCCACGACCTGTCCTGGCCCACCCGTTTCAAATGCTTGCTACTGGCCGGTGGACTGATCACCGGCCTGCTGACCCTCAATGGCTGCGCCACTGTCGACGCACAGACCACCGCGTATGTCGGCGTAGAACATCCAGCACCGACATCGCCGGACCATGTAGTCGTGCTGCGCTCGGAGCCTCTGCGTCCGCATGTGCGCCTGGGTGAAGTGTTGATCGACGCCAGCATCGACCCCGCCCCGCCGATTACCGAAGTCGAACAGAAGCTGCGGGAAGAGTCCGCCAAACTCGGTGGCGATGCTGTGGTGGTGGTCTATGACCACATTCAGGCGGTGGGTGCCTATGCCAGCGGGCCGCTGTGGGCTCGCGACGTGACGACCATCGAAGGACGCAAACTCAAGGGCATCGTGATCAAGTACCAGTAGATATCTCCCCTGGAAGACAGCGTCAACGGAGGTTGAATTTGAATGACGTGGTGATCGCCCTCATCGTTTTCGCGTGTCTGTCCGCCAGCGCACTGCTGGGCTCGTACGTGAGGGAGCGATTACCGAGCCATCATCTGAGCGACGACTCCGTGGCGGTGGTGAAGCTGGCCACCGGCCTCATCGCAACGATGTCGGCGCTGGTTCTCGGCCTGCTCGTTTCCTCTGCCAAAGGCACATTCGATACGGCCAATGCCGAACTGGAGGGCGCTGCGGCGAAAGTGGTTCAATTCGACCGCTTGCTGGCCCGCTACGGCACCGACACCCAGGGCATCCGCACCGAACTCAAGCACAACTACGCCGAAGTCACCCGAGTACTCGCGACCCGCGACCACCGTCAGATTGCAGAACTCGATAGCCCCGAAATGATCCGTCGCTCCGAAGGCCTGCAACGCCAGGTCGAATCACTGACGCCTGGCAACGATGATCAGCGCGCGCTGAAAGCCTCGGCATTGCAAGACATGGACACCGTGTTTGCCGCCCGCTGGCTGACCCTGTTGCAGGCCAATCAATCGATTCCACCGGTGATGCTGGTGATCCTGGTGACGTGGCTGGGGATTATCTTCGGCTCATTCGGTCTGTTTGCACCCTGCAACGGCACCATTGTCGCCGTATTGCTGATGTGTGCCTTGTCGACGGGGGCAACCATCCTGCTGGTAGAGGAACTCAATCGACCGCTTGATGGTTTTATCTGTGTGTCACTGGATCCCCTGGAGCACACGCTGGAGCGGTTGGGGCAGTAATTTCATTTCCTGCGGACAAAAACAAAACCCCAACTGCTTTCGCAATTGGGGTTTCGGAATTTAATCTTGACGATGACCTACTCTCACATGGGGAAACCCCACACTACCATCGGCGATGCATCGTTTCACTGCTGAGTTCGGGATG
>NZ_LMHY01000005.1 GCF_001429045.1 Pseudomonas sp. Root71 | reverse complement strand
CGCCTCGTCGGTCAGCGTGTTAGCCAGAACCTCGGGACGAACGGGATACAGGGAAGCCGCACTCATCTTTCTTACCTCGGTGGAATAGTTGTTTTTGTGAGCTGTAGCGGGTGGGGAATACAAACAATCGGGCGATTGCGGAACTCAAATCCGGAAGCGACTGAGCAGTTTGTCTTGCTGGCCGACGTGGTCCACCATCGCTGAGCATTGGTGAACCTGCTTGTCCGCACTGGCGGATACTTCAAGACTGATATCGCGGATGTTCGTCGTGTTGCGATTGATTTCCTCGGTCGTGGTGCTCTGTTCTTCCGCCGCCGCGGCAATCTGCAGGTTCATGTCATTGATGCGAAAAATCGCCTCACGTATCCGTTCGAGCGTGTCATTGGCTGCATTGGCTTCCCCGGCAGTCTTACTGGCCGTGTCACGGCTTTGCTGCATTCGCACTTGGGCGTGTTTCACACCTGTCTGCAATTGATCAATCATCAGGCGTATTTCCTGAGTGGATTGCTGAGTACGAAAGGCCAAGGAGCGCACCTCGTCAGCCACTACGGCGAAACCGCGTCCCGTTTCACCGGCACGTGCCGCCTCGATGGCGGCATTGAGCGCGAGAAGATTGGTTTGGTCGGCGATGCTGGTGATGACCGCCACGATCGATTCGATGCGTTGACTGAGCGTGGACAATTCATTAATCGCATGACCGGTGTCGTCCATCTCGTCAGCCAAACGCTTGATCGCCCCCGTTGACTTGGAGACCAGGGCCACCCCGTCTGCTGTTTCCTCGGTGGCAACGATCGCCGCCTCGGCAGCGGCTTGAGCATTGCGCGCCACGTCCTCGGCTGTCGAGGCCATCTCGGTCATGGCGGTGGAGAGTTGATCCAGTTCCTGTAATTGAATCTGTACGCGGTGGGCGGCCTGATCGGCTTCACATGACGTCGCAGTGGTGCTCGCGCGGACTTGTTGCGAGCTGCTTTTCACATCGCCAATGAGTGTTTTCAGGTTCTGCAGGAACTGATTGAACTCCCCGGCGACCAGCGCAATTTCATCATTGCCGACCACGGGTAGCTGGCGGGTCAGGTCGCCTTCTCCGCGATTGATGTCGGCCAACGAATCCTTGAGTTGATCCAAGGGCCGCAGTAGCCGTCTGACCAGCAACCCCAACACCAACAGGCTAAGCAGCACGCCCAGGCCCGTACCGATAACGGCTCGCCAGCTCAGGGTGTGGGCTGCGGCCATGACGATGTCCTGATCGAGCACCACACCGATGTACCAATCCATGCCCTTGAGATGGGTGAGTGGGATGAAGGACACCAGCAGGGACTTTTCACCGCTGCGCACCTCCTGAAGCTGACTGTCGAGGGGCAGGACGTTTCCTGCGAACAGCTGGCTGTAGGGCTTGCCGTTCAGATCAGCGTTCGGGTGGGAAATAATGTTGCCACTTTTACTCAGCAGGAACGCATAACCGGCCCCACCGAAATCCAATGTATTAATGGCATCGGCAACCTTGGTCAGGCTGATGTCACCGCCAAATACCCCGAGCACCTGACCTGCGTCGCTGATCCGTGCGACTGTCGAGATCAGAATTTCACCCGTAGTGGAATCTTTGTAGGGTTCGGTTAAAACGGCTTGGTTACTGGCCTTTCCGGTCGCGTACCAAGGGCGGATGCGACCGTCATAATCAGGTTTTGGATTCCAGGAAGCCGTGTTCTTGATGGGTTTTCCATCAGACTCAAGGGCGCCGAATACCAACTTGAATTCATCTTTCAGAATGGGCGAATCGATGATTCGCTGGGTCGCCTGTGCACTGTACTGACGGTCGATCGCTTGGGATGCCAAATCCATCAGCCGTAGTTTTCCGTTCAGCCAGTTTTCGATTTGACGTGCCACAGCATTGCTCGATTCGGAAATGCTCGCCTCGACCTGGTGACGCAAAATCGTACGTATCTGCTCTACCTGAACCAGCGATAGAAGACTGGTCGTCACAAGCAGCACGCAAGCAGCCACAAGGCTCACCTTGTAACGGATTTTCATCGAGGACTCCAAAGGATCGATCAAGGGGAGCAGGGCATCCAGTCCTTGAATGTCAAGTATTGAGGACGCCATCGCTGGCAAGCCATGCTCCTACAGGTAAAACGCAATCCTGTAGGAGCCGAGCTTGCTCGCGATGGCCGTTAGGCGATTCGCGCCGGGTTAGAAGAAGCCCAACGGATTGATGTCGTAGCTCACCAGCAGGTTTTTGGTCTGCTGATAGTGGTCGAGCATCATCTTGTGAGTTTCACGGCCGACGCCGGACTTTTTGTAACCGCCGAACGCGGCGTGCGCCGGGTACAGGTGGTAGCAGTTGGTCCACACGCGACCCGCCTTGATGGCGCGGCCCATGCGATAGGCGCGGTTGATGTCGCGAGTCCAGAGGCCGGCGCCCAGGCCGAACTCGGTGTCGTTGGCGATGGCCAGGGCTTCGGCTTCGTCCTTGAAGGTGGTGATGCTCACCACCGGGCCAAAGATTTCTTCCTGGAACACGCGCATTTTGTTGGTGCCCTTGAGCAGCGTCGGCTGGATGTAATACCCACTCGCCAGGTTGCCCTCGAGTTTTTCCACCTTGCCGCCGGTCAGCAGCTCGGCGCCTTCGCCCTTGGCGATTTCCAGGTACGAAAGGATTTTGTCGAATTGCTGCTCGGACGCCTGGGCGCCGACCATGGTGTCGGTGTCCAGCGGGTCGCCACGTTTGATTTGCAGAACTTTCTTCATGACGACGGCCATGAATTCGTCGTAGATCGACTCTTGCACCAGCGCACGGGAAGGGCAGGTGCAGACTTCGCCCTGGTTGAAGAACGCCAGCACCAGGCCTTCAGCGGCTTTTTCGATGAACGAAGGCTCAGCCTTCATGATGTCTTCGAAGAAGATGTTCGGCGATTTGCCACCCAGCTCCACGGTGGACGGAATGATGTTTTCGGCGGCGCATTTCATGATGTGCGAGCCGACCGGGGTTGAGCCGGTGAAGGCAATCTTGGCAATGCGTTTGCTGGTGGCCAGCGCTTCGCCGGCTTCTTTGCCGAAGCCTTGCACCACGTTCAGCACGCCCGGCGGCAGCAGGTCGCCGATCAGCTCCATCAGCACGGTAATGCCCAGCGGAGTTTGCTCCGCAGGCTTGAGCACCACGCAGTTACCGGCGGCCAGGGCCGGGGCGAGTTTCCACGCGGCCATCAGGATCGGGAAGTTCCACGGAATGATCTGCCCGACCACGCCCAGCGGCTCATGGAAGTGATAGGCCGCGGTGTGTTCGTTGATTTCGGCCGAACTACCTTCCTGCGCACGGATGCAACCGGCGTAGTAGCGGAAGTGGTCGGCGGCCAACGGGATGTCGGCGTTCAGCGTTTCACGCACGGCTTTGCCGTTGTCCCAGGTTTCGGTGACGGCCAGCAGTTCGAGGTTTTGCTCGATGCGGTCGGCGATTTTCAGCAGCGCCAAAGAGCGGTCCTGCACTGAGGTCTTGCCCCAGGCATCGGCCGCGGCGTGGGCTGCGTCCAGTGCATTTTCGATGTCTTCGGCGGTGGAACGTGGAAATTCGGCAATCGGTTGGCCATTTACGGGCGAAGTCGTGGTGAAGTACTGACCATTGACCGGCGCGACGAATTCACCGCCGATGTAGTTACCGTATTTGGCTTTGAACGAAACGATGGCACCGGGAGTGCCTGGGTGGGCGTAGTTCATGGTGGTGTGCTCTTGTTGTTTTGGGTTGTGGCCGCCCGTGGACGGCCACTGTCATTTGAACAAGCCTCGCAGGGTCAGGAGCCCTGAGGGGTTTCTCCACGCGCGAGACGGGCATTGATGTTTTCAATGACGGCCGGCAACTCGACGATGGTGTCGATCAGGTAGTGCGGGCGGGAGCCTTCGAACATCTTGACGATGCGCGCACGTTCCTCGGCCAATTCCTCCAGGGACAAATCCTTGAATTCTTCATAGGTCAGCCCCAACGCATTGCCGGAGCAGGTCAATGCGACCGTCCACATGCCCGCGCTACGGCCTTCGAGAATGCCCGGCCAGGTGTCGTCGACCTTGACGCAGGCCGCCACATCGCTGATGCCCAAGGCAATCACGTTCGCCAAGGCTTGCGCTGGATGTGGACGCCCGTTGGGCACTTCGTCGGTAGCAACCACATAGTCGGTGACATAGCCGTTCTTGCGTGCCAGTTCTACGACTTTTTCCATGACCACGGCCGGGTAGCCCGAGCAAGAGCCAATTTTCAGACCCTTGTCGCGTAAGCCATTGATCGTATCGAGAGCACCTGGAATCAGCGCCGAGTGCAGGGCGATCTTTTCGATCTGCAAAGGCATGAAGCGTTCGTAGAGGGCAGTGACATCATCATCAGTTGGCAGTCGGCCGAAGGCGGCATGGTAGCGTGCGGCGATCTGTGGCTCATTGCACAAAGTGCGGATATGGTCCCACTTGCCCATGCCCATCGGGCCACGAGCTTCTTCGAGGGAAACGGCGACGCCGAATTCACCGAACGCTTCAACGAAAATCTGAGTCGGTGCGAATGAACCGAAGTCAACGACGGTGCCCGCCCAGTCCAGGACCACTGCTTGCAGTTGGGAAGGTTGTTTGTAGTGCATGATGATCACTCCAGCATTGGGTAGGTTAGTAGTACTAGTTCAGGGGGTGGTGCCGACGATGACCGGTTGTACCGGCGTCGATACCAACTGCGGGTTTTCCGCTGTTTTCGGGCGGCTATTCCAAAATGGAACCAACATCAGACTGGCCAGTAGTGCTGCGCCGGTGAAGACCAGGAACACGGTGAGGGTGTCGAAGTAACCCGGCAGCAAACCACCGAGAACCGCACCTACCGACCCGCAGCCATTAACGAAGCCTGCAGCGGAGGCCGCTCCATCTTTGCTACCGAAGTCAATGGCAGCCGAGCCGCTGATCATCGAATCCGGCCCGTAGAGCGTCAGGCCCATCATGAATAGCAGGCCGACCACCATGTACAGACTGCCGCTCTGCATGGCAGGAACGAACAGGCCAAGGCAAAGGGTGAGTACAACCAGGCTAAGGACACAGGCCGGTATACGACGAGCGCCGAAGTACTTATCCGATGCGATACCGATGAGGATCGGACCGATCAGACCGGCCAGCTCGAAAGAGGTTGGGACGATGGCGGAGGCCACCTTGCCAATTTCGGGCATGCGTTCGTAGATGATCACCGGCCCCCACAGCAGGATGGCGTAGCGCGCGGGTTTGAGCATGAAATAAGCAAGCCCGAGCACCAACACGGTGCGATTCTTCATCACGGTGCGCAAGCCGGCCCACATACTTTCGCGTGGAACCACGACATTACTGACGGGTTCGATCTCGACTTCGACAGGAGGCAGACCGACGTCTTCCGGCGTGTTGCGTTGCAGGAAGAAAAACAGCACCGCCACCACCAGCACCACGACAGCGCTGCTAATGAACGCGATGCGCCAGTCGTGGTAAGTGTTGTAGGCCCACCAACCGGCAAAAGGCGTGGCCACGAGCCCACCGAAGGCGTAGGAGGTGCACCAGTAACCCAGTACGCGACCCCGTTCGCCAGTGGTGAAAAAGCTCCCGACGTTCTTACATAGCCCCGACCAACCGGTGGACTGGGCAAGGCCCTGGATTAGCATGCAGGAGACGAAAATCGGCAGGGTAGCGTAGGTCCCCATAAGCAGCGCGGCTAGCGCTGAGATGACAAGTCCGCTAAGTACCACAACCCTGGGACCGAATCGGTCAGAGAAGTTGCCCCAAAGAAACTGTCCCACGGCATATGCGGTTAGATAGAGGGCGTCGAGATTGGCCATCATGCTCTTTTCGAGCATGAAGTTCGGGTCTTCGCCAATACCCAGCTTGGCGACAGAAAACGCCTTGCGGGTAAAGTAGAAGGCGGCATAAGCCAGCCAGGTAATGAGAAAAATCTGCACGCGCCAACGCTGGAGAGATTTCCAGCCGGTTGCGAGCGGGCTTGCTGCGTTCTTGTTCATGGTGTTCTGATCCCGTATGGGTTGCCGTACAGCGCAAAAAGTTGTTTTTGTTTTTGTTTTGGGTGCCACAACCCAGTCCAAGCGAACTGAATAAATTGCAGTAGGCGAGTTTTATGGCTTGTGGCTGCTGGCGTCAGACATCAGATTTTTGGATAGGCGTATCGCTGGCTCCTGCTCGACGCTGCCGAGCTGTGAATGACCAGATCCATGGAAAAAAGAGGTCGCCGTAAAGAAGGTGCGATCCCAACACCCGCCCCGACACACCCAGAGTGGCGGCGACCCGAAAGGGGAAATCGGTTAGGTCGCTTCCATTTCCACGCCCATCGCGACGAGGCTGTCAGCGATAGCGCGTAGCAACTGATGGACGATGTGTTCGTCGATCTGGCCGATGCATCCGATGCGGAAACTTTCGGCCACGGTCAACTTGCCTGGGTAGATGATGAATTGGCGGGTCTTGAGCTCATCGTAGAAACGCATGAACTCGAAGTTTGGATGCTCAGGGCAAAAGAACGTGGTGATGATCGGCGATAACCAGCAGTCTTCCAGCAAGGTCCGGAAACCCAGTTCACGCATACCGCTGACCAGGACGTCGCGGTTGCGTGTGTAACGTGCCAGCCGACCATGCACGCCGCCTTCTGCTTGGTGCTGCTCCAAGGCTTTGTGAAAAGCAACGACACTGTGAGTAGGCGGGGTGAAGCGCCACTGGCCGGTGCGCTCCATGTACACCCACTGCTCGTAGAGGTCGAGGGACAGCGAGTTGGCGCGACCTTTGGCGGACTCCAGCACGGAGCGACGGATGATCACGAAGCCGAAGCCGGGGATGCCCTCGATGCACTTGTTGGCCGAGGACACCAGCACGTCAAAGGCGACTTCTTTGACGTTCACCGGCACGGCCCCGAAGGTGCTCATGGCGTCGATGATCAGGCGCTTGCCGTGATCCTTCACCACGTCGGCGATCTCGCGCAGAGGGTTGAGGATGCCGGAGCTGGTTTCGCAGTGAACCACAAAGACGTGGGTCACATCCGGATTGGCGTTGAGCAGCGCGTCCACTTCATCGGGCTGCGGTGGCAGGTAGTCACCCTTGTCCAGAGTGATGTAGGCGCGGTTCAGGTATTCCAGGGTTTTGGTGGCGCGCTGGCCGTAGGCGCCGTTCATCAGCACCAACACTTTGCCGTCACGCGGGATAGCGGTGGCCAGCGCCGCCTCTACCGAGTAGCTGCCGCTGCCTTGCAGAGGCACACACGCAAAGCTGTCGTCCTGCACGCCCGCCATGCCAAGAAGGCTCTGGCGAACTTCGGCGGTGACTTGGTTAAAGGCACCATCCCATGAACCCCAGTCGCGGAGCATCGCCTCCTTGGTGGCTTTGGAAGTCGTAAGTGGACCTGGGGTCAGCAGGTAGGGCTCACCCATGGCTGGCGTTGCCAACGGCTGGGTAATCGGGAATTCAGCTTTGGTCATGATCTTCTCCGGCGGTGTTATTTTTGTGGGGAGTGATGCACGGATTGATAAAAACATCTGGTAATAAATAAGTGAAATCGATTTATTACACTTCAGATACAAGCTGAGCTTATAAGTTGGATTACATCACCGCTGTAGATCAGCCTCGATCTATCTATGCGCTCATTTTGGGTGAGCAAGTTCAAATATCTTCCCATGACGATGCATTTCTAGGACTTACGTACCTGCCCAAGTTGAGCTTGCGATTCGAAGCCACCCCAGAAAATACCCTTAGCGCTTGAGGCGCGGACTCGCTCGGTACGGGGTTGAAGTAAGTACTTTTCTCCGCTGGTCGTTTGAGTGATAAGCCCCACCGCGTGCACGTTTCGCAGGATTCTGCGGCCGATTTTGTTTCGCTCAGACTTGCTTTAATTGTTACTGAAAATAGGGAATACACCTCCGTGGAAGGCGTTTTTTTCGAGAATTATCGCCAAATATAAGTATTTATATAGTGAAAGCCACTGGTTGTTCTTTCTTAGACTGCGACGAACGAGACCTACAACAATTTCAGCGGTTAGCCACTTAGAGGGAATGAACATGCGCGTTCTGGTGCTTGGTAGCGGCGTGATTGGTACCACCAGTGCTTATTATCTGGCGCGTGCCGGATATGAAGTTGTGGTGGTGGATCGGCAGCCGGCTGCTGCCATGGAGACCAGTTTCGCCAACGCCGGGCAGGTTTCGCCGGGTTATGCCTCGCCGTGGGCCGCGCCGGGTGTGCCGCTCAAGGCCATCAAGACTGCACCGCCAGCCGTTATGCGGTGAACAAGGAGCGCATGGTCCGTCTGTCCGAGTACAGCCGCGACTGCCTCGATGAACTGCGGGCCGAAACCGGCATTGCCTACGAAGGCCGCAGCCTCGGTACCACGCAACTGTTCCGCACCCAGGCTCAACTGGACGGCGCCGCGAAAGACATCGCCGTGCTGAAAGAGTCCGGCGTACCGTTCGAACTGCTCGACCGCGACGGCATTGCCCGCGTTGAGCCAGCGCTGGCCAGCGTTACCGACATCCTCTCCGGTGCCCTGCGCCTGCCGAACGACCAGACGGGCGACTGCCAGATCTTCACCACCCGTTTGGCCGAAATGGCGGTGACACTGGGTGTGGAATTCCGCTTTGGTCAGTACATTCAGCGTCTCGACTTCGCCGGTGATCGCATCAACGGTGTGTGGATCGATGGCAAGCTGGAAACCGCTGACCGCTACGTGCTGGCCCTCGGCAGCTACTCGCCGCAATTGCTCAAGCCGCTGGGGATCAAGGCGCCGGTGTACCCGCTCAAGGGTTACTCGCTGACCGTGCCGATCACCAACCCGGCAATGGCTCCGACCTCGACCATTCTCGACGAGACCTACAAGGTCGCGATCACCCGTTTCGACAACCGCATCCGTGTCGGCGGCATGGCGGAGATTGCCGGTTTTGACCTGTTGCTGAACCCGCGTCGGCGCGAAACCCTGGAGATGATCGTCAACGACCTTTATCCTCAGGGCGGCGATCTGGCCCAGGCCGATTTCTGGACCGGCCTGCGTCCGACCACTCCGGACGGCACGCCGATCGTCGGCGCGACACCGTTCAAGAACCTGTTCCTGAACACCGGTCACGGCACGCTGGGTTGGACCATGGCCTGTGGCTCCGGTCGCTTGCTGGCAGACCTGATGGCGAAGAGAAAACCGCAGATCAGCGCCGAAGGCCTCGATATTTCCCGTTACGACAGTGGTACGTCGGAGCCTGCAGTGCAGGGCGCTCCAGCGCCCGTTCAACAATGAGCGAGAACGTATAAGCCAATTCGACACCAAGCGTTGCGCACGGCGAAATCGCCGTGTGACAGCGTCGGTTTTCATTTCTCATGATACTGCCAATAAAGGCTGCCACCATGCGTCCTGCCCGTGCCTTGATCGACCTTCAAGCCCTGCGTCAAAATTACCAAATTGCCCGTGAAGTCACGGGAGCCAAAGCCCTCGCGGTGATCAAGGCCGATGCCTACGGACATGGCGCAGTACGTTGTGCCCAAGCGCTGGAAGCCGAGGCAGACGGGTTTGCCGTAGCCTGTATCGAAGAGGCACTGGAACTGCGCGCGGCCGGCATTCGGGCGCCGGTATTGTTGTTGGAAGGGTTTTTCGAAGCCGATGAGTTGTCGCTGATTGTCGAGCATGATTTTTGGTGTGTGGTGCATTCGCTCTGGCAGCTTGAAGCCATTGAAAAAGCCGCGCGGAGCAAGCCGATCACCGTCTGGCTGAAGCTGGATTCGGGCATGCACCGGGTGGGTTTGCATCCAAAGGATTATCAGGCGGCCTACCAACGGCTACTGGCCAGCGGCAAGGTGGCAAAGGTTGTGCTGATGAGCCACTTCGCCCGGGCCGATGAATTGCACGAGCAGTCCAGCGCCGAGCAGGTCGCGGTATTTGAAGCGGCGCGCCAGGGGTTGTCGGCCGAAATCAGCCTGCGCAATTCGCCGGCGGTGCTCGGTTGGCCGCAGATTCCAAGTGATTGGGTGCGTCCGGGCATCATGCTGTATGGCGCGACGCCGTTTGAAGAAGCCAACGCGGTCGCCGCTCGCCTGCAACCGGTGATGACGCTGGAATCGAAAGTGATCAGTGTGCGTGAATTGCCGGCCGGTGAACCAATTGGTTACGGTGCGAAATTCATTACACCCAAGCCTATGCGCGTGGGTGTGGTGGCCATGGGGTATGCCGATGGTTATCCGCGTCAGGCACCCACCGGTACGCCGGTGCTGGTGGCCGGGCAGCGCAGCCAGTTGATCGGCCGTGTGTCGATGGACATGCTCTGCATCGACCTGACCGATGTGCCGCAAGCCGGCCTCGGTTCGACTGTCGAGTTGTGGGGCAAAAACATCCTCGCCAGTGACGTGGCCGCCGCCGCGAACACAATTCCCTATCAGATCTTCTGCAACCTGCGCCGGGTACCAAAACTCTATTGCGAAGATTAATTGAAGCGCACCGGGCCTGGGTCCTGAAAGTGTTGAAAACAGAAAAGCCGCCGGCCAATAGCCAGGCGGTTTTTTGTTGGCAAGCGTAAAAGTTTCGATGTGTGATCGAGGCTTTATGCCTTGTCCGCCTTGCCGGCAGCCGCGGCGAATTTTGCCAGACGCATATCCAGTCGATTTGGCCGCTGGTTGCGGTCTTCAGCTTGCTCCTTGCGGCGAACGGCGTTGCGTACCATCAGTGAGCCAAGGTAGCGAATAGGCTCCGGTGGGAAATGACCGAGGGGACCTTGCAGTAGTGGCGAGCGTGTCCAAGGATTGTCCAGCCCCAAAGCCAGAGATGAGAGGATTTGCCCTCCCATATGACAACCCAATCAGAGGCGTTGTCATATCCCCATCGCAGTGTTGTTTTTAGGTGCACCTCAGGTGCTACACATAACAAGACAAAATGGGACGGACGAGTCTTGATTTCAGGGCTTAGTAAATGTGTTTTTCGTTGCACTTTGTCGGGATAACTCAAAGTGATACGTACCAATAAACTCGGGGTAGGTAGGGGGCGTCTGCTTAGAGGACATATCTCGAATGACTGCTCCAGGCCGATGTCTGCCAGTCGCCACCGGCAGACATCGACCCACACCGGACAGCCGCCCCAGAGGTAAACCCGTTCATCATTGCGAAATATCAGAGCGCGTTCGCTTCTCGGCGGCGCTTGATGGCCGACACCACAACTTTCGCGACATCTCGCGCTCTGTGAACATCCAGCTCAGCAAAAGCACCTACAAGCATTGAGAGTTTCCCCCCCCGTGTGCCGAGACGCTCCGCTAAGGCACGCAGTTCAACCGCCCCCACATCGTTGAGCTTCACCCCTCGAATGGTCCGCATGCCTTCGCGTGTCTTGCCATGGAAAATCCAACCCTTATTTATTTCTATATGTTCCGAGTAGTTGTGAACATGAGGATTTACCCAGCGGAAGTCTATCGCATTATTGGGGAAGGCTGCACCGGCGACGAGCTGAGCT
The DNA here is from genome assembly GCF_001429045.1 of Pseudomonas sp. Root71. GTDB lineage: Bacteria > Pseudomonadota > Gammaproteobacteria > Pseudomonadales > Pseudomonadaceae > Aquipseudomonas > Aquipseudomonas monachiensis. Next base: position 200,191 of record NZ_LMHY01000005.1, on the reverse strand, counting down.
TTTAACACTGGGCAACGTACAACTGTGGGATGCCCAGGCACTGTAAATAATCGTCCAAATCGTGTTGTCCAAGTTGAAAAATGGCCATTCTTTTTTATATTGCATGTACCGCAGGAAACGGCCAGATTTAGAATTTCGAAGGTATAATCGCCATAACCGTCCTTATCGACAAAGTGTTCGATATGAGTTGCGTAGTCGTGATACAGGAGGCGCCGACAAAAACAGCAGCGCCCGAGCTGCGATTTCCTGAGGGCTATTTTTATTTCCGCTTTAAACAGATTAACTATATTGGCTTGCGACCCCCAGCTTCGTCCAGATAGGGTGGCAGCACTTGTGCCTTGCGGATAGTTTGGGGTTGGCATAATCCTTTCGAATCCAATATTGATCATACCGCTTCCTCATCGAGCAGAGCGTTGATAACTTCGATCATTGGGTCATCAACAGTAAGTGCGTCTCGGATGGCGGCGAGCTTTGGGATAAGCAATTCGAATTCAGAATGATTAAAATTCCCGCGCTCTATAAGATAAACAGCACGCTGCACAGTGTCGACCACGACCCTATTCCTGCTTGAGCCAACACCAAACTGAGTTAAAAGAAGCTCGTCTGATGAAGCACCATAATTAACTATACTCAAATGGGGCTCCTCAGTAGTCATATCTACAATTGTACTACCCTCTAGAGCTGCCCCTACAATTAGTGGTGAGTGAGTAGAGACAATAAGGTGTCCAGCTTCTAAAACTCTACCGCAGGCGTCAAATACCGCCGCCATCAACGCTCGCTGCCACTGTGGGTGAAGATTGTTCTCAGGCTCATCTATTAATACAACTGCCGCGTCCTCCAGTCCAAATCCAAGACCTAGAATTGTAGTGAGCATATGGTATTCACCGGAACTTAGCTCGAACATAGAAAACTTTGTCTTGGATAGTGCTCCTACCACTGTGGCATCACTCAAACCTATTAGATCGGTCAGCAAACCAAGCCTCAGAACGTTGGGGTCTACCGCCTCGCAACGCGGGCCGGAGCTATCAATGGTAAGGTCGATCCGCCTTTTCCCGTGAGTCACGAGCTTTTGAAGAGCGAAAAAATCGTCTTCGCTGAACTCTTTCAGCAACCACTGTGCAACATTATAAGAAACGTGTGGTAGCGATCTAGCCGATGCGCGATCAGAATCACTTTTTGGAGTTTTTGCTTTGACTGCGTTTAGTAGATCGCCAAGCTCATTTCGCTTATCAACTCGAAGATTCAGAGAATACTCTACAGAAAGTTCAATTCCTGCGTACCTGTGAGCTTCAGAGTAGAACTCCCAGCTATAACGCTCTGACCTTGAAGGTGACAGCGCAAAGCTGAGCATAGTTTCCACGGGAGCTTTCTTGCTCAGCAGGTTGGAATATATGCGCTGCCCGAAATACGTGTAGTTAGGAACATCAAAGGAAGTGCGTGCACCACCAGGTAGCTCTTTTTGCGGAAATCGGTCGGCCAGTGAGCCAGAAATGCAAATAACCTGAGTTGGACTTCTCTGTGCTGCAGCGCCCCCTCCATCAAGGGGGCTCTTGAGAAGCGTGAGATCTGATACCAACTGTTTTAGCAGAGTGCTTTTATGTGAGCCGTTCTGTCCGGTTATTATTGTTGTTTCGAACCTGCGCTGAGACTGTGTGGATTCCGGGTGTAAGAGCTGAACGTGCTTTGTGTTTCCTCCCCACGTTTCAAACTGCACAGCATTGACTAATATCACTATCTCTCTCCTGCGATACCGAAAATGACAATCACTTCTTGCACTGAGCCAAACTAACCAAAAGGTAATGTTCGCAACATTAGCTTATAAATGTCGCTGGCAAATATTTTTTGAGAACGCTTAATACAAAATCAAACAATCGTTACGCCAGGCATCAAGCCTTCGTGGAAAGTTCTATGTTTTTATTGCATTACCTTCTACCTTTTCTTTGAGGACTACGTGCTTCAACGTGGCACACATATGCTTACGAGGCGATCCAATTTTTCATTTGCATGGCCTGGTGCAGCTGCGTGAAGCGACTCAACTGTCACGGCATTCAACGCTCCTACAATTGAACGCGCTGCTCTGGGAACTGCAAACGGGCGACCCGGTAATTCCATAACCAATTCAAGTGCATCCGTATAAGTCTGCAACGTCGGACTGTATTTATCCATTCCGTAATGCTCAAGTACGTGAAGAGAAAACGCAACTGCCACCCCCTCTTCCAACCAGTTGGTATAACCATCTGTGGGATTAAGAAGATGGACGGTTTCGTGCGCCATTTCATAAACTGCAGTCGGCCAGAACCCAGCCGCGTTCATGCTGAGTACCGCAGCTGCGCCATCGCGGTTTGTAGAATTCCAAAGATAGGGGCCACCTGATAGGAAAGCAGGTTGGTAGATTATTTTGCTGTGGTCCCGCGGTCCGAGCAAATTCTCCGCCAGGTGCAGCAGCTCGTTCTGCAGCTGCCAGAGAGCACTCGGCGAGCCGTCTGGGCGAGCGTTGGAAAAAATCATTCGAGTTCACCTTTTACGTTTTTTTCTCTTTTTTCTTTTGACGAGTTACCGTTGAGGAAAAGATGATAGTCGAATGTCTGCTTCAGCCGGTTGCTGCCAGTCGCGAAGGGCTTGAAACGACCGATTCTGTTGAAAAAGTCGGCCATGGTTTTTTCGGCAGAAAAGTACGCGCGTGAGATTGAAATTTTTACTTTGAGCAGAGGAGTCGGGGCTCAGATTTCGCGTAACGACGTGCATAAAAGGCGTTTTCAGCGGTCAGCAGGGCCAGTCTGGAAAAACCGACTTTTTCAACAGAATCGACCCAAAGCGGCCACCCGCGAGCCCGGACCGCCATGTGGGATAAGTGTTAACGCCTGAGATCGCTACCTAGCGAGTTTCTTAGCTCACCAATTCATGGAGAAAATCGGTGAGCGCTTTCTTTGGATCGTCCTCTTCCGAAACGATCATCTCGATTCCCCCACTGACCCAACACCTCCTGTGCGACAGGGTTTGATTGCGACGCGTTGATAGCGCATGGGTTTTGCTGAACCGTACTGCGTCCTGGGACTGCGAGTCTGAGGCGAGGGCTGCGATAGGGCATTTTCTCGATACACCTGCTCATCCTCTAAAGGCGACGGCCCCATCTGCGTGCCATTGAGAGCAAGCTCTTACGAGGGCCCGCCTTTTAGCGTTTGGATACATGAACTTGGTTGATGTAGTCCGAGTAAACGGTAGCTTTTGTGATCCCTGCAACGTCAATGGTCGTGTTGTAAAAGCGCCCGGTTTGTTCGTCCTGTCTTTCTGTGAAGCCGTAGTGCAGCAGCGTATTCGAGCAAGCTACAAGGTATTTACCCAGCTCATCATCTCTCCCGACGATAGTGATCCAATGTTCCCCCATCCCTCCATTCTCAAATTTAGCGCGTTTCTTCACGCAGAGAACGGCCACGCTTTTTGTGAAATCCATAGTCACAAGAGACTGAATATCGGTGGCAGTGACGGTACATGAATCGTTTGATTCTTCAGTCATTACATCGAAACTAGTCGCGATGAAGGCCCGCTTGACCTTGACATCCATCTCATCGCTTTGAATTCCGAAAACGCTACCTGATCCTAATACGAAGTTGTGCAGCGAGGGCGTGTTGCCGATCACGACGATCCACTGATCACGATGGTCTCTGGCAAACTTTGCAGCTTGCTCCTTGGGGCGCTTGAGCGCTTTGAATGCATTGAACAGAGAATAAATGAGACACAATCCATCAAAATTGCCTTGGGCGAGAACTCGCTGAATCTGGCTCAAAATTGGATTCCATGACTGGTAGGAGAATTTTATTCTACACGCCGGCGCGACACCCTGGCGGTTCACAAGTGAAGTTTCTGGGGAGGGGGCTAGGGAGAAATGGGTCGTGGAGTGTGGGTGTGTAATGGCATCGAACGGACCGCCTGCTTGAATAGCTGGTGCCAACCCATTTGTATTCGACCTGACCAGCACACGCCGTAGCGAAGACCGGCAGAAAGTGGCCGATTGCTGACTACTCAATCGGCGGAAATCGACAAGAAACCGCCATCCAGCGTATATAAAGTCACGAATTTTATGAGTCGTCTGCTTTATATACGCGCGCACGCGCGCGTGCGCGTACTGGTCTGAAAATCATCAAAATCGCACGCTTTAGGGCCGACGAAAACCCACCTGTTTCAGAACGCTTAGGGAACTGCTGAAACACGGTTCTGGAACAGAACCACGTCACGCTCCAGCTTCTCTTCGATAGCCAGACGCACGAACTCTGAACGGTTGGCGCTGGGATAACGGATCAGACGATCAATCGCGGCCACGGTTTCAGTTTCAACGGACACGATCAGGCGGACTTTCGGCTGATTCTTGAACAGGCGGTTCTTGCTCATCGCTTACTCCTCGGTCTCAACTAATTACATACTCCCACGGCCGTAATTCGAAGATTGGGCGGCACTCGGGGTGGACTTTACTTTGCGCCGTTGCGCCGATGGCGTTCGGCGCTGCGCCGGTCATGTTTGGCGCACTGGCGCAAGCATCCCAATGCGCTGTGCCGATGCGCTGGGGGTTATAACTTCACTGTCGGGGCGTCTTTCATTCGCTCGTCTCCATCGGGGTGTTGTTATAACGCTGGCGCAGATCAGCGCCAGCCGCGCAGTAACGGCCGGTTGCCGCATGGCACGCACGGCAGCTCATCAGGTGGTTGGTGTATGCCGCATCGGCCTCTCGCCATGCGTCTGACGCCGTCGCGGCAGTGTGGACGGTGTGCTGTGGCTTATGCTCCTCCGCAGCGTGGACCTCGACCGGTTGGTCGCTTCGCTGCGGCCGATTGATCCAGGCCGGGCTGGCGCGGATCGTGTAGGCCACCAGTCCCGCATCTGTTCCGGCCAGCTCGACAAGGTCGTGCGGCTCCAAATGCCCGCCTTCCAGCAGCACGGCAGGATGGATGCCGAGCAGGCGTGCGACACGGTAAAGCCAGGCGCTCGACGGGATAGGATCGTTAGCGGCGCTCAGTGCGGCGATGATCTCGACCTTGTGCGCCGTCAGTTCGGCCAGCAGTTCGGCGGGCGGCTCGAAGTCAGCACGCAGTTTCAGGCGACCCTCCTGACTGACCGCCATCTCGACGCCGGCCACGCTCGCACGGTGCATCAGCTCGGCGGCACTCACAGCTCCCGCTCCCATGGCTGTTCGCAACGCGTGTTTGCGAACGCTAGGAGCTGCGGATTCTGCGGATTCTGCGGAAGGCCGTGCAATTGCTGGCCTTCCGTGTGCGGAAGCTCTGCGGAAGTTTGCGGAAGCTCTGCGGATGCTGGATGGGTTGCGCGGGGGAACCGTGCAATTTCCGCAACATTCCGCAGATCTTCCGCAGTCGTATAACCGCGCGGTTTCTGGGTTTCCGCAGAATCCGCAACTTCCGCAAGGGGGTTGATCCTGAATTGCTTGCCGTCGATGCTCAGCAGGTGGTGATACTTCAACAAAACGGCCAGCAGCTTGTCGCGCACCTTGGCCTTACGAACCGCAGGCGGCCCAGACTTGCCCAGATCATTGACATGAAACACTTGCCACTTTGCCGCGTGCTTAGGGTCGCGCAACCAGCTCAACAGTTCAGCGGCGCGCTTCAGCTCCGGATCAACCGCGCCTGCATCGATGTAGCGCGACCACTCGGAGAGGGAGTAGCGCGCCAGCATGCAAGCGCGGCGCATGCAGTCGGCATCGATATGCTTAACACCCTCAAAACAGCCGAACACCGCAGCCAGGCGCAACGCCTGCTCGGCGCAGCGGGCGGCGAACTGTTTGAGGTCAGCGAACATTCCGAGCGGCCCGCGCTCGCGTTCGATCTCGTTGCGGAACTTCACCCATTCCTTTTTAGCCTCTTCATCAGGCTCCAGAACGGGCGGGGCGACCTCGCCGGTTTCTGGGTCGATATACTCCGGGCTGGCGGCGATCACTTTAAGCCTCGACCAGTACGCTTGCAGACGCGGGTCTGCGTAGGCGTTGCGCTGCAGTGACTCAACGGTGATCAAGCAGTTGCCGGCCAGACTATCCGGCGCGGCGAGCAGGAAGCGCGCAAGAAAGCCCTGCCCGACCAACAGAGGATTGCTCAGTGCCTCCTTCACGACCACCGGTTGCGCCATCAGGTGTATGCTCAGGCGGCGGTTATAGGCCACGCCGGAGCCTTCCAGGTTGCTGCGCGAGCGGGTGCGCTCGAACTTCCCTGAGGAATAGACTGTAGTCAGGCCACCGAGGGTCGCGGCCTTGGTGTCAGCCTTGAGCGAGTGACCACAGAGCATTTGCCCGCCTTCGTCCGTGTCCCAGCTGGCTGCAGACTTGCCCCGGATGAAGTCGCCGACCAACGGCTCGTAAGTCGCATCGCTGTATTGGGTCTTCGGATCGGGTGGCAGCGGGTTTGCCGCCAGATACTCATTACGCTCCTTGCCTTTCAGGCCAGCAGCCATAGCCTCAATCTCAGCGCAGGCTTGGCGGTGGCGGGCACGCGCCTCCTTCTCCGCTTCGTCAATCGTCTTGAACGCGAGTTCACGCGCGCTCGACTTGCCCTCCCCCGAATCGAACAGTGACAGCATGAACAGCATGCAGGGCGCACCTTCCGGCTTGTCCTGGGGGTGCCAAGCGTTGACACGCGTCTGCGCCGAATGGGTGATTGCGCCGACAATGCATTGCCCAGCGATGGCGGCAGGCACCATTGCATGCTCGACAATCGCCTCGACTGCGCCGCGAAGGATGTCGGGCAGAGCGTCCAAGGGATAGGGCGTCGGTGGCACGACGTCCGGCAGCAGCGGCTTAGGTGCCGACACTACCGGGGTCTGAACTTCGGTCATCAGGGAGTCGTTCATACCCGGGCCTCTCGCCAGACGGCCAAATCGTTGAAGTCGGAGAAATGCCGCGGCGCATCCTCCGGCCAGGCTGGCAGGACGTACCCGCAGCTGAGCATCGCAGCCGCATGGATGGCCGCCACCTTGCCCGTGTTGGGCTTGCCCTCGACTTCCTTGGCGCGGTCATCGTCGCCGCCGACGATCAGCACGGCATCGGGATAGCTGTGCCTCAGCTCTAAGCCAGCCGGCAGCAAATTGCCGGCGTTCATTGCAGCGGCGACCGGCTTGCCGGTCTGCTCGTGAAGCGTGGCAGCCGTGGCGATACCTTCAACGATGAACAGCTCGACGCCGGCCTCGATACGCCCGAACAGGCAATAGCAACCGGTGATCCGGCCACCCTGAAGGAAAAGCTTGTTGCCATTGACCTTGATGCGCTGAAGGCTTACCAATTCGCCGCGCCAGTAGATGGGAACCAGTAACTCGCTGCCGAGCTGGCGCAGATGGTGGGGTTTGATGCGCTTGCGGGCCAGGTACGGATGGTTGGGATCAGCCGGCCCGGCGAGTGCCCAGTCGCAACGTGCACGAGCGGCGGCCTGCTCCCACTTGGCCCGCATTTTTTCATCGTCTTGCTGCTTACGCTGCTCACACTGGCGGGCGTAACGCTGCCGCGCGACCTCCTCGGCGAGCAGGTCACGCTCGTGGTCATCTCCGAACGGCAGCCCCAGTTGCCCGGCGATAATGCGAGCGGCATCGATCTGCCGGCAGCCACGCAGGTAGGCCAGCAGCGAAACGAGGTCGCCACCTTTATCGCCGCTGGCGAAGTCGTGCCATTTGCCGGTGTGACAGTCGATGCTGAACGACCCGGGCGTGCGGTCACCGCGCACCGGATTGATTGCCCAATACTCTTTGCCCTTGCGAGTGCCATCCGGCAGCCAGTCGGCCAGCAGATTGTCGGCAGCGAGCAGAGCCGCATTGGCGATGCGCTGAATCTCAACATGGATCAGGTCAGCGGTGTCTTTCTTCAGGCCGAACGCTGCCGGCCCGCGTTGGTTCGCGGGTTGTTGGGTACGCATGGTTTAAGCCTCCTGCGAAGTCAGGAAGGCTTCGACGGCCTCGACCGGCCAACGAACAGAGCGACCGAAGCGAACGGCACGCGGGAAGCCAGGCATTTGCGACCAGCGCCACCAGGTCGTGCGGCTGACTTGGTAGAAAGTGCTGAGTTGTGCAGAGGTGCCGTAGGTGCCGGGAATCGGCAGATTGGGTGTTGTATTGGCAGGAGTCGCGCTAGTGTTGTGTTGATGCATATTGAGCGTCCATTTCGAACTGCATTGGATGCCCCTCAGGGATAGGGTAGAAAGCCACCAAGACCGCACGACAGGTCATTGGATCTACGCTGGTCAGGCGATATGAATTTGCATTGACGCGAAATTCAGGTGGCTTAAACTCCCTGCGTCTACAAGCTTTGCTTGTAGATAGTGAAGCCCTCTCAAAAGCTTCTCCCCTTGGGGTATGTGTACTGGCTTGCCGGTATGCAAAAGGACGTTAGAGCGCCCTCCCCAGATCAGCCCTCGGCATTAACGTGCCGGGGGCTTTTCTTTGTCTGCATTCCAGCAGCGACTACATACCCAGTACTCCCGAGCCACAGCACTCGAGGCGTTTCATCTGGGTCGATGCGTCTAGCCAGTAGCCGCATAGTAGCGATACGTTCAGGAAGATCAACATCCCCATTACCGAGCTTTCACTAAGGCGTAACTGCTTACACACACTCGACTTTTAACCATATCAACCCATACACAACCAAGGTGAATCAATGGCATCGGGCGCCCGAAACATTTTGTTACAATCTCACCTCCTCCCGGACAGTCGCACTACCTTGGCGGTCTGCTTTTTCCCCAACACCTTGGCGAGCGCGTGCTCGAACAGTTCAATCGCGCGTTGCTTCTCCGGTAACGCCGCCTCGGGGTTATTTCTGTAGTGAAGATTCGCCACACCAGTCTGGCCGTGCGCTTGCAGCAGGTCGGACAGTTGATCGCTGATGCCGTATCGCTGCATCAGTTGGGTGCAGGTTCGGCGCAAGTCGCGCGGCGAGAAGCTGGGGGTCTGCTTCCCGTCAATAACCGCGTGCTCTGACTTCAACCAGTCGGCAAGGGCATGGCGCGGGCTGCTGACGACGATGTGCTGCTTTCCGGTGGTGGTCCACGGCCAGGGGTGACAGCCATTGATCTCCTTCACACGTTCCAAAATGGCGACCGCTCGCTCTGTCAACGGGACTAAATGCGGCCTGCTCATCGTTTGACCTCCGCGACCCTTGCGATGGACCAAGCGCACGGTACCGGCTTCCAGATCGTAGTCATCCCAGGTGGTCTGGCAGATGTTGAGAATGCGCTGCCCGCCTGTTGAAATGACGAACTTAAACAGCAAAGCCATGACCGGCCCGATGCCTTCGGTGGTTTCGACTGTTCCCCAGAACTTGCTCAGCTCCGCATCCGAAAGCGTCCGGGTAGCGGGTGCCGATACCTTCTCGACTACAACTACGGTGGCCGGGTTGCTCACTAGGTTGTAGCTCTTGGCGCTCGACCTGCCGACCGCATTCTCGGCGCGCAGGCCATGATTGAATGCCGCTGACAGGAATGAACGCATCCGTTCAGCCTGTACTTTTGCACCGCGATCCCAGATCGGATTAAGAATGGCGAGAATGTGGTCGGGGCGAATGTCGCGCGCCTTCATCGCCATGATGCTGGGGTGAGGGGCCAGCATATTGGTCTGATACAACCGCTCCAGTTCCTTGATGACGCCGGCAGTGGCTCTCCCCCTGCGTGAGTCGATGTAGTCGAGAAACAGCTCTCCGAAGGTGCCGCATGACGCTTCGATTTCGGCGAGGTGCTGGCGCTCTCGGGCTTTCCCCTCCGCTTTCAGGCGTGCAGCTTCGACAGCGCGCTCGTTTTCGGTACGTGCCGCTTCGGCGTCGGCTTCCTGTTTTGCCAGGTACGCCTTCACGTCGCCGTGCGCTTTAGCTATCTGCGCCATTGCGGCTGCTTGGTCGCGCAGTTCCGGCAGGGCAAGGCCGACTTCACGAGCGTTGCGCCGATACACGCCTAGCTTGATCAGCACTTGCTTGCCAGCCAGGTGATAGCGGTAGTAGCAAACGGGCGAGCCCTCGTTCGCCCGCTTGAACACCAGTGCCCCCGTGCCACGTCCTGGCAGGCTTTCGACCAGAGGTGAGCAGCCGGGAGTCATGCCCTTCACCTTCTGATCATTCACAGTCTTCGATGCGTTGCTCGCCATTGGTCGCCTCATCTTTGGTCACAGCTTTGGTCACAGCTTCTTGGGTGACTTTAGACTACAACGTGCAACAAGACGAAACAACGAAACAAGACTAATACCTTGTATATGAACGATTTGTCTCGATTTCGTTACTTGATGAACCATGGAAAAACGCCGAGACAAGCCGCTTGTAATCAGTAGTTCCAGGGTTCGATTCCTGGTGCCGCACCATACAAAACAAAGCCCTCGTAGAAATACGAGGGCTTTGTTGTTTCTGCAATACGTAAAATTCGACGTGAAACTCAGAGTCACCCCTCCGAAAGCGTGCCCGAGGTGGTTTCCCACGCGACAAGCACGCGCACTGGCGCAGTGCTTGGCCTTCCTGGGCTACAAAGACTGCGCCGAGCCGAAAGCTGCTGCGATAAAACCCGGACTCGGGATCGTGCCGAACTCCGGCAAGAGTGCTTGTCGAATCAGCGACACAGTTCGTCCCGCAAGACTTCCACCACACGTTCCTGCTGCTCGACCGACATACCTACCCACAGCGGCAGTCGCAGCAAGCGTTCCGAGAGGCTCACCGTGTTGTCCATGGTGCCATGGACACGGCCGTAACGCTGGCCAGCTGGCGAGGAGTGCAGGGGCACGTAATGGAAGACCGAATTGATTCCCTCTCGCTTGAGGCCATCGAGCACCGGTTGTCGCGGTACGTCTGCCGGCAGCAGCACGTAGTACATGTGCGCGTTGTGCTGGCAGTCGGCCGGCACGATAGGGCGGCGCAGTGCCCCGCTGGTTTCCAGTGGGGCCAGCAATTCGTGATACCGCTGCCAGATGGCAAGCCGCGCCTGCGTGATGTGTTCGGCCTCTTCCAACTGCGCCCAGAGAAACGCGGCAGTCACGTCCCCTGGAAGGAATGACGACCCGACTTCCTGCCAAGTGTATTTGTCGACCTCGCCGCGGAAGAAACGGCTACGGTCAGTGCCTTTTTCGCGGATGATTTCTGCGCGCAACACATACGCAGGATCATTGACGAGCAATGCGCCGCCCTCGCCCGAAATGACGTTCTTGGTCTCATGGAAGCTGAAGGCGCCGAAGTCCCCGATACTGCCCAGAGCCCGGCCCTTGTAAGCGGCCATGACCCCCTGCGCCGCATCCTCGACCACCTTCAGGTTGTGACGCCGGGCGATCGCCATGATCGTATCCATCTCGCAACTCACGCCCGCATAATGAACCGGCACGATTGCCTTGGTGCGCGGCGTGATGGCCGCCTCGATCAGCGTCTCATCCAGGTTCAGGGTATCCGGCCGGATATCGACGAACACGGGAACGCCGCCGCGCAAAACGAAGGCATTGGCCGTGGAAACGAACGTGTACGAGGGCATGATGACCTCGTCGCCCGGCTGGATGTCCAACAACAACGCGGACATTTCCAGCGCTGCCGTGCATGAGTGGGTCAGCAAGACCTTGCTCGAACCGGTGCGTTCGGTCATCCAGTCATGGCACCGCTTGGTGAACGGGCCATCGCCGGCGAGGATATTGCCGAACTTGGCTTCAGCGATGTAATAAAGCTCTTTCCCCGTCATGTAGGGGCGATTGAACTGGATCGTTTTGTCTTCCATCATTTGAGCCTTCGCACGCAAATTTTAATCGGGTCGAACTAGACTCACGTCGTTATGCAAAGTGGGGGGCATCATCCACTCTTTTTCCGGACGACAAGCAGCCTGGAAGCACCGAGCGGAAAACTCACTCCCACCTTGATGAGCAAACACTCCAGCCACATCACGAAACCAAACAGTACATTGAGCGCCTTGGGCACCGCTAATTCGGCGGTCTCGCTCGTATCGCCCCGCTGTTGCTTCTTGGCGCCGCGTGAAATCATCATCGCCGGCAGCAGTAACGAGACGAACGATGTGCTGCGCACGACGGAAAACCCCGCCTCTTCCACCTTGCGATGCAGGTCGGCGGCATCGTAGCGCCGCACGTGGCAGGAATATTCATCCACCTGGCTCCACAGCCACTGATGCTGGGGCACGGTCAACAGCATGAGTCCCCCGGGTTTCAGGGCACGGTGCATCTGCTGGAGCACCACGGTATCCGCCTCGATGTGCTCGAGGACATCGAACGCGCCAATCGCTTCGAACTCGTCGATGTAAGGGATATCGCGCGCATCCATCTGCACGAACTCCGCACCGGGCAAGCGCGAGGAGGCAAACTTCAGCCCGGTCGAGAACATCTCGCTGCCAAGCAACCTGGCCTGCGGAAACGCCGCGGCGACCCGACTCAAAACGAAGCCGGTACCGCACCCGATTTCCAGGAATGAACGCATGTGCGGCGCATATTTCGCCAGCGCCCATGTAATCAACCTGCCACGCGCCCGGAACCAGAAATGGCCGCTTTCAAGATGCGCGTAGGTCTCATAGAAGTCGGCCTTGAAGCCCTCTTGCTTGTCCTCGAGCTCTGGCGCAAACGCGGCAAAACCGTTCTTTCGAGCCACCTGATGTCCACACTGGACGCATGTCCATTGCTCCGAGGCGTACGGCGTCTCGCATTCAGAACAGATCTTCACGCCTGGTTCCCATTCGGTTGGTCATGACGAAAGACGAATAGCTTGAAGGCGACGAACAAGAAACCTCCTACAACGAAAATGGCAGCGGCCTGGACCCACTGATGAGGATATCCCAGCTTGTCGACGAACACCGTCAGCAAGGCCAGGTTGAGCAGATAGCCGGCTGCGTGCGCCAGACCAAAGCGCCATGCCGTCCCTACGACGTTGCCGCGATGCTCGAACGCCCAGTTGCGGTTGCCCAGGAAGCTGATGCAGATGCCAATCACGTACAGCAAGCTCATGGCCAGCTTGAATGGGATGCCCAGCCACGTCAATGCCAGGTAGGCCGCATAACCTATGGCATTGCAGGCGACGCCGACGACTGCGTAACGGAGCATGGGCCTGATCACGGGCAGCCAGTGCTGCATTGGAATCACTCGTCTCCCCAGACGGCAATCCCGAAACCCGTCTTGCCATAGCCGTTGCCGTTATAAAGCATGTAGCGTCGACCGTCATGATCGAAGACGAACGGGTAACAGATCATCTCCGAATCCCAACCCGACTCCGATACGTCGATTCCCACCTGCTCATCGTGTCGCGTCCATTGCACGCCATCCAACGAGGTCGCGTAGCGGATCCGGTAGGTGGGGCAGTCCTTCGTGGCCCGGGAGCAGAACCACATCCGGTACATGTCCGCATCCTTGATCACGCGCGGCACACCCAGGGCGTACTCGTGTTCGTCACGGAACTCGATGGCAACCGTGCCGTTGCGCTCCCACTCGATGCCGTCGGCGGACTCGGCATATTCGAGATGATAGAAGTGCTTCGCTTCCGAAGGGCCTTGCTCCCATCGCACACAGGAGGTGAACCAGGCCCTGAAGCGTCCGGCCTCGAACTGCACCTCGGGGGTGGCGACGAAGTGAGGAAGATCGCGGGTGCGGTCGATGACGGGGCCGCGGAACAGCCTCTCGAAGCGCTGGGTGGCCTCGTTCCATTCGGCCAGGCCGATGGAATTGCGGATCTTCACCGTTACGCCCAGGTTGATCCCGGTGTAGTACAGCAGCTTGCGGCCACCGACGTTGACGATCGAATTGGGCAAGGCGCCACTGTCGTCGAAACATCCGAGGTCGCCCGGTTCGAGGACCGGATCCGGATGGACGCGCAAGACCTTGGTCGGGTCCCGCATGTCGATCTCGAGGAAGCCGCCGTGTCCGCGATTAGCCTTGTCACGCGATGAGAAATAGATGCGATACAGGTCGCCGTTCACCTGCTCGGCAATGGGAATCATCGCGTGTGAATACAACCAATCGCTCTGCCCTTCTGCGCAGAATATCTTTCCTAGTTTTTTCCACATGGGATTTCTTCACGCCAATTATGAGGTTCTTCAGATGTTCCTGACGCGGGTACTCGGCACGCGCGACCGTTCAGTGGCTTGTCCAACGTACACGCCTTCGGCAGCGGCATCTCCAAGAATCAGGGCGCCGGCGCCGATGATGCATTTTTCGCCGATGGTGACGTGATCGCGAAGGGTCGCGTTGACGCCGAGAAAACAGCTTTCCCCGATCGTCACACGGCCGGATACGACGATGTGCGAGGCCAGGAAACAGTGGTCCTCGATACGCGAATGATGTCCGACATGATTGCCGCTCCACAGGGTCACGTTGTTGCCGATGCTCACGAAGGGCTGAACGGTATTGTCTTCGAGGATGAAGCAGTTCTCGCCGATGTCCTCTGTCAGCACCGTGGCTCGCGAACTGATGTAGCTGACCATTTCGTAGCCCAGCGCCTTGACTGCCAGATATTTTTCCTTGCGGATCTGGTTGAGCTTGGAATAGCCGAGCGCGACGAAAAAGACATACCGGTCTGGCGGGTAGATCCGGGTGACTTCATCGAATGCCACCACCGGAAATCCCTTGAAGCTCTTGTCGGCCGGCATATAGTCGGGATCGACGGCAAACGCCTCGACCTGATAGGCGGAGTCGGTGGAAAAATAATAGAGTGCGAGCTCGGCGGCGTCGGTGAGACCAAAAATAATGAGTTTTTTCATTCGATGCTCCGCGTCTCAGCCTGACGGTAGACGTGCCGGACGATAGTGTAGGGTCTCTGCTTGACTTCGGAATAGATCTTGGCGAGATAAATCCCGACCACGCCGACGAATGCGATGATCAGGCCGCCGAGCAGCCAGATCGAAGCCATCAGCGACGTATAGCCGCTGGGTGGGCTCGCCAGGAGCAGCCAGTTGACGACGAGAAAGCTCGTGTAGGCGGCCGACAGCAGGAAGATCGCGCAGCCCACGCCGAAGATTCCCACCAGCGGTGCACTGCTGAAGGCAGTAATCGAATTGACCAGTTGCGCCACTTTCTTGCCCAGCGTGTAGGTCGTCTCGTCACGACTGCGCTTGTCGATGGTCTGCGCACGCTGATCGAAGCCGGTTATGACCCACAGGCCGGCCATGAACAACTCGCGTTCGTCGTGCTGAATCAGCGCGTCCACATAGCGGCGCGACATCAGCCTGGCGACGACGATATTGTCGGGCATATCCAGCCCGCTGAAGAAACGGAAGAGTTTGTAGAACACCTGCCCGGTCCAGCGCTCGAAGTGCTTGCCTTTTCGCTGCTGCTGGACACCGTAGACCACATCGGCCTTTTCGCGCTCCATCTGCTCGCTGAACGAGAGCAACCATGCCGGATCTTCCTCCAGGTCGCTATCGAGCAGGAAGACACGTTCACCGCGGGCATGTCGCAGGCCCGTCATCATGGCCTTGTGGTGGCCGAAGTTGCGCGAGAGATCGACGACCACCACGTGGTGATCGGCTTCGCTCAACTGGACGGCCAGTTCCAGGCTTGAATCGGGCGAGCCGTCGTTGACCAGTACGATCTCGTAATCGTCTCCGACCAGTTGTTGTGCGGCCTGGCTTGCACGGCGATGGAACTCCTCGACGAACTTGGCCGAGCGGTAAAGCGTGGCGACGATGGAAAGCTTCATGCTTTGACATGCCTCATGTAACGGCGCGCGTCCTTGCCGCAATTGAACAGCAGATCCAGGACGGTGACACCGTGGGTGAATTCCCCCCAGAGTTGCGGATACTCGGGGAAGCCGGCGTAATCGAACCATTGCAGCGCAATGCCGGCGTCGTCGAACAGCGGTGCCTCGATGTAATCCATTGCCGCCGGCCCCGACAGGTAGTGCGTCGCACCGGCCTGCTGACAAAGGTCCACCAGGCGGGCAGTCCGGGTTTTGTCGCCGGCAGACACATAGTCCCAGCAATTGGTAATGCGGGTTTCAATACCGATGTATCGGCAAATCGCTTCCATGAACTTGCGGTTCATCGACGACAGGCCCGTATGGGTCTCCGCCAGATAGAGCGGCTCGAGCCACTGGGCGACCTCATCGAAGAAAGGCGCTCGCCGATAGTTGCTCTGCAGCGTTTTCCAGTGCTTGACCTGCCAGGCAGGGGCCAGTTCGACATCGCGAATGCGGCGACTGATGCCTTGCCCGACAGGCACGCTGAGCCACTGGACGCCTTGCGGCGTCTTGATCTGGTTGCGATTGCGCCAGTCGTTCTTGGTGAACTGCATGTCGTCGTAGAGGATGAACTCATCGACCGCAGCGATCATGTCGAAATAGCCCTTCCAGGGTATGTAGTTCGACTGAAGAATGGCGACGGTCTTCATGGCTGCTTGACGCTCGCGTCCCAGGCGCCCGGGAAGTAACACCCCTGGCATTTTGCCTGCGCGACCTGCTGGAGATGGAAGGAAATGCAGAACAACAGCGCCAGCGCCCAGAAACGCAACGCAACCGGTGAAGGTTTGAACGCAAAATTCAGAACGATCGCGACGAAAACCGGTGCCATCAGCAGGTAGTCATACAGGTACGGATGAATGGCAACGGCCTGCGGCCACAGCAGGCCGGTAATCACGTATTGCGAAAAAAGCAGGAAGTAGAACATGCCGATGCCGGCCAACGGGGAGGTCCCCGCCGGTGCCGCAACGCCGGCAGGCTCACGCCGTTTGATCATGCGTAAACAGACCAACTGGGCTACCAGGAACAGGATTGGCACGGCAATGGTCGCAAATGGCCGCGGGAACTGCGGAACAAGTACCGACTTCAGGATGTTGGTGAAATAAGTGGTGTCGCCATCCAGGCCAGCGCGAAACAGCCAGCCGCTGTTGGACGAGGTGAAACCCAGTGCCTTCGATATCAGTGGGGACGGCAGATAGAAGGCAACGGCCGCAACGAGGGCCACCAATGCCAGACGACACATCCGTCTGTCGAGACCGTCGCTACGGCATGCCCAAACCAGCAAGGCGAGGCCCAGCAACGCTGCCGAGATCGGAGAAAATACGGCAAACAACACGATCACTGTCATGACCGCTGCGGACCGTTCCTGATTTTTCCAGATCAAGAACGCAGCCAGCGCCTGGAACGCAAAGATCAATGGGAACGTATTGTCGACGTTGAATCTGGCCGAAGAAATCCAGAATCCCGGCATCGACACCATGAATACGACCGATAATAGAATCAGCAGTCCCTGACCGAATGCCAGGCGTTTTTCCACCAGACGGGACAGAAAAAAGAACGTAACGCCTGCCAGCGAAATGATGTTCAGGAAAGCCCCTGTCACTCTCATCGGCAATGCCGACACATACATTTCCACTTTATAGAGGGCGTACATGTAGAACAGATAAGCCGTGGAGTGGTTGGAATACGCGATCTTTTTTGCGTAGTCCTCCATCGAATAGAAGACGAGGAAACCGTGCTGCGAAAAAGCGTGTTGCTCCCAGATGGGGAACGTGAAGTTTCTCAGGCGCTCGGGCATGTTCACAATCTGGCTTGTCGCTTCCCGGAAGCCCAGGGAGTACACCACGCCGATGGTTATGATGACTGCCAGCAAGTATAAACAGGAGAAAAGCTTATTATTTCTTATAAAGATCATCTTTTCTTTTATTCGCAATACGCTTGTGATAATTGGTGCCAGTGCGGGAGGCCCAACGCGGCATTTGCTGCCAAACGAGGTAGAATCGGGTAGCGATCAGGGGAAAGGCCCGCAGTATAGAGGATTACGGTCAGGCGGCAGCGCGATCATAATCTAGATGTACGGTCCGGTGAAGCGCTCCTCGCAGGGAATGGCTAATTGATTCATCGTGCTTTTCCAGTCGTGAGCGGGTGTTGGCGAAGCTGCCAACCACGCGCGCGCAGGCAGCAACAGCCTTTCGAGGCGATTAGTCTTTGATGGCAGGCGCTCGGATGACAAGCCATATATTGAGGATGTTATCCCATATCTGACAAACAAGGGCCAGGCTGCTTTTATGACAAAATCAATATTGATTATGGTAAGACCATCGTTACGGCAGTTCAACAAGGCATATCCTCATTTGGTGCCGTGGCCTCTTTCGTTACACCTCAATTTTTGATGTCTCTTGTTACAAAAACGGTTCACTCAAAGCTGCTAGAGCCAGACCCACGCACCAAACCAGGATCACCAATACTCCTGGGAAGGGCCCGTCACGTCCCTGCGGCGCTCTCATATTGAAGGCTTGATTCTCTTGTAATCAATAGTTCCCGGGGTTGATTTCTGATGCCGCACCATACGAAACAGAGCCCTCGTAGAAATACGAGGGCTTTGTTGTATCCGGGGTTTGAAAAAGCGCTTTCAGTGCCCCGCGCTCTGACCACCGTCCACGTGCAGGATTTCGCCAGTCACGAACTTGGCGCCGTCCAGATACACGACCGCTTGCGCAATATCATCGATCTCGCCCATGTGACCGACCGGGTGCAGATTGCCCAGTGCTGCGTGGGTTTCTTCGCCGTGCATCGGGGTCTTGATGATGCCCGGGCTGACCGCGTTCACCCGGATCCCGCGCTTGGCGTATTCGATGGCCAGGGATTTGGTTGCTGCGTTGAGGCCGCCCTTGGTCAGCGATGCCAATACCGATGGCACGCCGTCGATGGCGTGGTCCACCAGGCTGGTGGTGATATTGACGACGTGGCCGCTGCCTTGCTTTTCCATCTCGGCGATGGCGAGTTGGGTGATATAGAAGAAGCCATTGAGGTTCACCGACAACACATTGGCGTAGTCTTCTGCGGTGTACGCGGTGAACGGCTTGGCGATGAAGATCCCGGCGTTGTTGACCAGGGTGTCGATGCGACCGAAACGGGACATCGCTTCACGGATGACACGCTGGGCGGTTTCCGGCTCGCCGATGTCACCGGCCACGGTGTGAATGTCCGGATCGGTGGATGGTTTGATCGAGCGCGAAGTAGCGACGATCCGGTAACCGAGTTCGCGAAAGGCTTTGACCATACCGTCGCCGAGCCCCTGGGATGCGCCGGTGATGACGATGACTTTTTTCGAAATGCTCATGATGAAGACCTCTGACAATAAAGAATGGGGTAGAAAATCTGTAATCAGGCTTCGGCCGGGGCGTTCGCCACTTGTCGTAACATCTGTTCGTAGTACTCGACCGATTGCGAACCGGACACCAGATGGCGACCGTTCAGCACCATGGCCGGGACCGAGTTGATGCCGTGCTGGCGGTAATAAATTTCAAGCTCACGCACTTCGCTGGCGAATGCGTCGGACGCCAGCACCTCGCTCGCACCTGCCGCATCCAGCCCCGCTTCAGTCGCCAGGCGCACCAGCGTCGAGTGATCGCTCGGGTTCTGGCCTTCGCTGAAGTAGGCCCGTAGCAGCACCTTCTTCAGCTCGACCTGCCGGCCTTCCTGCAACGCCCACAGCAACAAGCGGTGCGCATCGAAGGTGTTGTAGAAGTGCGTGCGCTTCTCCAGATCGAACTTGAAGCCGATGGCCTCGCCGCGAGCGATCTGCATGGCCTTGCCGGCGGCGACGTCGTCGGCCGTTCTCCCGTACTTGCGCATCAAGTGCTCGACCGCTTGCTCACCTTCGGCCGGCATGTCCGGGTTCAACTCAAATGGCTTGTAGGTCAGCTCGACCGAGACTTCCCCGGCCACGTTCTCGATCGCCTGCTCCAGCGCCGTCGCCCCCAGTGCGCACCAGGGGCACACCACATCGGAAATGAAATCGATGGTGACGGAGGACGTCATGACTGCCCTTGCGTCTCGGCCAGTTGCTTGCGGTACTGGGTGGTGGTGATGCCGGCGTAACCCCAGTTATCGGTGTCGACTTCCTCGATCACGATGTGGGTCAGGTCAGGGCGTTTATTGAGCACGCGCTCCAGTGTTTCAGTGATCTCGGCAATAACCTGAGCTTTCTGCTCTGTGGTAACGCCATCGCGGGTGATGCGTACGGTTACGAAAGGCATGAGGACAACTCCAGTGACCTTCCCGTCGGGATGATGGGAGAGGCGTTGGAGATGAATGTATGGGGTTGGCGGGAGGGGATAAAGGTGGGGGCGGGAACTTCATTCGTTACGTGGTGTAATGAATTAAAGAGAAGGCATGCAAAGTACTGGCGCCCATCGAGAAACCTGCCGACTTTCTCAAAAGTCGGCGATGTGTTGAGAATGGAGTTTGCCTTCTTAGCTAAATCGCTTGAAGGTCACGCAATGCCTCAGGATGCTGACTCGCCACACGCAACAGCGTCTGCGCTGCTCCCGTCGGTTGCCGCCGCCCCTGCTCCCAATCCTGCAACGTTCGCAAACTGACTCCAATCAGCTTGGCGAATGCACTTTGAGATACACCGACTTTGGCCCGTGCTTCAGCTGCCGTAGACAACGGCACCTCTGTCACGCGAGCGGCTTTGCCTGCTTTCATTTGACGCACAGAGTCCAGCAAGTCCTGCTGGAATTGCTCCAGTTCATTGACCATTGCTGATTTCCTCCTTCAGTTGCTTGAGGAAGGCCGCGGGTAAATTGTCGAACTTCGCCTTGGTGTAGGCGATTAACAACCAGATTGAGCCTTCAGAAAGCGTGTTGTAGTAAATGACACGGGTACCGCCTCGTTTGCCCATCCCGTTACGGGACCAACGGACCTTGCGAAGACCACCGCTGCCAGGAACCACATCGCCGGCCAGCGGATTAGCCGCCAGCCAGGTAATGAATTCATGACGTTCGCCATCGTCCCAGATGGATTCAGCATAACGCTTGAAAATTTCGGTTTCGATAATCGTGAACATGGACCCAACTATACGGCATTGCCGTATATGCGAGCAATCGATTTGAAGTGCTAAGACGTGTCGCAATTTTTCACTTTTTGCGACACGTCTTCCGAACATGTCGCCGCAGACGACACGTTCGGAAGACGTGTTACCAAAATCGAGTTTTGACGACATGAGCACATCAACAGCACAAAAAAGCCCCGAACCAGTCGGGGCTTCTTCTTTTTTCTCAGCCTTGCATCAGACCTCGATACCACAACCCATCATCAGAAAATATTGATCGGGTAATCCACAAACACACGCACTTCATTGCCGCTGACGTTGTACTCACTCGACTTCTGCGACACACGCAGGACGGAGCTGCGCAGTTTTACGCTGAGGTCTTTGGCCGGGCCGCTTTGGACGACGTATTTGATCTGGTTGAAGATTTCGCGCTCGGTGCCGCCTTCGCTGGTGGAGGTGGTGATGTTGTCACCGCGCACGTAGGCCACGTTGTAGCTCAGGCCCGGTACACCGAAGGTGCTGAAGTCCAGGCCGTAGCCGACCTGCCAGCTGCGTTCGTCTTCGGCGTTGAAGTCGGACCAGTAGGAGTTCGCCAGGTAGATGGTGTTGCCGCCGTCGCCGATGCGACCCTGGTCTTTCTGGTAGCCGCCGTAGGCGTAGCCCAGGTTGCTGTCGCCGGTGCTGCGCTGGTGAGCGAGGGTGAACGAGTGCGGGCCGGTGATGAAGGTGGCCGCCAGGCTCCAGATCTTGTTGTCGTCGCCGGTGATACCGTTTTCGCGGACGTAGGAATCTTCCAGCTTGGTGCGGTAGCCGTTGAAGTCCAGGGTCAGGGACTGATCCTTGTCGATCGGGAACACGTAGTTGGCGTTCACGTATTGCTTCTTCAGCACATCTTCGACGTCGGAAGCGTACAGCGCAGCCTTGAATTGCTCGGTGAACTGGTAGCTACCGCCCAATACGTTGATCGACTTCAAGCCACCGCTGTCACGGCCTTCGGCGCTTTTGCGCGACTCGGCGGTGAAGCGACCGGCGTCCAGTTGCAGGCCATTGATCTCTTTGGAGGTGATCAAGGTGCCGGTGTAGCTTTCCGGCAGCAGGCGCGAGTTGTCGTAGTTCAGCACCGGCAGGGCCGGCATCTGGTCGCCGTAGGTCAGGGTGGTGCTGGACAGGCGGAACTTGATCGCCGCGCCGCCCTTGGACAGGTCGTCGGCCGGTTGGCCGCTGTCGCCCTTCTTGAAGAAATCGATGCCTTGCGCGCCGCTACGGTCCTCGCTGCGTTCCAGGTTCAGGGCGTACAGGCCGAAAGCGTCCACCCCCACACCGACTGTGCCTTGGGTGAAGCCGGACGAGAACGTGCCGATGGCCGCCTGGCCCCACTCGGATTTATCCGGGTTGCCGTCTTTGTAGTCACGGTTCATGTAAGCATTACGCAGCAGCACTTTGAGGCTGCTGTCTTCAACAAAACCCTTGGATTCGGCCTGGTCGTTCGCCATGGCCTGTGTCGCACTCAACATCCCCAGAGCGATCAGGCTGATTCGCTTGTTCAACATCGTGTTCTTTTCCTTATTTCCGGTTGATACGCGCTGTGTCGAACGGCCGAAACGGCGCTATCGCGCTCTTTTTTCATGGCGAAAACAAAAAGGCCCGCCCACGATTTCTCGCGGCGGGCCTTTTTATAATTGTTGATCGTGGCAGTCGGCCACAGGCGTTGGGCCGAATCGTAGCTGCGCCCTCAACGATGTGTCAATTTCATGAATCTTCTAAAAACAGGCGAAAACCGTCTAAGAAATGGCTTTACGCGGCAGGAATATTCAATCATCGCAGCCATTGAGGCCACAGGCTGCTACGGAAATGGATGCCCCCTGATCAGGTAGCGACTGACCCAGCCACTGCGCAAATGCCTGGGGCTTGCCTAGCCATGGCCCGATATCGATCAGGGTGAATTGGTCATCGTGCTCAAGCGCCAGGGTCGGAAAGCCCTGCCCGCCGACCTTGGCCAGAAGAGCACGGCTGTTCCTGATATGGCCTTCGGTGTCGGCCGACCTGAAGGCTTTTTCGAAGGCTTCGCGGTCCAGCCCCATGCCCTGGGCAAGTTCAAACAGTACCGACTCGTCGGCGATGCGGCGCCCCTCAACGTAGTGAGCACTTTGCAATTTCCCCAGCAACTCCAGCCCGCGACCGGTCATTTGCTCGGCAGCCAGCACCGCAGCGATGGGTGGCTCCGAGTCGAACACGGCGCTGTGATCACGCAGCAACCCTTCGAAATAGGCTTCACCGAACGGCTGCCCGCTGTATTCGGCGATGCGCCGGTCGTGAGGCATGACGTAATTGCGCAGTTGTGGCGAAACCTTTTGCCGATTGGCCCCCGTCATCATGCCGCCACCGTGTGCAATCACGGGCAGCACAGCCTGGGCGGCTTGCACCAGCGGTTTGGCGCCGTAGCACCAACCGCACAAGGGGTCGTAGATGTAATGCAGGATCATGGGAAAGCTCCGACAGAAATTCAGGAAAATTCGATGTCGGCAGGTTAGTGCCGCAGCGGCCCCGGAAAAACGCCGGATTGGCTTTCAGTCTGTTGCTTGAATCGGTCGAATGGTTGCCTCACAAAACCCTGTGAGGTCTTGGTGATTGCATGAATCGGCGGGCAAAAAAAAGCGCTGCCATCCCGGCAGCGCTTTTCTTGTTCAATCCGTTGTTTTTCTTCTTATCCTTCCATCACATCCCACAACGCATCCAGTTCCGCTTCGCTGAATAAACCAGCAGGGTAACGCTCGATCATCGTCCGGCGCGGATCAGTTTCGCTGATCTGACGCATTCCATTGGACTTGAACCAGTGCGCCAGGATCTGGAGCGATTCGCTATTTACTGCCAGGGGATGCAACGCCTTTTCGCCCACAACATTCACTTCGGCGTTCATTTCAGCGCTCTCTCCCGGTTTGTGAGCGGCTAACTTATCCAAGGTTTATGACAGAACATCGAAGTCCTCCCCCTCCCCGAGTTACAACAGCAGAGATACAAGAGCTGTGCCAAGGTTTCTGAAGTGTGTCCTTGTAGATACAAAAAAGCCCGCAGGCCTGTAGGGCCGCGGGCTCCGTGCAACAATGGTGGCTGATCGACAGCCTGAGGAATTTTGCAATCAACTCAAGCTGTTACGGCTTCACTCACTCCTTGTGCGGCGCGGGTTGTTGCTGGGTAAGGCAGTGAATATTGCCGCCCCCCAGTAACAGTTCGCGACCAGGCACCATCACCACTTCATGTTGCGGGAACAGGTTCTGCAAGATCTCCTTTGCCGGGCCATCCTGCGGATCGTCAAAGCACGGCGCGATGATGCCGCCGTTGACGATCAGGAAGTTCACGTAGGAACCGGCCAGGCGAACAGTCGGATTACGTTCCTGCGTACCGTCGACCGGATCGACACCGGCGCACTCTTGCTCGGTCGCAAACAGCGGACCCGGGGTCGGCATCTTGTGCACCGTGAACGGGCGGCCCTTGGCGTCGGTGCTGCTTTGCAGCACTTTCATCGCTGCCTGGCAGCGCGGGTAGTTCGGGTCTTGCGGATCATCGGTCCAGGCCAGCAGCACTTCACCCGGGCGCACGTAGCAGCAGAAGTTATCCACATGGCCATCGGTTTCGTCGTTGAACAAGCCATCCGGCAGCCAGATGATTTTATCCACAGCCAGGTTCGCACTCAGGACCGCTTCGATTTCTGCGCGACTCATGTGCGGGTTGCGATTGCGGTTGAGCAGGCATTCTTCGGTGGTGATCAGGGTACCTTCGCCGTCGACGTGAATCGAACCGCCTTCCAGCACGAAGCCTTCGGTGCGGTAGCGCGGGCTGCGCTCGATCTCGAGGATCTTGCCGCCGACCTGCGAGTCACGGTTCCACGGCGAATACAGGCCGCCGTCAAAACCGCCCCACGAATTGAAATCCCAGTTCACGCCACGGACTTCACCCTTGTTATTGATGACAAAGGTCGGGCCGGTGTCGCGGACCCAGGCGTCGTCACTGGACATTTCAACCACACGAATATTCGGCACATCCAGACGGGCGCGGGCGTTTTCGTACTGGCCGGCGGAAACCGCCACGGTTACCGGTTCGAAGCGGGCGATGGCCTTGGCCACTGCCACGTGGGCGGCTTGTGCCGGTTTGCCACCCAGGCGCCAGTTGTCCGGGCGCTCGGGCCAGATCATCCAGGCCTGGGTTTGGGGTGCCCATTCGGCTGGCATGTAGAAGCCGTCGGCGCGAGGGGTGCTGTTCAACGTGGTCATGGCTCAGGACTCCGGAGTGACATTGATACCTGACAGAAATGGAAGCGCATTGGTACACGCCGTGGACTGGCCACTTTATATCCGATAAATATCGGCTTTTGAAGCACCTTACATCCTCCGTTACAAAAACAACCGATAAAAAGCCGATATCAATCGAATTAAAACCACCATCCATGTGGGAGCAGGTTTGCTCCGGGCGGCGTTCCGACGAAAGCGGCATTCCAGGCGCAATATTTGCGTCGGATATACCGGCCTCTTCGCGAGCAAGTCGAATCGTCGCACCGCCGCTCCCACATTGGCCCGCATTTACAGGGGGATGTGTTTACAGCCCCTCCGCGAGCACCTTCGACAGCATGTCCACGAAGAAATCCACGCTTTGGCGCGAGGTGACCATCGGCGGCTTGATCTTGAGGATGTTCAGGTAATCGCCGGTCGGCTGCATGAAGATCCCCAGTTCACGCAAACGATCGCACAGTGCGGTGGTTTCTTCGGTGGCCGGTTCCAGGGTTTCGCGGTTGCGGATCAGTTCGACACCCAGATAGAAACCGGAACCGTGCACCGCGCCCACTAACGGATGAATATCGATCAATGCTTCGAGGCGCTTCTTGAAATGCCCGCCCACGACCTGGGCGTTCTCCCAGAGTTTTTCTTCTTGCATCACATCCAGCACGGCCATGCCGACCTGGCAACTGACCGGGCTGCCGCCTGCGGACGAGAAGAAGTAACCTTCGGCTTCCAGCGCCTCGGCGATTTCCCGGCGGGTGATGACCGCGCCCAGTGGCTGGCCGTTGCCCATGCCCTTGGCCATGGTGATGATGTCCGGCACCACGCCCTGTTCTTCGAAGCCCCAGAAGAAATCGCCCATGCGCCCGTAGCCGACCTGCACTTCGTCGGCGATGCACACGCCGCCCCGAGCCCGGACCATGGCATAGACTTGTTTCAAATAGCCTGGGGGCAACGAGATACCGCCGGCATTGCCATACACCGGTTCGCAGATGAACCCGGCCAGTTGGCGATTCTGCTCGGCGATTTTCGCCAGGTTGTGTTCGACGCTGCGCACGTAATCCGGCGCGCTGTCGGGGCCACGGAATTCACCGCGATAGGTGTTTGGCGCGGTCACCGGGTGTACCCAGTCCGGACGGCTGCTCAAGGCCTTGGGGTTGTCGGCGATCGAGGTCGACACCGAATCCGCGCCCACCGTCCAGCCGTGATAGGCCTCCAGCACACTGAGCATGTCGCGGCCGCCGCTGTAGGCCCACGCCAGGCGAATCGCCAGGTCATTGGCCTCGCTGCCGCTGTTGACCAGGAACACCCGATCCATGCCGTCAGGGGACAGCTTCAGCAAACGTTCGGAGAACTCGGCCACGGCTGCGTAATTGAAGCGCGAGTTGGTGTTGAGCAACGACCACTGGCGGCTGGCAACGGCGGCCATGCGTGGATGGCCGTGGCCCAGCACCGCCACATTGTTGAGCATGTCGAGGTAGGAGCGGCCCTGCATGTCGATCAAATGGTTGCGCCAGCCACGCTCGATACGCGGCGGGTCGACGTAATAGTGTTTTTGCGTGCGGGCGAAGCTGGCATCGCGCCGGGCCAGCAAGGTCGGGCCGTCGAGTTCGGCTTCGGCGTCACAGGCCAGACCCAGCAACGCCGCCGGCGAAGGGCACAACGCCTGCCAGGCCGCCGCGCGCGAAGGCGTACAGAACAACGGCGCATTGATCGACGCGCCACGGCACAACTGCACGATCAATGGCCCGCTGACCGAACCCAGTACCTGGCCTTTGACCAAGGCCGCGCCGCTGTGCAGCGACGGCGTGACGCCCCAAAGCCGCACGCTCAATTGCGGGCCGTCCAGTTGCAGCACGCCCGCCGATGGATGATGCACCACCCCGGCAAACGGCGCTTCGACCGCCGTGCCCTGAGGCACACGCAACTCGACGTGCAACGGGCAAGTGTCCGGTTCAGCTGCGCTGTCCGGGCGGGTGTGGGACAGGCGGTATTGCCCATAACGACTGGCCGCCAGGCCATGTGCCGCGGCCGCTTCATCCAGCAGGCGCTGATCGACGCCCTCCTGCTCCCAATTCCCGGCCTCGAAATGCGGACTGAGCACGCCCAGGTCTATCAGCGCGAACTCTCGCCCCACCAGGTTCGGCAACAGCGGTGCGAAACCTTCGCTGCCGATGGTGGGCAGGTTCTGGCCGACGGCGGTGAGGATCGCCGCTTCCATCAGCGCCAACGGCACCGACGTGGCCACACGGAAGATTTCCCATTCATGGACCAGATTGTCGCGGCTGTAGGCATTGCCAGGATCGATGCTGATCTGCTGTTCGCCGCTGAGCACCAACACCGCCGCGCGGGCGACAATCAGCGGCCACAGCGCCAGCAGTTCTTCGTGTTGCAACGGGTTGACCGCGTGATAGGCCTGGATTGCCGGCAAAATGCAGAACGGATCGCCCTCGCCATGATGCAGCAGCGCTGCGCAGGTCACCGACAGATCGGTAATGCGCCAGGTGCGCACCAGATCGCCGAAATCGATCACGCCTTGCAGCTGCCAATGGCGCTGCGCATCGCGCTGCCACACCACGTTGTCGTCGGTGATGTCCATGTGAATGGCCTGCACCGGCAGTTTGTCCTGCAGTGGCTGCAAATGCCGCTCGGCTTGCGCGGACGCTTCGATGAGCAATTTGCGCTGGGCCTCATCCTTGATCAACGGCAGCAAATGCGCGATCAGGGCGTGAGCATGGCGGGCGTCCCATTGCAGGGTTCGCTCCAGCCCCGGATGGTCGAAATCCGCCAGGGCCAGGTCCATTTCACCACACAGGCGCCCGAAGCCGGACACCACCGTCGGGGTGAAACGACCGAGGCTCGTCAGCGGCTGGCCTTCGATGTAGTCGAGCAGGCGAACGTGGACCGCCTGGCCATCCACGTCCAGCGACAGCAGGTCTGCACCGTTTTTCGCCGTGATAACACGCGGCACATGTACATCGGGATGTTCGCCCAGATGCTTGAGCCCGGCATGTTGTGCCTGGAGTTCCAGTACCGAGTAGTCGCCACGGCAGATTTTCAGGACGAAACGTCCCCGCTCGCTGTCGACGCGGTAGTTCAGGTCTTGCTGGCTGCCAAGGGCCTGCAACCTGCCACTGAACCCGTAATGTTCTTCCAGCAGCCCTAGCGCTTGCTCCGCAGACACCTGCGGGCTGGGCAAACTGGCGCGATGAATCAACGTGGCGAGCGGCATACAACGACCCCTGAAATTTTATTAGGCGCCTATATCGCCACTGGTTCGGGCGATACGCAACCCCCCGGAACTGGTATGAGGGCATTTGTGAACACAGTTGCTCCCACAGGTTTTGTTCTGGTACTCGCCTCGATCAGCACTTTGCGCAAGAATGGCGGCCATTAAACGCACACTGCTGGAGAGCCACCATGAATGTAGTGACCACCGACCTGCCCGGTGTTCTGATCCTCGAACCCAAGGTCTTTGGTGACGAACGTGGTTTCTTCTACGAGAGCTTCAACGCCAGGGCATTCAAAGAGGCCACCGGGCTGGAGACTGAATTCGTTCAAGACAATCACTCCCGTTCGCAGAAGGGCGTGCTGCGCGGCCTGCATTACCAACTGGAAAATACCCAGGGAAAACTGGTTCGCGTCACGGTCGGTGAAGTGCTGGACGTCGCCGTAGACATCCGTCGCAGCTCGCCTCACTTTGGTAAATGGGTCGCTGTGCGCCTGTCTGCCGCCAATCATCGCCAGCTCTGGGTCCCGGAAGGTTTCGCCCACGGGTTCGTGGTCTTGAGCGAATTTGCCGAGTTTCTTTACAAAACCACCGACTACTACACGCCATCGGCCGAGCGCAGCATTCGCTGGGACGACCCGGACCTGGCCATCGACTGGCAACTGCAAGGCACGCCGCAGCTGTCGGCGAAAGATCAGGCCGGGGTATTTTTCAGGGACGCCGATGTCTTTGCCTGACAGGCCGGCTGAAACTCGCCAATCAAGATGCAACTGACCCAAGGCGGGCAAGCCTAGGCATAATGCGCCTGTACCCACAGGCGCATGCTGCTCATGAAACCAACTCTTCCTCCCAGACCCCGTTGGCGCAGCCTGGCCCTGCTGGCACTGTGCCTGGCGCCGTTGCTGTGGCCGCTGGAGCATCTCGCCGAGCGTTACTACCGCAGCGAGTTGGCCAGCCAGAATCGTCAGACCCTCGACCTCTACGTCGCCAACCTGCTGGGTACCCTGCACCGCTATGAAGTGTTGCCGCAAATCCTCGGCGACCTGCCGGCCTTGCGTGCCGTGCTCGGCGCGCCGGACGATGGCGTCACCCAAGGCAATGCCAACCGCTTGCTGAAAAACATCGCCACCCAGACCGGTGCCGAAGTCATGTACCTGATGGACGCCACCGGCAAGACCCTGGCCGCCTCCAACTGGGACAAACACGACAGTTTTGTCGGGCGTAATTTTTCCTTCCGGCCGTATTTCAGCGAAGCCATGGCCGGGCGCCTCGGGCGCTTTTTCGGCCTGGGCACGACATCCGCCAAGCGCGGTTACTTCTTTGCCGCCGGCGTACGTGATGGCGAAAAAATCGTTGGTGTACTGGTAGTCAAGGTCGACCTCGACCACACCGAAAGCCTCTGGGGCGAAACCCCGGAACAACTGCTGCTGACCGACCACAACGGCGTGGTCATTCTCACCTCGCGACCGGAGTGGCGATTCCGCTCGACCCGCCCGTTGAGCGAAGACGAAAGCAAAGCCATCACGGCGATCCAGCCCTATCCAACCCGCGACCCAAAACCGCTGAAGCTCAATACCAATGCCTGGTTGACCCAGACCCGGCAGATCGCTGAAACCGGCTGGGACGTCAGCATCCTCGCCCCGCGCACCTTGATCGACCGCCCGGTGCGCACAGTGGTGGCTATCGGTGGCGCAACGTTGCTGGTGTTGATGCTGTTGCTTGGCCTGATGATGCAGCGCCGTCGCCACTACCTCGAACGCATCGCTTTCGAAGCCAAGGCCCGCCGCGAGCTGGAAGGCCGGGTCGCCGAGCGCACCAGCGATCTCGAGGGCCTGAACCGACGCCTGAAACAGGAAGTGCTGGAACGCGAGCAGGCCCAGCAAGAGCTGGTCCGCGCCCAGGATGATCTGGTGCAAGCCGGCAAATTGTCGGCGCTGGGCACCATGTCGGCGAGCATCAGCCACGAACTCAATCAGCCGCTGGCAGCAATTCGCAGCTACGCGGAAAACGCCGAAGTATTGCTCGATCACCAGCGCACCGACGACGCCCGAGGCAACCTCAAGCTGATCAGCGAATTGACTGGTCGCATGGCCTCGATCATCGCCCACCTGCGCGCCTTTGCCCGACGCGACCGCCACGCCCCGGAAAGCGTCGCCCTGCAACCGGCGCTGGACGATGCCCTGGCCTTGCTGGCCAAGCGTCGACGCAGCATGGAAGTCGAACTGATCCGCGACTTGCCCGCCGCCACCCTGTGGGTCGAGGCCGGGGAAACCCGCCTACGCCAGGTGCTCGGCAACCTGCTGGCCAATGCCCTGGACGCCCTGACGGAAAAAGGCCCGCCACGTAAACTCTGGCTCAGTGCCCAATCCACGGCCGATGGCGTCAACCTGTACATTCGCGACAACGGCCCAGGCTTTTGCATGGAAGCCCTTGGGCGCGCCAGCGAGCCGTTCTACACCACCAAGACCCGCACCCAGGGCCTCGGCCTGGGACTGGCGATTTGCGAAACCCTGATGCGCGCCTTCGGCGGTGAACTGTCGTTCGCCAACCACAAGGAGGGCGGCGCCCTGATTACCCTGAAGCTGCGCGCAGGCGCACCGGGCGTGAGCCTGCAACCGTCCGAGGACCGAAGTGCATGACCATCGACAACCGCATTCAGGTCGTGTTGATCGACGACGATCCCCACTTGCGCCAGGCCTTGAGCCAGACGCTGGATCTGGCGGGCCTGAAAATCCTGCCGCTGGCCGAAGCCAAGGGCCTGGCCGCGCAACTTGAACGCGACTGGCCAGGGGTGGTGGTCAGCGACATCCGCATGCCCGGCATGGACGGTCTCGAACTGTTGACCGAACTGCACGCCCAGGACCCGGAGCTACCGGTGCTGCTGATCACCGGCCACGGCGATGTGCCGCTGGCGGTTCAGGCCATGCGCGCCGGAGCCTATGACTTTCTGGAAAAACCCTTCGCCAGTGACGCCCTGCTCGACAGCGTACGCCGCGCATTGGCCCTGCGCCGACTGGTGCTGGACAACCGCAGCCTGCGGTTGGCCTTGAGCGACCGCAACGAGCTGAGCACGCGCCTGGTCGGCCACTCACCTTCGATGCTGCGCCTGCGCGAGCAGATCGGCGCCTTGGCGGCGACCAGGGCCGACGTGCTGATCCTCGGCGAAACCGGCGCTGGCAAAGAAGTCGTGGCCCGGGCGCTGCACGATTTATCAAGCCGTCGCAACGGTCCGTTCGTGGCGATCAACGCCGGTGCCCTGGCCGAATCGGTGGTCGAAAGCGAACTGTTCGGCCACGAGCCCGGCGCCTTCACCGGCGCGCAGAAACGTCGCATCGGCAAGTTCGAATTCGCCAATGGCGGCACGCTGTTCCTTGATGAAATCGAAAGCATGAGCCTGGATGTGCAGGTCAAGTTGCTGCGCTTGCTGCAAGAGCGGGTGGTCGAACGCCTGGGCGGCAATCAACTGATCCCGCTGGACATCCGCATCATTGCCGCCACCAAGGAAGACCTGCGCCAGGCGGCGGATCAGGGGCGTTTCCGTGCCGACCTGTATTACCGCCTGAACGTCGCGCCGCTACGGATTCCACCGCTGCGTGAACGGGGCGAAGATGCGCTGATGCTGTTCCAGCATTTTGCCGATGAAGCCAGTGCCCGCCACGGCTTGCCACCCCATGAACTGCAACCGGGGCAACGTGCGTTGCTGCTGCGCCACACCTGGCCCGGCAACGTGCGCGAGCTGCAAAATGCCGCCGAACGTTTTGCCCTCGGGCTGGAACTGGCCCTCGACAACAGCACGCCGGATGGCGGCGCTGGCAACAGGGTCGAAGTCGTCAGCGGCGGTTTGAGCGAGCAAGTGGAGAACTTCGAAAAAACCCTCATCGCCGCCGAACTGGCACGCTCGCACAGCTCCGTGCGCAGCGTTGCCGAAGCCCTCGGCATTCCGCGCAAGACCTTGCATGACAAACTGCGCAAGCACGGTCTGAGTTTCGCCGACAGTGGTGCCTCGGCCCACCCTGACGATCTCGACTGAGCTACCGTCCAATCATCCACTTCACGCCAGAGGCCCCTGAATGAGCCGCGACAGTCGACAACTGGAATCCGTTCTCCATCATGACATTCCCCTCACCCGGGACATGGGCCTCAAAGTGCTCGACTGGCATGACCAGCAACTGCGCCTGCACTTGCCGCTGGAAGCCAACGTCAACCACAAGAGCACCATGTTCGGCGGCAGCCTGTATTGCGGCGCGGTCCTGGCCGGTTGGGGCTGGCTGCATTTGCGCCTCAAGGAGGAAGGCATTACCGACGGGCACATCGTGATTCAGGAAGGGCAGATCAGCTATCCGCTGCCGGTGACGGGGGATGCCCACGCCATTTGCCAGGCGCCGGACCCGGTGATCTGGAAGAAATTCCTGACCACCTTCCAGCGATACAGCCGAGCGCGGTTGACGCTGCATACGCGGGTCGTCAATGAAGGTCGCGATGAGGATGCGGTGAGGTTTGTCGGGCAGTACGTGTTGCACCGCTGAACTTCAGATCGGTAAGAAACCCTGTGGCGAGGGAGCTTGCTCCCGTCAGGCTACACAGTAGCCGCAATAAAGCATTGGGGCCGCTTCGCGCCCCGACGGGAGCAAGCTCCCTCGCCACAAAAAGGTGTGAATCTCAGGACCGCGCCAATTCCAGCAGCTTCTCCCGCCAGGCTGCCTTCGCCGGCAATGCCAGGAAGAACGCATTCAACAGCGACTCCCGCGCCGGATAGCTGAACGGCTCACCGCTCAACTCCAGTACTTCACCGCCCGCGCCTTCCAGCACACCTTGCGCTGCCGCCGTGTCCCACTGGGAAGTCGGTGCCAGGCGCGGATAGCAATCCGCGGCGCCTTCGGCCAGCAGGCAAAACTTCAGCGAACTGCCGATATTGGCCAGTTGCAGCTCGCCAAGGCTGGCGCTCAACCCGGCCAGCAAGCGCTCCTGCTCCGGGCTCGAATGGCGACGGCTGGCCACCACGGTGAAGGACTCACCGGGCGCTAATGCATCACGCACCTTGATCGCCACGGGCGTACCACCTTTATCGCCGCGCCAGGCTCCGAGACCAGCGCCACCGACGTAAAAACGCCCGTTGGTCGGCATCGACACCACGCCGAACACCACCCGACCGTTTTCGATCAGCGCGATGTTGACGGTGAACTCTTCGCTGCCGCTGATGAATTCCTTGGTGCCATCCAGCGGATCGACCAGCCACCAGCGCTGCCAGCCGGCCCGCACGCTTTGGGGAATGTTGGCGTCCTCTTCGGAGAGCACCGGGATGCTCGGATCGAGCGCCGTCAACCCGGCCAGAATCAGGTGATGAGCAGCCAGGTCGGCAGCGGTCACCGGCGAATCATCAGCCTTTGCCGTGACGGCCGTGCCTGTGCGCCAGAACGGCAGGATCGCATTACCGGCCTGCAAAGCCAGTTCAATCACCGATGCCATCATCGGGTGTGGGAAATTCATGGCTGGAACGCTCCGCGCTGAGTCAACAGGTCTCGGGCCAGGTACAGCGCCGCCAAGGCACGGCCCTCGGTAAATTGCGGGTTTTGCGCCAGTGCCGAGAGTTCACGCAGATTGACCTTGTCCACCCGCATCGGCTCGGGCTCGTCGCCTTCCAGACGCTCTTCGTAGAGGTCGGTGGCCAGCACCACTTGGATCTTCTGGCTCATGTAACCGGGGGACAGCGACAACTCGGTCAGGTGCTCCAGTTGCCGCGCGCCAAATCCGGCCTCTTCCTTGAGTTCGCGCTCGGCCGCCGCCAGCACGTCTTCACCCGGCTCGATCAAGCCCTTGGGCAATGACATTTCATATGCATCCGTGCCGCCGCAATACTCCTCGACCAGCACCGCATGCTCGGCATCGAGCATCGCCACGATCATCACCGCGCCGTACCCGGCGCCCTTGCCGACCAGGCGTTCATACGTACGCTCCACGCCGTTGGAAAAGCGCAGCTTCATCTCTTCCACGCAGAACAATCGACTGGTGGCGACAATTTCGCGGGCGAGTATGGTGGGTTTCTGGCGCATGCAAAGCTCCTTGGCGTGAACGCGCTACTATAACGCGGCTTTCCCGATTGTTTACGCCAGAAATCTTTCTACTGCCCGAGACGTTGCCATGCCTTCATTACCCTGGTCCGACATCGATACCGTTCTGCTGGACATGGACGGCACGCTGCTGGACCTGCATTTCGACAATCACTTCTGGATGGAGCACCTGCCCCAGCGTTACGCCGAACTGCACAGGGTCAGCCGGGCCATGGCCGAGATGGAATTGCAGCCGTTGTTCGAGCGCAATGCCGGCCAGTTGCAGTGGTACTGCCTGGACTTCTGGAGCACCGAACTGAAGCTGTCGGTGCGCGACCTGAAACTGGAAACCGCGCACCTGATCGCCCTGCGTCCGGATGCCGACACCTTTTTGGCGGCGATCAAACGGGCGGGCAAGCGCGTGGTGCTGATCACCAATGCCCATCGGGATGCGCTGTCGTTGAAGCTGGAAAAAATCGAACTGGCGCCCTACTTCGAACGCTTGATCAGTTCCCATGACTACGGCTTCCCCAAGGAAAACCCGCAATTCTGGGATGCGCTGCAAGCCGATATCGATTTCGATCCGGCGCGCAGCCTGTTCATCGACGACACCTTGCCGATCCTGCGCAGCGCGCGGGACTTCGGCGTGGCGCATTTGCTGGCCGTGCGCGAGCCGGACAGCCGCAAGGGGCCGAAGGATACGGCGGAGTTTGCGGCGGTCGGGGATTATCGGGATTTGATTGCGGGACTTTGATTGACCGTAGGAGCTGCCGCAGGCTGCGATCTTTTCATCTTAATTGCGTCAAGGTCAAAAGATCGCAGCCTGCGGCAGCTCCTACGGGCCTCGTGTTACTCAGGAATCCGCAACGACTGCCCCGGATAGATCTTGTCCGGGTGCGACAGCATCGGCTTGTTGGCCTCGAAGATTTTGTTGTACTTGTTGGCGTCGCCGTACACGCGCTTGGAAATCGCGCTGAGGGTGTCACCCTTCACCACGGTGACAAATACCGCCGCTTTCACGACCGGGCCGGTCACGGTGATCTGATCATCCACACTGCCAACCCCGGCGATATTACCCACCGCCAGCAGAATCTTTTCCTTCTCTTCCTGGCTCGCCACTTCACCGGTCACCGTGACCTTGTCGCCGTCGACCGTCGCCTGCACATTCGGGTTGCCCAGGCCGACCTTGCTGATGTGCTCCTTCAACTGCTCACTGGCGTTGGCGTTACCTGGCGTCAGCAAATCCAGCAATTTTTCGCCTGCTTCCTTCACAAAGCTCAAAAGACTCATGGTGCACTCTCCTTGGGTTTCGGGTTCCAGACGTCAAAGCCTAGACCACGGTCGTCACCTGCGAATCCAACCCGACCAATGACCCCGCTTGCGATAGAATCCGCACCTTCCCACCCCTTGGAGCGCAGATGGACATCAAGCAGCTGAAATTCCTCATCGCGCTCGACGAAACCCGCCATTTCGGCCAGGCCGCCGCGCGTTGCCACATCACTCAGCCGACCCTGTCCATGCGCCTGCGCAGCCTCGAAGAAGAACTCGACCTGCCGTTGGTCAATCGCGGCCAGCGCTTCGAAGGCTTCACCGCGCCAGGCGAGCGGGTGCTGGCCTGGGCGCGCACGGTGTTGGCGGCCTACGACGGCTTGTACGCCGAGGCAGCCGCCTGTCGCGGCAATCTGGTCGGCACCTTGCGCCTGGGCGTAGTGCCGTTGTCGAGCTTCGATCCGCTGCCACTGATGCAACGCTTGCACGCCGAGCACCCAAACCTGCGCTTCGAACTCTCGGCCCTGAGTTCCGAGCAGATCCTCGAGCAACTGGCGAACAATCGCCTGGACCTCGGCGTTTCCTACCTGGAACGCCTCGATACCGAACACTTCGACTCACTGGCCTTCAGCGAAACCCGCATGGGCCTGCTCTATGATCAACGCTTCTTCAGCTTTGGCGAGGCACCGCTGAGCTGGGAATCCTTGATCGAACTGCCGCTGGGCATGCTCACCAGCGGCATGCACTTTCGTCAGTCCATCGACCACAACTTCCACAGCCGTGGCCTGACCCCGCAACCGTTGCTGCAGACCGATGCCGTGCATCAACTGTTACAAGCCGTGCACGGCGGCTTGTGTTGCGCCGTAATGCCATTGAACGGCGGCCTCGAAGGCCTGACCGAACACTTGCGCCTGCAACCGATCGAGAACGCCCAGACCCTCGGCCGCCTGGGGCTGATCATGCGTCGCAGCGCGCCACGCTCGGCGCTGGCAGAAGCCTGTTTTGCCCTCTATCAACAATCGCTGATCGGCGCTTGATCGACGGCATCTATCGGTAGATCAGTATTAGCGATTAGACGTGACAACTTGCCGCGCCTAGTCTTAAAGCTGATCAAACCGTCGGTGATGCCATGAACACCAAGCGCCCTGCATGCGCGGCGCCTGCCCTCGAAGCGCCCGCGCCCTCCGCAAGCCAGACGTACTGCTATAGCAATCTCGAATACTCCGAATCGGCCAGCACCGCACTGGCCGAGGAAGTCGCGCTGGCGATTGCCTTCAACGGCATCAGCCAGGCGGTCATGCTGGTGACGCCCACGGACCTGGAAGATTTCATCGTCGGCTTCAGCCTGGGCAGCGGCATCATCCAGGACGCCACGGACATCTATGACCTGCAACTCAGCGGCTCGGGATCGGCGCAATACGCGCAAGTGACCATCTCCAACCGCGCGTTCTGGAACCTCAAGCAGCAGCGTCGGCAACTGGCCGGCACCAGCGGTTGCGGGTTGTGCGGCGTGGAAGCAGTCGAGCAGGCGTTGCCTGACCTTCGGGTATTGCCCGGCGCCCCATTGCCGCCTGTCGAATGGCTTGATGGCCTGCGCGAGCGCATCGGTGCCTTCCAGCCCTTGGGCCAACATTGCGGTGCGGTGCATGCCGCAGTGTTCATGAATGACAAGGGCGAGTTGCTGCTGGGCCGCGAAGACATCGGCCGGCACAACGCCCTCGACAAACTGATCGGCGGATTGATCCGGCAAAAAATCCCGACCGCTGGCGGCCTGGCGATTGTCACCAGCCGCTGCAGCCTCGAATTGATCCAGAAAGTCTTGCGCGCTGGCATCCAGACCCTGGTCAGTCTGTCGTCGCCCACGGGCCTTGCCGTGCAATGGGCCCGTCGCCACAACCTCAATCTCATCCATCTGCCTCAGAAGAATGCACCGCGGGTCTACAGCCCAACGTTGGAGAATCAAGCGTGAGTCAACACCGTCAGGCCGACCAGAAACCCGTCCCTCGCTTCAAGCCCTACAAAGGCCCGGCCGGTGGCTGGGGGGCACTGATCAGCGTGGCCCAGGCCTGGTTGACCAGCGACAACGCGCTGAAGAACCTGCGCATCATGCTCAAGACCAACCAGAACGGTGGCTTCGACTGCCCGGGTTGCGCCTGGGGCGATTCTCCGGAAAAGGGCATGGTGATGTTCTGCGAGAACGGCGCCAAGGCGGTGAACTGGGAAGCGACCAAACGCCGTGTCGATGCCAAGTTCTTCGCCAAGCACAGCGTCACGTCGCTGCTGGAGCAAAGCGACTATTGGCTCGAGTATCAGGGCCGCCTGACCGAGCCGATGAGCTATGACGCCGAGACCGATCGCTACAAGCCGATCAGCTGGGACGACGCATTCGCCCTGATCGCCAAACACCTGAACGGCCTGTCGAGCCCGGATCAGGCCGAGTTCTACACCTCGGGCCGGGCAAGTAACGAAGCGGCGTACCTCTATCAGCTGTTCGTGCGCGCCTACGGTACCAACAACTTCCCTGACTGCTCGAACATGTGCCACGAGGCCAGCGGTGTCGCGTTGTCACAAAGCGTCGGGGTCGGCAAAGGCACCGTGACCTTCGACGACTTCGAACACGCCGATGCGATTTTCGTCTGGGGCCAGAACCCCGGCACCAACCACCCACGGATGCTCGAACCGCTGCGCGAAGCGGTGAAGCGCGGCGCCCAAGTGGTGTGCATCAACCCGCTCAAGGAGCGTGGCCTGGAGCGTTTTCAGCACCCCCAGCACGCGATCGAAATGCTCACCAATGGCGACAAGCCGACCAACACCGCATTCTTCCGCCCGGCCCTGGGTGGCGACATGGCGATCATGCGCGGCATGGCGAAATTCCTCCTGCTGTGGGAGCGTGACGCGCAGAAAACCGGTGAGCCGGCGGTGTTCGACCACGACTTCCTCAACGGGCACAGCGTCAACGTGCTGGAATACCTGGCCGTCATCGACGACACCCCCTGGGAGCAGATCGTCGAGCAGTCCGGCCTGAGCCTGGTGGAAATCGAGCAAGCGGCGCGCATGTACGCCAAGGGCAAGAACGTCATCATGTGCTGGGCCATGGGCATCACCCAACACCGCCATTCGGTGGCGACCATCCAGGAAATCGCCAACCTGATGCTGCTGCGCGGCAACATCGGCCGGCCGGGTGCCGGCCTGTGCCCGGTGCGTGGCCACAGCAACGTGCAGGGCGACCGGACCATGGGCATCAACGAACGCCCTCCTGCCGCGTTCCTCGATGTCCTGGAGCGGCGCTTCCAGTTCAA
Organism: Pseudomonas sp. Root71; assembly: GCF_001429045.1. Classification (GTDB taxonomy): domain Bacteria; phylum Pseudomonadota; class Gammaproteobacteria; order Pseudomonadales; family Pseudomonadaceae; genus Aquipseudomonas; species Aquipseudomonas monachiensis. The sequence goes on along the minus strand of NZ_LMHY01000005.1, from coordinate 161,365 downwards.
GGTGCCACGCGACAACGGCCACAACGTGGTCGAGGCGATTCATGCGATGGCTGAAGGGCGGGCGAAAGTCTTCATCGGTCTGGGCGGCAACTTCGCCCAGGCCACGCCAGACAGCCCGCGCACGTTCCAGGCCCTGCGAAACTGCGACCTGACCGTGCAGATCAGCACCAAGCTCAACCGCAGCCATTTGACCCACGGCAAGGACGCGCTGATCCTGCCGTGCCTGGGCCGCACCGACATCGATATCCAGACCCAAGGCCCGCAAGCGATCACCGTCGAAGACTCGTTCAGCATGGTCCACGCCTCCAATGGCCAACTGCAGCCGCTGTCGAACCAGATGCGCTCGGAACCGGCGATCCTGGCCGGCATCGCTGCCGCGACCCTGGGCAGCCACCCGGTGGACTGGAACTGGCTGGTGGCCGACTACAGCCGCATCCGCGATCTGATCGCCGAGACCATTCCCGGCTTCAAGGACTTCAACGAGAAAATCAAGAACCCGGGCGGCTTCTACCTGGGCAACAGTGCCGGCGCACGCAAGTGGAGCACCGCTTCGGGCCGGGCCAATTTCCGCTCGAACGCGCTGCCCAAAGACCTGGTGCACGAACGCACCCGCGCCACCGGAGTACTGCCGGACCTGATCATGCAATCGATGCGTTCCCATGATCAGTACAACACCACCATTTATGGCCTCAACGACCGTTATCGCGGCGTGAAAGGTCAGCGCGATGTGTTGTTCGTCAACGAAGCCGACATCATTCGCCTGGGCTTCAAGCCGGGGCAAAAGGCCGACATCGTTTCGCTCTGGGACGATGGCGTGGAACGTCGGGTAAAAGGCTTCACCCTGCTGGCGTTTGATATCCCGGCCGGGCAAGCGGCGGCCTACTATCCGGAGGTGAACCCGTTGGTGCCGCTGGAAAGCACCGGCGATGGCAGTGATACGCCGACATCGAAATTCGTGGCGGTCCGGTTGGAAGCGGCGAGTGAGACCGGGTTGATCATGGCCAGGTCTGCTTAATGTGTTGTCTGAACTGGCCCCATCGCGAGCAAGCTCGCTCCCACAGTCTTTTTCTGTTGTTCACATAATCTGCGTTCGACTGAAATCCCTGTGGGAGCGAGCTTGCTCGCGATGGGGCCAGACCAATCACCAAAAACTCCGGACCCTGCACTTTCCTTTCGCCCACAAAAAAGGCCGCTTTCTTATGAAAACGGCCTTTGCGAATAAGTAAAAGACCTGCAAAAAAACGTTAAGTTCCGCCCAAAAAACAGTAACTTGCAATATTGTATACAAGTCGTGTTATTCGTCGGATTTCGATTGTCACGCCCATTCCAGAGCCTCAGGATCGCGCCGTCATCCCCTTGAGGTTCCTCCATGAAGTTCTCCTCGATTCTCTTGTTGTCCCTTGGCCTGGTCAGCGGTATCGCGTCTGCTGGCGGCACCACCGAAGCCGGTGTAGGCGGCGCATTGGGCGGGGTTTTAGGCTCGGTCGTCGGTCAGTCGTTAGGCGGCAGCACAGGTTCCACCATCGGCGCGGCCCTGGGTGGCGCGGGTGGTAGCGCCGTCGGCGCAAACAAGCACAGCCGTGGCGAAGCAGCCCTTGGCGGTGCGTTGGGTGCAGCGGGCGGTAACGTGGTCGGCCGCAGCGTGGGCGGCACCACTGGCAGCCTGATCGGCGCCGCAGCGGGCGGCGGCGCTGGTGGCGCGCTGGGTAACTACATGGGCAAAGATTACGATGATGAAGACGGCGGTCATCGTTCGTATCGCGGCCATGACGATCGTCGTTACTACCGTGACGGCCATCCGGGCCGTGGCCATGCTTATGGCCATCGCAAGCACCACCACAAGTACTACCGCGACTAAGGCCTCGAGCGCCTCGCTGGTGAGTACAACAAAAATCGCAGCCCAAGGGCTGCGATTTTTTTGCCTTACTGAACCACCAGACGTTCCAGGGCCCCGCGCAACCCGGCAGGAATCGCCACGGGTTGATTCGATGCACGATCGACAAACACATGCACAAAGCGCCCCGCCGCGCAGGCCTCGTCTTCTCCTTGCTTGAACACGGCCAGTTCGTACTGCACCGAACTGTTGCCCAGCTTGCCCACCCGCAGACCGATCTCGATGCGGTCCGGGAAGGCAATGGAAGCAAAGTAATCACAGGAAGAACTCACCACGAACCCCACCACCTCACCGTCATGGATATCCAGGCCGCCGACTTCGATCAGGTAAGTGTTCACTGCCGTATCGAAGAAGCTGTAGTAGGTCACGTTGTTGACGTGACCGTAGGCGTCGTTGTCGTGCCAGCGGGTGGTGATGGGCTGGAAGTGCGGATAGTCGGTGCGTTGGGGCATTGGTGTTGATTCCTGAGTGGGTTCGCCAGTCTAAGGCGAAAACCGCGTTATCGTTCTTCGCGAGCAAGCCCGCTCCCACAATGGATCATCGCCGGACACAAATTTTGCAGGCAATGAAGTAACAGTGTGGGAGCGGGCTTGCTCGCGAAGGCGCCCTCACAGGCGCCACAACAATCACTTGTCAGCGAAGCCTTTGCCGGCTGCCGCCAACTCGCCAATCACCCGCGCCGGTTGCCAGTGATCGCCCTGACGCGTCTCAAGGTCCATCAAGCGCCGGTGAATGTCCGCCAGCCCTTGCTGATCGGCCCAGGCCATCGGCCCGCCCTTGTCCGCCGGGAAACCGTAACCGTTGAGGTACACCAGATCGATATCGCGGGCCGACCCGGCGATGCCTTCCTGGAGGATCTTCGCGCCTTCGTTGACCAGTGCCAGCAAACAGCGCTCGAGAATTTCTTCCGGGCCGATCTCGCGGCGCTGGAACCCCAGCTCCTCACTGACTTGAAGCACCAGTGCATCCACCTGCGGATCGTGTTCGGCCTGACGACTGCCGGGTTCATAGTGGTAAAAACCGTTGCCACTCTTCTGGCCAAAACGTCCCTGCTCACACAAACGATTATCCACCTGGACCTCCGGCGCATCCTGCCCGATGCCGGATAGCTGGCGCGAGCGCCATTGCAGGTCGACGCCCACCACATCGAACATGCGGAACGGCCCCATGGCGAAACCGAAGCCCTGCAGCGCTGCGTCAACCTGGTAGGGATAAGCGCCTTCCAGCAGCATTTTTCGCGCTTCGAGCACATAGGTATTGAGCATGCGGTTGCCGATGAAACCGTCGCAATTGCCCGACACCACACTGACCTTGCCCATGCGTTGGCCGAGCGCCAGCGCCGCGTCGAGTACCGCCGGTGCAGTCTGCGCGCCACGGACGACTTCCAGCAGTTTCATGATGTGCGCCGGGCTGAAGAAGTGCAGGCCCAGTACTTGTTGCGGCCGACGTGTGGCCGCAGCGATGGCATCGATGTCCAGCGCCGAAGTATTGCTCGCCAGAATCGCCTCAGGCTTGAGCAGGCCATCGAGCTCGCGGAAGATTTTCTGCTTGAGCTCAAGGTTTTCGTACACCGCTTCGATGACCAGGTCGACATCGCGGATGGCCACATAACCATCCGCCGCCGTAACCCGCGCCACACGGGCATCGGCTTCGCCTTGGTCAATGCGGCCCTGGCGCACGTTGTGGGCGTAGGTGTCGGCCACGGTGGCCAGCGCTTGCTCCAGCATTTGCGGATTGTTGTCGACCCACTGCACGGCCACCCCGGCGTTGGCCAGGCACATGACAATGCCACGGCCCATGGTGCCCGCGCCGATGACGGCGGCGCGCTGAATATTCGACGGTGTCTGGCTCATGTTTTGTTCTCTTGTTGGCGATCCGAAGACAGCCACCACCATAGTCAGCCACCAGGTTTTTTTGAAATTTATTCCTGTGATGAGCAACATTCAGCGGATGGATGTAGCCCTTTGAGCACACCGAAAACCCCTGTGGGAGCGGGCTTGCTCGCGAAGGCGATCCATCTAGTGGCAGTGATGGTGACTGACCCACCGCTTTCGTCGGATCGCCGCCCGGAGCAAGCCCGCCCCCACAAGGACCACGGTTCAGCCTGCCAGATGTTGCTCGGCCCACTCCCGCACCCCGGCATACGGATAATCCTCCAGCGCCGCAAACCCCGAAATCGACCGCGCCTTGAGCCTGGTGAACAACGGCACACTGATCCCGCACAGAAACCGTGTCACGCGTTCAGCCGAGGGCACGTTGCCCGTGTGCTGCTCGTGCCTGTGGATAAAACCGCCACACAGTGCCTCGAAATTCTTATCCACAAGGGCCGGCAACTCCGGTGGTGCCGGTAGCCGCGCCACTTGCCCATGACACACCGAACAATGCCCGCATTGCTGCGGCGCATTGTGGTCGCCGAAATACTCGGCCAGGCGATAACCCAGGCAACGGTCGGTGGCGAACAGGTCCAGCATCGCGTGAATCCGCGCGACCTCGGTGCGCTCATGCCGAGTGAAATAGCCGTGCAGTTCCTCGCTCAACGCGGCGCTGTCGAACCCGCTTTGCAGCACGCTGTAGACCTCGGTCATCTGCTTGCTTTCGAGCTCCACCCAGCCCTTCTCCTGGAAGTAATCCAGTGCCTTGACCACCCGACTGCGCTCGGCCTGATGCTGCTCGTACAACGCCTCGAAATTCACCGTGGCCCAGGTCCGTGCGCGGCTGGAGGTCTGGATGATCGCCGCGACAAAATCCCTGCGCTCGCCCTCGAAGCGTGCCAATAGCGCCTCGGGCTCCTGCACATACTTGAAACGGTACTCGGCGTAGTACGCGTAGCGCGGGGCGATCAACCCGCGCAACTCGAGCTGCACCAGCAAGGTCTTGAGCGGCAACTGGCGAATATTGCTCTGATCGGCCAACGGCCCCAGCAGAAACTCCCACTGCCCTTCGGTTGCGGCGGCATGCATCTCGTCAAGCACGCAACGGATGCCATCGAGCTCGGGCGTGTCGCCGTAGACGAAGTTCTCCAGCACGTTGAGGCTGTCGCGGTTGGCCAACACCAGGCAGTCCGACGGCTGCCCGTCACGCCCGGCGCGGCCGATTTCCTGGCTGTAGTTTTCGATGGATTTGGGCAGGTCGAAATGCACCACGTTGCGGATGTCACTCTTGTCGATGCCCATGCCGAAAGCGATGGTGGCGACGATGCAATTGGACTGCCCGCCCATGAATCGACGCTGGATCGCTTCCCGTTGCTCATGGGGCAACCCGGCGTGATAAGCCTCGGCCTGAATGCCGTTGCGGTTCAGATGTTCGGCGATGTGCTCGGCGGTTTTCTGCAAGGTGACATAGACGATGCTCGGCTGGTCCGGACGCTGGCTCATCCATTCGACCAGACGCCTGCGCTTGTCCGCTCCGCGAACCGGTTCCACCAGCAAATTGAGGTTCGGACGATAGAAACCGGTGGTCACCACATCGTTGGCGGCGATGGCGAATTTCGCCTGCATGTCGGCGATGACCTTGGGCGTCGCCGTTGCGGTCAACAACAACACCTGAGGGATGTTGAACTGGCGTTGATAGTCGGGAAGCTTGAGGTAGTCCGGGCGAAAGTTATGTCCCCATTCGGAAATGCAGTGCGCCTCGTCCACCACCAGCAGCGAAATCGGTACTTGCTGCAAAAAATGCCGGAAGCGCTCGTTCTTCAGGCGCTCCACGGAGATCATCAAAATCTTCAGTTCGCCGGATTTTGCCCGGGTCATGACATCGCTGGCGTCATCGCGACTCTGCGCCGAATCGATACTGCCCGCCGAGATGCCGTGGCGTTGCAGGAACGCCAGTTGATCCTGCATCAACGCCAGCAGCGGTGAGACCACCAGCGTCAGGTGCGGCAGCAACAGCGCCGGCAATTGGTAGCAAAGGGACTTGCCGGAACCGGTGGGGAAAATCGCCGCCGCCGAGCGCCCCGCCAGCACGGCACTGACGGCCGCCTCCTGACCGGGTCGAAATTGTGGATAACCGAAAACCTGTTCCAGGGTGTTGTGCATAAGCTGTCACTCCGTTGACTGCTGCGGAGTCAAAAGCCTGGCCGGCGATCGCAGCGAGTCGAGAAAAGGTCGGGGGCAAAAACGATACCGGATCATACAGCGGATGGCTGGAAGGGCTTGAGATCGCTTTCGCGAGCAGGCTCGCGAAGAGGCCAGCACACCCACCGCAAAACTCGAAATACCCGACATTGTCCGAGGCCCCCTCTACCGAGATTTACTGCGAAGCGGCTGAAAACGCTGTAAGCATTTTTACCTCTCGCCATTCCACGTTGAAAACCCAGCCCCAACGTGTAGTCCGCTTCCTCAAAATATGACAAAACCCTTACAAAGCCTGTCGATCTCAGCCGTCTTGTCCCGTAACGCCATACCCTCCTATAGTTTCCAGCGCGGCTGAAAACAGTGTCTCGGCCTGCCGGGAACACTTGCCGATTTCGCACAGGACCCATTCAATGAAAAACCCCGACTCACTGACAACCCGCTACCACCCACTCAAGACCCGCTACAGCGAAACCCCGGTGCTGGTCATCGATACCGAGGCCGACCCCTTCGAGATCCTCGACGCCGCCCGACAACGCATCCACGCCGCCAGCGACCTGCTCGAAACCCTCTATTGCATGTGCTTCAAACAGGCCAATGCCAGCGACATCCCCAAGATCGTCAGCGCGCTGTACCTGCTGACCCAGGACGGCAATGACCTGCTCGACATCGCCCGCCAGCGCTTGCCGAAACTCACCGGCTGAAAAACACCACAACCGCCTGTGGGAGCGAGCCTGCTCGCGAAGAACGATAACGCGGTCCTTCTGCGGACATGCAAGTTCTGGATATTTCGCTGTGGATAACTCCGTCAGCAACGACCTATGGAAGCTTCGGCAAGGTCCTACAAAACAAGACAACTTGTCGGCTATCGCCAGCCAGTGGCTCGAACATATAGTCCGGACTGTCGCTGCCAAATCAGCGATCAGGTTTGGTCACCTGAGAACAACGCACATAGTTGTGCCATCATTCGCGCCGCGGACATCTATGTCCTCGCAGTGCATTGTCATGGCGACTGTGTGCGGGACGCCTTCGGGCGAGCCGAGTTGTTGTTCTCGGTTGACCAAGCCTGCGCACAGTCCGCCTCCCATCGTTTGGTCACGGTGCTGGCGGTTAATTAACAACAAACCGAGTACATGCCATGTCAACTCTGAACCCGTTTCCAAATCGCTACCGCCCACTCCACACCAACCTCACCGACACCCCGCCCCTGATCATCGACACAGAGGCCAACCCCCAAGACATCCTCGAAGCCGCCCTCCAGCGCATCCGGGCCTCCAGCGAACTGCTGCAAACCCTGCACTGCCAATGCTTCAAACACGGCGGTCTCGAAGACATCCCGCACATCACCCACGCGCTCTACCTGCTGACCCAGGACGGCTGCGACCTGCTCAAGGTCGCCCAACAACGCATGCTGAACTGGAAAGCCCCAGCCTGACGCCATTCATCAGAGCACCTAAGTGGCATTATTCTGGCTATTTAAATAAAAAACAGCTGGAATAATGGCAGTTATCATCCCTTCCTTAAGGAAATCAGCGTCACGAGAATGGTGTCTTTTTCAATATCCCAATCGCAGCTCACCTTTTCCTTAAGTGCTATTATTCTGGCAGTTATAGCGCCCTAATGAAGGAATATTGGCACATGGCCAAGAAGACAGCTCCACTCTTGCCCGCCGCTTCCAGACTACTTTCCGAGTTCGGCGAGCGACTGAAACTCGCTCGCCTACGCCGCAAACTCACAGCTAAACAAGTCGCTGAGAGGGCGGGCATGTCACTGACAACTTTGCGCTCCCTGGAATCAGGTGGCTCAGGGGTGACCATCGGAGCCTACCTGTCTGTCATGCAAGTTCTGGGTCTGGAAAAAGACTTGAGCAAACTCGCGGCAGCCGATGAAGTGGGCCGTCAACTGCAGGACGCACAACTGAAATCCAGCACCACCTCCACCGCAGGCTCAAGCCAGCGAACACGCAGAACGAGTGCAGTGAAAACAAATGCTCCAATACCTGAAAAAGGCACTGGAGTGATTGAAAGCGCCAGCACAGCAGACCTATCCGCTGACTACCCCTTCAACACCCACTCGCTTTCCAATCTGTTGACCCAGAAAAAAACCAAGTCCACGACGGGTGATAAATGACTCAGATTGCGGTGTATGCCGATTGGGAATCCTTGAATGGACCCAGACGTCTCGGCTTCCTGCATGCCCGAAAGGCCCGCTCCACAGAAGTCTTCGAATTTGAGTACGACAAGGCTGCGCTGGCAGATCCCGAGTTGAACTTCACACCCCTGGACCCTCGAATCGGGCTCTATGAAGGTCGTCAGTTCCCGGGGCAACATCAAAACCGATTTGGCGTGTTCGCTGATTCAAGCCCGGATCGGTGGGGTCAATTACTGATGAAGCGACGACTGGAGCGCGATATCCGCGACGGCCTGGCTGCCAAAGGCAGCAAGCTCCACGAGTCAGATTTCCTGTTAGGCGTGCATGATCTCTATCGGGTCGGTGCAATCCGCTACAAGCTCAATGACCAAGGCAACTTTCTCGATGATCGTGATGGCGTGGCCGCCCCACCGTTCATTGAGCTGCGGGCTTTGGAACAAGCAAGCCGAGCTCTGGAAAACGATCCGGACAACACCTCACTCGATGGCCGCGAGTGGCTGAGAATGCTGATCGCACCAGGAGGCTCACTGGGTGGCGCCCGCCCCAAGGCCAGCGTTGCAGACGAGCAGGGGCACTTGTGGATTGCCAAGTTCCCCAGCACCCGCGATGACTATGACATTGGCGCTTGGGAACTGGTGGTGAATGCCTTGGCCAATCATTGTGGTCTGCGAGTCGCGACCGGTATCGCCCGACGCTATGCCAGTGATCATCATTGCTTCATGGTCAAGCGCTTCGACCGCACTGAACGGGGTGGCCGACTGCACTTTGCCTCAGGCATGACCATGACTGATCGCATTGACGGTGACGATGCCTCAGTCGGCGCGAGCTACCTTGAGTTGGCTGAAGTGCTCATGGAGCACGGCTCGGAAACCAAAGCAGACTTACGGGAATTGTGGTCTCGGATTGTGTTCAACATCCTGGTCTCCAACAGCGACGACCACCTGCGTAACCATGGCTTTATCCTTGATCCGGGTCGTGGATGGCGATTGTCTGCCGCCTATGACATGAACCCGGTGGCCTATGCCGACGGCTTGAAGCTCAACATCACCGATACCGATAACGCACTGGATCTGGAGCTGGCCCGGGAAGTGGCAGAGTATTTTCGGGTCAGTCGTGCGGATGCAGAAAACATCATCGACAGCTTCAAAGAAGTTGTCAGCCAATGGCCAACACTCGCGGGGGCATTGGGGCTATCGAAACGTGAACAGGATAATATGGCGCCTGCATTTCGATTAGCGGAGCCTACGTCATGAACCTCGCCCCCAACCTCCCCGACGACGACTTGATGCAGCAACTCATGCAATTGCTGCATGAAGAACTCGGCTTCCCCGAACGCAAAACCATCAACCTCGGCACCTCGATCAATTTAGACCTGGGCTGCAACGGTGCAGACGCCCGGCATTTGATCGAAACCCTGGAAGACCACTTCGCCATCGATTTCGTGGATTTCGACAGTTATCGCTATTTCCAGCCCGACGGCTTTGACGTGAATCTAAAGCGAAAGGCCAAGGGTCGCGGCGAGAAGGTGCCATTGACCCTCGACATGCTCTACCGGGCCATCAAGGCCCAACGCTGGGACACGGATGAGCTCGAAGGCCTATGACGGCCCGACGCATTCTGACTTGCCCGCGAAAAACCGAATTTTGCGCACAAAAAAACCGCCCTCTCAAGACTTATACCGTAACGGTACATAGTTCAGGGGCGGATAGCTCAGAAGCCAACCTGGTCAAGGGTCTGGCCCATCTGAGTTAGCGATGTATCGCTACCAAGCGGATCTGGCAAATCTCTCCCTTCGCAAGGGCGACAAGCTCCTCGAAGGAAGTCGGCGATGCGAGAATGGCTTGTCGATCGGGGTCGACGCTGTCCGCGTAGAGCCAAGCTGCGAGGTCACGGTATATCAAACAAAGAATCAGGCCATAGTAAATGGCATGACCAAAGAAATATGCATTGTAGAGGGCAGCAGTGCATTTAGTTTCGACCACAGCACTGAAGGTGCAATCAAAAACCATATCAACAAATTATGCCAGTGCGGAGTTAGAAACGCTTACATTGAGTCAGCCCACACAGAGTCCCAAATGGGCATGAAGGGCATATCCTACATAAATCTGGTTAGGTTCAAATAGCACCTAACAAACAATGCGTATATGGACACTCCTCACAAGTAGTGAGTAAAGCTCCTCCAACCCTGTCGTCAGTGCGGTTGCATTCGTATATTCGGCCTGTAGTGGGCGTTACCGCCCTGGCCACTCTGTAGTTCGCGCAGCGGGGATAACCGTGGACAGTCCACGATTAGTCAGACAAAATCGAAATAGATAACCGTGGTCTGTCCCCTATTGTCACGACCCTTTTGCAGCCTGATGGCACCGAAGATCGACACCAGCATCACCACCTCGGCGTGTTCGACCGCTTCATTGGTGGCTGCCATCACGCCCAGCGCCGAAGCCTACGTCGTCAAGCCGTCATACTCGCAGGCACGCCGATAGCCAAAGCCATCCCGCACAGACTGATCATTCGTCCGATAGATTTCAACTGCTTGCTCCTCACTTGTCCGCATTGAGCCCGTTGAAATGCGGACGATACGTTCCAAAGTCCTTCGTCTTGGAGGCTAAGTGACCCTGAGGATTTCGATGCCCCGGGCCGTCCGGGCCGGGGCCATCCGTTGTGTTCAGAACCAGCAGGAAGCCTTCACACCGAACTCGCGCACCATGGTCACCGACAGGTCTGGGCACAATTTGAACCTATCTGGCACCGGCCGTTGCCTCGGGGCGATCTCTCAACGTGACCAACCCGTTCCGCACGCCGGCAACCATCACACCGCCAGGCAGGAAATTGATTGACAGCATCGGGCTGTCCAGCCTCTTTCCACTTCCAATAAATATTTCTGAAGCTAGTTTGCCAGTCTGGAAATCGAGGGCACTGAGATAAAATGCGCCCAGCTTGTCTCCATCGCCCGATTTCATAGTGTATTGATAAACATAACCATCGGCAGTCGAAAGTTTGGGTGGAACCTTTGACGAAACCGCGTAATTCTCCCAGATCGTGTTGCATCCACTGTATCCAGGCCTGACATCGACTCTCGCAAGCCCGGGTTCGGATGCTGCCGGTTCAAAGAACTTCGACCCATAATTATTTTGAATTACAAGTGACTTTCCATAACCCACAAATGTATTATCAAGATATCCTCTATCTTCTTTAAACACGGGATGCTCACATACGACCCTGGAGCTGCTTGCCATTGCTGCGCTATCGGTTTTAAGTACCAGCACCCTCGCAAAGCGATGCGAGTCATCGTTCAAACCGAATGAGATCAACTTACCTTCATCGAACAGCGTCGGAGCGGTCAAATCACCACTTGAGTTGGACTGTCCATATTCATATCGCCAGCGAGTGATAATCTTTCCATCATCATCTATTTCAAAGCGATAAAGTGCCATGGTAGTGAGTACGAACGTCGCATCCGCGTTCAACGCCAGTGCCGTACCTGAAACCTCACCCCCCGGAAGTTTCATACGTTCTATCTTACCGGTCATTTGGTTGATGTAGCCGACATAGCCATACATCGTGCTAAACCAGAGATTATTTTTCCAGTCAGGATGAACATCTGAAATTGGTTGGCCATCAGGCAAGGCGCTGCTTAGGTCATACTCTTTTTCAAGAGACCATTTGTATTGGTCATTGCTTCCAACAATAGAATATATCTGAACTTTTTGTTCCGGGTTCGCCACGATGGCCCGACCCAGAGCGTCGAGGCCGGTGTACCATCCCATTCCCGGCTCCATGAAATTCATTTTCTTGCTGGTCGTGGCGACCTGCGCCGCGACCTTGAAATTGTTCTTGGGATCAAAAAGCACCAGCTGGCTCGGATTGCCCAAGCCGACGCACAAGGACGCCAGTTTTTCACCAGGCGTCATGAGCATGGGCGTGCACATCGAAATCTCGTTGCCGGGGCGTGTCGGCACATATGTCGCTATTGGCGCGATCCCGAGAGGCCCCGCATATGGCGTGGTACTGGAATTATACGTATCCCCATGAACCCCGCCGCTCGCGGTTTCATCCATAAGAAATGGATGGTCTGGCATAGGCAGTCTCGACAGGGGGTGCGGAATCAGCGGGTGGCTTCCAACCAGCGTTGGCACCCTGATTCCGTCTGCCACTTGAAATTCGCGGTTTGCCGATCCGTTGGCCAGGTGGCCAATATCGCCAGCCCCCCCGAGGATCTCCCGAAAGGCGGTCAGCGAGAGGGGCAGCTTATCCGCAACCAGGAACTTTATACCAATACAGGCCAGCACCAGCATCGAAGCTGACAGAAGAATATAGATCTTTTTCCTGGACCTGCGCTCATGGATATTTGTTGGCATGATTGGCAAATTCCGGATTAATTGAGAAGCCGCCATTGTCGAGCGCGCGCAAGCATCATTCTTCGTCCAATGGGACTATACCAAGGCCCGCTCGAGTCGCCTCCGTGGAAGACTTTCCTGGAGGCGCTCAAGGAGCACCCGTCGGTAGGCGTGGCGGCTAATTCCTCGAACAGCCGCCACGGACTTACTTCAATGGCGCATCAGCCGCCGCTGCAGCCATCACCCCGTACAAGGTATTCAAGGATATGCTACTGACCCTTGGAGTCCTCATAGGTCTGCGTGTAGGCACGACCTCACAGGCGTAGGGAAGGGGGCTGTGGCGATGACCTTGGCAATATCCAGGTTCATCGAGTAGTTGTAGATCTCCACTGGCAGTTCATTGGACGCATCCATGCTTGCCAGGGCAAGGGGGCAAAGGCTGGCCGATACCCTGGATACGCTATCGAGCAATGGCATGTGCAGTGCCGGCGCCGGGCACGACCGGCAAGCTGCCGAAGCGCCCGCCGTGCTGCCGCCCTTTGGCTTAATCGTTAGCCGCTAGGGAGATCGTGGTGCTGAATGTCGGAGAGCAACTGGTGTCATCGTATCTGCGGTACATCCGCAAATGCGACTTCATTCAAACCAATCTCTACCCCGTTGAGGCTCACGGCGAGATCGACGTTGTGGGCATCAATCTCAAAGAGAAGCAGGTCTACATTTGTGAGGTTGCCATTCACCTGACTACAGGACTCCAGTACGTCAAGGACAAACGGCCCAACAACGTACAGAAACTCACCGATAAATTCTCAAGAGACATTGAGTACGCAAACAAGTACCTGTCGGAGTACAGCCGACACTTCATGCTTTGGAGCCCACTTGTTAAGGACAGCCAAGGCCAAGCGACGTACAACCAGCTCGGGCAACTGGACGGCCTCAATGAAGAACTGGGCGGCGTTGAGCAGTAGCTCAACCGCGATCTGTACGGCAGTGACTTCACCTGGGTGGTCGGCGAATGGTTGGTGGGGCATAGCAAGCCGGCCGAGCTAATGACCCTGGAGCGTCGCGAGTGGGGCAACTTACGGTCGAGCTTGATCCAGTGGCTGTGAGGCGGGGCCACGCTCGACACCTCGTTAATTGCGCTGAAGAGTTCCCCACACTCACCACGTCTGAGACGCGGCGCGGATCGCGGGTGGCGACCAGTATTGCTTTGTCATACACGTGCTGCACCTCGAACCAGATCGAGCAGGAACCGGCGCGGACGAACCAGCCGGGCTGGACGCCGATCTGCTTGAGGTTGGTGTTGGCTTCGACGCGGATGACGCGGGGGTAGGTCTGTTCGTCACTCATCTTTTGTATCCCCATATTCGGCGGCGTATTCGGCTGCATTGCATTTCGGGCATGGAATATCGCCGCCGTTATGCAAAGCGCCACCCGGTTCATCGCAGCTGTCTTCGTCCCAGAGAAAACCATCAATGCACTGAGCGTCAAGGTACGGAGCGCCAAAGTGCTTGCCGTGATAGTCGCAACCCAGTGCGGCTGGAGAATTCGGTGTGAGCCCCTGAAGCTGTCAGCATCTATCCGTACACACGGTCAACTCGCCGGAACCTGCAAACTCTGCCGAGGAGCACAACGTGGTCATGCATAAGACTGGGCCTCGCCTACATGCCATGCTAAATCATGGTATGGCTTTCACATCTACGGATAAAAAAATACCCCTCATAGAGGGGTATTGATGCAGTAACTGGCTGAAAAGGGCCTAACTATGTATTCCCAAGAGGGGGGGAATAACCGAGGGGCGGCTTCTTCGTTAGCTCAATCCAACACTTACAGCTTTGGACCCGCAGCCTTGATCGCGTCGCTCACTTCGAACTTCTTGAAGTTCTCGATGAACAGGCCGGCCAGTGCTTTGGCGGCTTCGTCGTAGGCGGCTTTATCGGCCCAGGTGTTGCGTGGGTTCAGCAGGCCAGTCTCAACGCCCGGTACGGCCACTGGCACGTCGAGGTTGATGGTATCCAGGTGCTCGGTCTCGGTACCGATCAGCGCGCCGCTCTGGATCGCTGCGATCACGGCACGAGTGGTCGGGATGTTGAAGCGTTTGCCGACGCCGTAGCCACCACCGGTCCAGCCGGTGTTGACCAGGTAGACCTTGGAACCGAAGCCGCGGATGCGCTTGATCAGCAGCTCAGCGTATTCGCCGGCCGGACGCGGGAAGAACGGTGCGCCGAAGCAGGTGGAGAAGGTCGACTTGATGCCGCTGCCCGAACCCATTTCGGTCGAACCGACCAGAGCGGTGTAGCCGGACAGGAAGTGGTAAGCCGCTTGTTCTTCGTTGAGGATCGACACTGGCGGCAGCACGCCGGTCAGGTCGCAGGTCAGGAAGATCACAGCGTTCGGCTCGCCACCGAGGTTCTTCTCGGAGCGCTTGGCAACGTGCTCCAGCGGGTAGGCGGCGCGGCTGTTCTGGGTCAGGCTGACATCGGCGTAGTCGGCGTGCTTGGCGTCGTCGATAACGACGTTTTCCAATACCGCACCGTGCTTGATGGCTTTCCAGATAACCGGCTCGTTCTTCTCGGACAGGTCAATGCACTTGGCATAGCAACCGCCTTCGATGTTGAACACAACGCCTTCACCCCAGCCGTGCTCGTCGTCACCGATCAGGTAACGGCTTTCGTCGGCCGACAGGGTGGTCTTGCCGGTACCGGACAGACCGAAGAACAGGGTCACGTCGCCTTCTTCGCCGATGTTGGCGGCGCAGTGCATTGGCAGTACGTCGGCAGCCGGCAGCAGGAAGTTCTGCACCGAGAACATGGCTTTCTTCATTTCACCGGCGTAACGCATGCCGGCGATCAGCACTTTCTTCTGTGCGAAGTTGAGGATCACGCAGCCGTCGGAGTTGGTGCCGTCACGCTCTGGCACGCACTCGAAGTTGGCAACGTTGAGGACCTGCCACTCGTCACGACCCGCCGGGTTGTACTGAGCCGGGTTGATGAACAGGCAACGGCCGAACAGGTTCTGCCAGGCAGTCTGGGTGGTCATCTTCACGGCCAGGTAGTGCTCGGAAGCCGCACCTACATGCACGTGGGAAACGAAATGCTCTTGCGCGTTGTTGAATGCCTCAACGCGAGCCCACAGGGCGTCGAACTTGTCGGCCGGGAACTTGCGGTTGATCGGGCCCCAGGCGATAGCGGCCTGGGTGCTTGGCTCTTCAACGATGAAACGGTCGACTGGCGAACGGCCGGTACGGTGACCGGTACGAACAACCAGTGCGCCGGTATCGGCAAGCTCGCCTTCACCGCGATTGAGGGCTTCTTTAACCAGATCATCAACACTCAGATCGGTGTACACGGCATTGTTGGCTTGCGTCATGAGGTTCCCCGTCGGCCAGTGGCCGAGTGCTCCAAACGTTTTTGTAGTAGAAAGTCGTGCACTACTACCGCGAAAAAAGTGGGCCGGATTATGCCAGAAAAGCCCAAAAAGAGTAGGCCCCTCCTGTCGTAACGGCGTTAATCCGGCACAAGGCAGTGAATTTACCTGCGCTGAATCGTTTTAGTGACGGGTATCTGACGGCGTCTCGATACCCGCGCCGGCGAACAATTGAGTGACATCGGCCGCGTCAAACAGGTAGCGCTGATTGCAGAACTGGCAATCGATTTCGATGTTGCCACCGTGTTCGACCACCAGTTGCTGCGCGTCTTCCATACCCAGACTGACCAGCGCATTGGCCGATCGTTCGCGCGAGCAACTGCAACGGAAGCGCAGCTTCTGCACATCGAACAGACGCACCTGCTCGTCGTGGTACAGGCGATGCAGCACGGTTTCGTTGTCCAGGCCCAACAGCTCATCGGCGGTCAGCGTACCGCCCAGGGTGGTGATGTGCTGCCAGCTGGCGGCGCGTTCGTCTTCGTCTTTCAAACGGTCGGCAGGCAGTTGTTGCAGCAACAGGCCACGGGCGCGGCGGCCATCGGCGTACAGCCAGAAACGCGTGCCGACTTGCTGGGACATGACGAAGTAGTTGGTGAAGCATTCGGACAGGGTGGCGCCGTCGAGGTCGACGATGCCCTGGTAGCGCTGGCCCTGTTTCGGGTCGATGGTCAATGCCAGCACGCCGTCCGGCATCAGGTCGGCCAGGGTTGCATCGGCAGCGATGCGGTCCGCGTCGTAACGGGCCAGACCACGGATGTCGCGCTCGCTGGAGCACTCGATCATCAGCAGCGGGATCGGGCCTTCGGAACGGGCCTGCAGAATCAGCAAGCCATCGAACTTCATCGTGCCAACCAGCAACGACGCGGCCGCCATCAGCTCGCCGAGCAGTTGCGCAACCGGCTGCGGGTAGGCGTGTTTGGCCAGGACTTCGGCGTAGCTGAGCTCCAACGAGACCAGCTCGCCACGGGTGTCGCTGTCATCGAAGATGAAGCGTTGGGTGAAGTCGTTATCCGCGTGATCGGTCATAGGTCTGGGTATCTGAAGTAGTGAAAATGGTTACAGGAAACAGGAAATTGACCTTGCGCCACCCCTCGGGTGCGCAACGTTCAGCCATGAAAGGCATTTTATGAACAATCCGGGCCTGATCCAAGCAAGGTGGAATAAGCGCTGATGGGTTCCAGGTCGTTTCCCGCCCTGCACTGCTGGCAATGTGGTTATGGCCTACAGGTCAGAGACTGTGTGTGATTTTCGACGAGCGGCGATATCGTCCATGCAATGCACTGCTGGCCAGGCACAGATATGGATGCGCACCGGGTCAATTGCAAGTCTTGGCCTGAAGGCGCGGTGAAACCTGGCGAGTACGCGGCACTCGCCCGAGCAATATCTGTATCAGTCGTCGTTACTGCTGCCACGAAACTTGAACAAATCCCGCCGCTGCTTCTTGCTCGGCTTACCGTCGGTGCTCACGCCCAGGGCTCCGGCCTTTCTTTGCGCCGCGGCCTCTTCGCGCTTGGCGATGCTGGCCAGGGTCTCGGCATACAAGGTTTGCGCCTGCGGTGCGCCGCGACGAACGATCGACAGTGCCAGGACTACCACCGTGCGCTCCTCGAAACCGGTGCGAATCACGAACTCATCGCCGATTCGTGGCTCTTTACCCGGCTTGCAGCGTTCGCCCCGGCAATGCACCTTGCCGCTTTCAATCGCTGCCTTGGCCAGGGCGCGGGTTTTGTAGAATCGTGCAGCCCACAACCATTTATCGAGGCGGACTTTGTCGTCCTCTTCGTTTTTTTGTGCCATGGAATTTCCTCATTCTGAAATATTGGTGAACTGTACTACCGTTTCTGACGTACCAAGAATTTCACCGGCTCGGATTACAATGCCGACATTCCATAACCTCCCTGGGAGGCTGGAAATCCGGGCCGTAGATATCTGTCGCCTTTTAATCATTATTCTGCGTGAATACCGCGAATCCGGCCGCATGCGGCCCGAGCGGTTTCTACCGGTTGAGCACTATTGAAGACATTTGACCATTTGACCGTTGTCGGTCTGCGCGAGTGGGTGGCGCTCCCGGATTTGGGAGTCGCCGGCCTTCGGGCAAAAATCGACACCGGTGCCAGCACCTCAAGCCTCCACGCCACCGAAATCGAGCCGTTCGAGCGCGATGGTGAGCAGTGGGTGCGTTTTACCGCCCACCTGGGTTCCGTCGTACAACTGCGCCACCGACGCTGCGAAGCTCCGTTGGTGACTATGAAAACCATTAAAAGCTCAAACGGTCACGCGCAGGTGCGATACGTGATCAGCACCACCCTGGCCCTTGGTGATCGGGTCTGGCGGGTCGAGTTCACGCTCGCCTGCCGCAAGTCCATGCGTTATCGCCTGTTGCTCGGTTCCAAAGCCCTGATCCACGGCCAGTTGGTGGTCAATCCGGGCATCAAGTATGTACAAGACAAGCCGGTGTTCCCGGTATCTACCTCCTCCACAGGTGTTGCATGAAGATCGCTGTGCTGTCGCGGAATCCGCGTCTGTATTCCACCCGTCGTCTGGTCGAAGCCGGTACCGAGCGTGGCCATGAAATGGTGGTGGTCGACACCTTGCGCGCCTACATGAACATCGCCAGTCACAAGCCGCAGATCCACTACCGCGGCAAACCGCTGGAGGGTTTCGATGCGGTGATTCCACGGATCGGCGCATCCGTGACCTTTTATGGCTGCGCAGTGTTGCGCCAGTTCGAAATGATGGGGGTATTTCCGCTCAACGAATCGGTGGCCATTGCCCGCTCCCGGGACAAGCTGCGTTCACTGCAATTGTTGTCCCGTCGCGGGATCGGCTTGCCGGTGACCGGGTTTGCCCACTCCCCCGATGACATTCCCGACCTGATCGAAATGGTCAACGGCGCGCCGTTGGTGATCAAGGTGCTGGAAGGCACCCAGGGCATCGGCGTGGTGCTGTGCGAAACCGCCACGGCCGCGGAATCGGTGATCGAGGCGTTCATGGGCCTCAAGCAGAACATCATGGTTCAGGAGTACATCAAGGAAGCCGGTGGTGCGGACATTCGCTGCTTCGTCGTCGGCGACAAGGTGATTGCAGCGATGAAGCGCCAGGCCAAACCCGGCGAATTCCGCTCCAACCTGCATCGCGGTGGCAGCGCGAGCCTGATCAAGATCACCCCGGAAGAGCGCATGACGGCGTTGCGTGCGGCGAAGGTCATGGGGCTGGCGGTGGCAGGCGTCGACATCCTGCGCTCCAATCACGGGCCGTTGGTGATGGAAGTGAACTCGTCGCCAGGGCTTGAGGGGATTGAGACCACCACCGGGAAGAATGTGGCGGGGATCATCATTGAACATCTGGAGAAGAATGGCGGGCCGAATATGACCCGGACCAAAGGGAAGGGTTAAACCCCCAAGCCTTGTAGCGGCAGGGATGCCGCCATCGCGAGCAAGCTCGCTCCCACAGTGATCTTCAGTGGACATAAAATTTGTGTTCAACACGATCATTGTGGAAGCGGGCTTGCCCCGGGCGGCGTTCCGACGAAGGGGCCATCAGCCCCACTGAAAAAATCAGGTTTTAAACGGCATCCCGCGGCAGCATCAACCCCAACGGCAACCGCACCCGCGCTTCCAGCCCTCCGCCCGAGCGGTTGCGCAGCTCAACGTTGCCGCCATGCATCGAAGCAATCCGCTTCACGATTGCCAATCCCAACCCGGTACCCTTGCCACCCCGGGCACGATCACCGCGGGTGAACGGATTGAAAATCGCCTCCAGCTCCGAAGGGTCGATCCCGGCGCCACGGTCCATGACACTCAGCACTACATACGGTGCGCTGGTGTCCCCGGACACATACGCCGCTACCTCTACACCGCTTCCGGCATGATGCAGCGCGTTGCCGATCAGGTTGTTCAGCAGCCGCTTCATCGATACCCGACGCAGCGGAAACGGCTGGATAGGCTCCAGGCGCAATCGCACTTTTTCTTCGGTCTGGTTAAACGGCGCGGCAACTTCACGGACCAGCTCGCTCAGGTCAACCTCTTCCACCGACTCGTCGCGCCCGTCACGAATGAACGCCAGGAACTGATCGAGAATTGCGTCCATGTCTTCGATGTCGCGCACCATGTCGTCGGTCAGGTCGGTGTGATCGCCCATCAATTCCAGGGACAGGCGCAAGCGGGTCAACGGCGTGCGCAAGTCGTGGGACACTCCGGCCAGCATCAGTTCACGCTCGCGACCGGCCTGCTCGACGTCTTCGGCCATCTGGTTGAAGGCGCGGTAAACCTCGGTCATCTCACTCGGTGTATCGCTGATTGGCAGGCGCACGCTACGGCCCTGGCCGAGTTGCCGCGCGGCATACACCAGACGCTTCAAAGGTTGATTGAGCTGGCTGACAAAGATCCAGGCCGAAGCGGTGGACAGCAGGCCAATCGCGAGGAACCAGCCCAGCACGTTCCAGATTTTCTGGCCGCGCAACGGATGGGGATAAAGCGGTACTTTCAGCCAGCCATCGCCCAGGCTTGGCGCCCGGACCCAAAGCGCCGGTGGCGAATGCATGCGCAGCCGGACTTCAGTGTCGGCACCCAGCTCCGCTTGCATCTGCCGCTGGTAGATCTCGCTGTAAGGCCAGTGCTGTTCGCCTTCCGGCACGCCGGCACCCACTACCCGGATCAAGGTCGCGGCCTCGGCAATCTTGCCGCGGTTTTCTTCATCGGCCGCCCAATAGGCGCGCAGCGTCAGGGCGACACCGTGGCTGTACTGGCGGTCCACCAGCACGTCTTCGTTCATCAGCAGATAAACCAGGGTCAGTGCCTTGGAGAAGAGTACGACGATGAGCACCAGCCAAAGGGTGCGGGAGAAGAAGCTCTGGGGGAACCAAACGGGGGTTTTCATGGATAACCGTTAAACACTTGCAGGAGCGAGCGATGCTCGCATATTGCGGGTCGCGAGTCTGCGGACAGGATCGATTGATCCGCTGTCCGCGTGACCCGCTCCTACAAATCGCCAATCACTTGGTGGCGGCACCATCCGGTACAAACACGTAACCCACGCCCCAGACAGTCTGGATGTAACGCGGTTTGGACGGATCGGGCTCGATCATCCGGCGCAGACGGGAAATCTGCACATCGATGGAACGCTCCAGGGCATCCCACTCGCGACCACGGGCCAGGTTCATCAACTTGTCGCGGGTCAGCGGTTGACGGGCGTTCATCACCAGGGCCTTGAGTACAGCGAACTCACCGGTGGTAAGCATGTGCACTTCTTCGCCGCGCTTGAGCTCGCGGGTGGCCAGGGATAATTCGTAGTCACCGAAGGTCACGCTTTCGTCTTCGCTGCCCGGGGCGCCAGGCACTGGAGCCGACTGGCGACGCAATACCGCCTTGACGCGAGCCATCAGTTCATCGGGGTTGAACGGCTTGGCCAGGTAATCGTCGGCACCCAGCTCCAGGCCCTTGATGCGGCTCAGCTCGTCGCCCTTGGCGGTGAGCATGATGATCGGAATCTGGTTGTTCGCGTTGCGCAGGCGGCGGCAGGCAGTCAGGCCGTCTTCGCCGGGCAACATCAGGTCGAGGACGACCAGGTTGAACACTTCGCGCGCCAGCAGGCGATCCATTTGCTCGGTGTTCGGTACGGCGCGGGCGCGGTAGCCTTTGCTGACGAAAAAACGCTCCAGCAGGCTGCTGAGCCCCGGATCGTCGTCAACGATAAGAATTTTTTCGCCTTCAGCAGTTTGTGCAGTGCTGCTCATTGGATGCTCCTTTGATCTCGGCACGCATTATGGCGTAGCTGCCGTTATACGCACCGTGTGCATTGTTAGCAGATTTTTCCTCTAGCGCCAGAAAACCGGCCATTGCACCTGCATCCGCGATGTCCCCGAATGCCGGAACGCTGGTTATAATGCGCGGCCTTTTGTGTCAGGCAACATCAGACAGGTACTACAGACCGACACCATTTTTTTCATGGCGCCGGCAGTAATTGTTCGATTTCACGGGTCAACGGGATACCTTTTGATCCAGGTAGCGGCGCAGGCCAGGCCGCTCAACCAGACTCGCCCAGGCCCTATCCCGGCGCCTGCGAGCCTGCTTTCACAATTTGTCAGGTGGTTTTATGGACAGCATCAACAGCCGCATCGCCGAGGAACTCGGTGTACGCCCACAACAGGTCGAAGCGGCCGTCGCGCTACTCGATGAAGGCTCTACCGTTCCCTTCATCGCCCGTTACCGGAAAGAAGTGACCGGCAGCCTCGACGATACGCAATTGCGTCATCTGGAAGAGCGCCTGCGCTACCTGCGAGAACTCGACGAACGGCGTATCAGCATCCTCGCCAGCATCCAGGAGCAGGGCAAGCTGACCCCGCAACTTGAGCGCGACATCAAGCTCGCCGACACCAAGACCCGTCTCGAAGACTTGTACCTGCCGTACAAGCAGAAGCGCCGCACCAAGGGCCAGATCGCCCTGGAAGCCGGCCTCGGCGAGCTGGCCGACGGCCTGTTCAACGACCCGTCCCTGAGCCCGGAAACCGAAGCCGCACGCTTTATCGATGCGGAAAAAGGCGTGGCCGATGTGAAGGCGGCCCTCGAAGGCGCCAAGTACATCCTCATGGAACGCTTCGCCGAAGACGCGGGCCTGCTGGACAAGCTGCGCAATTACCTGAAGCAGGAAGCCACCCTCAGTGCCCGCGTGATCGCCGGCAAGGAAGAGGAAGGCGCCAAGTTCCGCGACTATTTCGAACACGACGAACCGCTCAAAAGCATGCCGTCGCACCGCGCGCTGGCAATTTTCCGTGGCCGTAACGAAGGCATCCTCAGCTCCGCGCTGAAGGTCGGCGACGAACTGCCAGGCACCATGCACCCGTGCGAAGGCATGATCGGCCAGCAATTCGGCATCCAGAACCAGAACCGCGCCGCCGACAA
Organism: Pseudomonas sp. Root71; assembly: GCF_001429045.1. Lineage (GTDB taxonomy): Bacteria > Pseudomonadota > Gammaproteobacteria > Pseudomonadales > Pseudomonadaceae > Aquipseudomonas > Aquipseudomonas monachiensis. The sequence goes on along the minus strand of NZ_LMHY01000005.1, from coordinate 138,591 downwards.
ATGGCTGGGCGAAGTGGTGCGCTGGACCTGGAAGGTCAAGCTCTACACCCACCTGGAAACCGATCTGCTGGGCGAGCTGCGCGATGGCGCGGAAACCGAGGCGATCAACGTGTTCGCCCACAACCTGCACGACCTGCTGCTGTCGGCCCCGGCCGGCCCGCGCGCCACTTTGGGTCTCGACCCGGGCCTGCGCACCGGTTGCAAGGTCGCCGTGGTCGACTCCACCGGAAAACTGCTGGATCACGCAACGGTTTACCCGCACGTGCCACACAACAAGTGGGACCAGACTCTCGCCGTGCTCGCCGCCCTGTGCGCCAAGCACTCGGTGGACCTGATCGCCATCGGCAACGGTACCGCCAGCCGCGAGACCGACAAGCTGGCCGCTGAACTGATCAAAAAATACCCGGCCATGAAGATGACCAAGGTCATGGTGTCCGAGGCCGGTGCATCGGTTTACTCGGCGTCGGAGCTGGCCTCCAAGGAATTCCCGGACCTCGACGTGTCGATCCGTGGCGCCGTGTCGATTGCCCGTCGCCTGCAAGACCCGTTGGCTGAGCTGGTGAAGATCGACCCGAAATCCATCGGTGTCGGCCAGTACCAGCACGACGTATCGCAACTGAAACTGGCCCGAGGCCTGGATGCGGTTGTCGAAGACTGCGTGAACGCCGTCGGTGTCGACGTGAACACGGCTTCCGTAGCGCTGCTGGCACGGATCTCCGGCCTCAACGCGACCCTGGCGCAGAACATCGTCAGCCATCGCGACGAGCATGGCGCGTTCAAGACCCGCGCAGCGCTGAAGAAAGTTGCGCGCCTGGGCGAGAAAACCTTCGAACAGGCCGCCGGATTCCTGCGCGTCATGAATGGCGAAAACCCGCTGGATTCGTCGGCGGTTCACCCGGAAGCCTATCCGCTGGTTCAGCGCATCGCCGCTGAAACCGAGCGTGACATCCGCTCGCTGATCGGCGATGCCGCGTTCCTCAAGCGTCTCGATCCGAAGAAGTACACCGATGAAACCTTCGGTCTGCCAACCGTGACCGACATCCTCCAGGAGCTTGAAAAGCCTGGGCGTGACCCGCGTCCCGAGTTCAAGACCGCCGAGTTCCAGGAAGGCGTCGAAGACCTCAAGGACCTGCAACTGGGCATGATCCTCGAAGGCGTGGTGACCAACGTGACCAACTTCGGTGCCTTCGTGGATATCGGTGTGCATCAGGACGGTTTGGTGCACATCTCCGCACTTTCGGAGAAGTTCATCAAGGATCCACGGGAAGCGGTGAAGGCCGGTGACGTGGTGAAAGTGAAGGTCATGGAAGTCGACATCCCGCGCAAACGCGTGGGCCTGTCGATGCGCATGAGCGACACCCCGGGCGAGAAAATCGACGGCGCTCGCGGCGCGCGTCCGGGGTCGGCGCCACGCCAGTCCCAGAACACCGCACCGCGCAAGGAAACCACGGCGGCAGCACCGAGCAACAATGCCATGGCTTCGTTGTTCGCCAATGCCAAGCAGTTGAAGAAACGCTGATGGACATTCCCGCCGGGCTGACCGAAAGCGCGTTTTTCAAGCTGTTGGGCTGCCGCTTGCACAGTCTGGAAACCGGGGTGGCGCAAGTCGCCCTGGCGCTGGAACCCGAGCTGCGCAATCGCGGCGGCAAGCTGCACGGCGGGGCCTTGTTCAGCCTGGTGGACATTGCCATGGGGCTGGCCTGTTCCAGCACCCACGGCTTTGACCAGCAGAGCGCGACCATCGAGTGCAAGATCAACTACATCCGCGCCGTCTCTGACGGCGAGGTGATGTGCACGGCGCGGGTGATCCACCCGGGTCGCCGCACATTGGTGGTCGAGGCCGATGTGGTGCAGGGCGACAAACTGGTCGCAAAAGCACAAGGCACGTTCGCTGTCCTGTAGCTACTCGTTATCGATTTGAGTTAATTTCAGCAGAACGCAACCTGTGGGAGCGGGCTTGCTCGCGAAGGCGGTGTATCAGGTGGCATCTGTGCTGACTGGCACACCGCCTTCGCGAGCAAGCCCGCTCCCACATTAGTTGCGGCGAGTTCAAAAAACCAGGCGAAAACGCCAGTTTTAACTTCACCCTTGTAGACCGTCTTGCCCACCCCCATATTGGGGCGACTGACGCGTGAAGGAATCCAACTTGAGCGAACTTCTCAACCGCCGCCTGGCTCTGCTCGGCGAGCGCGCTAACCTCTCTCTGCTCGAACAGTGCCTTCACGGCATCGAACGTGAATGCCTGCGCGTGACCGATGAAGGTCGCCTGGCGCAAACGCCGCACCCGGAAGAATTGGGTTCCGCGCTGACCAATGAACAGATCACCACCGACTATTCCGAGTCGCTGCTGGAGTTCATCACCCCGGCCCTGCCCGACCCGGCGGACACACTGGCGAGCCTGGACAGCATTCACCGCTTTGCCTACAGCAAGCTCGGCAACGAGTACCTGTGGAGCCCATCGATGCCGTGCCCGTTGCCGGCCGAGGAAGACATCCCGATCGCCTATTACGGCACGTCCAATATCGGGCAGCTCAAGTACGTGTACCGCAAGGGCCTGGCCCTGCGTTACGGCAAGACCATGCAGTGCATTGCCGGCATTCACTACAACTTTTCCCTGCCGGAAAAACTCTGGCCGTTGCTCAAGCAGGCCGAAGGCTTTGTCGGCACCGACCGCGACTTCCAGTCGTCGTCCTATATCGCGCTGATCCGCAACTTCCGCCGCTACAGCTGGCTGCTGATGTACCTGTTCGGTGCTTCACCGGCACTGGACGCCGGCTTCCTGCGCGGTCGTTCGCACCAGTTGGAACAACTGGACCCGCATACCCTGTACCTGCCGTACGCTACCAGCCTGCGCATGAGCGACCTGGGTTACCAGAGCAACGCCCAGGCCGGCCTGACGCCGTGCTACAACGATCTGAACAGCTACACCGACAGCCTGCGCAAAGCGGTGGCCACGCCGTATGCGCCATACGTCGAAGTCGGCACCCACCAGGATGGCGAGTGGGTACAGCTCAACACCAACATTCTGCAGATTGAAAACGAGTACTACTCCAACATCCGCCCGAAACGCGTGACCTACACCGGCGAGCGCCCTATCCAGGCGCTGATGGCCCGTGGCATCCAGTACGTCGAAGTACGCTGCCTGGACATCAACCCCTTCCTGCCGATGGGCATCGATCTCACCGAGTCACGCTTCCTCGATGCGTTCCTGCTGTACTGCGCACTCAATGACAGCCCGCTGCTGACCAACACCAGTTGCGGCAACGCGACCTCGAACTTCCTCAGCGTGGTCAAGGAAGGTCGCCGTCCGGGCCTGCAACTGCAGCGGGATGGCCAGCCGGTTGACCTGAAGGAATGGGCCGGCGAGCTGCTGGAAAAAATCGCTCCTCTGGCGGCGATGCTCGACCAGAGCCATGGCGGTGATGCCCACAGCAAGGCGCTGGACGCCCAGATGTCGAAGGTCCAGGACCCGTCCCTGACGCCGTCGGCCCAGGTATTGGCGGCGATGGCTGAACACAAGGAAAGCTTCGCCCAGTTCTCCCTGCGTCAGAGCCAGGTCCATGCCGAGTTCTTCCGCAGCGAGCCGTTGCCGGCTGAGGAGCAGGCGAAGTTTGAAGAGCGGGCGCGTTCGTCGCTGGCTCAGCAGGCTGAACTGGAGCAGAACGAAGTCGGTGATTTCGATGTGTTCGTCGGGGCATACCAGGCGAGCATTCTGGCGATCAGTAACTAATCGGCGCCTGTAAGAAAGATCGCAGCCTTCGGCAGCTCCTACATTGGAATGCGTTTCCTGTAGGAGCTGCCGAAGGCTGCGATCTTTTTGTTTCCAGCCCATTCACAATGACTCACCGGGTTTTCGCCTCATAAGCTAATTCGAAAAAGTTATTTATTTTCGAATTCTTAGATCATTTAGTCTCTTTCTCACGCCGACATTCGGTCGCCTGACAAGGAGCTTTCTGATGAAACTGACTTTCCCTCTTCGCTTGCTGGCGGCCGCTTCCTTGGCTACCGCAAGTTTTTTTGCCCAGGCGGCCGACTTCACCGTCGCCTACCAGACCACCGTTGACCCGGCGAAAGTCGCCCAGGCTGACGGCGCTTACGAAAAGGCCAGCAAGGCCGATATCAGCTGGCGCAAATTCGATAACGGTGCCGATATCATCGCCGCCATTGCCTCCGGCGACGTGCAGATCGGCTACCTCGGTTCCAGTCCCCTGACCGCTGCGATCACTCGTAAAGTCCCGGTCGAAACCTTCCTCATCGCCACCCAGATCGGCGCTGCCGAAGCCCTGGTCGCCCGCGACGGTTCCGGGATCAAGACCCCGCAAGACCTGATCGGCAAGAAAATCGCCGTGCCGTTCGTTTCCACCGGCCACTACAGCCTGCTGGCTGCGCTGAAGCACTGGAACATTGATCCATCGAAAGTCACCGTCCTCAACCTGGCTCCGCCCGCGATCATTGCTGCCTGGAAACGCGGTGACATCGACGCCACTTACGTCTGGGACCCGGCCCTCGGTGTCGCCAAGGAAAACGGCAAGGTACTGATCACCTCCGGTGAGCTGGCCAAGTTCGGCGCACCGACCTTCGACGCCTGGATCGTGCGCAAGGACTTCGCCGAGAAGCACCCGGAGATCGTCACCGCGTTCGCCAAAGTGACCCTGGACGCCTACGCCGATTACCGCAAAGACCCACAAGCCTGGCTGGCCAATCAGGGCAACGTCGACAAGCTTGTAAAACTGTCTGGCGCCAAGGCCAGCGACATTCCATTGCTGCTGCAAGGCAACGTCTACCCGCTAGCGGCTGACCAGGTGCTCACCCTCGGCGCGCCGACCACCAAAGCCATCACCGACACGGCGGCGTTCCTCAAGGAACAAGGCAAGGTCGAGGCGGTACTGCCGGACTACGCGCCGTACGTCAGCGCCAAGTTCATCACCAACTGATCGGGAGTCAACGCGATGGCCTTGCTACAGCTGGAGCGCATCAGCGCACAGTACCCCGGCAACCCGGAACCGGTGTTGGCGGATATCTCCCTGAGCCTGGGGCCCCGGCAATTGCTGGTCGCCCTCGGCCCGTCCGGCAGTGGCAAGACTTCGCTGTTGAACCTGATTGCCGGTTTCGTCGAACCCAGCGCCGGGCGCATCACCCTCGACGGCGTGCCCGTCAAAGGCCCGAGTGCCGAGCGCGGCGTGGTGTTCCAGGACGACGCGCTGCTGCCGTGGCAAAACGTGCTGGCCAACGTCGGGTTCGGCCTGGAGCTGGCCGGTATCGCCCGGGACAAACGCGAAGCTCGCGCCCGGGAAATGCTCGCCCTGGTCGATCTGTCCGGTTTTGAACAGCGCCGCATCTGGCAACTTTCGGGCGGCCAGAAGCAGCGTGTCGGCCTGGCCCGCGCCCTCGCCGCCGACCCACGCGTGTTGCTGATGGACGAACCTTTCGGAGCCCTCGACGCCTTCACCCGCGAGCAAATGCAGGAGTTGTTGCTGCAAGTCTGGCAACGCACCGCCAAACCGGTGTTCCTGATTACCCACGACATAGAAGAAGCCGTATTCCTCGCCACTGACCTGATTCTGTTGGCGCCCAACCCTGGGCAAATCGTCGAGCGTCTGAGCCTCGATTTCGGTCAGCGTTATGCCGCCGGTGAGTCGGCTCGCTCGATCAAGTCCGACCCGCGTTTTATCGAAACCCGCGAACACGTACTCGCCAAAGTGTTCTCCCAACGCAGTGCCGCCCAGCGGCAGGAGCGCGCATGAGCAGTTATGAAATTCCCGTCGCAGCGATAACGCCAGGCTCAGCCGTGATTGCGGCAAGTCGCCGTTTGAGCACCCGGTGGATCAGTGTGATGACACTGGTCGCTCTCGTTGCTATTTGGTGGGCCGTGACGGCGACCGGCTTGATCGAGCCGCTGTTCCTGCCGCCGCCCTCTGCCGTTCTGCAAAAAGGCTGGCTGCTGGCGACCTCGGGTTACATGGATTCAACCCTGTGGCAGCACCTCGGCGCGAGCCTGAGCCGCATCGGCCTGGGCCTCGGCTTTGCGATTCTCACTGCCGTGCCGGTGGGAATCGCCATCGGTGCCAACCGTATCGCCCGTGGCGTGCTCGACCCGCTGATCGAGTTCTACCGGCCGATCCCTCCGTTGGCCTATCTGCCGCTGATCGTGATCTGGTGCGGCATCGGTGAATTGTCCAAAGTGCTGCTGATCTACCTGGCGATCTTCGCCCCGATTGCCATCGCCACCGCCACCGGTGTGCGCACGGTCGACCCGGCCAAATTGCGTGCCGCGCAGTCGCTGGGCGCAACCCGCGTGCAGTTGATTCGCCACGTCATTTTGCCGAGTGCCTTGCCGGACATTCTGACCGGTGTGCGCATTGGCCTCGGCGTAGGGTGGTCGACCCTGGTCGCCGCCGAATTGATCGCCGCCACCAGCGGCCTGGGCTTCATGGTGCAATCGGCCGCGCAGTTTCTGGTCACCGATGTGGTGGTACTGGGGATTCTGGTGATCGCACTGATCGCCTTCGCGATGGAACTGGGCCTGCGTGCCCTGCAACGCAAACTGGTGCCGTGGCATGGCCAGGCTCACTGAATAATTTCCCTGTGAGAAACCCTGTGGGAGCGAGCTCGCTCCCACAGTAATCAACACCCCCGAATTTCAAGAGAATCACCATGAGTGACTTGACCATCGTCCCCTTAAGCTCCGCCCTCGGCGCACAGATCAGTGGCATCGACATCAGCCAGCCGCTGAACCTGGAGCAACGCGATGCCATCGAACAGGCCCTGCTCAAGCATCAGGTGCTGTTCTTCCGCAACCAGCCGATCACGCCACAGCAACAGGCGCGATTCGCCGCGAATTTCGGCGACCTGCACATTCATCCGATCTACCCGAATGTGCCGGAGCAACCCGAAGTGCTGATCCTCGACACCGCCGTCACCGACGTGCGCGATAACGCGATCTGGCACACCGACGTGACCTTCCTGCCGACCCCGGCCATGGGCGCGGTGCTCAGTGCCAAGCTGCTGCCGGAGTTTGGCGGCGACACGTTGTGGGCCAGCGGGATTGCCGCGTACGAAGCCCTGTCGGCACCGCTGAAAACCTTGCTCGAAGGCCTGACCGCCACCCACGATTTCACCCGTTCGTTTCCGCTGGAGCGCTACGGCAACACGCCCGAGGCACTGGTCCAGTGGGAAGAAGCACGGCGCAAGAATCCGCCGCTGTCGCACCCGGTGATCCGCACGCACCCGGTCAGCGGGCGCCGCTCGCTGTTCGTCAACGAAGGTTTCACTTCGAAGATCAACGAGCTGTCGGAAACCGAGAGCGAGGCGATTCTGAAGTTCCTGTTCGCCCATTCAACGCGGCCGGAGTTCACCATTCGCTGGCGCTGGCAGCAGGACGACATCGCGTTCTGGGATAACCGCGTGACCCAGCATTACGCGGTGGATGATTACCGGCCGGCGCGGCGGGTGATGCAGCGGGCGACGGTGTTGGGGGATGTGCCGTTTTTTCGGTGAACAGCCAGTTTTTGTACTGACATTGATGGCCTCATCGCGAGCAAGCTCGCTCCCACAGTGTCCGTGGCGTACACAAAACCTGTGAACACCGCCAAACCAGTGGGAGCGAGCTTGCTCCGGGCGGCGTTCCGACGATGGCGATCTGAAAGGCGCCGAATAATCCGGCGCCAACTACTTATTCAGCCGTCGAAGGCTTCTCCCAAAGATTGATCCCGCCCTCCTGGGCAAACCGGTCAATTTCCGCCAGTTCCTCTGCACTGAAGCTCAAGTTCTTCAACGCCCCGACGTTCTCGATAATCTGCTCCGGTCGACTCGCGCCAATCAACGCGGAAGTGACCCGGGGGTCGCGCAGGGTCCAGGCCAACGCCAGTTGCGCCAGGCTCTGGCCGCGACGTTTGGCGATTTCGTTGAGTGCCCGCACCTGGGCGATGTTGGCCTCTGACAAATGCGATGCCTGCAACGAACCACCGCCCGGACGGTTGACCCGCGCATCCGCCGGCACGCCGTTGAGGTATTTGTCGGTCAGCAAACCCTGGGCCAACGGAGTGAAGGCAATCACGCCGGTACCGAGTTCATCAGTGGTATCGAGCAGGTCTTTTTCCACCCAGCGATTGAGCAGGTTGTAGGCCGGCTGGTGAATCAGCAGCGGCACTTTCCATTCTTTGAGCAACGCCGCCATTTCGCGGGTTTTCACCCCGGAGTACGACGAGATGCCGATGTACAACGCCTTGCCCTGCTGCACCGCCGTGGCGAGTGCGCTGGCGGTTTCTTCCAGCGGGGTGTCCGGATCGAAACGGTGGGAGTAGAAGATGTCGACGTAGTCCACGCCCAGGCGTTGCAGGCTCTGGTCGAGGCTGGCCAGCACGTACTTGCGCGAACCGCCGCCCTGACCGTAAGGGCCGGGCCACATGTCCCAGCCGGCCTTGCTGGAAATGATCATCTCGTCGCGGTACTGCTTGAAGTCTTCACGCAGTAAACGGCCGAAGTTGATCTCGGCGCTGCCATACGGCGGGCCGTAGTTGTTGGCCAGGTCGAAATGGTTGATGCCCAGGTCGAACGCCGTGCGCAACAATGCGCGCTGGGTACCGATCGGCGTGCTGTCGCCGAAGTTGTGCCACAGGCCCAACGACAGTGCCGGCAGCACCAGCCCGCTGCGGCCCACGCGGCGGTAGGGGATGGAGTCGTAGCGGTTTTCGGCAGCGGTGTAGGTCATCGAATCCTCTCTTGTCGGTCTTGAATCTGATATCGACTGCTTTGCCAGTCGCTCAGCATACGCCCGGACAAACGCCAGAAAACCCCTGATTCGACTAATGACTGAAACGTTTCACGTATTTCCCCGCCAACAAGCTACCGTGCCCCCGTAAACACCTCTCCCAACCAGTCCACAAACACCCGGACCCTGGGCGACATGTGTCGGTTGTGCGGGTACAACACCGATACCGGCATTGATGGCGGAGGGGTGTCGACGAGGACTTCCTGCACCAGGCCTTGGGAGATCTGCGTTTCCATTCGGTAGTGCGGGCACTGGATCAGGCCCAGCCCGGCAATCGCCGAGGCGGCGTAGATTTCTGCGCCGAACACCGATACCGCACCGTCGATGGCCACTTCCTTGAGTTCACCGTCCACCATGAATTCAAACGGGAACAACCTGGCCGTCGTGCGCGAAACGTAGTTCACCGCACGGTGCCGGCTGAGGTCGGCGAGGCTTTTCGGTTCGCCGTATTTGCGCAAATAGGCGGGGCTGGCGCAGGTGATCTGACGCAGGTTGGCGACACGTTTGCCGATCAGCGTGGAGTCACCCAATGTTCCCGCCCGCAACACGCAATCGATACCTTCGGTGATCAGGTCGACCTGGCGGTCAGCCTCGCTGATGGACAGCTCGATGTCGGGATAACGCGCCATGAATTGCGGCAATGCCGGGATCACGAAGTGCTTGGCCAATGTCCCGTGCAAGTCCACCCGTAGCCGCCCCTTCGGGGCCACGCCGCGAAACGCCAACTCCGCTTCCTCCAGCTCTGCCAGCAGTTGCACGCAACGCAGGTAGTACGCCTCGCCATCCAGCGTCGGACGCACTTTACGCGTGCTGCGCTCCAACAAACGCGTACCCAGCCAGGCCTCGAACTGATTCAACGTATGGGTCAGCGTTGCGCGGGGCAGGTTCAGGTCATCGGCCGCCAGCGTGAAGCTGCTGCGCTCGTAGATCCGCACAAAAACCTTCATCGCTTTGACTTGGTCCACAGCTCACTCCAGGCACTCGATTGTTGGCAATCATTGAACAGTCAAGGCAACTCTCGTGCATTTATCGGCCTGAGTAAACATGTGAAATTGGCTTCACACCCCATCAACAGGAACATCAACATGACGGCTCAAACTCCGAAAGTTGCCATCGTGACCGGTGCCTCCCGCGGCATCGGCGCGGTCATCGCCAAACAACTGGCCAGCGAAGGTTTCGCCGTTGCCATCAACTACGCCAGCAGCGCCACCGAAGCCTCGAAACGGGTGGTGGAGCTGCGTCAGGCCGGCCACCAGGCCATAGCGATCAAGGCCGATGTGGCCAATGCCGACGACGTGCGCCGGATGTTCGACGAGGTTGAAACCCAGTTCGGCAAGGTCGATGTTTTGGTGAACAACGCCGGCATCCTCAAGGTCCTGCCGCTGGCGCAACACAGCGACGAACTGTTCGAGCAGACCTTCAACATCCACACTCGCGGTACCTTCAATATCCTGCGTGAAGCGGCGACCCGCCTGAACAGCGGTGGCCGAATCATCAACTTCTCCAGCAGCACCGTCGGCATGAACCTGCCGGGTTACGCGGTGTACATCGCCAGCAAAGCGGCAGTGGAATCCCTGACCCAGGTGTTCGCCAAAGAGATGCGCGGGCGCAACATCACCGTCAATGCGGTGGCTCCCGGGCCGGTGGCGACTGAGTTGTTTTTACACGGCAAGAGTGAGGAGCAGATTCAGAATTTCGCGAAGATGGCGCCGCTGGAGCGCCTGGGGCAGCCGGAGGATATTTCCCGTGTTGTGTCGTTTCTGGCGGGGCCGGATTCGGGTTGGGTCAATGGGCAGATTTTGCGGGTGAATGGCGGGTTGGTTTAACTGAGTTCACACTGAGACCGCAGCGCCCCCAATCGCGAGCAAGCTCGCTCCCACATTGATCTTGGTTGCTCACAAAATTTGTGCTCAAGGGAAATCCCCTGTGGGAGATTGCTCGCGATGGCTGCCTCCAAAGCAATGCACATCTGAAGGGCGGGACAGTTCATGCACACCACCATCATCACAACCTTCGGCCTGATCCTCCTGGCGTTGATGCTCTATATCGGCGAGAAAATCGGCTTTACCCGTCAGACCCTGGCCTACTGTTTTATCGTGCTGTGGCTGGCGCTGACGCTGATCAACGGCGCAGTCGGCATAGTGCATGCCGGCCAGCCATTGAGCACCGAACTGGCGGTCGGTAGCGCCGTGTTCGGTGTCCCGGTGGCGGCGCTGGTGTTGTTCATGGTGTTGACCACCGAGACATGAAGGCCTTGATCAGCGCACCAGATGCAGGAACTGCATGTGCCGTTCGTACTGGTCGAGGATGTCGTTGATGATCTGTTCCTTGGTATAGCCGACCAGATCGTAGTCCTGACTGCCTTCGCTCAAATGCACTTCGGCCCGGTAGTAGCGGCGATTGTTGAGTTGCTTGGAACCCATGCCGCCACGGGCAAACGATGGCGTGAAGTAACCGCGCATCTGCACCTGATAAACAAACGGATGTTGATCGCCGTGGCCGATTTCCAGGCTGACGCTGTCATTGGCCGGGTCCGGGTGTGTCGCTACGTGCAAACCCTTTTCGATGAACACGGCAGACACTTCTTCAATCGCCGGGCGCACCGTCGTGTCGAGGAAGCGGTAGACCTCATCCCGCGACGGGAAATGCACCGCCTGACTCAAACGCTGACGCCAGCCACCCCGCCGTGAACCGGACACCGGTGCCAAGGAATGCATCTGCGCAATCTGCTTCTGCGACTCCAGATAAAACGCTTTGTGCAGCCCCCACATTATCAACAGCAGGATCAGCGAGAACGGCAACGAGGTCAGGACCACCGCCGACTTCAACGCATCGATGCTGCCGGAGAACAGCAGCGCGCTGGTCACCAGGGCGGTCATCGCGCCCCAGAACACCCGCAACCATTTCGGCCCGTCTTCATCGGGGTTACCGCCCTTGGCGGACAGCGTCGACAACACCACGGTGCCGGAGTCGGCGGAGGTGACGAAGAACACAAAGCTGATAAACACCGTGACCGCGATGACGGTTTTGCTCCACGGGTAGGTTTCCAGCAGCAGGTAGAGCGTCATCGACGGATTGTCGATGGCCGACATACCGAGCGCGCTCATGCCATGGTTGAGCACTTGATCGATGGCGCTGTTGCCGAAGATCGACATCCACGCCAGGGTAAAGCCCAGCGGAATCAACAGCACGCCGAAGACGAACTCGCGGATGGTGCGACCACGGGAAATCCGTGCGATGAACAAGCCCACGAACGGCGACCACGCAATCCACCAGGCCCAGTAGAACACCGTCCAGCCGCCCAGCCAGTCGCTGGGTTTGTCGTAGGCATAGAGGTCGAAACTCTTCATCGGCAAGGCGCCGAGGTAATCACCGAGGTTCTGGATCAGGGTGTTGAGCAAGTGCTGCGTAGGGCCGGCGAACAATACGAACAGCAGCAGCGCGCAGGCCAGCAGCATGTTGATGTCGGACATCACCCGCACGCCCTTGTCGACGCCGGATACGGCAACGATGATCGCAGCACCCATCATCAGGGTGATCAGGCCGACCTGAATCCATTGGGTGTGGGCGATGCCGAACAGATAGTCCAGGCCCGAGTTGAGGTGCAACACGCCAAAGCCCATGTCGGCACCGAGGCCGAACACCGTGGCGATGATGCCGAAGCCATCCACCGCGTAGCCGATGGGGCCGTTGATACGCTTGCCGATCAGCGGATACAGCGCCGAGCGCAGGGCCAGTGGCAGGTTATGCCGGTAGGCGAAGTAGGCCAGCGCCATGCCGACAAAGGCGAACACGCCCCAGCCATGCAGGCCCCAGTGCAGAAACAGAATCTGCATCGCCTGGCGCGCCGCATCCGCCGTACCGGCCTCGCCTTGGGGCGGTTGCAGCATGTGGGTCAGCGGTTCGGACACGCAGAAGAAAAACAGGGTGATGCTGATCCCGGCGGCGAACAGCATGCCAGCCCAGGACAGATAACTGAATTCGGGTTCGTCGTGGTCGGCACCGAGCTTGATCTTGCCGTAGCCGGACAAGGCGGTGACCACCACGAAGACCAGATACAGGGTCATCGCCAGCAGGTAATACCAGCCGACCGTGTTGGCCGCCCAGTTTTGCGCCGCCAGCAACCAGGCACCGGCCTGCTCCGGCATGGCGATGACAACGACACCAAACAACAGAATGAAACTCGCCGAGAACCAGAACACCGGCGGATTCATGCGGATCAGACCGCTTGGAGAGATGGACGATGCACTCATGTTCGGTGCACCTCGAAGGGGTAGAAAGTGGCTGTAGAAATCGGACTCAGCAAAGGCAAGCCTCCTGTTGTGAGCGGGCAGCGAACCGCCGGTTTAACTTGAATGAACGTTCAAGTTAAACATGGATAGGGGGCTAAGGACTAATCGCAGGGCTCGGCGGTGGTGTTGTTACGCTAGCTCAAGGAAAGGTTTTACGCGGAATTTAGAGGTGTTCTGTAGGAGCTGCCGCAGGCTGCGATCTTTTGATTTTGGTTCGCGGCGCGCTTGGAAAAGATCGCAGCCTCGTTGCACTCGACAGCTCCTACATCCTCACTTCTGCGCCCCATCATCCAACTGCAAACTCGCCTGGGTCAGGTTGCTGCCCGCCGGCACGCTGCGGGTCAGCCAGACGTTGCCGCCAATGGTCGAGCCCTGACCGATGGTGATCCGCCCGAGAATCGTCGCCCCGGCATAAATCACCACGTCATCCTCGACAATCGGGTGCCGTGGCTGACCTTTCTGCAGTTGGCCATCTTCGTCCGCCGGGAAGCGCTTGGCGCCCAAGGTCACCGCCTGATAGATCCGCACGCGTTCGCCGATGATCGCCGTCTCGCCAATCACCACACCCGTCCCATGGTCGATGAAGAAACTGCGGCCGATCTGCGCGCCGGGGTGAATGTCGATGCCGGTGGCCGAGTGAGCGATTTCCGCGCTGATCCGCGCCAGCAGCGGCAACCCGGCGCGATACAAATGGTGGGCCAGACGATGGTGAATCACCGCCAGAATCCCCGGATAGCACAACAACACTTCATCGACACTGCGGGCCGCCGGGTCACCGTGATAGGCCGCGAGCACGTCACTGTCCAACAGGCTGCGCAACCCAGGCAACGCGAGGGCAAAGTCCTGAATGATCTGGATGGTTTTGGCTTCGACTTCAGTCTCGGCCTGGGCACTGTGGCGAGCGGCGTAGCGCAATTCGAGTCGCGCCTGGGCCAACAGCGCATTCAGCGCCACATCCAGGGTATGACCGACATAGAAGTCTTCACTCTCTTCGCGCAGGTCAACCGGCCCCAGGCGCATCGGGAACAACGCACCGCACAGGGCCTCGAGAATGTCCGCCATGGCTGCGCGGGAAGGCAATTCGCGACCGCCCTGCTCGCCGGTGGCCCGGCCGTTTTGTGCACGCCACTGTTCACGTGCCGTGCGCAGCTGGCTGACGATGGTCTGCAATTGCCAATGGCTGGAACGCTCACTCACGGTAAAAACTCCTCACGGGCGGCCGGACTGTCTGGCCGCACTGACGGCGATTACTTTACGGCAAGGGCCGCGAGGCAAATTAAGAACCAATAGTGCTGTACTCATTTCGATTGGCTATAAGCGATTGGCGGTTGCCCCAACTTTTTGGCGTGCCTATAGTCCTGAGATCTTCAACCGCCAGTACGGACTCATGATCAAACAACAGCTCGCCAGCTTTACCCGCCTCGACCTGCTCGGTCAGCCCACCGCCCTGGAAAAACTCGAACGCCTGTCGACCTGGCTGGGTCGCGACCTGTACGTCAAGCGCGATGACCTGACGCCGCTGGCAATGGGCGGCAACAAGCTGCGCAAACTCGAATACCTGGCCGCCGATGCCTTGGCCCAGGGCGCCGACACCTTGATCACCGCGGGCGCGCTGCAATCGAACCACGTACGGCAGACAGCCGCCATTGCCGCAAAATTGGGCCTGGGCTGCGTAGCCCTTCTGGAAAATCCTCTCGGCACTGACGACAGCAATTACACCGGCAACGGCAACCGCCTGCTGCTCGACCTGTTCGATGCCAAGGTCGAACTGGTGGAAAACCTCGACAACGCCGACGAGCAACTGCAAGCCCTGGCCAACCGACTGCGCAGCAACGGCAAGAAGCCGTACCTGGTGCCGATCGGTGGCTCCAATGCGCTGGGCGCCCTGGGCTACGTGCGTGCCGGTCTGGAACTGGCCGAACAGATCAAGGATACCGGCCTGAAGTTCGCCGCCGTGGTCCTGGCCTCGGGCAGCGCCGGTACCCACAGCGGCCTGGCACTGGCCCTGAGTGAAGCACTGCCGAATCTGCCAGTAATCGGCGTGACGGTTTCGCGCAGCGATGAAGATCAGCGGCCAAAGGTTCAAGGCCTGGCCGAACGCACCGCCGAGTTGCTGGGCGTGAATCTGCCGGAGGCTTTCAAGGTCGAGTTGTGGGACGAGTATTTCGCCCCGCGTTATGGCGAGCCGAATGCCGGCACACTGGCGGCGGTGAAGCTGCTGGCGAGTCACGAAGGCTTGCTGCTGGACCCGGTCTACACTGGCAAGGCCATGGCCGGCTTGCTGGACGGGATCGGCCGTCAGCGGTTCGACGAGGGTCCGATTATTTTCCTGCACACCGGTGGCGCGCCGGCGTTGTTTGCCTATAAGGATTTTCTGTAAGCGATTCAGAAGATCAAAAGATCGCAGCCTGCGGCAGCTCCTACAGATGCATGCCGATCCATGTAGGAGCTGCCGCAGGCTGCGATCTTTTCCATGAAACGCATATGCAATTAACGAATAACAAAAATAATATTCATTATTTTCAATTCTATAGGCATCATCTTATAGTCACGCCGCAGGCGAATTTGCAGCGAGACGCATAAGCTGCATTAGGGCAGGATATCGCAGTCGTCCAAATCCCGAATTTGCCAACTTTCCTAAAGCGTCTTCCATAAGAAAACACAGGGGCTTGTCATGAATTTTTCCGCACTACGTCGCAATCTGCTGGTGGGTTCGCTGGGCCTGGCACTGAGCGCCGGCCTGATTGGCCAGGCGGTTGCCGGTGAGCAACTGCAACAAATCAAGGACAAAGGCGTAATCAACGTCGGCCTGGAAGGCACCTACCCACCATTCAGTTTCGTCGACGCCGACGGCAAGCTGACCGGCTTCGAAGTCGAGTTCTCCGAAGCCCTGGCCAAAGAACTGGGCGTGAAGGTCAAGCTGCAACCAACCAAATGGGACGGCATCCTCGCGGCCCTGGAATCCAAGCGTCTGGACGCAGTGATCAACCAGGTGACCATCTCCGAAGAGCGCAAGAAGAAGTATGACTTCTCCGAACCCTACACCGTTTCCGGTATTCAGGCGCTGGTGCTGACGAAGAAGGCCGCCGAGCTGAACATCAAGTCCGCCGCCGACCTGTCTGGCAAGAAAGTCGGTGTAGGCCTGGGCACCAACTACGAAGAGTGGGTGAAGGCCAATGTGCCGACCGCTGACATCCGCACCTACGAAGATGATCCGACCAAGTTCCAGGACCTGCGTGTCGGCCGTATCGACGCCATTCTGATCGACCGCCTGGCCGCGCTGGAATACGCCAAGAAGGCCAAGGACACCACCGCCGCCGGTGATGCGTTCTCCCGCCAGGAAGCCGGCATTGCCCTGCGCAAAGGCGAGCCTGAACTGCTGGCCGCGGTCAACAAGGCAATCGATAAGCTGCGCGCCGATGGCACCCTGAAAAAGCTCTCGGAAAAATACTTCAACGCTGACGTCACTCAATAATGGGAGAAGCTTTCCAACTCGCACTGGACTCCGCGCCCTTTCTGCTCAAGGGCGCGTATTACACGGTCATCCTCAGCCTGGGCGGGATGTTCTTCGGCCTGGTGATGGGCTTCGGTCTGGCGCTGATGCGCCTGTCGCGCTTCAAACTGGTGAGCTGGATCGCCCGCATCTACGTGTCGTTCTTTCGCGGCACGCCGTTGCTGGTGCAACTGTTCGTGATCTATTACGGCTTGCCGCAATTGGGTCTGGAACTGGATCCGCTGCCGGCGGCCCTGATCGGCTTCTCGCTGAACATGGCCGCCTACGCCTGTGAAATCCTGCGTGCCGCGATCAGCTCCATCGAGCGCGGCCAGTGGGAAGCGGCTGCCAGTATCGGCATGACCCGCGCGCAGACCCTGCGCCGGGCCATCCTGCCGCAGGCGATGCGCACCGCATTGCCGCCGCTGGGCAACAGCTTCATTTCGCTGGTCAAGGACACCGCGCTGGCCGCCACCATCCAGGTGCCGGAACTGTTCCGTCAGGCGCAGCTGATCACCGCTCGCACCTTCGAAATCTTCACCATGTATCTTGCCGCCGCACTGATCTACTGGGTCCTCGCAACCGTGCTTTCGCACCTGCAGAACCAGTTGGAAGCGCGGGTCAATCGGCACGACCAGGAGTCCTGACCCAATGATTGTCGTGGAAAAACTGACAAAGCAGTTCAAGGGTCAAGTCGTGCTCAACGGCATCGATCTTGAGGTCAAGGAAGGCGAGGTGGTCGCGATCATCGGCCCTAGCGGTTCGGGCAAGACCACCTTCCTGCGCTGCCTGAATTTTCTGGAAGAGCCCACCAGCGGCCGGATCAAGGTCGGTGATATCGAAGTCGATACCAGCCGCCCCCTGAACCAGCAGCAGAGCCTGGTGCGGCGCTTGCGCCAACACGTGGGTTTCGTGTTCCAGAACTTCAACCTGTTCCCCCATCGCACCGCGCTGGAAAACGTTATCGAAGGCCCGATCATCGTCAAGAAGATCGCGCACGCCGATGCCGTTGCCCTGGGTAAAAAGCTATTGGCCAAGGTAGGCCTGGCGGGTAAGGAAGACGCCTATCCGCGTCGCCTCTCCGGTGGTCAGCAACAGCGCGTGGCGATTGCCCGGGCGCTGGCGATGGAACCGGAAGTGATCCTGTTCGATGAACCGACCTCGGCCCTCGACCCGGAGCTGGTGGGCGAGGTATTGGCGACTATCCGCGGCCTGGCCGAAGAGAATCGCACCATGGTGATCGTCACTCACGAAATGGGCTTTGCCCGCGACGTGGCCAATCGCGTGGTGTTTTTCGACAAGGGCGTGATCGTCGAGCAAGGCGAAGCGAAGGCGTTGTTTGCCAACCCGAAAGAAGAGCGAACCAAACAGTTTCTCAGCAAGTTCCTGAACAACAGCCACAACTAACAACCCGTTCAATAATTGTCATCTTCCATGGATGGAAGTGACACCATCGCAAAAAATACTTTATCAATACCAAACTAACCCAATCTATTCGACATACATATCTTGTACGCGCGCGCGGTACATATATCTGCACAATAACAATTAACCTCCCTTTCCCCACCAGGTTCCTTTCACAACACCTGGCCGACCACGCACGCCAAGCCGCCCGGCTTTAGACACTTTCAGCGGACAAATTCGACACGCCGCCATGGTTTACTTACTTCGTACCGTAGGAACTTTCTGAATAACAGCACACTTCACCCATAACTAATAAATCTCATTGACACTTACTCCCCCTGACTCTTATCTAGTCTCCAACCGACGTCACTCATCACGCCAAACTCATTATTTCAATTAAAAGTAATGAATGGTTTTGCTGTTCGATATTTAGTTTTTGATTTCCCAGAAACGGACTTCGTTGCAAAACTTCAAGGAGACTTCATGAAAAGCACCTCGAACAAATCCGGGCTTGTGGCCCCGACCCTGGCGCAATCCAACAAGACCGGCATCAACGTCACTTGTGCGGCGCACCTGCTGATCGATGTGGCGCCCTACCCCGCCATGGACGAAGGCGACCTGATCGAACTGTTCTGGGATAGCTGCTACGTGGCCTCCCGCGTGCTGATGGCCAGCGATGTCGGCCAACCGGTGCAGTTGCGGGTGCCTGAAAGCTTTGTCGCCAACGGTACCTCGCGCATTCACTACCGGGTCATGCAGGTGGGTCGAGACCCAGTGATTTCGGCCAGCCAAAACGTGCAGATCAAACTCGACTGCCCAGGCGGCCAACCTTCCGAGCTGTGCGGCGATGAAAACCAGTGCCTGGCACCGGTGAGCATTCCCGAGGCGATTCGCCGTCAGGGGGTCAATCCGAGCCAGGTCAAACGCGGTGTTCCCTTGACCATCGAGCCGTACCTGAACATGGCCGTCGACGATGAAATCACCCTGCGCTGGGGCGATGTGCGCATGGATCTGCCACGGATCAAGTCCGCCGATGTGGGCCAGCCGATTCATGTCTGGATTCCGCCGGCCATCATCCTCGAAGCCGGCGAAGACCTGCGGCTGGAGGTGACGTACTGCATTCTCGACCGGGTGGGCAACAACTCCCGCTGGGCTCCAGCCCGCACGCTGAAGATTGGTTGTGCAAACACTTATCTGAAAGTCCCGAAGAAACAGCCCCTCAAGGCCGCCGAACCCCGTAGACGATGAAGAGGCCTCTTTGGCGGAATCATCCTTCTATGCATATTCCTAAAAGTTAGTTCATAAAATATTTATACACGTTTAGGGTATATACACCGGACCACCGGACATCCTTGTTTTCATGCGCGGCCACAAGCGGCGCTTCCATAAGATGTGAGGTAGGTATGGTCCGGAACACAATCACCCCAGTGCAGATCGCCAGGGCATTGCGTGCAGCCAAGGAGCGGCACTGATGTCCAGTCTGGCAGATGCAAACGTCCAGAGTGACCTGGACATCGCCCCGCTGTTGTTGCCCGCAAAAGTCTTGCGCAATGACGCTCAAGCCATCAAGGCGGCCCACGAGCTGGCGCAAGTCGCCCGCCTGCAAGCGGCCAAACGTGACCGGCAGCGCAAGCTCCCATGGTCTGAAATAGAACAGTTCACCCGCAGCGGCCTGGGCAGCATTTCCATCCCCCGCGAGTACGGTGGCCCGCAGGTTTCGTTCGTTACCCTGGCTGAGGTTTTCGCGATCATTTCCGCGGCAGACCCGGCACTTGGGCAGATCCCGCAAAACCAGTTCGGCATTCTTAACCTGGTGCTCGGCAGCGCCACCGAGGCGCAGAAAAAACAGCTGTTCAAAAGCGTCCTCGACGGCTGGCGCATCGGCAATGCCGGGCCGGAACGCGGCACCAAGAACACCCTGGAACTGAAGGCGCGCATCACCGCTGACGGCGTCCTCAACGGCCAGAAGTTCTATTCCACCGGCGCACTGTTCGCCCATTGGGTCGCAGTCAAAGCGTTGAACGACGATGGCAAGCAAGTACTGGCGTTCATCCGTCGCGGCACACCTGGATTGCGCATCGTCGATGACTGGTCCGGTTTTGGTCAGCGCACCACCGCCAGCGGCACGATTTTGCTCAACAACGTGCAGGCCGATCCTGAACTGGTGGTGGATAACTGGCGGATCAATGACACGCCGAACATCCAGGGTGCCGTCTCGCAGCTGATTCAAGCGGCCATCGACGCCGGTATCGCCCGAGGCGCCATCGACGACGCCATCGACTTCGTGAAAACCCGCGCCCGGCCGTGGATCGACGCCAAGGTCGAGCGGGCCAGCGATGACCTGTACGTGATCGCCGATATCGGCAGATTGAAAATCGAATTGCACGCCGCCCAAGCGCTGCTGCGCAAGGCCGGGCAAGTGCTCGATGATGTCAGCGCCGCACCTTTCACCGCCGAGTCCGCCGCCCGCGCCTCGATTGCCGTGGCCGAAGCCAAAGTGCTGACCACCGAGATTTCGCTGCTGGCCAGCGAAAAGCTGCTCGAACTGGCCGGCAGCCGCGCGACCCTCGCCGAATTCAACCTCGACCGCCACTGGCGCAACGCCCGGGTGCACACCCTGCACGATCCGGTGCGCTGGAAGTATCACGCGGTCGGCGCCTATCGCCTCAACGGCACGCTGCCCAATCGCCATTCCTGGATCTGACGACCAGAACACTTTTTACCAGAGCTCTGGAGAAACACATGACAAGTTCTCACCACGTCGCGGTCATCACCAGCGATGAGCAAGCCCTGGTCGTCGCCAGCGACCTTGCCGAAGACTTTAAACGCGACAGCGCCACACGCGACCGTTTACGCCGCTTGCCACACCCGGAACTGGAAGTGTTTTCCCGCTCGGGCCTGTGGGGCATCAGCGTGCCAAAGGAATACGGCGGCGCCGGTGTTTCCAACATCACCCTGGCCAACGTCATCGCCTTGATCGCCCGGGCCGACGGCTCCCTGGGGCAGATTCCGCAGAACCATTTCTATGCCCTCGAAGTACTGCGGGTGAACGGCAGCCACGAGCAGAAGCAACGCCTGTACGCCGAAGTATTGGCCGGTCAGCGCTTCGGCAATGCGTTGGCTGAACTCGGCACCAAAACCGCACACGATCGGGTCACCAGCCTGACTCGCGATGGCAGCGGCTATCGCATCAATGGTCGCAAGTTCTACGCCACGGGCGCGATCTACGCCCAGCGCATTCCCACCTCGGTGGTGGATGAAAACGGTGTGCAGCAACTGGCGTTCGTGCCACGCGACAGCAAGGGCCTGAGTGTGATCGACGACTGGAGCGGCTTCGGCCAGCGCACCACCGGCAGCGGTTCGGTGGTGTTCGAAGATGTCTTTGTTGCTGCTGAAGATGTCATCCCCTTTCAAAGCGCTTTCGAGCGCCCGACCCCGGTCGGCCCGCTGGCGCAGATTCTCCATGCCGCCATCGACACCGGCATCGCCCGCGCCGCGTATGAAGATGCGCTGCACTTCGTGCGCACCAAAACCCGGCCGTGGATCGACGCCACCCACGAAAAAGCCACGGACGATCCATTGACCCTCAAGAGCTTCGGCCACCTGAGCATTCGCCTGCACGCCGCCGAGGCACTGCTGGAGCGTGCCGGTGAATACCTCGACAAGGCCCAGGCCGACACGAACGCCGAGACCGTCGCAGCGGCGTCGATTGCCGTCGCCGAAACCCGCGCCCTCAGCACCGAAATCTCCCTGGCCGCCGGCAGCACACTATTCGAACTGGCCGGCAGCCAGGCGACCCTGATCGAACACGGCCTCGACCGCCACTGGCGCAACGCCCGGGTACACACCCTGCACGACCCGGTACGCTGGAAGTACCACGCCGTGGGCAATTACTACCTCAACGATGAAAACCCGCCACTGCGGGGGACCATCTGAATGGCCAAGAAAAAGATCCTGCTCAATGCCTTCAACATGAACTGCATCGGGCACATCAACCATGGCTTGTGGACGCACCCGCGCGATACGTCCACCCGCTACAACACGATCGAATACTGGACCGAACTGGCGCAGCTGCTGGAGCGCGGGCTGTTCGACGGCCTGTTCATCGCCGACATCGTCGGGGTCTACGACGTCTACCGGAACTCGGTGGACGTGCCGTTGAAAGAGTCGATCCAGTTGCCGGTCAACGATCCGCTGCTGCTGGTCTCGGCCATGGCTGCAGTGACGAAAAACCTCGGCTTCGGCCTGACCGCCAACCTCACCTACGAAGCGCCGTATCTGTTCGCCCGCCGCCTGTCGACGCTGGATCACCTGAGCCGTGGGCGGGTCGGCTGGAACATCGTCACCGGCTATCTCGACAGCGCTGCCAAGGCCATGGGCCGTAGTGAACAGGTTGAGCATGACCGTCGTTATGACCAGGCCGACGAGTACCTGGAGGTGCTCTACAAACTCCTGGAAGGCAGTTGGGAAAATGGCGCGGTGCTCAACGATCCACGGCAACGGATCTACGCGCAGCCAGACAAAGTGCACAAGGTCGAGCACAAGGGCGAGTTCTATCAGGTCGAGGGTTATCACCTCTGTGAGCCCTCGCCACAGCGCACGCCGGTGCTGTTCCAGGCCGGCAGTTCGGATCGCGGTTTGCTGTTCGCCGGGCGACATGCCGAGTGCGTGTTCATCAGCGGCCAGACCAAGGCATCGACCAAGGCGCAGGTGGACAAGGTGCGCGCCGCGGCCGCCTCCGCCGGGCGCAATCCCGAAGACATCAAGGTGTTCATGGGCCTGAACGTGATCGTTGGCGCCACCGAAGAGCGGGCCTGGGCCAAGCACGCCGAATACCTGAGCTACGCCAGTGCCGAGGCCGGCGTGGCGCACTTTTCGGCGTCCACCGGGATCGATTTTTCCCAATATGAAATCGACGAGCCGATCCAGTACGTGAAGAGCAACGCGATCCAGTCCGCCACCAAACACCTGCAAAACAACGACTGGACCCGCCGCAAATTGCTGGAACAACACGCCCTTGGCGGGCGCTACATCACCGTGGTCGGCTCACCGCAGCAAGTGGCGGATGAACTGGAATCCTGGATCGCCGAAACCGGGCTGGATGGTTTCAACCTGACGCGGATTGTCACGCCGGAAAGCTATGAGGATTTCATCGAACTGGTGATCCCCGAGTTGCAACGGCGGGGCTCGTACAAGACGGCGTACGACAGCGGCACCTTGCGCGAAAAGCTGTTTCAGCGAGAGGCGCATTTGCCTGAGCAACATACCGGTTCGGCTTACCGCCGCTAAAAGCATCGCGAGCAAGCTCGCTCCCACAGTGGATCTCGGGTGTTCACAAAAACCCTGTGGGAGCGAGCTTGCTCGCGATGAGGCCCGAACAGACACCACAAACTTAATGCACTGACTGGATAACTCATCATGAAAAAGAACTACCTCTCCCACCCAGTCAAAGCACTGGCCCTGGCCCTCGGCCTGTTCAGCTCGGTAACCTTCGCCGCCGACGCCCCACTGAAAATCGGCACCACCGCCGCCTTCGCCATTCCCCTTGAAGCGGCGGTCGAAGAAGCCGGCAAACAAGGCCTGAAAGTCGAACTGGTGGAGTTCAGCGACTGGATCGCACCGAACGTCAGCCTGGCTTCAGGCGACATCGACGTGAACTACTTCCAGCACATCCCGTTCCTGGAGAACGCCAAGGCAGCATCAGGTTTCGACCTGGTGCCGTTCGCCCCCGGGATCATCAACAACGTCGGCCTCTACTCGAAGAAATACAAAAGCTTCGACGAACTGCCGCAAGGCGCCAGCGTGGCCATCGCCAACGATCCGATCAACAGCGGTCGTGGCTTGCAGCTGCTGGCCAAGGCCGGCCTGATCACCCTCAAGCCCGGCGTCGGCTACAAGGCCACCGAAGAAGACATCATCGCCAACCCGAAGCACATCAAGATCCTCCAGGTCGAAGCCGTGCAACTGGTGCGCGCCTATGACGACGCCGATCTGGTGCAGGGCTACCCGGCCTACATTCGCTTGTCGAAAACCTTCGACGCAGGCTCTGCGCTGCTGTTCGACGGCCTCGATCACAAGGAGTACGTGATTCAGTTCGTGATCCAGCCCAAGAGCAAAACCGACCCGCGCCTGATCAAGTTCGTCGACATCTACCAGCACTCACCCGCGGTGCGCGCCGCGCTGGATAAGGCCCACGGCAAGCTCTATCAAGCCGGTTGGGAAAGCTGAACATGACCGCCGCCATTCAACGGCGACTGGAGCTTCCAGAGCCTCAACGCGCTGAACAAACCGAGCTGCATCCCGAGCTCAATCGTGCTCATGTGCGCTTCATCAATCTGGGTAAAACCTACAATGGCCAGCAAGGCCCGGTGGCCGCGTTGCACGGCATCGACCTGGCGATCCAGCGCGGCGAAGTGTTCGGCATCATCGGTCGCAGCGGCGCCGGCAAGTCGTCGCTGATCCGCACCATCAATCGCCTGGAACAACCGAGCAGCGGTCGGGTGCTGATCGATCAAGTGGACATCGGCGAATTCGACGAAGACCGCCTGGTGGCGCTGCGTCGGCGCATCGGCATGATCTTCCAGCACTTCAATCTGATGTCGGCCAAGACCGTTTGGCAGAACGTCGAACTGCCGCTGAAAGTCGCCGGCGTGCCCAAGGAACAACGCGAGCAGAAGGTCCGTGAACTATTGGAGCTGGTGGGCTTGCAGGCCAAGCACAAGGCTTACCCGGCGCAGTTGTCCGGCGGGCAGAAACAGCGCGTGGGCATTGCCCGGGCGCTGGTACATGACCCGGAAATTCTGCTGTGCGACGAAGCCACCTCGGCGCTCGACCCGGAGACCACGCAGTCGATCCTCGGCCTGCTGCGCGAGATCAATCAGCGCCTGGGCCTGACCATTGTGCTGATCACCCACGAGATGGCGGTGATCCGTGAGATCTGTGATCGCGTGGTTGTCCTGGAGCATGGGTGCATCGTCGAGCAAGGCCCGGTGTGGGAAGTGTTCGGCAATCCGCAGCATGAGGTCAGCAAGACAATGCTGGCGCCGTTGCAACATGCATTGCCCAAAGAGCTGCAAAGCCGTTTGCAGGCGCAGCCAAAGTCCAGCGACGCAGCCGTGGTCCTGCGCTTGCAGTTCACCGGCAGCCAACGCGACGAACCGGACCTGGCGGCACTGTTCAGCGCCCTCGGAGGCCGTGTGCGATTGCTGCAAGGCGGCGTGGAACGGATTCAGGGCCATGCCCTCGGGCAACTGCTGCTGGCAGTGACCGGCTCGACTCTCGGTGCCGAGCAATTGCGTCAACGCGCCGGCCAATGGGCGCAACAAGTGGAGGTACTGGGCTATGTGGTTTGACCGCTTGCTGCAAGGTTTCATCGACACGTTCTTGATGGTCGGCGTGTCGTCATTGATCGCGCTGTTGGCGGGCATTCCGCTGGCGGTGATCCTGGTCACCAGTTCCAGGGGCGGCATCTACGAAGCCCCGGCACTGAACCGCGCACTGGGTGCATTCGTGAACCTGTTTCGCTCGATTCCGTTCCTGATTTTGATGGTGGCGCTGATTCCGTTCACCCGATTGATCGTAGGCACCACCTACGGCGTATGGGCGGCCGTGGTGCCGTTGACCATCGCCGCTACGCCATTCTTTGCGCGCATTGCCGAAGTCAGCCTGCGCGAGGTCGATCATGGGTTGATCGAAGCGGCGCAAGCCATGGGCTGTCGGCGTTGGCACATCGTTTGGCATGTGTTGTTGCCGGAGGCGCTGCCGGGGATTGTCGGCGGGTTCACCATCACCCTGGTGACGATGATCAATTCGTCGGCCATGGCCGGGGCGATTGGCGCGGGTGGGCTGGGGGACATTGCCTATCGGTATGGGTATCAGCGCTTTGATAGCCAGATCATGCTGACGGTGATTGTGTTGCTGGTGGCGGTGGTGGCGGTGATTCAATTGGGTGGGGATCGGTTGGCGCGGGGGTTGAATAAGCGGTAAGTGAAGATCCTAGCGATATTTCGCACAGGAAAATCAGCGATTCCGAAGGCCCGTTCCCTTTCTTTTGCAGGACGTTTCCTAGATCATTTCGCTCGCTTGCGCCTGCCATTTTCCGTGGCTAGTCTCGGTCCGTCACTGCTCATCAGTGATCGGGTTTAGTCGCCCGGATCTTACCAGGCGTACAGCGCCACCTCATGTCAGGTATTTTTTATTATCTGAAATTTATGGTGGCTGTGCGCAGGGCACCCTTGGGTGCGCCGGGTTTCCTGGTGACCGGTCGACTAACCTGCGTGCAGCCGCCACCCCTGTTCGTTTAGTCGCGATATCGGTTGGCTCCAATAGATACCAGGAGTTTTACCAATGAAGAAATCCGTTCCCGATCCACCTCCCGAAAACCCTACCACCGAAACCGTCACCGACGATTTGCTCAGGGATCGTTCCGCGCTTTACCGCGCCATCGATTTCCACCTCACCGGCAAGCAACCCACACCCCCCGATGAAATGCGCTTCTACAACGTCAGCAAGGACGTGAGTTTTGAAGACACCCAGCTCTATGTCGCCGATCTGCTGCGTTGTGCTTCGGTCACGGCGTATCAGTGTGGCGATCAACTCAAGGGTGCCGACCGGGCGATGGTGTACTCGATCTGGCATTTGCTGGAGATTGCCAAGGCGATGGTGGATCACTCCATTGAGTGTTTGGGGATGAAGCAGGGCTGAGCCAAGGCCAAAAGATCGCAGCCTTCGGCAGCTCCTACAGAGTTTGGCGTTCACACGTAGGAGCTGCCGCAGGCTGCGATCTTTCAAAGCGCGAAAGCGCTTATAGTCAACACATCTCCTTTTTCCTGCGCAGCCGACCATGAAGCAAACACCCGACGACCTCGAACAGATCACCTCCACGACCCTGGGCCACTACAACTCGACGGCCGAAAGTTTCCGAGAAGGCACGCGCGATCACGACGTCAGCCAGAACATCGATGCCCTGCTGCGGCACATTCAGGGCGAAGCGCCTTTCGACATTCTCGATTTTGGTTGTGGGCCGGGTCGGGATTTGCAGACGTTCACTCATATGGGCCACAAGGCGGTCGGCCTCGACGGTTCGGAAAAATTCGCGCAGATGGCCCGTGAGGACAGCGGGTGCGAGGTGTGGCAGCAGGACTTCCTGAAGCTTGATCTGCCGGCCGAGCGTTTCGACGGAATCTTTGCCAATGCGGTGCTGTTTCATGTTCCGCGTCAGGAATTACCGCGGGTGTTGAAGCAGTTGTGGGGAGCGTTGAAACCGGGTGGGGTGTTGTTCAGTTCCAATCCCCGTGGCGAAAATCAGGAAGGCTGGAACGGGACACGTTATGGGTCGTATCACGACCTTGCGGCCTGGCAGCAATTGTTGATCGAGGCGGGGTTTGTGGAGCTTGAGCATTACTACCGGCCAACGGGGCTGCCGCGGGAGCAGCAGCCTTGGTTGGCGAGTGTCTGGCGTAAGGCTGTGTAGTCAATTCGGACGCCATCGCGAGCAAGCTCGCTCCCACAATTGAACGCGGTCAACCTGTGGGAGCGAGCCTGCTCGCGATGAGCGCGAAGCGCTCGCCTTTACTGCGCCTCTTTCTTCGGCTCGCGAATTTTGTACCAGGCCACATACAGCGCCGGCAAAAACAGCAGCGTCAGCAAGGTGGCGATGACGATCCCGCCGATCATTGCGTAGGCCATCGGGCCCCAGAACACTTCCCGGGCAATCGGGATCATCCCCATGCTCGCCGCCGCAGCGGTCAGCAGGATCGGCCGACGTCGATGCTCGGTGGCCTGCACCACCGCATCCCACGGCGCGTAGCCCTTCTGCTCGTACTCTTCGATCTGGGTCACCAGGATCACCGAGTTACGGATGATGATACCGATCAGCGCCAGGATCCCGAGGATCGCCACGAAGCCCATCGGCGTACCGGTAGGCACCAGCGCGATCACCACGCCAATCAGCCCCAGCGGCGCGACACTGGCCACCAGGAACAGCTTCTGCACGCTGTGCAGCTGGATCATCAGGAAGGTCGCCATCATGAACAGCATCAGCGGCACCACCTTGGCAATCGGCCCCTGGGCCTTGCCGCTTTCCTCCACCGTACCACCGGTGGCGACCTTGTAGCCCGCCGGCAGTTTGGCTGCGAAAGCGTCGATGGATGGCTTGAGGATTTTCACCAGGTCCGTCGGCTGGATCTCGTCACGAATCGCCGCCTTGATGGTGATGGTCGGCAGGCGATCCCTACGCCATACCAACGGCTGCTCCAGTTCGTAGCGCACCGTGGCAAACGCCAGCAGCGGAATCGACGTGCCACTAGGCGTGACGATTTGCAGGTTCTGCAGGGTTTCCGGCGTTCCGCGCTCGGAATCCACCGCGCGCCCGACCACGTTGATCAGGTAAATGTCGTCATCGACCTGAGTCACCGTCTGGCCGCTGACAATGCCGTTCATCAGGTTGGCCACATCCTCGGAAGACAGCCCCAATTGCCGCGCCTTGTCCTGGGCGATGTCGATGCGCAGGACTTTGCCCGGCTCGTTCCAGTCGTAGATGATCTCGCCAACGTGCGGGTTCTTGTCCAGCTCAGTGGCCAGGTCGATGGCATGTCGGCGTACCTGGTCGATGTCCTTGCCGCTGACCCGGTACTGGATCGGACGCCCTACCGGCGGGCCCATTTCCAGTGCCTGGACATAACCACCGATGCCGACGAAGTCGTTGCGCAAGCGCTCGCGAAGCTTCTGCATCATGGCTTCACGGGTATGGCCTTTGCTGACGATCACCAACTGCGCGTAGAACGGGTTTTGCAGTTGCTGGTCCAGTGGCAGGTAGAAACGGATCGCGCCCTGACCGACGTAGGTGCTCCAGCGCACGATGTCCGGATCGTCCTTGAGCGTGGCTTCAAGGCGATCGACAGCCCGGCGGGTTTCGTCGAGCGAGGCGTTTTGCGGCAGGTTCAGATCAACCAGGATTTCCGGACGATCCGAAGACGGGAAGAACTGGTTCTGCACGTAACGCATGCTGAACAGCGCCAACACAAAACACAGCACCGTAATGCCGATGGCCCACCAGCGATTGCGCATGCACCACAGCAGCCCACCGTTGAACGCCTTGCCGATGCGCCCGGGTTCACCTTCATGGGGCTTCACGTTGGCACTGAGAATGTGCACGCCGATCACCGGCGCAAACAGCACCGCCACTACCCACGACACCAGCATCGCGCAGGCAATTACCGCAAACAGGGTGTAGGTGTACTCACCGGCGGAGCTGGCGTTCAAGCCGATCGGCACGAAGCCCGCCACTGTCACCAGCGTACCGGTGAGCATCGGGAACGCCGTGGAGGTGTAGGCAAAGGTCGCCGCCTGCTCCTTGGTCTCGCCCATCTCCAGGCGCGTGACCATCATTTCCACGGTGATCATCGCATCGTCCACCAGCAGGCCGAGGGCGATGATCAGTGCACCGAGGGAAATCCGCTGCATGGTGATGCCACTGTATTCCATGAACACAAACACCATCGCCAGCACCAACGGGATCGAGCACGCCACCACCAGCCCGGCGCGCACGCCGAGGCTGACGAAGCTGACCAGCAACACGATCACCACCGCCTCGAACAAGGCACTGGTAAAACCACCGACGGCCTCTTCCACCACCACGGCCTGGTCGGAGACGTTGTAAATGCCGACACCCACCGGCAGGTCGGCGGTCAACTGGTCCATCCGGGCGTGCAAGGCCTTGCCGAACGCCTGGACGTTGCCCCCCGTCTGCATGGCAATCGCCAGGCCGATGGCCTGTTTGCCGTTGTAGCGGAATTCCGGCGAGGCCGGATCGACATAGCCGCGACGAATTTCGGCAATGTCGGCCAGACGATAGTAACGGTCGTTGAGCTTGAGGTTGACCTCGGCCAGGTCTTTCTCCGAAGCGAACTTCCCTGAAGTGCGCACCGAAATCCGCTCCGGCCCGGCCTCGATGACACCCGCCGGGGTCACGGCGTTCTGGGTTTGCAGGCTCTGCACCACCTGACGCTCATCGATACCCAGCGCTGCGAGTTTGCGTGTGGAGAAGTTCAGGTACAGCACTTCATCCTGCTGGCCGACCATTTCGATTTTGCCCAACCCCGGCACGCCGCGAATTTCCATGCGTGCCTGTTCCACGTAGTCGCGCAACTGACGCAGGGTCAGGCCGTCGGCGGTGAAGGCGTAGATCGAGCCGAAGACGTCACCGAACTCGTCGTTGAACGACGGCCCTTGTATGCCTTGCGGGAACTGGTACTTGATGTCGTTGATCTTCTTGCGTACCTGATACCAGATCTCCGGAATGTCCTTGGCACTGGTGGTGTCGCGCAGGTACACATACACCGTGGACTCACCGGGGCGCGTGTAGCTTTTCACATAGTCGAGGGAGTCGAGTTCTTCGAGCTTCTTCTCGATCCGGTCAGTGATCTGCTTGAGGGTTTCCTCCTGGGTCGCCCCCGGCCATTTGCTCTGGATCACCATGGTCTTGATGGTGAACGAAGGGTCTTCTTCGCGCCCCAGGTTGAAGTACGAGAACACACCCATCAGCAATGCGACGAACATCAGATACCAGATGAACGACTGATGCTTGAGGGCCCATTCCGAGAGGTTGAAAGGCCCTTTCATTGACTGTCCTCGTCGATTTTCACTTGCTGCCCCGGTTTGAGGCTGTTCACACCGGCACTGACCACCCGCTCGCCGTTCTTCACGCCGCCAGCCAGCACCACGGTGCTGTCGGTACGGCTGATCACCTGGATGTCACGGGGAGAGACGGTTTTACTCTGTGCATCAATCACCCAGATACGTGGTTTGCCATCGACCTCCTGCAGTGCGGTGACCGGCAATTCGATACGCGGCTTGATCGCCGAGCTCAGGGTGACGCTGATGGCCGTACCCAGGCGAAAGCCCGGTGGCGTTTCGGCCAGGGTCAGGCGGGCGCGACGGGTGCGTGTGGCGCTTTGAGCCTTGGGTTCGATTTCGCGGATGATGGCGGTGGTGTTGATGCTCGGGTCCAGCTGCGCAGCGACCAGGAACACCACATCGCTGGGCAGTTGATCGACCAGGGTATCGGGCAGGTCGATCACCGCTTCCTTGATGTCCGGTTGCGCCAGGGTCACCACTTGCTGACCGGCCGACACCACTTGCCCGGCCTCGGCACTCCACTGGGTGACCACGGCTTTATGGTCGGCGCGCAGTTCGGTGTAGCCCAGTTGGTCCTTGCTCTGGTTGACGGCCGCCCGGGCCTGATCGAGTGAAGCCTGGGTGGTTTTCAGGTCGGTATTGGCCTCGTCGAGTTGCGCTTGCGCGCCAACCCCACGGTCAAACAAGGCTTGCTGGCGCTGGGCCGTGGCCTTGGCGTTGATCAGTTGCGCCTGGATTTTCGACAGATCGCCCTGGGCCGAGCGCAATTGGTTCTGCTGGTCGGAAGGATCGAGGGTGGCAAGCAGCGTACCCTTCTCCACCTCGGTGCCGACATCAACGTTACGGCTGGCGATTCGCCCACCCACACGGAAACCGGTATCGGTTTCATAGCGCGCCTGGATGCTGCCGGCGAAGCGGCCCAGGTCCTCTTCATTCAAGGTCTGGACCTTGATCGACAGCACCGGCCGTACCGGCGCCGGCGGCGGTTCGCTTTTGGAACAGGCGCTCAGCACCAGCCCGATGGACAACGCCCATAAAGGCTTCATGGCTTGGCTCCCCACGTCAGATCCTTGTAAGTGTTTTCGGCAATTTCGACTTCCATGTCCGGGTGCAAGAGTTGTCCGCCCGCGATGATGACTTTGTCGCCGTCCTTCAACCCGTCGCTGATGATGATCTTGCCAGTCAGGTAGCGGCTGACGGTGACCGAATGCAATTGGGCCTTGCCCTTGTCGTCGACAATCCAGACAGCAGGCTCACTGATGTTTTTGGTCAGTGCCGACCACGGCAACTCGATGACCGACTTGCCCGATCCCCTGGCCGTGGCACTCACCACCGAGCCCAACTGCATGCCGTCGGGCAGTTTGTCGAGACCGACCTTGACCTGCACGGTGCCGGATTGCGCCGACACCGAGGGGGTGACTTCGCGCACGGTGCCGGTGGTCTTGATCGCCGGGTTGTCGAGCAGGCTGAGGACGATGGTTTGATCTTTCGGCTTCTCGGCCAGCAGTGATTCATAGACGTTGAACACCGCATCCCGGTCGCCGTCACGGGCCAGGCTGAAGACCGGCATGGTTGCCTGCACCACCTGGCCAACCTCTGCCTGGCGCTCGGTAATGATCCCCGGCGCATCGGCGATCAGTGCCGTATAGCTCAGTTGATCCTTGGCATTGGCCAACTGCGCCTTGGCGGCGCTCAAGGCACTCTGACTACTGTGCAAGGCTGCCTGGGCCGAGTCGTATTCGCTCTGGCTGGTGTAACCCTTGGGCAGCAGTTTTTGCTGGCGCACGAACGCCGCCGCACTCTGGGTCACCCGCGCCTGTTCGGCGACGACTTGCGCCTGGGCCGAATCGACACTGGTCTGTAGATCCTTCGGGTCGAGCCGAGCCAGCACTTGTTTGGCTGTCACTCGATCACCGACGTCAACCGAGCGCTGGATGATCTTGCCCCCTACACGAAAAGACAGCTCCGTCTGTATCCGTGCCTGGATATCACCGGTGAGGGTAATCGAGGCCGCGTAATCCGCCGGCTTGACGACTTGCACGAACACCCGTGGCAGGTATTCCTGCACGGGCTTTTTTTCGTCGCAAGCCGTCAGCAGGGTGACGACACTCAAGGCCATTACTACTTTCAATCCGGGAACCACCATGCAAACTCCTTGGCCTTTTTCACGTACAACACGACAGAGAGCTTAGAACAGGATGGGAACCTTGCACGAGCGTCTTATGAAGAAAAAGTTCACACTTTTTTAGCCCTGAAACACTTGCCATAGACTCCTGTGCATGCCTGACAATGAGCCCCGGTCGATCCCGCCTCAGGAACCCACATGCTCAAGACTCTCGCCGTGGCCAATTACCGCTCGATCAACAAACTGGTGATCCCGCTGGGCCGCCTGAATCTGATCACCGGTCCCAACGGCAGCGGCAAATCCAACCTGTACCGCGCGCTGCGCCTGCTGGCGGAAACCGCCCACGGCGGCGTGGTCAATGCCCTGGCCCGTGAAGGAGGCCTGGATTCGACTTTTTGGGCCGGGCCGGAAAACATCTCCCGGCGCATGCGCACCGGCGAAGTCGCTATCGAGCCCACCGTGCGTCAGGGCGTCAAACGCCTTCGACTGGGGTTTGCGGGAGAGGACTTCGGCTACTCGATCAGCCTCGGCCTGCCCGATTCCAATGGCCATTTCATGCTCCCCGGGCGCAACTCGCCAATACCGTCTTATTTCAGCCTCGACCCGCAGATCAAACGCGAATGCCTGTGGGCCGGGGCGTTCTATCGCCCGGCCAGTCTGCTGGTCGATCGTGACGGCCCGATGATCCGCGCCCGCGCCGATCGCAAGTGGGATGTATTGGCGCAGCACACACCGACTTTCGACAGCCTGTTCGATCAGGTCGGCAGCCTGCGCGGCTCACCGGAAGTGCTGGAAATGCGCGAGTTCATCCGCCGCTGGCGCTTCTACGATCACTTTCGCAGCGATGCCGACGCCCCGGCACGACAACCTCAACTGGGCACCCGCACGCCGGTGCTGCACCACGACGGACGCGACCTGGCGGCGGCCTTGCAGACGATCATCGAAATCGGTGATCCCGAGGCTTTACGGACGGCGATCAGCGACGCCTTCCCCGGCGCCAGACTGAACATCGAACCACTGCCTGGCGGGCGCTTCGCCATCGAGTTCTTTCAGGAAGGTTTGTTGCGGCCGCTGTCGGCCGCCGAGCTGTCGGACGGAACATTGCGTTACCTGCTGCTGGTCGCGGCGCTGCTGACGCCACGACCGCCGACGTTGATGGTGCTGAACGAACCGGAAACCAGCCTGCACCCGGACCTGCTGCCGGCGCTGGCACGCTTGATTATCCGTGCTTCAGAGCAGTGTCAGGTGTGGGTGGTTTCCCACGCCAGGCGCTTGATTTCGGCATTGCAGGAAGACCCGGAGTGCAATTGCATCGTGCTGGAGAAGAATCTCGGGCAAACCGGGATTGTCGGGCAGCGGATGCTGGATGAGCCGGCGTGGTATTGGCCGGATTGAAGTCAAGTAAACCTCCAGAAGTAGGATTTACAGAGCTAAGTACTGCGAATACTGCTTATGGAACTACGCCGCGACGAACCGAAGTCGAACAATGGTGCTTTACCACCAAGCTTGTTCAGCACAGCATCGATTTCTGGTGTCATCCAGTCAAAAGGTCGTACATCAAACTGTCTAGGTGACGGTGCGGAAGGCACTGGAGTGAACTGTGATAAATCGGGTGCAGAAGGCCCATGATTTCGCTGTAACGAAATGCTCGAGGGCCTCGGGTTCCTGGATACCGCGATACCTTTCACACCTGATTGTTTTTCACCCAGTGCCTTCAACCCAGCGATGGCTTTTGGATCGCGCCCAACCCAGGCCGAACCCACCCTGCCCAGAACAGCACCGGTCGCCAGTGCTGCGGATACAAAAGCCAACGGTGTGATCAACGGAGATTCAGGGTCAATCGCAGCAATAATGGTGCTCGCCAAACCTGTCGCAGCCACTCCAACCCCCATGATTCCGGCGGTAACGGAGGCCGTTGCACCAGCGAATTGCTTAGGACTTGCTCGAAATGCGGCTCCATTCGCCAAAGCCTGGTTAGCAACTTTAAAAGGTACAGAGGGCTTCAGCGTGATGAGCGAACTGAACAGGCCTGCGCCGCTGGTGAATATCTTGAGCACATTGACGAACCGCCCAGTCGGATCACTGAAATTCACCGGATCGCCTAAACAATACGCATACGGATTCAACCCACCCCGCCCAAACGGACTCAGGCCATCCGGGCTGTTGAAGCGCATCAGCACCGGGTTGAACGCCCGATGCCCGTTGCCCAGCAGATAATGACCGGTGGCCGGATCGAGCGCTTCGCCGGTGAATCCGAGCAAACTGCCGGGACCACTTTCGAGCCGCCGATGACCGTAGGGCGCGTAGACCTGGCGCACAACTCCGTCAGGTCCGGCCAACTGCAATACCGAACGTTGCTGATCGGTGACCAGCAACTGGCTGTTGCGCTCGACGCCGTCAAACGATTGCACTGCCAGCAGTTGCCTGTCGTGTTGAAGCACACAGCGCCCACCCTGACCTTTCAGTTGCGTCACCAGATGTTCGCCGCAGTAGAAACGGGTCAGTTTTTCCAGCTCCGACGGCTCCAGTTCGACCAACCGGTCCAGGGCATCATAGCGGTAGCGATTGAGGGGGTGAGTCAATGCGCTCATGAGGGTCAACTCCCGGCGAGGGAAGCAGTTTGCACCCGTTTGAATACGCCGGCACCTAGCAGAACTGTTAGTGCAGGGAGAAAACTGACGCCCGGGTTTGCCCAGACAAGAGAGGACAGCTACTTTCCCTTACACCGTAGGAAGGATCTTTTTTTCGAAACGCTGCTCCAAGGACGAACCACTTTTGGCCAGACTCCCGGCCAAAACCTCACAAGGACGAGAACATGGCAGACGTACAACCGCCGCAACGGCTGGATCCGCAGGACATTGTGAAACTCTTGATGGCGTTGCGCAGGGCCTTGAAGACCAAGCCGGCTTGAAGGTTACAGCAGCCCCCGGAGTTGTTTTTTGTGGCGAGGGAGCTTGCTCCCGCTGGGTTGCGGAGCATAAAACCAGCACACATAAAAAACGCCGACGCTAAATCAGCCGTCGGCGTTTGAAACCTTAAAGGGGTTTGCTTCGCGAATCAGAACGCCGGCAATACCGCGCCGCTGTATTTCTTCTCGATGAATGCTTTTACTTCCGGGCTGGTCAGGGCCTTGGCCAGTTTCTGGATGGCGACGCTGTCCTTGTTGTCCGGACGGGCCACCAGGTAGTTCACGTAAGGCGAATCGGCACCTTCAATGATCAGCGCGTCTTTCGCCGGATTCAGGCCCGCTTCCAGTGCGTAGTTGGTGTTGATCATGTCCAGGTCGACCTGATCCAGCACACGCGGCAACATGGCCGATTCGAGCTCCTTGAACTTGAAGTTGTGCGGGTTCTTGGCAATGTCTTTCGGGGTCGACACGGCGTTTTTCGGGTCTTTCAACTCGATCAGGCCAGCCTTCTGCAGCAGGATCAGGGCACGGCCGCTGTTGCTGCCTTCGTTCGGGATGGCAATGGTCGCGCCGTCTTTCAGTTCAGCCAGGGTTTTGATTTTCTTCGAGTAGCCGCCGAAGGGTTCAACGTGAACACCGATCACGGTTTCCAGGTGAGTGCCTTTGCCTTCGTTGAAGCTCTTCAGGTACGGGAGGGTCTGGAAGTAGTTGGCGTCCAGACGCTTCTGGTCGACCTGCACGTTCGGCTGAACGTAGTCGGTGAAAACCTTGATTTCCAGGTCCACGCCTTCTTTGGCCAGGGTTGGCTTGATCAGCTCAAGGATCTCGGCGTGTGGCACCGGAGTCGCGGCAACCACCAGCTTCTCGCCAGCCTGGGCCAGACCCGTGGTCAGGGCAGCCGCCAGTGCGGTGAACAACAGAACCTTTTTCATGCAGTGTCCTTATCGAAAATCACAGTCGCTTGTGGCGACGGCTTGAATATGAGAGTGCCAGTGAAGTGCTATCGCTGGCGTGAAGCGGACAATACCGGGATTTTTTATTCCCGAACAATAACGTTTATTCAGCTTCATATTCCATTTTGTTCACGTAGGAGCTGCCGCAGGCTGCGATCTTTTGACTTTGATGGCATTGAGGCCGCCGGAAATCAAAAGATCGCAGCCTGCGGCAGCTCCTACAAAAGCCCGGTCGTAAGCAGCAATTGCTTCAGTGCCTGACGCTCCTCAGGCGTACCGTTGGAAAAGACATACTTTATTTGCTGCTCAATTTGCCCCAAAGAAACCAACGCCTCCGACAGGTTCAAATGCTCCGGCAAAATCTCGTCGCCCGTACTCACCAGCAGTGCAAAGTGAATAATGTTTTCCAGCTCCCGGGTATTACCCGGCCAACTGTGGCGTTCCAGCACCAGCTGCGCCGCTTCGCTGATCAGCGGCACTGGCAAGTCGAGACGCTGGCTGTAGATCCCGAGGAAGTATTCGGCCAGCGACAGGATGTCACCCGTGCGCTCGCGCAGCGCCGGCAGTTCGAGCTGGCCTTCGCTGAGGTAGTGATAGAGCCGTTCATGGAATTTTCCGGCGGCAACCGCCTGGGCCAGATCGATGCTGGTGGCCGCCACCAGTCGCACGTCCACCGGGCTCGGTTGCTGGGCACCGACGCGGGTGACTTCGTGGTTTTCCAGCGCGGCGAGCAATTTGATCTGGATCGGCAACGGCAAATCGCCGATTTCGTCCAGGTACAACGTGCCGCCGTTGGCCGAACCGAACCACCCGGCGCGGCTGCTCGCCGAGCCGCTGTAGCTGCCCGCCGCATAGCCAAACAACTCGGCGTCGGCGTAGGTCGGGCTGATGGCCCCGCAGTTGACCGAGACGAACAACCCGCCGCGATCACTGGCGCGGTGGATATGGCGGGCCAGCAACTCCTTGCCGGTGCCGGTTTCGCCACGGATAAGCACTGACACTGAACGCGTGGCCAGTTGTTCAAGGTCTTCACGTAATTGCCGTGACCGTGGATCGACAAACACCAGCGCCTTGGCACGGATGCTCAGGGGACTTTTTTCAGCATCGGGAAAGGTCAGCAGTGGCTGGCCGAAGGTTTCGAAGCTCATGGCAGACTCCCGCCCAAAACCGCCGGGAGACGGGGGCGTTAAATAAGGAAAGTGTTCAAGCGCGGCGCAGG
Source organism: Pseudomonas sp. Root71 (assembly GCF_001429045.1). GTDB lineage: Bacteria > Pseudomonadota > Gammaproteobacteria > Pseudomonadales > Pseudomonadaceae > Aquipseudomonas > Aquipseudomonas monachiensis. Next base: position 100,791 of record NZ_LMHY01000005.1, on the reverse strand, counting down.
GCGTGGTGTTCCATGCGGTTTTGCAGTCGATAGAGGTAGGCAAAACCCTGCTCCCAACGCTGGTGACCGGACTTCACGTTGATATGCCCCGCCCCCGCCAGAATCCCCGCCTCGGCGCCCCAGTTACGCGCCAGCTCCAAGGCCCGTGGTGCACTGACGGCGCTGTCGTTGTCGGAGCTGACAACCTGGCTGGGGAACGGCAGCAGATCCGTCGGGATCGGCGCGAAATTGCGCAAGGCCGGCGCGCAGGCCGGGCGTTCGACATCGGCCGGCGCGACGAGCAAGGCGCCGCGCACTTGACGCAAAAACTGCACGGGGGCACTCGCGGCCCAATGGGCGACGGTGATGCAGCCCAGGCTGTGGGCAATGAGAATCACCGGCGTGCTGTCGACGGCAATCGCCTCGGCCAGCGCCGCGACCCAGTCTTCACGGCGCGGCGTCAGCCAGTCGGCCTGTTCCACCCGTGCGCTGTTCGGCAGGCTGTTCTGCCAGTGGCTTTGCCAATGATCTTCTGGCGATCCTTGCCAGCCCGGCACAATCAGGTAGCGAATTGATTCGTTGCGCATGGGGGAGCTCTCCTGCTGCGTGTCTGTTCCCGGTCGAGTATAGGGAGAGGATTTATATTCGTTAAGGAATAAGAAGCTATTTGTTAAGATCTATATCGAATATAAACACCATCGACTGTGGGAGCGGGCTTGCTCGCGAAAGCGTCCGGTCAGGCAATATTTATGTCGACTGATACGCCGCATTCGCGAGCAAGCTCGCTCCCACAGGGGATTAGTGGTGCTGCTGAAATCGAGGAAAAAAAAGGGCCGCACCCTGCCAAGGAGACGGCCCCGGAAAACGAAAATCTGTTAACGCGCAGTAATCACCGACAACTTGGTAATCCCTGCCCGTTCAATCGACGCCATGGCCCGCGCCACCTCGCCGTAATTCACCCCATCGTCCGCCTGCAACTGCACGCGCACCTCGGGGTCCTTGGCCTTCGCCGACTTGAGGTTGAACTCCAGCAAGTCCGGTTGTATCTCGTCCTTGTTGATAAACAGTTTGCCGGCACCGTCGATGCTCACCACCAAGGGGTCTTTCTGCTCCACCGGCGCCACCGCTTCGGTCTTGGGCAGGTTGATCGGTATCGCGTTGGTCAGCAGCGGTGCGGTGACGATGAACACCACCAGCAACACCAGCATCACATCCACCAACGGTGTCACGTTGATCTCGCTGAGCACCTCGTCAGTGTCTTGCGTGGAGAAGGCCATGTCAGGACGCCTCCTTCACTTTCTGCGCATTGCCCTGGGCTACCGCCTTGTGCGCCGTCGGGTGGATCAGCACACGGAACGAACTCTTCTGCGCCAGGCTGTAGAAGTCGTGGGCGAAGTCATCCAGGTCCGCCGCCGTCAGTTTCAAACGACGCAAAAAATAGTTGTAAACCAACACCGCCGGCACCGCGACGGCGATCCCGACGCCGGTGGCGACCAGTGCCGCGCCAATCGGCCCGGCGACCGTTTCAAGACTTGCCGAGCCCGCCGCGCTGATGCCTTTCAACGCTTCCATGATTCCCCACACCGTGCCGAACAAACCAATGAACGGCGAGGTGCTGCCAATGCTCGCGACCACCGCCAACCCGGTTTCCAGCGACCGACGCTCACGCACGATCTGCTGACGCAAGGCACGCTCCAGACGATCCTGATGATTGATCGCCTGACTCAAGTCCGCCGCCTGCGGCGTCTCGCCCACCTGGATGGCCGCATAACCGGCCTGTGCAACCCGGGCTGCCGCCCCTGGCCTGGTTTCGCTCAGCTCCGCCGCCGAGTCGAGGCTCGAAGCCGCCCAGAACTGTTGATGAAACTTTCGATCCTGTGACTTGAGTCGAGCGAACTGCACGCCCTTGAGCAATGCCAGACCCCATGTCGCGACGGAAAAAACCACCAGCAGCCAGATCACCGCGCTTTCGATGGATTCAAGTGGAGATGCCAGTAACGTCATGGTGTATTCCTCGTGTAAACGTTTCGCGCGAATTTGGTTTCGGTTTAATGAATCTTAAAATCGATAGGCACGCTGACCCAGCCGTCCCGGGCGACATCACCTTGCTTGGCCGGCACGAAACTCCAGCGTTTCACCGCGTTCAGCGCCGCTTCGTCGAGTGCATCGCGACCGCTGCTTTTCTGCAGCTGGATCTCGCCGGGCTTGCCGCTGGCCAGCACATGCACGCGCAACAACACCGTGCCTTCCCAGCCTTTACGCTGGGCCAGCGACGGGTATTCCGGCGCCGGGTTTTTCAAGTAACCGGCGGTGGCCGAGGCCGGTGTCACAGGTGCGGGCGCTGGAGGTGCAGGTGGCGCCGGGGCCGCGACAGGCGCTACCGGTTGTGGCGGCACAGGTGGTTGTTCAACGGCTTTTGGCGCCGGTTTCACTAACGGTTTGGCCACCGGTTTGGGCTTGGGAACCGGCTTCGGTGGAGGTGGTTTCACCGCCAGTTCGTCTTCCACGGGAGGAGGCGGCTCCACCACAGGCTGGACAGGTTGCGGTGGCGGCGGCTCGACCACCGGTGGCGCCGGACGCGAGAACTCGATGGTCATCGGCGGAATCTCCGGTGGCACGATGGGCAGCACGGTGGTCGGTTGCTGATTGACCCAATAGATCACCGCGCCATGCACCAGCAACGCCAGCACGCCCAGCACGATCGCTTCTCGTCGGCGAAGGACGTCTTTGGGCGCACGCTGCAAACGCAACTGGCCCAAGGGCACCCGGTGCGGTCGGCCGAGGTCGACCAACTCACCACCGGGTGCCTGGCGCCACAGCACTTCATGGGCGCTGGCGGCGGTCTGGACATTGCCCATTGTTTAACTCCCTGCGGTCTCTTTGCGGACTACCGGAACGTCGTACTGAACATCCCCCGACGACGTCCCGGTAGAGCAATCATTGGCTTGAACGCTTAGTTCTGAAAGTAATGTTTAAACTTATGTTTAGACCTTAAGCGAATATATAAACCATCAATCCACCGCCAGAGCCCGCCGTTCAAGGGCTCCGGCGTAGCGTGGAAAAACCGATGCCTTGCCCGCATTGAAAGTATTCATCCAAGGCATGGTTTTTCGCCGTCAGAAGTCATATCGGCCGGTCACGCCCAGCGTCCGCGGGGTGCCGAGCAGGCCTTCATAACCGCCATTGGCGGCCGTCCACAGCGTCGTGTAATAGGTTTTGTCGAAGGCGTTTTTCAGCCACAGCGAAACGTCCCACTGCCCCTGGTTGAAGTCGCCGCGAAGGCCGGTGGACAGGTTGACCACCGCATAACTCGGGATCTGTCCGAAGTCCGAATCTTCCACCGTGCCCACCGCTTTGGAGCGGAACGCATAGCTGGCGGTGACGTACTCTTCGAAGCCGTTGCTCAGGTTCCATTTGTATTCGCCGTTGGCGTTGCCGATCCATTTCGAAGCACCCACCACTTGATGGCCGCTGAGGTCGCAGGACGCTGGAGCGCCCGGCGCCAGGCTGACTTCCGGCGGGCACGGCGCATCCTTGTAGGAGAGGTAGCTGACGTCGTTGTACGAGCCGTTGATGTTCAGCGTCAGGCCACGCAGCGGGATCAGGGTGCTTTCGAACTCCACGCCACGGGAGCGCACGGAACCGGCGTTGGTCAGGTATTGCACGCGATTGACGTCGTCGTAGGCGTTGGTCTGGTAGCCATTGACCTGGGTCCAGAACAGGTTGGCGTTGAGTTGCAGGCGACGGTCCCACAGGGTGCTCTTGAAACCGAGCTCGGCGTTGTTGGCGCGCTCGGTACCGATCAGCAGCGAGTCGGCACCGGCAACCGGTGCCGTGCCCACCGCCAGATTGACCCCGCCGGACTTTTCGCCATGGGACAAGGTGGCGTAAGTGAGCAGGTCGTCGGTGAGGCGGTAACTGAGGTTCAACAAACCCGAGGGGCTGGAGCTGTACTGATTCAGATCGCCGGAATCGTATGCGCCGGCACGACCGCGTCTGGCCGCGGCCGCCGCACCGGTTACCGCAACGCCACCGACCGGTGCATCGCGCGTGACATTGGCGTTTTTCTCTTCATAGGTGCCACGCAGCCCGGCGGTGAAGTCCAGGCGTTCGCTCAGGTGCCAGGTGCCCTGGGCGAACAGCGCAAAGCTGTTGGTTTCGATATGCCCGTTGCCAACACTGTCGATGTTGTTCAGCGCACCGTTGGGTGTGCCGCTCCAGATGTCCGCTTGCGGGCCGTAATAGGTGAAGGATTTGTTGTCCAGGTCGGAACCGAAGTAGTAGGCGCCGAGCACGTAATCGAAGAATCCACCGGTAGGCGACGCCAGGCGGAACTCCTGTGAGTACTGCTTATCCTCCACCGAAACACCAGCGTTGTAGAAGGCGGTAACGTTCAGGCCGTCATCGTTGCGCGGGGTGAAATTCCACCAGCGATAGGAGCTGATAGAGGTCAGGGTGAAGTCGCTTGGCAATGTCCAGTTGGCCTCGACCGAGGTACCGCCCTGATGCACAGTGACGTGTTGTTCGTTGTTCAGGTTGACCTTGCGGTGCGTGCCGTCAACCAGTGTCGCGCCCGCCGCGTTGGCCCGGGTCTGATACAGGTTGGTGCCATTGATGGTCGGGCCGGTGCTGTACAGCACACGTGTGCCGGCGCTGGAATCTTCCTCGTTGTAGTCGCCGATCCAGCGCAGGTTGAATGACTCGTTGGGCTTGAACAGCAACTGCCCACGGAAGCCTTCGCGGGAGCCACCATTTAAATCGTGGCCGTCGAATTCGTTCTTGATGTCGCCATCGCTGCGGGTGCGATACGCGGAAAAACGTCCGGCCAGTTCGTCATTCAACGGGCCGGAAATCGTACCTTTGGTCTGGAAGTATCCGTCCTCGCCCACCGAAGATTCGATGCTGCGTTCAGGGGTGAAGGTCGGCGCGCGGGTGCTGATGTTGATCACCCCGGCGGTGGTGTTCTTGCCGAACAAGGTGCCCTGCGGACCGCGAAGCACTTCGAGCTGCTCGATGTCCATCAGGTCGAATACGGCCATACCGGGACGGCCCAGGTAAACGTTGTCGATGTACAGGCCGACACTGCCTTCCAGGCCATCGCTGGCCGGGTTATTGCCCAGGCCTCGGATCGACACGCTGGACTGGCGCGCATGCATGTAGGCGACGTTGACGCTAGGCACCAGCTGCTGCAGATCCTGGATGCGATAGACCCGTTGGGTTTCCAGGGTCTGGCCGCTGACCACGCTCATGGGCGTTGGTACATCCTGCGAGCTTTCTTCGCGGCGGCGAGTGGTGACCGTCACGGTTTCCAGTTGCGCGCTGTCGGCCGTGGCGGTTTTAACGGGGGTGGTTTCCGGGGTAGCGCTTTCGGCCGCATAGCCCTGGGTCCAACTGGCGCTGCCGGCCAGCAATAGCGCGAGGGGCAGGCGTTTGAGCCGTTGGGGTGAAGAGGTTGAAGCGACGTGCAACGGACTCATAAGGCAGGGTTCCCGATCAAAGTAAATTCTTTGTTGCTTGCCAGGCCGCCATCGCGAGCAAGCTCGCTCCCACAGGGGATCTCCAGTGTTCACACGGTCAGTGTGGGAGCGAGCCCGCTGGCGATAGCGTCAGCTCAGACGCCGTCGATATCCGGCCCTTTCACCGTCTGGCTGACCTGCCCGTTCACACCCACCGCCACCTCGCCCTTGAGCGTCACCCGGCGCACGATGCGGTCCTGGGTCCCGTAGTCATCCACTGCGTAATGCTGGGTGGAGCGGTTGTCCCAGATCGCCACATCACCGGCCTTCCAGCGCCAGCGCACGATGTTTTCCTGGCGGATCACATGGCTTTGCAGCAAGCCGAACAGGTGCGCCGAATCGGCCTGGGAATAGCCCTTGATGCGCTTGACGAAATGCCCCAGCAACAGGCTCTTCTCACCGCTGATCGGGTGTACGCGGACCACCGGGTGTTCGGTCTCGTAGACGGTCGAGGTGAAGATCTTGCGATAGCGCTCCAGCTTCTCGGCCGAGACATCGGGCCGGCTGCCGGCGTAGTCGTATTCATTGCTGTGCACGGCGACCAGCTTGTCGGCCAGTTCACGCAGTTCCACCGACAACCCGTCATAGGCAGTGGCGGTGTTGGCCCACAGGGTGTCGCCGCCGAAAGCCGGGGCCACCACCGAGCGCAGGATCGAAGCTTTGGGGTAGGCCTCGACAAAGGTCACGTCGGTGTGCCACGAGCTGGCTCGCTGGCCTTCGGCACCGTCCAGTTCCAGCAGAAAACGCGTGCCTTCGCGCACCGGTACGGTGGGGTGCGCCACCGGCTCGCCGAGCAGGTGGGCGAACGCCTCCTGGCGTTGATCGTCGAGCTGGGTCTGCTCGCGGAAGAAGATCACTTTGTATTGCAGCAGTGCCTGTTGAATGGCTTCAACAGTGGCGGCATCCAGCTCGCCCGAAAGCTGTACACCACGGATTTCGGCACCGATGCGACCGGCCACCGGATGGATTTCAAGCGCGTGAACAGCAGGTTGTACTGCGAAAGCGGCATTGCTCATGGGTAAACCCTCATCGGACTGCTTGCGGTTGAACCGGCCGCGAAACACTGCTCTATCTATATTCTGTTTAGATCTAATAGATATCTACATGCTTCGTTGACGGAATAAGAGGTTGCATTTAAAACCTCAGTCAACCCTCGTCGCAAATGCCTTCGAACTATTTTTAGGATGCCGGAAAAGCATATGGATCTTCGCCAGTTGCGTTACTTCATCGCCCTCGACGAACACCGCAGTTTCGTGCGCGCGGCCGAGGCCATGGGCATTACCCAGCCTGCCTTCAGCCGCAGCATCCAGGGGCTCGAACATGAGTTCGGCTGTGTTCTGGTGGACCGTGGCAACAAGGATTTGCGCCCCACCCCCGAAGGCCTGGTGGTGCTGCAACATGCCCGCAGCCTGGTGCAGGGAGCGGCCCTCTTGAACGCTGAAGTGACGCAGATGACCAAGCTCGATGCCGGTGAACTGCGCTTCGGTTGTGGCCCGGCACCGGCGGTGAAACTGGTGCCGGATGCGGTGGCGCAATTCATCAACGCGCATCCGAAAGTGCGCACCTGCTTTGAGGTGGATAACTGGGAAAAACTCAGCCGTGCGCTGAGCCGTGAGGAGATCGAATTCTTCATCGCCGACATCCGCCATTTCGAGTCCGACCCGAATTTCCAGACCCAGGCCCTGACGCCCAAGCGCGGTGTGTTTTTCTGCCGACCGGGGCATCCACTGCTGGCCAAGGAAAGCCTGTCGACCAATGACATGTTCGATTACCCGCTGGCGACCACGATGATCCCGCCAGGCATTCGAAAACTGCTGGCGAACCTCAGTGGGCGGGTGGATTTTTCACCGAGCATCGAGACCGAACATTTCCCGGCGCTGGTGAAAGTGGTGCTGCAATCGAATGCGATTGGCGTGGGGACTGAAGAAGCGTTTGTTGAAGACATCGCCCAGGGTTCACTGGTGCTGCTGCACTGGCGCAACCTGCCGCAGAACATCGAGAGCATGAATGCACGGTGCGGGATCGTCAGTCGCACCGGATTCCGTTTGTCGCCGGCGGCGCGGGCGATGATCGAGACGTTGGTGGCGGTGGACAGGCAGCAGACGGCCGTTGCTGTTTGAAGATCAAGAGATCGCAGCCTTCGGCAGCTCCTACACTGATCAATGTAGGAGCTGCCGAAGGCTGCGATCTTTTGAGATTTAAAGCCTGGCCGCAGCCAACTCCGGCGCCACCCAATCACTCACCTTGAATGGCTTGCGAATCAGCTTCTGCTGCGAAGCCAGATCCACGGCATCCTGCAATTTGCCAAGGAACACCGGATCGAGCGTCGACGGGAACACCTCGCTCAGTTTCTGATCCTTCAAATCCTGAGAAAGAATTACCGGTGGATAACTCGCCAGCCCGGACACCAGTTGAATGTAGGCGTCCTTGTTGCTGTCCTGGGTCAGCCACTCTACGGCCTGCTGTTGGGCCTTGAGCAGTTTCGCCACCGCCTCCGGATGCGCCTCGACAAACTTTCCGGTCCCTATCAATACCGCCTGCACACTGCCGGCACCGCCCAGATCCTTGGTATTGAGCGGCAACTCGGCCAGCCCCTTGGCTTGCAGCGCCGTCAGCCCGGAACCGCCCCACGAGGCATCGATCTGCTTCGCCGCCAGCGCCGCGACTGCCGCGTTGAAGTCGAGGTTGATGACTTTCACGTCCTTCTCGCTCAACCCCTGGCTGGCCAGCGCTGCATCGAAGGACAACTGGCTGGCGGTGCCACGGAAGATGGCCACCCGTTTGCCCTTGAGGTCGTGCAGGGTCTTGATCCCCGACCCCGGCACCACGCCCAGGTAATGCTTCACCCCGCGCGCCGAGGCACTGAGCAGTCGCGTATCCAGGCCATTGGACTTGCCGATGATGGCCGCCAGATCGCCGAGGTAGGCCAGGTCCACCTGACCGTTGGCGAACGCTTCGTTGATCACCGGGCCTGCGCCCTTGAAGAAGCTCCACTGAATCTTGATGCCTTGATCGGCGAAAGCCTTTTCGAAGATCTGTTGATCACGCAGCACATCCACGACCCCGCCACCACTGTGCTGGGTCCCGGCACTCAGGTCCGGCACGGCGATGCGGATTTCCTTGAGCTCATCGGCGTTGGCCGTAAAAGCCAGCAGCCCCGCCAGGGCCGGTGCGGCGAACAGACTGATGACACGTTTGAAGGGAAGGTTCATGGGTGCGGCTCCTTGGGGCAACGGGCGTTGAGGAGCCGAAAGTAGGCCGAAGTGGAACCAACACTTAAATACTATAAATTCACATTTTTAGACCATTTAGATCTAAATCAACGCATCCGGGGCTCTTGGACAGGTATGCAGTAACGGCATCGAAAATATTCTTCGAATGCATTGGATGCAGCTGAACTGGAGGCCTTAAATGGCTTTGCTTATTTCTCAATAGCATTGATTTTGTTTTTTATAGATCGTTTTTGCATACGCCGACAACGGAGGTCATCCATGGCCCGTGTTTCTCTTCTCAGCCTGCCGCTGGCCGCGCCACCACTGGAAAACCAGCGCCTCTGGCCCAGCCTGAATCGTCGCCTGTTGCCTTGGTTGCTGCCGATCACCCTGTTCACGCTCTGGTGGCTCGCCAGCCGCAATCACTGGATGAGCGAGCAGATCCTGCCGGCGCCGAGCCTGGTCTGGAACAGCGCGGTGGAACTGTCCCAAGGCGAGTTGTGGAGCCATTTGTGGATCAGCCTGCAACGCTTGTTCTGGGGACTGCTGGCCGGGATCAGCGCCGGTGCTGTTTTGGGTGCGGCACTGGGTTTCAGTCGTCGACTGGAGCGCCTGGTATTTCCAACCTTCGCCGGGTTGGCCCAAGTCCCGACCTTGGCCTGGATTCCGTTGTTCATGGTGTTTTTCGGCATAGGGGAAGTGCTGAAGCTGGTGGTGCTGATCAAGGCCATTGTGGTGCCGGTAACCCTGCATACGCTGGTCGGTGTACGCGATGCACAACCCAAGCTGCGCGAAGCCGCCGCCGTGTTGCGCCTGCCCAGGCACCTGTTGATCCGCCGCCTGGTGCTGCCTGCCGCGCTGCCGGCCTTCATGGCCGGTGTGCGCCTCGCGCTGGCCGCCGGCTGGACTTCATTGCTCGCTGTCGAACTGCTCGCTTCCAGTGAAGGCATCGGCTACCTGATGGTCTGGGCGCGGCAGCTGTTCATGCTCGACATCGTGTTCGTGTGCATCGTGGTGATCGGCCTGATCGGCGTGGTGATGGATCGCGGCATCGGTCTGCTGGACAGGAAACTGGTGCACTGGCCGCACCCGGCCACCGCCGAAATCCGTCGCGGGCCGCGTTATCAAGGCTGGCAGCGATTGCAGCCGTGGCTGCTGCCACTGGCGCTTCTGGCATTGTGGCAACTGACCTCGGATCAGCAATGGATTGACGCGAACATTCTGGTCACCCCGCTGGCCGTCCTGCAGACCACAAAGGACGGTTTGCTCGACGGCACACTGCTTGGCGGCATGGCCCTGAGCCTGGGCCGAACACTTGGCGGATTGCTGCTCGGTGGCGGGCTCGGTTTTGCCTTGGGGCTGTTGCTGGGGTTGTCGCGCACCAGTGACCGGGTGCTCGGCCCCACCCTCGCCGCCATCCGCCAGATCGCCATTTTCGCCTGGGTGCCGCTGCTCACCGCGTGGTTCGGTCTGGGGGAATTGGCCAAGTGGGTGTTCGTTGCCCTCGCCGCCTTTTTCCCACTGTTCATCGCCACCCAACGCAGCGTCGCCAACCTCTCACCACAACTCAACGAAGCCGCGCAGGTGTTGCGCCTGAACCTGCGCCAGCGCCTCGGTCGACTGGTGCTACCAGGCGCGGCCCCGGGAATTTTTGCAGGGCTAAGGCTGAGCCTGATCTACGCCTGGCTCGGCACCATCGGCGCCGAGTACTTCATGCCGTCCAACGGCGGCATCGGCAGCCAGATGATCGGCGCCCAGCAACTGCTGCGCATGGACCTGATCATGGCCGGCATGCTGCTGGTGGGTCTGACCGGTGCCCTGCTCAACCTCATTGGCCAACGCCTGGAAATCCGCGCCACTCGCTGGAGACACGCATGAACGCACCGATTGTCAGCTTCAATCACGTGGGTAAAACCTTCGACGTCGACGGCTTCACACTTGAGGCCATTCGCGAATTCAACCTGGACATCGCCGAGGGCGAGTTCGTCGCCATCGTCGGCTCCAGCGGTTGCGGCAAATCCACTTTGCTGCGTTTGCTGGTGGGCCTCGATACGCAGTTTCGCGGGCAGATCAGCGTCGACGGAAAAGCCGTCACCGGCATCGGCGGCGAGCGTGGCATCGTCTTTCAGGAACACCGCTTGTTCCCGTGGCTGAGCGTGGCTGACAACATCGGCCTGGGCCTGGTCAACGAGCCCTTGAGCGCTGCGCAAAAGCACAAGCGCATCCATGACTTCATCGAACTGGTGGGCCTGGGCGACTTCGCCCGCGCCTATCCGCACCAACTCTCCGGCGGCATGGCGCAGCGCGTGGCCATCGCTCGCGGCCTGGTGGCCAGCCCACGGATTCTGCTGCTGGACGAACCTTTCGGCGCCCTCGATGCGCTGACTCGCCAGCAGATGCAGGACGAACTGCTGGCGATCCGCGCCCGGGCAAAAATCACCACAGTGCTGGTCACCCACGATGTCGAGGAAGCGATCTTCCTCGCCGACCGCGTAGTGGTGATGGAGCCGCGTCCGGGGCGGATCAAGCAAGTGGTCGACATTGCCCTGCCCCATCCGCGCCAGCGCAGCAGTTTCGACTTCCACCATCTGCGCGAAGAGCTGCTTCACGAACTCACCAGCGACGATCACTACCAGCCCCCGGTGCCGGTGCAGGTCCGCGATCTGCCGCTGTCCTTCATTGCCTACTGAAAAAGGAAATTCTTGATGCCGCAACGTCCCAACTTTCTAGTGATCCTGGCCGACGACCTGGGCTTTTCCGACATCGGCGCCTTCGGTGGCGAAATCAACACACCGAACCTCGATGCATTGGCCAACAATGGCCTGCGCCTGACCGATTTCCACACCGCGCCAACCTGCTCGCCGACCCGTTCAATGCTGCTCACCGGCACCGATCACCACATCGCCGGCATCGGCACCATGGCCGAAGCATTGACCCCGGACCTGATCGGCAAACCGGGTTACGAAGGACACCTGAATGATCGCGTGGTCGCCCTGCCCGAGCTGCTGCGCGAGGCCGGTTACCAGACCTTGATGAGCGGCAAATGGCACCTGGGCCTGACCGCAGAACTTGCGCCCCACGCCCGGGGTTTCGAGCGTTCGTTTTCGCTGTTGCCCGGCGCGGCCAACCATTACGGCTTCGAGCCGACCTACGATGAAACGACGCCACGGCTGCTGAAATCCACCCCGGCGCTGTACATCGAAGACGACCAATTCATCGATGAGCTGCCCAAGGATTTCTATTCCTCCGATGCCTTTGGCGACAAGCTGCTGCAATACCTCAAGGAGCGTGATCAGACTCGACCGTTCTTCGCCTACCTGCCGTTTTCCGCACCTCACTGGCCGCTGCAGGCGCCGGCCGAGGTGGTGGAAAAGTACCGCGGGCGCTATGACGCCGGCCCTGAAGTACTGCGACTTGAGCGCTTGGAAAAGCTCAAGAACCTGGGGTTGATCGAAGCCGATGTCGAGCCCCATCCGTTGATCCAGTTGACTGCACAATGGGATGCCCTGAGCGACGAGCAACGGCAGATTTCGGCGCGGGCCATGGAGGTCTACGCGGCGATGGTCGAACGCATGGACTGGAACATTGGGCGCGTCGTCGATTACTTGCGCCAGCAGGGGCAACTGGACAACACCTTCATCCTGTTCATGTCCGATAACGGCGCCGAAGGGGCGTTGCTGGAGGCCTTTCCGAAATTCGGCCCGCAGTTGCTGACCTATCTCAACCAGCATTACGACAACAGCCTGGACAACATCGGCCGCGCCAACTCCTACGTCTGGTACGGGCCGAACTGGGCGCAAGTGGCGACCGCGCCGTCGCGGCTGTTCAAAGCCTTCACCACCGAAGGCGGGATCCGTGTTCCGGCGCTGGTGCACTATCCGCAGCTGCCGCTCAAGGGACAGATCAGCCACGGGTTTGGCACGGTGATGGACATCACGCCGACCATTCTCGACCTCGCCGGCGTGCGCCATCCGGGCAAGCAATGGCACGGCAAACCCGTGGCAGAAGTTCGCGGCAAGTCGTGGCTTGGGTTCCTGTCGGGCGAGACGGCGCAAGTGCATGACGAGCACACCGTCACCGGGTGGGAATTGTTCGGACGACGGGCGATTCGGCAAGGGCAATGGAAGGCAGTGTACATCCCGGGACCGGTGGGGCCGGCAACCTGGCAGCTGTACGATCTGGGCAATGATCCGGGGGAGATTCACGACTTGGCGTCGAGTCAGCCGGAAAAGCTCAGTGCCTTGATCGAGCATTGGCAGCGGTATGTGGATGAGACTGGGGTGATCCTGAGTGAGTCGCCGTTTCAGCCGGATTGATATTGCCTGATATACCGCTATCGCGAGCAAGCTCGCTCCCACAGTGGCCGATGTGATGCAAAGATCGCATTCACACCGACAAACCCTGTGGGAGCGAGCTTGCTCGCGATGGGGCCATCAAACACACCCAATCAAGCCCCGACTGTACGCACCTTTTGCACAGCCACTTCTTCCCTGCCCTCAAACCGGTTAGCCCGCGCAAACGTGCCGAAATCATTGAACCGCACACCCATCTCGCGCATCACCTTGTGTCCCACCGGCACAGTCAACTGACGGATGTAGAACGGTTCCTTCACCACAAAGTGATGGATCCCGTGGCTGCTGCCGAAGTTGAAGCAGAACGCCTGCAACGGCCACAGCCACCACGCGTTTAGCACCTGGCACTGCTGCATCACGTTGCCCGGTTCCACGTCACCGTAGTAGTGCATGTTCGAGCTGATGAAGTGCAGGCAGAACGTGCGCAATACATTGGGGCCGATGATCACCACCGCCGCGATGTCGATCACCTGCATCACCGACAACGTGGTCGCCGACCACTCGATCGGTGCGCCCACCAGATGCGCAACGCCGTTCGCTGCGTGGAAACCGAGAAACACGTACCACGCGCCCCAATGCATCAGCGCCAGCGGTGCGTAGACCTTCAGGGTGCGCTGGACGATGCTGATCTTTTGCGCCCAGGTCCTGGCCCGCAGCATACGGATGAACGACGACATCATGTTGTCGCCAATCATCAATAATCGCGCGATGCCCCATGGCTCGCCGTTGGTGATGGCGCGTTCTTCCATGTCGGTTTCAGAGCCCGATACCTTGTGGTGATTGAGGTGCAGATGGCGGCGAATCCACGGATTGATAGTGCTCGGCCGCGCCAGCCACACCAACCCCATCATCAGGTTGTGCGGCACCTTCTGCTTGCGAAAATACATGCTGTGGATCAGGTCGTGTTCCAGCTCATGGGTCAACGAGGCGAAAAAAGCGTTGAGCAACAGGCACGCCCACCACGCCATGTGCCCGGTCATGTAGAGCGTCGCCGAACCAACCATGCCGGCCACGGCGAAGGCCAGAATGCCCGCGCCGAGGGCGTCCTGGTGCTTGAGAATCGGGTATTGCTCGCGCAATGCGACGCCTCTGGCCAGCACCACTTGGCGAATATGTGCTGATCGTTGGGCTGCATTCAGTCGCTGGGGACTTGCAGAAGTACCGTCCATGCTTCCATCCTCTGGTTATTGATGGTTGCATCCTGCCTTGCGAAGCCTCGCAACGCGGTAGCCGAGAACGCCAACCTGTTGACTGGAAGCGCCAATCAGCATGACTGAACCGACCTCCCTCGCCAGCTGGACCCGTGCCCTGCGCAAGCAACTCGATGCCCTGGGCATCGACAGCACCGCCCTGTGCCAGCAAGCGGGGCTCGACCCACAATTGATGGACGACCCGAACGCGCGCTACCCACTGTCGGGCACTACGTACCTGTGGAATCTGGCGGTGCAGGCCAGCGGCGACCCGGCGATCGGTTTGCGGGTGTCGCGTTTCGTCAGCCCGACCACTTTCCATGCGCTGGGTTATGCGCTGGTGGCCAGCGGCAGCCTGCGGGAAGTGTTCGAGCGCATCGTGCGCTATTACCAGGTGGTCAGCGACGCCCTGGAACTGGAACTGACCCGCGCCGAGGATCGCTACTGTTTCAGTCTGAAAATTCCGCTGGGCAACCCGGCCCCGGCCTTTGAAGCCATCGATGCGTTCATGGCGATTTACGTGCGCACCTGCCGCAATCGCCTGGGTCGTGATTACGCGCCGTTGGCGACCTACCTGCGCCGTCCGGAGCCGGCAGACGCGCATCAATGGCATAAAGTCTTTCGCTCGCCCGTGCACTTCGGTGCCGACGAAGACCGACTGGAGTTCGCCCTCATCGACTTCGACAGCCACCTGGACGACGCCAACCCGGAGTTGGCCGAACACAACGAAACCGTGCTCAAGCGCACCCTGGCGCAACTCAAGCCGCTGACGTGGGAGCGCAAGGTCCGCGACGCCATCGAAGAACAACTGCCCGAAGGCGAACCCAGCGCCGAGCACATCGCCAAGGCCCTGCACCTGAGCCTGCGCAGCCTGCAACGGCACCTGGCCGATGAAGGCTGCCGGTTCGACACGCTGCTCAATGAAAGCCGCGAAAACCTCGCCCTGCTGCACCTGCGCGACCCGCAGGTGTCGCTGAGTGAGATCAGTTATCTGCTCGGGTTTGCCGACACCAGCAGTTTCAGCCGTGCGTTCAAGCGCTGGACGGGGATGACGCCTGGGCAGTTTCGGGATGGGTTGCAGTGATTGATCCGGACAGTGAGTTGGCTGATCTGCCCCCATCGCGAGCAAGCTCGCTCCCACAGTTTTTTCGGTGACCACAAATCTCTGATTCACCCAGATCCCCTGTGGGAGCGAGCTTGCTCGCGATAGCGGACTGTCAGTCGACATACCTGGAGACTGACACACTGTCATCGCGAGCAAGCTCGCTCCCACAAGGGATATGCGTCGAGTTTCAGATTGTGGCCAGTTCCCGCAATCGGGCAGCATCAAGGATTTCAATTTCGCCGTAACTCAGCCCGATGATCCCCTGCCCCTGCAACTCCTTGAGGATCTGGTTGGTGGTCTGGCGCGACAGCGACAACATGGCGGCAAGCTGCTCCTGTGGCAGTTGCAGGACGCGGCGCGGTGGGGCGGTCTCGCCATAGCCTTCGGCGATCATCAGCAAGCGGTGCGCCAGCCGGGCCGGGGCCGGCAACAGGCTCAGTTGTTCGAGGTTGATGAAGGTCATGCGTAATTTCTGACTCATCAGCAATGCCAGTTGCCGCCAGTGCCGCGGATGCTCGTCGAGCAGCGCCAGCAAGGTGTTCTGGGGGATGTGCAGCAGCGTGCACTGGCCCACGCCGCAGGCATCGTGGGTGCGCGGCTGACCGTCGAACAGGCAGATTTCACCGAACCAGTGCGGCGGCTCCACCAGGCTCAGCAATGCTTCCTTGCCCTGCTCGCTCACGGCACCGACGCGCACCGCGCCCTCAAGCACTGCGTACAGACCACAGGGCGGATCGCCACGCTTGAACAGCCGCTGGCCCGGCGACAGGCGCCGCAGCCTGGCCGCCGACAGCAGGCTATCCTGTAGGGAAACAGGCAAATGGCTGAACCACTGACCGCTCATCAGGCGTGGACGCCAGACCTGCATATCCATGAAAACTCCTAGAGATTGTCGCCTGGCTGACAGAGCGGGAAGTAACCCCGGGGCATGATCAATCACCCCACAGGAGAACAACAATGAAAAGCCTCGTCGACCACCTCAGTCAATACGCCGCCTACCACCGTGACCCGCGCAACATCGCCTCGCACTTTATCGGCATTCCGCTGATCGTGGTGGCCGTCGCGGTGTTGCTGTCTCGGCCGGAATGGTCCATGGGCGGCGCGTGGCTGTCTCCGGCGGTGCTCGTTTCGCTGGCATCGGCATGGTTTTACCTGCGCCTGGAGTTGCGCCTGGGCGTGTTGATGACGGTATTGCTCGGGCTGTCGGTGTGGGCAGGCCATGCGCTGGCGCAGCAAAGCACGCTGGTCTGGCTGGGCAGCGGCGTGGCGATGTTCGTGATCGGCTGGGCGATCCAGTTTGTCGGCCATCACTACGAAGGGCGCAAACCGGCATTTGTCGATGACGTGACCGGGTTGATTGTCGGGCCGCTGTTCGTGGTGGCTGAACTGGCCTTCATGCTGGGGATGCGGCATGAGCTCAAAGAGCAGATTGAGGCGCGGGCGGGTGGGGTGCGGGTCAATCGCAAAAATGCGGCGGCTTAGGCCGCTTTAACGGATCGCAGCCTGCGGCAGCTCCTACAGAGGAAAGCTGTACCACTGTAGGAGCTGCCGCAGGCTGCGATCTTTTGACCTTAGATGTTGGCGACCTTCTGCCAGACCTTCGGCTTGAAGAACAACGTCTCGCCTTTTGCCAAACCAACCAGGCTGTCGTGATCCTTGACCACTTCGGCTTCGATCAGATCGCTCTGCCCCTCGACCTTCAACGTCACCCGTGTCGTCGCGCCCAACGGACGGATATCGCGCACTTCAGCCGCGTGGTGATCCTCCAGCTCATGGCGTGACAGCGACACCTCGTGCGGGCGGAACAGCACGTGCTTGTCTTCGCCCAGGTGCAGACGGTTGGAGTCACCGAGGAAGTGATAGACGAAATCGCTGGCCGGGTTTTCGTAGACGTCACCCGGTGAACCGATCTGCTCGATCACACCCTTGTTCATCACCACGATACGGTCGGCGACTTCCATCGCTTCTTCCTGGTCATGGGTCACGAACACCGAAGTCAGGTTGATGTCTTCGTGCAAACGCGCCAACCAGCGGCGCAGTTCTTTACGAACCTTGGCGTCGAGAGCGCCGAAGGGCTCGTCGAGCAGCAGCACTTTCGGCTCCACCGCCAGCGCTCGGGCCAGGGCAATGCGCTGGCGCTGACCGCCGGAGAGTTGCTCCGGATAGCGATCCGACAACCAGTCCAGTTGCACCATGTTCAGCAGTTCGTGAACCTTGGTTGCGATCTGGCTTTCGCTCGGGCGCTGGTTTTTCGGCTTCATGCGCAGGCCGAACGCGACGTTGTCGAACACCGTCATGTGGCGGAACAAGGCGTAGTGCTGGAACACGAAACCGACGTTGCGATCCCGCACGTCATGGCCGGAAACGTCTTCACCGTGGAACACGATGTTGCCCCGGTCCGGGGTTTCCAGGCCGGCGATGATCCGCAGCAGTGTGGTCTTGCCGCAACCCGACGGGCCGAGCAACGCGACGAGTTCACCGCTCTGGATGTCCAGGCTGATGTTGTCCAGCGCCTTGAACGCGTTGAAATTCTTGCTGACGTTACGCACTTCGATCGACATGAATTATTCCTCCGCGGCGCTGGCGCGCAGGCGGTTAATACGGTTTTCGCTCCACTGCTTGAGCAGCAGGATGAAGAGCGCCAGGATCAGCAACAGGCTCGCCACGGCGAACGCGGCCACGTGGTTGTATTCGTTGTAGAGGATCTCGACGTGCAACGGCAGGGTGTTGGTCACCCCGCGAATGTGCCCGGAAACCACCGACACCGCACCGAATTCCCCCATGGCCCGCGCGGTACACAACACCACGCCGTAGATCAGGCCCCATTTGATGTTGGGCACGGTGACGTGCCAGAACATCTGCCAGCCGTTGGCCCCTAGCAGGCGCGCGGCCTCCTCTTCCTGGGTGCCTTGCTCCTGCATCAGCGGGATCAGCTCACGAGCCACGAACGGCACGGTAACGAAGATCGTCGCCAGCACGATGCCCGGCAGGGCGAAGACGATCTGGATGTCGTGGTCCTGCAGCCATGGGCCGAACAGGCCCTGGGCGCCGAACATCAGCACATAGACCAGACCGGCGATCACCGGCGACACCGAGAACGGCAGGTCGATCAAAGTCACCAGCATGCTCTTGCCGCGGAACGAGTACTTGCTCACGCACCAGGCGGCGCTGACACCAAACACCAGGTTCAGCGGCACGGAGATCAGTACGGCGATGACCGTGAGCTTCAGTGCCGACAGCGCGTCCGGCTCGAAGATCGCAGTGAAGAACGCCCCGAGGCCGAGCTTCAGGCCCTGGGACACCACGATGAACAGCGGCAACAACAGGAACAGCGCAAAAATCAGCCAGCCAAGGCCGATCAGGATTCGCCGCGAAGTCGCACTGCCACGACGGGCAGCGTTCGAGGAAGCGGCAGCAATAGACGATTGGGACATGGGTGCGCCTCCTTATGGGGTTTCGATGCGCCGCTGCAACAAGTTGATCAGCAGCAACAGGACGAAGGAAACCACCAGCATCAGTACACCAATGGAGGTAGCGCCGGTGTAATCGTATTGGTCGAGCTTGACCATGATCAGCAGCGGCAGAATCTCGGTTTTCATCGGCATGTTGCCGGCGATGAAAATCACCGAACCGTACTCGCCGACCCCGCGGGCAAAGGCCAAGGCGAAACCGGTGAGCCATGCCGGAAGCAGTGCCGGCAGCAGGATATGGCGAAAGACCTGCAAGGGTTTTGCACCCAGGCACGCCGCCGCTTCTTCCACTTCACGGGGAATATCCGCCAATACTGGCTGTACGGTACGTACTACGAATGGAAGTGTCACAAAAGTGAGGGCAAGGGTGATGCCCAGGGGGGTGTAGGCGATCTTGAAACCCAGATCCGCTGCAAACTGACCCACCAGACCGGTAGGGGTGTACAACGCTGTCAGTGCAATACCGGCCACCGCCGTGGGCAATGCGAACGGCAAGTCGATCATTGCATCGATCACTTTTCGTCCAGGGAAGGTATAGCGCACTAATACCCAAGCCAACAGCGTGCCGATGATGCCGTTGATGATCGCGGCACACAGGGCGGTGCCGAAGCTGAGCTTAAGCGCGGCCAGCACCCGTGGCGCCGAGATGATTGCCCAGAACTGATCCCAGGTGAGTTGAGCGGCATGCACGAACATTGCCGCCAGTGGTATGAGCACAATCAGGCTGAGGTACACCAAGGTGTAGCCCAGCGTCAGCCCGAAGCCGGGTATGACGGGGGAGATACGACGCGACATAAAAGTCCTTGGTTGAGAACGCACTGAGCCCCGGAGGTGAATCCGGGGCTCGTTGATGGCTATTTAAGATTACTGCGCCTGATAGATCTGGTCGAACACGCCTCCGTCATTGAAGAATTTCGGCTGTGCGGTTTTCCAGCCGCCGAAGTCCTTGTCGATGCTCACCAGTTCCAGTTTCGGGAACTGCTGGGCGTACTTGGCGGCCACGTCCTTGTCACGTGGACGATAGAAGTTCTTCGCCGCGATTTCCTGGCCGGCCGGGCTGTACAGGTGCTTGAGGTAAGCTTCGGCGATCTGCTCGTTGCCCTTTTTCTCGGCGTTCTTGTCGACCACCGCCACCGGTGGCTCGGCGAGAATCGACAGCGAAGGCACGACGATGTCGAACTTGTCGGCGCCGCCCTCTTCTTTCAGGGCCAGGAAGGCTTCGTTTTCCCAGGCCAGCAATACATCACCCTGACCGTTGTTGACGAAGGTAATGGTCGAGCCGCGAGCGCCGGTATCCAGCACTGGCACGTGCTTGAACAGGGTTTGTACGTATTCCTTGGCCTTGGCTTCGTCGCCGCCATTGGCTTTCAAGCCATAGGCCCAGGCCGCGAGGAAGTTCCAGCGTGCACCGCCGGAGGTTTTCGGGTTCGGCGTGATCACCGAGACGTCATTCTTGACCAGGTCGCCCCAGTCCTTGATGCCTTTAGGGTTGCCCTTGCGCACCAGGAACACGATGGTCGAGGTGTAGGGCGTGCTGGCGTCCGGCAGGCGTTTTTGCCAGTCGGCCGGCAGGGTTTTGCCGAGCTTGGCGATTTCGTCGATATCACCGGCCAGGGCCAGGGTCACGACGTCGGCACGCAGGCCATCGATCACCGCACGGCCTTGCTTGCCCGAACCGCCGTGGGATTGCTGGACCTTCACGGTGTCGCCCGCGTGATCCTTCTGCCAGAACTTGATGAACTCGGCGTTGTAGTCCTGGTACAGCTCGCGGGTCGGGTCGTACGACACGTTGAGCAACTCGTAGTCCTTGGCAACGGCGGAACCGGCAAAAAGGGCGCTGGCCAGGGCGGCCAAAGCGAAATGACGAATCGACGACATGGTGAAAGCTCCTGGAATTCTTGGTTTGTTGGCTTTTTTATGGATTTCTGGAATCGCGTTGCCGGTTCAAAGATCGCAGCCTTCGGCAGCTCCTACAGGTGATTGCGTGCTTCTGTAGGAGCTGCCGCAGGCTGCGATCCCCTTCAGCCCGACTTGTTGCCCGGCTGCTGCAAACGGAATTTTTCTTTGCGCTCGATCTGCACCACCTGGGCGTTGTGCACGGTGATTTCCACGGCACCAAAGCGCAGATCGCGCAGGGCACTCTGGATTTCACGCAGGATGGTGGCTTCGTCTTGACCGTCGACGCTACGCAGGGATGCGCTCATATTGCTGCTCCTTCAACTGAGAGGTTGCCTCGCAGTGTCGGCACTGCTTGCGGCTTGAGAGCAATACTAGAGAGGTGTAGATATTCTTAAAAAGACTATTTAAGAATGTTTATATAACCAGAAGAGATTAACTGAAGGGACAAGGGCTTGAGGTGAATCACCCCTTTTCAGACACACCAAAAAACCTCCCACAGGGTTTGCGCCTATCCGATCACCGGCGCATGCATCCAATCGAGCTGCGCCGCCGACACCGGCCGCCCGAACCAGTAACCCTGACCCAGATCACACCCCTGCTCGAGGAGGAAAGCTGCCTGTTCGACCTGCTCGATCCCCTCGGCATGCACCTGCATACCCATGCTCTGGGCCAGGGCAATGATCACCCGCGAAATCGCTGCATCATCCTCATCCCACGGCAATCCGGCGACGAAGCCCTGGTCGATTTTCAACTTTTGTACCGGCAGACGCTTGAGTCGCAGCAGCGATGAATAACCGGTGCCAAAGTCGTCGATGGCCAGGCGCACACCCAGTTCGCGCAGGCGATGCATCTGCTCCAGCGCGACCTCCGGGTCCTCCATCACCGCGCTTTCGGTAACTTCCAGCTCCAGAAACGCCGGTTCCAGCCCGGTTTCACGCAAGACCTGCGCCACCTGCCGATACAGCTCACGGCGGGCGAACAGGCGCGAAGAAACGTTGACCGCGACAAACGACAACACCACCCCGCCCTGCTGCCACTGGCACATCTGCCGGCACGCCTGCGCCATGACCCAGGCATCGATTTCAGCAATCAGACCGGTTCGTTCGGCGACCGGAATGAATTCCGCCGGCGACACCAGGCCCCGCTGCGGGTGCTGCCAACGCACCAGCGCCTCGACGCCAATCAGGCGGCTGGTCTTGAGGTCGTGAACCGGCTGGTAATGGACCCGCAGCTCTTGCCGTTCCAGGGCACGGCGCAACTCGAAGGCGATCTCCACCCGTTGCTGGGCATGGGCCGTCAGCTCTTCGGTGTACAGGGCATAATCATTGCGCCCCGTGCTCTTGGCCTTGAACAGTGCAGAGTCGGCATTGCGCAGCAGTTGCTCGACACTCAAGGCATCGCTGGGGAACAGGCTGATGCCGATGCTGGTGTTGATGGACAGTGGGTGCCCATCAATAAGAAACGGCTCTTTAAGACCATCGATGATCCGCTGGGCCAACGCAGCGGCCTGAACCAGTTGCGGACAGCTTTCGGCAAGTATGGCGAACTCATCTCCGCCCAGCCTGGCCAAGGTGATGCCCGGACCGAACATGGCGTCCAGGCGCTCGGCCACAGCCTTGAGCAACTGGTCGCCAATGCTGTGCCCGAGGCTGTCGTTGATCATCTTGAAGTGATCGAGATCGATCATCAGCAGCGCGCAGCCACGCTTGTGCACCTGTGCCGAGGCCAGGGCCTGTTCGGCGCGGTCGGTGAACAGCAGGCGGTTCGGCAGGTCGGTCAGCGGATCGTGGTGCGCCAGGCGCATCAGTTCGTGTTCGGAGTTCTTGATTGCACTGATGTCGGAAAACACCGCCACATATTCGCTCGGCCGGCCGAAATCGTCATGGATCAGGCGGATCGTTTGCCATTGCGGGTAAATTTCGCCGCTTTTACGCCGGTTCCAGATTTCCCCACTCCACTCCCCGACACTGGCGAGCGAGGCAAACATCACCTGATAGAACTCAGGGGAATGTCGCCCGGACTTGAACAGGTTGGGCCGCTGTCCCAGCACGTCCTCACACCCGTAACCGGTGATTTCCATGAACGCCCGGTTTACATGGATGATCAGGCCTTCCCGATTGGTAACCAGCACGCCTTCGCGGGTGCAGTCGAACACGGCCGCTGCCTGGCGCAAGCGCATGCGGTCGGCATCGCGCTCACGCAGTTTGGCGCCGATACCCAGACACCGCAGCAGCCGCGCCCGGGCAATGAAGATCAACCCGGCGCTGAACAGCACCCAGACATAACCGTTGATCAGTTGCCATCGCAGTCGCTCGGCAGAGCTATCGAAGAAACTGTTTAATAAATAGCCACTGATCTGCAGCCAAACCACAGAAAGCAACAGATAGAGCAGCGCTGCGCGCAAGGCATCGCGATAGGTGGCAGACATCCGGCAATCCATGTCCCTACAAAAAGTTTGGAATTATAGTTGAAAGACACATCCAGCCACTCTTATCTGAAAGGGCGACTGGTTTTCTGTGTGGGCTTAGTGATAATGCAACGGCTGTTTTTTCTTTATCGAGGGCCCTACAGCCTATGTGGTACGAAGGTTTTCTTGGCTTGTCGCCCTGGTCGCTGGTAGCAGTCACCCTGCTGATGACCCACGTCACGATCATCGCCGTCACGGTCTATCTGCATCGTTACTCCGCCCATCGCTCCCTGGAGCTGAATGGGGGGCTCAAGCATTTCTTCCGTTTCTGGCTGTGGCTGACCACGGCGCAGAACACCCGCGAGTGGACCGCCATCCACCGCAAGCATCACGCCAAATGCGAGACCGTCGATGACCCGCACAGCCCGGTCATCAAGGGTTTGTCCACGGTGCTGCGCAAAGGCGCCGAGTTGTACCGCGCCGAAGCGGAAAACCCCGAGACCCTGCGCATCTACGGCAAGAACTGCCCCGAAGACTGGATCGAGCGCAACCTCTACAGCCGATACCCGCTGCTGGGCATCGCGATCATGGGTGTTATCGACCTGCTGCTGTTCGGCACCATCGGCATCACCATCTGGGCCATCCAGATGATGTGGATTCCGGTGTGGGCCGCCGGCGTGGTCAATGGCCTGGGCCATGCCATCGGCTACCGCAACTTCGAATGCCGCGATGCGGCGACCAACCTGGTGCCTTGGGGCATCCTGATTGGCGGCGAAGAACTGCATAACAACCATCACACCTACCCTAACTCGGCAAAATTGTCGGTGAAGAAGTGGGAATTCGACCTGGGCTGGGCGTGGATTAAAGTCTTCAGCTTCCTGCGCCTGGCCAAGGTTCAGCGGGTTGCACCGATTGCCCATCGCGTCGAAGGCAAGGGCAACCTGGACATGGACACCGCCATGGCGATCCTCAACAACCGCTTCCAGATCATGGCCCAGTACCGCAAATTGGTGATCGGCCCGCTGGTCAAGCAAGAGCTGGAAAAGGTCGATCACTCGGTACGCCACCAGTTCCACCGGGCCAAGCGCCTGCTTTCGCGGGAGACCAGCCTGCTGGATGACAAACACCATGTACGCATCCAGAACATGCTCGAGCACAGTCAGGCGCTGAAGGTAATTTACGAGAAACGCCTGGCCCTGCAGCAGATCTGGGTCAAGACCAGCTCAAATGGTCACGACATGCTGGCGGCCATCAAGGACTGGGTACACGAAGCCGAAGCCAGCGGGATTCAATCCCTGCGCGACTTCGCCGATCAGTTGAAGACCTACTCCCTGCGCCCTGCCGCTGTCTGAAAAACCCAGTGGGAGCGAGCTTGCTCGCTCCCACTGGGTTATGTGGTGTGACTGCAATATCGCGCCATCAGTACCGCCCGGCGGGAGCCAGCTCTCTCGTGACAAAGGGTGGGAACTTCACCCGAAAAGCCCTATCTCAAAGACACTTCGCCATCCCCGGCGGGCTTGGTGTTGGCCGCGAACTAACACGCGGCATGCCCTTTGAGATTTGTGTCGATGGCCCAGAAAAACCTGCAAGACTCATCTCCGTCACATGGGCCCGAGGCCGCGCAGACCCTGATAGCGCTGATGCATGCCCAAGGCGAAGTCGCACGCCTGAGCGAACGCGAACAGTTGCTCAATACCTTGCTGATGAGCGTCAACGCGGTGCTGTGGGCCTTCGATTGGGAAACCCGCCAGGTGCTTTACGTCAGCCCCGCCTATGAACGGATCTTTGGCCGTTCGGCTGATCGGCTGCTGGTCGACTGCAACCAATGGCGCGACAGCATTTACCCTGACGACCTGGACTATGCCGAGCGCAGCCTGGCCGAGGTGCTGGACAAGGGCGCCGTCGAAGACCGCGAGTATCGAATCATTGCCGCCGATGGCCAGGTACGCTGGCTCAGCGACAAATGCTACGTCAACCGCCAGGCCGAACCGGGGCAACCCGTGATCATCGTCGGCATCGCCGAAGACATCACCGACAAGAAGCGGATGGAAAGCGAGCTGCATCGCCTGGCAACCACCGACGCCCTGACCCAAAGCAGCAATCGCCGGCATTTCTTCGAATGCGCCCACCAGGAATTCGCACACGCCCGGCAACGGGGCCAACCGCTGTCGTTCCTGATGCTGGACATCGATGACTTCAAAATCATCAACGACACCTACGGTCACCAGGAAGGCGACAACGTGTTGCAATGCATCGCCGATAGCGGCCGCGCGGCGTTGCGTCGTGGCGACCTGTTCGGGCGCATTGGCGGTGAGGAGTTCGCAGCGGTGTTTCCCGGCTGTACGCCGCAGATGGCCCTGCAAGTAGCGGAACGCTTGCAACAGCAGATTCAGCGAATGCGTTTCACCCATGAAGGCCAGACGTTTGGCATCACCGTCAGCCAGGGCCTGACCTGCCTGAGCGCCGCGGACGAAAACGTGGAGAACCTGTTTTCCCGGGCGGATGCCGCGATGTACCGGGCCAAGCGCGAGGGCAAGAACCGGATTGTCACTGCCTGACAGGTCACCACAGCCCCCATGTGGGAGCGGCGGTGCGGCGATCCGACTTGCTCGCGAAGGGGCCGTGTCAGTCACCTTTTATGTCGACTGACATTCCGCTTTCGCGAGCAAGCCCGCTCCCACAGGGAATCGCGTTCGCCCTTATTTCCTGCGCAAACGCATCAACTCCGGCAAACCGATCTTGAGCAACCGCGCCGTCCGGCTCTTCGCCAGCGCCTCAATGCCCTCATGCTCGGTCAGGCGCGCCATCTGCGCCGCCATGTTCATCACCAGCGCTTCGCGGGAGTAAACCCCGCCACCGAGCTGGTAGGCCGCCGCAATCAGCTCCCGCAACTCCAGCGGCAGGCGCCAGCGCGTGCGCAAGGCCGAACCATAGGCCGCGCCAAATTCAACCAGCGCTTCACCCACTTCCTCCTGCTCGTCCAGTTCGCCACCGGCCTGTTTCCATTCCTGCAAACAGCGCAGCAACGCCAGATCGCCGAGACGATGCAACATGCCGGCGCAATAACAGCGCTCCTGATCCAGATCGAGCAGGCGCGCCAGGGTTCGCGCGTATTCGGCGGTGTGCAGCGATAGATCCCAGTAGCGCTCGGCATAGTCGGCCAATTGCGGATCGCTGAGCCGGGCACTGCGCTTGAGCGCCAGGCCGAGAATCAGGTTCATGCTCTGCCCGGTGCCCAGGCGATGCAGCGCCTGGGACAGGGTTTGCACACCGCTGCCGTGGTGCTGGGCCGCGCTGTTGGCAGCGGCGATCAACACGGCCGTCACCTGCGGATCGGTGCGGATTTCGTCTTCCAGCACCGTCAGGTCGAGGCCGTTGGGATTGAGGCTGCGTTTGACCGCCACTTGCACGTCGGTCATCAGCGGCGCGCCGTCGGCCAATTCCCGGCGACGCTCCAGAAACACCGACAACGTCATGCCCGGTGCCAGCGCCGGCACTTCGCACGAGACTTCTTCGCCAGCGTTCAGCAGCAACCCCTGCAACCGTTGGGTCAGGCTTTGCATATTCAGGGGCTTGGTCAGGTACGCGGCCGGCACCAGCGGCAAGGCCTCGCGCACGCTGGCACTGTCGTTGCGACTGCTCATGAGGATGAAGGGCAGCGGCGGGTTGCGTTTGCGCTGACGGACATTGCGCAGGACATTCAGGCCATCGACGCCCGGCAACTCCCAGTCGGCGATCACCAGGTCATAGGGGTGGGCGGCCAATAGCTCCAGCGCTTGCTGGCCATCGGCGCACAGATCCAGCCGGGCATCGCAGCGTACGTTCAATAACACTTCCTTGAGCAGATCCCGGGACCAGGGGTCGGCCTCGGCAATCAGGACTCTTGGAACGGCGGGTAAAATGACAGTTGTCATACAGCTCTCCCTGGCAATGCAGGAACCTTATCCAATGCTGGCCATTCGATACAGCGCTAATGCGCGGGATCTGTTTCCAGGGGCATGAAAAAACCCGCCGAAGCGGGTTTTTTGTGGATCAGGTCACACCGGGGATCAGAGCTCGGAGAAGCACTCTTCGATGATCGCCAGGCCTTTGTCCAGTTGCTCGTCCGGCGAGGTCAGCGGTACCAGGACGCGCAGAACGTTGCCGTAGGTGCCGCAAGACAGCAGGATCAGACCCTTGTCGCGAGCCTTGGCCACAACCGACGCCACGGCTGCAGCGTTCGGCTTGTGGCTGTCGCCGTTTTCGAACAGCTCGACAGCGATCATCGCGCCCAGGGCACGGACTTCACCGATCACCGGGTATTTGGCCTGGATGGCCTTCAGGCCGGTTACCAGACGCTCGCCAACAGCCTTGCAACGATCCAGCAGGTGCTCTTCTTCGAACACTTCCATCACGGCCAGGGCCGCGGCGCAAGCGATCGGGCTACCGGCATAGGTGCCGCCCAAGCCGCCTGGAGCGATGGCGTCCATGTATTCGGCCTTGCCGCACACACCGGCCAGCGGGAAGCCGCCAGCGATGGATTTGGCGAAGGTGGTCAGGTCGGCAGCAACGCCCATCTGCTCCATGGCGAAGAACGTACCGGTACGGCCAGCGCCGGTCTGTACTTCGTCAGCGATCAGCAGGATGCCGTGCTGGTCGCACAGGGCACGCAGACGCTTCATGAACTCTTTAGGCGCGACGTAGAAACCGCCTTCGCCCTGAACCGGCTCGATGATGATCGCGGCGATGTCTTTCGGCTCGGCGTCGTTCTTGAAGATGCGTTCGATGGAAGCGATCGAATCGTCGATGCTCACACCGTGCAGTTCGTTCGGGTACAGCGCGCGGAAGATGCCGCCTGGCATCAGGCCCATGCCGGCCGAGTAAGGCACGACTTTACCGGTCAGGCCCAGGGTCATCATGGTGCGACCGTGGTAAGCGCCGGTGAAGGCGATCACGCCGGCACGGCCAGTGGCGGCACGGGCGATCTTGATGGAGTTTTCCACGGCTTCGGAGCCGGTGGTCACCAGCAGGGTTTTCTTGTCGAAATCACCTGGGACCTTGGCGTTGATTTTTTCGCACACTTCCACATACGGCTCGTAGGCCAGAACCTGGAAGCAGGTGTGGGTCAGCTTGTTCAGCTGCTCGGTCACGGCGGCGATGACTTTCGGGTGCACGTGGCCGGTGTTCAGCACGGCGATACCGCCGGCGAAGTCGATGAACTCACGACCTTCAACATCGGTTACGGTCGCGTTCTTCGCGGAATCGGCGAAGATCGGGTGAATCTGGCCAACACCACGTGGAACAGCGGCGGTACGGCGGGCCATCAAAGAAGCGTTAGTCTTGCTCATACATTCCTCATTCACCGCTCATCGGGCGGCGTGGTTCAAGGATAAAGCGACGGGGAGCAACGGCGGCAGCATGCGATGATCGACTGCCACAGTGTTCCCGGTCACAGAGAAAATTCCGGTTTTACGCACGCAAAGGAACAGCGCTCTCGTGCCCTTTGCGTTTCAAGCAATACCTTCTCGGCTTATACCTTCGAGCTTAGATGCCCAGGCAGAGGTATTTAATTTCCAGGTAATCTTCGATGCCGTACTTGGAGCCTTCACGGCCCAGGCCCGAGGCCTTGATGCCGCCGAACGGCGCG
This sequence comes from Pseudomonas sp. Root71, assembly GCF_001429045.1. Taxonomy (GTDB): domain Bacteria; phylum Pseudomonadota; class Gammaproteobacteria; order Pseudomonadales; family Pseudomonadaceae; genus Aquipseudomonas; species Aquipseudomonas monachiensis. The sequence goes on along the minus strand of NZ_LMHY01000005.1, from coordinate 72,035 downwards.
ACTTCGTTGGAGATCAACCCGGTGTTGACGCCGACCATGCCGTATTCCAGGGCTTCAGCCACACGGAACACACGGCCCAGGTCACGAGCATAGAAGTACGAGGCCAGACCGAACTCGGTGTCGTTGGACATCGCGATCACGTCGGCTTCGTCTTTGAAACGGAACAGTGGAGCCAATGGACCGAAGGTTTCTTCCTTGGCCACGGCAGCGTTGTTCGGCACGTTGGTCAGAATGGTCGGCTCGAAGAAGTTGCCTTCCATCGGCTTGCCGCCGGACAACACGGTGGCGCCTTTGGAAATGGCGTCAGCGATGTGCTCTTGCACCTTGGCCACGGCTTTTTCGTCGATCAGCGGGCCAGTGGTGGTGCCGTCTTCCAGACCGTTACCGATCTTGAGCTTGGCCACAGCCACTTTCAGCTTCTCGGCGAACGCGTCGTAGACCGAATCCTGAATGTACAGGCGGTTGGCGCAGACGCAGGTCTGACCGTTGTTGCGATACTTGGAAATGATCGCGCCTTCGACGGCCTTATCCAGGTCCGCGTCGTCGAACACGATGAACGGCGCGTTGCCGCCCAGCTCCAGGGACACTTTCTTGATGTCCTTGGCGCATTCCGACATCAGTTGACGACCGATTTCGGTCGAACCGGTGAAGGACAGCTTGCGCACGATCGGGTTGCTGGTCAGCTCGCTGCCGATGTCACCGGCGCTGCCGGAAACAACGCTGAACACGCCAGCCGGGATGCCGGCACGCTGGGCCAGTTCGGCCAGGGCGAAGGCGGAAAACGGAGTTTGCGAAGCAGGCTTGAGCACCATGGTGCAACCGGCGGCCAGGGCCGGGCCGGCTTTACGGGTGATCATTGCAGCCGGGAAGTTCCACGGGGTGATTGCAGCGGTCACGCCGATTGGCTGCTTGATCACGATCAAGCGCTTGTCTGGCTGGTGGCCCGGAATCACGTCACCATAGATGCGCTTGGCTTCTTCGGCAAACCACTCGATGAAGGAAGCGGCGTAAACGATTTCGCCCTTGGCTTCGGCCAATGGCTTGCCTTGCTCCAGAGTCATCAGGCGAGCCAGGTCGTCCTGGTTCTCGATGATCAGCTCATACCAGCGACGCAGCTTGGTCGCACGCTCTTTGGCGGTCAGTGCACGCCAGGCCGGCAGCGCTTTGTCAGCGGCTTCGATCGCACGGCGGGTTTCGGCAGCGCCCATTTTCGGCACGGTGCCTAGAATTTCGCCCGTTGCCGGGTTGTTGACCTTGATCGTCTGACCATTGTCCGCATCGACCCACGCGCCATCGATGAAGGCTTGCTGGCGGAACAACTGGGTGTCTTTAAGCTGCATGTCGGCTTTCCTTAACAGCACCGCAACGAATGCGGAGCAAATTATGATTGTAGAAAGGCGCCTCGATAGGCTGCCGTCAGGGAAATCATTCACCGGGCTGAAGCACATAAATAGCGCACTGATTCAAATCGTGCGGTTCAGCACCCAGACAAGAGCGTTTGAAATCTCAAACGAATCCTAGGATCAAAGGGGGTAAAGGACAATAGCCTGTTCGAAAAAAAGAACGAAAACGACGCTTTTGCCTATTTTTTCTGATCAACGTAGCAAACGCGCGTTACCGCTTTGAAAAAACGCAGGCGATTCAGCAGCATGGACGCCCGCAGTGCATATGCGTATCATGGCGGCCGCTGCACCAGTAGCTCAGCTGGATAGAGTACTGCCCTCCGAAGGCAGGGGTCGTGGGTTCGAATCCCGCCTGGTGCACCATACGTTGTAACGAGAAAGCCTCAGGCCTTATGGGCCTGGGGCTTTTTTGTGGGTGTTGTTTCGTCCTGAATAAGGTTTACACCTTCTGGCTTTTTCGGCGAACGGCATCGGCAGCCTGCTGCGGGCGTTGAAACTGCCACCCGAAATTTGCGCATGACGACGCGCTATCCCACTGCTGCCTGAGGCACCTGATCCACATCCTCTCCAAAGTTTCCTTGGCCTTATCTTCTTGAGTTTGATTAAAATGATGGCACATTGCCTCAAATCACAATGGATTGTCCCGCTCGGGATTTCTTACGCTCATAGAGATATTAGAAATGATGATGTTAAAACGCTGCCTGGTGCTTTCGATTGCTGCCGTTCTTGCTGGTTGCCAAACGAGCGGTGAGGAGTATCAAGCAGATGTATTCGACGCCAGTCAGGTAAACACTCAGCAGGAAGCTAAAACCGTCAAAATCCTTACGATTTCGCCGAGCAAGATTAAAGTCAGCAACGAAAAGAACAAAAAAGCAGCCATGATGGCGGGCGGGGTACTGGGTCTGATCGGTGGTGCCGCACTGGGCAACACTAAAAACACTGACACGGCCATTGTCGGCGGTGTAGCCGGTGGCGCTGCAGGCGCCATGGCGGGCTCGATGGTCAATGACACCACCCTGGTACCGGGCGTGCTGATTGGTTATTCCGAAAGCGGCAAGATCTTCACTTCTGCCCAGGTGGGTCGCCCTTGTGAGTTCAAGGTTGGCGAAATATCCCTGATGGTGATGACGATCTCCAACGAAACACGCATTCAGCCGAATGCGACCTGTCCAGAACCCAAGAAAAGCTAAGGGGGGTCGGACATGAAACATATTGTTTTCGGCTCGGTCTTCGCACTGCTCGCCATGCCGACATTGGCGGGCCAATTCGACAATCTGTATCAAATCGAACAGCAAACCAAACAGGCTGAAGCGGCCGCCGAGGCCGAACGCATCCGCCAGGCGGCAGCCGAGCGGTCACGCGAGGAGGCCCGTAGCGCTGCTGATCGTCGGCAACGGGCAGTGGCACAGCAAGCTGCGCAGCAAAGGGCTCTTGAGCAGCGCAAAACACAAGAACTTGAACACAAGCGTGTGCAAACCCGTGAAGAAGGCTTCGAAGACGAGTTGCGCGCACTGGAGCTGGAAGAGCGCCGCCTGGCACTACAGGCCAAGCGCGCGCGCACCGCACGCGCCAACGACTACATCGATGCGGAGTTGCGTGACAGCGCGGCACGCACCGATGTGATCCAGTCTGAAGCCGACTCGGCACGCAATGTGACCTCCGGTGCCAAGTCTCTGCTGGAAGACTCCGGCAAGGCTGAAGTCAACCGCTCCAGCCGCTTGTTCGGCGAGTAATCTTCCTATCGATCTTCCCCGGACCCTGGTCCGGGGCATCCGTTATCAGAGATGAATTCATATGCTGCGTTTATGTACGCTGATTGCCGCGGGACTACTGCTGAGCGCCTGCTCCAAAGAAGACCCCAAAGTCCAGGTTCCAGCTGTCGACCTTCACGGACGCCTGGTGGTGGACCAGGAGATGACGACCAGTCGTCAAGCCCAAGGTATCAATGGTGAATATTACAAGCGCGTCCTCACCGTTAATGGCCAAGAAATGGTTTTTGCCGACTTCATCAAGCAATTTTGCTCTGACGCCAACACCCGCGACGAAACATGCCTGAAAGCCTTTCGCATCAAGAAAATCGACGATGTCAGCGGCGCAACCAAGTTTCTCCCCAATGGGCTCTGACACTATCAAGTACGCCAGATACAGCCCCTCAGGGCTTTAGCCTGGACCCACAAAAAAACCGCCGAGGCGGTTTTTTTTACTCTGTCGTCCAGTCGAACTCGTCGTACTCATCATCGTCCTCGTCGTCCTCGAAAAGCTCCTCTTCGAGGTCGTCGTCTTCAACAACGTCTTCTTCCGGCTGGTTCAGCAGAAAATCCTTGCGACTCTCGGTAATCGCTCGCCGCAGTTCCTCGCCCTTTTGTGGGCAGTTGAGCATTTGGGCGATGCGGTCGATTTTTTTTGCCACGGCATCCTCCAACGCATCGGCTATAGCCTGATAGTGCGCGCTTTCAGGGGTGGATGCCAAATCCCCGGAATGCCGCGCACTTCAGTTGTCTGCAAATCCGCTGGGGCGATCAGCCTTCAGCGGTGATAGCGCCGCACCACGCTGCTGTTTTTCAGGACATGGCCTTGGATTTTTTCCAGCAACTGCGCACGGGTCAGGCCGGCGGGCAAGGCGTCCGGTGGCAGGTCCAGGGCGTAGATCTGGATGATGTAGTGGTGCGCACTGTCGCCAACGGGCGGGCAAGGGCCGATGTAGCCGGTGGTTGCCTTGCTGTTGGTACCGCCGACGCCCTCGAGGCCGGGTTTGCTCCCGGCGCCGGCCGGGATCTGGTGGGTGCCGGCCTTGATGCCGTAGTGCACCCAGTTATCGACGCCCTGGCCTTTCTGGCCGTCTGGGTCGTGCATGACGATGGCGTAGCTTTGGGTGGCTGCCGGGCCGGCGTTCCAGTTCAAGGCCGGAGAAATATTATGTCCGCCACAACCCGCGGAGTCGCTGGCGGCGGCCGACGTGAACAGGCGGTCATCGGAGACGCCGGGAATGTTCAGGGTGAAGCGCTCCTGGGCCTGCGCCGGGAACTGCACACAAAGGGCGACTGCCAAGGCCGCGAGCCAAGGGTTCATTGAGGTCAATCGGGGCATACCGGAGCACCTTGTGCGTGTTGGGCCGTCGTCGGCGTGCAAACTATAGCCGGACCGTTCACGCCGTGGCAGGGGCAATTGGCTGAACCTCGCGATAAGTACCAGACTCATAAGTGAAACGTCTGACTGGAGAGCGATCATGACTCTGCATCGCGTTGCGCGTGTCGCCAATGTGCCCGAAGACCGGGGTCTGGAAGTGCAGGTCCTGGACAGCAAGATCCTGCTGTTGCGGGCCGGCGAACAACTGCGCGCTTATCAGGCCGAATGCCCGCACGCCGGAGCCCCGCTGGCGGACGGCGCGATATGCCACGGACGCCTGACGTGTCCATGGCACAAGGCGCAGTTCCGGATCGAGGATGGCGGGCTGTGTGAACCGCCAGCCCTGGACAGCCTCAAGCGCTATCCCCTCGAAGTCCGTGACGGCGATATCTGGGTCGGCGACCAGCCGATGTCGGGTGGCCACGCGCCACCGGCCGACGATCCACGAACTTTCATCATTGTCGGCGCTGGCGCGGCAGGCACGGCAGCGGCAGCGTGTTTGCGCGAGAAAGGTTTCGGCGGCCGGCTGTTGTTGATCGACCGCGAAGCCGATTCCGGATACGACCGCACCGCGCTGAGCAAATACGTGATCGCCGGGGAGATGCCGCTGGACGAAGTCCCGCCGCTGCGTGACGAGGATTTTTACCGCAAGCAGCGGATCGAGCGCCTGCGAGGCGAAGTGGCAAGCCTGGATGCGCCAAACCGGACGCTGCGGCTGACTGACGGCCAATCACTGACCTACGACGCCGCGCTACTGGCCACCGGCGGCGTACCCAATCCGCTGACGCTGCCGGGCGCCGACCTGCCGCAAGTGTTCGTCCTGCGCTCCAAAGCCCATGCGCAGCAGATTCTCGACAGCGCCAGCGCCGGCCAGCGGGTGGTGATCATCGGCGACAGTTTCATTGCCATGGAGTCCGCCTCGTCCCTGCGCCAGCTTGGCCTGCACGTGACCGTGCTGGCCCGTCACGAAGTGCCGTTTGCCAAACAGTTCGGTGACACGGTCGGCAAGGCCATTCGCGCACGACATGAAGCCCATGGCGTCGTGTTTCATACCCAGGGCAATGCGGTACAGATCGAAGGGACGGACAAGGTCGAGGCCGTGCGCCTGGATAATGGCGAACACTTGGCGGCTGATCTGGTGCTGGTCGGCATTGGCGTCACGCCAGCCACTGCGGCCTTTACCGGGTTGCCGACGGAGCAAGACCAGTCGCTGCGTGTCGACGGCGCAATGCGCGTGGCCGACGGCCTCTGGGCGGCTGGCGATATCGCCACGTTCCCGCTGAACAACCAATACCTGCGCATCGAACACTGGCGACTGGCCCAGCAGCAGGCACGGATCGCCGCGGCCAATATGCTGGGCGGTGACGAGCATTACCTCGACGTGCCGTTTTTCTGGACCTGGCATTTCGGTAAAACCTACGACTACCTCGGCCACGCCCAGGCTTGGGACGAAGTCGAGTTCAAGGGCGACCCTTACGATCCGCCGTTCATAGGCCTGTTCGGAAAAAACGGCGTGGTGTCGGCGGCGGTAGCCTGCGAGATGGACCGGGCCATGGCGATGCTCGCCGAGCGGATGAAACAACCGTTGCCCTGGGAAGAGGCATGGCGCCTGATCCGTGACGTCCCCTAGAGGGACAGCAAAACGCCCGGCGCCTGCGCGATGCAGAGGCCGGGCGTTGCAGGGTTAGCAGCCGCCGTTATTCGGTGGCACTGGTATCTGCGAACTTGCTCATTACAAAACTGGCGAACTCTTCAACGGTCATTTTCTGGCCGTTGAAGTCCACCTGATTGTTGGCGTAACGCAAGTTGGTGACGATGTTGTTGCCGTCCAGTTTTGCCAGTTGGCTGCCGACCGCCATGCTGCTGAACATGTCCGCGGTGGCGGTGGCCTGGTCGGCAATCAGCTTGGCGTCGGTCTGACCGTCGATTTGCGATTGCACGGTGAGCACATCGACCAGCATGGCTTTGGACACTTGCAGATTGAAGTCGAGCAGCGCAATCAGCTGTCTGACCAGTTGATCGGTCGGCAGATCAATGGTCTGTGGCTTGGTCAGGTCGAGCACCATGTTGGCGCGGCTCTCACCGTTGGCGGTGTTGAACGACAGGTTTTCCAGGGCCACTTGTGGTCCGGCCGCCAGCAGTTTTTCCAGGCTGGACTTGAGCAGCGCCTCTTCGGCTTCGGTCAGTTTCAGCTCTGGCGCCGGCAGGCCGGCCGCTGTTGCTTCGGCCGCCGCCCTTTCATACGGCTGCAGCTTGCTCTGGTAAACCTGCATCAACGACAGGGTCGCCGGAATGTCGAGGTTCTTCAGGCTCATGGCCAGCGCACCGGAACCGATGGTCTTGCCGTTGAAGGACACGTCGCTGACCTTGTAGTCGGCACGTCCGGAGACGTTGCTGCCCTTTTCTTCAGTCAGGTTCTTCATTTCGAACTTCTTGAAGTCCAGCACCGACTGCTTGACGCCGAAGGTCGATTTGCCGCTGGCCAGTTCAACGACGTTCTCGCCGGTGTAGAAACCGTAGGTACTTTTTGTCAGGTTGCTGGCCAGGGTCAGGCCGTTCAACTCAACCTGCACCGGCGCCTGGTCTTCGGAAACGGTGGTCACCTTCAGGCTGTCCATGTAGCCGTTGGCCTTGACCTTCTGCGCCTTGGCGCTGGCATCGATGTCCATGCTCAAGCCAGAGAATTTCATGCTCGACTTGTCATCCAGGGCCATTTCCAGCGGCTGCAACTCGAAGGTGCCATTGGTAGCGTTGTCATAGCCGATATTGACCACGCCGCTCAGCGGGGACTTGCCCTTGGCGGCGGCAAACCACTTCTCGGTGTACGGGGTCTTTTCCAGCTCGTAGTGACTGGTCGCCAGGACCGGCAGCCACTTGAGCGACATCAGGCGCGAGAACGGCAACGGGCCGTGTTCGATGTGATCGACAAACAGCAACTCGACCGGCGCTTCGCCGAACATTTCGCCTTCGCCCTTGAGGCGATAGTGCGCGGTGCTGCTGAATACATGACGCTCCAGCGACACCAGTTCCAGCGACGCAGTGCCGTTGGAACCGACCATCGCCGCCTGCAATTCCTTGTTGGCATCGGCAATCGAGGTGTTCAGTACACCTTCGATTTTGGTGCCGGTGAACCAGGCTCCGCCTGCGCTGATGGCACCGATCGCGACAACAATTCCCAGTAGCAAGCCTGCTGATTTATTCATGTATGACCCGTTCAATGTCCGTTGTTGAAAGTGAGGTCGTCTTCCCTGAACCCATGACGGGTTGCGGCTCGACAGCGCTGAAAGTGAGTTGCAGATTAGCACCGGGTGCGACGAACGGCCCAATGTTTAAAGGTGAAAGAGTGTCTTGGGGTGGTCACACGGCTGGAGATATTCACAGTCAATGCAATCGCCTTCGCGAGCAAGCCCGCTCCCACCGGTATGGCGTAATCCCTGTGGGAGCGGGCTTGCTCGCGAAGGCGGCATAACAGCCACCACAAAATCAGGAATACTGGACCTCGATTTCATCCAGTTGATGATCAAAACTTTTGAGCCTTGCAGTCCAGGTGTACACCAGCACTTCGAAGTCGCGGTTGATCACCGCCCCGCCGGTCACTTCCGTGCGCGTGTCGCAAACATCCAGTTGATAGCGTTCACGGGCCATGGCCGTGGCGACATCCGCCAGCTCCCGGGCATTGCTGAGCCAGTGCCGACCGTCGTCAGCCACTTGTCGGTCCAGCGCCAGGCACTGTTTTTTCAGGCTCTCAAGGCTTTTTTCCAGCGGCGTGCCGGTCAATTCGCCCATGACTTCCTGAAAGGTGCGCCCCGGTTGCCAGTAACTGCCCCAGAAATAACGGTCGAACACCGTTTCGACACGACGCAGCGCCACCTTGGTGTCCCAGATCAGGACCAGGGTCTTGCCTTGTTCGAGTTGTCTTTTCTTGGTGCGTTGATTCTGGACCGAGGCCCAGGCTACCACCGCAATGGACATCACCGCGATCAGTGCGGCGGCACTGTCGAGGAACGCCAGAGCCTTGTCGATCTGGAGGGCCAGCATGATGCCGTAGAAATAGGTGGCCGACAGCAGCACCAACGCCACGATGGCGCACCAGAAGCCGAGAGCATAAGGGTTTTTCATTATTGGTTTCCCCCTGACCTGCGCGAGCCTTGTGCGAAGAAAGGGCGCTTTGTACGGGGCGCCCCTCCAACACTTCAAAGCATAGCAACGGCCTCAGGGTTTGCCGGAGTTCGACGCTTGCGTTCGTCCGCTTTCCCAGCCGCCGCCCAAGGCGAGGAACAAATCGATCTGACTGGCGGCAACCTGGGTGTTCGCGGCAGCCAGTTGCGCCGTGACATCGATGTAGGTGCGGGTGGCCTGCAGGTCGGCCAGGAACGAGGCGCGGCCGGCCTGGAAGAAGCGGTGGGTCTGGTCAGACGCCAGTTTTGCCGATTGCTCGGCATCGGCCAGTGCGTCGCGACGTTGCAGCAATGCCGTGTACTGGGCCAGGCCGGTCTGAGTCTCGCGAATGGCGTTGAGCACTACCCCATCGAAATGTGCCAGGGTCGCCTGGGTCACCGCTTCGGCTTCGCGGATGCGCGCACGGGCGCCGTTGGTCGGCACGTTCCAGGTCAGCGACGGACCGAAGCCCCAGCGGTTGGTAGACGGGTCGCCGAGATCGTCCAGGATACCGACGGTACCGATGGTCGCGCCGATGCTGATGTTCGGGTACAGCTCGCCCGTGGCGACGCCAATACCGGCCGTCGCGGCCGCCAGCCGACGCTCGGCCTGCCGTACATCGGGACGACGCTTGAGCAATGCGGCGCCATCGCCCACCGGAATCAATTGCGCGATTTTCGGCAACTCGTCGCAGGTAGCGGTGCCGGCCGGCAGTTGGTCCACCGGCTTGGCCAGCAACATCGACAAGCGGTACAGCCCGGCCTGACGCGCCGCTTCATAACGCGGCATGTCGGCGCGCAGGGATTTGAATTGGGTCTGCGAGCGGGTGACCTGGGTTTCGTCGCCACGCCCGGCATCGCGCAGACGCTGGATCAGCGTGGTGCTCTGGGCTTGCAGGTCGAGGGAGTGCTGGGCAATTTCCCGCTCTTCATTGGCCGCGCACACCTGGGTGTAGGCCCGGACCACGTCGGCCACTACGGTGATGCGTGCGGTATCGGCGGCGGCCTGCGTCGCATCGGCATTGGCCTTGGCCGCTTCGATGCCGCGCTGCAGGGTACCGAACAGATCGAACTGGTACGACGCGCTGATACCGATATCGCCGATGTTCGCCACCGGCACTTTTTCCGGCAGCAGGAACGCCTGGCCAGACTCCTGCAAGCGCTGGGCGCCCATCTGTACGCCGGCGCTCCAGCCTCCCGCCGCTTCGGCCTCATCGACCTGAGCGCGAGACCGCGACAGGCTGGCCGCCGCCACACGCAAATCGGTGTTGGAGGCCATGGCCTGCTGCACCAGCTGGTCGAGTCGCGGATCCTTGTACAGGCGCCACCAGTCGGCCGGCACCGGTGCGGAAACCACCGTTTTACCGTCTACCGCCAGATCACCCTGGAGGTCCGAGCGATGCACAGCCACCTCTTCGGGCAAATGATAATCCGGCCCGACCATCTGACACGCCGACAGCAGCAAGCCTAATCCGGCGACCGCCAAACCCGAGGCCTTGCTCATTGCGCCGGCTCCCGTTTCTGATCGTCGATGATCGATACCGTGGCGGTGCGCCCGGCGATCATGCGGAAATCTTCCGGCACGTCATCGAAAGCGATGCGCACCGGAATCCGCTGGGCCAGCCGCACCCAGCTGAAGGCCGGGTTGACGTTGGGCAGCAGGTTGTTGCCGCTGGTGCGGTCGCGGTCTTCGATACCGGCGACGATGCTCTCCACATGCCCGCGCAGGCGCGCATTGTCGCCGATCACCCGGATGTCGACGCTTTGCCCGATATGGAACGAGTTGCTGTCGACCACCGACAACACCGGTCGCCCGGCGCTGACGAACTCTTGGGCCCGTGGCGCACGGTCGTTGACGTAGCCGTCCACCGGGCTGCGGATCACCGAGCGGTCGAGGTTGAGCTGTGCGCTGTCCACCGCCACCTGGGCTTCCATCAAGGCCACTTGGGCGCGGGCCACTTTCGACTGGCTTTCTTCCAGTTGTTCACCCGGCACCAGGTTGCCAAGCCCCTTGTTCCGCTTGGCCTCGCGCTGGGCCTGGGCCAGGGTTTCCTCGCGGTCGGCGACTGCCGCTTTCGCTTGGCGCAGGGCCAGCTTGAAGCGGTCCGGATCGATGCTGAACAGCACTTGGCCGCGCTTGACCAACTGGTTGTCGCGCACCTCCACTTGCTGGATCAGCCCGGAGACATCCGGCGCGATTTGCACGATGTCGGCACGGATGTGCCCGTCGCGGGTCCAGGGCGCGAACATGTAATACATCACCATGCGCCAGACCACGACAACGGCGAAGCTCACGATCAGCAGGGTCAACACCACGCGACCCAGGGTTAAAAACGGTTTTTTCATGTCATCAGGTATCGACTGAGTGAGTCCACCGCGCCAAGCAGCAAGGCGTAGAGGGCCACGTTGAACAATGCCCGGTGCCAGACCAGACGGTAAAAGTGCAGGCGCGCCAGCACCCCGTGCACCAACAGGTACAACACATAAGTAATGCCCATCAGCACCAGCAGCGTGGGCAGGAACACCCCGCTCAGATCCAGGTCACCGATCATAAAGGCGCTCCATCAATGCCATGGGGAAGCGGTTCTTCGGACTCGGCGGAGCCGACGAACTCGACGCCGGGCAACAGTGCCAGGCGCAGGCCGCTCAGGGCGTGCAGCAGATGCCGACGGGTCTCATCATCGCAGGCACCGCTGAGAGCGCGGCGCGTGCGGTCGAGGGTCATCAGCAACGGACTCGGTGCCTGCAAGCGCTCACCAGCCTTGAGACAGGCCTTGAAGTACTCGCCCACCTCGGCCACCACCTGGCGCAACAGCACCTGCGGCACACCAAGGACCCGCGGCGTATAGGCGAGCAGGTCCAACAGGTTCAACGCCACCCGCACTTCCCGCAGCGCCACGCCGGAGTCCTGGCCGGTCATGGCCAGGCGCGGCAGATGCTGCATCAGCCGATCGAGCATCCGTATGCCCAGAAGCCGATGCTCGGACAAAGTGGCCGGCTCGGAGAGGCTGACGATGTCACGCCAGCTGAAACGGGTCAGGCGCTTGGCCGCCAGTTCGGCACCGAACGGCCGGGCGATCAGGGTCCAGATGAACGCGAACAGCAGCCCCATGGGGCCGGCCAGGTTGGAGTTGGCGAAACTGAGGAAGTCCGCGTCGTAAGCGCCCTGAATACTGATGAAGGACGAGGTGTTGACCAGGGTCAGCAGCATGCCCAGGTAAAACTGCGGCTTGACCGTCAGGGTGCCGACGCAAATGAACGGCACGGCAAACGCCAGCACCAGCATCGGAAAGTCATGCAGGTTGGGCAGCACCAGAAACAGATAGAGGCTGGCGAACACCACCGACATCGCCGTCCAGAAAAAGAACCGGTAAATCTGCGGCGCCGGGTCGTCCATCGAGGCAAAGAAACTGCAAGCCACCGCTGCCAGGATCACCGCGCTGCCGCCATCGGTCCAGCCGAGCAGAATCCACAATACCGAGGCGACAATGATTGCCGTAACGGTCGATGCAGCGGAATAAAACATCAGGCCGCGATCCAGGAACGGCGATAGCCGCCCCAGCCGCCAGTGCCGATACACCGCGCGCCAGCTGTCCTGGCTTTCGCACTGGATGGCGTACTGCAGACTGCGACAGTCCTGCCACAAATCGATCCACTCGCCGAGACGGTAAATGGCGTTGGAGAAAAGCAGTTGCTTGCGCTCATCCAGCGCTTCGGGAGCCGGTTGCAGGGCCTCGAGTTGAGCCTTCAGGGCTTGCCAGCGGTCGAGATCGGCATCCTTGTGTTCGAGCCATTCGGTGGTGGCGGCCAGCAAGGGTGCGAACTTGTCCACAAGCTCCGGGGTGCGCCGTTCCAAGGCGTAAAGCGCGTCGTCGAGGGCATCGATCACTGGCAGCAGGTGAATCATCCGACCACGCAATTCCTTGGTATTGCGCACTGTCTGCGGTCGCGAGCCTTCGTGGGGCAACTGACCGATCATCAATTCCAGGGAGTTGAACGTGGCGACCATCGATGCGCGCAGCGCGCTGACTTCTTCAGGCTGCACGTTGCGGCTAAGGAAGCGCAGGCTGTAGGTCGACGCATCGGTAAACCATTTGCTCACCGAATCATTGAACACCGGCGCCAGGCGCCGGGGCCAGAACATCGCGCCGACCACCGCCGCCACGGCGATGCCGAGAAAGATTTCTTCGGTCCGTGCCTCGGCCACGTCCCATACCCCCAGCGGGTTGTTCACCACCGGCAGGGCAATCAACGGCAAGGTGTAGCCGGCGAGCATCAAGGCGTAGTTGTTGGCGGTGCGCAAATGCAGGGACAGAAACAGCAGCGTCCCGGTCCACAGCGCAATCACCACCACCAGCACGTAGGGGCTCTGCACGAACATCGGCACGAACAGAACCGCCGCCGCAGCGCCGACAAAGGTGCCAATCGCCCGGTATAGCGCCTTGGAACTGGTAGGGCCGAGAAACGGGCTGGAAACGATGTACACCGTGGCCATCGCCCAGTACGGACGCGGCATTTGCATGAGCAGGGCGATGTACAGCGCGATCATTGATGCGGCGAAGGTGCGGACTCCGTAGAACCAGTCCCGCGCCGGGGGCATGCCAGAGAAAAATCCGTTCAAGGGTTCGCCACCGATGGCGGCGTGGCCGCTTCAAATGCTCTCAGTACCCGCAGCGTAGCCTCCAGATCACTCTGGTCAATGCCTTCAAGGACTTCGTGGCGCAAGCGCACCAGCTCCACTTCGACCGCCTGCACCAGCTCCCGACCGGTTTCGGTCAGGCTCAGGCATTTGGCGCGGCGGTCCTGTGCATCTTCGGTGCGGCAGACGTAGCCGCCATGGCACAACTGATCGAGCAGGCGCACCAGCGACGGGCTCTCCATCCCTGCTGCCTGGGCCACCGTCACCTGACGCACACCCTCGCCCAGACGCCCGATCATCAACAGCGGAACGGCACAGGCTTCGGAGATTCCATAGTTGGCCAGCGTGGTCTGGCAGATTTTGCGCCAATGCCTGGCGGCCACCACCATGGCGCTGCTGATGTTCATCTGGAGAACGTCGAGGTTGTTCGGCACGAGGGACAATACACACTGTTAGTTTGCTAACTATCAATATTGCATTGAGAGGGATTTTCCGTCAAGTTTTGAAACAAATACGTAACAGCGACCTGCCGAGAGCCATCAGCGTTTCCTGGCACGCTCATACACTTCACTGCGTTCGCGCTTTCCTACTGCAACGACAGAAACGACAGAAACGACGATGCGCTCATCTATCACCTCGTAGACGAGTCGATACCCCGATGACTTCAACTTGATTTTGTAGCAGTCGGGCATGCCATGGAGTGAGTCGGAAGGGATTCGAGGCATTTCGAGCCGCTCTGCCAACTTCTTTTTGAATTGCTCACGTAGCGTGTGCCCCAGCTTGTCCCATTCTTTGCGTGCAGATGGCAGAAATTCGAGCTTATAAGTCATCCAGCGTTACCGGGATCGGTGTTTCATGACGACGAGAACGCACGATTTCCGCCAATTCCAAATCATCCAGGCGCTCCATCATGGCTTCGAACACATCGGCAGGGACCATATACCCCATGACGCGATTGTGATTGAGCACTGCGACGGGCCCTCCATGGGCGCCATTCAAAACGGCAGAGGGGTTTTTCTTTAGTTCAGACACGCTGACAGCCATATCAGCCAAAACACTTTGCATAATTAAGACCTCAAATAAGGTCTTAATTCTGGTCAATTACTGTGATCAGAGCAACCTAGGTTGAGCACCGCCTATCAGTTTTCTAGATCCCCCGCCCCTTCCTCAACAGCACATCCAGCTGATCCACCACCTCCGCCCAATCCGCGTCATCGAGTATCTCTTCACGCAGAAGATCCGCCTGGCTCGGGCTCCAGAAAAATGCATCCGCAAGGTGCAACTCCGGTTTGAGTGGTGAATGGGTGGCGATGAATTTATCGATGCTTTCGGCATCGTCTGGCAGGCCGAGTTGCTTGAACAGGGAGGGAAGGTTGTGGGTTGGGCTTTCCATGTCTAGCTCCTGTGAACTGATTAAGGGACCGCTGCGCGGTCATCGCGAGCAAGCTCGCTCCCACACGGTTCTGAGTCGATCACAAAACCTGTGGGAGCGGGCTTGCCCGCGAAGATGGCAGCATTGACGAAACAAAACTCAATGACTCAACTCCCGCACCTCGGCATGCGGCACCATTTTCAGAAACTCGGGCATGTCCATGCGCACCAGGTTGACGTGGTTGCCGGCCTCCAGATAGATGTCTTTCTGCCGGGTCAGTAGCGGATCGATCACCACCTCCAACCCATAGGACTCACCCAGCGCCGGTACGGCACCGCGTTCGCAATCATCGAACAGGTGCGCCAGGTTGCTTTCGCGGGAAACCTGCCACTCACCGCTGTTGCGGACTTTGCTCAGGTCAAGGTGACGGCTGGCGGGCAGCACGGCCATCAGGTAATGCCCATGGTGATCGTCGAGGATCACCGATTTGGCCACCCGTTCGGCAGGAATACCTGCGACCCGCGCCGTTTCAAGGCTGCTGGCCGAGTGTGGGTGGCTGACGATGTCATATTCGCATTGAGCCTTTTCCAGGCTTCGCTGCACGGTTCTTGCCATACGCATGATGCACCTCGGTGTCCGCCACGATCGCTTGCGGACGATGATTAAAGCTTGGCTTGCGTAGTAAAAGTCTAGGCCCGTCAGCGCGATCCGGCGGGAAATCTGCCCATCGGATGTCGACGGCAGTTGAGCAAAATTCATACCGGCCAAGGCTCAACTAAACTGTATACAGAGCCACTCCACGACTCTCCCGGAGGGTCAAGTGAACACGCGTTGCTGTGCAGTTGCGTTGCTGTTGGCGTTGAGCGGATCGGCCTGCGCCGCCGACACGGTTGTGGTGCTGTTGCCCAACCCCGTCGGGATCTGGTTGATCACCTTCGGCATCGCGTTCCTGATCGCCGAGGCGGCCCTGCCCAATTACGGTGTGATCGGCCTGGGCGGCATCGTGATGTTCGTGATCGGCGCGGTGATCCTGACCAATACCGATGTGCCCGTGCCACTGATGATCGGCCTGGGACTGGTCAGTGCACTGTTACTGGTTTACCTGGTGTTTCATGCCCTGAAGACCCGACCGCGCCACACTGTCAGCGGTGATGCCGGGCTGGTCGGCAGCGAAACGCCGGTCACTTCAGTACAGCTCGGCAACGCCTGTGGCGGCTGGGTTCATCTGCAAGGAGAACAATGGCAAGTGCTCAGCGCAACGCCGCTGCACCCCGGGCAACGGGTGCGGGTGGTGGGGCGCCAGGGCTTGCTGCTGCAAGTGGCCGCGACTGACGCGGCGCCGGGCGGAGAATAGTCATGGGTTTGCAATTGGGTCTTGTCGCGCTGCTATTGTTGATCATCGCACTGGCGGGGTCGACGTTCCGCATCCTGCGCGAATACGAGCGCGGGGTGGTGTTCCAGCTCGGGCGCTTCTGGCAGGTCAAGGGCCCTGGCCTGATCCTGCTGATTCCGGTGGTCCAGCAAATGGTCCGGGTCGATTTGCGCACCGTGGTGCTGGACGTGCCGCCACAAGACGTGATCACCCGCGACAACGTGTCGGTCAAGGTCAACGCGGTGCTGTATTTCCGCGTACTCGATCCGCAGAAGGCAATCATCCAGGTCGAGGATTTCCTGGCTGCTACCAGCCAATTGGCGCAAACCACGCTGCGGGCAGTGCTGGGTAAACACGAACTGGACGAACTGCTGGCAGAACGCGAACGCTTGAACCTGGACATCCAGCAAGTACTCGACGCCCAGACCGACACCTGGGGCATCAAGGTCGCCAACGTCGAGATCAAGCACGTGGACCTCAACGAATCGATGATCCGCGCCATCGCCAGGCAGGCCGAGGCAGAACGGGAACGGCGAGCCAAGGTGATCCACGCCGAGGGTGAATTGCAGGCCTCGGAAAAGCTCATGCAGGCCGCCGAAATGCTCGGCCGACAACCGGGGGCCATGCAGTTGCGCTACATGCAGACCTTGAGTTCGATTGCCGGCGATAAGAGCTCGACCATTGTCTTTCCACTGCCGATCGAGCTGCTCAAGGGCATGGCGGATTTGTCGTCGAAAGCCTGAACGCCGACCGGTTCAGGACCTGGGCAACACTTCGGCTTCGCCAAGCCAGGTCAACAGTCGATCAAGGCAAGCCTCGATCGTTTGTACTCCGGTGTCGAGTACCAGCGCCGCATCAACCGGCGCCTGATACGGTGCGGACACCCCGGTAAACCCCATCAATTCGCCGCGCCTGGCGCGAGCATAGTGACCTTTTGGATCACGTTGCTCGCACACCGCCAGGGTCGCACTGCACCAGACTTCGCGATAATCGTCACCGAGCCGCCGGGCGAACACATCGCGCAGCTCCACCAGGGGCGCGATCATCGCCAGGATCACGATTTGTCCGTTCTCCACCAGCAACGCCGCCAGTTCGCTGGCGCGACGGATGTTTTCCTGACGATCGCTGTCGCTGAAGCCAAGGTCTTGGTTGAGCCCTACCCGCAACCCGTCACCATCGAGCACCACGCTCTGCAGCCCGCGTGCAAACAACTCGGCGTGCAGCGCTTGCGCGAGGGTCGACTTGCCCGCCGCCGGAAGACCGGTCAGCAGGATCGCCGCGCCGCGATGGCCGTTGCGTTGCTCGCGCCGGGCACGGCTGATGCTGGCGGTCGGGGGCTTCACATCAACGCGCTGGGGCATGGGCCACCGGAACCGTGATATCACCCGCCGCCCAAGCCGCTTCGCGGTTGGCCAGGGCCGTGGCGATGGACTGGACTTGCGTCGATTGCACCTGATCCGGCAGCGGATCGAGGCCGGCGCTGGCGAAAATTTGCCCGTAGGCGTTGCGCAGGTCGGCGTAGGACAGGTCACGACGCAGATCGGCCTGCAAGGTGTTGAGTTCGCCCTGGATCAGATCCAGCTCACCGATGCCGTCCGCCTGGTGACGATTGCGCAACTGACCGACGATTTGCCCGTCGATGTCCGACAATTGCTGATTGGTCTTGAACTGGCGCAACGCCTCGCGGTAATTGGCATTGGCCACATACAGCTGCGCCAGCACCGCAATCGACATCGCCTGACGGCGCGCGGTGGCGACTTCTTCACCAGCCTTGGCCACGTTGATCGCCGCGGGAGCCGAGATCACGTTAAACAGGTTCCAGGTGACTTTGACGCCGTAATCGGCCCAGCCTTGCTCCACCAGGAACGAGTTGCTGTCGTAATGTCCGCCGGCGGAGAACTCCAGGCCCGGCAGCAGGCGCAACATGGCTTTGCGGGTCTCGGCAGCGCTGATGCGGGCCTGATAATCCTGTTCGCGCAGTTCCGGGCGGCTGGTCAGGGCTTCCTGTTCGAGAGTGGCCAGATCGATCTTGAGCTCGGGAATCTCATAACCGTTATCGGTCGCCAGGGTCAGCTCGGTGCCCATCGGCAGGTTGATCAGGGTCGCCAGTTCGGTCTTCGCCAGAGACAAGGCACGGCGCTGCTCCTCCAGTTGGCGTGTCGCTTCGATCAGCGAACGCTGATAACCGAGGGCCTGCACCGGATCGCCAATGCGTTGCTGGCTCATGCTCTGGCTGTCGTTGCGCGCGGTTTCAACCCGCGCCATCAGGCTGTCGATCTGCGTGAGCAGGCGTTCGGCGGCCATCGCCCGCCAATACGCCGAGCGCACGTCCTGGACGATGGTGTTGATCACCTTGCGCCGACGTTCCTGAACGATCAGGCGCTGGTCGCCCTGCTGCTTGGCGCTGATGTAACTGACACCAAAATCGAGCACGTTCCAGACCATCGTCAGGTCCGCTACATCACGGTCGCGGTCCTGGGAGGTCGAAGGTTCCAGGGACTGTGTACCGGTGCGCACACTCTGGCTGCTGGAGGCGTTGACGTTGTTGCGGCCCACGTATCCGGCGTCCAGCGCCATGCGCGGCAGCATGTCGAAACTGGCGAGGTCGAGCTGACGCTTGGCCAGGGCCTCCTCCATGATTTTCAACCGGCCTTCAAGGTTGTACTTCACCGCACGGGCCATGGCCTGGTGCAGGGTCAACGGGCCGGCAAGGGGCTCCTGCCCCTTGTACATGCTTTGCAGGTCACTTTTGGCCCGCTGCTCACTGACACTGCGTTCGATCGGCTCACTGGTGACTGCGCATCCGCTGATCGCCAGTGCCAGCAGACTGACTCCAAACAACTTATGACTTCTATTCATCCTTGCATCGCCCCTGGGTGCCGCATCAAAAGTGAAAGTTCTCATCAGGCCTGCATTTCGCCGATGCCGGCCAGTTTCAAAGCGGCGGCCAGGTTGGCGACCTGCTGCTGCTCGTTGTCCTTGAGTTGTTGCAATTGCTGGCCCAGGGTCGGTGCGCCAAATACCCCGCGCAGCCCTTGGGAAACATCGCCGGACTTGATCGACTGACTGCCGAAGGCGTTCAACGAATCGCGCTCGCTGCTGCTGTCCTGATTGAACAGGCTCGACAGCGTGCTGGTGCTGAACACACCACCGTCACCGCCACCGAAACCGAGGAAACCATGTCCCGAGCCATCGCCACCGCCGTCAGTGCTGCTGAAAACCTGCGCGATGAAACTCGGGGTCAATGCGCCGTGGTTCATGAAAATATCGCCCAACGGCCGGATACCGTTGCCGATCACCCGTTGTTCGAACAATGGCTGGAAGGTCAATGGTGAAGTGAGGTTGCCCGTCGGAGGCGTGAAAATGCTCGGTTGCAGCGGCACGTTGGGCACATCGGGCAGCGTCACCGGGGTGCTGCTTTGGAACTCGGGGTCTACCGTTACGACGACAACCGATGAGGTCGGCACCGTGTTGATGACAAAATTGTCGGACTGGCTCACGCCGCTGCCACTGTTGCCGGCCATGTCGCTGATACCGGCGCGGTTGATGCTGATCGCGTTGCTGGCGATATTGACGTTGGCGGTCGGTGTCAGCATTGCGGTCCAGGTCTTGCCGCCGTCGCTGCTGCTCAGGTCGGACAAGGTGCCGTTGGCAATACTGATGTCGGACAAATCAAAACCGCTGACCGCTTCGCTGAAGGTGATGGTCACCTGCGAGGTCTGGCCCACGCCCAGGTTCGGATTGGCGATCACCACGGTGGCGGTTGGCAGTTCGCTGTCGAGGGTGTAATTGTTCGACACCGCCACCGTGTTGCCAGTGTTGCCCACCAGATCCGTGACGTTGCGGGTGTCCAGGGCGATGAAGTTGCTTGGGTCGGTGACATTGGCCGTCGGCGTGAACGTCGCCGTCCAGGTCTTGCCGCCATCGCTGCTGCCGAGGTTGCTCAGGTCGCCATTGGTCACGCTCAAGTCGGACAGGTCGAAGTTGCTGACGGCCTCGCTGAAGGTGAAGGTCACCGTAGTGGTCTGGCCGATACCGAGGTTCGGGTTGGCAACCACGATACTCACCGTCGGCCGGGTCGCATCGAGCGCGTAGTTGTTGGAGATGGCGATACTGGCGCCGAAGTTGCCGACATTGTCCTGCACGCGACCGGTGTCGAGCACGATCAGGTTGGTTGCGTCGCTGACATTGGCGGTCGGCGTCAGGGTCGCGGTCCAGGTCACGCCGCCATCGCTGCTGCTCAGGTTCGACAACACGCCGTTGGCAACGCTGATGTCCGATACGTCGAAACCGCTCACCGCTTCACTGAAAGTGATGGTCACGGTGGTGGTTTCACCGATGCCGAGTTGCGTGTCGGCTACCACTATGGTCGCCGTCGGCAGCACGGTATCAATGGTGAAGCTGGCCGAGTTGCTGATGCCGGTTCCGGCATTGCCCGCGAGGTCGGACACCCCGGCGTTGCTCAAGCTGATCAGGTTGGTCGTGTCCTTCACGTTGGCGGTTGGCGTGAAGGTCGCGGTCCAGGTCACACCGCCGTCGCTGCTGCTCACGGCGCTCAATGTACCGTTGGGGATGGACAGGTCCGCGTTGGTGAAGCCGCTCACTGTCTCGGAGAACGTGATGGTTACCAAGGTCGATTCACCGGCCGCCAGCGTACCGTCGGCGACCACGATGGTCGCGGTCGGGCCTTGGGTGTCAATGGTGTAGGTATTGGAGTTGACCGTACCGCTGCCGGCATTGCCGGCCACATCCTGCACACCCGCCATGTTCAGCGCGATGGTGTTGCTGGTGTCGGTGAGATCGGCCGTCGGGGTAAGGGTGGCGGTCCAGGTGATCCCGCCGTCGCTGGAACTGACATTGCTCAGGATGCCGTTTGCGATGGTCAAGTCACTGTTGTCGAAACCGCTCACCGCTTCGCTGAAGGTGATGGTCACCAATGAGGTTTCACCGGTACTCAGCGCCGTGTCGGCAACCACGATGGTCGCGGTGGGCAGTGCGGTGTCGATGGCAAAATTGTTCGAGTCGGTGGTGCCCGACCCCGCGTTGCCCGAACCATTGGCCACGCCGCTATTGTCGAGCGTGATCAGGTTGCTGGCATCGGTAACGTCCGAGGTTGGTGTAAAGGTCGCCGTCCAGGTGATGCCGCCGTCGATGCTGCTGACGTTGCTCAATGTACCGTTGGTGAGGATCAGGTCGGCGTTGCTGAAACCGTTGACGGCCTCGCTGAAGGTGATGGTCACCAGGCTCGTTTCGCCGGCCTTGAGCGCCGTATCGGCGATCACGATGCTGGCGGTTGGCACGCTGGTTTGCACCAGGTAATTCGCCGAGTTGGTCACCCCGTTCCCGGCGTTGCCTGCCGCGTCGGTGACACCGGTGTTGTCCAGGGTGATGAGGTTGCTGGTATCGGTAATGCTGGCGGTCGGCGTGAACGTCGCGGTCCAGGTAACGCCACCGTCGCTGCTGCTCAACCCGCTCAGGGTGCCGTTGGCGACGCTCAGATCTGAACTGTCCAGACCACTGACTGCTTCGTTGAAGCTGATGGTCACCAGGGTCGTTTCGCCGGGACGCAGGTCGGTGTCGGCCATGACAATGGTCGCGGTCGGGCGTTGGCTGTCGATCGCGTAGTTGTTCGAGTCCGTGGTCCCGCTGCCGGCGTTGCCCGCCGCATCCTGAACACCGCTGTTATCGAGCCGAATGAGGTTGCTGGTGTCGGCGATACCCGTCAACGGTGTCAGGGTAGCCGTCCAGGTAATGCCTCCGTCGCTGCTGCTCACCGCACTCAAGGTGCCATTGTCGATGGTCAGGTCGGCATTGGTGAAACCGCTCACCGCCTCGGAGAAGGTGATGGTCACCAGCGTGGTTTCGCCGACACTCAGGGCATTGTCAGCGACCACTATGGTGGCGGTCGGGCGCTGGGTGTCGATGGCGTAGTTGTTGGAGTCGGTGGTGCCGCTGCCCGCATTGCCCGAGGCGTTCTGCACGCCGCTGTTGTCCAGGATGATCAGGTTGGCGGCGTCGGTGATGTTGGCGGTCGGCGTGAAGGTTGCCGTCCAGGTGACGCCGCCATCGCTGCTGCTCACCGCGCTCAGGGCGCCGTTGGCGATGGTCAGGTCGGCGTTGCTGAAACCGCTCACTGCTTCGCTGAAGGTGATGGTCACCAGCGAGGACTCGCCGACGTTCAGGGCATTGTCGGCAACCACGATGGTGGCGGTCGGTAACACGGTGTCGATGGTGAAGTTGGCGGAGTTGCTCGTACCGCTGCCGGCGTTGCCTGCGAGGTCCGCGACTGCGCTGTTGTCCAGGATGATCAGGTTGGTCGTGTCGTTGACCGCGACGTTCGGCGTGAACGTCGCCGTCCAGGTGATGCCGCCGTCGCTGCTGCTGACCGCACTCAACGTACCATTGGGAACACTCAGATCGGCGTTGGTGAAACCGCTCACTGCCTCACTGAAGGTGATAGTCACCTGGGTCGTTTCACCGGCAATCAGGGTTGAATCGGCCATGACAATGGTCGCGGTCGGGCGTTGGCTGTCGACCGCGTAATTGTTCGAGTCCGTGGTTCCGCTGCCGACGTTGCCCGCCCCGTCGATCACACCGCTATTGTCCAGGGTGATCAGGTTGCTGGTGTCGGTGACGCCAACCGTCGGAGTAAATGTCGCGGTATATGTGATGTTATCGC
This sequence comes from Pseudomonas sp. Root71, assembly GCF_001429045.1. GTDB lineage: Bacteria > Pseudomonadota > Gammaproteobacteria > Pseudomonadales > Pseudomonadaceae > Aquipseudomonas > Aquipseudomonas monachiensis. The sequence goes on along the minus strand of NZ_LMHY01000005.1, from coordinate 49,287 downwards.
TGGTGCTGAGATTGCTCAGAGTACCGTTGCTCACCGTCAGGTCGGCCAGGGAAAAGCCGGTTACCGCCTCGGAGAAGGTGATAGTCACCACCGAGGTTTCGCCCACCGCCAGCGCCGTGTCCGCGACCACGATGGTCGCCGTCGGGCGCACGGTGTCGATGGCGTAGTTGTTGGAATCGGTGGTGCCGCTGCCCGCGTTGCCCGAGATGTTCTGTACGCCGCTGTTGTCCAGGGTGATCAGGTTGTTTGCGTTGGTGATGTCGGCGGTCGGCGTGAAGGTTGCCGTCCAGGTGATGCCGCCATCACTGCTGCTCACTGCGCTCAGGGTGCCGTTGGCGATACTCAGGTCGGCGTTGCTGAAACCGCTCACGGCCTCGGAGAAGGTGATGGTCACCAGCGTGGTTTCGCCGACACTCAGGGCGCTATCGGCGACTACGATGGTGGCGGTCGGCAACACGGTGTCGATGGTGAAGTTGGCGGAATTGGTCGTACCGGTGCCAGCGTTGCCCGCCAGGTCGCTGACCCCGGCATTGTCCAGGGTGATCAGGTTGGTCGTGTCGTTGACATCGACGGTTGGCGTGAACGTCGCCGTCCAGGTGATGCCGCCGTCGCTGCTGCTCACCGCACTCAACGTGCCGTTGGGAACACTCAGATCCACGCTGCTGAAACCGCTCACCGCCTCGGAGAAGGTGATGGTCACCAGCGAGGTTTCACCCGCGCTCAGCGTCGTATCGGCCAGCACGATCGTGGCGGTCGGGCGCAGCGTGTCGATGGCATAGTTGTTGGAGTCGGTGGTGCCGCTGCCAGCGTTGCCCGCCAGATCGCTGACCCCGGTGTTGTTCAGGGTGATCAGGTTGGTGGTGTCGTTGATGCTCGAGGACGGCGTGAAGGTTGCCGTCCAGGTGATACCGCCGTCACTGCTGCTGACGTTGCTCAATGTGCCGTTGGCGACGGTCAGGTCTGCGTTGGTGAAACCGCTCACCGCTTCACTGAAGGTGATCGTCACCAGGGAGGTTTCACCGATGGCCAGCATATCGTCGACCACGACGATGTTCGCCGTCGGGCGCACGGTGTCGATGGCGTAGTTGTTGGAATCGGTGGTGCCGCTGCCCGCGTTGCCCGAGCCGTTTTGCACACCGCTGTTATCCAGAGTGATGACGTTGCTGGTGTCGGTGATGGCATTGGTCGGGGTGAATGTCGCGGTCCAGGTGATACCGCCATCGCTGCTGCTGACGATACTCAAGGTGCCATTGGCGATGCTCAGGTCGGCATTGGAGAAACCGCTGACGGCTTCGCTGAACGTGATGGTCACCAACGACGTTTCACCGAGTAGCAGCTCGGTGTCGGCCACCGCGATGGTGGCGGTCGGCAGCACGGTATCAATCGTGTAGTTGCCGGAGTTGGTGGTGCCGCTGCCTGTATTGCCGGCCACATCGGTCACGCCGGTATTGGCCAGGGTGATGACATTGCTCGAATCATTCACGCCGACGGTTGGGGTGAAGGTCGCGGTCCAGGTGATGCCGCCATCACTGCTGCTGACCGCGCTCAAAGTGCCGTTGGCGATGATCAGGTCGGCGTTGGTGAAACCGCTTACTGCTTCGGAGAAAGTAATGGTCACCAGCGAGGTTTCACCCGCGCTCAGCGTCGTATCGGCCAGCACGATCGTGGCGGTCGGGCGAACCGTGTCGATGGCATAGTTGTTGGAGTCGGTGGTGCCGCTGCCGGCGTTGCCCGCCAGGTCGCTGACCCCGGTGTTGTCCAGGGTGATCAGGTTGGTCGTGTCGCTGATGCTCGCCGAAGGCGTGAAGGTTGCGGTCCAGGTGATGCCGCCGTCGCTGCTGCTGACCGCGGTCAGCGTGCCGTTTGTGATCGTCAGGTCCGCGTTGGTGAAACCGCTGACCGCTTCACTGAAGGTGATCGTCACCAGCGAGGTTTCGCCGATTCTCAGCGCCGTGTCCGCGACCACAATGGTGGCCGTCGGGCGCACGGTATCGATGGCGTAGTTGTTGGAGTCGGTGGTACCGCTGCCCACGTTACCGCTGGCGGCAGCCTGCACACCGGTATTGTCCAATGTGATCAGGTTGGTCGTATCGKTGATGCTGGCAGTCGGAGTGAAGGTGGCGGTCCAGGTGATACCGCCGTCGCTGCTGCTCACCGAGGTCAACGTGCCGTTGGCGATGGTCAGGTCGGCGTTGGTGAAACCGCTCACGGCCTGGTTGAAGGTGATGGTCACCAGCGACGTTTCACCAATTCTCAGCGCGGTGTCNCCGTTGGCGATGGTCAGGTCGGCGTTGGTGAAACCGCTCACGGCCTGGTTGAAGGTGATGGTCACCAGCGACGTTTCACCAATTCTCAGCGCGGTGTCCGCCACCACAATCGTCGCGGTCGGCGGGGCAGTATCGATGGCGTAGTTGCCCGAGGAACTGATCCCGCTGCCGGTGTTGCCCGCGAGATCGGCCACGCCGGTGTTGGCCAGGCTGATGACGTTGGTCGCGCTGATGATGCCTGCTGTCGGGGTAAACGTTGCGGTCCAGGTAATCCCGCCGTCGCTGCTGCTGACGGCGCTCAAGGTGCCGTTGGCGACGCTCAGGTCGGCGTTGGTAAAACCGGTCACGGCCTCGGAGAAGGTGATGGTCACCAGTGACGTTTCGCCCGCCGCCAGCGCCGTATCGGCCAGCACGATCGTGGCGGTCGGGCGCAGCGTGTCGATGGCATAGTTGTTGGAGTCGGTGGTGCCGCTGCCGGCGTTGCCCGCCAGATCGCTGACCCCGNCCGTTGGCGATGGTCAGGTCGGCGTTGGTGAAACCGCTCACGGCCTGGTTGAAGGTGATGGTCACCAGCGACGTTTCACCAATTCTCAGCGCGGTGTCSGMCACCACAATCGTCGCGGTCGGCGGGGCAGTATCGATGGCGTAGTTGCCCGAGGAACTGATCCCGCTGCCGGTATTGCCCGCGAGATCGGCCACGCCGGTATTAGCCAGGCTGATGACGTTGGTCGCGCTGATGATCCCTGCGGTCGGGGTAAACGTGGCGGTCCAGGTGATGCCGCCGTCGCTGCTGCTCACCGAGGTCAACGTGCCATTGGCGACGCTCAGGTCGGCGTTGGTGAAACCGGTCACGGCCTCGGAGAAGGTGATGGTCACCAGTGACGTTTCGCCCGCCGCCAGCGCCGTATCGGCCAGCACGATCGTGGCGGTCGGGCGCAGNAAACCGGTCACGGCCTCGGAGAAGGTGATGGTCACCAGTGACGTTTCGCCCGCCGCCAGCGCCGTATCGGCCAGCACGATCGTGGCGGTCGGGCGCAGCGTGTCGATGGCATAGTTGTTGGAGTCGGTGGTGCCGCTGCCGGCGTTGCCCGCCAGATCAGCCACGCCGGTATTGTCCAGGGTGATCAGGTTGGTCGTGTCGCTGATGCTTGCCGAAGGCGTGAAGGTTGCGGTCCAGGTGATCCCGCCGTCGCTGCTGCTGACTGCGGTCAGCGTGCCGTTTGTGATGGTCAGATCCGCGTTGGTGAAACCGCTGACCGCTTCACTGAAGGTGATCGTCACCAGCGAGGTTTCGCCGATTCTCAGCGCCGTGTCCGCGACCACAATGGTCGCCGTCGGCCGCACGGTATCGATGGCGTAGTTGTTGGAGTCGGTAGTGCCGCTGCCGGCGTTGCCCGCCAGATCAGCCACGCCGGTGTTGTCCAGGGTGATCAGGTTGGTCGTATCCGTGATGCTCGCCGACGGCGTGAAGGTCGCCGTCCAGGTGATGCCGCCGTCGCTGCTGCTCACCGAGGTCAAGGTGCCGTTGGTAATGGTCAGGTCGGCGTTGGTGAAACCGCTCACCGCCTCGGAGAAGGTGATGGTCACCAGTGAAGTTTCGCCGATTCTCAACGCAGTGTCCGCCACCACGATGGTCGCGGTTGGTCGGAGTGTATCGATGACATAGTTGTTGGAGTCGGTGGTGCCGCTGCCGGCGTTACCCGCCAGATCGCTGACCCCGGTGTTGTTCAGGGTGATCAGGTTGGTGGTGTCATTGATGCTCGCGTTCGGGGTGAACGTGGCGGTCCAGGTGATGCCGCCGTCGCTGCTGCTCACCGAAGTCAAGGTGCCGTTGGCAATCGTCAGGTCGGCGTTGGTGAAACCGCTGACCGCTTCGGAGAAGGTGATCGTTACCAGAGAGGTTTCGCCGATTCTCAGCGCCGTGTCCGTCACCACGATGGTGGCCGTTGGACGCACGGTATCGATGGCGTAATTGTTCGAATCGGTAGTGCCGCTGCCGGCGTTGCCCGCCAGGTCGCTGACCCCGGTGTTGTCCAGAGTGATCACATTCGTGGTGTCAGTGATGCTGGCGGTCGGAGTGAAAGTCGCTGTCCAGGTGATGCCGCCATTGCTGCTGCTCACTGCGGTCAAGGTGCCGTTGGCAATCGTCAGGTCGGCGTTGGTGAAACCGCTGACCGCTTCGTTGAAGGTGATGGTCACCAGCGAGGTTTCGCCGATTCTCAGCGCCGTATCCGCGACCACAATGGTCGCCGTCGGCCGCACGGTATCGATGGCGTAGTTATTGGAGTTGGTGACACCAACGCCGGCGGTGCCCAGACCGTTGATCACCCCGGTGTTGTCCAGGGTAATGACGTTGCTCGTATCGGAAAGACTGGCGGTCGGCGTGAACGTTGCCGTCCAGGTGATGCCGCCATCGCCGCTGCTTACGGCCGTCAACGTGCCGTTGGCGATGGTCAGGTCCGCATTGGTGAAACCGGTCACGACCTCGGAGAAGGTGATCGTCACCAAGGACGTTTCGCCGATGCTCAGTGTGGTGTCAGCGACCACAATGGTCGCGGTCGGCGGCGGCGAATACGCGGTGTTGAGTACACCTCCGTCGTTGTAGATGGTCGCAACGGAGGTCGGCGAGGTGCCGGTTGTCCCCCCGCCCTGCGCGGTACCGCCTGCACCACTGGCCGCGGCATTACCGGCCAGGGCCGCGAAGTTGGCTGCCGTGATCAACAATGTGCCTTTGTTCCAGATCGCACCGACGCCCCGGCCGCCCACACCGCCATTGCTGGCATTGCTGCCCTGGCCACCGCCACCGCCACCGCCGCCACCGGCGCCAATGTTGTTGCTAATGGTCGACGTGCCAATGATGGTGATGGTGCCGCTGCTGGCGTTGTAGATCCCGCCCACCGCGTTGCCGCCAGCGCCACCCACCTTGTCCCAACCGGCCCCGCCGCCGCCACCGCCAATGGAAATCGTGCCATTGGTGGCCGTCGCACCGTTACCGCCGTTGCTGTAATAGGAAACGCCCACCCCACCAGCACCGCCAGTGGTGGTACCGCCGCGACCGCCCATGTGGGTCGCGTCATAACCGCCGCCGTAACCACCGGCGCCACCGCCGCCCGCACCACCACCCAACGTGCCGGTACCCGGCCCTGCCGAACCGCCATGCCCGCCACCCTGGCCGCCCAAACCGCCGCCGCCACCACCGCCACCGCCGTAAAAGGCGCCCGTGACACCACCACCACCGCCGCCACCGGAAGCGCCGTTGGAAGTCACGGTTACGTTTTTCAGGGTAAGAATACCGGCGTTGAAAATGCCACCGGCCATCGCGCCCGAGGCACCGTAGCCACCGTTGCCGCCCGTGCCCGACACCAGGCCCCTGGTGATCACCAGGCCATCGAGTGTCACGGTACTGCCAGATGCCACTTCAATCACTCGGGTCCTGTACTGACCATCGAGAATCACGTCAGCCGCGCCATCGTTGTTCAAGTCGCCATCAACGGTGATGTTCTTGTTGATCAGCAGTTCGGACGTCAGCTGCACCGTCATGCTGCTGTTAAAGGTGACTAGGTCACCGTTCTGCGCCGAGGCGATGGCGGCACGCAGCGAGCCGACGCCCGTATTGGCGTTGTTGGTGGCGGTCCAGGTGGCCAGGCCCCATTGGTAATCACTCATGGCTTGTGTCGACAGCACGTTGGCGCTTTCGATGTTGCCGGTGACGATTTCCAGATCCCAGTCGCCGCCCACACCGGTGCGGTTGCTCGAAGCCGCTACATCGCGGCCGGTCATTTGCGCCAGCGAATCGACAAAGCTCAGGCCACGCTCGCCTTCGGCGGTGTAGCAGCCGTAGATCAGGATGTCGCCGCCAGCGTTGATGTCCTTGCCGATTTGCGCCAGCACCGCGCTGCGGGCGGCGACGTTGTCGGCCGACAGATAGCTGTCGCCCAGCCACAGGTCGCCGGCGTTGCCGTGGGCGATGATCTGCACCGAGCTGACGCCCTGATGCTGATCGAGGTAGTCGGCGATCTGTTGCAGTCCATCCTTGCCCGCGTCCAGCTTCACGACCTGGGTCCCGGGGGCGACGCCCTGGAGCAGGCTGTCGGCTTCTTTCACCCGGGAGTCAACGAACACCACGCTCTGCCCCGGCACCGCAATGGGGCTGGCGGCCGGTGTGGCATCGGCCTGGCCGTGGGTGTCCTTGCTGGCCGTCGGGTGATCGGCGGTCGGTGCCTTGGCGGCATCTGCTGTGGAATGGCTATCGGCCTGGGCCGCGGTATCGGCCACCGTGGCGGCGACAGCGCCGTCGAACAGCATGCGCGGTTCAAGGGACATGATCATGGGCGCCGCTGGCGGCCGTTGGCCTTCGGTTGTCCGTGACTTTGCCTTTGCCCCGTCAAAAATGGTCCACCACATGCTGCTCACCCGAATTCGAACGAATATACGTAAGGCATCAATGAAAAACGCCGCGATCAAATGTTCGCAGCGTCTGACTTCATACGAATGACATTGGCGGCGCTGGCAGAGCCATCGAGCCAAAAGGACAAGTCTGAGTATTGCTTGAACAGATCCGGCGGCAGGATGGTGCGCCGGGCCTGGACGGCAACCTTGGGCCTGACCTTGTGCAGGCCGTTCACCCCGAGGGCTTGATCGAATTCCGGGGCGTCGTATGCCAGGTTTTCGAAGTCGTGCTCGAACCAGGGTTCGTCGACAAAGTCGTAGACCAGCCGCAGCACCCGCTCCGGAGCCTGGGTCAACAAGTCATAGTCGATGATCAGCAAGGAGTCGGCATGTTCGCCGTAATAGGCTTCCTTGAGCGCCGCCCAGGCAAATCCCACCAGCCGATTGCGCTGGGCCAGGGTTTCGCAACGGCTATAGACGGTGTTGCGCTCGACGGCATCGCCGAAGAGCTTGGTGTTTTCATAGGGATTGGCGCGGTAAAGCCGCTCGATGCTGTCCATGATCCAGGCAACATTGCGCACACAGGCAATCACCTTGGCCCTGGGAAACAGATCGTTGATGGCCGGCAGCCGGGCGCTCCAAAGACGGTTGGTGTCGAACACCACCGATTTGTCGGCCTTGTCGGCGTAGAAGGAGTCAAACAGGCCGCGCAACAGGCGGCGGCGCATGTCGGTGTCGATCACCGCGCCGAACTCGCTGCCAGCGCTGCACTGCTCCAGAACACCGGAAAACAGGGAACCCACCGGGCTGGTCATTCCGGCATGGAAACGCGGGTTCTGCAACAGGATTGCAGAAAGCAGGGTCGAGCCCGAGCGCGGCAAACCGGAAATGAAATGAAAATGGTGCAAGTCCCTTCACCGTTTTGATAGTCCTTTGTAGGACAAAGCGTAGTCGATCGATAACGCCTCGACTAGTGGTGTTTTGATATCAATTTGAAGCTAAACCGACCTGATACCGAGCTTTGCGCAACCAGTGAAGGACTTTAACGACGACAACCCTGGGGAAGCGTCCATCGGACAAAACAACCTCGCCACGACACCCACGATCTACGTCTACGCTGTGACGTGGCGTGACCGAGCCACGCAAAGAAAAGGAGTCGACACCCCCAGGTGCCTGGCAGCCGCGTGGCGCGCCAACCACCAACCTGAAGGATGAGGATTCATGGAAGTATTTATCGGCACTATCCAGCCTTTCGCCTTTGATTTCGCCCCCCAGAACTGGGCCCTTTGCAATGGCCAGACGTTGAGCATTGCGCAATGGAGTGCATTGTTCTCGCTGATTGGCGTGAACTACGGCGGCGACGGCCAGACCACCTTCATGCTACCCAACCTGCAAGGCCGCTTACCCATGGCCCAGGGCACCGGTACCAATCTCAGCCCGCGCACCATTGGCGAGATTTCCGGTACCGAAAACGTCACCGCGACCATCGGCAATATGCCCAACCACACCCACCTGTTGTCCGGACTGACCGCCACCACTACCCTGCAACTGGCCAATCCCTCGAGCAATCCCGTAAACGCGCCAACGGCAACCAACTCCTTCATCGGCGCTTCGAGCGGCGGACCAGGGACGGCGAATATCTACTCCGATCAACAAGGAGCGTCGGCGGTGGCACTCAAGGGCGTGAGCACCACCGTCACCGGAGAGATTGCCTCCACGGGCGGAGCCCAGCCCATGAGCGTGATGAACCCGTTCCTGGTCATCAACTTCAGCATCGCCCTGCAAGGGTATTTTCCATCGCGCGGCTGAAGATTCGCCGGGGGCCGCACGCCCCCCGGCACTGTTCATTTTTCGGAGCCTGATCATGTTGCAAGCGGTTCAAAGCCATCATTTCCAGGCCCTGCTGGGCCAGACCGTCGCCCTACGCCTGCCCGACGGCAGTGAATTGCCGATGCAGATCGAACACCTTGAAGACTCACCCGGCGCCCGCATGCGCAACAGTGAGCGCATGCCATTCAGTGTCGAGCTCAACAGCCTGGTCCCGACCGATTTTGTGGACGGTCTATGCATGCTGCAATTGCCGGAATTGGGCGAAGTGGAAAACATTTTCGTTTCCCGGGTGCCTTCGATGGGACGTGATCCGCAGCGAGGCTACTTCTACATCGCCTTCAACTGACCCTTTCTGGCTCGCAGTGCCTTCAGCCTTGCGGATACCACACCAGCCGTTGTGCCGCGACGTTGTATTCCTGCACTGCAAAGCCCAGCGCCAGGTAATGCGCAAGCGCATGGGGATTGCTGGCCCAGACCACCGTCGCCACCGGGCAACGAATCTGTTGGGCGGCTTTCTGCACCCCCTGCAATACCGCCCGCCCATACCCCTGCCCCCGCGCCGCCGGGATGAAGGCCAGATACAGCACGCGAATCTCGTTCGGCCCGAAATCAGTGCTCAATGCGCCGATCGCAGTACCAAGCTTCTCAACCACGTAATGCATGGCATTGGGGAAGTTTTCACCCAGTCCTTGCTCCTGTACCTGGAACTGCTGGGCCACAACCTGCTCGACCACCTCCACACTGTCGTCGATCCATTGCAGGTCCGGTCGGGCCGATTGATACAGGCGCTGCAAAAAAGGCCCATCACTGGCTAGCGAAGGCCGTACCACCAAACCTTCGGCTGCCACAGCACTGCTGTTCGCCATCGTCGCTCTCCTTAAAAACCGCTTTCCCTGACCCCCAGCGCCGCCACGCGTCGCCAGGCGCCCCCCAATAAAGACTCGCCACCGCCCTGCAACACGACCACGCCACGCAACGGCTGCACCGGCGTCGGCGCCGGTTCGAGGGTCATCAACCGCGCGCCGTATTGCGCCTGTACCGGCTCGGCCCGTTGATGCTGATCGCGACGCACGGCAATCGGTCCGTGGTGATCGGAAGTCAGTGCCTCCTGATCGACAAACGCCACCCCGTTGGTGTCGATTTCGCTCAATTGCACCGCAATCGCCGGGTGCATCGGATCATCGGCGATAAACCGTCCGGTAGCGCCCGGTACCACGCGCCAGAGCTCTGCCTCGGCCAGATAGCCGCGCAAGCGCACGCCGTCCTCGACCACCCTGGCCAGCGGCTCCCGGGTCGACAGCCAGCGCCCCACCGTCCATTGCGACAGCAGGTCACGCACGGTGCCGGCATGGGGGGCACGCAATAGCAACCGCTCGCGCTGAGCCGCCAGCCCTCGGTATTCGGCGACCGCTTCGGCCAGGCGCTGCTCGACGATGGCGGCATCAGAAGCCGTTTCGCTGCGGCCGGCCTGTCGGCGCATTTGCAACTGCTGAATCTCGATTTCCCGGCGCGCAATAGCCTGGCGCGAATCGAGATCCGGGGACTCCAGCTCGATCAGGACTTCGCCCTGCGCCACCGACTGTCCGTCATGCACCTTCACGGCTTTGATCCGTGCCGCCACTGGCGCGTGCAAGGTGCTGACCCGGCCCGCTTCCAGCATGGCCGGCACCTCGACGGCACTGCGCCAAGGCAGGATAAGCACCGATAACAGTCCGAGCAGCACCAGGCTGCTGAGCAGCACCCGCGGTCCATGCGCCTGCTCGCGGCGGCTCCACCACTGGCGCCACTCACTCATGATGGGCACAAAGATGAACCAGACCAGCTCCACCAGCATCAGGAAAATCCCCAACACCTTGAAAAACAGGTGATAGACCGCCAGAGCGATCCCAAAAAACAATGCCGCGCGCCATAACCACGAGCCATACCCCCAGATCAGCAAACGCCGTTGCATTGTCGGCGACCAAGGCTCCGGCGCCGCTGCGCCGTAGCCGAATAAAAACTCGCGCAGACGCCACCGGCACAGGGCAAACGCCCGACCTTGCAGGTTATCGACCTGCCAGAAATCGCTGAGCAAAAAATAACCGTCAAAGCGCATGAACGGGTTGAGATTGACCACCAATGTGGTGATCCACGTGGCACTGGCGAGCATGAACGCCGCGGTGCGGGCGGGACCGTCGGGCAGCAACGACCACGCCAGCAAGGCAATGCACGCCAACAGCAACTCCGCCAGCACGCCGCCCGCGCCAATCAGCAACCGGGCCTTGCGATCATTGACCCGCCAGGCATCGCTGACATCGGTATAGAACATCGGCAGCAGCACCATGAACGCCACGCCCATGCTCTGCACCCGACAACCGGCGCGCTTGGCCATGAACGCATGACCGAATTCGTGGCAGAGCTTGGCGAAGAACAGGGACACGCCAAAAGCCAATGCACCGCCAAGGCTGAACAAATGCGGAAACGTCGCGATAAATCGCTGCCAGTCCCGCGACACCAGAAACACCCCTAACCCCAGCACAGCGGGTAATCCATAGCGCAGCGCTTGCGGGCCAAAGCGCTCCAGCCAGGGCCAGGCGCGATTGAGAAAACGCTCGGGGCGCCACAGCGGAATACGAAAAAACAGGTACTGATGCAGCAACACTTGCCACAGGCTCCGGCGCTGGGCATCCGCTTTAACGCTGTAACTGGCACGCTGCTGGGGATCGAGGGCGGTAATCAGATCGTGACTGCGCAAAAAAACCAGCAACTGCTCCAGATCCGCAGCGTCCAGCGCCAGTCCCGGTTCGCGATTGGCCGCTTGCAGGACCTGCTCGGGCTCACCCAGCGACCAGTGGCGCAACAAGCGCATCGCCGTCGTACCGAGCTTGAAGTAACGCCCCCGCACCGGGTCGGCCAGCGTCCAGCTGGGCGCACCGTCCAGCGCCGGCGCTGCCGGGGACAATTGCAGGTCGGCACGCAGACCGGGCAGGTTCACTTACAAGCCCACGCTCTGACGTAAACCGGCCAACGGTCGACGCAGCAGGTACAACGCCAGCGGCGCCCTGTCACCGAAGATTTTTGCCGTGCCGCGCAAACCGATGCGCGGAGGCGGCGCGTCGAAATTCGCATCCAGCCGATAAGCCAATTGCCCGCCCGCCGTGGGTTGCGCTTCATAAGCCGAACGTTCGAGCCTGGCCAGATGCCGTTGCAGCGGATCACTGTCGAGGAACAGGGCGACTTCAGCGCCGGGCTCCAGGGATATCGCGTCCCCCACCGCCAGCTCGATACGCAATTGCGCCTGGGTCGGATCGGCGATTTCCATCAGTCGCTCGCCGGTCTGCACCGGCTTGCCAGTCCAGCGTTCGGCATCGGCAAACACCGCAATGCCATCGCGCTCGGCGCGCACTTCGCTGCGCTTGAGCAGTTCACGGGCGTAATCTCGCTCGGCGCGTTTCTGCTCAACCCGGGCAGCCAGCAAATCCAGTTTCGAACTGGACTCGGCATCGGCGAACGAACGCTGGGAGTTGGCCTTGAGCTCCGCCTCGGCAACCCCGAGGGCACGTTCGGCGACATCAGCCTGGGCCTTGAGCGTGGTGCTTTCGAAGCGCAGCAGCAGATCGCCGGCCTTCACCGTCTGATTGGGTTTGACCAGGAACTCGGCAATCACACCGTCCAGTGGTGCGGCCACGACCCGCCCCCCCAGCGGCACCACTTCGGCCGGTGCCAATACGGACTGGCGCACCGGGATGAACAGCCCGAGCAATAGCAACGCGACCAGCAGCGCCTGGCGTTTGCGGGTCCAGCGCAGACGCCATGGCTTGCGCGGTTGCAATGCCTGCCAGGCGTGGCTGTAGGTATCGCCCAATTGCGCCAGCAGGACTTGTTCGGCAGGGTTCCACGCAACATCCCGGGCCAGCCACAACCCGCCGAACACCTCGCCCTGGCGATCGATCAGCGGCAGCCAGAACACCTGCGCAGCCGACAGGCTTTGCCATTCATCCTGCAGCGACTCGCTGAGGACATCGGCGGCAACGACCCGCGCCTGCTGCAACTGTTCGCCCTTGAACAACTGCGCCACTGCCTGCTCGACGAACGCTACAAAGGGTGAGTTCGGCTCCACCGTACTGACACCGGTCACGGCCTGCACCTTGCCGGCGATCAACAGTGCCGCATGGCGAAAACCAAACAGTGCCTGGCCATCATTGACCAGGCTGTAGGCCAATTGGGCGGGCGTTTGGGCTGCGCGGGTCTGGCGCTCAAGATCAAGGAAACGTGCGAATACCTGTTCGGCACCGCCGCTCACCGGCGCGTTCACCTGGACTCCGCGAAATGCGCCGTGCCGCTCATGCCGGCCAGCAGCCCGCTGGCGTCGGGCACGCTGGCCACCAGCAGCAGGGTCTGGCTGCCTTCATCGATTCGTGCGCCCAGGCGCTTGACTGTCGCGTCCAATGGCTTGCCGGTTTCATCGGGGACAAAGCTGAAGGTCTGGCCGGGCTTGAGTCGGGCCATCCAGCGCGAGGGCACCAGCAGGTGGATTTCCAGGGTGCGATTGTCGACCACGTCCAGCAATGGTGCACCGGCAGGTACGCTTTCATAGCGCTGTACCTTGCGCTCGACGACCTGGCCATCGAACGGCGCCAGCACGCTGCAGCGCTTGACCTGCACTTGATACACCTGGGACTGCGCCTGGGTTTCGCTGACTTTGGCCTCGGCACGTGCCACTTCGAAACGCCCGACCGAGTTCAGCGCGGCCAGTTGCCGGTTGTGCGCCAGCTCTTCACCCGCGCCACGGCTGGCCGCTTGAGCGGCATTGAGCTGCGCCTGATAGGCCGAGCAATCGAACCGCGCCAGGGTATCGCCCTTCTTGAACGATTCCCCCTCGCTGAACGGCAACTCGACAATCCGCCCAGGCACCTCACTGGCCAGTACGGCCTGATCCCGGGCCCGCAATACACCGCGAGCCTCGGTGCTGGTCGCAGCACTGGCGCCTGCATCCATTTGCGCAAGCGGATCGTCTGCCCCAGGCGTTTGCGCCTGGACAACGCTTGCGACGAAGACCAACCCCAACACACAGAAAATCCGCATGACCGTACTCCCTTTCGGATCAATCGAGTCTACGGCAGCGGTGACTAGCGTCAAGCAGATGGCCATCATTCCCTGCGTATTAACGCTGCGCGGTCTCGGTCAACGGATACACCGACTCCCACCCCCCACCCAAAGCCTTGTACAACCCGACGGCCGCCAGCGACACGCCGGTCGAACTCTCGACCCACTGCTCCTGAGTCGCCAACAACGCCCCTTGCACAGTGAGTACGGTGACGAAATCCACCACACCCTCAACGTACTGCTGTTGCGCGGTGTCCAGAGCAATGCGGTTCTGGCGCACGGCTTCGGCCAGGCTGTCGCGGCGCAACTGGCTGGCGTTGTAGGCGGTCAACTGGTCATCGATTTCATGCCAGGCGCGCAATACGGTTTGCTGATAGGCGATAGCGGCTTCCTGTTGTTGTGCTTCGCGTAACTCGAGTACGCCACGCAAGCGGCCTCCGTCGAACAACGGCAAGCTGAACTGCGGGCCGATCCCGAACGAACGCGAACCCCAGGAGCCGAAGTCGCTCAGTTGCATGGCCTGGGAACCGATGTTCCCCGACAGGGTGATTCGCGGATAGAAATCGCCCTTGGCCACGCCAATGCTGGCTGTGGCGGCATGCAGCCGCGCTTCGGCCTGGCGAATGTCCGGCCGACGAGCAGCCAGTTGCGATGGCAGGCCAATGGCGACCTGACGCGGAGTCTGTGGCACCGGTGCGTCTGTGGATAACTCCGTCGCCAATGCCTGGGGCGGTTCGCCCATCAACAGACTCAAGGCGTTGATCAGTTGCCACTGGCACTGCTCCAGTGCGGGCAGGCGCGATTCGATGGCCGCCACCTGCGCGGCAGCTTCGGCGACATCCAGATCCGTCGCGACGCCGTCGGCCAGGCGCAACTGCGAGAGCTTCAGACTATGGCGGGCAACGTCGAGATTCTGTTCGGTGACGAGCCGGGTGTTCTGCACACCGCGCAGTTGAATGTAGTCCTGGGCGGTTTCGGCCAGCACCGACAGCAGCACGCCGCGTCGGTCGTTCTCGGCGACTTCCAGGTTGGCGTCGGCCGCTTCGGTTTCCCGCCGCACGCGCCCCCAGAAATCCAGCTCCCAGGAGGCGGAAAAGCCGGCATCCCACAGGTTGAAGGCGGATTGGCCGTTGTGTCCTGACGGGTCGTTCAGGCCTTCTCCACTGTTGCGGTTGCGTCCGTAACGACCGCTGGCCGCCGTGCTGGGGTAGCGCTCGGCGGTGATGACCTGACGCACTGCGCGACTTTGCTGCAAGCGGCTGCTGGCCAGCTTCAGGTCGAGGTTGTCGGTCAGGGCGCGTTGGCTCAGGGCCGAAAGTTTGGGGTCGTGGAACACCTCCCACCAGCGCTCGGTCATCGTTTCGGCGATGGCCTGGCTGGCGGCTGCCCTTGATGGTTTTGACCATTCGGCGATTGGCTGTGCCGCAGGCTTGTGGAAGTCCGGGCCGACGGTGCAGGCTGACAGGCTCAGCACAAGCAAGACAGAAAAAATCAGGCGAGACTGATGACCTCTTCGCGAGCAAGTCGGATCGCCGCATATCTTCATCGCTGAACAACCTCTTTCGCCTTGGCGGTGGCCGTATCAATACTCGCCTCCACCGACATCCCCACCCGCAAGCGCTCGGCCAGCGACTGTCCCGGCTCCAGCACGATCTTCACCGGTATCCGCTGCACCACCTTGGTGAAGTTGCCGGTGGCGTTGTCCGGTTTGACCGCGGCAAACGTCACCCCCGTGGCCGGTGCAATGCTTTCGACACGACCGTTCAATGCCGCACCGCCCAGACTGTCGACGCGCACTTGCACAACCTGCCCCGGCTGCACATCCGTCAGTTGGGTTTCCTGGAAATTGGCCATCACGTATGCCTGCGCCAGCGGCACCACCGCGAGGATTTTGCTGCCCGGCGTGACGTAGGCGCCGACCCGCACCGCGCGTTCGCCGACCATGCCGTCCTGAGGCGCGACGATCCTCGTATAGGACAACTCGTAGCTGGCCATTTCCAGCTTCGCTTGCGTCCGTTTCAGCCCCCCTTCGGCCCCATCGCGCTGGGCCGTGAGGATCTCCACCTGCTTGCGTTCCGCCGCCAGTACTGCCGTAGCGTTGGCCAGCCGTGCGGAGGCCTGGTCGATGCGTGTTTTTGCCTGTTGTGCGTTTTGCACCGTGCCGGCGCCCACCCCGGCGAGGTGGTTGTAGCGGCTCAGTTCGTGCTCGGCAAAGGCCACTTCCGCCTTGGCCGAAACCACCGAGGATTGCGCCTGGGCAATCACTGACGCCTGGCGCTCGAGGGTCGCCCGGGCGTTTTGCAGTTGCGCCCTGGCCACCAGCGTTTCGGCATCGGCGGCCTCGGCGGCGGCGCGTAGATCCCGGTCGTCGATCAGTGCCAGCAACTGCCCGGCCTTGACCTGCTGGTTGTCCTCCACCAGCACTTGCTTGATAAACCCGGCAACCCGCGGCACCACCAGGGTGAAATCCGCTGAGACGTAAGCATCGTTGGTGTTCTGCCGGGTACGCTTGCCGAACAGGCCGGGCATCGCCAGGTACAGCAACACGCCGACGGCCAACGCGGCGGCCACGGCCACCGCGACTTTCTGTTTTGCTTGAGTGTTCATAAAAGCCTTCTGTATCAGTGGAGCATTCAGGTCGGTGCGCGCGGTGGAAAGATCCGCGTCGGCAGCCAGAAAATCAGCAGGATCAAGGTCACGGCGAGCCCGGCCATGCACAGGTAAAGATCAGAGGAAGTGAGCACCACGGCTTGCTCATGCAGACGATGAGCGAGACTTGCGCTGTCGTGCTCGGCCAGCGGCGAATTGCCGAGGCGATCGACCAGCATGGTCGAGTGAAAATGCAGGCGTGCCGTGGTCAACGCCTCGATCACCCCGGTGGCGATGACCGCCGACAGGCCTTTGACGGTGTTGAACCAGGCCGATGCGAACGGCCCTTCCATCGGGTTGATGCTGCCGGTGGACAGCATCAGCAGCGGCAACACTGCCATGGGCTGACCGAAAATCTGCAGCCATTGCAGCACATAGAAATCGTCGCGAATCCACGCGGACGTCAGTTGCGAGCCGCCGACGCACGACAGCGCCAGCATGCTCAGGCCGATGCCCAACACCCAGCGGCAATCGACCCAGCGAAAGTTGCACAGCGCCGCCACCAACGGCAGCGCAATCAATTGCGGCAGCGCCGCCAGCAGCATGATCGGCGCGGTCTGCACCGGGCGATAACCCTGGACTTGCGCCAGGTAGCTGGACGGAATAATGATCACCGCCTGCAACACCACCAGTACGCCCGCCAGGGTCAGCAGGGCGAAAGACAGGTTACGGATACCGAGCATCTGCATCTTGAAAAACGGAATCGGCTGCGACCACTCGCCGGTCAAAAACAGCACCAGCAACAACAGCCCGCCGCCGAGCAATCCGCAGATCAGGCTGGACTCGAACCAGTCCAGGCGGTTGCCCTGCAGGATGCCGATCACCAGCATGCAGATGGCGGGAAAACCCAGCAGCACACCGCGCCAGTTGAAGGACTTGAAGCGCTCCAGGCGCAGCGGATCCCGGGGCAAGCCGTACGCCACCGCGGCCATGGCAATCAGGCACGGCGCGATTATCTGCCAGAAGGTCCATTGCCAGCCGACATATTCGGTCCACAACCCGGCCAACGGCGTGCCCAGGCCCGGGCCGAACGTCGCCGTCAGGGCATAACCGGCCAGGCCATACAACTTCACGTTGGCGGGCAGAAATCGCAGGGCCACGGTCATCAGCATGGGTGGCAATGCACCGCCCGCCAGGCCTTGCAGGGTGCGCAGCAACAACAGGCTTTCGTAATTCGGGGCGAAGGGGCACAACACACCCAGCAGGGTGAACAGGCTGATGGCGCACAGGGTGAAACGCCGCAACGAGAACGTCACCGCACACCACGGCGCGAAGGCCATGGCCGCTACGGAAGTCGCGGTGTAACAGGCCACCAGCCAGGTGCCTTCGTCGTAGCCGATGGCCAGCGCACCACGGATGTCGGCCAGGGCGACTTTGGTCACCATCTCGTTCAGGCCCGACACCAGCACCGCCAGCAACACGCCCACCAGGCCGATGATGATCCGCGGGCCGAAGACGGGTGGAGCGGCTGCCATGCTGGCCGCAGCAACAGGTGCCGTGACCGTAAGGGAAGTCATGTACTGCAAGCTCCGGCGTGGAAAGACCGAAGCATTCTAGGAAGCGTAATGCCTGACGAAAATCAACTTATCGGCAGGTTATAAGTGCGCCTTACGCAACAATACAAAACCCCTTGTGGGAGCGGGCTTGCTCGCGAAGGCGTTGGGTCAGTCGGTATCAATGTTGAATGACAAATCGCATTCGCGAGCAAGCCCGCTCCCACAGGGGGAAATTGCGCTCGACCTCAGTCCGGCTGCGCAGCCAGCCACGTCTCATCGCAACACGCCTTGAGCGTCTCACGCAACCAGCGATGGGCCGGATCCTTGTCGAAACGCGGGTGCCAGGCCTGGGTCAGCATCAAGGTCGGCAACGGGATCGGCAAGTCGAACGAGCGCAGCTTCAGGCCGAGCCGTCGCACACTCAGCAAGGCTTCCTTGGGCACCGGCAGAATCAGGTCGGAATCGGGCAAGGCAAACATTGCCGCATGAAAGCTCGGCGCGATCACCGCCACCCGCCGCTCCAGCCCCAGGGCATTGAGCGCGGTATCGATCGGCCCCCGGGCAATGCCGCGCCGGGACATGCTGATATGCGAGAAGCCCGCATAACGCTCTGCCGTGATCTCATCGTCCAGCAGCGGATGATCCTCGCGCACCAGACCAACGAAGTGGGTGGAAAACAGGTTCTGAATCTTCACTTCCGGGGTCAACGGCCGGGTGTTGCTGACGCTCAGATCGATCCGCCCTTCGCGCAACGCCTCATCATCGCCATCGCCTTCCGGGACGAAACGCAGTTCGCAGTGCGGCGCCTGCCGATCAAGGGTGTCGAACAACTTGCCGCCGTAGACACCGACAAAGAAGTCGTTGGCCCGAATACTGAACCGCCGCCGCAGCGAGCTCAGCTCCACCGCATCGGCCGAACGAAACAGCAACCCGGCCTGCTCCACCACACTGCGCACCTGCTCGCGCAACTCCAGCGCCTTGGGGGTCGGCACCAGGCCACGACCGGCGCGCACCAGGATCGGATCGCCAATGGCTTCACGGATGCGCGTCAACGTCCGGCTCATGGCCGCCGGGCTCAGATTCATCCGCCGCGCCGCGCCGACCACACTGCCCTCGTCGAGCAAGGCGTCGAGGGCGACCAACAGGTTCATGTCTGGGAGTTGCATGGTGAGCACTCATGGCTGATCTTGGTTGAGTCAAATGCAATGCTAGCAAACATCCTCCGAATGATGCTTTGACTGTACCGGCCTCTTCGCGAGCAGGCTCGCTCCTACAAGGGATCCAAGGTGGTCGCAAAATTTGTGTACGACAAAGAACCAATGTGGGAGCGAGCCTGCTCGCGAAGACGGCCGTGCAGTCACCACATCCATCTGCACCGCCCCAGGTGCGCGACTCGAGCCACTATCAGTTCTGATAGTTATCTAGTTGGGTTCAAGCGAGTAAAACATTAAGCCATATCCCACTTCCGCGAAGCTCCCCGATATGAGTCAGGCCAAACCTGTTGATCAGCAGCCCCCCAGCCAGCAACGCCCGGTCTTGCTGGCAGTAGATCTCAAAAACTCGGTATTGATCGAAGTCGATGCGGGCAATCTTAATCTCATTGCGTACTCGCCCTATGGCCAGCAATCGTCACAACTTGGGGTCATGACGCGGCTAGGGTTTAACGGCGAATTACGTGAGGTCAAACCTGAATGGTATTTGTTGGGTAATGGTTACCGTGCTTACAACCCGCAGTTGATGCGCTTTCAGAGCCCGGACAGTTTGAGTCCATTTGAAAAGGGTGGGTTGAATGCGTACATGTATTGCGGCGGGGAGCCGGTGATGAATTCTGATCCGACGGGGAAATCGATATGGGCGTTCTCCAGAGCTTTGCAGCGGCTCACCGAACGGGTGACCAATGTTGCTACGCAAACTGTCAAGACGACGGCCTATGCGACAAAAAACGCAATAAATAGCACCACTAGCCTTATTGGTAGCAGCGCTTCAAAGATGTCCGCCGCACTAGGAAACGCCAAAAAGTCCGTCATTGCTGCCACGGTAGGGAGTGAGCCATTTCCTGTTCCACCAAGTCGTGTAGTTTCACCTCCGATATCGCAGAGCACTGCTTCACGCTCGTTTGGATACTCACATCGACCCAATCAGGCCAGGCAACAAATAAATTCTGCTCAAGAAAAACCTGCCGTCTCTACTTTTCGTGGTCGAACAAAAGCGGAAAAACCTCAAATCCAATCCTCTAACTACGACCATGTACAAACGAATTTTGACGCAAGGCAGCACACTTCTCTGCTGAACAAGGGGACCGGGGAAGTTGTCGCAATCATTCGTACAACTTAGAAGCACGTGACTCTCATGAAGACTCCCAAAATGACTCAGCGCAAAACCGTTGATTCAAACAACCAAACCTGGCAACGCACCGTGCTGCTGGCAACCGACCGCAGCCAAACGACATATTGCTTGTCCATGCGGTGTTTGCGATAGAGCGTCGCAAACACCGTAGAATCTATTCCAACATTCAGATTTAACACGGCGAAGTTTCTACTTCACCGCACCATCCCCCACCGCCTAACCGTCACCCGCTCCAACGAATCAAACACCAGGTTCTCCACCAGCAACCCAATCAGAATCACCACCGCCAACCCGGCAAACACCTTGTCGGTGTACAGCTCATTGCGATTCTGAAAGATGTACCAGCCCAACCCGCCCTTGCCGCTGGTCGCACCAAACACCAGCTCGGCAGCAATCAACGTCCGCCAGGCAAACGCCCAGCCGATTTTCAGCCCGGCGAGAATTGACGGCAGTGCCGCCGGAATCAGGATGAACAGCACGAAACGCATGCCCTTGAGGCCGTAGTTGCGCCCGGCCATGCGCAGGGTTTCCGAGACGCCGAGGAAGCCGGCGTAGGTGTTCAGCGCCAGTGCCCAGAGCACCGAATGCACCAGCACGAAAATCAGGCTGTTCTGGCCCAACCCAAACCACAACAGCGCCAGTGGCAGCAGGGCGATGGCCGGCAAGGGGTTGAACATCGAGGTCAGGGTGCTAAGCAGATCGCGACCGAATTGCGTCGACACCGCCAGTGTCGTCAGGGCAAACGCCAGGACGATGCCGATCAGGTAACCCTTGAGCAACACCACCAGGGAAATCCATACCTTACCCAGCAATTCACCGCTGAGCAGGCCGTCGTACAAGGCGTATGCGGTTTGCACAAAACCCGGCAGCAGCAGGTCGTTGTTCTGATACCGCGCAACAGCTTCCCAAAGCACGGCGAGCAAAATCAGGATCAGGGTTTTGCGCAACCAACCTTGTTGCCACAGTCGTTGGCCCAGGGGTAATTCCCGCTCCAGCGGCACGCTGGTCAGCGGCTGCAAAACCGTTTCGAACTCTTCACGCGGGGATGATAAATGGCTCATCGGGCCCTCCTCTCAACTGGCTCAATAAGCGATGCGGATGTCGGCGAAATCCAGTTCATGCTCGGCTTGCGGTGATTGGCCTTCGTCGAACAGCAGCCGGTGAATACGTCGCGCCGATTCCTGAAACGCTACACCGCCGAGGCTGTGCAAATCGTATTGGTGGCTGTGGACTTGCGCCCTCACCCGGCCCGGATGGGGCGACAGCAACAGAATGCGATTGCCCACCACCAGCGCCTCTTCGATAGAGTGCGTGACGAACAGCAGCGTGAAGCGCACTTCCTCCCAGAGCAGCAGCAATTCTTCCTGCATCTTGCGCCGGGTCAGGGCGTCAAGAGCGGCGAAGGGTTCGTCCATCAACAGGATTTTCGGCTGCATCGCCAGCGCACGGGCGATGGCGACCCTGGCCTTCATCCCGCCTGACAAGGTGTGCGGATAGGCATCGGCAAACGCCGCCAGGCCGACCTTTTCCAGATAGTGCAGCGCTCGCTCTTCGGCCTCCCTGCGCTTGAGGGTTTTCGAGGCCAGCAGTGGAAACATCACGTTCTGCTTCACGGTTTTCCACGGCGGCAGTTGGTCGAACTCCTGGAACACCACGATCCGGTCAGGTCCCGGCGCATCGACGCGCTGGCCTTGCAGACGGATCTCGCCTTCCACTGGCTGGATGAAGCCGGCGGCGGCCTTGAGCAACGTCGACTTGCCACAACCGGATGGCCCGAGCAGGACAAAGCGGTCCGCCGGATCGATCTCGAAACTGACTTGATGGGTCGCCCGCACTACCCGCTGCGGGGTGCGGTATTCGAGGCTGACGTTATCGACCGATAGCAGCGCCTGGGCTGCCGCGATCGGTTTGCTGACCGTGTGGCCTTGCAAAGGGGCATTCATGTCGGTCAGCTCCCTTGCAGCGGCTTGGCGTCCTGGAAGAAGTAGTCCTTCCATGAATCCGGTTTGTTTTTGATCGCGCCGACGCGGTAGAGGAACTCGGCCAACGGGTAAGTGTTCTTCGGCGTGACGCTGAATTCGAACTGCGGGTTGTCGATGATTTTCAGCAACGCGGCGCGGTCGATTTTGGCCTTGGTAACGCGGATATAGGTGTCGGCTGCCGCGCCCTTGTCGTTCTGGGCAAACGTGGCCGCTTCGGTCAGCGCATCAATGAATGCCTTGTAGGTTTTCGGATTCTCATTGCGGAATTTCTCGGTGGCGAACAGCACCGTCGGCGAGTTCGGACCGAGCAGGTCATAGGTGTTCAGCACCACGTGCACGTTGGGATTGGCCAGTTCCTGATCCTGGAACGGCGGGTTGGAAAAGTGCCCGCTCAGCTCGGTGCCGCCGGCTACCAGCGCTGCCGTGGCATCAGGATGTGGAACGGCGATGGTGTACTTGTCGAGGCGATTGAACTCCTTGTCGCCCCACTGTCTGGCCGCCGCGTATTGCAGGAAGCGCGACTGCACCGACACACCCACCGCCGGCACCGCGATACGGTCCTTCTCGGTGAAGTCGGCGATGGTTTTGACTTTCGGATTATTGCTCACCAGGTAGTACGGAAAGTTACCCAGGGAAGCCACGGCTTTTACGTTCTGCTTGCCGTGGGTGCGATCCCAGATGGTCAGCAGCGGGCCGACACCGGCGCCGGCAATGTCGATCGAGCCCGACAGCAACGCATCGTTGACCGCCGCGCCGCCGGAGAGCTGGGTCCAGTCGACCTTGATATCAATACCTTCCTGCTTGCCATACTTCTCGATCAGGTTCTGATCGCGCACCACATTGAGCAGCAAGTAAACGATGCCGAACTGTTCGGCAATGCGGATTTCACCTTCGGCGTGGGCCACGGTCGGCGCCACCAGGCTGCCGGCGACCAGGCTGAACCCCAGGCCGATGGCCGCGGCCAGCGGTGCGAATGGAAGACGTTTGGACATAATCAGATCTCCGGCAAATCAGAAAGGCGCGTCGCCCTGGATGGTGGTGCGATACAGCTTGCGGCGCAGATGGCTGGGGCATCCGGCGGCGAGGTGGATCAGCGAACGGTTGTCCCAGAACACCAGGTCATGGGGCTGCCATTGATGGCGGTAGATGTTTTGCGGCAGCACGCTGTGGGCGTAGAGCTCGGTCAGCAGTTGCTGGCTCTCGTCTTCCGGCAGGCCAACGATACGGGTGGTGAACCCTTCGCTGACGAACAACGCCTTGCGGCCGTTTTCCGGGTGGGTTCGCACCACCGGATGCACCACTTCGGCGACCTGAGCGAGTTGCTCCGGGGTCAGGGTCGGACGCCAGTTGCCTTCGAACTTGGTCTCGCTGTAACGCGCCGTGTAGGAGTGCGCCGCCGAGCGACCCTCCACGGCTTTGCGCAACGCGAGCGGCAGGCTGTCCCAGGCTTTGTGCATATCGGCGAACAATGTGTCGCCACCTTCCGACGGCAGCTCCTGGGCATGCAGCATCGAGCCCAGGCTCGGCAGCTCCTTGTAGGAGAGATCGGAATGCCAGAACTTGCCGGCGTCGCCGAGACCGATGTTCTGGCCGTTTTCGACAATGTTGGACACGATGAGGATTTCCGGATGCCCCGCCAGCAGGAACTGCTTGAGCACATGGATCTGCAACACGCCAAAACGGCGACTGAAATCGATGTGTTGTTCAGGGGTGATGCGCTGGTCGCGGAACACCACCACGTGATGGTCCAGGTGCGCACGGTGAATGCGTGCGAAATCCTGATCATTGATCGGGCGGGACAGGTCGAGACCGATGATCTCGGCGCCCACCGCTCCGCTGAACGGGCGGACTTCAAAGAATTGCGGCGCGATGTTTGGCGAAGCTGAAGCTGCAGACATAAATCACTCCCACGCACGGCACGCTCAAAGGCGCGCGCGTCGATCAGAAACTCACGGAGGTCCCGTGTTGGTTCGTGTCGTGCGGCGCGCCGATTGGTCGGCAGGTACGCAGGAGATTAACTTTATAGATATAAGAATTGAAATTTAAATACCGTTAACGAATAACTATATGGCGATTGCTAAGGGAATGGAGGAATCGCGGTGTGACGTTATTTGTCACTTTCTGACAGGGTTGTGGTGTTTGGGCGGACGCTATCGCGAGCAAGCTCGCTCCCACAGGGGTCAGTGGAAACACAAAAATTGCGTTTCAACACAGATCGACTGTGGGAGCGAGCTTGCTCCGGGCGGCGTTCCGACGATGAGGTCATTAGCCTTGATGAAGATTACCGCTCGTGCAGGGCCTCGGCCCGTGCGCGAATGATCGGCTTGAGCAGGTAGCTGAGGACGGTCTTCTTGCCGGTGATGATGTCCACCGAAGCCACCATCCCCGGAATGATCAGCAACGGCTTTTCATCGGTGCCCAAGTGGCTGCGGTCGGTGCGCAGCTTGATGATGTAGTAAGTAGTCTTCTTGTCTTCATCGGTGATGGTGTCGGCGCCGATCTGCTCCAGCTTGGCCTTCAACCCGCCGTAGATGGTGTAGTCATAGGCGGTGAATTTCACCGTCGCTTCCTGCCCAGGATGCAGGAACGCGATGTCCTGCGGGCGGATCTTCGCCTCGACCAGCAAGGTGTCGTCCAGTGGCACGATTTCCACCAGGTCGCTGCCCGGCTGGATAACCCCGCCGATGGTATTGACCAGCAGCTTGTTGACGATGCCCCGCACTGGCGAAGTGACCAGCGTCCGGCTGACCCGATCCTCCAGGGCCTTACCGGTGGCCTGGGCCTTGTTCAGGTCGGTGCGCGCTTCGTTGAGTTGGGTCAGGGCTTCGCTACGGAACTTGCCACGGGTTTCATCGACCTTGCGCTGCACTTCCTTGATTGCCGACTCGGCACGCGGAATGGCCAGGGTGGTGGCGTCGAGCTGACCACGGGTCTCCGCTTCGGCACGCCTGAGGCGCAGAACTTCCACCGGCGATACCGCGCCCTGGGCCACCAACGGCTCGGACATGCTGATTTCCTGACGCTGGAAGCCCAATTGCTGGCGATACTGGGCCTGCTTGGACGTGAATTCGCGCAGCTCTTGCTGGCGCTGGATCAACTGTTCCTGCAAGCCGCCAATCTCGTCGTGCAACTGTTGGCGGCGGCTTATATAGAGCGATTCTTCACTCTTGGCCTGACCCGGCACGGCCTTGAGCACATCCTCGGGGAAGTTCAGCGGGCGATCCTCGACCTCGGCGCTCAGGCGTTCTACCCGCAGCAGCATCGACAACCGATCAGCCTCGGTTTCACCGACGTTCGAAGCAAATCGCGTGTCGTCCAGGCGAATCAGCGGTGCGCCGGCTTCAACGATCTGGCCTTCCTTGACGAACAGCTCGGCAACGATACCGCCTTCAAGGTTCTGGATTTTCTGGATCTTCGACGATGGGATCGCCTTGCCGTCGCCCTTGGTCACCTCGTCGATTACCGCGAAGTTGGCCCAGAGCATCAGGAACACAAAGAACGCAATGATCGCCCAGATCGTCAGTCGCACCACCCGTGGCGCATCCTCGATCAACGCCTTGTTGACCTCAGGTAGCGGCTGGCCCTGAAGTGAAGCAGTGCCTTTGAAGTAGCGACGGATCGAATCCTTACCCGACTTAAGCAACACTGATCTGCCCCTTCTTCAATGCTTCCATCACCGCGGCTTTCGGGCCGTCGGCGAGTATCTGCCCGCGGTCGACCACGATCAGCCGATCCACCAGCGACAACAGCGATGCCCGGTGCGTCACCAGCACCATGGTCTTGTTTTCGATCACCGCCGCCAGGCGCTGTTTGAGGCGCTCTTCGCCGGTGTTGTCCATGGCGCTGGTCGGCTCGTCGAGCAGCAGGATCGGCGGGTTGAGCAACAATGCACGGGCCAGGGCGACGTTTTGTCGTTGACCACCGGACAGGTTCTGCCCGCGCTCACCGACTTGCAGCTCATAGCCCTGCGGATGCAGGCGCGCATATTCGTGGACGCCGGCCAGCTCTGCGGCTTGCAGCACCAGTTCGTCCTCGACATACCGCGCGCCGGAAACCAGGTTGTCGCGCAAGGTGCCGGCGAGCAATTGAATGTCCTGTGGCACGTAGCCGATGTTGTAGCGCAGCTCGCTGACGTCGATCTGGCGGATATCCACTCCATCGACCAACAGCGCTCCGTCATCTGGTTGGTACAACCCCACCAGCAATTTCGCCAACGAGCTCTTGCCCGAGCCGCTTCGGCCAATGATGCCGACCTTCTCGCCGGGACTGATCGACAGGTTGATGTTCTTCAGCGCCAGGTTCTGCTGTTGCGGGTAGGTGAAGTTGAGTTGGCGGCACTCAATGCCGCCCTGCAGCACCTTGCGGCTGAGCGGACGTTCTTCGAAATTGCGCTCCTGTGGCAGCTCCATCATCTGGTCGACCGAGGTCATGGTCACCCGCGCCTGCTGATAACGAGTCAGCAGCCCGGACAGCGACGCCAGCGGGCTGAGTGCACGGCCACTGAGCATGTAGCAGGCAATCAGGCCGCCCATGCTCAGGTGACCGTCGATGATCTGGTACACGCCGAAGACGATCATGATCACCCCGGCCAGCTGCTGGATCAGCAAGGTGATGTTCATCGCCAGGCCGGAGAGCATTTTCACCCGCAACTCAAGACGACTGAGGGTGCCGATGGTCTGTTCCCACTGATACTGGCGTTCGCTTTCGGCGTTGTTGACCTTCACCGCATCCAGGCCGGCCAGGGTTTCGATCAGGCTAGACTGACGCTCGGCCCCCAGCGCCATGGTCCGCTCCATGGTCGCCACCAGGGGTTTCTGCAAGGCATAGCCGATGGCCAGGGCGATCGGGAATGCCAGTACCGGTATCCACACCAAGTGCCCGCCGAGGATCGCGATAACGATAAAGATCAGAATCGTGAACGGCAGGTCGATCAGGCTGGTGAGGGTCAGCGAGGCGAGGAAGTCCCGCAGGCTCTGGAACTCATGGATGTTCTGGGCAAAGCTGCCGACCCGCGCCGGCCGGTATTTCATGGCCATGCCGACGATGCGCTCGAACAGCGTGGCCGAGATGATCAGGTCGGTTTTCTTGCCGGCCAGATCCAGGCACAGGCTGCGCAGGCTTTTCAGGATCAGGTCGAAGAGGTAGGCGCCCGTGATGCCGAGTGCCAGCACCCAGAGCGTCGCTTCGGCCTGGTTCGGCACGACGCGGTCGTAGACGTTCATCACGAACAACGGCGCGGCCATGGCAATGATGTTGATCAGAAAACTGGCGGCGATGGCGTCCGCGTACAACCAGCGCGAACGCTTGAGGGTATCGCGGAACCACGAGCGCGCACGCGGAATCAGCGTGCCGTGATTGACGTCGAACTTGTGCTGCGGCTGGGCGAAAAAGACCTTGCCGATATAGTCGTCGGCCAGCAGTTCACGGCTGACCAGAGACTCACCGCCATCGCTTTCGCTGAGCAGCACCCGCACCTGATCTTCGCCTTGCCAGCCGAGCAGGACGGCACTGCGACCGTCCTTGAGCAGCAACAATGCCGGCATGGCAATCGCCGGAACATCCTCCAGCTTGCGTTGCAGCACCCGGCCTTGCAGCCCCGCGCGAGCGGCCGCACGAGGCAGCAACTCAACAGTCAAGCGCTGCTCGAACAGCGGCAGGCCGGTGGTCAGCATTGCCGCGCTGGCAGGTTTCTGGTGCAGCATGCAAAGAGCGAGCAGACCATCCAGTAACGGATCGTCATGCAACGCGCGCGGATCATGAATGAGTTGAACCCGACTGACTTCTGATTCCACGCTCGGCACTCTTGGCTAACAATTGAACAACGAAGGTCCTGCTCAATTCATACCGGGCAATTGGACCTTGGGCTTCACGTCGTTCTGCACAACGGATGCCAATGGTGCGACCACTCCCTGGCTCTTGAGCAACTCGCCCATGGTCGCCTTGATTCGGTACTGAGTAAATAACTGAATGTTCTTGATCTCCGCCAGACGGCGAGAGGAGGAAAACAGTTCGTTCTCACTGTCGAGCAAATCGAGCAGGGTACGCTCGCCGAGGCTGAACTGACGCTGGTAAGCGATACGCACGGCAGTGCTGTGATCGACGTATTGCTGGGCGATCGGCACCTGCGCGTTGGCATTGTTCAGGGCGTTCCAGGCCAGGCCCAGCTCTTCGTTCAATTGGCGCAGGGCGTTGTTGCGGATGTCCAGCGCCTGGTTGGACAGGTAGGACTTGGATTCCAGATCGGCCTTGTTGCTGCCGCCGGCATACAGGTTGAAGCGCATGCGCAACATGGCTTGCCATTCGTTGTTGTGGCCGTTCTGACCATCAATGTCGTTGTCCGCGGAGCGACCCAACTCAGCATCGAAGCGCGGGTAGAAAGTCGACTTGGCCGTGTCGTATTGCTTCTCGGCAGCGGCGATATCGGATTCGGCCGAGCGCAGGATCGGGCTGTTTTCCAGCATCTGTGCACGGGCTTCATTCAGGTTTGCCGGCATCAGCGCCATGAAACTCGCCGGGCGCTCCAGTTGATCCGGCATCTGGCCGACAGCGGAGAGGTAGTTGGTTTCGGCGTCAGCCAGGTTGGTCTGCTCGGTGATCAGGTTGTTGCGCGCCTGGGCCATCCGCGCCTCGGCCTGATCGAGGTCGGCGCCGCTGCCGACGCCACGCTGGGTGCGCAACTGGATCTGGTCGTAAATGCGTTGGTGGCTCTTGAGGTTTTCCTCGGCCAGGCGCACGAATTCGCGGCGAGTCAGTACGTCGAGATAGACCTGGGCCACGGTCAGCCCGGTACGCTCGGAGGTACTCAGCAGCGAGTAGGCGCGGGAGTTGACGGTGGCTTGTTGACGCCCGACTTCGCTGGACGTCGCAAAACCGTCAAAGACCATTTGGGTCAGTCGCAAACTTGACTCACTGCGATTCAGGGTTTCGAAGTGATTGTTGCTGCCATCTCGCGTCGTCACGCTATCGGTGCCTTCACGACCATAACCGCCCAGCAGGTCGACCCGTGGCAAGTACCCACCCTTCGCAGCTTTCAACTGATAGTCCGCTGCCAATCGGCTGTTGACGCCCGCCTGGACCTCCGGATGGACATCCAGCGCTTGTTGCATGGCTTCTGGTAAGGATTGCGCCTGGATGAATGACGCGGAAAGGACGAAAGGTAGAGCCATGAACAAAGGCGAACGCATTGTAGGAATTTCCCAGGACTTCTTGTCTTGAATCACAGCAAAAGAACGCGCTGTGTCGGAAGATGGCAAGCGAAATGACCGTATGTCGGAAAGTTCAAAAGCGGAACTGGATCACATACCGAGGACAGGTCACAGCTTAAATATCAATGTGACATTACTGGGACGATTGTTTAGGATGGGATCCAGAAGGTCAATAGTTTGGCATAAAGTTAATAGCGAAAAAATATAGCCAAATTATTGACGAGTTGATGCGTCAAACTTGTGCATCTATTTTGCAATGTACGTCCAGTCTGGTCGGCGCAGATGCCATCAGGTCTATGGAAGTCAACTGAACGTGACGCCCCGGAGAGTCTTCAATGAGCAGTGTTGTTGCCATCGTCAAAAGCATTGTCGGTCAGGTTTTCGTGGTGTCCCCCGAGGGCATCCGCCGCGTTCTCGTTGAAGGCGACAAGCTGTTTGCCGGCGATCAGATCGACACTGGCCTTTCCGGTGCCGTGTCCCTGGAGCTGGCCGATGGCCGCACCCTGGATCTGGGCCGTGACACCCAGTGGAGCGCTGACGCCCCGGACTCAGGCACTGATCTGGCAGCCGCCACCGCGCAGGCGGCGCCGTCCGTTGAAGAGCTGCAACAAGCCATTATCGCCGGTGCCGACCCGACCAAAGACCTTGAAGCCACCGCTGCGGGTCCGACGGCGTCGGGTTCTGGTGGTGCCGCCGGTGGCGGTCACAGCTTCGTGATGCTCGATGCTACGGCTGGCCGCGTCGACCCGACCATTGGCTTCCCGACCGCGGGTATCAACTCTGCCGGGCAAACGACCCTGGAAATCCCGGGTGGCCAGACCACCAATGCCAACGTCAACGCCAATTTCAATACCAACACCGATACCGATACCCCGAGTGAATCAGTCCTCAGCCTCAGTGCCACGCCGACCATCACCGAGGCCGGTGGCGTGCTGGTGTACACCGCGACCCTGACCCAGGCACCGCTGAGCGACCTGACCGTTACCTTGTCCAACGGCGCCGTGATCGTGATTCCCGCAGGCTCGACCACCGGCACCGTCAACGTGCCATTGGCTGCGAACGACACTGTCTATAATGACGCGACCCAGATCGAAGTAACTGTCACCGGCACCAGCGGCGGCAACGGCATCACAGTAACGACGCCGACTACCCCGGCCGTGACCCAGGTCACCGATACCGTCGACGCCACCACAGTCACCCTGACGGCCGGCAATACCGTCACCGAAGGCGGTCAGATYACCTACACCGCCACCCTGAGCAATCCGGCCGGCACGCCGATGACCGTAACCTTGAGCAACGGCTCGGTCATCACCATCGAAGCGGGCCAGACCAGCGGCACCACCATCACTGGTACCACCGGCGGCAACTTCGAAAACCTGGTGCCCAACACYACCCCGGCCGTGACCACCATCACCGATTCCGTGGACAMCACCGGGCTGACCCTCACGGCTACCGGCAACATCACCGAAGGYGGCCAGATCACCTACACCGCCACCCTGAGCAATCCGGCCGGCACGCCGATGAGCGTGACCTTGAGCAACGGCTCGGTCATCACCATCGAAGCGGGCCAGACCAGCGGCAGCGTCAACGTGCCGACGGCGGCCAACGACGTTTATGTCAACGGCAGCACCGTCAGCACCACCATCACTGGTACCACCGGYGGCAACTTCGAAAACCTGGTGCTCAACAACACTCCAGCAGTCACCACGGTTTCCGATGTGAATGACACGGTCACCGTTACCATCGAAAGCGCTGGTCCGGTGCTGGAGAACCAGGCACCGACTTTCACCATCAAACTCGACCAGAAGCTGGATCACGACCTGACGGTGACACTCAGCAACGGCCAGACGGTGGTCATCGCCGCAGGCGCAACTCAAGTTGGCTATGCATTGCCGGCGCAAGGTGATGACGTCTACAAGGATGGCGGCAGCGCCTCGCTGGGTATCGCTGATGCTAGCGTTGCCGGTAAGACGTTTGAGAATCTGGTCATTAGTGGTCCAGCATCGGTTGCTATCAACGACACCGTCAGCGAAGTCATCGCCACTTTGACCGCGGACAAGTCCACCGTGGCTGAAGGCGGCCAAGTCACCTACACCGTGACCCTGACCAACTCGGCCGGTCTGCCGCTGAACAATCACGGTGAACTCACTTTCACCCTCTCCGACGGTACGAAGGTAACTGTTCCAGCGAACGGGACCTCCGGCTCTGCAACCATCACTGCTGCCGATGACGTATTCAGCGGCGGCCAGGCACCGATCGTCAACAAGCTCGAGAGCGTTACTGGCGCAGACAACTTCGAAAAACTGACCCTGAGTCAGACCGAGGTCGCAACCACGGTCACCGATGAGCCATCAGGCCAGGGCGACAAGGTCACCGTCAGCATCGAAGGCAATGGCGGTGTGCAGGAAAACCTCGCGCCGACCTTCACCGTCAAGGTTGACCAGAAACTCGATCACGACCTCAAGATCACCCTGAGCAATGGCGACACCGTCACCATTGAAGCCGGCAAGCTGTCGGCCATTTACACCGCGCCAGTGCAAGGTGACGACGTCTACAAGGACGGCCAGACCCTCACCGTTGGCATCAGTGATGCGACCGTTGATGGCAAGTCGTTTGAGAACCTCGTCATTGGTGGCGAAGCCAAGGTCGAAATTACTGACACCGTCAGCGAAGTGATCGCCACCCTGACCGCCGACAAGTCCACCGTGGCTGAAGGCGGTTCGGTGACTTACACCGTGACCCTGACCAACTCGGCCGGTCTGCCGATCAATAACCACGGCCCGTTGGAGTTCACCCTCTCCGACGGTACGAAGGTAACTGTTCCAGCGAACGGGACCTCCGGCTCTGCANCGGCCGGTCTGCCGATCAATAACCACGGCCCGTTGGAGTTCACCCTCTCCGACGGTACGAAGGTAACTGTTCCAGCGAACGGGACCTCCGGCTCTGCAACCATCGCCGCTGCCGACGACGTCTTCACCGGCGGCCAGGCGCCGATCGTCAACAAACTGGAATCGGTCAGCGGTGCTGACAACTTCGAAAAACTGACCCTGAGTCAGACCGAGGTCGCAACCACCGTCACCGATGAGCCATCAGGCCAGGGCGACAAGGTCACCGTCAGCATCGAAGGCAATGGCGGCGTACAGGAAAACCTCGCGCCGACCTTCACCGTCAAGGTCGGCGACAAGGTCACCGTCAGCATCGAAGGCAATGGCGGCGTACAGGAAAACCTCGCGCCGACCTTCACCGTCAAGGTCGACCAGAAACTCGATCACGACCTCAAGGTCACCCTGAGCAACGGCGACACCGTCACCATTGAAGCGGGCAAATTGTCGGCCATCTACACCGCACCGGTGCAGGGTGACGACGTCTACAACGACCCAAGTAACCTGAGCCTGACCGTCGGTTCGGCCAGTGTCGACGGCCAGACCTTCGAAAACCTGGTGATCGACGGTACCGCGACCAATGTGGCCATCACTGACACCGTCAGCGAAGTGATTGCGACCCTGACTGCGGACAAATCCACCGTTGCTGAAGGCGGCCAGGTCACCTACACCGTAACCCTGACCAACGCGGCCGGTCTGCCGATCAATAACCACGGCCCGTTGGAGTTCACCCTCTCCGACGGTACGAAGGTAACTGTTCCAGCGAACGGGACCTCCGGCTCTGCAACGTTGATGGCGATGTTGTTGTTTGAGCTGTTGCCATCGCCTCAACAAACTGGAATCGGTCAGCGGTGCTGACAACTTCGAAAAACTGACCCTGAGTCAGACCGAGGTCGCAACCACCGTCACCGATGAGCCATCAGGCCAAGGCGACAAGGTCACCGTCAGCATCGAAGGCAATGGCGGCGTGCAGGAGAACCTCGCCCCGACCTTCACCGTCAAGGTCGACCAGAAACTCGATCACGACCTCAARGTCACCTTGAGCAAYGGCGACACCGTCACCATTGAAGCGGGCAAGCTGTCGGCCATCTACACCGCGCCGGTGCAGGGCGACGACGTCTACAACGACCCGAGTAACCTGAGCCTGACCGTCGGYTCGGCCAGCGTCGACGGCAAGGCCTTCGAAAACCTGGTGATCGACGGTACCGCGGCCAATGTGGCCATCACTGACACCGTCAGCGAAGTGATYGCSACCCTGACYGCGGAYAAATCCACCGTWGCYGAAGGYGGYCARSTCACCTACWCCGTGACCCTGACCAACGCAGCCGGTCTGCCGYTGAACAATCACGGTGAACTCACATTCACCCTGACCGACGGCACCAAGATCACCGTCCCGGCCAATACCGCGACTGGCACGGCGACCATCGCCGCTGCCGACGACGTGTTCACCGGCGGCCAAGCGCCGATCGTTAACAAACTGGAATCGGTTACCGGCGCGGATAACTTCGAAAAACTGACCCTGAGTCAGACCGAGGTCGCAACCACGGTCACCGACGAACCCGGTTCGGGCACCCCGACCGACAATCAGGGCGACAAGGTCACGGTGAGCATCGCCAGCAACGGCGATGTACAGGAAAACCTCGCGCCGACCTTCACCGTCAAGGTCGACCAGAAACTCGATCACGACCTCAAAGTCACCTTGAGCAACGGCGACACCGTCACCATTGAAGCGGGCAANGTACAGGAAAACCTCGCGCCGACCTTCACCGTCAAGGTCGACCAGAAACTCGATCACGACCTCAAAGTCACCTTGAGCAACGGCGACACCGTCACCATTGAAGCGGGCAAATTGTCGGCCATCTACACCGCACCGGTGCAGGGTGACGACGTCTACAACGACCCGAGTAACCTGAGCCTGACCGTCGGTTCGGCCAGCGTCGACGGCAAGGCCTTCGAAAACCTGGTGATCGACGGCACCGCGGCCAACGTGGCCATCACCGACACCGTCAGCGAAGTCATTGCCACTTTGACCGCCGACAAGTCCACCGTCGCTGAAGGCGGCCAGGTCACCTACACCGTGACCCTGACCAACGCGGCGGGTCTGCCAATTAATAACCATGGCCCGTTGGAATTCACCCTCTCCGATGGCACCAAGATCACCGTCCCGGCCAATACCGCGACCGGTGTCCCGGCCAATACCGCGACCGGTTCCGCCACCATCATTGCCAAGGATGACGTCTACACCGGCGGCCAGCCGTCCATCGTAAACAAACTGGAATCGGTCAGCGGCGCTGACAATTTCGAGAAGTTGACCCTGGGCAAGGACCAGTTCACCACTGCCGTCACCGACGAAGCAGGTTCGGGTACGCCAAATACGCCAGCCAACACCGGTGACGTCACCACCATCAGCATCTCGGGTGATACATCTGTCGTCGAGGGTCAGGCCGCACATTACACCCTTGCGCTGACCAACCCGGCTCACGGTGAAGTGACCGTAACCCTGACCTACTCCGGTACCGCAGCCAATGGTGTGGACTTCACCGGTGTGACGACAGTCAAGATCCCGGCGAATGCCAGCAGCGTGCCGTTCGACATTTCGACCATCGATGACCGGATCACCGAAAGCACCGAAAACTTCGTGGTCAAGATCGACTCGGCCACCGGAGGCAACTTCGAGAACCTGGAGATCAGCACGTCCAACGACAGCGTCGGCACTTCGATCATCGACAACGACGCACCGCCAGCACTGGACCTCGATGCCAACAACTCCAGCGGCGCCACCGGAGCCGATTACAAGGTGACGTTCACCGAAAACACTGCCGGCCCTGGCGTGTCGATTGGCGATACCGACCTGAGCATCACCGACCCGGACAGCACCCTGCTGACCGGCGCGACCATCGTGCTGACCAACCGTCAGGACGGCGATGCCCTGAACCTGGGCAACAGCGTCAACGGCATTACCATCAATGCCAACAGCACCAACGGCACCGTCACCCTGACCCTGTCAGGTAACGCGACGCTGGCCGACTACATGCAGCAGATCAAAAACATCACCTTCACCAACAACAGTGAAGATCCGAGCACCGTGCCGCGCATCATCACTGTGACGGTGACCGATGGCAACAACTACTCCAACACCGCGACCACCACGGTCAACGTGGTGGCGGTCAATGACGCACCGGTCGCAGCACCGGTCAACGTCACCGGCACCGAAGACACGCCGCTGATCCTCGGCTGGTCGACCTTCGGCGTCAGCGACATCGACAGTCCGGCCACCAACCTGGGCGTGAAAATCACCCAGCTGCCGGGCGAGGGCAAACTGCAGTACCTGGACGGTTCGACCTGGAAAGATGTCGCCGCCAACCAGACGTTCAGCAAGACTGATATCGACGCGGGCAAACTTCGCTTCATGCCGGATGCCAACGAGTCGGGCGTGGACGGTTACGGCCCTGGCACTGGTGACCAAAAGGCTGACTACGCGCAACTCCAGTTCCAGCCAACCGACGGCCAGACGCTGGGCAACACCGGCACGATCAAGATCGACATCACTCCAGTGGCGGATGCCCCGACCCTGAGCGTTGCCGACAACAGCGTAAGGTCCACCGGGTTGATCAAGGAAGTCTGGACCGGTCTGTCGGGCCTGGGCACCAGCGGCAATGGCGCGGACTCAACCACGCTGAAAAACGTGATCGACGCCGCTGGCACGGCGAACTCCAAAGGCACCGTGACCAACGTGCAGTCCGACGGTAGCGTAACCGCCGGTACGGCGTCGAAAACTTCCGGCCTGATCTACCTCGAAGCCGGCAAGACCTACACTTTCAGCGGTATTGGCGATGACAGCCTGCTGGTGACCATCGGCGGCAAGAACGTCGCTGCGATCACCTGGGGTGCGGGCGGCAACCTCAACGGTTCGTACACCCCGACCACCAGCGGCTACTACACCCTGGACATCTACCACCACAACCAGAGTGGCCCGGGCAGCTATGACGTCAACCTGTCGGTCAATGGCAGCACGCCGATCGACCTGAGCAGTGCCGGCGTACCGATTTACACCGGCGTCCCGGACCTGGTGAATGCCGGCGTGACCGTGTCCGACTTGCACGGCACCAATGGCGAAGGCTACTACGACGGTTACAAACTCAATACCGGCGCCGAAGGCACCAGTGTGAAACTGTCCGCCATCACCACCGCGCTGACCGACACCGACGGCTCGGAAAGCCTGAGCCTGAAGATCAGCGGCATGCCGGTCGGCTCGGTGCTCACCGACGGCGCGGGACATACCTTCACGGTCACCGCGTCCAATGGCGAGGCCAATGTGACAGGCTGGAACCTCGGCTCTCTGACCGTCACCGCGCCACCGTACTACAACGGCCAGTTCAACCTGACCGTGACCTCGACTTCCACCGAGGCCCTGGGTGGTTCGGCCAGCAGCACTTCGCAGATCCCCGTGACCGTGTACCCGGCGGCCTACAACGCTGTCACCGCCACCGCGGCCAATGACACCGTCACCGGCACCGACGGCAATGACATCATCGTCGCCGACATCGGCGGCCTGACCGTGGTGCCAGGCACCAACTACAACATCGCGTTCATGGTCGACAGCTCCGGCAGTATGAGTTCGTCGTCGATCAGCTCGGCCAAGGACTCGCTGACGTCGGTGTTCAACACCCTCAAGCAAAGCCTGGGCAGCAACTCGGGTACGGTGAACATCTTCCTGGTGGACTTCGACACCCAGGTCAACAAGTCGGTGTCGGTGAACCTCAATGACTCGAATGCGCTGACTCAGTTGAAGGCGACTCTGGACTCGATGTCGTCCGGCGGCGGCACCAACTACGAGGACGTATTCAAAACCACGGCCAACTGGTTCCAGAGTGCGGACGCCGTGGCCAACACCGGGGCGAAGAACCTCACGTATTTCATTACTGACGGCAAGCCGACTTACTACCAGAGCGGCGAGTCGACCAACCCGACCCTGTATGGCAGCACAACGCTCGATAGCCTGGTCACCACCAGTAACTGTCAGTTGGGTAAAGCGATCAGCCTGTTCCCCGACAGCACGCACCAGATCGACATTTCCGCCTCGGGCCAAGTGACGGTCTGGACCAAGAGCAGCAACGGCAATAACGGAAATGGCAACGGCAACGGCAACGGAAGTAGCTGGTCATCCAAGGACTTCGGCTATCTGCATGCCCAGGGTGACGGCACCTACGAGTTCTCGGGGCGTGACGGCGACGGCAGCAGCACTGACTGGGACACCACCAGCAACTCCACCGGCAGCTTTGCACTGCTAAGCAACCTGTCGAATGTCGAGGCTATTGGCCTCAACAACGGCGTGAGCCTCAACGACCTGAAGCCGTATGACTCGAATCAATTGCCACAAACCAACATCGATCCGAAGGATCTGGCCAACTCGATCATCGGCCACACCGAAGCGACGATGCCGGGTCACGACACCGTCAGCGGTGGCGAAGGCAACGACATCCTGTTCGGCTCGGGCGGCAACGACAACCTCGACGGTGGCAAGGGCAATGACATCCTGCTCGGCGGCACCGGTAACGACACGTTGATGGGCGGACAGGGCAGCGACATCCTGATCGGTGGTTCCGGCGGTGATACCTTCGTCTGGAAAGCGGGCGATACCGGCAACGACGTGATCAAGGACTTCAAGGCCAGCGAAGGCGACCGGATCGACCTGCGTGATCTGTTGCAGGGCGAAACCGGCAGCACCATCGACAACTTCCTGAAGATCAGCACCGTCGATGGCGTGTCGTCGTTGCAAGTCAGCTCGGCCGGCCAGTTCAACTCGGGCAACGCCGCAGCCGCCACGCCGGACGTGACGATCAAGCTGGAAGGCAACAATTGGTCGAGCGCTAACCTGCACAACCTGATTGCCGGTAGCGACCCGACCATCAAAATCGATCACAACAACAGCTGATGCACGGAAACGGCCGCCCCCTATGGGGCGGTCGTCACGATTGCGTCCACTGCCCGGTGACGATTTCGTCGCGGCGCCACATACTGGCGTGCAGTTGACCTATGCTGCTGACAGCACGACGCTGGTTCCATTCCGAGGGATGCTCAATGTTTTACGTGCAACGCGATGCGCAGGGCCTGTTGATACGCGTGGAACCCGCCGCCTACGCCGAGGCCACGGAAACGCTGGCGGCCGACAATCATGAGATTCAGGCCTGGTTTGCCAACGCGGCTGTGGAGAACAGCCTCAAACAGCTCAAGCAAAGTGACCTGGAAATGATCCGGGTACTCGACGACTTGATTCAGGTGCTGACCCAGAAAGGCGTGATCCGCGTCACCGACCTGCCGACGGCGGCCCAGGCCAAGCTCATGGACCGAAACCAGGCCCGTGAAGCCTTGGGTGGCTTGAGCCAATTGATCGATGATGAAGAGACCGGGCTGATCTGACGCGCCCCTGCGATCATTCCCACGCACGGCGTGGGAGCGATCACATCAACCCCAGGGCTTGGGCTCGCCGAACAACTGGCCCTGTACACCGTATAACCCCATCTCGCGAATCACCGACAACTCGCCTTCAGTCTCGACCCGCTCGGCAATCAGCGGCAGATCAATGCTGTGCGCCGCTCGCTGGATCGCTTCGATGAACAGGCGTTTGTCGCTCTCCTCGTCAATCGACCGAATGTAGCTGCCATCGATTTTCAGGTAAGCCAGCCCCAACCGAGCCAGGTTGCCGATCATGCTGAAGCGGCCACCAAAACGTTGCAGGCTCAGGGAGAACCCGAGTTCGCGCAGGCGCCGGGTCAGTTGCTCCAGCACCGCCTGGTCAGGCAGTTGCTCTTCGCCAATTTCCAGGGTCAGGCGCGGGCCGAGGTTGGAGTGCGCGCGCAGTATCTCGAAGATTTTGTTTTGCGCCTGCGGGTCGGCCAGGGTAGCCGACGACAGGTTCAGCGCCAGCGACTCCTCATGCCCGCTCATTTGCTCCAGCACCCGCTCGAGCATCAGCCGATCCAGACGTGCAGTCCAGCCGAAGCGCTCCAGCCAGGGCAGAAAACGCCCGGCGGGGATGGTCTGGCCGTGTTCGTCGAGCAGTCGCGACAACACTTTGTAGTGCAGCACCAGTTGCGTGTCCTGGGCGGCCACTACCGGTTGGAAATACAGCTCGAAACGCCGCTGTGTCAGCGCCTGGTCGAGCATCCGGTGCCAGGCGTGGTGATCGTCGCCGACACTGGCCGCGAGACTGTGCTCGATACAGGCCCAGTTCTGCTCGCCCTGGCCTTCGGCCTGCGCCAGCGCCTGGTCGCCAAGGCTGAGAACGGTTTGCGGCGAGTCGCCATGAGCAAAAGGCGCCAGGCCGATAGACGCCACGGCAGCCACATCGGTGGCGCCGGTCGCGTGAAGACTGGCCAGGGCACTGTCGAGGTTCTGTGCCAATTGCAGCGCTTCCGCGCGCACCAGCCCCGGTGCCAGTACGGCAAATTCGCCGCCACGGATACGGGTGACCAGGTTCTGGGTTTCCGGGTATTTGGCGCACTCACGAGACAGTTGCTCACCGACGGCCTTAAGCACTTCATCGGTGCGCTGGCCACCGAGTCGCTGGTTGAGACCGGCCAGATCCTTGACCCGCAAAAGCAGCAGATAACCGGAACTGGCCTGCTCCGGGTTGCTTACCCGCGCATTCAGTTGCATCTCGAAATATCGCCGATTGGCCAACCCGGTCAACGAGTCCTGATAGGACTCGACCCGCAGTTTTTCACTGCGTTCGGCCTGCTCCTGGAACAGCGCCTTGAGCTTTTCGACCATCTGGTTCATGGCCTGCACTACCCGGCGAAGTTCTGGGGTACGCGGCAGTTCCGGCAGGCTGAGGAATTCCCGCCGGGCGATGGCGTGGGATTGCTTGACCATGTAATCCAGCGGTCTCAATTGCTGACGCAGCAACAGCGCGCCGAGTACCGCACTGACCGCGCCACACAGCAGCAACCAGCCCAGGCTACCCAAAGCACTTTGCCACAACTTGGCCAGCGCGAACATCGGGTGGCTGACCACCTCGACCCGGGCAGCCTGTTCCCAGCCACGGCTGACGATCGCATCACCACCGGCGGGTTCAAGGCCGATCAGTTTGACGAACCAGTCCGGAACATTGTTGACCGCCGGAATACCCGTACGCTCGACCAGGGTCTGGTCGGTCTTCAGATCGACCACGCGGATACTCGCGTAGTAACCGCTGTCGAAAATCGAGCTGACCAGCAACTCAACCATCGCCGGGTCGTCGATGTTCGGTGTCAGGGACAGCGCCAGCGCCGTCGCGGCGTCCTGGGCATGGGAGCGCAACTGGTTGACGTACTGAGTACGCGAGCTCTCCAGACTGACCATGAAACTGCCGGTGAAGGCGACCACCAGGAACAGACAGATAGCAATCAACAGCTGTTTGAACAAAGACATCTGAGCACGTGCTCCTAGTTAGTCGTCTCGACCGGGAATCCTTCGGCCTGCATTTTTTTCAACACATCCTGCCAACGCGAAAGGCGTTTGGTATCGCCGACCTTTTTATTGCCCTTGGCACCCGGCAACCACATCCCTTCGGCATTGAAAGAGTAGACCGGCAGCAAATCCTTCCGTTGGCCTGCCGGCTTGATTGCATCAATCAGGCTGTCGAGTACCAGGGGCTCGGCTTCCGGGCTCGCGTAGTAAGTCAGTACCATGTGCGCACGGTTCTGGGTCAGCGCCTTGACATAGGTGATACGCAGCTTTTCACTGGCTACACCGAGGTGCCGCAGGCTGAAGTACTTGGCGATAGCGTAGTCTTCACAGTCGCCCGCGCCTTTCCAGAGGGCTTGGATCGGGGTTTCCCAGTAGTCGACTTCATGCCACAGATCGATGTCTTCGACGTATCGCAGCTGCTGGTTGAAGAAGTGATTGACTACATTGAGTTGTTCCAGCTCGCCGATCTGCTTCTGGCTAGTCAATAAGTATTGCCAATCATTAATGCGTTGCTGACCTTCTCCCAAAGGTCCGTACAATGCCTGCGCCCGCCGGCTGATCAGGGAAAAATCCCAATCGGCGCTCAAGCTGCCCAGCATTACGCCAGTCAGCAGCAATGCGCTGCACAGCCAGCGTAAAACCCGGGGGATCGTTAAACTTGCCGCCAATGCGAGGCATCCTGGATAGGCAGGAGGGAATCGTTCGAATGGTGAAGGTTAGCCCGGAAAAAGACAATGGCACGGTGAGATCACTGGCGGCGCGCTAAACTGCAAGAAAGGCACTCGAGAGCCTGTTTGACAAGCAGTCAGTCAGTTACTAGTGTCATTTGGATCCAAAAATATTCCATCAATCAGGGTGCGTTTAGTGACACAAAAGCCCAACCCTCTCAGCCGTATCAAGGTCAACGGGCCGATTCCCGCACACATGGCACGCTCGGTGATCGAAGAAACCCTGCGCGCGGCCATACTCGACGGGCGCATTCCTTGCGGTGCGGCCCTGCGCCAGCAAGACCTCGCCGACCTGTTCGGCGTCAGCCGCATGCCCGTACGCGAAGCCTTGCGCCAACTCGAAGCACAGTCGTTGCTCAACGTGGTTGCCCACAAGGGTGCCGTGGTCGCGCCGCTGGTCCAGGGCGATGCCGTGGAAACCTACGCGCTGCGCATCCTGCTGGAATCCGAAGCCCTGCGTCTCTCGGTGCCACTGCTTCGGGAAGAAGATCTCGAAGAGGCTGCCCGCTACATCGACGAACTGGAAACGGAAAGCGACTACACCGAAATCGGTCGGCTCAATCGCTTGTTCCACATGACGCTTTACAGCCAGGCGCCGAATCGCCGGCTGTTGAAACTGGTCGAAGACGGCCTGAACGAAGAAGAGCGGTTCCTGCGCTTCAACCTGGAAGCCATGGGCCTGGGCAAACTGTCCCAGGATGACCACAAGGCACTGTTGCAGGCTGCTGCAGAGCGGGACGTCGAACGCTCCGTGAAGCTGCTCGAACATCACCTGAACCGAGGGGTCGAGGTCATTACGCGCTACCTCAACAGCCCTGAAGTCCAGGCCAGGAACAGGTCGAAGTAACCCTCGGCGGCAAGCCCCGGGGAGCGTACCGAAGGGTTCACCCCGCTTGCCGCGCATCCCTCCAAATGCTCCGCGAATAATTTGATT
Source organism: Pseudomonas sp. Root71 (assembly GCF_001429045.1). Taxonomy (GTDB): domain Bacteria; phylum Pseudomonadota; class Gammaproteobacteria; order Pseudomonadales; family Pseudomonadaceae; genus Aquipseudomonas; species Aquipseudomonas monachiensis. The sequence goes on along the minus strand of NZ_LMHY01000005.1, from coordinate 7,043 downwards.
ACAAATCCCCTTCCCCCATACCACGCCGCCCTTGCAGCGCCATACCGCGCCGCAACGCCTCGCCGCCTTGAAACCCGACCATTGCAACATTTGCGTGATGCCTCAGTAATGGCGGCCACCTCGATTTACGCCCACTCTGGATAACCAGGACAAAAAACGGGTGACGCTCCGTTCGAATGGAGCAACCCCTGCCCCCAGAAGCGAAGGAAGGAGCCTCATCACGGGAACGGAAGGATCGGCATCGCTCGCGACCCGCTTCCACCCCCTCAGACATTCCCAACGACGCCCGTAAAAAGTTACTTCGAGTGAGGCATTCACTCTTTATTCAATTCTGACTCATATAAGCCGGAAGGAGTAACTACGCCAAAATAAAACCAACCTAAATAGTTTTATTGGAACTTGTCATTCTCGAAAAAGTTGAATATTGAAATAACAACAAAACAACTTGATCAACACTTTATATGTGTATTAGTTTTTCTTCGTCGCCAGCCACAAACGGCTGCAACGCCTAACCCACTTGGCATCCATGGCACTGAAAAAGATCAATTAGTTTGAGGTACCCGTTCGCCAGGAAAAAACTTCCAACGAACTTCAGTGCTTGATGACTTCTCACCAAGGATCATTTACAGGCTCATCCATGAAACCAACTAAAGAACGTCTGTTTCAAAAAAAATCAGAACTTGGCAAACACCCGATCTTCTCTGAAATACATTCGCTGCCGGTCCTGCGACGCTTCATGGAAACCCACGTGTTTGCCGTATGGGACTTCATGTCGCTGACCAAGCGCCTGCAACAGGAGCTGACCTGCGTGCGACTGCCCTGGCTTCCACCGCAGGATCCCCAGGCCGCGCGGTTGATCAACGAGATCGTACTGGGTGAGGAGTCGGATGATCGCCCGGCTCTGGGTCACTACAGCCACTTCGAGTTGTACCTGGATGCAATGCGCGAGGTCGGCGCCTGCACCGTTGCCATCGAGCGTTTCGTGGCCCTGCAGCAAGAAGGCGTGAACTACGACATGGCCTTGCAGAGCGTCAAGATCGATCCGGCGGCCGCCAATTTCGTCCGTCATACGCTTCACACCGCACTGCATGCGCCGGGTCATAGTGTGGCCGCAGCGTTTCTGCACGGTCGCGAGAGCGTTATCCCGCAGATGTTCCAGCGCATCCTCGACGATTGGGGCATCGGCATCGAGCAAGCGCCGACTTTCCGGTACTACCTCGAACGGCACATTGAGGTCGATTCCGAGGACCACGGCCCGGCAGCGGAAAAGCTCCTGTCACGACTGGTCGATAGCGACCCGCAACGGCAGGAAGACGTGTATGCGAGCGCCATCGCTGCCGTGGAAAGTCGTATCGCCCTGTGGGACGGGTTGCGCCTGAGCATGAACGAATACGTCGTGGAGGTGAACGCATGAACGCCGCCGACTACCAATCCTTCGCCGACGCCTGGGAGAGCCGCGCGACCATCCGCACCCGCCCGCGCCGCGTGCTGGAGAACGACGACAAACTGATCTACCCCTTGAGCCGCCAACCGTTGGCGTTAAGCGAAACCTTTCTGCGCGAATGCCCGGAACAGCGCGACTTCGCCCTGGTACAGACCCTCTACAAGTTCATCAGCGATGTGGTGATTTTCGAAACCGAGATCGTCGACAGAACCGCCCGCAGCATTGCCAAGAATCGTTTTGCGGTCGAGTTTCCGTTCGCCTGCCGCTACGACGCCATGACTGTGGTGGTGGACGAGGATTACCACGCGCTGGTGGCGATGGATTTCATGCAACAGACCATCGCCATGACCGGCATCCCCCCCATTGAATTGCCGGATGAAATCGAGCTGAGCCGGGCGATACCGGTGGCCGTGGCACTCGCTCCGGAGCACCTGCGCAGCGCCGTAGAACTGATCTGTGTGGCCATCGCCGAAAACACGGTGACCGGTGATGTCGCCGCGTTCGCCAAGGACGACACGGTCAAGCAATCGATCAAGGGCCTGATGGCCGATCACTTGCTCGATGAGGGGCGCCATTCCGGTTTTTGGGCGCGGCTGGTACGCATCTACTGGCATGCCGCAAGTGCAGAAGACCGCCAGTGCATCGCGCAGATCCTGCCGGTGTTCATTGCTCATTACCTGACCAACGACATCCAGAAATCCTTCGACTTCCGCTTGATCGACGCACTGCAGATCAACGACGCGACGCGTCACGCCCTCAAGAACGAAGTGTCTGCACTGGCCTTCCCGATCAATCGCCATCACCCGCTGGTGGCCAACATTGTGCGGTTTTTCCACAGCAGTTCGCTGCTCGATTCGCTGTGCGTACAAACCGCCCTCAGCGCCTACCTGGTTTGACGAGGAGCCCATCATGAGACGTCTCGACATCTTGCTCACCGGAAAAAGCCAGGCCCTGACCGACCTGGCATTGGAACTCGAACAACACGGTCACTCACTGACGCGGATATCCGCACTCGACGAAATGCCGGGGCCTGCGGATCTACTGATCGACGATGGCACGTCGCTTGAGTTCACCTGTCAGGCGCCACGCCTGACATTGCAGTTGGGCCTTCGCCTGCCGCAGGCGTCCGGCCTGCCATCGCTGGACGTACTGTGCTGGCATGGTTCAACACTGCTGAGCCGCGCACCCATCGCCGATGAACCGTCGGGTAACGGCCAGGCGTTGCGTATGCAGGCCATGACAGCACTGGTTGACCATGTGGCGCTGCTGGTCAGCCGCTACTCGCGCGATGCCGACTATTTTCGGTTCGTCGAACCCGCCGTATCTGCCCGCTTCGAGCGCATCGAAAGCCTGCGGTTCCTGGAAAGCCTCACGTTCGTGCATCGGCTCAATGCCACCGCTGACCCAAGACTGCAGCAACTCGCGTTAACGCCGATGATCGAAAGCCTGGAACAGCAATGCATCCAGAGCGCCGACCATCCGGCCTTGAGCATCGACGGCGACACCCTCGACTATCGCCAGTTGCACGCCCACAGCCGCGCCATCGAGCAACGTCTGCGACCGCTTCTGGAGCAGCATCAAGGCCCGGTCGTCATCGGGATCTGCTTACCTAAATGCAGCGCGCTGTATGCGGGAATCCTGGCGATCCTGGGCAGCGGCGCGGTGTACTTGCCGCTGGAGCCGGGCCATCCGTTGCAACGTCAGCAGTACATCCTGTCGAATGCCGGCGCGGTGTTGTTGCTGCATGACGGTGAGCATCCCCTGGCGTACGAGATGCCAGGGCTGGACATCAGCAGAATCGACGCCCATGACGCAGACCTCACTCAACCCTTGATGCGCCAACGCCCCGACCTCGATGCGCCTTGCATGGCGCTCTACACCTCGGGTACCACCGGTCATCCGAAGGGCGTGTTGCTCAGCCAGGCCAACCTTGCGCACTTCACCCACTGGTACGCCGACTATGTGCAGCTGACCCGCCAGAGCCGGGTATTGCAGTTTTCTTCGTTGGGATTCGACTCATCGCTGATCGACATCTTCCCCACCCTGTTGCAAGGCGCCGAGATGATCGTGCCCGGCGATGACCAACGCCGCGATCCGCTGCAACTGGTGGAGCTGATTCGTCATCGGCAACTGAGCCACGCCTTTTTACCGCCGGCCTTGTTGAGCATCCTCCCGCTGGAACAATTGCAGTGCCTGGATCATGTGATGACCGGCGGCGATGTCTGCGAGCCGTGGGTCATCGAACAACTGAGCCGCCAGGGCAAGCTCTACAACCTCTACGGGCCCACCGAAGCCACGGTGCTGATTACCGCGCGCAAACTCCAGGCAGGCGACAGCAACCGTTCTCTGGGCGCTCCAATCGCCAACAGCCAGGTGTTGATTCTCGATGACGACTTTCACCCCGTGGCCGAACAGACCGTTGGTGAGTTGTACATCGCCGGCCCGGGTGTGTGCCTGGGTTACCTGAACAACCCGCAGCAAACCGCTGAACGCTATCTGCACTTGAACTTGCCTGATGGCCGGAGGTTGCGTGTCTATCGCACCGGAGACATGGCAAAGTGGACGGCTGAAGGGATCGAGCTGTGCGGTCGGCGTGATCATCAGGTGAAGATTCGCGGCTTCCGGGTCGAGCCGCAAGAGATTGAGCGCTGCCTGCGCGACAGCCAGTTGTACCGCCAGGTTGCCGTGGTCATCGATAGCCAGCGACGGATACTGGCTTTCGTTGCCCAGCCCCGGGACGACCAGCCCGATAGCGTTCGCCAGTTGAAGGCCCACGCGACACAACTCCTGCCGGACTACATGCGCCCCCTTGCATGGACCGAGCTGACAGCCATGCCCTATGCAAGTAATGGCAAGGTTGACCGCAAGGCGCTTCTGGAGCTGGCGCTCAACGTCACCGAGCACTCTCCACGACGTCTGCCCGCCAGCGCCGATGAGGCCCTGCTGTTGGATATCTGGGCCGAGTTGCTGGAGCTCCCGGCGAGCGATATTTCCACCGACGAAAGCTTCTTCAATCTGGGCGGGCACTCGATCCTGCTGTCGCGCATGCTCCTGCGATTGCGCGAGGAGTTCGGGCGCAGCATCTCGATAAACCGTTTCATCGAACTCCCCACTCTCGAGAAACTGGCGACTTTGGTGCGGGGTTCCGGCAGCGAAGAAGTGCTGAGCGAACAGGCCATGCGCGATGCCTTCCGCGAGCTGGATGTTCAGCCGCTGCCCGTCAGCCGCATGGGCGATGTGCACAAGGTGATCGTCACCGGTGCCAACAGTTTTGTCGGTGTACACATCGTCGATGCGTTGCTGGCCTGGGGTGCCAGCGAAGTCGCTTGCCTGGTTCGCGATGGCAACGGGCAATCGGCGGACGAGCGCTTTGCCCAGGCGTTGCGGGAGAACCGTCTGGAGCATCTGGATATGAACCGGGTGCGGGTTTACGCGGCAGACATCACGCGGCCGGAACTCGGTTTGGCGGCTGAGGTTTACCAGCGACTGGATCAGGAGTTTGGCGCACTGGTGCACAACGCGGCGAACGTCAATCACGTCCTCGATTACGAGTCGCTGGCCCGTGACAACGTCGAGCCGATTTTCGAATGTTTGCGCCTGTGCGAAGGACGCAGCAAAAAAATCTTCAACTTCGTCTCGACGCTCTCGGCCTCCAGCACGATATCCGCCGACGGCCGAGTGCTTGAGTTGCCGGCTGCACCCACACCACCGATCTACATCAAGAACGGCTACAACCTGTCCAAATGGGTCGGCGAGCGGATCCTCGAACGGGCGCGGGAGCTTGGGGTGCGGGTCAATCTCTACCGCCCCGGCAACATCAGTTTCAACAGCCTCACGGGCGTGTGCCAGCCGCACAAGAATCGCCTGATGCTGATGCTCAAGGGCTCGATCCAGCTGGGGCAGGTGCCGGAGTTCGCCTTGAACTTCGACTTGATGCCGGTGGACTTTCTCGCCCGATTCATCGCTTTCCACGCCAGTCGTTATCAGCCGGAGCAAGCGGTATTCAACCTGCACAACCCCGAGCCCTTGAGCTGGGACAACTACGTGGCGTCCTTCCGCGAAGCAGGGCGCGAATTCGCGATGGTCAGCGTTGCCGACTGGCAGCAGCAACTGGGTCGGGTCGACAGCGACAACGCGTTGTACGGCGTGCTGGGGTTCTACCTCAACGGCTTCGAGGAGGACATCGGCGACATCTCGATGATCGGTCACGACAACGCCCAGGCCGGTGTTCGGCTGATGGGCACGCACTACCCGCAAAAGTCCCCGGCGCTGCTGCGTCGCGGCTGCGACTACCTCAAAGAAATCAATTTCATCTGACTCAACCCAACGGAGCAAGACCATGAGCACTCTGCAACCCGACACGCTGATCAAAAACCCTCAAGGCTGCCACGTGGCGTCCTCGGTGGACGTACCTGCCGATGCCACTCAGGTATGGGCCGTAGTCGGCAATTTTGCCGGCTTCGATCGCTTCATCCCGGCGCTGTCGCACATTGAGATGACCGGTGATGGTGTGTCATCGCTGCGCAAAAAGCTTTTCAAGGATGGCAACCTGGTAGTCGAGCAACTCAACTCCCGGGACGACCAGGCACGGCACATGACCTGGACCACTATCTACAACACCCTGGGTGTGGCCAATCTGTGGGCAGCGATGAGCGTTGAACCACTGGGTGCGGGCCAGTCCCGAGCCACCTGGACCATCATCGCCGAACCTGCCCAAGGTGGCGCCGAGGCGATACCGGGCTTCAAGGCTTTCGTACAGGGTTTTGCCGATGATGCGATGAACAATGTGCTGAAGCTGTTTGCTTAAGACGAAAAAGCCCGTTGTGGAGAGACTCCACAACGAGCTTTTCAGTACCCCTGAAACGACAAAACCCCTGTCTGCGTTAGCAGACAGGGGTTTCGGAATTCAATCTTGACGATGACCTACTCTCACATGGGGAAACCCCACACTACCATCGGCGATGCATCGTTTCACTGCTGAGTTCGGGATGGGATCAGGTGGTTCCAACGCTCTATGGTCGTCAAGAAATTCNACCTACTCTCACATGGGGAAACCCCACACTACCATCGGCGATGCATCGTTTCACTGCTGAGTTCGGGATGGGATCAGGTGGTTCCAACGCTCTATGGTCGTCAAGAAATTCTGTGACCAGCCCGTTAGAACTTTAACGTGCCGGTGAAAACTGGTGACTTCTACTAAAAACAAAACCCCTACCTGCGTACGCAGATAGGGGTTTCGGAATTTAATCTTGACGATGACCTACTCTCACATGGGGAAACCCCACACTACCATCGGCGATGCATCGTTTCACTGCTGAGTTCGGGATGGGATCAGGTGGTTCCAACGCTCTATGGTCGTCAAGAAATTCGGGTACTGAGTCGTGGCCGGATGGCCTCGCTTCAGCAAATTGGGTATGTGATAGTTTGGTGTTTTGTGAGTATCTCGAACTTTCGGTTCGTTTCGTCTTCACACACCGCAATCTGATGCTCTTTCGAGTAGTCAAATTGCTTGGGTGTTATATGGTCAAGCCTCACGGGCAATTAGTATTGGTTAGCTCAACGCCTCACAGCGCTTACACACCCAACCTATCAACGTCGT
>NZ_LMHY01000004.1 GCF_001429045.1 Pseudomonas sp. Root71 | reverse complement strand
AATCCTGGCGATAAGGGCGATCGCGTCCGCTTAAAAATACGCGGACACCATCGCCCTTAATGCTGGAGTTCGGTAGGTGACTTGGCCGGACGCTTACGTTTTTGGCTTAGTGCAGGCGCATCTATCCTGTGACTGGTGGCCCGTGAGATGTCAATTTGGCCGGCCGTCGTAGGCTCTGCACCGTAGCGCCAGCGTGAACTCATCGGTCGCGCCACTCATGCCACGTAGTCTCAGGCGATCCAGTTTCAGTATGCGCTAGAGGGTGGACGAACATCATTTCGAACCTCTTACGTTCGTGGCGAGAGCACACGTATTACGCCCTCGCTGCGATGCGCCGATCCACATCACGAGCGGCTTCATGGAAGCTGCGAGCTTGCGAAACAACACTTGGCTTTCATCGGACAAGCTACGCAGTCGGTCTGCCAGGATCGGAAGATGATGGTGTTGGCTTTGGTGAGGTGCAAACGCTCGTTCTTGGAGGCTCGCCATTCGCGGCGTAATAAGTTGCCGGCTTGGCAGCGGTATTCCTCGGCCTCTTCATTCCAGTGAAAATCGTAACTCGAAAAGCTATCGTTCTTGCGCTCAGTTTTGTCCCACACCGGCACATTCGGCTCGATGTCTTTTTCCTCCACCACCCAGGCCAGCATCGGCGCAGTACCGTAAGTGGTGTCGCCAATGAGGCGTTCCGGCTTGATGTCGAACTGCGCTTCGACCCGATCGATCATCTTCTTGGTGCTCTCGACTTATGGTTCGATCAGCCGGTGTGGGTTCCACATCCACGATGACGCCGTGCTCGGTATCGATCGGATAGTTCGTGGAATAGGCGTAGAACGCCGAGCGACCTGAAGCTGCGGTTCAGCGGGCTTGAGGATCCGTCAGCGATAGGCGCTTCGTCTTACCTCTGTGCGTCTCTTCGGGAACGAGCCCCGGATTTCATTTCGCACAGGAGGGGTTTTCGGCATTATGACGTTTAAACTTGTGGAAACACTCACTTTCAAGGAGGCATGCTTGCGTAAAACCAAATCGCCAGAAGAGGAGCTAGAAAGTGGCGCCAAACGCGGACGTCTACCGCCGCTTTCGATGGTCCGCGCCTTTGAGGCAGTGAGCCGGCTCGGCTCGATGCGCAAGGCTGCGGATGATCTCAATGTCGGCCATACGGTCGTTTCCCGCCATGTGCGAAATCTTGAATCCTGGCTTGGCACGCGACTTGTGGATGCTGGACCACGAGGCATTCGGCTGACTACGGAAGGCAGGCTTTTTGCCGAGACTGTGGGAATGGCTTTCGACATGATCGCCAAGTCGACGGCGGAATTGCGTCCGGCGGTAAGCCGCTCGGTTTTACGAATCTGGTGTGTCCCTGGTCTCGCGACGCGCTGGCTGGCGCCGCGTTTTAACCAGCTCCAACTTGCGCTGCCCGGTATTGATTTCGTCATGCGCGCGACCGATCTAGAGCCCGATTTCGCGCATTACGACGCCGATGTCGATATCCGTTATTTGGATGAGCCGAAGGGGAATGTGCGCTGGATTTTGCTGGAAAGGCCGCGGATTTTCCCGGTCGCTAGCCCGGACTGGATCAGCAAGAACGCACCCATCCGCTCTCTTGACGATCTTGTGAGTCAGCCGTTGATACATGAGGAAAGCCGCGATCAATGGCGACAATGGTTCCATCAGGCTGGCTATGGGCATGAAGTAGTGTTGAACGGGCCGCGGCTCTGGTCAGCCAATCTTACGGTCGACGCGGCCCTAACGGGGCAGGGAATCGCACTCGCGACACGCCTAATTGCCGCCGATGATTTGCGCACCGGGCGGCTGGTCGAGTTGCTTGGAACCGATGTTCGGCTCGGAGGCTATTATTTAGTTGGACCGCGTGAGCGTTGGAATGAAGTGACATTGGCGCGTTTCCGCGCTTGGATGCAGCAGTCTATCGCGGAGACGACGGGTGGCCAGTCAGCTGGTGTGATAAGTCAACACGATTGCGCTGAAGAATAATTTAGCCGTCAGGTAAAAGTTCGGTTTGATACTTGAGTAGATCCAGGTCTAATAGCCTCAAACTGATCTTCCGCTCAACACATGCGCGCATGTTCCTCCTGCCATTGACGCTGGCTCGTCAAAGTTTCGTCCATTCACAAAAGTATCTCCCAGTTATTGTCGCAACCGCGCTCATTCACCAACATGCTATGCACGCGCCCATCACGAACGGCCCCGTTGCGAATGACTGGCGAATGACCTTCGACAATCGGCTTGGGGGGGCGCTGTCCGCTAGTTTCGCTGTTAGTGGCAAAGACTTGCCGTTTATGGCGATTTGCTCTGGATAACGATCCGTTCGGAATGTACGAAGCTCATGGGGGAGGAATGCCTCCGTACTAGCTATGGAGTGGTGACATGAAGTCACCACTGAGGAAGTAATAAAGTGCCTGTCTGAGCAGGAGAAACTGTATCAAACTCAGCTCTCAAATGAGTGGGCGCGGGCTGAATATCAAAAACAGCGAAGGGGAAAACCACGTTAGAGCACAGCGATTCTCATGCCATAACCGCGTTATAACCAAGTGCCGCAAGCTAGTCTGGAACGACTGTGTTCCGGACTAATTTCCCAGCCAAAACTTAAATCCAGACCCCGCCAAGTTGCTATTAAGGTGAGCGGGGTCGTCACTTTCTTTCTTGGAGACACCCATGTCCAATGCCACTGACACACTGTACGCGAGGGATATAGCCCATCACCTTCATAGCTATACCGATGCGCGGATGCACGAAGGTGTCGGTCCGTTGGCAATTGAGCGCGGGGATGGGGTTTTCGTCTATGACACCGAGGGGCGTCGCTATATCGAAGCCATGTCGGGCCTGTGGAGTGCGGCACTTGGCTTCAGCGAGGTGCGACTGGTCGAGGCGGCCATGACGCAGATGCGTAAGCTACCTTTCTACCACACCTTTACTCACAAAACGCATCAGCCTGCCGTGGATCTCGCGGAGAAGCTCATCTCGCTGGCGCCGGTGCCGATGAGCAAGGTTTTCTTTACCAACTCCGGTTCTGAGGCCAACGACACGGTGGTGAAAATGGTTCGTTACTACAATAACGCCCGTGGCCTGCCGCTGAAGAAAAAGGTGATATCCCGCATCGGAGCCTACCATGGCGTGACCATCGCTGCGGCGAGCCTAACTGGCTTGCCGAACAATCATCGTGCTTTCGACCTGCCTATGATGGACATAGCGCATGCAATGTGCCCGCATCACTATCGTTTCGGCGAACCCGGCGAGTCGGAGGAGGCATTTTCGGATCGTCTTGCAAAAGGGCTCGAAACCCTCATCCAGCGCGAAGGGCCCGATACAGTGGCTGCGTTCATCGGCGAACCTTTGATGGCGGCCGGTGGGGTTATTGTTCCTCCGCGCGGCTACTGGCAAAAGATCCAGGCGGTTTGCCGCAAGTACGATATTTTGTTGGTAGCAGACGAGGTCGTCTGTGGATTTGGCCGCACTGGCAACATGTTCGGCTCGACTACGTTCGGCATCGAGCCAGACATTATGGTGCTGTCTAAACAGTTGACCTCGTCATATCAACCGCTTGCAGCAGTGTTGATCAACGAACGGATTTATCAGGAGATCGCGGGGCAAAGTTCGACCATCGGCACGTTTGGACACGGCTTCACCGCGAGCGGGCACCCAGTGGCTGCGGCAGTGGCGCTGGAGAACATCAAGTTGATTGAAGAGAGACACCTGGTAGAACACGCGGCCGAAATGGGGGCGCGACTGCGAGCTGGCCTTTCGCAATATGCTGACCATCCGTTAATCGGGGAGATCCGAGGTGTCGGCTTCATTGCCGCCGTTGAGCTGGTCGCAGATAAATCGGAGAAAACCCGGTTCGAGCCGCTTCGCCGGGTCGGTAGTTATTTCAATGCTCGCTGCCAAGAGCACGGCATGATTGTCCGCAACATTGGCGACAGCATTGCGTTCTGCCCACCCCTGGTCACTACAGCGGAAGAAGTCGACCTGATCATCAACTGTTTCAGCAAGGCGTTGGAGGATACACAGCGGTGGCTGGCGCAGGGGCATTGAGGACGGGTACGGCTCGACTTTGATAGGTTTGGCGTCGTATCGCGGACGATCCTGTGAGAGTAGGCAGCGGGCCTGCTAAATGGCTTACAGGCAAGCCCGTTGTAGTATTCACGGAAAATGCCACGACATATATATGTTAGAGCCCTGATTATTCGGGGCTTTTTCGTTGGTGCCTGCCCCGGCCTCGCCTGCACCGGTGGTGTTAATGAAGACCACAGCGGTGACATCTTGGGTGGCAATAGGCGCGAATTACAAATATGCAGCCGATGTTAATTCTGCCGATGGGTCAGGAATCGCTGGATAAGCTCGTGTATTTGTTGAATATTTCCTCACCTAGTCGCTATGGTCGGGCTCTATGCTCGCGTCGATCACGGGTTGGCAATGCCGAGCTTCTGCGCCACTTTCAGGCACTGTCTTGCACTGAGCTTTTGAAGCCGTGACCCCAAGCGACGATTAGTTCAGCATGTTGTCAATTCTGGCGTTAGGAATACTCTTTATGGTCAGTTCCAGTTCATCCCAGTCGATGCAAGACTTCAGTCAAAACTTGCGCCTTCTCTGCGGATATTATAAGTCGGTGGCGAAGGTGTGCCGCTCCCTTGATATCAACCGCCAGCAGTTCAACAAATACTTGGGGGCGCAAGCGACTCCCTCATCCTTTACCCTGCGCAAGATCTGCACTTTTTTTGGGGTGGATGAGGAGGAAATATTCTCCGAGCATGAATCCTTCCGTGCTCTGCTCAACAGGCAACGCACGGCGCGAGAGCCGGACAGTGCGGTACCAGCCGATTTTTTCCCGAGCTCCGCGCAGGAGTTGTCGAAGTACCAGGGTTACTACTTTGTCTATTTGATGTCGCCTGCCGCGCCGGGGGAGGTGATCAAGTCGATTACCCGCTTGACCCGCTCCGGCGAAAAGATCCTGAGTAAAACTTACGAGCGGATGAGGCTGGGCGATGACCAACTGAACAGTTTCGGCATCAATAAATATCGTGGGTTCTGCTTTGCCTCATCGGATCTGATTTACATCGTCGAGCGCGAGTACCTCTCGTCCCGGGGCTATATCTGGTCAGCGCTTTATCCCTCCTACCGCAGTCGTTTCCGTTTTCTCAACGGCTTGGTACTCGGCGTTTCGGGTGACAATTTCCGCCGTCCTTTTGGTGCCCATATTGTATTTGAACACCTAGGCGAATCGATCGACCTGCGTAACGCTCTCACCAGTTGCAGTTGTTTTCCGATTGATGCCCCTGAGATTCCCGACGAGGTGAGGTCGCGGCTGCTGGTACATCCATCAGAAGGTGAGTTCAACCTCGTCCCTCCGCTGTTTTAGTCTTTTCTTAAAATTGACGCTAGGTGACGCTTTGGGGCGTCACCTGGCGTTTTTTTCTTCGTGCTCGCGAAATTGAGCTGGCCGTGCGGCAGATCGATAATGCCATACACCACTCAAATGTCAGTTTCGTTAACGGCCAATCACATTATTCATTCCGGTTGAATGAGTGCCTGTTTCTACAAGTGATCCGCTGCGCCCGCCATAAAAATAAGAGGAACACCTATGAAATTCAAAAGAACATTGATGGCGGGGTTGATGGCGCTGTCCATTACTGCGCCATTGACCAGTGGTTTGGTGTATGCGGCAAACAATACCTTGGTTGTCGCTGATCGAGCCTCTTTCAAGGATTGGGATCCAGCCTCGGCCTTTTCGGAGGAAGTGCGGGTACTGGGCAATATCTACGAGACACTAGTGGTATATAACGCGCCAGGCAGCGCTGAGGAGTTTTCCCCCGGGCTTGCCACGTCCTGGGAAAGCAGCGACAACGGCAAAACCTGGACCTTCAAGCTGCGGCACGGCGTTAAATTTCATGACGGTTCGGCCTTTAATGCCGCAGCGGTCAAAAAGTCCATTGATTACGTCAAGGAGCTGAAACAGGGCGCTGCATTTGTATGGAACGGTCTGGATGCCGTCGAGGCCCTCGCTGACGATACGGTAGTGCTCAAGTTTAAGAGTCCCACTCCGGCCAATCTGATCGCGGCAGGTCAGTATGCCGCTTACATCATTGCCCCGGCGGCGGTGGAGAAAGGTCATGACTGGATGATGGCTCCCAACGCCATCGGTACCGGTCCCTACAAACTTGGGCAGGTCGAACAGGGCCAGCAAGTGGTGCTTGAGCGATTCGATGGCTACTGGGGAGGTTGGAAAGAAGGGCAATTTGATCGGGTTATCGTGAAGGTCGTGTCCGAAGCCGCCACTCGTACCCAGATGATCAAAAATGGCGAGGCCGGTGTCGCTTGGGATATCCCTCTTGATCAGCTCAAGGTATTGGGAGAGAACCCCTCCATCAAGGTGAGCACCGCGCCTTCGTGGAAAAACTTTCAATTTTTGATCAATACCCAGAAGTACCCTACGAACAACCTGGCATTTCGTCAGGCGCTGCAGTACCTCTGGGACTATGAAAGTGTCACCAAAGATATTTTGCATGGCTACGGCAGCGTTCCCAAGGGGCCTTTGCCCACCAGTATCTGGGGGCATGCCAGCGTGCCTATGGCCTCTTACGATCTGGATAAAGCCCGACAATTGTTGGAAGCCTCCGGTGTACCTAAGCAGGACTGGAAGGTCTCGATGCAGTACATCAGTGGCGTCTATGCAAACGCTGCTGAACTATTCCAGGCGACGGCGTCTCAGGTTGGCGTTGAGGTGGAGTTACTCCCCGGCGAGTGGGGTGTGATCTGGGATAAGGCAAAGAAGCTGGATACCGCTCCCAACATGCAATCTATGGCTTGGTGGCCGACGTATCCGACACCCAGCGATTGGCTTTTCAGTGAGTTCCATACAGAGAAAACCACGCTATTCAATCTGTCTCACTACAGCAACCCAAACTTTGATCAGTTGATCGAAGAGGCGGCGGCGTTAGAAGGCAGTGATCGGACCAAGTCCACTGAAAAGTACGTGCAGGCCCAGCAGCTACTGGCCAAGGACGCTCCTGCGATCTGGTACGCCGACGTTCAGCAGATACGTGTCTCCCGCAAAGACATCAAGGGTATGGAAAAGAGCCTGAATCCTGCTTATGAGGCGATTCTCTACTACAGCTTGAATCGCTGAATGCTGAGTCGTCCTTGATGAAGTGGTACGTGTAATACCTGATTTGCCATGTAAATCGATAACCAGGCAGTTAGTTAATTTGCCTGGTCATTCCCTCAAGGGTTAATCCGCTTTTGGGGGTTTATGTAGGGCGTAAGAAGTCAGGGTCAAGTTTTTTAGCCACAAGGGGTATTCCAAATGGCGAAGTATATAGCTCAGCGATTGATAGTGATGTTCTTCATTCTTTTGGGAGTGTTGACCATCACCTTCGTTCTGAGCCGAGCTCTTCCGGGTTCCCCGGTAGAAATGATGCTGGGAAACCACCCCACGGTGGAGCAGATTGCCGTCGCACGGGAAAAACTGGGGTTGGATAAGCCTCTGCCGATCCAATACTTCAATTACATCGGTGATCTTCTCCGAGGTGATTTTGGCACTAGTCTGCGCACCGGGCGGCCGGTGGTGGAGGAAGTGGTCAGGCGGGTTGGTGCGACTTTTGAACTGACGTTCCTGGCGATGTTCTGGGTGGTGGTGCTAGGGGTGCCGATCGGTGTCATTTCAGCGGCGCGGCAGAACTCAGTGGTCGACAATGCGGCACGAGCGGGGTCCATCGCCGGGACGGCGTTTCCAGTTTTCATCCTGGCCATGGGCTTGCAGTTACTGTTCTACGGCAAGCTCAACTGGCTGCCCCTGCAAGGACGTATCGATGCTTCCATTCTTCTCGATAGCCCTTTTGAACGTGTGACAGGCTTTTACCTGATCGACACTCTGTTGGCCGGTAATTTCGTAGCACTGTGGAGCGCCATCAAACACCTGACGCTACCCGTGCTCACCCTGGTCATCGTGACCTTGGCCACTGTCACCCGGATCACCCGCAACATGATGGTGGAGGTGCTATCTGAGGAGTACATCCGTACGGCCGTTTCTTACGGTGTACCCAAGTGGCGTATCCATTACGCCTATGCCCTGAAGGCGACAATGATTCCGCTCCTGACAGTGGTGGGCCTGACCTTCGGTTACCTGCTCGGTGGTGCGGTAGTGGTTGAGTTCGTTTTCGACTGGCCCGGCCTGGGCGGCTTCGTGGTGTTTTCGATTGCCCAGAATGATTTCCCCGCCGTGATGGGAGCCACCCTGGTGCTGGCCACGACGTATCTGTCGATCAACCTGATCGTTGATCTCTTGTATCACCTTGTTGATCCGAGGTTGCGAGTCCAATGAGTATCCAAGACGTATCCCTGTCCATGTCCTCGCGAGCCCCATCATGGCGTATCAAGGCCTTGGCGTTTGCCAGCGATAACAAGTTGTTTGTATTCGGCGCGCTGTTATTGCTGCTGATCATCCTGGCGGCAGTCTTCGCTCCCTGGCTTGCACCTTATGAACCGAACAAAATTGTCTTTTCCCAGAAATTGCTGGCACCCAACTGGGCACACTGGATGGGCACCGACGAGTTTGGTCGCGACATTCTTTCACGGGTGCTTTATGGCGCACGCACCTCGCTGATCATCGGAGTGAGCGTGACTCTGATTGCGATGCTGATCGGGATTCCGATTGGGCTTGTTTCCGGTTACTTCGGTGGTCGAGTTGATACGCTGCTGATGCGTTTCTCAGATGTGTTTCTGGCCTTTCCGCCGCTGTTGTTGCCGATCGCTATCACCGCTGCGCTGGGATCGGGATTGGCCAACGCCATGTTAGCGCTCGCTGTCTCCTGGTTTCCCTGGTACGCGAGGATCATGCGCGGTGCGGTAGTGCGGGTTCGGTCAGAAACCTATATCCATGCCGCTCGTTCCATGGGCGTCAGTCACTGCCGTATTTTGCTTCGCCATGTACTGCCCAATGCCACTACGCCTGTGATCGTGCAGGGCTCCATGGACTTTGGTTACACCATTCTCGCCGCTGCCTCGCTGAGTTTTATCGGGCTGGGGGCCAAGCCGCCCATGATCGAATGGGGGCTGATGGCCGCGGCGTCGCGCTCGCAGTTGCTCGAGAATCCCTGGACGGTGCTGTTTCCCGGAGTGGCGATTTTTGTCCTGGTGCTGGCCGTCAACCTGGTGGGTGACGGGCTGCGCGATGTGCTCGATCCAAAGAAGGGGACGCGCTGATGATCGACAAATCCTTGCAATATTCTGCTTTCGAGCGTCTCGCCGCTTCGAATAACGACGCAGCTCAAGACCTGGTGCTGGAAGTGGAGGGGCTGACGGTGTCTTTCCCTGGTTTGTTCAAGACCGTAAAGGCCGTACGCGGCATCGACCTTAAGGTAAGGCGCGGTGAGATCCTCGGGTTGGTGGGGGAGTCGGGCTCGGGCAAGTCTATGACGGCCATGTCTTGCCTTGGATTGATGCCTGAAGCCGCTCGGCTGGAAGGCAGTGTCAGGGTCGCCGGACAACAGGTCAACGGCGCCTCGGCATCGCAGCTGGCGGCTTTGCGTGGCGGTGGCGCGGCGATGATCTTCCAGAATCCGATGAAGGCGCTCAACCCGTTCTTCACCATCGGGCGGCAGATGTTCGACGTCATCGGCTGCCATCGGCAACTGAGTAAGGCACAAATCCGCGCCGAGGCGCTGAGCTCGCTGGAAGCGGTGAGCATGCCCGACCCCCCTCTGGCGCTAGCCAAGTACCCGCACCAGATGTCTGGCGGTCAGTTGCAGCGGGTGGTGATTGCCATGGCGCTGGCCTGTCGGCCGAAACTGCTGATCGCCGATGAGCCGACCACGGCGCTGGACGTCACCGTGCAGGCGCAGATCATCGCTCTGCTGCGCAAGCTGGCACGGGAGCAGGACCTGGCGATTCTGTTTATCACCCACAACCTGGGGGTAGTGGCTTCGCTCTGTGACCGGGTGGCAGTGATGTATGCCGGCGAAGTGGTGGAGAGCGGTCCAGTGGGCGAGGTGTTCAAGCGACCTGCACACCCCTACACCCTTAAGTTGATGGGCACCGTGCCCAAGTTGGGGCAGGGACCCCAAGCCCTGGGCTTCATCCCAGGGCAGGTGCCGAACATGGCGGCTCCCCCGGCTGGCTGTGCCTTCAACCCACGTTGTGAACGCGCCACCGGACGCTGCAATCACGCTGCGCCGAGGGTTGTCATCGGCAAGGAGCACTGGGCAGCTTGCCACAACATATTGGTCAAGGTGTGAGGCTTCTTTGAAAGGTAAACGGCTATGAATAACAACAAACAGCCCGCACTGTTGAGCGTCAATCAGTTGCACAAGACCTACGCCAGCCGCGATGGCCTGGTGACGGCCATTGACCACATCAGCCTGGAGGTGCAGGTCGGTGAGACGGTCGCGCTGGTGGGGGAATCCGGTTGTGGCAAAAGTACGGTGGCCGCGACCTTGCTCGGTCTGCTGCCAGCCGATAGTGGGCAAATTCTGGTTGAAGGTCGGCCGCTGCCCACTGATGCCAGGGCGCGGGGCAGGAGCTTGAGTATGGTGTTCCAGAACCCGTACGCCTCGCTGAACCCGAAAATGACGATCAAGGCGATTGTTGCCGAGCCGCTGAAGGTTGCCTTTGGTCTGCGCGGTAGCGCCTTGCACGCGCGCATTCTCATGCTGTTGGGAAATGTGGGGATGGGCGAGGAGCACATGGAGCGCTATCCCCATGAATTCTCCGGTGGCCAGTTGCAGCGCATCGCTATCGCCCGGGCCCTGGCGCTGGAGTCGAAACTGCTGATCCTCGATGAGCCTACGGCGGCGCTCGACGTGTCGGTCCAGGCCCAAGTGCTGCAATTGCTCAAGACGCTGCAGACCAGCAATGGCCTGAGCTACCTGTTTATCAGCCACGACCTTGCGACGGTCGAGTATCTGGCGCAGCAGGTGCTGGTGATGTACTTGGGGCGCATCGTCGAGGCCGGGCCTGTGGAGCAGGTGTTTGGCCGACCGCGTCATCCCTACACTCGTGCGCTGCTCAATTCAGTGCCCTCCATCGACCCGGAACGCCGTGACCAATTGCAAATCCTGAGTGGCGAGATCCCCAGCCCCTTGAACCGGCCTGCCGGGTGCCACTTCGCGCCCCGTTGTCCGCGGGCCAGTGAGCGTTGTCGCCGAGAGGTGCCAGCCGAGACCCAGGATCACGGCCACCGCTTTTCTTGCCACCACCCTCTAAACGATGAGAACTGAACCCCTATGTACAATAAAAAAGACATGACCGCTCCCGGCATTGGTTATCAGGACTTAAGGCTGATGCAGGGCTATCCGCCGTCCCGGGAAAAGCAAGTTGGCCTGCATAATTGGGACAGTCCGCCCTATAACCGCTGGTCGTTCCAGCACATGAGCCAGTTGTTTCCGGTGGCCGCTATTCATCGCAGTCCCGGGCCGGTCACCGAACTTGAGCGCAACGAACGCTCACTGGACGACGTACGTTTCCAGCGGGTCGACGGCGGACAAACCGATCTGGCGACCTTCTTGACCGATAGTTACACCGATGGTTTTTTGGTGCTTCATCAAGGCAAGGTGGTTTCGGAGCAGTATTTCAACGGTATGCAGCCGCACACGTTGCATCTGTTGCAATCGGTATCCAAGACCGTCGTCGGTAGCCTGGTCGGCAGATTGATCGGCCAGGGCAGAATCGATCCCCAAGCGCGTGTCAGCGACTATGTGCCCGAGCTTTCGGCAAGCGGTTATGGCGACGCCCGGGTACAGGATCTTCTGGATATGCGCACGGGAGTGAGATTCAGGGAGGACTACACCGATCCGGATGCTGAATTCATCCAGTTGGATATCGCCTCGGGTTGGCGTGAACGGGGAGAGCGAGAGTCACCTGACAGCATTTATGGTTTGTTGAAGTCGCTGAGTAAAGACCGTGAACATGGCCAGTTCTTTGAGTATCGCTCAGTGGATACCGATATGTTGGCCTGGGTCTGTGAGCGGGCCTGCGGCGAACGGCTTCCCGTTTTACTGAGCCGGGAAATCTGGTCAAGACTGGGGGCAGAACAAGACGCGAATATCACCCTCGATTGCGTTGGAACTGCATTGGCCGATGGCGGGATGAGCGCCACGCTGCGTGATCTGGGGCGCTTTGCCCAGATGTATCTGCAGGGTGGACATTTCAACGGCCAACAGATTGTTCCAGAGGAGTTTGTGCGTGCATGCGGCCGTGGTTCCACACCGGCTTTTGAAGTCCTCTATGGCTTCTATGTCAAACACTTTCCTGACGCCGCCTATAGCAATCAGTGCTGGGTGCTGGACAGTGAACAGGGTACCTATTCGGCGCGAGGAGTATTTGGGCAGAGTATCTATTGGGATCCGGCTTCTGAAGTGGCAATCGTAAAACTTTCCAGTTGGCCGGACTTCATCAACTCAGAGTGGACGTTGAATACCTTCCGTGCTTGTGCAGCTGTGGTTGAAGAACTGCAACGCGACTGACGCGGGTGACCGCGGCTTGTCACGCACCTCCCAGCCTTGGTGAAGAAGTGCAAATTGCAGGCTCGGCATAGCTACACCCAGACCCGGCTGAACGCCGGCGGCTGACCCTCCCGGCCCTCACTTGAACGCTGTTTGCAGCCTTCGTTCTGGTGGGCCCTACCCCTTTCATCCAGACCGCGCTTTTGCCGTGGCCGGGATGAGTGTTGCCAACAATAAAATAAACAAGAGACGGAGCGACCATGAACTTGAACACCACCCGGGCCTTGCGCTCATTGACCCCGCTGGCGCTGTTGGGGGCGCTTTCCACCCCAGCGATGGCGATCCAGGTCACCGACAACCTCGATCTCGGCGGTGCCGTCCGGGCGCGTTGGGACTATGACCCGGATCGTGACATCCAGAAGTTCAACTTCGACACCGCGATCCTCAGCGCCAAGTACAACTCCGATACCTGGATCGGCGAGGCCCAATACCGTTTCTACGGTCGAGCCTACCCTTATGAGTACACAGAGAATGTCGGTGACGTCCAGTTCGCCGAATTGGCGTGGATCGGCTACAAGTTCAACCCCGACCAGCAGGTTCAAGTCGGCCTGAACCAGCTGCCGTTCGGTTTGCAGCCGTACTTCGGCAGCACGTTCTACCAAACCCTGGGCAGTGTCATAGGACTGGAAGACATCGAAGAAGTCGGTGCCAAGTACATCCAGCAAAGCGGCGACTGGAATATTCAGGCCGGTTACTACCTGCGCCCCGCCTGGCAGGGTAAAGGCACTAGCAACGGTGAAACCTACTCCACCGTGGTCTCCGAAGCGGACAGCTATGTCACCGACGGCAGCAACAACCAGGAACGCAACACAGTGGTCCTGCGGGTGGCCAAGGCGCTGGACCTGGGGCCGTGGAAGTCCGAAGTCGGGATCTCCGGCCTGACCTCGTCCCTGGAGAACCGCGACACCAACAACGATGGCCGGCGCAATGCCATGGCGGTGCACTACGTCGGCAAGAACGGCCCATGGGGCGTGCAACTGCAAGCCGCGCGACAGCAGATGTCCCCGCGCAACCCCGGCACCGATGAATTGGTGACTTTCGGCAGTTACGACGCCACCTTCAACGTCGCCAGTCGCGGCAACTTGTACGTGGCGGATGTGAGCTATGACGTCAGCGGCAAGTATCTGTTCGATCAGATCAGCGGTGTGAAGCTGTACGCCAACTACAGCGCCTTCGATAAATCCGCGGACGATTTCAAGACCTCGCAACGGATGATTTTCGGCACGTCGTTCTCCCTCAGCAAACTATGGATCGCCACGGAGTGGTTGTACGGCAAGAATGATCCGGTCATCGGTGGCGGCAGCCTCACCCAGAGTCTGGGGGCTGGTGGTAGTAACCAGTGGGAAAACCAGTTGTACATGAACATCGGGTATTACTTCTAATCCGGATTTTTTGGCAACAGCCCTAAAGTCCTCTTCGCGAGCAGGCTCGCTCCCACAGGGTTAGCGCATAACCTGTGGGAGTGAGCCCGCTCGCGAATACCCCAAACAACACTTGCATCAGCCCCTGCCAGAGGCGTCAGATAGACCGGCATCGCAGCTTCAGCCAAGCGGCGCTGGGTCTGAACGTTACCCAAGACGCGGTCAGCCGTCAGATCAAGCAGCTCGAAGACTACCTCAGTGAGCCCTGTTCATTCGCACGCCTCGCTGTCGCCCGGGCCTGGCGCTGAAGTCAAAACTGCTGATCCTCGATGAGCCTACGGCGGCGCTCGACGTGTCGGTCCAGGCCAAAGTGCTGCAATTGCCCAAGGCGCTGCAGACCGACAAGCGATCCGTCCCTGAACACCCGCGCCGTGCGTGAGTACCTTGAGGCACTCAGTAAAGAGGCTCTGGCCGAAACGCTACCGAAGCGCCTATCGCTGACTGATCTGGACCGCTGCTCCATGAGGCCCTGCGTTTTTCGCCTGTTCCGCGAACTATCTGATCGATACCGAGCACGGCGTCATCGTGGATGCGGGCGGACAGCGTAGCGGCAGATCTGGTCGTATCTTGTCTTCCCGTCACTCTTAATCCCTCAGCACAACGTTTACACTTAACTGCTCCGCACCCTCGAAGGAATCTCCCCGGTGAACGTCAACGACGCCAGTTTCGAAGAACTGCTCAACGCTTTGCATGACGGCGTCTACATCACTGATGGCGACGGCAAGACGCTGAAGGTCAATCAAGCCTATGAGCGCCAGACCGGGCTCAGTGGTGCTGATCTCATCGGCCGATCCATGCAGGAGCTGGTGAAGGAGGGCGTTCTTTCGCAATCGGCCACACTGCGTGTATTGCATGAAGGTCGGCCGGTGTCGGTGATGCAGAGCCTGAGTCAGGGCAAGAAATTGTTAGTCAGCGCCACGCCGATTCTCGACGCTGAAAACCGGATTTCATATGTTGTCAGTACCGTACGCGACATGACTGAACTGCTGCGCATGAAACACGAGCGCGATGAGTTGCAACAGCTTAAACAACTGCGCAACAGCACCGCCAAACTTCATGCTGGTCAACGAGACAGCCTCCTGCGTTCTCCGCTTATGGCCGATCAGGAGGTTTCAGGCCGCGTCTTCTCGCTGGCCCGGCAGGTTGCCAGTAGCTCGGTGAAGGTTCTGCTTCAGGGAGAAACCGGTGTCGGAAAAACCCTCGTAGCGCAATTCATCCACAACGCCAGTCCGCGTGCCAGTGAACCATTTCTCGCGCTCAACTGCGGTGCACTGCCCGAGAATTTGATTGAAGCCGAGCTGTTTGGCTATGCGCCTGGAGCGTTCACAGGCGCAGGCCCCAAAGGCAAGCGTGGCCTGTTGGAATTGGCGCATCATGGAACATTGTTTCTCGACGAAATTGGTGATTTGCCACTGCCGGTGCAGGTCAAGTTACTCAAGGTGATCGAAGAAAATCGCTTCATTCCGGTCGGTGGCCTGGAGTTGAAGGAGGTCGACGTGCGCATCATTAGTGCCACCCACCACGACCTCAAGCGTCTGGTGGCAGAAGGTCGTTTTCGGGCTGATCTGTATTACCGGCTCAACGTGGTGCCGATCAACATTCCAGCACTGCGCGAGCGTCGTGAGGAGATTCTGCCGCTTCTGCATTACTACCTCGATAGATTCAATGTCCGTTATGAACGCCAGGTTCAATGGAGTCTCGAAGCCCTCGATCTGATGAGCGACTACGCCTGGCCCGGCAACATCCGCGAGTTGATCAACATCGTCGAACGGCTGGTGGTGACCAATCAGACCGGGACTATTGAGGCACTGGACATGCCTGAGGAGATCCTCGACCTCAACCCGCTGAATACCGATGACAGCCGCTTACCGCTGCGCAAGATATTGGAAAACGCCGAGCGCAGTGCGATTCGTGCCGCGCTGCGTGTGCACAAGACCACGCGCCTGGCGGCCAAGGCGTTGGGCGTGAGTCAGGCGACCGTGGTGCAGAAGATGAAACGCTGGGAACATTCTGATTAGGATTCTAATCAGCCCCGAATAAATCGATCAGAAAACTAATCGGGACTGACCGGTAAAAACCCTCTTATTTTCGTGTGAACTGCGTAAAGGCCCATGCCACAGGGCTTTGCGGGTATTGGCACGTCTTTCGCTATCTCATATGGCACGTCTTCCAATAAAACAACATCCACTGGACGAGCACTATGAACATCTCTGCTTTTAAAATCGCGAACAAATTGATCACTGGACAAGGCGCTATCGAGCAGCTTTCGGCTGAACTGACCCGCCTCAATGTCAAAAACCCGCTGATCGTGACAGACGCCGTTCTGGTTCAGTCCGGCACTGTGGACTTGGCGCTGGCACAGTTGGGTGGCCGCTGTTACGGCATTTTCGATCAGGTCAAACCGGAGCCTGAAATTGCCATTGTTGAGGACTGTACCCGCACCTATCGCGAGGGCAGTCACGACGGGTTGATTGCTGTGGGGGGCGGCAGTGCAATCGACATCGCCAAAGGCGTCGCAGCGTTTGCCGGACATGAAGGCCCGCTGGCCGAACTGTTCGGTGTCGATCAGGTGAAACGCAAAGGCCCCGTGCTGATTGCCATTCCGACGACCGCTGGCACCGGTTCGGAAGTGACCAACGTGGCCATCTTTTCTGATAAGCAAGCGAAGCTGAAGAAAGGCATTGTCAGCGACTACCTGCTGCCTGACGTAGCGTTGGTCAGCCCGATCATGACCCTGACTTGTCCACGCAGTGTGACGGCGGCCAGCGGTGTCGACGCGCTGGTGCATGCGGTCGAGTCCTATCTTTCGGTGAATGCTTCGCCCATCACTGATGCCATTGCGCTGGGTGCGATCAAGCTGATCGCCAAGGCGCTGCCCAAGACTTATGCCAATCCGTCCAACCTCCAAGCCCGGGAAGACATGGCCACCGCCAGCCTGATGGCCGGCATGGCCTTCGGTAACGCCGGGGTAGGCGCAGTGCATGCGCTGGCGTACCCGTTGGGCGGCCGGTTCAACATCGCCCATGGTGTCAGCAATGCCTTGCTGCTGCCGTACGTGATGGAGTGGAACAAGATGGCCTGCGTCGAGCGCTTCCGTGACATTGCCGAAGCCATGGGCGTGCGTGTCGCCGACCTGAACGACAAGGATGCGGCGGATCAGGCTGTCAAAGCCATGGCGGATCTATGTGCCGCGGTGGATATCCCAACCGGTATGCGCAGTTTCAACGTGCCTGAGGATGCCATCCCGGCGATGGCCGAAGAGGCCAGTAAGATCGACCGCTTGATGCGCAACAACCCGCGCAAGTTGACCGCCACCGATATTGAGAAAATCTACCGCGCAGCCTACTGATCCCGAAAAGCCGCGACGCCCCAGCCTGCCGGTTCGGGCGTCTGCCATTACAAGACCAATAAAACAGGTGCACTCAATGTCCAACACTACTGCGCAACGGAGCGAAAGCCCGTACATCCCGCTGGGTCCTTTCAAGGTTCGGTTGCCGTTTGTTCACTACAAAATCGAGCTTCCGGACTACCTTCAAGGCTTGCTGATGTGTGCCGTGGATCTGGCCGCCATTCCGCTGATGACCGAACTGCTCGGCATGCCATTTGAGGTCGCACTGGCCGTCGTGATGCTCAACGGCTTGCTTTACCTCGTGCACCATTTGCTCGGTGACCCGACCGTACCTGGCTGGATCACCCCGGCGGTACCCCTGTTGATGGCTTACTGTGCTCAATTTCCAGTGGGCCCGGAGCGTGTCCACGCCTTGATTGCCTTCCAGTTGATGTTGGGTTTTTTTTCAATTGCCCTAGGGGCGACCGGGATGGCGAAGAAGGTTGTGGAATATGTGCCCTCGGCGATCAAGTCAGGGATTATCGTCGGTGCCGGCTTGAGTGCGGTGATCGCGGTGTTCCAGGTTGGCGGTAAATTCAATGTGCTGCCCTGGACCGTTTCCATTGCGGTCGGCATCGCCTTCTATCTGATCTTCTCCCAGCACTTCAACGAACTGAAGCAGCGCAACCGCTTCTGGTGGAACTTCGCCAAGCTCGGCATCTTGCCGATCATTCTGTTGGCAGTGGTGATTGCGCCGCTGTTCGGTGAGGCGCCATGGCCAACCATTCAGTGGGGCATCAGCAAACCGGATTTCGCCGGGCTGTGGAGCAACTACACCGTGTTCGGTCTGGGCATGCCGCCACTGTCGATGTTCATCTCCGCGCTGCCGACCATGCTGGCGGTGTACATCATTGTCTTCGGCGATGTGCTCAGTGCGAAATCGCTCCTCGATGAGGCAGAAACTGTCCGCACTGATGAAGTCGTCGACTACAACGCCGATCGCTCTCACCTGATCTTCGGCGCGCGTAATGCGTTCATGAGTATCTTTGGCCCGGATGTCGCCATGTGCGGCCCAAAATGGGCGGCGATGCTGGTGGTGGTGATCGAGCGTTTTAAAGGTGGGCCGAAGGCGATGAAATCGATCATCGGCGGTGTCGGGTCGTTCCGTTGGGGGACCAACACCGGTCTGCTGTTGTTGCCGGTAGTGACTCTGGTACAGCCGATTCTCGGTGTTGCCCTGTCGCTGACGTTGCTGATCCAGGGTTATGTGAGTGTGCGTCTGGGCATCCTTGAAGCTCGTAGCCAGCGCGACTTGGGTATCGCGGGCGTGATCGGCGCGGTACTGGCGATCAAGGGTGCGAGCTGGGCATTCGGGATTGGCGTTGTGTTGTGTTTGCTGATCTACGGCAAAAACTTCTTCAAAGGCGAGGTGGATGGGACATTTGCCAAGGATCTGAAGGCGGCGGATACCAAGCCGGCCAAAGGTGCTGAGTCGCCCAAGACTACTAAAAAGGTAGCAGAAGAGGCTATGGCTGACTGACAGGCCTGAGTCGCTCAATCTGACACTATTGCGGTGAGCTTCCTCCCACAGGTTTTGTATTGATCACGTCATCTGTGATCAACACTCATCCATTTGTGGGAGGAGCCACGGGCTAACTCCAGCCACGCCCCACGAAAGAAAGTTCGCCTTGCCTTCGCCATGCGAGCGATACCTTCCAGGTTAGCGATGGTGGTCGGGTTTCTGCGATCGTGAAGCTGTTAGCGTCAAGTGTGTCGCAGAATATGCGGGGAGGAGGGTACCTCCGACAATTCGCAGTCGTACTTCCACCGAGACGAATAGACAGATACAAGCTGTCGTCTCTATGCTGGCAGCGACTTTACAAAAACAATCAAAAAAGCCATGAACCGTACTGCTTACTTCTGCTTGCTGCGCAACTGGCTCGCCCGGCCGCACGGCAGCCTGGTGGCACGCTATACCTTGCTGTCCGTCTTTGTGATGAGCATCGCCCTCATTATGCTGGCAGTGCTCTATGAGCAATTGGCCAAAGATTTGCTCAATCGCTTGACTGGTGAACGTCTGGACGCCCAGGCCTTGTCCACAGCGAACCGCTTGTCTTCATTTCTCGATGATCGCTTTTACCAGGTCTCGGCATTGTCCAATCACCCGAACATGCCGGGGTTTATTGCCGATCAGTCCGCCCCGGGCAGTGACGTGGAGTCTTTGCTCAAGATCGAAGCGGATTTTCCGTTTCTGTATGGCGTGTTGTTTTTCGATGAACAGGATCATTTGGTCAACGTGCTGCCGGGGCAAGCCGCCTCTGGTGAGCCCTATTGGACCAACACTCATTGGTCTATCGCCGGACTGCCGATCCAGTGGGTCGGTGATATCGAAGTGATCGGGCCATTGCTGGCCGAACCCGGGCGCTCGGGTGGCTTCTTGATCCGCAAGACCATCCGCAATGGTCGCACCGATCACCGCGTGCGCATCGCCTTGCACCTGCGCCTTGCATCGCTCACCGAGTTGCTCGTCAGTGCCGGGATGAGCGGGGTGGTTGCGCCGCTGCTGCGGGTGCCAGGCGGTGCCTTTATCGACCCCACCGGGCGCGCGGTCGAGGCGCCGAATCAGTGGCGTGACGGCCCCCAGATAATTCCCGGTTGGCAACTGGTGTTCAGAGTGCAGCCTGGGGCCATCCTTAAGCCGTTGAACGATGCACGCTGGTGGTTGTACTGGATAGCTGCTGGTTTTATCGTGTTTATCCTCATAGTGTTTTTTACTCTGTCCCGACAGTTGCGCTCGCGGGTCAGCACCTTGTTACAGGGCGCTCATCAGTTGTCCATGGGCGACCTCAGTTATCGCCTGGCTGAACAGCCCCGTGACGACGAAATCAACCATGTAGCGCGGGCGTTCAATGTAATGGCCGCGCGCTTGGCGGATGTGTTGGAAAACACTGTGCGGACAGAAAATCTCGCGGTACTGGGGGCCTTTGCCACGGGCGTGGCCCATGAGGTACGCAATCCCCTGACAACCATGAAAACTACAGTGCAAGCCTTGCTGCGCCGAGAAGAAGAGCCCGAGCGACGCCACTTGCTGATCGACCTGGGCAAGGAAATCGACCGCTTATCCCATGTCACCAGCGATCTGTTGGAATATGGGAGGCCTCACCCGGCTCAACCCGAGGTGGTTGCCGTCGCGTCGTTATTCGAGCAGATCGTCCGGCTGGCAGGGCCGGACGACCCGCAATTGCTGTGCGAAACAGAACCAGGCTTGCAGCTTTACGTCGACCCGGACCAGATCCGGCAGATCCTGGTCAACCTTTGTTTGAATGCCTTCCAGGCCTGCGACAACCAGAGCCCCGTGCGCCTGTGCGCCCAAATATGGGGTGGGCAGGTGCGAGTCATGGTCATTGATCAGGGATGCGGTATTTCCGAGGCGGACTTGCAGCGCATCCGCCAACCGTTTTTTACCTCCAAGGCGCGGGGTACCGGGCTGGGGCTAAGCATCAGTCAGCAACTGCTGGATGCCAACGGTGCGCGCATGGACATTATCAGTACGCTTGGCGTAGGGACTCAGGTGATCCTGGACTTCCCCGCGCCCCCAGGGAACGAGGCGAAGTAAACCACCGATGTCTGACATTCACGTTTTGATAGTAGATGACGAAGAGGCGCTGGTGCGCTCCCTCAGCTATGCCCTGCGCGGTGAAGGAATGCGCATCAGCACGGCCGGCAGTGGTGAGGCGGCGCTGGAGTTGTTGGCGGGGGAGACCACCGGCATCGATATCGTGCTGCTTGACCTCGGCTTACCGGGCATCGATGGCATGGCTACGTTGGACGGTATACGCCAGGTTCACGCACGACTGCCGGTGATCATGATTTCCGCTCACGGTGACACCCGCGCCGCCGTACAGGCAGTGAAAAGCGGCGCCACTGACTACCTTACAAAACCTTTTGAACTCGACGACCTGCTGGCGGCCATCACCAGCACCTTGTCATTGGCCAGATGCGAAGAGCCCGCAGTGGCGGTGAGTGATGAACTGGCCGCTGGCCTGCTCGGTCATAGCCCGGCGATGAGCACCTTGCACGCAGCGGTGGGGCGCATTGCCCGTAGTTCCGCAACGCGGATTTTGTTGCTTGGAGAATCCGGCACAGGAAAGACTTTGGTCGCCCAAGCCCTGCACAACCATAGCGGGCGGGGCGGGCAACCGTTTATCGAGGTCAACTGTGCGGCATTGCCGGAGCAGTTGATCGAGGCAGAGTTGTTTGGTTCGGAAAAAGGCGCGTATACCGGCGCTCACCAAAAGCGTGCCGGGCTGGTCAGTCAGGCAAATGGCGGCACGCTGTTTCTCGATGAGATCGGCGAATTGCCGCTGGCGCTTCAAGCCAAGCTCCTGCATTTTCTTGAGAACGGCAGCTACCGAGCCGTGGGCGCCAGTGCTGCGAGTAGCGCGGATGTGCGGGTGGTGGCGGCAACCAATCGGGATCTGGCCGATGACGTGCAATCGGGACGGTTTCGTGAGGACCTGTTCTATCGCCTGAACGTGATCACACTGGATATTCCTTCACTGCGCGAGCGCGGTGAAGACGTGCTGTTGCTGGCCCAGCATTTCGCTCGGCGCCAGGCTGTAGAGGAAGGGGTCGAACCGATCCGCTTCCTGCCGGACAGCGCCCAGGCATTGGTCCGTCACCGCTGGCCGGGGAATGTGCGCGAGCTTAAAAACCTGGTAGAGCGCTTGACCATACTGTCACCGGGGCAGGCGATCAGCGTGGCGATGTTGCCTTCAGCATTGCAAGGCCTGCAGATCGAGCCACTGGTACTGGGCGAGCAGCTCGAGCTCGCCGAGCGTGATCTGGTCACCGATGCTCTAAGCCGCGCATCGGGCCATAAGGGCCTGGCAGCAAGCCTGTTGGGGATTTCCCGGCACGCGCTCAAGCGCCGTCTGCATCGCCTGGGACTGGATCGCTCGACCGAGCGGTAACCGCTCAACAATGCGCGCAGGTTGAGCGCCAGGCGCTCAATGCAATCGTCGCAAATCTCAGTAGCCGCTGCCGAGGCAAATGGCTGCGATCAATTTCAAGCGCGCTCACCCCGGGCGCCCAGGTATGCCTGGCAGACTGCATTTCCAGGCTGGCGGCCGCTATGCGTCCGATCACAGCCACTTGCCTCGGCAACGGCTACAAGCGTTTCAGCAGTTCTGGCACACCCTTTGCTCTATCCCTCTGGCGAACTAACAAGAGGCGTTGCCAACGCCCTAAAGGATACTTATGTCTCTGCCACGTCCATGGTTTTATTGCTCGCTCACAATGTGCAGTCTTTTGCTGAGCGTTGTTGCCTCGGCTCAAGTCGGCCGCGTGGAGTTGGGCGCGGCCGCCTCTCAGGCAGACCTGACGATGGGCTGCCTTTACCCGATGACCGAGCGCGCAGCGATCTACGGCCAGGACAGCATCGCCGGCATCCAGATTGCCCTAGGCGAGTTGCAGGCGCAGCGTGAGGCCGGCCAGCAAGTGCCACGACTGCGCGTGATCATCGATGACGATCAGTCCAAGGCTTCCTATGGCGTAGGCCTGGCGAAAAACTTCATCCATCAGGACGGTGTGCAAGTGCTGTGCGGTATGGTCTCGTCCGGCGTGGGGCTGGCGGTCAGTCAGTTGGCCAAGCGCGAGAAAGTACTGATGATCGGCACCGACCATGCGTCCTCGCGCATGACCCTGGAAAACGGCCACCCGTACTATTTCCGCGTCACCAATGACACTTGGACCTCGATGGCCGCCGGTGCCCGCTACCTGCAAGCCCTGCAACAACAAACCGGATGGAAACGCCTGGCGTTCATAGGCCCGGATTACGAATACGGCCACGTGTCCCGCGATGACTTGCACGAGGCCTTTGCCCAACTGGGTGTCAAGTTCGAAGACGTCACCGAACTCTGGCCACGCCTGTATGAGCCTGACTACTCCGCCTATATCGCCGCTCTGGAACAAGCTAAACCCGACATCATTGTCTCGGCCCTGTGGGGCGGTGACTTCCAGGCCTTCGTCAAGCAGGCAGCAAGCACCCGGTTGTTCGCCACCTCGCGCCTCGCCAACTTCGACACCGGTGGTAACTACGATTTCTTGGTGTCCCTGGGCGACCAGGCCCTTCCGGGGCTGATCCTCTCGGCACGGCACCATAACAACTGGCCGGATACGCCGCGCAATCGTTCCTTTGTCGAGCGCTTCCAGGCCATCAACGGTCGCTACCCGACCTACGCCGCCGAAGGTGCCTACACCGGTGTCATGGTGTTAGCCAAAGCCTATGAAAAAGCGCTGGGCAGCACCGACTCCCAGGAGTTGATACGTGCCTTGGAAGGCTTGGAAATTGCCTTGCCAGAAGATCCGCCCGGGTTCGTCTCAAGGATCGATCCGCAAACCCACCAGATTCAGCAGACCCAGGCAATCGGCACTCCGGTGCTCAATAGCGATTACCCGCCCGCCAAGGTGATGCTGGGTAATTGGGTGGTGTATTCCGCCCAGGAACTGCAGCAGAACAGCGCAACCATCAAGCGTCGAATGAGCGCTGAAAGCCCTAACTCGAAAAAGAGTCGTCCCGAGAGTCCCTAGTCAATTCATCAATCGAAAGTGGAAGCACAGATGAACAATTATAAGAAAAACATACTGAAGCACCGTTTGACCCTCGCCATTACCGCTGGCGTGGCCCTGTCCATGGGTTCCTCGGCCATGGCTGCCGAGAACGGTAAGTTTCGTATCGGCGTGGTGACTTTCCTATCGGGCCCAGCAGCCGGGCCGTTCGGCGAGCCCTCCGCGAACGCCGCCAAAGTGCTGGTGGAAGGGCTAAACCAAGGCAAGCTCCCGGCGCCTTACAACACCATTGGTATCAACGGTGCCGAAATCGAGGTGGTGATCATCGACGAAGCGGGCGGCGCGGCTAAACAGGTCGAAGAGTTCCGTAACCTGGTGCAGCGCCAGAAGGTCGATGCAGTGGTGGGCTACATTTCCTCCGGCGACTGCCTGGCCATTGCGCCTGTGGCCGAAGAGCTGGGGGCCATGACCGTGTTTTACGATTGCGGCACTTCTCAGCTGTTCAATGAAGACAAGACACCGCAGTTTGTGTTCCGCACCGGCCTTGATGCGGCCGTGGACAATATCGGCGCCGCCCGTTACCTGACCAAGACCCGCCCCGACGCGCAGAAAGTTGCCGGCATCCAGCAGAACTACGCCTTTGGACAAGACAGCTGGAAAGACTTCACCCACTCCATGGAGCAGTTGATGCCCAAGGCCAAGGTGGTCGAGTCGCAGATGCCCAAGGTCTTCCAGGGTCAATACGGCGCCGAGATTTCCGCTCTGTCGGTCAAACGCCCGGACATCATCCACTCCAGCTTCTGGGGCGGTGACATGGAAGCGCTTGTGTTGCAAGCCAATGCCCGTGGATTGTTGGAAGACGCCACCGCGGTCCTGACCTGCGGCGAGTCCGCCCTGGATCGCTACAAGGACCAGGCTCCCAACGGCATGGTCATAGGTGGTCGTGGCCCGTTTGGTGCGTTCGCGCCAGATAACGAACTCAATCGCTGGTTCAAGGACAAGTACCAAACCACGTACAACACCGCGCCAACTTACCCGGCGAGCAAAATGGCCCAAGCCATTCTCGGCCTCAAGCACGCAGCGGAAAACGCCAAGGTTGAACAGGGCAAGATCCCCGCGCCGCAGGAGATCGCCAAGGCGTTCAAGGGCGCGACCTTTGAGTCGGTGTCCGGCACTGTGCAAATGGCTCGCGCCGGGGGGCATCAGGCGATGCAGGGCATTTCCTATGGCGAGTACCAATTCGACAAGGCGAGCAAGACAGGCAGCGTGCAAAACGTCATCGCCTTCTCCGGCGAATGCGTGACTCCACCAGACGGCACTCCCGCCCTGGAATGGATCAAGGCTGGCTTCCCCGGTGCCCAGTGCAACTGATCAATCTCGATTGATTGTTCCGAAGTGGCGGCCCGTTCGGCGTCGCCACCTTTATGCCAAGGTAGGACCTCTATGATGAGTCTTTTCGCGGTGCTGATTGACGGCACCATCTATGCCTCGTGGCTGTTTTTGGTCGCGGCAGGGTTGACGGTGATCTACGGGGTCATGCGGATCCTGAACATGGCCCATGGCAGTTTTTATGCCATTGGCGCCTACACCGCAGCTTCGCTGGTGGGCTGGTATTTCAATAACGGTATTGGCCCGGTCTGGGCCGGTTACCTACTGATGCTTGGCTGTGCCCTGGTTGCTGGGATGATCGTTGGCCTGATTATCGAGCGCGGGCTGCTCAAGTTTATGTACGGCCGAGACGAAGTGCTGATGGTGATCATCACCTACGCGCTGCTGCTGGTGTTGGAAGACACCATGAAAATGATCTGGGGCGTGAACCCCTATTTCGCCTATCAACCCTATGCCGAAATGGGCCGTAGCGCCTTGGCCGGGCTGAAGGTTTCCAATTACGACCTGATGCTGGTAGGCGTTTCGCTGGTGCTTGGACTCGGCTTGTACCTGTGGCTGGAACGCACCAACCAGGGCAAGGTCCTGCGGGCTGTGATCCACGACCGTGAAGTGGCTATGGCCATGGGCGTCAACGTCAAGCGCATGTTCACCCTGGTCTTTGTGTTGGGCACCATGCTCGGCACCTTGGCCGGTGCCTTGACCGCTCCGGCTATTTCCGTAGCGCCGGGTATCGGCGTGGAAATTATCGTCCTGGCCTTCGCCGTGGTGGTGATTGGTGGCATGGGCAGTATCGAAGGAGCAGCGGTAGGCGCCTTGCTAGTAGGGCTGAGCCGTGCGGCGGCGGTGCACTATGCGCCGGAATTCGAACTCTTTGTGATTTACGGCGTCATGGCGCTGGTTCTGGCGGTACGTCCGCAAGGTCTGTTCGGCCGCGTGTTAGCGAGGAAAATCTGATGCGCATGGATAAAACAGAACTGATTCTGCTGGCGGTTGCAGCGCTGCTGGCCGCCGGTGGCTGGATTGCTCCGCAATGGCTGGTGTTTTTGCTGACCATGGCGTTGGCCAAGGCCATGGTAGTGCAAGGCGTGGTGATGCAGATGCGCGCCGGTCTGGTGACCTTTGGCCAGGGCTTGTTCTTCTGCGTTGGCGGCTATGCCGTGGGCATGAGTGGGCATTTCCTAAATATCACCGACCTAGTCGTGTTGCTAGTGATCGGCGTTGGCGTCGCGGTTTTATTGGCGATGATTCTAGGCCTGCTGATGACCCGCTATCGGGAGATTTTCTTCGCCATGCTGTCGTTGGCGTTCTCGATGATCCTCTATGGCGTGCTGGTGAAAAGCTCGGCCCTGGGCAGTACTGACGGCTTCAACGTCAAGGCCTGGACCCTGTTTGGCTGGTCGCCAGCCGCAGGGCAAGGACCGCTGGTTTTGTTCATGATCATTGTTGCCAGTTCGACGGTGCTGGCTGTGTTGCTGCATCGCTATAGCCGCAGCAATGCCGGGATGATGTGTGAAGCAATTCGTGAAAACGAAGTGCGTGTCGAATACCTCGGGCAGTCCCCACGCTGGGTGCTGTACATGAACTACGTAGCCGCCGCAGCCGTTTCGGCATTGGGCGGTGGTTTCATGGCCTTGTCCGCCGGGCATATCGATCCGGAAATGGCCTACTGGATCACCTCCGGTGAGTTCGTGTTCATCGCCTTACTCGGCGGCACCGCCCACGTGGCGGCACCCTTTATCGCCGCCATCGTGTTTGCCGTGGTGCGCACTTACGCCATCGAACTGGTGCCCCATAGCTGGCAGATGATTCTGGGCTTCACCTTACTGGCGATCATCGTGTTCCTACCCAAGGGCTTGTGGAGCCTGTTTACCGGTAACGCTAGGAGGGCTAAAGCATGACCTGCATTCTCGAAACCCAGGGTCTGTGCAAGGAGTTTGGCGCTGTCACTGCAGCCAAGGACGTCAATGTGCGGATCAACAAAGGGGAAGTGGTCGGTGTGATCGGTTCCAATGGTGCCGGCAAGACCACTTTCATCAATATGGTCACAGGTTACTTGAAGCCGAGTCGGGGCGAGATCCTGTTCAATAACCAGTCGATCATTGGTCGCACGCCTCGAGCGATTACCCGCTCGGGCATGGCCCGCTCGTTCCAGGTCGCCCAACTGTTTGCGCAATTGAGCGTGCTAGACAACCTGCTGATTGCGGTGGCGGCGGCCGAAAGCCCGTTTCCAGCGCTGCTTGTGCCTATGCGCAGCGCCTCACGGATTGCCCGTGCCGACGCCATTCTTGTCGAGTTCGGCATACCGCAATGGCGTGACACTCTGGTCACCGCGGTACCGCAGGGGGTGCGCAAACTCATCGATATTGCCATGGCGTTGATTGGTGATCCGCAGATGTTGCTGCTCGACGAACCCACCAGCGGCGTTAGCGCCGAAGAGAAAACCGCGCTGATGGACACCGTGATGCGCGTCGTTGCCGAGCATCAAGTAACCGTGCTGTTCGTCGAGCATGACATGGACGTGGTACGCCGCTATGTGTCGCGCATTCTCGCGTTCTACAGCGGTGAAGTCCTGGCCGACGGCGCCCCGGAAGACGTCTTGGCCAATGCCCGGGTGCAGGAGTTCGTCACTGGCGGCGCCAAAGCCCACGACAAGGCGCAAAGGAGTGCCGTGAAATGAGCCTGGAAATTCGCAATCTCAATGTATCGATTGAAGGTATACCGATCCTCAATGACGTCTCGCTGTCCATCGCCCCCGGGCAAATGGTCGGTCTGATCGGCCACAACGGTGCCGGTAAGACCACCTTGATTCGCGCCATCATGGGTTTGTTGCCCACGGACCGCGGCGAGATGTTTTTTGGCGGACAGGACCTGCGCGCGCAGCCGGCTTTTACTCGCGCAGCAGCGGGTATCAGCTACTTGCCCGAAGACAGACGCCTGATTCCGTCCCTGACCGTGGAAGAGAACATCATGCTGCCAGTGTGGGCCAACAAACTGGCCGACAGCAAACAGCGTTTGGACTGGGTCTATAGCCTGATTCCAGAGATCGCCCAGTTCCGTGACCGCAAGGCGATGCAGTTGTCCGGTGGTCAGCAGAAGCTGGTGGCCATGGCCCGGGCACTGATGCCGGGCAATCAACTGTTGATTCTGGACGAACCTTTCGAGGGCGTAGCGCCGGTCCTGTCCCGGCGTTTAAGCGAGGTGATTGCCAAGCTGGGCCAGGAAGGCCTGTGCGTGTTGATCTCTGAATCCGATGACACACATTCTGCCGACCTGGTCGATGCGTTGTTTCGCATCGAGCGCGGCAGCGTGACAGCAGGGTAGGGCAGATGTATGTCGACATTTAACTTTGAAACCACGCCACGTGTGATCTGTGAGATCGATGGCGCGTTGCGCCTGGGCACCTTATGCCGCGAGCTAAAGGCCGAGCGGGTATTGCTGGTCAGCGATCCGGGGTTGTTGCGCGCCGGTTTGCTCGATGCACCCTTGCGAGCCCTGCACGAAGCCGGGGTCGAAGCGACACTGTACAGCGATGTTCAGGCCGATCCACCGTCGGAATCGGTACAGCACGCGGTGGATGCCGCCCGTAACTGCCGTGCCCAAGCAGTGATCGGCCTGGGCGGTGGCAGCTCCCTGGACACCGCGAAGTTGGTAGCCTTGCTCTGTGGTCGCGAGCAGGTGCTGGAGTCGATCTACGGTATCAACCTGGCCCAAGGCCCGCGTTTGCCATTGATCCAGGTGCCGACCACGGCAGGGACGGGCTCGGAAGTGACGGCGGTAGCAATTGTCACCACTCCCAGCCATGAGAAAAAGGGCGTTGTCAGCCCATTGCTGTATCCGGATATCGCGCTGCTGGACGCCCGACTGACCGTCGGCCTGCCTGCAGCTGTCAGTGCCATGACCGGTATCGATGCCATGGTCCATGCCATCGAGGCCTACACCAGCGCGCACAAGAAGAATGTGCTGTCCGATGGCCTGGCAATGCAGGCGTTGCGCCTGCTGGCGGGTAATCTGGATCGGGTCCTGGCGACGCCTGGGGATTTACCGGCTCGCTCCGACATGCTTCTCGGCTCGATGCTAGCGGGCATGGCCTTTGCCAACTCGCCGGTGGCGGCGGTGCATGCCCTGGCGTACCCATTGGGCGGCCACTTCCATGTGCCCCACGGCTTGAGCAACGCCTTGGTGCTAGTGCCGGTGCTGAACTTCAATCGTCCGGCAGCCGAGGCGCTGTATGCGCAACTGGCGGCGGCAGTGCTGCCAGGGCAGCGCTTTGCCAGCGAGGCGTTGGCCTGCGATGCCTTTGTTGAGTTCATGACCCGGTTGGTGGGACGCATGCCGTTTGCCCAGCGGCTACGGGATGTGGGCGTGACTGCCGACGACCTGGATCGCCTGACCGATGACGCGATGAAGGTCGAGCGCCTGCTTATCAATAATCCGCGCCCGGTAACACGCCAAGATGCCCGCGCCATCTATGCCTCGGTGCTGTAAACAAAAAGGACTGACCGATGAATTATGAATTCAGAAGCGTGCCGCGCATAGTCTGCGAAGCGGGCGCGTTGCACAGCGTGGGCAAGGTGCTCAAGGATCTCGGTGCGCAACGGGTGATGCTGGTGTGCGATCCTGGCATTGTCAGCCTGGGTTTTGCAGTTAAGGCCCAGGCCTCGCTTGAGGTGGCTGGCTGCGCAGTCACAGTGTTCGACCAAGTGGTTCCCGACCCTTCGTCCGCCGTGGTCAAAGAGGCCGCCGAGCAGGCCCGACAATTCAAGGCCGATGGCGTGCTGGGCCTCGGCGGCGGCAGTTCCTTGGACGCCGCCAAACTGGTGGCGTTGTTGATCAACAGCGAACAGCCTTTGGAGGAGTTGTATGGAACCGACAAAGCCCTGGGGCAGCGGGTGCCGCTGGTGTTGGTGCCGACCACGGCAGGCACCGGCTCTGAAGTGACTTGGGTCTCCGTCATCACTGACGAGCAACAGCGCAAGCAAGCGGTGTATTCGTCGCAACTGATGCCGGACGTGGCGGTGCTCGACCCGCAACTGACACTCGGACTGCCGGCCAGGGTCACCGCCGCCACCGGTTTGGATGCCATGGTGCATGCAGTCGAGGCCTACACCAGTCGCACACGCAAGAACCCGATTGCCGATGGCTTGGCCACCGCCGCCTTGGGATTGCTGAGCGCCAACCTGCGCAAAGTATTGGCCAACGGTCAGGACGTGGTGGCGCGTACGGCGATGCTGCAAGGCTCGCTGATGGCGGGCATGGCCTTCGTCAACGCCTCGGTGGCGGCGATTCATGGGTTGGCCTATCCGCTAGGGGCACGCTTTCACATTCCCCACGGCCACGCCAATGCCCTGGTGATGGCGCCGGTACTGCGTTTCAACCTGAGCGCGGCGCAAAGCCAATATGCGGAGCTCGCGACGTACCTGTTGCCGGGCCGCCATTTCGAGCACGAAGCCGAGGCCGCCGAAGCCTTTGTTCAGGCAATTGAAGTGCTGGTGGCCGACAGTGGCCTGGAAACCCGGCTGTCGAAACTGGGAGTGGACGAACCCGCCCTCACCGAAATGGCCAACTCGGTGGTGGTGAACCTGCGTCGCCTGATCGACAGCAATCCCAGGGACATGACCGAGCAGGAC
The DNA here is from genome assembly GCF_001429045.1 of Pseudomonas sp. Root71. Lineage (GTDB taxonomy): Bacteria > Pseudomonadota > Gammaproteobacteria > Pseudomonadales > Pseudomonadaceae > Aquipseudomonas > Aquipseudomonas monachiensis. The sequence goes on along the minus strand of NZ_LMHY01000004.1, from coordinate 136,849 downwards.
GTAGAAGCCCTCTACCGCAGCATCTTCTAACCGACTGACGCGCATCGCCCATTAGCGTGCGGTGCGCCGAAGGGATACGCGCTCTGATTCGACAGTGTGTATCCATTTGTCCCTCCCTTTATTCACCTCGTCTGCCAACGCGGAGGGGAGGGTTTTGTGTGCTTTTTTAACCATGAGTATAAAAATAATGAACTGCTGCAATAAAAACAGCCGCATGTTGGCACCTGTCGTCGGTACCTATGTCTTAGGGCTGGCGCTGGCCGCGTCTGCCTTTCCGGCCGTTGCCGAGGGCTTTCTCGAAAACGCCAAGGCGAACCTTACCTCGCGCAACTTCTACATCAACCGCAACTTTACCAACCCGGCTTACCCGCAGAGCAAGGCCGAGGAGTGGACTCAGAGTTTTATCCTCGACGCCAAGTCCGGCTTCACCCAGGGCACCGTGGGTTTTGGTGTGGACGTGCTGGGGCTGTATGCGCTCAAACTCGATGGTGGTCGCGGTACCGCCAACACCCAGTTGCTGCCAGTGCATGACAATGGCCGTCCAGCCGATGATTTCGGGCGACTGGGCGTGGCGTTGAAGGCTCGGCTGGCAAAAACTGAGCTGAAGGTCGGCGAATGGATGCCGGTACTGCCGATCCTGCGTTCCGATGACGGCCGCGCCCTGCCGCAAACCTTCCGCGGGGGCCAGGTGACTTCCCAGGATATCGACGGTTTGACCCTGTACGGTGGGCAGTTCCGCGGCAACAGTCCACGCAACGACGCGAGCATGGACGATATGTCGATGACCGGGAGGGGCGGGGTTACCTCCGATCGCTTCAACTTTGCCGGGGGCGAGTACAGCTTCAACAGCAAGCAAACCATGATTGGCCTGTGGAATGCCGAGCTCAAGGACATCTACAACCAGCAGTTCATCAACCTGGTGCACAGCCAAACAGTGGGTAGCTGGGTATTGGGCGCCAATCTTGGCTACTTCATCGGCAAGGAGAGCGGCAGCGAGCGGGCAGGGGAGCTGGACAACAAAACCGCCTCCGCCATGTTCTCGGCCAAGTATGGCGGCAGCACCTTTTACCTGGGCTTGCAGAAAGTCAGCGGCGACAACGCCTGGATGCGGGTCAATGGCACCAGCGGCGGCACCCTGGCCAACGACAGCTACAACTCCAGTTATGACAATGCCAAGGAGCGGTCCTGGCAGTTGCGTCACGACTTCAACTTCGTTGGTGTGGGCATTCCCGGGTTGACCCTGATGAACCGCTACATCAGCGGTGAAGACGTACACACCGCGACTGTGAGTGACGGCAAGGAGTGGGGCCGGGAGAGTGAGTTGGCCTATGTGATCCAGAGTGGCAGCCTGAAAAACCTGTCGCTGAAATGGCGCAACAGCACCCTGCGTCGCGATTACAGCAGCCTGGAGTTCGACGAGAACCGTTTGATTATCAACTACCCCTTCTCGGCGCTTTAATACGGCTAAACAGATCGCACGCTACGCCAGCGGCTACAGACTTTTGTAGCCGCCGCTCGTTTGTCATTAAGCGAGCACTTTCATTTCAATGTTTTGTATGTCCTGAGCGGTAAGGACGCAAGGCGCATTAGTCGTGCGCTTCAATAACCACCGTGACTGAAAAGGAAAACATCATGACTGCTGCAGTTCCTAAGATGGATGATTTTTTGAAGGACGCTCCTTCTAACTGGGGCAAGTGGGGCGCGGAAGATGAAGTTGGCTCTCTGAATTACCTGACCGCTCAAGAAGTCATGCGCGGGGTTGCGCATATTAAGACGGGAAGCGTATTTACTTTACAGCGTATGATCGGTGATCCCGCAGGCGATCCGGTTTGGCCAGGCCGTACCCCGGCGGAACGTACTATGGTTCTCGATGAGTCAAGCTGGGACAATGATCATGGCCCATGTTATCCCGGCGGGTTGCACTACGCTGATGACAAGATCGACGCGTTCCTGCAAGGCTCCACGCAATATGATGCGCTTGGCCACCTCTGGTACGGCGGGAAAATATGGAACGGCTACGACGCGCGAACAACTGTGGGTGGCCTCGACAAGGCCAGTGTCGCACCTATCGGCGAGCGAGGAGTGGTCGGGCGCGGCGTATTACTGGATATGGCACGGCATCGTGGCAAGCGTATGCTGGATAAAGGTGAGACATTCACTCACATGGATCTTATGGCGTGCGCAGAGGCTCAGGGCCATACGATCGAGCCCCACGATATCCTGATTATCCGGACTAACTTCCTTCAAGCTTTCTATGAGCAGGGCGAGGCGTTTTACGACGGATTCTGCGAGCCAGGCCTTACATATTCTGAGGAGCTTGTTCGATGGTTCCATGACAAGGAAATTCCAAACCTTGTCACCGATACCATCGCCAATGAGGTCACGACAGACCCAGTATCAGGTGTGGCTCTGCCACTACACTGCGCTTTGATGCGTAATCTTGGTATCGCCTTTACGGAGATCTGCGACCTGGAAAAACTAGCCGAAAGTTGCGCTAAAGACAGGCAGTATACTTTCCTTTATGTGGCAGCCCCGCTAAAAGTACATCGCGCTGCCGGATCACCGGTCAATCCGGTAGTGATCAAATAGTCGTTTATGCTGGGGCAGGGTTACTCCTGCCTCAGCATAAGTGAAAGTCGCCGATTTCTGTCTCAATCTAGTACATTTGCTGGCTCAGTGATAGAGATAATCAATCTGTAGCTGGGCGAACTCTATGGCTTCTTTGTGAGTGTCTGCCTCCATTGTTTTTTGCCAAGTGACTGATACAGATTCGCGAATATGCTTATAAGCGCACAGCTTAGTTAGTGAGCTGAGCTGTTAATCAATTAATTCAATGTTAATAACGCTCGGCTTCGCCTTATGTACTTAAACGCACAGTATATCGTTACCGGTAGATCAATGAATTAACTGCTCAGGACACTAGAGTGGGCGGATATGCTCGCTTTAGCCGCCCCGTTCAACCCCAAACTCACGCGGCACTGCCCATTCCTTGCACCAACATAATCTCGGCGATGATCGGTACCGGCGTCATCAGGTGAGTGCGCATCATGGTGCTGGCCCGTGGCGCATCGCGCGCCAGAATAGCTTCAACCAGCGCAGCATGTTCCTTGCGCTTCAACGCCAGGGCTTCTTCGGAGAAAACCGTCTGGGTCAGCCAAAGGTGGCGGTAGCGTTCGGCCTGATCAAATAGATAGCCACGTGCCTGTAACAGGTGTTTTGAACCACAACCGGTGGCAATAGCCGTGTGGAAGGCCTTGTGCCGTTCGTCCCAGACATCCAAGACCTGCTCTCGGGTTTTGACATCCATAACTTTCGAGAGGGTATGGGACTGGGCAAGGATCTGCGCCTCCCAAGCGTCGTCACCGCGCTCAATGGCCAAGCCTACGATCATCGCCTCGAGGTTGGCGCGGGCATCGTAGATGTCCTGCATTTCTTTCAACGACATGGGCGCGACCCGGTAGCCCTTCTGGCTGATCACCACCACCAGATGTTCGGCCACCAATTGCGAAAGCGCCTCTCGCAGCGGGCCAACCCCCAAGTCATAACGCTCCTTGAGCCCGCTCATGAGGAGCTTCTCTCCGGGCTTGAAGACCCCGCGAATGATGTCCTGTTTGAGTCGCTCATACCCGCTGAATGCAGAGTTCTGCTTGGGGGGGAGGCTATCCAAAGGTACTGCTCCTGAAAACGACAAGGTCCAATCATACCTAAACATCTGTCATACGAAAAACATAAGACGAAGCGGTGTTTTGTCGACCATAAATAAAAATGTAGACATTTTAAATTTATGGCGATATTTTGCTCTGGGCCTGATCCGCATCAATGCTGGAGGGGCCAATCCCTACCTTCTGCCCAGGAACTGCCATGAACGCCTTTACGCAAATTCAGGACCTTGTGATGCCACTGCCATCGGAGTGCAAGGGTTTCACTCTCACCCCTTCCAGCCAGTCACCGCGCCTGCTTGAGCTGAAATTTGCCAAGCAAACCGTCGACGCGTTCATAAAGGCGGTGACGCAATGGCCGGTCCAGGCTCTGGAGTACAAATCGTTCCTGCGCTTCCGGGTTGGCCAGATACTTGACGAGCTGTGCGAAGGCACCCTGCGCCCGGTGTTGATCAACACCATTCTCGACCGCGCCACCGGCGGCATGCTGATCACGCCGGAGGGGTTGAACGAAGTGTCCCAGGCCGATGACATGGTCAAGTTTTCCTCGGCCGTCGCGCACTTGATCGGTCGCTCCAACTTCGATGCCATGAGCGGCCAGTTCTACGCGCGCTTTGCAGTGGTCAACACCGACAACTCCGACAGCTACCTGCGCCAGCCACACCGGGTCATGGAACTGCACAACGACGGCACATTTGTTCAGGAGCGCACTGACTATGTGCTGATGATGAAGATCGACGAGCAGAACATGGAGGGTGGCAACACCCTGCTGCTGCACCTGGACGATTGGGGAGACCTGAACCACTACTACACGCATCCGCTGGCCCGCCGTGAAATGCGCTTCACCGCGCCACCGAGCAAGAACGTGCGTGAAGACGTGTTCCATGCGGTGTTCGACAACGACGCCGAAGGCCGCCCGACGATGCGCTACATCGACCAGTTCGTGCAGCCCAAGGACTTCGAGGAAGGCATTTGGCTGACCGCCATGAGCGAATCCCTGGAAGGCAGTCAGGAGAAGGTTTCGGTACCGGTGCCGGTCGGAAGCTTCGTGCTCGTCAACAACATGTTCTGGCTGCACGGCCGTGACCGCTTCACCGCCCACCCGGGCCTGCGTCGTGAGCTGATGCGTCAGCGCGGCTACATCAGCTACCAAAAAACCATGTACCAGCGCGGCCAGTAAGGTTTGGCAAACGCTGAAGTGACGAGGGCCACCTCATGTGGCCCTTATCGCGCTTCTAACAAAAACGTAATACAGGTGGGTGCAAGCTAATGGCTGCGTACGACTTCATCATCATCGGTGGCGGCATTGTGGGTATGTCCACGGCCATGCAACTGGCCCAAGTTTACCCGGACGCAAAAATCCTCCTGCTGGAGAAAGAGTCCGGCCCGGCCAAGCACCAGACCGGCCACAACAGTGGCGTAATCCATGCCGGCGTCTACTACACCCCGGGCAGCCTGAAGGCGCGCTTCTGCCTGGAGGGCAACAAGGCCACCAAGGCCTTCTGCGACAAGCACGGCATCCGTTACGACGAGTGCGGCAAGCTGCTGGTGGCCACCAATGAGCTGGAAATGCAGCGCATGAGCGCGTTGTGGGACCGTACCGAAGCCAATGGGCTGAGGCGTGGATGGCTGTCGGCCGCCGAGCTGCGCGAGCGCGAGCCGAACATCGTCGGCCTGGGCGGTATCTTTGTGCCGTCGAGCGGCATTGTGAACTACGCCGAAGTCACCGCGGCCATGGGCCGAGAATTCGAAGCCGCCGGTGGTGAGATCCGCTACAACAGCGAAGTCGTCGCCATCGACGAGCGTCCCGATGAAGTCGTGGTTCGCACCGACACGCTGGAGCACCACGGGCGCTTCCTGATCACCTGCTCGGGCCTGATGGCTGACCGCGTGGTGCGCATGCTCGGGATCAAGCCCAACTTCATCATCTGCCCGTTCCGCGGCGAGTATTACCTGCTGCCCAAACAGCATAATCAGATCGTCAACCACCTGATCTATCCGATCCCGGATCCGTCCATGCCATTTCTCGGCGTGCACCTGACCCGCATGATCGACGGCACCGTCACTGTCGGCCCCAACGCAGTGCTGGCGATGAAGCGCGAAGGCTATCGCAAGACCGACTTTTCGCTGTCGGACATGTTCGAAACCCTGACTACCCCGGGCATTCTGAAGGTGCTGATGAAGAACCTGCGTCCCGGTCTGATCGAGATGAAAAACTCACTGTTCAAGGGCGGCTACCTGAAGGAAGTGCAGAAGTACTGCCCGAGCATCAACAAGAGCGACCTCACCGCCTACCCGGCCGGTGTGCGCGCACAGGCGGTCTCGCTTGACGGCAAGTTGATCGACGATTTCCTGTTCGTCAACACTGCCCGTAGCGTCAGCGTCTGCAACGCCCCGTCGCCTGCAGCGACCTCCGCCATCCCGATCGGCGCATACATCGTCGACAAGGTCCGTGAGCAACTAGCAAGTGTCGGTGTCAGTTTTGTCAAACCCGCCAACTCCACTCGGACCGCCCCGATGGCGGCTTCCGGCGCAACCCGCTAATGAGGAATTTCGCGTGCAACTCAACGATCAGAAACTGTTTCGCCAGCAAGCCTATATCGACGGTGCCTGGGCAGATGCTGACAATGGCCAGACCCTCATGGTCAACAACCCGGCCACTGGTGAAATCATTGGCAGCGTGCCGAAGATGGGGGCGACCGAAACCTGTCGTGCCATTGAAGCCGCTGACAAGGCGCTACCGGCCTGGCGCGCCCTGACCGCCAAGGAGCGCGCCAACAAGCTTCGCAAGTGGTTCGACCTGATGATGGCCAACCAGGAAGACCTGGCCCGCCTGATGACCCTGGAGCAAGGCAAGCCACTAACCGAGTCCCGTGGCGAAATCGCTTATGCCGCTTCCTTTCTGGAGTGGTTCGGCGAAGAGGCCAAGCGCGTTTATGGCGACATGATCCCCGGTCACCAGGTCGACAAGCGCCTGATGGTGCTCAAGCAGCCGATCGGTGTCACCGCCGCCATCACTCCGTGGAACTTCCCTTCGGCGATGATCACCCGCAAGGCCGGTCCGGCCCTGGCCGCCGGCTGCACCATGGTCCTCAAGCCGGCCTCGCAAACGCCTTACTCGGCCCTGGCCTTGGCCGAGCTGGCCGAGCGCGCCGGCATTCCGAAAGGCGTGTTCAGCGTGGTCACCGGCAGTGCCGGCGAAGTCGGCAGCGAGCTGACCGGTAACCCGCTCGTGCGCAAGCTGACCTTCACCGGCTCCACCGAAATCGGTCGCCAGCTGATGATCGAGTGCGCCAAGGACATCAAGAAGGTGTCGCTGGAACTGGGCGGCAATGCACCCTTCATCGTCTTCGATGACGCCGACCTGGACGCCGCTATCGAGGGGGCGTTGATCTCGAAGTACCGCAACAACGGCCAGACCTGCGTCTGCGCCAACCGTCTGTATATCCAGGACGGTATCTACGACGCCTTCGTCGAAAAACTCACCGCGGCGGTGGCCAAGCTGAACATCGGTAATGGCCTGGAAAGCGGCATCACCACTGGCCCCCTGATCGATGCCAAAGCCATGGCCAAGGTTCAGGAGCAAATTGAAGACGCTGTGAGCAAAGGCGCTCGCGTGGTTGCCGGCGGCAAGCCGCATGCCCTGGGCGGGACCTTCTTCGAGCCGACCGTGCTGGTTGATGTTCCGCGCAACGCCGCCGTTGCCAAGGAAGAAACTTTCGGTCCGCTGGCACCGCTGTTCCGCTTCAAGGATGAAGCCGATGTGATCGCCATGGCCAACGATACCGAATTCGGTCTGGCGTCCTACTTCTATGCTCGCGACTTGAGCCGGGTGTTCCGTGTGGGCGAAGCACTGGAATACGGCATTGTCGGCGTCAACACCGGGATCATCTCCAACGAAGTCGCGCCGTTCGGTGGCATCAAGGCTTCGGGGCTGGGCCGTGAAGGCTCCAAGTACGGCATTGAGGACTACTTGGAAATCAAATACCTCTGTATCGGCGTGTAATTACGGCGGACATTCATCAAGCGTCAAGTGTGGTGGAAATGAACACCCACCAAAGCCTGTAACAATGCCATATGGCTGTCATTCCCCGGAGTTCCTTAACATGAATCGCTCGAATCTTTCGCTCGCCGAAAAGGATGTTCAGCATCAACTGCACCCCTACACGGATGCGCGACTGCACCAGGAAGTAGGCCCGCTGATTATCGAGCGTGGCGAAGGCGTTTACGTCTATGACAATCAGGGCAAGCGTTATCTTGAAGCGATGTCGGGTCTTTGGAGTGTGGCGCTGGGTTTCAGTAATGAGCGTCTGATCAAGGCGGCAGAGCAACAGCTACGCAAACTGCCCTTTTATCACCTCTTCAGCCACAAGGCTCACACACCCAGTATCGAATTGGCCGAGAAGCTGATCGAACTCGCCCCGGTGCCGATGAGCAAAGTCTTCTTCACTAACTCAGGCTCTGAAGCCAACGACACCGTCGTCAAGATGATCTGGTATCGCAACAATGCCATCGGCAAGCCTGGCAAAAAGAAGTTCATCAGCCGTCATAATGCGTATCACGGCATTACTGCTGTCAGCGCCAGTTTAACCGGGCTGCAGGTGAACCAACGTGGTTTTGACGTGCCGCTGCCGGGCTTCTTTCACGTTGCCTGTCCGCACCACTATCGCAATGCCAAACCTGGCGAGACCGAGGAACAATTTGCTGATCGCCTGGCAACCGAACTCGAAGATGTCATTCTCCGGGAGGGCCCGGAAACCGTAGCCGCTTTTTACGGCGAACCGCTGATGGGGGCGGGCGGCGTGATCGTGCCTCCGCGCACGTATTGGGACAAGGTTCAAGCGGTGTGCCGCAAATATGACGTGCTGGTCGTTGCGGATGAAGTGATTTGCGGCTTTGGTCGTACCGGTAAAATGTTTGGCTGCGAAACCTTCGGCATCAAGCCGGATGTCATGGTGGTTTCCAAGCAACTATCTTCTTCGTATCAACCGATCGCGGCAGTCCTGATCAACGATAAGGTCTTCGAGGGGATCGCCGATCAGAGCCACACCTTCGGTACTCTGGGCCATGGCTTCACCGGCAGCGGCCACCCGGTTGCGACTGCAGTTGCGCTGGAAAACATAAAAATCATCCAGGAAGATCGGCTTATCGAGCGCGCCTGCGAGTTGGGCGAACAACTTCAGGCCGGACTGGCTCAATTTGCTGATCATCCGTTGGTAGGGGAGGTCAGGGGCTGTGGACTGATCGCCGCTGTGGAGCTCGTTGCGGATCGTCGGACAAAGGAGCCGCTGGATACGGTTGGGAAGCTGGGGCGCTACCTGGCGGGACGTGCGCAGGAGTACGGCATGATCACAAGGGCGATGGGAGACTCGATCGCATTCTGTCCACCACTGATATCCACGACAGAAGAAATACAGTTTGTGGTTGATACATTCAGCCGTGCACTCGACGACACTGACCGTTGGTTTGGTCTGGGTGTCAACCAAAGCATGTGGCATCAGTGGGAGGGCTACACACACAACTCCTGATAGCGCGTCTCGGTGTCATGAAGGTGTATCGATCATCGGCGCGGCCCGAGTACTGGTCGCGCCACCATTTTAGTTTCGTGAGTAAAAATGATTCTTCACGGATTACCGGGAAAGGCGCGCTTGATCTTCATGAAAAAGAGCTCGCTGTCCCGGTAGCCGTACACCCTCTGTTTGATAACCATGATTTATATCTTTTTAATTAATCGGTTTGAGTTGACCAACGAATCCGGCTCACAATGTCTCTAGGTCGGCCTGTTGTTCCGGGTGCTGGCTAACCTCCAGGTCAAAAGCTGTATTCATTTCCACTACAGCCGCCTCGATTTGAGTGCGTCCCCTCTAGCTCCAAAATTCGAAAAGTGATCTGACCGCAACGCGGGTTTTAGTCGGGCTCGACAGGCAGGAAACGTGTGGAATGAGGCGTCAAAGTACTTGTTTCAGTCGTTCACGGACTTCGTGAAGAACCCAGTGGCTGTGCGACCCACTGCGGCTCCTTCTAAAGGTTGTGATCTTCCCGTGTCGCGGTGAGAGTGCACAGCTTCGTCAACTCGGTTGAGATGATTTTTGTGCAATTGCCTGATGGAATAGGCGGCTAGAATGGGGGCCACTTTCGGTAGCGGAGTGCATGGCGACCTCCAGCCATCCATGGCAGGAGCTTTCATTCGATAGGACTTTTCCTGATGCGCCTGGGTTTAGATTTGGTTTCTCAAACCAAGATAGAGTCTTGATCAAAACCTTGGGACAGGCCGCTCTACGACTCTCCAATATGACGATGTGTCAATAAGGCTCAGGACGCGACCCTGTTCTTTGTCCAGGCTCAGGGTGCCTCGGATCAAATCACCGGCCAGCCAACTCGGTGTGTTAGCCGCCAGCACCCTACCTTCGGCGTTGAGTAACAACGCCTCATTACTGACTCGCATAAGGCTGCGCACGAGCAAGGGCTCCAAGGAGTGCAGAGAAATATCGGCAGCAGCTACACCAATGAAGCGATCTGCGAAAAAAATAGGAACCGAGAACGCAATGATGTACTGCTCCGTGCCGTACAAATCCACAAACGGGCCGTCTATGGAGGGCTGCCGGGTTTGCTGGGGGAGGGTGTACCAAGGCATGTGCAGGTAATCGTAAAAACGTTCGCTACGGCTATTAAAGTTCAGCGTCAGAGGCTTAATTTCTTCTTTTTGGGTTCGGCACCACCATTCCAGATGCATTTCGCGGCCTTCCAGCTCACCAGGAGCGAATACCACGCCGGCACCATGAAACTTGAGGTTTTCCGAGTTCAGGATTTGTCGAATAATCGGCAGCAATGGCTTCAGGTCGCCTTGGCAGGGGCGCTCCTTTTTGCTACACGTATGCTCCCAAATGCTCAATACCGCGGCGCTCATATCGTTGAGCCCCTTGAATACGTTACTTACGGAAGCATTGATTAACGTGGCACATTGGGACAGCTCGTTTGCTGACATTTCGTTAGCCATGGCTCTACCTCATGACTCAGAGAAGACAATTCGGTGCCTGCAGTCGACGGGGTATGCGACACCGAGCTGCATAGCGAGCGAATAATTCAGCAAGTTTCGTTCCATTCATTAGTCGCCTTCTGCCATTTGTTGTAGTCGTAAGGTGCTTAGGCGGCGAACGCCTCGTGTTACATGTGCTTCTGCCAGTGCGCCGGCCAGATTGGCATCGTTCGCTACGATGGCTTCCAGGATAGCTCTATGCTCCCGCTCGATGGCCTGAGGGTCTGGTTGGCCGGCAAACGGCAGCCATAGCAGTTCCCCAAGCTCCGCCTGCAGACGCGCTTCGCTGTGAGTCAGGCGCACAGATTGTGCTGCCACGGCTATTTCGATATGGAATCTGGCGTCTGCTCGGCGTCGCTCTCGCCGCTCTTGAGCGTTGGCTAGGGCGTCGACAAGGCTGCTCAGTCTTGCATGTTGCTCAGGTCCAGTGCGCTGAGCCGCCAGTCGGGCGGCGGCGCCTGAAATGGCAGCGTGTTCATCGGCGAGGTCACGGAGTTCAAGCGTGCTGAATTCACGTAGTTGATCGAACAGTGACTGATCTGAGGTTTGCGGCGCGGCGCAGATGAAGCTCCCTCCGCTGCGTCCACGCCGGGTTTCGATAACCCCGCGCTCTCGCAAGCCCGCCAGCGCGTCCCTCAGCGTAACCGTGGCAACGCCGAGTTGGGTGGCCAGGGCACTTTCATTGGGGAGCTGTTCGCCTTCTGTGAACAACCCCAGATCGATCATTTCTATCAGGCGACGGGTAACAGACTCCGTTTTACCTTCTTGGTTAAGGCGTATGAGGCTTGAAGTAGGGCTCATGGTTGATTCATTCATGGGCGGCGCCGTTTTACGCCTGTGGCAATAGTCCGATATAGCGTCAAGCGCGTCCGGATGTGTGTTTCTTTTAAAATTCTATTTCATATTTAATATTATTTTTGTACGTGTTTGTGGGGGGATTCTAGAGTTTTAACGCATAAAAAGTCAAAAAAATCACATCGCATTAGCTTTTCCGGGGTTCTCAAGGGTTAAAAGATATGGTTCCATATGTTTAAGGCGATTTGAGATCGCATCCATCCGAACCCAGGAGCAGTTTTAACCATGAGTCAGTTGACCCGATCAGAGTGGGAAGCCAGAGCCAAGGCGCTGAGCATCGAGGGGCGAGCCTTCATCAATGGCAAATATGTGTCGGCCAGCTCAGGTGCAACCTTTGAGTGCATTAGTCCTATCGACGGGCGTGTGCTTGCCTTGGTCGCCAGTTGCGATGCGGCGGATGCGAATTTGGCGGTAGCCAGTGCCCGGTCTGCGTTCGAGTCTGGTGTCTGGTCACGCCAAGCACCTGCAATGCGCAAGGCAGTGATGGTGCGTTTTTCCGAATTGTTGCAGGCCCATTCCGAAGAGCTGGCTCTGCTGGAAACATTGGACATGGGCAAGCCGATTTCCGATTCGCTTTCGGTCGACCTTCCGGGGAGCATTGACAGTATCCGTTGGTGCGGTGAGGCAATAGACAAAATCTACGATGAGGTGGCAGCGACCTCGGTTGATCAGCTCGGGCTGGTTACCCGGGAGCCGGTTGGGGTGGTTGCGACTATCGTGCCGTGGAATTTCCCACTGATGATGGCGTCTTGGAAGTTGGGGCCGGCGCTGGCTGCCGGTAACTCAGTTGTCCTCAAACCCTCGGAGCGTTCTCCGCTGACGGCTATCCGCATCGCACAGCTTGCTCTGGAGGCGGGTCTTCCAGCGGGTGTGCTCAATGTTCTGCCGGGCTATGGCCACACCGTGGGCAAGGCGTTGGCCCTGCACGGTGATGTTGATACTTTGGCGTTTACCGGGTCGACCCAAGTGGCCAAGCAACTACTGGTTTATGCGGGTGAGTCGAATATGAAGCGGGTCTGGCTCGAGGCCGGCGGCAAAAGTCCCAACATAGTATTTGCTGATGCTCCCGATCTGCAGGTGGCGGCCGAAGCAGCAGCGGCAGCCATCGCCTTCAATCAAGGTGAGGTTTGCACTGCCGGTTCACGTTTGCTGGTGCAGGCATCGATCAAAGAGCGTTTTGTACCGATGGTTGTCGAGGCCATGAAGGGCTGGAAGCCGGGGCATCCTCTCGACCCTGATACCAACGTCGGCGCAATGGTTGATGGCCGTCATCTGGATGGGGTGATGCAGTACATCGAAGAAGGTCAAGCGCAAGGTGCGCGGCTCTTGCTCGGGGGACGCGTTGCACGGGTAGAGGCCGGTGGCAGTTATGTAGAGCCAACCCTGTTCGACAACGTCAGCAACTCGATGAAAATCGCCCGGGAAGAAATATTCGGTCCCGTACTGTCAGTCATCGAATTCGACGAAGCAGAAGATGCTGTACGCATCGCCAATGACACCCCTTACGGTCTGGCCGCAGCTGTCTGGACGTCTGACCTGTCTCGAGCCCACAACATTTCCCGCGCACTTCGTGCAGGCAGTGTTTGGGTCAATCTTTATGACGGCGGTGACATGATGGCGCCGTTCGGCGGCTTTAAACAGTCCGGTAATGGTCGTGACAAATCTCTGCATGCCTTTGATAAGTACACGGAGATTAAGGCCACCTGGATACAACTCTGAGTCAACTATGGTTAATCGCGCAACGGATGGGATGGCACCGTCCGATCAACGCCTATTAAAACAAATTCCTTTTTGAAGGATGTTGCAATGAACAGCTCAATTAGCTCCAAGGTAGCTGTAGATCAAGACGCGGAGCAACTCCGTGCCCTTGGGTACACCTCAAATTTCGAACGTAGTATGAGTCTGTGGCAGAACTTTGCCCTTGGATTCACCTATCTGTCCCCGGTAGTAGGGGTCTACACCTTGTTCGGCCTGTGCTTGGCCGCCGGCGGGCCACCGATGTTCTGGTCCTACCTGCTGGTGGGGTTCGGCCAGATGCTGGTGTGTCTGATTTTTTGCGAAGTGGTATCTCAGTACCCGATTTCCGGCGGCGTCTATCCTTGGGCCCGTCGTCTGGTTGGCAAGAAGTGGGCATGGATGGTCGGGTGGATTTATGCCATCTCCCTATGTGTCACCATTGCCGCCGTCGCGCTGGGGGCTGGCCCCTACATCGCAAACCTTCTAGGTTTCGAGTCGTCGCCGGTAACTAACACGTTGGTCGCGCTATTTTTGACGGCGGTGGCGACGGTCTTGAATCTCAGTGGTACCAAACTATTGGCGCGGGTGGCGATGTTCGGTTTTCTCTGCGAACTAGTCGGGGCTTTGTTTATCGGTGGATACCTGCTGATCTTCGAGCGCCACCAGCCTTTGAGCGTATTGTTCAATACTTTTGATATTTCCATTGATGGGGCCTATTGGCCTGCGTTTCTCACGGCCTCATTGGCGGGGATGTTTCTCTACTACGGCTTTGAAGCTTGCGGCGATGTTGCCGAGGAAACCCCAAATCCTAGCCGCCAGGTTCCAAAGGCGATGCGGATGACTATCTGGATCGGCGGCGCCGCCTCGATCTTTGCGGCCCTGGCGTTGATCCTTGCAGTTCCAGATATGGCTGCGGTCATTTCCGGGCAAGACAAAGACCCGATGTCGACCATATTCGGCAGCGCGTTCGGTCCTGTGGGCTCTCGGGTAGTTATGGCGGTCATTACGGTTTCGTTCGTTTCCTGCGTGCTGAGTTTGCAGGCATCCGCCAGTCGTCTGCTCTATGCCTATGCTCGAGACGAAATGCTCATGGGCAGTAATATGCTGAAAAAACTCTCGCCTACGACACACGTCCCGACCGCAGCTCTGGTGGTGTGTGGCGTGCTGCCTGCGATCATTGTGTGTGTGGGCTTCTACCTTCAGAACGCTATTGCTCTGGTGGTGAGCTTTGCCGCCATCGGTATCTACCTGGCGTTCCAGATGATTGTTGGCGGTGCGCTGTATGCCCGTATCCGTGGGTGGAAACCCAAGGGCCAGTTCACCATGGGACGTTGGGGTTGGATCGTGAACATTGCTGCCCTCTGCTACGGCATGTTCGCGATCATCAATATGTCCTGGCCGCGTACCCCGGATGCGCCTTGGTATTTGAACTACGGCATCGCACTTGTCGGTGCCATCGTCATCCTTGTCGGTGTCCTATACATGACCCTGTTTCGTCCCTATGAAAAGGGCAAGGCCCCAGCTTCGGATGCCTGGAAAAACCGTTAATTGACATCAATGCCTGCCACTAAGCGCGGCAGGCAAACCGATCTTCTGACAATAAGGTTGAAGGCTATGACGTCTCGAATCCACTCACTACTGTTCGGGCTGTTTCTGGTTCTGGCCAGTCATGCAAGTTTTGCGGCAGGCCAAAACGATACCCTCGGCGTGATCCATGACTATATGAAGGCTTGGAATGCCCACAATGCGGATGCGGCGGCCGAGTACTTTTCTGATAACGTTGAGTTTCTCGATGCCTCGGTGGGCACCCCTCAAGTTGGCCGCGAAAACGCCAAGTCCCAAGTAATTCAGGTGTTCATGCAGGCGGTGCCGGATTTGGAATGGAAAATGTTCGGCGAGCCGATTGTCAATGGCGAGAGCATTGCCTTTGAATGGGAGTTCA
Organism: Pseudomonas sp. Root71; assembly: GCF_001429045.1. Classification (GTDB taxonomy): domain Bacteria; phylum Pseudomonadota; class Gammaproteobacteria; order Pseudomonadales; family Pseudomonadaceae; genus Aquipseudomonas; species Aquipseudomonas monachiensis. Next base: position 121,620 of record NZ_LMHY01000004.1, on the reverse strand, counting down.
AGGGCACCAATACCGGCCCCTGGAGTGCCGAGACCCCAGCTACTCAGCGCCCCCTCAGCTTTAAGGGTGTTAGTTTCATACACCTCAAGAACGGCAAAATTCTCACGCAGCATGACTACTACGATGCCCTTGGTTTTAACAAGCAACTGGGCTGGTAACGGCTTATTACAATTTGCAGTACCAGGGGAGGCCTGATTACGCAGTGAGGTCACCCTGGGCAGGGTGCTGTTCGATGCTAGCGATCCGTACTTGTATTTAGTGGCGCGATTTATACCAGATGCACGATGCATGGGGAGTTTGACCATGTTCATCTGATGATTCACAGAGTTTACGGCACGATCTGCTTATTCCTGTTGGAGATGATGTTCCAACAGCCATTTTGACGAAGTGGTCGAGGCTTCTCCTTAGGAAGCCAGTTCCCTTACGCCGCCGAGAAATTCGCTTTCAAGCAATGTTCCTCGCTGGCCTGGGCGGGAACGAAAAAACCTATCTCGCGTTTTTTTCGAAGCTAAGTGGCGTATTCGCCATAGCACGCCAAAAACTCGCCGACTTTTCCGAGATTGGGTGCGTCATGATGCGTTTCACGACTCCCTGGATGATGCAACTGAAGCTGATTTCAACGAACAGTTACGCCTGACTTGAGCAGGCTGGTTTGTCGTAAAATATCAGTGTTAAAGATACATGCATTCCACTGGTTTGCTAAGACGTGCAGGGTATCTAATCCGAAGACACCCGGCTCGACAGGTCGAAGTCTTTGGAGGTGTATGCGTCCATCATCCTTTGCAGTCGTTGCCGACCTTCGTCGCCAAATGGGCATACTTTACGGGTGTCGAGATTCACATGCACCGCCGTCTGCCGCATGGTCGCACTGAGATAGTTTTGTTCGTCATGGTAAAGCTCCACCTGAGTGACCAAGCGTTTTTCGTCGAAGCTCAGGGGCGTCAGTTCCACGCGCAGTGGATCTCCCGCGCAGACCTCCCTGAGGTATTTCAGATTGGCCTCAACGGTAAAGAGCCCGCAATTAAGCTCAAGTGTGTACCCTTTACCCAGCCCGAACTGTTCCAGAATGCGATGGCCCAGATCATCGAGAAGCATGACGTAATACGCCATATTCATATGGCCATAGAGGTCAATCCATTCGCTTTTGACCAGCGCTTTCTCGTAAGGTCTGCCATTCGGTAGGGGGATGTTCATTGCCTGGCTCCTCATTTATGAAAAGTACTATTACGGTGCAGAAGCGGAAGTTGGGATCCTGACTGGTGCATAAATGTCGCCTTTTTCCAGTTCGCCGGGGAACACGGAATGCAGCCATTGCCGCAGCCGGACAATGGCTTGATCGTTCCATTTTCGAGTGGGGGCGATGAAGTAATACCCGCCTAGACGAATCGTCATCGGCATCACATCGATGAGCTCGCCAGCGGCAATTTTTTCGTCGGCCAGCAGCTCGCTGACCAGTGCCACACCCTGGCCCATACAGGCCGCTTCGAGCGTGAGGTGACCGTGCCACAGTCGAGGCCCGCGCAACCTGGGAATATCTGTAACACCGGCAATGCTGAACCATTGCGACCAGCGCTGGGTGTTACGCTCATGGATCAATGGCAAACCCAGCAAATCTTCGGCACAGGTCACTTCGGCGAAGCGGTTGCAAAACGCGGGGCTGGCCACTGCACGAATCAAGGGCCGGGCGAAAAGCTCTGCGCACAGTTCCTCGCCGAGATTGAGCTCCTCCAGATAGACAATCTCGGCATCCGCTTCATTGCGACTGAAGTCGGGGCGTGTACTGGTCGGTTCAAGTGTCAGCTCACGACCATTGAGTGCTTCTTCCAATTCGCCCAGTCTTCCCAGCAACCGCCTGGACGCGAGGCCAGCCATACAGCAGACGTGCAGCGCGTCTTCGCCTTGACGCAGATCGCTGCTGGCGTCAGCGATGATGTCCAGCGCCCGTCGAAGCTGTGCCGCGTAGCGCTGGCCTTCACGCGTCATCTCAAGTCCGCGACCTGATTTCTTGACCAGTTTTGTACCAACGGCGACTTCCAGATTCTGTATATGTCGGGAGATAACGGTATGCGAAACCGATAGTTCTTCGGCGCACTGCCGCACGCTTCCACAACGACTGAATCCTTCGAAGGCGCGTACAGCGAGTAGCGGCGGCAGTCGTCTATTCATAGGTACTCCAGGCGTCGAGAGTTAACGACAAACGCAAGTCTTATGCCAAAGAATGGGTGCATTAAATGCACCAATTTGGCGTTTTCTAACTGCTTGTTCGCATGCCTCCCGATGATGGAATTTGTGGGCCACGGCTTTCGATCTTTTCAGGAGTATGCCTTGAACGTTTCCGAACGCGCCGCCATTGTCGGCGCCTATGAGTCACCACGAAGGGATGCGCCCAATGTCCATCCTTTCGCGATCCAGGTGGAATGCATCCAGGCAGCGCTGGCCCAGGCCGGGCTGACGCTCGGAGACGTAGACGGCTTATGTGTGGCTTCCGGCGACTGGGCCGAGGGGGGCGGTGTCAACAGCGTTACCGAAATGGCCGAGTACCTGGGCATTGAGCCGCGCTGGTTCGACAGCACCGACGTGGGGGGTTGTTCCTATCTGGTGCATACCGCACAGGCGGCGGTGGCGATTGCTGCCGGGCTGGCGGATGTCGTGGTTATCAGTTACGCCGCCTCACCGCGCTGGTGGCCGTTGAAGACTCCGTCATTCGACCCTTTCGTCCTTCCGGCGGGGCCTGGTCAATTCGAGTTGCCCTTCGCACCGACGCTCATTTCTACGTATGCGATGTACGCCCAGCGTCATATGCACCTCTATGGCACCACGGTAGAGCAGCTAGCTCAGGTGGCGGTGACATTCCGGCAACACGCGGCTGAAAATCCGGATGCCTTTCTGGGCCGAAAATCGATTACCGTCGAAGACGTGCTCAATTCCTCGATGATCGCTTCACCTTTGCACCGGCTCGATTGCTGCGTCGTGACGGACGGCGGCGGCGCTATCGTGATGACCAGCCGGGAACGAGCCCTTGATTGCCGAGCCCGGCCGGTCTGCGTGAGCGGCTTTGGCATGGCCACACAGCGCACTCAAATCAGCCAGATGTCCCGCGAACTCATCACGCCTGCTGCTCGTACTGGTCCCCGAGCATTTGAAATGGCCGGGTTGACGCCTGGTGATGTCGACGTGGTGCAGCTCTACGATGCCTTTACGATCACGCCGATGTTGGCGCTTGAGGACCTTGGATTCTGTCCTCGGGGCGAAAGCGGGCGGTTCGTGGCGGACGGCCATTTGAGCATCAGTGGCTCTCTGCCCTGCAACACCGACGGTGGTGGGCTGGCGTCGAACCATCCGGGCAAGCGCGGTCTGCTGGCTTTGATTGAGGGCGTCCGGCAGTTGCGCGGTGAAGGGCCAGGGGTGCAGGTGAAAGACGCGGAGGTCGCGTTGGTTCATGGGTTGGGCGGAACGTTCTGTGCCGCAGCCACTGTCATTTTGACCGTCTGAGGAGCCAGCGATATGACCACTTTGAGTCCTGTTGTCACCGACGCCATGTCGGCACCCTGGTGGGCCGCTCTTCGGGAAGGACGCTTGCTCGTTCAACGCAACCCTGTGTCCGGTGCATGGCAGTGGTACCCACGGGACCATTGCCTGGACGATCTGGCGATAAAGCCCGAATGGGTGCAAGTCAGCGGGCGCGGCACGCTGTTTACCTATTCGGTTATCCATCGTGGGCACTCACGGCTGGAGACACCTTATGTGTGCGCCCTCGTCGAGCTAGCAGAAGGCCCGCTGATGCTGTCGCAACTTCACGGCATTGCGTTCGACGAGATCACCATCGGTATGGACGTTTCGGTTGCGTTCATCGAAACGGATTCATCCACCTCGTTGCCGGTTTTCCGCCCAAGGAGCCACCCATGAGTTCCACTCAATACTTTGACGACCTGGTAGCCACACAGTCGTTGGTGTCGTCGCGCATCACACTGACAGAAGCGCACATCGTCCTGTTTGCAGGATTGTCTGGGGATTTCAACCCGATTCATATGGATGAGGAATCTGCGCGTCGAGGCCCCTTCGGGCGGCGAATCGCCCATGGCATGTTGGCTCACTCCATGAGTACCGGGCTGCGCTCGAGTGTTGATGACTGGGCAATCATTGCCTTTCTTGAGACCCATCGCCGATTCGTCGCACCGGTTTTCGCGGGTGACACGCTGCATTACGTGGCTGAAATCGAAGACTTGCGCAAAAGCAATTCAAACCCTTCGCGGGGCATTGTCAGAGTCAGGCTGCGCCTGCTCAATCAGAGCGGTGAAGTGGTGCAGGAAGGCGAAGACGTATTTGCGGTCGCATGCCGCACAGGGAGCGAATCATGAACACTCGCTTGGACGGGCATGTCGCGTTGATCACGGGCGGTGCGGGCGGCATTGGCTCGGCTATCTGTCAGCGCCTGGCGCAAGAGGGCGCAGCGGTCATCATTGCCGACCTCGGCCCCGGTGCAGTCGAACTGGCTTGCTCACTGACCTCCCAGGGTTATCAGGCGGCAGCGGTCACTCTCGACGTTTCGAGCCGCGCTAGTTGGACCGCGGTCATGGTTGATCTGCCGCCAGCCTTCAAAGCCGTCGACATTCTGGTGAACGTGGCAGGCATCGTGCGTGATAGAACCTTGATGAAGATGACTGATGAAGACTGGGAAACCGTGATTGACGTCAACCTGCGTGGCTCCTGGATGGGGTGTCAATTCGGGTTGGCGGCCATGGTTGGGCGCGGTTGGGGCAGGATCATCAATATCGCTTCCACTGCGATCCTGGGCACCTACGGTCAATCGAATTATTCATCGGCGAAGGCGGGCGTGGTGGGATTGACTCACACCGTCGCCCTAGAAGCGGCGCGCCACGGTGTATTGGTCAACGCCGTAGCCCCCGGGATCGTAGAGACATCTATTCTCGCGAGTGTTCCAGAGGAGATCAGGGCGCGCTGGATCGCAAGAATGCCACTGGGCCGGCCCGCACAACCTGCAGAAATTGCCTCCGTGGTGGCGTTCCTCGCCTCCGACGACGCCAGTTACATGAGCGGGCAAGTTCTCATTGTCGATGGCGGCGCAACGACAGGCGATTACTGAACCACCGAAACACTGCTTTCCACTCACAATAATCAAGCAGCAACAGGCGAAGGGGCAGCGATATGGTCGAATTTACACGGCGCAGATTTTTGCAAGCGAGTGGCATCGCGGGTGCAGGTTTAGCAGCGGGATTGATTCGTCCCTCGTTCGCTGCCGACGAATCGCTGTACGCAGCTGCGCAGAAAGAAGGTGCACTCAACCTTTACTGGGGGTCCTATGAACAAAGGACCATCGAAGCCATCCGCGACGCGTTCACCCGTCGCTACCCTGGGATCAAGGTCAACCTGCTGCGTCAGGCATCGCAAACCATCTACACCCGATTACGTCTCGAGCTGCAGAATAATGCGCCCAACTGCGACTCGCTGGGCAGTACCAACATACTTCACTACCTGGAGCTGAAAAAGATCGGCGCATTGATGCCCTACAAACCGGCGGGTACGGCGTTTCTGCCGCAGGAATTCCAGGGGCTGGACAAGGACGACACCTTCCAGGTCGGCGCCATTAGCCTGACCAGCCTAAATTATCAGTCAGACAAAGTCACCACAGCACCTGCTTCATGGGAGGCTGCACTGGACGCTCAATGGGCCAACAAGCTGACGGTCGGCAGCCCGTCCTTCTCCGGTGATGTTGCTTCCTGGGTGGTGGCGATCCGTAAAAAGTACGGCGACCATTACCTCAAAGAACTGGCAAAGCTGAACCCCAAGGTCGGCCAATCGAACGTGGATACTGTTACCGACATTCTTTCAGGCGAGCGCCTCGTGGGTCTGGGTGCGCCATTCAGTTATTCGCTGACGCAGAAAGCGGCTGGCAACCCGATAAACGTGGTTACCCCAACCGACGGCACCATCCTCAACCTGGGCTTGAGTGCCATTCCACTGAAAGCTCCGCACCCGAACGCGGCGAAGCTGTTCTCCGACTTTTTGTATGACCCTGAAGTCTCGCAAATCCTGGCGGCCCATTTCTGGCCGACATTGCGCACTGATGTTCCATGGGCCGAGGACCGCAGCCTGTCCCAGATAACCTGGTACCGCAATCCACCTGAAGACCTGGCGGCCGAAGTCGCTGAAGGTATCGCCAAGTGGAAGGACATCATTGGTTGAAACAATACCCGCCAGGCCCTGGCGGCCTGGCGACGGCAGACTCAGGAGTGACCCCTTTATGGGCGTTTTTGCGATAGGCACTTCCTCGGCGACCGTTGGCGCCGAGATTCGACGACACCGACCTTGGGTGCGTTGGACCGTAGTGAGCGTGGTTCTGGCGGCGCTGTTCTTGTTGGTTGCGCAACCGGTCGGCTGGATTCTGTTCAACAGCATGCACGATGACACCACGCAACAATGGACGCTGAACAATTACGTGCGTCTGGTGACTGCCAAAGGCATGCTCCAGCCGATTATCAATTCGATTATTCTGGCGTTTTCAACCGCAGCGATCTCAACGCTGCTGGGTGTTCCGCTGGCCTGGTTGGTGGCGCGTACCAACATGCCCGGCCGGGGACTCATCAGGATGCTCACGTTGGGGGCTTTCGTGACCCCGTCGTTCATCGGTGCACTGGGCTGGATTCTACTTGCGGCACCTAATGCCGGCTGGCTGAATACGTTCTATCGACAAATGTCGGGCAGCGATTTGGCTCTGTTCAACATCTACTCGATGGGTGGCGCGATCTTTGTCTGCGCCATCTATACCGTCCCGTATACCTTCACCATTGTCGCCAGCGCCCTCGATGAAATGGCGGTCGAGCTTGAAGACGCGGCGACGACGCTCGGCGCCAGCGTACTACGCACAATGTTCAGCGTGACCATTCCGATGGTGATGCCTTCGGTCATCGTGGGTTTCATTTTGTCCTTCATTCAGGGGATGACCCTGTTCGGCGTTCCCGCCTTTCTGCTCACGCCCTCAGGAACATCGGTTGTCACCACCAAACTGGCCGAGTTCTATCAGTTGTTCCCGCCCGAGTTGTACATGGCGGCAGCGTATTGCATGCCGCTCCTTTTGCTCACCGGTGGGTTGTTCTGGGTACGCAAAAAAATTCTTGGCCGCAGACGTTTTGTAATGATCGGTGGCAAGAGCCGGGCGGGCCGCAGCATTGATCTGAAAGGGTGGCGCTGGGCCGGGTTGTTGTTCGCGCTGATTGTCCCGGTGACGGCGGTGATCCTGCCTTACTTCGCCTTGATCGTCGTTTCTCTCTGCAAAGCCTGGGGTCAGGGGCCATCGCTGAGCAATCTGACGTTTCACTGGTATCGATGGGCAGTCCTGGAGAACGCTGAAACTCAGGCGGCGATTATCAACTCATTGGCCTATGGCGCCATCGGCGCCAGTCTTTGCGTACTGCTCGGCACTTTGATCGCTTACATCGTCGAGCGCCGCTTGGTTGCGGGAACGACCATCATCGCGGCGTTGACCAATCTACCGATCATCATTCCCGGAATTGTATTGTCGGTGGGCTTCTTCGCAGCCTATACCCAGCCACCCCTAAGTCTTTACGGGACCTCGGCGATCATCATTGCGGCGTTCGTCGCGACGTTCCTGCCTATTGCCTATTCGCATGGCGGGGCAATGCTCAAGGGTATCAGTCCGGACCTGGAGCGGGTCGCCCGGATCCTGGGTGCCAGTGAGTCGAAGACATTCATCAGTATCACAGCTCCGCTGATGAGATCCGGACTGATTTCAGGATGGCTGTTGGTGTTTATCCCAGTGATGCGCGAACTATCAGCTGCGGTGTTCTTGATAACACCCAGCACTAACGTCATGACGACGTTGATTTACAACTACAAGGATGGCGGAAATTACGAGGCGGTGGCTGCCGCTAGCGTATTACTTTTGGTTGTCACCATGGTGGTGGTGGCGATCGCTCAGACGCTCAGCGTGAAGTTGGCGAAACATAAACGTGCCAGTGTTGAACTCGGAGTCGCCCAATGAGCCAGATCCAGATCCGTAATTTGCAAAAAAGCTTCGGCCAGTTCCAGGCGCTAAAAGGTATTGACCTGACTGTGGAGGATGGAACATTGCTGGCGTTGCTTGGTCCATCCGGATGTGGCAAGTCAACCACACTGCAGTTGCTAGCCGGTTTCGAAGCACCGACCGCAGGCGAAATCCGCGTCAATGACCGGGTCATTTCCAGCTCGCAGGGCGTGGTGCCTCCGGAGCGCCGGGATATATCGCTGGTCTTTCAAAACTATGCGGTGTGGCCGCACAAAACCGTGGCGGAGAACGTGGCGTTTGGCTTGCAGATACGCAAGGTGCCGCGTGCTTTGCTGGAAGAAAAGCTCACTAAAACCCTGAAGACTGTGCACCTTGACCACTTGGCTGACCGCTATCCCTCCGAGTTGTCGGGTGGGCAACAGCAACGGGTGGCGCTGGCGCGAGCTCTTATTGTCGAGCCGAGCATTCTATTGCTCGACGAACCGCTGTCGAACCTTGATGCCCACCTTCGGGAAGAAATGCGCTTCGAAATCCGTCGAGTGCATGACTTGCTTGGACTGACGACTGTCTACGTCACTCACGATCAGGGAGAGGCATTGGTGACGGCCAATCAGGTGGCGGTCATGAATGGAGGCAGTGTGCAACAACTGGGTTCGCCGAGAGAGATTTTCGAGCTGCCGGCCAACGCGTTCGTCGCTGCGTTCATTGGCAGCAATAACGTGATCAAGGGCGTGTTAACGGGGGCCGGCACATTGCGCTTTGGAGAGCAATCACTGGTGGGGATGGACCGCAGTGGTGCTGGTCCTGGTGCAGAGATCACCCTGTGTATCCGTCCGTCCAAAGTGCGGATCGTTGGGCCAAATTCAGGCGTGACCAATGTGCTGCCCGGTACGGTGCTGCGCACCGCGTACCTCGGAGAGTACTGCGACGTATTGGTAGACATCGGCGCTGGCCTTTCGATGCGCGCCTTTACGCCCCCCTCGGTCGACTATCGGGTGGGGCAGGTCGTACTGCTGCATCTGCCAGAACAGGATTGCCACCTGCTGCAATCCGGGGAACGGGTTAACAGTTAAACCAGCATGGCGGCAGCGGTCGTCGAACTGTGAGCACTTATTAAATGGCCAGACAGGATTCAACTATGAAAATCGAAGAGAGCGCCGAAATTGTTCGGTTACGACGAGGGAGTGTTGAATGGGTCATCTTCAATCGACCTCACGCCTTGAACGCGATGTCGCCTGGAATGGAAGAGGCGTTGACCGGGATTTTTCAAGAGCTGACACTCGATGCATCAGTCAAGGCGCTGGTTCTGACCGGCGCAACGGGCGCGCGCCCCTCCTTCATGGCGGGGGCAGATTTCGGCGCTCTGGAGGATGCGAAAACGACAGCTGAGTTTCTTGAACTCGAAGGTCACAGTGAAACGCTCATCCATTCTCTTGAAGCGCTGACATTTCCAACCGTTGCCGCCATCGCGGGTCCGTGTGTGGGTGGGGGGGCACTTATCGCGGCAGCTTGTGACGTGCGCATCATCAGCCGTTCAGCCAGATTTGGATTTCCCATTGCACGAACGGTTGGCAACTGCCTCAGCGCCCTGAACTATCAGCGTCTTGTCGATTTGTTCGGCACAGCAATGACAAAAGAAATGGTGTTCAGCGCACGTCTGCTGGACGCCTCGGCGCTTATGGCAAGCGGGGCGTTCAGGGAGTTGGTGGACGAAGACGCGTTGGAAGCTGCGGCCGAGCGCGTATCGGAGCATTTGGTGCAGCTTGCGCCACTGACGCTATGGGCCACCAAAACTACGTTGCGGCGACTTCGAGACGCGCAAGTAGCAAGTGTCGAGGATGAGGATGTGTTGTTGCGTTGCTATCACTCTGCTGATTTTCGTGAAGGCGTTGCAGCGTTTCAGCAAAAACGTCCACCAGCGTGGAAAGGGCTTTAGAACAACTTTGCGGTGTAATGAAACACTGATGTTGTCGCGTTTCCGAGAATAGAAAGCTCTGACGCTTGGATGAACAGACGCTTTCTCGAATTTAAATATTAATTGTTCGCTGGCAACCTCAGTTGCCGGGCAGGGTGAAGTCATGTCGATTAAATCTGAAATACCCAACAAAGGGCCTCTGAGCGGTATACGTGTAATTGATGCGACTCATATGTTGGCAGGGCCTTATTCAACTTGGCTGCTCGCGATGCTCGGGGCTGATGTCATCAAGATTGAGCGGCCGCAAGGCGGGGACTACACCCGCAGCGTTGCGCCGTTCAAAGACGAGGAAAGTATCTACTTCAATAGCGTCAACCGGAACAAACGCAGCGTCGCGCTGAACTTGAAAGAGGAGGAGGGCAAAGCTGTTCTTCGCCAGTTACTGACGACGGCTGACGTGTTCATTGAAAACAACCGGGCGGGGGCGATGGAACGATTGGGGTTCGGTTATGAAGCCGTGAGTGAGTTGAACCCGCAATTGGTTTACGCCGCAATTTCAGGTTTTGGGCAGGATGGCCCTTATAAACATTTGCCATCTTTTGACGTGGTCGCACAGGCGATGTCCGGCATGATGAGCATTACCGGTGAAGAGTTCGGACCACCTGCACGCGTGGGCATTTCGCTAGGCGATATCGGGTCTGGCTTATTCACCACCGTCGGTGTGCTGGCAGCGCTGGTGGGCAGGGGGCAGGAGGGCGGAAAGGGGGCGTTTATCGATATTTCGATGCTCGATTGCCAGCTGGCAATGATGGAAAACGCTGTTGCACGCTTCCTGCAGGTGGGTGATCTTCCGCGCCGTCTGGGCAGTCGCCACGCGCTGATCGCGCCGTTCCAGGCTTTCGCTACCGCCGACGAACCGATTGCCATCTGTGTTGATACCGAAGAGCAGTGGCAACGGATGTGCATCGCGATGCAGCGACCTGAGTGGATAGATGATCAGCTGCTGCGTGACGGTCCGCTGCGCGCGCAGAATCACGCTCATCTGGAGTCCTTGATGACTTCGAGATTACAAGAGCGCGGCCGTGAGTACTGGATGAAGTCGCTTCAGGAGGCCGACGTACCCTGCAGCCCGATCAACACGGTCGCCGAGGCAATCGCCGATCCGCAGGTGCAACATCGCGGCATGATTGTCGAGGTGCCGGCCCAATCGGGAAACTGCTACGTCAAGCATCCGGTGCATATGCCCTACACCGAAATGGTCGAAGAAAAACCCTCGCCGGGTTTGGGGGAGCACAGTGTCAGTGTTTTGCAGGAACTGGGCTATTCAGATGGACAGATCTCGGTATTCAAAGCTAGAGGAGTGATCTGATCTTTAAGGGGAGCCGCACAACTCCGACGTCCGAGATGCTGTGGAATTGCACGAGTTGGTTGATCCCATGAAGGTGGCGACGTCGCTGTCGCCACGTACGCTGGAAAAGACAGAATCAAGTCTCGTTAGGTCTATGCCAAGGGCGATCGCGTGCGACCGATCAATCCGCTGAACTTGTACATGCTTCGGTAACGCCTCGGCATAATATATCCAGATATTCTTCGGAAATTTTTTCGGGGGGCAAGCGATTTTTCATCGCGCGTTCCCACGCAACGGCCGGCGGCATATTTAATGTCTTATGCTTCCTCTGCACGCCGAATCCTAAAGAAAGCACACACCACCAAAAAGCTGAGTGGACGCTCTGTTTCTAGCTAAGGGGAAGCGTTTACGATCGCTATTCACATATTTGGATAGCGATAAATTCTAATATCATAGCGGTGAAATTTCATCATTTCCCTTATTCAATAAGCGTAGGTTTATCCTCGTAAATTGCCGCAATCATTGAAGTGAGGGAATGATTAGATTGCGCCAATATCACGCCCATCAACTCATATACTTGTCGAAAAGAAGCTTGACCAACTGGCGAAGCCATATATTTCCGGGGTCATGATGATGGCGCGGGTGCCAATACTGTCGCAGGTGCAAGCTGGGGGACTTGATCGGGGTTTTAATTACCTTGACCGCATTGTAGCGTCGGAATGTTTGCCCCAGGTCACCGGGCACGGTTGCGATTAGATTCGGGTTTTTCTCCAGTATCATCGGGACCGTTATAAAGTGTGGGGTTGTAAGGTAAATTTCTCGTTGATGCCCCAATTCGTCGATAAACTGGTCGTAGCGTGTACTACTGTCTGACAGAACGACGGAAACATGCTTCATGCTCAGGAATTGTTCAAGGTCTACTTCGTTACCAGGGTACATGGTACTGACGATAGAGCAAAAAGAGTGTTTAAACAGTTCTTGTTGAAAAAGGTTAGGGTCCTGGATGTAGTGTGATCCTATAGCCAGGTCTGTATCACCTCTCTCCAGTGAGTTAGCTATATGCTCGGTGGGTAGTTGCGATGTTCGTATTCGGCAATGAGGGGCCACCTTCTGAAGTTCTGAAATCAGCCGGGGCAAAAATACCAACTCGCCCATATCCGTCATACAAAGGCTGAAGACCCTGGTGGAAGACATAGGGCTGAAACTGGCCTGCGCCAACAGCCTGTGCTGTACGGCGGATACGATCTCCAGAACTGAATCCCCCATCTCCTCTGCGAAAGGCGTCGGCTTCATCGCATCGCCAATACGGACGAAGAGGGGGTCTTCATAAAACTCCCGGAGACGTCGTAGTGCATGGCTCATGGCGCTCTGCGTCAAACCAAGATGCTCTCCTGCTCGAGATACATTGCGCTCTTTCAGAAGCGCATCGAACGCTAGCAAGAGATTCAAATCGAATTTTTTACCATGAGTACCGCGCATATTCTGTATTAGCTCCATGATCTATGCGCATAGATGATCCACCGCTAGCATGGCGTCAGCAAGATAATTTCAACACCAAAAACAAGAAATGAGGTCGACGTCATGCTCCTTCGTAACGCTTGGTATGTAGCTGCTTGGTCGAGTGAGATCCCAGTCGATAAACTTCTCGCAAGAACGATTCTCAACGTGCCAGTGGTGCTATGGCGTGATACCAACGGAAAAGTGGTGGCTTTCGAAGACCGTTGCTGTCACCGAGGCGCTCCACTGTCGAAAGGGCGCCTAGAAGGCGATCAGCTTCGGTGCATGTACCATGGTCTCCTATTTGATACGGTGGGGCGCTGCGTCGAAATACCCGGACAAGAGCGCATTCCTCCGCAGGCTAAGGTGCGCACATTCCCAATTGTAGAGAAGCACAAGTGGATCTGGATCTGGGTGGGTGATGCCAGCCTGGCGGATCCGTCCCTGATCCCTGATACACATTGGCTGGATGACCCCGAGTGGCGAAGCCTGGAGGGTTACACCTATTACACCACCAACTACCTGCTGATCGCTGACAACCTGCTTGACCTCGCACATTTGCCCTATGTTCATCCGAACACGCTGGGCGGTGACGAGGCGTATGCGGCCTGCATACCTATGGTCGAAAAGCTGGAAAACGGCGTGCGAGTAACGCGTTGGGGTGAAGGAATCAAGCCCGCACCTTTTGTGCAGAAAGTCAAAAATTATCCGGGGTCTGTCGATCGTTGGAATATCTATGACTTCCTGCTGCCGAGCATCTTCCTGATGGATTCGGGAATGCAGCCCAGTGGGCAAAATGCCAAGGCGGGAAATCGCGTCAATGCGGCAGAGTTCCGTAGCACTCAGGCACTGACTCCGGAAACGGACGAATCCACGCACTACTTCTTTTCGCAGCCTCATAATTTCGCCATTGATGACCCCGAGGTGACGCTGGCAATCCACAACCAGGTCGTCACAGCGTTCCAGGAGGACAGCGATATGATTCATGCGCAAGATCGCATGTTGAAGTTGACTTCCGATTTCAAAATGATTCCGATCGGAGCTGATGCTGCTCTTTCGTATTTCAGGTGGCTGGTGGCGAATGCTTATAAGGCTGAGCAGGCGATAAGCAATCCCGTCAAGATCCAGGAGGTCTGAGATGAGCGACTGGAACCGCGTTCGAGTGATGGCGATCGTGAAAGCTGCTGACGCCATTATGGATATCCGCTTGCTGGCCTTGGACTGTCAACCTCTTCCTGTGGCCGACGCGGGCTCGCACATTGATGTTCGCCTGCCAAATGGTCTGATCAGGCAGTACTCCGTTCACCGGTACGATCCTTCGGACGGAAGCTACTCAATTGGGGTCGGATTGTCTGAGCCGTCACGGGGTGGCTCAGCGTTCATTCATGCACATCTGCGAGTTGGCGACCTGCTCGAAATTAGCGCGGTTCGCAATAACTTTCCGCTGGCACACGACGCAAGCACCTATTTATTTATCGCCGGCGGTATCGGCATTACGCCGATTCTTAGCATGATTCGTTGGTGCGATGCGAATGACAAACCATGGCAACTTCTCTATTGCGTCCGATCCCGGTCCCGGGCTGCTTACATCGAGCATCTTCCTCGTGGCGGAAAATTAGTATTTCACTCGGATGACGAAATGGCCGGTCGTCCCGATCTGCAGGCGTTTACTCGACAAGCAAAGGCAACGGACCACCTCTATTGCTGTGGGCCGTCACCGCTCATGAATGCGGTACGGGATGCCGCACAGGCTTACCTGCCTTCCGGCCAGGTGCATTTCGAGTTGTTTAGTGCACCTGAGTCGAATGCACCTGAAAAGGAACAGAACAAAAGCTTCGTAGTGGAACTTGCTCGCAGTGGCATGGAGTTAACCGTGCCAGCTGATACCAGCCTTCTAGATGCACTCGAAGAGGTGGGGATAATGGTGCCTTATTCCTGCCGGGAGGGCCTTTGCCGTACCTGTGAGTGCCGGGTGCTAGCGGGTGAAGTTGATCATAGGGACTATGTCCTCAGCGATGAGGAGCGTGCTTCCAATGCGGTCATTCTGCAGTGTGTTTCACGTGCCAAGTCATCAAGGCTGGTGCTTGATATCTGACTGACACTCCACGTCACTCTTTGATTGGTAGGCAAGAATGAGTAGTTATGAACTGAATGCTATTCGTAATGAACTGCTCTCTCGAAGAGAAAATCCTCCTGGGTCGCTGCAGCAGGCTCGTATAGGTTTTGACCACTTGTGCAAGCGTTTTTCGCCTCCGCCTGATTGCAGCTCCACGGCGTCGACACTCGGTGGAGTTCCTGTGCGGAAGTTAACCTGTGTGGATTCCCAGCGCTCTTTGCTCTATGTCCACGGTGGTGGTTTCATGGTGGGCAGCGCTGAAGGTTTTGAGGGAATCGCCGGCACGCTTGCTGCCGGTACATCTTCCACGGCTTACGTGGTTGATTATCGACTGACACCTGAACATGCATACCCTGCTGCACAGCTAGATGTTCTGACTGCGTATGCGGCGTTACTCGCTAATTGCGAAGGAGCAAACGATATTGCATTGGTGGGGGATTCGGCGGGAGGCCATTTGATCATGGCCGCCCTGATTCACGCCAGGACCATGGGAATGGAAATGCCAGGTTGCGTGGTGCTGTTTTCTCCTTGGCTGGATCTGGCTCTTACCGGAGAAAGCATCCATACCAAGATTGCAGTGGACTGCTTTCTTACACCTCAGAAGTTGCAAGCCAGTGCTGACGCCTACCTGGGAGATCAGGTCGAGACTGCTATCTTGGAGGCTGACCTGCAGGGGTTGCCGCCAATGATGATTCAAGTGGGGGAGTGTGAAATCCTTCTTGATGATGCAGTACGTCTGGCGAGAAACGCTGGATCAGCGGGCGTGGACACCAGGCTGGAGGTATGGCCCGGTATGTTTCATGTCTGGCAGGCATATGCGCCGGTGCTCTCCGAGGGGCGTGAGGCGCTCGCCGCTGCCGTCAATTTCATAAACGGGGTGCTGGTACGGCAAGGGGCGTTGGCGGTTGACTCTCGTTGCAGGTGATTGCTTTGAGCTACCGAATCAGGAAGCCCGTCTGGTTTCATAGTCATGACGTTAGAGGCTGAGGAAGTTTACTAACTTGCATCGAGTTGAACGGCACCTGGGGGCAGGTGCCTTTGGAGTGCGGTTACAGCCAACCTTTAATCTGTGCGCAAACGGCTTGAGTTGAGATTCCGTAACGATCATGCAACGTCGGCAGGGCACCTGCGTCAAGGAACGCGTCGGGCAAAGCAATCTGCCTGAAAGTTGGCGTCACTCCGTTACGCAGCAGCACCCCTGCAACGGCCTCGCCAAGACCGCCAATGATCGAACTGTTTTCTGCTGTGACCACCAGCCGACCTGGCTTCCTTGCCTCGGCAAGAATGGTTTGCACATCCAGGGGTTTGATCGTCGGTACGTGCAGCACGGCGACATCGACGCCGTCGGTTTGCAGTGCCTTGGCGGCTTCCAGTGCGCGCATGGTCATCAGGCCGGTGGAGATGATCAGAACGTCGTTACCGGTGCGCAGGGTCTTGGCTTTGCCGATCTCGAACTTGTAGCCGTACTCGTCCAGCACCAGCGGCACATTGCCGCGCAGCAAACGCATGTACACCGGCCCCTGATGCGCGGCGATGGCGGGCACGGCCTGTTCGATTTCGAGTGCATCGCACGGATCGACGATCATCAAGTTAGGCATGGCGCGGAAGATCGCCAGGTCGTCCGTAGCCTGGTGGCTTGGGCCGTAACCGGTGGTTAGGCCGGGCAGGCCGCAGACGATCTTGACGTTGAGGTTTTCCTCGGCGATGGCCATGCAGATGAAGTCATAGGCACGGCGCGAAGCGAACACCGCGTAGGTGGTGGCAAACGGCACGAAGCCTTCTCGGGCCATGCCGGCGGCCGCGCTCATCAGCAATTGCTCGGCCATGCCCATTTGATAGAAACGGTCGGGATGGGCCTTGGCGAAGATGTGCAGGTCGGTGTACTTGGACAGATCGGCGGACAGCCCGACGATGTCCTGACGCTGATCGGCAAGCGCGGCTAATGCATGTCCGAAAGGCGCCGACTTGGTGGCTTGGCCTTCCGAAGCAATGGAGGCGATCATCGCCGAGGTAGTCAGACGCTTCTTGATCGGCTCGGCAGTCGAAGTCGGAGTGTTTGCGGCATTGCTCATTGGTTTTTTCCTTCTTCAAGATTGTTCAGTGCCAGATCCCATTCGTGCTCTTCCACGCGAATGAAGTGCGTCTTCTCGCGGGTTTCCAGGAAGGGCACGCCCTTGCCCATTTTGGTGTCGCAGATGATCACTCGTGGCTGGGCGCCGGGATGATGGCGAGCGGCATCGAATGCCGCGACCAGTGCATCGATGTCGTTGCCATCGACGCGCTGGGTGAACCAGCCGAACGCTTGCCAGCGATCGACAATGGGTTCGAACGACAGGATTTCGCTCGAATAGCCATCGGCTTGCTGATTGTTGACGTCGACGATGGCGATCAGGTTGTCGAGCTTCCAGTGCGCCGCCGACATCACGGCTTCCCAGGTCGAGCCTTCATTCAGCTCGCCGTCCGACAGCAGGTTGTAGACGAAGGAGGCCGAGCCTTTGCGCTTGAGACCCAGGCAGGCACCGACAGCGATGCCCAGGCCCTGACCCAGCGAGCCCCCGGTGATTTCCATGCCCGGGGTGTAGGCGGCCATGCCCGACATCGGCAGGCGGCTGTCGTCCGAACCGTAGGTTTCCAGTTCATCGAGCGGGATGATTTTGGCTTCGATCAGGGCGGCATACAGCGCAATGGCGTAGTGACCGATGGAGAGGTAGAAGCGATCACGTTCCTCCCATTCCGGGTCCTCAGGCTTAAGATTCAACGCATGGAAGTAGGACACGGCCAGCAGGTCGGCCGCCCCGAGGGCCTGGCCGACATAACCCTGGCCCTGGACTTGTCCCATGCGCAGCGAGTGACGACGAATATTGTGGGCGCGCTGCGCCAGACTCTTGCTTGAAGCGTGTGAAGACTGGGTTGTCATGATGAAACTCCGTTAACTCAACGATTGACCAGGGCGGCGGGAATGCGCAGGACCAGCAGGGCGCCGCTCACCAGCACACCGGTGATCAGGTACATGCCGATGGCGCTGGAGCCGGTCTGTGTGGTGATCCAGCCGATCAGGTAAGGCGAGCAGAACCCGGCGAGGTTGGCGAAGCTGTTGATTGCCGCAATGCCCGCGGCGGCGGAAACGCCCCCGAGCAATGTGGTGGGCAGCATCCAGAACAGCGACGTCGCCGACAGAATGCCGGACGCCGCCAGGCACAGGCTCAGGATGGACAGGACGATATTGCCGCCCAGCAATGCGGCGAGAGTCAGGCCGAGTGCGCCGGCAATCATCGGGGCGATCAGGTGCCAGCGTCGCTCGCGGTGTTTGTCGCCACTGCGACCGACCAGCAGCATTGCCACGATGGCGCAGAGGTAGGGCAGGCTGGTCAGGAAACCGATGTGCAGCGGATCGGAAACCCCGGCGTTGCGTACCAGTGTCGGTAGCCAGAAGGTGATCGCGTACTGGCCCATTACAACGCAGAAGTAGATGCCTGCGAGCAACCACAGACGACGGTCGCGAATAAACTCGCCCACCGACGCATGGGTGATTTTCTGCTGGTCATCCTCGGCCAGCTCGCGGCGGATCAGTGCTTTTTCGTCGTCATCGAGCCAGGTGGCTTGATGTACGCCATCCTTGAGGTAGCTCAGTACCAGCAAGCCGATAAGAACGGTGGGCACAGCTTCGAGCACGAACATCCATTGCCAGCCGGCCCAACCGTGCAGGCCGGCAAAGTGGTTCATGATCCAGCCGGAAAGAGGGCCACCCACCATGCCCGACAGCGGAATGGCGATGAACCACAACACGGTCATGCGTGCACGGCGGTAGGACGGGAACCAGTAGGTCAGGTACAGCAACAGGCCCGGCGCCAGGCCGGCTTCGGCAATGCCAAGCAGAAAGCGCAAGGCATAGAATTGCCAGGCAGTTTCGACGAAGGCGAACAGGGCCGAGACGATGCCCCAGGTGATCATGATGCGGGCGATCCAGACCCGAGCGCCGACCTTGTGCAGGATGATGTTGCTCGGCACCTCGCAGAGGAAGTAACCGATGAAGAACATGCCCGCGCCCAGTCCATAGACTGTTTCGCTGAGGGCCAGGTCGTTCATCATTTGCAGCTTGGCGAAGCCGACGTTGACCCGGTCCAGATACGCGCACAGATAGCACAGCATCAGGAACGGCATCAGGCGCCAGGCCGTTTTACGGTAGGCGGAGGAGCGCACGGTCGAAACCGCTTCGAGCGACAGTGTTGTCATGATGGTTCGATCTCTTGTTTTTATTGACCGCCAGGGCCCGAGGCCCGGCTGCATCGTCGATCCAGAACCGCACGGGCCGGGCAGGCCCGCCCAGGTGTACTCAGTGAATCAGCATGCCGCCGTTCACATCCAGGGTGATGCCGGTCAGGTAAGAGGATAGGTCGCTGGCCAGGAACAGGGCCGCATTGGCGACGTCCTGAGCTTCCCCCAGACGCCCCAGGGGGATGCCGTCGATGATCGCGTGGCGACGGTCGTCCTGCATCAGGCCGCCGGTGATGTCGGTGTGGATCAAGCCGGGGGCGATGGAGTTGACGCGCACCTTGTCCGGTCCCAGTTCCCGCGCCATGGCTTTGGCCAGGCCCAGCACACCCGCTTTGGCGGCACTGTAGTGAGGGCCGCCGAAAATGCCACCGCCTCGTTGCGCGGAAACCGAGGACATGCAGACGATGCTGCCGCCGGACTGCTGGCGCATCAGCGGAATCACTGCCTGGGACATGAGCAGGGTGCCGCGCAGGCTTACGTCCAGCACCTTGTCGTAGTCCGAAGGGCGAATATCCAGGGTTTTGAGAGGCTGGGTGATGCCAGCATTGTTGACCAGAATGTCGATGCGACCGAAATGCTCGATGATTTTCGCGACGGCCTGCTGAACCTGTGATTCATCAGCGACGTTGGCGGCCAGACCCAGATGGCCTTCGCCCAGGGAGGCGGCGGCATCGCGGGCGGCGGATTCATCCAAGTCGAGGATCACAACCTGTGCGCCCTGTTGCGCGAAGGTGGTCGCTGTCGCGCGGCCAATGCCACGTGCGGAGGCTGCACCGGTGATGATCGCGACTTTGCCTTGGAGAAGCATGGGAGTACCTCATTGTTCTTATTGGAGAGTGCTATTGGGTCGATCCGTAGCGAATCGATGACTCAGCTTGTGCTCCACCCCGTTCCTGAGCAATAACGCGAACTTCACTGGGTACTGAAAAAAATTCAGCACTCGTCATTTTTGCAGTTGGATGGTTGAATGGCTCGATGCCCGGCTCAGGCTATTTACAGCGGAAAAACCATCACCATGCGTTCAACCGGCGAAGTACCCCCGACACTGCCACCCCTGAAAGCCATTCAGGCCTTTGAGCAGACAGCGCGTTTTGGCAATGTCGCCCGCGCTGCCGAATTGCTGGACTTAACGCCTTCGGCGGTCAGCCACCAATTGGCCAAGCTTGAGGCGATGATCGGGCGACAGCTGTTTTTCCGAACCGCCAGAGGCGTGACCCTGACGCCGGTGGGCGAGCAGTACCTGACCGAGGTGTCCGGCATCCTGCACAGCCTTGCCGTGGCGACCGAGCGCGCGACCAGTGACTTCAGCCTCGATTGCCTGCGCTTGCACTCATCGCCCAGTTTCGGACTGCTGTGGCTGATGCCGCGTCTGGAGCAATTCCGCCAGAGTCATCCTGACATCCAGCTCAACCTTTCGTGTTCCTATGAGTCACTGCACTTCAGCCGGGACAAGATCGACGTGGACATCCGCCACGGAATGCCCAACTGGCCTAGTTTCGAAGTGCGCACGGTGCGCAATGAAAAAATCGCGGTCATGGCTTCTCCCAAACTCCTGGAAAAACGACCCATTCATGCCATTGCGGATTTGCTGGACTGCAACCTGATTCTGTCGGAGGCGACGCTGATCAAGTGGCCACAGTTGTTTGCACAACATGGTTTATCGCGCCCTGAAAAGCCTTACACACTGAGTTTTGACCGTTCCTACATGACGCTGGAGGCAGCCAGCCACGGGCTTGGATTTGCCCTGGAAAGCACACTGCTTGCGCAGGATTATCTAGCGCGTGGAACGTTGGTCGAGGTAGTGCCGCAGTTGAGTGCGGCAATCACTGCACACCACCTGGTTTTCCCGAAAGCGCATTCCAACTTCCCAAGGGTCAGAAGATTTCTGGAGTGGATGCAGGCGGAGTTGGGGCATGACTTCAATTATTGAACTGGATGTCATTACACGCCGCATCTCATCAGATTGCCTAGTGAGTGTCTGCTTTTGGCCGTGGTATCAGATGCGTAACTTGTGTCGATCTCGTAGAGCGAGACGAGGGTTTGGAGCCCCACTGATACGTCTTATCAGTGAGGCCATTGAGCAAAATTTACAGCGCCGTGATGAATGCGTGTAGGTGAGGGCGCATGTTTTATAGACATACACCACCTCACCCACTATCGCCGGCTTACAAGCCGCCCAGTGCGACGTACTTGATTTCCAGGTAGTCGTCGATCCCGTATTTTGAGCCTTCCCGGCCAAGTCCGGAGGTCTTCACGCCGCCGAAGGGTGCAACTTCTGTGGAGATCATCCCCTCGTTGACGCCCACCATGCCGAACTCAAGATTGTCGACGACACGGAAGATCAGACCGACGTCACGTGCGTACACATAGGCTGCCAAGCCAAAAGGTGTGTCGTTGGCCATCGCAATTGCCTCGTCCTCAGTCTCGAAACGGAAGAGGGGAGCGACAGGGCCGAAGGTTTCATCATTGAAGATCAGTGCATCGCGTGACACATCGGTGAGCACTGTTGGCTCGAAGTAACTACCGCCCAAGGGGTGACGCTTGCCTCCGGTAGCAATGCGTGCACCTTTTTTCACCGCATCGGCAATGTGCTCTTCGACCTTTTGCACTGCATCCCCATTGATGAGCGGACCCAGTACCACACCGTCATCCATGCCATTACCAACCCTGAGCGCAGCGGCTGCATCCGCGAGCTTCTTCGCAAACTGATCGTAAACACCCGATTGAACGAGCATGCGGTTGGCGGCAACGCAGGCTTGACCTGTGTTGCGGTACTTGGCGGCAATTGCACCTTTCACTGCGGCATCGATATCAGCATCGTCAAAGACGATGAACGGCGCGTTGCCGCCCAGTTCCATACTCGCCTTTTTGATGGTCGGAGCGCACTGGGCCAGCAGCAGCGATCCAACTTCGGTCGAACCTGTGAAAGACAACTTCCGAACGACCGGGTTTGCGGTGAGCTCCCCGCCGATTGCGCGGGCCGAGCCCGTGACGACGTTGCACACACCAGGCGGCAGACCGGCGCGCTCGGCGAGTACGGCCAAAGCCAGTGCCGAAAGGGGGGTCTGACTGGCCGGCTTGATAACTCCAGCGCAACCAACCGCCCAGCCCGGACCGGCTTTGCGTGTAATCATCGCGGAGGGGAAGTTCCACGGTGTGATGGCTGCAAAAACACCGATAGGGGCTTTCTGCACGAGAATGCGCCGACCGTCTACATTCTGCGGAATGATGTCGCCATTCACGCGCTTCGCCTCTTCCCCGAACCATTCGATGAAGCTTGCGGCGTAAAGGATTTCGCCACGGGATTCCACCAAGGGCTTACCCTGTTCGGCCGTCAGGATGACCGCCAGGTCCTCGATGTTTTCAAGCATTAGCTCATAGAGCTTGCGCAGGACCTTTGCACGCTCCTTTGGCAGCGTCTTGCGCCATCCCTGCATGGCGCGTTCGGCCGCTGCGATTGCGCGGCGAGTCTCGGACTCTCCACCGTTTGGTACGCGCGCTACCCATTCACCAGTGGCTGGATTGCGGATCTCGATTGTCTGGCCACTGTCTGCCTGGACCCATTCGCCGTCGATCAACATTGCCTGACGCAGCAGGTCGGGGTCTTTCAGATTCAAGGTTGCGGTGCTATTCATCGGGCAGACCTCAAATGGAGTTACGACCGATGAAGAAGGCTTCATCGAGGTCGGTGGTCGGGTTCAGTCCAGCAGCTTCCAGCCCTTTACGTAGCACAGCCATGTCGCGCTGGTACACACGTTGGGTCGGGTGCGGCATAGGACCACCGTTGTAACCCTGCAACCAGCCTTGGTATTTCCACATCATGCGATTGAGAAGCCCGTTTGCCGCCATTGGGAGGCTTGCAAACGCTTTACGTGCCGGATCCATTTTGTACCAGAGCTGAGTTGCCTCATCGTAGTTGCCCGCACGGATCAACTTGTGGATCTGTGGTAGCAATGGGCCGTAGTAAGAGGAGTAGTTGGTTCCGCAGAATGGGATGTCCATCACTTGTGCCAAAGGCACGTACTCATACTCAAGCGGAGATGAGATAACGACTTCTTCATGGAATTCGCGGTGAACTTCGATCGCCGACATGATGTAAGGCAGTCCGCCTTCGGCTTTGATTGCAACGACGTTGGGGATCTCGTCGACCATGCGACGCAGCACCGCCAGCGGAATATCGGCAGGGTGCAAGCGGCTGAAACCCCAGGCGGGCAGCGGGAAGATGATTACGCCCAGGTTCGTCGCGTCGCAGATCGCCTTGGTGTACTCGAATACTTCGTCATAGGACTTCGGATAGAAGAACGGAGGATAGCCAAGCAGTACAAGGTCGGCGCCGGCAGCTTCGGCTCGCTTCACGGCCTCAATGTTATCTTCCAGCGTGTTGAACACCGCGTGGTGAACGATCACGAGACGGCCGGCTGCTTGATCGGCCATGATTTGACAGAACTCACCGTACTGCTCTTGGGTGATGGCTACCTCCGAGCAGGACAGCGAACCGACGAAGCCATGCTTGATTGCCAGTTCTACGTCGTGGCGAACGGCTTTCTCATTGATGCGTTTGAAGTCGGAGGTCATTGTTGGAATCGTAACGTTGGCGACCCCAACGAGTTTTTCGCGTGCCCAGTCTCGAGCGTCTTTCTTATTGTAATTGGCCATGTAAGGCTCCTGTTAGTCAGGGTTGGTGATAGTCGTCGCTGTTCGCTCAGCGCTTTGTTTCAAAATCGATTGGCAGTGGTGTTGCGAGCCCTGCTTCAAGTGCCTTGGTCAGGATGAGTTCCGCTACCACAATGTCTTGAAGACCACCGCCGACTGACTTAAACATCGGGGCCTTGGCTTGCTTCAACTGCTCACTGCAGGCGCCACTCATCAGGTCAGACAGGCTGAAGGCTTTGTGTCGAAATTCGATCCCGGCGGTATGGGCAGCAAGCATGTCTCCTGTCTCTTCCAGCACTTCTTCCAGGGTGTCGCAGATGATCAAGTCACTGCGCTCTACGACGGAAATGTCTATTTCACGCTGCTCCGGGATGGTCGAACCGATCGAAACGACAATGGCGTCCGGCTTCAACCACTCGCCGAACAAAATCGGCTTTTCATCGCGTGAGCGTGCGGCAGTCAGCACGATGTCGGCGCCTTCCACGGCCTCTTGTGCCGAACCAACTCCGCGAGCGGGTACACCGAGATCTCGCGTCGCCGCTGTGGCAAACGCTTCGCGCCGTTCAGGCGTCGGGCTGTAGACGGTTATTTCGGTCAGTTCGCGGACACTTGCGAAGGCACGGGTGTGCATCGAGGCTTCCAACCCACTTCCAATGACGGCTAGACGAACAGGTTTCTGTGGGGCGAGGCGGTCAAGGGCTGCTGCCGACGTAGCTGCAGTCCGGAATCCAGTCATCAGATTTGCGTCAATGAAAGCGGCAATGCGATTGGTCGTTCGGTCAAACAGAACGATGACGTATTCGATCCCCGGTGGCGCATCGCCCATGTTCGACCCCATCAGCTTGGCGCCGAAGTAGCGTCCACTTGCCGGAATTGCCGGCAAGGTGCGAAGCCAGGTTTTTTCAAGACTTGCAACGGTACGAGGCGGGGTAGCCCTGGCTGGCAAATGTTGCCCATAAGCGGCCTGAAGCGCGGCAATCGCATCTTTCCAACGGAAAACGGCCTGCGCGGCAGCGCTTGAAACGAACACGGGAGACTGGGAATTAGCGGTCATGCGTCGAGCTCCGAAACGGCAGAGAGAGTTGAAGTAAACGCGAGGCGGCCTACGTAAGCCGCGCTCCGGCTATGAATAGCTATCTAATTGAAGGTAGCACTAACAAAACGATGCGTATACAAAGTATTGTTGTCTGAGATTGGCGTTGTCAATGGCTCTATTGCGTAAATCTAGGTTTTACTCGGCATGGTTGCGGAAACAAAACGGAACGTATAGATTTGGTTTGTTCTTAGCAATGCCGATGTCTGGTGAGCGGCATGAAGCGCGGGATGCGAGGGTAGTTGAAGGCTTGGACAGTCCTGCCCAGTGGATTTGCTCGTCGCTGCAATTGAAGCAGTACTGCGCGACGCCTGAAGGCTTGCCGCAGATGACTATACGAGGGCTATACCCGGTCGCGGATGTCTCTTGCCGAGGCGTACTTCGATGTACCGGAATTGGCAAACAAGCTGTGTAATTGAGTAGCAGCTACCACCCGCCATAGAAGCGGAGAGGAGACAAGAATGAGTCAAGTTAAACGCGTTTTGATTGTAGGCAGCGGAATCGGCGGTGCCACCGCAGCTTATGCACTGCGCAGGGCGGGAGTGGACGTCCACTGTATTGATATCAAGCCGGGGATTCCCTCGGCAGGGTCTGGCATTTGCCTGTTACACAACACGGTCCGAGCATTGGACATGATCGGATTGGCGGAGCCTTGTCTCGACAGTGGTATGCGATTCGACGCGTTTCGGCAATTCGATTCCTCAGGTCAACTCCTGCGATCGGACCCTGCACCCCCCAGCTGTGGCATCCGTCGGCCAGAACTTGCTCGAATCCTGGAGTCGGCAGCGCAAGGGGCTGGGGCGGTTCTGGATAAAGGGTTGACGATCGAACATCTCGACGACCGTGGGGACTGCGTCGAAGTTAAATTCTCGGATGGTCGCGAGGCTACCTATGACTTGGTAGTGGCTGCGGATGGAGCCTACTCCAAGCTCCGCGATCAGGTTTTCGGTACTGAGTGCAGGCCGCATTTTGCAGGTCAGAGTGTCTGGCGTTTCAACGCGCCGCGTCCGGCTCAGATTGATGGGTTCTGTCTGTACCGCAGCCCGACAGGGAAAACGGTGGGTTCTTTCCCGACATCGGAGAACAGCTGCTACCTGTTTTATCTCGAGAACAGTGTGGAGCCTCTGCGGGTACCAGAGGATCAAGCGAGCGCGATGATTCGCGAACGCCTTGCCGAATATACCGCGCCCGCTGTATTGGAAGCTCTTGAGCAGGTGACCGATGCCAGGCAGGTTATCTTCCGTCCGCTGGATATCACGCTGGTGCCGGCACCTTGGTACCGCGGCCGCGTAGTGCTCATCGGCGATGCTGCACATTCACCAACACCGCATATGACGTCTGGAGGTGGCATGGCCATCGAAGATGCCGTCGTGCTTGCAGACTGCATATCCAAGACCCAATCTGTTAACGAGGCATTGGCGATGTATAGCGAGCGCCGATTTGAACGGTGCAAAATCATTTGCGAAGCTTCATTACAACTTTGTCGCTATGAGCAGGAAGACCCACTGAAAAATAGAGAGCAGTCGGCGGCTCTATTGCTGAAAACCTATCAATACTTGGGGCAGCCTATCTAAAGCACCAGGTTGACGTTATCTGTCAAAAAGTCCCGATTCACCTCTCAGGGTGAATCGGGACTGAGTCAACTCATACTTTATAACGATCAGCAGCCAAACAGTGCTGTTCAGTTTTCTGAGTTCGTTACTCCCAGCAAGTGGTATATGTAGTCGATATGCGACTTGGCAAACTCCTCGTTCAATGGGGCGTGGCCAACCAACAAGCGCATGTAGACTGCTGAGTAGATGATGTCCATAAGCGACTCGACATCGGTGTCGCTTGGGATCTCGCCGCTGCGTTTCCATTCTTCAAGTGTTTCTTTAACTATCGCGCGTCGCCCATAGTGGAATCTCTCTCGAAAGGCTCGTAATACTGAAGGGTCAGATTGTCCCTCGGCTATGATTTGAGCAAGTATTCGGCCTGGCCAACCAGAAAACTGCTCTACCAGTGTGCGGAAATGAGCAGCGATGGCCTTTTTGGGACCGAGTTCAATTGGCAGTGGGGTCTTGAGAAGATGGTTTTCAATGAATGCGTCAATCACGAGCAATGCTTTAGAGTCCCACCATCTGTAGATCGTTGCTTTGCTGACACCGGCTTCCTTTGCAATTGCCTCAATCGAGATGGCCTGAATAGAGTTCTCGTGTAGCAACTTGATGGTCGAATTCAGTATTTGCAGTCGAGTAGCTTCGCTGCGTGGTCGTCCTAAAGACTTCTCCTGCATAAAGTATTCCTTAATAAATGACTAATTTTAACAGGAGCGTAAAGCTGCATGTGCTCACTCTGCGGCGTGGGCGGCTGCCTGCTGAAATCAAGCTGAGGCGTTTCTGATCGTAGCCAACAGACCACTCAAGAAGCAATGTAAAAAAACGCTTTGGGCTTGGCTTGGCGAGTGTGGAAGGCCCATGAGGGCTGACTCCGTAGGCAGGTGAAGGCTGCCAGCTGACGAAACCGAAAAAAGTAAGCTTGCACAAAACGGTACGGATCGTATATTTTTGTTTCGCGCATATGAAGCCTGTCACGGGCACAACAACAAGAACGCGCGGAGGAAACAAACATGCATCAGGGTTCGAGCCTGAAAGGCGATGTTGCGACCGTTACCATTGTGGGCCGCATCTGGCACTCGACCAGTGAACAGGTGGCTGAACGCGACAAGCAATTCGCGTCCGCTGATTTCCAAAACTTCCCCGTCAACGCTGCTTCGACGCGCGATACCAACGGCTCGATCCTCGACGCCGATCTCAGTCTCTTAATCGGGGTTCAGAGCTCCGCTACATTCCTCAACATTTCCGGGGAGTGAGCATGCCGATCCCCAATATTTCCAATCTCGGATTTGGGCGGCGCCAGTTTCTCGTGTCCACCGCAAGTGCCGCGACGCTCGCCATGCTGGGGGCGCTACCGGTGCTCGCGAAGCCATCCGGAGAGATCGCTCGAGAACCATTCGACCCCAGTCAGTTTGACGTTCGCTTTGTCGTGACGGACCGCCGATTGCCGCAAAGCCTGGCTTTCGCCATTGAGCATGCCAAAAAAGGCAGTGCGCGGCTTGAAGTCACGAATGGACTCACGAGGCTTTGGCAGGAATCGCTCGTACCGTTTTGGCGTGAGCAAGGTGGCGCTGTCGCCGGACTCACCACGCGCGAGGTTTGGCATTGCCTTGCAGAACAAGCACGCAGCCAGTCGCGCCGTACTGTTGTGCTGCATCAGTACGACGTACCGGCGAGCCAACCCAATCCTTTGGTTTCATGGATCATCGCGTGAATTATGAGAACACCCCCGAATGTTTCCCCCGAAGTTTTTTCCGTCGCGCTACAGGCGTTTGCTGGTGTAGTCGGAAAAGAATGGGTCTTCGTTGAGGACGAGGATCTGTTTCCCTACCGTGATTCTTATTCCCCGCTGCGCGACACGCCCGAGGATCGAAGCGCATCAGCTGCCGTGGCGCCCGGTTCGGTTGAAGAGGTGCAGGCGGTCGTGCGCATTGCCGATAAGCACCGCATACCGCTTTATACGATTTCCACCGGCAAAAACCTCGGCTACGGCGGTTCAGCGCCCAATCATGGCGGCAGTGTTGTGCTGGATCTGAAGCGGATGAACCGCATCATTGAGGTCAACGAAAGCAATGGCTACGCAATCGTGGAGCCCGGCGTCAGCTATTTCGATCTGTATAACTACATCCAGGAACGTGGCCTGGAAGTGTGGTTGGATGTCGCCGACCCCGGCTGGGGCAGTGTGGTTGGCAATGCGCTTGACCATGGAGTAGGTCACACGCTGTCGCGCTTTCGCAACCATTTCGATTCGCACTGCGGAATGGAGGTGGTGCTGGCAAATGGGGAGGTGGTTCGAACAGGAATGGGAGCGCTTCCCGGTTCCCAGACGTGGGGGCAATTCAAGATGGGCATGGGGCCGATCCTGGATGGCATTTTTTCCCAGTCCAATTTCGGCGTTGTCACCAAGATGGGCATTTGGTTGATGCCGGCACCAGAAGCCTTCATGCATGGCATGGTGATGGCCGCGCGTTATGACGACCTGCACGCGGTAGTGGAATTGCTCAAGTACGTCGAGAACACTGGGTTAGCCCCTGGTGCTCCGGAAATGGGTAGCCCGCTGCTGGGTGTCAGCAATTACACGAAACACCTTGTCGACGCATTTTATGATGGCCCGCCGCAGTTGCAGAAGCCGCATGCCGAGCTGGTTGCGAAAGCCAGCGTCGGCTTTTCGGCAGAGTTGCAGAAGTATGGACAGGACAACAACATTCCTTACTGGGTGCTTAACCTGAAGTTCTACGGACCACCGAAGGTGATCCAGGCCCAGTGGGAGGCGGTACAGGAGCTGGCCGCAAAGTCGATCAAGGGAGTGCGCTTTCAGGCTGGCCAGATTCAGACCGATCCGCGCAAGGCTTCCGCTGAGTGGACGGTTTACCCACAGGATGTGGGTGTACCAAACATGGACTTCTTCGGTATGGGCACGCGTGCCGGAGGCAACCCGCACCCAATGCGCGGCCATATGTGGTTCTCTCCAGTCATTCCACAGACTGCGCAAGGCATCCTCGAAGCCAACCGTGTCTTCGAAGAAGCGCACCGCACCATGCCTGCGCTGCAGAATGTGCCGATCTGGAACCTCAGGCCTTTTGCGTTGCCTGCGCCGTTTTTCGAGCGCGCTTTCCTTTTCATCGTGGGCTTCCCGATTACCGATGATACGGCGATGAACAAAGCCTCCATCAAGGCGTATCGGACGCTGCTCGATATTGGCGCACAGCATGGCTGGGGCGAATATCGTTGCCACCCGGAATTCCAGGACCAGGCCATGGGCCTGTATTCGTACAACAACAACAGCCTGCTGCGCTTGAACGAGGTCATCAAGGACGCCATCGATCCTAACGGAACTCTTTCGCCGGGCCGCTACGGCATCTGGCCCAAGCATTTGAGGAAGGGCACCAAATGAAAACGAACAGTTTCATCGTGCTGATGATGCTGGCAGGTCTGGCAGTCGCCTCCGAACCGGCCAGGGACGTCGAACCGGGTCAGCGTGGCAAGCAGGTTTTCGATCAGTGGTGTGCGATCTGTCACGCCGCAGCTTCACGCATGCCTGGCACAGCTTCGCTGGCGGCCAAGTATGGCCGCAGCTTACCGGCTGCATTGGAAGAGCGCACTGACATGCCCCCGGCCTTCATCAAGTATTTCGTTCGCAACGGCGTACTGATCATGCCGGCATTTCGTAAAACCGAAATAACCGACGCCGACCTTGAATTGCTTGTCGACTACCTAAAGGCTAAAGACCAATGAGCTCACATTCTGTTTCTGACTCTCTGACGAAGGCTGCTGGCAACCGGAAGGAAGCCCGCTACGGTACCGCGGCGCTCGTCATCGGGCATTGCGCTGGCCTGATGGATATCACCACTTTGCCGATCTGGGTTGGAATCGTCCTGATCGGGCAACTGGCACTTGATCCGCAGCGTGCCGGGTTCCTTCTGACTCTGTTCCTCGGGTCGGTCGTGCTCAGCAGCCTGTGTATTGCACCAAAACTATCCCGACTCAACCGCAAGCGCATAACGTCGGCGGCTTATGCCGTGGCGGGTATGGCCTTCGCCAGCATGCCAAGCGTAAGTGGTAGCTATACCCTTTTGGCTTCGGCGCATGTCGTGGCAGGTCTGGCGGTCGGCTGCGGCCTGTCGATCGTTCACGGGACGATGGGTGGCACTGCTAATCCGCACCGCACAGCGGCAATGGCATTTAGCTCGCTGAGCCTACTGTCCATCCTGGTGATGGCGACGCTGCCTCCGCTAGTGGGCAAGAACGGCCCGAACATATTCTTCTACACAATGTCGGGCATCATGTTTGCTGCCGCACTCGCCGCACTGCTGGCTTTTCCGAAGGTCGCCCGTGCGATCCAGCACGATCGATCCAAGCTCGCCAAGTTGCCTACGCGAGTATGGTTCGGCATCACTGGCGTGAGTCTATTGATGGTGAGCCATTCGATGGTCTTCGGATTCATCGAGCGTGTAGGAGGCTGGCACGGATTCAGCGCGGCGCAGATCACCACGGTGCTTGTCATCAGTGGCGTCGTGAATCTCGTACCTGTCGCCCTTTCCAATCTCCTTGAACGCCGCTTGCCGGCCTCGGGCGTAGTCATGGCGGGACCTCTGATACAAGCCACTGCAGCAGTTGCTGTGACCCAGTTTAGTGGTTACGGGGTTTACATCGTAGCGACCTCAGTTCTCATCGCCGTCGTCACATTCACCCATGTGTTCGCATTCGGGGTACTTGCGCGACTGGATCCGTCCGGTCGCGTGGTCGCAGCCACTCCGGTGATGGTCATGGCGGGTTCGGCTACTGGCCCACTCCTGGGGGGCGTGCTCGCCCTGCATGTTGGCTATGGCAGCTTGGGCTGGGCGGCATTGGCGTTGGGGCTTTTGTCCGCCCTCTGCTTTCGTCTAGGTACCCGTAAGGCGTGATGTAAAACAACAAAAATATGAAGTCCCTTACGAGAGGGTTGGTATGAGCAAGCGATTGCAGGACAAGGTGGTTTTACTGACCGGCATTGGCAGTGGGATGGGGCGCGAGACAGCTCGACTGTTCGCCAGTGAAGGCGCAATCGTTGTCGGCTGTGACATCAATCCGCAGACGGCCGCAGAAACCGCAAAACTGGTAGAAAGCGATGGTCATTCCATCGATGTGGTTGCTCCTGTTGACCTCAGCGACCGCGACGATGTAGCGCGTTGGATCGATGGTGCTGCTGCTCGGCATGGCCGCATTGACGCGCTTTACAATAATGCCAGCCTGCCGCGTTTTGCGCCTTTTGCGATGCAGAGCGACGCCGATTATGTCTTCACTATTCAGAATGAGCTCGATCTCGTCTGGCGTGCTTGCCAGCTTGCCTGGCCATATCTGGTGAAGTCCAAAGGTGCCATCGTCAACATCGGCTCCGGTGCTGGCATGCAGGGAGCGAGAACGTTGCCGCAGGCTGCGCATGCCGCGGCGAAGGGGGCGGTCCTTGCCTTGACGCGCCAACTGGCCGCAGAAGGCGTCGCTGTTGGTGTACGGGTTAACTCGGTCAGCCCTGGTGTAATGAACACCCCGCCGGTTCAGGCGATGTATCGGGAGTTTGGCGACAAGGCACCCGTGGCCCCGATCGTGGAGCGCACCCTGACGGGTAAGCCGGGCGAGCCGATCGCTGTCGCTTGGGCAGGCCTTTACCTGACCTCTGATGAGTCTAAATGGGTCACTGGGATCAATATTCCCGTGGACGGTGGCGCCAGCTCAATCATGTAAGTCGATTCGGATTCAGTTGATTGAACCCGGCAAGCCGACCCTATACAGGCAAGAGTAGTTTTGACCATGACCAACATTTCGATGAATACAAGCAATGCAGCCAAGGTGCTGGCAAGCCCGCTGCAGATCAATGGATTGCAGATTAAAAACCGCATTATCCTTGGGCCGATGGCGGTACTTCGCCCGACCGAGGACGGCCGCCCAAGTGAGCAGACCATCGCGTTCCTCAAGCGTCGTGCGCAGGGCGGGGTGGGCCTGGTCATCGTTGGTGGATCGGTATGCAGCGAACGAGCCTGGAATGAGTCGCCGTTTTCGCCAAACCTTCGCTTTGACAAAGACGCATTCGTCGATGACCTCAAGCGTGTGTCCGATGCTGTACATGAATGTGGTGCAGCAGTGTTCGCGCAGCTGTTTCCGAGCTTCGGCCGCATGGGCGTGCCGCGCAACGGTCAGTGGATTTTGGCGGCCAGCCCGAAGCCGGTGAACCTGGGGGCTGGCGGCTTGCCCAACCATCTCTTTATCCCCGGTGGCCGAATAACACCAGTGCCACACGAGGCCAGCATCCAGGAGATCAAGGACATCGAGGCGAGCGTCGTCGCCGGTGCACGCCGGGCCAAGGCTAGTGGTTTCGATGGCGTCGAGATTGGCGCACACATGTGCTACTTCTACTCGTCCTTTTTGTCCCCGCTGGCCAATCAACGCACCGATGAATACGGTGGTTCGGTTGCGAATCGCGCTAGAGCCTTGCGCGATGTGGTTGCAGCAGTGCGCGCCGAAGTCGGCCCGGATTATCCGGTGGGGGTGCGTATGAGTGTGAATGACCATATGCCCGACGGCCAGGGGCCGGAGGGTTACGCTGAGGTCGCAGTGCACATCGCCGAGGTCGGCCTAGACTTCATCTCGCTAAGCGAGGGCAACTACGAGTCGATGCGTGACAATGTGCCGAGTACTTCCGGCAACATGCTGAACCACGGGGAGCCGCAGGCCTTCCGCAAGGCACTGGGTAGCGGGGTGCTCCTGTTCCTTTCCAGTACTCCAGATCCCCGGCAAGCGGCGGCGGCTATTTGGGACGGCGATGTCGATGCAAGCATGCTGGCACGACAGATGCTGGCCGACCCTGATTATGCGTTGAAGGTAATCGAAGGTCGTGAGGCTGAGATCGTGTGGTGCGACCATGCCAATTCCTGTTTACGCAGGCTGATACTCAACGCGCCGGTTGCCTGTCATAAAAACCCGGAGATGGGACGCGAGGATCCGAAAGCCAAACGTTCCAGTCCGGTTCAGAACCTGGGCGTCTGGGTAGCCGGTAACAATGTGCTGATGGGCGTTGCCGATAAGCTCGTCCGCGCTACGCAAAAGAAATGACCCAATTGGGGCGAGCATTTCGATCAGTCTTATAGCGAGATGAGCGGGGTGTTCGTTTCCAATGGCTCGACGTCGGTATCCGATCAACTCAACGCCTGCGCACTGAACTTGACCAATAACGACTAGGCCTCGGGGTCAGTGCTCTTGACACCCAGTAAGTGGTACACAAAGTTTATGTGCGACTCGGCAAACGCTTGGTTAAGTGGGGCGTGTCCAATCATGAGTCGCATGTAAACGGCCCCGTAAATCAAGTCCATCAGTATCTCGATATCCGTATCGGGAGATATCTCGCCGCTCACCCTCCATTCCTCTAGCGTTTCTCGAATTATCGCGCGCCTTCCATAATGAAACCGCTCTCGAAAATCTCTCAAAGTAGAGGGATCTGACTGACCTTCCGCGAGTATTTGTGCGACCAGTCGACCGGCCCAACCAGAGTATTGGTCTACGAGGGAGCGGAAGTGCTGAGCAATTGCCTCTCTCGGACCCAGTTCTCGTGGCAAGGCTGTCTTCAACATTTGGTTCTCTATGAACGCGTCGATAACGACTAACGCTTTGGAGTCCCACCACCGGTATATGGTTGATTTACTAACGCCAGCTTCTCGTGCTATCGCCTCGATTGAGATGGCTTGAATGGATTTTTCCTGCAGCAGCCTGATGGTGGCATCCAGGATCTGACGGCGTGTAGCTTCGCTTCGTGGGCGACCCACGATCGATTTGGTGGTCGATACAGGTTTGTTAGTCGACATTTTCAAGATCCCTTACCCAGGTGCATTTGTTTCTAAAAAACAAAAGCCCAGGATGGCTCTCGTCAAGGAAATAATTAGTATACGCAGTGTTTAGTATATTGCCTGTGCGTGAAAAATTCTACCTTGGCTGTGCTCAATCCAGCAGGAAAATGTTCGCTCGTAATAAGCTTGTTTTGTTGTTTTTAGCGCGGGCTAGGGTGCTCAAGCAGAAGGCTTTGTTGCAGTGAAAATTGCTTCGCTTGGTCGACACTCTACGAGTCATTGCGTTTCGTTTATATGAGGTTTTCGCTCGGATCTGTTGTCGGTAAGTCGGCGGCGCGGGGGGCAAGTCAGGAGGGAAGGGCAGCGGCCATCTTTAAACAGTCAGCGATGAACATCACTTTCAGGTCCATTCTTCTTCGCGTTTTGTTCGTTGCTTAAAGACTCTATGAAAAGTGCAATCTTCTATTTGTAACGTGCATTTTTCGTAGTGCCCCAGCACCTCATACTGACCGGGTGCTGACGCGCTTACCCGCTTGCCATCTAGCGTACGGTGCCTTCTGGCGATGTTCGCAAGCGTCTGCCAAGCGGAGCGCCACTATCCAATAATAAAGAGACCGCCCATGAAAACTCCAAACCCGCTGCTGGAAGACCTGAAAGGTGTTCTGCCTACTATCGCGGCTAATGCCTTCGAGGCCGAACGCGCGCGTTGTGTTCCCGCCGAAAATATCGCTTTGCTCAAAGGTATTGGTATGCACCATGCGTTGCAGCCGAAAAAGTACGGCGGCATGGAGATCTCTCTGCCTCAGTTTGCCGACTGCATCGCATTGTTGGCCGGTTCCTGTGCCAGCACGGCCTGGGCCATGAGCCTTCTATGTACTCACAGTCATCAAATCGCAATGTTTTCCAGCAAGCTGCAGGATGAGATGTGGGGAAATGACCCCGATGCTACTGCCAGTAGCAGCATCGCGCCTTTTGGGCGCACCGAGGAGGTGGAGGGAGGCGTCACTTTCAGTGGTGAGATGGGATGGAGTTCAGGCTGTGATCATGCCGAATGGGCCATCATGGGGTTCTTTCGTGAGAATGCCGAAGGCACTCGGGATTATTGTTTCGCGGTGCTGCCAAGCAGTGACTATGAAATTCGTGATGACTGGTTTGCCGTTGGTATGCGTGGCAGCGGTAGCAAAACCCTGATCGTCAAGAATGCTTTCGTGCCCGAGCACCGAATCCAGAAAGCCAAGGACATGATCGAAGGCAAGTCGGCGGGCTTTGGTTTGTATCCGGACAGCAAGATTTTCTTCGCCCCTTATCGGCCTTATTTCGCCAGCGGTTTTTCGACTGTCAGCCTGGGTATTGCCGAGCGCATGCTGGATGTCTTTCGCGAGAAAACCCGCAACCGCGTCCGTGCCTACACCGGTGCCGCTGTCGGCGCAGCCACCCCGGCATTGATGCGCCTGGCCGAATCCACGCATCAAGTTGCGGCTGCCCGAGCGTTGCTGGAAAAAAGCTGGGAGGAGATTGCCGAATACAGCGAGCGCCACGAGTACCCTAGCCGCACCACGCTCACGTTCTGGCGTACCAATCAAGGCTATGCCACGAAAATGTGTATCCAGGCTGTGGACCGTCTGATGGAAGCGGCCGGCGGCGGCGCCTGGTTTGAAACCAACGAGTTGCAACGCCTTTTCCGCGACGCACATCTTACGGGGGCGCACGCCTATACCGACTATGACGTTTGTGCACAGATACTTGGTCGCGAACTGATGGGTCTTGAGCCCGATCCCTCAATGGCCTAAGGCCGTTCGCCCTCAAGCCACAAGCCCCTCATAAAAATAATCAGAGCGCGCCCAGGGGGCGTGCTCGGGAGTCTTGCATGTCCGATATTAATGAAATTGCAGCTTCTTCTGCCTTCGATTCGCGTGCATTTCGCCGCGCCTTAGGTAACTTCGCCACCGGTGTGACAGTGGTGACAGCCGCCGATCACGATGGCCGAAAAGTGGGGGTGACGGCCAATAGCTTCAACTCGGTGTCGCTCGATCCGCCGTTGATTCTCTGGAGTATCGATAAGCGATCAACCAGTCATGATGTATTTGCTGCCGCTACCCACTTTGCCGTGAATGTGCTTGCTGCAGATCAAATTGATTTGTCGAACAATTTCGCTCGTCCGAAAGACGATCGTTTTGCTGGCATCGAATACGAGTCAGGTCACGGAGGGGCGCCCATTCTTACTGATTGCTCCGCGCGTTTTCAGTGCGAAAAATATCAGCAGGTGGACGGTGGTGATCATTGGATCATGATCGGTAAGGTAGTGGCTTTCGATGATTTTGGTCGTTCGCCGTTGCTGTACCACCAGGGCGCATACTCCATGGTGTTGCCCCACACGCGCATGACAAAAAGTGCTGAAGGTCAGCCGCCTAGCAGCCACTTCCAAGGAAGGCTGAGCCACAATTTGTACTACCTCATGACCCAAGCATTGCGCGCGTATCAGGCAAGCTATCAGCCGCGGCAATTGTCGACAGGTTTGCGGACAAGTGAGGCGCGTATGTTGATGGTGCTGGAGAACGATGCAGGGTTGAGCCTCACGGATCTGCAACGGGAGGTGGCGATGCCCGAGCGGGAAATCGAAGAGGCCGTCGCCAATCTCACTCGTAAGGGGCTGGTCTGTGAAGAAGATAAGCGCTTGCGTCTGACCGTTAAAGGTATCGATGAAACAGAAAGATTATGGACAATAGCCCGAGAACAGCAGGAAAAAGTCTTCAGTCAATTCAGCGACGATCAATTGGAAACCTTCAAGACTGTGTTGAAAGCGGTTATCAGGCTCTGACGTGCTCTGGTTAGCGATTAAATGGACGGCGCCTAAATGCGCCGTTTTTTTATGGACGCTAGAAACGTCATCGCTATTTCGGCGTGATAAGATAATTAACATGCTAACTGATTTTTGAGCCGTTTCTAAATGCCCAAGCACCGACAGTCTCTGACACTCAACCTGCTCCAGGCCCGGGAAGTGGCCATGAGCTTTTTCCGGCCTTCTCTGAAAGATATCGGCCTCACTGAGCAACAATGGCGGGTAGTGCGGATTCTCAGTCAGCAGGGCGAACTGGAGATCAATCGCTTGGCGGACTTGGCATGTATTCTCAAGCCCAGCATGACTGGCGTACTGGCGCGGATGGAGACCGCAGAGTTGGTCGAACGACGGCGCTCAGAACACGACCAGCGCCGAGTGCTGGTGAAACTGACCGCTGCCGGAGAGCGTTGCTTTGAAAGTATGAGCGGGCGCATGGAAGAGAACTATGAGCGCTTGCAGGAGCGCTACGGCGCGGAGAAGTTGCAGACGTTGTTGGTGTTGCTCAATGAGTTGAAGACACTGAAGCGTTGAGGCGGAATGGTCACCGCTGGCATTGATGTCTGCCAGCGGCGAGCATTTGCAATTAACCTGAAATCAGTAAACACCGCCGGTACTGATCGTGGCCGGGGTATTTCTGAACTTGCTTGTCAGTGCTTGCAGGCCTTGCATCAGTACGGAGGTGTCGACGCCGACCGCTACGAATGCCGCGCCGAGCTCGATGTAGCGTCTGGCCAATCTTTCGTCGGCGCTGAGAATGCCGGGCGCTTTGCCGGCATCGCGGATTCGTATGATGGTGTCTTCGATTACTGCTTGAACTTCGGGATGGCCCGGGTTACCGCGATGGTCCATCGCAGCGCTGAGGTCGGCAGGGCCGATAAACACCCCGTCAACGCCTTCGACGTTGACGATGGCATCCAGATTCTCCAGGCCTTTCAGGCTTTCAATCTGCACCAGCAGGCATATTTGCTCGTCAGCCTTGTCCAGGTAGCCGGGCACGCTGTTCCAGCGCGACGCCCGCGCCAACGCGCTGCCTACACCGCGCACGCCACTGGGCGGATAGTGCACGGCACGCACCAGCTCTCGCGCTTGTTCGGCGCTTTCGACCATCGGCACCAGTAAGGTCTGGGTGCCGATGTCCAAAATCTGTTTGATCAACGTTGTGTCGCCAGCGACAGGGCGGATCACTGGATGACTGGTGTAGGGCGCTATCGCCTGCAATTGGCCAAGCATGCTGCGTATATCATTGGGCGCATGCTCGCCGTCGATCAATAGCCAATCAAAGTCGGCATTGGCTGCCAGCTCTGCGCAGTAAGGGTTGGCCAGACCGAGCCAAAGGCCGATTTGAGCCTTGCCACTTTTCAGGCGTTGTTTGAATGTGTTGATTGGCATATCCATGAAACGGTCCTCAAGAAATCAGACGAAGCGGCAGGAGATGGAACCCAGCATGTCGTAGTCGACATGGAAGGTATCGCCTGGGTTCGCAGCCACCGGACGGGTAAACGACCCGCCCAGAATAATTTGCCCCGGTTGCAACGTGACATCGTATGGGGCGAGCTTGTTCGCCAGCCAGGCGACACCTTTCGCCGGGTGATTGAGCACGGCGGCAGAGACCCCTGATTCCTCGATCACGCCATTGCGGTACAAGACAGCGGGCACCTTGCGCAGGTCGACCTCGTGAGGGCGCACAGCACGGCCGCCCATTACCACCCCTGCGTTCGCCGCATTGTCGGAAATGGTGTCGAAGACCTTGCGCGTGGCTTTGGTCTCCGGATCGATCTGCTGGATACGCGCGTCAATGATTTCCAGGGCCGGGATCACCCATTCGGTAGCCTCCAGCACATCGAAAATAGTGACATTCGGGCCTTTGAGCGGCTTGCCGAGGATGAATGCCAACTCCACTTCGACGCGCGGCACGATAAAACGGTTGAAGGGGATGTCGGTGCCTTCGTCGAACAGCATGTCGTCAAGCAACGCCCCGTAATCCGGTTCTGTAATGTTAGATGAGACCTGCATGGCCCGAGAGGTCAGGCCAATCTTGTGCCCCACCAGCTTACGACCGTTCTTTATTTTCTGTGCCACCCAGGCTCGCTGAATGGCATAGGCATC
Source organism: Pseudomonas sp. Root71 (assembly GCF_001429045.1). Lineage (GTDB taxonomy): Bacteria > Pseudomonadota > Gammaproteobacteria > Pseudomonadales > Pseudomonadaceae > Aquipseudomonas > Aquipseudomonas monachiensis. The sequence goes on along the minus strand of NZ_LMHY01000004.1, from coordinate 82,346 downwards.
TTCGATGGTGATCTGTGGATGCGCGAGGGAGAACTGCCCGACTTGCTTACGGGAGCGTTCGGCGTTGTCCAGTTGTGCAGCGGCTTGCTGGATGAATTCTTGATCGAGCATGACTTGGATCTCTTAATGAGGATTGACGATGGCGGCGGGCGTGCGCAGCACCAGGAAGGCGCCTGCGACGATCAATGCCGCGAGGACGTAGAGGGCAAGACTGGCGCTGTGGGTCGTGTCACGCATCCAGCCAATCAGATTGGGTGTCAGAAACGAGGCAATGCTTCCCAGAGAACTGATCAGGGCGATGCCCGCCGCCTGGGTGCTGTTTGACAGGAATGCGGGTGGTAGCTGCCAAAACATCGGCAGTGCGGCGCTCGCGCCCATACCCGCAATCACCAATCCGCCGATTACCATGAAGGGGTCGTCAGGCAAAAGGCCGGCTACGGCGATACCGAGGGCCGACATGAGCAATGGCACACTCAAGTGCCACCGACGTTCACGGCGACGATCCGATGAACGTCCGCAGGCGATCATGAAGCCGCAGCCGGCCAGGTAGGGCAGGGCACTGAGCAGGCCGACCTTGCCATCGCTGCCAATCCCGGAGCTGTGAATCAGGGTAGGCATCCAGAAAGCAAGCGTATTGACCGCCAGCATGACTGCGCAATAGATGCCCACCAGCAGCCAGACCTGAGGATCTCGCAGTATTCCGCCAAACGAAATGATGGGTTTGCGTTGTTCTTCGCTAGCCAGTTGCTTGCGCAGTTGCTCTTTCTGCTCACTGCTTAGCCAACTGACTGACTCGAAGTTGTCAGGCAACACCTTGAGTACCAGCAAACCGAGTAGTACGACTGGCGCGCCTTCAATCAGGAACATCCACTGCCACCCACGCAGGCCCCCAACATCATGAAAGCCTTGCAGGATACCGCCCGATAGAGGGCCACCGACAACCCCGGCCAGCGGCACGGCAATGGCAAACAACGCGGTAACCTGGGCGCGCCTGCTGGCCGGATACCAGCGGTTCAGATAGACCAGAATGCCCGGGAAAAATCCGGCCTCGGCGACGCCGAGCAAGAAGCGCAACGCGTAGAAACCTTCAGCGTTTTCGATCAATAGCATGCTGGTCGACAGAGTCCCCCAGACAACCATCAACAAAGCGATCCAGCGTCGTGGCCCAATGCGATCCAGGGCGATGTTGCTGGGTACTCCGAACATCGCGTAGGCAACAAAGAACAAGCCTGCACCGAAACCGTAGACGGTATCGCTGAATTGCAGGTCGGCGCCCATCTGCATCTTCGCGAAACCGATGTTTATCCGATCAAGATGGGCAAACAGGTAGCACACCAGCAGCAGTGGCATCAGCCGCAAGGTCACTGTACGGTGGGTCGATGTTGCGGCATCGCTCAAAGGCTGTGCAGCGGAAGTGGCTATGCTCATGATTTTGTACTTTTTGTGAGAGTGGCCGAGGGAAGAGGAAGGTTCTAGTTCGCCTGCTGATTGAGGAAGGCATGCACGTTGTTGAGCTTGAAATTAAGCTCGGGGTGGAGCTCGATCATCTCAAACGACAGAGCCAGCAAACGTTCTGCCTGCAGCGGTGCAAAGTGGGCGGTGATGACTTCGAACAGTTTTTCAGCGACCCGTCGACGTGTCGCCAGGTCGCGGCCGTGGCCAACCTTCAGCGTCATGTGGACAAAGGCGTAATCGTGTTTGCCGTCGGCCATACGCCACGTATCCAGTCGAACGCCGCGGCTACGGATACCTCCCAGCGGAAACACACCGCTGGCCCCCAGTGTCGTGTGGACTTTTTCAAAAAGGCCCGGCAGGTCGGCCTGTTGCTCGATGTTGTCGGTGTACTCGGCAATAAAATGCGGCATCGTGCCCTCCTGGTAGGTCGTTGTGCCGAGCGGCGGGCGAGCCCCTGCCGCTTGAGCGAAATTCAGAGCGGGAAAATGGCGTTGATCTGGCCGGTCCCGGAGCTGCCAAAGGGCTCCGTGAGAACTTCGACCGGCTTGTTGTAATCCGGCCCACCCAGCAGGCCCAAGAGCATTGCAGTGTCGTGCATTTTGCCCTCGCCGAAGCAGTGCTCGGCGTAGTCAGGAAGCATCGCGCAGAACTCTCTGAATCGACCTTCGCGCCACAGCTTGACCACGTGCATGTCGACCTGCTTGTCGAATTCGCGCGTCCAGTTGTGGATATTGGCTTCCGCTTCGCGATCGTCAGAGAAACGGTGTGAAAGAGAGCCGGAGGCCAGCACCAGGACTTTGCGGTCACTCTTCTCGATTGCGCGACGTACGGCGGCGCCGAAAGCGAAGCTGTCTTCGAGACGATGCCAGGCACACCAGGCCGCGATGGAAATCACCTTGAGTTTTTCGGCTGCAGGTACATCCATGTGCATATAGCGCATGGGCACCAGGGTGCCGTATTCCAGTTCCAGACTCGGGATGTTATGCGACAGCGTGCGCACACCGGCCGCGTTGGCTTCTTCGGCGATCAGTTGTCCGAGCTCCGGGCAGCCTGGGTAGTGGTAAACCATGTCCTTGATGAAGTGCGGAAGTTCATTGCTTGTGTAAACGCCGCTGAAATGCTCACCGTTGTTCACGTGGTAGCCGCTGTTCACCAGCCAGTGCACGTCGAAGACGACGGCGGTATCAGCACCTAACTCACGCGCGCGCCGACCTATTTCCTTATGGCCTTCGATAGCTGCAGCACGACAACCGTGGTGTTTGCCCGGTAGTTCGGACAAGTACATCGACGGCACATGGCAGACTTTTGCTGCCAGGACGACTTCGCCCATGATGATTCTCCTGAAAGTATTTTTGTCGGTTCAATTACGCGGCCAGTGAAAACTGCGATGAGCCGATGCGCGCCTCATCGCGGTCTTCAGCAGCGGCTATCGGCTGCTCAGAGTCCCCAGCGAGGGATGTGATGATTGCCCATGGAAATGCAGACGTTCTTGATTTCGGCGAACACTTCGAAGCTGTATTGGCCACCTTCGCGCCCAGTACCGGAACCTTTCACTCCACCGAACGGCTGACGTAGATCGCGCACATTCTGGCTGTTGATGAATACCATGCCGGCTTCGATGCCGTAGGCTATTCGGTGCGCCTTACCGATGTCCTGGGTCCAGATGTAGGACGCTAGTCCGTATTCAGTGTCGTTAGCCAATTGCAGGGCCTCGGCTTCATCCTTGAACGGAATCAGGCACACCACCGGACCGAAGATTTCTTCCTGGGCAATTCGCATTTTATTGTTCACGTCGGCGAACACAGTCGGCTGGATAAACTGACCTTTGCTCAAGTGGGCTGGCAGGTTGGCTGGACGCTCCAGGCCGCCGGCGAGGAGGGTGGCGCCTTCTTCGATGCCTATCTTGATGTAGCCGGTGACCTTGTCGTAGTGGGCCTGGGTGATCATCGAGCCGACCTGGGTTTTCGGGTCTTGCGGATCCCCGACGATCAAGCGTTTGGCACGTGCCGCGAACTCAGCCACGAACTGCGGGTAAACACTTTCCTGAATGAAGATACGGCTACCGGCGGTGCAGCGCTCGCCATTGAGCGAGAAGATGGTGAACAGCGCCGCGTCGAGGGCACGCTCTAGATCGGCATCTTCGAAGATCAGCACCGGGGACTTGCCGCCCAGCTCCATGGAATACTTTTTCAGGCCGGCGGATTGCATGATTTTCTTGCCGGTGGCGGTGCCGCCGGTGAAGGAGATCGCTCGTACGTCCGGGTGCCTAACCAGCGCGTCACCGGCAGTCGCACCATAGCCCTGTATGACGTTGAGCACACCGTTCGGAATACCGGCTTCGACAGCCAGACGACCCAGCTCGTTGGCCGTCAGCGGCGACAGCTCGGACATTTTAAGCACGGCAGTGTTGCCCAGTGCCAGGCACGGCGCGGTCTTCCAGGTCGCCGTCATGAACGGCACGTTCCAGGGGGACACCAGGCCGCAAACGCCCACCGGCTGGTACAAGGTATAGTTGAGCATCTGGTCGTCGACCGGGTAGCTGTGGCCGTCCATGCGGGTGCAGACTTCGGCGAAAAAATCGAAGTTGTGCGAAGCTCGGGGGATCAACACGTTTTTGGTCTGATGGATCGGCAGGCCCGTGTCCAAGGTCTCCAGCTCGGCCAGATGAGGAACGTTTTGCTCAATCAGCTCGCCAAGTTTGCGCATGAGTCGTGCACGCTCTTTGGCTGGGGTATTGGCCCATTTAGGAAAGGCTTCCTTGGCCGCCGCCACCGCTTGTGCGACTTCTTCGGCACCGCCACTGGCCACTTCACCAATCGCTTCGCCGGTGGCCGGATTGTAGTTGGTGAAGGTGTCTTTGCTTTCGACCTCACGGCCATTGATCCAATGTTTGATCATAATGTTCAAGCCTCTTTACGCGCGGAGAAAAAATCCGCTTCGCTGACAATTCGATTGACGAGGCGTCCAACGCCTTCGACTTCCACGATCACCTCATCACCCGGAACTACATCTGCAAGGCCTTCGGGCGTACCGGTGGCGATCATGTCGCCTGGCTGCAGGGTCATGAAACTGGACAGGTATTCGATCAGGTAAGGGATATCGAAGATCATGTCTTTGGTCGAGCCTTCCTGGCGAAGCTCACCATTGATCCAAGTGCGCAGTTTCAGATTGCCTGGTTCGGGGACATCTGCAACATCGACAATCCATGGACCGACCGGGGTCGTGGCGTCACGGTTTTTTACCCGCAAATTAGGGCGGTAGTAGTTTTCCAGGAAATCGCGGATCGCGTAGTCGTTGCATACGGTGTAACCCGCCAGATAGCTCAGCGCATCTTCACGCTTGACGTTGCGCGCAGGCTTGCCGATGACCGCAACCAGTTCGCACTCGTAGTGCATGTAGGCAACGTTGTCAGGTCTCCAGGTGATCTGATTGTGGCCGGTATAGGTGCCCGTAGATTTAACGAACACCAACGGTTCGGTTGGCGGCGCGAAGGCGAGTTCGGCAGCGTGATCGGCATAGTTCAGGCCGAGGGCAAACATGGTGCCATTGGCCGGTGGCAGCCACTCGACCTGGTCTTCGCCGAGGGAGCGGCCGTCGCTCAGATGCACGATGTTGTCTGCATCGACCGTGACGGAATGTATTTGACTTTCGAATCGGATACGAGCGTGTTTCATACGGTGCCCTCCTGCTCGGCAACGATGACATTGGTCAGGCATCCCAGACCTTGGATTTCTACGTCTACGCGGTCACCAGGCAGGACATCGACACGACCCAAAGGTGTGCCGGTGATCAACACATCTCCGGCATACAAGGTCATGAACTCGCTGATTTCGGCGATTAACTGAGGAATCTTGCGTACGAAGTTTGCGGTGGAGTCTTCTTGTCGAAGCTCGCCATTGACTCGTAGTTGCATGGACAAGTCGTGCGGATTGGCAAGCTGTTCACGCGGTACGAACTCCGGGCCGATGGCACAGAAACCATCGCGACATTTTGCTTTCACTGCAGGGCGGTAGTAACTCTGTTCCGGAAGGCTGAATTCGTTGACGATGGTATAGCCAGCAACATGATCCAGAGCCTCGTCAGCGCTGACTCGACTCGCATCTTTGCCAATCACCACCCCCAGAGCCGGCCCAGGCTGCAATGAAATTCCTGCACCAGGATGCACCACGGCGCCGCCATGTACGTTGCGCGTATTGGGCGTCTTGATGAACAGAACCGGTTTGACGGGCAGCTTTTGGTACGGCGATTGCTCGAATTCAGAAAGGCGCTTCAGCAGCAATCCCTGGTAGTTCAGCGCTACACCGAGCAAGGTGCCGGTCGCGATGTCATGCAAGGCATGGCTCATGCTTCTCTCCTGGCAGTGGCGGGACGGGAGGTGTCCGGCCTAATTATTGTTAACATGTTATCGTTATAATTAATATGTTAATGATCGTCAAGCGCCTTATCGTTCATGGCGATTTACTCGCAACGAGTGCACCATGGGGGCGGGGGATGTCGGGACAAGAAAAATGAGAAATGTGTGATGAACGATCGGTATCCAATTCCTAACATCAACATCGGCCAGGTCTACGATCAGCGTTACAGCGATAGCGAAGTGCATTACGACAAGCTCGGCAACCTGGCGGGTTTCTTTGGTCGCAACATGCCAGTGCACCGCCACGATCGATTTTTTCAGGTGCATTACGTCAAGAGCGGAACGGTGAGGGTTTATCTCGATGATCAGCAGTACGTCGAGTCTGGCCCCATGTTTTTTCTCACCCCACCGACGATTCCCCATTCCTTCGTGACGGAGGCGGACAGCGATGGCCACGTGCTCACCGTTCGCCAGCAGTTGATCTGGCAATTGATCGAAAGCGATCCTGGGCTGGCATTGGGGCCGCAACTTCCCGCAGCCTGTGTGGCGCTTGATCACCTCAAGCCTGAGCAGCAAAGCGAATCGCGGCGTCTGGCATTTTTATTCGAAGAGCTGCGAGGGGAGATGAACAGTGGGGCCGCCGGTCACAGCGCAGCGGTGCTAAGCCTGACTCGACTGATCATGGTCAGCGTATTAAGGCTGTGCGCAAACCCTCTCGAAGCGACGCCTACGCGACGTGAAGACTTGCAGATCTTTCATCGATTCAATGCACTGATTGAAGAGCATTATCTGGAGCACTGGGCGCTTGGCCGTTATGCGCAGGCCATTGGCGTTACCGAAGCTCGGCTTAACGATGTCTGTAGGCGTATTGCCGATTTGCCGTCCAAACGCCTGGTGTTCGAAAGGGTCATGCAGGAAGCCAAGCGTTTGCTGTTGTTCACGGGCAGCTCGGCAAATGAAATCTGCTACCTGCTGGGTTTCAGGGATCCGGCGTATTTCAATCGTTTTTTCCAACGCAACGCACAAATAACGCCAGGAGAGTATCGCCTGCGACATTCGGGGTTTCGCTAATGACCTGTATTTCGGGTGACTGCAGCGGGGTTGTTTCTGGGGACAGGTGCGCGGCGACCTCCAGCCGGTTGCGCTACTGAAGCACCAACCGTAAGCTGTTGGCTGGTTCACATAGTCCACTCAATATGCCCAATCCCAGACCTTCCCTGACACTCACTTTGCTCCAGGCTCGCGAAGCGGTTATGACGTTTTTCCGTCCTGGCCTGAACGATCATGACTTGACCGAGCAGCAGTGGCGAGTCATTCGAATTCTTCGCCAGCAGGGCGAACTGGAAAGTCATCAGTTGGCACATCAGGCTTGTATTCTAAAGCCCAGCATGAGTGGTGTGCTCAAGCGCCTGGAGCGCGATGGACTGGTCATTCGCAGGAAATCGGCTGAAGATCAGCGCCGCATTTTCCTCAATCTGACCGAGCAAGGGTATGAATGCTTTTTGTCGATGAGCGAAGGGATGGAGCGCAATTACCTCGAGATCCAGCGGCAGTTTGGTGAGAAAAAATTGCAGAAACTGCTCGAATTACTCGAAGATCTTAAAAAGATCAAGCCCTGAAAGGGGGGTCTGCTTTTCCAATCGGCGACATCCACTCATCCACCGTTTTGGACTGCTCATCACAGACCAGAATCGTCAGAGCGTGCGAGCGGGTTTTCACTAAGGGGGGTAATCTCCATCCACCCGGCCTCCAACGAATGCAACAGATGGCCAATCTGATCAAGCTCACCTTCTTTGCTATCGAGCGAATCGAGGCATTTTGAACTCGATTCCGCCAGACGGGTGATAGCGACATCTACCAAACGCATTCCTTCCTCACTCAATTGAATCAATTGGCCTCGGCGATCACGTGGATCGGGAATACGGTTGGCGACGCCGCGTTCTACCAATTTGTCCGCTCGATAGGTGGCGGCGCCCGACGTCACCTTCAGCAGACGAAAGACATCGGTAGGGCGCATGCAGTAAGGCGGGCCGCTTCGCCGTAAAGCGAACAGCAGCATGAGATCCTTCATCCCCAGTTCAAGGTCGTCCGCGATTACCTCTATGTGGTGATCGATCAACATGGCGAGGCTTCGGATTCGGAGTGTAATCGCCAATCCATGGTGATCCAGATCCGGACGTTCGTTACGCCATGCTTGCGCAACGGCCTCAGGGCTGGCGGCAGGAAACAATAAATCGCTCATGCAAAATCCATCAGGTGGCTTTGAGGTGATCATACCTCAGTGTGAACCGGGTGTGCCCTGCAGCTATGGCGCTGCCAGGGCTGTCATTGAGGCGATGAACCTCAGTGCACGGGAGTCGACGGAGCGCTCACGGCAAAGCGTTAACATGCTAACGAATTTTCTTGACGAGCTCTAAAAGCGAGAATAGCCTAAAACTATCTTAAAGACTGAGATACTTTGTTATTAAGATAGTTTTGGCCGCCTAGCTGCGGCTCTTCTAAAAAACAAGAACGGGGCTCGCTATGCTGACCGCTGAACAGAACCGCCTGCTGACGGACGTCTCCCCTGGCACACCTCTGCACAGGTATTGGAAAAGACAATGGATTCCTGCGCTGCGCAGTGAGGCGCTTGAGCCGGGAGGAACGCCACAACGTGTCGAATTGCTATGCGAAAAATATGTCGCCTTTCGCGCGGATGATGGTCATGTCGGATTCCTCCATGAGGCATGCCCCCATCGCGGCGTTTCGCTCGCGCTCGGTAGAAATGAAGGAAACCGCCTGACTTGCATCTTCCACGGCTGGAGTTTTGACACGCAGGGCAACTGCACCAAAATGCCAACCGAGAAGGACCAGGCTTTTTGCAAAAAGGTAGAGGGGCAAGGGTTCGAGGTGCGAGAGGGTGGCGGTATTGTCTGGGTGTACTTGGGTGAGGGCGAAGCGCCGGCCTTCACTGATTATGCATTCACCTATTTTGATCGTAAGCACGCCAGACCGCGGGCTTCCTATAACGAAGCGAACTGGTTGCAAAACGTCGAAACGTTAATGGACTCGGCCCATATCGGACTGCTGCACCATGACACCACGGCGAACCCGGAGCTTCCCCAGGCCGGGCTCCAGCTCGTCACTGGCAACGACACCCCCAAGTACACGCTCGAGAGCAAGCCGTATGGCTTACGGTCGTATTCGTTGCGCACCACGGGTCAGGAGCAGGACTACCTTCGGGTGACCGAGTTTGTAGCACCGGCGAGCGCGTTCATTGGTACCACCGAACAAGAAGCGGGATTTCTGATCATCGTAGTGCCGGTTAACAATACGCGCAGTCTTCAGTGGTATGTCTATTGGGATTCGCGCCAACCTATCGATGAAAACCTCCCGGATTTCGCGCTGGATGGTACTGATGAATCCGACGACAACTTCGCAGCGTCCCGCCAAGGTCTTCTCAACTATGGGCAAGATCGCGAAGCAATGCGTGCCGGTCGGAGCTGGACAGGCGTTCCGGGCGTTATTTTTGAGGATTACGCCGTTGCCGAGAGCATTCCCATTGTCGATCGGACGCGAGAGTTCCTGGGTAGCGGGGATCTCGCAATTGTCCGTTTACGGCGTGAATTGATGGAGCGGATTCGTCAATCGGAAGCCAATGAAGACAGCGTCCAGGCGCAGGCGAGCGACTACCGTTCATTGAGAGCGTTGGCTGACATGATTCCTGTTGGGACCGTCATTCAGGACTACACGGAGCAGAAGCGTCAAGAACGCAGAATGACTTATCTCTGAGCCCGTCAGGCCGTCAGCTCGATGAGCTGGCGGCCGAACGCTCCACTAACAATCCATGGTTCGGGCTAGGTTGCGAAATGCCAAACACATTCCAGGTGTACATCAAATCAGTCACCCATGAGGCAGATGGGGTACTGGCGTATGAGCTAAAAGGGCTGGAGGGTGTGACGCTTCCTGCATTTACTCCAGGGGCGCACATTGACGTCATTGCAGAGGGTATTCCTCTGCGTAGTTACTCCTTGCTGAACGATCCTTCCGAGAGAAATCGTTACGTCATAGCGGTAGCCAAAGACCCTAAAAGTCGTGGTGGATCGATCATGATTCACGAACGCTTGCGTCCTGGGGACAGGTTGCAGGTCAGTGAGCCAAGAAACCTGTTCCCCCTTGCTGAAGGCGAGCACCGTTCTGTGCTGATCGCGGGTGGGATAGGGGTTACGCCGCTTTGGTGTATGGCGCAGTACTTGAATAGCAAAAAAATGGACTGGGAGCTGCATTACTTCGCTCGTAGTGTTAACCACGCCGCGTTGATCGACGCGATGCAAGGCCACATCACCCAGGACAAGGTCCAGTTGCTGTTGGGGTACGACGTGGAGGCTACCGTCGCTCACATTCAGGAGGTTTTCCGTGGTGATGATGGAACCCGACATTACTATTGTTGTGGGCCGGCTGGGATGATTCAGGTCTATTCCGAGCAAGCAAAGGCGCTGTCCATCTCTGATGGCAGGGTTCACTTCGAGAGCTTTATACCGCTGCAGGAAGCCGCGACGTCGGGTGGGTATGAGATCGTACTGGCGAGGACCGGGAAGACTCTCAGGATGGAGCAGGGCAAAAGCATACTCGATGCGCTGATTGAAAACGGTGTTGAGATGATGCATTCCTGTCGCGAAGGCATCTGTGGTGCTTGTGAAGTGCGGGTGCTGGAGGGCACGCCAGACCATCGCGATTCAATTCTGAGCGAGGCGGAAAAGCAGGCAGGCAAGACGCTCTTTGTCTGCTGCTCGGGAAGCAAGACACCTCGTATGGTGTTAGACCTGTAATACCCCCCTTCTGACGGCTTAATCAAGCGATGGTCGCCTCGTTGACAATACGGTACGTATAGTTTTATATATGGGGTAATTTCAACGAGAATAAAAAATGTCCAACGACTCTCTTCGAGTGATGTGGTTTGTCCCTCCTGCTATTGCGGTATCAGCCTCGTGGCAAACGCCGGCGGATTTGCGTATCGAGTCTTCGATGACTCAATCGTCTGATGAGCAGTACTCGTCACTCTGTGCAGGAGAGGTCGACGCGGTCGTAACGTCAATCGACAACGTTTTGCACTGGAACCGCCGGCAAGGTCCACAAGACTTCGTGGTGATTGCTCAGATTGAAACCACCACGCCGTTACAACTGGTCGGTTCCTCGGCCCTATCCGCTCCTGCAGATTTGCGCGGTGCCAACATTCTGGTGGACGCCCCCGAGAACGGTTTTGTCATTGCCCTTCGAGCGCTACTCAAGGAAGCAGGGCTCCGCGCCGACGATTATCGCCTGACACCCGTTGGCGGGGTGCGTGAGCGGTTTGCGGCTCTTGTTGCGGGGGAGGGTGATGCGACCTTGCTCGGGCCTCCGTTCGACACCATGGCGGTTCAGCGGGGACTCAAGACTATTGCAACGATTCAGGGTGTATTTACCAATTTTCCTGGTCAAGGACTGGTCGTGAGGAAGTCGGCGAGTCAGGCGAATGACGCCCTGAAAGCGTGGGTACGCATCCTCAGCGCAACACTTACGACCATGCCTGGCGACACGGTAAAGCTGACAGAGGCTTTGGAGCTGCTTGGCATGCCTGTCGAAGCAGTAAAAGCAATGGTGAATACATTTCCTGAAACGCTGATGCCTTCTCGCGAGGGTCTTGAGCTTCTTATTGGGCAGAGGGCTTTGCTAGGGTTGCCCGGCGCGGATTTTACCTATGAGCAAATTGTCGACGGCTCATTCTTACAATAATTCGGAGGTACACTTGAAGAAGTTCTCGCTCGGTACATTTTCTTTAAAAGCCAATCCACAGCAACGCTTTGCTGGCCTGGTTATTGACGCAAAGGTTATCCCAGTCAGTCGCGTGGCTGAGGAGTTCGGAGTTGATATTCTCCGAGAAAAAAGTGTGCTGTCGCTACTTGAAAACTGGGATGCCAGTTACGCCGCGCTCGAATCGATTGTCAATAAAGTCATTACGTCGTCCTGGTATGATGAAAATCAACTCACGTTTCGCCCTGCAGTTGATCTGCCGCGTCAAGTGTTCTGCACAGGCGCAAACTATCGAAAGCATGTAGTGGATTTGACCGTCGATTCAAATGTCGGTCCAGAAGGGCTAAGCAAGGAAGAATTGAGGACTTGGGCTGAAGACATGATGGATGACAGGGTCGCTAATGGAGAACCCTATGTATTCACCAAGCCCGTCTCTGCCATTTCGGGAGCCTATGACGACTTGGTTCTTCCTCCCACTACCAGCAAGCCTGACTGGGAGCTTGAGTTGGCCGTAGTGATAGGCAAGGAGGGGTACAATATCCGTGTGGAAGATGCCATGGATTATGTAGCCGGTTACACAATCGTTAATGACATTTCGGCTCGCGACCTCATTCCACGCACTGATTACAAGATGCTCGGTACTGACTGGCTCAGATCGAAAGGGCAGCCAGGCTTTCTTCCGCTTGGTCCGTATCTGGTTCCCAAGCAGTTCGTTGAAGATCCCCACAACCTCTCGATGCAACTGACAGTGTCCGGCAAAACAATGCAGGATGAGACGACGGCAGATATGCTTTTTGGGATTGAACAACAAATCGCATACATCTCGAAGTACGCAAAGCTATTGCCCGGCGATGTGATTTGTACAGGCTCCCCTGCAGGTAATGGAACTCATTACAATCGTTTCTTGCGCGACGGCGACATTATGGTTGGCACAATTGCCGGACTGGGTGCGCAACGGCAGAACTGCATCAGTCATTCAGGTTGAGGTAACGTCTTGTGCAAAAAATCATTGACAACCCAGACCGAGCTTTTTTGGAGCGTGCTATTTCAGAGGCCCAATTTGACATCCCGTTTGAATTGACTGCTGGATTAAGTGCACTTGGCGCGAGGTTGATTAATGGCGGCCTTGGCATTGTCGAACTTAGTTTCGAAGCGCCATTAACATCCCTTCAGGGAAATGGCGTTGTATCCGGTGGCACATTGATGACCATGCTCGACTATGCCATGGCTTTTGCAGTACTCAGCACGCTGCCCTGTGGGCAAACCTGTGCCACTACCAGCATTACGGTGAATATGCAGGCGGCTGCGAAGCCATCGTTGTTGAAAGCAAAGGCAACAGTTGAACGTGTGGGTCGTCAAATTGCGTTCGCCAGGGCCGAACTTCATGACCCTCAGCGAGAAGTGCTGATCGCCAGTTCGTCAGCAACATTTGTGGTTATGCCAGTGAGTCGCCTAAAGGCGGTATGACTCAAAAAATTTGATTAATAACGAAACTAAACGAACCGTTTTTGAGGTTGCATGATGAATAACATTACCGAAGTGGCTTATAAGCCAGTACGGAGGATTGTCACTGGTCACAACGAAGCTGGTGAGTCGATTATCACCAGTGACGCCAATACACCAAATGTTCTGGCACAAGCTGGTAAGCCGGTTGCACAGGTCGTCTGGGCAACGGGTGTTGGGCGTGCGGGCGGTTTGGATCCAGCGCCAGCCGGACACAAATTTGGTTTTCATTCTGATGAGGGTTCGCTTCTTCGAATAGTCGACTTCCCGCCAGATGAAGTTTATGACCAGGAAAAGTTGGTCGAATTTCTTGATAGTGAAGGTGTGCGCGACAAGAAAAAGCCTCGACATTTCTGGTTCCACAAAACGCAATCCCTTGATTACGCCGTGGTACTCGAGGGCGAGATTGTCGCGATGATGGATCACGGTGAGACCGTTATGCGGCCAGGAGACGTACTGGTACAGCGCGCAACCAACCACAGTTGGTCGAATCGTTCCGGGCGTAACTGTCGAATGCTGTTCGTCCTGTTAGCGCTGAAAGAAGGAGAAGAACTGTGAGAAAAATTATAATAACCGCCGCTATCACGGGCGGGGCACATACGCCGTCGATGTCTCCTCATCTCCCGGTTACTCCTCAGGAGATTGGCGATCAGGCGATCGAAGCGGTAAAAGCGGGAGCGGCGATCGTTCATCTTCACGCCCGAAACCCTGAGGATGGTCGTCCCACTGGCGACCCTGAAATCTTTCGTCAATTCGTCTCGAGAATTAAGGCCGAAACGGATGCCATCGTGAACATTTCTACGGGCGGTGGTGGCCCGGGAATGGCAATTAGCGAGCGTGCGGCGGCGGGTGTAGCGCTACAGCCGGAAATGTGCTCCCTGAACATGGGGTCTATAAACCTCAACCTTTCCGAAATGGCCAGCAAGGATCGAGAGTGGCGTTACAGCTGGGAAGTGGAGCATCTTAATGCCACAAAGGATCTGGTCTTCCGCAATACTTTTTCCGATATCGAATGGATCCTGCGAACCATTGGTGATACCGGTACCCGCTTTGAGTTCGAGTGTTACGACGTCAGCCACTTGTACACGCTGAAGTATTTCCTGGATAAAGGACTGGTTAAGCCGCCATTGTTCATCCAGACAATTTTTGGATTGCGTGGTGCCATGGGGGCTCATATCGAAGATGTGATGCATCAGAAGCGAACCGCAGATCGTCTATTTGGTGATCAGTATCACTGGTCAGTATTGGGCGCAGGTAAAGACCAGATGTCGCTAGCGACTCTCGCGGCCATTATGGGCGGCAACGTCAGAGTGGGTCTTGAAGATAGCTTGTACATCGGGCGCGGTGAGTTGGCGGTTTCTAATGCCGCACAAGTGCGGAAAATCCGAAGTATCGTGGAACAGTTGGGGTTTGAAATTGCTACACCTCAAGAGGCAAGGGAAATACTCGCGTTGAAAGGAAAGACAAATACTGCTTTCTAATTCGGTATTCATAAGGGTCATCCAGAGACGGCCCACCCTGTATTGTGAAATACACAAGCCGGCCATAAGGCCGGCTTTTTAGTATGGTAATCATCGCGATTTTCAGGATCTAGAGCCCAGCAATTCGCATATGTAATTGATATGTGATTCAGCAAAGGACTCGTCCAGAGGGGCATGACCTATCATCAGGCGCATATAAACCGGCCCATAGATCAAATCCATGAGTACTTCGACATCTGCACCTTTTGAAATGTCGCCGCTGTTTTTCCACTCTTCAAGCATCTCTCTGACGACTGCTCTTCGACCGTAATGAAATCGCTCACGGAAGACGCGATGGATGGTTGGATCAGATTGACCTTCAGCAACAATTTGAGCGACGAGCCGGCCGGGCCATCCTGAATACTGCGTTACGAAAGAACGGAAATGGTGCGTTATGGCCTCGCGTGGGCGCATGCCTCGAGGAAGCGTTGTTTTAACCAAGTGTTGCTCGATAAACGCATCGATCACGACGGAAGCCTTGGATTCCCACCATCGATAAATGGTCGCCTTACTCACTCCTGCCTCTCGTGCTATCGCTTCGATAGAGATTGCTTGAATCGATTTGTCCTGGAGGAGGCTGATAGCAGCATCCAGGATCAGTCGGCGTGTCGCTTCACTACGGGGGCGTCCAGTAGGCATTGAGGTTTTCTTAACCTGCATTGATGTGTTCCTTGGCGCTGCGGTCTTGAGATGGTCTGACAATGATTCATTGCACGAACTTATAAACAAAACAAAACGATACGATTAGTATATTTGTTGTCTGCCAAAATTATCAATCCGACTGCTTCAGTTCCCGGCTCCTGCTGATCTGTCTACGCCACGGCTTGGCGTATCAGCGAAATCTTCTAAATTGTACCGATTTTTGCCCTTTACAAAACGGTGCGTGTCGTTTAGCTTTGGGTCTTGCAAAGCTGATTCAGGCTCGTTCAAGTCAATAAAAAGAGGGAAATCACATGAAGCTAGGCCGAATTTCTGTTAACGGGCCCGACGGTGCGGAAGCCCGCTTGGTGCTGGTAGTTCCAGAGGAGCATCGGGTCATCGACCTGAAGCGCGCGCTCCATGAGCAGTTGGTCAAGGGCGGTTCTTCCCGGGAAAGCGCTCTGCAATACGCAAATGCTGTTTTCCCTGGCAGCATGTCGGCGGCAATTGCATTGGGCACGCCGTTTATCGAGGCAGCAGAAAAGATCAATGCTAAGCGGCCAGATGCACATTCAATCTCATTCGATAGCGTGCAGTGGTTGCCAGCCTCGGATCCTTCTGTGGTGCGAGATGGACTGACATTCGTGGGCCACATCAAAGGCTTCCATGAAAAAATTGGCCAGCCGCCCACTCCAAATCTTCTGAAGGTGCCCGGCTATTTCAAAGGTACGCCGCATACGGTGATTGGGCATGAAGCGGAAGTTCCGTGGCCAGGATACATCCAGCACATGGACTACGAACTGGAGCTTGGTTACGTCATCGGAAAGCGTGGAGAAAGTTTGCGCCCTGAAAACGCGCTTGATCACCTGTTCGGTATCACCATCTTCAATGACTTTAGTGCCCGCGATTGTCAGGCGGTCGAAATGCCAATTGGGATGGGTCCCACCAAGTGTAAAGACTTCGCCTACGGTATCGGGCCTTGGATTACCACCGTCGATGAATTCAAAGATTTGGACCGGATCGGCATGGAAGTCCGCGTCAATGGCGAGACTTGGGGTAAGGGTGACAGCTCCAATAAACTTTGGACAATTGGCGAGCTGATTGCCTGGGCTAGCCTTGGTGAAGCCATCGTGCCGGGCGATGTAATCGGCTCGGGTACGATGGGCGGTGGTTCAGCTTTGGAGCTCGATCGTAGGCTCCAGCCCGGTGATGTCGTCGAAATTATCGTTGATGGCGTTGGAACTCTGCGCAACAAGATGGGACAACCTATTTCCGGTCTATGGTGGCCTGAAGAGCGCAAGCCATTCATGTGACGTGTATTTGAAACTCACGCGCGCATCAGAGATCTCAGGCCCGGCAATGGTTCTGGCCTGACATAAGAAAAACGCATTCTTTGATAGGTGTTGAAATGAACATCCTTGGACCGGACACTTTGTATTTTGGTGTTGACGATGTCGCGCTCAGTGAGCGCTTCTTGGAAGATTACGGCCTTGAGCCGGTAGGGGGCGGACGCTTTGAAGCATTGGATGGAACTGGTGTAGTTATCAAGCATCGTGACGATCCGTCGCTCCCTGCCTGGAATTTGCCGACCGCAAACATGTTGCGCAAGACAATGTATGGCGTAAAAGACATCGCGACTCTCGCGAGCATCCGGAAGGAGTTCGAGGGCGAGCGTGAAGTCAAGGTTCTGGCCGATGGTTCACTGGAGTTAGTGGACGATCTCGGATTCGCTCTGGGCTTTCAAGTTTCGATCAGAAAGCCGCACAAACTGCCCGCCGAGCGCGTAAACGCGCCGGGAGATATTCACCGTCCTGCGAATAAAACCGGTGTGGATGAAAGTTCCGAGCTCGCTCCCAAGCCACGAACGCTCTCCCACGTTGTTTATTTCGTTCCAGATATCGAAAAGGCCGAGCGCTTCTATGCGGATCGTTTGGGTTTCAAACTCACCGACAAATTTGTCGGGATGGGTCCATTTCTGCGTCCTGCGGGTACTTTCGACCACCACACCCTTTTCTTCATTCAAACCCCGCCGCATTTGCAGGGATGCGAGCACTTTACCTTCCATATGGGGGGGCCTCAGGAAGTACTGCAAGCCGGCTATGCGTTTGCAGCTAAAGGTTATGAGTCATATTGGGGGCCGGGGCGACATAAGTTTGGGTCTAACTGGTTCTGGTACTTCAACACCCCATTGGGCTGCCACATCGAGTACGACGCCGATATGGATCAGCACGACGATGACTGGTCGCCGCGCGTAGCCCCTGCAATCATGGATAACTCCCAGGTGTTCCTGTTCCAATGGCGTGAAAAATGGGCTCCTGGCGGCAAGCCTGATTAATAAGGGGGGTAGGTTGAAGATGGCAAAATCTGATCGCCGCAGGCTTTGCCATCTCGAGCAAATTGCGCCAGGCCAATCTTTGGGGTTCAGGAAGGAAAGCACAGGTCCCGACGACATTTTTTTAGTCAATGACTGCGGAAATATCTATGGCTATAAAAATTCTTGTCCCCATTGGCCCGGTTCAACTATGCCAGTTCGCAAGAATCGTTATCTCGACAGCGAGTCCAGTCATATCGTTTGTAGTGGTCATGGTGCGTTGTTTGAAATTAGTTCGGGTTTGTGCATAAAAGGACCCTGTATTGGCTTGCGTTTGACACCTGTGAGTTTGGAAATTACTGAGATGAAAGAAATATTTTTAATGGAAGAGTAGCATCCAGAGGATTTTTGGCAGATCCTTATGTTATTTGACTGCGTCAATTTCCATTGCCAAAAACAAAAACAAGAAAGGAACGTGTGATGAAGACTCCAGCTGATTTTCGCCTGGTGATTTTTTTTGGTGTATTGCTGTTTGCCGCCAAATCGATGGCGCTTGAAGGAGGTGCTTCCAGTTATCCATTGGGTATTGTAACTGTCATGAGTGGGGCAGTAGGTGCTCCAGGTGAAACCCATGCCTATACATACAATAAAACCGTTGCCATAGATTCAATTCGAGATGGGCAAGGAAATAAGGTATTTCAAAAGGCTAAAGGAAGAGTTCACTCGCATGCTTTGAGATTAGTACACACGCTTGATGGGCCATCACTACTTGGCGGGAACGTTTCATTGCAGCTCGCAGTTCCTTACGTTGCTGGTCACCTGGATATTCCTGCATTGGGAGCATTTGGTAGAGACTCCTCGAATGGAATGGGCGACCCATTATTCGGTGCCTTGGTCAGCTGGCAGTCTCCAACCTATCTTCATAACCTGGAGTTGGATTTTGTAGCGCCTTGGGGGAAATATGATGAACACGCCTTGATTAATCCAGGAAACAATAGTAAGGCAATTTATGCTGCTTACGCCTTTACGTGGTTTCCAATGCCGCAAGTTGAGGTCAGCTCGAAGATCAGTGTCAACTATAGTTACGAAAATCCAAAGACTGACTATAAATCTGGAGTGCAGGTCGTTGCAGACTATGGATTTAACTATCGGCTGACCCAGAACTGGCTGGCAGGTATTGGTGGATATTTGTCGACTCAGTTGAATGATGACCAGTCCCACGGGGATGATGTAGGTAATCGAACAAGATCCATAAAGGTCGGCCCGCAAGTGGGCTACGCAAGTCGGGATTTTGGAGTAGTACTCGGCTATCAAAAAGATGTTTATGCTCGAAATACTTCGGAAGGCGACACAGTGATGCTCAATGGAATGTTTAAATTTTAATTAGGTGCTGCAATTTTACGCTTGGCTTCTAGTGCAAGCGTTTTTTTAATAAAATCATTGTGGCGATTTGGCTTTACTGCCCTTGACGCCATCTGCCATTCAGCGCGTATCGATTCTTAGGCATAGAGAAGCGATACATGGCGCTATTTTATGCCTTTCAGGTTGAACTCTAAACCTTAACTTTTCTCGCATTTAGCTTGCAGAACATAACAAATGGAAATGTAATAAACGGTACGTTCCGTTTTGCTTGTGATTGTTGCCGCTTAGCAGATGAAAGGTGAGATTGCGCTTGCGCGTTGTCTGTTCACCCGGCAGGAAAGGCGGCTGCAACTTTCAAACGTCAAAAAATCACAACTATCTGTCTTACAGGGCTTTCTGTTGGTGGATCCTCGGATTTAGACGCTGCCAGGGTCACGGTATGCCAGCCCCCCAACAGGGATCCGTAGGCAAAACACATCACCCCGGGCTTGACAGGCCTGGTTGATAGCTGTAAGTATACGAAACGTCCCGTATTGTTAAATTTAATGGGAATGGTCATATCGCTGGTGCTCGGTGAGACCCGGATAGGTATATGCGTTTTCGGAAGGAGCGGTTAAGTAGCGTCAAATTTCAAGTTTAGCGAAGCCTAATACAAAAACAAAAGAGGTTCGTATATGCGTGTAATAAAGTCTACTACGTACTCATGTCCGTCGCCTTCAGGGCGGCCAAAGTTCCTATCATGCGTTCTAGCAGGAGGTGCGCTGAGTGTGATATCGATGAGTGCCAGTGCATTTCAAATTGATACGGGCGACAATGATCTTAGTGCACGCTGGGATAACACCCTCAAGTACAGTTCTGCATGGCGTCTGAAGGACCCAAGCAGCAAGCTTTCGAAAAGCGAAGTCAGCCTGAACCAGGATGACGGTGACCGTGCTTTTGATAAGGGCCTTATCTCTAACCGTTTTGACCTGCTCTCGGAAATGGATATCGGTTACCGTAATTTTGGTGGTCGTCTAAGCGGAGCAGCCTGGTTCGACACCGAATACCAGAAGGACAACGATAACAACAACCCCGCGCGCGCGAATCAGGTGTCGGTTGCCTATGACGAATTCACTGATGACACTCGACATCTGCACGGCGGTGATGGTGAGTTATTAGATGCATTCGTCTATTGGAATGGTGAAGTTGCGGATCGAGCTTTGTCCTTTCGTTTGGGTCGGCATGGCCTAATTTGGGGGGAAAGTCTGTTTTTCGGGGCCAATGGGATTGCTGGCGGAATGGCTCCGGTGGACGTGGTAAAGGCTATTTCAGTACCCAACACCCAGTTCAAGGAAATCACCAGACCAGTTAGTCAGTTGTCTACTTCCTACCAACTTACTGATGCGCTTTCGTTGGGTGCGTTCTATCAGTTTGAGTGGGAAGAAACACGATTACCTGCGGCGGGTAGCTATTTTTCCACGCTCGACATGATGGGAGAGGGGGCTGAGCGCCTGATTGTCGGGGAGCCATTCCCCGATTTTCTCGGTGGTAATCCAAGCAGCCCTGCGGCCTTTTTTCATGGTAAGGACAAAAAAGCCCGGAGTTCTGGACAGGGTGGCCTGCAGTTACGCTATGCAGCTGAAACTGTCGATTACGGGCTTTATGCTATCCAATACCATGATAAAACCCCGCAGTTGTACCTCCGTCCTGGCGTAGGCGCCCCTAATTTTGCAACCGGACAAGTAGGTGAGTTCTTCTGGGTGTATCCGGAGGATATACGCGCACTGGGCGCAAGTTTTACCACGTCAGTGGGTGAGTATAACTTTGCCGGGGAAGCGTCTATGCGCTGGAATATGCCCCTGGTATCGAATGGTCAGGTCGTACTGCCAGATGTAGACGCTGACAATGACAATCATCCACTTTACGCGGTCGGGCGGACTGCCCACGTGAATTTGAACGTGCTCGCATCTCTCGAGCCAACTTTCATATCCAATGAGGCCAGCTTTATCGGTGAGATTGCCTGGAACCGTTTGTTGAAGGTTACTGAAAACCGATCAGCACTGGATCCGAATGCTACAGATGACGGGGTAGGGCTCAAGTTGGTGTATACACCAACTTATCGTCAGGTATTCCCGGGTATCGATCTTGGTGTTCCGCTAGGTGTCAGCTACTTCCCTATGGGTAAGTCGGCTGTAGTTGGCGCTTTCGGTCCTGATAAAGGTGGTGATTTCAATATCGGTGTAACCGCCACCTACCTTGATCGTGTCACTTGTGGTTTGACGTACACACATTATTACGGTCCATCTGACACTACGCTCAATGAGGCCAGCCAGTTTAATTATAAGCAATCATTTAAAGATCGGGATTACCTGGCCTTCTCTATCAAGAGCACTTTCTAAGAGGACTTGAACATGATTTCTCGAATTAAATTCAGTGCTGCTTATTTTTTTATAATGAGTGCTATTGCTTTTAGCGCGTCCGCGTTGGCTACCGGAGTAGATGATTTAGGCAAAAGCCTGACCCCCTTTGGCGCTGAGCGGGCTGGTAACGCGGATAAAACTATCCCGGCATGGGAGGGTGGATATACCACCGTTGATCCGTCTTATCAGAAGGGTGGTAAGCGTGGCGATCCTTTCGCCGCGGATAAACCACTGTTCAGCATTACTTCGAAGAACATGGCTCAATACGCAGATAAGCTGAGCGATGGTGTTAAAGAAATGTTCAAACGGTATCCAGACACCTATCGAATGGATATCTACCCAACACGTCGAACAGCAGCGGCTCCGCAGTGGGTATATGACAATACAGCCAAGAATGCGGTTAATGCCAAGCTGGTAGAGGGTAGCGCGGGTCCAATGCCCGAAGGGGCTTATGGCGGTATCCCGTTTCCGATTCCGAAAAATGGTGACGAGGCGATGTGGAACCATCTGCTGAGTTGGAGCGGTACCTCCATTACGCGGGACGCTCGCTTTTATTTGATGACTGCCGATGGTCAACAGGTAATGACTACCGATGGTAAGGCTATCCAAGAGATGCCGTATTACTTTCAGGATGGCTCGGCGCAGACTTTCGATGGCGATTACTGGATGATTCGCCTGCTTAATATTGGCCCACCGATTCGTGCTGGTGAGCAGGCGATGGATCGGGCCAATCTCAATGCCGATAAATCACAGACGCATATCTACCTTGCCGGCCAACGGCGAGTGCGCAAGGTACCTAACTCCTGCTGCGACACGCCAGCGCCTTCAACAGCAGGCGTGATGGCCTACGACGAACTGTCCGTTTATAAAGGGCGGCTCAACCGGTTCAATTGGAAGTTGGTAGGTAAAAAGGAACTTTATATTCCCTATAACACCAATAAATTCTTTACCGCAGGCAAACCGGAAGACGTACTTGGTAAGCGGCATCTTAATCCAGACGTCTTGCGCTGGGAACTGCATCGTGTGTGGGTTGTCGAGGCAAATCTGAAGCCTGGCGAGCGCCATCAAATGGTTAAGAGCCGTTACTACCTGGATGAAGATACCTGGCAAGCGCTGTTGGGTGATCGTTGGGATGCAAGTGGTCAATTGGCCAAAACGCTGTGGGCGCTACCGGCAGTCATGCCAGATATTCCTGCCCAGGCTTCTGTCTCGTCGGGGTTCTATGACTTTATGTCCGGTACTTGGTTTGTACTTGACCTGCTCACTGGACAGTCCTCGCAATGGGGGATTGTCGAGCGTTTCAAGAAGTCTGACTTCTCGCCAACAGTAATGGCGGGGCAGGGTGTGCGTTAACGCTAAGACTCTCTGAAAAGCACCGACAATCTCAGTTGTCGGTGCTTTTGCGACACGCGGTTCAAGAGATAATAAAAATGATAATAAACAGTCGTTTAAGTGCCTTGGCGTTAGCTTTGGCTTTGTCTGCTTTAGCTTCGCTTGCTTGTGCTGAGGGTGGAGCCGTAGGCTCTGTCCTGAGCTCATCGGCGATGCAAATCGCCACACCCGCTCATGCTGTTCTGATTGATTTGGCACGTGCTGGTGATCGACTGATTGCGGTTGGTGAAAGAGGCGTCATTGTACTTTCCGATGACAATGGCCAGTCCTGGAGACAGGTGCAGGTACCGGTCTCAGTCAGTCTGGTTGCGGTTCAGTTCATCGATGACGAACATGGCTGGGCAGTCGGACACGGTGGCACAGTGTTGGCCACTGCGGACGGTGGTGAGCGCTGGAGCCTCCAGCTTACGGGTATACAGGCTGCAGAGATTGAGTTGAAGGCAGCTCAAGATATAAAAGCTAATGCAGTCGATGCCGACGCGGCTGATATGCGCATTTCCAATGCCGAACGCCTGGTAGCAGATGGGCCGGATAAACCATTCCTGGCCCTGCATTTTCTTGATGCCAACCACGGCCTCGTAGCCGGCTCCTACGGAATGGTTTTTTCTACTCAGGATGGTGGGGCAACATGGCAATCGCTGATAGGCAGCATCGAAAATCCGTCGCTTGTGCACATCTACGCGATCGCTCGGAAAGACCACCTTTGGTTCCTTGCCGGTGAACAAGGTTATGTAGCTCGCTCAACAGATGACGGAAAGTCTTTCACACATTTGCCAAGCCCATATAACGGTAGCTTTTTCACTGCGAATATACGTGGTGACGGAGCTCTGCTGATCGCGGGACTTAAAGGCCATGCCTATTTGTCATCTGATGATGGTGCCAGCTTTAATCAATTGAAGGTGTCTAGGCCGAGTTCAATCAGTAGTTCCGCTCGATTGCCAGATGGAAGTGTATTGCTAGCCAATCAAACTGGTGATTTGTTCAGTAGCTCCGCCTCAAATGGTTTAGCACTTAACCCGGTGGGCAATCCGCTGGGAATTCCCGTGAGCAGCATTGTTGAGGCGGTCGACGGTAGTCTGATTACCTCCGGTTTTACTGGTTTGTCACGTTTTTCACATCCCGCCACTGAAGTTTCGGAGTGAGCATATGAATTCCGCTCGTCATCCTTCCCTGCCTGAGTCAGGCATATTTGATCCAAGGTCAGGGACCTTGGTTGAGCGTGCTCTATTCAACCATCGCCACTGGGTGCTTCTGCTATGTCTGCTGACGACGGTCCTGCTCGGCTGGCAATCCACTCGACTGGGATTGAACGCTAGTTTCGAGAAGATGATCCCGACTGGTCATCCCTATATTGCCAATTATCTAGCCAATCAAAAGGAGCTCTCCGGACTAGGTAATACGGTGCGTATCGCGGTTGCCAACAAGAAGGGGGATATCTACGACACTGATTACCTGCGTACTTTGCAGTCCATGAACGATCGTATCTTTTTGCTGCCAGGCGTGGACCGCGTGTACATGAAGTCGCTATGGACGCCTTCCACACGCTGGGTTTCGGTGACGGAGGATGGGCTCGATGGTGGGCCGGTCATTCCTGACAAGTACGACGGCAGCCCCGCATCCCTCGCTGAGTTACGAAGCAATGTGCAGTTGTCCAACGAGATAGGCCAACTGGTAGCCTTCGACCAGCGGTCCAGCATCATTTCCATTCCTTTGCTGTCACGCACGCCGGACGGCCAGCCCCTCGACTACGCCAAACTTTCTGTTCAGTTGGAAGCGCTTCGCGCCGAGTTTCAAAGCGACAACATTGACATTCACATCACGGGGTTCGCAAAGAAGGTAGGGGACCTGATAGATGGGCTGGGGCAAATCATGCTGTTCTTTGCCGCCGCCATTGCTATCACGACAGTAGTGCTCTATGGCTACACCCGATGCCTGCGGAGCACATTTCTGGTCGTGCTTTGCTCGGTAGTGGCGGTTGTCTGGCAGCTTGGTTTGCTGCCGTTGCTGGGGTATGAGCTTGACCCATATTCGGTCCTGGTGCCCTTTCTGGTGTTTGCCATTGGCATGAGTCATGGCGCCCAGAAAATGAACGGCATCATGCAGGATATTGGTCGCGGCATGCACCGAGTGGTTGCCGCGCGCTTCACGTTTCGTCGCCTGTTTCTCGCCGGTCTGACTGCACTGCTTTGTGATGCGGTGGGATTCGCCGTGTTAATGATCATTCAGATCAAAGTCATTCAAGACTTGGCCATTATCGCTAGCATCGGCGTTGCGGTGCTGATTTTCACCAACCTCATTTTGCTACCCGTCCTGCTCTCCTATGTCGGCGTCAATCGCTGCGCAGCCGAGCTAAGCCTCAAGAGCGAACGGGCCGAGCAGAGTGGTCAAGCGCGACACGTTTTTTGGCGATTCCTTGATCTATTTACTCGAAAACCATGGGCCTTGATCAGCGTAGTTGTCAGCCTGGTGGCTGCTGTGCTGGGCTTTATGGTCAGCTTGCATCTGGCAATTGGCGATCTGGATGCTGGTGCGCCAGAGTTACGTCCGGATTCGCGTTACAACCTCGATGATGCCTTCATGACGCGCAGCTACGGAGCCAGCAGTGACCTGTTCGCCATAATGGTGAAGACACCTAAGAGTGCCTGCTCAAGCTACGACATCTTGCGTAAGGTCGACGATCTGGATTGGCAGTTGCGCAGTTTACCCGGGGTAGACTCAACGAACTCCATGGCGTTGTTAAATCGTCGTATGTTGGTAGGACTGTCTGAGGGCAACTCCAAGTGGTACGAGCTGCAAAACAACCAGGCCATGCTTAACATGATTACCGCCAGCGCACCGCGGGGACTTTACAATGAGTCCTGCAGCTTGCTGACGCTGTACGTTTTTCTCAAAGACCATAAGGCCGACACCCTTACGCGGTTGGTGAATCACGTCGAGGCTTTTGCAGCAGCAAATGACACTGATGAGGTCAAATTCCAACTTGCCGCCGGCAATGCGGGAATTGAGGCAGCGACCAACATTGTGGTCAAAGAGGCCAATCGCGAGATGCTGTTCTGGGTGTATGGCGCAGTCATTTTGCTCTGCCTCGTCACCTTCAGGTCCTGGCGAGCCACTCTGTGTGCAGTGATTCCGCTCATGCTCACGTCGATTCTGTGTGAGGCACTGATGGTCGGTTTAGGTATCGGTGTGAAAGTGGCGACCCTGCCGGTAATCGCTCTAGGTGTAGGTATCGGCGTTGATTACGCGCTGTATGTAATGACCATCATGCTGGGGTTCTTGCGCGAAGGTAAAAGCCTCTCCGAAGCTTACTACCGCGCCCTGGTCTCCACGGGCAAGGTTGTAATGCTCACAGGGATAACCTTGGCGATAGGTGTGGGTACCTGGATATTTTCCCCAATCAAGTTCCAGGCCGACATGGGTGTGCTCCTGGCGTTCATGTTTGTCTGGAACATGGTGGGGGCGCTTCTATTACTGCCGGCACTGGCTTACTTCCTCTTGCCTTCCACACTGCGCAGTGATGCTTCTGGCAGCAAGGTCGCCAACCCGATGACATTGAGTGAACAATCCACTCCAGGTCATTCACTGCGTCTGTGCAGTGCCAACGCCTGATTGGCGTATTAGGGTTTCATCACACCTGCGGTGGGTGCATGTAGCGCCCGGATAATCCTGGACTTGGTTCAGGATTATCCCGTCAGTCTCCCTGCCTTTGTCGGCGAAGCATAAGTGACTCCGACAGTGGGCATGTTTTCCTGTTCCTGGTTGCATCACCACTAGCGTGAAGAGGATATTTGTATGTCTTTGGTGAGTCGACTACTGGGTAATCTCTCGGTAGGAGCCAAGCTGTCGATCGGTTTCGGGTTGGTGTTGCTATTCACTCTCGGGGTGGGAATTACCGCTTTCCATTCTTTGAGTCTGTTAGGGCGTCGTGGTGAACAACTTCGTACCGAGGACTGGATTCAAACGTTGGTCCTGCAGGCTCGTATCGCGGAAAAAGAATATGCACTTAGTCTTTCTCCTCAGGCACAGGATCAAGTGCGAGGTGCAGTTGAGCAGCTCACTCGGCATTTTGATGGCCTCCCGCAAAAAAATAACGCCGACATCGCGATGCGGGAGGCGTCCAGCGACTATTTAAAGCAGTTCCTAAGTTATGCGGAGTCTCTTCAGCAAGCACGAGAGGCTCGCTTGCGCATGCAAACACTCGCGCAGACAGCGGGAGAAAGCTTCACCTTGGTATTTCTCGATCAGCTTGATGCAATGAGTGCACAGCAGGAACGAGGTACTTCTCCGGACAGCGGGCAACTGTTGTTACTGGAGCAGACCACTGCTCTACGTGACAAGCTGGCCAAGCTCCGTGATAGCGAGCTTTATTATTCGTTGGATGCTGAGGAGCGCTTCCGTAGCGATTGGGAGATGCGCATGAGCGACCTACTGTCTTCAATGCAGGTGCTCAATCTCGATGATCAGGAAAAGGTTTCGCTTCAGGCTGCAAGTCATGCACTGGCTGATTATCGAAAAGCCTTCGAACAGTTCGTTGCCAGCCGCAAGCAAAGCGCTCTTAGTAGCGAAGCGATGAACGCGCAAACCCAGCAAGTCAGCGAGTTGTTGGATAAGGCCAACCAATTTCAGAGCCAGGCGATTCAACGCGATGGTCGCAACGCGTACAGTCAGCTTGGCCTTATTAGCTTGCTGGCGTTAGCGCTGGGTATTGGTGCGAGTCTATTAATACGTCATTTGATACTGCAGCCGTTGCGTCGGGCTGTTCATTTGGCTCGACAGGTTGCTGCAGGTGACCTGAGTTGTGCGCCTGATGGTGTAAGCGTTCGGCACGATGAGCTTGGGCAACTATTGGATACTGTCAATAGCATGCTGGGTAGCCTGAGAGGATTGGTTGGTCGAATTGGTACCGGGGTAGGCCTGCTCAATGGAACGGCAGGAAGCCTGGCAGAAGTCATTCAGCGCAGCAGCCAGGGAGTTGAGAGACAACGACAGGAGACTGAAATCGCCGCTACCGCAATGCAACAGATGACTATGATGGCCGGCGAAGTCGCACGTAACGTCAAGGACGCTAGCGCGGCAGTAGCTCTTGCTGATGACCAGGCGCGCGAAGGTGACGATTTGGCACGCCAAGCGGGCTCCAAGATCAACCAACTGGCTTTGGAAATGACAGGCTGCGATGAAGCAATGCAATCGTTACTGGCAGAAAGTACGGCTATTGGCGGCATTCTTGATGTGATTAAAGCTGTAGCAGAACAAACTAATTTACTGGCATTAAATGCGGCTATAGAAGCAGCTCGAGCAGGTGAAAACGGTCGTGGATTCGCCGTAGTAGCTGACGAAGTTCGTGGTCTGGCACGCCGCACGCAGAGTTCTACCGCTGAAATCGAGGACTTGATCAGTCGCCTGCGTGGCGTCGCCCAGCAGGCAACTGAGCGGCTACAGGCTAGCCATGCGCTGACAGGTGAAACAGTGATCCTTGCTGGTCAGGCATCTCAGGCATTGACACGAATTACTCGCGCCGTATCAAGCATTGAACGGATGAACAAACAAATCTCCGGGGCCGCGGAGCAACAGCGGTTTTTGGCGGAACAGGCTAGCCAGAGCATCGTTCGAGTGCGCGAAGTGGCAGAGGAGAGCGCCCAAGAAAGTGTGAAATTGCAGCGGTTGACGCTCGAACTCCAGCAGGTGGATGGAGAGTTGAATGCTGCGGTTGGGCACTTTCGCACATGAATTTAGCTTGCGAAGACCGTCGTGAGATACTGCCCCAGCATGTTCCATGCCTCATTTTTCTCTTTGGCATAGTCAGATAATGCCGGCGGACCTTTGAGCCACCCACCAATAGTTCTGGCAGCGATCGATGATATCCAGCGGAACACTAAGTTGCTTCATCATGGTCGCTCCCGTTCGACGCAAGTCATGCGGTGTCCATTCCCGGCTGTTGCCGCGGCTTAGCGCTAGCGAGTCATCGTGATGGCGATCGGATAGCGGGTTTCGGCGGTGCTTGAAAGAGCACTGCCGGTCGCCGATCAGCTTTCTTTGTATCAACGTGGTTGCTTTCCTCCTTACTGGGAAAGCAAAAAGGGATATTGCCGGTCTCTTCTTTCAGGCGCTTGAACTACTGGTACCCAATACGCTTTGGGTGATCGCAAACATGAAAGGTACCCAAATGGATTAAGTCCGTATCGGCCAGCCGGTGACTTTTTCCGTCGATGCCCTCGACCACCAGCAATTGCGCGGTCATGTGCAGCGTATCTCGCCGTCACCGGTCCCGAATTTGCCCTGCCGCAATCGGACAATGCCACCGACAACTTCGTCAAGCTGGCACAGCGTGTGCCGGTGCGCATTACCGTCGATCCTGACCAGGACGAGGCCCAGCGCTCGCGGCCGGGGATGCCATACGCAAGACGGGAGGAGGGGGTCGCGAGGGCATCAGAGCGGTGGAGCGCCGATAACGCGACGCACCAGAGGGATATGATTGGCGAGCGTCAGCAAGATGTCCTCTGCAGGGGACATCCCCTTGAGCGCCTGGATTTAGAGTGGCTCCAGAAAACCTGTCCCCGATAACAATAAACCGGGAGCTACCGGAACCATGCATCAGCCTCAAGTCGTACCCCATCAATCTCTTTATTTCCCTTATCAGGTTTATCCTGCTTTCGTGCCGTACCCAGGCGTCGACAATCAATCGTCTGTGGCGATTGTGGGGGCCGGACCTATTGGCTTGACGCTGGCGCTCGAACTGGCGCGCTTCGGTATCAGAAGCACTGTTCTGGCCGCTCAACAGCAAGTCTGTGAAGGTAGCCGCGCAATTGTTTTCACCCGTCGCTCCATGGAGATTTTCCAGCAAGTGGGGGTGTCCGGGGTGGTGTCCGAACAGGGTCTGCCCTGGCGTTTCGGCAATTCGTACTACCGCGGCCAGCGAGTTTTTCGCATGGAAGCCCCGGTCGACGAGCACGATCGTTTTGCGCCGATGACCAACCTGCAACAGCAGTACCTCGAGCAACATCTGGTAGAGGCCGCCCAAGCACAACCGCTGATCGAATTGCGTTGGGGCAACAAAGTCATCGATATCGAGCAAGGCGTCGACGGTGCGGTGTTGCAAGTCGATACCCCGGGCGATACCTATACCCTGCAGGCCGATTGGGTGGTGGCTGCTGATGGCGCCCGCTCCGGACTTCGCTCGTTGCTGGGTCTCAAGCTTGAAGGGGCGTCCTATGAAGGGCGGTTCGTGATTGCCGACATCCGCATCAAGCTCGATCTGCCGACCGAACGCCTGGCATTTTTCGATCCCGCCTGGAATCCCGGCAATACCGTGTTGATGCACCGCGAGCCCGGGGATATCTGGCGCATCGATTACCAGTTGCCCGTGGACGAAACGCCCGAGCAGGCGCTGCACCCCGACTCCTTGCGTGAGCGCATCGATGCGCAACTGGCGATGCTCGGCGTCGAGAACCCGGTATGGGAACTGGATTGGAGTTCGGTGTACTCGGCCCGGGCGCTGACCCTGGCGGAGTACATCAACCACCGCGTGATTTTCGCCGGAGACGCGGCGCACCTGTTACCGATTTTCGGCGTGCGCGGGGCCAATACCGGCTTCCAGGACTGCCACGACCTTGGCTGGAAACTGGCCCTGCACATCAAAGGCCTGGCCGGTGCCGGACTGCTGGCATCCTACAGTGACGAACGGGTGAAGGCCGCTCGGGAAATCATTGAAGAGGCTGGTAAGAGCACGCGGTTCATGGCGCCACCCAGTCGTGGCTATCGGTTATTACGCGACGCGGTGCTGTCGCTGTCATTGACCCGCGAGTTCGTGCGCCCGCTCTATCACTGGCGGACTTCAAGGGCTCACGATTATGCCGATTCGCAACTCAACGCGGTGAACGACGATAATCAATTGTTTACCGGCGGGCCGCGCAACGGTGCACCGTTGCTGAATGTACGTCTGGCAGAGCAGCACTATCTCTTCGATGAGTTGGCGCCCGCTTATCATTTGATTTGCTTCACTGACGCGGCGGCACTCGATGTCGAAGTCGTTGCCCAAGTCCAGGCGCTACGCCGTCAGGGAGTGCCGATTCAAGTGATCGCGATCGCCATGAATGGAGTCCTTCAGGTGCAACACGCCGACCTGACCCTGGCCGATTGCGACGATCTGTTCAGCACGCGCTATGGCGTGCAGCATGCAGGCGCCGCCTATCTGGCACGCCCGGACCAGCACGTCTGCGCCCGCTGGCTGCATTTGGATGGCGAGCGTTTGCGCCATGGATTGAACCAGGCCCTTGGCCACAACGGGAGTGACCACCCATGAGCCAGTCAATGAACGTAACAGACCTCGAACGCGCCTATGACCGACTTGCCGAGGCGATTGATCGTACGGGTAACGACAGCGAGTTGTTTCTGGTCAAGCTGGCACTACTGGCGGCCGAGGCACTGAACGATGCCGAGCGCTTCGACGCACTGATCGAATGCGCCGGACAAGACCTGTAAAGCTTCGCGACAGCCAATAATTACAAGAACAGGATCACCCCTATGCCATCCCGTCCTGCTGTGACCCCTGGCGTGGAGACCGGCGCTCAACCGCCGGTCATTGCCAAGGTTTCGAAACGCCTGCTGTGGTTTCTTTTCATCTGCTTCGTTTTTTCATTTCTGGACCGTATCAACATCGGCTTCGCCGGGCTGACTATGATGGACGATCTGGGTTTGAGCAGTACCCAGTTCGGTATGGCAACGACGATTTTTTACCTGGCCTACATCGCCTGCGGCATCCCCAGCAACATGGTCCTGGCGAAACTCGGCGCCCGTCGCTGGATTGGCAGCCTGATGATTGCTTGGGGACTCGCGTCGACAGCCACCCTGTTTGCGCATGACGCAGCCAGTCTGTATTGGTTGCGTGCGTTGGTAGGTATCACCGAGGCAGGATTTCTGCCCGGGGTGCTGTTGTACATGACGTTCTGGTTTCCAGCTGCGTACCGGGCTCGTGCCAATGCGCTGTTCATGATCGCCATGCCGTTTACCGCGGGCTTTGGCTCGGTCTTGTCCGGCGCCATTTTGGGGCTGGATGGCCACTGGGGCCTGGCAGGCTGGCAATGGCTGTTTCTTCTTGAAGGACTACCCAGCGTCGTACTCGGCCTGGCGGTGTACGGTTATCTGGATGATCAGCCGCGCAAGGCACACTGGTTGAGCGACGATGAGAAGCTGCAGTTGGCCGAGTTGATCGAGCGTGACCGTCAGGCACCTTCCCCTCACGCTCACTGGGGACGTGAGTTGCTGTCGCCATCGGTGATTCTGTTCTGTCTGGTGTACTTTTGCCTGGTCAACACCTTAGCGATGATCGCAGTCTGGACGCCGTTGATCGTCAAGAGCTTCAGCACTGGCCAGAGCAATACGCTGATCGGATTGTTGTCGGCAATTCCGCAAATATGCACCATCATTGGCATGATCCTCTGGGGCCGACACTCGGACCTGACCCAGGAGCGGCGTTGGCACCTGGCGCTTCCAATGCTGCTGGCTGCAACAGGCTGGTGTTGCACGGCCCTGTCGAGTGAGCCGATCGTGCAGCTGGCCGGGGTCTGCATGGCGGCGACGGGTTCCTATACGGCCATGTCGATTTTCTGGACCCTGCCGGATCGCTCATTAAGTTTTCAAGCCAGGGCGGTGGGCATCGCGGTGATCAATGCAGTGGGTAATCTGGGGTCTGCCCTTAACCCCTTAGTGGTCGGCTGGCTGAAAGACCTTACCCATACCTATACCGCCGGTTGTCTGTACGCTGCGCTGCTGTTACTGGTGGCTGCAATGCTGGTGCGCACGCTACCCCATGAACGCCAATTTTCATCACGTGAACTCATACCTGAATGAACCACTGGCTGCTTACCAACGTTTACCATCAGAGCCCATTGACGACGGGGGAAATTGCTCATCTATTGGCTCGGGTAGGCGAGGACTGCCGAACCTGGTTGGCGGCAGAGTTACTGACCCTGGTACGGGGTGAAATGCCGCTGGCTCAATGTACAATTTTCGCTTATCCGCAAGGCCAGGAGCCGCAGGTGTTGTCGTGCTCCGATCAGGCAAGACTCGTGCAGATATCGCGCATCTCCCGGGACTACGTCGAGCGTTTTCACAGCCTGGACGGCAACCGCCAAGCGATGCTCGGCCATCGGGCAAAATACGGCGACGCGCGAATCCTGGCTCAGCTTCAATCAGTTGAAGACATCACCCATCGTGACTATCGGCGGGTCTGCTACGAGCAACCGCAAATATCTCAGCGCATGGCCTTGCTCAATCATCAGGAAGAGGGCGGGGCTTGGCTGTCGATCAACTTCTATCGAGGTCGTGAGCACGGTAACTTCAATCAGCGCGACATTGAATTTATCGAGTCGGTTGCGCCGCTACTGATTCAAGTCACGCGATTGCACTATCGCGCTTATGTCGAAGCCAACCAGATGCCGTCCGTGCTAAGTCAACGCGTCGAGCAGCTCTATCCTGAACTGACTCGTCGGGACCGTGAGCTGCTAAGGCATTTGCTCAATGGCCTGGGGGCGGAAGAGATAGCGCCCCTGATGGGCATCCAGCGCTCAAGCGCCGCTACCTACATAAAGCGGCTTTATCGAAAGGTGGGAGTCAGCGGACATCGAGAATTGCTGGGGCTGGTAGTGAGGAGGCGTTGGTCCTGAGCGCGCGTCGATCAATTGGAAGCGAAGAGCAACGTTTGGTTCGTGGCACGATGCGACTTGAGGGATGGACATGATGCAGCACCTGGATCATTTGACTTTGCACCTGTTCATTCGGATTTTCGAAGAGAGCACCATTGCACGCGCCAAAGAGCGGGCATTCATCGCGCCATCGGCCGTCAGTAAACGGGGTTCCGACATCGAGACACGATTCAGTGCGCCGCTGCTCAAACGCAGTAAGTGCGAGGTTGAACCCTCAAGAACTTCGGCCTGGCCAAACTCTGTCAGTGCTGCTAGTTGCCAACGGTATTTACTGAGCCGGATGACCCCGCTTTAATATGCCATCGGGAGGAGGAATACAAAGGTGATAAGTATCACTTTTGCTCTGATCAATTCATGGGTATCTTCGATAACGAGCCGGAGAAACATATCCAGGCTTTTCTGCCGCCTTTTATCATCACCAAGCTCACCGAATACGTGCTCAAACTGTATACATCGGTTGACTACTTCGAGCGGCATCCACCGATCCGTCATCGCGACGACCTTCGTCATTACTGTTTCGTCAGCCATATCGAGGATCTCCTGATAGCAAGGAGTTGATGCGCCTGAATTACATACGTGAACCACGACATATTGCACTACGCAGTACCAGCATCCTTACCCAGCAGCAGGCCACAGCCACAGAAGCGGGCATTGCGATATTGCCGTCTTTTTCGGCCGACTCGGATCCACGATTTCGTTGCGTGCTTGGCGAGCAAATCGAGTTCTCTCGCACCTTCTAGCTTCTGATGGCATAGGAACTGAAGGACATAACGCGGATGAAGGCGACCTGGAGTTTCCTGTGGGAGAAGGCAGCTCTGAATCAGCGACTGCTGATGGGGGTGTTGCCGCTGATCTAAAACTAACCCAGTAAAGGCTGGATCAGTTTTCAATCAGCGCCGATGGCTTGGGCAAGCGAAGATCGTCTCGAGATGCTGCCCCAGTATGTTCCATGCCTCATTTTTCTCCTTGGCATAGTCATAGTGCAGATAATGCCGGCGGACTTTTGAGCCACCCAGCAAGTGGTTCTGGCAGCGGTCGATGATGTCCAGCGGTACACCCAGTTCCTGCATCATGGTCGCTCCCGTACGACGCAAGTCATGCGGTGTCCATTCCCGGCTGTTTCCTTGGCTTAGCACTAGCGAGTCATCATGATGGCGACCGGATAGCGGGTTTTTACGGTTCTTGAAAGAGCACTGCCGGTCGCCGATCAGCTTGCTTACTGTCTTCGTATCGACGTGGTTGCTTTCATCTTTGCTAGGAAAGCAAAAAGGGGTGTGCCCGGATTTTTCTTTCAGGCGCTTGAACTGCTTCACAGCGAATGATGACAGGAAAACATGATGATCCTGCCGTTTGCCTTTGTGTCCTTTGGTGGCGTTGGCCGGGATGAGCCATGTGCCTTTTTCCAGATCGACATGGCGCCACTCGGACTTGAGCAGTTCGCCAATGCGGCAGAGCGTACTGAGGCAGATCCAGACGGCGCATTGCACGCGTGGATTCACCGGTCGGATGCCTGAATATTTCTGGCCGGCGGGTAGGGCGTCGTAGTCGCGCTCCAGGCGGGCGAAGATATCGCGCAGTTCGCGGATTTCGTCGATGGAATGGAGGCGGTCGCGTTGTTCTTGGTAGTCGTGATCGAGCAGTTTGTTGACGTCTATCAAGTCGGCCGGATTTCCATCGACCATTAGGGCGCGCCACGGCTTGCGTTTCTCGGCCCAGCGTAGCATCTGGCCGATGTCCTTACTACGAATCACAACGGCGCGGTTCAGGCCGCGGGCTTTGACCGAGCGCAGGACGGTGAGCAGATCTTTCTCGGTGAGGTTACGCAGCGGCTTATTGCCAATGATTGGTAACACATCTTTGGTAAAGCTGCGGCGCAGTTCGGTGTTGCCGTCCTGGCGGGACACGCCGTCGCGCATCCACTCCTCGAAAAGATCAGTGACTGTCTTGTTCTCGGCGGACTCGCGTTCGGCGTTGGCAATGGTGGCGATGATGGCTGCTTGGGCCTCGATCCTGGCGGCCTTGCGGGCGATGCTGGGGTCTACGCCTTTAGTGACGCTCACTCTCATTTCGTCACGCTCGGCACGGATCTGCGCCAGCGATTTTTTGGGCCAACTGCCCAGTCGGTGATCGCGTTTGATTCCGTGCAGTTTGAACTCGTAGCGAAACAGTACAGTAACGCCGCGTACACCCGCGCGTACTTTGGCTGTCAGGCCACCGTCTTCGCGCAACGTCCTACCGTCATCCGCGGAGGTGAGCACCTCCAGTTGCTTCGCCGTTAGTTTTGCCACTGTCTACCCCATGCCTGATTCCACTGCTTTGGAATTTTGCCCCACTTTTGCCCCACCGAATCGCCCGGCTACCGGTGGATGTATATGGATCGTGATAGACGTCAATATAGGCTGAATACCTTGCATTTACTAGGTTTAGGCTTTCCGCTAGGAGCTACTAGCATCCATGGAATTACACGCAGTAAGCGCATGGGGTGCTAGGGGTCGAGTGTTCGAATCACTCCGTCCCGACCATAAAATTCACTGACTTAGCCCAATCTGAAAGGTTGGGCTTTTTCATGCCTGCAAAATTACCCCCACATTTACTCCCACGGTTATCCTGGATCTAGCCTTGAATCGACGCCCGCCGTTCCGACGGACGCCCAATCGGGCTATAGAAATCGGCGAGGTAATGGCCAGCGTTGATGCTGGCGCCGAATTGACCCACGAGCTGAAGCAAGACTGACCCCCCTCTAAACCGGCACAAATTCCGCATAGGCAATGGTTCGAGAGAGCACATGCGCCTGGCAATCGAATTCTTCGAACGTACCTGTGGCAAACGTCCCGTGGGCTGGTATTGCCGATATGGCGCTAGCGACCCCGCATGATGTCGATCGGGCTGCATCCACGCATGGTGGGCCGTCCCGGGAAAGTAAGGGCGATCAAGCAATTCATCGAGTATGCCAGGCAGTACAGCGATGCCTGGTTTGCTACGCGCGAAGAAATCGCCCGTGCCTGGCTTGAACGAACTTGATTGCGTGGTGATCACGCCGGATCAAAAAAATGATGCGCTGCTCGACAGAAGTCGCAATTCAATCCCGAGCAATCTTGTCATTTGCCAAGGCTTAGGGCAGGGTCGATACCACTGAGATCTCTGCCAAAGGAGTCACCCTATGTCAAAGCTATATCCCAGTATCGATCCCGAGGGGCTGGTCGAGTACTCAGTGGTCTACACCGACCGCTCGCTCAACCACATGTCGCAGTCATTTCAAGGCGTGATGAAGAACATTTCCAGGACCCTGAAACAGGTCTACAACGCCCAGGCTGTTGCGGTGGTCCCGGGCAGCGGCACATTCGGCATGGAAGCGGTGGCGCGACAGTTTGCCACCGACCAGCAGTGTCTGGTGATACGCAACGGCTGGTTCAGTTATCGCTGGAGCCAGATCCTTGAGATGGGCAACATCCCGGCGGCCACCACGGTGCTGAAAGCCCGACCGGTCGACACCGGTCGCCAGGCTGCCTACGCCCCACCCCCTCTGGACGAAGTGCTGGCAGCCATTGCGGCTTCGAGGCCGCAGATTGTCTTCGCCCCCCACGTTGAAACCTCATCAGGGATTATCCTGCCCGACGACTACCTGCGGGCCGTCGGCGACGCCGTGCATGCGGTGGGTGGCCTGTTCGTGCTGGACTGCATCGCCTCAGGCACGCTTTGGGTTGATATGCGCAAATGCGCAGTCGACCTGCTGATCAGCGCGCCGCAGAAAGGCTGGAGCGCCTCCCCTTGCTGCGCCCTGGTGATGCTCGGTTCTTTGGCCCTTGAGCGCATCGAGCAGACGCAAAGCAGCAGCTTCGCCTGCGACCTGAAAAAGTGGCTTCAGATCATGCAGGCCTACGAACAGGGCGGGCATGCCTACCATGCGACCATGCCCAGCGATTCCCTCGCGCGGTTTAACGAGGTGATGAAAGAGACGCAAGCCTACGGTTTCGAAAAGGTCCGCGGCGAACAACAGGTCCTGGGTGATCGGGTGCGCGCAATGTTGAGCGGCAGAGGCATCAAAAGCGTGGCCGCAGCCGGCTTTCAGGCCCCTGGCGTAGTGGTGAGCTACACCGATGATGCCGACATCAAGAGCGGCAAGAAATTTGCCGAGCACGGCCTCCAGATCGCCGCCGGAGTGCCGTTGCAATGCGACGAGCCGGCCGACTTCCAGACCTTCCGCATCGGTCTGTTCGGACTCGAAAAGCTGCACAATATCGAGCGCACGGTCAGCACCCTCGCGCAGGCACTGGACGAGGTGATGATTAACTGAACCGGTATTCGACACCGTTACCACAGTGGTCTGGGACATGTTGAAAACCACGGGCGCCAACAACGATCTGGCCATGGCCTGTGCGGCAGTCGATGTGTGGATGCCGGGCATCGAACTGTACAGGTGGCGCCTCTTACACACCGTCGTACTGATACACGGTCGCACTCCAATACTGTCTGTCGTTACGTTTTTGCCGAGCCCAACCGTCAGCGACCAGTTGATTGGCGATCATTCGGTTCATAAAACCATGACCGAGCAGCAGAACCGGTCCATCACTGGCAAGGGACTGTAATCGTTTGGCTGCCGTGCTGGCGCGGATCCTCGCAGTGCTGGCGGATTCGACGTTGCGTGAGTAGCCGCACAGCCATAAGACTCGAAGGATAAATGCCCAGGTAAACGGCGATAACCGTGGCAGCTTCCAATGACCACAAGGTAGTTGTGCTTCGCAGAAAAGTGCGTCGACCAGTGCAGGCTTCAGGCCGAGCGCCTGGAGGGAGGTCAGCGCACGAGGCGCGCTGCTTGAAACAATCACCGTGGCGGTTGCGGCGAGTTGCATACTGGCAGGCGGGATCGGGTGGTGGGTAATTTCGGATCGGTTGTATTGCTCGATCCATTCTTTCATCTCGATCGCTGAGATTTTGTCGGTAGCGGCCAGTTTTGGCTGGCCGTGACGCATCAGGATTATTTCCCTGTTCACAAATTTACGTCCTTGTTCTGGTGCGTGGTAAATGACCAGTAAGTGCGGTCTCGGGAACTCAAGGTACGCCTCGTGTGCCAGCACCGTGGTTTTCAAACCAGTCGTGATCACGGTACCACGCCACGGTGTCAGTGATTGTCAGCTCTAGCGCCCGGAAACTCAGGCCAAGCTCCTGTTCACTCTTGCGATGGTTGAAGCAGGTGCGGTCCTTCTCTCGTACCAACAGGCGCAACGTGGCCATGCTCAGCAGAATGGGCTTGCCGGTAAGGCGTGCATAGATCTCCTGCACAGCCGCCAGGGTGTATAGAAACGGCAGCGGTAGTTGTCGAACGGGCGTCTTGACGCCCGCTATACGTCCTAGAACCGGGATCAGCTGACCCATCGTCATATGCCGGCCCGCCGCGAGATAGCGCTCACCTCGTCGGCCATGTTCGGCTGCGGCAATCAGCGCCGATGCCACATCACGGGCATCGACAACGGAGAAGCTGCCAGGGATCAGCCCGGGCAACTTGCCGTTCACGACATCGTTGACCAACTGTCCCGAAGAGGTCGGGCCAATGTCGGCAGGGCCCCACATCCAACCGGGCAGGACCATGCAGGCATGCATCTCGGGATGTGCTTCCAGGAATGACAAGACGACACGGTCGGCGAGGATCTTGCTGCGGTAGTAGTCATCCGCGTCGGCGTCGGCCCGCAGACATGTCTCATCGATGGACGCGCCAGGTGCGCCGTCGAGCACGGCAATGGAAGACGTATGGACGAACCGTCGTATACCGGCGCGGTAGGCCTGGTGAATCAGGTCCCGCGTACCGGCGACATTGATTTTTTCGAGTTCCTGCCAGTGCCTGCCACCCTTGTAGTTATCGCGAAAGAACGCCGCGGTGTGAAACACCGTATCGCAGCCTTGCAGCGATGCGGCGAATGCGTCGACATCGGCCATGTCACCCACGACCAGCTCCACACCCGGCAGATTGTTGAACTGCTGTTCACCTTTGGCTCTTGAGCGGACCAGGCCTTTGACCCTGTAGCCACGAGCGACCAATTCACGCACCAGGTTGTTGCCCAGCAAGCCGGTTGCTCCAGTAACAAATGCGCTGCGCATGGCTCAACCCTCACCCTGTCCGGCTAACGGCATCAACACCGCACTGTCGAAGAAGACCTCTTCACGGATGGCCAGTCCGTCTTTGAAGGTGAAGTGTGCGGCGTAGTGCACGGTAATATGGCGTCCATGGGGTGCAATCACCCGGCCTGGCAGCACCAGGGGGGCGGCGAAGGTGCCGGTCAGCAGGGCAGTCAGCGCCAAACGATCGTCAGCGACCATGAATGGGGTGAAGGTCACTTGGGCATCGGGGAATGCGTAGAACAGCGCAGTCTCTCTTTTGCGCATGGATTCACGACCGGCTTGAACCCCCATGCCA
The DNA here is from genome assembly GCF_001429045.1 of Pseudomonas sp. Root71. Classification (GTDB taxonomy): domain Bacteria; phylum Pseudomonadota; class Gammaproteobacteria; order Pseudomonadales; family Pseudomonadaceae; genus Aquipseudomonas; species Aquipseudomonas monachiensis. The sequence continues at coordinate 42,533 of NZ_LMHY01000004.1, read as the reverse complement.
TCGACGTAGATGAAGTCTTCGCAAACCAACGCAAGCATCGCCTCCACATCACGGCAATTGAAGGCTCTTGCGGCGCGTTCCGCATAGTCGTTGGGGCCAGTAGTCATACAATCCATTCCATTCGTTTCGAGGGCCTGTAGATATACCTTTGAGGCCTCCCTCGAAAAACAGCGACTACTGCATAATGGATTTGCACATATGCAGACCAGGGAGGACAGGACGCATGGCGTTGCAAGCAAATTGGGACGATCTTCGTCTGCTGTTGGCAGTTTCGCGGCGTGGCAGCTTTCTTCAAGCTGGCCAGTTGCTGGGTATCGCGGCGTCTACCGTGTCCCGCCGCCTGACCCAACTTGAGGTCGCACTGGGCGAGCCACTCGTCGAACGGGGCGTTGAAGGATGCTGGTTGACCTCACGGGGCCAATCCCTCGTGGAAGTTGCCCTGGCCGCGGAAACTGGCTTGAGGCGTCAAACCGCTGCTGGCCTATCCGGGGTACACACAGAGTTATCTGGCAGTGTCCTGGTCAGCGCAGGAGAGGGGTTCTCGTCTTGTGTGCTGGAGGCCGCGAGTCGCTTCACTTCTCTGCACCCGCGTTGCTCGGTGGAGCTGATGGTAACAGCCGACTTTCACAAGATCGTCCGCGGCGTGGCAGACATTGCTGTACGTACAACTCATCTGGGTGAGCCGTCGCTGATTTATCGACCGATAGGCCGGCTCGCCTACGGTGTTTTCGCTGATGCAGGTTATCTGAAGCGGTTTCCAGGGGTGACCCCGGCCACTGCGGTCAATATTGCCTTGCTTCCCCCGCTGGACATGTTGCCGCAAATGCGTGCGGCAAAGGCCGGTGGTCTGGACCGCGCGCAGATCAGTGTGAACGCGTTCGCGGTTCAGCTCGAATCGGTGAGACGAGGAATGGGTGTGGCCGTACTGCCCCGTATTCTGGCAAAGGACTTGATCGAGTTGTTCCCGGATCTCCAACTTCCAGATATGGAAGTCTATCTGGTGACCCGGCCTCAGGCATTGAAACAGGCTCACATCAAATGTTTTTTTGCCATCCTGGAGCAGGTGCTGCTCGAAGCCCTCTCCATGGAAAATGTCGAAGGTTGCCTCTCTGGGGGGGACCATGAGTATCGGAAGAATAACGATGCTATGAGGACGCAGGACTAAAGATGCCGACTGATGACGGAGGGTATGGCGGCGGAAAAATTACGCTTTTTTTACGATGGCTTTTGTTACTCGCAACGATACTGGCCGGGAAAATTGACATTGCCTTTATGCCTCGCAACTCTCGGCTTCTTCGTCTTTACCCTCAAGATTTCCTTAGGCTGTTCAATGTTGCTTGCGGGGGAGTAGAAGGTGGTGCGGGTCTGTCGCAGGCCCTTCAGAACGAGTGATCACTTGGCTGTGCAAGGACGACGGTCTTTACGACTCATCTGAATTTGATGGCAGTTTCACTGAAGTCCACCGGCCTTGAATTCTCACGGAATGCGTTTTCGGCCCTCAATACTCGAGACGTAGAAAGTGAGCGAAACATCGCCCCATGCCATTGAAAAACCTCATCGCAAATCTTCAGCGGCGGGACTGCTTATCGCTGCTGTCGGAGTGGTGTATGGAGATATCGGCACCAGCCCCCTGTACACGCTAAAGGAAGTGTTTGCCGGTCACTACGGTGTCCAGGCCAACCACGATGGCGTGCTGGGCATTCTATCGTTGATCTTCTGGTCGTTGATCTGGGTGGTCTCGATCAAATACGTGTTGTTTATCCTGCGGGCCAACAATCAGGGCGAAGGCGGCATCATGGCGTTGACGGCGTTAGCCCGCCGCGCGGCCTTACCTTATCCGCGCATGAGCAAGGCACTGGTGCTGCTCGGTCTGTTTGGTGCGGCACTTTTTTACGGGGACAGCATGATTACCCCGGCTATTTCGGTGCTCTCTGCGGTTGAAGGACTACAGCTGGCGTTTGATGGAATAGAGCACTGGGTGGTGCCTTTGTCATTGATCGTGCTGGTGGCGCTGTTCTTGATACAAAAACACGGCACGGCTCGCATCGGTATCCTGTTCGGCCCGGTGATGGTGCTGTGGTTTGTGGTGTTGGGTGCACTGGGGATCTATGGCATTTTCCAGCGACCGGAAGTACTGCAAGCGCTCAATCCGTACTGGGGAGCGCATTTTTTTATCGCTCATCCGGGAATCGGTGTGGCCATCCTTGGGGCAGTGGTACTCGCGCTCACGGGCGCCGAAGCACTGTATGCCGACATGGGGCACTTCGGTCGCAAGCCCATTGCCCGTGCTTGGTTCATTTTGGTACTGCCAGGACTTCTACTCAATTATTTTGGTCAAGGTGCCTTGATCCTGGAAAACCCTGAGGCGGTGCGCAATCCATTTTATTTGCTTGCGCCGGGCTGGGCATTGCTGCCAATGGTCGCACTCTCCACACTGGCGACCATCATCGCTTCTCAAGCCGTGATCTCAGGCGCATTTTCCCTGACCCACCAGGCCATCCAGCTTGGGTATGTCCCTCGCATGTTTATCCAGCACACCTCCAGCCAGGAGCAGGGGCAAATCTACATCGGCACGGTCAACTGGGCGTTGATGGTCGGTGTTGTGCTGCTGGTGCTTGGTTTCGAGTCTTCCAGTGCTTTGGCCGCCGCTTATGGGGTCGCTGTGACGGGCACCATGCTGATCACCACCATCCTGTCCTCGGCCGTCGTCCTGCTGCTATGGAAAACCCCGCGCTGGTTGGCCATTCCGATGCTGCTCGGTTTTCTGCTGGTAGACAGTCTGTACTTCGCGGCCAATGCACCGAAGATCTTCCAGGGCGGTGCGTTCCCGGTGATTGCCGGCATTGGCCTGTTCATTTTGATGACGACCTGGAAACGGGGCCGCAAGATCATTGTTGAACGGCTGGACGAAACCGCGCTGCCTCTACCACTGTTCATCGGTAGCATCCGCACGCAGCCTCCTCATCGGGTACAAGGTACGGCGGTATTTCTGACGGCCAGGTCCGATGCCGTTCCGCATGCGCTGCTGCACAACCTGCTGCATAACCAGGTTTTGCATGAGCAAGTGGTGTTGCTCACCGTGGTGTCTGAAGACAGCCCTCGTGTGAGTGCTGATCGACGGTTTGAGGTTGAAGCCTATGGCGAAGGATTCTTCCGGGTCAGCCTGCACTTCGGCTTTATCGAGGAGCCCGATGTCCCCTTGGCGTTGAGTCTCTGTCACTTGGCCGAGCTGGACTTCAGCCCGATGCGCACCACCTATTTCCTGAGCCGTGAAACGGTGATCCCGACCAAGCGCATCGGCATGGCCCGTTGGCGAGAAAGTCTGTTCGCGTTTTTGCTGAAGAATGCCAACAGCAATCTGAAGTACTTCAAGTTGCCGTTGAATCGGGTGATCGAGTTGGGCACGCAGGTTGAGATGTAAAGAGTCATTGAGGACCATCAGCCCTCCGTGTTGAGGGTTGAACCAGCGCCTTCGAGCGACCCTGCGGTTGCTCGAAGGCGCTCTGGTCACTTCAGGTTGCCGCTGAGGAACTGCCGCAGACGCTCACTCTTGGGGTTACCCAATACGTCCTCGGGCGCACCCTGTTCTTCGACCTGCCCCTGATGCAGGAACAGCACCTGGTTCGACACTTTGCGCGCAAAGCTCATTTCGTGAGTCACCATGATCATGGTGCGGCCTTCTTCGGCCAGCCCCTGGATCACCTTGAGCACTTCTCCCACCAGTTCAGGGTCCAGGGCCGAAGTCGGCTCGTCGAACAGCATGATCTCCGGTTCCATGCTCAGGGCACGGGCAATGGCGACCCGTTGCTGCTGACCACCCGAGAGAAACGCCGGGTATTGATCGGCCACCCGTGCCGGCAAACCGACCTTGTCCAGGTAGCGTCGGGCGCGATCCTCTGCGTCTTTCTTGCTGACGCCCAGCACCCGGCGTGGGGCCATGGTGATGTTCTCAAGCACGGTCATGTGGCTCCACAGGTTGAAGTGCTGGAACACCATCGCCAGGCGAGTGCGGATGCGTTGCAGTTCATTGGCGTCGGCCACGCGCATGCCGTGGCGGTCATGGACCATTTGAATCGGCTGGTTGTCCAGGCTCATGGCGCCGTCGTTGGGCGTTTCCAGGAAGTTGATGCAACGCAGAAAGGTGCTCTTGCCCGAACCACTGGCGCCAATCAGGCTGATCACATCGCCGGTCCTGGCGTTTAGCGAAACGCCCTTGAGGACTTCATGGTTGCCATAACTTTTGTGCAGGTTTTCAACGGTCAGTTTGTACATGAACAAGCATCCTGAATTAGTGAGCCGGGCCGAGGAAAGACAACCAACGGCGTTCAGCCAGGCGGAACAGGCCGACCAGCGCAAAAGTGACTGCCAGGTAGATCAACGCGGCGATGCCGAACGACTGGAAGGTCAGGAAGGTCGCCGAGTTGGCGTCCCGCGCGACTTTCAGGATGTCCGGAATGGTCGCGGTGAAGGCCACGGTGGTCGAGTGCAGCATCAGGATCACTTCGTTGCTGTAGTAAGGCAGCGAACGACGCAAGGCTGACGGCATGATCACGTAGGTGTACAGCTTCCAGCCGGTCAGGCCGTAGGCTTTGGCCGCTTCGACTTCGCCGTGGTTCATGCTGCGAATGGCCCCGGCGAAGATCTCCGTGGTGTAGGCGCAGGTGTTCAGGGCGAAGGCCAGGATCGTGCAGTTCATCGCATCGCGAAAGAACGCGTCCAGCACGGGCTGAGCACGCACCGCGGCCAGACTGTAAATGCCGGTGTAGCAAATCAGCAGCTGGATATACAGTGGCGTACCGCGGAACAGGTAGGTGTAGAACTGCACCGGCCAGCGCACCCAGACATTGTCTGAGACCCGGGCAATCGACAGAGGGATCGACATCACGAAGCCGAAGAAGATCGAGGCGCTGAGCAGCCAGAGGGTCATGGCTAGCCCGGTGATGTGATTGCCGTCCTGGAACAGGAAAGGTTTCCAGTACTCCTGTAGAAGTTCGATCATCGCACGGCCTCCCGGGTACCTGCGGCGTAGAAGATTTCCATCCGGCGCAAGACGTAGTTCGAAACGGTGGTTATCACCAGATAGATCAAGGCGGCCAGAATCAGGAAGAAGAACAGCTGATAGGAGCTCTTGCCCGCGTCCTGGGCCACCTTGACCAGGTCGGCCAGGCCAATGATCGACACCAGCGCCGTGGCCTTGAGGATCACCATCCAGTTGTTACTTATACCCGGCAGGGCAAAACGCATCATTTGCGGGAACACCACCAGGCGAAAGCGCTGAGCGCGGGTCAGGCCGTAGGCGGTAGCCGCTTCCATCTGCCCTCGCGGTACGGCAAGGATGGCGCCACGGAAGGTTTCGGTGAAATAAGCCCCGTAGATGAATCCCAGGGTAATGACCCCGGCGCTAAAGGGATTGATTTCGATGTATTCCCATTCCATGAAATCGGTAAACGAGGTCAGCCAGGTTTGCAGGCTATAGAAGATCAGCAGCATCAGCACCAGGTCCGGCACCCCGCGGATCAGCGTGGTGTAGGCCTGCGCAGGGACGCGCAGCAGCGCTGATTTCGAAAGCTTGGCGCTGGCGCCGATCAGGCCCAGGCCAACGCTTACCAACAAGCACAGAAAGGATAATTTGACAGTCATCCAGGAGCCTTGTAGCAACAGCGGGCCGAAGCCCTTGAGGCTGAAGCCTGACAGCCCAAGAATCTGCAATAGGTTTTCTAGCATTGAGCAGCCCTACGTCAATCAGAAAAGTGCCCATCCGAAAATGGGCGCAGGGTCATTATTTGCCGCTGTAGAGATTCAGATCGCCAAAGTGCTTCTGCTGGACGGCCGCATAGGTGCCATTGTCGTGCAGTGCCTGGATACCTTTGTTCAGCAATGCCTGGAGTTCGGCGTTGCCTTTGCTGAGACCCACGGCGGTTTTGGCTGGCAGCAGGGGGCTTTCGATCGGCGCGCTGACTTGGAAGTCGGCGCCTGGCGGCGACTTCAGGAAGCCCAGTTCGGCTTGCAGCATGTCCTGGATTGAGGCATCGAGGCGTCCGGAGACCAGGTCAGCGTACACCTGGTCCTGGTTGGCGTAGGCTTGGGTCTCTACCCCGGCCTTGTCCAGCACGGCCTTGGCGTAGGCTTCCTGGATGGTGCCTTGCTCGTAGCCGACTTTCTTGCCCTTGAGGGAGGCCTGATCGGTGCCGATGACCACGCCTTTCTTGAATACCAGCGCGGTCGGGCCAGAGAACAGCTCGTTTGAAAAATCGATAACTTTCTCGCGCGCTGGCGTGGCGGTCATGGAAGAGATCACGCCGTCGAACTTGTTGGCCTTGAGGCCGGGAATCATGCCGTCGAAGTCGCTTTCGACCCACTTGCACTTGACCTTCAGCTCTGCGCAGATCGCGTTACCCAGGTCGATATCGAAGCCCACCAGGCTGCCATCGGCGGCCTTGGATTCGAATGGCGCATAAGAGGGGTCGACGCCAAAGCGCAACTCTTTGTACTCCTTGGCCAGCGCAGAACCGGCAGCCACACACAAAGCTAATGCAGAAAGGGTGAGAAATGCTTTTTTCATTATTTTATTCCCAGGGACCATCGGAAGCGCTTGTGACGCAAAAGCATATTGACTGTTTGGCAAGATGTCTTATGCACACGCAGATACTTGTACAGACAAGCATATGCAATCACCCGGCCAATTCGCGCAGTGGGCGTTTGAGAAAGCGCGTACAGCGCTCTGGGCTGGGCTTTTCAGGCAAGTGAGTGCAGGGCGGGAGGCCGCCTGCGAGGCTGTTACCAAAGCAGTTTTTTACACCCGGCTGGGGTATGGGGTAACAAAGTGTGAGATCAAGGACGTTGATTTTCAGGCAGTGTGGATTTTTGAAGGTGTACATATCCGTTGCTGCGGTAACCGCCGCTCAGGGTTGCGCCCTTACGGCGGGTCACTTGTAAAAACGGAACGCCGCCCGGCCTCACGAGGGGCGTGTCCCGCAACAGCAACCGAGGCGGCCTACCGGCCGGCCTGGTTGCTGGGTGCGTTCGAATTTTCCTGGCTCAATCCTTGATGCTCCAGCAGCACCGACGGTCAGCACGACGAAGTTCAACGCGCAGCGCGCTGGAAATAACGCCAGAACAGTAATGCATAGACGATGTCACCCGATGCCGCTACTGGCAATGGCCAGGGGATGCTGCCCGCCAGCCAGTGACCATAGACCACCACAACAAACAGTACTTTCAGGATAATCCCGAGCAGGATATAGGGACGATACTGCAGCGGATCGCGAGCGATCATCCAATAGGCCCAGCCGAATATGATAACCAGGCACGTGGTGAGTTGAATGAAGAGGGTTGAGGTGGGGGTAATTTGCAGCCCCAACAGTGCAGCTACGGGTCGCAGGGCGACAAGTAATGGAAGACCCGCGAGTACGTTGAAACAAGCGGCAGAAATAAACAGCTTGCGGGTATAACTGTCGGTCATGGAATTGTTCCTGAGAGGTGGTGACGCTTCGCGTCGCGCTGAGACATCTTGTAACTTCCGGGCCTCAGCCAAGCAGCTTGAGTAATGCCGGATAGCTATTGGGGAACAGCCTGCTTATCCAGAACAAGGTGCTCGACTTGTTCCCTGTGATAATGCGCTTGGTTCCTTTGCGCAGCCCCTTGATGATGTCGCTGGCACAATCCGCCGCTGGCGTCAGCAGCATCTTGTCTGCCAGTGCCGTGAACCTTTCTTCTGTTTTGCCGGCGGCCTTACAACGTCGTCCGGACTTCTCGATATTGGTTCGAATTCCTCCGGGGTGCACACACACGGCGCGCACGCCGCTGTCCTCAAGTTCCGACCAAAGCGCTTCGGTGAGACCCCGTACGGCGAACTTCGACATGTTGTAAGCGCTTTGCATCGGGAAACCCACCAGGCCAAATACGCTGGAAATGTTGACGATGCAGCCTTCTCGCTGGGCCTGCATCATCGGCAGGAACGCTTTGGTACCGTACAGCACGCCCCACAGGTTGATACCGAGTTGCCACTCGTACTCATCGATGGAGGTGTTGGCAACTGTCCCGATGACTGCGGCACCTGCATTATTGATGACGAAGTGCGCCGTGCCAAAATCTCGCTTTACCTCGTCGGCATGGGCCTGGAAGGCGTCCCAGGACGATACGTCCAGGAGGTAACCTTTCGCTTTGCTGGCGTCAGGCAATAGCTTCATGGTTTTGTCGAGACCCACCTGGTTGATGTCCGACAGGGCGACATGCGCGCCAGCTTCCACCATCTGGATAGCCAACTCCCGACCAATGCCGGATCCTGCACCGGTGATGACGACTACTTTGTTTTGGAACATGTTTTTATCCTTCTTGTTTTGATTGGTTTGGCCACTACAAATTTTTCTGACAAGAACTATTTGCTGAGAATGTGGATCGCGACGGCTGCCTCCTCAATACCCTGCAAACCGCCGCCGTTCTCCTGGATTGCATGGCGTGCGCCATATACCTGGCGTGCGCCAGCCTCTCCGCGCAGTTGCGTCACAAGTTCGTAGAGTTGTCCGATCCCGGTAGCGCCGAGTGGATGGCCTTTCGATTCCAGGCCACCTGAGGTATTGACCGGGATGCGCCCGCCCAGCGTGAATTCGCCACGTTCAGCCGCAGGTCCGCCCTGACCGAACGGGACCAGGCCCAGGTTTTCGACCTGAATGATTTCGCCCATCGCCGAGGCGTCATGGACTTCGGCGACATGCATGTCTTGCGGCCCCAGGCCCGCCTGTTCATAGGCCTGGTTAGCTGCCAGGTGACCGACGTTCAGTTCCGGCTGATCGAGCCGGCGATGGCTGAAGCTACGGATGACGCTGGCCGCTATCTTGATGCAGCGGCTTCTGTCGGCACCGATGCGTGCGAGTCCTTCCTCGGTGCACAGGATGGCTGCTGCTGCACCGTCCGACAGCGGCGCGCACATTGGCAGGGTGAGCGGATAAGTGATCGGAGGGGCGGCAAGGATTTCGTCGATACCGAAGGCTTTGCGAAATTGCGAGTAGGGGTTATGGACCGAGTGAGTGTGGTTTTTTGCCGACACCGCTGCGATCTGCCGCTGCGTGGTGCCGTAGGTTTTCATATGCTGGCGGCACAATGCGGCATAGATGGCCATGAACTTACTGTAAGGCTTGTCCGATTCCGACCCGGCGGGCGGCACTACACCTTCGCCCATTTTTACCAGCGTCTGATAATTCTCTTCGGCGCGAGATACGTCCCAACCAGCCTCGAACAGCGAGAGGGCTTTCAGTTTATCCGGGATGTTCATCTTTTCCGCACCCAACGCCAGCGCGATACTGGCTGTACCGGCCTTGAGACTTTGCACGGCCAAATTGAAGGCTGAGCTACCCGAAGCGCAGGCATTCTCGATGTTATAGATAGGAATGCCTTCAATACCGATCTTGCTGAACACGACCTGACCCGGGATCGAGAGCTGGCCTTGCAATGGGCCATTGGTCATGCCGGCATAAAACGCGATATCGAGATCGGCGGCAGTGCAGTGGGCGTCCTTCAATGCGCCCTGGAAAGCCTCGCGTGCCAAGTCGTCGAGGCTGCGTTCGATGTGGCGACCGAAGACGGTCATGGCGATGCCGGCGATATAGATATTGCTCATTGAAAATTCCTTATATTCAGTGGGTCAGTGTCCAGTTCGCACCCCACGGCGTGGTTGACGTTGGGTGCGCCTGGGCAGCGGCTTACTGAAGTTGCTGGTCGTTACCAGGTTCAGGCAGGCGTATCTCGGCCACGTGCAGGCCGAGGTTGAAATCGACTCGATTTTTTCCCGATCGGGTCGTTCGACGGGCCTGAGATCCGCGGTTGTGTCAGATCTTGCGGGCCGAGTTTTTCCAATACGGCTGACGCAGTTCTTTTTTCAGCACCTTGCCCACCGGACTACGTGGCAGGCTGGTCGTGAAGTCGACCGACTTCGGTGCCATCACGCTGCCCAGCCTGGCTTTGCACAGCTCGATAAGCTCCTGCTCGGTGGTTTCCTGGCCTGGGTTGAGCTCGACCACGGCCTTGACGGCCTCGCCCCATTTTTCATCGGGCACGCCAATCACGGCACAGTCCTGAACCGCCGGATGTCCCCACAGCACTTGCTCGACCTGGCTGGGATAGACGTTGAAACCGCCGGAAATGATCATGTCCTTTTTGCGATCGGTGAGGTGCAGATAGCCTTCGGCATCGATATGGCCGATGTCGCCGGTATGCAGCCAACCGTCGACGATGGTCTCGGCGGTCTTCTCCGGCTGCTTGTAGTAACCCTTCATGATCAGGTCGCCGCGCACGCATATTTCACCGGTTTCACCGCGCGGCAGGATCTGGTGGGTATCGCTCATCACTTCGACGCGGACCAGCGGGTTAGGGCGGCCGACCGAGGACAGGCGTTCGTCGTCGGCGAATTGGCCGTCCACCAGATGCTCGTCAGGACGAAAGTTGGCGATGCTGGCCGGTGCTTCGGTCTGACCATAGCCGCCGGTCATGACCGGGCCGAAAATCTCGATAGCTTTCTTCAGCTTGTCTACCGACATGGGAGCCGCGCCGTACATCAGGTACTTCACCGAGGAGAAGTCCAGCTTCTCGATGCCGGGAATTTCCAACAGCCTGTAGATCACCGTTGGCGGCAGAAAGAGCTCGCTGACCCTGTGCTGCGCAATGGCGTTCAACATCAATGCCGGATCGGGTTTGGTAATGACCACTACAGTGCCACCTTGCGCCGTGCAGGGTACGGACAACAGGCCGGCAGTGTGGGTCATCGGTGCGGCGGCCATATTCACCGGCTTTTCACCATTGCGATAAGCACAGGTCAGCATGAAGTGGGCGATGAACGTCTGCACGCTGCGGTGGGTGTTCATCACGCCCTTTGGCGTGCCCGTAGTGCCACCAGTGGGTGAGACCGCCACCACGTCGTCCATGTCATAAGCGACTTCGGGACGGCTCGCCGGCTGGCCGGCACTCCATAGCTCCAATGAAGGTGCATCGACAGCGTCGGCATCGATACAGATCCAGTGTTTGATCTTAGGCAGCCTGGACCGTAGCTCGGCGATGATTTGCGCGAAATCGTTCTGGTAGAACATCACCTCGCAGTCGAATGCGTCGAGGAGGTAGTGATTCTCTTCGCTGGAATTGCGCGCATTGACTGGAATCCAGGTCATGTTGGCGCGCCATAGACCCAGTGTGCAGGCCCAGGCGGTGACGTCGTTACCTGACCAGACGGCACCCTTGGTTTCCTTCGGCAAGCCCAGTGCGAGCAACTTGTTGGCGATGCGACACGAGAGCTCGCCGATTTCGTTGAAGGTGTAAGAGCGCTCGCCCTGGATGTAGGCGACCCCGGCTGGGTTGATGCCCCAGCCGCGATCGTAAAAATCGATGATGGCCATAAATGGTTCCTGTGCCGGTAATCAGAGTTTGGTAACGGTGGCACGGGCCAGGCCGCGCTCCTCCAGGAAACCGAGCAGATAGCGGTGTCCAAAAGCCTTGGAACCGGAAGCGAAGCCGACCTTGTTGGTGTCGTCGTCGAGCAGCCTGATCGCCGCCGCGGCCTGTAGGGCACCGGTGGAAATATAGGGTGTGACGCCATGCACGGTAGCGCGCACGGCGGACAGGTGACCGCGGCCGATAGCGATGTCGACGCTGCGTTGCAAGGTGGTGCGTTCGCGGGGCGGCATGCTCGGCGTGGTGGCCTCTACCAGGCTCTTCACCACCGCGTCCTGCTGCTCCTTGGACAAGTGCTTGTATTCCGCTTCCCACTTCTGGCTCAGGCCATGCACCATTGGCATCACATTGTTGTCGTAGAAACCGACCGCGGAGGTGCAGGCGCGCACGCGCGGATCATGCTCGAAGTAAATTGGCAGCGAGGTTCCCCCCCAAGGCAGGCAGAAAACCGGCTGCATGAAGTTGGGGTCGACAATGTTGAACGAAGCGGTGGCGGGGTGCTGCACCAGCTTGTTTTCCCACAGGTAGAACTGCTCCCGGTGGAACAATTCGAAAATCGAGGCCGCCGAGCCCAGGCTGACCCCGGCGACATCACGCGGGCCGCGGCACAGGGCGGCGGTTTCCAGCACGTCGATGCCGGGGGTTTCCAGCGCCAGTTCGGCGGCGATCTCGGAGAAGCTGAACATGTAGGACAGCGATGGCGAAACCAGCAGGCCAGCCTGACGATAGAGCTCGCCAAATTGCTCGCGAACCTGACGGACGTAGCTTTGCTCGCCGGTGGTATCTATGTGGTGGCAGCCGGCCTTGAGCGCGGCCTCGACGGTGGTCAGACCGAAGTTGACGAAGGGGCCAACGGTGTTGCAGACCACTTTGGCTCCCTTGAAGGCGGCGCTCAGCGACTCGACGTTGTGCTCGGCCTCGATGATTTCATAGGTCGCGGACTCCAGGCGTACCACACGTTGCGCCATCATTTCCTGCGCGCGCTTGGCATCGCGCGCCACAGCGGTGAAGGGGATGTTCTGGTCGATCAGCCAGTCCATGGTCAGCATGCCGGTGTAGCCACTGGCGCCATAGACAACTACGGGGAATTTAGCCATTTCTATTATCTCCAAAGTTTATTGTCAGTCGGGTTTTGGATCAGTACTGGGGCCAGCCGTCTTCGTAGAGCTCCTGGACAAGGAACCCAAGGCGGGTGGTGAGCATCATGTTCTCGCCGTCCTCGATCAGCGCGGCGCGGGCATCGCGGAACAACTTCTCCATGGGGTACTCGCGGGTCAGGCCGTTGCCACCAAACAGCTGCAAGGCATCGCTGACTACGCGCATGGCCTCTTCGGTCACGGTGACCTTGCTGGAAGCCGTGGCACAGGGGTGCCCCTGCGGGGACAGGCGCGCATAGGCCAGGGAGCGGCGGGCGACAGCCCGGCAAAGCTCGACACGACGCATCATGTCGCCGATGCGGTAGCGGGTAAGTTGGTGGTTGATCAGCAGTTGGCCACCCTGCTTGCGCTCATGGCAGTAGGCGAGGGCCAGTTCGAAGGCGGAACGTGCCACGCCGGTGAACCATTGCGCCATGTGGGTGCCGGCGAACGACCAGGTCGAAGCGACGTTGCCGTAGTACTCGTCCTGCAAGGCCACGGCGAAGCGCTTGGGAATCCGCACGTTGTCGAAATACACCTCGCCCTGCGGCAGCGCGCGTTGGCCGATCTTCTCCAGCGGCTTGCCCTTGCTGACACCGGGCAAGTCCAGGGGCACGATGACGGAGATGCCATAGGGCAAGCCATTGGCATCGTAGAAGCCGTTGCCATAGTCGGCGGTCATGTAGGCCAGAGCCACCTGGGCCACCGCGCCGTTGGACACCCAGGCCGAGCACTGGCCGTTGATGACGATCTCGTGCTCGCCGACCTTGGCGAAGAGATTGCCCTTGTTACCCAACTGCCCCGGCACCCAGTCGCGCTGCATGTCGAAGGCGCCGGCGTCAGTGCCCTTGTCCGGATGGGTAATCATCCAGCAGCCGATTTTCCCGGCACTCAGATCGATCAGCTCTTGGTTCCCTAAGGCTTTGGCCATCTCGTTCGGGAAGGTGCTGACGCCCAGGGAAACCGCCAGGCCGGCATCGCCCCAGCCCATTTCCTCGCCGATCATAGACTCGACGCGTACAGCCGTTTCCGGCGGCAGTTCGGCCAGCAGATCGGAACTCAGGCCCAACTTGGCGGCTTCGCTGAACAGGCTGTAGTACGGCGAGCCGGGGGCGACCACCTGCTCTGCGGTCATCTTGTCGAGTTCCTGGCCGAGGGGACGCATGAAATCCCTGGCAAAGCGATGCACGCTGTCCTGGATGCCGCGCTCGACCTCGTTCAGGGGCGTTTCAAAGCCGGTTATTGAAATGTCAGGCAGGTTGATCCGGTTGCTTAGTTTCATGATGGGCCTCGTCATATCACTCGGTTTTTCTTATGGCCTGCACTCTGGTTTTCGAGACGCGTCAGGCGTCGGCCGGCAGTTCGCCGGCGGCGATCAGCGTGGCGCGCGTGGCCTCGACGAAAGGCTCTACGGTGTCGACGAACAGTTCTTGCAACGGCGTCCCCTTGAACTCGGGGAGGAAGGTCTTGTTCCAGTGGCCGCACAGCGACATGCCCGCTGGGGTATCGACCATGGCGACGCCGATCGCCAGCAGGGTCTGGATGGCACCGGGACGGGAAGCCGCGTAGGCTGCGCGCCACTGCTCGGGCGTCAACTCGTTACGCTCGATCGGGCGCCCCATGGCTTGTTCGCGCGCGGCCAGTAGCTCGTTCCACGAACACCAGGCCGTGGCCGCGACTGGACAGATCGCATTGCGCGAGGCCGGGTGGGCCAGCACATGCGGAATGATGCGACCGACATCCGCGCCGGTCGACCAGGACAGCCTGGCGTCGGGATCGCCCATCACCATCACCGGCTCGAGCATGTAGTACTCGATCCAGGCACCAGCCGGAATGATGGTGTAGTCCATGCCGGCCAATTCGATCATGCGCCGGATGAACGCCTTCTGCCGGGCCATCAAGCGGTGCGTGGTGTCGGTCTGCCAGAACTGCTCGAACTCGTAGATCGCGCCGTACTCGGATGGCACGAAGCGTTCGACCCCGGCTTCCTTGGCGGCAAAGATCAGCGGCATCTGCGATTCGGTGGCGTAGAGGGGGACGCAGGACACCAGGTAGTCGGTGCCGCGCAGCGCCGGGACCAGCGCTTCGGCAATGGTGACGTCGACCTCCTTGATGGTCACGCCCTGACGCGCCCATTCGGCGTACTGCAGCTGTTTTTGCGCCTCACTCTTGCTGATGCCCGACGATGAGCGTTCCATCTGGCCGGAGCGGCGCGCCAGTACATTGATATTGACCAGGCCCTGGCGAATGAACTCATTGACGCAGGCGATGCCCGCAGTCCCGGTGGCGCCGAATACAGTGACGGTCTTCTTGCTCACGCTGTTCTCCTGGCTGTGATCAGTTATGCGGGCGAGCGGTTGTGCCCGCCTCGCATTAAGGCGAGTGGCGGAATATTTGGCCGATTATTGTTCTTCCCGACATCGACAACTCACCTGAAAAGCGGTCATATTTGTCAAAATATGCTCATCCCGAGATGCCCATGAATCCGCAGCAACAGGTCCATGAAACACTGGGATTGCCCTTGCTGGGCGGCCTGGTGTGCAGTGAAATCCCCTTGTATGCGGAGCGCTATTTCTTGCATACGACTGATTTATCCGTCCCGCCCGTTGACTTCATGGCCCTGCTGACCCAGTTCGGTGGCTCGCGGGCGGATGAGGGGGCAGGGGGCGAGTTGCGCTCAACATCGATGCCCCGCTTGTCAATGCTGCTGCCTGCAGGTTGTGCCACTCAATGGCACTATTCCGGCAGCATTGATTTCGCGGTTTTTTATCTGCCCGAGCGCACTGATGGCGTGTTTCGACAATTGCGTGAGCTATGCGCTGGCGCGCAGGCGCCATTGCCCGTCAGTGATGGTTTGGTGAGCGCGGCGGCCCGGCAATTGATGGATGAGCTAAGTCTTGGGAAAGGGGCTGATCAGGGGTTCATGGCAAGATTGGCCATGGTCATGCTTGAGCAGGTGTATCGTGCGCTACGAGTTGACGCGAGCAGAGGTATTTATCCGCCGCATATTCATCTGGCGCGCCTGCATACGGTACTGGTCTTCATTCGCGAGCATCTGGGGCAGGAACTGTCGATCAGCACGCTGGCTGGCCAGGCGGGTGTCAGCCCGGCTCATTTCCGACGGCTGTTTCAGCGCGCCATGGGTATGCCGCCCCATCGCTATGTGATGAATGTACGACTGGAACATGCACGTGATTTGCTCATGCAGACCGATCTACCTATTTTGCATGTGGCACTGGAGTGTGGTTTCAGTTCTCAGAGCCACCTGACGGCAGCGTTCAAGGTTGCGCACGCCAGTACACCGGCCGAATACAGAGCCCTGGCTGGAAGGTAGCGGATTCTTTTGCGTGGCGAGCAGGTCACGGCACCGAAAGTACGCAAGCGGCTTGCGTTGGATTGCACCGGGGTTCAAACCCCCGGACCATTCCATGGTAGTGTTCGACCGTTTGGAACTGTATCCAGCGACCTTCAGACGCTCCTTGGGTAGGCGTCTATCAACCACCAGGGTCTGAAAGAAATGGATTGCATAGAACCCCAACTGATCCTCAAAACCACACCGCCGCGTAGTCAGAAATCAGCACGGATGCGAAACCGCCTGGGTATCCAGACCCAGGAACTGACAGACAAAGTGGTGATCGCCGTTCAAGCGCCGGCAGGCTTCGGCAAAACCTTTCTGCTGACCCAATGGCGTCGTGAATGTTTGTCTCACGGCGCCGTGGTGGCCTGGATGACGCTGGATGCACAGGATGATGGTGCGCGTTTTGTCCAGGGGCTGGGAGTTGCCATGGCAATTGGCAGCGGTCGGCCATCGTTTGCCCGCGCATTCGAACCTATTGCGGGACTGGGGCGTGACGAACAGGAAGGGCTGACGCAGTGGTTGGCGGAAGTGGCCGATCTGGGTAGCGAAACCGTATTGATTCTGGATGAAGTGGATACCCTGCCCGAGCTGACGATCCGTTACTCCCTGACGTACCTGCTGCACAACGCGCCGGCCAATTTGCGCATCATCATGGCCTCTCGCACACGGTTGAATCTGCAGGTGGCGGACCTCGCGGCAAGAGGGCTTTTCACGACGATCATGACTGCGGCTTTACGGCTGAATGTGGAAGAGGCGATCGCCATCCTCAATGACCGTTTCGGCACAAGGGTTGATGCCGACCTCTGCGTGCGACTGCACGAGATAACCGAAGGCTGGCCGCTTGGTCTGCAATTAGCGATTTCGGCGTTGGAGAAGAGCCCGAATCGGAGTGCGGCAGTCGAAGAGTTGTCGACTTGCCTGGGTGATATCCAGCGTTATTTCGTCGACAGTTTACTCGCACATCTTCGGGAGGAGCAGGTTCGCTTTCTGACCGGCATTGCAGTGTTGGAAATGGTCCAGCCCTTGTTATGCGAGGCGCTGACGGGCAACGCTTGCTCGGGTGAGTTGCTGAAGGAGTTATGTGCCTCGACACCGATTTTTGTTGAAAGCATCGACAGTGACTGGGTGCGCATCCATCCATTGGCGCGGGAATTTCTGCTCGGTCGTTTTGCCGACTTGCCGTTGGAGGAACGTCAGGGTTATCACCGGCGCGGTGCTGTGTGGCTGGAGCACCACGGTTTCCTGGAGCAGGCCGCCCGGCAATATCTGTTGGCCGGCATGCCCCAACCGGCCTATACGTTGATCGGCAATTGCCTGTACGAAGTCATGTTGCAAGGGCAGTTCAGTCGGGTGCTGGAGTGGGTCGAGGAGCTTGGTCCCGCTGACGTGTTGTCGCATCCGCGCATCTGCCTGGCGGCGGCCTGGACTTTAGCCATGGGAGAGCGTCAGGCAGAAGCCGCGCAATTGATTGCTGCCATTAAACAGCATCCGTCCGCCGACGAGGCGACACGTTGTGAAGCGGCCGCCATCGCCGCCGCCGCCGCCTACTTTGCGGACCATCCGGATCAATCGCATGAACTCATCATGCCTTGGGTCGATCGATTGCCTTCATTCTCGATCAAGGTGCAAGCGATTGTCGCGAGCCAGATCGCCCGGCTGACGCTGTTGCAGGGACAACCGGAGAAAGCCCGACGAATCCTTCAGCGAGCACCGCGTTACGCGGCTAGTACTGGCCTTGATGCCATACGCGGGTATGGCGAGTGGGTGGTCGGTCTTGCCTATTTATACGAGGGTCGAATGGTGTCGGCGCGTACTGCGTTGCACGACAGCCTGTTGCATGCCGAACGGGACATCGGTCGGCGCAGTCCGGTGGCGGTCATGTTAGCGAGCGCTCTGGCGACGGTGTTGCTGGAACAGGGGGAAGTCCAGGAGACCGCTACGGTGCTGGCGAACAGGCTGGATATCGTTGAGCGATTGGCCTCTCCCGATGCGATTGTGCAGGGTTTCCTCGCCGCCTCTCGACTGGCCTCACTTCAGGGGCAGGGGCATCGCGGGCAGGATCTGCTCGAGGCGTTATTCGCCCTTGGAGAAGAGCGAAATATTCCACGATTCTGCATTGCCTCCCTGGGAGAGCAAATACGCCTGCATGCCTTGCAGGGACGCAGCGATACCTGTCAGGCATTATGGCGCCGGCTGGACAGTTTCACGCCGGTTATTGCCCGTGAGCGAGCAGGGTTGCTGGGGCCGGAGCTGGACTTGCTGGCCGGGGTAGCCAACGCTTATGCCTTACTGGCCCAACGTGACTGGGAGGCGATGCTGGCGGTGCTGGACAGGGTTGGCGAAACAGCCGAATACCTGCGTCGTGGGCGAGACATCGTGCAGATCAAGCTGCTCAGGGCGCTGGCACTTCGGGCGACCGGACAGGGCGGCACCGACTATTTGCTGGAGGCTGTCAGCCTCGCGCAAGAAAACGGTATGTTACGCGTGGTGCAGGACACCCATCCGGACCTTATCAAATGGAAGCAGGCGCTCCAGCGTGATACCGTCAATTTGCTTGCGGCGACCTCTACGCCCGCACCTGTTCCGCGACCGGAATCCACCCCCTTGAGCGTGTCCCCGAGTCGTCTCTTGACGCCCAAGGAGCGCGAGGTGTTGCAGCTATTGGCTCGCAACCTGTCCAACAAGCAAATCGCCCTGGCGCTGAATGTCGGCGAGGAAACCGTGAAGTGGCACCTGAAAAACCTGTTTGGAAAATTCCAGGCCGGCACAAGACAGCATGTAGTCGCGCGCGCATACATGCTGGGAATTCTCGAGACAGCGAGCTGATGCGAACTCACCACCCGAGGTGATCCGTTCGGATCATCCTTTAACTCCCCCCCTAATCCGATTTCCAGCCACCCCCCCAGTCAATGGGGGGGTACGCTTTTCGACTTCGCAATAGTCTGAATCCACAAAAGCACCAACGTATCGGTGAGTGGGAGCAGGTTTATGTCTGTAAAAGTGCTGATCGCCGGTGCAGCAATGGTGCCGTTTCTACCGCTGGGTGGCTCTGACAGTCATGCGGCATTGGCGGGGCAAGCTATTCGTGCAGCGCTGGCCGATGCGCGGATCGACTATGACCTGGTCGACCAGGTGTTTACTTCCTGCGTACACGCAGAAGCCGGTATCGCCGAGCAAATGTTGTCGCAGATTGGCTACTCGGGGGTGCCGACTTTCAGCCTCGGCGATGGCTGTGCGTCGGCCAGTAGTGCTTTCCATCTGGCCCGCAATAGCCTGCTGTGCGGCCAGGCTGAATGTGTCCTGTTGGTGGGTGTCGAGTGCATGCCGGCACACATCTCCAATCGTGAGTTTTTCGGTTTGAAAGATCTCGCTCGCGATGAGTCGGCAACGCTCAGGCAGGATGAGAACCCCATCGGCTTTATCGAGCGTCGACAACAACCGGCGCTGCTGTTCGCGGCCCAAACCAGTTGGTTATTGACACGCATGGGCATTGCTCAAAGCAGCTTCGATCAAGTGCTTGAGCGGGCACGGGCCCAGGCCGGGCGCAATCCCTACGCCGTGTTGAACCGAGTGCCGGATCGCGACGGCTGGCTCCCGCCTTATCTGTGCCCGCCCGCCTGCGGTGCGGCGGCCATCCTGCTCTGTACCCCGGCCTTCGCCCTGCGTTTCGGCGCTCGGGCGGACGTCACCGTGTTGGCCAGTGTCAGGGGCAGTGACAGCGCTTCAGAGCAGGAAACGGGTTGCGTGCTGGATGTGCTCGGACAGGCGACCACCCGGCGAGTCGCGCAGTTGGCCTATCAGCAGGCGGGCCTCGGTGCGGAAGACATCGACGTGGTTGAACTGCACGACCAAAGCGTCGGCGACTTCATGGTCAATAGCGCCGCGCTGGGCTTTTGCCGGGAGGACGAGATCGATCGATTCGTGCAGCAAGGACACCGCCTGAAAGGACAGATGAATGCGGTGTGCCCATCGGGTGGCTTGCTGGGACGTGGTCACGCCCCGGGTGCCACCGGGTTGGCGCAACTGGTCGAGTTGGTCTGGCAACTGCGCGGCGTGGCCGACGGCAGGCAAATTGCTGGTGCCCGCACGGCTTTACAACATAGCACCGCCCTGGGCCGGGCGGTGTCGGTCACCCTTTTGCAGCGCACCTGAGAGGAGGCTCACTACGCCGTGATTCAACCCATGACTTTTCGTAAACCATAGAGCAGGTGGCAAGCTAGATGAACAAAAATAATAAGATCTGCCATGCAAACCTTCGCAAAGGGTTGTTGGCCTCCGCCATTCTCACCGGCCTGGGCATCGCGCCCGTAGGGGCTGTGGAGATCAACACGGGGAATGAAGACTTTGCGGTTCGCTTCGACAACACGCTGAAGTTCAACTACGCCCAGCGCGTGGAAGCCCCCAGCAGCAAGTTGGCCAATTCGTGGAACAACAATGACGGGGATCGCAACTTCTCCTCCGGCAGTCCCGTTTCTCAACGACTGGATGTGCTGACCGAACTGGACGTGGTTTACAAAGAAAAAGTCGGTTTCCGTGTCAGCGCCAACACCTGGTACGACCACGCCTACGACGATATTGGCAGCGATAACGCCTCGACCAATCAGCTCAACAACGGTAAGCCGGACTCTCGTCATCAAAGCGGTTACGCCGATCGGTATTACAACGGTCCTTCTTCGGAAATCCTTGATGCCTTCGTGTTTGGCAGCACGGAAGTCGGCGATGAGTCACTGCTCAGCGGCAAGCTCGGCAAGCACACCGTTTACTGGGGTGAAAGCATCCTCGCCTTTGCCCATAGCAATAGTTATGGCCAGTCCGGTCTGGATATTTCCAAGTCGCTGGCGGTCCCGGGAACAGAAGCCAAAGAACTGTTCATTCCGCGTAATCAGTTGTCCACCAGCCTCACGGTCAACCCGGAACTGACCCTCGCCGCGCAGTACTTCCTGGACTGGGACGCCGCGCGGTTGCCGGAGTCGGGCACTTATCTGGGGTTCAACGACGGCATTCAAAATGGCGGGCACAACCTGTCGTTGATCGGCGGCCGAAACCCGCTGTTCGGCACACCTGGCCCACTGGGTGCCAACCAGTTTTTACGGCTGTCCAACGGGCATACGTTTACCCCGGACAACCAGGGTGACTTTGGCCTGATGGCCAAGTGGAGCCCGGAATGGCTGCAGGGTACGCTGGGTTTCTACTACCGCAAAACCTCCGACATTCTGCCCAACCTGGTGTTGCAGCCAACGGCGGTCGGCCCTGCGCAACTGATCTCCGGCAATGCCGGCAGCTACAACCAGTTCTATGTCGACGACATCGATATCTACGGCATCAGCCTGTCGAAAAGCATCGAAGGTGTCAGCGTCGGTTTCGACCTGAACTATCGCCACAACATGCCGCTGGCCAGCGTGCCGGCAACGGTCAATCCGGTAGCCGGTGCTGCCGGTTTGCCTGGCTTCATCAGCAGCTTTGATGGTGATAACGGCGTGGCCCGGGGCAACACCGTGCACGCGGTGCTCAACGGCTTGACCACTTTCGGTGCGACACCGGTCTGGGACAGTTCGACCTTGCTGGTTGAAGTCGCCTACAGCCGCTGGCTGGACGTCACCGAGAACAAGCAGCTGTTCAAAGGCGAAGACTGGTATCGCGGTGTCGACAAGGTCACCAAGGACAACTACGTCCTGGGCGTCAACTTCAACCCGACCTGGTATCAGGTGTTCCCCGGCATCGATATGTACCTGCCGGCCAACTACAGCGTCGGCCTTGCGGGCAACTCGTCGGTTCAGCTCGGGGGTAACAAGGACTCCGGCAGTTACTCGGTGGGCGTTGGCATGGACGTGCACAACCAGTACCGGTTTGACCTGAAGTACGTGGACAACTTTGGTCCGTTCGACACCTGCGGCTCAGCCGGTGGTGCAGGTGCACAGGGCGAGGGTGCCGCACCAGGGGCCAACGGCCAATACAACTGCGTACCGGGGCAGACCACTGCTTTTGGCGGTACTCAGCCTCAGCTCAAGGATCGGGGCATGGTCACTTTGACCTTCAAAACGACCATTTGATCGAAGTCTTTGCTTGATAGCAGGAGTCACTCCATGAAGTTCGTCAATACGCTTTTGTTCACTGCCTTGACCGTTGCCATCGCGGGTGCGGCACACGCAGCCGTGTCCCCCGATGAAGCAGCCAGACTCGGCAACAGCCTGACAGGCGTCGGCGCTGAAAAGACCGGCAATGCCGACAACACCATTCCGCCCTACACCGGCGGTCTCACTACGGCGCCGGCCAGTTTTCAACCGGGTAGTTCGTTCCGTCCGGACCCTTATGAGGCCGACAAGCCACGCGTTGTCGTCGATGGCAAAAACGTCAGTCAATACACCGACAAACTGACCGCAACCACGCAAGAACTGCTCAAGCGTTACCCGACGTTCCGGGTCGATGTGTTTCCGACTCATCGCAGCGTTGCGCTGCCTCAACGGTTGCTGGATAACACCGCAAAAAACGCCGTCGGCACTAAAACACTCGAAGGCGGGGTAGCACTGGAGAACGCGTTGCCGGGCGTTCCGTTCCCGATCCCGAAAGATGGCTATGAGGCCATGTGGAACCACTTGCTGCGGTATCAGGGGTATGCCACCAATTTGAAATATGACTCCTGGAACGTCGACAGTTCCGGGAGGGCAATTCTGGCCACGTCCGGTAATGCCTATCTGGAATACCCGCTGTACGATCCCAAGCGTATGGACCCGGCGAAAGAAACGGATCTGTTCTTCAAGACCAAACTTTACTACCAGGCCCCGGCCCGTCGCGCAGGCGAAGCCATCCTGGTGCAGGATGCCGTCAACCCTCTGAAAATGGAGCGTCGTGGCTGGCAATACCTGCCAGGTCAGCGCCGCGTGAAACTCGCACCGGATATCGCCTACGACACGCCAAACCCTGGCTCGGCCGGCGCTTCGACCTATGACGATGCCTGGGTATTCAACGGCGCAATGGACCGTTACGACTTCAAACTCGTCGGCAAGAAGGAAATGATCATTCCTTACAACACGTACAAGTTGAACTATCACAAGGTTGCTGCGGATATCACCACGCCGCATCACGTCAATCCGGACCTGATGCGCTGGGAGTTGCACCGCGTGTGGGTGGTCGAAGCCACGCTGAAACCGGGCAAACGCCACATCTACAGCAAGCGCACCTTCTACCTCGACGAAGACAGCTGGATCGCCCTGGCTTCGGATGAATATGACGCCAGCGGCAAGCTGTACCGCGGGTCCTTTGCACACATGGCATACAGCTATGACGTGCAGGCGCCGAACTCCGATAACCACATGATTTATGACCTGGTCTCTGGCAGCTACAACATCACCGGCATCTACGGGCCGTACGGCGGCGTCAAGTACATCGACCCGCTTTCGAAAGCGCAATGGGCACCTGAGTCATTGGCCGGCACGGGTATTCGCTGAGCCATAACGCAGGTGTTTTCTTGTCGCCGACAGTGTGTATCGCACTGTTCGGCGGCTTTTTTGCCGAGTAGACCTCATGAATACATTTAGATGGATTGCGCTCACTGCGCTAATTTTGGCGTTGGCTGCCCCATTCACCAGATCCGTCGTCGCCGCTGACTTTGTCGACGTGCTGTCGAGCCCCGCGATTCAGAGTGACAAGGCGATTGGCGGGGTGTTCACCGGGTTGACCCGTGCAGGTCAGCGCCTGGTCGCCGTGGGCCAACGCGGCCATATTTTTTATTCCGATGACAACGGCGTCCGCTGGCACCAGGCAGAAGTGCCGGTGAGTTCCGATCTGGTGGCCGTGCATTTTCCGAGCCCGACGCAGGGGTGGGCGGTCGGGCACGACGGCATTGTGTTGCACAGCGACAACAGGGGTGAAACCTGGAAGCGTCAGCTCGATGGCCGTCAGGTGGGGCAGATCATGCTCGAACATTTTCAGAAGCAAGAAGGGCAACAGCCCAATGATGCGTTATTGGCCGAGGCTCAACGAATGGTCGATGAAGGGGCTGACAAACCTTTTCTGGACGTTTGGTTCGCCAATGATAAAACCGGATATATCGTCGGCGCGTTCAATCTGATTTTCCGCACTGAAGACGGCGGCCGAAACTGGGTGCCGTTGATGGATCGCACCGACAATCCGGGAGCACTGAATTTCTACGGGATACGAGCAATCGGCGATGACCTGTTCATTGTCGGCGAACAAGGCCTGGTATTGAAACTGGACCCGGCAACGCAACGCTTCATCAACCTCCCGACGCCCTACGGCGGCAGCTATTTCGGCATCACCGGCAAGCCGGGCTCGGTGCTCGTTTATGGCCTGCGGGGCAATGTTTATCGCAGCGTCGATCACGGCGTGAACTGGGACAAGGTTGAAGTGGGGCTTTCCTCAAGCATCACCGCGAGCACGATCACCGCCGACGGCCGAATCATCCTGGTCAGCCAGGCCGGGCATGTGCTTGTCAGCACCGACGACGGCGCCAGTTTCACGCTAAAGCCACAAGACCGCCTGGGGCCCGCCGCTGCGGCGCAGGCCATCGCATCAGACGTCGTGGTGGTCGCGGGCGCACGGGGCTTGCGCCAGTTGCCCTTCGAATGAGCCCACATCCCACATAATAAAAAGAGACGAGCCACTTCATGGGTAACTACAACCTCGATACGATGCCGGTGATCCGAGAGCTGAAGGGCTTCGATGCACGCTCCGGCAATGTCCTTGAACGCCTGATTTTCAACAACCGCCTGCTGGTGGTGCTGACCTGCCTGATCGTGACGGTATTGCTGAGCTATTTCGCGGCCACTGGGCTGACGCTCAATGCCAGCTTCGAAAAGATGATTCCGCAGAGTCAGCCGTACATCAAAAACTACCTTGAGAATCGTCAGGCGTTACGCGGGCTGGGCAATACGGTTCGGGTGGTGGTGGAAAACACCGACGGCGACATCTACGACCCGAAATACCTGGAGGTGCTCAAGCAGGTTAATGACACCTTGTTCCTGACCCCGGGCGTGGACCGGGCCTGGATAAAGTCATTGTGGACGCCTGCCGTGCGCTGGACCGAGGTCACGGAGGAGGGCTTCCGTGGTGGCCCGGTCATGCCGGACTCCTACGACGGCTCGGCCAGTGGGGTCGAGCAACTGCGCTTGAACATCGCCCGTTCCGGCATCATCGGCAGTCTTGTCGGCAATAATTTCAAATCGAGCATGATTGTGGTGCCGCTGCTGGAGAAGGATCCGGTCACGGGCGCCGCAATCGACTATCACCATTTTTCGCGGATGCTTGAAGAGCAGCTACGCAACAAGTTTGAGTTTGCCGGCAGTAGCGCGGTACACCTCGCCGGTGAAGAGGGCAAAGGCCCGATCAAGATCCGCGTGATCGGTTTCGCCAAACTGGTGGGCGATCTGATCGATGGCCTGATGCTGATCATGATGTACTTCGGCGCCGCAGCGCTGATCGCTACTGCCATCATCTTTGGCTTTACCCGTTGCGTGCGCAGCACCGCGCTGGTGATTCTGTGCTCGGTGGTTGCGGTGGTCTGGCAACTGGGCCTGATCACCTTGTTCGGTTATGCACTCGACCCGTTTTCGATTCTGGTGCCGTTTCTGGTATTCGCCATCGGGGTATCCCACGGTGCGCAGAAAATGAACGGGATCATGCAGGACGTCGGACGCGGTACCCATCAGTTGGTCGCCGCGCGTTACACCTTCCGCCGTCTGTTCCTGGCCGGACTGACCGCATTGCTGGCCGATGCCGTGGGTTTTGCGGTACTGATGCTGATCGACATTCCGGTGATCCAGGACCTGGCCGTCACCGCCAGCATTGGCGTGGCGGTGCTGATCTTCACCAACCTGGTGCTGCTGCCAGTGCTGCTGTCTTATTGGGGTGTCAGTCCCAAGGCGGCGGCGCGCAGCCTGCGTCAGGAACGGCAGGAGGTGAATGGAAAAGGGCTGGGTAATGTGTGGAGCCTGCTTGACCGCTTTACCGAGCGTCGCTGGGCGACGGTGGCGGTGGTGGTGGCCGGGTTGCTGGCGGCAGGTGGCTTCATGGTCAGCACGCAGTTGAAGATTGGTGATCTCGATCCGGGCGCACCCGAACTGCGCGCCGACTCACGTTACAACCGCGACAACGCCTACATCACTGCCAACTATTCGCTGTCCAGCGACCAGTTTGCGGTCATGGTCAAAACAGCCAGCGAAGGTTGCCTGAAGTACGAAACCCTGGTGGAAGCCGATCGTCTCGGCTGGCTGCTGCAACAGCAACCGGGCGTGCAGACTACCGTGTCGCTGGTCAACGCTGTGCGCCAGATCACGGCGGGTTCCTATGAAGGCAACCCGAAAATGCTGACCGTAGCGCGCAACCAGAACGTGCTCAACTACGGCGCGCAGCAGGCCTCGGTGAACAACCCGGAACTGTTCGACAGTGACTGTTCGATGATGCCGGTGATCGCTTATCTCTCCGACCACAAGGCCGAAACCCTCGATCACGTGGTCAAAGTGGCCGATCAGTTCGCCCGTGAACACAGCAACGACGATCGGCAGTTCATGCTCGCCGCCGGTAGCGCCGGGATCGAAGCGGCGACCAATATCGTCGTGCGCGACGCCAATCGCACCATGTTGTTCTACGTGTATGGCGCGGTGATCGTGCTGTGCTTCATCACCTTCCGCAGCTGGCGAGCGGTGGTGGTGGCGGTCGTGCCGTTGATGCTGACGTCGATTCTCTGCGAGGCGTTGATGGTCTGGCTGGGCATGGGCGTGAAGGTCGCGACCTTGCCGGTGATTGCCTTGGGTGTCGGCATCGGTGTCGATTACGCGCTGTACCTGCTCAGTGTTCAGTTGGCTCAGCAGCGTGCCGGTCTGTCGTTGACCGAAGCCTACAAAAACTCCGTTGCGTTCACCGGCAAAGTGGTGGCGCTGGTCGGCATCACCCTGGCGGCGGGCGTCATCACCTGGGCCTGGTCGCCGATCAAGTTCCAGGCCGACATGGGCATCCTGCTGACCTTCATGTTCATCTGGAACATGGTCGGCGCCTTGGTGCTGATCCCGGCGCTGTCGTATTTCCTGCTCCGTCGTGCTCCTTGAAGCGGCTGCTTGCATGCTTTATCCGCTCGGCTACCTGTGAGTCTCTGCCGCTTCTGAAACATCGACATCAAACAAGAATAAAAGGAACACAAACCATGCTGGGCTTGATGCAAGATCAACCGCTGTTGATTTCTTCCGTTCTGGAACATGCGCTGAAGGCGCATCCGTACACCGAAATTGCCTCGCGCATGGCAGATGGAGCGGTGCATCACTGCACTTACGCCGACATCGGCGAACGCGCTAAACAAGTGGCCAATGCGCTGGTTGCGTTGGGTGTACAACCCGGCGACAGAATCGGCACCCTGGCCTGGAACGGTTACCGGCATATGGAATTGTATTTCGGTGTGTCGGGCATGGGCGCGGTACTGCATACGATCAACCCGCGGCTGTTCCCCGAGCAGATCGAATTCATCGCCAACCACGCCGAGGATCAGTACCTGCTTTTCGACCTGTCGTTCGCTGAGTTGGTCGAGCAGATCGCGCCGCGCCTGAAGACAGTCAAAGCGTTCATCGCTCTGTGTGAGCGGGAGCAAATGCCGGCAATCGATGTGCCTGGCTTGATGTGCTACGAAGACCTGATCGCCGGGCACAGCAATGACTTCATCTGGCCTGAGTTCGATGAGCGCACGGCGTCGTCCATGTGCTACACCTCGGGCACCACTGGCAATCCCAAGGGTGTGCTGTATTCGCACCGTTCTTCGATCCTGCATTCGCTGGCGCTGTGTACCTCGGATGGTTTCGGTCTATCGGCGGCGGATTCAGCGTTGTTGGTCGTGCCGATGTTCCACGTCAATGCCTGGGGTATGCCGTATGCCGCCGCAATGTGTGGCGCAAAATTGGTGTTACCGGGCGCCGCACTTGACGGCGAGAGCCTCTACACGCTGATGCGGGATGAACAGGTGACCCTGGCGCTGGGTGTGCCGACGGTGTGGATGATGTTGCAACAGCATGTCGAGACACAGGCTTTGCAACCGGCGACAGAGCTGTGCCTGAACCGGGTGGTGATCGGCGGAGCCGCCGCGCCGCGCAGCCAGGTCGATACGTTTGAAACCCGTTTCAATGCGCGTGTTTTGCATGCCTGGGGGATGACCGAGATGTCCCCGCTGGGCACCATCTGCAATCCGCTGCCCAAACACCGTGATGCTCCGCTGGAAGCAGTGCTCGACCTGCAGGCCAAACAAGGGCGGGCGTTGTTTGGGGTGTCGATGAAGATTGTCGACGAGCAAGGCGCTGAACTTCCGCGAGACGGCAAGGCAAGCGGTCTTCTACTGGTCAAGGGACCATGGATCGCCAGCCAGTATTACGGCGGCGAAGGAGGGCAGATTCTTGATGGCGAGGGCTGGCTCGATACCGGTGACATCGCAACGATCGACACTGACGGCTACATGCAGATCACCGACCGCGCCAAGGACGTTATCAAGTCGGGTGGCGAGTGGATTTCCTCGATTGATCTGGAAAATGCCGCTGTCAGTCATCCGGCCGTCGCCGAAGCGGCGGTGATTGGCATCCCTCATCCCAAATGGCAGGAGCGGCCGTTGCTGGTGGTGGTGCTCAAACCTGGTAGAACCGCGAGCAAAGACGATCTGCTGACGGTGTTGCAAAGCCGCGTGGCGAAATGGTGGCTGCCGGACGATGTGGCCTTCGTCGAAGCGCTGCCGCATACCGCCACCGGCAAATTGCAAAAGATGAAGCTTCGCGAACAGTTTCGCGACTTCAGATTTCAGAGCTGAAAGGCTATTTATCCAGGGGCACGATCAGCGGGCCGGCGAAGGCCTGCATGATCAACGCCACGGGTTGGTTGTGGCTGACCAGTTGGGCCATGGCGTTCATGTAGGGCGTCAGGTGACGAAAGTATTTCTTGTAGCTCGGACACAGGTAGTTCAGACCCGGCTCGCCATTGGGCGCATTCATGAAGCGGTTTTTCGGGCATTCGCCATGGCAGGCGAAGCGGTAATCGCACTGCTGGCAATACGTCGGCAGTGTCTCTTCCTTGGCGGCGCCAAAGGCTTGTTGCGCAGCAGAGGCGAGTAGCACGGCAGGATCATCGGTCTTCAGGTTGCCCAGCAGATACTCGGGATACATGTAGTGATCGCAGGAGTAGACATTGCCATCGTGTTCCACGATCGCCGCTTTGCCGCAGCGCGGGCTGAACAGGCACACCGAGGCCGGCAGCTGGCACCATGAGGCCAGTGCCCATTCGAAGTTCATGACATGAACCTCCCCGACATCCTGGCGCACCCACTCGTCAAAAATCGTGATGAGAAAATCGCCATAGGCCTCGGGGGCGACCGTTTGCTCCGTCACCATCGCGGGCTCCGGCACCACGTGCAAGCGCAATTCCGGCGGGATAGCGAAATGCAGACCCAGACTGACCTGTGAGGCGCTGGGCTTGCGTTCCACCACGGGGTTGAACTGAATATGACGAACGCCCTCAGACTTGAGGAATCGATAGATTTCCAAGGGAAATCTGGCGACATCGCGCGCCACGGTAACCAACACATTGAAGTCGATGTCATGCTGCTTGAGCAGTTCGAGACCGTGCATCACGTCATCGAAACTGGAGCGTCCGCGCTTGTCGGGGCGATAGAGGTCGTGAACGAATCGCGGGCCATCGAGGCTGATCCCCACCATGAAGCGTTCACGGGCGAGGAACGCGCACCAGTCGTCATTGAGTAACGTGCCATTGGTCTGCAGCGTGTTGCGAATGACTTTGTTCCCTGCGAACTGGCGTTGATACAGGACCGCTCGTTGAAAAAAATCCAACCCCAGTAACGTCGGTTCGCCGCCTTGCCAGGTAAATTCGACCTCAGGCGTGGGCTGGGCCTCGATGTAGCGCTGCACATACAGACGCAGTACCTCGTCGGTCATGCTGAAGCGTTCCCGAGGGGGGTAAAGCTGTTCTTTTTCGAGGTAGAAACAGTAGCTGCAATCGAGGTTGCAGATCGGCCCGACGGGTTTGGCCATGAGATGCAAGCCCTGGGGCGGGGATTCGTGGGTAGGCATGGGGGCAGGATCCGGGAGTCATCAGTCTGCCGCCCGGTTATCCGGGCGGCATTGAGGGTCAAGGCAAATACGTCACGTGTACATCCTTGACCTTGCCATTGAATGCGAAGGGCGCACGCTCGAAATAGTCCAGGGTGACGGGGGAACCGAGGTCTTGAGCGACGTCGAAGGTTTCGCTGGCGGTGAACGTCAGTGCCGGAGTGAACGGTGTCACCCCTTTGGCGGCTTCCTGCCCGTCAAGTCGCAAGCTCAGATTGGCCGGCGCTCCGGGCTTGGCTGACGACAGGGTCGTTAGCACTTCGATACTGACTTTGCCTGCGGGTACTCGTTCGGCCGAACGCAGTTTCACTCGAGAGATAGCCAGCGCGTTGTACTCGTAGTTCAGGAAACCGTCATCCATGTACAGGCTGACCCCGCCACCGATTCCGCCCAAGGCATACAACACGCCGGTGGCGTTAGCTGGAACCTCGGCGTCGACGACAACTTTGCTGTTCTGATTGCGCAGGTTCGGAGCCGCAAACTCCGGAAAGCGCTGGACACGATCACTGAAATGCCATTCGCGTTGGCTGCTGGAGATTCGTGCAGTCGGATCGAGGAAGGGGTAGAGACCGGCACCAATCGGATAGACATGGTTAGCCTTGGCCTGCACGTCAAACTCGGCCTTCAGCTCCGCAAGTTTTTCCGGATTGCTCGCGGCTACGTCGTTGGCCTGGGAGTAGTCGTTTTGCAGGTTGTAGAGCGACCATCGGTCATTCGCCGGATTCCAGCCCATGAACTGCGCAAAGCCTTGCACCCAGGGTTTGCGCGGGCCAAAGACCGAGGCCATCCAGCCATCCTTGTAGACGCCGCGACTGCCGAAGACTTCGAAGTATTGCACTGGTTTTTTCGACTTCACCTGAGCGTCGTTGAAGGTGTAGCGCAGGCTGACGCCATCCATTGGGTCCTGAGCGATACCGTTGACCTCTTTGGGTGGCGTGATCGACAGCACGTCGTAGACCGTCGGGGCAATGTCGTTGACATGGTGAAATTGCGCGCGAACTCTGGCGTCGGCCTTGATCTGTTTCGGCCAGGAAACGGCCAGCGGCGTGCGCGTACCACCGAAGTAGCCGGCGACCAGTTTAGTGCCTACGAATGGCCCTGAACCTGCCCAGGCCCACGCGGCGTTGTACATGCTTTCAAGTTTAGGACCGCCGAGCGCGGACAAGCCGCCATACATCTCGTCGAGGACTTTCAACTGCTGCTCTTTGGGAACTGGAATCCCGTTTTGGGCCAGCAACTCATTAATCGTGCCCTCCATCCCCTCGGAAGAAGCGCCGTTGTCGCTGAAGACATAGAAGATCAGCGTGTTGTCGCGCTTACCTTCACGCTCCAGTTCGTCGAGGATCTTGCCGGCCTGCGTGTCGGCATGTTCCAGGAAGCCGGCATACACCTCCATCAACCGTGCCTGATACTGTTTCTGTTCGGAAGACAAGCTGTCCCAGGCTGGGAGCTCCGCCGGGCGTGGGGTGAGGACGGCGTCCTGCGGGATAAAGCCCAGGGCTTTCTGGCGAGCGAACGTCTGCTCCCGATAGGCGTCCCAGCCACCGTCGAACTTGCCTTTGTATTTATCGGCCCATTGCGCATTCACCTGGTGCGGACCATGTACGGCACCCGGTGTCCAATACATGAAAAATGGTTTTGCCGGCGCGTAGGTCTGATGGTCTTGCAGCCAGTTTACGGCCTGATTGGCGAGGTCTTCGCTGAGGTGATATTTCGGATCTCGCGCCGGTTCGATTGGCGTTGTGTCGCGGTACAGACGCGGTTCGTACTGAGAGGTTTCGCCGGCCAGGAAACCGTAGAAATGTTCAAAACCGTAGGCCGTCGGCCACGTATCGAAAGGACCGGCCGCCGTGGTATCCAGGGGTGGTGTGTTATGCCATTTGCCGAACGCGGCGGTGCTGTAGCCATATTGCTTGAGCACCTCGGCCATGGTCGCCGAGCTTTTGGGGATCTTGCCGGTGTAGCCTTCCCAGTCAGTGGCCAGCTCTGCGATGACGCCGTTGCCAACCCGGTGATGGTTGCGTCCGGTAAGCAATGCGGCGCGAGTAGCGGAGCTGATGGCAGCGGTATGAAAAGCGTTGTAGCGCACACCACTGTCGGCGACTCGACTCAGGGTCGGCGTATGGACTGCGCCGCCGACGGTGTCGGACTGCGCGAAGCCGGCGTCATCGAGCATGATCACCAGGATATTGGGGGCCTCGGCAGGAAGCCGGGATTGCTGCTGACGTTTCTGGTGCTTGGATTCTTGCAGCGTCGGTTTGGCGTCACTGGCCGAAGGCGTCGGCGGGAAGGGCAGCGAGTCTTGTGCGGAAGCGACCGAGCTGGCCAACAGTGCGCAGAGTTTCAGGGTGAAACGTCCGGCGGGTTGCAGCTTCTGGGACATGAGTGTCTCCGTTTTTTATTCATTGCAACGACGCAGCCGCCCGGTCGAACACCGGACGGCCGAGAGATTGGAGAGCTGCTCAGACCGCAAAACTGGTGATGTCTTTGGGCTCGATATCATTGGCTTTGCAGAACGCCAGGTAACGATCCACGCTGGATTTCCAGTTCTCGATGGCCACGACGTTGTTGTTATCGTCGTAATACAGCAGGTCGCCCTGGGTGATGTTCAAGGTGATCAGTTCATCGCCATATTCAGTCAGCACGATCGGCGTATGGCTGGAACCTGCGGTTTCGAACACCACGCCGCCCGGTTTTGAGATCCAGTCGTGCTCCAGGTATTTCCAGCCACCCTTGATGGTGTAAACGATGACCGTGCCGGAGTGATGGTGCTTGGGCAGAGAAGACCCGGCCGGGGCCTTGAGCAGGGTTATGGTTTCCCCGCGAACCGGGTCGCACTTGATGTATTTGATGAAGATTTCATCGCTGTAAGGTGCGAACGGAACCCACGGCAGGTCCTCGTCGTTGATGGAGGAGGTGTCGATGTTTTCATAAAACATGCTTGTTGTTCTCTGTTGGACGGTGGAAGGATTTACACGGTGCGTTAAGAGCATCGTGAACAGGCCGTGCTCACACCGCCCCCCTCTTGAGGAGGGGGATCCATCCAATGGCGTTGAATTGCGGCATACGGAGTGCCGTGCAAATAACGCCAAAACAACAATATCTACGGTTTGCGGCCACCGTTGGCCTTTGGGTGATCAAAGCGGACGTCAGGGCCTCTGTGAAACCCTGACGCCCCGGTTCAGCGGCGGCACGCCAGCGCCGTCCGCTGCACCGGTCGTTAGGTGCTCAATTGATTTTAACGATCGCCGGCGGACTCCACGTGCCTTTGCCAGGCGGCAGGACGGAAGGGTTTTCCGTCTTCGGCCAATACAGGCGCATCACCATGTAGATCAGATCATTCGGTGCGGGCAGCCAGTTGCTTTCCTTGTCCGCGCCGGGCGAGTCCTTCTGGATGTAGAGCGTCAACGAGCCGTCTGCATTTTTCTTCATGTCAGGCAGCATCGGCGAGTTGATGAGGTAGCGATTGACCGGATTCTTGATCAGCAGTTGCGACTTGCCGTCGTACATGGTCACCGACCAGAAGGCGTTGACCGGCGGGAGCTGTCCAGCGGGAAAAGTGATCGTGTAGTTGTGCTTGCTGCCGTCAAGCGGCGTCCCGTCGGACAGGATCTTGGCCATCGGATACGTGGCCTCTTCGGCGTCGTTGGCATAGATGCCTGCTTGTGCGATGGCGGCGCGCTTTAGCCAATCACCCTTGTAAAACGCGGCATTACCGCCGGAACTCACGATGTTCCAGCCATTGACCTGTGTGCCGAGATGATTGACTGCATCCTGAACCTTCGCATGCCCAGCCTGCATGCCCTCGACCACAGCGGCCTTTTGCTCGGCGGAGAGGTCCTGGAAGTTGAAGTCCTTGCCGGCGCCAATGCCCAGACGGGCAAGCTTCGCGCGGATCGCCACTTCATCCGGGGTGGCCGGGGCAAACTGCAAGGCAAAGCCCAGATACTTGAAGAAGTCGGTCTTGGCCAGGGCCTTGTCGAACTTCGGAAAGTTGATCGCCGGCGCGGCAGGCGGCGCGGGCTGCTTGAGATAAGCCGATAACGGCTGGGCCGCATAACCGGACTGGATCTTTTCGACGTTTGGCATGTCCGCCGGATTGAAGAGCTGGGTGCGAAAGATCGCGAAGAGGAGTTGTGTTTGGGAGTGAAACACCTTCTTGATGCCAGGCGGGGTCACGCCTTTCCAGTCTGGGCCGACCAGCATGTAATCGCCGGCTTCGCTGCCGGTGGTACGGCTGCCGATGTAACCGAAGTTGTTGGTGTTGTTATCGATGAGCTGCACCGAGTAGTACCGCGGTTTCTCCACCGTCGGTACCGAGAGCACGATCGGCTCGCTACGCAGGTCCATGAACATCAAGGAATACGGCGTATCGCTGTTCGGCGAGACGATGGCCGTGTCCTTGTAGGTGAAGACATTGTGCATGCTGTGAATGTGGTTGAACGGTGCCTTGTACTGGCCTGAGTTCTTGTCCACGGCATAGTCGTACATGGTCGCGTAGTTCATCACGATGGGCAGACCGTAGATGTAGCCTTCCTCGGCGATGGCTTTTGTTTCGGCGGGAGTGATGTCCGCTGCTTGGGCGTGCGTAAATCCAAAGGACGCGAGCAATACCATTGCACAGCCAAATGTTCTCGGTAGTGTGGTTATCATGAACTTGAAACTCCATTTTTCGCATTAGATGGGATTAACTGCTGATCAGGGGATATTCAGTGTCGCGTTTGCTCACGACTTGATATCTCATAACGCTCCTTTTCTTGCTGTAAGTCTTTGTTTTTTTCTGAAGCTGGTCGGCGCAAGCGCGACGCTGATCGAGGAGAACCACGACGGATGACAAGCTCAGACTGCTCGGTCAGTATAAGCAGCAAATCAAACTACGCTGCTGACATGAGAACAACTTGTCCTCTGATGCTAAAAGTAAGTCTTACGGATAGTTTCACTTAGGAAAAAGTAGCGTGTACGCCACCCGAAAGCCCCAACCGTGTGCACCATCCTCAGGACTGTCCGCCCAGTATCGCGGCCCTACCTGAAGGCTCATGGGCTGCTTGCCGACTTTGAACAATTGCGTCACGAACAGGTTGATCGGCACATTCCACTCCCTGGCTTCCCAGTCGTAAGTGGATTCTGTATTAATGCCAAAACTGGTGTACGACGCTGTGGTATAGACCAGAAAGGGTTGCAGATATGTCTGATTGACCTTCTCCTTGTCATTGGCCGGGTTGTTGTCCAGCGACCAGATGTGGTTCGCCAGAATACCGTTCGTCCAGCCGTTGGCCTGCTTCAACGCCACCGCTGTCGGTCCAATCCCCCATTGTTCGCTACTCAGTAGCTCATCACTACCGGTCGGTAACAACAACGCGGGGCCTGCACCCCAGATCCAGCCGTCCTCGGTGGGCCTTTTGGGAGAGAAAAAGAAGCTTTGCGTGGTGTCGCCCACTCCGCTTTTATCGGCAATGCCCCTCGGTGCCAGTCCATGCTGATCAATGACCGGGAGGATCGTGCGAGAGATCAGATTCCAATCGTCATTAAGTGTGAAGGGTAAAACCGGCTGGATATTGGTGACGCTCTGGATTCCATTGCCAGAGGGCCCCATTTTCTGATTCCAGTTGTATTGGATGGGCAAGCTATACAGTGCCGCGACTGGATTTAATGACTGTTTGGCCAGCTCCGCCTGATCGTCGGCCTGACTGGAAACGGAAATACCGAAAACCAAAGACGATAGCAAAAGTCGTTCAATGTACTTGTTCATGCGAATTCCTTGGATACCAATCGCCCCGGGCCCCTCGACTATCAACGGGAGCCTTCTAACGACAAGCAGAAGTTACTTGAATACCTCAATCTCAGTGGGCCGTACTTAACTGAAGCACAGCGAACAGCCACCCATTCTGTTGTTGATACGTCTTGTATTATGCCGAGGTTACTTACTTTACAAGTTTAACTTCTCCAATCAGTCATGTATTTGTCGGGTCTAGGCAGGAGGGCGTAAAGTTTACCGTTGCCGGTGGGAGGTTTTGCAGGAGCGAGCTTGCTCGCGATGGTCGTTAACGAATCGCGTGTTTACAGAATAAACGCAGCGCTCTTGAGTCCATCACGAGCAAGCTCGCTCCTACAAAATTTGTTAAGAAGGCACGTACGGTGTTTTACGAATCCGAACAGTCAGCCTTAACTGCCTTGCGGCACAACGCGGGCATCATTGCCTGAGCCCTGGATATACACCTTCGAGCCCTTGGTCAGGGACGGATTGATCGGTTGGGTCACCGATACCAGCACGCCACTGTTGACCCGCACGATGATTTGTTGCGCCTCGATCGGTTGGTCATATTTTTTCTTCTCGGCGTAGTTACCGCCAGCAGCACCGGCGAGCGCGCCGGCAACCATGGCGACGTCACGCCCGGTGCCGCCCCCGATCAAGCTGCCAACCGCCAGGCCGCCAAGACCACCGAGTACGGCGCCGACACCACTGTCGTGATTGGTCTGCATCTGCGTCAGCGATATCTGCTCGATCTTCCCTGAGCGAATCTCGATTTCACCGGCGCCGCCATCGGTTGACCCGACGGCGGAACAGGCACTTATCAGCACCGTCATCAACGTGACTGACAGCCAGGACAGGATTACTTTCATTGCGATGCACCTCGTTATTGGTATTTGATTGCAATGCTTGAGCCAACGTCTGTTGGCAGTTCAATCAAGGCTTAACTGCGAATGAACGCCCAGAGATCGACGTTCAACTTGTCGATCGCCGCTTTGAAGTCCTGGGCGGTGATCTTCTGGCTTTCGTTTTCCAGCGTTGTACCAAACACCTTGCGGACTACCCTGGCGACCGTCTGGTTGGTTCTCGCATCGATAATCTCGGCCTCGATGAACAAAGTGCTGTCCTGATCACGGTGGCCGGTGGCGGCCTGTGTTGCTCCGACTACGGCGGCGATCGGCACCACTTCGTACCATTTCATCCCTTCGTTTTCGGCATTCACCCCGGTGATCGCCGCACGCATCAGCAGGGTTTTGGAACTCGCTGACGCGGCGCCGGTATTGGAAACCACACGGTATTTCTGACCCAGGGTGCCTTTGACCTTACTGGTCATGTAGTTCTGGATGTCGGTCAGCGTTTGCTGGTTGACCCGCTCATCGGGCTTGGGCGCGGGATAGAGCTCCAGCTTGTTGAACACCACTGTGTCATAGGCATTCGGGTTCCACGACGGACTGACCCAACGCATTGTTGTGCCGCCGCTTGCCGTTTTGACTTCCTGCAAGTTGTTGTAGTTGGACAGGTAGCCCGAGTATTGCTCGACTTCAGTGACTTTCGATACGCAGCCGGTCAATAACAAGCTGCTCAGTGCAGCACTCGTTATCCATTTGTGCGAGAAGCTCATATAACGGTACTCCTTGAGGGATGTGTTCCTGAATGTCTTTTATTCAAGGTCAGACTCTGTGGACTTAGCCCTTTCGGAATAGGGCCCACTGGATCTCAGCCTGAGCAATCGAGCGACTGCTTGCTAACTGCAAGCAGTCGCAAGCGTCGCGTTACTTCGATGCCACCACTGCCGGCGGCTGCCAGCTGCCGCTGCCTGCGGGAAGAATTGAAGGCGGCGTGGCCTTCGGCCAATAGAGGCGCATCACCAGATAGGCCGTGTCGTCAGGCGCGGGCAACCAGTTGGACTCCTTGGTCTTGCCCGGCGAATCCTTCTGGATATACAGCGTCAGTGAACCGTCCGCGTTCTTTTTCATGGCCGACAGCATCGGCGAATTGATCAGGTAGCGGTTGATCGGATTCTTGATCAGCAGTTGGCTCTTGCCGTCGTACATGGTCACCGACCA
This sequence comes from Pseudomonas sp. Root71, assembly GCF_001429045.1. Taxonomy (GTDB): domain Bacteria; phylum Pseudomonadota; class Gammaproteobacteria; order Pseudomonadales; family Pseudomonadaceae; genus Aquipseudomonas; species Aquipseudomonas monachiensis. The sequence goes on along the minus strand of NZ_LMHY01000004.1, from coordinate 4,686 downwards.
GAAGGCATTGACAGGCGGCATTTTGCCGGCAGGGAAGGTCAGCGTGTAGTTGTGCTTGCCGGTATTCAACGTCTGGCCATTGCCATCGGTACGCGTAAAGGGGTACATCGCCTCGGCGGCGTCATTGCCGTACAGACCAGCCTTCGCCGCGCCAGCCCGCATCAGCCAGTCGCCTTTGTAGAACGCCTGGTCGCCGAAGAACGCGCCGACGCTCCAGCCGTTGATATTCTTCATTCCGTTCGAGAGGAACTTGTCGACCTGCTCGTCGCCGGCCTTCATCCCGAGCAGGACCGCGGCCTTGTGCTCGAGCGAGAGGTCCTTGAATTCGAAGCTGCGACCGGGGCCTACGCCGATGCTGGCCAGCTTCGCACGGATCGCCTTGTCCTCAGCCGATGGCGGCACATACTGCAGCGCCGCCGACAGGTACTCGAAGAAGTTGGCCTTGATGCCCTCCGTGGTGGCCGGCACGAAAGCGATCTTCGGCGCATCGGGCGGCGCGGGTTGATGGAGGAAAGCGGACAGCGGCTGGACCTTGTAACCCGCCTGCACCTTCTCGACATTCGGCATGTCGGCCGGATTGAACAGCTGGGTGCGGATCAGCGTCAGTGCGAAAGGGGTCGTGGAGCTGAACACCTTGTCGATGCCTGGAGGTGTCGCACCCTTCCAGTCGGGGCCTGCAATCAAATAGCTCCCGGGTGCGCTGGCCGTGGCCCGACTGCCGATGTAGCCGTAGTTATAGGTGTTGCCGTCGATCAGTTGCACCGAGTAGTAGCGTTTTTTGGAGACGGCCGGCACGGTGATCACCAACGGCTCGGCGCGCAGGTCGGTCCAGAGAAAGGAGTACGGCGTGTCGCTGTTGGGGGTAATGATGGCCGTGTCAGCGGGGGTCGCGACCTTATGATCGTGGTGCAGTTGGTTGAAGGGGGCCTTGAACTGGCTGGACTTGGAGTCCACCGCGAATTCGTTCATTACGGCGTAGTTCATGACCAGCGGCAAGCCGTAGATAAAGCCTTCCTCGGCGATCGCCTTGGTTTGCTCCAGACTCGGCGCGGGAACGCCCTTGGCCACATCGGCCTTGTCGGCCTGTGTGATCGGATCGAGCTTGCTCGTGCACCCGGTGAAAAGCGTTGAACCTACGACGACCGCCGCAGCCAATGTCCAGCCACTGTGAGACTTCCTGTTCATTTTCACCTCGTTAGTTTTGTACAAGCCGGTGTCGTGAGCGTTCATGCCCACGGCTAGATACTAGGCATGACACCTGAAACGCTCTTGGATTTTTCTCAGTAGCGCCAAGTCATGTTGCCAGTCAGGGCTTGAATCCAGGCGTTGTCGAACTCGCCTGAGACACGATTGCCTGACAACGTTTTTTGCTGATCGACGGACATGTCCCCCATCCACACCGTGACCCAACTGAAATTCACGTCTGTCTCTTTATTCAGTGAATAAGTAAAGCCTGTGGCGAAGCGCCAGGCGGCGCCCATGGGCACGGTGAGCGTACGATTACCGTCGGACACGGCGGACGTGTCATAGGCGACACCGAAATCCCAGACCCAGTCCTGGTTCATCTGGTATTGAGCGCCAAGCGCCAATTGATACGTGTCTTTGTAATGCGCATCGATTGAAGCGGCCCGGGAACCGGTTCTGGACGTGTCTACGTCAATGCCGATGTCACCGAATTTCGACCAGTCCTGCCAATTGACCGAGGCCAGAACGGCCCATTGCGTATCCAGTTGCTGGTACAGGCTGAGGGTCGCCGTTTGCGGTACTTTCAGGTCGATTTTGGTGTTGAGGCTGTTGAGGCGACTCACCAACGGAGCACTGCTCTTCACATCCAGGCGATCCTCGAAGTCGAGGTCAACCTGACTGGTGTAAGCCAGGCCAATCCGGGTACCGGGCTTTGGGGCATAAATCACGCCTGCGTTGGCGCCGTAACCCCAGGTGCTGTCCCGGTATTTGTATTGGCCGTCACCCCGTTGTGTCAGTCCGAGCGGCGCCTGATCGATGGCGGCTTCGCTCTTCAGCATCCCGTACATGGCTTTGAGTCCGACGCCGACGGACCATTGATCGTTGAAGCGATAGGCGACACTGGGTACCAGTGACAGTCCCGCAATACTCGCGTTCTGCACGAAATAACGGCCGGACCAGTCATTGTCGTAGTTTACAGCCAGACCGAAATCGCCATAGGAGCCGAAGCCGACGGACCACCGATCATCCAGTTGATGGCTGATGAAGAAACTGCCACCCGGTATGGGATCGAGCGCGTTACCGCTGCCAGTGCCCGGCGTATTGGTTTCACTGTCCCGATCGAACGATAAGTCACCAAAAAGAACCTGAGCGCCAGCGGAGATCTGTGTTCCGCTGAGGTAGCTCAAGCCGGCGGGGTTGCTGGCAATGGTCGAAGGGCCTTGTGCCCGGGCCGCTGCACCGGCATTGGCCAGTCCGACGTTGTCGGTGGCGATTTCGTACAACATCAGGCCACCGGCAACACTTCGGCCACTGGTCAAGAGTGTCAGCGCACCAAGAACAGTAATCGACAACACACTTTTATTTAATTGCATGAAATCCCTCTCTATCAGATCACTCAGTCTATGTCGCTTGCATCGCCCCAAGGCCTGGGCATCGTCTTTTATTCGTGTGGCCTTCTTGAGTGTCTGCGCGGAACTCCACCCGCAGGTGCAACTAATCGCCAACCTCATGAACAACACAAAAAACCGAAGATCAGCTTTGCAATCAGCCTGTTGTTGCGTTCACTTTACGGCAATCATCAGAAAGGCACCTTGCATTTTCGGACAGTGCGCGCGGTATCACGGGGGTATGGAAGTGGTTGAATCAACCCCCAATGGAGGCTACCCCAGCCCATTTCTCCAATGCTGTGGTGACGTATTTGTCCACGTTTTGAATGCACGGGAGAAGGCGTTTGGATCCTGGTATTGAAGGGTCTGGGAGATTGTGGATATCGGCAAATCCGTATCTTTCAAGAGCTGCCGCGCGAAGTTGCTTCTGGAGTCGGTGATCAGTTCTTTGAGGTGAGAACCTTCCGCACCCAGCCGGCGTCGCAGCGTTCTTTCATTCAATGAGAATTGACTGGCGATGTGCTTGGAGTTTGCCTGTCCTTGCAATAATAGAGCGTATGCCTGACTCTTTATTTTTTCCGAAATCGTCAAATGTGACGTGGCGCTCGAAATAGTCAGTTTAAGTAGATGGTGTAAGCGTGGATTCGCCGTACATTGAATTTGTCGGAGTTGCTGATTGTTTATTACAAGTCCGGAAATGCTTGCATTGAACTGAATATTGCAGCGAAATTTTCTGATGTACGGGGTGATGTCTGATGGCTTGCGATATGAAAACTGCACACGAACGGGCGTCCAGTTAGCGCCTAATAAGGCCCGCAGCATTTGGAGGCCAACCATGACGGCAGTGTCGACAAGCAATGATTGATTGGGCAGGTCGTGGCGATAAATGACATATCCCAACAAACTGTGTTGGCCCGCCAAGGGAAGAAGGAGTGGGGTCGCGCCACGATCATAGAGGTTTGCATGTCCGACCAGGTCGTTCAATGCATCGCCTGGTGTAGTCGCAAGACGCATAAGCTGACCCACCGGACCCAAATTTTCCAGCGAAAAGCGTTCACCGATCAGCAGGCCAATATGGGGGCACTGAGTGTGTTCGAATGCCGTGTTGAACAGACGAGCAACGTCCATGTAGGCGAGATGGTTGTCTTCATATGCAAATTGCTCAAGGCTGATACCAGCGTCTTTGAAAACGCCTCGCGAGGAACCCCCTATCGCGTCAACTACTTCCGGGAACCTACGGAATGGGCTTGTACTAATTTCTCCCGGCCCGCCCATTCTTAATGATGATTTTTTGGAGGGCATATTAGCTCGCTATCATTCCTGAAACTGGCGCATTGGCCACGTTGGCGAACATCTGATACATGACGAGCAATAGAGCGTAGCGCCCATGAGCCGGCGCCTGGCACCTCGCGACCGTTCTGCGCCGCCCCTCAGTCCTTGGGCCGAATCATCGAATACACGAGTCGTGCGCATTAATTGAATCCAGAAATACATAATATTCAATACATTGGTTTTAGCACGGATGCGCTTTTTTTCAAGTGGTCCATAGAGACTATGTTTCCCCCTAATAGCCGCTTCCATACATCGACGAAGCTTGGTTAGAGGGTATTAGTGCACTTCTTCTCTTCGGCATAATCATGATGCAGGTAGTGGCGTCTCACCCGCGAGCCGGCCAGCACATGGTTTTGACAGCGATCGATGACATCCAGGCTGACCCCCAAGCCCTGCATCATGGTCGCGCCGGTACGGCGCAGATCACGCGGCGTCCAGTCACCGTACTGGCCGTCGGAAAGGACCAGCGTGTCGTCGTGAGGCCGTTGTTGCAGGGCGAAGGGGGTCTCTACGTTAGCCGCGGTGTATGCCTGTGCCTTGGACGTTGCTGGACTCTCGTAGAGCAGAGCACCGCTGGAACTCAAGTAAATACTAGCTTTGTTTATTCGACGGCCTTGACCATGTCTTCGATGACCTTCTTCGCGTCGCCGAACACCATCATGGTCTTGTCCAGGTAGAACAGTTCGTTGTCCAGGCCGGCGTAGCCGCTGGCCATCGAGCGTTTGTTGACGATGATGGTCTTGGCCTTGAACGCTTCGAGGATCGGCATGCCGGCAATCGG
>NZ_LMHY01000003.1 GCF_001429045.1 Pseudomonas sp. Root71 | reverse complement strand
TGGTTGTTGTAGTTGGACAGGAAGCCTGAGTATTGCTCYTTCTCAGTCACTTTCGAGGTGCAACCGCCTAGCAGCAGACTGGCCAGCGTGGCGCCGACGAGCAGTTTTCGGGACAGATTCATAGTGGTGTTTACTCCTTGGAAGAAATCTTCGTTCTTTTGTTTACAAGACATCAAAATCGCCAGGTCATGTTTCCGCTCAAGGCTTGAATCCAGGCATTGTCKAATTGACCGGATACTCGATTGCCCGATACGGATTTGGTCTGCTCAACCGGCATGTCGCCGAGCCAGACCATGGCCCAACTGACGTTGACATCGGTGTCCTTGTCCAGAGCATAGGTGGCCCCGGTGGCAATACGCCAGGATTCGTTCATCGGCACGACTACACTGCGGTTACTGTCCGAGACGGCGCTGCTGTCGTARGCCACGCCGAAGTTCCACAACCACTGCTCGGTGGCCTGGTATTGCGTGCCAAGGGAGAGGTGCCAGGTGTCCTTGAAGCCGGCGTCGACGGTCTTCGATTGCGAKCCGAACGCCGTGGTGTCGACCTCTACGGCGATGTCGCCGAATTCCGACCAGTCCTGCCAGTTGGCCGAGGCCAGCAGTGCCCATTGTCGGTCCAGTTGCTGGAACAGGCTCAGGGTGACGGTTTGCGGCACCTTCATGTCCAGTTCGGTGTTGGTGTTGTTGACTCTGTCGAGCAGACGTCCGTCGCCCTTCACATCAAGCCGGTCCTACCAGGGTGACGGTTTGCGGCACCTTCATGTCCAGTTCGGTGTTGGTGTTGTTGACTCTGTCGAGCAGACGTCCGTCGCCCTTCACATCAAGCCGGTCCTTGAAGTCCAGGTCGACCTGGCTGGTGTAGGTCAGGCCGATGCGCGTGCCGGGTTGCGGGGCGTAGATCACACCGACGTTGGCGCCATAGCCCCAGGTGTTGTCCTGATACTTGTATTGGCCGTCAGCGCGGTCAGTGAAGCCGAAAGGGGAGCGGTCGATGGCGGTGTCGGCCTGCAACATGCCGTACATGGCCTTGACGCCGAGGCCGACCGACCACTGCTCGTTGAAGCGATACGCCACGCTCGGTACCAGTGACAAGCCGAGCAAGCTGGAGTTTTGTGCGAAGTAGCGGCCGGACCAGTCGTTGTCGTAATTGAGCGCCAGGCCGAAGTCACCATAGGAACCGAAACCGACGCTCCAGTGCTCGTCGAGTTCATGGCTGATGAAGAAGCTGGCGCCGGGCATCGGATCGAGGGCATTGCCACTGCCTGTGCCCGGGGTGTTGGTGCCGGAGTCGCGGTCGAAGCTCAGGTCGCCGTACAGCACCTGCAAGCCACCGGTGATTTGCGTGCCCGGCAGAAAACTCATGCCCGCCGGGTTGCTGGCGATGGTCGAGGGGCCTTGGGCACGGGCGGCGGCACCGGCGTTGGCCAGGCCGGCGTTATCGGTGCCGATTTCATAGAGCATGATGCCACCGGCCCAGGCTTGTTGGCAGCACAGGGCAAGAAGCGCAGAAGTGGGCAGGGCAGCTGTTTTTATTGGCATTGAAATCCCTCAGCAATTGTCCATTTCGAATACGGGTGGACTGCACCAGCCACCCGTGGATTCGGCTGTTATTTGGCCATCTCTGCCCGAGCCGCGGCGATCTTGGCTTTAACCGAGTCGAGGTTGAAGCTTGCGCCTTTTTGCATCGGCGGGAACTCGATCGCCGTTTCCGCCAGTTTGGCCACCTGTTGCTGGACGAACACGAAACGCCAGAACTGGAACTTGAACCAGTCGAAGTACTGTTGCGAACCCTGCGCGGCCTGGTTTTCCGGCCAGCCCATGCGCTCGAACGGGTCGAGTCGAAGGTTGGTCAGGATCGGCACATCCACAGCAACTTTAGCTCCCATCCAGCCACCCGGTTGGTCGATGAAGCGATATTTGTAGTCGTCTATGCGCACTGCACCCAAGGCGCTCTCTCCAAAGTAGAAGATTTCATGGCGGTTCGACGGTCCTTTTCCGGTGATCATTGGAGTTTGATCATAGCCGTCCAGATGAACTTTGTAGGTGGTGTCGCCCAATTGTTTGCCTTTGAGCAGTTCGGCGGTAATGTTCGGGTTGCCCGCCGCCGCGACCAGGGTCGGGAACCAGTCCATGCCGGACATGATGCCGTTGGCGACCTGGTTGGCCGGTACCTTGCCCGGCCAGCGAATGATCGCCGGCACCCGGAAGCCACCTTCCATCACCGTGCCCTTGCCCATGGCAAACGGCGTCGTACCGCCATCGGGCCAGGTGAAGTTCTCGGCCCCATTATCGGTGGTGAAAATGACGATGGTGTTGTCGTCCATGCCGTCTTTCTTCAGCTTCGCCAGGACGTCGCCGACGATGTCATCGAGCTGCGCCATGCCGGCTTCCTGTTCCGACCAGCCATTTTCCGAGTTGCGCATGGCCTGGTACTTGTCGGACAGGTGCGTGACGATGTGCATGCGGGTCGGGTTGAGCCAGACGAAGAAGGGTTTGTTGTCCTGTTTGGCCTTGTCGATGAACGAGAAGGCCTTGTCGCGAATTTCCTCGTCGACGGTTTTCATCCGCTCCGGATAGAGCGTGCCGGCGTCTTCGATTTTCTGCTTGCCCACCTTGCCCCAGCGTGGCATCACCGTCGTGTCATCGGTGGTGGAGGCCCAGCTGTGGACCATGTTGCGTGGGCCGACACTGTCCAGCAGCTCCTTCGGATAATTGGGGTGCGCCGGGTCTTCCATGGCATCGAGGTGGTAGAGGTAACCGAAGAATTCGTCGAAACCGTGGACGGTGGGCAGGAACTGGTTGAGGTCACCCAAGTGGTTTTTGCCGAACTGGCCGGTGGCGTAACCCATGGCCTTGAGGGCGGTCGCGATGGTCACGGCTTCGGCAGGAATGCCCACGGGCGAGCCAGCCTGGCCGACGGTGGTCATGCCTGTACGAATCGGCAGTTCGCCGGTGATGAAATTGGCGCGTCCAGCGGTGCAACTGGCTTCGGCGTAGTAATCGGTGAAACGCATGCCTTCATTCGCCAGTTGGTCGAGGTTGGGGGTTCTGCCGGCCATCATGCCCTGGTTGTAGACGCCGATATTCGACCAGCCGATATCGTCGCCCATGATCACTAGAATGTTGGGGGCCTTGTCGGCGGCCAGGGCCTGACCGGGAAACGCCATTGCAGACAGTAAAAGGGGGACTGCAAACATCGAGGAAAAGGTTGTCCGGTTCATGTCGAGCTCCTGCGCACTAGCGTGAGTACATAGAGACGAGCCCCCAACCGTCGTTGAAATGCGTTACCCCCCGCGAAGAGCGTAGGTTTGAATTTCGAAATATCCAGTAGTGAATAGTCAGAAAGTTAGTGTTTCAGGCACATTGCCGCGAAATGGCTTTCCGGCAATGGCGACGTCAGAGGGGAAGGCAGACGTTTGTGTTACCAGCGAAACATCGGCAGCGGCCGCAGCGGCGAGCGGATGAGCTGCCGGGCGGAAAGCTTGATCAGCATCGAGTGGAAACCGTGATCGGGAAAGGTCGCCTGCACGGTTTTGATGAAGCTGCGGGGCAAGCCGAAACGCACCAGGCCCAGGGATACGTCCACCAGGTCGGCCTGGCGGAAGGGTTCGACACTGTCGGCGTAGACACCGCGATACCGGCGCAGCTTGTGATGCTCAAGTATCAGCGCGCTGACTTCATCTTTCAGTTCCGGTCGTTGCCGGTTGTCGAGGTACTCGGTGGCCAGGGCGATGGACGGGGGCAGGTAGTCGAGGGTGTCATCGGTCCAGATACCCAGGTCATGAAACGCCGCCGCGATTTGTACCGCGTCCGGGGGCAGGCCTTCGGCACCACGCAGGGCACCATGGAAATTCAGCACCCGGTAAATATGGTTGCGGTAGCCCTGAAGGTCGGCCCCGATGGCCAGGGCGAACGAAGTGAGAATCTCGTCGGTGAGGGGGAGTTCGAGAAGAGGTGTCATCAGGCGTCACGCAACAGGTCGTTGGCATTGAGCAGGTCGTAGGCGATCTCCGGGCGCTTTTCCATGGCCCGGCGAATGGCGGCGGGGATGTTGGCGCGGGTCTTGCGGCACAGCCCCGGCAGTTCGCCAACCTGGATGCCGATGCCGCGCATGGTGCGCACTTCGTTGAAACCGGGGGCGATGTGCACGCGGATACCCAACTGTTCGAGCATGCGCCGTTGCAGGTGCTCCAGATCGCTCAGGCTCTGCAGGTTCTCCAGGCGCTCGATCAGGCGTTTTTCTTCGTTGCGGGTCAGAAACAGAATGCGCAGGTCCGCCCCTGGTGTTTCCAGCAGCGGGTCGCGCCCGCAGTCGCAGGCGCCGGGCGGGCAGGGTGAGCGGATCGCAGCAGTGGTGGTCATGGGAATCAATCATAGAGCGCAGTGATCGAGTTTGCCCATAGGGATTTTTGGGGAGATGCAAAGCAATGTGGGAGCGAGCTTGCTCGCGATGGCGTCGTGTCAGGCAACAGTGATGTTGACTGCAAAAACGCTATCGTCGGAGCGCCGCCCGGAGCAAGCTCGCTCCCACAGGTGTTGCGGTGAAACTGCGTGACCTATTTCAGTACCAGCATCCGATAAACGCCGTCTTCGACTTCGATCCCGTGGGTGTCATGGGTGAAGCCGGGGAAGGATTTGTCGAAGGCTTCCAGTGCCTTGAGATACGCCAGCAACGGACCGTCCGCAGGCCCTGCGTTCTCACCCGGCATCAGCAGCGGGATGCCTGGTGGATACGGCACGATACCGGTCGCGGCAAGACGCCCGGCGGCTTCGTTGAGCGTCACCAGTTCGATGTCGTTGCGCACCAGTTTTTCGTAGGCCTCCACCGGGCTGAACTCGGCTTTTGGCAAGGTGCCGAAGGCCTGGGACATGTTGGCGGTGGTCTTGTGCTTCTTCATTGCGGCGAAGATTTCGTTGGCCAGATCCTTCAGGCCCATGCCGGCATAACGATGCTGGTTGGCGTTGTACAGGTCGGGCAGGCACAGCTCGAGCTCGGCGTTGTCGTCGTAGTCACGCTTGAAGTCGAGCAGGGCGTTGAGCAGCGTGCCCCACTTGCCTTTGGTGATGCCGATGGAGAACAGGAACAGGATGGTGAAGTCGGTGGTTTTCTCGACCACGATACCCTGACGGCCCAGGTACGCCGTGACCACGCAAGCGGGGATCCCGGAGGCGAGCAGGTTGCCGTCGTCACCCATGCCCGGGCTGAGCACCGAGACCTTGATCGGGTCGAGCATGCAGTAGCCGTCTTCGATGTCGCCGAAGCCGTGCCAGACCGCGTTCGGGTGCAGGACCCAGCAGTTCGGGTCGGTTTTCAGCGTGGCCGGGTCGACCTCATGGAACGGCACGGTCGCTGCGCCAACCTGTACGGTCGGCGGCTGCCAGCAGGTGAAGAACCAGTCGTCCTTGCTCAGCATCTCGTTATGCATGCGCGAGAGCACCTGGCGGAAGCTGATGGCTTCTTCAATCGACTCGTTGGTGAGGATCTGCCCGCTCGGTGCCTCCATCATCGCCGAGCTGACGTCGCAGGACGCCATGATCGCGTAGTTCGGCGAGGTCGAGGCGTGCATCATGTACGACTCGTTGAAGCGCGCATGTTCGATCGGGTTACGCCCGTCACGCACGTGGATCATCGAGGCCTGGGACAGGGCGGCCAGCAGCTTGTGAGTCGACTGGGTGGCGAACACGGTCGGCCCGGACTTGTCATGATCGGCCGGGTCGCCGTGCATGGCATGGCGTCCGCTGTACAGCGGGTTGAAACGCGCATAACCGTACCAGGCTTCGTCGAAGTGCAGGCGGTCCACGCTTTCACCCAGCAGTTCTTCGACGCGGGTGACGTTGTAGGTCAGGCCGTCGTAGGTGGAGTTGGTGACAATGGCGTGCACCGGCGTCGGGTCGATGCCTTGCTTGACCAGCGGGTTGTCGGCGATGGCGGCTTTCACGCCTTCGGCGCTCAGGGTCTGCGGCAGGATCGGGCCGATGATGCCGTAGCGGTTGCGGGTCGGTACCAGGTAGGTCGGAATCGCCCCGGACAGGGTCATCGCATGCTCGGCGGACTTGTGGCAATTGCGGTCGCACAGGGCGATCTGGTTGCGCGTGACGCTGGCCATGAGGATGACGCGGTTGGACATCGACGAGCCGTTGGTCACGTAGTACGTGCGGTGGGCGCCAAAGACCTTGGCGGCATAACGTTCGCCCTGGCCGATAGGGCCGCTGTGATCGAGCAGCGAACCGAGTTCGCCCACCGAGATCGACAGGTCGGAGCGCAGCAGGTTTTCCCCGAAGAACTCGTAGAAGGCCCGACCCGCTGTGCTTTTCAGGAACGCGGTGCCGCCGGCATGGCCTGGGGTGTGCCAGGAGTATTCATAGCTGCGGGCAAACTTCACCAGCGCGCCGAACATCGGCGGCAGGGCGGCCTGGCGATAGCGCTCGATGGCCGCCAGGATGCGCCCGCTGAGGAAGCGGGAGGTGTCCTCGGGCAGCCAGATGAAGTCGTCGGCGTGCTGCATGACCAATAACGGAATGCTCGACGCGGTGGTACGGTCGCTGATCAGGAACACCGGCACGCGGGTGTTGCGCTCGCGCAGCTTGACCAGCAATTTGGTGCAGTCGGCGTGGCCTTCGCTGGTGTCCATTTCCCAACGGATCAGCACGCATTGAATGGCAGGGTCCGAGCGCAGGATCGAGGCGGCATCGGTGAGGCTTTCCGAGGCCAGTACGCTGACACCACGTCCCTCTACGTCCTGGACCAGTTGGTCCAGGGCGCGGCCAAACACCGTTCGCTTGTCCGGCGGGCTGCTGACCAGTAGCGCCAGCATGCCCAGCGAGTGTTTATATTCCGTCATGCTTGAACCTCCATAGTGGCTGTATTCAGATTGTTCACCGGCACTGGCTCGGCAGTGAGGTGCTGCGCGCTGACGGTTTGCGTCGGTACGCTGTTGTTGAGTGCTTCGAGGCGGATCAGGCGGTTGTTGACGAAGCCGAACAGGGTGTAGCCAACGATCGTGGCCACGCCGCCCAGCATCAGTGCCTGTTCACCGGAACTGTACAGTGCCAGGTAACTGTAGGCCGCCGCGATCAGGGCGATGACGTTGGTGGCCAGTGCCTTGCCTTCCGGCACGTTGGAGACTTTCTGCATGGTCATCAGTGCGGCCATGGACAGGATGTACGGCACCAGGTTGGTGACCACCGCGAGGTTGACCAGGGTGTCGAACTGCTTGCTCAGGTCGGGGCTGATGGTGAGCAGGGCCAGCGCGGTCTGTGCCGCCAGCAGCACCAGCATGCCGACAATCGGCGTTCCCGCTTTGTTGCCCTTGGCAAAGATCGGCAGGAAGTAGCCGGTGTCGGCCGAGCTTTTGTACACCTGGGCGATGGTGAACTGCCAACCCAGCAGCGAACCGATGCAGGCGAGCACCATGGCCGCCATCACGATATCGCCGACCATTGGGGTGAACATCTTGGCGAACACCAGGCCGAACGGCGCGGTGGACGTGACCAGTTCTTCGTTGCCGACGATGCCGAAGATGACGTTGGTGGAGACGATGTAGATCACCGCCGCCCCCAGGGTGCCGCCCAGCACGGCAATCGGTACGTTGCGCTCAGGGTTTTCCACCGCGTCGGTGTTGGCGCAAGCCGATTCCAGGCCGAGGAAGGCCCACAGGGTAATTGCCACCGAGGCGCCTGCCGCTTCGAACCAGCCCTTGTCGTGGGGGTTCCATCCAGCGGCGTAAACGCTGCTGTCGAACCAGAACCAGCCCACCGTGGATACCAGTACCACCGGTGCAATCACCCCCCAGACCGTGACCGCGCCGATCCGGCCGGTAATGCGGGCACCGCCAAAGTTGGCGAAAGTGGTGATCCACAACAGGGCAATAGTGGCCAGGCCTACTTGCAGCGAATCAAGCTTTATCCCGAACAACACCTGGATGTAGCCGACGGCGGTAATACTGATCGCCACGTTGGCAATCAACAGCGAGAGACCGTAGGTGTAGTTGGTGATGTAGTTACCTGCTTTACCGAAGGTGTATTCGGCATAACCGCCCATGCCGCCGGTCTTGCGGCTGAGCATCCCGCATCGCGCAAAGGCGTAGGCCAGAGCGAGGGAGCCGGTGGCCGTTATCAGCCAGGAGAGGATAGAAATCGCACCGACTTCGGCGAGTTTAGTCGGTAGCAGGATAATTCCTGAGCCCAACATGTTGACGGCGGTCAACATTGTCAGTTGCCCCACACTCATTTTCTTTGCGACTGACATTCCGTTGCCTCACTTAGTTGGCGATTGAGAACCTTAGCTATAGCAAAGGTTTGAAATCCCGCAAGAAATTGACGACCCCCCATCCGGCTTTTTCATTTATTTGCAAAAAAGGCAGGATGCTGGCCCCCAAGTTTCAAAGTTATCTGCAAAATTACTTGGTTTTCAATTGGTTAGATAGGTCGAAATGCGCAAGATATGGATCGCATTAGTCCCGCTAGTAGTTGCGGGCATAGCCACTTCGGTTCAAGCAAAAGAACTGGCCGCCAAAGATCAGTACATGTGCAGTTGGGGGGCGGGCACCGCTGCAAGGGCACAGGAACTCAAGCTCTCAGGGGTTTCCTTGTATGCCGCCCGGCAGAAAATCCAGGTCTACAAGTTCGCTAAAAGCTGGATGCGCATGATGGCTCTTGGCATTACAGAGCAAACTTATGACAGTCCGTCGCGATTCAAACCGGCTGCTGTACGCCAGAGCTTTTATGAGGACTGCGTCAGGTACAAGTTGGCGCGTAAATAAAGAAGAAGCGGGCGTCGGTCGGATCGACCGCCGTGCGGGGCTGTGACGACTATATTGATTGACCATCCCAGCGACCCGATGGGGTGAAACCGGTTTTTTACAACTCAATCAGGAGGTCATCATGAGCCAGATCGATAAAGTGTTGTACACCGCCCAAACCCACACCACGGGCGGGCGTGACGGCGCGTCCCGCAGCTCCGACGGGATCCTCGACGTGAAGCTGTCGTCGCCGGGTGCGGGCGGTGGCGGAACCAACCCCGAGCAACTGTTCGCTGCCGGGTGGTCAGCCTGTTTCATCGGCGCCATGCAGGTTGCAGCCAGGGAAATGAAAGTGGCGCTGCCCAAGGATGTGGCGGTCGATGCCGAGGTTGACTTGGGCACCAATGAAGGCGGCTACCTGCTGCAGGCGCGGCTCAATGTCAGCCTGCCGGGGCTGGACCGTGAAACCGCACAGAAAATCGTCGACACCGGGCACCAGTACTGCCCGTACTCGAAAGCCACGCGCAACAACATCAATGTGGTGCTCAAGCTTGTTTAAGTTGACGTGAAAAGGTCTTGATCTAAAAAAAGATCGCAGCCTGCGGCAGCGCCTACGAAATCGGTGTAGGAGCTGCCGCAGGCTGCGATCTTTTTTTTGTGTTGCGATACTACGAGAAATTCAATTCATCTTGCTGTGATCATGCATCATCGTGCCGTGATCCATGGTGTTAATCGCTTTGGCAACGGCTTCTACCTGAATCGACTCTTTCTCGCCCTTGGCGTTTTCGACGGTCAGGGTCAGTGGCACCTTGTCGCCGTCCTTGATCTGGCCTGTGAGGTTCATCAGCATGATGTGATAGCCGTTGGGATCGAAGCTCACCGGCTTGCCGGCCGGCAGAGCCACGGAGTCCACCTGCTGCATCTTCATCACGTCGTCTTTCATGCTCATTTCATGAATCTGCACCAGCTTGGCGACCGGCGTTTGCACGCTCAGCAACTTGCTGTCGCTGCTGGCGGTGACGGTCATGAAGGCGCCGCTCGACGGCTGGCCGGCCACGGTGGCGCGGACCCAGGCGTCGTCGACCCGGGTTTGTGCCGAGACCTGAAGGGCCAGGCCGACCAGGGACAGGCCCAGTGCCAGTTGCTTGCAGCGTTGCACGAAGCGGTTTTTAGCCTGCGGGGCATTCATTTCAGCAAACCTCCATCACGGTGAGCAGGTCTTCTGCGCACTCTTTGGCCGTCAGGGACGCGGACAGTCCCAGGCGCAGATTGCCCCGGGAGTCGAAGACATAGCTGGTCGCGGTATGGGAGAGGGTATAGGTATCGCCGCTTGGGACTTTCTCAAAGAACACGCCGAATTCCTTGGCGGTGGCGGCGGTTTCTTCCAGCGTGCCGTACAGGGCTTCGAAACTCGGGTCGAAAGCCTTGACGTACTTGTCGAGCAACTCTGGCGTGTCGCGTTCAGGGTCGAGGGTGATGAAGACCACCTGCAGCCTTTCGCCATCGCGGCCCATCAGTTTCTTGGCCTGTGCGGCGCGGGCCAGGGTGGTCGGGCACACGGCCGGGCACTGGGTGAAACCGAAGAACACCATCGGCATCAGGCCGCGATAGCTGCCCAGCATCCGGGTTTCGCCCTCAGGGTTCTTGAGCTTGAAGTTACGCCCCATGATCTTGTCGCTGAGGTCCTTGCCGTAGTTGAACGACAGCTTGCTGCTGTCGTCGCAACCGGCGAGCAGGCCCAGGCTCAACAGGCCCATGCCTTGCAGGACAGTCCGGCGGGTATACAAAGTACTCATGAAAAAAAGCATCCTGTTGAACAGGCTGAAATGACAGCGTGATGACTGTACAGACGAAAAAATCGCAGGGATGTTAACAAACTGTGCCGGTGCCGGAGGTGCGGATACGACCATTGGACCGGCGCACAGGCGTGACATAGTGTCGCGCTGTCAGGGTGAAAGTGCTCTTGTGGCGAGGGAGCAAGCTCCCTCGCCACAAAGGTTCAGGGCAATCTGTCGGGTCGTTTTAACGACGCAGCTTCGCGCAATGATCCTGTTGCGGTTGCGCAGCGGTGTACCACACGTAATCCGCACTCTCGGCGGTCACGGTCTTGCCCGCTTCGGCCAGGATCAGCACCGCATTCCCTTCACCGGCACCCAGATCCTTCAGGTGCAGCGGCACCCCCAGGTCCTTGCGCACGTGGAAGGCACCGGCCAGCAGCAACGCAGGCTTCGGCGCGGCCATCAGGCGCTCGGCCATGCGCCGGTCACGTTGCTGCTGCACGGCGAGCATGGCCGGCATCTGCGCTTCGGGCAGCAGGCCGCAATGGGATTCGCGGATGTCGTCCAGCAAGGTCGCCTGCACCTGTTGAGTGGTGGATGCTTGCCCCGTGAGTAGCGGGCGCTGTTTGTAGATCTGCATGATCTGCGCGCGGTCCAGGTTCGCCGCCAGCAGCGGATACGGTTGCCGCAGCGCGTAGGTGACGAGTGCGCCATAAACACTCCAGTCCCAATTGGCCTGCCAGGCCAGCGCCTTGAACGCATCGATCGGTGGCTGGCCCGCGCGGGTCGCAGCTTGCGCGGCGTCGACCCTGGCCTGTTGATCTGGATTGAGCATTTCCATCAACAAACTGCCTTGTGGGCGTTGCGCCGCCAGTTCGCGCAGCAGCCACAATTGCAGGGCGTGGTGGTCCGGGTTGTCGTGCTGTTCACCGACCAATACCCGAGGTGCAACGGCCAGTCGTTCGACCAGTTGTTGCGGCGTCAACGTACGGCCCGTGGCGAGTTCGCGAATGACCCCAAGGTCGGTGTGATCACGGCCTTGCGGGGCGATCGGCGCCGGCAGTGGGGTGACCTGATGGGTTTGGCAGGCAGCCAGCAGGCTGAATGCACAGAGCAACACAAAGCGCATCGGTTTTCCTTATTGGTCTCAGCGCGCGATGATCAACGGGTGGCCACGTTCCGGGTGTTGCTGAATCAGCACTTCCAGACCATACACCGCCGCCAGCGCCTCGGTGGTCAGCACCTCTGCCGGTGGACCGTAGGCGTGGGGCAGGCCCTGTTGCAACAACAGTAGTTGATCGCAGTAACGTGCGGCCAGGTTGAGGTCGTGCAGGATCACCAGCACCGCGGCACCACGCTCGGCGAAGTCGCGCACGGCTTGCAAAATAGTGTGCTGGTGCAGTGGATCGAGCATCGATGTCGGCTCATCGAGCAGCAGGGTTTGCCCTTCGGCACCTGGCCAGAGCTGAGCGAGCACCCGCGCCAGATGCACGCGCTGGCGTTCACCGCCCGACAGGGCCAGGTAGCTGCGTCCGGCCAGATGAAGGGCATCGGCGGTCTTGAGCGCCTCGGCGACGATTTCGGTATCACGCACGCGGCCGCTGGCGTGGGGCAAGCGCCCCATGCCGACGACTTCATTGACCGAAAACGCAAAGTTCAGGCTCGAACTCTGCGGCAGCACGGCCAGGCGTTTGGCCCGTTCCTGACCCGGCCAGTCGGCGAGTGGACGCTCGTCGAGGCTGACCCTGCCTTCACTGGTCGCCAGTTCACCACACAAAGCCCCGAGCAGGGTGCTTTTGCCGGCACCGTTCGGCCCCAGCACGCCTAGCACTTCACCGGGGCGCAACTCGATATCGATGTTTGCCAGTACCGTGCGGTTGCCACGACGTACCAGCAAGTTGTTTGCCCGCAGCATCAGGAACGCCCTCGCACCAGCAGATATAGAAAGAACGGAGCGCCGATCAGTGCAGTCACGATGCCGATGGGCAGTTCGGCCGGCGCCAACAACAGGCGCGCCGCCAGATCGGCCAGCAACAACAGGCTGGCACCGGCCAGCAACGAGGCGGGCAGCAACACCCGGTGATCCGGACCCACCAGCAGGCGCATCAGATGCGGCACCACCAGACCGATAAAACCGATCAGCCCGGCCGCCGCGACGGCCGCGCCGACGCCGAGCGCCGTGCACAACACCAGCTCAAGCTTGATCCGCTCAATGTCAAAACCCAGGTGACGCGCTTCCGATTCACCCAGCAGCATGGCATTGAGCGCCGCCGCGCGACGGGGCAACCACAACGCCACGCCTACGGTGACAATCAACAGGGGCCACAAGCGTGGGTAACTGGCACCGTTGAGGCTGCCCAGGTTCCAGAACGTCAGGGTGCGCAAGGTCGCATCATCGGCCAGGTAGGTGAACAGACCGACCCCGGCACCGGCCATGGCCGTCATCGCCACACCCGCCAAGAGCAGGGTGGCGACGTCGGTCTGCCCGTTGCGGCGACCGAAGCGGTACACCAGCGCCGTGACAATCAAGCCGCCGGCGAAGGCGCTCACCGACAGCAGATAAGGTTCGATGGCCGGCGGCAAGCCACCGAGCAGGCTGCCGCCGACGATGGCGATGGCGGCACCCAACGCCGCACCACCGGAGACACCGACCAGACCCG
Source organism: Pseudomonas sp. Root71 (assembly GCF_001429045.1). Classification (GTDB taxonomy): domain Bacteria; phylum Pseudomonadota; class Gammaproteobacteria; order Pseudomonadales; family Pseudomonadaceae; genus Aquipseudomonas; species Aquipseudomonas monachiensis. Next base: position 201,611 of record NZ_LMHY01000003.1, on the reverse strand, counting down.
GATCGGCCAAGGGATTGCGGAACAACCCCTGCATCGCCACGCCGGACAGCGCCAGTACCGAACCCACGGCGATGCCGAGCAAGCTGCGCGGCAGACGAATCTGCCCGAGGATCAACTCCGCCTGCTGCGTGTCGCCACCTTCGAGCGGCAACCCCAGCAGACGCATCCCGGCCAGCAAGGTATCTCCCGGCGGCAGGCTGACCGGCCCGAGGGCCAGGGACAGCCAGAACACCAGAACCAGCAACAACAGCAAAAAGATCAACGTCGGACGCGGCCGAAAAATGGCCGTCATGGGCTGATCCCGGCGGTCCGCGCTTTGGCGTCCGGGTAGAACGCCGTGGCACGGGCCGGCAGTGTCTTGATACGCATCGGGACTATTCCTTGGCCGATCAGAGGGGTTCGTAGCGGGTGATGATGCCATCGACGCCCGGCTTACGCACACGCCACGGTTCGGTCACGCCAGATCAGGTGTTTATGTATGGCGTTATCGATCATGAGGAGAACTTGTGATCATCAAGATTAAAATGAGTTTGTCTCACTCACTGGCACTGTCGACAATGGCCCCATTGAACGCATTGGAGTTATTTGACATGGCTGTGGCCCATTCCCTTGGATTTCCGCGCATTGGTCGCGACCGTGAACTGAAAAAGGCGCAAGAGGCGTTCTGGAAGGGCGAACTCGACGAAGCCGGTCTGCGTACCGTGGGCCGCGACCTGCGCAAGACCCACTGGGACTTGCAGAAAAACGCCGGTATCGAGCTGCTGCCGGTTGGCGACTTCGCCTGGTACGACCAGGTCCTGACCCATTCGTTGATGTTCGGTGTGATCCCGGAGCGTTTCCGCCCGCACGATGGCAAGGCCAGCCTGCAAACCCTGTTCGGCATGGCCCGTGGTGTGAGCGACAGCTGCTGCGGCGGCGCGCACGCCCAGGAAATGACCAAGTGGTTCGACACCAACTATCACTACCTCGTCCCTGAATTCAGCGCCGATCAGCAGTTCCAGCTCGGTTGGGACCAGTTGTTCGAAGAAGTCGAAGAAGCCCGTGCACTGGGGCATAACGTCAAGCCGGTGATCATTGGCCCGCTGACTTACCTGTGGCTGGGCAAGGCCAAGGGCGCCGAATTCGACAAGCTGGAACTGCTGGATCGCCTGCTGCCGCTGTACGGCCAGATCTTCCAGCGCCTGGCGGCACAGGGTGTCGAATGGGTGCAAATCGATGAGCCGATCCTGGTGCTCGACCTGCCACAGGCCTGGAAGAACGCCTTTGAGCGGGCCTACAACCTGATTCAGCGTGACCCATTGAAGAAGCTGGTTGCCACTTACTTCGGTGGGCTGGAAGAGAACCTGGGCCTGGCCGCCAACCTGCCGGTGGATGGCCTGCACATCGATCTGGTGCGTGCGCCTGAGCAGTACCCGACCATCCTCGATCGCCTGCCGGCCTACAAAGTTCTGTCGCTGGGCGTGGTCAACGGCCGTAACGTCTGGCGCTGCGATCTGGAAAACACGTTGGCTACCTTGCAACATGCTCACGAGCGTCTGGGTGATCGCCTGTGGGTCGCGCCATCCTGTTCGCTGCTGCACAGCCCGGTTGATCTGGAGCGTGAAGACAAGCTCGATGCCGAACTGAAAAGCTGGCTGGCGTTTGCCGTGCAGAAGTGTGAAGAAGTCGCGGTGCTGGCTCAGGCTGTCAGCGAACCGGAAGCGCCGAAGGTGCTGCAAGCGCTGACTCACAGCCGCGCCGTGCAGGCCAGCCGTGCTGCGTCGCCACGCATTCATAAACCGGCCGTGCAGGCGCGGGTTGCTGCCATCACCGCCCAGGACAGCCAGCGTCATTCGCCGTTTGCCCAGCGTATCGAGAAACAGCGCGCCGGCCTTAACCTGCCCCTGTTCCCGACCACCACCATCGGTTCGTTCCCGCAAACCGCGTCGATCCGTCTGGCTCGCCAGTCGTTCAAGCAAGGCAAGCTGACCGAAGCCGAATATACCGAGGCGATGCACAGCGAGATTCGTCACGCCGTGCAAGTGCAGGAGCAGCTAGGCCTGGACGTGCTGGTGCACGGTGAAGCCGAGCGCAACGACATGGTCGAATACTTCGCCGAGCAAATCGACGGCTACGTGTTCACCCGTTTCGGCTGGGTCCAGAGCTACGGTTCGCGCTGCGTGAAACCGGCGGTGATCTACGGTGACCTGAGCCGCCCGAAAGCCATGACCGTGGAGTGGATCCGCTATGCCCAGGGCCTCACCGACAAGGTGATGAAGGGCATGCTGACCGGTCCCGTGACCATGCTGATGTGGTCGTTCCCCCGTGAAGACGTGAGCCGCGAAGTGCAGGCTCGTCAACTGGCTTTGGCCATTCGCGACGAGGTGCTGGACCTTGAAACCGCCGGGATCAAGATCGTGCAGATCGACGAGGCCGCGTTCCGCGAAGGCCTGCCGTTGCGCCAGGCGCAGTGGCAGCACTACCTGGACTGGGCGACCGAAGTGTTCCGCCTGTGCGCCTGCGGCGTGCGTGACGAAACCCAGATCCACACCCACATGTGCTACAGCGAATTCAACGATGTGATCGAGTCCATTGCCGCCATGGATGCCGACGTGATCACCATCGAAACCTCGCGTTCGGACATGGAACTGCTGGACGCGTTCGAAGCCTTTGCCTACCCCAACGAAATCGGCCCGGGCGTGTACGACATCCACTCGCCAAGGGTGCCGGACTCCACGGAAATGGCCAACCTGCTGCGCAAGGCCGCCAAGCGCATTCCCGCCGACCGCCTGTGGGTCAACCCGGACTGCGGCCTGAAGACCCGCGGCTGGCCGGAAACCGAAGCGGCGCTGGTGCACATGGTCAACGCTGCGCGCCACCTGCGTAAAGAATGGGCCTGACGCTTTAGTGGATGCGCCACTGAAACCTGTGGGAGCGGGCTTGGTCCGGGCGGCGATCCGACGAAGGCGGTGTGTCAGGCGACATCGATGTCGAATGTGCCGGTCTCTTCGCGGGCAAGTCGGATCGCCGCACCGCCGCTCCCACAGGGATTTTCGGCGGGCACAATAACTGTGTGCGTTGTTAAAACCACTCAGCGCCGTGGCTCGGCCACCAACAGCAATGACTGCGGCACGGGGCTTTGCGGGTGCTGTGGCTCCTGCAGGCTGGCAAGAGTAAATCCCGCCATGTCCAGCGCATTCAGCCAACTGGACAAGGTACGGAAATACCACGGCATGGGCTGCCACTGCCCCTTGAACGTGGAGAATGTCTCTTCCCGCCAGCCATCCTGATAATCGCCCGCCGCAGCCGCCCACGGGTGCAGCGTCTGGATCACCAGCGCGCCGCCAGGGGCGAGCAGGGTGTTCATGGCGGCGAGCAGGGGGATGATGTCCTGGTGCAGCAGGGCGAAGTTGGCGCAGATCAGGTTGTAGTCGCGGCCGATGTCGACTTTCGCTTCCAACAACTGTTCATAACTCGCCAAATGCACCGGCGCAGCGCCCGCCGCCCGCGCCGCCGCCACCAGCGTCCCATCGCCATCCACGCCGACCGCCTCGATACCCCGGGCTGTCAGCGCACGCAACAACCAGCCTTCGCCGCAACCCAGGTCGAGCACACGCTCGGGCTGACGACCCAGCACCGCCAGCACGATGGCCTGGTCGGTGACCTTTTGGCGGCTTTCGATGGTGCCCGAGCGTATGGCGTCGATCCAGGCCCGGGCGTTGTGGTGCCAACTGTCGAGGAGGGTGGTTTCGGGGGCTGACATGGTCGATGTCCGGCGTGATGGGTTGGATGAAAGGATAGGGCAAGGGTTCCGATCGTCCATTCTACTGGTTTGTTTTCAGCCGGTTTTACCCGGCACCAACGACAGACTGTCCTCAGTAGTTCATCCCGTCATCGATCGCGATGCCCTTGGCGCGCATGGCCTTGATCAACCCGCTACGGGTGCCGGGCAGGTTGAGCATGGTCTTGGCCCGTAACTCTGTGACTTCTTCGGTGGTGTAGGGCTGATAGTCGGCCGGCAGACTGTCGCCCGCCATGCCGTCTTTGCGCATCAGCCAGTTGAGCAAGTCCGCCAGTTGCGCGTTGTTCAGCGCCGACTGCGACATGCCCGGCACCCGCACGAGGAATTCTCGGCCACCGGGGACTTTCAGGAAGTTGCCGACAAAGCCTTTCATCCGTGGCGTGTCGTTGGCGGCCGAACCCGTGCCGTCGCCCAGGTGGCAACCGGCGCATTGCAGCTGGTAGTTCACGCCGACGCTGTAACCGGCCTGGGCAATCGGGGTTTGCAGTGATTCATTGCCCGGCGCGTGATGCTGGTTCGGGTCGGGAATGGCCCGGGCATAGGCGAGCGGGGCGCCAAGGGCGCAGACGAGACCGAGGAGTAGCAACTTGCGCATGACTGAGCACCTTTTGCTTGTTGCGGGCGAAAGTTAAAAAAACAGCCGGACAAAATAAAAAAGCCGCCGATTGCGCGAACAACCGGCGCAAAGCGCGTTTGTTTTAAACGGCGACGCCGCGGATGACCGAAACGGTGCAGTGATAGATGTGGGATTTGGCGGCCAGGCACCAGTTCACATCGTTGTTGTTGAACGGGCGGTAGGCCGGTTCTTCACTGTCGTTGCGGGTGCAGGCGCATTGGGCGCAGCTTTGCTTACCGCAGCAGTCGTTGTACGAAATGATGTAGTCCTTGCCGTCGGCCGGGTTGCGGCAGGTGCCGATCCAGGTCACTTGCGAGGCTTCGGTGCCCGGTGGGCAGGACGTCACCGACCCGCCGCAGCAACTGCACAGAAAGCCATCGATGGAACAGTAGCGCCAGTAGTCGCAACTGTTTGGATCACCCGGGTCGCCGGCCTGCGCGGGTTCCGCGGCCAGAGCCTTGCTGGTGCGGTCCAGCGGCAGCAGCAGGGGCAGGGCGGCACCGGCCACCATCAGCGAACCCATGCGTGCCAGCAATTTACGACGCGACGTGGTGTCGGCGACACGGCGGGACGAACGCTCAAACAACAGATCCAGCAGTTTCATAAAGGTCTCCCTGCCTTATCAGTGGCTATGGCCGTGGCTGTGGTCGTGATCGTGGGTGTGCGGTTGGGCATTGAGGTACTGCTGCAGCGTGGCGTGCTTCAAGTGCTCGACTTCAAACAGGCTGTCCAGGTGCTCGCGGGAGTTGACCAGGCCTTTGGCGCGCAGGGTGCCGGCCTTGTCGATCAACGCGGCGTACGGCAGCTTGCCGATCTGGTAGGTCATACCCACTTCCGGGCCGACCACATAGGTGGTGTCTTCGAGTTTATGTTCGCGGATCAGCGCTTGCTGGGCATCCATGTCGCCGTCGCTGACGAACACCACGTCGAGCGTGCCGGCCTGTTCCTTGGCGATGGACTTGATCGCCGGCAGCAGCGACTTGCAGATCGGGCAGGTCGGCGAGAGGAAGAACAGCAGTTGCGATTTCTCGCCGGCATAACCGAAGTTCACCGGACGACCGTGACGGTCGCTGGCAGTGACTTGCGGCGCGGGTTCATTGACCGCCACGCCTTTGTCGACCATCAACGCGCCGGCCGGCGCCAGGCGACCGTGCAGCACGCCAATCTGCCGCACCAGGCCCATGACGACAAATGCCACGGCCACCAGCAGCACCCAGAGCAGAACGTTGGAAACAATCAAGCCTTCCATTTCGATTACCTACCAATCAATTTGAGCAGAAGAGGGGAGTTCGCCAGCAGGCCATCGGCCGCGGCGTAGATGAGCAGCGCAACGGCGGCCGCAGCCAGGGTCACGAAGCCATCGAACAGGTTGAGGTCGCGGGCAACCGGCGCCACGCTGGCCACCAGCGCCAGTAGCACCAGCGCGCTGTTACGTGCCAGCAACACCGGGCGCAGCGGCTGTGCCTGGTCGGGGCCGGCACAACCGCAATCGATGTCGGCGCGACCGCGCCACAGGTTGATGCCGATGGCAGCGGCGTACAGCGCCAACAGGCTGGCGGCGCTCAACGCGGCATAACCACGGCTGACCGGCACCAGCAGGGCAAAGGCGATGGCCAGTTCCAGCAGCGGCACCAGCCGTGCCGTCGGGCGCACCAGCGCCTCGGGCAGCAGTTGATAGTCCGCCAGTTGCCGGGCGAAGCGGGCCGGCGCGCGCAACTTGTGGGTCGCGGCGTTGGCCAGCAACACCGCGATGGCGACGGCGCTGGCAATGATGAAGATCGGATCTGTGTGCATGGCCGAACCTCTTAGTAGCTCAGAACCTGAGTCGCGGTTTTGGCGACTTTCGGCATGCTGCCGGTGAGCTTGTTGGTCTTCAGATCGAAAATCTGCAAACCGCCTTCCACGTCGGTGCCAAGCAACAACGGCTTGTCGTCGCCAGTGGCCTGCATGCTCCACACCGGAACCGGGGCTTCCAGGGTCGCCACCTTCTTGTGGGTCTTGAGGTCAAACGCCCAGATCAACGGGCTCGGGTCTTCCCACTTCAACGGTTCGTGGGCGTCGTGCATCAGCACGTACAGGCGGTCCAGCTTTGGTGCCACGGCCATCAACTGCCAGCCCCCCGGCGCCCAACCGGCTTTCTTTTCCTCGTCGGAAACCAGCGACCAGGACGGCAGGACTTTCGGCGCATCTCCAGCGAAATCCACCGGGCGTACGGTGCCGGTCGTGGTGGTGAAGTAGTAGGTATCGCCGACGTTGACCGCGCGCTCTACCAGTTTTTCCGCGTTCGGATCAAAGAACGGCGTGCGGCTGCGCGCGGTTTCCTGGCCCTGATCGTTGAGGGTCACCACCTGCAGGCTGCCGTCGCCGCACAGCGAGGCGAAGCGGCGGTTGCCGACCGGGTAGTTGAGTACGCAACCGGGGATGGCGATTTCCGTGGCAACGGCCTTGGCCTGGGTATCGACCACGGTCACCGACGTCGACGGGGTGAAGTTGTAGACGTAGACGAACTTGTCGTCGCCGCTCGGCTTGAGCGAGTAACGCTGGGTCAGCGATTCGGCGCGCTTGTTCGGGATCAGCACTTCCCAGGCCGGCGACAGGGTCGAGCTGTCCCACGCGGTGAGCACGTCGGTGCGGGTGCCGCGGGTGCCACGGGAATACCAGATGTCCGCACTGTAGAGGGTTTTCTTGTCGTGACTGAGGGTCGACGGCGCCGCGAAACCGGTCGGCACCATGCCGAGGATGCGCTTCTGGTCCGGGTCGACCACGGTCACGCGGCCCGCCACGAAGCTGTCGAACTCGACGTCGATGACAAACGCGCGGTGAGCTTCGGGTGGAAACGCCAGAACGGTCTGGCCAATCGTACCGGCGGGCAAGTCCGCGCGGGCACTGTTCAAACCGAGTACAAGCAGGCTCAGGCCTAGCGCTGACTGTACGGAGATCCTGTTTGTTCGCATAAGGGGAACTTCCTGAATTGTTGGTAACGCGGATCGCGGGTGCTTTGGCAGATTTTTACCCTTTGATTCTGCCGTGCCCCGCGATCGCGAGAATTGCCCTGCCTGCCAAGTGTTTGTGTGTCTGTGCCAGTCGTATGGAAGAGCGAAAAGATCGCAGCCTGCGGCAGCTCCTACAGGGCAATGAGGTCCCCGTAGGAGCTGCCGCAGGCTGCGATCTTTTGCTTTAGACGAGGGAAGCGAGGGGAAGGGAGAAGCTGAAAACAGCGCCGCACGGCTCCAGGTTTTGCGCCCAGATATCGCCACGGTGGCGGCCGATGATGTTCTTGCACAGCGCCAGGCCGATGCCGTTGCCGCTGACCTTGGACGAGAAGAAGCCGTCGAACAGCTTCTCTTGTGCCTGGGCCTGGATGCCGCGCCCGCTGTCTTCAATGCGCACCAGGGCCACATCGTTCTCGCGGCTGGCATGGATACGCAACAAGCGTCGTTCGGTAGGCAGGTCGGCCATTTCTTCGATGGCGTTGAACGCCAGGTTGAGGATCACCTGGCCGATCAGCACCTTCTCGCAACTCACCCGCAGCGGTTCTGAGGCGGTGACTATTTCCACGCGCACCAGGCTCGGATCGGCCCGCAGGCTGATGAAGTAGCGGGTTTCGCGCAGTAGCTCATTAAGGTCGAGCAGCTCTTCGCTCTGCTCCAGCTTGACCACGTAATCGCGCACGCTCTTGATGATCACCGAGGCGTGTTCGATCTGCCGCACGGCGCTCTGCAAGCCCCAGGCGACGCCTTGATCGGTTTCGCCGGCGTTGCCCAGGCGAATCACCGCGCCTTCAATAAAGTTGCGGGTCGCCGCCAATGGCTGGCTCAACTCGTGGGCAATCGCCACGGCCATTTCACCCATGGCGTTGTAGCGCGCCAGGTATTCGAGTTTCTGCTCGCTGACCCGCCGTGCCTCTTCGGCCTGCACCTGTTCGGTCACGTCGCGGAACAGCAGCAGGTGGCCGACCAGATCGTCCTCGATCTCGATGTAGCGGCAGGTTGCGTCATGCCAGCGCCATTCGCCATCGCGGCGCTGCACCTTGTAATGCACGTTGAACGGCGCGTGCTTCGGTCTCTCCTGGGCAAGCTGTTGCAGCAGGCGCTGGCCGGATGCGTCGTCGCACCAGGCCAGGAAGTTCTTGCCCATCAGCTGGTGCACTTCGCTGTTGAGCAGGTGCGCGCCGGAGTCGCTGATAAAACCGATATCACCCTCGGGGCCGAGCACCGCCACGCCTTCGGCCAGGTCCTGCATGAAGGCCTTGAGCCGGCTCTCGAAACGCTTGAGGTCGCGCTTGACCTTGTCTTCCTTGGAAATGTCGCGGAACTGCACCATCAGCACATCGCGATCGTCCAGGTGCACCAGGGTCGCCACCGCCTCGGAAAGAATCTCCACCCCTTGCTTGGAGCGATAGCACCATTCGATGGCCCGTTGCCCGGTGCGCGCGGCGCCTTCCAGCCAGCGCAAGCCCACCGAGCGTCGGTACTTCGGGGCGTCGCGGGTCATGTCCGGGGCCTTGAGCGGCGTCAGTTCTTCCAGGGTAAAGCCCAGCGCCGCCAGGGCAGCGCCGTTGGCCCAGAGAATTTCCTTGGTGTGCGCGTCATGAAGAATGATGCACAGCGGCATGGCTTCGATCAGCGCATAAAAGTCGTTCGGTTTTGGCTGGTACATCGCACGGCCCCTGGCGGCAGAGATTTGCAGTATGGCGTTTTATACCTGCTCGCACAGCGGGATGCGCTCAGAGGTAATCGGTGGCGGGCTAGGGGATTTCTTTAGCGGGGGGGTTGCACGCACCAATAGTTGTGCCGGGACGCGGTTTTTACACTGGACCTCAATGCAAAGGCATCCACACATCTTCTCTGTAGGAGCTGCCGAAGGCTGCGATCTTTTGATGTTGATTTGTCGGGATCAAAAGATCGCAGCCTGCGGCAGCTCCTACAGGCAGGGGAGCAGCGGAGCCTACTAACAATAATCAAAACGGAGAACTAGCCCATGCTGCGTTCAGCTGTCGCGCAACAAGACCCTGTGTCCGCCCCGGTCGTGCCAATGGTAGAGAGTCAGCTATTCCAGCAAGTGCTGGATGAGGTTCGCCAGCGTCGCGAAGAATTCGACGCCGGCTCCCACGTGCCTCGGGACATGATCGAGCGCTTCAAGCAGGTGGGCATTTTTCGCGCCGCCACGCCGAAATGCTTCGGTGGTGACGCCCTGGCACCGGTGCTGTTCCTGGAAATGATCGAGCGCATCTCCGAAGCCGACGGCTCGGCGGGCTGGGTGGCCAGCTTCGGCAGCGCCGGTGTCTACCTGGCAGCCTTGCCACGGGAAACCCTGGCTGAGCTCTACGCCGAAAGCCCTGACCTGGTATTCGCCGGCGGCCTGTTCCCCTTGCAACCGGCCGAGACCGTGGAAGGCGGGTATCAGGTCAACGGCACCTGGAAATTCGCCAGCGGCTGTAAAGGCGCAGACCTGTTGGGCGTTGGCATCGGCGCTGCCGGCGGCAAGCCGCGCACCGCTGTGTTCCGCCCGGAGCAGGTCGACATCGTCGAGAACTGGGAAGTGGTCGGCCTCAAGGGCACCGGCAGCCATGACCTGCGAGTGAGCGATAAACGCGTTGATGAGCGCTGGACGTTCATCCGTGGCGGAGCCGCGACCATCGACGAACCGCTGTTCCGCTACCCGTCGATCGCCTATGCCGCGCAAGTGCTGGCGGTGGTCAACCTCGGCCTGGCCCGTGCAGCGCTGGACGAAATCAGCCGCATGGCTGGCGGCAGCGGCATCACCGGCGCGCCGAAATTGTCCGACCGCGCCTACGTGCGCATCGAGATCGCCAAGGCTGAAGCCAAGCTCAGCGCCGCCCGCGGTTTCTTCTACAACGCCACCGAACAGGTGTGGAACTCGATCCTGGCCGGCAACCCGGTCACCCCGGAGCAGACCAGCCTGTTGCGCCTGTCGGCGATTCACGTGTCCCAGGCCGGTGCCGAGGTGGTGCAGAGCGCCTACAGCCTGGCCGGCACCACCGCCATTTACCTGCGCCATCCGCTGCAACGCTACCTGCGCGACTCGATGGTGGTGACTCAGCACGCCTTCCTCAGCGAAGGCCTGTACGACGGCGCCGGCTCGGTGTTCCTCGGCGTGCCGCCGTTCCCGGGCTACATCTGAATCCCCATTACTTTTTCAAGGAATCGCACCCATGTCGCAAACCACCCAAGAACCATTGCGCGTCGTCTTCTGCATCGGCATCACCCAGAATTTTTTCGACCTGCCCACCGGCGAAGGCCTGAGCGTGTGGAAAGGCTTCAGCCAGATGATGGGTGACCTCGGCGCCATGCCCGGCATCACCGTGCTCGGCGCGATGGATGACGACCGCCTGATGGTCGGCCCATCCACCACCTCGCCCTGGACCGTGTACATCATGGCCGACGTCGACTGCCACCAGTCGGTAATCGACGCCTGCAACCTGTTCCGCACCACGCCGGTCGGCCAGTACAGCCTGTGGCGCTACGCCAGGATCGAAGCGCGCATCGGTCGCCCGCTGACCATTCCTGATGCGGCCAAGGTGTAAGCCATGAACGAGGCCTTGCTGCAGCGTCTGGCGACGCTCGAAGGGGAAAGCGCAGTGCGTCGCCTGATGGCGCGCTACATGGACCTGTGCGACGTGCCGCGGGCGGCGATTCATCTGAGTCAGTTGGCGCAACTGTTCACCGAGGATGCGATCTGGGAAGGCCTCGGCACCCAGACCGCACAGACCTTCGGTCAGCATCAGGGGCGTGAAGCGGTGGCGGCGTTTGTCGGCGGCTATCTGCCGCCGTCCGACCACTTCAAGCTGAACCTGCATTACCTCACCAGCGAGTCGATCGTGGTCGCCGGCAAGGCGGCGCAGGGGCAGTGGATCATGCAGCAGATCTCGACGTACGCCGATGGCCGCAACGAGTTGTTCGGCACGCGCCTGAACATCGATTTTCGTTGTGTCGACGGCGTCTGGCTGATCGCGCATTTCCGTACGCAACGGCTGTTCAACACGGAGCTGAATGCATGAGTACTTTCATCAGCGAATTCCTCCTCGGCGGCAACGGCAAGCGCGTCGCCATCAAGGATTCCATCGACATCGCCGGCCATCCGACCCGCTCGGGCAGCCGCGCCTTCGCCGATGCACCGGCGGCGACGAAAAACGCCGAAGTGGTCGATGCGATCCTCGACGCTGGCTGGCAGATCGTCGGCAAGACCAACTTGCATGAACTGGCGTTCGGCGTGACCGGCATCAACGACTGGACTGGCACACCGATCAATCCGCAAGCGCCGGATCGCGTTCCTGGCGGCTCGTCCAGCGGTTCGGCTTCGGCGGTCGCGGCAGGCCTGGCGGACATCGCCATCGGCACTGATACCGGTGGTTCGGTGCGCGTGCCGGCAGCCTGCTGCGGGATTGCCGGGCTCAAGCCGACTTATGGCCGTGTCAGCCGTGTCGGCGCCCATCCGCTGGAATCGAGCCTCGATTGTGTCGGGCCGTTCGCCAAAAGCATGGACGACCTGATCGCCGCGATGCAGGTGATCTGCCCGGGCTTTACCGCTCAAGGGTTGCCAGGTGACGGCGCCAGGGTCGGTTTTCTCGAGGTGGCCTGCGATGCGCATCTGCAAGCAAGTCTCGGAGCCGCCGCCGACCGCGCCGGATGGCGTCGCAACAACCTGCACCTGAGTGAATTCGAAGCGGCGTTCGCCGCCGGCCTGACCGTGATCAATTTCGAAAACTGGGCGGCGTTCGGTCACCTGACCGGCAAGGGCCTGATCGGCGCCGATGTGGAAATACGTTTGCTGGCGGCCAGCCGCACCACGCGCCAAGACCTGGCCGAAGCCGAAGCCGTGCGCACAGCGTTCACCCAACAAGTGGACGCGGCGCTGGAAGACTTTGCCGTATTGCTGCTGCCGACAATGCCGAGCCTGCCGCCGACCCTCAGCGAAGCCCGCGCCAGCAGCAAAGCCGTGGCCGGCATGACCTCGCTGGTTCGGCCTTTCAACCTCAGCGGCCACCCGGCCCTGACGGTGCCGGTGGAGCTCGACTGCGGCGGGCTGAAGGTCGGCCTGCAAATCGTCGGTCGCAAGGGTCAGGACGAACTGGTCTGCGCCTTTGGTGCGCAACTGCAACAGAGCATGGCCGGTGAGCGGCCTGGCTCTAAATCAAAATCATAAAAAGAAGCCATGAGGAGAACCGCATGAGCACTCATGAATATCAGCTGATCGCATCGTCGAAAAGCCCGGAAGACCTGGTCCGGCACGACCGCGTCGACGTCTCGCTGTACAACGACCCGGCGCTGTTCGAAGCCGAGCTGGACAAGATTTTCTACCGCACCTGGGTGTGGGTTGCCCACGAAAGCGAAGTGCGCAACAGCGGCGACTTCAAGACCGCCACCATCGGCCGTCGCCCGGTGATTGTCGTGCGCGACAAGAAGAACAACATCAACGTGCTGGAAAACCGTTGCCGCCACCGTGGCGCCACCGTGTGTGAGAAGCACAAGGGCAACGCCACCGGTTTCACCTGCCCGTACCACAGCTGGTCCTACGGCCTGGACGGCAAGTTGCGTGCGCTGCCGTATCCGGATGGCTACGAAGGCATCCTGGAGAAATCCGAATTGCCGCTGACCAGCCTGCGCGTCGAAAGCTACGCCGGCATGGTCTTCGCCAGCTACAACGACGAGATCGAACCGCTGGAAGACTTCCTTGGCGGCGCGAAACACTGGATGGACCTGTTCATGAAACAGGGCGCCGGTTACCCGATAAAGACTCAGGGCGAACACAAGTTCAGCTTCAAGGGCAACTGGAAGATCCAGCTGGAAAACACCACCGACGGTTACCATTTCCCGATCGTGCACAAGTCGTTCATGTCGTCGGTCGATGAAGAAACCTCGGAAATGCTCTCGTTCATGACCGACGAACAAGCCGTGACCCATTCGCTGGGCAACGGCCACAGCGTGATGGTCATGGTGCCGGAGCACGTCGATCTCGATCATGACGACGGCACCGAACAGTTGCAGGAACGCTTCGCTCACGTCACAGAAGAACTGTCGAAAACCCTGCCGGCCGATCAGGTGCGTCGCATCGTGCGCTCGCTGCACGGCGCCGGTTTCAACCTGAACTTGTTCCCGAACGTGGCGATGTCGATGTCGTTCTTCCGCGTACTGCGCCCGGTGTCGGTCAGCGAAACCGAGATCCGTCACGTGGCCCTTGGCATGGACGGCGGCCCGGAAATCGCCAACCGCGAACGCATGCGCATCCACGAACACTTCCAGGGCCCGTTCGGTTTCGGCAGCCCTGACGATGCCGAAGCCTGGGACCGCGTGCAGCGCGGCTCGTATGCCGGCGTCGATGCGCCAATCCTGGTCAACCGCGGCCTGAACCGCGAAATCACCGCTGAAAACGGCGACAAGGTCAGCCACGCCACCGACGAAGGCGGCATGCGCGGTGCCTACGACATGTGGAAAAGGATGATGAGCCAATGAGCAATCAAGACACCCTGAACGGTTTTTCCGGCCCGTTGGCCCAGGCCATCGAATTCATCTGGCGCGAAGCCGAACTGCTCGACCACAAGAACTACGCCGAGTGGGCGACCTTGTGGAGCGAAAGCGGTAAGTACATCGTGCCGATCGACCCGGACACCGAAGACTTCGAGGCGACCCTGAACTACGCCTACGACGATGCGCGCATGCGTGACCTGCGCATCGAACGCCTGACCGCCGGCTACTCGCCGTCGGCGGTGGACGCGGCGAAAACCATCCGCACCATCTCGCGTTTCCGCCTGGTGGAAGCGGCCGGCGACATCGTCGAAGTCAATTCGGCGCAGTTGCTGTACGCCTACAAGCGCGGCGTGCACACGCCGTTCGTGGCCGACCTGAACCACCGTATCCGCTTCACCGACGGCGTGCCGACCCTGGAGCGCAAAGTGGTGCGCCTGATCAACTCCACCGACAGCCTGAGCGCGCTCGGCTTCCTTTTGTGAGGGCAATATCATGAGTCGAGTAGCCCTTGTAACGGGTGCCTCGCGCGGACTGGGCGAGTGTATCGCCCGCCGTCTGCACGCCGCGGGTTATCGCGTCGGCCTGGCCGATGTGCGTCTTGATGGCGTGCAGCAACTGGCTGCCGAGCTGGATGGCAGCGGCGTTACTGCCGTGGCAATCGAGCTGGATGTGCGCAGCAAAGCCGACTTCCAGCGTGCTCGCGACCTGCTCACTGAGCAGTGGGGCGGCACCGACATTCTGGTGAACAACGCCGGCGTGTCGAAAGTCGCGGCGCTGATGGACATCACGCCGGAAGAGTTCGACGAGTCGATGGCGATCAACCTGCGCGGCACCTTTGTTGCCTGCCAGGTGTTCGGCGCGCACTTCGCCGAGCGCGGCTTCGGGCGCATCGTCAACATCGCGTCCCTGGCCGGACAGAACGGCGGCACCGCCACCGGCGCGCATTACGCGGCGGCCAAGGGCGGCGTGGCGACCCTGACCAAGGTCTTCGCCCGCGAGCTGGCGCCCCAGGGTGTGACGGTCAACAGCATCTCGCCAGGCCCGCTGGACTTGCCCGTGGTGCGCGAGACCGTGGCCCCGGAGCGACTGGAACAGATCCTGAAAATGATCCCGGCCGGCACCCTCGGTAATCCCGAGTTCATCGCCGACAGCGTGTTACTGCTGATCGCCGATAACGCGACCTCCGTGACTGGCGCGTGCCTGGACGTCAACGGCGGCTTGTTCATGCGCTGAGCGCTGGCCATGGATTTCTTGGCCGGACAAATGAACCCGTAGGAGCTGCCGAAGGCTGCGATCTTTTGATCTTGCTTCTAAAAGATCGCAGCCTTCGGCAGCTCCTACAGGGGTAGCAAGCGTGTTTAACACAAACAACAGTATTCAGGTGATGCAATGATGAAGGTGAAGATCGAAAGGATCGTCGACGAAGCGCTGGATATCCGTTCCTTTCGCCTCGTGCGCAGTGACGGCCAGCCGCTCGACACCTATGAACCGGGTGCCCACGTCGACCTGACCGGGCCGACCGGGGTGACCCGCCAGTATTCGCTGTGCAGCCCGCCACAGGATCGCCGTGCGTATCTGGTGGCGGTGAAGAAAGAAGCGCAGTCGCGCGGCGGTTCACTGGCGTTGCACGAGCAAGTGGAAGAGGGCATGGAGCTGGAAATGGGTGCGCCGCGCAACCTGTTTCGCCTCGATGAAACGGCCAGCGAACACGTGCTGTTCGCCGCCGGTATCGGCGTCACGCCGCTGCTGAGCATGGCCTACAAACTGGCGGAAAGCGGCCAGCCGTATCGTCTGCATTACTTCGCTCGTTCGGCGCAGTACGCGGCGTTTACCGAACTGTTGGCGACGAATTTCGCTGATAACGTGGAGTTCCACTACGGCGTTGAACCTGCGGATCTGGACGGCGCATTGAGCGAATGCCTGAACCGCGCCAATGCTGCGGCCCACGTCTACACCTGCGGCCCGGCGCCTTTCATGAACAAAGTGGTGGAAGTGGCGTCCCGCAGTCGCTCGGACGATGCCATTCACCTGGAACACTTCGCCGCAGACCCGGCCGCCAACAGCGCCCCGGCGGGCACCTTCGAAGTGGAACTGGCCAGTTCCGGCGTGGTGCTGCAAGTGCCGGCCAATGCCAGCCTGGTCGACGTGTTGCAGGCCCATGGTTGCGACATCGACACCGAGTGCCGCGAAGGCATCTGCGGTACCTGCATCGTCGAGGTGCTGGACGGCTTGCCGGAGCACCGCGACAACTGCCTGTCGAACAAGGAAAAGGCCTCCAACAAGCAGATCTGTGCCTGTGTATCACGGGCACTTTCCGCTCGTCTGGTACTGGACCTTTAAACCGAAAGTTCACTGGAAAGCTTGGGCCGGAGTCTGTTGAATGGGCGCCCGGCTGCCGTCGAAGGAGGAGATGGCTACAGAAATTACCGTTTTGACGAACCGCTCGATGAAGCGGTCGAAAAATAACAACAAAAACGTGAGGCTTTGCGGACATGATTACAGCATCGACGGTGCGCAACGAGGCGTTCGAAAGTTGGTTGAGCCAGGTGAACCAGGCCTGTGGGCGTTTCGATGCCCGGGCGCTGGACTCCGATTTCTATGGCGAACTGACAGAATTTCGCAGCGGCGCGATCAACCTGAGTGTGGTCGACATGGCGCACGTGCATTTGTACCGCACCAGCAAGGACGTCAGCACCAGCAGCGACGGCCACTACTACGCGGTGTTCCAGCTGCGTGGCAGCTCGCAACTGGAGCAGGGCGACAACCGCGCGCAACTGGGCTGTGGCGACATCGCCCTGATCGACGCCAGCCGTCCGAGCGACATGATCTACAACTACGATTGCCGACAGCTGTCGCTGATTTTGCCGCGCCAGGTGGTCGAGCGCGGTTCGCACTTCAATGCCGTCAACTGCGCCACGCGCATCGCGGCCGGCAGCCCCCTGGCGGCGATGGCCAGCAAGCTGGTGCTGGACACCAGCCAGCAGGACGGGCTGGAGATGCAGGAAAGCGAAGCCGTGCTCGATGCCCTGGCCAGCCTGTTGCTGCCGGGCATCAGCGCCCGCGACTGCGGTGCGGACGCCCACGAGCGGCAATTTCGCAAGATCATCGCCTTCATCGACGCGCACCTGAGCGACGAAGAACTGTGCCCCGAGCTGATTGCCCGTGAAGTCGGGATTTCCGTGCGCGGCCTGTACCGGATGTTCTCCAAGCGCGGCCTGGTGGTGGCGCAATACATCAAGCACCGCCGCCTGGACTTCTGCGCCGAAAACCTGCGCCGCGCCGATGTCGAACAGAAGCTGTCGGCGTTGTGTTATGCGTGGGGGTTTTCGGATTCGAGCTACTTTTCGTCGGCCTTCAAATCGCGCTTTGGCGTGTCACCAGGGGCTTATCGCAAGCGGTATAGCCAGATCTGAATCCGCCATTGATGTTGAATGTGCCGGCCCCTTCGCGAGCAAGCCCGCTCCCACATTGAATCTGCGGTGAACACAAAGTCTGTGTCCGGCCGAGATCAAAATGTGGGAGCGGGCTTGCCCGCGATGGCGGCCTGACGGCGAATACAGAATGATCAGTGCCGCACCGGCTCATCCACCGGCAAATGCAGCACCTCGCGCACCAGCATGGCGATGCTGCTCACGCCCATCTTCTCCTTGATCTTGGTACGGTGCACATCAACGGTCTTCACGCTGATGTTCAGCTCCCGGGCGATCACCTTGCTCGCCTTGCCATCGATCACCAGCATCAACACTTCCCGCTCACGGCTGGTCAACAGTGCCAACTTGCCTTGCAGGTTCTGACGCTGCTGCTGATCGGCCTGGGCGTGCACGGCGGTCTTCAGCGCGGCCTGGATGCGGTCGATCATCTGCTGCGGGTTGTAGGGCTTCTCGACGAAATCCAGCGCGCCGTTCTTCATCGCCGTGACCGACATCGGAATGTCGCCATGGGCCGAGACGAAAATGGTCGGCAGGGTGCTGCCGCGCTGGTTGAGGATTTCCTGCAGCTGGAAACCACTGGTTTCCGGCATGCGCACGTCGAGCACCAGGCAGGCGGGCTGCTTGGGGTCGTATTGGCTGAGGAACTCTTCGGCGCCGGCAAAGCACTGCGCCTGCACACTCACCGACTCCAGCAACCAGGCCAGTGAGGTTCGCAGGTCCTTGTCGTCGTCAACGATATAAACAATCGGTTTACGGATTTCCATCGGGGCTGCCACGAAAGTTTTCTAATTATTGTTTTCGCACGGGAGCGTGCGGCACGCATTGGCTCATCTTTCTGGAACCAGTATGCAGAATACCCACTGTGACCGGCCCTTGCGATAAAGAAACCACCTAGTCGACTAGCGGAAACCCAACCCTGCCATGGGGATCGTCAGAATGGTTGCGCCGCGCCCGCAGCCTTAGTCTTGTTCCATCACCTACGGGCCGCAAGATCGCGGCCCTCCTGAAGGAAGGGGCATCGACATGGCCGACCTGAGCCAGCAGCAAATCGACTTTCGCAACGCCATGGCGCAGCTGCCTGCCGCGGTGAACATCATCACCACCAACGGCCCCGGCGGTCGTTGCGGCATCACCGCCAGCGCCGTGTGCTCGGTGACCGACTCGCCACCTACGGTGCTGGTGTGCGTCAACCGCAACAGCGCCACCCACGACGTGTTCCGCACCAATGGCCACCTGTGCGTCAACGTGCTGTGTGGCGAGCAGGAAGAACTGGCCCGGCATTTCGCCGGCATGACCAAGGTGCCGATGGACGAACGTTTTGCCTGGGACCTGTGGGACGACGGCGCGGCCGATGTGCCGGTGCTGCGCGATGCCCTGGTGCAGCTTGAAGGGCGGATCAGCGAGTGCAAGGAAGTGGGCTCGCATTCGGTGATGTTCGTGGAACTGACGAAGGTGGGCGTGCGCGAACCGCGTGACAGCCTGGTGTATTTCAACCGCTTGTTTCATCGTGTTGAGCATGCCAGCGCGGCTTGATTGAGACCTTCTTTTGTAGGAGCTGCCGAAGGCTGCGATCTTTTGATCTTGCTTTTCTCGATCTAACAGAAAAGCAAGATCAAAAGATCGCAGCCTTCGGCAGCTCCTACGGATTGGGTGTGTATTGGTGGGTTGTTTAACAGCTGTAGGCGTCACTTCCTGCAAGCTACAGCGCCTTGCGTCGTTGCCTACAGGTACGCCAGAATCCGCCGGCTTGTGCGCCCTGGAGACCGAAGGATGTTGAAGGTTACCCCTGATCCATCGGACAACGACGCTTGTCCCAACCCGGCCCTGCACATCATGGCCACCCCGCACAAACCCTCCACGCTGTTCACCATCAACCCCGACATCGACACCGAAACCCTGCTGGCCCACGCCTGCGAATCGCTGGCCTCGGCGAACGTCATGGCCAATGACCTGGCGGGATTCCTGGAAGGCACGCACCGCAACACCCTGCTGGGCATCGCGCAAGTGATCATGCTGGGGGAGTTGGCGGTGAATCGGGCTTTGGATCAGGTCGATCGGCCCGGCTAACCACTAAACACTGTGGGAGCGAGCTTGCTCCGGGCGGCGTTCCGACGATTGCGGAGTGTCAGTCAGTGGAGATGTTGGATGTGATGGCCTCTTCGCGAGCAAGCCCGCTCCCACAGGGGATCTGCGGTGTACACGGATTTTGTGTGCAGCAGAAATCCAAATGTGGGAGCGGGCTTGCCCGCGAAGGCGGTGTATCAGGCACTGCAAATCTCAGATACGAAAGTTCCCCTCGGCCGAAATCAGAAACCGGTGGCGAACACCACCTGGGCGTAGACGTTCTTGTCGTTGTTACCCAGTTGGGTACCACCGTCTTCGGCGCTCTTGTCCGGCTGGTAGATGCCCACCAGTGGCATCACGGTCAGGTGGTCGTTGACGTGCCATTCGGCATACAGGTCGACTTCGTGGCCATCGGTGTTGCCCAGGTTGCGGTCGATGGTGTCGTAGTTGAAGTACATTGCGCCGATGTTGAGGTTCTCCAGCGGCGAGACTTTGAGCGTGACGTTCTGGATGCGCGAGTTGCTGTTGAACGGCCCGGCGTAGTTGCCCGCCACTTCGCCCTGGAACCAGGTGCCGTAGCCACGGCTGAAACCGTAGAACAGGGTGTCGTAGCCTTCCGAGAAGCGGCTGTAGCGGTAGCTGGCGCTCGGTGTCCAGACTGCGTCGGAGAAGGTCCAGCCGGCTTCCAGGTACCAGGCGTCTTCGCTGGAGGTGTTTGGTTTGTCCTGCTTGGCGTATTCACCGGACAGGAACAGGTCTTTCACCCCGGCGTTGCCCGCCGCACGCAGGCTGTAGGTCTTCATGCCGTCGCGTTCGAGCTGGATCGGCGAGGCGTACTGTTCATCGATATCGGTGGTCTTGATGAAGGTCAGGCCGACCGTGCCGGCCTCGGCCACGTGCTCCAGGGTGCCGACGTACATTTCGGTCTTGGCCTGGGCGCGGTTGTCGGATTTGAGCCACATCAGGTCGCTGCGCCAGCCTTCCTTGCCGCCCAGACGCAATACGGCGGTTTCGTCGAAGGCCTTGCGTGCCGCCAGGTAGTAGGCACCGCCACGGTTGAATTCGCCGTCGGCCAGGCCCTTGCCCATGTTCAGCGCGTCGCCGTCGATCAGGAAGCCGTCGCCGACCACAATGTTCTGTCGGCCGAAGGACAGGTCGACACCGTCACTGCCCAACGCGCCGAACAGATCGGCCGAGCGCCAGCCGAGGTAGGCGTCTTCGAACTTGGTGGTGCGTTCCGAACCATCGGTGAAGCCGGCGGCATCGCCATCGCCCCAGGTGCCGGAGCTGAGCATGTTCCCCGCGCCGTACGCGGTGCCCATACCGCCCAGGCCTTGATCGAAGCTCAAGCCGTATTTGATGTAGCCCTCGCGCCACGACGAGCTGCCTTCACTCAGGCGACCGGACAGGGCGTAGTTTTCCTGGCTGTGGAAAATGCCGAACACGGCTTCGAGGGTAGCGTTCAGATGGCTGTCGTCGTCGGCGTAGAGTTCATAGGCACCGGCATTGCCGGCACTGATCATCAGCGCGAGCGTCGAGAGACGAAGCAAGGGGGACTTGAGCATGGTGTGGCATCCGTTCTTGTTCTTGAGCGCAGGTTTGCGGTCTGTCCGGATACTAAGACGCGGCCATTGTTTGCCCTTTTCCCTGTTTGCCAATTAGTTGGTTGTGCATGCCAGATTGCATGGCGCGTTGCCACGACGCCGGTTCCTGGTGCGCGAAAACAGGCGCTGCGCAGCAATCGCGCACGGATGGGCATGGCCGCCGCGGTATTTCGCGGTGGCCAGCGACAGGAACGAAAAGTGCAGGACGCCTCGCAGCGACTAATGCAATGGATGAGGCTGCGATGAGCAATGCACAACAGGTCGAGCGCTTTGATCAATGGCTCGACAAGGTCAATCAGGTGTGCGGGCGCTTTGGTGCCAATGTGTTGGGGACGCAGTTTGCGGGCTCGATCGATGAGTACCGCAGCGGTGAGCTCAAGATGAGTTTTGTCGACGTGGCCCAGGCCCGACTGTTCCGCACGCAGCATGAGATCGATCAGGGCGAAGACTCGCATTATTACGCGGCGTTCCAGCTGGCCGGCGAAGCCGTGATGGAGCAGCAGGGCAGTTGCATCACTCTGTTGCCGGGGGATATCACGCTGATCGACTCCACGCGCCCAAGCAACTTTGTCTACCGCAACAACGCCCGTCAGTTGTCATTGATACTGCCCAGGGAGCGAGTGGAGCAGCAGCTGCGCTTCACCACGGTCAAACCCGCGCAACGCATTCAGGCGTCGGCGCCGATGGCGGGGCTGGCCCAGCGCCTGATCCTCGGTTCAACGGAACAAGGCCTCAGTCACACAGAAAGCGAAGCGACGCTGGACGCGGTGATCAGCCTGCTGCGTCCGGCGATGGGGGCGAGCGAGTTGGACGACTCACCCCAGGTGCGCACCTTCCGCAAGGCCTTGCGCGTTATCGATGAGCACATTGGTGACGAGGCGCTGTGCCCCGAATGGCTGGCGACCCAGGTGGGCGTCTCCGTGCGCGGCCTGTACCGGCTGTTTTCCCGACACGGCCTGGTGGTGGCGCAATACGTGAAAAACCGTCGCCTCGACCTTTGCGCCGAACAACTGCGCCATGCCCGGGGCGAGGGCAAGCTGTGTGCACTGGGCTATGAGTGGGGCTTTAACGATTCGAGCTATTTCTCTACGGCGTTCAAGGCGCGGTTTGGCGTTTCGCCGGGTGAGTATCGGAAGCGGTATACGAATTGAGTGGTCCGGTCAGGATCCCGTCACGCAATGGCAACCGATCAGCAAGGTTGCCGTCCGTCGCCTTTTTAAAAAGCTAAAATGCAAATTCAAAAAAGATACTTTGGAAAAAGAAAGAAATTTCCTACTCCGACCTACAGAAGGCCGACGCCAGCATCGTTCGCTTTGTGGTTAACGTTTATTTTGTTTTTAAAAGCTTATAAAAACTTATCGATGTAATGATGCTTTTACGATGTTGATAAGCAAAAAAATATTCCGAATGTCCTGTGCGAACCCTCCTTTTATATTGAGTGAAATCTCCTACGTGTAAAAGAAATCGTTTCTTGCGCTCTGTTTTGAAAGTTATTAAAAGCAAATGCGTCACTTGATTTTGGTGGCGTTCTCTCTAATAGCGAGTAATCAAAAATGAAATGCGAAAATTTTTGGGACGTTCCTTGTTTTGACGATGAGCTTGAATATGGCTCATCTCCGCGTATTGCCGAAGGCCTTGGGGCACAAAGTGGCAGAGGATGTGACGGTGGGTGTGGCAGGAATGCTATACCTGACCCTGCAAAGAGACTTCATGATGTTAAATATACAAAGCTACGAAATACTTTATTTTGACTCCAGTAGTGTGGAGGTTTCGAAGAGCGGCAGGTCGATAATGCGTTCACCATCTTTAGCGGTGGCTCTGGCCAAACTAAAAAACTACAAGAATGTTTCAAAGGCAGAATTTGATGAGGTGTTGTCAGAGTATGGCTTGAATCCGGAAGCGGATTACGAGCTTTTAGAGTTGAAAAAGCTCAAGTAGTCATCACCTGATTGGCTAGTACAAGTGTTGGTCTCGCAAATCTGCACTGCATAAATTGAGTGCACCTTCCGGTAGGAGCTGCCGCAGGCTGCGATCTTTTGATCTTGCTGTCGACGATATCGAGAGCATGAAGATCAAGAGATCGCAGCCTGCGGCAGCTCCCGCGCAATCTGGCACAACCGCCAACACAACTGGCACGCAGGGCAAAACCTGCGTGCCGGCGACCACCGACAATCCCTACCAACCTGCCGAAGCACCGTTGCCTCGGCATTTTTAGTGTTGGTGTTCGCCTGCCGGCGGGCGCATGGATTTTCAAGGTCGTTTTCCTATGTTCACTTCGCTGCGTGTGCCCCTGATCGGTTTGCTGTCCTTCACCCTGGTCCAGACGGTGTCCGCCGCTGAGTGTGCCCCGGACACGCGCCGTGGCGGCGAAGTGTTTGCCACCGAGTGCAGCGTCTGCCACGCGGTGACCAAGGGCACGACCGGCATGATGGGGCCGAACCTGTTCGGTGTGTATGGGCGCAAGTCCGGCTCGCTGGCGGGTTTCAGCTACTCCCAGGCGATGCGCGACAAAGACGTCGACTGGCTGGCCGAGAACATCACGCAATTGATCACCCAGCCCCAGGCCTTCGTGCCGGGTACCTACATGCCCTATATGGGCCTGGCTTCCGCCGACGACCGCCAGGCGGTCGCGTGCTTCCTCAAAGAACAACACTGATCAGGCCGGATTGGCGCCTGAACAACTCGTCTGAATGAAAGGTGAATTATGAGCAACGTTGAAATCCTGCCCCAGGTTGCTGCATTCCTTGCACGTCGCCACGGCTGCTTCATCGATGGCCAGTGGGTGCTTGCCGAGGGTGACAGCATCGCCGTGGTCAACCCGGCCACCGGGCAAACCCTGTGTGAAACCCTGGATGCGCCGCTGGAACTCGTCGAGCGCGCCGTGCAGTCGTCCCACAAGGCGTTCAAGTCCGGTGTGTGGTCGAGCCTGCGCCCGGCGGACCGTGAACGCATCCTGCTGAACTTCACCCGCCTGGTCGAAGAACACGCCGAAGAACTGGCCCAGCTGGAAACCCTGAGCCAGGGCAAGTCGATCAACATGGCCCGCGCGCTGGACCTCAACGCCACCGTGGAATTCATGCGCTACATGTCCGGCTGGGCGACCAAGATCGAAGGCCAGACTTTCGATGTGTCGATCCCGCTGCCACCGGGCGCCAAGTTCACCGCGTTCACCAAGCGCGAGCCCGTGGGCGTGGTGGTCGGTATCGTGCCGTGGAACTTCCCGCTGCTGATCGCCGCCTGGAAACTGATGCCAGCCCTGGCCACCGGTTGCACGGTGATCATCAAGCCGGCCATGGAAACCCCGCTGACCGCCATGCGCCTGGCTGAACTGGCTATGGAAGCCGGCATCCCGGCCGGCGTATTCAACGTGGTCACCGGTGGCGGCGCCTCCGTTGGCGGCGTGCTGACCGCGCATCCGTTGGTGAGCAAAGTGTCGTTCACCGGTTCCACCGCCGTGGGCAAGAGCGTCGGCGTGGCGTGCATGGAAAACATGACGCGCTTCTCCCTGGAACTGGGCGGCAAGAACCCGATGATCGTGTTCGCCGATGCCGACATCGAAAAAGCCGTGCAGGGTGCGATCCTCGGCGGCTTGCTGAACAACGGCCAGGTCTGCGCGGCGGCCTCGCGCTTCTACGTGCACCGCTCGATCCACGACCCATTCGTCGAAGCCCTGGCCGCCGCCGTCTCCTCGATGCCGATTGGCGCCGGCATGAATTGCGACGCGGCCATCAACCCGCTGGTGTCGCGCAAGCAACAACAAAGCGTGCTCAAACACATCGAACTGGCCCGCCAGCAAGGTGCGCGGGTGGTGACTGGCGGCGAGTTGCTGGAAGGCGACGGCTTCTTCGTGCAGCCGACCATCCTGGCGGACATCGACCACAGCATGGCCGTGGCCCGTGAAGAAGTGTTCGGCCCGGTATTGGGCGTGATGCCGTTCGACGACGAAGACGCCGTGATCGAACTGGCCAACGACAACCGCTACGGCCTGGCCGCCAGCCTGTGGACCAACGACCTGGGCAAAGCCATGAACCTGGTGCCACGCATCGAAGCCGGTACGGTCTGGGTCAACGCCCACGTGCTGCTCGACCCGGCGATGCCGTTCGGTGGCGTCAAGCAATCGGGTATGGGCCGTGAGTTCGGGCGTGCGATGATCGAGGCTTACACCGAGCTCAAGTCGGTGTGTATCGCCCATTGATATACCTGTAGGAGCTGTCGAGTGCCACGAGGCTGCGATCTGTTGATCCTGGTTTAAAAATCAGATCAAAAGATCGCAGCCTTCGGCAGCTCCTACGGATTGGTGTTACGCGCCAGGTGGCGATTTCGCCAGTTCAATCCCGGCGGCCCCCAGCCGCTTGAGTATTTCAAACAGCAGCTCGCTTTTGATCGCGCCGACCGTGCGTGGGCTGCCGACATAACCGGTGATGGTCAAGGTGATGCCTTCAGGCTTCAGCTGACTGAAACGCAAAAACGGCGCGGGTTTATCCAGAATGGATTCATGCTCGGTGTAGGTGTCCATCAGCAGGTTTTGCACCAGCTCCGGGTCGATATCCAGCGGGAACATCAGTTCGAGTATCACCACGCCCTGGGCGCTGCCGCCGAGGGTGACGTTGCGCAGGTTCTGCGAAATCAGGTGGGAGTTGGGCACGATCATGATCGAACGGTCGGCCAGTTGGATTTCCGTGGCCCGCACGTTGATCCGTCGTATATCGCCTTCGACTCCGCTGATGCTGATCAGGTCGCCGACCTTCACCGGACGCTCGGTGAGCAGGATCAGGCCGGAGATGAAGTTCTTCACGATCTCCTGGAGACCGAAGCCGATGCCCACCGACAATGCACTGACAATCCAGGCCAGGTTGGTCCACTTGACCCCCAGCGACGACAGTGTGAGTAGCACCACGGATGCGTAACCGATGTTGGCAAACAGGGTGCTGAGCGAGGCGCACATGCCCGGGTCCATCTCGGTTTTTGGCAGGAACTCGTTATCCAGCCAGCGTCGGAAGGCGCGAATCAGGTAGATGCCGATCACCAGGGCGAGGACGGCATTGAGCAGGTTGTCCGGGACGATGTTCAGCTTGCGCAGCCCTTCGCCGCCGAGTATGGCCACGGTGCCGGTGACCAGTTGCCCGAGCGTCGTCCCCACGCCGCCGACGAACAGGGCAATGACGCCGATCAGCATCAGGATGGCGCGGCCAGCCCCGGACATGACGGTGCAGATCTGCTCCAGGCGTGGATTGCCGATGCCCAACAGCTGCTTGATCGCCTTGCCGGAGGCTTGCCGGGGCGAGAAAAGGTAGTCGCAGGTGTCCTGGTAGACCTGTGTCAGCAGGTAGAAACCGGCGAAGATGATGAATATCCAGACCAGTTCATAGGTGATGAACCGGGCCATCGTCACATAGCCGATCAGCAGGGCGAACAGGGACACCACCACGGCCGCGCCGGTGAAGGTGTAAATCAGACCGGCGAAGGTGGTGACGCCTTCGGGGGCTTCTCCGGCAACGATCAGGTCTCTGCGTGTCTTGCTGACGCGCAACAGCAGCGCACCGATCACCAGTGCCGCGACCAGTGCCACGATGCCCCGACCGAACAACACCACTTCGGCGCTCATGCCGGTGACATTGCTCATCTGCACCAGGGTCACCAGCACCAGCAGCAGGCTGGCCAGCAACCGCGGATAAGGCTCCATCGCCAGAGCCACCGGGTCGGCAATATCGGGCAGGCGCCATGAAGGATGTTTGGTGGATAACAACGCGCGGCTCAATCCGGTGATCAGCACGCAGGTATAGGCCAGCTTTTCCAGGTATTGCGCCAGGTCGGCCAGCAGGGGGGTGTAGGGCAGTTGCCGGGTCCCGGCAAAGTGCAGCAATTGCAGGGCGATGCCGGCGGTCAGTAGCGTCGCGATCACCGACGCCAGCGCAAGGGAGCTGCGCCGCAACCGGCCTGCAGGCATTCGATGAAAGCACAGCCACGCCAGGCCCCGGCCGGCGAGGTTTCGCCCCACGGTCCATATGACCAGGGCCAGCAACAGCAGGGCGGCCGTGATCCCGCGTTGTCCGGGTTGCCAGGCGGCCCGGTGCGTGGCCTCGAGTTGCTCGATGAGGGCGCTGAACCGCTGACGGTCCTCGATCGGCAGAGCGAACAATGGCGACCAGAAACCCGGGTTCAGGATGCTGCTGGTCTGCTGGGTCACTTCCGCTTCCAGCAGGCTGCGCCGGATGCTGGCAATCTGGGTGATCAGTTCGGCGGCACTTATTTTTAGCGCGGCCAGGGTTTTGAGTTGGCTGTCGATCTTGTCCTTTTGCTCGCCGAGGGCATCTCGTTGGGTGGTGATGGCAGACGTCACCTGTGCGTTCTCGTCAAGCGGCACTGGCCCCAGCACGTTGAGTTGCGCCTGCAATTGCGCCTGTCCAGGCAGCAGCGATGTAGACAGGCGTTCAATCTCCTGAATCAGTACTTGTACCTGGTCCTGTGAGCTTTCCAATTGGGTGTAATTGCTGGCCTGGGAAACCTGCTGCTTGAGGCTGTTGAGCTGGTTCTGCACCCCCAGCAATTCGCCGTCGGAGATGCTGATGATCGGGGCCGCGGGGGCGGGAGCGGGGGCAAGTGCAGGAGTCGGGGCGTCGGCCATGTCCCCCGCCAACAGCCATCCCGGGCTTGCCGCCAGAACCGCGAAGGCGACGTGAATCATTGACTTCAAGACATTGCGCATCGGCGAGCTCGACGGGTTGTTAGTCACTTAGCCAATGAGGTTAGGTCAAGACACGCACCCTAGAGCATTGTTTTGTCGGAAGGGCCCCGGCTGGTTTTTGCCTGGGTGTGACTCATGTAGCCGGTGGCTGGCCTGACAGCGTTCAGGTTAGCGAGGCGATCCCTCAGCGGGTTGCGGCGCCGTTGGCGGGTGGTTTGAGCAAAACAGATCAACCCACGGAACCATGGCCTAAGCTTGTTTGCAGGCCCCTGCTTATCGTGCACCTCGATGGGCAAGCGGCACCTATAAAAACAATGCAATCAGGAGATACCCATGTCCGCCTTGATCCGTCGTTTCAGTCGCTGCATGGCCGCCGGCTTGACCGCTGCCGTGCTTGTCGCACCAGCCTTTGCGCTGGATACCGTGAAATTCATGGCCCCGGGTTCCGTGGGCGGTGGTTACGACCAGACCGCCCGGGTGCTGGGCAAGGCCATGGTCGAGGCCAATACGGCCAAGGCCGTGACTTTCGAGAACAAGGGTGGGGCGGGCGGGACCCTGGGACTGGCGCAATTTGCCAACAGCACCAAGGGTGACCCGAACGCATTGCTGGTGGTCGGCGCGATCATGGTCGCGGGCATCGAACAGAACAAACCGCAGATCAGCCTGAAGGATGTGACGCCCATTGCCCGGCTGTTCACCGAGTACAACGTGATCGCCGTGCGCAAGGAGTCTGAATACAAGACCCTCGATGATCTGATCAAGGCCTTCAAGGCCAGTCCAACGAGCATCACCTGGGGCGGCGGCTCCAAGGGCTCGGTGGATCACATTGGCATTGCCGAGCTGGCCGGCAAGCTGGACGTGCCGGTCAACAAGGTCAACTACGTGGCCTTTGGCGGTGGTGGCGAGGTGGTTGCCCAGGCGCTGGGCGGCCAGCTCAAGGTGATCACCGGCGGTTATGCCGAGCTGGGCCAATACATCAAGACTGGTCAGTTTCGTGTCCTGGCCATCGGCGCGCCGGAGCGGGTTCCCGGCATTGATGCACCGACCCTCAAGGAAAGCGGCTATGACGTGACGATCGGCAACTGGCGCGGCGTTTATGGTGCAGCGGGCCTTACCCTGCAGCAGCGTAAAGAGGTGATAGACGCGGTCGTGGCCGCCACCAACAGCAAGGTCTGGCAGGACAATATCCAGGCCAATGCCTGGACGCCCAGCGTGCTGACTGGCGATGACTTCGGCAAATTCGTCGAGGAAGAACACGTGCGGTTGCGCGCCATGCTGGTCAAGGTCGGGCTGCTTTGAGATGGCCACACAGCGCGCAGTGGTACCGACGCAATTGGCGGTCGGCATCGGCCTGATCGCCATCAGCGTCGTATTGGCGATCGGCGCCTACCGGTTTCCGCCGGAAATGGGCTTCGTGATCCTCCCGGCGTACGTCTATCCCAATGTCGTGGCGGCGTTTCTCGGTGCAGTGGGACTGCTGCTGGGGTATCAGGCGGTCAGTGGCGGTTTTCGCGAGCTGGATAATGACGCCACCACGGTGCCCGGTGGAAAAACCGGTGCGGCCTGGGTGACGGCGGGGCTTGTCGGGGTGGCGCTGCTGATCAACCTGATCGGGTTTGTGCTGGCAGCCGGGTTGCTGTTCGCCTGTTCGGCGCGGGGGTTCGGCAGCCGTCATCCCGTGCGGGACCTGGCCATCGGCATTGCCTTGACCCTGCCGATCTACTGGCTGTTCAACGCCGGGCTGGGGGTTTCCCTGCCGTCGCTGATCAACATCTGGCTTTGAAAGGAGCTCGACACCGTGGACATTCTTTCAAGCCTGGCGATGGGTTTTTCCTCGGCGCTGACGCCGATCAATCTGATGTGGGGGTTCATCGGCTGCCTGCTCGGCACTGCCATCGGCGTGTTGCCGGGGATCGGTCCGGCGCTGACGGTGGCCCTGCTGTTGCCGATCACCGCCAAGGTCGATCCTACCGGCGCGCTGATCATGTTCGCCGGTATTTATTACGGCGCGCAGTTCGGTGGTTCCACCACCTCGATCCTGCTCAACACACCCGGCGAATCGTCTTCCATGGTCACGGCCCTGGAAGGCAACCTGATGGCGCGCAACGGCCGGGCCGGTCCCGCGCTGGCAACGGCGGCGATCGGCTCGTTCGTCGCCGGCACCATCGCCACGATTTTGCTGACGCTGTTTGCGCCCATTGTGGCCAGGCTGGCCCTGAACTTCGGCCCGACCGAGTATTTCGCGATCCTGGTGCTGTCGTTCACCACCGTGTCGGCGGTGCTCGGCGCTTCCATGCTGCGCGGGTTTGCCTCACTGGGCGTCGGGCTGACCATCGGTTTGATCGGCCTGGACTCGACCTCGGGCATTGCCCGCTACACATTGGGTGTTCCCGAACTGGTGGACGGCATCGAAGTAGTGCTGGTGGCGGTCGGTTTGTTCGCGGTGGGCGAGGCCTTGTACAGCCTGCTCTATCAAAAGGAATCAAACGAAGGCCGGCATCGCCTGACCTCATTGTGGATGACCCGCGCCGACTGGAAACGCTCGGTGCCTGCGTGGCTTCGGGGCACGCTGATCGGTTTTCCGTTTGGCTCGATTCCGGCCGGTGGCGCCGAGATTCCGACCTTCCTGTCCTATTCCGCCGAACGCAAACTCAGTAAGTACCCCAAGGAGTTTTCCGCCAACAAGGGCGAAGGCGCCATCGAAGGCGTGGCCGGCCCGGAAGCGGCCAACAACGCCAGCGCGACCGGGTCTCTGGTGCCGTTGCTGACCCTGGGCATCCCGACGTCCGCCACCGCGGCGATTCTGCTGGCGGCATTCCAGAACTACAACCTGCAACCGGGGCCGATGCTGTTCGAAACCTCCGCGGAACTGGTCTGGACGCTGGTGGCCTCGCTGTACATTGGCAACGTGATCCTGCTGGTGTTGAACCTGCCGCTGGTGGGGCTGTGGGTCAAACTGCTGCAAATCCCCCGGCCGTACCTGAACGCCGGCATCCTGGTCTTCGCCACCATTGGCGTGTATGGCATGCGCCACTCCTCCTTCGACCTGATCCTGATGTTGGCCATTGGCTGGGGCGGGGTGCTGATGCGCCGTTTCGACTTCCCCGTCGCCCCGGTGATCGTCGGCATGCTGCTGGGGCCGATGGCGGAGAAACAATTGCGTAACGCCTTGTCCATCAGCGAGGGCGACTGGACGGTGTTCCTCACGCAACCGATCTCGGCGTTCTTTCTCGCCCTGACGCTGCTGGTGCTGGTGGTGCCCCATGTGCTGCATAAACGCGGCATCAAGTTGCATGAGGATGATTGAGTCCTGCGATGCGCAACCCCTGTGGGAGCGAGCTTGCTCGCGATGGCGGAGTGTCAGACACCTGTGATGTCGACTGTCACGCCCTCATCGCGAGCAAGCTCGCTCCCACAGGTTCTGGGGCCTACTTGGCGGACTGCGTTGTGGTTTGCGCGGTGAACCATTGCATGACGGGTGCGCAGGCTGGATGCGATGCCGCCGATGGTTGCAGGCACAACGAGTAAATCCCCCGGGTCTTCAACGGCTCACCAAACGGAATCACCAGTTCTCCCCGTTGAATCGACTCGCCCGCCAGGGTCATGTCGGTCATCGCCACGCCAAGGCCCCGGGCGGCGGCATCGAGCGCCAGTTCGTCGAGATTGAAGGGGATGTGCCGATAGTCATGCAGCGCCTTGCCGCCATGGGCTGACAGCCAGACCTGCCAGTCATGTTGATCGGAGGAACGGTGCAGCAACGCGAACCCCGACAGATCCTCCAGCGAAGCCAATGGCCGATCGGTGGTGCCCAGCCCTGGTGCACATACGGGCACCAACGCTTCTTCGAACAGGGTCAGGCAATCGGGCGCTGTGGCCGGCTCGGGCAGATAGAGAATGTAGGCGTCGCTGTCACTGGCCGGCTCGACCACTTCAGTGGCCACGGTTTCGATTGCCAGGGATACGTCCGGGTGATGCCGGTAGAACTCGTTCAACCTGGGCAACAACCAGCGCACCGCCAGTGACACGTGCATGCGAATGCGGAACGGGCGCTTTTGCGGCGCGAGCCGGTCTTCGAGGGTGCGCAACTGTTCGAGGATGCTGCGCGCGCTGGCCAGTACCTGTTCGCCCTCGGCGGTCAGCTGAAGGCTGCGGCTGCTCCTGACAAACAGCGCCACGCCAAAGTGGCCCTCCAGTTGCTGGATCTGTCGGCTCACGGCGCTTTGGGTCAGGCAGAGCTTTTGCGCCGCCTGGGTGAAGCTGCCCGACCCGGCGACCTCGACCAGGGCTTGCAAGCCCTGCAGTGAGGGCACGTGGCGAATCTTGTCCATGCGTTTTCAGAATGCCTCGATGATTTAATAACGTTGGTTGCCCGGGTTTTGAGCCTTTAGATTCTAGTCATCGCAGCCGTCCTCGAAAACCATTTATGCAAATCCTGCATGCAGTGTTTTGGATCGAGACGGTTCGCAGAACAAGAAAACGAGGTGACGCATGGAAAATATCTGTGGCTGGATTGCGCAAGCGGGGAGTTCACCCCTGCGCGAGCCGCTCAAAGGCACGCAGCAGGCCGACTGGCTGGTAATCGGTGCCGGCATCACCGGCCTCAGTGCCGCGCACGCCCTGGCGCAAATGCACCCCCAGGCACGCATCGTGGTCGTGGACCGGCAGCGGGCTGCGCAGGGGGCATCGGCGCGCAATTCCGGTTTTGTGGTGGCCCATGAGCATCCTGCCGCTGGCGAGTTGGTGGGCAGTGACGGATTCGCCGGGTATCAGGTAGATACGTCCATCGGCCGCGCGGCTGCCGACGAGGTCCGTAAGCAGATAGCCCGCCATGGCATCGAATGCGACTTCAGGGAGTCGGGCTATTTCTTCGCCGTCAGCGATCCACGCAAACTGACCCAGGTCGAGGTCAAGCTGCAGACCCTGCGTGCCGTGGGCGCCAGTGCGCAGTTTCTGCAAGGCGAGTCGTTGCTCGAGAAACTCGGCAGCCGGCACTACCGCGCCGCGATCTGGTGCGGCAACGGCAATGCGCTGCTGCAACCTGCGAAGTACGTGAGGGGCTTGCTCGATGCCCTGCCGCCGAAAGTGACGGTCTACGAGAACACCGATATCACAGGCCTTGAGCGCCTGGGTAACGGCCGGATTCGCGCCAGGGGCCAAAAAGGCTGTGTCGAGGCCAAACAGGTATTGGTCTGCCTTAACGCCTTTATCCCCCGCGCAGGCATCGAGGACAGTGGCACATTCGCGATGGAACTCAGTGCCAGCCTCACGCGCCCCCTCAGCGATCAAGAGTTTCAAACCCTGGGTGCGCCAGCGTCCTGGGGCGTGCTGTCGACCCGTCCGCTCGGGGCCACGGTGCGCCTGACCCCGGATCGCCGGGTGATGATCCGCAACACCGCGGAGTACCGCTCGAGGGATTTGTCATTGAGCGAATTGTCGACTCGCCGCCAGCACCATGTGCTGGGGTTGCAACGACGTTTCCCGATGCTCGGCGAGCAGGACATCGAATACACCTGGACCGGACATCTCAGCGCTTCGCGTTCCGGGCAACCGTATTTCGGCAAAGTCGAGGAGGGCGTGTTTGCCGTGGCCGGGTGCAATGGTTCCGGCGTGGCGCGGGGCACGCTGTGGGGCCGCTTGCTGGCGGAGCTGGCCTCGGGTCGTGAGTCGCCGCTGATGCGGTCGGTCATGCAACGGGCACAACCCGGCTGGCTGCCGCCCAAACCCTTGCTCGACATCGGTGCCATGCTGCGTATGCGCGTGGAAGCGGTCCGGGCCAGAAGCGAAATCTGAAAACACCCGTTTCACAACAAGAACAAAAGCACTTCCCATCGAAGGTGATTCAACATGCGCGTCAATACGCTTTCCCTTGTGGCCCTGATTTCGACGTTTTCCGCTGTCACCCATGCCGACGAAACCGTAAACATTTCCAACTGGAACGGCTACATCGCCGATGACACCCTGGCCAATTTCACCCGGGACACCGGGATCAAGGCGACCTACGACATCCACGACAGCAACGAAGTGCTGGAATCGAAGCTGATGACCGGCAACACCGGGTATGACGTGGTCAGCCCGTCGAACCACTTCCTGTCACGCCTGATCAAGGCCGGGGCCATCCAGAAACTCGACAGGAGCCAGTTGCCCAACTGGAAAAACCTCGACCCGGCGCTGATGAAAAAGCTTGAGGTCAACGATCCGGGCAACCAGTACGGCTACCCCTACATGTGGGGCACGGCGGGCATCGGCTACAACGTCGAGAAGATCAAGGCGATCTTCGGCAATACCGACGTCACCCGGTCCTGGAGCCTGTTCTTCGACGAAAACAACATCAAGAAGCTCAGCGAGTGTGGGGTGGCGATCATTGACAACCCGACGCAGATCCTGCCGATCACCCTCAATTACCTGGGCCTGCCACCCCACAGCCATGAGCCGGCCGACTACAAGAAAGCCGAGCAGGCGCTGCTGAAAATCCGGCCTTACGTCCAGTATTTCCACGCGTCCAAGTACATCAGCGACCTGGCCAACGGCAACGTCTGCGCGGTGATCGGTTTCAACGGCGACATCGTGCAGGCCGCCGCGAGTGCCAGGGAGGCGAAAAACGGGATCGACATTGCCTACTCGATCCCGGACGAGGGTTCCACCTTGTGGCTGGACATGGTGGTCATGCCCAAGAGCGCGCCACACGAGAAGAACGGCTACGCCTACATGAACTACCTGCTGGAGCCGAAGGTGATTGCCAACATCAGCAACAGCATCCACTACGCCAACCCCAACAGTGCGGCGGATGCCTTCGTCGACCCGGCGGTGAAGCAGGACCTGGCGATCTATCCGCCCAAGAGCGTGATGGACAAGCTGTTTACCGTCGAGGACTTGCCCGCGGCCATTGCACGGTTGAGCACGCGGTTGTGGACCAAGCTGAAAACCAATACCTGACCGATTGGTGATTCCGGTCAATCAGATGTGACACTGCACCTGTGGCGAGGGAGCTTGCTCCCGCTGGGCAGCGAAGCGGCCCCGGCTCTTCATACGAAAAGCTGGGACTGCTGCGCAGTCCAACGGGAGCAAGCTCCCTCGCCACGGTTACTCTTTTGCCTGAGTCAACGATTCATTCAGGCGTCGATGGCCGGGAAGTCGATGTCGGTCAGCACAGCATTGTTCAGGTAGTTGGTCAATGTCTGCGAAGCCACATGGGCGATCACTTCGATGATCTTGCTGTCGTCGATACCGGCGCTACGGGCAGCGGCGAGCTGCTCGACGGTCAGGTGACCACGGCTTTCGGTGATCTGGCGGGCGAGGGCGGCAATGGCGTTGAGCTCGCCGTGTCGTGCGCTGAGGATGTCCTGCTTCGACAGCCCGGCCTTGCCGGCGAACAGCGTGTGAGCCGCCAGGCAGTAGTCGCAACCGTTGACCTGCGAGGTGGCAAGGAACACCGCTTCCTTTTCCGTGGCGCTCAGGGATGTCTTGCTCAGTGCGGCTGAGTTTTGCAGATACGAGGCTAGCACCGCTGGGGCATGGGCCAGTACTTTGAAGAGATTGGGCAGAAAACCGATTTTCTTCTGCACGCCTTCCAGCAGCGGGCGGGTGGCGTCGGTGGCGTGTTCCAGGCTGATCGGGGTAATGCGGGTCATGGTGATACTCCGTGGTGTGAAGCGCGGTATGCGCTGGCTACGGAGCTGATGTTAGGGAGAGTGCCTGGTGTTTTGGGTGCGAATCGTCGAGGATATGCGACAGATCGTCCAGAACTGCTTCCGGGAGCCTGTCATGGATCGCTTGTCTACGTTGCTCACACACTTCGGCGTCAATGCCGGCACTTTCCATAGCGGTACGTTCTGCGGCACCGCCGCCTACGACGGACAACAGGCCAGCGGTCATTTGCACCTGCTTCAAGCGGGCGAGTTACTGCTCAAGATGGGCGACCAGCCGGACCTGCAACTGACCGAACCGAGCCTGATCTTTTTCCCCCGGCCCTATCGACATCGCCTGTTTGCGTCTGAGTCGTCCGGCACGCAGCTGGTGTGCGCGACCCTGGATTTCGACGGCGGTGCGGGCAATGCCCTGGCGGCGGCGCTGCCGGATTATCTGGTGCTCAAGCTCGATGAAATCCCGACCCTGGCCGGGACCCTGGAATGGCTGTTCAACGAGGCGTTCGACGGTACTTGCGGGCGCGAAGCGGTGATGGATCGTCTGTTCGAGCTGCTGGTGATTCTGTTGCTGCGGCACATCCTGAGCACCACAGGCCAGCAACCGGGCATGCTGGCCGGCCTCGCCGATGCGCGCCTGGCGCGGCCCCTGAGCCTGATGCATCAAACCCCGTCCAAGGCCTGGAGCGTGGCCGAACTCTCGGTTGCCGCCAACATGTCGCGGGCCAGTTTCGCCGAGCATTTTCGCCGGGTCGTCGGGCAGACGCCGGTGGATTACCTGGTGAGCTGGCGCATCAGCCTGGCCCAGAAACGCCTGCGCGAGGGCCGGCCGATTGCGCTGATTGCCGAGGAAGTTGGTTATGAGAGCCCCTCGGCGCTGGCCCGGGCGTTTCGGCGTAAAACCGGGCTCAGTCCCAGGGAGTGGAAAGGTAGTTGATTCACCCGAAAACCTTGTGGGAGCGGTGCGGCTTCTTTACGCGGGCATCAGAACTTGAACGCCTGCCGTCCCACCAACAGCCATTTGCCGTCCTGCTTTTGCCAGATCTGGAGGTTTTCGATTTCCGTCGGCACCACTTCGGTGCCTTTGAGCGCTTGCGCCGAGAAGTGGTGACGAACCAGCGCGACATCGCCGGAGACGGTTATGGTCTGGTTCTGCATCTCAAGGGTCTTGAACGCGCTTTTGCCGGTTTCGATGTCGGCGATGAAGGCCTGCTTGTCCTGGATCTTGCCGCTGGAATGCCCGTAGGTCAGGTTCTCGGCGGTCAAGGCGTTCAGTTCCGGGATGTCTTTGTGCAGCATGGCCTGGGTCAGGTGGTCGACCGCCTGGGCCACATCCTTGTCCGCGGCGGCCGGGGTGGCGGCGACGTAGCCGCTGAACAGGCACAGAAAACCGATCAGCACTTTTGCTTTTTTCATGGGTGTTTCCTTGTTGTTGTAGGGATAGCGCGATGACTGGATGAGCATTCATCAGTCATCGTACAACTTATCATGAGGCAGAGGAAAAAAGCGAACTTGCCTGGTGCCCTTGCCTCGAAGTTAAAAAGGCGATGCCCTGACTTCGAGGTAGTACGCCATGCAGCCTGATCCGCGTATACGGTTCGACCTGACGTTGCTCATGGTGTTTGTGCTGGTGGTCGTGGCGTCGGGTTTTTCTCCCCGCAGTCGGGTGGACTGGGCGCTGGAGAACCTGCTGGTGCTGTTGCTGGTGGGGACTTTGGTGGCGGTATCTCGTCGGTTCCGCTTGTCGGCGATGTCCATCACGCTGGTGTTTGCGTTTCTGTGCGTGCATGAATTGGGCGCCCATTACACCTATTCCCTGGTGCCTTACGATCACTGGTCTTCGGCGTGGTTGGGCTTCAGTTTTGACCGGGCGGCAGGTACACACCGCAATCACTACGACCGCCTGGTGCATCTGAGCTATGGGTTGCTGCTGGCTTATCCGGTGCGCGAAGTGCTGCGGCGACTGACGCCGCTGCGCGGGTTCTGGCTGTTTTTCGTGACCCTGAACATCATGCTGTCGACATCCGCCTTGTATGAACTGGTGGAGTGGGTTGGCGGTGCCTTCCTGGGCAATGACACGGCGAAGGCCTTCGTCGGCGCGCAAAACGATCCGTGGGATTCGCAAAAGGACATGGCCATCGCGGTTGCCGGGGCGTTTGTCAGCCTGTTGCCGGTGTCCTTGCGCGACAGGGTGCAAAAGCAAGCAATGACGACTGCAAGGTGATCGGTTCAGGCTTTGAAGTAGAGGTTGCCTGACAGGCCGCCTGCTCGCGATGGCATTAGACCAAACAGCGCCAGACTCAAACCTTACAGGTACTTATCCGTCACAGCCCCCTCCGAAGCACTGGACACCGTCTTCGCATACTTGGCCAACACCCCGCGCGTGTACTTGGATGGCGGCCGCACCCAACGCGACTTGCGCTCGGCCAGCACGGCATCGGAGACATCCACCGTGATCTGCCGGGTTTGCGCATCGATGATGATCCTGTCGCCATTCTCGACCAGCGCAATCGGCCCGCCTTCAAAGGCTTCCGGCGTGATATGCCCGACCACGAAACCGTGGGAACCACCGGAAAAACGCCCGTCGGTGATCAGCGCCACCTCCTTGCCGAGGCCCTTGCCCATGACCGCGGAGGTCGGCGAGAGCATTTCGCGCATGCCCGGGCCGCCCTTGGGCCCTTCGTAGCGGATCACGATGACATCGCCGGGCTGCACTTCGCCATTGAGAATGCCGGCCAGCGCACCTTCCTCGCCGTGATAGACCCGGGCCGTGCCTTCGAAACGCAGGCCTTCCTTGCCGGTGATCTTGGCCACGGCGCCGGTGGGCGAGAGGTTGCCGCGCAGAATGACCAGGTGAGAGTCCTTCTTGATCGGCTGGTCGAAAGGCCGGATCACGTCCTGGCCGGCGGGGTAGTCGGGCACGCTGGCCAGGTTTTGCGCCAGGGTCTGGCCGGTGACGGTCAGCACATCGCCGTGCAGCATGCCGGCGTCGAGCATGCGCTTCATCAGCGGTTGAATGCCGCCGATGGCCACCAGTTCGCTCATCATGTATTGACCGCTGGGGCGCAGGTCGGCGACCACCGGGGAAACCTTGCCCAACTCAACGAAGTCATCCAGGGTCAGCTCGACGTCCACCGCATTGGCCATGGCCAGCAGATGCAGCACGGCGTTGGTCGAGCCGGCGAGGGCGATCACCACGCGAATGGCGTTCTCGAAGGCTTTGCGGGTCATGATGTCGCGAGGCTTGAGGTCGAGCTTGAGCAGCTCCATCACCTGCTGGCCGGCGCGGAAGCTGTCCGAAGCCTTGTCGCCGCCGATGGCGTCCTGGGAGCTGGAACCGGGCAGGCTCATGCCCAAGGCTTCAATGGCCGAGGCCATGGTGTTGGCGGTGTACATGCCGCCACAGGAACCGGGGCCGGGAATCGCCACTTCCTCGATCTGCTTGACCTGGATCTCGCTGATGTCGCCCCGCGCGTGCTGGCCCACGGCCTCGAACACGGAAATGATGTCGGTGTGGCCGGCACCCGGCTGGATGGTGCCGCCATAGACAAAGATCGACGGGCGATTGAGTCGCGCCATGCCGATCAGGCAGCCCGGCATGTTCTTGTCGCAGCCGCCGATGGTCACCAGGCCATCGAAACCCTCGCAACCGGTGACCACTTCGATGGAGTCGGCGATCACCTCGCGGGACACCAGGGAATACTTCATGCCTTCGGTGCCGTTGGCGATGCCATCGGAAATGGTGATGGTGTTGAAGATCACGCCCTTGGCCCCGGCGGCATTCGCGCCTTTTTCGGCTTCGAGCGCCAGCTTGTCGATGTGCATGTTGCAAGGCGTGACCATGGCCCAGGTCGAGGCGATGCCGATCTGCGGCTTGGTGAAGTCTGCATCGGTAAAGCCCACGGCCCGCAACATGGCGCGTGCCGGTGCGGCCTCCACGCCGTCGATCACTTGAGAGGAGTACTTGCGCAGATCGTCTTTGTCGCTCATGACTGGCTCCTGTCGCTGATGGCTGTTGCTCACACACGCGTTGGGAAAAAACAGGATGAGTATAGAAGGCCGGGCGCCCGGGCCCGGACTAACCGGTCGGGAACAGACGCGCGGGTAAGCCTTGTCGTGATATTCTTGGCGACAACTTGGTTTGACCTGTTCAGTTTGCGTGTCCTTGAGACGTGCCGACGGAATCACTGTCGCTCAAGTAGCTGAAGCCAATAAAGATAAGAAGTCAGTTCAGAAGGGACATTAAAGTGGGGTCGATGCGGTTCATCGGCCTTGTGTGCCCACCCTGCAATCCTTGAGTGCCGCACTCGTGACTGCCGTGAAATACGGGGCAGTGCGCATGAGGATGGAAGGGCGGATGGCGTTTTATCATAGGTGCTACAGATGTTTAAAAAAGTGAACACGGCCCTGCTGGGGCTGGCTTTGTCGATGGGGATGTCTGCCGTCCACGCGGAAGAAGCCAAGAAAGTCGATGTGCTGCTGATCGGTGGCGGCATCATGAGCGCGACCCTGGGTGTGTGGCTCAACGAGCTGGAACCCGGCACCTCGATGCAAATGATCGAGCGCCTCGACGGCGTCGCCCAGGAAAGCTCCAACGGCTGGAACAACGCCGGTACCGGTCACTCCGCCCTGGCCGAGCTGAACTACACCCCGGAAGACGAGAACGGCAAGGTTTCGATCCCGAAGGCCGTTGAAATCAACGAAGCGTTCCAGATCTCCCGTCAGTTCTGGGCCTGGCAGGTTCAGCAAGGCGTGCTGAAGAACCCGCGTTCGTTCATCAACTCCACGCCGCACATGAGCTTCGTGTGGGGCGATGACAACATCAAGTTCCTGAAAAAACGCTACGAAGCCCTGCAAGCGAGCCCGCTGTTCGCCGGCATGCAGTACTCCGAAGACCCGGCTGTGATCAAGCAGTGGGTACCGCTGATGATGGAAGGGCGTGACCCGAGCCAGAAAATCGCGGCCACCTGGAGCCCGCTGGGTACCGACGTAAACTTCGGCGAAATCACCCGCCAGTTCGTTGCACACCTGCAAACCACGCCGAAGTTCGACTTGAAGCTGTCCAGCGAAGTACAGGACATCACCAGGAACGAAGACGGCAGCTGGCGCGTCAGCTACAAGAACCTCAAAGACGGCAGCAAGACCGAAACCGACGCCAGGTTCGTGTTCATCGGCGCCGGCGGCGGTGCCCTGCACCTGCTGCAGAAGTCCGGCATTCCTGAAGCCAAGGAATACGCTGGCTTCCCGGTAGGCGGCTCGTTCCTGGTGACCGAGAACCCGACCATCGCCGAGCAACACCTGGCCAAGGCCTACGGCAAAGCCTCCGTTGGCGCACCGCCGATGTCGGTTCCGCACCTGGACACCCGCGTGCTGGACGGCAAGCGCGTGATCCTGTTTGGCCCGTTCGCGACCTTCAGCACCAAGTTCCTCAAAGAAGGTTCGTACCTGGACCTGCTGACCACCACGACCACCCACAACGTGTGGCCAATGACCAAGGTCGGCATCAAGGAATACCCGCTGGTGGAGTACCTGGCAGGCCAGCTGATGCTGTCTGACGAAGACCGCCTCAACGCCCTGAAGGAATACTTCCCGAACGCCAAGGCTGAAGACTGGCGCCTGTGGCAAGCCGGCCAGCGCGTGCAGATCATCAAGCGTGACGAAGCCGCCGGTGGCGTGCTGAAACTGGGCACCGAAATCGTCGCTTCCCAGGACGGCAGCATCGCCGGCCTGCTGGGCGCCTCCCCAGGCGCATCGACCGCCGCACCGATCATGCTGACCGTGCTGCAGAAAGTGTTCAAGGACAAGGTCGCGACCCCTGACTGGCAGGCAAAACTGCACCAGATCGTACCGAGCTACGGCACCCAACTGAACGC
Source organism: Pseudomonas sp. Root71 (assembly GCF_001429045.1). Lineage (GTDB taxonomy): Bacteria > Pseudomonadota > Gammaproteobacteria > Pseudomonadales > Pseudomonadaceae > Aquipseudomonas > Aquipseudomonas monachiensis. The sequence goes on along the minus strand of NZ_LMHY01000003.1, from coordinate 160,429 downwards.
CAGCCCTGAGAAGGTTGCTGAGGAATGGGCCTACACCGCCAAGGTGCTGGAACTGACTCCGCCACCCGCGGTGATCGCGCCGGCTGTGAAACCAGTGACTGTCGATACGGATGCGAAGGCTCCGAAGGCTAGTGCTGCGAGTGATATGGCTCTCTAATTAGACTGCCGGATCAAAAAAAGCCCACTGAACCGGTAACGGTCAGTGGGTTTTTTTGTGGGCGACAACAAAGACATCGTTTCAAACAAAACCTCTCTATGCCGAACGTTTCGCCACCCCCTGTCATCAATTGCAAAGTCCCTGACGCTCAATGTGAAGCAGCCCGCTTGCACGTGACGATACTGGTTTGTTTTCCGAAGTCGAACCGTAAAGCGAAACCGCACTGGCACCTTCAGGCCGATGCCTCTTCACCCTGACGAGGGACTGTCAGTTGCATCTCAATAAAACAATCATAGAGAGCGCAGAATGAAGTTCAGTTTTGTAGACAATAGCCAGCCGACCCGCCGACGGGTCTTGCGCGATGCTTTCACCCTGGCTTTGGCGGCCTCGCCGTTGGCAAGCCTGGCCAGGGCAGCCGACGAGTCCGCAGCGGCCAGCGAATCCGCCGAGGAAGTGACCTTTGCCGCCGGCCCACGGCCGCTGGTGCAATACCCGCAAAAACGTCCGTTGACCCTGGTGACCACTCGGCCGCCGCATCTGGAGACGCCATTCCCCGTCTTCAATGAAGGGCCGATCACGCCCAATGACGCTTTTTTCGTGCGTTACCACCTGGCCAATTTCCCGACCAGCATCGATCCGGACAGCTACCGCCTGACGATCAAGGGGGCGGTCGACACGCCGCTGTCGCTTTCCCTTGCCGAGCTCAAGGCCCTCGCCACACCGGTAGAGGTGGTGGCCGTCAATCAGTGTTCGGGTAACAGCCGTGGCTTCTCGATGCCTCGCGTGTTCGGTGCTCAGTTGGGCAATGGCTCCATGGGTAATGCGCGGTGGGTGGGGGTACCGCTCAAGGCTGTGCTGGAAAAGGCGGGGGTAAAAGCCGAGGCCCGGCAAGTGACTTTCCGTGGGCTCGATAAACCTGTGCTGCCGAGCACGCCGGAGTTTATCAAGGCGCTGGACATCAGCCATGCCATGGACGGCGAGCCGATGATCGCCTGGTCGATGAATGGCACCGACCTGCCGTTTCTCAACGGTTACCCGATTCGTCTGGTGGTGCCAGGCTACTTCGGTACGTACTGGGTCAAGCACCTGAGTGAGATCGAAGTCCTCGACCATACCTACGACGGATTCTTCATGGCCAAGGGGTACCGGCTTCCGGATAACGAATGCTTGTGCATTGCCCCCGGCACCACGGCGGCGAAAACCCTGCCGATTTCCAAATTGCCGGTGCGCAGTTTCATCACCAGCGTTAAACACGGCGATGTATTGCCGCTGAATAAAAGCATGGTGCTCAAGGGCATTGCGTTCGACGGGGGCGTTGGGGTCAACAAGGTGGAGGTGTCGATCGACGGCGGAAAAACCTGGCGTGAATCCACGCTCGGGCAAGACCTTGGTCGTTTCTCCTTTCGTGAGTGGACACTGCCGATCACCTTTACCGGCAAGGGCGCCACGCAGTTGATGGTGCGAGCGAGCAACAGCGCTGGCGAGACACAGCCGTTACAAGCCGACTGGAACCCCGCGGGCTACCGCCGCCACGTCATCGAAACCACCCACGTGACCGTCGCCTGAGGAGGACCGCATGAAATTTGTGAAATGCATGACCGCCTTGCTGTGCGCCGCTCAGGTTTGCCTGACGACCCTGGCAGGCGCCGCGCCGCTATCGATCACGCTGCCGCCTGAAACGGCTGCGTTCAAGCCCAGCTCGATGCCTGGCTACCCGTTGGCGCAGCAGAAGTGTTCCGTCTGCCATTCGGCCGATTACATCAATTTCCAGCCGCCGGGCCTGAGCCTGGCGCAATGGACCGCCGAAGCGGGCAAGATGCAGCACGTGTATGGCGCTCCGATCAGCGACCAGGATGTGAGTGTTATTGGCGCTTACCTGGCGGTGACCTACGGCAGTGCGAAGGCCAATGATGCCGATGTTCTGGCGGCCTCGAACGCCCCGGCGCCCCAAACCCCGGCGGTGTCCGTGGCAAAAGTCGACGCCAAGGCCTTGCTGCAGAACAACGCCTGCCTGTCCTGCCACGCGATCGATCACAAAGTGCTGGGCCCCGCCTACCGCGATGTGGCGGCCAAATATGCCAGGGACCCGCAGGCAATGGACCGGATTATGTCGAGCATCCAGCACGGCGGTAGCGGGAAGTGGGGAGATGTCCCCATGCCGCCTTACGCGCAGTTGAGCCCGGACGACCTGAAAAGCCTGGCGACCTTTATCCTGCAACAGTAAGTCAGTCTAAGCCTGATGCGAAAAGCCCACTGAACCGGCGACGGTCAGTGGGCTTTTTTGTAGGCGCGGGCTTGTTCAAGGCATTGAGGAGTTGGTTGTACCGAAGCGCTTGAGAATGTCCTGGTACATCTTGGTCCGCCGGTGATTCTGGCCATAGCCGCCAGCAGCGGCGACGGTGCCGGCCTGGACGTGGTCCAGGTACTTGAATATTTTGCCGGGCGAAAGAAACACGACTTTGTAGCCAAGCCCGATCACGCGGTCTTGCAGCTCATAACCGGGCACACGGTCATCGATCTGAAAATGCAAACCGCGCTGCTTGATCAGCCTGCCATTCCATAACGTGCAAAAGCTTTTCAAGTGGGTTTCCCGGTAGGGCTTCGGGTCTTTCGAGCGCAGGCCCAGCGATTGCTTCAGGCGTCGGTAGTGGTGCTTGAACAGGCGTGAAGTGAAGCGCCACACGGTCCTTGGCAGTCCGCGGTTGAGTTGCTCGGTGCAACCGACCGCGATGACGTTTTGATCCTTGGTGCAGTAGTCCATCATCATCGCAAAGACGTTTGCATCGAAGATGAACGTGTCGGTGTGCATCAGGAACAGGTAGTCGGTATTGATTCTGGCCAGCGCCATGTCCAGCGCTTTGCCATGGGCGATGTGCCCCGGTTCTTTGGCGGGGGCATCGCGCTCGATCAGGTTGATCCAGTCCAGTGAGCGCAAATACTCGACGCTGGCGTCCGCCGAACCGTTATCGACCACCCAGACCGCAATACCTGATTTTTGTGCAGGCTCCTGCAACAGCTCCAGGCAGATCCTGGTGAGCTCGGGGGTTTTGTAATTAACCAGAACGATGCTGAACGGAGGTTTGGCGCTTGTATCGACACAGCCCATCTTCGAAATGCTCGACTACCCGAAAGTGTCGAAGACTAACGAGACAACCTTAGCCCAAGCTTAATTTCACCTGCACGACACAGACGCTGGCTATCGCTGCCTGACGCCTCGAACGAGCCCGTGCGCACCTCGCCGCTGCGGGTGTAGCGGGCGATTATCCGCCACGGGAATGACCGGCTTCATGTTCGACGAAAGTCGTATGGCGGTTGGTGCTGCCAAATGTTATTTGGCTTTTGTCTTGAAAGCGCAATTGCAAATTTGTATCATTCGTTTTCAAGTCAGCGAAGCAGGGAACGCCGCGCCAAAACAATAATAAGGTCAAGGCAATGCTCAAAATGCTTCTCGTGTACGGTCATCTGCTCGCTACGTGTATTGCCCTGGGGAGGGTGTTGCAGGCGGATCACAAGCTTTGGAGTTGGCGCAAGGAATTACTGGACCAGGCGAGGCTTGAATACCTCGATGAAACCCAGAAAATTGTCAGCCTCGCATTGCTGGCTCTATGGGCAAGCGGGCTGTTGCTGGTGCTTCAGGGTTATCTCTATGAAGGCGAGGCGTATCTGCTCAATCAGAAACTCTGGGCCAAGGTGACGGTCGTCGCACTGTTGAGCCTCAACGGTGCACTGTTGCATCGAGTCGGCTTCCCACTGCTGCAAAAGGCTCCCTTCGTCGCACTGCGCAGTGCAGGCCGCACGCGACTCGCCCTGTTGGGGGCGCTTTCCATGAGCGGTTGGCTGTTCGCCGCTTTCCTGGGGGTGGCTCGAGCCTGGAATCACGTGTTGCCTTACCTGCATGTGATGGGCGCATTCGCCGCATTCTCGTTACTGGCTTGTTGTGTGGCACTGGCAGTCGCCGGCAGGGCGGGCAGTGTCGGTGCGCAAAAATCCTCGGTACCGGGGTAGCGCCCGACAGAGCGTATTTCATCCCTGTAAACTCGGGCTAGCTTCATTGCGCGGGAATAATTCCCGCGCATGAAATTCAGGCTTCTCCCAAGATGTTCCCGGATTGCAACGGGTATTGCGTTGGCACCGCGCTTTGTAAATTCATGGGATTATTTCCCACGCGGCTATACTGGGGTTATCTACCCAGGAATTCGCTGAATGCAATCATCCACGCTGCCCACCTCGCTCCTCAAAGCCTTGCGGCATGTCATGCAGCCGCTGGTGCGCCTGATGCTGCGCAAAGGCGTCACCTACCTGGTGTTTGCCGACCTGCTCAAGGAGGTTTTCGTCGAAGTGGCGGACCGTGAGTTTCGCCTGGGCGAGAAGGCGCCGAGCGACAGCCGCATCAGCCTGCTCACCGGTGTGCATCGCAAGGATGTACGGCGCCTGCGCAATACCGGCGATCCGGCTGCTTCCACGCTTCCGGAAAACATCACGTTCGGTGCGCAACTGGTCAACGCCTGGGCCAGCGCGCCCTTTTGCAACGACGCCGGCCAGCCACAGCCACTGCCTCGATTGGCCAGTGTCGGTGGCGACCGTTCCTTTGACGCCCTGGTGGCGAAGGTCAGCACGGATATCAGGGCACGGGTGGTGTTGGACGAGTGGCTGCGCCTGGGGATCGTGCGCCTCGACGAAAAAGAGCGCGTGCACCTTGAAGCCCAGGCCTTCGTGCCACAAAAGGGCTTCGATGAGAAAGCGGCTTACCTGGGGCATAATCTGCATGATCATGCCTGCGCTGCGGTACACAACCTGAGCAGCGAAGGCCCGGCCTTTTTTGAACGCAGTGTCCACTATGATGCATTGGCCCCGATGAGCGTCGAGGCGTTGCGCGAGGCCGTGGCCAGCGAGGGAATGCAGGCCCTGTTGAGCTTCAACCGACTCGCCGCCGAACTGGAATTCCGGGACCTGCCCAGCCTTGAGCCGCGCCAGCGCATCACGGTCGGCCTGTACTTCTACACTGAAGCTTCCGATCCCAATTCACCAAAAGCTCCTGAATCATGACCGTCAAATTGCGCCTGATTCGTGCAATCGCCCTCGTTCTGGGCCTCGGGTTTGCGATTGTGCTGCAAGCCGCCCCAGCCTGTGTCAGCCAGAATGACGCGGGCACCAGCGAAGTGCCGGTCATCCAGGCACCAGGGGGCACCGGCGGTACGGGCGCAGCGCCTGGCGGCATGGGCGGTACCGGGATCGACGCCGACAACGGTGGAGTCGGTGGTACCGGCGCACCGTTGAAAAAACGCCCTGGCGGCATTGGCGGCACCGGGGCCGTTGCAGGCGGCGTGGGGGGGACAGGCATCAGCGACGATAACGGAGGAGTCGGTGGCACCGGCATTGTCGGCACCATCACCGGGTTCGCCTCGATCTGCGTCAATGGCGTGGAAGTGCACTTCAACAACAACGTTCCTGTCAGCGAGAACGGTATCGCCAGTTCCAGTACCCGCCTGGCGATAGGCCAAGTGGTTGCCGTGCAAGCGTTCAACTCCCGGCGCGGTCTGGAGGCCGGACGCATTTCTATCCTGCACGCCTACGAAGGTCCTTTGACAGCGCTGCCGCGCGATTCCATGCCCATGCGTGTCATGGGGCAGCCGGTACGCCTGGCCAAGGGTGCCCAGGTCGCTGCCGGTCTGCGCCCGGGTGATCCCGTACGGGTCAGCGGGCTGCGCGATGCTCGTGGCGAAGTGGTGGCTAGTCGCATCGATCGGGCGCCCGGCCTCAAGGAGGCCAGTGCCATCGGCCCGGTGGATCGCAGCGGCTATCTCCAGGGGCTCAAGCTCAGCAATCACCCAGGCCCGGCGCAGGAAATGCTGGTGCGCGGCCACTGGTCCGGTCGCGAGCTGGACGTGAACCAAAGCCGCCCCGATCCGAGCCTGCCTTTCATTGGCCGGGCACACAATGCGGTGATCGAGGGGCTGGTACAGGGCCGGCAGGACCGCCATCTGGTGGTGGGCGGCTTTAATGTGACGCTGGCGCACGACACCGTGTTTGTCGGTGTGCAGGCTTCGCAGCTGGGTCTGGATCGACGCGTGCGGATCAACGGCGTGTTCACCGGCGCGCGGGAGGTGCAGGCAACGCGGATCGAATTGCCTCGCGAGCGCTCCGATTCGCCCGCCAGCAACCGGCACGGACGACTCGGTTCCAGCGAGCAAGACACCGACGACTCAAGTGGCTCGGGCAACTCGAGCGGCTCAAGTGGCTCAGGAAACTCCGGAGACTCCGGCAATTCCGGCAATTCCGGCAGTTCGCGGGGTTCGGGAAACTCGGGCAGTGACAGGAGCGGCCGCTCCGAGAGTACAGGCAGTGTCATCGACGATACCCGCCACGGGGGCGGTGACAGTCATGGCGGTGGCGACAAGATAGAGCGCGTTGATGTGGACAAGTCTGGCAAGTCAGAGCGAGTCGAGAAGGTCGATCAATCCGGTAAAGTCGAGAAAGTGGAGAGGGTAGAGCGGGTAGAGAAAGTAGAGAAGGTAGAACGTCCGGAGAAAGTCGAGAAGGTTGATCGGCCAGAGAAGGTTGAGAAAGTCGATCGGCCGGAAAAAGTTGAGAAGATCGAAAAAGTTGATCGGCCAGAAAAAGTCGAGAAAGTGGAGCCAGCTGAAAAAATCGATCACTCCGGCAGGTCGGGTTAAGCAGCGCAGCCATGATGCACTTTCGTCATAAGTAACTAGTCTGGGTAAGTCACGCAACAAAACATGCGTGTGAACTTCGATGACGCCAGACACGAGGTGAACATGGATCCCAAGCGCATCCTGCTCGTCGGTTGGCTTGCCAGCCTGGCCTTGCCGGCCTTGGCCGATACCTTCACGACCTCGATCGGAACCGACTACTCCCGGGGCGACTATGGCACCGGTACTACGTCCGAAACCTGGTACGTCCCGCTGGTGGGCAGATACGAAACCGGTCCCATGACCTACAAGCTCACCGTGCCCTGGCTACGCATCACCAATCCTTCGGTCGGCCCTGGCGGCGAACCGCTGCCCGGCGGTTGCGGCAAGGTGGAAAGCGGTCTGGGCGACACCGTTGCCGGTGCCGACTATGCCGTGCTTGACGGCAGCGTTGGCGGGCTGTTCGTGGACCTGATCGGCAAGGTCAAGTTGCCCACCGCCGATGAAGACGAGTGCCTGGGCACCGGCAAAACCGACTATTCCGCCCAGGTCGATGTCGCCAAAGCCTTCGGTCCCGTGACCGGGTTCGCGACCCTGGGCTGGAAAAAGTTCGGCGACCCGTCGGGCTCCGACTTCGACAACCCGATATTCGCCGGCCTGGGCTTCGCCATGCCCGTGTTCGCGCGCACCACGGCGGGTGTGTCCTACGACTGGCGGCAAAAAGTTGTTTCCACCGGCGACGAAATCAAGGAACTCACACTCTTCCTTACGCACAAGCTCAATCAGGAGTGGAAGTTTCAGTTGTATGCCGTCAAGGGTTTTTCCGACGCCAGCCCGGACGGCGAGGCCGGACTGTTGCTCAGCCACGCTTTCTGATTCCTGCCCGTTATCCGCCGTACCGGCATACCGGGACAGTTCCTGCTGGTCAGCGGTATGACGTCATTGTCCGCTCCCGGGCATTTTGCAGTTCAGTTTTTCTTCCTGATCAGTTTATTAATGTAGTACTTCAGGCTTAAACGATCCTTGGGCCTTGGTTTGTAGTGGGTCTTGTTTCTTTGTGCCGGATCGATCGCCATGGTTCCCGCGGTATAGTAATAAAGCGCGATAGACCTGCGGGTAATGTGCTCTGGAGTCGTTAAAGGCTCCGGGTGCCCATGATTACTGTCTTTGTCTGTGTTGAAAATGACGCAGCGATTGTAAATGGGCAGTACTTTTTTAAGGCAGTTCTTCATGCCGACATCCCAAAGTTCCAGGTTGCCGCCGTATTCCTCCTGCCAGTCTTCATTCAGATAAATGATGATATTCAGTCTGCGCTCGACATTAAGTTTTTTGTTGAGCCGGAAGTCCGAGTGTACCCCCAGGAAACCACCGCTTTTTGTTTCGTGCAGGCCACCACCGCTAAAGTAGGGGTCAGGTATCAGTCCTTCGATGCCTGTGAGCTTTTCAAGAAACTGCAACATGGGGGCCGAGTTAAACGCATTGAAAACAGTCTTCAAAAAAGGGTCACATTCGTTGGGACTGATTTGACGTTTGCGTTGACCTTTATAGCCGCGCTCGTAGAGCATTTCATTGTTGGTTGGTTCGACCGGGAAGTGCGAGCAGATGCTCGCAATCAGGTCTTCGTGCAAGAAGTTATCGATGACTATGTGCGGAAATGGCGTAGCCTGAACATAGCGGTCGGTCAACGAGGCACCAAGGGCACTGGCGGCATTTTGGTCGAAATCAAGCTCCGGGGACAGGGTGATAGGTAGTGCTTGAGTGATGGGTGCCATTACCGCTCCAGTAACTTGATATAAAGACTTGTGGGTGACTTGGAGCAATGTTGAATGCACTGCTCGTTGCGTCTGTTCGTAGCTTAATTTGTTCTGTCATCCTTGTTCAGACGCTTAAGGATGTTGTTGTACATTTTGGTTCGTCTATGAGTTTTATCATAGCCACCAGCCGCTGCAACAGTGCCGGCCTGAATGTGATCCAGATAACTGAAGATTTTACGCGGCGATATCATCTCTACGATATAACCCAGCGCGGTCATGCGGTCCTGAAGAGTATAGCCAGGCACGCGATCATCCATCGAAAAGTGCATGTTGTGCTGTTTTACAAGTTTGCAATTCCACAATGTGCAGAAGCTTTTCAAATAGACTTCTTTGTACGGCTTTGGTTCTCTTGAACGCAATCCCATGGAGATTTTCAGGCGTCTGAAGTGATGCTTGAATAGTCGTGAGCTAAAGCGCCACGCAGTTCTCATGGTGCCGCGGTTTATTTGCTCGACACAACCGACGGCCACGACGTTTGGATTTTTCAGGCATTTATTCAGCATCATCGAAAATACATTTTTGTCGAAAACAAATGTATCGGTGTGCATCAGGAATAAATAATCGGTGTCTATTCGCTCCAAGACAAGGTCAAGTGCCTTGCCATGCGCAATATGTCCCGCTTCTGGTTCGGAAATAGAGCGCTCGATCAAGTTGATCCAGTCAAGAGTTCGTAAATACTCAGTGCTCTCGTCGGCGGAATAGTTATCAACTACCCATACTGGAACGCTGTTGCTGCCAAAATGCTGGTGTAATAAGTCCAGGCATATCTTGGTGATTTCTGGTGTTTTGTAATTTACTATAACTATGCTGAAGGCTTTGGGGCTTTCAGTCAGTAAATCAGGGTTGTTCATCGTTCAGGTGCTCAATGTTATTTTATTTGACTGTATGAATGAATGAACTTTTATACGTTTTTTGCTTGTTTGCCGCGCAAAATCTTGCATGGCCTTAGAGCACAATTTGTTAAGTCGCATTCTCATGCATAGTAACCACGGACTGCTCAGGCCCGATGGAGAGCAGTAGAAACGGACTTCATCGTATAAGGATCTGCCCTGCAGGTAAACATTTTGACTTGATTCGTTACATCAGGGGGCTGCTCAGGCCAGCCTCCCAAACAGGGCGTCATGCGCCGAATACCATGCGCCGGTTGAGCGTGGGTGGGGTTCGTTCTGCAACTCACTGCTTGTAGCCAATCTGGCGCAGCAAGTTCTTGCGCCACAGGATGTCTTCATCGCCTTCGATGTCGTTGGCACAAAAGCCATCCACTACGCCCAGGATTGCTCGCCCTTGCTGCGTTTCAGCGAGGATCACTTCGGTTGAATTGGCTGTTGCACAAAAAATACGGCATACCTCTGGAACCATTTTGATGGTGTTCAACACGTTCAACGGATAGAAACCGTCGCCCAGGAAAATGATGAAGCTATGGCCTGCGGCGATGGCTTTCGCATTCTTTTGTGCAAGTTCAATCATTGAGTTATCGGTGCCGGACCATCGCACCAGGCATTTGCCGGAGGCTTCACAAAAGGCCATGCCAAACTGGATCCCTGGCACGGTATTGACCAGCGCTTCGTGGATGTCCTCGACGGACTTGATGAAGTGCGTCTGTCCCAGAATGAAGTTCGTCACATCCGGCTTTTCGATTTTCAACGTGATGAGTTGCATTTCAAACGCCTCCTTTCACGGGTTGCCAGGAGAGCCTGGCAACAAACCAAGCATAGCCACTCATTTGCTATTGCCGCGTCCTCTTTCTGCTTTTGGCCGACTGCTCAACGCATGCCCCGGACCGGATACCCGGTCGTTGACACTTGGGCTGACAGGGCTAATCTAAGTGGTGTGGGAATATTTCCCACGCAAAGATTCCAGCTGGCTCCGAGGGATCGTACGGAAACCGCAGTGGTTCATTGTTGCTGCAGATTTATGGCCGTGCCGGTTGGCGGGCCGCTCCAATGGGCGGCCGGGAACTCACTGGACATTGCGTTCGATACGGAGGTGAAAACGCAACTCCAAACGGAGGTGCATCATGCTGCTCAAGAAATGTTTGTTGGCTCTGGCAATAGGCGGGGTCCTGTCGGCATCGACTGTCCTGGTGCCCGATTACATCAGTAGTTTCTCCAGCGTGTATGCCAAAGATGGCGGCAGCGGCGGTGGTGGTAGCGGTGGAGGCGGTGGCGGTCACGGYGGTGGCGGCGGTTCCGGCGGGGGTGGTCACGGTGGTGGCGGCGGTTCCGGCGGGGGTGGTCACGGTGGTGGCGGTGGCTCCGGTGGTGGCGGTGGTTCCGGAGGCGGCGGTCACGGTGGTGACGGCGGCGGAGGCGGCCACGGTGGCGGTGGCTCCGGTAGTGGAGGTTCTGGAGGCGGTGGTCACGGTGGCGACGGCGGCGGCCATGGAGGAGAGGGTGGCGGTCATGGTGCAACAGGCCATGACGGTGACGGTCGTGGAGGTTCGGGGCGCGGCGACGCTGACCATGGTGGTGTAGCCGGGAACAAAGGCCCGGGCAAAGCGCATGACAACGACGATGACCATGGTGGAATGGCCGGAAACAGAGGCCCAGGCAAAGCAAAAGACAAAGACGCGCGTGACAACGACGATGACAACGACGCGGATAACGCCGCAGATGCAGCCAGGGAAGCTGCAGAAGACGCCGGTGACGCTGCAAGGGAAGCCGCGGAAGACGCCAGGGACGCTGCCAGGGAAGCCGCGGAAGACAGGGGCGTTGCCAGAAATGATGCTGATGTAGCCAGAGACGCGGCCAAGGCTGATGCAGACGCAGCTCGGGACGCGGCCAAGGCTGATGCAGATGCAGCCCGGGACGCCGCCAGAGCTGAGGCGGATGCCGCCCGGGATGCCGCAAGAGCTGCTGGCGTACCGCGCGCAGATGCAGATGCAGCCAGAGACGCTGCACGTGCCGCCGCGGATGCAGCCCGTGACGCCGCCAAGGCCGACGCGGATGCTGCCAGAGACGCAGCCAAGGCCGACGCAGATGCTGCCAGGGACGCAGCCAAGGCCAAGGCGAACGTAGCCAGAGAGGCTGACAAGGCAGTCAAAGAGGCTGACAAAGCCAAGGCGAAGGCGAACGTAGCCAGAGAGGCTGACAAGGCAGTCAAAGAGGCTGACAAAGCCAAGGCGAAGGCTGCCAGAGAGGATGTAGCGGATGCGCCGGATGCCCCGGACGCGCCGGATTTCGACACGGTTGAGGTAGAGAACTAGGCCCGCACGTTCGATGGCGAACACCACGGGCATACCCGTAGATTACGTCCCGGGCGTTTGAGGGACGTATCGTCAAAGCGTCGCAAGCCCTGAAGAATCACGGGGCTTGCGACTTTTTTTCGACTTCGTGTCTTTGAAATTTCCTGCCGCAATACCGCTCATTCATAGTGGTTTATGCGAAATCCCGTGCGTTGCTCCGGGTTTTTTGCACGAATCTTCACGCCTGTCGCTCGTATCATTTCTCCCGGAAACCACCGTGAGCATGGCGATGACAAAAAACACAGCGTTGTGGGACATCAGTCCACCCTTGAGTAGCGAGACACCGACCTGGCCGGGTGACACGCCCTTTCAGGAGGAGCGTGTCTGGACCTACGGTCCCGAGTGTCCGGTGAATGTCGGACGCATCACCCTGTCGCCCCATACCGGCGCCCACGTCGATGCACCGCTGCATTACAGCGCCGACGGCGCGGCGATTGGCGAGGTCGGGTTGGACGTCTATATCGGCCCTTGCCGTGTTTTGCATTGTCTGGACAGCGGCGAGCTGGTGCAGCCGGGGCAACTGGAAGGGCGTTTGCACAATGTGCCCGAGCGTGTGCTGCTGCGAACCTATCGACAGGCACCGCTGACGACCTGGGATTCGAATTTCACGGCGGTTGCCAAGGAAACCATCGACCTGCTGGCGAGCCTTGGCGTGCGCTTGATCGGCATCGATACGCCGTCACTGGACCCGCAGCAATCCAGGACCATGGACTCCCACGGCGCCGTGGCCCGCCATCACATGGCGATCCTGGAAGGCATCGTGCTGGACGAGGTCCCGGAGGGCGATTATGAACTGATCGCCTTGCCGCTGCGGTTCGCTCATCTGGATGCCAGTCCGGTCAGGGCGATTTTGCGGCCGTTGAGTACTTCACAACCCATTCATCAGATCTGAAGGGGCGCCAGCCTGGCGCCCCCTTCGGGTGAGCGGTGTCAGGCATTACTCTCGGTGAATTTCTCGTAGTACAGCTGCACGTTGTCCAGTGCCTGTGCCAGCAGCCAGGTCTTGATCGACTCCACCATAGGCGGCGGCCCACAGACGTACATATCGACCTGGCCATCGCGCAGTTCCGCGACGTCGAAGTGTTCGGCAATGTAGCCGCGCTTGCCGGTCCAGTGCGGCGACGGTTCGCTGACCACCTCGGTGTAGCGAAACCCAGGGATGCGTTGTTCATACGCCTGGATACGCGCCTGTTCGCACAAATCGGCCGCATCGCGCACGCCGTAGTACAAGTGCACGGGTTGCTCGCAGCCGCGTTCGGCGAGTTCGTCGAGCATGCCCAGCAATGCCGAAAGACCGGTGCCACCGGCCACCAGGATCAACGGCCTGGCGACGTGTCGCAGATAAAACGCCCCCAGCGGTGCCTCCAGGGCAATTTCGTCCCCCACCTGGCAGCGTTCGCGGATGTAGTTGCTCATTACGCCATCGGGAAGCAGGCGAATCAGAAACTGCAGCTCATTGCTGGCGCTCGGCCGATTGGCGAACGAGTAGGAGCGCTTGTTTTCGGTTCCCGGAATCAACAGCCGGGCGTACTGTCCGGGCAGGTAATCCAGCGATTGCCCCGCATTGCCCAGGTTCAGATGCAGGATCGCCGTGCTGGCCGAGACCTGTTTGACATTGGTGACTGTTGCCCTGAGTTGATCGGGGCCGGCGGCGTTGCACAGGCTGGACGCGAAGTCGAAGTAGAACGCCGCGTCGGATTTGACCCGTGTCTGGCAGGTGAGCATTTTGCGTTGTTGCAGGTCCTGGCTGGAGAGGGCTTCCTCATCCACATAGTCCTGGCTGTAATCGCCTGATTCGCATCGCCCCTGGCAGGTTCCGCAGACACCTTCGCGGCAATCCAGAGGAATGTTGATGCCATTGCGCAAGGCAGCGTCGAGCAGGATTTCGTTGGGTTGTACGGGAAAGAACAGCGTTTTGCCGTCGGCAAAGCTGAACGCGACCTTATGGTTCATGCCCCGGTCTCCTTGGATTCACAGGTGGTAGAAGTCGAGTACCGAGTTGATGGTGTCGTTGAGCAGCAACACATGCTTGCGGGTGATCAGCCAGCTATCGGCGTGGGGCTTGAGGTGATAGGTCGCGCGGCCGAAAAACTGCTCGGCCGTGGCCAGGCGGTAGTACAGCGTGTGCCAGTTCAGGCGCACCTCCAGCTCGCCATTTGCAAGCTCGCCGATTCGCACGTTGCTGATCTGATGCAGGGTGCGCGGCATCGGCGTCGAGGACGCGGACTTGCCCGTACGCAGGCGGAACACACGGTCTTCCAGGCCTGAACGGTTGGGGTAGTAGATCAGCGACATTTCGCGCTTGGGATCACGGGTGTAGACGTGTTCGGAGTCCCATTGCGGCAAGTGGAACTCGCTGTGTCCGGCAAACAGCTGGAGGTAGGCATCCCAGTCCTGGGCGTCGCACAGTTCGGATTTACGATAGAAAAACTGTTCGATCTGGTACTGCAATTGCGCATTCATCATTGCACCTCACGGAGTTTCAGGGATTTGGCGTCCAGACCGTCCAGCAGGAATTTCTGCCAGTTGCTGTGCTGGTTGACGTACAGCCCTTCGTGGGTGAATTCAGTGCCGGTCATGGCCGGGGCAATGCCGATCGCCTCGCTGTTGGGCGTGGCGCCGCTGGCCCAGCGGTGACTGCCGCGGGATATGTCGCTCCAGCGCTCCAGGCGTGCCTGGAAACCACGCTGGGCTTCACGGAACTCCACCAGGTCATCCGGTGTGCCCAGGCCCGAGACGTTGAAGAAATCCTCGAACTGGCGAATGCGGTTTTCGCGGTCGGCGTCCGACTCGTTCTTGACCCCCAGGCACTGGCTGATGATTTCGGTCTTGTTCCACGCCACCGGGCGGATGATGCGCAATTGCGAGCTGATCTGATCGAGGAAAAACAGGCTCGGATAGATGTTCAGGTTGCGCAGGCGATGCATCATCCACTCGGCCTTTTGCTGGCCGTGTTCTTCGATCAGTCGCGGCATGATGGTCGCGTAGCCGGAGCGTACCGACGGGTTTGGCATGTCGCTGAACAGCAGGCTGTGTCCGTTATCGAACGCGAACCAGCCATCATCGGTATTGGCGTCGCCGGCGCCGAGCTTGCTGTAGTCGAGGGTGCCGCTGGCGGCGGTGCCGTTCTCGCTGTTGACCTGCTGGCGATGCTGCACCGTGGCCACGTAGTTGTAGTGCACTGTGCTGACGTGATAACCGTCGAGGCCGTTTTCGTTCTGCAGTTTCCAGTTGCCGTCGTAGGTGTACGCCGACTTGCCGGGCAGCACTTCCAGCTCACCGGTCGGCGACTGGGCGACCATCATGTCAAAGAACACTTTGGCATCGCCGAGGAAGTCTTCCAGGCTGTTGTCGGCCTGCACATCAAGGCTGATGAAGACGAATCCCTTGTAGCTCTGGATACGCGCCTTTTTCAGGCCGCGGGTAGCTTTGTCGAAGCCTTCCGGGTACTCGCCCGGCGCCTTGACCTTGACCAGGCGGCCATCGCTTTTGTAGCACCAGGCATGGAAGGGGCAGGTGAAGGTCGACTGGTTGCCCTTGCCGACGCGGGTCAGCGTCGTGCCGCGATGCTGGCAGGCGTTGATCAGTGCATTGAGCTGACCGTCACCGTCGCGGGTGATGATCATCGGCTGGCGGCCGGCGCGCAGGGTCACGAAGTCGTGGTTGTTGGCCAGCTCGCTTTCGTGGCAGGCGTAGATCCAGTTCTTCTCGAAGATCATCTCCATTTCCAGATCGAACAACTGCGGCTCGGTGAACATGTCCCGGGCGATGCGGAATACGCCTTCTACGGGGCGGAAGTCCAGGCAGCTTTCGATGAACGTTTTCCATTGCTCGACGTTTCTTTCGCCACTCATGAGGTGTACCTGTTTTTATTGGGGCTAATCGGTACGTCATTAGAGGGAGTGGGGTGTGCCTGGGTCTATCCGCTTTGTGGGCGAAGGCAGTCCGTAAAATTGGTGGGTTCCCAAAAGATCGCAGCCTTCGGCAGCTCCTACATCGGACGCGTGTAATTGTAGGAGCTGCCGCAGGCTGCGATGCTGGCGATCGCGCGCGCGCCGGGTAACAACAGCGTGTGATGGGCTGGGCAGCAACTACCCAAACCACGCACCAAGTGATAAACGGCTGCACCTGTCTGCAGCAATCAGGTACTGTTTTGCGAGGCCGCGAATGCGATTTGATAGTCGTGTTATCCACTTAATTGGCGATTGCTATCCACTGGGTCAGCGCCGTCTTCTAGTGGCTTGGAACTTGCCTTTGCAAACCGTATACGCGCCGTCAGAGCGCGCTGAAAAAAAACCTTGAGTGCACCTTGATGAGCAACAACGTCGATCCGCAATTTCGCGACATTCGTGTCGACAGTGATGACCTGGAGGCCGCCAGAAGCTGGATGTCCGGTATCTGCGGACCCCATCGGCTGGTGAGCGCGAACCCCGAGCGGATCCGCTTTCATCACAACGCCAACATGTTCAAGTCGATGGCCACCACCCTGGGCACCATCGAATACGGTACCGATGTCACCATCGATATCGAGGACGCCGAGCACTTTCGCAGCTACAGCCTGAGCTTGCCGCTGGTGGGCGAACAGGAGCTGAGCAAGGATGGCAGCGTGGTCAGGTCGGACCGCGATCAAGGGGTCATCATTTCCCCCAATGAAAACCAGCTGCTGGCGATTTCCGGTGACTGTCGCAAGGTCCAGGTGGTGATTACCCGAGTGGCGATGAGCGAGGCGCTGGAGGGGATGTTGCAACGGCCCCTGGATGCGCCGCTGCGCTTCGAGCCGGTGATGGATGCGATCGATGGGCCGTCGGCGTCGTGGTGGCGCATGGCGCGCTATTTCATCGACGAGATGGAGCGCAGCAGTGAACTCTTCGAGCAGGTGGCCTTCACCCGGGACATTGAAAGCTCGCTGATCAAGGGCTTGATCCTCGCCCAGCCGAACAACTATTCGCAGGAACTGCGGGACGCGCTGGGTGTGAAGTTGCCGCACTACCTGGTCAGGGCCCGGCAATACATCCACGACAACGCCCGGGAAGCGTTGCATCTGGAGGACATCGAAGCCGCGGCCGGCGTTTCGCGCTTCAAGTTGTTCGACGCGTTCAAGAAATACTTCGCCCTGTCGCCGATGGCCTACCTGAAAAAGTATCGCTTGAACGCCGTGCGCCAGGAGATCCTCGAGCACGGCACGGTGCGTAGTATTTCCGGGATCGCCATGGGCTGGGGCTTCATGCACCTGGGGCGTTTTTCCACCGAGTACCGCAAGCTGTTCGACGAAACCCCGAGCATGACCTTGCAACGCAACGAAGCCCGACGCCAGCAGGGACTTTGACGGGCCGCCCCGGCCTTACTTGCGTAACACCAGATCAAGCAACTGCTCGCGCTCCTTGATTTTTTGCAGGACGATTTCCGAACGTATGTCGGTGACGCCGGCGGTGCGGTTGAGGTGATTGACGATGAAATCCGAGAAGTGCTTGAGGTTGCGGGCCTGGACCCGCAACACATAGTTGCTCGCCCCGGTGATGACATACGCGGTGACCACCTCCGGCCACTGCTGAACCTTCTTGATGAAGGTCTCGTGCCAGTCCTCCACGTCCTGTCGCAACGACACATGGACGATCGCTTCCAGCTCAATGCCCAGCCGCTCGGCATTCAGCACCGCGCGATAGCCGGTGATGATTCCCTCGCTTTCCAGCAGGCGTAAACGTCGCAGGCAAGCCGAGGGTGACAGGGCGACTTTCTCTGCCAGTTCCTGATTGCTGATACGGCCATCCTGTTGCAATTGATGCAGGATCCGCAGGTCTGTCGAGTCGAGATTCATGGTTTGAATAAATCCGCGTTTATTGGCTTTAGATTCGAATATTCTGCGAAATAATTACTACATGGTCGGTTACTTTGCACGAAAATTCTTCAAAGGTTCGTTCATTATCTCTCCACCGAAAGGCAAGTGAATTGCCTGGTGCCGGTCAGTTAGGCGTTTGAACACTGCAGTCCTTGTGGGAGCGAGCTTGCTCCGGGCGGCGATCCGACGATTGCGTCGGGTCAGTCAACATTGATGTTGAACATTAAGCCCCCATCGCGAGCAAGCTCGCTCCCACAGATTTCGAGTGTTTACTGATCAATATCAGGCGAATCGCCTTTATTCAGGGCGCCTGAACCGGCTGATGCAACCTGCCCGGATGGCGTCGCATAACAAAAAACAGGACACTCGATGACGACAAGAAACAGTTGCCTGGCGCTTGATGCCCAGGACGCTCTGGCACCCCTGCGCCAGCAGTTTGCGCTCCCCGAGGGCGTTATTTATCTCGATGGCAACTCCCTGGGCGCGCGGCCGGTCGCTGCATTGGCGCGGGCGCAAGCGGTGGTCGCCGAGGAATGGGGCAATGGCTTGATTCGCAGCTGGAACAGCGCCGGCTGGCGCGAGCTATCCGAGCGTTTGGGCAATCGCCTGGCGGGTCTGATCGGCGCGGGGGAGGGTGAAGTGGTGGTGACCGATACCACCTCGATCAACCTGTTCAAAGTGCTGAGCGCTGCCTTGCGCGTACAGGCCACCAGGTCGCCGCAGCGGCGAGTGATCGTCAGCGAATCGAGCAACTTCCCCACCGACCTGTACATCGCCGAAGGCCTCGCGCAGATGCTGCAACAGGGTTACACCCTGCGCCTGGTCGACAGTCCTGAAGCGTTGCCGCATGCGATTGACCAGGACACGGCGGTGGTCATGCTCACCCACGTCAATTACAAGACCGGCTATATGCACGACATGCAGGCCCTGACCGCGCTGACCCACGAATGTGGTGCGCTGGCCATCTGGGACCTGGCCCATTCCGCTGGCGCGGTGCCGGTTGATCTGCACCAGGCGGGTGCCGACTACGCCATCGGCTGCACCTACAAGTACCTCAATGGCGGGCCGGGCTCCCAGGCCTTTGTCTGGGTTTCGCCGCCGTTGTGCGATCTGGTGCCGCAGCCGTTGTCCGGCTGGTTCGGCCATTCACGGCAGTTCGCCATGGAGTCGCATTACGAGCCGAGCAGCGGTATCGCCCGCTACCTGTGCGGCACCCAGCCGATTACCTCATTGGCGATGGTCGAGTGCGGCCTGGATGTGTTCGCCCAGACCGACATGGCCAGCTTGCGCCGCAAATCCCTGGCCCTGACGGACCTGTTCATCGAATTGGTCGAGCAGCGTTGCGCGGCCCACGAACTGAAGTTGATCACACCCCGTGAGCACGCCAGGCGCGGCAGCCACGTCAGCTTCGAACATCCGCAAGGTTATGCGGTGATCCAGGCCCTGATCGAGCGGGGCGTGATTGGTGACTACCGTGAACCGCGCATCATGCGTTTCGGTTTCACCCCGCTGTACACGACCTTCACCGAAGTCTGGGACGCGGTACAAATCCTCGGCGAGATCCTCGACCGGAACACTTGGTCACAAGCGCAATTCCAGGTTCGCCACAGCGTGACCTGAACCCTCCGACATCCGATTCCTGCCGCAGGATTTTCTCTGCGGCAGGGCTTCGGCCGCCGGCAATAACCAGTTCTGCAATCACAATAATAAGGAGCACGCAGAATGAAACTGTCCCTCTGGCCCGCCTTGCCGCTCGCCATCTCCAGTTGCCTTGGCCAAATGGCCTGTGCCGCCTCCGACAACGGATTTGTCGAAGACAGCAGCCTGACCCTGACTAACCGTAACTTCTATTTCTACCGCAATAACCTCAACAACCCGGGCGGGCAGAACTATCGGGATGAGTGGGCCCACGGGATCATGCTCGATTACCGCTCCGGCTACACCCAGGGAACGGTGGGTTTCGGGGTCGATGCCTACGCGCAGTTGGGCCTCAAACTCGACAGTGGCAAGGGACGCACGGGTACGGGTTTGCTGCCGGTCGATGCCGATGGTCGCCCCGAGGATGAGTACTCCGAAGCGGGTGGCGCGGTGAAGGCGCGGATTTCCCGGACCGAACTCAAGTACGGCAACCTGACCCCGCTCAACCCGGTGTTCGGCACCGGCAATGCGCGACTGTTCACCAGCAGTGCCACCGGCTTTCAACTGACCAGCAATGAACTCAAGGCGTTGCAACTGGACATCGGTCATTTCACCGCCGGCAACGACAGTAATTCGACCAATGCCAATGGCGCGCTCAAAGCGCTGTACGCCGGCGTGGAAACCCGCAGTGTCGATTATCTGGGCGGCAGCTACGCCCTGAGCGATCAACTGAGTGTCAGCCTCTACGGTTCGCAGTTCACCGACATCTGGCGCCAGTACTACGGCAACGCCAACTACACCCATGCCCTTGGTGAGGGGCAGTCGCTGAACCTGGATTTCAACATCTACCGCACCAACGACAGCGGCCAGAGCCTGGCCGGCAGGATCGACAACACCACCTGGTCGCTGTCCACCGCGTACAGGTTCGGTGCCCATCGGTTGACCTTGGCGTACCAGCGGGTCGATGGCGACGAGCCGTTCGATTACCTGGGGTTCGATCAGCAACCGGGTACCTCGATTTTCCTCGCCAACTCGATTCAGGTCCTCGACTTCAACGCCCCCAACGAACGCTCCTGGCAACTGCGTTATGACCTGGACATGGCGCCTTTCGGCGTGCCGGGCCTGAGCTTCATGTCCCGCTACGTCAGTGGTGACCACATCGATGACAGCCATTATGACGGTGGCCCCAATGGCGCCTACGGACGATACGGCGATGACGGCAAGCGCTGGGAGCGCGACATCGAGGCGCGCTATGTCGTGCAGTCGGGCAAGGCCCGGGACCTTTCAATCCGCGTGCGTCAGGCCAGTGTGCGTTCCACCGCGCAGGTCGCCCGCGCCGATACCACGGACAACAACGAAGTCCGGGTGATCATCGAGTATCCACTGAGTATTTTCTGATCCGTGTCCTGCTGTGCGTGGCTGATCCCCACTGTTAAACCCACGACGTGCTCTTCAAGAAAGACAAAATCCAGAGGACATAAAAATGACCGATAACTCCGGTTTCGAAACGATATCCAAGCGTGAACACGGCCTGCGGCGTCAGTTGACGTCGGGGCAAATGAGCATGATCGCCATTGGCGGTGCAATCGGCACCGGGCTGTTCATGGGCAGCGCCTATGCCATCGGCTATGCCGGGCCGAGCGTATTGCTCAGCTATGCCATCGGCGCAATCATCACCTTGCTGCTGATGGGCTGCCTGGCGGAAATGACCGTGGCCCATTCGACCTCGGGTTCGTTCGGTGCCTACGCCGAATTTTATGTCAGCCCGCTGGCCGGGTTCCTGGTGCGCTATGCCTACTGGGCGGCGATTGTGCTGGCGGTGGGCACGGAAGTGACGGCGGTGGCGATGTACATGAAGTACTGGTTCGCCAACGTGCCGGAGTGGATATGGATCGTCTCGTTCTCCAGCGTGCTGATCGTGCTCAATGCCATCAGCGTGAAGACCTTCGGCACCTTCGAGTACTGGTTCTCGACCATCAAGATCGGCGCGATTGTCGGTTTCATCATCCTGGCGGTGTACGTGGTGTTCGGTTCCGGCAATCCGCAATACGGCGTGCACAATTACACGGCTCACGGCGGCTTTTTCCCCAATGGTCTGCAAGGGATGTGGATCGCGGTGATCGTGTCGATCTTCAGCTACCTGAGCGTGGAGATGATCGCGGTGGCGGCCGGTGAGGCAAAAGACCCGGAACAAGCGGTGAAGAAAGCCTTCCGCGGGACTATCGTGCGCCTGGTGGTGTTCTACCTGCTGACCCTGGCGTTGATGCTGGCGATCGTGCCTTGGGTCCAGGCTGGCCATGCCCAGAGTCCGTTCGTCACGGTGATGCAAGCCATCGGCATTCCCGGCGCCACCGGCGTGATGAATTTCGTGATCCTGATCGCGGCGTTGTCAGCGATGAACAGCCAGTTGTACATCACCACGCGCATGATGTTCAGCCTGTCCCGCGCCGGCTACGCGCCAAAATCCATGGGGGTATTGAGCAAGACCGGGATCCCGCTGAACGCGCTGTTGCTCTCCAGCTCGGGTATCGCCCTGGCGACCTTGCTCAACATCCTGTACCCGGAAAGTTCGTTCACCTTGATGATGGCGATCTCGATGTTCGGCGCGATCTTTACCTGGTTCATGATCTTCCTCACACACTTCTGTTTCCGTCGTTTTCACGAACGCAACGGCAACCGCAAACTGTCGTTCCGCATGCGCCTGTTTCCCTACAGCACATTGCTGGGGCTGGTGCTGATGGGGGCCGTGATGATCACGACCTACTTCACTGAAGCCTTCAAGATGACCCTGGTGTTCGGCGTGCCGTTCCTGCTGGTGCTGTCGATTGTCTACGGTGTTTTCTTCCGCAAGACCAGGGGCGTTGCGGCGCTGAGTGCGCAAGCCAGACTCTAGCCTGAGGGTCGTGCCGGGGCGGCGCACTTAATACTCGTTCTCCCATCGCCTTTATTTCCCGGGGTGTCATCCCTCGAGTTCTTCGGGGGAAACCACCCAGATGCTGCACGGCATTTTGTAAAGCAGGTGTTCCACGGTACTGCCGATCAAACGCTCCATCGCGCGATGCCCCACGCGGCCCATGACAATCACGTCGATGTCATAGGCATCGGCGAAGCTGCACAGCACCCTGGCCGGGTCGCCCATGATCATGTGCTGGTTCTGCGGCGGGATGCCGTTGCGCTCGGCCAACTCGCCGAAGGCCTCGCCCTGCATGTCGAACAGGGTCTTGGCTTTGCTTGAAGAGAAAAACGCCGAGCCATTGCTAAAGCCAAATTCGTCGGCACTGATCGAAGACAGGTCATGGGCATAGACGACATCGAGTTGGGCGTTGCAGGTGCTCGCCAGTTTCGACGCTTCGCGCAAAATCCTGTCGTTGAAACCTTCGTACTGGCCATCACGATGGAAAGGGTCGACGGCGGCAACGATCCTGCGCGGCAGTGCGTGATGCATCTGGCTGACAAAATGCAGAGGCACCGGGCACTCGCGTAGCAGATGAATATCGAGGGGGGTGAACATCAGCCGCGACAGCAGCGACTCGTGTTCCAGTTCCTTGATCAGAACAGCCATTTTGGCCTCTTCAAGATGAATCAGGATTTCCTGCAACGGGTTATTGACCCAGACCACTTCGGTCGTGACGTGCATGCCGATCTTGCGTAACGGCCGGGCCTGTTCTTCGAGCCATTGCTGGTGGCGTTCGACATAGCCCAAACGGATTTCTTCGCGCGCCTGCTCGTTCACCAGACCCGCGGTCACCAGGCCTTCCAGGTAATCAAACGCAACGATGTGCAGTGCAGCTCCCGAGGCCTTGGCCAGGGCGGCAGCCCGGTCGAAGGCCGGGCTGTTTTTCATGAGCGGTGAGACGACCAGCATGAATCTTGATGGCTCGGACATGACAAATCTCCCGTGGCGATTGCGTCTGCTCATTTGAGAGGCTGCATTCAGGCAGGAACACCTTGCCTGGATCTTGAGACGACGCACAGAGATGAGTTTGATCTTTATCAAGCAGTCGCTTGACCGGAATACGCTCCCGACGTGCGGTGGGCACGGCAGGTCCAAACACGGATTTGTTGACCATTGTCAAACCTTCGCCTGCCAGCCCGGTGCAGTCTCGAGAGCAGGGTCATGAAGGTCGCAATTACACTTTGAAGTTAAAGCATGTCTCCAGCTTTAACGGAGGTTGACGATGAACATTGATATTACCGAGCAACGGGTTCCCCATTGCTGGGTCGTGCACCTGGATGCCCTGGAAGTCAATTTCAATAGCCAGGAAGCTGCCAGTAGCTTTGTCGGCCAACTCAAGGCACGTATCGAGGCACCTCATGTCTGGCCAGTGACTGTCCGCTCGGCGGCAAGCTGTCGAACTGTCCCGGCCCGGGAACAGGAGGTTCGTTTCGACCTCGTGGAGTGACGATACCGACCACGCCTGTCCATATACCCGGGTACCGAGGTGTCCTATGTCCAATGCTCAGCATGTACTGTTGATCGCCCCCCCGACCATGACCCAGACACCGGCATTCGATCGCGCCGGCGCGTTGGCTCGCGCCATGCAATTGCCCCTGCATATCGTGGCATTCGATTATTTTCAGGCCCTGGCGGTAGCCGGTCTGTTCGCCCCCGAACAAATAAGCGCGGCCAGGGAGGGCTACCTTCAAGCCCATCGACAGTGGCTTGTGCAGCAAGCTGAAAGGTTGAGCATGCACGGCGTGAAGGTCACCAGTGAGGTCGCGTGGGTACAGGCTCCTTATGCAGAGATCGTGCATTTTGTCAGCGAGATGCCCTTGGCGCTGATCATCAAGGGTGCTCAACAGGAGTCTGCCTTGAAACGGGTGTTCTTCTCGGCGCTGGACTGGCAATTGCTGCGCGATTGTCCGGTGCCGGTGCATCTGGTGACTGACGACCGCAACCCGCAGCCGCACAACATTTTGGTCATCGTCGATGTATTGCGCAGCGAAGAGCAGGACCTGGTGTTCAACGATCGGATTGTCGCTGCCGCGAAGAAACTGGCGTCAGTCTGCGAGGCCCGGCTTGAGCTGGCGCACGTGTATGACTGGACGGCCGCGTATGTCCAGGATATGGGCTTTGGCGCGTTGCCTCTGGCCACCGGGATTTATGAAGCCCTGGGAACGGCTGAGCGCGAAGCGTTTTCAGCTTTGGCCGAGCGCCACGGGGTGCCACCGGCGTGTCGCCATTTCATTGAAGGTGCGCCGATCCCGAGTATTTGCGAATTTGCCACCGGGCACCACACGGACGTCATTGTGATGGGGACCGTGCAGCACAACGGGTTGAGCAAGCTGCCGGGAAGTACCGCTGAGCAACTCCTGCATCGGGCACCTTGCAGCGTGCTGGCAATCAAACCGGGCAGGATGCTGCAGTCCTGAAGATCATTCGCCCCGCGACAAGCTGTTGGCCAGACTCTCGCGGGGGGATTTTTTTCAGGTAAAGCCGGTGAATGACCTGCCGACTGTCATCCGGATCATTGTGTGTGTGTCGAAACCCAGGTATCGGGCCAGTTCGCGCATCGGCGCATTGCTGGAGGCGTCCACCGAGTCCATCTGGATTGATGCAAGCGTGCGGCTCAGGTCTTTTTTACGCCGGTGGCCGTGCTTTTATCTGATCTGGATCAGGAACCTGTCATGGCGGTGTTCATTCGCTTGTGTTTGATTAAAATCAAGCAGGGGGTGAGGGTTCGGACGCAGTCTTGAGCATTGCCGGTACTTCAAGACCGGAGCTGAGCCGAGGTGTGTGATGGGGCAATATCAACGTTTACTGCTGATCGCCGATCAAACCCTGCACCAGTCCCCTGCCACGTTGCGTGCCGTCGCACTGGCCAGGGCCAGCGGTGCCGCACTCGACGTGCGGGCTTTTGTCGAGCCGGTGCCGATGGTGCATTTGTGGGAGGAGAAAACCGACGATGCAGGGCAGCAACGTTATTTGCGGCGCTATCGCCGTTGGGTGGCCGATGAAGTTGAACGGTTGAGCGACCAGGGGCTGCAAGTGACGGTCGAGGTGGTTTTCACGACCCACCCGTTGCTGGACATTCTGAAGACTGTCGCCGACCTCGATCCCGATCTGTTGATCAAGGATGTGACTCTGGAGCCAGTGCTCAAGCGAGTATTCATCACCCCGCTCGATTGCCACCTGCTGCGCGAATGCCCGATCCCCGTGCTCCTGGTGAACCAGACCCGCTACGGCTTGCCGCACCGTGTTGTAGCGGCAGTGGATCCGTTCGATCCTTCAACGCAAATCAGCGGCCTGAACGACACCATCATCCAGACCGCCAATGCGTTGGCCCTGCAATGTGATGCCCCCTTGCATCTGCTTTACGCCTATGACTTGTCGCCGGCTTTCAATGGTGATGCACCGCTGGTCAGTGGTGGATGGGCCGGGGACTTCATCGAGGATCTGCGTTCGTCCTTGCACCTGGCGTTTGTCAATCTGGCGGATCGCTACAACGTGCCACCGGAGCGTCGGCATTTCGTCATGGGCCCGCCGGTGCCGGCCATTCGAGAGTTTGTCGAGGCGTATCTGGCGGATGTAGTGGTGATGGGCACTGTGCATCGGGTCGGAATCGACCAGTTGATTGGCAGTAACACGGAACGGGCGCTGTACTCTGTACCAGGTAGCATTCTGGCTGTCAGGCAGTGAGCCTCATGTTCGTCAAGCGCCGATTGGCAGCACCTAGCACAGGGGAGGGCGATTACAGCCTGCAATCAGCTGTTTAAGCCCTTCCATATCATGAATCCTGACGTCTCGACCGGACACCTCCACCAGTCCTTGATCGCGCAGATGTGCAATCCCCCGGCAAATGGTTTCCAGTCGCAGGCCCAGGTAAGAACCAATTTCCTCACGGCGCATTTTCAGCACAAAGTTGCTCGATGAATAACCTCGCAAGCTCAAGCGCTGGGACAGATTCAGCAGGAACGCCGCCAGGCGCTCATCCGAGTTCATGTTGCCCAGCATCATCAACATGTCATGATCACGCACGATTTCACGGCTGAGGATTTTGTTCAGGCTGTGCTGCAGTGAAGGCAATTCCTGGGCGAGTTTCTCCAGTTGAGAGAAGTGGACAGGACAGACTTCACTGTCCTCCAGGGCAAAAGCACTGCAAGCGTGCAACTCGTTACTGATAGCGTCCAGGCCGAGCATCTCACCGGGCATATGGAATCCGGTGGTCTGCTCGCGACCATCGATTGAAAGCACACTGGTCTTGAATGAACCAATACGAACGGCAAACAGCGAACGCAGCGGGTCGCCGGCCCGGTAGAGTGTGGCGCCTTTTTTAACCTTGACCCTTTGAACGATCAGTCTGTCCAGGCGCGCGACCTCCTGACCGGTCAGGCCAAGGGGCAGGCATAGCTCCATTACGCTACAGTTTGAACAGGCCGTCTTGAGAGAATGGACGGCCGACAGTTTGATTTCAGACATGTTCTGGTATGTCCGGTATTGATGCGTAGAGCTTAGACTCCATGGGGGCCGAGGCTGATTTTTCTCGGACATTGGCGCGACTGAATGAGTAATTGGGAATCACTTTTGTACTGCGGGTGATACTCAAGGGCGACCTGCTGCTCAAGGCGATTTATCTGCTGCTTTTCCAGTATTTCTGCATTTCGAGAAACAGAAACGAAGCCGTCCAGGTAATCAGAACAAGCCCCGTCAGCGCTTGCAGCCCCGTCAGGTATTTGAGATTGCCCACCGGCGAGATATCGCCAAAACCGATTGTCGTGTAAGTGGTGAAGGAAAAGTACACGCAGTCCATCAGTGAACCGTCGAAATTTCCCTGCAAACTGCCCCACTTTTCAGAGTGGACCATCAGGTAATAAACCAGCGCAAAACACCAGACCTCGAGTGCATGGGCCACCAGGGCACCGAACACGCCCACCACAATTCTGAAACGACTCCAAAGGTTGAGTCGGGGAAGCCAGTCGTTCAGACGCAACAGGCATTCGTAGTGAATGACGACGACTATGATGACCACCAACGTATTGATCAATGTAACTGCCAGCATGGCAGTACCTCGTTCTGACTGGTTGTCCACGACGGACCGTGAGTGCCCGCATAGTGTGTTCTACACCAGCGCAACAAAAAAGCTTTGAGCTTTATCAACAATCCTTCTGTCGATGGCAAGTTATCTGTGCGCCAAAGGAAAGCGCACTCATGTTTGACAAATGTCAGAGGAGTACAGGTTCTCACGCCAGATACTCGATCAACAGGACACGCGCAGGAAGTCGATGCCCGCCTGGAGTCCGCCGATAAAGCACCCGGCAAGTATTGAAAGATGGCATGCAGTCCGACAGGAGCCGGGATTGCAGTCGTGACCGTGAGGTGCTGCAAGTACGAGGTATATGATGCTTAAACTTAAGCGAATCTTGTTGATCGCACCCGCGGAAATGGTCCGTACTCCGGCATTTGAGCGAGCTCATGCATTGGCCTGTGCAACGGGCGCATGTTTGCACATCGTGGCGTTCGATTATGTCCCGGCGCTGGCGTTGGCCGGTTTGTTTGACCATCAAGCGATGGCCCAGGCACGAGAAGGCTATTTGCAAGTGCATCGCCAATGGCTGGAGCAGCAAGGCCGAATTCAAAAGTGCGTGGGACTGCAGGTGACCACGGAAGTGGTCTGGAGCAAATCGAGCCCGGCTCATGTGCTTGAGTATGTGAATGACTTCCATCCGGATCTGGTCATCAAGGACTTCCACTATGTATCGGCACTCGGCCGTGCGTTCCACCAGCCCGTGGACTTGCTGTTACTGCGTGATTGTCCTGCCCACCTGCACCTGGTGGCCGAGGGCAAGAACTCCACACCCTTGAAGATTCTCGCCGCCATGGATTTGTCTCATCTGGAGGAGCTGAGCCAAGGGCTGAACGACCGGATTGTCGACGTAGCCTCGACACTGGCGGCGTCATCGGGTGCCGCCTTGCATGTGCTTAGTGTCAACAGCTGGGCGGTGGTAGGCGATACGAAAATGAGCGTACCGACATTGAGCCTGGGCGGTAGCTTGAAAGAAGCGGTCATCGATGCCCAGGAGGAGGCCTTCGAGGCGCTTGCCGATCGTTATGGCATAGAAGAAGAACGACGGCATCTTCTGACCGGTCTACCCCACAAAGTGATCAGGCAATTTGCGCAACACAATGCTTTTGACTTGTTGGTCTTGGGCACTGCGTATCATCACCGCGGGGGCGACATGTTCCTGGGCAGCACTGCTGAGCAGGTGTTGACCAATGCGCAGTGCAGTTTGATGTTCGTCAAGCCCCTGGCCTGATGCTGCCAGTGGCGCCAGGTACTCACTTTTTCGCAGGTTTGCCGCTGGCAGGGATGTGCAGGTACGACATCACGCTTTCAGTCAGTTCGGTTGCCAGTTTGACCGCTTCTTTATTGCGCGCCATCACGCCGGCGACCAAGCCTTCGATCAAGGCCAGTACGGCGATGTTGGAACTGGTCAGCACCGGGTGATCGCAAGGCGCAAACAGCGTGTGCTGGGCAATGCCGGTGAGCGGCGAGGCGGGTGAGTCGGTAATTGCCAGCACCGATGCGCCGCGTTCATTGGCGAAGCGTGCCAGTTGCAGGGTGTCGAGGGAGTAGCGCGGCAGGGCGATCGCCAGCAGCACGTCCTGGTCGGTGATCGCGGCCAGACGGTAAGCGGCGTTTTCGTTGCCGCCCTCCATGCTGATGGCAGTGGCGTCCGCACAGAAGGGCATCAGGGTCGACGCGGCGAGGCCGGCGAAGTAGACACTGTTGCCAAAGCCCAGGATGTAGATTTTGCGCGCTTTGATCAGGCGAGTGACGAATGCTTCGAAGGTGTCGGCGTGGTTGTTGCTCGCCGCAGTGGCCAGGTTGCTGCTGGCGCTCTGCAGTTGTTCATGCAGGCCAAACGCGCCGCCGGGGCGATGGGCAAGTTCGTTGCGCAGCTTGTCGACCGGCGACACCATCTGCTGCAACGTTGCGACCAGCTCGGCCTTCATGCCGCTGTAGCCACCGAGGTCCAGGGCTTTGGCCAGACGGTTGACGGCGGCGGGTGAGGTCAATGTTTCGTGCGCCATCTCCTCGATGGTCAGCGTCGCGGCCTTGAGCGGGTGACGCAGGATAAAGTCCGCGACCTTGCGCAGTGACGGCGGCAGATCGGAAACGATTTCCGTCAGTTTGCGCATGACCGGCGCGGCATAGACAGTGGTGTCTTTCGATGGGGTGGGCATATCCGGCTCAACATTTCCTGAAGGTGAGAGAAGGGCTGTGCCTGATGCCCTGACAAGGTTGGCCGGAGTGTATCCGAAGCCAACCTTGTCTGGGCAGCGCCGAGCAGTGCATGGGTGGGGGGCGGCGTTACTTCAGGCTCCCGGCCAGAAACTGCCGGAGGCGTTCGGACTGCGGGTTGACCAGCACTTCACGCGGGTCGCCGCGCTCTTCGACCATGCCCTTGTGCAGGAACACCAGTTGGTTCGAAACCTCGCGGGCAAAGCCCATTTCGTGAGTCACCACCACCATGGTGCGGCCTTCCTGGGCCAGATCCTGCATGACTTTAAGCACTTCGCCGACCAGTTCGGGGTCGAGGGCCGACGTCGGCTCATCGAACAGCATCACTTGCGGTTCCATCGCCAATGCGCGGGCAATGGCCACGCGCTGCTGCTCGCCACCGGACATATGCGCCGGCCAGGCGTTCATGCGGTGCGCCACACCGACTTTGTCCAGGTAGTGCTCGGCCTTTTCCCGTGCCTCTTTCTTGCCCAGGCCCAGCACATGCACTGGCGCTTCCATGACGTTTTCCAGAGCGCTCATATGTGACCACAGGTTGAAGTGCTGAAACACCATCGATAGTTGCGAACGCATGCGTTGCAACTGTTTGGGTTCGGCCGCCTTCAGTCCGCCGAGCTTGTTGGCCACCAGCTTGAGCGGTTCGCCATTGAGTACGATATTGCCCGCATTGGGTTGCTCCAGCAGGTTGATGCAGCGCAGGAACGTACTTTTGCCAGAGCCGCTGGAACCGATGATGCTGATCACGTCACCGGCCTGTGCCTGCAGGGAAACGCCCTTGAGCACCTGATGCGCGCCGTAGCTTTTATGCAGGTCTCGAACTTCAAGTTTGTACATGGTTTGAACTCTCTGGAGTCAGTCGCTGAGCAAGCGACCCTGGCGAATGGGGGTAACGCCTGCAACCTTGGCCAGCCACAATCCTGGCTGGGCAAAGCGCAGCCGTTCGCGGGCATAGAGAATGCCGTCGGTGCTGGCGCTCACCACGCTATGGCGGTCGGTCAGCGGGTCGATGACTTCGAATAGCGGATCGCCGACCTTGACCCGGGCGCCCAGCGGTTGCAGAAAACTCACCACACCCGGGTGGGGCGCACAGGCGTACTGCGCGCCGGCGAATGGCATGGCCTGGCAATGGCTCGGCGGTGCCGCTGGCCATTCACCGCTGATCAGGCCTTGTTCGGCGAGATACCCGAGAATGGCTTGGGCACTGTCGAGGCATTGCTCGCGTTCGGTGTCTGCCATGCCCCGCAATTCGATGGTGGTGGCCGCACACGCCAGGGGAATATTGGCTTCGGGAAACAGCTCGGCCAGGCGTAACCATGCAATGGCGCAGGCTTCGTCGAAGGCACTGCCGCCCGCATCTTCGGCCAATAACGTGACCCCCGCGCCGAGGCGAGCGGCCAGTGATTGCAAGCGTGGCCAGATTTGTGGCATCGCATACATCAACATGATCGATTCGAAATCGCAGTGCAGGTCCAGCACCACATCGGCGTCACAGGCATGCTGCAGCAACAGGCGGCGCAGGCCGTCGAGTTCCGAGGTCGGTGCGGGCATGGCGGCCAGGGCATCGATCATGGCGCGGCGGATGAGTGCGATGTTGGCATCGGCATCGTCGCCCAATCGGCCTTCCAGCAGCGGCGCAATGGCATCGACCAACACCGGGAAGTCGCGATTGAAATTCTTGCCGCTGGAGAACTCGAAGCGCCCCTGATGGGTGGCCTGGAACATCTGGGCGATACCGATCGGATTGGCCATGGGCACCAACTCGATCACCCCGCTCAGGCGGCCTTGGGTTTCCAGTTCCAGAAGACGGCGCTTGAGCTCGACGGCAACGCGCATCCCCGGCAATTCGTCGGCATGCAGTGACGCCTGGATGTAGGCCTTGCGCGGTCCGCTGCCAAAACGAAACAGTGACAGCGTTCGCTCGGTGCCCGAGGCACTCCACGGCAACAGGTATTGAATGTGCTCCATAGCAGCTCCTTAGTGCTTGCGCGGTGCCAGGTACGCCAGCCAGCGGCGCTCGGCCAGCTTGAACAGGCGCACCAGGATGAAGGTCAGTGCGAGGTAGATGAGGCCGGCGGTGATGAACTCCTCGAACGGTAGATAGAAGCGTGAGCTGACCGTGCGCGCGGCCCCGGTGATATCGAC
The DNA here is from genome assembly GCF_001429045.1 of Pseudomonas sp. Root71. Classification (GTDB taxonomy): domain Bacteria; phylum Pseudomonadota; class Gammaproteobacteria; order Pseudomonadales; family Pseudomonadaceae; genus Aquipseudomonas; species Aquipseudomonas monachiensis. The sequence continues at coordinate 128,704 of NZ_LMHY01000003.1, read as the reverse complement.
GAGGGTGACGATGGAGGCCAGGCTGGTGGTTTGCAGCATCATCAGCACTTCGTTGCTGTATTGCGGCAATGCCCGGCGCAAGGCCGATGGCATGAGAATGCGGCGATACAGGGTCAGGCGTGACATGCCCATGGCCCTGGCGGCTTCGATCTCGCCAGGGTGGGTGGCTTTCAGACTGCCGGCCAGCAGCTCGGCGCTATAGGCGCTGGTGTTGATCGCGAAGGCCAGGCAGGCGCAAAAGGTGGCGCTGGACAGGTAAGGCCAGAGCACGCTTTGGCGCACCGCTTCGAACTGCGCCAGGCCGTAGTAGATCAGGAACAATTGCACGAGCATCGGCGTACCGCGAATCACGTAGGTATAGAGCCAGGCCGGGAAGTTGATCAGCGGCGATCGCGACACTCGCATCAGCGCCAGTGGCATCGCCAATACCAGACCCAGCGCCAGGGAAATGAGCAGGACTTTGAGGGTCAACAAGGCGCCATTGAAGTACAGCGGCAGGTTTTCCCAGATCAGGTTGTAGTCGAGAATCATGGGTGGCTCCCCCTCACAATTCGGCGGCTTTGATGCCGACCGAGTAGTGTTTTTCCAGATAGCGCAGCACCAGCAAGGACAGGCTGGTGAGCATCAGGTACAGCGCTGCCACCGCGAGGAAAAACGTAAATGGCTCGTGTGTGGCATCCGCTGCGTTCTTGGCTTTGAACATCATGTCCTGCAAGCCGATCACGGAGATCAGCGCAGTGGATTTGGTCAGCACCAGCCAATTGTTGGTGAACCCGGGGATGGCGAAGCGAATCATCTGCGGCACCAGGATTCGCCAGAACACCTGCGCACCGCCCATGCCATAGGCCACGCCAGCCTCGGCCTGACCCTTGGGGATCGCCATGAAGGCGCCACGAAAGGTTTCCGAGAGGTAGGCGCCAAAAATGAAGCCCATGGTGCAGACGCCGGCAATAAAGGGGTTGATGTCGATATAGCGGGTGTAACCGAGCGCCAGGGCAATGCGGTTCACCAGATCCTGGCCGCCGTAGAAGATCAGCAGGATCAGCACCAGGTCTGGAATGCCGCGAATCAGGGTGGTGTAGCTTTCCCCGAGCAGGGCCAGCCATTTGAGCGGTGACAAGCGAAAGGCCGCGCCGATCAGGCCCAGGGCAATCGCCATGGACATGGACGTCAGGGCCAGGTTTATGGTCAGCCAGGCGCCATCGAGAATGCTCGATCCGTAGCCGTGAAGCATGATGAAGTTCCTCAAGCGAGCGCCGCGAGGCGCGCAAGACAAGCCCCGACAGGTGCCTGCGCAGGGCCGGCGCCGGGGCTGGGGTCAGTGGGGCAGGGGTAAGGCCTACTCGCCGTAGATATCGAACGCGAAGTACCTGGTCATCACTTGCTGGTACTTGCCATTGGCGCGAATGGCGTCAATCGCGGCACTCAGGCGCGCAACGTTGGCACTGTCGCCCTTGCGCACGGCGATCCCGGCGCCCCGGCCAAAATACTTCGGGTCGTTGATGTCGGGCCCCGTGAGTGCGAAGCCCTGGCCGGCGGGTGTCTTGATGAAGCTCTCATCGGTGTTGACGATGTCGGCGAGGGTGGCGTCCAGACGACCCGAGGCGAGATCGAGGAAGGCTTCATTTTGTGAGCCGTAGCGCACCACGACGACGCCGGCTTTTTCCAGTTGCTCGGTGGCAAAGCGATCGTAAGTCGAGGAGCGTTGCACGCCGACTTTCTTGCCCTTGAGGTCGATCAGGGGGTCATTGATCACGTTGCCGGCCTTCATCGCGAACTTGCCCGGCGTGTGGTAGTACTTTTTGCTGAAGTCCACGGACTTCATCCGGTCTTCGGTGATCGACATCGACGACAGCACGGCATCGATCTTGCGCACTTTGAGCGACGGGATCATGCCGTCGAACTCCTGAATGACCCACTCGCACTTGACCTTCATTTCTTCGCACAAGGCGTTGCCGATGTCGTAGTCGAACCCGCTGACGTTGCCTTCGGGTGTCTTGAAGGAGAAGGGCGGGTAGGCGGCTTCGATACCGATACGCAGGCTGTCTTCGTCGGCATGTGCCAGGAAACTGAAGGCGCATAGCGCCAGAGCACCTAGAAGTTCTGTCTTGTTCATATTGTTGACTCCTGGAGGGCATTTGGGGGAACGGGTGCCCGCCATCCGGGTTGGCGCGGTGGATCAGTCCTGTGATCGGCGAGGCTATAAATGACACAATAAAATTCTATATGCAAGATATCTGAAAATAATCATATCAGTTTGCGGCATGGCGATGCTCCAATGAGTCGGGTTGAAGTGGTTGCTCAACCCATGCGTCAGTCCCTGAAGCTGTTTTTTTGAACTCGGGCTGAAAGTACTTATCCAAAAAAAATGTGGGAATGTTTCCCACGCAACGATGCCAGCTGGCTTTCAGGGATCGTGCGGATACCGCAGCAGCTCGATAATGCTGCAGATTGATGGCCGTGCCGGTTGGCCGGCTGCTCCAATGGGCGGCCGGGAACTCACTGGACATTGCGTTCGATACGGAGATGAGTACGCAACTCCATGCGGAGGTGCATCATGCTGCTCAAGAAATGTTTATTGGCTCTGGCCATCGGTGGAGTCCTGTCGGCATCGACTGTCCTGGTGCCCGACTACATCGGTAGTTTCTCCAGCGTGTATGCCAAGGATGGCGGCAGCGGTGGAGGCGGTGGAGGTCACGGTGGCGGTGGCGGTGGCGGCGCTGGAGGTGGTGGCCACGGCGGTGATGGAGGTGGTGACGGTGGAGGCGGTCACGGTGCTGGCGGTGATGGAGCCAAGGGTGGCGATCATGGCGCTGCCGGCCATGACGGTGACGGTCATGGAGGTCCGGGGCGCGGCGACGCTGACCATGGTGGTGTAGCCGGGAACAAAGGCCCGGGCAATGCCCATGACAACGACGCTGACGACGCTGATCACGATGCAGACAACGATGCCGCCGATGCAGCCCGGGACGCTGCCAAGGCTGATGCCAAGGCAGCCCGTGACGCGGCCAGAGCGACTGCGGATGCAGCCCGTGATGCGGCAAAAGCGACTGCGGATGCCGCCCGGGACGCCGCCAGGGCTGAAGCTGATGCAGCCCGGGATGCCGCAAAAGCTGCTGGCTTGGCGGACGAAGACGCAGACGCCGCCAGGGACGCTGCCCGTGCCGCTGCAGATGCAGCGAGGGACGCGGCCAAGGCCGACGCAGATGCCGCCAGGGATGCTGCCCGGGCTACCGCGGATGCCGCGAGGGACACCGCCAAAGCCGAGGCGAAGGCAGCCAGAGAGGCCGCCAAGGCCGTGGCGAAGGACGCCAGGGAAGATATGGCGGACGCCCCGGATGCCCCGGACGAGCCGGATTTCGACGCGGTCGAGGTAGAGAACTAAGCCTGCACGTTCGGCAATGAACACCGCAGGCATAGCAGTAAAGAGTCGCAAGCCCTGAAACGTCGTGGGGTTTGCGACTTTTTTCGGTTATCGGACCTGGGGGAACATTTCTACAGTCAGATCGACCGCTGATTCACGCGCTGAGTCAGTTCCTCTGCGGACTCTTTGCGTTCCGAGTAGCGGTCTACCAGATCGGGGCGATCCCGTAGCAGCAGGGTAAATTTCACCAGTTCCTCCATGACGTCCACCACCCTGTCGTACAACGACGAGGGTTTCATGCGATTGGCGTCGTCAAACTCCAGAAAAGCCTTTGGCACGGAAGATTGATTGGGGATGGTGAACATGCGCATCCAGCGGCCCAGCACACGAAGCTGATTCACCACATTGAAGGACTGGGAACCGCCGCAGACCTGCATGACCGCGAGGGTTTTCCCCTGGGTCGGGCGAACGGCGCCCAACGCCAACGGCACCCAGTCGATTTGCGCCTTGAACACTGCAGACATGGAGCCGTGGCGCTCTGGCGAACACCAGACCTGGCCTTCGGACCATTGCATCAGTTCGAGCAGTTCCTGGACTTTCGGGTGATCGGAGGGCGCGTCGTCCGGAAGCGGCAGGCCTGATGGGTTGAAGATCCGAGTCTCGGCGCCGAAGTGTTCGAGCAACCGGGCCGCTTCCTCGACCAGCAGGCGACTGAACGACCGTGCACGAGTCGAGCCGTACAGCAGCAGGATGCGTGGCTTGTGCTGGTCGTCGCGTCCGGCGATGGGCTGGGTCAGTGACGTGTCGAGATTGGGCAGGGGATGGGTCATGGGGGCTCCGGTCAAAGCGTGCCGATGCGGTCGAGTTCCCGCTTCAGCGCATCGCGGTCAAGTTGTGCAAAAGGCAGGTCGAGCAATGCCCGGCAACGCGTTTCGATGTGCGCCAGGGTTGAGTGGAACGCCGCCGATACCGTCGCTTCATCGCCCTTGATGTCCGATGGGTCTTCCAGGCCCCAATGAGCTTTCAGCGCCGGCCCGAAGTACACGGGGCACGCCTCACCGGCGGCCTTGTCGCAGACCGTGATGACGATGTCCGGCGGGTTGGCTTCGAACGCCTCATTGCCTTTGCTGCTCAAACCGTCGATGGCGATGCCGGCCTCTTGCAACGTGCTCAGGCTGCGGGGCAACACCTGGCCCTTGGGGAAGCTGCCGGCACTGACCGCCTCAAAACCTTCGGGGGCGAGATGGTTGAACATGGCTTCGGACAGGATGCTGCGACAGCTATTGGCGGTACACATAAACAGAACGCGCATGGTGATTCCTCTTTGCAGTCGCACAGGGCTAGACGCTCAGGCGCAGGGCCAGGGCAGACAAGGTGATGAACAGGATCGGCAGGGTCAGGACCACGCCGACCTTGAAGTAGTAACCCCAGGTAATGCGGATGCCCTTGCGCTCCAGGACATGCAGCCAGAGCAGGGTGGCCAGGCTGCCGATAGGGGTGATCTTGGGGCCCAGGTCGGAACCGATGACATTGGCGTAGATCATGGCCTCGCGCACCACACCGGTGGCGTCGCTGGCCTGGATCGACAGGGCACCCACCAGCACCGTGGGCATGTTGTTCATGCCCGATGACAGCAAGGCCGTGAGCAGGCCAGTGCCGAGCGCGGCGCCCCAGATACCGAATTCGGCCAAGTAGTTCAGGGCCATGGTCATGTAGGTGGTCAGTCCGGCGTTTTTCAGCCCGTACACTACCAGGTACATGCCCAGTGAAAAGATCACGACCTGCCAGGGCGCTTCACGCAGTACCCGTCGCGTTGAAATCACATGCCCACGCGCCGCCACGGCGAACAGCATCGCGGCACAGACCGCTGAGATGGCGCTGATGGGAATGCCCAAGGGTTCCAGGGCAAACAGCCCGATCAGCAGCAGCGCCAGGACAAGCCAGCCGACGCGGAAGGTCAGGGGATCACGCACGGCGCGTCGCGGATCCATCACGTCATCGAGCGCGTAATGCCTGGGAATGTCACGCCGGAAAAACCAGTACAGCACCACGAGCGTGGTCGCCACGGCAACGAAGTTGACCGGCACCATGATGGCGGCGTATTCGCTGAAGCCCAGGTTGAAGTAGTCGGCCGAAACGATGTTGACGAGGTTGGACACCACCAGGGGCAAGCTCGCCGTGTCGGCAATGAAACCGGCCGCCATGACGAACGCCAGGGTAGAGGCTGGCGAAAAGCGCAGTGCGAGCAGTATTGAAACGACGATTGGGGTCAGGATCAGGGCGGCACCGTCGTTGGCAAACAGGGCGGATACGCCGGCCCCCAGCAGTATCGTGAAGACGAACAGGCGCCGCCCGTCACCCTTGGCCCAGCGCGCCACATGCAGTGCCGCCCACTGGAAAAACCCGGCCTCATCGAGCAGCAGACTGATGATGATGAGCGAGATGAAGGTCGCGGTGGCGTTCCAGACAATGCCCCACACCAGTGGGATATCGCCCAGCGTCACGACGCCTGCCAGCAGGGCCAGGACGGCCCCCAGGGAGGCGCTCCAGCCGACGCCCAGGCCCTTGGGTTGCCAGATGACTAACACCATGGTGAGCAGGAAAATGGTAAACGCAGTAAACATGCACAGTCTCGATGAATGAAGGGTTAGCAGCAGGCGGAAGTGTTGAGCGGACGGTCGCCCATCGCGGCAAGGCGAGTACTGTCGTTCGCAAGCCAGTCGGCGTTTGCCAGCAAGGTTGTCTCGAGAACGTCGCGAACCCACGCGGGCAGTTCGGGGTTCAGTCGGTAATACACCCACTGTCCCTGGCGGCGGTCGAGAAGCAGGCCGCAGCCGCGAAGCTGGGCAAGATGGCGGGAAATCTTGGGCTGGCTGTCGTCCAGGGCGCAGACCAGCTCACACACGCATAACTCGCCTTCACGGGTGATGAGCAAGGTGGCCCGGGCGCGGGTTTCGTCGGACAGGCATTTGAATACGGCGGCAGGATTGAGCATTGGCGTGGCTCGATACATATGGTTATTCGAATATACGATTCTCCATATGTTTTGTGCAAGCCGCTCTGACTGAGAAGGTAAGGCTCGGTCCGGCCAGGATGTTCAGGTATGGGATAGACTCGAGCCAATTCGGCACAAGACAAAGGAGAGGTGGTGAATGGAATCGTTTAGCGTACGCGAGCTGAAAATGACTGACGCTCAAGCGTTGCTGGCTTTCGAAATCCACAACCGTGAATGGTTCGAATCCCATATCGATGCGCGCGATCCTGCTTTTTACTCGTTGCAGGGTGTCGCCGATCATATCGAAAGCTATTTGTCCGATTTTGCCATCGGCGCCTGGCACCCCTTTGTCATCGAGGATTGCAGTCAGAGAATCGTCGGTCGAGCCAATCTGAAAAGCATCGATTCATCGACGGGTTCTGCGCAGGTGGGCTATCGGATTGATCAGCGCGCATGCGGCCAGGGGCTGGCAACACTGGCGTTGAGACACCTGATCCAGGAGGCACGGATGCGCTGGGGACTGGTGCAACTGGTTGCGTATGCTTTCAGGGAGAATGCCGGTTCCAGAAAAGTTCTGGATCGGTGCGGATTCAAGCTTGAGCAACCCTCCTGTAACGACAACACCGGGGGCGAAGACCGATTCGTCCTGTCGATCAGATAACTGCCTTGAGCCGTTCTGAAGGCTTGCAGCAGGTCGCGCCTGCTACTCCTGGTCCTCAGCCACCTCTTTCCAGCTGTCATCCGGATCAAAGCGCTTCATCGCCAGAGCCAGTTTTTCACTCTCGGGCCCCAGGTCTTTCTCGAACACCTGGCCTTCATGACTGATCATGAAACTCATCACGCCGGTGTCGTTGTACTTCACCGGCCAGGCGATCAGCGCAAAGCCCCGGCTCATCTTGTCACCGATGAGGTAACTGTAGGCGCCGCCAGGTGCCGAAGGACCCTGGCCATTAAGGATGCGGAAGCGGTAGCCGTGCCACTCTTCATCGGCAATGGCTTTGCCGAACGATGGCCCCAACGGGCTGATCTGGTCGCTGTCGTCTTCGGCCCAATAGAGTCCGTCGTGCTGGCCGGGGGTGCTGAAGATTTTCTGCGCATACTCGAGTGCGCCGTCATGGTCCCGATCCACTGACGCATAGTCCATCTGGGCATCGTGATAGGCCAGCACCGATTGCACCGCGGCAAGTTCATTGCGGCCGATTTGACGTGCACGGATCTCGGCACTGCCGGCCTTCATGTCGAAGCGCCAACCGTCCGCGGCTTTGGTCATGGGGATGGGCAGTGTCCAGTTGTTGCTGCCAACCGCCAGGATGGCCTTGCGGTCGCTGGTGTTTTCAATGTGGTGTTGCTCGCGGTATTGCTGCAAAAATGCATCCACATCTTCGCGCTGCACGCCTTCGCGGGGGATGTAGCTGTGCCAGTCGCTGCCTAGCAGCTCGGTCAGGCGTACCTGGTCGGAGTGCTCCGTGCCCAGTGCCTCGACGAAGGCTTCGGCGGCCTTTTCCGGGGTTGGAAAGGCCTGCTGTGCCGTCGCCATGCACGACCACAACAAGCCGGCGGCTATAACCAGGACATGAGGGAGCAAGCCCGTGAGTCCCTTCAATCGAGGATGGTTTTTCAACGGCGGCCCCCCCTTTGACGCGCTGGTGGATTGGACGGCCGGCTGACCTGGTGACCGGCTGATCGCGAGGCACTGGGGCGTTGGGCGGATGCCTGGCTGGCCCGGCCTCGATTGGCCTGGACGTTGGCCTGGGACGGTGACCGTGCGCCGGCGAACGCATTGTTGCGGGCACTGCCGGCACTGGCGGCGGGCCGTTTGTTCGTCGCTTGCCGCGTCTGCGCGGAGCCTTCCCGGCGCTGATTCAACTGGGAACTCTGGTTCCTGGCCTGCTGGGTCTCTCTCCTGGGCTGCTGGTTCTCCCGGGTGTTTCTGGTCGTGCCCTGGCTTCTGTCCGCTGCCTTGGGCCTGTCTGCACCGGCCTGCCGTCGATCGCCGCCCGCAGTTGCGGACTGGAGTTTGCGCGTTTGATCACGGGCTTCGCGGTTGCTGGTGGCAGGTCGTTCGATACCGTGCTTGTCCATTGAGGTGCGGGCATTTTCACGGGCCTGGGCGCGTTGGGCATTGTCTCCGCGATAGGCTTCCCGCTGATTGGCACCATTGAGTTGGCGACCGTACTGTGCGCGGCTCGCATTGTCCCGATAGGGCACGCCATTGCGATGCACCGGGTTGTGCTGCCATTTGTTGTTGTTGATCCGGTTGTTGGCATTGATGTTGTTGTAGCGATTGACGTCGATGTCGACGTCGTTATTGCCCCAGTCACATTCACCCCACAAGGATCCAACGATCGCCACACCGGCGCCAAACGCGAGTCCGGCCATCAGCGCCTGACCGGGGTAATAGGCCGGTGGCGGTGGATAGTACGCGGGCGGCGATGCCGGGTAGGCCCAGGTGCCGTAGGTGGTTGTCGGGTTATAGGTGGGGACGTACACCACCTGCGGATCGGCAGGCTGAATGATGATGGTGGAGTTGCTGGCCGGGGCCGCTTCAGGGGCCGGTGCCGCGTTCGTGGTCGCCGGTGCCGACGGCGCGACATTCTGGATCGTCACGTTCTGATACTGGTTGCTCTGCAGATTGCCGGCGGCCTGTGCCTGGCGACGCAAGCGTTGGGCGCTTTCCATGAGATCGTCGGGCTGCGCCAGGAAGGCATCACCCAGGCGCTGGACCCAGACGGGGTCCTGCCCCAGCATTACCAGAACCTGCGGGAAGGCGACCAGCGCCTGCACGCTCGGATCCCAGGGCTGGTTTGCCACCTGTCTGACCGCATCGTCACCCTTGGCGTCGGGGTGCGCCTTGGACCAACTGACCGCCTCGCCGACTTCCCCGGGGTAGGTGGAGGCCATCAGCACCTGTGCAAACAGTGGGTCCGGGTAAAGCGCAATGGGCGCCAGCATCTGATCCAGCTGTTCCTGGGTAAACACCGGATCCTTGGCCACCGGGGCGGCGGGCGCTGCCGTGGTCGCGCTTGCCGGAGCGGGGGCAGCGGCGGCTGTCGGTGTGGCGGCGGTCCCATTCGTATCCAGTGCCAGGCAGGACGATCCGCTCAAGAACAGTACAGCCGACAACGCGTAAAGTAATGGATTGTGCATTGCACCCCCCATGGGGTCAGGCAGGCTTGAAGTGGGTGGACCAATCCCTGGCAGGTGAAGCCGACTTTGCAAGCCACAGAGCCTGGCCTCGACACCGCTTCCTAATGGTAGCAGTTGATTTGGAGAGTCAAGGCTGCCTGTAAAATTGCGCGTCGATCACTGGGCGCTGGCATCGCTTTCGTGTTCTTCGGCGAATGCCATGAACACATCCAGGTCCAGCACATCCAGCTTGATCTGGGCGATGAACGCCGAGAAGGCCAGGTTGGCGGCCAGCAGGCGTAGGTCGGTGGCCCAGGCAGGAAGATAGACCGGCCCCTTGAGCCAGCCGGAATCGAACAGGGGCGCCAGGCGAACGGTGTCACCCAGGCTGAGGCGCCCGGCAAACAGATGCCCCACCAGTTCCGGCCGGTTATCGCGAATTGCGATACGCAACAGGGTGTGGACACCGAGCAAGCCGGTCAGGTAAGCGGCATCCTTGGTGAACGCCGAACCACCCCGCAGGTCGGTGCCGCGCAATACCCTTTGGGTCGAGCGGAAGGATTCCTCTTCTGTCTGCCCGGCCGCCAGAAAACCTTCGAACACCTGGATGAAGTCGGCACCCTCCAGTGCCTGCTGGACGGCGAGCACGCGCAGGGCCAGGCGACGCAGGCGGTTGATGTCCATGCTGCCGGTGAACAGTTCGGCCAGGGTGGCAATGCCTTCCTGGGTCTGGGTGGTGCGGGGCGCTCCCAGGCCCAGGCTTGTGAGGTTGGGCTGGCGCGCGCCGTTCTGTGCCGTGGCGACATGCACGAAGGCTTCGTGTTGCAACAGCTGATGCTTGTCCAGTTCCGAGAACAGCGCGCTGGCCCGCAGGCGGATGCGGCTCGATCCGGCGATGGCCTTGGCGGCCAGGTTCGGATCGAGCACGACCGTGATCTGTCCGGCGCCGAAGAAGCGGTCAAGCTCCGGTTGAATCCAGGCGGCGAACGCCTTGGCCGGGATCTCGGCCGGGCAGGGTGGAATCCGCGCACCGCCCAGCAGGGCGTCGGTGGTCTTGAGGAAGAACCGGGCCGCATCGAGCATGCTCAGTTGCAAGCGCGTGTAATAGAAATCCGGGCGCCGGTACAGCGCTGACGAATATTGGGTAAAGGCAGGAGTGCCAATGGCCCCCAGCATGTGTCCGGCCGTGGCATAGCTACGGGCAGTCATGGCCAGGAAATTCCCGGCCGGATGCCCCACATCGCAATGGCTGATAAAGGTTTCCAGGGCGGCGATGTCGGCGCTGTGGTCGCGGGGCTGCAACTCGACCTTGGGTAGCTCGGCCCGCCCGCCGCGCCATTTCGTCAGGAAGTCTTCCTCGACGCCGTCCGGCCAGGACAGGGCATCCAGCACGCGGATCTTGCGGGTCAGGCCGGGCAGGGCGGCATCGAGTTCGGACAGGGCGGCGGCGCTCATGGATAGCTCCTTGAGAGACGAAGTGGCGTTACAAAAGCTTAGTCGTCGCGTGCGGTTGCGTACGTTTGCGAAGACAGGCAAGCGGCCTCAGAGCAGGCTCCACGACACCCCGAGGTACATCGCCATGCCTTCCCCCGGGGTGGAGCGTGCCGCGTCCAGCCCTTTGTCGTCGTAGCCCGGCGTGACCGTGGCGGCATAGTGCTTGTCGGTCAGGTTGCGCAGGTCCAGCCAGGTCTGCCAGTCACCCTTGGGTGCGTTGTAGCCCAGCGTCGCGCCGAATAGGGCGTAGGGATCGGCGTAGTAGCTGTTGGCGTAGTCGACCGCCACTTTGGACACCCATTGCGTGTTGACCGTGGCGAAAAAGCCTTGTGGCCAGTCGTAGCGCAGTTCGCCCTGGTAATAGTGCATCGGCAGGCCCGGCAGGCGGTTGTCGCCGAAGCGTTCATCGTCGCGGTAATGGAAGTCACTGAAGGTATAGCTCTGGCGCAGGCTCAACTGGCCGCCATCGTCGGGCGACCAGAGGGGGCTCAGCAGGCTGGCTTCCACACCCTGGTGCACGGTGGGGCTGGCGTTGAGTTCGTAGGGCGTGGTGGCGTTGGCGTCCGGCAGCACCGAAAGAAGTTCGTGGCGCACCTGGGCGTAGTACCAGGCCAGGCTCCATTGCCCCAGCGTGCTGTCCCCGCGACCGCCGATTTCCAGGGTGGTGGCGGTCTGGTTTTGCAGCGTGACCGGTTGGCGCTGGGCGCCCGTGGCGACGCCGCTGCCTGCGGGGAATCGGATGTTCGAGCTATAGATCAGCGACCACGGGTGCGGTGCCTCGACCGAGCGGCTGAGATTGCCGAACAGTTGCAGGTCCGGTGTCAGTTGGTAGCGCAGGCCCACGCGTGGGGCGTAGTCCCAGTCGTGCAGGCTGGTCTTGCCACCTTCCGGCGGGTAGGTGACATCGCTTTCACGGCGGGTGTAGATCGCGGCGAGGCCGGTGGTCAGCCACAGGTCGTCGGCGATCTCCAGGTCATTGCCGGCATGCAGGACCGTGTCCGAGCCCTGGTAGGTGAAGTTGCGAATCAGTGTGCCTGGTGCATAACCGGCGGTATTGCCGGTGGGGATGCGCACGAACTCGCTGGCACCGGCGTTGGGCAGGTGTTTGGTCATTCGCAGGTCCAGGGTGCTTTGGCTTTCCAGCCCCCAGAGCGTGTCGCGACGCTTGTAGTCGAACGTGCCGCTGACATCGGTGTATGCCACCTTCAGGCGGTTGGGGCCCTCGCGCAAGTCCATGGGGTAGTCGTGGTAGACAAGGCCGGTCTGGATACTCGAATCGTCATCGATGTACCAAGTGGTCTTGTTGCCGATAAAGGTGCTGCCCGGCTCGTCGCGGCGGTCATCCCGCGCCACGTAGGCCGGGTTGGCCGCCCGTGGGTCGTGTTCGATGGAGTGCTTGGTCACCCGTCCCGCGAGGTCGTTGTCGGTCTGGCGGTGGCGCAGGTAGAAGCGCGTTTGCAGGTTGGGGTTGAAGCGGTAACCGAAGTTGGCGATGACCCCCTGGCTCTCGCTGGCCGTGTGGTCCTGGTAGCCGTCGGCGTTGGCGTCGGTCATGGCCACGTAGTAATCGAAGTCACCCAGCACCTGTCCGGAGCTGACCTGACGCTGCTGATAGCCGTGACTGCCCGTTGCGTAGCGTACCTGCAACTTCGGCGCGTCGTAGCCGGTATGGCTGACATAATCGATGGCCCCGCCCAGGGCCAGGGCGCCCCGGTCGAACCCGTTGGCGCCGCGCAGCACTTCCACATGGTCGAGCCACAGCGGTTCCAGCAATTCATAGGGCGTGCCGCCGGGACCGGTCAGCGGCAGACCGTCGAGCAGGGTGTACAGCCCCGAGGCGTGGGCGCCCGGGGCACGGTTGATGCCCGACCCGCGGATCGAGATCTTCACCCCTTCGTTACCCGCCGACTGGGCATAGATCCCCGGCTGGTAAGCCAGCACATCCTGGTTGCTGGCCACGCGGCCCTGCAACGGACGGCGCATGTCGACCACGTTAGTGCCTCCGGGCACCTGGGCCAGCCGGGCCCTGGCGTCCTCGATTCCCTGGTCTTCATCGCTCTGGTCCTCGGCGCCAATCAGCACTTGTCCCAGCTCCAGGCCCTGCGCCTCGGTCATGGCCGGACAAACAAGGGCCAGGCCCAGCAGCGCAGCGGGCAAGGAATGAGGCGAGGGCATTGGGAAAACTCCAGACGTACGGGAACGGGCAATGAACAGTGCGACGCAAGAAGGTACGAAGGGAGCACATGGCAATTTTGTTATTTTTTTTCCGCCAAGGGCTGGCGGCTATCGGTTCAGCAGCGGTGCCAGCAATGCACACATACCGCGCCAGTGCGAACCCTCCCAGTAAACCCGCTGGCAGGCGTCGCAGCGCAGGAAGTGCGAATAGAGGGCGCCGATGCGTGGCGGCACCTGCGTCCGGGCCAGTTCCAGGCTGATCTCGTGCAGCGGCAGGTTGCAATGAAGGCACAGGCTGAATGGCCGCGCACTACGCGCCAGGTCGAGGCGCTCGTACAATTCGCGCAACTGCAGCGAGGGTTTCAGGGCATGCACATAACAGCCGTGGCTGATGATTCGCCGCTTGAGCAGTTCGCGGTCGCGGGTCAGCACGATGCGTCCTTGCTGCGCAGCGATCTCGGCGATCTCGCCATCCTCGAAGCCATTGTCGTAGAGGGTGTCGAAGCCGCTCATGCGCAGCAGGCTGGCCAGCCCGCCAAGGTGCGCATCCGCGACGAAACGCAGCACCCTTAAAGGTTGCGCACGAATTTTCAGCAGGGGGCTGATGTCCAGCGCTTCGAACTTGGGATACACCGCCAGCCGGTCACTGTCGAGGATCACCCGCTCCAGGCCCACCGACTCGCCGTTGAGCAGCACCAGTTCGACCTCGGTGTGCGGCACCCCGAGCGCCTCGATCATGTGCTTGACCGTCGCCCCTTGCGCGCACTGGCAGGTGAAGGGTTGCCGCCGCCGTTCGGCCGGCAGGAAATCGTTGAGCTCATCAAAGAAGCGGAAAGTTGCACTGGTCATGTTGAACAGTATGGCAGGGCTGCGGGGTGAGCGAGGTTGGTCGGGACATCTTCTGAATCGCCCCTGGTTTTGTCTACGTTGAATGACCGTTTGCCGGATGGCCGCATTCGTCCCATGGCGCTCACGTCAGGGTGTCTAGGGACCCTGGACGTAAAACAGGTGGGCCAATAGTTATGGTACGTCAAGATCAGCACGTATTTTGCGAAAAGTCAGGTAGCGGGCGTCTTCCGCAGCGAAAATCTCTGGGCCAGCTCCCATGTATGCGCGCATTAGCTCATCTGCTGCGCGGTCATCTTGACCATCATCGAGCAAAACCTGTCCAGGACGCAGGTGCAAAAAAGAATTTCCAATCCCGCCAGGGCTATCTGAATCGCACTTGATTTTGTAGCTTGATGGCCCGGGAGACTCCCTGTCGCAGAGTGGTCACTTTCGACCCGAAACGGACAGTCGAAGAGACAGCTGATAATGAAGTAGTTCAGTCAGGTTGAGCGTGTCCTTCCAGAATCTCAAATCCATCATCAAGGGGGGCGTATCCCACAACTTTTCTGGTCTTCTCGATAGAAAGTCGCTTATATCTGTTATCTGAGACCCCGTGGATAACATGAAATCCGCTCAGCTCGGCCTCGACGCAATTTTTAAGTAGTGCAACAACATCCCTGACACTAATAAAAGCAGCTACATCCCTGTGACTGTGGTTTTCCCCTTGGTGAAATATAGCTACGTTTGCAATACGGACTGCGATTGTTGTCATTTGACCATCGTTTGCATACATCGAAGCCAGAGCTTCCCCGAACGCTTTGCTGACCCCGTATAGATTGCCTGGCTTAGGTGCCATACATTCATGTATCTGAACATCCTCTGGATAACCTTCGATAGCCTGAGCGCTGCTCGCAAATATAAAGCGCTCGCAGCCTTGAGCCTTTGCGGCGAATAGCATGTTGTAGGTGCCCACAATATTCACAGGGAGCAGGGAGGTCATGAAATCGGCGTCTGGGCGAGGGTCAGCAGCTAGATGAATCACTGTATGTATGCCTTCGCAAGCTTCAAGGCAACTGGCTTGAACGCTGATGTCGAGAGCGAAACGTTGTGCCGATTGCGGAAGTGTTGATACATCTATGTCGGCTAAACGCAAATCCGATTTATCGTAATACGCTTTCCAAAAAGCGCTGCCGATTCGGCCCGCAGCACCTGTGATTAAAATTTTTCGCGCGTTCATTTTCAGCATGTCCTTATGGTAAACGTCACTGTAGCTTCCCAGCGTCGTGGTCGGTTGACAACTTCCAATGAGAGTAACAAGTGTCAATACGTCCGCTTCTGGCCGATTGCTGCCTGTTCTCAAGGCTGCCCGTCAATTCGATGGGCTATTGCAACGATTAGAACTCCTTCTCTCACGGAAGGTATCCGCCCATTTTTTGGGTGTTGTGCATAATCTCTCTTAGTGAGTCCAATAAAGCGGAAGCGGCAGGTGACAATGTAGCGTCTGCTAGTCGGGAAACACCAATTTGTTCCAGAATTAGAGGTTCAAAAGCCGGGAGGCGGATTAGTTCCTTACTGTGTGCTGGGTCAGAAATAACTGATTGTGGTAATATCCCAAGAAAATCGGTCTGTTTTAATAACCAAAGTATATTAAAGAATGATGCGGTTTCTATCGTTGCATGTGGTGGATTGATGTCATTTCGATGAAAGATATTATCGAACTGCTTCCGTAAAGTAGTTTCTATTGGGGGCAGTATCCATGCTTCGCGCGCGAGCTCTTCCAGTTTAACCTCTGTTTGCTGGGCAAGAGGGTGGTCACGGCGCGCAACGATGACGGCGTTTTCGCTAATAAGTGCCTCCTGAGCGACAACGACGCTTGAGCTGACATCGGAAAGTCTCCCAATCAAGAAGTCCAATTCGCCCGAGATGAGCCGAGGTATTAGTTCTCCGCTTACACCATCGATGATTTTGATGCGGATGCTTGGTCGGCTTGCCCAGAGTCGTGCGATGGCTGCTGGCACAAGATAACTTGACCCTGTTAACACGCTTCCTATAGCAACACGCCCGGCATGCCCTTTTCCAAGCGCGTCGATTGCTTGGGATACATGATCCAGTTGGGCAAGGATCATCCGGCTGCGCTGTACAAAGTCCCGACCAAGCTCCGTAGGCGTAACCCCCCTACGATTTCGGGTGTAGAGCTGAGCCCCTACAGCCTCTTCCAGATCCTGTAGTAGCTTGCTCGCTGTAGGCTGTGAGAGGTTCAGCGAGCGTGCGGCGTGCAAAACACTGCCATATTCAAACAACGCAATCGCCAGGCGGAAATGCCTGACTGTTGCCCATTTTTCCAACCGTTCCAGACTCATGTGGTATTCCAATATTCGATATCAGGTCTAATATATTCTAGATTTACGAATACCATAACCCCTCCTAGAATGTACCTGGCGCGCTGGGTCGTTCCAGTTAATCACTCGTGAAGTGTGCAAAAGGTCTTATTCGAATTGATGTAACGCTTCTGGTATACGGCTCCTTTTGAGCGGGGCGGCCTTTTATAAAGCTTTGGGATGTATTGCTTGTTATCAATCTGAGAGGAGTAAGTGTCGTATGGGTGTCAAAAATCTAGATTCGGTGAAGAACTACTTTAAATACTGCGTGGATGGTAAGGATGTTGAGCGGGTTTCCGAGTATTTCGATGTCAATGTGGTTGTGCATCGACCGGACTGCGATGCTCCGATAGGTGGTTTGGAAAACTTTAAGCGAGCCTTGAGCGAAAATGTTCTCGAACGATATAAAACAATTGAAACTACGTTCAGCAAGGAAGTTGTCACGGATGACGTTGTTGTAGTCGCGTTGACGCACTGTGCTACTGGCTCGAATACATGGCACGGCTTTAACGTAGAAGGCAAGAGCTTGACTTGGACCGCTCTGACGTATTTTCGGTTTAACAAAGAGGGGAAAGTGATCGAGGAGATCGTTGAGCGGAACGAACTGTTTATGGCAAAGCAACTCGGAATCATCAGTTACGAGTAACTTAGTTAAATTCCAAGGGGGAATAAGTCCACCGTGGTGAAATTATACTCCCCACGGTGGTCAGGGGCCGCTGTTGGCCGATTGTTGCCTGTCATCAACGTCAACTGCCGGCCCAAAGCAGCCAGTGTGTCGTCGTGTTCGCGGGCAAGTCGGATCGCCGCCTCAACATATACAGGGGCGCGCATCGGCTGGCAGGGCGCAAGGGGAGAAAGAAGCTGAAAGTTTATTAGCGGTCAGCTGTGGATGAACGTCCAGAGATCGGTATTCAGTTTTTCGATAGCGTCTTTAAAGTCCTTGGTGGTGATTTTCTGACTTTCGTTCTCTAACGGGTTGCCGAATACCTTACGCACCACTTTGGCCATTGTTTGATTGGTTCTTGCGTCAATGAACTCGGCTTCAATGAATAGGTTAGTGTCTTGATCCCGGTGACCGGTAGCTGCCTGTGTCGCTCCGACAACGGCCGCAATCGGCATCACTTCATACCACTTCATGCCTTCGTTCGAGGCGCTGACGCCAGTGATTGCCGCACGAAGAATCAGGGGGCGTGACCTGGCTGGTGCGGCGGCGGCGTTAGACACCCTCTGGTATTTCTGGCCCAGTACGATTTTGGCCTTCCTGGACATGAAGTCCTGCAAGTCGGCCAGCGTTTGTTGATTGACCTGTTCGTTGGGTTTGGGCGAGGGATAAAACTCCAGCGTTCTGAACGCGATGGTGTCATACGCATTCGGGTTCCACGACGGGCTCACCCAGCGCATTGCCTTCTCACCCGTGGCGGTGGTCACTTCTTGCAGGTTGTTGTAGTTGGACAGGAAGCCCGAATATTGCTCGCGTTCAGTGACTTGGGAGGTGCAACCGCTGAGTAGCAGGTATGTCAGTGCGACGCCAACAAACAGTTTACGGTCCAGGGACATGGTGGGTTCACTCCACGATTTAGTCGTGCTCAGTCAACTGAAAAATAGAAACGCCAAGTCATGTTTCCCTTCATGGCATGAATGAAGCGTTGTCGAACCGACCGGAGAATTGATTACCGTTGTGAACTGGATCTGCTGCGCCGACATGTCGCAGAGCCAGACCCAGCCCGACTGACGTTGATGTCCCCAGAGCATAGTCCGCTATCGGCGATTACATTGCTGCAATCAGTGCATTAATGTCCTGCAATTTCCCAGTCTTGTTCATCAGCAGATCAGTTCTCACACTGAGACCACTCATTTGATTACGGCTTCTGACTGATGGAGAAATGACCATGGTATCTGCGATCCGGTTTAACCAGTTCGGCAACCCTGAAGTACTGAACCTGGAGGCACTGAGCGAACAATCACCAGGCCAGGGCGAGGTATGGCTTGAGCAAGAGGCTGTGGGTGTCAACTTTCTCGACGTTACCCAGCGCAAGGGAGCGGTGCCCATTCCCTTGCCGTCCGGGCTTGGGCTGGAAGGCGCGGGGCGTGTTGCCGCTGTGGGTGCGGGTGTCAGCAACGTACGAACAGGGGATCGCGTGGCTTATGCCACCGGTCCGATCGGCTCCTACGCTTCGGCCCGGCTTTATCCGGCGGAGCGGCTGGTCAAAATTCCGGATTCGCTGTCATTTGAAGATGCCGCAGCCGTCATGTTCAAGGGCATCACTGCGCAGTACCTGTTGAAAGCCACCTATCCCGTAGGGCCCGGCACCACCATTGTGCTCTACGGTGTGGCGGGAGGGCTGGGGGAAATCATGGTGCCGTGGGCCAAGCACTTGGGTGCCACCGTGATTGGCGTGGTTTCAAAGCAGGCCAGTGTCGAGAAAGCCCTGGCGTCGGGGTGCAATGAAGTCCTGGTGTTCGATGCTGCCAGCCTGGCCTCCCAGGTCGCTCGAATCACCGACGGTAAAATGGTCGACGTCGTCTATGACCCGATAGGGCGTGTTTCTTTCCAGGCATCCCTGGATAGCTTGCGACCACGGGGGCTGATGGTGTCGTTTGGCGCTTCATCAGGTGCGCCGTCAGCCGTGGAGTTGTCGACACTCAATGCCAAAGGCTCGCTGTTCCTCACACGTCCTTCGTTGGCAGCCCATACCGCGAGTGCCTCCGAGTACCAGGAACGAGCGCAGGATGTGTTGGCGGCCATCGGTGCGGGTATTATCAAACCTTCGGTCCGGGCAAGCTACTCTCTGGCGGACGCAGCATTGGCGCATGCCGACCTGGAGTCGGGGCGTTCATCGGGGGCGATCATTCTAAAACCATGAATCTTGATGTTCTGAACAATCAGCACAGTGATGAAATCGCTGCGTTTCTGGCCGTGGCCTCGCAAGGCTCATTTGTCGGGGCTGGCCGGCTATTGCAGCGACACCCAACCGTCGTCTCGAAACGCCTCGCCGCAATGGAAAAGCGCCTTGGCGTTCGGCTCGTGGAGCGCTCCACCCGCCAGGTTCGAATTACTGAAACAGGTGCCAGGCTGGAGCAGCGCCTTCGCTCGGCCATCGAATTGATGAATGAAGCGCAGCAGCAGGCGTCCGAGGGCGCCAGCGAAATCCGCGGTACTTTGCGCCTTGCATTGCCGGCAGCCATGGGCAGGCGTTGGCTTGGCCCGATGCTGCCGGAGTTTCTCGAGGCTCATCCGCATGTCTCGATCCTCGCAGACTACAGCGAGCGTCTGGTCGACATCATCGATGAAGGTTTTGATGCGGCGATCCGAATCGGAGAGTTGGAAGACAGCCGGTTGATCGCCAGGAAACTGAGTGACCATCGCCGGATACTCTGTGCCTCGCCTGCTTACATCAGGCAACACGGCATGCCCGAAACGCCACAGGACCTGATCCGGCACAACTGCCTTCGCTTCAGCGGCCTGGCGTCTTTTCCCCAGTGGAGACTCCATCGCGGCAATGAGCTGCAGACGGTTTCTCCCAAAGGAAACCTGACGGCCAATGACAGCGAGTCATTACTGGCAGCGGCCCGCGCCGATGCCGGAATATTGGGGGCAGGTGACTGGTTGATGAGGCGCGATATTGCTGCCGGGAGGCTGTTGCAGGTCCTTCCGGACTGGCAATTGGATACCGCCGGTGGGGTCTATCTGGTCAGGCCATCGGCCAGGTTTCCGGGCGCGGTGGTTGTCGCGTTCAAACAATGGATCGAGTCAAAGTTTTCCCCTGCGCCCCCATGGGCCATTTGACCGCTTGACCTTCGGTTTCCACCTGGCCGACGCATGGCTGCCGGCCATGTGTGTTTATAAAATCAGGTGGTGACTCATTTTTTCCATTGGGTCAAAACCAATACAAGGTAGCTGCGGACCACAACCAGCCGAAGCAGAGGGTGATGGCAAAGTAGATCGCCACCATCATCAGAGGCTGATTCCACATGACACACCTCCCATAGTCGCTTCATTTACATGGGTGCCTGGTAAAACGGGCGCTCGTCGTAGGAGCAATAACTTGTCAAAACACTCCAAGGGTGAACTCCATCGCCAGTACAACGGACAACGCCAGCGTCATCACCAACGCAATAAACATCAGGCCTAACTCAGCGAGCTGCTTATAAAGGGCCATTGGTCGCTTGGTGATTCGAGCGATTGATCTATTAGTGGAAGCCATCACCCGTCCTCACGTTTGCGTGGAATACGCACCACAGGCTGGACCTGGGCAACAAGGCGATGGAACTGCATGGTGGTGTCGCTCGATTCATTTTTTCACCCCTCGCGTCATGCCTGATCCGGCGAGCCCCGCCGCCTCCGTGATGTCCGGGACGACAGCTGTTGCGGGTATCAGGGGTGGTGCAACTAATGAGCCATTTCAATAGGGCGAAGAAAAAACTCAAATGAATTAACAGGCTGATTGCGAGGTCTTCAAGCGAGAGAACGGGGAAGGGGGGAATATCCCTCAATTTTGGTGGCAAACACCTGGTCGGGTGGGTGTAGTACCCCATTTATGGAGAGAATCGCGGCCCTGTTTCACCGATCGCTTTTGCCAGGGGCTACTTGCCCCTGCGGCGAGGTGGATTTAACGGGACGGGAAGGGCCGCTTCTGTCTGGGGTTTCAACCGGTCGAAGCAACACACTGAATTGTGTTTAAAAGACCCGTGAGTTTTCGGTACCGCACATTATCCCGCGGAGAAACTCCGATACCGGGAATCACGTAACCGCTACTCAAGCAGTTGATCAATCAACACTGCGTTGGTGTAGATCAGGCTGCCGTCACTCGCTCGGTGTCCAACCAGATGGAACTGTCCGCGTTCGTGTTGCAGATAGACACGCATCTGGCAGTCGGACAAGGGGGCATATCCCTCGGGCATGATCAACTCCATCGAGTCCATATCGACATCGACCATGGCTTCACGCTCGTGGGTCTTCTGCAAGCGCTCTTCGGCCTCCTCAAGACGGAGGTGGAGAGGTCCGTCGACGTAGAAATGGACTTCCCCCATCGGGGTGGACTTTTGGGCGTTGCCGGTTTTGCACCAGCCTTCGATCGTCAGCGCACTCATGACGAAACCTCCCATTTGGATTGCTGGACTCTGTAGCTATCGTCCCTGCTCAATGCCATCACTCATGTTTGATGACTACTCAATGGCAGGGTTCGATTTTTGGCGCCGCTTCTGGCCAATCTCTGCTGTTCGTCATCAGAAATTCAGTATAGCCGGTCGCCGGGCCTCGCCTGCCAACCTCACGGTACATCCGATGGGCTCTATACTTCTTACTGACTTTGCCGCCCGGACGGGTGGCATTTGCCTGCCCTGCTTGGAAGTCAGCGGCGATGCTTTTGCATACCCAATGAACAACAGGAATAGGATGAAGAGGAAATGGTAATAGCAATTGTCCTGATACTAATCGTTATTGCATCAGTGCTATTCCACATACTTGCGCCTTGGCATGCGACACCGGCAGCTTCCAACTGGGGGTCCATAGACACCACCCTGTTCATCACGCTGATCATCAGCGGCATATTTTTCATTGCCATCACGGTATTCATGGCGGTCGCGGTGATGCGGTATCGGCACAAGGAGGGTGCCAGGGCGGCCTACCAGCCAGAAAATAAAAAGCTGGAACTGTGGTTGATTATCATCACTTCAGTAGGTATCGCCGGGATGTTGGCCCCAGGCCTGGTTGTCTACAACGATTTCATCCGGGTGCCGAAAGAGGCTTACGACCTTGAAGTGGTCGCCCAGCAGTGGCAGTGGGCCTTTCGTTTTCCCGGCCAGGACGGGAAGTTGGGTAAGTCGGATATCAAGTTTGTCGACTCCGCCAATCCCCTCGGCGTTGATCCCAAGGATCCTGCGGGGCAGGACGATGTGCTGGTCATGAATAATGAAGTTCGCCTTCCGCTCGATCGGCCGGTGAAAGTCTTGTTGCGGGCTAAAGATGTCCTGCACGATTTCTATGTACCGCAAATTCGCAGCAAGATGGATATGGTGCCGGGAATGGTGTCGTACTTTTGGTTTACGCCAACTAAAACCGGAAAGTACGAAGTCCTTTGCGCTGAATTCTGTGGCGTAGGTCATTACAACATGCGCGGCCATATGATCGTGGAAGAGCAGGGCGTCTTCGATCAATGGCTCAAAGGCCAACCGACGTTTGCGCAGACATTGACGGCAACTGCCAAACCCGGTCGAGACAGCGTGCTGGAAAAAGGCCGGCAGTTGGTCGAGCAACTCGGCTGCAAGGCCTGCCATAGCCAGGATGGCGGTGCCAGTCTCGGCCCGGGATGGAAGGGGCTGTACGGCCGCACGGAACAGCTTGCCGATGGCACCAGTGTGCAGGTCGACGAGGCCTACCTGAAAGAGTCGATTCTCGATCCGAAGGCCCGACTGGTACAGGGCTACCCGCCGGTCATGGTGGCCTATACTCTCAAGGACGATGAACTGGGTGCCGTCATCGCCCTGATCAAATCACTGGGTGCTGCGGGGCAAGACGGTGAACCTTCGACCGGCGAAGCGTCGAGCCCGGGTGAAGACCTGGTGGCGCAGGGGCAGCGGCTGGCCGGGTCGCTCGGCTGTCTGGCCTGCCATAGTGTCGATGGCAACAAGGGCGTCGGCCCCGGCTGGCAGGGCCTGTATGGCAAGACGGAAACCCTTGCCGACGATACGAGCGTAAAGGTCGATGAGGACTATCTCAAGGATTCGGTTCTTCATCCCAATGCCAAAATCGTCAAGGGCTATGCCGCCGTCATGCCAACCTTGGCTGCGAGTGACGAGGAGCTCAATGCACTGATCGCTTTCATCAAATCCAAAGCGAATGCTGACGCTGATGCGAACAACGCGCAGCCAGGGAAGTCGCCGTAAAGCAGCCAGCAATACACTGAAACTTCGGCAGGAGGATGACGTGATGGCCTATGCGGAGCAAGCCGAAACAGAAGCACTGCACGAGCCCAAAAGTTTCCTGACCAAATACATCTGGAGTCAGGACCACAAGGTCATAGCCATTCAATATTCGTTGACGGCCATCTTCGTGGGTCTTATCGCTCTGGTGTTGTCCGGCTTGATGCGCATGCAGATAGGCTTCCCCGGCAGTTTGGCGTTCATGGACGCCAGTACTTACTATCAGGCGATGACCATGCACGGCATGATCATGGTCATTTACTTGCTCACGGCCTTGTTTCTGGGGGGCTTCGGCAACTATCTGATCCCGCTGATGGTGGGCGCCCGCGACATGGTCTTCCCCTACGTCAACATGCTCAGCTACTGGTTTTACCTGGTGGCGGTAGTTGTGTTGCTCAGCAGTTTTTTTGTCCCCGGCGGCCCCACAGGTTCCGGCTGGACGCTTTATCCGCCTCAGTCCATTACCCAGGGGACACCGGGGGTCGAGTGGGGCATTGTCCTGATGCTCGTCTCACTGGCGATTTTCATTGTCGCGGCCACCATGGGCGGCTTGAACTACGTCACCACGGTGTTGCAGGCGCGCACGCACGGCATGACCCTGTTTCGCATGCCGCTCTCGGTATGGGGCATCTTCATGGCCTCGATCATGGCCTTGCTGGCCTTCCCGGCGTTATTTGTCAGTGCGGTCATGATGCTGTTTGACAAGCTGTTGGGCACCAGCTTCTTCATGCCGGCGATGATCTCGCTGGGGCAGCAGCTCGATCACCAGGGTGGCAGCCCGATATTGTTCCAGCACCTGTTCTGGTTCTTCGGCCACCCGGAGGTCTACATCGTTGCTCTCCCGGCGTTTGGCCTGGTCTCCGACTTGATCAGTACCCATGCGCGTAAAAATATCTTCGGCTACCGAATGATGGTGTGGGCCATTATTGCGATTGGCGTACTCAGCTTTGTGGTCTGGGCACACCACATGTACGTCAGCGGAATGAACCCGTACTTTGGTTTTTTCTTCGCCGTCACCACCTTGATCATCGCGGTGCCGACCGCGCTGAAAGTCTATAACTGGGTACTGACCCTGTGGCGCGGCGACATCCATTTGACCGTGCCGATGCTGTTTGCCCTGGCCTTTATCGTCACCTTCCTGGTCGGCGGCCTGACCGGGTTGTTTCTCGGCAATGTGATCGTGGACATCCCGCTCTCGGACACCTATTTCGTCGTGGCCCATTTTCATATGGTCATGGGCGTTGCACCGGTACTGGTGGTGTTCGGCGGCATTTATCACTGGTTCCCGAAAGTCACCGGGCGCATGTGGAACGACACCCTGGGCAAGCTGCATTTCTGGATTACTTTTCTGGGTACCTACGCCATCTTTTTCCCCATGCACTACCTGGGATTCCAGGGCATGCCACGTCGCTACTACGCCTATGAAAACTACGCGTTCATCCCGCAGTCCGCGCAAGACTTGAATGCCTTCATTACGGTGGTCGCGTTGACTGTCGGCGTTTCCCAGTTGCTGTTCCTGTTCAACATGGCCTGGAGTGCATTCAAGGGCAAGCCGGCAGGCAGTAATCCCTGGGGTTCGGCCAGCCTGGAATGGCAAACGCCGGACACCCCGCCGAAACACGGTAACTGGGGAGAAAAATTGCCGGTCGTGCATCGCTGGGCCTATGACTACAGCGTGCCGGGGATAGAGCAGGATTTCGTGCCGCAAACGGTCTCCGCCGAGGAGTTGGAGCACATGCGGCAGTTCAGTGCCGGAACCAGGGCGGACATCAAGACATGAACAGGCTGCTATTGAGAAACGCCGGCGGCGCTGATCCCGGCGGCAGTTGGAGCCGCGACCCTGAGGGTAATCAGGCCGCCGAGGATGCCGTTAGACGGCAAACCGCAAGGGTAGGCCTGCGCTTGTTTCTGGTGGTGGTGAGTTCGTTATTCTTCCTTTTCCTGATCGCCTTTGTCGCCCGTTCTCAAATGGTCGACTGGCTACCCCTGACAGAGCCTTTGGCGCCGTTAGGCAATCTCCGGCCGCTCTGGCTGAATTCGGCTTTTCTGGTAATCAGTTGCATCGCACTGCAGTGCTCGCGCATGGCCGCCCGCAAGGCTCGGCTGGGCGCAACGGTCATTGGTTTTGCGTTGGGGGGTGTCTTTGCCATTGCCTTTCTGGCGGGGCAATTCTGGGTCTGGCAGCAATTTGTCGCCTGGGGCTACTTTGTCGCCAGCAATCCAGCCAACAGTTTCTTCTACCTGTTGACGGGCCTGCATGGGCTCCACCTGCTGGGCGGGCTGATCGCCTGGTGCTGGATCGTCGCCAGATTCTTGCGTCATGTGCCACTGGCGCAACTTGGCGCCAGCGTAGAGCTCTGTGCCATTTATTGGCATTACTTGCTGGGCCTTTGGTTCGTGCTATTCGCGCTGCTGGCCAGCACGCCGCAAACCTATGAAGCCATCGCCAGATTCTGCGGCCTGAGGTGAACAGCCATGGCATTGCACTCACAAGCCCAAGCCCAAGCCGAGACCAGTTTATCCAATCCGCCAGGCTCGCCCCCTGCACCGGGATGGCAGGGCATCGCCAGCGACTGGGCCTCGGATAAGGAGGCCTTCAAGCAGGTGCCCTGGGGCAAGGCGATGATGTGGATATTCCTGCTCAGCGACACGTTTATATTCACCTGTTTCCTGACCGGCTACATGTCGGTACGCATGACCATCACCAGCGCCTGGCCGAACCCCAGTGAGGTGTTCGCGTTGACGATCGGTGGCAAGGAAATTCCGCTCATCCTGATTGCCATCATGACCTTTGTGCTGATCAGCAGCAGCGGTACCATGGCCATGGCCGTCAATTTCGCCTATCGCCGTAACCGCGCGAAAACCACGGCCCTGATGCTGGCGACCGCTGCCCTGGGGGTGACTTTCGTCGGCATGCAGGCATTTGAATGGAGCAAACTCATCGCAGAAGGGGTGCGCCCCTGGGGCAACCCCATGGGAGCGGCGCAATTTGGCGCCAGCTTTTTCATGATTACCGGTTTTCACGGACTGCATGTATCGATCGGCGCTCTCTATCTCAGCATTGTGGCGCTGAAAGTATGGCGCGGAGATTATGAGCGCTCCGGAAATTATCAGAACGTCGAGATAGCCGGGCTTTACTGGCACTTCGTGGATCTGGTGTGGGTATTTATTTTTGCATTCTTCTATTTATGGTAGAGGAGCACGGGTGATGGCACATGCTCAGGGTCAGCAACATCCGATCAGTTTGTACCTTAAGATCTGGGGGCTGCTGTTCGTCCTCAGCACGCTGTCGTACCTGGTCGACTATTTCCACTTCCATGGTTACCTTCGCTGGTCCCTGATTATCACGTTCATGTTGTTGAAGGCAGGATTGATTGTCTCCATCTTCATGCATATGGCATGGGAGCGCCTGGCCATGGTCTACGCCATACTGGTGCCACCCTTGTGTTTACTGGTGCTCATCGGGCTGATGGCCACCGAGGCAGACTATGTTTTCCTCAGCCGGGTCATTTTCTTTGGCCAGTAAGCAGCTGTCGGATGGCCTTGAGTCTCCTGGCTAACCCGATATCACTCGCTTGAACTGATGCCATTTGTGCTGCCAGGCCACTGTCCAGTGGGGGGCTGCAGTTCCGGTGCCGGCAATCTTCAGCTTCGGATGCTGTTTGATTACCTGGTCCAGTACCGATTCCTGATTCGGTTCAACATCCACGAAGAAGATATGTTTACCTTCTTTTACTGCCTGTTTGAAATTGCGGAAGTGAGTGTTCGGCACCTGGAACCCAAAAAAGCCGCCTTCCCAGATGCAGAAGCCCAATACAACAATGGCAAGGAAAATAAAGGGCATCCAGCCTGCGGGGGATTCGGTCCAGCCCATCCAATAGGCGCCGCCCAGGACAAGTGCCGCGAGTGGCACGCCGATCACCGCACCAATCTCACCAGAATGAACAGCATCCTGTTCCATTAGCGAACTGATCTCGTGGAGGTGATGTTCTTCTACATCAGCAACTTTTTCACTGAGTACATGGATCTGTTCGGAATTGATGCCGCTGGCTTCCAGTTCATATTCAACGTTTTCAAGATCGTTGAGATTGTCACTGATGTAATAGTGTCGATTCATGCCACACCTCCCGTTTCGGGTTTGCTGTAGACCTCCGATGTCCGGCAGCAGTCGGTAGCTGTACTGTGGGGGGGAACGTTGCACACCTCGTGCAATCTGAAAAAAAGTATAGCACTCACCATCATGCGGACCGGACGCTAGTTGATCTGCACAATGACCGGACCTTCCGTTACGATCGGTGGGTTCGAGTGAATATTCGATGCATTTTTCTGAATCCATTCACGCGCGACTTTCAGGCTCGCATCGCTGCCGGCCTTGTCCGTGCAAACAGTCACCGACGTGCCACCATCACCCGTATTCAACAGTGTGTAGCTGACGAGGCCAGGTACTGTCCGCAGGGTCGCTTCGACGTCGGCATTACGCTGTTCCAACAGCCCGAAAAGCTCCTTTGCTCCAGTACCCAGGTAGGTTCTTATAACTGCGTACATAGTCGTCTCCCTTGGGAGTGCCGCCTTGAGGCCGATCCAGATCCGTTGATGGCCGCTATCACTCAAGGTTTCAGTTCGCCCTGATTTATTAAGCTTAGCCAAACGCAGGCGACAATCGTAATGCAACGACCACCGGCCATTTTTGGCCGAGAGCCGCCTGTCGCCACGTGCAGGAATCAGTCAGAAGAGAACGCTTGTCGCCGGTACCTGCGGCCAGATTCGGCCCAAAGACGTCCTGACGTATCAGACATAAAACTGTCGGGTCACCTCACAGCCGCAGCCGTAAGGTTTCAAACAGCGCGCGGTCTTCCTTTTTGGCCGAGCGCGCATGGCGCCGAATGACCTGTAACAGGCATTCGGTGAAGCAGACCGCCGGATTGCTCAGTGCGCCATTGCGGCGAGTCACGATGCTCAGCTGTCGGGGCTCGAACTGCTCAGTCAGCCCCAGTGATACCACACGCCCCAGAAATGGCGGGGCTGTGCTTACGATGGACGGCCCCCAGGTGCACATGTCGGCCCGCTCGACCATCATCTGCAAAATGGCCAGTGAATGAGCACGCACGATTCGATTCTCATCAATTTGCGCGCCGTGTTTCCAGAACAGTTCCTGCATCAGCCCATCGTGCCCGTCCGGCGCGTAGTTCAGGGTCCAGTTTTCTTCCAGTAACTCGTGGATCGATCGCGCATGCTGTCGGGCGTGACCTTCGCGGACCAACACCGAGGTCTGGTAATCGAGCAAGGTTTCGCAGGCGAACTCCTGACTCGATTGTGTGGGATGGAGTTGGCCAATCGCGAAGTCCATGCTGCCGTCGCGCAGCAGCGGTTGGGCAACGGCCATCAGGCTTTCGAACAGTTCCAGCTTGATTTGTGGCATACGTTCGCGAAACACCGACACGACTTCGGGCAGGAAGGTCAGGGCGACCCATGGGGTGATCCCGACGCAGAGCCGGCCTTGAGCCTTGCCACGCATGTGATCAAGCTCGGTCTGTGCGTGCTCCAGTTGCTTGATCACCAGCCGGGCGTGAGTCAGCAGCACTTTGCCGTATTCGGTGAAGTTCAGACCGCTGGCGGTTCGGGTAAACAGCGGTAGCTGCTGGCTGGTTTCCAATTCGCGCAACGCTTTGGTCACAGCGGCCTGGGAAATCTGCAGCGAACGAGCGGCCGCGCGGATACTGCCGGTTTCGGCGCTGGCAATCAGCGCCTGCAATTGATGCAGTTTCATCTGCTCACCCTGGTGACAACTCATGGTTGTCATCATAACCAAACTGCGCCTCCCCAGCCCAGCGTCCGTTCCCTAAGATCGACCCCAACAGCGCATTCGCTGCTGCACAGCCCCTGTCGAAGGAGAACACCCATGGATGCCGGCCTGGTCCTGCCTGGTATTGCCGCGATGCAAGATGAAATGATCGCGATACGCCAGAGCATTCACGCGCACCCTGAACTGGGTTTTGAAGAATTCGCCACCAGTGAACTGGTTGCAACGTGTTTGACTCAGTGGGGCTTTGAGGTCAGCACCGGGGTGGGCAAGACCGGGGTCGTTGCCACCCTGGAAAATGGCGAGGGTCGGTCCATTGGCTTGCGCGCTGACATGGATGCGTTGCCGATACAGGAAACCACCGGTTTGCCCTATGCCAGCCGGCTCGACGGTGCCATGCATGCCTGCGGTCACGACGGTCATACAGCAGTCCTGCTGGCAGCCGGTCAGTATCTGGCCCGGACACGGGCGTTCAAAGGCACCGTGCACCTGATTTTCCAACCGGCGGAAGAAGGGCTGGGCGGTGCCAGGAAAATGCTGGAGGACGGGCTGCTCGAACGGTTTCCGTGCGACGCGATCTTCGCCATGCATAACGTGCCGGGTTATCCCGTCGGGCATTTGGGTTTTTACAGCGGACCATTCATGGCGTCCGCCGACACGGTGAACATCAAAATCATCGGCAACGGTGGCCATGGCGCGGTGCCGCACAAAGCCGTCGACCCGGTGGTGGTCGCTGCCTCGATCGTGATGGCCCTGCAAAGTATCGTCTCGCGCAACGTCAACCCGCAGGAGATGGCGATTATCACGGTGGGCTCCCTGCATGCCGGGAGCGCCTCGAATGTCATCCCGTCCAGCGCCGACCTGAGCCTGAGCGTACGCGCTCTGACCCCCGGGATTCGCCACTTGCTGGAGGTCAGAATCACTGAATTGGTCAAGGGCCAGGCCGAGAGTTTTGGCGCCCGGGTCGACATCGATTACCAGCATTGCCATCCGGTGTTGATCAACGATCCCGAACAGACAGCATTTGCCCATGAAGTCGCCCGCGACTGGCTGGGAGAGGAACACCTGATCGATGACTTGCGACCGTTCACGGCCAGCGAGGACTTTGCTTTTGTCCTGGAAAAATGCCCCGGCAGCTATCTGGTGATCGGCAATGGCGAGGGAGAGGGCGGGTGCCTGCTGCACAACCCCGGCTACGACTTTAATGACGACTGCCTGCCGGTGGGCGCCAGCTATTGGGTCAAGTTGGTCGAACGTTTTCTGTGTTGAGACAGCGCATTTTCGCCCGTTGTGCCGGTAAAAAATCTGCGGCCTGAAGAGGAATAAAAATGAACAAGATGATTGCAGCCGTTTCCCTGGTGTTCCTGACGGCCTCGAGCCTGGCGGGGGCGGCCGACTGGTCTGGCAAAGTGTTGAAATTGGGGGTGGACCCGACGTATCCACCGCTGGAATACAAGAACCAGGATGGCACGCTGACCGGCTTTGGGGTCGACATCGCCGAGGCGTTGTGCGCCGAACTGAAAGCCCGATGCGTCTGGGTGGAAAGCAGTTGGGACGGGATGATCCCGGGACTGCTGGCGCGCAAGTTCGATGCGGTGGCGTCGTCGATGACCATCACACCCAAACGCCTGGAGCAGATTGCGTTTACCGACAAGGTCTCCAATGCTCCGGCACGGTTAGTGGCCAAACGTGGATCGGGATTACAGCCGACCCTCGAATCGCTCAAGGGCAAGCGCATTGGTGTGGAGCAGGGTTCGACCCAGGAGCACTACGCCAAAGCGGTTTGGGGTGCCAAAGGCGTGGACGTTCTTTCCTATCAAAATCAGGATCAGGTATACGCCGACCTGGTCGTGGGGCGACTTGATGCCTCGTTGCAGGGTGCCATTCAAGCCAGTTACGGTTTCTTGAAGACAGCGGCGGGTAAGGACTATGAATTTGCCGGTGCCACTCTGGATGCCCCGGGCTTCTTCGGCGTCGGTGATGGCCTTGGTCTGCGCAAGGAGGATGTCGCGTTGCGCGAAGACTTGAACAAAGCCCTGGCAACCATTCTCGCCAACGGTACTTACGCGCGGATCAACAACAAGTACTTCGACTTTGACGTCTACGGCGCCCGGTAACGGCGCCCGGTAACGGTGCCCGGTAACGGTGCCCGATAACGGCGCCAGGTAGCGCGTCGTCGTTAGTTTGAACAGGGCGCTCGTTCGAGCGCTCTATTGCCCCCTTCAATTCTGCCGTCGCCGGGCTCGCGACCGACCCATGGCGAACAGCCCGGACTTTAGAGTCAGGTGTCGGATTGATGAGCCGCCCAGTGTTTCATTTCTTCTGCAATGAAGTGGTTCACCAGGTCACTGTACATCTTCTCGATTACATCAGGGCTCAGGCCCTCAGCCTCGGCCCACTCGCGTCGTGTCGCCAACATGGCCTTGAAACGCTCCGGAGCACGCACCGAAGTCACTGAGGTCTTGTACTTCGAGGCAGCCAGTACGTAGTGAAAGCGCTTGCCCAACAACTTGATGACAACCTGGTCAAGGGCATCGATTTCGCGTCGGATATCCTCCATGCCTGCACACTCTTCGGGCTGCAACTGATTGATAACGTCCATGTAGGTGACTCCGTTTGCTGAGATGTTCGTGGGTTCGGAAGAAGTAACGGCGCGCGGTCTTTCGTGAGGGCGGCTATTGAGCTGCCTGGCCACTTCATTGAGCCTGCTAGCATTGGATGTCAGCGAGCCAAACAAGGGTGGACCATGGAGACAAGAAAAGTAGCGCTGAATGAAATGGACCATCTGCGCAAATCATTAAGCCAGGCAGGGCTGCCCTTCAGTGATGTCAGCGAACCGGATCGACAGTTTTACCGGTTTGAAGTGGATGGGCAATGGGTGGCTTATGGAGGGCTCGAAGGTGCGGGTTCCGATCTGTTGCTGCGCTCGATAGTCGTTTGTGAGACGCATCGTGGGGAGGGGCTGGGTAAAGCGGTGTTGTCTGAACTGGAACGCTTGGCGCTCTCTCAAGGTGTAATCCGGTTGCACCTGCTGACCCAGGGCGCTGCTGGTTTTTTCGCTGCCAATGGGTACGAACTGCTTGGCAGGGACGAGGCACCTGAGGTGATCACCCAGACCGTTCAATTCAAGCATTTGTGCCCCGCATCGGCGAGCTATCTGCGCAAGGTGCTTAACCGTCTCCCTTGTACTGATTAGTCATTGATGCGCATCGATTGAGGCTGATTCGGTGGTCAAAAAAATGCCCGGCCAATTGCCGGGCATTTTCATTTCTGCGACCCAGGTTACGGAGCTCAGTTTGCCGCTTGCGGTTGAGACTCGGTGGTCGCTCCGTTGCGGGCGATCACGGTCAGGATCGACAGCGCGGCGATCACCAGCCCTGGTGACGTTGCCAGCAGCACGCCCGTGGTGCCGGCACCGGCGGCGAGGATCTGGCCGGCGGCCAGGGGGCCTGCCACCGAGCCGAGCCGGCCGATGGCCACGGCCGCGCCGACTCCGGTGGCGCGCACCGATGTCGGGTAGGAAGGGGGCGCCAATGCATACAGCACCAGCTGTGCGGCCATGACGAACAACCCGACGGCAAACCCGGCGATGGCCATTGGCACGATACCCACCGACAGGCCGACCCCGGCCAGCGCCGCCAACACCCCGGCGTACACGAACAGGACCACTTTCAGGCCGTTGCAGCGGTCCAGCATCACCCCGCCGAGCAGCGAACCAATGGCGCCGCCGATGTTGAACAGCATCTGCACCATGCCTGCCTGGGGCTTGGTGAAGCCCTGTTCCAGCAACAGTGAAGGCAGCCAGTTGAGCAGCATGTACATCACGGTCAGGGTGAAGAAGTAGCTCAACCACAAGGCCAGCGTGCAGCGTGCGCGTCCTTCGCCGAACAGCGCCTGAGCGGTAGACGAGCGTGAGCTGCTGGTCGTGATGTGTTGCTGGCGGAACGCGGTGGATTCGGGCAGCAGCAGGGCCATCAGCGGCACTACGAGCAAGGGCGTCAGACCGCCGATGATGAAGGTGGTTTGCCAGTGCTCACTGGAAAACATCGCCACCACGGCCGCCAGCGCGCCGCCCAAGGGCACGCCGCAGTACATGACGCTGATGGCGGTACCGCGATGGCGCTCGCTCACGGCCTCGGCACACAAGGCAATCAGGTTGGGCAGGGCGGCACCCAGGCCCAGGCCGGTCATGAAGCGCACCAGCAGCAGGCTGGAGTAGTTCTCGACATAGGCGGTGCAGAGCGAGAAGACACCAAACAGCAGCACGGCGCCGACGAGGATTTTCTTGCGGCCGATACGATCGGCCACCCAGCCGCCAAAAAACGCACCCGGCAGCAGGCCGATGATCCCGGCGCTGAACACCCAGCCCATCATCTTCGGGTCCAGGGCAAAGCTCTGGCGCAATCCCGCGGCAGCGGTGCCGGCAGCCTGCAGATCGAACCCCTCGATCAGCGCAACGATAAAGCACAAAGCGATTGTCAGCGTCGAGCGACGCGATGGACTGTCCATGGGTGAACCTCATTGTTGTTTTTGTTATGCAGTCGAGCCCGCCATGTGTTTGGGGTGCCGTCGCTGACCGCTGGTGATTAAGATAACAAAGATAACTAAAAAAAGAACACCGTCCTGAAAATTGTAAAAAACACAAATAAAGTGTTTAAAAACAGTCTATTAAGAATGCATTCAGATGGTTATGTGAAAATAGATAATAATATTAATGTTCGATTATCGGTCATCTGCGATTGACGGCGACCCTTGGCTGTTTCCATTCTCTGGTCGTGAAGCCGGCAGTCCCGTGCGGATCCGGCACCCACGAACAACAATAAAAAGTGGACATCGAACATGCCAAAACGCCCTATGAACAGCGGTTCCGTAGCGTCACTTCCCTGCGTCTGCAGTGTCCATCCAGGGTGGGTCGTGGCACTGCTAGGCGTCAGCGTTCTGCCCTCTGAGCTGCGGGCCGAGGGGTTTATCGAGGACAGTCACGCAAACTTGACCCTGCGCAATTACTACATGGACCGTGACTACAAGGATGGCGGGGCCAAGTCTGCTGCGCGGGAGTGGGCCCAGGGGTTCATCCTTGGCATGGAGTCGGGGTTTACCGAAGGGGTTGTGGGTTTCGGTCTGGACGTTCGCGGGTTGCTGGGGGTCAAGCTCGACTCCGCGCCGCATCGCAGCGGCACCGAGTTGTTGCCGGTGTCGGCCAGCGACAAGCGCGCGGCGGATGAATATTCACGGCTCGCCCCGACAGCCAAACTAAGATTTGCCCAATCCACGGTGAAGAGCGGCGATGTCTCGATTTTCCTGCCGTTCGCTTTCGCCAGCCCATCGCGACTGTTGCCACAGACCTTTCGCGGCACGACCCTCAGTTCCAAAGATTTCGATGGCCTGACCCTCAACACCGGCTACATCGACCGCATCAACAAGCGCGATTCCACGGACTATCAGGCCATGAGTATCGCCACGCCAAACCGGCGATTCAACGGCGCCGCCACGACCTCGCATCTGGCGTACGTGGGGGGCGATTATCAGGTCAACAAAGAACTCAGTCTGCGCGCCTACCATGCGGAGGTGGCCGAGTTGTACCAACAGGACACCCTGGCGCTGCTGCACAACCTGCCGCTCGGCGACGGTGTGTTCACCAGTGACTTGCGCAGTTTTTTCAGCCGTGAGGATGGCGCCGCCAAAGCGGGTGAGGTGGACAACCGCAACCTCTCGGCATTGTTCGGCTACCGCCTCGGCGGGCACCGTGTGAGCCTCGGCTACATGCATTCCAGCGGCGACACGGCGACGCCCTACATCTCCGGCACGGAGTTGATGGGCATGAGCGAACAGACCATGGCTTCGGATTTTCTCAACGCCAAGGAGCGCACCTGGCAAGCGATCTATGACTACGACTTCGTCGCGTCCGGGGTGCCCGGCTTGAAGGGAAGGTTGCGTTACGTGCGCGGCGACAACATTGAGCTGGCCGCCTTCAACGCCGAGGACCGCAAAGAGCGCGAATTCCAGATGGAACTGGGTTATGTGATTCAGAGCGGTCCGCTGAAAAACGTCGGGCTGTTGGCGCGCAAGGCGATCTATCGCAACGACTTCCCGAGCGGTACGGCCTTTCGTGACGAAAACCAGACCCGGTTCCAGGTGCTCTACACCTTGCCTATCTGGTAACGCCAAGTTGCTCGATGTTCCTGGCCGGCCACCCCTCGGGGGTGTGCCGGCATAACGCGTTCAGTCCTGATAAACCTTCTTGAGCAGGCGCAGCAGTTCTTCGCGTTCCCCGCCGGTCAGCGCTGACGTGGAGTCGAAATCGCTTTGCGCGGCGATTTGCTTGAGCTCCTTGAGCAAAGTTTCGCCGGTCTTGCTCAGGAAGATCCCGTAGGAGCGTTTGTCCGGCTTGCAACGCACCCGCACCGCCAGCGCGCGGCTTTCCAGTTTATTGAGCAGCGGCACCACCTGCGGCGGCTCGATGGCCAGGGCCCGGGCCAGGTCGGCCTGCATCAGCCCCGGATTCTGGTCGATGATCGCCAGGGCCGAGAACTGCGCGGGGCGCAGGTCGTGGGCTGACAGGCGACCGATCAGGTTCTGGAACAGCTTGAGTTGGGCGCGCCGCATCGCGTAGCCGATCAGGTCATCCAGTGCCGAATCCAGCGGTGCCTGCAGCTCGGCGGTGGCGGACGGGGACTCGCTCTGGTCGGCGAGGGGAGAGGGCTTGGCCATTGCGGGTGAATCCTGAAGAGGTGGAGGTTAACAAGTGTATCTAGTTTGCCGGGGTTGGCCGCTGATAGCTATGCCCGTCGTTCACCGCGATGGGGTGGAAGGATATTTGCGGGTAGATAAAAAAATGGTTAATTAGATTAATAGTTAATTGACATAACTAAATCGCTCCTTTAATTTCCAGTCATCTTCAAGCCAAGAACAAGAGAGCATCGCCATGAGCAATTACGAAGGTCGCTGGACAACCGTCAAGGTCGAGATCGAAGAAGGCATCGCCTGGGTCATCCTCAATCGCCCGGAAAAACGCAACGCCATGAGCCCGACGCTCAACCGGGAAATGATCGATGTGCTGGAAACCCTGGAGCAGGACCCGGCGGCCGGCGTGTTGGTGCTGACCGGTGCCGGTGACGCCTGGACCGCGGGCATGGACCTCAAGGAGTACTTTCGCGAAGTGGACGCGGGCCCGGAGATCCTCCAGGAAAAAATCCGCCGCGAAGCCTCGCAATGGCAATGGAAACTGTTGCGCATGTACGCCAAGCCAACCATCGCCATGGTCAACGGCTGGTGCTTCGGTGGCGGCTTCAGTCCGCTGGTGGCCTGTGACCTGGCGATCTGCGCCGATGAAGCAACCTTCGGCCTCTCGGAAATCAACTGGGGCATCCCGCCGGGCAACCTGGTGAGCAAGGCCATGGCCGACACCGTGGGCCACCGTCAATCGCTGTACTACATCATGACCGGCAAGACCTTCGGTGGGCAGAAAGCCGCCGAGATGGGCCTGGTCAACGAAAGCGTGCCCCTGGCGCAACTGCGTGAAGTCACCGTGGATCTGGCGCGCAACCTGCTGGAGAAAAACCCGGTGGTGCTGCGTGCGGCCAAGCATGGCTTCAAGCGCTGCCGCGAGCTGACCTGGGAGCAGAACGAGGACTACCTGTACGCCAAGCTCGACCAGTCGCGCCTGCTCGACACCGAAGGTGGTCGCGAACAGGGCATGAAGCAGTTCCTCGACGACAAGAGCATCAAGCCCGGTCTGCAGGCCTACAAGCGCTGAGACTGATCGCCGGGTGCATGTCTGCCCCGGCGCTCTGTATCGCTCGACTGTATTCCCGATAAAGACAATAAAGAGGAATCACCATGCTGGACGTGCCCCTGCTGATTGGCGGCCAGTCGCTGCCTGCCCGCGACGGTCGGACCTTCGAACGCCGCAACCCGGTGACCGGTGAAGTGGTATCGCGGGTAGCCGCCGCCACCCTGGAAGATGCCGATGCCGCGGTGGCTGCGGCCCAGGCAGCGTTTCCCGCCTGGGCCGCCCTGGCGCCCAATGAACGTCGCACCCGTTTGCTCAAGGCCGCCGAGCAGTTGCAGGCGCGCAGCGACGAGTTCATTGCTGCGGCTGGCGAAACCGGGGCCATGGCCAACTGGTACGGTTTCAACGTGCGGCTGGCGGCCAACATGCTGCGTGAAGCGGCGTCGATGACCACCCAGATCAATGGCGAAGTCATCCCTTCGGATGTGCCGGGCAGTTTTGCCATGGCCCTGCGCCAACCCTGCGGTGTGGTGTTGGGCATTGCCCCGTGGAACGCCCCGGTGATTCTCGCCACCCGCGCCATCGCCATGCCGCTGGCGTGCGGCAATACCGTGGTGCTCAAGGCTTCGGAGCTGAGCCCGGCGGCACACCGCCTGATCGGCCTGGTCTTGCAGGATGCCGGATTGGGCGATGGCGTGGTCAACGTCATCAGTAATGCCCCGGCCGATGCCCCGGCGATTGTCGAGCGGCTGATCGCCAACCCGGCGGTGCGGCGGGTCAACTTCACCGGTTCGACCCATGTCGGGCGCATCGTTGGTGAGCTCTCGGCGCGTCACCTCAAACCGGCGCTGCTGGAGCTGGGCGGCAAGGCGCCGTTGCTGGTGCTCGATGATGCCGACCTGGATGCAGCGGTGGCGGCGGCAGCCTTTGGCGCGTATTTCAATCAGGGCCAGATCTGCATGTCCACTGAACGGCTGATCGTCGATGCCAAGGTTGCCGATGCCTTCGTCGCCAAACTGGCGGCCAAGGTCGAGACCTTGCGCGCCGGTGATCCTGCGGCGACGGATTCAGTGCTCGGTTCGCTGGTCGATGCCAGTGCCGGCACGCGCATCAAGTCGCTGATCGATGATGCCGTCGCCAAGGGCGCGCGGCTGGTGATTGGCGGGCAACTGGAAGGCAGCATTTTGCAGCCGACCCTGCTCGATGGTGTCAACGAGAGCATGCGCCTGTACCGCGAAGAGTCCTTCGGCCCGGTAGCGGTGTTGTTGCGTGGTGATGGCGATGAAGCGTTGTTGCGTCTGGCCAACGATTCCGAGTTCGGGTTGTCGGCGGCGATCTTCAGCCGTGATACCGGGCGTGCCCTGGCGCTGGCCCAACGGGTCGAGTCGGGCATCTGCCATATCAATGGCCCGACCGTGCACGACGAAGCGCAAATGCCCTTCGGCGGGGTCAAGTCCAGCGGCTACGGCAGCTTTGGCGGCAAGGCATCCATCGAGCATTTCACTCAGTTGCGCTGGGTCACCTTGCAGCATGGACCACGGCATTACCCGATCTGAACCGCAGAAATAACA
Source organism: Pseudomonas sp. Root71 (assembly GCF_001429045.1). GTDB lineage: Bacteria > Pseudomonadota > Gammaproteobacteria > Pseudomonadales > Pseudomonadaceae > Aquipseudomonas > Aquipseudomonas monachiensis. The sequence goes on along the minus strand of NZ_LMHY01000003.1, from coordinate 90,320 downwards.
ATAAAAAAGGCTGCAGCTACCACCATACCCATTCGTGCGGCTTGGTGGTAGCGTGCCTTGATGGAGAACAAGCACGTGAGTTCCGAATTCAGATCGCAACCCCACACCGAGGCCGGCGCGCCGCGCTACCGCCACGTGTCCATCGGTCGCGCCGCGGTCGAGGTGACAGAGCGGCAGGGCGCATTGCACATGCGTTCCCTGGAGCCATTGGCCGAGTATCCGCCGCGCCTGCTTGACCGTCTGGTGCATTGGGCCCGGGTGCGTCCCGAGCAGACTTTCATTGCCGCCCGCCAGGCCGACGGTGAGTGGCGCCGGGTCAGCTATGCCGAGATGCTCGACAGCGTTCGCGCCATTGCCCAGCGCTTATTGAGTTACGGGCTGTGCGCAGAGAAACCGTTGGTGCTGCTTTCGGGCAACGACATCGAACATTTGCAACTGGCGTTCGGTGCCCTGTACGCGGGCATTCCCTACTGCCCGGTATCGCCGGCCTATTCGCTGTTGTCCCAGGATTTCGCCAAGCTGCGTCACGTCTGCGAGCTGCTGCAGCCCGGCCTGGTGTTTGTCAGTGACGCCGCGGCCTACCAACGCGCCATCGAGGCGGTGCTGCCGGCCCAAACGCCATTGATCACCGTCCGTGGCCAAATCGCCGGGCGTAACCAGGTCAGCTTTGCCAGCCTGCTTGAGCAGCCGGGCGGGGCCGAGGCCGAAGCCGCGTTTGCCGGCACGGGGCCGGACAGCATCGCCAAGTTCCTGTTCACCTCTGGCTCGACCAAACTGCCCAAGGCGGTGATCACCACCCAGCGCATGCTGTGCTCTAACCAACAGATGCTGTTGCAGACGTTTCCGGTGTTCGGCGAAGAACCGCCGGTGCTGGTGGACTGGCTGCCATGGAACCACACCTTCGGCGGCAGCCATAACGTCGGCATCGTGCTCTACAACGGTGGCAGCTTTTACCTGGACGACGGCAAGCCCACGGCGCAGGGTTTCGCGCAGACCCTGCGTAACCTCAAGGAAGTGTCGCCCACCGCCTACCTGACCGTGCCCAAGGGCTGGGAGGAACTGGCCTCGGCACTGGAGCAGGACGCGGAGTTGCGGGAGATCTTTTTCAAGCGCATCAGCCTGTTTTTCTTTGCTGCGGCCGGTCTGTCGCAAAGCGTCTGGGACCGCCTCGACCGGATCAGCGAACAGCACTGCGGCGAGCGTATCCGCATGATGGCCGGGCTCGGCATGACCGAGGCTTCACCGTCCTGCACCTTCACCACCGGGCCGTTGTCCATGGCCGGTTATGTCGGCTTGCCGGCGCCCGGTTGCGAGGTGCGCCTGGTGCCGGTGGACGGCAAGCTGGAAGGGCGCTTTCGTGGGCCGCACATCATGCCCGGCTACTGGCGGTCACCGCAGCAGACGCTCGATGCGTTCGACCCGCAGGGCTTCTACTGTTCCGGCGATGCGCTCAAGCTCGCCGACCCGCGTGATCCGCAATTGGGGCTGATGTTCGACGGGCGTATCGCCGAAGATTTCAAATTGTCATCCGGCGTGTTTGTCAGCGTCGGGCTCTTGCGCAGTCGTGCGGTGCTCGAAGGTTCGCCCTATGTCCAGGACCTGGTGGTGACCGCGCCGGATCGCGAATGCCTGGGCGCGTTGGTGTTTGCGCGGATGTTCGAATGTCGACGGCTATCAGGGTTGGCGGCCAGTGCCAGTGACACCGAGGTGTTGGCCAGCGCGCCGGTGCGCGAATGGTTTGCCGGCTGGTTGCAGCGACTCAATCGCGACGCCACGGGCAATGCCAGTCGCCTGGAATGGATCGCCTTGCTCGACGAGCCGGCGTCTATCGACCGGGGTGAAATCACCGACAAGGGCTCGATCAATCAGCGTGCGGTATTGCAGTGGCGCGCGGAGCAGGTCGAGGCGCTGTATCGCGGGCTCGATCCGGCCATCCTGCGTGCCGGGGCGAAGTCGTGAGCGAAGTCCTGAACACCGGCGGGCAGTACTCGGCCTTTACCGATGCGGCGATTTTCGATGCGGTGCGCACGCCGTGGGTGGACCTCGGCGGGGCGTTGGCCGAGGTGTCGCCGATCGACCTGGGCATCAAGGTCGGGCGCGAAGTACTGGCGCGCGCGCAAGTCGATCCGCTGGCGGTCGACAGCGTGCTGGCGGGCTCCATGGCCCAGGCCAGCTTCGATGCCTACCTGCTGCCACGGCACATTGGCCTCTACAGCGGCGTGGCGCAGTCGGTACCGGCACTGGGGGTGCAGCGCATCTGCGCCACCGGTTTCGAACTGCTGCGCCAGGCCGCCAGGCAATTGGATGACGGCGTGCAATTGGCTCTGTGCGTGGCCACCGAATCGATGTCGCGCAATCCGATTGCGGCCTATACCCATCGAGGTGGCTTCCGCCTTGGCGCGCAAGTGCAGTTCAAGGATTTTCTCTGGGAAGCCTTGTACGACCCGGCCCCCGGGGTGGACATGATCACCACCGCCGACAACCTGGCGCGGCGTTATGGGCTGAGTCGCGAAGCGGTGGACGCCTACGCCTGTGCCAGTCATCAGCAGGCGTTTGCGGCACAACAAGCGGGGTGGCTGGCACCCGAGATCGTTGCCGTGGGGCATCAGGTGTTCGAACTGCAAGGCTATCAGCCACGGGGCATCCGCCTGTCACGCGGTGTCGCCACGGTGAGTCAGGACAGCCACCCACGACCCGGTGACATCGCGGCGTTGGCCCGGTTGCGCAGCGTGCACGAAGACGGGGTGCAAACCGCCGGCAACAGTTGTGCGGTGGTTGATGGCGCGGCGGCTGCCCTGGTCGGGCGCGCTTCGGCCTGTCGGGATACACCCTTGGCCTTGCTGCGGGCCAGCGCGGTGGTCGGGGTGGCGCCGGAGTTCATGGGCATCGGTCCGGCACCGGCGATTCGCCTGCTGTTGCAACGCAGCGGCCTGAACCTGGAGCAGATCGGTCGCTTTGAAATCAACGAAGCCCAGGCCGCCCAGGTCTTGGCGGTGGCTCAGGAACTGGAACTGGACCCTTCGCGTATGAACGTCCAGGGCGGTTCGTTGGCGCTTGGCCACCCCTTGGCCGCCAGCGGCTTGCGTCTGGTGCTGACCCTGGCCCGACAACTGCGTGAGCACAATCTGCGTTACGGCGTCGCCGCGGCCTGTGTTGGCGGCGGGCAGGGCATGGCGCTATTGATAGAGAACCCGGCCTGGTGTGCTTGAGATTTCCTCGGCTGGCGGACAGCCTGTGTTGTCCGCTAATGAACGGTTCGTGAGGGTATTGATCTTGCTGCAACGGGGCGTCCAGCCCCGACGCTACTTGACCTCCTCAACTTCATAATTCACATAGCCAAACTCATTGCTGCGAACCGCCATGTATTTACCGTTTTGCTCGAATACTGTGGCCTCGAAGGGCGTACCGCCGAGTGTTGTCACCAGATGCCCGTCCTTGATTTCATATTTGGCCGGCACGCCAAACTGGCCGTCATGCAGCAGGTTCAGGTATTCCCCTTGCGTAGGCGGCTTGCCATCGACGCTGGTGACCAGGCGTTGGCCTCCTGTTCCATAGACGATCTCGAACGTCTGGCCCGTGACGGTATTGCGCACCTTGATGGTCTTACCCACCACGTAGGCTTGCAACTGCTCGTTAGTGAGCGCTTTGGCGCCTTCGCTTTTCAGCTGGTCGATGGTTTTGCCAGCAGCGACAAGCTTGCTGTCCTCAACGGTCGGCGTGTACCAGATCGGCGAAGTCCACGCACGCTCCTGGACGGTGGCCGAGACATCGGCCGGTGGCGGCACTTGCAACTTGGCCGCGTCATAGGTGCTCCAGCGCGGGGTCGGAATCTGGAGCACGCGGGCGTAGTAGAACGCGTGCTGGGCCGGATCGAAATCCGGATCGACCCAGACTTTTTTCAGCTCGGTGGCACCAATGGTATTGGTGTAAGTCGCCTTGGAAACATCGACCGTGGAACCCACCGGTGGGATTTTGCCGGTGGCCTGGTCCGGTTGGCGATCACCGGACCAGGCGACGTCGTAGATCTTCTCGAAGGTCTGGCCGTTTTTGGTCCAGCCCTTGATGATCTGGATTCGGTCGAGGTTGCCATCGTCGACATCCTTGACCGCCCACACCACGAAGGACGGCGCCTGTTTGCCCTGTTTTGCCGGCAAGTCGCCGCCCATGGGAACGCCCTTGGCGTAGGCCGCATGCACCCAGTCTTTTTCATTCCACAAACCGCTGTCGAAGCCCCAGCCACCAAACATGCGCACGGGGATGCGCACGCCGCTGGTGCCATAGACTTCTTTGCGCTTCATGGCATCGAAGATCGCTTCGCGGGTGTTTTCTTCGGCCCAGACACCGGCCAGACCGGAAGTGCTGGTTTGCAAGGCAATCAACCCCGAGTTCTGTTTGCCGGAAAGACGCGCCGCCGGGGTGCTGTCGGTAAAGCCGTGGGAGCCGAAGTTGTAGCTTTGGGAATAAGGAATCACCCCATTGTGCGAGTCGCTGGCGCCGACCACGCCCATTTTGTAGGGGTTGTATCCACGGGCTTGCTGCAAAGCCATGCCGTTTTGCCAGGCTTGCCTTACGTAACTGCCATTGATTTTCGACGTGCTGTTGTCGATGCCGAGCAGGAAATTCATGATTTCATAATTGGCAAATTCGTCTGTCGGCGACAGTTCGGGGTGGGTTTCCGAGGTGCCCTTTACCTGGTGAATTTCGGTGAGGGATTCATTGCGCATCCGCGTCTCGGCCCAGGCGGCATCGATGGGGCGGCCACGGTCATCTACGTCCACTGGGAACATCAGGCCGTTGCTGAGATTGGCGTTGTGGGAGATCGCCAGCACCTCGTTGCCTTTTTTGCGTTGATCGTCCATCCAGCCCCACAAATCCTCCGGTTTGTCCGAATCGAGGGCTGTGAAGGGCAGGTCCGGCACCTTCTTCGAGTCGCGAAAAAACACATTGCGGTGCATGTTTTGATTGTTGGGGGCCGAGGTCCATTCATAGGCGACAAACGTGGTGAACTTGCCGGGCTTGTAGTACTTGTCGGCGATGGCGATGCTCTGCTGCCAGATATTGCCGGCGACCTTCGGATCGATCAGCTCCTTGATCGGGTGGCTCAAGCTGCCGGCGATCCATTTGAACACCCGGTTGAAATCTTCCGGGGTTTTGACAATCAGCTTTTGCGCGATGGGCTGCTTGCTGAAGTCTGACTTCGGATCGTTGGCCAGGGCGATTACGCCCACGTATTCCGAGTGGTCGGTCACGCCATGGAAATCCAGCGGGCGACCCTTGAGTTGTACTTCAAACCCCATTGGATGCTTGATCGGCATCCCCAGTGAGAATTGGTACGTCTGCTCGGGATCGACCTGGTGGTTGCCGATCAGGTAGGCATCAATTGACCAGGAGCTGTGCGAGTGCGTCTGGCCAAAGTAAACCTCGCGATCCGGGTTGCCCTCTGCCAATGCCAGCGTGCTGACAGTAAACACGGCGCAACCGAGCAGTGTTGGTGCGGTGAAGTGTGTAGGGTTTTTCATATTCCACGTCTCCGGAATACGGCAATGACAGGGTGCAACTCAGGACAGGAAACTCGAGACTCTTTCGAAAAACCAGAAGGCAGCCAGCGTGCCCAACCCGTAAGAAGCAATTGGTCGGGCATACAGGACTGCAGGCTGTGGCAATCGACAGCGCAGCAGCAGTTCGCGCAGGCTCAACACGACGGCGACGAACATCAACTGGCCGATCTCGACGCCGACATTGAAGGTGAACAGCGCCAGCGGCAGGTCGCGCTGCGGCAATCCGATTTGCGCCAGCGCACCGGCAAAACCGAAGCCATGCAACAAGCCAAAACAGAACGCCACCACCCATGGCCACTGGAGTGTGAAACTGGTTTCGTCACGGTTCTTGCGGGCGATTTCCACTGCCAGCAACAGAATGCTCAGCGCGATCGTCGCTTCCACAGGAGGGCCGGGCAGCCGCACCGCACCCAGTGTAGCGAGTGCCAGAGTGACGGAATGGGCGAGGGTGAATGCGGTGATGGTCTTCACCAGCATCCAGCCATTACTCACCAGCAACAGGAGACCGAAGACGAACAGCAGGTGATCGAAGCCTCCCAGGATGTGCTGGATGCCATGGACCAGAAATGCACCGGCCACCGAAAACGCTCCCGGCGTGGCAGCGATCTCTATCCAGGGTTGCGCAGGGTGGACGAGGGTGGTCGTCAGGCTGCCATCCAGGCGCGAGACACGCACCAGCACATCGGTGATGCTCGCTTGCAGACCGATGAATTCAATACGTTGCCCGACCAGCCCTGCGGGACCGGCATCAATGACGCGACGCTCGATCAGTGAATCGTTCAGTTCGCTTTCCACGGGCTCAACGACAGTACGAATACCTTCGGCAAACCGGAGCGCAATCGGCAATCGCATGCCTGAAAGCAGCGGCGTGCGCCACAATGCGTCATAGCGCCCGACGGCCGTTTCGTTGAGTTCCAGGTAAGCAGGGCGCGACTCATGGGCCATGGCCGGCAGCCCCATGAGCCAGAGCACCAACATCAGCCAGACTGCGCGCCTCATCGCGACCGCTGCGTCTGTGTGGCGGCAATCGCACCGGAAGAAGCAGGCATCATCACTACGACCTCATAGCGTGCTTTCAGTGCATCGAAACTCGCGCGTTTCGATGCACTGCGCTGTTCGGACAACCAATCGGACTTGACCTGCCGGGCCACGGTTTCGAAGGGCGGAGGAGGTGATTTGGTCAGTGCATCAATCCACACCAGATGCCAGCCAAAACCCGACTCCACAGGCCCCGCCCACCCCCCCGGCGTTTGTTTGAACAATGAAGTGGCGAACGTTGAACCAAAGACCCGCGCCACCTGATCCCGGGATTGTTCTGTATAGGCGTTTTTGAACATGAAGGCATCGCCTTCACCACTGTTTTTGTCAGATAGCCCACTGAGTGCGGACTGAGCCTGCGCTTGCGCATCCGCGCCACGTTTGTCGAAGGCGAAAAACAAATGATGGAAGGTCAAAAGTGGCGGCGGGGCATATTGGTCCTGATGCTGGTTGTACCAAGTCTCAAGTACACCGGGTGCCGGTTCGCGAAGTGACGCTATATCCTCGGCGAGGAAGTCCATTTTTTGCGCCAGTCGGCGGCGAATAATAGTGTCGTCTTTATCCAGGCCAAGTTTCAGTGCTTCGCGATAGAGGATTTCCTCTTTCACATATTCCTCAATCAGACCCTGCAACTGTTGCTCCGATGCGGGTCGTTGCCATCGTGCCAGCCAGGAAATCGCGATCCGCTGAACAACTTCGGGGGTGATTTCGATGCGTTGCGGATCTTGATCAAGGGTTGAACGGTGTAAACCTCCGTACAACACAAAGAGTGCAAAGCCTGCGATCAGAAAGTGCAATAGCGGCTGGTGGAGACATCGCTTGATTAACGAAAATCGAGATTCTTTCGCTTCGCAGACGCTAGAGTTCATGACTTATTGCCCCACGCCATTCTGCGAATGGTTTTCGCAGCAGAACGGAGTATTGCTGCTGTGACGCAACTTTCCACCAAGGCTAATCACCATAAGCACTATGGCTTAGTCGCAATCGGATTAACCAATTCCCCTAGGCCGTCCAGTCTTCTGTCTATACAGTCCGGGACGGAGCGCATGTCGCCATTTTCACCCGTCAGCGCGGCTTTCGGTGCAACGGGTTGATACGGCTGCGATATGACCGCTATCCCAACGACGCCACGCTATTGAGCAAGGTCTTGACCAGTTGCGCCTGGCGCGTGGCGCCGGTCTTGGCGAACACTCCGCGCAGGTGGGCGCGCACGGTGTTGCGCGAAACTCCGAGTGCCTCGGCCGTCTCGTCGAGGGTCTGGCCGTCCATGACCAGCATGGCCACTTCGGTTTCCGTGCGGGTCAGCTGAAACAGGCTGCGCAGCAGGTCTCGGGAGGCTTGGGGCGAGTCGGCGGGATCGCGGATGAATACCACCACTGCGGGGCGTCGGGCGCTGTTGTGGGTCTGGTAGTTCATGGCAATCGGGCGCAGCAGCAAGTTCAGCGGCATCTCGCCGCTGGGCCGCGACAGGGTCAGGACTTGCAGGTCGTCGAGGCCCCGCGGGCGCTGTTTCAGCACCGCCTGGATGGCCTGCTGCAGTGTGCGGTTCTCATGGTTGGCGAAGGCACAGAGCTTGTCGTGCTTGCACTCCAGGCCGTCATGGCTGTCGAACAGGCGCTGGGCGGCACGGTTGCAGCGCATCATCCGGCCGTTCTCGTCGAGGATGGCCGTGCCCACCATCAGGCGGTCGATGGTGGCCGCGTAGAGCTGGCGTTCGGCATCCAGTTGATCCACCGCCGAGTGCAGGTCCACCGCCTGTTGCAGGTGCGGCAACAACAGGCGGATCAGGTTGAGCTGCGCCGGGGTGAAGGCTTCGCTGGCGTGGTCGCGGCAGGCGAACAGCGCGCAGTGCATGCCGGCGGCGGTGCGCATGTTGGCCACCAGCACATCGCGCAGGTCCAGGGGCTGCAGGTAGTTGCGGTAGAAATCATGGGCCAGCCAGGCCTCTGTGCCCAGCACCTGGTCGGCACTGGCCACCTGGTCCGCGGGCCAGTCGAGGAACGGGCAGATCGAATAGAAGTGCTCGCTGTAGGAGGGCTCGCCGGGCAACAGCGCGCCATGCACCGAGGCATTGACGATCAGCCCGGGGCGTTCATGGTCGGGGTTGCGCAGCACCAGGGTGAAGAAGCTGACGGCGAAGCGCTGGCGCAGGGCTTCGAGCAAACTGGCCCAGGGCGTTGGCTCCAGCGTGCCGTGGTAGACCAGCCCGAGCAGGCTGCTGAGCTCGGCAGAGGGGATGTCGATGCTGGCGTGCAGGTCCGGGCAGGTGGAAAAGGGCAGGGTCATGCGCGCCTCTTTGGCTGCGTGTTGTCATGGGCGAGTATCGACCGGGGTTACGACAGCAAAATCGTCCGTTTGGCCTAGGGGCGCAGCGCATGCCCAAGGGGCAGGCTGCGCCCGGCAGCCGTTACAGCGCCAGCAGGGCTTCGACGATGCGTTCGGCGGCGGCCTCGGCGGACTCGAACTGGGTGTCGATGTGGATGTCCGGCGCCACCGGCGGCTCGTAGGGTGAGTCGATGCCAGTGAAGTTTTTCAGCTCACCGCGCCGGGCCTTGAGGTACAGGCCCTTGGGGTCGCGCTGCTCGGCCAGGGCCAGCGGCGCATCGATGAAGATCTCGAGGAAGTTGCCGTCGCCTGCCAGACTGCGGGCCATGTCACGCTCGGCACGGAACGGCGAGATGAACGAGACCAGGGTGATCAGCCCGGCATCGAGCATCAGCCTGGCCACCTCCGAAACCCGTCGGATGTTTTCCACCCGGTCGGCTTCGGTAAAACCCAGGTCGCGGTTCAGACCGTGGCGCACGTTATCACCGTCGAGCAGGTAGGTGTGCCGGCCCAGGGCATGCAGCTTGCGTTCGACCAGGTTGGCGATGGTCGACTTGCCCGCGCCGGACAAACCGGTAAACCACAGCACTCGCGGCGATTGGCCCTTGAGCGCGGCGTGGGCCTCGCGGTTGACGTCGATGGCCTGCCAGTGCACGTTCTGCGCACGGCGCAAGGCGAAGTGCAGCATGCCGGCGCCGACCGTGCGATTACTCAGGCGGTCGATGACGATAAAGCCTCCGGTGTCGCGGTTGTCGGCATAGGCATCGAAGGCGATCGGCCGGTCCAGGTGCAGGTTGCACACGCCAATGCCATTCAGTTCCAGGGTCTTGGCCGCCAGATGCTCGAGGCTGTTCACATCGACCCGGTGCTTGAGGTTGGCGCAGCTCATGCCAACGGTGCGGTAACCGATTTTCATCAGGTACGGGCGGCCCGGCAACAGGGGCTGTTCGTCCATCCAGACCAGGGTCGCTTCGAACTGGTCGGCCACCGCCGGCGGGGCGTCGGCCAGGGCGATCACATCGCCGCGGCTGATGTCGATCTCGTCCTTGAGGGTCAGGGTCACGGCCTGGCCGCACAGGGCTTGCTGCTGCTCCCCGGCGCTGCCCAGGATACCGGTGATCTCGCTCTGCTGGCCCGAGGGCAGCACGCGGATACGCTCGCCGACGCTCACGCTGCCGGCCACGACGTTGCCGCAATAGCCACGAAAATCCAGGTTCGGCCGGTTCACCCACTGCACCGGCAAACGGAACGCCGCATTGCTCTGCCGGTCCTGCTCCAGCGGTACGTCTTCAAGGTAGGCGAGCAGACTCGGGCCCTGGTACCAGGGCGTGTTGGGGCTGGCCTGGAGCATGTTGTCACCGCGCAGTGCCGACAGCGGGATGCACTGGATATCCAGCAGGCCGATCTGCGCGGCGAAGGCGCGATACTCGGCTTCGATGCGCTCGAACAATGCCTGGGAATAGTCCACCAAGTCGAGCTTGTTGATCGCCACCACCACCTTGCGAATACCCAGCAGCGACACCAGGTAACTGTGTCGGCGGGTCTGGGTCAGCAAGCCCTGGCGGGCGTCGATGAGGATCACCGCCAGGTCGGCGGTGGACGCGCCGGTGACCATGTTGCGGGTGTACTGTTCGTGGCCGGGTGTGTCGGCGACGATGAACTTGCGCTTGTCGGTGGCAAAAAAACGGTAAGCCACATCGATGGTGATGCCTTGCTCGCGCTCGGCGCTCAGGCCGTCCACCAGCAGGGCGAAATCCAGTTCGTCACCCTGGGTACCGAGCTTTTTCGAGTCGGCTTCGAGCTGGCCCAACTGGTCCTCGAACAGCACCTTGGATTCGTACAGCAGGCGGCCGATCAGGGTGCTCTTGCCGTCGTCGACACTGCCACAGGTGATGAAGCGCAGCAGTTGCTTGTTCTGCTGTTGTTGCAAGTAGGGCGTCAGGTCGCCATTGCGTGCATCGGTGATCGCGTTCATCAGAAATACCCCTCTTGTTTCTTCTTCTCCATGGAGCCCGCCGAATCGCTGTCGATCAGGCGGCCCTGGCGTTCCGAGGTGCGGCTGACCAGCATCTCGCCGATGATCGCCGGCAGGTTGTCGGCGTCACTGTCGATGGCGCCGGTCAACGGGTAGCAGCCCAGGGTGCGGAAGCGCACCTTGCGCAGTTCCGGGGTTTCTCCCGGCAGCAGCGGCAAGCGCTCGTCGTCGACCATGATCAGCGTGCCGTCACGGCGCACCACCGGGCGCTCCTTGGCGAAGTACAAAGGCACGATGGGGATCTGTTCCAGGTAGATGTATTGCCAGATATCCAGCTCGGTCCAGTTCGACAGGGGGAACACCCGCAGGCTTTCACCTTTGCGCTTGCGGGTGTTGTACAGGCGCCAGAGCTCCGGGCGTTGCTGCTTGGGGTCCCAGCGGTGCTGCTCGGAGCGCAGGGAAAACACCCGCTCCTTGGCCCGCGACTTTTCTTCGTCGCGCCGGGCACCGCCGAACGCGGCATCGAAACCGTAGTGGTCCAGGGCCTGCTTCAGGCCCTGGGTCTTCCACACATCGGTGTGCACGGCCGAGCCGTGGATGAAGGGATCGATGGCCTTTTCCACGCCTTCGGGGTTGATGTGCACCAGCAGTTCCAGGCCCAGGCGTTCGGCGGTCTGGTCGCGAAAGGCGATCATTTCGCGAAACTTCCAGGTGGTGTCCACGTGCAGCAGGGGGAAGGGCGGCTTGCCCGGGGCGAAGGCTTTCATTGCCAGGTGCAGCATGACCGCGCTGTCCTTGCCGATGGAGTAGAGCATCACCGGGTTCTCACACTCGGCCACCACTTCGCGGATGATCTGGATGCTTTCCGCTTCCAGCCATTGCAGATGAGTCAACATCGGATACCTCCTCGTGTTCTGCCGGGATGGGTGCCGGCTGAACACCACGGTAGGTAAAGCACCGCCGGTGCCTCTTCGTCTGCTCGGACGAAGAAGCGCCGGCGGTTGAAGATCACGCGACGGACGCGTACAGCGTCTCGGCACGGACCTTGAGGGCATGGGCAACGGCATCGAACCCTTGCTTGACCCAAGCGCCATGGTCGGTCATGACCTGGTCGGCGGTGGCGCCGAGGAACTGGTCGGTGGTGTGGTAGCGGCAACTGGCCGCTCCGGTGTGCTCGATGTGTTGCTCGCGACGGGCCGCGTCGGGATTGCCGGCGTTGGCATACATCTCCCAGGCGAGCAGCCGGTGGGGCTCGAAGTCCGCCAGGTACTCGATCACGTGCAGCAGTTCACCCGGGCGCCCCGGATTGGGCAGGAACAGGTTGACCGGATCGCCGAGCACCAGGCTCGACTCGACCTTGACCGTGTAGGGGTTCCACTGCGGGTAGGCGGGCAGGTCGATGAGGATTGCCCAGACCAGTTCGGCCGGGGCGGCGATGTCCACGGTCAGCGAACGGACCAGGTTTTTTTCTGCGCTCATGGGTGGCTCCTGTGAGGATGACTGCGCGCCACGGACGGTGGCGCCAGTGAGCCCTGGGCTCAGGCGCGATCCTCACCGCTTGTACCCGTCGGCTCCTCGTCCGCCCGGACTAGATCGGGCGTTTAGTCCGCATGGACGAAGAACCGTTGCCGCGCTTCTCCCTAAGGTCGTCTACAGCGGCGGGCCCTCCGCCGGCAGAGGAGACTGACATGGCTACAGACACCCCCCAACAGGAGGTCATCAGCGGTGAGACCTGGACCCGGTTTTGCGAGCAGTTGCGCCGCAGCGGCGAACAGATACTGCGTGCCGAAGCCCCGGCCGACGAGCAGACCCGCGCCGAAGGCTTTCGCTACCTCACCCGCTTGCTGCGCATCGCCCTGGAGATGCACCTGGAATTCGCCGACCCCGACTTCCCCGGGTTCATCACCCCTTCCCATGAAACCGCCAAGATCGGCGCCGACAACCCCGACAACCTGTACCGCTATGCGCGCCTGAACGGCGAGCACGAATACCGGGTCAGCGGCCAGCGCGGCAGTGTCGCCTACCTGAGCTTCGGTTCGCAGAGGGGCGGTTACGAGACGGACGGCAAGATGATCCAGACCGGCTTTATCGACGCCGGGCAACTGCAACTGGATGCCGAGGGCAATTTCGAAATCATCCTCAGCCAGCGCCCGCCGGCCAGCGGCAACTGGCTGCCCCTTGAGCCGCAGAGCAATGCGCTGATCGTGCGCCAGACCTTTCTCGATCGCAGCAGCGAGCAACCGGCGCAACTGCGCATCGAGCGCCTGCAGGCCAGCCAGGCACCCGTGCCGCTGGATGCCGCGGGCCTGCAACAAAGCCTGCAGCGGGTCGGCAGTTTCGTCGAGAACACTGCGCGCTTGTTCGCCGACTGGGCCCAGGGTTACCAGCAGCACAGCAACCAGCTGCCGCCTGCCGACCAGGCGCTGTGCCAGTCCGTGGGCGGCGACCCCAACATCTTCTATTACCACTCCTGCTGGGCGCTGGCCGACGACGAAGCGCTATTGATCGAAGTCGATCAGGTGCCGGCCTGCGACTTCTGGAACCTGCAGATCAACAACTACTGGATGGAGTCGCTCGACTACCGCTACCACCGCATCTGCCTGAACAAGCACTCGGCACAGCTTGCGGCGGACGGCAGCCTGCGCATGGTCCTCAGCCACCGTGACCCGGGCCTGGCCAACTGGCTGGAAACCGCCGGCCATCCCCACGGCACCCTGTGCCTGCGCTGGGTCGGCGCCACGCAACCGGTTCACCCGACCACCCGCGTGGTCAAACTCAATGACCTCAAGGAGCTGGCACTATGAGCGGCAACGATTTTTCTCCGGAGCTGCTGCTGGCCGAAGCCAGCGCTCGCGCAGGTGGCCTTGAGGATTTCGGCCCGGGTGATTTTCGCCAGGGCCTGGTGGTGCTGGCTGACGCTCTGGAAAAAGAAGCACGGTTGTCGTCCCGGGGGCGTGCACTGTTGCGCGAGAAACTGCTGGCGCAACTGGTGAACCGTCTGGTGATCGAAGACCATTGTCGACGCTTCCCGGAAATCCTCGAACTGCAAATCAACGATCCGTTGGTGATCGTCGGCCTGCCACGCACCGGCACCACATTGCTGCAACGCACCCTGGCGGTGGACCCGCAGTTCAGCAAGGCACAGTGGTGGGAAACCCGCTACCCGGCACCACTGAGCGGGGAGACCCTGGAGCAACCGTTGCAGCGCCTGGGCCTGGCGCGCGCTGAAGTGGCGGCGATGATCGAGTTCCTTCCGCAGTTGCTGGCCATCCACCCACTGGACGCCGAGCAGCCCGACGAAGAGTTCATGTTGATGGAGCACTCGTTCCTCTGCGCCATGGACTCCTACGTCAACGTCCCCAGCTACACCGCCTGGCTCGACCGTCAGGACCAGACCCAAGTCTACCGTTACCTCAAGCGCACCTTGCAGTTCCTGCAATGGCAGCAGGCACGCCGTGGCATCGCCCCCGGCCGGCGTTGGTTGCTCAAGAGCCCGCAGCACCTGCATACCCTGGAGTTGTTGTTCGACGTGTTCCCCGGGGCGCAGGTGGTGCTCACTCATCGCGAACCGGCCAGGACCATTCCCTCGCTGGCCAGCTTCATCCATACCCTGTGGCAGCTGTACAGCGACCAGGCCGATGCCCTCGCCGTCGGCGAGCAGTGGAACCGGCGCATGGCGCGGGCCTTGCGCCATGCCATGGCGGTGCGCGAACGCATGCCGGCCGAGCGCTTTCTCGATGTGCAGTTCGAAGACACCCTGGCCGCGCCCCAGGCAGTGGTCGAACGCATCTATCGCTTCGCCGGCCTTGAATGCACGCCAAAGGTCCGGGCGGCCATGGACCAATGGTTGTCCGCCAACGGCCGGGAAAAACGCGCTGCCCATCACTACAGTCCTGACCAGTTCGGCCTCAGCGACATGCTGCTGCAACGTGACTACGCCGAGTACCGCGCCCGGCATCTGCAAGCCTGAGCCTGCCCCAAAACAATAAGAGGATTCATCCCATGCTGCTTAAAGACAAAGTCGTGATGGTTTCGGGCATCGGCCCCGGGCTGGGTATCAAACTGGCCCTGGAGGCCGCGCGGGAAGGGGCGCGGGCCGTGGCCATCGGCGCCCGCGACAGGGGCCGCCTGCTTGAGGCGCAACAACGCATCAAGGCGGTCGCCGGGCATTGCCAAGTGCTGTGCGTGGCCACCGACATCACTGATGTGCAGGCCTGCAAGCGTTTCGCCGAAGCCACCCTCGAGCAATTCGGCCGTATCGATGCGTTGATCAACAGCGCCTTTTCCCATGGCGGATTCCAGGCGGTGGACGAGGCAGACAACGACCCGCTTCGCGAGGCGCTGGAGGTCAACCTGCTGGGCTCGCTGAACATGAGCCGCGCGGTGCTGGCGCCCATGCGCGCGCAGGGTGCGGGGGCGATTGTGATGATCAACACCCTGGGGGTGCGCAAGCCGTATCAGGGTGGGGCGGCCTATGCCGCGTCGAAAAGCGCCCTGGCGGCCAGCGTGCGCTACCTGGCCAGTGAGCAGGCGGCCCATGGTCTGCGGGTCAACGCCCTGGCCTGTGGCTGGATGTGGGGCGAGCCGGTGCAGGCCCTGGTACGACAAACGGCTGCCGCCCGGGGTGTCAGCGAAGAACAGGTGCGCGTCGAGTTCAGTGCCGGCATCCCTGGCGGTCGCATGCGAAGCGACGAGGAGTGCGCCCGCGCTGCGTTGTTTCTGGCATCGGACTACGCCAGTGCGATCAATGGCGCGCAGCTCGATGCCAACGGCGGCGAAGTCATGCACTGAGGAGGACGGCAGATGAACACAATCGATCACTGCGCCTTCAACGGCGATGCCGACGGTCTGTGCGCCCTGCAGCAGTTGCGCCTGGCGGGAGAACTGGGTCCGCAGGTGCACCTGGTCAGCGGGGTCAAGCGCGACATCGAACTGTTGCGCCGAGTCCAGGCCGGACCCGGCGAGCGGGTCACGGTGCTGGACGTGGCCCACGAGCAGAACCGCGAGGCCACCCGGCGCCTGCTCGACGCCGGCGTCCGGGTACGCTACTTCGACCACCACTTTGCCGGCGAACTGCCTCGGCACCCGGCATTTGAGTCCTTCATCGACACGGTCGCCCAGGTGTGCACCAGCCTGCTGGTCAACACCTACCTGGACGGGCGTCATCACCGTTGGGCGGTGGCCGCCGCCTTTGGTGACGGCCTGGCCGGGCCGGCGCGGGCGCTGGCGAAGCAGCATGGCCTGGCCAACGATGAGGTGCAGGCCCTGGAGGAGCTAGGCCTGCTGCTCAACTACAACGCCTATGGCGACAGTCTGTCGGACCTGCACTTCGAGCCGCTGGCGCTGGCCGCCGAGCTGCTGCCTTACCACGACCCGCTGGATTTCATCCGCCACAGCACAAGCTTCACCACCCTGCGCATCGGCCACGCCGCCGACATGGCTGCTGCCGCAGGCCTTGAACCCTGGCACGAGGGCCGGGGCGCGCGGCTGTACCGCCTGCCCGAGCAACCCTGGGCGCGAAGGGTCAGTGGCGTGTTGGCCAACCAGCTGGCGGCCGGTGCACCGCGCAAGGCGATCGGCTTGCTCAGCGCCAGGGCGGACGGTGACTGGGCGTTCAGCCTGCGGGTACCGGAAGAGGCCGGGCTGGCGGCGGATGCCTTCTGCCGGCAGTTTCCAACGGGGGGAGGGCGCAAGCGTGCTGCCGGGATCAACCGTCTGGCCGACGCGCAATTGAAGGAAGTCGCCGCACGCCTGCTCGATTGCTATCGCTGAAGAAAGAGCAACGCCCCGAGCGGATCGGTCGGGGTGTTGCTTGCCACCAAGGGTCAGCGATACAAGCGCCTGAACCGCTCGATCCAATATAGCTTGAACGCAGTCTTATATTCCATAAAGGAAGTACAAAGTATTTTTATAGTGCGTTTTAATCTATTCAGTATTTTGAATCGATTGGAGCACTTGTCTGTGAACACTAAGGCGCTTTTACCTTTTGGCTTGGCATTACTGGCTACCTGCTCGACGGCGTTCGCGGGCGCCACCCTGGATCGCGTAACCGGCAGCGGGGAGCTGACCGGCGTTCTGATGGAAAGCTATCCGCCATTTTCCTTTCTCAATGAACAGAACCAACTGGACGGGTTTGACGTGGATGTCGCCAAGGCCGTTGCGCAACGGTTAGGGGTGAAGCTCAAGCTGCAGACACCGTCCTGGGATGTCATCGCTGCCGGACACTGGAACGGACGCTATGACATCTGCGTCTGCTCGATGACCCCGAGCAAGGCACGGGCCGAAGTGTTCGACTTCCCGGTCGAGTATTACCAGTCACCGGCCGTGATCGTGGTGAATGCCAAAGACAAGAACATTGCCACGGGCAAGGATCTGTCAGGTAAAAAAGTCGGTGTGATCAGTGCGTCGACCTATGAAGCCTATCTGAACAAGGAACTGGTGATCGAGGGCGCCGAGGACAAGCCGTTGAGCTATCCATTCGAAAGCGTCCAGGTCGCGCCGTACGACAACGAAACGGTAGCCTTCCAGGATCTGGCCCTGGGTACGGGCGTGCGCCTGGATGCCATGGTCACCAACCTCATCACCGCTCGCGAACGCATCGCCCAGGATCCTCGCTTCAAAATTGCCGGCGACACCCTGTATGCAGAGCCCAACGTGGTAGCGATCGAAAAGGGCGATCCGCAATGGAATGCCAAAGTCACTGAGGTCGTCACCCAGCTCAAGGCCGACGGCACATTAAGCAAGATTTCACAGAAGTGGATCGGTGCCGATATCAGCCAATGACAGCCCTCAATCCACACCCGGCCAAGGCGACTGTCGCCCCCGAGACCCAGACGCGTCGTTTCAGCCCGCTACCTGGTTTTCGCACTCGCCTGTATTTGACCTGGGCAGTGCTGTTTGCCCTGTGCGTCATGTTTTTCATGAGCTTCGATCTGAAGTTCTCGATCATTGTGCAGAAGCTGCCCAACCTGGTCGGCCTGCATTTGGGGCCTGACGGTTTCTTGCAGGGCGCCGCGCTGACACTGTTCTTGTGCTTCTGCTCGATCTGGTTTTCATTGCTCCTTGGCTTCGTGACGGCACTGGCACGCCTGTCTCGCAGTGCAGTGGCTTTCGGCATTGCCAGTTTCTATGCGTCCTTTTTTCGCGGTACTCCGCTGCTGATCCAGATCCTGCTGATCTACCTGGGGCTGCCGCAGTTGGGTGTGGTTCCGGGCGCCATCAGCGCGGGGATCATTGCGCTGTCGCTCAATTATGGTGCCTACCTCAGCGAGATTTTTCGTGCCGGCATCATGGCTGTCGCACCCGGGCAGCGCGAAGCGGCGATGGCCCTGGGTCTGAAGCCGGCGGCAACATTCCTGCACGTCGTCCTGCCGCAAGCCATGCGCACGATCATTCCCCCGACAACCAGCCAGTTCATTTCAATGCTCAAGGACTCTTCGTTGATATCGGTGATGGGGGTCTGGGAAGTGATGTTCCTGGCGCAGTCGTACGGTCGCTCGTCCTACCGCTACATCGAAATGCTCACCACCGCAGCCGTTATCTATTGGCTCCTGTCCATTGGGCTGGAGTTGATTCAGAACCGTCTTGAACGCCACTACGGCAAGGGTTTCAAGCATCAGCGCTGACCCGTCCGTTTAATGACTTTTTACAGGTACTACGATGTCCGATCCGAAACCTCTGTTGTTTGCGTTATACGAGCAAGCCAGTGTTGGCTGTGGCGGCGCGCCGAGCCTCTGGACGCACCCGGCTGATGAACGACTGACCATCAATTCCCTGGGCTACTGGTCGAATCTGGCACGCATCGCCGACCAGGCTCATCTCGACATGCTGTTCTTTGGTGATGTGCTGGGCTTCTACGATGTGTTTGGCGGCAATGCCGACGCGGCCATGAAGTGGGCGGTGGAAGCACCGGCCAACGATCCGTTGATGATCATCCCGGCATTGGCCGCCGTGACGGAAAACCTCGCCTTCGGCGTCACTGTCACTACCAGTTACGAGCATCCTTTCACCCATGCCCGGCGCTTCAGCACGCTGGATCACCTGACCAATGGCCGGGTCGGGTGGAACATCGTCACCTCCTACCTGACCAGCGCCGCTCGCAACTTCGGCCTGGAGCAGATGATCAGGCACGATGATCGCTATGAGCGCGCGGATGAATTTCTCGATGTGGTCTACAAGCTCTGGGAAGGCAGTTGGGCAACCGATGCCGTGGTGGCCGACAAGTCTCGCCAGGTCTATGCCAGGGGCGATCGCGTGCGACCGATCAACCATGTTGGCGAGCATTACCGGGTGGCCGGGCCGCATTTGACGTCCCCGTCACCGCAACGTACACCTTTGCTGATCCAGGCCGGTTGGTCAGGCCGTGGTCGCGAGTTTGCGGCCAAGCACGCCGAACTGATTTTCATCGCCAAGTCCAACCCGCTGGAGATTCGCCAGGGACTGGAAGATATATGGACGCAGGCCAGGGCACGGGGGCGTCACGCCGAGGATGTGAAGTCGCTGACGGTGCTGCGCATCGTCACCGCCAGGACCGAGATCGAAGCCCAGCGCAAATATGACGAGCTGCAAAGCAACTATCACTTGCAGGCGCAACTGGTGAGTTATGCCGGGGATACCGGTATCGACATCAGCCGCTACGCGGACAGCGATGCGTTGTCCACTCACACCGAAGGCATGACCTCTTATGTGATGCGTCCCGATGGCAGTGGCAAGCCCTTGACCGCCGGCGATGTCAAACAGCGCTTTGCCAACGTCACCCGGGGCAGTGACCTGATTCTGGTGGGAACGCCGCAACAAGTGGCCGACCGGATCGAAGAGCACGCCCGTATTTCCGGCACCAGCGGCTACATGCTCAACCCGCTGATCAGCCCGGGCAGCCTTGAGGACTTCGTTGAGCTGATCATTCCTGAACTGCAAAAGCGTGGCTTGTATCGCACCCGGCCACAGAGCGGTACTTTCCGTTCGCGGTTACGGGAAGATGGCGCTAGCCATTTACCGGATTCGGCCTACGGCGCCTCATTCCGCTTTGATTAAGGGTTTCAGGACGGGACATCTTGAAAAAGGGGCTCTCCAGGGACCCCTTCATTGAGCAAATATCCTGTTCAGAAGTATTTGAGCCATCCGATATCGCGACGGCGTGCCTTCAATGCCGCGAACCAGCGCACGGGTAAATACAGGGATAGAGCCAAGAACACCGCCGTCAGCCACACAGCCCAAATGCTGTCGAAACCGAAAAAAACTCCCTGGTTCAATCCGAACAGCGCCACGCCGACCAGATACAGCGCCTTGAGTACGTAAAGGTGAAGCAAGTAGAAGAACATCGGCGCCGCACCAAAGACGGCCAATGCATTGACCCACTTGCGTTGTCGGGCCCGTTCCAGGGCACGTAGCAGTAACAGCCCCACTCCCAGCGTCAGTGAAAGAAACAGCAGGGAAGGTGGGTATTTTGTAATGTTGAAGAAGCTCATGAGGGTTTGCGTGATGCCTTCATGGGCGACCCAATGCGCCTCGCCATAACCATTGATGGCTCGCAGCGCGACAAATCCGATCAATGCCCCGGCCCCGGCAAGCAGCAGATTACGTTGACGCTGCGCGGCCAAGACCTGGCCGGCAAACCAGGGGCCGATACTGTATCCAAGGGCAATCACACCGATCCAGGGAAGCACCGGATAAGAGGTGCGCAGACGCAAGCTGTCGGAGAAATCGATCCAGCCGCGATCATGCAGAATCGCCCAAGGTATATGCATGGGCGAGCCTGCCGCGAAGTGAACATTATCCAGCAGGTTGTGCCCGGCCACGATCACCAGGCCCAGGCAGCACAGCATGGGCCTGGGTAACCAAACCAGTCCGGCCAGGGCAATCATGCAGATGCCAATGGCCCAGATCACTTGCATGTAGATTGCCGTAGGCGGGAACTGAAAAGTCCAGGCGAAATTCACCAGGGTGAACTCAAGCAGCACAAGGAACAGACCGCGCTTGAATAAAAAGGCTGACACATCGCCCTTGCCCTGGTGTTTTTGGTCATACAGGTAAGCGGAAAGCCCGGTGAGCAGTATGAAAACCGGCGCACACAAATGGGCAAGTGTGCGGCTGAAAAATAGCGCCGGCTCAGTGGATTCGATGTCCATCGGGTCTGTTACCTGACGGTGCAAAAAGAACGTTTCGCGCACGTGATCCAACAGCATCAGGAGGATTACCAATCCCCTCAGGGCATCAATGGACAGCAGGCGTTGGCTCAAGCCTGTGATGGGCGGGACATGGGTAGAAGTTGTCATCGAATATCGCAAGCAGGGAGTGGATGGCTCTGCCAGTGACAACGGGCAGCTCATGTTTATATTGGTTATAACATAACATGTTTGCCTGCTTCGTGGACATTCGCATGGGGTGGCTAAATCGGTGTCATCGTCACGTCGAGGAGGGCGAAAGCGCATCGCTCGTACCTCATCGACGTTTTTAGCCTGCGGGGCGTCGCATTAGCGACGATAGTAGCGGCGATCGTCCTCGTAACGGTACCGCATGGCCCGATCCTGGTGGCGCTCCCAATCACGGCGGCGTTCGGCTTCCCGGCGAGCTTGTTCTCTACGCCAGTTATCTCGATGCCAGTCGTCCCGGCGCCAATCGTCTCTACGAGAGTGCCAACGGCCGTCATGCCAGTATCGGTCGTCATGGGCAAGCAACGGCCCTGTCTGCTTGTCGGACATGCTGGCCAAGGTCGGCCAAGGGTTGCCAGCAGCCTGGACGGGAACCTGAACTGCCGTGACTTCAGGTGCCAAAACAGGGGTTGAGGTCTTCATCTGTGTGGCTGATGCCGAGCCCACTGCCGCGAACGCGAACAGGCCGAAGAGCACCATCCGTGGGTCATGGAATTTCATGAGCGAAGACAACCTCTGATTGATTTCTGGGCGTGTGGCCATCCGGCTGCGGGAATCCTGCGGGTTCTCGCCTGGCGAGTGGATGTGCCTATCCACATAGACCGATAAACAGGAAAAAGTTCTAGGGGGCCGCTGTTTAAATAGCCAACGGCATAAGGGGGCGGGATCCAAGCATTAATCCTCGAAAGTTATTGAGCGCAAATAAACGCTCGGACGCGACATCGGGCGTGTAGAATAGTTCCGTTTTAATGGAGTAAATTGTGCAATGGAGCTTGTATGAGTCACGCAGAGTCGCTACCGTCATCCCGCCCCATCCCGGTTTCGTACAATACCCAAGCAATTGATTTGGGTGAGTTATTCACCACCCTGTGGCGTCAAAAGTATCTAATCGCAGGCATAGCCTTGGCAGTCACAGCGATGGCAGCGGTCTACGCTTTTACAGCGACACCTCAATACCGGACGAAGACATTTCTTCGTCCTCCGTCTATTAAAGACCTTGACGCACTCAATCAGACTGGGGTTTACACCCTCAATCCCGAGGAATCACTCAGGCGCGTAGGTGCTGCACTTAACTCCTATGAAGTGCATAAATCCTACTTCGATAAGCACCAAGAACAATTCTCCGGTATTGACTCAGGCGACTTGAAACAGGCCTTCGAACGCTTCAACAGCGAAGCGTTCAGGGTTATTCAGCCAAGTACTAAGATCGGCGACAACCTCACAACATTCGTCGGACTGGAAATCACTTATCCGGAAACCGTCGAAGGTCATCTCATTCTTAATGGGATCGTGCAAGAAGCCATCAACAGCGAGCGCAAGCAGATTCAGGACGACTTGAACAGTGTGATTGACAACAGTCTCAACACCCTGGAACGCAAGATGGGCATTGCCCGCGCTAGTTATGAGGCCGATAAGGACTCAACGATTGCTAAAATCAGTGAAAGTGACGTTCTCAAGCGCGCGCAGCTGCAGGATGAGTTGCGTGCAGTTCGTACAGAGCTGCGCGACCGTCGGGAAAGTCGTATCACCCAGCTGAACGAGTCCATTCACATAGCTCGTGAGTTGGGGATCGTGAAGCCGACTACCCCTACGGCGATGGGGCAAGGTAACGGCGTAAGTCAGGGCAATGTTTTTCGTGCGGAAGTTTTCAACGAGCAGTTCCCGCTGCACTTCATGGGTACTGAAGCTCTTGGTGCCGAGCGAAATGCCCTGTTGGCACGAAAGTCTGATGACCATGCCAGCCCTCGGATCTCCGAGATCAAAAAAGAGCTTCAGCTTCTGGATCAAAATCGGCAGATTGAACGACTTAAATCGCGTAAAAACGACGATCTATTCCTCAACACGCTGGTTGATATGAGGGCAGAAAAAACACGGCTGGAACATATCAATCGCGACCTGAGTGAACTGGTTTTGGTAAAGGTTGATCAGCAGGCTATCAAGCCAAACCAACCGATCAAGCCCAATAAGTTGCTGATTCTGATTCTCGGGATATTCGGGGGCGGTGTGCTCGGCATATTCGTCGCACTGATACGCGGCATAGTACTTAACCGCTCTGCCAGCCATTACGAGTTGAGTACCGGAAAAGTACTTATAGGGCAATCAACCATACAATAAGCATTAAGGAGTCATGTCGCATAACTCCGAAGTTATGCGGCGGCTCTCTCGGGCTTGGCGGTGAAAGCATTGTGATGTCGTGTGAGTCTGTCGCAGCTGCTCAATGATCTGCAACACTCCTTCTGCTTGCACGGAATTTAGTTGTTTTGCATCGACCGGTTGAATCCACAACACAAAGCTGCCGCTTGGAGATCATCCCCGGCCGTTCACGCTCATACCTGATCCATAGCCTCGGTCATCCCCCGATCTTCACCCAGGAACCCGCCACTCTGATGGTGCCACAGCCGCGCATAGATGCCGTTCCTGGCGAGCAACTCGGTGTGGGTGCCCTGTTCGATGATGCGTCCATCGTCCATGACAACAAGTCGATCCATTGCCGCAATCGTGGACAACCGATGGGCGATGGCGATTACGGTTTTTCCCTCCATCATTTCATCGAGGCTTTCCTGAATGGCCACTTCGACTTCCGAATCCAGCGCGCTGGTCGCTTCGTCAAGTAGCAGGATAGGGGCGTTCTTGAGCATCACTCGGGCTATGGCGACGCGCTGGCGCTGGCCGCCCGAAAGCTTGATGCCGCGCTCGCCCACCAAGGTGTCGTAGCCGGTGTGCCCTTGCCGGTCGCTCAGTTGGCTGATGAACTCATCGGCCTGGGCATTGGCCGCGGCACTGCGGATTTGTGCGTCGCTTGCATCGGGTCGACCGTAGGCGATGTTGTCGCCAATGGAACGGTGCAGCAGGGAAGTATCCTGGGTGACCATGCCGATGGCGCTGCGCAGGCTGTCTTGCGTCACGTGCGCAATGTCTTGCCCGTCAATGCGAATCTGCCCGCTGTCGACGTCATAGAAGCGCAGCAGCAAGTTGATGAGTGTGGATTTGCCCGCGCCGGAGCGGCCCACCAGGCCGATTTTTTCGCCAGGACGAATGCTCAGGCTCAGGCCATCGAGCACTTGGCGTTCGCCATTGTAGTTGAAGCTCACGTTGTCGAAGGTTACCGCTCCGCCGGAGGTCACCAGGACTCCCGCGCCTGGCGCATCCTGCACCTTTGGGCCGCGGGTAAGGGTTGCCATGCCATCCTGTACGGTGCCGATGCCTTCGAACAGCGAGGCCATCTGCCACATGATCCAGTGCGACATGCCGTTGATACGCAACGCCATGGCGGTAATCGCCGCCACGGCACCTGTGCCGACTTCGCCCAGGTGCCACAGCCAAAGCGCATAACCGCCTGCTGCCATGATCAAAGCCACCACCAACGCTTGGTTGACGATCTCGAATTGGCTGACCAGGCGCATCTGGCGGAAGCCGGTCTGCTTGAAATCCTCCATGGCCGCGCGCGCGAAGTGCGCTTCACGATTGGAGTGGGAGAACAGTTTCACTGTCGTGATGTTGGTGTAGGCGTCTGAGATACGTCCGGTCATCGACGACCGCGCATGGGCTTGTTCCTGTCCGACTTTCCCCAAGCGGGGGACGAAGTAGAGCATGGCCAGCCCGAACAACACGATCCAGGCAACGAAGGGCAGCATCAGTTTCAGTGCGAAGCCGCCGGCCAGTGCGATGATCGCGATGAAGTACACCCCGATTCCGGGTGCGATCTCGATAAGGGTGAACAGCACGTCGCGCACGGCCAGTGCAGTCTGCATCACCTTGGTGGTGACCCGTCCGGAGAACTCATCGGAAAAGAACGAAAGGCTTTGCCGGAGCATCAGGCGGTGGAAGTCCCAACGCAGTCGCAACGGCAGATTGATCGCCAATATCTGGTGCTGAACCATGGTTCGCAGAGCCACCAGCCCGATGCTGGCAAGCATTACGATGCCCATGCCCCACAACACGCGACTCTCCTGCGCAGCCGCATCACCACCGGCCTGCCAGGTCGAGAGCAGGTCCACGACCTGGCCGAGGAAGGAAAACAGCCAGGCTTCGTAGATCGACACGCCGGCACTGAGCAGCGCAAACGCAAGAATATAGCCGCGGGCGCCCCGTGTGCACGCCCAAAGGAACCGAGTCAGGCCTTCGGGTGGCGGTGGTATCTCGTCGGGCGGGAAGGGGTCGAGTCTTTGTTCAAATGCGCGAAGCATGCTGGTCTCCGAAACGATCAAGTAAGGAGATTCTGCCATTTAAAGGTTACTTTGAGGGTTATATGGAGTGGCGGGTCAGCGCTTCATGATCCGATCAACTTGAAAGCCCAAAGCGCCGCCATGCCTGCCGCCAGTGTCAGGACAGTATTTCGAGTCTTCCACGCGACCCAGGCAGCAACAATGGCGGCGGGGATTTGCGGGTTGCCGAGCACGAATTCACTGTGCCCGTTGGGATACACCACGGCGGGGAGTACCAACGCCGCCAGCACACTTGCCGGTACGTAGAGCAGGGCTCGACTCAGCAGGTCGGGAATTCGCCATCGACCATAGAGCTCGACAAACGAAAGGCGCATCACAAAGGTTCCCACGCCTACTGCCAGAAACATCCCCCACAAAGCCAGGTCACTCATCGTGTCTCCTTCTCGACGCCGTCAGAGCTCATAGTGTTCAACGGGCTTCTACGAATGTTCTCGATCAATAACCCTGTAAAGACTCCACCTATCGAAGCCATTACCAATCCAAGGTTGTAGGGCATATTGACTGCCAACACAGCGATCAACCCGCCGACCGCTGCGGCCCCCAGGCTCGCCGCACTACGCAGATTGGGAACGAGAAGCGCCAGAAAAGACAAGGGAATGGCAAAGCTCAGTGACCACGACTCGGGGATACTTGCGCCCAGAAAGACCCCGGCCAATACCGAGAGCTGCCAGGTTAGCCACATGGCCACAGCAGTACCGGCATAAAAGTAATGTCCGAATCGATCTGGTTCTCCCGAGGAAAACCTTAGACTGTAGAGCGCGAAAGACTGATCGGAAAGCAGGTAGGACATTGGCCATGTCCAGCGACGGGGCAGGTGATGCAGGCGAGGTGCCAACGAAGCGCTGTACATGATAAAGCGCAAGTTGATGATCAAGGCTGTAACCACAATCGCCACCGGCAAGACACCGTTATGTAGCAGCTGGAGTGCAACCATCTGTGCGGATCCAGAGTAAAACAGCAGCGTCATGCCCATCGTCATGCCAGGCGACATTCCCATTTCGATGGCCATCACTCCGGTAACCAGCCCGAATGGAATCACTCCGGGAGTCAATGGAATGAGCGTTCGAACGCCGTGCATGAAAGCTTCCATTCCTGTTCGATACTGCATTTCGTTTCCTTTTGACCGGCGCTGCGAGGGCTTCGTGGAGTGGAGTGTGGGCGCCGCAGGAGCATGGGCAGAATCGACTTTTTTTCTGAGAAAACAGGTACTTTTTGTTATGGCAAGAATTCCCCAGCCTGATCAGGCACTCATGAAAATGCCATCGTTCAAGGCCATGCGGTCATTTGTTGCTGCCGCCAAGTACCGGGATTTCACCCGGGCCGCAGAAGCGTTGTGCTGCTCCCCGGCGTTATCAGCGCTTTGGCTTTCACAGCTGTCGGAGCAGGTCGACTGGAACGTGTGGTTCGCTTTTCAATCCCACGATCTACAGATACCAACGGCGCAAAGCCCGCATTACTGCGCGGTTAAGAGGCATTCAGTCAAGAGTCCTCAATCGCCTGTGGAAAGCCCATGCTTGTGTGCGTAGGCGTACAGATCTACGCGGTTAGTCAGGCCCAGCTTGCTGTAGATCGATGTCAAATGGTTGCGCAGCGTGTGCTCGCTGATGTGCAGTTTCTCGGCCACCAACTTGCCAGGGGCTGAGGGATCGCTGGCCAGCGATGCAATGGTTTGCTGCTCGCGGCGTGTCAGCCTGGCGATTTTGTGTTGCTCCGGGTCTATATCGCGATCGGCTTTCTTGCGCGCCAGTTCAAGGAAGATACGGCTGGTCGCATTGCGGTCAATCCAGAGTTCGCCTTCATGCACTTTTTCTATGGCTTTGAGCAAAATTGAGGCGGATGCCGACTCCCGCTTATCCACCACCCCACGTGCGCCCGCCAGCACCGCACGGTCATGCAGTGCCTCGTCGCTCGACCCTGTCACTACCAGAATCCTGGCTTTGGTCCGGCTGTGCAGTTCGGCCAGCGACTCGATGCAGTCCTCGCTGTCCAGGTCCAATACCACCACATCTGGTGTGTACAGGTGCAGCGAAAGCAGGTATTGCGCCACCGACGCCGTCGAACCCGCCAGCGCCAACTTCGGTTGAGCGCTTTCCACCAGACGCTCAAGGCCCCAGGCCACGAGCGGTAGAGCAACTAACAGGACTTGAATTGGCATGCGGCTCGCTGCCTCTTTAGGCGGGTTGTGTTAGCTGATCATGATAGCAATCGTTGCAGATCCTGGCTTTTTCCATAGCGCTTCAGGCACCCCCTCCCATGACATTTGTCCCGTAAAACACTGTTTTTCCGGGTGATTGACTCCCAGAAAAAAGGGATAGAGCACTCATGTAAAACACAGTGGTCGTTTTTAGACTGCAGCCATGAAAGACGCACACCGAATTGAGCCCCGTGAACAAGTCACCCTGTCGCTGCAACTGATCGGCGGGGGCAACGGTGTCACCCGTGACATCAGCGCCTCCGGATTGTATTTCGAAACCGATAGCGAGCAGCAGGTGGGCAACTTGATTGACTTCGAGATCGAACTCGACACTCCCGGCGGCCCGATGAAATTCAAGGCGCAAGGACAAATCGTGCGCGTTGAGCAACAGGATGGCAGGGCGGGGGTGGGTGTGAAGCTGCTGGCCAGCCGGCTGGTACCGGTGGAGTGAAGTGTTCGTGGGTTGAGGAAGAATCGGCTTGTGGCTGTTAGCGGCCCACAGCGGTTTTTTTCTCAGGGTAACATTCTAGGGAGAAAAACATGGCTAGCACTACAACTACCAGCGGCGGAACCGTTACCTCGTTCTCCAGCACGCCGCAGGCGAAGGATGACGTCCTTAACACCACTGAAAATCTGCTGGGGGTCATGTATTGGGACGTCATGTCCAATGACCTCGGTGGCAACGCGAAGACACTCTGGTCACTCGACAACGCGGACAGTCTTTCTACTGCCACCAAGGTTTATGCTCCGGCCGACCTGCTGACCCAGGATACGGCGAGGGCTGAGGCGACGAGTACTGACACCAGCTTGAATGGTGCAAGGATCTGGATCACCCCGGATGGCAAGGTCGGCTACGACGCCGCTACTTTCACCACTGCTTTCAAGGCACAACTCCAGGCGCTTGCTACTGGCGAGATCCTGACGGACAGCTTTACCTATGCGATGCGTCTGGGCAACGGAACGCTCAGCTGGGCCACCGCGACAGTGCAGTTTTCGGGCGAGAATGATGGTGTGACGATCGGTCTCGGCGCGCAGGCCGGCACGGTGACCGAAGACGCCGACACCACTGCGAGCGCAACCGACTCGCTGGCGGCCAGCGGCACGATAACCTTCAATGACATCGACCTGAGCGACACGCACACGGCGACGTTCGCGCCGGCGGGGGGCAATGCCACTCAGCTTGGTACATTCATACTCTCGCCGGTAAGCGAAGCCGCGAACGCGGCCGACGGTTCGGTGCAATGGACGTACAACCTGAGCAATACGGCGGCGCAGTACCTGGCCCAGGGACAGACAGTCACCGAAACTTACCTGGTCACCATCAGCGATGGTCATGGTTCGTCGGTAACGCAGAATGTGAGCGTCACCATCACCGGCACCAACGACGCACCAACGGTGACGGCGGCAGAAATCGAAAGCGGTGCAGTGACCGAAGACGGCACCACGGTGGCCAACGGCAGCTTCGCCTTTGGCGACGTGGACCTGGCCGATGACGCCCATGTGGCCAGCGTGAGCGCGCCGGCCGGTGCGCTGGGTACGCTGGTGGCCAACGTCAGCGACGAGAGCACCGGCGACGTGGCGGGCAGCGTGGGCTGGACCTATACGCTGGACAACAGCGCGGCGCAGTACCTCGCCGAGGGCCAGACCAAGACCGAAGTGTTCACGGTGACGCTGACCGACGACTTCGGGGCGACGGTGACCAAGGACGTGACGATCACCCTGACCGGCAGCAACGACGCGCCCGTGCTCAGCTTCGCGACCGGCCATGATGCCGGCGCGGTGCAGGAGGACACCGCGCTCAGCGTGAATGGCCAGTTCAGCTCGGCCGACATCGATCACGACGCCACGGCGACCTGGACCATCAATGGCTCGCCCACAGGCACCTACGGCTCGATCGCCGTGGACACTACCGGCCAGTGGACGTACACGCTGGCCAATCTACGCCACGGCGACCTGGACCATCAATGGCTCGCCCACAGGCACCTACGGCTCGATCGCCGTGGACACTACCGGCCAGTGGACGTACACGCTGGCCAATGGCACCGATGGTGTCGCCAGTGCGGTGCAGTCGCTGAAGGCCGGCGAAAGCCATGAGGACGTGTTTACGGTGCAGGTCAGCGACGGCCTGGGCGGCGTGGACACCCAGCTGGTGACCGTTACCATCACCGGCAGCAATGATGCGCCCGTGCTCAGCTTCGCGACCGGCCATGATGCCGGCGCGGTGCAGGAAGACAGCGCGCTCAGCGTGAATGGCCAGTTCAACTCGGCCGACATCGATCACGACGCCACGGCGACCTGGACCATCAATGGCTCGCCCACAGGCACCTACGGCTCGATCGCCGTGGACACTACCGGCCAGTGGACGCCACGGCGACCTGGACCATCAATGGCTCGCCCACAGGCACCTACGGCTCGATCGCCGTGGACACTACCGGCCAGTGGACGTACACGCTGGCCAACGGCACCGACGGTGTCGCCAGTGCGGTGCAATCGCTGGCGGCTGGCGAGAGTCACAACGAAGTGTTCAGCGTGCAGGTCAGCGACGGCCTCGGCGGTGTCGACGCCCAACTGGTGACTATCACCGTCACCGGCAGCAACGACGCCGCCGTGCTGTCCTCGGCCAGCGTTACGCTGAGCGAAACCAATGCTCCGCTGACCACCGGCGGCAGTCTGACCATCAGCGATATCGACAGCCCGGAAAGCTTCCAGGCGCAGTCCAACACCGCCGGCAGCTACGGCCAGTTCTCCATCGGCACCGGCGGAGCCTGGACCTACGTCGCCAACTCCGCCCACAACGAGTTCGCCGCCGGCACCACCTACACCGACAGCTTCGCGGTGAGCAGTGCCGATGGCACCCTCACTTCGGTCACCGTGAATATCCTCGGCACCAATCGCCAACCTCAGCGAGACCAATGCCGCCGTCGACATTTCCACCACCGGCACCCTGACCATCAGCGACGTCGACAGCGCCGCAACCTTCGTCGCGCAAACCAACACCGYCGGCAGCTACGGCCAGTTCTCCATCGGCACCGGCGGAGCCTGGACCTACGTCGCCAACTCCGCCCACAACGAGTTCGCCGCCGGTACCACCTACACCGACAGCTTCGCGGTGAGCAGTGCSGAYGGCACCCKCACKTCGGTCACCGTGAATATCCTCGGCACCAAYGATGCGGCCGTGCTGTCCGCCGACAYCGCCAACCTCAGCGAGACCAATGCCGCCGTCGACATTTCCACCACCGGCACCCTGACCATCAGCGACGTCGACAGCGCCGCAACCTTCGTCGCGCAAACCAACACCGYCGGCAGCTACGGCCAGGATGCGGCCGTGCTGTCCGCCGACACCGCCAACCTCAGCGAGACCAATGCCGCCGTCGACATTTCCACCACCGGCACCCTGACCATCAGCGACGTCGACAGYGCCGCAACCTTCGTCGCGCAAACCAACACCGCCGGCAGCTACGGCCAATTCTCCATCGGCACCGGCGGTGCCTGGACCTATGTCGCCAACTCCGCCCACAACGAGTTCGCCGCCGGCACCACCTACACCGACAGCTTCGCGGTGAGCAGTGCCGATGGCACCCTCACTTCGGTCACCGTGAATATCCTCGGCACCAACGTCGCCAACTCCGCCCACAACGAGTTCGCCGCCGGCACCACCTACACCGACAGCTTCGCGGTGAGCAGTGCCGATGGCACCCTCACTTCGGTCACCGTGAATATCGCCGGCAGCAACGACTCACCGACGATCACTTCCAACGGTGGTGGTACGACGGCGTCGGTCAATGTGGCGGAGAACACCACGGCGGTCTCGACAGTGACGGCGACCGATGCTGATCTGCCGGCGCAAACACTGAGCTACTCGCTCCTGAATACGGTCGGGACGGACTTCAGCAAGTTCTCGATCAGTTCGAGCGGGGTGCTGACGTTCAACTCAGCGCCCGATTACGAGAATGCCCAGGATGTCGGTGGTACTGACGGCGACAACGCCTACGTCGTGGACGTTCAGGTGGCCGACGGCAATGGCGGAACCGACACGCAGACGATTACGGTGAACGTGCAGAACGTCGTTGAGACGCCAGTTGATACCGTGGCGCCAACGGTGATAGTGACAGGGACTGCCTTAGGGAGTTCGATGGGTTCAACGTCGACGGTCACATTCCAGTTCAGTGAGACGGTGAGCGGTTTCAACCTGTCTGATGTAGCAGTGACGACAACGAGCGCAACGCCACGCGCAACCTTCAGTAACTTTACCCAGGTTGACGGCGATACCTACACGGCAACGCTGACCAGAACGCTGGGCGGTAGCATAAAAGTCGACGTTGCCGCGAACAGCTACACCGACCTGGCGGGCAATCCTGGTGCGGCCGGGAGCAGTGCAAACCTTCCGGCAGGCGTTGCCGGCGAACCCGTTAATCTGGCCCTCAACGTTCCACTGGCCGATATTAGCGGCCCCGTGACGGTGACTATCAGCGGTGTTCCTTCGGGGTGGGTGTTCAATGCAGGAACCGACAATGGCGATGGCACCTGGACCGTGCAGACCAGTGATCCCGGTGCATTGACCGTGACAACTCCAAGCGAATTCGCCGGTGCGTTGGTGCTCGATGTCAACATGTACTGGAACAACAGCGACGGCAGCACCGCAAGCGCCTATGTGTTCAACAACGTCGAAATCTATGCCCCAGGCGCACCGGTCTTCGCCTTGTCCACCGACGACAACCTGACCGGCTCGTCCGGTGCCGACACCTTCGTGTTCGCCCGGCCGATCGGCAACAACGTCATTTACAGCTTCGATGCGGTGGCGGACAAGATCGACTTGATCGGCTTCACGGGCGTCAACGATTTTGCGGATGTGAGTATCGTCAACGACGCGAGCGGCAATGCCGTGCTCAGCATCAGTGCCGACCAGACGATCACGGTCAAGGGCGTGGATGCGGCGGCGTTGAGCGCGGCCAACTTGTTGTTCGATGTGGACCCGGTCACGACCAATACGGGCACCATCACCATTGCCGACGGCGCGATCATGCCGTTCGGTGGCAGCATCCATAACAGCGGCACCATCGAGCTCGGCTCCACCGGCAGCGCGACCAGCCTTGAGATTCTGTTCCGTGGCGCGACGTTGAGCGGTGGTGGGCAAGTGGTTCTGTCCGACAGCGCGCAGAACGTGATCTTTGGTGGCAGCGCGGACACGGTGCTCACCAATGCCGACAACACCCTCTCGGGTGCCGGCCAGTTGGGAGCGGGGCAGATGATGCTGGTCAACTCGGGCCTGATCCTTGCCAGCGGTATGAATGCACTGGTGATCGATACCGGCAGCAGCGCCGTCACCAACACGGGTGTGCTGCAAGCCAGCGGCAGCGGCGGACTGGTGATTGAAAGTGCGGTCATCAACAGCGGCAGCCTGTGGGCGAACGATGGCAACATCACGGTCCACGGCGACGCCAGTGGCGCGGGAAGCGCGACTATCAGCGGTTCGGCGATCCTGGAGTTCGGTGCAGCCTCCGATCAGCATGTGACGTTCGACAGCGGGGCGGCAGGCACGCTCAAGCTCGATGTGTCGACGGCATTCAGTGGCAGCGTCAGCGGTTTTGCCGCAGGTGACAAGCTGGACTTCGGCGATGTTGCTTTCGGCGCCAATACGCAGATCTCCTATGCAGCGAATGACACGGGCACCGGCGGCATGCTGAGCGTGAGCGACGGTGCGCATGTGGCGCAGGTCGCGCTGAATGGCCAATACGCGGCCGCGGGTTTGCAGGCGAACACCGAGGGCAGCGGCAGTGAGCTGGCCTACGATGCAGCGGCGGCAAGCCATACGATGCTGGGCGGCCAGGCCAACGACATTCTGGTCGGCGGTGCGGGGGACGATCTGTTTTTCGGCGGGCTGGGCAACGACACGCTCAATGGCGGCTTCGGCAACGATACCTTCATGTTTGCTGCGGCAGGCTTCGGCAACGACTCGATCCAGGACTTCGATATTGATCCGGCCGCAGGGCAGGACTTGCTCAATATCGCAGGGCTGGGGATCAGCAGCGAGACGTTCGCTGCCAACGTGAGCATTGCCGCTGACGGGGCGGACACGGTGATCGGGATCGGAGTGGACACTATTCGCCTTGTCGGTGTTAACAGTGCAGGTATCGATCAGACGGACTTTATCCTGATGACATGATGCTTTTGCTACTGGCCGCACGTTGCTATGCGGTTGCAGACCTCATCGCGAACAAATCCGCGATGGGGTTTGCGGACGGTAGAGTCCTGGTTGCAGTGGCTGTTGCAGCGGGAACTTCAGGGTGCTGGCCAGGTCAATTGGGGCCCCGTATCGCAGATGCCGAGCAGCGCCTTGGCCTGTTTTACTTCAGTGTCGTCCGAGATCAGTCGAGTTCGCCCCCCTGATGCCAACCAAGAGTTTTCTGTCGGGACTCATCCTGGCGTTCTGCGCCGTCGCGTCGCTTTGTTCGGTTGCCGCCGAGCGAAGAGCGCCCGCGCAAAGCAACAGCGCATCAACCACCCTGATCGAAACCGCCTCGCGACAGTATGAAAATGGCCAACTGGACCAGGCTGCTGCCACGCTGGAGCGTGCCCTGCATATCCAGCCGAACAATCCCGCGACCCTGCATTACCTCGGTGTGTTGCGTCTTCAGCAGGGGCAGTACCAGCAGGCCGAAACCCTGGCGGCGCGCTCGAACATGCGGGTTGGTGGCAATGTCGCGTTACGCAACCGCAACTTCCAATTGATCCAGGCGGCGCAGCAGGCCCAGGCTTCGGGTATTCCACCCAATGCCAAAGAGGACCTGGTCGCAGCACAGAAGGGGCTGCAAGAGGAGGCCCAAAGGCGCCGCGAAGCGGAAATGGCCGTTGCCGAGCAATCCACTTCCGACACTGGGCACGATGCTGGCAACTTCGCTCGCGCAGAGGCAGATCGGGTTCCGGCTGCGCCGATGGCTGGCAGAACCGGGCCCGAAGGAAAATTACAAATGGCTAATGTCGAGCCGGGGCGGGCGTACGCTGAGGTTGAGATCCCGCGCGACCATATGCCGCCTCCGGGCAAATGCCGAATCTGGTTTCCTGATCGTCCGCCGGGGCATCAGCCTGCACCCGGCAAATGCAAGAAGCTGCGACATCGGGTTCCGTCAGGAGCCTATCTGGTGCGCGGCTGAGTTCTGAGTGTCCACTTCTGGCTAGGGGGGTGTCCGTCGCGAGGGGCTGCAAACAACTGTGATCGGGATAAAGTTACCTGCCGAAAACGCTATCAAATGCGGACTGACCGATCGTCACCAATTGGATCAAGGCCAATTGACCGGTGATTGAGCTACTCGGCCTTTTTACCGGAGGTCACGAGTTCAATCGGATCCGTTATGTAGAACAAGCAGGTAGATATGCAGGGCGATGTTCAATCTGCCTGTACCGATCAACTATGATTTTTCGCTGGCGGATCACGTTGAGGGTAAACATGCGGAGCCTCGATTCTCTCCTTGAGCTTGGCAGCAAAGTCGTGAGCACTTTTTTCATGCCGAAACTGAACTCGTCTGATGCCAAAACATACAGACCAAAGAGCTTCTCTTTGACTGGATAGGTACTCGATTTTCACTGACATGATCATGTCTCCAAGGCGCGATCCAAGGGTTAAAAGTGGATTTCAGCGGTCTTGAGGCCCAAGTCTCGAAGCTCTGCGATCAGGTCATCCAGATGCCCGAAAGACTCGACTTCCTCGTTGTCATCTACCAAGAAATAACTTCTCCCGGCGTCCTTCTTGAAAAACACGATCCACTCCTTGGGGTTGGTCGGGTTTGCGATCACATGGGTGTCAAAGGTCACGCCTTCGGCGTGTTTGCATTTCACAGCTTTACGATTCATGTCAGTCACCACGCTACACGCGCTCTCAAGATTCTCTATTTGCAGTGCATGCCCGCCCAGCTCCATCTGAACTTTCTCTATAAACATTTCCAGCCGCCCGAAGCAGTGGATCAAGGGCATTTAAATTATCACTGTATGTTAATATTATGCACATGCATCCACTGAGGAGCTAGCCATGATTGCGATAGTTGAGGCATGGAAGGCGGGGTTGTTGGGGCGAGAGCATTGGCTGCGCAATATGGTGTCTGGCGTGATCGTCGGGGTCGTGGCGCTTCCTCTGGCAATGGCGTTTGCCATTGCATCTGGCGTCAAACCTGAGCAAGGCATCTACACCGCAATCATCGGTGGCCTGCTGGTTTCGCTCTTTGGGGGAAGCCGCTTGCAGATTGCCGGGCCGACAGGCGCGTTCATCGTGATTTTGGCGGGAGTCACGGCCGAGCATGGTGTTGACGGTCTGCAAATCGCCACGATGATGGCAGGTGCCATATTGTTATTGCTGGGGATGACCCGGCTCGGTGCAATCATCAAGTTTATCCCCGATCCGGTGATCGTCGGATTCACCGCAGGCATCGGCGTGATCATCTGGGTCGGACAGTGGAAAGACTTTTTCGGTTTACCGAGGATCAGTGGAGAGCATTTCCATGAAAAGCTCTGGCATTTGCTCCAGGCGCTCCCTGATCTTCATTTGGCCACGACCCTGCTGGCGGTACTTAGTCTTTTCCTGGTCATCACCGCGTCCAAAATGCCCGGACTCAAACGGGTACCTGGTCCATTAGTCGCAATGGCGGTAGCTACAGCGATACAGTCAACCTTTCATTTCGAGGGGGTAGCCACGATTGGCAGCGCATTTGGTGGCATACCTCAAGGCCTTCCAGCGTTGAGCCTGCCTGAAATCACGCTGTCTCGCGTCATCGATTTGATCGGTCCGGCGTTCACTATCGCCATGCTTGGAGCGATCGAATCACTGCTGTCGGCGATGGTGGCCGATGGCATGGCGGGCACTAAGCATGATTCCAATCAGGAGCTGATCGGTCAGGGAGTGGCTAATCTGGTCACTCCATTGTTTGGCGGTTTCGCAGCTACCGGAGCGATTGCCCGTACTGCAACCAATATCCGTAACGGCGGCACGAGCCCGCTGGCCGGCATTATGCACGCGGTCACGTTGGTGCTTATTATTCTGTTTCTGGCACCTCTGGCCTCAAACATTCCACTGTGCGCTCTGGCCGCCATTCTTTTCGTGGTCGCGTACAACATGAGCGAGTTGAAGCACTTCAAACGCATGGTCCAGCGGGCCCCTCGCGCAGACGTAGCTATTCTGCTCATCACTTTCAGTCTCACAGTGTTCAGTGACTTGGTGATCGCTGTGAATATCGGCGTCATCCTTGCGATGCTGCACTTCATGCGCCGCATGGCCTCATCTGTTGAGGTACAACAGGTAGTCGAACATGAGCTAGAAGAAGAGTTGAGGGCCAATGGGCACACTCGCCTGCCGGCAGGCACATTGATTTATACGATTGAAGGGCCATTGTTCTTTGGCGCGGCTGAGACCTTCGAGCGAGTCTTGGCACAGACCCATACCGATCCACGTCTGCTGATTATTCGCTTGAAGCGTGTACCGTTCATGGATATCACTGGCTTGCAGGTGCTGGAGGAGGTCATTCAGCAACTGCACAAGCGCAATATCGTGGTGAAACTCTGCGAAGCGAACACGAAGGTGCTCAACAAGCTCGATAGGGTGGGTATCTTGCAAGAAATCGGCACGGAGCATTACCACGCCGACTTCAACACCGCGCTGGCTAAAGCGGTCAGCCTCGCAGAGGGTCCGTCGATCCTTTAGAGGCTTGCTGCCCGTGTCAGGTTATGACTTGGTACTGGCGGCATGCTTACTTTTGGTTGAATAGGTGGCGCCGTGGGTGTCCAGGTAGTCACGAATCAGTTGACGGACCACCTGAGAAGGCGTCAGGTCTTGTGCTGCACAGAGTTTCTCGAAGGCTTTTTTCTTGACGGGATCAATGAGCACAGTGAGGCGCGCAGTCTTGCTTTCCATGGGGTATTCAATCGCTCAAGTCGCTAGATGTTAATCAAATTGTAATTGCCTTGTCCGGTGCTGTCACTGTGCTGCTCGTTAGTTCGACTTTACTCACACGAAAAGATTTGGCTCTCACGGTGGGTGATGAGTCGGATCTGCTTCGACTCAGCGTGGATAATCCCCATCCGCAAGGAAGGGAGCAAATTTATTCCAGGCTAGCCGACTGCCTGCAACGGGTGGACTGTGGCTAGTCACGAGCGACCGGATATGGCCGCGGTCCGAAAAAGAAACCGCGGCAACCGATCAATCAGGCGGAGGGGAGCAGGCCTTTCTGTTTGGCAACATGAGTCGCCAGTGCGTCCATCAAATCCGGGGACAGGCAGTCATAGGGTTCCAGGCCGATCGAGCGCAGGCGCTCGCGAATAGCCTTCATTTGCGCTGGCGGTGTGCCGGTTTCGATGATGGAGGACACGAACGCCGCGAATCCCGGCGCCGCCCATCCGCTCTGTGGCGAAAGTTCGGTGTGGACGAAGTCCAGGCCATAAAACGCATGGTCCTTGTTCTCGATGCGCCCAAAGAGATGAGCGTGACACTGCTTGCAGGCGTGGCGCTGGATGGTGGCGGTTTCGTCGACAATTGCCAGTTTTTCGCTGTGGGCAATGACGCTGACCTTATCTCGAGGCACCACCGCGATGACGGCGAATGTCGCGTTTTGTGGTTTCCAGCATTTGCTGCATCCGCACGCGTGGTTATACAGAGTTTGTGCGTCGATCTTGACCTCGACCTTGTCGGTCGCACACAG
The DNA here is from genome assembly GCF_001429045.1 of Pseudomonas sp. Root71. Taxonomy (GTDB): domain Bacteria; phylum Pseudomonadota; class Gammaproteobacteria; order Pseudomonadales; family Pseudomonadaceae; genus Aquipseudomonas; species Aquipseudomonas monachiensis. The sequence continues at coordinate 51,955 of NZ_LMHY01000003.1, read as the reverse complement.
GCATTGCAGGGTGCCACCTGTGAAATTCGCGGCGGCGGGTTGGATACCGTTGTCCAGTGCGGGGTGAAGTTGCAAGGTGCTCATGCTGGCGTCTCCGTTTCAGGGGGGGGCGGACAAAATTGCCTGGGGCCGTACCTCAGACCGGTAGTTCAGCGACTTCGAGACGATGGTCAGGGCAGAGGTTGCAGGCTGGTTTTGAAGGTAGTGACCACTCGGTTACGGCCTTCGTGTTTAGCGTGATACAGGCGTTGATCGGCTATACGCAGAATTGCCTCGATGGTGTCGCCATCGCGACCGGATTGCGATACGCCGATGCTCACTGTAACCACGGTTGACCGCTGCAGGCCATGAAAGGAACTGTTTGCAACGGTGTTTCGCAGACGCTCAGCGATTTCGTGCGCGCCTTCAAGTGAAGTCTGAGGTAGCAGTATCATGAATTCTTCCCCGCCCACTCGGGCTACACCGTCATACGGCCGGATCGAATCGAGGCATTTCTCCACGAAACTCTTCAGGATGTCATCGCCAACCTGATGCCCGAAGCGATCGTTGATGGACTTGAAATTATCCAGATCGAGTGCCAACACGGAGAATGGCGCACCGCCGCGTTTGGTCCGGCCAATTTCGGCTTCGACCCGCTCCATGAACCGACGCCGATTGTCAGCGCCTGTCAGTGGATCGGTCGCCGCAAGGTGCCCGAGCTTTTGATTGGTGCGCTGGAGCTCCTGCAGGGCGCTCTCGGTATACGCCATCGCCTCGGCAAGACGCACCATCAACTCCTCCTGGCTGTAAATCTTCGAAAACGACCGCGTGGTGAGGAACGCTTGCACTACCCCATAGCTCAGCATGAAGAATCCACCGGCGAAGATCGCGTGGGCGAGCCACCACATATGGTTCCACGGACGTGCAAGGATGAAGGCAAGAGAGGACAGCGCGAACGCGGTGACCGAGATGATGAAAATTGTCATCAGCGGCGAACGGATACGGCGCAGTACGAGTATTGTCACGGTCAATGTGGAAAGAACGAGGGCACCACCCTCCATCGAGAGGCGCACCGCGAGATCGCTGGCGATCGGCGAATTCGCGACGTACGCCACTGCCCCGTCAACCACCAGGAACAGTCCTATCCAGGTCAACCACGGGCGGGCCTTCATTCGTTGGTCCGCGGTATCAGGTGGGCGGTGGTACGACAGCATTGCGACTAACAGCAGAATCGACATGACCAGTCGAGAGGCTGGTCCATAAAGCAGGAAGAGCCAGATATTGTGGTGTGCTTGTTCGGTGAACGCACCGTGCAACGCGTAGATCAGTACAAAGCCGAGAAATCCAAGCGTCATCCATCGCAGCAGCGGATCTCCCGATGACTGATAGCAGCGCCACGTTACGTAGGTAACAAACAAGCCTGCCAAGGTGGCTGTCGTGATCGCAACTATATGGAACAGGTGATTCTCGAATAAAAGCGTGGGGTCCTGGAAAAAGTATAAGTAGCCAATCAGATAGGCCGGAACAAACGCAAATCCTGCGAGCAGCAAGTAGGCGTAAACCCTGACCATGAGGCGAACGGCTTCAGGTGGTTCGTCGGTGGCGATGAGATTGCTCATGGTTCCCTCCAATCTTGAATCCATACAGCCAACACCGGTCCGGTGTTGGCGCCGCCTGCATGCCCACGGTCACTCGCATCACTACCCAAATACGGGATGGACCGGTCTATGGCATTTCAATTATGGATAAAAATTCAACCTTCTGATCAGAGTTTTTTCAGGAAGTCCAGTAGCAGCTCATTGACCTCTGTCGCGCGCTCTTGTTGTATCCAGTGGCCGGCACCTTCGAGGATATGACACCCGCGCAGTTCCGGCAGTGTCTGCGCGAAGGCTTCGATCTGCCGCGGGGAGCTCGGAAACTTCAGCACGCCGTCGCGGCTGCCCGCAATGAACATCGACGGCTGCCGGATAATGCAACCGCGCCAAGGTGCCAGCAGTGCCCATGAGCGAGTCATGTTGCGGTACCAGTTCAAGCCGCCGCGAAATCCGCTGCGGGTGAATTCGCGGGTGTAGTAGGCAATATCCTCGAGGTTTAGCCAGTCTGGCAGGGTTTCGGGCTCGATCATCGCGCCCAGGAAGCCCTGGCCTGGCTGCAGCCTGCCGAAAACCGGCCAATCGGGCCCGTCACCCGAGCCACTGAAGTAGATGCGCCGGATCGACGACTCGATGTCCCTTTCCAGCTCGGCCTCGGCCACACCCGGCGTCTGGAAATACTGGATGTAGAAGTCGCTGATACCCCGTGAGACAAGCGCACTGAGGAGCTCCACGCGCCCCGGTGGCGAGAAGGGAACACTCATGCCGACCACGGCGCGGAACAGATCGGGTCGCATCAATGCTGCGCTCCAGGCCACCTGCGCGCCCCAGTCATGGCCAACGATCACTGCTTGCTGTTCGCCGAGTGCATTGACCAACTCGACCATGTCGCCTACCAGGTGGAGCGTGGTGTAGGCGTCGGGTTCGGCTGGCGCATCCGTGCCGCCATAGCCGCGCATGTCGGGCGCTACCGCTCTGTAGCCGGCGGCCGCCAGCGCAGCAAGCTGGTTGCGCCACGAGTACCACAGCTCCGGGAATCCGTGGCACAGCAAGACCAACGGACCGGAGCCCTGGATGGCGACCTGCATGCGGATGCCATTGATGTCGAGCAGTTCGAGGTGTGGCTCGTTCATGTGCGCTTCCTGCTATTCAAGCGATGGCCTCCAGTAACCGCGGCAGATTCGCCAGAGCCTGCTGCTTGCTGACAGAGAGCCGATGCAGCTGCGCCAGTTTCTCGGTGTCGGCCTCTTGCATGCCCCTGACCACCGCCGTCATGAAGTACAAACGCGACTGCCTGACCCAGCGGGCCAGGCCTTCATGCTCTCCCCAGCGTAGTTGGTTACCCAGGTTGACCGCCCACATTCTGATCCAGTCCGTGGGGAGGTGAGGCGGGGGGACCATTGTGCAAAACGCGTTCATTTGCGTTTGATCCTCCAGGTGGCTTTCCACATAAGCGATCAAGGCCGCGCTGAACAACGGTTGGCAGGTGCTTACCATCAACAGGTTGATCTTGCCTCCGTCGAACACCTGCATTTCAGGCAGTGACGGAATGGCGCTGGCACTGCAATCAATGTGCAGAACGCCTGGGCTCGTGGCGATGCTTCCCTGCTCGAGCACAATGCGCGTTGGCTCGATCACTCGCACCCGCCCCAGGCGCACAATGTTGTCGATGCGTCGCAGCTCACGCAGTTCCGCCTGTGTGACGGTGGCGCAGCGGTAAGCAGTGGGTTCGACGGACTTGTCCAGGCGCAGGAGCTGGCCCGCCGCCTCAAGCCTGGAGAACAGGTCCGGGATCGAGTCCGCGGCGGCGATGGCCTCGAACTGTGCCGTGAGGCCGCCGATTGTTCGTTCGAAGCCGTCGAGGCCGGGTTGCAGGTTGGCCCGGTCGATCAACCACGGATCGTTCGGCATGATCCAGCAGATTTTTTCGGGCGCAACACCGTTTTGCAGGCACCACAGGCAGGCGTCGATCCCGGTCTTGCCCGATCCCACCACGACGTAGCCAGTGTGTGGGTGCCGGATCTTCGGCAGGTCGTTCAGTGGCACGCATTGCACGCCGGGCTCCACCGTGTATCTGGGCGGGTGGGTCGAGGGCACCGCCGTCTGGGCATGGGTGGCGTCCACCACCTTTTTGTACACCCGCACCTGATGGCTTACACCGCTAACGAGGGAGGTAAACCGGTGGTCGTCAATGCGGTCGCCGGTGTAGTCGCACATGGGGAAGTAACGGACCCGACCTGACGGCAGAAACTGCTGGTTCATCACCTGATCGAAGTAGCTCACCACCTCGGCGCCGGAGGCTAGCTCATACAAGCCCTCGTTCAGTGCCGTCGTGTCTTTCGTTCCGCTGCCCAGTTCCCGTGAGTTGACGCCATAGAAGGCCGAGGGCTGGTGCAATCGGACAAAGGGGTAGGCATCATTCCAGTGCCCGCCAGGTCGACCGTGTCGATCCACCATCACGATGCGTGCATTCGTTTCCTTGAGCAGCGTATCGACGAAGGCCATGGCCGACGCGCCAGCCCCGATGACCAGGTAGTCGGTTTCGATAGGATTTGCGTCCATAAGGTTACACCTTCCCGGAGGCTGCCCCTCCTTAACCTCCGAAGATTAGCCACCCATGCCGCGCGCAATAGAACGAATGCTCCTCACCCACATAACCAATGGAATTAATGGCTGCAGCCTGAATGTCCATACTCAAGTGGGCATGCGCGAAGAAACATCCAGCCATGCGGCCTGGATTTCAGTTAACCGGTAGTCAATGACCGCGCGGTAGACGGACGCCCCGAAAACCGTCCCGGTGAACAACTTGAACGCATTGTCAGGTGTATTTAACGGAATGTTCCATTTAACAACTTTCTGCCTCGGGCGCACGGAAGGCCTTACTGTAGTAGCCGGACTGGTCGAAACAGCAAACCTGCTTCTTGCCGGATGCAAGCATATCGCAGGCATCACCAATTCTTTTTGCGCGCGTCTTAAGTTGCTTGGCTGAAGTAATCCAGTGAATCCAGTCTACTCGTGCGATGGTCGTCGTATTGTTCCAAACGTTACGAGCCTCGGGAGCGGCTGCCAGTGCCTCCTGAAAATCTGCCGGGATGTCAGGCTCGGGTTCCTTCTTCACAGGGGTTAGCTCTAGTGTAACGATATCCCCAACGGCCGCGCCTGCGGCCTCGAGTAACGCTCTACTTACCTGCAGCCAATGGCTCAGCTGACCATCGGGCTCAAGGGTTGCCTGGAAATGCTGTCCATTGATGGTGCCTTCAACTGTCGTCCTTCCTCGCCTCGGAAGCTGTTCACTCGCGTCTCTTGGCAGTACTACGAACGCCCACGACGTATCGTTACCAGGCTTTGCCGGACGAAGAAGCTTTGCTTCGAATCGGGATTTCACATCGATTGTTGTCATTGCAACTCCTCCAACTAATACGCCAAGCTCAGCTGCGGTCGTTACCCAGGCCGACAGACAGGTGCCGATTCCGAGGTTCAGGGACGAGCGGTAACGGCACAATGTGACACATTCGGGATAAGACAGGTCAGTGATGCGGGCCGTTGCGAACCACTTGCCACTCACGCGGGGAATCGGGCTATCCAGTGCCTGGCAATCTCTTCGCGCCGGCAGATCCACACCGCATCGTGGCATTGCACGTAATCGAGAAAACGCGCCAGCGCCATCGCACGACCTGGGTGGCCACTGATCCGCCCATGCAGGCCGATGCTCATCATCTTCGGGTGTTGCGCGCCCTCCTGCCACAACAGGTCGAAAGCGTCCTTGAGCAGCTGGAAGAAGTCTTCACCGCAGGCGAAACCATTGGGCAGCAGATAGCGGGCGTCGTTGTTGACCAGTGTGTAAGGAATCACCAGGTGAGCGGGCGAGCCTGGGAGCCAATAGGGCAGGTCATCGTTGTAGGCGTCCGAGCTATAGAGAAACCCACCTTCCTCACGCAACAGACGGCGGGTGTTCTGGCTGACCCTTCCTGTGTACCAACCCACGGGGCGCTTACCGCAGATCTGCTCGATCACGTCGAGAGTGAGGCGAATATGGCGCCGCTCCTGGTCTTCAGGCATGTCGCGATAGTCCAGCCAACGGTAGCCATGCCCGGCAATCTCATGCCCCGCAGCGCAAAGCGCCAGGCCAATGGCCGGGGTGAGTTCCAGTGCCCGGCCGACGGCGAAGGCGGTCAGCGGCAGGCCGCGGGCGCTGAACAGATCCAGAATGCGCCACACCCCCGCGCGCGATCCGTATTCGTACATGCCCTCGACGCTCAAGTCCGGTTCCCCCACACGTGGCGGGCGGCCCGGCAGCTCGTGAAGCCAGGCCTCCGACTGGGCATCGCCATTAAGGAGGCATGACTCCGCGCCTTCTTCGATATTGAGTACGAACTGGACCGCGACGCGCGCCTCACCGGGCCAACGCGGGTGGGGCGGGCAGCCGCCATATCCGATGAGGTCGCGAGCGGACATCAGCCCAGCTCGAAGGTCGTGACGCCGAACACACGTTCGTGCGCGATCGCCGGAGGAGGGCCGAGGTACATGCGTGCGCAGCCGAAAACCTCGAGCATGCCCTGTTGGTGCACGAGTGCCATCGCGGCGGGGTTATTCTCCGGGGCATCGAGAAACAGCGGGCCACCCTCGGCAAATTCCGCCAGGCGCGCATAGAGGGCATTGGCTGCCAGGGCGTCATCGGCGAACAAGGGGCCGATCTTGTAGCCTTCCCGGCAGCGCCTTACTACGCCATAGCCGTTTAGCCTGCCCGCGCGCCGGCAACCCACGGCGAGCGCATCGGCCTGGGCTATCCACCCGCTCAGGAAACTTGCGCGCGCGGCGGGAAAACAGGTGCGGTCGTAATCGACAACCTGATCGAACGGGAAGGAGGCCAACGGGACGATGTCCTGGCCGTCTACCTGCGAAGTCGTCGGGCGGGCGGTGAGATCGGCGCGAAAACGCATGTTGCGATGGGAGAAGACGAAACCACCCTTGGCGTAGTAGTCCTGCATCGCGAAGACGCCGTCCATGCCGATGCTCGCGCCTGGGCGCAGTCGGGCGAGGAGTCGCTCGCGGCGTGCGTGCCAGAGGGTATCGCCCAGGCCTTGACCGCGATATTCAGGCCGGACGATGAAAAAACCCATGAAGCCGAATTCGCCATTGTAGGAGGTGATGGCACCGCCGCCGATCAATTCGCCGCCCCGGGACGCCGCGATGAAGGCGGCAGGGTCCGTCGCCCAGAACAGCTCGGCATCGTGAAGGCCGGGATTCCAACCCTCACGGGCAGCCCAATCGACGAGCTCGTCCAGCTCGGGACGGGTCATGTTGCGTATGACCAGCTGATTCGACACCGCGAAGTTCTCCTCAGTCGCTATTGACGGTATGCCCGACCCGGGTAAAAAAGAGGGTAGCAGGGCACCACCTGTTTGCCATTGGCCTGTCTACCGACCGCTTTGACCCGGAGCATCGGCGGGTTCTTCGCGGATAAACAGCGCGAGCATGCCCAAACTGAACGGTCTTTTGTCCCAGTATCACAATATTGTGTCCTGAAAAGCTGAGTGCAAGGCGCCCTCCGAGGGCTACCTTCAAGCCGACTACTGAAAATAGATGGAGGTAGAAAGTGGATGCACTCACTGCAATGCGCATTGGTCAATCCTGACCGCCGACCCCCTGCTCAAGAACGTTCTGCCGGGCAACAACATGACCCTGGCCATGTAGATGCACTCCCGTGCGGGCTTTGAAGAGACTATCGCTCGCCGTCCGGCTACACGCTTGATAACAACAATAAAATAAAGACTTCGAGGAGGCTGCATGGCCTTTCATCCAATCGTCGCCGACGATGACGACGCTGGTTGCGTCAGCGTTTCGCGCCAATATGCCTGGATCGTTTTTGCACTGACGTTCGGCCTGTTGATTTCCGATTACATGTCGCGTCAGGTGCTGAACGCGGTGTTCCCGTTGCTCAAGACCGAGTGGGCGTTGAGCGACGGACAGCTCGGCCTGCTCAGTGGCATCGTTGCCTTGATGGTGGGCCTGCTGACGTTTCCCCTGTCGTTGCTGGCCGACCGTTTCGGCCGGGTCAAGAGCCTGGCGCTGATGGCGTTGCTGTGGAGCGTGGCGACCCTGGGTTGCGCGCTGGCTCAGGACTACCAGCAGATGTTCATCGCGCGATTCATGGTCGGGGTCGGTGAGGCTGCCTACGGCAGCGTCGGTATCGCCGTGGTGATTTCGGTGTTCCCCAAACACATGCGGGCCACCCTGACCAGTGCCTTCATGGCCGGCGGATTGTTCGGCGCTGTCTTAGGGATGGCCCTGGGCGGCGCCATCGCGGCCAAGCTGGGCTGGCGCTGGTCGTTCGCCGGCATGTCGTTGTTTGGCCTGGTGCTGGCGATGCTTTATCCGCTGATCGTCAAGGAAGCGCGCATTGCGCCATCACGTGTCGCTCCAGTGGCGAACAAGGCAACGGTGGCGGTCAAGCGTCCGCTGCGCACGCTGTGGTCCAGCCGTTCGGTGGTGTCGACCTACATCGGCAGCGGCTTGCAGTTGTTCGTCGGCGGTACGGTGATGGTGTGGATTCCCAGCTACCTCAATCGCTACTACGACATGCCCACCGACAAGGCCGGTGGCATGGCGGCGGGCATCGTGTTGTGCAGCGGTGTGGGGATGATTGTGTGCGGCATGCTCAGCGACCGCCTATGTCGGCACTCACCGGAGCGCAAGGTCAGCCTGGCCATCGGCTTCTGCCTGGGCAGTTGCCTGTTGCTGTCGACGGCCTTTGCCTTGCAGGCAGGGCCGGTGCAACTGCTGCTGATCTGCCTGGGCATGTTGATTGCCACCGGCACTACAGGCCCCAGTGGCGCGATGGTTGCCAACCTGACCCATTACTCGGTGCACGGTACGGCGTTCGCCACGCTGACCCTGGCCAACAACCTGCTGGGGCTGGCGCCGGGGCCGTTCATCACCGGCCGGGTGTCGGACCTCATCGGTCTGCATGCCGCGTTTCAACTGGTGCCATTGATCAGCCTCGTCGCGGCGGCGGTGTTCTTTTATGCCAAGTGTCATTACCACAAAGACATTGCCCGCCTTCAGGGGCAGAGTGTTCCTGAGTCCATGAGCGAATTCGGGCTGGAGGTGAAACTGTGAGTCGTCGTTAACATCCCGACCTGTGCCACAAACACCGTTTTTTGCGGCGACTGTACCAGCAGTCGCCGTTTTTTTTGCCGTGTGTTCAGAATGACTTGGAGGCGGCAGCGTCCGAACCGGACTGTTTCTGCGCGCTGCGCCACACCGCCGGCGGCATGCCGAACTGGTTGATGAACCAGCGGGTAAAGGAGCTCGCCATGGAGAAGCCGAACATGTCGGCAATGTGGCTCAGCGAGTGGTTCGGGTTTTCCATATAACGCAGTACCAGGGCGCGGCGCACATCGTTGATCAGGTCGCTGAAGGCACAGCCATGGTCCTTGAGGCGACGTTGCAGGGTGCGCACGTTCATCCCCTGGTGCTGGGCGATCTGCTCAATGGTGGCGCGGCCCATGGGCAACAACAGGTAGATGGCCTTGCGCACTTCGAACAGCGTCGAGGTGGTCTCGGGGCTTTGCAGCGAGTCCAGGTAGCTCTGGGCATGACGGGCCATGGTCGGGTCGGCATCGGGGTTGATCATGTCGAGGCTGGCGACAGGGCAAACGATGCCATTGAACTCGCTGCCGAATTCCAGGTTGCAGCCGAATACGCGTCGATGCAGGTACAGGTTGTCCGGCGGCTGGTGCATGAAGTTGACGCTGTAAGGGCGCCAGTGCGAGCCGAGCAGGGCCGAGCACAGACCGAACGTCACGCCGATGGCCAGCTCCGTGGCCTGGCGACTGGGCATCGGCGACTCGGTGACCATTTCTTCACGGATGATCACCATCTTGCCGCACTCTTCAACGAAGATGGCCAGCGAGTCGTTCATCAGATGACGGTAGCGCACCATCACCTGCAGCGCTTCGCGCAGGGTGCGTTGATGGCTGAGCAGCAGGCTGACCACGCCGAAGTCCGATAACTGGCGCGACTCGGCCATGCTCAGGCCGAAGGTCTGGCAACCGCTGGCGATGGCCGAATCTTCCAGCAGACGCACGGCGGCATCGATGGGAATGCGCGATTCCGGGTCTTGCAGCTGAGCCTTGTTCAGGCCTGCGACTGCCATGACGTCGAGCGGGTTGAATCCCAGGTCCTGGGTAACGTCCAGGTATTTGGTCAAAACGGCGGCGCGAACAAGCGTGGGCATGCGTAGGACTTCCCTCGGCCGATGGTGACGTGAAGATGTGTTGCGCGATCGGGTGCTGTTCTGATGACGTTTGCGCTGCTCCCGGGACGATCCCGGTGGGGGACTGCAAGTAGCGCGATCAGATCCAGGATCGTATTTTTTGCATCACCATCGAATGGGTTGCTGGGCCCGAATTCACGAACCGCTGGAGCCATCAAGGACCCAGGATCCTGGGCGGTCTACGTGTATCCGGTAGGTGTTGTGGCCCCCATCAACGGAGCAGGGGCCACTGACTCATAGTAGGTTGCACGAGCGCGGTGCAAGGAGCATTTCGGGACAGAATCTTCGCGTATTGGGACGCTTGCGCAAGGGTGGCGGGGTCATAAACGTCGGGGGTGCGAGGCTCAGGCAATGTGGCTGGCCAACAGGCTTGAGTCGGCCATTAACCTGCTTTCTTATTCAGGCGACAGGGGCCCGGATGCCGTTTTGCTCGCTCGGTAGGAGACGGCCCAAGCCGAGGGTGTCTTGCCAAAACGGCTGCGGAACCAGCGTGAAAAATCACCGGCAGAGGAAAAACCGAGGAGTTCGGCGACTTCATACAATCGGCGCTTGCTGTTGGCCAGATACTCTTCGGCGAGTTCGGCGCGTACGGCATTCATGATGGTCGTGACACTCTCTCCCTCGGCTGCCAGGTGTCGGTTGAGGGTGCGTCGGTGCATTCCGAGATGCTGGGCCACGCCATCGACGGAGCACAGTCCGCTTGGCAGTAGCATCTTGACGATCTGGCGTACCCGCTGCGCCGGTTCGTCGCGCAGGTTGGCCAACTGCATGTCCAGCGATCGCTTCACCTCACGATGCAACGCGGGGTCGGCCGTGGGAATAGGCAGGTCCAGATCATGCCGACGGCATACGATGGCATTGAATTCCTGGGAAAACTCGATGTTGGTACCCAACACGCGGTGGTGCACTTCGAGGCTGGAAGGTCGCTCGTGAGTGAAACTGACCCTTACCGGCCGGAAGGCATGGCCGCTCAGGATGCTCAACGTGCGAAGCATAATACCGGTTGCCTGTTCAATCGCCTGGCGCCAGACGCCACGATGGCCCTGCATGTTTACACCCACATGCAGCAGGGTCAGGTCGCCTGCATCCTCGAGCCACATTTGTACACCGGCGTTATGCAAGCGCGTATAGCGAAAGCACGATTGCAGCGCTGCGCGAAGTGTTGGCTCTTCGCGGATGAGCAGCGCGAGCATGCCAAAGTTGGAGAGGTGCCGGGTTTCCGCAAGCAGCAGCCCGAAGGCCTCCTGGCCGGACAGGCGGGCTGACTCCTCCAGCAGCCAGCCTACCGAATCGCTGCTGATCATGATGTTGGGATCGTCGAGGACACTGGCCGGTAGCCGGGTCATGCGCAGCATGCGAAATGGATCGAGCCCCACTGAACGGGCAACCTGCTCAAAGTCGGTAAGGCTGGCGCTTCGCGTCAAGGTATACATGCTTGGCCTCGTGTCCCAGTTTCACCAGATTGTGTCCCGGGAAGCTTAGTGCAGGACAGCCGCCCAAGGCTACCTTCACGCCGACAATGACAACAAAGATGGAGGTAGATAATGGACACGCGCACCGCTACAGGTATCGGCCAGCCGCTCGCGGCAAGGGTGCAGGTGGACGCCGATGACCCCGATGCATTCAACCACTGCTTTGCCGAACTCAACGGCATTCGCATGCATTACATCGACGAGGGACAAGGGCCTCTCGTCATCCTGCTGCACGGTTTTCCTTACCTTTGGTACATGTGGCGGCGCCAGATCGCGGTACTGGCCGAGGCCGGTTATCGAGTCGTGGTCCCTGATCAACGGGGGTTTGGCCAAACCGATCGACCCGATGCCATTGAAGCCTATGACATGAGTCAGGCCGTCGGCGACATGGTCGGCTTGATGGCGACGCTGGGCGAAACATCGGCTGTGATCATCGGGCACGACCTGGGCGCCTGGGTGGCCCAGGCGGCGGCCATGCTGCGGCCGGATCTGTTCCGTGGCCTGGTGATGCTCAATACGCCAGTGCCGCCGCGGGGCAAGGTCAAGCCGACCATAGGCTTGCAGGCAATGGCGAAGGGCAGGGTGTATCACCACCTGTATTTCCAGCAGCTCCACAAGCCGGACCGCGAGTTGGCCAGCGATCCGCGCAAGACCTTGCGCAGCGTCTTCTACTCGATCTCCGGCAGCGCTGTCGGGGCTGAACGCTGGCGCCTGTTCGTCGAACCTGGTGAACCCATTCTCAACGCGTTCACTGAGCCGAAGGGCGAGTTCCCGTCATGGCTGAGCCCACGGGCGCTCGACTACTACGTTACTGAATACACGCGCACAGGGTTTACCGGCGCCTTGAACTACTACCGCTGTCGTGACCGGAACTGGGAGATCACCGCGTTTCTCGACGGTGCGCTGGTACGCCAGCCGAGTATGTTCATTGGCGGTGCCGCCGACCCTTCGCTGGAACCGGACGAAATCCGCGCGCTCTACGAACGGCTCGACACTTATCTGCCCGGGCTGCAGAAGAAGGTCTTGCTACCCGGCGTGGGCCACAGCGCCGCGGAAGAAAGCGTCGATCAAGTCAATGAATTACTCCTGACCTTTCTCGAGCAACTGGAGCGCTAGAAACAAGTGCACTGTGCGTGGTCGCGATCACTCGCGGCCACGCACAGTGCTTACACTCGTTCAGCCGGCAACCTTGACCAGCAGATGGTCACCGAACTGCTCGCGCAGACGGTTCTTCTGGATCTTGCCCGTAGCACCCAACGCAATCGTATCGACAAAGATCACATCATCCGGCGTCCACCACTTCGCGATCTTGCCTTCATAAAATGCGAGCAGTTCTTCTCGCGTCAGTGTCGCTTGCGGCTTCCTGACGACGATCAGCAATGGGCGTTCGTCCCACTTGGCGTGTCTGGCGGCAATGCAGGCCGCCTGGGAGACTGCCGGATGGCCCATCGCAATGGTTTCCAGCTCGATGGAGCCTATCCATTCGCCGCCCGACTTGATCACATCCTTGCTGCGATCGGTGATCTGCATGAAGCCATCGACGTCGATGGTCGCTACATCGCCGGTTGGGAACCACCCTTGGCCTGCGTGCTCGAGCAGCGGCGAACTGTTCGTTTCGTTCCTGAAATAATCGCGCACCACCCAGGGTCCACGCACCAACAGCTCACCCGAGGTTGCGCCGTCCCAGGGTAATTCCATGCCATCGGCGTCAACGATCTTCATGTCGACGCCAAACACCGCCCGGCCTTGCTTGGATTGCACGACATGACGCTCTGCCGGGGACATTTCGAGGTGCCTGGCCTTCAGGGCGCCGACGGTTCCGATAGGGCTCAGCTCCGTCATCCCCCAGACGTGCAATACCGCTACGCCGTAGGTTTGCTCAAAGGTGTGCAGCATGGACGGGGGGCAGGTCGCGCCACCAATGATGCTGCGTTTCATGCTGGAGAATTGCCGGCCGGTTTTTTCCAGATGACCAAGCAAGCCTTGCCACACGGTCGGGACACCCGCGGACAGTGTCACCTGCTCGGCTTCGAGCAGTTCGAACAGCGATGCTCCATCCAGGGCCGGTCCGGGAAATACAAGTTTTGCCCCGACCATGCACGCGATGTAGGGAAGTCCCCAGGCGTTGATATGGAACATCGGCACAACGGGCAGGATCACGTCGTGCGCCGAACAATTCAGGGCATCGGGGAGCGCGGCGGCATAGGTGTGCAGCACCGACGAGCGATGACTGTACAAAACCCCTTTCGGGTTGCCCGTCGTGCCAGAGGTGTAGCAGAGCGTACTGGCGGCATCCTCGTCGAAAACCGGCCAGGCGTAGCCGGCGGATCCCTGTTGAAGGAGGTCTTCATAGCACAGCAAGTTGTCGATGCCGGCATCCTTGGGCATACGCGCCTGATCGGTCATGGCGATGAACGCCTTGACCCCATTGCAGCGCCCGGCGATGGCCTTGATCAGTGGCAGGAAGGTCAAGTCGAAGAAGATGTACTGGTCTTCGGCGTGATTGGCGATGTAGGCGACCTGGTCTTCATGCAGGCGAGGGTTGATGGTATGCACAATGGCACCCATGCCGGCAACGCCGTAGTACAACTCCAGGTGCCTATAGCCATTCCATGCCAGTGTACCGATTCGCTCGGAAGGCTTGACGCCCAGGCGGGTCAGCGCGCTGGCCAGCTGGCGCGCGCGGCGGTGGCAGTCACGGAAGGTGTAGCGATGGATATCGCCCTCCACCCGACGGGATACGATCTGCGTATCGCCGTGATGGCGGTCGGCATGTTCAATGAGTGAGGAAATCAAAAGCTGCTTTTGCATCATCAGGCCTTTCATGGCATCGCTCCGTTCGCTTGTCTGTGATGGGGAGCGAGCAGGCGGCCAGGCCCGGGTCAGATGTCGCGTCAAGACCGCGCCCCGACACAGCCTGTTTCCCTCCCCTGAATGATTGCTAACCGGCAACTGGCCCGGTCGCCCCTTGAACCAGAGGCGCCGGGGTTTCCCGTGAGATCCGGGTCAGTTGAATGCCGTCAGGTCCTTCGGCGCGATGTCATGTTGCTCGCAATAAGCCAGATAGCGTTGCAACCCGGTCTTCCAGTTTTCCAGCGCGACGATGTTGTCGTTGCCGTCAAGGAACGCGAGATCGCCCGTCACTTGAACCAGCATGAGCGAATACCCGTCTGTGGTCCCCGTGCTGACGACTTCAGGGGTGTGAGTCGACGCGGCCGTCTCGTAGACGATGCTGCCGGGGCCGGCGATCCAGTCGTGTTCCTTGTATTTCCACTGGCCTTCGATCGTGTAGACCATGACCGTGCCCGTGTGGTGGTGCTTGGGCAGTTGCATGTCCAGCGGCGCCTTCATCATGACAATCCATTCACCGCGAATCGGGTCAAGCTTGAAGTACTTCAGCAGGACGTTTTCGGCATAGGGCGTAAAGGGAATCCACGGCAGCGATTCGCCATCGATGACTGCGGTGTCGACGTGTTCGTAGAGCATAGGTATCTCCATTGTTTTTGTTTGAGGTCGAGCATTTGTGAGCGGCCAGGGCTGCCCGACTGACTCAGATGGTCGGTCGGGTGCCCTAAATTCTCCCGGAGGGAACCCGTTTGGATTAGGCAAGCGGGGTGCCCGCAAGGGTGGCGCGGAGCATCTTTCTGGGTGCATTGCCGTAGTCCGCCACCGCGTAGTGCTGGACTTGCAGGTTGTCCCACATGGCAATCGTGTTGGTTCGCCACTTCAGGCGTACCTGGTACTCCGGAATGGCAGCCTGGGACATCAGGTAGTTCATCAGGTGATGAGCCTCTGGCATGAAGTCCTGGCCGTAGCGGATATCCTCGAAGTTGAAGAAGTTCGAGAAGTGGGTCGTGAACGCGGAGTTGACGAACAAGACCTTTTCGCCGGTCTCCGGATGGGTAAGCACCACCGGGTGTTCAACGGCGGGGTTCTTCGCGGCCATCCCATGACGCTCTTCGCGTGGCAACTGGGCGCCGAAAGTCTGCTCGGCGCCATGCTTTGCATACAGACCGTCGATTCGTTGCTTGATGGCCTGCGGCAGTTTTTCGTAAGCCATCACCATGTTGGAAAACAAGGTATCGCCGCCGGCCTCCGGCCCCATCTCGCAGCGCAAAACCGCACCGCGGGGCGGCGCCGGCTTGTAGGTGACATCGGCATGCCAGAGGTTTTCGCGGCTGGCCTTTTCGACATAGCTCTTGGGTTTACCCGGATCGAGATTGCGATACAGCATCAGCAGCTTGTCCGCCTCCGGATGGCTCGGTGCCAGAGGGTGGGCTTCCAGTTCGCCGAATTGCGCGGCGAAGTGCTGTTGCTCCAGGGGGGTGATGTCCTGGTCGCGGAAGAACAGCACTTTGTGCTTCAACCACAGTGCCCTGATTTCTGCGATCAGTTCGGGGTCCTGGGCAGCGTCGGCCAGGTTGACGTTGCTGAGCTCGGCACCGATGGCGGGGGAGCAAATCTGCACCTTGATCGAATGCTGGCGCACTGACGAGCGGATAATGGCGGGTGCCGAGGCGGGAAGAGGTGAAGGAGCGTCTTGGGGTGCGGCGACTGTTGTCATTGTTGTCTCCAATCCGTGCTTGTCCGGGTGCGCTGTGCACATCCGGTATAGGTAGCGGGTCCCTGCCAGTGGGGCAGGGATGCAGGTCCAATAGTAGGTGTCCAGGGCGCAATGTCATGGGCATGGCGGGACAGTTTCTTCGCATATTGGGACGCTGGAGAGGAGGAGAACGAACAAAGTTGCTCGCGGGCTGCAGTACCCGGCCGGTCTGCATCTGACTGCGCAATTGGAGAGTCGCCTGCGCAATCGGGGAGGTTGGCGGGCAGTGCAATCGCTAGTTTAGGGTCCATTCAGCAACAAGACCTCGCTAAAGGAAGGCTTATGCAATACAGGCTTGCCATCGCCCACTGTGGGCCCTGCGCTTTTGAGTCGACTAAGGGAAACCTTTAGCCGGGTTGAAGATTTCCCCCCAGAGGATGCTGTTCATCTCGATATCGGCGCGGCGCCTGCTGACTTACCTTGGTTAGACAAGAGGCGTGTCGTCGTGGCGGACTGTTCCATTGAGCCCGCCTGGCGTTTTACCCCCATAACAACAATAGGCCTGACAATGCTCGAACCCATCGTTCTCTATATCCCTGATGCAATCCGCCTTCCTGCGCAAGAAGGCTCGGTGTTCGGCTGCCGGCATTTTTAATTTTCAGTTCGAATCTGCTCCTATAAATACAGTGCCCAGCACATACAAGTGTGGAGAAGTTAGATGTATCAGGTAAAACAATCTTGCCGTGGGCTCGGTATTGCCGGCGTGTTGGGAATGATCTGTTCACCATTGGCAGTCTATGCCGATGTTGTCGATGACAGTCACTTGAAAGTGGATACGCGCAACTTCTACTTGCACCGTAACTACACCAATAACAACGCGCCGGTTTCTGAAGTGCATAGTTGGTCTCAGGGTTTCGATGCGCAGTTTACGTCCGGTTATACCGACACGGCCCTGGCCATCGGCCTTGATGTGGATGCGCAGTACGCCGTGCGCCTGGATTCGTCGGGCAACGACGGTTCGCTGCCCTACAGCGTCCGTGACCAGCAGACGGCCGATGACTACAGTCGCGCCGGTGCAACCTTCAAGATGCGCTACAGCAAGACCGAGCTGAAGGTGGGTGACCTTCGCCCACAATTGCCGGTGGCGTACGATGACACCAGCCGGCAACTGGATACGATCTATCAAGGGGCTGTGGTCGAGTCCAGGGAAGTCGACGGGTTGACGATGACCGGTGGCCGGTTCTGGTCTGCCGTGACGCGGGAATCTTCCAACCACGAGAAACTGTACAAGTTTGGCTCCACCGATAATCTCGACAGTGACGGCCTGGATTTCGGCGGCGCAACTTACGACATTACCAAGAACCTGCAAGCCAGTTATTTCTACGGCGTGTTGCACGATATTTATCAGCAACACTATTTTGGCCTGATGCATATGGCTGACCTGGGTAATGGCTACAAACTTAAAACCGACTTGCGCTACTTCAATAACAATGAAGATGGCAATGCCTTGAACGGTGAGATCGACAACCGTTCCTACGGTGGCTTGTTCACTTTGCTCAAAGGCGCGCACATGTTTGGCCTCAGTTACCAGCGCATGCTTGGTGACAGCGTGTTCCCGACGATGAACGGTTATATCCCGCAACCTTACCTGGTGCACTGGTCGTCCCTGGGGTTTGTCCGCCCGGATGAAAAGTCCTGGGGCGCGCGCTACAGCTATGACTTTGCCGGGATGGGCATGCCGGGGCTCAAGCTCTACACCCGCTACATCAAGGGTACCAACTGGGACCGAGGCAACAACCTGAGCGACAACCAGGAAAGCGAACGCTTCCTGGGGCTCAGCTACGTGGTCCAGAGCGGAGCGCTGCAAGGCCTGGGGCTGGACCTGCGCAACATCGACGTGAAACAGAAGTACGGCTACGACTACAACGAATTCCGTGTCGCCACGACCTACACCTGGAAGTTCTGGTAAGCCCGGTCCACCCAGGGATTGACCCCATAACAATAAGAGGCCTGACCATGTTCGAACCCTTTGTCCTTTGCATCTGCCCCGCAACTTCCCAGTCGGTGTGCTGTGCACCGTCACCCGGCGCGCTGCGCGCATGAGCGGATTCCAAGAGGAGCAAACACTAGTGAATATCCAGGTCGATAACGCGGTCCTGCAGCAGCAGAAGAAGAAAACCTACATTTACGAGTGGTACGTGGTCGGCTTGTGCATGATCGCCTACATCTTTTCATTTGTGGATCGGCAGATCCTGGCGCTGATGATCGAGCCGATCAAAGCCGACCTGCAGATCAGCGACACCCAGTTCAGCTTGCTGCACGGGCTGGCCTTTTCGTTGTTCTATGCGTTCATGGGCATGCCCATCGCCTATCTGGCCGACCGCTTCTCCCGGCCGAAGATCATCGCCGTCGGCGTGGTGTTCTGGAGCCTGGCGACGGCGGCCTGCGGCCTGAGCAAGAACTTCCTGCACATGTTCCTCGCCCGCATTGGCGTTGGCGTCGGCGAAGCGGCCCTGTCGCCCTCGGCCTATTCGATGTTCAGCGACATGTTCCCCAAGGAGAAACTCGGCCGCGCCGTGGGCATCTACTCGATCGGCTCGTTCGTCGGTGGTGGCCTGGCCTTCCTGGTGGGCGGCTATGTGATCGCGATGCTCAAGGACATGAACACCATTGAGGTCGCCGTTCTCGGCGCGATGAAGGCCTGGCAGCTGGCGTTCTTCATTGTCGGCCTGCCCGGCATCGTGGTCGGCCTGTTGATCTGGCTCACCGTGCGCGATCCGGCGCGCAAAGGCCTGCAGGTCGATGCGCAGGGTCGGGCGAAGAAGGTCGCGATGAGCGATGGCTTGCGCTTCCTTGGCCGCCACCGTGCCACTTTCACCTGCCATTACCTGGGCTTTTCGTTCTACGCCATGGCCCTGTTCTGCTTGATGAGCTGGAGCCCGGCGCTGTACATCCGCAAGTTTGGCCTGTCGCCGATGGAGGCTGGCTACATGCTCGGCACCGTGCTGTTGGTGGCCAACACCGCCGGGGTGCTGTTCGGTGGATGGCTCACCGACTACCTGGCCAAGAAAGGTCATCAGGACGCTGCCATGCGCACTGGCGTCATCGGTGCCCTCGGCATGGCGGTGCCGGCCGTGCTGTTCTCGCAAGTCGATCAACTTTGGCTGTCGGTGACCCTGTTGGTGCCGGCGATGTTCTTCGCTTCGTTCCCGATGCCGGCGTCCACGGCAGCGATGCAGATCCTCGCGCCGAACCAGGTACGTGCGCAGGTATCGGCGGTGTTCCTGCTGATCAGCAACCTGCTGGGGTTGGGCCTGGGCACCACGCTGGTGGCGCTGTTGACCGACCGCTACTTCGGATCGCCTGCGGCAGTCGGCTCGTCGATGTCGCTGGTGATCGCCGGCGCCTCGGCATTGACCGTACTTCTACTGTGGCGTGGTTGCCGTCATTTCCGCGAAAGCTATGCCCGTGAGCACCCGACCCGGGCCTGATTGGTCATAGTCCACGATCGGCGCCCCGGCCTCGCTCCTGTTAAAGGGAGCGGGGCCGAGGTGCTCCAGGTCAGGAGAACCCTTGATGTTGAATGACGTACACCTGCTTGAACGGCACAGCCTGCTCAGCTCGGCCGATTACCGCGAGATCAAGGACAAGGTCAGCCAATACCTGTGCCCCCACAGCTTCAACGTGCTGTGTGACGAGCCGATCCACACCCGGCTCAACGGCGTATTCTTCGGCGATTCGGCACTGCTCGACCTGCGCTATGGCGCGCCGGTGGAGATCACCATCGGCGACATTGCCGATCAGTACCTGTTTCGCATCACCTTGCAGGGGCATTGCGAAGTGGCCCACGGGCGGCGCAGCGCGGCGATGCAGTCGGGCTACCTGAGCGTTTCCTCGCCGTTCGCGCAAAGCCGCATCGTCACCGATGGCGAGTGCCGCAACCTGATCCTGCGCGTCGACCGTGATGCCCTGGAGACGCAACTGCAACGCCTGCTTGGCCGCAGCCTGCGACAGTCGGTGATCTTTGATGTCAGCGTCGACCACCTGGGCGTCGGGGTCGTCAGCCTCTATCACACCCTGGACTACATTTGCCGGCTGTACGGCAGCGGCGTTGACGGTTCGCGCCTGGCTAGCGGCCTGTCCGAATACCTGATGCAGTTGCTGCTCACTCAGCTGCCGCACAACTACTCGGCGGATCTGTTGATCGACTCGCGCGCGCCGCTGCCGCACCACGTGAAAAAGGCCCGTGACTACATCGAGGAACACCTCGACGAACCGATCAGCCTGACGACCCTGAGCGAACTGTGTGGCGTCTCGGTGCGCACCTTGCAGAACGGCTTCAACCAGTTCCTCCAGCAGGCGCCGGTCGAGTACATCCGCGACCGTCGCCTGGCGGTGATCCACGAATCGCTCAAACAGGGCAGGGCCGGCGAGACCGTCACCGATATCCTGTTGCGTCATGGCATCAACAGCTTCGGGCATTTTTCCAGCGCCTACCGGCAGCGCTATGGTTGCCTGCCGTCGGACACCCTGCGGCGGCGCAAGCATTGAGACTCCTGCGCAATCCGTCATTCGGCTGCGCAATCGGATGAGTCCGTGGCGGTGCGGCTCGATAGGATCGAGTCTCTGACAAAAAGGAGTATCTGCATGAATATTACTGTGCTGGGTGGTGGTCACGGCTGTTACGCCGCTGCTGTCGAAATGGCTGAAAAGGGCCACCAGACCCGCCTGTGGCGTCGAGACGGCGCCGCGCTCAAGGAACTGCTGGCCATCGGCAGCCTGACCATCAAGGACTACAAGGGCACTCGCAAATTGTCCGTCGGCCAGCAGGGCGACAAGCTCTCGTTCAGCGACGACCTGGCCGAAGCCCTGGCCGACGCACAATTGGTGATCATCCCGCTGCCGTCGACCTCCCACGAAGACCTGGCCAAACATGTTGCGCCGCACCTGCACGACGGTCAGGTGGTGTTCCTGCCGCCGGGCACCTTCGGCAGCTTCGTGTTCGCCAAGGCCATGGCCGATGCGGGCAACCGCAGCAAGGTCGCCTTCGCAGAAACCGGTACGCTGCCGTACCTGGTACGCAAACACGGCGCCAGCGACCTGGTGATCAGCGGCTATGCTACCCGCCTGCCGACCGGGGTATTGCCCAGCAACCTGTCCGAGCATGCTTTCGCGGTGCTGCGTGAAGCCTACCCGAGCGTCGAGCCGATTGAAGACGCCCTGAGCGGTGCGTTGATGAACGCAGGCCCCATCATCCACCCGCCGCTGATCATGATGAACGCAGGTCCACTGGAGCATTTCGAGGCCTGGGACATTCACAACGAAGGCACCCAACCGTCAATTCGCCGCGTGACCAACCAGCTCGATGCCGAGCGCATGGCCGTGCGCGAAGCACTGACCTACGGCGCGCCGCATTTCCCGCTGTCCGACCACTACAACACCACTGAAGGCGACGAGTGGATGTACGGTCGCGGTGCCCATGGCAAGCTGACCGACAGCGGCGACTGGCGCGAAGACATCGACCTGCAGAAGCATCGCTACATGCTCGAAGACACCCGCCTGGGCCTGTCCTTCCTGGTGTCCGTCGGTCGCTGGGCCGGTGTGCCGACTCCGGTTGCGCAAGGCCTGCTGAGCATTGCCTCGGTCGTCGCTGCGCGTGATCTCTACGCCGAAGGCCGCACCCTGGAAAACCTCGGTCTGGCCACGCTGAGTCGGGCGCAGATGACCGAGCTGCTGACCAAGGGCTACAACTGATGAACGCCGCGCTGCCCCAAGTCAGCGTGGTCGGTGCCGGGCGGATGGGCGAGGGCATTGCCCTGGCATTCATCCATGCGGGCCTGCCGGTGACCCTGATCGATATCAAGGATCGCGCCGAGGATGAGCGGCACGGCTATTTCGAGCGTGTGCGCAACAACATCCACAGCGAATTGCAGATGCTGGTACGCCTTGGTGTGCTCGAAGGGCATCAGGCGGACATCGCGCTAGCCCGGTTGACGCTGCAATCCAGATCCCAAGCCGCAGAGGTTTTGCGCCAGTGCGACCTGGTGTTCGAAGCGGTGCCGGAAGTCATCGCAGTCAAGCAGGAGACCTTCGCCTGGGTCAGCGAGCATGTCCCGGCCTCGACCATCATCGCCTCGACCACTTCGACTTTCCTGGTCACCGAACTGAGCGAAATGGTCAGTGAGCCCCAGCGCTTCGTGAACGCGCACTGGCTAAATCCCGCGTACCTGATGCCGTTGGTGGAAGTCAGCCGCAGCGATGCGACCTGCCCGCAGGTGGTCCAGAGGCTGCTGCAACTGCTCAAGCGCATCGGCAAGGTGCCCGTGGTGTGCAACCCGGTGGCTGGCTACATCGTGCCGCGCATCCAGGCATTGGTCATGAACGAAGCGGCACGGATGGTGGAAGAGGGCGTGGCCAGTGCAGAGGATATCGACACGGCGGTACGCGTCGGCTTTGGTTTACGTTTCTCGGTGCTAGGCCTGCTTGAGTTCATCGACTGGGGCGGCGGCGACATCCTTTACTACGCCTCGCGCTACCTGAGTGGTGCGCTGTCACCGCGCTTCGAATCGCCGCAGGTAATCGCCGACAACATGCAAAACGGCCGCAATGGCTTGCGCGATGGCCAGGGTTTCTACGACTACCGCGACATGGACGTAGACGCCTACAAGCAGCAGCGCCTTGGCGACTTTGTTCGCAAGCTGGAGTTGTCGGGGCTGACGCCTGCGTTCGATGGCGCCTTGAAACAGGCCTGAGCATCAGGGCCTGGAGGCCGGGCCCTGACACGCTTCACGCTACGATTTCCCAGTCCTACAGGCAGTACTGGCTGGTGGGCAGCACGTCGATCTTGTCGAAATCGATGAAGCGGCTGCAACTGTCCATCATCGCCGCCAGGTTGCGCTGGAATTTCGCGTCGTCGCCCGCCGCATCGAAAAAGGCCATGGGATCGGTCATGGCCGCTGGCGGAAAACATTCCTCGACGATGGCGTCGATCCGTGGGGCGCCGTGGGTCAGTGCCGACACCACCAGGTTTTGCACGTACTGGAAGTTGGCTTGCGTGTCCACGGCCACGGCCGTGTGATGGTTGCGCCAGATGTCCAGCCAGGCCTCGGGGGTCAGCCGTGGAGGGCGGGTCAGCAGGGCCAGTTGGGCAAATCCGTGGGTACGCTCACCGGGCGTTGCCGGGAACCGGGTATTGGCGATGGCGACCGACTCGCAGACCAGGTAGGCGGCCATGCGCGCGGTTGCCGCGCTGATCAATTGGTCGAACGGGCGACGGGCCGGGCCGTTGGCACTGTCCAGCCACAGTGACAGGCTGCCATCGGGCAACGGTCGGTTGTTTTCCTGGCGCAGGCCGCTGGCCGGCTGGACATCGGCATCGGCCAGGTTCAATTGCACACCTCGGGCACCGAGTGCCTGCAATTGCCCGGCGACCTCGCTGCGCAGGCGATGGGCGAAGGTATCAGGACTGACTTGGGTATCACGCCACAGCAGATAGATGACTTTTTCCATAGCTATCAAGCTCCTCGTTGCGGTTGATGGATGGGGTCGCGGTCGTGCTGTCTGGCCCATCCGGATGACCGAAAATCCCTGGCGTCATAGTCAATCAAGGTCAGCCCCGGGTAATACTTCAAACAGACTATTGACTCACAATATGAGGGCAATGACTGCGCCGCTCGACGCCGGGCAGCCATGGAAAAGAGCAGCTAAGCTCTCTTGCGCCGGGGTGGCAGTGCAAGCGTTGCCCCGGGAGGTCCATTTCCGGCAAGGGAGCCACCCGCCATGAGCGCCGAACAGAGTCATTACAGCCCGCCGACCCTGCTGGTGGTCGATGACACGCCCGACAACCTGATGCTGATGACGGATTTGCTCAAGGATCGCTACCGGGTCAAGGCCGCCAATAGCGGTGAAAAGGCTTTGCGCGTACTGCAGGGCGACACCCTCCCGGACCTGATCCTGCTGGACGTGATGATGCCCGGGCTGTCCGGCCATGAAGTGGCCCGGCAGCTCAAGCGCGACCCGCGTACCCGCGACATTCCGATCATCTTCCTGACGGCCATGGCCGGCACCGAAGACGAGATTCATGGCCTGGAACTGGGGGCCGTCGACTACATCACCAAACCGATCAGGCCGGCGCTGGTCCTGGCGCGGGTGGATACCCAGCTCAAGCTCAAGGCGGCGGCAGACTTCCTTCGCGATCACAACGACTATCTGGAAAAGGAAGTGGCGCGCCGGACCCGCGAAGTGATTGCGATCCAGGATGTGGCCATCCAGGCCATGGCTTCACTGGCCGAGACCCGCGATAACGAAACCGGCAACCATATCCGGCGGACCCAGCATTACATCAAGGTGCTGGCGGAGCATCTGCGCGGTCATCCGCGCTTCAGTCACTTTCTCACCGAGGCCACCATCGCATTATTGTTCAAGTCGGCGCCGCTGCATGACATCGGCAAGATCGGCATCCCCGACCATATCCTCCTCAAGCCGGGACGCTATACCGAGGAAGAATTCGAGATCATGAAGACCCATACAACGCTGGGGCGTGACGCCATCCAGCATGCCGAGGATCAGCTCGGCATTCGCGCCGAATTCCTCAGCCTGGCCAAGGAGATTGCCTACAGTCACCAGGAAAAATGGGACGGCAGTGGCTATCCGCAAGGGCTGGTGGGTGACGACATCCCTATCAGCGCCCGGTTGATGGCGGTGGCGGACGTCTATGACGCGTTGATCAGCCGTCGGGTCTATAAAGCGGGGATGCCCCACGCGCAAGCCGTCGAGATTATTCGTCAGGGGCGCGGCACGCACTTCGACCCCGATATCTGCGATGCCTTCCTGGATTGCCTCGAACAATTCCAGACCATTGCCGAGCGCTTCGCCGATACCGACCAGGACATGGCCGTCCAGCGGGCGGCCCTGGAGCGTCTCGGCCAGACTCCGTGAACCGGCAACTGTCCCTTTGTCAGTAATTTCATCAGGTCCACGAGGATAGTCATGGCTGGTTTGCGTACCCTGCTTGAGCGCCTCGCGCTGCTTCACAAACTGATCCTGGGTTTTTCAGCGCTGCTGCTGTTGGTGCTGGTGCTCGGCGTGCAAAGCCTGCGCACCCAGCAATCGCTGAAGCAGGACATGCAGAACCTCTATCTGCAGGAACTGGTCGGCATGGAGCACTTGCAGGAAGCACGTGTGCAATTGCCCCATATGCTGCAAGCGCTGCAACGCGCGGTGGGCACCGACAGCGCGCAGATTCGTGTCGAATCCCTGCAGCAACTGCAGGAAATCCGCGAAGGCCTGCAGCAGGCCGTGGCCCAGGCCAAAGTGACCTTAAAGCGTGCGGAGAATCTGGCGCGTCTCTCCGAGTTCGATCTGTTGCTGCAACAGTTGCAGCGTCTTGGCGACCAGGCCTTTGTACTGATCGACCAGGGCCAGCAGAACAAGGCGTTGGTGCTGCTCAATAGCAGTGAATTCCAACAACTTGCCCAGCAGGCCGACGGCCTGTTGTACGCGATCGCCCAGGTCAAGGAAGCCTCGATTCGCGACACGGCCAAGGACATTGCCGAGTTTGCCGAACACAGCACCATGCTGACCTACGTCCTGTTGTTCGGTGGCTTGTCGCTGGCATTGCTGTTGTCCTGGGTCGTCAGCCAGTCGATTCGCAATCCGCTCAACCGAGTACGGGTGGCGGTAGATCAATTGGCCGCCGGGCAGCTCGATCAACCGATTCCCCACACCGACCTTAACAACGAAACCGGCGATCTGGCGCGGGCCATCGCCAAATTGCAGACCGAGTCCCAACAACTTGAGCGTCAGCGTTGGATCAAGGCCCATACCGCTCAATTGCAGGTCGATCTGCAGCAGGCGGAAACCCCGGCCGAACTGGCGCAGGTGTTCCTGCAATGCATGGCCGGCCTGCACGGAATCTGCCAGGGGGTGCTGTACAGCGCGCAGGAGGATTCCGGCACGCTGCTGTTGATGGGGCGTTATGCCACCGATTCCGAGCGACCACCCGAGGCGCAAGTCATGTTCGGCGAGGGCCTGCTGGGGCAGTGCGCGGTGGATCGCGTGCCGCGTCAGTTTCAGTCGATGCCGGAGCAATACTGGCGTTTGCGCTCGCCCCTTGGCGAGGTCCCGGCCCGTTGCCTGCTACTGCAACCCATTGTCCGTGGCGAGCGCTTGCTGGGGGTGCTCGAACTGGCCGGGCTGGAACCCTTGGGCGAGCGTGAACTATTGCTGCTGCAGGAAGCCACCCCACGTTTGGCCGCGGCCATGGCGATTCTGGAGCGTAATCAGGCGGTCAAGACCCTGTTGGCGGAGACCCGGCGCCAGGCCAATGAAATGGCCGAACAGGCACTGCAACTTGAGCAGCAGGCCCAGGCACTGGAAAGCCAGCAATCGGCGTTGCGCGCCACCGAGGCCTGGTATCGCGGGATTATCGAAGCGGCGCCGGACGGCATGCTGGTGGTGGATGCCGAAGGACAGATCCTGCGCACCAATCGCCAACTGGACCAGCTGTTCGGCTATAACGCCGGCGAGTTGATTGGAGAGACCATCGATCGCCTGGTGCCGTTGGCCAGCAGAGGGCGCCACGAGGCGCTGCGCAAGGGCTTCATGGCCCACGGTACCACTCGCCAAATGGGGGCCAACCTGGACGATCTGCAAGGCGTGCGCAAAGACGGCAGTCTGTTCTCGGCGGAGATCAGCCTGTCGCGCTTGCCGAGCCTGGAAGGGGGCGGCGTCTGCGTGTGCGCGTCGGTGCGCGACGTGAGTGAACGGCGTCATCTGCAGGCGGCACTCAAGGCCAACGAGGCACAGTTGCGCGCGGTACTCGACAGTAGCCCGGTGGCCATGGTGATCAGGGACGTCGATGGCCGTCCGACCTACTGCAATCCGCAGTTCGACAGTTTGTTCGGGACTCGCCTGGCTGAACTCGAAGGTGCGGATCCGGCGCAGTTCTGGGTCGACCCGCAGGCACACCAGCGCTTTCTTGAAGCGGCAGCGCAAGGTGCCGTGCTGAATTTCGAGACCACCCTGCAGCGCGCCGGCGGCGAGCGCTTCGACGTACTGGTTTCGGCCGTCACGATGACGCTGGGGGAGCGGGGCATGGGGGCCAATTGGTACTTTGACATCACCGACCGCAAGACCGCCGAGGCCGAGGTACAGCGCGCACGGGAGGCCGCCGAAGAGGCGACCCGGGCCAAGAGCAACTTCCTGGCCACCATGAGCCACGAGATCCGTACACCGATGAACGCCATCATCGGCATGAGCTACCTGGCATTGCGCACCGAGCTCAACCACCGCCAGCGTAACTACATCGAAAAAGTCCATCGCTCGGCGGAATACCTGTTGGTGATCATCAACGACATCCTCGACTTCTCCAGGATCGAGGCCGGCAAGATGCACCTGGAGCAGATTCCCTTCCACCTTGAGGCCGTGCTCGACGGCTTTGCCAGCATGATCGGCCTCAAAGCCGAGGACAAAGGCCTGGAGCTGCTGTTCAGCACCGATGCCGAGCTGCCGACCGCCTTGATCGGCGATCCGCTGCGCCTTGGCCAGGTGCTGATCAACCTGGGCAACAATGCGACGAAGTTCACCGAGCAGGGCGAGATCGTGCTCGGCGTAGAGCAGCGGGGCTCGGCGGGAGAGCAGGCGCTGTTGCATTTCTGGGTACGTGACACCGGCATCGGCATGAACGCCGAACAATGCTCGCGCCTGTTTCAACCCTTCAGCCAGGCCGACAGCACCACCACCCGCAAGTACGGAGGCACAGGGTTGGGCCTGGCCATCTCCCGCCATCTGGTGGAATTGATGGGCGGGCGCATTTGGGTAGAGAGCGAGCCGGGCCTGGGTTCCACTTTCCATTTCGAGGTGAGCCTGGGGGTGCAGCGCGACAGCCATTTGCGGCGCATGGTGACCGCCGACGAATTGCTCGGCAGCCGTGTGCTGGTGGTCGATGACAACGCCAGCGCGCGCGAGATCCTCTCCAGCATGGCCCGCAGTTTTGGCGTGGAGGTGGATGTCGCGCAAAGTGGCCGGGCCGCACTGGCCATGCTGGTGGACGCCGAAGCGAAGGTGTTGCCCTATGATCTGGTGCTGATGGATTGGCGCATGCCTGGCATGGACGGCGTGGAAACGGTGCGCCAGATGCAGGCCGCCAAACTGGTGCAAACGCCAGCGGTGATCATGGTCACGGCGTTCGGGCGCGAGGAGGCCCGCGAAGAGGCTAGTCGACAGGGTATTCAATTGCCGGTGGTACTGACCAAACCGGTGACGCCGTCTACGTTGCTTGAGGCGCTGGGCAGGGTGCTCGGTAAGACTCCCCAGGCCGATACCCGGGCCAGTGAGCGATTGGGCCAGAGCACCGGCGCCATGGCCAGCCTGCGTGGCGCGCGACTGCTGTTGGTCGAAGACAATGAGCTGAACCGCGAGCTGGCCTGTGAACTGCTGGAGGGCGCCGGGATCGAATTGCGCCTGGCCGTTCACGGCGCAGAAGCGCTCGACCAACTGGAGCGCGACGCAGACTTCGACGGTGTGCTGATGGACTGCCAGATGCCGGTGATGGACGGTTATACCGCGACCCGCAAGATACGTGAGCAGCCGCGCTGGGCGAATCTGCCGGTGATCGCCATGACTGCCGACGCCATGGCGGGGGATCGTGAGCGGGCGGTGGCCTGCGGCATGAACGACCACATCTCCAAACCCTTGAACGTCGACGACATGTTCGCCACGTTGGCCAGGTGGATACATCCGCGAGCTGACCGTGGCACGATCCCGGCCGACGTTTCGCCGGTCACCACGGAGTCGGTGGCGAGCCTGCCAGCCAGCCTTCCCGGCATTGATTTGAAAGCGGGCCTGGGCACCTGCATGGGCAAGGTCGAGCTCTATCTGCGCCTGCTGCGCAAGTTTCGCTCCAGCCACCAGGCTTTTTGCGCCGAGTTCCTGGCTGCCCGAGGCCAGGGCGATCCTTCGGCGACGGTCAGGCTGGCCCATACCCTGCGCGGGACGGCGGGCAACATTGGTGCCGTTGAAGTGGCGAATGCAGCCGCCGCACTGGAACTGGCCTGCCTGAACGATGGGGCGAGCGATGGGGCGGAGCAGGACCTGGCTGACCGGCTGGTGGAAGTCGAGCGTTGCCTGACAACCGTATTGGAAGGCTTATCGGTGCTCGGCGAGCCTACAACGTCAGCAGGCTCATCAAGCGCGCCAGCGGGCAGCGAATGGCATGCACAATTGGCCCACGTCCGGTCTCTGCTGGCCGAGAGCGACACCCAGGCGCTGACGGCCTTGCTCAAACTGCAGGGGCTGGCTTCAGACCCGATGATGACCGAGCAGTTGCTTCGGGTTGTGCGGCAAGCGGAGCGCTTCGATTTCGATCAGGCGCTGGAGCTGCTGGAGAACCTGTCCTGAGGGATCAACGCAACTTCAGCGGATCGACCATCCGCGCCGCGATGGCCATGCCCACCAGGTCCGGCAGTGTGTTGGCCTGCATGCGTTTCATGACGCGCGCGCGATACAGATCAATGGTTTTTGCACTCACGCCCAGTTGCTCCGCGATTTCGCGGGTGGTGTAACCCTGCACCAGTGGTAACAGGATATCGCGCTCGCGCGGGGTCAAGGTCAGCAAGCGCGCCTGCAAGGCTTCGTGACCCTGGTTGCCCGAACGGTTGGCGGCACAGTTGCTGAGCGCCTGTTGCACGCTGTCCAGCAACAGCTGTTCGTTGTAGGGCTTCTCGATAAAGTCATGGGCGCCGGCCTTGAACGCACGCACCACGATCGGCACATCCGCGTGCCCGCTGACGAAGATGATCGGCAGGTTCAGTTGGCGCACACGCATTTCTTCCTGCACGTTCAACCCGCCCATACCGGGCATGCGCACGTCCAGCAGCACACAGGCATCGAGGCTTGCATCGCAGGCGTCGAGGAACGCGACGCCACTGGTAAACGGCAAGGCCTTGAGCCCGACCGACTCCAATAACCAGACCGTCGAATCGAGCATGCCCTGGTCATCATCGACCACGTACACAACGTGCTCTGTTACACCTGCCATTACCTGATTCCTATTGTTGTTTTGTTGGGCCGGCAAGCGGCAAGCGGCAACCCATCAGCAGCCCGACAGGCTGGCGCCGGGCATTCAGTTCGCCACCGAAACCTTCGATGATGCTGCGGCTCATGGACAGACCGAGCCCCAGGCCATCGGCCTTGCTGGTGTAGAACGGGGTAAATATCTGCTCCAGCTCCGGCTCGCTGACGCCCGGCCCCTGGTCTCGCACACTGATTTCCACGCAGGCGTCACTGCCATGCTCCACGGCCATCACGATTACAGAGGGTTGCCCGGGGTGTTGCTCACGGTTGGCATCGATGGCATTGCGCAACAAATTGAGCAGCACCTGTTCCAGCAACACGCGGTCGGCATAAACGGGTGGCAGATTATCCGGCAGTCGATCCTCGATTGTCACTTGGCAATTACTCGCCTCCCAGGCACACAAGCGCACGGCTTCGCGGGCGACGTCGGTCAAGTTCAGCGCCTGCATGCGACGCTGTCCCTTGCGCAAAAAGGAGCGTAGCCGCCGGATCACTTCGGAGGCGTGGGTGGCGTGATGGGTAATGCGCTCCAGGCCCTGGGTCACTCTGGCAGCGGCCTGGGGATTGGAATCCAGTGTCTGTAGATAGCGCTGGCTTGCATTCGCATAATTGACCACGGCAGCCAGCGGCTGGTTGATTTCGTGGGCGATCCCCGAGGCCAGTTCACCGAGCGTGACCAACCGTGCGGTGTGTGCCAGTTCGTCCTGATGACGGCGCTGTTGCACTTCCCGCAATTCGCGCTCGGTCATGTCGCGCGCGACCAAAGAGTAATAACGCTCGCCGCCGGCGGAACGGTGCGCCAGCAGTACCAGCGACACTGGCACCGATGTACCGCCACCCGGTGGTTGCAACCGCGCATCGGTGCTCCAGACACCATCGCGCTCGGCGCGCCTCCAGCCATCGCGTTGCAGGCGCGCAAAGTCGCCGCTGGCGAACAACGCGGCCAGGGCCGGCATGGGTTGTTGCTCACCGATCCCGAGGATGCGTCGCGCGGCCGGATTGAGGTAAGTGACCAGGCCCTCGGGAGCGATGAACAACACTGGGTCGATGTTGGCCTCGACCACTTCGGCCAGGCGTCGCTTGTTTTCCTCGGCCTGCACCCGGGCCGTGATGTCCCGGGATATGCTGACGATTTCGACCACCGCCCCAGTGTAGGTTTCGCGGATCGCCCGGCTGGCGGTTTCGAACCACAGGTAATGGCCGTCACGATGGCGGATGCGATAGGTCATGGTGTGATAGCCATCCTGCTCCAGCGCATCGCGCGCGCGCTGCACCAGGCCGGCCAGGTCCTGGCCATGAAACAGGCCCTGGGCCATTTGCCCGCGCAACTCTTCGGGCCAGTAACCGAGCAGGGTCCAGGACGCCGGTGATGCATCGATAACGCGCCCTTCGGGGGTGTGACGGGATATCAGGTCGGTGGTGTTTTCGATGATCAGCCGGTACAGCCGTCGTGCGGTGGCCGCTTCACGCTCGGCCAGCACTTGCGCCGTGGCGTCGCGGCAACGGGCGAGCACTCGGTTGTCCTGGGGATCGGGAATGAACGTCCAGATCAGGATCTGCGTTTCGAACTGAGCCTCGACACCTTCGACGGCGCGTTGCTGGTCCAGGCAGGCACGCACCAGCACCCGATGATTGACCGGTAAAAAACCCAACACATCGGTCAGCGACTTCTCGGCGAGCAGCGCCATCAGTGCCGCGTTGAACTCCAGCGGTCGACCTTGCGCATCGAGCAACAGGCTCGGTTGCGGATCGTGGCCCAGCAGCGGCGAACCACGCAGCAGGCCGTTGACGCTGCTCAGCAGCGTCGTCAATAGATCCTGAACCCAGCCCAGCCAATCGAGACTCACACCCTCGCGCACTTCCACCAGCAACAAGCCCGGCTGCCCCGACTGCAAGGCCAGATCAAATACCTGGCCATGGCTGATCGCGGCCCGGCGCAAACGTCCGGACAACCAGCAATCGAGTTGACGGACTTGAGCCAGGTCCAGGCGGCCTGCCTCGACCAGATGCTCGAAGAGCAACTGGTCACTGGCCAGCGCCGGGTCGCCAAGTCCCGGCGGTAAATGCTGGGCGGCGCCCTCATGGCTGTAGATTCGCGCATTGGGCTGCCAGCTCAGGTAAACCGCCCGCTGCACCTCAGGGCAATCCTGCAGCGCCCGACACAATGCATCGGCCCGGGCGGCCAGAGACACACCCTCGCGCTGCAGGCGCAACCAACTGTGCAATCGAACGGGAGTCAGGATCATTGCGGGTCCACTTCGTCAGGGAAACCAAGCATATACCAGCCTTGGAGGGCTGGCGGCGGCGATTTGGAGTCAAAAGAATAAAATATAGTATATATACTATATAACATAGGTTGTACTTCCATATTCAAAGCAAAATGTTATATAAGGTAATCCGGACTTTGAAGGTGGCCTCGGCGAGGTCAACCATAGAGCTAACAATCAGCCATCGAGTACCCGCACATGTCTATCTATGACCAAGGCCTAGGCCCTTCGGCTGTGAACCACATAGCCTTGTCTCCGCTCAGTTTCATCGAGCGCACCGCTAGCACTTATCCTGATCACCCCGCCGTGATCCACGGTTCGATTCGTCGCACCTGGGCGCAGACCTACACCCGTTGCCGACGTCTGGCCTCGGCGCTGGCCGGTCGCGGTATCGGCAAGGACGACACGGTCGCGGTGATGCTGCCCAACATTCCCGAGATGCTTGAAGTGCATTTCGGTGTGCCGATGATCGGTGCCGTGCTCAACCCGCTCAACGTTCGTCTCGATGCCGAGGCGATCGCCTTCATGCTGCAGCATGGCGAAGCCAAGGTGTTGATCACCGACCGCGAGTTCCATGATGTGATCCAGGCGGCGCTTGGCATGCTCGATCACCCGCCTTTGGTGATCGACGTCAATGACCCGGAATACGGTGAAGGTCAGGCCGCGAGCGACCTGGACTACGAAGCGTTGTTGGCCGAAGGCGACCCGGCATTCGACTGGCAATGGCCGGGCGACGAGTGGCAGGCCATTTCGCTGAATTACACGTCAGGCACCACCGGCAACCCCAAGGGCGTGGTCTACCACCATCGCGGCGCTTATCTGAGCGCATTGGGCAACCAGATGACCTGGGCCATAGGCAATCATCCGGTGTACCTCTGGACCCTGCCGATGTTCCATTGCAATGGCTGGTGCTACCCATGGACCATCACCGCCCTGGCGGGTGTGCACGTTTTCCTGCGCCGGGTCGATCCACAGAAAATCCTCACGCTGATCCGCGAGCATCAGGTCACTCACCTGTGCGGTGCGCCGATCGTGCTCAATGCACTGGTGAACATGCCCGAATCAGCAAAGGCGGCCATCGATCATCCGGTCAATGCCCTGGTCGCGGGTGCTGCGCCACCGGCCAAAGTCATCGGTGCCGTCGAAGAGATGGGCATCAAGGTCACTCACGTGTTTGGCCTGACCGAAACCTATGGCCCGGTGACGGTCTGCGCCTGGCACGCCGAATGGGATGAGTTTTCCCTGGAGGAGAGGGCGCAGATCAAGTCGCGACAGGGTGTGCGCTACCCGACGCTGGAAGGCGTGATGGTCGGCGATTGCACAACGCTGGAGCCAACCCCGCGCGACGGCCAGACCATCGGCGAGATCTTCCTGCGCGGTAACACCGTCATGAAGGGTT
Organism: Pseudomonas sp. Root71; assembly: GCF_001429045.1. Lineage (GTDB taxonomy): Bacteria > Pseudomonadota > Gammaproteobacteria > Pseudomonadales > Pseudomonadaceae > Aquipseudomonas > Aquipseudomonas monachiensis. Next base: position 18,352 of record NZ_LMHY01000003.1, on the reverse strand, counting down.
ACCTGAAGAACCCGAGCGCCACTGCCGAAGCGTTCGAAGGCGGCTGGTTCCACACCGGTGACCTGGCCGTCTGGCATCCCGACGGTTATGTCGAAATCAAGGACCGGCTCAAGGACATCATCATCTCGGGCGGCGAGAACATTTCCACCATCGAACTCGAAGGGGTGCTCTATCGTCACCCGGGTGTGCTGGAAGCAGCCGTGGTCGCCCGTCCCGATGAGAAATGGGGCGAAACGCCCTGCGCCTTCGTCACCTTGAAGGCCGATCACCAGGACGTTCGCGAGGCAGACATCATCAGTTTCTGCCGTGAGCACCTGGCCGGATTCAAGGTACCGCGCACAGTGGTCTTCACGCTCTTGCCGAAGACGTCCACCGGCAAGATCCAGAAGTACGTGTTGCGCGACCGGGCCAAGGCGCTCTAACCCGATCTGACATCGCATCCATCGAGCAGCAGGTGTTTACCTGCTGCTACGGGTTCGTGCACGCCGAATCCGGCTGTGCCTTGCCCATGAAACAACCGTCCCAACGAGGTTTACGTTATGCCCCAATTCAAAGCCCCGCTGCGCGACATGCGCTTTGTGCTGCACGAAGTGTTCGACGCTCCGGCCATGTGGGCGCGCCTGCCGGCCTTGGCCGAGAGCATCGACACCGATACGGCTGACGCCATAATCGAGGAGGCGGCCAAAGTCACCTCGCACCTGATTGCGCCCCTCAATCGCAGCGGCGACGAAGAAGGCGCGCAGTGGCATGAGGGCCGGGTCACCACCCCCATCGGTTTCAAACAGGCTTACGCGACCTACATCGAAGGCGGTTGGGTGGGGCTGTCCGGCAACCCCGGGTTCGGTGGCATGGGCATGCCGAAAATGCTGGCCGTGCAGTTCGAAGAGATGCTCTACGGCGCCAACTCAAGTTTTGCGCTGTATAGCGCATTGAGTTCCGGTGCCTGCCTGGCGCTGGACGCCCACGCCAGCGACGCCCTCAAAAACCTCTATCTGCCACCAATGTATGAAGGCCGCTGGGCTGGCTCCATGTGCCTCACCGAGGCCCATGCCGGTACCGACCTGGGGCTGATCCGCACCCGCGCCGAACCTGAGGCTGACGGCAGCTACAGGATCACCGGCAGCAAGATTTTCATCACCGGGGGCGATCAGGACCTGACCGAGAACATCGTGCATCTGGTACTGGCCAAACTGCCGAACGCGCCTGCCGGTCCGAAAGGCATTTCGCTGTTTATCGTGCCTAAAGTCCTGGTCAATGCCGACGGCTCCCTTGGCGCGGCCAACGCGGTGAGTTGCGGCTCGATCGAACACAAGATGGGCATCAAGGCCTCGGCCACCTGCGTGATGAACTTCGACGGCGCCAGTGGCTGGCTGGTCGGTGAGGAGAACAAAGGCCTGGCGGCGATGTTCACCATGATGAATTACGAACGTCTGTCGATTGGCATTCAGGGCATCGGCTGCGCCGAGGCGTCCTACCAGAGCGCCGTCGCCTATGCTCGCGACCGCATTCAAGGTCGGGCTCCCAGCGGTGCCTTGGCCCCGGGTAAACCGGCCGACCCGATCATCGCTCACCCGGATGTGCGGCGCATGCTGCTGGGCATGAAAGCCATGACCGAAGGCGGTCGCGCGTTCGCCAGCTATGTCGGGCAACAACTGGATCTGTCGAAGTTTTCCGACGATGCCGGCGAGCGCGACAGCGCGCAGATCCTGGTTGCGCTGCTGACGCCAGTGGCCAAGGCGTTTTTTACCGACACCGGCCTGGAAAGCTGCATCAACGGCCAGCAGGTGTTCGGCGGCCATGGCTACATCCGCGAATGGGGCCAGGAACAATTGGTCCGTGATGTGCGCATTGCACAGATCTACGAAGGCACCAATGGCATCCAGGCATTGGACCTGCTCGCACGCAAAGTGCTCGCCAACGATGGCGTCGCGCTACGCCTGTTCGCCCGGGAAGTCCGCCACTTCGCCCTGCACCACGAAAGCGCCTATGGCAGCGAACTGCTGCAGGCCCTGGAGCGCCTGGAGGGCCTCAGCAACTGGTTGCTGGAGCGGACCAAAGCCAACGCCAACGAAGTCGGCGCAGCCTCCGTGGAGTACCTGCACCTGTTCGGCTATGTCGCCTACGCCTACATGTGGTCGCGCATGGCCGCCGTGGCCCGCTCCAGACTCGACCGGGACCCGCCGTTCTACGCTGCCAAACTGGCCACCGCCGAGTTCTACTTCGCCCGCCTGCTGCCACGCACGCTGAGCCTGGAAGCCAGCATCCGTGCCGGCAGTGCGCCCCTGTACGGACTTGCTGACGAACAGTTCTGACGATTGAGTGTTGCGCGGCGCCTTCCTACGCCCTGGCCCGCGCTTTTTATTCACTGGCCCTCTCAACGTACGGCAGGAAAGCCTGATGAATATGCAAGCCAGTACAACGCAAGGTCACTTGAACTGGGACGACATGCGCTTCTTTCTCGAGGTCGCCCGTGCCCGCACCGCCAGCGGTGCAGCCCGCCGCCTGGGGGTGGACTACACCACGGTAGCGCGACGCATCCGCGCCCTGGAGCAGAGCCTGGGTGCCATGCTGTTCGAGAAATCGCGAACCGCAGGCTTCGTGCTGACCGTGGAGGGGCAGCGTCTGGTCTGCCACGCCGAAACCCTGGAAAGTACGCTGCTGGTAGCCTGCGAGCAGGTTTTCGGCACCACAGGGGGGCTCGCCGGACACCTGCGCATCGGCTGTACCGAAGCCTTCGGATCCTGTTTCGTCGCCGCGCAGATGAGCCACTTCCTCGAGCACTACCCGCATATCTCGGCGGATATTTTGCCGGTCCCGCACTTCGTCAACCTGTCACGGCGCGAGGCGGATATCGCCATCACCCTGGAACGGCCCGAGCGCGGTCCGTACGTGTGTTCGAGGTTGTGCGATTACCGCCTGCGTGTGTATGCGACGCCGGAGTACCTGGCCAGTCATCCGCCGATTGGCTGTCGCGAGGACCTGGCCGCTCACCCGTTCGTGACCTACGTCGATGACCTGGCCTTCAGCTTCAAGCTGCTCTACCTGAACGACTTGATGCTCGGCGCGCGCAGTCGCCTGCGCAGCACCAGCGTGGTCGCCCAGTACCATGCGGCACTGGAAGGGCGCGCGCTGGCGATCCTGCCTTGCTTCCTCGCCGGTCCCGACCCGCGCCTGTGCGAGGTGCTGCCGGGTGAAGTGGAGGTCACTCGACAGTTCTGGATGTACTACTGCGAGGACCTGCGCAACCTCAAGAGGATTACCCTGGTGGCCGACTACCTGCGCACCTGCGCGCAGCTCAATCGTGCGCTGCTGATGGGCGAGTCATACAAGATGGCCTACCTGCCGTCGCCGTGAACGACTGCCGCCAGGTCTGCGGTCTCGGTTGCCCGCAATGCTCCCTGCAGAGTACTCATCACCATTTCTAGCAGCAGTTTGCGGCGAGCTCCAATGCCGGTCTTGGGCTGCCCGACCCAGGCCGGCAATTGATTGAGCAGGGAAACGATGCCGCTTACGGTCGCGCGCCGGGTGGCGCCAGCCGGTTTACCGGTGAGTTGCTCCAGGGTCTCCACCAGATGTTCCTCGTAGCGCCGGCGCAGGGCCAGAATCGAGGCTTGCTGTTCGCCGCTCAAACAATGGAGGTCGTACTCGGCCAGGCGGAAATGCGCGGCCATCCGCTCGTGGAGCCGCAGGTGCGCCTCAAGCAGGCCGTGCAGTCGTACAGTGGGGGCGGATTTGCGCCGGGTCACCAGGCTCGCGCCGTCAAGCAACGCTTCGTAGAGCTCCTCGATCAGTTCCAACAGCAGTGCTTCTTTGCTGTCGATGTGGTTGTAAAGGGAGCCGGCGGTGATCCCCAGGCCAGTGGCCAGGTCGCGCATGCTGACTCGGCTGAAACCATGCCTGGCGAACAGTTCGACAGCCTTGTGACGCGTTTCCAGGTAACGCGTGTTGCGCTCTTCGTCGACCGGCAACGCAAAAAGGTTTTTGGAGGGCTGCATGTTGCTCATCCACCTCATACGCGAAACTGTCCCAATAGCCGATTGAGCTGACCCGCCAGTTGGCCCAGTTCCTGGCTCGCCTCGTTGGACCGGTCCGCTGCCTGGGCATTTTCGTGGGCCAGAGAGGCGGCGAGGGTCACGTTCTGGTTGATGTCTTCGACCACGTGCGACTGTTCCAGGGTGGCGCTGGCGATCGAGGCGTTCAATTCAGTGACATTGCGCAGTGCGCCGAGTACCTGGTGCAGGCTTTCTGCCGTTTGGTGGGCCTGTTCCACGGTTTGTCGAGCGGCCAGGCTGCTGGCATTGATGACATTCACTGCGGCTTCCGAGTTGCCGTGCAGGCGCTCGATCATGTCCTGGATTTGCGCGGTGGACTGCTGGGTGCGCTGGGCCAGCAGCCGCACTTCGTCTGCTACCACAGCGAAGCCGCGCCCCTGTTCGCCAGCGCGCGCTGCCTCGATGGCGGCGTTCAGCGCGAGCAGATTGGTCTGCTCGGCGATGGCGCGGATCACTTCCAGCACGCTGCCGATCTGAGTGCTTTCCCGGGCCAGGCTCTGGATCACCTCGACGGCCTGGCCGATGGTATCGGATAGCTGGTCGATCTGGAGCAGGCTGCTGTCGATGTTGTGCTGGCCCCGGCGTGCCTGTTCTTCGGCCTGGCGAACTTCGTTGGCCGCGTGCTCGGCGTTCCTGGCCACTTCCTGCACGGCGTAGGAGACCTCATGGATGGCGGCGGCCACCAGCTCCATCTGCTGCGATTGCTGCTGGCTGTGGTTCTGGCTATCGGCGGCGATTTCGCCGAGTGACTTCGAAGCCTGGTCGAGGCTGTCAGCGGACTGTATGGACTGGCCGATCACGCCACGCAGCTTGTTGGTGAAAACGTTGAAATGGCTGCTCAAGTCTGTCAGTTCATCGCGCCAGCGGTTATCCAGATTGCGGGTCAGGTCGGCCTCGCCGCTGGCGATGTTCTCCATGGCATCGACCACCCGCGCCAGTGGCGAGGCGATGCTGCGGGCAATCAGCAGGATCAGCGCACTGAGCAGCAGGGTGATCGTCACCAATATGACGAAGGCCTGGATCAGCTGGCGGCGGAACTCGACTTGCACGTCGTCGATGTAGATGCCCGAGCCGACAATCCAGCCCCAGGGCTTGAACAATTCGACGTAGGAAACTTTCTCCACCGGCGCGTCGGAACCCGGCTTGGGCCAGCGGTAGTGCACCAGGCCGGCGCCATCGCGGTTGGCGGTGGCGACCATTTCGTCGAATAGCGCCTTGCCGTCCGGATCGAGTGTACCGGCCATGCGCTTGCCCTCGAGTTTGGCATTGGGGTGCATGACCATTCGCGTGTCGAGGTCTTCGAGCCAGAAGTAATCCTCACGGTCGTAGCGCAAGTCGCGCATGACCGCGATGGCCTGCTGCTGGGCCTGCTCACGACTCAGACCCTGGCCTTCCAGGCCTTGGAAGTGGCGCAGGATGCTGCTGGCGGTCTCGACCACGTGGCGGGTTTTCAGCGCCTTGGCCGTATAAAGGTCGTCATGGCTCTGCTTGAGCATCAAGCCGGCGAGAATCATCAGCATCAGGATGGATGTCAGCAAGATCAGCCACAGACGGCTGCTAATGGAAATATTGCGCAAGCCGAACATGGGCAACTCCACAACGGGCAAGACAGGGAAATGCCGGACGCGGCAGTCGCGTCCGGCGGGAGGGAGTCAGAGCGCGTAGTGGCTCAGTTCGCGGGCGATCAGCAGGCGCTGGACCTCGCTGGAGCCTTCGTAGATCTGGGTGATGCGCGCGTCGCGGTAGTAACGCTCCACCGGGTAGTCCTCCAGGTAGCCGTAGCCACCATGGATCTGCAGGGCGCTGGAGCACACGCGTTCGGCCATTTCCGAAGCGAATAGCTTGGCCTGGGAGGCCTCGGACAGGCACGGTTGCCCGGCGCTTTTCAGGCGCGCCGCATGCAGGATCAGCAGGCGACTGGCGTTGAGTCGGGTGTGCATGTCGGCGAGTAGGTTGGACACGCTCTGGTGCTCGATGATCGGCTTGCCGAACTGGACGCGTTCGCGGGCATAGCCCAGGGCAGCCTCGAAGGCGGCGCGGGCGATGCCCAGGGCCTGGGCGGCGATGCCGATGCGGCCGCCTTCAAGGTTCGACAGGGCAATGGCCAGGCCTTTGCCGCGTTCGCCCAGCAGGTTGGCCTCGGGGATGGTGCAGTCGTTGAGGGTCACCGCGCAGGTATCGGAGGCCTTGATGCCCATCTTGTGTTCGCTGCGGTCGACCACGAACCCGGGGTTGTCAGTGGGTACCAGGAAGGCCGACAGCCCCTTTTTGCCCAACTGCGCATCGGTGACGGCGAAGACAATGGCCAGACTGGCGCGCTTGCCGTTGCTGACGAATTGCTTGGCGCCGTTGAGTACCCATTGGCCGTCGCGCAGTTCGGCACGAGTACGCAGGTTGTGCGCTTCGGAGCCGGCCTGTGGCTCGGTCAGGCAGAAGCAGCCGATCGCTTGACCACTGACCAGCAGCGGCAGCCAGCTGTCCTGTTGCGCGGGGGTGCCGTATTTCAGCAGGGGGCCGCAGCCCACCGAATTGTGGATGCTCATCAGCGCGCCGAGGGCACCGTCGCCAGCCGAGATTTCCTCGACGGCCAGGGCGTAGGCCACATAGTCGGTGTAGCTGCCGCCCCAGGTGTCCGGCACGACCATGCCCAGCAGCCCCAGCTCGCCCATCTGCGCCACCACGGCGTCATCGATCCAGCCGGCCTTCTCCCAGGCCTGGGCATGTGGCGCGACTTCGCTGCGGGCGAAGTTCGGTCAATTCGATATCGTGCATTGCAAAGTCTCCTGCCGATCAGGCGGTGCGTACGGGCTTGCCGGAGGCGCGTTCAAAGTCGTTGAAGAAGGCCTGCACCCTGGCAGGTACCAGCTCTGCCAGGGTTGGCGGGTTCCAGCGCGGGCACTTGTCCTTGTCGATGATCAGGGCGCGCACACCCTCCATCAGGTCGCCCTTGTCGAACCACTGGTAGTCCAGGTGCAACTCCAGAGCGAAGCACTCGGCCAGGCTCAGGTAACGACCACGGCGCAACAACTCAAGCGTCGTGGCCATCGCCAGTGGCGAGCGGCTGTCGAGCAGTTTCACCGTCTGCTCGGCCCAGTCTTGCAGCTCGGGGCGTTGTTCACGCTGCAGCGCGGTACGAATGGCCGGGACATCGGGCAAGGCGAAATATTCGTCGATCGCCAGGCGACAGGCCTTGAGCTCGGACCCGGCAAGACGCTCTGTGGCCATGTCGGCAAGCAGGTCGTGCAAGTCTTCGTCGGGCGCAGCGGTCCAGTTCAGGTGGTCGAGACAGGCATCCAGTTCGGCCAGCCGTTCGCTGGGCAGGTAGTAGTCGGCAAGGTTCGCATAGAGAGCATCGGCGGCACGCACCTGGCAGCCGGTGATACCCAGGTAGGTTCCCAGTTCCCCCGGCAGGCGCGGCAGGAAATAGCTGCCACCGACATCGGGGAAAAAGCCGATGCCGACTTCCGGCATGCCCATCCGCGTGCGCTCAGTGATCACCCGCAGCGAGGCGGCCTGGGCCAGGCCCAGGCCACCACCAAGGACGAAACCATCGAGCAGCGCCAGCACGGGCTTGGTGTAGCCATGCAGGTACTCGTCGAGGGCGTATTCCTCCTCGAGGAACAGCTCATGCTGGTTATCGCCGGCCTTGTAGCTGTCGTACAGCATGCGAATGTCGCCGCCGGCGCAGAAGGCCTTTTCACCGGCGCCGCGAATGGTCACGGCGACGATCTGCGGGTCCTGTTCCCAAGCCCACAGGTGCCGGCAGAGCAGGCGCACCATGGGCAGGTCCAGGGTGTTCAACGCGCTTGGCCGATTCAGTGTCAGGTGGCCGACGCGGTTGCGTACGCTGGCCAGCACCGGGGCTTGCTGCTCGCTCATGCTCAGGCTTCCCCGCGGAACAGGTTGATGATGGCGGAGAAGTCCAGGCCGCCGTTACCTTGCAGGCTGAAGGTCTGGTACAGCTGCTGGGCTACGGCACCGAGCGCCACCGGTTGACGCGCGTGCCTGGCCGCTTCGGTGGCCAGGCCCAGATCCTTGAGCATCAGGTCGCTGCCAAATCCGCCGCTGTAGCCGCGTGAGGCCGGCGCGTTTTCCATTACGCCCGGGAACGGGTTGTTGACCTCCGAGCTCCAGCAGCGACCGCTGGAGGTATTGATGATCCCGGCCAGTACCTTGGCGTCCATCCCGAGGGATACACCCAGGGCCATGGCTTCGGCGACGCCGACCATGGAGATGCCAAGCAGCATGTTGTTGGCGATCTTGGCCACCTGGCCGTTGCCTGCCGCGCCGCAGTGCACGATGTTCTTGCCCATGGCCGAGAGGATCGGCAGGGCCTGGTCGAACACACTGTCCGGGCCGCCGACCATAAAGGTCAGGGTGCCTGCCGCGGCGCCGCCGGTGCCGCCGGAAACCGGTGCGTCGAGCATTGGGTTGCCTTGGGCAAGGGCGTACTTGGCCACCTCGCGGGTGCTCAGCGGGTCGATCGTCGAACTGTCGATCAGCAACACGCCTGGACCGATATTGGCCAGCAGGCCGTCCTTGCCGCGATAGACCTGCTTCACGTGGTCGGCGGTCGGCAGCATGGTGATGATCACCTCAACCCCGGCCTTGGCCACGGCGGCGGGCGAGTCGGCGGCGCGGGCGCCGGCCTCCACCAGGGCGGCGACTGCCTGGGGGAAGGGATCGAAGACGGTCAGGCTGTGGCCAGCCTTGAGCAGGTTGCGGGCCATTGGGCCGCCCATGTTGCCGAGGCCGAGAAATCCGATATGCATGTTGGCTACCTTTTACGATAGGGGGGCAGTGGCGCAGGAAATCCTGCACGCTTGTCGTCGGCCGACGCCGGGCGCCGGCCGGCCAAGGTCATTTCAGGGTGATGGTGGTGTTCACCGCGCCGCCGGTGTCGTCCTCGTCGAACCAGCGCTGGGTGATCGTCTTGGTCTGGGTGTAGAAGGTCACCACTTGCTTGCCATAGGGACCCAGGTCGCCCAGCTTGGAGGCGCGCGAACCGGAGAAGGAGAACAGCGGGACCGGTACCGGGATCGGCACGTTGATGCCGACCTGGCCGACGTCGATCTCTTCCTGGAAGTGACGCGCGGCAGCGCCGGAACGGGTGAACAGGGCAGTGCCGTTGCCGTTCGGGTTGGCATTGATGATCTCGATCGCCTCGTCCAGGTTGGCGGCGTGCATGACGCACAGCACCGGGCCGAAGATCTCTTCGCGGTACACGGACATTTGCGCGGTGACGCCGGAGAAAATGGTCGGGCCGACGAAGTTGCCGTCCTGGTAGCCCGGCACGCTCGGGTTGCGTCCGTCCAGTTCGAGCCTGGCGCCTTCTTCGACGCCGCTGGCGATCAGGCCGTTGACGCGGTCCAGGGCGGCGCAGGAAATCACCGGGCCGATGTCGGTGCCCGGCTCGGTGCCGCCATTGATCTTGAGGGTCTTGGTCCGTTCGATCAGGTCCGGCAGCCAGGTTTGCGCTTCACCCACGAGGATCACCACCGGCAGGGCCATGCAGCGCTGGCCGGCGGCGCCGAAGGAGGCGCCCAGCAGGTTGTTGAGAGTCTGCTGTTTGTTGGCATCGGGCAGGACGATGGCGTGGTTCTTCGCGCCCATCATGCACTGCGCGCGCTTGCCGTTCTGGGTGGCGCGGTTGTAGACGTGGGTGCCGACCTTGGTCGAGCCGACGAAGGACACGGCCTTGATGTCCGGGTGGTCGCAGATCAGGTTCACCGCGTCGACGCCGCCGTGGATGACGTTGAGCACGCCCTTGGGCACACCGGCCTCCAACGCCAGTTCCACCAGGCGCATGGTCACCAGCGGGTCCTGCTCGGACGGCTTGAGGACGAAGGTGTTGCCGGTGGCAATGGCCATCGGGAACATCCACAGCGGGATCATCGCGGGGAAGTTGAACGGGGTGATGCCGGCGCACACTCCCAGGGGTTGCAGCAGGGTGTAGGTGTCGACGCCGTTGGCCACGTTGTTGGCCAGTTCGCCCATCTGCAGGTTACCGATGCTGGCGGCGTGCTCGACCACTTCGAGGCCGCGGAACACGTCACCTTCGGCATCCGGCAGGGTCTTGCCTTGCTCGGCGGTCAGCAGGGCGGCCAGTTCCTTGATGTTCTCGCGGATCAGTTGCTGGTACTTGAGGAAGACACGGGCACGGGCACCGATCGGGGTCTTGCGCCAGGTCTTGAAAGCTTGTTTGGCGCTGGCAACGGCGGCGTTCATTTCCTCTGCGGTGGCGAAGGGGACGCGGGCCAGGACTTCCTGGGTAGCCGGGTTGACCACGTCGCGCCACTGGGTGCTGCGCGATTCGACGAACTCGCCGTTGATCAGAAGCTTGACGCTGGGAATGATGGAAGAGGTCATTTACGGGTCCTGTCTGCTTTCTTTAGGTCGAATGAGGCCCCTCGGCGTGGTTGGCCGAGCGGTCGGGTTTAGGTCAGGAAGGGCCGGCGTGCCGGCCCGGGGTTCAGCCCTTGAGTTGCGGGAAGTCTTCTTCGAAGTATTCCCGCGGGCCACGTGCGTCGCTCTGGCGGCGCTGCATTTCCATTTGCCGCAGTTCCACCCGGCGGATCTTTCCGGAGATGGTCTTGGGCAGCTCGTTGACAAATTCGATGCGCCGTACCCGCTTGTAGGGCGCCAGGTGCTCGCGGGCGAACGCGAAGATGCTGCCGGCCAGTTCGTGGCTGCCCTGGGCTTCATGGGCCAGGATCAGATAGGCCTTGGGCACTGCCAGGCGCACCGGGTCGGGGCTTGGCACCACGGCCACTTCCATCACCGCCGGGTGCTCAATCAGCGCGCTTTCCAGCTCGAAGGGGCTGATGCGGTAGTCGGAAGCCTTGAACACGTCGTCGGCACGGCCGACGAAGGTGATGTAGCCCTCTTCGTCGATCTGCGCGGTGTCGCCGGTGCGGTAGTAGCCGTCGCGCATCACTTCGGCGGTCTTTTCCGGGCTGTCCTCGTAGCACAGCATCAGGCCGAGCGGACGCACGTCCAGCGGCAGGGCCACCTCGCCTTCGTTGCCCGGCACGCCATCAGGGTCGAGCATGGTCACCCGGTAGCCTGGCAGCGGACGGCCCATGGACCCCGGCTTGAGCCGCTGGCCAGGCGTGTTGCCGACCAGGGCGGTGGTTTCCGACTGACCGAAGCCGTCGCGCAGCAACAGGCCCCAGGCATGCAGGATCTGCTCGATGATCTCCGGGTTGAGCGGCTCACCGGCGCCCACCAGTTCTCGCAGTTTCAAGCGCTCCTTGTAACTGGCCAGGTCTTCCTGGATCAGCATGCGCCACACGGTTGGCGGCGCGCACAGGCTGGTAACGCCGTAGCGTTCCAGCACGCCGAGCAGGGCGGGCGCGCTGAAGCGTGCGGTGTTGTGGATGAAGATGCAGGCACCGGCATTCCAGGGTGCGAAGAGGCAACTCCAGGCGTGCTTGGCCCAGCCCGGGGACGAAATGTTCAGGTGCAGGTCGCCCGGCTGCAGACCGATCCAGTACATGGTCGAGAGGTGGCCGACCGGGTAACTCTGGTGACTGTGCAGCACCATCTTCGGCTTGGAGGTGGTGCCGGAGGTGAAGTACAGCAGCATCGGGTCGGTGGCCAGCGTGCGGCCCTCGGTTTCGAACTGCTCGGAATGTTCGCTGGCGGCGCTGTGCGGGGTCCAGCCGGCGGGTGACGGACCGACGCAGATGCGGCTGCAGCCTTCACCCAGCCCGACGAACTTGTCGACATGGGCGCTACCGACCACCAGGTGGGAAACATGACCACGCTCGATGCGGTCGCGCAGGTCTTCGGGGGTCAGCAGGGCGGTGGCGGGAATGACCACGGCGCCGAGCTTGAAGGCGGCCAGCATGGTTTCCCACAGGGCCACGTCGTTACCGAGCATCAGCAGGATGCGTTCGCCGCGGCGCACGCCCAGGGCGCGCAGGTGATTGGCCACCTGGTTGGAGCGCGCGGCCAGTTGCTGGAAGCTGTAGCGTTGTTCGCTGCCGTCCTCTTCGACGATCCACAGGGCATTGGCCTGGTTGCCCTCGGCCATGGCGTCAAAGTAATCCAGCGCCCAATTGAATTCGCTCAGCTGCGGCCAGCGGAAGTCACGCACGGCGGTGGCGTAGTCGGTACGGTGGGCCAGCAGGAAGTCGCGAGCGGCCAGGAAGGGTTGGCAGTTGTTGTTCATTGCAGTCTCCCGAGACGCGCGCGAGTACCTGAAAGTGGGGAGACAACGGCAAGCAAGAATGGCTTCACGGTGGGTGCCCTGTTTATTTTTATTGGGACTGACCTGGTTCATGACCAGGCGGTTGAATCGAGTATAGGCAGGCATAAATCAAATAAGAATGCTCAAAAAGTCCCGTGCGTTGTGCAAAAAAGCACAGGCTTGCGGCATCCCCGATGCGCCAGGAATGCACAAGGCGGGCGCTGCCCGCACCGTCAAACGATGCAAGCAGCGCCCGCCTTGTGCGGGGGCTTACCAGAGCGCCAGGGTATAGCTGAGGATCAGGCGGTTCTCGTTGAGATCGTTACCGAAGTGGGCGCTGCGCACCGTAGCGTTGCGCCACTTCAGACCAACGTTTTTCAGCGGGCCGCTCTGCACTACGTAGCCGACGTCGGTGTCGCGCTCCCATTCGCGGCCGTCGGGCTTGCCGGCGCCCAGATCAATGCTGTCGCCGGACAGGTAGCGGGTCATGAAGGTCAGGCCGGGAATGCCCAGCGCCGCGAAGTTGTAGTCGTAGCGCGCCTGCCAGGAACGCTCGTCCTTGTTGGCGAAATCGTTGATCTGCACGAAGTTGACCAGGAAGGCATCGCTGCCATTGACGTAGGCAAAGCCGGTGTCGCCGCTCATGCGTTGGTAGCCCAGACCCAAGGCATGGCCGCCGAGGGAATAGGTGAACATGGCGCCAAAGGCGTTGTTGTCGATGTTGCTGTTGCCGTCGTCGGTGGAGCGGGCGTAGCGCAGGTCGCTCTTGAGCGTCTGGCCTGCGCCCAGCGGCAGCACGTGGACCAGACTGAACTGGTGCTGGTGGTAGAAGTCGTCCAGGCCGCCATAGTTGTAGCCGGTGTTCAGCCGGTCGCTCCACTGGTAGGCAAGGCCGGCGAAATTGAAGGCGTCGCTGCGGGCCTGGCCACTGACAATGCCCTTGGCGCCGGTGGTGGTGATCGACATTTTTTCGTAGTTTGAGGAGTCGCGCTGGTTGACCCGATCCACGCGCCCGGCATCGACGCTCAGGCCTTTGATCTCCTGGACGTTCAACTGGCCACCGCGAAATGTTTGTGGCAGCAGGCGCGAGTCATTGGCCAGCAGTACCGGCAACTTCGGGGTCAGGGTGCCGAGCTTGAGTACGCTGTTGGACGCTTTGAACTTGGCCGTCAGGCCCAGTTCGCCATACTCGTCCTTGGCACGCTTGGGCGGCTCGTTATCGCGTTTGAGCAGGCCGGAGCCGGAGCGATCGGGACTGGAGTCGAGCTTGACGCCGAGCTGGCCAAGGGCATCGACACCGACGCCGATCATGCCGTCGGTATAACCGGATTCGTAGCGCAGCAGGAAACCCTGGGCCCATTCTTCTTGCTTGGACTGGGCGGCATTTGCCTGGCGGAAGTCGCGGTTGAAGTAGAAGTTGCGCGTTTCCAGCCTGGCCGTGCTGTCTGCGAAGAAGTCGGCGTGAGCCTGTGCGGCGAGACCGGTGCCGGCCAGGAACAGGGTGAGGGTGGTGGGTTTCATGGGTTGCCTTTTGTTGTTTTTGTTGTCGACGAGCCGCTCCCGCGCCGTTTGGAGTTGGCGAGGGAAGGGCGCTTTTGGGGTGTCCTGCGCCGAGCGGCGCAGGTCGGGCGTAAAAAAGCGCGAAGCAAAGGAGCGGACTCGCGCTCGGGGTGTCAGCCCCGGAAAAAGCAGCGTCAGTGACTGCTGGCCATGGCAGCTCCAAGGCCGGTCTGGGCACGGACGAACTGGTCGGCATAGGCGGCGCGTTCGCGGTCGGCGCGTTCGCTGCGGTCCAGCCTGGAAGCGACCACTATGACCAGGAAGGCCAGTGGCATGGAGAACAGCGCTGGCTGGTCGTAAGGGAAGAGCGCCTGGGCATGCCCCAGTACACCGACCCACACCGACGGCGAACCGATCACCAGGGCCAGTGCGCTGATCAGGCCGGTCAGGCCGCCATAGAGGGCGCCGCGGGTGGTCAGGCCGCCCCAGTACATCGCCATGATCAGTACCGGGAAATTCGCCGAGGCGGCGATGCCGAACGTCAGGCCGACCAGGAAGGCGATGTTCTGGCCCTCGAACAGAATGCCGAGGGCAATCGCAACGATGCCCAGGCAGATGGTGGCGATGCGCGACACGCGCATTTCCTTCTTCTCGTCGGCGCAGCCCTTCTTCAATACCGACGCGTAAAGGTCATGGGAGATGGCCGAGGCACCGGCCAGGGCCAGGCCGGCCACCACGGCGAGAATGGTGGCGAAAGCCACGGCAGAGAGGAAACCGAGAAAAAGGTTGCCGCCCACCGCCTTCGCCAGGTGCATGGCCACCATATTGCCGCCGCCAATCATGGCCCCGCCGATCTTGCCATCGACGTAGAACTGAGGATCCGTGCCGACGATGACGATGGCGGTATAGCCCAGGACGCAGACCACCAGGAAGAAGAAACCGATGAACACCGTGGCGAACAGTACGGATTTACGCGCCTCCTTGGCATTGGGCACAGTGAAGAAGCGCATCAGGATGTGCGGCAGGCCGGCAATGCCGAAGACCAGTCCAAGGGATAGGGACACCGCGTTGATCGGGTCGGCCAGCAAGGTGCCCGGGCCCATGATCTGCACGCCGCTGGCATGCGCGGCCACCGCCTGGGCGGCCAGGTTCTCGAAGCTGAAGTCGAAGCGACTCAGGGCCATCAGCACCAGGGTGGTGCCGCCCGCCAGGAGCAGGACCGCCTTGGTGATCTGTACCCATGTGGTGGCGAGCATGCCGCCGAAGATCACGTAGACCAGCATCAACAGTCCGACTACCACCACCGCCGTGCGGTAGTCGAGACCGAACAGCAGTTTGATCAGTTGACCGGCGCCGACCATTTGCACCACCAGATAGCAGCAGACCACGGTCAGCGATCCGAGGGCGGCGAAGCTGCGCACGCGGGTTTGATCGAGGCGGTAGGAGACGATGTCGGCGAAGGTGTAGCGCCCCAGGTTGCGCAAGCGCTCGGCCATCAGGAAGGTGACGATGGGCCAGCCGACGAAGAAGCCGATGATGTAGACGAAACCGTCGTAGCCCTTGGCGAATACCAGGCTCGACAGGCCCAGCAGAGTGGCCGCCGACATGTAGTCACCGGCGATGGCCAGGCCATTCTGGAAGCCGGTGATACCGCCACCGGCGCTATAGAAATCGGCGGCGGAACGGGTGCGTCGTGCCGCCCACCAGGTGATCAGCAGGGTGGCCAGGACGAAGACGAAAAACATGCCGATGGCGTGCAAGTTGAGTGGTTGCTTCTGCGCAATGATGGGCTCGGCATGGGCCAGCACAGGGCTGAGGGCGAGCAGGGCGGACAGGCGTTTCATGCGCGGGACTCCTGCAGGATCTGCGAACTGAGTACGTCGAAGCGGGTGTTGGCGCTGTGCACGTACCAGGCGGTGAGTAGCCAGGACAACAGGATGATCGTCACGCCGATTGGCATGCCGAGGCTGAGGTGACTGCCGTCGTACAGCGGCAGGTGCAGCCAGGCAGGGGCGAAAGCCACCACCATGATGAAGCTGTAGTAGATGGCCAGTACCGCGCCGCTCAGTGACCAGGCCAGCAGTGCACGCTGGCGCGCCAGGCGCTGGAACTTTGGGTTGGCCCTGACCAGTGCACAGGTCAGGACGTGGTTCGGATGGTCGGTCGTCATGGTGAGGCTCCGCATTTCTAGTTGTTTTTGTTGTTCGGCCTTTTGAGGGGCGTACGGGTACCCGGGCAGCGACCCGATGCGGGACGCCGCCTGAATGCTGATGTGCTGGAGTTATTGCCGCCCGGTTGACCTTGTGGTGCAGAGAGGGCGGTGCAGGAGGGCGGGCCCACGGCAGACGAGAATCGTGGCCGCGATTGCGCTGTTGCGCAGCTGCTTGTGTCCGGCGTGAAAGCCGGTTTTTATCCATGCGTTCATGCTGTCAGCCCTCGATATTTATTATTGGGGTGGGGGGCTTTCCTGGCCCGAAAACGACGCTGGCCAAGCTGGGTGAGATGCGAGTATATAAGTGCATATTTCCCATATGTATTGGCAGAAAAGCCCGATGGATATGCAAAAACGCACAACGCAGCCCCCACTGAACTGGGACGACTTGCGCTTCTTCCTCGAAGTTGCCCGTGCTCGCACCGCCAGCGGTGCGGCCCGCCGCCTGGGAGTGGACTACACCACGGTGTCACGGCGCATCCGCGCCCTGGAGCAGTGCCTGGGCGCCCTGCTGTTCGAGAAATCGCGGACTTCCGGTTTTGTCCTGACCGTGGAGGGGCAGCGTCTGGTCGGCCACGCCGAATCCCTGGAAAGTACGCTGCTGGTAGCCTGCGAGCAGGTTTTCGGCACCACGGGGGGGCTCTCCGGGCATCTGCGCATCGGCTGTACCGAAGCCTTCGGGACCTGTTTCATCACTGCGCAGATGAGTCACTTCCTCGAGCACTATCCGAATATTTCGGTGGACATTTTGCCGGTCCCGCATTTCATCAACCTGTCACGGCGCGAGGCGGACATCGCCATCACCCTGGAACGCCCCGAGCGCGGTCCCTATGTGTGCTCGCGATTGTGCGACTACCGCCTGCGCCTGTATGCGACGCCGGAGTACCTGGCCAATCATCCGCCGATCGGCTGTCGCGAGGACCTGGCCGGCCACTCGTTCGTAACCTATGTCGAGGACCTGGCCTTCAGCTTCAAGCTGCTCTACCTGAACGACCTGATGCCCGGCGCCAACAGCCGCCTGCGCAGCACCAGCGTGGTCGCCCATTACCACGCAGCCCTGGAAGGGCGGGCGCTGGCCATCCTGCCTTGCTTCCTCGCCGGCCCCGATCCCCGCCTGTGCGAAGTGCTGCCGGGTGAAGTGGAGGTCACGCGGCAGTTCTGGATGTATTACAGCGAGGACCTGCGCAAGCTGAAGCGGGTCACCCTGGTGGCCGAGTACCTGCGCGCTTGCGCGGAACTGAATCGTCCGCTGCTGATGGGCGAGTCACGTGTGATGGGCTATCTACCGTCACCTTGAGGGGCGACGCATTTCACCTCTCTGCGTTAGCGGATGCGATCATGCGATCATGCGAATCTCGTATCGGACCGCAAAAAGAATGCGAGGGTGGTTTCCTAGGCCTCCCTCGCATCTGTTCACGCGCAAAGCCTCAAGCACTGCCAAAAAAGATATCGGTACTCTCGACATGGGCCCCGACCACGGTGATGGTCGTTGTTTGTCCGCCAGTCTCGGCAACCGTCACGACGCCGTCTGCACCGGTGTTATCGATCGATTGGACAACGGCGTTCGGGTCGCCGTTGAGCACCAGCTTGTCTTGCACGCCTGAACCCGTATCGAAGCCGGTGACCTGGTACAGGTTTTCATTGACTGACAGATCGATGTTGAACGCATCCTGCTCACCGATCGTGCCCACCAGTGTGAAGTCGAAGGGGGCGTTGGCCGGGTCGTTGGCGAACAGGTTGGCGTCAAATGTACTGGTCGCCGAGTCCCCATCCTTGTCCGTCAGCGTCGCGCTGAACGCCAGCTGGACATCGCTGGCCAGACTCTCGCTCTGCTGAATGAACTGGATCACCGGGATCTTGATATCGCCCCGGCCCATCGTCAGCTGAACGGCGTCGATCAGTGACGCACCCGCCTTCTCGACGAGGAAGGACACCTGTCCGCCAGCCTCCGGCGTCAGGGTGTTCACCTCGACGCGGTCCGAAAACGTGCCATCGGCGTAGTAGATCCTGTAGTACAGGTCTTCGGTCGCCGTGTTGTAACCCGCCACGGAGTTGTCGATGAAGACCTTCATGCCCGTCAGCAGGGTCTCTGGATTGATCACGAARCTTTCATCGGCGGCGCTGATGGCCGCCAGGTTATCGCCCTGGAAGACGTTGTTGCCGACGCCGATGCCGGACGTGCTGACGTTCATGGATGCAGGGTCGATGTACGACGGCAGGGGGTTGGTCTGTAGCGCGGCTTCGGTGGGGTCGGGGGCTCCGAGCCCGATGCCGCTSAGGATGTCCGCGGTCGAGGCCAGAGCCTTCGCGGAAAAGAACACGATCTCCTCGGATGTCGAAGGAATAGCCGGGTCATTCGTCTGGATGTCGAAGGAATAGCCGGGTCATTCGTCT
>NZ_LMHY01000002.1 GCF_001429045.1 Pseudomonas sp. Root71 | reverse complement strand
CGCTATCGCGAGCAAGCTCGCTCCCACAGGTTTTGTATCAACCGACGTTCAGAGCCCCCAGCGAAGCAACAACAGCACCAGCACGACCAGGAACACCGTCTCCCCGACCATCAGCAGAATCGGTTTGATCCCGACCGCCGCCAGCTCCTTGAGCCGGGTCTTCATGCCCAGAATGCGCGAAGTTGGAACACCATCCCTGTGGGAGCGGGCTTGCTCGCGATGGCGGTGTGTCAGCCGCCATGAGTGTTGAATGTGAAACCGCTATCGCGAGCAAGCTCGCTCCCACAGGTTTNGTGTCAGCCGCCATGAGTGTTGAATGTGAAACCGCTATCGCGAGCAAGCTCGCTCCCACAGGTTTTGTATCAACCGACGTTCAGAGCCCCCAGCGAAGCAACAACAGCACCAGGAACACCGTCTCCCCGACCATCAGCAGAATCGGTTTGATCCCGACCGCCGCCAGCTCCCTGAGCCGGGTCTTCATGCCCAGAATGCGCGAAGTTGGAACACCACCCCTGTGGGAGCGGGCTTGCTCGCGATGGCGGTGTGTCAGCCGCCATGAGTGTTGAATGTGAAACCGCTATCGCGAGCAAGCTCGCTCCCACAGGTTTNCCCTGTGGGAGCGGGCTTGCTCGCGATGGCGGTGTGTCAGCCGCCATGAGTGTTGAATGTGAAACCGCTATCGCGAGCAAGCTCGCTCCCACAGGTTTTGTGTCAGCCTGCCAATTAGAGGCCCCAACGCAGCAACAAGAGCACCAGCACGACCAGGAACACCGTCTCCCCGACCATCAGCAGAATCGGTTTGATCCCGACCGCCGCCAGCTCCTTGAGCCGGGTCTTCATGCCCAGGNAGCACCAGCACGACCAGGAACACCGTCTCCCCGACCATCAGCAGAATCGGTTTGATCCCGACCGCCGCCAGCTCCTTGAGCCGGGTCTTCATGCCCAGGGCACTGATGGAAATCACCAGGCACCAGCGCGACAGTTCGTTGACCGATCCCTGCACCGCAGGCGCTATCCAGCCGGTGCTGTTGATGCAGGCCAGAATCAGAAAGCCGACGGCGAACCACGGCAACAGCGGCGGGCGCTTGCCCGTCGGATCGGCGCCTTGCATGCGGGTGATCATCGCCGCGGTGACGATCACCGGCAGCAGCATGGCAACGCGCATCAGCTTGACCACCGTGGCCGTGTCGCCGGTCTCGGTCGACATGCTGTAGCCGGCACCGACCACCTGGGCCACGTCGTGGATCGTGGCGCCGAGGAACACCCCCGCCACCTGCGGTGACAACTCCAGCCAGTTGGCGATCATCGGGTAGACGATCATTGCCAGCGTCGACAGCGCCGAAACGCCGATGACCGTGAACAGTGTGGCGCGCTCTTTCTGCGGATGGTTCGGCAGCGCCGCTGCCAGTG
This sequence comes from Pseudomonas sp. Root71, assembly GCF_001429045.1. GTDB lineage: Bacteria > Pseudomonadota > Gammaproteobacteria > Pseudomonadales > Pseudomonadaceae > Aquipseudomonas > Aquipseudomonas monachiensis. Next base: position 292,265 of record NZ_LMHY01000002.1, on the reverse strand, counting down.
CCAGGGCCGCCGAGGCACCGCAGATGGCCGTCGCGCCGCCGGTGAGCATGCCGAACAGGCGCTGGAAGCCCAGGGCCTTGGCGGCGATCACAGACACGCTGATGGTCACCACCACCAGGATCACCACCAGCGCTATCGGCTTCCAGCCCAACGCCGCCATTTGCTCCAGGGTGATGCGCATGCCCAGCAGTGCCACGCCAATGCGCAACACGGTGCGGGCGGTGAACTCGATACCGGCCTTGCAGGGGCCGTCATCGGCGAGAAAATTCAGGGCCATGCCCAGCAACAAGGCAAACAGCATGACCGGCGCACCGTAGTGCTCGGACAGAAACGACGCGGCGGCCGCGACAATCAGACTGACGATAAGTCCCGGTGCCAGTTCGCGCGTGCGAGTGTGGATACGGGTGAGAGCAATGGCGCTCATGGCGCGGACTCCTCGGTTGCGATGACGATAAACGCCTGGCCGTCGATGATCTCGACCGGGTAGTTGGTGACTTTGACCTGCCTGGAATTGAGCAGGTAACCACTGTGCAAATCGAAGCGCAAACCATGGGCGAGGCATTGAATCACCCGGCCCTCAAGACGCCCTGCGCATAGCGAAGAACCCTGGTGCGGGCAGCTGTCGTCAATGGCAAACAACTGCCCGTCGACGTTGAACAGCGCCAGGCTTTTGTCTTCGAATTCGAACAGCGCCCGGCCACCGGCCTGCGGGTACTTGCCGGCTGGCACGGGAATGCGCCGGGTCATGCTGGCTGCCGCTCGCGATCATGTTCCTTGAGGGCTTCGGTCATGGCCCCGAGCAGCGCCTGGGCAGGCTGTGCGCCGATCACCGTCAGGCGGTTGTCGAATTTGAAGCTCGGCACACCACTGGTCGCGCCAGGGGAGCCTTCAAACGGCGTGGCATCGCCCTTCAGGCAATCGAGCAAGCCGTCCTGGGACACGCCGCAGGAGCGGGCGATGGCAAGCAAGGTCTCACGGCAACCGAGGTTTTCGCGCCTCAGGAAATAAGCGGCGAACAGTCGTTCGAGCAACATTTCACGCTGGCTGGCATTACCCAGTGCGCTGGCACGCTCGAACAAGCGATGGGCGTCGGCGGTGTTGGGCATCGTCTCGATACGGCTGAGATCGATGGCCAGTCCGACTGCACTGGCAGCCTGCTGTACCTGGTTTTGGCGCATGGTCATTGCGTCGGCATTGCCCAGGCGCTTGCGATAGAAATCGGCGAAGGGTTCACCTTCCACCGGTATCTGCGGCAGCAACTGCACACCGTGCCACACCGTAGTGATCTGCACATCCGGGTGGCGACTGCGAAACTGCACCTGCGCGTGCTCCAGTTGGCGTTTGCCGATCAGGCACCAGGGGCAGATAAAATCGAAAAACACATCAATACGTAAACGACGACTCACAACTTCACCTCTATCCCGGCGGCACTGACGGGCTCAGGCAAGCTCTGACCCTCAAGCCGGGCGATATCTTTTTGGTAATGACACTTGGCATAGAAGAACACCGCTGCCGCCGCGAGGCTGACCAGTGGCACTAATTGGAAAGCGGCATGCAGGCCGATGAGGTCGGACACACGGCCAGTCAGGAACGGCCCGGGTGCCAGACCCAGCAGGTTATTGGCCAGGGTCAGCGTGGCGAACGCCGTACCGTGGACCGAGTAATGGGTCAGGTTGGCAACCATCGCGCCGGCGGGGCCGGTGGTGCCGGTGGCAATCGCCATGCCCAGACAGATCAGCGCCAGTTGCACCGGCCCTGCGTGCAAGGCAAAGGCCGCCGACAGCAGCAGGCAACTGCCCAGGCAAAAGCCGATGGCCAGGCTGACCTTGCGCTCCGGCGAGTTGCGACACAGGCGGTCGCTGAGCATGCCGCACAGGATCATCCCCGCGCCGCTGCACAACACGATGATCGCCGCCATGCCACCGGCCTTGTCGGTGGGCATGTCGTAGTAGCGGTTGAGGTAGCTGGGAATCCACACCATCACCGTACCGCCGACGAACAACTGCAAGCCGCTGCCGATGTAGGTCGCCACCACCGAACGGCTGGACCACAACGTAGACAACGGACGCTTGACCGCTGCCACCTTGTTCGCCAACTGAGCTGCACGCTTGGGCGCAATGCGCGCTTCCTTGACGATGAGCGGATAGAGCACCGCCAGAAACAGGCCAAACAGCGACATGCCGGCGAACGACCAGCGCCAGCCCAGCTTGGCGGCGATCGCACCACCCAAAGCCATGCCCAACACCGAACCGAACATCCCACCGGCCATGAAGGCACTGGCCAGGGTGGCCCGCATGTGTTTGGGGAACACCGAAATCACTACCGCGATGCCCACGCTGCCGTAGGCCGCTTCGCCGACGCCGACCATGAACCGCGCGATGAACATCTGCTGGTAGTCCTGGGCCAGCGCGCAACCCAGGGTCGCCACGCTCCACAGGAACGCCATCAGCGCCAGGCTCTTGACCCGGCCGAAACGGTCGGCCATCAACGACAGGGGAAATGTCAGCAGGCCGACCATCAGGGCAACGATGCCGCTGAGCAGACCCAGCTGTCCGTCGCTCAATGCCCACTCACTCTTGAGCAGCGGGAATACCGCGTTCAGCACCTGACGCGACATGTAATCGGAAATCAACAGACCGAACGTCAAGGCAAAGACGATCCAGGCATATTGGCGCGCAACGCCGACTCCGCTGGAGTCGTCATCGTCAGCGGCGATTGGGTGAAAGGCCATGCAGCCTCCTCAATAGCTTTGTTTTATTTTTGTTATCAAGCGTGTAACGGTCAGGCGGACGAGAGGTCACGGCCTCTCGTCCCGACCCACGGTCAACCGCGTTGCGGAGTACCTTTCTGCCCAGCCTTGCGGTTGGGGGCCATGCCGTTGGCCAACAGGGTTTCTTCGATGGTTTCGTACTGCACGCCGATGCGGTAGATCTCGCGGGCTTCTTTGCCGGTGGCGATTTCACGGCCCAGTTCATGGGCAATGCGCACGGTTTGCCGGATCTGGGCAACGGAGCCGAAACGGTCACCCTTGTGGTCAATGATAGTGTCTTCGTTGCCCACACGCGGGTGCATGCCCATGGCCATCGACATGGTGTTGAACGGCATGACGTTTTTCAGCAGCGACTCGGAGGTCAGGGTGCAACCGTCCGGCGCGCGGTGGATGAAGTTGAAGAAGTTGAACGGGTTCGGGCCATCGAAACCGCCGCCGATGCCGATCCAGGTCAGGTTCAGCGGGCCTTTGTAAACGCCACGGCGCACCAGGCGCTCGAGGGTTTCCATGGCGTGCATGCCGGTCAACTGGAAGTGTGGCTGGATGCCGTTGTCCATCAGGCGCTTGAGGTGTTCGGCAACCCAGGCAGGTCCCGCCGGTACGGTCATTTCGCTGTAGGCGGCGTGGATCATCGGGTTGTCCAGGGAAGTGCCTTTCAGGTACTCCGGGTACAACAGCTCCATGATGTTCATCTGGGTGGTGTTGATCGCCACGGTGACCTGATCCGGCTTAGGGGTCAGTTCGGCCAGCATGTGACGGGTGTCGTCAGACAGCCACTTGGCCGCTTCGCCATCGCTTTCCGGAGCGAAGGAAATCGAGCCGCCGACCTGGATGATCATGTCTGGCACGGCTTCACGCACACCGGCGATCAGCTCGTTGAATTTCGACAGGCGCTTGGAGCCCTTGCCGTCCAGTTCACGCACATGCAGGTGCAGCACGGTGGCGCCGGCTTCATAGCACTCGACCGCTTTCTGGACTTGCTCGTCCATGGTCAGCGGGATGTCTTCCGGGAAATCTTCCGGCATCCATTCCGGGCCGTACGGGGCCACGGTGATGACTACCTTTTCCATGTTTTCGGGGTGCAGGGAATCGTCGAAAAATTGCATGGGTTACTCCAGTTCTTATGATTGTCCCGCCCACCCGGAGTCGCGCCGGGCAGGCGTGTTTACGAGAGCGAATGCAGAGGCGTGGATCAGTAAGTCTTGTCGCCGATGATCCCGGCGCGATCCATCTTGCGATGGCAAGGCGGGTAATCCATGACGGCGTAATGCTGGGTACTGCGGTTGTCCCAGATGGCGATGCTGTTGGGCTTCCAGCGCCAGCGCACTTGATACTCGGGGATGTACGCCTGGCTGATCAGGTAACGCAGCAGCTCGCTCGCGCCGGGGTTGGCGTCCTGGCCGAACCTTACCCGCGCCGGGGTATGGTAGTTACTGAAGTGCGTGGCGAAGGCGTTGACGAACAGCACTTTCTCGCCGGTTTCCGGGTGAGTGCGCACCACCGGGTGCTCGGCATCCGGGAACCGCTCCCTGAGTGCCAGGCGTTTTTCAATCGGCATGGCGGCGCCGAAGCTCGCTTCGATGCTGTGGCGCGCACGCAGGTCGGCGATCTTGACCTTCACGTCTTCGGGCAAACGTGCGTAGGCCTCGACCATGTTGGCCCACATGGTGTCACCGCCCACCGGCGGGCACTCCAGGCAACGCAATACGCAGCCCATCGGCGGGGCATCACGCCAGGTGGCGTCGCTGTGCCAGGAGTTTTCGTAGCGGTCTGCCGGCTGGTCCGGACGCTTGTAGATTTGCACCAGACCCGGATGCTCCGGATCGCTGCCCGCGACGGGGTGATCTTCAAGCTCGCCGAAGCGCCGGGCAAAAGCTACGTGCTCGGCGCGGGTGATGTCCTGATCGCGCAGGAACACCACGCGGTGCTTGAGCAACTGGGCGCGGATCTCGGCAAACAGACCGTCGTCGTGTACCGCGTCGGCCAGATTGACGCCGATCAGTTCGGCGCCGATGGAGCAGGTCAATTGTTCGACTTTCATGGCTGGCCGCTCCCTAAACGACGAAAATCGATGAGCCGGTAGTCTTGCGCGATTCAAGGTCGCGATGGGCCTGCACGGCGTCCTGCAAGGCGTAGTGCTGGTTGATCTCGATCTTGATCCGGCCGCTGCCGACGTGGTCAAACAACTCACCGGCCAGCGCGGCTTTTTCGGCCGGGTCGCTGATGTAGTTGGCCAGGGCCGGACGGGTCAGGTACAGCGAACCTTTCATCGCCAGCATCACCGGGTCGAACGCCGGGATCGGTCCGGAAGCAGTACCCACGCAAACCATCAGGCCACGGGGTTTCAACGAATCCAGCGAACCCATGAAGGTGTTCTTGCCAACGCTGTCGAACACCACGTTGACGCCCACGCCATCGGTCAGTTCGCGAACGCGAGCGGCGACGTCTTCATGGCTGTAGTTGATCGTATGGTCGCAACCGTGAGCCCGGGCGATTTCCGCCTTTTGCTCGGTCGACACCGTGCCGATCACGTTCAGGCCCAGCAACTTGGCCCACTGCGAAACGATCAGGCCGACACCGCCAGCGGCGGCGTGCAACAGGATGCTGTCACCCGGCTTGAAGTCATAGATGCGGCGCATCAGGTACGAGGACGTCAGGCCACGCATGGTCATCGCGGCAGCGGTCTCGAAGCTGATGGTTTCCGGCAGCTTGATCAGCGGCGCGGCCGCGATCAGGCGCTCGGTGCTGTAGGCGCCGAGGGTGTTGAGGAAACCGGTGTAGGTGACGCGATCACCGACTTCGACGTTGGTAACCCCTTCACCAACGGCCTGGACTACGCCAGAGGCCTCGACGCCCATGCCGTTGGGCATCGGAATCGGGTAGGTGCCGTTGCGGAAGTAGGTGTCGGCATAGTTCAGGCCAACCGCCACATGGCGAAGGCGAACCTGACCCGGACCGGGTTCGCCGACTTCGACGTCCTCATAACGTAGAACTTCGGGACCACCGGTTTCGTAGAAGCGTACGGCTTTGGCCATTTTTCTTATTCTCCAATCTGCAATATGGGCGTGTTGCATCGAATTGCGCTGATTGGACTGTAGGTCGAGGCCTGTCGGGACGCTTCTCATCAGACGACAATGGCTTTTCATTTGGTGACAGACAGAAACGGGATCGTCTGGCCAGTCCCGCCACCACCTGCGCTATCATCGCCCGCTTCCACGCCCCAAGAGTCTTGAACCCGGATGTCCGAAACGCAGCCACTGCCTGATGATCATGCCTTGCCCCCAGTCCTGGCCGGCCCGCTGTTGCGGCGCCTGGAGCCCACGCGGCTGGTGCTGTGGCTGGTGGGTTCCCGGGCGCTGGCGCTGACCTTGCGCTTGCAGGGCGTCGGCGATATCCGCCTGAATGCCGGTCAATGCACGGTGATTGCAGTGGGTGCCCATGCCTTTGTGCACTTGATCGATGTACAACTCGACGGCGCCCTGCCCCGGGACGAGTCGGTCGACTATGACCTGTTGATCGATGGCACAGAACAAGGCATCGCCGACTGGGCGCCGCACCTGCTGTATGGCGATGCCCGTTGCCCGAACTTCGTCCTGCGCGCTCGGGTCGACCAGTTGCTGCACGGCTCTTGCCGCAAGCCTCATCACCCGGCGACAGACGGCTTGCTGTGCGTCGACCAGTTACTGGCGCAGGAACACGCCGCCGGGGAGCGCCCGGCACTGCTGATGATGACGGGCGATCAGGTCTACGCCGACGATGTCGCGGGGCCGATGTTGCGGGCGATTCACGCTTTGATCGAACGTTTGGGCCTGTTCGGCGAACATCTCGAAGGCGCCGTGGTCAGCGACAGCGCCAGGCTCTACGAGCATCCGGCCAGTTACTACCACCGTGCTGATCTGCTGCCGGCACTGCAAAGCAATGAAACCCTGCGCGAGCGATTTTTCGGTGGCGCGCGCAAGCCGATTTTCACCAGCAGCAGCGCCGACAATCATCTGGTGACCTTCGCCGAAGTCATGGCCATGTATGTACTGGTCTGGTCGCCAGTGCCCTGGACCCTGATCGCGCCCCAGGCACCGACGCTGACGCCGGAGCGGCTCAAGCGCTACAGCCTTGAACAGACGCACATCGATGCCTTCAAGGCGGGCCTTGGCAGCGTCGCGCGGGCACTGGCGCATCTGCCGACGCTGATGATTTTCGACGACCACGACATCACCGATGACTGGAACCTTAGCGCGCAATGGGAGGAAACCGCCTACGGCCATCCGTTCTCCCGGCGCATCATCGGCAACGCGCTGCTGGCATATATGTTGTGCCAGGGCTGGGGCAACAATCCGGATGCGTTCACTGCGGTGCTGGAAAAGGCCGGAGCGTTGAGCACCAGCACACACGACCGTCACCTCGACAGCAGGGTTCAGGATGATTTGATCGATGATCTGCTTAAGTTTCAGCACTGGCATTACGTGCTGCCGACCACCCCGGCCATGGTGGTGATCGACACCCGCACCCGACGCTGGCGCAGCGAAATGAACCTCAAGCAGCCTTCCGGTTTGCTCGACTGGGAAGCCCTCAGTGAACTGCAACAGGAACTGCTGGACCACCCGAGTGCGATCATCGTTTCGCCGGCGCCGATCTTCGGCGTCAAGCTGATTGAAACCGTGCAGCGGGTATTCAGCTGGTGCGGTTATCCACTGCTGGTGGACGCGGAAAACTGGATGGCCCATCGCGGCGCGGCACAGGTGATCCTGAATATTTTCCGCCACTCGCGCACCCCGGGTAACTACGTGGTGCTGTCGGGCGATGTGCACTATTCCTTCGTCTACGAAGTGCTGATCCGCCACCGCAAGGCCGGGCCGCGCATCTGGCAGGTCACCAGCAGCGGCATCAAGAATGAATTCCCGGCCACCCTGCTTGAGTGGTTCGACCGCCTCAACCGCTGGCTGTACTCGCCACGCTCACCGCTGAACTGGCTGACCAAGCGTCGACGCATGCGCATCGTGCCCCACGTGCCCGAGCACGCCGAAGCCGGTGAGCGGCTATGGAACTCGGCGGGGATCGGCCAGGTGTATTTCAATGACCTGGGGCAGCCGCAGACCATCTATCAGCACAACTCGAACGGCTCGCCGAAGACCCGGATGATTGCGCCGGACGGTGATGATTGAGGTAGAGAAGACACCACAAAAAACTGTGGGAGCGACAGTGCGGCGAGCAGGCTCGCACACACTGGATTTCTGGCGTGTACTATTTCCAGATCCTGTGAGCCTGCTCGCGAAGTGGCCAGTTAAATATTGGGGGAATCCATTCTGTAACCTGCCCCCGGCGCACCTTCATGGAGTGCCACCTGGATTTTCGAATACAAGGCATTCGCCTCAGCAGTGGTGATTGATCGCGAACAATCACGCAGTACAACACGTAGTAGCACATTCTCCTGCCCCGGCAGCAATCCGAGGCGATCGATGGCCTGCAGAGGCAGTTCTGTGAACGCCCAGCGCCCTTTGATCTGCATTTCCTCGATCCAATCTGAACAATCGCCAGCGGCCTGCAACATCCTTTCAGTCAACACTTCCTCGCTGAGCCCCGGCGTCACCGCCAACGAAATATCACGAGTAATCGAAGGCAACCGAGAGACGGCACTCCACGGATTCAGATCATGCATCTGGGCCTGTACGCGTTCGTTCTGATCACGCAGCAAACGAATATCCGGGATGCCTTTGCGCAGCATGGTCAAGCGATCCAACCCCATTCCCAGCGCCAGTCCTCCATGACGCAGAGGATCGATCTTCAGTCGCTCCAATAATGATTTGGCAATTCGACCGCACTCCAGAACCTCTACAGGGACGCCGTCATTCAACAGATTTACTTCGATCCCGCCCTCAGTGTAGTGATGCGGACTATCACTGAAGATCCAAGGCATATCAGGCACGGCAGATTTGAGGATATCGCCGACCAAGCAGAGCAAATGCTCATGCGTCGACAATTCAGGATCGCCGAGCACCCAGATATCCATCTGATGCGGCTCCGCACAATGCCAACGATCCCGGCTGTCGCGACGAAAAGTGATGCCAGGCGCGGCCAATAATATTGACTGCCCTGGTTGTCGTAGCTTGGCCGCTCGCTGAAGCGCAGAGGGAATTTGGCTAGTGGTTTGCGTCCGTAACAGAGACCACTCGTCAACCCATCGAGTGTGTGCACTTCCAAGCGTAATCTCAGATGGGTCATAACCAAGCAATCCGTAGTTTTCTTCAGCGGAAACAATTCTCGGCCCCGTCTGCACTTGCGCTTGTGGCCAGCCTTTATCCGTTAACCCTTGAAGGACCTCCTTGAGTAATAGTCGAATGGCGTGATCGGGTGCAGCGGGTTCTGTTAGATCAGCCAGTAACAAGGCTTGGTGTACGGATGTCTCTGTCAGATACTTCTTTGATTCCTGCACTACACATCCCCTTATTAACGATTGAATGCATACCCCCCTGTAAGAAGAGCCCCATAGACCAACCTAACGATTTCAGATCGTCCATCACAACCAAATTCGGTGGAACACTAAATTTTCAGAAGAGGACTACAGCCACTACTTACACAAATAACCAAGAGCTTCGTACAAGACACCTAACGAGCATGATTAATTCTAAAAAAACTAAAACCAACGGCGGTTGCAGGAGCTGAGTGCAATACGGTTATTGAATTGCAGCGAGGCCTAGAGGCCTCAAGCTGACTGAGTTTGCTATTGGAGTAAACGACACAATCGCAAATAGTATTAACTACAAAATCAACTCTCAATCAAACGAAGGGATTAATGGCGTTCATATAGCAATTGGGGACGGTTCCTCTGGCTATCACATAGACTTCCTGAGCCCAGCAGTAAAGGTAAGCCCAACTCACAACTGAGCCAACCTGATCGCCCTCACTACAACCTCCCACATCACGGCAATGTCTAAAAACTGACACTATAAAATGGCTTACAGTAATGATGAGCAGTGACGCGCGGCAAGTTACCGATGGACCTCAAGGCGCACAGGCCGGCGGATTCTGGTGCACCTGTAGGCTTGCCCGCGATGAGAGCAGCACATCCAGCATCAATGCTGACTGAAGCACTGCTTTCGCGAGCAGGTTCGCCCCCACTATTGATCGGTGTCTCTCATGAACCTCACCCGAACGCTGATCATCGGCAACTCCGGCTCGGGCAAGAGCTGGCTGGCGCAACGGCTGGCCGAGCAACTGCGTGTGCCCTGGACCGATCTCGACCGGATTCACTGGCTGTCCGACGAACACAGCATCCCCCGCCCCCGAACCGAAGCATTGACCATGGCGCGGATCGCAGCCGAACAAGAGCGCTGGGTGATCGAAGGCGTGTATGGCTGGATCGCCTGCGAACTCCTGCCACGGGCAACTGCGCTGATATGGCTGAGCGTCGGGAACGAGGATTGCGTCGCCAACATTCGACAACGCGAGGCCGGGCGCGATGAACAAGACCTGTTGCTGATCGCCTTGCTGGAGTGGGCGGGCAGTTATCACCAGCGGCAGGGGTCAAGTGGGTATGCGGCGCATCAGCGACTGTTCGAGGAGTTTTGCGGTGGGAAAATCCGTCTGCGGGATCGGGAGGAAATCGCGGCGCTGGTTCATCACTCGTAAATTTTTGCAGCTGTGGTCAGACAATCCTGATGGATGGCGTGTAGCTCAGGATGGGATTACATCAGTCACGGAAACGTCCTGAGGAACATTCGGCGATACTCGACACAAGCGTGGATGCACTTTCCACGCAACAACCACTCGTAGGTATCGCCTTGCTAACATGTACTCATTTCTGTACGTTCTCTGCATCAAGCGAGGACAATCACATGGAAACCATCAACTACACCAACGCTCGGGCACACTTGGCGCAAACCATGGACCGGGTGAATGAAGATCGCGCCCCGCTACTGGTAACCCGTCAGAAAGGCGAGCCGGTAGTGATGATGTCATTGGCCGAATACAACGCTCTCGAAGAGACAGCTTATCTGCTGCGCTCCCCAGCCAACGCTGAACGCCTGATCAAATCAATCGGTAACCTGCGAGCGGGCAAAACCAAAACCAGGCAACTGATTGAAGAATGAATATCGAGTTCACCCCTGAAGCCTGGGACGATTATCTCTGGTTCCAGCAGAACGATAAGGCAGGACTCAAACGTATCAACCTGTTGATCAAAGCTATCCAGCGCGAGCCTTTCGACGGTCTGGGAAAACCCGAACCGCTCAAGCATAACTTGAGCGGATTCTGGTCACGCCGGATTACGGCTGAACATCGTCTGGTCTACGCCGTTGAAGACGGCGAAATACGCGTCGTGATGTGCAGATACCATTACTGAGCCGAACTTCAGCCCGCTTTCACCACCCCACTCACCCCTCTGACAATCATCTCCACCTCCCGCTCATCAATGGTCAGCGGCGGTAGCAGGCGGATGGTCTTGCCCCGCGTGACGTTGATCAGCAAGCCGTGATCCCGGGCGGCGATCAGGCTCAGGTCGCGGATCGGTTGCTTGAGTTCGATGCCGATCATCAGGCCCTGGCCGCGGATCTGCGAGACGTTCGGGTTGCCCGTCAGTTCTGTGCGCAATCTTTCGAGCAGGCGTTCCCCCTGAAGCCGGGCGTTTTCCAGCAGGCCTTGTTCTTCAACGATATCCAGCACGGTGCATCCGACCCGGCAGGCCAACGGATTACCGCCAAAGGTGCTGCCGTGGCTGCCCGGCGTGAAGAGTTCGGCCGCCTTGCCACGGGCCAGGCACGCGCCGATGGGCACGCCATTGCCCAGGCCTTTGGCCAGGGTCATGACGTCCGGGACGATGCCTTCGTGCTGGAACGCGAACCACTGGCCGGTGCGGCCGATGCCGGTCTGGATTTCATCGAGCATCATCAGCCATGAGCGCCGGTTGCACAGTTCGCGCACGGCTTTGAGATAGCCCGGTGGCGCTAGTTGCACGCCGCTTTCGCCCTGGATCGGCTCCATCAGGACCGCCACGATCCGCGAGCCAAAAGCCTGTTGCACCTTGTCCAGCGCGTCGAGGTCGCCGAACGGTACTTTGACGAAGTCCCCCGGCAGCTTGTTGAACCCCAGGCGTACCGCCGGGCCGTCGCTGGCCGACAAGGTGCCAAGGGTGCGGCCATGGAACGCGTTCTCCATGACCACCACCAGCGGCTGCTCGATACCCTTGTGCCAACCATGCAGCCGGGCGATTTTCAGTGCGGTTTCGTTGGCTTCGGCCCCGGAGTTGTTGAAGAACGCCCGGTCCATGCCCGCCAGCCGCGTCAGTTTCTGCGCCAGCCGCTGTTGCCAGTCGATGCTGTAGAGGTTCGAGGTGTGCAGCAACAACCCGGCCTGTTCGGTAATGGCGGCAACGATTTTCGGGTGGGAGTGGCCGACATTGGTCACCGCCACACCAGCGACCGCATCCAGGTATTCGCGACCGCCCTGATCCCACAGGCGAGTGCCCAGGCCCTTGTTGAAACTCAAGGCCAAGGGTTGGTAAGTGCTCATCAGGCAGGCGGCGGTCATGACATCAAGCTCCAGCAAGGGTCGGTGTTTTTGCAGTATGGTTAGCCACCAGAACTGGATAAACACCGAAAAACTTCAATCATTTAAAAGCAGAGCTTGATAATGGACCTGTTCCAGGCAATGACTGTCTACGTGAAAGTGGTGGAGACCGGCAGCATGACCGCCGCCGCCTTGCAGTGTGAAATGTCCACGACCATGGTCGGCAATCACCTCAAGGCCCTGGAGCAACGGCTGGGTGTACGCCTGCTCAACCGCACCACTCGGCGCCAGCGGCTGACCGAGTTCGGCACCGCGTATTACCAGCGCTGCCTGGAAGTGTTGGGGTTGGTGGCCGACTCCGAGCGCCTGGCCGAGCAGGCGCTGGACGAACCGAGCGGCATCTTGCGCATCACCGCGCCCCTGACCTTCGGTACCGAACGCCTGGCGCCGGCACTGAGTGAGTTCAGCCGGCAAAACCCGCGGGTGAAACTCGACGTGGTCCTGACCAACCGGCGCCCGGATCTGCTGGAAAATGGTCTGGATGTGGCGTTTCGCCTCGGCGCGCTGGAACCCTCCAACCTGATCGCCCGCCCGCTGATCGACTACACCCTGACCATGTGCGCGTCACCGCAGTACCTGGCCCGGCGCGGCACACCGCAGACACCTGAAGACCTGCGACACCACGACTGCCTGTCCTTTGCCTATCCGGCCGGGGATGACTGGCAATCGGTGCAAAAGGAGTGGCGCCTGGCCGGTCCCGATGGCGAAGTCAGCGTCGGGGTCGGCGGACCAATGCTGATCAACAGTTCGGCGGGGTTGCATCAGGCAGCGCGCACCGGCATGGGCATCGTGATGATGCCCGACGCCCTGGTCGAGCAGGACCTCAAGGACGGAAAGCTGCTGGCCCTGATGCCCGATTACTGCCCGCCCAGCCGGCCGATGCACCTGGTCTACGCCCAGGATCGCCACCGTTTGCCGAAGCTGCGGCGCTTCGTCGAATTCGCCGTACAGCGATGGGGCAAGCACCCGTCCGCCGACTAGGCCATGCATTTACATCCCTGCCTTCACCAGCACCGGCTGTTCCTGATAACGACTGGGGTACAGCTGCTTCAACTGCGCGACCTTCGGCAAGTCGTTGATCACGATGTATGGATAGGTCGGATGTTCGGTCAGGAAGTCCTGATGTTCCTCCTCCGCCGGGTAAAAACCGTTGAAGGTTTCCAGCTTGGTCACGATCGGCTTGTCGAAGGCATGGGCGGCGTCGAGCTGGGCGATGTAGGCCTGTGCGACCCGCTGCTGCTCGGCACTTTTGGTAAAGATCGCCGAGCGATACTGGGTGCCGCTGTCCGGTCCCTGGCGGTTGAGTTCGGTCGGGTTGTGCGCCACTGAAAAGTAGATCTGCAGCAAGGTGCCGTAGCTGACCTGAGCAGGATCAAAGGTCACTTCGACCGACTCCGCATGGCCGGTATTGCCGTTGCTGACGCGCTCGTACTGCGCGGTATTGGCCGCCCCGCCCGCGTAGCCGGAGACGGCGTTCTTCACGCCTTTGACATGCTGGAACACCCCTTGGACGCCCCAGAAGCAGCCGCCGGCAAACACCGCGGTTTCGCTGCGGGCCTGGGTGGTTTCGTCGAGGGCCGGCGGTGGAAGGACTACCCCCTCTTCGGCACCACCGAAGGAGAAAGCCGAGCATTGGCTGATGATGCCGGCAGCTGCCAGCCCCAGCAGGGCACGGCGCCAGGTAATGAGTGTTTTCATGGGGCGAACTCCTCAAGCGCAGGAAAGTAATCAGCCGAAGGTGAAGGCGTAAGCCGACGCACCCGGGTCAAGAAACTCGATACTGAAGGTCCGGTCGGTCACGCCGCCGCTCTGGCGCACAAGTTGATACAAGCGCTGGTCCGTCACGGTGCCGCTGCCATCGGGGGCCACGTCCATGCCGTGGTCATCACCGGGGGCCTTGCCGTCGATCAGCACCTTGAAGCGCACCGGCTTGCCATCGGCGCCAGGGCCGAGCACCAAATGCAAGTCACGGGCATGGAAGCGATAGACGATGCGACTGGCCGGGGCGCTGGCGGTGGCCCGCTCCGGGCCGACATGCCACTGGCCGCCCAGGCTCCAGTCGTTGAGGGCCAATTGCGCCGGCGGGTTGTAGGCCGCGACCTTGTCCGGCACCAGCGCGGGTTGCGATACGAAATGTTCCGCGCGCTGGTAGCCGACATAGGTTTCCGGCGACTGCACGGCGTCGCTGTCCGGGGCCATTTGCACACCCTCGGCCTGGGCACTGATCAGCCCGTCCGCAACCTTGGCCGCCCCCGCCTCGCGCAGCAATTGCTGAATGACCCGCTCCGATTCGGCGTACGCGCCTTCGCCGAAGTGGTGATAACGAATGCGTCCCTGGGCGTCGGCAAAGTAATGCGCCGGCCAGTACTCGTTGTTGAAGGCGCGCCAGATCTTGAACTCGTTGTCGATGGCCACCGGGTAGGTGATGCCCAGGTCTTTCATGGCCTTGGTGACGTTGCTGACGTCGCGTTCGAAGGCAAACTCGGGCGCATGCACGCCGATCACCACCAGGCCCTGATCACGATACTTCTCGGCCCAGGCCTTCACATAGGGCAGCGAGCGCAGGCAGTTGATGCAGGAGTAGGTCCAGAAATCCACCAGCACGACCTTGCCTTTCAAGGCCTGGGCATCGAGGGGTGGCGAGTTGAGCCATTGCACGGCGCCGTCCAGTGGCGGCAGGTTGCCCTCGACCGGCAAGGTGCCCGGGGTTTTGCCAGCCACTTGCACCGCACCCTCGGCGATCGCATTCGGCGCCGCGCTGTTACGCGGCGACTTGCCGCTCAGTTTCTCCACCAACGCTTGCTCGACACCACCGGTCGACGCCGTGGAAATCCGCGCCAGAATCCCCGTATCCAGACCCAGGGCAATCGCCGCCACACCAGCCAACATCGTCGCGCCAAGACCGCGACGCAGCCATTCGCCCGCGCCAATCGAGCGCTTCATCGCGGTGAAGACTTTGCCGCCCAGCAACAAGGCCAGCGCGAGGGATGTGGCAGCGCCGGCGGCATACGCCAGCAGCAAAAAGGTGGTTTGGATGCTCGCGCCTTGCAACGCCGCACCGGTCAACAGCAAACCGAGAATCGGCCCGGCGCAGGGCGCCCACAGCAGGCCGGTGGCCACGCCGATCAACAACGAAGCACCAGGACGTGGCCGCGCATCGGCGCCCGCCGCCACCGACAAACGACTGCCCGCCGCCACCAATGGTCGGGTCAGGCGCTCGGCCAATTGCGGCAGCAACAACGTCAGTCCGAACAGCGCCACGAACACCAGCGCCAGCCAGCGCCCGTACTGGTTGAGCTGCACCACCCAGCCACCGCCCACCGCCGCCAACGTGGCGACCAATGCGAAGGTCAGCGCCATCCCAACCAGCAGCGGCAACCCGCTTTTGACGAAGGGTTGCCCGGTGCGGGCGAAGACAAACGGCAACACCGGAAGAATGCACGGGCTGACAATCGTCAGCACACCACCGAGATAAGCGAGGACCAGCAGCCACATGGCGATTACCTGCAAAAAGTGAGTGGTAGGGAATCACACCGTCTTGGGCACGAATTTCATCGCCAGGCCGTTCATGCAGTAACGCAGGCCGGTGGGTTTCGGGCCGTCGTCGAAGACATGCCCCAGATGCCCGCCGCAGCGCCGGCAATGAACCTCTTCGCGGACCATGCCGAACGCTCGGTCCTGGCGGGTCGCCACGGCCTTGTCCAGGGGTGCCCAGAAACTCGGCCAACCGGTGCGGCTGTCGAATTTGGTCGCCGAGGAAAACAGCGGCAACTCGCAACCGGCACAGACGAAGGTGCCATCGCCGTGCTCGTTGTTCAGCGGGCTGCTGTAGGCGCGTTCGGTGCCCTCTTCGCGCAGAATGTCGTACTGCTCGTCACTGAGGATCGCGTGCCATTCGCTGTCGCTGTGGGTCACTTCGAACGCCTCGGCCGCGCTGGCCTCACTGATCAGTGCAGTGCCTGTGGAAAGCTTCGGCAACAGGCCGATTGCCAGGGTTGCCACCCCTAGTCCGCCGCTCACTAAAAGAAATTGCCGTCGTGAAAACATGCTCGTCTCCAAAAAATCCGGGGGTGTTTCATGGAACACAGCCTAGGCTTTGGGTGATCGCCAAATCCTCACGGGAAGTTAAACAATTCGTGATAACTCAGACCCCGAAAAACCCGCACAATGCTTCTGCCCGAACAGTAGGGGTATTGCGCATCATGCGTGCATCGCACTGAAGGATTGAGCTGTATGGAACAGACCAAACGCGTCCTGGTGGTCGAGGACGATATGCACATCGCCGACCTGATCTGCCTGCATCTTCGCGATGAACAGTTCGAGGTGGTGCACAGTGCCGATGGCGATGAAGGCATGCGCCTGCTGCAACAGGGCAACTGGGACGCACTGGTCCTCGACCTGATGCTGCCCGGTGTCGACGGCCTGGAAATCTGCCGCCGCGCCCGGGCCATGGCCCGCTACACGCCGATCATCATCACCAGCGCGCGTTCCAGCGAAGTGCACCGGATTCTCGGCCTGGAACTGGGTGCCGACGACTATCTGGCCAAGCCCTTTTCCATGCTCGAACTGGTGGCCCGGGTCAAAGCGCTGCTGCGCCGGGTCGATGCCATGGCGCGCAACCTGAAGATGGACGCCGGCAGCCTGCTCACCGACGGCCTGGCCATCGACCCGATCACCCGCGATGTGTCCCTCGACGGACGGCGCCTGGACCTCACGCCCCGGGAGTTCGACTTGCTATATTTCTTCGCCCGCCAGCCCGGCAAGGTGTTTTCGCGCATGGACCTGCTCAATGCCGTGTGGGGCTACAGCCACGAAGGCTACGAGCACACGGTCAACACCCACATCAACCGCCTGCGCGCCAAGATCGAGGCCGACCCGGCGCAACCGGTGCGCATCCTCACGGTCTGGGGCCGCGGCTACAAATTCGCCACAGGCGAGGAGCCGCAGCCATGAGGCTGACCCTGACGCAACGCCTGTCCCTGGTGTTCGCCGTACTGCTGCTGGTGTGCTGCGGCACGTCGGCGTGGTTGCAGGTGCGCTCCAACCAGATGCATGAGCAGGAAGTGGTGCAAGGCTTGTCCCGGGACCTGGCGCAGCACATCGCCAGTGACACGGTGCTGATGGACACCCAGGGCCTGATGCCCAATGCCGTGCGTGACCTGTTCAGCAAACTGATGCAGGTCAACCCGAGCGTCGAGGTGTATCTGCTCGATTCCACGGGCAAGATTGTCGGCAGCGCCGCGCCCGAGGGCCGGATCCGTCGTGAGCGGATCGACCTGGCACCGATCCAGCGCCTGTTGCGCGGCGATGCCCTGCCGATTCTCGGCGACGACCCGCGCAGCGTCGATGCGCGCAAGGTGTTCAGCGCTGCGCCGCTGAAGGTCGATGGCAAACCGGCCGGTTATCTCTACGTGGTGCTGCTCGGTGAAGACCATGATCGACTGTCCGAACGCGGTGCAACCAGCGCGGCGCTCAACACAGCGCTGTTGTCTATCGGCCTGGTGGCGCTGCTGTGCCTGATTGCCGGTCTCACGGCGTTTGCCCTGATTACCCGGCCGTTGCGCCGCCTGACCGAAACCGTCAGCCAGTTCGACATCGATGGCGTGCCGGTCACCCCGGCCCTGCCCGTCACGGTGGAAAAAGCCGCCAGCCACGATGAAATCGCCGTTCTCGATGCCGCGTTCCGGCAGATGCAGGCACGCCTGGGCGAACAATGGCGTTCGTTGACCCGCCAGGATCAGGAACGCCGCGAACTGGTGGCTAACATCTCCCACGACTTGCGCACGCCGCTGGCCTCGTTGCACGGTTATCTGGAAACCCTGTCGCTCAAGGACGCCACGCTGTCCCCTGCCGACCGCCGTCGCTATCTGGGCATCGCCCTGGACCAGAGCCGCAAGGTCGGCGGTCTGGCGCAGTCGCTGCTGGAACTGGTGCGGCTGGAACACGGTTTCGTGCAACCGGTGCTGGAACGCTTTTCCCTGACTGACCTGGCCCAGGACATCTTCCAGAAATTCGAACTCAGCGCCGAAGCGCGCAAAGTCGAACTCAAGGCCACCTTCGCACCGAATGCCTCGGCGGCCTGCGCGGACCTCGGCTTGATCGAGCGGGTGCTGACCAACCTGTTCGACAACGCCCTGCGCCATACCCCGGCCGGTGGTGAGGTCGAGTTGGACCTGCGCCCGCAAGGCTCATTCATCGAAGTCACGGTCAGCGATACCGGCCCCGGCATCGCCCCGGAACTGCGCGAAGGGTTATTCCTGCGCCCGTTCAATATCGGCGGTGCACGGCGCGATGGCGGGTTGGGGCTGCGGATCGTGCATCGCATCCTGCAATTGCACGGACGCGAGATTCAGTTGATCGACGTGCCGGGGCGCGGGGCGACGTTCCGGTTTTCGTTGCCGATCGATGAGGAAACGGCGACTGCATTGGCGGTGCGCTCGATGAACCTCAATACACCGAGGCAGGCCTGACTGACCGAGGCGCCTGCTCGCGAAGAGGCCAGCCCGGCCGCAGTCATGCGCTCACCTTCACGGTGCAGGCCTCAAGCCCCTGCCCCAAGGCTTCCCAGCCGTCGAAACCACGGCGGGCAATACACACCAGGCGTGTGGTCTTTGCCTGGGCTTCATCCGTGGCCGGCAGAAACTGACTGCGGGTGCCGACGTGTTGCAGCCAGTGGGCCTTGTTGCCCTGCGCAAGCTTCACCAGCCCCTTGACCCGAAACACATCGCCGGGCAGCGCCTGCAACCAGCCCCGCAACCCCTCGGCATCAAGCGCCTGGTCGCTTTGCCAAAGCCAACTGCTGAACATATCGCCGTGATCGCCATCGGACACCCGTGCCAGCGGTTTCACTGTGCGCGGCTCAAGCTCCAGATCGGTGTCGAGCCACAGCGCATCGGGCAACTGCGCCTGCACGCTTTCGTGCACTCGAGTCCTGAGGCCCAACACCTCGCGCAGCGCCCGCAACTGCGGCTCGTCGATCAGGTCGATCTTGTTGAGCAACAGCAGGTCGGCGGCCGCCACTTGCGCCCGGGCCAGCCGCGCGTACTCGCCATCGAGTTGCAGATGACGGGTGGCATCGACCACAGTAATCACCATGTCCAGTTGCATCTGGCTGCGCAGCTGTGGATAAGCCAGGGTCTGCACGATGCGCTGCGGATCGGACACGCCGCTGCACTCGATGACGATGCGCTCCAGCCGTGGTTCCAATTGAGCAAGGCTGCCCAGTTGCGCCAGCAGGTCCTCCTGCACGGTGCAGCAGATGCAGCCGTTTTGCAGGCTGTACACCGCGTCGGAGACTTCGGAGACGATGGCCGCATCGATGTTCAGCTCACCGAAGTCGTTGACGATCACCGCCAGCCGACTGCCTTCGGCACGGCGCACCATGCGGTTGAGTAGCGTGGTTTTACCGGCGCCGAGAAACCCCGAGACGACGGTCACGGCAATGCGTGGGGAAGTCATTCTGCCTTGCCCTCCAGCACCGGTGGTTCGCCCTGCCACACCGCCTTGAGGCCCAAGGCTTGCAGCGTCGAATGACGGTCGTAGACCAGTTGCCCTTCAACGAAGGTCAGCAGCACCCGGGTCTTGTGGATGTAGTTGCGCGCCGGCTCGGCGAACAGGTCGCGGTCGATGACGATCAGGTCCGCCGCCTTGCCCACTTGCAGGCTACCGGTGCTGTGTTCCAGGCCCATGGCCACGGCGCCGTTGCTGGTGATCACGGTCAGTGCCTGTTCGAGACTGATCGGGTCGCCGAAGCAGGCCGGGTCGTCGTTCCACGGGTTCTGCCGGGTGATCATGGTTTCCAGCGCCAGCCACGGGTCGATGGACGCCACCGGCCAGTCAGTGCCCATCACCGCGGTGCCGCCTGCGGCGAGCACGCCTTTGAAATCGTAGATGCGCTTGAGTCGCTCCTGGCCGTAGCCGGAACGTGCACCGCTGGCGAATGGTGTCGGGTACCAGGCGGCCGGGGAGAATTCGGCGATGACGTTCAGTTCCTTGAAGCGCGGCAGGTTACCGGGGTGCAACAAGGTGCTGTGGGCGCACTGGTGGCGCACGCCGCTGAAACCGTTGCGACGACGGGCCTCGGCCACGGCATCGAGGAACACGTCCGACGCACCGTCACCGGTGCAATGGGCAATCACGCGGATGCCCTTGCGATCCATGTCCACCACCATGTCGGTGATGTGCTCCGGGGTCAGGTTGAGCTTGCCGCGCCAGCTCGATTCCTGCGGCCATGGGGTCAGCAGGTACGAAGACTTCGGCTCGACCGTGCCGTCGAAGTGGAACTTCACCGCGTTGGCACTCAGGCGTGCGCTGCGGTAGTAGTGACGCTCGCCCGCCAGCAGTTCCCAGCGACGACGCACCGGGAAAATGTCGTCCTGCCAACTGATCGCCGCTTCGATGCGCACCGTCAGTTCGCCGCTGTCGTCCAGTTCCTTGAGGGCCTGCAAACGCTGTTCGCAAACGTGCACGTATTTGCTCGCCGTGACGCCGCGTGAGCTCTGGAAATGCACGCCATCGCGATAGGCGCGGCGCAGCACGCTGACCGGGGTCGGCGGCATCGCGGCGTGGATCATCGCGTAGGCTCCGTCGATCATCAGGCCAGTCGGTTCGCCGGTCAGTTCGTCACGCTCGAAGTAACCGTTGCGCGGATCGCTGGTGTTGCCATCGATGCCGGCCAGTTCCAGGGCCATGGAGTTGACCATCATGGTGCCCCACATGCGATCGAGCAGCGCCACCGGACGGTCCGGCATGACACTGTCGAGCCAGGCGCGGCCCGGGGTCAAACCCGCTTCGCGGAAGGTGTAGCGCACCCAGTACTGACCGTAGATCCAGCCGTCGCCGGGATGGCTGTCGGCGTAGGCAAGGATGCTTTCGCGCAGTTGCTCCGGGGTCGGGTCTTCGATGCCGACGTCGAGGTCGTCGCTGTAGCGCGGCGCCAACGCGAGGTCGGGGTGGGTGTGCATGTCGTGCAGGCCGGGCATGCAGAACGCGCCTTGCAGGTCATGCACGCGGGTGTTCGGGCCCTTGAACATCTCGATCTGGCCGAGGCTGGCGACACCGATCAACTTGCCGTCGCGGATGGCCACGGCCTCGGCCCACGGGTTGGCCGGGTCCTGAGTGTAGATACGCCCGTTGGCGAGGATCAGGTCGGCGTAAGTCCCCTGCGTGGAATGGGTAGAGGAAAAGTTGTCGGACTCAGCCATGTCAGCCACCTTCGAGTTCAGGAGATTGAAAGGTCCACCGGGCGCCAGGCGAGTCGGGAACCTGAAAAAACTGTTGTTGTTTTCGTCAGCAGGAAAGGTCGCGGGCAGCACCCTGTTTGAGGGTGGGCCTGACCGGCCGATGACAATTAGCGCTAGTATTGTTGAATCAACCGATACAACAATCGATTTTTTTTGGCCTGACTGTTCGATTTACCTCACCATAAGGGAAGCCACCAGTGATCGGTATCTGCAGGCCTTTCTTCCACCTTTGAACGGGATGATTTATGCGATTTCCTTCGATGACAGCCCTTCGTGCGCTGGATGCGGTTGCCCGCACAGGCAGCGTGTCGGTCGCGGCCCGTGAGCTGAACCTGACTCGCAGCGCCATCAGCCACCAGATCAGCAAGCTGGAGGAGTGTGTCGGCTTCGCCCTGACCGAACGGATCGGCCGTGGCATTGGCCTGACGTACCAGGGCGAGCGTTATGCGCGGGAGGTGCACGCAATTCTGCTGAACCTGCTCGATGCCGGGCAGTTGATCGACGACCAGGAAATCTCCGGCCGGCTGTGCGTCAGTTGCGCGCCGGGGTTCGCCACCTATTGGCTGTGCCACCACATCGGTGCGTTTTTGCGGCAGTACCCGCAAGTGCAGTTGCAGCTGATTTCCCCGCGCACGCCGGACGACACCAACAACCCCAACGTCGATCTGTTCATCGCCTACGGGATCGGCGACTGGCCGCAAATGAATGTTGAAGAGATTGTGGCTTTGCGCTTCTTCCCGGTGTGCAGCCCACGCCTGATCAACGCCCTGGGCGGACTGAAAAACCCGCAGGAGCTCAGCACTTACCCCTTGCTGCACATGACCGACTACTCGGACTGGCGCATCTGGCTGACCGCCGCCGGCGCTTCGGGGGTCAATGCGTTGAGCGGCATCCTGTTCTCCGATGCCCACTGCGCACAGTCCGCCTGCATTGCCGGCCAGGGCATCGCGATTGGCGACACCCTGATCAGTGGCGATGCCCTTTCCAAGGGTTTGCTGGTGCGACCGTTCGACATCAGCATTGATCTGCACCGTGGTTACTACCTGGCCACCGACCCGCAAAAGGCGGACCGCGCGGTAGTCCAGGCCTTCAGCAACTGGGTCAAGACGCAACTGCAATCGTCCCGCCAGACCTGGCAGGACACCCTGTAACGCTTCCGCAGAAAGGCAAATAAATGACCAGCCGCCCGTTGATCCGTGACAACGCCGCCCCGGTCCAATAGATTAGGCGACCTGAAAAAGCCCCCGGGCTTTCTCGCCCCAATTCAAGTTATAGAAGTAGTGAAATTTCAATGTCCGATTCCAATACCGCTGAAACCGTAGCCACCCTGTCGTCCAAAGCGGAATACGAAAACTCCATCAATCTTTCACAACACGTGCCTCAGGCAAAAACCATCAGCGAGATGGTGCTGGACGCTTTCCAGTCCACCCGCGAAAGCGACCAGATCCGCGAACTGCGTGCCGCCATCCGTCAGGCCCACGACAGCTTCGACGATGACAAAGCCTACGAACTGATGGGCCAGCTCAAGCAACTCAAGGACGCCGAGGCCGCGGACATCGCCGCCCTCGAAGACTTGAGCAGCAAATTCCCGATCAGCCGCATCCTGTCCAGCTTCAAGGACGACCCGGCGTTCCAGGAAATCGTCTACGGCCTGGCCCTGAAGGTGCTGAACCAGACCCACCAGGCCATCAGCAACCCGAGCGGCGGCAAGAGCAAAGCCGCCAAGGCCAAGAAAGAAGTCGAAGTCTTCACCATCAGCAAGGACGGCATGAGCGTCACCTTGCCGTTGCGCACCCCGCGCTCGCGCCTGAACGTCGACCGTGAAGCCCTGGAATTCCTCGGTTTCACCTTCGTTGGCGAAGGCGACGAAGCGGAACTGGAAAGCGAAACGTTCCTGGACAACAGCGGCGCCGAGCAAGCGGTCAACCGCAAGAACATCATTACTGCCCTGCAGCAGCAGACCGCGTTCGACGGTTATTCCATCGCCGCACAGTAAGGCGACCGCCCGCATTTGTGGCGAGCGAGCTTGCTCGCGCTGGGCTGCGTAGCGGCCCCAAAAATCTGACAACACTTCCCGACATTTTGTGAGTGCTCCGCACTCAAGCGGGAGCAAGCTCCCTCGCCACAGATACTTCACAGCCCCACTCAAGAGCCCCGCCATCAGAGCGGGGCTTTTTATTGCCCGTGATTCGGGCAAAACCGCGATTACTCTTCCAGTATCGACGCAGAACACCACTTCCCTTCACCCATGAGCACCACGGGTCCGCCTGCGGGGAGCGTCAACTCACTTTCCAGCCCAGTCCTCAGTGGTGCAACTGCCGAGGTCATCATGAACACGCCCCCCTTGTATCGCCAGTTGGCCAACCACTACCTGGACGCTATCCGCAGCGGCACCCTGAAAACCGGTGAACGCCTGCCCTCGATCCGCTTGATGATGGAAAAACACGCCGTCAGCCTGTCGACCGCCGTGCAGGTGTGCCGGGAGCTGGAAGACTGCGGTGTGCTGGAAGCCCGGCCGCGCTCCGGCAACTACATTCGCAAGCCCGACACCCTGTCCAGGCCCGCCCCGATCGCCCTGGCGCCAGCGCTGGATATCCGCGCATATGTCGGCATTCATGAACAGGTCTGCGCGGTGCTCAAGGCCAGTCAGCGCGCGACGATCAAGGTCAACTTCGCCAGCGCCTACTGCGCGCCTGAGCTTTACCCACTCAAGACCTTGCAAGACAACATGATCAAGGCGCTGCGCCACGACGCCTGCCTGCTCGGTACCGCGGGCGGCGCCTGCGGCAACAGCGCACTGCGCAATATCCTGGCCCGGCGTGCTCTGGCCAGCAAGACTCACCTGCCCCCCGAGCGGATCGTGATCACCAACGGCGCCACCGAAGCGATCAACCTGGCCTTGCGTGCGGTCACCCGCCCTGGCGACACCGTGGCCGTGGAGTCACCGACCTTCTACGGTCTGCTGCAAATTCTCGAAAGCCTGAACCTGCACGTGCTGGAAGTCCCGGCCTCGGCCCACACCGGGCTCAATCTGCAGGCCCTGCAACGGCTGCTGCAAGGCCCCGAGCGGGTCAAGGCGCTGATCGTCATTCCCAACCTGCAAAACCCGTTGGGCAGCATCATGCCCGACGCCAACAAGGCGCGGCTGGTGAAACTGTGCGCCGAGCACGACACCGTGCTGATCGAAGACGACACTTACGGCGACCTGGTGGACACCGAGCAGCCGCTGTCCACGCTCAAACATTGGGATAGCACCGATAACGTGATCCATTGCGCCTCGCTTAACAAAACCCTGGCACCGGGCATGCGCCTGGGCTGGATCAGTGCCGGCAAATGGCACGACCGTGTGGAGATGCTCAAGCACGCGCAGTCACGAGGGTGCGAGGCGTTGTCGCAACTGGCGGCCAGCGAATTCATGCGCACACCGTCCTACGAGCGCTACCTGCGGCGGTTGAGGAAAGCCCTGACCCAACAACGTCAACAGATGAGCGAGGCGATCATTCGCCACTTCCCCCTCGGCACCCACGTGACCAACCCCCAGGGCGGCACGCTGTTATGGGTGGAACTGCCTCGCCGGTATTCATCGATGACGTTTTTTCATGATGCGTTGAAGGTCGGCATCCAGATTTCCCCTGGGGATATCTTTTCCAATGCCGGGCGTTTCGATCACTTTGTGCGCATTGGCTGTGGCGCGCCGTTCTCGCCGCGGATTGACGAGGCCGTGCAGACCTTGGGGCGCTTGCTACATCAAGGTTGAACGCGATCCTGTGGGAGCGAGCTTGCTCGCGATGGCGGTGTGTCTGTCACATCAATGTTGAATGTGCTGCCGCCTTCGCGAGCAAGCCCGCTCCCACAGGTTTTCGGGTGATCTTCAGAGCGGATTCTGGTGCAGGCAAATGATATGCGGGTCGTCATTCCAGTGCGGGAAACGCTCGGCGATCAGCGGGTCGTGGCCGGGGATGACGTGGTCTTCGCTGCCGGCCAGGCGGTCGATTTCGGTGAAGGCTTCGAGGGTTTGCGCCAGGTCATCGAGAATCGGAAACGGACTGCGCTCGCGAATGTTGACCCACAAATGCGCGGCATCCGAGGCCAGCACGATCCAGCCGCGCTCGGTGTTCACCCGCACCACCTGACTGCCCGGCGTATGTCCGCCCACCGGGTGCAAGGTCACGCCCGCAACGACCTCGACAACACCATTGTGCAAACGCATCCGCCCTTCGAACAGCGGCGGCAACGCCGACATCACGTCCTCGACTTCGTAGGTTTTGTTCACCGTGCGATGAGCCATTTTCGGCCCGGTGCAGAAACGCAGTTCCGCTTCCTGCAGATGCACGCTCGCCTTCGGGAACAGCCCGAGGTTACCGGCATGATCCCAGTGCAAATGGGTCAGGATCAGATGCTCGACCCGGGCCGGATCGATGTCCAGTTGCCGCAGGGACTCTTCCGGCAGGCGATACATCTGGCGATTGCGCCGGTGCGCCGTGGCCGGTTGGAAACAGGTGTCGACCACGATCACCTGCTGCTCGTTGCGGATGACCCAGAAGTAGTAGTCCAGCGGCATCGGTGCATTCGGATCACCGCAGCAGGCGTCGTAGAGAAAGTTCTCCCTGGCGCTGCGCTGGGCGTTTGCGCCGACGCGAATAGCGAACACTTCGTACACAGGAGCAGACATGGACACCTCCGGGTTCAGGCGACCGCCGTGGTTTTGAGGGTCGGGCGGAAATCGAAATCGATCTGCTCGCTGATGCCCAGGTCCTGAGCCAGCTTATGCAGGCCGCTGTAGTCGCGCATGATGGTCGCGCTCTTGTTGCTCTCGCGGGTGTCGGCAATGATCAGCGCCGCATCCTCGACCCCGAGCTGCGTCAGAATCGCCTCCCACATCGAGTAGTCCTGAGCGATAAAAGCACTCAGCGCCACCGACAGGTTGCGTGCGAAAAATTCCCGCTGCATGGGCTGCATGTTCGCGTACATGACCTTGGACACTTCGGCCAGCACCTTGCTGTGGGCGTACTCATCACGGTTGTGCAGTTCGGCCACCCGGCGGTTCTGCGGCTGGATGGTCTGGTCGTCCGCCAGCAAGTCCAGATAGGCGTTGACGCTGATCTCGGCCACCACCGCAAAAGTGATCGCCGCCAGATCCCGCTGCCATTGCTCGGGCAGTGCTTCACGCTGGGCCTTCAGGCGCAGGTACGTGACGGACGGCGGCAAGTCCAGATCCTGATCCAGCGCCCGGTCGAGCTTGGTCCGCTCGATGGCCCGCAGGTGCATCAGCGTGTGGTAGTGCTCGTCGATCAGGGTCTGTTGCATGGCCTCGCGAAAATGCCAGTCATCCTTGCCCAGGTACTGATTGGCGATGACGCTCAGCGCCGGATTGACCACATGTTCTTCGGCGGTGATGGTGCGCAGGTTGTAGCCGATCCAGCCCCAGGTCACCACGCTGCTTTTGAGTTCGTCGCTCAAGGCCTGGAATTTCGGATGGTGGAAGAACGGCACCATGCACTCCGGGTAATCCGGTCGTAGCGGGTCAAACACTTCGTTGATCCGGGCCCTGTCCGGATCACAAACGGAGGCGCGCTTGGTCCAGCCCTGGTTGAGCCGCACGATCAGTTGATGATCGACCTGGGCGATCTCGATTGCTGTCTGCATGACGCGATACCTGTAAGACGCGTACCCGCCAAGGGGTACGCCAAAAGAATGAAGGGCGACGGAAAAATCAGGCCAGCCAATAGCGGGTCAGGTTGCGCGCCGGGTCAGTGTAACGACTGCGGGCGTGGATCATTCGCCAGTTGTCCCAAATCAGCAGGCACCCGTCGGGAATCAGCACCGCAATGTTGTGCTCGACGAAGTACGCTTCACCGAGCACGGCAAACCTGGCCAGTGGCGAGGTGCTGTTGGTCACCAGCGATTGCTGCAGGGCTTCCCTGGACGGATTCACGTCGCCGTAGTGAAACTGGTTGTAGCTGAAGCGGAAAATATCCCCGTCTTGCGTAGGCGTGAGGATGTATTCCTTGACCCGCCGCTGTCCCGGTTCACCCGGTTTGGCGGTGGCGACAAATTCTACCGGCGAGTCATCCAGCCACTCACGCAGTTCTGGTTCACTGCGCTCCAGGAACTTGAGAAATTCATAACCGTCCACCAAACCGGTGTGCCCACCGCCGCACGTGGCCTGTTTATGGCAATGCAACGCCAGGTAGCGCGGCGGCGGCCCGTACACTGGCGCTTCAGTGTGCGGGCCGATGCCGTTCATGCTCTGGGAATACGGCAAGTCTTCGTAACCCGGCTTGCGGGTAATGGCAAAGGCCATCTGGCCGTTGAACTGCGGAATAATCGGGCCGAATTCGCTCAAGGTGCCTACGACATCATCGGCAAATTCGTCCGGGGTCAGCACAGTCCAGCCCAACGTCGACAGTTCTTCATGACGATGGCCGAGCGCAATGCAAGGTTGAGACGCAACAATCCCTTGGTCTGACATGGTGAGATTCCTGGCGGGTTATCCGGCGTTGACGGTTGAGGTGTACGCGGCGATGAAGTCGCGGCAGGCGTCACCCGGTCGATAGCGCTGCCCGTCGATGCTCTGCACCGGGGTAATTTCGGCGGCGGTGCCGGTGAGAAAACACTCATCGAAGTCGCCAAGCTCCGTAGGCAGAATCGTGCGTTCGACCACCTGGTAGTCCAGCGCCCTGGCCAGTTCGATCACCGTCTGGCGGGTGATGCCGTTGAGGAAACATTCCGGCAGCGGCGTGTGCAGCGTCCGGCCTTTGACGAAGAACACATTGGCGCTGGTGGCTTCGGCAACATGGCCACGCCAGTCGAGCATCAGCGCATCGTGGTAGCCCGTGTTCTCGGCGTCGTGCTTGCTCAGCGTGGCGATCTGGTAATGCCCGGAGGCCTTGGCTTCGAAGGGGCTGCTGCTCGGTGGTGGACGACGCCAGCTCGCGGTTTTCAAGCGGATGCCGGCCATGCGCGCCGCCGGGTCGAAATAGCTCGGCCATTGCCAGCAGGCGATGGCCACGTGCACACGGTTGAAACGCGCCGAGGTGGAAATCATTTCGCTGCCGCGCCAGGCCACTGGGCGCAGATAACCGTCAACGACCTGGTTGCGTTGCAGCAGTTCGTGACTGGCCGCCTCCAGTTCAGCCAGCTCAAAGGGGATGGCAAAGTCCATCAGTTGCGCCGAGCGATACAAGCGCTCGCTGTGTTCGCGCAGCTTGAAGATCCTGCCGTTGTAGACCCGCTCGCCTTCATACACGGTGCTCGCGTAATGCAGGCCATGGGTCAGCACATGCAACTGCGCCCGGGACCACTCGACGAACTCACCGTCGAGCCAGATAACGCCCTCGCGCTGATCAAACGGGATACTGCTCATATCCATATCTCCCCATTGTTCATGATTTTTCCTACGCCGTTTCCAGCAACACGGGTATCAATTCCGGCACGGCGGTGAGCTCGGTCTGAAAGAAGAACGAACGCTCGCCGAAGGCCGGTTGCAAGTCGTCGAACCAGGTCACGTGCGGATCGAAGCGCGCGTAGAAGGTGCGCAACACCCATTGCGGATTGCGTGCCTGGAGGAACTGCAAGACGAAAACCTTTTCCCCGGCGACGGTCTCGATGCCGTTGATCAACACCTTGCCGTAGAAGGTGCTCATGGACGGCCCGCGCACCGTGCGCGCAAGCCCCGACACCATGCGGTACGCCGCCTGGAAGATCTCGAAGGCCCTGGCCAGCGGCATCGCGAAATAGTGGCTGGGGCCGGTATCGCGCTCGACGAACATGTAATAAGGCACGGCCCCAAGCCGTACCCCTTCGGTCCACAGCGCGGCCCAATCGGCGGGGTTTTCGTTGATGTGACGGATCAGCGGCGCCTGCATGCGCACCGTCGCGCCCGTCGAGCGAATGCGCTCGATGGCTTGGCGGGCGATGGTCTGACGGATCTCCACGGGGTGGTTGTAGTGGCCCATGATCGACAGGTTTTTCCCCGCCGCGACGATGCGCTGGAACAGCTCCAGCAGTTCAGGCGCATCCTTGTCACTGACAAAACGCTGCGGCCAGTACGCCACGGACTTGGTGCCGATGCGGATGTTCTTCAGGTGTGGCAAATCCAACAGCGGCTCGATGTAACCGGCCAGGGAGCGGGTGTTCATGATCATCGGGTCGCCGCCGGTAATCAGCACGTCGGTCACTTCGCTGTGCACCCTCAGGTAACTGACCAGCTCCTGGGACTCGCGGGCATTGAACTTGAGCTCTTCTTCGCCGATGAACTGCGCCCAGCGGAAACAGAAGGTGCAGTACGCGTGACAGGTCTGACCGGCACCGGGGAAAAACAGCACGGTCTCGCGGTACTTGTGCTGGATGCCCGGCAGGACTTTGCCATTGAGGGTGACACCGTTGTGGGTCAACTGCCCGGCCGGATGCGGGTTCATGCGCCGCCAGATCGCCTCGATCCGACGCTTGATCGCTGCGCTGTCATCCAGTTCGATCAGTTGTTTGAGCGAGGCATATTCCTCCGCCAGCAACATGTCCTTGTGGGGGAAGGTCATGCGAAAAACCGGATCGTCCGGAATGTTGTTCCAGTCGATCAACGTGCCCAGCACGTATTCGTTGGTGCGAAACGGCATGACCCGGGCCACCACGGTCATGGCCTCCTGCAACGCCGGCGTCAGCTTGTGCCAGTAGGGTGAGTCGCGGATGGTGCGTGAGTTATAGGGTTTGTAGCGTTCGTGCTCTGACAGTCCTTGCATGGCCGCGCTCCTGGTGATTGCCCTGAGTGTCGTTACGCGATGGCCGGCGCTTTGCGCTCTATGTCCATCCACGCCCGGACGCTGTCGCGATCCCACTGGCGGCGCACATACGCCGCGAGCCGTGCAGGCACCGGATCGCCGTTGGCAACCAGTCGGTTAAGCATGATTGCAAGGTCGGTGTCGGCAATGCTCCAGTCACCGAACAGATGCTCGGCACCCTCCTCCAGCAAATGCCCGGCGACGAAGAACAGGCGCTCGACGGCAGCTTGGGCTTCGTCGGACAGCGCGGTGTTTTTCTTGCCGAAGTACACCAGGTCAAACGGGCGCTCCTTGCGCACCACCAGCAAGTCACTGCGCAACCAGGCCTGCAATTGACGGGCACGGGCACGCTGACGGAGGTCCTGCGGATAGAGTTTTTTATGCCCCGGGGAGAGTTCATCGAGGTATTCGGCAATCGCCGATGATTCCGACAAGGCAAAATCGTCGTGAACCAACGTTGGAATCTTGCAGGTCAGCGAAAGATCGCGATAACTCGGCAGATAGTTTTCGCGCGCTTTTAGATCAACAGTAACCAGTTCAAATGAAAGTTGCTTTTCCTTGAGCGCCACAAAAGCCGACATCGCAAAGGCGCTGACATGATCGGCGCCGACATACAGTTTTAGCTTCCTGTTTTCCATAGAACACTCCATTGACCAACTGCAGGGATTGACGTGCATTGGGAGTGATCGTAGTTAGTTGAATGAAGGTTGAATAGATACAGAATTTGTCCGTTTCAATCGATACAGAAAGTTGTTTTCCAGCGGCAGATACGCAGCCAGAATCCCGGTAATAACGCTGCAAAAGGCGATACCGGGGCAGGTCTGAAAAACAAAAAAAGGGAGCCGACGAAGGTGGGCTCCCTGGGCGGCTGATGCGCCGAAAAATTACGGTTGGGTGGTGATCAGGCCATGGCTGTCGGCAAAGTTCGAGAGCAGTGCCATTTGCGGCATATTGCTCATGTTCAGCATCGCCAGGGGTTCGTGTCTGCTGCTGTTGACGAAGCCATGTCTGGTCCAGGCCGGTACCAGCAGCACGTCGCCATTGCTGACATTGACCCCGTCGGCATCGCCGAGGGTCAACACGCCGCTGCCGCACTGGATGACAAACAGATGCCACCAGGAATGGGCATGGCCGTTGAGCGTCACGCCGGGGTTCAGCCATTGCATGGCGATCGCCATGCCAGGTGTCACTTCACAGCCCGCAATGCTCTTGTCGTGAGCCAGCGCAACAATATCAACGTCACCGGCTTCAAGGGTCTGACGCATACCCGCCAGTTCAGTGCCTTTCCATACCTTGGGACTTGGCGCTCGATGGTGCAGGCTCTGACGAAAGTCCTTATATGAAAAAAACGCACCTTGAAAGTTATCCATTCGCACGCCCTTTTTTATTATTACCCATACTCTAGCGCCAAACCTTAAGTTAACTATTCTGCACTGTAAAGTCTGGAAACAACTTACAAAACCGATGGGCGCAAGGCGGCGATCATGTCCACTTCTATCGCGGCATTCTTGGGCAACTGATAAACACCCACTGTAGTGCGGGTATGTTTACCGGCATCGCCCAGCACATGGCTGAACACATCCGAGGCGCCGTTGGCCACTTCACTCAAATCGACAAAGTCCGCGGTGGACTTCACATAGACCGTTACCCGGATCAATGACTTGATCTTGTCCAGCGAGCCAATGGCATCGACGATCAACGCCAGCCCGCGCATCGCGCTGATGCTGGCGGCCGCTTGCGCATCGGCCATGGTGAGATCCAGCCCGACGCGGCCGGGGTAATGGATCTTGCCGTTCATGCGCGGCACCAGGCCGCTGATGTACAGCTCATCGTGATGACGGATCAGTGGCGCGTAATGTCCGCCTGCGGTGTTTTCGCCGTAGATGTCATAACCAAACTCTTTGGCCAGGGCGATGAAACGTTCATCGCAGGTCATGTGCTGGATCATTGATCGAACCCTCTAGATCAGTAATGCAAAAAAAAACGGTTGCTTGCCGGCTCAACACACGGCGCGGGTGGCCGGTGCCAGGCAAGTCACCTCAATGCGTGACTCAATCGCCTCGGTCAGGCGCAACAGGTCGTTGCTCAGTTGCCCGTAGTGTTCGTTGAACAGCACGATGTGGCCGATGAATGAGAAGTTGTCCTTGATCTGCGCGCTGACCGAGTCACCGACACGCCTGGCGTACTGCCCCTCCACCAGCTCGATGCGCAGGGCGCGGGCCAGGGCCTCGATGTCAGGCGTTGCGCGCAGGATGCCGCCGGCCGGCGCCCTGAGCAGGCGGATGCCGCAATAACCGCGGGCCACTGGCTCGTGCTGTTCGGTCCGTCCTTCCACCGCCCAGCGCACCCAGCGTTCCCACGGATCGAAATCGACGAAGGCGCGTTTGGCCAGGTCCCAAATGTGCATGCCGCCGGGGCGCATGTTGGTTTCCACGGCCGAGGTCAGGTTGTCACTGCGCAGGAACACTTCGTTGTGCCAGGCGCCGTTGTCCTGGGACACCAGGCCCGACATATGCCGACCGGCTGCCATTAAACGTGCCTGTACCTCAGTCGCAAGCGGTGCGGGCACGACTTGTTGGATCTCTGCGCGGTAGGCGCCTTCGGTGGTGGTTTTTTCCGTCACCCAGGTGCTGCCCGCCACGCAGTCCCAGCTGTATTCCCGGGCGTTCTGCACCAGTTCCTCCAGAACGATGCCGCCTTCGCGGTAAGGCTTCAGGGCGAGCCAGGCGTCATCGCATTCCGAAGGGTAATGGATGACACGACAACCCCGGCTCGCGCCTTCGCAGGCTGGCTTGATGAAGGCTTTTCCGCCCAGTTCGACGACGCGCTGGCGCAGTTCCAACAGGCTTTCGACCCGCGCGGAAAACACCGGCCGGTATTCTTCGGGGGAAGTGCTGGCCGCCGCTTCGAGCTGGCGGAAGATCTGTTTGTCCAGGCCCGCCCGCGCTTCGCCAGGGGTAATGCCCGGCAGGCCGAAGTGAGTGGCCAGCGCTGCACCGAGCAGCACGCCGCGATCGGAGAACGGCAGTACGCCGATCAGCTTCCAGCTGTCGGCATTCAGGCACCCCACCACCAGTTCAAGGGACGTCGCCACATCTTCTTCGGCCAGTGAAGTACTGCAGACGTGATCGGCCACCTGATCGTCATGGGGCTGAATCTTCTCGACCAGCAGGATGAGCCTGGCGTTGTAGAGCGACTTGCACAGCTCGCGCAGCTTCTGGATGTCGTGAACCCGATTGCCGTTGTAACCGACCACTACTACGCATGAAGTCGTATTCATAATGCCCCCGACCTGCAAGGTGAAAACCGCAACGGCGATGACTCAGTCATGCAGCGACGCATTGGATTTACGGTTGAGCCAATACCAGGCCAGGATCCCTGCGGCACCGATGGCGGCCAGCACCAGCGCGTTGTACGGCGCCGGCACCACCCGCATGATCAACACGGTCAGCCCGGCCCCCACTCCCAGGGAGACTTCCTTGACGAACATGTTGTTTTGCTTGACCGAGAAGTAATCGAGGTAGCTGAAGGCGCACTCGGCAATGGACAGCAGCGCCACCCAGACCAGCGCCCCGGCGAGGGTTTCGACGTGGAACGCGGCGGGCGAAGACAGTACGGCAAAGCCGCCGACAATGATCCCGATCACCGCCACGACCTTGAGGCGCCCGGTGCGCTCGATCAGCTTCATCACAGGCACCTGGGCGAACACCACCACGGCGCTGTTGAGGATCAGCATCAAGCCGTACCAGGCTGGCAACTCACCGGTCTTGAGCAGGATCGCCTGTGGCAGGATCGAGAACACCCCGAACAGCTTGATGCCCATGATGATGCCGGCGATCACCCAGGGCAGTTTGTTGCCCCAGTTGCTGCCGACCTGGCTGGCCGGGCGGGAGACCACCGGCTCGGTGGTGAAGGTCGCACCGAGGGCGATCGGCAGGCACAGCAACACGAATGCCGCCGCACCGAGGAAAAACATGGTCGGGGTGAGAAGTGGCGACAGCAGGATCAAACCGGCCACCAGGCTGCCCATGTTCATGGCCACGCGGTTGTAGGCCGCGCCTTCCTTGGTCTGGGCCGCTTCGCTCTTGATCAGGTAACCGGCAATGGCAATGCCGTAGGCAAACAGTGCGGCAGCAAACATCACCATGCCTTGATTGCTGGTCAGCGCCAGCAGCACCAGGCCAAGGCCGGCACACAGCAGCGTGACGCTCAGGGAACGGCGGCCAAGCACCAGTAAAGTCAGGGGCAACAGCAGCAACAAGGCGCGATAACCGAGAGCCAGAATGCTGTTGGTGGCTGTGTCGAGCCAGACGTTGGCCTTGCCCAGCACCGCGAACAGCGAGACAGCGGTGATGATCCGGATCGTGAATAGCCGCAGGTTGATGACCGGTTTGGCTACCGCGACCGTTGTTTCGACACTCATGCAGCACCTCAGGAACCGGGTGAACGCCCGCCGACAAAGGCCGACATTCAGAAAAGTCTGTAAGGGCATGGTAGAGAGAGAGACTTGTCCTGATCAGGGCAAGTTCGTATAGAATCCAACGAACTTTACTGCCGGAGAGACCAGTAAAATGCAGGTTCAACGTGCAGTCATTGCCGCTATTGAATTCCAGCCTGGCGCGCCGCTGGTGCAGCAGATCGTCGATCAGCTGACCCAGGCGATCAGCACCGGTGGCCTGCCCCACGGCGCCAAGCTGCCGCCGATTCGCGAACTCTCCGACTTGATGAACGTGGGCAAGTCCACGGTGGTCGATGCCCTGGACCGCATGCGGGCCAAGGGGCTGGTGGTGTCTCGCCAGGGCTCCGGGCATTACGTGCACCGCTCCGAAGCGGCGCTCAAAAGCGGCACCGGCCCGGACCTGCAACCCCAGGACACCCTCAGCGTGATTCGTCGCGCCTTGCTGCTGGACAACGGTGCGCTGCGCCCCGGCTGCGGTTTTCTGCCAACCTCGTGGCTACCCGCCGAAGAATTGCAGAAAGCCGTGCGCGCTACCCTGCGAGCAACTTCGTTGCGCATGGGCGAGTACGGCGTAGCCGGCGGTTACTTGCCGTTGCGCCAGGCCCTGCGGGTCAAACTGGCAACCTTCGGCATCGAGGCGTCGGTGGACCAGATCATCACCACCGCCAACACCATGCAGGCCATCGACCTGCTGATGCGCCTGCTGGTCAAACCCGGCGACACCGTGCTGCTCGACGACCCCTGCTACTTCAACATGCACGCCAACCTGGCGTTGCATGGAGCCAAAGTCATCACCATCGCCCGGGATTGCGACGGCATGGACCTCGACGCGTTCGAGCAACTGCTGATCGCCCACAACCCCGTGCTGTACATGACCAACAGCACGCTGCATAACCCCACCGGTCACTCGTTCACCCCGGCCCAGGTCTACCGCTTGCTGGAACTGAGCCACCGTTATGGCTTGCACATCGTCGAAGACGATCTGTACTGCGACATCCAGCAACGCCGCACCCCGCGCCTGGCCGCCAGCGGGTTGGATCATGTGAGTTACGTCTCCGGTTTCTCCAAGACCCTGACCGCCAACAGCCGCGTCAGCTACACCGTGCTCTCGCCGCAACTGGCGGCGCGCATGGTCGCCCTGAAAATGGCCTGCGGCGGGGTAACGTCGGAGCTGGCAGAGCAGATCACCTGCACCATGCTCAGCGACGGCAGCTATGCCAAGCATGCGCGGCGCACGGTAGATCGGTTGTATGAATCCAATAGCCGTGTGGCCGGTTGGCTGGCGCAGGCTGGGTGTTCGCTTTCCTCGTTGCCCGGCGAAGGTGTGTTTATCTGGGCACGGTTGCCGGACGGCTTGCATGCCGAGAACCTGGCTCGCCAGGGGTTGGAGAACAACATGGTATTGGCGCCGGGCACCTTGCTGAGCAAAGGGCCGGATGCCAGCCAGTTCCTGCGCTTCAATGTGGCTCATAGTGACAGCCTGCAAGTGCGGGAGCGGTTTTTCCGGTTGCTCGACACTGCCCAAAAATAACCGACACGCCTCAAATCCTGTGGGAGCGGGCTTGCCCGCGATGGGGCCGTCACATCCAGCATCAATGTCGCCTAACACACTGCCATCGCGGGCAAGCCCGCTCCCACAGGGTCTGCGGTGTCCCGGCCATCCCCGGCCACCAGATCGCTACGATTGCCGACCTCATCCTTGCCGGCTAACTTCGCCCGATCGCTGCCAATTCAGCGACCGGGCCTGAGAACCCGGGTAAACTGCACGCGCACTAGCGCCCAAATCACGATTGTTGGCGTTTTTTTATGCCCGCATTTCGTGCAATGGCGGCTGTGCGTGGGAGACCTTCGGGTCTGCCGGGTCGTGCAACCGGTTTCTCAGCCTGCGCATAGCTGCCACCCATTCGCCTGAGAACGAACGTGGCGGCTCTACTTTGATTTCTGGAGTATTGCCAATGCACGCTATTGATCTGTCCGCCTCACCGGTCATCCCACACCACCTGACCAACAGGAGGTGAAGCCCAATGACCAATCCCCAAGACCTCAAAACCATCGGCCTCACCCCATTCTCCTACCACGCCAACGAACCCCTGTTCCGCATCAACGCCGGTGTCCCGGTGATCGAAGCCCTCTACCACGCTTCAGACCTGCTCCACGTAGCCAAACTGCTCGCCTCAGACGCCGCCATGGTTCGCGACTCCGACCGACATGCCTGGGCCTCACATTTTTTGCAGGACATGAGCAAGGCAATCATCGATGACGTGGTGAAGGTACTCAACGCACCGTGTAACAACCGCGCATGAATGAAAAAGCCCCACCGTTCTCTCGAAAGGAGGGGCTTTTGCGCTGCAGGCTGTTTCAACTTTTGAACCAAACGATGCAGCCTCTTCGCTGCAATCAGAGTTCAGGAAAACATGGCGCGCTGCTCAGCCTCGTAATGCCGGGTCTGAAAAGGCATGAGGGTTTGGGCTTTTAGGCCGAGGCCCTCACTCAACCCCCAAGAGACAGCGAGTTCATCACGGCGTCGACGCAGTGGCGTGACGGTTTGTAGCATCACGGCTTGCACGGAAGTCGAATGTGCAAAAAGCTCGAGGACATTGAGAGTTTCCGACACCCGGAGATCGGATAAGCAAGTAAATCGAGTGAATCGCTCGAGCAGATAGCCAGCACGCCGAACCTCCACTTCGTCAGAATGACGATTCAAAAAAACGCTTACCTCGCTTTCAAGATTTGAGTCCGAGTACCAGACAGCCTTGGCGGCGCTCACCAAGGCAGCGTCATCCGCTTGATTTAAAGGTCTTTTTACCAGCGTGTCCAAGGCGGATGAGAGGACGTGGCCGCTATGGGGCTTCGTCATCTGTGCTCTCCAGATAATCATGCAAAATATTAGTGAGAACGGAGATTGGTGGCTCCTTGTTGCCAACATATACATCAATCGCCTGCAATGCCAGTCGACGGAACTCGGTAGTCAGGATGAAACCAGCCCTGAGAAGTGCCTTGATATCACCAATGTCCTGATCGGTCGCTCTGCCCAGCTTGGAGATGGCAATGTCGACAGGTGCTGCGATATGAACGTGCAGCGGGGACTCAACCGGGAACTCTGTAAAGGGAAGGCTCCGCTCCCAATAGTCCTCATGAATTGGGCCAAAACTGGTGTTGTATTGCAGATCGTAGTTCAGCTCCATCAAGCGACCGGATCGCTCATCAACAAACTGTTCGGGTATCTCTGCGAGCATCGTTTGTAAGCGAAGACCTTTGGGAACATTAGCCTCATAAATTTCTGCATCGACGTCGGTGGAAACGCGATGATGGGTATAAAGGTGAACCGCGCAGCCACCGAACAGGATAATTTTGACCGCCCCTGGTCCTGCGTTCTCAAGCTCCAGTTCCGCTTCGACAGATTTGAACATCGAAATCAAAGCCTGCCCCAACGCTGTATTCGTATTAACACGCGGGGTGATTACCTCTGGCAGTTCCATCGTAGATCCTCTGGGATGCTTGTAATAACGGCATCCCGAGGCTAGATAGGCAACTTCCGACCCTCAACCTGAAAAACTCGTGGGAAAGCTCAGGCAAATCCGTAGGCATTTTTGCCGGTCAGGTCGCCCTATCGCAAGAGAGCTTGGTCGCGATGGCGGCAACGAACGAAACACAGGAGATGGAAACCCAATGACAAATCCCCCCAAGACCTCGGAACCATCCGCCTTACCCCATTTATTGGGTCTGACCGCGCATTTTTTCTTAAGTGGGCCAAGAAAATCTTAATAGTTTGGGATTTTCTCAATTTTTTCTTAAGCGGACAGATATCGAATTCGCCTGTTAGTGCGCGATGGCGGTAACTTGGTCCAGCAGAAAACGCCCAAACAAAAAGCCCCGCTCTTCTCTCGAAGGCGGGGCTTTTCTTTACAGCATCCGACGCTTACGGCGCGTACGTCAGCAGCAACTCGGTCGGCACTTTGAAGTCCAGGGACATCATCACGCTCAACGCGGTAATGGTGAAGATCGAGAACACGAACAGCTTGCGTGCCCAGACCGTGTCATCCACTGCCTTGTAGCCGGTCCAGGCCATGTACAGCCAGTACATGCCCATGGCCGCGGCGACGGCGAGGTAGCTCATGCCGGCGTAACCGCTGAAGGTCAGCATCAAGGTCGCCACGAGGAAGGCCAGGATGTAGAGCAGGATGTGCTTCTTGGCCACCTGGATGCCGCGCTTCACTGGCAGCACCGGAATCGATGCGGCCAGGTAATCGTTGAAGCGAAAGATCGCGATGGCGTAGGAATGCGGCATCTGCCACAGGCTGAACATCACCAGCAGGGTCAGCGCGGCCATGTCGAAGGTGTTGCTGACTGCGACGTAACCGATCACTGGCGGCATGGCACCCGACAGACTGCCCACCAGCGTGCCGTGAACCGACTTGCGCTTGAGGTACAGGCTGTAGAAGCCGACGTAGATCACGAAGCCGATTACCGCGAACAACGCGGCCAACGGGTTGGCCACCTTGTACAACAGGGCAACGCCGGCAACACCCAGGACGGTCGCATAGATCAGGGCCAGTTTCAGGGAGATCAAGCCCTGGACCAGCACGCGGTTCTTGGTGCGTTCCATCTTGATGTCGATGTCGCGGTCGATGCAGTTGTTGAACACGCAACCGGAGGCAACCACCAGGGACGTGCCGATCATGGCGGCCAGGAAGATGGCCAGATCGACATGCCCTTTGGAGGCCAGGAAAAATCCGCCTGCCACAGAAAGCACGTTACCGAAAATGATCCCCGGTTTGGTGATTTGGATAAAGTGCTTAAGGGACATGCGGATCTACCTCACTTCGCCATCATGAACGTGTGGATGCTGAACATGATCCACAGCGACAAGCCAACCAGCAGGACAATCACGATCGCGGCAAAGACAAACGCAATCACGTTGTTACGCTGCGCGGCCGAACGGTCCAGGTGCAGGAAGTACACCAGGTGCACCAGCACCTGGATGACTGCGAACGCGACGACGATCATCAGGGTGATCGACTTCGGCAGCGTCGGGTACATCACCAGCCCGAACGGGATCAGGGTCAGGATCACCGACAGGATGAAACCGATGCCGTAGGACTTGACGCTGCCGTGACCGGCGTCGTGGCTGTCATGGCCATTTTGGGAATGAGCTGTGTTAGCCATTTACATAGTCCCCATCAGATAAACAACGGTGAATACGCAGATCCACACGACGTCCAGGAAGTGCCAGAACAGGCTCAGGCAGCTCAGACGGGTCTTGTTGGTCGCCGTCAGGCCGTTTTTCTGCACCTGATACATCATGATCGCCATCCAGATCAGACCGCTGGTCACGTGCAGACCGTGGGTGCCGACCAGGGTGAAGAACCCGGACAGGAAGCCGGAACGGCTAGGGCCGTAGCCCTCGGAGATCAACATGTGGAACTCGTTGATCTCCATGCCGATGAAGCCGGCACCGAACAGGAAGGTCATGGCCAGCCAGCCCAGGACCTGCTTCTTGTTACCACGGAAGAACGCCAGCATGGCGAAGCCGTAGGTGATCGAACTGAACAGCAGCAGGGCGGTTTCGCCCAGTACGTATGGCAGTTCGAAGATGTCGTGGCCCGACGGGCCACCCGCTACGTTGTTAACCAGTACCGCGTACGCCGCGAAGATCGACGCAAACAGAATGCAGTCGGTCATCAGGTAGAGCCAGAAACCGAATACGGTCATCTCGCCCGAGTCGTGGTGATGGTCATCATGCCCATGTCCATCGACATGGGTGTGTCCAGCATTGGTCACTAAGTTCGACATGGTTTAAGCCTGTTCCAACGAGGTTTCAACACGGGTGGCGGTGGCCGGGATTTTCCCTGCCGCTACCAGACGCTTGTGCTGCTCGGCTTCGATGCGCTCGATCACGTCGACCGGCACCATATAGCCTTGATCATCACGGGCCGCGTGGATCACGAAGTAGATCACGGTGCCGGCCAGGCCAGCGATTGCCAGCCACCAGATGTGCCAGATCATCGCGAAACCGAACACGGTCAACAGAGCACCCATGACCACACCGGTGGCGGTGTTGTTTGGCATGTGGATCGGCTCGTACTTGGCCGGGGCCTTGTACGCAGTGCCGTTTTCCTTGGCTTCGGTGAACGGGTCGACTACGTCGGCTTTTGGCAGCACGGCGAAGTTGTAGAACGGAGGTGGCGACGAGGTCGACCATTCCAGGGTGTGTGCATTCCACGGGTCGCCGTGTTCGCACATGTTTTCCGGCTTGTTGCGGTCACGCACGCTGACGTACAGCTGGATCAGCTGGCAAGCGATACCCGCGGCGATCATCACCGCGCCGAACATGGCAACGTACAGGTACGGCACCCACTCAGGGTTGGTAGTGGCGTTCAGGCGACGGGTCATGCCCATGAAGCCCAGAGCGTAGAGCGGCATGAACGCGACGAAGAAGCCGCTGATCCAGAACCAGAATGCTGCCTTGCCCCAGCCTTCGTGCAGCTTGAAGCCGAACGCTTTAGGGAAGTAGAACGCGAAACCTGCGATGTAACCGAATACCGCACCGCCGATGATCACGTTATGGAAGTGCGCGATCACGAACAGACTGTTGTGCAGAACGAAGTCGGCACCCGGGATGGCCAGCAGTACGCCGGTCATGCCGCCGATGGCGAAGGTCACCATGAAGCCCAGGGTCCACAGCACCTGGCTGGTGAAACGCAGACGGCCCTGGTAGATGGTGAACAGCCAGTTGAACAGCTTCACACCCGTCGGGATGGAAATCAGCATCGTCGCCAGACCGAAGAAGGCGTTGACGCTGGCACCCGAACCCATGGTGAAGAAGTGGTGCAGCCAAACCATGAAGCCCAGGATCGAGATCGCGCCCGATGCGTAGACCATCGAGTGGTGGCCGAACAGTTTCTTGCCGGTAAAGGTCGAGATGACTTCGGAGAAGATACCGAACGCTGGCAGGATCAGGATGTACACCTCAGGGTGACCCCATGCCCAGAACAGGTTCACGTACATCATCGGATTACCACCAAGTTCGTTGGTGAAAATGTGGAAATCCATGTAACGGTCAAGCGTCAGCAGTGCCAGGGTAGCGGTCAGGATCGGGAACGAAGCCACGATCAGGACGTTGGCCCAGGTGCAGGTCCAGGTGAAGATCGGCATGTCCATCAGCTTCATGCCAGGGGTACGCATTTTCAGCACGGTGGCCAGGAAGTTGACCCCCGTCAGCGTTGTACCCAGGCCCGATAGCTGTAGCGCCCAGATGTAGTAGTCCATCCCCACGCCAGGGCTGTATTGCAGGCCCGACAGCGGCGGATAGGCAACCCAGCCGGTCTTGGCGAATTCGCCGACGCCCAGGGACAGGTTGATCAGCACTACGCCGGATACCAGCAGCCAGAAGCTCAGGGAGTTCAGGAACGGGTAGGCAACGTCACGCGCGCCGATCTGCAGCGGCACTGCAAGGTTCATCAGGCCGGTGAAGAATGGCATCGCCATGAAGATGATCATGATCACACCGTGAGCGGTGAAGATCTGGTCATAGTGTTCAGGTGGCAGGTAGCCAGGCGAACCCTCGGTGGCCATGGCCAGCTGGGTACGCATCATGATGGCGTCGGCGAAGCCGCGCAGCAGCATGACCATGGCGACGATGATGTACATCACGCCGATTTTCTTGTGGTCGACCGACGTCAGCCACTCGGTCCACAGGTAGGTCCACTTCTTGAAGTAAGTGATACCCGCGAACAGTGCCAGACCGCCGAGCGCGATCATGGCGATGGTCACCATTACGATCGGCTCGTGGAACGGGACCGCTTCCCAACTTAATTTACCAAACATCGTTTACTCCTCTGCCCCGGCAGCTGAATGCGCGTTCATGTCCATTCCTTGCGTAGCGGCCACTTCTTTCTCTTCTTTCTCGTGCTTCACTTTCGGACCCGGTTTCATGCCTTCGTACTTGTCGACGATGGTCTGGAACAGGTTCGGTGTCACCGAGGAGTAGAGCTCGACTGGGTTGTTCTGGCTCTGCTTGGCAAGGGCTGCGTATTCAGCTTGTTCAAGCTGTTTAGGTGCCTTTTTGACTTCACTTACCCAAGCGTCGAAATCTTCCTGGGAAGTGGCGATCGCCTTGAATTTCATACCGGTGAAACCCGCGCCGCTGTAGTTGGCGGAGATACCGTCCATTTCAGCGTTTTCGTTGGCGATCAGGTGCAGTTTGGTCTGCATGCCCGCCATCGCGTAGATCTGGCCGCCCAGCGCAGGGATGAAGAACGAGTTCATCACGGCGTCGGAAGTGATCTTGAAGTTGATCGGGGTGTGGGCCGGGAACACGATCTTGTTGACCGTGGCGATGCCTTGTTCCGGGTAGATGAACAGCCACTTCCAGTCCAGCGCGACCACTTCGATAGTCACAGGCTTGACGTCGGATTCCAGCGGCTTGTACGGGTCAAGGGCGTGGGTCGACTTGTAGGTGACGTAACCCAGGGCAATGATGATCAGCACTGGAACAGCCCACACCGCGATCTCGATCTTGGTGGAGTGGTTCCATTTCGGGGTGTAGGTGGCGTTGGTGTTGGACGCGCGGTATTTCCAGGCGAACAGGAAGGTCATGACGATGACCGGAACCACGACCAACAGCATCAGCAGCGTTGCGGTGATGATCAGGTTTCGCTCGTCCAGACCAACCTGGCCCTTGGGATTGAGCAAGGTCATGTTGCAGCCTGACAGCAACAACGTGCCGATCAGCGGCAATAAGCCTAGTAGTCTGGGGTACCTGTTTTTACTCATCTCACGACCTCTAAAGCAGCTTGCGCAATGCAGTTGGGTTTTGATCGCCAACACTTCACCCTGCCAAGGGTTGGCATTTTTCTTGGATTGAATAAGGGCATGCCCGTCGTGCGTCAGACGCTGTACGACAAATCCCGGGCCTGCGGTGAGTTCTTATTCGAATACGTGGTCAAAGGCCTTGTTACAGACCAATTCCATTTGGTGCGGGTAGTTGGAGGCTCCGACACCTGGGAATCGCATGAAGCCACCAGACCTCTCGACACCCTGTTCCTGCTCACCTCTGGTTAAGAATTGAGCAGTGCCGGGAATTCAGTGCGGGCGATTGTAGATATGTAACGTTTTATAAACCATGTCTCATCCCGAAATAATTTTTATCCGAACCGGCAACAATCATTAACCGTTTTCGCAAAAGTGGCGCATCTTATCGAAATTCATTCTCAACAAAAACACCAAAATAAGTAGGCCTTCCACCCACGGTTCAGACAGTATCCAGTCCCTCTT
Organism: Pseudomonas sp. Root71; assembly: GCF_001429045.1. Classification (GTDB taxonomy): domain Bacteria; phylum Pseudomonadota; class Gammaproteobacteria; order Pseudomonadales; family Pseudomonadaceae; genus Aquipseudomonas; species Aquipseudomonas monachiensis. Next base: position 248,183 of record NZ_LMHY01000002.1, on the reverse strand, counting down.
CTCTGCCCTTGACCTTGCCCAAGGCCCGATATGACGGGGGCTCCGGGCATTCGCCAGAGCCTGTTAAAACTGCCTGTTCGTGCCTGCAATGGAAAAAACCGCCCGCCTGCAAAACAACCCGATTTCGTTACGTTTCCATGTACCAATCCGGTCTCCTCGAACGCCCTGCGACACCGACTCTGTGACAACATGTCGCACATGTGTCGCACCCTTGATTGCCGCCCGTCACGGTCTTTTTACCCGGCCTCTGAAATGTGCTCTGCACGACAAAAAAAGCCCCGGCCCTCTCTTCGAGGACCGGGGCTTTTTTTGTCCGACAATGCGTGGCGGCAGATGAACTCAGCGCAGCGCTTTGCGGTTACGCGAGGTCAGCAACGGCACCAGCACCACGATCAGCACGAAGGCGACCAGCGCCCACTGCGCCAGCGACAGGCCGAGGATCGGCGGGTATGGCGTGGAGCAGAAACCGTCGACCTGGAAACCCAGCGGGAAGATCTTCGCCAGCGGCAAGTCATCGACAATCGGTTGCAACACATCGATGCCACAGCTGACCGCCGGATAAAACTGCGTATAGACGTGATGCCCGGCAACGCCTGCGCCTGCCACAGCACAGATCACCACCAGGGTTTCAAACACCGTGATGCTGCGACGGCCGCGCATGGCCGCGCCGATGAAGGCAAAGATCGCGATCAGCAGCAACGCGTAACGTTGCAGGATGCACAGCGGGCAAGGGGCCTCGCCCAGAACAATTTGCATGTACAGCGCACCGCCGATCAACGCCAGGCAAATGATGCCCAGCAACACCAGATAGCGCCGTTCACGGCCCAACCGCATGGATTCATCGCTCATCGCGTTTCCCTTCAAGATATCGATTGCCCGCCAGTCTACACGCTGGCCCGGACCTTTGAGAGCCTGGAGCATGTGAGGGGGATTCGGGGGGGAATAGACGACAGAGCGGTTAAGAAGGGATTAACTTTCTGACTTTTTTCAGTTCTGGACCGAGGTGTGGCATTCGCGAGCAAGCCCGCTCCCACAATTTGCTCTGCGTACAACACGGACCAATGTGGGAGCGGGCTTGCTCGCGAAGCAGGCGACTCGGTCTCCCGAACCGCCGCTACACCTTACTCCAGCGCCGCTGCCGGCCCGAAGAACTCGTAACGGCTCTGCTTCTCCGGCACCCCCAAGGCTTTCAGGTGGTGTTTGACGGCCGACATGAAACCTTTCGGCCCCAGGAAGTAGGCATCCAGATCACGCTGCTCCGGCAGCCAAGCATTCAGCTGCTGCTGGCTCAACAAACCGACCTTGTGCGCTGCCCGGCTCACGCCGTCATCTTCGGCGTAGCAGTAGAAGCGCTTGAGTTGCGGGTGACGCTCGGCCAGGCCGTCGATCCAGTCGCGGAAGGCATGGACGCTGCCGTTGCGCGCGCAGTGGATGAAATGCACCGGCCGCTGGGTTTCCAGCGCCGCTTCGAGCATTGCCAGGGTCGGGGTGATGCCGACGCCACCGCTGATCAGCACCAGTGGCTTGTCGCTGGCCGTCAGGACGAAATCGCCCGATGGTGGGAACAACTCGATGCTGGCGCCAACCTGCAACTGGTCGTGCAGGAAGCTGGAAGCGCGGCCACCGTCCTCACGTTTGACGCTGATGCGGTACTGGCCTTTGTTTGCCAGCGCCGACAGCGAGTAGTTACGACGGATCTCTTCACCGTCGAGGATCAGTTTCATGCCGATGTACTGGCCGGGTTCTGCCAGCAGGATAGGACCTTTGTCCGCGGGCTCGAAGTAGAACGAAGTGATCTCGGCGCTCTCCTGGACTTTGCCTGCCACGATGAATTCCCGCGCCCCGCGCCAGCCGCCCGGTGCCTGTTCCTTCTGGTCATAGATGCTGGTTTCGGCACCGATCAGGATGTCCGCCAACTGGCCGTAGGCCGCGCCCCAGGCCGCGATCACCTCCGGGGTGGCGATCTCTTCGCCCAATACCTCGGCGATGGCCCGCAGCAGGCAGCTGCCGACAATCGGATAGTGCTCAGGCAGGATCTGCAGGGCCACGTGCTTGTTGATGATCTTGGCCACCAGGTCGCCCAACTGGTCGAGCTGATCGATATGGCGCGCATACATCAATACGCCGTTGGCCAACGCACGCGGCTGATCACCGCTGGCCTGGTGGGCCTGGTTGAACAGCGGGCGGACTTCCGGGTATTCGGAGAGCATCATGCGGTAGAAGTGCGTGATCAGCGCCTCACCACCGCTTTCAAGCAGCGGCACGGTGGATTTGACGATGGCACGGTCTTGAGCGCTCAGCATAAGGTGACTCCTGATCTTCTTGGGTTGCTAACGGATTACCCTATGCGTATCAGCTTTCGTGCCAACTATTTAATTCTTATAAATCAATACCTTAACAACTTAATAGTCATTTAGACACTGCCTGCTTTATAGTCATACCGACTACACGGAGTCACTATGACTGCAAAATCACTGCTCACCGCCCTGCTGCCCCTGGTCTCCGACCTGTCCCGCGAACTGCCCGAAGGTGAGCGTTATCGACGCTTGCTGGAAGCCATGCGCGCCCTGCTCCCGTGCGATGCCGCCGCCCTGCTGCGCCTTGATGGTGAATGGCTGGTGCCGCTGGCCGTCGACGGTTTGAGTACCGACACCCTCGGCCGGCGCTTCAAGGTCAGCGAGCATCCGCGCTTCGAAGCGCTGCTCAGCGGCCCCGGCCCGACCCGTTTCGCTGCCGACAGCAACTTGCCTGACCCCTATGACGGCCTGGTCGATGGCCTGGATGATCATCTGGAAGTCCACGACTGCATGGGTTGCCCGCTGTTCATCGACGAGCGCCCCTGGGGTCTGCTGACCCTCGATGCCCTCGACCCGGAGCGCTTCGAACCGATCGAACTGGATGCCCTGCAAGCCTTCGCCAGCCTTGCAGCGGCCACGGTCAACGCCGCCGAGCGCATCGAGCGGTTGAACAACCGGGTCGAAGATGAACATCAACGCGCCGAGGTCTACCGCCAGGCCAGCGGCCAGCAGAATCGCGAAATGATCGGCCAGAGCAAGGCCCACAAGCGTCTGGTCGAAGAAATCAGCCTGGTGGGCGGTAGCGACCTGACCGTGTTGATCACCGGTGAAACCGGGGTCGGCAAGGAGTTGGTGGCCCAGGCCATCCATGCGGCCTCGCCCCGCGCCGACAAACCGATTATCAGCCTCAACTGTGCCGCGTTGCCCGACACATTGGTGGAGAGCGAGTTGTTCGGCCATGTTCGCGGCGCCTTTACCGGGGCAATGAACGACCGCCGCGGCAAGTTCGAACTGGCCAATGGCGGCACGCTGTTCCTCGATGAAGTCGGTGAGTTGTCGCTGACCGTGCAGGCCAAGTTGTTGCGAGTGCTGCAGAGCGGCCAGTTGCAGCGACTGGGTTCGGACCAGGAGCATCAGGTCGACGTGCGCCTGATCGCGGCGACCAACCGTGACCTCGCCGAAGAAGTGCGCAGCGGCCGTTACCGCGCCGACTTCTACCATCGCCTCAGCGTTTATCCACTGCTGGTGCCGGCCCTGCGCGATCGCGGGCGCGATGTGCTGCTGCTCAGCGGTTACTTCCTGGAGCAGAACCGTTCGCGCATGGGCCTCAACAGCCTGCGCCTGACCAGCGACGCCCAGGCCGCGCTATTGGCCTACGACTGGCCCGGCAACGTGCGCGAGCTTGAACACTTGATCGGCCGCAGCGCCTTGAAGGCCCTGGGCAATTGCAAGGAACGGCCGAAAATTCTCAGCTTGAGCGCCGCCGACCTGGACTTGCCCAATGCCAGCGTTGAAGCCGCTGCCGAGCAACCCGTCGCTACCCTCACGCAAGCGGTGACCGGCGACTTGCGCGAAGCCACCGAGCATTATCAGCGTCAATTGATCGGTGCCTGCCTGGAGCGGCACAACAACAACTGGGCAAGCGCGGCCCGTGAGCTGGGCCTGGATCGGGCGAACCTGGGGCGGATGGCCAAAAGACTCGGCATGAAGTGAGCATCCTGTGGCGAGGGAGCTTGCTCCCGCTGGAGTGCGAAGCGCTCCCAGATCCGGCAGTGCACAGTTTCAGGCAAGACGATTTTGCGACTGCTGCGCAGCCGAGCGGGAGCAAGCTCCCTCGCCACAAAGGTCCACCATTTGGTCCGAGATAGGTATTGACCCTAAAGCCTGCCCCCGACAAGTCGATAACCCGGCATCGAAGTCATTGGCGATCCCTGGATTGCCCGTCACCTTTTTCCAGAGAAGGTTCCTATGTCCTCCACCAAAGCCCGCGCAGACTCACTTTCGCTTCTGCTGTTTACCCTGCGCAGCGGCAAGCTGATGGCAATCAACCTGCTCAAGGTCAGTGAAATCATTCCCTGCCCGCCGCTGACCAAACTTCCGGAGTCGCACCCCCACGTCAAAGGCATCGCCAGCCTGCGCGGCGCCTCGCTGTCGGTGATCGACCTCAGTCGTGCCATTGGCGAGCGTCCGCTGGAAGACCCGAATGGCGGCTGCCTGATCGTCACCGACGTCAGCCGCTCCAAGCAGGGCCTGCATGTGCAGGCCGTGAGCAAGATCGTCCACTGCCTGACCACCGACATCCGCCCTCCTCCCTTCGGCTCCGGTGGATTGCGCGCCTACATCACCGGCGTAACGTCAGTCGATGGCACTCTGGTGCAAGTGCTGGACATCGAAAAAGTCATCCACGGCATCGCCCCGGCACAAATCGAAATGGCGCCGACCGAGCTGAGCATGGAAGACGCCGAACTGCTCGGCAACGCGCGCATCCTGGTGGTTGACGACAGCCAGGTCGCCTTGCAGCAATCGGTGCACACCCTGCGTAACCTTGGCCTGCAATGCCATACCGCCCGCAGCGCCAAGGAAGCCATCGACTGCCTGCTGGACCTGCAAGGCACCGCGCAACAGATCAACCTGATCGTCTCGGACATCGAGATGTCGGAGATGGACGGCTACGCCTTCACCCGCACCCTGCGGGAAACCCCGGATTTCGCGCATCTTTATGTACTGCTGCACACCTCGCTGGACAGTGCGATGAACGCCGAAAAAGCACGACTGGCAGGAGCGAACGCGGTGCTGACCAAATTCTCTTCGCCGGAATTGACCCAGTGCCTGATTACCGCGGCCAAGGCTGTCGCCGAACAGGGTTATTGAGTGTTGAACGAAGAATTCTGCTGGCTGATGCGGCGCGACCTCTCTTTAATCGTGCCGTCCCCCGCTTGGCCAGCCGGCCTGCAATTGAGCGAGTACCGCCCCGAACTGGGCGCCGCCGTGCACCGGTTGATGGAGTTCGGTTATCTCGACGGCGGTGGTCGCGTAGCCGCGCTGGAGATGTGGCAACGGCAGTTCGAAACCGATCCGGAATACGACCCGGCCCTGTGCTTCATTGCCCTGGATGCTGGGGAAGTAGTGGGTGTTTGCCAGTGCTGGACCAGTGCCTATATCAAGAACCTGGTGGTGCATCCGCGGTTTCAGGGCCGGGGGTTGGGGCGTGCACTGTTGTTGCAGGCGTTCAAGGTGTTCCAGCAGCGGCGTGAAGGCTTCGTGGATCTGAAGGTACGTGAAGACAACCTTCGGGCGCGGCGCTTGTATGAAAGCGTCGGGATGCGCGCGGTTCGCCGGGAACCGATACCGCTCTGACACGACGCCATCGCGAGCAGGCTCGCTCCCACAGGGGATTGCATTCCAAATGTGGGAGCGGGCTTGCTCGCGAAGATGGCAGATCAGGCACTGCAGAGATAACGACTCAGCGCTTACCCATCGACCGACGAGTCCCCGGTGGTGCCATGCCCGGCGTCTTGGTGTGGCCGTTCTTGGCGCCGTTCTTGTACCACGGCTGGTTGGAGCCCTTGGCAGCTGCCAGCTCACCCGGCTTGAACGGGAATCTGAAGGCCGGGATCTCGGCTTTGGTTTCGCTATCGGCGCTGGAGTCGACGCTGTCTGGCAGCTCGGCCTGCACGTCGCTCAGGGCGTCGGCGACTGGCGGTTGTTTCGGGGAAGTCATGAAAGCTCCGGGTGGTGCATGAAGTGTCGGGCCCGGTGAGTGAGCCGCATGCCACAGTATAAGAAGTACGGCAGTATAACTGGATGGAGCTCGGCAAGCTGCAAGCTTGCATTGACCGCCTGACGACTCGCACAAATCCCGTGAAGAATGTTAGCGTGCTCATCATTCTTCACCGCCCGACGAGCCCGCCCTCCATGAAAAAGACCGTCCTTGCATTCAGCCGCGTCACTCCACAAATGGTTGAACGCCTGCAACAAGACTTCGACGTCATCGTGCCTAATCCGAAAAACGGCGACATCAATGCCCAGTTCAACGAAGCCCTGCCCCATGCCCATGGCTTGATTGGTGTAGGCCGAAAACTCGGTCGTGCGCAGTTGGAGAACGCCACCAGCCTGGAAGTGGTGTCCAGCGTCTCGGTGGGCTACGACAACTATGACCTGGCCTACTTCAACGAACGCGGGATCATGCTGACCAACACGCCGGATGTGCTCACCGAAAGCACCGCCGACCTGGCGTTTGCCCTGTTGATGAGCAGCGCCCGTCGCGTCGCCGAACTTGACGCCTGGACCAAGGCCGGGCAATGGCAGGCCACTGTCGGCGCACAGCTGTTCGGTTGCGATGTGCACGGCAAGACCCTGGGTATCGTCGGCATGGGCAATATCGGTGCGGCCATCGCCCGACGCGGTCGCCTGGGTTTCAACATGCCGGTCATCTATAGCGGCAACAGCCGCAAGACCGAACTGGAACAGGAACTCGGCGCACAGTACCGCAGCCTCGATCAATTGCTGGCCGAAGCCGATTTCGTCTGCCTGGTGGTGCCGCTCAGCGAGAAAACCAAGCATCTGATCAGCCACAGAGAACTGGCGCTGATGAAGCCGAGTGCCATTCTGGTGAACATTTCCCGCGGTCCGGTGGTAGATGAACCGGCGCTGATCGAAGCGCTGCAAAACAACCGCATTCGTGGTGCCGGGCTGGACGTATACGAAAAAGAACCGCTGGCCGAGTCGCCGCTGTTCCAGCTGAAAAACGCCGTGACCTTGCCGCACATCGGCTCGGCCACCCATGAGACCCGCGATGCCATGGCCAACCGTGCCCTGGCCAACTTGCGCAGTGCCTTGCTGGGTGAACGGCCGCAGGATCTGGTCAATCCGCAGGTGTGGAAAGTCTGATTAAACAATGGCACGTCATAATCGGCGTGCCACTTTATATACAATCCAGAATCATCTCCCTCAAACAATTTACCGTCCAACCCATATAACAAGCGACATAACCTGCAAACCACTCTTCACCCCCACACCATCCAAACCCCTATAAACTCCGAAAGACAAAAACGCATAAATCGTACATTCGGAGAGTATCCTGCATGAGCTATTTCACCACTGCCTGCCTAGTAAGGCGGAGCAAATTAATAGTTGTCTTCATGGCGGCATTATTCGGTACAACAACCCTTATCAACAACATTACCGACTACACTGCATACGCCGAGTATATCGGGCGAATCATCAGCATGAGCGACACCGTCGGCAATGACTCCCGCCGTTACCGAGCTATCAGCTCAACCCTGTTTCACCACCGTTTTTACTGGGCACTGATAACACTAGAGACCATATTCACATGCAGCTTCATAGTTGGAGTTTATCAACTCTACCGCAAACTCGGCGCACCACACGGCGAGTTCAACGAATCCAAAAAATTTTCCATAATAGGCTTTATTACAGCCATTTTTGCGTATCAGATTTTCTACATCATCATACTAAACGAATGGTTTGACTTAGAGTACTCCAAACAGGCCAACGCCTTTGAATGGGCACAAACCCACATTGAATACATGTTCTTCGGTATTATTTATCTGTTGGCGGTAAAGGATACCTGAATAGTTTCAGGCCAGCTTGCCCGCCACCGGAGCGGCACTTGCCTTGGACTTGCGAAACACCAGCACATTACCCAACATGACCATCACCAGCCCCGCCAGTGCCGGAGCGGTCCACTGGTAACCCTCGGCGAACGCCGAGACATTTAGCGCCACCACCGGGAACAGCACAGTGCAGTAGGCAGCACGTTCCGGCCCCATGCGCCCGACCAGCGTCAGGTAAGCGGTGAACCCTATCACCGATCCCGGAATCACCAGGTACAACAGTGACCCGATGTAACGCGTGCTCATCTCCATGTCGAAGGGAATGCCTTTGACCAGGCACCACACGGTTAGCATCGCCGCCCCGTAAGCCATGCCCCAGGCATTGGTGGTCAGCGGCTTGAGACCGGCCTTCTGTTGCAGGCTCGAAAGCATGTTGCCCGCCGAGAAACACAAGGTGCCGCAAAGGGCCAGACCGAGACCGAGCAAGGTTTCCGCACTGGCGGTATGCCCAGCCAGCTCCGGCCAGAACAGCAAGCCCAGCCCCAGCAGGCCCAACGCACCGCCCATCAGCACATTGCGGGCGATTTTCTGACCGAAGAACACCCGCGCGTTGAGGGCATTCCACAGGGTGGCGGTGGAAAACACCACGGCCACCAGACCGCTGGGGATCCACTGGCTCGCGGTGAGGAAGCACATGAAGTTGACGCAGAACAGGCACAAGCCTTGAGCCAGGCAGATCAGGTGCCCGCGACGGTTCATCACTTGCAGGCGTCGGCTGAGCAGCAGGATCACGAACAGCACCAGCGCGGCGAGGCCGAAGCGATAGACGATCGACACGGGAATGGCCACCACGCCCAGTTGCCATTTCAAGGCAATCCAGGTGGTCCCCCAGATCAACACGGTCAGCAGGTACAAAGAAAGGTTCATGACTAAGGCTCCTCGATATGAGCCCAGTCTCCGGCGCCACGCCTGGGCGCACTTGCATAAACTTGCGCTTTTGTCTGGCGACAGGCTGGCAGGCACGCGTCTACGGAGTAGGATGCAAGGCGTTGGAGAGAACCCATATGGCCGCACTGGACAACCTGCAAGTCTTTCAAGCCCTCAACCGTTCGCCGAATGCTCGCCTTGAGCATAGCGCCGAGCTCGGTGACGGCTTGTCCGCAGCCTTGTGGAGCAATCACCACGACGCCCAGGAATACGAAGCGCCCAGCCATCACACGTTGTCCTGTTACATCGCCGGCGGCACCGGCACCTTTCGCCGTGACCAGCCCGGTAACAAGGGTGGTCCGGACAAACTGTGCATCCTCCCGGCCGATCACCAGTCAGGCTGGGTGATCAACGGCGATATTCGCCTTGCGCACCTGTATTTCAGCCCCGAACAATTTGCCCTCGGCTGCATCACCTTGCTCGATCGCGAGCCACGGGAAATGCAGCTGCGCGAGCAGACTTTTCTTGATGATCCTCAGCAGGCGCTACGCTTTCGGCAGTTGATCACCTTGAACTGGGATGAGCCGGGCGAGCGCCTGCTCACCAGCAGCCTGGCTCACGAACTGCTCAGCCATGCCCTGCTCAACCAGGTCAGCGTACGCCAGGGTTTGCGCCTTAAAGGCGGCTTGGCCGCGCATCAGCGTCGGTATCTGGTGGAGTTCATCGACAGCCATCTGGACGAGGCCATCAGCCTCGGTCAATTGGCGGCGTTGTGCGCGTTGTCCGAGTACCACTTTGCGCGGATGTTCCGCGAAAGCTTCGGCTTGCCACCCCACCAGTACGTGCTGGCGCGGCGCCTTGACCGGGCGCGGGAGTTGCTGCGCACGACCTCGCAGCCACTGGGGGAGATTGCACTGGCTTGCGGCTTTTCCAGTGCCAGCCATTTCACCAATCGCTTTCGCCAGTCACTTGGCGGGACGCCCGGTGAGTATCGGCAGGCGTTTTTGCGCTAGATCCGGGATCTTCGGCTCCTTTCAGGCCGCCATCGCGAGCAGGCTCGCTCCCACCTTTGGACTGCTTTTCCCTGTGGGAGCGAGCCGGCTCCGGGCGGCGTTCCGACGAAGAACGATGACGCCGCCTGTCGTCAGAACTCCAAGGTGCTCGACAACGTCACCTGCCGCGAATCCCCCATCGAAACAAAGAACCGGCTCGCCGCCGAGGTGTAGTAGGTGCGGTCGAACAGGTTCTTCACGTTGAGCTGGAACTTGACCTTCTGCCCTTCGACTTTGGTGTCGTAAGTGGCGAACGCATCGGCCACGGTGTAGCTCGGCAGGTCGAAATCGTTCACCGCATTGCCCGCGCGCTCACCCACATAACGCGCCCCGGCGCCAACCCGAAGCTGATCGCCGCCAATGACGCTGCCGAAGTCATAAACAGCCGACAACGAGCCGCTGTTCTTCGCCACGTTCTGTAACTGATTGCCTTTGTAAACCGGGTCTTCGGTAACCTCGGCATCGGTGTAGGCGTAGCTGCCGATCATGCTCCAACGATCCGTCAGTTGACCGCTCAGATCCACTTCCAGGCCACGGGAACGCACTTCACCAGCGGCACTGTAAATCGTGGTCGGACCTTCGGCATTGGCCACCAGCACATTGCGTTTCTTGATGTCGAACAGCGCGATGTTGCCGGTGACGCGGCCCGGCAGATCAAGCTTGGCACCCAGCTCCCAGGACTTGGCTTCTTCCGGCGCCATACCACCGTCCAGCACGGTACTGCTGCCGCTCAATGGCGCAATGGTGGAGTTGGGTTTGAACGATTCGGTGTAGCTGCCGTAGAACGACAAGGCATCGGTGTACTTGTACACGAGGCCCGCGCGCGGTACCCATTTCTGCCCGTTGCTGTCGGTGTTGGCGTGGAACGGCACGCCTTTGCCGGCGTATTGGTCGTACGCCTGGAAACGCGCACCGGCCACCAGAATCCACTTATCGGTGAGGTGGATGGAGTCTTGCAGGAACACCGAATCGCTGCGCAATTCATCGGTCTGCGCGCTGTCGGCCGCACTGACAGTGGTGCCTGCCACTTCCCGACCATAGACCGGGTTGACGTAACTGAATGTGGTCAGGCTTTTCTGGCGGATCAGGTCTTCGCGGTAGATCTTGCGATACTCGTCATCGACGCCGAACAGCAGGTCGTGCTGCATGCCAAGCACGTTCACGTTGCCTTCGAGGCTCGCAGTGGTGAACCGGTCGGTGCTGATCGCATTCTGGGTGCCATCCATGCTGCGGGTCAGAGTGCCTTTTTTAGTGTCGATGGCGGTCACGCGCACCTGGCTCGCATCGTAAGTTTCGCGGTTCCAGCTGTAGCCGAAATGGGCTTTCCAGTTGTCGTTGAGTTCGTGATCGGCCTGGAAGTGATAGAGATCCGAACGCCCTTCCATGTTGTTGAACGGTTCGTCGAGACGCTCGTTGCGCGAGATGTCCAGCGGATGGTTGGTCCGTGGATCGATCAGCGTGCCGCGGTCGAACGGTGTGAGGAATTCGCGGTGCTCATAGGAGAACAGCAGCGTGGTGCTTTCGCCATACCAGGCCAGGGAAGGCGCGATCAGGCTCTCGCGATGCACACCGAAGTTGCGCCAGTAATCTTCATCTTCGTAGTCCAGAACCATCCGGTAGGCCAGTCCGGAATCGCCGAGGGCTCCGGTGCTGTCGAGACCGCCGCCGCTGCCGCTCTTGCCGTCGCCATAACTCGAACCGCGCGCGGTCAGTGCGTTGTACTGCTCAAGCTCGGGCTGCTTGCTGACCATATTGACCACGCCGCCCGGATCCTGGATGCCATAGAGCAACGAGGCCGGCCCCTTGAGCACTTCGACCCGGTCCACGCTGGCGTTGAGGCCACGGCCCTGCACGATCGGCATGCCGTCGCGCATGATCGAGCCGTTACGGTTGTCGCCGAAGCCGCGGACCATCACCGAGTCCTGGGTGCTGCCCAAGGTGTTGGCCTGGGTGATGCCGCTGACATTGGCCAGGGCGTCATCGAGATTACGCGGCGCCTGGTCGCGGATGACCTGGGCCGGGACGACATTGATGGTCTGCGGGATTTCCTGAACCGGGGCCGAGGAGCGCATCACCGAAGAGGTCGGCGGCGGCTGATAGCTCATGGAGTCATCCATCACCGAGGTGATGGTGGTCGCCCCCAGGTTCAACGCACCTTCAGTCGGCCGTGGTTCCAGTGCGATGGTGTGGCCGTCGGTGCGACGAAAGGTCAAACCCGAACCGGTGAGCAGACGTTGCAAAGCCTGTTCGGCGCTCATCTGGCCATTGATGGCCGGCGCATTGAGACCGTACGGCGCTTCATCGGTGTAGACGACGCTGATGCCGGTCACTCGGCTGAAATCACTCAGGGCCTGGGGCAACGGTTTGGCGGCCAGTGCGAAATTGAATTGCCCACGGGACTGACTGCTGCCAGCCTCTGCGGCCAGCGCCACGCTCGGCGCCAACAACGCCATTGCCAAAAAGCTCAACGCCGACACACCCAACCATTGATTGATCGACCCCGATTTTGCCCTGGACTTCATGACTCATGACCTGTGTAGAACCGCAGCGGATGCGAATGACTCGCAGTTTCAGTCACTACACGAATGGCAATCGGGTTTACCTCAGCAAAAAAATGAAAATATTTTTACATTGAGTTATTGGGTGCCTGTTCGGCCGTCATCGCGAGCAAGCTCGCTCCCACAGGGTTATGTGTTGCCCCAATACTGTGACCGACTCAATACCTGTGGGAGCGAGCTTGCTCGCGATGGGGCCAATCGATTCAACGCAAAATAATCAGATGCCCCATAACCTGATGCTGCTCAAACCCCAACACTCCCTGCAACGAACTCAACACCGCCTGCGGGTTCCTGCTCGGAAAGCTGCCACTGACCCGGCGCATCGCCAGTTCATCGTTGAGTATCAAGATCCGCCCGGGGTAATAGCGCGCCAAATCCCGCACCACATCGGCCAGCGTCGCCTTGTAGTAATTGAGCCAGCCCTGGCGCCAGGCCAACTGCGCTTCGCTGTCTACCGCGTGGAGCGTTTGCGCCGCGCCTTCGCCATAGGCCACTTGCTGGCCGGCGGTAAGAATTTGCTGTTCGGCGTTTTGGTCCGCCGTCACGCCCACTCGGCCGGACAGCACCGTGACCTGTGCACCGTGGGGCTGCAAACGGACTTCGAACTGCGTCCCCAAGACCCGCGCCTGGCCTTGTTCCGCATCGACAACAAAGGGTTCCCCCGTATGCGTCACGCTGAAAAAACCGGTGCCACGACGCAGTTGCACATGTCGCTCCCCGCGACTGAAATCCACGGCGATGGCGCTGTCGGCATCCAGTGTCACCTGTGACTGATCGGCCAGGGTGACGGTGCGGATTTCTCCCGGTGCCGAGACGTAATTCGCCCCCAGGTCATCGATCCAGCGCATCGGCTGCCAGCCTGTGCCGAGACTGATCATCAACAGCAGACATGCGGCCATCGCCAACACACCGGACCAGCGCCCAACCGTGCTGCGCCGCGGCTTGTCCATGGCGTTGAGATACCCCTGCAAGGCAAAAGCGTCTTCATTGGCAAGTGTGCGCGCCGGCCCTTCGCTCAACTCCCACAGGACCTGCGCCCGGGCATAGGCCTCGGCATGGGCGGGGTCGGCCTGCAACCATTGGCTGAACTTCACTTGGTCACCCCTGCCGGGCTGGTCATGTAACAGGCTCAGCCAGCCCAGCGCGGCCTGCTCCTGCGCAAGTGTCGGAACGACGCATTCGAAGTGGTTCACGGTGCTTTCCCTGGCGTACACGGATCGGGCTCCCGAAGGCTGGCCTTGCAGGCTTCGAGGGCGCGCATCATATGTTTTTCCACGGCACTTTGGGACAAGCCCATGGCCTTGGCGATCTCGGCGTATTTGCGGCCGTGAATGCGATTGAGCAAGAAGATCTGCCGCGTGCGCTCCGGCAAGGCGCGCAACGCGGCTTCGACGTTGCGCAAATCGTTGCCCGCCTCCAGTGCCGCTTGCGGTCCGCTGCCATCGCCGTCCGTTGGTTCCACCATCAAGCCTTCGCTGGCCCGGCCCCGCGTGCCTTCACTGCGCAAATGGTCGATGGCGATGTTGCCGGCACAGCGCAACAGGTAGGTGCTGAGTTCCTCGACTTGCACCAGCGGCCGCCGCCAGAAACGCAGGAACAAATCCTGTACCAGGTCAGCCGCCGTCGCCCGGCAACCGACACGCCGACTCACCAGTGCTTCCATTTGCGAACGCTGGGAGAGAAACACCTGGAGAAAATGCGCACGGTCGCCACGCTGTTGATCGTGCTCGATATCGTGGGGGTCGGGGGGCAGAGTGATCATCGTTCATGTTTCGACCTGAAAACCGGTGAGGCCACGACAGCGTCAGGGGGCCGGCAAGGCCGCGATAATAATGATAAATATTCTCACATGCAAAAGGATCGGGTGTAGCCCTCTGTGTACGCGCGTTGATTGCAGCGCAAACCTGGCTGTCCCACAGCCAGTCAATGACCATGGAATCCAAAAGCCACCGAAAACAAAACGGGCCTGCAATGCAGGCCCGTTTTCATGGAAAGGTAAAAAAGTGAATCAGGTGTCAGCCGTTAAGCGCTGCCTGTTCGTTCTCAAGAAACTCTTCTTCCAGCAGATGGTCGGCATGGGCAGCGCTCTCGATGGGCACCACATTGGCTCGTTTTCCGCGTAATTTGCCGAACATATGCTCCAGCGCATGTTCAAGTTTGGTGGCCGCTCCGTCGATCGCCTGCTCCATGGTGGAGGCTTTATGGGTGACGGAAACCGGTTGATGGCCTTTTGGCCGCGCCTCCAGCTGGCAGCGCATGTCGTGGGGACCCGGCTTGTCGCCGTTCTCGTCCCGCAGGTGGACCTCGACTCGTGTCAGGTCCTCTTCGTAGCGTTCGAGCGTGCTCTCAATGGTCGTACGTACCCACTCCTCCAGTCGTTTACTGCCTTGAATATGGTTATCGCTATTGACTTGGATTTGCATAGTTCATCCCTTATTTCAGCTAGCTCGCGAGAGGCCGGTCAGCTAAGCCCTTGGGCGTCATCACCGTGACCTCTTACTTACACAATCGGTCTGTACGCTGAACAATTCAACCCCTGAAAAAAGATAAATATTCATACGCAAAAAAAGCCGGACAACGAGCAAAAGCGCTGTTACTGTCGGGAGTCGGGTCGCCCTGCTTACCCGCCAAAATTCCTCACATCTGCTGCTCCCCCAGCGGGTGCAGGCTGCGAAAAGCACCCGCCTCCTCCACCAACCAATCGTGCACCGCACGCACACCCGGATGGCTCAACGCCCCCGGTGCGTAAAGCAGCATGTAGCGCTTGTGATTGGGCACCGCCAGGCCAAACGGCACGATCAAGGCTCCACGCTCCAACTCATCATTGAGCAAGGTTCGGCGCGCAATCGCCACGCCCATCCCGGCGATGGCCGCTTCGATGGTCAGGTGATTGCGATTGAAGGTATGGCCACGTCGCACATCCGCGCCCTCGAAGCCGATGGCGTTGAGGTAAAACTCCCATTCCGCGTACTCATAGCTGCCGCGCCAGGCGGTGATGTCGTGCAGCAAGGGAAAGTGCATCAGGTCTGCCGGACCGTGCAGCGGCGGACGACCCCGCAACAGGCTCGGCGCGCACACCGGAAAAATCTGTTCATCGAGCAAGGCTGTGGATAACAGGCCCGGATAACTGCCGTCATTGAGGTCGATCGCCAGGTCGAAGTCGCCTTCATGCAACGGCACGCTGCTGTCCTCGGCCACCAGGCGCAACTGAATGTCCGGAAAGCGCTGCTGCAAGCGCGGCAGGCGCGGCGTCAGCCATTTGCTCAGGAACGACGGAATCGAACGCACCCGCAGGATCCCGCTGATCATGCCCGCATCCAGTCGCCGCAATTCCGCGTCGATGCTGCCAAAGGCCTCGTTGACGGTAATGGCCAGGCGCTGGCCTTCTGCGCTCAGCTCCACCCCGCGGGCGCGACGGTGAAACAGGCGAAAGCCCAGGCGTTCTTCCAGCTGGCGGATCTGCTGGCTGACCGCTCCCGGTGTGATGTGCAGCTCTTCGGCGCACCGGGTGAACGACAGGTGCCGCGCGGCACAGGCAAACACGTTCAGCCAGACATACGTCTGGGCGTGTAATTGACGGCTCATCGTTTAGTCCTGCTAAAGGATGTCTTAGGAATTTTCGTTGGTCACGCAGGATCGTGACAGGCAGTATCGCCCAAATTGCGCTTGTCCTACAGAAATGGCAGCGATTTTCCTTCCATTACATGTACAGGCTTTAGCATGGCTATCAGTGTTTTCGATCTCTTCAAAGTCGGCATCGGCCCGTCCAGTTCCCATACCGTCGGTCCGATGCGCGCTGCCGCAACCTTTGCCCAAGCGCTGCTCAATCAGGGTTTTCTGGCTGACGTGCGACGCGTGGAAATTCGCCTTTACGGTTCTCTGTCGGCGACCGGTGTCGGCCACGCAACGGACCGCGCCTGCGTCATGGGCCTGATGGGCGAATGGCCCGACCGCATCGATCCGACCACCATCGACAGCCGCATTCACGCCCTGCGCGAAACCGGCAAATTGTGCCTGGCAGGCGTAACGGAAATTGCCTTCGACTGGCAACGCGACCTCCTGCTGCTAAACGAAAGCCTGCCTTACCACCCCAACGCCATGTCCCTGACAGCCGTCGGTGAAACCGGCGAACTGTTCGAGCAGACCTACTACTCGGTGGGTGGCGGTTTCATCATCGAAGCGGCCGAAGCCGAATCCGGGATCGCACCGGCCGGTGATGTGGTGCTGCCTTACGATTTCTCCAGCGCCGCCGAACTGCTCAAGCTCTGCAACCAGCACGGGCTGCGGGTGAGCGAACTGATGATGGCCAACGAACGGGCCTGGCGCAGTGACGCAGACATTCGCCAGGGCTTGCTGCATATCTGGTCGGTGATGCGCGAATGCGTCGAACAGGGCTTGCGCCACGAAGGCATCTTGCCCGGCGGTCTGAATGTGCCGCGTCGAGCGGCGAAACTGCATCGCAGCCTGCAGGAAATCGGCAAGCCGAATGTCATTACGTCCACCTTGTCGGCAATGGAATGGGTCAACCTGTACGCCCTTGCCGTGAACGAAGAAAACGCCGCCGGTGGGCGCATGGTCACGGCACCGACCAACGGCGCGGCGGGGATCATTCCGGCAGTGCTGCACTACTACATGAAGTTCAATGCCGATGCGTCTGACGATGACGTGGTCTCGTTCTTTTTGGGCGCAGCTGCGGTCGGCATCCTGTGCAAGAAAAACGCATCGATCTCCGGGGCTGAAGTCGGCTGCCAGGGTGAAGTCGGCTCCGCCTGCGCCATGGCCGCCGCCGGCCTGGCAGAGGTGCTTGGCGCCACCCCGGAGCAGCTGGAGAACGCCGCCGAAATCGGTCTGGAACACAACCTCGGTCTTACCTGCGACCCGGTTGGCGGACTGGTGCAAGTGCCGTGCATCGAGCGCAACGCGATCGCCGCCGTGAAGGCCATCAACGCCACGCAAATGGCCCTGCGCGGCGATGGCCAGCACTTCATCTCCCTGGACCGGGTGATCCGTACCATGCGCGACACCGGGGCCGACATGCACGACAAATACAAAGAGACGTCACGGGGCGGCCTGGCGGTGAACTGGGTGGAATGTTGACCATTTTGGTTGCACGCCAGCCGTTATTGCCCTGAAACGGGCAGGCAAAGGCAGACAAAAACCAGGCGGGCCTCAGTGCCCGCCTTTTTGTTACCGGTTTTTTTGTCCGACAATTTTCCGGCATGGGCCTTGCTACTTCCCTGCTGGAACAATGATGGCGAGATGGCCGGTGGTCAGGCATTGCGAACCAACCCGATCACGGCCGGTCAACAACTGCACGTTCAATCAGGCGGTGACGCATCATGGACAACCCTTTTCAGCTCATTACCGATGCCTTTGCAGCGGATTACCAGATCAACCTGAGCATTCAGGGCCTGGATGGCAGCATCATGCTGACCCTGTCCAACAGTGGCCGCGTAGTCGCAAAACGCATGATCAGCGCCGAACAACGCAATGATCCCGAGCGCCTGAAACGACTGGTGCAAAGCATCCAGTTCGGCATTGCCATCGAGCAGGGCCACAGCGCCGTGGCCATCCTCGAATCCATGACCGATGGCGGCACGCGCAGCCTGCCGCCGCCATCAGCCAATGGCCGTCCCCGACCCGCCATGGGGCTTTAAAGCTCGCCCTTTTCTACTTCCGGATGTTCACTGGAGCCCGCACCGGTCTTGCGATGTGGGTTCTCGATCTTCACCGAAGGAAATTGCGACGAAGCGTAACGCACCACCAAAATCGCAAACGCCAGCAGCAGAATCCCGCCGCACAGGTAGATGATCCCCAGGTCCGGCGGGTTGTGGTGCGAAACGTTGGAAATCAGCAGCCGCGTCAGCGCGGTGATCGCCACGTAGATCAGGAAGCGCACGGGCATGTGGTTGGTCTTGAAGTAAATCCCGACCATCGCCCCCAGTTCCAGGTAGATGAACAGCAGCAAGATGTCATCGATCTTGATGTGCCCTTCTTCGATCATCCCGAGAAACTCCATTACCGCCGCCCACGCGGTCACCGCACCAATGGCGAACAACGCCAGGTAGTGAAAGGTTTCGACGAACAGATTGCCCAGGGACTCGGCCAGTTCATGCACGTTCTGCCGCAGTTTTTCGGCCCAGTTGATTTTCACGATGCTGCTTCCTTAGGTCGATTCGACCGGATGATGCGGGTTGGACGTGACGGTTTTCCTGCATGCAGAAAAAAGGCCAGCCCATGATGGCGAGCCGCTCTGGATTACGCGCCGTGGCGTTTGGTCGCACCTGCGCACGCCTTGCCTGACAAATCCCGAATCCGGTCTACATTAAAAAGCCACTACCCAAAAGACAGGGTTTCGCTTATCCTTTAGCTGTATATAGATACAGTAGTCGAAATCGACAACCAATGTGAAGGCATGTGAGGTGGTGAATGGCCGTCGAAGTGGTATACCGCAGCAGCCGAGATCTGGAGCGCTTGTTCATGGATAAAGCCGAAGCTGACCGTCATGACAAAATGCTCGAACTGGCCGAATTGCTGGCTGAAGTGTTACAGAAAGCCGTTCCGTCCCTGACCGAGCAGCAAGTGGAAGAAGCCGGGATTTACATGGCGAAAAATCGCGACGTATTCGCCAAGGCGTTCAAGAGCCAGCCGGATGCCCTGTCCGAACTGCTCAGCGCGCCGGTTGAAGTCGCACAACCTGTTGCAGAGGTTGAGGCCGCTGAGCCTGTCACCCCGGCCAAGCCTGCCAAGGCCCCCAAAGCCGCCAAGTAGGCAAAGCCCGAATTGAACAGGCCCTGAGTCGAATGACCCAGGGCCTTTTTCATGCCCGTTACAAAAAAGATCGCCCGAGCTTCTATCGGTACAACACTTTCTCCGCCAACTCGTCGGCCACCCGTGCGGGGGAGCGTTTTTCCGCCTGGGCGTGGGCGAACACTTCGGTCAGGCGCGAACTGATTTTCGACAGGTGTGCGGTGATGGTCGGCAGCTCTTCGCCGCGGTGCTTGAGCGACACGTAAATCAGCCCACCGGCGTTGATCACGTAATCAGGCGCATACAGGATGCCCCGGCGTTCCAGTTGGTCGGCGACATCCAGATGTGTCAGCTGATTGTTCGCCGAACCGGCCACCGCCGAGCATCGCAACTGCGTCACGGTATGGCTGTTGAGTACTCCGCCCAGTCCGCAGGGCGCGAGGATGTCGCAAGGTGTACTGAGCAGCGCGTCGTTGGCAATCGGGTGGGCGCCGAGTTGCTCCATGGCCAATTGCACCTTGCCATGATCGATGTCGCTGACCAGCAGTTCGGCACCGGCGGCGTGCAGCTGTTCGGCCAATGCATACCCGACATTGCCCAGGCCCTGGATGGCAACGCGCAGGCCTTCGAGGTTGTCACTGCCGAGCCGGGCCATGGCGGTGCTGCGGATACCGGTGAACACGCCCATCGCCGCGTGGGGCGCGGGGTCACCCGCCGAAGTGGTGCTGGTGACGTGCTGGGTTTGCTGGGCGATGCAATCCATGTCCGCCACTGAGGTGCCGCTGTCGATGGCGGTGATGTAGCGGCCCTCGAGCTGTTCTATGCAGCGTCCGAAGGCTTCGAACAATGCCGCGCGGTTTTCCACATGGGCCGGGCGCACGATCACCGCCACGCCGCCGCCCTGGGCCAGGCCAGCCAGCGCAGCCTTGTAGCTCATGCCCTGGGCCAGGCGCACAGCATCCTCGACCGCCGATTCGTCGTTGGGGTAGGCAAGGTAACGACAACCGCCCAGGGCAGGCCCCAGCCGGCTGTTATGAATGGCAATGACCGCCTTCAACCCGGTGACCGAGTCAACGCTCAGATGCAGCGATTCAAGGCGAGTGCTTTGCATGAGAGCGAACATCGTAAGGCTCCCGAATCACTTCTTGTAGACGCCAGTATAGGCTTGCGCCCAAAAATTGCAGAAGCGCACCGGAATAAGCACGGTCCCGATGCAGACTTTCGGAAATATCCTGTGGTCGCCCTTTTACAGCACTGGACGAACGCCGGAGAGGGGGCTAAAACGAGGCATTGCCCGGAGATTTTGATGACCCCGCGCCAATCGTTCTTCGCCTGCCTGCAACGTTCACCGCCCGCGCTGTTCGAGGCGGCACTGTGGATTGCGGCCGAGCACGACAGCGAGGTGCAGCCGCAAGCACTGTTGGCCGATTTTCAGGAGCTGCAACAACGGGTCAGTGGCGGCTTGCCGATGCTGCCGGTCAGTGAACTGGCCCAGCCGCTGCTGCGGCGCTTGAATGACCTTGGCTTCGCCCAGGACGACTTCACCCCCTTGCGCCCGCAAGTGGCACTGCTGGACAAAGTACTGGAGCGCCGACGAGGGCAACCCTTGACGCTGGGGCTGATTGCGCTGGAGTTGGCCAGGGGCCTGGAGATTCCCATGGTCGGGGTCAACTTCCCCGGGCATTTCCTGCTGCGGGTGCCGGGCGCCGATCATTTGCTCGACCCCTGCGGTGGCCGTCGCCTTTATCCGAACGATTGTCGGGAACTGCTGCAGCGCCAGTATGGCCCGAACATGAAGCTCAACGCCGATCACCTGACAACCGCCGAGCCGGTGCAGATGCTGCAACGGTTGTCGCGCAACCTGCGCCAGTTGTACCTGTCCCACGACGATTTCATCAATGCCTTGATCGACGCCGAGCGCGTCCTGGAACTGGGCAATGCCACTGCGGCCGACTATCTGGCCCGGGCCAGCCTGTACCAACGGCTGGACTGCCCGAACGCCGAGCGTTTTGACCTGGAGCATGCGTTGCTGCTCAGCGACGATCCGATCCAGCGGATTCGCCTGACGGAAAGGCTGGGGCATTTGCCGCCGAATTCCATCGTTCACTGATTACAAAAACCCTGTGGGAGCGGGCTTGCTCGCGAAAGCGGTGTGTCAGCCACATAATTGTTGACTGGCACGCCCTCTTCGCGAGCAAGTCGGACCGCCGCACCGCCGCTCCCACCTTTATTTTGCGCTGTGACGAGTATTTGTATGCACCACTGAAACCTGTGGGAGCGGTGTGAGGCGTTATGGCGTATCTGGCTGATTCGCCGGATGCGCCTTTATGAACGCCGGGTGCGTCGCCGCCAATGCCGCCACTCGCCGAATCCGAGGGTAAGCCTCAAGAGAAACATTGAACCGCTCGGCCGCGTACAACTGCGGGATCAGGTAGACGTCCGCCAGCCCGGGTTCGGGGCCGAAGCAGTAACCCTCATCACCGATCAACTGCTCCACCGTGGAAAGCCCCTGCCCGATCCAGTGACCGATCCACTCCACCACCTGCGGTTCATCGTGGCCCGACTGGCGTAGCCGATTGAGCACGCTGACGTTGTGCAGCGGGTGCACATCGCAGCCGATCACTGCCGCTACGCCGCGCTCGTGGGCACGGGCAGCCAGGTCTTTGGACAGCAGTGGCACTTGTGGATAACGCTCCTCCAGGTACTCGATGATCGCGGGAGACTGGATCAGCAACTCGCCTTCATCGGTGCGCAAGGCTGGCACGCGGCCCTGCGGGTTGATGCCCAGATAAGGCGGCTGTCGATGCTCGCCACCCAGGGGTGCGATCAGGTTGACTGGCAAGGATTGATAATCCAGGCTCTTGAGCGCCAACGCGATACGCACCCGGTACGACGAAGTCGAACGGTAGTAGGTATAGAGTTCCATGCCCCGCTCCTGTTAGCGTGCCGGCAGCACTTTGCCGCGGCATTCGCCGAAACCGATGGAAGCAAAACCGTCGCGGCGGCAACGGCCGCGCAGGATGATTTCGTCACCGTCCTCAAGGAATTTACGCACCTCGCCCGAGGCCAGTTCGATCGGCTTTTTACCGCCTTCGGTGATTTCCAGCAGGCTGCCGAACTGACCGTTCTGCGGCCCCGACAAGGTGCCCGAACCGAACAAGTCACCGGCCTGCAATTGGCAGCCGTTGACGCTGTGATGCGCGACCATTTGCGCCACGGTCCAGTACATGTGTCCGGTGTTGCTCAGGGTCAGGCGATGGGCTGGCAGGTTCTGTTCGCGCATGGCCTCGGTGAGCAGCAATACTTCCAGCTCGATGTCGAACGCGCCAGCAGCCTGATCGCGCTTGTCGAGCAGGTACGGCAGCGGCTGCGGATCGCCTTGGGGACGCGCAGGCTGGGCACGACGGAACGGCTCCAGCGCTTCGGCGGTGACCACCCACGGCGAGATGCTGGTGATGAAGCTTTTCGACAGGAACGGTCCCAGTGGCTGGTATTCCCAGGCCTGGATATCCCGTGCCGACCAGTCGTTGAGCAGGCAGAAACCGGCGATGTGATCAGCGGCGTCGCCAATGGCAATCGAGTCGCCCATGTCGTTGCCCTGGCCGATCCAGATGCCCAGTTCCAGTTCGTAGTCCAGGCGCGCGCAAGGACCGAAGGTCGGCTCGGTTTGACCGGCCGGCAAGGTCTGGCCTTTCGGGCGACGTACGTCGGTACCGGACGGGCGAATGGTCGACGCACGACCGTGGTAGCCGATTGGCACGTACTTGTAGTTCGGCAGCAACGGGTTGTCGGGACGGAACAGTTTGCCGACGTTCTGCGCGTGCTCGATGCCGACGTAGAAGTCGGTGTAGTCGTTGATTTTCGCCGGCAGGTGCATCTGGCAATCCGCCGCCAGCGGCAGCAGTTTTGCGCCCTGGGCTTCAATCTTGCCGTGCAGGGTGCTGCCCTCGGCGAACAGTTCCAGCAAACGCTCGCGCAAGGCGACGCGAGCCTCGCGGCCCAGTTCGAAGAACGCATTCAGCTCGCCGCCACGGGTAGCCTCGACGGCAGTCTTCGCGGCGCCATCGAACAATCCGGCCTCAAGGGCTGCTTGCAGATCAAAGATATGCTCGCCAATGGCCACGCCACTGCGCGGTGCCAAGCCGTTGAGGCTGAACACGCCCAGTGGCAGGTTTTGCAGGGGGAAATCCGCGTGGCCGTTGGCGGATGCAACCCAGCTGCGTGTGATGGAAGTCTGCGTCATGGGTTATCTCCGGGTCGGGTCGAAAGTGGCGGGCAACGTAGCCCAGCAGGCGTCGTAAGTGTTTTGCAGTTGCGGGCAATCGAGGGCGAAACGGCTTGGGCGCAACACTTGGCTGGTCTCGAACATGAACGCCATGGTGTTGTCGATTTTCGCCGGCTTGAGGTCCGCGTTGATCGCTTTGGTGCACGTCTCGCCGTCGGGACCGTGGGCGCTCATGCAGCTGTGCAACGAAGCACCGCCCGGCACAAAGCCTTCGGCCTTGGCGTCGTACTCGCCCTGGATCAAACCCATGAATTCGTTCATCAGGTTGCGATGGAACCACGGCGGACGGAAGGTTTTCTCGGCCACCATCCAGCGTGGCGGGAAGATCACGAAGTCGAGGTTGGCCAGGCCGTGAACGCTGGTCGGCGAGGTCAGCACGGTGAAGATCGACGGATCGGGGTGATCGAAACTGACGGTGCCGATGGTGTTGAAACGGCGCAGGTCATATTTGTACGGCACATTGTTACCGTGCCAGGCGACCACGTTGAGTGGCGAATGATTGAGCTCGCAGGCCCACAACTCGCCGAGGAACTTCTGCACCAGCGTGGTGGGTTGTTGCAGGTTTTCGTAGGCCGCCACCGGGGTCAGGAAGTCCCGTGGATTGGCCAGGCCATTGCTGCCAATCGGTCCCAGGTCCGGCAGACGCAGGGGCGCGCCATGGTTTTCGGCGACGTAACCGCGGGCTTGCGGATCGAGCAATTCGATGCGGAATTTAAGGCCGCGTGGCAGTACGGCAATTTCCAGCGGTTCGAGTTCAAGCACGCCCAGTTCGGTGGCGATGCGCAGGCGCCCCAGTTCAGGTACCAGCAACATCTCGCCATCAGCATTGAAGAACACGCGCTCCATGGAACGGTTGGCGCGGTAGTTGTAGATGCTGATCCCGGCCGGCTTTTCTGCGCCCGAGTTGGCGGCCATGCTCACCAGGCCGTCGATGAAATCGGTCGGCTCGGCAGGAATGTCCAGCGGGTTCCAGCGCAGGCGGTTGGGGGTCACCTCACCCAGCGGGCCGCCCGCCAGTTGCCGGTCCAGTTTGACGAATGCCGGGTGATTGGCCGACGGCTGAATGCGATACATCCAGGTCCGCCGCGCTTCGCTGCGCGCCATGGTGAACGCCGTGCCGGAGAACAGTTCGGTGTAAAGACCGTACGGGGCTTTTTGCGGGGAGTTCTGGCCGACAGGCAGTGCGCCGGGCAACGCTTCGCTGCTGAATTCGTTGCCGAAGCCTGACTGGTAGGCCAGCGCTGGCATCGTTGAATCGGGGTTCATGGAGCCTCCTGAACAGGGAGTCGGCAGTGGCCGCTCGCTCTGTTGCAGAGGTCGAGGCACGCCCGGGTTGTTTTTATCGTAATTTGATTACGCATAACGTAATTTGATTGGTATTGACCGTCAAGCTATAAAGACGCCCATTCGTCCCGGGATCCCAGCCACCATGGAAAAAACCAGCGACAACAACGGTAAACAGAAAGTCCGCTCGGCCGAGGTTGGCACCGACATCCTCAAGGCTCTGGCCGAGTTGTCGCCTTCGACTTCGCTGTCGCGCCTGGCCGAACACGTGCAGATGCCGGCGAGCAAGGTTCACCGCTATTTGCAGGCCTTGATCGCCAGTGGATTCGCCGAACAGAACGCCGCCACCAACCATTACGGCCTGGGCCGCGAAGCCCTGCGCGTAGGGTTGGCGGCTCTCAACAGCATGGACGTGCTAAAAGTCGCCGCCCTGCCCCTGGCTGAACTGCGCGACGACTTGAACGAAACCTGTTTCCTGGCGGTATGGGGCAATCAGGGCGCAACCGTGGTGCATATCGAACCGGCGGTGCGTGCGGTGACGGTGGTGACACAACTGGGTTCGGTGTTGCCGTTGCTCAGTTCTTCGACGGGACTGGTGTTTGGCGCCTACCTGCCGAAACGCGAAACCGAGGATCTGCGCGTGCAGGAATTGCAGTCCCACGCAGCCCACGCGCTGGCAGACGATCAGGCCTATGCGGCCCAGTGCGAACAAATCCGCGCACGCGGTTTGCACCATGTACATGGTTTGCTGCTGCCAGGGGTGGATGCCTTGTCGGCACCAGTGTTCAACGCGATGGGCAGAGTGGTTGCCGTGCTGACGGTGGTGGGGCCGACATCGTTGTTCCATGCCGATGAAAACGGTCCGGCGGCGCAGCGTCTGTTATCCGCCAGCCATGCGGTCAGCTGGCGCTTGGGTTTTGAACCCGCCGTATCCGCAACCTGATTGCGGCAGCTGTGCCAACCAAGGGGTTGGCACAACTACTTTGATAGAACCACCAATCAGCTCAGTAAATCCCGGGCAATTGCTGCACCCATTTCATTGAGCTCATCAAGTTTCACACCATCGAAACGATATTTCCGGTCAAAGGTGTACGGTTCGGAAAAGATCCCAAGATTCTCACTGGAGAATCTTGGGACCTCACTGTCCTGCAACTTAAGGAAAAATGCCCATACCAGTGATTGAGAGTAAATAACCGTCGAATCGTTAGCCGACGCAATTGCATTGATATATACCTTATCGACATCAATGCCGCGACCACCGAGCCTTGCGTGCAGCTTGGCCCGCACCAACTCCCTTGTCAGTTGCCCCATACCTTAAAGCTCCATAATTAATAGTTATTAGCGCACTAGTACCCTGACAAACATTACCTTGACCGAGCACTATCGAACATATTAATCAACCCACCGCGCAATGCACGCAAATTGGTCAGCGCCGACAACCATACTAATCAACACGGTTATTTATGCACGAAACCGTATGTTTTAATTCATTTCCAAACGAAAAACAAACAACTACCAACTCTGCATTATCAACCCCAACTTCTTCGCCATGGCAACTGCCTGTGTCCGCCGCTCCACACCCAACTTGCTGTGAATGCGCCGGGCATGGGTTTTCACCGTATGCAAAGAAATGAACAGTTGCTCGGCAATTTGCTGATTGGAATTACCCTGGGCAATCAGGCCGAGCACCTCCAGCTCCCGACTGCTCAGCAGGCTGGCATCCAGGGCCAGCGCGGTCACCGTCTCCTCGCCTTGTAATCGACAGATCAGGCTCGGCTGGCGCAAGTTCAAATCACGCAATGCCTGTTGCCCCTGACAACGCTTGACCAACGCCAGACCGGCCTGCAGAGCTGCGTGGGCCATGTCCGGCTCACCCGTCAGCTCCGCCACTTCGCTGATCGCCAAATGCAGTTCCGTTTCCAGCGCCAGCATGGCGTGTTGTTGGGCGTGCTCGAGTAACGCCCTGAGTCGATCCAATGGACGTTGCACCAGTTGCAGTTGGGTTTCGGCCAACACCAGCTGGTATTCGATACGTGCAATCAAGTGCAGCGTGGCCGGCGGTGCCTGGCGCGCGTGGGCCCCGCGGTAATGACGCAAGACTCGGGTCAACGCTTCCCGGGCCAATTCCGGGCGCCCTTGCTGCAGCCAGAAATGACTGCTGATTTGCAGCAGCACCCCGCGATATACCGTGTCGGGGATCTGCCGTTGCTGCATCAACCGTTCGGCCTCGCGCAGACGATCAAACGCATGGGCATAGTCGCGTTGATTGGCCGCCAATTGCGCCTGCCCCAAAAATCCGTACAACACGTGCTTGTCCTGACTGTGCAAACAGTCATCAAGGCCCGCCTGGAAACATTCCCCGGCTAATTCATCCTGGCCCTGGCACAGGGCCAACCGACCACGCCGCAGGGCGATTCGTCCCAGCAGCGGCGTCGGTCGATCGGCCTGTCGCCCGAGCATTTCATGGATGTCGGCCAGCAACTGCGCTGCTCGCCGCGGCGCACCACGCTGCTCCAGCAACTGGGCATGATCGAGTTCGAGCAAGCCTTCAAACAGCAACGAGCCTTGTGCCCGCGCCAGGCACAGGGCGTCACGATTGAAGGCCTGGGCGGCATCGAGGTCGGCGTTGAGTAGCGCTTGCTGGGTCAACCCGGACAGACACAGTAACCGTGCGGGCCACGCCTCGGCCGCCAACTCGCCCAGCGCCTCGATAAAATGCGCCCGTGCCGCCGGCAGGCGTCCCTGCAAATGCAGCAACCAGCCCTGTTGCGCCTGCCAACGTGCCAGCAGTTGCCGTTGCAAGGATGCCGTCGGTTGCGGGGCAAATCGGGACAGTTGCCCAATGCAGGCAGCCGCCTGCTCGAAACGCCCGGCAAACAGCAACGCCGCGGTGATCAACCCCACCCGTTGCGGCGTGCCCAGGGTCAACTGTTCACCCAGTTGCTCGTGCAGTTTGAGTAACCAGCTGACGTTCTGACGCTTGAACAGATGCTCAAAACTGAAGTGTTGCATCAGGCTGACCGCGACTTCGTGCTCTTGCGCCAGCAACGCCTGCTCGAAGGCACCCTGCCAGTCTTCTTCGGCACTGAACCACTGGCACGCGCGGCGATGCCAGGATCGTCCGGCCGGGGTCGGCTCTTCACGCATCTCCCGGGCCAGTGGCTCGAAGATTCGCAACCACTCGACGGAGTCTTCCCAGGGTTCAATGAAGCAGCCCATGTCCTGCAACGCGTGCAGCCACTGCGCGCCCTCACCCGTACCGAAAAGATGCTCGCACAGGCTGGCGTTGAAGCGAGGCAGATGAACCAGCACCTGCCAGACCTCAACCAGTTCCGGCGGCAAGGTGTTGAACAATTCGTGCTGCAGATAATCGAGCAATGTCGCCGAACGCCCCTGCTCACCCGACCACGGACAACCATTGAGCAACGCGATCCGCACGCCAGCGCACCAGCCACCGCTGCGCTGTACCACCCGTTTGGCGGTTTGCGCCGCCAGGCTCGGCTCGACATGACCGAGCAACTGCCCGACCTCGGCCTCGGTAAACGCCAGCGCCCGGGCTTCGCACTCGTACAACTCATCATCGAGCAGCAGCCGCGGCCAGTTGCAGGGCGGTCGTCGACGGGAACCCAGCCACCAGGTCAGTGCCGGGCTGGCGACGGCCAACAGACGATCGAGCATCCGGTCGAGTTCCGGATCGGGTGCCCGGCAGTAATCATCGAGAAACAGCCAGGTCGGCGCCTGTAATCGGGCAAGATACGCCAGCAGCCCGGGCTCATCCGTCGAGGGCAGGCCCAGCGCTTGCGTCAGGCGCAACAAAAAATCGGCGGCGCTCAACGACGCCCCCGCCAGCGGCAGCCAACAGACCCGAACGTGCTCCGGCGCCCGCAGCAGGCATTCGGTGAGCAATGCACTCTTGCCACTACCGGCCGGCGCGCAAAGCAACTTCACCCGCGCAGTCGAAACCAGCATGGGCTCGATCAGCCGCTCGCGGGACAGATGATGGGACGACAGTCGGGGCAGGAAGCCAGGGCGGTCCAGACAGTGCGTCATTGCAGTCATTGTGGTGCGCCTTTTTTATAATTCTGGCGCCACCCTAGCCCCCTCCCGAGCGCTTGTTGAAGAAGTATTCAACACACTGATCGACCGCTATAAAAAAGGTGACCGCAAAGTCACCCTTTTGTGTAGGAGCCTGTAGGAAACCTACCGAACCCCTGTGCTACGCAAGGCTGCTGGCGTGTAGTCCCCCGCTTTTGCATCGATGTTGAATTCGAAGCTGCGCTTCTCTTCATTCTTCATTCCAAGGGCGATGTAGCGACCGGCAATCAGGTCATACAGCGCTTCGACGGTGTAGGCCGGTACCTGGTGATCGTAGTAGAACTGGGCATGCCCTTCGGCGACGCGCCAGAGTTGACCACGCCCATCGTAGTGGTCGGCCAGCGCCACTTGCCAGCTGTCTTCATCGATATACATGTGGCGTTTGGCGTACACGTGGCGTTCGCTCGGCTTGACCGTGGCGACGACTTCCCAGACCCGGTGCAACTCGTAGCGAGTCAGGTCCTGATTAATGTGCCCGGCCTTGATCACATCGGTGTACTTGAGGTTTGGCGAGTCGAGCTTGTAGCTGTTGTAGGGGATGTACATCTCCTTTTTGCCGATCAGTTTCCAGTCGTAGCGATCCGGCGCGCCGGAAAACATGTCGAAGTTGTCGGTGGTGCGCAGGCCGTCGGACGAGGTGCCGACGCCGTCATAAGCAACCTGTGGCGCACGCCGTACCCGGCGCTGGCCTGCGTTGTAGATCCAGGCCTTGCGCGGCTCCTTGACCTGGTCGAGGGTTTCGTGGACCAGCAACACGTTGCCCGCCAGCCGCGCCGGTGCGGTCACTTCCTGCTTGAAGTAGTTGAGGACGTTATCGTCGCTGCCCGGTTTCAGATCGCTGAGCAACGACGGCACGGCGACCTCGTCCTTGAAGCGGATCACGGTGAAGTCACCATTGGATTGTGGTGTCGCCTGGGTGATGGTGCGGCGCAGATTACCGCCGTGGTAACGAGTGACGTGGTTCCAGATCACTTCCACGCCATTCTTCGGAATCGGGAATGCGTAGTAGCGATTGCCGGTGAAATTGGCCAGACCGTTACCGTCATTGATCGGTGTTACGTTCAGCGCGCTGCGCTTGGCCGACTCATAGATTTCTGCCGGTAACGCCACAGTGCGATGGCTCGGGTAGACCGGAATCCTGTAGGTCTCGGGATAGCGCTTGAACATCGCGACCTGGCCGTCAGAGAGCTTGTCCTTGTACTTGTCGACGGTCGCCGCGGTGATCACGAACAAGGGCTTTTCGTTGGCGAAGGGGTCAGCCAGGAAACCCTTGCTGTCCACCGCGCCAGCGTTTTTCGGGATGCCTCCGGTCCAGGCCGGAATCGAGCCATCGGCATTGCCGGCCTTCTCGGCACCGAGCGGGGTCAGGCTGGTGCCGAGCTTGTTGGCTTCTTGCGGCGACACCGCGGCCATCACGTTGGCGGCCAGCAGACTCAGGGCCAGAACGGTGCCCAATTGCAGAATCATCTTGCGCATTGAAATCATCCTTTTCAGCCAGATCAGAAGTTCACACCAAAGCTCAACGCCACGAAGTCACGGTCGGTGAGGACGTTGTAGTCCCCGCCGAAAAAATCGGTGTAGCTGAGGCTCGCGGTGTAGGTGTTGCGATAGTCCGCATCGACCCCGAGGCTGATGGCCTTGGCGCCTTCGTTGAACAGACCGTTGGGGCCATAGCCTGCGACGTCGTGGGACCACGAGAGGTTGGGCCTGACGTTGATCCCGGCGATAAGGTTGTTGTAGTCGAGGATGGCCCGGCCGCGATAACCCCATGAAGTCGAGGTCACGAAGCCGTCGGTATCGCCGCCGAAACCATACTGGCCATACACCGAGTCGCGGCCATAGCGCAGTTTGCCGCGCGACTCCAGTCCACCGACCCGGACCACCCCGGCCTCACCCACCAGGGTCAGGCGATCCGCACCCGCGACCTGATCGATGAAATGCGTCAGGGTGCTCTGGATCTGCGTCACCTCCTTGCGGCGATAACCCTTGTTGTCAGCCCCGGGCGACGTGGCGATGGGCGATGCCGCACCACCCGCAATCGGATTAAGCATGGCCAGGGTCAGGTCATTGGTGTTGACCTGCACCGGGAGGTTGGGGCGGTAGCTGATTTCCCCGCTCCACGCGGTGCCGGTGGATAAGGTGGTGGAGAAGCTCGCGCCGTAGAGGCGGATGTCCTCCGGGTATTCGAGGTAATACTGGCCACGACCGAGCATCACGCTTTGGGCCAGGCCCGAACCACTGCCGGGGGCGATGCGGTTGGCGGCGGCAACGATCCCCGGAATGCTTGCCAGCGTACCGGGGCCGGCGGTGGTGGTCCCGACATTCGGTGAACGGCTGTGGTAGTTCATGAAGTACAAGCCGTACTCGGTGTCATCCCCCAACCAGCGCAACGCTGTACCCCACTGTCCGGAATCCCGGGCATCGCGGTCGCCGCCACGGGGAACGATCACCCCTTCCTTGCTGACTTCGAAGCCCTGGCCGAAGGCAGCCGCAATCGGCTGCAACGGCGCAATGGCCGGATTGGCGACGGTGTAGCCCTTGTTGCAACCATCCGCCACCACATCGACACCAAAGAAGGTGCCGCAGTTATCGACGACCGTCTGGTCCCATTCCAGCTGATAGAAGCCTTCCACGGTCAACTTCTCCGTCAGGCCCTGGGAGGCGAACAGCATGTTGACCGGGATCAGGCCCTCCTTGATCTCGGCGCCGGGACGACGGAACGCGGACACGTCGACCGGATTGATGCTGTTGATCGAGTTGCCGATGAACGTGCTCTCGCCCCAACTGACCACCTGCTTGCCGGCGCGGACCGTGCCTGGCAAATCGGCGAGGGAGTAATTGTGATAGACGAATGCGTCGAGGATTTGCCCGCCTGAAGACTTGGCGCCTTCTTTGCGATTGTGATCGCTGATGTCCTTGAAGGGGCGGCTTTCATCCTTGAGTTCAAAGTCGTACCAGTACTTGCCACGCACAAACGCACCGGTGTCGCCGTACTTCAGTTCGAGGTCGTGAATACCCTTGAAGATCTTCGAGAAGGTTTCACCCTTCTTGAAATTCAATCGCCCGTCATCGCCGGTCGAAGACTGGCCGGAACCGCCATTGACGGTGCCCACCAGGGCGTCATCCGCATCACGCATGCCCCAGCTCGCGCCGACCGACAGCGAGGAGTCGAATGTCCCCTCGATTTCCCCGATGTTGAACGAAATGGCCTGCGCCTGGGCACAGCAACCCAAGGCGACCGCAGCCGCCAGCGCCTGTGGTGTGAAGATGGCGCGCATTGTTGTTTTTGTCATGCGTCTTCCCCGGTGAGTGACAGAAGGCCTCACCCTACTGCCGGACTTCGGGGTCGATAAGCGCACCAAGGAGGTATTCGTGGTGTACCTCTAAAGGATGACAGGCACAGACGACGAGCAGCCGAATCCCGACTGTTGCCGGGGCTGCAACAGTGCATGTCGGGAATTGGTATTTTTCCTACAGTACAGAGGGTTTATTCTTGCCTGGCTGCCACGGTAATCCACCGCAAGGCACGATGTAGATGTACTGGCCTGCGCCGTGACTGAAAGATTTCAGATGAATTGAGTATTCGGTTCGTCACCCCGTGTTCACTGACGTTGATTTGTAGCTCCTGATCCAACGTCTTACTTTGGCCGCTGCCTTTGCAGCGGCCTTTTTTATGGGCGATGGTTCTTGATGAGTAACAGCTGCCAGTCAAAACTTCACATACCTACATTTCTTTCAGAAAGTACCTACAAGCATAGGTAAACACCAAAAGCACTCGAGTCTTTAAGTTGAACAGCAAGTCGGCGAACGATTTTGATCTTCGTCCGACTTCAAACTTACTTATTGCGAGTGCAAACATGAAATCCATCAACTACAACCACTATCGATCCACCCGAAGCTTCAACAGTCGAATCCGCTTTCTGATTCTTCACTACACGGCCGCTGACTTTGCAAGTTCTGTCAGTGCCCTGACCGGCCCGAATGTCAGCGCGCACTATCTGGTTCCAGATATCACGGACCCCAGTTACCTGAAAGCCGGCTATACCGGGCAGGAAGTTTTCAACCTGGTGGATGAAACCCATCGCGCGTGGCACGCGGGTGTCAGTCAGTGGGGCAGCCGCAGCAATCTGAATGACACGTCCATCGGCATTGAAGTCGTGAATCTGGCAACCGACAACAAAGGTAAATTCACCTTCCCGCCGTATCACTCCGAGCAGATTGCCGCGATTGAACAACTGGCGCTGAATATCCTCAATCGCTACCCGGATATCACGCCGACCCAGGTTCTGGGCCACTCCGATGTTTCGGTCGGCCGCAAAAGTGACCCGGGACCGATGCTTCCCTGGCGGGAGCTTTACTTGAAAGGAGTCGGGGCCTGGTTCGATGAAAGCACTCGGGACGAGTATCTGCGCCAATACAACACATCCGGCGCTCCAGCCCGAAGCGAATTGCTGGGGCTGTTCAAAACCTATGGATACGATGTTTCGGGCGCGTCCACGGAAGGCGGTTTTCAACAATTGGTGCGGGCATTCCAGTTACATTTTCGCCCGGAAAACTTCGATGGAAAAATGGACGCGCAAACAGCCGCCAACCTGAAGGCGCTGGTAGTCAAATACTTCCCGGGCTGACCATTGGCAAACGGCTTTGCAGCCGACAAATGCAACAACCGGCAAGGTCGGTCAATGTGACCTTGCCGGCGCTTTCAGAGCGAATACTTCTGCAAGTTTCCCATCATTTCCTTCAACGCCTCGATGTTGTCCTTCGGGTGCGCCGCGCCTTCGAAGTCGCAAATCTGCTGCCAGTGCGCCGCCACGTCTTCCGGGGAGAAACCGGCCCGTGGATCGAAACCGATGCCGAGGCTGCGCTCCCAGCGGACCTTGCCCATCCAGCCGCCGCCGACTTCGAACAGACCGGAGGTTTCCTGGCAGTTCTCGCTGGCCAGGTACACCACCAGCGGGCTGACCAGTTCGGGCTTTAGCTGTTCGAAGACTTGCGGCGGGATCAGGCCTTCGGTCATGCGCGTGCCTCCGGTGGGGGCGATGGCGTTGACCAGGATGTTGTTCTTGCGGCCTTCGATGGCCAGGGTGCGCGTCAGGCCGTAGAGACCGAGCTTGGCCATGCCGTAGTTGGACTGGCCAAAGTTGCCATAGATGCCCGAGGTCGACGCAGTGAAAATCACCCGGCCGTAGTTTTGCTCGCGCATATGCGGCCAGGCGGCGCGGGTGACTTTGTAGGCGCCTTCGACGTGGACGCGGTAAACCAGGTCCCAGTCGGCGTCATCCATTTTGTGGAAGGTCTTGTCCCGCAGGATCCCGGCGTTGTTGACAACCACATCGACGCGACCGAAGACGTCCAGGGCGTGCTGGACCAGTTTGTCACCGTCAGTGACCGAGTCGTGGTTGGCTTCGGCAATGCCGCCAGCCTCGCGGATCTCTGCGACCACGCGGTCGGCGGCCGAGGCATTGGCGCCTTCGCCCTGGGCCGAGCCGCCAAGATCGTTGACCAGCACCCTGGCGCCCTGTTTGGCGAACAGAAGTGCATGCGTCCGTCCCAGGCCGCCACCGGCTCCGGTGATGATCACGACTTTATCTTCGAAGCGCACAGACTCATTCATGGGGGACTCCAGCAGGCCAAGGGACAGTGAGTCCGAGTTTCAGGCACGGCGTAGCGGGTCACAATGAACACGGGGGAGGCTGAATGGTGCGCGATAAGGCTGGGGGATGATGATCGTGTCGGACAGGATGACGCGATCCCACAGAAGAAGGACAGATTCAACGCTGCGATTCAGGAACACGCCACCTTGCGCGGCGGCAAGAGCAGCTGATCGCGAAACACCAGGTAATGCTTGAGCACCTCGCAGGGCGCCTCGATCTGCGGGTAGTGGCCAATGTCGGGCAATACCACTGTGTCCGCATCCGGGATCAGCTCACGGTAACGCTCGACCATGTGCACCCCGGAGACCGGATCGACCCCGCCATCGATCACTCGCAGCGGCACTTCACCACGTTGCATCGCGCTCACCCAGCGGTTGCGCCAGACGCGTCGCTCCGGGATGTAGGCGATCAATTTGTGCATGATCCGTGGCCCGCGCTGGCTTTCGACCAGGCTCCAGAAGTCATCCATCTGGCTTTCACTGGGACGGGTTTGCGGGCCGAAAATCTGCCGAAAGCTTCTCACCAGGCCATCACGACTGAAGGCGCGGCCAATCATCCAGCCCAACGGGCTGAGCAAGAGTTTTTGCATCAGTAGCGGGTGGTGGGTTTCCGGAAACAACCCGCCGTTGAGAAACACGCAACTGGCCAGTTCCAACCGCGATTCGTAATGCCTGGCCAGCAGTTCCTGGGCCACGCTGTCACCGTAATCGTGGGCGAGCAGGTGCACTGGCTGCTCGACATTCAGGTGTTCAAGCAGTGCCTGCTGCAGATCCGCCTGCTCCAGCAGGCTGTATTCGTGATTCACCGGTTTGGCCGAATCGCCGAAGCCCAGCATGTCGCAGGCGATCACGCGAAAGCGCTGGGCCAATGGCTGCCACAGGTAATGCCAGTCCCAACTGGCGGACGGAAAGCCGTGAATGAGCAACAACGGTTCACCCTGCCCTGCTGTCCAGTAACGGATGGTCTGGCCACGGAACACGAACGCCTGGCTGCGTTTGCGCCAGACACACAGCGGGATCTCGGCGAGTGCCATTAGAGTTTATAACCCGGGTCCAGTTTATCGAGTTTGCGCAGCAGCGCCGGCCAGGCCAGCGCTCCGCCCATTCCTTGAGCACTTCGGGTGACACCCGCGATCATGGCTTTGGCGCCGGCCAGAATCTGCGGTTCGATGGCGATCAGCTCAGCGGCACCGTTTTGCGCCATGACCTGAATGTCACAGGCACGTTGAAAGGTGAACATCATCAGGAACGTATCGGCGATGGTGCTGCCGCAGGTGAGCAAACCGTGGTTATGCAACATCAGGAAATTGTTTTCACCGAGGTCGGCCTGTAGCCGCACTTTCTCTTCATGGTTGAGCGCCACGCCTTCGTAGGCGTGGTAGGCCAGGCTGGAAAGCACGAACAATGACTGTTGGCTGATCGGCAGAACACCCTGCTTCTGTGCCGACACCGCAACCCCCGAAGCCGTGTGGGTGTGGAGCACGCAGACGACATCGTGGCGGACTTCGTGCACGGCGCTGTGGATGGTGTAACCCGCCGGATTGATCTCGTAAGGACTGTCCATCAGCTTGTTGCCGGCCTGATCCACCTTGACCAGGCTCGACGCGCTGATTTCGTGAAACATCAACCCGAACGGGTTGATCAGGAAATCTTCGGTGCCGGGCACCTTGGCGGAGATATGGGTGAAGATCAGGTCATCCCAGCCATGCTGGGCGACCAGGCGATAACAGGCTGCCAGGTCAATGCGGGTCTGCCACTCGGCAGCACTGACCTGGTCTTTGACACTCGGAGATGATTGGACGGGGGCGACGGTCACGGCAGGAAGCCTCGGTGTTTTTATGATGGAGTGTTTCCTATCTTTACCGAGTCTAGCCAGCCCTTGAGGTTCCTGTAGTTGCATTGGCAGCCAGCTTGATGACCCAGCGAGTCAGCCGTTCTGCCGCCTTGGATCCATGTCAATTGACCGGCGCCAGCGAGGGTCAGACAGGCCGTTTTCAGCGCACTGTCAGAACCATGACTGGCGTGGGTGTCGTGGCAATGGTCAGTCGCGCAGTGCGTTGATCAGGTCCGCCAGCCAAGGCTCGGCGTCCGTCTCCGGGGTCACGCTCTCGCTGGCATCCAGGCGCAGCATTGGCAGTACTTCGCGAATGCCCAGCTCACCGAACAATTCGCGCATCTGCTCGCCGCCGCCACAAAAAGTATCGCCATAGCTCGCATCGCCCAACCCGATCACCGCGCCCGGCAAACCGCGCCAGGCTGCTGGCAACTGGTCACGCATGGTCGAATACAGCGGTTGCAGGTTGTCCGGCAGCTCACCCATGCCGGTGGTCGAGGTCACCGCCAGAAAAGCTTCGGGGCCGAACGCCTGGACGTCGGCGAGGGTCGCACGGGGGTTGTGCCAGGTTTCGAAACCGGCGGCTTTCAACAGGCTGGCGGCGTGGCGGGCAACTTCTTCGGCCGTGCCGTACACCGAGCCGGAAATGATGGCGACTTTCATCAATCTGATCCTGAATCCGAGTAAAAGACCCGGATATTAACAGCACGGTCGTGATAGTTCTTTTAGAATGCAATCGACAATCAATCAGGAAAGGATACTCCGATGATTAATGCACAACTGCTGCAAATGGTAATCAACGCCTCCAATGACGGTATCGTGATTGCCGAAAAGGAAGGTGAACAGGACAAGATCCTCATTTACGTCAACCCCGCGTTCGAACGCCTGACGGGGTATTCCAGTGAAGAAATCCTCTATCAGGACTGTCGCTTCCTGCAGTCGGGAGACCGCGATCAGGAAGCCCTGCCATTGATTCGCGATGCATTGAACCGCGAAGGATCCTGCCGGGAAATACTGCGCAACTACCGCAAGGACGGCACACCGTTCTGGAACGAGCTGTCCCTTTCAACGGTGAAAAATCCGGCGGACGGGCAAACCTATTTCGTTGGAGTGCAGAAAGACGTCACCGTACAGGTCAAGGCGCAACAGCGCGTGGCACAGCTGGAAGGGCAATTGGCTGAACTCCAGGCCGAGCTTGCCGCGCTCAAGGCGACGAACGGCGCAAACGAAACCCGGAATTAATGGTCAGTAACTACAATCACCAATGATTTTGTAACTATATCCTTCGAGCTGGCCATGCAACGCGACGCGCTCCTGACCCAGGATGAGCTGGATTTCATCCAGACCATGCAACACAACCCGCAACTCAATGTGCGGGACGCGACGTCGAGCCTGCTCGTCAACGGTGGTTCGCAAATCCGTGACCTGCTCACTCGCCTGGCGGCCCATGAGCAGGTCACCATTCAAGCCAGCTTCGAAAACCAGCAAATGACCTTCCCCCTGCACCTGGTGGAAGACGAGTTCCATGCGCTGCATTTGCGTCTCGGCGTACCGAGCATCTATGAAGACGGCCCGATGGTCCGGCCTTGGCGCCTGGTGCTGGACGAACCGGTAGCGCTGGAAAACGCCAAGGGTCAACCCGGCACCCTGTGGGTACACGAAGTGTCGTGCAAAGGGGTTTTGCTGGAAGCTCGCAACAAGACCAAACCGCCGAAGCATTTCGCCTTGTGGTTCAGCCCCTCAGGCTACGAGCGGATTGCCTTGCGCGGCACCTTCGAGAAAGAAAACGAAAAGGGCTTCTACGCCTATCAACTGAGCCAGGGCGATACGGACGAAACCGAGCGTCTGCGCCAGTTCATCCTGCAACAGCATCGTTTGACTCATCCAACGCTGCATCTCTGAACTTCAAGTATCCAGAGTACCCGCCAGGAACTGCTTCAGACGCTGGCTCATGAACTCCCCTTCATTGCCCAGGCAACCGATCGATGACCCGGCCAGGCTCTCCTGTACCAGGTCGCAAGCATCGCCGGCCAACAACAACCGACACTCCAGACTCATGGCCAGGCGATTCAGGCGCCGCGGCAACTCGGGAGCAGGCGCATGATTGGAAAACAGCACCAGTGCCAGGGGCTTGATCCTTTCACACATCAGCGCCAGCTCCTCGAATGGCTGGCCCATGTTCAGTACACGAACGGCCAATGGTCCGGAACTCAGGAACAGCGCGGCGACCAGCAGTTCCAGTTCCCGGCAATTGCCATCCAGAGCACAAATGACCACGCCACGCGGCTGTTTTTCGCGCATCAACAATAGACGCTGCACTACCCGGGACCGCAGAAAGCCATCCAGGAACAGCCACTCGCTGGTTCCACCGAACTGATCCTGGCGTTGCAACAATTGCTTCCAGACGGGGATCAGAATGTCCTGGAACACCACCGGCAGGGAGTAGCTGGAAAAGATCTGCCCGTAGACCTGCTCCAGCCGAAGGTCGTCAAACCCGTTGACCGCAGTAAGCACCTGCTGCCGCCACTGAGCGTAATCGGCTTCCACAAGGCTGCTGGGGATGATGTGCGACAACGGCTGGAGCGGCTTGGTCCTGGCCAGTATCTTGCCGATCTTGCTGACGGCAACCCCGCGCTCGATCCAGCCAAGGATGCTGTGGACACGCTCGATATCGGACATCGAATACAGGCGATGCCCACTATCGGTGCGTGTTGGAGCAATCAGGCCATATCGGCGCTCCCAGGCTCGAAGCGTGACCGGGTTGACACCTGTCAGTCGCGCCACCTCGCGAATGGGAAAGAGTTCTTCCTGTTCGAGAGCGACGGCCTGCGTGGAGCCTGAAGCGACGTCTGTAATTATGGGCATCCTGTTGAAACATCCCTGTATCGTCCGAGCCTTATTCTAACGCCCCTGCCCCGTAAAGTTTCCGTAAAAAATCGATACCGCCAATCAACGGATCAAGGTCACAGACGCCAGGGACGGAATCAGGAATAATCCTTGCTCGTTTCGAGTCGCAGCCCACCACCCCGGCGCTGTGCCTGGCGAAGTTCCTATCCGGAGCGACGCAAATGCCTTACGGAGATACACAATGTCTACCCCTCCCGTCACGCTGATGGTTGCTCGCCGTGTTGCCAATGGACGTTACCAGGACCTGATTGCCTGGCTGCGCGAAGGCGAACAACTGGCCACCGATTTTCCCGGTTATCTCGGCTCCGGTGTGCTCGCTCCGCCGCCCGAGGACGACGAATTCCAGATCATTTTCCGCTTCGCCGACGAGCAGACCCTGCACGCCTGGGAGCATTCGGCCTCGCGCACTGCCTGGCTGGCACGTGGCAGCGACCTGTTCGCCCACCCGACAGAACACCGGGTCAGCGGCATCGAGGGCTGGTTCGGTGCCGTCGGTCAACGCCCGCCGCGCTGGAAACAGGCAGTGGCGATCTGGCTGGCGTTCTTTCCGGTTTCGTTGCTGTTCAACTTTGTACTGGGTCCGCTGATCAGTGACATGAGCCTGCTGCCGCGGGTATTGCTCAGCACACTGTGCCTGACGCCGCTGATGGTTTATTTGTTCATTCCGTTGTCGACCCGTTTGCTGGCCGGCTGGCTGAACAGCACGCCGGTACGTCCATTGCCCACGACCTCAGTACCGCAAAATCGTTAAAAGATCGCAGGCTTCGCCAGCTCCTACGGGCCGTCATCTGTTGTCGATTAGTAGGAGCTGGCGAAGCCTGCGATCTTTTCCGAGACATCTCACGACTCCTCGCTGGTATAGTTTTGCTCTCACCGCGATGCGAGCCGTTCATGACTTCTTCCGCAGCCCCTGTCCTCATTACCGGCGCCGGCCAGCGTGTCGGCCTGCACTGCGCCCGGCGATTGCTGGAAGATGGCCATCGGGTGATATTCAGTTACCGCAACGAGCGCCCCGGCGTACAAGCCCTGCGCGACCTCGGGGCCACCGCGGTGTTCGCGGACTTCGCCAGCGAGGCCGGGATCCTCGCCTTCATCAGCGAACTGAGAACCCATACCGACTGTTTGCGGGCGATTGTCCACAACGCCTCCGAATGGCTGGCCGAAACGCCGGACACCGACGCCGCGGCATTCACCCGCATGTTCAGCGTGCACATGCTGGCGCCCTACCTGATCAACCTGCATTGCGCCGATCTGTTGCAACGCTCAAGCCCCGCCGACATCGTGCACATCAGCGATGACGTGACCCGCAAGGGCAGCAGCAAGCACATCGGCTATTGCGCCAGCAAGGCCGGGCTCGACAGCCTGACCCTGTCCTTCGCCGCCAGGTACGCGCCGGCCATCAAGGTCAACGGGATCGCGCCGGCCCTGCTACTGTTCAACCCTAAGGACGACGCGGCCTACCGCGCCAAGGCGCTGGCCAAGTCCGCACTGGGCATCGAACCCGGCAGCGAAGTGATCTACCAGAGCCTGCGCTACCTGCTCGACAACCCTTATGTCACCGGCACCACACTGACCGTCAATGGCGGAAGGCACATCAAATAGTGTCCCGCGAGGATTTTCCATGACGTTATCCCTGCCCCAGAATTATCGAGAGATCCTCATCGGTCTCGGTGAAAACCCCGACCGCGAGGGTTTGCTCGATACACCGACGCGCGCGGCCAAAGCCATGCAGTACCTTTGCCATGGTTACGAGCAAAGTATCGAAGAGATCGTCAATGGCGCGCTGTTCGCCTCCGACAACGATGAAATGGTGATCGTCGACAACATCGAGCTGTACTCGCTTTGCGAACATCACATCCTGCCCTTCATCGGCAAGGCGCATGTGGCTTATATTCCAACCGGCAAGGTGCTGGGCCTGTCGAAGATCGCGCGGCTGGTGGACATGTTCGCCCGGCGCCTGCAAATCCAGGAAAACCTCACCCGGCAAATCGCCGACGCGGTGCAGCAAGTGACCGGCGCGGCTGGTGTCGCAGTGGTCATCGAGGCACAGCACATGTGCATGATGATGCGCGGCGTCGAGAAACAGAATTCGACCATGAACACCTCGGTGATGCTCGGCGCCTTCCGCGAGTCGAGCAACACCCGTCAGGAGTTCCTGCAATTGATTGGACGGAGCAAGTAGCAATGCCACAACTTCAGCCAGGCATGGCACGCATCCGGGTCAAAGACCTGGGCCTGCGTACCTTCATCGGCATCAACGAGGATGAAATCCTCAACAAGCAGGATGTGCTGATCAACCTCACCATTCTGTACGCAGCCCAGGAAGCAGTGCGGGACAACGACATCGATCACGCGTTGAACTACCGCACGATTACCAAGGCGATCATCGCCCATGTGGAAGGCAACCGCTTTGCGCTGCTCGAACGCCTGACCCAGGAAATTCTCGACCTGGTGATGGCCAACGCATCGGTGTTGTACGCCGAGGTCGAGGTCGACAAGCCCCACGCGCTGCGATTCGCCGAGTCGGTATCGATTACGCTTGCAGCGAGCCGCTAGCTTCAAGCCACAAGCGCCAGGCTGTAAACTTGCAGCCACCGCCATCCAACTTGCAGCTTCAAGCGTGCCGTTTGAAGCTGACTCGCAGAGACCGCCATGACCGATCAACAACGCCTGGAACTCGAAGCCGCCGCCTTTCGCCGGCTGGTGGCCCACCTGGACAGCCGCAAGGATGTACAGAACATCGACCTGATGAACCTCTCGGGTTTTTGCCGCAACTGCCTGTCCAAGTGGTACAAGGCGGCGGCCGACGACCGCCAGATCGAGGTCAGCCTCGACGAAGCCCGCGAAGTGGTTTACGGCATGCCGTACGCCGAATGGAAAGCCCAATATCAGCAAGAAGCCAGCGCCGACCAGCAAGCGGCGTTCGCCAAAGGAAAACCCAATGAGTGATTTGAACACCCTGCGTGCCAGCCTCAAGACCGGCGAACACGCCTTCGCCGATACCCTGGCCTTCATCGCCGCCGGTTACGACTACCAACCTCAGGCGTTCAACAACGGTGGCGTGGAAAACGCGGCCGGACAGAACGAAGGTTCGTGCAAGACCCTGGGCCTGGCGCTGCTCGAAGGCTTGAGCGATGAAGAAGCACTGCTGGCTTTTGGCGAGCATTACCGTTCGGTCGTTGCCACACCTGAAGGCAGCGACCACGGTAACATCCGCGCGTTGATTGCTCATGGACTGGCTGGTGTGAAATTCGCTCAGCAGCCACTTACCCGCCGCTGATACCAAAAAGATCGCAGCCTTCGGCAGCTCCTACAGGGAATCAAACCTCAATGTAGGAGCTGCCGAAGGCTGCGATCTTTTGATCTCTATTGTTTCACCCTGCACATTCCGACTTTTAAGATTGACCCGGCAACTTTATTTCGTTTGCCCCGTACCACCGCTCACGGCTTAGATAAAAAGAAGTCCTCCTTCTTCCGAGCCGATCCTCCATGCGCAGCGAAACCATCAGCCAGTCGATCAACATCGTTCACCCTGTCACGCTCAGCCACGGCAAGAATGCCGAGGTCTGGGACACCGATGGCAAGCGCTATATCGACTTTGTCGGCGGCATCGGCGTGCTAAACCTCGGCCATTGCCATCCGCGCATCGTCGAAGCCATTCGCGAACAAGCCACCCGACTGACCCACTACGCGTTCAACGCCGCGCCTCATAAGCCTTACATCGACTTGATGGACCGCCTCAGCGCCTTTATCCCGGTCGATTACCCGGTCAGCGGCATGCTGACCAACAGTGGCGCCGAAGCGGCTGAGAACGCGCTGAAGATCGTCCGTGGCGCAACGGGTCGCACCGCTGTAATTGCCTTCGACGGCGCTTTCCACGGCCGCACCCTGGCGACACTCAACCTCAATGGCAAAGTCGCGCCCTACAAACAGAAAGTCGGCGTGCTGCCGGGGCCGGTGTTTCACCTGCCCTTCCCCAGCCAGGACAACGGCGTCACCTGTGCCGAGGCCCTCAAAGCCATGGAGCGCCTGTTCAGCGTCGAGATTGATGTCGAAGACGTCGCCTGCTTTATCGTCGAACCGGTGCAGGGCGAAGCGGGCTTCGTGGCCATGGACGTCGAGTTCGCCCAGGCACTGCGCAAGTTCTGCGACGACAAGGGCATCGTGCTGATCGCCGATGAAATCCAGTCCGGTTTCGGCCGAACCGGCCAGCGCTTCGCGTTCTCGCGGCTGGGCATCGAGCCGGACCTGATCCTGCTCGGCAAAAGCATCGCCGGCGGCGTGCCGCTGGGAGCAGTGGTCGGGCGCAAGTCGCTGCTCGACAATTTGCCCAAGGGCGGACTCGGCGGCACCTACTCCGGTAACCCCATCGCCTGCGCCGCCGCACTGGCAACCCTGGATGAAATGACCGACGCCAACCTGCATGCCTGGGGCTCCCAACAGGAAGAAGCGATTGTCGGTCGCCATGCAACCTGGCGCACGAACAACCTGACGCCGTACCTGGGACGCCTGACGGGTGTCGGCGCCATGCGTGGTATCGAGCTGATCAACGCCGATGGCTCACCCGCACCCGCGCAATTGACCCAACTGCTGGCCCTGGCGCGGGATGCGGGCCTGCTGCTGATGCCCAGCGGCAAATCGCGGCACATCATTCGTCTACTGGCGCCGTTGACCATCGAGGCGTCAGTGTTGGAGGAAGGGCTGGACATCCTTGAGGCATGCCTGGCAAGACTGACCTGAACACAATCCCACACTGGAATGTGATCGGGTGGTAAATCGCGGGCAAAAAAAACCGGCCGAAGCCGGTTTTTTCAGTTCAACAAAAGCAGAATCAAGCGTTCTGCAGATCGTCGAGGTAACGCTCGGCATCCAGTGCCGCCATGCAACCGGCGCCAGCGGAGGTGATGGCCTGACGGTACACGTGGTCCGCCACGTCACCGGCGGCGAAGATACCTTCGAGGTTGGTGGCAGTGGCGTTGCCTTCACGGCCGCCCTGGACTACCAGGTAACCGTCTTTCAAGGTCAACTGGCCTTCGAACAGCGAAGTGTTCGGAGTGTGGCCGATAGCGATGAACACGCCGTCGACAGTCACTTCGTCGAAGCTGCCGTCGTTGTTCTTCAGGCGGGCACCGGTCACGCCCATGTTGTCGCCCAGTACTTCGTCCAGGGTCGCGTTCAGCTTCAGCTCGATCTTGCCTTCGGCAACACGGGCGTTCAGCTTGTCGATCAGGATCTTCTCGGCGCGGAAAGTTTCG
The DNA here is from genome assembly GCF_001429045.1 of Pseudomonas sp. Root71. GTDB lineage: Bacteria > Pseudomonadota > Gammaproteobacteria > Pseudomonadales > Pseudomonadaceae > Aquipseudomonas > Aquipseudomonas monachiensis. The sequence goes on along the minus strand of NZ_LMHY01000002.1, from coordinate 203,710 downwards.
CGACGGTGGATCAGGGTGACTTTGCTGGCGATGTTGGCCAGGTACAGGGCTTCTTCAACAGCGGTGTTGCCGCCGCCGACCACAGCCACAGGCTTGTTGCGGTAGAAGAAACCGTCGCAGGTCGCGCAGGCCGAAACGCCTTTGCCCATGAACGCTTCTTCCGATGGCAGGCCCAGGTAACGAGCGCTGGCGCCAGTGGCGATGATCAGCGCGTCACAGGTGTAAGTCGCGCTGTCGCCGGTCAGGGTGTATGGCTTGGCAGCGAAGTCGACGGCATTGATGTGATCGAACACGATCTCGGTTTCAAAGCGCTCGGCGTGCTCGCGCATCCGCTCCATCAGCGCCGGGCCGGTCAGGCCATGGACGTCGCCCGGCCAGTTGTCGACTTCGGTGGTGGTGGTCAGTTGACCGCCGGCCTGCATGCCGGTGATCAGCAGTGGCTTGAGGTTGGCACGAGCGGCATAGACCGCGGCGCTGTAACCGGCAGGGCCGGAACCGAGAATAATCACTCGCGAATGACGGACTTCAGACATGACCTGCTCCTGTTGACCGGCCCGGAATACCTGGCGCGGAACGCCGGATTGCCGGCTGGAATAAAAAAGAACGGTTGAAAGCACTTGGGGAAGGCTTGAACCCGACCGTCCTGTAAAAAGATTGGGTGCAGCGTATCGAGGGGGCGAAGATTAAGGAAATACGGTTTAACAATCCAGCTCATAGGTGGTCTCTATGCCATCTCGCCGATGATATCGACGTCTTTGTTACAGTGAATGTCGATACCTCCATCGCGCTTTCGCCTGTGAAGCAAAGCCGGTAAGGTCGGCGCGTTTTCCCTCTGCCTGGAGCCTCTTATGCCCGCCCCTGTCCTGTCCGGCCCGCAATACCTGCGCGAAGGCCTCAAGCTGGTGCTGAGCCCCAGCCTGCGTCTGTTTGTGCTGTTGCCGCTGGCAATCAACCTGGTGCTGTTCGTCGGATTGATCTACCTGGCCGGCCATCAATTCAGCCTGTGGGTCGATACCTTGATGCCCTCCCTGCCCGACTGGCTGAGTTTTCTCAGCTACATCCTCTGGCCGATTTTCGTGGTGCTTGTGGTGTTCATGGTGTTCTTTACCTTCACCATGCTCGCCAACGTCATCGCCGCGCCGTTCAACGGTTTCCTCGCGGAGAAAGTCGAAGTGGTGGTGCGCGGCACCGATGATTTCCCGGCCTTCAGCTGGGGTGAGCTGATCGCCATGATCCCGCGCACCCTGGCCCGGGAAATGCGCAAGCTCGGCTACTTCCTGCCCAGGGCAGTCGGGTTGTTCATCCTCTCGTTCATCCCGGTGGTGAACATCATCGCCGCGCCGCTGTGGCTATTGTTCGGAGTGTGGATGATGGCGATCCAGTACATCGACTACCCGGCGGACAACCACAAGCTGGGCTGGAACGAAATGCTCGCCTGGCTGCGGCAGAAGCGCTGGCAGAGCATGAGCTTCGGCGGCAGCGTGTACCTGGTGCTGTTGATCCCGGTGGTCAACATCCTGATGATGCCGGCGGCCGTGGCCGGGGCGACGCTGTTCTGGGTGCGTGAACGCGGCGCGGAAAACCTGGTGACCCAGCGCTAATTCATAAATCCATCATCCTGACGTCACACTGACGACATGGCCCCGGTCGACACTGGGGTCATGACGACAGCTCTGCATATCACCCTGATCACCGAAACCTTCCCACCGGAAATCAACGGCGTGGCCAATACCCTGGGTCGCTTGTGCGACGGTTTGCGCGCGCGCGGGCATCAAGTGGAGCTGGTGCGACCACGTCAGGGCTGCGACCAGCAGTTGGGCAGCGACGATGAATTGCTGCTGTGCCGCGGCTGGCCGCTACCGGGCTATCCCGGCCTGCAATGGGGTCAGTCGTCGATGCACAAACTGCTGCGGCGCTGGACGCGTCACCGCCCGGATGTGCTCTACATCGCCACCGAGGGCCCGCTGGGCCTCTCTGCGCTACGTGCGGCACGGCGACTGGGGATTTCCGTGGTCAGCGGTTTCCACACCAATTTCCAGCAGTATTCCAACCAGTACGGGTTTGGTTTGCTCACGCGCCTGCTGACCCACTACCTGCGCTGGTTCCATAACCGTTCGACCATGACCCTGGTGCCCAGCGTCAGCCAGCGCCTGGAACTGGAGCGACGTCAGTTCGAGCGAGTGGCGTTGCTGTCCCGTGGGGTCGACAGCGAATTGTTTCACCCGGCCAAACGCTTGAGTGCCCTGCGCGAGCAATGGGGACTGGCCGAAGCAGACATCGCCGTCATTCATGTCGGACGCCTGGCCCCGGAAAAGAATCTCGGCTTGCTCAAGCGCACCTTCAATACCCTCAAGGCGAGTTATCCACAGCGCACGCTGAAACTGATCGTGGTCGGCGATGGCCCGCAGCGCCAGGAACTGGAAAACGAAATGCCCGAGGCGATTTTCTGCGGCACCCAACGGGGTGAAGCCCTGGCCTGTCACTACGCCTCTGGCGACGTGTTCCTATTTCCAAGCCTGACCGAAACCTTTGGCAATGTGGTGCTTGAAGCACTCGCTTCGGGGCTTGGCGTGGTGGCCTACGACCAGGCGGCAGCCGCCCAGCATATTCGTCATGGCTACAACGGTGTGCTGGCGATGCCGGGGGATGAAGAAGCGTTCTGCGATGCAGCGGCATGGCTGCTGGAGGAAAGGGAAGCCTTGCGCAATGTGCGCCTCAATGCACGCCAACATGCCAGTCGCCAGGGTTGGGCGACGATCATCGAGCAGTTCGAAGGGCAGTTGCGCGGGGCCTGCACCGGGGAGATGGTGGTGCCGATTGCACCGATTGTTCCTTGATTTTGCAGTGTTCTTGAGTCGGTCTTCGCGAGCAAGCCCGCTCCCACAGGGTTCTTGATTCACACATGATTGGTGATCACCGCAGAACCTGTGGGAGCGAGCTTGCTCGCGATGAGGCCTTCCCGCTCGCCGCTTAAACCAGCGACATCAACGCCTCACGGCTGAACGGCAGAATGTCTTCCTCACGGCCGTCGCGCACTTTCTGCGCCCAGTCCGGGTCCACCAGCAAGGCACGACCGACCGCCACCAGGTCGAACTCGTCGTTGTTCAGGCGCTCCAGCAGTTTTTCCAGGCTGGCGGGCTGCGCGACCTTGTCGGTGTTGACCATGAACTGCAGGAACTCGCCATCCAGGCCGACGCTGCCCACGGTGATGGTCGGTTTGCCGGTGAGTTGGCGGGTCCAGCCGGCCAGGTTCAGCTCGGAACCGTCGAACTCCGGCTCCCAGAAGCGGCGGGTCGAGCAGTGGAAAATATCCACGCCGGCGTCGGCCAACGGCTTGAGGAACTCGCCCAAGGCTTCCGGGGTTTGCACCAGACGCGCGGTGTAGTCCTGCTGCTTCCACTGGGAGAAACGGAAGATGATCGGAAAACCTTCACCGACCGCGGCACGCACGGCCTGAATCAACTCAATGGCGAAGCGCGAACGGTTGGCCAGGCTGCCGCCGTATTCGTCGGTACGCTGGTTGCTACCTTCCCAGAAGAACTGATCCACCAGATAACCGTGGGCTCCGTGGATTTCCACGCCGTCCATGCCGATGCTCTGGGCATCCTTGGCAGCCTGGGCGAACGTGGCGATCACATCCTGGATGTCCTGTTTGGTCATGCCGTGCACCACAACCTGGCCTTCCTTCAGTTTTTCCGACGGGCCATAACCCGGCACGCTGGCGTCCGGCTCGGTGCCGATCCGGCGCACGCTGCCCACGTGCCACAACTGCGGAACGATCTTGCCGCCTTCGGCGTGAACGGCGTCGACGACTTTCTTCCAGCCGGCCAAGGCCGCTTCACCGTAGAAATGCGGAACGTTCGGATAGCCGTTGGAAGCCTTGTGACCGACGGTGGTGCCTTCGGTGATGATCAGGCCGACGCCCGCAGCGGCGCGACGACGGTAGTATTCGATCACTTTGGAATTAGGCACACCGCCCGGGGAAAAGGAGCGGGTCATCGGCGCCATGACGACACGGGTCGGCAATTCGAGGGTGCCGAGGTGGAACGGTTTGAACAGGGCTTTGACGGACATGGGACGCTCCACGGAAGAATGACTTTATGACGGCTATAATATGGAGTGCCCAACCCATTGAACAGCATTATTGATTTCGGTGATTAAGAGTCAAAAGGCAGAAAGCAAAAGATCGCAGCCTTCGGCAGCTCCTACGGGTACACATTCGCCGTAGGAGCTGCCGAAGGTTGCGATCCCCTGATCTTGATCTCTGGCTTAACTCAGCGCTTTTTCAATCGCGTGAACGATGGTCGGATCATCGGGCGCCGTACGCGGCGAGAACCGAGCCAGTACACGGCCGTCCTTGCCCAACAGGAACTTCTCGAAGTTCCAGGTGATGTCGCCGGGAAACTCCGCGCCCTCGCCCGCCAGCAAACGGTACAACTGATGACGCTCATGCCCGTTGACTTCCAGCTTGCTGGACAACGGAAAGGTCACGCCATAGTTGAGGCTGCAGAAATCCTTGATCTCTTGTTCGGTCCCCGGTTCCTGCCCGGCAAACTGGTTGCACGGCAAGCCCAGGACGCTGAAGCCCTTGGCCTTGAATTGCTGGTAGAGGTTTTCCAGCGCCGCGTACTGCGGGGTCAGGCCGCATTTGGAGGCAACGTTGACCACCAGTACGACTTGGCCTTTGAAAGGCGCCAGAGGTAGCTCCTGTCCATCCAGGGCTGTCAATTTAAGGTCGTGAAAAGCACTCATGGCGTACTCCAGATTCCCGTGTTCTTCTCGAAACAGCCACTTGTCGGTGTCGTCAGGGACGGCCGCAGACTAAAAAGGCGCCCACAGGGCGCCTCTCCAGTTATCTGAGCTTAGCGCAGAAATCAGTGGTGATGGCCACCTTCGCCATGGACGTGGCCATGAGCGATTTCTTCCTGGCTGGCGTCACGGATGTCGATGATCTTGACCTGGAAATTCAGGCGCTGACCGGCCAACGGGTGGTTGCCGTCGACGGTGACGTCGTCGCCGTCCAGATCACGGATGGTTACGATCTGCATCTGGCCGTCCGGAGCGGAGGCGTGGAACTGCATGCCCACTTCCAGCTCGTCGACGCCTTCGAACATGCTGCGGCTCAGGGTGCTGACCAGTTCGGCAGCATATTCGCCGTAAGCGTCTTCAGGTTCTACGGCTACGGTCAGCTCGTCGCCGACAGCCTTGCCTTCCAGAGCCTTTTCCAGGCCCGGGATGATGTTGCCTGCGCCTTGCAGGTAGACCAGCGGCGCGCCGCCGGCGGAGCTGTCGATGACCTCACCAGCGTCGTTGGTCAGGGTATAGTCGATGGAGACAGCCTTATTGGCGGCGATCAGCATGGGGCGAGACCTTTTGCATAAGAAGATTGAAAGGCCAAGTTTAGCGAAGCAATCGTCCGAAAGCGAACACAACCCGGACAGACGGGATTCGACGATCACAGGCTTCCATCAGGACGAGGACGGGCACTGGGTGGCCGAGCTTTCCTGCGGCCACACCCAGCACCTGCGGCACCAGCCGCCATGGCAATCCCGTGCCTGGGTCACGGACCCTGCGCAGCGCCAGGAAAAAATAGGCCAACCCTTTGATTGTGGTTGGTGCGCACAAGGCTCGGTTAGCGATAACCTTGGCGACTGAATTTCGGTAGACGACCAGTTATAGGTCATCGCCTTTGCAATGCACCTTTAGAGAATCCGCATGCAAACTTTTTTTATCGCGCCCACCGATTTTGGTGTGGGTCTGACCTCCATCAGCCTCGGGCTGGTGCGTACCCTTGAGCGCGCCGGCCTCAAGGTCGGTTTTTTCAAGCCGATTGCCCAGCCGCATCCGGGCGACACCGGCCCGGAACGTTCCACCGAACTGGTGGCGCGTACCCACGGTTTGAAACCGCCCCAGCCCCTGGGCCTGGCCCATGTCGAGCGCATGCTCGGCGACGGTCAGCTCGATGAGTTGCTCGAAGAAATCATCGCCCTTTATCAGCAGGCGGCCATCGGCAAGGACGTGCTGATTGTCGAAGGCATGGTACCGACCCGCAGCGCCAGTTACGCCGCGCGGGTCAACCTGCACCTGGCCAAGAGCCTCGACGCCGAAGTGATCCTGGTCTCGGCGCCGGAAAACGAAGTGCTGACCGAACTCTCCGGTCGCGTCGAGTTGCAGGCGCAATTGTTTGGCGGCCCGAAAGATCCGAAAGTCCTCGGTGTGATCCTCAACAAGGTCAAGACCGAGGAAAGCATGGAAGCCTTCGCCACGCGCCTGAAGGAGCATTCGCCCTTGCTGCGCAGCGGTGATTTCCGCTTGCTCGGCTGCATTCCGTTCCAGCCGGAACTGAACGCCCCGCGCACCCGCGACGTTGCCGACCTGATGGGCGCGCAAGTGCTCAACGCCGGTGATTACGAAACCCGGCGCATGACCAAGATCATCATTTGCGCCCGCACCATGCGCAACACCGTGGAGTTGCTCAAGCCCGGCGTGCTGGTGGTGACTCCTGGCGACCGCGACGACATCATCCTCGCCGTCAGCCTCGCGGCCTTGAACGGTGTACCGCTGGCCGGCCTGCTGCTGACCAGCGACACCCTGCCCGACCCGCGCATCATGGACCTGTGCCGTGGCGCCCTGCAGGCCGGGTTGCCGGTGCTGTCGGTGAGTACCGGCTCCTATGACACCGCCAACCTGCTCAACGGCCTGAACAAGGAAATCCCCATCGACGATCGCGAGCGCGCCGAAATCATCACCGATTTCATCGCTGGCCATCTCGATGCCAACTGGCTGCACCAACGCTGCGGTACGCCACGGGAAATGCGCCTGTCGCCAGCGGTGTTCCGCTATCAATTGATCCAGCGTGCGCAGGCGGCCAACAAGCGTATTGTGCTGCCCGAAGGCAGTGAGCCGCTGACCGTGCAGGCCGCCGCGATCTGCCAGGCCCGTGGCATCGCTCGCTGTGTGTTGCTGGCCAAGCCCGAGGACGTGCAGGCCGTCGCCCGCGCCCAGGGTATCGAGTTGCCGCCGGGACTGGAAATCATCGATCCGGACTCGATCCGCGAGCGCTATGTCGAGCCCATGGTCGCGCTGCGCAAAAGCAAAAGCCTCAACGCGCCGATGGCCGAGCAACAACTGGAAGACACCGTGGTGATCGGCACCATGATGCTGGCCCTGGATGAAGTCGACGGCCTCGTGTCGGGCGTGATCAACACCACCGCCAACACCATCCGCCCGGCCCTGCAACTGATCAAAACCGCACCCGGCTGCACCTTGGTGTCTTCGGTGTTTTTCATGCTGTTCCCGGAAGAGGTGCTGGTCTACGGCGACTGCGTGATGAACCCGCACCCGAGTGCCAGCGAACTGGCCGAGATCGCCCTGCAAAGCGCTGACTCGGCCGCCGCCTTCGGCATCACGCCACGGGTGGCGATGATCAGCTACTCCAGCGGCGAGTCGGACAGCGGCGAAGAAGTCGAGAAGGTCCGCGAGGCGACCCTGCTCGCCCATGAGCAACAGCACTCGCTGCTGATCGACGGCCCCCTGCAGTACGACGCCGCCGCCAACGAAAGCGTGGCCCGGCAATTGGCGCCGAACAGTCAGGTGGCCGGTCGTGCCACGGTTTACGTGTTCCCAGACCTCAACACCGGCAATACCACGCACAAGGCCGTACAGCGCAGTGCCGACTGCGTCAGCCTCGGGCCGATGCTGCAAGGCTTGCGCAAACCGGTGAACGATTTGCCCCGCGGCGCGCAGGTCGATGACATCGTCTACACCATCGCCCTGACCGCGATCCAAGCCGCCAACCGACCTATGGATGTGTAAATGCTGGACTTCCTACCCGCCCCGTTGCGGGGCGTGATCGCCTCGCTGCTGTTGGCACTGAACACGATTTTGCTCTGTTCGTTCCTGTTCTGCGTGGCACTCGTCAAGGTACTGCCGTTCGCCCTCACCCAGCGCCTCGCGGGCTGGCTGATGAGCCATACCCACGAAGCCTGGATCAGCCTCAACAAAGGCTGGATGAACCTGGTACGCCGCACGCGCTGGCATATCAGCGGCCTGCAAGGCCTCGACTATCAGCACTCGTACCTGATTACCAGCAACCACCAGAGCTGGGTCGACATCCTGGTGCTGCAATACGTGCTCAACCGGCGCATTCAGCCGCTGAAGTTCTTCCTCAAGCAGGAGCTGATCTGGGTTCCGGTGATCGGGCTGGCCTGGTGGGCGCTGGGCTTTCCGTTCATGAAGCGCTACTCCAAGGCCTATCTGGAGAAGCACCCGGAGAAGAAAGGCAAGGACCTGGAAACCACCCGCAAGACCTGTGCGAAATTTCGCGACAACCCGGTGGGCATTTTCAACTTCGTCGAAGGCACGCGCTTCACCGAGGGCAAGCACAAGCAACAGCAGTCACCCTTCAAGTACCTGCTCAAGGCCAAGGCCGGCGGCATTGCCTTTGTGCTGGATGCGATGGGCGAGCAGCTTGAATCCCTGGTCAACGTGACCATCCACTACCCCGCCGGGCGCCCGGGTTTCTGGGACTTGCTGTGCGGGAACGTGGCGGATGTGGTGGTGCACTTTGAAGAGCTGAAGATTCCGCCGCAATTCATTGGCAAGAACTATGACCAGGACGGCGAATACCGCCTGCAGTTCCAGGGCTGGATCAATCAGTTGTGGCAGGACAAGGATGCTCTGCTTGCGCAGATGCATCGCGAGTATCCGCAGATTTAAGATCAAAAGATCGCAGCCTTCGGCAGCTCCTACAGGATGTACGCCGAACCAATGTAGGAGCTGCCGAAGGCTGCGATCTTTTGACGATCTGAAAGACACAAAAAACCCGCCGGTGATCACTCATCGGCGGGTTTTTCATTTTGCAGCTAAGGCTTAGATCGCACCACGCTCACGCAGCAGACCCAGCACTTGCTTGACGCTTTCCTCCAGGGACACGGACTGGGTGTCGATCACCAGATCGGCATCCAGCGGTACGTCGTACGGGAAGGAGTCGCCCGGGATGTTATCCCCGGCCGCCGCGTACAAACCTTGCGGATCGCGCTCGGCGCAAACGGTTGGCGAAGCCTGGACGTAGACCGTCAGCAGACGCTCCTTGCCGATCAGTTCCCGGGCCTGTTCACGACCTTCGGCACTCGGCGCAACGAACGCCGCGAGGGTCAGCAGACCGGCTTCGTTGAACTGACGCGCAACGTGTGCGGCACGGCGCCAGTTCTCGGTACGCCCGGCGCGATCCTGTGGCAGACCTTTGTTCAGGTCGTGACGCAGGTTCTGGCCATCGAGTACGAACACCGCACGGCCCATGTCGAACAACTTGCGTTCAACGGCATATGCCAGGGTGCTTTTGCCCGCGCCCGACAAGCCGCTGAACAGCACGGTGGCCGGTTGCTGGCCGAAGCGCTGTGCGCGTTCTTCGGTGGCGACGTGGGCCAGTTTGCCGTGGTGTGTGCTGGTGCCATGGGCCAAAGGCTGGGCGACGATCATGCCCGCGCCAACGGTGCCGTTGGTCAGGCGGTCGATGATGATGAAGGCGCCGGTGGTGCGGTTGCTGTCGTAACCGTCGAGGGCAATCGGCGCATCGAGCGCGATCTTGACCTTGCCGATTTCGTTGAGCTGCAACGCGCTGGCCGGACCTTCTTCCAGGGTGTTCACGTCGACCTTGTTGACGATGCTGGCGATAGAGCCCGGCACGTAACTGGTGGCGCGCTTGATGTCGTATTTCTTGCCCGGCAGCATCGGCTCTTCAGCCATCCACACCAGCATCGCTTCGAAGCTGTCGGTCACCGGCGGCACGTTGTCGGCGTGAACCAACAGATCGCCACGGGAGATATCGATTTCGTCTTCCATGGTCAGCGTGACTGCCTGACCAGGACCGGCGTGCTCCAGTTCACCTTCGAAGGTGACGATGGACTTCACGCGGCTGCTCTTGCCCGACGGCAGCACCACGACTTCGTCGCCTTTCTTGACGATGCCACTGGCCAGCGTACCGGCGAAGCCACGGAAGTTCAGGTTCGGACGGTTGACGTACTGCACCGGGAAACGCAGGTCGGTGAAGTTGCGATCGCCCGCCACTTCCACGGTCTCGAGAATTTCCATCAGCGACTGGCCGGTGTACCACGGCGAGCGCTCGGACTTGTTCACCACGTTGTCGCCCTTCAAAGCCGACATCGGCACGAAGTGCATGCTGGTCGGCTTGAGCTTCAAGCCTTCGGCAAACTGCAGGTAGTCGGCCTTGATCGACTCGAACACGCCCTGGTCGAAGCCCTTGAGGTCCATCTTGTTGATGGCGACGACTATGTGCTTGATGCCCAGCAACGAGGCGATGAAGCTGTGGCGACGGGTCTGGGTCTGCACGCCGTAACGTGCATCGACCAGGATGATCGCCAGGTCGCAGGTGGAGGCACCGGTGGCCATGTTGCGGGTGTACTGCTCATGGCCCGGGGTGTCGGCGATGATGAATTTGCGCTTGGCGGTGGAGAAATAGCGGTACGCGACATCGATGGTGATGCCTTGCTCACGCTCGGCCTGCAGGCCGTCGACCAGCAATGCCAGGTCGATGTCTTCACCGGTGGTGCCGACTTTTTTCGAGTCGCGGGTAATGGCTTCCAGGTGATCTTCGTAGATCATCTTGGAGTCGTGCAGCAGGCGCCCGATCAGGGTGCTCTTGCCGTCGTCGACGTTACCGCAGGTCAGAAAGCGCAGCAGCTCTTTACGTTCGTGCTGGCCCAGGTAGGCGAGGATGTCCTCGCTGATCAAATCAGATACGTGCGACATGACAACCCCTTAGAAATAACCCTGACGTTTTTTGTCTTCCATGGAGCCGGCGCCATCGTGGTCGATGACACGGCCCTGGCGCTCGGAAGTTCGCGTCAGGAGCATTTCCTGAATGATGTCCGTGAGGCTTTCGGCCTCGGACTCCACCGCGCCCGTCAACGGGTAGCAACCAAGGGTACGGAAACGCACTTTCTTTTTGACGATTCGGGCTTTGTCTTCATCGCTCAGGTGCTCGAGGATGCGCTCGTCGTCGATCATGATCAGCGTGCCGTTCTTCTCGATGACTTCACGCTCGGCGGCGAAGTACAGCGGAACGATCGGGATGCCTTCAAGATAGATGTACTGCCAGATGTCCAGTTCGGTCCAGTTCGACAGCGGGAAGACACGGATCGACTCGCCCTTGTTGACCTTGCCGTTGTAGACGTTCCACAGCTCGGGACGCTGGTTTTTCGGATCCCAGCGGTGCTTGCTGTCGCGGAACGAGTACACGCGCTCTTTGGCGCGGGATTTCTCTTCATCGCGACGGGCGCCACCGAATGCTGCGTCGAAACCATACTTGTCGAGTGCCTGCTTCAGGCCCTCGGTCTTCATGATGTCGGTGTGCTTGGCGCTGCCGTGGGTGAACGGGTTGATGTCCTGCGCCACGCCGTCAGGATTGACGTGGGTGATCAGGTCGAGGCCCAGCTCGGCGACCATCTTGTCGCGGAAGCTGTACATCTCCTTGAATTTCCAGCGAGTGTCGACGTGCATCACCGGAAACGGCAGCTTGCCCGGGAAGAACGCCTTGCGTGCCAGATGCAGCATCACGGCGGAGTCTTTACCGATGGAGTACAGCATCACCGGGTTGTCGAACTCGGCGGCCACCTCGCGGATGATGTGGATGCTTTCCGCCTCCAGCTGTTTCAGATGCGTCAGTTTGTCGACCATGGCTACTCACGAAAGCTTTCTTATGAACGGCCAGCGGGCCGTGTTCGAGCGGGGATCCTAGCACAGCGACCTCTTCTAATCAGGACGCTAACTAGATCGAAAGAGCATATGAATATGCCTGCCCGTTTGGGATGCCCACCCTACGTAGGAGCCGCCGAAGGCTGCGATTTTTTGACGTTGATTTTTCAAGATCAAAAGATCGCAGCCTTCGGCAGCTCCTACGGGAGCGATCACATTGCGGACAGAGTCAAATCGGATTCGGACAATCGATGAAGATGTGCTCCAGCGCAAACCGACGGGCCAGATAATCCCCCAGCGCCTGAACGCCGTAGCGCTCGGTGGCATGGTGACCGGCGGCGATGAAGCTGATGTCGTTTTCCCGGGCACTGTGGAAGGTTTGCTCGGAAGCCTCGCCGCTGAGGTACAGATCGACGCCGGCCAGAATGGCCTGGTCGATGTAACCCTGGCCGCCGCCGGTGCACCAGCCGACGCGGCGGATCATTGCACTGCCTTCGATCAACAGCGGCTCACGCCCCATCACTTCCTGCACACGGCGGGCGAAATCCCTGGGCATCATCGGCTCATTCAGCGAGCCGACCAGGCCGACAATCTTCAGGTTGTCCGGGTCCAGCGGACCTTCGACGGTAATGTCGAGCTGCCTCGCGAGCTGCACGTTATTGCCGACGTCCGGGTGCAGGTCCAGCGGCAGGTGATAGGACAACAGGCTGATATCGTGTTTGAGCAGGGTCTTCAAGCGGCGCTGCTTCATGCCGGTGATGCACGGGTTCTCGCCTTTCCAGAAGTAGCCATGATGCACCAGCACCAGGTCGGCATTGGCTTCCACGGCCGCATCGAGCAAGGCCTGGCTGGCGGTGACGCCACTGACAATGCGCATCACTTGCGGCCGCCCCTCGACCTGCAGGCCGTTGGGGCAATAATCGGCGATTCTTGCGCTGTTGAGGTAGCGGTCGGCTTCTTCGACCAGGGTGCTCAGGGCGACGGCCATAAAAGACTCCTAAATATCCCGTTCAGAGGCGCGTGCGGCCTCGTATAATGCGCGTCATTATGAGCGGTCTCATACCGCCTGCAACTCTCTCAGGAACTGCTTAATGCTCAAGGCGCTGCGTTTTTCCGGCTGGCCGCTGTTGGCCGGCGTGCTTGTCGCTCTTTTGATAATCCAGCGTTACCCGCAGTGGGTCGGGCTCCCGAGCCTCGACGTCAATCTGCAACAAGCGCCGCAAACCACCAGCATGCAGCAGGGCCCGGTGTCTTATGCCGAAGCGGTATCCACCGCGGCGCCATCGGTGGTGAACCTCTACACCACCAAAGTCATCAACAAACCCAACCATCCGTTGTTCGAAGATCCGCAGTTCCGTCGTTTCTTCGGCGATAACTCGCCCAAGCAGAAACGCATGGAGTCGAGCCTCGGTTCCGGCGTGATCATGAGCCCGGAAGGCTACATCCTGACCAACAACCACGTGACCAGCGGCGCCGACCAGATCGTGGTGGCGCTCAAGGACGGCCGGGAAACCCTGGCGCGGGTGATCGGCAGCGACCCTGAGACTGACCTCGCGGTTCTGAAAATCGACCTGAAAAACCTGCCGTCGATCACCGTGGGGCGTTCCGACAACATCCGCATCGGCGATGTCGCGCTGGCCATCGGCAACCCGTTCGGCGTCGGCCAGACCGTGACCATGGGCATCATCAGTGCCACCGGGCGCAACCAACTGGGCCTGAACAACTACGAAGACTTCATCCAGACCGATGCGGCGATCAACCCGGGCAACTCAGGCGGTGCGCTGGTGGATGCCATCGGCAACCTGACCGGCATCAACACGGCGATCTTTTCCAAGTCCGGGGGCTCCCAGGGCATTGGTTTCGCGATCCCGGTGAAGCTGGCGATGGAAGTGATGAAGTCGATCATCGAGCACGGCCAGGTGATTCGTGGCTGGTTGGGTATCGAAGTGCAGCCGCTGACCCAGGAACTGGCCGAGTCGTTCGGCTTGTCCGGGCGTCCTGGCATTGTCGTGGCGGGGATCTTCCGCGACGGTCCGGCACAGAAGGCCGGCCTGCAACTGGGTGATGTGATTCTTGCCATCGATGGCGAACCGGCCGGTGATGGCCGTCGCTCAATGAATCAGGTGGCGCGGATCAAGCCGACCGACAAGGTCGCAATCCAGGTGATGCGCAACGGCAAGGAGCTCAAGCTCACGGCGGAAGTCGGCCTGCGTCCGCCGCCGGCTCCGGTCAAGGATAAAGAAGAAGAGTAACGTAGCGCCCAAAACTACTGTGGGAGCGAGCTTGCTCGCTCCCACAGGGTCGTGCCTGGTTTTAGAGGTCGCCGAGGCCGTCGATCAGCGCCTGATTCTGCTCAGGCGTGCCGATGGAAATCCGCAGGAACTGGGCAATCCGCTCCTGCTTGAAGTGCCGCACGATCACGCCTTGCTCACGCAGCTTCGCCGCAAGCCCCGCCGCATCGTGCCGGGGGTGACGGGCGAATATGAAGTTCGCCGCCGATGGCAGCACTTCAAAACCCTTATCCTCCAGCTGTGCAACGACCTTCTCGCGACTCTCGATCACCAACCGACAGGTCTTGTCGAAATACTCGCGATCTTCGAACGCCGCGGCAGCGCCGACATTCGCCATGCGATCCAGCGGATAAGAGTTGAAGCTGTTCTTGATCCGCTCCAGCGCCTCGATCAGGTCTGGATGGCCGACCGCCAGGCCGACCCGCAGACCGGCCAGGGAGCGGGACTTGGACAGGGTCTGGGTCACCAGCAGGTTCGGATAACGGTCCACCAGGGTGATTGCCGTCTCACCGCCGAAGTCGATGTAGGCCTCATCCACCACCACCACCGAATCCGGGCTTGCCTTGAGAATCTGCTCCACCGCCTCCAGCGCCAACAGGCAGCCGGTCGGTGCGTTCGGGTTAGGGAAGATGATCCCGCCGTTCGGTTTGGCGTAGTCCGCCGGGCTGATCCGGAACTGCTCGTCCAGCGGCACCGCGTCGAACTTGATGCCGTACAACCCGCAGTAGACCGGGTAGAAGCTGTAGCTGATGTCCGGGAACAGCAGCGGCTGATCGTGCTGCAGCAAACCGTGGAAGATGTGCGCCAGCACTTCATCGGAACCGTTGCCGAGGAACACCTGGTTGCCCTGCACGCCGTAGTATTTGGCGACCGCGTTCTTCAGCAGATCGCTGTTCGGGTCCGGGTACAGGCGCAGGTTGTCATTGAGTTCGGTTTGCATCGCAGCCAAGGCTTTCGGCGATGGACCGTACGGGTTTTCGTTGGTGTTGAGCTTCACCAGCTTCGCCAGTTTCGGCTGTTCGCCCGGCACGTAAGGCACCAGATTCTTGACGAACGGGCTCCAGAATTTACTCATGTTCAGTTCCCCTGCTTGTCGTCAACGATGCGATATTCGGCGCTGCGGGCGTGGGCAGTCAGCGACTCGCCACGGGCCAGCACGGAAGCGGTCTTGCCCAGTACGGACGCCCCCTGCTCGGAGCAGAAGATGATCGACGAACGTTTCTGGAAGTCATACACACCCAGCGGCGAAGAGAAGCGCGCAGTACCGGAGGTCGGCAAAACGTGGTTGGGACCGGCGCAGTAGTCGCCCAAGGCTTCGCTGGTGTGACGCCCCATGAAGATCGCACCGGCGTGGCGGATCTGCGGCAGCCAGGCTTGTGGATCGGCAACGGACAATTCGAGGTGCTCCGGCGCGATGCGGTTGGCCACTTCGATGGCTTGCTCCATGTCGCGAACCTTGATCAGTGCACCACGGCCATTGATTGAGGTTTCGATGATCGCGGCGCGCTCCATGGTCGGCATCAGCTTGGTGATGCTGGCGGCGACCTTGTCGAGGAACTCGGCGTCGGGGCTGACCAGGATTGCCTGGGCGTCTTCGTCGTGCTCGGCCTGGGAGAACAGGTCCATGGCGATCCAGTCCGGATCGGTCTGGCCGTCGCACACCACGAGGATCTCGGAGGGACCGGCGATCATGTCGATACCGACCTGGCCGAACACGTGGCGCTTGGCGGTAGCGACATAGATGTTGCCCGGGCCGACGACCTTGTCGACTTTCGGCACGCTTTCGGTGCCGTAAGCCAATGCGGCAACGGCTTGAGCGCCACCGATGGTGAACACGCGGTCGACGCCGGCGATGCAGGCAGCGGCCAGCACCAGTTCGTTGATTTCACCGCGCGGGGTCGGCACCACCATGACCACTTCGGTCACGCCGGCGACCTTGGCCGGAATCGCGTTCATCAACACCGACGACGGGTACGACGCCTTGCCGCCCGGTACATACAGGCCGGCGCGATCCAGCGGCGTGACCTTCTGGCCCAGCACGGTGCCGTCGGCCTCGGTGTAGCTCCAGGAATCCTGCTTCTGTTTTTCGTGATAGCTGCGCACACGGGCGGCAGCGACTTCCAGGGCTTCGCGCTGAGGCACGGAGATGCGGGTCAGCGCCAGTTCCAGCCGCTCGCGCGGCAGAATCAGGTCGGCCATGGACTTCACGTCCAGGCCGTCGAACTGGCGGGTAAAGTCCACCAGTGCCGCGTCGCCACGCTCACGCACGGCCTTGATGATGTCCAGCACCCGCTGATTGACCGAGTCGTCAGACACACTTTCCCAGCTCAGCAGATGATCCAGATGATGCGCGAAATCCGGGTCAGCAGCGTTGAGTCGGCGAATTGCAGTCGGTGCGGTCATAGCGAGAGCCTCATAGGAATGGCAAAAACTCAGGCGCCCTAACTTAGCAGTCGTTTCCGCTTGGGCACCTGAGAATTCTGGCTATGAGGCGGATAGACGGGCGCGACTTAACGTCGCGCAGGTGAATCAGCCGCGGTGTCGAGACTCCACTGCCTTGCGCAGGGTGTCGATCAACGCCTGGATACGGGCGTGCTGCATCTTCATCGAAGCTTTGTTGACGATCAGCCGGGAGCTGATGGCAGCAATGAAATCCTGTGGCTCCAGGCCGTTGGCCCGCAGCGTGTTACCGGTGTCGACCACGTCGATGATCTTGTCTGCCAGACCGATCAGCGGTGCCAGCTCCATCGAGCCGTACAGCTTGATGATGTCGACCTGACGACCCTGTTCAGCGTAATAGCGCTTGGCAACGTTGACGAACTTGGTGGCGATGCGCAGGCGGCCCTTGGGCTCGACCGCGCCGACCTTGCCGGCCGTCATCAGCTTGCACTGGGCAATTTGCAGGTCCAGTGGCTCGTACAGGCCCTGGCCGCCATATTCCATCAGCACATCTTTACCGGCGACACCGAGGTCGGCGGCACCATGCTCGACGTAAGTCGGCACGTCGGTGGCACGCACGATCAGCAGGCGTACATCTTCCTGGGTCGTGGGAATGATCAGCTTGCGGCTCTTGTCCGGATTCTCGGTCGGCACGATGCCCGCTTCAGCCAGAAGCGGCAGGGTGTCGTCAAGGATGCGGCCCTTGGACAGTGCGATGGTCAACATGGGAAACGTCAGTCCTTATCAAGGTACTCATGCCCGGTCGCAAATGGCGCCGGACACACATCGAGCCGAAAACGGCTCGACTTCAACAAATCAACGGGCACGTCCTTATGCCCATGCAGCAGGGTCTAGCCCGGAACGCGACGAATCTTGGCGCCCAGCATCTGCAGTTTTTCTTCGATGCACTCGTAGCCACGGTCTATGTGGTAGATGCGGTCGATCAGGGTGTCGCCTTCGGCGATCAGGGCCGAGATCACCAGGCTGGCCGAAGCACGCAGGTCGGTCGCCATCACTGGCGCGCCCTTGAGTTTTTCGGTGCCAGTGACGATGGCGGTGTTGCCTTCGACCTGGATCTTGGCGCCCATGCGGTGCAGTTCGTAGACGTGCATGAAGCGGTTTTCGAAGATCGTCTCGATCACCGCACCGGTGCCTTCGGCAATGGCGTTGAGGGAGATGAACTGCGCCTGCATGTCGGTCGGGAACGCCGGGTACGGAGCGGTCCGCACATTGACGGCTTTCGGACGCTTGCCGTGCATGTTCAGCTCGATCCAGTCTTCTCCGCAGGTGATTTCGGCACCGGACTCACGGAGTTTTTCCAGAACGGCTTCGAGGATGGTCGGATCAGTGTCCTTGACCTTCACGCGACCACCGGTCACGGCAGCGGCAACCAGGTAGGTACCGGTTTCGATACGGTCTGGCATCACTTTATACGTGGTGGTGTGCAGACGCTCGACGCCATCGATGGTGATGGTATCGGTACCGGCGCCGGAAACCTTGGCGCCCATGGCGTTCAGGAAGTTCGCCAGGTCGACCACTTCAGGTTCGCGAGCGGCGTTTTGCAGGACGCTGCGACCCTTGGCCAGGGCCGCAGCCATCATGATGTTTTCGGTACCGGTCACACTGACAGTATCGAAGAAGAAGTGCGCACCGCGCAGGCCGCCTTCAGGCGCCTTGGCCTTGATGTAGCCGCCTTCGACGTCGATGACTGCGCCCATGGCTTCCAGGCCACGAATGTGCAGGTCAACCGGGCGCGAACCAATGGCGCAACCGCCAGGCAAGGCGACTTCGGCTTCACCGAAACGGGCAACCATCGGGCCCAGCACCAGGATCGACGCACGCATGGTTTTAACCAGTTCGTACGGTGCGACCAGGGTCTTGATGGTGCGCGGGTCGATCTCGACGGCGAGTTTCTCGTCGATCACAGGCTCGATGCCCATGCGTCCGAACAGCTCGATCATGGTGGTGATGTCGTGCAGGTGCGGCAGGTTGGCCACGGTCACCGGGCCATCGCACAGCAAGGTGGCCGCCAGGATCGGCAGGGCAGAGTTCTTTGCCCCGGAGATACGGATTTCGCCATCAAGACGAGCACCGCCAGTAATAATCAATTTATCCATAAGAATCTCGACGCCCTTGGGCTCAGGTGCGCTCGGCCCAGGCCGCGCTGCTGAAAAATTTCATAGTGACCGCATGGATGCTGCCATCGACGATCCACGGGTTCAAATGGGCATAGACCTGCTGCTGACGCTTGACCGGGCTCAACGCCGCCAGTTCATCGCTAATCACGTTCAGCTGGAAATTGCAGCCTTCGCCCTCGACTTCTACTTTCGTTCCGGGCAGCTTTCCTTCAAGAAAGCTCTTAACTTCGTTGGCCTGCATGCTCAACCTCAATCGGCGCCCTGTGCGCGCGGGTCGGACATCATACAAAAAAGCCCCGCGCCTGCGAACCCCGCGGAGCAGGACTCTGACGGGGGGCTTCCTTATAGATGCGGGTTAGTGATGCGCCAACAGCTCGGTCAGCTCACTGACCTGAGCGATTTCACGCATGTCTTCCGGCATCCCGTGGATGCTCAGGGCCTTGCCGGCCGCCTGCGCATCGCGGATAAAGCACAGCAGTAACGACAAACCGACACTGCTGGACTTGGTCACCGCCGAGCAATCGACCACCAGCGCCGTAGCCTTGCTGGCCTTGATCAGCGCCTTGCCCTGCTCGCGCAGGCCAGGGCCGGTGCGGTAATCCAGCACACCACTGAGTCGCAACTCGCCCGCTTCGTCCATCTGGACTGCCGACTCACTCATTGGGCTGACTGCCCTGGCTTGTTGTCGGTGGCTTCCTTGGCCTTGGCGACTTCCCCGGCCCAACCGTTGATGGTCTTGTCCAGGTCATTGCCATTGCGCTGCATCGCATCGGCGAACTGATCGCGGAACAGTTTGCCGATGTTGATGCCGTTGATGATGACGTTACGCAGTTTCCACTCGCCGTTGATCTTTTCCAGCGTGTAGGACACTGGATAGATAGCGCCGCTGCTGCCCTTGACGGTCATACCGACGCTGGTACGGTCGCCCGACTCGTCTTTGGCCGGATCAACGGTGATGCCCTGGTTGTTGTACTCAAGCAAGGCGTTGCCATAGAACTGGAACAGGCCCTTCTTGAAGTTTTCTTCGAAGGTTTTCATCTGCGCAGGCGTAGCTTTACGCGAGTACTTGACCGTCATGATGCTCTTGGAAATACCCTCGGCATCCACAACCGGCCCGACGATATTGTCCAGCGCCGTATAGAAGTCCTGCGGGTCCTGCTTGTACTTCTCTTTGTTTGCCGCCAGGTCCGCGAGCATACGGTTGGTTGTGTCCTGCACCAGATCGTGCGCCGAAGGCGCCGCTGCGGCATGGGACACCAACGGAAACACCGCGAGCATTACCAACAGGCCACGTCGCAAGGTAGAGATCATTTAACTGTTCCTCATTTAGCTTCTTTGCTAACGGTATTGAGCAGAAATTTACCGATCAGGTCTTCGAGCACCAGCGATGACTGCGTGTCATGGATGGTTCCACCATCCTTGAGCAGGGTGTCTTCCCCGCCCACGCTGATACCGATGTACTTCTCGCCCAACAGGCCAGCGGTCAGGATAGATGCAGTGGAGTCCGCCGGCAGATTATCGATGCGTTTTTCCAGCTGCATGGTCACCCGACCGGTAAAACTGTCGCGATCCAGATCGATGGCCGTGACCTTGCCGATGGTCACACCGGCCATGGTCACCTTTGCTCTGACCGTCAAACCGGCGATATTGTCGAAGTAGGCGTAAAGTTTATAGGTGTCGGTGCTCGGACTCGGGGACAGGCCACTGACCCGCAACGCCAACAAAAGCAAAGCCAGGATGCCAGCCAGCAAGAAAAGGCCGACACCGATTTCCAGGGTGCGGTTTTGCATCAGAAATCTCCAAACATCAAGGCGGTCAGAATAAAGTCCAGGCCGAGTACTGCCAACGAGGCATATACAACGGTCTTGGTAGTGGCACGACTGATCCCCTCGGAAGTGGGTTCGCAGTCATAGCCTTGGAATACGGCGATCCAGGTCACCACAAAGGCAAAAACGATGCTTTTGACGATCCCGTTGAGCACGTCCTCGGTAAACGTCACGCTGTTCTGCATGTTCGACCAGTAGGAGCCCTCATAGACTCCCAGCCAGTCGACCGCCACCCACGAGCCGCCCCAGATACCCACCACGCTGAAGATCATCGCCAGCACCGGCAGGGAAATGAAGCCGGCCCACAAACGTGGCGCAATGATGTACTTGAGCGGGTCGACCCCGATCATTTCCAGGCTGGACAACTGCTCGGTGGATTTCATGTTGCCGATTTCGGCGGTCAACGCCGAACCTGCGCGCCCAGCGAACAGCAAGGCGGTCACCACCGGCCCCAGTTCACGCAGCAGCGTCAGGGCAACCATCTGCCCGACAGCCTGCTCCGAACCATAGCTGGAAAGAATGTTGAAGCCCTGCAGCGCCAGCACCATGCCGATGAACACCCCGGAGACCACGATGATCACCAGGGACATCACGCCCACCGAATGCAACTGCTTGACCAGCAGCCCGAAACCGCCACCGATGCCGCCCCGACCAAGCAAGGCATGAAACAGGAACAAGCTCGAACGCCCGAACACCGCCAACACATCGATGCCGGCCTGGCCGAAGCGGCGAACGCGCTCTATCAATGAAATTCTGCGCATCAGCGCTTCCCCAGAAGATCTGCGCGGTAATCCGTCGCTGGAAAGTGGTACGGAACCGGGCCGTCGGGTTCGCCGGTCATGAACTGGCGAATGCGCGGTTCATCCGAGTTCATCAACTCGTCCGGTGTCCCCTGCCCCAACACCTGACCATCGCCCACCACATAAATGTAGTCGGCAATGCTCGCGGTCTCGGCCAGGTCGTGGGAGACCACGATGCTGGTGATGCCCAACGCATCGTTGAGCAACCGGATGAGGCGCACCAAAACGCCCATGGCGATGGGGTCTTGGCCGACAAAGGGCTCGTCGTACATGAGGATCTGCGGGTCGAGCGCAATCGCCCGGGCCAGAGCAACACGGCGCTTCATGCCGCCGGAAAGCTCGTCGGGCATCAGCTCGATGGCGCCCCGCAAGCCTACGGCCTGCAGTTTGAGCAGGACGATGTCGCGGATCATTTCTTCCGGCAGTTGCGTGTGAACCCGCAGTGGAAAAGCGACATTCTCGAAGACATCGAGGTCGGTAAACAATGCGCCGCTCTGAAACAGCACGCCCATATGCTTGCGCGCATCGAACAGGTCGCTGCGCGACAGTTTTGGCAGGTTCTGACCGTTGACCCAGACTTCACCCTGGGTGGGCCGCAACTGGGCGCCCATCAGACGCAGGAGCGTGGTCTTGCCACACCCGGAAGGCCCCATGATGCCGGTGACCTTGCCGCGCGGGATACGGATATCGACATTATTGAAAATGCTGCGCGCACCGCGCTTGAAGGACAGTCCCTTCAGCTCGACCGCGTAGGCGTTATCGGCACTCATCTAAACTCCTTGCGATGCAGCCTCTCACTCGGACGCCTGGCTTTCTGCCGAAAGCACATACCTCCCGGGCAGGCCGAACTGGCGGCGAACTATAGCATTGCAAAGGCTGCGCGCCCAAGGCCAAAGCCAGGACATGTTCAACTGCATGACCGGTTGAAAGCCCCGTTTAGAAGGTTTCCGGCAACAAGGATGGCAATGCGCGACGAACTAGCGTGAGGGATTCGATCATAACCGCTATAATCGCCGACTTTTCATCAGGCTATACGATTTCTGACATGAGCCAATCCAGCGACCTGATTCAATCAGCACAACGCACCATCCGCCTCGAGGTAGAGGCCGTGCAAGGCCTGCTGCCCCATATCGACGCGGATTTCGTACGCGCTTGCGAGATGATTCTGGCCAGCAAAGGCCGCGTGGTCGTGGTCGGCATGGGCAAGTCGGGGCACATCGGCAACAAGATTGCCGCGACCCTGGCCAGCACCGGCACCACGGCGTTTTTTGTGCACCCGGCTGAAGCCAGCCACGGTGACATGGGCATGATTACCCGCGACGACATCATTCTGGCGCTCTCGAATTCCGGCTCCACCAATGAAATCGTGACCCTGCTGCCACTGATCAAGCGCCTGGGCATTCAGTTGATCAGCATGACCGGCAACCCTGGCTCGCCGCTGGCCAAGGCCGCCGAGGTGAACCTGAATGTTCACGTCGAACACGAAGCCTGCCCGTTGAACCTGGCACCCACCTCATCAACCACCGCCGCGCTGGTCATGGGCGATGCCCTGGCCGTCGCGCTGCTGGAAGCCCGTGGCTTTACCGCCGAAGACTTCGCCTTTTCCCATCCCGGCGGCGCCCTGGGCCGACGCCTGCTGCTTAAAGTGGAAAATGTCATGCACGCCGGGCAAGAGTTGCCGCAAGTACAGCGCGGCACCCTGCTGAAGGACGCGCTGATGGAAATGACCCGCAAAGGCCTGGGCATGACGGTGATCCTGGAAGCCGATGGAAAGCTGGCCGGGATCTTTACCGACGGTGACTTGCGTCGCACGCTGGACCGTAGCATCGACATCCATAGCGCTACCATCGACCAGGTCATGACTGCACACGGCAAGACTGCCCGCGCCGAGATGCTCGCCGCCGAAGCGCTGAAAATCATGGAAGATCATAAAATCAACGCGCTGGTCGTGGTCGACAGAGACGACCGCCCGGTCGGCGCCTTGAACATGCACGACTTGTTGCGTGCAGGAGTAATGTAATGAGTGCGGACCTGCTGCAACGCGGCAAACAGATCAAGCTGGCGGTGTTCGATGTCGATGGCGTGCTGACCGATGGGCGCCTGTATTTCCTCGAAGACGGCAGCGAGTTCAAGACCTTCAACACCCTCGACGGCCAGGGCATCAAGATGCTGATGGCCGCCGGCGTGCAGACCGCCATCATCAGTGGCCGCAAGACCCCGGTGGTCGAGCGGCGGGCCAAAAACCTCGGTATCCCGCACCTCTATCAGGGTCGCGAAGATAAACTGGTGGTACTCGACGAACTGCTGGCCCAACTCAACCTGAGCTATGAACAGGTGGCCTACCTCGGCGACGACCTGCCGGACCTGCCGGTGATTCGTCGCGTCGGCCTGGGCATGGCGGTGGCCAATGCCGCCGGTTTCGTGCGTGAACACGCTCACGGCATCACCCTCGCCCGCGGTGGCGAAGGTGCCGCTCGCGAATTCTGCGAATTGATCCTGCGCGCCCAGGACCGCCTCGATGCGGCCAATGCGGCGTACCTGTGAGCCCACTATGCTGAGCAAAAAGTTTCGCAACACCCTGATGTTCACTTGCATCGCGGCAATATTCGCCGCGGTTGGCTACTGGAACATCAGCCCGGAACGCTTCCTCGACAAGCCGGTAACGCCGGTCGATGAGAGCGCGATCGACTATTACGCCATCAACGCCCACAGCGTGCAGTACCTGCCCGACGGCAAGCTGCAATATGATCTGGTGTCCGACAAGGTCGAGCACCTGAAGGCGACCGAGGTGACATTGCTGACCAACCCCGACCTGAATGTGTTCCGCGGCACTGAATTCCCGTGGCACGTCCAGAGCCTGCGCGGCGAGGTCAATCCTGATGGCACGCAGGTCGAACTGATCGATGACGTGCGCATCACGCGTTTCGACGAGAAAAACCGTAGAACCCTGATCACCAGCACCCGCATGACCGTGTTCCCGCAGCAGCAATATGCGCAGACCGAGCAAGACGTTAGAATCGACGGCGCTGGCGGTGTATCGACTGGCAAGGGAATGAAAGCGTATTTGAAAGAAAGCAGGATACACCTGCTATCGAACGTAAGAGGACAGTATGAGGCTCGTTAAAACCCTCCCGATTTTGCTCAGTCTGGGCGCAGCACTGGGAAGCGTGAGCGCCTGGGCTCTGCCGGAAGATCAACAGCAGCCTATCCGCATCCAGGCCGACGATGCCCAACTGGACGACAAGCAAGGTATTGCTACCTATAAGGGTGACGTGATCATCACCCAAGGCTCGATGAAGGTGACAGGCAACACCGTTACCATCACCCGCACCCCGACTGGCGACATTGACGTAGTGACCTCGGTGGGCAACCTGGCGTACTTCGAGCAATTGCAAACGGCTGGCGACACCAAGCCCGTGCAGGGCTGGGGCGTGACGATCCAGTACCACGCCGCGCAAAATCGCGTCGTACTGATCGACAAGGCCAAAGTTGTCGACAAGGACAACAACGTCACCCAAGGCGAGAAAATTGTCTACGACACCGACAAGAAGCTCGCCAGCGCCGGTCGCGCCACAGGCAGCAAGGTCACCGAGGCGCGTCCGCGTATCGACATGGTGATCCAGCCGAAGAAGAAAACCGACGAGAAAAAGGCCCAGTAATGGCAACTCTGAAAGCTCAGCATCTGGCCAAGAGCTACAAGAGCCGCCAGGTCGTGCGTGATGTCAGCCTGTCCATCGACAGCGGCCAGATCGTCGGCCTGCTTGGCCCGAACGGCGCCGGCAAGACCACCTGCTTCTACATGATCGTCGGCCTGGTGCAAGCCGACCAGGGCCGCGTCCTGATCGATGACCTGGACGTCAGCCACCAGCCGATGCACGGCCGCGCAAAGGCCGGTATCGGTTACTTGCCGCAGGAAGCATCGATCTTTCGCAAGCTGTCGGTGGCCGACAACATCATGGCCATCCTCGAGACCCGCAAGGAACTCGACAAGGCCGGCCGTCGCAAGGAACTGGAAAGCCTGCTGCAGGAATTCCACATCAGCCACATCCGCGACAACCTGGGCATGAGCCTGTCCGGCGGCGAGCGTCGTCGCGTGGAAATCGCCCGCGCCCTGGCCACCAACCCGAAATTCATCCTCCTCGACGAACCCTTCGCCGGCGTGGACCCGATTTCGGTCGGCGACATCAAGCAGATCATTCACCACCTCAAGGCCAAGGGCATTGGCGTGCTGATCACGGACCACAACGTTCGTGAAACCCTGGATATCTGTGAAACCGCCTACATCGTCAATGACGGCCAACTGATCGCCGAGGGCGACGCAGAGACCATCCTGGCCAACGACCTGGTCAAGGAAGTGTATCTGGGCCATGAGTTCCGCCTGTAAGCACTGAGTCGTGCCCAGGCCATCGCCCGGGCACTCACCGTGCCGACAAGCGTGGTCAGCCCTCAACAAGGGCAGCGCAGCAACACCGCTTTATAGTTTTTTATTGTTACAGCGCTCTAGGCAAACCCTTTAGTTTCAGGCATATAATTTGCTTAAGTTTGGCGCCCCGGCGCCCTGTAGTGGATGGCGCATGTGCGCCGGCGAATAAGGTGTTAAGCCCCTGCCATGAAACCATCGCTAGTCTTGAGAATGGGCCAGCAGCTGACGATGACACCGCAGCTGCAACAGGCCATCCGCCTGCTCCAATTGTCGACCCTGGACCTGCAACAGGAAATCCAGGAGGCCCTGGAGTCAAATCCGATGCTCGAACGCCAGGAAGAAGGCGACGACTTCGACAATTCCGATCCCTTGGCCGACAACGCCGAACAAAAGCCCAACACTGACATCCAGGAACCTTCCTATCAGGAAAGCGCCCCGACGGTTGATAACCTCGATGAGGGTGACTGGAACGAGCGTATCCCCAACGAACTCCCCGTCGACACCGCGTGGGAAGACGTTTACCAGACCAGCGCCAGCAGCCTGCCCAGCAATGATGATGACGAGTGGGACTTCACCACCCGCACCTCGGCCGGCGAAAGCCTGCAGAGCCACTTGCTGTGGCAACTGAACCTGGCCCCGATGTCCGACACCGATCGCCTGATCGCCGTGACCCTGATCGACTGCATCAACAATCAGGGCTACCTGGACGAAACCCTCGAGGAAATCCTCGAAGCCTTCGACCCGGAACTGGACATCGAACTGGACGAGATCGAAGCCGTCCTGCACCGCATCCAGCAATTCGAGCCAGCCGGCATCGGCGCCCGCAACCTCGGTGAATGCCTGCTGCTGCAATTGCGCCAGCTGCCTGCCAAGACCCCTTGGCTGGCCGAAGCCAAGCGCCTGGTCAGCGATTACATCGACCTGCTTGGCAGCCGTGACTACAGCCAGTTGATGCGCCGCATGAAGCTCAAGGAAGACGAACTGCGCCAGGTCATCGAGCTGGTCCAGAGCCTAAACCCGCGCCCGGGCTCGCAGATCGAGTCCACCGAAGCCGAGTACGTCGTTCCTGACGTCATCGTGCGCAAGGACAACGAGCGCTGGCTGGTGGAACTCAATCAGGAGTCGGTGCCACGGCTGCGGGTCAATGCCCAGTACGCCGGTTTCGTGCGCCGCGCCGACACCAGCGCCGACAATACCTTCATGCGCAATCAGCTGCAGGAAGCCCGCTGGTTCATCAAGAGCCTGCAGAGCCGCAATGAAACCCTGATGAAGGTTGCCACCCAGATCGTCGAGCATCAGCGCGGCTTCCTGGAGTACGGCGACGAAGCCATGAAGCCGCTGGTCCTGCATGACATCGCCGAAGCGGTCGGCATGCATGAATCGACGATTTCACGGGTGACCACCCAGAAATTCATGCACACCCCCCGGGGCATTTATGAACTGAAGTACTTTTTTTCCAGTCACGTAAGCACCTCCGAAGGCGGCGAATGCTCGTCCACGGCGATCCGGGCGATCATCAAAAAACTGGTTGCAGCGGAAAATCAGAAAAAGCCGTTGAGTGACAGCAAGATCGCTGGTTTACTGGAGGCACAAGGCATTCAGGTGGCTCGCCGCACCGTCGCCAAGTACCGCGAATCCCTCGGGATCGCGCCTTCGAGCGAACGCAAGCGGTTGATGTAGGGCCACGCCACAGCGTTCCAGTGGTAGATCATCTGGTCTACCGCTTTATGCACTGGCAACGAAGGAGAAGCTGTATGCAAGTCAACATCAGTGGACACCAACTGGAAGTGACCGAACCTCTTCGCACCTACATCGGCGAAAAACTCGAACGATTGGAGCGACATTTCGACAAGATCACTAATGTGCAGGTCACGATGACCGTCGAAAAACTGAAGCAGAAAATCGAAGCCACGCTGCATATTCCCGGGAATGAAGTGGTCGCCAACGCGGAGCATACCGATATGTACGCCGCGATCGACGCACTCACCGACAAGCTGGATAAACAACTCAAAAAGCATAAGGAAAAGACCCAGAGCCTCCTACAGGGCGCAACCGGTCGTTAACACTCCCTACCCATGATCCGACTTGAAAGTATCCTGACCCCCGGCCGTTCCCTGGTGAACGTGCCGGGAGGCAGTAAAAAGAAAGCCCTCGAACAAATTGCCAATCTGATCGCCCGCGAAGTGCCGGCCCTGGAGATGCAAGATGTCTTCGAGGCACTGATTGCTCGTGAAAAACTCGGTTCCACCGGGTTTGGTAACGGCATCGCCATTCCACATTGCCGTCTCAAGGGCTGTGTTTCGCCCATCAGTGCATTGATGCACCTGGACGCCCCTATCGATTTCGACGCCATCGATGGTGCGCCGGTTGACCTGCTGTTCGTGCTGCTGGTCCCGGAAGCCGCCACCGATGCGCACCTTGAGCTGCTGCGACAGATCGCCAGCATGCTCGACCGCAAGGACGTGCGTGAAAAGCTGCGTAGTGCTGCAAGTAACGAAGCCCTGTATCAGGTTGTCCTGAACGAGCAAAACGGTCAGTAATCATGCGCTTGATCATCGTCAGTGGCCGTTCCGGCTCAGGTAAAAGTACCGCCCTCAACGTACTTGAGGATAACGGCTACTACTGCATCGACAACCTGCCCGCCGGCCTGCTGCCGGAGCTGGCCGAGCGCGCCCTGGTTCATACCGAGATGTTGCAGCCGCTGGTCGCCGTTTCCATTGACGCGCGCAACCTGCCAAGCCACCTGTCACGCTTCCCCGACCTGCTCGAGGAAGTCCGTGCCCGCCACATCCAGTGCGATGTGCTGTATCTGGACGCCGACGAAGAAACCCTGCTCAAGCGCTTCTCGGAAACCCGCCGACGTCACCCCCTGAGCAACGCCAACCGTTCGCTGGCCGAAGCCATCAACGTTGAGAGCGCCCTGCTCGGACCGATTGCCGACCTTGCCGATCTCAAGATCAACACCACCAGCCTGAACCTGTACCAGCTGCGCGACGCCATCAAACTGCGCCTGTTGAATCAGCCCGAGCCGGGAACTGCCTTCCTGGTCGAGTCCTTCGGCTTCAAGCGCGGCATGCCGGTGGACGCCGACCTGGTTTTCGATGTGCGCTGCCTGCCAAACCCTTACTGGAAACCGGAATTGCGCGAGCAGTCCGGGCTCGATCAACCGGTTGCCGAATACCTGGCGGCACAGCCGGATGTCGAAGAGATGTTTCAGGACATTTCCACATACCTGCTAAAGTGGCTGCCTCGTTTTGCCGCCAGCAACCGCGCCTACGTCACCATTGCCATTGGCTGCACTGGCGGACATCACCGTTCCGTCTACCTGACCGAGCGTCTGGGGCAGACGCTGCAACAATCCCTGAAGAACGTCCAGGTCCGCCACCGCGACCTCAGCTAAAGGATTCACATCGCGATGCCTGCTCTGGAAATCGAAATCATCAATAAATTGGGCCTGCACGCTCGCGCTTCTGCAAAATTCGTTGGGGTAGCGGGTCAGTTCCCGTGCCAGATCCGGGCCGGTCGGACACCAGAGTCCATGGTCGATGGCAAAAGCATCATGGCGATGATGATGCTGGCCGCCGGCAAAGGCACCACGATCCACTTGAGCACCGAAGGCGAGCAGGAACAGGAAGCGCTGGATGCGCTGGTGGCGTTGATCAACAACTTCTTCGACGAAGGCGAATAAAAGCTACCCAAAAGAAGATAGGCCCAGCCGTTGCAGGAGCGAGCCTGCTCCGGGCGGCGTTCCGACGATGGCATCACCACTTTCAACTTCAATGTCGCCTGACACTCCGCTTCGCGAGCAAGCTCGCTCCTGCAAGGGGGTTGCCGTGTAGTCAATAAAAAAGGCGCGCCACCCAATGGGTGACGCGCCTTTTTTTTGTACAGCGGCCGAGGCTTAGCTACCCGCCACCGTCATCCGCTCGATCAGCACCGAACCTGTGCGAATGTTGCTGCGCAATTCAAGATCGTTACCCACGGCCACGATCTGCTTGAACATGTCGCGCATGTTGCCGGCGATGGTCACTTCCTGCACCGCGAACTGGATTTCACCGTTCTCGACCCAGTAACCCGCTGCACCACGGGAGTAATCGCCGGTCACCATGTTGAGGCCCTGCCCCATCAATTCAGTCACCAGCAAGCCACGTCCCATGCGCCGCAGCAAGGCGGCCTGGTCTTCGTCGCCATGGGTGACGAACAGGTTGTGCACGCCGCCGGCGTTAGCCGTGCTCGGCATGCCGAGCTTGCGGCCGGAATAGGTGCCGAGGATATACGACACCAACTCGCCTTTTTCGACGAACGGTTTGGCGTAGGTTGCCAAACCATCACCGTCGAACGCTGCGCTGCCCATGGCACGCATCAGATGCGGACGCTCGTCGATGGTCAGCCACTCCGGAAACAGCTTCTGCCCGAGAGTGCCCTCAAGGAACGAAGACTTGCGATACAGGCTGCCACCGGAAATCGCCGACAGGAAACTGCCGAATAGCCCTCCGGCCAACTCTGCGGAAAACAGCACCGGCACCTCGCAAGTCGGCACCGGACGCGCGCCCAGACGGCTCGCCGCCCTTTGCGCTGCGCGCTGACCGATGCTCACCGGGTCGGCGAGCAGATTGCCTTGGCGGTTCACGTCGTACCAGTAATCACGCTGCATCTGGCCATCGGCCTCGGCGATCATCACGCAGCTCAGGCTGTGGCGAGTCGATGCGTAACCGCCGATAAACCCGTGGCTATTGCCATAAACGCGGCAGCCCTGATGGGTACTGAGGGTGGTGCCGTCGGCGTTCTTGATCCGGCTGTCGGCGGCAAACGCCGCGGCTTCGCAGGCCAGGGCCTGTTCGATGGCTTGTTCCGGCGTGATGTCCCATTGGTGGAACAGGTCGAAATCCTGAATATCCCGCGCCATCAGCGCGGCATCCGCAAGACCCGAGGCTTCGTCTTCCGAGGTGTGCTTGGCGATGGCCAGTGCAGCGGCGACGGTTTCGCGAATCGCATCAGGGCCGCTGGCCGAAGTGCTGGCCGAGCCTTTGCGCTGACCGACGTACAAGGTGATGCCAAAACCCTGGTCGCGGTTGAATTCAACGGTTTCGACTTCACGCTGGCGCACCGTGGTCGACAATCCCTGCTCCAGTGACACCGCCACTTCACAGGCACTGGCGCCCTGGCGTTTGGCTTCAGCGATGATCTGCTCGACTTGTTCCTGCAGTGCCGGCAACGCTTGTGGGCCGACGCTTTCAACTGCACTCATGCTGTTCTCCACTCAAATTCTGCTTTCGGTAACGGTCATCGAGCGACCGGGCCGGACAAGCGGCCCCCGACTGGTTATCATGGCGGCGTTTCTTTGCGGACGGCCACCATGGTTGATTCTTACGACGACTCCCTCGATACGGGAGAAAAAAGCAAATCCCAGGTAAAACGCGAGCTGCATGCTCTGGTTGACCTTGGCGAGCGCCTTACAACACTCAAGCCTGACTTGCTGGCAAAACTGCCCTTGACCGACGGAATGCGTCGGGCTCTGGCCGATGCGCCCAAGCACACCGCGAATATCGCGCGTAAACGGCACCTTCAGTTCATCGGTAAACTGATGCGCGATCAGGACACTGCCGCCATTCTGGTTCTGCTCGATCAACTCGATGCCTCCACCCGTCAATACAACGAACGCTTCCATAACCTGGAGCGCTGGCGTGATCGTCTGATTGCCGGCGACGATGCCGTTCTGGAAAAGTTCGTCGTCGATTACCCGGACGCGGACCGCCAGCAATTGCGTTCCCTGATCCGTCAGGCCCAGCATGAGGTTGCGCAAAACAAGCCTCCTGCTTCCAGCCGTAAAATCTTCAAGTACATCCGTGAGCTGGACGAGACTCAACGCGGTCTGCGCTGAGTAACGCCCTTCCCGTCCTGTAGGAGCTGCCGAAGGCTGCGATCTTTTGATCTTTCGCTCAGAACTCAATTGTCTGGGTAAAGATCGCAGCCTACGGCAGCTCCTACAGGGGATATCCCCGTCGTTATGCGCCCGTGCCACCCACGGTGATCGCATCAATCTTCAGCGTTGGCTGGCCGACACCCACCGGCACCGACTGCCCATCCTTGCCACACGTGCCCACGCCGCTGTCCAGCGACAGATCATTACCAACCATCGATACCTTGCTCATGGCTTCCGGCCCGTTGCCGATCAGGGTCGCGCCCTTGACCGGAGCGGTGATCTTGCCGTCCTCGATCAGGTACGCCTCGCTGGTGGAGAACACGAACTTGCCGCTGGTGATGTCCACCTGACCGCCACCCAGGTTGGCGCAGTAGATGCCACGCTTCACCGAGGCGATGATTTCCGCCGGGTCGCTTTCGCCAGCGAGCATGTAGGTGTTGGTCATGCGCGGCATCGGCAAGTGCGCGTAGGATTCGCGACGACCGTTACCGGTGCGTGCCACGCCCATCAGGCGGGCGTTGAGCTTGTCCTGCATGTAGCCCTTGAGGACGCCGTTTTCGATCAGCGTGGTGCACTCGGTCGGCGTGCCTTCGTCGTCGACGCTCAACGAGCCACGGCGACCGGCCAGGGTGCCATCATCGACAATGGTGCACAGCTTCGACGCAACCATCTCGCCCATGCGCCCGCTATAAGCCGAACTGCCCTTGCGGTTGAAATCGCCTTCCAGGCCATGACCGACGGCTTCGTGCAGCAGTACGCCCGACCAGCCTGAACCGAGCACCACCGGCAAGGTACCGGCCGGGGCCGGAATGGCTTCCAGGTTGACCAGCGCCTGGCGCAACGCTTCACGGGCATAGCCCATGGCGCGGTCTTCGCCGAGGAAATAACGGTAATCGGTGCGACCGCCACCGCCATGACCGCCGCGCTCGCGACGGCCGTTCTGCTCGACGATCACGCTGACATTGAAACGCACCAGCGGGCGCACATCCGCCGCCAGACCGCCGTCAGTGGAAGCCACCAGAATCCGTTCCCACACACCGGCCATACTCACGGTGACTTGCTGGATGCGAGGGTCGAGGGCGCGGGTCGCGGCATCGATTCGCTTGAGCAAATCGACTTTCTCGGCACGGGTCAGCACTTCCAGGGGATTGTCCGGCGCATACAACTGCGCGACATCCTGGCTGGTGAATGCCTGTACGGTGCCGTGCTGCCCGGCCCGGGAAATCGAACGGGCGGCCCGCGCCGCCGCGCCAAGGGCTTCCAGGGTGATGGCATTGCTGTAGGCAAAACCGGTTTTTTCACCCGATTGCGCGCGCACGCCCACACCTTGGTCGAGGTTGAAGCTGCCTTCCTTGACGATACCGTCTTCCAGCGCCCAGGACTCGGAGATCTGCCCCTGGAAATACAGGTCGGCCGCATCGATGCCCGGCCCGGCCAGGTCGCCGAGCACGCCTTGCAGGCTCTCGATCGTGACGCCACCGGGCGCCAGCAGGTGTTCACTGACTGAGGACAACAACTCGCTCATATGCTTTACGCCTTAAATTCGTCGTTCTGATGCAGGTCGCTGGGCGCCCTGCGAGAAAAAGCGCCGGTGACTGGACACCGGCATCCGCGCCCGGATGGACGCCTGTTCGCTGCTGTCGCGTTCGGCCAGCAGCACGGCCTCGCCTTGATCCTGTTGTGCCAGCACACGCCCCCACGGGTCGATGATGGCGGCATGGCCAAAGGTTTCCCGCGGCCCCGGATGCGTCCCACCCTGGGCGGCCGCGAGCACATAACATTGTGTCTCGATGGCCCGTGCGCGAATCAGCACATCCCAATGCGCCGCGCCGGTCACCGCCGTGAAGGCCGAAGGGGCGGTAATCAGTTCCGCGCCGGCCGCGCGCAATTCGCTGTACAACTCAGGGAAGCGCAAGTCGTAACAGACCGTCAGGCCAACCCGTCCAACCGGTGTGTCCGCCACCACGACCCCACTGCCATAAGCATAGTCATCGGATTCCCGATAACGGCCGCGATTGTCGGCCACGTCGACGTCGAACAGGTGCAGCTTGTCGTAGCGCGCCACCGTTTCACCCTGGTCATCGACCAGCAACGAACAGGCATGCACCTTGGCCGTCGGCTGATCGACCGGCGGCAACGGCAACGTGCCGGCTACAATCCATAACTTGAGGTCACGTGCGGTCTGTTTCAACCAGGGCAGGATCGGGCCTTCACCCAGTGCTTCGGCGCGCCCGATGTCGGCTATGTCACGCCGGCCCATGGCGGCGAAGTTTTCCGGCAATACCGCCAGTTTCGCGCCACCGTCGGCCGCTTGCTCGAGCAGCCGACGGGCCTGGGCCAGATTGGCCAGCACATCGCTCTGGCTGACCATTTGAATCACCGCTACGGACATGGCGCACTCCTGGAATCGTATGCGGCCATGCTACTCCATAGGCTTGCCGAGCGCCTTTTCAAAAGGATCTCAAAAAGCCTTGTCGAAGGTAATCTTCGGTTCTTTCCACGGCCCTTTGACGGTGTACTTCACACTGGCGAAACGGGAGACCCGGTCACCGATCAGCTTGTCAATCAGGAACAGCGCCCCGCCGACCGCGGGTGCGCCGACGATTAATGCGGCAATCGGCAGGTTATTGGTCACCGGCAAGGTCACCATCAGTTTCGCATCGATCTGATCGGCCACCATGTTCAGCGTGCCGTCGAGTTCAATGGTGCTCGACGGGCCCGTCAACTGGATCGGCTTGCGGGTGACATACACACCATCGGTCCCGACCAGCAGCCCCTTGACCCGGTCATAACTCAGGCCTTTGCCGAACAGGTCGGAGAAGTCCAGGCGCAGGCGCCGGCCGATGGAGTTGAAGTTGAGCAAGCCAAATACCCGCAGCGCCTGGGCACTGCCTTCAACCTCGACGAACTGCCCCTCATTGAGCGTCGCATCGAGCGTGCCGGAAAAACGCTTGGTCGCCACCCAGGCCGGTGAGCCGGGCCAGCGGCCATCAACGTCCATATAGAAGTCCTGGCTGGTGACGCTCGGCGCAAACCCCCAGCCCTTGAGCACGTCTGCAAGGTTCTTGCCGCTGATGCGGCCCTTGTACCAACTGTTGCTGGCACCCGGCACGCCTTCCCAGCCGCCGCTGCCCACCAACAGAATGCCCTTGAGGCCCAGGTCCAGGGAGTTGAACACGATCCCCTTGGGCGTTGGACGAATCTTCAGCGACCAGCCCCCCACCAGATCCTGGCCCTGGAATAGCTGATTGATGGTGATGTCCATCGCGGGGATTTTCGTCGGGTCCACCGACGCCAGCGGATCCGGTGAGTTTTCATCGGCCAGCACGGTCGGGTCCGGCGCGGGCAGGCGCACGGTTTGAAGATTGATCGCGATTGGCGTGGCCTTCGAATCGGGAAGGTTGGCACTGCCCTTGATCTGCTGGCTGTCCAGTTGCAGAGCCCAGGCAGAAGGCTTGCGCACCAGCTGGATCGAGGCCTGATCGAGGGTAGTGCCGATACCGCTGAGCTTGTCGACCTTGAAATCCGCGCCACTGAGCAATTGCCTGGCGCTGCCTCCGGGGTCTTGTCCGGCGTACCTGTCCACCAGATCCTTCCACGGGCCAACGTCCAGCTCCGACAGCACGCCCCGTATCCGCAGGCCTTTGGTGCCAGGCAACACGGCTTCGCCGCCACCGAGGGACAATTCCCCGCGACCATCGGCGAAATTGCTGGCTGGGGCCGCGAACGTGAAACTCGCCAGATCCCCGTAGTTGACCCAATAGCGTCGCTCGTCGCCCTGCAACGTCATGCGGAACGTCGTGTCGCGCCCGGTCTCGGAAGTCATGCCGAACGGTGCAGGCAAATCGACGGCCACGCCCTTGAGGCTGGAATTGACCATCAACTGGCTGTCGGCGCCGTCCAGGGTCAGTTGCAGTTGATACGGGATCACGCCGCTCACCGGCAGAGGCTGGGTCACCTTCAGCCAGTCGGTCAGTCTCCTGACCTCGACCTGCCCTGTCGCGGACACCCGGGTTTTGAGCCTGCCCGGGCTGCCATCGGCATAAATCCGTGCGGTGACGGGCTTGTCGAACGCCCGGGCATTGATGTTGTGCCCGCTCAGGCCTTCGTCGCTGTCGAAACGGAAATCACCTTTGAGCTGGCTCAGTTCCAGCGCAGGTTCGGCCAGTTTCAAGCGTGCCCTGGCGGTCTTGAAGTCGACGAGGATCTTCGGTTCCTCGCCTTTTGCCAAGGGAATATCCAGCTTCAACTTGCCTTGCAGGTCACCCTCGCCTTCCCAGCCGGCAAAGGTCGGCCCGGTGCCGATCGGCGCTTCCTGGAGGATTTTCAGGCCATCGCCCAAACCGCCGGCAAATCCGCCATCGAGGAACAAATGAACGTTCTGCCCGGTCGGCACATGGGGAATGTTGACGTAGATATCGTTGACCTGCGTATCGAGCAACTGGCCCGTGCTGGCCAGAATCCGCACGCCGCTGTCTTCGACAAACACATCGCCGCTGACCTTGCTGACATGGGGCCAGCCCGGCTGGAAGGCCAGTTCGGCATCGTGAACCTTGAAGAACAGGCTGATGCTGCGATCAACGTCCGCGGCACCGTGGCTGAGCGAGCCTTGATACTGGAAGAAGCCCTGATCCACCGCGCCCTTGAGAATCGCAGTGCGCAGCCATTCGTCCAGCGCCGGGCTGAGGACGGTCGGCAAGTACTTGGCGGTGTAGCGACCGTCGCCGTCCACCATACCGACCCGCAGGTCCATGTAGTCTTCCCGGGTGTGATCGAAATGCAGGCGAATCAGGAAGTCGCCGGCGATCTTGCCTTCCTCGCCCAGCACTTTCAGATACGGCGCGATCAGGGTGAAACTTTCTTTATCGAGCTTCCAGGTCAACCGCGCATTGGCCTGAATGTACTGCCATGGCTTGGCGAATATCGGGTCCAGGTGCAGCATGAAATCCTTGCTATCCATGCGCAGTTCACCTTGCCC
This sequence comes from Pseudomonas sp. Root71, assembly GCF_001429045.1. Lineage (GTDB taxonomy): Bacteria > Pseudomonadota > Gammaproteobacteria > Pseudomonadales > Pseudomonadaceae > Aquipseudomonas > Aquipseudomonas monachiensis. Next base: position 167,177 of record NZ_LMHY01000002.1, on the reverse strand, counting down.
CAGGTCACCGCTGATGCTGCCGCTGACATTTCGTGCCGCCGGCGCACCGTGATAGGCGTCGAAGCCTACCTGGTCGAGGTTGGCGGCAAACCCGAACTTGCTGTCGTCGGTGGCATTGGGGCGGAAGTCGACCAGCACGTTACGCAGGCCACCCGTGACTTTTAACCGCTCGACGAGCGTGGCGAAATCTTTCGGGAACGGCGCCAGGGCGTTAAGCAGCGGGGTCAGCGGAGTGAGATCAACCCGGTCGGCTTGCAGGTGCCAGAGTTCTTCGGTTTTATTAGTGGCGGCGTTTTGCGTGAGCTGCAGATGCGTTTCCCAGCGGGTCTCCCCGAAGTTCATCGCCAGGGAGTCCAGAGTCACCGACGCGCCTTTGGCACTGCGCTGGAAGTAACCATTGAGCGCCAGGTTATTGATCTGGATCGGCTTGCGCTCGGCATAGGCGCCCTTGAGTTGTGGCGCGTTCAAGCGCACCGCAGCGCTTTGCAAGGTGCCTTTGCCCCAGGTCACCCACAGCTCGCCGCCGGCCTTGATCTCGGAAAAATTCCACTGCTGGGTCAGACGTTCAGGCAACCACTTCGACCAGTCGCTTTGCGGCAGGCTCAGGTAGACCTCGGCTTCACCGTCCTTCCATTGACTGGCTCGAATACGGGTACGCAGGCTCATGGCCACCGGTTGCCCGTCAGGCAGGGTCAGCCGTGCGTCGAGCCGCTGCCGTGACGCCCCGACCTTCAGATTCAGGCCGACGTAAGTCAGGGTCAGCGGCGATTCGCCAAACGGCTGCAAGGTTACCTGGCTGTCGAGCACCGACAGTTGCTGGATCATCTGCATGCGATTGAGCAGTTGCTCCGGATCGGCGGGCTGGTCCTGCTTCACCGGCAGACCTTCCAGCGCCCATTGACCGTCTTCGGCTTGCTTGAGGTTGATCTTCAGACCGCTGAATTCCAGATGAGCGATGCGTACCTGACGGGCCAACAGGCTGGCCCAAAGGTCCGGTACCGCGCGCACCTGATCCAGGCGCAAGGCATTGGCGCCCTCGCCGACTGTCACGTCGCGGGCCATCAATATGGGGGCGAATCCACTCCAGTTGCCTTCGAGTTCGCCGATTTGCAACGGCATGCCCAAGGCATCGCTGGCTTTGGTCTCGATGTCGGCACGGTACTCGGCGACTAACGGCGTCAGCTCCCGGCCAAGGCTGACGTAGAGCGCCATCAACACCAAAACCAACGCGCACAGGCCCAGCCCCCAGCGGGTCAGAACAGCCAAAATGCGTGTCAGACGATCCATGTCAGGTGGCTCCCATGGCAAAAGTTTTGCAAAAAGCTGAGGCCAGCCCTTCTCGAACAATCAAGACGAAACGCTTCAGAGCAGCACCACGTCGTATTGTTCCTGGGAATACATGGTTTCGACCTGAAAGCGGATGGTGCGCCCAATAAATCCTTCGAGCTCGGCGACGTTACCCGACTCTTCGTCGAGCAGGCGGTCCACCACTTTCTGGTTTGCCAATACACGATAGCCTTCCGCCTGATAGGCGCGAGCCTCACGCAGGATTTCGCGGAAGATTTCGTAGCAAACGGTTTCCGGGGTCTTGAGCTTGCCCCGCCCCTGACAGGCATTGCACGGTTCGCATAGCACTTGCTCAAGGCTTTCGCGGGTGCGCTTGCGGGTCATCTGCACCAGGCCCAACTCGGTGATACCGATGATGTTGGTCTTGGCGTGATCGCGCTCCAGTTGCTTTTCGAGTGTGCGCAACACCTGGCGCTGGTGCTCTTCATCTTCCATGTCGATGAAGTCGATGATGATGATTCCGCCCAGGTTACGCAGACGCAATTGACGGGCGATGGCCGTCGCGGCTTCGAGGTTGGTCTTGAAGATGGTCTCTTCGAGATTGCGATGGCCGACAAATGCCCCTGTGTTGACGTCGATGGTGCTCATGGCTTCCGCCGGATCGACCACCAGATAACCGCCGGACTTGAGCGGGACCTTGCGCTCGAGCGCCTTCTGGATTTCGTCTTCGACGCCATACAGGTCGAAAATCGGCCGCTCACCCGGGTAATGCTCCAGGCGGTCAGCAATCTCGGGCATCAGTTCGGCGACGAATTGCGTGGTTTTCTGGAAGGTTTCCCGGGAGTCGATGCGGATCTTCTCGATTTTCGGGCTCACCAGGTCACGCAGAGTGCGCAGCGCCAGACCGAGGTCTTCGTAGATCACGCTAGGCGCACTGATCGTTTTGATCTGGGCGTTGATCTGATCCCAGAGACGGCGCAGATAACGGATGTCCATGAGGATTTCATCGGCGCCGGCACCTTCGGCTGCCGTGCGCAGGATGAAACCGCCGGCCTCCTTGATCCCTTCCTTGGCCACGCAGTCGGTGACCACCTGCTTGAGGCGGTCGCGCTCGGCTTCGTCTTCGATCTTCAGGGAAATGCCAACGTGAGCGGTGCGCGGCATGTACACCAGGTAACGCGAAGGAATCGAGAGCTGGGTGGTCAGGCGTGCGCCCTTGGAACCGATCGGATCCTTGGTCACTTGCACCACCAGGCTCTGGCCTTCGTGCACCAGAGCACTGATGCTTTCGACCGCCGGGCCTTCGCGCAGGGAAATTTCCGACGCATGAATGAACGCGGCACGGTCCAGGCCGATATCGACGAATGCCGCCTGCATTCCCGGCAATACCCGCACGACTTTGCCTTTATAGATGTTGCCGACGATCCCGCGCTTTTGCGTACGCTCGACGTGGACCTCTTGCAGGACACCGTTTTCGACCACCGCCACGCGCGATTCCATCGGCGTGATGTTGATCAGAATCTCTTCACTCATGGCAGGGTCTCGTTCAGGCATGTTCACGATAATGGCCGCATCTGTTCAAAACGTTGCTTGGTGTGCGTTCCAGGGTTGCCAACAGGGTATGCCGAAATGGCCGAGCAGTTCCGCGGTTTCGCAAAGCGGCAGTCCGACCACCGCTGAATAACTTCCATCGAGCCCGGCGACAAACACCGCACCCAGTCCTTGAATGCCATAACCGCCCGCCTTGTCCTGTGGTTCGCCGCTGGCCCAGTAGGCCACGGCTTCTTCACGACTGATATCCCGAAAACGCACGCGGCTGGTGACAACCCGGGATTCGCAACGTTCGCCATCGAGCACGGCAATCGCGGTCAGCACTTCATGCTCACACCCTGACAGCATCATCAGCATGGCGCACGCATCCGCCTGATCAACCGGTTTGCCGAGAATTTTTCCATCGAGCACCACGGCGGTATCGGCACCGAGCACACAGAACGGTTCGTCAGACACGACGCTGCCGCGCCCGGCCTCGGCCTTGCCGCGCGCCAGACGCTCGACATAGGCCGACGGGGATTCTTGAGCTAAAGGAGTTTCATCGATATCCGCACTGACGGCGCAGAACGGAACGCCGATCTGCGTGAGCAGTTCACGTCGACGCGGCGAACCAGAGGCGAGGTACAACCGTTTCATCAAGACCTCTCCCTGTCCAATGCCTGAGCGAATTAATTGATTTTGTAGCGTCGACGCAGTCCGCGCAAACCGAAACTGATCCAGGGCCAGAGCAGCGCACTGACCAGTGCCGGCAGCACCAGCGCCAGCGTCGGCTGACGATTGCCGGTCAAGGCACTGAGCCACAGTTGTACAAGCTGGGCGAGGCCGAAGATCACCAGGATCACCAGGCTCTGCTGCCACATCGGGAACATCCGCAGGCGTTGCTGCAGCGCCAGCACCAAATAGGTGATGAGCGTCAGGATCAAGGCATTCTGCCCCAGCAAGGTACCGTAGAGCACGTCTTCAGCCAGCCCCAGGCAAAACGCCGTCACCATCCCGACGGTCTGCGGCAGGTTCAACGCCCAGAATGCCAGCAACAAGGCCAGCCACAACGGACGCAGGATTTCCATGAATTGCGGCAGAGGTGAAACACTCAGCAGCAGGCCGACGGCAAACGTCAGCCAGACTATCCAGCCGTTTCGGGATGCTTTTACACCGCCCATTATTCTCTCCCCACTGGAGTGGCCGGCGCGGACACTGGCGGTTTGGCCGCAGGCTTCGCGGCAGCGGGTTGCGCCGCCGGCGGTTTAGCTGCCGCAGGCTTGGCTGGCGTGGTCGCTGGCTTGGCTGGCGCGGTGACCGGCTTGGCCGGCGCGGTGGCCGCAGGCGCCGCCGTGGCAGGAATCGCCGGTGCGGCAGCCGGTGCAGCCGGTGCAGCCGGTGCAGCGGGGGCTGCAGGGCTGGCCAGTTTCGGAACCGTCGCCGGAATGGTCGGCCCACCGCCCTGTGCATCCAGGCTTTCCTGAGCCTGGGCGGCAGCGTTGACGCGCTCTTCGGCGGTCCGGTTGTCGCTGAACACCAGCAGCAGGTAACGGCTACGGTTCAAGGCGGCGGTTGGAACGGCGCGGACAATGGCAAACGGCTGGCCGGAATCGTGAATCACTTCCTTGACCGTCGCCACCGGATAACCCGCCGGGAAACGCTGACCGAGGCCGGAGCTGACCAGCAAGTCGCCTTCCTTGATGTCGGCGGTATCGGCCACATGCCGCAACTCGAGACGCTCCGGGTTGCCGGTGCCGCTGGCGATCGCCCGCAAACCGTTACGGTTCACCTGCACCGGAATGCTGTGGGTGGTATCGGTCAGCAGCAAGACGCGGGAGGTGTAGGGCATCAACTCGACCACCTGCCCCATCAGGCCACGGGCATCGAGTACCGGCTGACCGAGGACCACGCCGTCGCGCTCACCTTTATTGATGATGATGCGATGGGTAAAGGGGTTGGGGTCCATGCCGATCAACTCGGCCACTTCGACCTTCTCATTGACCAGTGCCGAAGAGTTGAGCAACTCGCGCAGCCGAACGTTCTGCTCGGTCAGGGCGGCCAGCTTCTGCATGCGCCCCTGCAACAGCAGGTTTTCAGTCTTGAGTTTTTCGTTTTCGGCGACGAGTTCGGTCCGGCTGCCAAACTGACTGGCAACGCCTTCCCACAGTCGTCCGGGCAGGTCGGTGATCCAGTAGGCGTCCATCAGCACCAGCGACATCTGGCTGCGTGCAGGCTTGAGCAGACTGAAACGGGCATCGACCACCATCAGCGCGACCGATAGCACGACCAGCACCAACAGGCGCACGCCCAGTGAAGGGCCCTTGGTGAAAAGCGGTTTAATAAGCCGCTCCTCCCAGGCAAATGTTCTGTTTATTCATACGGCAGCAATCCGGCCTGGATGCAGACTGACAGAAGATAAACGCGAACAGGCAGCACTGCAAAGTGCCGCCTGCGCGCTCAACAGCATAGAGGCAATCCGGCGACTTATTCGCTGGAAAGCAGGTCCATGGTGTGTTTATCCATCATTTCCAATGCACGGCCACCGCCGCGAGCAACGCAGGTCAGCGGGTCTTCGGCAACGATCACCGGCAGACCAGTCTCCTGGGCCAGCAATTTGTCCAGGTCACGCAGCAAGGCGCCACCACCGGTCAGTACCAGGCCACGCTCGGCGATGTCGGAAGCCAGTTCCGGCGGCGATTGCTCCAGGGCGCTTTTCACCGCCTGAACGATGGTCGCCAGGGACTCTTGCAGAGCTTCCAGCACTTCGTTGGAGTTCAGGGTAAATGCCCGTGGAACGCCTTCGGCCAGGTTACGGCCGCGAACGTCGACTTCGCGAACTTCGCCGCCCGGGTAGGCGGTACCGATTTCCTGTTTGATACGTTCGGCGGTGGACTCACCGATCAGGCTGCCGTAGTTGCGACGCACGTAGGTGATGATCGCTTCGTCGAAGCGGTCGCCGCCAACGCGCACGGATTCGGCGTAAACCACACCGTTCAGGGAGATCAGTGCGATTTCAGTGGTACCGCCACCGATATCCACGACCATCGAACCGCGAGCTTCTTCTACCGGCAGGCCGGCACCGATCGCAGCAGCCATTGGCTCTTCGATCAGGAACACTTCACGGGCACCGGCACCGAGGGCCGATTCACGGATTGCACGACGCTCAACCTGGGTGGATTTGCACGGAACGCAGATCAACACGCGAGGGCTAGGCTGCAGGAAGCTGTTTTCGTGAACCTTGTTGATGAAGTACTGCAGCATTTTTTCGCACACGCTGAAGTCGGCGATCACGCCGTCCTTCATCGGACGAATGGCAGCAATGTTGCCCGGCGTACGGCCCAGCATGCGCTTGGCTTCGGTGCCGACAGCAACGACACTTTTCTGGTTACCGTGTGTCCGAATGGCCACAACCGATGGCTCATTCAGGACGATACCGCGCTCGCGCACGTAAATAAGGGTGTTGGCAGTGCCCAGGTCAATGGAAAGATCGCTGGAAAACATGCCACGCAGTTTCTTGAACATGGGAAAGGGACCCTAGGCAACGCGTGGGTAAAAAAGTGCGGCAAACTCTAACAACGACAGGGATTTTGGGCAAGGCGCCAATATGTTAAATTGGCCGCTTTTCTGTGCACCAAGCCCCACAATCGCGGCCTTATGACCGTAGAAGTGCGGTAGTGTTCCGACAATCTAACACACGGACGCGGTCCGTTTTGTTTTCCACTGGAGAATCCCATGGCGCTTGAACGCTCCGACGTGGAAAAAATCGCTCATCTGGCCTGCCTTGGCCTCAATGATGCCGATCTTCCACACATCACTTCGGCCCTCAACAGCATTCTCGGGCTGGTCGACGAAATGCAGGCGGTCAATACCGACGGTATCGAACCGCTGGCCCACCCACTGGAAGCCAGCCAGCGCCTGCGCGCAGACGTCGTGACCGAGACCAATCACCGCGAGGCCTACCAGTCCATCGCACCAGCGGTCGAAAACGGCCTGTACCTGGTTCCGAAAGTCATCGACTAATAGGGAAAGAGCCTGCAATGCATCAATTGACTCTGGCCGAGATCGCCCGCGGACTCGCCGATAAAAAGTTTTCCTCCGAAGAGCTGACCAAGGTCCTGCTGGCGCGCATCGCCCAGCTCGATCCGCAGCTCAACAGTTTCATCAGCCTCACCGAGGACCTGGCGCTGACGCAGGCGAAAGCCGCCGATGCCCGCCGGGCCAACGGTGAGAGCGGCGCCCTGCTCGGCGCGCCGATCGCCCACAAAGACCTGTTCTGCACCCAGGGCATTCGCACCAGCTGCGGCTCGAAGATGCTCGACAACTTTAAAGCACCGTACGACGCCACCGTGGTCGCCAAACTGGCTGCGGCCGGGGCCGTGACCCTGGGCAAGACCAACATGGACGAATTCGCCATGGGGTCGGCCAACGAGTCGAGCTACTACGGCGCGGTGAAAAACCCGTGGAACCTGGAACACGTTCCGGGCGGTTCGTCCGGCGGCTCCGCTGCGGCGGTTGCCGCTCGTCTGTTGCCTGCGGCCACCGGCACCGACACGGGCGGTTCGATTCGTCAGCCTGCGGCCCTGACCAACCTCACCGGCCTGAAACCGACCTACGGTCGTGTTTCGCGCTGGGGCATGATTGCCTACGCGTCCAGCCTCGACCAGGGCGGCCCGATGGCACGCACCGCCGAAGACTGCGCGATTATGTTGCAAGGTATGGCAGGCTTCGATCCGAACGACTCCACCAGCATCGATGAGCCCGTACCGGACTACAGCGCCAGCCTCAACGGCTCGCTGCAAGGCCTGCGCATCGGCGTGCCGAAGGAATACTTCAGCGCCGGTCTCGACCCGCGCATCGCAGAGCTGATCCACAACAGCGTCAAGGAGCTGGAAAAGCTCGGCGCCGTGATCAAGGAAATCAGCCTGCCGAACATGCAGCACGCGATCCCTGCGTACTACGTGATCGCCCCGGCGGAAGCCTCGTCCAACCTGTCGCGTTTCGACGGCGTGCGCTTCGGCTACCGCTGTGAAAACCCGGTCAACCTGATCGACCTGTACAAACGCTCCCGTGGCGAAGGCTTCGGCCCGGAAGTACAGCGCCGGATCATGGTCGGTGCCTACGCGCTGTCCGCCGGTTACTACGACGCCTATTACCTGAAGGCGCAGAAGATTCGTCGCTTGATCAAAAACGACTTCATGGCGGCCTTCAATGAGGTCGACATCATCCTCGGCCCAACCACGCCGAACCCGGCCTGGAAGCTTGGCGCCAAGAACAGCGACCCGGTCGCTGCGTACCTGGAAGACGTCTACACCATCACCGCCAACCTCGCGGGTCTGCCGGGCTTGTCCATGCCGGCAGGTTTTGTCGACGGTCTGCCGGTCGGCGTGCAACTGCTCGCCCCGTATTTCCAGGAAGGCCGCTTGCTCAACGTTGCGCACCAGTACCAGTTGAACACTGACTGGCACACCCGCACCCCAACCGGCTTCTGAGGAGACACACATGCAATGGGAAGTCGTGATCGGGCTGGAGATTCACACCCAGCTCACCACCCGGTCGAAAATCTTTTCCGGTAGTTCCACCACGTTCGGTTCAGAGCCGAACACCCAGGCCAGCCTCGTAGACCTGGGCATGCCCGGCGTGCTGCCGGTGCTGAACCAGGAAGCGGTGCGCATGGCGGTGATGTTCGGTCTGGCGATTGACGCCGAGATCGGCCAGCACAACGTGTTCGCCCGTAAAAACTACTTCTACCCGGACCTGCCCAAGGGCTACCAGATCAGCCAGATGGAGCTGCCGATCGTCGGCAAGGGCCACCTGGACATCGCCCTCGAGGACGGCACGGTCAAACGTGTCGGCATCACCCGCGCGCACCTGGAAGAAGACGCCGGCAAGAGCCTGCACGAAGAATTCAGCGGCGCCACCGGCATCGACCTGAACCGTGCCGGCACACCGCTGCTGGAAATCGTCTCCGAACCGGACATGCGCAGCGCCAAGGAAGCCGTGGCCTACGTCAAGGCGATCCACGCGCTGGTGCGCTACCTGGGCATCTGCGACGGCAACATGGCCGAAGGTTCGCTGCGCTGCGACTGCAACGTATCGATCCGTCCGAAAGGCCAGGTCGAGTTCGGCACCCGCTGCGAGATCAAGAACGTCAACTCGTTCCGTTTCATCGAGAAGGCGATCAACAGCGAAATCCAGCGTCAGATCGAGCTGATCGAAGACGGCGGCAAGGTCATCCAGCAGACCCGCCTGTACGATCCGAACAAGGACGAAACCCGTCCGATGCGCAGCAAAGAGGAAGCCAACGACTACCGTTACTTCCCCGATCCGGACCTGCTGCCGGTGGTTATCGAGAATTCGTTCCTCGACGACGTGCGCGGCACCTTGCCGGAATTGCCACCGCAGAAACGCGAGCGTTTCCAGGAGCAGTTCGGCCTGTCGGTCTATGACGCCAGCGTCCTGGCCACCAGCCGCGAGCAAGCCGATTACTTCGAGAAAGTCGCGAGCATCGGCGGCGACGCCAAACTGGCGGCCAACTGGGTGATGGTCGAGTTGGGCAGTCTGCTCAACAAGCAAGGCCTGGACATCGAAGAGTCGCCGGTTTCCGCCGAGCTTCTGGGCGGCATGCTGCTGCGCATCAAGGACAACACCATCTCCGGCAAGATCGCCAAGGTGGTGTTTGAAGCGATGGCCAATGGCGAAGGCAGCGCGGACGAGATCATCGACAAGCGCGGTCTCAAGCAAGTGACCGATACTGGCGCCATTTCGGCGGTGCTGGACGAAATGCTCGCGGCCAACGCCGAGCAGGTCGAGCAATACCGCGCGGCAGACGAAGCCAAGCGCGGCAAGATGTTCGGCTTCTTCGTCGGTCAGGCCATGAAAGCCTCCAAAGGCAAGGCCAACCCGCAACAGGTCAACGAACTGCTCAAAAGCAAGCTCGAAGGCTGATGAGGATGGAGCCAGCTCTAAAATCTGGCTCCATTCCCTGTGGGAGCGAGCTTGCTCGCGACAGCGGTCCGGCACTCAACGATGAGTTGATTGTCAGAACGCTATCGCGAGCAGGCTCGCTCCCACAATTGTTTCGGGAAAACCTTGAATGAAACGTCTATTCGGCGCCTGCGCCCTCCTCTCGCTCCTGGCCGGTTGCGCCAGCACCGACACCGTCGATCCGCATGGCTACGACAAAACCGGCGTGGCTTCGTACTACGGCGCCAAACACCAAGGCAAACGCACCGCCAACGGCGAGCGTTTCAACATGAAATCCATGACCGCCGCCCATCGCCAGCTACCCTTCGGTACACGGGTGAAGGTCACCAATCTGAATAACGACAAATCCTGCGTGGTACGCATCAATGATCGCGGGCCGCACACCCGTGGCCGCCTGATCGACCTGTCCCGGGAAGCCGCCGAGCGCCTGGGCATGCTGCGCAGCGGCACTGCGAAGGTTCGCGTGCAAGCCCTGGACGACTGACCGATGGAGCCCCGACCATTTTCGGACTAGCCGATTTACCCCTGATCAGTGTGATCGAATTGCTCAGCGGATTGTTCCTGCTGATTGTCGGCGCCGAATTGATGGTGCGCGCCGCCGTACGCATCGCCGCGCGGTTGCACGTACGACCGCTGATCATCGGCCTGACCATCGTCGCCCTCGGCAGCAGCGCGCCGCAAATGGCGGTCAGCCTGCAAGCGACCCTGGCGCAAACTGCCGACATCGCCGTCGGCAGTGTGATCGGCAGCAGCATTTTCAACATCCTCGTCACCCTCGGGTTGTCCGCGCTGATCATTCCTTTGCGGGTTTCCCGGCAATTGGTACGCCTGGATATTCCGTTGATGATCGGCGCCAGCCTGCTGGTGTTCGTACTCGCCTGGAATGAAGAACTGTCCCGGGCCGACGGCGTGATGCTGCTGACGGCACTGGCGATTTACCTGGGCTTGTTGCTGCGCCAGTCACGGCATTCGGGACGGCCGGTATCGAGCCATGACCATCATGGGCAAGCGCCATGGCTGAGCAGCCTGCTGATGATCGTCGCCGGGCTGGCGATGCTGGTGTACGCCGGGCACTTGCTGCTGGGCGCGGCGGTTGCGGTGGCCACCGATCTTGGGTTGTCGGAGCGGATCATCGGCCTGACCATCGTCGCCGTCAGCACCTCACTGCCTGAACTGGCCACTTCGTTGATCGCGGCCATGCGCGGCGAGCGCGATATTGCCGTGGGCAACGTGATTGGCAGCAACCTGTTCAACCTCCTGGGTGTGCTCGGTTTTACCGCGCTGGTGGCACCGTCGCCGCTGTCGGTGTCGCCCAACGCCCTGGATTTCGACCTGCCGGTGATGCTCGGCGTCGCGGCGCTGTGCCTGCCGGTGTTCTACTCCGGCTACCGGGTGACCCGCGCCGAAGGCCTGCTGTTTCTGGGTTTGTACCTGGCGTATGGGCTACACGTGGTGTCGTTCACCACCGGTATGCCACTGGCCGGCAAGCTGGAACACTTGATGCTGTTTTTCGTCCTGCCGGCGCTGGTGGCGTTTTTGTTGTTCACGTCACTACGCGCCTGGCGTCGCCAACACCATAAGAAGGAAGCCCCATGACCGAGAATAAAAAACCCGGCGTTGAAGTCCGCCGCCAAGTGATGGGCGACGCCTTCGTCGACCGCGCACTGGGCAATGCCACCGAATTCACCCAGCCGCTGCAGGACTTCGTCAATGAACACGCCTGGGGCGGTGTGTGGAATCGCGAAGGCCTGCCACTGAAAACCCGCAGCCTGATCACCCTTGCCGCCCTGACTGCACTCAAGTGCCCGCAGGAATTGAAAGGTCACGTGCGCGGTGCGCTGAACAATGGCTGCACTGTGGATGAGATTCGCGAGGCGCTGCTGCATTGCGCGGTGTATGCCGGTGTGCCGGCGGCGATTGATGCGTTTCGGGCGGCGCAGGAAGTGATCGACAGTTACCAGAAGCCGGAATAATTTTATTGCTTTGAAAAGATCGCAGCCTGCGGCAGCTCCTACATTGGAATGCGTTTTCCTGTAGGAGCTGCCGCAGGCTGCGATCTTTTGACCCTTGCCTTTAAATCCACCCACCCCACTGCAAAAAGAAGATCCCGACATTGGTGGTGACCGCCGCCATCAGCGTGGTGATCACGATAATCGCCGCCGCCAACTCGTGATTGCCATCCGCCGCCCGGGCCATGACGAAACTGGCAGCGGCAGTCGGGCTGCCGAAGTACAGGAACAGAATCCCCAGTTCCGCCCCGCGAAAGCCCCACAACCACGCGCCCAGTGTCGCCAGTACCGGCAAACCGATCATCTTCACCAGGCTTGAACTCAGCGCCATGTTGCCGCTTTTGCGCAGCGCGGCCAGGGACAGCGTGCCGCCGATGCAGATCAGCGCCAGCGGCAAGGTCGTTTGCGCCAGATACTGGCCGGAGGTTTCCAGCCAGCCAGGCAAGCCAATCTTGAAATAGGCAAAGGGGGCAGCCACGATCACGCTGATGATCAGCGGATTGCTGAACACGCTTTTGCAGATACTCCACGGATCGGACTTGATCACCGGGCTGTACACCGCCAGCACGATGGTCGAGAGGGTGTTGTAGAACAGGATCACCAGCGCCGCGAGGATCGCCCCGAGGGAAATCCCGTAGTCGCCGTACATGCTTGCCGCCAGTGCCAGGCCGATGACCCCGTTGTTACCGCGAAACGCGCCCTGGGTGTAGATCCCCCGGTCTTCCCGCGGGCACTTCCAGATCGCCCAACCCCAGGCGATGGCAAAACACGCCAGGGTCGCGAGGGAGAAATAGATCAGCAGCGCCGGTTGCAGCGCCGCGTGCAGGTCGGCATGCAGGATGCCCAGAAACAACAACGCCGGCATGGTGACGTTGAACACCAGTGACGATGCGGTGTGGATGAAGTTGTCGTTGATCCAGTCGATGCGCTTGAGCAGCACCCCGAGAAACAGCATGGCAAACACCGGCGCTGTGATGTTCAGGGTTTCGAGGAAAATTGCCAGCATGCCGGGGGTAACCTTGGTGGGCGTCGTTAGGGGGCTAATGATAAGCCACTGAAGACTTCGGCGCCTGCTAGATCGCCTTCGCGAGCAAGCCCGCTCCCACATTTGATCAGTGTCGAACACAAAATTTGTGCGCGACGACAATCCAGTGTGGGAGCGGGCTTGCTCGCGAAGCAGGCGACTCGGTCTTAAGTGATCGGCGCCGGGTTGAACAGGGTGATGTCGTTATGCAGCTTGTGCTTTTCAGCCCACGTCTGCTGCTTGCCGCTGGCCACGTCCAGGTAGTAGTGGAACAACTCCCAGCCAAGCTCCTCGATGGAGGCGCGTCCGGTAGCGATTCGGCCCGCGTCGATGTCGATCAGGTCCGGCCAGCGTTGTGCCAGTTCGGTCCGGGTCGAGACCTTCACCACCGGTGCCATGGCCAGCCCGTAAGGCGTGCCACGACCGGTGGTGAACACGTGCAGGTTCATCCCCGCCGCCAACTGCAAAGTCCCGCAAACAAAGTCGCTGGCCGGAGTCGCGCAGAAGATCAGGCCTTTGCGCTTGAAACGCTCGCCAGGGCCAAGCACGCCGTTGATCGCGCTGCTGCCGGACTTGACGATCGATCCCAGGGATTTCTCGACAATGTTCGACAACCCGCCCTTCTTGTTGCCTGGGGTGGTGTTGGCACTGCGATCCGCCTCGCCCTTGGCCAGGTAGCGGTCGTACCAGTCCATTTCCCGCACCAGTTCCTGGGCGACGTCCTGGTTTTCCGCCCGTGAGGTCAGTAAATAAATGGCATCACGTACTTCGGTGACTTCAGAAAACATCACCGTCGCACCGGCCCGCAGAAGCAGGTCCGAGGCATAACCGAGCGCCGGGTTGGCGGTGATGCCGGAGAACGCATCACTGCCACCGCATTGCATGCCCAGAATCAGTTCGGACGCCGGCACGGTTTCCCGGCGACGTTGATCGAGCTTCTTCAAGCGTGTCTCGGCCAGTTCCATGATCTGTTCGATCATTTCGGTGAAACCGTGACTGGAATCCTGCAAGCGGTATAACCAAGGCTCGCTGAGATCCACCGAGCTGTCGTTGTCGTGCATCACTTGCCCGGCCTGCAATTTCTCGCAGCCCAGGCTGATCACCAAGGCTTCGCCACCCAGGTTAGGGTTGCGCGCCAGATTGCGCACAGTGCGGATCGGGATGTACGCGTCAGTCGCGGTGATCGCCACGCCACAGCCATAGCTGTGGGTCAGCGCCACCACGTCATCGACGTGCGGGTACTTGGGCAGCAACTCATCCTTGATGCGCTTGACCGCATGATCGAGCACCCCGGTCACACACTGCACGGTGGTAGTGATGCCCAGAATGTTGCGCGTGCCGACGGTGCCGTCGGCGTTGCGATAACCCTCGAAGGTGAAACCTTCCAGCGGTGCCTGCGCGGCCGGCACATCGGTGGACAGCGGCAGGCTGTCCAGCGGTGGCGCGGTCGGCATGCGCAGTTGATCTTCCTTGACCCAACTGCCGCGGGGGATCGGCTGCAAGGCATAGCCAATGACCTGGCCATAACGAATCACCTGGCCACCCTCTGGAATGTCTTCCAGGGTGACCTTGTGGCTTTGTGGCACGAAGTCCACGGTGACCAAACCATCGGCAAACTCGGTGCCGGCCGGTACACCCTGATCATTGACCACGATCACTACGTTGTCCCGCTCGTGCAGGCGGATGTAGCGCGGCGAGTCGGAATGTTCAATCAACTGCATGACGCCGCTCCTCAGGAATGCGCTTGAGACAATTTGCCAGGGGCTTCAGTACCGTTCGCTGGTGGCTCTTTGAGCACCACGCGCTTGATCGGGCCCACGATCACCAGGTAGCTGAACACCGCGACCAATGCGTTGCAACCGACGAACACCAGCGCCCATTTGAACGAACCGGTGGAGCTGATGATGTAGCCGATCACGATCGGAGTGGTGATCGACGCAATGTTACCGAAGGTGTTGAACAGGCCACCGCTCAGGCCGGCGATCTGCTTCGGCGAGGTGTCGGACACCACCGCCCAGCCCAGTGCACCCACGCCTTTGCCGAAGAACGCCAGGGCCATGAAGCCGACGACCATCCATTCTACGTCCACGTAGTTGCACGCCACGATGCTGCTGGAAACCAGCAGGCCAGCAATGATCGGTGCCTTGCGGGCGAAGGTCAGGGAATGGCCTTTGCGCAGAAGGTAATCGGAAATCACCCCGCCGAGCACACCACCGATGAAGCCGCAGATCGCCGGCAAGGACGCGATGAAACCGGCCTTGAGGATGGTCATGCCGCGCTCCTGCACCAGGTACACCGGGAACCAGGTCAGGAAGAAATAGGTAATGCCGTTGATGCAGTACTGGCCCAGGTACACGCCGAGCATCATGCGGTTGGTCAGCAATTGGCGGATGTAGTCCCACTTCGGACCGTCGGCCTTTTTGCCTTTGCCCTTGTCCTGGTCCTGGTCCATGTCGACCATGCCGCCGTTGTCGGCGATGTGCTTGAACTCAGCATCATTGATCATCGGGTGCTGGCGTGGGCTGTAGATCACTTTCAGCCAGATCCCGGAGAAGATGATGCCGATCACGCCCATGACGATGAACACGTGCTGCCAGCCGAAGCTGTAGACGATCCAGCCCATCAGCGGTGCGAACAACACGGTGGCAAAATACTGCGCCGAGTTGAAGATCGCCGAGGCGGTGCCGCGTTCAGCGGTCGGGAACCAGGCGGCCACAATGCGTGCGTTGCCGGGGAAGGATGGCGCTTCGGCCAGACCCACCAAAAAGCGCAGCATGAACAGCGCGACCACGGCGGTGGACATGCCGAACTCGCCGACATACCCCTGCAGCACGGTGAACAGCGACCAGGTGAAGATGCTCAGTGCGTAGATTTTTTTCGAACCGAAACGGTCCAGCAGCCAGCCACCGGGGATTTGCCCGGCCACGTAGGCCCAACCGAATGCGGAGAAGATGTAGCCGAGGGTAACGGCGTCGATGCCGAGGTCTTTTTGCAGGCTGGAGCCGGCGATTGCGATGGTAGCCCGGTCGGCGTAGTTGATCGTGGTCACCAGAAACAGCATGAGCAGGATCAAATAGCGGACGTGAGTCGGCTTGGTCGATTGCATGTAGATGTACTCCCACTGATTATTTTTATGCGGGGTGAATCTTTGGTATTTCCCTGTAGGAGCTGCCGAGTGAAACGAGGTTGCGGTCTTTTGATCTTCAAAAGCAAAGATCGCAGCCTTCAGCAGCTCCTACAGAGGTATTGCGTTTACGAACCGATGTAACTGGTCTTCACGACCGTGTAGAACTCTTGCGCATAGCGACCTTGCTCACGTGATCCATAGGATGAACCTTTACGCCCACCGAACGGAACGTGGTAATCCACACCGGCGGTCGGCAGGTTGACCATCACCATCCCGGCCTGGGAGTGGCGCTTGAAGTGGTTGGCGTACTTCAAGGACGTGGTAGCGATGCCCGCCGACAACCCGAACTCGGTGTCGTTGGCCATGGCCAGCGCGGCTTCGTAGTCGGCGACGCGGACGATGTTGGCTACCGGGCCGAAGATTTCTTCCTGGCTGATGCGCATCGAGGCTTCACTGTCGGCAAACAGGGTTGGCGCGAGGAAGTAACCCTCGGTGTCGCAGGTCACCAGAGCACCGCCGCTGACCAGACGCGCACCTTCGGACTGGCCGATGTCGATGTACTTCATGTCCTGTTCAAGCTGAGCCTGGGAAACCACCGGACCAATGTCGGTGCCGGCTTTCAGCGCATGGCCGACCTTGATCGACCTCATGCGCTCGGCCATGGCTTCGACAAACTGGTCGTGGATGCCAGCGGTGACGATAAAGCGGCTGGAAGCGGTGCAACGCTGGCCGGTGGAGTAGAACGCGCTCTGTACCGACAGCTCGACCGCTTGCTTGAGGTCAGCGTCGTCGAGAATGATCTGCGGGTTCTTGCCGCCCATTTCCAGCTGGACCTTGGCCTGGCGCGATACGCAGCTGACGGCGATCTGACGACCGACACCCACGGAACCTGTGAAGCTGATGCCATCGACTTTCGGGCTGTGGACCAGTGCATCGCCAACCACACGACCGCTGCCCATCACCAGGTTGAACACACCGGCCGGGAAGCCTGCGCGGGAGATGATTTCAGCCAGGGCCCAGGCGCAACCCGGAACCAGGTCCGCGGGTTTCAGCACGACGCAGTTGCCGTAGGCCAGGGCCGGGGCGATTTTCCATGCCGGGATGGCGATCGGGAAGTTCCACGGGGTGATCAGACCGACCACGCCCAAGGCTTCGCGAGTGACTTCAACGTTGACGCCCGGACGCACCGACGGCAGGTAGTCGCCGGACAGGCGCAGGCACTCGCCGGCGAAGAACTTGAAGATGTTACCGGCGCGGGTCACTTCGCCGATGGCTTCAGGCAGGGTCTTGCCCTCTTCCCGGGCCAGCAGGGTGCCGAGTTCTTCGCGTCGGGCGAGGATTTCAGTACCGACTTTGTCCAGGGCGTCGTGACGCGCCTGAATGCCGGAAGTGGACCAGGCCGGGAACGCGGCACGGGCGGCGTCGATGGCGGCGTGGACTTGAGCCAGGTCAGCCTTGGCGTAGTCACCGATGGCGTCGCTCAGTTCGGACGGGTTGATGTTGGTCGAATAATCGCCACCGGCAACCCATTCGCCGTTGATGTAGTTATCGAAACGCTTTGAATCAGCCACTTGAAGATCTCCTCACGCAAAAGGCCGCTGATTGCTCAGCGGCCTTACTTAATCGGATGTATTACTGCGCGCCCTGCTTGTCGATCAGCGCGGCGAGCATTTCGTACTCTTCGCCGGTCAGGTCGGTCAGCGGTGCACGCACAGGACCTGCGTCGTAGCCGGCAATCTTTGCCCCGGCCTTGACGATGCTCACGGCATAACCGGCCTTGCGGTTACGGATGTCCAGGTACGGCAGGAAGAAGTCGTCGATGATCTTGCCGACGGTGGCGTGATCTTCACGAGCGATCGCGTGGTAGAAGTCCATCGCGGTTTTCGGGATGAAGTTGAACACCGCCGAGGAGTAGACCGGCACGCCCAGCGCCTTGTAGGCCGCGGCGTAGACTTCGGCGGTCGGCAAGCCACCCAGGTAGCTGAAGCGATCACCGAGGCGGCGACGGATCGACACCATCAACTCGATATCACCCAGGCCATCCTTGTAGCCGATCAGGTTCGGGCAGCGCTCGGCCAGACGTTCCAGCAGCGGTGCGTTCAGGCGGCAGACGTTACGGTTGTAGACCACCACGCCGATGTTGACCGATTTGCACACGGCTTCAACGTGGGCGGCAACGCCGTCCTGGCTGGCTTCGGTCAGGTAGTGCGGCAGCAGCAACAGGCCTTTGGCGCCCAGGCGCTCGGCTTCCTGTGCGTATTCGATGGCCTGGCGGGTCGAACCGCCCACGCCGGCCAGGATTGGCACGCTGGAGGCGCAAGTGTCGACGGCCGTCTTGATGATTTCCGAATATTCGCTGGCCGCCAGAGAGAAGAACTCACCGGTACCGCCCGCGGCGAACAGAGCCGAGGCGCCGTATGGGGCCAGCCATTCGAGACGCTTGATGTAACCCGCGCGATTGAAGTCGCCCTGAGCATTGAAATCGGTAACCGGGAAAGACAGCAGACCGGAAGAGAGGATGGACTTCAGTTCTTGTGGATTCATTATTCGAACACCCTGGATAACGACGTTGTGTGAGGAAACCGTTCAGCCCGCGCTGAAGTTGTAGGTCATCGTACAACTTAAAATACAACCGTCAACTGCATTTCATCGCCGGGGGTGAAAATTGTTCGACAAGAATTCGTTGAAGTCCTGTTTTAAAGGGCTTCTTCAGGGGAGCGCAGGGAAGATCACACCTCGAAAAACAGGTGTTCAGGAGATACGTTGTCGGAAGATTGAAGCAGGAGATAAGTACAAAAGAGGCTGATCGAAGGTCTTGCGGGATGGCTTGCGGCCCCTTCGCGAGCAAGTCGAAGACGGCTTATCGGGCGACCCATCACCAAAAGCAAAAAACCTAAACCCGCTGCGCCTCAGCCTCTTCATGGGCATGACGCAACCGCTCACGGCTGTTGGTCAGGTGCAGGCGCATCGCCGCACGCGCCGCATCGGAATCCTGGCGGGCAATGGCGTCGTAGATCTCTTCGTGCTCACGGCTCAGGCGACCCATGTAGTGCTGCTGGTCGTCATGGGCCAGGCGCGCGGAGTTCAGCCGTGTGCGCGGAATGATGCTGGTACCCAGGTGGGTCATGATGTCGGTGAAATAACGGTTGCCGGTGGACAGCGCGATTTCGAGGTGGAAGGCGAAGTCCGAGGCTACGGCGTCACTGGCGTGAGCGGCGCTTTCATTCAACGCGTCGAGGGCGGCGCGCATATTGGCTAACTGTTCCGGACTACGACGTTGCGCCGCCAATCCGGCGGACTCCACTTCCAGGCTGATGCGCAGTTCCAGGATCGCCAGCACATCTCGCAAGGTCACGACGGTCGCCGGGTCGATACGGAAACCGCTCGGGCTCGGTGTGTCGAGCACGAAGGTGCCGATACCGTGGCGGGTTTCCACCTGCCCTGCCGCCTGCAAACGGGAAATCGCCTCGCGCACCACCGTACGGCTGACACCATGGGCATCCATGATGGCTGACTCGGTGGGCAACTTGTCGCCACGCTTGAGATGACCGTCGCGGATCTGCTCGGACAGCACCGTCACCAGTTCCTGAGCGAGGCTGCGGCGCTTGCGTGGGAGACGTGGAGCGTCGTTCGGGTTTTCCATGGTGAACATCTGTCTCGAAAAAATCGGCGGCTGAAAGCGCATCATAGCGCAACGCGGTTGTACGATCACCACCACCCCTGTAGGAGCTGCCGCAGGCTGCGATCTTTTGACTTTGATTTTTCAAGATCAAAAGATCGCAGCCTGCGGCAGCTCCTACAGGATTTGTGGTGTTTATGCGGTCACGGCCTGGTCCACCAGATGGCCATTCTCGATACGAATGTGCCGCGGGTGGAAGCGTTTCAGGCTGCTGCGATGGCCCACGCTGACAATGCTCAGCCCCGGCAACTCGTCGATCAGCGCCTGATACAGCGTGGCCTCGTCTTCTTCGTCCATCGCCGAGGTGGCTTCGTCCATGTACAGCCATTGTGGTGCATAAAGCAGCGCACGGGCGAAGGCCAGGCGCTGCTGCTCCCCCGGTGACAACATGCGCTGCCAGTGATTGGCTTCGTCGAGACGGGCAATCAGGTGCGGCAGGCGGCAGGTTTCCAGCACCTGCGCGTAGCGTTCGTTCGGATAGGTATCGCCGGGCTGTGGATAACTGAGGACATCACGCAGGGTACCAATCGGCAAATACGGTTTTTGCGGCAGGAACAGGTAGCGCGCCGATGGCAGACGAATACTGCCGTGGCCGGTCGGCCACAGATGTCCCATCGCCCGCAGCAGCGTCGACTTGCCGCTGCCGGAACGACCGCTGAGCATCACACGCTCGCCCTCCTCCACGGTCATGTCGGCGTTGGACAGCAGGTGGCGACCGTCAGTCAGGTCGAGGCCGAGGTTGTGCACCTTCAGCACCGAGCCCGAATTCTGTACGTCGATGGCCGGCGCACGCTCTTCGTTATCACGCATGGCCTGGTGGAAGCTCAACAGACGATCGCAGGTGGCGCGCCAGGAAGCGAGGCTCTGGTAGGCACTGATAAACCAGCTGAAGCTTTCCTGCACGTTGCCGAACGCCGAGCTGATTTGCATCAGCTCGCCCAGTTCGATCTTGCCGGAAAGGTAACGCGGGGCGGCAACCATGAAAGGGAAGATAATGGCGGCCTGGCTGTAACCGGCGGTGAAGAACGTCAGGCGCTTGGACACTTTCATGATGTCCCAGAAGTTATGCCAGACCATCCCGAAGCGATCACTCAACCGACGATTCTCGTTCGGCTCGCCGTTGTACAACGCGATACTTTCGGCATTCTCGCGAATTCGCACCATTGAGAAACGCAGGTCGGCTTCGAAGCGTTGTTGCTGGTTGTTCAGGCCGATCAGGCGACGACCGATCAAATGCGTCAGCCAACTGCCGACCACCGCATAAACCAGCACGCACCAGAACATGTAGCCGGGAATGGTGATGCCGAATACCTCAATGCTGCCCGACACGCCCCACAGAATGATCGAGAACGACACCAGGCTGACGATATTGCGCAGCAGCCCGATACCCAGCTCAAGGGTGTTGGAGGTGAAGTTGTTGAGGTCTTCGGAAATCCGCTGGTCCGGGTTATCGGTGTAACCGCCCTGCTCCAGCTGGTAGTAATTCTTGTCGGCGAGCCAGCGTGCAAAGTGCTTTTCGGTGAGCCATGCCCGCCAGCGGATTGTCAGCATTTGCGTCAGGTACAGCCGGTACACCGCGCCGACGATCGCCACCGCCGCAATCGCGCAGAAGTACAGGATCAGTTGCCAGAACGCGGCCTCGTCCTTCTTTTGCAGGGCGTTGTAGAAGTCCTTGTACCAGGTGTTGAACCACACCGAGATCCCCACGCTGATCAGCGACAGCGCTATCACCGCGATCAGCAGCGTCCAGGCCTTGGCCTTCTCTTCACTGCGCCAGTAAGGCGTGATCATCGCCCACACTTTGCGAAAAAACTGCCCGCGCACGGCGTCGTTGACCGCGGAATACTCAGCGTTCTGATTCATGGATAAGGCTCGATAGAGAAAAGTACGCACACGAACCGATCATAGATGATCGGTCCGGTTTGTCGCGAGATACGGCCCGCATTCATTCAGCGCAGGTTCAGCGGCGAACGGGACGCTTCTGCAGTTTGCGCTGCAGGGTGCGGCGGTGCATGCCCAGGGCACGGGCCGTGGCGGAGATGTTGCCTTCGTGTTCAGTCAGCACGCGCTGGATGTGCTCCCACTGCAGGCGGTCCACGGACATCGGGTTTTCCGGCACCAGGCTGTCGAGGTCGGCGTGCTCGGACAGCAGCGCCGCCAGCACGTCGTCGGCGTCGGCCGGCTTGCACAGGTAGTTGCAGGCACCACGCTTGATCGCCTCGACGGCGGTGGCAATGCTCGAGTAACCGGTGAGGATCACCACGCGCATTTCCGGGTCCATTTCCAGCAACTTGGGCAGCAGTACCAGGCCGGAATCGCCGTCCATCTTCAGGTCCAGGGCGGCATAATCCGGCAGATCGGCCTTGGCCAGCTCCAGGCCTTCCTCGGCGGAACCGGCAGTGCTGACGCGAAAACCGCGGCGGGCCATGGCGCGGGCCATGACGCGGGTGAATGTGGCGTCGTCATCGACCAGCAACAAATGTGGCAGTTCTTCGCCTTCGACTTGGATCTCTTCACTCATGTTCGTTTCCTCGGGCGACACGGGGCAGGCGCAGCTCGGTGAGCGTGCCACCTTCCTCATGACTGTAGAGTTTCACTGAGCCGCCGGCGCGTGTCACGCTGGCCTTGCTCAAAAACAGGCCCAGGCCGAAGCCTTTGCCCTTGGTGGTAAAAAACGGTTTGCCGATTTGCTCGGCGATGGCCAGAGGCACGCCAGCGCCATGGTCACGAATGCTGATGGTCAGGTTTTCCCAATCCCAGTCCAGCGTCACTTGCAGCCCTTCGGGGCAGGCATCGGCAGCGTTGTTCAACAGATTCAACAAAGCCTGGGTCAGGTCCGGCGGCGGCGCCATGCGCGGGACCGGGCCCTGGCCGAGGCGCTGGAAGCGATAACTGGCTTCCGGGCGCATCAGGTGCCAGCGATTGAGGGCTTCATCGAGCCAATCGGTGACGTCCTGCATCTCCACCGCCAACCGGCGATTGGCCTCGGCGGCGCGCACCAGTTGCTGCAAGGTTTGCTTGCACAACTTGACCTGATCCTGCAGCACGCTCAGGTCGTCCTGCAACATCGGATCATGATGATCCTGACGCATTTCCTTGAGTAGCACACTCATGGTCGCCAGCGGCGTGCCCAGTTCATGGGCCGCGCCGGCGGCCTGGGTGGCGACGGCCAGCAGTTGCTGATCGCGCAGGCCTTCTTCGCGACGAATGGCGCGCAACTCTTCCTGGCGACGCAGTTCTTCGGCCATGCGCGCGGCGAAGAAGGTGATCACCGCAGCCGCGAGGGCAAAGCTCAACCACATCCCATAGACCTGCAGGTTTTCCCGAGCGATCGGGAAGGTTTGCAGCGGGTAGAACTGCGCCAGCAACAGCGTGTACATCGTCAGCGCAATACCCGACAGGATCACCGAATAACGCCATGGCAACGTTACCGCGGCAATGGTCAGCGGCACCAGGTAATAGGAGACGAAGGGGTTGGTCGAGCCACCGGAGAAATACAGCAGCGCACTGTGGATAAACAGGTCGCAGGCCAGTTGCACGGCGTATTCGAGCTCGGTCACCGGCCACGAAGTGCGCAGGCGAATGGCCGTGAACACGCACAGCAGCATTGAACATGCGAGCGTCGCAGCCAGTTGAAACCAGGGCAGTGGCAGCAATTCGAGCCAGTAGGCCAGGCCAACGGAACCGGCCTGGGCGGCCAGCACCAACGTGCGGATGAACGTCAGCCGCCAGAGGTTCTGGCGAGTGGCGGAAGTGATTTGAACGGGGGCGAGCATGAGCTCTCCTGATGAGCGCTCCAGGCGGATCGCAGGGAGTATAACCAAGCCCGGGGGCTGACAGGCAAAAGTGCGGCAAACGGCCACATGGCAGGAAGGCCTGCAGCGTCTATGAGGCCGCTTTCGCGAGCAAGCTCGCTCCCACATTGGAATGCGGTCAACTGTGGGAGCGAGCTTGCTCGCGATTGGCTGCGAAGCAGCCACCTGTGCACCATCTGTATAGAAGTTGTAACTGTGCGAACCGGAGCATAAAAGCTAGAGTCTGATGGTTTCACGCAGGCCTGGATCATACCCCTGCGCACCTTTCAAGGAGCCTTCATGCACACATTCCGCCGCAGCGCCGCCCTCCTCGCCCTGAGCGTTGGCACCGTCGCCAGCCTCCCGGCCCTGGCAGCCGACGAGCTTCATTACAACCAGATTTCCCTGCGCGCCGAAGTCAGTCAGGAAGTGGCCCGCGACCTGATGATCGTGACCCTCTACACCGAAGAACAGAACACCGACCCGGCCAAACTCGCCGCCGATGTCAGCACCACCATGAATAAGGCGCTGGCCCAGGCCAAGCAAGTCAAGAACATCACCCAGCGCCAGGGCAGTCGCAACAGCTACCCGATCTACGACACCAAGGGCCAGAAAATCACCGGCTGGCGCGAGCGTGCCGAATTGCGCCTGGAAAGCTCGGACTTCGCTGCGCTGTCGAAGCTGACCGGCGAACTGCTCACCGACCTGAAAATGGGCGGCATGGACTTCGCCATCGCCACCCCGACCCGCAAGGCCAGCGAAGACGCCCTGCTCAAGGATGCCGTGACCGCGTTCAAGGCCCGCGCCCAGCTTGCGACTGATGCTCTGGGCGGCAAGAGCTACAAAATCGTCAACCTGAACCTCAACAGCAACGGTTATCCACAGCCTTACATGCGCGCGCCAATGATGATGAAAGCCGCCGCCATGGACAGCGCACCGGTGACGCCGGATGTCGAGGCCGGTACCAGCCAGGTCAGCATGACCGCCGATGGCTCGATTGAAGTGCTGATGCCTTGAATCGATAGCCCGTAAACAAAAACGGCGATCATAAAAATGATCGCCGTTTTTTTTGGCAGTTTTCAGGCATGAGCTATAACTGGATAGGTCCACCCGAGAAAAGACGTCGATTGGCCACTATCGGTGCAACAATAACCACTCTTATTCACGCCATGCCCACCCCACAATCCGGGGTATGAATAAGTAACACCCCGCCCCACGCAGGAGCAACCCGAGTCAGGAACGCACTCTAAAAGTGCGTCATTTGCACCGTAAAAATGCTGCGCAAACGGTCAAATGCGTCAGCAATTATACAAATGCGACATTAAGGTACGTTCGTGCCACCGTTTAAGGCCTGTAGTCGCTCTGGATCTTGCATTGGGTATGGCCCCTGCATAAGTATCCGCAGGCACGACTCACGAGGTCGTCCTCTAATTCCAAAAATGACAACAAATCATGAGGCCACCATGCTTAAACACGCGGTCATTCCGTTCTTAGTTGGCGCAAGCTTGTTAGCCAGCGCACCGTTCGCCCAAGCAGCGACTAACCTGGTGTTCTGCTCCGAAGGGAGCCCGGCCGGTTTCGATCCAGGTCAATACACCACCGGAACCGACTTCGACGCCTCTGCAGAAACCATGTTCAACCGCCTGACGCAGTTCGAGCGCGGCGGCACCGCGGTAATTCCTGGACTGGCGACCAGCTGGGACGTCTCCGATGACGGCCTGACCTACACCTTCCACCTGCGTGAAGGCGTCAAGTTCCATACCACGCCGTACTTCAAGCCAACTCGTGAGTTCAACGCCGACGACGTGCTGTTCACCTTTAATCGCATGATTAACAAGGATGACCCGTTCCGCAAAGCGTACCCGACCGAATTCCCGTACTTCACTGACATGGGGATGGATACCAACATCACCAAGATCGATAAAGTCGACGACAAGACTGTCAAGTTCACCCTCAAGGACGTTGATGCCGCGTTCATCCAGAACATGGCCATGAGCTTCGCCTCGATCCAGTCCGCCGAGTACGCTGCCCAGCTGCTCAAGGAAGGCAAGGCCGCCGACATCAACCAGAAGCCGGTTGGTACTGGCCCGTTCGTGTTCAAGAGCTACCAGAAAGACTCCAACATCCGCTACACCGGGAACAAGGACTACTGGAAGCCTGACGACGTGAAGATCGACAACCTGATCTTCGCCATCACCACCGACCCATCGGTACGTATCCAGAAGCTGAAGAAGAACGAGTGCCAGGTCACCCTGTTCCCTCGTCCGGCCGACCTGAAGGCACTGCGCGAAGACAAGACCCTGAAGCTGCCTGACCAGGCTGGTTTCAACCTCGGTTACATCGCCTACAACGTGATGCCCAAGGTCAAGGGACAAACCGATGCGAACCCGCTGGCTGACCTGAAGGTACGCCAGGCAATGGACATGGCGGTCAACAAGCAACAGATCATCGACTCCGTGTACCAGGGCGCCGGCCAACTGGCCGTCAACGCCATGCCTCCAACCCAGTGGTCCTACGACACCACCATCAAGGATGCGCCGTACAACCCTGAGAAAGCCAAAGAGCTGCTCAAGGAAGCCGGCGTCAAAGAGGGCACCGAAATCGTTCTCTGGGCGATGCCGGTACAGCGTCCTTACAACCCGAACGCCAAGCTGATGGCAGAAATGCTGCAGTCCGACTGGTCCAAGATCGGCCTCAAGGTCAAGATCCAGAGCTACGAGTGGGGCGAGTACATCAAGCGCTCCAAAGGTGGCGAGAACCAGGCGATGCTGATTGGCTGGAGCGGTGACAATGGTGATCCGGACAACTGGCTGAACGTTCTGTTCGGCTGCGACTCGCTGGAAGGCAACAACTTCTCCAAATGGTGCGACAAGAAGTTTGACGACATCGTCAAGCAAGCCAAGCGCACTTCGGACCAAGGCAAACGCACCGAACTGTACAAACAGGCGCAACACGTCCTCAAGGATGCCGTGCCTATGACACCTATCGCTCACTCGACGGTGTTCCAACCCATGCGCGCCAACGTGCAGGACTTCAAGATCAGCCCATTTGGCTTGAACTCCTTCTACGGCGTCAGCGTCAGCAAATAAGATTTTGCAACGGCGACGTTCCTGACGTCGCCGTTGCTTTATCTTCCGAGAAAGCAGGAATTCGCCTACATCCTAATCCGCAGCTGACTACAGCATCGGGCGAGGACGCGTTGCCATTTCCTACGAGTCTTTAGGACTCTACGCATTTACTGCCGGACCCATGGCTCATACCGTCGGGATCTGACCAGTGCACGCGTGGGTCATCGGTTACTGCTGTGTGCATGGTTTGAAATCAGTGATGCCTCTACGTCCGCGCACGGGACGGCGGCTCATTGACAACATTTGAGAGAAAAGGAAGCGTTATGCGCCATACCCTGGTTTTATCCGCTTTGCTGGGCACCGGTCTGTTGGGCGCCACTTCCATCAGCCAGGCCGCCAACAACAGCCTGGTGTTCTGCTCCGAAGGCAGCCCCGCCGGTTTCGACACGGCGCAGTACACCACTGCGACTGACAACGACGCCGCCGAGCCGCTATACAACCGATTGGCAGAGTTTGAAAAAGGCGCGACCAACGTCGTACCGGGCCTGGCCACGAGCTGGGATATTTCCGAGGACGGCCTCAAATACACCTTCCACCTGCGCGAAGGGGTGAAGTTTCATACCACCAAATACTTCACGCCGACCCGGGACTTCAACGCCGATGACGTGTTGTTCACGTTCAATCGCATGCTCGACCCGCAACAACCTTTCCGTAAGGCTTATCCGACAGAGTTTCCGTACTTCAACGGCATGAGCCTGAACAAGAACATCGCCAAGGTCGAAAAGACCGGGCCGCTGACCGTGGTCTTTACGCTCAATAGCGTGGACGCCGCGTTCATCCAGAACATCGCCATGAGCTTCGCCGCCATCCTTTCGGCCGAATACGCCGACAAGCTGCTGGCCGAGGGCAAGCCGAGCGACATCAACCAGAAGCCGATCGGCACCGGGCCGTTCGTGTTCAAGAGCTACCAGAAAGACTCGAACATCCGTTACACCGGCAACCAGCATTACTGGGACCCGAGCCGGGTCAAGCTCGACAACCTGATTTTCGCCATCAACACCGACGCCTCGGTGCGCGTGCAGAAACTCAAGGCCGGCGAGTGCCAGATCACCTTGCATCCACGCCCTGCCGATGTAACCGCGCTGAAGAGCGACCCGGCCCTGCAACTGATCGAGAAGCCTGGCTTCAACCTCGGCTACATCGCCTACAACGTGCGCCACAAACCCTTCGACCAGCTCGAAGTGCGCCAGGCGCTGGACATGGCGGTGAACAAGCAAGGCATTCTCAATGCCGTCTACCAGGGCGCGGGGCAACTGGCGGTCAACGCCATGCCGCCAACCCAATGGTCCTACGACGACACGATCAAGGACGCCGCCTACAACCCGGAAAAAGCCAAGGAGCTGCTCAAGGCTGCTGGCGTCAAGGAAGGTACCGAGATCACCCTCTGGGCCATGCCAGTCCAGCGTCCGTACAACCCCAACGCCAAGTTGATGGCCGAGATGCTCCAGGCTGACTGGGCGAAGATCGGCCTCAAGGTCAAGATCGTCAGCTATGAGTGGGGCGAGTACATCAAGCGCACCAAGAATGGCGAGCACGACATCAGCCTGATCGGCTGGACCGGTGACAACGGTGATCCGGACAACTGGCTGGGCACGCTCTACAGCTGCGACGCCATTGGCGGCAACAACTACTCGATGTGGTGTGATCCGGCCTACGACAAGCTGATCAAGCAGGCCAAGGTCGTCACCGACCGTGAACAGCGCACCCTGCTCTACAAACAGGCGCAGCAGTACCTCAAGCAGCAGGTACCGATCACGCCGGTCGCCCACTCAACGGTCAACCAGCCGCTGAGCGCCAAAATCGAAGGGTTCAAGGTGAGCCCGTTCGGTCGCAATGTTTTCTCGGGTGTCAGCATCGAAAAATAACCGATTAGCCAGAAATGCCGGGGGGCGGATTTTCCGCCCTCACGCAGACGCTTTGCCGTCTTTTGTCAATTTGGCCGACAGCAAACGTTTGCGATGCCTTGAATGAGTTCTAAACCAATAGCCGGATCACAAAAAAAGACCGGCATAAAAAAAAGAAAGTAAGGAGCTTTACCCATGAAACTGAGCAGCACCGCGTTATTGGCCTTGGCCATCAGCAGCGTAACCGCCACGGCTTACGCAGAAACCCAAAGCCAGGCTTTCACCCCGGTTACCGTGAACGAGAAAAACGCCCAGAGCGAAGCCACTGGCTTTGTCGAAGGCCAGTCGATCACCGGCACCACGCGTAACTGGTACGCCAATGAGCAACTGCACCGCGGCGCCAAATTCGCCTACAAAAAAGACGGCGTTTCGACCCCGACCGATCGCCGGATCAACTGGGTCCAGGGCACCATCCTCAAGTACAACTCGGGCTTCACCGAAGGCACCGTGGGCTTCAGCACTGAAGTGGCGGCGTACAACGCCATCGCCCTGGACCAGGACCGCAAAGACCTGGCGTCGAACAACGGCGGCGCACCAGGCAGTCGTCCAGGCGCGGGCAACAACCGTACCCTGACCAAAGAGGGCGGCGACGCTCAAGGCCAGTGGAGCAAACTGGGCCTGGCCAACGTCAAGGCCCGTGTTTCCAACAGCACCCTGACCGCCGGCCGCATGAACTTCAGCAGCCCGATGGTCGACGTAATCGGTAACCGTGCACTGCCTTCAAGCTTCCAGGGCGTGGCCCTGCACAGCGAAGAGCTGAACAACCTGGCCTTCGACCTGGCCACCTTCGACCGCAACTCACCGCGTACCGAAGAAAGCCAGCGCAAATTCCGCACCGAATACGCCAACGGCATCGTCGAAACCGACCACGTTCACACCGGCGGTATCACCTACACCCCATTTGCCAGCCTGACCACCAGCCTCTGGGCGACCCAGGCTGAAGACATCTGGAACCAGTACTACTTCGGCGCCTCCCACGTACTGGGCGACAGCCAGGTATTGAGCCTGACCACCGGCCTGAACTACTACAAAACCAAGGAAACCGGTAAAGCCCTGATCGGCGATATCGACAACGACACCTACTCGCTGTCGTTCGGCCTGACCCACCAGGCCCATACCCTGACCCTCTCGTATCAGGAAGTGAACGGTAACGAGTACTTCGACTACCTGCACGAAACCAACGGTATCTACCTGGCCAACTCCCTGCTGTCGGACTTCAACGGCCCGAACGAAAAATCGTTCCAGGTTGCCTACGGTCTGAACATGGCCGAATACGGCGTGCCAGGCCTGAAGTTCAACATCTACCAGGCTCGCGGCTGGGGTATCGACGGTACTCACTACACCGGCAACGGCGGCGTGGCAGGCAAGGGTTACGATGGCATCCAGTCCCAGGATGGCGAACACCACTATGAATACGGCATCGGCGCGACCTACGCCGTGCAGAGCGGCCCGCTCAAGGCCACCACGATTCGCGGCACCTACACCGCTCACCGTGCCAGCGAAAACCAGGCTGATGGCAGCATCAACGAGTTCCGTCTCGTGACCACGGTTCCGTTCAACATCCTGTAATGCCCGTGCCGAACGGCTGATTCAATGACGGATCGGCCGTTCGGCTTTTGTCCTTTAACTGATTGCAGAGGGTTCTTGATGAAAATGCTTCCCCTACGTGCGGCCATCGCGGCTGCGTTGCTCAGTGTCGCTGTTGGTGTCTCGGCCAAACCCCTGGTGGTTTGTACCGAAAACAGCCCCGAAGGCTTCGACATGGTCCAGTACACGACTGCAGTCACAGCCGATGCGGTGGCCGAAACCATCTTCAATCGCCTGGCAGACTTCAAGCCCGGTACCACCGAAGTGATTCCGGCACTGGCCGATTCCTGGGACATCAGCGAAGACGGTCTGAGCTACACGTTTCATCTGCGTAAAGGCGTCAAGTTCCACACCACCGAATACTTCAAGCCGACCCGCGACATGAATGCCGACGACGTGGTCTGGAGTTTCCAGCGCCAGCTGGACCCGAATCATCCATGGCACAAACTGTCGAGCGTGGGCTTCCCGTACTTTGAAAGCATGGGCTTCAAGGAACTGCTGAAAAGCGTCGAGAAAGTCGACGACAACACGGTCAAGTTCACCCTGACCCGTCGCGAAGCGCCGTTCCTGGCCGACATCGCCATGGCCTTCTCGTCGATCTACTCCGCCGAGTACGCCGACCAGTTGCTCAAGGCCAACAAGACCGGCGACCTGAACAACAAGCCGGTCGGCACCGGCCCGTTCGTCTTCCAGCGCTACAACAAGGACGCCCAGGTTCGCTTCAAGGCCAACCCGGACTACTTCCGAGGCAAGCCTCCGGCTGATGCGCTGATCCTGGCCATCGCCACCGACAACAACGTGCGCCTGCAGAAGCTCAAGGCCAACGAGTGCCAGGTCGCGCTGTATCCAAAACCGGATGACATTCCGAGCATCAGGAAAGACGACAAGCTGAAAGTCGATGAGCTGAATGCGATGACCGTCGCGTACATCGCCATCAACACCACGCACAAGTACCTTAGCGATGTACGGGTGCGTAAAGCCATCGACATCGCCTTCGACAAGGAAGCGGCTGTCAACGCGCTGTTCGGCAAGGGCAATGCAACAGCCGCCGTCAACCCGTTCCCGGACACCCTGCTGGGCTACAACCACACCCTGAAGAACCCGGTCCGCGATCTGGACAAGGCCCGTGCCCTGCTCAAGGAAGCCGGCGTACCGGAAGGCACCACCTTCACCCTGTTCACCCGCAACGGAGGCGGTGCAACCAACCCGAACCCGATGCTCGGTGCGCAGATGATGCAGGCCGACCTGGCCAAGGTCGGGATCAAGATCGACATTCGCGTGATGGAATGGGGCGAAATGCTCAAACGCGCGAAAAACGGCGAGCACGACATGGTTTCCGCCGGATGGGCGGGCGATAACGGCGACCCGGATAACTTCCTGACGCCTATGCTCAGTTGTGAAGCGGCCAAGAACGGCGAAAACTACGCCCGCTGGTGCAATGACAAGTTCCAGGCCCTGATCGATCAGGCCCGGGAAAAAACCGACCCGGCCGAGCGTGCAGCCCTGTACGAGCAGGCCCAGCTTATTTTCAACCAGGACCAACCGTGGATCAGCTTGGCCCACACTAGAATGTTTACCGCAATGCGCAACAACGTAGAGGGCTATCACATTAGCCCCCTGACCACGAATAACTTCGCCACCACCCAGGTGAAGTAATAAGAAAACTCCCGGCATTCCTGACCCAGGCATGCCGGGCACGCCTAACCGGCTGATGAGGTACAACACACGATGTTTAGTTTTATTGCCCGCCGACTGGGGTTATTGATCCCCACGTTCTTCGGCATCACCCTGCTGACTTTCGCGTTGATTCGCATGATCCCGGGCGACCCCGTGGAAGTCATGATGGGAGAACGCAGGGTCGATCCCGAAATGCACGCTCAGGCAATGGAACGCCTAGGTCTGAACAAACCCCTGTATGCCCAGTACCTGGATTACATCGGCAAGCTGGCCCACGGCGATCTCGGGGAATCCCTGCGTACCCGTGAAAGTGTGTGGAGCGAATTCACCTCCCTGTTCCCCGCGACCCTGGAACTGTCCATGGCCGCCCTGTTGTTCGCCGGCATCCTGGGCCTTCTGGCCGGGGTGATCGCGGCACTCAAGCGAGGATCCCTGTTCGACCATGGGGTGATGGGTGTCTCCCTGGCGGGATACTCGATGCCGATCTTCTGGTGGGGCCTGATCCTGATCATGTTCTTCTCGGTGAGCCTGGGCTGGACCCCGGTGTCCGGGCGGATCGACCTGCTCTACGACATCGAGCCGCGCACCGGCTTCATGCTGATCGACACGCTGCTGGCCGACGAGCCGGACGCCTTCTTCGACGCCCTGCACCACCTGATCCTGCCGGCCATTGTGCTCGGCACCATTCCGCTGGCAGTGATCGCGCGGATGACCCGCTCGTCGATGCTCGAAGTGCTGCGTGAAGACTACATCCGCACCGCCAAGGCCAAAGGCCTGTCGCCGGCGCGCGTCGTGTTCGTACACGGCCTGCGTAACGCGCTGATCCCGGTACTGACGGTGGTCGGCCTGCAAGTCGGCACCCTGCTGGCCGGTGCGGTCCTGACCGAAACCATCTTCTCGTGGCCCGGCATCGGCAAATGGCTGATCGAAGCCATTGGTGCCCGGGACTACCCAGTCGTACAAAACGGCATCCTGTTAATCGCCTGCCTGGTGATTCTGGTCAACTTCGTAGTGGACATCCTCTACGGTTTTGCCAACCCACGCATCCGTCATCAGCGCTGAGATCATGACCATGACCACTCCAATTCCATCGGTAGCAGTCGATCAAAGCCTGCTGTACCCGTCTCCATACAAAGAATTCTGGCAAGCGTTCTCCAAGAACAAAGGCGCCGTCGCCGGCCTGATGTTCATGCTGCTGGTGATTTTCTGCGCCATCTTCGCCCCGTGGGTTGCCCCTCACGATCCTAGCGAGCAGTACCGCGATTTCCTGCTGACCCCGCCAGCCTGGCTCGAAGGTGGGCAACTGCAGTTCCTGCTCGGTACCGATGAGCTGGGCCGCGACCTGCTGTCGCGACTGATCCAGGGTTCGCGCCTGTCGCTGCTGATCGGCTTGTCGTCGGTGGTGATGTCACTGATTCCGGGCATCCTGCTGGGCCTGTTCGCCGGGTTCTTCCCGCGCGTGCTCGGTCCGACCATCATGCGTCTGATGGACATCATGCTGGCCCTGCCGTCCCTGTTGCTGGCCGTGGCGATCGTCGCCATCCTCGGCCCTGGACTGATCAACACCGTGATCGCCATCGCCGTGGTGTCCCTGCCGTCGTACGTTCGCCTGACCCGCGCTGCGGTGATGGGCGAACTGAACCGCGACTACGTGACCGCCGCGCGCCTGGCCGGTGCCGGCTTGCCGCGCCTGATGTTCGTCACCGTGCTACCCAACTGCATGGCGCCGCTGATCGTTCAGGCCACCCTGAGCTTCTCCTCGGCGATCCTCGATGCCGCCGCACTGGGCTTCCTCGGCCTTGGCGTACAACCGCCAACCCCTGAGTGGGGCACCATGCTGGCTTCGGCCCGCGACTACATCGAACGCGCCTGGTGGGTGGTGAGCCTGCCTGGTTTGACCATTTTGCTCAGCGTGCTGGCAATCAACCTGATGGGCGACGGCCTGCGCGATGCGCTGGACCCGAAACTCAAGAACGCCGCCTGAGGAGATTCCCATGTCACTGCTAGAAATCAAGAATCTCAACGTTCGCTTCGGCGACAAAAACGCCACGCCAGTGGTCGATGGCCTCGACCTGAAAGTGGACAAGGGCGAAGTGCTGGCCATCGTTGGCGAGTCCGGCTCCGGCAAATCCGTGACCATGATGGCGCTGATGGGCCTGATCGAGCATCCGGGGATCGTCACCGCTGACGCCCTGAACTTCGACGGCAAGAACATGCTCAAGCTCAACAATCGTCAGCGTCGACAGATCGTCGGTAAAGACCTGTCCATGGTCTTCCAGGATCCGATGACCGCGCTGAACCCGAGCTACACCGTCGGCTTCCAGATTGAAGAAGTGCTGCGCCTGCACCTGAAAATGTCCGGCAAGGCGGCCCGCAAACGCGCCATCGAACTGCTGGAAAAAGTCGAGATCCCGGGTGCCGCCAGCCGTATGGACGCTTACCCGCATCAACTGTCCGGTGGCATGAGCCAGCGTGTCGCGATTGCCATGGCGATTGCCGGCGAACCGAAACTGCTGATCGCCGACGAACCGACCACGGCGCTGGACGTGACCATCCAGGCACAGATCATGGACCTGCTGCTGGCGTTGCAGAAAGAGCAGAACATGGGCTTGGTGCTGATCACCCACGACCTCGCCGTCGTGGCCGAAACCGCCCAGCGCGTGTGCGTGATGTACGCCGGCCAGGCGGTCGAAGTCGGTCAGGTGCCGCAACTGTTCGACATCCCGGCGCACCCGTATAGCGAAGCGCTGCTCAAGGCGATTCCGGAACACAGCCTCGGCGCCGCGCGTTTGTCGACCCTGCCGGGCATCGTGCCCGGTCGCTACGACCGTCCGCAGGGTTGCCTGCTGTCGCCGCGCTGCCCGTACGTGAAAGACAACTGCCGTCAACAACGTCCGGCCCTTGACCAGAAAAGCAACAGCCTCGCTCGCTGCTTCTACCCGCTGAACCAGGAGGTGGCGTAATGGCCGTCGTTCTTACCGCCCGCGACCTGACCCGTCACTACGAGGTGTCCCGAGGCCTGTTCAAGGGGCACGCCACCGTGCGCGCCCTCAACGGCGTGTCGTTCGAACTGGAAGCCGGCAAGACCCTCGCTGTCGTCGGCGAGTCGGGTTGCGGCAAGTCCACCCTGGCACGTGCCCTGACCCTGATCGAAGAACCGTCCTCCGGCTCCTTGAAAATCGCCGGGCAGGAAGTTGCCGGGGCCGACAAGGCCCAGCGCAAGCAACTGCGCAAAGACGTGCAGATGGTGTTCCAGAGCCCGTACGCCTCGTTGAACCCACGGCAGAAAGTCGGTGATCAGCTTGCAGAACCGCTTCTGATCAACACCAGCCTGAGCGCCTCCGAACGTCGCGAGAAAGTCCAGGCGATGATGAAGCAGGTGGGCTTGCGTCCCGAGCACTATCAGCGTTATCCGCATATGTTCTCCGGCGGCCAGCGCCAGCGGATCGCCCTGGCCCGGGCGATGATGCTGCAACCGAAAGTGCTGGTGGCGGACGAACCGACCTCGGCGCTGGACGTGTCGATTCAGGCGCAGGTGCTCAACCTGTTCATGGATTTGCAGCAAGAGTTCAACACCGCCTACGTGTTCATCTCCCACAACCTGGCAGTGGTACGCCACGTTGCCGACCACGTGATGGTGATGTACCTCGGTCGTCCGGTGGAAATGGGCACGAAAGAGGACATTTATTCACGCCCTCTGCACCCCTACACCCAGGCGCTACTGTCGGCGACGCCGGCCATCCACCCGGATCCGGACAAGCCAAAAATCAAGATCGTCGGTGAGCTACCCAACCCGCTGAACCCGCCGTCCGGCTGCGCCTTCCACAAGCGCTGCCCGTACGCCACCGAGCGTTGCAGCACTGAAGAGCCGGCCCTGCGCCTGCTCGACAACCGCCAGGTGGCTTGCCACTACGCCGAGCAATTCCTCGACGGCGCGGCATAAAAAATGTGGGAGCGGGCTTGCTCGCGAAGGCGTCATTCCAGTCAACATCAATGTCGACTGACAGATCGCTTTCGTCGGAACGCCGCCCGGAGCAAGCCCGCTCCCACAGGGATTGAGTAGTTCAAGTAAATACGCGTTAACCCAACCCCTTCCACCTCGATTGAGCATCACTCAGGTAGAAGGGGTTTTCTTTTGCCCGCTATCGAGCGACTACGTCTGGCTGTCGCTTTCTTCTTCATCGGTGTCCGGCTCGTCGGTGGTCGAGTCATCGTCGTTGTCCGCACCACCCTGCCCCTGATCTCCCGGTTCCGATTCGGACTTGGCGATCATCAACCCCGCATAACCCGCCTGCCCGCTCGAAGCCTGCTCCCCATGATCGATACACTCGGCCCACGCCATCGAAGTGCCGAGCGAGAGCATCACCATCACCTTCAACAGCAGTAAAACGCGAAACAATCTGTTCATAGCCGATTCCGTCCTTTCGTTGAGTGCCTGTCTGGCGCTGAGTCAAATCTAGTTCCGATCAGCCGGGTTCTCCAGATTGGATGCTATCGAGCGAGGGAAAATGCAGCGGGTTGGCAGATTGGTTTGGAATAGGGGTTATTCACAATTCAGCTAACACCGAAAAACCCACAGAAGTATGTGATAGGCAATAAAAAACCCCGCTGCTTTCACAAACGGGGTTTTGGGTATTTCAACTCAGCGCTTAGTGATGCTCACGCGTCGCACGGAATTTCACGTCCGGCCAGCGCTCTTCCATCAGGGCCAGGTTGACCCGCGTCGGTGCGAGGTAGGTCAGGTGACCACCGCCGTCCAGTGCCAGGTTTTCCACAGCCTTGTTGGAGAATTCCTCAAGCTTCTTCTTGTCGCTGCATTCGATCCAGCGTGCCGAGTAAACCGTGATCGGCTCGTAGGAGCACTCGACCTTGTATTCCTCTTTCAAACGACTGGCGACCACATCGAACTGCAGCACACCGACGGCGCCGAGGATGATGTCGTTGCTGCGTTCCGGGAAGAACACCTGGGTCGCGCCTTCTTCGGCCAGCTGTTGCAGGCCCTGGCGCAGTTGCTTGGATTTCAGCGGATCTTTCAAACGCACGCGGCGGAACAGTTCCGGGGCGAAGTGCGGGATACCGGTGAAACCCAGGGCTTCGCCTTCGCTGAAGGTGTCGCCGATCTGGATGGTGCCGTGGTTGTGCAGGCCGATGATGTCGCCGGCAAAGGCTTCTTCCAGTTGCTCACGCTCGGAGGAGAAGAAGGTCAGCGCGTCGCCGATCCGCACGTCCTTGCCGGTGCGCACATGGCGCATCTTCATGCCTTTTTCGTACTTGCCGGAGCAGATACGCATGAAGGCGATACGGTCGCGGTGCTTCGGGTCCATGTTCGCCTGGATCTTGAAGATGAAGCCCGAGAACTTCTCTTCCACCGGCTCCACGGTACGCTCGTTGGCCACGCGCGCCAGCGGGCGCGGCGCCCAATCGACGACGGCGTCGAGGACGTGGTCGACACCGAAGTTGCCCAGTGCCGTACCGAAGAACACCGGGGTCAGCTGACCGTCGAGGAACTCCTGCTGGTTGAACTCGTGGCAGGCGCCCTGCACCAGTTCCAGCTGCTCGATGAAACGCTCGTACTCGTCACCCAGGTGGGCGCGGGCTTCATCGGAGTCGAGCTTCTCGATGATCTTGGTTTCGGTGCGTTCGTGGCCGTGACCGGCGGTGTACACGATGATGTAGTCATCGGCGAGGTGATACACGCCCTTGAAGTCGCGGTAGCAACCAATCGGCCAGGTGATCGGCGCCGCCTTGATCTTCAGGACCGCTTCGATTTCGTCGAGCAGTTCGATCGGGTCGCGGATGTCACGGTCGAGTTTGTTGATGAAGCTGACGATCGGCGTGTCACGCAGACGGCAGACGTCCATCAGGGCGATGGTCCGTGGCTCTACACCTTTACCGCCATCGAGAACCATCAACGCCGAGTCCACCGCGGTCAGGGTGCGGTAGGTATCTTCGGAGAAGTCTTCGTGGCCCGGGGTGTCGAGCAGGTTGATCATGTGTTCGCGATACGGGAACTGCATGACCGACGTGGTAATGGAAATACCACGCTGCTTTTCCATTTCCATCCAGTCGGAGGTGGCATGGCGATCGGATTTACGAGATTTCACCGTACCGGCTACCGCAATCGCCTTGCCCATCAGCAAGAGCTTCTCGGTGATGGTGGTCTTACCGGCATCGGGGTGGGAAATAATGGCGAAAGTGCGGCGTTTCGCGACTTCGGCGGCCTGTTTGGTCATGGGAAATCGCCTGGCAGGTGATTCAAAAAAGGGCGCAGATTATAGCCCAAGTTGATCCAAGAACCGAACCGTTGAGCACATTAGGAGTGGCCAAATGCTCCCGCAGATGGGAACCTTTTAAAGCCCGGAGACGTCCACTCCCCCGTTACGACCACTCGTCGGGGGCCTGAAACACCTGCAAATCGGCCTGACGAGGCTGTGCTCATGGCTCGATGCATGCCGCTTTGCCGGCCTGTTCGAGCTGCTTATCGCGATCATTTTTTCGGCAGCCAGGAATGGCGTTGCCACACGAAAGAGTGTTTGCCGACTGAAAAAAGGAGTCCGCCTGTGGCTATCCACTATGGCAAAGGGCTGATAGGAGGCGCGCTGGTAATCGCCCTTCTGGCCCTGCTGATCCAATGGATCGGCATCAACACGATCGAACTTTACCGCGACGATTTGTTGTTTTATCTGCAAGCTCATCTGGTTCTCGTCCTCGCTTCCATGCTGGCCGCCCTTGTCGTGGGCATTCCTGCCGGCATCCTCCTCAGCCGCCCGTCCATGGTCGGCCGCGCCGAACGCTTCATGCAGTTCTTCAACATCGGCAACACCGTTCCGCCCCTCGCCGTCCTGGCCATCGCCCTGGGCATCCTCGGCATCGGCAGCGGTCCGGCCATCTTCGCCCTGTTCCTCGCCTCACTACTGCCCATCGTGCGCAACACCTATGAAGGCCTGAAAAACGTTCAGGGGTCGCTCAAGGAAGCCGCCGTCGGCATCGGCATGACCCCGCGCCAGGTGCTGTGGAAAGTCGAATTGCCCAACGCGGTGCCGATCATCATCGGTGGTGTTCGCGTGGCGTTGGCGATCAACGTGGGGACCGCGCCGCTGGCGTTCCTGATCGGCGCCAACAGTCTCGGCAGCCTGATCTTCCCCGGGATTGCCCTGAACAATCAGCCGCAATTACTGCTCGGCGCGGCCTGCACCGCCTTGCTGGCCTTGTTGCTCGACGGCCTGGTGACACTCGCCAGCCGCCTCTGGCTCGAACGCGGCTTGCGCCCGTCTTAAGCCCCGGCAAAGGAATCGTCATGAAAACATCAAGCTTTTTACTAGGCTGCGTCCTGCTGTTCGCAGGATTTGCCCAAGCCGCCGATAAACCCTTGATCCGCATCGGCGCCCGGGTGTTCACCGAACAAACCCTGCTGGCGGAAATCACTTCGCAGTACCTGCGCACCAAGGGTTACGAAGTGCAAGTGACCGGCGGCCTGGGCAGCAATCTGGCCCGCAGCGCCCACGAAAGCGGCCAACTGGACATGCTCTGGGAATACACCGGCGTGTCGCTGGTGGCCTACAACCATGTCACTGAAAAACTCGACAGCGAACAGTCCTACGCACGAGTAAAAGAACTCGACGCGAAAAAAGGCCTGGTCTGGCTCACCCCGTCGAAATTCAGCAACACCTACGCCCTCGCCCTGCCGAAGAACGTCGCCGACCAATACCCACGGATCAACACCATCAGTGAGCTGAACACGGTGCTGCGCAAGGAAGCCGGGACCAACAATCTGGTGGCGCTGGATACCGAGTTCGCCAACCGTTCGGACGGTCTGGATGGCATGGTCAAGCTCTACGACATGAACCTGACCCGCAAGAATATCCGGCAGATGGACGCCGGCCTGGTCTACACCGCGCTGCGTAACGGCCAGGTGTTTGCCGGCCTGGTCTACACCACCGACGGTCGCCTCAACGCCTTCAAGCTGAAACTGCTGGAAGACGACAAGCACTACTTCCCCGACTACACCGCCGCACCGGTGGTGCGTCAGGCCTACCTCGATGCGCATCCGCAATTAGCCGCTCAGCTCAAGCCGCTGGCTGAACTGTTCGACGACAACACCATGCGCGAACTCAACGCCCGGGTCGACGTCGAGCACCAAAGTCCTTCAGCCGTCGCCGCCGATTTCCTGCGCCAACACCCGATCAATTAAGGAGGAAAAGTCATGGAATTCCTGAACGCCTTTTCCCATCTCGACTGGCCATTGGTCTTACACCTGACGTGGCAACACATCACCCTGGTCGGCATTGCCGTGACCCTGGCGATTCTGGTCGGCGTGCCATTGGGCATTTTGATGACGCGCTTCCCGAGTCTCGCCGGCCCCTTGCAAGCCAGCGCCACGGTGCTGCTGACCGTGCCGTCGATTGCCCTGTTCGGCCTGCTGCTGCCGTTCTACTCAAAGTTCGGCCAGGGCCTGGGGCCGATGCCGGCGATTACCGCGGTGTTCCTGTACTCGCTGCTGCCGATCATGCGTAACACCTACCTGGCCCTGACCAGCGTCGAACCGGGCATCCGCGAAGCCGCCCGCGGCATCGGCATGACCTTCGGCCAGCGCCTGCGCATGGTCGAGTTGCCCATCGCCGTGCCGGTGATCCTCGCCGGTGTGCGCACCGCCGTGGTGATGAACATCGGCGTCATGACCATCGCTGCCACCATCGGCGCCGGCGGTCTGGGCGTACTCATCCTCGCCTCCATCAGCCGCAGCGACATGTCGATGCTGATTGTCGGCGCTGTTCTGGTCAGTGTGCTGGCCATCTTCGCCGACCTGCTTCTGCAATGGCTGCAACGCTCGCTGACTCCAAAAGGATTACTCAAATGATCGAACTTCAAAACCTCAGCAAGACCTTCCAAAGCAACGGCAAAGATGTGAAAGCCGTGGACTCGGTAAGCCTGACCGTCAATGAAGGCGAAATCTGCGTGTTCCTCGGGCCATCGGGTTGCGGTAAAAGCACCACGCTGAAAATGATCAACCGCCTGATCAATCCGACCTCGGGCAAGATCCTGATCAACGGCGAAGACACCACCGGCCTCGACGAAGTGACCCTGCGCCGCAACATCGGCTACGTGATCCAGCAGATCGGTCTGTTCCCGAACATGACCATCGAGGAGAACATTGTGGTGGTGCCGAAGCTGCTCGGCTGGGATAAACAGAAATGCCACGACCGCGCCCGCGAACTGATGAGCATGATCAAGCTCGAACCCAAGCAGTATCTGCATCGTTACCCACGGGAATTGTCCGGTGGGCAGCAACAGCGGATCGGCGTGATTCGCGCACTGGCCGCCGATGCGCCGCTGTTGCTGATGGACGAACCCTTCGGTGCGGTCGACCCGATCAACCGCGAGATGATCCAGAACGAATTTTTCGAAATGCAGCGGGCGCTGAACAAGACCGTGATCATGGTCAGCCACGACATCGACGAGGCTATCAAGCTCGGCGACAAGATTGCGATCTTCCGCGCCGGCAAGCTGCTGCAGATCGATCACCCGGACACTCTGCTCGCGCATCCGGCGGATGAGTTTGTCAGCAACTTCGTCGGACAGGACAGCACGCTCAAGCGTCTGCTGTTGGTGAAAGCCGAAGACGCGGCGGACAACGCCCCATCCGTCAGCCCGCAAACCCCGGTGGCTGAAGCGCTGGAGTTGATGGACGAGCATGACCGACGCTATGTGGTGGTCACTTGTGCCGAGAATAAAGCCCTGGGTTACGTACGACGTCGCGACCTGCACCGTCAGACCGGCACCTGCGCGCAGTACCAACGCGAGTTCAATGCCACGGCGGCGTACGACGAACATTTGCGCATCCTGCTGTCGCGCATGTACGAGTTCAATCGAGCGTGGTTGCCGGTGATGGATGCCGAGCGGGTGTTTTTGGGTGAGGTGACGCAGGAGTCGATTGCAGCTTACTTGAGCTCAGGTCGTTCGCGAGGAATGAAGACCAACATCGTGTCGCCTGCCGAGGCAGTGGTCGCCTGACAGCTCACATTACCCGGTAAAAATACAAACCCTGTGGGAGCGAGCCCGGACCAAGCTCGCTCCCACAGGTTCCATGCAATTTTCCAGTGATTCGCAGGCCGGAAAAAAATATCAACAGTAGCGTCTGCTAAATCAGTCCGGAAACACGCTCCGGAATGGTCAAATCCCCTCTCAACTCACCTTTTCGCAGCCAACGTCGCCGATGTTGACGCTATCGTATTCACTAGCGACTTAGCGCACAAAAGCGTTGAACGTGCAGGTATTCTTAACACTTCATAATTCCTCGGGAACATCCGACTGTCATCTGGGTCGGTTACAAAGAGTGATGCCCGCAACGCGCGTCAGAAGAGTGCAAAAACGCGACATTTTTTGTTGATCTCAAGCCCCTCACGCCCTAAAGTTCGCGCCGAACGTCCATGCTGGAAACGATCCATCCGGCTCAAGTACTGACGACGAGACAGCAAGGCCAAGGGAAAGCTGCACTTCCCATGGCCTTTTTGCTTTCGGCGACATGCCTTGGGAAGTAGGCGAACCAAAGTGGGGATACGGAGGACGTTCATTTGCACCCATTGATTAACAACGTTTGCCTTTAGGAGCTCCCAGGTATGTCGATCCAGGTCGAAGACTATTTCGCGCGTGAAACCTTTCAGAAAATGAAGGCGTTCGCCGACAAACAGGAAACCCCATTCGTGGTGATCGACACCGCGATGATCAGCCAGGCCTATGACGATCTGCGCGCCGGTTTCGAATTCGCCAAGGTCTACTACGCGGTCAAGGCCAACCCGGCCGTGGAAATCATCGACCTGCTCAAAGAGAAAGGTTCGAGCTTCGACATCGCCTCTATCTATGAGCTGGACAAAGTGCTGGGGCGCGGCGTCAGCGCCGACCAGATCAGCTACGGCAACACCATCAAGAAGTCCAAGGACATCCGCTACTTCTACGAGAAGGGCGTGCGCCTGTTCGCCACCGACTCCGAAGCCGACCTGCGCAACATCGCCAAGGCCGCTCCGGGCTCGAAAGTCTACGTACGCATCCTGACCGAAGGCTCGACCACCGCCGACTGGCCACTGTCGCGCAAATTCGGCTGCCAGACCGACATGGCCATGGACCTGCTGATCCTCGCTCGCGACCTGGGCCTGGTGCCTTACGGCATCTCGTTCCACGTTGGCTCGCAACAGCGCGACATCAGCGTCTGGGACGCCGCGATCGCCAAGGTCAAAGTGATCTTCGAGCGTCTGAAAGAAGAAGACGGCATCCATCTGAAGCTGATCAACATGGGCGGCGGCTTCCCGGCCAACTACATCACCCGCACCAACAGCCTGGAAACCTACGCCGAGGAAATCATCCGTTTCCTGAAGGAAGACTTCGGTGATGACTTGCCGGAAATCATCCTGGAACCAGGCCGTTCGCTGATCGCCAACGCCGGCATCCTGGTCAGTGAAGTGGTGCTGGTTGCGCGTAAATCCCGTACCGCCGTCGAGCGTTGGGTGTATACGGATGTGGGCAAGTTCTCCGGCCTGATCGAAACCATGGACGAAGCCATCAAGTTCCCGATCTGGACCGAGAAGAAAGGCGAGATGGAAGAAGTGGTCATCGCCGGTCCTACCTGCGACAGCGCCGACATCATGTACGAAAACTACAAGTACGGCCTGCCGCTGAACCTGGCCATCGGTGATCGCCTGTACTGGCTGTCGACCGGTGCGTACACCACCAGCTACAGCGCTGTTGAATTCAACGGCTTCCCGCCGCTGAAGTCGTTCTACGTGTAAATACTGCGTAGAAAACAAAAGCCCATGACATGTCATGGGTTTTTTTGTGCCTGAAATTCGCCTCGGTAGGAGCTGCCGAAGGCTGCGATCTTTTGATCTTGCTTCTAAAGGTCAAAAGATCGCAGCCTTCGGCAGCTCCTACATGGATTGAGTTCGCTGCAGATCGGCGCAGCGGCGAGCGTAATCGTCGGCCAGTGCCTGAATCCTCGGATCGGTCGCGTCCATCAGCGCCTGACTCGCCACCCGCAGAAAATTCAGATTCCCCCCGGCCAGCGCCTTGTGCAGCCAGAGCAACGCATCCTCGATATTCCCTTCGTCGGTCAAGACCGCTGCAAAGCTGAACTGCCCGCGAAAATCCCCACCCTCGGCCGAACGTCGATACCAGTTACGAGCCGCAGCCGGATCCG
The DNA here is from genome assembly GCF_001429045.1 of Pseudomonas sp. Root71. Taxonomy (GTDB): domain Bacteria; phylum Pseudomonadota; class Gammaproteobacteria; order Pseudomonadales; family Pseudomonadaceae; genus Aquipseudomonas; species Aquipseudomonas monachiensis. The sequence continues at coordinate 123,260 of NZ_LMHY01000002.1, read as the reverse complement.
CGGGACAAACCCGCCCTTCTTCCAGATACCGTCCCAACAGATTCATCGATTTTGCATGGCCCAACTCAGCCGCACGGCGATAGAGACTCAGTGCTTGAAACTGGTCCTCAACCACCCCGCGACCGGTCGCCAGCAGATTGGCGTAGTTGTACATCGCCCAATCCAGCCCTGCACTGGCGGCAAGTCGGTAATGCCTGGCCGCTAGCGATGTATCGGCAGCACAGCCCCAACCATGCTCATGACAACGGCCGAGCATGTTGCGCGCCATCACATGCCCGCGTCGCGCGGCGATATCGAACCAACGCAGTGCCAGCGGCCGATCCTGAGCAATGCCCTGCCCGTCCAGCAAAATCTGCCCGAGCAACGCCTGCGCATCGAGGACGTCTTCGCGGGCCGCGATCAGAATCGCCTGGGCCGCCCGGGCCGGACTTTCGTCGAGCATCGCGCGCAGGCGCTCACCGTCGAGCATTTCCTCGCGGCGTAAACGGAAATCTGCCACTTACACCTCGACCCAGCGCCGCAACAGGTTGTGATAGGTACCGGTGAGGCGGATCAGCGATGGATGATCGGGCACATCGCGGGTCAGTTGCTGGATGGCCCCGTCCATCTCGAACAACAGGGCGCGCTGGCTGTCTTCACGCACCAGGCTTTGCGTCCAGAAAAACGAGGCGAGTCGCGTTCCGCGTGTCACCGCATTGACCTTGTGCAGGCTGGTGCCTGGGTAAAGCACCATGTCGCCGGCAGGCAGCTTCACCCGTTGAGTGCCAAAGGTGTCCTGGATCTCCAGCTCGCCGCCGTCGTAATCCTGCGGCTCGCTGAAGAACAGCGTGGCGGACAAATCCGTGCGCACCCGCTCGATGCCGCCCTTGGGCTGACGCACCGCGTTGTCGATATGGAAGTCGAAACTGCCACCGGCGGTGTAACAGTTCAGCAACGGTGGAAAGACTTTGTGCGGCAAGGCTGCTGACATGAACAGCGGATTTTTCCACAGCCGCTCCAGCATCGCCGCGCCGATCTCCTTGGCCAGCGGATGCCCTTCGGGCAGCTGCAAATTGTGCTTGGCCTTGGCCGACTGGTAGCCGGCGGTGATCTTGCCATCGGCCCAATCGGCTTGCTCCAGAGCCTCGCGAATGCGCTGCACCTCGTCTTTTTCAAACAGGCCGGGAATGTGCAGCAGCATGACAAAGACACCTGAATACAAAGGAGCGCCAATGGTATTGATTCTTATTGCCTGTGTAAAACACATCTGACGAATGAGTCAGCAGAAACCGTAAGGTTAAATTGTAAAGATTGTAAATTCAGTGCGAATAGTAATATTTCGCAATTGTTACAAATACTTATTTACACTATATTCCGCGGCCTCAAATCCTTGGGGAGGGGAATCCAAATGTCGCGTCAACAACCACAAGTACCGGTCAGTTCACCACGTCTGCTCGCATCGGCCATCGGCATGGCGATAACTGCCGGGTCTGCGGGCCACATGGTTTTCGCGGCGGAAAAAACCGACGAAAAAGCCCCCGACAAAGTGATTTCGCTGGGCGCCACCGCCATCACCGGCGAAGCCCAGGACGAGACAACCTACAACGTAGAGAAAGCCTCCTCGCCCAAGTACACCGCGCCGCTGATCGACACGCCGCGCTCGGTAACCGTCATTCCGCAACAGGTTCTCAAAGACACCGGCGCCCTCAATATGCAGGACGCGCTACGCACCGTTCCTGGCATCACTTTCGGTGCCGGTGAAGGTGGCAACCCCCAGGGTGATCGTCCATTCATCCGCGGCTTCGACGCCCAAGGCGACACTTACCTGGACGGCGTGCGCGACACCGGTTCCCAGAGCCGCGAAATCTTCGCCGTTGAATCGATCGAAGTCAGCAAGGGCCCGAACTCCGCCATCGGCGGCCGTGGCGCTGCGGGCGGCAGCATCAACCTGGTCAGCAAGAAAGCTCACCTGGGCGACTCGCTCGACGGTGGTTTCACCTGGGGTTCCGACCAGACCCAGCGCTACACCTTTGACGGCAACTACCAGTTCACCGATACCGCCGCCGGCCGTCTGAACCTGCTGAGCCACGAGAGCAACGTCGCCGGACGTGACAGCGTCAACTACGACCGTTGGGGTGTTGCACCGTCCCTGGCCTTCGGCCTGGGCACCGACACCCGCGTCAACCTCGACTACTACCACCTCGAAAGCAACGACCTGCCGGACTCGGGTATTCCGTACAGCATCCCGACCGGAGGCTCGGCCGCCCGTACCAAATCCAACCCGGACAAGCCGAATGACGGCGGCGACAGCAGCAATTTCTATGGCCTGACCGATCGCGACTTCCGCAAGACCCGCACCGACACGGCGACCTTCGCCATCGAGCACGACCTGAGCGACTCGCTGACCATCAAGAACACCCTGCGTCACGGCTCCAGCATGCAGGACTACATCCTGACCCAGCCTGACGACAGTAAAGGCAACGTCAACAACGGCAGTGTCTGGCGTCGGGCGAACACCCGCGTGAGCAACACCGAGACCACCACCAACCAGACCGACCTGTTTGGTGATGTCTACATCGCCGGATTCAAGAACAGCTTCTCCACCGGTGTCGAATACACCCATGAGGAAAGTGAAAAATCCTCGTACAACGTCAACACGGACACCACCCCGGGAACAGCAGCGGTAACCACCAACTGCTCGCCGGCAATGATCGGCGCGCCAAGCGGTTACAACTGTACCTCGCTGTCCAACCCGACCCCGAATGATCCGTGGAGCGGCGCCATCTCGCGCAACTATGCGGGCACCGAAACCAAGGCCAACACCTACGCATTGTATGTGTTCGATACACTGACGTTGTCCGAACAGTGGCTGGTGAACATGGGGCTGCGCTACGACCATTTCGACACCGACTACAAAACCTTCAACGGTTCCAGCGTGACCACGTCCAAAGGCGATGACACCAGCGAATTCGTTACCGGTCAGTTCGGCGTGGTGTACAAACCAGCCGAAAACGGCAGCATCTATGCGTCCTACGCGACATCTGCCACGCCACCGGGCAACACCTTGGGCGAAGGTTCGGAAGGCAACCCGCTGGGCGGCACGCCGGATCGCAACGGCAACCTGCTGAAAAGCGACATGGAGCCGGAAACCACCAAGAACTACGAGATCGGCACCAAGTGGGACCTGCTGAATGATCGTCTGTCCCTGACCGCCGACATCTTCCGCACCGAGAAAGAAAACGCTCGTGTGCAGACCAACACCACGACGTACGAAAACGTCGGCAAAACCCGCGTTCAAGGTGTCGAACTGTCGGCCACCGGCAAGCTCACCGACAAATGGCAGGTCTTCGCCGGTTATGCCTACATGGACAGTGAACAAGTCGATGGCGGCGACATGCCGGCAAACAAAGCCAACGATGGCAACGAACTGCCTAACACGCCGAAAAACAGCGCCAGCCTGTGGACGACCTATCAGGTCACGCCAAGGCTGACCATCGGCGGCGGTGCGTTCTATGTCGATGACGTGTTCGGCAGTGCCGCCAACACCACCATGGTCGATTCCTACGTTCGTTACGACGCGATGGCGGCCTACAAGCTGACCAAGAACGTCGACCTGCAACTGAACGTGCAGAACCTGACCGACGAAACCTACTACGACAAGGCGTTCTCGACTCACTTCGCCAACCAGGCGGCCGGTCGTACCGCTTTGCTGAGCACCAACTTCCACTTCTGATAGATGTAGAAACTGTGGGAGCGGGCTTGCTCCCACATGGACTGCGCTTGAAAGGCCAGGCCCCGTTCAACTGAACGGGGCTTTTGTGCGTAAAAAAGAATGCTTCTCGACAACCCCACGGCATAATGCGCGCCGTGATGAATCAACTTGAACGAACAAGGCGAGCGACGTGTTGAAGAAAACCCTGTTCCAGTTGCACTGGTTTTTCGGCATCAGCGCCGGGCTGGTCCTGGCCCTTATGGGCATCACCGGGGCGGCGGTGTCGTTTCAGGATGAAATCCTGAGCACACTCAACCCGTCTGTATTGCAGGTCGAAAAACAGGTCGCCGGTGTGCTGCCGCCTGTCGAGCTGGTGGAGCACATCGAAGCCGTGTCGGGCAAAAAAGTCTCGATGCTCACGGTGGAAACCGACAGCGGCAACGCCGCCAAAGTGTGGTTCACCCCGCCGCCGGGTGAGCGCCGTGGCGAGATGCGCTACTTCGACCCGTACACCGCCGAGTTCCTTGGCGATGCCTCCGGCCAGGGCTTCTTCGGCCTGATGCTGCAACTGCACCGCTTCCTCGCCATGGGCGACACGGGTCGGCAGATCACCGGCGCGTGCACGCTGATCCTGGTGTTCTTCTGCCTGTCCGGCCTGTACCTGCGCTGGCCTCGCCAGTGGAAAAGCTGGCGTGCCTGGCTGACCCTGGACTGGAAGAAAAAGGGCCGCAGTTTCAACTGGGACCTGCACTCGGTGGCCGGTACCTGGTGCCTGGTGTTTTACCTCCTGGCGGCGCTGACCGGGTTGTCCTGGTCCTACGAGTGGTACAACAAGGGACTGACCCGCTTGCTCTCCGACTCACCGCAGAGCGAACGCGTTCGCGGCGGACGCGGGCCTGCGCCAAGCGGTCCGGCACCGACAGCCGATTACGCGGCGATGTGGAGCAGCATCTACAGCGCGGCCGGCCCGCAACTCAGTTCCTATAACGTGCGCATGCCGCCCGTGGCCGGTCAACCGGCGACCGTGTTCTTCCTGCTGAAAACTTCACCTCACGACCGCGCCCTGAACCAGATCACCCTCGACCCGGCCACCGGTGTGGTCAAACGGGTGGATCGCTACAGCGACAAGAGCCTCAAGGCGCAGTTGCTGACCAGCATCTATGCGCTGCACGTTGGCAGTTACTTCGGCATCGTCGGGCGCATCCTCCTGACCATCACCTCACTGACCATGCCACTGTTCTTCATCACCGGCTGGATGCTGTACCTGGATCGTCGGCGCAAAAAACGCCAGATCAAGGATGCGCGCAAAGACCTGGTGCAAACCGCCAGCGACGCGCCGGCGTGGCTGATCGGCTTCGCCAGCCAAAGTGGTTTTGCCGAGCAACTTGCGTGGCAGACCGCCGGGCAATTGCAGGCTGCAGGCTTGCCGGTCAAAGTGCAGCCGTTGGCGGACGTCAGCGAGCAGGACTTGCATGAATCGAACAATGCCTTGTTCGTGGTCAGCACCTTCGGCGACGGCGAAGCACCGGACAGCGCCCGCGGTTTCGAGCGCAAGGTACTGGGCCGGGCACCGAGCCTGGGACGCCTGAATTATGCCGTCCTTGGGTTGGGCGACCGGCAGTATCAACACTTCTGCGGTTTCGCCAAACGCCTGCATGCCTGGTTGGGCGAACAGGGTGCAAAGACCCTGTTCGCCCCGGTGGAGGTCGATAGCGGTGACCCTTACGCCTTGCGCCACTGGCAACAGCAACTGGGCCTGTTGACCGGCCAGGCCCCCGTTGATACCTGGCAAGCGCCCAGCTACGACAACTGGACCCTGCTGCATCGTGAACTGCTCAACCCGGACAGCAGCGGTTCGCCGGTGTACTTGTTGGGCCTCAAGCCGCCTTCCACCAGCAGCTGGCTGGCGGGCGACCTGGTGGAAGTGATGCCGCGCAATTGCCCGTGGGCCATCGAGCACTTCCTCGACGGCATGGGGATCCACGGTGAAACCAAGGTGCGACTCAACGGCCTGGAAGAAGCCCTCGAACAGGCCCTGGCCAGCCGCCAGTTGCCGGAGAACCGCGCCCACCTGGTCGGCCTGCACGCCCAAGCGTTGGCAGAGGCCCTCGTGCCGCTGGCCATGCGCGAGTACTCCATTGCGTCGATCCCGGCCGATGGCGTGCTGGAGTTGATCGTGCGTCAGGAAGTGCATGCCGACGGCAACCTCGGTGTCGGTTCCGGCTGGCTGACCGAACACGCGCCGGTGGGCAGCGCCATCAGCCTGCGCGTACGGCGCAACAGTGGTTTCCATCTGCCGGCCCAACCGGTGCCGATGATCCTGCTGGGCAATGGCACGGGGCTGGCCGGGTTGCGCAGCCTGCTCAAGGCCCGGATTGCCGATGGTCAGCAACGTCAGTGGCTGCTGTTTGGCGAGCGCCATCGCGAGCACGACTACCTGTGTCGAAAGGAGCTGGAGGAGTGGCTGATCAACGGTGATCTGGCGCGCCTCGACCTGGCGTTTTCCCGCGACCAGGCCGAAAAGATTTACGTACAGGACCGTCTGCGTGAATCCGCGGCCGAGCTCAAGACGTGGCTGGAGGATGGTGCGGTGATCTACATCTGCGGCAGCCTTCAAGGCATGGCTTCGGGCGTGGACCAGGTACTCAACGAAGTGCTGGGCGCCGACGAAGTGGAGCGCCTGATCGAACAGGGCCGCTACCGCCGCGACGTGTACTGACACCCCCCAAGCCACTGTGGGAGCGAGCCTGCTCGCTCCCACAGTGGCTTGGGTGTGCATCAAACCGGCTGCAACTTCTGCTCAAAAACCGACACCCCGTCCAGATCCCGCAACACCACGCTCAACTCCCCGCTCTGACCATCGATATTCACCTCGCCAAAAAACTGAAAGCCGGCAAACGGCGAGACGTTCTGCGCGGGCGGCGCCTTTTCGAACACCACTTCGGGGCCGAAGGTCTTATCCAGCGGATTAGGCCCGAAGCTACCGGCATTCAACGGTCCGGCGACGAACTCCCAGAACGGTTCGAAATCCTGGAACTCCGCCCGATCCGGGTGGTAATGATGGGCCGCGCAGTAATGCACATCCGCAGTCAGAAACAGGAAATTGCGCACCTGCTGCGCCCGCAGGAAACCGAGCAATTCAGCGATTTCCAATTCACGCCCCTGGGCCGGGCCTGGGTCACCGTTGGCCACCGCTTCCCAGCGCGCGACACCGGGGCTGACTTCGCCGTCGGGTACACCCAGGCCAATAGGCATGTCGGCGGCGATGACTTTCCATTGCGCATTCGACGCCTGCATTTCGCGCTGGAGCCAGTCCAGTTGTTCACGCCCGAGGAAGGGTTTTTCAGCGCCCAGGTTGTCATCGTTGGCACCGCGATAACTGCGCATGTCGAGTACAAATACATCGAGCAGCGGGCCGTAACCGAGCTTGCGATAGATCCGCCCGCCACCATCGCCGCTCTGCAAGCGCATTGGCGCGTATTCGAGCCAGGCCTGGCGTGCGCGGCCCACCAGGCTGTGGATATCCTTGTCCTGGTAACGCGCATCCAGCTGCTTGCCCGGCGACCAGTTGTTCACCACTTCGTGGTCGTCCCACTGCCAGATCTGCGGGACCTCGGCGTTGAAGCGACGGATGTTTTCGTCCATCAGGTTGTAGCGATAATTGCCGCGATACTCATCGAGGGTCTCGGCGACTTTGCTCTTGGCTTCGGTGGTGATGTTGCGCCATACCCGGCCGTCTTCCGTGGTGAGCTGCGCCGGGATCGGGCCGTCGGCGTAAATGGTGTCGCCGCTGTGGATAAAAAAGTCCGGCAGGCGCAGGCGCATTGCTTCGTAGATGCGCATGCCGCCAATGTCCGGATTGATGCCGAAGCCCTGGCCGACGGTGTCGCCGCTCCAGACGAAACGGATGTCACGGCGGGTTTGCGGCACGCTGCGCAAGTGACCGAACCAGGGTTCGCTGGCAACGCCGTTCTGGGCGTCCTCGAACTGCACGCGATAGAAAATCGCCTGATCGGCGGGCAGCCCGGTGAGTTCGACCCGGGCTGTGAAATCGGTGCGTGCATCGGCCAGGGGCGAGACGAATCGCCGAGGGTTGGGAAACAGGCTGCGGGTGTCCCACTCCACCACCATCCGCGCAGGGCGGTCGCAGCGGCTCCAGATGATCGCCCGGTCGCCCAGCAGGTCGCCGGACTGCACGCCGTCGGTGAGTTGCGGCCGATCCTTGACCGAAGCGATCACCGCCGGCGCCAGCCCCGGCAACAACAGCCCGGCGCCGACCGCTTGCATGACACGACGGCGCCCGAGGTTGAAATCGCTCATGGTGTTCTCCCTGAAAAAGGAAAAACTAAAGCATGGCCCTATGACCCTGGCATGACACAGATCCCGCCAACACCACAGATCCCTTGTGGGAGCGGGCTTGCTCGCGAAGGGGTCGTGTCAGCCGAAGTATTCTTTGCTGACACTCCGCTTTCGCGAGCAAGCCCGCTCCCACAGTTAATGGTGTCAGGCCCTGGCTGGCTCCAGTGCCAACTCCACCGTCTCCGGCCGTTTCACCAGCGCATACACCACCGCCGTCAACAGGCTCCCCGCCACAATCGCCAACAAATAAAGCAGCGCATGGTTGATCGCATTCGGGATCGCCAACACGAACAACCCACCGTGGGGCGCCATCAGTTTACAGCCGAAGTACATCGACAACGCACCGGTCAGCGCACCGCCGGCGATGCTCGCCGGAATCACCCGCAGCGGGTCTTTGGCCGCAAACGGAATCGCCCCTTCGGAGATGAAGCACAGCCCCAGCACCAGCGCCGCTTTACCGGCTTCGCGCTCGGTCTGGGCGAACTTGCGCCGGGCAATGAACGTGGCGATGCCCAGACCGATCGGCGGCACCATGCCGGCCGCCATGGTCGCCGCCATCGGCGCGTAGCTCTGCGACGCCAGCAAGCCCACCGAGAACGCATAGGCTGCCTTGTTGATCGGCCCGCCGAGGTCGACGCACATCATGCCGCCCAGCAGCACACCGAGCAGAATCGCATTGGTGGTGCCCATGCTGTCGAGGAAATGCGTAAGCCCGGCAAGCATCCCGGCGACCGGCTTGCCGACCACGTAGATCATCACCAGCCCGGTGAACAGACTCGCCAGCAGCGGAATGATCAGGATCGGCTTGAGCGCCTCGAGACTTTGCGGTAACCGCGCATATCGGTTGATCGCCTTGGCCGCATAACCAGCCAGAAAACCGGCGATGATCCCGCCGATGAAACCGGCGCCCAGGGTGCTCGCCAGCATACCGCCGATCATCCCCGGCGCGAGGCCAGGACGGTCGGCAATGGAATAGGCGATATAACCCGCCAACAGAGGCACCATCAGCTTGAACGCAGTGTCGCCGCCGATCTGCATCAACGCCGCCGCCAGCGTGCCCTCTTCCTTGAATGCGGTGATGCCGAACACGAACGACAAGGCGATCATCAAGCCGCCGGCCACCACCATCGGCAACATGAACGACACGCCGGTCAGCAGGTGTTTATAGACGCCCGTCTTCTCTTGTTTGGCCGTTGTCTTGGCGGTGCTCGAAGCGCTTTCCTGCTGGCCTTCGGCCAGGGCTTTTTTCAAGGTCGCTTCAGCTTGTTTGAGAGCAATGCCGGTGCCGCAGCGATAGATTTTCTTACCGGCGAAACGCTCGGTGGCGACTTCGATATCGGCCGCCAGCAGCACCACATCGGCTTCGGCAATGGCTTGCGCGCTCAACGGATTGCGCGCACCGACCGACCCCTGGGTTTCCACCTGCAGGTCATAGCCCAGGCGCTTGGCCGCTTGCTGCAAGGCCTCGGCGGCCATGAACGTGTGAGCGACACCCGTCGGGCACGCGGTGACGGCCACCAGTCGCGGCGCGTTCTCGACGACCGCCACCGGTTCGACGACGGACACTTCAGCGGCGTAAACCTGAGCCTCCTGCGCTCCTCGCTGCAGCACGGCTTCCACATCCTGCAGGGCCTGGGCCGGAGTGCTCTGGAACAGCCGCTTACCGACAAACCGCGACATGTCCACGGGCGCGCTGGTCACCAGCAGTACCCACTCGGCCGCATCGAGGGTGGCCGCCGACAGTTGTTTTTCGGGATGCGCGGCATCTGTGACTTCGACGCTGGTGCTCCAGCCCTGGCGCTGGGCCGCGGCATCGAGCAGCCGGGCACACAGCACACTGGTGACCATGCCGTTCGGGCAGGCCGTAACGATGGCTAACTTCATGACAAACCCTCTTATTGTTCTGTCAGGGGACGCACGCGCACACCCTGTTCGAGCTGCGCCAGTTGCGCTGCGTCGCCAATGCCGAATCCGATCTGGGTCACTGCCATCGCGGCAATCGCCGTGGCGGTGCGTAAGGTCTGCTCAGGCGTATCGGCACTGAGCAAACCGTGGAGCATCCCAGCCAGCAACGAATCACCCGCGCCCACCGTGCTGGCGACGCTGACCTTGGGTGGCGTGGCATGCAGTGCCGAACCGACGCTGAACCAGTTCACACCCTCGGCACCATGGGAAATCACCACATGCTCGATGCCCTGAGCGTGCAAGCGCTCCGCCGCCAAGGCCTGGGCACTGACCGACACAACCTCGCAGTCCAGCACCTCGGCCAGCTCTTCGGTGTTGGGTTTGATCAGCCACGGCCCCGCTTTCAGCGCTGCACGCAGCGCCTCGCCGCTGGTGTCGAGGGCGACGTTCAGCCCCAGGTTTTTCAAGCGCAAGATCAACGCCTGCAACCATTGAGCACTGACGCCCAATGGCAAGCTTCCGGCGACAACCACCGCATCGTGGCCCGGGGCAATCTGCTCCAGTCGATCGATCAAGGCCTGCTGCGCCGCTTCGCTGACCTGCGGCCCCGGCCCGTTGATGTCGGTGATGCGCCCTTCGCTTTCCGCCAGTTTGATATTGCTGCGGGTCTCGCCCGGAACACGGATAAAGGCATCGACAAAACCGCGTTTGGCGAACAATGTTTCGAACGCTTGCAGGTTGTCTTCGCCAAGAAAGCCACTGACGGTCAGCTGATGCCCGAGGTCCGCCAGCACTTGCGCCACGTTCACGCCTTTGCCGGCGGCGTGGGTGTGCATCACATCGCTGCGGTTGACCTGGCCGGCTTCAAGGCGCGGCAACTGGACGGTCAGGTCCAGCGCCGGGTTGAGGGTCAGGGTAAGAATCCGGGCCATTACAGGGCCTCCACTAATGCGCGCACTTCATTGGCGCTGCCCACGGCCAGGGCCTGTCGGGCAAGGGTTTGAGTCTGAGTGAAGTCCAGTTCGCGAATCCGCGCCTTGACTTCGGCAATGCTGCGCGCCCCGACGCTGAGTTCATCCACCCCGAGGCCGACCAGCACCGGCACTGCCAGCGGGTCGGCCGCCAGCTCACCGCATACACCGACCCATTTGCCGTGGGCATGGGCCGCGCGCACGGTGATGTCGATCAGTTGCAGCACCGCCGGATGCAAGCCATCGGCCTGGGCCGACAGCGTCGGATGGCCACGGTCGATGGCCAGGGTGTATTGGGTCAGGTCGTTGGTACCGACGCTGAAAAAGTCGACCTCCCGGGCCAGCACCGGCGCCAGCAATGCCGCCGACGGCACTTCGATCATAATCCCCAATTGCAAGTCGGCGACCGGGATTTCCCGGCGCAGGCGTTCGGTCATGTCACGGGCCTGGCGCCACTCGTCGACGCTGCCCACCATCGGGAACATGATCCGCAGCGCACGGTTATCGGCAGCCCGCAGCAAGGCGCGCAGTTGCGCTTCCATGATCTGCGGGCGCTGCAGGGTCAGGCGAATGCCGCGCACGCCGAGGAAGGGGTTCTCTTCCTTCGCAATCGGCCAGTACGGCAGCGGTTTGTCGCCACCGACATCGAGGGTGCGCACCACCAGCGGTCGCCCGGCCAGACCGTCGAGGACGCGGCGGTACTCGATTTCCTGGGTCGCCTCGTCGGGCGCTTGCGGGTGGGCCATGAAAATCAGTTCGGTGCGCAACAGGCCTATGCCTTCGGCGCCCTGCTCCACCGCGCCGGTCACGCCAGCGCTTTCACCAATGTTGGCGAACACTTCGACGGCGTGGCCATCGGTGGTCAGCGCCGGTTGATGACGCCGTTCCGCAGCCGCCTTCAAGCGCTGCTCGCGGGTATCGCGTTCGACCGTGGCGCGCTGCAAGGTCGCCGGGTCAGCGTCCACATGCAGGCGACCACGCTGGCCATCGAGCAGCAACGGCGTGCCCGGCGCCAGCAGCAACACGCCGGGGCCGGCGCCGACCAGTGCCGGAATGCCCAGCGCCCGGGCGACAATCGCACTGTGCGCAGTAGCGCCACCCCGGGCGGTGAGGATCCCCGCCACGCGAGCGGGGTCCAGACGCGCGACGTCGGACGGGCCGACCTCGTCCATCACCAGAATGTACGGTTGGTCCGGTTCACTCGGGGTTTCGATGCCACTGAGTTGCATCAACACCCGACGCCCGATATCGCGCAAGTCGGCCGCTCGCTCGGCGAGCAAGGCATCCTGCAATGCTTCCTGCTGCCGGGCCGCCGCTTCAATCACGGCCATCCACGCCGCCTCGGCGCTTTCGCCCTGCTTGAGGCGCGTATCGACCTCATCAGTCAGTTCCGGGTCGTCGAGCATCTCCTGGTGGGTGATGAAGATTTCGCGGATGGCTTTGCTCTTGCTGCGCTCGATCAGGCCCTGGATGTCACGGCGTACCTGCGCCAGGGCTTGCTGGAGACGCTCACGCTCGATGCCGGCGGATTCGCCACGCAACGGGTAATCGATGGTTTGCAGCACTTGAATATGCGCCGGGCCGATAGCGATCCCTGGAGCGGCGGCAATCGCCTGAACCACGCTGCCGGATATCGGGGCGAGGACCACTTCAGCCATATCGGCAACCACTTCGTGCACCTGGCTTACCGGCGGCAGCGGTTCGATTTCCTCACCGAGGCCTTCTTCGATGGCGGCCAACAAGGCCGGCAACGCATCCGCCGCGATGCCCGGTTCGGCGATGATTTCCAGGACCTGCCCCCGACGGGCGCCGAGGCTGAGCAACTTGCTCAAGCTCTTTACCGATACCGCGCTGTCGTGGCCATCGACGATGCGCACGCGGATGTCACCTTCAAAACTCTTTGCCAGTTGCGCGAGGATTTTCGCCGGCCGCGCATGCAGACCGTGGGCGTTGGCCAATGCAATTCGTGCGCTGGGCCAGTCGGCGGGCACTTCACCACCGAGCACTTCGAGGACTTTGCGACTGCTGGTGGCGCGGCCCAACTCATGGCCACGTCCTTCGATCAACAACGCGCACAGGCGTTCGAGCAGGGCTTGATGGGCCTCACCGAGACTGGCCAGGCAGAACAGTCCATTGAGTGGCTGGCCGAGATAGCGCAGCGGTCTGTCCGGGGTGACAAAGGCCAGGCCCGGACGCTTCACCGTCTGCTCGCTGTGCAGCCACCACAGGCCATCGCCCAGGGGCAGCGCTTCGACCTGTTGCAACACGGCGGAGAAACCGTTGCTCACGCAGTCGGCCTGCCGCAACAAGCGTGCGCCGCGCCAGACCAGCTCTTCGAAATCTTCAGCCGCCACACCGAGGCCGATCATCTGCGCATCCAGCGCCAACTCCTGCGGCGCGCCTTGGAGCAACTTCAGCAAGGCTTCGGCGGAACCGGCGCGACGCAGGGCCTGGCCCAGATCAGTCTCGCCGAGGGCGCGGGTGAGCAATTGCAAAAGATGCAGATGCTCATCGGATTTGGCGGCGATACCGATCGCCAGGTAAACGATATGACCGTCGCCCCAGTCCACGCCATCGGGAAACTGCATCAGGCGCACACCGGTGGTGAACACCAGGTCGCGGGTTTCGGGCGTACCGTGGGGGATGGCAATACCTTGACCGAGAAAGGTCGAGCCCTGGGCTTCCCGTGCCTGCAAACCGGCGAGATACCCCTCGGCAACCAGGCCGTCGGCGACCAGATGCCGGGCCAGCAATTGCAGCGCTGCGGACTTATCCACAGCCGATTGGCCTATGGAAATCTGCTCTACAGTGAGCTCGAGCATGCTTTCTCCTTTTTGGCGCCTTGGGGCACCAGGTATTGTTTTGAATGAGTCAGCTTAGGCGCTTGGTCATCGCTTTTGGCGGTTTCACGGCAGAACCGGCCAAAGGCGCCTAAAACGTAGAAAATACGCCTGCTGAAACGTTTAATCTAGATCGATTGGCACGTTACTCGATATTGGCCCATCCTTGAAGTCCAACTTGTCGGATGCGTTGCGACAATGGTCGCCTGCCTTAATCGGTTAGGATTGACGAAAATGTCGAGGCAATCTCGAAAAAACAAGGAAACAGCGGGTTGAAACTCAGTGATATCGCCCAGTTGGCCGGTGTGTCCGTCACCACCGCCAGCTATGTCATCAATGGCAAGGCCGAACAACAGCGCATCAGCAGCGCTACCGTCGAACGCGTGCGCGCGGTCGTCGAACAACATGGCTTCACGCCTAACCCACAGGCTGCCGGTTTGCGCAGCCGGCACACCCGCACATTGGGGTTCATTCTGCCGGATCTGGAAAACCCCAGTTACGCGCGAATCGCCAAATTGCTGGAGCAAGGTGCGCGGGCCCGGGGTTATCAGTTGCTGATCGCCAGTTCCGACGATGCACCGGACAGCGAACGGCAACTGCTGCAACTGTTCCGCGCCCGGCGCTGCGACGCACTGATCGTTGCCAGCTGCCTGCCGGCCGGCGATGACAGTTATCGCCAATTGCAGGCCAAGGGCATTCCGATCATCGCCATCGACCGGGTCATGGAACCCGAGCATTTCTGCTCGGTGATCAGTGACGACCGCGAGGCCAGCCTGCAACTGACCCGCAGCCTGCTCGATCCCTTGCCCAAACAGATCGCGCTGATCGGCGCCCGCCCGGAGCTCAGCATCAGTCAGGAACGCTCCGCCGGCTTCAAAGAGGCGCTCGCCGGGTTCAACGGTGAGGTGCTGATCGAAGAAGGTGAGTCCTTCAGCCGCGAGTGCGGTAAACAATTGATGGAAGAGTTGCTGCAGCGCCTGGGCCATTTGCCCGATGCCCTGGTGACCACATCCTACGTGCTGCTTCAGGGCGTGTTCGATGCGCTGCACGACTTCCCGCTGAAAAACCGCCCGCTGCGCCTCGGCACGTTCGGCGACACCCAGTTGCTGGACTTCCTGCCGCTGCCGGTCAACGCCATGGCCCAGCAACACCAGCTGATCGCCGACAAGGCCCTCGCGCTGGCCCTGGCAGCCATCGAGCAGTCGGATTACCGGCCCGGCGTGCAAGCCATCGCGCGCACGTTCAAGCAGCGTATTTGCCAGGACTGAACCGTGGAGCTGATCGACACCCACACCCATCTGGACTTTCCAGACTTCGACGCCGACCGTCAGGCCCTGCTGGCCGAAAGCCGCGCCCTCGGAGTGCGGCGGATGGTGGTGCTGGGGGTTTATCAGGCCAATTGGCAGCGGGTCTGGGAGTTGGTGCAGAGTGACCCCGACCTGCACGCCGCGTTCGGATTGCACCCGGTGTACCTGGACGATCATCAACCGGAACACCTGAGCGAACTCGGCGACTGGCTGACTCGCCTGGCCGGCCATCGGCAACTGTGTGCGGTCGGCGAGATCGGCCTGGACTACTTCATCGAAACCCTGGACCGCGACGGCCAGCAGGCGTTGTTCGAGGCGCAATTGCAATTGGCGGCGGATTTCGACCTTCCGGCCTTGATCCATGTGCGGCGTAGCCATGCGGCGGTGATTGCCACGCTCAAACGGTTTCGCCTGAAACGGGCCGGCATCATCCACGCCTTTGCCGGCAGCAAGGAAGAAGCCCGGGAATACATCAAGCTTGGCTTCAAACTGGGCCTCGGCGGTGCCGCGACCTGGCCGCAGGCGCTGCGCATGCACCGCGTGCTCGCCGAGCTGCCACTGGATTCTGTGGTGCTGGAAACCGACTCGCCGGACATGGCCCCTGCCATGTTCCCCGGCCAGCGCAACAGCCCCGCACACCTGCCAGCGATCTGCGCGGCACTGGCCGACATCATGGCAATCAGCCCCGAGCAATTGGCCGCGGCCAGTACGGCCAATGCCTGCGAGTTGTTTAACTGGTCATGACTGCCAGCACCCGCCAACTGTGGGAGCGGGCTTGCCCGCGAAGACGGCGGCACATTCAACATCAATGTGACTGAAAGATCGCTTTCATTGGATCGCCGCCCGGAGCAAGCCCGCTCCCACAGGGTACCGAGGAGAATTTCAGACCCGGAATGCGCTGATCAACTGCTTCAACTCCACGACCTGGGCCGACAACGCCCGGCTGGCATCTTCGGTCTGATGTGCGCCTTCAGCGGTACGCTCGCCGGCGCGATTGATCTCGACGATGTTCTGGTCGATGTCGTGGGCCACGGCGGTTTGCTGCTCCACGGCCGCGGCAATCTGCTGGTTCTGGTCGACGATCATGCCGACCGCGCCCAGGATGTTTTCCAGCGCCCGCTGGACCTTCTCCGACTGCCCGACCGTGCCGCTGGCCATTTCATGGCTGGTGCCCATGGCCTTGACCGCCGCGCCGACACCGCCATGGAGCCTGGCGATCATCTGCTCGATTTCTTCGGTCGATTGCTGGGTTCGTTTGGCCAGGGTCCGGACTTCATCGGCTACCACGGCGAAACCACGCCCCTGCTCGCCGGCCCGTGCCGCCTCGATGGCGGCATTGAGCGCCAGCAGGTTGGTCTGCTCGGCGATACTCTTGATCACTTCGAGCACGCGGCTGATGGACTGGCTGTCGCTGGCCAGTTGGTTGATCACCAGTACCGATTGATCGATCTCGTTGGCCAGCGCGGCAATGCTGCCTTGTTGCGACTCCACCAGGCCGCGGCCACTGATGGTTTCATCGTTGACACTGTGGGCACTGCTCACCGCCGCGGCGGCACTGCGCGCGACCTCCTGGGATGTGGCCGACATCTGGTTCATGGCCGTGGCCACTTGTTCGATCTGCGTGCGCTGCCCGGCGACGGCCTGGTTGCTTTGCGCGGAAACGCTTTCCACTTGCCCGGCCTGACGCTCGACTTCACTGACGGTCTGCCCCACCCGCTCGATCAGGTCATGGATTTTTTTCACGGTGCCGTTGAACACCTCGCCCAACTCCCCCAGCTCATCACGGCTATGGGCGCTGAAGGTCACGGTCATATCGCCGGCCGCCACCTTGTCCATCACCGCGCCCAGGCGCTTGAGCGTGGTGCGGGTCGAGACGTAGAACGCGCCGTAGAGATAAAAGATCAACACAAACACGACTGACAGCGCCACGGCCTGCAAGACCATGTGCGTGCGGTTCTGCTCCAGGCGTTGCTGCAACTGCGGGCCCAGATACTTCAGGGTGGCTTCGTTGAGTTGGTAGGTCTGGTCCATCAGGGCGCTGACCTGATCGTAAAAACCCTGCCACGGCGCGTCGAGGGTATCGGCCATGACCACTTGTTCTTCGAACAGCTCGCTGGCTTTCTTCAAGGATGCCCGGCTGCTATCGGCCTGAGCGGCCAGGTTATCGCGTGCGGCTTTGCTGGAACCCAGGGCATCCTGCAACTTCAGGCCATACTCGGCCTGGAGCTTTTCAATCTGCGCCAGCAACTCATCGAAACGGGTACTCGAAGCCGAGTTGATGAACCCCTGCCCCAACGAGTAAGACCCCATTGCCCGACCTTCGCCCAGGAGCTGGGTGACTCGTGGCGTGACGAGGGTGACGAGCTCACTCAACTGGCGCATGTCGCTCTGGTTGTCGCGACTGAGGCCGGACTGACTGGTGATGAGCTGGCTGAAAATCTGCGCGCTGCCCACCAGCTTGCCGATCAGGGCACTTTTGCTTTGCAGGGAGTTTTCCGTTTGCTGGGCCTTGAACGCGGCGATCATTTCATCGCGTTTGCCATCAAACACCGCGACCTGCTCCGGGTCGCTGGTCATCGCCGCCAGCCCTTGCAGGCGAGTCAGAATACTCTGCTCAAGGGCGCTGATCTTCGATTCGACATTGCCGGCCTTGCCGGATTGGCCGAGGCTGACATTGATCTGCACCAGGTTGTTCAGGGTTTCCAGATCACGCCGCAACGCCAGGCTGCTGCCCAACAGGTCGAGACTTTGCAGTTCGATGCGCGTGCCCTGGAATTCGCGGTAGGAGTCACGCACCAGATAGAAGTTGGTCACCAGCATCGGCACCAGGAACAGTACGCTGATCAGGCTGAACTTCATGCCGAAGCTCAGGCGGTTCATCAGTGCGACAGCGGGATAGAGCAAGCTCTTCACTGGATGTCTCCCTTCAGTTTCTTATTTTTTTTATTGGCAGGCGCAGACAGACGGCAGATAGCCACTATTCGACGCTATCTCTGTATAACTTAAATCGGCAGGAGGTTTTGTAACTTAAGGTTAACGACAGCGCGAAGCCCTACGACCAAGTAATCGCCCCTGTGGCGAGGGAGCTTGCTCCCGTCCGGCTGCGCAGCAGTCGTTGTTGAATTGAATGGGGGGCGACTGCGTCGCCCAGCGGGAGCAAGCTCCCTCGCCACAATGGCTCTGACTGCTGGACTAATGCAGGACCGTCCACAACGCAAACCCGGCATACCAGAGCACCGCCGCACGTAGCAGCAGCGCCCAGATACGGTCCAGATTGTTGATACCTTCCACGCCAGCCACCGGCGCCGGAATTTCACCGGCCACCAGCCCGACTTTCACGATCAATTGCGCGGCGCTGATATTCCAGTTCAGCAGCTCATGCAGCATGACCCGACTGACCGCGACAAAATTGCCGACCAACGCCAGGCTCGCCGCCAGAAGGCGCACCGGCAACCAGTCGAAGGCGTGACGCAGTTGCCCGGCGCGCTCGACCACCGCCGGGTTTTTCCCGTGCTCTTCGGCCAGCGCCAGCAGGCGATAACTCAGCGCCGCGACCGGACCCAACAGGAAGTACCAGAAAATCACCGCGAAAAAGCTCTGGTAGGCCTCCCACAGCAAATGCCCTTCGACCTGTTCCAGTAGCTGTTCACCATTGTCTGCGCAGATATCCAGGTCGCGCTTGGCGACATGGGCCGCCGCTTGCAGGTCCTCCCGACGCCAGGCATCGCGGAACGGCCCGAGATCGCCCAGCAGATCACCGCGCCCCAGGCTGTAGATCACCACCAGCAAATGAATTGGCAACGCCAACAACCCATAGGCCACCGGCTCGATGACAACCAGCAGCAAAGCCAGCAACGCCACCGGCAACAAGACCAGTGCCGCCAGCACCAGCCATGGTCGGTTCGAAAGTCGCGGGCTGGCTTCAAGCTTGTTCAGCTCGTGTGTCCAGCCATTATCACGCTGAACCCGATGGCGCAGGGCCGAGAACTTCTCGATCCACACCGCCAACAGCAACACCAGAAAACTCATCGTCCTTCCTCTTGTGCCAGGGCGGCACGATAGCGTGCCCAGTCGAACGCCGGCCCTGGATCGGTTTTGCGCCCCGGTGCAATGTCACTGTGCCCGCAGATGCGCTCTGTGGTGATTGCCGTGAACGCCTGTTGCAACTGGCGGGTCAGGGCTGTCAACGCGCTGTATTGCGCGTCGGTGAACGGCAGATCATCCGTGCCTTCGAGCTCGATGCCCACGGAAAAATCGTTACAGGTTTCCCGCCCCTCGAAGCACGAGACACCCGCATGCCACGCACGCTCAAGGCACGAAACAAACTGGGTGACAGTACCGTCTCGCTCGATCAGAAAGTGCGCCGACACCCGCAAATCCGCGATCCCTTCAAAATAGGGGTGTTCGGTGACATCCAGACGATTCTGGAAAAACTCCTGCACCTTGCCGGTGGCGAACTGCGCCGGCGGCAGGCTGATGTTATGGATCACCAGCAGGGAAATTTCGCCTGTGGGGCGCGCATTGAAGTTGGGTGAGGGGCAGACATGCGCACCCTGAATCCAACCGCTCGCGGGGTCCAACTGCATACCGATTCCTTCAATGTCGACAGTATTGGCACAGTATGCCGCGATAATCCCCCGGGGCGCGATCACTTGCCGCGATTGAGACGCTTTAGGTTGCCGATCACCGACTCCAGTGCCCGCTCGAACAGCAAGGTATCGTCAAGCATTCGCGCCACGCCGTTGCGCAGCTCCGGGGCCAGCTCGGTGCGGCTGCGCTCGTCCTGGGTAAACGCGAGAAAATCAGCCAGCAATTCGGAAAATATCGCCGGGTCATCGACAAAGTCATTCAACAGGCGCTGTACGACCTGGTCGATGCGCACGTAGAGGCTGTCACGGTCATGATCGTCACAGGCTCCCCACCCCATGGCCGCGTTGGCGATTTCGTTGAGCAGACGTCGCGCCGGATGACTGCTGCGGCTGAAGAAGCTCTTGTCGAGCAGCGCCACCTTGACCAGTGGAATCTGCAATCGGCCGACCAGTGCCTTGAGGGAGTCCGGCAGGTTGCGATCATCGAGCATGCATTCGAAAAGCAGGGCGACCAGGTTGATCACATCCTCATCGGCCTCCCCGAAAACCCGCGACCTGCCGCTTTTGACGCTGACCCGGGTCAACAACAGTTCGAGTTGGTTGCGCAGATCGAAATCATCGACGGCCGCCGGTGCCGGCACGTATTGCTGCAAGTGCGAAAGCAGGCGCAACAGATCTCGCGTGGAAATCGGATCGGGGCCCTCGTCGGTCAGTCCGCCCGTGACGCTTTGGTCAGGTCGGTCCGTGGTGCGACGCACCGGGGCCGGTTTCAGGTCGGGCAACACACCGGTGGCGAGCAGCAACTGATTGGCTTCTGCGTAAAGCTGATCGACCTCGCTGAGGACATAGCGCTCAAACAAAGTGAGGATGATCAGCTTGACCTTGATCTCCAGCCCCAACTGGCGTGCGGCTTGCAAAAAGTACTCGCAGAACATCGCCGGACCCAGGGGATTGTGCAGATCGCCCGGCTCCTTGCCCAACAAGGCACAGAGCCGGGCCGTCAGTTGGTCCAAGGCGAAACCGTCGCGGTCCAGCACCCGGTTGACCATCGCTTGCACCGCGACCGTGCGCTCGCGCTCGTCATCGGGTTGCACCGTCGAGGTATTGGTATCCAGGGTCTGGGGCAAAGCCGCAAGCACGCTTTCGTATTGGGCGAGACGGATAAACGCGGCGAAAAACTGTTCGAGAAAAACCCGTTCGATGCTTTTGCGCTTGAGGCGCAAATCGCGCATCGCTTGAAAGAAGATGTTCTGTTCGACGTCACAGTGGGCGCGGTCGGCCATTTCGAAGAGGGTGTCGTCGGCGTTATCGAACAACGCCTGCAATCCGTGCCGCAGCTGTTGCGCGGCCTTGTCGCGAACCTGGAGAAGAATCGCCGGCAGGCGGGCGAGTGGCGAGTGAGCCACCTGGTCGGTAGTTGCCTTGTGCAAAGGCACTACATTCCCGTCGTTGTGCATTCGGTCTCCCAGGAACGGTTTTGCTTCGACTCGTCAAACTCATGACGTCAAATACAAGGCGGATTATCTTGAAAAGCTCCCCTTTGCGCCAGAAGACTCTGCATCAGCTCTCAAACAGGCGTTTGCTCGGCAACAATGAACAACGCGACAACGGCAGGGATTCGACCAAATGCAGGCGCCAGTGCCAACGTAACGCTCTGATGCCTTGGGTTGGTCCGTGCCATGGCCCTATAATCGAGCCACTTTGTTTGTGGAGTCCGTTATGCCGAATCTACGTCTCGCCGATCTGACCGCCGAAATCGAAGCCAACGTGCGCCGTGCGTTGCGTGAAGACATCGGCAGCGGCGACATCACCGCACAGTTGATCCCGGCCGAACGCCTGGCCAAAGCCACCATCATTACCCGCGATGCGGCCGTCATCAGCGGCACCGCCTGGGTGGATAACGTGTTTCGGCAACTGGACCCACGGGTGGCGGTGCACTGGCAGGTTGCCGACGGTGAACGGGTGACACCCAATCAGGTGCTGTTCCACCTCGAAGGCCCTGCACGTTCGCTGCTGACCGGCGAACGCAGCGCCCTCAACTTCTTGCAACTGCTCTCCGGCGTGGCGACCCGTGCGCAATACCTGGCGGACTTCGTGGCCGAGACTCAGGTCAAGCTGCTGGACACCCGCAAAACACTGCCGGGGCTGCGCCTGGCGCAAAAGTACGCCGTAACCTGCGGCGGTTGCCATAACCACCGCATCGGCCTGTATGACGCCTTCCTGATCAAGGAAAACCACATCGCCGCCAGCGGCGGCATCGCGCAGGCCATCGCCGCCGCGCACAAGATCGCCCCGGGCAAACCGGTCGAGATTGAAGTGGAAAGCCTGGATGAATTGAAAGAAGCGCTGGCGGCCGGTGCCGACATCATCATGCTCGACGAACTGAGCCTGGACGACATGCGCGAAGCCGTGCGCCTGAACGCCGGCAAGGCCAAGCTGGAGGCCAGCGGCGGGATCAACGAAAATACGTTGCTGCCCATCGCCGAAACCGGGGTGGATTATATTTCGATTGGTGCGATGACCAAGGATGTGAAGGCGGTAGACCTGTCGATGCGACTGAGCCTCTGATCGCGCCGCGCCGCATGAAAAACGCCAGCCTCTTCAAGGCTGGCGTTTTTTGTCAGACCACCAGATTGTTCATCTCGCAGTACTCTTCCCACTCGACGCCCAACACCTCGGCCGCTTCTTTGTGCAGCTTCAGGCGTTCTGCTTCGTATTCTTCCGGCGTTGAGGTGTACTTGAGCGTCAGCTCCCACGGCTGCAGGCCCTGGGCTTCCGCCTCGTCCTCGAAAGCCCATTGAATCTGGTCTTTCTGATCATCGGGACTCAGGTCCTTGATCTCCTCCATCAGATCCGGCACATCCAGCACGTACTTTTTCAGTGCTTCTTCGTGTCGGGCTTCTTGGGTCAATTCTTTTATTGTCATGGCGTTCTCGTTGATCTGGGGAATGGAAGATGGATCTGGATCATCAAGGATCTCTCTGACGCAAAAAAACCGTATCAAGCATGGTTTTTCTGGCCTTCAGAACCATTCGGGATCATCTGAAAACAAGTGTTGCTGGTGCCCGAGACAGGAATCGAACCTGCGACCTTCGCGTTACGAGTGCGCTGCTCTACCGGCTGAGCTACACGGGCGGTGGGCTAAACCTAGCACTGACTTCAGGGGCAGGCAACTTCCGGAACGTCTCAATTTCCTGCAGACAAAAAAATGCCCCACAGCTTTCACTGCGGGGCATTTTTTATAACGTTGAAGCAGTCAGGCGTGAGGCGTGATTAAACGCCCGAAGCCTTGGCTGCTGCTACGTCTTTGATGGACAGCTTGATACGGCCGCGGTTGTCCACGTCCAGTACCAGCACTTCCACTTCCTGGCCTTCTTTGAGGATGTCGGTCACTTTCTCAACGCGAGCGTCGCTCAGCATGGAGATGTGAACCAGACCGTCCTTGCCCGGCAGGATGTTGACGAATGCGCCGAAGTCGACGATGCGCTCAACCTTGCCGACGTAGATCTTGCCGATCTCGGCTTCAGCGGTGATGCCCAGAACGCGCTGACGTGCTGCTTCAGCGGCTTCCTTGGTTTCGCCGAAGATCTTGATCGAACCGTCGTCTTCGATGTCGATCGAAGCCTTGGTTTCTTCACAGATCGCACGAATGGTCGCGCCGCCTTTACCGATGACATCACGGATTTTGTCGGTGTCGATCTTCATCGCGATCATGGTCGGAGCGTTGGCCGACAGTTCGGTACGCGACTGGCCGATGATCTGGTTCATCTGGCCGAGGATGTTCAGGCGCGCTTCCAGGGCTTGGCCCAGAGCGATTTCCATGATCTCTTCGGTGATGCCCTTGATCTTGATGTCCATCTGCAGCGCGGTGACGCCTTTGGCGGTACCGGCTACCTTGAAGTCCATGTCGCCCAGGTGGTCTTCGTCACCCAGGATGTCGGTCAGGACGGCGAACTTCTCGCCTTCTTTAACCAGACCCATGGCGATACCGGCAACCGGTGCCTTCATCGGCACACCAGCGTCCATCAGGGCCAGGGAAGCGCCGCAAACGGAAGCCATGGAGCTCGAACCGTTGGATTCGGTGATTTCCGAAACCACACGGATGGTGTACGGGAACACGTCGGCGGCAGGCAGCATGGCCGAAACCGAACGACGGGCCAGACGGCCGTGACCGATTTCACGACGACCAGCGCCACCCATGCGACCACACTCGCCCACCGAGAACGGAGGGAAGTTGTAGTGCAGCATGAACGGGTCTTTTTTCTCGCCTTCCAGGGTGTCCAGCAGTTGTGCGTCACGGGCGGTGCCCAGTGTCGCGACTACCAGAGCCTGGGTTTCACCACGGGTGAACAGAGCCGAACCGTGGGTCTTTGGCAGAACGCCGACTTCGATGTTCAGCGGACGTACGGTCTTGGTGTCGCGACCGTCGATACGTGGCTTGCCGTTAACGATGTTTTCGCGAACGGTGCGGTATTCGATTTCGCCGAAGGCTGCTTTGACTTCGCTGGAAGAAGGCTGGCCTTCTTCACCGGACAGCTTGGCAACGACCTGATCCTTCAGCTCGCCCAGGCGAGCGTAACGGTCGGCCTTGACGGTGATCGTGTAGGCCTGGGAGATCGCTTCGCCGAACTCGGCACGGATAGCGCCCAGCAGTTCGGTGGCTTCTGGCGCAGGAGCCCAGGTCCAGGTTGGCTTGGCAGCTTCAGCGGCCAGTTCTTTAACGGCGTTGATCACAACCTGGAACTCGTCGTGAGCAAACAGTACCGCGCCCAGCATCTGGTCTTCGGTCAGCTCTTTGGCTTCCGATTCAACCATCAACACAGCGTCCGAAGTACCGGCAACGACCATGTCCAGGCTCGAAGCAGCTTGCTGCTCGTAAGTCGGGTTCAGCAGGTAGCCGGTGCTTTCGTGGAAGGCAACGCGGGCAGCGCCGATCGGGCCATCGAAAGGAATGCCGGAGATTGCCAGAGCAGCCGAGGTACCGATCATCGCAGCGATGTCCGGATCGGTCTTTTTGCTGGTGGAAACGACGGTGCAGACAACCTGCACTTCGTTCATGAAGCCTTCGGGGAACAGCGGACGGATCGGACGGTCGATCAGTCGGGAAGTCAGGGTTTCTTTCTCGGAAGGACGGCCTTCGCGCTTGAAGAAACCGCCAGGGATCTTACCGGCAGCGTAAGTCTTTTCCTGGTAGTGAACAGACAGAGGGAAGAAGCCCTTGCCTGGATCGGCTTGTTTTGCACCGACTACGGTCACCAATACGCTGACGTCGTCGTCAACGGTGACCAATACTGCGCCGGAGGCCTGACGGGCGATACGGCCAGTCTCGAGGGTAACGGTCGACTGACCGAACTGGAATTTTTTGATTACCGGGTTCACGGTGTCCTACCTTCTTTGTGGCTCTTGGGGGAACTGGTTTCTTGCGAAATTCTTGGGCAATGTCGGGAATCGGCCCGACCGGTTTGTCCAGGTGCTACTCAGGCAAAGCAGGTATCCAGATAAAACTTGAGGCTGGGAGCCTGCCATGCGCCAACGGGAAACCCGCTGGTGCACGACAGACAACCAACCTCTAGCGCAATCGCTTATTAGCGACGCAGACCCAGGCGACCGATCAGAGTCTGATAGCGACCCAGATCCTTGCCTTTCAGGTAGTCCAGCAGCTTACGACGCTGGTTAACCATGCGGATCAGACCACGACGGGAGTGGTGGTCTTTACCGTTGGCCTTGAAGTGACCTTGCAGTTTGTTGATGTTGGCGGTCAGCAGTGCAACTTGCACTTCTGGCGAACCGGTGTCACCAACAGCTTGCTGGTAGTCAGCTACGATTTGAGCTTTTTCTTGAACGTCGAGAGCCATGAGGCAATCCTTTTATCAGGAAACTGTTTGTCGAAAAACAGTTTCAACAGGCCAGGGACAAATCCCTGTATCTAAAAATGAGTAGTGACCGTGCCTGTTGACAGCCACCCTCGCCAGCCTGCTGTTACACAGACTGGTTTCGGTCATTCTGACCGAATCAGTCGACGCGGCGCGATGCGCCCGTCTTCGCTCACTTCACCGATACCGATGAAGCGACCATTGTGATCCTGTACCCGCACCATGCCGAACTTCGGAGCATCCGGGGCACGTACCGGCTGGCCGTTGAGCCAGTAGAACGCACTCGCTTCCGAGAACTGCAACAGTGGCCAATCCAGCAGGCCGCTGTCCGATGGCATCAGGAAGCGATCGACCGCTTCGTTGCCGCCTTCGGCATGTACCGCTTCCAGCTCTTCGAGGGTAACCGTCTGCGCCAGGGTGAATGGCCCGGCCTGGGTACGTCGCAGTTCTGCAACGTAAGCGCCACAACCGAGTTGCTCACCGATATCCTCCACCAGGGTGCGGATATAGGTGCCTTTAGTGCAATCCACCGCCAGCCGCGCAGTATCACCTTCGAAGGCCAGTAATTCCAAGCGCGTAATAGTAACAGAACGCGGTTCGCGCTCCACTACTTCGCCTGCACGAGCCAGCTTGTACAGCGGCTGGCCATCACGCTTGAGCGCCGAGTACATCGGCGGTATCTGACTGATTTGCCCACGAAATTTCGGCAGTACAGCCTCGATATCGGGGCGACCAACGGTCACCGGGCGTTCCTGCAAAACTTCACCCTCGGCATCCGCCGTGGTGGTGGTCTTGCCCAGTTGCGCCAGGGTTTCATAACCCTTGTCGGAGTCGAGCAGGTATTGTGAGAACTTGGTGGCCTCGCCAAAGCACAGCGGCAACACGCCGGTGGCCAAGGGATCGAGACTGCCGGTATGACCTGCCTTTTCGGCGTTCAGCAACCAGCGAACTTTCTGCAAGGCCGCGTTGGAGGTGAACCCCAGCGGCTTGTCGAGAAGGATAATGCCGCTGACGTTACGACGGATACGTTTGACCTGAGCCACCGATTACTCCTTGGTGTCTTCGGCTTCTGCCGCAACCGGATGCTGATTGTCTTCAGCCACTGCGCGCTCGATCAATGCCGACAGATGCGCACCACGCACGACGCTTTCGTCGTAGTGGAAGTGCAGCTGTGGAACGCTGCGCAGTTTCATCTCGCGAGCCAGCTGCATACGCAGGAAACCGGCGGCGGAGTTGAGCACCTTGATGCTTTGTGCAATTTCTTCGGCGCTGTCCTGCCCCATCACGGTGATGAAGATCTTGGCGTGACCGACGTCACGGCTGACTTCCACTGCGGTAATGGTGACCAGGCCGACGCGCGGGTCTTTGACTTCACGACGGATCAGTTGTGCAAGCTCGCGCTGCATCTGATCGCCGATGCGTTGGGTACGGCTATATTCTTTTGCCATGTCTTGTTACCTGTTACTGCCCCACGGTGAAACCCGTGAGGTCTGAAAGCGGCAAACGCCCGGCCTGACAAAAGCCAGACCGGGCGTTGCGTTTAGAGTCCTGGTGACGAGCTGCGCATTTGCATGCGACGACCCGTCACGGCTCCTGAAGTGCGCGAATTAGAGGCTGCGAGCAACCTGCACCTTCTCGAAGACTTCGATCTTGTCACCGACCTTGACGTCGTTGTAGCTCTTCACGCCGATACCGCATTCCATGCCGGCACGTACTTCGGAAGCGTCATCCTTGAAGCGGCGCAGGGATTCCAGCTCGCCTTCGAAGATAACGATGTCTTCACGCAGTACACGGATCGGACGGTTACGGTGCACAACACCTTCGATAACCATGCAACCGGCGATCGCGCCAAACTTCGGCGAACGGAACACGTCACGCACTTCGGCGATACCCAGGATATTCTCGCGAACATCGCTGCCGAGCATACCGGTCAGGGCTTTCTTGACGTCTTCGATGATGTCGTAGATCACGTTGTAGTAACGCATATCCAGACCTTCCTGCTCGACGATCTTGCGCGCGCCGGCATCGGCACGCACGTTGAAGCCGAACAGTACAGCGTTGGAGGCCAGTGCCAGGTTGGCGTCGGATTCGGTGATACCACCGACACCGCCACCCACTACACGCACTTGCACTTCGTCGTTACCCAGGCCGTTCAAGGCACCGTTCAACGCTTCCAGCGAACCACGGACGTCGGATTTGAGGACGATGTTGAGCGTCTTCTTCTCTTCCTGACCCATGTTTTCGAAGATGTTTTCCAGCTTGCCGGCGTGAGCACGGGCCAGCTTGACTTCGCGGAACTTGCCTTGACGGAACAGAGCCACTTCACGGGCTTTCTTCTCGTCGGCAACCACGCTCATCTCGTCGCCAGCATCCGGGGTACCGTCCAGGCCGAGGATCTCGACAGGGATGGCCGGACCGGCTTCCTTGATTGGCTTGCCGTTCTCGTCGAGCATGGCACGTACACGGCCATAGTTCGAACCGACCAGGACCATGTCGCCTTGGCGCAGGGTACCGTCTTGAACCAGAACGGTAGCCACCGGGCCACGGCCCTTGTCCAGACGGGACTCAACCACAACGCCACGGCCAGGAGCCGAAGGAGTTGCAGTCAGTTCCAGAACTTCGGCTTGCAGCAATACGGCTTCGAGCAGTTCGTCGACGCCAGTACCCATCTTCGCCGAGACCGGTACGAACGGAGTGTCACCACCCCACTCTTCCGACGTCACGCCGTGAACCGACAGTTCGCTACGGATGCGATCGAGGTCAGCACCTGGCTTGTCGATCTTGTTCACTGCAACAACCAGTGGCACACCAGCCGCTACCGCGTGCTGGACAGCTTCAATGGTCTGCGGCATCACGCCGTCGTCCGCTGCAACCACCAGGATCACGATGTCGGTCGCCTTGGCACCACGGGCACGCATTGCGGTAAACGCAGCGTGACCAGGGGTGTCGAGGAACGTCACCATGCCACGGTCGGTTTCAACGTGGTATGCGCCGATGTGCTGGGTGATACCACCGGCTTCGCCAGCAGCAACCTTGGCACGACGGATGTAGTCGAGCAGGGAAGTCTTACCGTGGTCAACGTGGCCCATTACGGTCACGACTGGTGCACGGGAAACTGCCTCGCCTTCAAACTTCAGGGACTCGGCCAGGGAGTCTTCCAGGGCGGTGTCGCTGACCAGGGTCACTTTGTGGCCCAGTTCTTCGGCAACCAACTGGGCAGTTTCCTGATCCAGTACCTGGTTGATGGTCGCTGGAGTACCCAGTTTGAACATGAACTTGATGATTTCAGCAGCCTTCACCGACATCTGCTGGGCGAGATCGCCAACAGTGATGGTTTCGCCGATCTTCACTTCGCGCACGACAGGGCCGGTAGGGCTCTGGAAACCGTGGGCGTTGCGCTTCTTCAGCTTGGCCTTGCCGCGACCACCACGACGGAAGCTATCGCTTTCTTCGTCGGTAGTACGTGGGGCAACACGTGGAGCCGGAGCCTTTTCCTTGACCGAAGCACGATGCGGAGCGTTTTTGCGCTCGCCATCGCCGCTACCGCGACGATTGCTGTCGTCGGCACGTGGCTTGTCCGGACGGCGCTGTTCGTCACGCTTGCGGGTATCGGCCGCAGGCGCTGGAGCAGCCGCCACAACCGGTGCGCTTTCGCGAACTGGCTCGGCCACCGCAGCAGGCGCTGCAACAGGTACGGCTTGAGCGGTCGACGCAGCAGCAGGCTGGCGACGCGCTTCTTCTTCGGCGCGACGCTTGGCTTCTTCTTCAGCCTTCTGACGAGCAGCATTTTCTACTGCGCGACGTTCATCCAGTTCACGCTTGCGCTCGGCTTCGATTTCTTCCGGGCTGCGCTGTACGAAGACCTTCTTCTTGCGTACTTCAACGCTGATGCTCTTGCTGCCAGCAACACGCAGGGTGCTGGTGGTTTTACGCTGCAGCGTAATCTTGCGTGGTTCTTCCACTTTCGCCTTGTGGCTGCTTTTCAAGTGAGTCAGCAACGATTGCTTCTCACTGTCAGTCACATGTTCTTCGGCGGCGGTGTGCGGCAGACCTGCCTCACGCATCTGCTGCAACAGGCGCTCTACCGGTGTTTTGACCTCATCGGCCAGTTGTTTCACCGTGACTTGCGTCATGCACTTCTCTCCTCAGGCCGCGCCTAATTACTCGAACCAGTGGGCTCGGGCGGCCATGATCAACTTGCCGGCACGATCATCGTCAATGCCGTCGATGTCGAGCAGGTCGTCAATAGACTGCTCGGCCAGGTCTTCGCGGGTAATTACGCCGCGCACCGCCAGTTCCATCGCCAAATCCTTGTCCATACCCTCAAGCGAGAGCAGGTCTTCGGCCGGATGGGCGTCTGCCAGCTTTTCCTCAGTAGCGATGGCTTTGGTCAACAAACGATCCTTGGCACGAGCGCGAAGCTCGTTGACGGTTTCTTCGTCAAAGCCGTCGATGTTGAGCATTTCTTCCAACGGTACGTAGGCAATCTCTTCCAGGCTGGTGAAGCCTTCATCTACCAGCACCTGTGCCAGGTCTTCGTCGACTTCCAGCTCGTCGATGAAGTTGCGCAGGATGTCGCCGGTTTCTGCTTGCTGCTTAGCCTGGATGTCCGATTCGGTCATCACGTTCAGGGTCCAGCCAGTCAACTGGCTGGCCAGACGCACGTTCTGACCACCGCGACCGATGGCCTGAGCCAGATTGTCTGCGCCAACGGCGATGTCCATTGCATGGGCATCTTCGTCAACGATAATTGCCGCCACTTCAGCCGGCGACATTGCATTGATCACGAACTGAGCCGGGTTATCGTCCCACAGGACGATGTCCACACGCTCACCGCCCAACTCGCCGGACACTGCCTGGACGCGCGAACCGCGCATACCGATGCAAGCGCCTTGCGGATCAATGCGTTTGTCCTTGGAGCGGACCGCGATCTTGGCGCGCGAACCCGGGTCGCGGGACGCAGCCATTACTTCGATCAGGCCTTCGGCGATTTCCGGCACTTCGATGCGGAACAACTCGATCAGCATTTCCGGCGCGGTACGCGACAGGATCAGCTGCGGGCCGCGGTTCTCGGTGCGGATTTCCTTGAGCAGCGCACGCAGACGCACGCCAACCCGGAAAGTTTCGCGAGAAATGATGTCTTCACGGGCCAGCAACGCTTCAGCGTTGTTGCCCAGATCAACGATCACGTTGTCGCGGGTGACTTTTTTCACGGTGCCGGAGATGATTTCACCCAGGCGCTCGCGGTAAGCGTCAACAACCTGAGCGCGCTCGGCTTCGCGAACTTTCTGCACGATGACCTGCTTGGCAGTCTGTGCAGCGATGCGGCCGAACTCGATGGACTCGATCTTCTCTTCTACGACGTCACCGACCTTGGCACCAGGATGCGTTTCGGCAAC
The DNA here is from genome assembly GCF_001429045.1 of Pseudomonas sp. Root71. Taxonomy (GTDB): domain Bacteria; phylum Pseudomonadota; class Gammaproteobacteria; order Pseudomonadales; family Pseudomonadaceae; genus Aquipseudomonas; species Aquipseudomonas monachiensis. The sequence continues at coordinate 92,326 of NZ_LMHY01000002.1, read as the reverse complement.
CTTGCTCGGCCAGGTTTCGATGGCCGGATCGTCCAGGTCTGCTTCTTCGACGACCGTCCAGCGACGGAATGTCTCGTATGCACCCGTGTGGCGGTTGATTTCCACACGCAGATCAACTTCGTCTTCGAAACGCTTCTTGGTAGCAGTGGCCAGGGCCAGCTCCAGCGCTTCAAAAATCACGTTTGCCGGTACGCCCTTTTCATTGGATACCGACTCAACAACCAGCAGTACTTCTTTGCTCATCGTACGCCTCGCCTTTCGCAAGCCATTGGATCCGCGGGATCCGCAGTATCTGGCACGCCTCAGTCAAAACTGGGAATAATGTTGGCCTTGTCGATCATATCGATCGGCAACAGGAACTCATGGTCATCTACCTGCACCACGACATCCTGCTCTTCTACGCCGCGCAGAAGGCCCTGAAAGTTGCGTCGTCCTTCAAAAGGCGAGCGCAGCTTGATCTTCACTTGTTCACCGGCAAATTTTGCAAACTGCTCAAGAGTGAACAGAGGGCGTTCCATGCCAGGCGAGGAAACTTCAAGGGTGTACTCAACGGAGATTGGATCTTCAACATCCAGCACACCGCTGATCTGACGGCTGACGATGGCGCAATCGTCCACCAGCACGCCGCCTTCTTTATCGATATAAACGCGCAACATCGAGTGACGACCCTGAGCCGAAAACTCGATACCCCAGCATTCATAGCCTAGGGCCACGACCACCGGGGCCAGCAAGGCCTGCAACTCTTCTAGCTTGCTCGACACCTGAACCCCCTAGTGCATGTATGTGCATGCTATGCAAAATAAAAAAATGGGCGAAACGCCCATCCTTGAAACGCCGTCGAACAGCGGCGTTGAAAGTGTCCAGCTAACAAAAAGCCCCTTAAAAGGGGCTCCTTAAACTGGTTGCGGGGGCCGGATTTGAACCGACGACCTTCGGGTTATGAGCCCGACGAGCTACCAGACTGCTCCACCCCGCGACAAAGCTGGGGCGGAAGTATACGACCGATCCCCTACAGGGTCAATGTAACCTTCCACCTGCAAGAAAGCCCGCAACAGCGGGCTCTCCTGACTAATTGGTACCGAGAAGGGGACTCGAACCCCTACACCCTATGGGCACAACCACCTCAAGGTTGCGTGTCTACCAATTCCACCACCTCGGCAATACTACGTTTGAAACCCTTCTTACTTCTGCTCTTGAGCTGGAGGCACGTCAGTCGCTGGAGTAGCCGACTTTTGCTCTTGAAGCACCGGGACATCATCAGAAGCCGGTTGTTGCTTTGGAACTTCCAGTACCGCTGGATTTGGGAGACCTACTTGAGTCAGCTGGTGAGCCTTCTCTTTAGCAAAGTAACCTAACCCCAAGCTGGTTATGAAAAAACCTGCGGCAAGTATAGCAGTAAACTTACTAAGAAAGGTAGAGGAACCTTGGCTTCCGAACACAGTATTTGAAGCACCTGCTCCGAAAGACGCGCCAGCATCCGCACCTTTACCCTGCTGCAGCAAAACCAGAGCTACTACGCCCAATGCACCCAGCAGATGAAAAACGACTACGACTGTTTCCAGCATTTTTTCAGTTTCCCGCGGCGCGACAGATCGCACCGAACTCATCTGCATTCAGGGAAGCCCCACCAATGAGACCCCCATCGATATCCGGCATGCCGAACAGTTCGACCGCATTGGCCGCCTTCACGCTGCCGCCGTATAGAAGCCGCACACCTTGTGCGACTTCAGAATTCTCTGCCGCCAACTGGGCGCGAATGGCTGCATGCACATCCTGCGCCTGTTGTGGCGTTGCAGTCAGCCCGGTGCCAATGGCCCAGACCGGCTCGTAAGCGATCACTGCCTTGGCAAAGACACCAACACCCAGCTCCTCGATGATACTGCCCAGCTGACGCGAGACAACCTCAAGAGTTTTTCCGGCTTCACGCTGCTCAAGGGTCTCCCCTATGCACAACACCGGAATCAAGCCACATGCCTGTGCCGCTGCGAACTTGCGGATCAGCACTGCGTCCTGCTCGCCCATGATCTGGCGGCGTTCGGAGTGCCCGACAAGTACCAGGGAACAACCTGCATCCACCAACTGACTCGGTGCAACTTCACCGGTCAACGCACCTTGTCCGGATTCCACCGCAGAATTCTGCGCACCGACCGAAATCGACTTTCCTTCCAGGCCATCAATCACTTGATTGATATGCAGCAAAGGCGGGAATACCGCGACATCAACACTGCTCGGCAACGCCAAGTCACGAAGGCCGTTGATCAGCTCAGCGACGCTGGCGCGGGTACCGTGCATCTTCCAGTTACCAGCTACCATAGGGCGACGCATGCTGTACCTCGTCGGTCAAAGTGGGCGCAGATGTTACCCAACACAATCATGGCTGGCAAGCCGAATTCAGGCAGAAACTTCAGTAACCAGTTTTGCCAGCTCTTCGGCATAGCCACGAACCTGCGTTTCGTCTTCGCCTTCGACCATCACACGCACCAGCGGTTCGGTTCCTGACTTGCGCAACAGCACACGCCCGCGACCCGCCATGGCCTTGGTCACCCGCTCGCTGGCTTCCTTGACCGACGGATGATCAAGAGGGCTTGCGCCGCCACCGAATCGCACATTGATCAACACCTGAGGGCACTTGCGCAGCGCCTGCCGGGATTGCGCCAGACTTTCGTCACGCGATCGCAGCGCCATCAACACCTGAAGCGCCGCAATGATTGCATCACCGGTGGTGGTGTGACTGAAGCACACGATGTGCCCGGAGTTTTCACCACCCACGATCCAGTTGCGCTCCAGCAGCTCGGCAATGACATAGCGGTCACCGACGTTGGCACGCACCAATGGAATACCCAGGTCAGCCAGGGCCAGCTCCAGCCCCAGGTTACTCATCAAGGTTCCGACCACGCCGCCTTGAAGCTTGTCGCGCTCATGCAGGTCACGGGCAATGATGAACAGCAGCTCATCACCATCCACCACCGCACCGGTGTGATCGACCATCTGGACGCGGTCACCGTCGCCATCGAAAGCAATGCCCAGATCGGCCTTCTCAGCCACGACGGCAGCCTGCAGCGGCCCCATATGGGTCGAACCGCAATTGTCGTTGATGTTCAATCCATTGGGTTGCGCCGACAGCACGACGACTTCAGCGCCCAACTCGCGGAACACGCTCGGCGCCACTTTGTAGGTCGCGCCGTGAGCGCAGTCGATGACGATCTTCAGGCCCGTGAAGCTGGTGCCGGTCGGCACGCTGCTCTTGCAGAACTCGATATAGCGCCCCGACGCATCGTTGATTCGCGAAACCTTGCCGATCTTGCTCGACTCAACCACGGTCATCGGCGTATCGAGCAACTCTTCGATCATCAGTTCGACTTCATCCGGGAGCTTGGTGCCCTTGCCGGAGAAGAACTTGATGCCATTATCATCATGCGGATTGTGCGACGCACTGATGACGATGCCTGCCTCGGCATGAAAAGTACGCGTCAGATAGGCGATTGCCGGAGTCGGCATAGGCCCCAGCAGCATCACATCGGCACCTGCCGACGTCAGCCCTGCTTCAAGCGCCGACTCAAACATGTAGCCGGAAATTCGAGTGTCCTTGCCGACCAGCACCTTGCAGGCGCCCATCTTGCGGAAAGCCATGCCAGCAGCCCAGCCGAGCTTGAGCATGAAATCAGGGGTAATCGGGTATTGACCAACACGTCCACGAATACCATCGGTGCCAAAATATTTTTTGCTCATAAGTGCTCCATCATTCTTATTCGGCTGATTCCACTGCGGCGATCATCCGCACCACATCCACTGTTTCGGCTACATCATGGACGCGCAATATACGCGCACCTTTCGCCAAAGCCAGCGCCGCGAGCGCCAAACCGCCATACAGTCGGTCCCCCACCGGACGACTCAACGCCTGACCAATCATGCTCTTTCGAGAAACCCCGACCAACAAGGGCCGCCCCAAGGCATGCAAGGCCTCCATATGTTTGAACAAGCTTAGATTGTGCTGCAAGGTTTTAGCGAAGCCAAAGCCGGGGTCAAGAATGACCCGCTCAGCGGGAATACCCACCAATGAACACTGATGCATGCGCTCGGCGAGAAACTCTCCAACCTCCCTTGTAACGTCCTGATACTGCGGATTGTCCTGCATATCGCCCGGCTCGCCCAGCATGTGCATCAGACAAACCGGAAGCCCGGTGGCTGCCGCTGCATCCAGAGCACCATCACGACGCAACGAACGTACGTCATTGATCAACCCGGCACCCAGGCGCGCAGCTTCACGCATGACGGCTGGCGTTGAGGTATCGACCGATATGATCACATCCAGCTCGCGACTGATGCGCTCGACGATGGGGGCTACGCGCTCCAGCTCCTCCAGTGGTGACACCACTCTGGCACCGGGACGAGTGGACTCGCCACCGACATCGATCAGCGTCGCGCCGGCCGCCACCATGGCTTCGGCGTGGCGCATGGCCGCGTCGAGCTGGCTATATTGGCCGCCATCGGAGAAAGAATCAGGAGTGACATTGAGAATACCCATGACATGCGTCTGGGCCAAATCAAGAACCCGGTTGCCGCAAGGCAACCGGGTCGAGGACTGAACAGAAGTCATTTCAAACCTTATACGTCAGCAGCAGGACCACCGATCGGTGTTTCCGGACGCTCATCCTGCACCGCCGGCGGGGTACCGGAAGTGCCCGTGCCACCCGACCAGTCGCGCGGCTCGCGAGGCGAACGACCCGCCATGATGTCGTCGATCTGCTCGGCATCGATGGTTTCGTACTTCATCAAGGCATCGGCCATCGCATCGAGCTTGTCACGGTTGTCCGTGAGAATCTGCTTCGCCGTGCCGTAGCACTGATCGATGATGCTGCGCACTTCGGAGTCGATCAGCTTGGCTGTCTCACCAGAGAAGCTTGCACCCTGACCGCCACCGCCGCGACCGAGGAACACTTCACCCTCTTCTTCGGCGTACATCAACGGACCGAGTTTTTCCGAAAGCCCCCACTTGGTCACCATGTTCCGCGCAATCTGGCTGGCGCGCATGATGTCGTTGGAGGCACCGGTGGTCACGCCGTCGAAGCCCAGGGTCATTTCTTCAGCGATACGACCGCCGTACAGCGAGCAGATCTGGCTGATCAGTGCGCGCTTGGACAGGCTGTAGCGGTCTTCTTCCGGCAGGAACATGGTCACACCCAGCGCACGACCGCGCGGGATGATCGACACCTTGTACACCGGATCGTGCTCAGGCACGACACGACCCACGATGGCGTGGCCCGCTTCGTGATAAGCCGTGTTCTGTTTTTCTTTCTCGGACATGACCATGGATTTGCGCTCGGCACCCATCATGATCTTGTCTTTCGCCAGTTCGAACTCTTTCATTTCGACGATGCGCTTGCCGGCACGGGCAGCGAACAACGACGCCTCGTTCACCAGGTTGGCCAGATCAGCACCGGAGAAGCCTGGAGTACCACGAGCGATCACGGCCGGGGCAACGTCGTCACCCATCGGCACTTTGCGCATGTGAACCTTGAGAATCTGTTCGCGACCACGGATGTCCGGCAGACCGACCACAACCTGTCGGTCGAAACGGCCCGGACGCAGCAACGCAGGGTCCAGTACATCAGGACGGTTGGTCGCGGCAATCACGATGATGCCGTCATTCATCTCAAAGCCGTCCATCTCAACCAGCAACTGGTTGAGCGTTTGCTCGCGCTCGTCATGACCACCACCCATGCCAGCACCACGATGGCGACCAACGGCGTCGATCTCGTCGATGAAGATGATGCATGGAGCGTGCTTCTTGGCCTGTTCGAACATATCGCGAACACGGCTGGCACCAACACCGACGAACATTTCGACGAAGTCGGAACCGGAGATGGTGAAGAACGGTACTTTGGCTTCGCCAGCGATGGCCTTGGCCAGCAAGGTTTTACCAGTACCCGGTGGACCGACCATCAGCACACCGCGAGGAATGCGGCCACCCAGGCGCTGGAACTTGCCCGGATCACGCAGGAACTCGACAAGCTCGCCGACTTCTTCCTTGGCTTCGTCGCAACCGGCGACGTCAGCCAGGGTCGTTTTCACCTGATCTTCCGAGAGCAGGCGCGCCTTGCTTTTACCGAAGCTCATCGGCCCGCCCTTGCCACCGGCACCGCCCTGCATCTGCCGCATGAAGAACATGAATACGGCGATGATCACGAGGATAGGGAAGCTGGCGACCAGAAGCTGAGTCCAGATGGATTGCTGTTCAGGCTGCTTGCCTTCGACTACGACGTGGTTATCCACCAGGTCACCGATCAGGCCGTTGTCCTGGATCGCGGGACGAATGGTCTTGAAGCTGTCGCCATCGTTGCGCTTGCCTGTAATCACGTAGCCATCAACCGCCACGCGCTCGACCTTGCCATCCTTGACCTGCTGGATGAAGTCGGAATAGTTGAGGGTCTGCGGCTCGTTAGGGCTGGAGAAGTTGTTCATCACCGTCACCAGGACAGCCGCGATGATCAACCACAGGATCAGATTCTTTGCCATATCGTTCAATTAACTACCCTCTGAAGCAAGCTCCGCTACTGACGCGCGCTTCGCATGATATTCACCGGCCTAACTTACTACATTACCTACAACTTGGCAGGCGCCGTCTGTAACCCTTTGTGAAACACTTCCTACACAATATTCGCTAATTCTGACAAGGCGTAATACAAAAAACCTATCACCCTGATCGAAAATTCACTCAACCTTCACTGCGCCCGCGGAAACCGCGACCCAGCAGGTACTGCTCGCGAGAACGGTCGCGCGACGAGGTCGGCTTGCGCATCTGCACCTTGTCGAACTGCTGGCGAACGCTCTTGTGGAACTCGTCGAAGCCTTCGCCCTGGAAGATCTTGATCAAAAAATCACCACCGGGCTTGAGCACCCGAGTCGAAAGATCCAGTGCCAATTCGCACAGGAACATCGCTCGTGGCATGTCTACGGCCGGTAATCCACTCATATTGGGGGCCATATCGGAAATCACAAGGTCTACTTCCTTATTTCCGACGGCATCGAGGATCTGGGCCAGCACGGCGTCCTCGGTAAAGTCGCCCTGAATGAAGGTCACGTCCGGGATGCTGTCCATTTCCAGAATGTCAGAAGCGATCAGCGTACCCTGCCCGCCAATCAGACGACTGGTCACCTGGGACCACCCACCGGGAGCCGCACCAAGGTCAATTACGCTCATGCCCGGACGGATCAGACGATCCTTTTCCTGGATCTCCAGCAATTTGTAGCTGGCGCGGGAACGGTACCCGTCTTTTTGTGCCATTTTGACGAATGGGTCGTTGAAATGTTCTTTCAGCCAGTTAAGGCTTGTCTTGGAACGGGCCACGGGATACCTCGGAAATAAAACGGGTCGTGATTAACTGGGCGGTCCCGGACTCGCTCGGGTAAACTGGCCGCCGCTTTTTACAAGATCAGACGCAGGGGTCAGATTATGCCGCTCACTCAAGAGCAGAAGAAACAGTACAAATCCATTGGCCACCATCTGAAACCAGTATTGATTGTGGCAGACAATGGTTTGACTGAAGGTGTGTTAGCCGAACTCGAACGCGCATTGGCGGATCACGAGCTGATCAAGATCAAGCTCAACATCCTCGATCGCGAATCGCGCCTGGCGTCCATTGCAGAGCTCTGCAAGGTCGGCAAAGCGGATCTGGTCCAGGTCATCGGCAAGATGGCACTGATCTACCGCAAGAACTTCAGCGTCAACAAGCAGCTGTCGAACGTCCATCGCTTCAAGTGATGACAAGGGTCAAGGGTGTGCTTCGCGCACCCTGCCACTCCATCCCGGCACCGGCTGCAACACCAGCACCAGCCCGGAAAAGCCCAGGACAAGATAGCTGAACGCCTGCCAACGCAGCGCATCCGGCCAGCCGAAACGCACCGCGAAGTACATCGCGCACGCACACAGCGCCATCAACAGCAGTTGCCCGCGAATATCCCGCCATAGACTGGCACGGCCCTCGGCCTTAACCAGCACCAAAGCCTGAAAAATCACACACGCCGTAGCGAATCCCACTACCAGCGTATTGAGCATGCCTGCGATTTCGTCGATCAGCAGCGGCGCCAGGCCAATTCGCCCCAGCACCGGCAACAGACCGATTTGCAACAGCCACAGGCCGCCGACCCACAACATCTGGGTCAGTTGCCAAAGCATGGCGCCCGCATGAAACGGGCGCCGGCTTTCAGATGTGGCGAACTTCGACAATCTCGTACTCGATAACGCCACTTGGCGTTTTCACCGCAACCACATCGCCCTCTTCCTTGCCGATCAAGGCACGAGCCAGGGGCGAGCCGACCGAAATCTTGCCAAGTTTGAAGTCAGCTTCATCCTCACCCACGATGTGGTAAGTGACGCTTTCATCAGTCTCGACGTTGGCGATTTCGACGGTGGTACCGAAGATAACCTTGCCAGTGTGAGGAATGGTCGTGACATCAATGATGACCTGATTCTGAATCCGGCCCTCGATGTCACGAATGCGCGCCTCGACCATACCCTGCTGCTCACGGGCAGCGTGGTATTCGGCGTTTTCCTTCAAGTCACCCAACTCGCGGGCCGTACCGATGTCCTGGCTGAGCTTCGGACGAACGACCTTGGTCAGGTGAGTGTGCTCTTCTTCCAGGGCGCGAGCGCCCTGAACGGTCATTGGGTACTTCGTTATGCTCATGCCTTCAATCCTGCGTGTAGATCCTGCAAGCGGCGCACGGTCTTCTCGGGACCGAATTTCAGCGCTTCACAGATGGCTTCGCCAGCAGCAATGGTGGTGGTGCAGTAAATCTTGTGCTGCAAGGCATTACGACGAATGGAGTACGAATCAGCGATCGACTGACGACCTTCGGTGGTGTTGATGATCAGCGTGACTTCGTCATTCTTGATCATGTCGACCACATGCGGACGACCTTCGGTCACCTTGTTCACACGGCGCACTTTCAGGCCTGCCGCCTCGATCAGCTTGGCAGTACCGGCAGTGGCAACCACTTCGAAGCCCAAGTTGATCAGATCACGGGCCACGCCCGCAACCAGCGGCTTGTCGTCGTCACGTACGCTGATGAACGCAGTACCGCCGGTCGGCAGCACTTCGCTGGCACCCATCTGGGCCTTGGCGAACGCTTCACCGAAGGTGTCGCCCACGCCCATCACTTCACCGGTGGACTTCATCTCCGGGCCGAGGATCGGGTCAACGCCAGGGAATTTGGCGAACGGGAACACCGCCTCTTTCACGCTGTAGAAGTTCGGGATGATTTCCTTGGTGAAGCCGATTTCCTTCAAGGTCTTACCGGCCATGACGCGAGCCGCGATCATTGCCAGGGAAACACCGATGCACTTGGAAACGAACGGCACCGTACGGGAAGCACGCGGGTTGACTTCGATGACATAGATGTCGTCGCCTTGCAGCGCCAACTGAACGTTCATCAGGCCGATTACGCCCAGTTCCAGGGCCATTTTCTTGACCTGGTCACGCATCTCGTCCTGGATGTGCGCTGGCAGCGAGTACGGCGGCAGCGAGCACGCGGAGTCACCGGAGTGAACACCAGCCTGCTCGATGTGCTGCATGATCGCGCCGATCACAACGTCTTTGCCGTCGCAGACCGCATCCACGTCCATCTCGATGGCGCAGTTGAGGAAGTGGTCCAGCAGCACCGGGCTGTCGTTGGACACTTGCACCGCTTCGCGCAGGTAGCGCTTGAGTTCTTCTTCTTCGTAGACGATTTCCATCGCACGACCGCCCAGTACATAGGACGGGCGCACCACCAGCGGGTAACCGATCTTGCTGGCGGCACGAATCGCTTCATCTTCGCTGCGCACGGTGGCGTTTGGCGGCTGACGCAGGTTCAGGCGCTGGACCATCTGCTGGAAGCGCTCACGGTCTTCGGCACGGTCGATGGCGTCAGGGCTGGTACCGATGATCGGCACGCCGGCGGCTTCCAGGGCGCGAGCCAGCTTCAGTGGAGTCTGGCCGCCGTACTGGACGATCACGCCTTTCGGCTTCTCGACGCGAACGATTTCCAGCACGTCTTCCAGGGTCACTGGTTCGAAGTACAGGCGATCGGAAGTGTCATAGTCGGTGGAAACGGTTTCCGGGTTGCAGTTGACCATGATGGTCTCGTAGCCGTCATCGCGCAGGGCCAGTGCCGCGTGTACGCAGCAGTAGTCGAACTCGATGCCCTGGCCGATACGGTTCGGACCGCCACCCAGGATCATGATCTTGTCGCGACCCGATGGCGCCGCTTCGCACTCTTCCTCGTACGTCGAGTAGAGGTAGGCAGTATCGGTGGCGAACTCGGCGGCGCAGGTGTCGACGCGCTTGTAGACCGGGAAGATTTCCAGCTTGTGACGGTGAGCGCGCAGGCTCTTCTCGGTCACCCCCAGCAATTTGGCCAGGCGCATATCGGAGAAGCCTTTGCGCTTGAGGCGGAACATCAGATCGCGGTCGATGCTGGTCAGACCCAGGGTCTTGACCTTCTCTTCTTCCTTGATCAGGTCTTCCATCTGCACCAGGAACCAAGGGTCGATCATGGTCATGCCGAAGATGTCTTCGACGGTCATGCCGGCGCGCATGGCGTCCGCCACGTACCAGATACGCTCGGCACCCGGCACGGTCAGCTCGCGCTTGAGTACGCTCATGCTTTCCGGGTTGGCCAGATCAACCTTCTCGTCCAGGCCGCAAACGCCCACTTCCAGGCCACGCAGGGCTTTCTGCAGGGATTCCTGGAAGGTACGGCCGATGGCCATGACTTCACCCACCGACTTCATCTGGGTGGTCAGGCGCGCGTCAGCCTTGGCGAACTTCTCGAAAGCGAAGCGTGGCAACTTGGTGACGACGTAGTCGATGGACGGTTCGAAGGACGCCGGGGTCTTGCCGCCGGTGATGTCGTTCGACAGCTCGTCGAGGGTGTAACCCACAGCCAGCTTGGCCGCGACCTTGGCGATCGGGAAGCCGGTGGCCTTCGAAGCCAGGGCCGAAGAACGCGATACTCGCGGGTTCATCTCGATCACGACCATGCGGCCGGTGTTCGGGCAGATACCGAACTGAACGTTGGAACCGCCGGTTTCCACGCCGATCTCGCGCAGTACCGCCAGGGAGGCGTTACGCAGGATCTGGTATTCCTTGTCGGTCAGGGTCTGTGCAGGAGCCACGGTGATCGAGTCACCGGTGTGCACGCCCATCGGGTCGAAGTTTTCGATGGAGCAGACGATGATGCAGTTGTCCTTCTTATCGCGGACAACCTCCATCTCGTATTCTTTCCAGCCGATCAGCGATTCGTCGATCAGCAGCTCTTTGGTCGGCGACAGGTCCAGACCACGGGCGCAGATTTCTTCGAACTCTTCACGGTTGTAAGCGATACCGCCACCGGTGCCGCCCATGGTGAAGGACGGACGGATGATGCACGGGAAGCCGAGCTTCTCGAGGACCGCATTGGCCTCTTCCATGCTGTGGGCGATACCGGAACGCGGGCACGCCAGGCCGATGGACTTCATCGCCTTGTCGAAACGCGAGCGGTCTTCAGCCTTGTCGATGGTGTCGGCGTTGGCACCGATCATCTCTACGCCGAACTTCTCCAGAACGCCTTCGCGCTCCAGGTCCAGGGCGCAGTTCAGAGCGGTCTGGCCACCCATGGTCGGCAGCAGCGCGTCCGGACGCTCTTTCTCGATGATCTTGGCAACGGTCTGCCACTTGATCGGCTCGATGTAGGTGGCGTCGGCCATGGCCGGGTCGGTCATGATGGTGGCCGGGTTGGAGTTCACCAGGATGACGCGGTAACCCTCTTCGCGCAGGGCTTTGCAGGCCTGGGCGCCGGAGTAGTCGAATTCGCAGGCCTGGCCGATCACGATCGGGCCAGCGCCGAGAATCAGGATGCTTTTAATGTCTGTACGTTTTGGCATGGGTTTGTCACTCAAATCCGCAGGTCAGTCGGCAAGCCGTCTTGTTCAATCTCTGAAGCCTTGAGGGGGCCGCCGGTACGGGGCCACCCTCAAGCTTTGCTACATCAGGGCGAGCGATCAGCGTCGCTTGGCCATCTCGGTGATGAAGCGATCGAACAATGGCGCTACGTCGTTCGGGCCAGGGCTGGCTTCCGGGTGACCCTGGAAGCTGAAGGCGCTCTTGTCGGTACGCTCGATACCTTGCAGGGTGCCGTCGAACAGCGATTTGTGGATCGCGCGAACGTTGGCCGGCAGGGTCGCTTCGTCTACGGCAAAACCGTGGTTCTGGCTGGTGATCATCACCACACCGCTGTCCAGGTCCTGGACGGGGTGGTTGGCACCGTGGTGGCCGTGACCCATTTTCAGGGTCTTGGCGCCGGAGGCCAGGGCCAGCAACTGGTGACCGAGGCAGATACCGAAGACCGGGATCTCGGTTTCCAGCACATCCTTGATCGCCTGGATCGCGTAGTCGCAAGGCTCCGGATCACCAGGGCCGTTGGACAGGAACACGCCGTCCGGCTTCAGCGCCAGAACGTCGGCGGCAGGAGTTTGCGCAGGCACGACAGTCACGCGGCAACCGCGCTCGACCAGCATGCGCAGGATGTTCACCTTGACGCCGTAGTCGTAGGCAACCACATGGTACGGCAGCTCGGAGGCTTCGATGGTTGCGTGGCTGTCGGTTTTCAGATCCCAGACAGTCGAGCGCCACTCGTAGCTTTCCTTGGTGCTGACGACTTTCGCCAGGTCCATGCCCTTGAGGCCAGGGAAACCCTGGGCGGCGGCGATGGCGGCAGCTTCGGAAATGTTGTCACCGGCCATGATGCAGCCGTTCTGCGCGCCTTTTTCACGCAGGATGCGCGTCAGGCGGCGGGTGTCGATACCGGCGATGGCCACAACATTGTTGGCCTTCAGGTAGTCGGACAGGGACATCGTGTTACGCCAGTTGCTCGCCACCAGTGGCAGGTCACGAATGACCAGGCCGGCAGACCAGACGCGGTTGGACTCGGCGTCCTCCGGCGTGGTGCCGGTGTTGCCGATGTGCGGGTAAGTCAGGGTAACGATTTGTTGGGCGTAGGAAGGATCGGTAAGGATTTCCTGATAGCCGGTCATTGCGGTGTTGAACACCACCTCACCAACGGTTTGACCGTCGGCTCCAATGGCTTCGCCGCGAAAAATGCTGCCATCAGCAAGGGCGAGTATGGCTGGCTTAGTCAAGAAGACCTCCCGTAAATAAAGCCTGAAAGGGCGATCGCAGGTTGTAAAAAAGCGGAGTGACGTATGGACACGTCACCCCGCTTCTTCACTGAATTATTCTGCGCGCTTTTAGTGGACACACTAAAGCTGTAGCTTACAGAAAAAGGCTTTTTTGGTCTACCGCCAATGAGCCTTAAAGGCTGGAGAATGCGACAGGACGTCGCTTGGCGGAACAAAACCGGGCTCAAACGCGGTGCGCGAGCCCGATTTCGGGTGCATATTAACGCAAATCGAGCACGTCTTGCATGTCGTAAAGGCCAGGCTCGCGCCCGTCCAGCCACAAAGCAGCACGTACCGCGCCCTTGGCGAACGTCATGCGACTGGAAGCCTTGTGGGTGATCTCGACACGCTCGCCGTCGGCAGCGAACAGCACGGTGTGGTCACCAACGATGTCGCCAGCGCGTACGGTGGCGAAACCAATGGTCTCGCGCTCACGAGCGCCGGTCTGCCCCTCACGACCGTACACCGCCACTTTCTTCAGGTCGCGACCCAACGCATCGGCAATCACCTCACCCATGCGCACGGCAGTGCCGGACGGCGCGTCGACTTTATGCCGATGGTGAGCTTCGGTGATTTCGATATCGACATCGTCGCCCAACACGCGAGCGGCCGTGTCGAGCAGCTTCAGGCACAGGTTGACCCCGACACTGAAGTTGGCCGCGAAGACAATCGGAATGTCCTTGCCCGCTTCCGCCAGCAGTTGCTTCTCTTCAACGCTGAAACCGGTGGTACCGATGATCATGGCCTTGCCGTGTTTACGGCAGAAAGCCAGGTTCTTCAGGGTCACCGTCGGGTGAGTGAAGTCGATCAGCACGTCGAACTCGTCGACCACCCGATCCAGATCACCGGACAGAGGCACGCCGATACGACCCAGCGCAGCCAGCTCACCGGCATCCGCGCCGACCAGCGTGCTGTCGGGGCGATCCACCGCCGCCGTCAGACCGGCGCCCGGAGTTTGCTGCACCGCTTCAATCAGGGTCTTGCCCATGCGCCCGGCGGCGCCCATCACTGCAATACGTCGCATGCCTGCCTCCTTACAAATCGCCGAAGAAACGCTTCACGCCTTCGAACCAACCGGTGGTTTTTGGCGAATGGCTGTTGTCATCCGCCAGCGAACTACGGAACTCCTCGAGCATTTCACGCTGGCGACGGCTCAGGTTGACCGGAGTCTCGACCGCCACACGGCACATCAAGTCGCCAGCACCACCGCCACGCACAGGCGCGACACCCTTGCCACGTACACGGAACTGCTTGCCGGTCTGGGTCCCCTCAGGAATCTTCAGCTTGACCCGACCATCAAGGGTCGGAATCTCCAGCTCGCCACCCAGCGCCGCATCGACGAAGCTGATCGGCACTTCGCAGAACAGATGCTTGCCATCGCGCTGGAAAATCGAGTGCTCGCGCACATTGATCACCACGTACAGGTCGCCAGTCGGCCCACCCTGGGCACCCGCCTCGCCCTCACCGGACAGACGAATGCGGTCACCGGTATCGACACCGGCCGGCACTTTCACCGACAGGGTCTTGTACTCTTCGACACGACCTTCGCCGTGGCAGGAGTCGCACGGATCGGAAATGATCTTGCCCTGGCCATGGCAGCGCGGGCAGGTCTGTTGCACCGAGAAGAAACCTTGCTGCATGCGCACCTGGCCGATACCGCCGCAAGTCGGGCAGGTCACGGGCGCAGAACCCTTCTTGGCACCGGAGCCGTCGCAAGGCTTGCAGTTGACCAGCGTCGGAACGCGGATATTCACGGTCGTACCGCGCACCGCTTCTTCGAGGTCCAGTTCCAGGGTGTAGCGCAAGTCACTGCCGCGCTGAGCGCCGCCACGGGAACCGCCGCGACCACCACCGAAGAAGTCACTGAAGACATCGCCAAAGATGTCGGAGAAGTTCTGACCACCGAAACCGGCACCGCCGCCACCCATGCTCGGGTCGACACCGGCATGGCCATACTGGTCGTATGCCGCGCGCTTGCTGGAGTCGGACAGCACTTCGTAGGCCTCGTTGGCCTCCTTGAACATGTCTTCCGACGCTTTGTCATCGGGATTACGGTCCGGGTGATGCTTCATTGCCAGGCGACGGTAGGCCTTTTTCAGGTCCGCTTCGCTTGAGCCACGCTCAACACCCAACACTTCGTAATAGTCACGCTTTGCCATAAGTCTTTGCACTCTTGAGGACGTCCGACAAAACCCTCCTGAGTTTGCCGAACTCGTTGAGCCCCAATACAGGCCCGGACCCAACTCACGTCAATTCAACGATCCTGGTCTTTGATTCTTGCGGTACTTGCGGCACGAAAAGCAGGAGCATTCCCGGCCATACCAACAACACGCGACCGCTGTCGCATGCTGTAAAAATTCGCGTATTCCAGATACGCCAACGCGGGAGCAAGCTCCCGCGCGGCGACATCCTACCAGTCACCGCCTTGAGGCAGTCAACCGGCCGACCAACAACTTACTTGTGGTCTTTGACTTCTTCGAACTCGGCATCGACAACGTCGTCAGCCTTTTCCGCCTTGTCGTCGTGCGGTGCAGCGCCTTCAGCAGGCTGAGCCTGTTCGGCGTACATCTTCTGCGCCACTGGAGCGGAGACCTTGGACAGCTCCTCAACCTTGGCGTCGATAGCAGCCTTGTCGTCGCCTTTAACAGCGGCTTCCAGGGCAACTACGGCCGCTTCGATTGCAGTCTTCTCTTCAGCGCTCACTTTATCGCCGGCATCGGCAACCATTTTGCGCGTCGAGTGAACCAGTGCGTCACCCTGGTTGCGGGCAGCGGCCAGTTCTTCGAACTTGCGGTCTTCCTCGGCGTTCGCCTCGGCATCACGCACCATGCGCTCGATTTCTTCGTCGGACAGACCGGAGTTAGCCTTGATCACGATCGACTGAGTCTTGCCGGTAGCCTTGTCCTTCGCACCTACGTGCAGGATGCCGTTGGCGTCGATGTCGAAGGTCACTTCGATCTGTGGCACGCCACGTGGAGCTGGTGGAATGTCGGCCAGATCGAACTTGCCCAGGGACTTGTTCTGTGCGGCTTGCTTACGCTCGCCTTGCAGCACGTGAATGGTCACGGCGCCCTGGTTGTCGTCGGCAGTCGAGAACACTTGCGATTTCTTGGTAGGAATCGTGGTGTTTTTCTCGATCAGCGCGGTCATCACGCCACCCATGGTTTCGATACCCAGGGTCAGCGGGCTGACGTCGAGCAGCAGAACGTCTTTCACGTCACCAGCCAGTACCGCGCCCTGGATGGCAGCACCCATGGCAACCGCTTCGTCCGGGTTGACGTCTTTACGAGCTTCTTTACCGAAGAACTCGGTGACCAGCTTCTGAACCAGTGGCATACGGGTCTGACCGCCCACCAGGATCACGTCGTTGATCGCGCCAACGTCGATACCGGCATCTTTCATTGCGATGCGGCAAGGTTCGATGGTGCGCTGAACCAGGTCTTCCACCAGCGCTTCGAGCTTGGCGCGGGAGATCTTCACGTTCAGGTGCTTAGGACCGGTGGCGTCTGCAGTGATGTACGGCAGGTTCACGTCGGTCGACTGGCTCGAGGACAGTTCGATCTTGGCTTTTTCAGCGGCTTCTTTCAGGCGCTGCATGGCCAGCGGGTCGCCTTTGAGGTTCATGCCGCTTTCTTTCTTGAATTCGTCGACGAGGTAGTCGATCAGACGAATGTCAAAGTCTTCACCGCCCAGGAACGTGTCACCGTTGGTGGCCAGTACTTCGAACTGGTGCTCGCCATCGACTTCAGCGATCTCGATCACGGAAACGTCGAAAGTACCACCACCCAGGTCGTAAACGATCACGGTGTGATCGCCCTTGGCTTTGTCCATGCCGTAAGCCAGAGCGGCTGCGGTTGGTTCGTTGATGATACGTTTTACGTCCAGGCCAGCGATGCGGCCGGCGTCTTTGGTGGCCTGACGCTGGCTGTCGTTGAAGTAGGCCGGAACGGTGATCACCGCTTCAGTCACGGTCTCGCCGAGATAGTCTTCGGCGGTCTTCTTCATTTTTTTCAGGATTTCAGCCGAGATTTGTGGCGGTGCCATTTTCTGGCCGTTCACTTCAACCCAGGCGTCGCTGTTGTCAGCCTTGACGATCTTGTAAGGGACCATCTGGATGTCTTTCTGCACGACTTCTTCGTCGAAACGACGACCGATCAGACGCTTCACCGCATACAGGGTGTTATGCGGATTGGTCACGGCCTGACGCTTGGCCGACTGGCCAACCAGGATTTCGCCATCGTTGGCGTAAGCGATGATCGACGGCGTGGTACGCGCGCCTTCAGCGTTTTCAATAACTTTTGCCTTGCCGTTTTCCAGCACGGAGACGCAGGAGTTGGTAGTCCCCAGGTCGATACCGATAATTTTGCCCATGTTCACTCTCCCGAAACTTTGGATTTGGTTGCCGCAGCAGTGGTGGCTAACTGCGGTAGCACTTAAACGCTTGACTTATAAATGGGGGCCTTGCGGCGGATTTCAAGCCTGCTCGTCAATCGAAGGCGAAACCGGCGCAGGCGCCTTGCTGACCACGACCATCGCCGGGCGCAGCAGGCGGCCATTGAGCTGATAGCCCTTCTGGAACACCTTCAGAACGCTGTTCGGCTCGACGTCAGCGCTTTCCTGCATGGCCATCGCCTGATGGTGAACGGCGTTGAACGGTTCGCCATGGGGATCGATCGCTTCAAGCTGATAACGCTTGAGGGTGTCGTGGAACATTTTCAGGGTCAGCTCGATGCCTTCGCGCATCGGACGGATGCTTTCGTCGTCCGGGCTGGACAGTTCCAGGCCGCGCTCCAGGCTGTCGACGATCGGCAGCAGGTCGCTAGCGAATTTTTCCAGCGCGAACTTGTGAGCCTTTTCCACATCCTGCTCGGCGCGACGGCGGACGTTCTGCAGATCGGCGGCTACACGCAAAGCCTGATCCTGAGCGCCTGCCAGTTGCTCTTCGAGCACTTGTACACGAGCCGCCAGGTCATCACCCGAAGCCTCGGGCGCCTGGTTGGCGTCTGGGTTTTGCGTATCCACTGTCTGTTCGTCAGCCATAGATTTCTCCTTTCAATTTCGTCCGCGAGCTCAACTCGCGCTTCTGCCCAGCTATATGGGGCCACAAAATCCGGCTTCAAGGGGGTCCGACGATTAACCCTACAAAAAACAACTGCTTTGTCATTCCCGGCCGCGATAAGGCTTTCGTCGGACCGAGCGAATCGAGCTAACGAGGGGCATTGTCAGCCGGAAACAAAACACTGTATAAATAACCAGACCTAACACCTGGGAGCGGCCCATATGCTGGTGCACCTGTCCGTACACAACTACGCCATCGTTGAACATCTCGATCTCGAACTCGATCGCGGGATGAGCGTGATCACCGGGGAAACCGGCGCGGGCAAGTCAATCATGCTCGACGCGCTGGGCCTTACCCTGGGCGATCGCGCCGACAGTGGCGTGGTCCGCCCCGGCGCCGACAAGGCCGATATCCTGGCCACCTTCGATCTGGTCGACATTCCGGAAGCCAGCGCCTGGCTGGCCGAACGCGACCTCGAAAACGACGGCCCGTGCATCCTGCGCCGGGTCATCACATCCGAAGGGCGCTCGCGTGGCTACATCAACGGCACGCCCTGCCCGCTTGGCGACCTCAAGGCGCTGGGTGAACTGCTGATCGACATTCACAGCCAGCACGAACACCAATCCCTGCTCAAGACCGATACCCACCGTCGCCTGCTCGATGAATATGCCGGCGCGACCGATCTGGCCCGCCAGGTTCAACTCGCCGCCCAGCGCTGGCGCCAGACCCGCCAGGAACTGGAGCGACTCTCCAACTCCGGCGATGAGCAACGCGCCCGCCATCAGTTGCTCAGTTATCAACTCGAGGAGCTGGAGAACCTTGGCCTTGGCGACAACGAACTGGAGCAGCTCGAGCAGGAACACAAGAACCTGACCAACGCCGAGACCCTGCTCGGCATCTGCCGACAAGTCGTCGAGCAATGCAGTGAGAGCGATTCCGGAAATGTCCTGAACGCCCTCACCGCCAGCCTCAACCGCCTGTCGAGCGCGAACAGTACGATCGGTGCACTGGGCGAAGCCAGCAGCTTGCTGACCAGCGCACAGATCCAGGTTGAAGAGGCCGTTGGTGAACTGAACCGCTTCCTCGACAACTTCGACGCCGATCCGTCGCGCCTTCAATACCTCGAAGAACGCCTCGACGCGATCTACACCCTGGCGCGCAAACACCGCATCCAGCCGACCGAAGTCGCAGAGATGCAGCAGAAACTGCTGGATGAAATCGAAACCCTCAACGCCAACGACGAATCCATCGAGCGGCTGAGCGACGAACTGTCTTCATACGCTCGTCATTATCAGGAAAAGGCTCGGGAACTGAGCGACCTGCGTCATCAGGCCTCGAGCAGCCTGGCCAGCGCCGTGGAGCTGGAAATCCAGCGCCTGGGCATGCCTGGCGGGCGCTTCACCATCGAACTGCGCCCAAACAGCAGCGACGAACTGCTGCCTAACGGACTTGAACAGGTTGAACTGCTGGTCAGCGCCAACCCGGGCCAACCCTTGAAAGCCTTGGCAAAAGTCGCCTCCGGAGGCGAGCTGTCACGGATCAGCCTGGCGATCCAGGTGATCACCGCGCAGACCTCCCGCGTACCGACCCTGGTGTTCGACGAAGTAGACGTTGGTATCGGTGGTCCGACAGCAGAAATCGTCGGCCAACTGTTGCGGCGCCTCGGAGAACGCGGACAGGTACTGACCGTGACGCACTTGCCGCAAGTAGCAGCGCAAGGTCATCAACATCTATTTGTGCATAAAGTGCGCGGCGAAGATGCCACCCGCACGGCTGTTTCCAAATTGAGCAAAAACGACCGCGTCGAAGAAGTCGCACGGATGCTGGGGGGCATCGATCTCACCAAGGAGTCCCTGGCGCACGCCAAAAAAATGGTGGTGGCCGCAAAAGCCTGAATAAATAAAGGCAGAAAGCACGAAGGCGACCCTGGGGTCGCCTTCGTTCGTTTCGCGAACCTCAGGTTCGCGCGACATGCTTACTTTTTCTTGCGCACGTACAGCACCAGATTGTGATCAACCATCTCGAAGCCATACTTGTCGACGATTGCTTTCTGAAGCCGCTCGATTTCTTCGTCGAAGAATTCGATCACTTCGCTGGTTTCGACGTTGACCATATGGTCGTGATGCTTTCCGTCGTCCAGCTCGAAGACCGCATGGCCTCCATCGAAGTTGTGCCGCACCACAAGGCCAGCTGCCTCGAACTGGGTCAGAACACGGTAAACCGTGGCCAGACCGACGTCCTCACCAGCCTCCATAAGGGCCTTGTAGACATCCTCGGCACTCATGTGGCGCTGCTCGGCGGAATCGAGCATTTGCAGAATTTTGACCCGTGGCAGGGTCACTTTGAGGCCGGCTTTGCGTAGTTCGCTATTTTCAACCATGGTCAGCTTTCTCGCGATGCTGCTTCGCAGCTTCTCTTAATGCGGGTATGATCGGCGTTTACGTTGTCCCAGCCAAGATAGTGGAAGTCGCCCACCGATGCAAAACACCAAGCTCTTGCTAACCAGTTTCACCTTTGTGGGACTGCTCGCACTCGCCGGTTGTTCATTCCCCGGGGTTTACAAAATCGACATCCAGCAGGGCAATGTCGTCACGCAGGACATGATAGACCAGTTACGCCCGGGAATGACCCGTAA
Organism: Pseudomonas sp. Root71; assembly: GCF_001429045.1. GTDB lineage: Bacteria > Pseudomonadota > Gammaproteobacteria > Pseudomonadales > Pseudomonadaceae > Aquipseudomonas > Aquipseudomonas monachiensis. The sequence goes on along the minus strand of NZ_LMHY01000002.1, from coordinate 71,434 downwards.
GCAAGTACGGTTTATCATGGGCAACCCTCTGCTGACCGACACGTTCCATGCCGATCGCTGGGATTATCTGTACAGCCTGCAACCGGGTGGCGGTGAACGCCAACAGGAACGCGTCAGCGTTATCTTCAACCCAAATGATCAGCTTGTCAGCCTCTCTGGTGATTTCATGCCAGGCGTGAGCCGTGACGAAGCCATTCTCGGCAAGGACAGCGGCACGACAGTGGCCGCCCCGGCAGAAAACGTCGAGAAGCCAAAACCGGAAAAACCGGTCAAGCCAGGTTCGTTGCTGGATCAGATCCAGAAGGACGTCGACGGTGTAGAAACCGTTCCGGTCCCGACGCCGCAACCACTGGACACCTCGCCGCAATAATTTGCGACGCAATAAAAAGCCCGGCATGCCCGGGCTTTTTATTGTCTGGCGTTCCAGCCAATCACTGATTCCGCGCCTTGGCCTCGGCCGCTTTCGCCGCACGCAGTCGGCGCACCTCTTTCGGATCGGCCAGCAACGGGCGGTAAATCTCGATGCGATCCCCAGCCTGGACTGCCCGACTCTCCGGATCAGCTACCACCTTGCCGAAGATCCCCACAGGGCAATGGGCCAGATCCAGCTCCGGAAACTCTTCGGCCACGGCCGACCTGAGCAAGGTCGCCCGCACGGTCGTTCCAACAGGCACGGTCACTGTCAGCAGCACCTGACGGTCTTCGGCCGCGTAGACCACCTCGACTTCAATCATGACCTCAACCATGTATCTGCTTGGCGCGCTGGCAGAACGCATCCACCAAAGTATTGGCCGCCTGATTGAACAGCGGTCCCAAGGTGGCACGAACCAGCGGCCCGGCATAATCGAACGACAGATCGAGGCTGATCTTGCAGGCTTTGTCGGTCAACGCCTTGAATACCCAGATGCCATGCAATTGGGTGAAAGGGCCCTCTTCGAGGTTCATTTCGATCGACTGCCCCGGAACCAGCGTGTTGCGCGTCACGAAATGCTGGCTGAGGCCGCCCTTCGCCACGCCGACGCTCGCCCGCATATGCTCAGGTGAGCTCTCCAGGACTTCGGCGGACGAGCACCACGGCAGAAACTCCGGATAGCGCGCCACGTCGTTGACCAGGTCATACAGCGCTTGTGCCGGGTACGGCAGCAAGGCCGAACGTGAAATGTGTGTCGTCATGTCAGCGTCACTTCCACAGCTGGGCGGCAAACACTACGAGAATGCCGATGGGCGCCACATAGCGCATCAAGAACAAGGACAGGCCAAACAGCGCAGGGTTACGGATCGACAACTCGTCGCGCACCGCTTCGCGCCCCATGATCCAGCCCGCAAACACCACGAAACACAAACCGCCAAGCGGCAACATGAGTCGCGAGGTGAAGAAATCGATCACACCGAAGAAGTCGAGACCACCGGCGGCTCCCCATTGGTAGAGGTGGAACATCCCGCCTTCGTTCACGAAGAACTTCGCCTCCTTCCAGATATTGAAGGAGAACACCGTGCCCAGGCCGACAAACCAGCAGCTGAACGCCAGCCAGAAGGTGACCCAGGCTCGGCTCACTTTAGTGCGCTCGACCAGGTAGGCCACCATCGGCTCAAGCAGGGAAATCGCCGAACTCCAGGCAGCGACCGCCACCAGCACGAAGAACACCACCCCCATCAATTGCCCGAACGCCACGTTACCGAAGGCAAACGGCAGGCTGACGAACATCAGCCCCGGTCCCTCGCTCGGATTCAGGCCCGCCGCAAAAACAATCGGAAACAATGCCAGGCCGGCCACCAGGGAAACGAAGGTATCGAGCAGCGCCACGCCAACGACCGTCCCTGAAATCGACGAGTTCTTCGGCATGTAGGCGCCGTAGATCATGATCGAGCCGACGCCCACGCTCAGGGAAAAGAACGCATGCCCCATCGCGGGCAACAAGCCGTCCATGACCTTTTCCGGGTGGAAGTCGAACATGAAATGCACGCCCGCCATGAAATGCCCGGTGGTCATGCTGTAGCCCAACAACACGAGGATCATCACGAACAGCAGCGGCATCATGATGCGCAAACTGCGTTCAAGCCCGGCAACCACGCCCTTGGCGATCACCACCGCGGACAACAGCATGAAAATGGTGTGCCAAAGTGTCAGGCGCCAGGGATCGGCGATCACATTGCCGAAGTAAGCCCCCACCTGATCAGGCGTCGCCCCCTGAAAATCGCCACGCCCCATGTCGATGATGTAGTCCAGCGACCAGCCGCCGACCACACTGTAGAACGACAGGATCAGCAACGCGGTGATCATCCCGGCAAAAGCGCCCCAGGACCATTTGGCCGAGTGCCCCGCCTCTGTCGCCAGGATCTTCAAGGCATTGGCCGGGCTCTGCCGGGCACGCCGGCCGATCAGGGTTTCCGCCAGCATGACCGGCACCCCGATCAGCGCGATGCAGGCCAGGAACATCAGCACGAAGGCACCGCCGCCATAGACGCCGACCATGTACGGGAATTTCCAGATACTACCCAGCCCCACGGCCGAACCGGTCGCGGCGAGTATGAAGACCCAGCGGCTAGCCCAACTGCCGTGGACAGAAACCTTGTCTGTCGACATCGTTATCACGCCCAAGCGTTCAAAAAAGAGGCCGCATTGTCCGGGATTCAATCAACCTGCTCAAGCACGTAGCAACACCGTAGCCGACTCGCGTGCAACTCCCTATAATGCCGCCCCTATGGCTAAACAGAAGAAACACCCAACAGGGACCATCGCGCAAAACAAAAAGGCGCGACACGATTACTTCATCGAGCATCGTTTCGAGGCTGGTCTGGTCCTGGCCGGCTGGGAAGTAAAAAGTCTGCGGGCAAGCAAGCTGCAGCTGGTTGACAGCTACGTGCTGCTCAAGGATGGCGAAGCCTGGCTGCTCGGCAGCCACATTACGCCCCTGACGACCGCCAGTACCCACGTCATCGCCGACCCCGTGCGCACCCGTAAGTTGCTGCTCAACCGGCGCGAGCTGGAAAAGCTGGCCGCGGCCGTGCAGCAAAAGGGTTACGCCTGCGTGTGCCTGTCCTGGTACTGGAGCAAGCACATGGTCAAGTGCGAGATCGCCCTGGGCAAGGGCAAGAAGGAATACGACAAGCGCGATACCGAACGCGAACGCGATGCCGGTCGCGAGTTGCAGCGTGCGGTGCGCAACAAGGGCAAGGAAGACTGATTTTTCTGCCTGCGAATTGCGGCGCGAATAAAAAGATCGCAGCCTCCGGCAGCTCCTACAGGGAACGCATTCCAATGTAGGAGCTGCCGAAGGCTGCGATCTTTTGCATTAAACGGTCACATCCCCTTGCGCCGCTCCGCCCGGGCCACGCGCTGCACTTCCTGACGCACCTCTTCCAGCACTTCCTGCACATACAGAATGTGCCGACTGGAAACTTCCCGCGCCTGCTCCGCATGCCCTTCGATAATCGCCTGATACAACTCTCGATGCTGCGTGATCAGCATGTCGCGGGTTTCAGTGCGCTGCTTGTACATCCCACCGATGTTGGTCACCACGTTGCGCTTGAGCAGATCGAACAGCCCGCGAATGGTGTGCAGCAACACGGCATTGTGGCTGGCCTCGGCAATCGCCAGGTGAAACCTTGCGTCCGCCGCACCCTCTTCGGCACGACTCACTTCTTCGTGACGCGAATAACAGTCCTGCAATTCGTTGAATGCCGCGGTCAGCCGCTCGCGATCCACATCCGTGGCACGCAGCGCCGCATAGTAGGCGCAAGACGCTTCCAGCGTATGGCGAAACTCCAGCAGATCGCGTTGCGCCTCGGGGTTGCTTTCCAGCAGATGCAACAAGGGATCACTGAAGGTGCTGCCCAGTGATTCCACCACATAGTTGCCACCACCCTGGCGACTGACCAGCAGGCCCTTGGCGGTCAGTTTCTGAATGGCTTCGCGCAACGAAGGGCGAGACACGCCAAATTGCTCGGCCAGCGCGCGCTCGGCCGGCAAGCGCCCACCCGCTTTGAGCGTGCCCTCGAGGATCATGCCCTCAAGCTGCTCGACAATATCGTCAGACAAACGGCGCTGACGAATCTGATCAAACCCCATAACTCGATTACTCCACGATCCGACGGCTCGCCGGCGCTCTATTCTGGCCTATCGGCGCCGCGCCAGCACCTGCCACAACGCATTTGGTCATACCAGGCAGACGACCTGCGCACTTCGCATTCGACAAAAGTTTTAGGGCGGCAAATTGACACACCGCCTACAAGGCTTTTACCCTAGCCAACAGCGATTGTAAATTGGTCTTACCAATTATCCAAGAACGCTGATCAGTGCCTGACCAACAACAATTAGGGGCCACCCCATATGCAAACCTGGCAACAGCTCTATACCCCGCTCGGCAGCCTCGGCCTGTCCGCACTCGCCGCCGTCATCCCCATCGTGTTTTTCTTCCTGGCTTTGGCCGTGTTCCGCCTCAAAGGGCATGTGGCCGGCAGCATCACCCTGGCTTTGTCGATCCTGGTGGCGATCTTCGCCTTCCAGATGCCGGTCGACATGGCGTTCGCCGCCGCCGGGTATGGCTTCGCCTATGGCCTGTGGCCGATTGCCTGGATCATCGTGGCAGCGGTATTCCTCTACAAACTGACAGTCAAGAGCGGGCAGTTTGAAGTCATCCGCAGCTCGGTCCTGTCGATCACCGATGACCAGCGCCTGCAGGTCCTGCTGATCGGTTTCTGCTTCGGCGCCTTCCTCGAAGGTGCAGCCGGTTTTGGCGCACCCGTGGCGATTACCGCTGCGCTGCTGGTAGGTCTTGGCTTCAACCCGCTGTACGCCGCTGGCTTGTGCCTGATCGCCAACACGGCGCCGGTGGCATTCGGTGCCCTGGGCATTCCGATCATCGTTGCCGGCCAAGTCACCGGTATCGACGCGTTCAAGATCGGCGCCATGACCGGTCGCCAATTGCCGCTGCTGTCGTTGTTCGTGCCATTCTGGCTGGTGTTCATGATGGACGGCCTGCGCGGCGTGCGGGAAACCTGGCCGGCAGCCCTGGTAGCCGGCTTGAGCTTTGCCGTGACCCAGTACTTCACCTCGAACTTCATCGGCCCGGAACTGCCGGACATCACCTCGGCCCTGGCCAGTCTGATTTCCCTGACCCTGTTCCTGAAAGTCTGGCAACCAAAACGCGCCGCCGGCCAACACATCGTCGGCGCTGTATCGGCCTCTGTGGTGAGCGCCAGCGTCGGTGGTTTCGGCCAGAAACGCACCACCGTGGCTTCGCCCTACAGCCTCGGGGAAATCTTCAAGGCCTGGTCGCCGTTTCTGATCCTGACCGTACTGGTCACCATCTGGACCCTGAAGCCGTTCAAGGCGATGTTCGCCGCCGGCGGTGCGATGTACAGCTTCGTATTCAACTTCGCCATCCCGCACCTGGACCAGATGGTGATCAAGGTCGCACCGATCGTAACCGCGCCAACCGCCCTTCCGGCAGTGTTCAAATTGGACCCGATTTCCGCCACCGGCACGGCGATTTTCTTCTCGGCCCTGATCTCCATGCTGGTGCTGAAGATCAACATCAAAACTGGTCTGACCACTTTCAAGGAGACCTTCTACGAACTGCGCTGGCCGATCCTGTCCATCGGCATGGTGCTGGCCTTCGCTTTCGTCACCAACTACTCGGGCATGTCCTCGACAATGGCCCTGGTATTGGCAGGCACCGGCGCGGCGTTCCCGTTCTTCTCGCCGTTCCTCGGCTGGCTGGGCGTGTTCCTCACCGGCTCCGATACTTCGTCCAACGCCCTGTTCAGTTCGCTGCAAGCGACCACTGCGCACCAGATCGGTGTCAACGACACCTTGCTGGTGGCGGCGAACACCAGCGGTGGCGTGACCGGCAAGATGATCTCGCCACAATCGATCGCCGTGGCCTGTGCCGCGACCGGTCTGGTGGGCAAAGAATCGGATCTGTTCCGCTTCACCCTCAAGCACAGCCTATTCTTTGCAACGATTGTCGGCTTGATCACGTTGGCCCAGGCCTACTGGTTCACCGGCATGCTGGTGCACTAAGGGCTACAGGCAACACGATAAAAACCGACGCCGGGCCACGCCCCCGGCGTCCGCTATTCACACCCCGGTCTGTAAGGCTACTGAAAGCTTCCGGCTCTATATTCAGCAGCCTCGACAGACGAATAACCGGGACCACCCGGAGACCGCCTGATGAGCGAGCTTTATTACAACGCCGTGCCGAATGCGACCCGTGTCGCCCCGCCACTGCCCGAGCCTCGGCAATACCCCAGCGAGAAACCGTCACGGGTCTACCTGTTCGGGACTTGCGTAGTCGATCTGTTCTACCCGCAAGCCGGGATGGATGCGATCCACCTGCTGGAGCGCGAAGGCATTCGTGTCGAATACCCGCAAGGGCAAAGCTGCTGCGGCCAACCGGCCTACACCTCCGGTTACACCGAACAGGCACGGACAGTGGCGCGCTCGCAACTGGCGTTGTTTGCCGGCGACTATCCGGTGGTGGTGCCGTCAGGTTCTTGCGCGGGCATGCTGCGCGAACATTACGCCGACTTGTTCAAGGACGAGCCGGACACGTTGAAACAGGTCCAGGCCCTGGCGGCCAGGACCTACGAGCTGGCCGAGTTTCTGTTGTTTGTCTGCAAGGTGCAGCTCAAGGACAGCGGCGAGCCGGTAAAAGTGGCGCTGCACACCTCGTGCTCGGCACGCCGTGAAATGAACACCCACCTGCACGGCCGCGAGTTGTTGTCGCAACTAAGCAATGTGGAGCGGGTCAATCACGATCACGAAAGTGAGTGCTGTGGCTTTGGCGGGACATTCAGCGTCCGTATGCCAGACATTTCCGGCGCGATGGTGGCTGACAAGACCCGGGCGCTGAAGGAATCCGGCGCGCACAAGGTGTTGAGTGCCGACTGCGGCTGTTTGATGAACATCAACGGCTCGCTGGAAAAACAGCAGGAAGCGTTGCGCGGTCAGCATCTGGCCAGTTTCCTCTGGCAGCGAACCGGAGGTGCGAAATGAGCACCTCGACGATTATTCCTACGGTTGCCGTAGAAGAAGATTTCCGCACCCGCGCCCACAACGCGCTGGGTGACGCGCAATTGCGAGGCAACTTTCGCAAGGCGATGGATTCACTGATGACCAAACGGGCAGCGGCGTTCAGCGATGCCCATGAAAGAGAACACTTGCGCGCACTGGGCAATGCAATCCGTGCCCGCGCGCTCTCCAAATTGCCCGACCTGCTCGAGCAACTGGAACAGAACCTGACCCGCAACGGTGTGACAGTGCACTGGGCGGAAACGGTGGACGAGGCCAATGGCATCGTCCTCTCGATCATCCGCGCTCACGAGGGGCGGCAAGTGATCAAGGGCAAATCGATGGTCAGCGAAGAAATGGAGATGAACCATTTCCTCGCTGATCGGGGCATTGAATGCCTGGAATCGGACATGGGCGAGTACATCGTCCAGCTCGACCACGAGAAGCCTTCACACATAATCATGCCGGCAATCCACAAGAACGCCGGTCAGGTCGCGTCCTTGTTCCACGACAAACTTGGCGTGGAATACACCAAGGACGTAGACCAACTCATTCAGATCGGCCGCAGAGTCCTGCGGCAGAAATTCTTCGAAGCGGACATCGGCGTCTCCGGCGTCAACTTCGCCGTGGCCGAAACCGGCACCCTGCTGCTGGTGGAAAACGAAGGCAACGGTCGCATGACCACCACGGTGCCTCCGGTACACATCGCCGTCACAGGTATCGAAAAAGTCGTGGAAAACCTGCGCGACGTGGTGCCGTTGCTGTCATTGCTGACCCGCTCGGCCCTGGGCATTCCGATCACCACCTACGTCAACATGATCTCCGGTCCGCGCAAGGAGCATGAACTCGACGGCCCTCAAGAAGTACACCTGGTACTGCTCGACAACGGCCGCAGCCAGGCCTTTGCCGACAGCGAACTGCGCCAGACCCTGAACTGCATTCGCTGCGGCGCCTGTATGAATCATTGCCCGGTCTACACCCGAATCGGCGGCCATGCCTATGGGGAGGTTTACCCCGGCCCTATCGGAAAAATCATCACCCCGCACATGGTCGGCCTGGCGAAAGTCCCGGATCACCCGAGCGCGTCTTCGCTGTGCGGTGCCTGCGGTGAAGTCTGCCCGGTGAAAATCCCGATCCCTGCTTTGCTGCGACGCCTGCGGGAAGAGAACGTCAAGGCCCCGGACAGCCCCCATCAAGTGATGCGCGGTCAAGGCAGCAAGTATTCGCGCAAGGAGCGGTTCATCTGGAACGCCTGGGCCAAGCTCAACAGCTCGCCGACGCTGTATCGCCTGTTCGGTTTCTTCGCCACCCGGTTGCGCGCCCTCACGCCGAGCAACGTCGGCCCATGGACGCAAAACCACAGCGCACCAAAACCCGCTGCCCGCTCGCTGCATGACATGGCCCGCGAACATCTGGCCAAACAGGGAGACCGCTGATGAGCGCCAAGCAAAATATCCTCGCGAAACTGCGCAAAAGCCTGACAGGCACCACGCCAGTGGCCGACAACTTCGATGTCGATCTGGTGACCCAGCCTTACACCTACGCCCCTGAGCAGCGCATTGCGCAACTGCGCAAGTTGATGGAAGCGGTGCACACGGAAACACATCTGACGTCCGGCCAAGAGTGGCCGACGCTACTCGCGCAGTTGCTGCAGGACCGCCAGTTGCCAAGCCTGCTGATCGCACCGACAACGCCCCACGGTCAACGGATCACGCAGCACTGGGCGAATAATCCCGGCCTGCCAATGCTCAAGGCCTACGACCGTCCGGTTGAAGAATGGAAAGCCGAGCTGTTCAACGACACCCCGGCGAGCATCACTGGAACCCTCGGCGCCATCGCAGCCACGGGCAGCCTTATTCTCTGGCCGACCCGGGAAGAACCACGCCTGATGAGCCTGGTGCCACCGATGCATTTCGCCCTGCTCAAGGCCAGTGAAATCCGCGACAACTTCTATCAAATGCAGCAGGAATTCGAATGGGCCCAGGGCATGCCGACCAACGCGTTGCTGGTATCCGGCCCGTCGAAAACCGCCGACATCGAACAAGTGCTGGCGTACGGCGCCCACGGTCCGAAGGACCTGGTGGTACTGATCCTGGAGGACCAATGAGTCTACCGGCTGCTTTCCTGCGTGATGCACAGCAACTGATCCCCCTAGAGCGACGTTTCGACGACCCGTTGTCGACCCTGGCCTTCGGCACCGACGCCAGCTTCTATCGCTTGATTCCGCAACTGGTGATCCGCGTCGAGTCCGAAGACGAAGTGGTCGCACTGCTGCAACTGGCGCAACGGGATCAGGTGCCGGTGACTTTCCGCGCCGCCGGCACCAGCCTCTCCGGCCAAGCCATCAGCGACTCGGTATTGATCGTGCTGGGGGATAACTGGAACGCTCGCGAGATCCGCGGCCAAGGCACGCAAATCCGCCTGCAACCGGGGGTGATCGGCGCCCAGGCCAATGCCTGGCTGGCACCGTTCGGGCGCAAGATCGGCCCGGACCCGGCCTCGATCAATGCCTGCAAGATCGGCGGCATCGTCGCCAACAATGCCAGCGGCATGTGCTGCGGCACGGCGCAAAACACCTATCACACCCTGGCCGGCATTCGTCTGGTGCTGGCCGACGGCAGTCGTCTCGACACTGAAGATACCGCCAGTGTCGCGGCGTTTCGCCAAAGCCACGCCGCCCTGCTGGAGCGCTTGGCGTCTCTGGGCCGCGAGACCCGGGCCAACGCCGAGCTGGCTGCGAAAATTCGCCACAAATACCGTCTGAAAAATACCACCGGCCTGTCGCTCAATGCCCTGGTGGATTTCGACGAGCCTGTGGATATCTTGAGCCACTTGCTGGTGGGCTCCGAGGGCACGCTCGGGTTCATCAGTGCCGTGACCTACGACACCGTGATCGACCACCCGAACAAGGCCTCGGCGCTGATCGTGTTCCCGGATGTCGAAACCTGCTGCAACGCGGTCACCGTGTTGAAAAGCCAACCGGTATCGGCCGTGGAACTGCTGGACCGTCGCAGCCTGCGCTCGGTGCAGAACAAACCCGGCATGCCCGCTTTCGTACAGCATCTGTCGAACAATGCCTGCACCTTGCTGATCGAATCCCGCGCTGCGTCGTCCACCTTACTGCACGAGCAACTGGCGCAGATCATGGCGTCGCTGAAGGCGTTCCCGGTGGAAAAGCAGGTCGACTTCACCGAAGACCCGCAGGAAAACGCCCGTCTCTGGGCCATCCGCAAGGACACCTTCCCGGCCGTCGGCGCCGTGCGCAAGACCGGCACCACGGTGATCATCGAAGACGTCACCTTTCCGGTCGAACAACTGGCTATCGGCGTCAACCGCCTGATCGAACTGTTCGACAAACATCACTACGACGAAGCGATCCTTTTCGGACACGCCCTGGAAGGCAATCTGCACTTCGTCTTCACCCAAGGTTTCAACAGCCCGGAAGAAGTCGCGCGCTATCAGGCGTTCATGGACGACGTGGCGCAACTGGTGGCGGTGGAGTTCGGCGGTTCGCTGAAAGCCGAACACGGCACCGGGCGCAACATGGCGCCGTTCGTCGAACTGGAATGGGGCAGCGATGCCTACCAGTTGATGTGGCAACTCAAACGACTGCTCGACCCCAACGGCATTCTCAATCCGGACGTGGTGCTCAGCGAAGATCCACAGATCCACCTCAAGCACCTCAAGCCCTTGCCCGCCGCTGACGAGATTGTGGACAAGTGCATCGAATGCGGCTTCTGCGAACCGGTTTGCCCGTCGAAAGGACTGACCCTGAGCCCGCGCCAGCGCATCGTGATCTGGCGCGACATCCAGGCGAAGAAACGCGCGGGCATCGATACGTCCGAACTCGAAGCCGCCTACGACTATCAAGGCATCGACACCTGCGCCGCCACCGGCCTGTGCGCACAGCGTTGCCCTGTAGGCATCAATACCGGCGAGCTGGTGAAAAAGCTGCGTAGCCGGAAGGCGACGCATACGAAAACCGCCAACTGGCTCGAAGGAAATTTCGCCACGGCACTTCAAGGTGCACGCTTCACCCTGCACGTGGCCAATGGCGCGCGGATGTTGCTGGGGGCGCCGAGATTGGCGAAGTTGTCGGCGACGTTGACGCGCCTGTCCAAGGGTCAGGTCCCGCAATGGACCAACGCGATGCCGCAACCGGAAAAAGCCATTCGCTTCAGCCCGACGGTGATGGACGCGCGCCCGCGCGTGGTCTATCTGGCGGCCTGTGTGTCCCGCGCCATGGGTCCGGCAGCCGGCGATACGGAGCAAATGTCGCTGCACGACAAGACCCGTGGCCTGCTGGAAAAGGCCGGTTACCAGGTGGTGTTCCCGGACAACCTGGACAATCTGTGCTGCGGTCAGCCATTCGCCTCCAAAGGCTACGCCGAGCAAGCCGAGCACAAACGACAGGAACTGATCGGCGCCCTGCTCCACGCCAGCCGTGGCGGGCTCGACCCGATCTACTGCGACACCAGCCCCTGCACCTTGCGCCTGGTTCAAGACCTCGGTGAAGTCCGTCTGGACCTGTACGACCCGGTACGCTTCATCCGTACACACCTGATGGACCGCCTGGATTTCAAGCCTCAGGAGGCGCCGATCGCCGTGCACGTAACCTGCAGCACCCAGCACCTCGGAGAAAGCCAGGCGTTGATCGACCTGGCGCGCAAGTGCAGCAAAAACGTGATTATTCCCGAGGGTATCCACTGCTGCGGCTTCGCCGGCGACAAGGGTTTCACCACCCCGGAACTGAACGCCCATTCGCTGCGCACGCTCAAGGACGCGGTGAAACAGTGCAGCGAGGGGATTTCCACCAGCCGCACCTGTGAGATCGGTCTGACGCAACATGGCGGCATTGACTACCACGGACTAGTCTATCTGGTGGACCGCGTTACCCAGGCTAGGGTGCCCTGATAGCAGGATCTAAAGGAGGGTGCATAAAGGTGCCCTTCGTTAACGCTTCTTGTCGGAATCGACAGCTCTACAGAAAAAAAGAACCCTGATGTGCCACCGCAGTCCACTGATCAAGCCCCGCAAATGCGGGATTTTCCCAAAACTCGGTAAACCGATTTGATGGCCAGCAATGCTGGACCTTCAGTTCAAGGAGAAACACATGAATCGTTCTGTGCTGTTAGGTTTGTTCGTTGCTGCTTCCATGATGGCTTCCACTTCGTTTGCGGCCGAAAAAGACCTATGCGCGGTCAACCTGCAAACCATCGAAAACGGCAAGGCACAGATTCCTCCGGAAATGACTGACCAGGTAAAAGCCTCTGTCGAGCAAGCCAAAGCCGACCAGGCAAAAGGCACCAAGGAAGGCACTGATGATTGCATCGCCGAGACCAACGACATCATCAAGGCCGTCACCGACTCGAAAAAAGGCGGGAAGTAACCCGGTCCACGGCCAACCTCCGGGTTGACCTTCCGCGCCACGCTGGCGTACATCAACAACGGAGTACAGGCAGCCGGGAGTTCAAAGCCCGGCTGCACCCGCTACGAAGCAAACCAAAACCCGCCAGTTGCGGGTTTTGTTGCATCTGGGGTCTGGAAATGTGCCTACGATCGCTGGAAAAGCTCGACACACTTTCTTAAAAAACCGAATTCTTGCGTTGAATCGCAGTCTTTGAGGTAAGCCCCATCAGATCGTGGCTGATTTTTCGGGCTTGGCCTGGCTGTCCGCTCATACACCAGCACCGAGACCATCAGCTCAAGGAGATACCCATGAAACGCACCACACTCGCTGGCCTGTTCATTGCTGCCGCCATGCTGGCCTCTCCTGTATTTGCTGCGGACAACAACCTTTGTACGAGCAAGTTGCAAGAGCTCAAAGGCAAAGTGAATGCGCTGCCGGCGACCGCCACAAACACCTCAATGGAGATCAAAAGGCTGATGTCCAGCGCCGAAGCCTCACAAGCCTCCGGGGACGACAAAAAATGCGTCACCGAGGCCACCCAGGCATTGGCACTTGCTGACAGTCAGGGCAACCAACCAAACCCATGATCTGTGGTGGTCAACCTTCGGGTTGGCCTTCCGGGGCGTGATGACGTACACTGTACAGGCCTGCTGCTCACTTGATTCACAGAGCATCAGGCTCGGGGCCGTTTAGGATTCGACGCCGGTTGCGAAACTTTAGGTGCATGCCGAGTTGGTAACAGAACTCGTAAATCCACTGTTGCAACTACTTATAGTTGCCAATGACGATAACTACGGCCAGGAATTCGCTCTCGCTGCGTAAGCAGCCTTAGCCCTGAGCTTCTGGTACCTTCGGGTCCAGCAATCACCAGGGGATGTCTGTAAACCCAAAGTGATTGTCATATAGAACAGAATCGCCGTGCAGTACGTTGTGGACGAAGCGGCTAAAACTTACACAACTCGCCCAAAGCACCCTGCCCGTCGGGTCGCTGAGGGTTAACTTAATAGACACGGCTACGCATGTAGTACCGACAGCGGAGTACTGGCGGACGGGGGTTCAAATCCCCCCGGCTCCACCACTTCATCATCTAAAGACGTCCACGGACGTCTTTTTTTGTGCCTGAAGTTCAGTGAAATACACTGCATCCAACACGGCTACTGCTTACCCTAACCGAGGGTCGCTACACTGCGCAGGATCAACCGCACCAACATGGTCTGGCGGGTCACCCCGGTCTTGGAGAAAGTCGAACGCAGGTGTGCCCGTGAGGTGTTGCGGCTGATGCCCAGTTCTTCGGAGGCCTCGTCCAGGGTCAGGCCGTTGGCCAGCAGCATGGCCAGTTGGGTTTCGGCTGGGGTGAAGTCGAACAGGGCGCGGACAATTTCTTGCGGTGCACTGGATTGCTGTTCCGGGTCGCTGATAAAGATCACCACTGCCGGGCACTGCTTGCCTTCGCTCCAGTCTGACAACGGTACCGAGCGCACGATGATGCCCAGGTCAGCGCGGCCCGAAGGCCGTTGCACGCGCAAGGCCTCGACCACCGAGGGGTTACCGCTTTTTTGTGAGAGCAGCGACTGTTTCACCAGACGCCGGAACTCTTGGGTGTCCCGCGCGGTGCCGATCTGCAGGCCATCGTTGACCAGCTTGATACCGTCTTTTTCCTGGATCAGGCGGTCGGCCACCTGGTTGGTCCGCAGCACTTTGCCGGCTTCGTCGAGAATGATCGTGCCAACCGCCATCTGATCTACCGCGCCGGCATAGAGGTTGCGCTCGGTTTCGATGCGGTTCAAGCGCATATGGATCTCGATCGAGCGTTCCAGGTGCGGAATGAACTGCGCCAACAGGGCCTTTTCATCATTATTGAAGGCACTGTCGTCTCGACCGCGGCTGATGCGGATGCGGCACTGAGCGCCGTCGGCAGTGTTGATGTCGGCGCCGAGGACATGGAACACGTCCTGCGGTTCGAGGAAATTCTTGCAGAACTCGGAGTTTTGCCAATCGTCGTGGGAGACGAATTCGGCCAGGGTAACGACCTGGCGGTTGGGCAGGTCGACAAAGGGGTCGAGGGCGAAAAAGTGTTGGTTATAGGAGGCAGTGATTTCGGCTGAGGAACCCGTGGTGTGGATCATCAGGCCAGTGTCGTGTTGACTCGGCGGGCGCAGGATGAAGGTGACGAACTTGCTTTGCAGATGCACATTGAGCCGGTTGAGGAAGGTCGTCCAGGGGATGTTCTCCAGCGGTCCTTGATAGAGATTGCCGACGAACTCGCTGAACGTCTCGAGGCTGAGGCTCTGCATGGACAATCCTTTTATATTTATTAGTGTTGGAGATGGTCGAGAATAAGTGCCGTCGTCGATTGAGCGCAACACCCGGATCCATAGTCTGAAAGGAGGTGGGCCTACCTGCCAGATCGTGTAACTTTGCGTCCTGCGAAGCGCACCGGCCGGTCGGTGAGTTTACTTGTACGATCCACCCTATGGCCGATGTTAAACTGCGATTCGTTTCGTACCATTGGTCGACTCAAAAGATTGGTGTGATGACCCAGCAAGTCAGGAAAATCGAACGTTTGACACTGAAAAGCGTCGTCACTCGAGCAAAGCTCGTGTCAATTGCCGAACGGCTGTTCGCCGAGCGCGGTATCGAAGGGGTGTCGTTAAGCGACATCAACAAAGCCGCCGGGCAGCGAAACAAGAACGCCACGAATTACCACTTCGGCAGCAAGGACGGCTTGCTGCAGGCCATCCTCGACAAGCATGAACCTGGTATTGCCGCTCGGCGCAACGCATTGCTCGATGAACTGGAGAAGCGAGGTAGCCCCTCGGTGCGAGACGTGGTCCGCGCGCTGATGTATCCGGTGGCCGACAAGATGTTCGATCCCAACGGAGGGAAGGACTTTATCCGACTGGATGCCCAACTGGTGGCGGTGCATACGCTCTCCGTACAGAACCTGCGCGCTTCCACGCTCAATCTGGGTCAGGTGGATCGGTTGAGGCGGGCGCTGCTCGGGGTCCTCCAGGACCTACCGGAGTCTGTGGCCCAGCAGCGCCTGCACTTGGCGGCAGTATTGCTCCTCCATGGGCTTGCCGATCACTCTCGCATGCTTGATGCGAGTGATAAGAAGACCTTGGTGATGGACACCGAGTTGTTCATCAAGAACATCGAAGACTGCCTGGTGGCACTGCTGGCGAGCCCCATGTCGCCCGAAACTGTCTCCCTTCTTTCCCGCCTTGACGTACCCGAACAGGCTCCAGCCCACGTTTACAGCTTGCCCTCATGAGGCAGCTGTAAACATTACTGGGGTAATGACTGCTACCTGGAGAGGCTCCTTTCGAACTCGCACGTAAAGCGGTCGACTTCCGATTCGGGCAGATGATTGATACCTCCCGCCAGTTTCCTGCCACCGCCGCTGTCAAAGGTGCGGCAGAAGTCAGCCGCAGCCACCGGACTATGTCCGGGAGTGCGCACGCTTACCGTGAATCCACCTTGCCTTTTGGGCGACAGGATACCGAGCGCGCGATCTGGCTGTGCCTGCATCAGCTCATTGGCCAGGGTTCCGATGACCCGCCGTGCCCATGGCGCGTCTGGCAACATCAGCAGCATCGCGCCGGGCACCTGGCGTGTCGGTGTAAGCCGGCGTGCCAGATCCATGTCCTCCTCATAGCCAACCGCCAGCCGCGCGTAGGCGTCCGAGCCTGCGACGAACTCCAGCGGATCGACAAAGGGCTGCATCAGGGTCGACAGCTCGGCCGGATCGAAATGCAGATCGGCAACGGTCTCGCCATAAGCGTTGTAGTTGAGATAGAGGCCGAGCCGCTCCAGGACCCTGGCCGCTCCAGCATCTATGCCTTGCGCCTTGGCCATGGTGCAGCCCACCTCAGGCAGGCTGTCGCCGTATGCCGCGGCAATCGCCCATGCACGATGGCGACCGCCAAGATAGCGGTCGACCAGGATGCTGGTGCAGACGTCGGCAGCCTCGTCGATATAAGGCTCGAAGCGCCCATGCCGAGGCATCTCCCCTGCGTGATGATGATCGAAGTAGCGCACCGTTGCGCCTGCCCCAAGCAGGCGAAGCAGATCGGTACGATTCTGATCGAGGGAGATGTCGAGTACGGTGATGGCATCCCCCTCGCACGCTTCGATACGCCGCAGTAACTGAATGTCGCGTTTGACACCGGTCAGCAGCCTTGCGCCGGCGAACTCGTCAGGCGCGGCAAGCCGCAGTTGTTGCAACGCACAGAGTCCATCGGCATCCCCATTGAATGCAACGTAGCGATTCATAGGGCCTCGCGAGCGACAAGATGGCTGACGATCAGTTCGGCTGCTTCCTCGGGAGAGCAAGCGGTGGTGTCGATGCGAATTTCCGGGTTTTCCGGCGGCTCGTAGGGGGAATCGATGCCGGTGAAATTCGTCAGTTCGCCACGGCGAGCTTTCTTGTAGAGACCTTTTGGATCCCTCTGTTCTGCCACGCTGATCGGCGTGTCGACGAACACCTCGAAGAACTCGTCCTGCTCCACCAGCTCGCGCGACATTCTGCGTTCAGATCGGAATGGAGAGATGAAGGACACCAGGACGATCTGCCCCGCATCGACCATCAGCTTGGCGACTTCACCTACGCGTCTGATGTTCTCGACCCGGTCGGCTTCGGAGAATCCGAGATCTTTATTGAGACCGTGGCGCACGTTGTCACCGTCAAGCAGATAGGTATGTTTGCCCAACGCATGCAGTTTCTTCTCGACGAGGTTCGCGATCGTGGACTTGCCGGCACCCGACAGACCTGTAAACCAGAGTACGCAAGGCTTCTGCCCCTTGAGTGTGGCGTGCGCCTGCTTGTTTACGTCAATCGCCTGCCAGTGGATGTTCTGCGAGCGACGCAAGGCAAAGTGCAGGAGTCCGGCGCCGACCGTATTGTTGGTCAGGCGGTCAATCATGATGAAACCGCCGGTATCGCGATTTTCCTTGTAGGGGTCAAATGCGATTGGCTGGTCAAAGCTCAGGTTACAAACGCCGATTTCATTCAGTTCCAGTGTCTTGGCGGCGAGATGCTCGAGCGTATTGACGTTGACCTTGTATTTCGGTGTCGCGCTGGTGGCCGTCACGGTCTTGGTGCCGATCTTCAACAGATAGGGGCGGCCCGGCAGCATCGGTTCATCGCTCATCCAGATGATCGTCGACTCGAACTGGTCTGCCACCCTGGCCGGTGCATCGATCGTCGCGAGAATGTCGCCCCGGCTGATATCGATCTCGTCCTCGAGCGTAATCGTGATCGACTGGCCAGAGACGGCTTCCTCAAGGTCACCCTCGCGCGTCACGATACGTGCGACCCGGCTTTCCTTCCCCGACGGCAGGACACGGAGGCGATTGCCGCGCTTGACGCTGCCGCCGACAACGATCCCGGCATAGCCGCGGAAGTCGAGGTTCGGTCGGTTGACCCACTGCACCGGCATGCGAAACGGCCCGGACTGATCCGCAGCATCCTCTACCTGCACCGTCTCAAGGTACCCCATCAGTGTCGGCCCCTGGTACCAGGGGGTGTTCGCGCTCGGCTCGGTGATATTGTCGCCCTTCAGGGCTGACATCGGGATGGTGACGATATTCTGCAAGCCAATCTGGCTGGCGAAAGCGCGATAGTCCGCGTCTATCTTGTCGTAGATCTCTTTCGAGTAGCCCACCATGTCCAGTTTGTTGATCGCCAGCACGACATGGCGAATGCCAATCAGCGACACCAGATAGCTGTGTCGGCGCGTCTGGGTCAGCACCCCTTTGCGCCCGTCGATCAGAATGATGGCGACATCCGCTGTCGAGGCTCCGGTGACCATGTTGCGCGTATATTGCTCGTGGCCCGGTGTATCGGCCACGATGAACTTGCGCTTGTCGGTCGAGAAGAAGCGATAGGCAACATCGATGGTGATGCCTTGTTCACGCTCGGCGGAAAGTCCGTCGACCAGTAGTGCGAAATCCAGGTCGCCACCTTGCGTTCCTACCTTCTTTGAATCCGCTTCCAGCTGGCTCAACTGGTCTTCGAAGAGCATCTTCGATTCGTAGAGCAGGCGCCCGATGAGCGTGCTTTTTCCATCGTCGACGCTGCCGCAGGTGATGAAACGCAGCAGGCTCTTGTTCTCGTGGGATTTCAAATATTGCTCGATGTCTTCGGCAATCAAATCGGATACGTGTGCCATTAGAAATACCCCTCCTGTTTCTTTTTCTCCATCGAGCCCGCGGAGTCGTGATCAATCAGGCGACCCTGGCGCTCGGACGTCCTGGCCAGAAGCATTTCCTGAATGATGGCCGTCAAGGAGTCGGCCTCGCTCTCGATTGCGCCGGTCAGCGGGTAGCAACCCAACGTGCGGAAACGCACTTTCCTGATCTCGGGAACCTCGCCGTCATTCAGTGGCATGCGCTCGTCATCGACCATGATGAGCGTGCCGTCGCGCTCCACCACCGGTCGCTCTTTCGCCAGGTAGAGCGGCACGATCGGAATGTCGTTCAGATAGATGTATTGCCAGATGTCGAGTTCGGTCCAGTTGGACAGGGGAAACACCCGGACGCTTTCGCCCTTGTGCTTGCGGGCGTTATACATCCGCCACAGCTCGGGGCGTTGCAGCTTGGGATCCCAGCGGTGCTGCTCGGAGCGGATCGAGAATATCCGTTCCTTGGCTCGCGATTTTTCTTCGTCCCGCCGTGCGCCGCCGAAGGCCGCATCGAAGCCGTGCTTGTCCAGCGCTTGCTTCAATCCCTCGGTTTTCCAGATGTCGGTGTGTATGGCCGAACCATGGGAAAAAGGGCTGATGCCCTTTTCCAGCCCCTCGGGATTGATATGGACGAGCAAGTCGAAGTCGTGCTTTTTCGCCATGGCGTCGCGGAACTGAATCATCTCGCGGAACTTCCAGGTCGTGTCGACGTGCAGCAATGGGAACGGCAGTTTTCCTGGGTGGAACGCCTTCAGGGCCAGGTGCAGCATCACTGCACTGTCCTTACCGACGGAGTAGAGCATTACCGGGTTCTCACACTCAGCGACCACTTCTCGCATGATGTGAATGCTCTCGGCCTCAAGACGCTGCAAGTGCGTCAGCATGTATTTCCTCCTTCCTCTGCGCTGGGTCGTGATGCCACCGAGAATCCGATGACCGGCCCTGTCACTCGAGGTGCGATTGCGTGTGGACGTTTATCGCCCACCTCTTTTTTAAGCCTTGTTACTTAAACTGGCTTTAAAGGTAGATCTCGCAATTGCATGGATCATCGTCCGTTAAGACTATTCGCAGCTCGAATGCTTTTAATACTATCGCCTTATCTTGAACCGCCAGTCGGCCGGGGCGATAGCTGCTGCTCCTGATCGACTGGCCCATTGCGCCGCAGCAATCAGGTGTACCTATTGGAGGCAACGCCCCATGAACACTCAACAGGCCGACTGGCCGAACCTTCAGTTTGACTACGACAATTGCCATGTCCTGGTGACCGGTGGCACCAGTGGCATCGGGGCCGGCATCGCCGCAGCGTACCGAGCAGCAGGTGCGCAAGTGACGATCACCGGCACCCGGCCCTGCGCCGCCGATTACGACATTGACCTCGACGGCTACCGCTACTTGCAGCTCGACATCGAGAACGCAGACAACATTTCTGCCGTCGCAGCAGCGCTGCCGCGCCTGGACATCCTCATCAACAACGCCGGCTTTGCGCTGCCAAGCAGTGGCCTGGACGAGTACGAACCGGACGTTTTCGAACGCGCGGTGCGCATGCACCTGGTCGGTGGCTATCGCATGGCGCATGGCTGCGCCGACAAACTCCTGAAGAGCACGCTGCCAGGCGGCCCTTCGATCATCGGCATTGCATCAATGAGCTCGTTCTTCGGGATCGATGTGGTGCCTGGCTATGGCGCGGCAAAGACTGGCGTCGTCGGGCTGACCCGGGTACTGGCGGTCCATTGGGGCGGACGCATTCGCGTCAACGCGGTCGCGGCGGGGCTTACCGCAAGCCGCATGACGGCGACGACTGTTGCCAATCCGCAGTGGTCCGCGCCCACGCTTGCGCGTACGCCGGCAGCACGCCTTGGGGTGCCGCTGGACATCGCCGGTCCAGTCCTTTTCCTGACGAGCGCCGCCGCCGGCTGGATCACTGGACAGACACTGCCTGTCGACGGCGGTTTCACGGTCGCCGGCTGAGTCCGGCGTCGGCCCTTCCTGTACTGCCTGTCGCCAACACCTCTCCTCACATTTATGGAGCAGCGCATGAAACCTGACATCATCCGTATCACAGACCTGGGCGCCCCCGAGCTGACCGAGCGGCAGCGTCGAGCGATCGCGGGCGTCCCCCCCGTGGAAATGCGCGAGGAGGCCGTCCTTGCAGCCGCATGCCAGCGCACGGGGCTTTCCGACTTCGGTTCGGAGGACTTCCGCGAACGGCTGCGAATCTGGCTGAAGAGTTTTG
The DNA here is from genome assembly GCF_001429045.1 of Pseudomonas sp. Root71. Taxonomy (GTDB): domain Bacteria; phylum Pseudomonadota; class Gammaproteobacteria; order Pseudomonadales; family Pseudomonadaceae; genus Aquipseudomonas; species Aquipseudomonas monachiensis. The sequence goes on along the minus strand of NZ_LMHY01000002.1, from coordinate 50,591 downwards.
ACGAGGATACGGAGCTCGGCCCCCTGGGGCGCGCGGGGATGTTCGGCGATGCCGTGCGCTACGCATCTTCGCGCCTGCGCTTCGAAGATCTGGCGAAGCGAAACCCGGAAATCAACGACGTCACGATTGATCGGCCGATCATCGTCGCCGGCCTTCCCCGCTCAGGCACGACCCACTTGGTCAACATCCTGGCAGCCGATCCGCGACTGCGCTCGATGCCGCTATGGGAAGCGATGGAGCCGATTCCTGCGCCACAAGACCAAACGCCAGGCGGGGAAGATCCGCGCATCGTTCGTACCCGTCAGGCCTGGGGCGAATTCGAAGCCATATTGCCGTTCATGCCGGCGATGCACGAAATGTCCCCCACCCACGTGCATGAAGACATCGAACTGCAAGGCCTGGACTTCTCCTCCTATCTGCCGGAATGGCAGTCTCGCCCGTGTCGCTGGCGCGACTACTACTACAGCCACGATCAAACGCCGCACTACCGTTATGGTCGCCGAGTCCTGCAGGCGCTCACTTGGCTCCAGGGCCCGAACCGATGGGTGATGAAATCGCCGCCGCACATGGAGAACCTGCGGCCGCTGATGACGACCTATCCCGACGCCACGCTCGTCATTACCCATCGCGACCCCGTTGCCGTGCTCCAGTCCGCCATCACCATGATCGCCTATGGCGACCGCATCCGCCGCCATACCGTCGACGTAAAGGCGTTGGCGCGCTATTGGACAGATCGAGTGGAACATCTTCTGCGTGCCTGTGTTCGGGACCGGGACAGTGTTCCCGTCGGCCAATCGCTCGATGTGCTCTTCGACGACTACATGGCCGACCAACAGACGGTGATCGAACGCATCTATGCCATGGCCGGCCTGCCACTGACCGCCGATGCCAAGGCACGGATCCAGGCCTATCTGAACGCCAATCCACGGGGCAAGCATGGTCGCGTCATCTATGACCTGAAAGGCGATTTCGGTGTGGATATAGCCGCTTTGCGCGAGCGATTCGGCTTTTACTATGAGCGCTTCTCGGTCAAGCCAGAGCGCATCGAAGGAGAGCGGTCATGACCGATCAAGCTACGCAACGCCTATTGTCCGGCCGTGCATGGGACGACTTCTGCGAAACCGTTCGCCAGGCCGGCCACAGGGTCGATGCTTTCGGCGCCGAGGCCGATACCCTCGACCGCGCCGAATGGTATCGATTCATGACCCGGCTCATGCGCAACGGTTTCGAACGCTACCTGGAAAACTGCGAGCCAGAACGGCCGCGCCTGCGCGATGCGCCCTGGCGCCAGTCCATCAACTTCCAGTCTCCCGATCAGGATCATCTGCTTGCCGAGTTCGTCGACGGTAGTCATGACTATCTCATTCGTGGTCATCGCGGCGGGCTGCCGTACTTCGTCATCGCCTCATGGCGCGCACCACAACCGCGCCATCCGGGCGCTCAGGACTGGGCCTCGCGCGGCGTGGCCAGTCTTGGAGAATTCGATCCCGCTGCGCTGCAGACCACCGGCTTCATCTCCTCACGCCAGGTGAAGTTCGATACGCAGGGCAACTTCGAGATCGTTGTCAGCCAGAACAAACCCGCTGACGGGCGCGACTGGCTGTCGATCTCACCGGACTGCGTCGGTCTCCTGGTGCGCACGCTCTATCATGATCGCGCGAATACCGCGCCGCCTCACTTCACCATCGAACGGATCGATAGCCCGCAACCTCGTCCCGTCACCGCCGCCGAAATAAGTGATGCGCTCGCCAAGGCGGGCCAGATGGTACTTGGCTATTGCGAACTGGTGCGCAGCTGGTGGCAGGACAATCTCAGCCAGCGGCCAAACCGCATCCGCTTCGACCGCGCGGTGTACCTGTCCAATGGCGGCGTGCCGGACCGACACCACGGCTTCGGTACCTGGGAGTGTGCTGGCGACGAGGCGCTGGTTATCGATTTCCTGCCCTCAGCTTGTGATTACTGGATATTCCAGCTCTGTTCGATCTGGCAAGAGAACCTCGACAACTACGAGGACGGCGGCGGTTGCGTGCAGAAATACAAGGCCAGCTATCGCCAGGACGGCTCGGTGCGCGTCATCGTTGCGCAAGGCCAGCCCGGCATCGCCGGCAATTGGGTCCAGTCCTTCGGACATGTCCATGGCGGCATGAGTTTGCGCCTGATTGGCACACAGGGCGAGCCGCCGCAGGTAACGCTGCGCCGTATTGCGCTGACCGTGCTGCAAGAACGTGGTGAAGAGGCGCTGCAAGACATCGTGCCGATCATCAGTGGCGAGGTGGCGCAATGAGCGTGCTGTCCAGCGAAATGACGCGGTGCCGCATCGTGGCGCTCAATCCCGTCCTGCATGGAGGCGACCTCTGATGACCCATCCCATAGGTGCCGCAGTGGTCGGCACTGGCTTCGGCCTGTTCACCCATGTCCGCGCGCTGCGCGAGGCCGGGTTCGAGGTGCGCGCCATCGTCGGCCGAGACCGTGCCCGCACCATCGCCCGTGCCGCGCCGCTGGGTATCCCACTGGCGACCGATAGCCTGGCCCAGGTGCTGGCTGATCCGGCGATCCAGCTCGTTACGGTGGCAACGCCCCCGCATGCACACTATGCACCGGTGATGGCCGCGATCGCCGCCGGGCGGCATGTCGTGTGCGAAAAACCCTTTGCCCGCGACGCCGCCGAAGCAGCGCAGATGCGCGAAGCCGCGACAAAGGCCGGTGTTCATCACCTGCTCGGCGCCGAATTCCGCTTCGACAGCGCGCAGGCGCTGCTGCGGCGCGTTGTTCAGTCGGGACTGATCGGCACGCCGCGCCATTTCCTGCGCATCTACCATCAACCGGGCCTGCAGGACTCGACAAGCAAACTCAGCGACTGGTGGGAGGACGCCGACCAGGGCGGCGGTTTCCTTGGCGCATTCGGCTCGCACATGATCGATCAGGTCGAATACATGTTCGGCCCCATCACTTGTGTCTGCGGCATGTTGCAGACGCTGGCGCCCGGGCGCCCCACCATGACCGCCGACGATTGCTACACCGTGCAGTTCGAAACGGACAGCGGTGTTGCCGGGTCAATCATCGCCGCGCTGGCCGCGCCGGGGCCGCTGGTGATGGCCACCAAAGTGGTGGGCAGCGCAGGCGGCGCGTGGATTCAGAGCGGCGCGACGTTTGGTGACCCCGAAGAAGTCTGGGTGAGCGACGCCGATGGCGTGCGGCGCATCGAGATGCCCGCGGATCTGGTCAACGCAATGCCGACAGCTTTTCCCGTCGCAGAGCTGATCCAGACCGAGCAGGACCGCTGGCACACCATGGGCTTCGATGTTGCGCCTTATGCGCGCCTGTTCGCCGAGATGCGCACGCGGATCGAGAATCGCGCACCCGCGATCCCCGAGCGCGCCGCCACATTCAACGACGCTGCGCGTGGCCAACAAGTGCTCGACGCCATTCGCCTGTCGGCGCGCAAGCGCGCCTGGATCACAATCTGAAATGAAGGAATCCACTATGACGAAATTGATGCTTCATGCAACGGTTCACGGTCCTGACGATATTCGTGTCGAACAGGTACAACGCCCCAGTGCCGGGCCGGACGATATTGTGGTCAAGGTCGTGGTCTGCGGTATCTGCGGCTCTGACCTCGGTTATGCGCGCGCCGGTGGCCTGCCGATGGGGGGCGATGGTCCTCTGTCGCTCGGGCATGAGTTCTCGGGCGTGATCGAGGAGGTGGGCGCGCGAGTGACGGCGTTGCATAAAGGCCAGCGCGTGGTGGTCAACCCGACGACGCCTGCGAACATGATCGGCTCCGGCGGCCCTGGGGCCTTCGCCTCGCACATTCTCGTGCGCAATGTCATGGCCGAGTCGTCGGTCTACCCCATTCCCGACACCCTGGACTTCGAAACCGCTGCGCTGGTCGAGCCGCTCGCCGTCGCGCTGCACGGCGTCAACCGGTCGCGTGCCGGCGCTGGTAGCAAGGTGGTTGTTTTCGGCGCGGGCCCCATCGGGCTCGGCGTCGTGGCAATGCTCCGTCTGCGCGGCGTCGCGGACATCATTGCCGTCGATCGCGTGGACTCACGTCTAGAACGTGCGCGCGCGCTCGGTGCAAACGCCACCTTCAATCCCGACAACTGCGATCTCTGGGCTGAAATCGGCCAGCGCCATGGCGCAAGCACGCTCTACGGGATGCCAGTGGTGGATACCGACGAATTCATCGAGGTGTCGGGCGCAGCGCCGGTCATTCCCCAAATCATTGCGCGCGCACGTTTCGGGGCGCATCTGACGGTGGTGGCGGTGCATCACGCACCGGTCGCCATGGATCTGGCGATGGCGCTGGGCAAGGAGATGGAAGTGACCACCGCCATGGCCTATCCCACCGAGTTTGGCGAGGTGCTGGAGATCCTCGCCGCCGGCCGGATCGACACCACCGCGCTGATCAGTCATCGCTACGCCTTCGAAGACTTCGAGCAAGCCTTCGCTACCGCCGCGCGTGCAGATGAATCGGCCAAGGTGTTGGTAACGTTCGGATGAGTCTCAAGCCAGAACATGGTGGCTTTACGGTTGCATCATCGTTCTTGCGCAAACGACCACCATGACTACAGCGCATTTCGATGATGTCCACCCTGGATCGAAGCGGACATCCACCATCTCTCGATATCCCGAAGCGCTTGACCGGCCTGCCGGCAAGCGCAAACAGGCCCCACACTAACGATCAGTACTTGATATCCCGGGCCGTGCGACGGGTATCCTGCTTGGTGCTGCGCTTGTCCTGGCGACATTCCACGTTGCTCTTGTCGCTGCCCTTTCTGCATTCATCCTTGGTTTGCCGGGCAGTAGAGCGCCCATCCTGCCGGGTATCGCGAGCTTCACGCCGCTGCTCACCCTGCTCGGTCGCGTAGACGGGTAGCGTCACCCACTGCACGCCGGCGGCGATGAGCAGCGTTGCCAGGGCTTTCAAGTAGTGCTTGCGAATCATGATTTTTCTCCAATTCAACATCGCTCGATCGCTTCGTTCGCTCCCCCCAGGAATTCAGCGAAAACGTGAGTTACATCGTACGCCCACAACTCACAAAAGCACTTTGTGGCAGGTAAAAGCTGACGATAGGGTCACATGGACAGTCGCGCAATGCCGCTATGTGCATGGTTGCAATATGGGCACTGCAGGGTCGTCACTGGACCGGACGAGCGGGTTGGGGGTCAGGCTTTGGGGGCATCATTTCAAGCACACGGTGAGATCGAGTGACCTGTGATCGATGCAACGACTTCACCGCGTCCTAGGACATTTCCCGCAAGACGCATCGCCTTTCATGAACTGGCGGACGCAACTTCTCGACGATAGCCTTCAGGGGTCGCTGCAAATCAGCGATCGGCTTTGACAGGCTGAAAGTGTAATCTTCACACCTCCCAAATCAGACAGCATGCATTCGCGCATGTAGTCACGATTATGGCGGCTGTGCGCGGGGCACCTTCGGGTGCACCGGGTTCTCACACTTCCGGTCTGTCAACCCGCGTATAGCTGCCACCCAATCCTGTTTGACAGCAGGGGATGGCAGCTTCTCTAAACAGTGTGAGGAATGCCATCTTGAAAAAGAACAGCCCCAATCCCCCGGAAACCCCAGCCAATTTAGCTGAAGACAAAATCGACTTATCGAAAACCACCGAACCCGCCATCAGCGCCCGCCTCCGCAACCCCAATCAACTCGACCCCATCAGCCACGTCTTCACCCTGCGCCCCAACATCGACACACCGTCCCTGCTCACCCACGCCAGCGAAACCCTGGCCTCGCTCAACGTCATGAGCACCGACCTTGCCTGCGAGCTTGAGAGTTCGCCTCGCAACATCGCCCTGGCGATCCAGCAGTTGGCCGTGCTGGCGCAATTGCTGGTGAACCGGGCACTGGACAACATCGCGCCACTCGACGAAGTGGAGGCTTGAGATGGATCGATACATGCCGATGACCGGCATCGACTGCACCATCGCGTCGCTGCTGATCGACACCGAAGCACCGCTGGATGTACTGCATGAAACAGCTGCCTACCGCATTCGAACCGCGACGCAATTGCTAGAGAGTTTCGCGGCTGATGAGGGTGTTTACAGCGAACTGGCGCGGGTGCTGGTCACGTCCCTGCGCGATGGATGCGATTTGCTGGATGTGGTTGGGCGGCGGTTGCGGATGCAGGTTTGATCTCGGAAAACAAAATGGGCGACTTTCCTGAAATCGCCCATTTTAATTGATGTTGAAACTACCCAAACGTCAGGGCGAAAGGGGCTGCCGCGTGCTGTATTGCCTTCACCACATGAGGCGCCTGCTCCCGAAACTCAGGGTAGCGCTTCAGCACCAACTCAACTGCCGCAAGCAATCGCTGAATCCGCAACTCAGGATGTTCCACCTCACACGTCTGTGCAAACTCCAACAACCCCTGACGGGAAGCAAACAACGACTTGTTACCCATAAGGTCTAGCGCCAAAACATCTTCAGGGATATAGGCCGTCGTATTAACGATGTCGTATGCCGGCGCGAGGCGCGCGTCACGTTGGGTCGGCTCCGAATAGAGCAAGCCGAAGTTCTTTAAATGAGCATCGCCGTTCCCAACGATGCAGCTCAGCGCTATGTAATCGAAAAGTTGATCAAGCGAGGTTCGTTGATTGTTTGCCGGGCAAAACAGCCGAATCGCTTTGGCTATGGCAGCATAGCTTTTGCTGTATTTCTGATCGGCCGAGAGCCCCATCAGTGCGGCCATGTCCTCGAATCCAATCGGGTTAAGCTGGTCGTCCCGATCAAAGCGACGCATGACAAACAGCCTTGCATTGTCGGACAGGTAAAACTGCGGGACTGGAATGCCCGCCTCCTTGGCAATGGACATGCAAAGGAACTCATTGATGGCCAGTCCTGGAAACTCATCCCGGCCACTCTTGATTATCAAGTCAGAGGTTTTCGAGGTGGCTCGTCGCAATTCGAAATCTTGCTGCTCAGGCACCAAAACCTTCGGCTGAACACCCGATATACCTGCCCGTAAAATATAGCGGTCAAGAAGGTCGGCGAAGATATCTTCCGCTCCATCCCAGGTGAGAATTTCTTCGAGTTTTTCTCCAGGGAACTGCTGTTCGCCAAGCAGGGCATCAACGGTTTCGGAATGCACCTGAATCCTGCCAATTGGCGAACTGCTGCCAGAAAGAGCAAGCAACAACATTGGATCGACATTTACGGTTTTCGCCAGGCGATTGCGCAACTGCTCCAACATATAGCCTTCAGGAAGGTTCATCTGGAATACGGGATGCAGATCCCGCCGACGAAACTCGTCAGCCCGCACGGGCATCGACAGACTGATGGAGGTGTTGGGTAAAGCGTCTTCTAGATAGCGAAAAATATAATTATCGCCGCTGGTGAGGATTCGGCCGCTATGGCCCTCTGGGGTACTGACTTTGAGGGAGGTCATTTTCATTCGAACAACTCCCCAAGCTCTTCAAGGGTCGGCATGGCCGCCGGTATAACGGTGAGCTGGCAGTCCAAAGCGCTCAAGACTCTTGCGTAAGCGTTCATGGCAACAGTATCGACACCCTGCTCGACAGCAATGACTTTCTGCCGCGTCAAACCGGCGAGCTCAGCAAGTCGAGCTTGTGTCAGACCGCGCCTGATACGCGTTTCACGTATTTGGCTACCGAGTCGGGATATCAGCAGGACGTATTCCATGTTCAGTTACCGTGACATTTATATTTAAATGTATCGTATACAGAACATTATTGCGAATTTGCCTTACACCCCCGTCTCCCCCCACCAATATCCCCAACACAATCGACACCAACGCTGCCGCAAGGGCCGCTTGCGTGTCCGGTCGGAGGTCGACCTTGCCGCGGATCATTTGCCGTAGCGGTGTCGCAAGCTCTGGTACAGGGCTTTGATCCAGATGAATTTTTCTTCACCCCACCCCCTCACGCCAGCCTGTACATTGCCCTCGCTCATTCAAGAAACTACGGTTTGCCCGCCCTCCCGCGGGCTTTTTTTTGTCTGCGAATTCGCAATCCGAGACTCACTGAAGGTTTCCTCGGGCAACAAAAAACCCGCCCCTTTCGAGATGCGGGTTTTGCGCTTCAACAACGACTCAATTCACAGGTTGAGTCTGAGTCGCCAACACCGGTTGTTCCGCTCTGGTGAGCACCGGCTGTTCCAGCCTCGCTCGCCCGTAAAACGCCAGCGCCGTCAGCAAACACGCCAGCCACACGAAGATCCCGGCCCAGAAGGTGTGGGACATGTAGTGCCACCCTTGCAATACTCGCGTGGTGCCATAGATGAAACCGAGTGCCAGCGAGCCGTACATGATCGCTTTCGAATAGCGCCAGCGATAACGGCGAGCCACGAAGTACAACGCCAGCATGGTGAAGCCGCCCGACGCATGTCCGCCCGGCCAGCAGCGCCCCTCTCCAGCGACTTTCAGCAGGTCGAAATTCTCGTACCACTCGACGTGCTCCATTTTGCCGCCGTACAGGGTCGTCTCGATCGGGCAATACACGCTGGTGTGGCCCTTGAGGTAGTGAATCACCCCGGTGCTGATGGAGAACGCGAACACCACGTAGAGAAAGTCGCGTCGATGGCGGTTGGCAAAGCGCAGTATCGGTGCGACTTTGATTTTTTCCAGGAAGGCGATGATTTTCGCGTGTTTTTCAGCCTTCAGGCGTGGCCAGAGAAACGACAGCAAGGCACCGATAATCGCAATTTCGCCGGTCCAGTTCGGAATGATTCGCGCCCATTTGTGGGTGATTTTTTCGAACAGATGGACCTGGTCCAACGGGTACGTCTGCGTCACCGGATCAAAAAAGTAATTGTTGAAAGCGATGTCGATGCTGGTCATGTCGAACATCAGGAATACCGCGACCGCGCAGGCCAGCGGAATACCAAAATTCATCCAGTAAAAGCGGTAGCGGGAAGCGGTCAGCATGCTCAGTCCTGATTCAAAGGGATGGTGAAATTCAACGGGGCGTCACCGTCGGCCAATCCGATGCTTCGATAAAGCCAAGCATGCGCGGAGCCTGTGGCGATTCGGCGGAGATAAACAGAGAGGCCCCGTAACCCAGGGTCGAAGTCGGCAAATGGAGCTCTTTTTCCAGTTGGTCCATGCATTCGCTGTGGGTCACCAGAATCATGTTGCGCCCGGCCACCTTGTGCGCCAGCGCGTCGCGCAGCATGGTGCCCTTGCAACTGATCAGCCAGTCTTCCCCCGCGCCAACCTTGTTGAACATGAAGTTGGCAGTCTGCGCAGTGCGCTGGATCGGGCTGTTGTAGATATCGACCTTGCCCAGGCCAAGGTGTTTGAACTGTGCCCCGAGGTTCTCGGCAACACGACGAGAACGCTCGGTAATGCCATCGTTGCCAACCAGGCAAGGCGCCGAGGAGTGATCGCAGCGCTCGACGTGGCGCACCAGAACGATCAGGTCGCCCTTGGCCCATCCGGTCATCAACGCCTGTGCACCGCTCACATTGCCGTGAGCCAGGTCCGGAACGGCGGCAGGTCGCAGCAAGAACACCGTCAACGGGATCACCAGCAGCGCCGAGGCCAACACTACCGCAGCGTTGCGATAACGGGCGAAGCGGCTCAGATCGATCGAGCGCTTTATCCCGAAAAGACTCAGTCTTAATTCCACATCACGCTGCCTCGCCAGCAAACACTGCCTCATTAGATCCCGGCAGGTTAAGGAAACGTGCGTCGGTGACTGGTGAAACGTTTGTGAAAAAAAGCTTAAAAGCGCTGTAAAAATTTTGTTACAGAATCCGTTCGGAAAAATCCTTTCAGCTCCCGGGATTGCTGCCGATACATCCTGCTTACACAGCTTGGCGGCTTCCAAAAAAAACAATCTTCCAGCCAACCGACGATAAAGAAGTACCAAGTTCCTGGAGCAATGAGATGAATAGCTGGTTCGGCAACATCAGCGTGAACCTGAAACTGGGCCTGGGGTTTGGCCTGGTCCTGGCACTGACCTGCGTCCTGGCCCTGACCGGCTGGACCAGCCTGGGCGGGTTGATCGACCGCAGCAACTGGATGAGTGACATCACCCAGCTCAACGCCGGCCTGACCAAGCTGCGCGTGGTTCGCCTGCAATACATGCTGACCAACGGCGACGAAACCGCCGCGCAGAACGTACAGACTACCCTTGACGCCTTCTCGGCCCAGCAGCAAGCCCTGCTGGCGAAGTTCAAGAGCCCGGAAAACCTCAAGCTGCTGCGCGAGCAAGGCGCCGTCATCGACGCCTACAGGACGTCCCTGGGCAAGATGCGCAGCGCCTATCGCGCCGGCAACAGCGCCCGCGACGCCATGAGTGCCAACGCCGAAACCGCCAACACGCTGATCAATGACATCAATGCCCGCGTGCAGCAAATGCCGTTGAGCGACCAGCGCTTCGAACAGTTCCAGGCCATCACCGCGGCCAAGGAAGCGTTCCTGCTGGCGCGCTACGAAGTGCGCGGCTACACCGCCAGTACCAATGCCGAGACCGAGCAAAAAGCCGTCGGCCAACTGGACGCCGCCATCGCCAGCCTGAAACCGCTGAACACGCATTTCGCCGACTCCCAGCAAGACGCCCTGCGTCAGCTGGAAACCGCGTTGGGCAACTACCGCAGCGCCTTGCAGGCCTATAAAGCCGCCAGCAATGACGCGGTGCAAGCGCGCAAGGAAATGACCGACCAGGGCGCGGCCATCGTGTCCCAGAGCGATCAGCTGTATCAAATCCAGCTCGACCGACGTGATGCCGAAAGCGCCCAGGCCCGGACCCTGCAACTGATCAGCACGTTGCTTGCACTGCTGGTGGGCACCATTGCCGCCGTGGTCATCACTCGCCAGATCACCCGGCCATTGCGCGAAACCCTGGCGGTGGTCGATCGCATCGCCAGCGGTGACCTGTCCCACAACGTGCTGGTCACCCGTCGCGACGAACTCGGCGTGTTGCAGCAAGGCATCGCGCGCATGGGTGTGACCCTGCGCGACTTGATCAGCGGCATCCGCGACGGCGTGACCCAGATCGCCAGCGCCGCCGAAGAGCTGTCGGCCGTGACCGAGCAGACCAGTGCCGGGGTCAACAGCCAGAAAGTCGAGACCGATCAGGTGGCCACCGCCATGCACGAGATGACCGCCACCGTGCAGGAAGTCGCGCGCAACGCCGAAGAAGCCTCGCAAGCCGCTGCGGCGGCGGACGGCGAAGCCCGTGAGGGTGACAAAGTGGTCAACGAAGCCATTGCCCAGATCGAGCGCCTGGCCAACGAAGTGGTGCGCTCCACCGAGGCCATGAGCGTGCTGCAAAAGGAAAGCGACAAGATCGGCAGCGTCATGGACGTGATCAAGGCCGTCGCCGAACAGACCAACCTGCTGGCACTCAATGCCGCCATCGAAGCGGCACGTGCCGGTGAAGCCGGTCGAGGTTTTGCGGTGGTGGCCGACGAGGTCCGAGGCCTGGCCCAGCGCACGCAGAAATCCACCGAGGAAATCGAAGGCCTGGTAGCCGGCCTGCAGAACGGCACGCAACAAGTGTCGGCGGTGATGAACAACAGCCGCGTCCTCACCGACAGCAGCGTGGCCCTGACCCGCAAGGCCGGCGACTCACTGGAGAACATCACCCGCACGGTGTCCAACATCCAGTCGATGAACCAGCAGATCGCCGCCGCTGCCGAACAGCAAAGCGCCGTGGCCGAAGAGATCAGCCGCAGCATCATCAACGTGCGCGATGTGTCCGAACAGACCGCAGCGGCGAGCGATGAGACCGCCAAGTCCAGCATTGAACTGGCGCGGCTGGGTGGTCAATTGCAGCAGATGGTGAGCCACTTCCGCGTCTGACCGTATACCCACGGTGATTGGAAGACCCATTCGCGGGCAAGCCCGCTCCCACAGGTAAAGAGTCGAACATAGAATCTGTGAACGGCTCTGAAAACCCTGTGGAAGCGAGCCCGCTCGTGATTGCGTTCTCACAGACTGCATCTGAAAGGGTGTGCTGCGCCGCTTACCGCGTCCCGCGCTGGCGCAATGCCGACGGCATGAAGTACGCGTCTTCCGGCACCGGTTGGGCGAAGTCCACTGTGGCCGGCTCTTCGTTGTCCAGGTTCTGCACGTAGTAACGACGCGCCTGCAAGTCATGGAATACGTCCAGTGCGCTCCAGGTGGTGGGCAGGTCGTAGAAGTTTTTCAGGTAGGCCATCGACACCCGCCACAACTCCCCTCGCCCGTCGTATTGGTCCACCAGGGCGGCGCCCCAACTGTCCTCGTCCAGAAACAGCACGCGCTTGGAATAGATATGCCGCGCACCCGGCTTGAGCGTGCCTTCTACCACCCAGACCCGATGCAGTTCATAGCGGGTGAATTGCGGGTTGAGGTGGCCCGGTGTGAGCAACTGCTCGTACTTCACCTCAGGACTGCCGACTTTGTAATTGTTATAGGGAATGTAGACCTCTTGCTTGCCCTTGAGCTTCCAGTCGTAGCGGTCTGGCGAGCCGTTGAACATGTCCGTATCGTCCGCCGTGCGCAGGCCGTCGGATGAGGCGATCGGGGTGTCATACGCGAGGTTCGGCGCCCGGCGTACACGGCGTTGGCCCGCGTCGTAGACCCAGGCCTGGCGCGGGTCCTTGAGCTGGTCCAGGGTCTCGTGAACCAATGCCGCACCGCCCGCCAGCCGGGCCGGGCTCTTCACGAATGCCAGGTAGTAGAACAGGATGTTTTTCAGGTCGGCAAACTGGCCACCCGGGCGGTAATAGTTGAAGAGCCCCTCTTGCTGCGAGGTTACAAGCGCGAAGCTGCCGTTGCGTTGTACCGGCGCTTCGGAAGCACGACGGACCACATAGATGCCGCGATAACGGGTGATGTGGTTCCACAGCACCTCGATGCCATCCTTGGGCACCGGGAACGGCACACCGCCGTAGCCTTCGGCAAAACCGGTCCCGCCATCGAGCAGCTTGGCCGAGGTCGCGTTTTTCAAGGTGTTGTCGTACAGCCACTGCGGTGCCGAGCCCGACCGGCGAGAGGGATAGACCGGCATCTGGAAGGTGTCGGGGTAGCTGTTGAACAGTGCGATCTGACCCGGGCTGAGGTGGGCCTTGTACTGTTCAAGGTTGGCTTTGGTGATGGTGAACAGCGGCTTGTCCGCCGCATAGGGGTCCAGGTGATGCTGGCCCGGCTTGTAGCCTGCCGGCGCCTGGGTGATACCGCCGTTCCAGGCCGGAATGGTCCCGGCCGCGTTGCCGGCACGCTCGGCCCCCAGCGGCGTCAGCGTGGTTTTCAATTGCTCGGCTTGCTGGGGCGTGACTGCGGCCAGCGTGTTGCCGGCGGCCAGAACGAGGGCGAACGCCAGCGAGGCCTTGGTCAGTCTTGAAGTGTGAAACATGATCTTCTCCAAAATACAAAAACCTGTGGGAGCTGGCTTGCCAGCGATAGCGGTGTGTCAGTCAACATTTGTGTCGAATGTGCTGCCGTCATCGCGGGCAAGCCCGCTCCCACAGGGGGATGAGTTGATACAAGAACTGCGCTTGGAATTCACAAGAAGTACTTGAGGTTGAAGCCGACGTTGTCGCGATCACGCAGGCCGTTGTCCTGCCCGCCGCCGTAGAATTCGGTGTATTGCAACTCGGCCTCCAGCTTGTTCTGGTAGTTGGCCTTGATCCCCAGGGTGTAGGCCTTGCGGCCCTCGATGATGTTGCCCGCCTGGTAGCTGTTGCCCTCGAAGTCATCCTTGTAGACGACATAAGGCGAGACGTTGACCCCGGCATACACGTCGTTCCAGGTGCCGTTGAGCATCGCGGTGTAGCTGTAGGAGTTGCGGTTGACCTGGTCGCTGCGCTCGCCGCCGGACACATAGGAAAAGTTACCGGTGCCAGCGTAGTAACGGGTACTGCCGTCATACGCGGTGTATTGCAGGCTGCTGCCGCGCAGGTGCTCGGACGCCAGCTCGAATACGCCGAACAGCGAGTCGAATGACAGGCTCGGGCCAAAGTTGTAAATGGTGCCCAGGGACGTGTTGAACGCTTCCACCCGCTCGGCGTTATTGATCTGGCTGTCGAGCGTGACCTGCTGCCCGCCGATGTTGATGGTCTGGCCGCCTGCCGCTGCGGCGGCGCCGTTGGCCAGGTCGCCGATCAGGTCGTTGGTGGCGGCGATCCCGATGGGCAGGTTCGGCCGATAGGCCACTTCACCGAACACCGACGCCTGGCCCAGGGTGGTGTTGAAACTGAAGCCGTACATGCGGATGTCTTCGGCGTAGCGCCGATGCGCCTGGATATTGCCCAGCACATCCATGGTCGCCAGGCCATTGGCCAATTGCCCCGCCTGGCTGCCGGCGACACCGGCCAACAGGTTGGTCAGGGCATTCATGTCGATGCCCTGGTACCCGCCCAGATCGGCGGAAATGGTCGGCTCCTTGGCGTGGTAGTTGACCATGTACAACCCGAACTCGGTGCTGTTGAGTTCTTCTGCGATGTAGCGAAAAGCGAAACCGAACTGGCCGTCGTTGCGCGCGTTGAAATCCTTGCCGACCGTGGCCACTTTGACGGTGTTGCCAAAGGCCGGGGTGACCCCGTTGGCGTACAGGCCGGTGGTACTCAGGGCCTGATTGAGCAACGGGTTGTTGCCCAGCGCGCTGTACAGATCGATCACGTTGCCGAAGCCAGGCACCGGGGTGTCCAGCGCGGTACCGCTGAAGTTGTTGTAGGCGGTGTTGCCGCCGTCGGCGAACAGGTCCGTCTGCGAGTAGAACGTACCGACCGGGTCGATGCGGGTTTCCTTCCAGTTCGTCTGGTAGAAGCTTTCCATGGTCAGGCTGTCGGTCAGGCCAATGTTGAAGCTCAGCGCTTCCACCGGTACCAGCACTTCCTTGACTTCAGCCCCGGGCAGACGGTACTTGGCCGCATCCACCGGGTTGGTGGTGTTGATCCCGCCACGGTAGAAAATCCCCTCGCCCCAGTTGAACACCTGGCGCCCTATGCGTGCCGTGAGCGGCATCTGCGCGACGTCCCAGTTGCCGTAGAGGTAGGCGTCGAGCATCTCCACCCGGCTGCCGGCGATATCGCGGGTCTGGTCCGTGAAGTGGTCGTCCTGCGGGAAACTCTGGCTGGGTTGCGACGGGTTGTTGTTGCGGTAGTAATCGTTGCGCTTGTCCATCAGTTGGGTGTCATAGAACGCGGTGCCGCGCACGAACATCCCGTAGTTCTGATAGTTGGCCTCGAGCTCCGAGGTGATCTTGTACACCTCGGAAACCAGCCCGGTATCGAAGTTGCGATTGCCGTCGTTGGTGTTGACGTCATCGTTGTTCTTGTCCCGGCCCTGGACCCGCCACAAACGGCCATAAGACAGGGTACTGTCGAATGAACCGGTGATCTGGTTGTCCAGCACGCTGAACTCCTTGGCCTGCACGCCGTCGACCGCGCACAGTTGCAGCAGCCCTGCCAGGCCCACGCCGGGAAGCGCCGCGCCAGACAGGCGAAATCGAGTGCTCATGATCCTTTCCTCTTTCCCTGGTTTTATTGTTTTTGTGTTCTGAAGCTATTGCTGCGATGGCTGTGGCGCCATTCCCGCACGGGCGTAAATCCGGCTGTGGGCGCCGAAATGCCCCAGCAGTTTGAACAGCTGCTGGTTAAGTGCCGGATGGTCGAAGTCTTCGCGCTGCAGCTGATTGCCGCCGCTGAAATCACTGGTGATCGGTGCCGTGTCCAGCCACTGGCCGATGGCTTCATCAAATACCGCCGACTCGTCGACGGACTCGGCACTCACTACTTCGCGCAGGTAGTCCACCGAGTACGGCGGATAACGGGCGTCCTGTGCAGAGTCGGCATAAACGTCGAGCATCGGGTGTGCCTGGCCGGCGCGCAGCAGGCGACGAAGCCAGGCCGACTGATACTTCTCCACTTCCATGTGCCGGGTGGCGACCCGTTCGATGGCCGCATGCTTGTCCGCATCGAAGCCGGCCAGGGCCTTGCCTTCCAGCACCAGCAGGCTCGCCAGTTCGACACCGGGCAGCGGCTTGGCGTGATAAGGCTGGGTCAGGTCCTGAACGTGGTGCAGGCCCCAACCTAGGAATCGATAACCCCAATAGGGATGGCCAGTGGCAAACGCCAGTCGCGCCAAGCCCATGTACTGGTAGGCGCGCCAGTCCGGCCAGCTGCGCTGAAGAAATCCGGCGGCGGCGTATACCACCGGATTTTCATGGAAGAAGCCCATATGGAAAGGCGCCTGGGAACTGTACTGAAACCGCGCGTCACCGAAGGGCTGCGGGCCGAAGCCGTACAACGCGCCGACGTCGCCGGGGTTGTCGCTGAACAGGTTGATGTCGTGGCCGTAATCCGGCTCATCGGCGGCGCTGGCCAACACGGCAAGGGGCGCGACTTGTTCGTGGTCAGCCACAACGATGAAGCGCTGGCGAGTCCACGGCGAAAGCGTCTGCTCCACCATGACTTGTTCGGCCTTGAGGTGCTCACGCTCGGGCAGATCCTTGCCCGGCAGCGGCTGGATGACCATCGCCAGATGAACCCCGGGATTGATGCGCAGTGCGGTGAGGAAGTCGTGGCGCAGATTGTCCCCGGGCATGGCCGGCAATCGCAGGTTGTCGGGGCGCGGCGGGTATTGGGTGAAGTGCTCTCGGGCGAAGTTTTCCTGCTCATCGAGCAGCGCACTCACGGCCTGGTATTGCTGCGAAAGAAACTGCTCCAGCGGCTCGACTTCGACCTGTGGCGCATCACGCAACGTCGGCAGATCCTGCAACGCCAGGTAGCTGCCCACTGTATGGTTCGACCAGCCCCAGGCAGTAGGGGCCGTTGCACAAAGCAGCAACAGGAGGAATGTCAGCTTCATTGCCTGGTTCTTATTGGATGTGCCGTGGGGGTTGAGCCTAACAACCGACCCTGCCCCTGACACTGTCCAATCTCACCAGAAAAGTTCTCCGATAGCGCCACGTGCAAAGTTGCCTATGGTTCTCTGTAGGAGCTGCCGAAGGCTGCGATTTTTTGATTTTGGCGGACTCGAAGATCAAAGGATCGCAGCCTTCGGCAGCTCCTACAGGGGAGATCTGCGGTGTTCTTTCAGGCCGGGTAACCAGTGATTTTGCGGATGCTCTGGTACAACGGCTTGAGCTGTCGATACATGCGCAGGTAGACCTCTTTGTACAGTCGCTCGTAGATCTGCTGCGCCTCGGGTTGCGGCATGAATACCGCACCGACCCGTGTCATGGCGGCCATCGCCGTGGGGAAATCCGCGTGCAGCCCCAGGCCCACCGCGCAGCAAATGGCCGCGCCCAGGCCGGACGCTTCGTAGACATGCGGACGCTCGGCCGGCAGGCCGAAAATATTCGCCGTGAGTTGCATCGCGGCATCACTCTGCGAACCGCCTCCGGCAACACGCAAGCGCGTAATGGAGACCCTCGAGCGCTTCTCGATTTTCTCCATGCCCTGACGCAAGGCATACGCCAGGCCTTCGAGGATCGCCCGGTAAATGTGGGCGCGGGTATGCACGTCGCCGAAGCCGATCATCGCGCCCTTGGCCTCCACACCCGGCTCGCGGATGCCAGGCGACCAGTAGGGTTGCAGCATCAACCCCATGGAACCCGGCGGCACGGCGTCGACCAGCGCATCGAAGAGTTGCTCCGGCTCCACGCCCTGGGCTTTGGCCTGCTGCATTTCCCGCAGGCCGAACTCGTTCTTGAACCAGCTGACCATCCAGTAACCGCGATAAATCATCACCTCACAGTTGTATTGATCCGGCACTGCGGACGGGTAAGGCGGAATCAACGGGACGATTTCCAGGTAGCGCGAGCGGGTGCTGGTGATCGTCGCCGTGGTGCCGTAGGAAAGGCACACGGTGCCTGGGTCGACGACACCGGAACCCACCACTTCGCAGGCCTTGTCGGCACCTGCGGCGATCAGCGGCAGCCCCTCGGGAATGCCGGTGTGGCGGCTGGCCTCGGCGCTGATATGGCCGAGGGTTTCACCTGGCTTGTACAGGCTCGGCAGTTGCTCGGGACGCACCGCCAGCGCCTGCCATTTCCAGTCGGTGGGGGCGGCCCATTTCAGGCGCTTGAAGTCGAACGGCAAGTAACCGACGCAACAACCCACCGAATCGACAAAGCGCCCACAAAGGCGGTGGGTGAGAAACCCCGAAAGCAGCAGAAACTTGTCGGTCGCCGCCCAGACTCCAGGCTGATTGCGGGCGATCCAGTTGGCCTCGGCCTGGGCGCGAAAGTAGTCCACCGTGGCTTGCGCGCCGACCAATTTGAACAGCCAGCCCCACGGCCCCTTGATGCCGCCCTTGACTTCGGCCTGGCGTTGATCGAGCCACAGGATCGCCGGACGCAGCGCCTTGCCCTGGGCATCGACGTTGATCACGGTGCCGCGTTGGGTGGTCAGGGAGACTCCGGCAATCTGCGAACGATCGATGCCGGTCTGCGTCCACAACTGCTGGCAAGCTTCACCCAGTTTTGCCCAGTAATACTCAGGGTCCTGCTCGGCCCAGCCGGGTTGAGTCGAGTAATAGGCCTGCAACTCGACCTTGCCTTTGCCCAGCAGATTGCCCTGCAGGTCGAAGAGCAGCGCGCGCACGCTCTGGGTGCCATTGTCGATGGCCAACAGGTAACGCTTGTTCGGGTGGTTATCCATGGAGCTCTCTTCAAGGGGCATCAATGCGCGGCATCCGGTAAACCATGATGGCGTTGCCACAACGCCCGATAACGCTGTAATTCCTGCTGCCAATGCTCATCGTCCCAGCCCAGTCGCGGTTGGCAGAGTTGGCCAATGGCAGCGAAATAATCCTCGCCACCGCGCGGCAACAACAAGCCAAGGCGGGTTCGGCGCAGCAGCAGGTCATCCAGGTGCAGGACCATTTCTGCATCGCAGGCAACGGCCAGTTCCACCCACAAGGTGTCAGTGCCGCCGATGGTGTCGTGGCCCAGTTCGGTGATCAGCTTCGCCAGCCTCGGCAGGTCACGGCCATGCCGCCCGGCCAGGCGCCGCCACCGATGGGCGCTGAGCCCCGGTATCGCCAACGGTGGCACAGCGGCGAACACCGGCGCGGCGTCATCAACGAATGGACGATCGAGCATGGCCGCGCAGGCCTTGAGCACTTCGATGGACTGAGGGCGAAAGGTGGTCAGCTTGCCGCCGGCCAGGGTCACGCAACCCGGCTCCTGCCACAGTACATGCTCGCGGGTTTCATTCGACGGTTTGAGCTCACCCGCCGCACTGCCCACCACCGGGCGCACACCCGACCAGGTCGACAGCACATCGGCAGCGACCACTTCGGCCTGGGGGAACTGCTGGCTGCAGGCCGCCAGCAGATAGTCGAGTTCATCCAGGCTGATGCTCGCGCTCTCATCCAGATCCTCGCGATGATCGAGGTCCGTGGTGCCGACCACCGTGGCACCCTCCCAAGGGAAAACGAACACTGGTCGACGGTCGCGCTCGTGGAGGAAGGTGAAGGCTTGCGCCACTGGCAGGCGCCAGCCCGGCAACAACAGATGACTGCCACGCAACGGGCGCAACTGGCGAGGGGCATCGGGCAGGCGCAAGCGCTCGGCCCACGCGCCGGTGGCCACGGCCAGCACACCGCAACGCAATGTCAGTAATCCGCCGCCCTCGCAGTCTTCGACCTGAACCCCGCAAACGCGCCCCTCTTCACGCAGCAATTGCTGCACGCGCAAGCCGTTGAGCACCACGCCACCGTCGGCCCGGGCCTCGCCCAATACGCGCATCACCAGACGGGCATCATCGGTCAGCGCATCGATAAAACAGGTGCCGCCCAGCAGGTCATGTTCCTTCACCCCGGGCGCCAGATAACGCAGTTGTTGCGCGTCATGGAAGTGATGGCTGCGCCGCCCGGCCAAGGCGTCATAAACGGACAACAAACCACCCAGCACCCGAGGTCCGGGAAAGCCGCCACGGTAGTGCGGCATCATGAAACTCATCGGTTCCACCAGCCCCGGCGCTTCGTCGAGCAGGCGCTGGCGTTCACGGACCGAGTCGCGGGTCAGGCGCCACTGCCCCTTGGCGATGTAACGCAAGCCGCCATGGACCATTTTCGAGGAGCGACTGGAGGTGCCCCAGGCGAAATCGCGCTGTTCCAGCAGCAGGCAACGCCAGCCACGGCGCGCAGCTTCGCGCAGGATGCCGGCGCCGCTGATGCCGCCGCCGATGACGATCAGGTCCCAGGTTTCATCCGCCAGCGTCGGCAGCACCCGCTGTCGCCACGCCGCGTTCCAGTCCAGGCTCATGGCGCCGTCACTCCTGCAACAGCGTGCCAGGGTTCAGTCGCCCGGCCGGATCAAAATGTCGACTCAGTGCCTGCAGGGTGTCCATCGCCAGCGCGCCCTTCTCCCGCCGCAGGTACGGTGCGTGATCCTTGCCCACGCCATGCTGGTGACTGATGGTGCCATGGTTGTCGACGATGGTCTGACTGGCCGCGTGCTTGAGGGCCTGCCAGCGCGCCAGGGTGGCGGGATAGTCCGCCGCCGGGCGAAACACGTAGGTGGTGTAGATGCTCGACCCTTCGCCGTAGACATGGGAAAGGTGGGTGAAGACATGCACCCGCTCGCCTTCGGCAGCCAAGGCGTCGCGCAGGCTGTTTTCGATCAGCGTGAGCAGGTTGTCGACGTTGCTCCAGTCAGTGGCCGTTTCCAGGGTGTCCACCACGTAACCGGCGTTCCACAGGTTCTCGCGCAGGTAGGGAAAACGAAAACGGTTCTGCGCCCACTTCTTGCCGAGCAAGGTGCCGGTAAACACCCCGCCGAACGCCTTGAGGTGCTGCCGGGCCTGACGCAGGGACAGCGCATTTTGCCGACGATTGCCGGTCACGCCGAACGTCAGCAGGCATTTGCCCGCGCCGGCGCCACGCAGGGCCAGGTACTTTTCCAGCCAGGCGATCTGCTGCGGGTGACCGGCCAGCGCCAACTGGGTTTCGGTTTCCACCGCGTTGGACAGGCGCAACATCGACAGCGGCACGCGCGCCTGGGCCAACTGGCGGATAGCTTGCAGCGCCTTGGGCCAATCGGGCAGAAACACACCATAGAAACGCTCATCGGCGGGCAGTGCGCTGACCCGCACCTTCACCTCGGAAATGATCCCGAAACGGCCCTCACAGCCCAACACCACCTCGCGCAGATCGGGCCCGGCCGCCGAGGCCGGAAAGGAGGGAATGTCCAAAGGGCCGGCAAAGGTTTCCAGGGTGCCGCCGGCGAACAGTTGCTCGATCCGCCCATAGCGCAGCGACTGCTGGCCACTGGAGCGGCTGGCGACCCAACCACCCAGGGTCGACAGCTCCCACGACTGCGGGAAATGCCCCAGGGTGTAACCACGGGCACGCAGCTGACTTTCCACCTGCGGTCCACTGGTGCCGGGGCCGAAGGTGGCCAGCAGGCTCTCTTCGTCGAGGTCCAGCAGGCGATTCATGCGGGCCAGGGAAACCGTCACCACCGGCCGCGCGGAACTCGGCGGGTTGATGTGACCGGCCACCGAGGTGCCGCCGCCATAAGGAATCAGGCACAGGTCCTGTTCATGGGCGAGCAGCAGTAACCGGCGAATCTGTTCAGCACTCGTGGGATAGGCCACGGCGTCGGGATAATTTCCCAGCGCGCCCTCACGCAACGCCAGCCAGTCCGGCAGGCTCTGGCCCCGCGCATGCAGCAAACGATCATGGGCATCCACGCTGTACAAGAAGTGTTGCTGCAACCGCGACGGGGGCACGCGGGCCAATGCCGCCTCAAGCGTCGCATCGGGCAGCGCTCGACCGTCACCCACCCGCCGGGCGAGAAAACTCGCGCCCTGGGCCGGCAGCTCGACCACCGTGGTTGCATCTCCCCAGCCGTTCCAGCGTCGCATGCGTGTGTCCTTTTGCGGTTCTGATCAGTGATATTTCAGGCCCCCATACTAGTCAGCCGCCCGAAAGTGTCACGGTCGCATCGGGCCAGTTCGAGTAGCCAATTGAGTCAAACGTCGCGCAGGCGTCAGCCATTTACTTTAGCCGTGGTTTCAAATTACCTTTCAGGGCATTCATCCGCGCACGCGGGCCTTGATCAAAGGAATACGATCATGCAATCCCTGGGCTTCACTTCAGTTCCGCCGCTGCTCAAATACCTGCGTCATGCCGAACAACTGGGCATGGCCATCGAGCCTGCGTTGGCGGCTGCCGGGTTGCAGGCACAGCAGTTGAGTGACAACAGCCTGCGGTTGCCGGGTGAGGCCCACGAACGGCTGCTCGATTACTTCTGCGAACACTCGGGCGATGCGTTGTTCGGTCTCAACGCCGCGCGGTTCGTGTTGCCCAACTCCTGGAGCGTGCTGGGCTACATCACCATGAACTGCGCGACACTGGGCGACGCCATGAGCCGCATCATGCCGTTCGAGAAACTGGTGGGAGACATGGGCGTCAGCCGCGCCGAGGTGCAAGGCAGCGAGGTGCACCTGATCTGGACATGCCGCCATCAGCGCCCGCGAATTCGCCGGCACCTGGTGGAAAACGTGCTCGGTTCCTGGCTGCAATACGCGCGCTGGATCGCCGACACGCAGATGTCGCCGGCCGCCGTCTGGCTGGAACATGCCTGCCCCGCCGACACGACGCTGGCCGAGTACGAGCAGTTCTTCGACTGCCCGGTACTGTTCGACCAGCCTTATTCGGCGCTGATTGTCCCGTTGCCGTATTTGCAGTTGCCATTGCGCCAGGCCGATGCGCAATTGCTGCGCACGCTGGAAGAACATGCCCAGGGATTGATGGCCACTCTGGAGGACGCGTCGCTGGAACAGCGGGTCAAAAGCATCCTGCGAAAGTTGCTCAAGGAAGGCCTGCCCCGCAAAGAGCAGGTGGCCGAGCATCTCGCCGTGTCAGTGCGCACGCTGCAACGCCAACTGCATCTGGCCGGTACGTCGTACCAGCAGATCCTCGATGACCTGCGCCAGGAGCTGGCCGAGCATTACCTGCT
Organism: Pseudomonas sp. Root71; assembly: GCF_001429045.1. Taxonomy (GTDB): domain Bacteria; phylum Pseudomonadota; class Gammaproteobacteria; order Pseudomonadales; family Pseudomonadaceae; genus Aquipseudomonas; species Aquipseudomonas monachiensis. The sequence goes on along the minus strand of NZ_LMHY01000002.1, from coordinate 27,703 downwards.
CAACAGCACCCTGCCGATCCAGGACATCGCCCAGTACCTGGGTTTCACCGAACCCCGCTCGTTTCACCGCACTTTCAAAAGCCGGCGCGGGATGCCGCCGGGTGAGTTTCGCCAAACCCACCGGGTTTGACGCAGTCCTCGAAACTCACTGAAAACCCGTGCGCAAATCCCCTTCCCGGGCCAGGAACCGCCCTTCCCTGCGCCCGTTGGCCTGGCCATCGCGGTAGCTCAACACACCGTTGACCCATACCCCTTCGATGCCTTGCGCCGCCCGCTGCGGATCGTTGAAATCGGCGACATCACGGATGGTCGCCGGATCGAACAACACCAGGTCAGCCCAATGGCCTTCGCGTATTTCACCGCGCCCCTTCAAACCGAAGCGTGCCGCCGACAACCCGGTCATTTTGTGCACGGCGGTGTGCAGCGGGAACAGTCCTACGTCACGGCTGAAATGTCCGAGCACCCGAGGGAATGCGCCCCACAACCGTGGGTGCGGAAACGGATCTTCCGGCAAGCCGTCGGAGCCGACCATCGACAGCGGATGCGCGAGGATTCTGCGGACATCCGCCTCATCCATGCCGTAGTACACCGCACCGGCCGGTTGCAGTTGGCGAGCGGCCTCCAGCAACGGCACATTCCATTCGGCGGCGATGTCCATCAGGTCGCGGCCGCCCATTTCCGGGTGCGGCGTCGACCAGGTGATGGTGATGCGATGGGCATCGGTCACCTGCTTGAGGTCCAGGGTCGAAGAGCTCGCCGCATACGGATAACAATCGCAACCCACCGGGTGGGTTTTCGCCGCCTGTTCGAGGGACGCCAGCAGCTGCGGACTGCGCCCCCAGTTACCGGCGCCGGCGCATTTGAGGTGGGAAATGATCACCGGGCTTTGCGCATGGCGGCCGATCTTGAACGCCTCGTCCATGGCCTCCAGCACCGGTTCGAATTCGCTGCGCAAATGGGTAGTGTAGACCGCCCCGAAGGCGGTCAATTCTTCGGTCAGTTGCATCACTTCATCGGTGGATGCCGAGTAGGCGCTGGCATAGGCAAGGCCAGTGGACAGGCCCAAGGCGCCGGCCTCCAGGCTTTCGCGCAATTGCTCGCGCATCGCGCTGATTTCATCCGCCGTGGCGGTGCGGAACAGGTCGTCCAGATGATTGCTGCGCAACGCCGTATGGCCGACCAGTGCGGCAACGTTCAGCGTGGTGTTCGCCGCTTCGACGGCCGCGCGGTAGTCGCCGAAGGTCGGGTAAACGAACGCAGCGGCCGTGCCCAGCAGGTTCATCGGGTCCGGCGGATCGCCGCGCAAAATCACCGGTGACGCGCTGATCCCGCAGTTGCCGACAATGACCGTGGTCACGCCCTGGCTGAGCTTGGGCAGCATCTGCGGCTGACGGATCACCACGGTGTCGTCATGGGTGTGCACGTCGATGAAACCCGGCGCCAGCACATGGCCCTGCGCGTCGATTTCCTCGCTGGCACGGGCATCGCGCAAGTCGCCGATACGCTCGATGCGCCCGTTGAGAATGGCCACGTCGGCGGGGTATCCGGGGCTGTTGCTGCCGTCGATGATCAGGGCGTTGCGAATCAGCGTGTCGTACTGCATGTCAGTCTCCCAGCGGCAAGTGATCGTCGCCGCCGCGGTATTCGTCGAGGGCGAGTTTGATCCGCCGCAGACGTTCTTGATTGTCTTCAGGATTGGCCAGCGCCAGCTCGGTGGCGAGCACGTCGATGGCCAGCAGCATGCCGTAGCGCGCCGCCGTGGGTTTGTAGATGAACGAGGTTTCGGCGCTTTGCAGGGGCAGGACGATGTCGGCCAACTGCGCCAGCGGCGAATCGGCCCGGGTGATGGCCAGAATGCGTGCGCCGTAGTTGCGCGCCAGCTCCACCGTTTCAATCAGCTCCGGGGTGATCCCGGTCAGCGAGCAGACAATCACCACGTGTTCAGCGCTGAGGCTGGCGGCGGTGACGCGCATCATCACCGCATCGTGGCACACCGCAATCGGATAGCCGAGGCGTACCAGGCGCACTTGCAGTTCATCGCTGCACAGGGTCGAGCAACCGCCCATGCCGAAAGCGTGAATCATCCGCGCCTTGCCCAGCAGCTTCACCGCATCGGCGAAACGCGACTCATCGAACGCGGCCAGGTGCTGGCGCAAAGTCGACTCGATGTCGCCCACGATCTGCCCGTAGAACGCCGACTGCTCGGGCGTGCCCGCCGGGTCGAGAAAGCGGCTGCCGACGCCGCTGGCCTGGGCCAGTTGCAAGCGCAGGTCACGCAGGTCCTTACAGCCGACCGTGCGAGCGAAGCGCGACAGCGTGGCGCTGCTGACCTCCGCCCGCAGCGCCAGCTCATCGAGGCTGGCGGAGGCGGCAAATCCTACGTCGTCGAGCATCAGGCGAGCGATACGTCCTTCACCGGCGCTGAAGGAGTCCTGACGGGCGCGGATCTGGTAGAGGATGTCCATGCAAGTGGCTCCGGCTAAATCAGATAAGAAAGGCCAACGGTCAGGCCGAAGGCAACGACCGAGATCAACGTCTCGAGCACGGTCCAGGTCTTGAAGGTTTGGGTAACGGTCATGTTGAAGTATTCCTTGATCAACCAGAAACCGCCGTCATTGACGTGGGAAAAGATAACCGACCCGGCGCCAGTCGCCAGCACCAGCAGCTCTGGATGGGGATAACCCAGACCAATGGCCACTGGCGCGACCACACCTGAAGCGGTGGTCATGGCCACAGTGGCAGAACCGGTGGCGATGCGCATCAGCGCGGCAAACAGCCAGCCCATCAACAGCGGCGACAAATGAAACTCGTGGGCCAGGCCGACGATCTGGTCGGTGACGCCGGCGTCCACCAGAATCCGGTTCAAGCCACCGCCGGCGCCCACCAGCAACGTGATGCTGGCGGTCGGCGCCAGGCATTCGTTGGTGAACTTGAGGATCGACTCGCGGTTGAAGCCCTGGGCCAGGCCGAGGGTCCAGAAACTCAGCAATGTGGCCAGCAACAGCGCGATCACCGAGTTGCCGATGAACAGCAGGAACTGGTTGAAACCGGTGCCCGGCGTGGAAATCAGGTTGGCCCAGCCGCCGATCAGCATCAGCACCACCGGCAACAGGATGGTCGCCATGGTGATGCCGAAGCCCGGCAGGCTGTCGCGCGGTTCACGCTCAAGAAACTGGCGTTCCAGCGGGTTTTCCGCCGGCAACTGAATGCGCGGCACGATGAACTTGGCGTACAGGGGACCGGCGATGATCGCGGTCGGAATGCCGATCAGGATCGCGTACATCAAGGTCTGCCCCACCGATGCCTGATACACCTGCACCGCCAGCATCGCCGCCGGGTGCGGCGGTACCAGCGCATGCACCACCGACAGCCCGGCAACCATCGGCAAGCCGACCATCAGGATCGAGACGCCCACGCGCCGCGCCACGGTAAAGGCAATCGGCACCAGCAAGACGAAACCGACTTCGAAGAACAGCGGCAGCCCCACCAGAAACGCGATGCACACCATCGCCCAGTGCGCGTTCTTCTCGCCGAAACGGTCGATCATGGTCCGCGCCACCTGCTCGGCGCCGCCGGACTCGGCCATCATTTTGCCGAGCATGGTGCCCAGCGCCACCACCAGCGCGATGTGCCCCAGGGTCTTGCCGACCCCGGCCTCGTACGCCCCCACCACACCGGACGGCGGCATGCCCGCCACCAGCGCCAGGCCGATGGAAATCAGGGTGATGACAATGAACGGGTTGAGCCGGTAGCGAGCGATCAGAACGATCAGAGCGATGATGGCGATGGCGGCATACACCAGCAGCCAATAGCCGAAGGACAGGGTCATGCGGTACTCCTCGAGAGGGTCACGTCGAAATATTTGTGAAACTCTTAAAACATTTCGGCAGGCGATTTTCAAACGAGGTGAAAGTAATTTTCGTACAGAGGTAAGGCGTGTCGCAAAGAGGTATGAGTTGTCGCAAATAATGAAAATCGGGCAGGCGGATTTTCATCGCGCCTGCCTGTTTGATTTCAGTCGTGTTGCATCCGGGCGCGCTTGAGCAATTTCTTGCAGCGTTCGGACAAATGCAGCACCCGCAAGTGCTTGCCGGCCTTGTTATAACGCTCGCGCAAGGTGCCCAGCGCGGCGATGGCCGAGTAGTCGACAAAACTCAGGTGCTGGCAATCAAGTGTCACCTGCGCCGGGTCATTGGCCGGATCGAACTGATTGAGAAAGGGTGTGGTCGAGGCGAAGAACAGCGTGCCATGCACCCGGTACAGCTTACTGCCGTCGGTTTCCAGATGACTGTCGGCATACAGCTGACGCGCCTGCTGCCAGGCAAAGTTCAGCGCCGCAATGATGATGCCGCAGAGCACCGCGATGGCCAGATCGGTGAAAACGGTAATCACCGTCACCGCGATGATCACCAGCGCATCGTTCAGCGGGACCTTGTTCATCACCCGCAGCGAAGCCCAGGCGAAGGTCTGTTGCGCCACCACGAACATCACCCCGACCAACGCGGCCAATGGAATGCGCTCGATCAGCGGCGACAGAAACAGGATGAACAACAGGATCGACACCCCGGCCACCATCCCGGACAAGCGCCCGCGCCCGCCGGAACTGAGGTTGATCATAGTCTGGCCAATCATCGCGCAACCGCCCATGCCGCCGAACGCACCGGACACGATGTTCGCCGCCCCCAGCGCCACGCACTCGCGATCCGGATAGCCGCGGCTCTCGGTGATTTCGTCGGTGAGGTTCAGGGTCAACAGGGTTTCCAGCAACCCCACCAGCGCCATCAGGATCGCGTAGGGCGCGATGATGCGCAGGGTGTCGAGGTTCCACGCAATGTCCGGCAGCGCCAGCGTCGGCAAGCCACCGGCAATGTGCGCCATGTCGCCCAGGGTGCGGGTCGGCAGGCCGAGCAGATACACCGCCAGGCCCACGCCGAGAATCGCCACCAGTGCCGGCGGTATCGTACGGGTCAGGCGCGGCAGCACATAGACAACCGTCATCGTCACCGCGACCAGCCCGAGCATCATGTACAGCGGCGTACCGCTCAACCAGGTCTCACCGCTCTTGAAGTGCTCCAGTTGTGCCAGGGCAATGATGATCGCCAGGCCGTTGACGAAGCCAAGCATCACCGGGTGCGGCACCATGCGCACCAGTTTGCCGAGCTTGAGCAGTCCGAACGCCATCATGATCAACCCGCCCAGCAACACTGTGGCCAGCAGGTACTGCACGCCGTGTTGCACCACCAGCGCGACGATCACCACGGCCATCGAGCCGGCCGCGCCGGACACCATGCCCGGTCGCCCGCCGAACAGCGCGGTCAGGGTGCAGATGATGAACGCGCCATAGAGCCCCATCAGCGGATTGAGATGGGCCACCAGCGCGAAAGCGATGCACTCGGGCAACAGGGCGAAGGAAGTGGTAAGCCCGGCCAGGACATCGGCGCGTAGACGTTTTGCTTTCATGGGGAACCGCACACAGGGAGAGACGAAAAAGAGTGTGCGGATGTTACGGAAATGCAGTCAGACCGACCAGTCGTTGTGCCTGCGCAAACGCCATCGCGAGCAAGCTCGCTCCCACAAGGGATCTGTGTCGAACACAAAATCCGTGCCCTATGCAGATCAAATGTGGGAGCGAGCTTGCTCGCGATAGCCGCAACTCGGTCTAAAGCGAACTCACACCATCTCGTCGCGAATCCACTCCACGACCGACGTGCGCTTCGGCACCCAGCCCAACAGTTCCCGAGCCTGCTTGCCGCGCACCCGACTGTTGGAACCCAGGCCATAGTTGGCCATTTCATAGCCCCACTCGGCTTCCGCGTCCTTGAGCGCCCAGTCTTGCGGTTCGCCCAGGTTCAGCGCCTGGGCCATGGCGGTGGTCATGTCGATGAATGACGCTTCACCGCTTTCGACGAAGTAGAACGTGCCCGGTACGTTTTCAGTCAGCGCCAGCAGGTACAGCGCCACCACGTCCTCGATGTGCACGTTGGACCAGATGTTCCGGCCAGTGCCGACATGGCGCACCACCCCGCTTTTGCGTGCCTGCTTGAGCAGGCGCGGCAGCTGCACGCTGTCGCGATGCACGCCCAGGCTGTGGCCGTAGATCAGCGTGTTGCAGATCACCGCCGAGTTCACCCCGTCCATGGCCGCCGCCAGGATCAGATTGTCGATGGCCACGCGCGCCGCCTTGTCGACTGTCGGTTCCGGCAGGTTGTCTTCGTAATAGAGGATGTCGCTGGACTTGCCGCCCGAGGCATCACCGACGATGCTCGAACCGCTGGTGTGCAAAAACACTTTGCCGGAACCGCGCAAGGCATCGAGCAAGGCCTCCACCGCGCCACGATGATCGCTGCTGGCCGCGTTGATCACCGCGTCGGCAGCAAGCGCCTGATCGGCCAACAGGGCGGAGTCGTCGAGGGTGCCGATCACCGGGGTGATGCCCAGTGCGCGCAGCTCATCGGCTTGTTCGGCGCTGCGCACCAGACCGGTGACGTTGTGGCCGGCCTGGACCAGGCCCGTGGCGATGGAACCGCCGATAAAACCGGCGGCACCGGTAACGAATACGTTCATGGAGAAACTCCCTGCGTGGATAAGTGATGCAAGGAGTATCCGGCAGCGATCCCGGAGGAAAAATCCCTGCCGCCCCAATTCACTTTTGCGCAGGAATCACGAATCAGCCCTTGAAATCTGCACTCGCATATTCGGCCAACTTGCCCTGGATAAAGTCCAGGAAGCATTGAATCCGCAGGGCCAGTTGCGAGTTGCGGTAGTACACCGCGTTGATCGGCTGGCGATAGCCGCTGTTGAACTCGGCCAGCAACACTTTCAAGCGTCCGGCACGAATGTCCTCGATGGTCATGAAGTGCGACAGGCTGGCGATGCCCTGGCCGTCCAGTGCGAGATGGCGGATGGTCTCGCCGCTGGAGGCGCTGATCGATGCATGGATCGGCCAACGATCGCCATGCACATAACGCAGCGGCCATTGGTTGAGGCCTTCGTTCTGGGTGAACCCCAGCAGCGTATGGTTGGCCAGGTCAGCCACGGCTTGCGGTGCGCCGTGCTTTTCCAGGTAGGCCGGGCTGGCGACGATGTGCAGCGGGCTGCAACCCAGGGAGCGGGCATGCAGCGTCGAATCGGTCAGGGTGCCGATGCGGATGGCGATGTCGGTGCTTTGCTCCAGCAGGTCGATGATCAAATCGTTGCTGTTGAGTTCGAGCTGGATGTCGGGGTAAAGCCTGCGAAATTCATCGATGTAGGGCACGATGGCGTGCAGCATGAACGGCGATGCTGCGTTGATCCGCAGCCGCCCGGACGGCGTTTGCTGGCGTGAGGACAGGCGCTCTTCGAGCTCATCCATCTGATCGAGAATGCGCTTGGCGTGCTCGAAGAAGTACTTGCCCTCTTCGGTCAGGTCCATGCGCCGCGTGGTGCGATTGATCAAAGTGGTGTCGAGCTTGGCCTCCAGCCGCGACAGCGTACGACTGACCGCCGAAGGCGTTTGCCCGACCTGCTCGGCCGCCGCGGAAATCGACCCGCATTCAATCACGCAGACGAAAACCTGCAATTCATCGGATCTGGCTTTCACGTGTGTCCTCGTTTGGAATCGGCGCGGCAAGAATCGCCAAGATCGCAGCCTGCGGCAGCTCCTACAGGGTTTTGTGTACACCCGTAGGAGCTGCCGCAGGCTGCGATCTTCCTGGCCGTTGCATCGGATAGTAGCCGAGCGTCATGCCTTCAGGCCAAACACCTCAGCCAAATGCTGCTCATAACGCGCCACGTCGCCTTCGATGTTCGGGCGCTTCATCACGTCCACGCAGAGGAAAGTTGGCAAACCGGTCATGCCCAGGAACTCGTTGGCCTTGTGGAACGGGAAGTACACCGCGTCCACGCCTTTGGCTTCGAAGAAATCGCTCGGGTCGTCGAAGGCTTGCTGCGGAGCGTTCCAGGTCAGCGACAACATGTATTGCTTGCCGTGAATCAGGCCGCCGCTGCCGTACTTCTGCGACGCGTCCGAACGGGTGCGACCGTCGCTGGCATAGAGGCTGCCATGGCCCTCGGTGAAGACTTCATCGATGTACTTTTTCACGGTCCACGGCGCGCCCATCCACCAGCCTGGCATCTGGTAAATGATCACGTCGGCCCAGAGGAACTTGGCCACTTCTTCGGCGATGTCATAGCCCTCGTCGATGAAAGTGGTTTTCACATCCATGCCACCGCGATCCAGCACGCTCAATGCGGCTTCATGCAGGGTGGCGTTGTAGCGGCCGTCGGAGTGTGCAAATTTTTTGCCGCCATTGAGCAACAGGACTTTTTTCATGGGAGGTGGTCTCGGGAAGGTCGGGAATCGGATGGCGGCAGAGTACCGATCGACCTTGCGCGGAGTAAGCGTCGATTTGGCAAAATACATTTGACCTACAAGCACGAATCGATAAGCGATTGTTGCCTTAAACTGGCGCCAGTTCTGACTTGAGGAGAGATGTAGATGAGTGAAATCCAGGGCTTTATCCTGCACGCCAAGACCCGCCCGGAAAAATCCGACGCCTTCGAAGCGTTTTTCAGCGGCTATGTGCAAGCGAGCCGAGCCGAACCGGGTTGCATCGAATACCACATGTTGCGTGACAAACAGGACCCGACCCTGTTCATCTTCTACGAGATCTGGCAATCCCAGGCCCACCTCGACGTGCACTCGAACCTGCCGCACATGAAGCAGTTTCTCGCGCAACGCGATGAATACCTGGAACGGGACTTCGAGATCCGCGCCATCGAGATGATCAGCCCGTCGTCCGCTAGCCGCTGATCAGCAAATGGCCGCCGAGCACACCCAGGCCAATGAAAAACACGCGTTTGAACCACAGGGCGCTGATCCGCTGGCGCAGCGATTGCCCCAGCCACATGCCGAGCATGGCCGGGATCAGCGCCAGCAACGACGCGCTCAACTCGCCTCCACCGAGCGCGCCACGCCATAACAAGCCACCGGCCAGGGCCAGGGTCGAGACGGTGAACGACAGGCCCAGCGCCTGCACAAGTTCGTCCTTGCTCAAACCCAGCGCTTGCAGATAAGGCACCGCCGGAATCACGAACACGCCAGTGGCCGAAGTGATGACGCCGGTCAGCACGCCACACAGAGGACCGAGCCAGCGTTCGCTGCTCTGCCCTACGCGCACAGTCGGCAGGAACAAACCGCTCAGCGCATACAGCAATAATGCCGCCCCCAACCCTCGCACCACCCAATGGCCACCGCTCATGCCGATCCATAGCGTGCCCGCCCCGGTGCCGATGAAAATCGCCAGCACCATCGGCCACAACCGTTTGACCAGACCCGACAGATGCCCGCCGAATGCCAGTTGCCAGACGTTGGTCAGGGTCGCCGGAATGATCAGCAACGCCGCAGCCTGCGTCGGCGCCATAGCCAGACCGAGCAGACCCATGGCGACGGTCGGCAGGCCGAGACCGATCACGCCCTTGATCATGCCGGCCAGCACAAAGGTGCCGATAACCAACAATGAAAGGGCCAATCCGAGATTCTGATAAAACGCCGAAAGTGTATTCATGGGGCCATGGTGGGCCCGCGGGGGTTGATTGAAAATCTGCCATATACTGAGGCTGCCTCTTGCCTTGACAGAGGCTGAAAATTTCGCTGAAGCGACTGGCCTCTTCGCGGGCTTGCTCGCGAAGGCGCCCTTCCAGACAACATTCAACTCGGGATTGTTGTAATGCACTTTGACCTGACCGACCTGCGCCTGTATCTGAACATCCTCGATACCGGCAACATCACCGCCGGCGCCGCACGCAGTCATTTGTCCCTGGCAGCGGCCAGCGCACGAATTCGCGCCATGGAGGCGTCGCTGGGCGTCGAGTTTCTGCAGCGCAATCGTCGTGGAGTCAGCCCGACGCCGGCCGGCAATGCCCTGGCCCGACACGCCCGGGTCCTGCTGCAACAGGCCGAACGCCTGCAACAGGAACTGGCCGAATACGCCCAGGGCGTCAAAGGCCAGGTGCGACTGCTGTGCAACACCACGGCGATCACCGAGTACCTGCCAGAGTTGCTCGCGGACTTCCTGCACAGCCATCCCAACCTCGACATCGACCTGCAGGAACTGCCCAGCACCCGCATCACCCATGCCTTGCGCCAAGGGGCGGCGGACCTCGGCATCGTGTCCGACGCGGTGGACACCGAGGACCTGCAGACGCGAGCGTTCCGCGATGATCCGTTGGTGCTGATCATGCCCCGGGAACATCCCCTGGCCCAGGCGACCTCAGTGAGCTTCACCGACACGCTGCATCACGACTACGTCAGCCTGAATGCCAATAGCGCCCTGGCGGTGTACCTGGAGGAACAGGCGCTGCACGCCGGCCTGCGCATGCAGATTCGCATCCGCGCCGACGGCTTCGATGGCGTGATGCGCATGGTCGCCCGAGGGGCTGGGCTGGCAATCGTACCGCTGGCCGCGGTCGAACGCAGGTCAGGTGGACTGTCCTTCAAAAGCCTCGCCCTGCAAGAACCCTGGGGCCAACGCAAACTGTTGCTCTGTGCCCGGGACTTCGCCGTATTACCCGGCTATGCCAAGGCCCTGCTGCACGCCTTGACTCTCCCCTGAGGGGCAGACTTTATCCTTGAGGTTTGATCCTCAAGGACAGCGATGATGGGTAAGCGAATACTGGTGATACTCGGGCATCCGTCCAGCAACACCTTCTGCGCCGCCCTTGCCGAGCGTTACACACAGTCGGCAATGCGCGCCGGGCATGAAGTGCGGCCGTTGTTTCTGGGCAGCATGGATTTTGACCCGGTGCTGCGCGAAGGCTATCAACAGGTCCAGCCGCTGGAAGCCGACTTGCGTAACGCCCAGGCCGATATCCTCTGGGCCGAACTGTTGGTGCTGGTTTATCCGATCTGGTGGGGTGGCGTACCGGCCTTGCTCAAGGGCTTTTTCGACCGGGTGTTCTTGCCGGGTTTTGCCTTCAAGTATCGCCAGGGCAAAGCTTTCCCCGACAAACTCCTGCGCGGCCGAACCGCCCACCTGCTGGTGACCATGGACACACCGCCCTGGTACTACCGCTGGATCTACCGCATGCCCGGTTTGCATCAGGTCCGCAAAACCACGCTGGAGTTCTGTGGCATCAAGCCAACCCGAACCCTCACCTTCGGGCCAATTCTCGGCGCCAGCGTAGACCGGCATGCGGCCTGGTTGCGGCAAGCCGAAGCTATCGCCAGCGCTTGAGTCGGTCGATAATGCGCCGAGCTCTATCCTCGGAGAAAAGGACCTTCCCATGTACATCGGCCAAGCCGCGCAACGTTCCGGTACCACGGTCAAAAGCATCCGTCACTACGAGTCGATTGGCTTGTTGCCTGCCGCTCGCCGCTTGGGCAAGTACCGCATCTATGACCAGCACAGCGTCGATCTGCTGATGTTCATCAAATGTGCACAACAGTTGGGCTTCAGGCTCAAGGAATTGCAGTCGGTCTTCGCCGGCCATCAGGGCCCGCAGTTGCCATGGGAGCGGGCACACCAGGTCCTCGCCAGCAAAAAGCAGGAAATCGCCGAGCGGATAGCGGCGCTGTCGCAACAGCACGCGCAATTGGTCGAATTCGAGAACAGCCTCGAACAATCCAGGCTCGACTGCCCACTGAACCGGAATTGAAGAACGTGCGTTTCTGGACAGCTCAGTGTCGAGCACAGACAACTGAGGGTTGGGCAGGCGCTATAGGGTGCGACTTCAGTTCTTGAGCCCACTGCCCGGAGTCATCATGACCGCACCGATTACCGTTCTTCGCGACACCCACCCGCTGCCCGTACTCGACGCCTGCAAATGGGAAAAACTCGAAGGCGACCCGCACACCGTCAACCTCAATGCCTACACCAGTGAAGACGGCAGCAAGATCATGGGCACCTGGATCTGCACGCCGGGCAAGTGGTACGTGGAATACGTGAAGTGGGAGTACTGCCACTTCCAGGAAGGCTACTGCATCATCACCCCGGAAGGCATGGCGCCGATCCACCTGCGCGCCGGCGACATTTTCGTCGTTGAACCGGGGATGAAAGGCACCTGGGAAGTGGTGGAAACCGTGCGCAAATATTTCGTGTTTGCCTGACAAAGCAAAAGATCGCAGCCTTCGGCAGCTCCTACGGGGTGTATACATTCCCCTGTAGGAGCTGCCGAAGGCTGCGATCTTTTCTTTCTGCCAAATTAAAAAACCGGGAATCCACCCGACGCGGATTCCCGGAAATATCCCTTATTGCGGCTTGCGATAGCCGTTGATGATCGCCGAGAAGTCCTGTCCACCCTCCCCACGCAAACTCATCGCCTGATACAACTGCTGGGCCACCGCGCCGAGAACCACCGGCTGGTGCGCCTGACGCGCAGCCTCAGTGGCCAGCCCCAGATCCTTGAGCATCAGTTCGGCACCGAAACCACCGGTATAGCCGCGCGACGCCGGCGCCGTTTCGACGATGCCCGGCCACGGGTTGTACATCTCCGAACTCCAGCAACGCCCGGTGGAACTGTTGATGATGCCCGCCAGCACCTTGGTGTCGATGCCCAATGCATCGCCAAGCGCCATGGCTTCGCTGACGCCGACCATGGAAATCCCCAACAACAGGTTGTTGCAGATTTTAGCGATTTGCCCGGTGCCGACCTCACCACAATGGACGATGTTGCGGCCCATTTGCGCCAGTACCGGTTGCAGGGTGGCGAACAGTTCAGGCGTGGCGCCGACCATGAAGGTCAGCGTCCCGGCGGCTGCACCACCGGTGCCGCCAGAAACCGGCGCATCGGCCATGGCCACGCCCTGTTTGGCAGCGGCGGCGGCAACGTCCCGCGCGGTCTGCGGATCGATGGTGCTGCAATCCACGGCCGGAACACCTTTGCCGATACCGGCGAGCACGCCGTCTTCGCCCAGCCACACGCTGCGCACATGCACAGCGGCAGGCAGCATGGTGATGACCAGTTCGGCGCCTTCTGAAGCTTCGCGGGCCGTTGGGCTGATACTGCCGCCCAGTTGTTCCAGTTCCGCCAGCACGGCTTTGTTCAGGTCCACCAGGCGCAGTGCATGGCCGGCCTTGATCAGGTTGCGCGCCATTGGCGCGCCCATGTTGCCCAGACCGATAAAAGCGATTTTCATGTCCGGCTCCTTATCGCAGGTTGATGGTGGTGTTCACACCGTCGTTGACGCTGTCGTCATCGAACCAGCGACTGGTGACGGTCTTGGTCTGAGTGTAGAACTGCACCACTTGCTTGCCGTACGGGCCGAGGTCGCCGAGCTTGGAACCGCGCGAACCGGTGAAGCTGAAGAACGGGACCGGCACCGGAATCGGGATGTTGATGCCGACCTGGCCGACGTCGATTTCGTTCTGGAATTTACGTGCCGCCGCGCCGCTCTGGGTGAACAGACCCGTGCCGTTGCCGAACGGGTTGGCGTTGACCAGGGCGATGGCCTCGTCGAGCGTATTGACCTCCAGCACCACCAGCACCGGGCCGAAGATTTCCTGGGTGTAGATCTGCATGTCGGTGGTCACGCCGGAGAACAGGGTCGGGCCGACAAAGTTGCCCTTCTCGTAACCGGGAACCGTGATCTCGCGACCGTCCAGCTCCAGTTTCGCGCCTTCCTTGATGCCGCTTTCGATCAGGTCGAGAATCCGCGCCTTGGCCTTTTTCGAGATCACCGGGCCGACATCGGTGCCCGGCTCGCTGCCGGCATTGACCTTGAGCTTCTGCGCCAGCGCCTTGAGATCCGGCAGCCACTGCTTGGCCGCGCCCACCAGCACCACCACCGAGGTGGCCATGCAGCGTTGACCCGCAGCACCGAAACCGGCGCCCACCAGCGCATTCAGCGCTTGTTCGCGATTGGCGTCCGGCAGAACCACGGCGTGGTTCTTCGCGCCCATCATCGACTGCACGCGCTTGCCGTGTTTGCCTGCCAGGTCATACACATGGGTACCGACGGCAGTTGAACCGACGAAGGAAACCGCCTTGATGTCCTTGTGGGTGCAGAGCCCGTCCACCACGTCCTTGCCGCCATGCACGACGTTGAGCACGCCGGCCGGAATGCCCGCCTCGATCGCCAGCTCCACCAGAAGCATGGTCGACATCGGGTCCTGTTCGGACGGTTTGAGCACGAAGGTGTTGCCGCAGGCGATGGCCATCGGGAACATCCACAGCGGAATCATCGCCGGGAAGTTGAACGGGGTAATGCCGGCGCACACGCCGATTGGCTGGCGCAGGGTGTAGGTGTCGACGCCACCGGCGACGTTTTCAGCGAACTCGCCCATTTGCAGACTGCCAATGGAGCAAGCGTGCTCGACCACTTCCAGGCCACGGAAAATATCGCCTTCGGCATCGGCAATGGTCTTGCCCTGCTCGGCGCTGAGGACCGCGGCGATGCGCTTGGAGTGTTCGCGAATCAGCGCCTGGAGCTTGAGCATGATGCGCATGCGGGCGCCGATCGGGGTCAGCTTCCAGGTCTGGAAGGCACGATGGGCCGCGCTGATGGCCGCGTCGACTTCTTCAGCGGTGGCAAACGGCACTTTGGCCAGCACTTGCTGGGTCGCCGGGTTGATGATGTCGTGCCATTCGGTAGTCTTGGATTCGACCCACTCGCCGTCGATCAACAATTTGACCTTTTGTACGGTGGTGTCGGTGGGCGTGAGCGATACGTTCATGTGGGTCTCCGGATGTTTGCTTTTTTTATTGAGAGCTATCTTGGGAGCCGGGGCGAGATAGTCGCCCTGAGATGAGCCATGTGTCGCGAATTGGTTGTCGGACTGTTTTTGGAGTATAGATGTGCAAACTTCTGATAAGAACGCACATAAAAACCGGTCCAACATGCAAAAAAACATCACCTCCCTCGGTTCGCTGAACTGGGATGACCTCAAGTTTTTCCTCGAAGTCGCCCGCACCCGCAAGGCCAGCACCGCGGCCAAGCGCCTGGCGGTGGACTACACCACGGTGTCGCGACGCATCAGCTCCCTGGAAACCGCACTGGGCACCTTGCTGTTCGAAAAATCCCGGACCAACGGCTTTGTCCTGACCGCCGAAGGCCAGCGGTTGATGGGGTATGCCGAGTCGATCGAAAGTACCTTGCACATGGCGTGCGAGCAGGTTTCCGGGTCTGGCGTGGCGCTGTCCGGTCATGTGCGCATGGGCTGCACCGAAGGCTTCGGCAGTTTTTTCATCACACCGCAGCTGAGCCACTTCGTCGACACCTACCCGGCGATCTCGGTGGACATCCTGCCGCTGCCGCACTTCATCAGCCTGTCCAAGCGCGAGGCCGACATCGTCATCGCCCTGGAGCGCCCGGAGCATGGCCCGTACGTCTGCTGCAAACTGTGCGACTACCGATTGCAGCTGTACGCGACCCAGGAATACCTGGACAACCACCCGCCGATCCGCAAACCCGCCGATTTGGCCAAGCATTCATTTATCAGTTACGTCGACGACCTGGCGTTCAGCTCGGAGCTGTTGTACCTGGCCAACGTATTGCCCGGCGCCAGCGCCAACCTGCGCAGCACCAGCGTGATCGCACAGTTCGTGGCCGCGCAGCAAGGACGCTCACTGGCGATCCTGCCATGCTTCCTCGCCACCCAGGACCCGCGGCTGCTGCCGGTGTTGCCACAGGAAATCAATATCACTCGGCAGTTCTGGATGTACTGCCGCGAAGACCTGCGCAAGCTCAAGCGGATCACCCTGTTGTGGGATTACATCCGCCAGGTCACCGAGCAGAATCAGGGGCTGTTGATGGGGGAAAGCCGGGAGATGCTATTTGCCGATTAGTCGGAGCTGACCACAATCGCCACCCGGCGATTTTCGGTGCGGCCACTGGATGTGCTGTTGCTGGCCACCGGCACGCTGCTGCCCAGGCCACGCAGCTGGATGTTTTCCTGTTTCATGCCGACGGTGTTGAGCACCTTGGCAACGCTTTTCGCCCGGCGCATGGACAGTTGCTCGTTGTAAGCCTCTTTGCCCGATGCATCGGTGTGGCCATCGACCCGTACCCGCTCGATACCCACCCCCAACAGCGCCTTGCCGATGCGTTCGACGATGTCGGTGCTCTGCTTGTTCAGGCTGTCGTCGTCACTGCCAAACAGGACCTTGCCGGACAAGCCGAAAGCCCAGCCATCGTCTGTCAGCTCGAACCCCTGCTGTTTCAGCACGGCGATTTGCGCCGGGGTCAGGCCTTTGGGAGTGGTTTGGCAACCGGCCAGGCCCAGCAAGGCCACGAGCAGGGTCATGGTGAAAAAACGCAGGGAACGCGGGTTGAAAGTGAACACGTAAATCAGCTCCTGTTTTGAACATCGGCGGCAGGGTGCTCCGACCCTGCCGTGTACTGTGCGCCTCGGGACAGGCGCTTGGCCTGGTACATCGCGCCATCGGCGGCGTTGAGCAGGGCACCCGGCGTTGCGCCATGATCCGGGTACACCGCGACGCCGATACTGAGGGAGGTCAGTACCTGGGTACTGCCCGGCAATGGAATCGGCATGTCCATGCTGGCCAGAATCTTGTCGGCAATCCGTTCGGCGTCTTCGGTCTTGTGCAGTGGCGTCAGCAGCACGGCAAATTCATCGCCACCCAAGCGCGCCACCAGGTCCCCTTCGCGCAGTTGCGCCCGAACCCGATTGGCCACGGCCACTAACACCGCATCGCCCGCCGCATGGCCGAAACTGTCGTTGATCTCCTTGAAGCGATCGCTGTCGAGAAACAGCACCGCCACTCGCTCGCCGAGCTTGTTGGCGCTGCGCAGTGCGCGCATCAGGCGACCTTCGAAAAACGCCCGATTGGGCAATCCGGTAAGGCTGTCGTGGTTGGCCTGGTGAGCCAGGGATTCGTTTTCGCTTTGCAGGTGCGACTGCCAGGCTTCGAGCTCATCGAGCAGGGCATTGAAGTCGTTGCCGAAATTATCGAGTTCGGCAATGTCGGCGGGCGGCACGCGCTTGTCAAAGGCGCGGTCAATGCGCGCGGCGTGGGCGACGGCGGCCAGGTTGCGCAGGGGCTTGATGATCCCGCGAAGTTGTCGGCGCGCCAAAAAGAGTGCAACCCAGGCGCTGATGGCCGTGCACAAGATGATGCCCACCAGACCGCTGAGCAAAAAGCGCATCAGGCTGGCGCCATGACCGGTGAGCCTGATGCTGCCGACTTCCCGCCCTTGATGGAGGATCGGCATGCTCATGGGTTCTTCCAGAAACGCTTTGGCGATGTGCAATTCGAGATCGGACACCCAACCGGTTTCCGGTCGTTGCCAGCGGGCCAGCAACTGGCCCTGCTGGTCGAACACCTGGGCGTCGGCCACCTCTTCGTTGGAGGCAATCAGCGCCAGCGCTTCGGTGGTGGCGGTTTTGTCGTCGAACACCACCGCGGCTTCCACGGTGTAGCTGATCGAGCGGGCGATCAGGTGCAGGTTGTTGTCGGCGTACACGCGCAAGGCCAGCACACCGAGCAACGTCAGTGAAACACTGGCCATGGCGACGCCCACCAGCGCAACGAGCAGGTTGCCGCGACCGATGACCGAATGCAAAGTCGGGCGATTGCCCGGTTTCAGTATTTTCATGGCGCCGCCGGTTTGCGACGGGACAGTTGCAGCACGCTCGGATGAATGCGTACGCCGCTGCGGGCGACAGAGTCGAGATTGACCTCGAACGACACCTGCTCGTCGCTGACCCGCAAGCAAAACAGACTGCCGACGGTGCATTGCTCGTCGCTCTCACTGATGCTCAACACCGGATGCCCGATCAACGCGGCAAACAATCGGCTGCGTTCTACGCCGGTCAGCTTGCCGATATAAACCGCATCGCAGTCACTGACAATCGAAGGGTTGTCGGCCAACAAACGCTGCACCGCGACAGGTCGACCGGTCGCCTGGGTCGTGCCTTTGACCAGGTCGTCGGTGTATTCGGTAGGGCCGACCAGGCACAAGCGCAGCAGCAAAGGCTCGACGGGCCAGCGGGCATAGCTGAGGATTCCGAGGACTACCTGGGTAACCGCTTTGGCACGTTGGTCCGCCATGCCCACCGGGGCTTGCGATTGAGCGAAAACGACGCTGGCCAGCAGACAAAGAAGGATGGCAAGCAGCGCTTTTCTACAGCCAACGACGCACTCTGTCGTCCTGACAGCCACCTTCATGCAGGGATACTCTTTGACCGTAGCGAAATGATGCCGCAACGATAGCACAGCGAGGAAATGCCAGCGAGGCCACGTACTACGCAGCCTCGGACATTTTCCTACAGCCTGTTACTGACCTTTCAGCCTGTCGGCTCGCTGCCGTCCTTGAGCTCCAGCATCAGCCCGCTCAAGCGTTTGACCCGGCGTTTCACCGCCTCTTCAAACACCCCCGCACGGGACTCGATCAAGGTGAACCAGTCCTTGGCCCGGGTAATGCCGGTGTAGATCAATTCCTTGGTGAGTACCGGATTCAAGGCATCGGGAAGAATCAACGCGGTATGCGCGAACTCCGAGCCCTGGGATTTATGCACGGTCATGGCGTACACGGTTTCGACATCATTCAGGCGGCTGGGCAGGACAAATCGCACGCCACCCTGGCCATCATTGCGTGGGAATGCCACACGCAGAACCTGCCTTCCAGTCCCCTGGCCTTCCTGCTCCGGGAGCTTGAGGGCGATGCCGATATCGCCGTTCATCAACCCTAGCCCGTAATCGTTGCGGGTCATCAGCACAGGGCGACCTTCGTACCACTGCTGGTCGCTGTCGATCAGGCGCGCCCTGAGCAATGCCTCCGTCACCCGCTGGTTCAAGCCCTCGACACCCCATGGCCCCTTGCGCACGGCACATAACAACTGGAATGCGTCAAAGGCCTGCAACACTTGTCGAGCCCAATCAATCCAGCGTGAATCTTCCAGCGGGCTGTCCAGTGGCGGTCGCTGATTGCGCAGCACGCTCAGGTAATGTCGATAACCCTGCGGCCCCTCACCGTGGCCGTCGAGAAGCAAGCGTTCCAGGGCCCGATCCTGCTCCCCCTTGAGGGACAGGCAATGCACATCGTCATGGCTTCGCGCCGACAACAACTTGCGGGCTTCATCGGGTTGCTGCTGGTTGACCCAGCGAGCCAGTTGGCCAATGCCACTGCCTTCACCGAATCGCCGGGAATGGCGCAACATCACGACCTGTTGAGCCAATGGATGAGTGCCCTGCGCATCCTCCTGCAATCCGCTGGCCTGCAGGTTTTCGCCACTGACGGCTTCCAGCCACCGGCGTGTCTGCGGGCTGTACCAGCCAGCCTCCGCGTCGCGACACAGATCCCCCAATACCGCACCGGCCTCTACCGACGCCAATTGGTCCTTGTCCCCCAACAGCACGAGGCGCGCATGGGGCGGCAAGGCATCGAGCAGGTTGGCCATCATTTCCAGGTCGATCATCGAGGCCTCGTCCACCACCAACACATCCAGCGGCAGGCGATTGCCCGCGTGATGACGGAAATGACGAGTCCCGGGCCGGCTGCCGAGCAGGCGGTGAACGGTGGTGACGTCGGAGGGGATCTTTTCCCGAACGTCCTCCGTGACCTTCAAGGTCCGGACCTGCTGGCTGATGGATTCGGTCAGACGCGCCGCGGCCTTGCCGGTAGGCGCGGCGAGGCGAATGCGCAGGGGCATGCCGGCCTCGACCGCCGGCGCCTGGAGCAACGCCAGCAAGCGTACGACGGTGGTGGTCTTGCCGGTTCCCGGCCCCCCCGTGACGATGCTGAAGGCACTGCGTGTCGCCAGGGCGCAGGCCAGCTTCTGCCAGTCGATCACTTCACCCGGCCGGGCTGGACCAAACAAACCGGTGAGGCGCTGGAGCAGGTCGCTCGGCGTGGATTCGTGTTCCGTCAGACGCTCGCGCAAGGAAACGTCGATCCGCCGCTCGTAGGCCCAATAGCGGCGCAGGTACAAGCGTTTGCCCGATAACACCAAAGGCCGGTCGCGCACGTTGTCACGACTGTCAGCGGCCAGCGCGACCAGGTTGCTGGCGGCCAGCACCTTGCACCAATGAGCGCCGTCCAGCGATCCCAGCAATTGCGAGGGCAGCAGCATCGCGCCGCCTTGCACGTCACCTTCGGGTGGCAGCGACAGGGCGAAGTCCGGTTCTTTCAGCGTCTCGAACAGGTCGAGGCAGACATGCCCGTGGCCCAACTGGTGGCTGGTCAGCGCGGCTGCCAGCAACACCAGCGGATCATCCTCTGGGGCCAGCTCATGCAGAAACGCCACAAAGGCTTTGTCCAGCGCGCGCAACCAGCCACGCTCGACCCAACGCGTGAGCAATAACAGCAAGTCGTCGGCACGACTCAGCGGCACCAGATCGGCCAGGCTTTCGGCTGCCAGCGATGTGGGCAACAAATCGGCGAATGTGCGACTCATAACAGTACTCCCTGTTCCCATGCGGGCTCGGCCTTGGGTTCTGGCTTGCCCTGGAACAGCCTGTCCAGGCGTTCGATCAGCTCTCTTGGCGGCCGGGCGAAAAACACCCCCTGGCTGGCCGCGCGCGTACCGCGCAAAAACAGGTACAACGCACCGCCGACATGCCGGTCGTAGTCGTAATCGGCGAGCCGCGCCTTGAGTTGGCGGTGCAGGGCCAACAGGTACAACACGTATTGCAGGTCATAACGGTTGTCGAGAATCGATTGCTCCATGGCCTGCGCGGTGTAGGCCGCATCATCGACGCCGAGCCAGTTGGATTTGTAGTCGGCCACGTAATAGCGGCCGTCATGTTCGAACGTCAGGTCGATAAAGCCCTTGAACATGCCGTTGAGCAACACCGGTTCCGCGGCCACCCGGGCCACGCCGTTATGGGTGTATTGGCACACCAGCGCATCGAGCTTGAGCACATCGACCTTATGGCTGGCGAACCAGAACTCCATCTCGACCTGGTACTGCGTCAACTGGCCAAATATCACCGGTGCCTGTCCGCCGCCCAGTTGCAACGGCGACTTGAGCAGATGCTGCAGCCAGTCACTCAAGGTGCTGATCCAGCCCTCCCAGCCTCGACGGTTGCAGCGACGGGCAATGGCGTCGATCACCTCCTGTGGTGCCGCATCAAAACCTTCGCCCCCCGCCCATTCGAGCAAGCCATGGAGGAAAGTGCCGGGGTTCGGGCCGCGCGGGAAGTGATGGATATCGCCACCACCGGCCACCACTTCCCGAGGGGCCTGCGGGTCGAGGCGTTCATCATCGAACAGTTTTTGCGCCTGCGGGCTCTCCGGCGCCTCGTCGGTGCCGACACTCAGGGTGTCGCCAATGCGCAAGGCGCTGTAGGAAGCGATCCACCAGTTTTCACTGGCCTTGCGTTTCGGAACCAGCGGAACCAGCAGCGCTGCGTCGTTTTGCGGTGGCTGGTAATGCTCCGCTGTCGCTTCAGGCATCTCGGCATACGCCAGCGCCGGGCAGTCCTGTTGCAGGTCCCGCAACCAAAGCTGCAACGCCGGGGAATCGGCCAAAGGCGCACCGCCGCCCAGCAGATAACCCAATGCCGACAGATGCAGCACCGAGCCATTGTTGTTGCCGCGCTTGAGGTCGGCCACCCCCAGCCAGCAGGCGTGTTGCGCCCGGGTCAGGGCGACATAGAGCAAGCGAAGATCCTCGGCCAGACGCTCATCGTCAGCCAGGGCAATCAATTCTGCCGTCGGTTTCAACGTGACCTGGGCATTGCCGGATTCATCGTGGTAGTGCAACGGCAGGCGGCTGCCATCCACCGGTTTCGCCGAGCAAATGAACGGCAGAAACACCAAGGGGTATTCAAGGCCCTTGGACTTGTGAATGGTCACGACCTTGACCAATTGCTCATCACTTTCCAGACGCAGGATCTGCTCTTCGCCAGCCTGCCCGGACAACGCCAGATGCTCGGACAAATGCCGGATCAGGGCTTGCTCGCCATCAAGCTCCGCGGCGGCTTGTTGCAGCAGTTCGAAAAGGTGCAGAAGGTTGGTCAACACGCGTTCGCCGTCACTGCGGGCGATCAGCGCCTGGGGCAGGCGGAAGTCGTGCAGCAGGCGTCGCAGCATCGGCAGTACGCCCTGCTTGCGCCATACTTCGCGATAGCCACGGAACTGCATGACCCGGGATTCCCAGGCCAACTCGTCCTGATTCAGTCGCTCCAGCTCAGTCAGCGAAAGGTTCAACGTGATGCTGGCCAACGCGGCCCGCAGCGGTCGCTCGACATCCGGCTCGGCGCAGGCCTTGAGCCAGGTCAGCACGTCATGCGCCTCCTGGGCGGCGAACACCGAGTCCTTGTCCGACAGGTAAACACTGCGCACGCCACGGGCGGCCAATTGCGCACGAACCGCCTGCGCCTCCTTGCCATCGCGTACCAGGATGGCGATGTCCGCCGGCAGCAGGCCCCTGAAGGCCTTGCCGTCCTGGGAGAACCCCGCATGCCCCTGCTGCCCGCCATTGAGCAACGCCGTGATTTCACTGGCGCAGGCAGCCGCCAGGTGTTGCCGGTACACCGCACCGGACAACGGTTGTTCGGCCGGCAAGTGCCAGATGTTCAAGGCCGGGATTGCCTGGTCATTGATGCGCAAGACTTCTTTGCGACCCTGGGAGGCAACCGGCGTGAAAGGAACCGGGTTGTCGCCATTCTTCTGTCGGAAGAGGAAAGCGCCGCGGCCCGACTCCCGTGCCTCGGCGCGCTCGAACACATGGTTCACCGCGTTGACCATGCCATGGCTTGAGCGGAAGTTGGTGCCCAGGGTGTGCAGGCGGCCGGTGGTGGCCTGGCGGGCGCGCAGGTAGGTATGGATGTCCGCACCGCGAAAAGCGTAGATCGCCTGTTTCGGGTCGCCGATCAGGAACAGGCCACACTCGGGGCTGTTCTCTTCAATGCGATAGATGCTCTCGAAGATTCGGTATTGCACCGGGTCGGTGTCCTGGAACTCATCGATCAGGGCGACCGGAAACTGTTCACGAATCAGGGTTGCCAGGCGTTCGCCGCCATCGGACTGCAAGGCCGCATCAAGGCGCAGCAACATGTCGTCGAAACCCATTTCCGCGCGGCGGCGCTTCTCTTCCTCGAATCGCGCCCCGACCCAGCGGGCCGCATGTTGCAGTACGGCGGCATCAGGCGTTGGCAGCCCATCGAGACAGGCCTTGAGTCCGGCCATCGCATCGAGCCCCGGATGTCGAGGCGCCTCACCCTTCCAGGCTTCAGCCATGCCGTCCGGGGTCAGGCGAGTGAAGCCAGTGCCGATATCCAGTTGCTCGAGGGATTCATCTTCGGCCCAGGCTTTGATCTTTTCAAACCAGGGCTCGAAATAGCGTGCCTGCATCTTGCGACCGTCGACAGCCTTGGTGGCAACGCCCTGGTGACAGATGACAAGCAACTCGTCCGCCCACTGCAGCCAGGGTTTCTTGAGTTCGATCAGGGCCGTCCGTCGTTCTTGCAGGCATTGCGAAATCACTTCGGCGGGTTCTTTCCCTTCATGCGCATCCCGCTCGCTGGCGAACAGCGCACGAATCCGCGGCAGCAGCGCCGCCGGCCCGCCCCAATTGCCGCGCACCCAATTCAAGGCGTCACCTTGCATCGGGTAACAGAACAGCCGCCAGTAATCGCGCAGGACCTCCCCCAGCAAGTCGCTGTGGTCGGTTTCCAGGGTCTGGGTAAACAGGCTGCCGCTGTCGAATGCGTGCTCGCGCAACATACGCTGGCACCAACTGTGGATGGTCGACACCGCTGCCTCGTCCATCCACTGGGCGGCGATATCCAGGCGGTTTGCGCAGCCGGGCCATTGCTCGGGCAGGTACTGATCACGCAACTCGGCAATCAGGCTGTCGGGGGCCGGGGTTTCATCGCGGAAATAGCGTGCGGCCTCGGCGAGCCGCGTGCGGATGCGTTCGCGCAGCTCTTTGGTCGCGGCGTCGGTGAAGGTCACGACGAGGATCTGCGGCGGCAACAGTTCTCGTCCGAAACCACTGTCCTCCCCGCCATTGCCCAGCACCAGGCGCAGGTACAACGCGGAAATGGTGAACGTCTTGCCGGTCCCGGCGCTGGCTTCGATCAGTTGGCTGCCGCGCAGCGGGAATGCCAGGGCCAGCGGTGTCTTCGTGCTCATCAGCGCGACTCCTCGCTGGACAGTGAACGCCAGGGTGCTTCAAGAAGCGGGCGATAGAGCGCGTCACACCACTGGGGGAACGTCTCGTCGGCGACCAAGGCATCGTAATCGGCGAATTGGCGCGCGAGTGCCGGGCTTTCGCGACGCTCTCCGTCCGTCGTCTGCCCATCCCCTTCATAGGCCTTGCGCGCAGCGGCTTGGGCTTTGACCGGATCGGTTTGCCCCAGCCACGCGAAGGCTGTCTTGACCGCGATCGGCAGAGGCTGGCGCATACCCGACTGCCAGGCCATCAACAGGTCACCGAGAATTGTCCGCGCCGTGGACTGCTCCAGTGGACCGAGCAACAGACTGTCGTCGCTCGCCACCAATGCGGTGGTCAAGGCCATGCCACTGGCACAAGCCATCAAATGATTGACCCATGGGCGGGTCAGGCGATGCCATTTGCGCGACTTGATCGAGCCGATACTGTTGGGGATCGTTGTGACAGACAACAAACCACCATCAGCACGCTGATGCAGACCGCTGAGCCAGCCCTCGATGTGCAGGCCCTGCAGTTCAAGACTGACGGGCAACGCGCTGCTGAGGGGGGTTGGCCACAACGCCAGGAGCTGTTGGTGGCGTTGCAGCAAGTCAGGCAATGGCTCGATCAATTCGCGTTGCAGGCACTCACCGAATCCGGCCATGGGCAGCAGCCCGCTGTTCTGCAAACGTTTCGCCTGATCCTGCAGTGCCTGCCCGGAATTTCCAGGATCTGCCAGCGCCGCTTCGAGCAAACGGTCACTGAGGCTGTAACGCTGTAACGCATCCAGGACAAAGGGCTCTTCATCGGCCAATGGCACTTCTGCCGCCTCGAAGAAGAGCTTCAGCCGCTGGCTGAAAAAGTGCCGTACCGGATTGCGCAGGAAATCCTGCACCTGACCGAGACTCAGAGGTTCGTCCTGGACGTGGGGCGCGAGCACTTCGGCGCTTGCCTGTTGCTCTGCCGCCTGATGAAGCACCTGCCATTCGCTGGCGTAGCTGAACGACTCATCACCGTCGTGAAAGTAGCGAGCACTGAAGGGTTGTAATGGGTGTTCCCGGGTCATGGCTTCCAGCAGATCCTCGTCGCCTTGCAGCAATCGCCAACCGCTGGCCAGGTGGTCACGCAGTTGGCCAATCAGCACCGAGGCAGGCCGCTCGCTGTTATCGCGGATGCTACGGCCCACCCAACTGATGTAGAGCTGGTCCCTTGCCGACAGCAAGGCTTCCAGTAGCAGGTAGCGGTCGTCTTCGCGCCGGGAGCGGTCACCCGGACGGTAATCACTGCCCATCAGGTCGAAATCCAGCGGCGGTTGCGCGCGCGGATAATCGCCGTCATTCATGCCCAGCAGGCACACCAGTTTGAACGGGATGGCGCGCATGGGCATCAAGGTGCAGAAGTTGACCGCACCGGCCAGAAAACGTTGGGACAAACGGCCCTGATCCAGACCTGCAAGCCAGGCTTCGCGGACGACGGTCAGCGGCAACTCGTCCTGCAACCCGACTGACTCGCAGGTCTCGAGCCAGGTCTCGCGCAGCTCTTCGAGTTGGGCCAGCAAGTAGTCATCGTGTTCGTTACCGGCAAGGAAGAACAACTGCACCAAAGCCTGCAAGCGCAAGCCCCATTGCCCCGGCGATGCTGGCTGAGAGAGCTCGTGGTGAGCCACTTCCAGCGCGTCGAGCAACGCAACCAGCGGACCGATGAGCGCAGCGTCCAGACCACCGATCTCGTCGTAGGGTTCGATCCCCTCATAAGCATCGGCGCTGCCAACGGCATAACCGAGCAGCATCCGTCGCAAGCCGAATCGCCAGCTGTTTTGCTCCAGTTCATTGGGCAACCCGAGCCCGGCACGTTGCTCGGCATTCATGCCCCAGCGAATGCCGGCACCTTCGATCCAGCGGTGCAGCGTCGGCAGGTCACGCTCCTCAACGCCAAAACGAGCGCGCAGTGCCGGGACGTCCAGCAGATCGAGAATCTCACTGACGGGGAATCGGCTGTCAGGCAGCTTGAGCAAGTGCTCCACAGCAATCAGCAATGGATCACGACCGCGCTGGCCCTGGTCCGCCAGGGTAAACGGAATGAAACGCGGATCCTGGCGGTCAAGCTGACCAAACACGGCACGAATATGCGGGGCGTAGGTGTCGATGTCCGGAACCATGACGATGATGTCCCGGGGCCGCAATGTCGGGTCGGAGCTGAAACGTGCTAGCAGCTGATCGTGGAGGATCTCGACTTCTCGCTGGGCGCTATGGGCGATGTGAAAACGGATCGATTCGTCCTGTTCAAGATCGATGGCCGGCCAATGCTCCCGAGTCTCGTTGAGGGGACGCAACTCGAGGATGTCGTCCTGCAACTGGTTGAGCACGTTCAGCGGCAGACCATCACTGAACAGGTCGATGCGCCCGTCGCGGAATGCCGAACGATAGCTGCTGGGATCGTCATAACTGTCGAGCAGGTTGATGTAGTCCCGCCCCTGCTTGCCCCAAGCGGCCAACAGCGGGTGAGCATGTTGGTGGAGGGTTTGCGGATCGATGACTACCGGCATGCCGCTCTTGCGGGCCTGACGCTTGTATTGATGGCGCAGCAGGTCTTTATCGGCGACGATGTCCGCCCAATGGTGACGACAGGGGTTGTGTACGCACAGCAGGACCTGACTGAATCGCGCCAGTCCCGCCAGTGCTTCCAGGGCTTGGGCAGGCAGCGAAGAAATCCCGAAAACGATCACTCGCGAGGGTAATCCCTTGGGAGCTGTTTCGAGGTTATTGATGCGCTCGACAAATCGCTGATGGACGCCGGCACGGCTTTGCGCCATGCCTTCTTCTCCCACGTCCAGCAAGAGGGCGCGCCATAGCTCAGCCTGCCAGCAATTGGCCGGGGTCAG
Organism: Pseudomonas sp. Root71; assembly: GCF_001429045.1. Lineage (GTDB taxonomy): Bacteria > Pseudomonadota > Gammaproteobacteria > Pseudomonadales > Pseudomonadaceae > Aquipseudomonas > Aquipseudomonas monachiensis. Next base: position 784 of record NZ_LMHY01000002.1, on the reverse strand, counting down.
GGGTTTGGTTTCGCCCCTGGCGTTTCGTGTTTGATGTCGACCTTGCGCCCAGTCTTCGAGCCAGTCAGCTCGGTACACCTGGTATTGGTCGAACAGATCCGCCAGACGTTCAGCCAATTGATAACGTTTGCGCAGATCGGTGTCGTGGGTCAGGAAACGTTGCAGCGGCTCGAAGTGCGGCTGGTTGATCAACTGCGGCAGCAGGCGCATCAGACGCCAGGTCAGCGGGGCTTTATCGAGCAGGGAATTGACCGGGATTTCGTCGCGGCCAAGGACCATGCGATAGAGCTGCCACATGAAGCTGCCGGGCAACTGCACGTCGATGGCGGCAGCGATTCCGCAGCCTCCCATGTCGTCGTCTTCAGCATCTTCCGCCAGTGCCAGCTTCAGCCATTGGGCAATGCCATTGCTTTGCACCAACGCGATTTCATTCTCCAGGGGAGCCAGCGGGTAGCGCCGCATCCAGCTGACCACCAGGCTGCGCAATTCGTCCAGGCGGTTGCCGTGAACCACCATAAAACCAGCACTGAGGGACGTCGCGTCCGGCATAAAGGCTTCCTTGGAAAATACAAACGCCAGGGGCGAACCTTAGCATTGTCGGGAGACGGTGACAGCGTGAACCTGCTCGTTGTTGCTGTGCGAACTTTCCTGCGGACAAAAACAAAACCCCAACTGCTTTCGCAATTGGGGTTTCGGAATTTAATCTTGACGATGACCTACTCTCACATGGGGAAACCCCACACTACCATCGGCGATGCATCGTTTCACTGCTGAGTTCGGGATG
>NZ_LMHY01000001.1:0-705000 GCF_001429045.1 Pseudomonas sp. Root71 | reverse complement strand
ACACCTCTTTTTCAACTCCCTTTCGGCTTCGATGAACTGAAGCAACCYGCTGYCGAAAACTGCGTAACTCATTGTTTACCAAGGAGTTTTCCGTTTCGACTGCGCCGGAAGTGGGGCGAATTATAGGCTTCTAAAACTCGCCGTCAACCCCCTATTTCAGCTTTATTCGGATTTGAGCGTAATACGCGCAAATGCCTTCTTGCCTGCCTGACAAACATGGGTCGCGCCCAGTGCATATATAAAGGTGCGATCGACAACCTCACCATCTATACGTACACCACCGGAACCAAGCAGATCTCGAGCCACAGCCGAGTTCTTGACCAGCCCCGCCTTATTAAGGACGGCAGCGATCGGCATATCCTCGGCAGCAGTCAATTCGATTTCCGGCAAATCATCCGGCAGCTCGCCATCCTTCATGCGGTTACCGGCGGCACGGTGGGCATTGGCCGCAGCCTCCTCACCATGGAAGCGCGCAACGATCTCTTCAGCCAGCTTGATCTTGATGTCGCGCGGATTGGCACCCGCCTCCACATCAGCGCGGAACGCATTGATCTCATCCATGGAGCGGAAGCTGAGCAACTCGAAGTAGCGCCACATCAGCGCATCCGGAATGGAGACCAGCTTGCCGTACATCACTCCCGGCGCTTCCTGGATACCGACGTAGTTGCCCAGGGACTTGGACATCTTCTTCACGCCATCCAGACCTTCAAGCAGCGGCATGGTCAAAATGCACTGGGCTTCCTGACCATAACCACGCTGCAGCTCACGCCCCATCAGCAAGTTGAACTTCTGATCGGTGCCGCCGAGCTCCACGTCCGCACGCAGAGCTACCGAGTCGTACCCCTGAACCAGCGGATAAAGGAACTCATGGATGGCGATTGGCTGATTGGTTGTGTAGCGCTTGTCGAAGTCATCGCGCTCGAGCATGCGAGCCACGGTGTACTGCGAAGTCAGGCGAATGAAGTCGGCCGGCCCCATCTGATCCATCCAGGTGGAGTTGAATGCCACTTCGGTTTTTGCCGGATCGAGAATCTTGAACACTTGAGTCTTGTAGGTCTCGGCATTCTCTAGGACCTGCTCGCGAGTGAGCGGAGGGCGCGTGGCACTCTTGCCACTCGGATCGCCGATCATCCCGGTGAAGTCACCAATCAGGAAGATCACCTGATGCCCCAGATCCTGGAACTGGCGCAGCTTATTAATAAGCACGGTGTGACCCAGGTGCAGGTCCGGAGCCGTTGGATCGAAGCCCGCCTTAATACGTAGCGGCTGGCCACGCTTGAGCTTTTCAATCAGCTCGGACTCGACCAACAGTTCTTCCGCACCACGTTTGATCAGCGCTAGCTGCTCTTCAACCGACTTCATAACAGACCCGCAAGGCTCAGATTCAAAGGGAACCAACCATACAAGATCGCGCGTCAAATACAAGGTTTGCCCGGCGCACGGAAGCCAATCCATAGACAGAACGTCTGCGGACTTGCTTCAGAGATGATTTGGTTATATTTTATACAGTTATTTCATCTTCATCATGTCATTCATCTTTTCCAATTCATCTTTTTCAAAGTCAAAACCACTTATGACCACAGAATCGTCTAAAGCGCCGCCGCTTTACCCGAAGACCCACTTGCTTGCCGCAAGTGGCATCGCTGCCCTTCTCAGTCTGGCGCTCCTGGTATTCCCTTCCAGCGATGTCGAAGCCAAAAAGACAACCCTGAGTCTTGAACTGGAAAGCCCTGCTGAACAACTGACACAAGATCAAGACGCTGCTGACGCCGTTCAAGCCACAAATGAACCAGCAACCTCCCCCTTCGCGCAGATCGACAACAGCGCCGAAGACACTCAGGAAACCGCTCAGGCCGAACCTGCACCTGCACCTGCACCTGCACCAGTCGTCGAAGAAAAGAAGCCGGCAAGCCACAGGGAAGTGATCGTCACCAAGGGTGACACCCTCTCTACACTGTTCGAGAAGGTCGGCCTCCCGGCCACTTCAGTGCATGACGTGCTGGCCAGCGACAAGCAGGCCAAGCAGTTCAGCCAGCTCAAGCACGGGCAAAAACTCGAGTTCGAACTGAGCCCTGACGGCCAGTTGACCAACCTGCACAGCAAGCTCAACGACCTCGAAAGCATCAGCCTGACCAAGAACGACAAGGGCTACACCTTCAATCGCATTACCGCGAAACCGACCGTGCGCTCTGCCTATGTACACGGCGTGATCAACAGCTCGCTGTCGCAGTCCGCAGCCCGGGCCGGCCTGTCTCACAGCCTGACCATGGACATGGCCAGTGTGTTTGGCTACGACGTGGACTTCGCCCAGGATATTCGCCAGGGCGACGAGTTCGACGTGATCTACGAACAAAAAGTCGTCAACGGCAAGGCCGTCGGCACTGGCCCGATCCTGTCGGCGCGCTTCACCAACCGCGGCAAGACCTACACCGCCGTGCGCTACACCAACAAACAAGGCAACAGCAGCTACTACACCGCTGACGGTAACAGCATGCGCAAGGCGTTCATCCGCACACCGGTGGACTTCGCCCGCATCAGCTCGAAATTTTCCATGGGCCGCAAACACCCGATCCTGAACAAGATCCGCGCCCACAAAGGCGTTGACTACGCAGCACCGCGCGGTACCCCGATCAAAGCTGCCGGTGATGGCAAGGTCCTGCTGGCCGGCCGCCGTGGTGGCTACGGCAATACCGTGGTCCTCCAGCACGGCAACACCTACACCACGCTCTACGGCCACATGCAAGGCTTCGCCAAAGGCGTGAAGACTGGCGGCACGGTGAAACAGGGCCAGGTGATTGGCTATATCGGCACCACCGGTCTCTCCACCGGGCCACACCTGCACTACGAGTTCCAGGTCAACGGTGTACACGTCGATCCGCTGGGCCAGAAACTGCCAATGGCCGATCCGATTGCCAAGGCTGAACGCGCACGCTTCCTCGCCCAAAGCCAGCCACTGATGGCGCGCATGGAACAGGAAAAAGCCACTCTGCTGGCTTCGAGCAAGCGCTAGGCCATGGCGCTCTATATAGGTGTGATGTCCGGAACCAGCCTTGATGGCCTGGATATCGCACTGATCGAGCAAGCCCCGGCGATCAGACTGATCGCCTCCCACTACATCCCGATGCCCGACTCCCTGCGCGCCGAGCTGCTCGGTTTGTGCGCCAGCGGCCCGGACGAAATCGCTCGTTCCGCCATCGCCCAGCAGAACTGGGTGAAACTGGCAGCCCAAGGGATTCATGCCGTACTCGCCCAAGAGCAACTGAAGCCTGACGACATTCGTGCGATTGGCAGTCATGGCCAGACCATCCGCCATGAACCGGCACGCGGCTTCACTGTGCAGATCGGCAACCCGGCCCTGCTGACCGAGCTGACCGGTATCACCGTGGTCAGCGACTTTCGCAGCCGCGATGTCGCCGCCGGCGGACAAGGCGCACCACTGGTTCCCGCTTTTCACGAAGCCTTGTTTGAAGAGCAGGCCGGCAATCGCGCAGTGCTGAACGTTGGCGGCTTCAGCAACCTCAGCCTTATCGAGCCCGGCAAGCCGGTCGCCGGTTTCGACTGTGGCCCGGGCAATGTGCTGCTGGATGCCTGGATTCATCAACAACGCGGCGACCACTTTGACCGTGACGGCCAATGGGCTGCCAGCGGCAAGGTAGAACCGGTGCTATTGAATGCCCTGCTCAGCGATCCGTTCTTTGTGACCAAAGGCCCGAAGAGTACCGGCCGGGAAGTGTTCAACCTGCCATGGCTGACACGGCATCTGGCACAACTGCCAGCCTTCGCCACCGAAGATGTTCAGGCGACGCTGCTTGAGCTGACCGCGCTGACCATCATCGAATCACTGCAAAGCGCCCAGCAAGACACGCAAGAACTGCTGGTCTGCGGCGGAGGCGCTCACAACACCACTTTGATGACGCGCCTGGCCAGCCTGCTGCCAAACGCCAGCGTCAGCAGCACCGCCACTTACGGCGTGGACCCCGACTGGGTCGAAGCCATGGCCTTCGCATGGCTGGCTCATTGCTGTCTCGAAGGCATCGCAGCCAACCGTCCGAGCGTCACCGGTGCCCGCGGCTTGCGCGTACTGGGTGCCATCTATCCCGCATAAATCCTCCACACAGCAAAACGCCGCAAGGCCCTGAGGCCGTGCGGCGTTCTGTGAAACTGGTGCGCTGATCAGATCGAGAACGAAGAACCGCAGCCACAGGTGGTGGTCGCATTCGGGTTCTTGATGACGAAACGCGAACCTTCCAGACCTTCCTGGTAGTCCACCTCGGCACCTGCCAGGTACTGGAAACTCATCGGATCGACAACCAGACTCACACCTTCGCGCTCGACGATGGTGTCGTCATCGGCCACTTCTTCATCGAAGGTGAAGCCGTACTGAAAACCTGAACAACCGCCGCCCGTAACGAATACGCGCAGCTTCAAGCGATCATTCCCCTCTTCATCGACCAGGCTCTTCACCTTGTGCGCGGCACCGTGGGTGAATTGCAAAGCCGTGGGGGTGAAGGATTCGACGCTCATGCTGACTATCTCCCGGCGTTACGCCGTCATATTGCGTGATGACGCGCATTATCCGCTTCTCCTAGAAAAGCGGTCAACTATTGTTATGGTATATCAACCAATCCAATCGCCGGCCCGGAATGCAAAAAGGCCCGTCTGACGGGCCTTTTGCTGTACGCCATAAAGCTTATGGCAGCATGCCGGCGTGGGACAGGCCCAGACGCTCATCCAGCCCGAACAGAATGTTCATGTTCTGCACCGCCTGACCCGAAGCGCCTTTGACCAGGTTGTCGATCACCGACAGCACAACCACCAGATCGCCATCCTGCGGGCGATGCACCGCGATACGGCAGACGTTGGCACCCCGTACGCTACGAGTCTCCGGATGGCTGCCGGCCGGCATCACATCGACGAACGGTTCGTTGGCATAACGCTTTTCAAACAACGCCTGCAGGTCCACCGAGCGATCAACAACGGTTGCGTAGAGCGTGGAGTGAATGCCACGAATCATCGGGGTCAGGTGCGGAACGAAGGTCAGGCCGACGTCCTTGCCTGCTGCGCGACGCAGCCCCTGGCGAATCTCCGGCAGGTGGCGGTGACCCTTGACCGCATAAGCCTTCATGCTTTCCGACGTTTCGGAGTACAGCGAGCCTACGGAAGCACCACGACCGGCACCGCTGACGCCGGACTTGCAGTCAGCAATCAGATGCGCGGCATCGGCCAGGCCGGCTTCGAGCAATGGCAGGAAACCCAATTGCGTTGCAGTCGGGTAGCAGCCCGGCACGGCAATCAGGCGCGCCTTCTTGATCTGCTCGCGATTGACTTCCGGCAAGCCGTAGACCGCCTCGTCCAGCAACTCCGGTGCACCGTGCGGCTGGCCGTACCACTTGGCCCATTCATCCGCGTCTTGCAGACGGAAGTCGGCCGACAGGTCGATGACCTTGGTCCCGGCCGCCAGCAGTTCACCCGCCAAGGCATGGGCAACACCGTGCGGCGTGGCGAAGAACACCACATCGCAGGCACCCAGGGTCTTGATGTCCGGAACGCTGAACGCCAGGCCGTCGTAATGGCCTCGCAGGTTCGGGTACATGTCGGCCACGGCCAGGCCAGCCTCGGATCGGGAAGTGATGACAACCACCTCAGCTTGCGGATGTTGCGCCAACAGACGCAGCAGTTCGACACCGGTGTAACCCGTGCCGCCGACGATACCGACCTTGACCATAAACCTGCCCTCAACGAACCCACTGGAAAGCCGTCGATAATAGGGGCCGCGCGCCCCTGCGACAACCGTCAAGGTGACGTGCGGACGCTCACGAGTCCCGTCTCGGGCATACGTTCAAGTTTTGGCGAGTGGATTTTGTTGCCAGACAAGGCGCCGCGACGAGTCATAGCCCGCTATGGCGAGGAGCGGCAACGCAGTATGGCGACAAAAGACACCGTCAAAATTGAACAGTTATGTCCGAGACGGGACTCTTTCTCTACTATTCGGGTTACCGTGAATTGGGGAATAACTAAAAATGCTCTATCTGTGGCTCAAAGCGTTTCATATCGTCAGCGTCGTGTGCTGGTTTGCCGGCCTGTTCTACCTGCCACGGCTGTTCGTTTATCACGCACAAAGTGAAGACACGATCAGCAAGGAACGCTTCAGCATCATGGAGCGCAAGCTGTACCGGGGCATCATGGGCCCGGCGATGATCGCCACGCTGATTTTCGGCGGCTGGCTCATCTACCTCAACCCAGGCATCTTCAGCCAGGGTGGCTGGATACACGCCAAACTGACCCTGGTCGTATTGCTGATCGGCTACCACCACATGTGCGGCGCCCAGGTAAAACGTTTTGCCCGTGGCGAGAACACCCGCAGCCATGTCTTTTATCGCTGGTTCAATGAAGTGCCGGTTCTGATATTGCTGGCTATCGTAATTCTGGTCGTCGTTCGGCCGTTCTAAATCCACCAGGCACAACTTACCGGGGTACTTCCAATGTCGCTGCCCGCTCTGCTCGAAGAACGTTTGCGTCTGCCCGTGGTGGCGGCGCCGATGTTCCTGATTTCCAATCCGCAATTGGTACTCGCCTGCTGTCGCCAGGGCGTGGTCGGCAGCTTCCCGGCGCTGAACCAGCGCGAAAGCAGCGGTTTCAAAGCCTGGCTGGAAGAAATCGAAGCCGGGCTGGCGACAATGGAAAACCCCGCGCCTTATGCCGTGAACCTGATCGTCCATAACAGCAATCCTCGTTTACAGGCGGATCTTGAGATCTGCGTCGAACACAAAGTGCCGATCGTGATCACCAGTCTCGGTGCCGTGAAAGAACTGGTCGACGCGGTGCACAGCTACGGCGGCCTGGTGTTCCATGATGTGACAACTCGTCGTCATGCCGAGAAAGCGGCCGAAGCCGGCGTGGATGGCTTGATCGCCGTGGCTGCCGGCGCCGGTGGACACGCCGGGACCTGGAGCCCGTTCTCGCTGATTGCCGAAATCCGCCAGTTCTTCGACAAGACCTTGTTGCTGGCCGGTTGCTTGAACCACGGCCACGAAATTCTTGCCGCTCAATTGCTCGGCGCGGATTTGGCCTACTTTGGCACACGATTTATCGGCACGACCGAAAGTCACGCGCCTGACGCCTACAAAGAAATGCTGCTGACATCCAAAGCGGCAGACATCATCCATACTCCAGCCGTGTCAGGTGTACCCGCGAGTTTCATGCGCCAGAGCCTGGAGGCCGCCGGTTTTGACATGGCCGCCTTGCAAGGCAAGGGCGAGATCAACTTCGGTTCCAAGCTCAAACCCGTGAGCGATGAGGCCAAGGCCTGGAAGACCGTTTGGTCTGCAGGCCAGGGTGTGGGAGAAATCGAAGACTTGCCGAGTGTCGAGCAGTTGATTGCACGTCTCGACGCGGAGTACCGCCAGGCCCTGGAGCATGCCGCCCAGTTGCCAAAACGCTGGCCGCGCTGACAGCAAATCTTGGCCAGTCTTGCCCGGCTGGCCCTACATTCACCCGGGCACAAGCTTCTTCTTTCAACCTCTCGCGACAAGGATGCCTCGCACATGGGCGAAAATCGTTTCAAGATCGTATTCGAAGGCGCCTTGCTACCCGGTGTCGACATCACCACGGCAAAGCTCAATCTCGCCGACTTGTTCAAAAGCGATGTCACAGCCATCGAGCGCTTGTTCGCCGGGCGTCCGGTAGCGCTCAAACGCAACCTGTCGCAAGCCGACGCCCATACCTATCTCCAGGCGCTGAGCAAAACCGGTATCGACGCCCGCATCGAAGCCGAAACGCCGATCGAACTGAACCTCGCCGACGTGCATGAGCATGCTCCGGCCAACAGCCAGGAGCCATTGGCAGACCCGCAATCCCCTTACGCGCCGCCTCGCGCGCCCGTCGGCGAAGCCGTGGCGGAATTCGCTACGCTCAAGCCATTCAGTTTCGATGGCCGTATCGGCCGCTTGCGTTACCTCGCCTGGACGCTGGTGCTGTCAACTGTGCTCTTGGCCGTTTGCGGGGTGCTTGCCTTGGTCGCCCTGGCTCTCATCGGCGCGGATTCGACCGGCGGCCTGATATTGGGCAGCTTGCTGGCCTTGATCCTGTTCGTCGGCTTTATATTCGTCAGCATCCAGATCACTGTTCAACGCTTGCACGATGTCGGTTGGTCCGGCTGGTTGTGGCTGCTGAACCTGGTGCCGTTCGTTGGCAGTTTCTTTCCGTTCGTGATCATGGTTGTGCCGGGCAACGACACCGCGAACCGCTACGGCCCGCCGCCTCCGCCGAACAGTACTGCGGTCAAGGTATTGTCTTCGCTGTGGCTGGTGGTTATCGCGCTGGTTCTGTTCGGCTCGCTGGCCGGTGGTCTCACGGCGATACGGGAAGAATACAAAAGCGCCGCCCAGAGCAGCTACGAAAGCAGTTCGGTCACCACCGATGAAATCGAAGTCGAGGTCGAACCGGTGCCAAATTCCACCGACGATGCAGCCGAAGAGGCCCAGCCCCCTGTAGACTCTGCGAAAGAATGAACAGCGCTCCTGGCCCGTGACACCTGCGTCGCGGCGCGGAGCTGTTGCGATGGAGAACTGCATGACCCGTTACGCTCTGATCACTGGCGCCTCCAGCGGCATCGGCCTGGCAATGGCCGAAGCGCTGGCCCGGCGTGGCCGCAGCCTGATTCTGGTGGCCCGACAACGTGATCAGCTGGAAAGTATTGCGATTGAACTGACCCAGAGGTTCGGCGTGGAGGTGTTGTTCCGTGCCTGTGACCTGGGCGAACCGCTGCGCCTGTCCGGGTTCCTGCTGGAGCTGGAAGAAGGCGACCGGCAGATCGATCTGCTGGTCAATTGTGCCGGTATCGGTACATGCGGCCCGTTTCTGGCCCAGGACTGGATGACCGAGCAAGACCTGATCGAAGTGAACATCCTCGCCCTCACCCGCCTGTGCCATGCCATCGGCAACAGCATGGCCCTGCAAGGCGGCGGACAGATTCTGAATGTGGCCTCGGTGGCGGCGTTTCAGCCCGGGCCGTGGATGAGCACCTATTACGCCAGCAAGGCGTATGTGCTGCACTTTTCCGAAGGATTGCGCGTCGAGCTGAAAAAATGTGCGATCAAGGTTTCGGTGCTCTGCCCCGGGCCGACCCGAACGGCATTTTTCCGTACCGCGCAACTCGACAGCGAAAAACTGACCAACAGCAAACTGCTGATGAGCCCTGAGGAAGTGGCGCTCTACACCGTGCGCGCACTGGAAAAGAACAAGGCGATCATCATTCCCGGGCGGCGCAACCGCTGGTTCGCCTTCCTGCCGCGACTCGGCTCGCGGTGGCTGACTCGCACAATCGCCGGCATGATCAACAAGGCCTACTGCCCGCGCTGATCCAACCCCAGGTAAAAGGCTGGGCGCTGGCATACACCATGAGTACACTCAGGCCAGCCCAAACAACGGAGAAAACAGCTGTGGATACTCTGTTCACCAAGATCATCAACCGGGAAATCCCGGCGAAGATCATTTACGAGGACGACCAGGTACTGGCCTTCCACGACATTGCCCCACAGGCGCCAGTACATTTCCTGGTGATCCCGAAAAAACCGGTTCGCACCTTGAACGACCTGACCGAGGACGACAAGACATTGGCCGGGCACATACTGTTCACCGCCCAGCGCCTGGCACTGGAACTGGGCTGTGAAAAGGGTTTCCGCGTCGTCATGAACTGCAATGAAGAAGGCGGGCAAACCGTCTACCACATTCATATGCACGTGCTGGGTCAGCGCCAGATGCACTGGCCGCCGGGCTGATTGCGCCAAACCCTGTGGAAGCGGTGCACCGCCGCCTCCACACAAGGCATCACAACAATGTCACAGCACCTGCATCACAATGACCCAGCGCAAACCTTCCCCGGCCGATTGGGTTAAACTGGCCGCCGAAATTCCCCCCGGAGGTCAGCATGACTACCCAACGTCACTACTCGCCGATTGACCGCCTGCTGCTGCAAGCCGATGCCGCGATGCGCACCTTGCTGCCCTTCAGCGGCCAGCCGTACCGTCCGTCGCCTGCCATCGTGCAGCCGGATGCGAAAATGAGCGACGAAGATACGCGCCACGTTGCCGGCCTGATGCGCATCAACCATACCGGCGAAGTCTGCGCCCAGGCGCTGTACCAGGGGCAGGCGCTGACCGCCAGGCTGCCGCAAGTGCGCGCTGCGATGGAGCATGCCGCCGAAGAAGAAATCGACCACCTGGTCTGGTGCGAACAACGCATCCATCAACTGGGTAGCCACACCAGCATCCTCAATCCGCTGTTCTATGGCATGTCGTTCGGGATTGGCGCAGTGGCCGGCCTGATCAGCGACAAAGTCAGCCTCGGTTTCGTTGCGGCAACGGAAGACCAGGTGTGCAAACACCTGAACGAGCATCTGGAACAATTGCCGGCCGAGGACGAAAAATCCCGGGCAATTCTTCAGCAGATGCGCATCGATGAAGAACAGCACGCCGAAAGCGCGCTGGAGGCTGGCGGCTTCCGCTTTCCGGCACCGGTGAAGTTCGGGATGAGTCTGATGGCCAAGGTGATGACAAAGAGTACTTATCGGATCTGACTCCGTTTTTTTGTAGGAGCCAGCGCCAAAATAAAAAAAGGCGACTGCCGTGAGGGAGTCGCCTTTTTGTGTTCGAAAATCTTACGCCATATTGCGCGCGTAGAAGATTTCGAGCATTTCGTGTTTCACCCGTTCGGTCACCTGGGCGCGTTGCTCAGAGGACAGGTTGCTGGTGGCGTCGCCGAACAGGTAGTTATCCAGTTCGAAGTTCTTCAGCAGCATCTTGGTGTGGAACAGGTTTTCCTGGTACACGTTCACGTCGGTCATCTGGTACGCGTCGTAAGTGTCGTCGGAGAGGTAGTTCTGGATCGAATTGATCTCGTGGTCGATGAAGTGCTTTTTGCCTTCAACGTCACGGGTGAAGCCGCGCACTCGGTAATCCACGGTCACAATGTCCGAATCGAACTGGTGAATCAGGAAGTTGAGCGCTTTAAGCGGTGAAATGACCCCGCAAGTCGATACGTCGATGTCCACACGGAAGGTTGCAATACCGCTGACCGGATGGATTTCCGGGTAGGTGTGCACCGTGATGTGGCTCTTGTCGAGGTGGGCCAGAATGATTTCGGGCAGCGGGCCCGGGGACTCTTCGATCTGACTGTCGGTCGGGGTTACCGGTTCCTCCGAGATCAGGATCGTGACGCTGGCGCCCTGCGGCTCATAGTCCTGACTGGCAATGTTCAGGATGTTGGCACCAATGATATCGACAACTTCCGTGAGGATCTGCGTCAGGCGTTTCGCGTTGTACTCTTTATTGATGTACTCGACGTAAGCCTGCTGGTCTTGCGGGGTTTCCGCGTAGCAGATGTCATAGATGTTGAAGCTCAAGGTCTTTGTCAGGTTATTGAACCCGTGGAGCTTGAGTTTGCTTTTCACCGTTAAAAACTCTCTATGTGTTTGCGGCCCGGCCGCGTGATCAAGCATGCCCGTCAGATGCGAACAACGCACCTGCGTAGGACGGTTAACACCTCTTCGCGATGGCGATTTTGGTTGTCTGTTTCGGGTTTGAGGCCTGTCGGCTGACGGGCCACTACCCTGAAAAAAGTGGCGCATTATGCAGACGTCAGCTTGTGTTCGCCAGAGTCTGCACTGCTTTTATGATAGTTGAATGTCGATTCAACCGAGCTCGATGATCTCGTAGTCGTGGGTAATTGCCACGCCAGCCGCGCCGAGCATGATCGAGGCCGAGCAATACTTCTCGGCAGACAGTTCGATGGCACGTTTGACCTGGGCTTCTTTCAGCCCGCGGCCCTTGACCACAAAGTGCATGTGGATCTTGGTGAACACCTTTGGATCTTCGGTCGCACGCTCGGCTTCGAGGAAGGCTTCACAGCTTTCCACTGCCTGGCGGGACTTCTTGAGGATGCTGACCACATCGAAATTGCTGCAACCGCCAACACCCAGCAGCAGCATTTCCATCGGCCGGACACCCAGGTTACGTCCGCCGGCATCGGGCGGACCGTCCATGACCACGACATGACCGCTACCGGATTCGCCGAGAAACATGGCTTCGCCAGCCCATTGGATGCGTGCCTTCATCGCCAAGACTCCACTGTATAAAAAAGGGTCGCCAGCTTAGCACAGGCCCCGTGATTGACAGCGCCCGGCGTCCTGGGACATATCCCACTGCCTTGTAGGTAAATGCTCGAATATTGCAGGAAGTGTCTGTTAAGCTGACGCCAATTCTATGGCGCACAGCCAGCCTTACTCCAGCGTTCACTATTTATAAAAACCAAACATACCGTGCAGTTTTTTCGGGATACAACCATGGTTGCTATTGCCCCCAACTCCAAGATCAAGAACCTCGACAAGCTGTTGATGCATTGCCAGCGCCGCCGTTATCAGGCCAAGAGCAACATCATTTGTGCCGGCGACCGCTCGGAAACGCTGTTCTTCATCATCAAAGGCTCAGTCACCATCCTGATCGAAGATGATGACGGCCGGGAAATGATCATTTCCTACCTGAACGCCGGGGACTTTTTCGGCGAGCTGGGTCTGTTTGAGCAAGCCGGCCTGGAGCAGGAGCGCAGCGCCTGGGTGCGGGCCAAGGTTGAATGCGATGTCGCGGAAATCAGCTACGCGAAATTCCGCGAATTGTCCCTGCAGGACCCGGACATTCTTTACGTCCTTAGCGGACAAATCGCACAGCGCCTGCGCAACACCACGCGCAAGGTCGGTGACCTGGCATTCTTTGATGTAACCGGCCGAGTCGCCCGCTGCCTGCTGGAGCTGTGCAAACAGCCAGACGCCATGACGCACCCCGATGGCATGCAAATCAAGGTGACCCGTCAGGAAATCGGTCGAATTGTCGGTTGTTCACGGGAGATGGTCGGTCGCGTGCTCAAGGATCTGGAGGAACGCAACCTGGTGGACGTCAAAGGCAAGACCATGGTGGTCTTCGGTACGCGATAAGCTCGAAAACCTAGCCGCTGAACATCTGCACGAGCATCAACCGGTAGAGTTCGTCGAGGCGTGCCAGTGCATTGGGTGCCGTGAACTTCTCATGCAGCGCGATGTGGCTTTCGGCGCGCACTCGTTGCTCCAGACCGCAAGCCTCGTTGAAACGATTGACCGCGGCGACCATAGACTCTCGCTCGTTATCGATCAGCATCGCTCCGTGCACCAGTCCTACCGGACGCTGCCCACCCAGGCTCTGACGCCAGCGCTGGGCGGTGCCAACCATCTTGCGACCATCGAGGTTGACGTTGAAGCGACCATCACAGAACGCCCCCTCGATTTCGCCAAGGGACGACGTGCCGCCCAACTCATCCAGCAGCTGACAAATGGGATCGCACAAACGGTGGTAACCGGTTTCGATGCGATTCAGATCCCCTTCGCTGCGCGGCGGTGCGTAAACCAGCGCGATGTTGATCGTTGAGGCCGATTGCGGCACCGGCTCGCCACCGGTTTCACGCAACAGTACTGGCCAACCGGCCACCGCCGACACTTCACATGCAGCCTCGAAACCCGACAAGCGGCTCAAACGGCGTGGCATAACCAGCGCCCGATCGCTCGGCTGCCAGAACAGCAGGCCGAACTCCGCGTCGCCGGAACAGACCGATGCCAGCAAGTCCTGTTCGGCTTGCAGGCCGGCTTCGATGGTGAGGGAGGTTGGCAGCGACATGGAAGGCTCCGACAGACCAGAGGTCTTCAGGGGATTTGCGGGCCTCTTCGCGGGCAAGCCCGCTCCCACAGTGGAAGCGGATTGCCTGTGAAGATGTATTCAGTCGAGGGTCGAGCCGCTGACGGGAATACCGCGCTCAGGGAAGAACAGACGCTGCAACTCGGTACCCGGGCTTTCGGCGCGCATGAACGCCTCGCCGACCAGGAATGCGTAGACGTCGCTGATTTCCATCAGTTCGACATCGGCGCGATTGAGAATGCCACTCTCGGTGATGACCAGACGATCTCGCGGAATACGCGGCAACAGGTCGAGGGTGGTTTCCAGGCTGACATCGAAGGTGTGCAGGTTGCGGTTGTTCACGCCAACCAGCGGAGTATCGAGGGTTTTCAACGCTCGCTCCAGCTCATCGCCGTCATGGACTTCCACCAGCACATCGAGGTTGACGCTTTTGGCCACGGCTGCCAGTTCGGCCATTTTCACGTCATCCAGCGCGGAGACGATCAACAGCACGCAGTCGGCACCCAAGGCACGGGCTTCGACGATCTGGTATGGATCGATCATGAAGTCCTTGCGGATCACCGGCAGCTGGCACGCCGCGCGGGCCTGCTGCAGGTACGCATCCGCGCCCTGGAAGTAGTCGATGTCGGTGAGTACCGACAGGCAGGTCGCGCCGCCCTTCTCATAGCTTCTGGCGATGTCGGCGGGAACGAAGTTCTCGCGGATCACGCCCTTGCTCGGCGAGGCTTTCTTGATTTCGGCAATGACTGCCGGCTGCTTCAGCTTGGCCTGAGCCAGCAAGGCCCTGGCAAAGCCACGGGGCGCATCGGCCGCCTTGGCCAGGCTTTCCAGCTCGCAGAGGCTGACGCGAGCGCTACGCTCGGCGACTTCCTCGACCTTGCGCGCCAGAATCTTTTCCAGAACCGTCGGTACACTCATCCCTCATTCTCCACTCTGAATACCGCGGTAAACGCACCCAGCTCCTCGAGCTTTTCCCGAGCGAGGCCGGTGTGCAGCGCATCGTGCGCAAGTGCAACTCCCTCTTTCAAACTGCTGGCATGATCGGCGGCGTACAGCGCGGCACCGGCATTGAGCATGATCATCTCGGCCGCTTTCTGACCGTTCTCGGTCTTGCGCTTGCCCAGGGCATCGCGAATCAGCTCAAGTGAAGCCGCCGGGCTTTCCACCGCCAGGCCATGCAGACTCTGGCTCTTCATGCCCAGGTCTTCCGGCTCGACCCAATACTCGGTGATCTGGTCGTTTTTCAGCTCTGCCACGAAGGTCGGTGCTGCCAGGCTGAACTCGTCCAGGCCATCCTTCGAATGCACCACCAGCACATGCTTGCTGCCCAGACGCTGCAACACTTCCGCCAGCGGCCGGCACAAGGCCTGGGTGAATACGCCTACTACCTGATGCTTCACGCCGGCCGGATTCGTAAGCGGGCCGAGCATGTTGAACAAGGTCCGCAGACCCAGTTCGCGGCGCGGGCTTGCAGCGTATTTCATCGCAGAGTGATGGGTCTGGGCAAACATGAAACCAATACCAACGTTGTCAATGCAGCGCGCCACTTGCACGGGTGTCAGGTTCAGGTAGATACCGGCCGCCTCCAGCAGATCGGCACTGCCGCTCTTGCCCGAGACTGCACGGTTGCCGTGCTTGGCCACGGTGCAGCCAGCAGCGGAAACCACGAACGCAGCAGCGGTCGACACGTTGAAGATATTGGCGCCGTCGCCGCCGGTGCCCACTACATCGACCACACCGTCGAGGGTCTTGAGTTCGACCTTGTCCGCCAGTTCACGCATCACCGACACGGCACCGACGATTTCGTCGATGCTTTCGCTCTTCATGCGCATGGCCATCATGAACGCGCCAATCTGTGCGTCCGAGCATTGCCCGGTCATGATTTCGCGCATCACATCGCGCATTTCATCGGTGCTGAGGTCAAGGTGATCGACGATACGGCTCAGGGCTGTCTTGATGTTCATGAAAAGTCCTTAGCGCGTGCCGCCGGTTTGTTTGAGGAAGTTGGCGAACAGTTCATGGCCCTGTTCGGTGAGGATCGACTCAGGGTGGAACTGCACGCCTTCGATGTTCAGAGTCTTGTGACGCAGGCCCATGATCTCGTCGACCGAGCCGTCTTCGAGCTGAGTCCAGGCGGTCAGCTCCAGGCAATCTGGCAGGGTTTCGCGCTTGACGATCAAAGAATGATAGCGGGTCACCGTCAGCGGACGATTCAGGCCTTCGAATACACCCTTGTCCTCGTGAAATACCGGGCTAGTCTTACCGTGCATCACTTGACGGGCGCGCACCACATCACCGCCAAAGGCCTGGCCGATGGATTGGTGGCCGAGGCAGACGCCAAGAATCGGCAGTTTGCCGGCGAAATGCTTGATCGCTTCAATCGAAATTCCGGCCTCGGTCGGGGTGCAAGGACCGGGGGACACAACGATGCGCTCAGGGTTGAGGGCTTCGATTTCAGCGATGGTCAGTTCATCGTTGCGCACGACCTTGACCTGGGAGCCGAGCTCGCCCAGGTACTGCACAACGTTGTAGGTAAAGGAGTCGTAGTTATCGATCATCAGCAACATGGCGTATAGAACCTCTTGAACTCACTGACTTTAAAGATGGCCTTCGAATGTTTTACCCGCAGGGCGCTGCGCTTTGTCAGGTGCCGACGTAGCGCCAGCAAAGCGGCATTTCAAACAGGTAAAGAAGGCAAAGCGGTACAGGTCCGGCGAAGCCGGCAAAAGAATTCAGGCGCGCCAACGCCAGCGGGCGTGTGCCTTGATGACTTGATCCAGGAGTTTACTGATGATCAACACGGGGAAGGTCTCGTTCGTACGTCCCGGCACAGTAACTTAGCTGGGCAGAGCGCGCAATATCGCCGGAGGCACTGTCCGCGAATCTATCAAAGGCTTCGCGACAGATGGCAAAAGGCCGAAAGTTTTTGGTACTGTCGTTTCGTTCACTAAAACAATAAATAAACGGACTTGCTCATGATCAAACAGTCGTTGTTTGTACCGCTCGCAGGATGCTTGCTCGCGATCGCATGCGCCCAGGCGAACGCCGCACCCAATCCTTATACAAATTTCGTTGTCTTCGGGGACAGTCTCAACGATGCAGGGACCTTTGCCGACACGGGCGGGCCTGCCGGAGCGACACAGCGCTTCACCAACCGGACGGGACCGGTGTACCTGGATGGCAGCGGCGAAGTCCGCTCGCTCAACTCCACACAGATCCTGGGTGGGAAACTGGGGTTTTCACCGGACCAGACGGCATCTTCTACTTCAGCAGTTCGCGCCAACGAAGGCCTGCCTGATGGTAACAACTGGGCTGTAGGCGGCTACCGTACCGACCAGATTCTTGATTCGATTACCAGCATCTCCGCCACCGGCGAACGCACCCGGTCCGGCTATCTTCCATCCAATAACTTCCGTGCCGACCCGAACGCACTGTATTACCTGTCGGGCGGCGGTAACGACTTCCTGCAAGGACGCGTCACCAGCCTGCCCCAAGCCAGTGCCGCCGCCGACCGCCTGGCCGACAGCGTGCAGACCCTGCAAACCGCCGGTGCCAGATACGTCATGGTCTGGTTGCTGCCCGATATCGGCTTTACCCCAGCGTTCAACGGCACGCCGCTGCAAGCGTTCACATCTCAACTCAGCGCCCAGTTCAACACTGAACTGGTAAGCCGACTGCAAAACATCAATGCCGAAGTCATCCCGCTCAACATTCCGGTACTGCTCAAAGAGACGTTCGCCAACCCGGCACAGTTTGGCCTGGCCACCGACCAGAACCTCATCACCACCTGCTTCAGCGGCAACGGTTGTACCGAGAATGCCCGCTACGGCATCAACAGCGCCACGCCGGACCCGACCAAGCTGATCTACAACGACTCGGTGCACCCCACCGAAGCCGGGCAACGCCTGATCGCCGATTACGCCTATTCCCTGCTGGCCGCACCATGGGAGCTGACCCTGCTGCCGGAAATGGCCCAGGGCACCGTGCGTGCGCATCAGGATGAGTTGCGCAACCAGTGGCTGGCCGATTGGGAAAACTGGCAAGGCGTCGGCCAATGGCGAGCCATCGTTTCCGCCGGCGGACAGCATCAGGACTTTGACGGCCAGGACAGCGTTGCAAGCGCCGACGGCAACGGAGCCAACCTGAACATCGGTGGCAGCTATCGTCTCAACGATGCCTGGCGTGTTGGTCTGGTGGCCGGTTTCTATAACCAGGAACTCGAAGCCGGCAACAACGACTCCGACTACAAGCTCAACACTTACCTGGGCACGGCATTCGCCCAGTACCAGCAAAACCGTGTGTGGGCCGACGCGGCGCTGACGGCCGGGCATCTGGATTACGACAGCCTCAAGCGCAAATTCCAGCTGGGCGTCAACGAACGCGGCGAAAAAGGCGATACCAGCGGCTACGTCGAAGCCTTCAGCGCACGCGTGGGCTACGACATTGCGCAACAAGCCAGCAGTCCTTGGCACCTGTCGCCGTTTGTCAGCGCCGACTTCGCCAAGGTACAAGTCGATGGTTACTCGGAGGACGGAAACAATTCCACGGCGCTGACCTTCGCCGATCAGGAGCGTATTTCCCGGCGCCTGGGCGCTGGCCTGCAGGGCAAATACCAGATCACCCCGCAAACCCAGGTGTTCGGCGAAGCGGCAATCGAGCGTGAGTACAACGACGATACCCAGGACGTGGACATCAACCTCAACAGCCTGCCAAACAACCAGTTCACGCTGGAAGGCTACACCCCGCAAAGTCACTTGCAACATGTGAACCTGGGGGTGAGCCACAACCTCACCAAGGACCTGGCACTGCGCGCCAGCTACAACATCCGCAAGGACGACGACTTCACCCAACAGGGCATCAATGTAGGTGTTGCGCTGGACTTCTGATGTGCAACCAATAAAAAACGCGGCGCCCTCACAGGCGCCGCGTTTTTTTGGCGATGAGATCATTGTGGGAGCGAGCTTGCTCGCGATAGCGGTGGGTCAGACAACATCAATGTGGCAGTGATGGCCCCATCGCGAGCAAGCTCGCTCCCACAGGTTTTTTCGCAAACTCAGGCGTTCGGTGTTTGTTCCGCCAGGGCAACGGCGCGGAACATCGCGCGGCGCTTGTTCAGGGTTTCTTCCCATTCCAGCGCCGGCACCGAGTCGGCAACGATGCCGCCACCGGCCTGCACATGCAGCTCGCCGTTCTTGATCACCGCCGTGCGGATCGCAATGGCGGTGTCCATGTTGCCGTTCCAGGCGAAGTAACCGACCGCACCGCCGTAGACGCCACGTTTGACCGGCTCCAGTTCGTCGATGATTTCCATCGCGCGAATCTTCGGTGCGCCGGACAAGGTGCCCGCCGGCAGAATCGCCCGCAGTGCATCCATGGCCGTCAGCCCGGCTTTCAGTTGCCCGGTGACGTTGGACACGATATGCATCACGTTGGAGTAACGCTCGATGACCATCTTCTCAGTCAGTTTCACCGAGCCGATTTCCGAAACGCGACCGGTGTCGTTACGCCCCAGGTCGATCAGCATCAAATGCTCGGCGATTTCCTTGTCGTCCGACAGCAGGTCTTTTTCCAGCGCCAGGTCAGCCTCTTCGTTGGCGCCCCGCGGACGGGTGCCGGCAATCGGGCGCACGGTGATCAGGTTGTCTTCGACCCGCACCAGTACTTCCGGCGAACTGCCAACGACGTGGAAGTCGCCGAAGTTGAAGAAGTACATGTAAGGCGTCGGGTTGAAGCAGCGCAGTGCGCGATACAGATCGATGGGGGCCGCCTTGAAGTCGATCGACATGCGCTGGGATGGCACGACCTGCATGCAGTCACCGGCCAGGATGTATTCCTTGATGGTGTCGACGGCTTTTTCGTAATCGTTCTGGGTGAAGCTGGAGCGAAACACCGGGTCAGCCGATTGTTGCTTGCTGAAGTCCAGGCCACGGCGCGGGGTGATCGGCTGTCGGAGTTTTTCCAGCAGCTCTTCCAGGCGCGCGCGACCTTGTTCAAAGGCGTCTTCCTGCGCCGGGTCGGCCAGGACGATGGCGTGCATCTTGCCGGCCAGGTTGTCGAACACCACCACGGCGTCGGACACCATCAGCAGAATGTCCGGTACGCCCAGCGGGTCCGGGTTCGGGCATTTGCCCAAGCGCTTCTCCACATAACGCACGCAGTCATAACCGAAGTAGCCCACCAGGCCGCCGTTGAAACGCGGCAGGCCAGCAATGGTCGGCACGTTGTAGCGCGCCTTGAAGGCTTCGACGAAGGCCAGCGGATCTTCCACGTCGTGGCTTTCGGTCTCGACGCCATCGACGGTCACGCTGACGTGATGATCATGAACCCGCAGCACGGTTCGGCACGGCAGGCCGATGATCGAGTAACGCCCCCATTTCTCGCCGCCCTGTACGGACTCCAGCAAGTAGGAATTGGGCTCGTCGGCCAGCTTCAGGTAGATCGACAGCGGCGTGTCGAAGTCGGCCAGGGTTTCGCAGGCAAGCGGAATGCGGTTGTAGCCGGCAGCGGCCAAGCGCAGGAATTCTTCGCGGATCATGAGGTGCCTCGTGGCTTGAGGGTCGAACAGTCAGGTATGCAAACGCGCCGGAAACCGGCCAGGATCAAGTCAGGCGCGCCAACGCCAGCGGGCCAGGGCCTTCATGACTTTCATCCAGAGTTTGCGAGTGACCACCACGATGGCGTTTCCAGAAGGGGGTTTGACAGCGTCGGCCAACGTTATCTCAGCGGCCGGATCCAGGCAACCGGGAATTAGCTTGCGCAGGTCGTCGATCACCAGTGCCGGCGATTCTTCCGCGATCGGCCGACCGTGGTTATAGCCGTAGCTCAGGGCCACGCACTTGACCCCCGCCGCTTTCGCCGCCAGCACATCGCTGCGCGAATCGCCGACGAACAAAGACTGCGAAGCCGGAATGTTGGCCATTTTCATCACGAAAAACAGTGCGGCCGGATCGGGCTTTTTTTGTGGCAGGGTGTCGCCGCCGATGATCCAGCGGAAATAACGGCCGATTTTCATCTGATCCAGCAGCGGCGCGACGAAACGCTCCGGCTTGTTGGTGATCAGCGCCATCTCGACGCCCTGCTTTTGCAGCCATTTGAGGGTGTCGCGCACGCCGGGGTAAACCACGGTCAACTCATGGCTCTCGCCATAAGCCTGCATGAAATGCTCCAGCGCCCGTTCGGCTTCGTGGTCATCGACCGCCGAATGATCGATAGCGCCAGCCAGCGCACGACGCACCAGTACCGGCGCGCCGTTGCCGACCCATTCGCGTACCGCTTCCAGACCGGCGGGCTTGCGACCGAGTTTGAGCAGCATCTTGTCCACAGCCACTGCCAGGTCCGGGACCGAGTCGATCAAGGTACCGTCCAGATCGAACATCACCAGCCGCGGCAGTTGCCCCGGGAACAACTGCTCAAATCCACTCATGGGCGAGCCAGCGCCAGTTCGGAACGCATCTTCTCGATGACTTCCTGATAGTTCGGCGCATTGAAGATGGCCGAGCCGGCGACGAAGGTGTCAGCGCCAGCCGCGGCGATTTCGCGAATGTTGTTCACGTTCACGCCGCCGTCGATTTCCAGGCGGATGTCACGGCCCGACGCATCGATCAGTGCCCGCGCTTCGCGCAGTTTGTCGAGGGTGCCGGGGATGAACTTCTGCCCGCCGAAGCCCGGGTTGACGCTCATCAGCAGGATCATGTCGACCTTGTCCATCACGTACTTGAGCACGTCCAGCGGGGTCGCCGGGTTGAACACCAGGCCCGACTTGCAGCCGCCTTCGCGGATCAGTTGCAGAGAGCGGTCGACGTGCTGGCTCGCTTCCGGGTGGAAGGTGATGTAGGTCGCGCCGGCTTCGATGAAGTCGCCCACGATGCGGTCCACCGGGCTGACCATCAGGTGCGCGTCGATCGGCGCGGTCACGCCATACTTGCGCAGTGCCGCGCAGACCATCGGGCCGATGGTCAGGTTCGGTACGTAATGATTGTCCATGACATCGAAGTGCACGAAGTCGGCGCCGGCGGCCAGGACGTTGTCCACTTCTTCACCCAGGCGGGCGAAGTCGGCGGAGAGAATCGACGGAGCAATTACGAAGGGCTGCATGACGCACCTTTTCTGAGCAGAATCACGATGGCGCGCATTGTATACCTCATGCTTTGAAGCGCGCACCGTGAGCGCGATGATTGGACCTTGCCATCATCCATCGACGGCTGGGGTCCTAGTACGCCGCGCGATAGATCTTTTCGATATCGACGGCACTCAACTTACGCGGATTGTTGCGCATCAAGCGCTCGATCCCCGCTGCTTCCACGGCCATGGAAGGAATGGCGTCCTCGGGCACACCGAAACTACGCAGGCCCTGGGGAATTTCCACCGCGGCACACAGTTCGGTCATGGCTTGCACGGCTTTGTCAGCCGCTTCGTTGATGCTCAAGCGAGCGGTCTTCACGCCCATGGCCTCGGCGATATCCTGCATGCGTTCGATACAGGCCATCTTGTTCCAGGTCATGACATGGGGCAGTAGCAAGGCATTACTGACCCCATGGGCAATGTTGAAGCGCCCGCCCAGCGGATACGCCAGCGCGTGCACCGCGCCAACCCCGGCATTGCCGAACGCCATGCCGGCCATCAGGCTGGCAGTGGCCATGTCTTCCCGGGCTTGCAGGTTCGACGGATTGGCATACGCCTTGGGCAAAGCCTTGGCGATCAACTTGATGGCGCCGATGGCCAGGGCATCGGTAATCGGCGAGGCGTTGACCGACAGATAGGACTCGATGGCATGCACCAGCGCATCGACGCCGCTGGCCGCCGTGACGCTGCGCGGACAGGTCAGGGTCATTTGCGGACTGACCAGCGCCACATCCGGCAACAGAAAGTCGCTGACAATGCCCTTCTTCAGTTGCGCGACCTTGTCGGAAAGGATGGCGACGTTGGTCACCTCCGAGCCGGTGCCGGCGGTGGTCGGGATGGCGATCAGCGGCGGGCCTTTGCGCGGGACCTGATCGATGCCGAACAGATCCGCCAGCGCACCGTGGTACCCGGCGTAGGCCGCCACGCTCTTGGCAATGTCGATGGCACTACCGCCACCGAGGCCGATCAAGCCGTCATGCCCACCGTCACGATAGGCCTGCATGCAATCTTCGACGATGGCTATTTCCGGGTCCGGCAGCACCCGGTCGAAAATCTCGTAACTGCGTTCGCCCAGCTGCTCCAGTGCCAGTTCTACCGTGCCGGATTTCACCAAAGCGGCATCAGTAACGATCAGTGGGTTGTCTATGTCCAGACGCGCCAGTTCGGCAGACAGTTGCTCGATGGCACCTGCGCCGGTGATCAATTTGTGAGCGATTTTGAAAGAGGAAAGACTCATGTGCGCAGCCTCTTATAGGTAGGGGAGCTGGGCACAATAGTAGCTGGGGATTAGAGGTTGTCTTCTATTCAGGTCGTGAATGACCGAGGACCTCGAAAACGCCAAAAATCCCTGTGGGAGCGAGCTTGCTCGCGATGAGGTAGTTCCAGTCGATAAAGATGTCGACTGATAGTCCGTCATCGCGAGCAAGCTCGCTCCCACAGGGAATGAGGTGATTCGTCAGACCTGCGCAGTACGCAGTTTCTCGCTACGCCCTCGCAGCCATTCCAGGGTCAGCAGCAGGATCACCGAGAAAGCAATCAGCAGCGTCGCGGCGGCGGCGATGGTCGGGCTGAGGTTCTCGCGGATGCCGCTGAACATCTGCCGTGGCAGGGTCGCTTGTTCGGGGCCGGCGAGGAACAGCGTCACCACCACCTCATCGAACGACGTCGCAAAGGCAAACAGCGCCCCGGAGATCACGCCCGGCGCAATCAGCGGCAAGGTCACCCGGCGGAACGTGGTCAGCGGCGAAGCACCCAGGCTCGCGGCGGCCCGCACCAGGTTATGGTTGAACCCCTGCAAGGTCGCCGACACGGTAATGATCACGAACGGCACACCCAACACCGCATGCACCACGATCAGCGAGAAGAAGCTGTTACCCAATCCCAACGGAGCAAAGAACAGGTAACTGGCCACACCGATGATCACCACCGGCACCACCATCGGTGAAATCACCAGAGCCATTACCAGCGCCTTGCCGGGGAAGTCGCCCCGGGTCAGGCCGATCGCCGCCAGCGTACCGAAGACCATGGCCAGCACCGTGGCTGCCGGGGCGACGATGATGCTGTTCTTCAGGGCGCGCATCCATTCCGCCGAGGCGAAGAAATCGTGATACCACTGCAATGAGAAGCCCTGCAGCGGGTACACCAGGAAGCTGCCGGAGTTGAACGACAGTGGAATGATCACCAGCACCGGCAGGATCAGGAACAACAGAATCAAGCCGCAGAGAATCCGCAAGCTGTAGAACCACACCCGTTCGATGGGCGACATATAAGGACTCAGCATTTCGTTCTCCCCTTAGCTCAGGCGCAGGCGGCTTGCGCCTACCAGCCAGCTGTAAATCAGATAAAGCACGACCGTCGCGAGCAACAGCAGCCCACCGAGTGCGGTCGCCATGCCCCAGTTGATGCTGGTGTTGGTGTAGAAGGCGACGAAGTAGCTGACCATCTGGTCGTTCGGGCTGCCCAACAATGCCGGGGTGATGTAGTAGCCGATGGCGAGGATGAACACCAACAGGCAACCGGCGCCGACACCGGCATAGGTCTGCGGGAAATACACCCGCCAGAAGCTGGCGAACGGATGGCAGCCGAGGGAAATCGCGGCGCGCATGTAGGTCGGCGAGATCCCTTTCATCACGCTGTAGATCGGCAGGATCATGAACGGCAGCAGGATGTGCACCATGGAGATGTAGACACCGACGCGGTTGAACACCAGCTCGATCGGCTTATCGATAATGCCCATGGCCATCAGGCCGCTGTTGATCAGGCCACCCGATTGCAGCAACACGATCCACGCCGCGACCCGTACCAGGATCGAAGTCCAGAACGGCAGCAGCACCAGGATCATCAGCAGGTTGCTCTGACGCGACGGCAGGTTCGCCAGCAGATAAGCCAGTGGATACGCCAGCACCAGGCAGATCACGGTGATGACCAGGCCCATCCAGAAGGTACGGGCGAAGATGTCGAGGTAGATCGCCTGATCCGGGGTGGCCGGGGCGATTTCGCCGAGGTCGTCGATGCGGTGATCGACGGCCGCCAGCAGATAATACGGGGTGATGCTGCTGGTGTTGCGACGTACCGCTTGCCAGTAGGCCGGGTCGCCCCAACGCTCATCGAGACCTTCCAGCGCTTCTTTATAAGAAGCCGGCTCGGTTGTGAGCGGCAAGGCGCGGGCGGTTTTGGTCAGCAGGCTGCGGTAGCCGGCCAGTTCCATGTTCAGGCGTTTGGACAGATCACCCAGGGTCTGATTCTTGCGAGCCTCGGCGAGGTCTTCGGCCGCTGCTTTGTAAACCGGTTCAGCGGGCAGGCCGCGGCCGTCCCAACTGGCGATGGCGGTCACTGTGCGGGGCATGCCGCCGACCACTTCCGGGTTGCCAACGCTTTTGTAGAGCAGCGCCACGATCGGCACCAGGAACACCAGCAACAGAA
Organism: Pseudomonas sp. Root71; assembly: GCF_001429045.1. Lineage (GTDB taxonomy): Bacteria > Pseudomonadota > Gammaproteobacteria > Pseudomonadales > Pseudomonadaceae > Aquipseudomonas > Aquipseudomonas monachiensis. The sequence continues at coordinate 679,741 of NZ_LMHY01000001.1, read as the reverse complement.
ACAGCACCAGTGGCGCGATCAACGCCTGGGCCTTCCAGCGATTGACCCGCTCGGCGTGCTTGAGCCGCTGCTTCAAGGTGGGGCTGGTGCCCTCGTTCAGGGGAACGGCGATAGCCATGACGTACTCCGGGAATCTTTGAATGGGCGGCACCACCCACGGTGATGCCGCATTACATCAACACTCATGAAACACGCCAGTCCCTGTAGGAGCTGGCGCAGCCTGCGATCTTTTGGCGTATTCAAGGCCGCTGAAGAGCAAGATCAAAAGATCGCAGCCTTCGGCAGCTCCTACTTGGCAGCCCAGGCGTTGAAGCGCTGTTCCAGTTGCTCGCCGTTGTCAGCCCAGAAACTGACGTCGATCTGCACCTGGTTGGCGATGTTTTCCGGGGTGGTCGGCATGTCCTTCAGGACATCCTTGGCCAGCAGCGGTACGGCCTGGGTGTTGGCCGGGCCGTAGGCGATGTTTTCCGAGTAGGTCTTCTGCTGCTGCGGCATTACCGAGAAGGCGATGAACTTCTTCGCCGCTTCAGCGCGCTTGGCATCCAGACCTTTTGGAATGGCCCATGCGTCGAAGTCGTAGATGCCGCCGTTCCACACGACTTTCAGGTTGCTTTCTTTCTGCACGGCAGCGATACGGCCGTTGTAGGCCGAGCTCATCACCACGTCACCCGAAGCGAGGTATTGCGGCGGTTGTGCGCCGGCTTCCCACCACTGGATGTTTGGCTTGAGCTCATCGAGCTTCTTGAACGCGCGGTCCTGACCGTCCTTGCCGGCCAGCACTTTGTAGACGTCTTTGGGCGCAACGCCGTCGGCCATCAGTGCGAATTCCAGGGTGTACTTGGCGCCTTTACGCAGGCCACGCTTGCCCGGGAACTGCTTGGTGTCCCAGAAATCCACCCAACTGGTCGGTGCGGTTTTCAGCTTGTCGGCGTTGTACGCCAGCACGGTCGACCACACGAAGAAACCTACGCCGCAAGGCTGGATGGCGCCCTTGACGTAGTCTTCTGTCTTGCCGAACAACTTCGGATCAAGCTGCTCGAACATGTCTTCGTCGCAACCACGGGACAGCTCCGGCGATTCAACCTCTACCAGATCCCAGGACACGCTCTTGGTGTCGACCATGGCCTTGACCTTGGCCATTTCGCCGTTGTACTCGCCGGCCACGATCTTGCCGTTGCCTGCCGCTTCCCACGGTGCGTAGAAGGCTTTGACCTGAGCCGCCTTGTTCGCGCCGCCAAAGGACACCACGGTCAGGTCCGGGCCGGCCGCCATTGCGTGTGCCGCGCCCATCATGCCCAGTGCCAAAGCGGTGAATTTCAGGGATCTCAACATTTATTGTTCTCTCCACGTGCAGGGTTGGTGTTGGTGTTGCCGGGGCGATCAATGCGCCTCTAGAAGTGGATCGAGCGCGCGAACGTGTTCGACCTGCCAGCCAAGCGGTACCACGTCGCCGACGGCGAGCGAGGGATCTAGCTCGGCAATCGGCTGTTTCACGAAGAAGTCGGTCTTGCCGCAGACTTCCATGCGAACCCGGACGTGGTCGCCCAGATAGATGAATTCCTCGACTCGCCCGGAGAAGCGGTTGACGCATTGGTCGCTGGAGCCATTGAGGCTCACTCGCTCCGGACGAATGGACAGGGTCACCGGCTCGCCGGTCTGGCCGACGTTGACCGCCAAGGCCTCTACCTTCTCACCCCGCCCGAGCTCGACAATGCAACGGTCGCCGGTCTGGCTGTGCAGGCGGCCATTGAGGCGGTTGTTCTCGCCGATGAAGTTGGCGACGAAGGTGTTTTTCGGCTCTTCATAGAGGGTGCGCGGCGGCGCGATCTGCTGGATTTCGCCCTGGTGGAACACCGCCACACGGTCGGACATGGTCAAGGCTTCGCCCTGATCGTGGGTCACGTAGACCACGGTGACGCCCAGGCGCTGGTGCAGGTGCTTGATCTCCATCTGCATGTGTTCACGCAGTTGTTTATCGAGTGCGCCGAGGGGTTCGTCCATCAGCACCAGTTGCGGCTCGAACACCAGCGCGCGGGCCAATGCCACACGCTGTTGCTGACCACCGGAAAGCTGCGCCGGGTAGCGCTGGGCGAAGGCATCGAGCTGGACCATGCTCAGCACGCGCTTGACCCGGGCACTGACGTCGCTCTTGTTCATGCCGCGTACGGTCAGCGGGAACGCCAGGTTCTCCGCCACCGTCATGTGCGGGAACAATGCGTAGTTCTGGAACACCATGCCGATGTCGCGCTTGTGCGGCGGCACGTTGTTGATGGCGCGCCCGCCCAACAGGATTTCGCCCGCGGTCGGCGTTTCGAAGCCGGCGAGCATCATCAGGCTGGTGGTCTTGCCGGAACCGGACGGCCCGAGCAATGTGAGGAATTCGCCTTTGCGAATGTCCAGGTTGAGGTCCTTGACGATCAGGTTCTCGCCGTCGTAGCTCTTCTGCACTCCACGAAAGCTGACCAGAACATCATTGGCCCCTGCGCTTGAATCGACCTGGCTCATACCCACACCTTTGTTATTGATGACTGCTGTGGGACTAAGCCTAGTGGACGCTGGGGACCGCGCAAATCGGGGGGCAAGAGAGATTGGCCTCAGCCGGATGGAAGGTTGGGGGTAGGGATTGCCCTACAAGGATGGCGCGTTTGGGCAAATGTAGTGGCAAGGGGTCAGCTATAAGCCACAAGAATAAGCCCATGCGATATCTGGAGCTGTCGTAAATGGATATGCCACCACTGGACCACACTGAATTTCGGTGTGTTTTAGAGGAGCTTGTGTTCCATCGCGTACTTCACCAGTTCCGCCAGCGAGGTGATGTTGAGCTTCTGCATCAGCCGCGCCTTGTGGGTGCTGATGGTCTTGCTGCTCAGCGCCAGTTGCTGGGCGATGTCATTGACGTTGGCGCCCTGGGCCAGGCGTTCGAACACGGAGAATTCGCGCTCGGAGAGCAACGAGTGCAATGGACGCGAGTCGGTAAGACCGACTTCGAAAACCATGCGATCGGCCAGTTCCGGGTCGATATAACGCCCGCCTGACGCCACTTTGCGAATGGCCGTCAGCAAGAGCGCCGGGTCGCTGTCCTTGGTCGCATAACCCGCAGCGCCCACCTTCAACGCCCGGGCGGCCATTTGCGCTTCGTCATGCATCGACAGCACCAGGATCGCGGGTGGATTGTTCAGGGCGCGAATCCGCGGAATCGCTTCCAGGCCGTTGACGCCCGGCATGGAGATATCCAGCAACACCACTTCGCAGGGCACATGACGCAAGGTGTCGAGCAACTGCTCACCATTGCTCGCCTCCCCCACTACCAGCAAGTCCTTGGCCAGGCCGATCAACTGCTTGATGCCTTCGCGGACAATGGTGTGGTCTTCGGCTACCAGTACACGGATCACGTTCTTCTCCAGGGTCAAGATCTATCGCGAGCGTTCCGACGATGACGTCAGAGCAAACAATAGATAAACATCAGGCTGCATCCAGCGGCACTCGCACACTCAGAGTCGTGCCTTCACCCGGCTCACTCTCAAGCGACAACTCACCGCCCATGATCAACACCCGCTCGCGCATGCCGACCACCCCAAAGGATGTCGGCCTGCCAGCTGCGGCGACAAATCCTACGCCATCATCGCTGACCGTCAGACACAACTCGTCGCCTTCCAGCGCCAGTGTCAATTCAACAGTATGCGCCTGGGCGTGCCGCATGACATTGGTCAGCGCTTCCTGAAGGATCCTGAACAAACCGATTGCCTTCGCATCGCTGAGCACCGGCAAGTTGTCCGGCACCTGCACCAGACACGGGATCTGCGTGCGCGCCTCGAATCGACGGGCCTGCCACTCAATGGCCGAGGCGATGCCCGCGTCGAGAATCGGCGGTCGCAATGCCGTGGCCACATCACGAACCAGCTGAAACAACTGAGCGATCAAGCGCTTCATGCTGTTCAAGCGCTCGTTCAGACCCGGATCAAGCTGCGCGTAAGCCAGTTCGCACATGGACGTTTCCAGCTTCAACACGGTGAGCATCTGACCCAACTCGTCGTGAACTTCCCGGGCAATGCGCGCCTTTTCTTCTTCGCGCACGCTTTCCAGGTGTGCGGACAACTCACGCAACTGCTCCCGGGAGCTGGCCAGCTCAAGCTCGATGCGCTTGCTTTCGCTGATGTCCCAGACGATTCCGTCCCAGACATAGGCACCGTCATCCAGCCGGCGGGTGATGGCCTTGATTTCCGCCCAGCGCTGCTCGCCCTGACGCGTGAGGATTCGCCCCTGCCACGACCAGTCGCTGTCGGTATCCAGCGCATGATCCTGGGTCTGGTGATAGCTGGCCTTGTCATCCGGATGCACCAGGCTGCGCAGGCCTTTATCGCGATGCGCCAGCGTGGCCGGCGAGTAACCCACCAGGCTTTCGCTGCCTTCGCTGATGTAGGCAAAGTCGATCTGACCGGTCACCGGCGCCCGCTCCAGGCGGAAAACCAGCCCCGGAACGTTGGCGGCGATGCCTTGCAGGCGCGCCTCGCTTTCCTGCAAGGCCGCCAGGGCGCGACGCCGCTCGGTGACATCGTTGAGGTAAACCACCAGGTATTCGCCATCGCGAAAGCGCAGAAAACTCAACGAGACATCGGCCGGCAGGATGCTGCCATCGGCCCGCACGCAATTGGATTCAAAGCTTTGCGGGCCGTCTTCACTGGCCCTGGCGCGCTTCCACAGGTTCAGCCAACGGTCCATGTGCAGGCCAGGCTCGAAATCGATCAGGGGCCGATCGATGATCCCGCCGGCCGGATAGCCCAGCATGCTTTCCGCCGCGCGGTTGGCGTAGCGCACATGGCTGTCCCAGTTGACCCAGAGGATACCGACGGTGCTCTGGTCGATGGAAAACTGGGTGAGCCGCAGGGCCTCTTCGCTGGCGGCGCGCAAGGCAATGTCTTCCTGCGCGGCCAGCAGACGCTGCTCCAGGTGGTGCTGCTGGCGACGCTGCCAGACCACAATGGCCATGCAACTGGATGCCAGCACGGCCAGCAGAAGGCAGAGGTTTTGCCAAAATCCCGGCGACTCGGTGAGCCGCGGATACTTGGGTTGCAGCCATTGATTGTGCAGTTGCTCCAGATCCTTGGCCGGGATCGCCCGCAATGCACTTTCGACGATGCCCGCCAGTTCCGGCTTGTCGCGCCGCGTGGCCACCCGCAGCAGTTGCGGCAGGCCGACATCCCCCACCACCACCAACCCGGCGAACTCCGTCTCGACCGACAAGCGTCCCAGTTGCGCCTCATCGATCACCGCATAAGTTGCCTGCTGGCCAACCAGTAATTGCAATGCCTGGCGCTCCATCGGTACGCCTTGCAGATTCAGGTGCGGGTAGTTGCCACGCAGGTAATCGGCGATGGCACTGGGCATGCGCACGGCGACGCGGGTCTGGCTGTCGAGTTTTTCCAACTCGACCGCGCCAGCGCTTTTCTGGTCGCTGACCACCAATTGCGGCACCCGCATGTAGGGGTCGGAAAACTGCCAGAGACGCAGCCCGCCAGGGGTCTGGGTCAGGCCCGGAGCGATGTCGATTTCGCCCTCGCGGGCCGCGGCTTCCAATTGTTCAAGGTCGGGAAAATTGCGCCAGCTCAGTTCGACATTGAGGTTTTTAGCCAACCACTTCATCAACTCGATGTTCACCCCGGACAAGCGCTGCAAGCGGCGGTCGTATTGCGCATAGGGCGCCTGCAACACCACGCCGACCCGCAACTCGCCCTGCTGCGCCAGCCAGTGCTGCTGTTTCGGGGACAGTTGGGCAACGGGCGCCGGAGGCGCGGCGGCCGCCCAGCCCATCAAGGGAAACCACAAACAGCCGATAACCCACAGGCAGCGAAAACGCATCATTGAACTCTCACACCCTGACAAATACAGACCAACCCATTAGGCTGCCGGAACATCTTCTGGCCTGGAATATCCGATGCCCCCTGTCTACCGCCTGGCACTGCCAGCATTGTGCCTGTCGCTGATCCTGCCTTGCGCTTTTTCCGTCAAGGCGGCCGACCCGACGCCCGCCGCGGAGGAAAAAACCGCCGAAGAAAAACCACTCGAACGTCAGCCGCTGCCTGAGCGTAGTCAGGAAGAAGCGACTGCACTTGAGCGAAAGATCCCGGCTCAGGAACAGCAACAACTGCAAGCAGGCACCGACACGTTTCTGGCCTTGTGGAAACCGGCCAATACCGCCGAACCCAAAGGCGCGGTGATTATCATCCCCGGCGCCGGCGAAACCGTTGACTGGCCGCAAGCAGTAGGCCCTTTGCGGCGCAAATTGCCGGATGCCGAGTGGAGCAGCCTGAGTATCACCTTGCCGGACCTGCAAAGCGATGCCATTGCGCCACGAATCGTCGAAGCAGCGCCGACACCCAAACCCGCCGAAACCGGCAGTAAAGACTCGACCACCGCGGCCCCTATCGAACAGGTCGCCGGTGGCGAGGCCGATGTGGCCGACAAGCCCTTCGCCGAAACCACCGAGGAACAGTCCAAGGCAGATGCCGAGCGGATCTTTGCCCGAATCGATGCCGCGATCGCCTTCGCCGAACAGCAAAGCGCCCGCAGCATCGTGGTGTTGGGGCATGGTTCGGGCGCCTATTGGGCCGCGCGCTACCTGAGCGAAAAGCAGCCATCGCAGGTCGAAAAACTGCTGATGGTTGCCGCCCGGACACCTGTGGCGGCCACGCCCGGGCTGGCCGAGCTGACCCCGACCCTGAAACTGCCGACCGCAGATATTTTCTACAAGGACAAAGCGCTGGATCGCGATGCAGCATTGGAGCGCCTGCAGGCCAGCAAACGCCAGAAATCATCGGCATTCAGCCAGGTCGCACTCAAGGCGTTGCCGGATAACAAGGCCGAACAGGAGCAGCTGTTTCGTCGGGTGCGAGGTTGGTTGAATCCGCAGAACCCGGCGGGCTGACAGACCGAGGCGCGATCATCGCGGGCAAGCCACGCTCCCACAGGTTTTTTGCCGATCAGAAAATTGCGAACGACACAAAACCTGTGGGAGCGAGCTTGCTCGCGATAGCGGTATCACTGGCTAGCGAAAATCCCGCCGCTCCCGAATCAGCGTGTAGGCGTTATGCAGTTCACGCGTTCGTTCGGTGGCCTCACGCACCTGCGTGGCCGTCGCGCCAGTGCCGGCAATCTTGTCCGGATGATGGCGACTGAGCAGGCGCCGATAAGCACGTTTGATCTGCGCCGGCTCAGTGGTGGCCGACACCCCCAAAAGCCTCAGCGCGTCCTGATAACTGGGCACACTTTTGCCCAAGGGCCGTTTCTGCGGTTCATAATCGTGGGCCAACGCCTGCACCTGATGGGATGTCCAGCCCAACCACTTGCCCCATTGGCCGATCAATTGACGTTCACTGCTGCCGGCACGACCATCGGCCCAGACCATTCGCCAACAGGCGCGCAACACACCTTCCGCCGCATGGGGCTGGGCACTCAGGCGACGCAAATAACCGCGCAGGCGGTCGTTGCCCGACTTGCCGCGATTGAACGCGGCAATCGCACGACGCTGGGCCGACTCGGACATCTCCAGCGAGCGCATTTCCGCCCGGGCCTGTTCGATGTGCCCGGCCATCACCTGGCCGTCACACTTGGCCAGTCGCCCTAACAGGACAAACAGCAATTCATCGTTACGCAGCACTGGGCGACCGCCCAGTTTTTCCCGCAAGTGCCCCCAGCTCTGCAGGTGCAAGCGCCGGTCCAGCGCCTGCCCCAACAACGCCCCGAGAATGGCCCCCGGAATACTGGCTATGGCATAGCCTGCTCCGGCTCCGATCAGAGTCCCTGGCCACAACATGTCAGCGCCTCGCTTCTATTAATGTTTCAACTTCGGCCAGACGCTCGTGAGTACCGACATCGACCCAGTCCCCCTTCAACTGCTCGCCAGTCACCTGACCGTCAGCCATGGCTTTGCGTAACAGCGGCGCGAGCTTGAAGGCCTCGGCGGTGCAACCGTCGAACAACTGCGGATGCAACACGGCGATACCGCTGTAGGTCAGGGTGCCAATCTCTGGCTGACCGTCGCGGACCTGCGTTTCGACCAGGCTGAAGTCCCCGGCCGGATGATGGGCCGGGTTACTGGCCAGCACCAGGTGCGCCAGGCCGTTGATGGGTTGATGCAGCACGCTGAAATCGTAATCGGTCCAGATGTCGCCATTGACCACGACAAACGCTTCATCCCCCAGCAACGGCAACGCGCGGAAAATCCCGCCGCCGGTTTCCAGGGGCTCACCTTCGGCCGAGTACTGAATGCTCACGCCATAACGCGAACCATCGCCCAGATAGTCTTCGATCTGCTGACCGAGCCAGGCGTGATTGATCACGATGTCGGTGAACCCGGCGGCTGCCAGCGCTCGCAGGTGATACTCGATCAGCGGCACGCCGCCTGCACGCACCAGCGGTTTTGGCGTGGTCAGGGTCAGCGGGCGCATGCGCTCGCCTTTACCCGCGGCCAGAATCATTGCCTTCATGCTTTCACTCCGGCACGCAGACTGGCCAGCAGCACATCCAGTTCGGCCAGCTCAGGGCGACGAGCGATCACTGCTTCTATGTACGCAAAGAAACGTGGCACGTCCCCCAGATAACGCGGTTTACCGTCGCGATGACAGATGCGCGCGAAAATGCCGATGACTTTCAGGTGACGTTGCACGCCCATCAAGTCGCTGGCACGCAGGAAGTCCTCGAAGTCGGGCTGAACCGCAATCCCGAGGGCGCCCGCCTGCTGCCAGTAGCTTTCGAGCCAGCCGTGCACGCGCTCCTCGGGCCAGCTGAGGAATGCATCCTTGAACAGGCAGGTCACGTCGTAGGTCACCGGGCCATACACCGCATCCTGGAAATCCAGCACGCCGGGATTGGGTTCGCTGAGCATCAGGTTGCGCGGCATGTAGTCGCGATGCACCAGGACTTTCGGTTGAGCCAGGGCGCTGTCGATCAACAGTTCGCTGACCTGCTGCCAGAGCACTTGTTGTGCCGCGTCAAATTCGATGCCCAGTTCGCGCTTCACGTACCACTCGGGGAACAGTTCCAGCTCGCGACGCAGCAAGGCCACGTCATAGCTCGGCAAAGGCGCAACCATTGGCAACTGCTGGAAAGCCAGCAACGCCTGCAGGGCATCCTTGAACAAATTGTCGGCGTTTTCGCTGTCGATGACGTCCAGATAGGTCTTGTTGCCCAGGTCATTGAGCAAAAGAAAACCGCGCTCGAGGTCTTCGGCATAAATTTTCGGCACATTTATTCCGGATTTCGCCAGCAAAAAAGCGATATCCACGAAGGGTTTGCAGTTTTCCTGGGGCGGCGGCGCGTCCATCACAATGAAACTTTTGCCATCGCCTTGCCAACGGAAATACCGCCGGAAACTCGCGTCACTGCTGGCCGCAGTCAACGTGGCCGGGGGTACGACGCCCCAGCCCTGCTCGGCAAAAAGGGTCGCCAATTGTTCATCGAGCCAAACTTTCAGGTGTTGCAAGCGTACATCTTGATCAGGCATTGCAAGGGTCTCCGACGGCGCTAGCCGTCAAGCGGGTCATGCTTTATTATCCAGCATCTTTTTCAGACCATCGAGAGGCGTGCGGCCCACACCGCGGGCAGATGGCACGCAGGAAGCCCGGACTAATAAGATGGCATTGAAATCCCCCGCGTTTCGTAAAAAATTTCCGTTGTTGGTTACCGGCAGTTTGCTGGCGCTGCAACCCCTTGCCACTTCCTACGTGGTCGCCGCGGAACAGTATGACTGCTCAGTCTCTGCTTCGGGTTCCTGGGACTGTGCGCCAAAGACGCCGGCGGCTGCATTGCCACCGCGTCCCGTCCATGACGGCAGCGCAGTTTCGGCCACCGGCGAAGCTCCGGCCGAGAACGGTTCCAGCGAAGACGCCGGCGCCAAGCCGGTGCTGGTCACCGAATCCAAAGGCCGTGGCCTGAAGTCGCGTAGCGCAGACTACAGTCACCTCGACTGGGTTCCCCGCGAGCAGCTCACCGCCGCACAATTGGCCGAAACCGGTCCTTATTGCTCTGGTTCCTATATCGAACCGATTCGTCCTGGCATGGATGACAAGACCAATAAAAGTGACGCTCCAACCTTTATCGGCGCAAAAGCCTCCCGCTATAAGCAGGATGAGCAAGTCGCGACCCTGGCCGGCGACGTTGTCATGCGCCAGGGCAGCATGCAGGTCGAAGCAGACGAAGCCAACCTTTACCAGGCCGAGAGCCGTGGCGACCTGAACGGCAACGTGCGCATTCGCGACAACGGCGCCCTGATCGTCGGCGACCACGCCGACGTACAGCTCGACACCGGCGAAGCCAAGGTCGACAACGCCGAATACGTGATGCACAAATCCCGCATCCGCGGTAATGCGCTGTACGCCAAACGTGCCGAGAACGCGATCATCCGCCTCAAGGATGGTACGTACACCACGTGCGAACCGAACAGCAACGCCTGGCAGCTCAAGGGCAACAACATCACCCTGAACCCGGCCACCGGCTTCGGTACCGCGACCAACGTGACGCTGCGGGTCAAGGACATTCCGATCCTGTATACGCCGTACATCTATTTCCCGATCGACGACCGTCGCCAGTCCGGCTTCCTGCCGCCGACCATCGGCACCGGCAGCGATACCGGCTTCATGCTGGTCACCCCGTATTACTTCAACCTGGCGCCGAACTACGATGCCACGTTGTACCCGCGCTACATGGAAAAGCACGGCTTGTTGATGGAAGGCGAATTCCGCTACCTGACCAAGTCCAGCGAAGGCCAGTTCGGTGCGGCGTACCTCAACGACGAAAGCAACGAACGCGACAAGCAGAGCGACGCCGAAAAAACCCGCTACATGTACAACTGGCAGCACAAGGGCGGTCTCGACTCGCGAGTGCTCACGCAAGTCGACTACACCAAGATCAGCGATCCGTATTACTTCCAGGATCTGCAGACCGACCAGATTGGCATCAAAAGCAACGACTACGTGAACCAGCAAGGCTCCGTCACCTATCGTGGCGACAGCTATTCCGCTCGCGTGAACGCCCAGGCCTACGAACTGGCGAGCGTGTCGAACATTACGCCGTACGACCGCCTGCCGCAGCTCACCCTCGACGGCATGCTGCCTTATCATCCGGAAGGCCTGGACTTCACGTACAACACCGAACTCGTGCGGTTTGACCGGGATCTGCAGAGCGGAACATACTTTGACGAAGACGGTGTCGGCTCTCCCCGCCTCGATAACAACGTTCAAGGCCTGGCTCGTGCCAATGGCGACCGCCTGAACCTGGCGCCCGCCATCAGCTTGCCGATGAATACGACGTACGGCTTCCTGACACCGAAGCTCAAGTACCAGTACACACAGTACCAACTGGACCTGGACAGCACTGGCAAAGGTCAGATTGCGAATCAGACCGCAGAACAGGACAAGCTCCTGGGAACGTTCGACAGCAACCAGAACCGCGGCGTACCAATCGCCAGCATCGACAGCGGCCTGTACTTCGATCGCAATACCCAGTATTTCGGCAAGAACTACCGCCAGACCCTCGAGCCGCGCCTGTTCTACCTGTACGTGCCTGAGGTCGACCAGGAAGACATCCCGGTATTCGACACCAGCGAATACACCTTCAACTATGCGTCGCTGTTCCGTGACAACCGCTTCTCCGGCTCCGACCGTGTCGGCGACGAGAACAAACTGTCCCTGGGCGTGACCAGCCGCTGGATCGAAGACGACGGTTTCGAGCGTCAGCGCATCAGTGTCGGCCAGGCCTTGTACTTCAAGGACCGCGAAGTTCAGTTGCCGGGTATCGATGCAAAAACCCGTGCCGATGCCCAAGCCAGCGTTTCGCCGTACGCACTGGAATACGAATATCGCTGGAACCGCGACTGGCGTACCACCGCCGACTACAACTGGGACCCGGACAGCCGCAGCCCTCGCTCGGGCAGCGCGATGTTCCACTACCAGCCTGAAGACAATCCGAACAAGATCGTCAACTTCGGCTACCGCTATCGCAATGACCAGGTCCGTTACGACCAGAACACCGGTAAATGGACTGTGGGCGGCGGTGACTACGGCACCCCTGGCCAGCCTGGCTACGTGAAGGATTACTACAAGATCGAACAGCACGACTTCTCGGTGATCTGGCCAATCGTGCCGCAATGGAGCGTTATCAGCCGTTGGCAGTATGACTACAACCGCAACCGTACCCTGGATGCATTCGGTGGTTTCGAGTACGACAACTGCTGCTGGAAACTGCGCCTGATCAACCGTTACTTCGTTGATTACGACGAGTTCAGCCAGGAAGCACCGCAAAACGAAAAAGGCGACCATGGCGTCTTCCTCCAAATTGTTCTGAAGGGACTCGGCGGCCTTACCGGCTCCAAGGCCGAGAGCTTCCTCGACAAAGGCATTCAAGGTTATCGTGAACGTGAAGACCAAGCTTTCTGATTGTCTGCGCCCGCTGATGCTGGGCGCGCTGTTCCTGAGTACGGCGGCCAGCGCCGCCGTGCAGTCCATCGATAAAGTGGTGGCCATCGTCGACAACGACGTGGTCATGCAGAGCCAACTGGACCAACGGGTTCATGAAGTTCAAAAAACCATTGCCAAGCGCGGTTCTGCCGTGCCGCCGGCCAGCGTGCTGGAACAGCAGGTACTTGAGCGCCTGATCGTCGAAAACCTGCAATTGCAGATCGGCGAGCGCTCCGGCATCCGCATTACCGACGAAGAGTTGAACCAGGCTGTCGGCACCATTGCCCAGCGCAACAACATGTCGGTCGAGCAGTTCCGCACCGCCCTGACTCGCGACGGTCTGTCCTACGACGACGCACGCGAGCAGATTCGCCGCGAAATGGTCATCAGCCGTGTACGCCAGCGTCGGGTCGCCGAACGCATCCAGATCTCCGAGCAGGAAGTGAAGAATTTCCTGGCGTCCGACCTGGGCAAAATGCAGCTGTCTGAAGAGTTCCACCTGGCCAACATCCTGATTCCTACGCCGGAAAGCGCCAACTCCGATGCGATTCAGAGTGCAGCCAAGCAGGCCGATGCGATTTACCAGCAGCTCAAGCAAGGCGCTGACTTCGGTCAGTTGGCAATCGCCAAGTCCGCCAGCGAAACCGCACTGGAGGGTGGTGACATGGGCTGGCGTAAAGCCGCTCAATTGCCTCCGCCGTTCGATCGCCTGCTGAGCACCATGCCGGTGGGTGATGTCACCCAGCCAATGCGCACCCCGGGCGGCTTCATCATCCTGAAGGTCCTCGAAAAGCGTGGCGGCCAGACCCAGATGCGCGACGAAGTGCATGTGCGCCACATCCTGGTCAAACCGAGCCCGATCCGCGACGAAGCAAAAACCAAGGCCCTGGTTGAGTCGCTCTACAGCCGTATCGAGTCTGGCGAAGACTTCGGCGAGCTGGCGAAAAGCTACTCGGAAGACCCGGGTTCAGCCCTTAACGGCGGCGACCTGAACTGGATCGACCCGAACGCACTGGTGCCGGAATTCCGCGAAGTGATGGCCAAGACCCCGCAAGGTCAGCTGTCCAGGCCGTTCCAGACTCAGTACGGCTGGCACGTCCTGGAAGTCCTTGGCCGTCGCGCCACCGACAGCACCTCACAGGCCCGCGAGCAGCAAGCAATGACCGTTTTGCGTAACCGCAAATACGATGAAGAGCTGCAAACCTGGCTGCGTCAGATCCGTGACGAAGCGTACGTGGAAATCAAACTCCCTGGCGCCGACCAGGCAGCGCAGTGAAACCCCAACGTTTCGCGCTGACACCCGGCGAACCAGCCGGCATAGGTCCCGACCTGTGCCTGCTGCTCGCCTCGCAAGCCCAGCCTCATCCCCTGATTGCCATTACCAGCCGCGACCTGCTCATTGAGCGGGCCGCGCAGCTGGGTGTGGCTGTCGATTTGCTACCGGTCACACCGGACAACTGGCCGGATGCACCCGCGCCAGCCAACAGCCTGTATGTCTGGGATACACCGCTCAATGCCAAGGTCGTCGCCGGGCAACTGGACAAGGCCAACGCTGCCTTCGTACTGGAAACCCTGACCCGCGCCGGCCAGGGCTGCCTGGACGGACATTTCGCCGGCATGATTACCGCGCCGGTGCACAAAGGCGTCATCAACGAATCCGGCATCGCCTTTTCCGGGCACACGGAATTCCTCGCCGACCTGACCCACACCGCGCAAGTGGTGATGATGCTGGCTACACGCGGCTTGCGCGTGGCCCTGGTGACCACTCACCTGCCCCTTCGCGAGATTGCCGATGCAATCACGCCAGAGCGTCTGGAACGCGTCACGCGAATCCTGCACGCCGACCTGAAAAGCAAGTTCGGCATCGCCCGGCCACGCATCCTGGTCTGCGGGCTCAACCCCCATGCCGGCGAAGGCGGACACCTGGGCCATGAAGAAATCGATATCATCGAACCCACATTAGAGCGCCTGCGCGGCGAGGGCATGGACCTTCGCGGCCCCCTGCCCGCCGACACTCTGTTTACCCCCAAATATCTGGAGCACTGCGATGCGGTGCTGGCGATGTACCACGACCAGGGCCTGCCGGTGCTGAAGTACAAAGGCTTCGGCGCGGCAGTCAACGTGACCCTCGGCTTGCCGATCATCCGCACCTCGGTCGACCACGGCACAGCCCTGGACCTGGCCGGCAGCGGCAGGATCGACACCGGCAGCCTGCAAGTCGCCCTGGAAACCGCCTACCAGATGGCCGAGACCCGTTTATGACCGAGCACTACCAACACAAGGCGCGCAAACGCTTTGGCCAGAACTTCCTGCACGATGCCGGCGTTATCGACCGCATCCTGCGCTCCATTCATGCCAAGGCAGAAGACCGCCTGCTGGAAATCGGCCCGGGCCAGGGTGCACTGACCCAAGGCCTGCTCAGCAGCGGCGCGCAACTTGATGTGGTGGAACTGGACAAGGACCTGATCCCGATCCTCAACCAGCAGTTTGCCGGCAAGAGCAACTTCAACCTGCATCAGGGCGATGCGCTGAAGTTCGACTTCAACAGCCTGAATGCCGCGCCTGGCAGCCTGCGAGTGGTCGGCAACCTGCCGTACAACATCTCCACCCCGCTGATTTTTCACCTGCTGCACAACTCGCACCTGATTCGCGACATGCACTTCATGCTGCAAAAGGAAGTGGTCGAGCGCCTGGCTGCCGGCCCTGGTGGTGGTGACTGGGGTCGCTTGTCGATCATGGTTCAGTACCACTGCAGGGTCGAGCACCTGTTCAACGTCGGCCCTGGCGCGTTCAACCCGCCACCGAAAGTCGACTCGGCCATCGTGCGCCTGGTGCCCCACGCGGTACTGCCACACCCGGCCAAGGATCACCGCCTGCTGGAACGCGTCGTGCGCGAAGCGTTCAACCAGCGCCGCAAAACCCTGCGCAACACCCTCAAGCTGTTGCTGAGCAATGCTGAAATCGAAGCCGCCGGTGTCGATGGCAGCCTGCGTCCCGAGCAACTCGACCTGGCCGCGTTCGTGCGCCTGGCTGACAAGCTCAGCGAACAAAAGCCTGCCGCAGACTGACAAGCGATGAGCGCTATCGGGTAGGACGCCACTCTGGTCTACTACCCGATACTTGGCCTAGACTGAACCCAACAGCTACGCCCCGCGTCCCGCTTCGTTTTTAAGGCCCCTTGCATGTCCGATCCTCGCTATCAGGTCGACGTCAGCGTCGTCACTCGCTATCTGGCAGAACAATCGCAACCCGAGCACGACCGCTTTGCCTTCGCCTACACCATCACCGTGCAAAACAATGGTGAAATGCCCGCCAAACTGCTTTCACGGCACTGGGTCATCACCGATGGTGACGGGCATGTCGAAGAAGTGCGCGGCGCAGGCGTCGTCGGCCAGCAACCGCTGATCGACCCCGGCAAGAGCCACACCTACAGCAGCGGCACGGTCATGACCACCAAGGTCGGCACCATGCAAGGCACCTATCAGATGTTGTCCGACGACGGCAAACACTTCGATGCCATCATCGCGCCCTTCCGCCTGGCGGTGCCCGGAGCCTTGCACTGATGGCAACGTACGCTGTCGGTGACCTGCAAGGCTGTCTTCAAGCCCTGCAATGCCTGCTCAAACAAGTGGCGTTCGACCCACAACGGGATCGCCTGTGGCTGGTGGGCGACCTGGTCAACCGCGGCCCGCAGTCGCTGGAAACCTTGCGCTTCCTCTACAGCATTCGCGAATCGCTGGTGTGCGTGCTCGGCAACCATGACCTGCACCTGCTGGCGGCCGGACGCAATATCGAGCGACTGAAAAAGGCCGATACCCTGCGCGAGATCATTGAAGCGCCCGATAGCGCCGAACTGCTGGAATGGCTGCGCCAGCAAAAGCTCATGCACTACGACGAACAGCGCAACCTTGCACTGGTCCATGCCGGCATTCCACCGCAGTGGTCGCTGCGCAAAGCCTTGAAGTGTGCCGCCGAGGTCGAGACCGCCTTGCGCGACGACAACCTGTTGCCGCCCTACCTCGATGGCATGTACGGCAACGATCCGGCGAAATGGGACAACGACCTCAAAGGCGTGACGCGCCTGCGGTTGATCACCAACTATTTCACGCGCATGCGCTTTTGCACCGCCGAAGGCAAACTCGACCTCAAGAGCAAGGAAGGCCTCGATACCGCACCGCCTGGCTACAAGCCCTGGTTCCAGCACAAGGAACGCAAGACCAAGGACCTGAAGATCATCTTCGGTCACTGGGCAGCGCTGGAAGGCAACGTCGAAGAGCCGGGTATTTCGGCACTCGATACAGGCTGTGTCTGGGGCGGCGCCCTGACCCTGATGAACGTCGACAGCTTTGAGCGCCTGTCCTGCAAATGCGACGAACACGGTCATGCCGTGCCGCCAGTCGCCTCATCCATTCCCCAAACATCGCCAGCCAGCGCCCCGCGCTAGACTGCCCATTCAGCCGAGCCACAGGAGCCCGCCATGAGCGAATTCAAACGTATCCCCCCGGAACAGGCCCAGGCCCTGCGCGAACAAGGCGCAGTGGTGGTCGACGTCCGCGACCCGGCCACTTTTGCCGCCCTGCACATCGCAGGCTCCAAGCACCTGGATAACCATTCCCTGCACGCTTTCATCCAGGGTGCCGACCTCGATGCACCGACCGTGGTGGTCTGCTATCACGGCAATTCCAGCCAGGGCGCAGCCGCCTACCTGATCAGCCAGGGCTTCTCCGACGTCTACAGCATGGATGGCGGATTTGAGTTGTGGCGTACGACGTATCCTGCGGAAACGGCGCAAGGCACCACTGAATAATTTTTTTGTAACGTTGCAGGCCCCGGCTCCCGCGGGCTGGCGCGGTGGCAGACGAACGGTCTGCCACAACTAATTACGTATCTCGCCTTTACCTCCCGAATTCCCAACTATCCTTAAGCCCAGGCCATCCAAAACAGGGGAGAGCCGGTACACCGGCGCACGGGTCATCGGGAGTAGCTTTCGGAGTAGTCAGCTCCGGGAGAGTTCTGGGGGGTAAACAGCAATCGCCTGTTCGGTTGCTGCCAGCATCGACTGAGTGATCCGGCGTCGGCTCCACGTATCGAGCGAGGTGACGTCATGAGTATCTTTAGCCACTTCCAACAACGCTTCGAGTCCACACGCCAGGAAGAACTCTCTCTGCAAGAGTATCTGGAACTGTGCAAAAAAGACCGTAGCGCCTACGTTTCCGCCGCCGAGCGTCTACTGCTGGCCATCGGTGAACCGGAACTGCTCGACACCTCGACCAACTCGAGACTGTCGCGCATCTTCTCCAACAAGGTCATCCGTCGCTATCCGGCCTTTGAAGACTTCCACGGGATGGAAGAATGCATCGACCAGATCGTGTCGTATTTCCGCCATGCCGCGCAGGGCCTGGAAGAGAAGAAACAGATCCTTTACCTGCTCGGCCCAGTCGGTGGCGGTAAATCGTCCCTGGCCGAGAAGCTCAAGCAACTGATGGAAAAAGTGCCCTTCTATGCCATCAAGGGCTCGCCGGTTTTCGAGTCGCCCCTGGGTCTGTTCAACTCCACTGAAGATGGAGCGATCCTGGAAGAAGACTTCGGCATTCCACGGCGCTACCTCAACACCATCATGTCGCCATGGGCGACCAAGCGCCTGGCCGAATTCGGCGGCGACATCAGCCAGTTCCGCGTGGTGAAACTCTACCCGTCGATCCTCAACCAGATCGCCGTGGCCAAGACCGAACCTGGCGACGAAAACAACCAGGACATCTCGGCGCTAGTGGGCAAGGTCGATATCCGCAAACTGGAGGAGTTCCCGCAGAATGACGCCGACGCCTACAGCTACTCGGGCGCCCTGTGCCGGGCCAACCAGGGCCTGATGGAATTCGTCGAAATGTTCAAGGCACCCATCAAGGTGCTGCACCCACTGCTGACCGCCACCCAGGAGGGCAACTACAACAGTACCGAAGGCCTCGGCGCGATTCCGTTCACCGGGATCCTGTTGGCCCACTCCAACGAATCGGAGTGGCATACCTTCCGCAATAACAAGAACAACGAAGCCTTCATCGACCGGATCTACATCGTCAAAGTGCCGTACTGCCTGCGGGTCAGTGACGAAGTCAAGATCTACGACAAGCTGCTGTTCAACAGTTCGCTGGCCAAGGCGCATTGCGCGCCGGATACCCTGAAGATGCTGGCCCAGTTCACCGTGCTCTCGCGCCTCAAGGAGCCGGAAAACTCCAACATCTACTCGAAGATGCGCGTGTACGACGGCGAGAACCTCAAGGATACCGATCCGAAAGCCAAATCGATCCAGGAATACCGCGACAATGCGGGCGTCGACGAAGGCATGAACGGTCTTTCGACCCGCTTCGCATTCAAGATCCTGTCTAAGGTGTTCAACTTCGATCCGCACGAAATCGCCGCCAACCCGGTACACCTGCTCTACGTGCTTGAACAACAGATCGAGCAGGAACAGTTCCAGGCCGAGACCCGCGAACGCTATCTGCGCTTCCTCAAGGAGTACCTGGCACCGCGCTACATCGAGTTCATCGGCAAGGAGATCCAGACCGCCTACCTCGAGTCTTACAGCGAGTACGGTCAGAACATCTTCGATCGTTATGTGCTGTACGCCGACTTCTGGATCCAGGACCAGGAGTATCGCGACCCGGAAACCGGCGAGATCCTCAACCGCGTAGCGTTGAACGAAGAACTGGAGAAAATCGAAAAACCGGCCGGCATCAGCAATCCGAAGGATTTCCGCAACGAAATCGTCAACTTCGTACTGCGCGCCCGGGCCAACAACAACGGCAAGAACCCGACCTGGCTCAGCTACGAAAAACTGCGGGTGGTCATCGAGAAGAAAATGTTCTCCAACACCGAGGACCTGCTGCCAGTCATCAGCTTCAATGCCAAGGCCAGCAAAGAGGACCAGCAGAAACACAACGACTTCGTCACACGGATGGTCGAGCGGGGCTACACCGACAAACAGGTACGACTGCTCTCCGAGTGGTACCTGCGGGTCAGAAAATCACAATAACCCGCTGCCGGTCAGACCGGTTGTCGTCAGCCAGAGACCTGTGTGCGCTTTTTCTGTTACACAGGCCTCTGGAAGGTGTTCGAAAGTCGGTAGCGAGTTCAGGCAGCATCCAAAGCGCTTGGGGGAGCGTTCAACATCCCTCGGCTCTCGGTTCGATGCTGTATCACCGCTCGCCCCTTTCAGGACAGCTTCTAAGGAGCAGTCATGAGCTATGTGATCGACCGACGTCTCAATGGCAAGAACAAGAGCACGGTGAACCGCCAGCGGTTTCTGCGGCGTTACCGTGATCACATCAAGAAGGCTGTCGAAGAGGCGGTCAGCCGGCGCTCCATTACCGATATGGAACACGGCGAACAAATCAGCATTCCCGGCCGCGACATCGACGAGCCGGTGCTTCATCACGGTCGCGGTGGCAAGCAGACGGTCGTGCACCCGGGCAACAAGGAATTCACCAGCGGCGAACATATCGCCCGCCCACCGGGAGGTGGTGGTGGCCGTGGCCCCGGCAAGGCCGGCAATTCCGGCGAAGGAATGGACGAATTCGTCTTCCAGATCACCCAGGAAGAGTTCCTCGAGTTCATGTTCGAGGACCTCGAACTACCCAATCTGGTCAAGCGCAACCTGACCGGCACCGACACCTTCAAGACCGTGCGCGCCGGGATCAGCAACGAGGGTAACCCCTCGCGGATCAACATCATCCGCACCTTGCGTTCGGCTCACGCCCGGCGTATCGCCCTGTCCGGCAGCAGCCGGGCAAAGCTGCGCGAAGCCAAGGAAGAACTTCTGCGACTCAAGCAGGAAGAACCGGACAACTTCGGCGATATTCAGAAAATCGAAGAAGAAATCGAAAAACTCAGTGCGCGCATTCATCGCATCCCGTTCCTCGACACGTTCGACCTCAAGTACAACCTGCTCATCAAGCAACCCAACCCCAGTTCCAAGGCCGTGATGTTCTGCCTGATGGACGTATCCGGCTCGATGACCCAGGCGACCAAGGATATCGCCAAGCGCTTCTTTATCCTGCTGTACCTGTTTCTCAAGCGTAACTACGACAAGATTGACGTCGTGTTCATCCGCCACCACACCAGCGCCCGCGAAGTGGATGAAGAGGAGTTTTTCTACTCCCGTGAAACCGGCGGCACCATCGTCTCCAGCGCCTTGAAACTGATGCAGGAGATCATGGCCGAGCGTTATCCGAGCAACGAGTGGAACATCTACGCCGCCCAGGCCTCCGACGGTGACAACTGGAACGACGACTCCCCTATCTGCCGCGACATCCTGATCAACCAGATCATGCCTTTCGTGCAGTACTACACTTACGTTGAGATCACCCCGCGCGAACACCAGGCCCTGTGGTTCGAGTACGAGCGCATCGCCGAAGCCTTTTCCGACACATTTGCCCAGCAACAACTGGTCTCGGCCGGGGATATCTATCCGGTCTTCCGTGAACTCTTCCAGCGCAGGTTAGTGACATGACCGCCAAAGAGCAGAAACGCCAACCCATTTCCACCGGCTCCGAATGGACGTTCGAGCTGATTCAGGCCTACGACCGCGAAATCAGTCGTATTGCGGCCGGTTACGCACTCGATACGTATCCCAACCAGATCGAAGTGATCACCGCCGAACAGATGATGGACGCCTACGCCTCGGTCGGTATGCCGCTGGGTTATCACCACTGGTCCTACGGCAAGCACTTCCTCAGCACCGAAAAGTCCTATACCCGCGGCCAGATGGGGCTGGCCTACGAAATCGTGATCAACTCCGATCCATGCATCGCCTACCTGATGGAAGAAAACACAATCTGCATGCAGGCGCTGGTGGTGGCCCATGCCTGCTACGGGCACAACAGCTTTTTCAAAGGCAATTACCTGTTCCGCACCTGGACCGACGCCAGCTCGATCATCGATTACCTGGTGTTTGCCAAGCAGTACATCATGCAGTGCGAAGAACGCCACGGCATCGACGCGGTCGAGGACCTGCTCGACTCCTGCCATGCCCTGATGAACTATGGTGTCGACCGCTACAAACGCCCTTATCCGATCTCCGCGGAGGAAGAACGTCGCCGGCAAAAGGACCGGGAAGAACATCTACAGAAACAGATCAACGATCTGTGGCGCACCATTCCCAAGGGCGCGGACAAGTACAGCGACAAGGACAACGCGCGCTTCCCCGCCGAACCTCAGGAAAATATCCTGTACTTCATCGAAAAACACGCGCCGCTGCTGGAGCCATGGCAACGGGAAATCGTGCGCATCGTGCGCAAGATCGCCCAGTATTTTTATCCACAGCGTCAGACCCAGGTGATGAACGAGGGCTGGGCCACGTTCTGGCACTACACCCTGATGAACGACCTCTACGACGAGGGCCTGGTCACCGACGGCTTCATGATGGAGTTCCTGACGTCCCACACCAGCGTGGTGTTCCAGCCTGGTTTCGACAGCCCTTACTACAGTGGCATCAACCCCTACGCCCTGGGGTTTGCCATGTACCGCGACATCCGTCGCATGTGCGAAGAACCTACGGAAGAAGATTACCGCTGGTTCCCGGACATCGCCGGTACCGACTGGCTGGCAGCCATCAAATTCGCCATGAGCAGCTTCAAGGACGAGAGCTTCATCCTGCAGTACCTGTCGCCCAAGGTGATCCGCGACCTGAAGCTGTTCAGCATTCTTGATGACGACCAGAAGGACGACCTGCTGGTGCCCGCCATTCACGACGAAGGAGGCTACCGCATCATCCGTGAAACCCTCGCGGCACAGTACAACCTGGGTAATCGCGAGCCCAACGTGCAGATCTACAGCATCGACCGGCGTGGCGACCGATCCCTGACCCTGCGTCACCAGCAGCACGACCGCAAACCACTCGGGGACTCGACTGAAGAAGTGCTCAAACACCTGCACCGCCTCTGGGGCTTCGATATTCACCTGGAAACCCTGCAAGGCGATCAGGTCATGAAAACCCACCATGTGCCGCCCAGAAGCGAGCACAGCGAAGGTGATTACGGCCGCCTGGACCTGGCCGTCATCCATCTTTGATCCGGTTTGCGCCTCCGAAAGCTCGATGCAACGGTTATCCTGTCGAGCTAACGGAGGTTTTTTATGCGTATTTATAAAGTCGGCGGCGCGGTACGCGATCGCCTGCTGGGCAAACCGGTAACCGATATCGACTGGGTCGTGGTCGGCGCCACCACCGAAGAAATGCTCGCCAAGGGCTTTCGCCCGGTGGGTGCGGACTTCCCGGTGTTTCTTCACCCAAAAAGCGGTGAGGAATACGCCTTGGCCCGCACCGAGCGCAAAAGCGGGCGCGGTTACGGCGGGTTCACTTTTCACGCAAGCCCTGAAGTCACCCTCGAAGAAGACTTGATCCGTCGCGACCTGACCATCAATGCCATGGCCGAAGACGACCAGCAGAACCTGACCGACCCGTACCACGGCCAGCGCGATCTCGAAGCGCGCCTGCTTCGCCATGTTTCCCCGGCATTTGCCGAAGATCCGCTCCGGGTCCTGCGTGTTGCCCGCTTCGCGGCACGCTACGCGACGCTGGGTTTTACCGTTGCCCCGGAAACCCTGGCACTGATGCGCCAACTCAGCGAGTCAGGCGAACTTGAAGCACTGACCCCGGAACGCAGCTGGAAGGAAATTTCCCGCGCCCTGATGGAAGATCAGCCACAGGTGTTTGTGGAGGTTTTGCGCGCATGCGGCGCACTCCAGGTCCTGATGCCCGAGGTCGACGCGCTGTTTGGCGTACCGCAACCACCCGCCCACCACCCGGAAATCGATACAGGCATACATACCCTGAGCGTGTTGCAGCAAGCGGCGCTGCACAAACAGCCGTTGACCGTGCGCTGGGCCTGCCTGCTGCACGACCTGGGCAAGGGCCTGACGCCCGAGGAAGAATGGCCGCGACACATTGCCCACGAGTTCAAAGGCCTGAAGCTGATCAAAGCGATCAATGAACGCTTCAAGGTACCGAGGGACTGCCAGGAACTGGCACTGCTGGTGGGCGAGTATCACACCCATGGGCATCGCGCCCTTGAGCTGAAGCCATCAACGTTGCTGGAGGTGCTGCAAAGCTTCGACATTTACCGCCGGCCACAGCGGTTCGAGGAGTTCATCGCGGCATGTGAGATGGATGCGCGTGGGCGCGAAGGGCTGGAAGAAAGAAGTTATCCACAGGCGGATTATTTGCGCGGCGCGGCAACCGCGGCTCGTAGCGTGGCGGTTCAGCCGCTGCTGGAGAAAGGCTTCAAGGGGCCGGAACTGGGGGAGGCGATCAAGCGTGAGCGACTCAAGGCGCTGAAGGCCTACAAAGAAAAAGCCTGAACAGGATAAAAGATCGCAGCCTTCGGCAGCTCCTACAGGACGCATCAATCCTTGTAGGAGCTGCCGAAGGCTGCGATCTTTTTGCTTTACAGTAAATCAGAGGGTGTCAGCTGCCCACCACGCCATTCGAAAGCCACTGGCGCCAACACCTGATCAATCTGCGCTTCAGCCCACAAGGTCGCAAAGCTCTTGCCTGCGCCCGGGTGCACGCGATCCGGTGCTATCAACGACAACGGCCACAGAACAAACGCATTCTTCAGAATTTCTGCCCGCGGCAAGATCAGGCCGTCGAAGTTGCCCACCAGGTCACCGAACAACAACACGTCGATATCCAGTGGCAAACCTCGGCGATCCGGTGCGTAACGACCGTTATCCGCCTCGATGAATTTCAATCGACGATCAAGTTCAATAAGCGGCAGATCGGTATACGCCGACACCACGAAATTGAAGAATGGCCCACTCTTGATGCCCACCGGCTGACTTTCGAACACCGCCGAACAGCGGATATCGACAAGAAACGCCGCCAAAGCATCGAGCCCCGCCCGCAAATGGGCTTCACGCTCGAGATTGCTACCGAGCCCGAGGTACACCTGTGTCAGCGACATCCGCGCTCGATCTCCACGCCCACACCGCCGATGGCAGCCGGGACAGCGCCGGGCTTGGTCAGCTTCAGGCGCATCCAGGTGATCTTGAATTCGCTCATCAGTACTTCAACCAGCCGCTCGGCAAAGGTTTCCACCAGCTGGAATTGCGCCTGCTCGGCAAACGCCTGGATACGCGAGGAAACACTGGCGTAGTCGAGCGCCAGGGTCAGGTCATCACCGGCTGCGGCCGGGCGATTATCCCAGGCGAAGCTCAGATCAAGACGCAAGCACTGTCGGATGCCTCGTTCCCAGTCGTAGGCACCAATCACCGTGTCGACTTCCAGGCCCTCGATAAACACTCTGTCCAAGCACTTCTCTCCGCTACACGACAAGGGCGCAATGCGCCGTTAGAATCAGGGCTTCCTCGCCCGGAATAGTTAGCATGTTTTGGTTATTGGCGATCCTCGCCTACCTGCTCGGCTCTCTGTCCTTTGCCATTTTGCTCAGCCGCCTGACCGGTAACCCCGATCCGCGAATGAGTGGCTCGGGTAATGCCGGCGCCACCAACATGTTGCGCCTGGCCGGCAAGAAACTCGCCATCCTGACCCTGCTCGGCGACCTTTGCAAAGGCCTGCTGCCCGTGCTGATCGCCGGTATCGCGGGCCTTTCACTACAGGATCAGGCCTGGATCGGCGTCTATGCCGTGATCGGCCATCTGTTTCCGTTGTACTTCCGCTTTCGTGGCGGCAAGGGTGTCGCCACCGCAGCCGGCATGTTGCTGGGACTATACCCGCCCGCAGCCTTTCTGGCGGTCTGCGCCTGGCTCTTGACGTTCTACCTGACCCGCACCAGCTCCCTGGCCGCCCTCATCGCCACACCACTGACCCTGCCGCTGCTGGCCTGGCAGGAACCGGCCGCCCTGTTGCCCATGAGCGTACTCACAGGCCTGATCGTCTGGCGCCATCGCGGCAATCTACGCGACCTGTTTGCCGGGCGCGAACGGCACTTCTAGCGGCCGGACATAAGCACCGTTCATCACAATGCGGTCAACTGCTCCATCGGCCAGCGTGCCTGCACGCTGATAGCCAGGCTTTCCTGCTGACCGGCCTGCAAGCGCTGGCAACCGGCGAACGCAATCATTGCGCCATTATCGGTGCAGAACTCAGGGCGTGCATAAAACACATCGCCTTTCATGTCGCCGAGCATTTTTTCCAGGGAAGTGCGCAACGCCTTGTTGGCACTGACGCCCCCTGCTATCACCAGGCGCTTCATTCCTGCCTGCTTGAGGGCACGCTTGCACTTGATGGTCAAAGTCTCCACCACGGCCTGCTGGAACGCCAGCGAGATGTCGCAACGGGCTTGCTCGCTGTCGTCCCCGGCGCTGACGCACTGCTGCCAGGTATTCAAGGCGAAGGTTTTCAAGCCGCTGAAACTGAAATCCAGGCCCGGGCGGTCGCACATAGGCCGCGGGAACACGAAACGTCCTGCAACGCCCTGCCCTGCAAGGCGAGCGATCTCCGGCCCGCCCGGATAATTGAGGCCCATCATCTTGGCTGTCTTGTCGAAAGCTTCGCCGGCGGCATCATCCAGGGTCTCGCCCAGGAGCGTGTACTGACCGATTCCGTCGACCTGAACCAGTTGCGTATGACCACCCGACACCAACAAAGCGACGAACGGAAATTCCGGCGGTTGCGACTCCAGCATCGGCGCCAGCAAATGGCCTTCCATGTGATGCACGCCGAGGGCCGGGATGCCCCAGGCAAAGGCCAGCGCCTGGGCGCAGGAAGCCCCTACCAGCAGGGCACCGACCAGGCCAGGACCCGCGGTGTAGGCGATCGCATCGATCTCGGTCGGCACGCAGCCGGCCTCGGCCAACACCTGACGAATCAAGGGCAGCATGCGTTTGACGTGATCGCGCGAAGCCAGCTCGGGCACAACGCCGCCATAGGCGCGATGCAGGTCGATCTGACTGAACAGCGCGTCGGCCAGCAGGCCGCGCTCACTGTCATATAATGCGACACCGGTTTCGTCGCAGGAGGTTTCTAATCCCAGTACTAGCATGGGTTTGCGCCTTGTTTAGGCTGAATTCGAAGGCGCGCATAATAGTCGTCGCGTGATGCCCCGACCAGCGGTTTTCGATCAGAGGCTTTGCATTCCGAGCGATGAGGGGTTAACATCCGCAACCCTTAAAAACCGACGTCTTCAAGTGCTCTTTTGCCGCGAGGATGTTGACCCCGGTAATGAATGAAGGTAGCTCTGGATGCCAGCCGTCAAAGTAAAAGAGAACGAACCCTTCGACGTAGCTCTGCGTCGTTTCAAGCGCTCCTGCGAAAAAGCCGGTGTACTGGCTGAAGTTCGTAGCCGCGAATTTTACGAGAAGCCAACTTCTGAGCGTAAGCGCAAAGCAGCAGCCGCTGTTAAGCGTCACGCCAAGAAAGTTCAGCGCGAACAGCGCCGCGCCGTTCGTCTGTACTAATACACAGACGATCGTAGCAAGCTTCTGCCAAGCCCGGCCCTCAGCCGGGCTTATGGCATTTGCGTAAAACGCTTGATGCCTCACTGTCAAAGCCGCAGACGCGACCGAGACAAATCTGCTTCACCGCGTCAGACCTGGCTCTTTTGCCAGCGGTGCACGTCTTTTCTGACGAGCCTTTCAAGGCTACTGACGAGCACACCCACTGATTCCTCTCACGACGATCAGCCCAAGGCACCTGCTTGCGTGCCAGATGATGAGCTATCCGGGGCCTATGATTGGCCGTAGCGGATTCAGCGCAACACATTCAAACAGTCGGATACTGATTGGCATTAACGTCAGTGGATTTTCGGCAGATACACTTCCCGACAACGAATACGCAGACGACACTGGTCGAGCCGCACACTTTGCGCGCCTCAAACAATGACCGCCGTTCGGTCGCCGTACGTTACGGGATCCTTTCAGCGCAGATGACGAGAACGCCATGGCCGGGCTAATTCCCCAGAGCTTCATTGACGACCTTCTGAACCGCACCGACATCGTCGATGTGGTCAGCTCGCGCCTGCAATTGAAAAAGGCCGGCAAGAACCACACCGCCTGCTGCCCGTTCCACAAGGAAAAGACTCCGTCGTTCAGCGTCAGCCCCGACAAGCAGTTCTATTACTGCTTCGGCTGCGGCGCTGGCGGCAACGCCCTCGGCTTCATCATGGACCACGACAACCTGGATTTCGTCCAGGCCGTCGAAGAACTGGCCAAAGCCGCCGGCATGGAAATCCCCCGCGAAGAAAGCGGCCGACCGCACAAACCGCGACAGCCGACCGATTCGCCGCTGTATCCGCTACTGAGTGCCGCTGCCGATTTTTATCGCCAGGCCCTGAAAAGCCACCCATCACGTAAAGCCGCCGTGGAATACCTGAAAGGTCGCGGGCTGACCGGCGAAATCGCCCGGGACTTCGGCCTGGGCTTTGCTCCGCCCGGCTGGGACAACCTGTTCAAGCACTTGAGCAGCGATACCCTGCAACAAAAAGCCATGATCGATGCCGGCCTGTTGATCGAAAACGCCGAAAGCGGCAAACGCTACGACCGCTTCCGCGACCGCGTGATGTTTCCGATCCGCGACAGTCGTGGGCGCGTCATCGCCTTCGGCGGCCGGGTATTGGGCGACGACAAGCCGAAGTACCTGAACTCCCCGGAAACCCCGGTTTTCCATAAAGGCCAGGAACTCTACGGCCTGTACGAAGCGCGCAAGACCAACCGCAACCTCGACGAGATCATCGTCGTCGAGGGCTACATGGACGTCATTGCCCTGGCCCAGCAAGGCCTGCGCAATGCCGTCGCAACCCTGGGCACAGCCACCAGCGAGGAACACCTCAAGCGGCTGTTTCGCGTCGTGCCCAACGTGCTGTTCTGCTTCGACGGCGACCAGGCCGGCCGCAATGCAGCATGGCGGGCGCTGGAGGCGACACTTTCTAGCCTGCAGGACGGTCGTCGCGCACGCTTTCTGTTCCTGCCCGAAGGCGAGGACCCGGACACCCTGGTCCGTTCCGAAGGCACCGATGCCTTCCGCGCACGCATCAACCAGCACGCGCAGCCACTGGCCGATTACTTCTTCCAGCAACTGACGGAAGAAGCCGACCCGCGTTCGCTTGAGGGCAAGGCTCACATGGCCACCCTCGCCGCGCCGTTGATCGACAAAGTCCCGGGCGCCAACCTGCGCATATTGATGCGTCAACGCCTGAGCGAAATCACCGGCCTGAGCGGTGAAGCGGTGAGCCAGTTGGCACAAAGCGCCCCGCAAGAAGCACCGCCCGCCTACGACCCGAGCATCGATTACGACGCGATGCCCGATTACAGCGACTATCATCAGCCGCAGGCACAGGAAATGTATGTGCCGCAGCAGGAATGGACGCCGAAGAAACCCGGTGCAGGAGGCAAGAAATGGGACAAGAAACCGTGGGACAAGAATGGCAAACGGGGCGGTGATCGTGATCAACCCCGCGCGCCACGGGTGCCCGCCGCCGTAGAACCGCCGACCCTCGCCGCCTTGCGCACGTTGCTGCATCACCCGCAACTGGCCGAAAAAGTCGAGGATGCCGGGCACTTCGCCGCCGAGGATCACACCAACACGCAATTGCTGGTGGCGCTGCTCGAAGCTGTGCAGAAGAATCCCAAGCTAAACTCAATTCAATTGATTGCGCGTTGGCACGGCACAGAACAAGGCCGCTTGCTCAAAGCCCTGGCGGAAAAGGAATGGCTGATTGATGGAGATAACCTTGAACAACAGTTTTTCGACACCATTACTAGCTTGTCAGCCCGCCAACGCGAGCGAAACCTGGAACAACTTCTGCGAAAAGCGCGTCAAAGCGAATTGACCAGCGAAGAGAAAAATCAACTGCGCGACCTCTTGAGTCGCAATGTTTCCGCATCAAACCCGACCTCAACTGGCGCGTGAGGTCATAGCTCAGGTATAATCCTCGGCTTGTTTTTTGCCCGCCAAGACCTTCAGTGGATAGGGTGTTATGTCCGGAAAAGCGCAACAGCAGTCTCGTATCAAAGAGTTGATCACACTTGGTCGTGAGCAGGGCTACCTGACTTACGCGGAGGTCAACGACCACCTGCCGGAGGATATTTCAGATCCGGAACAGGTGGAAGACATCATCCGCATGATCAATGACATGGGGATCAACGTATTCGAGGTTGCGCCAGATAAGGATTCCCTTATGCTGGCCGACGCCGATACCGACGAAGCCGCAGCCGAAGAGGCCGCTGCAGCGTTGGCTGCGGTCGAGACCGACATTGGTCGCACTACCGACCCGGTGCGCATGTACATGCGCGAAATGGGTACGGTGGAGCTCCTCACGCGTGAAGGCGAAATCGAAATCGCCAAGCGTATTGAAGAGGGCATCCGTGAGGTGATGAGCGCAATCGCGCACTTCCCCGGCACGGTTGATCATATTCTCTCCGAGTACACCCGCGTCACCACCGAAGGTGGCCGCCTGTCCGACGTCCTGAGCGGTTATATCGACCCGGACGACGGCATCGCGCCGCCTGCGGCAGAAGTGCCGCCGCCGATCGACGCGAAAGCCGCTAAAGCGGATGACGACGCCGAGGACGATGACGCCGAAGCCTCCGATGACGAGGAAGAAGCCGAAAGCGGTCCGGATCCGATCATCGCTGCACAGCGCTTCGGTGCTGTGGCCGATCAGATGGAAATCACCCGCAAGGCGCTGAAAAAGCACGGCCGCAACAACAAGGCAACGATTGCCGAGCTGTTGGCCCTGGCCGAGCTGTTCATGCCGATCAAACTGGTTCCGAAGCAATTCGAAGGCCTGGTCGAGCGTGTTCGCAGTGCCCTGGATCGCCTGCGTCAGCAAGAGCGCGCAATCATGCAGCTCTGCGTTCGTGATGCACGCATGCCGCGTGCCGACTTCCTGCGCCAGTTCCCGGGCAACGAAGTCGACGAAAGCTGGAGTGACGCCCTGGCCAAAGGCAAAGGCAAATACGCTGAAGCCATTGGTCGTCTGCAGCCGGACATCATCCGTTGCCAGCAGAAGCTGACCGCGCTGGAAACCGAAACCGGCTTGACCATCGCTGAAATCAAGGACATCAACCGTCGCATGTCGATCGGTGAGGCCAAGGCCCGCCGCGCGAAGAAAGAGATGGTTGAAGCCAACTTGCGTCTGGTGATCTCGATCGCCAAGAAGTACACCAACCGTGGTCTGCAATTCCTCGATCTGATCCAGGAAGGCAACATCGGCTTGATGAAAGCGGTGGACAAGTTCGAATACCGTCGCGGCTACAAGTTCTCGACTTATGCCACCTGGTGGATCCGTCAGGCGATCACTCGCTCGATCGCCGACCAGGCCCGCACCATCCGTATTCCGGTGCACATGATCGAGACGATCAACAAGCTCAACCGCATTTCCCGCCAGATGCTGCAGGAAATGGGTCGCGAACCGACCCCGGAAGAGCTGGGCGAACGCATGGAAATGCCTGAGGACAAGATCCGCAAGGTATTGAAGATCGCTAAAGAGCCGATCTCCATGGAAACCCCGATCGGTGATGACGAAGACTCCCATCTGGGTGACTTCATCGAAGACTCGACCATGCAGTCGCCAATCGATGTTGCAACCGTTGAGAGCCTTAAAGAAGCGACTCGCGAAGTGCTGTCCGGCCTCACTGCCCGTGAAGCCAAGGTACTGCGCATGCGCTTCGGTATCGACATGAATACCGACCACACCCTCGAAGAGGTTGGTAAGCAGTTCGACGTGACCCGTGAGCGGATTCGTCAGATCGAAGCCAAGGCGCTGCGCAAGCTGCGCCACCCGACGAGAAGCGAGCATCTGCGCTCCTTCCTCGACGAGTGATCACAAAACCCCCGGCCCAGGCCGGGGGTTTTGCTTTGTACAGATTAAATCCCCCCGCCTCCCCCCTCCGCCCTGTAGCCGTCTACACTCGAAACATTCCCCCGAGCCATAACGAGACCGTTATGCCCAGACTGCCGACCGTGCTTTTTTTGCTGTCGCTGATGACCTGGACCGCAACGGCTGGCGCGCTGACTCTCACTGACGAAGAACGTAGCTGGCTGGCGGCTCACCCGGAATTGCGCCTGGGTGTCGATGCGTCGTGGCCGCCTTTCGAGTTTCGTGACGATGAGGGCCGCTACCAGGGCCTTGCCGCCGATTACATCGAGGTCATCCGCAAAAGGCTGGCAACCCGACTCACGCCCATCGAGCCGGTGAGCTGGACCGCCGTCCTGGAGCAGGCCAAGAAGGGCAAGCTAGACCTGCTGCCGGGCATCATGTCGACCCCGGAACGCCAGCAATACCTGTCGTTCACCCGCCCCTACCTGGATTTTCCGATTGTCATCCTGGCCCATGTCGGGGGCCCCCAACCACACAACCTGAAAGACCTGTACGGCCTGAAAATCGCCGTAGTGGAAAACTACGCCCCTCACGAACTGCTGCGCACCCACCATCCCGACTTGAATCTGGTAGCGATGCCCAACGTCAGTTCGGCGCTACAGGCACTGGCCACCGACGAAGTGGACGCCGTGGTAGGCGATCTGGCTTCCAGCGTCTGGAGCCTACGCCAACTCAAGCTCGACGGGTTGTATGTCAGCGGTGAAACGCCCTATCGCTATCAACTGGCCATGGGTGTACCCCGCAACAACAAGATGCTGGTTGGCATTCTCGACAAAGTCCTGGCGGACATGAGCCCCGCTGAAATCAGCGCCATTCAGGAGCATTGGGTCGGCAACGTCCTCGATCATCGAACGTTCTGGAGCGACCTGCTGGTGTATGGCCTGCCCGGACTGCTGCTGCTGACTGTCGTGCTGGCGGTGGTCATCCGCATCAACCGCCGTTTGAGCTCGGAAATCGCCCGCCGGGTCGACCTTGAACAGGAACTGCGCAGCAGCGAATACCACTACCGCGGCTTGGTGGAGAGCCTGTCGGCCATCGCTTGGGAAGCAAAAGTCACCGACTTCACCTACAGCTATGTATCGCCCCACGCCGAAGACCTTCTCGGATATCCCCTGTCCCATTGGCTGATCCCGGGCTTCTGGCGCAACATCATTCACCCCGCCGACCTGACCCGCGCCCAGACCTTCTGCGACCACGAAGTGCTGGCCGGGCGCGACCATCGCCTCGATTACCGGGTAATCACCGCCGACGGCCGCTGCCTGTGGGTGCGCGACATCGTCAGCCTGATCGAGCACGGGCATGAACCGGTGATGCGTGGGCTGATGATCGACATCACCGACGCCAAGCGCACCGAAGAAGCACTGCGCCTGTCGGAACAGAAATTCGCCTCTGTGTTCCAGCAATGCCCGGACATTCTGGTGATCGCGCGCCTGAGCGACGGTTGTCTGCTGGAGGTCAACGAAGCGTTCGAGGAGCAAATTGGCCTCAAGGCCGAGGACGTCATTGGCCAGACCGCCACCAACCTGAACATCTGGGGGATTCCCGGTGTCGGGCCGGGCCTTCTGCAACGCTTGCAGGCCGGCAGCATCCGCAACCTGGAAATGCCCTTCCGTCGCAGCAACGGCCAGGTGTTTACCGGCCTGATCTCCGCCGAACCGTTCGACCTCGACATGACACCGGCGCTGGTGGTCGTGGTGCGGGACATCACCCAGCTCAAGGAAACCCAGCAACAGCTGCAAACGTCCGAAGAAAAGTTCGCCAAGGCCTTCCACGCCTCCCCCGACGGCTTGCTGCTGTCGCGGCAAAGCGATGGCTTGCTGTTGGAGGTCAACGACGGTTTCAGCCGCATCACCGGCTTCAACAGCGCCATGTCGGTGGATCGTTCGGCGCTGGACCTGGGAATCTGGGTCAATCTCAATGAGCGCAAGCAAATGCTCGACCTGCTGCACCGCGACGGTTTTGTCCGTGATTTCAGCTGCCATATCCGCCGCAGCGACGGGCAGATCCGCCTCTGCGAAGTGTCCAGCCGTCCGCTGCCGATTGGCGATGAAAACTGCATGCTGACCATCGCCCGGGACATCACCGAGCGGCACCTGATGCAGGAA
Organism: Pseudomonas sp. Root71; assembly: GCF_001429045.1. Classification (GTDB taxonomy): domain Bacteria; phylum Pseudomonadota; class Gammaproteobacteria; order Pseudomonadales; family Pseudomonadaceae; genus Aquipseudomonas; species Aquipseudomonas monachiensis. Next base: position 646,357 of record NZ_LMHY01000001.1, on the reverse strand, counting down.
AAACTGCAACAGGCCGCCACCGTGTTCGAAAGCACCGCCGAAGGCGTATTGATCACCGACACCCAACAGCACATCAGCGCGGTCAACCGTGCGTTCACCGAAATCACCGGTTACAGCGAAAGCGAAGCCCTGGGCCACACGCCACGCCTGCTCGCCTCGGGCCTGCATGACAGCGCGTTCTACGCGGCCATGTGGCACCAACTGACCGCCGAAGGCCATTGGCAAGGTGAAATTTCCAACCGACGCAAGAATGGCGAGCTGTACCCCAGCTGGCTGACCATCAGTGCCGTGCGCAACCGGGAGAAGTTCATCACCCACTTTGTCGCGGTGTTCGCCGACATTTCCAGCCTCAAGCATGCCCAGGCCAAACTCGACTACCAGGCGCACCACGACCCGCTGACCGGCTTGCCGAACCGCACACTGTTCGAAAGCCGCCTGCTGACCGCGCTCAACAGCCAGCAGGAAAACGGTGGCCAGGGCGCGGTACTGTTCCTCGACCTCGACCGCTTCAAGCACATCAACGACAGCCTCGGCCACCCGGTCGGCGACCTGCTGCTCAAGGGCATCGCCGTGCGCCTCAAGGAGCAACTGCGTGATATCGACACTGTGGCGCGCCTGGGAGGTGACGAGTTCATTATCCTGCTGCCGGGCCTGCAACAATCCAGCGACGCCGACCACATCGCCAATAAACTGCTCAACTGTTTCGCCGCGCCATTCCAGGCCGGCGAACACGAGTTTTTCATCAGCGCCAGCATCGGCACCAGCCTCTATCCGAAAGATGGCTGCGACGTTGCCACACTGATCAAGAACGCCGACGCCGCGATGTACCGCTCCAAGGCCAAGGGCCGCAACCGCGTCGAAAGCTACACCCGCGACCTCACCGCCCAGGCCAGCGAACGCGTGGCGCTGGAACACGAACTGCGCCGCGCCATCGAGCGCAACGAATTGCACCTGTGCTACCAACCGAAAATCAGCCTCGAAGACTACAGCCTGGTCGGCGCCGAAGCCCTGATCCGCTGGCACCATCCGACCTTTGGCGACGTACCGCGGGAACACTTCATCCCGCTGGCCGAAGAAAACGGCATGATCCTGCAAATCGGCGACTGGGTGCTGGAAACCGCCTGCCGGCAGATGGCCGAATGGCACAGGCTGTACGAAAGCCCCGGTCCGCTGTCGGTCAACCTGGCCGGCGCCCAACTGCGCCAACCCAACCTGGTGGGCCGCATCGAACAGTTGCTCAAGGACAACGGCCTCAACCCCGGTTTCCTGCAACTGGAAATCACCGAAAACTTCATCATGAGCCAGGCCGAGGAAGCGCTGGCGGTGCTGCATCAACTCAAACAACTGGGCGTGCAACTGGCCATCGACGACTTCGGCACCGGCTACTCGTCCTTGAGCTACCTCAAGCGCCTGCCGCTGGACATCCTCAAGATCGACCAGTCCTTCGTCCGCGGCCTGCCGGACGATCCCCACGATGCCGCCATCGTACGCGCCATCATCGCCCTCGGCCGCAGCATGCAATTCACCGTGATTGCCGAAGGGGTCGAGACCCGGGCGCAACAGCAATTCCTCGCCGCCGAGGGCTGTGAACAAATCCAGGGCTACATCGTCAGCCTGCCCCTGCCCCCCGACGAATTCGCCGCGACGTTTCTTCGTACAACAGTAAAGGCTTTTTCGGATAGCACAGTCGCAAAACCGTCGCTATAATCCGCGACCTACTGAGGGCCTATAGCTCAGTTGGTTAGAGCAGAGGACTCATAATCCTTTGGTCCACGGTTCAAGTCCGTGTGGGCCCACCAAACAAGAAAGCCGCGCATTGCGCGGCTTTTGCGTATCTGAATAGCCCGAAACAGTAGAGCCATTTTTTAATCGTTCAGTTGGCAAAGTTTTCGATCTTTACCTGGCCCTCGGGGAAGGTGGCGATGATTTCCAACTCGCCACCCATGGCGCGGATGTAGTTGCGCAAAGTACTGATGTACATGTCCGTTCGCCGCTCCATCTTGGAGATCGCCGCCTGGTTGACATGCAGTGTCCTGGCCAGTGTGTCCTGACTCAACGCTTGCGCCTGGCGCAACTCGTGCAGCGGCATTTGTGCTCGTAGCTTCTGATGCAAGGCCTCAACACGCGCTTGAGACTCTGGAGAGCGACGTGACACCAAATCAGCAAATTTTTTAGCCATTCTCATAGCCCTCTTTCTTCAATGTTTCCAAGTGCTCGTCGTAGAGACGTTCGGCCAGTGGCACGTGTTCCGTATACCAACGCTCCTGGCCGGTTTTATCACCGCCAATCAGCAGAATCGCACTGCGCCGTGGATCAAACGCGTACAGCACACGGTACGGCCTGCCAGCGTGCTGCACTCTTAACTCACGAAGGTTGCCATGCCGTGAACCCTTGATATCGCTGGTATGTGGAAAACCCAAGTGTGGGCCATCCTCGCCCAGCAACATCACTGTGGCCTGAACCGAGTCCTGTTCGAACTCGTTCAGGTGATCCCACCAGGCCTCAAATTCATCCGTGTATTCGACGTCCCATTTCATACAAATATGCCACCAAAGGAATATAACCTCAAAGGAATAAATGTATGAGCTTCAGAGGTGCCCAACCACTCTGACTCCTCTGTCAATTGTTAACGATGGTTACTCGCAGTAGGTTTGCCGTTTCGCCAATTGCTTCAGCGCCCTCATGACAACGTGGGAACCCAGCGCTTGGCTCAACTACTCAGAGGATGCACCGGCCTGGAAAATCGCTCGTCGCGCCAGTCTTCGTTTACAGAGGGTGTCGCAATATCGGATGACGTCCGTAAACCTTGTAGGCAAACTCCGAACCTTGCTTTTGGGCACTTTGCCGCCTTGTTGCGCTTTTCTTTGACGGGATAGTCTCCGGTCGTCGCTGACCATTCAGCGATCGGGCTTGGAAACCCGTCGGATCAAATCGCAGCAGAATCTACCACTACTCCAGTCGTTTTTTACGACTGCGAAACTGTGTTATGGCAGCTGTGCGTGGGACGCTTTCGGGCGTGCCGGTTTCCTTGATCCCCGGTTTTCCAACCTGCGTACAGCTGCCACCCATTCGCTTGGAAACGAACGTGGCGGCTTCTTGGATTAAGGAGTTACATCATGAGCAAAACCATCTCGCACGATCCTTCAGAACTGAAAACCATCGGCTTCACCCCCTTCCTATATCTCTCGGATCAACCACTGTTCCACGTCTGCCGTGACGTCCCCATCGCCGACGCTCTGGCCCAAGCCTCCGACCTGCTGTTCCTCGCCAAGTCCCTCACCGTGGACGCCGCCTACGCCCAAGATTCCGACCGTCACGCCTGGGCCGCGCATTACCTGACGACGATGAGCAAAGCGGTGATTGATGATGTGGTGAAGGTACTGACGCGCAAACCTGCTCAAACGAGAGCACAAGCAGATCAATAAAACACACAGAGCCTCAAAGTTCCCAAATAGGGACCGAGCGTTCCCTTTTTGGGACTGATTAGAGCCAAATGCTTCGGCTATTCAGTTCAAACACATCATGAAGGCATGGCCTGCACGGCCAGCCGCCGCTCCAGCTCCTGCCCCGTCAGCATGCCCTCATACGTATCCGCCGGCCGTCCCCACTGCTCCACGATGACCATGCCGTCCACCAGCGCCACAGCCAATTCGGCAATCGTCTCGGCCTGATCTTCTATGATTTTTTGCGTCCGCAGCCACAGCCGATCTGTCATCTCTTTAAGCTCCGCCGCTATCCGCACACCCGACGCAGGATCAGTATTCGGGTAGACGATATTTCGCAGCAGATGCTGAAGCTCCCTGATTTTTGCGTAATCCTGTTCCGCCCCCTGCTTGCCTTTGAGGATGGCGGTGGCCTTGGGCTTATCGACGCGTTTGGCGGCTGAAGGTTTTGAAGGCAGGGTCTGCGCCAGTGAGCCAGCCAGGAGCACCATCATCCGGGCTTCCAGATGTTCCTTCATGGCTTCCATCGACGAAATCGGGCGCACCAAGGTAATGGAGGCCCCTCCCTGGTGCCGCAAATCCTTGCTCACTGTCAGGGTCACGCCGCCCGTTTCAAACCCCAGGGCGCGGGCCACCACGTAGTGCCCCATTTCGTGATGGGCGATCTGCAAGGCACGTTCCCGTACAGCAGCAGGTAGCTTCATTGTCATGTTCTTCGCCTCGCACCCTCGACTGCCTCAATCCTAGCCGATTTCCACACAGGCTCTTTCGCCCAAGAAAAAGCCGCGCAATGGCGCGGCTATCCTGACTGAAGCTTCAGCCCTTATTTGGGCAAGGCGTAGGCAATCACATAATCCCCACGATCCGTCGACTGACGCGCACCGCCCACCGTGAGCAGGATGTACTGCCTGCCGGTTTTCGGTGAAACGTAGGTCATCGGCCCGGACTGACTGCCCACCGGCAAGCGCGATTTCCAGATTTCGTTGCCGTTGCCGGTGTCGAAGGCGCGCAGGTAGAAGTCCTGGGTGCCGGCGAAGAACAGCAGGCCCGACTGGGTGGCCAGCGATGCGCCGAGGGTCGGCATGCCGATCGGGATCGGCAAGTGCATGCGGATGCCCAGCGGGCCGGTGTCCTGCACGGTGCCGACCGGAACTTGCCACATCAGTTTGTGGGTCTTGAGGTCGATGGCGGACATGGTGCCGAACGGTGGTTTCTGGCACGGAATACCGACCGCCGAGAGGAAACGTTCGCGCATGGCGCCGAACGGCGTGCCTTCCTGGGGTACCACGCCCATTTCGATACCGCTGGCCCCGGCTTTGATCTTGTCGCGCGGGATCATGTAGTTGGCCAGGCCCAGGCGCATGTCGTTGACGAACATGTAATTGGTGTTCGGATCAACCGAGACGCTGCCCCAGTTCATGCCGCCCAGCGAGCCCGGGAATTGCAGGGCGCGGTCCATGCCCGGTGGGGTGTAGACGCCTTCGTGGCGCATGCCTTTGAACTGGATGCGGCACATCAACTGATCAAACGGCGTGGCGCCCCACATGTCGGATTCGGTCAGGGTCTTGTTGCCGATTGACGGCATGTCCACCGAGAACGGCTGGGTTGGCGAGTAGCGTTCACCGGGCACCTTGCCTTGCGGCACCGGGCGCTCTTCGACGCGGGCAATCGGCACGCCGGTTTCGCGGTTGAGCAGGAAGATCTCGCCCTGCTTGGTGACTTGCGCCAGGGCTGGCTGGGTGCCGCCCTTATCGTCCGGCACGTCGTACAGCAGCGGCTGCGCCGGCAGGTCGAAGTCCCACAAGTCGTGGTGGGTGGTCTGGTAGTGCCAGCGTACCTGCCCGGTTTTCACATCGATGGCGACGATGGACGAACTCCACTTGTCGTCGAGCTCGGTGCGTTGACCGCCGAAGAAGTCCGGGGTGGCGTTGCCGGTTGGCAAGTAAACCAGACCGAGCTTGGCGTCGTAGGACATGGCCGACCACACATTCGGCGTACCACGGGTATAGGTCTCACCGGTCGGTGGGCGTTTGGTGGTGTTCGGGTTGCCCGGATCCCACGCCCACATCAGCTCACCGCTGCGCACGTCGTAGGCACGCACCACGCCCGGCGGTTCGCCAGTGGAATAGTTATCGGCCACGCGGCCGCCGACGATCACCACGTCTCCTGCGACCAATGGGGTCGAGGTTTGCTGGTAGTAACCGGGCTTCACTTCGCCCATGTCAGTGGTCAGATCGACAGTGCCGTGGTTACCGAACTCTTCGCAGGGCTTGCCGGTGTCGGCATTGATAGCGATCAGGCGCGCATCGCCGGTCGGCAGAAACAGACGTTTCGTACAGGCGGTTGGCTGATTGTCCGAAGACGCCGGAGTTTCGGAATAGCCCAGGCCACGGCAACGCTGCCAGTTGGGCGCGGTGCCTTGGGGGTCGAACTTCCAGCGCTGGGCGCCGGTGTCGGCATCCAGGGCGAAGACTTTGCCGTAGGCGGTGCAGGTGTAGACCGTGTCACCGATTTGCAGCGGAGTGTTCTGGTCTTCGGCGCCGGCACCGGTGCTTTGCGGGATGTCACCGGTGCGGAAGGTCCAGGCGACCTGCAATTTGTCGATGTTGCCTTTGGTGATCTGGTCCAGCGCGGCAAAGCGGTTGCCGGCGGTGGTGTTGCCCCAGTGGGCCCAGTCTTTCTGCTCGGTGCCCGGAGTGACCGGCGTTACCGCAGGTACGGTGGTGTTTTTGACCACATGGGTCGGCACGAACATGTAGGCCATCGTCGCAACGACGCCCACGCCCAGAATGCCAGCCAGACCGTAGGCGCCACGCCCAGCGGTCGCGCCCGAAGCACGGACCAGGGTCGGATAGATCAACGCCACCACCAGACCGATCACGGCGAAGGTCAGTACCCGCGAGACCAGCGGCCAGTACTCGAGGCCCGCATCCCAAACGGCCCAGATCGCAGTGAGGAGCAATGCCACAGCATACAGCCAGGCGCCGAGCGGCTTGCGCCGGGCAATCATCAACCCGGACGCCAGCATTGCCAGCCCCATCAGCAGGAAATACCAGCTGCCACCCAGCGCGATCAGATAGCCACCGCCACCGGCCAGGCCGAGCCCGATCAGTGCAATCAGCACACCCAGCCCCGCCAGCAACCATTTGCTGCCGGCGGCAGCCCCAGAATTGTTCATGTCGGAAATTTTCCCCATTTGTGACAAGGACGGAATAATGTACTACCTAGTTACTTATGGCAATTTGTCGCAGGCAAAAATGTCATGAACGGTATTGAGGCTAGATCAAATCGCCGTCGCGAGCGTCCTGCAGGAACTGCCTGTAACATGCTTGCGCACTGATCCATGCCCCTGGAGATAACCCCTTGCCTGACACTCGCACGCCCGTTCTCGATGAAATCGACCGCCAATTGATTGCCGCCCTGCAGATCAACGCCCGCGAGAGCGTGGCCATGCTCGCCCGACAACTGGGCATCGCCCGTACCACCGTCACTTCGCGCCTGGCGCGGCTGGAAAAGGCCAAGGTGATCACCGGTTACGGCGTGCGCCTCGGCCAGCGCGTGGTGGATGGCGGGTTGCAGGCGTATGTGGGGATCACTGTGCAACCGCGTTCCGGCAAGGAAGTGTTGCGACGCCTGAGCGCAATGGCGCAGGTGCAACAGCTGTGCGCGGTGAGTGGCGAATTTGATTATGTGGCGTGGTTGCGCACCGATTCGCCGGAGCAACTCGATCAGTTGCTGGATCAGATTGGCAGTGTGGATGGGGTGGAGAAGACCACGACGTCGATCATCTTGAGTAGCAAGATTGATCGGGGGCAGCCGGTTTGAGTTTTCAGGCCTGGGTTCATCCGTGACTGAACTGGCGCTATCGCGAGCAAGCTCGCTCCCACAGTGGTCAGTGCGCATTGATAGTTCGTCATACTGATCAAACAAACATCAAAATGACGACACTTTGCGTCTTAATAACGTGTTCTGCGCTCTCTAGAATGGCTGACATCTTTTCCTATACTCAGATGCGCATCCCGCGTCGGGTCGCCAGCAAGGTCAGCCATGAACAAGAACAATCGCCATCCTGCAGACGGTAAGAAACCAGTCACCATTTTCGGCCCGGATTTTCCTTTCGCCTTCGACGACTGGATTGAGCATCCGGCCGGGCTGGGCAGTATTCCCGAGCATAATCACGGTGCCGAAGTGGCGATTGTCGGCGGCGGGATTGCCGGCCTGGTGGCGGCGTATGAGCTGATGAAGCTGGGCCTGAAACCGGTCGTCTACGAAGCTTCGAAAATGGGCGGCCGTCTGCGTTCCCAGGCGTTCAATGGCGCCGAAGGCATCATTGCCGAGCTGGGCGGGATGCGCTTCCCGGTGTCGTCCACCGCGTTCTATCACTACGTCGACAAACTGGGTCTGGAAACCAAACCTTTCCCTAACCCGCTGACACCCGCGTCGGGCAGCACGGTGATCGACCTCGAAGGCCAGACCCATTACGCACAGAAGCTGTCGGACCTTCCTGCACTGTTCCAGGAAGTGGCTGACGCCTGGGCCGATGCCCTGGAAGCCGGCTCGCAGTTCTCCGATATCCAGCAAGCCATCCGCGACCGTGATGTGCCACGTCTGAAAGAGTTGTGGAACACCCTGGTTCCGTTGTGGGACGACCGCACCTTCTACGATTTCGTCGCCACCTCCAAGGCGTTCGCCAAGCTCTCGTTCCATCACCGCGAAGTGTTCGGCCAGGTCGGTTTCGGTACCGGTGGCTGGGATTCGGACTTCCCCAACTCGATGCTGGAAATCTTCCGCGTGGTGATGACCAACTGCGACGATCACCAGCACCTGGTGGTTGGCGGTGTGGAACAGGTACCCCAGGGCATCTGGCGTCATGTACCGGAGCGTTGCGCGCATTGGCCAGCGGGCACCAGCCTCAGCTCGCTGCACAACGGCGCACCGCGCACCGGCGTGAAGAAAATTGCCCACGCGCCGGGCGGCCGTTTCGCCGTCACCGACAACTGGGGCGACACCCGCGAATACGCGGCCGTGCTGACCACCTGCCAGAGCTGGCTGCTGACCACCCAGATCGAATGCGACGAAACCCTGTTCTCGCAAAAAATGTGGATGGCTTTGGACCGTACCCGCTACATGCAGTCGTCTAAAACTTTCGTGATGGTCGACCGCCCGTTCTGGAAGGACAAGGATCCGGAAACCGGCCGCGACCTGATGAGCATGACCCTCACCGACCGCCTGACCCGTGGCACCTACCTGTTCGACAACGGCGACGACAAGCCGGGGGTGATCTGCCTGTCGTACTCGTGGATGAGCGATGCGCTGAAAATGCTCCCGCAGCCGGTGGAAAAACGCGTGAAGCTGGCCTTGGATGCGTTGAAGAAGATCTACCCGAAGGTCGATATCGCCGCACGGATCATCGGCGATCCGATCACCGTTTCGTGGGAAGCCGACCCGCATTTCCTCGGCGCGTTCAAAGGCGCCCTGCCCGGCCACTACCGCTACAACCAGCGCATGTACGCGCACTTCATGCAGGACGACATGCCAGCCGAGCAGCGCGGGATTTTCATCGCCGGCGACGACGTTTCGTGGACGCCTGCCTGGGTTGAGGGCGCGGTACAGACCTCGCTCAACGCGGTATGGGGCATCATGAAGCACTTCGGCGGTGCAACTCACGCCGAGAATCCGGGTCCAGGAGATGTATTCAACGAGATCGGACCGATCGCCCTGCCCGAGTAAGAGGAATCCGAAATGCGCGTAGCCCTTTACCAATGTCCGCCGCTGCCTCTGGACGTCGCTGGCAACCTGCAACGCCTGCATCAGTTGGCGCTGGAAGCCAAAGGCGCCGACCTGCTGGTGCTGCCGGAGATGTTCCTGACCGGCTACAACATCGGCGTCGATGCCGTCAGCGTGCTGGCGGAGGTGCATAACGGTGAGTCGGCACAGCAGATTGCGCGCATTGCCAAGACTGCCGGGATCGCCATTTTGTATGGCTATCCCGAGCGCACCGAGGACGGGCAGATCTACAACGCCGTGCAGTTGATCGACGCTAACGGCGAGCGCATCTGCAATTACCGCAAGACCCATCTGTTCGGCGATCTGGATCACTCGATGTTCAGTGCAGGTTCCGATGAGTTTCCCGTCGTTGAACTCAACGGCTGGAAACTCGGCTTCCTGATCTGCTACGACCTGGAGTTTCCGGAAAACGCCCGACGCCTGGCCCTGGCCGGTGCCGAACTGATCCTGGTGCCGACCGCGAACATGATTCCGTTCGATTTCGTCGCCGATGTCACCGTGCGTTCCCGCGCCTTCGAAAACCAATGTTATGTGGCTTACGCCAACTACTGCGGCCATGAAGGCGATATCCACTATTGCGGTCAAAGCAGCATCGCTGCGCCGGATGGCAGCCGCATCGCTCAGGCAGGCCTTGATGAAGCATTGATCGTCGGCGAGCTGGATCGACAGTTGATGGTCGACTCCCGCGCCGCCAATCGCTACCTGATCGATCGTCGTCCCGAGCTTTACGGCGAGCTGAACAAGTCCTAATCCGCTAGCATTGGCACTTCACTGTTCTGGAAGTGCCCATGCCCGCGTTGAATCCCCTTCGCCCCCACACTGAAACCCTGGCCAACGGCCTGCGGGTGACGCTGCGTCATGCCCCGAATTTGAAGCGTTGCGCAGCAGCGTTACGGGTCGCCGCGGGTAGCCATGATGTGCCGCTGGCGTGGCCTGGCCTGGCGCATTTTCTTGAGCATTTGCTGTTTCTGGGGACTGAGCGTTTTCCTGCCGGGCAAGGGTTGATGGCCTACGTCCAGAGTCATGGCGGCCAGGTAAACGCGCGGACCAGCGAACGCACCACAGACTACTTTTTCGAACTGCCGCCCCAGGCGTTTGCCGGTGGGCTTGAGCGTTTGTCAGACATGCTCGCCCATCCGCGTATGAATCCGGACGACCAGCAGCGGGAACGGGAAGTGTTGCAGGCGGAGTTTGTCGCCTGGTCGCAGGATGCCGAGGCGCAGCAGCAGTTTGCGCTGTTCAATGGACTGGCCGAGGCTCATCCGCTAAGGGGTTTTCATGCTGGCAATCGCGACAGTCTGCCACTGCAACAACCGGAGTTTCAGCAGGCGCTGCAGGGTTTTTATCAGCGCTATTACCAGACCGGGCAAATGACCCTGAGCCTGGCCGGACCGCAGGGCCTCGATGAATTGAAAGCGATGGCAGAAGCCTTTGGCAGCGTCATTGCCAAAGGCGAAACAGTCACGCAGCAAGCGCCGATACCGCTGATGGATGCGCCAGATAAAAGTTATCAACAGGCTGACGAACGACGTCTGGACCTGCTGTTTGCCCTCGAAACACTGCCTGACAACTCTGCCGAAGCGTTGGCGTTCCTGTGCCATTGGCTGAACCAGGTAAAACCCGGCGGCTTGTTGGCGGACCTGCGCGAGCGCGGGCTGGCCGATCACCTGAAAGCCCAGCCGCTGTACCAGTTCGCCGGGCAAGCCTTGCTTCATATCGAATTCACCCTGCCTGCCACAGTCTCGGCAACAGGCATCCGCGGACGCCTGCTGGACTGGCTCGGTTTCTTTGCCGAGCAAGACTGGAACCGATTGCGCGAAGAGTACGCCACCCTGCTCCAGCGCCAGCAGCAAATCAGCAGTGCCTTGCAACTGGCCCGCCTGGACAGCGAACAACGCGAAGTCGGGTTATCCGAACCGGGTGTAACAGCCCTCAAGCAAATCCTTCAACAAATCGGCGCTGTGGATAACTTCAACGGCCCATGGCAATTGCCAGAACCTAATCCGTTCCTGTGCGCCGAAGCACCAACACCTAACGCCGGATTGATTCGCGGCCAGACCAGCGCCCACCGTGGCCTGCGCACGTTTGCCCAGGATCGCTCGCGCAGCCGTCGTGAACGCTCGCCGATGCAGTTCAGTCAGGCATGGCCGGACAACGATGCTGAAGGTGCGATTTATCTGCGCTGGCGTCTGGACCCGGCCCCCGGCAGCCAGCTTCAATCACGGCTGGAAAACCACCTGCAACCGTTGCGCGAAGACGCGCGCCAGGCTGGTGTGGATATTTCCTTCAGTGCGTCGGGCAACGAATGGCTGCTCAAACTGAACGGGCTACAGGAGCCGATGCCCAGCGTCCTGGAGCATGTGCTCAAAGAACTGACAAAACCCGATGCCGCTGTCTCACAAGCCGAATCGACCAGCGTTGCGTTGATTCCGATTCGACAACTGCTCAAGGCATTGCCCGATCACTGCCTCGGGCACACCGCGAACTCGGACGACGTGCAGCCACTCTGGTCGAGTGCGCGCTGGGATGGGCTGGCCATCGGGTTATCGGCTCAGGCTCAGGCAGCCATGGGACTGGCCTTGAGCCGCATACCCGGCACGCCGGACAATCAACTGACGCCGCGCTCTTCTATCCTTGCACAGCACCTGTGGAGCAATGTCGATACCGCCTCCAGCGAGCACGCGTTGCTGCTGTTCTGTCCGACAGCCACCCAGGAATTGGCCGACGAAATTGCATGGCGTTTGCTCGCGCATGTCTGTCAGACGCCGTTCTACCAACGCCTGCGGGTGGAACTGCAACTCGGCTATGCGGTGTTCAGCGCCCTGCGGCAGATTCACGGACAAACCGGGTTGCTGTTCGGCGTGCAATCGCCAAGCGTTGCGCCGGTGGAGCTGCTGCAACACACCGAGCAATTCCTGAATCGATTGCCGGAACTGATCCACGCACTCGACGACACTAGCTTCAACGCTCAACGCCAGGCCCTGGCGGATCAGTTTTCCAGCGCTGCGCTCACTACGGCGCAAGCGGCCGAATTGCTTTGGCAGGGCAAGCTGGCCGGCCGTTCGTCGGATTATCTGACGCAATTGCCCGAGGCCATAGTGCGCATTGACCGGACCGCTCTACTGGCTGCGGCCCAACGCCTGAATCAGGCCGAAGGCGGCTGGCTGTGCCTTGCCAACAGCGCTTCGCCAGGCGCGCCATGGCAAGCGGCAAAATGATCATTACCGGGGCTGCAAGGAGCTTTCTCAAAGTTTCACGGGCAATTTCTTTGAAATTTTGAGTAACATAGCAACCTAACTATCTGGAACATCTCTGACTTGAGGTGGACTATACCTATAGATAGCGCTGTCCCACCCTACCTGAGGAGTTCAATTTATGGCCTGGACCAAACCTGCCTACACCGACCTGCGTATTGGCTTTGAAGTCACCATGTACTTCGCAAGCCGCTAATCTCAGCTTTGACAGAGATGCAGCACAACGCCTCGGTTATCCGAGGCGTTTTATTTTCAGCGTTGAAATGATGGAGCGTCCATGTTTGTCCAGATTCTAGGTTCCGCTGCTGGCGGCGGCTTCCCCCAGTGGAACTGCAACTGCGTGAACTGCGCGGGATTTCGCAACGGCAGCCTGCGGGCCAAGGCGCGGACGCAATCGTCCATCGCGATTTCCGACGACGGCGTGAACTGGGTGCTTTGCAACACTTCCCCGGATATCCGCGCCCAACTCCAGAGCTTCGCCCCGATGCAGCCGGGCCGCGCCCTGCGCGATACCGGGATCGGCGCGATCATCCTGATGGACAGCCAGATCGACCACACCACCGGCCTGCTCATGCTGCGCGAAGGCTGCCCGCATCAGGTCTGGTGCACCGACATGGTCCACGAAGACCTGAGCACCGGTTTCCCGCTGTTCACCATGCTCAACCACTGGAATGGCGGGCTGACCTGGAACCGGATCGAACTCGATCAAAGCTTCAGCGTACCGGCCTGCCCGAATTTGCGCTTCACCCCGCTGCCTTTGCGCAGTGCCGCGCCGCCCTACTCGCCACATCGCTTCGACCCGCATCCGGGCGACAACATCGGCCTGATCATCGAAGACCTCAACACCGGCGGCAAACTGTTCTACGCACCGGGCCTGGGCAAGGTGGATGCAGAGCTTCTGGAAATCATGGCTGGCAGCGATTGCCTGCTGGTCGACGGCACGCTGTGGGATGACGATGAAATGCAGCGTCGCGGCGTCGGCACCCGCACCGGTCGCGAGATGGGCCATCTGGCGCAGAACGGCCCCGGTGGCATGCTTGAAGTGCTTGAGCAACTGCCCAACCAGCGCAAAGTACTTATCCACATCAACAATACCAACCCGATTCTTGATGAGGATTCGTCGGAACGGGCGGAGCTGGATCGGCGCCAGGTTGAAGTGGCGTATGACGGCATGAGTATTGTGTTGTAGCGGAGGGCCCCTTCGCGGGCAAGCCCGCTCCCACATTGGATCTGTGGCGTACACAACCCCTGTGGGAGCGGGCTTCTCGGATCGCCGCACCGCCGCGAAAGCGTCCGACCAGACACCCAAGATTTCAACGGTTGTACACCGGAGAACCGCAATGACCGACACCCCAATGTCCCCCGCCGAATTCGAAGCGGCCCTGCGCGCCAAGGGCGCCTATTACCACATCCATCACCCCTATCACGTGGCGATGTATGAAGGCCGGGCCACCCGCGAACAGATCCAGGGCTGGGTCGCCAACCGTTTCTACTATCAGGTGAACATCCCCCTGAAGGACGCGGCGATCCTCGCCAACTGCCCTGACCGCGAGATCCGCCGCGAATGGATTCAGCGCCTGCTCGACCACGACGGTGCGCCCGGTGAAGACGGCGGCATCGAAGCCTGGCTGCGCCTGGGCCAGGCCGTGGGCCTCGACCCGGACCAACTGCGCTCCCAGGAACTGGTGTTGCCCGGCGTGCGCTTCGCCGTGGACGCCTATGTCAATTTCGCCCGCCGCGCCAGTTGGCAGGAAGCCGCAAGCAGCTCGCTGACCGAACTGTTCGCCCCGCAGATCCACCAGTCGCGCCTGGACAGCTGGCCCCAGCATTACCCGTGGATCGACCCGGCCGGCTACGAGTATTTCCGCACGCGCCTGGGCCAGGCACGGCGTGATGTCGAGCATGGTCTGGCGATCACGCTGCAGCACTACACCACCCGTGAAGGCCAGGAGCGCATGCTGGAAATTCTCCAGTTCAAACTGGACATTCTTTGGAGCATGCTCGATGCCATGAGCATGGCCTACGAACTGAAACGCCCGCCGTACCACAGCGTGACCGGGGAACGGGTCTGGCACAAAGGAATCACCTTATGAGTTTCGATCGCAGCAAGACCCCGACCTGGCGCCCTGGCTATCGCTTCCAGTACGAACCGGCGCAAAAAGGCCATGTGCTGCTGTACCCGGAAGGCATGATCAAGCTCAACGAAAGTGCCGCGCTGATCGGCGGTTTGATTGACGGTGAACGGGATGTCGCGGCCATCATCAATGAGCTCGATCAGCAGTTCCCTGGCGTGCCCGAGCTCGGTGACGACATCGAGCAATTCATGGAGGTTGCCCGTGCGCAGCACTGGATCGAACTTGCCTGATTCATCGGTGCAAGTACCGCCCAAACCTGAAATCGGCCTGCCGCTGTGGCTGCTGGCCGAGCTGACCTATCGCTGCCCGCTGCAATGCCCGTATTGCTCCAACCCGCTGGATTTCGCCGAGCAAGGCAAAGAGCTGAGCACCGAGCAGTGGCTCAAGGTGTTTCGCGAAGCGCGGGAAATGGGCGCGGCGCAACTGGGCTTTTCCGGTGGCGAGCCGCTGGTGCGTCAGGACCTCGCCGAGTTGATTGCCGAGGCCCGAAAGCTGGGTTTCTACACCAACCTGATCACCTCCGGCATCGGCCTCACCGAGCAGAAAATCAGCGACTTCAAGAAGGCCGGGCTCGATCACATCCAGATCAGTTTCCAGGCCAGCGACGAGCAGGTGAACAATCTGCTGGCCGGTTCGAAAAAGGCCTTCGCGCAGAAACTGGAAATGGCCCGGGCGGTGAAAGCCCACGGCTATCCGATGGTGCTGAACTTCGTCACCCATCGGCACAACATCGACCAGATCGACCGCATCATCGAGCTGTGCATCGCCCTGGAGGCGGACTTCGTCGAGCTCGCCACATGCCAGTTCTACGGCTGGGCGCAACTCAATCGCGTTGGGCTTTTGCCGACCAAAGAACAACTGGTGCGCGCCGAACGCATTACCAACGAATACCGCGCCAAACTGGAAGCCGAAGGGCATCCGTGCAAGCTGATTTTCGTCACGCCGGACTATTACGAAGAACGCCCGAAAGCCTGCATGAATGGCTGGGGCAGTATTTTTCTGACGGTCACGCCAGACGGAACCGCCCTGCCCTGTCACGGTGCCCGACAGATGCCGGTGCAATTTCCCAACGTGCGCGACCACAGCATGCAGCACATCTGGTATGACTCGTTCGGCTTCAACCGCTTTCGCGGTTACGACTGGATGCCCGAGCCGTGCCGCTCTTGTGACGAGAAAGAAAAAGACTTCGGCGGCTGCCGCTGCCAGGCGTTCATGCTCACGGGGGACGCCAGCAACGCCGACCCGGTGTGCAGCAAGTCGCCACAACACGGCGTGATCCTCAAGGCCCGCGAAGAAGCCGAGAGCGCCACTCAGACCATCGACCAACTGGCCTTTCGCAATGAACGAAACTCACGCCTCATCGCCAAAAGCTGAACCTTTCAGCGCTGCCAAAGCCGTGGCCGCCGGTATCGACTTTGCCGAACTGCAGGTCGGGCGGCAGGGCCTGTTCTGGAACGAGTACCGCCCCGAAGACGCGGCGTGCCGGATCTGGCACTGGCGCGATGGTGCAGCGAAATGCCTGACGCCACCGGGGTTCAGCGCGCGCAGTCGGGTGTACGAATATGGCGGCGGCGCGTTTTGTCTGACGGACGACGGTATCGTTTTCGTCAACGAGGCCGACCAGCAGTTGTATCGGCAATCACTGCAAGACGAAGCGCCCGAAAGGCTGACCTCCGGTGCGTGCCGATATGGCGATCTGCAGTTCGCCAACGGACAAGTGCTGGCGGTCGAGGAGCATCGCGATCAACACCGGCTGGTGGCAATCGATCTGTTGGATGGCGCACGTCACCTGCTGGCCGAAGGTGCTGATTTCTACTCGGCGCCGACGCTGAGCCCTGATGCCCGGCGCCTGGCCTGGATCGAGTGGAGTCGTCCGGATCAGCCATGGACAGCGACACGTTTGATGGTTGCTGAAGGCCTCGCCAACGGTGGCTTTGCCGAGGCTCGTTGTGTGGCCGGCGACGGCGTTCAAGAGTCTGTGCAACAACCGCGGTTCGATGCCGACGGTCGCTTGTATTGCCTGACGGATCGCGCAGGTTACTGGCAGCCATGGAAAGAAACTGAAAAAGGCTTGAGCCCATTGCCAAGTGCGGCCGCCGACCACGGCCCCGCGCCTTGGCAACTCGGCGGCAGCACCTGGTTGCCGCTGGGCGACGACAGTTATCTGGCCAGTTGGACCGAGGGTGGCTTTGGCCGACTGGGCATAGGCGGCGATTCCAGCGCCGATTTCACCGGCGACTACAGCCGCTTTCGCCATCTCGCCGTGGATGAGCAGTTCATCTATTGCATCGCGGCGTCGCCCGTCAGCTCAACTGCCGTCATCGCCATTGACCGCCAGAGCCGGCAAGTGCAAGTACTGGCCGGCGGCATCGCACCGCTTGCTCCCGAACAGATCAGCCGCCCGCAAACCTTGCGCTACCCAAGTGGCTCAGGCGAAGCCCACGGCTTCTTCTACCCGGCGATGACCGGCGCGGCGAAACCGCCATTGGTGGTGTTCGTCCATGGCGGCCCGACCTCGGCGTGCTACCCGATGCTCGATCCGCGTATCCAGTACTGGGCACAGCGGGGCTTCGCCGTCGCCGACCTCAACTACCGCGGCAGCAGCGGCTATGGCCGGGCCTATCGCCAGGCACTGCACCTGAGTTGGGGCGACGTGGATGTGCAAGACGCTTGCGCCGTGGTGAGTTACCTCAACGACCGTGGCTTGATCGACGGCGAGAAGGCATTCATTCGCGGCGGCAGCGCTGGCGGCTATACCAGCCTGTGCGCCCTGGCTTTTCACAACGTGTTCCGCGCTGGCGCCAGCCTGTATGGGGTCAGCGACCCGGTGGCGCTGGGGCGCGCGACCCACAAATTCGAAAGCGACTATCTGGACTGGCTGATCGGCGATCCGCAACTGGATGCCGAACGCTACGCCGCCCGCACGCCGCTGCTGCATGCCGGCAACATCCGCGTGCCGATGATCTTCTTTCAAGGAGAACTGGATGCCGTGGTCGTCCCGCAACAAACCCGCGACATGGTCACGGCGCTGCAAGACAACGGTATCCTGGTCGAAGCGCATTACTACGCCGATGAACGCCATGGCTTTCGCAAGGCCGGTAACCAGGCCCATGCGCTGGAGCAGGAGTGGTTGTTTTATCGGCGGGTGATGGACTCAGTGAACTGAAGCCTGCGCTCATTGCCGAAACGGTGGCGCCTCAATCGCGAGCCCTGCTCGCGAAGGCGGTCTACCTGCCGACGTTCTACTCAGCGCTTGGCGATGATGTACACCGCATGCACGATCCCCGGAATGTAACCGCACAACGTCAGCAGAATATTCAGCCAGAACGCCCCGCCGAATCCTACTTGCAGAAACACACCCAGTGGCGGCAACAGGATGGCGATGATGATGCGAATGAAGTCCATGGGGCAGCTCCTGATTGGGGTGGACTCGTTCGAGCCCTACAGCTAATCGACCTGTACCGTTTGTCAGGGTTCAGCCCGATTTCTCAGGCGAGTATCTCCAGACCGTGTTTGCGCACGATACTCAGCAACTTCAGCGCCATGCCACTGGGGTGCTTATCCCCTGCTTCCCATTGCTTGACCGTGGAAGCACTGGTGTTCAGGTAGCGCGCAAACACAGGTTGACTGACATTGTTGCGCTCGCGCAATGCCTTGATCTCCTGCGCGGGAATCGCATCCGGCACCCTTGCAAGGCAGGATTCATCGAATTCACGCATGGTCGCTTTGCTGATTGCACCTATGGCATACAAGGCACTGGCCGATTCGTGGATCGATTCCGATAGCTCACTTTTGAATTTTTTACTCATTTGGTATCTCCACAAACTCCTTTGCATCCAGCAAACGCTGAATTTGCATTTCGGTCAGTCCACCATATGTCTTGGCCAACTCTCGCAAGTCGAGCAGATGCCTGGGACTGATATTGCTCTGATCTTTTTTTGCGTACAGGAACTGATAGACCCAATGAGCACCGCCCTTGGCCAGGATAATCGAGCGATGGCGGTTGGCATTCAAACGCTTCTTCCAGACCCCGCCACCCAAATTGTCAGCCTGACCATTGAGCATTTCGGTGAATGCCTCCCGGAGTTCGTCATCACCGATCCAGGCCTTGGCGGCCTGCATTGCGAAGCGCTTTGTCTTGAACAACCTTGGTGACATCGGCATCCCTTCCATAAAACATACCACCCAGTGGTATAGAAATCAAAACCAACGCGAAGGTAATACAGTTTCGCTGGCACCGGCACTCCCTGCCGATGCACGCTAGAAAGCCATTGATGTGCTAACCGCTCAAGCCGAAATTGCCTTTGGAAAAGGCCGGCCACAAAAAAACGCCCCACGCCAAAAGTGTCGGGCGTAGGGCGTGCGTATTACCGCGAGACGGTTCTGGAATGTGTGCAGGGCGCGCCGGATCAGACGGCAATCCCTTTGCGGCACTGCAATTGCGCGGTGCGTACTCGGGAGAAGGCACGCGCCAGGCGCAGGAGCATTTCATCGATGTTGGCGTTGCTGACATTGAGCGCAGGGGTAAAGCGCAGGCAGTCGGGTTGTGGTGCATTGAGCAACAAGCCTTCATACAGCGCGGCCTTGACCACCGCGTCGGCGGAATCGTCCGACAGCGTCAGCCCCCAAAGCAGCCCTTGTCCGCGCAACTCGCCGTGACCGTAACGATGGGCCAGACGCTCCAACCCTTCACGCAGGTGTTGACCGGCTTCTGCAATGTGTTTGAGGAAAACCTTGTCCTGCACGGTATCGAGCACCGCAAGTCCCGCCGCCGTCATCAACGCATTACCGTGATGAGTGCCTGTCACCTCGCCAATGTCGAAGCAGCAAGCCTTGCCCCTCGCCAGCAATGCGGCCAATGGCACCCCGCCGCCCAAGCCTTTGCCAAGCACGACGATATCCGCCGTGACGCCACAGGACTGTTCCGCGAGCAAGGTGCCACAACGGCCGATGCCGGTTTGCACTTCGTCAAGGATCAGCAAAATGCCGAGTTCACGGCACAAGCGTTCGACGCCCTTGAGGTAGTGCGCGGTGGCCGGGATCACGCCGGCTTCGCTCTGGATCGGCTCGAGCATGATCGCTACGGTCCGTTCATCCACGGCCGCATGCAACGCTGGCAGATCATTGAACGGGACACGACTGAAGCCTGGCAATTGCGGCTCGAAACGGTTGGCCAATGTCGAACTGTCCGACGCCGAAATCGTCCCCAGGCTGCGGCCATGGCAACCGTTGTTGGCCACGATGATGCGCGACGCACCACCGCGATGCTGTTGACCCCATTTGCGCGCCAGTTTGATCGCCGCCTCACAGGCTTCGCTGCCGGTATTGAGCAGGTAGGCCTGATCACTGCCGGTGCTGGCACACAGATGTTCGGCGAGGCTGAGCATGCCGCGATTGTGCAGGCCGAAACCCGGATTGATCAGCAACTGAGCCTGGGATGTGATTGCATTGACCAGTACCGAAGGGCTGTGACCAAGGCTGTTGGCCCCGCCGCCCTGGGAAAAATCCAGGTACGCACGGTCATCGCTGTCCCACAACCATGAACCCTGGCCACGCACAAATATCTGTTTCGGCCGCTCGACACTGGGCATCAAGTACTCGCTGGAAAGGTTATCGCCTTGGGATGGCAGGAAGGCGTCCATGACCAGATCATCAAGACTGGGTGGACTGCGGCGCAGACTGAACAGATTCATCTGACAAAACCTCTGATGAGGTTTTTTGCCTTACCTATGTAAATACCATCGAAGCAAAGGGTATTCATCGCACTCTGTGGCCCTGTAAGCCCTGTGAATGCGGTTAGACTAGGCTCAGGCGAGGCGTTCAGCCATTTCGATTTCCCAGCATTTTCGATAAGCATTACTTATGGATTTCAAGCAACTGCGTTATTTCGTCGCGGTTTACGAAGAAGGCCACGTGGGCCGGGCCGCCGAGCGTCTGTCCATCTCCCAGCCGGCGCTGTCCCAGCAAATCCGCCACCTCGAGCAAAACCTCGAGGTGAGCCTGTTCGAGCGCAGCAGCAAACGCCTGTTGCCGACCCTCGCGGCGCACACGCTGTACAACCACGCACTGCCTTTGCTCGATGGTCTGCAACGGGCACGGGAAGCGCTCGGCAACTTTAAGGGGCAGGCCCTGCGCACCCTGGCCATCGGTGTGTTGCAGACCGTGCACACCAGCCTCGTTCCGCAGATGCTCGAACGGGTGCGCAAGGCGCAGCCGCATCTGGTGGTGCAGATCTATGAACTGACCGGCCTGGAAATCGAGCGGCGACTGCTCAACGGTTCTCTGGATATCGGCATCGGCTACCTGCCGCCCCGCCAGCCTGGCTTGCATGGCGTGATGCTGTACGAAGATGAACTGACCCTGGTCATCCCGGCAGAGCATCCGCTGCGTGAATTCAAGAAAGTGTCCATGAGTCAGGCGGCCGAACTGCCGATGTTGCTGCTGGGCGAAGAATTTCAGATCAGGCAGATCTGGCAGGCACAGCTGACAAGCCTTGGTCGTCGCCCACAGGTGCAAGCCGAGCTGAACAACATGGCCGGCATCCTCGACAGCCTGCCCCACACGCGCCTGGCGACGGTATTGCCCGGTCGCTCGCAAAAGACCCATGGCAACCACGAACTGTTGTGGAAGCCCCTGAGCGAACCCCGGGTGCCGCTGAAGGTCGGTCTGGTGTGTCGGGATGTGCAACGGCAGCAGGCCTCGCTGGCATTGCTGCGGACATTGCTGGAAGAGGTGATAAACGGCCCGGACGGGCGCTTGAACAGCGCGCAGGCTCTGGATGGGACAAGCTGAAAACTTTTCTTCAGGCAAAAGAAAACCCCGCCGAAGCGGGGCTTTGCAGACTGTTTCCCTGACATCCATTTCACTCCGCCGTCCTGGCAGAATCCTACGTGTCCCTGTTGTTGCTTTGCGCTTCCTGCGCTACGTCCATGAGAAGTAGATTAGCTGTGGATCCAATTTGCATCTATGGGAGAACAGCAGCACGTTATGTAAGAGAATGCTTACATAACGTTACTTCATCAGAATTGTCCTGCATCCAGCAGAAACAACGATTCGCTACCGGCCTTCACCGACGCGCTCAACGAGTGAATGCGCGGCAGCAGGCGGGCGAAATAGAAGCGAGCCGTACCCAATTTGCTGGCGTAGAAATCGTCTTGCGCTTCCTTGCCGAAAGCCGCCTTGGCCATCAGGGCCCACATGTAGGCGTATGCCACGTAACCGAACACCTGCAGATACTCGACCGACGCCGCGCCGATTTCGTTCGGATTGCTCTTCGCACGGTCAAGCAACCACGCGGTCAGTTCATCGAGGGTGGTTACGGCGTCGTTCAGTGGCTTGGTGAACTCGGCGAGGTCCGCGCTGGCGGTTGCCGTGAAGTGGCGAATCTCGTCGGCGAACAGATTGTAGAACGCCCCGCCGCTGCCCACGATCTTGCGTCCGACCAGGTCCAGCGCCTGAATGCCATTGGTGCCTTCGTAGATCTGGGTGATGCGCACGTCACGCACCAGCTGCTCCTGGCCCCACTCACGGATGTAACCGTGGCCGCCGAAGATCTGCTGGCCGTGTACGGTGGTTTCCAGGCCGAGGTCGGTCAGGAACGCCTTGGCCACCGGGGTCAGCAATGCCACCAGGTCTTCCGCACGCTTGCGGGTGGTTGCGTCTTCGCTGAACTTGGCGGTGTCCAGTTGCATCGCCACGTAGGTGGAGAACGCACGGCCACCTTCGTTCGAGGCTTTCATGGTCAGCAGCATGCGACGCACGTCCGGGTGGACGATGATCGGGTCAGCCACTTTGTCCTTGTTCTGCGCGCCCGTTGGCGAACGGCTTTGCAGACGGTCGCGGGCGTATTCCACGGCGTTCTGGTACGAGCGCTCGCCAGTGGCCAGGCCCTGGATACCGACGCCCAGACGCTCGTAGTTCATCATGGTGAACATCGCCGCCAAGCCCTTGTTCGGCTCGCCGACCAGGTAACCCACGGCTTCGTCGAAGTTCATCACGCAGGTCGCGGACGCCTGGATGCCCATCTTGTGTTCGATCGAACCACAATTCGCCGGGTTGCGCGCGCCCAGGCTGCCATCGGCATTGACCATGAACTTCGGCACCAGGAACAGCGAAATACCTTTCGGCCCCGCCGGTGCGTCCGGCAGTTTGGCCAGTACCAGGTGAATGATGTTCTCGGTCAGGTCGTGTTCGCCGCCGGTGATGAAGATTTTGGTGCCGCTGACTTTATAGGAACCGTCAGCCTGAGGCTCGGCCTTGGTACGGATGATCCCCAGGTCAGTACCGGCGTGCGGCTCGGTCAGGCACATGGAACCGGCCCATACACCGGCGTACATGTTTGGCAGGTACGCCGCTTTCAGCTCTTCGCTGGCGTGGGCGTTGATCGACAGGCAAGCACCGGCGGTCAGCATCGGGTACAGGCCGAACGACAGGCTCGCGGAGTTGACCATTTCTTCGACCTGCGCCGAAACCGCCTTGGGCATGCCCATGCCACCGTAGGTCGGATCGCCACCGACACCGACCCAACCGCCTTCAGCGTAGGTCTGATAAGCCTGTGGGAAGCCTGCCGGAGTGGTGACGGCACCGTCGGCCCAATGGCAACCTTCTTCGTCAGCGGCACGGCTCAGCGGTGCGATGCTTTTGCTGGTGACTTTGCCGGCTTCTTCCAGAATGGCTTCGACCGTTTCTGCATCCACGGTTTCAGCCAGTGCAGGCAGTTCGGCCCAGAGTTTGGCAACCTCGAAAACTTCATTGAGGACGAAGCGCATATCGCGCAGGGGCGCTTTGTAGTCAGCCATGGCAAACCTCGCAAGATCTATACAGATGATTCACAGGAAGAGTGTTTTCGTTGGGTCGAGTGTAACCCAACAACTTTTGCGACACATAGGGTCAACTCATGACTGTTTTGTTATTTTTAGTCATCAACAAAAAAGCCCGCGCAAGGCGAGCTTCTTTGTAACGGACTTTTATGACTAAAGCGCAAACAACTCCGCCGGCAACTGCATCAGGCAATCGCTACCCGCCTCTATGGCTGCCCGATGAGCGGCAGTGCGTGGCAGCAGACGCTTGAAGTAAAACTCGTTGGTCGCCAGTTTGCCCCGGCAGAAGTCGCCATCGCCGCTGCCGGCATCGAGTTGCGCCTGAGCCACCAGCGCCATGCGCAACCACAGGTAGCCAAGGATGATGTAACCGCTGTACATCAGGTAATCCACCGACGCGGCACCGACTTCGTCCGGGTTTTTCATCGCCGCCATTCCGACCCTGGTGGTCAACTCACCCCACTGCTGGTTCAGTTGATTGAGCTGCGCCACATACCCGGCCAGTTGTGGATGCTCGGCGTTCGCCGCGCAGAACTTATGGACGATTTTGGTGAAGCCGCGCAGCAGCTTGCCCTGGCTGCCGAGTACCTTGCGCCCGAGCAAGT
Organism: Pseudomonas sp. Root71; assembly: GCF_001429045.1. Classification (GTDB taxonomy): domain Bacteria; phylum Pseudomonadota; class Gammaproteobacteria; order Pseudomonadales; family Pseudomonadaceae; genus Aquipseudomonas; species Aquipseudomonas monachiensis. Next base: position 622,314 of record NZ_LMHY01000001.1, on the reverse strand, counting down.
CCAGCGCCTGAATGCCGTTGGTGCCTTCATAGATCGGTGCGATCCGGCAGTCACGGACCAGTTGCTCCATGCCCCATTCGCGAATGAACCCGTGGCCGCCAAACACCTGCATGCCATGGTTGGTCACTTCCAGCCCGGTGTCGGTCATGAAGGCTTTGCAGATCGGCGTGAGGAACGCCAACAGGTCTTCGGCGTCCTGGCGCGCCGTTTCATCCGGGCACAGGTGTGCAACGTCGAGCAACTGCGCGGTGAAATAGGTCAGCGCGCGGTTGCCTTCGTTGAAGGCTTTCATGGTCAGCAACATCCGCCGCACATCAGGGTGCACGATGATCGGGTCGGCGGCTTTTTCCGGCGCTTTCGGGCCGGTCAGCGAGCGCATCTGCAAACGCTCGTTGGCGTACTTTATCGCGCCCTGGAAGCTCGCCTCCCCCAGACAAAGCCCTTGCATGCCAGTGCCCAGCCGCGCGTGGTTCATCATGGTAAACATGCAGTTGAGTCCCTTGTTCGGCTCGCCGATCAGGAAGCCCTTGGCCTCGTCGAAGTTCAGCACGCAGGTGGCCGAGGCCTTGATGCCCATTTTGTGTTCGATCGAGCCGCAGGACACGCCGTTGCGCTCGCCCGCTTCGCCCGTCGCATCGGGCAGGAACTTGGGCACGATGAACAGCGAAATGCCCTTGGTCCCGGCCGGTGCGTCCGGCAATTTGGCCAGCACCAGGTGAATGATGTTGGCGCTCATGTCGTGCTCGCCGGCGGAGATAAAGATCTTGCTGCCGGAGATCGCGTAGCTGCCATCGGCCGCAGGTACGGCGCGGGTCTTGATGATGCCCAGGTCAGTGCCGCAATGGGCTTCGGTCAGACACATGGTGCCGGTCCATTGGCCAGCGGTAAGCTTCTTCAAATAGGTCTGCTTCTGCGCCTCGGTGCCATGGGCGTGGATCGCCGACATCGCACCGTGGGTCAGGCCGGGGTACATGCCCCATGAGGTGTTGCTGGAACCCACCATCTCGCTGATCACCAGGCCCAGGGAGATCGGCAACCCTTGACCGCCGTAAACCGGATCCGCCGCCAGGCCATGCCAGCCGCCCTCGACATATTGGGCGAATGCCTGCTTGAAGCCCGCGGGGGTGGTGACCACGCCATTGTCGAAATGGCAGCCTTCTTCATCACCACTGCGGTTGAGCGGCGACAGCACGTTTTCGCAGAACTTCGCCCCTTCTTCGAGGATCGCATTGACCATGTCCGGGCTGGCATCGGTGGCCCCCAGCGCGGCGTAATTGCGGTGAAAGTCGAAGACGTGGTCGATCAGAAAGCGCATGTCGCGCAAGGGAGCTTTGTACTCGGGCATGGTCATTCTCCGTCGGCAGATTTCTCCAACCTACTGCTGCCGACCACGCCTCACAATCATTTTGCGCTCGCTGAATGCGCCATCATCACTCAACCGTAGCGGTGTCCATGCGCACGGCGCCACGGCGGTTCTGCCCGAACGCCATCACGCAGTTGCGCCCGGCGCCCTTGGCGCTGTAGAGCGCCTGGTCAGCGGACTTGAGTACCTCTTCGGGGGTGCGTTGGTCGATCCGCTCCGCAACACCGATACTGACCGTCACCGACACACTCGACGCACCGGAACCGGCACGCCGCTGACGCCCCTGACTATCGTCCTGCGGGCGATTTTCCTGATTGCGCAGCTGAATGTTGTAAGTGGCGATGGACTCGCGGATGACCTCCAGGTGCGGCAGGCACTCTTCGAGGGTCTTGCCTGCAAACACCAGGGCAAATTCCTCGCCGCCATAGCGATACGCCTTACCGCCACCGCCGATTTTCGACAGCTTGCTGGCCACCAGCCGCAGCACCTGGTCACCGACGTCGTGGCCGTGGGTGTCGTTGAATTTCTTGAAGTGGTCGACGTCGCTCATGGCCAACACGTAGTTGCGCCCCAACCGTTGCAGGCGTTCATTCAGCGCACGACGGCCCGGCAGTCCGGTCAGTTCGTCGCGGAAGGCCATTTGATAGGCTTCGTGGGCAACGGCGGCGGCGATCATCAGCATCACCTGGCTACACATGATGTTCAGCGTGAACGGCAGGATGAAGGTTTTCGGCAACATCCAGAACAACCCGAGCAGCCCCACCCATTGCGCGGCATGCAGCGGTCGCGGGTTGCGCCAGTATTGCCAGGCCAGCAGCAGGAACGCAGCGATGAACACCGGATAGGACAACTGGATCAGGCTCATCCAGGCGCCATGCAAGGCAGGCCAGCGTATCTCCGAGAGCCAGATCAGTAGCGCGTGTGGATAACTTTGCTCAAGCCCCAGCGCTACGCTGCCGACCGCGAGCAAGACCGCGAAGCGCGCCACCATGTCCTGGAACAGATGGGTGCGTTCCTGCCACGCCGCGAACACGCCAAACAACAGCGGCAGCAGCAGGCAACACAAATGAAAGACCACGGCGGCATCGTCACGCACCTTGCCGTTGTCGCGGTAATAGTCGGTCTGGGTGTCGAGCAGGAAGTAGGCGATGTACACCGTGACCATCAGAAACAGTTCACGCTGGCGTCGGTACACCGCGCAATAGGCGCCCCCGAGCAACAACACCAGGGTGGGCAACACGTTGAACAGCGACGTGAAGAAGACGTTCAGATCCTTGATGTAAGCAGCCGCAAGCCCCGCCAGTAACAGCACTAATGACGGCAGGAAATGACTGAAACGTACAGCAGATGAGCGCGGCAAGGGTAAAGCTCCGACCCGTCAAATCAATAGATGGCAATGTGCCCACCACTGTAACGGCAGGAAGCCCGAGTTGCTGAGTGAATTACTGAGGTATTTTTCAAAGGCCGTTCCAACCATTCATTTCACCGGCAACCTTTAAAGCAAAAAAAGCCGCTGCTCCCGAAGGAGCAGCGGCTTTTTCAAGTACTTCGTTAAGGCTTAGTAGCCCAGGTCGAAGTTCTCTTCTTTCATGTCCATCAGGTTGTTGGCGCCCGACAGCATGGTTACGACGTGAGTGCGGGTACGCGGCAGGATGCGCTGGAAGTAGAAACGCGCAGTCTGCAGCTTGGCGGTGTAGAACGCCTCTTCGGAAGTGCCGGCAGCCAGTTTCTCGGCAGCCAGACGCGCCATGTCAGCCCAGAAGTAGGCCAGGCAGGCGTAACCGGAGTACATCAGGTAATCCACGGAGGCCGCGCCGACTTCTTCGCGGTCTTTCATGGCGGCCATACCGACCTTCATGGTCAGCTCGCCCCACTCCTTGTTCAGTGCGGCCAGCGGAGCGACGAACTCCTGGACCGCTTCGTTGCCTTCGTTGGTCTGGCAGAACTTGTGGACGATCTTGGTGAAACTTTTGAGGGCCTCGCCTTGGGTCATCAGCACTTTACGGCCCAGCAGGTCGAGTGCCTGGATACCGGTGGTGCCTTCGTACAGCATCGAGATGCGGCTGTCGCGGACGTTCTGCTCCATGCCCCACTCGGCGATGAAGCCGTGGCCACCGTAGATCTGCACGCCGTGGTTGGCCGATTCGAAACCGACTTCGGTCATGAAGGCTTTGGCGATTGGCGTCATGAACGCCAACAGTGCGTCGGCTTTCTTCTTCTCTTCTTCGTCCACACCGTACTTGACGATGTCGACCTGCTTGGCGGTGAAGTAAACCATTGCACGGTTGCCTTCGGCGAATGCCTTCATGGTCAACAGCATGCGGCGTACGTCAGGGTGCACGATGATCGGGTCAGCGGCTTTGTCCGGCGCTTTCGGGCCAGTCAGCGAGCGCATCTGCAGACGGTCGCGAGCGTATTTCAGGCCGCCCTGGAAACCGACTTCAGCGTGGGCCAGGCCTTGCAGCGCAGTACCCAGGCGTGCGGTGTTCATAAAGGTGAACATGCAGTTCAGGCCTTTGTTCGCCGGGCCGATCAGGAAACCGGTAGCGCCGTCGAAGTTCATCACGCAGGTAGCGTTGCCGTGGATGCCCATCTTGTGTTCCAGGGAACCGCAGGACACAGCGTTACGCGCGCCAACCGAACCATCGGCGTTCGGCATGAACTTCGGCACGATGAACAGGGAGATGCCTTTGGTGCCAGCCGGTGCATCCGGCAGGCGGGCCAGAACGATGTGGACGATGTTGTCGGCCATGTCGTGTTCACCGGCCGAGATGAAGATCTTGGTGCCGGAAACCTTGTAGGAACCGTCGGCCTGAGGCTCGGCCTTGGTGCGCAGCATGCCCAGGTCGGTGCCGCAGTGCGGCTCGGTCAGGCACATGGTGCCGGTCCACTCGCCGGAAACCAGCTTGGTCAGGTAAGCCTCTTGCTGTTCAGGGGTGCCGTGCTCGGAGATGGTGTTCATCGCACCGTGCGACAGGCCTGGGTACATGCCCCACGACCAGTTGGACTCGCCAACCATTTCGCTGATGGCCAGACCCAGGGACTCCGGCAGACCTTGGCCACCGTGCTCTACGTCGTGAGCCAGGCTCGGCCAGCCACCTTCGACGAATTGCTTGTAGGCTTCCTTGAAGCCAGTCGGGGTCTTAACGCCGGACTCGCTCCAGGTGCAGCCTTCGAGGTCGCCCACGCGGTTCAGCGGAGCCAGTACCTGCTCACAAAACTTGGCGCCTTCCTCAAGAATGGCGTCAACCATGTCCGGAGTTGCGTCGGCACAAGCCGGAAGGCTCTGATAGTGCGCTTCGTAGCCGAGCAACTCGTCACGAACGAAGCGAATATCACGCAAGGGGGCCTTGTAGTCAGGCATAGCGATAAACCTCTGCTGATGTAACCGGGAATGAACGACCGCATTGATTTGTTGTTGCGATCAAACAGTTGTTTGAAACATACGTTTACGCCCAAATCTTGTCAAGCGTCGATCTTTTGCCGTTCGTCATCGCAGGATTGGACACACAGGCACGCGACAACGCAGCCGCGCTTGCGAAGCAGCCCGCCGCACCGAAAAGATTAGTTGAACAAGAAAGACTTACGCAGAAAAACGCCGCGAACAGGCGCGGCGCTGGAGGGTGCAAATTTCTTTAAAGAATCAGGCGTAGGTATCGATCAACGTCCCGAGCACTTCGTCGGCTGCCTTGGCGATTTTCACGCCCAGCTCCGCCTGAATCTTGCCTTGGACCATTTCGACCACATTGCTGGCCAGGTCCGATTGCCGGCTGCGATCAACCGATCGCAGACGATCGACCTGCACCTCGGAGGACTGGCTGGTGACTGAACGCTCGATCGTCGTGTTGGCGATCTGCCCGACGGCTTGATCGACACGGTTCTGCCCCGTCTGAAGAGTGCTCAGACCGGCATAAAAAGCGGTGTTTCCTGAGATTTCCATGGGAGAACTCGTCCTTTCAAAGGATCAACAGCGGCCATTGAAGCAGAGTGGCTGGCAAAACACCCGTCAAAAACACTAATGGCACAGTGCCTTGCCATAGGCAAAGCCCCCATGCGACAAACCTCAGTCCAACAGGTCCAGTTGCAAGTGCTCGGCCACTGCCTCGGCCGTGACGACCTTGAGTTTAGGCACACGCCCCAGGCACGGTGCCGGGATACGCTCGGCAAGGGTGGCCAGGTTTTCTTCCAGCCGCGAGGTCTTGGGGTCGATAATGTTGGCCACCCAGCCCGCCAGTTGCAAACCGTCCCGGGCAATCGCCTCAGCGGTCAGCAAGGCATGGCTGATGCACCCCAGCCGCACGCCGACCACCAGGATCACCGGCAGCTTCAAAGCGATGGCCAGGTCCGACAGATTGTCCTGATCCGCCAAGGGTACGCGCCAGCCGCCAGCGCCTTCGATCAGGGTGAAGTCCGCCTGCATGCCCAGGATCTGCCGCATCGGCGTCAGCAACGACTGCACCGTCAGCGCCACGCCCGCCTCTCGCGCCGCCAGATGCGGGGCAATGGCCGGTTCGAAGGCCATCGGATTGACCTGCGTGTAGGTCAGCGGCAGCGAACACTCCGCCAGCAAGGCCAGCGCATCGGCGTTGCGCAGGCCCTTGGGCGTCACATCGCAACCGGACGCGACCGGCTTGCCCGCCGCCGTGCTCAATCCCGCCGAACGCGCCGCATGCAGCAGCCCCGCAGCGACCGTTGTTTTACCGACATCGGTATCCGTGCCGGCGATGAAATAGGCTGCGCTCATAAGGGCTTCTCCAAAACGGCGTACACCACTTGATAAGTCGCCGGCAGGCCCTGGGCCTGACGAAACTGTTCGTAAGCTTCAATCAGACCCAAAATCCGTGCCCGGCCGGTCAAGCCACCCGGCCGCCCGGGATTGAGATTGTGCGCACCCAACGCCTTGAGTTCATGGGTCAGGCTGCGCACATCCGGGTAATGCAGCACATGCGCAAGGTTTTGCAGACTGACCACATTCAAGGCGCTGGCCGCACACAACTGCTGATAAACACCAAACTCCCGGAAGCGGTTGACGTGCACCATGCCGTCGACTTCGCGCCAGCTGTCGCGCAATTCAAACAACGTCCCTACACACAGACTAGCAAACGCGAAAATGCCACCCGGTTTCAGTACTCGAAAGGCTTCACTGAGCACCGAGTCGAAGTCCGCGCACCACTGCACCGCCAGGCTGGAGAAGATCAGGTCGCAGGTCGAATCCTGCAGTGGTAAGCGCTCGGCATCGCCGGCCACGAAGTGTGTGGCGCCGCCCAATGGCCGGGCGTGGTTGAGCATGCCCTCGGCGATGTCCAGCGCCACACCGTGACTGCCCGGAAATTGCTCATCCAGGGCACGACTGAAATGCCCAGTGCCACAGCCAAGGTCCAGCCAGCGCTGCGGTACGAAGTCTTGCGGCATGCGCCCGAGCAATTGTCTGCCCACATCCCGCTGCAACTCGGCCACGCTGTCGTAGCTGGCCGCCGCGCGGGAGAATGAAGCGGCTACCTGACGTTTGTCAGGCAAGGCGCCGGGCAGGTTGGGAAGGGATAAATCAGTCATCGCCGGACTCATGCAAAAAGGCCTGGATCGCCCCCGCCACACCGTGGGGATCCTCCAGGAGAAACGCGTGGCTGGCCTGTTCAATCAGACCGATTTCGACATCCGGCAGCAATGCCAGTAACTCGCCCGCCGCTTCCACCGGCACCAGCCCGTCGAGGCCGGCGAACAGATGCAGTTGCGGACCGCGGAACGATTGCAGAGCCTGTCGTGTATCCAGTTGTGCGAGCACCTGCAGGCCACTGAGCAGCACTGGCGCGGCGGTATTCGGGGCGCCGCCGAGCAACAACCGCGACAGTCCGCGGGAGTCTTCGGCGCCTTGGGCGCAGAGTAGTGAAAAGCGTTTCAAGGTCGCGCGCGGATCGGCTTCGCATCCCGCCAGAAACGCGTCGAAGGTTTCTCCGGGCATCGCGCTTGACCATTGATCATGGGCGACAAAAGAAGCGTTGCTGGCCAGGGTGAACACGCCACAGCAGCGATCGCCACGCCGGGCCGCCAACTCGCAAGCGAGCATGCCGCCCAATGACCAACCACCTAGCCAGACGTCTTGCGGCAAAGTCGAATCAAGCTCATCGAGCCACTCTTCAAGATCGCTCGACTCCAGCTCCGGCAACGGCTCTATCTCGACATGCAGGTGCTCATCCAGGCCACGCAAGGCCGCCGCCAGAGGCTCCAGCGGTGAAACGCCAAGGCCCCAGCCGGGCAGCAGAATCAAACGATCACGCATGGCTTGGCTCCGGCTTCAGTTGCTGAAAACAATCGGCCAGTCCATTTAACAATAGCTGTACCTGGGCTTCGCTGTGGGCAGCCGTCAGCGTGACCCGCAGCCGGGCGCTGCCGGCGGGTACGGTCGGCGGGCGAATCGCGGTCACCATCAACCCGCGTTCACGCAACATCTGCGAAAGGCGCACCGCGCGCCCGGCGTCACCGATCATGATCGGCTGGATCGGCGTGAAGCTGTCCATGAGTTCCAGGCCAATCTGCTCGGCACCTTTGCGGAACTGGCGGATCAGCGTCTGCAAATGCTCGCGGCGCCAGTGTTCGCTGCGCAGCAGTTCCAGGCTTTTCAACGTGGCGCAGGCCAGCGCAGGTGGCTGACTGGTGGTGTAGATGTAGGGACGGGCGAACTGGATCAGGCTTTCGATCAGTTCTTCGCTGCCAGCCACAAAGGCACCCGCCGTACCGAACGCCTTGCCAAGGGTGCCGACCAGCACCGGAACGTCATCCTGGCTCAAGCCGAAGTGTTCGACGATGCCGCCACCGTTGGCGCCCAGCGGTCCAAAACCATGGGCATCGTCGACCATCAACCAGGCGCCTTTGGCCTTGGCCTCTCGGGCCAGCGCTGGCAAGTCGGCGATATCACCGTCCATGCTGAACACGCCGTCGGTGACCACCAGCGTATTGCCAGCGGCTTTTTCCAGGCGCTTGGCCAAACTCACCGGGTCGTTGTGCAGGTAACGATTGAACCGCGCGCCGGACAACAGCCCCGCGTCGAGCAGCGAAGCATGATTGAGCCGGTCTTCGAGCACCGTATCACCCTGCCCCACCAGCGCCGTGACCGCGCCGAGGTTGGCCATATAGCCGGTGGTGAACAGCAACGCGCGCGGGCGACCGGTCAGGTCGGCCAACGCTTCTTCCAGGGCATGGTGCGGGGAGCTATGGCCGATGACCAGATGGGATGCCCCTCCGCCCACCCCCCACTTCGACGCACCGGCACGCCAGGCTTCGATCACTTGCGGATGATTGGCCAGGCCCAGGTAGTCGTTGTTACAGAACGCCAGCAACGGCTGGCCATCGACCACTACTTGCGGCCCCTGCGGGCTTTCGAGCAGCGGGCGCTGGCGGTAGAGGTTTTCGGCACGACGGGCGGCAAGGCGTGCGGCGAGATCGAAAGACATGCAGGCCTCGACTATCAAATGACACATGTCCCCTGTGGGAGCGGGCTTGCTCCGGGCGGCGATCCGACGAATACGGACTGACATTCAACATTGATGTCGACTGGACTGACGCCTTCGCGAGCAAGCCCGCTCCCACAGGGGGTTTCGCACTCCTTCAGAGGAACCGGAGCGAATTTCAGATGGCCGCGTTATAGAACTGCTCGCTGCTCTTCTGCTCCACCAGGGCCTGCTCGATCGCCGCCTGATGCACCTCGTCGGCGTGCTCTTCGCGGGCTTCCGGCAGGATGCCCAGGCGAGAGAACAGTTGCATGTCCTTGTCAGCCTGCGGGTTGGCGGTGGTCAGCAGTTTTTCGCCGTAGAAAATCGAGTTGGCGCCGGCAAAGAACGCCAGGGCCTGCATCTGCTCGTTCATGGCTTCGCGGCCGGCGGACAGGCGCACGTGGGATTGCGGCATCAGGATGCGCGCGACGGCGAGCATGCGGATGAAGTCGAACGGGTCGACGTCATCGGCATTTTCCAGCGGCGTACCGGCGACTTTCACCAGCATGTTGATCGGCACCGACTCCGGATGCTCCGGCAGGTTGGCCAGCTGGATCAGCAGGTTGGCGCGGTCGTCCAGCGACTCGCCCATGCCGAGGATGCCACCGGAACAGATCTTCATCCCCGACTCACGCACATAGGCCAGGGTTTGCAGGCGCTCGCTATAGGTGCGGGTGGTGATGATGCTGCCGTAGAACTCCGGCGACGTATCGAGGTTGTGGTTGTAGTAGTCAAGGCCGGCCTTGGCCAGCGCTTCGGTCTGATCCTGATCCAGGCGACCGAGGGTCATGCAGGTTTCCAGGCCCAGGGCTTTCACGCCTTCAACCATCTTCAGAACATAAGGCATGTCCTTGGCCGACGGGTGCTTCCACGCCGCGCCCATGCAGAAGCGGGTCGAACCGATGGCCTTGGCGCGAGCGGCCTCTTCGAGGACCTTCTGCACTTCCATCAGTTTTTCTTTTTCCAGGCCGGTGTTGTAGTGACCGGACTGCGGACAATATTTGCAATCTTCCGGGCAGGCGCCGGTTTTGATCGACAGCAGGGTCGACACCTGGACGCGGTTGGCGTCGAAATGCGCACGGTGCACCGTCTGCGCCTGGAACAACAGGTCATTGAATGGCTGAACGAAGAGTGCTTTGACTTCGGCCAAAGTCCAGTCATGACGCAGGGTTGCAGTGGTGCTGGCGCTCATGGGCGTTTCCTTTGAATTATGCTTTGGCATGCGGCTGGGTAATGGAATGTCACAGCCGCTTCACAGATGTTTCGGCATATTTAAGGAAGAGCGATGCGCTGTCAACCACGATACGAAGGGCAGGTTTACATCTGGTCAAAAAACAAACAATCGTGCCTTTTGTGCGATGAACCGGCCGACGGTATCCCTCCTGTCTGCACAGCCTGCGAAATCGAGCTGCCCTGGCTCGGCGATCACTGTCTGGCCTGCGCCCTGCCGCTCCCGGCCCCGGGCCTCACCTGCGGCCATTGCCTGAAGCAGCCACCGGCCTTTGAACAGGTGATTGCGCCTTGGACCTACAGCTTTCCGGTAGACAGCCTGATCACCCGCTTCAAACACAACGCCAAGTGGCCGTTTGGCCGCCTGCTCGGCGAACTTCTTGCTCAATACCTGCAACATCGCTTCGAAGACGACCTGCCGCGCCCCCATGCGCTGATTCCGGTCCCGTTGGCCATCCGACGCCTGCGCCAGCGCGGGTTCAATCAGGCGGCGATGCTGGCTAACTGGCTGAGTGCGAGTCTCGATATCCCTTGCGACGAACGGTTGCTGCTACGCCACCAGGACACCGACGCCCAACAGGCCTTGAACGCCCAAGCCCGCCGAAAGAACCTGTGCAACGCTTTCTCCCTGGCACCCGGCGCCGTCGTCAAAGGCTTGCACCTGGCGCTGGTCGACGATGTACTGACCACCGGCGCCACGGCCCAGGCCCTGGCTCGCCTGCTGATGGACGCCGGTGCGGCGAGGGTCGACGTCTATTGCCTGGCCCGTACGCCCAAACCCGGCGAAACACCCTGACTTGACTCGCGCGACCCAAGCGGCCAACTTCCTGACCATCGTCACCACTCAAAGCGACTTGTCATGTCTTTGCCCACCTTGCTGTCCCAGCACATCGTCCGCCGTCCGCAGCGCATCGCCCTGTTGCAGCACATCGCCGAACAAGGCTCGATCACCCGGGCGGCCAAAAGCGCGGGCATGAGCTACAAGGCCGCCTGGGATGCGATCGATGAGCTGAACAACCTGGCGCAGAAACCGCTGGTGGAGCGGATTGTCGGCGGCAAGGGCGGCGGCGGTGCGCGATTGTCCAACGAAGGCGAGCGGGTGTTGCGCCTGTACCAGAAGCTGCAAGCCTTGCAGACCCAGGTGCTGGAAGCCGCTGAAGACGCGAGCGATCTGGACCTGCTCGGGCGCCTGATGCTGCGCACGAGCGCACGCAACCAGTTACACGGCAAGGTGGTGGCGATTGAACCTCAGGGGCGCAACGACCTGATTCGCCTTGAAGTCGCCGAAGGCCTGATCGTCACCGCGCAAATCACCCACGACAGCACCGAGCGCCTGGAGCTGCAAATCGGCACCGATGTCGTGGCATTGATCAAGGCCGGCTGGCTCGACGTACTGCAAACTGACACCGTCGAAACGCCTGGAAACAATTGCCTCAGGGGCATCATCGAAAAAGTCCTCGACGCCGACGACGGCCCCAGCGAAGTGCGCATCACCCTGGCCAACGGTCTGACCCTATGCGCCCTGGTCGAACCGAGTCTTCTGCAAGCATCGGAGTTGACCTGCGGCAAGCCGGTGCGCGTGGAGTTCTCGCCGTCCCGGGTTCTACTGGGCACGCCGCTTTAAGCAAACTGCAACAAAAGGTTCATTACTCATCTTTAAGGTGTCTGCAAAATCCGCAGGGAGCCTGAAATGAGCCTATTAGAAGAAAACCAGTCCACCGACCTCGAAAACATGGTCGGCCTCAGCCGTCGCGGCTTCATCAGCGCAGGTGCCCTGTGCGGCGCTGCGATGTTCCTCGGCGGCAATCTGCTGAGCCGCAGCGTAATGGCCGCCAGTGTCAGCGCCGGTAACAGCCAGTTGTTGGGCTTCGACAGCATTGCCGCCGCCACCAGCGACTCCATCACCTTGCCACCTGGCTACAAGTCCTCGGTACTGATCAGCTGGGGCCAGCCTCTGCACAAGGACGGTCCGGCGTTCGACCCGAGCGGCAACGGCAGCGCCGAACATCAGGAAGTCCAGTTCGGCGACAACAACGACGGCATGAGCCTGTTCGAATTTCCGGGCGAAAAAGACCGGGCGCTGATGGCGATCAACAACGAATACACCAACTACCGTTACCTCTACGCCCACGGCGGCATGCCGCAATCGGCCGAAGAAGTGCGCAAGGCGCTGGCCTGTGAAGGTGTGTCGGTGATTGAAGTGCAGCGCAAGAACGGCCAATGGCATTTCGTCCAGGGCTCGCGCTACAACCGCCGCATTCACGGCAACGCACCCATCACCCTGAGCGGCCCGGCCGCCGGACATGCCCTGCTCAAAACCAGCGCCGATCCACAGGGCAAGAATGTCCTGGGCACCTTCCAGAACTGCGCCAACGGCAAGACACCGTGGGGCACCTATCTGACCTGTGAAGAGAACTTCACCGACTGCTTCGGCAGCAGCAACGCCGAGCAGAAATTCGACCCGGCGCAAAAACGCTACGGCGTGGTGGCCACCAGCAAAGAGATCAACTGGCACCAGTACGACGAGCGCTTCGACATGGCCAAGAACCCCAACGAGCTGAACCGTCACGGCTGGGTGGTGGAGATCGATCCGTTCGATCCGAAGTCGACGCCGGTCAAACGCACGGCCCTGGGCCGCTTCAAACACGAAAACGCCGCCCTGGCCGAAACCGCCGACGGTCATGCCGTGGTGTACATGGGCGACGATGAGCGCGGTGAGTTCATCTACAAATTCGTCAGCCGCGACAAGATCGACCACAAGAACCCCAAGGCCAACCGCGACATCCTCGACCACGGCACCCTGTACGTAGCGCGTTTCGATGCCGGCGACGGCAACGTCGATCACCCGAAAGGCCAGGGCGAATGGATCGAACTGACCCATGGCAAAAACGGCATCGATGCCAGCAGCGGCTTTGCCGATCAGGCCGAAGTGCTGATCCACGCCCGCCTGGCTGCCAGTGTGGTGAAAGCCACCCGCATGGACCGCCCGGAATGGATCGTGGTCAGCCCCAAGGATGGCCAGGTTTACTGCACGCTGACCAACAACGCCAAACGCGGCGAAGACGGGCAACCGGTGGGCGGGCCGAACCCGCGCGAGAAGAACGTCTACGGGCAGATCCTGCGCTGGCGCACCGAGCGTGACGATCACGGCTCGAAAACCTTTGCCTGGGACCTGTTCGTCGTCGCCGGTAATCCGGGGGTTCACGCCGGCACACCCAAAGGCGGATCGTCGAATATCACGCCACAGAACATGTTCAACAGCCCGGACGGTCTGGGCTTCGACAAGGCCGGACGCTTGTGGATTCTCACCGATGGCGATTCGAGCAACGCCGGAGACTTTGCCGGCATGGGCAACAACCAGATGCTCTGTGCCGACCCGGTAACCGGCGAGATTCGCCGCTTCATGGTTGGCCCGGTAGGTTGTGAAGTGACAGGGATCAGCTTCTCGCCGGACCAGAAGACCCTGTTTGTCGGGATCCAGCATCCGGGTGAAAACGGTGGTTCGACCTTTCCCGAGCATCTGCCCAATGGCAAGCCGCGGTCTTCGGTGATGGCGATTTCTCGGGAAGATGGCGGGATCGTCGGCGCCTGACAGGGCCTCTTCGCGGGCAAGCTCGCTCCCACTTTGGATTGTCGGCGTGCATGCGATCGGCGGCACACCAGAGATCTCCTGTGGGAGCGAGCTTGCTCGCGATGGCGTCAGCCCAGACACCACACATCTCAGTCCAACCACTAAAACCGCGCCGTCTGCGCTACCATGCCTGGCCGGACGCAGCAGCCTGCTGCGCGCAGGAGTCAGCATGGCCCACCCGTTTGAAACCCTCACCCCAGACCTCGTGCTCGATGCCGTTGAAAGCATCGGCTTTCTCAGCGACGCGCGCATCCTGGCCCTCAACAGCTACGAGAACCGCGTCTATCAGGTCGGTATCGAAGACGCCGAGCCGCTGATCGCCAAGTTCTACCGGCCGCAACGCTGGAGCAACGAAGCGATTCTGGAAGAGCACCAGTTCACCGCCGAACTCGCCGACTGCGAGGTGCCGGTCGTGGCGCCGTTGATCCACAACGGTGAAACCCTGCACGAACACAAAGGATTCCGCTTCACCCTGTTCCCCCGCCGTGGCGGCCGCGCACCGGAACCGGGCAACCTCGACCAGTTGTATCGCCTGGGCCAGTTGCTCGGACGCCTGCATGCGGTCGGCTCGACTCGGCCGTTCGAGCACCGTGAAGCGCTGGCGGTAAAGAACTTCGGCCATGACTCGCTGGCCACGTTGCTCGATGGCAACTTCATCCCCCGCAGCCTGCTACCGGCCTACGAATCGGTGGCCCGCGATTTGCTCAAGCGTGTGGAAGATGCCTACAGCAACACGCCGCACCAGAACATCCGCATGCACGGTGACTGCCACCCCGGCAACATGATGTGCCGTGACGAGATGTTCCATATCGTCGACCTCGACGACTGCCGCATGGGCCCAGCGGTGCAGGACATCTGGATGATGCTCGCCGGCGACCGTCAGGATTGCCTGAGCCAGTTGTCGGAACTGATGGACGGCTACAACGAGTTCCACGACTTCAACCCCCGTGAACTGGCCTTGATCGAACCGCTGCGCGCCTTGCGCCTGATGCACTACAGCGCCTGGCTCGCCCGCCGCTGGGAAGACCCGGCCTTCCCCCGCAGTTTCCCTTGGTTCGGTACCGAACGGTATTGGGGGGATCAGGTGTTGGCGTTGCGCGAGCAATTGGCGGCGCTCAATGAAGAGCCGTTGAAGCTGTTTTAATCGAAAATCAAAAGATCGTCCGAACGCGGCCCGAGCCTTCGGCAGCTCCTACAGGGCGAATATGTTTTCTCTGTAGGAGCTGCCGAAGGCTGCGATCTTTTTTCTGACACGACACATCTATACAACCACCTTACAATCCCTTCTTTGTTAGCTGCCTAAGCAAGGATTCTGCATGCAAGCCGCCAACCCGCGTCGCGGGTACATTCTAGGCCTGAGTGCCTACATCATCTGGGGACTTTTCCCCCTCTACTTCAAAGCCATCGCCAGTGTGCCCGCCGTGGAAATCATCATTCACCGGGTACTGTGGTCGGCGCTGTTCGGCGCCTTGTTGCTGATGGTCTGGAAGCATCCCGGCTGGTGGCGCGAACTGCGAGAAAACCCGCAGCGGCTGGCGATCCTGGCCCTGAGCGGTGCGCTGATCGCAGCCAACTGGCTGACCTACGTCTGGTCGGTGAACAACGGACGCATGCTGGAGGCCAGCCTGGGTTACTACATTAACCCCTTGGTGAACGTGTTGCTGGGCATGCTGATTCTTGGCGAACGGCTGCGGCGCATGCAATGGATTGCCGTCGGTCTGGCGGCTGTCGGTGTGGCGCAACAGGTCTGGCAAGTCGGCAGCCTGCCATGGGTGTCGCTGGTGCTGGCACTGACCTTCGGTTTCTATGGCCTGATTCGCAAGCAGGCGCCCGTCAAGGCGCTGCCGGGGCTGGTGGTGGAAACCTGGATGCTAGTGCCGATTGCACTTGGCTGGTTGCTGCTCAATCCGACGGCCAGCAGCGCCCAGGCCGAATTCTGGACCACGTCCCAGGCCTGGTGGCTGGTCGCCGCCGGCCCGATCACGCTGGTGCCGCTGGTCTGTTTCAACGCTGCTGCAAGGCATTTGCCCTACACGACACTGGGCTTTCTCCAGTATCTGGCCCCGACACTGGTGCTACTGCAAGCAGTCCTGCTGTTTGGCGAACACCTGTCGTCCAGCACCTTGGTAGCGTTCATGTTTATCTGGGCCGGCCTGGCGGTTTACAGCATCGATGCGTGGATAAGTTTGCGCCGCCGCAGCTGATCAAAAAACGCACAAAAGCCTGCAGGCCACGTCTTCCGTGGCCTGCATCATTCCTTCCCAAGGTTATCCACAGCGTGATCCCCGCCGTTTGTGCGCAAGTATCTGAAACTGCTGGTTTTTTGATCAGAACCTGAAAACCCCCGGTCGGCGTGGCCTGGCGATGTGTCTCTACAGGTTATCCACAGGCCGGTGCACGTTTAACTTGGATAACCTGATCAGGGTTCACTGCGCAGCACCAACTCGACCATCAGGTCGTCAGCCAGGGTTTCCAGGCGCGATTGCAGTACGTCCAGCGACAGCGTCAGCGGGACCGCGAGAATCGCTTCGGCATGGAACAGCGGCTCGCTGCTCATCGGTGCCGGACGCACTTCGGTGACCAGCCGTTCCAGATTCACCCCCTGCTCGCTCAGCAAGCGCGTAATGTCACGCACGATCCCCGGGCGATCATTGCCCACCAGTTCCATGGCAATCGGTTTCCAGGTGCAGGATTGTTCGATACCGCTTTCTGCGATCAATACGCGAATGCCATGAGCGGACAAGCTCTGCAAGGCATCGACCAGTTCGTCGTAGGCCTCGGCCGGCACCCCCACCCGAAGAATCCCGGCGAATTGTCCCGCCATACGCGACATGCGGCTTTCCAGCCAGTTGCCGCCGTGCTCGGCAATGCATTGGGCAATGCGCTCGACTTGCCCGGGTTTGTCCGGAGCAAAAACAGTGAGTACGAGGTGGTCCATGGCACAGCCCTCTTGTCATGACTTTTGTTATAGAGAACCAAGTATAGGCAAGGGTTGGATGGTGCCTGGGCAGATCCGAAATCAAAGGTGTATCGACTGGCCTCTTCGCGGGCAAGCCCGCTCCCACAGAGTCATGCGCTGTCCTTGTGGGAGCGGGCTTGCTCGCGAATGAAGGCACCGCCGATCTGACTGACCCAACAAATCGTGTACAACTTTTGATATTTAGCTGGAACAATCCAATAGTTTTTTGAGAACATCACGCTCCCCGACGTGACCGCAATGCGTCATGGGGTCGCAGAACGACGTAATTAGTCTAATTTTCACAACCGCAATTCATCATGTAGTATGCCGCAGCGCGCACTACATAACGTTGGATCGATGTCTGCCGCAGGCACGTTCGCAACCCTGAAAGCCCTGTCAGCAAGGCCCCAAGCCGTTGATTGGTCCCAACCCAGCCGCCTGTCATGGGCATGTACTGGTAGAGGGGTTTGTGGTTTAAATGGCCAAAGGCTTCATTGTTAAATTGAAGAGCTGAAAAGCGAAATAGCTGAGCAGAGTGAGGCAAGCAATGACTGAACACGTTCAAGTCGGTGGCCTGCAGGTCGCCAAAGTCCTGTTCGACTTCGTGAACAACGAAGCCATTCCCGGAACCGGCCTCACCGCCGATCAGTTCTGGGCCGGTGCCGACAAGGTCATTCATGACCTGGCGCCGAAGAACAAAGCCCTACTCGCCAAACGCGATGATTTCCAGGCTCGCATCGATGGCTGGCACCAATCCCGTGCCGGTCAAGCGCATGACGCCGTGGCCTATAAAGCCTTCCTGCAAGAGATCGGTTATCTGCTGCCAGAAGCGGCCGATTTCCAGGCAACGACGCAAAACGTCGACGAAGAAATCGCCCGCATGGCCGGCCCGCAGCTCGTGGTGCCGGTGATGAATGCCCGTTTCGCCCTCAATGCCTCGAACGCCCGTTGGGGTTCGCTGTATGACGCGCTCTACGGCACCGACGCCATCAGCGAAGCTGACGGCGCGGAAAAAGGCAAAGGCTACAACAAAGTTCGCGGCGACAAGGTCATCGCCTTCGCCCGTGCCTTCCTCGACGAAGCGGCGCCATTGGCGGCCGGCTCCCACGTCGATTCCACCGGCTACAAGATCGTTGACGGCAAACTGGTGGTCGCCCTTAAAGGCGGCAGCAACACCGGCCTGCGCAACGACGCACAACTGATCGGTTTCCAGGGCAATGCCTCTGCACCGACCGCGATCCTGCTGAAAAACAACGGCCTGCATTTCGAAATCCAGGTCGACGCCAACACCCCGGTCGGCCAGACCGACGCGGCCGGCGTCAAAGACATCCTGATGGAAGCCGCGCTGACCACCATCATGGACTGCGAAGACTCGGTTGCCGCCGTCGACGCCGATGACAAAGTGGTGATCTACCGCAACTGGCTCGGCCTGATGAAGGGCGATCTGTCGGAAAACGTCGCCAAGGGCGGTCAGACCTTTACCCGTACCATGAACGCCGACCGTACCTACACCGCTGTCGATGGCAGTGAACTGAGCCTGCACGGTCGTTCGTTGCTGTTCGTGCGCAACGTCGGTCACCTGATGACCATCGATGCGATCCTGGACAAAGACGGTAACGAAGTGCCGGAAGGCATTCTCGATGGCTTGGTGACTTGCCTGGCATCGATGCACAACCTGAACGGCAACACTTCGCGCAAAAACACCCGCACCGGCTCGATCTACATCGTCAAGCCGAAGATGCACGGCCCGGAAGAAGCGGCGTTCACCAACGAGCTGTTCGGTCGCATCGAAGACGTGCTGGGCCTGCCACGCAACACCCTCAAAGTCGGGATCATGGACGAGGAGCGTCGTACCACGATCAACCTCAAGGCCTGCATCAAGGCGGCGAGCGAGCGTGTGGTGTTCATCAACACCGGTTTCCTCGACCGCACCGGCGATGAAATCCACACCTCCATGGAAGCCGGCCCGATGGTGCGCAAGGCGGACATGAAGGCGGAAAAATGGATCGGTGCCTACGAGAACTCCAACGTCGATATCGGTCTGAGCACCGGCCTGCAAGGTCGCGCACAGATCGGTAAAGGCATGTGGGCCATGCCTGACCTGATGGCGGCGATGCTCGAACAGAAAATCGCTCACCCGATGGCCGGTGCCAACACCGCCTGGGTACCATCGCCGACCGCTGCTGCGCTGCACGCGCTGCACTACCACAAAGTTGACGTGTTCGCCCGTCAGGCCGAACTGGCCAAGCGTGCCCACGCTTCGGTGGACGACATCCTGACCATCCCGCTGGCGGTGAACCCGCAGTGGACCGCCGAACAGATCAAGAACGAACTGGACAACAACTCCCAGGGCATTCTCGGTTACGTAGTGCGCTGGATCGACCAGGGCGTCGGCTGTTCGAAAGTGCCGGACATCAACGACGTCGGCCTGATGGAAGACCGTGCCACGCTGCGTATTTCCAGCCAGCACATCGCCAACTGGCTGCGCCATGGCATCGTCACCGAAGACCAGGTCATGGAAAGCCTCAAGCGCATGGCGCCGGTGGTTGACCGTCAGAACGCCGGCGATGCGCTGTACCGTCCGCTGGCCCCGAACTTCGACAGCAACATTGCCTTCCAGGCGGCGGTTGAACTGGTGGTCGAAGGCACGAAGCAGCCGAACGGCTACACCGAGCCGGTCCTGCACCGTCGTCGTCGCGAGTTCAAGGCGAAGAACGGGTTGTAACCAGCTGTCTTCACAGCAATCCCCCGGTTGAAAAACCGGGGGATTTTTGTTTCAGCTTCCAGCAAATGCAGGGCTACCTCCTGTAACGCAACGCGTTTGCAGCGATGCAATGGCCTATTCTCGACGCATTCATGAACAAGGCAATTCCGAGGACCGTGATTACGAGAGCAAACAGTTTTTCGCCACCAATGGGTTCGTCGAGTACATACCACGAGGTCAAGATGCCCGATATCGGAACAATCACTGACAACGGTGCAACCTGGCTCGCCGGATACTTCTCAATCATTCGGTTCCACACCCAATACCCGAATACCGTCGCCACATAGGCCTGAAACAGGACAGATGCCAGCACCGGAGCGGTCATGTCCGTTAGCAACGACTGGAAAGGGGCTGCGCCTTTGACCCAGTAAGTCATCAGATATAGAGGAGGTGTTGCATACAGACTCGACCAAACGACAAAGGAAAATATATCAACAACTTTGCTTCTCTTGACCAACACATTGCAAAGACTCCAGAACAATGCGCCGAGCAATACCAGAAAAAGTCCAAAGCTTTCGGCATCGCCGTCCGTTACATGAATTATAAACATCAGTCCAACCAACGCCATGAGAATGCCAGCCACCTGTATTGCCGTCATTTTCTCGCCAAACAGAAGTACTCCCCAGATGACTGTGAAAAAAGCACTGAATTGCAAGAGCAAAGATGTCACGCCGGCACTGACACCAAGAAACATGCCATAGTTCATCAACCAGCACATTCCGACACCAAACAACAAACCGTAGACGATAGTTACAAATGTACTGATACCCTTGGGTTTGGGGAGGAAAAACACCAACGGTAATGCACAGAAAGTAAAACGCAATGCTGTCAATATGAAAGGATCGATACCGTCAAGACTGATACCAATTACCGTAAAATTGCTACCCCACATCACTGTCACACCGATAACAAGTACAAGATCGCGAAACTCCATTTTCTTTATCATATCGTCCTCATTGTGATACACAGCCACACAATCCAGGAAGAGTAATGACCTGACCTTTACCGGAGTTTTATCCACAGGAATTAGCCGAAGCCTGAATACACGACTGCCATCGGCATACTCAAGCCGCTAATATTTAAGAGTCAAACTGGCAACCTGGATAGTGCTACGACAGATTTTATTGAACCAAGCGCGACATCAAATAAATGCCTGCATTAGCCCTCAAGAACTGAACGATAACTGAAACACAGGAAGAAAAAACAAGCTATTTGTGAGTAGCTTTTTCGCGGGCCAGTTAGATAAGTTAAATTACAAATAAAAACCAACAAAACAACTCAAGCCTGTAATTAATAACTACAGGCTTGAGTTACTTAATGCCCAGCTCGCGTTTTACCAGTGTCACCAGATGGCTGGCATCAATCGGCTTGAGCAAAAAATCCACCACGCTCATATGCATCGCGGCGATCGCATCCTTCACGTCGGCGTCACCCGAGACAATGATGATCGGCAATGCCGCCCTTACCGATTCGCGTACCTGACGAATCAGTTCCAGACCGTCAATGTGGCCCATTCGCAAGTCGGTGATCATTAAACCGATCGAGGTTTTTTTGATCTCAGCCTCGGTCACCAGCATCTTGAGTGCCGCTTCTCCGCTGGCCGCCGTTATGCAGTTGATGCCCTCCAACGCGAGGATCTCTGACAGCAGTTCCCGGGCGTCTTTATCGTCGTCGACGATCAGCACTCGTTGCAGCGGCAGGTCAGGCTCCAGCATGACGGCACTCAGCGCTTCGCGCTCGGCGTCGCTCAAAATATCGTGGTCGGACATGGCGTTCTCTACATGTTCAATTCAATTCCCTAGCACAGTTAAGAGACATCGCTAAGCTGACCACCAATGTGCACTCCGGCAGATAATTTTCCAATAGGGGAGCAGAGAGGTTTTTCGCACACTTGCGTAGGCTTCTTCCGACATTTCAGGGCGCTAACCGCCTACCTAGACTTACGTCCAATGGGCACCCCGACCGTAGGGGTCGACCATGTCCATGTCACCCGACCACAACAATTCAAAAAAGACTGCGGTAATGGTTATGAGTAAAGCGGACGCCTTCACACAGGCAGGGAAAACCGCGGTGTTGCAGAACATCCAGGGCACGTTGCAATTCCTTCAGCGCTTCCCGCCCTTCAACCAGATGGAGCACGCTCACCTGGCGTATCTGGTCGAGCAATGTCAACTGCGTTTTTATGCCCCCGGCGAGAGCATCATCAAACCCGCCGACGGGCCGGTCGAGCACTTCTATATCGTCAAGCAAGGCCGGGTCGTGGGCGAGCGTCCGCATACGGCAAAAGGTGGCACCGAAACGGTCTTCGAGATCACCACCGGCGAGTGTTTCCCCCTCGCGGCGTTGCTGGGTGAACGGGCGACCCGCACCGAGCACCTGGCCGGCGAAGACACCTTCTGCCTGCAACTGAACAAGCCGGCGTTCATCCGCCTGTTTTCGCTATCGGACACTTTCCGCAACTTCGCCCTGCGCTGCGTCAGCAGTCTGCTGGATCAGGTCAACCAACAAGTGCAGCAAAAAGCCGTGGAAACCCTCGGCACCCAATATTCGCTCAATACCCGTCTGGGCGAGTTGGCTATGCGCCACCCGGTGACATGCACCCCGCAGACACCATTGCGCGAAGCCGTGACGTTGATGCACGAACAACAGGTCGGCAGCATCGTGGTGGTCGACGAACACAAGGCGCCACTGGGGATTTTCACCCTGCGCGACCTGCGTCAGACCGTAGCCAACGGCAGCAGTGATTTCAACGAAGCCATCGAAGGGCACATGACCCGGGCGCCGTTCTTCCTGTCGCCGGATCACAGTGCATTCGACGCGGCGATTGCCATGACCGAGCGTCACATCGCCCATGTCTGCCTGGTCAAGGACCAGCGCTTGTGCGGCGTGGTTTCCGAGCGCGACCTGTTTTCCCTGCAACGGGTCGACCTGGTGCACCTGGCGCGCACTATCCGCAATGCCCAGAAAGTGGAAAACCTGGTGGCGCTGCGGGGCGAAATCGGTCAACTGGTCGAGCGCATGCTGGCCCACGGCGCGTCTTCGACGCAGATCACCCACATCATCACCTTGCTCAACGACCACACCGTGTGCCGGGTGATCGAACTGACCCTCGCCGAAAAAGGCGACCCCGGTGTGCCGTTCAGCTGGCTGTGTTTCGGCAGCGAAGGCCGTCGCGAGCAGACCCTGCACACCGATCAGGACAACGGCATTCTGTTCGAAGCCAGCGACGCGGCACAAGCCGCCGAGATTCGCGGCAAGCTGTTGCCCATTGCCCAGCAGATCAATCAGAGCCTGGCGCTGTGCGGTTTCACCCTGTGCAAGGGCAATATCATGGCCAGTAACCCCGAACTGTGCCTGTCCCGCGCCGAATGGGCACGGCGCTTTGCGGCGTTTATCCGCGAGGCAACCCCGGAAAACCTGCTGGGTTCGAGCATTTATTTCGATTTGCGCGTGGTCTGGGGCAGCGAGCAAGGCTGTGAGCAGTTGCGCCGGGGCATTCTCGACCAGGTCGGCGACAACCGCTTGTTCCAGCGCATGATGGCCGAGAATGCGCTGCGCAATCGACCGCCCGTAGGACGTTTCCGCGACTTCGTGCTGGCGCGCAAAAATGGCGAGAAGGCCACCCTGGACCTGAAGACCCAGGGCCTGGCACCCTTTGTCGACGGCGCCCGGTTGCTGGCCCTGGTCCACGGTATCGAAGCGAACAACACGCTGGAGCGCTTTCGCCAGTTGGTCGACAAGGAGATCATCGATCCCCTGGACGGCGCCGCGTACGAAGAGGCCTATCACTTCATCCAGCAAACCCGCATGCAGCAACACCAACTACAGACCCGGGAGAATTTTCCTTACTCGAATCGGGTCGATCCCGACAGCCTCAATCATCTGGACCGACGCATCCTGCGTGAGTCCCTGCGCCAGGCACAACGCCTGCAAAGCAGCCTGGCCTTGCGGTATCAGTTATGAGCCTGTTTTGGTGGCTGCGCCCGCCGAGCCTCACCCTGCCCGCCCACCTGCAATATCGGCTGGAGCAATTACCGACGGCGGCCGACCTGACTGAGTCCAGCCTGCGCGAACAGCGCTGGGTGGTGCTCGATCTGGAAACCACCGGCTTGAACCTGAACAAGGACCACGTGGTGTCCATCGGCGCGGTGGTGATCGAGGACGGGGCCATCGACTTTCGCCAAATGTTCGAACGCACCCTGCAATATCCGCAAGTGAAACTCGGCCCCAGCGTGCTGATCCATGGCATTGGCCCCAGCGCCATTGCGGCGGGCAGCGAACCGGCAGAAGCACTGCTCGACCTGATGGAGTACATCGGGGACAGTCCGGTACTGGCCTTCCACGCGCCGTTTGACCAGCACATGCTCGGCCGTGCATTGAAAGATCACCTGGGTTTCAAATTGCAGCATCCGTTTCTGGATGTGGCGGATATTGCGCCGCTGCTATGTCCCCAGGCGCACATTCGCGAGGCCGGGCTGGACGACTGGATCGACTGGTTCAAGCTCGAAGTCTTCGAGCGCCACCACGCCAGCGCCGACGCCCTGGCCACCGCCGAACTGATGATGATCCTGTTCAGCCGTGCGCGACAGCAGCAGATTCACAGCCCGTTGAACCTGCAACAGCGCTTGAATCAGTGGAAACGCCGGCAGCAGGCGCCGTCCTTCTGACCCATACGCCATCCCTGTAGGAGCGAGCCTCCTCGCGCCTACAGGGGCCGTCGCAAATGTCCCGCCCGACCAACGCCAATTGCTTACCTCCCTCGCCTCTGCCACAATCGCGAACAATTCTCGTTAGTTAATACTTCCCAATCGGTGATGCGGCGTGTCGTCAGTCCCAAGCCCCCAAAGTGAGCTCGTCGGTGCGTTATATCGCGACCATCGCGGTTGGCTATTGGCCTGGCTTCGACGCAACGTCGCCTGCCCGCAGCGGGCCGAAGACCTGAGCCAGGACACTTTCGTGCGTTTGCTGGGCCGTGAAGAACTGAAGGTACCGCGCGAGCCCCGGGCGTTCCTGGTGGCGATCGCCAAGGGCCTGCTGTTCGATTATTTCCGCCGTGCCGCGCTGGAACAGGCCTACCTCACCGAGCTGATGCTGATTCCCGAAGCCGAACAACCGTCGGTGGAAGAACAGCAAATGATCCTCGAAGACCTGAAAAACATCGACCGCCTGCTCGGCAAGCTTTCCAGCAAGGCCCGGGCGGCGTTCCTCTACAACCGTCTCGACGGCCTCAGCCATGCAGAAATCGCCGAGCGCCTCGGTGTATCGGTGCCGCGGGTGCGCCAGTACCTCGCTCAAGGCATTCGCCAGTGCTACATCGCGCTGTATGGTGAGCCGACATGAATCCGCTCGGTTCCAAACCGGTATCGGCCAACGTGCTGGACGCGGCGATTGCCTGGCAGTTGTCCATGGACTGCGCCAACCCGATAGAACGTGAAGAGTTCGCCAAGTGGCACGCGGCCCACGAAGAGCACGCCCGCGCCTGGCGCCAGTTGGGTATGCTCGACCAGCGTTTCAGCGTGGCCAGCGGCCCGGCCCGCACGGCCTTGCTGCAATCGCGCGAAGGCATCCGCCGGCGAGTGCGCAAGCTTGGCAACGGTTTCGCCAGTATCGTTGCCATGATCGGCCTGGCCCTGTTCGCCGGGGATCGTTACCTGCCGATCGACTATTGGCTGGCCGACCAGCGCACCGCCGTTGGCGAGCAGCGCACCCTGCGTCTGGCTGACGGCACGCTGATCAATCTCAACACCCACAGCGCACTGGATGTGCGTTTCGATGAAAAACAGCGGCGCGTTGTGCTTCAGGAAGGCGAAATCCTGGTCGAAACCGGCCATGGCGATCCCCGGCCGTTCATCGTCGAAACCCGTGAAGGCAGCATGCGTGCGCTGGGAACGCGGTTTCTGGTCAAGCGCGAGGAAGACGGAACGCGCTTGAGCGTATTGCAGTCGGCGGTGGCGGTTCACCCTGAGTCCAATCCTGACGAACAGATTCTGCACGAAGGCCAGCAGGTGCTGATCCGCAACAACGGCCTGGGCCCGATTCTGGCCGTCAACCTCGGCGCGGATGCCTGGGCCCGCGGCATGCTGGTGGTGGACAACACGCGGCTGGAAGATTTGGTGCATGAAATCGGCCGCTATCGAAACGGTTACGTCGGGGTCGCCCCTGAAGTGGCCGACCTGCGCATCACCGGCAGCTTCCCGCTACGCGACACCGACCTGGCACTCAACGCCCTGTTGCCGACCCTGCCGGTGCAGATCGAACAGCACACGCAATGGTGGGTGAAGGTCGTGGCCAAGGCTGATACCAAGCCCTGAAAAGCTTTTTGTCTGATCAACCGTCATCGCGAGCGAGCTTGCTCGCGATGGCGGCGTTCGACTCCCCGCAAAAACCGTTTTGACCCAATACCAGCCGCAACCGACTTCTGAATCGAAATTATTTTCATCCAGCCCTATCACTTTTTTATTTTCGTTCGGCACACAGGCAATTGAGAAATGTTTCCATTCAGGAGCCGCTGTATGCCTCGTTCGCTAGACTCCCTGTTGCGCCGCAGTTTGCTGGCGGTCGCCATTGCCCTTTGTACCCCGTTGGCCAGCAGCCAACTGGTCGCCGCTGAACAGACGTCCAGCGTCCGCGCCTACAACCTGCCGGCCGCGCCACTGGTCAACACTCTGAACCAGATTGCCAGCCAGGCCGGTCTGGCCCTGTCATTGAATCCATCCCTCGCGGCGGGCAAGACCTCGGCGCCGGTCAAAGGCCAGTTCGACGCACCCGACGCCCTGCGCGAAGCCCTGCGTGGCACCGGCCTGCAACTGGAGCAGAGCAGTGCGGGCACCTATACCCTGGTGGCCGTGCCAGAAGGGGTGATGGACCTGCCGGCCACCAGCGTGATCGGCGTGCAAGACACTGAAAGCGCCTGGGGCCCGGTACAGGGCTACCTGGCCAAGCGCACCGCCGCCGGCACCAAGACCGACACCGCGCTGGTCGAGGCGCCGCGTTCGATTTCGGTCGTCACTCGAGAGCAGATGGACGACCGCAACGCGCACACCCTCGACGATGCCGTGCGCTACTTGCCGGGCATCACCTCCAGCAGCTTCGGCAGCGACACCCGCGCCGACTGGTTGCGCGTGCGGGGGTTCGAGCCGACTCAATTCCTCGACGGCCTGCCACTGCCAAAAGGTGTGTACTCCAACCCGAAACAGGAAACCTGGAACCTCGACCGACTGGCGCTGCTGCGCGGCCCGGCTTCCTCGGTGTACGGACAGACCCCGCCGGGCGGCCTGCTGGACATGGTCAGCCGTCGCCCAAGCGCTGAAGCCAGCAGCGAGATCCAGCTGCAATACGGCAGCGACAATCATCGCCAGATCAACTTCGCCAGCACTGGCAAGATCGATGAGGAAGGCCAGTTCCTGTACAGCCTCAGCGGCGTGCTGCGCGACGGCGGCACGCCCATCGACCACATCGATGACAAGCGCTACAACATCGCGCCCAGCCTGACCTGGAACATCGACGAAGACACCAGGTTCACCCTGCTTACGCAGTTCACCCGTGACGATACCGGTATCACCAGTCAGTTCTATCCGATCCAGGGCACCAAGATCGACATGCCGTTCGGCGATATCTCCCACCACAAGAACCTGGGTGACCCGGACTACGACTACTACGACCGCACCTACTACGCGCTGGGTTATGCCTTCGAACACCGCCTGAACGATGTCTGGCAGTTCCGGCAGAACCTGCGCTACACCAAGTCAGAGCTATCGTTCCAGGCCGTGACCGTCAATAGCTACAACCCCGACTTTGCCGATCTCGGGTTTGTCGTTGACGATCAAGGCAACACCGGCCGCGGCACCACCAATGTCGACGAAGACATCGCACAGTTCGCCGTGGACAACAACCTCCAGGGCGACTTCGTCACCGGCGACGTCAGTCACACCTTGCTGATCGGCCTGGATCACCAGCGCAACACCACCAACTACCTCTCGATCTTCGGCACCGCGCCGGGCATCAACGTCAACGACCCGATCTATGGTTTGCCGATAACCCGTCCGCCACGCTCCACGGCGTTCTACGACTACGAACAAAAGACCCAGCAGACCGGCCTGTACATCCAGGACCAGATGGCCCTCGGCCAATGGCGCCTGACCCTCGGCGGTCGTGAAGACTGGGTCCACACCGGAACCACGTTCTTCAACAAGGGCGATGCCACCAACACTGAGCGCGACAAGAACTTCAGCGGCAACGCGGCGATCAGCTACGTGTTCGACTCGGGCTTCGTACCCTACCTGTCCTACGCTGAATCGTTCCAGCCGACCAGCAATGCCGTCGCCTCGCCGACCGAGTCGTTCAAGCCGACCGAGGGCAAGCAATGGGAACTGGGGATCAAGTACCAGCCACCGGGCAGCAACACCCTGCTGACGGCGGCTGTGTATGACCTGACCCAGAAAAACGTTTCCGTCACCAACAACGTGGGCAACGTGACAGTCACCAGCCAGACCGGCGAAGTGAAAGTCAAAGGCCTGGAGCTGGAAGCCGTTTCCGACGTGACCGAAAACCTCAAGGTCACCGCTGCCTACACCCTGGCCAAATCCGAAGTGCAAGAGGGCATCTACAAGGGCAATCGCCTGCAACTGATGCCTAACCAGCAAGCGTCGGTGTGGGGCGACTACACCTGGCACAACGGCGTGCTGGACGGCTTCGGCATCGGTGCCGGTGCGCGCTATACCGGCAATACCTATGGAGACCAGGCCAACACCTGGCTGGGCAAGGCCGACGCCTACACGGTGTTCGACGCAGTGGTTCACTACGACCTCGGTCGCCTGGACAACAGCCTCAAAGGCGCTTCGCTGGCCGTTAACGCGACCAACCTGTTCGACAAGGACTACATCTCGACTTGCGACAGCTACTACTGCTACTACGGCGACCAGCGCAGTGTCGTCGCAAGTGCAACCTACAAGTGGTAACGCTTTGAGCTGACACGCCCAATGACCAGGCCGTCCTTCGTGGGCGGCTTTGGTTTTTCTGAAGGCTTTGAAATGAAAAGTAAAACGATTCGCCGCTGGTCCGCTGTTCATACCTGGACCAGCCTGATTTGTACGGTGTTCCTGTTACTGCTGGCACTGACCGGCCTGCCGTTGATCTTTCACCACGAGATCGACCACTTGCTGGGCGATGCGCCTGAAGTGAAGGAAATGCCGGCGGACACCCCGCACCTGAATTTGCAGCAGCTGGTGGAGACCGCCGAGAAGCATCGCCCCGGTGAAGTCATGCAGTATTTCGGCTTCGAGGACGATGAGCCCAACGCGGTGCTGACCATCATGGCCGCGACGGCGGGCACCGAGCCGAACTCGTCCCACACCTTCATGCTCGACGCCCGTACCGGCGAAGCGCTGGAGACGCCATCGGCCAACGGCGGTTTCATGATGGTCATGCTGCGCCTGCACGTGGACATGTTCGCCGGGCTGCCTGGCAAGTTGTTGCTGGCGTTCATGGGGATTCTGTTCGTGATAGCGATTGTCTCCGGTACGGTGCTGTACCTGCCGTTCATGCGCCGCTTGAAATTCGCCACCGTGCGCCAGGACAAATCCACCCGCCTGCGCTGGCTTGACCTGCATAACCTGATCGGCGTCGTGACCCTGACCTGGGCGCTGGTGGTCGGCGTGACGGGCGTCGTCAGTGCCTGCGCGGACCTGCTGATTGCCGCATGGCGCAACGACACGCTGACCGCGATGATCGCGCCCTATCGGGATGCACCACCGCTGACACAACTGGCGCCCGCCAACCGTTTGCTCGATATCGCCAGGGAAGCCGCACCGGGCATGCAACCGGACTTCATCGCCTTCCCCGGCACGCGCTTTTCCAGTGAGCATCATTACGCAGTGTTCATGAAGGGCAGCACGCACCTGACCTCGCACCTGCTGACGCCGGTACTGATCGATGCCAGCACCCTGCAAGTCACCGCGGTGGTCGAACGCCCGTGGTACATGGACGTCATGGGCATGTCACAACCGCTGCACTTCGGTGACTACGGCGGCATGCCGATGCAGATACTCTGGGCGACCCTCGATGTGCTGACCATCATCGTGCTCGGCAGCGGGGTCTACCTGTGGGTGGTTCGGCGCAAGGTCGCCAGGCCGGTGCTGGAAAAAGCGGAGAGCGTGGCATGAAACCCCGGCAGTCGAACTTCTGGAAAGTGTTTGCCATTCCGACCGTCATCGCGGTGCTCAGCGCGGCAGGGTTGTTTGCCGCGTTGCTCGGGGATGGTGTTTGGGATTCGTTGAGCTGGGTGGGTTTGGGTATCCCTGCTGTGCTAGCCCTGCGTGGCCTCCTGCAACGCCGCTGATCCCTGTGGGAGCGAGCTTGCTCGCGATGGGGCCATGTCAGTCGCCATTGTCGTATCTGACACACCGCCATCGCGAGCAAGCTCGCTCCCACAGGTTCTGCGAAAACCTAAAACCCTGACAGTCATACGACAACACTTCCCCCATCCGTCGCCTCCCCCTGCAAATCCTCTGACATATCTGTTGACAGTTTTACCCTTGCGCTCCTATAAAGACGCACGTTGTACGACAACCTACAACAGATGCAGCACCAAAAATAAATCCAAAAAAATGATGGTGAAGTGATGAAAGTCAAAGGCATCCGCTGGTGGATGGTCGGTCTGGTGACGGCCGGCCTGATGGTCAACTACCTGGCTCGCAATACCCTGTCAGTGGCCGCTCCGACCCTGATGAGCGAAATGAACATCTCCACCGAGCAGTACTCGCACATCGTCGTCGCATGGCAGGTGTGCTATGCGCTGATGCAACCGGTGGCGGGCTACATCATCGATGCCATCGGCACCAAAATGGGCTTCGCGATTTTCGCCTTCGCCTGGTCGATTGCCTGCGCACTGGCGGCCCTGGCGACCGGCTGGCAGGGCCTGGCCTTTGTCCGCGGCCTGCTTGGCCTGACCGAAGCGGCGGGGTTACCGGCGGCGGTCAAGACTTCCACTGAATGGTTCCCGGCCAAAGAACGCTCGGTGGCCATTGGCTGGTTCAACATTGGCTCGTCGATTGGTGCCGTGCTGGCGCCGCCGCTGGTGGTCTGGGCGATCCTGCACAGCGGCTGGGAACTGGCGTTCCTGATCGTGGGCGGCCTGGGCGTGGCCTGGACCTTCCTGTGGATGGTTCTCTACAAGCACCCACGGGACCAGAAGCGCCTGAGCGACGAAGAGCGCGACTACATCCTCAGCGGTCAGGAAGCACACTTCAAAGACCCGGCGACGAAAAAAGGCAGCTGGAAAAAGATCATCGGCAACCGCAACTTCTACGCCATCGCCAGCGCGCGCATGCTCTCCGAGCCAGCCTGGCAGACCTTCAACGCATGGATTCCGCTGTACCTGATGACCGAGCGGCACATGAACATCAAAGAGATCGCAATGCTCGCCTGGCTGCCGTTCCTCGCCGCCGACCTCGGCTGCGTGCTCGGCGGTTACCTGAGCCCGTTCTTCCACAAGTACTGCAACGTGTCGTTGTTCACCTCGCGCAAAATGGTCCTGCTGTTCGGCGCCTCGTGCATGATCGGCCCTGCGTGCATTGGCCTGGTGGCCAGCCCGTACACAGCCATCGCGTTGTTGTGCATCGGCGGCTTCGCGCACCAGACCCTGTCCGGTGCGCTGTATGCGATCACCTCCGACTCCTTCGGCAAAAACGAAGTGGCCACCGCCACCGGCATGGGCGGCATGTTCGGCTACCTGGGCGCAGCTGCGTTCACCCTGGTGTTTGGCGTGATGGTGACCAGGATCGGCTACAGCCCGCTGTTCGTGGTACTGGCGATTTTCGACATCGTTGCCGCGTTCATCGTCTGGACCGTTGCCCGTGAGATCAAGCCGAAAATAGTTTCGGGGCCTGCCGCTGATCAAACGCTGCAACCTGCGAGCTAAAACACAAAACCTGTAGGAGCGAGCCTGCTCGCTCCTACAAAGGTGTTTGCCATCT
Organism: Pseudomonas sp. Root71; assembly: GCF_001429045.1. Taxonomy (GTDB): domain Bacteria; phylum Pseudomonadota; class Gammaproteobacteria; order Pseudomonadales; family Pseudomonadaceae; genus Aquipseudomonas; species Aquipseudomonas monachiensis. The sequence goes on along the minus strand of NZ_LMHY01000001.1, from coordinate 590,908 downwards.
TGAGCTATCCCCCCAACACGCTATGCTGCCCGACACTGCCACCGATCGAGACACAGCCATGTCCGCCCCGAGCATGACCCTGTACCACAACCCGCTCTCTCCCTTCGTTCGCAAAGTCATGGTGCTGCTCCACGAAACCGGCCAGCAGAACCGCGTGGCGTTGCAATCCAGCGTACTCACACCGGTCAACCCGGACCTGACCCTGATCGAAGACAACCCCCTGAGCAAAATCCCGGCCCTGCGCCTGGCCGACGGCAACATCATCCACGACAGCCGGGTCATCCTCGACTACCTCGACCACCAGCACGTCGGCAACCCGCTGATCCCCCGTGAAGGTTCAGCCCGTTGGCGTCGTCTTACCCTCGCCTCACTGGCCGACGGGGTCATGGACGCGGCCGTGCTGGTGCGCTACGAAACCGCCCTGCGCGCCCCGGAAAAACACTGGGACGAATGGCTCGACGGCCAGCGCGACAAAATCCGTCGCGCCCTGGCATTGCTGGAAAAGGACGCGATTGCCGAGCTGACCTGCCACTTCGACGTGGCCGCGATCAGCGTGGCCTGTGCACTGGGTTACCTGGACCTGCGCCATCCGGATCTGGACTGGCGCACAGTGAATCCTCAACTTGCAGCGTGGTATTTCGAGGTGAGCCAGCGGCCTTCGATGATTGCGACGATACCGAAGGTTTAGATCTTCGCTGACTGCGTCGCCCCCTTCGCGAGCAGGCTCGCTCCCACCTTTGACTGCGGTCCCATGTGGGAGCGAGCCTGCTCGCGAAAATACCAACGCGGTTCATCCGGCAACCACTGCAAAATCCGCGTCGCCAGCACCTCGCTCCAGCGCTGGTCCTCGCGCAGCCCCACCGACCGGCTCATTGCACCGCTCCAATATCGAAGTCCAATGGTTTTGGCGTTTTTTGCCCAACCCCATACCAGTCCAGCTTGCGGGTCAGCACCATGAACACACCCAACAAACCAAACAGCAGCAACGAGCCCATCAATAGCGCGTAGTCCTCTGCACTCAACAACCCGTAGAGCAGTCCATACAACGCCGCCAATCCCGCGGAAAAGCTCAGCCCGTGTCGCACGCTGCGCAACACGTGGCAAACGTAGAACCCGATCAACAACACACAACCGCTGGCTGACAACAGGTACGCCAGGGCAAAGCCGATGTGCTCGGACAACGACAGCAACAACAGGTAGAAGAATGCCAGCGCCACACCTACCAGTGCATATTGCACCGGGTGTACCGCAAGGCTTTTCAGCACTTCGAACAGGAAGAACCCGGCGAAAGTCAGGACGATGAACAACAACGCATATTTGATCGCCCGATCGCTTTTCAGGTACTGGTCCACCGGGTCGATGAAGCTCACGCCGAAGCTGCGGCCGCTAAAGGCTGTGCAGTCACCGCCGGTGACGCAACTGTTCAAGGCCTCCTGCAAATTGGTAGAGAAGAATGACGCCTGCCAGTTGGCGGAGAATCCCTGATCGGTGACTTTACGCTGGGCCGGCAGATAGTTGCCGATGAAGCTTGGGTGAGGCCAGTCGGCGCTCAGCGAGACTGTGCTGGTTTTACCCACCGGTAAAACCTGTAACACACCCGTGCCTTGCAGGCGCAGGTCAAAACCGAAATCCAGCTCCGTGGCCTTCTCTGTGTTGAGCGTCGGTAGCGCCACATGCACGCCCTCCCCCAGCCATCCGACCTGACTTCCGGGAATGAAGTCCAGACTCTGGCCGTCGAGTTCGAGTTTCAAGGCATTTTCGATACCACGGATGTCGCTGATGCCAATGGCGAGAAACGGCTGGTCGAACCGGTAATCGGCAAAGTCTTCCTTGATACCGAGCTGCGCCGGCAGCGAAAAATGCCCACTGATGCGATTGTCGGCATGAAACAGCCGCGCCTGGTAAATCCCCCGGGAGCGCAACTCAGTCTGCACCTGGCCGTCGAGTTCGAAGCGTTCCGGCAGGAAATACAGTCGACCGCGCTCTTCGCCGATCTCCTGATAACGCTCGTTGGTTTTTTCACGGGTCTTCCAGGTACGCACCACCTTGCGATACGGCACCACCATCAGCGGCCCGCTCAATTGCTGGCTGTAACTGGAACTGCGGGCAATGTCTTCGAGCACACCGTCACGCAGTTGCTGGCGGTCCTGAATCACGCCGTTGATCATCAGCAGTGGAACCAGCAACAACAGAATCAGCAGGGCAATTGCCCCGAGTTTTAGGGTCAGGCTACGGTTCATGGGACTCTCCCTGTTTTGGATGGGGAAAGTCTGGGTTGGCTGTGTGAGGAATGAATGGAGGGAGTGTGGAGACTTTGTGGAGACTGGACCCGGCCCTATGGCAGGTGCACTGTCACTTGCACACCGCCATCGACATTGCCGATGCTCAGGGTGCCGCCATGCAGCTTGACCACCTCCTCGACAAAATTGAGCCCGAGCCCGGTACTTTTGCGCCCACTGTCGGGACGCGGCAACGAGTAGAAACGCTCGCTCAAACGCGGCAGCGCGTAGTCGGGAATAGGCTCTGCCTGATTGAAAAGCTTGAACTCGACCTGCTCGCCTGCCCGTTCGGCGGTAAATCGCAGCACGCCTTCAACAGGGGTGAAATCCAGCGCGTTGTCCAGCAGATTGCCCAACGCCTGACGCAGCAGAAATGGCTCGCCGATTAGCACCAGGTCCGATGGAATCGTTTGCTCTACGCGCAACTGTTTACCTTCGATCTGCGCAGATTGCGCGTTCAGCAGGCCATCCACCAATGCCGCCAATGGCACCGCCACCCGCTCCTCCAACCCTTGGCGCTGCTCGACCTGTGCCAGGTTCAAAAGCCGCTCGATCAACTGCTGCATGCGCGCACTTTCGCTGTCGATGTTGCCGACGAACCGTTGCCGCTGTCCCGGAGGCATCTCGCCCTGCAACAGCTCCGCCGCACCACGAATCGCCGCCAGCGGACTCTTCAGCTCATGGGTCAATGTGTGCACGTAACGCTCGACGTAGGCCTTGCCTTCAAGCTGCGTGCGCATCTGCTCCACCGCCGTGGCCAACTGCTCGAGTTCACCGCCGCGATAATGCGGCACTTCAACCCGCCGGCCTTTACTGACGCCTTGGGCGTAGGCCGTCAATCTTCGCAGGGCACGGCTCAGCCACCAGGACAACAATGCGCCGAACAGCAGACCGAGGCCGATCAGCCCGGCTCCATACGCCAGCAACCGGCGTTCGGTGCGATCCACATAAGGCTGCAACGAGCTGTTGGGCTTGGCCACGGTGACCACGCCGATGATCTGGCCGTTGTCGCGAATCGGCGCGCCGACGTGCATCACCGAAGACCCCGGATCGTTCGGGTCATTGCGCGTGGAGCGAGCGCCGTATTCGCCGCGCAGGGTCAGGTAGACGTCATTCCAGCGCGAGTAATCCTGCCCCACCGCCACCCCGCTGGAGTCCAGCACGACGATACCTTTGGCATCTGTGACGTAGATGCGGTGATTGACCTGATTCTTTGGCAAACCCCAGATTTTCGCTCCGGGCTGTCGTTCACCATAGGCCTTGAGCAGTTCCGGCCAGCGGTTCTGATTGAGGCTGCCGGCCTTGAAATCGTCGCGCAGGATCTCGGCCATCAGGTTGGCATTATCGACCAGGGTTTCTTCGGTGGACTGGCGAACGCCGGGGCGGATCTCTTGCATGACCGTGTTGAGCACAAAGTAGCCAGTCAAGCCGATGAACAGTGCATAGACCAGGAAAATCCGGATTCCCAACGGCATCAGCTTTGTCCCGGGTTGTAGCTATAGCCGAGGCCGCGGTGGGTCTGGATCGGCTCGGCGTCAGCCTTCACCAGTCGCAACTTGGCGCGCACGCTCTTGATGTGGCTGTCGATGCTGCGCTCGTAACCGGCGTCGGCGGCCACGCCCAGGGCATCGAGCAACTGTTCGCGACTGAAGACGCGCCCGGGCTGCTCCAGCAGGCATTGCAACAGACGGAATTCATGGCGGGTCAGAGTCAGCGGTTGACCGCGATAACTGATTTGCACACGCTCGCTATCGATGCGAAACAGCGGCGTCGACGGTTCGCTCACTGTGCGGGGCGCCATGCGCTTGAGAATCGCCCGGACCCGCGCCGCTACTTCCCGAGGGCTGAACGGTTTGACCACATAATCGTCGGCGCCGATTTCCAGGCCCACGACGCGATCGATCTCGCCATCCCGGGCACTGAGAAACATCACCGGCACTTCGCTGAAGCGCCGCAGTTGCTTGCAGGTTTCGAAGCCGCTGATGTCCGGCAGGCCGATATCGAGAATGATCAGATCCGCCGGAGTCTGGCGCTGGTGCTCCAGCGCCGCCGCGCCGAGGCTAAGCCATGTAGTGGTGAAGCCCTCGCCTTGCAGGGCGAAAACCAGGGTGTCGGCAATGGCCGCTTCGTCTTCGACAATCAGGATATGAGGCATGGCGTCCGAGCCCGCTGGTTGAGTGGGCGAACGGTGACTCAAGGGGGGATCGGCGTCAATCCGGCTGAACTGATTGGCGGTCAGGTCTGTAGTACCTAGCAGTTCTGATAGTAGGCAATGGCTGAAAAAACTCCGATGCTCAAGGTTGAGCGATCCGGATCTTGAATGGAGTTCAACCCATGTCCAACACATCACGTGACACCGAACTGTGTCGCTATCACTACGATCCATTGGATCGCCAAAATGGCTGCACAGTACTTCAGCAACCTGCTATTCAGCACTTTCATTGCAAAAATCGACTGGCCACCGAGATTCAGGGTGCCGTTCGGTCAAGCATCCTTCAGCATGACGGCCAACCACTGGCTGAGCTAAAACAACTCGATACCAAAGCGACCACCACACTGCTGGCAACCGACCAACAACTCTCGGTGCTCAACGCTCTCGATGCCACTCAGCCCAACCCCCTCACCTATTCACCCTACGGTCATCGCCCGGCGGAAAACGGATTGCTCAGCCTGCTCGGCTTCAACGGCGAACGGCCGGACCCGGTGACCGGGCATTATCATTTGGGCAATGGTTATCGCCAGTTCAATCCGGTGTTGATGCGGTTTAACAGCCCGGATAGTTGGAGTCCGTTTGGGGTGGGTGGGGTTAATGCTTATGCGTACTGTGGAGGAGAACCAGTAAATCGCAATGATCCAACGGGGCACACCTGGCGTCCGCTTAAAATTTTTCTAAGAAAAATCGGTGTGATGAAAAAAACATCCAAACCCGAAACCGTTGTACAAATTGGTGCATGGCAACAAGTTCCGGGCAACCCAGATCGCGTACAACTCCCCTCCAAAATCCCCTCAAAACAAAAGCAGACAAAACTGACGAAAAAGGAGGAGAAACAGTTCCAAAAGGAGCTCAACCAAGCATATGTCGACGGTAATAACATGGACCGGAAGCTTCGTTTGAACAATGCAAACAGTAGAAGCGGTAATTCAGCAACCTCACCTAACAGCGCGCCGAACAGCGGCACCATCACTTCAAGTCATTCTGCTCTTTCAGACTCAGTTGAACACATGCCAACACAAGAGTTTACTCAATTTCGGAAGACTGTAAGCGCATGGCAAAATGTCGGCACCGAAAGGAACAACATTTTAAGAACCGTAGACAGTGAAACAACAATCAGAGAGCTGAATTTCTTTAGTGCGCAACCCATTAGTAATAGGGGTATACGTCGGGGGGAGCCGGGGTATTTTTCAAGCTGAACCAAACACGGATCATATCTAGCTTGGCACCTTCCGGCGAAGGTGCCCCGTTCATATAATCAACAATCCGGCTTATCCGCCGTAAAACGCCGAGCTGGATTCACCGCAGCCCCAAATTCACGCAGCGCCTTGGCCCCAATCAGCAATGGGTAGTTAAAGCTGCTGCGATCCGTCAAATTGACCTCGACCGTGCGCTTGACGTTACCCAGGCACAGTTCCAGATCGACCACCGGACGCTTGGTGGGTGCGATCACTTCGCTGTCATCCTCGTCCTCTTCGGAACGGGTCTTGATCTTGCTTACCCGTGCGACCTTGTGTTCATAGACCTGATTGCCCGCATCCTTGGTGGCTAGGCGGAAACGCACCCAGTCTTCGCCGTCACGCTTGAAGGTTTCGATGTCCTTGGCCGACAGCGACGCGGTCAGGGCGCCGGTGTCCATTTTCGCCTTGAGGACCTTTCCGCCGATTTCCGGCAGGGCGATGTATTCGTAACGACCATAGAGGGTCGGCTCGGCGGCCATGACCGGCAGGGCGATGAGGGAGAGCACTGCAAGGAGGGATTTCACGTAATGGGTTTCCATGAGAGTGAACAGTCGGATTTTAGACCGTCGTGCGCTTGAACGTTCCCACAAGCCTACCGACCCAAAAGTGAAACATTCGTCAGCACCGATTTGGCCTGTCGCCCGAAGCTGCTTATCATGGCGCGCCCAACCGCTTCCACGAGTGACTTATGCGCCGCCTGCTCACCGGCTGTTTCGTGACCCTGCTGCTTGTGCTCAACACCCTGGTCCTGATCGGGCCGTTGATGGTGTTTGCCCTGCTCAAGCTGGTCCTGCCCGGCCGTTTTCGCGATTACGCCTCCTGGTCGGTGATGTGGATCGCCGAAACCTGGTCGGAGATCGACAAGCTGATCTTCCGCCTGTGTATCCCCACCCAATGGGACATCCGTGGCGGTGACGATCTGCGTCGCGACACTTCATATCTGGTGATCAGCAACCATCAATCCTGGGTCGACATCCCGGCGCTGATCCAGACGCTGAACCGGCGCACGCCGTTCTTCAAATTCTTCCTCAAGAAAGAACTGATCTGGGTACCCTTCCTGGGCCTGGCGTGGTGGGCGCTGGATTACCCGTTCATGAAGCGCTACAGCAAGGCGTTCCTGGCCAAGTACCCGGAACTGGCCGGCAAGGATCTGGAAATCACCAGACAGGCTTGCGAACTGTTCAAGCGCCAACCGGTAACAGTGGTCAATTATCTGGAAGGCACCCGCTTCACGGCGGCCAAAAGTGCCCAGCAGCAGTCACCGTTCAATCACCTGCTCAAGCCCAAGGCCGGCGGGGTGGCCTTTGTGCTGGCGGCGATGGGTGAGCAGCTGGACGCGATTCTCGAAGTGACGGTGGTTTACCCGCAGCAGAAGATTCCGGGGTTCTGGGACTTGATCAGCGGCAATGTGCCGAGGGTCATCATCGATATCCAGACCCGCGAACTCGACCCGGCGCTGTGGCAGGGCGATTACGAAAACGATCCTGTATTTCGCGAGAAGGTCCAGAACTGGGTCAACCAGCTCTGGATCGAGAAGGACCGGCGCATCGACGCCTTGCGCGCCGGATGCCGCTGAATCAGCTACCGGCGCCAGCGCCCCAGATGCTGCCCAGACTGCTCAGCAGCGTACCGCCGACGCCCTGCTGACCGAAGTATTGCAGGAGCACCGGGGCAAACTGGCCAATCATGCCGCTGTCCATGCCCAAGGCGCTGAAGGCATTGTTCAGGTCGTTGGTGTCCTTGACGTTGCCCAGGGCGTTATCCAGCCCTGCCGCTTTGCCGCTGGAGCCAAGCAGACCGGCCAGTGCGCCCAACTCACCGCCGCCCGAGAGCATGTCGATGCCCGGCACGCTTTTGGCCAGTTGCGAGTAGTCGGTCGAACTCAACTGGTTCTTCGCCAGCCCCAGCATCGCCCCGGCACCGCCAATGGCTTGCTCTGGGGTGATGTCCAGTTCACTGAGAGTGCTCAACAGATCGGCTGTCTGCGGCGTCGGTGCGGCGGTCGCAGCTGCGTCACCGCCCTTCATGCCGGCAATGGCATTGGCCGCATCGCCCAGGCTGAACTGTGCAAAGGCCGGGCTGGCGGACAGGGTCAGGAGTGATGCCAATGCAAAACCGCGTGAAATCTTCATTCAGACATCCTCTTGTTTCATGAAAAACGCCCGGCTTACGGGCGCAAAGCTGCCGATTTGACCGAGCAAACGCCGGCATGTTCCTCAGGCTTCCACCCATTTCCCATCCGCTCGTCACAAAGCAGCCCTGAAGCCTGCAGCACTATCAGTTCTGCTAGTAGGCGGCTCTGTTCGAATGCGCCACAGTAAAACCCTGAATCGACAAACTCATTCAGGAACCCCGGCCATGCTCCCCAATCGAGAAACGCTGCTCTGCCGCTACCACTACGACCCGCTGGATCGTCTGGTTGATTGCACTCCCTCTACGCAGGCCCCCACCCGACGCTTTTACCTGAAAGATCGTCTGGCCACCGAGATTCAAGACGCTGTGCAGCGTTCGATCATGCAGCATGAGGATCAACTGCTGGCTCAGCAGCAGCGTCAGAGTGGGGCCATGGAAGCGCACTTGCTTGCCACTGATCAACAGCGTTCGGTGTTGAATGTACTTGATGTCGCTCGGCCACACTCCATGGCCTACACGCCTTATGGCCATCGCCCGGTGGAGAACGGTTTGCTCAGCTTGCTCGGCTTCAACGGCGAAAGACCGGATCCAGTGACGGGGTGTTATTTGTTGGGGAATGGTTATCGGGCGTTTAACCCGGTGTTGATGCGGTTTAACAGCCCGGATAGTTGGAGCCCGTTTGGGGAGGGCGGGTTGAATGCGTATGCGTATTGTATGGGCGACCCGACAAACCGAGCGGAGGTAGATGGACATTGGTCGGTGAAGGGCGCTTTCAAGTCCATTTTCAGAAGTATTGGACTCAGATCATCGAGTCGGGCGGCGAAACCAGTCATTCAAAACGGACCTATTGAAAACGTCAGAGTATTGTCCGATGGAGTAGTCCGCTTCGATACTGTTTACGAAGGTAAAAAACAACTGAACATAGAAGCCCACGGAATCAAAGCAACAATCCTCAACAAATCAAGCATTGCAAGCAATAGAAACCCCTTAGATCCAAAACAGCTTTTCGAACAACTAAAGCACTCAGAAGTAAACATTACAGACTATGGAAACATCCACCTCATCGCATGTCATGCTGGGAGCAATGGAGGAAGTTCATTTGCAGGACGCCTCGCAAAAATCACTGAAACACCAGTAGACGCTTACCGTGGACAAGTCCGTATATCCAGGAGTCGAAGTCCATTACGTGAACATGAGTCTCGTAAATCAACTAACGAAGTGGCAACTTCATTGGACATGGTATTCAAGGGTAAAAATTTTGCTAGAAATCTTTCGGATATAGGAACTGCCATTCGATACACCCCATAGGCCAATCAAAACTGAATGTAATAGGGCGACTCAACGCCGCCCTATTATTTTCAATGTGATTACGCCGCACTAAACATCTTATGCGGATCAATCACAAACTTCTTCGGCACACCCGCATCGAACTCGCCATAACCCTGCGGCGCCTGATCCAGGCTGATCACCTGCACCCCCACCACTTCGGCGATGTTGATGCGGTCCCACATGATCGCTTGCATGAGCGCGCGGTTGTACTTCATCACCGGGGTCTGGCCGGTGTGGAAGCTGTGGGATTTGGCCCAGCCCAGGCCGAAGCGGATGCTCAGGCTGCCCATTTTCGCGGCAGCGTCGACGGCGCCCGGGTCTTCGGTCACGTAGAGGCCGGGGATACCGATCTTGCCGGCCACGCGCACCACGCCCATCAGCGAGTTGAGCACGGTGGCCGGGGCTTCGTGTTTCACGCCGTCATGGCCATGGCCACGGGCCTCGAAGCCTACAGCGTCGATGGCGCAATCCACTTCCGGTTCGCCCAGCAGTGCGGCGATCTGTTCGTGCAGCGGGGTATCGAGTGACAGGTCGGCGATCTCGAAGCCCTGGGCCTTGGCATGGGCCAGGCGCACGGTGTTGACGTCACCAACGATCACCACCGCCGCGCCCAGCAGGCGAGCGGATGCGGCCGCCGCCAGGCCGACCGGACCGGCACCGGCGATGTACACAGTGCTGCCCGGGCCGACGCCAGCGGTCACGGCACCGTGATAGCCGGTCGGCAGGATGTCGGAGAGGCAGGTCAGGTCGCGGATTTTTTCCATCGCACGGTCGCGATCCGGCAGTTTCAGCAGGTTGAAGTCGGCGTACGGCACCATGGCGTATTCGGCCTGGCCGCCGGTCCAGTCGCCCATGTCGACGTAACCATAAGCACCGCCCGGACGCGCAGGGTTGACGCTCAGGCACACGCCGGTATGCATTTCCTTGCAGGAACGGCAGCGCCCGCAAGCCACGTTGAACGGTACGGATACCAGGTCGCCGATTTGCAGGTTCTCGACGTCGCTGCCCTTCTCGATCACTTCACCGGTGATCTCATGGCCCAGCACCAGGCCGGTTTGCGCTGTGGTACGCCCGCGCACCATGTGCTGGTCGGAACCACAGATGTTGGTGGACACCACACGCAGGATGACAGCGTGGTTAATCTTCCTGCCGCGCGGGTCCTGCATTTTCGGATAGTCAATACTTTGCACTTCGACCTTGCCAGCGCCGAGATACACCACACCACGATTACCAGACATGCTTTCACCTCGCTGTTGTTTTTATGGAACCGCGTTGCCCAGGCAGGCAGCGCGTTAAGTGCTTGGGTACAGATGCTGTTTCTTGTGTTGCCTGTAAGGGCCTCTTCGCGGGCAAGCCCGCTCCCACAGTGATTCGGGTTGAACTTAAGATTTGTGAACGACACAAAACCCTGTGGGAGCGACGGTGCGACAATTCGACTTGCTCGCGATAGCAATCTAGAGAACGACCGTACGGTTGGCGTTCAAAAACACGCGTCTTTCAATGTGATACCCCACCGCCCGCGCCAGCGTCAGCCCTTCGATATCCCGCCCCTTGGCGATCAGGTCTTCCGGGTAATGGCTGTGGTCCACTGCCTCGACACCCTGGGCAATGATCGGGCCTTCATCCAGGTCGTTGTTGATGTAATGCGCGGTGGCGCCCACCAGTTTCACGCCCTTGTTGTAGGCCTGGTGGTAGGGCTTGGCGCCCTTGAACCCGGGCAGCAGGGAGTGGTGAATGTTGATCGCCTTGCCATCGAGCTTGCGGCACAGCTCCGGCGACAGCACTTGCATGTAGCGCGCAAGGATCACCAGTTCCGCACCGGACTCTTCGATCACCTGCCACACCTGGCGCTCTTGCGACGGTTTGTCGTTCGGGTCCAGCGGGAAGTGGTAGTACGGAATCTGGTGCCAGTCGGCCAACGGCTTGAGGTCCGGGTGGTTGGAGACCACGGCGGCCACGTCCATCGACAACTGGCCGATGCGCTGGCGATAGAGCAAGTCGTTGAGGCAGTGATCGGCCTTGGAAACCATGATCACCACTTTCGGCCGGTAGTTCGGCGCGGTCAGTTCGAAGATCATGCCGAAGGCTTCACCGCGCTCGGCCAGGCCCGCGCGAAAGGACTGCTCGTCGAAACCGTCAGGCTGGCGGAATTCCACACGAATGAAAAAACGGCCCGAGAGCCGGTCATCGAAGGAATGGTGCTCGGTAACGTAGCAGCCCTGCTCGAACAGAAAGCGGGTCACCGCGTCCACGGTGCCGAGTACGCTGGGGCAGTCGGCGGTCAGAATCCATGTGTCTGGGGCGCGGCTCATAATGCGGTGACTCCTGAGAAATCGGTAAAGGTGGTGATCAGGCCTGCACGCTCAGGCCATACTCGGCAGAAGCGTCCTGCAACCACAACCACCAGTAATCCGAGAAGCTGCGACGAATCAGCAGTTCCCAGGTGTCTTCGGCGGTGTGACGGATCATCAGTTGCGATTTGGCGAACACCGTGCCGACGGCCTTGCCCACCGGGAAGTTGTTCGGGTGCACGTCGTAGCTGGTGGACTTCATCAGCACCTGGCGCACGTTCGGGCCGCTCAGTTCGAGGAGTTGTTGGCCGCCGCTGACGTTGACGATCGCAATGTGCAAATCGCCCAGCGCTTTGCGCAGTTTTTGCTCGGCGACCAGTTCTTCACCGGTCGGCACGATCAGCAGCCACTCATCCGGCCCCATCCATTGCAGACTGGTTTCGCCTTTGACAATGACGCTCAGTGCGCCTGGCAACTCAATGCCCAGGGCCTTGTGCACGCCTGCGGCGAATGCTGCATCGTGGCCATCGCCACGGATGGTCAGGTGGCCGAGGAGTTTCTTTTCACGCACGATCACGCCGGCGTTCTTGCGACCCTTGCCCACCAGGCTGGCGAGGTCGGCGTGATGCAACGACGACTCGGCCTTGGCCCCGGAGGTTGGGCGTTGTTGGTAAACATTGGCTGCGGTCATAAAGCACCTTTCCTGAATTCTGTTGGTTCCGGCCTTGTGGTGGCTGCACTACCGCCTTCGCGAGCAAGGCGAATCGTCGCACCGCCGCTCCCACATTTGACCGCATTCCCCTGTGGGAGCGGGCTTGCTCGCGAATGGGCCGACTCGGTGTCAATGCCCACTCACAAGCCTTGAAGCCATCAAACGTTCTGGCGTTCGCCCTTCGGATCAAAGAACACCGAAGAAACGATTTCCGCCTCGATCACGCTGCCGTCGGCCAGCGGTGCGAACACTCGCTCGCCCATCCGCTGCAACCCGCCCTTGACCACGCCCATGGCGAACGAATAGCCCAGGGAGTTGTGCAGGTAACTGGAAGTCACGTGACCCACCATGGTCATCGGGATGGCTTGCTTGGTGTTGAACACCAGTTGCGCGCCTTCCGGCAGCCATTTGTTCGGATCGATCGGCTTCAGCCCAACCAGTTGCTTGCGCTGATCACGCACGCAGTCTTCACGGTTCATGCCACGCCAACCGATCCACGAGAACGGTTTGGTGCGACCGACACACCAGCCCATGTTCAGGTCGTCCGGGGTCATCGAGCTGTCAGTGTCCTGGCCGACGATGATGAAGCCCTTCTCCGCCCGCAGCACGTGCATGGTTTCAGTGCCGTACGGGGTCAGGTTGTACTTCTTGCCGGCGTCGACGATTTTTTCCAGCACGCCCATGGCGTAGTCGGCTTGCACGTTGACTTCGTACGACAGCTCACCGGTAAACGAAATCCGGAATACCCGCGCCGGCACACCACCCACCAGGCCTTCTTTCCAGGTCATGAACGGGAAGGCTTCGCTGCTCAGGTCGATGTCGGTGACTTCAGCGAGCAGCTTGCGGCTGTTCGGCCCGGACAGGGTCATGGTCGCCCAGTGGTCGGTGACGGAGGTGAAGTACACCTTCATGTCCGGCCATTCGGTCTGGTGGTACAGCTCCAGCCACTGCAGAACACGAGCCGCGCCGCCGGTGGTGGTGGTCATGACGAAGTGGTTGTCGGCCAGGCAAGCCGTCACTCCGTCGTCGAAGACCATGCCGTCTTCTTTGCACATCAGGCCGTAACGCGCCTTGCCCACATCGAGCTTGGTCCAGGCGTTGGTGTAGACGCGGTTGAGGAACTCACGCGCATCCGGGCCCTGGATGTCGATCTTGCCGAGGGTCGAAGCATCCAGCAGGCCGACGCTGTCGCGCACGGCTTTGCATTCGCGCTTCACGGCGGCATGCAGGTCTTCACCGGATTTCGGGAAGTACCAAGGACGTTTCCACTGGCCGACGTCTTCGAACTCGGCGCCGTTTTTCAGGTGCCATTGATGCAGTGCGGTGTAACGCACCGGCTCGAAGATGTGCCCACAGTGACGACCGGCCACGGCGCCGAAAGTCACCGGCGTGTAGTTCGGGCGGAACATGGTGGTGCCCATCTGCGGGATGGTCACGTTCAGCGAGCGGGCAGCGATGGCGAGGCCGTTGACGTTGCCAAGCTTGCCCTGATCGGTACCGAAGCCCAGCGCGGTGTAGCGCTTGACGTGCTCGACCGACTCGAAGCCCTCGCGGGTCGCCAGTTCGATGGCGGCGGCGGTGACGTCGTTTTGCAGGTCGACGAATTGCTTCGGCGCCCGGGCGGTGTTCTTTTCATGGGGCACCTGGAACAGCGCCAGGGTCGGCTCTTCGAGACGGCTCAGGGCTTTTGGCAACACGCCTTCGACCGACTGGAAGCCGGCTTCGGCAGCAGCGCGAACGCCACCTTCAAAACCATCGGCCAGGGAATCGCCAAGGCCGTAGACGCCGTTGATGCCACCGACACACACGCGTTTCTGCGGTGCTTCGCCCGGTACGAAACCGAGGATGTCTTCGCGCCAGGTCGGCTTGCCGCCCAGGTGCGAAGCCAGGTGAACCACCGGGCTGTAGCCACCGGAGCTGGCGACCACATCGCAGTCGAGCCATTCGCCCGGGCTGGTCACGGTGTGGGCTTTGACGTCGATGGCGGCCACACGGGCAGCGGTCACGCGCTTGCTGCCACGGGCCTCGATCACGGCGCTGCCGGTGAGGATGCGGATGCCTTTGGCGCGGGCTTCTTCCACCAGCGCACCACGCGGATTGCTGCGGGCATCGGCGATAGCCACCACTTGCAGGCTGGCATCGAGCCAATCCAGGGCAACGCGGTAGGCGTGGTCGTTGTTGGTCGACAGCACCAGCTTCTTGCCCGGTGCCACGCCGTAACGACGCACGTAAGTCGAGATGGCGCCGGCGAGCATGTTGCCCGGCACGTCGTTGTTACCGTAGACCAGTGGACGCTCGTGAGCGCCGGTCGCCAGTACCACGCGATTGGCGCGGACCCGGTGGATGCGCTGACGCACCTGGCCAATCGGTGCGCGGTCGCCGAGGTGATCGGTCAAACGCTCGTGAATGGTCAGGAAGTTGTGATCGTGATAGCCGTTTACGGTGGCGCGCGGCAAGAGCAGCACGTCCGGGGTGTTCTTCAGTTCGTCGATAACGCTGGCCACCCACTCCATCGCCGGTTTGCCGTCGAGGCTTTCGCGGGAGTCGAGCAGGCTGCCGCCGAACTCTTCCTGCTCATCGGCGAGGATCACGCGGGCACCGCTGCGCGCAGCGGCCAGTGCAGCGGCCAGGCCAGCAGGGCCGGCGCCGACGATCAGCACGTCGCAGTGCTGGTTCATGTAGTCGTAGGTGTCCGGATCGTTCTCGGTCGGCGAGCGGCCAAGACCGGCAGCCTTACGAATGTACTTCTCGTAAGTCATCCAGAACGATTGCGGGTACATGAAGGTTTTGTAGTAGAAACCCGGTGGCATCAGCTTGCCGCCGACCTTGCCGAGAATCCCCATCATGTCGTTGTTGACGCTCGGCCAGCCGTTGGTGCTGGTGGCGACCAGGCCTTGGTACAGCGCCTGTTGCGTGGCGCGCACGTTCGGGATCTGCGTGGCTTCGGTGGCGCCGATCTGCAGTACCGCGTTCGGCTCTTCAGCGCCGGCAGCGAAGATGCCGCGCGGACGGGAATACTTGAAGCTGCGACCGATGATGTCGACGCCGTTGGCCAGCAGAGCAGCGGCCAGGGAATCGCCTTCGAAGCCTTTGTAGTTCTGGCCGTTGAAGGTGAAGGTCAAGACTTTGTTGCGGTCGATCCGTCCGCCATTGGACAGGCGATTGATCTGGCTCATACCTTCTCTCCCAGAGCCGTGCTGGCCGCTTTCGGGCTATCGGTCTTGTCGGTGAATTGTGGCTTGGCGCCGATCTTGTAGGTTTCGAGAATCTCGTAGGTCACGGTGTCACGGGTGACGTTGAAGTACTGACGGCAACCGGCGACGTGATCCCACAGCTCGTGGTGCAGACCGCGCGGGTTATCGCGGAAGAACATGTAGTCGCCCCACTCCTCGTCGGTGCAGGTGTTCGGATCCAGTGGACGCGGGATGTGCGCCTGGCCGGATGCGTGGAATTCCTCTTCGGAGCGCAACTCGCCGCAGTGAGGACAGAAGATATGCAACATGGGGATTTCTCCTGTTAGTGGGCAACCGCAGCAGCGCCGTGTTCATCGATCAACGCACCGTTGTGGAAACGGTCGATGGAGAAAGGTGCGGCCAGTGGGTGCATTTCACCCTTGGCCAGGCTCGCGGCAAACACGTTGCCCGAACCAGGTGTGGCTTTGAAGCCGCCGGTGCCCCAACCGCAGTTGAAGAACATGTTCGGTACCGGGGTTTTCGAGATGATCGGGCATGCGTCCGGCGTGGTGTCGACGATGCCGCCCCACTGACGGTTCATGCGTACCCGCGACAGCACCGGGAACATCTCGACGATGGCCTGGACGGTGTGCTCGATCACCGGGTACGAACCACGCTGGCCGTAGCCGTTGTAGCCGTCGATACCGGCGCCGATCACCAGGTCGCCCTTGTCGGACTGACTGATGTAGCCGTGTACGGCGTTGGACATGATCACGCTGTCGATAATCGGCTTGATCGGCTCGGACACCAGCGCCTGCAGCGGGTGCGATTCGATCGGCAGGCGGAAACCGGCGAGCTTGGCCATGTGCCCGGAGTTACCGGCGGTCACTACGCCGACGCGCTTGGCGCCGATAAAGCCTTTGTTGGTTTCAACGCCGATGCACACGCCGTTTTCCTTGCGGAACCCGATCACTTCGGTTTGTTGAATCAGGTCCACGCCCAAGGCATCAGCGGCACGGGCAAAGCCCCAGGCCACGGCATCGTGCCGGGCCACGCCGCCGCGACGCTGGACGGTAGCGCCCATCACCGGGTAGCGGGTGTTCTTGGAGCAGTCGAGGTACGGAATCTCGTCGGCCACCTGTTTGGCATCGAGCAGCTCACCGTCCACGCCGTTGAGGCGGTTGGCGCTGACCCGACGCTCGGAATCACGGATGTCCTGCAGGGTGTGGCACAGGTTGTAGACGCCACGCTGGGAGAACATCACGTTGTAGTTCAGGTCCTGGGACAAGCCTTCCCACAGTTTCATCGCGTGTTCGTACAGGTGCGCCGACTCGTCCCACAGGTAGTTGGAGCGAACGATGGTGGTGTTGCGCGCAGTGTTACCACCGCCCAGCCAGCCTTTCTCGACCACGGCCACGTTGGTGATGCCGTGCTCCTTGGCCAGGTAGTAGGCCGTGGCGAGACCATGCCCGCCACCGCCGACGATGACCACGTCATAGACCTTTTTAGGGGTCGGCGTGCGCCACATTTTCTGCCAGTTTTCATGATGGCTGAGAGAGTGTTTGAAGAGGCCGAAGCCCGAGTAGCGTTGCATAGTCATTTACTCCAAAACCGCACTCAGCGATAAACCGGGAAGTCCGCGCACAGGGCTGCCACTTGCTCGGCGACATTGGCCTCGACATCGGCGTCGCCGAGGTTGTCGAGGATGTCGCAGATCCAGCCGGCCAGCGTGACGCACTGGGTCACCTTGAAGCCGCGAGTGGTGACCGCCGGGGTACCGATGCGCAGGCCCGAGGTCACGAACGGCGACTGTGGATCGTTCGGGACAGCGTTCTTGTTCACAGTGATGTGGGCGCGACCGAGAGCGGCATCTGCCTCTTTACCGGTGAGGCCCTGACGGATCAGGCTGACCAGGAACAGATGGTTGTCGGTACCGCCGGACACTACATCGTAGCCGCGTTTGATAAACACGCCGGCCATGGCCTGGGCGTTGTCGATCACTTGCTGCTGGTAAACCTTGAAGCCAGGCTCCAGCGCTTCCTTGAAGCACACCGCCTTACCGGCGATCACGTGCATCAGCGGGCCGCCCTGGGCACCCGGGAAAACTGCCGCGTTGAGCTTCTTCTCGATTTCTTCGTTGGACTTGGCCAGGATCAGGCCGCCACGTGGACCGCGCAGGGTCTTGTGGGTAGTGGTGGTGACCACATCGGCGTACGGCAGCGGGTTCGGGTACAGGCCGGCAGCGACCAGACCGGCCACGTGGGCCATGTCGACGAACAGCAGTGCACCAACCTTGTCGGCAATCTGGCGGAAGCGTGGGAAGTCGAGGGTCTTGGAGTAGGCCGAGAAGCCGGCAACGATCATCTTCGGCTTGCACTCGACGGCCAGGCGCTCGACTTCGTCGTAATCGATCAGACCGGTCTTGGTGTCGATGCCGTACTGCACGGCGTTGTACAGCTTGCCCGAGGACGACACTTTGGCGCCGTGGGTCAGGTGACCGCCGTGGGCCAGGCTCATGCCGAGGATGGTGTCGCCGGCTTGCAGCAGGGCCAGGTACACGGCGCTGTTGGCCGAGGAACCGGAGTGCGGCTGCACGTTGGCGTAATCGGCGCCGAACAGTTGCTTGGCGCGCTCGATGGCCAGCGCCTCAACCTTGTCGACGTGCTCGCAGCCACCGTAGTAGCGCTTGCCCGGGTAGCCTTCGGCATATTTGTTGGTCAGACCGCTGCCTTGCGCTTCCATCACGCGCTTGCTGGTGTAGTTCTCCGACGCGATCAGCTCGATGTGATCTTCCTGGCGTTGCTCCTCGGCATTCATCGCCGCCAGCAGTGCATCGTCGTAACCCTGGATCTGGTCTTGCTTGCTGAACATCGCGTCTCTCCCAGCGGCATCTTTGCGCCATTCGTCTCGGTAAGGCACTGGCATTTCGGCAGTGCCCTTTGGTAGCGATGGTATGACTGGCTTCAAAGGGTCAAATGCCTACGGGCGCCACGCAAAGGTGCGTTTACGACATGGGGAGAAATGGCGGGCCAAACACAAACCTCAAATCAGCATGCAACCCCTGTGGGAGCGGGCTTGCTCGCGAAGAACGATAACGCAGTCTGTCTGAAATACCGCAGTGCCTGCTTCGCGAGCAAACCCGCTCCCACAGGGTCAGGCGATAACCTGACGCACTGCAAGCAACACCAGGAAATGCAATGGATAGAGCGCATACGCCCAGCGCCGCATCGGTGGTGGTTTTACGTCCTTTGCATGTCGCAACAAGAACAGCCCGAGCCATGGCGCAATCAGACACGCGACGATGGCCGGAATCGCCGTGAAATTGCCCAGACGAGCGGCGTAATACAGCACCTGCCACTGATTGGCCGCCAGGCATACCAACCCCGCCAACAGCGCGAAATACCAGGGCCGTTGCAGCACCAGCAACATCGCCAGTGGCAACAGCACGCCAAAGAACCCGAACATCAATCGCTGGGAGAAAAAACCTGCCAACAGCAACGCGCCCACCGCCAGCAGGCGCGACGCAAGCACCGGCTGCTGCCAGCCACGAACCACCAGCAAGCCCAGGGCAAGGGTGGGCAGCACATTCAAGGTGTCGGGATTGGGAATGTACATCCGGTAAGGAATTTCACTCACCGCACTAAACAGCAACAACCAGCCCAGATAACGCCATTGCCCGGCGTTCACCACAACAGGCTTTCGCGCCAGATTGACCGCCATCGCCAGGCAGAACCACGGAAACGCCAGGCGCCCCGGCACATACAACAAATCGGCGGAATAACCGACATATCGCAGGTGATCGAGCACCATGCTCAAAAGCGCCAGCCACTTGAGCAGATCCAGTGCCCCATCGCGCGGCTTTAAGTGCATGGCCTCGTGCATGCTCTTGTACATGCTCTTGTACATAGTCACGTGCATAATTGCCCTTCGACTGTGTATGTTCCCGACAGCGACATCCAGTGTGCTCCACCTGACGATCTTGGGTACGGTGCGCACCCTCATTGACCACGGGACGCTTCACCATAGGCATCTCGACCACGGAAGCAGGCCATGACCGACAAGAGCCAACAATTCGCCAGCGACAACTATTCCGGCATCTGCCCTGAAGCCTGGGCGGCCATGGAACAGGCCAACCACGGCCACCAACGCGCATACGGCGACGACGAGTGGACCGCCCGCGCCTCTGACGGATTCCGCAAGCTGTTCGAAACCGACTGCGAAGTGTTTTTCGCCTTCAATGGCACCGCCGCCAACTCGCTGGCGTTGTCGTCGTTGTGCCAGAGTTACCACAGCGTGATCTGCTCGGAAACCGCCCACGTCGAAACTGACGAATGCGGCGCCCCGGAATTCTTCTCCAACGGCTCCAAACTGCTGATCGCCCGCACTGAAAACGGCAAGCTGACCCCGGAATCGATCCGCGAGGTCGCGCTCAAGCGCCAGGACATCCATTACCCGAAACCCCGCGTCGTGACCCTGACCCAAGCCACCGAAGTCGGCAGCGTCTACACGCCGGACGAAATCCGCGCCATCAGCGCCACCTGCAAAGAGCTTGGCTTGAACCTGCACATGGACGGCGCGCGCTTCTCCAACGCCTGCGCATTCCTCGGCTGCACCCCGGCTGACCTGACCTGGAAGGCCGGTGTCGACGTGCTGTGCTTTGGCGGCACGAAAAACGGCATGGCGGTGGGCGAGGCAATACTGTTCTTCAACCACAAACTGGCCGAAGACTTCGATTACCGCTGCAAGCAGGCCGGGCAACTGGCCTCGAAAATGCGCTTCCTGTCGGCACCGTGGGTCGGGATCCTGGAAAACGACGCCTGGCTCAAATACGCCAACCACGCCAACCACTGCGCACAATTGCTCGCCGAACTGGTCAGCGACATTCCCGGCGTTGAGCTGATGTTCCCGGTACAGGCCAACGGCGTGTTCCTGCAACTGTCGGAACCGGCCATCGCCGCACTGACCGCCAAGGGCTGGCGCTTCTACACCTTCATCGGCAACGGCGGCGCACGCTTCATGTGCTCGTGGGACACCGAGGAAGAGCGGGTGCGGGAACTGGCGCGGGATATCCGGGAAGTCATGTCCCACTAAAACATTGGTTTACACCGCTCCCCTGTGGGAGCGAGCTTGCTCGCGATGAGGCCAGCACATCCAACATTGATGTCGACTGACACTCCGCTATCGCGAGCAAGCTCGCTCCCACAAAAGCCAACACCATCTCCCCCTGTTGCTTGCTCCTCGTCTACATTGTTTGTCGAGCCGAACCGCTCACATAACAACAATCAGGAGCGTCAGCATGTCATTGCAAGGCAAAACCCTGTTCATCACCGGCGCCAGCCGCGGCATTGGCCGCGAGATCGCGCTGCGGGCCGCACGCGACGGGGCCAACATCGTCATAGCCGCCAAAAGCGCCGAACCCCACGCCAAGCTGCCGGGCACGATTTTCAGTGTGGCCAAGGAAGTGGAAGCCGCAGGCGGCAAGGCGCTGGCCTTGCAAGTGGATGTGCGGGAGGAGGATGCCGTACGTGAGGCCCTGGCCCAGGCCAACGAACATTTCGGTGGTATCGATGCACTGATCAACAACGCCGGGGCGATCAAGCTCACCGGGGTCCAGCACCTCGAACTCAAGCGCTTCGACCTGATGCACCAGATCAACACCCGCGCCGTCTTGCTGTGCAGCCAGGCTGCGTTGCCGTACCTGAAGAAGTCCGGTGGCCACATCCTCAACCTGTCCCCTCCGCTGAACCTGGCCACCAAGTGGTTCGCCCAATACAGCCCCTATACCGTCACCAAGTACGGCATGAGCATGCTGACGCTTGGCATGAGTGAGGAATTCAAGAACTACGGGATCAGCGTCAACTCGCTGTGGCCACAGACGATGATTGCCACCGCCGCCATCGAGTTTCAGCTGGGGTCGAGGGAATCGTTCAAGCATGCGCGCCTGCCAGCGATCATGGCGGATGCGGCGCATGTGATTCTGGGCAGCAGCGGGCGCAGCATCACCGG
The DNA here is from genome assembly GCF_001429045.1 of Pseudomonas sp. Root71. GTDB lineage: Bacteria > Pseudomonadota > Gammaproteobacteria > Pseudomonadales > Pseudomonadaceae > Aquipseudomonas > Aquipseudomonas monachiensis. Next base: position 569,532 of record NZ_LMHY01000001.1, on the reverse strand, counting down.
GCGCTTGCTGATTGATGAGGAGATACTGCGGGAGAACGGTGTGACGGAGTTCGAACACTATCGGTTCGCGCCCGACAGCAGCGACAAGCTGATGACGGATCTGTTTGTCGACTGATTTTCTACACATGCCCCGTAGGAGCTGCCGAAGGCTGCGATCTTTTGATCTTGATTGTAAAAAAGTCAAAAGATCGCAGCCTTCGGCTGCTCCTACAGGGCGAAGATCGGCGCTGTTTAGAACTCGATCCGCACATCCCCCTTCGGCACGCTGCAGCACGACAGGATGAACCCTTCGGCTTCGTCTTCCTCGGTGATCCCGCCGTTGTGCTCCATCTCCACTTCGCCGCCCAGCTTCAACACCTTGCACGTCCCGCAAATCCCCATGCCGCACGCTTTCGGAATCAGCAGGCCGACCTTGGCCGCTGCCGCATGCACGGTCTCGCCCGGGGCCACGCGGATGCTCTTGCCGGAGGCGGTGAATTCCACTTGATGCAGGTCTGCCGCGTCGAGTTCCGGTGCGTCGGCCGCTTGCTCGGCGTGCTCCACGGCGTCGGCGCGCGCCTCTGGCGGGGTCGCTCCGAAGGACTCTTCATGGTAACGCGACATGTCGAAGCCAGCGGCTTCGAGCAAGCGTTTGACCGCGTTCATGTATGGCGTCGGGCCGCAGCAGAACACTTCGCGCTCGAGGAAGTCAGGAACCATCAGTTCCAGCATCTTGTGATTGAGGTAACCGCGATAACCGGCCCATGGCTCGCCCAGTCCGTGCTTCTCGCAGATCAGGTGCAGGCTGAAGTTATCGATCCGCGACGCCATGTGTTCCAGCTCGCGGTGATAGATGATGTCTTTGGGCGAGCGGGCGCTGTGGATAAACGTCATGTCGACGTTGGCGTTGGTGTCATAGAACCAGCGCGCCATGGACATGCACGGGGTGATCCCCACGCCGCCGCTCAGGTACAGGACTTTCGGGCTCGGGAAGTCCATGGCGTTGAACAGCCCGACCGGCCCGTGCACCGCCAGCTCCTGGCCTTCGTGCAGGGTGTCGTGCAACCAGTTGGACACCTTGCCACCCGGCACGCGCTTGATGGTTACCGAAAAGCTGTACGGCACCGACGGCGAGCTGGAAATGGTGTACGAGCGCATGATCGGCTGCCCTTCGATCTCCAGCTCAAGGGTGACGAACTGCCCCGGCTTGAAGAAGAACATGATCGGTTGGTCGGCCATGAAGCAAAAGGTGCGCACATCCCAGGTTTCCTGGATGACTTTGACGCAACGGACGATGTGTCGACCATTGGCCCAGGTCTGGGTGGTTACCGGATTCAGGAAACTATTGGACATGCTGATCTCCACGGCCGACTGCCGGCCTTCATGTTGGCGATTCTGCGTATAGCGCGAACCATCCATTTACCTATCTGCGACATTGACATGCTTATCGCGACCAGCCCCCGGCTACCGGGGCTTGCGCGTCGGGAACAGATTGCACCATGTCGCCCATGGATAAGGTTCTGCCCCGCGCCGGCCCCACACTCGCCCCATACCAAGACACAACCTTTTACACCTTGCGTAGCAAACCGTAGCCAAGTCACTTTCGCCGGCCACACAGAATGGCCTTGAGGATCAAATCGATGGACGTCACCGCAAAAATCAGCCTGGGCGATCCGCTGGAACCCGCACGCAAGGCCACTGCACAGATGCTGCAAGAGCGCGAGCGCACGTTCTCGCTGCCGCAGCCGTTTTACTCCGACGAGCGCCTGTTTGATATCGACATGCAGGAAATCTTTCAGAAAGAGTGGTTGATCGCGGGCATGACCTGCGAGATCCCCGCCAAGGGCAACTACCTGACCCTGCAGATCGGCAAGAACCCGATCATCGTGATCCGTGGCGCCGAAGGCGTGGTGCATGCGTTCCACAACGTCTGCCGCCACCGTGGCTCGCGCCTGTGCACCAGCGACAAGGGCAAGGTCGCCAAGCTGGTCTGCCACTACCACCAGTGGACCTACGAACTGGACGGCCGCCTGCTGTTCGCCGGCACCGAAATGGGCGCCGACTTCGACATGAACCAGTACGGCCTCAAGCCAGTGAACGTGAAGACCGCCGGCGGCTACATCTTCATCAGCCTGGCGGAGAACCCGCCGGCCATCGATGACTTCCTGTCGACGCTCAACCACTACATGGAACCGTACGACATGGAGAACACCAAGGTGGCGGTGCAAACCACCTTGATGGAAAAGGCCAACTGGAAACTGGTGCTGGAAAACAACCGCGAGTGCTACCACTGCAACGCGTCGCACCCGGAACTGCTCAAAACCCTGCTGGAATGGGACGACGTCACCGACCCGCGCGCCGACCAGGCGTTCAAGGACCACGTCGCCGCCTCCGCCGCTGCCTGGGAAGCCGAGAAGATCCCTTACGCCCACGCCAGCTTCGGCCTGCGCAACCGCATTGTGCGCATGCCGCTGCTCAAGGGCACCGTGTCGATGACCATGGACGGCAAACAGGGCTGCGCCAAGCTGATGGGCCGCATCAAGAACCCGGACCTGGGCTCGATGCGCATCCTGCACCTGCCGCACTCCTGGAACCACTGCATGGGTGACCACATCATCGTGTTCACCGTGTGGCCGATCAGCGCCCAGGAAACCATGGTCACCACCAAGTGGATCGTGCACAAGGACGCGGTCGAAGGCGTGGACTACGACGTGGAGCGCATGCGCCAGGTCTGGGACGCCACCAACGACCAGGACCGCCGCCTGGCCGAAGAGAACCAGCGCGGCATCAACTCCACCGCGTACCAGCCTGGGCCATACTCCAAGACCTATGAGTTTGGCGTGGTGAACTTCGTGGACTGGTACAGCGAGCGTCTGCTGAGCAACCTGGGGGCCGAGCCTGCGCCGTATCTGAAAGGGGTTCCGGTTAGCGGCTAAACATCAAACGCAAAAAGCTTCGCGAGCAAGCCCGCTCCCACAGTGGATCGGTGGCGCACACAAACCCTGTGAACGCCTCGGTCATTGTGGGAGCGGGCTTGCTCGCGAAAGCGGCCTCACTTTCCCCGATCATTTAGAACTGAACGAAATATGATCTATCTCGTTCAGGCCTATGCCCGCCGCACCTCCCAGCCTTCCGCAAACAAGTTATCCACATCTCCACCCACAGCTATTGGGGACAACTGTGGAAAGACCGCAAATTTTCTTCACAAAATCCAAAGAAAAATCGTGACTTATCCAGAAGCATGCTTCCACGGACGGACTGATCATTTTTTGATCGACAACCTGAAAGCCACGTATTACAAGGCTTTCAGAGGATGGCAAACACCTTATCCACAGAAGCGCCAACAGACTTTGGGGTTAACTTCGAAGACGCTGTGGAAAACTGCCATAACCCGCAATAAACCGGCGTTTACGTGCAATTCCACGGCTCACAACCGTCAATTGATCATTTTTTGATCGCGACCATGAAAGCCGCTATTTGTAAGGCCTACAGCCGATAGCAAACATCTTATCCACAGAAGCACCAACAGAGATTGGGGGCAAGTTTGCATCCACAGCAGCACTTATCCCCTTGAAAAAGCTTGGAAAAAACACGAACAAGGCTGGTTGTTTTTTGAACGACGCCTCGCAAGGCTTGATTTGTATGGGGTGTAGCGAGGGGCGAACATGTTATCCACAGAACCACCAACAGGGATTGTGGGTAAACACCGAGTTGTTCAGACTTTATTGAGGCATGAATGACCTGAATCCAGGTCCAGGTTCAATTCAAAGTCTTTGAACGCGCGCCATCCGAGCAATATCGACGGGACGTATTGCCCTGCTATCAGCGCCGGCGGGATGGTAAAGCCCGGGTAGTATTTGTAGGTAACCGCCATGGTGTTGCCCTGCAGGGCCAATACGCCGTCGAAGCGTTGGAAACGCTTGTTGTCGTTGGTGGAAACGCTCGAGCTTCCCGGTGTCAGCGCCTGCGCATCGCTGAGTTGCCTGCCAGGTGACGAGGCCGTCAGGTAGTCGACATTTCCCGTATCGATGATGGCCTGCGTTGCCCGGCGATCCAGCTGTGCGGCCACCACCAACCGTTGATTGAGATCCAGGCGGCTAATGGCAATCGGTGCATCACAGCGTGTGGCAGGCGGCGGATTCAGCTCCAGTGTTCTGCTGGTGATCTTCAAGCGCCCCAGCTTGCTGATCAGATCCAGCCCCAACAGATTATCGCGGTCGCTGACAAAGACCAGGACGTTCCTGAATTCACGGGTGCCGACTTTCAGCGACCGGAGAATGCCCAGCCTCGCAGCCAGGCCTTTTTCGCCATAAAACGTGCTGTAGCGATAAAAAGCATCGGGCAACAACCTGATGCCCATCTGTTTCGCGGTGTCGATGTTGACCCGGGTTTGCGGTGCCCCCGTGTCCAGTACAAAACGCGCCGAGGCACCATTGGCCGCGCCGACCTCGATAAATGGCAGCACTTGTTCAGCGATGTAAAAGTCGCCGACATACGGATAGAGCGGCAGCACCTCATGCGGCGTCGAACCCTTGACCGTGAAATCGCCAGTCGCCGCCAGCATAGCCAGTGATTTGCTGCCAAACGTGGAGAACAGAGGCTTCAGATCGGCGCTGGCGGCAATCGCCCGGGCATGCCTGGCCTTGATCGCGAGGTAGTATTCAGGGAGTTGGTTGGCGGCCTTGGCTTCGAGCAATCTGGCGAAGACAGTTACCGAGCAACTGAGGTGTCTATCGGCATCCAGCACCTTGTCGCACTGTTGCCGCAGTTGCGCCAGGGACGCGCTGCGCCCCTGTTCGGAGTCTATCCAGCGGTAAAAATCCTGGTCAGCCACAGGCGCATTTGTCTGGGCGGCAGAGATCACACCTGTGGATAACCACATGGCTGATGCACAGAGCACCAGAAGAGCGAAAGTCTTCATATTCAGGCCAGTCATAAAAACCGGTTTTTATGAGTCAGCGCTGAATGTCTGAAAGCTCCCGAAAGCGTACCGCACCCCTGATCAGCGCATTGAAAACTGTAGCTCACTGCCCTCGTCCCCGTGGAGCGAGAGCAAGGGTTCGTGGCGTTGTGGATAACCGCCGCCGGTCGCCCCCTCGAGCAAGCTCAAGGCCTGTGCATAAGATAGGCGTCACCGCTGACGCGGATCATGGGATGAGGGGTGATCTGGCAGGTCTTGATGATCCCGAAACCGTGCCGCTCGTAAAAACGCCGGGCGCCAGCGTTGGCGGCGTAGTCGATCAGGCTCAGGCCATTGAGCCCCAGTTGGTCGGCGCGTTCTTGAGCATGGGCGAGAAACTGCACGCCCAGTCCCCGGTTGCGCCAGCCTTCATGCAGGACCAGGCTGGAGATGTACAGGGTATCGGGTACCTCCATGTCGGCGTAAGGCGCCAGTACCGGGTCGGTCGTCGGCACAGCCAGTGGATCGTGGCGCATCGCGTAGCTGTGCATCATGCCAATGACCTGACCATCGGCCTCGGCAATCAGGCAGTTCTGGTAGGAGAAATCCACGTCGTCCCGGGCGTATCGAATGGCACCTACATCCAGCAAATCCTGACCGGGCTCGGCCAACTGGCTCCAGATGTAATCCGAAGCGCCCTCTGAGGAAATCTGGAACAGACGCGCAATCGCGCGCGCGTCCGCACGCACTGCCGAACGAAATTCAACTGCCATTGTTTTTTCTCTGCCAGATTTATCCAGTCCACATGAAGGAAAGCGTTAGCGGACCACACCTTCTTCAATCAGCAATTTGAGGATGGCCTCGGCACCGGCCTGGGCCGTTACGCCTTTAAGCACCTGCCCGCCTCCACCACTGGCCTTGGCCGTCGCGGCTTTCATGCGGTCGGCGCCGCTCTTGGCCTTGATCACCTTCAGGCGCTTGGGCCGTGGCTTGGCCGGTTGCAGAGTGGCGACCGCGAGCAGTTCATCGTCGATGACCTCGACGTCCTGTGCTTGCAGCACACCGCGTCGAGCCGGGCCGTAAGCGCTTTGCCGAGGCTTGGGGGCGGCGTTATCCACCGTCGCCAGAAACGGCAGGCGTACCTTCAGGCGACGGCGTTGACCACGGGGCAAGGCTTGCAGCACCAGCGCCGAACCGCCATCGATGGACTCGACCTGCGCCAGCCCCACCACCAGCGGCCAGCCCAGGCTTTCGGCCAGCAGGAAGGGCAACATGCCCGAGCCTTCACCGGTTTCCGCCTGGCTGCCGGTCAACACCACCTGCGCCCCGGCATCACGCAAATAGTCGGTCAGCGCCGGTAGCGCGTCGGCGCCTTGGGGTTGCTCCAGCACATGCAGTTGCTCAAGCCCCATGCCCAGGTAGGCGCGCAAGGCAGGCTCGGCAATATCGCCGGCATGCAGCACCTGCAAGTTATCCCCAGCCAGTTGCAGGCCCAGTTCCACCGCCCGCGCATCCTGCTCCGCGCGACGCGGCCGACCGGATGTCGGGTGGGCACCGATGGACACCAGGCTGATGATTTTCGTGCTCATAACCCTTTCCTTCCCTTAAGCCGCATCGCGCTTTGCGTCGTTGCGGTAAGCCTCTACCGCCTCGATCAATGCTTGAAGAATCTCCGCGCTCTCGCCGATCACCGAGAGGTCCGCGCGCTTGATCATGTCGCAGCCGGGGTCGAGGTTGATCGCCACCACCTTGTCGCAGGCACCAATGCCTTGCAGGTGCTGGATCGCCCCGGAAATCCCCACCGCCACATAGACCCGTGCGGTGACCCAGGTACCGGATGCGCCGACTTGGCGGTCGCGGGCCATGAAGCCGTCGTCCACCGCCACCCGCGATGCGCCTTCGGTCGCGCCGAGGGCTTCGGCGGTCCTGTGGAAAAGGCCCCAGTCCTTGACCCCGTTGCCGCCGGAGAAGATGAACTCGGCTTCCGCCATGGGAATTGCCGCCGGATCGACGGCCACCGCGCCCAGATCTTCGATCCGCGACAGGCTGCGCGCCACGGTTGTGGATAACTCCACGGGCAAGGCTTCGTGACGGGTTTCACTGACCGGTTCGGCGCACTCGACAGCCGCCAGAATCAATCGCGCCAGCGGACGTGCAAGATCCTGCAAACCAGCACCGGCGCGGCCGATGCATTCCTGATCCTTGACCTGCCAAACCCGCGTGGCCGGGCGTTCGCCCAGTGCGGCGGCAAAGCGGCGACCAAGTTCGCCACCACCGCTGCGGCTGTCCGGCAGCAACCAGTGACGCGGACTGAACTGGTTATCCACAGCCCGCAGCCCCTGGACCCGTTGTTCCGGTGCATAACCGCTGAATTCTTCGCCTTCCAGCACCAACAGGCGGTCGACGCCTGCCGTGGCGAAGGCGTTTTCCTTGTGTTCGCCGAACACCACGGCCAGCACTGCGCCGTCCTTGCCGGCCAGTTGATGGGCCAGGCCCAGCAGGTCACGGTCGTGGCTGCTCAAGCGGCCACCGACCATGTCCGGCACCACGCTGATGTAAAACGCCGGCGCGGTCACCTGATGTAGCGGCAATTGCACTTCAACAGCGGCTGAACGTTTTGTCGCTCCACCCTGCTGAGCGCCGCTACGGTCGATACGCTTGATGCCATTGGGACCAATGAAACCGATGCCATGGGGATTTTTGCGGATGACGCCGTTAGGCCCCATCCAGCTGTGTTGCGCTGGCTGCATGGCCGCGTGCAGCGGGTGCAGACGGTTGCGGGCAATCCATTCGGCCCGAGGGTCGCGGCGGATAATGTCGCTCATCAGTGCACCTCCGCAGGTTCACGTTTGGCCGGTGTCGAAGGCTTTCCCGGCGCGGCGTCTTCGAGCAGCGCATCAGCCACCAGTTCGGCGATGTCCTTGATCATCGGCCGGGGTTCGACCACGCCTTCAAGCATCGCGGTGCATTGTGGACAACCCACGGCCACCAGTTCGGCGCCGGTTTCGCGGATGTCTTCCATGCGCATGTCGGGAATGCGCTGCTTGCCCGGAATGTCGGTGATCGGCGCGCCGCCACCACCGCCGCAGCAGCGGGAGCGGAAACCGGAACGTTGCATCTCTTTCACTTCGATCCCGAGGGCGCGCAGGACCTGACGCGGCGCCTCGTATTCGCCGTTGTAGCGGCCGAGGTAGCACGGGTCGTGGTAGGTCACGCTGTCGCCTTTGTGCTGACCGAGGTTCAGCGCGCCAGCATCAATGATTTCCGCCATGTAGGTGCTGTGGTGCTGCACCAGGTAGTTGCCATCGAAGGCGCCGTACTCGTTTTTCAGCACGTGGAAGCTGTGCGGATCGCAGGTGACGATGCGGTTGAAGCTGTACTTGGCCAGGGTCTGGATGTTGCGTTTGGCCAACAGCTGGAAGGTCGCTTCGTCGCCCAGACGTCGGGCCACATCCCCGCTATCGCGCTCTTCGAGGCCGAGGACGGCGAAGTCGATTTTCGCCGCTTTGAGCACTTTGACGAAGGCGCGCAGGGTGCGCTGGTTGCGCATGTCGAAGGCGCCATCGCCAACCCAGAACAGCACGTCGGTGGATTTCTTTTCGCTCAGCAGATTGAGGTTCAAGTCTGCTGCCCAGTTCATCCGCCCGCCCGGCGCGAAACCGCCCGGGTTGTCGGTGGCGATCAGATTTTCCAGGACTTCGGCACCCTTGTTCGGAGTCGCGCCTTTTTCCAGGGTTAGATGGCGGCGCATGTCGACGATGGCATCGACGTGCTCGATCATCATCGGGCATTCCTCGACGCAGGCACGGCAGGTGGTGCACGACCACAGGGTTTCGGCGTCCACCAGACCGTTGACGATCGGTTGATGCGGATTGCCCCCGTGTTCGCCTATCGGCTTGCCCGGATACGGGCTGCCGGCGAATTTTGCATCGGTGCCACCGGCCAGGCCGACGACCATGTCCTGAATCAGTTTTTTCGGGTTCAGCGGCTGACCGGCGGCGAAGGCCGGGCACGCTGCTTCGCATTTACCGCACTGCACGCAGGCGTCGAAGCCGAGCAATTGGTTCCAGGTAAAATCCTTGGGTTTTTCCACGCCCAGTGGCGCGGTCGGGTCGTTCAAGTCCAGAGGCTTGAGGCCCGTGGAACGACCGCCACCGAAGCGTTCGGCGCGACGGTGCCAGGCCAGGTGCAGCGCACCGGCGAAGGCGTGCTTCATCGGCCCGCCCCAGGTCATGCCGAAGAACAGTTCCGACACGCCCCACAACACGCCTACCCCGAGAACCGCCGCCACCAGCCAGCCACCGAAGTTTTCCGGGAGGATCCCGGCCACCGGCAGGGTCAACAGGAAGAACGAGACCGAGAACGCCAGCAAGCTTTTCGGCAGGCGCATCCACGGGCCTTTCGACAAGCGCGACGGAGGGTTGCGCCGACGCAGGTAAACAAAGATCGCTCCGACGAACATCACCGCTGTCATCAGCAGCAGCGCATAGCCGAGGAAACGGTTATGCAGGCCGAAACCATGCACCAGAATCGCCAGCACGATGGACGCCACCGCACCGCCGGCCGTGGCGACGTGGGTGTTGGCAATGTATTTGTCTCGCGCCACCACATGGTGCAAGTCGACCATGTAGCGCTTGGGCATGGCGAACAGGCCGCCGATCAGGTCGACTTTCGAAGCCCGGCCCCGGCGCCACATGGCCACCCGCCGCAACGCGCCCAGGACACCAAGGCCCAGGGCGGCGAACAACAGGATTGGAAGAAGGGTGTTCAACATGGTGAAGCTCCCACCAGTACATCTTGGAGAAACACGGTCGGCGTAGGAGCTGCCGAAGGCTGCGATCTTTTGATCTTCAGATCTGACGACTTTCAAAGATCAAAAGATCGCAGCCTGCGGCAGCTCCTACAGGGGGCGCGTCAGTGGCTTAGAAATCCTTGCACAACCGCAGCGCGTCGTAGATCGCCGCATGCACGTTGCGCTGTGCCACGCAGTCACCGATGCGGAACAGCAGGTAGCCGTCGCCGCTCTGCTCCAGGCAAGGTTGCGGCTTGATCGCGAACAAGGCTTCGACGTCGATCTGGCCTTTGTTGCGCGAGCCTTCCTTCAAGGCGTAGTAGATTTCCTCGTCCGGGCGCACACCGTTTTCGATGACCACCTGGTCCACCACCCGCTCCTCTTTGGCACCGGTGTATTCGTTTTCCAGCACTGCAACCAGCTTGTCGCCTTCGCGGTAAACCTTCTCCAGCATCATGTCGCCGGTCATGATCACTTCTTTCGGGTACATGCTGCGGTAGTACGTCGGGAACGACGTGCCGCCAATCGCCACGCCCGGCTTGATGTCGTCGGTGACGATTTCGACCTGGCTGCCCTTGTCCGCAATGAAGTCCGCGGTAGACATGCCGGTGAACTCGCAAATGGTGTCGTAAACCAGCACGTTCTTGCCAGGCAGAACCTTGCCGTCGAGCACATCCCAGCTGCTGACCACCAGACCTTCAGCCGCACCCCAGTGTTCGTTCTGCTCGATGAACGGATGTCCACCGACGGCCAGCACCACCACGTCTGGACGCAGGTCCATGATGGTCGGCGCATCCGCCGCAGTGCCCAGGCGCAGATCGACTTTCAACCGAGCCAGCTCCAACTGGTACCAGCGGGTGATACCGGCGATCTGATCCCGTTGTGGTGCTTTCGAAGCGGTGGTGATTTGGCCGCCGATGAATTCTTTCTTCTCGAACAGGGTCACGTTGTGGCCACGTTCGGCGGCAACGCGAGCGGCTTCCATCCCCGCAGGGCCAGCGCCAACTACCACCACTTTGCGTTTCACGCCGGTGGTTTTTTCAATGATGTGTGGCAGGCCCATGTATTCACGGGAAGTTGCGGCGTTCTGGATGCACAACACATCCAGACCCTGGTATTGACGGTCGATGCAGTAGTTGGCCCCGACGCACTGCTTGATCTGGTCGATCTGGCCCATCTTGATCTTGGCGATCAGGTGCGGGTCGGCGATGTGGGCGCGGGTCATGCCGACCATGTCGACGTAGCCACCTTCCAGAATGCGCGTGGCCTGGTTCGGGTCCTTGATGTTCTGCGCGTGCAGCACCGGAACCTTGACCACCTCCTTGATCCCGGCCGCCAGGTGCAGGAACGGCTCGGGCGGGTAGCTCATGTTCGGAATCACGTTGGCCAGGGTGTTGTGAGTGTCGCAACCCGAGCCGACGACGCCGATGAAATCGAGCATGCCGGTGTCGTCGTAATATTTGGCGATCTGCTTCATGTCTTCGTGGGACAGGCCGTCCGGGTGGAACTCATCACCGCAGATGCGCATGCCTACGCAGAAGTCGTCACCGACCTCGGCGCGCACGGCTTTCAAGACTTCCAGGCCGAACTTCATGCGGCCTTCGAAGGTACCGCCCCATTCGTCGGTACGCTTGTTGACGCGCGGGCTCCAGAACTGGTCGATCATGTGCTGGTGCACAGCCGACAATTCCACGCCGTCCAGGCCACCGGCCTTGGCACGACGCGCAGCCTGCGCATAGTTGCCGATCACCCGCCAGATTTCTTCCGGCTCGATGGTCTTGCAAGTGGCACGGTGCACCGGCTCACGCACGCCCGACGGCGACATCAACGTTGGCCAGTTAAAGCCGTCCCAACGCGAGCGACGACCCATGTGGGTAATCTGGATCATGATCTTGGCGCCGTGCTTGTGCATGGCATCGGCCAGATTCTGGAAGTGCGGAATGATGCGGTCGGTGGACAGGTTCACCGAGCTCCACCACTCCTGCGGGCTGTCGATCGCCACGACGGACGAGCCGCCACAAATCGCCAGGCCGATCCCGCCCTTGGCTTTCTCTTCGTAATACTTGACGTACCGGTCGGTGGTCATGCCGCCGTCGGTGGCATAGACCTCGGCGTGCGCGGTGCTGAGCACGCGGTTGCGGATGGTCAGTTTGCCGATCTGGATCGGCTGGAACATTGCTTCGAAAGCCATGGCGGGTTCCTCGACTTACAACGGCTTGACGGTGAACAAGCCGTCTTCGTGACCCTCTTCGGAGCCACCGTAGACTTGTTCGGCCACGGTACGGATCTTGCTGCCGCGAGCGGCGAGGATCTGGTCCATCGCCCCTGCAAACCAGCCAGTGAACATGTAGTCGACCTTGCGCCCGACTTTGCCGTACACGTAGACGAATGCCGAGTGTTCGAGCTTGACGCTCGCGGTGCCTTTGTCGAGGTCAATGTCCTGGATCTTGAACAGCCCCCAGCCGCGCTGCGACAGGCGCTTCATGTAGTGCTCGAACACCGCGACGCCTTCCAGGCCATGGCATTCGGCTTCTTTTTCACACCAGTGCCAGGCGGACTTGTAGCCGGCCTTGTAGAGGATTTCGGCGTAGGCTTCAGCGCCCAGCACTTCCTCGATGCCCATGTGGTTGTTGACGAAGAAATGGCGCGGCACGTACAGCATCGGCAAGGCGTCGGAGGTCCAGATACCGGTTTCACTGTCGACTTCGATTGGCAATTGAGGGGCGATCTTGGCCATGAAAACTTAACTCCAGAAAATTTGTTGTGTTGCCCGCTGCACGAACGGCAGCGGGAAAGGATTCAGAGATGCGGCGGCTTATTCGCCCCAAACGTCCTTGAGGACGTTGACCCAGTTCTCGCCCATGATTTTGCGCACTACCCGCTCGGAGTGGCCGCGCTTGAGCAGGGTCTCGGTCAGGTTCGGGAACTCGCCCACGGTGCGGATACCCAGCGGGTTGATGATCTTGCCGAAGCTGGTCAGGCGGCGGGCATAGCCCTTGTCGTGGGTCAGGTATTCGAAGAAGTCCTGGCCATGGCCCTGGGTGAAGTCGGTACCGATGCCGATGGCGTCTTCGCCGACGATATTCATCACGTACTCGATGGCTTCGGCGTAGTCGTCGATGGTCGAATCGATACCCTTGGCCAGGAACGGCGCGAACATGGTCACGCCGACAAAACCACCGTGGTCGGCAATGAACTTGAGTTCTTCATCGGACTTGTTGCGCGGGTGCTCCTTGAGCCCCGACGGCAGGCAGTGGGAGTAACAGACCGGCTTCTTCGATTCGAGGATGACTTCTTCGGAAGTCTTGGAACCGACGTGGGACAGGTCGCACATCACGCCAACCCGGTTCATCTCGGCGACGATTTCGCGACCGAAGCCCGACAGGCCGCCGTCACGCTCGTAGCAGCCGGTGCCCACCAGGTTCTGGGTGTTGTAGCACATCTGCACGATACCGACGCCAAGCTGCTTGAAGACTTCGACATAGCCGATCTGGTCTTCAAAGGCGTGGGCATTCTGGAAGCCGAAAAGGATGCCGGTCTTGCCCTGCTCCTTGGCTTTACGGATATCGGCGGTGGTGCGGACCGGAATCACCAGGTCGCTGTTCTCGCGGATCAGCTTCTGGCTGGCAGCGATGTTGTTGACAGTGGCCTGGAAGCCCTCCCACACCGACACGGTGCAGTTGGCCGCGGTCAGACCGCCTTTGCGCATGTCTTCAAACAGCTCGCGGTTCCACTTGGCAATAATCAGCCCGTCGATAACGATGCTGTCGGCGTGCAATTCGGCTGGGCTCATCAGGCTGTCCCCTATTAGCGATTCATGCGCCGAATCGTGTGCCGGCGCTTTGGGGCCAGCATATGCCTCGGTGCAGGGGCAGCCGGGTGCAAAAACGACAGGGGGTTTGCCGAAAGCGTCAATCCGCGACAAAGGGTCGTCGCCAGGCACAATCTCCGACCTGTTCAAGGCCCTCGGCTTGGGCCAGAATTCGCCGCATCACTGGATGCTTCACTGGACAAGAGCGGCGACGATAATGAAATCGATCATTCTGGCAATGGCACTGATTGCGACCGGCGTACACGCAGCGCAGGTGTCCGACGACAACCCGTGCGACAAAGTCGAAAACGACATCCAGACCCTGGAATGCTCGGCCTTCAGCAAAACCTCCGCCGAAGATCTGCTCAAGGAAAACCTCCAGGGCCTGACCGAGCGCATGCAGTCGCAGTACGGCAAAAACCCGTCGCAACTGGCCGACATCACCGCCAGGATCAAAGCCGCCCAACAGCAATGGCTGAAGACCCGCGACGCAGACTGCGCCGTCGAAACCTTCCCGGCCACCGCCGGCAGCAAGGCGCTCACCATTGCCCAAAACGATTGTGTGGCACGGATGAGTGATGAACGGTCGGAGTTTTTGGAGTCGATTGGGCAGGAATAGTCCTGAGTATCCCGCTGAAAGCTGGCGCTACCACCAGCTTTCAATCGCCAAAAAACCTTCTCCCACAAAGCACTCTGCTCTGACCTACAGCTTCTGTCCAAAGCCGCTGCTCTGCGGACCTTTCACGCAACATGCCGACAAATGTTGCTGATGGCCAAGCATAAAAATATAAGTAAAGATTCGCAAATCTTATAAAAGACTTATATTCTTCCATGAACAGCATTCACTGGACTCGAAAGGCCGTTAAGCAACTCTTGAGATTGCATTCCGTTCACCAGATTCAGGTTCGTGATGCCATCACGGCGCTCGCTGGCATGCCTGAGGCAGGCAATGTCAAAGCACTGGTCGGTCATGACTACGCTTATCGGCTGCGTGTCGGTAATTACCGGGTCATGTTTGATTGGGATGGCGCGATCAAAGTGGTCAGTATTCAAGAGGTCAAAAAACGCGATGAACGCACCTACTGACATTCAAATCATCAACGACGCCGAAGGCAATCCAGCCTTCGTGGTCATTCCCTATGCACAATACGTGGCGCAGAAAATCGAGCCCGACTTGATCCCCCATGAGGTAGTGAGCCGTATCGTCGATGGCGCTACCCCTATCCGCGCCTGGCGCGAACATTTGAACCTTACCCAGGATGAAGTAGCCAAACGCATGGGCATAACCCAGCCTGCCTTTGCCCAACAGGAAACAGTCGCCAAGCCCCGTAAAGCCACTCGCGAAAAAATCGCTTTGGCGTTTGGCATCACGGCCAGCCAGCTTGAGCTGTAAGCTGCATACCCTCTGTCACTAATGGGATTAAACATGAAAGTCTGCGGCATCGAAATCAAAGGCAGCGAAGCGATCATCGCCGTGGCCACGCTGGACGGTCAGGCGCTGAGCCATGTCGCGCTCGCAACCAAGAAAATTGCCCTGGACGATGACGACGAAGCCGCCAATGTCAAAGTGTTCGCCGCTCAGGTCGCTTCGTTTGTCCGTGAGAATTCCATCGACCGCATTGCGATCAAGAAGCGCAGCAAGAAAGGCGAGTTCGCCGGCGGGCCGACGACATTCAAGATCGAAGGGGTTTTCCAGTTGCAGGAGAATTGCGAGGTGACCCTGCTGTCGCCGCAGACCATCAATGCCCAGGCTAAAAAGCACAATTTCGAACTGCCAGGGACGCTGAACAAGTATCAGCATGAGGCTTACAAAGCGGCGTGTTCGGCGTTGGTGAAGAAATAAGATCAAAAGATCGCAGCCTTCGGCAGCTCCTACAGGAGATCTCATGTAAGAGCTGCCGAAGGCTGCGATCTTTTAATTTATGCCTTGGCAGTACGCCGGTCTTCCCTCGGGCACCGCTCATATTTCGCCCGATAACTGCGGGTGAAATACGACGGGGATTCAAACCCACAGGCAATACTCACTTCCAGCACGCTCATGTCCGTCTGTCGCAGCAACTGCCGCGCTTTTTCCAATCGTAACCGCAGATAGAAATTACTCGGTGTGTCGTTCAGATGCAGGCGAAACAGGCGCTCCAGCTGTCGCCGCGTCACCTTGATCGATTCAGCCAGTTCCAGCGTGCTCAGGGGCGGTTCGCTGTGCTGCTCCATCTCGCCAATCACATGCACCAGCTTCTTGTTGCTGATGCCATAGCGCGTGGCGACTTCCATGCGCTGGTGGTCTTTGCGCGGGCGGATGCGGCCAAGCACGAATTGTTCGCTGACCTGGATCGCCAGATCAGGGCCGTAGGCCTGGGCGATCAGATCCAGCATCAGATCAATGGAAGCAGTGCCGCCAGCGGAGGTGATGCGGCGGCGGTCGATCTCGAACAGCTCCTGAGTAACGCTGAGCTGTGGATAAGATTCCTTGAAGGCATCGATGGCTTCCCAGTGCAGGGTCAGGCGATGACCATCGAGCAAACCGGCCTCGGCGAGGATGAAACTGCCGGTGTCGATGGCGCCGAGCGTCACGCCTTCGTGGTCCAGGCGGCGCAGCCAGTGTTCCAGCGCCGGGGTGGTGAACTTCAGGGGCTCGAAACCGGCGACCACCAGAAGCGTCGCGCCTTTTTTCAACGGCTCCAGCGCCGCATCGGCGTTGACCGACATGCCGTTACTGGCCAGCACCGCCCCGCCATCGGCGCTCAGCACATGCCAGCGGTACAGTTCGCCGCGAAAGCGATTGGCGACCCGCAACGGCTCGATGGCCGAGATAAATCCGATGGCCGAGAAACCCGGCATCAACAAGAAGTAGAAATCCTGGGACATGGAGCGCACTCGCTTAGCAGGTAACAGGAGGCCAGGTAACGAGAGGGCGGGCAGCGTAGGGAGTTGATACGCCAGTTGCGAGCGGCATTCAAGGGGCAGGTCGCTGCAGTGCAAGAGCTGGTCGCCGCAGTGCGCTTTCATCGGTGCTTTGCTGCGTAACTTGGCATCACCGGCGCATCAGACACCGGAACTCACAATAAACGAACTGCCGAGGAACCTGAGAATGAAACGACTGATCAGCAGCTGTGTTCTTGCACTCAGTGGTACCGCTTTACTGAGCGCCAGTGTCATGGCCGCCGAACCCGCCGCATGCCAGAACGTGCGCATGGGTGTAGTGAACTGGACCGACGTGATCGCCACCAGTGCCATGACCCAGGTATTGCTCGATGGCCTCGGCTACAGCACCAAACAAACCAGCGCCTCCCAGCAAATCATCTTCGCCGGGATCCGCGACCAGCGTCTGGACCTGTTCCTCGGCTACTGGAACCCGCTGATGACCCAGACCATCACCCCGTTCGTCGACGCCAAGCAGGTCAAGGTGCTTGAGGCGCCAAGCCTGCAGGACGCCCGCGCGACTCTCGCCGTGCCGACCTACCTCGCCGACAAGGGCCTGAAAACCTTCGCCGACATCGCCAAGTTCGAAAAAGAACTGGGCGGCAAGATCTACGGCATCGAGCCTGGCTCGGGCGCCAACACCCAGATCAAGGCAATGATCTCCAAGAACCAGTTCGGCCTCGGCAAGTTCCAGCTGGTCGAATCCAGCGAAGCCGGCATGCTCGCCGCCGTGGATCGCGCCGTACGTCGCAACGAAGCCGTGGTGTTCTTCGGCTGGGCGCCGCACCCAATGAACGTCAACGTCAAGATGACCTACCTCACCGGCAGCGACGACGCCCTCGGCCCGAACGAAGGCAAGGCCACCGTGTGGACCGTCACCGCGCCGACATATACCGAACAATGCCCGAACATCGGTCGCCTGCTGAGCAACCTGACGTTCACCGCCGAAGACGAGAGCCGGATGATGCAGCCGCTGCTGAATCACAAGGACGCTTTCGAGTCGGCCAAACAATGGCTCAAGGATCACCCGCAGGACAAAAAGCGCTGGCTTGAAGGCGTCACCACCTTCGATGGCAAGCCGGCCGCTGAAAACCTGCAACTGACCAGTAAATAAACCCGAACGAACCACCGACTCGCAGCCCCGACGGGCTGCGAACGGGACCACCACGCCTGGCCAAAGCCAAAACTCGCCTGTAAGGAACCGCCAAATGAACCACGACGTCATCATCACCTGCGCACTCACCGGTGCTGGCGACACGACCGCCAAGAGCCCACACGTGCCGGTCACCCCGAAACAGATCGCCGCTGCCGCCGTGGAAGCCGCCAAGGCCGGCGCCACCGTGGTTCACTGCCATGTGCGTGACCCGCAAACCGGCAAGTTCAGCCGTGACGTGGCGCTGTACCGCGAAGTGATGGAGCGCATCCGCGAGGCGGACGTCGACATCATCGTCAACCTCACCGCTGGCATGGGCGGCGACCTGGAGATCGGTGCCGGCGAGAACCCGATGGAGTTCGGCCCGAATACCGACCTGGTCGGCCCGCTGACCCGCCTGGCCCACGTCGAAGAACTGCTGCCGGAAATCTGCACCCTCGACTGCGGCACCCTGAACTTCGGCGACGGCGACACCATTTACGTCTCCACCCCGGCCCAGCTGCGTGCCGGTGCCAAACGCATTCAAGAGCTGGGCGTTAAAGCCGAGCTGGAAATCTTCGACACTGGCCACCTGTGGTTCGCCAAGCAGATGATCAAGGAAGGCCTGCTCGACAACCCGTTGTTCCAACTGTGCCTGGGCATCCCTTGGGGCGCTCCCGCAGACACCACCACCATGAAAGCCATGGTCGACAACCTGCCGGCCGACGCGGTCTGGGCCGGCTTCGGTATCGGTCGCATGCAGATGCCGATGGCGGCGCAAGCGGTGTTGCTCGGCGGCAACGTGCGGGTCGGGCTGGAAGACAACCTGTGGCTGGACAAGGGCGTGCTGGCGACCAACGGCCAACTGGTCGAGCGCGCCGGCGAAATCCTCAGCCGCCTCGGTGCCCGCATCCTGACCCCGGCTGAAGGCCGGGCAAAAATGGGCCTGACCAAGCGCGGTTGATCCGAACCTACACATACCCCTGTGGGAGCGGGCTTGCCCGCGAAAGCGGTGGTTCTACCGCTGAAGATTCGTCGGATGTACCGGCCTCTTCGCGGGCAAGCCCGCTCCCACAGGGTTCTTCGAACTCTTCAGGAAACCACCATGAGCTTTATCACCGAAATCAAAACCTTCGCCGCGCTGGGCAGCGGTGTCATCGGCAGCGGCTGGGTGTCCCGCGCCCTCGCCCATGGCCTGGATGTCGTGGCCTGGGATCCTGCCCCCGGCGCCGAAGCCGCCTTGCGCAAACGCGTCGCCAATGCCTGGGGCGCGCTGGAGAAACAAGGTCTGGCGCCGGGTGCATCGCAAGATCGCCTGCGCTTTGTCGCGACCATCGAAGAGTGCGTGCGCGATGCCGATTTCATCCAGGAGAGCGCCCCGGAACGACTGGAGCTGAAACTGGAGCTGCACAGCAAAATCAGCGCGGCAGCCAAGCCCAATGCGTTGATCGGCTCCAGCACTTCCGGGCTGTTGCCGAGCGAGTTCTACGAGAGCGCCACGCACCCGGAACGTTGCGTGGTCGGTCATCCGTTCAACCCGGTTTACCTGCTGCCATTGGTGGAAGTGGTCGGCGGTAAAAACACTGCCCCTGAAGCAGTGCAAGCGGCCATGAAAGTCTATGAATCCCTGGGAATGCGCCCGCTGCACGTGCGCAAGGAAGTGCCGGGCTTCATCGCCGACCGCCTGCTCGAAGCGCTGTGGCGTGAGGCTCTGCACCTGGTCAACGACGGCGTGGCGACCACCGGCGAAATCGACGACGCGATCCGTTTTGGCGCGGGTTTGCGCTGGTCGTTCATGGGCACCTTCCTGACCTACACCCTGGCCGGTGGCGATGCCGGCATGCGCCACTTCATGGCACAGTTCGGCCCGGCGTTGCAATTGCCGTGGACCTACCTGCCGGCACCGGAGTTGACCGACAAGCTGATCGACGACGTGGTCGATGGCACCAGCGATCAATTGGGCAAACACAGCATTTCGGCGCTGGAGCGCTATCGTGATGACTGCCTGCTGGCGGTGCTGGAGGCGGTAAAGACCACCAAAGAGAAGCATGGGATGGCTTTCAGCGAGTAACCCCTAGGCTTGGGGCCAACAGCACTGGCCTCTTCGCGAGCAAGTCGAATCGTCGCACCGCCGCTCCCACATTGGAATGCATTCCCCCTGTGGGAGCTGGCTTGCTCGCGAAAGCGGCAGTCCAGTCACTCTATAAATTGGATCAGAAACCATGCCCACCCTCACCACCTACCAAACCACCATCATCCCCGACTGGGTCGACTACAACGGCCACCTGCGCGACGCCTTCTACCTGCTGATCTTCAGCTACGCCACCGATGCCCTGATGGATCGCCTGGGCCTGGACAGCAACAGCCGCGAGGCCAGTGGCAACTCGCTGTTCACCCTCGAACTGCACCTCAATTACCTGCACGAAGTGAAGCTCGACGCCCAGGTCGAAGTGCACACCCAAATCATCGCCCACGACAGCAAGCGCGTGCACCTCTATCACAGCCTGCATCTGGTCGGTGAAGCCCAGGAGCTCGCAGGCAACGAACAGATGCTGCTGCACGTGGATCTCGCCGGGCCGCGTTCGGCGCCGTTCAGCGAACAGTCGTTGGGCCGCTTGCAAGCCATCGTCGCCGAACAGGCGGACCTGCCAACACCCGGGTACATTGGCCGAGTGATCGCACTACCCCCAAAAAAATAACAAGGAGATCGCCATGAATACCGCCGCTGCATTTGCCGACTTCCGTACCTATCCGTTGATCAGCGCGCTGGCTGGCGTGCAGACCCTGGCGGACAGTGTTCTGGTGAAGTGGGCCGACGATCGCGTCAGCCCTTTCCACCATCAATGGCTGCGGGATAACTGCCCGTGCCCGCAATGCGTCTACACCGTGACCCGCGAGCAAGTACTGGAAATCGTCGACGTGGCTCAAGATCTGATGCCCGATAACGCCGGTATCGACAGCGAAGGTTGCCTGTCGGTGGCTTGGCAGGACGGCCACAGCAGCCGCTTCGACCCTGGCTGGCTGCGCGCCCACGCCTATGACGATGAATCCCGCGCCGAGCGTCAGCAGCGCAAGCCGAAAGCCAGGCTCTGGCACAGCGATTTGCAGTTGCCGGTGTTCGAGTATCAAGCGCTGATGAGCGACTCCGACGCCTTGTTGCAATGGTTGTTGGCTGTGCGGGATGTCGGATTGACCCAGGTCCGTGGCGTGCCCACCGAGCCCGGCTCCCTGAAACTGATCGCCCAGCGTATTTCCTTCATCCGCGAGAGCAATTTCGGCGTGCTGTTCAACGTGCAATCCAAGGCCGACGCAGACAGCAACGCCTACACCGCCTTCAACCTGCCGCTGCACAGCGACCTGCCGACCCGGGAGTTGCAACCGGGGCTGCAATTTTTGCATTGCCTGGTCAATGATGCCGAGGGTGGCGAGAGCATTTTTGTCGACGGTTTTGCCATTGCCGACACCTTGCGCCTGGAAGCCCCGGAGGCTTTCAAAAGCCTGTGTGAAATCCCCGTGGAGTTTCGCAATAAGGACCGCCACAGCGACTACCGCTGCCTGGCGCCGATCATCGCCCTGGATGCGTTGGGGCAGGTGTCGGAAATCCGCATGGCGAACTTTCTGCGCGGGCCGTTCGATGCTTCGGTGGAGCAGATGCCCAAGCTGTATCAGGCCTACCGGCGCTTTATCGCGATGACCCGCGAGCCTCGATTCAGGTTGATGCAGCGGCTCAATCCCGGTGAGCTGTGGTGCTTTGACAACCGCCGCACCCTGCATGCCCGTAACGCCTTCGACCCCGCCACCGGGGCGCGGCACTTCCAGGGCTGCTATGTGGACCGTGATGAGTTGTTGTCGCGGATTCTGGTGTTGCAGCGTTAAACCGCGTCATCGTTCTTCGTCGGAACGCCGCCCGGAGCAAGCCCGCTCCCACATTCGATCGCATTCCTCTGGGAGAACTCGGTCAACTGTGGGAGCGGGCTTGCTCGCGAAAGCGGTATATCAATCAACACAAAACCCACTGAATCACAGGCAAAAAAAACCCCGATCAAGCCGTGACAGGATCGAGGCAGAGGGTACTGTTGAGGAGCTGCCGTGCGAGGGTGACCAAACCTTCGTGAAGCAAGCTGAGTCCAGTGTGCCCCCTCCTTTGGCCGGCAAGTTGCCCGAAAGCGACCTGTTCATAGCCAATGCTGCCATTGCGACAATTCGTCCTTGCCGACACACGGCACCCCTACCAGAATCGAACCACGACACCGTTCCCTGAAGAAGGATTGCGTCATGATGCACGCCGATTTGATAGACCAGGAAGACCTGTTGGGCCAGCTCAAGTCGTTGGGATTCAACGTGCCCACTGGAGCCACCGCCGAGCAGGCTTGCGAGTGCGTGGTAAGGGGCTTGGACGATGCCCGGGCGTATGAACTTCGCAAGATGGTCAAGGAGATGTACACCAGCAGCGCGACGATCCTGCCGGCAGTGCGCCAGGCCATCGACAAACAATTGCTGCCGGCGTTGTCGGAGTACCAGCAAAGCCATCGCGGCTGACAGAAAATCAAAAGATCGCAGCCTTCGGCAGCTCCTACAGTTGAAACACGTTCCCTGTAGGAGCTGCCGAAGGCTGCGATCTTTTAATGGCTTCTCGGCTTAAAGCCTTACGCTAGCGAAAGTCGACTCATTGCGCGCCTGGCTCAGCGCCGACAACGGGCCGGACAACGGCGACAGCACCAATGCTTGCGGCAGCGGCATCATCGCCACTTGCTGGGTGGTGTTGGACCCTACGCGCTCGTCACGCGGCGGAATGCCGAAGTATTCGCGGTAGCACTTGGAGAAGTGCGGCGTGGACACGAAGCCACAGACCGACGCCACTTCGATGATCGACATCGGCGTTTGCTTGAGCAACTGCCGCGCGCGGATCAGGCGCAGCTTGAGGTAGTAACGCGACGGCGAGCAGTGCAGGTACTTCTGGAACAGGCGCTCGAGCTGACGACGGGACACCGCGACATATACCGCCAGTTCGTCCAGGTCGATCGGTTCTTCGAGGTTGGCTTCCATCAACGCGACGATTTCCTGCAACTTCGGCTGGTTGGTGCCGAGCATGTGCTTGAGCGGCACACGCTGGTGATCCTGCTCGTTGCGGATGCGCTCGTAGACGAACATTTCCGAAATGGCCGCCGACAGCTCACGACCGTGATCGCGGCTGATCAAGTGCAGCATCATGTCCAGCGGCGCGGTGCCGCCGGAGCTGGTGAAACGGTTACGGTCGAGGGTGAACAAGCGTGTGCTCATCGCTACACGCGGGAAAGCTTCCTGCATCGCCGCCAGGCATTCCCAGTGCACGCTGCAATCAAAACCGTCGAGCAGGCCGGCGCAGGCCAGGGCCCAGCTGCCGGTGCACACCGCACCGAGGCGGCGGGACTGGCGAGCCTGGCTTTGCAGCCATGACACATGTTCGCGGGTAACAGTGCGCTGGATGCCGATACCGCCGCAGACGATGACCGTGTCCATTGGCGGCGCTTTGTGCATAGAGGCGTCGGGGGTGATCTGCAGGCCGTCACTGGCCCAGACCTGGCCGCCGTCGACGGTGAGGGTGGTCCAGCGATACAGCTCGCGACCGGACAACTGGTTGGCCATGCGCAGGGGTTCCACTGCGGAGGCCAGAGAAATCAGCGTGAAATTGTCCAACAGCAGAAAGCCGATGGATTGAGGCGCACGGTTCTGGGGTTGGGCCCCGGAGTTGAACGTCGTCATCGCGGTATCTCCTCACACAAAGCGGGTGATGGCCTCAGGCGGAGGCTCTTTTTATCGCCATCGTTCTCGCGTGGGAGACGGGCTTTGTAATGACAGAGCAATTGCCATGCCTAAATTTGAATGCGCGTTCAATAACTCCTAAAAACGACGTCGGAATGTGTCTATATATGTCTTGCAAGGCAGGGGGATTTAAATGGCCATCAGGACTGGCAAACGCCCCCGCCCACAAGCTGTGAGCAATTCGGTAGCACTTGTGGGAACGGCGTTGCGCCGCGATGGAAAGGAGTGTCACCGCAGGCACGGGTGACAGGCGGTCGAAGGCCGGTTGGCCCTCGATCAGTGGCAAGACGATTTATCTGTGAGCGACGCGCCAAAAGGTGGCGCGTTTTAAACAGGGTGTTCACTTAGCGCGCAGTTTTGACTGGTCTGGCGCTATCGCGAGCAAGCTCGCTCCCACAGGGATCGAGGTGAACACAATTTTTGTGACCGACGCAAAACCTGTGGGAGCGAGCTTGCTCGCGATGAAGGCGACGCGGTCTCAGCACTCCACCGCGCTTACCGCCAACCCACCCCGCGATGTCTCCTTATATTTGTCATGCATATCGGCACCGGTATCGCGCATGGTGCGGATCACCCGATCCAGCGAAATAAAGTGCTGGCCATCACCGCGCAATGCCATTTGCGCAGCGTTGATCGCTTTCACCGCGGCAATCGCGTTGCGCTCGATGCACGGCACCTGGACCAACCCACCCACCGGGTCGCAGGTCAGGCCGAGGTTGTGCTCCAGACCGATCTCCGCCGCGTTGCACAACTGTTCTGGCGTGGCACCAAGAATTTCCGCCAGTCCCGCCGCCGCCATGGCGCAGGCCGAACCGACTTCGCCCTGGCAGCCGACTTCGGCACCGGAGATCGAGGCGTTCTTCTTGCACAGGATTCCCACCGCCGCCGCGCCGAGGAAGTAGTCGACGACATTGGCGTCGGTCACGGCCTCGCTGAACTTCATGAAGTAGTGCAGTACCGCCGGAATGATCCCCGCCGCGCCGTTGGTCGGTGCCGTGACCATACGCCCGCCGGCGGCGTTTTCTTCGTTGACCGCCAGGGCGAACAGGTTGACCCATTCCATGGCGCTCAAGGTCGAGCCGATCACGTTGGGTTTGTTCAGTTCCTGCAGGCTGCGATGCAGCTTGGCCGCACGGCGACGCACGTTCAGCCCGCCGGGCAGGATGCCTTCGTGTTTAAGGCCTTGTTCAACGCAATCCTGCATGGCGCGCCAGAGCTTCATCAGGCCGCTGCGGATTTCATCCTCGCTGCGCCAGACTTTCTCGTTGGCCATCATTAACTCAGCCACGCGCAGCTTGTGCTTTTTACACAGCTCCAGCAGCTCGGCAGCGCTGGAAAAGTCATAAGGCAACACGGTGCGGTCGAGGTCGACGACACCGCTGGAGGCCTGCGCCTCATCGACGACAAAACCGCCGCCAACCGAATAGTAGGTGTCGCGATGCAACTCGCCGTCCTCGCCCTCGACAATCAGGGTCATGGCGTTGGGGTGGAATGGCAGGTTCTCGTCGATCAGGCGCATGTCCCGGGCCCAGATGAAGGGCACCGGCAAGCGACTGTCGAGCAGCAGCGTATCGGTCTCGCGCAGGGTGGCGATACGAATGCCGATTTGCGACGGATCGATCGCGTCCGGCCACTCGCCCATCAGGCCCATGATCACGGCATTGTCGCTGCCATGGCCGATGCCGGTGGCCGACAACGAGCCGAACAGCTGGACTTCGACACGCCGCACTTGCTCAAGCAGCCCGCGCTCACGCAGGCCCTGCACAAACAACGCCGCCGCCCGCATGGGCCCCACGGTGTGTGAACTGGAAGGGCCGATGCCGATTTTGAACAGGTCGAAAACACTGATAGCCATTACTGCCGAACTCCTGGATGGGCCCACTGCGCACGCGAAAGCGCACGGTGACGGAGCTGCTACGCTCAAGCTGCAATCCGCCGAGATGACCGCATCATCAAGCTTTTATCCAGTTGTTCGACGTCTCTAACCGACGCACTCATGCCCACCAGCGCCGCGTGTCTTTTACGCTGTGTTTTCGCCGTTTTTTTGCGGTTCAGAGGGGGAAATCGGGCTGAAAAAATCTGTAAACGACGTCACCGACACTGGATGCGACCATCCCTGTACTGGATACGACGCACCCTGTAGGCGTCAGATTTTCACTGGTACATGATCGTATCGACTCGATTGCAAGGCGACGTGGTAGAGCTGTCTCCAGAACGCCATCCAACCGCAACCTATAAGTGCGGTGGTCCAGTCGGAACACTGCCAAAAAAAACACCAAGGAGTCCATCCATGAAAGGTTCCCCGTCGTTGTTGTTGGCCGCAATGCTTAGTCTGCCGGTTCTGGCGCAAGCCGCCGAACCGGCCCAATGCAGCACCGTAAACTTCTCCGATGTCGGCTGGACCGACATCACCGCGACAACCGCGACCACCAGCGTCGTGCTCAACGCCCTCGGCTACAAGACCAAGACCACCATGATTTCCGTGCCCGTGACCTATAAGTCCCTGGCCGACGGCAAGAACATGGACGTGTTCCTGGGCAACTGGATGCCGACCATGGAAAACGACATCAAGGCCTACCGCGATGCCGGCACCGTGGAAACCGTGCGCACCAACCTAAAGGGCGCCAAGTACACCCTCGCCGTCCCTCAGGCGCTGTACGACAAGGGCCTGCATGACTTCGCCGACATTGCCAAATTCAAGAAAGAGCTCGACGGCAAGATCTACGGCATCGAGCCTGGCAACGATGGCAATCGTCTGATCCAGAGCATGATCGACAAGGATGCCTTCGGCCTGAAGACCGCCGGCTTCAAAGTCGTCGAGTCCTCCGAAGCCGGCATGCTGTCGCAGGTCGACCGCGCGCAGAAACGCGACACCGCCGTGGTGTTCCTCGGCTGGGCGCCGCACCCGATGAACAAGCGCTTCAAAATTCAATACCTGACCGGTGGTGATGACTTCTTCGGCCCGGATTTCGGTGCCGCCACCGTGGCGACCAACACCCGCAAGGGTTACGCCCAGGAGTGCAGCAACGTTGGCCAGTTGCTGAAGAACCTGGAGTTCACTGTCGACATGGAAAGCGAACTGATGGGCAACATCCTGGACGACAAGATGAAGCCTGACGCGGCCGCCAAGGCCTGGCTGAAAAAGAATCCACAGGTGCTCGATACCTGGCTCGCTGGCGTGACCACCATTGACGGTAAACCTGGCCTGGAGGCCGTGAAAGCCAAACTGACGCCTTGAATTAGGGAGCATCGTTTATGCCGGGCAGGTTCGCCTGCCCGGGCTGTTAATTACCTTGCATGCGGACGTTCACTACCATGCTGATTGATCAGAAAATACCCCTAGGCCAGTACATCGCAGGCTTCGTTGAATGGTTGACGCAACACGGCGCCAGCACCTTCGACGCCATCGCCGTGACACTGGAAACGATGATCCACGGCGTGACGTTTGCGCTGACCTGGTTCAACCCGCTGGCATTGATCGGCCTGATCGCACTACTGGCACACTTCATTCAACGCAAATGGGGCCTGACCGCGTTTGTCGTTGCCTCCTTCCTGCTGATCCTCAATCTGGGGTACTGGCAGGAAACCATGGAAACCCTCGCCCAGGTGCTGTTCGCCACCCTGGTCTGCGTGCTCATCGGTGTGCCATTGGGCATCGTCGCCGCGCACAAGCCGATGTTCTATACTTTAATGCGTCCGGTACTCGATCTGATGCAGACCGTACCGACCTTCGTGTACCTCATTCCTACCCTCACCCTCTTCGGGCTGGGTGTGGTCCCGGGCCTGATCTCCACGGTGGTGTTCGCGATTGCCGCGCCCATCCGCCTGACTTACCTGGGTATCCGCGATGTTCCGGAAGAATTGATGGATGCCGGCAAGGCCTTTGGCTGCTCGCGCCGTCAGTTGCTTTCAAGAATCGAACTGCCCCACGCCATGCCAAGCATCGCGGCCGGCATCACCCAGTGCATCATGCTGTCCCTTTCGATGGTGGTGATTGCGGCACTGGTGGGCGCCGATGGCCTGGGCAAACCGGTGGTCAACGCACTGAACACTGCTGATATCGCCCTGGGCTTCGAAGCAGGCCTGGCGATCGTACTGCTGGCGATCATGCTCGACCGTATCTGCAAACAACCCGACGCCAAAGTAGGGGGTGATGCATGAGCATTATTCGCTTTGATAACGTTGACGTTATCTTCTCCAAGGATCCACGCGAGGCCCTCAAGCTGCTGGATCAAGGCATGACCCGTAACGAAATCCTGAAAAAGACCGGGCAGATTGTCGGCGTTGAAAAAGCCAGCCTGGATATCGAAAAAGGTGAAATCTGCGTGCTGATGGGCCTGTCCGGCTCCGGCAAGTCCAGCCTGCTGCGCTGCATCAACGGCCTCAACACCGTCAGCCGCGGCAAGCTGTTCGTCGAGCACGAAGGCAAGCAGATCGACATTGCCTCGTGCACCCCGGCAGAACTGAAAATGATGCGCACCAAGCGCATCGCGATGGTGTTCCAGAAGTTCGCCCTGATGCCTTGGCTGACAGTGCGCGAGAACATCAGCTTCGGCCTGGAAATGCAGGGTCGTCCGGAAAAGGAACGACGCAAACTGGTGGACGAAAAGCTTGAGCTGGTGGGCCTGGCCCAGTGGCGCAACAAGAAACCCGATGAGCTGTCCGGTGGTATGCAGCAACGCGTGGGCCTGGCCCGTGCGCTGGCGATGGACGCCGACATATTGCTGATGGACGAACCGTTCTCGGCCCTCGACCCGTTGATCCGCCAGGGCCTGCAAGACGAGCTGCTGGAGCTGCAGCACAAGCTCAACAAGACCATCGTATTCGTCAGCCACGACCTCGATGAGGCCCTGAAACTGGGCAGCCGCATCGCGATCATGAAAGACGGCCGGATTATCCAGTACAGCAAACCGGAAGAAATCGTCCTCAACCCTGCGGACGATTACGTGCGGACCTTCGTTGCCCACACCAACCCGCTGAACGTACTGTGCGGTCGCAGCCTGATGCGCACCCTGGACAACTGCAAACGCATCAACGGTTCGGTGTGCCTGGATCCAGGCGGTGATTCGTGGCTGGACCTGGCCGATGGCAACACCATCAAGGGCGCTCGCCAAAACGGCTCTGTGCTGGACTTGCAGAACTGGATACCGGGTCAGGCCGTTGAAGGCCTGGGTCGTCGACCAACCCTGGTGGACTCGAACATCGGCATGCGCGATGCACTGCAGATTCGTTATCAGACCGGCAACAAGCTGGTGCTGCACGACAACAACAAGGTGGTGGGGATTCTTGGCGACAGCGAGCTATATCACGCACTGCTCGGCAAGAACCTGGGGTAAGGCAACAGACACAAAAACGCCGCGATAGAATCGCGGCGTTTTTGTTTGAAGAGCAAAGATCAAAAGATCGCAGCCTTCGGCAGCTCCTACCTAAAACGCATTCCCCTGTAGGAGCTGCCGAAGGCTGCGATCTTTTAAGGCTGACGCGATGCCACTGACACACCGCGCCCTTTCACCACTCAGCTATAAACCCGGCCAAGTAGCTGCCGATGGCTTTCAAACTGATCGAGCACGTCACGGGTGATCTGATCCTGGGTGAAGCCCATCAAGTCGTAGTCCTGGCTGCCGTTGTGCAGGTACACCTCGGCGCGATAGAAACGCTGGCGCGCCTCGTCGGATTGCACCGATTCGGTCGGCGTGGCCAGATAGCCATCCAGGCTCACTTCGTAGACGAAAGGGTTGCCCTCTTCCATTTCCACGCGCACGCCCATGCAACGCTTGGACTTACCGAGCAAAGTCTGCACTTGCAGGCCTTGTGCACGCATCTGCGCCGTCGCATCTTCCAGCGCCGGGCTCACCTGTTTGTCCATGAAGCGCTGCACCACCGATTGGCTCGGTTGCAGGTCCAGCTGAGTCAAGCGCTCGCTGAAACCTCGACGACCACGTTCGGCCAACTGCGCTTGCTCCTGTTCGATCTGCACGTCCTGGCGCATGGCCTTGTGCAATCCGAACATGAAGAACACCAACACCACCGAGAACGGCAGACCGGCCAGCACCACCATAGTTTGCATGGCTTCGAAGTTGCCGGCGAACAGCAGGCCGATGGTCACCAGGGTGATCACCGCCGACCAGAAGATCCGCAGCCAGTGCGGTGCGTCTTCGTCGACATTACCGCCCTTGCACGAAAGGTTGGCCATCATCACCGCGCCGGAGTCCGCCGGGGTCAGGAACAGCACGAAACCGACAAAGATCGACACGCCGATCACAACCTTCGACGCCGGGTAGTGCTCAAGCAACTGGTAGATCGCCATGGACGGCTGTTCCAGTGCCGTCTTCCCGAGCTCCACCGCCCCATGGTTCATCACCAGGTCCAAAGCCGAGTTACCGAAGATCGACAGCCACGCGAGGGTGAAGCCCAGCGGAATCAGCAGCACGCCGGCTACCAGTTCGCGCACGGTGCGGCCACGGGAAATACGCGCGATGAACATGCCCACGAATGGTGCCCAGGAAATCCACCAGGCCCAGTAGAACAGGGTCCACAGGCCCAACCAGCGGTCGGACTTCTCACTATCGCCCTCGTAGACATAGAGGTCGAAAGTCTTCAGCACCACGCCATTCAGGTAGTCACCGACGTTCTGTACGAAGCCGTTGAGCAGGTGCAAGGTCGGGCCGAACAACAGCACGAAAATCAGCAGGCCACTGAACAGCACGATGTTCAGGTTGGACAGACGGCGGATGCCGTTTTCCACGCCCGACACGGCAGCGATGGTCGCCACGGTGCTCATCACGATGATCACGATCAGCAGGTTGGTGTTGCTGTGTTCCATGCCGAACAGGTTTTCCAGCCCCGACGACACTTGCAGCGAACCGATCCCCAGGTTCGTCACCAGCCCCAGCAGGGTCACGAACATGCCGAAGCCGTCCACCGCATGCCCGGCCGCGCCCTTGACCCAACGCTCGCCCACCAGCGGATACAACGCCGAACGCAACGCCAGCGGCTGGTTATGCCGGTAGGCAAAGTACGCCACGGCCAACCCCACCAGCGCATAGATCGCCCAGCCGTGCAGGCCCCAGTGCAGGAACGTCAGTTGAACGGCCTGACGGGCGGCAAGGTTGCTGCCGGCCACGCCTTCCGGCGGGTTGAAGTAGTGGTCCAGCGGCTCGGACGCGCCGAAGTACAGCAATGAGATGCCGATACCCGACGAGAACAGCATCCCCGCCCAGGCGCCGTAACTGAAGTCCGGGGTGTCGTCCTTGCTGCCCAGTTTCAATTTGCCGTAGGACGAAAACGCCAGGCCGACGACGAAAATCAGGTAGGCGGCAATCACCACCATGTAGTACCAGCCGAAGCTGCGGGACAACCAGGCTTGCGCCGTACCCAGCATTCTGCCGGCCTCTTGCGGGGCGATGATCAGAATGGCGGTCAACAACAGAATCAACGCGGTAGAGGTGTAGAACACCCAACCGTTGACCGTCACCTTCTCGGGTGGGGTCTTTATTAGCGAGGCAGAACTCATGGCACAGATGCTCCGGGCAGTGCGAGAGAAGAACGCAAGACAAACGTGTTACCCGACCAATCGGTTAGTGGGCAGCCGACCGGCGGGTGATATAAAGACACCCCGAAAAAAGCCCGAAACCCCTGGAGCGCCGCAGCGCGTAGGTTTCGAGCCGTTTCAGTTGTCGTTTTTTCCGCCACAGCGCGTAGGAAAATTCACAGGCAGCGACGATTTGTCGCAGATCTTATTCTTTGTTGATTGAACGTTCAATCAAAACAAAATAGACTGGCCTTCAACCCGGTAGCCGTACTACGTCCACCGGAAGGCCTAAGGAGATGTGCAAGATGCCCAAGGTCGGTATGCAACCCATCCGCCGCCAGCAATTGATCGAAGCCACTTTGCTGGCCGTCGATCAGGTCGGAATGGGGGACGCCAGCATTGCGCTGATCGCCCGTTTGGCAGGTGTCTCGAATGGCATCATCAGTCACTACTTTCAGGACAAGAACGGCCTGATTGCCGCCACCATGGGGTACCTGATGACCGTCCTGAGCGAGAACGTCACCCTGCGCCGACAGGCGCTGACAGATGACAGCCCGCGGGCGCATCTGCAGGTGATCATCGAAGGCAACTTCGACGCCAGCCAGGTCAATGGCCCGGCGATGAAAACCTGGCTGGCCTTCTGGGCCACCAGCATGCACCAGCCGTCTTTGCACAGGTTGCAGCGGATCAACGATCACCGTCTGTATTCCAACCTGTGCTGCCAGTTCCGCCGCGTACTGCCGCTCAATGATGCGCGCAGTGCCGCCCGAGGCCTGGCTGCGTTGATCGACGGCCTGTGGTTACGCGGCGCGCTGTCGGGAGATGCTTTCGACACCGGGCAGGCGCAACAGATTGCTTACGAATACATGGATACCCAACTGGCCAAGCGGGTGAGTTAGAGCACACATAAACGCTCAACCACCGAACCGCGCCAGCCACTTAATGCTCTTGCGAGGACTTTATGGCCCGTTTCGAACTGCAAAAACTCTACATCGATGGCGCGTACAGCGACGCCAGCAGCGACGCCACTTTCGAAGCCATCAACCCGGCTAACGGTGAAGTCCTCGCAAAAGTGCAACGTGCGACCAAGGAAGACGTCGAACGCGCCGTCGTCAGCGCCGAAAAGGGCCAGAAGATCTGGGCCGCCATGACCGCCATGGAGCGTTCGCGCATCCTGCGTCGCGCCGTGGAAATCCTGCGCGAGCGCAACGACGAACTGGCCGCCCTGGAAACCCTGGACACCGGCAAGGCCTACTCCGAAACCCGCTATGTCGACATCGTCACCGGCGCTGACGTGCTGGAGTACTACGCAGGCCTGGTACCGGCCATCGAAGGCGAGCAGATTCCGCTGCGCACCACTTCGTTCGTCTACACCCGTCGCGAGCCGCTGGGCGTCGTGGCCGGTATCGGCGCGTGGAACTACCCGATCCAGATCGCCCTGTGGAAATCCGCACCCGCCCTGGCGGCCGGCAACGCGATGATCTTCAAGCCAAGCGAAGTCACCTCGCTGACCACCCTGAAACTGGCCGAGATCTACACCGAAGCCGGCGTGCCAAACGGCGTGTTCAACGTCCTGACCGGCAGCGGCCGTGAAGTCGGCACCTGGTTGACCGAGCACCCGCGCATCGAGAAAGTCTCGTTCACCGGCGGCACCGACACCGGCAAGAAAGTCATGGCCAGCGCCTCGAGCTCTTCGCTCAAGGACGTGACCATGGAACTGGGCGGCAAATCCCCGCTGATCATCTGCGACGACGCCGACCTCGATCGCGCCGCCGACACCGCGATGATGGCCAACTTCTACAGCTCCGGGCAGGTCTGCACCAACGGCACTCGCGTGTTCGTCCCGGCCAACCTGAAAGCCGCTTTCGAAGCCAAGATCGCCGAGCGCGTTGCACGCATCCGCATCGGCAACCCGCAAGACGAAAACACCAACTTCGGTCCGCTGGTCAGTTTTGCGCACATGGAAAGCGTGCTGGGCTACATCGCCAAGGGCAAGGAAGAAGGTGCCCGCCTGCTGTGCGGCGGTGAGCGCCTGACCGACGGCGAATTCGCCAAAGGTGCGTTCGTGGCGCCGACCGTGTTCACCGACTGCACCGACGACATGACCATCGTGCGTGAAGAAATCTTTGGCCCGGTCATGGCGATCCTGTCCTACGAAACCGAGGAAGAAGTGATCCGCCGCGCCAACGACACCGACTTCGGCCTGGCCGCCGGTATCGTCACCAAGGACCTGAACCGCGCCCACCGCGTGATTCATCAGCTGGAAGCCGGTATCTGCTGGATCAACGCCTGGGGCGAGTCCGACGCGAAGATGCCGGTTGGCGGCTACAAGCAGTCGGGTGTCGGCCGTGAGAACGGCATCAGCTCGCTGAACAACTTCACCCGCATCAAATCGGTACAGGTCGAGCTGGGCGATTACGTCTCGGTGTTCTAAGACTGAGACCCGTATTGCTCGCGAGGGCCTCTCGCGAGCAAGCCCGCTCCCACAAGGGACCAGTGGCGAACACAGATCCTGTGTACACCAGAGATCAAATGTGGGAGCGGGCTTACTCGCGAATCGAGTGCGCAGCACTCGTCAGGCCAGACCTGACCAACATCAAAGAGGGTGCATTCAATGTCCCAAGAATTCGACTACATCATCATCGGTGCCGGCTCGGCCGGTAACACCCTGGCGACCCGTCTGACCGAAGACGCCGGCGTCACCGTCCTGCTGCTCGAAGCGGGCGGCCCGGACTACCGTTTCGACTTCCGCACGCAGATGCCGGCCGCCTTGGCGTTCCCGCTGCAAGGCCGTCGCTACAACTGGGCCTACGAAACCGATCCAGAACCACACATGGATGGCCGTCGCATGGAATGCGGTCGCGGCAAGGGCCTGGGTGGTTCCTCGCTGATCAACGGCATGTGCTACATCCGCGGCAACGCTATGGACTACGACGGCTGGGCGAAACTGCCAGGCCTGGAAGACTGGTCGTACCTGGATTGCCTGCCATATTTCCGTAAAGCGGAAACCCGCGACATCGGCCCGAACGACTACCACGGTGGCGACGGCCCGGTCAGCGTGACCACGCCGAAAGCCGGCAACAACCCGCTGTTCCACGCCATGGTTGAAGCCGGCGTGCAGGCCGGTTACCCGCGTACCGAAGACTTGAACGGCTACCAGCAGGAAGGCTTCGGCCCGATGGACCGCACCGTGACACCCAAAGGTCGTCGTGCTTCCACCGCCCGTGGTTACCTGGACGTCGCCAAGAAGCGTTCGACCCTGACCATCGTCACCCACGCCCTGACCGACAAGATCCTGTTCGAAGGCAAGCGTGCGGTCGGCGTGCGTTACCTGGTCGGCGCCGCTGAAGAGCGCGTTGAGGTCAAGGCGCGCAAGGAAGTGCTGTTGTGCTCCGGCGCCATCGCTTCACCGCAGATCCTGCAACGCTCCGGCGTCGGCCCGGCCGAGCTGCTGAACAAGCTCGACATTCCGGTGGTCCACGACCTGCCGGGCGTCGGTGAAAACCTGCAGGATCACCTTGAGCTGTACCTGCAATACGCTTGCACCCAACCGGTCTCGCTGTACCCGTCGCTGCTCTGGTACAACCAGCCGGCCATCGGTGCCGAGTGGCTGTTCAACGGCACCGGCATCGGCGCCAGCAACCAGTTCGAAGCCGGCGGTTTCATCCGTACCCGTCCGGAATTCGAATGGCCGAACATCCAGTACCACTTCCTGCCGGTAGCGATTAACTACAACGGCAGCAACGGCGTGAAAGAGCACGGCTTCCAGGCGCACATGGGCTCCATGCGTTCGCCGAGCCGCGGGCGCATCCAGGCCAAGTCCAAGGACCCGCGCCAGCACCCGAGCATCCTGTTCAACTACATGGCCACCGAGCAGGACTGGCAGGAATTCCGCGACGGCATCCGCCTGACCCGTGAAATCATGCAGCAGCCTGCACTGGACGCCTTCCGTGGTCGCGAAATCAGCCCGGGTATCGAGGTGCAGAGCGACGAGCAACTGGACAAGTTCATCCGCGAACACGCCGAAACCGCGTTCCACCCGTCCTGCTCGTGCAAGATGGGCACCGACGAAATGGCCGTGGTCGATGGCGAAGGTCGCGTGCATGGCATGCAAGGCCTGCGCGTGGTCGATGCCTCGATCATGCCGATCATCACCACCGGCAACCTCAACGCACCAACGATCATGATGGCCGAGAAAATCGCCGACAAGATCCGTGGCCGCAAGCCGTTGCCGCGCAGCACCGCCACTTACTATGTGGCGGGTGAAGCGCCGGTGAAGGGCAAGCCGGTGCGGGAAGTGAGCCAGATCGCTTAAGGCGTTACACCGCGTTACGGCTATTCGCGAGCAAGCCCGCTCCCACACTAGATCTTCGGTGAATACAGATTTTGTGTACACCCAGATCAAATGTGGGAGCGGGCTTGCTCGCGAAGAGGCCCGGTCAGGCAACACCTCTCACTCGCAAGTCCGATCCAAACTTGATCCGCCCCCCTCGCAGGCCTAATCTAGCGCCACGCAATCGTTTCACCCCTCCCCTCGCAGCACCGCTCCATCGCCACTCCATACCCAGGAGGTTCACGAATGTTCGATTTTTACCCCCAGCTCAAGCAGCGCTTCGCTGCCTTGCGCACGGGTGCCGAATTCTTTTCCCTGCGTTATGTACGCGAGTCCGGGCAGTACCTGTCGGTGCGCAAGAACGTCGCCGAACCGCCGAGCCTGAGCCGTGACGAAGGGGCGATGCTGACCGTGCGGGTCAATGGCGTCGAGGCCTATGCGGCCACCAACGATTTGTCGCCACAAGGCCTGCAAGCCGCCCTCGAACGCGCCGAACTCCAGGCCCGTCGACTCAAGCCCCACGCCTTGCTGGACCTGCGCGAACAAGCCGTTTCCAGCGACCGCGCCGATTACTTTTCACCCAACCTCGACCAGGCCTTCCCGTCCCTGAGTGAGTGCTACCAGTTGCTCGGCGCCGAATCCGCCGCCGTGCCCAAGGACGACCGCCTGGTGAACTGGCAGGTCAGCCTCGGTATCACCCACGTCGAGCAGATCTACCTCAACAGCGCCGGTGCCGAACTGCGCCAGGCCCAACGCTTTGTGTACCCCGGCCTGGACGTCACGGCCTACGACGGCAACGACAGCCAGACCCGCAGCCTTGGCCGCGAGAACTTCGGCCAGCAAGGCGCGGCGGACGTCATCAGCCGCTGCGGCCTGATCGGTGCCGGTGCCCAGGTGGCCGATCAGGCCCTGCAATTGCTCCTGGCGCCGAACACCCCGCAAGGCAAGCGCGACCTGTTGCTGATGCCCGACCAGATGATGCTGCAAATCCACGAGTCCATCGGCCATCCGCTGGAGCTGGACCGAATCCTCGGCGACGAGCGCAACTACGCCGGCACCAGCTTCGTCAAAGCCAGTGATTTCGGGCGCCTGCAATACGGTTCCGGCCTGCTCAACGTGACCTTCGACCCGGACATCCCCGAGGAGCTCGCCAGCTACGGCCATGACGACGACGGCACGCCTGCCAGCAAACAGTTCCTGATCCGCGAAGGCCTGCTACTGCGCCCGCTGGGCGGTGCGTTGTCGCAATTTCGTGCGGGCATGGACGGCGTCGCCAACAGCCGTGCCTGTGGCTGGAACCGCCCGCCGATCGACCGCATGGCCAACCTCAACATCGAGCCGGGCGACCAGTCCATCGAACAACTGATCGGCGGTATCGAACACGGCGTGCTGATGTCGACCAACCGTTCATGGTCGATCGACGATGCGCGCAACAAATTCCAGTTCGGCTGCGAATGGGGCCAACTGATCGAAAACGGCGAACTCAAGGGTGTGGTGAAGAACCCCAATTACCGGGGCATCTCCGCGCAATTCTGGAAGAGCCTCAGCGCCGTCGGCGATGCCAGTACCTTGAAGGTCCTCGGCACACCGAACTGCGGCAAGGGCGAACCGAACCAGGTGATCCGCGTCGGCCACGCGTCACCGGCCTGCGTGTTCAGCAATGTTGATGTATTCGGAGGAGACGCCTGATGAATCCTTCAAACAGCCAGTCCGCGTCGTTCAAGGCGCTGGTCAACAGCCTGCGTGAAGCCCTGCGCGAGCCCGAGCAGTTCACCCTCAGCTACGCCGCCGAGTCGTCGGCCTTCGTGCGTTTCAACCACGCCAGGGTGCGTCAGGCCGGTCAGGTGCAGCAGGCGAGTATCGGCCTGAAACTGATTAACGAAGGCCGCCATGCCGACCTGAACATCACCCTGGGCGGCGATCCCCAGGTTGATCTGCAACGTTTGACCGAAGGCCTGCAACAGCTGCGGGAAACCTTGCCGCTGCTGCCTCAGGATCCTTATTTGCTGCTCAACCACAACGGCTGGCAGAGCAACAACGTGCAATCGCATCCGCTGCCGGACACCGAGGAGGTAGTCGCGCAAATCACCCAGGCCGCCGAAGGCCTGGATCTTGTCGGTTTCTACGCCGCCGGCCCGATCAGTCGTGGCTTTGCCAGTTCTTCGGGCGCCTTCGGCTGGCATCAGGCCAACAGTTTCAATTTCGACTTCAGCCTGTTCCACGAGAATGGCCAGGCCGTGAAAGCCAGCTACGCCGGGCACGACTGGAATAGCGAAGGCTTTGCCAGACGCTTCCAGCAGGCCCGCGAGCAGCTTGGGTTTCTGGGCCGGCCGCTGCGCACTTTGCCGCCCGGCCAGTACCGCGCTTACCTGGCACCGGCGGCGCTGGAAGAAATCATGGGCATGCTGTGCTGGGGTGGTTTCTCGGCACAGTCGATCGCCAGCAAAAGCAGCCCGCTGCAAAAGCTCTACGGTGGCGACAGCGCGTTCAGCCCGCTGGTCTCGCTGGATGAAAAAGTCAGCGGCTCGCTGAGCCCGGCGTTTTCCGATGAGGGTTATCCACGCAGCGATCTTAAGTTGATCGTCGACGGCAAGGCCGGGGCACGACTGGTCAGTTCGCGCAGCGCCGCCGAATACGGCTTGACCGCCAATGGCGCCAGCGGCGGTGAGTCACCGAGCGCGCTGAACATGAAAGCCGGGGCATTGCCTGACGCGGACATCCTCAAGCAACTGGGCACGGGGCTGTACATCAGCAACCTGTGGTACCTGAACTTCTCGGATCAACCGGCCGCACGCCTGACCGGCATGACCCGGTTTGCCACGTTCTGGGTCGAGAACGGCGAGATCCAGGCGCCGGTCAACACCATGCGCTTCGATGACAGCGCCTTCAGCCTGCTCGGTTCGCAACTGGAAGCCTTGACCGAGGAGCGGGAGTTGTTGTTGTCGGCGAGTACCTATAGTCAGCGAGCGACGGCGTCGGCGTTGTTGCCGGGGGCGTTGGTCAGCCGATTGACCCTGACCCTGTAAACGCAATACCTGTGGGAGCGGGCTTGCCCGCGAAAGCGGCGGATCAGTCGACATTGATGTTGAATGTTACGACCTCTTCGCGGGCAAGCCCGCTCCCACAGGGTCCGGTTACCTGACCACCACAAGAGGTCCCATGCCCAACCGCCCGCCTCTCGACGCCGTGACCGCCCGCTGGATACCCTGGGTCGTCGCCATTGCCTTCTTCATGCAGTCCCTCGACGGGACGATCCTCAACACCGCCCTGCCCGCCATGGCCCGGGACCTGGCCGAAGATCCGCTGCGCATGCAGGGCGTGATCATCGCCTACATGCTCACCGTCGCCTTGCTGATTCCCGCGTCCGGCTGGATCGCCGACCGCTTTGGCACCCGGAAAATCTTCTTCAGTGCGATTTTGCTGTTCAGCCTCGGCTCGCTGCTCTGCGCATTGTCGAGCAGCCTGAGCATGCTGATCGGTGCCCGGGTGATCCAGGGCCTGGGCGGCGCATTGATGCTGCCGGTTGGGCGGCTGGTGGTGCTGCGCGCCTACCCGCGTTCGGAGCTGGTGCGGATCATGGGCTTCATCACCATTCCCGGGCTGCTCGGCCCCTTGATCGGCCCGACCATGGGCGGCTGGATGGTGCAATACCTGACCTGGCACTGGATCTTCCTGATCAACCTGCCGGTGGGGCTGGTCGGTTGCTACGCCGTGTGGAAATTCATCCCGGACCTGCGCGGTTCCGAGCGCACGCGCTTCGATAGCCTGGGCTTCGTGCTGTTTGGCGCGGCGATGATTCTGATCACCATCGCCATGGAAGGCCTGGGCGAATTGCACCTGCCGCATCTGCGGGTGATGTTACTGCTGTTCGGCGGCATGGCGTGCCTGGCGGCGTACTGGCTGCGCGCCGGGCATATCGAGAACCCGTTGTTCGCGCCGTCGCTGTTCAAGACCCGGACCTTTGCCGTGGGCATTCTCGGCAACCTGTTCGCCCGTCTCGGCAGCGGCGCCCTGCCCTTTCTGGTGCCGTTGCTGCTGCAAGTGGCGCTGGGCTATTCGCCGTCCCAGGCCGGGATGAGCATGCTGCCGCTGGCGGCGGCGGCGATGATCGCCAAGTGGGTGGCGCGGCCGCTGATCGAGCGTCTGGGCTACCGCATCGTGCTCACCGGCAACACCCTGGCCCTGGGGATCATGCTGGCGAGCATGGGCCTGGTCAGCGAGCAGACGCCGTACTGGCTGCTGCTGTGCCAGCTGGCGATCCTTGGCGCGATCAACTCCTTGCAGTTCACTGCGATGAACACCGTGACCCTGATCGACCTCGACGATGCCAGCGCCAGCAGTGGCAACAGCTTGCTGTCGGTGGTCGCGCAATTGTCCCTGAGCCTGGGGGTTGCGTGCGCGGGTGCGTTGCTCGGTGGCTTTACGGCGGAGATTGGCAATGATGGCGTGGACACGGTTTTGGGGGCATTCCAATTGACCTTCGTGACCGTAGGAATCATGGCAATGTTGGCCGCGACGATCTTTTCCCAGCTGTCACGGAATGACGGACGGCGTGTTAAACGTCCGGAAGAACACATAGAGCCTTAGGGCGAATGGCCACTGGGCTGGTACACTGCGCGACATTTTGTTTTGCAGGCCAGTCCCGTGACCACCATCGCCACCGAATTTAATACTTTGCCGCTGTCCGCCGCCATGCTGGCTAACCTCGACTCCCTCGGTTATGCCCAGATGACGCCGATCCAGGCGCAAAGCTTGCCGGTGATCCTCAAGGGGATGGACCTGATCGCCCAGGCCAAGACCGGCAGCGGCAAGACCGCTGCCTTCGGCATCGGCCTGCTGAACCCGATCAATCCGCGCTACTTCGGTTGCCAGGCGCTGATCCTGTGCCCGACCCGCGAGCTGGCTGACCAGGTCGCCAAGGAAATCCGTCGCCTGGCCCGCGCCGAAGACAACATCAAGGTCCTGACCCTGTGCGGCGGCGTGTCCCTCGGCCCGCAGATCGCTTCGCTGGAACACGGCGCGCACATCATCGTCGGCACCCCGGGACGCATCCAGCAGCACCTGCGCAAGGGTTCGCTGGTACTCCACGGCCTGAACACCCTGATCCTCGACGAAGCCGACCGCATGCTCGACATGGGTTTCTACGATTCCATCGAAGAAATCATCATGCAGGCCCCGGAGCGTCGCCAGACCCTGCTGTTCTCCGCCACCTACCCGGTAGGCATCAAGCAGTTGGCCTCGAAGTTCATGCGCAACCCGCAGCAAGTGAAGGCCGAAGCGTTCCACGACGACACGCAGATCGAGCAGCGCTTCTTCGAGATCTCTCCGGATGACCGCATGAGTGCGGTGACCAAGGTCCTTGGCCACTTCCGCCCGGCCTCCTGCGTGGCTTTCTGCTACACCAAGCAGCAGGTTCAGGAAACCGTCGACCACCTGACCGCCAAAGGCATTTCCGCCGTCGGCCTGCACGGCGATCTGGAACAGCGTGACCGCGACCAGGTGCTGGCGATGTTCGCCAACCGCAGTACTTCAGTGCTGGTGGCGACCGACGTCGCCGCCCGCGGCCTCGATATCGACTCGCTGGACATGGTGATCAACGTCGAACTGGCCCGCGATTCGGAAATCCACATCCACCGCGTCGGCCGTACTGGCCGTGCCGGTGAGAAAGGCCTCGCCATCAGCCTGGTGGCGCCGTCCGAAGCGCAGCGCGCCCAGGCCATCGAACAATTGCAGAAGACACCATTGACCTGGGATCAGGTGGACAACCTCACCTCCAAGGGTGGTGGTCCGCTGCTGCCGCAGATGAGCACCCTGTGCATCGCTGCCGGCCGTAAGGACAAGGTTCGTCCGGGCGACATTCTTGGCGCACTGACCGGTGACGCCGGCATCCCCGGTGCCCAGGTCGGCAAGATCGCGATTTTCGACTTCCAGGCCTATGTGGCCGTGGAGCGCGGCGTTGCCAAGCAGGCCTTGCAGCGTTTGAACGACGGCAAGATCAAGGGCCGTTCGTTGCGCGTTCGCATTTTGTAAGCGATCTTCGACCCAACGAAGATCCCCCTGTGGGAGCGGGCTTGCTCGCGAAAGCGGTTTATCAGTCGACATTGATGTTGAATGTGATGGCCCTTTCGCGAGCAAGCCCGCTCCCACATTGGTTTTGT
The DNA here is from genome assembly GCF_001429045.1 of Pseudomonas sp. Root71. Classification (GTDB taxonomy): domain Bacteria; phylum Pseudomonadota; class Gammaproteobacteria; order Pseudomonadales; family Pseudomonadaceae; genus Aquipseudomonas; species Aquipseudomonas monachiensis. Next base: position 528,175 of record NZ_LMHY01000001.1, on the reverse strand, counting down.
GGTGATACATCAAGAGGACACCGTTTTGCGCTCTACCGAAGTCGTGATCATTGGCGCTGGCGCCGCAGGGTTGATGTGTGCACTGACCGCCGCCGGGCGTGGGCGCAAGGTGTTGCTGCTGGACCATGCCAACAAGGCCGGCAAGAAAATCCTGATGTCGGGCGGTGGCCGCTGCAATTTCACCAACATGTACACAGAGCCGAGCAATTTCCTCTCACAGAACGCGCACTTCTGCAAATCCGCCCTGGCCCGCTATACCCAGTGGGATTTCATCGGCATGGTCGCCAAGCACGGCGTGCCGTACCACGAGAAAAAACTCGGCCAGCTGTTCTGCGATAACAAATCCAGCGACATCCTTGAGATGCTGCTCAACGAGTGCGATCAGGTCGGCGTCAGCCTGCACCTGGACACCTCGATCCAGACCATCGAGAAGCTCGAAAAGGGCTATTTGCTGGACACGACGCTTGACCAGATCACCTGCGAATCCCTGGTGATCGCCACCGGCGGCCTGTCGATCCCGACCCTGGGCGCCACCGGCTTCGGTTACCAGGTGGCCAAACAGTTCGGCCACGAACTGCTGCCGACCCGCGCCGGCCTGGTGCCATTCACCATCACCGATCAGCTCAAGGCCTTGTGCACCGAGCTGTCCGGTACGTCGGTGGATTGCCTGGTGAGCTGCAACGACCAGAGCTTTCGCGAGAATATCCTGTTCACCCACCGCGGCCTCAGCGGCCCGGCGATCTTGCAGATCTCGTCGTTCTGGGAGTCCGGCGATACCGTCGAGATCAACCTGATGCCGGATCACGACGTGCCGGAATGGCTGCAACAGCAACAGGCCGAACGTCCAAACAGCGAGCTGAAAACCCTGCTCGGTGAAATCTTCACCAAGAAGATGGCCAACCTGCTGGCGGACAACTGGTTCGTCTCCAAACCGATGAAGCAGTACACCCACGCGGAACTGGCCGATATCGCGGAGAAACTGGCGAACTGGAAAGTCGTGCCCGCCGGCACCGAAGGCTATCGCACTGCCGAGGTGACCCTGGGCGGCGTCAACACCAATGAAGTGTCGTCCAAGACCATGGAATCGCTGAAAAGCCCGGGGCTGTACTTCATCGGCGAAGTGCTGGACGTGACCGGGCATCTGGGCGGGTTCAACTTCCAGTGGGCCTGGGCTTCGGGCTACGCGGCTGCGCAGTACGTCTGATCGCACCGTTCTTGTAGGAGCTGCCGAGTGAAACGAGGCTGCGATCTTTTGATCTTGAAAAGCAAAGTCAAAAGATCGCAGCCTGCGGCAGCTCCTACAGGGACCGTATTTCAGTCAGGAAAGGAACAGATTTTGCTGTCTGATGTGATCGACGCCATTGCGTCGGCGTCATTAGTGGCTCAATTTAGCGTCATTGCCTCGGAAGGCCTTCGCATTTCATGTCATCGACTTCGTTCCGCCAGTCTCTGCGTCGCCTTTGGGCGCTGGATAAATTCAGCTACAGCGTGCGGGTGTTCATTGCCCTGACCGGCACCATGGCGCTGTGTTGGTATCAGGATGAAATGGGCCTGCTGATCCCGTTGTTCCTGGGGATTATCGCCAGCGCCCTGGCCGAGACCGACGACAGCTGGCAAGGCCGTCTCAACGCGCTGGCGGTGACGCTGGTGTGTTTCGCGGTTGCCGCTCTGTCGGTCGAACTGCTCTTCCCCTACCCCTACCTCTTCATCATTGCCTTCGCCCTCGCAGCATTCTGCCTGACCATGCTCGGCGCCCTGGGCGAACGCTATGGCGCGATTGCCTCGGCGACGTTGATCCTTTCGGTCTACACCATGATCGGCGTGGACCAGCGTGGGGGCGCGGTCACCGACTTCTGGCACGAACCCCTGCTTTTGGTGGCAGGCGCAGCCTGGTACGGCGTGCTGTCAGTGTTGTGGCAGGCGCTGTTTTCCAATCAGCCGGTGCAGCAGAGCCTGGCGCGGTTGTTCCGCGAACTGGGCTTTTACCTGAAGCTCAAATCTTCGTTGTTCGAGCCGATCCGGCAGATGGACGTGGAGGCTCGGCGCCTGGAACTGGCCCAGCAGAACGGCCGGGTGGTGGCGGCACTGAACGCCGCCAAGGAGATCATCCTGCACCGGGTCGGCAACGGGCGCCCGGGGTCGAAAGTCAGCCGCTACCTCAAGCTGTACTTCCTCGCCCAGGACATCCACGAGCGCGCCAGTTCGTCGCACTACCCTTACAACGCCCTGGCCGACGCCTTCTTCCACAGCGACGTGCTGTTCCGCTGCCAACGCCTGTTGCGCCAGCAAGGCAAGGCCTGCCGGGCCCTGGCCGAATCGATCCAGATGCGCCAGCCGTTCACCTATGACGCCAGTTTCGCCGAGGCCCTGAGCGACCTCGATGCCTCCCTCGAACACCTGCGCATCCAGAGCAACCCGGCCTGGCGCGGCTTGCTGCGCTCACTGCGGGCACTGGCGGCCAACCTCGGCACCCTCGACCGCCTGCTCAGCGATGCCAGCAACCCCGACGCCCTGGCCGATGCCACCGACAGCAGCCTGCTCGACCGCTCGCCGCGCAACCTCAAGGACGTGTGGCTGCGCTTGCGCACGCAACTGACGCCAACCTCGCTGCTGTTTCGCCATGCCCTGCGATTGCCCCTGGCCTTGAGCATCGGCTACGCCATGGTGCATTTGATTCACCCGTCCCAAGGCTACTGGATCATCCTCACCACGCTGTTCGTCTGCCAACCGAACTACGGCGCCACCCGCCGCAAACTCGGTCAACGGATCATCGGCACCGCCATCGGCCTGACCCTGGCCTGGGCGCTGTTCGACCTGTTCCCGAATCCGCTGATCCAGTCGTGTTTCGCCATCGCCGCCGGGGTGGTGTTCTTTACCAACCGCACCACCCGCTACACCCTGGCGACGGCGGCAATCACCCTGATGGTGCTGTTCTGCTTCAACCAGGTGGGCGACGGTTACGGGCTGTTCCTGCCCCGACTGTTCGACACCTTGCTCGGCAGCCTGATCGCTGGCCTCGCGGTGTTCCTGTTCCTGCCGGACTGGCAAGGCCGACGCCTGAACAAGGTGCTGGCCAACACCCTGGCCTGCAATAGCATTTACCTGCGCCAGATCATGCAGCAATACGCGGCGGGCAAAAGCGACGACCTGGCTTACCGCCTGGCCCGCCGCAACGCGCACAACGCCGACGCGGCGCTGTCGACCACACTGGCCAACATGCTGATGGAGCCGGGCCATTTCCGAAAGGAAGCGGACGTAGGCTTCCGCTTCCTGGTGCTGTCACACACGTTACTGAGTTACCTGTCGGGCCTGGGCGCGCACCGGGAAACCCAACTGCCGCCGGACATGCGTGAGCACTTGATCGAAGGGGCCGGGGTGAAACTGGCCGCCAGCATCGACGCGATCGCCCAAGGACTGGCGAGCAAGTCTTCGATCGAGATTCAGAGCGATGAAGAAGAAGCACTGGCCAATGAACTGGAACAGATGCCTGATGAAATCGATGAGGGTCAACGGTTGGTGCAGACGCAACTGGCACTGATCTGCCGGCAGCTGGGGCCGTTGAGGACATTGGCGGCGCATCTGATCAAGGACACCAGTGAGGATTGAGATCTGTGGTGCCTGGTCTGCCCTCATCGCGAGCAAGCTCGCTCCCACAGGGGTTCTCTGGTGTTCACAAAATTTGTGTCGACTGAAGATCTAGTGTGGGAGCGGGCTTGCCCGCGAAGAGGCCATCAGCAACAGCACAGAAACTGGCTCAACCCACTCACATCCCGTGCTGTTTAATCAACTTGTCATAACTTCCGTCCGCCTTCATCGCCGCGATCTCCCGGTCGAAACCGGCGACGATCCGTGCATGCTCGGGATTCTTCAGGCTGACCATGATATGCAGGCTGTTCTCGCTCAATGGCTTGGGCAGGAACTCCACGGCGTTTCGCACCTTGGGTGACTCACGGGCCAGGTAGTAGCGGGCGACGAATTCATCTTCCAGCGTCAGCTTGACCCGGTCGGCCGCGAGCATGCGCACCGCCATGGCGAAACTGTGCACGGGGATTTTCTGCAACGACTCGTCGTTGTCGAACGGAGGCGAATAGGCGTATCCACGCACGATGGCAATCGGATAAGTGTGCAATTGCTGCAGGTTATTGAATTCGATGGGCGCATCTTTGCGCTTGAGAAAACGCACGCGATTGAGCAGGTACTCGCCGGAAAACTGGCCAAGCCTGGTTCGCTCCTCGGTGTACCAGGCGTTGACCAGCACGTCGTATCGACCCTCGCCCAATCCCATCAAGGCCCGTGCCCAGGGCACCTGTTCGAAATCACTGGCATAACCAGCCCTGGCGAGCGCGGTACTGACAATGTCCGTGGCCAGACCACCGTTGACGAGCGTGGAGTCGGTAAAGGGTGGCCAGGCATCAGCAACCAACCGCAGTTTTTCTGCAGCCGCTCCCTGAGCCAGCCACAGCAATCCAATCAAGGCCAACGCTCGATGCAATCGCGGCATGCCAGAAAATCCTTAGCGGGCGGGTTGCCCGACGTGTTTTCAGCCAAAACCCCAAGCCCCCCCGTACCGGCAGGACCCGGGTACTCAACATTAGCTCATCGAAGCAACAACCCAGCGCTGCGATCCAGATTACACAAAGAAGACATCCGCGCGAAAAATGAATGATGGCATTTTGGCCTTTGTCACAGATTCTTCCGCCATAAAGACTTCTGGCGTGAGTGCGCTTAGTATCGGAACGACGTTTTCAGGGAATCAAAACATGACAGTCGATTGGATTTGCAAACACCACAGCGACCTGGGCAAGGAACAGCTATACGCCATTTTGCAGTTGCGTGCGCAAGTGTTCGTCGTCGAGCAGCAATGCGCTTATCAAGACGTGGATGGCCAGGACCTGGAAGGTGACACTTGTCACTTGATGGCCTGGGACAACAATCAACTGGTGGCCTATCTGCGGCTGCTCGACCCGGAACTGCAAGGCGGGGACGTAGTGATCGGTCGGGTGATCATTGCTCCACAAGCACGAGGTGCCGGGCTTGGACATGAGTTGATGGAGCAGGCATTGAAGCAGATTGAAGAACGCTGGCCGCAAACGCCGATCTACCTCTCGGCCCAGACGCATTTGCAGGGGTATTACGGGCGGTACGGGTTTGTCGTGACGGGTGAGGAATTTGTCGAGGATGGCATTCCACACATTGGCATGCGTCGTCCGTAAGGGCCTCTTCGCGAGCAAGCCCGCTCCCACATCAGATCAGCAGTGAACACAGATTTTGTGTGCGATAGAGATCAAATGTGGGAGCGGGCTTGCTCCGGGCGGCGTTCCGACGAAGGCGCCAGTCAATCCTCTGAAAAGATTTCAGGGATACTCCAGCACCGCCTTGATCTGCCGCAGATTACGCTCGATCCACCCGCGATCAATCGCCCCCCACTCGCGAATCCGATAGCGCCCCGCATGGTTGCGCGCGCCCTCTTCCTGCTCGAACTCACAAATGATATCCAGATCCGCCAACGCCGCGATGGTGTCCTGCGCCGTACGCCGGGGCATGCCGGTGACCTCGGTCAGCGTCGGGACGCTGCTGGCCAGACCGCTGTCGATAAGGTACGCCACGTACAACCGGCGATAGAAGCTGCTCTTGGTCTTGCTCACGTCCATCCAATGCTCCTTAAAAGATCGCAGCCTACGGCAGCTCCTACAGATCCCGCCATGTCAGGTATACCCGCACATCAAATTCCACCTGGTGATAACCCGGCAGCATGTGTTCGCACAGTTTGTAGAACGCCTTGTTGTGGTCCGACTCCTTGAAGTGCGCCAGCTCATGCACCACGATCATTTTCAGGAACTCGGAAGGCGCCTCCTTGAAAAGCGAAGCGATGCGGATTTCCTTCTTGGACTTGAGCTTGCCGCCCTGCACCCGGGAAATTGTAGTGTGCAGGCCAAGGGCACGGTGGGTCAGGTCCAGACGGTTGTCGAACAGCACCTTGTCGATGGCCGGGGCATTACGCAGGTATTCCTGCTTGAGGTCCAGGGCATAGGTGTACAGCGCCTTGTCACTCTGCACCCCGTGCTTTTGCGGGTAACGCTGGCTCAGGTAGTCGCCCAGCCGACCGTCGGCGATCAGCTGGCGCACCTGATCCTGCAAGGTAGCAGGATAAGCCTGGAGATATTTCAACACGGTCATCGGGGCGGCAATACAGGTCACTGAAAGGTCGCCAGTGTAGCGAATTCAGCGAGGCAGCGCGCTCCAGTCAAACGGCTGGACAAAGGCCCCGGTATCTTCGGCCATCAGCGGCCGGGCCACGAGAAAACCTTGCACATATGCACAGCCATTGGCTTGCAGCCATTCATACTGCGCGACGGTTTCCACCCCTTCGGCAATCACCAGCATCCCGAACTGTCTGCACAGGTCGATCACACTGCGCACCAGCGCCGCATCCCTTGCCGACTCCGGCAACCGGGCGATCAAATGGCGGTCGATCTTGAGGGTATCCAACTCCAGGTCACGCAGGTGCGTCAGGGAGCAGGGTCCGGCCCCGAAGTCATCCAATGCCACGCGTACGCCCAGATTGTGCAGCAGGCGCAATTGCTTGCGGGTTTCTTCGGGGTTGTGCATCAAGGCCTCTTCCGTGACCTCGACCTCCAGATGATGCGGTTGCAGGCCATGGCGCTCCAGCACCTGGCGCAACTCGGTGACCAGGTTGGGCATGCCGAACTGCGTACTGCTCAAGCTGACGCCGAGCACCAGGTCCTCGGCAAACAGGGATTCCCAGGCTTTACGCTGCCCGGCGCCGCGATGGTAGATCCAGCTGCCCAGGCGACTGATCAGCCGTGCCTCCTCCAGCAATGGCAAAAACAGCCCCGGCGGGACATCGCCAACGCTCGGATGCTGCCAGCGCAACAAGGCCTCGAAACCCCGAATCCGCCCGTCGGAAATCGCAACCTGAGGCTGATACACCAGATTGAAATCCCGGTTCTCGATGGCTGTGCGCACACTTTCTTCCAGCATCAGCCGCGTGCGCGCCCGGCCGTTCATTTCATGATCGTAGAAACGATATTGTTGGCGGCCGGCACGCTTGGCTTCGTACATGGCGATGTCGGCCGCCCGCAGCATGCCGTCGAGATTGGCGCCACATTCAGGGAACGTGGCAATGCCGATGCTGGCACCCAGGGCGATATCGAGGCCATCGATCTGCTGACAGATCGACACTCGCTCGATCAGCTTCTCGGCAATCTTCGCCGCCTGCTCGGGGAACTCCAGATCCAGCAGCGCGGTGAACTCGTCGCCGCCCATCCGCGCCAGAATGTCGAAGGGCCGCAGGCAAGCCTTCAACTGTTCGGAGACCCAGCGCAGCACCCGATCGCCGGCATCGTGCCCGAGGGAATCGTTGACTCGCTTGAAGCCGTCGAGGTCCAGGTACATCAAGACCCAGGAGCTGTTGGAACGCTCACCGCGCAACAGCAGGTTCTCTACGGTCTGGTAGAAACCCCGACGGTTGAGCAATCCGCTCAACGGATCGGTAACCGCCTGAAATTCCAGTTGTTGATGCAGATGGCGCACCACCGACATGTCCAGCACGGTCACAACCATCGCGTGTTGCTCGACGGGCAATGGCGCGCAGGACAAGGCCACCGGCACCTGCTGGCCGGGCGCGGTTCGTAACTGGGCATCGTGCAGGCGCAAGGTTTCGCCGCGCTTGTATCCGGCCAGCAACTCGGAATCGGCCCAGATCGGGATATGCGGCTTTTGCAGGTAGTCCAGAAACTCCTTGCCTTGCAGTTCCTGCACCGTGGCATTGAGCAACCGTGACATCGCAGGATTGGCAAAACGAATCAGACCGTCCTCGCCCAACACCAGAATGCCTTCGGCTGCGTTATCCAGCACCGACGCATTAAAGGCACGAGCGGCTTCCAGATCGTGACTCAGACGCTGCAGGGCCCGACGGTTACGCTGGTGTTCGAGCAACGCCTGGACCTTGGGCGTGAAGATCTGTGGGTCGAACGGTTTGAACAGGTAATCCACCGCACCACTGGCATAGCCCTTGATCACGGCGTCCTGGGACTGTTCGTTGGCGGTCAGGAAAATGATCGGGGTGAGACGGGTTCGCTGGCTACCGCGCATCAGGCGTGCCACTTCATAACCGTCCATGCCCGGCATCTGCACGTCCAGCAGCACCAGGTCGATTTCGTGTTCAAGTAACAAGCCGAGAGCCTCGAAACCCGAGGTGGCAGTAATGACCCGCCAGCCCTGGCGCTGTAACAACGCGCGCATGCTGATCAGGTTTTCAGGGTAATCGTCGACGACTAAAAGGGTTGAGCCGCCTTCTACTGGCGTGGGTTGCGCGCATTCCATGCTGCTTCTCTAATTGCGGGGGTGTCAGGCCGGTTTCTCGTGAAAACCGGACAAATACTGTGCCCTCACTCTAGACCCGGTTCTGCAAAAGCAGAAGGTGTCAGTGAGCCACCACTTAATCATTGTGTCTTTTTACCGACTAACGGTCGAATGCCCAGTCCGGTGAAAACCCGAAAGATGGCATTTCGACAGGATGTTGACGTCAACCACCCGTCAGGGGAGCATTAACAAAATCCCCCGCTACGCTTATAAAGGCCGCCCCAAAGGTGCGGTCTAGAGCTTCTGGCACGCCCGTGCAGCATGAACCCAGTGGAAGAACCGACATGATCGACCTCGCAACCTGGAACCTCAGCGTTCCCGTTGGCAGCCCGCCGTACACCGTCGAAACCGCCAAACTGGTGGATGGCTTCAAGGATCAATACTTCCATTCCGACACCGGCACATTGTTTTTCTGGACGCCCGTGACCGGTTCCCGTACCGAAAACGCGATTTATCCGCGCACCGAATTGCGTGAAACCTACAGCAACGGCACGTTGAAAAACTGGTACTACCCGGAGGCCGACAATTTGTTGTATGCCACTTTGGCAGTAAACCAGGTGCCGAGTTCCGGGAAGGTCGTCATCGGCCAGATCCATGCCTATCAAAGCCAGAAACCTCTGGTGAAGGTCGAATACCAATACAAAACCAGTACAGGCACCGGCAATATCGTCGCCAAGGTCCGGATGCATCCCGATGACGATACTGGCCGGGTGATCATCGTTGCGACGGGGGTGAAACTCGATCAGGAGTTCAACTACCTCATACACCTCAGCCCCGGTGGCGCCTTGGGCATCAGCGCGGCAGGTTATCAGTGGGATACGCAAATCAGCACAACCTGGCGCGACAAACCGCTGTACTTCAAGGCCGGGGTCTATGTGCAGGACAACACCGGGTACACCACCGAAGGCGGCAAGGTGACCTTCAGCAAGCTGGATATCGATCACAATCAATAGCCCGAAAGCCCGTGGCATACATTTCTCTGGCCCACAAAAAACCCGCCTCTCGACGGGTTTTTCATCAAGGCAGTTTAACGCTCAGGCTCAGTTGACCTTGGCGTTCAACTCACCTTTCAGGTAACGCTGATACATGCCTTCCAGCGAGATCGCCTTGATCTTCGAAGCGTTGCCGGCAGTGCCGAAGGCTTCGTAGCGAGCGATGCATACATCGCGCATGGCGGTGACGGTGGCGCCGAAGAATTTACGCGGGTCGAACTCGCTCGGGTTGGTGGCCATCAGGCGACGCATGGCGCCAGTGGATGCCAGGCGCAGGTCGGTGTCGATGTTGACCTTGCGCACGCCGTGCTTGATGCCTTCGACGATTTCTTCAACCGGTACGCCGTAGGTTTCCTTGATGTCGCCGCCGTACTGGTTGATGATCGCCAGCCACTCTTGCGGAACCGAAGACGAACCGTGCATCACCAGGTGAGTGTTCGGAATGCGCTTGTGGATCTCTTTGATACGGTCGATGGCCAGCACGTCGCCGGTAGGCGGCTTGGTGAACTTGTAGGCGCCGTGGCTGGTGCCGATGGCGATGGCCAGGGCATCCACCTGAGTGCGTTTTACGAAGTCAGCGGCTTCTTCCGGGTCGGTCAGCATCTGGCTGTGATCCAGGACGCCTTCGGCGCCGATGCCGTCTTCTTCACCGGCCATGCCGGTTTCCAGCGAACCCAGGCAGCCCAGCTCGCCTTCTACCGAAACACCACAGGCGTGAGCCATGGCGACGGTTTGCTGGGTAACGCGGACGTTGTAGTCGTAGTCGGTCGGGGTCTTGCCGTCTTCACCGAGGGAACCGTCCATCATCACCGAGCTGAAGCCCAACTGGATGGAGCGCTGGCAGACGTCAGGGCTGGTGCCGTGGTCCTGGTGCATGCACACCGGGATGTGCGGAAATTCTTCGATGGCAGCCAGGATCAGGTGACGCAGGAACGGTGCGCCGGCGTATTTGCGAGCACCGGCCGAAGCCTGGACGATCACCGGGGAGTCAGTCTTGTCAGCGGCTTCCATGATGGCGCGCATCTGCTCAAGGTTGTTGACGTTGAAGGCTGGAACGCCGTAGCCGAACTCGGCTGCGTGGTCCAGCATCTGGCGCATGCTGATAAGTGCCATTGTGTGTATCTCTCCCGGTTGAGGGTCGTTAATCGTGCCAGCCTGCCGGAGCGGCGGCGGCTATTCAAGTTTTTGCAGATCGGGGGTTAAGCCGGGCTGCGGATTCGGTGTTCTTCGTTTTACTCGGCCTTGCAACCACGGCCGATCAAATCATTGGTGGCGACCCAGTAAACCAGGCCTTCCTCACCTTTTATGTGGAACGCCAGCATGTCATTGCTGTACAGCGAACCCGATGCACCCGGTTCCTGCTTCAGGCGGTAGACCTGATCGGCACCGCCCAAGCGCACGTCGACTTCGCTGTGGCTGTCGTCGGTGTAGCGCCACAGCACCTTGGCCTGGCTGTCGCAGGTCCAGGTGGTCCAGTTATCCACAGACGCGGACGACTGGAACGGGTTCAACTGATTGAACTGAGCACAACCGGCCAACAACGTCAGCGCCGCAACGGCGATAAAACCTTTCATCCGTGTCCCTCGACTGACGGCGCACGCTGCCAGCCCTGAGTAATGAGTCAGACCCGTCAAGGGCAGCCATGTTCCTTGGCGGGTGCCTGGGTCTCGTATTTGTCCAGGCCTTCCGGCCCGGAACGCTTGTTGAGCACCGGGTTGGTTTCCGCCTGCCAGTCAGCCTGGTAGCAGCCTTTGTCCGACTCGGACGGCGCAGGTTCCGGGGTGGCCTTCGGGTTACTCCCGCACGCCACCAGCGAACCTGCGACGATCAACAGCGCTAACGTCTTGACCATTTCAACACTCCCTGCCTGGTCAAACGGGCGACCCTCAGGCCTTGGCCCGGCTTTCCAGGACTTCAACGGCTGGCAGGACCTTGCCTTCGACGAATTCGAGGAACGCGCCGCCACCGGTAGAAATGTAGGAGATCTGCTCGGCCACGCCATATTTGTCGATGGCCGCCAGGGTGTCGCCGCCGCCAGCGATGGAGAACGCTGCGCTGTCTGCGATGGCCTGGGCCAGCACCTTGGTACCGTTACCGAACTGATCGAATTCGAACACGCCGACCGGACCGTTCCACAGGATGGTTTGCGACGACTTCAGCAGTTCGGCGAAGTTGGCAGCGGTCTGCGGACCGATGTCCAGGATCATGTCGTCGGCAGCGACGTCAGCGATCAGCTTGACGGTCGCAACGGCGCTTTCGGCGAATTCCTTGGCAACCACCACATCTACTGGCAGCGGTACGCTGACCTTGGCGGCGATGGCGCGCGCGGTGTCCAGCAGGTCCGGCTCGTACAGGGATTTGCCGACCGGGTGACCGGCGGCGGCCAGGAAGGTGTTGGCGATACCGCCACCAACGATCAACTGGTTGCAGATCTGGCTCAGGCTGTTCAGCACGTCGAGTTTGGTCGACACCTTGGAACCGGCAACAATGGCCGCCATCGGCTGGGCCGGGGCGCCCAGGGCTTTGCCCAGTGCTTCCAGTTCAGCGGCCAGCAGCGGGCCGGCAGCAGCGACTTTGGCGAACTTGGCCACGCCGTGGGTCGAACCCTCGGCACGGTGAGCGGTGCCGAAGGCGTCCATCACGAACACGTCGCACAGGGCGGCGTATTGCCGGGCCAGTTCGTCAGCGTTCTTTTTCTCGCCCTTGTTGAAGCGCACGTTTTCGAACAGCACGATGTCGCCCGCTTTCACGTCGACACCGCCCAGGTAATCGGCTACCAGCGGCACTTCACGACCCAGGGCACGGCTCAGGTAGTCGGCGACTGGCTTGAGGCTGTTCTCGGCCGAGAACTCGCCTTCGGTCGGACGGCCAAGGTGCGAGCAGACCATCACGGCCGCGCCTTTTTCCAGGGCCAGCTTGATGGTCGGCAGCGAGGCCAGGATACGCGCATCGCTGGTGACAACACCGTCCTTGACTGGGACGTTGAGGTCTTCGCGGATCAATACGCGCTTACCTTGCAGATCGAGGTCGGACATCTTCAACACGGTCATGGGTCGCACTTCCTACGGTTTTTTTGAAGTTGCTGTTTGCAGATAGTGTTCTGCAACGTCCAGCATTCGGTTGGCAAAACCCCATTCGTTGTCGAACCAGGCCAGGATGTTCACCAGCCGTGGGCCGGAAACGCGGGTCTGACTGGCATCGACGATGGCCGAATGTGGGTCATGGTTGAAATCACAGCTTGCGTGAGGCAACTCGGTATAAGCCAGCAGGCCTTTGAGCGGGCCGCTGGTGGCGGCTTCGCGCAGGATCCGGTTGACCTCGGTGGCGTCGGTCGCGGTGGCGGTCTGCATCGTGATATCGAGGCAGGACACGTTGACCGTCGGCACCCGCACGGCTTTGGCCTGAATTCGGCCGGCAAGTTCCGGCAGCAGGCGCTCGATACCTCGCGCCAGACCGGTGGACACCGGAATCACCGACTGGAACGCCGAACGGGTACGGCGCAGGTCTTCGTGGTGGTAGGCATCGATGACCGGCTGATCGTTCATGGCCGAGTGAATGGTGGTGATCGAGACGTAATCCAGACCAATGGCCTGATTCAGCAGACGCAACAACGGCACGCCGCAGTTGGTGGTGCAGGACGCGTTGGACACCAGCAACTCGTCGCCGGTCAGGCAATCCTGGTTCACGCCGTAGACGATGGTCGCGTCGACGTCCGTCTCGCTGGCCATCGGCTGGGAAAACAGCACACGCGGGGCGCCGGCGTCGAGGAAACGCTGGCCGTCTTCGCGGGTGTGGTAAGCGCCGGAGCACTCCAGCACCAGATCGACGCCCAGGGACGCCCAATCGATGCCTTCGGGGGTGGCACTGCGCAGGACCTTCACGCAGTCGCCATTGATATGCAGACAATCGCCGTCGACCTTCACTTCGCCGGGGAACCGGCCGTGGGTGGAGTCGAAGCGTGTCAGGTATTCGATGCTGGCCATGTCCGCCAGATCGTTAATCGCGACAATCTCGAACCCAGCCGTCGAGCCTCGCTCGAACAACGCACGCAAGACGCAACGACCAATCCGGCCGTAGCCGTTGAGTGCAACTTTGTAGGGACGCGGTTGAGGCATGGGGTTCTCGATAGACGCAGGCAGATCGAAATCTAGTTAACAACGCAAACCCTGTAGGAGCTGTCGAGTGAAACGAGGCTGCGATCTTTTGATCTTGGTTTTGAAGATCAAGATCAAAAGATCGCAGCCTCCGGCAGCTCCTACAAGGGACCGCGGTGGTCGTGAAACCACCGCGTCGTGTTTAGTCTTCCAGCAGCTCTTCAGCCTGACCCAGGATGTTTTCCAGAGTGAAGCCGAACTCTTCGAACAAGGCCGACGCAGGCGCCGACTCGCCGTAGGTGGTCATGCCGATCACGCGGCCTTCCAGGCCCACGTACTTGTACCAGTAGTCCGCGTGAGCGGCCTCGATGGCGATACGGGCGCTGACCTGCAACGGCAGGACCGATTGCTTGTAGCCTGCTTCCTGGGCATCGAACACGCTGGTGCACGGCATGGAAACCACGCGAACCTTGCGGCCCTGCTCGGTCAGTTTGTCGAAGGCCTGAACGGCCAGGCCGACTTCCGAACCGGTGGCGATCAGGATCAGCTCAGGCTCGCCCGCGCAGTCTTTCAGCACATAACCACCACGGCTGATGTCGGCGATCTGGCCGGCATCACGGGTTTGGTGCTGCAGGTTCTGACGCGAGAAGATCAGGGCCGAAGGACCGTCCTTGCGCTCCAGTGCGTATTTCCAGCTCACTGCCGATTCAACGGCGTCGGCTGGGCGCCAGGTATCGAGGTTCGGCGTGCAGCGCAGGCTGGCCAGTTGCTCGATTGGCTGGTGAGTCGGGCCGTCTTCGCCCAGACCGATGGAGTCATGGGTGTAGACGTGGATCACACGCTGCTTCATCAGGGCCGACATGCGTACCGCGTTGCGGGCATATTCCATGAACATCAGGAAGGTCGCGCCGTAAGGCACCAGGCCACCGTGCAGGGCAACACCGTTCATGATCGCGGTCATGCCGAACTCGCGCACGCCGTAGTACATGTAGTTGCCGCTGGCGTCTTCGGCGGTGACGCCTTTGCAGCCTTTCCACAGGGTCAGGTTGGAACCGGCCAGGTCAGCCGAACCGCCGAGGAACTCAGGCAGCAACGGGCCGAACGCGTTCAGGGCATTCTGGCTGGCTTTACGGCTGGCGATGGTTTCGCCCTTGGCCGCCACTTCGGCGATGTAGGCCGAGGCTTTTTCGCTGAAGTCAGCTGGCAGGTCACCGCTCAGACGACGCACCAGTTCACTGGCTTCAGTCGGGAACGCGGCGGAGTAAGCGGCGAAACGCTGGTCCCACTCGGCTTCCACGGCGCGACCTGCTTCCTTGGCATCCCACTCGGCGTAGATATCGGCCGGAATTTCGAACGGACCGTGGTTCCATTTCAGCGCCGCACGGGTCAGGGCGATTTCCGCGTCACCCAGTGGAGCGCCGTGGCAATCTTCCTTGCCTTGCTTGTTCGGCGAACCGAAACCAATGGTGGTCTTGCAGCAGATCAGGGTTGGCTGCTCGCTTTTACGTGCAGTGTCGATCGCCGTCTTGATTTCTTCCGGGTCGTGACCGTCGACATTGCGGATCACTTGCCAGTTGTAGGACTCAAAACGCTTCGGCGTATCGTCGGTGAACCAGCCTTCGACTTCGCCATCGATGGAGATGCCGTTGTCATCGTAGAAGGCGATCAGCTTGCCCAGGCCCAGGGTACCGGCCAGGGAAGCGACTTCGTGGGAAATGCCTTCCATCATGCAGCCATCACCCAGGAACACATAGGTGTGGTGGTCGACGATGTTGTGACCAGGACGGTTGAATTGCGCCGCCATGACTTTTTCAGCCAGGGCAAAACCCACGGCGTTGGCCAGGCCCTGGCCCAGTGGACCGGTGGTGGTTTCGACGCCCGGGGTATAGCCGAGTTCCGGGTGGCCCGGGGTGCGGCTGTGCAGTTGACGGAACTGCTTCAGGTCGTCGATCGACAGGTCGTAGCCGGTCAGGTGCAGCAGCGAGTAGATCAACATCGAGCCGTGGCCGTTGGACAGCACGAAGCGGTCACGGTCGGCGAACGATGGATTGCTCGGGTTGTGCTTGAGGTAGTCGCGCCAAAGTACCTCGGCGATATCCGCCATACCCATCGGGGCACCGGGATGGCCGCTGTTGGCTTTTTGCACGGCATCCATGCTGAGGGCACGAATGGCGTTGGCACGCTCACGACGGCTAGGCATCGCTGTTCTCCTGGGGGCTTGAATAAAACGAAACGGAAAAAAGGCGAGCATTTTCCCTCACCGGGACGCCTCGGGGCAATGACAGATAGTCATCTGAAGGCGTTTTTCCAATGGATAACGACGGTTTCGCTTGGTGAAACCTTTCCGCCATCCGTTTGTTGACAGAAGCTAACGTTAAGAAGTGCCATCTATCGAGCAATATCAAAACTTTTTGATATTGCTCTTGCGATGCCTTCGACCCGTGACTAGACTGCCGGCCTTATGAATTTACGCGTGCCATCCATTCAACACGACGATTGCGATGAGCTGGCGGCCTTGTGCAAGGCTGGCGGCGATCCTCTGCGGTTGAATGTTTTACGCGCACTGGCCAACGACTCGTTCGGCGTACTGGAGCTGGCGCAGATCTTCGGCATCGGTCAGTCAGGCATGAGTCACCACCTCAAGGTACTGGCCCAGGCCGACCTGGTGGCGACGCGCCGCGAAGGCAACGCGATTTTCTACCGTCGCGCCCTGCCCCACACCGAACTGCCGGGTGGCAAATTGCACGCCGCCTTGCTCGAAGAGGTGGACAACCTGACGCTGCCGACTGACGTACAGTCGCGCATCGCTCAGGTCCATGGGCAACGGGCGGCCGCCAGCCAGGACTTTTTCTCACGGGTGGCGGAAAAGTTTCGCGCCCAGCAAGACTTGATCGCCGGCCTGCCGCAATACCGCGAAAGCGTGGTGGCCCTGCTCGACAAGCTGAGTTTTGACAAAGACGCCACGGCCATTGAAGTCGGCCCCGGAGACGGCGCATTCCTGCCGGAACTGGCGCGCCGCTTCGCGCAGGTGACGGCGCTGGATAACAGCAGCGCAATGCTCGAACTGGCGCGCCAGGTCTGCGAACGCGACAAGCTGACTAACGTTAGTCTGCAATTGGCCGATGCATTGAACGGCGTCAGCCTCAAGGCCGATTGCGTTGTACTGAACATGGTGCTGCACCATTTTGCCGCGCCGGCCGATGCGCTCAAGCACATGGCCAATTTGCTGCAATCAGGCGGTAGCCTGTTAGTGACAGAGTTATGTAGCCACAACCAGAGTTGGGCCAAGGAGGCCTGCGGTGATCTCTGGCTGGGGTTTGAACAGGACGATCTGGCCCGTTGGGCCACCGCTGCGGGACTCGTTCCCGGGGAAAGCCTCTATGTAGGCTTACGTAATGGTTTCCAGATCCAGGTCCGCCATTTTCAGCGACCGGCTGGCGACACTCACCATCGGTAATTTCAGGAAAACATCGAGATGAGCGAATACTCCCTTTTCACCTCCGAGTCCGTGTCTGAAGGGCATCCGGACAAAATCGCCGACCAGATTTCTGATGCGGTGCTGGACGCCATCATTGCTGAAGACAAGTTCGCCCGTGTGGCGTGCGAGACTCTGGTGAAAACGGGCGTGGCCATCATCGCCGGCGAAGTCACCACTTCGGCCTGGGTTGACCTGGAGCAGATCGTTCGTGACGTGATCACCAACATCGGCTACACCAGCTCCGACGTCGGCTTCGACGGCGCGACCTGCGGCGTGATGAACATCATCGGCAAGCAGTCCCCTGACATCAACCAGGGTGTCGACCGTGCCAAACCTGAAGATCAGGGCGCCGGCGACCAGGGCCTGATGTTCGGCTACGCCAGCAATGAAACCGACGTGCTGATGCCTGCACCGATCACCTTCTCGCACCAGCTTGTACAAAGGCAAGCTGAAGCCCGTAAATCCGGCCTGCTGCCTTGGCTGCGCCCGGACGCCAAGTCGCAAGTGACCTGCCGTTACGAAAACGGCAAGGTTATCGGCATCGACGCCGTCGTTCTGTCGACCCAGCACAACCCTGAAGTGTCGTACAACGACCTGCGCGAAGGCGTGATGGAGCTGATCGTCAAGCACGTGCTGCCTGCCGAACTGCTGAGCAAGGACACCCAGTTCCACATCAACCCGACCGGCCAGTTCATCATCGGCGGCCCGGTGGGCGACTGCGGCCTGACCGGTCGCAAGATCATCGTCGACAGCTACGGCGGCATGGCCCGTCACGGTGGCGGCGCGTTCTCCGGCAAGGATCCATCGAAGGTTGACCGTTCGGCGGCCTACGCCGGTCGTTATGTGGCCAAGAACATCGTCGCTGCCGGCCTGGCCGAGCGTTGCGAGATCCAGGTGTCCTACGCCATCGGCGTTGCCCAGCCGACGTCGATCTCGCTGAACACCTTCGGCACCGGCAAGATCAGCGATGACAAGATCGTCAAACTGGTCCGCGAAGTATTCGACCTGCGCCCATACGCGATCACCACCATGCTCGACCTGCTGCACCCGATGTATCAGGAAACCGCTGCGTACGGCCACTTCGGTCGCACCCCGGCGACCAAGACCGTGGGTGACGACACCTTCACCACGTTCACTTGGGAAAAAACCGACCGCGCCGACGCCCTGCGTTCTGCTGCCGGCCTGTAAGGATTCCCCGCAACACCCGAAGCCCCGCACGGTTCGCGCCCTGCGGGGCTTTTTATTGGGATTCGCTTTACACCGCGTCGCAGCCTGCTCGCGAAGTGGCCAGCACAGCCACTGGAAATACCCGGCAAAAACACCCCTCTGCGCGCCACCCCATACTGACCTAGCCTTCACTCACCTCACCGAGCAAGGACGCTCAAGATGCTTCCCGACCTGCGCCTGTTTTTCGCCGTTCTACTGACCTTTACCTATCTGACCGCCAGCGCCGCCGAGTGCCCGGCCTGGCCACCCGAACGCGCCCGGAACGAAGTCGACAAACTGCAACAGCAAATCGACCTCTGGGACGACAGCTATCACCGCCTGGGACGTTCACTGGTCGCCGATGAACTCTACGACCAGTCCCGCGCGCGACTCACCCAATGGCGCCACTGCTTCAACCTGAGCCCGTCCGCAGACCCCTTGCGCACCGCGCGCGGCACCTTGCCCCACCCCATCGTCCACACCGGCCTGGACAAGCTGCACGATCGGCCCGCCGTGGAAAAATGGCTGCGTGACCGGGTGGACGTCTGGGTCCAGCCTAAAATCGATGGTGTGGCGGTGACCCTGGTTTACCGCAACGGCCTGCTGGCCCAGGCAATCAGTCGTGGTGACGGCCAGAGCGGTCAGGACTGGACGGTTCCTGCGCGGCTGATTCCGGCCATCCCGCAACGGCTATCGCAGGCCCGGGACTTGATCGTGCAAGGCGAACTGTATTGGCGCCTGACCGATCATGTGCAGGCCCGGGCCGGCAGCCTCAATGCCCGCGGCTCGGTGGCCGGCCTGATGGCGCGCAAGGTCTTGAGCGCCGAACAGGCCGCCAACATCGACTTGTTTGTCTGGGACTGGCCCCAAGGGCCGGCGAGCGTGCCCGAGCGTGCCGCGGCGCTGACTGCGCTGGGCTTCCCGAATACCACGGCATACAGCCAGCCAGTTACTTCAGTCATCGATGCCGAACGCTGGCGCGAACACTGGTATAGCTCCCCCCTGCCCTTTGCCAGCGACGGTGTGGTCCTGCGTCAAAACCAGCGCCCAGCCGCCGAACGCTGGCAGACCAGGTCACCCTACTGGGCCATTGCCTGGAAATACCCCTTCGCCAAGGCACTGGCCGAAGTCCGCCAGGTTCACTTCAAAATCGGCCGGACCGGGCGGATCACTCCGGTACTTGAACTGACCCCGGTGAAGCTCGATGACCGGCAGATCAAACACGTCAGCGTCGGTTCGTTGCAACGCTGGCAGACGCTGGATATCCGCCCGGGTGATCAGGTTGCCATCAGCCTGGCCGGGCTGACCATTCCCAGGCTCGATAGCGTTGTATTGCGCAGCAGCGAGCGCGCCGAATTGAACGCCCCCCTGGCAGAGGACTTTCATTCATTGAGTTGCTGGCAACCGACTCCAGGCTGCGAGAGCCAGTTCCTCGCGCGCCTGACCTGGCTCAGCAGCAAACAGGGCCTGGCGCTGCCCAATGTGGGTCCGGGGACTTGGGAAAAACTTCTTGCAACAGGTCGCCTGAACAGTCTGCTGGATTGGTTGACCCTCGATGCCCAAGAGCTTGCTACCATTGACGGTTTCGGCGAGCGCAGTGCGCTTCGCCTTGCGGACAGCTTCAGCCAGGCCCGGCAACGCCCGTTTATACACTGGCTCAAAGCCTTGGGATTACCGCCGACAGGCCAGGCGCCTCTCGGCGACTCATGGCAGGCACTGGCCCGGCGCGACATCGAACAATGGCGGGCCGCGGCCGATATCGGGCCAGGGCGCGCAGCGCAACTGAACGCTTTTTTCCGCGATCCGCAGGTTCTGGCCTTGAGTGAAACGTTACGTGATGCGGGGATTGACGGCTTTTAGCGGTCGGCCCTGCGCCCACCGGGAACCCCAGGAGACCGCTGGGCTCCAACAAGCCATTGCCACACCGGTCTGCTTGCTTTCCTACATGGAGCTTTTATGAAACTTCTTTCACCGCTCGCCCTGTTGACCCTTTGCAGCGTGCTGGCCACCCCGTTGATGGCGGACGAGGAAGCGCCGGGGCTGACCGGTTGCGCCGCCAAGAAGCAAGGTATCGTCAACCAGATCGAATTGGCCAAGGTCCACGGCAATGCCGATCAGCAGGCCGGGCTGGAAAAGGCCCTGAGCGAAGTCGAAGCCAACTGCACCGACGCCTCGCTGAAGAAGGAACGGGAAAACAAGGTGCTCGACGCCAAGCACGAAGTCAGCAAGCGTCAGGCGGACCTCGACAAGGCCATGAGCAAAGGCGACCCCGACAAGATCAACAAGCGCAAAGACAAACTCGCCGATGCCCGCAAGGAATTGCAGAACGCATTGGATGAGCTGGATAAGTAAGAACGGATAACGAACAAAGAGCTTTGGTATTGCCGAAGCAGCCTTCGTCGGACCGAGCAACACCAATCAATGATCCCGAAACGCCTTATGACAAGCACTGCAAGCATCTTCGACTTTCTGCACCGCCGGCCCCAGGTTGCTAGCCTTGTAGGGCTGGACTTGGCTGGCAATCACCAATTCACCGGTGGCGCCTTCAAGGTCACGGGCCATTGCCTGAAAACGTGTCTGTTGCTCCCAGACATCGCTCTTGGCGCTGGTGTGATCCTCTTCGCGCACTTGCGGAAAATGCTGCCACGGCTCACGGGACAACGCATCGAGCTTCACCGCGCCTTCGGCGAACTTAGGACCATCGAACGCAATGCGTCCACGCAACATGCCGCCCAGGTCTTCGCCAGTTTTGAGCATCTGCTTGAAAATGGCCTTGCGCTGGCCGAGCGGCGAGTTGGGGTCGATACCGCCACAAGCGGACAGCGTCAGGCAGGCCAGCAATACAACAGAAAGTCTTTTAAGAGTCATGGTGGCTTCAGGTCACGGGAAACGGCGGCCAGTATCCTCGCGTCATCGGCAAAGACCAATAGCCCTATTATCAACAAGGGTTGCTTGAGCACATGGAGCGCTCAGGCAACCGGCAAAGGAATCACTCCATGAACAGCCGTTTCAAGGCATGGCGTCACAGCCTGGCCTGGACCCTGCCGATGGTGGCCCTGCTCGCAGGCTGCACCGGTGGCGACAAACAACAACCGAAAACCCACGCCCTTGCCACCTACTCCAGCGCCACATGGGAAGCACTGCCGGCGGTGTCCGACAGCGATCTGGTCGCCGGTTTCGGTTCCTGGCGCAGCGCCTGCACCCGACTCAAGGCGGACCCGGTCTGGGGTGGCACCTGCGCCGCGGCTGCCAACGTGCCGCAAACCGCCAGCGACATTCGCGGTTTTCTCAAGCAGAACCTCGATGTCTATGGCCTGCGCGCCGCCAACGACAACCCCAACGGCCTGATCACCGGCTACTACGAACCGGTCTATCCCGGGAGCCTGACCCAGACCGGCGCTGCCAATGTCCCGGTCTATGGCGTCCCCGAAGACATGATCATCGTCGCCCTCGACAGCATTTACCCGGAACTCAAGGGCAAGCGCCTGCGCGGGCGACTCGAAGGTCGCGTGCTCAAGCCGTACGACGATGCGGCAACCATCGAGAGCAAAGGGGTCAAGGCGCCGGTTGTGGCCTGGCTGACCGACCCGATGAACCTGCAGTTCCTGCAAATCCAGGGGTCGGGTCGTATCCAGCTCGACAATGGTCGCCAGCTGCGCATCGCTTACGCCGATCAGAACGGCCATCCGTATCGACCGATCGGCCGCTGGCTGGTGGAACAGGGCGAGTTGAAAAAAGAAGACGTGACCATGGGCGCCATCAGCACCTGGGCCAAGGCCAATCCTTCGCGCATTCCCGAACTGCTCGGCAGCAACCCCAGCTACGTGTTCTTCACCCGAAACCCGGACAGCAATGAAGGTCCGCGCGGCTCGCTGAACGTACCGTTGACCGCCGGCTACAGCGCGGCGGTGGATCGCAAGGTGATTCCGCTGGGCAGTCTGTTGTGGCTGTCCACTACAAAACCGGACGGCACGGCCCTGGTTCGCCCCGTGGCAGCGCAGGACACTGGCGGCGCCATTGCCGGCGAGGTTCGGGCAGATCTGTTCTGGGGTACCGGCGATGCGGCCGGGCAACTGGCCGGGGACATGAAACAGCAGGGACAGATCTGGATGCTCTGGCCCAAAGGTGCAGTGCTACCGCAAGTGCCGCAGGTGGCGGACAAACTTTAACGTCAAAAGATCGCAGGCTTCGCCAGCTCCTACAGGCACATTCGACACCCGGTAGGAGCTGGCGAAGCCTGCAATCCTTTGATCTTGCCTTTAAACCGACGCCACAAAGAAACTCACGATCAACCCCATCCCCACCAACCACATCAACGACCGCAGCGTCGCCAGGTCCGTCAGATAGAAAATGATGTAGAGCAGACGACTGGTGATGAACAACACCGACAACACATTGATTGTCACCAATTCGGCGTTGCCCGCCAGGTGCGCCACGATCACCGCGGCTGCGAACGCTGGCGTCACTTCAAAACTGTTCAGCTGCGCCGCATTCGCCCGCTTGCCCAACCCCTCCAGGGAATCGAGAAACCCTCGTGGATCATGATTGTCTTTCAGTCTGTACCCGCCACTGACCTTCGCGACACCCGTGCACAGATATGGCAGGAAGATCGCAATCAAAATGCACCACAGAGCAACCGTCATAAAGCAGTCCCTTCTTCACGTTTCAGAACAGTCAAAATTTCATGATCAATATACCGATCAGCACCAGCCCACAGGCTAAGAGGCGCGGCCCGCCAAAAGGTTCTTTGAGGTAACGCATGCCAAACAGTACCACCAGGATTACGCTGATCTCGCGCAACGCCGCTGCCTCTGCAATCGATCCCAATTGCATCGCCCACAGCACCAGAGCGTAGCTGAACAACACGCAGAACCCGACGGCCAGGCCCAGTCGCCACTGCTCGCGCCAGAACAACATGAACGCAGGCCGTTTGCGCACCAATGCCAACAGCGGAAAAGGCCAGGCACTGAGCAAGGTGACCCAGACCAGGTAATCCAGTGGATGGGACCAGCGCCGCAATGCCTGCCCGTCAATGTAGGTGTAGCAACCGATGCACAGGCCGATCAGTGCCACCACCGGCAACATTGACCACGGCAAACGCGCTCCGCCGCCGCCCTGCCAGAGCAGGCACAACATGCCGAACGGAATCAGCAGGATGCCGAAAATCTGCTGATGGGTCAGCACTTCCCCGGCAAAGATCAGCGTCAGCGCCAGCACCACCAACGGCGAGAGGCCGCGCATCAATGGATAGACCAGCCCGAGGTCGCCGACCCGATAGGCCTGGATCAGCAAATAGCGATAGAGCAACTCGAACGCCGCCGATGCCAGGATCCACGGCCAGATCTCCAGCGGCGGCACACTCAGGAACGGCAACATCAGCACGACAAAGAGCAGCGCCACGCTGTCCATGCAGGCCACTACCAACAGTCGCTCGGCACTGAACTTGATCAGGGTATTCCACGCCGCATGCAACAGCGCCGCCACCAACACCAACGCAGTCGCAAGCACGACCCACTCCTTTTGTTGTCTCCACGATCCTTGTTGGGGTGCAGAGAATTGATTCGCCATATTTCAGTGTCTGTTTATACTGCAAGCGACCACGCCGCACTCAGTTGCGCACAGACTAATTCCAAAAAAAATTCTGCCCGGCCCGCTCTCATCGAGAACGGTCGTCGGCCTGCGTATGCCTGATCACAGCGTCAAGACTACCGACAGAGACCTTGCGCATGCCACTCGCTTTGCTTGCCCTCGCTGTTGCCGCCTTCGGCATCGGCACCACTGAATTCGTCATCATGGGTCTTTTGCCCGATGTCGCCCGCGACCTCAGCGTGAGTATTCCCGATGCCGGATTGCTGATCACCGGCTACGCCCTGGGCGTGGTGTTCGGTGCGCCGATCCTCGCGGTCGGCACCGCCAACATGCCCCGCAAGGCCACGCTGTTGGGCATGACGCTGATGTTCATCCTCGGCAACATGCTCTGTGCACTGGCGCCGAACTACGCCACGCTGATGGCCGCACGCGTGATCACAGCACTGTGCCACGGCGCATTTTTCGGCATCGGTTCGGTGGTGGCTGCCGGACTGGTGGCCCCCAACAAACGGGCTCAGGCGATTGCCATGATGTTCACCGGCCTGACCCTGGCCAACGTGCTCGGCGTGCCACTGGGCACCGCACTCGGGCAATACGCCGGCTGGCGCTCGACCTTCTGGGCGGTGTCGGTGATCGGGGTTCTGGCGGCGATTGCGCAATGGGTCTGGCTGCCGAAAAACATCGCGATGGATAAAGCCAACCTGGCCAGCGAGTTCAAGGTGCTGGGCAAGGCCAACGTGCTGCTGGCCCTGGGTATGAGCGTGCTGGCCTCGACCAGCCTGTTCAGTGTGTTCACCTACATTGCGCCAATCCTGCAGGACATCACCGGTGTCAGCCCCCACGGCGTCACCATCATGCTGTTGTTGTTCGGTGTTGGCTTGACCGCCGGCAGCATGCTCGGTGGTCGTCTGGCGGACAGCCGCTTGCTGCCTTCTCTGGTGGGCATGGCGCTGGCGGTTCTGGTGGTGTTGGCGGCCTTCACGCAAACCAGCCATTCGGTGATCCCGGCGGCGATCACGCTGGTGTTGTGGGGGACATTTGCCTTCGCCCTGTGCCCGATCCTGCAACTGCTGATCATCGACCAGGCCCACGAAGCACCGAACCTGGGTTCGACCCTGAACCAGAGCGCCTTCAACCTGGGCAACGCGGCCGGCGCCTGGATCGGCGGGCTGGTGGTGGCCAGCGGCGCCGACCTGGCAGACCTGCCCTGGACCGGCGCGCTGGTCAGCGGGCTGACTGTGGTGACTGCACTGTTCTTCATCTATCGCCAGCGCCGCGGTGCGGCTGCACTCGACGTGGTGGGCTGAACATCACCTTGATGGTTTTTTGATCTGCTGCGGATCGGGCGCCTCGCTCTGATCCGCTGTTTTTTTCGGCGGCCCGCTTTCGCTGCGAATCTGCGCATGGCTGATCAGCGCGAAAATAAAACTGCCACCGATGATGTTCCCCGCCAGCGTCGGCCCGGCGAACACCAGCCAGAAATCACTCCACGGCAACTCGCCGGCAAACACCAGATACGAAACCTCCAGCGAACCGACCACGATGTGGGTGAAATCCCCCAGCGCCATGAGGTAGGTGATGAGGATGATGATCCACATCTTGGCACTCTCCATGGACGGGATCATCCAGACCATGGTGGCGATCATCCATCCGGAAATGATGCCCTTGGCGAACATCTGGCTGGCGTGGTTTTCCATGACCTTGCGGCCGATATCGAGGAAGGCGACATCGGTCTTGCTGTCGAAAATCGGCAGTTCCAGCATCACGTACGCCACCAGCAAGGTGCCACAGAGGTTGCCGGCCAGCACCACCGTCCACAGCCGTAGCAGCCGGCCGAAGTTGGCCAGCGTCGGCTTGGTCATCACCGGCAGCACGGCGGTCAGGGTATTTTCGGTGAACAGCTGCTGGCGGGCCAGGATCACCGCGAGAAAACCGGCGCAATAACCAAAACTCGCGATCACCTTGAACCCTTCGCCATCCGGCAGACGCGAATTGAGCAACCCCATGCCCATCAGCGACAGGCCCATGGTCAACCCCGCCGCCAGCGCCGACCACCACAACGCCGCAATGCTGCGCTCCAGTTCCTGATCGCCCTGGGTACGGATGATCTCGTGCAGCACCGCGGCGCGGGGCGGCTGGCTCTTTTCGACTTCGTGCTCTTCTTGCGCCGAAAGGTTCGGGGTCTTGCCGTCTTGTGCCGAGTTCATGGGATGCGCAACCGGTGGCGGGCTATTTAGCTACGACACGCGCCGATCAAGTTACGTTCGGTAGGAGCTGCCGAAGGTTGCGATCTTTTGACTTGGATCCTGGCGTCATCACTGACTGCTTAAAATCAAGATCAAAAGATCGCAGCCTGCGGCAGCTCCTACGGGGCTCGTATTACGAGCCGACGTCATCATCCTTGAACTGGTCCTTGACGTACTTGATCTCGGTCCGGCCGTGAGGTGCCGGCAAGCCGTCTTCACCGAGGTTCACGAACACCATTTTTTCAACGGTGAGAATGCTCTTGCGGGTGATCTTGTTGCGTACTTCGCACGTCAGGGTGATCGAGGTGCGACCGAACTCGGTAGCGGTAATGCCCAACTCGATGATGTCGCCCTGGCGCGAGGCGCTGACGAAGTTGATTTCGGAGATGTACTTGGTGACCACACGCTGGTTGCCCAACTGGACGATGGCGTAGATCGCCGCCTCTTCGTCGATCCAGCGCAGAAGGCTGCCGCCGAACAGCGTGCCGTTGGGGTTGAGGTCTTCGGGTTTTACCCATTTGCGGGTGTGGAAATTCATGTTCACTCCTGAGCGTCTTGCCGAATGATGCTGACCATCATGGCAGAGCCCGACCTAGAGCTCTATTGAGCGTCGTCTATGGTCTCGATTACCGTTCGGACATTGACCGACAGAAACGCTTTGGAAGATCGGCATAGCCCGCTATAATCGCCACCGTTTCAAAACGGTAACCTCTACTTGATACCGTTTTCCCGCCACCTGTCCGAGGGGCGCTGCAGCAGGTTCGACCTGTCAGGCTCGGATGGGGCGTTGCCTGGCCTTCAGTGGCTGGACACTAAACGCACAACGGCGCCCATTCGCATACATTACGAATGGAGGCTCTTCATGAGCGCTGTTATCACGCCTGCAGATTTTACCGACTACAAAGTCGCCGACATGTCCCTGGCTGCCTGGGGCCGTCGCGAAACCATCATCGCCGAATCCGAAATGCCGGCCCTGATGGGTCTGCGTCGCAAGTACTCCGAAGAGCAACCGCTCAAGGGCGCGAAGATCCTCGGCTGCATCCACATGACCATTCAGACTGCCGTGCTGATCGAAACCCTGGTTGCCCTGGGTGCCGAAGTGCGCTGGTCGTCCTGCAACATTTTCTCGACTCAGGATCAGGCCGCCGCTTCCATCGCCGCTGCCGGCATCCCGGTTTTCGCCTGGAAAGGCGAGACTGAACAAGAGTACGAATGGTGCCTGGAGCAAACCATCCTGAAAGATGGCGCGCCTTGGGATGCCAACATGATCCTCGACGACGGCGGCGACCTGACCGAACTGCTGCACAAGAAGTACCCAGCCGTTCTGGACCGCGTCCACGGCGTGACCGAAGAAACCACCACCGGCGTTCACCGCCTGCTGGACATGCTGGCCAAGGGCGAGCTGAAAATCCCGGCCATCAACGTCAACGACTCGGTGACCAAGAGCAAGAACGACAACAAGTACGGCTGCCGTCACAGCCTGAACGATGCGATCAAGCGCGGCACCGACCACCTGCTGTCCGGCAAGCAAGCGCTGGTCATCGGCTACGGCGACGTGGGCAAGGGTTCGGCCCAGTCCCTGCGTCAGGAAGGCATGATCGTCAAAGTCTCCGAAGTCGACCCGATCTGCGCCATGCAAGCCTGCATGGACGGTTTCGAACTGGTTTCGCCGTTCATCGACGGTATCAACACCGGTACTGAAGCAAGCATCGACAAGGCACTGCTGGGCAAGATCGACCTGATCGTGACCACCACCGGTAACGTCAATGTTTGCGATGCAAACATGCTCAAAGCCCTGAAGAAGCGCGCTGTTGTCTGCAACATCGGCCATTTCGACAACGAAATCGACACCGCTTTCATGCGCAAGAACTGGGCATGGGAAGAAGTGAAGCCGCAGGTTCACAAGATCCACCGTACCGGCGCTGGCGATTTCGACCCGCAGAACGACGACTACCTGATCCTGCTGGCCGAAGGCCGTCTGGTTAACCTGGGTAACGCAACCGGCCACCCGAGCCGCATCATGGACGGTTCGTTCGCCAACCAGGTTCTGGCGCAGATCTTCCTGTTCGGCCAGAAGTACGCCGACCTGTCGCCAGCCCAGAAAGCCGAGCGCCTGACCGTTGAAGTACTGCCGAAGAAACTCGACGAAGAAGTGGCCCTGGAAATGGTTCGCGGCTTCGGCGGTGTTGTGACTCAACTGACCAAGACCCAGGCCGACTACATCGGCGTGACCGTCGAAGGCCCGTTCAAGCCGCACGCTTACCGCTACTGATCGGATCTGCTGCCTGCTCTCCCTGTGGGAGCGGGCTTGCCCGCGAAAGCGATTTATCATTCAACATTAATGTCGACTGACCCACTGCTTTCGCGAGCAAGCCCGCTCCCACATGGGATGTGCAAGCCTCACAGGCTTACGCGTTTTCAAGGGTATTCCCATGTCCCAAGATCGTCGCTACAGCTTCGAGTTCTTCCCTACGAAGACCGATGCTGGGCAAGAAAAGCTGCTGGCCACTGCTCGCCAGCTGGCCGCCTACAACCCCGATTTCTTCTCCTGCACCTACGGCGCCGGCGGTTCGACCCGTGATCGCACGCTGAACACCGTGTTGCAGCTCGAAAGCGAAGTCAAAATCCCTGCCGCTCCGCACCTGTCCTGCGTGGGCGATAGCAAAGCTGACCTGCGTGGCCTGCTGGCCCAGTACAAGGCCGCCGGCATCAAGCGTATCGTCGCCCTGCGCGGTGACCTGCCTTCGGGCATGGGCATGGCCAGCGGTGAAATGCGCCACGCCAATGACCTGGTTGAATTCATTCGTGAAGAAACCGGTGATCATTTCCACATCGAAGTCGCCGCTTACCCGGAAATGCATCCGCAAGCGCGCAATTTCGAAGACGATGTTGCCAACTTCGTGCGCAAGGCCAAGGCTGGCGCCGACAGTGCGATCACCCAGTACTTCTTCAACGCCGACTGCTACTTCTACTTCGTGGAACGCGTGCGGGCACTGGGCGTGAACATCCCGATCGTGCCGGGCATCATGCCGATCACCAACTACAGCAAGCTGGCGCGCTTCTCCGATGCCTGCGGTGCGGAAATCCCGCGCTGGATCCGCAAGCAACTGGAAGCCTACGGCGACGACACCCAGAGCATTCAACGCTTTGGCGAACAGGTCATCACCGAGATGTGCGAACAACTGCTGCAGGGTGGCGCTCCAGGGCTGCACTTCTACACCCTGAACCAGGCTGAAGCGAGCCTGGCGGTGTGGAACAACCTGAAGTTGCCGCGTTAAAAGTCGTTAAAGCACGATTAAAAGATCGCAGCCTGCGGCAGCTCCTACAGAGAAATGTGTATTCCCTGTAGGAGCTGCCGCAGGCTGCGATCTTTTGCTTTCAACGCACTATTAATGTGCGGCAATCCACGGAGTTAGAGCATCTGCGGTCAGTTTCTGGCTCTTTCCGGTTTCTCGTCGTAATCTCAGCCCATGCCTTTGATCACGCAGCTAATCGCCGTGCTTGTCTTCACTTGCCTGAGCCTCACCGCCCGGGGCGAGAAGCTGCGCATTGTCACGGAACCCTGGGCGCCCTACGTATACGAAGACAACAACGGCAAATCCCTGGGCCTGGACTACGAAACCACCGCCATTGTCTTCAAGCGCCTGGGCATCGAAGTGGAGTGGCAGTTCCTGCCATGGAAACGCTGCCTGTCGATGCTGGAGACAGGCCAGGCCGACGGCGCGCTGGACATCTTTCACAGCGAAGAACGCGAAGCGACCCTGCTCTACCCCAGCGAACCCCTGTCTGAAGTCCAGTTCGTGATGTTCTACGCCAATGAACGGCCCCATCCGTTTCGCACCCTCGATGACTTGCAAGGCCTGACCATTGGCACCTCGCCGGGTTACCTTTACAGCAAGGATTTCAGCGATTCGACGTTGTTCACCCGCGAGCCGGCCCCTACCCATGAAGCCAACTTCGGCAAACTGGTGCGCGGGCGGATTGACCTGCTGATCACCGACCGCCGGGTCGGTCAGCATTTGCTCGACGAACTGGGCATCCGCGACAAGATCACCGAAAACCCCACGATCATCAGCCAGCAAAGCCAGTTTCTCGCGGTACGGCGCAATGCGGGCATGGATCTGCTGGTGCAGCGTTTCGGCGCCGAACTCAAGCGTTTCAAACGTGAGCCCGCCTACGCTGAACTGAGTGCCCGCTACGGCGCGGAACCGGCAGCCAGCGTGAAGACTGAAAAGGCCACGGTTGCCACGGAAAAAACCGTTGAGCAGCAGGAAAGCGGCGCGCAGTGATTGCTCTGTTATACTCCGGCCTTCCCGCCAGGCTCACGCCCGGACGCTCGGAATCGTTAAAGGCATCTCAACCCCGCTACTGCGCAGCTTTCAGCCCGCGCGAGCGCTTGCAGACGAGCCTTCGAGACCCAGCAGGACCGGACGGGATTGCGTCCTCTTAAACGCGATTCGCGCCAGGCAAGACTCCCATTGGGCCAAGCCCTAACTAGAACAGGATTACTCATGTCCTTTGCTTCCCTCGGTCTCTCCGAGGCTTTAGTCCGCGCCATCGAGGCAGCGGGCTATACCGAGCCTACTCCGGTGCAACAGCGGGCCATTCCCGCCGTGTTGCAAGGTCGCGACCTGATGGTCGCGGCACAGACAGGTACTGGTAAAACCGGCGGTTTCGCCCTTCCGATTCTGGAGCGGTTGTTCCCCAACGGTCACCCGGACAAATCCCAGCGTCACGGCCCGCGCCAACCGCGCGTACTGGTCCTGACCCCGACTCGCGAACTCGCAGCCCAAGTGCATGAAAGCTTCAAGGTCTATGCCCGTGACCTGAAGTTCGTCAGCGCCTGCATTTTCGGCGGTGTCGGCATGAACCCGCAGGTTCAGGCCATGTCCCGTGGCGTAGACGTGCTGGTGGCCTGCCCTGGCCGCCTGCTCGACCTCGCCGGCCAAGGCAGCGTCGATCTGTCCCACGTGGAAATCCTCGTGCTGGACGAAGCCGACCGCATGCTCGACATGGGCTTCGTCCATGACGTGAAGAAGGTCCTGGCCCGTCTGCCGGCCAAACGCCAGAACCTGCTGTTCTCGGCGACCTTCTCCAAGGACATCACCGACCTCGCCGGCAAGCTGCTGCACAATCCGGAACGCATCGAAGTCACGCCGCCGAACACCACGGTCGAGCGCATCGAACAGCGCGTGTTCCGCCTGCCGGCCAGCCACAAACGTTCGCTGCTGGCGCACCTGATCACCGCTGGCGCCTGGGAACAAGTGTTGGTGTTCACCCGCACCAAGCACGGCGCCAACCGCCTGGCCGAGTACCTGGACAAGCACGGCCTGAGCGCCGTCGCGATCCACGGCAACAAGAGCCAGAACGCCCGCACCAAAGCCCTGGCCGACTTCAAGGCCGGCACCGTGCGCATCCTGGTCGCCACCGACATCGCCGCTCGCGGCCTGGACATCGACCAGTTGCCACACGTGGTCAACTTCGAGCTGCCGAACGTCGATGAAGACTACGTGCACCGTATCGGTCGTACCGGCCGTGCCGGCCGTTCGGGCGAGGCGATTTCGCTGGTAGCCCCGGACGAAGAAAAACTGCTGAAAAGCATCGAACGCATGACCAGGCAGAAAATCGCCGACGGCGACCTGATGGGCTTCGATGCCAGCACCATCGAGGCGGAAAAGCCTGAAGTGCGCGAGCGTCCGGACATGCGTAACCCACGCAATCCACGTGGCCCGCGCGGCGACGGTCCGAATGGCAGCGGTGGCGGCGGTGGTCGCAAGGACAAAGGCAAGGACAAGGGCAAGGAAAAACCGGCCGGCGAACGCGGTGAGCGCCCGGCCCGTCAGCAAAAACCACGTGAAGGCACTCCGGCTCGCGAACAGCGTCCGTCGCAGCCTCCTCGTGCCGCCGCTGACCGTGCCCCGGACGAGTTCCTGGACGACGATGTGGATAACTTCGGTAACCGCGTCGACTACGTGCCACAGCAAAAGCCGGCTCAAGGCCGTGGTCGCCGTCCGGGCGCTCCGGCACAGGGCACCGCGGCAGGTTCGGGCGCTCCACGTTCCGGCAAGCCACAAGGTCGCCAGAACGGCCCACGCAACAGCGATGGCGCCAGCACTGGCACCCCACCGGCCAAGCGTAGCGGTCCTCGCAGTGGCGCACCGCGCGACGGCCAGGCCCGCCGCGAAGACTCGCGCAATCGCCGCCCGGCCCGTGACGACCAGCCGCGTTCGGAGCCTGCCGTACAGAACCCGCGCGGTCCCGCGCCGAAGATCATGCACAAGGAGTCGAAGGCTGACCGCTTCCCGACACCTGAGCAACTCGATCAACTGCCAAGCCGTCCTCGTGGTGAAAAACCAGCGTTGCTGACCCGCAATCGCTGAGTTATCGCTGAAATAAAAAATGCCCTGATC
Organism: Pseudomonas sp. Root71; assembly: GCF_001429045.1. GTDB lineage: Bacteria > Pseudomonadota > Gammaproteobacteria > Pseudomonadales > Pseudomonadaceae > Aquipseudomonas > Aquipseudomonas monachiensis. Next base: position 495,775 of record NZ_LMHY01000001.1, on the reverse strand, counting down.
TCGCGATCAGGGCATTTTTGTTTGTGCCGCGAATTGCTTTTACAGGAGCTGGCGAAGCCTGCGATCTTTTGATTCTGAAAAGATCGCAGCCTGCGCCAGCTCCTACGGTCTCAGCATTACTTCGCTTTTACACCTTCAAAGGTCACGTACATCTCAACCGCATCGGACGATGGGCCCAGGTCTTTCTGCTTGCCGAAATCGGAACGCTTGAGGCTGAAAGTACCCTCAAAGCCTGCACGGTAGCCGCCCCATGGATCCTTGCCTTCGCCCAGGAACGTGGCCTTGACCACGATTGGCTTGGTTACACCGAGGATCGTCAGGTCACCAGCCACGTCAGCAGTGTCCTTGCCAGCGGCGTTTTTGCCGGTGGGTTTGACGCTGGTGGACACAAACGTGGCTTTGCTGGCGTTCAGGAAGTCTTTGCTGGCGATGTGCTTGTCACGCTCGGCGTTGTTGGTGAACACACTGGCGGTGTTCACGTTGAACTCGATCTTGCTGTCTTCAGGCTTGGCAGCGTCGAAGCTGAACTTGCCGTCGATGTCCTTGAAAGTACCGGTGATGAAGCTGTAGCCCAGGTGGCTGATCTTGAAGTCAACGAAGGCGTGCTGGCCTTCTTTGTCGACCACATAGTCAGCGGCCATTACGTTACCGGCGGACAACAGGGCCGAACCGATTGCCAGGGCGGCCAGAGTCTTTTTCAACATGCTTTGTTTTCCTTTGGAGTCGAGGTTGAACTTCAGGCTTTGCGACCCAGCATTCGCTTGAGGGTCACATCACGGTCGATAAAGTGGTGCTTCAATGCTGCCAACGCATGGAGGCCGGAAAAAATTACCAGCACCCACGCCAGATAGAGGTGAATCACGCCAGCGGTATCTGCCTGGTCCGGCAGTCCGGATATCAGCGCCGGGACTTCAAACAAGCCAAATACCGGGATACCGACACCTTCTGCGGTGGAAATCAGGTAACCGGCAATCAACACGGCAAACAGACTGAGATAGAGAAATCCATGGCCGAACCTGGCGCCGAGGCGCGTCATGCGGCTGTAGCTGGACAAGGTCGGTGGCGGCGGGCTGATGAAGCGCCAAAACACCCGCAGCAGCATCACACCCAGCAAAACCAGGCCGATGCTCTTGTGCAGGTCCGGCGCGTCTTTGCGCCAGGTGCTGTAGTAATCGAGCCCGACCATCCACAACCCAAGCGCGAACAGACCGAAGACCGCCAGTGCCACCACCCAGTGAATGACGATGCTGACCCAGCCGTAGCGGGAGGTAGAGTTACGTAGCTGCATTGCCTAGATCCCTGTAAGTGCTGGCCCAAGACTATCGAGTTATCTATCGAATTAAAGCGGAAAATTTTGCTTTGAAATATCGAGAAATACGATCAAGAGTCTGAAACAGATGAGTTAAGAAAAGATTAAAGGCCAATGTGTGTACAAAAATGTAGCCCAACTCAATAACACTTCCTGCCAAAGGTTTATTCGATTGTGTGCCCAGATTTCTCCGGGCATAAAAAAACGCGGCATTTGCGCCGCGTTTTTTTATCCCAGGGCTGACTACGCCTTGGCATCCGTTGTCGGAGTCGCCGCGGGTTTAGCCACTGGCTTCTTCACTGGCTCGGCCTTCTTTACCGGTGCCTTGGCCGGGGCTTTTTTCGCTTCGGTCTTGGCAGCCGGTTTCGCCGGAGCCTTTTTGACCGGCTCGGCTTTTGCCGGGGTTACTGGCTTCGGTGCTTCGACCGGAGCCGGTGCAACAACCGGTACCGGAGCAGGTGCCGGAGTTGCCGGCGCTACCGGCTCTGGCGCCTTGACCGGCTCCGGCTTCTTCTCGTCGTCGGAGCCGCCGAACAGGTTGCTGAAGAAATTGCCTTTCTTCGCCACCACCGCACCAGCGCCCGCCGCTGCGGCAGCCGGACCCACTTTCGCCGGTTCGAACGACTTGCCCGCCGCCAGGTCTTCAACCTGACTGGCTGCACGCTGACCGGTACGCAGCGCGCCTTCCAGGGTGCCCGGGTACAGGGTATCGGTGTGTTCACCAGCGAAGGCTACGCGCTGAATCGGGCGTTCCCACAGGCGCCAGAACTTGCTGATCTGGCCCGGACCGAAGGCCAGGTAGGCGCCGCCGGTGGACGGGTCGGTGCTGTAGCGACGGATTTCATAACCGGTGAACGAACCACGCGCCTGTGGATAGAACGCGTGCAGGCGGATCAACACCTGGTCGACCATCTGCTTGTCGCCGAATGCCTGCATCACCCGCGCGTTGTCGCCGGACAGGTTGATCACCACGTTGGCGCCACCCTTCAGGGCAGGCTCGACCCACAACATCCCCAGGCCGGCGTTGCTGTAGATCTCGCCGGACATGCGCGCCTTGCTTTCCCACACCGGCGTCTTGAACTTGAGCATGATCTGGTCGCGCCAACCGTAGTTGGTGCCCTTGATCGCCGCCAGGTGCTGGGCGTCAAGCGCCGGGGTCATCTGGATCTTGTTCAGGGCGCGCAGTGGCACGGCCAGTACCACGTAGTCCGCCTGATAGCCGACGTTGTCGACTTTGACGGTCACGCCGTCCTTGTCCTGAATGATCGACGAGACCGGGGAGCTGGTCTTGATGGTTTTCAGCTGCTTGACGAAGGCCTGGGCCAGCACCGGGCTGCCACCGACCAGGCGCGAAGCTCGCAGGTCACGATCGGAGACGCCACGATAGACGCGGCTCTGTTGCGCGAAGTACAGCAGCGACAAGCGCGAAGGTTCGTCGTAGCGGGTACGGATTTGCTGGTTGATCAACTGGCGGGCGGTGGCCGGCAGGTTCTGCTTGTCGAGCCAGCTCGACACGTTGATCTGGTCCAGCGCGTACAGCGTATTGTTGGCGGCCGGGTTCTGCGGGTCGTCGATCGAGCGGGCCAGATCGTCCACGGTCTTGTCAAAGCGCTTGAGCGCCTCGGCGGTGGCCGGCTGTTTGGTCGCCAGGTCGGCGGCGGAGAAATACTCGCCATCGATCAGGTAGCCTGGGGTCCGCACGAACTCAGGGGCCGGCGTGGTGCTCAGCTTGAAGGTCGAGACGTACTTGTTCAGCACCGGCTGGACCTTGTCGTTGCCGATCCACTCGCTGGTGGCCATGCCGGAGCGACCGCCCAGGCTCGACTTGGCTTCCAGCAAGATGACCTGCCAGCCCTTGTTCTGCAGTTCGTACGCGGCAGTCAGGCCCGACAGGCCGCCGCCGATCACGATCGCGGTTTTATCCTTGGCCAGCGCAGACACGCTGAACAGCCCCAACATCACCAGCGCACAGGCGCGCAGCCAACCGACAGACATTCAGCGAACTCCGGAATCACACGAGGAAAACAGCAGTTTTTGCGAGCCAGACGGCTCAAGAACGGCGAAGGATACGTCAGCCTTCAGACGCCCGCCAGCAACGTCTATCGGCCTGTACAAAGTAGCTCATTCGACACAATGGGTTGTCCCCGTGGCACGCATTGCATAGGCTTGCGCGATTGTTTGTCCGCGCTGGTCACGGACCGCCTCCAGGAGAGTGAAAATGGGCCTGAATAATCAGTGGATGCAACGCGACCTCGCCGTGCTGTGGCATCCCTGCACCCAGATGAAAGATCACGAACAACTGCCGCTGATCCCGATCAAGCGCGGGGAAGGCGTGTGGCTGGAAGACTTCGAAGGCAAGCGCTACCTCGATGCGGTCAGCTCCTGGTGGGTCAATGTGTTCGGCCACGCCAACCCGCGGATCAACCAACGCATCAAGGACCAGGTCGACCAGCTCGAACATGTGATTCTTGCCGGCTTCAGCCATCAACCGGTGATCGAGTTGTCCGAGCGCCTGGTGAAGATGACACCGGAAGGCCTGACCCGGTGCTTCTACGCCGATAATGGCTCGTCCTGCATCGAAGTCGCACTGAAAATGAGCTTTCACTACTGGCTCAATCGCGGCCAGCCGAACAAGAAGCGCTTCGTCACACTGACCAACAGCTACCACGGCGAAACCATGGCGGCGATGTCGGTGGGCGACGTACCGCTGTTCACCGAGACCTACAAAGCGCTGTTGATGGACACCATCAAGGTACCAAGCCCGGACTGCTACCTGCGCCCCCAAGGCATGAGCTGGGAAGAACACTCGCGCAACATGTTCGCCGCCATGGAGCAGACCCTGGCCGAAAACCACGACACGGTCGCGGCGGTGATCGTCGAGCCGCTGATCCAGGGCGCTGGTGGCATGCGCATGTACCACCCGGTATACCTCAAGCTGCTGCGAGAGGCCTGCGACCGTTACGGCGTGCACCTGATCCACGACGAAATCGCCGTCGGCTTCGGCCGCACCGGGACGATGTTCGCCTGCGAACAGGCCGGCATCCGCCCTGATTTCCTGTGCCTGTCCAAGGCCCTGACAGGCGGCTATCTGCCGCTGGCGGCATGCATGACCACAGACGACGTCTACAGCGCGTTCTACGACGACTACCCGACCCTGCGCGCCTTCCTGCACTCCCACAGCTACACCGGCAACCCGCTGGCGTGCGCGGCGGCCCTGGCGACCCTGGATATTTTCGAAGAAGACAACGTCATCGAGAACAACAAGGCCCTGGCCCAGCGCATGGCTTCGTCGACGGCGCACCTGGTCGATCACCCGAACGTATCCGAAGTGCGCCAGACCGGCATGGTACTGGCCATCGAGATGGTCAAGGACAAGGCCACCAAGGAAGCTTACCCATGGCAGGAACGTCGCGGCCTGAAGGTGTTCCAGCATGCCCTGGAGCGCGGTGCTTTACTGCGGCCGCTGGGTAGCGTGGTGTATTTCCTGCCGCCCTATGTGATTACCCCGGAGCAGATCGACTTCCTTGCCGAAGTGGCCAGCGAAGGGATCGACATTGCGACCCGTGACAGCGTCAGCGTGGCGGTGCCGAAGGACTTCCATCCTGGGTTCCGTGATCCGGGCTGATTTGTTTCCTGAGTTTCTGTGGTGTCAGGGCTGAAGCTTTCGCGAGCAAGCCCGCTCCCACAGTTGACCGCAATCCCCTGTGGGAGCGGCGGTGCGGCGATCCGACTTGCTCGCGAAGACGCCCATAAGACCTATACATGAATTACAGAGACCCCGCATGAGACTGTCCCGCTTCTTTATCGACGCCCCCCTGAGCATCGGCGAGCACGAGTTGCCCGAAGCCCAGGCCCATTACATCAGCCGCGTGCTGCGCATGGCCGAGGGCGATGCGTTGCAGTTGTTCGACGGTTCGGGCCAGGAGTTTCGCGCCAGGCTGGTCGACGTCGGCAAAAAGCGTGTCGTGGTACAGATCGATGAAAGCTTCGCCGGGCAGATCGAATCGCCGCTGCAGATCCATCTCGGCCAGGGCCTGTCCCGGGGCGAGCGCATGGACTGGGCGATCCAGAAGGCCACGGAGCTGGGCGTCACCGAAATCACCCCGATCTTCACCGAACGCTGCGAAGTCCGGCTCAAGGACGAGCGCGCCGACAAACGCCTGCTGCACTGGCGCCAGGTGGCGATCAGCGCATGCGAACAGTGCGGACGCTCGCGAGTACCGGTGATTCATCCGCCGCTGTTGCTGGTTGACTGGTTGAAGCAGACCGAAGCCGAATTGAAGCTGGTGCTGCATCCGGTGGCGGAGCCGATGGTGAGCCATGCCAAACCTTCAAGTCTGGCATTCCTGATCGGTCCGGAGGGTGGTTTGTCCGATGCCGAAGTCGATCAGGCCAAGGCCAGCGGCTTCCACGCCGCCCGCCTCGGTCCACGGGTGCTGCGCACCGAAACCGCGCCGGTTGTTGCACTGGCGGTGGCCCAGCAGCTTTGGGGTGATTTCTAAAAAGATCGCAGCCTGCGGCAGCTCCTACAGGATGTACGCCATCCAATTGTAGGAGCTGCCGCAGGCTGCGATCTTTTGCATTTACTGCACCGGATCACTCACCGGTTTGGCAATGATTGCCTTGAGTTCGCTGGTCATCGGGAACTCAAGGTTCAACCCCTTCGGCGGGATCGGCTGCTCGAACCAGCGCTTGTAGATGCCATTGATCTCGCCCGAGCTGTACAGATCCGCCAACGCGCCGTTGACCAGCGCCAGGAACTGCGGATCGTCCTTGCGCACCATGCAACTGTAGATCTCCCGAGATTGCTCCTCCCCGACCACCACCCACTTGTGCGGGTCATTGGCCTTGGCGCGCTCACCGTAGAGCAGCGCGTCGTCCATGTAGAACGCCACCGCCCGGCCCGATTGCAGCATCTGGAAGGCTTCGCCGTGGTCCTTGGCGCTGATCACGAACATGTCGATCTTGTGATCGACGTTGTAGCTTTTCAGGAAGCGCTCGTTGGTAGTACCGGCGGTGGTCACCACGTTCTTGCCACGCAGATCGGCGAAGCTCTTGATCCCGCTGTCCTTCGCGGTCAGCAACTGGCCTTTGACGTAGATGAAGCCATAGGAGAACGCCACCTGCTTCTGCCGTTCGGCGGTCACGCCGGTGGAGCCGCACTCCAGGTCCACGGTGCCGTTCTGCACCAGTGGAATGCGGGTCTGCGAGGTCACCAGGTTGTACTTCACCTTCAAGTCCGGCAGCGCCAGTTGCTGCTGGATGCGCTCGACGATCTTGCCCGCCAGATCCACCGAGTAACCCATCGGCTTGCCGCTGTGATCACCCACGTAGGAAAACGGCACCGAAGCATCGCGATAGCCCAGGGTAATGCTGTTGGCGCTGGCGATTTTGCTCAGGGTGCCGGTCAGCGGCGCTTCATTGGCCCGGACCTGACTGCCGAGCAACAGGCCAAGCGTACAAGCGAGCAACGTGATTTTTTGCATTGTTATTCTCCGTTGTGGGTGTTGGTTTATCAGACGCGCGCAGCGATGACGGTGATTTCCACCAGCACCTGCGGTCGGGCCAGTTCGGCCTGCACGGTGGTGCGGCTCGGTGCCTGTCCCGGCGATAGCCAGGCCGACCAGACCTCGTTCATCGCGGCAAAATCCTCGGTGATGTTCTTCAGGTAAATGGTCGCACTGAGCAGATGATCCTTGTCGCTGCCCGCCTCGGCCAGCAAGGTATCGATTTTCGCCAGCACTTCGCGGGTCTGACCGCTGGCATCCCGGGCATCGCCCGGCACCTGCCCGGAGAGAAACACCAGGTCGCCAAAGGTCACGGCGCCAGACAGGCGCGGGTTGCTGTGCAGTCGGGTAATGGTCATTGCAGTGCCCTCTTCAAAAATCAGTATTCAGGCGGCCCGGTGGCTGAAACCCTGAAGGTCAATGGACGGCCGGCGCTCGCCGATCAGCTCGCTGAGCAAGCGCCCGCTGCCGCAGGCCAGGGTGAAACCCAGCGCGCCGTGGCCGAGGTTGAGCCACAGGTTGCGATACGCCGTCGCGCCCAGCAACGGTACACCGCTGGGGGTGGCCGGACGCATGCCGGCCCACTCAATGGCTTCGTCATAGGCGCCGGCATTGGGAAAGGTGTCATGGGCCTGACGCTTGATCAGCGCCAGGCGCTTGGGGTCCAGGGCAGGGTCGAAACCGACGATGTCGACCATCGCCGCCACTCGCAATTGCTGGCCGATGCGGGCGTAAACGATCTTGCGGTCGTAGTCAGTGATGCTCACGTCCGGCGCCCGGTGACCGGCGTCGATCGGCACGGTCAGGCTGTAGCCCTTGAGCGGATAAAGCGGCAGTTGCAGCCCGGGAAGCGCCAACAGCGGACTGCGGTGACCGGCGGCGATCACCAGTTGATCGACCGGCAGCACTAGCTCACCCAGTTCGATGGCGTTGACGCCGCCGTTGCTGTGGCGGATGCCGGTCACTGCTTGTCCGAGACGAAATTCGCAACGGCCGGACGCTTGCAGCCGGGCGGCCAGTTGCTGGCAAAAACCGTGGCAGTCGCCGACCTCTTCGTCCGGGGTGTAGATCGCGCCGACAAAGGGCGCATCGATCAGCGCCGGTTCAAGGTGCGCGCATTCGGCAGGCGACAACACCTGCTGGTGCTGCGGGTCAGCCAGGCCCAGGCGCGCATGCTCGAAGCTGCTGCTCTGGCGGAAAGTCACCAGTTTGCCGTTGCGCCGCCACTGAAATCCCGCCAGTCCATCATCCTCGCGCCAAGACTTCAATGTGTCCTGGCTGAACAGTGCCAGGCGCAGCAAGTGCGCGGCGTTCTCGCGGTTGACCGAGCGACGGCAAGCGCCGAGGAACGACGCCATCCAGCGCCACTGGGCCAGGTCGAAGCGCGGGCGTAGCTTCAGCGGTGAATCGCCGCGCAGCATCCAGCCGATGGCTTGCAATGGCACACCGGCGTCGGCCAGGGGCGCGACATAGCGATAGGACAACTGGCCGCCGTTGGCGAAGCTGGTTTCGCTGCCCAGCGAGTCCCGGGCCTCGACCACCGTCACCTCAAAGCCGTCGCGCACCAGCGCGTAGGCCGTTGCCAGGCCAATCACACCGCCACCGATGATGCACACACGCTGAGCCATGTCCGTCCTTAAAACTGTTGTGAAGACGAGGCCAAGGTTAGAGCCAGGTGACAGACGCTGAACAATGCATAAAGATGGCAAACCCATAAACAAAGGTTATGGACTTGCCATGCGTCTTCGCCATATCGAGATTTTCCAGGCCATCCGCCAGACCGGTTCGATCAGCGCTGCCGCGCAATTGCTGCACGTCTCGCAACCGGCGGTGAGCAAGGTGTTGCAGCACGCCGAGCAACAATTGGGTTTTCCGCTGTTCCTGCGGGTACGCGGCAAGTTGCAGGCGACGCCGGAAGCGCTGGAACTGGAGCGCGAAGTGGACAAGGTCAGCGAAAGCCTGCAAGGCGTGCGACGCCTGGCGCAGAGCCTGCGCCGCGAACCGGGCCACAGCCTGCGCATCGGTGCCACTCCGGCGCTGGCCCTGTCATTGCTGCCGCCGGCCATTCACGAATGGACCGGGCGTTACCCGGACATCGCTTGCGAACTCTCCAGCGCCCACAGTCGCGAACTGGTGCAGAACCTGTTGATGCGCGAAGTGGATGTCGCCCTGACCCTGCAACGTCCGGATCACCCGGGGCTCAAGGCCCAGGCGCTGGCGTCCGGCGTGCTGGTGGCGCTGGCTCCGATTGGTTACTGGCCCCAGGAAGAGGTGGGTAAACCGTTGCCTCTGCTGGCGCTGGCGGATGCGCCGCTGATCGGTTTATCCAGCGCCGATCCGCTGGCCGCGCGACTCGACAGTTACCTGGAAGCGGTCGAACCGCCGCCTAGGGTACGCATCGCCGTACAAACCTACTCACTGGCACGGGCGATGGTGGAGTCCGGCGCGGGCCTGGCGGTGATCGATCCGTTCACCGCCCTTGGCGCCTCTCCCGCCACCACAACGATCCGCCCCCTGGCACCGCCGTTACCCATCACCCTGTACGCAGTGACCCGCGCCGCCGAACCGCCGCCCCACACCTTGAACGATCTGTTGCAGGTATTCAGCCGTCGAGCCCGGGAGCAGCTGGATCGCCTGGTCCCGGTACAGCCTTAAAGGACATAAAAGAAAATCGCCACAAAGTGCAGCAAGCTCCCGGCGATCACGAATAGATGCCAGATCCCGTGGGCATGGCGCAGGCGATGATCGAGGGCAAAAAAGATAATCCCGACGGTGTACAGCACCCCGCCTGATGCCAGCCACGCAAACCCGGCGCCGCCCAGCGCCGCGAGCAGCGGCTTGACCGCCACCAACACAATCCAGCCCATCACCGCATAAATCACGATCGACAGAATCCGCGCTTCCGAACGTGGCTTGATCTCCTGCAGGATGCCGATCAGCGCCAGTCCCCAGACAATCCCGAACAACGTCCAGCCCCACGGCCCGCGCAGGGTCACCAGGCAAAACGGCGTGTAGCTGCCGGCGATCAACAGGTAGATCGAAAAGTGATCGACCTTCTGCATGATCGCTTTCTTGCGCCCGCGCACGCTGTGGTACACGGTCGATGCGCTGTAGAGCACCAGTAAGGTAAAGGCGTAGATCGCCATGCTGACGATCTTCCACGGGCTGCCGTCGAGACTGGCCAGCACAATCAGCCACACCCCGCCGATAAACGCCGCCACGGCCCCGGCCAGATGCGTCCAGGCGTTCAGTCTTTCCCCGTGATACATACGTTGCTCACCTCGAATTTCATTGCCGCAGAGCGCAAGGCTCAGGCTTGCAGCGTAAAAGCGCAATGTTTCTGTACGACGGGCCCGGCGTAATTGGGCACAATCGAGTCATTCCAAAAAGAGTCCGCCCCATGCTGATCGATGAAGAGTTGACCCTTAAAAAACTCGAGGTGTTCCTGGCCTTCATGCGCACCGGCAACCTGGCGCGGGCCGCGGCCGAGTTGCAGACCAGCAACGTCAGCGTGCATCGGGCGATCCATTCCCTGGAAAGCGCCCTGCGCTGTCCTTTGTTCAAGCACGAAGGCCGCAGCCTGACGCCGCTGGAAAGCGCATATGTGCTGGAAGAGCGAGCGCAGAAGCTGATTCAGGATGTCGTCGAAAGCGTGCGCCTGACCCGCGAAGCCGCCGGATTCTCGGCCGAGCGTTTCAAACTCGGCTCGCTGTACTCACTGACGGTGAAGACCGTGCCACAGCTGATCATGGGTTTGAAGATCCGCCGCAGCGAGCTCAACATCGACCTGATTCTGGGTTCCAACATCGACCTGCTCTACAAGCTCAAGAACATGGAAGTCGATGCGGCCCTGGTGTCCCTGGACGAGAGTGTCAACGATCCGGATTGCGAGCAGATCCCGCTGTTTTCCGACGATATTTTCCTCGCCACACCCGCCGATTCCAAGTTTGCCCAGCGCACCGAAGTCGACCTGGCCGAGGTCCGCGACGAAACTTTCATCACCCTGACCCAAGGCTTCGCCACCCATCAGGACGGCAAGCGGGTATTCGAGCAGGCAGGGTTCGAGCCGAAGGTGGCGATGCAGGTCAACGACATCTTCACCCTGCTGAGCATGGTCAGTTCAGGTGTGGGTTATGCGTTGCTGCCGGGGCGGATTGCGGCGGTGTACGAGAACCGGGTGAAGCTGATCCCGTTGCAGGAAAAGTACCGGTTGCAGCAGCACATTGGCGTGGTGTTCCTGAAGGCCAAGGAGCGTGATCCGAATCTGCTGGCGTTGCTGGCGGAGTGTCGGATGTATGCCAATCGGCAGGTCTGACGGAGCCCTTGTGGCGAGGGAGCTTGCTCCCGTTCGGGTGCGAAGCGCCCGCAAAATCAGGCCACCGGATTTACCTGACTCATCTCGGTGGTAGATTTCAGGGCTGCTACGCAGCCCAGCGGGAGCAAGCTCCCACGCCACAAACAGCAGTCACTGGACTACCCAACAATCCCGCGAACAATGAAGTACAACAACGAAGGCCCCAACAAGCAGCCAAGCCCGGTGTGGAAGGTCGCAGTCAACGCGCCATAAGGCACCAGGCGTCGATCCGTCGCCGCCAAGCCGGCGGTCACGCCACTGACCGTCCCGGCCAGCCCGCCGAACACCATCGCCGAGCGCGGGTTATCCAGGCCCATCCAGCGCGCCGCCATCGGTGTGCCGACCATCACCAGGATTGCCTTGATCAGGCCCGTGGCAATCGACAGCGCCACCACATCGGAGCTGGCGCCAATCGCAGCTCCCGTCACCGGGCCGACGATGTAGGTCACCGCACCGGCGCCGATGGTGGTCATGCTCACCGCATCGCGGTAACCGAAGACCCAGGCCATGCACGCGCCGACAATAAACGGCAGTACGGTGCCCAGCAGCAGCGCAATCACACCGATCAACCCGGCCTTTTTCGCTTCGGTGGCTTGCACCTCGAATGCCGTGGCGACGATGGCGAAGTCCCGCAGCATCGCGCCGCCCATCAGCCCGATACCGGAAAACAGTGTCAGGTCCGCCAGGCCTTTTTGCCCGCCGGTCATCGTGCCGCCGACCCAGGCCAGTACCAGGCCAATGACGATGGCAATCGCCGAGCCGTGGATACGCCCGAAGGTCAGGCGCTTGGAGATCAGCACTGACACCCACATGATCACGCCGACGAAGGCGAATGCGGTGACCAGACCGTTGTGCTCCAGACCGCTCTTGATGAGATCCCACATATCAGCGACCTCCTGCCGGTGCGCCAACCGGTGTTACATCCACCGGTTCATCGGGCAAGGGTTCGCCTTTGTGGGTCCGGCTGATCAGGGCAATGGTGCAGCCGCAGATCACCACCGAACCGATCGCCGCCAACACCGCCACCGGACCGCCATGCAGCGCCGTGACCACGTTTTGTTGCGCGGCCATCGCCACCACCACCGGGATATACATGGCGCCCCAGAAGCCGACGCCCAGCTCGCAATCCTTGGTCATGCCGCCACGCCTGTGCATCCACAACCGTGCGCAGATCAGCAGGATCATCGCGATCCCGACTCCGCCGACGTTTGACTTCACTCCCAGCAACACACCGAGCATGTCACCCATGATCACCCCTGCCAGCGTACAGATCGCCAACAGCGCCACACCGTAAATAATCATTGTTGTAGTCCTCAAAGTGCATTTCGAATGTTGTTTTTGTTGTTCGAAGCCTTAAGTCGGGTGATTTAAGAGTGGCGGCCTTCCTCCTCTCGCATCAGCGCCTGCAAGGTATCGAGCCGGGCACCGTCGAAGGCAATCACGGTACCCTGCTCGAACACCCGGCGCGCCAGTCCGGTCAGCACCGCACCGGGCGGCAGTTCGATCTGTAGACGTACACCACGCTCGTAGGCGCCTTGTACCGTGCCGCGCCAATCGACGATGCGGCACATATTGAAGGCCAGGTCGTCACGCAAGGCTTCAGGCTTGATCAGCGGGCGCGCGCGACTGCCGCTCAGGTAACCGATCTTCGGGGTTTGCAGCGGCACCTTGGCGAAGGCTTCGGCCAACCGTTGCGCGGGCACCTCAAGCAATGGGCAGTGGGACGGCACGCTCACTGCCAGACGCTTGGCCAGGCCAGCCCCGCAACCTTTCGCCAACTCGGCCACTGCTTTCATCGCCGTGTCGCTACCGGCAATCACCACCTGGTTATCGGCGTTGATATTGGCCAGATAAACCGGCATTTGCGCGCTGTGCACCCGGGCCAGCAATCCTTCCACCGTGGCCAGGTCCAGACCGATGATCGCGGTCATACCGTAGCCCTGCGGATAAGCCTGCTGCATCAGCTCACCGCGCAGGCTGACCAGATGCAACGCATCGCTGAACCCCAGGGCACCGGCCACCACCGCTGCCGGGTAAGCACCGATCGACAAGCCGGCCACGTAGTCCGGGGTCAAGCCCAACTGGCGTGAAGCGGCGACACCAGCGATCAGCAGGCAAAGCTGCACCGCCCTCGTCGACTGCAACGCCTCGGCAGAGTCCAGCTGCGTCACATCCTCACCGAGCAGGTCGCTCGCCTCGTTCAATGTTTCCCGAGGCAAACGCGCGAGCATTCCGGGTTGTTGCGCGCCCTGGCCGGGGAACACCAGCAAGCTGCTCATGCTGCTTGCTCCTGTGGATTCCACGGATCAGTCACCAGGCTGGCCTGAGTGGCACTTTTCAGCAGGACCCGCGACGAAGCGCCGGCCCATTCGCGCAAGGCAACGGCGCCCGACGGTGTCTGCAATTGCAAGTCCACGCGGCACACGGCTGCATCGAGAACAGCCACCAACGCCCGGGCATCGACACGACTCAACGGACGTGGCGTACGCAGGATCAGATCGAGATCGCTGCCCTCGTGCAAGGCGGCAAATCCACTGGCCAACTCGAACCCGGCGCTGCCGCTGACACCCCAGACCCAACCGCTGTCATCGAGGTGCGAGCGCAGTTGCGCCAAGGCCCGCAGCGCCGGGAAATCGCGCTGGCCTTGAACATGGCACAGCTCTTGCGGCCGCACCCGCCGCGTGATGGCAGCGACTTCCATCACCGCCGCAAATCGCTGTTCGCGCAACGGCCCGCGCACGCCCACCGCCACCTGCCCCGCCTCACTCAAGGCGCGACGGACCACCACCGGCTGGCCGGCACTGATCGACTCGATCACCCAGGCAGGCGCATCCGCCGGCAACTGCCGTGGGGTCATGCCCCACAGCAGGTCGTGAGCCAAGAGCGTGCTCACCACTGCGCTCTCAGCAATTGGCGAACCTTGCTCGACGCCGCCCGATTGGCCGCCCCCAGGCGACCGCCCAGATCACGGCCAGTGGCGGCCACATCGCCAATCGCCAGATGCAGGCACTCGGTCACCCGCGCCAGATCCGCCGCCGTCGGCTGCTCAATCTGCTCCACCGTCAAGGTTTCCCACAGCAGCCCGAGGCTGGCATAACTGTCGATGTCATAGGCCATCGGCGGCACGCTGGCCGCCAGGGCTTCGAGTTCTTCGACGCTGCGCAAGGTTACCCGCGCCGCCGACGCCTTGCCCATGGCATGCACCATCACCCCCGGATCGCGCAGGGCGATCAAGCGGCTGGCCTGATAGCCGTGGGCCAGAAACGCCCCGGACATCGCCTTGCCCACCAGCAAGCCGATCACCGCATGACCGGCCAGACGGGCACGGGCATAACTGTCCGCCGCAGCGGCCAGCGCCTGATGAATGCCGAGGGCTTCTTCGCGTCGACCGTAAGCCTGGCTCGGCACGTCGACGATGGCGATCAGGGCACGTTTTTGTGCCTTGTCCTGATCGGCGGCGATGACTTCATCCACAGCCTTGGCCAGGCCCCAGCCTTCGAGCAAGCCAACCTCGCCGTTGCGGGCACGGACGAAGCGGTTTTCCGGGTCGGCCACCACCGCGATGAAACGCACAGGTTGATCGCCCAGCGAACCGTCGGCGACCTTCAGCGAAGCCGGCAAACCCTCGACCGCTTTCGCCCCGGCACTCAAGGCGTTGAACCAGTTCAAGCCTCGCAGGGAATACGAACTCATGGGCGTTCTCCTTGGTACAGATCGCGAACCACAGATGGCTCGATTTGCGGCTCGGCATCCAGACGCGCCAGGCGTTGCAGGAACAACTCCGCCTGACGGCTGCGCGGTTGTTCAGGCAAACCTTGCTGGAGCAACTCGCCGACTTGCTGGCGGATCTGCGCCACGTCGTCGGCAACATAGCGATCCACCAGGCCACTGGCAAAGCGCTGCTCACCACCGGTCAGGCTCCAGATGAAGGGCCGGTCGCGGGAGTCGTACTCCTCGAGTCCGGCTTCCTGTTCGATCACCTGTGGACCGTTCAGGCCCAGTCGCGCCTCCCGGGTCACCAACAGATAGCTGCACAACCCGGCGGCAATCGACATGCCGCCAAAGCAACCGACGCTGCCCGCCACCACCCCGACCACGGGTTGGTACTGCTGCAAATCGACAATCGCCGCGTGGATGTCGGCAATGGCCGCCAGGCCGAGGTTGGCTTCCTGCAAGCGCACGCCGCCGGTTTCCAGCAGCAGCACGGCGCGGGTCGGGATGCCGTTGCGGTTGTCTTCGGCGGCCAGTTCCAGTGCGCCGGCAATTTTTGCTCCGCCGACTTCACCGAGGCTGCCGCCCTGGAACGCCCCTTCGATGGCTGCGATCACCACCGGCAAACCATCGAGATTGCCCTTGGCGATCACCACGCCGTCGTCGGCTTGCGGCACCACGCCCTGGCGCGATAGCCACGGCGACATGATCCGTTGAAAGGGGTCGAGCAATTCACGGAAGGTGCCGGCGTCGAGCAGGGCCCTGGTCCGTTGCCGGGCACCGAGTTCGACGAAGCTGTGCTTGTTGAGCAGGGATGCGCTGTCAGTCATGGCCGATCTCCTCGAAACCCTGTTCCAGGCGCAGGCGCACCACGCCGGGTGTCGCGCCGAAATCGTGGATGTCGATATCCATGGCCGGTGGCGTCTGGCCGTCGAACATCCGTGCGAACAGATGCTGCCAGCGTTGTTCGCTGCCATTGACCGAGGTCTGCACATTGATCGTCAGCTTGCCGGCCTGGCCCGGTTCGATCAGTACTTCCAGATCGCCAGAGCCGACACAGCCCACCAGAGTACGACCGCGTGACGGCTGCCCGGCGGGGAATTCAAAGGATAAGGTTTCCATCAAAACACTTCCTGGATAAGGCCGTCGCCAGACGCGATACGGTCGATGAACAGGCAGGCTGCGAGCAGGTCGGCAGCGCCGCCGGGCGAGGCATTCAACGCGATGAGTTGTTGGTCCAGCTCGTGCAGGCGGCGACGTCCGCCGAGGCTGGCACTGCCACCGGCATCGAGCACCGCCCGGGCGCCCAGTTGCATGCTGTTCAAGCCTTCTTCACCGGCGCGATAAAGCACGCAGGTGTCGGCCAGATCGGTCATGATCGCCAGCAGCGCATCGAGCCGGGCGTTCTGTTCGCCATGACCGGCGGCGCGGCTGCGCAGCAGTTGTGGCAGAGCACGTTGAGTCACCGCAGGAAAACCCAGCTGCGCTTCTTCACGGGCGCCGCGAGCGCCGTAGCGTTGGGCGACTTGCGCACCGTGACTGAGCGGACGTGGTGCAAAACGGTCGTCGAGCAAGGCCAACCTCGCAGCACGTAACGCCACGCTATTGGCGCTGCAGGATTGAGGTTCCAGTGCAGCGGCAGTGATCAACAAGCCCAAGGCCCAGATTGCCCCGCGATGGGTGTTCACCCCGCCGGTAGTGTCGAGCATGACTTGCTCACCTTCGCGACCGATGCGGCCCACGGCTTCGCGCAGGGGCAAGCCGATTTCGCCGAGCTCGATGGCGGCTTCAGCCATTTCTTTAAAGGCCGGCCACAAAGACAGCGCTGAAGCGTGCATCAGCCCCAGGTGCAAATCGGTGTGGGCGCCATTGCCGCGACGGTCGACCAGTGCCGGCTTTGGCGACAGATCAGCCTCGTCGATCAGCGCGTCCACTGCCAGGTCCGCCAGCCGTTCGGCCAGGCTCAGGCTTTTGGGTTGCAGGTTAAGTGCGTGCATTACCAGCTCCTGAACTTGGCGGGCGGGTTGTAGAGGCCACCGGACCATTCCACCAGATCGGCCACGCTTTTCGCCGCGAGCAGTTCGCGGGTGGCATCGGTGCGGCGGATGCCGAGGTCTTCGGGCAAGGCGATCAGCCCTTCGCGGCGCATGCGTGCGGTGTCTTTGGGGTTGTGGCGCAGGCCGATGGCGGTCACCCCGGCGACGGCGGCGATCATCGCCTGGCGTTCTTCCAGCGAGCGCGCCTTGTACAGGTAGGCGATGCCTTCTTCGGTCAACAGGTGGGTCACGTCGTCACCGTAGACCATGATCGGCGCCAGTGGCATGCCGCTCTTCTTCGCCACATCGACCGCATCGAGGGTTTCAACGAAAGTCGGTTTGCCGCCCTCCTGGAAGGTTTCGACCATCTGCACCACGAGCTTTTTGCCGCGCTCAAGCATCGGCTCTGCCACGTCGGTGTTGCGCATGTCGAGCCAGGCCGGTGTGCTGTGACGACGACCGCGCGGGTCGTGACCCATGTTCGGTGCCCCGCCGAAACCGGCCAGACGCCCGCGGGTCACGGTGGAAGAATGCCCGTCGCCATCGACTTGCAAAGTCGCGCCGATGAACAGGTCCACGGCGTATTGCCCGGCCAGTTGGCTGAACATCCGATTGGAACGCAGGGAGCCGTCGCGCCCGGTAAAGAACACATCCGGCCGCGCCGCAATGTAGTTCTCCATCCCCAGTTCGGTGCCGAAGCAATGCACGCTTTCCACCCAACCACTTTCGATGGCGGGAATCAGGGTCGGGTGCGGGTTGAGGGTCCAGTTGCGGCAGATCTTGCCTTTGAGGCCGAGGGACTCGCCATAGGTCGGCAGGATCAGTTCGATGGCGGCCGTGTTGAAACCGATGCCGTGATTGAGCGACTGCACGTTGTGTTTTTCGTAGATCCCGCGGATCGCCATCATCGCCATCAGCACGTGCACGGGCTTGATGTGCCGAGGGTCGCGGGTGAACAGCGGTTCGATATAGAACGGCTTGTCGGCCACCACCACGAAGTCGACCCAGGAGGCGGGAATGTCGACGCGTGGCAAGTCGCTGACGTCGTCCACCAACTGGTTGACCTGGACGATGACGATGCCGTCGCTGAAGGCCGCCGGCTCGATCAGTGCCGGGGTGTCTTCAGTGCTGGGGCCGGTGTAGATGTTGCCGGCGCGGTCGGCCATGAACCCGGCCGAAAGTACGACATTGGGGATCAGGTCCACCACCAGCCGTGCGTAGAGTTCGATGTAGGTGTGGATCGCGCCGACTTCCAGCAGGCCGTCTTCAAGCAACTGACTGATGCGCAGGCTCTGGGTGCCGGCGAAAGAGAAGTCGAGCTTGCGGGCGATGCCGCGTTCGAACAGGTCCAGGTGCTCGGAGCGTCCGACGCTGGGCATGATCATGTGCAAGTCATGCAGCTTCGCGGGGTCGGCCTTGGCCAGGGATCGCGAAAGGAAATCCGCCTGCTTCTGATTGTTGCCTTCGAGCACCACGCGGTCGCCGGGCAGGATCAGCGCTTCAAGCGCCGCGACGATGTTGTCGGTGGGCAACACCACACCGTCGGCAAGACCTCGCACCAGCTCGAGGCGCCGCTGCTTTTCGCTGCGCCGCCGCGTCCATCGCGAGTCGGGGGATATTGTTGTTGTCATGACCACTCCACGGGTTCGCTGTCGTGGAGCTACCTTAGGAGTGTTGGGCGCAGCGTATCAATCAAGCAGAGTGGTGGATCGTTACGCTCAGGTTAATGATCGAGATCTGCGTCGTTCATGCGGGCCTCTTCGCGAGCAAGCCCGCTCCCACAGGGTTTTGTGTTCACCACAGATCAACTGTGGGAGCGGGCTTGCTCGCGAAGGCGTCAGTCAGATCATCGCAGAATCGGGATCAGTTGATTAACCCGGCATCCACCAACAACGTCTCCAGCGCCAACAAATCCGGCACCTTGGCCACCTGCTCGCCCACCTGCACCGCCGCTTGTTCCAGCGCACACAACGGCACATCCACGTAACTCAACTGGCTATCGAGCTTGCAGGAGCGCGGAATCCCCTGCACCAACAGCGCAATGAATTTCAGCTCGGGACGCCCGCCGAGGGCGTTGAGAATGACGATCCGCGCGCGTTCGCCAATGACGATTTTCTGCGCGCATGCCGACTCGAAACTCAGCAGCGGAATCTGCCGGTCGCGCCACGTCACCAGGCCCAGGTACCACGGCGGCGTGTCGAGGTCGAAGGTCCCCGGCTGCTGGTAATCGATCAGCTCGGCAACGGCGACATTGGGCAGGATCAGGTTGCGGTCGGCCAACGGCAGCAGCAGGCCGGTGAGGTTACTGGTGCGGTGCTCAAGCATGGGTCTTGCTCCACAAGGCGATGCTTTCGAGCAGCACCGATTCCTGGTACGGCTTGCCCAGGTAGTCGTTGACGCCGATGGCCATGGCGCGGTCGCGGTGTTTCTGCCCGGTGCGGGAGGTGATCATGATGATCGGCAGGTGTTGCAGGCGCTCGTCGTTGCGCACCTGGGTCGCGACTTCGAAGCCATCCATGCGCGGCATCTCGATGTCCAGCAGCATCAGGTCGGGCATGTGCTCTTCCAGCAGCAGCATGGCGTCGACCCCGTCCTTGGCGGTCAGCACATTCATGCCATGGCGTTCGAGCAAGCGGCTGGTGACCTTGCGCACGGTGACCGAGTCGTCGACTACCATCACCAGCAGCGGGCGCTGCGGTTCGGCCTCGATCTCTTGCCCCGGCGAACGCTGGGGGACACGGGCCTGCATGGCGCGGATCGGCGCCAGCAAATCCAGAATCAGCACCACCCGGCCGTCGCCGAGAATCGTCGCACCGGATACCCCTTGTACCGCCGCAAACTGCGGCCCCAGGCTCTTGACCACGATTTCGCGAGTGCCGGCCATGGCGTCCACCAGCACCGCAATGTGCCGTTCGTTGCACTGCACCAGCAACACCGGCAATGGCAGGCTCTGGCCCAAGAGTTTCGGGCGCTGGCTGGTTTTCAACAGCTCGCCCAGGTAGCACAGCTCGTAACGTTGTCCGGCGTATTCGTAGGTCGGTGAATCGAAACGAAAATACCCTTCGAGTTCATTGGGCAGGACACGCACGATGCCGTCGATGGTATTGAGCGGGATCGCGTATTGGTCCTCACCGCACTGCACCATCAACGCCCGGTTGACCGATACGGTAAACGGCAGGCGAATGCGGAAATGCACGCCCTGCCCGGGCACCGAGTCGATGCTCATGGTGCCGCCCAGTTGCCGCACCTCTTCGTGCACCACGTCCATGCCGACGCCGCGCCCGGAGATCTGGGTGATTTTTTCGGCGGTGGAAAACCCCGGTTGCAGGATGAACTGCAACACGTCGTGAGCACTGATGATGCTGTCCGGGGCGAGCAAGCCGCGCTTGATCGCCTTGCGCCGCACCGCGTCCAGCGGCACACCGGCGCCGTCGTCGCGGATGTCGAAAATGATGTCGCCGCCTTCGCGCAGCAGATCGAGGGAGATCTTGCCCTTGGCCGGTTTCCCTGCCGCCAGCCGCGCTTCGACGGACTCCAGGCCATGGTCGACGGCGTTGCGCAGCATGTGTTCCAGCGGCGCGGCCATGCGCTCGAGAACGTTGCGATCCATCTCGCCTTCGGCGTTGTCGACGATGAAGTCCACGTCCTTGCCCAGTTCGCTGGACACCTGCCGGACGATGCGCTGCAAACGCGGGAGCATGCGTTCGAACGGCACCATGCGCGTGCGCATCAGGCCTTCCTGCAATTCGGTGTTGATGCGGCCCTGCTGTTGCAGCAGGTTTTCCGTGTCGTGATTGCGTCGCTCGAGGGTTTCCTTGAGGTCGAGCAAGTCAGAGGCCGACTCGAACAGCGCCCGGGACAGCTGCTGCAACTGTGAGTGGCGGTCCATTTCCAGCGGGTCGAATTCCTCGTAGCCCAAGCGTTCGGCGTCGACTTGCTGGCGGCTGAGGATCCGCCCCTGGGTCTCGGTATCGAGGCGGCGCAACTGGTCGCGCATCCGCTCGATGGTGGTCTCCATCTCATTCAGGGCGATGTGCGCATCGTTGACCTGCTGTTCGATCCGGCCACGGAAGATCGAGGTCTCACCGGCCAGGTTGACCAGATCGTCGAGCAGTTCCGCCGAGACCTTGACCATGTCGGCGCCGGCATCGGGCGGCGGCGCCAGCGGCTCGGCCTTGGCCTTGGCCGGCGGCGCAACCGGCGCGGGCGATTCCGGCACGGCCGGGTGGCTGAAGTTCTTGATTGCGTCGATCAAGCGGTCGGCCGGCGGCATCGGCTCACCGGCGCGGGCCGCATCGAGCATCTGCGCCAGGCGGTCATGGCTGCGCTGCAACAGCGCGAACAAGGGTTCAGTCGGTTGCAGCACGCCAGTGGACAGGCCTTCGTAGAGGAACTCCAGTTCATGGGCCAGATCGCCAATCGCGGCGATTTCCACCATGCGCGCACCACCCTTGAGGGTGTGCAGGTCCCGCAGCAGGGTTTCCACTTCCTGGCGACTCGAAGGCTGGGCCTGCCAGCGCGCCAGCGCCGCCCCCGAGCTTTCGATGATGTCGAAACCTTCCTCAAGGAAGATCTCCAGCAATTCCGGATCGTGCGCAGTCGGGTCGGTGCCGGTCGCCTGCCGGGCCCCCTCGGCGACACCTGCATGCCCTTGACGGTAGGCGCGAATGGCTTCGATCAGCTCACGGGAATTGTCCAGCGGCTGGTTGAGCTGCAACTGTTCGAGGTACAACGCCAGTCGCTCATGGCACTGTTTGAGCAGCACCGCCAGTGAATCGCTGAAGGCATAACGACGATCCACCAGGCCCTGGTAAAGGCTTTCCAATTCATGGGCCAGATCGCCGACCGGTCCGATCTCGGCCATGCGCGCGCCGCCTTCGAGGGTGTGCAGATCCCGTTGCAGGGACGACAGCGGCGCGGCGTTGTCCGAGTCGCGTAACCAGCGCTGCAAGGCCTGACCGGCGCTCTCGAGGATATCCACCGCTTCTTCAAGGAAGATCGCGACGATCTCATCGTCCACCCCCGGCGCCGTCGCACGCTGCTCAAGCTCGGCGGTGGCCGTACCCAATTCACGGATGCTCAGGCTGCGGCTGCCATCGCTGCGGATCAGGCCCACGGCCGACGGGTCAAGGCTCTCGTCGAGCAGTTCGCGCAAGGCCCTGATCCGTTGCGGTTGGGGGCTGACTTCCTGGCCCGCGGCCAACTCGTCGAGCATGTTGATCAGCGCTTCGTGGGCAGCCTGTGCCTCCTGGAAAAACCGCTCGCTGACCGCCAGGCTGCTTTCTTCCACGGCGCCGTACAGATCGAGCAACGCTTCGCACAGTTCATCCACCGGGTGCAGGTCGGCCAGATGGGCGCCTTCGCCAAGGGTGGTCAATTCGTCCAGCAGAGCGCTGAGTTCCTGACGTTCGCCGGGATGTTGCTGCCAACGCTGCAGCAGGCTTTCGGCGTCCAGCAGGATGTCCATGCCCTGGGCGAGGAAGTTGTTGATCAGTTGCGGGTCGCGCTTGATCCGCAGCCCGGTGTTTGGTGTGCTCAGGAGGCTTTCCAGGCGCTCGGCCAGCAGCGCCCTGGCGCGCTCGTTCAAACCCCGGGCACCGGGAATTTCCGCCAGCGGATCTGTCTTGAGCTGGCGCAAGCCGAGGCGAAACAGCCCTTCAGCTTCCAGCAGCAATTCGACTTCATCCAGATCCAGCGCGAGCAGGTGCGCCTTGTATTCCCGGGCCAGTTGATCCAGCGGTGCGGCCAGTTCGGCAATCGGCAACACGCCGGCCATGTAGGCACTGCCCTTGAGGGTGTGCAAGGCGCGCTGCAATTCGTCGCTGGCCTGCAACGGTACATGTTCGGCGGCCTGATCAAGGAAGCGATTGAGGCTGCCCAGATGGGTTTCGGCCTCTTTGCGAAAGATCTCCAGCAATAGCGGATCGAGGGCCGCGACATCTTGCGTATCCTCATCGGACACGGGTTCATTGCCCTTGGCCAGGGCATGGGCGCGGGCGGCCAGCTGATCGACATCGTTGCGCTGGCGCTGGGCATTGGCGGCGTATTCGGCCACCAGCTCCGGCAGCAGATGCAGCACATCGCCGATCAGTTGCTGCACCTTGGCACCCGGCTCCACGCTGCTTTCCAGTACCCGGTTGAGCAGGTTTTCCACAGCCCAGGCCAGCTCACCCAGCACCAGGGCGCGCACCATGCGACCACTGCCCTTGAGGGTGTGGAAAGCGCGGCGCAGTTCGCTCAGGGCCGAGCGGTTGTCAGGGTTGGCGGACCAGCGCGGCAAGTACTCGCGCAGGATTTCCAGGACTTCGTCGGTTTCTTCGAGGAACACTTCGCGCAGTTCCTCGTCCACCGGCACTTCGCCCGAGGGCGGCGGCAGCAGGCTGCCAGGGGTGTTCTGCGCGGGCGGGTTCAGGCTCGAAACCGGGCTGGCGAGCACATCGGCCAGGGTCTGGACGACCTGAGGATCATCCAGCTCCTGCATCATCTGCATGACCTGCGCATCGCTCGGGTTGAGCACATCATCCAGCACGGGTACGTGTTGCTCACTAGGGAAAAAACCGAGGCTCGCCAGGCTTTTTTCCGCGACATCGAGCAGGTTTTCGCCCTGGGCCTGCGGGTCATCGCTGAGGCGCTCAAGGTAGTACTCGATGCTGGTGATCACGTCGGCCAGGCTGTCCAGTTCCTGCCAGCCCGGTTGGCCCGGCTCGAGCAACAGGTGCTCGCGGATAAAGTGATTGCAGGTTTCCACCAGGCTCGCCGCCCGGCTCAAGGGAATCATCGCCAGCGCCCCGCGCACCTGGGTCAGCAAGGCCGGCAACGCCTGCAAGTGCTGGCGGTCCCAATCGGCGTCGATATAGTCGACGATCATGTCCTTGGCCTGCTGCAAACAGATGCGGGCCTCCTTGATCACGATCTGATGGATCTGCGTCAGATCGGTGGTCGGCAGGCGGTTGTCGTCCTGGCTCTCCGGCTCAACGGTTCCGACCATGCCGGCCAGCGTCGCTTCGACGTACAACAAGGCCCCGGCAACGTCCATGAGGATCGCATCGTTGGGTTCGCGCTGGCCCTGAGCGAGGCTGAGCACCACCGCCAGTTGATCGATGATCACCTTGCGCGGTTGGCCGAAACCCAGCACCGCCAGGGTGTCGGCGATTTGCCGCAGCGGCGCCAGCAGGCTGTCGAGGTCGGAGGTGTGCTGGCGGTCACTGCGCACGAACAGGTCCAGGCGCTCCTTGACCCGCACCAGCTCTTCGCACAGTGCAGCCAGCACCGAGCGCATGGCGTCACGGTCGGGACCTGCCAGCCGCGCGCGTTCTTCATCGACCATCGCGCTGTCGGGCAGCGCGTCGTCCAGTGAGTAGCGTTCTTTCATGGTCAGCATCTGCCCGGTGGGATGTTCGGCCTTGGCAATGTAGAACAGCAAACTCTTGAGCAGCTCCGGCGGGGCCGGTTGATTGATGCCGGGCATGCCTTGTTCGAGCAGGCGTTTGAGTTCCTTGTCGGCCTCCTTGAACAGGCTGCGCAAGGCCGGGCTATTGGCGATCGCACCGCCCTGCATGCCTTCGACCAGCGCCGATGCCACCTGCCATAACGGGCTCAGGGGGGCGTCTGCGCACAGTGTTTCGAGGCGGGTGAAGACCTTGGCCAGGTAATCGAGGTTGGTGTCGTTGTCCTGTTCACGCAGGAATCCGACCAGCGCCATTTGCAGCATCTGCCGCAGCTTGCGCAGCACACCGGGCAACTCGGCCGGTTCCAGCTGCGCCAGCGTTTGTGCGTCCAACGCTGGCAACTCGGGCAATTGCGGGCTGAACAGGCTGGTTTCCGACAGCAGGCTTTCGCCCCGGGCGCTGCGCAGGTCGTTGATCAAGGGCAACACCACCAATGGCAGGTCGCGACGCGCGCCTTGCACCCGGTCAAGGTAGATCGGCAGTTGCCCGAGGGCCTGCATCAACAGGTGCAACGCCTCGTCGCGATGGCTGACACGATTGCCTTGCAGGGCCATGGCCAGTTGTTCCATTTCTTCGGCGAGCAACGCCGCGCCGTAGAACTCGACCATCTGCAAACTGCCGTGGACCTGATGGATGCATGCCAGGCAATCATCCAGCGCTTGGGTCGCCTGCGGGTCATCGAGCAGGTTTTCAATCGCGTGATGAGCCTGTTTCAGCGTTTCGGCAATCTCGCCCTTGACCCACTCGAGGGCCACATAGTCGTGCCGATCACCCATAACCACTCCAATCACAATTCAGACACCCATGGGCGGTTCAAGCTTTGTCCACAACCTGCGCCTTGGCATCCGGCAAGGTGAAGCCGGACACCGAACGACGCAATTGACTGGCCATTTTCGCCAGGTTACCGATGCTATCAGCCGTGGCGGTGGAACCCGACGACGTCTGCGAGGTGATCTGCTGGATCACGTTCATCGTCAGGGAGATCTGACCGGCCGACGACGTCTGCTGTTGCGCCGCATTGGAAATACTCTGGATCAACGCCGCAAGTGTCTTGGAGACGCCTTCGATTTCTTCCAGGGCCACACCGGCATCCTGCGCCAGACGAGCGCCACGCACCACTTCGGTCGTCGTTTGCTCCATGGAGATGACCGCTTCGTTGGTATCGGTCTGGATCGCCCGCACCAGGGTTTCGATCTGCCGGGTGGCGGCGGACGAGCGTTCGGCCAGGCGCTGCACTTCATCGGCGACCACAGCGAAACCGCGACCGGCGTCACCGGCCATGGACGCCTGGATGGCCGCGTTGAGGGCCAGGATGTTGGTCTGATCGGCAATATCATCGATCAGGCTGACAATGTCGCCGATTTCCTGTGAGGATTCGCCCAGGCGCTTGATGCGTTTGGCGGTGTCCTGAATCTGTTCGCGAATGTTGTCCATGCCGTGGATGGTGTTGTGCACCACCTCGTTGCCCTTGTTGGCGATTTCCACCGAGCGTTCGGCAACCGCCGAGGATTCCGCCGCGTTGGCCGACACCTGGTCGATGGACTCGGCCATGTCGTTGATCGCCATGGAGGCCTCGGAAATTTGCTGGGCCTGGTGCTCCGACGCCTGGGCCAGGTGCATGGCGGTCGCCTGGGTTTCCTGCACGGCGGCGGCCACCTGGCCGGCGGTGAGGTTGATGGTCGCGACCAGATCGCGCAACTGGTCGACGGAGTAATTGATCGAGTCGGCGATGGTGCCGGTAAAGTCTTCGGTCACCGAGGCCGTCACCGTGAGGTCGCCGTCGGCCAGGTCTTCGATTTCGTCGAGCAGACGCATGATCGCGTTCTGGTTACGCTCGTTTTTCTCGGCGGTTTCACGCAACTGACGATTGGTTTCGCGCACCATCACCATGCCGATCAGGATGATCGAAGCCAGCGCCAACAAGCCCAGCACATAACCGCCAATGGTGTCGGTGGTACGCCCGCCGACCATGTTTTCGAACCCGCTGGCCAGGTGTGAGGCTTCGTCGAGCAGGGTTTGCGACAGACTGAAAATGTTCGAGGCCGATTCGCGGACCTTGAACAGTTCAGGCGAGGTTTCGAGGATCTCGTCCACCGAGCCCGAGACGAACTCGAACAGCTCGGAGATTTCCGCGAGTCGAGCACGGGCGTCGCGGTCTTCGACCTGGCTGACCTTGAGCGCAGGGTCGCCCTGGAGCATGCCGTTGAGCACTTTGCCGAACTGCGTCGCGTCGCGTCCGAACGCATCGGCTGCCTGTTGTGAATTTTCGTCGCCGGCCAACACCGTATTGACCGCGCCGAGGATCCGCTCGGCCAGCAACGACTGACGCTGGGCCATGGCCACCTGGGCCGCCGGGGCGCCCCGTTGCAGGAGAGTCTCGACGACTTTCTCGTACTCGACCTGCAGCTGCGGCACGGTTTCGGCCAGGGTCGCGGCGACCTGATGCAGCGACAGTACGGTTTGCTCGCTGGACAGAATCGCGTCGGTGTTTTTCAGCAGGCGTTCCCAGTCCTGTTGCACCGCGCGCATCTCTGGACGCACAGTGGCGGGCGCCGGCGGCAGGCCGGTGGCCGGGTCGCCCTTCTTCAGATAACCCCAGCGCCGGGCAAAATCGTTGCGCGCATCGCTGAGCAACTTGAACGCGGCCGCCTTGCCGGCGGCGGCTTCGGTGGCGTTCTTGGCGATACGCTGGGACAGCACGCGCAGTTCGCCAGCGTGGCCGATGTACTGTTTGTCGTAGATAGCCTGGGTGTTGAGGTACGCGAAGTTGGCGAACAGCAGCATGATGAAGACGATCAGCGCGATGAACAGCACGATAATCTGCGACCGGCTGCGCGACCCTTCCATTGGCTTGCCTGCTTTTGCTTTTATCATCGGTCCTCGCCTGTTAACCAACTTCTACGCTTACCCGAGACCCTGTGGGAGCGGGCTTGCTCGCGAAAGCGGTAGATCAGCCAATAGCAATGTCGAATGGACTGCCGCCTTCGCGAGCAAGTCGGATCGCCGCACCGCCGCTCCCACATTGGATCTCTGTTGTTCCGGTTACACCGCGACGTTCATGAACCCCTGGGACTGCGTCAACGCAAACGGGCTGAACACCTGCCAGCACTGCTCGCGCTGAAACCGGCCTTTGACGAACGCCGCCACCGGGCCCTTCAACTCGTCCGTCGGCACTGGCTCCAGGCTGTCCTGGGCAAAGTGCTGGAGGCCGAAGACTTCATCGACCAGCAACCCGGCAAACACCTCTTCATGTTCCACCACCAACACCCGCCGCTGCCGGCGCGCCGCCGAAAGCTCGTGCCCGAAGAAACCGCACAAATCCATGACCGGCAACAAACGCCCGCGCAGGTTGGCGACACCCTTGACCCAAGGCTTGACCCCCGGCAACTGAGTGGAGCGCGGCTCGTGCAGGACTTCGCTGACTTCGCTCATGGGCGCGACATACCAGTGTTCGCCCAGGCGAAAACCAATGCCGCTCCAGCTGTCCCGCCGGGCAGGCTGGGACGGCAGGTCCGCCGCCAGCAGACGACAGCGCTGGTCGATTTGCAGCAGCAGTTCGAAAGCCGTCAGCGACTCGTTCATGACCCGACGATCAACCGGCCAGCACGTTATTCAGGGTCTTGATCAGGGTGTCTTCATCGACCGGCTTGGTCAGGTAGTCCTTGGCACCCTGGCGCGTGCCCCAGACCTTGTCGGTTTCCTGATCCTTGGTGGTGATGATGATCACCGGGATGTGCCCGGTTTCCGGGTCCTTGGTCAGTTGGCGGGTGGCCTGGAAGCCGTTGAGGCCGGGCATGACGATGTCCATCAGCACCGCATCGGGCTTTTCCTGGCGGGCCAGGGCCACGCCGTCGGCGCCGTTTTCGGCTTTCAATACTTCATGACCGTGCTTTTCCAGCATGCCGGTCAGTTTGTACATTTCGGTCGGCGAATCATCGACGATCAGAATACGTGCCATGGTTTTCCCCATTCTTGTCGACACCGGGCCCGATGGCCGAGCGTCACTGTGCGTGTCCTACTGCGGCAAAACGGCGGCGAAGCCAGGAACATGGGCCTGGATCGCATCAAGCAATTCTTCCTTGCTGAACGGCTTGGTCAAAAACTGGTCGGAGCCGACGATGCGCCCCTTGGCCTTGTCAAACAGCCCGTCCTTGGACGACAGCATAATCACAGGCGTGGACTTGAACGCGCTGTTGTTCTTGATCAGGGCGCAGGTCTGATAGCCATCAAGGCGCGGCATCATGATGTCGACAAAGATGATGCCGGGGTGGTTGTCGGCAATCTTGGCCAGGGCATCAAAACCGTCGATGGCCGTGATGACCTCACAACCCACGTTCTTGAGCAGTGTTTCGGCGGTGCGACGGATCGTCTTCGAATCGTCGATCACCATGACCTTCAAGGCGCTGGGGTGCTGTTCCATAAAATGCTCTACCGTCGCCTTTGCGAAACAAATTGTCCGTTTGCCGGTTAACGCGGCTCGAAACCCTTGATGCTCAAGGGCCGGCACGACATGGCAGCCTTTTTAGCACAGTCTCCAGAACCAATCTATCGGACGACCCGCAAGGTGGTTTTTCCTTGACCGGGAACACACTCAGCGCCACTCTGACGCCACTTTTTTCATACCGATCCGGTAGCCAATTTTCGAGGAAAACCCAATGAGCGTTCGCGTCGGGATTGTCATGGACCCTATCGCCAGCATTTCCTATAAAAAGGATAGCTCGCTGGCCATGCTGCTGGCCGCGCAGAAGCGTGGCTGGGAATTGTTCTATATGGAACAGCGCGACCTGTATCAGGGCGAAGGCCAGGCCCGGGCCCGGATGCGTCCGCTGCAGGTTTTCGCCAACCCGGAAAAATGGTTCGAACTGGGCGCCGAAAGCGACGCGCTGCTGAGCGATCTGGACGTGATCCTGATGCGCAAGGATCCGCCGTTCGACATGGAGTTCGTCTACTCCACCTATTTGCTGGAGCAGGCCGAGCGCGCTGGCGTGCTGGTGGTCAACAAGCCGCAAAGCCTGCGTGACTGCAACGAAAAGCTGTTTGCCACGTTGTTCCCGCAGTGCACACCGCCGACTATCGTCAGCCGTCGTCCTGACGTGCTGCGCGAATTCGCCGACCATCATGGCGATGTGATCCTCAAGCCGCTGGACGGCATGGGCGGCTCTTCGATCTTCCGCCACACCGCAGGGCATCCGAACCTGTCGGTGATCCTCGAAACCCTGACCCTGCATGGTCAACAGCAAATCATGATCCAGGGTTACCTGCCGGCCATCGTCGATGGCGACAAGCGCATCCTGATGATCGATGGCGAGCCCGTGGATTACTGCCTGGCACGAATTCCCGCGGCGGGCGAAACCCGTGGCAACCTGGCCGCCGGTGGCCGTGGCGAAGCGCGCCCACTGACCGACAAGGACCGCTGGATCGCCGCGCAAGTCGGCCCGACCCTGCGTGAAAAAGGCCTGTTGTTCGTTGGCCTGGACGTGATCGGCGAACACCTGACCGAAATCAACGTCACCAGCCCGACCTGCATTCGCGAGATCGATAATGCGTTTGGCACCGACATCGGCGGCATGCTGATGGATGCCATCGATCAGAAGCTCAAGGCACGTTGATTAGCCAAACCAACATTGCGTTATCATGCGCGGCCTGTGAAAACGCGATGTTGGTTTCCTTGTCATGACACTCCCGTCCGATCTGCCTGCCGAACTCGCCCACCGTGGCGTGCGCCCGGCCGACCGCCTCGGTTTTACCCTGTTTCTGGCGGCGCTGATCCACCTGGCCTTGCTGTTGGGTGTCGGGTTTGCAGTGGTCGAGCCCAAGCAGATCAGCAAAACCCTGGAAATCACCCTCGCCACCTTCAAGAGCGAAAAGAAGCCCGAGAAAGCCGATTTCCTGGCTCAGGAGAATCAGCAAGGCAGCGGCACCCTGGATAAAAAGGCGATTCCCAAGACCACCGAGGTCGCGCCGTTCCAGGACAACAAGGTGCAAAAGGTCACGCCACCGCCGGCCGCCAAGCCTGAAATTCAGGAAGCCCCGCCCAAGGCTGCCGTGACCACAGTGGCGCCGAAGCCGAAAAAGGCCCCCGCCAAGACCGAGGAACCCAAGACCGAGGTCAAGCCCCAGGTCCAGGCGCCGACCTTCGACAGCGAGCAACTGTCCAGCGACATCGCCAGCCTCGAAGCTGAACTGGCCGCCGAACAACAGTTGTACGCCAAGCGCCCGCGCATCCACCGTTTGAGCGCGGCATCGACCATGCGCGACAAGGGCGCCTGGTACAAGGACGAATGGCGCAAGAAGGTCGAGCGCATCGGCAACCTCAACTACCCCGATGAAGCGCGGCGCAAACAGATCTACGGTAACTTGCGCCTGATGGTGTCGATCAACCGCGACGGTTCGCTGTATGAAGTGCTGGTGCTGGAGTCTTCGGGCCAACCGCTGCTGGACCAGGCAGCGCAACGGATTGTGCGGCTGGCAGCGCCGTTTGCACCGTTTACCGGGGATTTGTCGGATATCGACCGGCTGGAGATCATCCGCACCTGGAAATTTGCCCGCGGGGATCGACTTTCCAGCAACTGATCACCGCAAATCCCCTGTGGGAGCGGGCTTGCTCGCGAATGCGGTCAGTCATTCAATATAGATGTCGACTGACACGACGCCTTCGCGAGCAAGCCCGCTCCCACATTTGATCCGTGTCGACAGCCAAATTACGGCATCCCCAGCTTGTCAGTTCGCCCCTCGAACGCCACACTAGCGGTCATGAAAAACGTCAGCCCCAGCTACCTCAAGCATCAATTCCTGATCGCCATGCCACACATGGCCGACCCGAACTTTGCGCACACATTGACCTACATCGTCGAGCACACGGCCAATGGCGCCATGGGGCTGGTGGTCAACCGTCCGCAAGATCTGAGCCTGGCCGATATCCTTGAGCAATTGCGCCCGGAAATCGAACCGCCAGCGCTCTGCCAGCATGTGCCGATCTTCATCGGTGGCCCGGTGCAGACCGATCGCGGTTTCGTCCTTCACCCCAAAGGCCTGAGCTTCCAGGCGACCGTTGATCTGGAAGACGAACTGGCCCTGTCAACCTCCCAGGACGTGCTGTTCGCCATCGCTGACGGCGTCGGCCCGGCAAAAAGCCTGATTGCCCTCGGCTATGCCGGTTGGGAAGCCGGGCAGCTTGAAGCCGAACTGGCGCAAAACGCCTGGCTGACCTGCCCGTTTGACGCGGACATCCTGTTCAATACCAGCAGTGAGTTGCGCCTGGAGGCGGCGGCCAGGCACCTGGGCGTCAACCTCAGCCTGCTGACCAGCCAGGCGGGGCACGCTTGATGGCCCTGAAGCTGATTCTGGGTTTTGACTACGGCACCAAACAGATCGGCGTCGCGGTCGGCCAGGTGATTACCGGCCAGGCCCGCGAGCTGTGCACCCTGAAAGCGCAGAACGGCATTCCCGACTGGAACCAGGTCGAAGCCCTCATCAAAGAGTGGAAACCCGATGCCGTGGTGGTCGGCCTGCCGTTGAATATGGACGGCACACCCAGTGACATGTGCGCCCGCGCGGAAAAGTTCGCCCGGCGCCTGAACGGCCGCTTCAATCTGCCCTTCTATACCCACGATGAACGCCTGACTACCTTCGAGGCCAAGGGCGAACGCCTGGCTCGCGGCGGCCAGAAAGGCAGTTACCGCGACAACCCGGTCGACGCCATCGCCGCCGCCCTGCTGCTGCAAGGCTGGCTCGACGAAAACACCGCACTGTTTGAATCCTGAAGAGCCGCTGTCCGTCTCTCTTAGCTACAACCCGAGCCACTCCCGCACAGGCTGGCCCGGGCCAAAGAAGGAGCAACCATGAGCCTGCCCAATCCCGCCGAACTGATCAGCCAGATGGCGATCCGACTTGACGCCTATCTGGCCAAACGAGGCATCAGCGACCCGCGCTTCATCGGCATCCGTACCGGTGGTGTCTGGGTGGCCCAGGCCCTGCTCAAGGAGCTGGGCAGCAATGAGCCCCTCGGCACCCTGGACGTGTCCTTCTACCGCGACGACTTCAGCCAGAACGGCTTGCACCCACAGGTTCGCCCTTCGGCGCTGCCGTTCGAGATCGAAGGCCAGCACCTGGTGCTGATCGACGACGTGCTGATGAGCGGCCGGACCATCCGCGCCGCCATGAACGAACTGTTCGACTACGGCCGCCCGGCCAGCGTGACGCTGGTGTGCCTGCTGGACCTGGACGCCGGCGAACTGCCGATCCGCCCGAACGTGGTTGGCGCGACCCTGTCGCTGGCGGCCCACGAACGGGTGAAGCTGTCCGGCCCGGAACTTGCGCTCGAACTGCAAGACCTCGCCCTTTAATTCGCCCTATTGAGAGTCCCCCTCGCGATGACGCCTCTAGAAACCAAGCGCCCGCTGCAACTCAATGATCAGGGCCAGTTGCGCCACTTCCTCTCGCTCGACGGTTTGCGCCGCGAGCTGTTGACGGAAATTCTCGACACCGCCGACTCCTTCCTTGAAGTCGGCGCCCGGGCCGTGAAGAAAGTCCCGTTGCTGCGCGGCAAGACCGTGTGCAACGTGTTCTTCGAAAACTCGACCCGCACCCGCACCACCTTCGAACTGGCGGCCCAGCGGCTCTCGGCGGACGTGATCACCCTGAACGTGTCGACATCGTCGGCGAGCAAGGGCGAAACGCTGCTCGATACCCTGCGCAACCTGGAAGCCATGGCCGCCGACATGTTCGTCGTGCGTCACGGTGATTCCGGCGCAGCGCACTTCATCGCCGAACATGTCTGCCCGCAAGTGGCGATCATCAACGGCGGTGACGGCCGGCACGCGCACCCGACCCAGGGCATGCTCGACATGCTGACCATCCGCCGGCACAAGGGCGGCTTCGAAAACCTTTCGGTGGCCATCGTCGGCGACATCCTGCACTCGCGGGTTGCGCGCTCGAACATGCTGGCCCTGAAAACCCTGGGCTGCCCGGACATCCGCGTGATCGCGCCGAAAACCTTGCTGCCGATCGGCATCGAGCAGTACGGCGTGAAGGTCTACACCGACATGACCGAAGGCCTCAAAGACGTCGACGTGGTGATCATGCTGCGCCTGCAGCGTGAACGCATGACCGGCGGCCTGTTGCCGAGCGAAGGCGAGTTCTATCGCCTGTTCGGGCTGACTACCGCGCGCCTGGCCGGGGCCAAACCCGATTGCATCGTCATGCACCCGGGGCCGATCAACCGTGGGGTGGAAATCGAGTCGGCGGTGGCCGATGGCCCGCACTCGGTGATCCTCAACCAAGTGACCTACGGGATCGCCATTCGTATGGCCGTATTGTCCATGGCCATGAGCGGGCAGACTGCGCAGCGCCAATTCGACCAGGAGAACGTTCAGTGAAGCTCAGCATTCTCGGCGCACGCGTCATCGACCCGGCCAGCGGCCTGGATCAAATCACCGATATCCATATTGAAGCCTGCAAGATCGTCGCCCTTGGCGCCGCGCCGGCCGGTTTTGTCGCAGTCGACACCATCGACGCCAAAGGCCTGGTGGCCGCTCCCGGCCTGGTCGACCTCAACGTTGCCCTGCGCGAGCCGGGCTACAGCCGCAAAGGCTCGATTGTCAGCGAAACCCGCGCGGCGGCGGCTGGCGGCGTGACCAGCCTGTGCTGCCCGCCAAAGACCAAACCGGTGCTGGACACCTCGGCGGTGGCCGAGCTGATCCTCGACCGCGCCCGTGAGGCCGGCAACACCAAAGTCTTCCCGATTGGCGCCCTGAGCAAAGGCCTGGACGGTGAGCAACTGGCAGAGCTCGTGGCACTGCGCGACGCCGGCTGCGTGGCCTTCGGCAACGGCCTGGAGAGTTTCCGCAACACCCGCACCCTGTGCCGGGCACTGGACTATGCAGCGACTTTCGACCTGACGGTGATTTTCAACTCCCAGGATTACGACCTGGCCGAAGGTGGCCTGGCTCACGAAGGTCCGACCGCCAGCTTCCTGGGCTTGCCGGGCATCCCGGAAAGCGCCGAAACCGTCGCCCTGGCCCGGGATCTGCTGCTGGTTGAACAGACCGGCGTGCGCGCGCACTTCAGCCAGCTCACCAGCACCCGCGGCGTGGAGCTGATCGCCCAGGCCCAGGCCCGAGGCCTGAAGGTGACCGCGGATGTCGCCCTGTACCAGCTGATCCTGACCGACGAAGCCCTGATCGGCTTCAGCAGCCTGTATCACGTCCAGCCGCCGCTACGCACCCGCGCCGACCGCGAGGGCCTGCGCGCTGCGGTGAAATCCGGCGTGATCTCGGCCATCTCCAGTCATCACCAACCCCATGAGCGTGACGCCAAACTGGCACCGTTCGGTGCGACCGAGCCGGGCATCAGCAGCGTTGAGCTGCTCTTGCCATTGGCAATGACCCTGGTCGAAGACGGCTTGCTGGACCTGCCGACGTTGCTCAAGCGTCTGAGCGCCGGCCCTGCCGAGGCCTTGCGTCTGCCGGCAGGCAAACTGGCGGTGGGTGGCGCGGCGGACATCGTGCTGTTCGACCCTGCGGCCTCGACCGTGGCGGGTGAACGCTGGCTGTCCAAGGGCGAAAACTGCCCGTTCATTGGCCACAGCCTGCCAGGCGTGGTGCGTTACACGCTGGTGGATGGGCGGATCAGTCACCAGGCTTAACTTCGCGTCGCCTGCATTCGCGAGCAAGCCCGCTCCCACATAAATCTCCAGTAACCACATATTGTGTGAACACCAGAGATCAAATGTGGGAGCGGGCTTGCTCGCGAAGACTGACTAAAAGGCGCCGCGATTCTGCGCATTACGCACAGAAACCTGGTCATTCAACGTCCAGAAGTCATACAGCACCCCAAGAAAGAACAACCCGCCCGTCAGCAGATACAGCAGCCCACTGATCCATTTCCCCTGATACATCCGGTGAACGCCGAACACCCCGAGAAACGTCAGCAGGATCCACGCCACGTTGTATTCGATCGGGCCCGCGGTAAATCGCAGGTCAGCCTCTCGGTCCATCGCCGGAATCAGGAAAAGGTCGATCAGCCAACCGATCCCCAGCAAGCCGAAGGTGAAGAACCAGATCGTCCCGGTCACCGGCCTGCCGTAATAGAAGCGGTGAGCACCGGTAAAACCGAAAATCCACAGCAGGTAACCGATCACTTTGCTGTGGGTGTCTTGCTGCTGGACAGCCTGTTGATAGGGGTTCATGAATGACCTCGATTCACACGATAGATAAATATTCTTTAATTCTTTGTGACTTTTTTACGGGCACCCGACGTATGGCAAGTGCTACCTTCGCACCTGTCAAAGCCTTGTAACACCGGACTCCTGTCCGACAATGGCGCCATTTTGCTGCTTTTTTGCCACCATTGCCCCCCTTATTGAATCGACCAACGGCCTCGGAAGCGGGAAAAAAGCTGTTATAAAGTTGCGCGCTAACTTATTAAGAGCCTTGCCTAATGCGTTCATTTTTCAAGACATGGCTAACCATTTGCCTTTTGATGCCACTGGCCGCCCACGCCACCAATCGTGAGCAACGTCTTCCAAACGTTAATGGTTACACCCCGAAATCCCATGCCTCTGCTCCTTCGAGCAAAGACAAGAAATCCGCTAAATACGCTCCAAGCCTGGCCAGCAGCAAAAGCGGCCTGGTTCCACCGATGGGCACCAAGGAAAGCAGCGACGTGCTGAGCCGCGCCGTGAACGTCCTTGGCACTCCCTATCGTTGGGGCGGCAGCAGCCCAAGCAAAGGCTTCGATTGCAGCGGCCTGGTGAAATACGCGTTCAACGACGCCACGTTCGACCTGCCACGCACCTCCAACGCCATGGCCAGCGGTCATGGGGAGAAAGTCGATCGCGACGACCTGAAGCCGGGCGACCTGATTTTCTTCAACATCAAGAGCCGTCGGGTCAATCATGTTGCCATTTACCTGGGCAACGACCGTTTCATCCACGCGCCACGCCGCGGCAAGTCGGTGTCCATCGACACCTTGAAGAAGCCGTACTGGGAAAACCACTACGTAGTTGCCAAGCGGGTTCTGCCGAAAGAACAAAATGCGTTGCGGGTTGTTCAGCGCTGATTGAAGCAAGATCAAAGGCTCGCAGCCTTCGGCAGCTCCTACATGGAATCGCATATTCCTGTGTAGGAGCTGCCGAAGGCTGCGAGCCTTTGCTTTCAGGGTCATCAAAAACCATCCGGTGACCGCGCCTTCTCCCGCGCATGATCACGACTGACCAACCCCTTGGTCACCAGATCCTTCAGGCTCATATCCAGCGTCTGCATCCCCAGCGACCCTCCCGACTGAATCGCCGAGTACATCTGCGCCACCTTGTCCTCGCGGATCAGGTTCCGGATCGCCGATGTCCCCAGCATGATCTCGTGTGCCGCGATGCGTCCGCCGCCGATTTTCTTCACCAGGGTCTGGGATACCACCGCCAGCAGCGACTCGGAGAGCATAGAACGCACCATCGACTTCTCGTCCCCCGGAAACACGTCGACCACCCGGTCGATGGTTTTCGCCGCCGACGTGGTGTGCAGCGTGCCGAACACCAGATGGCCGGTTTCGGCTGCGGTCAACGCCAGGCGAATGGTCTCCTGATCGCGCATCTCCCCCACCAGGATCACATCCGGGTCTTCCCGGAGTGCCGAACGCAACGCGGTGGCGAAACTACGGGTATCGCGATGGACTTCACGCTGATTGATCAGGCATTTGCGCGACTCGTGAACAAACTCGATGGGGTCCTCAATGGTGAGAATGTGGTGATGACGATGGGTATTGAGGTAATCGATCATCGCTGCCAGCGTGGTGGACTTGCCGGAACCGGTCGGGCCGGTCACCAGCACCAGGCCACGGGGAGCGTCGGTCATCTTGCGAAACACGTCGCCCATGCCCAGTTCGTCCATACTCTGCACTTTCGCCGGGATGGTGCGAAACACGGCGCCCGCGCCACGGTTCTGGTTGAACACATTGACCCGAAAGCGCGCCACGCCGGGCACTTCAAAGGAAAAATCGGTTTCCAGATGCTTTTCGAAGTCCGCCCGCTGGGTGTCATTCATGATGGCATGGATCAGCGCCTGCACCTGCTGGTGGTCCATGGCCGGCAGGTTGATGCGCCGCACATCGCCATCCACCCGAATCATCGGTGGCAGGCCCGCGGACAGATGCAGGTCGGATGCCCCCTGTTTGGCGCTGAATGCCAGCAGCTCAGTGATATCCATAGCGCCTCTCAATTCCAGTAGAATGCCGCGAACCTTCAGACCGCTGGCGCCTCTTGATGTCCACCATAGCAGACAACATTCTTCAGGTTAGTTCGCGCATACATGCCGCAACACTTGCCGCGAACCGCGCCGAAAACAGCGTCCGGTTGCTGGCTGTGAGCAAGACCAAACCCGCTCAGGACCTGCGTGAAGCCTACGCTGCCGGCCTGCGCGACTTTGGCGAGAACTACTTGCAGGAAGCGCTGGGCAAACAGCTGGAACTGGCCGACCTGCCCTTGATCTGGCACTTCATCGGCCCCATTCAATCGAACAAGACTCGCGCTATCGCCGAGCACTTCGACTGGGTGCATTCCGTGGATCGCCTGAAAATTGCACAACGCCTGTCCGAACAACGTCCCGCCGATCTGCCGCCCCTGAACATCTGCATTCAGGTCAATGTCAGCGGTGAAGCCAGCAAATCCGGCTGCACCCCGGCCGACCTGCCAGCCTTGGCCAACGCCATCAGTAACCTGCCGCGCCTGAAACTGCGCGGATTGATGGCCATTCCGGAGCCGACTGAAGATCGCGCCGCCCAGGATGCCTCTTTCGCGGCCGTGCAAAGCCTGCAAGCCAGCCTGAACCTGCCGCTCGACACACTTTCCATGGGTATGAGCCACGATCTCGAATCGGCCATCGCCCAAGGCGCCACTTGGGTGCGGATCGGCACCGCCCTGTTTGGCGCCCGCGACTACGGTCAGCCTTGAAAAATGGCTGACTCCTCTCTTTATAAGGACCTGACATGAGCAAGACACGTATTGCCTTTATCGGTGCCGGCAACATGGCCGCCAGCCTGATCGGCGGCCTGCGGGCCAAGGGTCTGGAAGCAGCGCAGATCCGCGCCAGCGATCCGGGCGAAGAAACCCGCGCCCGCGTGAGCGCTGAACACGGCATCGAAACCTTTGCCGACAACGCCCAGGCCATCGATGGCGCCAACGTGGTCGTGCTGGCGGTCAAGCCGCAGGCGATGAAAGCCGTGTGCGAAGCCATTCGCCCAAGCCTCAAGCCCGATCAACTGGTGGTTTCGATTGCAGCGGGCATCACCTGCGCCAGCATGAACAACTGGCTCGGCGCCCAGCCGATCGTGCGCTGCATGCCCAACACCCCGGCGCTGGTGCGTCAGGGCGCGAGCGGCCTGTTTGCGACAGCCGAGGTGTCCGCCGAACAACGTCAGCAGGCCCAGGAGTTGCTGTCCGCGGTCGGCATCGCCCTATGGCTGAATGAAGAACAGCAACTGGATGCCGTCACCGCCGTTTCCGGCTCGGGCCCGGCGTACTTCTTCCTGCTGATCGAAGCCATGACCGCCGCCGGCGTGAAGCTCGGCCTGCCGGCGGACATCGCCGCGCAGCTGACCCTGCAAACCGCCCTGGGCGCCGCACACATGGCGGTCTCCAGCGACGTCGACGCAGCCGAGCTGCGCCGCCGCGTCACCTCGCCTGCGGGCACCACGGAAGCTGCAATCAAGTCGTTCCAGGCCAATGGCTTTGAAGCCCTGGTCGAAAAAGCACTCGGCGCTGCCGCGCATCGCTCGGCCGAGATGGCCGAACAACTGGGTCAATAAGGAGCTTTTCATGATTGGATTGAACACCGCAGCGGTCTACGTGCTGCAAACCCTCGGCAGCCTGTACCTGCTGATCGTGCTGATGCGCTTCGTGCTGCAACTGGTGCGGGCGAACTTCTACAACCCGATCTGCCAGTTCATCGTCAAGGCCACTCAGCCACTGCTCAAGCCACTGCGCCGGATCATCCCGAGCGTGTTCGGCCTGGACATGTCCTCGCTGGTGCTGGCGATCCTGGTGCAACTGGCGCTGATGGCCCTGACCCTGCTGCTGACCTACGGCACCACCGGCAACCCGCTGCAACTGCTGATCTGGTCGATCATCGGGGTGACCGCGCTGTTCATGAAGATTTTCTTCTTCGCCCTGATCATCAGCGTGATCCTGTCCTGGGTCGCCCCGGGCAGCCATAACCCCGGCGCCGAACTGGTGAACGACGTCTGCGAACCGGCCCTGGCGCCGTTCCGCAAGTTCCTGCCGAACCTGGGCGGTCTGGACCTGTCGCCGATCTTTGCGTTCCTGGCACTCAAGCTGTTCGACATGCTGGTGATCAACAACCTCGCCGCCATGACCATGATGCCGGAAATCCTCCGCGTGTTGATCTGACCCGGTGAGCTGGTTTCGCTGGGACGGTGACGACCTGATTCTGGAGTGTCACCTGCAACCGGCAGCCCGTAGCGATGACTTCTGCGGGCTGCACGGCGATCGCCTGAAGATCCGCCTGACCGCGCCGCCGGTCGAGGGCAAGGCAAACGCGTATCTGATGGCGTTCCTGGCCAAGGCCTTTGGCGTATCCAAGAGCCAGGTCAGCCTGCTCAGCGGCGAGTTGAACCGGCAGAAACGGGTGCGGATCTGTTCGCCGAAGAAGCTGCCGGACTTGCCTGATCTGGTGCGTCCAGCCTGATCCACCGAGTCGCCTCATTCGCGAGCAAGCCCGCTCCCACATTGGAATGCGTCCCCCTGTGGGAGCGGGCTTGCTCGCGAATGGTGCACCTCAGTCTTACTGAATGAAATCAGGCCCGGCCTTTGCTTGCCGCTTACCCCAGCGGTCTTTAGACTTACGCCTCATTTCAATGAGAGCAGGGTCGATGCCAGCTGCCTTCCCCCCCGATTCTGTTGGTCTGGTGACGCCGCAAGTGGCGCACTTCAGCGAACCCCTGGCATTGGCCTGCGGCCGTTCGCTCCCGGCCTATGACCTGATTTACGAAACCTACGGCACGCTCAATGCCACGGCGAGCAACGCCGTGCTGATCTGCCACGCCCTGTCCGGTCACCACCACGCCGCCGGCTACCACAGCGTCGACGACCGCAAGCCCGGTTGGTGGGACAGCTGCATCGGTCCCGGCAAGCCGATCGACACCAGCAAGTTCTTCGTGGTCAGCCTGAACAACCTCGGCGGCTGCAACGGCTCCACCGGCCCGAGCAGCATCAACCCGGACACCGGCAAGCCGTTCGGCGCCGACTTCCCGGTGTTAACCGTCGAGGATTGGGTGCACAGCCAGGCCCGCCTGGCCGATCGTCTCGGCATCGCCCAGTTCGCGGCCGTGATCGGCGGCAGCCTCGGCGGCATGCAGGCGATGCAATGGAGCATCACCTACCCAGACCGCATCCGTCATTGCCTGGCCATCGCCTCGGCGCCCAAGCTGTCGGCACAGAACATCGCGTTCAACGAAGTGGCGCGCCAGGCGATCCTCACCGACCCTGAATTCCACGGCGGCTCGTTCCAGGAACACAACGTGATCCCCAAGCGCGGCCTGATGCTGGCGCGGATGGTCGGGCATATCACCTACCTGTCCGACGACTCCATGGGCGAGAAATTCGGCCGCGGGCTCAAGAGCGAGAAGCTCAACTACGACTTCCACAGCGTCGAGTTCCAGGTGGAAAGCTACCTGCGCTACCAGGGCGAAGAGTTCTCCGGGCGCTTCGATGCCAACACGTACCTGTTGATGACCAAAGCGCTCGATTACTTCGATCCGGCAGCGAACTTCGACGATAACCTGGCGAAAACCTTTGAAGGTGCAAAAGCCAGGTTCTGCGTGATGTCGTTCACCACCGACTGGCGCTTCTCCCCTGCCCGCTCGCGGGAGCTGGTGGACGCACTGATGGCCGCGCGCAAGGACGTCTGCTACCTCGAGATCGACGCTCCGCAAGGCCACGACGCCTTCCTGATTCCGATCCCGCGCTACCTGCAGGCATTCGGCAATTACATGAAC
Organism: Pseudomonas sp. Root71; assembly: GCF_001429045.1. GTDB lineage: Bacteria > Pseudomonadota > Gammaproteobacteria > Pseudomonadales > Pseudomonadaceae > Aquipseudomonas > Aquipseudomonas monachiensis. Next base: position 454,406 of record NZ_LMHY01000001.1, on the reverse strand, counting down.
CGCATTACGTTGTGAGAAAGCCATGAGAGCTGATCTGGAAATCATCCAGGAATGGATCCCCGCCGGCAGCCGCGTGCTCGACCTCGGGTGCGGCGATGGCGAGCTGCTGACCTGGCTGCGCGATAACAAGCAAGTCACCGGTTATGGCCTGGAAAACGACGCCGACAACATCGCCGAGTGCGTGGCCAAGGGCATCAACGTCATCGAACAGGACCTGGACAAGGGCCTGGGCAACTTTGCCAGCAACAGTTTCGATGTCGTGGTCATGACCCAGGCGCTGCAAGCGGTGCACTACCCGGACAGGATCCTCGAGGAAATGCTGCGCGTCGGCCGTCAGTGCATCATCACTTTCCCGAATTTCGGTCATTGGCGCTGCCGCTGGTACCTGGCGAGCAAGGGCCGCATGCCGGTTTCCGAGTTCCTGCCGTACACCTGGTACAACACGCCGAACATTCACTTCTGCACCTTCGCGGACTTTGAAGCCTTGTGTCGCGAACGTGAAGCGAAGGTCATTGATCGGCTTGCCGTGGATCAACAGCATCGGCACGGGTGGGCCAGCAAGCTATGGCCTAATCTGTTAGGTGAGATCGGTATCTACCGGGTCAGCAGCCCGGGACTTTCCGATCACAAGGTCGCAGTCTGATCCACCCTATTTCAAGGAGAACGATCATGGGTCGTCTAGCGTTGTTTCTACTCACTGCCTGCCTGAGCATCACCGCCATGGCCGCCGACGCCATCAAGAGCGAACGCAAGGAAACCTTCGGTGACGTGACGGTGCACTACAACACCTTCAACTCCACCTACCTGCTACCGGACGTTGCCAAGGCCGCCCAACTGACTCGCAGCAAGGATCAGGGCGTGATCAACATTACAGTGATCAAGGCCGGCACGCCGATGACGGCCGAGGTCAGCGGCACCGTCAAAGACCTGACCAGCCAAAGCTATACACTGAACTTCAAGCAGGTCACCGAGCAAGGAGCGATCTACTACATCGCCCAATACCCGGTACCCCAGCAGGAAGTCCGCACCTTCAACATCAAGGTGCAGACCGGCGACAAGATAAACACCATCAATTTCAACCAAGAGCTCTTCCCTGGCCAATGATCAACTTCACGCAACTCGTACTGGCCAGCCATAACGCCGGCAAACTCAAGGAACTCCAGGCCATGCTCGGCGAGTCGGTGCATCTGCGCTCGATCGGCGAGTTCAGCAGTGTCGAGCCCGAAGAGACTGGTTTGTCGTTCGTCGAAAACGCCATCCTCAAGGCCCGCAATGCCGCGCGCATTTCCGGCCTGCCGGCGTTGGCCGACGATTCCGGGCTGGCGGTGGACTTCCTTGGCGGCGCGCCAGGCATCTACTCGGCGCGTTATGCCGACGGCAAGGGCGATGCGGCGAACAACGCCAAGCTGCTCGACGTATTGAAAGACGTGCCTGAGGCCGAACGTGGTGCGCAGTTCGTGTGCGTGCTGGCACTGGTGCGCCACGCCGATGATCCGTTGCCGATTCTCTGCGAAGGTTTGTGGCACGGGCGGATCCTGACCCAGGCCAGCGGCGAACACGGTTTTGGCTACGACCCGCTGTTCTGGGTGCCGGAGCGCGATTGCTCCAGTGCCGAAATGAGCCCGGGCGACAAGAACCAGATCAGCCACCGCGCCCGTGCAATGGATCTGCTGCGCCAGCGCCTGGGCTTGAAATGACCCGTGAATCATCCGCGTCGCCGCTGATCTTCGGCGGCGCCGCTCAATCGCCTCGGGCGGCCCTGCCTGTGCTGCCGCCGCTGGCGCTGTATATCCACATCCCGTGGTGCGTGCGCAAATGCCCTTATTGCGACTTCAACTCCCACACCGCCAGCCCCGTGCTGCCGGAAGAAGAGTACGTCGACGCATTGCTGGCCGATCTCGATCAGGACCTGCACGCCGTTTATGGTCGAGAGCTGAGCTCGATTTTCTTCGGTGGCGGCACGCCAAGCCTGTTCAGTGCTGATTCGCTGGGTCGCTTGCTCAAAGGCATCGAACAACGCATCCCGTTTGCCAGCGACATCGAAATCACGCTGGAAGCCAATCCGGGGACCTTCGAGCAAGACAAGTTCGTCGCGTACCGGAAACTGGGGATCAATCGCCTGTCGATCGGCATCCAGAGCTTCCAGCAAGAGAAGCTCGAGGCCCTGGGGCGGATTCACAACGGCGACGAAGCCGTACGCGCCGCCGGCATGGCGCGACAGGCCGGGTTCGACAACTTCAACCTGGACTTGATGCATGGCTTGCCCAATCAGTCCCTGGACGATGCCTTGGCCGACCTGCGCACAGCCATCGCCCTGAAGCCGACACACCTGTCGTGGTATCAACTGACCCTGGAACCGAACACGGTGTTCTGGAACCAGCCGCCGACGCTGCCGGAAGACGACACGCTGTGGGACATACAGGAAGCCGGACAAGCGCTGCTGGCTGAACATGGTTACGCGCAATACGAGGTCTCGGCCTATGCCCTGCCCGGTCGCCCGGCGCGCCACAACCTCAATTACTGGAGTTTTGGCGACTTCATCGGCATCGGCGCCGGCGCCCATGGCAAGCTCAGCCATCCGGACGGGCGCATCATTCGCACCTGGAAGACCCGCCTGCCGAAGGATTACCTGAATCCGGCAAAAAGCTTCCAGGCCGGCGAGAAAGCGCTGGGCAACGATGAAATGCCGTTCGAATTCCTGATGAACGCGCTGCGCCTGACTAAAGGCGTCGAATCACGGCTGTACCCGGAACGCACCGGCATGACACTGGAAAGCCTTGCTGAAGGCCGCCGCGAAGCCGAACAAAGCGGCCTGTTGCAGGTCGAACCGTCACGTCTGGTAGCCACCGAACGCGGACAACTCTTCCTCAACGACTTGCTGCAGAAATTTCTGACATAAGGAAATCGAATGGATTTGGTACTCGACCTGCTTGCCACCGTGTCTCGCTGGAGCCGCAGCAACCTCTCGGAAATCGCCCTGGCCCTGGTGGGCTGCCTGCTGGTGCTGTTTGGTGCGGATTTCAAAGGCTGGGTCGAGCAACGCCTGGGCAGCATCGCCGGCGCCTTGCGCGTGCCACTGATGTCCCTGCTGTGCATGATCGGCAGCGGCGCGGCGCTGATCTATGCCACGCCGTGGGTCGTGCGCGGCTTGAGCCAGTTCAACAACTACAGCCTGGCGCCGGTGCTGCTGGTGGTGCTGGTGTTGATTGGCGTTGTGGCAGACCGCCGCTGATCTCAGCCACACCTTAAAACAACTGTGGGAGCGGGCTTGCTCGCGAAAGCGGTGCATCAGACAACATTAATGTCGACTGACACGACGCCTTCGCGAGCAAGCCCGCTCCCACAGTTTGTATTGGGTGATGCTTAGGACTGCTTCTCGAACTTCAAATCCCAAACCCCATGCCCAAGACGTTCGCCACGGCGTTCGAACTTGGTGATCGGCCGTTCGGCCGGGCGTGGCACGCACTTGCCGTCTTCGGCGAGGTTGCGGTAACCCGGCGCAACGTTCATCACTTCCAGCATGTACTCGGCGTACGGTTCCCAGTCGGTGGCCATGTGCAGAATGCCGCCGACTTTCAACTTGCTGCGCACCAGCTCAGCGAAGGACGCCTGAACGATACGACGCTTGTGGTGACGGCTCTTGTGCCATGGGTCCGGGAAAAACAGCATCAGGCGATCGAGGCTGTTATCGGCCACGCAACGGTTGAGCACTTCGATGGCATCACAATCGTAGACCCGCAGGTTGGTCAGGCCTTGCGTCAGCACGCCATTGAGCAGCGCCCCGACACCCGGACGGTGAACCTCGACGCCAATGAAATCCTGATCCGGCGAAGCGGCGGCCATTTCCAGCAGCGAATGGCCCATACCGAAACCGATTTCCAGCGAGCGCGGTGCCGAGCGACCGAACACTTGGTCGAAATCCACCGGCGCGTCGGCCAGCGGCAGCACGAACAGCGGAGTGCCCTGCTCCAGGCCCTTTTGCTGGCCTTCGGTCATGCGCCCGGCGCGCATCACGAAGCTCTTGATGCGGCGGTGTTGGCGCTCGTCGCCTTCTTCCGTCTGGATTGGCGTGTCGTTCGATTCAGTCATCAATGGCTCTTACTTGATCAGACCATCCAGCGGCGAAGAGGCGCTGGCATAGAGTTTTTTCGGCATGCGGCCGGCGAGGTAAGCCAGGCGGCCTGCGACGATCGCATGTTTCATGGCTTCAGCCATCATGACCGGCTGCTGGGCGTGGGCGATGGCCGAATTCATCAGCACCGCATCACAACCCAGTTCCATGGCAATGGTAGCGTCGGAAGCAGTACCGACACCGGCATCCACCAGCACCGGGATTTTGGCTTCTTCGAGGATGATCTGCAGGTTGTACGGGTTGCAGATCCCCAGACCAGAGCCGATCAGACCGGCCAGCGGCATCACCGCGATACAGCCGATTTCCGCCAATTGACGGGCGATGATCGGATCATCACTGGTGTAGACCATCACGTCGAAGCCTTCCTTGACCAGCGTTTCGGCGGCCTTGAGGGTTTCGATCACGTTGGGGAACAGGGTTTTCTGGTCGGCCAGCACTTCCAGCTTCACCAGGTTGTGGCCATCGAGCAGCTCACGGGCCAGGCGGCAGGTGCGCACGGCTTCGATGGCGTCGTAGCAACCGGCGGTGTTCGGCAGGAAAGTGTAGCGATCCGGCGACAGCACATCGAGCAGGTTCGGCTCGCCCTCGATCTGGCCAAGGTTCGTGCGGCGCACGGCGAAGGTGACGATCTCGGCACCCGAGGCTTCGATGGCCAGGCGGGTTTCTTCCATGTCACGGTACTTGCCGGTACCGACCAGCAAACGCGACTGGTAAGTACGACCGGCCAGGACGAAAGGCTTGTCGCTGCGAACGATGCTCATGGAAAATCCTCTGTAGGGGTGAGGTACTTGCTGAATTCTGTGGCCACTGGGCCGAGGCTGCTAGCCGCCGCCGATGGCGTGCACCACTTCGACGTTGTCGCCGTCGTTCAACGTGGTGTCTGCGAGCTGACTGCGCGGGACGATATCCAGATTGAGTTCGACCGCCACCCGGCGTCCGGTCAGGTCCAGACGGGTCAGCAGGGCCGCAACGGTTTCACCGTCGGGCAGTTCAAGGGATTCGCCGTTCAACTGAATGCGCATGCCGGATGCCGCCATCATTTTTAGGGGCTGGCATTCTAGCCCGATCAGTCAGGCCGACCCAAGCCATTCGTCATGAAATGGACCGTTAAGTCAGCTCAGGCGCCAGGCGGCAAGTCCGAGGCAAAACCAACCCACCAGAAAGGCCAGACCACCGAACGGGGTGATGATGCCGAACTTGCTGATGCCCGTCAGCGTCAATACATACAGGCTACCGGAGAACAGCAGGATACCGATGGCAAACGATGCAGCGGCCCAGGTGGCGAGTCGACCGGGAATTTGCGTGGCCAGCGCTGCAACACCGAGCAACGCCAGGGCGTGCACCAGTTGATAGGTGACGCCAGTGTGGAAGATCGCCAGGTAATCGGCGCTCAGGCGGCTCTTCAGGCCATGGGCGGCAAAGGCCCCGAGGCCGACACCGGTGAAGCCGAAAAAAGCGGCCAGCATCACAAAGCCACGCAGCATGCAGAACTCCAGTCAGTTTCGATTCAAAGGGTCTGTATAATGGCCCGCTCAACGGGTTCGGCCAAGCCATCTCTATGCTGCGTATCTATTTCCGTCATTTCTCCAAGGCCGTGCTCTGGTTCATGGGTGGCAGCGTATTGCTGGTGCTGATCTTTCGCGTGGTGCCGCCGCCGGGGACGACGCTGATGGTCGAGCGCAAGATCGAGTCCTGGTTTGACGGCGAACCCATCGACCTGCAACGGACCTGGAAACCCTGGGACGAGATCTCCGATGACCTGAAAGTCGCGGTGATTGCCGGCGAAGACCAAAAATTCCCGGAGCACTGGGGCTTCGATATCGGCGCGATTCAGGCGGCGTTTGCCCATAACGAGCGCGGCGGTTCGATCCGTGGCGCCAGCACCCTGAGCCAGCAGGTTTCGAAAAATCTGTTCCTGTGGTCTGGCCGCAGCTGGCTGCGCAAAGGCCTGGAAGCCTGGTTCACCGGACTGATCGAAGTGCTCTGGCCCAAGCAGCGAATTCTTGAGGTGTACCTCAACAGCGTCGAGTGGGATGACGGCGTGTTTGGCGCCGAAGCGGCGGCCCGGCATCACTTTGGTGTGAGCGCCAAGAACCTGAGCCGTCAGCAATCGAGCTTGTTGGCTGCGGTATTGCCCAATCCTCGCGTGTGGAGTGCGAGCCATCCGACCGCTTACGTGGCGCGACGCGCAGGCTGGATTCGGCGACAGATGAGCCAACTGGGTGGCGACAGCTATCTGGTCGGGCTGAACGATTCGCGTCGGGCGCCTTGGGCGCAGTAACTGAAAAAATCAAAGATCGCAGCCTTCGGCAGCTCCTACTGGGGTACGCAATCCTATGTAGGAGCTGCCGAAGGCTGCGATCTTTTGAGCCTGAAAACAAAACACCCCGATCAATGACCGGGGCGTTTTTTATTGCCTGCTCGCCGATTACGCAGCGATCGACAACTTGAGCTTGTTCATCGCACTCTTCTCAAGCTGACGAATACGCTCGGCCGACACGTTGTACTTCTGCGCCAGGTCATGCAACGTGGCTTTTTCTTCCGCCAGCCAGCGCTGGTAGAGGATGTCACGGCTGCGGTCGTCCAGCACTTCCAGCGCTTCGTGCAGGTTGTGGTTGGAGTTGTCGCTCCAGTCGGCATCTTCCAGTTGACGGGCCGGGTCGTACCGGTGGTCTTCCAGATAGTTGGCCGGCGACTGGAAAGCACTGTCGTCGTCCGCTTCGGCAGCCGGGTCGAAGGCCATGTCATGGCCGGTCAGGCGGCTTTCCATCTCGCGCACTTCCCGAGGCTCTACACCCAGGCTTTCCGCTACGCGATGGACTTCTTCGTTGTTCAGCCAGGCCAGACGCTTCTTCTGGCTGCGCAGGTTGAAGAACAACTTGCGCTGGGCCTTGGTGGTCGCGACTTTCACGATGCGCCAGTTGCGCAGGATGAACTCGTGGATTTCCGCCTTGATCCAGTGCACGGCAAAGGACACCAGGCGCACGCCCATTTCCGGGTTGAAGCGCTTCACGGCCTTCATCAGGCCGACGTTGCCTTCCTGGATCAGGTCAGCCTGGGCCAGGCCGTAGCCGGAATAGCTACGGGCGATATGTACGACAAAACGCAGGTGGGCGAGCACCATCTGCCGAGCCGCCCCCAAATCCTGCTCATAATAGAGACTCTCGGCCAGTTCACGCTCCTGCTCCGGCGACAGCAATGGAATGCTGTTGACGGTGTGCACATAGGCCTCCAGGTTCGCACCCGGGACCAGAGCATATGCAGGTTGCAAAGAATTGGTCATACGAAAAAACCTCCGACTTACAAACTCGTGCAGTTCAGCACTGCGAAAATTGACCGGAAACCGAAAGACAAGTTCCCTAAAACCCAAAAACGCTGAAAGGTCAATACGAGCAAAATGATACTACTTAGGCGCAAGCTCCCTCAGGTGGCGTGCGACTGCAATCCATGCACCGATATACCCCAACAGCACCGCGCCAAGCAAGAGAGACAGACCGTCGGCAACTGGCACTCCAGCCAGTGCAAAATCACTGCCGTACAAACCGGCCAGCCCTACCACCGCGTCGTTCAGCCAATCAAGGCCGAACGCCAGGACGCCCCAGGACAGAATCCCCGCACCGAAGCCATACAACGCGCCCATATACAGAAAGGGCCTGCGCACATAGCTGTCAGTGCCGCCAACCAGTTTAATCACTTCTATCTCTGTGCGGCGGTTTTCAATATGAAGACGAATGGTATTGCCTATCACCAAAAGTAATGCAGAAACCAGAAGCACGGTCAGACCGAAGACAAAACGGTCACCCAGCTTGAGGATGGCTGCCAGACGCTCGACCCAGACTAAATCAAGTTGCGCCTGTTGTACCTTCGGTAACTCGGATAGTTTTTGTCTTAATGCTTCAAGGGCCGGCTTGTCGACTTCGTTCGGCGTCACCAGGACCACGCCCGGCAGCGGGTTCTCCGGCAATTCCTTGAGCGCCTCGCCCAGCCCGGACTGTTGCTGGAACTCTTCCAGCGCCTGATCCCGGCCAACATATTCGGCCTCGGCGACGCCAGGCATGCCCTTGATCTGATCGCGCAGAGATTCACCTTCGGCCGACTTGGCCTCAAGGTCCAGATACAGGGAAATCTGTGCCGCACGCTGCCAGGAGCCACCGAGGCGCTCGACGTTACTTAGCAAAAGTGACAGCCCCATGGGCAAACTCAGGGCCACCGCCATCACCATGCAGGTGAAGAAACTGCCGATGGGCTGCTTGCCCAGGCGGCGCAGGCTGTCCACCAGACTGGCACGATGACTTTCGATCCAGGCGCGGAACAACGTGGCAAAGTCCGGCCCGTCGTCATCATCGCGTTTTTTCTTTTGCGGCTGCGGATCGGCGGCCTTCGGGGCCACACGCTCGGAAACCTTGGGGCTACGTGTTGCACTCATACCGCGGCCTCCCCGTCACCGATCAATCGACCGCGTTGCAACGTCAGCATGCGATGGCGCATGCGGGCGATCAGGGCCAGGTCGTGACTGGCGATCAGCACGCTGGTACCCAGGCGATTGATGTCTTCGAACACGCCCATGATCTCGGCGGCCAGACGCGGGTCGAGGTTACCGGTCGGTTCATCCGCCAGCAGCAAGGCCGGACGATGGACGATGGCGCGGGCGATGCCGACGCGCTGCTGCTGACCGGTGGACAGGTCGCCCGGGTACAGATCGGTTTTATCCGACAGCGCCACGCGCTCCAGTGCCGAGTCCACGCGCTTGGCGATCTCGGCCTTGGACAGCCCCAGGATCTGCAAAGGCAGCGCGACGTTATTGAACACCGTGCGATCGAACAGCAACTGGTGATTCTGGAACACCACGCCGATCTGCCGGCGCAAGAAAGGAATCTGCGCGTTGCTGATGGTGCTCAGGTCTTGCCCGGCGAGCAGCAGCTTGCCGCTGGTCGGGCGCTCCATCGCCAGCAACAGGCGCAACAGCGTGGATTTACCGGCGCCGGAATGGCCGGTGACAAACAAGAACTCGCCACGACGGACTCGAAAGCTCAGCTCATGCAAGCCGACGTGACCGTTCGGGTAGCGCTTACCGACCTGTTCGAAACGAATCATGAACGCTCCCGTTCGGCAAACAATGCCTGGACAAAGGGTTCTGCTTCAAAGGTACGCAAATCATCGATGCCTTCGCCGACGCCAATGTAGCGGATCGGCAGGCCGAATTGCTTGGCCAGGGCGAAAATCACCCCGCCCTTGGCGGTGCCGTCGAGCTTGGTCAGCGCCAGGCCGGTCAGTTCGACGGTCTGGTTGAATTGCTTGGCCTGGTTGATGGCGTTCTGGCCGGTGCCGGCGTCAAGCACCAACAGCACTTCGTGCGGGGCGTCGGCGTCGAGCTTGCCGATCACCCGACGAACCTTTTTCAGCTCTTCCATCAGGTTGTCTTTGGTGTGCAGGCGGCCGGCGGTGTCGGCGATCAACACATCGATGCCACGGGCTTTGGCGGCCTGCACGGCATCGAAGATCACCGAGGCCGAGTCGGCGCCAGTGTGCTGCGCGATCACCGGGATCTTGTTGCGCTCACCCCAGACCTGCAATTGCTCCACCGCCGCGGCACGGAAGGTATCGCCGGCGGCGAGCATGACTTTCTTGCCTTCCAGCTGCAGTTTCTTCGCCAGCTTGCCGATGGTTGTGGTCTTGCCGGCACCGTTGACGCCGACGACCAGAATCACGAACGGCTTGTTCTGCGAGGTGATTTTCAGCGGCTGCTCGACAGGCTTGAGCATCGCTGCCAGCTCGGCTTGCAGGGATTTGTACAGGGCATCGGCGTCGGCCAGCTCCTTGCGCGCAACCTTCTGCGTCAAACGCTGAATGATCACCGAGGTGGCTTCAACACCAACGTCGGCGGTCAGCAAACGGGTTTCGAGGTCTTCGAGCAGCTCGTCATCAATAACCTTTTTGCCCAGGAACAGGCTGGCCATGCCTTCGCCGATACTGGCGCTGGTCTTGGACAGGCCCTGCTTGAGGCGGGCGAAGAAACCGGCTTTGGTTTCTTCGGTGCGTACCAGCTCCGCCGGAGCTTCAACGGGTACCGCGATCGGCTCAGGAATCGGAGCGGGTGCCGGTGCTTGAGCAACCGGAGCAACGAATACCGGAACCTCTGGCTGGCTGACAACAGGCACAGGCTCGGCTACGACGGCTGGTTCAACAATAGGTTCGACCACAGGCACATGAGCCGGTGCAGGCGTAAACGCTACCGGAGCCGGAATCAGTGGTGTCACGTGAGGAGCCAGGTCATTTTCGACCAATGCCACGGGTTCTTCGGCCACCGGCAGGGTCAACCACGGCTCGGCCGTCGGGGCCAACGGCTGTTCGGTGACGATTTCGCTGACGGGTTCGGGAGCGGCTTCAACCTTGGGTTGCTGCAACGGCTCGGCAATCGGCAAAACAACCGACGCGGGCGCTTCTTCTATTACCGGGACCGGCGTCGGCGCTGGTTCAGAAATGGCTTGTGGCTGTTCGACGACGGGTTCCTGCGGCTTTTTGCGCAGCCATCCGAACAGGCTTTTTTTCTCGCCAGCCGCAGCTGGGGTCTTCTTGTCGTCGTTGGAACCAAACATGGAGGACGGCTATCTCACGGTAGCGACGCGCCAATGGCGCCCCGGCAAATAAATATTCGATGCAGAACAGACTGTGTTTCACCCAGCTTGTTCACGCGCAACATTTTGTCGAGGTGCTCATCGGCGCCTCAAGGAATCGATTTCTCATAGGACTAAAGCAGCAAAATCGGCGAAAACGCGGAATTCAGTTGATAAATATCCACCTTCCGTCGCAAACCCATTCAACCTGATCAAGCATAAAGGCCTGATAGGCGTGGCCGCCGCTAAAACGGATCAGTATCCTAGGGCGTGTCATCAATCATTACCAGTACCGCGTGGCCGCCTGAAAGCGGGCCAGACAAGGCGCAGGCCGCAGGGAATGTGCTTTCCTTGCCAAGGACTGCAACGCAGTATGGCCCGCTTTCAGGCGACCACCCGGAGGGCCGGGCCTGATAGTGCGCAGGGCTGCGTTGCTCGGAGTTTATTTGGAATACCAAACTACACTCCTCGCGCCTTGCCCTGCGCACTATCAGGCTCCGGCGCGGTACTGGTAATGATTGATGACACGCCCTACCTCTCGCCCGCTGACGCTAAGACCAAGCGGGCAGCCCCAAAGGTTTGAAAACGAATGAATGCTCTTGCCCGCCGCGCCGCAGGCCTGCTGCTCAGCACAGTTTGCCTGCCCCTTTCGGCCTTGGCTGCCGACCCGCAACCCACCCACGAATTCACTCTCGACAATGGCTTGAAGGTGGTCGTGCGCGAAGACCATCGTGCGCCCGTGGTGGTTTCCCAGGTCTGGTACAAGGTCGGCTCCAGCTACGAGACGCCGGGTAATACCGGTTTGTCCCACGCTCTGGAGCACATGATGTTCAAGGGCAGCGAGAAAGTCGGCCCCGGCGAAGCCTCGCTGATCCTGCGCGACCTCGGCGCCGAAGAAAACGCATTCACCAGTGACGACTTCACCGCGTACTACCAGGTGCTGGCCCGTGATCGCCTGGGCGTTGCCTTCGAGCTGGAAGCCGACCGCATGGCCAGCCTGCGCCTGCCGCCCGACGAGTTCGCCAAGGAAATCGAGGTCATCAAGGAAGAACGTCGCCTGCGTACCGACGACAAGCCGATGGCCAAGGCCTACGAGCGCTTCAAGGCCATGGCCTACCCGGCCAGCGGCTATCACACGCCGACCATCGGCTGGATGGCCGACCTTGAGCGGATGAAGGTCGAAGAGCTGCGCCACTGGTACGAAACCTGGTACGTGCCCAACAACGCTACGCTGGTGGTGGTTGGCGATGTCACTCCGGACGAAGTCAAAACCCTGGCCCAACGCTATTTCGGCCCGATCGCCAAGCGTGATGTGCCCGCCGCAAAAAAACCGCTGGAACTGGCCGAACCAGGCGAGCGCCAGATCACTCTGCACGTACAGACCCAACTGCCCAGCCTGATGCTGGCCTTCAACGTGCCGAGCATCGCCACCGCCGAAGACAAGCGCCTGGTCAATGCCCTGCGTCTGATCTCGGCGCTGCTCGACGGCGGCTACAGCGGGCGCATCCCGACGCAACTGGAACGCGGAGAAGAACTGGTGTCCGGCGGCTCGTCGAGTTACGACGCCTACACCCGTGGCGACAGCCTCTTCACTCTGTCGGCATCGCCAAACTCGCAGAAACACAAGACCATCGCCCAGGCGCAAGCCGGTTTGTGGAAGCTGCTCGACCAGTTGAAAACCACGGCGCCAACCGCCGAAGAACTGGAACGCGTACGCGCACAAGTCATCGCCGGCCTGGTCTTCGAGCGCGACTCGATCACCAGCCAGGCCACCGCCATCGGCCAACTGGAAACGGTCGGCCTGTCATGGAAACTGATGGACACCGAACTGGCCGATCTGGAAAGCGTCACGCCGCAAGACATCCAGAAAGCCGCCAAGCTGTACTTCACCCGCGAACGTCTCAGCGTCGCCCATGTATTGCCTCTGGAGACGACTCATGAGTGAGCGTAAACCCTCCCGCCTGGCCCTGATCGGCCTGGTCGCCGTCGCCGTTATCGGCTCCGCCGCGTTCTATCTGTCGCGCTCCGGTGAAACCAATGCCAGCGAAGCCCTCGACAAGGCCAAGGCCAGCCAGAAACTGCAATCGCTGACCGAACTCAACGGCAAGGCACCGCAACACCGCAAGCTGGACGTGCAGACCTGGAACACCGCCGAAGGCACCAAGGTGCTGTTTGTCGAAGCCCATGAGCTGCCGATGTTCGACATGCGCCTGATCTTCGCTGCCGGCAGCAGCCAGGACGGCGATGCACCGGGCGTGGCGGTGTTGACCAACGCCATGCTCAACGAAGGTGTGGCCGGCAAGGACGTCGGTGCCATTGCCCAGGGCTTCGAAGGCCTGGGTGCCGATTTCGGCAACGGCGCTTATAAGGACATGGCAATCGCTTCGCTGCGCAGCCTGAGTGCCAAGGACAAGCGCGAACCGGCCCTGAAGCTGTTCGCCGAAGTCATCGGCAAGCCGACTTTCCCTGCCGACTCGCTGGCCCGCATCAAGAACCAGATGCTCGCCGGTTTTGAATACCAGAAACAGAACCCCGGCAAACTGGCGAGCCTGGAACTGATGAACCGCTTGTACGGTGATCACCCGTACGCACACGCCAGCGATGGCACGGCGAAAACCGTCCCGGCGATAACCCAGGCACAGCTGCGTGTTTTCCACGAGAAAGCCTACGCAGCCGGTAATGTGGTGATCGCGCTGGTCGGCGACCTGTCCCGCGCGGAAGCTGAAGCGATTGCCGCCCAGGTTTCCAGCGCCCTGCCCAAAGGCCCGGCCTTGCCGAAAATCGCGCAACCGGTCGAGCCCAAGGCCAGCGTCGGCCATATCGAGTTCCCGTCCAAGCAGACCAACCTGATGCTTGCGCAACTGGGCATCGATCGCGACGACCCGGACTATGCGGCGTTGTCCATGGGTAACCAGATTCTCGGTGGCGGCGGCTTCGGCACCCGCTTGATGAGTGAAGTGCGCGAAAAGCGTGGCCTGACTTACGGCGTGTATTCGGGCTTCACCCCGATGCAGGCACGCGGCCCGTTCATGATCAACCTGCAAACCCGTGCCGAGATGAGCGAGGGCACCCTGAAACTGGTGCAGGATGTACTGGCCGACTACCTTAATACCGGCCCGACCGAAAAAGAGCTGGACGACGCCAAGCGCGAACTGGCCGGCAGCTTCCCGCTGTCCACCGCCAGCAACGCCGATATCGTCGGTCAGCTGGGCGCCATCGGTTTTTACAACTTGCCGCTGAGTCACCTGGAAGACTTCATGCAACAGTCCCAGGCCTTGACCGTCGAGCAGGTCAAAGCCGCCATGAACAAACACCTGAGTACGGACAAGATGGTCATCGTCAGCGCTGGCCCGACCGTGCCGCAAAAGCCGTTACCGGCCCCTACTGATAAACCTTCCGAGCAGCCGCTCGGGGTTCCGGAGCATTAATGGCCCACCCTAAAAAACCCGCCAAAAACGTCCACAACGGCATAAACCAGTTGCGCATCATCGGCGGTGAATGGCGCAGCCGCAAGCTGAGCTTCCCCGACGCCCCGGGCCTGCGCCCGACGCCGGACCGAGTGCGTGAAACCCTGTTCAACTGGCTCGCACCTTATGTACCCGGTGCCAAGGTACTCGACCCGTTCACCGGCAGTGGCGCGCTGTTCCTCGAAGCCCTGTCCCGCGGCGCAGCCATGGGTCAGGCGCTGGACGCCAGCAGCATCGCGGTGTCCAGCCTGAAGGAACACCTGGGCACATTGCGTTGCACCAACGGCCAGGTCCAGACCGCCGACGCCCTGCGCTACCTGGAAACCCAGACCGCAACGGCCTACGACCTGGTGTTCCTTGACCCGCCGTTCAACCAGGACCTGCTGCCCACCGTCTGCAAGTTGCTCGAAGAGCGCCAATGGCTGGCCGAAGACGCCTGGGTGTACACCGAAAGCGAGTCGGCGCCGTCGACCCTGGGCCTGCCGGAGAACTGGCGCCTGCACCGGGAACAGAAATCCGGGCGCGTGTATTACTCATTGTGGCAGCGCAGCACTGAAAACCCTGCCGAGTAAAGCGCACGGGCAGGCCGATGGCTTGCCCGGCACCACGGTGGCTTCTTAAAACGCAACACATCTGAGGTGGCTTGTTCCTCTGCTCCTGGATCATCGTTGACGTGCGAAATGTCTCGCATGGATGCAATGAATAACCAATGGATGAACAAGCCAATGACTGAACGAACTCCAACCCCTACGCATGAGTGCACTCTCGAAAATGGCCTGAAGATCATCGTTCGCGAAGATCATCGAGCACCTGTGGTGATCTCCCAGCTCTGGTACAAAGTCGGTTCCAGCTATGAACATCCGGGGCAATCGGGGCTATCCCACGCCCTGGAACACATGGTGTTCAAGGGCAGCAATAAAACCCGACCCGGTGAAGCATCGATAATATTGCGCAGCCTCGGCGCTGAGGAGAATGCCTTCACCAGCGACGACGCTACCGTTTATTACCAGTTGCTGTCCCGCGACTACCTTGGCGTGGCCTTCGAACTCGAAGCCGACCGCATGGTGAACGCACACCTGCCAGCCGAAGAGTTCAATAAAGAGATCGAAGTCATCAAGGAAGAACGCCGCCTGCGTGTCGACGACAGCTCGATGAGCAGGGCGCGAGAACTCTTCTCTACCATCACTTTCCCCAGCAGCGGCTACAGAACGCCAACCATTGGCTGGATGGCCGATCTTGAGCGCATGAAGATCGAAGAGCTGCGTCACTGGTACCAATCCTGGTATGCGCCGAACAATGCCACGCTAGTTGTGGTGGGTGATGTGACACCGGAAGAGGTCGTCACTCTGGCCCAGCGTTGGTTCGGGCCGATCCAAAGTCGTGACATCCCCCCAGTCAAGATTCCGCTGGAACTGGCAGAGCCAGGCGAACGCAGGATTACAGTGCACACACAGACCCGGGAACCGGAAATACTCATGGCGTTCAACGTGCCCGGTATAGCCACCGCCGAAGACAAACACGCGGTAAACGCCTTGCGGCTGATTGTGTCCCTGCTTGATGGTGGTTATAGCGCCCGTATCCCGGCGCTATTGCAACGTGGTGAAGAGCTTGTCTCCTTTGCGTCCTCGTACTACTCCCCCTACACCCGAGGCGACAGCTTGTTCACCTTGTCAGCGACACCTAACGTCCGGAAACACAAAACCATAGAGCAGGTTGAAGCCGGCCTGTGGCGACTGCTCGAACAGCTCAAAACCACCGCGCCTTCTGCTGAAGAAATCGAGCGGGCGCGCGCTCGAGCGATCGCTCAACTGGTCTACCAACGAGACTTGATCAACAGTCAGGCTCACACCATCGGACAGCTGGAAACAATCGGCCTGTCGTGGAAGCTGATGGATACTGAACTTGCCGGTCTGCAGGAGGTAACTCCCGAGGACATCCAGAAAGCGGCCCACACATTTTTCACCCGCTCTCGCGTGAGTGTTGCCCATGCCTTGCCCGAGGAAACAACTCATGAGACTGACGGTCCTGATGGCCCCAACCTGCCGGTGGAATCACTGGCGATGCTCGACGGCAAAGTACCGAGCTCCCGCAAACTTGACGTACAAACCTGGAACACAGCCAACGGTGCCAAGGTGCTGTTTGTCGAAGCCCATGAACTGCCGATGTTCGACATGCGCCTGACCTTCGCCGCCGGCAGCAGCCACGACGGCAACGCACTCGGTCTGGCGCTATTGACCAACGCCATGCTCGGCGAAGGAGTGGCCGGCAAAGACGCCAGTGCCATTGCCCAGGGCTTCGAAGACCTTGGCGCCAATTTCGGCAACGACACTTATAACGACATGGCAGTCGCTACGCTGCGCAGCCTGAGTGCCAAGGACAAGCGCGAGCCGGCCCTGAAGCTGTTCGCTGAAGTCGTGGGCAAACCAATCTTCCCGGCCGACTCGTTAACCCGCATGAAGAATCTGATATTCACCCATTTCGAATATTACAAGCAGGACCCCGGTAAATTGGCGAACCTGGAACTGATGAGCCGCTTGTATGGTGATCATCCGTACGCTCATTCCAGCTACGGCACGGCGGAAACCGTACCGGCGATTACTTTGGCGCAACTGCGTACTTTCCACGAGAAAGCCTATACAGCCGGTAACGTTGGGATCGCACTGGTCGGCGACCTGTCCCGCGCGGAAGCCGAAGCGATTGCTGCCCAGATTTCCAGCGCCCTGCCCAAAGGGCCAGCCTTGCCGAAAATCGCGCAACCGGTCGAGCCCAAGGCCAGCGTCGGCCATATCGAGTTCCCGTCCAAGCAGACCAACCTGATACTCGCGCAATTGGGCATCGACCGCTACGACCCGGATTACGCGGCGTTGTCCATGGGTAACCAGATTCTCGGTGGCGGCGGCTTCGGCACCCGCTTGATGAGCGAAGTGCGCGAGAAACGCGGCCTGACTTACGGCGTGTATTCGAGCCTCACCCCAAAGCAGGTGCGTGGCCCGTTCATGATCGAACTGCAAACCCGCGCCGAAATGAGCGAAGGCACCGTGAAACTGGTGCAGGACGTGCTGGCCGATTACCTTGAGACCGGCCCGACCGAAAAAGAGCTTGACGATGCCAAGCGCGGATTGGCCGGCAGCTTCCCGCTGTCCACCGCGAGCAACGCCGATATCGTCGATCAACTGGCGGTCATCGGCTACTTTAATTTGCCGTTGAGTCACCTGGAAGACTTCATGCAACAGTCCCAGGCCCTGACCGTCGAGCAGGTCAAGGCCGCCATGAACAAACACCTGAGCATGGACAAGATGGTCATCGTCAGTGCTGGCCCGACCGTGCCGCAAAAGCCGTTACCGGCCCCTACTGATAACCCTTTCGAGTAACCGCTGGGGGTTCCGGAACATTAATAATGGACCCACCATCAATTGTTTCCTGTCCCTTGCGGACCGGCTGTGGTGCACGGTATTTCCAGACAAGCTGCGAGCAACGCACCTCTGATTCCCGCGAGACGACCACCCCAAACCGGTCGTGAAGTGCACTACATAGTTACCGCCTGACGTCCTTACGGATCATCCACAGTGGTTTGCGCAATTAACTGCAAACCACTGAGGATGAACACGGATGAACATCTCATGCAGCACGCTTGTGCTGCCCTTCATCGCCTGGCTGCCGCTCATGGCCAGCGCGGCGACCCCCCCTGCGACGCAAGACTTCGTACTGGATAACGGCCTCAAGGTTGTCGTGCGCGAGGACCACCGCTCCCCCATCGTCACCGCCCAACTCTGGATCAAGGTCGGTGCAAGCTACGAACCGCCCGGCCAGTCGGGCCTGTCCCACGCCCTCGAACACATGGTCTACAAAGGCAGCAGCAAGGCCTGCGCCGGAGAGTTCGAGGCGATACTGAAGAAGCTTGGCGCCAGTGAAAACGCCGTAACTTACACGGACTACACGTCGTTTCACCAGACACTGCCCTCTGCCCGGACAGGTGTTGCTTTCGAAATACTGGCTGACCTGATGAGTACGGCCGAGCTCAATGAACAGGACTTCACTCCGGAGCTCAAGGTCATTCAGGAAGAGCGCCGGATGCACGTTGATGATGGAATCATCGCTTCGGCTCGCGAGCGACTGAACAGCATTGCCTACCCGGCCAGCGGCTATCGCACCCCGACGATTGGCTGGATGCACGATTTGCAACGCATGAACGCCGTGCAATTGCGGCAGTGGTATCAGGCCTGGTATTCGCCAAACAATGCGACGCTGGTGGTGGTTGGCGATGTAACGCCTGAGCGGATCAAGGCCCTTGCACAGCAGCACTTCGGCCATCTTGAGCGGCGCGCGACACCCGTGGCCCATGCCCCCGTCGAGCTGGCTTCTGCCGGTGAACGGTCACTGACCCTGTATGCACCGATAGCTTCCCCACGCCTGATCATGAGCTTCAACGCGCCAAGCCTGGCCACGGCACCGGATCGTCGGACCGCCCATGCCCTGCGCCTTCTTAATATGTTACTGGCCGGATCCAGTAGCGCGCGGATCAAACAACAACTGCAACTGAGCGAAGCGATATTCACTGAGGCCCGCTCAGAGTACGACGCCTTCAATCGTGGTGATTCGTTGCTGACCATCAGCACACAGCTCAACCCGGACAAGCTCAATGATGCTGACGAAGCCCTTGCCCGCCTGTGGCAAGTGATCGAATCACTGAAGAACAAGGCACCGGAACCGGCGGAGCTGGAACGCGCGCAAAATCTCCTGATCGCTGACACCGTTTATGCGCAGGACGATCTGGAAGGGCAGGCCAACACCTTGGGCCTGCTGGAAACCATCGGCCTGGACTGGCGGCTGGCCGATCAGGATACGAATGAGTTGAGCAAAGTTACGCCCCTGGAGATTCAGGAGGTGGCAAAGACGTACCTGACGCGTGATCGCCTGACTACCGCGAAAATCTTGCCGGAGAAAAACAATGGATAAGTTCAAAGGCCTCATCAATGGATTGATCCTGGCCGGCATGCTGTTGAGTACCCAGGCCCCTGCCGCTGCAACCACGGCGCCCCGGAAACCAGCGCTGCAATCGCTCAATGAACCCCAGACTCCGACGACCCACCGCACACTGCCGATCAAGGGTTACAAAACCCTCGGCGGAACGAAGATCCTGTTCATCCGCATCCCCGGCCTGCCGATGTTCGATGCCCTGGTGAGCTTTGCCGCCGGCAGCGCCCTCACACCAGATCAACCCGGCCTGGCTGCGCTCACCTATGGCCTTTTGAATGAGGGTGTGGCTGGCAAGGACGTCAATGCCATACAGGCGACGTTCGATAATCTGGGGGCAAGGATGGACATGGGTATCAGCCAGGACCGGACCTGGCTTTCCCTGCGTAGCCTGAGTGACGAATCACGGCGCACTCCAGCCCTGGAGCTGTTCGCCCAGGTACTCGGCAAGCCGCTGTTGCCGGAAGAATCCCTGCCTGAGGTGAAATCCCAATTTCAGTACTTTCTGGACCTTGAAGATCAGTCCCATGCCGCTCAAGCCCGAGAAGCCAATCTCGGCCAGATGTTTCCCGGCCACGGTTATGCTCAGTCCCTCTACGGAACCCGGGCCGGGCTTGCCTCCATCACCCGCACCCAGGCGCAAGACTTTCATCGCCAGGCTTATGCCGCGGGCAATGCCCAGATCACACTGGTCGGCGACCTCACCGAGGAAGAAGCCCAGCGCATCGGTGCGCAGATATCAGCGGCCTTGCCCCTGGGACCGGCCATTGCCGCGATCCAGCCAGTGACAAGCCCAGGCGCTCCAGATCTGCTGCGCATTGAGCGACCATCGACCCAGGCTTACCTGCGTCTTACCCAGCCAAGTGTCCTGCGAAGCAGTCCGGACTATGTCGCGCTTTACATGGCCAGCAGTATTTTCACCAACCGACTGATGAATGAACTTCGTGAGCGCCGAGGCCTGACCTACCACGTTGAAGCCGGCCTTTCAGCTCTTCAGGCACAAGGGTGGCTGACCGTTCAATTGCAGGCCCCACCAGAGCAGGCCGATGCCGTGCTGGCCCATATCAAAACAATGTTCAGCGACTTCCTCGCCCAAGGGCCGACCCAACAGGAACTTGACGACATCCAACAGCAACTGGCCGGTAGCTCACCGTTGAACAGTGCTACCAACGCGCAGATCCTGAAGCGATTGCAAATCATCAGTGCCCACGATCTGCCGCTGGACCTCGATTTTTCCACGCAAGCGGCCTTGAAGCTGGACCTCGCTTCAATCAAAAGCGCGCTCAACCGGCATCACCACGCCGACCAATGGCGCGTTGTCATTCTGGGGCCGAAGACAGATCAACAACCGCTGCCAGCTCCGAGCGAAAGCGCAACCAATGCCATGTGTCGCATGCCTGGCGAGATTGTGGCAAGTTAGACAGCAGCCATGATGACGCGGTCGCGGCGCTGCCCCGCCGCGTCTTCGGGCAGACTCATGAACACCTCCACCGAGAATGACTGTGCAACCGCACCCCGCCCTGGCCCCACCGCCGTCCTTTACCCCTGCCTTCGGCATCGGCAATCCGCACTTGCAAACCTTGTGGGGGCCGCTGTGGCGTAAAACCGTGCACATCGACCGCGAACGCGAACGCCTGTGGCTTGAAGACGGCGACTTCCTCGACCTCGACTGGCATGGCCCACACAGCGCCAACGCACCCCTGGTACTGGTGTTGCACGGGCTCACCGGCTCCTCGAATTCGCCTTATGTCGCTGGCATGCAAAAGGCCCTGGACGACCGAGGTTGGGCCAGCGTCGCGCTGAACTGGCGCGGTTGTTCGGGCGAACCCAATTTGCTGCCGCGCAGTTACCATTCCGGTGCCAGTGAAGACCTGGCCGAAGCCATCAAACACTTGCGGGCCAAACGGCCTCTGGCGCCACTGTATGCGGTGGGTTACTCCCTGGGCGGTAATGTCCTGCTCAAGCATTTGGGCGAAACCGGTAGCGACAGTAATTTGATGGGCGCCGTGGCGGTGTCGGTGCCGTTCCGCCTGGACCAGTGCGCCGACCGTATCGGCCAAGGCTTTTCCAAGGTTTACCAGGCACATTTCATGCGCGAGATGGTCGCCTACATCAAGAACAAACAGCGACAGTTCCAGCACGACGGACGCGAGGAGGGCCTGGCCGCCCTGGCGGCCCTCGGATCCATGGAAAACATGCGCACGTTCTGGGATTTCGATGGTCGCGTCACCGCACCACTGCACGGTTTCGCCGATGCCGAGGATTACTATCGCCGCGCCTCCAGCCGCTATTTCCTTGGTGAAATTCGTACGCCGACCTTGATGATTCAGGCCGCCGACGACCCCTTCGTTTTTCCCCACAGCCTGCCGCAAGTCGACGAGTTGTCCGCTTGCACGCAATTCGAACTGCAAGCCAAGGGCGGGCATGTCGGCTTCGTCGACGGCACGCTCAGGCAACCGGGTTACTACCTGGAACGGCGCATCCCCGAGTGGCTGGCCGCCGCAGGGCGCACTTGAATCATGGATGCTGAACAAAGCGAGTCAATCCACTTTTGGCAAACCCCGCCACTGGCCGGGGTCGAGTTGTTGTCCGCCCGCTACATCGATCATCGCTTTGCCCCCCATGTGCATGACGGCTATGTGATCGGCATGATCATGGCCGGCGCCCAGCGTTATCGCTATCGCGGCGCCGAACACCTGGCGGGTAGCGGCACGCTGGTGCTGATCAACCCCGATGAACTGCACACCGGCCACAAAGGCACCGAGGATGGCTGGCTGTACCGGGCGTTTTATCCAGACAGCGGGCAGATAACTTCGCTACTGGCCGAACTCGAACTGCCGACCCATCACTTGCCGGCGTTCGGCGCCACGCTGTATCGCGATCGGGATCTGGTGAACGGTTTCTGCCAGCTTCACCGTTTACTGGAAAGCCCCGCCACCGCATTGCAGCAACAAACGGTCTGGCGCGAACTGATGCTGTCGCTGTTGCAGCGTCATGCGGCGGTTCCGAACGCTGGAAAACCCGGGAAAGAACACCGGGCGGTGACATTGGCCAAGGAACTGCTGCACGCACAACTGGCAGAACCACCCTCCCTGGAGGCGCTGGCGGCGGCGGTCAACCTCTCGCCATTCCATTTCGCCCGGGTGTTCCGTCGGGCCACCGGTATGCCGCCACACACCTGGCTGATGCAACAACGCATCGCCCGGGCGCGGGCCTTGCTGCAAAGTGGTTGTTTGCCGCTGGAAGTTGCGATGCAACTGGGGTTTGCCGACCAGAGCCATCTGAGCCGACAGTTCAAGCAGGTGTATGGGGTTGGACCGGGGGCGTATCGCAGTGCAAAGCGGGGACTTGAGGCTTAACGAGGTCTCACAAACACCATCCATCCCTGTGGGAGCGAGCTTGCTCGCGATGGCGGCTTAACAATCAGCATCAATATTGAATGTAATGGCCCCATCGCGAGCAAGCTCGCTCCCACAAGGTTTCGTGGCGCTCATTCGCCGGTGGCGATGCCCCGCGCAGGCTCATTGATCCACTCGCTCCACGACCCGGCATACAACGAACCCAACGGATAACCGGCCAGACACAGCGCAAACAGGTTGTGGCACGCCGTCACACCGGAACCGCAATACGCTACAAGATCACTCGGTGAGCGATCGCCCAATTTCGCGGCGAAGCGCTGCTTGAGCTGATCGGCTGGCAGGAAGCGCCCGTCACTGTCCAGGTTGTCGGTAAACGCCGCACACTGGGCACCGGGAATGTGCCCGGCAACCGGATCGATTGGTTCCATTTCACCCTTGAAACGCGGGAGTGCGCGGGCATCGAGCAGGGTCAGTTCCGGCCGTGCAAGGCGCTTTTGCAGCTGCTCGGCACTGATCAGCAACGCCGTGTCAGGACTGCCGGTGAAGGAACCTGGGGTGATCACCGGCGCATCCAGACTCAGCGGCAAACCGGCCGCGTGCCAGGCCTTGAGACCGCCATCGAGGATGAATACACCGTCGCGCTTGCCCAGCCATGCCAGCAACCACCAGGCCCGCGCCGCATAGGCGCCCGGACCGTCGTCATACAGAACCACTTCGCTATCGGCATTGATGCCCCAGGCTTGCAGGCGCTCGATCAGTTGCGCCGGCTCGGGCAACGGATGACGCCCGGTCACGCCCTTGACCACGGCACCACTCAGATCACGCTCGAGGTCGGCATAGCTCGAACCGGCGATGTGCCCTTCGGCATAGCTGCGCTGACCGTAATCCGGGTCTTCGAGGGCAAAACGACAATCCAGAATCACCAGCCCCGGCTGGTCCTTTTTCAGGTCCAGTGCTTGCGGGCTGATCAGTTGCGCAATGGGCATAGCGGGCTCCTGTGATTAAGTCGGCCTTGATCCTACTGTACTTCTTCCAGTGCCTGGGCGAGGGGCACATAAAACTCTTCGAACAAGGCGCTGACCGCATCGCGGGCCTCATCCGTGACGAACCCGGCTTCCAGCACCAGCACCTGATACACCCCGCGTTTAATGGCCTGTTCGCTCAAGTGGCTGGAGTTCTCCCGCGTGGTGCACAGGAAGCGCACCCAGGACGTGAGGATGATCCAGGCATTGAGCGTCAGGGACTCGATCTGCACCTTGTCCATCTTCAGGATGCCGGCGGCGACGAAACCTTCGTAGATCGCCGAACCCTGGATCAGGCAGCGCTGGGAGAACCGTCGATAGCGGTCGGCAAGGTCCGGATCGCTGTCGAGCAGATGCTCGAGATCGCGATGCAGAAACCGGTAGCGCCACATCGCCGACAGCAGCTCCTTGAGGTAGAAGCGTTTGTCTTCCACCGTGGCGGCGCGGCCCTGGGGCGGGCGCAGGAAGCTGTCCACCAGGCTTTCGTACTCGCTGAACAGCACGGCGATGATCGCCTGCTTGTTCGGGAAGTGGTAGTACAGGTTGCCCGGGGAAATTTCCATGTGGGCAGCAATGTGGTTGGTGCTGATGCTGCGCTCGCCCTGCTGATTGAACAGCTCCAGGCTGTTCTGCACGATGCGCTCGCTGGTTTTGATCCGTGGGGCCATGGCTTGAGCTTTAATTCAGAGTGCGTTGACGGGCATCTTAGATCTATCCGCGAGCGGATAAAACCAAGCTGTTCCAGGATGTCATTTGACTTTTTAGAGCATAGACTCTAAAAAGTGCTTCATTACAATAAATCCGGAGCCGACCATGACTGCTGAAATTTCCTACCTGCAGAACCTACAGCAGCCGCTGGAAGAGCTTCAGGCCCTGTTCGACGCACAGCGTGCCGCCTACGCCGCCAACCCGATGCCACCGGCCGCGCAGCGCCAGCAATGGCTCAAGGCACTAAAGGATTTATTGAACAATGAACGCCAGGCCCTGATCGATGCGATCAGCCAGGACTTCAGCCATCGCAGCGCCGATGAAACCCTGCTCGCCGAACTGATGCCCAGCCTGCACGGCATCCATTACGCCAGCAAACACCTCAAGGGCTGGATGCGCGCCTCGCGACGCAAGGTGGGCGCCGCCTTCCAGCCGGCTTCGGCCAAAGTGGTTTACCAACCGCTGGGCGTGGTCGGGGTCATCGTGCCGTGGAACTATCCGCTGTACCTGGCCATCGGACCGTTGGTCGGCGCGCTGTCGGCGGGCAATCGGGTAATGCTCAAACTCAGTGAGTCGACCCCCGCGACCGGCTTGCTGATGAAGCAACTGCTGGCGCGAATCTTCCCCGAAGACCTGGTTTGCGTGGTCCTGGGCGAGGCGGATATGGGCGTGGCGTTTTCACGCCTGCCGTTTGATCACCTGCTGTTCACCGGCGCCACCAGCATTGGCAAACACGTGATGCGCGCCGCTGCGGAAAACCTGACCCCGGTGACCCTGGAACTGGGCGGCAAGTCCCCGGCCATTGTTTCTCACGACGTGCCGCTCAAGGACGCCGCCGAGCGCATCGCCTTCGGCAAGACCCTGAATGCCGGCCAGACCTGCGTGGCCCCTGACTATGTGCTGGTGCCGGAGGATCGCGTCGGAAGTTTCGTCGAAGCCTATCGCACAGCCGTCCGCGGGTTCTATCCGACGCTGGCCGACAACCCGGACTACACCGCGATCATCAATGAGCGACAACTGGCGCGTCTCAACGGTTACGTCAGCGACGCCACCAGCAAGGGTGCGCTGCTGATGCCGCTGTTCGACCAGGGCCAGGGCCGCCGCATGGGCCATAGCCTGCTGCTCAACGTCACGGACGAGATGACGGTGATGCAGGACGAAATCTTCGGGCCACTGCTGCCGATCGTGCCGTACAAGGATCTGGACCAGGCATTTGCCTACATCAACCAGCGCCCTCGCCCACTGGCGCTGTATTACTTCGGCTACGACAAGCGCGAACAACAGCGCGTGCTGCACGAAACCCATTCCGGCGGCGTGTGCCTGAACGACACCCTGCTGCACGTCGCCCAGGACGACATGCCGTTTGGCGGCATCGGTGCCTCGGGCATGGGCCACTACCACGGCCATGAAGGCTTCCTGACCTTCAGCAAGGCCAAAGGCGTGTTGATCAAACAACGGTTCAACGCCGCGAAGTTGATCTACCCGCCGTACGGCAAGTCGATTCAGAAGCTGATCCAGAAGCTGTTCATCCGCTAACGATCATCACCGTCAGGTAATAACAATAATGATCCCCAGCCTGTCCGATACACCCGCGCTGTCACGGCGCGGGCTGCTTAAATTCAGCCTCGGCGCCACAGCTTTCCTTGCCACCGCCGGGCTCGGAGCCAGCCTCAGCGGTTGCTCGTCGAGCGTTCCGGCCAATGGTTTTGTCACGTTGCGCAGCGGCGACCTGCTGTTCTTGCGGGCATTGATTCCGGTCATGCTCGAGGGTGCCGTGACCACCGAACGGATGCCCGAGGCTGTCGAGGGCACACTGAAAAGCCTGGACTACAACCTCGCCCACCTGTCGCCGGAGATGCTCAAGCTGACCCAGCAACTGTTCGATGTGCTGGGCATGGCCGTGACCCGCGGACCGCTGACCGGGATCTGGGGCAGCTGGGAAAATGCCAGGGCCGATGATATCCGGCAGTTTCTGAACCGCTGGGAAAACAGCTCGTTGAGCCTGTTGCGCATGGGCCACAGTTCCTTGCTGCAGCTGGTGATGATGGCCTGGTACGGCCGCAAGGAATCGTGGGCGCATTGCGGGTATCCCGGGCCACCCACCGTTTAAAACTCTGCACATAACCTGTGGGAGCGTGGCTTGCCCGCGATGGCGCCAGTCGCCACACCACCGCATCCAAAATAATAAAGAGAACCTGAAAGATGCCCGTACCCGATCCGTTCCGCGAAGGCATGGCCCGAGGCTGGAAAACCTACAACGGCTCGCAACTGACCCAGGACCTGACGCTCGAAGCGGACGTGGCGATCATCGGCAGTGGTGCCGGCGGCGGCACCACCGCCGAAATCCTCAGTGCCGCCGGCTACAAGGTGCTGCTGATCGAGGAAGGCCCGCTCAAGACCAGCAGCGACTTCAAGCTGCTGGAAGACCAGGCCTACGCCAGCCTTTACCAGGAAGGCATCGGCCGCATGAGCAAGGACGGCGCGATCACCATCCTCCAGGGCCGGGCAGTGGGCGGTACCACGCTGATCAACTGGACGTCCAGTTTCCGCACTCCGGAGCCGACCCTGGAACACTGGGCCAAAGAGCACAACGTCAAGGGCCACAGCCCGGCGGAAATGGCGCCGTGGTTCGAGAAAATGGAGCAACGCCTGGGCGTCGCGCCGTGGATGGTGCCACCCAACGCCAACAACGATGTGATCCGCAAGGGCTGCGAAGCACTGAATTACTCATGGCACGTCATCCCGCGCAACGTTCGCGGCTGCTGGAACCTCGGCTACTGCGGCATGGGCTGCCCGACCAACGCCAAGCAATCGATGATGGTCACCACCATTCCAGCAACCCTGGAAAAAGGCGGCGAGCTGCTTTACCTGGCCCGCGCCGAAAAACTCAACATCAGCGGCGACAAGGTCATCGGCCTGCAATGTTCGGCGATGGATGAACGCTGCGTCGCACCGACCGGACGCACCATCACGGTCAAGGCGCGGCATTTCGTGCTGGCCGGTGGCGGCATCAACAGCCCGGCCCTGCTGATGCGTTCCGGAGCACCCGATCCGCACAAGCGCCTGGGCAAACGCACATTCCTGCACCCGGTGAACATGTCCGCTGCGTTGTTCGACGAAGTGGTCAACCCTTTCTACGGCGCGCCGCAGTCGATCTATTCCGACCATTTCCAGTGGCAGGACGGCACCACGGGCAAGATGTCCTACAAACTGGAAGTCCCGCCCCTGCATCCGGCGCTGGCCACGACACTGCTCGGTGGTTTCGGCCAGGAAAACTCGCAGCACATGGCCAATCTGGCCCATACCCACGCCATGCTGGCGTTGCTGCGGGACGGTTTTCACCCGGACAGCCCCGGTGGCAGCGTCGAATTGCGCAGCGATGACACGCCGGTGCTGGATTACCAGCTATCACCCTACGCCTGGGATGGATTGCGTCGGGCGTTCCATACCATGGCCGAGATCCAGTTTGCCGGTGGCGCCAAGGCCGTGATGCCGATGCACGCCGACGCCCGCTACGTGAAGACCCTCGCCGAAGCGCGCACGCTGATCGACAGCCTGAGCCTGGAGTTGTATCGCACACGCCTGGGCAGTGCCCATGTGATGGGCGGTTGCGCCATGGGAGAAGACCCGACAATCGCGGTGACCGACAGCCTCGGCCGACATCACCAACTGGGCAATCTGTCGATTCACGACGGCTCGCTGTTCCCCACCAGCATTGGCGCCAATCCGCAGTTGTCGGTCTACGGACTGACGGCACAACTGGCGACTTCCCTGGCCGAACGTTTAAAAAATCCATGAAAATGACGAATATTCCCATCGTCTATAGTGCTTTCTTACCCAACAGGCGACTTGGCCGACCGGGAAGGCTGCGATACCATCCGACTCCCCAACGGATTCCCGCCAGGACGACGCGATGAACCGAGTGTTGTACCCAGGTACCTT
Source organism: Pseudomonas sp. Root71 (assembly GCF_001429045.1). Lineage (GTDB taxonomy): Bacteria > Pseudomonadota > Gammaproteobacteria > Pseudomonadales > Pseudomonadaceae > Aquipseudomonas > Aquipseudomonas monachiensis. The sequence goes on along the minus strand of NZ_LMHY01000001.1, from coordinate 426,188 downwards.
CGACCCTATTACCAAGGGCCATGGCGATCTGGTCGAACGCGCCTCGCGCCTGTTCGATCACGTGATCATCGCCGTCGCCGCGAGCCCGAAGAAAAACCCGCTGTTTCCTCTGGAACAACGGGTAGAACTGGCGCGCGAGGTCACTAAACATCTGCCGAACGTTGAAGTCGTCGGCTTCTCGACGCTGTTGGCGCACTTCGCCAAAGAGAAGAACGCCAATGTGTTCCTGCGTGGTTTGCGTGCGGTGTCGGACTTCGAATACGAATTCCAGCTGGCCAACATGAACCGCCAGTTGGCGCCGGACGTGGAAAGCCTGTTCCTGACCCCGTCCGAGCGTTATTCGTTCATTTCCTCGACGCTGGTCCGTGAAATTGCAGCCTTGGGCGGCGATATCACCAAGTTCGTGCACCCTGTGGTGGCGGATGCACTGACCGAACGCTTCAAGAAGTAGGAGCTGGCGCAGACTGCGGTCTTTTCAGCTTTCGCAGCCTGCACCTTTCTGCACTTGATCGCGCCCGCGTGCACTGCGGGCGCCAATGCGGCACAATTGTGCGCATTGGTTTATTGCGCCCGGGCTTGCCGCCCTGGCTGGAGTTAGCATGTCCCTGATCATCACCGACGATTGCATCAACTGCGACGTCTGCGAACCCGAGTGCCCGAACGCCGCCATTTCCCAAGGCGAAGAGATCTACGTGATCGACCCGAACCTGTGCACCCAGTGTGTCGGCCACTACGACGAACCGCAGTGCCAGCAGGTTTGCCCGGTGGATTGCATTCCACTGGACGAAGCTCATCCGGAGACTGAAGAGCAGTTGATGGAGAAGTACCGGAAAATTACCGGGAAGGCTTAAGCCATTCGGCGCCTGTCAGGCCGCCTTCGCGAGCAAGCCCGCTCCCACATTTGGAATGCATTCCCCTGTGGGAGCGGGCTTGCTCGCGAAGGCGTCATCAGCCTCACTGAAAATCTAACTGACGTATCAGCTCTGACAACGCGGGCAAAACACGCTGGCGCGCTGCCCGAGCTTCACTTCCCGCAAGCCCGTGCCACAGACCTTGCAGTGTTCACTGCCACGGCCGTACACGAACAGTTCCTGCTGGAAATAACCAGGCTGACCGTCACCGCCGATAAAGTCCCGCAACGTTGTACCGCCGCGCTCGATGGCGGCGACCAGGATGCGCTTGATCTCGATGGCCAGCTTCAAGTAACGCGCACGGGAAATGCTCTTGGCTTCGCGGCGCGGATCGATCCCGGCGGCGAACAACGCTTCAGTCGCGTAGATATTGCCCACGCCCACCACCACCGCGTTGTCCATGATGAACGGCTTGACCGCCATCGAACGTCCGCGGGACTGCTGGAACAGACGCTCGCCGTCGAACAGGTCGGTCAGTGGCTCAGGGCCCAGGCGGATCAGCAATTCGTGATTGAACGGGTCGAGGCTCCAGAGCATTGCGCCGAAGCGTCGCGGGTCGGTGTAACGCAGGGCCAGGCCCGACTCCAGTTCGATGTCCACATGCTCATGCTTGACCGCCGGCAGTCCGGCTTCCACCAGCCGCAAATTGCCTGACATACCCAAATGGCTGATCAAGGTGCCGACTTCGGCATTGATCAGCAGGTACTTGGCGCGTCGTTCCACCAGCACGATACGCTGTCCGGACAACCGCACATCGAGGTCTTCGGGAATTGGCCAGCGCAAGCGCCGGTCACGCACGATCACCCGGCTGACACGCTGACCCTCCAGGTACGGCGCGATGCCGCGACGGGTGGTTTCGACTTCTGGCAATTCAGGCATGGTGCTCTCGGCTCAGGCGCATGGCCTGGAAGGTTCCGACACTCAGCGATGAGTGCCGAGGTCGCGGATCGTCTGCTTGAGGGTCTCGAAGTCGTAGTCCGAGAGGCCGACATAATCGAGCACCAGCGGCGCGATGCTGTTCCACTCGTGATCTTCGGTCTGATTGCCCAGCACGCGGTACGACGCGCAAATGTGCTCGGCCATCTTCAGGATCGCCAACAGGTTCTTCAACGAACTGTTGCGCGAAGATTCATCGCTGAAGATCGCCAGGGCATTGTGGTGATTGGCGATCGCCGCGCTCACGTGTTCCGGCAGGCGCCAGGACTTGGCCGTGTAATACCCGACCACCGAGTGATTGGTATTGAACACCTGGTTCTCCGTGTCCACCACCCGGCATTCGGCGCTGGCGTTGGCATAGGCCTGCTCCAGAACGCCCATGTAGTCGGGGAAGCGCTGGAGCATCAAGGGCACGCCGCAGTCGTGGAACAGGCCCAGGGCATAGGCTTCATCGCCGTTCTCTATGCCGATGCGCTTGGCCAGGGTCAGGCAGGTCATGGCCACGTCCTGAGCGGTGTCCCAGAAACGGTTCAGGGTGACAATGGTGTCGTCATTCATCTCGCCCTTGATCGACTGCGCATTGATCAGGTTGATGACCGAACGGCTGCCCAGCAGATTCACCGCGCGCTGGATCGAAGCAATCTTGTTGCTCAACCCGTAATACGGTGAATTGACGATCTTCAGCAGGGAACCGGAAAGGCCCGGATCCTGGGAGATCAGTTTGGCAATGACTTCCAGATCCGGGTCGGGCATGTACTGCTCCATCTGCAAATCCACCATGATTTGCGGCTGGGCCGGTACGCTGATGCCCTGCAGGGCTTGTTGGATCTGTTCGGAAGTCAGCTCTTGGGACATTTGTGCACACTCTGGGTCAGACGGTGATTCTAACCTTTATGAAGTTGGATCCGACATACCAAATCGCATGACAACCCTCGCCACATGTCCACTTGCAGGCCAATCCGGGGTCCCAACACGCTATACTCCCGCTTTTTTTCCGGAGCGACGACATGTCCCTGCCTAGCCTGCGCCTCAAAGCCAACGCCGACCGTCGTCTGCGCAACGGTCACTTGTGGGTCTACAGCAACGAAATCGATGTAGCCGCTACGCCTTTGCACGGTTTCAAGGCCGGCGACCAGGCGATCCTCGAAGCCGCCGGCGGCAAGCCGCTGGGCATCGTTGCCATGAGCCCGAACAACCTGATCTGCGCCCGTGTGCTGTCGCGCGACATCAAGTTGCCGCTGGACAAGTCGCTGCTGGTGCATCGCCTGAACGTAGCCCTGTCCCTGCGTGATCGTCTGTTCGACAAGCCGTTCTACCGCCTGGTCTACGGTGATTCCGACCTGCTGCCAGGCCTGGTGGTCGACCGTTTCGGCGACATCCTGGTGGTACAGATCGCCTCGGCGACCATGGAAGCCCATAAAGACGACGTGATTGCAGCGCTGACCCAAGTGCTCAAGCCGAGCGGCATCCTGTTCAAGAACGACTCCGCTGCCCGTGACGCCGAAGGCCTCACCCGCTACGTAGAAACCGTATTCGGCCTGGTGCCGGAGTGGGTTGCCCTCGAAGAGAACGGCGTGAAATTCGAAGCCCCGGTCATCCAGGGTCAAAAAACCGGCTGGTTCTACGACCACCGCATGAACCGCGCACGCCTGGCGCCGTACGCCAAAGGCAAACGCGTGCTCGACCTCTACAGCTACATCGGCGGCTGGGGCGTGCAGGCTGCCGCGTTCGGCGCCAGTGAAGTGTTCTGCGTCGACGCTTCGGCCTTCGCCCTCGACGGTGTCGAGCGCAACGCCGCGCTGAACGGCTTCGCCGAGAAAATGACCTGCATCGAAGGCGACGTGTTCGAAGCCCTCAAAGAGCTGAAAGCCAGCGAGGAACGCTTCGACGTGATCGTGGCCGACCCGCCGGCGTTCATCAAGCGCAAGAAAGACATGAAGAACGGCGAAGGCGCCTACCGCCGCCTGAACGAACAAGCCATGCGCCTGCTCACCAAGGACGGCATCCTGGTCAGCGCATCGTGCTCGATGCACCTGCCGGAAGACGACCTGCAGAACATTCTGCTGACCAGCGCCCGTCACCTGGACCGCAACATTCAGATACTGGAACGTGGTGGTCAAGGTCCGGATCATCCAGTGCACCCGGCCATTGCCGAGACGCGGTACATCAAGAGCATTACTTGCCGGTTGTTGCCTAACAGCTAACCAAAACCTGCGTGCAGGAGCGAGTCAGCTCGCTCCTACAACAGTTTCAGAAAAGTCCCGCGCCACCGGCATTGACTTGCAACCGCATCAAATCAACTCTCGTCTCCCCCTTCACGGACCGAGCGCGTTGATTGATGACCAACACCCTGCATGCCAAAGAAAAGTCGTCGTTCATCCTGCTGCTGATGGCCATGACGCTGCTCGCCGTTTTCCCTCTCGACGTGGTCCTTCCCTCCTTCCCCGCCCTTTCCGACCACTTTCGTACCACACCTTCCGATATCGCCCTATCCGTCAGCATCTTTGCCATCGGCCTGGCGTGCTCACTGCTGCTGATCGGGCCGTTGTCCGACATGTTCGGCCGCAAAAAGCTGTTACTGGGGGGGATGGCACTTGCCGCGGTGGGAGCAACAGGTTGCCTGTTCGCCACCGATTTCACCTGGTTTTTGGGCTTTCGAGTGGTTCAGGCAGTGGGCTGCGGATCGTTTGCCTTGTCTCAGGCATTGATCCAGGATCTGTTCAGCGGCCGCGAGCTGGAACGACTGCGCATCTGGACGACGACCGCCGGCGGGATTTTCATCTCCAGTTCTCCGCTGATGGGTACATGGTTGCAGTTGCATCTGGATTGGCAGGGCAGCTTTTATGTATTCATCACCCTGGCAGCCATTGTCTGGCTGAGATCGTGGTTCCTGCTAAAAGAAAGCCGAAGTAGCGAGCGGCAGTCCCGGCGATTTTTCGGCGCGTACTGGATGCTCCTTTCCGACATCCGATTTACCGGCTACTGGTTGATCTCTGCCCTCGCCTTCGCCTGCCATTTTTCGTTCATCGTCATTTCGCCGATCATTTTCATGGAACACCTGGACCTTTCGGCCTATCAGTTCGCCTGGGCGCTGTTGCTGTATGGCTCGGCTTATGTAATCGGCGGGGTTGTTGCGAGCATCCTGCATCGCCATCTGGAAGGCTCCACGCAAATCATCACAGGCCTGGGCCTGATCGCCCTGTCGGGACTGGTGATGCTCTGGCTGAACCTGCAATTCGGCCTGTCCGCCGCAACGGTGCTGATCCCCATGCTGATCTGCACTGCCGGCACCACCATTTCCCGGCCCATCGCCAACTCCAGGGCAATGGGCCTCTACCCGCAACATGCCGGTACCGCGACTTCTGCCGGCAGTCTGTTTATTTTCATGTGTGGCGGCCTGATCAGTGCCGTGATCAACATGGCCAGTGATCACCTGATTACTGCCCTTGCAGTGTGCTTTTTGATTCTGAGTGCCATGGGGGCAGGGCTGAACACTGTGATCAGTCAGCGCCACCCGATCAGCGAGGCATGACGCCGAGAGTTTGCCCACACGTCATGTGAACGCTCTCTCCATGCTTGCGAGCATTCCCTCCAGCCGCCAGCCGTGTAGAATCGCGAACATTCATCGCCAGTCATCCCCGGCGGGTTTATGAGCTCAAGCTGAAGCGCGCGGCGATCCCGCAAAGTTATCGGCAACTTCCGGACACGCGGCCATTTCTGAGTGTTCCAGACGTCAATAGAAGCTCACTTCCCTTTTGATACCTGATTAGCCGCCCGGAGTGCTTCATGCCTGATTACCGCTCGAAAACATCCACCCACGGCCGCAACATGGCCGGTGCCCGCGCACTGTGGCGCGCCACGGGGATGAAAGATGACGACTTCAAGAAGCCGATCATCGCCATTGCCAACTCGTTCACCCAGTTCGTACCGGGTCACGTACACCTCAAGGACCTGGGCCAACTGGTCGCCCGCGAGATCGAACGCGCCGGCGGCGTGGCGAAGGAATTCAACACCATCGCTGTCGATGACGGCATCGCCATGGGCCACGACGGCATGCTCTATTCGCTGCCGAGCCGCGAGATCATCGCCGACTCCGTCGAGTACATGGTCAACGCCCACTGCGCCGACGCGATCGTGTGCATCTCCAACTGCGACAAGATCACCCCCGGCATGTTGATGGCGTCCCTGCGCCTGAACATCCCGGTGATCTTCGTATCCGGCGGCCCGATGGAAGCCGGCAAGACCAAACTTGCCTCCCACGGCCTCGACCTGGTCGACGCCATGGTGATCGCCGCCGACTCCAGCGCTTCTGACGAGAAAGTCGCCGAGTACGAGCGCAGCGCATGCCCGACCTGCGGTTCGTGCTCCGGCATGTTCACCGCCAACTCGATGAACTGCCTGGTCGAAGCCCTGGGTCTGGCATTGCCGGGCAACGGTTCGACCCTGGCCACCCACAGCGACCGCGAGCAGCTGTTCCTGCAGGCCGGCCGCACCATCGTCGAGCTGTGCAAGCGTTACTACGGCGAGAATGACGAGTCGGTACTGCCGCGCAACATCGCCAACTTCCAGGCGTTCGAAAACGCCATGACCCTGGACATCGCCATGGGCGGTTCCACCAACACCATCCTGCACTTGCTGGCCGCTGCCCAGGAAGCCGAGATCGATTTCGACCTGCGCGACATCGACCGTCTGTCCCGTCACGTGCCGCAACTGTGCAAGGTCGCGCCGAACATCCAGAAGTACCACATGGAAGACGTGCACCGTGCCGGCGGGATTTTCAGCATCCTCGGTTCGCTGGCCCGTGGCGGCTTGCTGCATACCCAGCTGCCGACCGTGCACAGCCGCAGCATGGAAGAAGCCATCGCCAAGTGGGACATCACCCAGACCACCGACGAAGCCGTGCACCACTTCTTCAAGGCCGGTCCTGCGGGCATCCCGACGCAAACCGCGTTCAGCCAGTCGACCCGCTGGGAAACCCTGGACGACGACCGTGAAAACGGCTGCATCCGCAGTGTCGAGCACGCGTACTCGCAAGAAGGCGGCCTGGCCGTTCTCTACGGCAACATCGCTCTTGACGGTTGCGTGGTGAAAACCGCTGGTGTCGACGAGTCGATCCACGTGTTCGAAGGCAACGCCAAGATCTTCGAAAGCCAGGACAGTGCCGTGCGCGGCATCCTCGCCGATGAAGTGAAGGAAGGCGACATCGTCATCATTCGCTACGAAGGCCCGAAAGGCGGCCCGGGCATGCAGGAAATGCTCTACCCGACTTCGTACCTGAAATCCAAAGGCCTGGGCAAAGCCTGTGCCCTGCTCACCGACGGTCGTTTCTCCGGCGGCACCTCGGGCCTGTCCATCGGCCACGCTTCGCCTGAAGCGGCTGCCGGCGGCGCGATCGGCCTGGTGCAGGACGGCGACAAAGTGCTGATCGACATTCCAAACCGCTCGATCAACCTGTTGGTCAGCGACGAAGAACTGGCTGCACGCCGGGTCGAGCAGGACAAGAAAGGCTGGAAGCCGGTGGAAGTGCGTCCACGCAAAGTGACCACCGCGTTGAAGGCCTACGCCCTGCTGGCGACCAGCGCCGACAAGGGTGCTGTGCGTAACAAGGCGATGCTTGACGGGCTGTAAGCGTTAACCGTCGAACATGAAAATGCCCCGCCAAGTGCGGGGCATTTTTGTTTACGCCGATCCCCTGTAGGAGCGAGCCTGCTCGCGATGAACGTAAAGACACCGCGCTAAATCAGGAAGCACGCGTCATCGTTAACGACCATCGCGAGCAGGCTCGCTCCTACAGTGGGCGAGTGGGCCTCACATCGATCAGTCCTGCGGGTCGAGGTTATCCAACGCCTGATTCACCGCCAGCTCGCCCAACATGATCACCTGCGCAATCCCCAGCATTGTGCTGCGTTGCGAGCCTTCCAGCAGTCCGGCGAAATCGCTGGCCATGACATTGGCCGAGGCGAGGGATTCGCAGGCGTGGGCCAACAGGGTTTCGGTGTCGAGGCCGGGGGCGATCACGAATGTTCGGCTGGGTTTGCGCGGGGTGGTGTTGATGTGGGCGCAGAGGTTGTTGGAATCGGGAGGATCGGGGGTGATTTTCAGCATTGATGGAACTCCGGGTGAGAAAAAAGGAGCCATCACCCTCGCTACCAAACGATGGGTGGCGGCCACACGCAGGTTGGTAGACCGGTCACCAGGAACCCGGCGCGTCCGAAGATGCCCTGCGCATGGCCACCATATGAGCAGAGACAGAAACGACCCCTGCTAAGGGTGGCGCAATGCGCCGAGGTGAACACGGGCTACCAAACCCGATCACTGATGTTCAGTGACACGGAAACGATAGAAGCCGCCCCTCAGGCGCACAAGCCGGCGGATTCTGGCGTAGTCGTAGGCCGCTACGCAAGAATGCGTAGGTTGCGACTGTAAGGAGATGTCGTTCGAGCGGAGGCTTTCATTGCACCGATTGGCCCCATCGCGAGCAAGCTCGCTCCCACAGGGGATCTTCGGTGTTCACACAATTTCCGTGTCACCTGAGATCTTTGTAGGAGCGAGCTTGCTCGCGATGGATGAAAGGACGACGCGCTGCACCAGAAAGCACGCGTCATCGTTAACGACCATCGCGAGCAAGCTCGCTCCTACAATAGTTGCACCCGGTCTTACTGGATATCTTCCGGCTTGACGATCACCCAGTTCTTGTCAGCCGTCACCGTCAAGCCTTCCTTGGCCTGGGCCGCGGCGTTCTTGGCCATCATGCCCTGGATCTGGGTCATGTACTTGTCCTTGCGGTTGACCCACAGGTGGATGCCGCCCTTGGCCACATCAACACTATGGAACAGCATGTAGCCGTCGCTGCTAGGGGTATCGCCGCCAACCAGCACCGGTTTTTTCCACTCGTCGATGTAGGTCAGGATTGCCGCCTGCTTGCCGGCCATCCAGGTTGCCGGGGTCCACAGGTACGGGGTCAGTTCGAGGCCGAGGTTGGCCTTCTCGTCATACTTGCCGGCGGTGACCTGCTTGCGCGCGGTAGTCAGCTCGCCAGTTTTCGGGTCCTTGAGCAGCAGCGACACGCCGATCACGTTCTGCGGCTTGACGTTGTAGCCGTACTTCGGATCGGACGCGACCATGCGCACCAGCTCTTCGGAGGCGGCGGTCATCACGTAGACCTCGATGCCGTTCTCCATCAGCTTGTTGTAGAGCTCTTGCTGGCCAGTGAAGATCTTCGGCGGGTTGACGTCGAGTTTCTTGACCACGTCGCCTTCGTAATAGGTGGCCGGCACCGGTTTGCCCGACGCCATCATCTCGTCGACGTAGCCCTTGAGCTCCTTGAGCGTAAAGCCGGAGAACACCTGGGCGACCCATGGATAGCAGACCATGTCGTCGACTTCGCAGAGGCGGTAGTAGTAGCTGAACAGGCTTTCCTTGTGGTCGGCGGTGTCCTTGAACGGCATCAGTTTCAGGGAGGGATCGAGCTTGTCGCGGGTGATCAGGCCCTTGTTCTCCATGAACGGCAGCAACGACTCTTCGAGGTCGTAGCGGTAACTGGTGTTGTCCATGTCGAACACCGCGTAGTTACCCTTGTTGGCGTTGGCGGCGATCATCGCCTCCAGCGCCTTGGCCTGATCGGCGGGCCAGTGTTTCAGATCCGTTGCAAGCACCTGGCCGGCAAGGCCCAGGCAAAGTGCTGCAGCCAGCAATTTCGGTGCGAACTTCATTGGCATGCTTCCCTTATAAAAAGACCCTGAATAAAGGAGATCGACGCTAACAAATAAGTGTGACAGTCCCCGTCTGTCAGCGACCGCCTGCGTCCCTTTCGCGCCAGCTGCATTTCTGACAGCGACATCCGCTTATTCCAAAAACGACGGAAACCATGCGTTTTTGATATTAATTCATTAGTTTTCAAGCTGTTAGGCTTGCCGGTTCGCAGCTGTCCTGGAAGGCAGTTGGCAAAAGTCTAATGGGAGTTCCAATGAATCTGCCGCTGATTCTCAATCTGCTGGTGTTCCTCGCCCTGCTCCTTGGCTTGGCGCAAACCCGCCACACCACCTGGAGCCTGGCGAAAAAAGTCCTGCTCGCACTGGTGCTGGGCGTGGCGTTCGGCGTGGCCTTGCACACCGTTTACGGTGCCGGCAACCCGGTCCTCAAAACCTCGATCGGCTGGTTCGATCTGGTGGGCAACGGTTATGTGCAACTGCTGCAAATGATCGTGATCCCGCTGGTGTTCGCCTCGATCCTCAGCGCCGTGGCCCGCCTGCACAACGCCTCATCGCTGGGCAAGATCGGCTTCCTGACCATCGGCACGCTGCTGTTCACCACGGCCATCGCGGCCTTGATCGGCATCGGTCTGACCAACCTGTTCGGCCTGACCGCCGAAGGCCTGGTGGCCGGTACCCAGGAAATGGCGCGCCTGCAAACCATCCAGACCGACTACGCCGGCAAGGTCGCCGACCTGAATGTGCCGCAACTGTTGCTGTCGTTCATTCCGCAAAACCCGTTCGCCGATCTGGCGCGGGCCAAGCCGACGTCGATCATCAGCGTGGTGATCTTCGCGGCGTTCCTCGGTGTCGCGGCCCTGCAGTTGCTCAAGGATGATGCTGACAAAGGTCAGAAAGTGATCAACGCCATCGACACCCTGCAAGCCTGGGTGATGCGTCTGGTGCGCCTGGTGATGAAGCTGACCCCGTACGGTGTGCTGGCGCTGATGACCAAAGTGGTCGCCGGTTCGAACCTGCAAGACATCATCAAGCTCGGCAGTTTCGTGGTGGTGTCCTACATCGGCCTGGGCCTGGTGTTCGTGGTACATGGCGTGCTGGTGTCGGCCGCCGGGATCAATCCGCTACGCTTCTTCCGCAAGATCTGGCCGGTGCTGACGTTTGCCTTCACCAGCCGTTCGAGCGCTGCGACGATTCCATTGAGCATCGAAGCGCAGACCAGTCGCCTGGGTATCCCGCAGTCCATCGCCAGTTTCGCCGCTTCGTTTGGCGCAACCATTGGCCAGAACGGTTGCGCCGGCCTGTACCCGGCGATGTTGGCGGTGATGGTGGCGCCGACCGTGGGCATCAACCCGCTGGACCCACTGTGGATCGCGACGCTGGTGGCGATTGTCACGCTGAGTTCGGCCGGTGTGGCCGGGGTTGGCGGCGGTGCGACCTTTGCGGCGTTGATCGTGTTGCCGGCGATGGGCTTGCCAGTGTCACTGGTGGCGTTGCTGATTTCGGTCGAGCCGCTGATTGATATGGGGCGTACGGCGTTGAACGTCAGTGGCTCGATGACGGCGGGGGCGATTACCAGTCAGGTGATGCAGCAGACTGATAAAGAATTGCTGGATGCGGATGAGCATTCGGAGTTGGCTCACGCGTAGGAGCTGCCGCAGGCTGCGATCTTTTCGTGGCAAAGAAAGATCAAAAGATCGCAGGCTTCGCCAGCTCCTACAGTGAATGCGCTGATCCTGTAGGAGCTGCCGCTGGCTGCGATCTTTAGGCTTTTTCCCAGACTTCGAAGTTGTACGCCGGTTTGTCGCCTTCGGCCGGGTTCGGCACATTCGACACCAGTTTCCACTGGTTCAAATCAAACTCCGGAAACCACGCATCCCCTTCCGGGCTCAGCGCCACGCGGGTCAGGTACAACCGATCAGCCTGCGCCAACCCTTGCGCATACAACTGCGCCCCGCCAATCAGCATCAGCTCATCAACGCCCTGTTCCTTCGCCCATGCTTCGGCGCGAACCACAGCGGCTTCGAGCGACGGATAAACCTCCGCGCCTTCCAGCACCAGATCCGCCTGACGGCTGACCACGATGTTCAAACGGCCCGGCAACGGGCGACCGAGGGAATCCCAGGTCTTGCGACCCATGATGATCGGCTTGCCGAGCGTCGTGGCCTTGAAGTATTTGAAGTCCCCCGGCAAGTGCCAGGGCATGCTGTTGTCGACGCCGATCACACGGTTTTCACCGAGGGCTGCGATCAGGCTGAGGGGGAGTGATTTAGTCATGCCGGCGAGGATACCAGAGCCTCGCTTTCGCCGATAAGCGTCACAGCGGTTATGCTCACTGCTCAATTAAGCGACGGGATGCCGCGTGACTGAACTCAATACCCTCTGGCTGACAGAAACCATCCGCCTGCGCGAAGAGTACGCCGGCCCTCTGGAAGACCTTGAAGCCAACCGACTGGCCCGCAGCACCGGCGGCGATTTACCGTTGCGCATTCAACGCCGGGCCCTGTGGCTGGCTGAACGCGATGGCCTGGTTACGGCCCTCAAACACTGGCTGCAAGGTGCACGACTGGCGCTGATCGTCATGGCGGTGCTGGCGGTGATCAGCGGGGCCGGCCTGGCCTTTGCCGCCATGGGCGACGGCCTGCACCCGGTGAATGTGTTCTGGGCCTTGGGCAGCTTGCTCGGGCTCAATTTGATCCTGCTGCTGAGCTGGGCCTTGGGCCTGGTGTTTGCCGGTGAACACGGCGCCAGCCTCGGACGCCTGTGGCTGTGGCTAAGCGAAAAACTCGCCCGGGACGCCAAAGCCGCACAACTGGCGCCGGCTCTGCTGCTGTTGCTGCAACGGCAGAAACTCAACCGCTGGGCAATCGGTGTGCTGGTCAACAGCTTGTGGTTGCTGGCGATGCTCAGCGCGCTGGTGATCCTGCTGACGTTGATGGCGACCCGGCGCTATGGCTTCGTCTGGGAAACCACCATCCTCGGCGCCGATACTTTTATTGCCGTGACCCAGGCCCTCGGCGCGCTGCCGGCCCTGCTCGGCTTCAGCGTGCCCACCGAGGAGATGATCCGCGCCAGTGGCGACGCCGCCCTCAACATCGAAAGCGCCCGCCAGGCCTGGGCCGCGTGGCTGGTGGGCGTTCTGCTGGTCTACGGCGTTTTGCCGCGCCTGCTGCTCGCGCTGTTTTGCCTGTGGCGCTGGAAATCCGGGCAGGCGGCGCTGCGCCTGGATTTGAACCTGCCTGGTTACGCACAACTGCGCGAACGCTTGATGCCCACCAGTGAGCGCCTCGGCGTCAGCGATGCGGCACCGGCCCAACTGCATCGCGTGGAAAGCGGCGTCAGTGAACAACAAAGTGATGGTGCTCTATTGGTCGCCATCGAACTGGACGACGACCGCCCGTGGCCACCGCAATTGCCGAAAACCGTCAGCAACGCCGGCATCCTCGACAGCCGCGAATCAAGACACAAACTCCTCGAACAACTGAGTCGCTTTCCCCCCGCGCGCCTGGCCATTGCGTGCGATCCACGGCGTTCGCCGGATCGCGGCAGCCTGGCCTTGATTGCCGAACTGGCGCGCAGTGCCAGCGCCACCCGCGTGTGGTTGTTGCAGGCACCACCCGGAGAAGCACTGGACGCTGAACGCCTGGGCGACTGGCACGTGGCGCTGCAACAGCTTGAGCTGCCGTTTGCCGATTGTGCACCGATGAACTGGCTGGAGACGGGTCATGACTGATACCTGGAAGCAGCCGCTGAAACTCGCCGTGGTCGGCCACACCAACGTCGGCAAAACCTCGTTGCTGCGTACCCTGACCCGCGACGTCGGCTTCGGTGAAGTGTCCCATCGCCCCAGCACCACGCGGCACGTCGAAGGTGCACGGTTGTCGGTGGACGGCGAGCCCTTGCTCGACCTCTACGACACTCCCGGTCTGGAAGACGCCATCGCCCTGCTCGACTACCTCGAACGCCTGGAGCGGCCTGGCGAACGCCTCGACGGCCCGGCGCGGCTGACTCGTTTCCTCGATGGCAGCGAAGCCCGGCAACGCTTCGAACAGGAAGCCAAGGTGCTGCGCCAGTTGCTGGCGTCGGACGCCGGGCTCTATGTGATCGACGCCCGGGAGCCGGTGTTGGCCAAGTATCGCGACGAACTGGAAGTGCTGGCCAGTTGTGGCAAACCCTTGCTGCCGGTACTGAACTTCGTCAGCAGCGCCAACCACCGCGAGCCGGCATGGCGTGAAGCACTGGCGCGGCTTGGCTTGCATGCCTTGGTGCGCTTTGACAGCGTCGCGCCGCCGGAGGATGGCGAGCGTCGACTCTATGAAAGTCTCGCCCTGTTGCTGGAATCCGCCCGGCCGCAGCTCGAACGCCTGATCGCCGATCAGCAAGCCCAGCGTCTGGCTCGCCAGCAAAGTGCGGCGCGGTTGATTGCCGAATTATTGATCGATTGCGCGGCCTGCCGACGCAGTGTGGTCAGTGAGGCCGAGCAGGAACAACAGGCGATCAGCGAACTACGCAAAGCCGTACGCCAGCGCGAGCAGCGTTGCGTCGAGGCCCTGCTCAAGCTCTACGCCTTCCGCCCACAGGATGCCGCCGCCAGTGATTTGCCGCTGCTCGACGGCCGTTGGGGCGACGACTTGTTCAATCCGGAAACCCTGAAACAATTGGGCGTGCGAGTCGGTGGCGGAATCGCAGCCGGCGCGGCCGCCGGGGCCGGGGTTGATCTGCTGGTGGGTGGCATCACCCTGGGCGCGGCGGCACTCGCCGGGGCCATCGCTGGCGGCGCCCTGCAAACCGCGCGCAGTTACGGCAGCCGTTTGCTCGGTAAAATCAAGGGCCAGCGTGAATTGACGGTGGATGACAACGTGCTGCGGCTGTTGGCGCTACGTCAGCGGCAATTGCTGCAAGCGCTTAATGCCCGTGGGCACGCTGCGATGGACAGTATTCAGGTCGCCACGCCACAGGATAAAACCTGGCGCGAAGGCAAACTGCCCGAAGCGCTGAACAAGGCGCGGGCGCATCCGCAGTGGTCGTCGCTCAATCCTCATCCAAAATTGAATCAGGCGGAGCGGCAGGAGCAGGTTGAGGGGTTGGCGCAGCAGCTTTAGTGGCATGACCGATGATTTATGGTGTGAGCGCTGGCCTCTTCGCGAGCAAGCCCGCTCCCACAGGTTTTTGTGCTGGAACAACAATCTGTGACCAGACGCAAATCCAATGTGGGAGCGGGCTTGCTCGCGAAGGCCGCGCCTCGGTTCAAAGGCTTCATGCAGCCAACAAACGCACCGCTTTGTCCTTCAACACCGCCAGATCAATCACCGGCACATGCATCTCTTTCGCCAGTTCATCCCACTGGCGCATGCGCAAGCTCACGGCACACAGCGGGTCCTGCTCGAACGCCTGCGCCTCTTCAGCCGTCATCACCCCGCCCTGATATTCCAGGGTTCGGCGACTGGCTTCACTCAGGCGCTCGTAGTATCCCGCCTCCTTGAGCGTCAGGTAACGCTTGGCCTGCACGTGATACTCGACCAACCGCGCCATGCGCTCGCTGAATCCGGCGCGGCGCAGATAATCCGCACCCAGACGCTCATGACTGACCACGCCTAAGCCGCCCATGTTCTCCGCGCTTTCAGCGCAGATATGCCCGATGTCGTGAAAGAACGCCGCCAGAATCACTTCATCATCGAAGCCTTCGGCAATGGCCAGCTCAGCGGCCTGGGACATGTGCTCGATCTGCGACACCGGTTCACCGATGTAATCGCTGTCACCAAAACGCTCGTACAGACTGAATACTTCGGCGACGACTTGTTCATTGCGCGCCATCAGATTTCCCCCAACACAGCTGCGATGTTTCGTTCAGCCATCGCTGGCCCGACACTCATGCCGACACCGGTATGCATCAACGCCACGCTCAGGCCTTTTGCCGGGCGCAGAAACGAGAACGGTCCCGGTCCCCGTGAACCATAGACCCCCTGCCAGCGCTCGACCACTTGTACCTTGCAGCCCAGGGTCTGCTCGGCCAGCTCGATCATCCAGTCGTCAATCTGCTCGGCATTGAAGGGTGACGGATCGCTGCCGTAATGGTGCGAATCACCAATGATCAATTCACCATAGGGCGTCGGGCTGATCAGCAGGTGGATACCGTTCTCGTGCAGATGCGGCGCGTACCGCAGAATTTCTGCCTGTACCGCGCCGGCCTCCGGCAAGTCGGCGAAGGCGCCGTAGTGCACGCAACTCAAACCGGTGAGCAGCGCGTGTTGCAGGTTGAGGTTGATTTGCGGGCGCGCGCGAAGCATTTGCAGGCGACAGATTTGCGGCTCGAGTTCGGCGATCTGTTCGGCCAGCAGCGTCTGATAATCGTGGCCGGAGCAGACGATGATCTGCCCGGCACTGAAGCTGCCGGCGGTGCTGTGCAGGCGGCCCGGCTCGATATCGCGTACCAGGGTAGAGAAGTGAAACTCGACGCCCAGGTCGCGGCGCAGGAAATCGATCAGCGCCGGAATCGCTTCGCGGGAATACAGCTGCTGATCGTCCATACCATGCAAGGCCGCGCGGTGATGGCGGAACTGACCGCCGTACAAATCGCGCAGCGCGGCGCCGCGCAGCAGGTCGACGCGGTAACCGTGTTCGACGGCGCGGCCGTCGCAGAAAGCTTCCAGCAACTGCTCTTCCGCCTCGTTGCGGGCGAACAGGTACGAGCCATTGCGCTTGAGTTGCAGGCCGGCGAGCTGCGCCCAGTCGCACCAGATCCCGCGACTGGCGCGGGCCAGTTCCAGCATTGGTCCTGGCGGTTGGCCGGTGACCAGTGCCTGGCCGAAGTTGCGCACCGAAGCGCCAACAGGCGTTTCGCTGCGCTCGAAAACCCTGACCTTCAGACCGCGTTTGGCGGCGGCATACGCGTGGGACAAACCCAGGATGCCGGCGCCGACGATCAGCATGTCGTTGTGTTGTGTCATGGAGTCTTGTCCTGAATGTGAAACCGTCTTCGCGAGCAAGCCCGCTCCCACAGGGGAATGCGTTCCAATGTGGGAGCGGGCTTGCTCGCGAAGAGGCCCTGTCAGCCGTTAAAGACCTACTTGGCCGCCACTTTCTCTGACTTGCCGTCATAGCGCTTGCGCCATTCGGTCAGGATCTCGTCGCGGTTCTTCGAAGCCCAGGCGAAGTCGTTCTTGATCAGGCGCTGTTCGTAGTCAGCCGGCAGTTCGGTCTGTGGCTTGGCGATGCCAGGCTGGGCGAGCACGGCGAAGTTTTCCTTGTAGAGTTCCATCGCCTCTGGACTGGCGGAGAAGTCAGCCAGTTTCTTCGCCGCTTCTTCGTGGGCAGCACCCTTGATCACCGCAGTCGCTTCGATCTCCCAACCCAGGCCTTCCTTCGGCAGGATGATGTCCAGCGGTGCGCCCTGGCGTTTCAGCTGAACGGCCGGGTATTCAAAGGAAATACCAATCGGGAATTCGCCAGCCGCCGCCAGTTTGCAAGGCTTGGAACCGGAGTGAACGTACTGGCCGATGTTCTGGTGCAGGCCGTCCATGTAGGCCCAACCCTGCTTCTCGCCGAAGGTTTGCAGCCAGGCGCTGACGTCGAGGAAACCGGTGCCGGACGATGCCGGGTTCGGCATGACGATCTTGCCTTTGTACTCAGGCTTGGTCAGGTCTTGCCAGCTCACGGGTTTGCTCAGGCCCTGCTTCTCGGCTTCGACGGTGTTGAAGCAAATGGTCGCGGCCCAGACGTCCATGCCGACCCAGGCTGGTGGGTTGGCCGCGTCGCGGTAGTTGGCGCCGATCTTGCCCAGGTCTTTCGGTGCATAGCTTTGCAGCATGCCTTGCTGATCGAGGATCGCCAGGCTGGAAGCTGCCAGGCCCCACACGGCGTCAGCCTGCGGACGGGCTTTTTCGGCCAGCAGTTTGGCGGTGATGATGCCGGTGGAATCACGCACCCATTTGATTTCGACGTCCGGGTTGGCCTTTTCGAAAGCTTCTTTGTAGGTCTTCAGTTGTTCGGCTTCGAGGGCGGTGTACACCGTCAACTCGGTTTTCGCCGCAAAGGCGTTCAGGCTGAAAGCGGTGAGGACAGCAGCGGCCAGGGCCATAGGCTTGAACATGATCTTTTCCTGTTTTTGAGTTGAGGGGTTGTGCAGATTCAATGACCGGGCGCGGTCTGCCGCCAGGCTTGGGAGCGGCGCAGCAAACCGCGCGAGGCCCAGGCCAGCAGCAGAGACACGCCCGCCGAGGTAATCAGGATCAGCGTCGACATCGCTGCCGCACCGCCGACGTTGCCGGCGTCGTCCATGTTCAGTACCGCCACCGCCGCGAGGATGGTGTCGGGGCTGTAGAGGAAGATCGCCGCCGAAACGGTGGTCATGGCCGAGACGAACAGGTAGCGCACGATGTCCAGTAGTGCCGGCAGGCAGATAGGCACGGTGACCCGCAGGTAATGGCGATACAGCGGCGCCTTGAGCGACAGCGCGGCGGCTTCGAACTCGGCGTCGAGCTGACGCAGCGCGGTGGTGGCGGTCATTTGTGCGGTGGTCAAATAGTGAGCAATGGTGCAGACGATCAGCAGGGTCATGGTCCCGTACAGCACATGCAGCGGGTTGCCGGTGAGATTGAAGAAGAAGACGTAACCCAGCCCAAGCACCAGTCCCGGTACCGCCATCGGGACGAAACTGAGCATGCGCAAGCTCAGGTTCAGGCCGCGCTGGCCCTTGGTTTTTTCCATCAGGTAGGCGCCGGTGAAAATCAGCAGACTGCCGATCAACGCCGTGCCCAGGGCCATCTTCAGGCTGTTGCCGTAGGCCAGCCAGCCACCGCCGGCGGTTTCGTTGAACTGATAGTGGTTGAGCGACAGCGACAGGTTGTACGGCCAGAACTTCACCAAGGACGAGAACACCGCCATGCCGAACACCAGCAGCAACGCGGCGCAGATCAGCAGGACGATGACCAGGTAGCAGCTGTCGCGCAGCTTCGACGGCAAAGGCTTGAACACTTGGGCGCGACCGCTCATGGCGTCGCCATGGCGCCGACGCAACCAGGCATCGACCCCGAAACTGAAGAGCGCCGGCAGCAACAGCACCATGCCGATCAACGCCCCGCGACCAAACTGTTGCTGGCCGACCACCGCCTTGTAGGCTTCCAGCGCCAGCACTTGATAGTCGCCACCGACCACCACGGGCACGCCGAAATCGGTGATGGTCAGGGTGAACACCAGGCAGAACGCAGCGAACACAGCCTGTCGGGTCGCCGGCCAGGTGATGCTGCGGAAGGCTTTGGCCGGGCTGGCTCCCATGCTGGAGGCAGCATCGAACAGTCGCGCATCGGCCAGGGACAGGGCCGACAGCAGAATCATCAAGGCGTGTGGGAAGGTGTAGATGACTTCGCCGAGCACAATGCCCCAGAAGCCGTAGATGTTGTCCGAAAGCAGGCCACGCAACATG
Source organism: Pseudomonas sp. Root71 (assembly GCF_001429045.1). Classification (GTDB taxonomy): domain Bacteria; phylum Pseudomonadota; class Gammaproteobacteria; order Pseudomonadales; family Pseudomonadaceae; genus Aquipseudomonas; species Aquipseudomonas monachiensis. The sequence goes on along the minus strand of NZ_LMHY01000001.1, from coordinate 407,211 downwards.
CCCTGGTTGCCGAACAGGTAAACCAGCGCAATCCCCGGCAGCATCGACGGCGCCATCAATGGCAACAGCGAAATACCGCGCCAGATGCCTTTGGCCGGAATCAAGGTGCGTTGCAGGGCGTAGGCAAACAGGTAGGCCAGCGGTACGACAATGGCCGCGACGCTGAGGGAAACCTTCAGGCTGTTACCGAGCAACCAATGGAAGTTCTCGCTGCTCACCAGCTCTTTCGCTGCGACCCAGCCACCGCCCTGCCCGGCTTCGGCGCTGAAACCGCGCCAGAAGATCGCCAGCAACGGCATCAATACGGCAACGCCCAACAACACCAGCATGAGGACTTTGCCACCGACCACGAACAACCGGTCACCAACCTCGGCGCGGGTGGTTTGCCGAACCTGCTTGTGCGGCAGCGGCAGGGCGATGTTCGCGCTCATCAGGCAAACACCTGCAGGCTGCGCGGCGGCAAGGCGACCATGATCTGCTGGGTGCCAAGGCGCGGCATGGCTTCCGGCGCCAGCTCAGCCAGCAAGGCGTGGCCCGGCAAATGATCGAGTTCAAAGCTCATGCGGCAGCGGTTGCCGAGGAAGGTGATCTCGCGAACCTTGGCCGGGAACAGGTTTTCCTCGTGCACCAGCGGATTGACATTGATCGCTTCCGGACGGCAGAACAAGCGGCCCGACGCGGTCTTGGCGCTGCCATCGGCCAGACGCATGTTCATCCCGCCGACCTGGGCGTGGCTGTCGCCGCTGCGCTGGAAGGGTAGCCAATTACCCTGGCCGACGAACTCCGCCACAAACGGCGTGGCCGGGCGGTTGTAGATTTCCTGCGGCGTGGCGTACTGCTCGACCTTGCCGTTGTTCATCACGGCGATGCGGTCGGCCATCAGCATGGCCTCGTCCTGATTGTGGGTGACCATCAGGGTGGTGATGCCAAGGTTGCGTTGCAGTTGGCGCAACTCGGTACACAGATGCTCGCGCACCCGGGCATCGAGGGCCGACATCGGCTCGTCCAGCAGCAACAGCGAAGGTGCCGGGGCCAGGGCGCGAGCCAGGGCAACCCGCTGCTGCTGGCCGCCGGACAATTGACCGGGATACTTTTTCTCGCTGCCACTCAGGCCGACCAGTTCCAACATCTGACCGACACGACGGCGCACTTCGTCGCGACCGCTGCCGGCGAGGCCGTAGGCTATGTTCGCTTCGACGGTGAGATTGGGAAACAACGCGTAGGACTGAAACAGAATACCGTAGTCCCGCGCCTGGGGCGCCAAGTGTGAAACGTCGCGATCACCGAGGTACAACTCGCCGCTGTCCTGCTTTTCCAGACCGGCGATGCAACGCAGCAACGTGGTTTTGCCGCAACCCGACGGGCCGAGCAGACACACCAGCTCACCGGCCGCCACGTCGAGGGAAACGTTATCCAGCGCCGTGAAAGCGCCAAAACATTTCTGTACGCCGCGCACTTTCATCGGTGCACCGGGGTTGGTCAAGGCAGTTGCAATCGGGTTGTTCATGGACGGACCTCATCTAGCAGATGGGGCAATCCTAGAGTTGTAATGAGTCCGTCATGTGGCAGTAAGGCAAAAACTGCCGATAGTGGTATTCAAGGATTTTGGTTCAAATTTTGTATTGCCTGAACTGGCCTCATCGCGAGCAAGCTCGCTCCCACAGTGGGTTTGAGGTGAAACACAAATTGTGTGAACACCCAAAATCCCTGTGGGAGCGAGCTTGCTCGCGATGGCGCCGGTACAGACACCACAGAATTCAGGCCGGAGCCATTTCCTGCGCCAACCCCAGAAACGCCGCCGGCAGCCGCGCGTTTTTGCGCTCCTTGAGGCAATACAGGTATTCGGGTATCTGCGGTGCATTCTCGATGGTCAGCACTCGCAGTTGCGGATCATGGGGCACTTCCTGTCGGGCAATGATGCTGATGCCGATGTTGCGCAGCACCGCTTCGCGAATCGATTCGCGGCTGCCGATCTCCAGCAGCGGGCCGAAACACACGCCAGCGCTGAGCAGCAACTCTTCGGTCAAACGACGGGTGGTCGAGCCCGGTTCGCGCATCAGCAAGGTGTGCCCGGCCAAGGCGCCGAGCGGCACGTGATCGTGAACCGCCAGCGGATGATTGCGATGCACCGCCAGCACCAGCGGATCGCTACCGAGCACCCGGCGAACCAGTCGCGCGTCGTCAAGCAACTGCGACGAGGCCGCGACATCGACCCGGTAATCCTCCAGCGCTTCAAGCACCTGTTGGGAGTTGCCGATTTCCACCGAAACCTCAACCTGCGGCAGGCGTTCGCGGAAGGTTTTCACCAGGTCGAGAATGTAATACGGCGCCGTGGCGGCTATGCGCAACGTGCCCTGGACCTGACCGCAGTTACGCAGGAAAAACTCGATGTCGGCTTCCTGCTGCATCAGCACCTTGACCATCGGCAGCAGCCGCGCGCCCTCCTCGCTGACGCTGAGACGCCGGCCGCCACGGTAGAACAGCTCGACCGAATACTGACTTTCGAGGTTGCGGATCTGCGTCGTCACCGTCGGCTGGCTCAGGCCGAGCTTTTTGGCAGCCTGGGTAATGCTGCCCAGGCGGGCCACCATGTAAAACGCCTTCAGCTCGGCACTCAGCACACCCGCCCCTCATCCTTTACTTGCGCAGCAGGCGCAAACCGTTGAACACAACCAGCAGACTCACGCCCATGTCGGCGAACACCGCCATCCACATGGTAGCGACCCCGGCGAAGGTTACCCCAAGAAAGATCGCCTTGATCACCAAAGCCAGGGCGATGTTCTGTTTGAGGATGCTCGAGGTCTGCCGAGACAGTCGAATGAACGCCGGGATTTTGCGCAGATCGTCGTCCATCAGGGCGACATCGGCGGTTTCGATTGCGGTATCGGTACCCGCGGCGGCCATGGCGAAGCCGATTTCGGAACGCGCCAGGGCCGGGGCGTCGTTGATGCCATCGCCGACCATGCCGACCCGATGCCCTTGGGCGTAAAGCTCCTCGACAGCCTGCAATTTGTCGCCTGGCAACAGGTCGCCCCGGGCTTCGTCGATGCCGACTTGCACGGCAATGGCTTGCGCGGTGTGGACGTTATCGCCGGTGAGCATCAGGGTCTTGATGCCCAGGTCATGCAACTGCCGGATAGCCTCGCGGCTTGACTCCTTTACCGTGTCCGCCACGGCAAACAGCGCCAAAGGGCCGGACGAATCGAGCAGCAACACCACCGATTTTCCCTGTTTTTCCAGGGCAAACAGCTTTTCCTCCAGCGCCGGCGAACACAGGCCCAGATCTTCCACCAGTCGATGATTGCCCAAATGGTAGAGCTGGCCGTTGATCTCGCCGCGCACCCCGCGCCCGCCAAGCGCTTCGAAGTTATCCACAATCAGCATCGCGGTCTGGTTATCCACAGCCGCTTTGGCGATGGCCAGGGAGACCGGGTGATCCGAGCGCCCGGCCAGCGCGGCGGCAATGGCGGGCGCCGAGTCGTCGGCGGTCGGGTCTAGCGACAGGTAGTCGGTCTGCACCGGTTTGCCGTGAGTGATGGTACCGGTCTTGTCCAGGGCCAGGTAATCGAGCTTGTAACCGCCCTCCAGATAGACGCCGCCCTTGACCAGAATGCCTTTGCGCGCCGCCGCCGCGAGGCCGCTGACGATGGTCACCGGCGTGGAAATCACCAGCGCACAGGGGCAGGCCACCACCAGCAGCACCAGCGCCCGGTAGATCCAGTCGAACCACAACTCGCCCATGAACAATGGCGGGATCACCGCCACGGCCAAGGCCAGGACAAACACCGCCGGGGTGTAGATTTTCGAGAAGCTGTCGACGAAACGCTGGGTCGGCGCCCGCGCCCCTTGGGCCTGCTCGACGGCGTGGATGATGCGGGCCAGGGTCGAGTTATCCGCCACGGCGGTCACCGCGTACTCCAGCGAACCGGCCTGATTGATGGTCCCGGCGAACACTTTGTCGCCGACGGTTTTTTCCACCGGCAGGCTTTCACCGGTGATTGGCGCCTGGTCGATGGTCGAGCGACCGGACAACACTTCACCGTCCAGGCCGATACGCTCACCGGGGCGCACCCGTACCCGCGCGCCAAGCCCGATGCTTTTGACATCCTGCTCAAGCCAGCTCCCGTCAGCCTGCAACACCGTTGCCGTGTCCGGGGTCATTTGCATCAAACCGCTGATGGCATTGCGCGCACGGTCGAGGGATTTGGCTTCGATCAACTCGGCCACGGTGAACAGGAACATCACCATCGCCGCTTCCGGCCACTGGCCGATCAGCACCGCGCCGGTCACGGCAATGCTCATCAGGGCGTTGATGTTCAGGTTGCGGTTCTTAAGGGCGATCCAGCCTTTTTTGTAAGTACCAAGGCCACCGCTGAGGATCGAGACCAGCGCGATAACCGCCACCGCCCAGTTCGGCGCGAAGCCGGTGAAGTGGATAACTTCTGCCAGCAATGCACCAACACCGGATAGCGCCAAGGGCCACCACGGCTTTTTCCCAGGCGCCGGCGTCGGCGTCGGGGCTTCAGCACCCTGTTCCAGCGGTTCGGCCTGCATGCCCAAGGACTTGATGGCCTCGACGATCGGCTCGACTCCAGGAAAATCGTGGGTCACGCCGAGCACCCGATTAATCAGATTGAACTCCAACTGGTGCACGCCGGTCAGTTTGCTTAGCTTATTCTGGATAAGCGTCTGTTCGGTTGGACAGTCCATCGCCTCGATGCGAAAACGGCTCAGTCGGGCCCCGGGCGTCGGCAATTCGCTCAGTTTTACCAGCGCAGGCGCTGCCGCTTTAGATGAACAACAGGCGTCGCCATGACCGCCGTGGTCATGTTTTTTCACGGGTTTGAGCTTGTGGCTGTGCTCGTGTCCAGCCTCGGGTTTGTGGGAATGCAGGGAATCGCTCATTGGTTGCGTCCATAAGAGTGCCTGTTGCCAAGTAAAGACCCTGTAGCCACTATAGGGTCAAGCACCCATTCCGGAGTTTTGGAGATTGGCGTCATGAAAATTGGAGAATTGGCGAAACTCACGGACTGCGCCGTGGAAACGATCCGCTACTACGAGCGCGAGAGCCTTCTGCCGGAACCGGCCCGCAGTGACGGCAATTATCGCGTCTATACCCAGGCCCACGCCGAGCGCCTGACATTCATCCGCAACTGTCGCACCCTCGACATGACGCTCGAGGAAATCCGCAGCCTGCTGGCGTTTCGCGACAGTCCGCAGGATCAGTGTGAAAGCGTGAATGCACTGATCGACGAGCACATTCACCACGTCAAGGCGCGGATCGACGGCTTGCTGGCCTTGCAGGCACAACTGCTCGACCTGCGCCAACGCTGTGGCGAAGGGCCGGGAGTCGATCAATGCGGGATTTTGCAGCGGCTGGAAGTGAGTGGCGGGGTGGCGGCGACGGAGGTGGAGCATTCCCACGTTGGCCGTAGTCACGGCCACTGAAAACAACACAAAACCAAATGTGGGAGCGGCGGTGCGACGATTCGACTTGCTCGCGAAGGGGCCGTGTCAGCTGATAGAAATATCACTGGCAGACCGCTTTCGCGAGCAAGCCCGCTCCCACATTGGTTAAGCGTCGTGTTTCAGACCGCCATCGGCGCGGTCATCGGCGCGTGGTGTTCATAACCTTCCAGCGAAAAATCGCTCGGCTCCACCAGCTCCAGCCATTCCGGCTGATACACGCCAGTCTTGGCAAACTCCGGCACACGGTCGGAAATCACTAGTTTCGGCATCGGGAACGGCTCGCGCTTGAGCTGTTCGTTGAGCATGTCCAAGTGGTTTTCGTAGACGTGGGCATCACCGATGAAATAGGTGAACCAACGCGGCGTGTAGCCAGTCAGGCGACCAATCAGGCTCAACAGCGCAGCACCTTCGGTGAGGTTGAACGGCGTGCCCAGGCCCAGGTCGTTGGAGCGGATGTAGAGGGTCAGGGAAATCTCCCTGGTCTCGACATTCGGGTGGAACTGGTAGAGCAGGTGGCACGGTGGCAAGGCCATTTCATCTAGCTGCGCGCAGTTCCAGCCATGGAACAGGATGCGGCGGCTGCCCGGGTCCTTGATGATGGTGTCGACGCACTGGCGAACCTGATCGATGGCCTTGTAGAGCACCACATAGGCCTGGCCGTCTTCTTCGCCTTCGGCAATCTGGCGATAGCCTTGCTTCAGGGTCTGCTCGATGGCAGCCGGGTTGCTGACCGGGATCTGCTTGTACGCAGGCCATTTGCGCCATTGCACGCCGTAGATTTCGCCGAGGTCGTCTTCGCCCTGACGGAACGGGTTGGCCAGCCACTGGGCGTTTTCGTTGGCGTTCTGGTCCCAGACCTTGCAGCCCAGAGCGCGGAATTCGGCAGCGTTGTTCACGCCACGCAGGAATCCGCACATTTCGCCAATGGCCGATTTGAACGCCATCTTGCGCGTGGTAATCGCCGGGAAACCTTCCTGCAGGTCATAACGCAGCATCGCACCGGGAAAGCTGATGGTGTTCACGCCGGTACGGTTGGCCTGTTTGGTGCCGTTCTTGATGACGTGGGCGACCAGTTCGAGATATTGCTTCATGAATTACCTGTGTCCTTGAACCCGGGACCGTAGCCCCGGGGTTCGAATTTTATACGGCTGCCGCTGGAGTTGCCGGGGCGCGGTGATACGCCAGCCAGATCAGGAACAGCCCGCCGACGATCATCGGCACGCACAGTACCTGGCCCATGGTCAGCCAGTTCCAGGCCAGATAGCCCAACTGGGCGTCCGGTACGCGGACGAACTCGACGATGAAACGGAAGATGCCATAGAACAGCGCGAACATCCCCGATACCGCCATGGTCGGCCGTGGCTTGCGCGAGAACAGCCAGAGAATCAGGAACAGTGCCACGCCTTCGAGGGCGAACTGGTACAGCTGCGACGGATGACGCGCCAGTTGCGCCGGATCGGTCGGAAAGACCATCGCCCATGGCACATCGGTCGCCTTGCCCCACAACTCGGCGTTGATGAAGTTGCCGATACGCCCGGCGCCCAGGCCAATCGGCACCATCGGCGCAACGAAATCCATCAGTTGGAAGAACGACTTGTTGTTCTTCTTGCCGAACCACAATGCCGCCAGCATCACGCCGATGAAACCGCCGTGGAACGACATGCCGCCCTTCCACACTTCGAAAATCAGCATCGGGTTGGCCAGGTAAGCGCTCAGATCGTAGAACAGCACATAACCCAGACGTCCGCCGACGATCACCCCCATCGACATCCAGAACACCATGTCGGAGAGTTTCTCCTTGGTCCAGGTCGGGTCGAAGCGGTTCAGGCGGCGGGACGCCAGCAGCCAGGCGCCGCCAATGCCGATCAGATACATCAAGCCGTACCAGTGGATTTTCAGCGGACCGATGGCCAGGGCCACCGGGTCGATCTGCGGGTAAGGCAGCATTGCGACTCCTCGTTAGAGTTCAAATCTTAAAAATTCCCGGGCGACGCTGCCACCTCAGGATTAAGCCAGGATTGCGCTGCCCGTCAGAGCAGATGCTTCAGACTAGAAAGTTCAGGCCGACGCAGAACAGCAAAGCGGCAAACAGCCGTTTCAGCAACTTCGGCGACAACCTGTGGGCCAATCGCGCGCCCAAGCGGGCGAACACCATGCTGGTCAGGGCAATGCCCAGCAACGCCGGCAAATAGATAAAACCGAGACTATGGGCCGGGAGCAACGGATCGTGCCAGCCCAGAATCATGAAACTTAGTGCACTGGCCAGGGCAATCGGCAGACCGCAGGCCGATGAAGTGGCCACCGCTTGCTGCATCGGCACGCTGCGCCAGGTCAGGAATGGTACGGTCAACGAACCGCCGCCAATGCCGAAAATCGCCGAAGCCCAGCCAATCACGCTGCCGGCCACGGTCAGACCGAGTTTGCCCGGCACGGTTCGGCTGGCCTTGGGTTTGATCTCCAGCGCCAGCTGAGCGGCGATCACCAGGGCGAATACACCAATGAGCTTCTGCAGGTTGGGGCCGGAAATCGCTTCGGCCGTCAGCGCGCCGAACCCGGCTCCGAGCAGAATACCGACGGTCATCCACATGAAGATCGGCCAACGCACGGCGCCACGGCGATGATGCTCGCGTACCGCGTTTACCGAGGTAAAGATGATCGTCGCCAGGGACGTACCCACTGCCAGGTGCGTGAGGATCGACGGATCGAACCCTTGGGCCTTGAAGCTGAACACCAGCACCGGGACTATGATAATCCCGCCACCCACGCCAAACAGCCCGGCGAGTACACCTGCACAGGCGCCGAGCGCCAGATAGAGCAGAAATTCCATGGTCGTCCCGCCCGCATCCCCAAAACCGGAGCGGCATGGTAACGGATGCATGGCCTCAAGCTCCACTGCGCAAGGCGATGGATCGATGAGCGATGTCTGCGTAGAGTGAGCAAAAAACACACAAGGACAGCCTGATGTGCCTGATTGTTTTTGCCTGGCGACCGGGTCATGCCCAGCCGCTGGTCGTGGCGGCCAATCGCGATGAATTCTACGCCCGCCCCAGCCTGCCCCTGGCGTCATGGACCGAAGCGCCGCATGTGCATGCGGGGCGCGACCTCGAGGCCGGTGGTACCTGGCTCGGCGTCGGCGCCAACGGACGCTTTGCGGCGCTGACCAACATCCGCGACCCCCATCGGCCACCGGGGCGCAAGTCTCGTGGGGAGCTGGTCGCGCGATTTCTCAATGGCGACTGCTCGATTGATGACTATTTGGCCGACGTTGTCCGACGTTCGCTTGAATATGGCGGTTTCAATCTACTGGTTGGCAACAGGAACGAGCTCTGGCACTTCAACGCCCGGGAAACGGAAGCCGTGATGCTGCAACCGGGAGTCTACGGCGTGTCGAACGCCGGGCTGGATACGCCATGGCCGAAGTTGCTCAAGGCCAAGGCTGCATTGAGCGAGGTGCTGGATGATCCGCAGCCGCAGGCGCTGCTGGCGTTATTGAGCGATGCACAGACCGCGCCGTTTGCCGAGTTGCCGGATACCGGTGTCGGACTGGCCACCGAGACGTTGCTGTCGAGCGTGTTCATTGCCAGCCAGAGCTATGGAACGCGGGCGAGTACGGCGTTGATTGTGCAGGCGGATGGGGCGCTGCATATGGTCGAAAGGAGTTTCGGGCCGTTTGGTGGGCATCTTGGAGAAGTGGAACTCAAAATTTGATCTGACGTGGCCCTGTGGCGAGGGTGCTTGTCGGATCGCCGCACCGTCCCGCTCGGCTGCGAAGCAGTCGCAATCCAGCTACCACAGTTTTTCTGAAAAACCGCATTAGCCGGAGTTAGGAGCGCTTCGCACTCCAGCGGGAGCAAGCTCCCTCGCCACAGGGGCCGTCAGCGTTTTAGAGGGGCTTGATTGCTGCCGGATTGATCATCCGCGCCAACCCGAGGTTCTTCAGCGCCAGCTGCAACGAGCTGTGAATCACTTGCGGGTTGTCGATGGTCATCAGCTCTGCCAGCAGTTCCTTGGCCTTGCTCAGGTTGATCTGGCGCAGCATCCACTTCACTTTCGGCAAGTTGGTGGCGTTCATCGACAAACTGTCGAACCCCATCGCCATCAACAGCACCGCCGCCGCCGGATCACCGGCCATTTCACCGCAGATACTCACTGGCTTGCCTTCGGCGTGGGCATCACGCACCACATTCTGCAGCGCCTGAAGCACCGCCGGGTGCAGGTAATCGTAGAGGTCGGCCACCCGCGGGTTGTTGCGGTCCACGGCCAACAGGTACTGGGTCAGGTCGTTGGAGCCGACCGACAGGAAGTCCACTTGCCGCGCCAGTTCCTTGGTCTGGTACACCGCCGCCGGAATCTCGATCATGACGCCAATCGGCGGCATCGGTACGTCGCAGCCCTCGTCACGCACTTCACCCCAGGCACGGTGGATCAGGTGCAGGGCTTCCTCCAGCTCGTGGGTGCCGGAAATCATCGGCAGCAGGATGCGCAGGTTGTTCAGGCCTTCACTGGCCTTGAGCATGGCGCGGGTCTGCACCAGGAAAATTTCCGGGTGATCAAGGGTGACGCGAATGCCGCGCCAGCCGAGGAATGGGTTGTCTTCCTTGATCGGGAAGTACGACAGCGATTTGTCGCCGCCGATGTCCAGGGTTCGCATGGTCACCGGTTGCGGGTGGAAGGCGGACAGCTGTTCGCGGTAGATCGCCAGTTGTTCCTTTTCGCTCGGGAAACGCTGGTTGATCATGAACGGCACTTCGGTGCGGTACAGACCCACGCCTTCGGCACCGCGCTTCTGCGCGCGCGCCACATCCGCCAGCAGGCCGGTGTTGACCCACAGCGGCATGCGGTGGCCATCGACCGTCACGCACGGCAGGTCGCGCAGCGCATCCAGCCCCAGGGCCAGTTGTTTCTCTTCCTCGACCACCTCGGCGAACTGCTTGCGCAGCACTTCACTCGGGTTGGTGTAGACCTCGCCGTGGTAGCCGTCGACGATCATCTGGATGCCGTCGACCTTGGAGTACGGCAGGTCGACCAGGCCCATCACGGTCGGAATGCCCATGGCGCGGGCGAGGATGGCGACGTGGGAGTTACCGGAACCGAGCACCGACACCAGGCCGGCCAGCTTGCCTTCCGGCACCTCGCCGAGCATCGCCGGCGTCAGTTCTTCGCTGACCAGAATAGTGTTGTCGGGGTAGACCAGGGTTTGCTGGCGCTCTTCCTGCAAATAAGCCAGCAAGCGACGGCCGAGATCCTTGACGTCGGAGGCACGCTCACGCAGGTAAGCGTCGTCCATCAATTCGAAGCGGTTGACGTGATCGGTGACCACCTGGCGCAACGCGCCCTGGGCCCACTGGCCGGTCTTGATCACGGTGGTGACTTCGCTGCCCAGCGCGGCATCGTCGAGCATCATCAGGTAGACGTCGAACAAGGCCCGTTCTTCGGGGCGCAGCTGGGTGGCGAGCTTGGCCGACAACGCGCGCATGTCGGCGCGTACGCCTTCGATGGCGGTCTTGAACAGTTTGAGCTCGGCGTCGATGTCAGAAATGGCCTTATCCGGCACCACGTCCAGATCGGCCGGGGGCAACATGACCACCGCCGTACCGACTGCCGCACCCGGCGAACCCGGCACGCCGACGAACTTGGCTTCCTGGATGCCCTTGCCCTGGCGACCGAGGCCACGGATCGAACCAGTGGCTTCGGCGTGGGCGATAACACCGGCGAGCTGCGCGCTCATGGTCACGAGGAAGGCTTCTTCACCCTCATCGAACTGGCGACGTTCTTTTTGCTGGATGACCAACACGCCGACGACGCGGCGGTGGTGAATGATCGGCGCACCGAGGAACGAAGCGTAGCGCTCTTCACCGGTTTCGGCGAAGTAGCGGTAGCGCGGGTGGTCCGCGGCGTTTTCGAGGTTCAGGGGTTCTTCACGCGTGCCGACCAGACCCACCAGACCTTCGTTGGGCGCCATGCTGACCTTGCCGATCGAGCGCTTGTTCAAGCCCTCGGTGGCCATCAGCACGAACCGGTTGGTCTCCGGATCAAGCAGGTAGACCGAGCAGACCTGGCTGCCCATGGCCTCTTTGACGCGCAACACAATAATCCCCAACGCCGCCTTGAGATCCTTGGCGGAGTTAACTTCCTGGACGATCTTGCGCAGCGTATTGAGCATGGCTCGGGGTCGAACTCCGTCGTCAGTCGCGCGCTAAAAGGCGCGGGGCAAGCTCTTTGAGAGCGCGTCGATACACCTCGCGCTTGAATGTCACCACCTGGCCCAACGGATACCAATAGCTGACCCAGCGCCAGCCATCGAATTCCGGTTTACCGGTCAAATCCATCCGCACCCGCTGCTCGTTGGAGATCAGGCGCAGGAGAAACCATTTCTGTTTCTGGCCGATGCACAGCGGTTGGCTATGGGTACGTACCAGACGTTGCGGCAAACGATAGCGCAACCAGCCCCGGGTGCAGGCGAGAATTTCAACATCTTCGCGTTCAAGGCCCACTTCTTCGTTCAGCTCGCGGTACAAGGCGTCTTCCGGCGTCTCTTCGGGGTTGATTCCCCCCTGCGGAAACTGCCAGGCATCTTGATTGATTCGGCGAGCCCATAGCACCTGGCCGGCGTCATTCGTCAGAATGATCCCGACATTGGGGCGAAAACCATCGGGGTCGATCACGGCAACAACCTCGCAAACGCATGTCGCCGCATTGTTCCACAAAGGTTGTGAAGGCGGCAACGAAGGTTCCTACCTTATGTGCACTCTTGTGAAAAGACCGTATTCTTGTCGCCTTTTTACTGACTTTTCAGCGGGTAACTGTAATGCGCCTGGCTTTATTCGATTTGGACAACACCCTTCTGGGCGGTGACAGCGATCACGCCTGGGGCGATTACCTGTGCGAGCGCGGCTTTCTAGACGCCGTCGCCTACAAGGCACGCAACGATGCGTTCTACCAGGATTACCTGGCCGGCAAACTGGATAACGCCGCTTACCTGAACTTCTGCCTGGAAGTCCTCGGCCGCACCGAAATGGCCACGCTGGCTCAATGGCACAGCGATTACATGCGCGACTGCATCGAACCGATCCTGCTGCCCAAAGCCATCGAGCTTTTGGCCAAGCACCGCGCGGCCGGCGACAAACTGGTGATCATCACTGCGACCAACCGCTTCGTCACCGGGCCGATTGCCGAGCGCCTGGGTGTCGAAACCCTGATCGCCACCGAATGCGAAATGGTCGACGGCCGCTACACCGGGCGCAGCACCGACGTGCCGTGCTTTCGCGAGGGCAAGGTGACGCGCTTGAATCGCTGGCTGGAGGAAACCGGGTTTACGCTGGAAGACAGCTACTTCTATAGCGACTCGATGAATGATTTTCCGTTGCTGGAGCAGGTGACTCATGCGGTGGCGGTTGATCCGGACCCGAATCTGCGAGCCGAGGCCGAGAAGCGGGGTTGGCCGGTGATTTCGTTGCGCGATTGATAAATCAAAAGATCGCAGCCTTCGGCAGCTCCTACAAGGTATCGCGCACACACCTGTAGGAGCTGCCGAAGGCTGCGATCTTTTTGGGTCAAACAGGCTTGGCACCCATCAACCCGGCAATGGCCACAAGACAGACAAAACTGAACAACGCCAAGGCAAAGGTGAATTTCCCCACACCACCCGGCGTCTTGCGCAGCTTGTTCAGCCGCACCAGCAGCCAAAACCACGCCAGCGCCGCCACGGTGTACAGCACGCTCGACGCCAGCAACCAGGTTTGCCCCAGCGGCCAGCCCACCAGGTGCACCATCCACCAGCCGGTAAACGGCATGCTCAGCAGTGCCAGGCCCATCAGCAGCCAGACAAATACCCTTGGCCGCTGCAAGGTTCGACTACCCGCCGTCGCGTCACCCTTGCGCCGCGCAAGCAAAACCCAGGCTCCCAGCCCCAGCGCACAAGCCAGCAGTACAACCGTTGCCACCATGTGCGCCGCTTTCAGGGCAGTTAACGTTTCCATTGTCAGATTTCCTTATTGCCTTGCCCGTCAGCGTAGCCGTTCAGCCAAGAAACAGCTGATAGGCCGGGTTGTCGCTTTCGTCCCAGTATGGGTAACCGATTTCTTCCAGCGCCGCCGGCACCAGGTGGCGCTCGTCGTGAGGCACTTGCAGGCCCGCGACGACACGGCCATCGGCCGCGCCATGGTTGCGGTAGTGGAACATCGAGATGTTCCAGCGCCCGCCGAGCTTGTTGAGGAAGTTGAACAGCGCGCCCGGACGCTCCGGGAATTCGAAACGCAGGATCACTTCATCGACCACATGCGCCGCACGCCCACCCACCATGTGGCGGATGTGCAGCTTGGCCAGTTCGTTGTCGGTCAGGTCCAGCACCGGGAAACCCTGCTCGCTCAGGCTGGCGATCAACGCGCTGCGCGGGTCGTTTTCCGGGTGGGTCTGCACGCCGACAAAGATGTGCGCTTCGCTGCCGGTGTTGTAGCGGTAGTTGAATTCGGTGATCTGACGCTTGCCGATGGCCTCGCAGAACGCCTTGAAGCTGCCCGGTTTCTCGGGAATGGTCACGGCGATGATTGCTTCGCGACCCTCACCCAGCTCCGCACGCTCGGCGACATGGCGCAGGCGATCGAAGTTAACGTTGGCCCCGGAGTCGATGGCCACGAAGGTCTGGCCGCTGACGCCGCGCTGCTCGACATACTTCTTGATCCCGGCCACGCCCAAGGCGCCGGCAGGTTCGGTGATCGAGCGGGTATCGTCGTAGATATCCTTGATCGCCGCACAGATTTCGTCGGTGCTGACGGTGATCACTTCGTCGACATGGTCTTTGCAGATGTCAAAGGTGTGCTGACCAATCTGGGCCACCGCCACGCCGTCGGCGAAGAGGCCTACGGTCGGCAGTACCACACGCTCACCCGCCGCCATGGCGGCTTGCAGGCAATTGGAGTCATCCGGTTCGACGCCGATGACCTTGATGTCGGGGCGCAGGTACTTCACGTAAGCGGCGATGCCGGCGATCAGGCCGCCGCCGCCCACCGGGACGAAAATCGCATCCAGTGGCTGCGGATGCTGGCGCAGAATCTCCATCGCCACGGTGCCCTGCCCGGCAATGGTGTGGGGGTCGTCGTACGGGTGAATGTAGACGTAGCCTTTTTCGTCGACCAGTTTCAGCGAGTAGGCCAGGGCTTCCGGGAACGAATCGCCGTGCAGCACCACTTTGCCACCACGGGAGCGCACGCCTTCGACCTTGATCTCCGGGGTAGTCTTGGGCATGACGATGGTCGCTTTCACGCCCAACACCTTCGCCGCCAGGGCCAGGCCCTGGGCATGGTTGCCCGCCGACGCGGTGACCACGCCGCGAGCGCGTTCTTCGTCGCTCAACTGGGTCAACTTGTTGTAGGCGCCGCGAATCTTGAACGAGAACACCGGCTGCAAGTCTTCGCGCTTGAGCCAAATGCTGTTGCCCAGCCGCTCGGAGAGCTGGCGGGCAGTCTGCAGCGGGGTTTCTACGGCAACGTCATAAACGCGCGAGGTGAGGATCTTTTTGACGTACTGTTCAAGCATCGGAAAGCATCACTGAGCGGGTTGGGCTGGACCAAGGAGTCTAACCCGCATTTTGGGCGGGCGACCACACTAAACAGGTGGTTTTAAGCCAGCGAAAAGATCGCAGCCTTCGGCAGCTCCTACAGGTGCGATCTTTTGACCTGCCAATTGGGCAATGACCTTCCCCGCCCCGAAGCCTATAATGCCGGCCTTTCGTCCCCTCCTCGGCACCTCGGAGCCCGCATGAACCAGGATCAACTCAAACAGGCAGTGGCTCAGGCCGCCGTCGACTTCATCCTTCCGAAACTCGACGACAAGAGCATCGTCGGGGTCGGCACCGGCTCCACCGCCAATTGCTTTATCGACGCGCTGGCCAAGCACAAGGGCGCATTCGACGGCGCTGTCGCCAGCTCCGAAGCCACCGCCGCACGCCTCAAGGGCCACGGGATTCCGGTGTACGAACTGAACACCGTCAGCGACCTGGAGTTCTATGTCGACGGCGCTGATGAAAGCGACGAGCACCTGAACCTGATCAAGGGCGGCGGCGCGGCCCTGACCCGCGAGAAGATTGTCGCGGCCGTGGCCAAGACCTTCATCTGCATCGCCGACGCCAGCAAACTGGTGCCGGTCCTCGGTTCTTTCCCGCTGCCGGTGGAAGTGATCCCGATGGCCCGCAGCCACGTGGCCCGCGAACTGGTGAAGCTCGGCGGCGACCCGGTTTACCGTGAAGGCGTGCTGACCGACAACGGCAACATCATCCTCGACGTGTTCAACATGCAGATCACCAATCCGGTGGAACTGGAAACGCAGATCAATGCGATCGTCGGCGTGGTCACCAACGGTTTGTTCGCGGCACGTCCGGCGGATCTGTTGTTGCTGGGTACGAGCGAAGGTGTGAAGACACTGCGCGCCGAGTAAGCCAGTTTGCCCACCTGTTTGCGGGCAGACGAAATACCTGTGGGAGCGGCGGTGCGGCGATCCGACCTGCTCGCGAAGGGGTCGTGTCAGTCGATAGAGATGTCAACTGACAGATTGCCTTTGCGAGCAAGCCCGCTCCCACATTTGTTTTGGGGTGCTGGTTAGAGTTGCGTGGGTTTCTTGAACACGTAGAACAGGTTTGGCTCACTCACCAGGTACAACGCACCGTCGTCGTCCACGGCGAGCCCCTCCGCTTGCGGCACGGTTTTTTGCAGGCCATGGCGCCCCTTGCTCAATGACATTGTGCTCAGCGGACGCCCGCCCACATCCAGCTCCAGAATCAATCGCGACTCATCCGACAGCGCCAGCAAATGCCCGCTGCGCTCGTCGTATTGCAGGCTCGACAGATCCCGCACGAACATCCCGGCATCACGTTTGGGGTCGTTGATCACGTGCACCGAGTAGGATTCTTCAGGATTGAAGCGCGGAAAACCGTGCACCTCGTAGATCAGCATCGGGTTGCGCTCCTTGGCGACGAACAGGCGCTTGCCCACAGAGTCGTAGGCCAGGCCCTCGAAGCCCTTGTTGCCGCCCATGTGTACGCCAATGGTCATCTGCTCGGCGTCTGCCGCATCGACGAAGGTGGTGTCCTGCTCCAGACGAATCTTGATCAGCCGCTGCTGGCTTTCATCAGTGACCACGTAGATGTCTTCGCTGATGAACTCCACCGCCTCCGGATCACCGAAACCGACCAGCGCCACACGACGCAAGATCCTGCCGTCGAGGGACAACTCGACCAGCTCGCTCCGTTTGTTGGTGACGGTGAACAGGCTTTTGCGCACGGGATCGTAGGTCAGCGCCGAAACGTTGTCGGCCAGGCCATCGATCACCTGCGCTTCGGTCACGACCTGGTACTGGTCCAGCCCCATGGACCGGGAACTCACCGGCTGCCACAGCGTATGCAGATTGAACCAGGTGCGCTCGAACAGGCGCATGTACTGGGCGATCGCTATCAACGCGATCAGCAAGACCACCAACAGAATCAGAATCAGGGATTTGGGACGGGCAAATCGACGCATTCGGGTGGGCTCGGGTCAAAACAGGCGGATGAAATATCACGCCCGTCTGAACTGAAGCTTAATGGCCGTGAGCCTTTTACGCATACGCAATCAGCGTAGGAGCTGCCGCAGGCTGCGATCTTTTGATCTTTAGCTATCAGTCAAGAGATCGCAGCCTTCGGCAGCTCCTACACAGAGGCACTACCTCTGTTTTTCGAAGCGATAAAACAGGTTCGGTTCACTCACCATGTACAGCGTGCCCGCTTCATCCATGGTTACGCCTTCGGCACGGGGAGTGGTATTTTTCAGACCGTTGAAGCCACGCAGCAGGGTAATGAAACTGACCTGCTCACCCTTCTTGTCCAGCTCCAGCAGCAGGTGCGAGTCAGCGGACAACACCAGCATGTGGCCGGTCCGTGGATCGACGGCCAGGGCAGACAGGTTGCGCATGTCCAGTGCATGGCTGGCCAGCTTCAGCTTGTCGCCGGTCAGGACCTTGCCATCACCTTTCCAGGCAAACAATGCCGGCGGACGCTCTTCGCCCAGTAACAGTTGCTGATTGCTCGGGTCCCAGGTGACAGCCTCGAACGCCTTGTTCTGGTCTTTGGAAGGCCCGAGGTCGTATTTCGGGAAGTCGGCCATATCCAATTCGCGGGTATCGGCATCGACCTTGACGATAGCGATCAGATGCTCGCGCTCATCGACAATGGCCAGCCGGCCGTCGCCCAGCACGGTGATGCCCTCAGGGTTGCTCCAGCCGACCAACGGCATTTTGCGCAGCACATCGCCCTGCAAGTTCAATTCGACCAGGAACGGGTTCTTGCCCATGACCGAAAACAGGGTCTTGGTCTGAGGGTCGTAGGCCACGTCCGATGCTTCATCCTTCTCCATGCCCGGCAACGGCTTGGCATCGATCACCGCCCGATAGCCCGGAAGCCAGATACTCGCCTGACGCTCGGCCGGACTCTTGAATTGCTCTTTCACCCAGAGCACGCCACGAGAATCCCAGTGCATGGCAAATGCGACGCCGTAGGCAACAACCACCACCAGCAGCAGCCAGGTGTGCCAGCGCAGGGCGAAGCGCGAACGGCGAACAGGTTCAAGCGTGGAAAGAGGAGGAGTGGCCATCGAGGAATGCGTTCCAGAAATTCAGGCTAGGGTAATAGCACAGTTTGGGGCCGGCTCAGAGGCCAATAGCCCTGAAATTATCCAGACTGGATGTGAAAAAAACGGGAAATGCCAGGGTGAGCCTTTTGAAGACCACGGAAAAATCAATGTGGGAGCGGGCTTGCTCGCGAAGAGGGTGTGTCAGACAACACTTATGTCGACTGTCACGCCCCCTTCGCGAGCAAGCCAGCTCCCACAGGGTTTGGCGGTGCCTGGACTAGCGAACGCTGCTGGTGAAACTGCTGGCGCCGGGCAATTCCAGAACGATCTCATCACCGACGTTCAGCGGACCAACGCCCACTGGCGTGCCGGTGAGGATCACGTCACCAGCCTGCAGCGAGAAGCAGCCGGCCATGTGCTGGATCATCGGCACGATCGGGTTGAGCATCGCGCTGCTGTTGCCGTCCTGGCGCACTTCACCGTTGATGGTCAGGCGAATGCCGATATCGGTCAGGTCGGCAAAGGTGCTGCCGGACACGAACGGAGCAAGCACTGCCGCGCCGTCGAAGGACTTGGCGATTTCCCAGGGCAACCCCTTGGATTTCAGCTCGGCCTGCTTGTCGCGCAGGGTCAGGTCCAGGGCCGGAGCGAAACCGGAGATGGCGTCGAGCACTTCTTCACGGCTCGGCTTGGTCGACAACGGCTTGCCGATCAAGACCGCGATTTCCGCCTCGTAATGCACCGAACCGCGCTCGGTCGGAATGCTGAAACCGCCTTCCAGCGGCACCACGCAACTGCCCGGCTTGATGAACAGCAGCGGCTCGGTCGGCACCGGATTGTCCAGTTCCTTGGCGTGTTCGGCGTAGTTACGGCCGATGCACACCACTTTCCCCAACGGGAAGTGAATGCGCGTACCGTCGACATACTGGTGCTGATAGCTCATTACCGACTCCTGCTTCGTTGGCTCTTAAAGTTCGAAAATCAAACAGCGAAAATCTTGCCCGGGTTCATGATGCCGTTCGGGTCGAACACCGCCTTGACCGCCTTCATGTATTCGATCTCGACAGGCGAGCGGCTGTAGGTCAGGTAGTCACGCTTGGTCATGCCCACGCCGTGCTCGGCGGAGATCGAACCGTTGTACTTCTCGACGGTTTCGAACACCCACTTGTTGACGGTCGCGCACTTGGCGAAGAACTCATCCTTGCTCAGGTTATCCGGCTTGAGGATGTTCAAGTGCAGGTTGCCGTCGCCGATGTGGCCGAACCAGACGATTTCGAAATCCGGGTAGTGTTCGCCGACGATGGCGTCGATTTCCTTCAGGAATGCCGGGACTTTCGATACGGTGACCGAGATGTCGTTTTTGTACGGTGTCCAGTGGGAAATGGTTTCGGAGATGTATTCGCGCAGCTTCCACAGGTTCTGCAGCTGGGTTTCGCTCTGGCTCATCACACCGTCCAGTACCCAGCCCTGCTCGACGCAGTGCTCGAAGGTTTCCAGGGCGTGGTTGGCCACTTCCTCGGTGGTCGCTTCGAATTCCAGCAGCGCGTAGAACGGGCAATCGGATTCGAACGGCGCCGGCACATCGCCACGAGCCATGACTTTGGCCAGGGCTTTGTCGGAGAAGAATTCGAAGGCGGTCAGGTCAAGCTTGCTCTGGAAGGCGTGCAGCACCGGCATGATCGAATCGAAATCGGCGGTACCGAGGACCATTGCAGTGAGGTTTTTCGGTGCGCGGTCCAGGCGCATGGTCGCTTCGACCACGAACCCGAGGGTACCTTCGGCACCAATGAACAGCTGGCGCATGTCGTAGCCGGTGGCGTTCTTGATCAGGTCGCGGTTCAGTTCCAGAACGTCACCCTTGCCGGTGACCACTTTCATGCCGGCGACCCAGTTACGGGTCATGCCGTAGCGAATCACCTTGATCCCGCCGGCATTGGTGCCGATATTGCCGCCAATCTGGCTCGAACCCGCCGAAGCGAAGTCCACCGGGTAGTACAGGCCTTTCTCTTCGGCGACGTTCTGCAGGTGCTCGGTGACCACGCCCGGCTGGCAAACGGCCGTGCGGTCAGTGAGGTTCACGTCGAGGATCTGGTTCATGTAGTCAAAGGACACCACGACCTCACCATTGGCCGCCACCGCTGCTGCGGAAAGACCGGTACGACCGCCGGACGGCACCAGCGCCACCTTGTGTTTGTTCGCCCACAGGACAATGGCCTGGACCTGCTCGGTGGTCTTGGGGAACACGATGGCGGTCGGGGCCGGGGCGAAATGCTTGGTCCAATCCTTTCCGTAAGCATTCAGGGAGTCGGCATCGGTCAGCACCTTGCCAGGCTCAACCAGGGTCTTCAGCTCTTCAATCAGGGCAGGATTGGTCATCGACAGAACTCTCGAACAATTCATGGTCATCCTGAGAACGCTTCACGTCGCAGGAATGAGTGTTTAGCGGGGTGCATATGCTAGCATAACGACCCCGCAGGATAGTGCCCAAGGGCTGTTCTGCGGTGACGGCTTTCCTGCCGTCCGGGTCAGCATCTGCTGGCTACTTCCTGCCATTTTTTCTCCGGGACACAGGTTTACGCAGATGAGCAAGACTTCTCTCGATAAGAGCAAGATCAAGTTCCTTCTTCTCGAAGGCGTCCACCAATCGGCTGTCGACGTCCTCAAGGCGGCGGGCTACACCAGCATCGAGTACCTCACGGGTTCTCTGCCGGAAGCCCAGCTCAAGGAAAAGATCGCTGATGCTCACTTCATCGGCATTCGCTCCCGCACTCAACTGACCGAAGAGATCTTCGATCACGCGAAGAAGCTCGTGGCTGTAGGGTGTTTCTGCATCGGCACCAACCAGGTCGACCTGGACGCGGCCCGCGAACGCGGCATCGCGGTGTTCAACGCACCGTACTCCAACACCCGTTCCGTAGCGGAGCTGGTGCTGGCCGAAGCGATCCTGCTGCTGCGCGGCATCCCTGAGAAGAACGCTTCCTGCCACCGTGGCGGCTGGATCAAGAGCGCGGCCAATTCCTTCGAGATCCGTGGCAAGAAGCTGGGCATCGTCGGCTACGGCTCGATCGGCACTCAACTGTCGGTCCTGGCGGAAGGCTTGGGCATGCAGGTGTACTTCTACGACACCATCACCAAGCTGCCATTGGGTAACGCCACTCAGGTAGGCAACCTGCACGAGCTGCTGGCGATGTCCGACATCGTTTCGCTGCACGTTCCGGAAACCGCCGCCACCCAGTGGATGATGGGCGAGAAGGAAATCCGCGCCATCAAGAAAGGCGGCATCCTGATCAATGCCGCCCGCGGCACCGTGGTCGAACTGGACCACCTGGCGGCAGCCATCAAGGACAAGCACCTGATCGGCGCGGCCATCGACGTATTCCCGGTGGAGCCACGCTCCAACGACGAAGAGTTCGAAAGCCCGCTGCGTGGCCTGGACAACGTGATCCTGACCCCGCACATCGGCGGTTCCACCGCTGAAGCCCAGGCCAACATCGGTCTGGAAGTGGCGGAAAAACTGGTCAAGTACAGCGACAACGGTACTTCGGTATCGTCCGTGAACTTCCCGGAAGTGGCCCTGCCGGCTCACCCTGGCAAGCACCGCCTGCTGCACATCCACGAAAACATCCCGGGCGTGCTCAGCGAGATCAACAAGGTCTTCGCCGAAAACGGCATCAACATCTCCGGTCAGTTCCTGCAGACCAACGAGAAAGTCGGTTACGTGGTAATCGACGTCGACGCCGAGTACTCGGATCTGGCGCAAGAGAAGCTGCAACACGTCAAAGGCACCATCCGTAGTCGTGTGTTGTTCTGATCACGACCTGAGCGACAAAAAAGGGAGCCTTCGGGCTCCCTTTTTCATTCACGCAACAACGTTACTTGACGTTGACGGTGATCTTCTCGGAAACGATCGGCGGATCGAACGGCATGTGGTTGCTATCGCCCAGTTCCAACTGCAAGGTGTGCTTGCCCGGCGTGAGCGTTACTTCAGCCTGGGTCTGCGCGTTGCCGAAATGCATGTGGTTGGCATCCTTGGGAATCGGCGCACCGGCGGCGGGCAGCTCGTCGACATCGATCAGCAAGTGGTGGTGACCGGTGTTCTTGGTGGTATCGCCCGCCGGTGCCAAGGCAACGTTCTCGACCGCGAACTTGACCACGACCGTCTGGGGAACCGTCGCGCCATCCTTGGGAGACACGATGGACACTTCGGCGCCTTTCGGAGCCGGCGTTGCAGCACTGGCCAGCACCGAAACACCCATCAACAGGCCAGCCAAAGCAGCACGTGACATAAAGGTTTTCATTCTCTTCTCCAGTTTTTCCGTAAAATCCGCGTGACCATGACAACTTCATGGCCATTCGTTGTCGAAGGCACTCGACAACCATAGCAAAGCGAGCCTGAATCAGAGGGTCGCGATAATAAATTCAAAGGAGTGACCATGCGCTTTCTGCCTGGCCTGATCTGCCTGCTACCCCTTCTGAGCCCTTTGGCTCATGCCGAACTGATTGATGACGTCAACGACCGGGGCGAATTGCGCATTGCCGTTGAAGCCAACACTCCCCCGTTCAATTTCAAGGATGACGATAAGCTCACCGGCTTCGAAGTCGAGCTGGGCCAACTGCTGGCAAGTGAACTCGATGTCCGGGCCGACTTTGTCGTCACCGACGGCAGCGATCTGCTGACCGGCGTCGAAAGCGGCAAATACGACATCGCTATCAACCACATAGCAGTGACCCCGGATCTCAAGGATCGTTTCGACTTCAGCGAGCCTTACATTCAAACCCATGCGCAACTGATCGCGCAGAAAGAAGAGCCGCGCTCCATTTTGCTGGTGCAATCGCTGACGCAAGAGACGCCCAAAACCAACCCGGCCGTGAGCCTGGCGATTCCGTTCCAGAAGGGTAATCCGGCGTTCCATGCCAGCCTGGAAAACGCCTTGCAGCGGATCAAGGATGACGGACGACTGCAAGCGCTGGAGCAGAAGTGGTTGGGGGCGGATGCGGGTGTGGTGCCGAAGCTGCAGAACTGAAGTAAATGCAGAACCTGTGGGAGCGAGTTTGCTCGCGATGAGGCCAGTCCAGTCAACATTGATGTTGGATGTCAGGCCGCCATCGCGAGCAAGCTCGCTCCCACAGTGTCTTGTGTCGCTCGTTAATCGAGTGTTGCCAACGCCTGCGCCGCCTGCGGCAACTCCAGCTCACTGAACACCTGCACCCCGTGGCGTTTGAGCAGTGCCGCCGTCACGCCCTCGCCACTGACC
Source organism: Pseudomonas sp. Root71 (assembly GCF_001429045.1). Classification (GTDB taxonomy): domain Bacteria; phylum Pseudomonadota; class Gammaproteobacteria; order Pseudomonadales; family Pseudomonadaceae; genus Aquipseudomonas; species Aquipseudomonas monachiensis. The sequence goes on along the minus strand of NZ_LMHY01000001.1, from coordinate 383,891 downwards.
TTCACACCGCTGAACGTCCCGTCATAGGTCAGCAGATTGCCGCAGGACGGGCTGTTGGCCTTGAGGACGGCGATGCGGATGCCGTGCTTTTGTACCAGCTCCAGTGCCTGATACGCCCCCGACAGAAACTGCGAACTGACGTCCTCACCCTCGGTGGTGATCACCAACGCCTGGCCATCGAGGACTTGCACGCCCTGCCCGCCTGGAATTTCCGCTGCCGCCCGAGGTGTTGGCAATCCACCGGCCACCTCGGGGCACAACGGCACGACCCGCCCCTCATCAAGCCACTGCTGAAGCTGATCGAACGGCCCGCTGGCCCCGCCGTCGTAACGGACGCGGTGGCCCAACAGGCAGCGGCTGACGAGAATTTTCCGCATGATCAGAACGGCTCGTTGCCGCGCCGGCGGAACCAGCCGGTCAGCGACAGGCGATCCCGGGTCGCGGGCAGGACTTCATGGGGAACCTCTCCGGAGAGAAACACCACCAGGCAGCCGCCTACAGGTTGCACGTCGTGGACGCGATCATTGTCGAGGTACATGCGCAACTGGCCGCCGAGTTCGGGAAGCCAGGCGTCATTGAGGTAAACCACCGCCGAAACCATACGCCGGTCGTCATCGCGAAAGCGGTCGACGTGCTTCAGGTAGAACGCACCGGGCGGGTACATCGCAAAATGGCTTTCGAAATCCTCCAGGCCGAGAAACAGACCGCGATTGATCGCCTCGCGCAGGCTGTTCATCAAACTCAGGTAGCTGTCGCACGCCTCGGCCTGGCCGGGGTCGATCCACTGGATATGGTCGCCACGAATCCCTTCGCGGATCTCCGAAAACGGTCCACGGCCGACGGCGGCCGGAGCCAGTTCACCCTCGGCAGCACGTTTGCGACACTCGGCCGCCAGCGCCCGGGTCAGATCCAGAGGCAGGAAAATATTCTGCTGCGACCAGCCGTGCTCGGCCAGGTCGTCGACGATTCGTAGCAGCAGCGGGTGATCAGAGGATATTTGCATGGCGCGCATAGTATTCCTGTGCCCGGAAATCCGACAGAGCCGCGCAGCGGGTTGATACGAATTCTCGACAAGCAGGAGTGCCGCACGGAGAATAGTCGCCTGCTGACAGGAGTCCCTATGCGCCGTTTGCTTTTATCACTGCTGATGTTCTGCGTTATGCCCGCCTGGGCAGACGGCCATGACCTGTTGTACAAGGTCGCCGGCTGGCCGGAACAACGCGCGCATTTCAGCGACGCCCTCTCGGCCGCTCAGCAACGCTACCAGGGCAGCCTGCCTCCAGCGGTTTTTCAGGCACTGGTCAGTAACAGCAATCAGCGTTTTTCCGCCCAGGCCATGGACCAGCGCGCCGAAGCGCAATTGCGCAAGAACCTCGCCAACCCCAAACCCGCGCTGACGTTTTTCCAGTCACCCCTGGGCAAGAAAGTCGTCGCCGCCGAGCTGCTGGCGACCCGTCGCGACCAACTGGCGAAAAACGCCAAGGGCCTGCCGAAGATGCAGGCCAGTGACAGCCGCATGCTGATCATCGGCCACCTGGCACAAGCCCTGCCCGCACGCGAGGCCGGCGCGGAAGTCAGCCTGGCGATTGCTGGCGTCGCCGCCGACAGCTTGAGTTCGATGATCCCCGGGTTGCTCGGTGCCGGTCAGGCCCAAGGTATGCTCAACGGCCAACGCCAGCGCCTGATGGACCAGATCGGCAGCGACCTGAACAACACGCTGCTGTATGTCTATCGCGACCTGTCGGACAACGAACTGGAAGAGTTCGCGACCTTTGCTGAATCTTCGGAAGGCCAGGCTTATTATCAAGCCGCATTGGCAGCAATCCGGGCAGGGTTGGCGGTGGGGCAGAGCAATTCGAACCTGACCCAGTAAAAAAGATCGCAGCCTTCGGCAGCTCCTACAAACGCTCTGTAGGAGCTGCCGAAGGCTGCGATCTTTCGATCTTGACTCATCGATATTGCCGGCTCATCCGCCTGGTCAAGAAGCCGAAATACTCCTCTCGCATCACCAGCGTCTCATTCGCCAGATGATGCCGCGCCTCGGGAAGCATCAGCACCTGCGGCCGATCAAACTTGCCCCGCAACACTTCCAGGTTGTGTTCCCAATCCACCGTCATGTCGGCCTGCCCCTGCACGATCAGCGGCCGGCGGGCACTCACGGGAGCGGCCTCGATGCGCTTGATCCAGCGCGCCAATGCGCCCACCCAGGCCGTCGGCAGACGCAGCGGCTGCAACGGATCGGCTTGCAGGAACGGCAGAAAGGCCGGGTCGCTGGAGTTCTCGCTGAAACGTCGGGCGATGGCTTTGACGAAAGGTTTGAGCAGGTAATAACTCAGCTGCGACCAACCCCACGCCCGCGGCCGCACCAGCGGCGACAGCAGAATCACCTGCCCCTGGGCCGGGCTGCTCGCCCCCGCATTCAACACATGATCGATCACGATCGCCCCGCCGGTGCTCTGCCCGCACAGGTGCCACGGCTGCGGCAGGTCGAGAGACTGCGCCTCACTGAACAGACCTTGCAGCGTGTCCTGGTACTCGGCGAAATCCTTGATGCTCGCCCGTTCGCCACTGGACAAGCCATGCCCCGGCAAGTCGCAGGCAATCACCGCAAAGCCCTGGTCCAGCGCCCATTCGATCACATGCCGGTAGAGCCCGGTGTGGTCGTAGAAACCGTGGATGACAAACAACGTCGCCTTTGCCCGCTCGGGCCACCAGAACTGGCTGACCAGCTCATAACCGTCGACCTCGAATCGCCCAAGGCCACTGCGCACCTGACGCGAGGCAAAATCCAGCCCGTAGAATCGCTGGTAAGCCTGCGCCTGCGCCGACAACGGCTGCCCGGCCGCCAATGGCAGCAGGCTTGCACGTAGAAAATCAGGGTCGAAAGTAGCCGGCATGGACGATTCCAGAACGTGAAACGGACTTTATAGGCCTGCGATATTCATCTGTCGCGGCAAGCATGGCAAGCTAGCCGACCTTCGAGGATTGAACCGATGCGCTCGCCCCTTCGCGCCACCCTGTTTGCCAGCCTGCTCGCCGTGGTGTGTGCCGGCGCATTGTGGGCGGCCTACGACTGGTTCCAGGGGCGTTACCTGCGGGCGTTCAGCGAGCACACCGCGATGTTTTCCGGCGATCCGCTGCGCCTTCCCGAATCCCTCGCCGGCCCTGGCGCCATCCGCCTGGTCCACTTCTGGGACCCGGCCTGCCCGTGCAATGTCGGCAACCAACAACACCTGACCGAACTGGTCGAGCGCTACATTCCCCATGGCGTGGAATTCTATGCCGTGCAAAAACCCGGCAGCCACGGCCAATTGCCGGGCACCTTGAACAGCCTGAAAACCATCGACGTCCTGCCCGGCTCCGAACAGATCCCCGCCAGCCCGGCCGTGGCGATCTGGGATCGCAGCGGCAAACTGGCGTATTTCGGCCCCTACAGCGAAGGCCTGACCTGCAATTCGAGCAACAGCTTTATCGAACCGATCCTGCAAGCGCTGGATGAGGGACGTGCGGTGAGTGCCACGCACACACTGGCGGTGGGGTGTTACTGCCCGTGGCTTGTCGAGCCAAGCAAATAGGGAAAGACGCAGTAATACGAATCCCTCCTACGGGCGATGCGCCAAATCGGCGCAACGTGTTACACAGTGGCGCCAGGAATCACAATAACAACAAGGAGTCTCCATGAAACGCAGCCTGACCGCTCTCGCTCTGTTGATCGTCATGCTGGCCGCCGGGGCCGGTTGGTACCTCTACAGCAAGCAGCCGTCACGCCAGGGCATGATGGAACTGCAACACCTGCAAGGCTCCGTCACCGTGCGCTACGACGAGCGCGGCGTCCCGCACATCCGCGCCGACAACGAAACCGACCTGTACCGTGCCCTCGGCTATGTGCATGCCCAGGACCGCCTGTTCCAGATGGAAGTCCTGCGTCGCCTGGCCCGTGGCGAACTGGCCGAAGTGCTGGGGCCGAAACTGCTCGATACCGACAAACTGATGCGCAGCCTGCGCATTCGCGAACGTGCCGAAACCTACTTGGCGAATCTCGACAAGCAGTCGCCCTCCTTCATCGCCATGCAAGCCTATCTGGACGGCATCAACCAGTATCAGGACAGCCACGCCAAACCCGTGGAGTTCGATGTGCTGGGCATTCCAAAACGCCCGTTCACGGCCCAGGACACCATCAGCATCGCCGGCTACATGGCCTACAGTTTTGCCGCGGCATTTCGTACCGAACCCTTGCTGACATTCGTGCGCGATCAACTGGGGCCTGAATACCTGAACATCTTCGATCTCGACTGGCAGCCAAAGGGCGTGCTCAACGGGACCGGCACACCCTTGGCCAGCGCCGACTGGAAAGACCTCAACGCCCTCGCCCGCCTGAGCGAGCAAGCCCTGGCTGACAACGGCCTGCCACAGTTCGAGGGCAGCAACGCCTGGGTCGTCGCGGGCAGCCGGACCCAAAGCGGCAAGCCGTTGCTGGCGGGTGATCCGCATATCCGTTTTTCCGCGCCGTCGGTGTGGTACGAAGCACAGCTCTCGGCGCCGGGCTTTGAACTCTACGGCCACTATCAGGCCCTGATGCCGTTTGCCTCCCTGGGCATGAACAGCGACTTCGGCTGGAGCATCACCATGTTCCAGAACGACGACCTCGACCTGATCGCCGAGAAGGTCAACCCGGACAACCCCAATCAGGTCTGGTATCGCGGCAAATGGGTGGACATGACGACCAGCGAGCAGCAGATCGTGGTCAAGGGCCAGGCGCCAGTCACCCTGGTGTTGCGCCAGTCGCCCCACGGCCCGATCGTCAACGATGCCTTGGGCAGCGGCGCCGGCAAAACGCCGATTGCCATGTGGTGGGCGTTTCTCGAAAGCCAGAACCCGATCCTGGAGGGCTTCTACCAGCTCAATCGCGCCGATACCCTGGCCAAGGCCCGCAGTGCCTCGGCAAAAATCCAGGCCCCGGGCCTGAACGTTGTCTGGGCCAATGCCAAGGGTGACATCGGCTGGTGGGCGGCGGCGCAATTGCCTAAACGCCCGACGGGTGTACGCCCGTGGTTCATCCTCGACGGCAGCACCGCCGAGGCGGACAAGGACGGCTTTTACCCGTTCACGGCCAACCCCCAGGAAGAAAACCCGGCCCGGGGCTACATCGTCTCGGCCAACTTCCAGCCAGTGTCGCCGACCGGCATGGAGATTCCCGGCTACTACAACCTTGCCGATCGCGGCCAGCAACTCAATCGCCAGCTCAGTGACAAAGCGGTCAAATGGGACCTGGAAAACAGCCAGAAGCTGCAACTGGGCACCACCACCGCCTACGGCCCGCGCCTGTTGGCACCACTGTTGCCAGTATTGCGCGAAGTGGTGAGCGATCCCGCCGAGCTCAAACTGGTGGAGCAACTGGCCCAGTGGCAAGGCGATTACCCCCTCGACTCGACCAGCGCCACGCTGTTCAACCAGCTCCTGTTCAACCTGGCTGACGCGACGATGCGCGATGAACTGGGTAACGACTTCTTCGAAACGCTGCTCTCGACCCGGGTGATCGACGCCGCGCTCCCCCGCCTGGCCGCCAGCGCCGATTCACCGTGGTGGGACAACCGCAGCACCCTCGGCAAGGAAACCCGTGCCGATACGGTGAAGGCCGCCTGGCAAGCCAGCCTCGCGCACCTCAAGAGCACACTCGGCGCCGACGCCTCGCAATGGCAGTGGGGCAACGCGCACACGTTGACCCACGGCCATCCGCTGGGGCAGCAAAAGCCGCTGGACCTGTTCTTCAATGTCGGCCCCTTCGCCGCACCGGGCAGCCATGAAGTGCCCAACAACCTCTCGGCGAAAATTGGCCCGGCACCCTGGCCCGTCACTTATGGCCCCTCGACCCGACGCCTGATCGACTTCGCCGACCCGACCCACAGCCTGACCGTCAACCCGGTCGGCCAGAGCGGCGTACTGTTCGACAGTCACTATGATGATCAGGCCGAGGCCTACATCGAGGGGATGTACTTCCAGGCGCATCTCAATGATGAAGAAGTCACGGCCAACACGCGCAGTACGTTGAAGCTGTTGCCGGCGCGGGCTGTGCCATAGATTTTGCTGGCTGGACTGGCCTCATCGCGAGCAAGCTCGCTCCCACAGGGATCTGTGTCGAACACAAATTGTGTGAACACCAGAGAACCCTGTGGGAGCGGGCTTGCCCGCGAAGGGTCCCTCACAGGCAATAAAAATGTCAGCTCAAACCATCGCCGCAAAATTCAACCTGAACTGCTGCGGCGTCACCCCCAATCTACGATTGAACACACTGCGCATATGCTGGGCATCGCGAAAGCCGCATTGATAGGCCACGGTCTTGAGCGGCGCGCGGGTACTTTCCAGCAGCGTCCTCGCCGCATCCACTCGCGCACGCTCGACGAACTCGGCCGGGGTGATTTTCGCTTCCCTGGCAAACACCCGGGAGAAGTTCCGCGCGCTCATGTTGGCGGCATTGGCCAGGTCGGCGATCGTCAGGTCGCCCGTCAGGTTGGCCAGCACGTAATGCTGCACCATCGCCACCGCTGAATCCGTTTCGGCGTGCGGCGTGAGGAACGGACTGAATTGCGACTGCCCGCCCGAACGCTGGGTAAACACCACCAGCCGCTTGGCGACATTCAGCGCCACTTCCGACCCGTGATCCCGACCCAACAGATACAGCGACAGATCGATACCCGCGGTGACCCCGGCCGAGGTGAACAGCTCGCCGTCCTCGACATACAGTCGATCCGCCTCCACCCGGGACGTGGGACACAACACCGCCAGATCCGATGCGTCCTGCCAGTGCGTGGTGACCGTGCGCCCCTCCAGCAATCCGGCCCGGGCGAGCATGAACGCGCCATTGCAGATCGAGCCAAAGCGCTTGGCCCGGGCACAGGCATCGCGCAACCAGCCATCGAATGCCATACCGAAACTCATGAACGGCAACTGCGGCCCGCCGGCCACCAGCAACAGGTCGTATGGCTCCAGCGCCTCGCTGAAATGCCGATGGGCATTGAGTGCCAAACCGTTGGAGCACGCCATCATCCCGCGCTCGACGCCGATCACCTCCAGACGATAGTGATCCTGCGGGGCAAGGAAGCGATTGGCCTCGGAAAACACATCCATGGGACCGGTGACATCCAGTGACTGGACGCCGGCGAACACCACGATGGCTACGGTTTTCTGCATGGTTCAAGTTCATCCTCAACGTTGAAAAAAGATCGCAGCCTTCGGCAGCTCCTACAGGTGAGCGCAATGCCATGTAGGAGCTGCCGAAGGCTGCGATCTTTTCTAGCTGCTCACCAGCAACCCTAGCCAATCCACACACAACAAGCGAGGTTGGCGCGATATGCACGCTCATTGGCCGGGATCGCAGCCATGGATCGATTGTCCGGTTTCGGGGGCCGGAACAGACTGAAACCCTCAGCGCCGCCAAGGCGTTCACGACGAGGAAAACTCCATGAGCAGCACCATCGCCGGCATCCAGATCCCCGACAGTGCACTGGCCAGGGCCACCACCGAATACATTCGCGACATCGAGTCCGACCTGCTCTACCACCACTCGCGCCGGGTCTTCCTGTTCGGCGCACTGAGCGGTGAGCGCAAGCGACTGGCCTACAACCCGGAGTTGCTGTACGTCGGCGCGATGTTCCATGACCTGGGCCTGGTGCAAGGTTATCGCAGCGACAACGAGCGCTTCGAAGTCGATGGTGCCAACGCTGCAGCGGCGTTCCTCAAGCCCTACGGGTTGAGCGATGACGACATCGAACAGGTCTGGCTATCGATTGCCCTGCACACCACGCCGGGCGTGCCCCGGCATTTGCGGCCCACCGTGGCGCTGGTCACGGCTGGCGTCGAGATGGACGTGCTGGGCATGGACTACGCAGCGTTTTCCAGCGTGCAGCGCGAAGCGGTGGTGCATGCGCATCCACGGGGCGAGGGGTTCAAGGAGTGCATCATCTGCGCGTTTGCCGATGGCTTGCGCCATCGTCCGCAGACCACGTTTGGTAATGTGAAAGCCGATGTGCTGGCGGATCAGGAGCCGGGGTTCAAGCCGATGAACTTCGTCGAGGTCATCCGCAAATCGCCCTGGGTCGCATGAGCAAATGTGGGAGCGGGCTTGCTCGCGAAGGGGTCGTGTCAGTCGACATCCACATTGACTGACACACCGCTTTCGCGAGCAAGCCCGCTCCCACATTTTGAATCGGGGTGACCACATTGTTGTGGTCACCCCTGGTTCAGACTCAAGCCGCTTCCGGTGCCTGTGCGCGACGCACGTCCGGTTGCTTCCACGAGTCGGCTGCCGCTTCTTCGATCGCCTGCTGGATCGCACGACGACGGCTTTCTTCGGCACGACGGCTGAAGAACCAGACCAGGAAAGTCACGATCGACACCGCCAGCAGGATCAGGCTGGCCACGGCGTTGATCTCGGGCTTGACCCCCAGACGCACCGCCGAGAACACTTCCATCGGCAGGGTCGTGGAACCCGGGCCCGACACGAAACTCGCCAGCACCAGGTCATCGAGGGACAATGCGAAGGACATCATCCCGCCCGCCGCCAACGACGGTGCGATCATCGGGATGGTGATCAGGAAGAACACCTTCCACGGCCGTGCACCGAGGTCCATGGCCGCCTCTTCGATGGACAGGTCCAGCTCGCGCAAGCGCGCCGAAACCACCACCGCCACATAGGCCGCACAGAACGTGGTGTGGGCGATCCAGATGGTGACGATGCCGCGTTCCTGCGGCCAGCCGATCATCTGCGCCATGGCCACGAACAGCAGCAACAGCGACAGACCGGTGATCACCTCAGGCATCACCAGCGGCGCGGTGACCAGGCCACCGAACAGGGTACGGCCCTTGAAGCGCGTAATGCGCGTCAGGACGAACGCCGCCAGTGTGCCCAATGCCACCGCCGCCACCGCCGTGTAGCAGGCAATTTCCAGCGAACGCACCACCGAACCCATCAGTTGGCTGTTGTCGAGCAGGCCGACGTACCACTTGATCGACCAGCCGCCCCACACCGTTACCAGTTTCGAGGCGTTGAACGAGTAGATCACCAGGATCAGCATCGGCAGGTAGATGAACAACAGACCCAGTACCAGCATCAGGCTGGAGAAACGGAAGCGCTTCATTCTTTACCCTCCATTTCCTTGGCCTGACTGCGGTTGAACAGGATAATCGGCACAATCAGGATCGCCAGCATCACTACCGCCAGGGCAGACGCCACCGGCCAGTCACGGTTGTTGAAGAACTCTTGCCAGAGCACTTTACCGATCATCAGGGTTTCCGGACCGCCGAGCAGTTCCGGGATCACGAACTCGCCCACCACCGGGATGAACACCAGCATGCAGCCGGCGATGATGCCGTTTTTCGACAGCGGCACGGTGATTTTCCAGAAGCTGTTGAAGGTGCTCGAACCCAGGTCCGACGCAGCTTCCAGCAGGCTCTGGTCGTGCTTCACCAGGTTGGCGTACAGCGGCAGGATCATGAACGGCAGGTAGGAATAAACCACGCCGATGTAGACCGCCAGGTTGGTGTTGAGGATCTGCAGCGGCTCGTCGATCCAGCCCATGCTCATCAGGAACCCATTGAGCAGGCCGTTGTTGCTGAGGATGCCCATCCACGCGTAAACGCGGATCAGGATCGCAGTCCAGGTCGGCATCATGATCAACAGCACCAGCACCGTCTGCACTTCCTTGCGGGCAACGGAGATGCCGTAGGCCATCGGGTAGCCGATCACCAGGCAGAGGATGGTGCTGAACAGCGCCATCTTCAGCGAGCCGAGATATGCGGCGATGTACAGCTCGTCACCGGCCAGCATCGCGTAGTTGCCCAGGTTAAGCAGCAACTGCAGCTTCTGCTCGGCGTAGCTGTAGATTTCGGTGTAGGGCGGAATGGCCACGTCCGCTTCTGCGAAGCTGATCTTCAGTACGATGAAGAACGGCAGCATGAAGAACAGGAACAGCCAGATGAAGGGAACCCCGATGACCATTTGACGGCCACCGGGAATTATTCGATTGAGTCGACGCTTGAGTTTGCGCATGTTCATGAGCGAAGCACCACGCCGCTGTCGTCTTCCCAGTACACGTAGACCTGATCACCCCAGGTCGGACGCTGCCCGCGACGCTCGGCGTTGGCCACGAACGACTGCACCAGCTTGCCGCTTGGCAGTTCGACGTAGAACACCGAGTGCCCGCCCAGGTAGGCGATGTCGTGCACCTTGCCGCTGGACCAGTTGTACTGGCAGGTCGGCATGTCGGCGGTGACCAGCAGTTTTTCCGGACGGATCGCGTAGGTGACCGACTTGTCCTGCACCGAAGTGCTGATGCCGTGGCCGACGTAGATCTGGCGATCCAGGTCTTTGCAGGTAATGATCGCGTGGCCTTCGGCGTCGTCGATCACTTCGCCTTCGAAGATGTTCACGTTACCGATGAATTCGCAGACCAGGCGACTGGTCGGGGTTTCGTAGATGTCGATCGGGCTGCCGATCTGGGCGATCCAGCCCAGGTGCATGATCGCGATGCGCTCGGCCATGGTCATGGCCTCTTCCTGGTCGTGGGTCACCATGACGCAGGTCACGCCGACGCGCTCGATGATCTCCACCAGCTCCAGCTGCATTTGCGAACGCAGCTTCTTGTCCAGTGCGCCCATCGGTTCGTCGAGCAGCAGCAGCTTCGGACGCTTGGCCAGGGAACGGGCCAGGGCCACACGCTGACGCTGACCGCCGGACAATTGATGCGGCTTGCGCTTGGCGTACTGGCTCATCTGCACCAGCTTGAGCATTTCGGCCACGCGGGCGTCGACTTCTGCCGCGGGAATCTTGTCCTGCTTGAGGCCGAAAGCGATGTTCTGCGCCACGGTCATGTGCGGGAACAGAGCGTAGGACTGGAACATCATGTTGATCGGCCGCTCGTAGGGCGGCATGTCTGTGATGTCTACGCCATCGAGGAAAATGCGTCCCTCCGTGGGCCGTTCGAAACCTGCGAGCATGCGCAGCAAAGTGGATTTGCCCGATCCCGAACCGCCGAGCAGGGCGAAAATTTCGCCTTTCTTGATTTCCAGGGACACATCGTCCACGGCAATCGTCTCGTCGAACTTCTTCGTGACCCGGTCGATTTTGACCAGCACCTGTTTAGGTTGCTGGTCGCCCTCGAGGGCTTTCTTATAGGCGCCGGAGGCAACTGCCATTTACGAAACTCCCAGAAAAAAGAGTGCAGTTCGCTCAAGGTGAGCCAACCTTGGATAGTTTGAGCCTTGAAACTATTTACCCGACTTGACCTTGGTCCAGCTGCGGGTCATCAAACGTTGAATATTCGGCGGTAACTCGATCGACACGTAGGTCTTGTCGAGCACCTCTTGCGGTGGATAAACCGCTTCGTCGGTGCGAATGGACTGTTCCATCAGTTTGTCCGACCCCGGGTTAGGGTTGGCATAGCCGACGTAATCGCTGACCTGGGCAATCACCTCAGGCTTGAGCAAATAGTTGATGAAGGCGTGGGCTTGTTTGACGTTGGCCGAGTCCTTCGGAATCGCCAGCATGTCGAACCAGAGTGCACCGCCCTCTTTCGGAATCGAGTAGGCAATGTTCACGCCTTTCTTGGCTTCTTCGGCGCGGTTCTTGGCCTGGAAGATGTCACCGGAGAAACCGATCGCCACGCAGATATCGCCGTTGGCCAGATCCGCGATGTACTTGGAGGAGTGGAAGTAGGTCACGTAAGGCCGTACTGCGAGCAACTTCTCTTCGGCCTTTTTGTAATCTTCAGGGTTGGTGCTGTTGGCATTCAGGCCCATGTAGTTGAGCACTGTCGGCATCATTTCATCGGCGGAATCGAGAAACGCGACGCCACAACTTTGCAGCTTCTTGATGTTCTCCGGCTCGAACAGCACGCCCCACGAATCAATCGTATCGACGCCCAGCACAGCCTTGACCTTGTCGACGTTGTAACCGATGCCGTTGGTGCCCCACAGGTACGGCACGGCGTACAGGTTGCCCGGATCGTTCTGCTCCAGGCGCTTGAGCAGCACCGGGTCGAGGTTCGAATAGTTCGGCAGCTGAGACTTGTCGAGCTTCTGGAATGCTCCGGCCTTGATCTGTTTGCCGAGGAAGTGGTTCGACGGCACGACCACGTCGTAGCCGGTACGCCCGGCCAGCAATTTACCTTCCAGGGTTTCGTTGGAATCGAAGACGTCATAAACCGGCTTGATACCGGTTTCTTTCTGGAAGTCGGCCAGGGTGGTCTCGCCGATGTAGTCCGACCAGTTATAAATATGCACGGTACCGGCGGCCTGGGCACTGACAGCCAGCGTCAACCCGGCGCCCGCCAGCATGGCATTGCGCAACAAAGAAAAAATAGGCAAGTGGAGGTCCTCTGAAATTAGTTGGGCCCAAGTTGCCCCGTGTTACATGACAACCGTGGTTGCCCGGCAACAAAACCGGCGCGCAACTTACCCTCGAAAAACCGTTCCAGCAAAACTTTCTGTCATTTAATTACACCTGTTGTCGCCACCGCGCGGGTGGCGACAACAGGTTGTTGCATAAAACCGGCTTATTTACCGGATTTGATCTTGGTCCAGCTGCGGGTCATGATCCGCTGCGTCGCGGCCGGCAAGTCGGCAATCGCGTACAACTTGGCGAGCACGTCCGCCGGTGGGTAAACGCCCGGGTCGCTGGTGATGTCTTTATCGACCAACGCAGTTGCAGCCGCGTTACCGTTCGGGAAGCGCACGGCGTTGGTGATTTCAGCCATGATTTCCGGCTTCTGCAGGAAGGTCATGAACTTGTAGGCGCCTTCGACGTTTTCGGCATCTTTAGGGATGGCGACCATGTCGTAGAAGCTGCCGGCACCTTCTTTTGGAATGTTGTAGCTGACTTTCACCTTGCCACCGGCTTCTTCCGCGCGGGACTTGGCCTGGTAAATGTCACCCGAGTAACCCACAGCCACGCAGATGTTGCCGTTGGCCAGGTCGGAGATGTACTTGGACGAGTGGAAGTAACCTACCGAAGGGCGGATTTTCAGGAACAGCGCTTCGGCTTCGGCCAGTTGTTTCTTGTCCTGGCTGTCGGTTGGATAGCCCAGGTAGTGCAACGCCACCGGAATCATCTCGGTTGGCGAATCGAGGAAGCTGATGCCGCACGATTTCAACTTCGCGGCGTTTTCAGGTTTGAACAGCAGGTCCCAGGAGTTGGTCGGCGCGTCGGCACCCAACGCAGCCTTGACCTTCTCGGGGTTGAAGCCGATACCGATCGAACCCCACATGTACGGGAAGGCGTGTTCGTTGCCCGGGTCGCTCACGGAAACGGCCTTGAGCAGGTCGGTGTTCAGGTTCTTCCAGTTAGGCAGCTTGGACTTGTCCAGCTTCTGGTAGACGCCAGCCTTGATCTGCTTGGCCAGGAAGTTGTTCGACGGTACAACGATGTCGTAACCGGACTTGCCTGCCAGCAACTTGGCTTCCAGGGTTTCGTTGCTGTCGAAGACGTCATAGACAACCTTGATGCCCGACTCGTCTTCAAACTTCTTGACGGTATCCGGTGCGATGTAGTCGGACCAGTTGTACACGTGCAGTACTTTGTCATCGGCCTGAACCGCGCCCGCCATCAAACCCATCACGGACATGGCAAGGAGGGTCTTGCCAGCGAGCTTTTTACCTAGTGCCTTCATGCGTAATGCTCCAAATTTTTCTTTTTTGAACCACTTGTTCAGCGACCGAACCCGGGCAACTGGAACCGCGGCTAGTCTGGCAAGATCCACATCGGTCTTTCAAGGAACGGCCACGCTTTCTGACCAGTTCCGAGCGAAAGTTCCTGGTTCATTTGCAGAACTTTGGACTTCCGCTCAGAGCCTAGCACTTAGCCCTGCAATGCACTCAGGGTCAGGTCAAGACACTTGCGAGCCTTGGTCACCAGTTCATCGATTTCCGCCGGTGTAATCACCAGTGGCGGAGCGATGATCATGGTGTCGCCGACGGCGCGCATGATCAGGCCGTTATCGAAGCAGAACTGACGGCAGATCATGCCGACGCCCTTGCCTTCGTAGCGCTTGCGCGTGGCCTTGTCCTGGACCAGTTCGATGGCCCCCAGCAGACCCACGCCACGAACTTCACCCACCAGCGGGTGATCGTTCAGTTCCCGCAGACGCTTTTGCAAATACGGTGCCGTTTCTGCATGTACGCGCTCGATGATCTTCTCGTCGCGCATGATGCGGATGTTTTCCAGCGCCACCGCAGCGGCTACCGGGTGACCGGAGTAAGTGAAGCCGTGGTTGAAGTCGCCGCCTTCGTTGAGCACGTCCACCACTTCATCACGCACGATCAGGCCGCCCATCGGGATGTAGCCCGAGGTCAGGCCCTTGGCGATGGTCATCATGTCTGGCTTAAGGTCGTAGAAATCGGCACCGAACCACTCGCCGGTACGACCGAAACCGCAAATCACTTCGTCAGCCACGAACAGGATGTCGTACTTGGCGAGGATTTCCTTGATGCGCGGCCAGTAGGTCTCTGGCGGAATGATCACGCCACCGGCGCCCTGGATCGGCTCGGCAATAAAGGCACCGACGTTGTCGACGCCGACTTCCAGAATCTTTTCTTCCAGCTGGTTGGCCGCCCAGATACCGAATTCTTCCGGGGTCATGTCGCCGCCTTCGGCGAACCAGTACGGCTGGGCGATGTGTACGATACCCGGGATCGGCAAGTCGCCCTGTTCGTGCATGTACGTCATGCCGCCCAGGCTCGCGCCGGCCACGGTGGAACCGTGATAGCCGTTCTTGCGGCTGATGATGACTTTCTTGTTCGGCTGGCCCTTGATCGCCCAGTAGTGACGAACCATACGCAGCATGGTGTCGTTGCCTTCGGAGCCGGAGCCGGTGAAGAACACATGGTTCATGCCTTCTGGCGCGATGTCGGCGATAGCCTTGGCCAGTTCCAGTACCGGTGGGTGCGCAGTCTGGAAGAACAGGTTGTAGTAAGGCAGTTCACGCATCTGTTTACTGGCGGCATCGGCCAGTTCATCGCGACCATAACCAATCGCGACGCACCACAGGCCGGCCATGCCGTCGAGGATCTTGTTGCCTTCGCTGTCCCAGAGGTAAACGCCCTTGGCGTTGGTGATGATCCGCGGGCCTTTCTCTTTCAGCTGCTTGAAGTCGCTGAACGGAGCCAGGTGGTGATCATTGCTCAGGGTTTGCCATTCACGGGTTTGCGGATTGTTGCTGGTCATACGAATCTCCTAAAACAATCAGGTGAAGGCGCCGCCAGGCAGCGGCGGCGCCCGGCGTATCAGACGGCAAAGAGCAGGAATTCCCTTTCCCACGAACTGATCACGCGCTTGAAGTTTTCATGCTCGGCCCGCTTGACCGCAACGTAGCCAGTGATGAAATTTTTGCCCAGGTACCGCTCGATGGTCGCGCTGTTTTCCATGCGTTCCAGTGCGTCTTCGATGGTTAGCGGCAGGCGCAGGTTGCGGCGTTCATAGCCTCGCCCAACCACCGGCGCACTCGGGTTCAGGCCTTCGACCATGCCGATGTAACCGCAGAGCAGGCTCGCGGCAATCGCCAGGTACGGGTTGGCATCGGCGCCCGGCAGGCGGTTTTCCACCCGTCGGTTTTGCGGCCCCGCATCCGGTACCCGCAGGCCCACGGTGCGGTTCTCTTCACCCCACTCCACGTTCACCGGCGCCGAAGTATCCGGCAGGAAGCGGCGGAACGAGTTGACGTTGGGTGCGAACAGCGGCAACAGTTCGGGAATGAGCTTCTGCAGACCACCGATGTGGTGCAGGAACAACTGGCTCATGGTCCCGTCTTCATTGGAGAAGATGTTCTTGCCGGTCTCGATGTCGATGATGCTCTGGTGCAAGTGCATGGCACTGCCCGGCTCGCCGGTCATCGGCTTGGCCATGAAGGTCGCGGCCACGTCGTGCTTGAGCGCGGCTTCGCGCATGGTGCGCTTGAACACCAGGATCTGGTCGGCCAGGGACAGGGCATCGCCGTGACGGAAGTTGATTTCCATCTGCGCCGTGCCGTCCTCGTGGATCAGGGTATCGAGGTCCAGTTCCTGCAATTCGCACCAGTCATAGACGTCTTCGAACAGCGGGTCGAATTCGTTCGCCGCTTCGATGGAGAACGACTGGCGACCGATTTCCGGACGACCGGAACGGCCGATCGGCGGTTGCAGCGGGTAGTCCGGGTCGTCACTGCGCTTGGTCAGGTAAAACTCCATTTCCGGCGCCACGATCGGCTGCCAGCCTTTGTCGGTATAGAGTTTCAGGACTTTCTTGAGCACGTTGCGCGGCGACAGCTCGATCGGGTTGCCTTGCTTGTCGTAGGTATCGTGGATGACGATGGCGGTCGGCTCGATGGCCCACGGCACCAGGTACACCGCACCCTGATCGGGACGGCAGATCATGTCGATGTCGGCCGGGTCGAGCAGCTCGTAATAGATGTCGTCTTCGACGTAATCGCCGGTCACTGTCTGCAACAGCACGCTTTCTGGCAGGCGCATGCCTTTTTCGGCGATGAATTTGTTGGTCGGCGAAATCTTGCCCCGGGTAATCCCGGTCAAGTCGGCGATCATGCATTCGACTTCTGTGATCTTGTGGTTTTTCAACCAATCGGTGAGCTGGTCGAGGTTGTTACTCATAAATGCCTCTAGGCTTGAGTTGTCTGACCCTTTTAAGGTCAGGCGTTGTTTGACGCATCGGCGTCGCGTTGTAGAGCGTTTGCGCGGCAGATTATCGTGCTTGCCGACACGGCTGCAGAAGCCGGGCGTGCAGAATCGCGAGCGGTGCCCTGAACGATGGTCAGGCCGCTATTGTGAATCGGTTCTATATTGAATGGAGTAACCGTAATGGGGGTGCCATCACGACCGTCCAGAATATCGGACGGGGACGGTTGAACCGTCACGGATGGGAGGATCACCAGAACCGCTGAGGCCACGGAACGGACGGACGTGTCATCACTGATGTGATAAACATGCCGACCGACCTGTCTTGAGCAGTCGGTGACGCCGATTATCGGCAGGCGAGACATGAAGCACCCCGGTATTATTGCTGTTATGGGTTTGATTCGAGCTTAGCCTTGTTCATTTTTTTACACAACACCCCCGTAAAAAATACAACACGGCCCGCTCAAGCCTGCGGGCGCCATGGAGGCCAAAGGCATAAAAACGCCCCAAAGTGCCTCAAAAAAGCCACACGGGCGCTTTTTTAGGGCAAAAAAGGCCTCGCTTGACTTCGGCATGCCGTTCGGGTTGACTGGAATCTGAAAAGATCAATGATTGATATTTTTAACAACAAAGGTGTTGCATCATGTCGGTACCCCCGCGTGCCGTTCAGCTTAACGAAGCGAACGCGTTCCTTAAGGAACATCCTGAGGTTCTGTACGTTGACCTTCTGATTGCGGATATGAATGGTGTGGTGCGCGGCAAGCGCATCGAACGCACCAGCCTCCACAAGGTTTACGAGAAAGGCATCAACCTGCCGGCCTCTCTATTTGCTCTGGATATCAATGGCTCGACGGTGGAAAGCACCGGCCTGGGCCTGGACATCGGTGATGCTGACCGAATCTGCTATCCAATTCCCGATACCCTATGCAACGAGCCATGGCAGAAGCGCCCGACCGCGCAACTGCTGATGACCATGCACGAACTCGAAGGCGAACCATTCTTCGCCGACCCGCGTGAAGTGCTGGCCAATGTGGTACGCAAGTTCGACGAAATGGGCCTGACCATCTGTGCCGCGTTCGAACTGGAGTTCTACCTGATCGACCAGGAGAACGTGAACGGTCGTCCGCAACCACCTCGCTCGCCGGTTTCCGGCAAACGTCCGCACTCGACTCAGGTCTACCTGATCGACGACCTCGACGAATACGTCGACTGCCTCCAGGACATTCTGGAAGGTGCCAAAGAGCAAGGCATTCCGGCCGACGCCATCGTCAAGGAAAGTGCCCCGGCGCAGTTCGAAGTGAACCTGCACCACGTGGCTGACCCGATCAAGGCCTGCGACTACGCGGTCCTGCTCAAGCGCCTGATCAAGAACATCGCCTACGACCATGAAATGGACACCACCTTCATGGCCAAGCCTTACCCAGGCCAGGCGGGTAATGGTCTGCACGTCCACATTTCGATTCTCGACAAAGACGGCAAGAATATTTTTGCCAGCGAGGATCCCGAGCAGAACGCCGCACTGCGTCACGCGATCGGCGGTGTGCTCGAGACCCTACCGGCGCAGATGGCTTTTCTCTGCCCGAACGTCAACTCCTACCGTCGTTTCGGCGCACAGTTCTACGTGCCAAACTCGCCGTGCTGGGGCCTGGATAACCGTACTGTGGCGATTCGCGTACCGACCGGTTCTTCCGACGCCGTGCGCATCGAGCATCGTGTAGCCGGCGCCGATGCCAACCCGTACCTGCTGATGGCTTCGGTTTTGGCGGGTGTGCACCACGGCCTGACCAACCAGATCGAGCCTGGCGCCCCGGTCGAAGGCAACAGCTACGAGCAGAACGAGCAGAGCCTGCCGAACAACCTGCGCGATGCACTGCGCGAGCTGGACGACAGCGAAGTCATGGCCAAGTACATCGATCCGAAATACATCGATATCTTCGTCGCGTGCAAAGAGAGTGAGCTGGAGGAGTTCGAACACTCCATCTCCGACCTCGAGTACAACTGGTACCTGCATACCGTTTAATCGGTTGCAGTAAAAAGGAAACGCCGCCGGCTGTAAAAGCCGGCGGCGTTTTTTTATGGGTGCCATCAAACCCCGTGGCGAGGGAGCTTGCTCCCGCTGGAGGCCGAAGGACTCCCTTTAATCCGCAGTCGGTTCTGTCAGGCACACCGCATCGGCCGTTTTGGGGCCGCTTCGCGACCCAACGGGAGCAAGCTCCCTCGCCACAGGGGATATGGAACATCTGCCCGCTCTGCGTACAATGCCCGCTGCCCCGCAGGAGACTCCAATGACACGCGTAGCCACCCCCCGCAAACCCCGCGCACGCAGCCAGGCCCGGATCGATTCGATACTCGATGCCGCCCGCACGCTGCTGGCTGCCGAGGGTGTGGCCAGTCTGTCGATCTACAGCGTCGCCGAGCGCGCGGAGATTCCGCCCTCCTCGGTCTACCACTTCTTCGCCAGCGTGCCGGCTTTGCTCGAAGCCTTGACCGCCGACGTCCATGCGGCCTTCCGCGCCTGCCTGCAAGCTCCCATCGACCATCTCGCCTTGAATGGCTGGCGCGATCTGTCGCGACTGGTGGAACAACGCATGCTCGACATCTACGCAGAAGACGCCGCCGCCCGCCAACTCATTCTGGCCCAGCACGGTCTGACTGAAGTCACCCAGGCCGACCGCCAGCACGACATCGAACTGGGCGACCTGATGCACAAGCTGTTCGACCATCACTTCGAGCTGCCGACGTTGCCCAGTGATGTCGATGTGTTTGCCCTGGCCATGGAACTGGGCGACCGGGTGTATGCGCGCTCGGTGCAGCAGCACGGGCAGATTACGCCGCGCATGGCCGAGGAAGGGATGCGGGTGTTTGATGCTTATGTGGGGTTGTATTTGCCGCCGTATTTGCCCAAGCGTGTGGCGCTTTAAAAGATCGCAGCCTTCGGCAGCTCCTACATCGGAATGCGTATTCCAGTAGGAGCTGCCGAAGGCTGCGATCTTTTGATCTTAACGAATAAAAAACCCCGAAGGGCTCAAACCCTTCGGGGTTGTTGTTTACGCATGTGCCTTACAACTTGGCGATCGACACCTCGGTGGATTTCACAAACGCGATCACTTCACTGCCGACCGCCAGTTCCAGCTCTTTCACCGAACGCGTGGTGATCACCGAAGTGACAATGCCGGACGCGGTCTGCACGTCGATTTCCGACAGCACGTCGCCGAGGACGATTTCCTTGATGGAGCCCTTGAACTGGTTGCGAACGTTGATGGCCTTGATAGTCATGATGTTGATTCCTGTCGTGGATAAGACTTGAGTTATTGAGCCCAGCGCAATTGCGTAGGCAAGGGTGAAACAGGTTCCGGTTCCGGCGGTTGGCCGGGCAGCGCCAGCACGCGATTTAGCACTTCGGTTTCCAGCGCCGCCAGCCGATGGGAACCACGAACCCGAGGGCGCGGCAGTTCCACGTGCAGGTCCAGGCCGACTTCGCCGTCTTCGATCAGGATCACCCGATCGGCAATCGCCACGGCTTCACTGACGTCATGGGTCACCAGCAACACCGTGAAGCCGTGCTGCTGCCAGAGCCGTTCGATCAGTTGCTGCATTTCAATTCGAGTCAGGGCATCCAGCGCACCCAAAGGTTCGTCGAGCAACAGCAGGCGCGGCTGATGAATCAACGCACGAGCCAATGCCACGCGTTGCTTCTGCCCACCGGACAGCGCGGCCGGCCACTCGTGGGCACGATCGGCCAGGCCCACCGCTTCCAAAGCTTCAAGCGCCTGCGGCCGCCAGTTCCCCTTGAGGCCCAGACCGACGTTGTCGATGATCTTTTTCCAGGGCAGCAAACGCGCTTCCTGGAACATCAGCCGCGTATCCTCCCGCGCATCACTCAATGGCGCGGCACCGGCGAACAACTCACCGCCGCTTGGTTGATCGAGGCCGGCGAGCAAGCGCAACAGGGTACTTTTGCCGCAACCACTGCGACCGACCACAGCGACAAACTGGCCCGCCGGAATGTGCAGGTCGATCTCGCGCAGCACCTGCCGCGCACCGAAGGTTTTTTGCAACTTGCGCACCACCAGCGGAGTCCCGCGCAGCAGGCGTGGAGGCTGTTGGGCAGTCATACCGAACCTCCCCTCGCAACCTGATACGCCGGATGCCAGCGCAGCCACACTCGTTCAAGTCCACGGGCCGCGAGGTCTGCCAGTTTGCCGAGCACCGCGTACAACAGAATCGCCAGCACCACCACGTCGGTCTGCAAGAACTCCCGGGCATTCATCGCCAGATAGCCGATGCCGGAACTCGCGGAAATGGTTTCCGCGACGATCAACGTCAGCCACATGAAGCCCAGCGCGAAGCGTACGCCAACCAGAATCGAAGGCAGCGCCCCCGGCAAAATCACCTGCCAGAACAGGCTGAAACCGCTCAGGCCATAGCTACGCGCCATCTCTACCAGCGCCGGGTCGACATTGCGGATGCCGTGATAGGTGTTGAGGTAAATCGGGAACAAGGTGCCCAGCGCCACCAGGAAAATCTTTGCCGACTCATCAATGCCGAACCACAGGATCACCAGTGGAATCAGCGCCAGGTGCGGCACGTTGCGGATCATCTGCACCGAACTGTCGAGCAAGCGCTCGCCCCACTTCGACAGACCGGTGATGAAGCCAAGGGTCAGGCCGATGCCACCACCGATGGTGAAGCCTAGCGCGGCACGCCAGCCACTGATCGCCAAGTGCGTCCAGATTTCGCCACTGCGCACCAGGCTCACGCCGGCCTCGATGACGGCGATGGGTGCCGGCAGGATTCGTGTCGACAACCAGCCCGCCGACACACTCAACTGCCACACCGCCAGCAACAACACCGGCAACGCCCAGGGCGCCAGGCTGTGGATGATTTTCTTCATGATCGCGCCTCAGCTCTGGGACGCGGCTTTTGGCAGAATGTCGTTGGCGACCATCTCGCCGAACGGGCTGACGTAACCGGCGCTCTTCGGCAGTTCAGGACGCTCGACATCGAGGTGCGGGAACAGCAACTCCGCCACCCGGTACGACTCCTCCAAGTGTGGATAACCGGAGAAGATGAAGGTATCGATGCCCAGGTCCGCGTACTCCTTCACGCGGGCGGCCACGGTCGGACCATCGCCCACCAGCGCCGTACCGGCACCGCCGCGCACCAGACCGACGCCGGCCCACAGGTTAGGACTGACTTCCAGGTTGTCACGGCTTCCGCCATGCAGCGCAGCCATGCGTTGCTGACCGACCGAATCGAAACGCGCCAGCGAAGCCTGGGCACGGGCGATGGTTTCGTTGTCCAGATGCGAGATCAATTTGTCCGCCGCTTGCCAGGCTTCGGCGTTGGTTTCACGCACGATCACATGCAGGCGAATGCCGAAGCGTACGGTGCGACCAAGCCTGGCGGCCTTGGCACGGACCTGTTCGATTTTTTCCGCAACGGCGGCCGGTGGTTCGCCCCAGGTCAGGACCATTTCCACCTGTTCGGCGGCCAGATCCTGGGCGGCTTCAGAGGAACCGCCGAAGTACAGCGGCGGACGCGGTTGCTGGATCGGCGGATAGAGCAATTTCGCCCCCTTCACGCTGATGTGCTGGCCGTCGTAATCGACGGTTTCGCCTTCCAGTACCCGACGCCAGATGCGGGTGAATTCCACCGAGGCCTGATAGCGCTCTTCGTGGCTCAGGAACAGACCATCGCCCGCCAACTCTTCCGGATCACCACCCGTCACCAGATTGAACAACGCACGACCGCCGGACAGTCGATCCAGGGTCGCAGCCTGACGCGCCGCCACCGTCGGGGAAATGATCCCCGGGCGCAGGGCAACCAGGAACTTCAAGCGCTGGGTCACAGGAATCAGCGATGCCGCCACCAGCCACGAGTCTTCGCAGGAGCGACCGGTAGGAATCAGCACACCGCCGAAGCCCAGACGATCCGCCGCTTGCGCCACTTGTTGCAGATAACCGTGGTCGACGGCGCGAGCGCCTTCGGCGGTGCCAAGGTAATGGCCGTCGCCGTGGGTAGGCAGGAACCAGAAAATATTGAGGCTCATGGAGTGGTCTCCTTGGGGAATCGAATTATTGGGCTTTGGTTACTGAGCTTTGGGCAACGGCAGCCGGCGGCGTCCAGATCACGTCTTTAATGCTCAACTGCTTGGGAATCAGCTTGAGCTGGTAGAAGCTGTCGGCGATTTTCTGCTGTGCGGCGACCACTTCCGGGGTGAGGAACAGCGCGCCATAGCCCTGGCGTTTCACCGAGGTCAGGGTGATGTCCGCTGGCAGGCCGAGCAGCGGTGAAACCTGTTGGGTCACCTCTTGCGGGTTAGCCTTGGACCACTCGCCCACCGCGCGCACTTCTTCCACCAGTGTCTTGATCACCTCGGGATTTTTCTGCGCATAAGGCTTGGTTGCCAGGTAGAACTGATGGTTGTCGACGATGCCTTGGCCATCGCGCAGGGTGCGCGCTTGCAGCTGTTGTTCGGCAGCGGCCTGGTACGGGTCCCAGATCACCCAGGCGTCGACACTGCCACGCTCGAACGCGGCGCGGGCATCGGCCGGCGGCAGGAATACGGTCTGGATGTCGGTGTATTTGAGGCCGGCATCTTCCAGCGCACGTACCAGCAGGTAGTGCACGTTGGAACCCTTGTTGAGCACGATTTTCTTGCCCTTGAGGTCCGTCACCGACTTGATCGCCGAGTCCTTCGGCACCAGGATCGCCTCACTGTGCGGCGCTGGCGGTTCATAGGCGACGTAGAGCAGATCGGCACCCGCTGCCTGGGCAAACACCGGAGGCGTTTCGCCTGTAACACCGAAGTCGATGGAGCCGACGTTCAGGCCTTCAAGCAGTTGCGGGCCACCGGGGAATTCCGTCCATTGCACGTCCACACCTTGGGCGGCGAGACGTTTTTCCAGGGTGCCCTTGGCTTTGAGCAGCACCAGGGTGCCGTATTTCTGATAGCCGATTCGTAGCACGCCTTCCCGGGTAGAAAGCGCCTGAGCTTGAGTAATGGCGCCGAAGGTCAAAGCCGCAGCAAACAGAGCGACCAGACCACGACGCAAAATGACAGGGCGCATGGCGCTCTCCTTTTTGCAGTTGGGTTTTGGCTGCACCTGCTTGCCCGTTGGCGGGCGAGTAAGGCCAGTACTTCAATTTTTTGGTGAGGTTCAAATGCTCCAGCGAGCACTCAACAAACGATCATTCAACAGGTTCGGGTCGAGCGGCTTGGGCCGTCGCGCCATAGCGCTGAAAAACAGCTCCAGCGATTCATTCAGTCGTTGTTCCAGCTCCGGTGCCAACTGCGCCTGGGCGCTACCTTCGCCGTAGGCGATCTGACTGTCGACGGCGAAAATGCCTTGCAGCATTTCCTGGGCCTTCAATGCCGACAGCACCGGTTTGAGCGCGTAATCCACTGCCAACATATGGGCGATGCTGCCGCCAGTAGCCATCGGCAGAACCACCTTATGGCTCAAGGCGCGTTCGGGCAGCAGATCCAGCACGACTTTCAGTGCTCCGGAAAACGATGCCTTGTAAACCGGTGTGGCGATCAGCAGGCCATCGGCATTTTCAATCTGTTGCAACAAGTCGATCACCTTGGGGCTGTCGAAGCGTGCGTGCAGCAAGTCCTCGGCCGGGAAGTCCCGCACCTGATAACTCACTACTTCCACGCCCTGCCCTTGCAACCAACGCTGGGAGCGATCCAGAAGCACCCCGGAACGAGAGCGCTGACTGGGACTGCCACCGAGTGAGACAACCAACATTCAGACGATTCCTTGCACGGTGTTGGCGATTCGCGGTTTGCGATCTCGCTTCGATGGAGTGACCTTAACAGCTGATTTATATATCCATAAATCATATTTATTCATTTGGTTATGCGTTATGGAAATATACAACCGATTTCTTCCAGGCAAAAAAACAGGCCGTCGAAACGGCCTGAAATCCCCTGCTTTGTGGGTGCCTTGAAAAGATCGCAGCCTGCGGCAGCTCCTACAGGGATCGACGTATGCACGTAGGAGCTGCCGCAGGCTGCGATCTTCTGACCTTCAACGATTGGGCTGCGGCGTCAGACGCAGGTAAGGCTTGACCGCCCGATAGCCCTTGGGAAAGCGCTGTTTGATTTCATCTTCATCCTTGAGCGACGGTACGATCACCACCTCATCACCGTCTTGCCAGTTGGCCGGCGTGGCCACCTTGTAGTTGTCGGTGAGTTGCAGCGAGTCGATCACCCGCAGGATTTCATTGAAGTTGCGGCCGGTGCTCGCCGGGTAGGTAATCGTCAGCCGGACCTTTTTCTTCGGGTCGATCACGAACAGACTGCGCACGGTCAGGGTGTCGTTGGCGTTGGGGTGGATCAGGTCGTAGAGGTCCGAGACCTTGCGGTCGGCGTCATCCAGGATCGGAAAGTTGACCACGGTGCCCTGGGTTTCGTTGATGTCCTCGATCCACTTGTGGTGCGACTCCACCGGGTCCACTGACAAAGCGATGGCCTTGACGTCGCGCGCGGCGAACTCATCCTTGAGCCTCGCGGTGAAGCCCAGCTCAGTCGTGCACACCGGTGTGAAGTCCGCGGGATGGGAAAACAGCACGCCCCAGCTATCGCCCAGCCACTGATGGAAACGGATGGTGCCTGCGCTGGAGTTCTGTTCGAAATCGGGGGCGATATCGCCAAGTCTGAGACCCATGGTGCTGCTCCTTGTGAGTGCTTGATGGGTTCAACTGTGCCTGTGTTTTTTATCTATTAAAAAGAATAAATATCGATTTATTTAGATCATAAAGAAATATTAAATATCTGTTCACTGGACGTGCCCGCGCAACCGGCCGAACATCGCCCCCAAGGTTCGAGAAGGCCTTGAGTTGCTGTAAAGAGGGAAGTTCAAGGCGGGATTACGGGGGTGAACCCGTCTTGAAAATGTAAAAGCCCCGCCCGGTGCAATACCGGGCGGGGCTTTTTTGTCTCGGTTACGCGTGCGCTTATTACAACAGCGGGATCGAGTAGCTGACGATCAGGCGATTTTCGTCCTGCGAACGGGTGTTCGGCAGGTCGGTGCGCCACGTGGCGTTTTTCCACATCAGGCCGAGGTTCTTCAGCGCGCCGGACTGAACGACGTAACCCACGGTCAGGTCGCGCTCCCACTCAGAGGCACCATTGGCCGCCTCGCCCCCCTTGGCGTTAACGGTATCGATATTGTCACCGCGCAGGTACACCAGGCCAGCCGTCAGGCCAGGTACGCCGACCTTGGCGAAGTCATAGGAGTAGCGTGCTAGCCAGGTACGCTCGCCAGCACGGCCGAACTTCTGGATTTGCGAATCGGTGATGGTGTAGTTCGACGAACCGTCGCCCTGGTTCAGCCAAGGGAAATCGCTGCTGCCGTTGCTGACCTGATAACCGCCACCGAAGGTGTGACCGGCAACGGAGTACAGGAACAGGCCGCTGTACAGGTTGTTGTCGACCTTGCCCTTGCCGTTGGCTGCACCGCTGTAGTTGCCAGTGGTGTAGTACAGAGGATCGTGACCGTTGGCACCGTCGTCGGAGCTGTTGAAGTAACGCAAGTCAGACTTCAGCACGCCAGGGCCGATGGCCCAGTTGTGCACCAGACCCAGGAAGTGTTGCTTGTAGAACTCTTCCAGGGTGCCGTAGTAGTACTGGGCCGTCAGGTCCTTGGTGATCTTGTAGTCGCCACCGGCATAGATGAACTTGTTGCTGTCGCGGCCTGTAGCGGAACGGCTGTTGGCGCCAGAGATAGACAACTGTTCATTGTTGCTCGAGTTACGACCTTTTACCTGCTCGATCTGACCGCCGATCAAGGTCAGGTCCTTGATGTCGTTCGAGGAGATCTGGCCACCCTGCCAGGTTTGCGGCAACAGACGACCGTCGTTGGTCACGATCACCGGCAGCTTGGGCTGCAAGGTACCCAGCTTCAGCTCGGTCTGGGAGATCTTGGCTTTGGCAGTCAAACCCAGGCTGGAGAAGTCATCAACCGCTTCGCCGTTGGACTTGCTCGGGAACACGGTGCCGCCATACGAGTTGTTGCTCGCGCCGTTGGTGCCGCCACCGGAATCCAGTTTGACGCCCAACAGGCCGATCGCATCGATACCGAAGCCGACGGTGCCCTGGGTGTAACCCGAGATGAAACGTAGATCGAAGCCTTGGCCCCATTCTTCGTTTTTGTTCGGGCCAGTACCGTCACGGTAATCGGTGTTGATGTAGAAGTTACGCAGCCCCAGTGTTGCCTTGCTGTCTTCGATAAAACCCGCGGCGCTTGCCTGCTGGGTCAAAACCCCGACGACCACAGCCATGGCCAAGGTGGACTTGTTCATGTTTCGCTCCTCTCGTTTCTAGTTCTGATGTTCCTGGTCCCGAATCGATTGCCCGGGATCCTGAATGCATTAATTCGTGGCAAACCGTCTAGGCCGGTCGTTTTGCGGGCCGCAGGATACATGGCCTTAAAGCCAAAAAGAATTTTTTGGTGCTTTTTAATACCGCTTAGGAATATGGCTTCCCACGACAGATCCGAGGTATCGGCGGCAAGGCCGAATCCTGAACCTGAGCAAATATCGAGGGACGAAACTGCCAAATCCGGGCTCAGGGATGAGTGGCGGACAGGCGCACTTTAAGCGGGATATTTAAAAACCAAAAAGAATAATAAATAATCAGCAAAGATCTTTATGGAATATAAAAGAACGGACAAAAAAAACCTCGCCAGCGGGCGAGGTTTTTTTCTCAAGGCTTGTTACAGGAAGCTGTAGGTGTAGTTGAAGATCAGACGAGTCTGGTCAACATCAGGGTTGTTGGAGACTTCACTGCCACGGTAGACGCCATTACGCAGCGTTACGCCGAAACCTTTGAGCGTGCCCTGCTGGATGGTGTAGTCGATCCGCATGTCGCGTTCCCACTCGGAGCCATCAGGGCCGCTGCCGTTGGTAGCCTTGATGTTGTCGCCATGCAGGTAGGCGATCGAAGTTTTCAGGCCCGGCACGCCCAGTCCGGCGAAGTCATAGGAGTATTGACCGAAGGTGGTGTTTTCACCGGCACGAACAAACCCGTTGATCATGGAATCGGTGAACAGGTAGAAGCTGGCGCCGCCGTTCCCTTCCGGACGGCCATTGCCATCGACCACGTTGCCCTGGTTCAGGTAGACAAAACCACCGTCATCGCTGACGCGCTGATGACCGACCAGGAAGGCATTGCCACCCAGGGTGTAGGTGAACATGGCGCTCCAGGTCTTGTTGTCGACCTCACCCGGGGTCTTGGCGAAACCGTTGTTGTTGTTGAAACGGAATCCCGGATCACCGTTCTTGCCGTCGGAGCTACTGTCGAAGTAGCGAATATCAGTCTTGAAGGACTGCTTGGCGTCGATCGCAAACACGTGGACCAAGCCCAGGAAGTCCTGTTTGTAGTAGTCCTTCAGATTCGAGTGGTAGTACTGCAGGGTCAGGTCCTTGGTGACCTTCCAGTCAGCACCACCGTAGTAGAACTTGTTGCTGTCCTCTGTACCGCCAGCCACGGCCAGGCCGGTGGAGTTCGAAGAAGCGCGACCCGCCGAATGCTCCAACTGACCTGCGTTGAAGGTCACGTTGTCGATTTCTTTCGAAGTGATGGTGCCGCCTTCAAAGGTCTGCGGCAGCAGACGGCTGTCGTTCGCGACCAGGATCGGCAAGTTGGGTGCCAGAGCGCCACCCAGGTGGGCTTCGGTCTTCGAGAAGCGCGCCTTGACGTTGGCTGCCGCACGGCTCCATTCGTGTACGGCCGAACCATCGGTGTCGCTTGGGAAGAAGGTGTTGTTGTCCGGGTGGTGACCCTTGCCGCCGTCCAGGTGGATACCCAGCAGTGCCTGGGCGTCGATACCGAAACCGACAGTGCCTTGGGTGAAACCGGACAGATAATCGAATTTCAGGCCTTCCGCGGACTCTTTCTGATCCGCACCGCCTTCACGGTTATCGTTGTTGTAATACATGGTCCGGGAACTGATGGACGCCTTGCTGTCTTCCAGGAAACCTGCGGCGCCTGCCTGCTGCGCCAAAACCCCTACGGCCACGGCCAAAGCCAAGGTGGACTTGTTCATTGTGTAGCTCCTCTCGATTCTAATTCTTGTATTCCTGGTCTCGAGTCGTCGCCCGAAATCCTAAGATTCGCGATTAGCGCCAGACCGTGACCCACAAGTCAATCGTAACCATGTGTGTCTACGACCATAGTCTAATCCCCGTTTTTTGGTCCCTGCCGGGTCATGAGTTCGTCATGAACCTGAAAAGAATTACCCCATTCTTTTCTAATACCGTTTAGGAATTTAGCACCCGATTTACAGATCCCCCAGAACAGAGGGTTCGGCTCATAAGCTAATTCCTAAAAAGTATTTATTTTTGTTTTTTTAGATCGATTAGTTTTTTACGCAATTCGGAAACAAATCCTTTACCGAAAGGCGGCCCCATGACGACCAAACGCGCACTATCCGGACCAATTGTTACAGTTTGTGTATCTCTCGCATTTTCTTTCGCCGCCCAGGCAGCAAACCTCACTGTCGGCTATCAAACCGGAATCGACCCCAGCAAAGTCCCCCAGGCCGATGGCCTTTATGAAAAAACAATTGGCCAGCCCATCGACTGGCGACGCTTCAACAGCGGCCCGGAAGTGGTCACGGCGATTGCCTCCGGTGATGTGCAAATCGGCAATCTCGGCTCCAGTCCGCTGGCCGCTGCCGCCTCGCGCAACCTGCCGATTGTCGCGTTCATCGTCTCGGCCCAGATCAACGCGGCCGAAGCGTTGGTGGTGCGCAACGGCAGCGGCATCGAGAAACCGCAAGATCTGATCGGAAAGACCATCGCCACGCCTTTCGTTTCAACCTCCCACTACAGCCTGCTTGGTGCGCTGAAGCACTGGGGCCTGGACAGTTCGCAAGTCAAAGTGGTGAACCTGCAGCCGGCGGAAATCGCAGCAGCCTGGAAGCGTGGTGATATTGATGGCGCGTTTGTCTGGTCGCCCGCCCTGGGGGAAATCCGCAGGACTGGCAAGACCCTGACCGACGCTGCGCAGGTAGGCCAATGGGGTGCACCCACCTTTGAAGTCTGGGTGGCGCGCAAGGATTACGCCGAGAAGCACCCGGAGGTGGTGGCCAGATTCGCCAAGGTCACCCTCGACGCCTTTGCCGACTACGCAGCGCATAAAGCCGACTGGACGGTGGACTCGGAGCCCGTGCAGAAAATCGCCAAACTGACCGGTGCCAATGCCGCCGATGTGCCGGAGTTACTGGCCGGATCCGCATTCCCGGATGCCAAGGCGCAACAGAGCACCGCGCTACTGGACGGCGGCACGGCCAAGGCCATTGGCGAGACGGCGAAATTCTTGAAGGAGCAAGGGAAGGTGGAGACGGTGCTGGCGGACTATTCGCCGTATGTCAGTGCGAAGTTTGTGCAGGAGTAACGCAAGGCTCCTGTAGGAGCTGCCGCAGGCTGCGATCTTTTGATATTGAAAAAGCAAAATCAAAAGATCGCAGCCTGCGGCAGCTCCTACAAAAGTCGTTCAAACCTCAAAGGGCTTTTTCGAAGATCTTCGAATTACGCTGATAGTTGTACAGCGACGCCCGCGCCGACGGCAGACGGTCAACGCTGCTCGGCACAAAACCACGCTCGCGGAACCAGTGAGCGGTACGGGTGGTAAGGACGAACAAAGTCTTCAAACCCTGAGCCCGGGCGCGGGTCTCGATGCGCTCCAGCAATTCATCACCGCGACCGCCATGGCGATACTCCGGATTCACCGCCAGGCACGCCAGTTCACCGGCATCCGAATCGGCAATCTGATACAGCGCCGCACAGGCGATGATCATGCCTTCGCGCTCGACCACGCTGAACTGCTCGATCTCGCGCTCCAGCACCTCACGGGAACGGCGCACCAGGATGCCCTGCTCTTCCAGCGGGCTGATCAAATCCAGCAGTCCGCCGACGTCTTCGATGGCCGCTTCGCGCACCACTTCGAACTGCTCCTGGGCCACCAGCGTACCGCCGCCGTCACGGGTGAACAGTTCGGTCAGCAGTGCACCGTTCTCGGCATAACTGACGATATGACTACGGGCCACACCGCCACGACAAGCTTCGGCAGCGGCATCCAACAGTTCCGCCTGATAGTTACTGCCCAGACGCTGCAAATGCGCCGGCACCTGTTGCGGACGCAATTCGCGCACCAGGCGCCCGTTTTCGTCGATCAAGCCCAGTTCGGCGCCAAACAGCAGCAGCTTGTCCGCGCCCAGATCAATGGCCGCGCGGGTGGCGACGTCTTCGCAGGCCAGGTTGAAAATTTCCCCGGTCGGCGAATAGCCCAGCGGCGACAGCAGCACGATGGAGCGCTCGTCCAGCAAACGGTTGATGCCCTTGCGGTCGACCCGGCGCACCTCGCCGGTGTGGTGATAGTCGACGCCTTCAAGCACGCCGATCGGCCGTGCCGTCACCAGGTTGCCGCTGGCCACCCGCAGGCGCGAGCCCTGCATCGGCGACGAAGCCATGTCCATCGACAGGCGAGCCTCAATGGCAATGCGCAACTGGCCAACCGCGTCGATCACGCACTCCAGGGTCGCGGCATCGGTGATGCGCATGCCGTGGTGGTAATGCGGGGTCAGGCCACGGGCCGCGAGGCGCGCTTCGATTTGCGGGCGGGAACCGTGAACCAGCACCAGCCGCACGCCCAGGCTGTGCAACAGCACCAGGTCGTGGACGATATTGCCGAAGTTGGGGTGCTCAACGCCGTCGCCGGGCAGCATGACGACAAAGGTGCAATCGCGGTGAGCGTTGATGTAAGGCGAAGCGTGACGAAGCCAATTGACGTATTCGGGCATGAACCTGGGCCTGTAATAAATAGCAGCCGAAAAAAGGGCGAAACTGAAAACGCACAGCGGGCTGATGGTTATCGTCGGAACAGGCTTGGCGACACGCGCGCTCTCCTCATGAATACGGGTTTGGGTACCGGCAATTTAAATAGCTCAGGCCGGTGTCAGGCAATAGTGTTCGATCAGCTGCCTTAGTAGATGCACCGTAGGCTGCAAACGTGACATTTCGAGGTATTCCCCCGGCTGGTGGGCGCAAGCGATATCACCAGGGCCAAGCACCAGCGTTTCACAGCCAAGGCGCTGAAGATAAGGTGCTTCGGTGCCGAACGCCACTGCTTCGGCGCTGTGACCGGTGAGCTTTTCGGCAAGGCGTACCAGCTCGGCGTCCTCAGCCTGCTCGAACGGCGGCACTTCAGGGAACAACGGCGCGTAATCGATCTTGACCTGATGCCGCTCGGCAACCGGCTTGAGCTTCTGCAGGATCTCGGCGCGCAGGACTTTGGGGTCCATGCCGGGCAGCGGGCGCAAATCGAATTCCAGCGAACACTGGCCGCAGATGCGGTTGGGGTTGTCGCCGCCATGGATGCAGCCGAAATTCATAGTTGGCATCGGCACGCCAAACTGCGGATTGCGGAATTCGCGCTGCCACAACAGGCGCAGGCCACGCAGTTCACCGATGGCATCGTGCATGGCTTCCAGGGCGCTGTGGCCCAGGCGCGGGTCGGAGGAATGACCGCTCTGCCCGAGAATGTCGATGCGTTCCATCATGATGCCTTTGTGCATGCGGATCGGCTTGAGCCCGGTCGGCTCGCCGATCACCGCCGCCCGCCCCAGCGGTCGCCCCGCTTCGGCCAGCGCGCGGGCACCGGACATCGAACTTTCTTCATCGCAGGTGGCGAGAATCAGCAACGGCTGTTTGAACGGCTGATCGAGCAGCGGTTTGACCGCCTCGATGGCCAGGGCGAAAAAACCCTTCATGTCACAACTGCCCAGGCCAATCCAACGACCGTCGACTTCAGTCAGCTTCAACGGGTCGGTTTGCCACAACGCGCCGTCGAACGGCACGGTGTCGCTGTGCCCGGCCAGCACCAGGCCGCCGGGGCCGGAGCCGAAACTGGCCAGCAGGTTGAACTTGCCAGGGCTGACCTGCTGGATCTCGCAGGTGAAACCCAGCTCACCGAGCCACGTCGCCAGCAGATCGATAACCGGGCGGTTGGTTTGATCGAGACTGGGCTGCGTGCAACTGACCGACGGTGCGGCGATCAACGCAGCGAATTGTTCTTTCATCGATGGCAATGGCATCGCTGACTCCCGGCACCCGAATTGAGGTCCATCATAGAACCAACCGATGACAGGAATAAACCGTCTCGGCGCGTACTAACCGTGAGTCCTGTACACTGCACGACCTTGGCAGCCACACATTCCCCCGGCTGCGCTCCCGATCCTGGATTTTCCGGCCATGCAGAAAGAAACCGAAATCAAACTCCGCGTCAGCCGCGAAACCCTCGCCGCCCTGCGCGAGCACCCGTTACTGAAAAAACGCAACAAAAGTGGCTGGGAACGCCGTGAGTTGATGAATCAGTACTTCGACACGCCCGAGCGCGACCTGGCCCAGGCCAAAGTCGCCCTGCGCCTGCGCAAGGATGGCGAAGAAGTGATTCAGACCCTCAAGACCCGCGGCCAGAGCGTCGCCGGCTTGTCCGAGCGTAATGAATTCAACTGGCCCCTGCCCAAGGCCAAGCTCGACTTGAAGAAACTCGACGGCGAATGCTGGCCCGAGGAACTGGCCGAGCTGGACAAGAAGACCCTGAAGCCGATCTTCACCACCGACTTCGTCCGCGAATGCGCGGAAATCGCCTGGGGTCGCGGCAAGACCAAAGTGGTCATCGAAGCCGCGCTGGACCTGGGTCACGTCGTGGTCGGCAAGCAGAAAGAAGAAATCTGCGAGCTGGAACTGGAACTGCGCGAAGGCGAGCCGGCAGCCCTGCTGGAACTGGCCGCCGAGCTGGCCGAGAAACTGGCCCTGATGCCTTGCGACATCAGCAAGGCCGAGCGCGGTTATCGCCTGTACGACGCCCACAGCTATTCGTTGAGCCTGCCGGCGCCGCAGATCACCGCCGAAACGCCGCTGGACGACGCGTTCGCCGCGCTGAGCTGGCATTTGCTGGGCAGCAGCCAGCGTCTGGCCGAGCAGTATCGCTTCAATGGTCACTGGCGCCTGTTGCAGGACTGGGTCGAATGTCTCGCGGAAATGCGCGCGCTGATCAGCAGCCTGGGCCAGGCCGCTCCGCGTCAGTCGACCCACGACCTGCGTATCGCCCTTGATGCCTTGCTGGAAGACTGGCGCCCGCTGGTCCAGGCCGGCCTGGAAGATGAAGACGTGCGCAAAGCCGCGCCCGAGCAGTTCCTCGAAGAGCTCGAAGACCCGCGCTGGGGCCTGTTCTCCCTGACAAGCTCGCGCTGGCTGCTGGCCCGCACCTGGGCCGCCGACCGCAACACCCGTGGCAATCGCCAGGGCGCTGCGCAACTGGGCAGCTGGTTGCCGCGCCTTTTGGGCGAAGAGGCCACTTCGTTGCAATTGCAACGTTACCAGCAACAACCGGAAGACCTGGCCGAGCAACTGCCGCGCATCGAACGCATCCAGGTCTGGCTGCACCATGCGCGTAACGTGCTGGAGATCCCGGAAATGGATCGCCTCTACGGCGAGCTGAACAAACTGGCGCAACTGGCTAACGAATCGATCACCGACGAAGTCCTGGATGCGCGCAAGCAGCAGGCGATTGCGGTGTATCAGAACCGTGCCTGGAAAATGTTACTGCGCCTGTAATACCGAAAAGATCGCAGGCTTCGCCAGCTCCTACGGGTGTACTCCATCCGAATGTAGGAGCTGCCGCAGGCTGCGATCTTTTTGCTTTATCGCACCACCGGCAAACTGGTCGTCGACTTGATCTCCGACAACGCCACGATCGAATTCACCTCCTGAATCCCCGGCACCATCGACAGTTTCTCGAAAAAGAAACGCTCGTAGGCCTCGATGTCCGCCGTGACAATCCGCAGCAAGAAATCCACCGCCCCCATCAGCACGTAACACTCCAGCACCTCCGGAAAGCCGCGAATCGCCTCGGTGAATTCGGTGAAGTTCGAACGCCCGTGGGCATTGAGTTTCACCTCCGCGAAGATCTGCGTGTTCAGGCCGATTTTCTTGCGGTCGAGCAAGGTCACCTGAGCGCGAATGATGCCCTCCTCTTTCATCCGCTGAATCCGCCGCCAGCACGGCGATTGCGAGAGCCCCACCTGTTCGGCGATCTGTGCGCTGGAAAGCGAAGCATCCTCTTGCAGCAAGGCGAGGATCTTGCGGTCGTAGCTGTCCAGTTCGCTTTGCATAAAAAAACCCTTAATCGACTAACAAGTGAATTGATTTATTCTTCAATTCTGCAATACAGCCAATCATAGAGAAGAAATACCCGGCACAGGATGTAAACATTTCTCCAATGATTTTGGAGCCAGACCATGCCGTATCTCGAAGCCGTAAACACCCCACCTGCCCGTTCCGATGTCTGGAACGTCGGTAACGCCCATTGCCGGGTTCGCTATCAAATGCTGGCCGAGGCAGAACCGGACCTGCTGTGTCGTGCCCTCAATCTGTTCGCTTTGCAACTGCTCACCCCGGAACAGGTCAACGCACAGCGCCAGGACGACTGGCTGAACATCGAGATCGTCATCGACGGTTTGAGCTGGCACCGCGCGCAAGTGATTGCGGAAAAACTTCGTAACCTGATCAGCGTTTGCTCGGTGGAGCTGCAAGAAGCTGATTCCCCATGGGCCGAAGCGGCTCAAGCGGCGGGCTGAAAAACGCCGAAACGGCTTTGTCGGGTAGTGGCCCAGCTGTCAGCCGGGCCACGGCTATCCTTTGCGCACTGTCGTTCAAAAGGAGCCCGCATGTCCGTACATCTCGCCTTTCAGGACCGCTGGCTGGATCTCAATGACCTGCTGCGCGAACTGGTCGCCCAGAGCTTTATCAGTCAGGATTCGGCCGAACACGCGCTCAATGCCCGTCGCCGCAACGCCTCCCTTGGCCAGATGCATCCGCTGGAGTTCATTGCCAGCCAACAGCTGGACGATCTCAGCCGTCCCGGCAAACCGCTGGACCTCGAGAGCCTGACCTTGTGGCTATCCCGGCAGGCCGGCCAGCCTTACCTGCGCATCGACCCGTTGAAAATCAATGTCGCTGCCGTGACCCCGCTGATGTCCTATGCCTTCGCCCAGCGCCACAAGATCCTCGCGGTATCGATCGACCGCGAGGCGGTCACCGTGGCCAGCGCCCAACCTTATGTCAGCGGTTGGGAAGCTGACCTGACCCATGTGCTCAAGCTGCCGATCAAGCGCGTGGTGGCCAACCCGGTGGACATCCAGCGCTTCAGCGTCGAATTCTTCCGCCTGGCCAAATCGGTCACTGGGGCGAACAGCGCCGACCCGCAAGTCAGTACCCTCGGCAATTTCGAACAGTTACTCAACCTCGGCGCCAGCGACCAGGAGCCCGACGCCAACGACGCACACATCGTCAACATCGTCGACTGGCTGTTCCAGTACGCGTTCCAGCAGCGTGCCAGCGACATCCACATCGAGCCCCGGCGCGAGCAAGGCACGGTGCGTTTTCGCATCGACGGCGTGCTGCACAACGTCTATCAATTCCCGCCCCAGGTCACCATGGCCATCGTCAGTCGCCTGAAAACCCTGGGGCGCATGAACGTCGCGGAGAAACGCAAACCCCAGGACGGCCGGGTGAAAACCAAGACCCCGGACGGCGGAGAGGTCGAACTGCGCTTGTCGACACTGCCCACGGCCTTCGGCGAAAAAATGGTCATGCGGATCTTCGATCCGGAAGTATTGCTCAAGGACTTCGACCAGCTTGGTTTCTCCGCCGACGACCTGCGCCGCTGGCAAGACATGACCCGCCAGCCCCACGGCATCATCCTCGTCACCGGGCCGACGGGTTCGGGCAAGACCACCACCCTCTATACCACCCTGAAAAAACTGGCGACGCCGGAGGTCAACCTCTGCACCATTGAAGACCCGATCGAAATGATCGAGCCTGCGTTCAACCAGATGCAGGTCCAGCACAACATCGACCTGACCTTCGCCGCCGGCGTGCGCGCGCTGATGCGGCAAGATCCGGACATCATCATGATCGGCGAGATCCGCGACCTCGAAACTGCAGAGATGGCGATCCAGGCCGCGCTCACCGGGCACCTCGTGCTGTCGACCCTGCACACCAACGACGCACCCAGCGCCATCAGCCGCCTGCTGGAGCTCGGCGTGCCGCACTACCTGATCAAGGCCACGGTGCTTGGCGTCATGGCCCAGCGACTGGTGCGAACCCTGTGCTCGCACTGCAAGGCGCCGCTGACGCTGGGCGAAGACGACTGGCAAACCCTGACCCGCCCCTGGCAAGCACCCTTGCCGACCAATGCCCAGCGAGCCATCGGTTGCGTGGAGTGCCGCGACACCGGTTATCGCGGTCGCGCCGGGGTCTACGAAATCATGCAGTTAAGCGATGGCATCAAAGCGCTGATCAGTCCTGATACCGACCTGCTGGCCGTGCGGCGCCAGGCATTCAAGGAAGGCATGCGCAGCCTGCGGCTGTCAGGAGCGCAAAAAGTCGGCGCCGGGCTGACGACCATCGAGGAGGTTCTGCGCGTGACACCCCAGAGCGAGCAGAACTGAGACCCGGCTGTACTTATCCGGCATCGGCACAGCTACACTCCAGCGATTGAAACTCCACAGATCCACACATCAACAAGGAATCGTTATGCAGATCGGTAGTGTGCTTTTGCTTTTTGTCGGCCTGGTGGTCGCCATTCTGTTCATGGGTTTCAAGGTCGTGCCCCAGGGCTTTGAATGGACAGTCGAGCGTTTCGGTCGCTACACCAACACGCTCAAGCCGGGTTTGAACGTCATCATTCCGGTCATGGACCGCATCGGCCGCAAGATGAATGTGATGGAAAGCGTGCTGGATATTCCGCCGCAGGAAGTCATCACCGCCGACAACGCCACGGTGCAAATCGACGCCGTGTGCTTCTTCCAGGTGGTCAACACGGCCCAGGCGGCCTATGAGGTCAACAACCTCGAACACGCCATCCGCAACCTGCTGCAAACCAACATCCGCACCGTGCTCGGCTCGATGGAACTCGACGCCATGCTCAGCCAGCGTGACGGGATCAACGAAAAACTGCTGCGCACTGTCGACGAAGCGACCGCGCCGTGGGGCATCAAGATCACCCGGATCGAGATCAAGGACATCAGCCCACCCGCCGACCTGATGGCGGCGATGTCGGGGCAGATGAAAGCCGAACGGATCAAGCGTGCACAGATCCTCGAAGCCGAGGGCCTGCGCGCCGCAGCGATCCTGACCGCGGAAGGCAAGAAGCAGGCACAGATCCTCGAAGCCGAAGGCAGTCGCCAGGCCGCGTTCCTGGAATCCGAAGCCCGCGAGCGGCAAGCCGCGGCAGAAGCACAGGCGACCAAAGTGGTGTCCGAAGCCATCGCCAGCGGCAACGTGCAGGCGGTCAACTACTTCGTCGCGCAAAAGTACATCGATGCGCTGGGCAAGCTGGCTTCGGCCAACAACAGCAAGGTGATCCTGATGCCGCTGGAGGCCAGTTCGATGATTGGCGCGGTGGGCGGCATTGGCGAAATCGTCAAGGCCACTTTCGATAACAAGAAAGCCTGAGGCGCGCCATGTGGGCATTTTTGCAGCACCTTTCGTTCTGGGACTGGTTGGCGCTGGGCACGGTGCTGTTGATTCTCGAAGTGTTCGGCGCCGGCGGTTACCTGCTGTGGATCGGCATGGCTGCGGCCGCCGTGGGCGTCTTGACCTTCCTGCTGCCGGACCTGTCCTGGGAATGGCAGTTTCTGCTGTTCGGCCTGCTGTCGATCACCACCGCGTTGTACTGGTGGCGACGTCAGCGCACGGCGGCGCGCCCGAGCGATCAGCCGCACCTGAACCTGCGCGGTCAGGATCTGATCGGCAAAACCTTTGTGGTGCATGAAGCGATTGTCGACGGTCGCGGCAAAATCAAGGTGGCCGACGGCGTGTGGATGGCCCGAGGGCCGGATGCTGGCATTGGCAGTCGCGTGCGGGTGGTCGGCCAGCAAGGCGCGATCCTGCTGGTCGAAGCGGCGGATTAGGCGACCACGGAACTCGATTGGGGGTTGGCAATCCAACCGCGTAGTCAACCCAGTGGAGTCACCCTGTCATGCGTTTCAAACTTGCTGTCGCTACCGTCGCGCTGTTGTCTTTGCCTGTCGGTTCGGCGATGGCCGATACTTTTTGGCGTAACGTTCTCACCTCCGGCGCAACCACCGGTTCGAGCTATCTGACATCCAAGGATAACAAGCTGGTTGTCGCAGCCCAGGACGATGCCAGCAGCTTCGTCGCCAGTGATGGCAGTATCCGCGGCCCGTACCTGGAAGCGGCCATGCAGAAAGTCCGCGCCGACAACCCGGGCCTGCAAGCCACGGACATGGAGCTGGCAAACGCGATCCTGGCGAAGAATGCCGTGGCTTCGGAGTAAGCGTTGCGAATGAAAAATGCCGCTCATATGAGCGGCATTTTTTTTGCTTTGCGAACACAACCTCATGTTCACTGATACCCCTGTGGGAACAGCCTGAAATGTCAGCGGTAATCATCCACCGGCACACAGGCACAAAACAGGTTCCGGTCTCCATACACGTTGTCCACCCGGTTCACCACCGGCCAGTATTTGTGCGCCTTGGTGTGCGCGTCTGGCGTGACCGCTTGCACGATGCTGTATGGCCGCTCCCACACGCCGGTGATATCGGCCAACGTATGCGGCGCACCTTTCAACGGGTTTTCTTCAGCCGGCCAATTGCCGTTCTGCACCTCGTTGATTTCCGCGCGGATGCTCAGCATTGCCCCGATGAACCGGTCCAGCTCCGCCTTCGACTCACTTTCGGTCGGTTCAACCATCAGCGTCCCCGGCACCGGAAACGACATGGTCGGGGCATGGAAGCCGTAATCCATCAAGCGCTTGGCCACGTCCTCCTCGGTAATGCCGGTCAACGCCTTGAGCGGACGCAGGTCGAGGATGCATTCATGGGCCACCCGCTCGTTGCGCCCGGTGTAGAGCACAGGAAAGGCACCGGACAAATGCCGCGCCAGGTAATTCGCGGCGAGGATCGCCACTTCGCTGGCGTCCGCCAACTGCGGCCCCATCATCGCGATGTACATCCAGCT
The DNA here is from genome assembly GCF_001429045.1 of Pseudomonas sp. Root71. GTDB lineage: Bacteria > Pseudomonadota > Gammaproteobacteria > Pseudomonadales > Pseudomonadaceae > Aquipseudomonas > Aquipseudomonas monachiensis. Next base: position 344,171 of record NZ_LMHY01000001.1, on the reverse strand, counting down.
GATCGGCAGAATGCTTGCGCTGCCCCAGGGTGCTGCGCTGACGGCGCCATTTTGTGGAAGCGGGCCGTCGATCGGCACCACCGGATGGTTGGCCACGAACGGCGCCAGATGCGCCCGAACACCAATCGGCCCCATGCCCGGCCCACCGCCACCATGGGGAATGCAGAAGGTCTTGTGCAGGTTCATGTGCGAGACATCGGCGCCGATATCGGCCGGACGCGCCAATCCGACCTGAGCGTTGAGGTTGGCGCCATCCATGTACACCTGCCCCCCGTGCTGGTGGATCACTTCACAGATTTCGCTGATTCCCTCCTCATACACGCCATGGGTCGAAGGATAGGTCGCCATCAGGCAGGCGAGTTTGTCTGCGGCCTGCGCGGCTTTTTCCTTGAGGTCATCCAGGTCAACGTTGCCCGCCTCGTCACACTCGACGATCACCACGCGCATCCCGGCCATCTGCGCCGACGCGGGATTGGTGCCATGAGCCGACGAAGGAATCAGGCAAATATCGCGGCCGCCCTGTTGCCGGCTCTCATTGTATTTGCGGATTGCCAGTAGCCCGGCGTATTCGCCCTGGGCACCGGAGTTGGGTTGCATGCAGATCGCGTCGAAACCGGTGATCGCACACAACCAGCGCTCCAGCTCCTCGATCATCAGTCCATAACCGGCGGCCTGTTCCTTGGGCACGAACGGGTGCAGGTTGGCGAACTGCGGCCAGGTAATCGGGATCATCTCGCTGGTGGCATTGAGCTTCATGGTGCAGGAGCCCAGCGGGATCATCGATTGATTGAGCGCCAGGTCCTTGTTTTCCAGTTGCTTGAGGTAGCGCAGCATCTCGGTTTCGCTGTGATGGGCGCTGAACACGGGATGGCGCAGATAAGGCGAAGTTCGCACCAGCCCTTCGGGAATACCGCCAGGCAAGACCTCGGCATCCAGGTCATCGACGCTGAACCCGTGATCGGCCCCCAGGAACACATCGAACAGCTTCGCCACGGTGCCTTCGTCACAGGTCTCGTCAAGGCTCAAGCCCAGTTGGCCGCGCCCGAGAATGCGCAGGTTGATCTGTGCGGCCCGGGCACTTTCGATGATCGCGGTCTGGGCTCCGCCGACTTCCAGCGTCAGGGTGTCGAAGAAGTGCCGGTTGATCCGGGTGATACCGTTGCGCTCAAGCCCGGCGGCCAGGATGCAGGTCAGCCGATGAACCCGCTGGGCGATCCGCTTGAGCCCTTCGGGGCCGTGGTAGACCGCATAGAAACTGGCGATATTGGCCAGCAGCACCTGGGCCGTGCAGATGTTGGAGTTGGCCTTCTCCCGGCGGATGTGTTGCTCGCGGGTTTGCAGGGCCATGCGCAAGGCGGTGTTGCCCCGCGCATCTTTCGAAACACCGATGATCCGCCCGGGAATTGCCCGTTTGTATTCATCGCGGCTGGCAAAAAATGCCGCGTGAGGCCCGCCGTAGCCCATGGGCACGCCAAATCGCTGGGACGAACCGAACACCACATCGGCACCCAGTTCACCTGGCGGGGTCAGCATCAACAGGCTCAGCAAATCCGTGGCGACGCAGGCCAGGGCCTGTTGCGCGTGCAGGTGATCGATCAGCGGCCGCAGGTCGTGGATTTCACCGTGGGTGTCGGGGTATTGCAGCAATGCGCCGAACACCTGGTGCTGCTTCAAGTTATCCACAGCGTCGACGATCAGCTCGAAGCCGAAACCTTCAGCACGGGTCTGCACCACGGAAATGGTTTGCGGGTGGCAGTTTTCGTCGACAAAGAACAGGTTGCTTTTGGACTTGGCGACCCGCTTGGCCAGGGCCATGGCCTCCGCCGCGGCGGTGGCCTCATCAAGCAGTGAGGCATTGGCCAGCTCCAGGCCGGTCAGGTCAATGGTCAGTTGCTGGAAGTTAAGCAGCGCTTCGAGCCGCCCTTGGGCGATCTCAGGTTGATAAGGGGTGTACGCGGTGTACCAGCCGGGATTTTCCAGCACGTTGCGCAGAATGACGGCCGGTGTGAGGGTGCCGTGGTAGCCCATGCCGATCAGGCTGGTCCAGACCTGGTTCTGTTCGGCATAACCGCGCAGCTTGGCCAGCGCGGCCTCTTCATCGAGTGCCGGGGGCAGATCCAGCGCCCGGTTGAGACGGATGCCCGGCGGCACCGTCTGCTCGATCAATTCGACCCGACTGCCCAGGCCGAGGCTGTCGAGCATCGCCTGCTGCTCGGCGGCATCGGGCCCGAGGTGGCGGCGCAGAAAGGCATTGGGGTCGCGTAACTGGCTCAGGGACGGCAACTGGGACATGACGGGCTCTCTCTTGACTGGCGCTCAGCGTCGATGCAACACGGTCAAACCAGCATAGCAGTCGATCTCCCGGTGGATGGCGTGGCGCGCTCGAGCAATCCGGATCATCATGTCCGCCGCCTGCCCAATGTCCGCTGATCGGTGACTGTATCCATGAGCCAACTGCCTTTCCTGCCGTTTTCCAAACCTACTATCGATGAAGCCACGATTGCCGCCGTCGGCGACGTATTGCGCTCGGGCTGGATCACCAGCGGCCCCAAGGTCCAGGCCTTCGAAGCTCAACTCTCGGAGTATTTTGGCGGGCGCCCGGTGCGCACCTTCAACTCCGGCACCTGCACCATGGAAATCGCCTTGCGGATTGCCGGGGTCGGGCCAGGCGATGAAGTGATCACCACGCCGATTTCCTGGGTGGCCACCGCCAACGTCATCCTGGAAGTCGGCGCCACCCCGGTGTTTGCCGACATCGACCCGATGACCCGCAATATCGATCTCGATCAACTGGAAGCGGCGATTACCCCCCGCACCAAAGCCATCATCCCGGTGTACCTCGCCGGGTTGCCGGTGGACATGACACGTTTGTACGCCCTGGCGAAAAAGCACGGCCTGCGGATCGTGGAGGATGCAGCCCAGGCGCTGGGCTCCAGCTGGAACGGCCAACGCATTGGTTCGACGGGGGACTTCGTGTCCTTCAGTTTCCAGGCGAACAAAAACGTCACCTCCTCCGAGGGCGGTTGCCTGGTGCTGAATACGGCCGAAGAAGTACGACTGGCGGAGAAATACCGGTTGCAGGGCGTTACCCGCAACGGCTTCGATGGCCTGGATGTCGACTTGCTGGGTGGCAAGTTCAACATGACCGACGTCGCCGCAGCCATTGGCCTGGGGCAATTTGCTCATATCGAAGCCATCACCGCTCATCGCCGTGACCTGGCCCGGCACTATTTCGCCTGTTTTGGCGAGGATTTCGAAGCGCAGTACGGAGCGCAACTGCCGCCAGCGGATTTCGAGAACAGTAACTGGCATCTGTTCCAGCTGGTATTACCGGAACGCACGGATGGCAAACCGGCGCGGGCGACTTTCATGGAGCAGATGCAGGCATTGGGTGTCGGGATCGGCTATCACTACCCACCGATTCACCTGTTGAGCCTGTACCGCGAGTGCGGCTTCAAGGAGGGCATGTTCCCGGTCGCTGAGCAGGTCGGTCGGCTGATTGTCTCGCTGCCGATGTTCACGGCGATGAGCAAAGCCGATGTCGAGCGTTCGGTGGCGGCGGTGAAAGCGGTTTTGCGCGACGCCTGAGCCCGCAATGAAAAAGCCCCGACGGATCGGGGCTTTGGGATGTTGCGTCAGGCTTATTCGCCGATGGCAGCCTTGTAGCCGGCGGCATCCAGCAGCTTTTCCAGCTCTGCCTTGTCGCTTGGCTTGAGCTTGAAGATCCACGCGCCGTACGGGTCGGTGTTGAGCAACTCTGGCGAACCACCCAGTTCTTCGTTGATCGCAATCACTTCGCCGCTGATCGGAGCGTAAATGTCGGAAGCGGCTTTAACCGACTCCACCACACCAGATTGATCGCCAGCGCTGAAGACTTTACCAACTTCAGTCAGCTCGACGAACACCACATCACCCAGCGCTTCCTGCGCGTGATCGCTGATGCCCACGGTGACGGTGCCATCGGCTTCCAGACGTGCCCATTCGTGACTTTCGGCAAAACGCAGGTCGGCAGGGATATTGCTCATGTTCTGTGTCCTCAGGAAATTGTCAGCGGTCGTTAACCGCTGGAAAAGATTAGATCAAGGTTTTGCCGTGGCGTACGAAGGTCGGCTTGACCACCCGGACCGGGTACCACTTGCCACGGATTTCCACTTCAGCGCGGTCGGCTGTTGCCATCGGCACGCGCGCCAGTGCAATCGACTTGCTTAGCGTAGGAGAGAAACTACCACTGGTGATCTCCCCTTCGCCAACATCAGCGATACGAACCACCTGATGAGCACGCAAAACACCGCGCTCCTCAAGGACCAGCCCTACCAGTTTGTGCTGTATGCCGGCGGCCTGCTCGGCTTCCAGCGCCTTGCGCCCGATGAACTTCCGGGTGGCGGGCTCCCAGGCAATGCTCCAGGCCATATTGGAGGCCAAGGGTGAAATATCCTGCTGGATGTCCTGACCATAAAGGTTCATGCCGGCTTCGACCCGCAAGGTATCCCGCGCGCCAAGGCCGATGGGAGAAATCCCGGCACCGACCAGATCGTTGAAAAAGCCTGGCGCCTGATCGGCCGGCAGAATGATTTCCAGGCCGTCTTCGCCGGTATAACCGGTGCGCGCGATGAACCAGTCACCATCGGACAGGCCTTCGAAGGGCTTGAGGAGCTGGATCAGGTTGCCGCGGGACTGGCTGACCAGTTCGGCAATTTTCTGCCGGGCGTGAGGGCCCTGGATGGCCAGCATCGCCAATTCGGAACGCTCGCGAAGTTGCACGTCGAAACCGTCGAGATGCGCTTGCATCCAGGCCATGTCCTGATCGCGGGTGGAGGCGTTGACCACCAGGCGATAACCCTCATCGAGACGGTAGACGATCATGTCATCGACGATCCCGCCCTGCTCGTTGAGCATGGTGCTGTACAAAGCACGGCCGGGGCTGTGCAGGCGTTCGACATCATTGGCCAGCAAATGCCGGAGCCAGGCTTTGGCCTGGGTGCCGCCGACATCGATTACGGTCATGTGGGATACATCGAAGACACCGCAATCGCGGCGCACCTGATGGTGCTCCTCGACCTGCGATCCATAATGCAGAGGCATGTCCCAACCGCCAAAATCGACCATCTTCGCGCCGAGTGCGAGATGAAGGTCATACAGAGGCGTACGCTGTCCCATGGGTTTCTCCTTCCGGGCGTGGCGAAGGCGCGGGCAGGTGCTGCACGGACTGAATGCCTTGAAACAAAGGGCCTTCAGCCGATTTCAGCTACCTGGTCTGTCAGACTGACCGCACCGAATGCCGCGCATTGTAGCCGCAAGGTGTAGGACTGACACCTAGCTGTTTCGATGCGCCGAGCGCCGGATCAATCCGATGACCGGCAACAGCCCGACCAGCACCAGGGTCAAGGCCGGCAAAGACGCCCGCGCCCATTCGCCTTCGCTGGTCATTTCGAAGATTCGCACTGCCAGCGTGTCCCAACCAAACGGGCGCATCAGCAAGGTCGCGGGCATTTCCTTGAGCACGTCGACGAACACCAGCAGCGCGGCGCTCAACGTGCCGGGTAGCAATAATGGCAGATACACTTTGAAAAACAGTCGTGGCCCACTGACGCCAAGGCTACGTGCCGCTTCGGGCAAAGATGGCCTTATACGCGCCAGGCTGCTTTCCAGCGGACCGTAGGCCACCGCAATGAAACGCACCAGATAGGCCAGCAGCAACGCCGACAGGCTGCCCAGCAGCAGTGGCTTGCCCGCGCCACCGAGCCAGCTCGAGAACGGGATCACCAGCTCGCGATCCAGGTAACTGAACGCCAGCATGATCGACACCGCCAGCACCGAACCAGGCAAGGCATAACCCAGATTGGCCAGACTGATCCCGGAACGAATGACCCGGGTGGGTGCCAGTCGTCGGGCAAACGCCAGTAACAAGGCGACGCTGACGGTGATCAACGCCGCCATCGCCCCCAGGTACAAGGTATGGACGATCAACCCGGTGTAGCGCTCGTCGAGATCGAAGCGCCCGCGCAACCAGAACCACACCGCCAATTGCAGCATCGGGATAACGAAGGCGCAGGCGAACACCAGACCGCACCACGTCGTGGCCGCCAGTGCCTTGATGCCTCGCAGGTGATACAGCGCCTTGACCCGTGGTCGCTCGTTGCTCGCCCGGTTGGCCCCACGGGCACGCCGTTCGCCGTAGAGCACGAGCATCACCACCAGCAGTAACAGGCTGGCCAGTTGCGCGGCGGACGACAGGCTGAAAAAACCGTACCAGGTCTTGTAGATGGCCGTGGTGAAGGTATCGAAGTTGAACACCGACACGGCGCCGAAGTCCGCCAGGGTTTCCATCAACGCCAATGCCACGCCCGCACCGATGGCTGGTCGCGCCATGGGCAACGCCACCCGCCAGAACGCTTGCCAGGGCGACTGGCCAAGGACTCGCGCGGCTTCCATCAGACCCTTGCCCTGGGCGAGGAAGGCGGTGCGCGCCAGCAGATAGACATAGGGATAGAAAACCAGCACCAGCACCACAATCACCCCACCCGTGGAGCGCACGCGCGGCAGCCGCAGACCACTGCCAAACCACTCGCGCAGCAGGGTTTGCACGGGGCCGGCGAAATCCAGCAGGCCAACGAAGACGAAGGCCAACACATAGGCAGGGATCGCGAAGGGCAGCATCAGCGCCCAGTCCAGCCAGCGCCGGCCGGGGAATTCGCAAAGGCTGGTGAGCCAGGCCAGGCTGACACCCAGGGCGGTCACGCCGACACCGACGCCTAGCACCAGGGTCAGTGTATTGCCCAGCAACCGCGGCATCTGTGTGTCCCAGAGATGGGACCAGATCTGTTGATCGATGGTTTGCCAGGAAAGCAGCAGGACGCTCAGGGGCAACAGGACCAGCGCAGCGATGGCGAAGACGACGGGATACCAGCGGCGCTGGGCGGGATGGGCCAAGGAAAATCTCTCGCGAAATTTTGAAGTGTAGAGAAAACGCAAAAAGATCGCAGCCTCCGGCAGCTCCTGCATTGGGTTGGTGATCACCCTGTAGGAGCTGCCGGAGGCTGCGATCTTTTGACCTTTAAAACAGCAGGCTCAGTTCCAGCCAGCCTTGTCCATCAGGCGAATCGCCTCGGCCTGGCGCTTGCCGGCGATTTCCACAGGCAAGGTATCAGCGATGAACTTGCCCCACGCGGCGACTTCAGCCGATGGCTGCACGGCCGGGTTCGCCGGGAACTCCTGGTTCACGTCGGCAAAGATTTTCTGCGCTTCAGGAGTGGTCATCCACTCCACCAGGGCCTTGGCCGCTTCCGGGTGTGGCGCGTGTTGTGTCAGGCCGATACCCGACAGGTTGATGTGTACGCCACGGTCAGCCTGGTTCGGCCAGAACAGCTTCACCGGCAGGTCTGGCTTCTGCTTGTGCAGGCGGCCGTAGTAGTAGGTGTTGACGATACCGACGTCGCACTGGCCGGCGTTGATCGCTTCCAGCACGGCGGTGTCGTCGGAGAACACGTCAGTGGACAGGTTCCTGACCCAGCCCTTGAGGATTTCCTCGGTCTTCCCGGCGCCGTGCACTTCGATCATGGTCGCGGTCAGGGACTGGTTGTAGACCTTCTTCGCCGTGCGCAGGCACAGGCGGCCTTCCCATTGCTTGTCGGCCAGCGCTTCGTAGGTGGTCAGTTCACCCGGCTTCACCCGATCAGTGGAGTAGGCGATGGTCCGCGCCCGCAGGCTCAGGCCGGTCCAGGCATGGGAGGCAGCCCGGTATTGCAGGGGAATATTGGTGTCGATGGTTTTCGAGGTGAACGGCTGGAGGATGCCCATCTGCTCGGCTTGCCAGAGGTTACCGGCATCGACGGTCAGCAGCAGGTCGGCCGGCGTATTCGCGCCCTCGGCCTTGAGCCGCTGCATCAGCGGCGCTTCCTTGTCGGTGATGAACTTCACTTTCACGCCGGTCTTGGCGGTGTAGGCATCGAATACTGGCTTGATCAGCTCGTCGATTCGCGAGGAGTAGACCACCACTTCGTCAGCGGCCTGGGCGGCGGTGCTGCCGATCAGGGTCAAGGCCAGTGCAGTCAGTAGACGCTTCGGTGCCAACATGGGAGCGGTCTCTCGATTGAAAAATGAGGACAAATGATAAGGACTCACATTTAGCTTCTCAATCGAAGCTGGCCGTGGAGGAGTTACCAGATGTTGCTTGAGCTGGAATATGAGGTGACTGAACTGCCGCCATCGCGAGCAAGCTTGCTCCCACAGGGTTCTCCAGCGTTCACACAAATTGCATTAACACCTGAATTCCTGTTAGAGCGAGCTTGCTCGCGATGAGGCCATAAGCCTCAACGAAAATCTCAGAGCTTGGCAAGCGCCGGCAAATCCCCGGTCAACCCCAGCGCTTCACGCACGAACAACGCCTTGGCTTCCGGCATCTTCTCCACAATTTTCAACCCGGTATTACGCAACCAGCGCACCGGCAACGGATCGGCCTGGAACAAGCGCTCGAAGCCTTCCATCGCCGCCATCAGCGCCAGGTTGTGGGGCATGCGCCGACGTTCGTAACGGCTGAGGACCTTCACATCCGCCAGGCGTTCGCCACGTGTTGTCGCTTGCAGCAACACTTCGGCCAGCACGGCGGCATCAAGGAACCCGAGATTCACCCCCTGCCCGGCCAACGGGTGAATGGTGTGGGCCGCGTCGCCGATCAATGCCAGGCCTTCAGCCACATAACGCTTGGCATGCCGCTGGCGCAGAGGCACACACAGGCGCGGGTCAGCGCTAAGCACCTCGCCGAGCCGACCTTCAAAGGCCCGCTCCAGCTCCTTGCGGAAACCTTGTTCATCCATCGCCATCAGGCGTTCGGCTTCGCCGGGTGTGGTCGACCAGACGATCGAACACCAATCCTGTTGGCCGTCGCGCTCAAGGGGCAGAAACGCCAACGGACCGTTATCGGTGAAGCGCTGCCAGGCCGTCATCTGATGCGGCCTGGCGCAACGCACGCTGGTAACGATGGCATGGTGCAGATAATCCCATTCGCGGGTCGCCACACCGGCCAGGCGTCGCACCGCCGAGTTGGCGCCATCCGCCGCGATCACCAGCGGCGCGCGCAGGGTGCGGCCGTCGGCCAGGGTCAGCAGCCAATCATCGCCGGAGCGGCGCATCTGCTCCAGGCGAGCATTGGCCAGCAACCCCAGGTCGCATTCGTGCAGGCGCTCGAGCAAGGCATCCTGCACCACGCGGTTCTCGACTATATGTCCCAGTACCTCGGCATGCACGCTGGTCGCCGAGAAGTGGATTTGCCCGGTGCCGCTGCCATCCCAGACCTGCATGTCGGTGTAGGGGCTGCTGCGCCGCCCGGCGATGCCGTCCCACACACCCAGGCGCTCGAGAATCCGCTGGCTGGCGGCCGACAAGGCGCTCACCCGCGGTTCAAACGCAGCCTGAGCGTTGAACGGTTTGACGCTCATGGGGCTGCCGTCCAGCAGCAGGACTTCCAGCCCGCTGTCCTGTAACGCCAGCGCCAGGGCGCTGCCGACCATTCCGGCCCCGACAATCAGCAGATCTGCGCGCATTTCCATGCTTTAAGCCTGTCTCTCTTGCGGCTTGAGCCGCACGTAAAGGGTTTTCCCGACCCGCGCCACCCAGTGGCAAGAGCCGTCATGAATGCCGAACCTGCAGGCAGGTATTTTTATCGATCGTGCCTTGCCGAATCCGCGGATCAGCCAGTCACGCATCCGGTCGCGTACCCAACCCCATCGCCTGCCGGGCAAACCAGCGTTTGGCCGGTGGCAGCAGATCCAGGCCGAGCAAGCCGATGTTGCGCCCCAGGGACACCAGCGGCTGGGTGCTGCCAAACAGGCGCGTAACCTGATCGGAGAAACCCACGGTGAGGTCCTGATCGAGTCGCTGGCGTTCGCGATAGGCCTGCAACGTGGCGAAGTCGCCCAAAGGGTTTTCGCTGGCGAGCAAGGCATCGGCCAAAGCCTGGGCATCGCGCAGGGACAGGTTGAACCCTTGGCCGGCGATCGGATGCAGGCTGTGCGCTGCGTTGCCGAGAATCGCCAGATGCGGGCGCACCTGTTCTTCAGCCTCGACCAGCGTCAGTGGATACAGATGCCGCGCACCCACCTGCTTCAATGTGCCGAGGCGATAACCGAACACACCCTGCAACTCGCTGAGGAAGCTGCGCTCATCCAGGGCCGCCAGGCGTTGCGCGTCCATGCCCAGGCGGGTCCAGACCAGTGCGCAGCGATTATCCGGAAGCGGCAGCAACGCCATCGGGCCTTCGTCGGTGAAACGCTCGAAGGCCATGCCGTTGTGGGCTTCACTCGGGGTGATGTTGGCGATCAGCGCGCTCTGGTTGTACGGACGCTTGCGGATACCGATCCCCAACTGCTCGCGCAAGCCGGAGCGGCCGCCATCGGCGAGCACCGCGAGGTCGCATTCCAGGGTGGTTTCATCATTCAGGGTCAGGCGATAGCCATCGACCAGCGGCTCCATGCGGGTGACTTCCGCCGGGCAGCGCCAACTGATCACGTCCTTGTCCAGGCCTTGCCACAGGCATTGGCCGAGCCAGGCGTTTTCAACGACATAACCCAGCGCTGGAACACCCTCTTCCATCGCCGACAGCCGCGCCGTCGAGAACCGACCACGGTCGGAAACATGAATCTGCTTGATCGGCTCGGCGCGGCGCGAGACTTCCTGCCAGACGCCCAGCCGTTGATAGATCTGCCGCGAGCCGAAGGACAACGCCGAGGAACGGGCATCGTAACTCGGTTGATAGCTGTCGCCAGGGGCGAACGGTTCGATCAACACGATCTTCCAGCCCCGGGCCTTGGCCCCGGCCTGAAGCGCCAGCGCCAGGCTTGCACCGACCAGCCCGCCACCAATGATTGCCAGGTTGACTCGACTCATGCTGCCTGTGTCCGCGCGGCGGCCATCAGGGCCTCGATCTCGGCAACGGTTTTCGGCACGCCGTTCGTCAATATTTCACAGCCGGTTTTGGTGACCACTACGTCGTCCTCGATGCGCACGCCAATGCCACGCCATTTCTTCGCAACATTCTGGTTGTCCGGGGCGATATAGATCCCCGGCTCCACGGTCAGCGCCATGCCGACTTCCAGCACGCGCCACTCGCCGCCGACCTTGTATTCGCCGACGTCATGCACATCCATGCCCAACCAATGGCCGGCGCGGTGCATGTAAAACGCCTTGTAGGCTTCGCTGGCGATCAGTTCATCAACGTCGCCCCGCAGCAGGCCCAGTTTGACCAGCCCGGCGGTAATGACCCGGACCGTTGCTTCGTGTGCCTGATTCCAGTGCTTGTTCGGGGCGATTTCGGCAAAGGCGGCTTCCTGGGAAGCCAGCACCAATTCGTAAATCGCTTTCTGTTCCGCAGAATACTTACCGCTGACCGGAAAGGTCCGGGTGATGTCACTGGCGTAGCAGTCGATCTCGCAACCGGCGTCGATCAGCACCATATCCCCATCCTTGAGCAACGCGTCATTCTGCTGGTAATGCAGGATGCAGCTGTTACGCCCCGCCGCGACGATCGACCCGTAGGCTGGCATCTTCGCCCCGCCCTTGCGAAATTCGTAATCGAGCTCGGCTTCCAGGCTGAATTCGTGCAACCCGGCGCGACAGGCCTGCATGGCCCGTACATGCGCCTGGGCGGAAATCCGCGCCGCCTCGCGCATCACTTTCACTTCTGCCGCCGATTTATACAGGCGCATGTCGTGCAGCAGATGATCCAGGGCAACGAATTCGTTCGGCGGCTGGGCACCGAGGTTGGCCTTGGAGCGGATCACGTTGATCCACTCCATCAGGTGGCGATCGAATTCGGGGTTGCTGCCCATCGCCGAATACACCCGGTCACGGCCTTCGATCAGGCCTGGCAGGATGTCGTCGATATCAGTGATTGGAAAGGCGTCGTCGGCGCCGAAGTCGCGAATTGCGCCTTCCTGCCCGGCACGCAGGCCATCCCACAGCTCGCGCTCGGCATTGCGTTCGCGGCAGAACAGGATGTATTCGCCATGCACGCGCCCCGGCATCAGCACCAGTACGGCCTGAGGCTCGGGAAAACCGCTGAGGTACTGGAAGTCGCTGTCCTGGCGGTAGACGTGCTCGACGTCGCGGTTACGAATTGCGACCGCGGCGGCGGGCAGGATGGCGATGCTGTTGGGTTCCATCTGCGCCATCAGGGCCTTGCGGCGACGGCTGTATTCCGATTTCGGGATATGAATCATGGGCAGATGGTTTTCCCTGTCTTACGATTAGTGCAAAGACGGTTTGGCAGCGACCTGCACGTCTTTTTTGGTCTCGGAGAACAGCAGCAGCGGTGCGACGCGCAGGTACTCCATGACTTCCATGTAGTCGTTTTCGCCGTCGTCGGACTCTTCCAGGGCATCTTGCACCTGGGAAATGGCCGCCAGATCCTGCAACACCTCGGTGGCCTCGGTGCTCAGGGCGCTGCTGTCACGGCAGTTCAAGCCAAAGCCACTGAGGAAGCCCTGGCACCACTCGCCCAGTGCAGCGGCACGCTCGGTGAGCGGGGCGTCGTCAGTCGGCAGCAGCAGAACGACGGTCACGTCATCGCCGGTGAGTTCGCCTTTTACCATCTCTTGCAGGCCGGTCAGGGCGTTGCGAACGTTGTCCTGCGGCTCGCTTTCGAGCAGTTCAGCGGCGTCGATCAGCCAGCCTTCGGCGTCGAAACCGGCGCCGGCGCAGCTGCGGCCGAGCAACAGCCCGTGCAGTTCAGCGGGCGAGACGTTGTGACCGCTGGAAGTCAGCAGGGTGGCGAAGGCTTGGTACGGGGAATTCTGAATGGTCATGGGCAGCTAGGCGCCAGACGGCGCTATGTCTAGAATGAAGGCCTTGTATCCTACATCGACAGACTCGCCAAGACTATTAAAGGCTGTCCGCCAGCTACCCCGTCAGACACAGTGGACAATATGGAAGACACCGACCTGCAAGCGCTGATGGCCAGACTCGAGCTGCTGATTACCCGAGTCGAGCAACTTAAGAGTCAAAACGCACTCTTACTAGCTCAGGAAAAGACCTGGCGCGAGGAACGCGCGCACCTCATTGAAAAAAACGAAATCGCCCGGCGTAAGGTCGAATCGATGATTTCGCGCCTCAAGGCCCTGGAGCAAGACTCATGAGTTCAAGCAATAGCGTCACCGTGCAGATCCTCGACAAAGAGTATTCGATCATCTGCCCTCAGGAAGAGCGCAGTAACCTGGTCAGCGCAGCCCGTTATCTGGACGGCAAGATGCGCGAGATCCGCAGCAGCGGCAAGGTCATCGGTGCCGACCGTATCGCCGTGATGGCCGCGCTGAACATCACCCACGACTTGCTGCACAAGGAAGAACGCCCGGATATCCAGGCCAGCGGATCGACCCGCGAACAGGTGCGTGACCTGCTCGATCGCGTCGATCTGGCGCTCGCCACCGATCCGGACGTCACCAAAGGCTGATTCGCGCCGCCGCTTGCGGTATAATCCCCTAACTCCCTGGGGTGCTTGCCAGTTGGCGATGTCCCTGAGCCGATTTGCTATACCCTGGAGGTTGCACGTTGGGCTGGTGTGCATGTCCGCTAGACGGAAAGCCTTAAAGCCTACTGCATCTTCCACCTTGAACTTTCGGGTTCAAGGGCTAAGTCGACAGCGGCACATTCGGGGAGCCTGATTTCAGTCCAATGCCGGTTTTGATACCGGCATTGGCGTTTTTACGGGTACGCTTCACGTATCCGCATTGTTGAAGCCCGAATACATGACCGAACCTGCGCTGCTCCCCCGCCCGCAACTTCGACGCATGCTGCGCAAGGCCCGCCGCGCACTGACTCCCAGTCAGCAACGCCAGGCCGCTCGCGGACTGTACAAGCAATTGGCCCAGCAACCGCTGTTCCGCCGCGCCCGGCACATCTCGCTCTACCTGCCCACCGACGGTGAAATCGATCCACGCCTGTTGCTGCGCGCCGCGCAACGCCGGGGCAAGGCCACCTATCTACCGGTGCTGAGCGCCTGGCCGCGAACCAAAATGGTGTTCCAGCGCATCCGACCCGGGGAAAAACTCAAACCCAACCGCTTCCGTATTCTCGAACCACGGGCCAACCTCGCCCGGCAGCGCAAGATCTGGGCACTGGATCTGGTGCTGTTGCCATTGGTGGGTTTTGACGATGTCGGCGGGCGCCTGGGGATGGGCGGTGGCTTCTACGACCGCAGCCTGGCCTACCTGGCGCGACGAAACGACTGGCGCAAGCCGACGCTGTTGGGGCTGGCCCATGAATGTCAGAAAGTGGCGCGATTGGCTCAGGCGAGCTGGGATGTGCCGCTGCAAGGAACGGTGACAGACAAGGCCTGGTATTACGCAGGCTAGACGCCACTTCGATCAGTGGCGCCGAGGCAACAGGATCAGCGCTTGAAGGCGGTCGACTGTTGCTGCAATTGGGCGAGTTCGACCGGTGCATCGGTCTTGTTGGCCCACAGGCTTTGGGCATAGCCAGTGGTTACGACGCCAAGGCCAAACAAAATGACCAAAATCCATAGTAAATCCGGTTTGCGTTTCATCGATTGCCCCCCAAAGGCACATCAACACGATGACAGCAGCGGTTTCCGTTTGTAGGCCGTGCAGCAGCGTCAAGCTCTAAAGGCCGGCATTTTGCGACAACGTGAACCGCTGCGCAAATGCTGACGTCAACCGACTGTCGGTTTGTCATAAAATCGCCGACAAGCTGCTCAATCACCACGCAAGGAGCAACAGACATGGCCTATTGGCTGATGAAGTCCGAGCCCGACGAACTCTCGATCAAGGGGCTGGAAAAGCTCGGCAAAGCGCGCTGGGACGGGGTTCGCAACTATCAGGCACGCAATTTCCTGCGGACCATGGCGGTGGGGGATGAGTTCTTTTTCTATCATTCCAGCTGCCCTGAGCCGGGCATCGCCGGAATCGGCAAGATTGTCGAAGCCGCGTATCCGGACCCGACGGCGCTGGAGCCAGAGAGCCATTATTTCGACCCTAAGGCCACCCCGGACAAAAACGCCTGGAGCGCGATCGATGTCGAGCATGTCGAGACCTTTGCCCGGGTGCTGAAACTGGATTATCTGAAACAGCAGACGGCACTGGCCGGGTTGCCGCTGGTGCAGAAAGGCTCGCGGCTGTCGGTGATGCCGGTGACGGCGGAGCAGTGGGCAGCGGTGGTTGCGCTCAAGCCGTAGGATTTGCAGCGTCTTTCAGAACGCCTTCGCGGGCAAGCCCGCTCCCACAGTGGATTTGTGTTGGAACATGATCATAAGTCCACCACGGAACCCTGTGGGAGCGGGCTTGCTCGCGAAGAGGCCCGTCAGGACAGCGAGAGTCTTATTGGATGATCAGGTTGTTGAACAACAAATCCTCAACCACCGGCTTACCGGTTTCGTCGTTCATCACCTGCTGGGTCTGCTTCAACGCTTCCTGACGCAGCTTTTCCTTGGCCTCGACATTGTTCATCGTCTCGGTGGTCTGCTGGGCGAACAGCGCGACCAATTGATTGCGGATCAACGGCTCATTGGCCTTCACCGCCTTGGCGGCTTCGTCACCGGTTACCCGCAACGCCACATCGGCCTTGTAGACCTTCAGTTTCGGCGTGCCATCCAGCCCGTAGTTACCCACGAACGGCGGGCTCAGGGTGATGTAACTGACTTTCGGCGCTGCATCTTCCCTGGCTTCTTCGGCCACCGCTGCCACAGGCAGGGACAGGGCCAGCATCAACATGATCCACGCTTTCACAATTCGCTCCTTATCCGGTTTGCGGCCTAGCATAACGACCCGCCACGCCAGCACAAGCTTATGGCTGACTATCAGGGTCGGGCATGCTCGTTGACCCATCGACCCACACACCTACACTTATCGGCCATCACTCCCAAAGGAATAGCCCTGATGAAAGCCGTGCTGTGCAAAGCCTTCGGCCCTGCCGAATCGCTGGTGCTGGAAGACGTCGCCAGTCCTGTCGCAAAGAAGAACGAAATCCTGCTGGACGTGCACGCCGCCGGGGTGAACTTCCCCGACACGTTGATCATCGAGGGCAAATACCAGTTCAAGCCGCCCTTCCCGTTTTCACCGGGCGGTGAAGCGGCCGGCGTGGTCAGCGCAGTGGGCGAAAAGGTCAGCCACCTGAAAGTCGGTGACCGGGTCATGGCCCTGACCGGCTGGGGCAGCTTTGCCGAGCAGGTCGCTGTACCGGGTTACAACGCGCTGCCGATCCCGCCATCGATGGACTTCAACACTGCCGCCGCCTTCAGCATGACCTACGGCACCTCGATGCACGCCCTCAAGCAGCGCGGTAACCTGCAGCCGGGCGAAACCCTGCTGGTGCTTGGTGCCTCCGGTGGTGTCGGCCTGGCGGCGGTGGAAATCGGCAAAGCCATGGGCGCCCGGGTGATCGCCGCGGCCAGCAGCGCAGAGAAACTCGCCGTGGCCAAGGCCGCCGGTGCCGACGAACTGATCAACTACAGCGAAACCAGCCTCAAGGACGAAATCAAGCGCCTGACCGACGGCCAGGGTGCCGACGTGATCTACGACCCGGTCGGCGGCGACCTGTTCGACCAGGCGATCCGCGCCATCGCCTGGAACGGCCGCCTGCTGGTGGTCGGCTTCGCCAGCGGGCGCATTCCCGAGTTGCCGGTCAACCTGGCCCTGCTCAAGGGTGCGGCGGTGCTCGGCGTGTTCTGGGGCTCGTTCGCCCAACGTCAGCCGCAAGACAATGCGGCAAACTTCCAGCAGTTGTTTGGCTGGTTTGCCGAAGGCAAGCTCAAGCCGCTGGTGTCTCAGGTGTATCCGCTGAGCAATGCGGCGCAGGCGATCAATGACCTTGGCCAGCGTAAAGCGGTGGGGAAAGTGGTGGTGCAGGTTCGCTGAATCTCTATCTGCAATAAAAGCGCGGCCATTTAGCCGCGCTCTTTCTTGCCGTCAAAGCAACACCCGAATCTCCTCCGGCAAAAACCGCACATACCGACTTGCCGGATGTGCGCTACACCGCTGCACAATCGAACGCACGCTGGCATTGAGCCTGGCGATCAGAGCCAGACGTTTCTCTTCCGGCAATTGCGTCGGTGAAAGCGAGTGGGTCAGGTAACTGCGAGTCCAGCTGAAAACCGGCAGGTCCACCCACGAGGAAGTGGCGATGTTCAACGATGCCCGTGCGATAGCACTGCATTTCAGCCGCTCCAATTCCTTGTTGACGTGGAAGGGATGATCTCTGTCCAGCCTGTACTCCATAGGTGCGACCACGATGATTTGTGCAGGCTGATCCTTGGTAACTGTCCACGGCTTGAATCGCCATTGGTTGACTGCGGCCAATGATGCCTCTTCGAGTTCGGGATGCACACTTTGCGCAATCACGGCATTACTGACTGATCCATCGGCCTTCACAATCATGCTGACACGCACCATCCCGGTGACACCCGCCCTATGCAGCGCCATTGGATAAACCGGCTTCGGATTATTCTCGGGAATCAGGAACACCTCCCCGGCCCTGACATCTAGGGACACCACCAACAACAGCACGCATACCCACCACCGCATGTCCCTCTCCCTTCGCCTACAACGCCAGACCTGGCAACAGCACAAAGGTTAAGGCGCTGAGTCATTCGGCATAACGCCATGACTTCTGCTTTAAACGAAGGGCCTTTCCTAAAGACCTGCCCTATTTCAGGCACATCAAGCGCCTGCCAACCAAACAGGTAACGCTTCCTACAACGCCCCTCACTTACATCTGACCGACATGTTCATAAAGGAACGCGCGATATCCAACATTTCCGCTGTTTTGCCGATGAGAACCGGTGCTATTTTCGGTAACGAAACTGTAACATTCGTATCCGCAGTCAAAACAAGAAACCTGGAGCTCTTGAATGTTTGCTTTCTTTCGTCCTGCCGCACATCAGGCTCCATTGCCTGAAGAAAAAATAGACAGCACCTACCGACGCCTGCGCTGGCAGATTTTCGCCGGTATCTTCATCGGCTATGCCGGTTACTACCTGCTGCGCAAGAACTTCTCCCTGGCCATGCCGTACCTGATCGACGAGGGTTACTCCCGTGGCCAGCTGGGCCTGGCGATGTCTGCCATCGCGATTGCCTACGGCCTGTCGAAGTTTCTGATGGGCCTGGTGTCCGACCGTTCCAACCCGCGCTTCTTCCTGCCGTTCGGCCTATTGGTGTCGGCCGGAGTGATGTTCATTTTCGGTTTCGCACCCTGGGCGACGTCCAGCGTGACCATGATGTTCATTCTGCTGTTCATCAACGGCTGGGCGCAGGGCATGGGTTGGCCGCCAAGTGGCCGGACCATGGTGCACTGGTGGTCGCAGAAGGAACGTGGCGGCGTGGTGTCCGTGTGGAACGTGGCGCATAACGTCGGTGGTGGCCTGATCGGCCCGTTGTTCCTGATCGGCATGGGCCTGTTCAATGACTGGCACGCCGCGTTCTACGTGCCGGCAGCCGTGGCGCTGGCAGTAGCGGTGTTTGCCTTTGTGACCATGCGCGACACCCCGCAATCGGTTGGCCTGCCGCCGATCGAGCAATACAAGAACGACTACCCGGAAGGCTACGACGCCAGCCACGAAGAGGAATTCAGCGCCAAGGAAATTTTCGTCAAATACGTGCTGCGCAACAAAATGCTCTGGTACATCGCCCTGGCCAACGTCTTTGTCTATCTGCTGCGTTACGGCGTGCTGGACTGGGCGCCAACCTACCTCAAGGAGGCCAAGGGTTTCACTGTGGATAAAACCTCGTGGGCGTACTTCTTCTACGAGTGGGCAGGTATCCCGGGCACGCTGCTGTGCGGCTGGATGTCGGACAAGATCTTCCGGGGCAACCGTGGCCTGACCGGCATGGTGTTCATGGCGCTGGTGACGGTTGCGACGCTGGTTTACTGGCTCAACCCTGCCGGTAATCCGATGGTCGACATGATCGCGCTGCTTTCCATCGGCTTCCTGATCTACGGCCCGGTAATGCTGATCGGCCTGCAGGCGCTGGAACTGGCACCGAAGAAAGCTGCCGGTACGGCGGCGGGCTTTACCGGTCTGTTCGGCTACTTGGGCGGTTCGGTCGCGGCCAGTGCAGCGATGGGCTACACCGTGGACCATTTCGGCTGGGACGGCGGCTTCGTGCTGCTGGTCGGCGCCTGCCTGCTGGCGATGGCCTTCCTGGCCCCGACGCTACGGCACAAACAAATCGCCAGTCAGGGCCGCGAAGCACTCGCTTGATCGGCCGTTGATTTACAGCGCTTGAGCCGCGCCTCCAGATTCCGGTCTGGCATGGCGTGGCTGCGCAGGGCGTGCGCGGTCTGCTCGACATAATCGCGAGTGGTGCCGTAGCGCCCGCAGGCGTTTTCGAACACATGGCTCAGCACATGGTCCGGCAGGTTGCCGGCATAGCTGGGCAGGTGTCGCTCCAGAACGAATCCCAATGCCTGAACCTGGCTGCCATCTTCGAGACGGCAGTTGAGCCAGTGCGGGCGGTAGGAAGGGAAAGGCATCTCGCGCTGCCATAGTGCGTAGAGCGAGGCTTCGAGTTGCTCTTCGGGCAAGCGATAGGCGAAACCGCTGCAAGAACCGCCGCGATCCAGGCCAAACACCAGGCCAGGCATTTCCGGTGTGCCGCGATGTTCGTGGGACCACAGGTACAACCCGCGATGGTAGCCATGCACCCGGCCGCGAACCCGCTCAACCGCCGTGCACTCAGGGCGCCAGATCAGTGAACCATACGCAAACAACCAGACCGGCCCACCTTTGTGGCGCGCCATGGTCGATTGCATCGAGCCGAGCAGTTGTTCGTGCGTGAGCTGCGGCCCCAGATCGAGCCGCGGAGGGTAAGCCAGATTCAAAAAAGCAGATTCAATGGCGCTCATGGCGAATAGCGTTCAGCTCCCCGCGAGTGAAGAATTACTTAATAGAACGCACAGCTGTAACAATAAGGCACATAAGTTTTAAGGCAATTTGAATGCCATGGCACCGTACTTATTTAAATGCCTGAACGACATATAACCTACCGACATTTATAAAAGTTTATAAATGCCGATTGGCTATATATAGAGTTATAACGAAAGAGCGCGGATCAAGATCGCGGCTCAAGGGCGCGGCGCATACGCAAAAACGTCGGCGCGCATCTGGTGGGCGTCCATCCCCGCTTCCACCAGCGCATCCAGCGTGCCGTAGACCATGGCCGGAGAGCCGCTGGCGTACACGTGCAGCGGCTTGAGGTCAGGGAAGTCTTCACAGACCGCTTCATGCAACATGCCGCACCGCCCTCCCCAACCGCATTGATCGCTGACGACCTTGTGCAGGAACAGGTTGGGCAGCTTCAGCCATTCGTCCCAATGCTCGATTTGATAAAAATCTTCAGGACGACGCACGCCCCAATACAGATGCACCGGGTGCTTGAACCCCGAGGCCCGGCAATGCTCGATCAGACTGTGGATCTGGCCCATGCCGGTACCAGCGGCGATCAGCACGAGAGGACCGTCCGGCAACTCCTCCAGGTGGGTATCGCCAAACGGCAATTCGACCCGCACCATGCTGTTGCGCTGGAGCTGTTCGATCAGGCTCAGCGCACTGGATTCGCGCGCCAGTACGTGGATTTCCAGGTCGCGCCCCGCATGCGGGGCCGAGGCGAGGGAGAAGGCGGACTTTTCGCCGTTCTCGCGCTCGATCATCAAGTACTGGCCGGCGTGGTAGCGCGGTGGTTTACCGGCCGGAGCCCGCAGACGCACGCGCCAGGTGTCGCCGCCCACCCCCTTGCACTCAATGACCTGACACGACACGCTGCGCACCGGCAGTTCTCCCAGCGCGAGCACGCCATCCCACAGCACGATGCAGTCTTCCAGCGGCTCTGCTATGCAAGTGTAGAACTCGCCATGGTCGCGCACATTGCCGGCCTGCTCGACCCGGCCTTCCACCAGCAGCGCCGCGCACACGTGGCAATTGCCGTTGCGGCAGCTTTGCGGGCATTCGTAGCCCAGACGTCGTGCGCCATCGAGAATCCGCTCGCCGGGCAATATCTCAAGCACTGCTCCGGAGGGCTGCAAGGTTACACGCATCAATCTATTCCTAACTGATTCCAGATGGCATCGATCCGCTGGGTCACGGCATCGTCCTTGACGATGACCCGGCCCCATTCGCGGGTAGTTTCGCCCGGCCATTTATGCGTGGCATCAAGGCCCATTTTCGACCCCAGGCCGGACACCGGCGAGGCAAAGTCCAGGTAGTCGATCGGCGTGTTGTCGATCATCACCGTGTCGCGCTTGGGATCCATGCGCGTGGTGATGGCCCAGACCACGTCGTTCCAGTCCCGGGCGTTGATATCGTCGTCGGTGACGATAACGAATTTGGTGTACATGAACTGTCGCAAAAACGACCAGACACCCAGCATTACCCGCTTGGCGTGGCCCGGATACGACTTCTTCATGGTCACGATGGCCATGCGGTACGAGCAGCCTTCGGGTGGCAGGTAGAAATCGGTGATCTCCGGGAACTGCTTCTGCAGGATCGGCACAAACACTTCGTTCAACGCCACGCCGAGGATCGCCGGCTCATCCGGCGGACGGCCGGTGTAGGTGCTGTGATAGATCGGCTTGATCCGATGGGTGATGCGCTCGACGGTGAACACCGGGAAGCTGTCGACTTCATTGTAGTAACCGGTGTGGTCGCCGTATGGGCCTTCATCGGCCATCTCGCCCGGATGGATTACGCCTTCGAGGATGATTTCGGCGGTGGCCGGCACTTGCAGGTCGTTGCCGCGGCACTTCACCAGCTCAGTGCGGTTACCGCGCAACAGGCCGGCGAAGGCGTATTCGGAAAGGCTGTCGGGCACCGGGGTCACGGCACCGAGGATGGTCGCCGGGTCCGCACCCAGGGCCACGGAAACCGGGAACGGCTGGCCCGGGTGCTTCTCGCACCACTCGCGGTAATCCAGCGCGCCGCCACGGTGGCTCAGCCAGCGCATGATGACTTTGTTGCGACCAATCACCTGCTGACGATAAATGCCGAGGTTCTGGCGATCCTTGTTCGGGCCTTTGGTGACGGTCAGGCCCCAGGTGATCAGCGGGCCGACATCGCCCGGCCAGCAGGTCTGTACCGGCAGCATGGCCAGGTCGACGTCGTCGCCTTCGATGACCACTTCCTGGCACACCGCGTCCTTGACGACTTTCGGCGCCATCGAAATGATCTTGCGGAAGATCGGCAGCTTGGACCAGGCATCCTTCAAGCCTTTCGGCGGCTCGGGCTCCTTGAGGAACGCAAGCAGCTTGCCGATTTCGCGCAGCTCGCTGACCGACTCGGCACCCATGCCCATGGCGACCCGCTCGGGGGTGCCGAACAGGTTGCCGAGCACCGGGATGTCATAGCCTGTCGGCTTTTCGAACAACAGCGCCGGGCCTTTGGCACGCAGTGTGCGATCACACACCTCGGTCATCTCCAGCACTGGAGAGACGGGGATCTGGATGCGTTTCAACTCTCCGCGCTGCTCAAGCTGCTGCACGAAATCCCGAAGATCCTTGAATTTCATTTGATGATGGCACCCGAAAAATAGGCGTACATCCTACCTGCTCTGCTGGCCGCTGGCAGCTTATCGCTGCTTATCTGGATGCATTACCCCGGGTTTGCCCCGGCTGCAGACTGACAAACAGCGGTTCGAGGATCGGCGCCACGAACCGCGCACCGACTTCCGAGAGGTGATTGTCATCGGTGTACAACGAGTAGCCGCTGCGTTCGGCGCGGCACAGGCCGCTCGCGTCACACAGCCTTGGCGCCGGGTCCACCACCTGTACCGCCGGGTCTTGCGCCAGTTGTGCAAACAATCGACTGATGAATGCCTGGCGCTTGTGGTGCTCTGCGAGCGCCAGCCCGACATC
This sequence comes from Pseudomonas sp. Root71, assembly GCF_001429045.1. Taxonomy (GTDB): domain Bacteria; phylum Pseudomonadota; class Gammaproteobacteria; order Pseudomonadales; family Pseudomonadaceae; genus Aquipseudomonas; species Aquipseudomonas monachiensis. Next base: position 321,326 of record NZ_LMHY01000001.1, on the reverse strand, counting down.
GTCGACCGGGCGGTCCAGCATTGCCAGGCGGGTGAGGCGATACGGAGGGCTGAAGGCCTGCAACGGCACCTCTTTTACCAGCCAGACCCGATGCCCGCCTGCACGCAATTGCGCGACTCGTGCACGCAAGCCATCGGCCAGACGTTGTTCGGCGCTGGCGCGGTCGTAGTGCCCGTCAGCGCTTTTCAGTGCGTGGCCCAAGTCACCTTTGCCGTCGCCATAGAGGTACAGGCTCCAGTGCGCGACCAACACCACATCGCCGACAGCTTGCGGCATCAAGGCCTGTTCAACGCGCCGGTTGAACCGCGCACAACGCGCATCGTGCTCCAGGCCATCGACTGGCAAACAACCAGCAGAACTGGCGAGGATCACGTTGACGCCATGGGCCTTGGCACCCTCGTCGAAAACCGGAATCAACGCCGTGGCATGGCTATCGCCCCAGACAAGCGCTGGGGGCAGGCGATTTTGTGCGCCATAACGGCAGAACAACTTGTCATCCGGCGTCTTGTCATCGGCCAGGCAGGCCATCAGCTCCGGTCGCCATTCGCGAGCCTTGGCGTATTGCAAGGCCTGGTCAGACAGACGCCACGGCAAGCCGTCGGTCCAGCGCAAGGTCTGCCCGGCCAGGCCGAGCACCAGGACACCGCATGCGCTGGCGAGCAGGATCTGCCGGCGTCCGGCAATCAGGCGACGCTCACGAAACGGGGTTTCGACAAATTTCCAGGACAGATAACCCAGCAACAGCGTCAGCAGAATCAACCCGGCACTGTCGAAAGCACTCGGCTCACCGACGCTGGCATAGCGGGAGAATACGAACACCGGCCAGTGCCACAGGTACCAGGAATAAGAAACCAGGCCGAGGCCGACCATTATCCGACTGCTCAAAAACTGACCAATCCAGGTTTCACGATGACCGTTGGCCAGAATCAGCAGCACCACACCCAGCACCGGCAACAACGCAGCAACGCCCGGGAATGGCGTGGCCTTGTCATAACCGAACACCGCCAGCAGGATCAGCACCATGCCCAGCAGGCTCAGCCACTGCGCCGCCATCGGCTTGAGACGCCACGCAGACTTGGGCGCGACCGCCAGCATCGCTCCGGCCAACAGCTCCCACGCACGCATCGGCAACAGGAAGAAGGCTTTTTCCGGATGATGGGCGACGGCCCACACGCTCAAGCCAAAGGACAGCAGCAATACGCCGAACAGCGTCAGTCGCCGATACTTGAGACGGCTCGACAGCAGTGTCAGCAGCAACGGGAAGACGATGTAAAACTGCTCCTCCACGGCCAGCGACCAGGTGTGCAGCAGGGGTTTGAGATCGGAGGCGACATCGAAATAGCCGTCCTGGCGCATGAACAGGATGTTGGACACGAACATCACCTGGTAACGCACCGATCGCCCCAGCTCTTCGTAATCCTTCGGTGCCAGCAAAAACCAGCCGACCGCCAGCACCGCGATGATCATCGCGAACAACGCCGGCAAAATCCGCCGCGCACGCCGGGCCCAGAAATCGACAAAGCTGAATTGTCCGGCCTGGCGCTGATTCCAGATGATCGAGGTGATCAGGTAACCGGAAATCACGAAAAACACGTCCACGCCGACAAAGCCGCCGGTAAACCCCGGAACACCAAAATGAAACAGCACGACAGCGATCACCGCCACTGCGCGCAAGCCGTCGATATCCCGTCGATAAGCCAGTGAGCTCATAAACATTAAACCATTCAGATCGTTGTTTTCAGCGCGCTTGGGCATCGTCCCCGGAGATGACTGCAAACGCGCCTGGTTGAATTGCCAAGTAACTGACCTTGGCCAATCAAAAACCTCCCATGGCCCGGGCAAAAAAGTGCGGGCAAAAAAAATGGCGCCCCACCGGGGCGCCATTCTCTTGAACTCAACGGGCGATGTTACTTGCGTTTCATCGACAGGAAGAATTCGTCGTTGGTCTTGGTCGTTTTCAGCTTGTCGACCAGGAACTCGATGGCAGCCACTTCATCCATTGGGTGCAGCAGCTTGCGCAGGATCCACATGCGCTGCAGCTCGTCGTCGGCAGTCAGCAACTCTTCGCGGCGGGTGCCGGAACGGTTGATGTTGATGGCCGGGAAGACGCGCTTTTCAGCGATACGGCGATCCAGCGGCAGCTCCATGTTGCCGGTGCCTTTGAATTCCTCGTAGATCACTTCGTCCATCTTCGAGCCGGTTTCAACCAGCGCGGTGGCGATGATGGTCAGCGAGCCGCCTTCTTCGATGTTCCGCGCGGCGCCGAAGAAACGTTTCGGTTTCTCCAGGGCGTGGGCATCGACACCACCGGTCAGTACCTTGCCGGAGCTCGGGATCACGGTGTTGTAGGCACGGGCCAGACGGGTGATGGAGTCGAGCAGGATCACCACGTCTTTCTTGTGCTCGACCAGGCGCTTGGCCTTCTCGATCACCATTTCGGCAACCTGCACGTGGCGGGTTGGCGGCTCGTCGAACGTCGAGGCAACCACTTCGCCGCGCACGGTGCGCTGCATTTCGGTCACTTCTTCCGGACGTTCATCGATCAGCAATACGATCAGATGAACTTCAGGGTTGTTACGTGCGATGTTCGCCGCGATGTTCTGCAGCATGATCGTCTTGCCGGCTTTCGGCGGTGCAACGATCAGGCCGCGCTGGCCTTTGCCGATCGGGGCGCACAGGTCGATGACACGACCGGTCAAGTCTTCGGTGGAGCCGTTACCGGCTTCCATCTTCATGCGCACGGTCGGGAACAGCGGGGTCAGGTTCTCGAAGAGAATCTTGTTCTTCGCGTTTTCCGGACGGTCGTAGTTGATCGTGTCGACCTTGAGCAGCGCGAAATAACGCTCGCCTTCCTTTGGAGGGCGGATCTTGCCAACGATGGTGTCACCGGTGCGCAAGTTGAAGCGACGGATCTGGCTCGGCGAGACGTAGATATCGTCTGGGCCGGCGAGATAGGAAGCGTCAGCGGAGCGCAGGAAGCCGAAGCCGTCCTGGAGAATCTCCAGCACGCCATCACCGGAGATTTCCTCACCGCTTTTCGCGTGCTTCTTGAGCAGGGAGAAAATCACGTCCTGCTTGCGCGAACGGGCCATATTTTCTATGCCCATCTGTTCGGCCAATTCGAGCAGTTCGGTAATCGGCTTTTGCTTGAGTTCAGTCAGATTCATATAGGAATGACGTAATCATTTATGGAGGGGGGAAATTAAGCTTTTGGCTTAATGAGGCCGCGCCGCAGAGAAGGCGACAGGATCGCGTACTTATTCGAAAAGGAGTGCGTCGGCGACGGCTAGCAGGGGGCAATGGAGAAACCAGTGCGGGGCCGAATGTACCACCTGAGTTTAGGAGCGTCTAGCCCTGAATACGCAAAAAGCCCCGCTATTTTGCGGGGCTTTTTCAGGACACTTTGCAGCGACGCTTAGATGTTGGCGTCGAGGAAGGCAGCCAGTTGCGACTTCGACAGTGCGCCGACCTTGGTCGCTTCAACGTTGCCGTTCTTGAACAGCATCAGGGTCGGGATACCGCGCACGCCGTGCTTGGCCGGGGTTTCCTGGTTCTCGTCGATGTTCAGCTTGGCAACGGTCAGCTTGCCTTTGTAAGTCTCGGCAATTTCGTCCAGAACCGGAGCGATCATTTTGCAAGGGCCGCACCATTCAGCCCAGTAGTCGACCAGTACAGCGCCTTCGGCCTTGAGTACGTCGGCCTCGAAGCTAGCGTCGCTAACGTGTTTGATAAGATCGCTGCTCATGGAATTCTCCAGGTTGTAAGCAAAAAAACGTGGCCCATCATAGCGGTCCTTCCCTCGTTCAGGAAGGTGCAGATGATTGAGTCTCGCTATGGTGATTCATGAGTTTGGGTATAGCTCAGGTCATGAAGCGACGGGAGCGATGAACGCGATTCCGGTACGCAGCGCGGCATTGCGTACGTGCTCTTGCATAGCCTTTTGCGCGGCGCCAGACGCTCGACGGGCCAGCGCACGAAGGATTTTACGGTGTTCCTGCCAGGTTTCCATGGCACGTTCGACCCGGATGAACGGTAGCTTCTGACTCTCCAGGAAGATGTCGGCGCTGGCAGTCAGGATGCTCAGCATCGCCTGATTGCCGCTGGCCAGCAGGATGCGGCGGTGGAATTCGAAATCCAGGCGGGCCGCGGCTTCGAAGTCGCCGGACTTCAGTTCGTTACGCATGGCGGCGACATTGTCTTCCAGCGCATCCAGTTCGTCGGTGCTCAAGGTTACGGCCGCCAACCCCGCCGCAAACCCTTCCAGCGCATAGCGCAACTGGAAGATGTCCAGCGGCGAAGCCTGCGCCGCGAACGGCCAGCCCGGCGCTGCATCGCCACGCGGCAGCTCCACCGGCGACTGCACGAATACGCCTTTGCCCGGCTGGATGCTGATGACCCCCAGCGCACTCAGCGATGACAACGCCTCGCGCAGCGACGCCCGACTGACCCCCAGTTGCACCGCCAGGTCCCGTTGCGAAGGCAAGGCATCCCCCGGCCCGAAGCCCTGTTCGGTAATCAGTTTACGGATGGCTTGCAGCGCCACTTCAGGTACGGCGCGGGAGATCGAGTTCATGGTTTTCCAGACGAACCAGGCCAATGTGCGCTCAGTTGTAAAGCTATTCGCGACGCCCGGCAAGTCGTGCCCCATGGGGGTTCGGTGATTTTCACGGCTGCGCCATCGGGGTGCGAAACGCAACCCGACTGTTCAGACCAGTAAGACCGTACGACACCAGCAAAACCGCGCCCTGGCGCCCTCAAGACCCCATGTTGGCATGGCCCATGCTCTGTCGATCCGCAGAAATCACTTCTTGCCGATCCGGAGATTTGCCATGACCCAGCGTTACAGCGCCCTCCTCGCCGCCCTGTTTGCCAGCCTGATGCTGAACCAGGCACCCGCCCACGCCGACGGTCTGGAGGATGTGGTCAAGCGCGGCGTCCTCAAGGTGGCCGTGCCCCAGGACTTCCCGCCCTTCGGCTCGGTCGGCCCGGACATGAAACCCCGCGGCCTCGATATCGACACCGCGAAACTGCTGGCCGATCAGCTCAAGGTCAAGCTCGAACTGACCCCGGTCAACAGCACCAACCGCATCCCGTTCCTCACCACCGGCAAGGTCGACCTGGTGATCTCCAGCCTCGGCAAGAACCCGGAGCGCGAAAAAGTCATCGACTTCTCCCGTGCCTACGCACCGTTCTACCTCGCCGTGTTCGGTCCGCCAGACGCCGACATCAAGGGCCTGGACGATCTCAAGGGCAAAACCATCAGCGTCACCCGTGGTGCCATCGAAGACATCGAGCTGACCAAGGTCGCCCCCGAAGGCGTGGCCATCAAGCGTTTCGAAGACAACAACTCGACCATTGCCGCGTACCTGGCCGGGCAAGTCGACCTGATCGCCAGCGGCAACGTGGTGATGGTCGCGATCAGCGAGAAAAGCCCGAAACGCGTGCCGGCGCTGAAAGTGAAGCTCAAGGATTCGCCGGTCTACGTCGGCGTCAACAAGAACGAGCCGGCGCTGCTGGACAAGGTCAACCAGATCCTCGTGACCGCCAAGAGTGACGGCGCGCTGGAAAAGAACGCCCTGACCTGGCTGAAAGAGCCGTTGCCGGCCGATCTCTGATTCGGCGTGCTGGAGACGTTTTATGGCTTATCAGTTCGATTTCCTGCCGGTGGTGAACAACACCGACCTGTTGCTGCGCGGTGCGTTGTTCACCCTTGAGCTGACCGCCATCGGCGCTGTGCTCGGCGTGGGACTGGGCATCGTCGGGGCGCTGGTGCGGGCGTGGAACATTCGGCCTTTCGCGGGAATTTTCGCGGTCTACGTCGAGTTGATCCGCAACACGCCATTCCTGGTGCAGTTGTTTTTCATCTTCTTCGGCTTGCCGTCCCTGGGCGTGCAAATTTCCGAATGGCAGGCGGCGGTGCTGGCGATGGTCATCAACCTCGGCGCCTATTCCACCGAGATCATCCGCGCCGGCATCCAGGCGATCCCCCGGGGTCAGCTGGAAGCCGCGGCAGCACTGGCGATGACGCGCTTCGAGGCGTTCCGCCATGTGGTGCTGCTACCGGCCCTGGGCAAGGTCTGGCCGGCCCTGAGCAGCCAGATCATCATCGTCATGCTCGGCTCGGCGGTGTGTTCGCAGATTGCGACGGAGGAGCTGAGCTTCGCCGCCAACTTCATTCAATCGCGCAACTTCCGCGCCTTTGAAACCTATGCCCTGACTACCTTGCTCTATCTGTGCATGGCGCTGCTGATCCGCCAGTTGCTGAACTGGATAGGCCACCGCTTCATTGCAAGGAGCAGCCGATGAGCGACTTCACCTTCTGGGACATCGTGCGCAACCTGCTCATGGGACTGCAATGGACGCTGGCGCTGTCACTGGTGGCGTTCATTGGCGGCGGGCTGATTGGCTTGCTGATCATGGTCATGCGTATCTCGAAAAAATCCCTGCCGCGTAGTTTCGCCCGTACCTACATCGAACTGTTCCAGGGCACACCGCTATTGATGCAGCTGTTCCTGGTGTTTTTCGGCGTGGCATTGGCCGGGATAGAGATTTCGCCGTGGATGGCGGCGGCGATTGCACTGACGTTGTTCACCAGCGCTTATCTGGCGGAGATCTGGCGCGGTTGCGTCGATTCGATTCCAAACGGCCAATGGGAAGCCTCATCGAGTCTGGCGCTGACCCCTCTGGAGCAATTGCGCCATGTGATCCTGCCTCAGGCCCTGCGCATCGCCGTGGCGCCGACAGTGGGGTTTTCGGTGCAGGTGGTCAAAGGCACCGCCGTGACCTCGATCATCGGCTTCACCGAGTTGACCAAGACCGGCGGCATGCTCGCCAACGCCACCTTCGAACCCTTCATGGTCTACGGCCTCGTCGCCCTCGGCTATTTCCTGCTCTGCTACCCCTTGTCGCTCAGTGCGCGCTACCTGGAAAGGAGACTGCATGCCTCTGCTTAGAATTTCCGCCCTGCATAAATATTATGGCGATCACCATGTGCTCAAAGGCATCGACCTGAGCATCGAGGAAGGCCAGGTGGTGGCGATCATCGGTCGCAGCGGCTCGGGCAAGTCCACTTTGCTGCGCACCCTCAACGGCCTGGAGTCGATCAACGACGGCGTGATCGAAGTCGACGGCGAGTACCTCGACGCCGCCCGCGCCGACCTGCGCAGCCTGCGGCAGAAAGTCGGCATGGTGTTCCAGCAGTTCAACCTGTTCCCGCACCTGACCGTGGGTGAGAACGTCATGCTCGCGCCGCAAGTGGTGCAGAAAGTGCCGAAAGCCAAGGCCGCCGAATTGGCGCGGCAGATGCTGGAAAGGGTCGGGCTGGGGGAAAAGTTCGATGCCTTTCCTGATCGGCTGTCCGGTGGGCAGCAACAGCGGGTGGCGATTGCCCGGGCACTGGCGATGTCGCCGAAGGTTTTGCTGTGCGACGAAATCACCTCGGCGCTGGACCCGGAACTGGTCAATGAAGTGCTGAGCGTGGTCCGGCAACTGGCCAGCGAAGGCATGACGCTTATCATGGTCACCCACGAAATGCGCTTCGCCCGGGAGGTTGGGGACAAGTTGGTGTTCATGCACCAGGGCAAGGTGCATGAGGTTGGGGATCCGAAACTACTGTTCGCCAACCCCCAGACGGCGGAACTGGCGAATTTCATCGGGACGGTTGAGGCTGTGGGCTGATAGATCTTTGTTGACCGGAAGGCCGCCTTCGCGAGCAAGCCCGCTCCCACAGTTGACCGCGTTGTTACTGAGGTACGCGGTTAAATGTGGGAGCGGGCTTGCTCGCGAAGAGGCCATCAGCAGCACCGCAAATATTCCCGCGGCAGAAGATCGCAGCCTTCGACAGCTCCTACGCGTTGGCGCCAGCCTTTGATCGTGGCACGATGTCGAGGTTATCGACCGAGACCCCAGACCATGCCGCAATCCAAAGCCAAGAATCTGTCCCTGATCGCCGCAATCGACCTGGGCTCCAACAGTTTTCACATGGTCGTGGCCAAGGCCCAGAACGGCGAGATCCGTATTCTCGAGCGTCTCGGGGAGAAGGTTCAGCTGGCCGCCGGCATCGACGAAGAGCGCCATCTCAACGAAGAATCGATGCAGCGCGGGCTCGACTGCCTCAAGCGCTTCGCCCAACTGATCAGCGGCATGCCCACCGGCGCCGTGCGAATCGTGGGTACCAACGCCCTGCGTGAAGCCCGCAACCGCGCCGAATTCATCCGTCGCGCCGAAGAAATTCTCGGCCACCCGGTGGAAGTCATTTCCGGCCGTGAAGAAGCGCGCCTGATCTACCTCGGCGTGTCCCACACCCTCGCCGATACCCCCGGCAAGCGCCTGGTGGCCGACATCGGTGGCGGCAGTACCGAATTCATCATTGGCCAGCGCTTCGAGCCGCTGCTGCGCGAAAGCCTGCAGATGGGTTGCGTCAGCTACACCCAGCGCTATTTCAAGGACGGCAAGATCACTCCGGCCCGTTACGCCCAGGCGTACACTGCGGCGCGGCTGGAGATCATGAGCATCGAGCACGCCCTGCACCGCCTGACCTGGGATGAAGCCATCGGCTCCTCGGGCACCATCCGCGCCATCGGTCTGGCGCTGAAGGCCGGCGGCCACGGCACCGGCGAGGTCAACGCCGAAGGCCTGGCCTGGCTCAAGCGCAAACTGATCAAGCTGGGCGACGTCGAAAAAATCGATTTCGAAGGCATTAAACCGGATCGCCGGGCAATTTTTCCAGCGGGCCTGGCGATCCTCGAAGCCATCTTCGACTCCCTCGAACTGCAGCGCATGGACCACTGCGAAGGTGCCCTGCGCGAAGGCGTGCTCTATGACCTGCTGGGCCGTCATCATCACGAAGACGTGCGCGAACGTACGCTCACTTCGCTGATGGAGCGCTACCACGTCGATCAGGAACAGGCGGTACGGGTCGAGCGCAAGGCACTACATGCGTTCGACCAGGTGGCCGAGGATTGGGACCTGGAAGACGGCGTCTGGCGCGAACTGCTCGGCTGGGCGGCCAAGGTCCATGAGGTGGGCCTGGACATCGCTCACTACCAGTACCACAAGCACGGCGCCTACCTGATCGAGCACTCGGACCTCGCCGGGTTCTCCCGCGAAGACCAGTTGATGCTCGCACTGCTGGTACGCGGCCACCGACGCAACATTCCCAAGGACAAGTTCGCCGATTTCGGCGATGACGGCATCAAGCTGATTCGCCTGTGCGTGCTGCTGCGCTTTGCGATCCTGTTCCACCACATCCGTGGCACCCAGCAAATGCCCCAGGTGGAGCTGAACGCCCACGGCAATAGCCTCGAAGTGGTGTTCCCGGAGAACTGGCTGGACGAAAACCAGCTGACCCAGGCCGACTTCGAAATCGAAGCGCAATGGCTGACCCGGGTCGATATCGTGTTGAGCGCTCGCTGAAACTGAAAAAGGCCTTCTTCGGAAGGCCTTTTTTGTGCCGCTCCCACAGGTTCCGAATTAACGAACCGCCAGGATCGGACTGCCCAAACGCTCCAGCAACGTCGCCTGGGCGCTGCGCGGGTTCTGGTTGCCGGTCGGTGTGTTACGGATGTAACGACCGTCCGACTGCAGGCTCCAACTGTGGGTGTTATCGGTCAGATACAACTCCAGCTCTTTCTTGACCCGCATGATCAGCTTCTTACCCTCCACCGGGAAGCAAGTCTCGACGCGCTTGTCGAGGTTGCGTTCCATCCAGTCGGCACTGGACAGGAACATCTGCTCGTCGCCACCGTTGAGGAAATAGAAGACCCGGGTGTGCTCCAGGAAGCGGCCGATGATCGAGCGCACATGGATGTTGTGGGAAACCCCGGCGATGCCCGGCCGCAGGCAGCACATGCCACGCACCACCAGATCGATGCGCACGCCTGACTGGCTGGCCTTGTACAGCGCGCGGATGATCTTCGGATCGGTCAGCGAGTTGAACTTGGCAATGATGTGCGCCGGTTTGCCGTCGAGGGCGAACTGGGTTTCCCGGGCAATCATGTCGAGCATGCCCTTCTTCAGGGTGAACGGCGCGTGCAGCAGTTTCTTCATGCGCAGCGTCTTACCCATGCCGATCAACTGGCTGAACAGTTTGCCGACGTCTTCGCACAAGGCGTCGTCGGAGGTCAGCAGGCTGTAGTCGGTATACAGGCGGGCGTTGCCGGCGTGGTAGTTACCGGTGCCGAGGTGCGCGTAACGCACGATTTCACCGGCCTCGCGCCGCAAAATCAGCATCATCTTGGCGTGGGTCTTGAAGCCGACCACGCCGTAGATCACCACCGCACCGGCCGCTTGCAGACGGCTGGCCAGTTGCAGGTTGGATTCCTCGTCGAACCGCGCACGCAATTCGATCACCGCCGTGACTTCCTTGCCGTTACGCGCAGCATCCACCAGCGCATCGACGATTTCCGAGTTGGCGCCGGAGCGGTACAGGGTCTGGCGCACCGCCAGAACGTGTGGGTCCTTGGCGGCCTGGCGCAGCAGGTCGACTACCGGGGTGAACGACTCGAACGGGTGCAGCAGCAGGATGTCCTGCTTGCTGATCACGCTGAAAATGTTCTCGCTGTTCTGCAGCAGTTTCGGAATCTGCGGCGTGAACGGCAGGTATTGCAGCTCGCGCTGGCTGTCCAGGCCAGTGATGCTGAACAGTCGCGTCAGGTTCACCGGACCGTTGACCTGATACAACTCCGACTCGCTCAGGTTGAATTGCTTGAGCAGGTAATCGGACAGGTGCTTCGGGCAGGTGTCGGCCACTTCCAGACGCACCGCATCGCCATAGCGACGGGAGAACAGTTCGCCGCGCAAGGCGCGGGCCAGGTCTTCGACGTCTTCGGAGTCCAGCGCCAGGTCGGCGTTACGGGTCAGGCGGAACTGGTAGCAACCCTTGACCTTCATGCCCTGGAACAGGTCATCGGCGTGAGCGTGGATCATCGACGACAGGAATACATAGTTGTCGCCAGCGCCGCCAACTTCTTCCGGCACCTTGATGATGCGCGGCAGCAGGCGTGGCGCCGGGATGATCGCCAGGCCGGAATCGCGGCCAAAGGCGTCGATGCCTTCGAGTTCGACGATGAAGTTCAGGCTCTTGTTCACCAGCAACGGGAACGGGTGCGTCGGGTCGAGGCCGATCGGGGTGATGATCGGTGCGATCTCGTCACGGAAATAGCGGCGGACCCAGGTCTTGAGCTTGGTCGTCCAGTTACGGCGACGGATGAAGCGGACCTGATGTTTTTCCAGTTCCGGCAACAGAATGTCGTTGAGGATCGCGTACTGGCGATCGACGTGACCGTGGACCAGTTCGCTGATGCGCGCCAGCGCCTGATGCGGTTGCAGACCATCGGCGCCGGCCTGTTCACGGGCGAAGGTGATCTGCTTCTTGAGGCCGGCGACCCGAATTTCGAAGAACTCGTCCAGGTTGCTGGAGAAGATCAACAGAAACTTCAGCCGCTCCAGCAATGGATAGGACTCGTCCAGCGCCTGCTCCAGCACGCGGATGTTGAACTGCAGTTGCGAGAGCTCGCGGTGGATGTACAGGCTGCTGTCATCCAGGCCGGGAATGGCCAGCGCTGGCGCTGGCGCTGTCACGGCGGTTTCGACGACCGCCGCGGGCGGAGCTGGCTCCAGCTCCGGCGGGGTCTCGTCGACTTGCTCCACCACAGGTTGAGCGTCTTTTACGGCAACTTCAGTGAGTACTTCGGTATTCATCGAATGTTCCTGGGAGGGCTATTTTTGCTCTCGTAACAATTGAGCGGCACGAACGGCAAAGTACGTCAGGATGCCATCAGCCCCTGCACGTTTGAAAGCGGTCAAGGACTCGAGGATAACCCCTTCGCTCAACCAGCCATTCTGGATCGCCGCCATGTGCATGGCGTATTCGCCGCTGACTTGATAAACAAACGTCGGCACTTTGAATTCTTCTTTTACCCGGCACAGGATGTCCAGGTACGGCATGCCCGGCTTGACCATGACCATGTCTGCACCTTCTGACAAGTCCGCCGCCACTTCGTGCAAGGCTTCGTTGCTGTTGGCCGGGTCCATCTGATAGGAGGCCTTGTTGGCCTTGCCCAGGTTCAGCGCCGAACCGACCGCATCGCGGAACGGGCCGTAATAGGCACTGGCGTACTTGGCCGAGTAGGCCATGATCCGCACGTTGACGTGACCGGCCACTTCGAGGGCTTCGCGGATCGCCTGGATGCGACCGTCCATCATGTCCGATGGCGCCACGACCTGAGCGCCGGCTTCGGCGTGGGACAGGGCTTGCCTGACCAGTGCGTCGACGGTGATGTCGTTCTGCACGTAGCCTTCTTCATCAAGAATGCCGTCCTGGCCGTGGGTGGTGAACGGGTCCAGGGCAACGTCGGTGATCACGCCCAGCTCAGGGAATCGCGCACGCAGCGCACGGGTCGCGCGCTGGGCGATGCCTTCGGGGTTCCACGCTTCGGCGGCGTCCAGCGACTTGAGTTCCGCGGGTGTCACCGGGAACAGCGCCAGCGCCGCAATCCCCAGCTCGACCCACTTGGCCGCTTCTTCCAGCAACAGGTCGATGGTCAGGCGTTCGACGCCCGGCATCGAAGCCACCGCTTCGCGACGGTTTTCACCGTCCAGTACGAACACCGGCAGGATCAAGTCATCGACGGTCAGGACGTTTTCACGCACCAGGCGACGCGAAAAGTCGTCACGACGATTGCGGCGCAGGCGGGTTGCGGGGAACAAACGGTTGGCGGGGGTAAAGCTCACGGCAGACTCCTGAGCCCGCAGACGTGCGAGCGTGACAGTTATAAGCGGCCATTATGACGAACGCGTGACAGTTATGTGCACGCTGCGACAGGTAGCCGCATTCCATTGTCGTTGTAGGAAATGTTCACGTCGAGACACATTTGGACACTTTCCTGAATGTGCCCGAAGGGTTAGGCTGCGCGTTCATTTCGCCAGCACCCAGACAATGCTCCAACAATTTCTGCATGAATTCGGCTACTTTGCCCTTTTTCTAGGCACGTTCTTCGAAGGCGAAACCATCCTGGTACTCGCGGGCTTCCTCGCGTTCCGTGGATACATGGACATCAACCTGGTGGTGGTCGTGGCCTTCTTCGGCAGCTATGCCGGCGACCAGCTGTGGTATTTCCTGGGGCGCAAGCACGGCCGCAAACTGTTGGCGCGCAAACCGCGCTGGCAGATGATGGGTGACCGGGCGCTGGAACACATTCGCAAGCACCCGGACATCTGGGTGCTGAGCTTCCGCTTCGTCTACGGTTTGCGCACGGTCATGCCGGTGGCCATCGGGCTGTCAGGTTATCCGCCGGGCCGTTACCTGCTGCTCAACGGCATTGGCGCAGCGATCTGGGCCACAGCCCTGGCGGCCGCCGCATACCATTTCGGCGCCGTGCTCGAAGGCATGCTCGGCAGTGTGAAGAAGTACGAGCTATGGGTACTCGGTGCGCTGCTGGTCCTGGGCTTCGTGCTGTGGCTGCGTCGGCGCTTCAAGAATGCCCGCCTGGCCAAGCAGGTCTACGCCGACGAACAAGCCCTGAAAGCTGTGCGAACCAACACCGAAGGCCCTACGACGCCAACCGAGTGATGCGGCTCCTGCAACAGTAAATACCGACGCCGCTCAACAGGCTGTAACTGAGCAGGCCGACCCAGCCCAGCGCGCTGGCCGGCCACAGCCCCACCATCGGGGCCAGCCATGCCAATGGCAGATTCGACGCCAGCCGCACCAGTTCCAGCTTCAACGCCCACGGGCGATTCTCCAGGGCCACGCCCAGCACAAACAGACCGAACGCCACCGCTCCCCAGCCCGACACCAGGGCGGCGACTGGCAGCTTCGACTCAAGATTCATCAGGTAACTGCCCAGCGCGATGTAGATGCAGAACTGCAAGAGGACGTAGAGCTGCTGACGCCCGTCCAACGCCACCTCGAATTTACGAAACTGGCTGAGATCCGGCTTGTTCATCGGGTATCTGGCCGCCACGTCCGCCGGGCGCCAGCCGGTGCGCATGAACCAGATCCGCAGCTTGTCCCGGGTGCTTTCGGCACGCCGCGCATCTACCCACAACTGCGCGTAGAACTGCACGTTCGCCCACACGGGGTTCCAGCTCGCCAGCGGCGTGGTCACGCCGAAGATCACCGGCTCGTTGTCGTCTTCTTCCTGGAACGAGCCGAACAGACGGTCCCAAATAATGAACACGCCGCCATAGTTGCGATCCATGTAGAGAGCGTTCTGTGCATGGTGGGCCCGATGATTGGACGGCGTGACAAAGAACCATTCGAACCAGCCGAGCTTGGGAATGTGCCGGGTGTGCACCCAGAACTGGTACAGCAGGTTCAGCGCCGCGACGCTGACGAACACCAGCAGCGGCACGCCGGACACCGCCATCGGCAGATAGAAGATCCAGCTCAACAGGAATCCGGTGCTGGTCTGGCGCAACGCCGTGGACAGGTTGTAGTCCTCGCTCTGGTGATGCACCGAATGGGCGGCCCAGAGGATGTTGCGCTCGTGGCCCATGCGGTGCAGCCAGTAGTAGCAGAAATCGTAGAAGACAAAGGCAAACACCCATGTCCAGACGTTGTCGGCCGACAGTTCGAACAGTGCCAGGTGCTTGAGGGCAAACCCATAGGTCACCAGCCCCACCCCCTTGGTCAACAGACCCGTGGTGGTCGACAGCACGCCGGTGCTGATGCTGTTGATCGCGTCCGCCACCCGATAATTGCTCACCCCGCGCCAACGGTCGGCCAGCAGCTCGGCAGCGATCAGCACAAAGAAAAATGGCACCGCATACAGAATGAAGTCCATGACGCGCCCTGATCGGAATCTTGAGGACAGATGCTATGTGCAGCCGTGAATTAACCCTATGGCAACGCAGGACAAATTAGTGGACATTTAACGCCATGAATCTGGAGAAAAGCCCATGAGCAAAAAAGTTGCAGTGATCCTTTCCGGTTGTGGCGTGTACGACGGCGCCGAGCTCCACGAGAGCGTCATCACCCTGCTGCGCCTGGACCAGCGCGGTGCCCAGGTGCAGTGTTTCGCACCGAACATCGCGCAGTTGCATGTGATCAACCACCTGACCGGCGAAGAAATGCCCGAATCGCGCAACGTGCTGGTGGAATCGGCGCGGATTGCCCGGGGCAACATCAAGGATATCCGTGACGCGAACGTCGATGAGTTCGATGCGCTGATCGTGCCCGGCGGCTTCGGCTCGGCCAAGAACCTGTCCAACTTCGCCATCGAAGGCGCCGGCTGCAGCGTTCAACCGGATGTCCTGGCACTGACCGAAGCCTTTGCCGAGGCTGGTAAACCGGTGGGGTTGATGTGCATCTCCCCTGCCCTGGCGGCAAAGATCTACGGCCCTGGCGTCACCTGCACCATAGGCAACGACACCGATACCGCTGCCGCGATGAACAAGATGGGCGCGACCCATACCGATTGCGCGGTCAGTGAGATCGTCGAGGACAAGGCACGCAAACTGGTGAGCACCCCGGCGTACATGCTGGCGCAATCGATCAGTGAGGTGGCATCGGGGATCAACAAGCTGGTGGACCGGGTACTGGAACTGACCCACGAAAACGATGCGTAAAAACAAGATCAAAAGATCGCAGCCTGCGGCAGCTCCTACAAGGGGCGGTGTATACCTGTAGGAGCTGCCGCAGGCTGCGATCTTTTCAGGCGTTGCGGGATAACCTGGTCAAAATCCGGTCCAGCGCATTGGCAAACGCCTGCTTCTCACGCTCGCCAAAGGGTGCCGGGCCACCGCCCATTTGCCCCTGTTCGCGCAAATCAGTGAACAGGTTGCGAACCGCCAGCCGCTCGCCCATGTTCTGCGCATCAAACTCCTTGCCCCTCGGGTCAAGCGCTGCCACGCCCTTCTTCACCAGACGATCGGCCAGCGGCACATCGCTGCAGATCACCAACTCACCGGGTACGGCGTGTTCCACCAAGTAGTCATCGGCCGCATCCGGGCCGCTCGGCACCACGATCAGCTTGACCAGGGCCAGTCCCGGCTTGGTCTGCGGTTGCCCGGCCACCAGCACCACTTCGAACTGGCGCTTGAGGGCGAACTTCACCACCAGATCCTTGGCTGCCCGCGGACAGGCGTCCGCATCGATCCACACACGCATTGGTTTTTCCTCTGTTTAAAAGCATCGTCGGAACGCCGCCCGGGGCAAGCCACGCTCCCACAGGTTAACGCTAAACCTGTGGGAGCGTGGCTTGCCCGCGGAAGTGAGCGAAGCGAATGCCGTTTAAGAAACCTGCACCCGCTGCCTCTCAACCACTCGGCTACGACCGTACAACACGACAATCGCAATGATCGCCACAGCCTGGGCACTCAACGAATAGGCGTCGGCATGGATCCCCAGCCATTCAAAGTCAAAGAACGGTACCGGCCGCGTACCGAAGATCCCGGCTTCCTGCAGCGCTTTCACGCCATGCCCGGCAAACACCACCGACAAGGCGCACAAAAGGCCGGCATTGATGCTGAAGAACAGCGCCAGCGGCAGCTTCGCCGAACCGCGCAAAATTACCCAGGCCAGGCCTATCAGCAACACCAGCGCCGTGGCCCCACCGGCCAGCACCGCGTTGTGCCCCGCGGGCCCCGCCTGCAACCACAGGGTTTCGTAGAACAGAATCACTTCGAACAGCTCGCGATACACCGAGAAGAACGCCAGGGTCGCAAACCCGAAACGCCCGCCGCCGCCCACCAGGCTGGTCTTGATGTAATCCTGCCAGGCCGCCGCGTGACGACGGTCATGCATCCACACGCCCAGCCACAGCACCATGACGCTGGCAAACAACGCCGTCGCACCTTCCAGCAATTCGCGTTGTGAACCGCTGACATCAATCACATAGGCTGCCAGCGCCCAGGTGCCCAGCCCCGCCACAAACGCCAGGCCCCAACCGACGTTAACGCTGCGCACTGCCGCCTGTTGATCCGTGTTACGCAGGAAAGCAAGGATCGCCGCCAGCACCAGGATCGCTTCCAGACCTTCGCGCAGCAGAATCAGCAGACCGGAAATGTAACTCAGCGACCAGCTCAAACCCTCGTTGCCCAACAGGCCGGCCGATACCTTCAACTTGTCCTTGGCCACTTCCAGGCGCTGCTCGACCTCGCTCACCGGCAGGCCGTCCTGCAACGACTGACGGTAGGCCATCAGGGATTTTTCAGTGTTTTTACGCACGTTGGCGTCAATGTTATCCAGCGAACTCTCAACCAGCTCAAAGCCTTCCAGATACGCTGCTACCGATAAGTCATAAGCCTGATCATGCTCACCGGCACGATACGCCGCGATGCTTTTGTCCAGAGTGGCCGCAGTGTAGTCGAGCAGTTGCGCCGGGCCACGCTTGACCTGCGGCGGTTGCGCCCGCTGGGCACGGAAGGTCGCGGCGGCTTGCGGGCCTTCGACGGCCTGTACTTCGGCCGGGGTCTGACGAGCCAGGTCGGCGATGTTGTAGGTCTTTTCAGCCTTGACCGTCGCCGGGTCGACGCTGAAGCTGGCGATATAGGTGGCCAGGTCCCAACGCTGACGATCATCCAATTGATCGGCAAAGGCCGGCATGTCAGTCCCTTCGACGCCCAAGCCCAAGGTGCTGTAGATCGCGTAGAGGCTCAGGCGATCCAATCGTGTAGTGTCACGCAGATCAGAAGGTGGTGGCGTCATGCCGACACCTGCCGGGCCATCGCCGGCCCCTGCATCGCCATGGCAGACCGAGCAGTGCTGAGCATACAGCGGCGCGCCACGCGCCGGGTCCGGCGTAATCACCGGGGCCTGGCTGACTTCATAGGCCACGGCCAGCTTCGCGCCCAGTTGCCTGGCCTGGCGAGTGACCTCGGTACCCTCCTGCCGGGCGCCGATGGAATTTCCCAGCGCGGCCAGGCTTTGCTCCAGCGCAGCTTTTTCCGGCTTGGCCGGCATGGCTGTAATCAGACTTCCCAGCGTCTTGACCGATTCTTGCTGCGCGCGAAATCCTGCCTGGTCCGTGATGCTGCCCGCCTGCACCGTGTCCGGGTAATCGGTGCCGATGTAATCGAGCAAGTGCAACGCCTGCGGTGCACCCTCGGCGGGTGCGGCCAGCAGTTGAAAGCTGCACGCAGCCAACAGCGGCAGCAACAGCCAGGCCAGGAAACGTGGGGGGGCAATCATGAATGAATCTCAATTGGAAATACGAAGTTACATATTGTTAACGCCAGACGGGTTTCGCTCAAGCTTTGTTGATACTTCTTCGTAATTGCATTGGTTTCTGAAATTGCTCCCCAAACGAAAAAGGCGACCTCCAGGGTCGCCTTCCTTGTAAGTCGCCGTTTTAAACGGCAGCCCTGCGCAACGTCGCCATGAACGCCGCCGCACCGATGAACAGCCCAGCAAAGGTGCGGTTCATGCGTTTTTGCTGTTTCGGCGTTCGCAACATACGAAGCACTTTGGACGCCAGGCCGGTGTAGCCGGCCATGACAATCAGGTCGACGCATACCATGGTCACGCCGATCACCAGATACTGAATCAGCAGCGGAGCATGGGGGTCGATGAACTGCGGCAGCACCGCCAGCATGAACACCAGCGCCTTCGGGTTGCTGATGTTCACCAGAAACCCACGGAACACCAGGGCCATCGGCTTGCCGATCTGGCGCAGGGCCGCGTCATCGCTCATATCGCTGGGCAGCGCACGCCATTGCTTGATCGCGAGGTAAACCAGATACGCCACGCCAAACCACTTGATGGCGTAGAAGGCCGTGGCCGAAGCCGTGAGAATGGCGCCGACACCGGCACCGACGATGGCGATCTGCAAAGCCAGGCCCAGTTGCAGGCCCAGGGCGTTCCAGTAGCCGCGCCAGAAACCGTATTGCAGGCCGCTGGACATCGACGCAATGGCGCCGGCACCGGGAGACAGGCTGATGACCCAGCAGGCGGCAAAAAACGCCAGCCATGTTTGAAGCTCCATTGCACACCTCGACTCAGATTCGTGACAGACGTCTAAGCTAATGCGGCTTTGGGCCAATGACTACCGATTTTTTGTAGGACATGGCGACTGCCGACTTGCTCGCGATCGCGGTGTATCAGGCAGCAGAAGCCTTACTTCTCAAACCCGCTGGAAGGAAACACATCCGTCCCGCGCCAGCGCCGTACCGAACGCTGGAAGAACAAACTGTTGGGCACCTGCACCATCGCGCTGCCGGTGCCGAGCTCTTCGGCCTCGACCAGCGTGGTGTAAAGAAGATTGATCGCCACCACCCGGCCTTTGACGCCGGGCTTGTCGGTGGTGTCCACCAACTCGACCACGTCACCGATGCGAAACGGGCCGACGGTGAAGATCAGGATCGCGCACAGCAGGTTCGACAACACGCTCCACATGGCGAAAAACGCCACCGCCGCGACCGCGACGAAACCAGACAACGCGGTCCAGAGCACCGTAGCCGAGACACCGAGTCGCTCCAGGACGAAAATCAGCGCACTACCCATGATCAGCCAGCGTAGACCACCGCGCAGCGGCATCAGCAACTGCGGCGGAAACGGATAGCGCTCACCGAGACGGGTCAGGCATTTGGCGACGAAACGCTGGGCGATGTAGCCGGCCAGAAGGATCAGCAGGATTTGCACCCCAAGCCAGATCGGCTCGGCCCACACCGCCGGTAGCGGCATCTTGAAGGCGTCCATCAGGACAGTGCCTCCAGCTCCGCCTGCATGCTTTCCAGCAATTCCAGGGCTTCCATCCACGCTTCTTCCAGCTCTGCCTCACGCACCTTCAGCCTGGCCTGTTCGGCCAGCAGGTCACGCAATTCGTTCTTGCGCGCCGGCTCGTAGATGTCACTGTCGCCGAGGCTGGCATCGATCTTCGCCAGCTTTTCGTGGAGCTTGCCGAGTTCGGCTTCGAGCTTGTCAGCCTCGCGCTTGTGCGGCGCCAGTTGCTGACGCAACGCAGCAGCGGCCTGACGCTGGGCTTTCTTGTCGGTCTTGTCCGGGTTGACCGGCGTGTTGCTGACCGGGGCGTTGCGCTGGCGATACTCCACCAGCCAGCGGGTGTAGTCCTCCAGGTCGCCGTCGAACTCCTCGACCTTGCCGTCCGCCACCAGATAGAAATTGTCGGTGGTGCTTTTGAGCAAGTGGCGATCGTGAGAAACCACCAATACCGCACCACTGAACTCTTGCAGGGCCATGGTCAGCGCCAGGCGCATTTCCAGGTCCAGATGGTTGGTCGGTTCGTCGAGCAGCAACAGGTTCGGTCGGTCCCAGGCAATCAAGGCCAACGCCAGGCGGGCTTTCTCGCCACCGGAAAAATTCAGTACCGGCTCGTCGATTCGCGCGCCACGGAAGTCGAAACCACCGAGGAAGTCGCGCAGGGTCTGTTCGCGCTCGGTTGGTGCCAGGCGCTGCAGGTGCAGCAACGGGCTGGCCTTGGAGTCCAGAGAATCGAGTTGATGCTGGGCGAAGTAACCGACCACGGTGTTCTCGCCACGGGTCAAGCGGCCGGCCAGAGGCGAAAGCTCACCGGCAAGGTTCTTGATCAGGGTCGACTTACCGGCACCGTTCGGGCCGAGCAGACCGATTCGCGCACCCGGGGTCAGTTGCAGCTTGACCTTCTCCAGCACGGCTTTGTCGCCGTAACCCAAGCGGGCATCGGACAGGTCGATCAGCGGGCTGGAAATCTTCTGCGATTCACGAAAGACAAAGTCGAACGGCGAATCGACATGGGCAGCGGTCAGCTCTTCCATCCGCTCCAGTGCCTTGATCCGGCTCTGGGCCTGACGGGCCTTGGTGGCCTGGGCCTTGAAGCGGGCGATGTAGCTTTCCATGTGCGCACGTTGCACCTGCTGCTTCTCGTACGCCTGCTGTTGCTGGGCCAGGCGTTCGGCACGGGCGCGCTCGAAGGCGCTGTAGCCACCGCGGTACAGGGTGATCTTGCGCTGATCGACGTGGGCTATGTGGTCGACCACGGCATCGAGGAAATCCCGGTCGTGGGAAATCAGCATCAAGGTGCCGGGATAACTCTTGAGCCACTCTTCGAGCCAGATGATGGCGTCGAGGTCGAGGTGGTTGGTCGGTTCGTCGAGCAGCAGCAGGTCCGACGGGCACATCAAGGCCTGCGCCAGGTTCAGGCGCATCCGCCAGCCACCGGAGAAATCCCCGACCTGGCGATCCATCTGCTCGTTGGTGAACCCGAGGCCGGCCAGCAACTTGCGCGCCCGGGCGTCGGCGGTGTAACCGTCGGCGCTGTCGAGCTCCGAGTGCAGGCGGGCCTGTGCGGCACCGTCATGGGCCGCTTCGGCTGCCGCCAGGTCGCGTTGCACCTGGCGCAGGCGCAGGTCGCCATCGAGCACGTAGTCGACCGCCAGGCGCTCGAGGGTGTCGACCTCCTGGCGCATGTGGGCGATACGCCAGTCGGCCGGCAGGAAGCAATCACCCGAGTCCGGGTGCAGTTCGCCCCGAAGCAAGGCGAACAGGCTCGATTTGCCGGCGCCGTTGGCACCGATGAGGCCGGCTTTCTGGCCGGCGTGCAGGGTCAGCTCGGCGTCTTCTAGCAGACGTTGCGGGCCACGCTGTAAAGTCAGGTTCTGAAGTCGAATCATAATGGCGGCGGAGTCTACCAGCTTCGCTCGCAACTGGCGCGAGTAGCACTATGTCCTCTGACCTGTGGAGCTTTTCCCTGAACACTTACGCTCGACCGGGTATTGAGCAGGCATGCCTGCAATTGCAGTCGGCGGGTATCAACGTGTGTCTGTTGCTGTGTGCTGCCTGGTTGGGACAGCGAGGCGTGGCCTGCGATGAGCAGCGCTTGCAACAACTGCGAAGTGTGGCCGTTCCTTGGGACGCCGATGTCGTGCGGCCGTTACGCGCCTTGCGCACACACTGGAAAGCCGCTGCCACGGCAGACGCCGACTTGCACAACCTGCGTGAACAAGTGAAGGCACTGGAGCTGGAAGCCGAGCGGCATCTGTTGTTGCGGCTCGAGAGAGCAGCGCAGAGTTGGCCGCAAGATGCCGAGACCGATCTATCGGCCTGGCTGGAAGGTGCGGCGGCGGGTGCCGCCCACCTGCACCGCGACGCGCTGCATCAGCTGCGCGTCGCGGTAACCGGCACTTAGGAAGCGCTGGTTGGGGTGGTTGCTGCGATCGATGCGGCGGCCGGCGTTGGCGCTGGCGTGGCTGTCGAGGTGGCTGCTGCTAAAGCAGACGTTGCTGCCGGAGCCGGGTTGGCTGGCTTGGCAACCGGTGCGGTGGCTGGCTTGGCGGCAACCGGCTTTTTCACTGCAGGTTTGGCCGCTGGTTTTGCAGCGGGTTTTGCCGCAGCAGGTTTGGCGGCAACTGGCTTGGCAGCGGCCGGCTTGGCGGCGACTGCTGGTTTCGCTGCAGCTGGTTTTGCGGCTGGTTTGGCAGCCGCTTTTACAGCAGGTTTGGCAGCGGGCTTGGCTGCTGGTTTTGCAGCGACGGGTTTGGCCGCCGGCTTGGCAGCAGGTTTCGCCGCAGCGGTCCGGGCAGCTGGTTTAGCGGCCGGTTTTGCAGCTGCTTTGGCTACTGGTTTTGCAGCCGGTTTAGCTGCTGGTTTTGCAGCGGCGGTTTTAGCTACGGCTGGTTTACCAGCAGCGGTTCTTGCAGCGGCAGGTCGTGCGGCGGCTGGTTTGGCAGCCGTGGTTTTAGCCGCAGGTTTTGCAGCGCTGGCAGCAGCCGGTTTTCTCGCAGCCGGTTTGGCAGCAGGTTTGGCCGCGGCAGTTTTAGCGACTGGCCTGGCAGCTGCAGGTTTTGCAGCAGCAGGCTTGGCCGGTGCTTTTGCAGCAGCCGGTTTGGCAGCGGCTTTCTTCGCTGGTGCCGCAGCAGGCTTGGCCGCACGCAGGGACAACACCTTGCCGACAGCCTCTTGTACACGACCGACGCCCTGGGCCAGTTTCAGGCTTTCCTGAGCATCGCGCTTGAGTTGCAGAATGTAGCCGCGGGTTTCCGATTGACGATCCTTGAGGGCATCGAGCAGTTCCTCAAGATCGGCCACTGCGCCCTTGGCCTTGGCTTGCGCCTTGGCTTTTCCGGCTGCCGCAGCGTCCTGCAATTTAGTACGGGACTTGTGCAGTTTTTCTTGCGCTTTTCCGCGCTGCTTTTCCAGTTTGGCGAGCAACTTTTCAGCATCAGCCAAGGCTTCGGAACAAGCGGTTTCCAGATGCTCGAGCAGGCTGCTCGAGAGTTGTTGGAGCAAGTGCAACGGAGTGTTTACTGGCTTCTTGGTGGCCGACATGGTTTACCTCCTGGCTGAAGTGAGTGCGGCTCATACTAGACCTCTGCAGCAACCGCCGCTAGGGCATGTTGACACTATCGAAAGCGCTGTGTTGCAAAGGTTTGAAAAACTTCTGCCTCGGCGCAAAAGCAGTTCACCGTTGCGCATATTCTCGCTGGCATAATCGCCCGCAATTCAGGTCGGAGAGAGCTCATGTCGCGCTACCTTTTTTTATCGCTGTGTGTGTTTTTTTCGGTGGCCCAGGCCGCCGAAAAAACGCAGGGAAATGAAGCCCACGATCTCGCTTACAGCCTGGGCGCAAGCCTTGGCGAACGCTTGCGCCAAGAGGCTCCCGACCTGCAGCTCCAGGCACTGGTCGAAGGATTGCAGCAGGCCTATCAGGGCAAGCCGCTAGCGCTGAAGGACGAGCAGATCCAGCAGATACTGAACGAGCATGAAGCCCGGATCGCCATGCAGTCAGACGAGCCGCAAAGCGAAATGGCACTGGAAAAAGAACAGCGATTTCTCGCCACGGAAAAAGCCAGACCCGGCGTGCGCGAACTGGCCGATGGCGTGTTGCTGACCGAGTTGACGCCAGGCACTGGCGCCAAGCCCGGACCGAACGGCAAGGTGCAGGTGCTGTACATCGGTCGCTTGCCCGACGGTACGGTGTTCGATCAGAGCAGTCAGCCACAATGGTTCAGTCTCGACAGCGTGATCGCCGGATGGCGCAGCGCGCTGCAGAACATGCCGGTTGGGGCGAAATGGCGACTGGTGATTCCATCGGCTC
Organism: Pseudomonas sp. Root71; assembly: GCF_001429045.1. GTDB lineage: Bacteria > Pseudomonadota > Gammaproteobacteria > Pseudomonadales > Pseudomonadaceae > Aquipseudomonas > Aquipseudomonas monachiensis. Next base: position 297,354 of record NZ_LMHY01000001.1, on the reverse strand, counting down.
AAGCCTATGGCGCCGACGGTGCCGGCGACGTGATTGCTCCGTTCACTCCACTGGTGTTCGAAGTTGAATTGCGCGGAGCCACCAGCTGACAACGCAAACAGAAAACGGCGTGCCTTGGCACGCCGTTTCGGGATCTTGCAGAGAAGTGTTTCAGGCCTGAACCGAATCAGTTTCCTTGTGGGCGGTATGCAGCACCTCGATCAGACAGTCTTCCAGTTCAAAGCGCTCATGCAACAGTCCGCCGAGTGTCTTGAACTCTTCGGCAACACACTTTCCTTCATCACACAGGTCATTGAAGGCGAGCAGCTTTTCGGTGATGACGTCGATACGCGGATAGATCGTCTCGGCGAGCTCCAGGCCACGCTGGTCGTTGAAGGCCTTGGCCTCCCCCGTCAGCTGCTCGTAGATCTCGAAATGCCCGGCCGATACATAATCGACAAGCACGCCGCAGAATTCCTGCAAGGGCTTGCGGTTCTCACCCAGCGCCTCAGGCTTTGCGCCGAGAGCGTCATAGGCCCCGATCAGTTCGTGTCGTTCCTGCAACCAGCGATCAATCAGCAGGTGCACTCCGCCCCAGCGTTCCTGAGCATTCTGACAACTTTCGAGCATGGTGATCTCTCTTCCCTTGTGGGTCAGCTGCTCTATGCCCGCTCGCCTCTTGTAACATCGGTGGGCGGTCAGGCAGAGCGTCATCGAGCAACATAATTCCAATGACACGTGCGGGCCAGATTATGCCCGCGCGACACTGGCTTCAAGGTACGCAGGCGATAAAGTTCATACAAGTGTTTAATCGCCCGCAAAGGCCCGGTGCGACGACTCGCCGCTGAGTGGTCGCTGATAGCCGCTCCAGACCAGTCGCAGCGACTGGTAAATGGCCAGAATCATCATCGCGACGAAGAACAGCAGGCTCCACTCAGTGAGACTCAGATCGAACAGCGTCCAGGAAATTTCCACACAATCGGCAGCGCCCTTGAACATTTGCTGTACGACCGATAGCCACGGCGAGTTGGACAACAGGTCCGCCAGATGCGTCGAGCACGCTGCGACCTGTTCCGCCGGCAGGGTTTGCAGCAGGACTTGTCGCCATGCCGTGACAGTGCCGGCCAGGCTGCAACAAAGACTGAGCAACCAATACAGAACGTTTCCGATGCGACCGGGGCCATGGACCGAAGCCATCAGGCAGACGCCGGTAAGGAGCGCCAGGCAAAACCGCTGCACAAGACACAAGCCACAAGGTCGCAGGCCGACTGCATATTCCAGGTAGTAGGAAACGCCCATCGCCAGGGCACCCGCAATGAAAGCCATGAAAAACAAGGAGCGTGAGCAGGCCAAAGACATGGCTTTTCCGTAAAAGTAGTGACAGACCATTACGGTAGAGGAAAGCGCGACAGCCTTTCAAGGCAAGTGCCCACAGAGACTTCAGCACAGGAGTAGGGAAATCCCGACGCAGGCGAGAGGATAAAATGTAGTCTGCTGTAGGACTTTTCCTGCGACGAAATTTGGCGACTGAATTTCAACTGATCATCGCACTGCGGCGAGGGCGATTGCTCCCTCGCCACAGGTCATCGCTCAGGCGCCGGAGCCCGGCGCCAACGAATGGCTCAAGCGCGGACCGGCGCTGGCAGAGGGGCCGCGAGCAAGCGCTCATCCAACAACCCCAGGCCTTCCTGAAACAGCTGGTTGCTGCGCTCGGCATCGCCCATTTGCGCCAGCAAGCGTGCCAGCTCGGCACAGGCTTCCGGATTGCGTTGTACACGCAGGCTGCTTTCCAGATAGTCCCGGGCCTTGCCCCACAAACTGTTTTGCAGGCATAGACGCCCCAGAGTCAGCAGAAGGCCCGGATCAGCCGGATGGTCCTTGAGCCAGCCTTCGGCGGCCTGCAACTGGCGGACCGGATCATTGCCGCGAACCAGTCCGTAGAGTCGTGCCAGATGACTGTCGTAGCTGCGCTTGAGCGCAGTGCGCAGCACTTCTTCGGCCTCGACCTGAGCCCCCAGTTGCCGTAGCTGTTCGGCATACGCGAGCACCAATTGCGGCTCCTGACGCTGTGCCGAAGTCAGTTGCTGCCAGGCACGTTCCAGCGATTGCTTCCCCACCGTTCCGTCTGCTTCCCGTTGCGCCGCCAGGGACAGGTTCGCCCCCCAGGCCCGACGCTCCAGCTCGGCGAGTTCGGCAGCCGGCAGGATTTTGTCCTTGCGCAGTTCCGGCAGCAGGCGAATCACTGCCGACCAGTCACCACGCTGCGCAAGCAGGCGCTGCAACTGACGCAGGGTCTGTGCGTTATGAGGGTGGCGTTCACGCATGGCTTGCAGGGTGGCGAGGGCGCCTTCGGTATCACCGCGGTCGGTCTGCAACTGGGCGTGGCTCAAGGCAATCGCCAACTCGGCCTGAGGCTGACGCTCCAGGGCGCGCTCCAGCAAGTTGTCGCTTTCTTCGTAATTGCCCAGTTCGTTCGCGGCACGGGCAGCGCCGAGGTAGTAAAGCAGCGGCTGGCGCTCGGCTTCGGCAGCCCGATACAAGTGCCGTTGCGCGTTGGCCCAGCGCCCCTCGGCCAGGTCCAGCTGACCGTGTTCGATCGCCACCTGCACCCGACGGCTGCGGTTGCGCCGCGACCACGGATTGACCACGCCACTGGAAGCCATCACCAGTTCGACCAGCGACTTGATGCCCCAGATCACCAGCCAGAGCACAGCCACCAGCGCCAAGGTAGCCCACAGGCTCGACTCGTAACGGAAGGTCTTGTAGGCAATCAGCACATAGCCGGAGTGTTCGGCAATCGCCAACCCGAGCGCAGCGGTAGCAGCGATCACGAAGAACACGATCACATAGAGGCGTCTCATGGCGTGGCCTCCGGCGCGGCGTTCGCGGCAGGCCTGGCCAGTGGCTTGACCGAATCTTCAGCGTTGACGTTGCGCCGCTCCAGATACCCCTGCACCGCGCTCAGGGTGCCGGTCATGTCCGGAGTGACGACGGTGACAGGTTGCTTGCTCAACTCGGCGACCTGCTCAAGCATGACTTTGCTTTGCGCGTTGTCCGGGTTGAAGTTGCCCTTGAGGATGTCCCGCGCCTCGTCCAGCACCTGGGAGTAAACCGCCGCCTGGCCATTGAGTGCGGCCCACTGCGCCTGCTCCAGCGCCAGGCTCAGGGCCAGGCGTACCTGACTCAGGCTCTGGCCAGCCAACAATGGGCGAACGTTTTTGTCAGCATTGAAATCGATGCGGATGTAGCGCGAAATCTGATCCCACCATTGCGCCCAGCGACTGGCACCGTCGCCATCGGCAGTCAGGCCCAGCAACGAATCACCTCGGTCCTTGTACTCCGGTGCCAGCTCGGTGAGGCTGGCCACTTGATCACGCAGCGCGCCAAGACGCAGGAACAGCCCGGTGCGATCCGGTTGTTCGGTGCTGCGCAAGGCGATCAGGGTCTTGGCCACCTGCTCGCGAGCGGCAAAGGAGCCCGGGTCGTTTTGCTCGCGCAGTATCTCGTCGGCACCCTGGACCAGTGCCTGGGCACTGCTGATGTCCTGCAACGCGGACAGTCGCAGGCTGGCCAGACGTAGCAGGTGCTCGGCCTCGGCCAGACGCCAGTCCTTGCGGCTGGCGCCGAGAACGGTTTCCAGCCGTTGGTTCAACCGCTGCTGATCACCTTGCAGCTGAATCACCAGGCGACTGCGTGCTTCCAGCTCATCGGCGGGAGGCAATTGCGCCAGGCGTGCGCTCAGGCGCTCCTCATTGAGCTTGAGGCTTTGCGCCTGGTCATTCAGCGCCTGCACCTGGCTCAGTTGCTGCTGATTATTGGCCTGCAGGTGACGCACCTGCCAGACACCCCAACCGCCCACGGCTACACCGGCTGCGCCCAACAGCAGCGCGATGATTGCCAGACCATTGCCTCGACGCTGCTCGGCAGCAGGTGGCGGCGGCGACACTTCATCAACAGGAGCATCAACAGGTGCATCAAGCACCGGTCGCGAGTCATCTTTAGGCAAGGCTGTTTCGCTCACGTATCCATCCTTTGCATCAGAAAACGGGTACGGGATGCTCCCGCAACGCCGTCAGCAAGGCCGCGGCACTGGCGCCGCGACAATCCACAACTGTTTTGGCCCCGGCGGCACGCGCCATCTCGGCAACCCTGGGGCTCGGTACAAACAACGGCAACCGCGCCAACTGCGGCCAGGCATCGCCGGCCAATTGGTGCAGGTGCTCAAAACCTTGTCCACTGCTGACCACCAACCCGTTCAGGCGTTCCGCCTGGATCCGTTGCGGCAGCAGTGTCGGCGGATAAATCGGCAACCCCCGGCGGTACAACTCCAGATACTCGACACTAGCACCAAGCTCACGCAAACGCTCAGCCAGCAACTCGCGCCCGCCCTCCCCGCGCAGGATCAGCACTCGCGCATCGGGTTGTGCGATAGCCTCGCGCAGACGGGAAAGTTCGAGCAAGGCTTCACTGTCATCGCCTTCTGCCGGGAAGCTCACGTCCAGCCCGTGATCCTCGAGGATCCGCGCAGTCGCCGCGCCGACGCTGATCCACTTCACACCGGGCGGTGTTGGCCAATACCGCTCGAGCAGTTCGACGCCGATCCGGGCTGCCGGCTTGCTGACCACGATGACGGCGCAGAACTGATCCAGCGCCTGAATCACCTGGCGCATTGTGTCAGTGGTCGCAATGGGCATGATGTCCAAAAGCGGCAGGCTGTTACTGAATATCCCCTGCTCGGCCAAAAGGCTGCTCAGCGCCGCCGCTTCTTCGGCGGGACGCGTCAGCAGCAAGCGCCAGCCGATCACTCGTGACCAGCCTCGCCATAGACCGCCTTGAGGATGGCGCCGGCACCCTGGCTGAGCAGGTCTTCGGCGACTCGCACACCCAGCGCCTCGGCATCGTCGCGAGGAGCCCGGGCCTGTGCGCTGAGCAGCAGGCCACCGGCCGGATCGCCCACCAGCCCGCGCAACCAGACTTGCTCGCCCTCCAGCACGGCGTAGCAGGCGATCGGCACCTGGCAGCCACCATTGAGGTGCTTGTTGAGGGCTCGTTCAGCGGTCACGCGAGTGGCGGTATCCTGGTGATGCAGGGGTGTCAGCAACGCATGGATTTCACTGTCGCCGCTGCGGCATTCGATACCCACCGCGCCCTGGCCACCGGCCGGAAGGCTGTCGTCGACGCTGATGGCCGAGCTGATGCGATCTTCGAATCCCAGGCGGATCAGGCCGGCGGCGGCGAGGATGATGGCGTCGTATTCGCCGGCATCGAGCTTGGCCAGGCGAGTGTTGACGTTGCCGCGCAGGAAACGGATTTCCAAGTCCGGGCGGCGGGTCAGCAATTGAGCCTGGCGACGCAAGCTGGAGGTGCCGACGATGCTGCCCCGGGGCAACTCATCCAGGCGGGTGTAGGTGTTGGAAACGAAGGCATCGCGCGGGTCTTCCCGCTCGCAGATGCAGAACAGGCCGAGGCCTTCGGGGAAGTCCATCGGCACGTCCTTCATCGAGTGCACGGCGATGTCGGCTTCATTTTCCAGCAGCGCGGTTTCGAGCTCCTTGACGAACAGGCCTTTGCCGCCGATTTTCGACAGCGGTGAGTCAAGCAGCTTGTCACCACGGCTGACCATGGGGACGAGGGTCACCAGCAGGCCCGGATGAGCCGCTTCAAGACGGGCTTTGACGTATTCGGCCTGCCAAAGGGCGAGAGCGCTTTTGCGGGTGGCGATGCGGATCTGGCGAGAGGACATGGATCAATCCGTACTGAATAGATACGGCGGATAATAACAGCTCAGCCAAATCCACTTTGACTTGTATCAGATACTACTCGGCCTCCCTGGCCCCGGATGTCCGGCAATCGGGTGTAAAATTGGCCTGCGAACAGCTGTTTAAAGCTGTTGCATCATTTTGCGTACCCCAGCCACATGACGACGGCTGACGATCAGCGCATCACCGTTGAGGCCTTTCAGGAATAGCTGAAAATGTCCCAAGGGTGTGCGTTGCAATCGCTCGATACGCTCACGGGCGACCAGTGCATTGCGATGGATACGCACGAAACGGTCACCGAATTCATCTTCGAGGGCCTTGAGCGGCTCATCGAGCAGCACTTCGCCGCTTTCGTGGCGCAAGGTCACGTATTTGTGGTCGGCAATGAAATACACCACCTGATCCAGCGGAATCAGCTCGATCCCCTTACGGGTTCGGGCGCTGATATGGCTGCGCGGGCCGTTGCCGCTTTCGGCGGCAGGGCGGGTCAGGGCGGCGAGCTGGGCACGATTGGGGCGCTCGGCTCTCTTTAATGCGTCATGTAATTGTTCAGTTCTCACAGGTTTCACCAGATAGCCTACGGCGCTGGCCTGTAAGGCTTCCACGGCAAATTCATCGGGCCCGGCGCAGAACACCACGGCGGGCGGAGTTTCGCGTTCGCATAACCGAGCAGCCACTTGCAGGCCATCCAGGCCGGGCATGCGGATATCGAGCAGCACGATATCCGGCTTGTGGCTGTCGATCAGTGCCAACGCCTCTTCGCCATTCGTGGCACTAGGCTCCAGGACACTGTATCCCTCGAGTTCGCCAACCATGCGGCTCAGGCGCTCTCGGGCCAAGGGTTCGTCATCAACGATCAGGACATTCATATTGCGCTGGATTCCTGCGTGAGTCTCGCACAAGGATAGCGTAGACAGGTGAAGTGACATCCGTCACCGCGATCCACGCTAAGACTAGCGCGAGCGCCAAAAAGTGCCGTTGGTCCGGCGGCTAAATTTTCATCTGCCGGGCGATTGGCGGCCCAGGCCCGCGTTGGCGATGCATCGCCACAGGGTTTGCTGATACGCAATATGAACACCCCACTCTTCTTATAGCCAGCGGCTGCACCGAGAAGTGCGCTGATCCTACTGTCCAACTGTAGACGGTTGCCGGGACGATATTGCTCAATTGGAAAATATCGTTCTGCAAAAATGCGCGGATATTGCCCGGGCCCGGGCTCTCGCCCCCCAAAAAAACGTATCGACCAGTGTCAGCGACAGGATTGGCAACCCTGTTATTATCCGCGCCAGCGTTCCACGCCTTCTTACTTCAAGCCGATACGAGCGAATTCATGAGCACTGACAAGACCAATCAGTCCTGGGGCGGCCGCTTCAGTGAACCCGTCGACGCCTTCGTCGCCCGCTTCACCGCCTCCGTCACCTTCGACCAGCGCCTGTATCGCCACGACATCATGGGCTCGATCGCCCACGCCACCATGCTGGCCAAGGTCGGCGTGCTGACCGATGCCGAGCGCGACAGCATCATCGATGGCCTGAACACCATCCAGGGTGAAATCGAGGCCGGTCAGTTCGACTGGCGCATCGACCTCGAAGACGTTCACATGAACATCGAGGCACGCCTGACCGACCGCATCGGCGTGACCGGTAAAAAGTTGCACACCGGCCGCAGCCGCAACGATCAGGTCGCCACCGACATCCGTCTGTGGCTGCGTGACGAGATCGACCTGATCCTGGCCGAAATCACCCGCCTGCAAAAAGGCCTGCTGGAGCAGGCCGAGCGCGAAGCCGCCAGCATCATGCCGGGGTTCACCCACCTGCAGACCGCACAGCCGGTGACGTTCGGGCACCACATGCTGGCCTGGTTCGAAATGCTCAGCCGCGACTATGAACGCCTGGTCGACTGCCGCAAACGCACCAACCGCATGCCATTGGGCAGCGCGGCGCTGGCCGGCACCACCTATCCGATCGATCGTGAATACACCGCCCAACTCCTGGGTTTCGACGCGGTTGGCGGCAATTCGCTGGACAACGTCTCCGATCGTGATTTCGCCATCGAATTCTGCTCGGCGGCCAGTATCGCGATGATGCACCTGTCGCGCTTCTCCGAAGAGCTGGTGCTGTGGACCAGCGCGCAGTTCCAGTTTATCGATCTGCCCGACCGTTTCTGCACCGGCAGCTCGATCATGCCGCAAAAGAAAAACCCGGACGTGCCGGAGCTCGTGCGTGGCAAGACCGGTCGCGTGTTCGGCGCACTGATGGGCCTGCTGACCCTGATGAAAGGCCAGCCCCTGGCCTACAACAAGGACAACCAGGAAGACAAGGAACCGCTGTTCGACGCCGCTGACACCCTGCGCGACTCGCTGCGGGCCTTTGCCGACATGGTGCCGGCGATCAAGCCCAAGCACGCGATGATGCGCGAAGCAGCCCTGCGCGGTTTCTCCACCGCCACCGACCTGGCCGACTACCTGGTGCGTCGCGGCCTGCCATTCCGTGATTGCCACGAAATCGTTGGCCATGCCGTGAAGTACGGCGTGGACAGCGGCAAGGACCTGGCGGAAATGAGCCTGGAAGAACTGCGCAAGTTCAGCGACCAGATCGATCAGGACGTGTTCGCCGTGTTGACCCTGGAAGGCTCGGTCAATGCCCGTAACCACATCGGCGGCACCGCGCCGGCGCAGGTGAAGGCTGCCGTGGCTCGTGGTCAGGCGCTGCTCGCCAGCCGCTAAATCGCCAAAAACTTCGCGAGCAGGCTCGCTCCCACACTGGATAGTGTTCGCACATCCAATCCTGTGGGAGCGAGCCGGCTCCGGGCGGCGTTCCGACGATGCCGGACTTCAAAACCCCACAGAACTACTTCTTGGCAGCGATCATCGCCATGAACGCCGGCATCGCCGCCTCCCGGTCCGCCGCAATTCGCTGAACGTTGGGGTTCTGTCCCAGACGTTCCAGCAACGCCCTGGCCGCCGGCATTTCTGCCAGCAGATCAATCCCGAACACCTTCTGCCCGACCGCACTGGCCAATGACACGCTGTACTGGAAGTACAGATCGGCAATGCTCAAGCTTTCTCCAGCCACATAAGGGGCGAATTTGCCGTGCCTGGCCAGGGAGGCAAACCCCAGTAGCAACTCAGCCTTGCTCTTTTCCTTGATCGCCTCCGACACCGTCATGCCAAAAAATGCTTCCGGGAAGCAGGCACGCGCCGGCAGTTCGATGTACAGCTCGATTTCCTTGGCTAACGCCAGCACCTGCGCGCGCTCGAACGGCTCATTCGGCAGCAGTGGCTTGCCCTTTTGGGCTTGTTCGATGTACTCGAGAATCACGCTGGTTTCGTTGATGTAGCCCTGCTCGACACCCAGCACCGGGACCTTGCCCCGCGGGCTGATCGCCAATGACTCCGGGGTCTGGGTCGGGACGAACATGACCTCCTCGAATGGCAGGCCTTTTTCCAGCAACGCCAGTTTGACCATGTTGTAGTAGTTGCTGACACAAAATCCATAAAGTTTAAACATCACATAGCCTCCAGGCCGTGCGGGGTGGGCAGTGCCTGTTTATAGAACGCTGCCGGGATTCTTGCCAGCAGCATCACGCCGCTGAATGCGGGTAAACTGGCCGCCTTTCCCTTAGGAGCCTGCCATGAGCGAGCCAACCGATATCGACAACGACGAAGAAGAGTTCGCCGAAAGCACCCTGATCCAGGCCATCGAAAACCAGATCGAAAGCGACAACCCGCCGGCTGCCAAGGCGACGTTCAACAAGCTGACACTGGTGGGTTACGAACGCGAAGAAATTCTCAACCTGATGGCTCACGTTTTGGCGGTAGAAATCGACTCGATCCTCGAAGAAGACCGCGCGTTCAACACCGAATGGTACGAAGCTGCCCTGCGCGCCTTGCCCGAGTTGCCGCCGGAAAAGCAGTAAGCATCGAAATAGATTCTTGTGGCGAGGGAGCTTGCTCCCGCTGGGTCGCGAAGCGGCCCCAAAAGCTTTGCGACTGCTTCGCAGCCGAGCGGGACGGTGCGGCGATCCGACAAGCTCCCTCGCCACAGGAAAGCAAGCTACACACATTTTGTTGCCAATCCTGCCTGCCGTCTCCCGACACCTGACTACACTGGAAACACCCCGCTGCCCCACCATCCGCCGGGGGAAGGCTACCCGAGGCAAAAAACCCTGTCGCGAGCACTGGACATGCCGCGCAAGTGGGATCACCTTAGGGGCGCTGTCGTCCAATTCCTAGAAAGTCTGGAGTCCTTATGTCGCTTACCCCTGAGTTGGTTGCCGAACTGGAAGTCCTCGCACTCTTCAACCTGGACAGTTCCCAGGAAGGTCTGAAAATTCATCAGACCGCTGCCCCGAAACACATTGCCGCCGCCAAACGCCTCTTTGAAAAAGAACTGACCGACCAACCTGACGGCGGTTACCTGACCAGCCTGGGTCGTGACGCCGCGCAAAATGTGCAATCCGTGCTGACCATTCTTAACGCCGAAGTAACAGCCTGAATTCTGCCGCATCGCCCACGGAGACCCCGACCCAGGGATTTCCGCGGGCACATTCCCCTGATGCCTGCCCCCAATCGTTAGAAATCTGACGCCAGAAAAACAAAATCAGCTTAAAAGTCCTCGCCCCAAGGCGCTAAACTGCCCCACATCCGAAGAGCCCCACGTCCGAGCCCTGCGAGCCGGTTTGAGCTGACATGACGCGCACCCACGAAATCCGCCCTGATCTGGACGAGGGAATCGATCGCAAGGTTCTCAGCCAGCTGCGCGCACGCTTTCTGAAACTCAACGAAGGACGCATGGCTCGCGCCATGGAAGGGTTGTCGACCCGCCAGCAAGGGGTTCTGACCTTGCTGCCGCTGTTTTTCCACGTTAACCATCCGCTGTTGCCCGGCTATGTTTCGGGCGGTACGCCGGCCGGGCTGTCGAATTTCGAACCGGATGCCAATGTCCTCGCTGAAGCCCAGCGCCTGACCCGCTCGTTTTCCTATAAGCCGCGCCACGGCAGCAACCCGCCAAGACCAATTCATGGTCTGTTCCTGATGGGCAGCCTCGGCACCCTGGCGCAGGCTGACCAGAGCGACATGGATGTGTGGGTCTGCCATGGGCCGGACCTGAGCGAAAACGAACTCGTCGAGCTGCGCAAGAAATGCCAGTTGCTGGAAGCCTGGGCCGCCAGCCAGGGCGCCGAAGCGCATTTTTTCTTGATCGATCCGAGCCGTTTCGTCCGCGGTGAGCGTGATACCCAACTGAGCTCGGAGGATTGCGGCACTACCCAGCACTACCTGTTGCTGGACGAGTTTTACCGCACCGCGATCTGGCTCGCCGGGCGCACACCGATCTGGTGGCTGGTGCCGGTCTACGAAGAGTCGAGCTACGACCGCTACACCCATGCCTTGATCTCCAAACGCTTCATCCGTGCCGATGAAACCCTCGACCTCGGCAACCTGGCCTACATCCCTCCCGGCGAATTTATCGGTGCCGGGCTCTGGCAGCTGTTCAAGGGCATCGAGTCGCCCTACAAGTCGGTTCTCAAGCTGCTGCTGACTGAGGTTTATGCCAGTGAACACCCCAGGGTCCATTGCCTGAGCCTGCGCTTCAAGCAGGCGGTGTTCGCCAACCGGCTCGACCTCGACGAGCTGGATCCATACGTCGTGGTGTACCGGCGCATCGAGGAATACCTGATTGCCCGCAACGAACCGGAACGCCTGGAACTGGTGCGTCGCGCGTTGTACCTGAAGGTCAATCGCAAACTCACCGGCAACAGCCGCACCCAGAGCTGGCAGCGCTCTTTGCTCGAGCGCCTGGCCCATGAATGGCACTGGGACCAGCGGCAACTGACCCTGCTCGACAGCCGCAGCCAGTGGAAAGTCCGCCAGGTCGGCTCCGAACGGCGGGCACTGGTCAACGAGCTGAACTACAGCTACCGCTTCCTCACCCAGTTTGCCCGTCACGAACAAACGGTCAGCCGTATCAACAAACGCGACCTGAGCGTCCTCGGCCGTCGCCTGTATGCCGCTTTCGAGCGCAAGGCCGGCAAAGTCGAATTCATCAACCCTGGCATCGCCCCGGATCTGGCTGAAGACACCCTGACGCTGGTGCACGCACCGAACAAGAAAGAACCGGGGCAAAGCCAGTGGGGCTTGTACAACGGCAGCCTGACGGCACTGGAGTGGGAACATTTCGCGCCGATCAAACGCAGCCGTCACCTGCTCGAACTGCTGACCTGGTGCCACCGCAATGGCGTGATCGACAGCAGCACCCGCCTGGCCTTGCACCCCGGCACCAGCAACTTGAGTGAATTCGAACTGTTCAATCTGCTTGGCAGCCTGCAACAGACCATCGCCCTGCCCTTGCCCACCGTCGCCGAGGAACCTCTGTTGCGCGCAAGCGTACCGAGTGAAGTGCTGATCCTGGTGAATGTCGGCATCGATCCGCTCAAGCACCATCGCGACCTGAACATCCTCATGACCACCGAACGCACCGACTCCCTGAGCTACGCCGGTGTCCGGGAAAATCTGGTGCTGACCCTGGACCAGGTCACGCTCAATAGCTGGAACGAAGTCCTGGTCGGCCGCTACGACGGTCCCCACGCCCTGCTCGACTGCATCCGCGACTACCTCAACAACCTGCCAACCGGATCACAACAGCCGAAGCTGAGGGTGCGCTGCTTCTGCCATAACCGCGCGCAGTTCATTGCCCAACGGGTCGAGGAAATCCTCGATACCGCGCAGAACCTGCTGCTGAGCCGGCTCAATCATCGCTACCTGATCCAGGTCCAGCAGCACTACCACGTGCTGGAGTTGGTGCCGGGCCAGGTCCAGCACATAGCACTGGCCACTCTGCCGGCACTGATCGATTACCTGGGCAAGGAAATGACGAGCTACAGTCCGTTGCACCTCGATCCGAAGGCGCTGGAAGACCACGACCTCGCGCTGTTCCTGCCAACGGGCCAGCCGGACTGCATTCAAGTGTTCTACCGGGTCAATGAAGATCAGGCTGATCTGTACGTGCTCGATGAGTTCAACGCCCTGTGGCAGCAACGCCTGCCCTGGCACGATGAGCAAAGCCTGCTGGTGCCGCTGCAGCGTTTCCTGCAATCGATCCAGTACCGTCGCGATGCCCTGTTGCCGATGGACGCGGCCCACCCCTTGAACCTCGACACCCTGTATTGCCAGCTGCTGCCGTCAGGCCCTGGCCGGGCGCGCCGCATCGAAGCCCGGCCGGCACCGCAGACGCCGGTGAACAAGCCGTTCTACGACGTGCAGGCGATCGTCGGCAAAGCCGCACCGGGTCAGGTGCAGGTGACGTTGTATTGCAATCAACGGGAGTTTTCCGAGCTGGAACATGGCGACCAGTTGTTCCGCGTGGTCGCCCGGGAAATCGTCGGGCAGCGCCGGGAAACCGAACGCTACCGCTGCTACATCACCGATCTCGACCTGTCAGGCCTGCTGGGCGAAGGGCAGAGTTCCACCCATCTGTACCTGCGCTACAAGGCAGACCTGGAGCACGCGTTGAACGAGGCGCTTGATCAGGCCTGAGGGGGTCTCACTCCGGGAACGCGCCGCCATTGGCCGGCTGCGATTCGACTTCCAGCAACGTCAGCTTCAGGGTCTTGCCGCCCGGAGCCGGCCAATCGATGTGCTGGCCAACCTTCAGGCCCAGCAACGCGCTGCCCACGGGCGCCAGGATCGAGACCTTGCCTTCGTCGGCATTTGCATCCTTGGGGTACACCAGGGTCAGGTGGTAGTCCTTGCCACTGCCTTCTTCGCGGCAATGCACTCGGGAATTCATGGTCACGACATCCGCCGGCACTTCATCGTGGCCGACCAGGGTATCGGCGCGATCCAGTTCGGTTTGCAGCGCAATAACGCCCGGCAGCGTGTCGTCCAGGCTGTCGATCAGACGCTCCAGACGCTGTACGTCCAGACGGGTAAGGGTGATGGAAGGTGCGGTCATGATCTGGGCAGACTCCTTTCTTCTGCACGAAAAAAGCAAAACCCCGCCAGAAAAAGGCGGGGTTTTCATCAGCCTCGATGGGTTGAGGCGTTTCTGGACACTATCACAGCTCAAAAAATATACAAGCCGCCACACGGCGGCGTAGGAGCTGCCGCAGGCTGCGATCTCTTGATCTTGTTCTTCGGCAATCTTCAGAGCTGCCAAAAGATCGCAGCCTTCGGCAGCTCCTACAGAGCGCCAGCCTTGCGATTCGAAGCCTGCACGCAAATCACCCGCCGACGTTCGTCATCGGCCGAACGCCATTCGCGGATGTCTTCGACGTGACGGAAGCAGCCCAGGCAGACTTTCTGCTCGTCCAGCCGGCACACACCGCTGCAGGGCGATGGCACCGCCGGACTGACGTTACTGTAGAGCGGCTTGGGAGCACGAACAGGCGCAGGCTGGGTCACGATCTCACAGGCCTTCGAAATCGAGCTCGACACCGGCCTGCTGCTGGACGATACGCTCAAGCATTTCACCCAACTGCTCTTCGCTCTTGTCGCACATCCAGCGCTCGCTTTCTTCGTCGTAGTCGAAGTGAAAACCACCGGAAACCGCCGCCAGCCACAGCTGACGCAGCGGCTCCTGGCGACTGAAGATCAACTGGCTGCCGTTCTCGAACTTGACGGTCAGCACACCGGCCGAGCTTTCGAGGTCGATATCCAGGTCGCTCTCGTCAAAGATGTCCTCCAGGGTTTGCTGGGTGGCATCGACAAGGTCATGGAAACGCGCTTCGGACAAACTCATTACGGCAACCTCAAAAAGTGTCTGATCAGGCTCAAGCGCCGCAAGATACGACCGAGCCCCGTCGATTGCAAAGGATAACGACCAGTTGCCCTACCCGTGGGTTCGATGTGCTTGCGGCCAAGCCCCGCCGGACGGGCGGTCCGTTGCATAGGCAAGCTGCCGGGTGGCCGGTATACTCCGGCGCAATTAATGCATTTTCAAGGATTTCGCCATGAAGCGCCTGATCTCTTCCCTTGCTGCGCTCCTCGCGGTTGCCTGCCTTGTGTCGGCCTGCGGTCAAAAAGGCCCGCTGTACCTGCCCGATGAAGACCAGGACCCTGTCGAGCAAGCCAAGTCGTCGCAGCAGCAGCCTGCCTCCAAAGCACACAAGCACGACGTCTACCAATAATAAGGGAACCTCATGGACGCTTTTAACTACCGTGACGGTGAACTGTTCGCGGAAGGTGTTGCCCTGTCTGCCATCGCCGAGCGCTTTGGTACACCGACCTACGTTTACTCGCGCGCGCACATCGAAGCCCAATACCTGGCTTACGCCGATGCACTGGCCGGCATGCCGCACCTGGTGTGCTTCGCGGTCAAGGCCAACTCCAACCTGGGTGTACTGAATGTCCTGGCGCGCCTGGGCGCCGGTTTCGACATCGTCTCCCGTGGCGAACTGGAACGTGTACTGGCCGCTGGCGGCAGCGCCGACAAGATCGTGTTCTCCGGCGTCGGCAAGACCCGTGACGACATGCGTCGCGCCCTGGAAGTCGGCGTGCACTGCTTCAACGTCGAATCCACCGACGAGCTGGAACGCCTGCAAGTGGTCGCCGCCGAACTGGGCGTTCGCGCGCCGGTTTCGCTGCGCGTGAACCCGGACGTCGATGCCGGTACCCACCCGTACATCTCCACCGGACTCAAAGAGAACAAGTTCGGCATCGCCATCGCCGACGCCGAAGATGTGTACGTGCGTGCCGCGCAGCTGCCGAACCTGGAAGTGGTCGGCGTCGATTGCCACATCGGCTCGCAACTGACCACCCTGCCACCGTTCATCGACGCTCTCGACCGCCTGCTGGGCCTGGTCGACCGCCTTGGCGATTGCGGCATCTACCTGCGCCACATCGATCTCGGTGGCGGCCTGGGCGTGCGATACAAGGACGAGGAGCCGCCACTGGCTGCCGACTACATCAAGGCCGTGCGCGAGCGCCTCGACGGCCGTGACCTGGCACTGGTGTTCGAACCGGGCCGCTTCATCGTCGCCAACGCCGGTGTATTGCTGACCCAGGTCGAATACCTCAAGCACACCGAGCACAAAGACTTCGCCATCGTCGACGCGGCCATGAACGACCTGATCCGCCCGGCGCTGTACCAAGCCTGGATGGACGTCACTGCCGTGCGCCCGCGCACCTCCGCTGCCCGCGCCTACGACATCGTCGGCCCGATCTGCGAGACCGGCGACTTCCTGGCCAAGGACCGTCAGCTGGCGCTGGAAGAAGGTGACCTGCTGGCCGTGCATTCGGCCGGTGCCTACGGGTTTGTCATGAGCTCCAACTACAACACCCGCGGCCGTACCGCAGAAGTGTTGGTGGACGGTGATCGGGCATTTGAAGTGCGTCGCCGTGAAACGGTAGCCGAGTTGTTTGCTGGCGAAAGCCTGCTGCCGGAGTAAAACCATGCTGCTGCGTTTTACCAAGATGCACGGCCTGGGCAATGATTTCATGGTCCTCGACCTGGTCAGCCAGCACGCGCACATCCTGCCCAAGCATGCCAAGCAATGGGGCGACCGGCACACCGGCATCGGTTTCGACCAATTGCTGATCGTCGAGGCGCCGAGCAACCCGGACGTGGATTTCCGCTATCGGATCTTCAACTCCGACGGTTCCGAAGTGGAACAATGCGGCAACGGTGCGCGCTGTTTCGCCCGCTTCGTGCTCGACAAGCGCCTGACCGCAAAGCGGCTGATTCGCGTCGAGACCAAAAGCGGCGTCATCGAGCTCGACGTGCGTAACGATGGCCAGATCAGCGTCAACATGGGCGCCCCGCGCCTGGTGCCGGCGGATATTCCGTTCCAGGCACCGGAGCAGGCCACGAGTTATCAGGTCGACGTCGACGGCACCCCGGTCGATCTGGCTGCCGTGTCCATGGGCAACCCCCATGCCGTGCTGCGGGTCAGCGATATCAACAACGCGCCGGTGCATGAACTGGGGCCGAAAATCGAACATCACCCGCGCTTCCCGGCACGGGTCAATGTCGGTTTTCTCCAGGTCATCGACCGGAGCCGCGCGCAGTTGCGAGTCTGGGAGCGTGGAGCCGGGGAAACCCAGGCTTGCGGAACCGGCGCCTGCGCCGCCGCAGTGGCCGCGATCAGCCAGGGGTGGATGGATTCGCCGCTATTGATCGACCTGCCTGGCGGGCGCTTGTCCATAGAGTGGGCAGGCCCTGGCCAACCGGTGATGATGACCGGCCCGGCAGTGCGCGTATATGAAGGACAAGTGCGTCTTTGAGTGAGCGAAACCTATGACCGACAAGCCTCAGGTACCCGCGCGACAAGCTGACGAATCACCGTCCGAAAGCCTGGAGGCGGCGGCTATTGCCGCGTACCTGGAGGCTCATCCGGACTTCTTCGTCGAGCACGAAGAGCTGCTCCCGTCCCTGCGTATTCCCCATCGTCGCGGTGATACCGTGTCGCTGGTGGAGCGTCAGATGACCATCCTGCGCGACCGCAACATTGAACTGCGTCATCGCCTGTCGCATTTGATGGACGTGGCCCGGGACAACGACCGATTGTTCGAAAAGACCCGTCGCCTGATCCTGGCGCTGATGGACGCAGCCAGCCTGGAAGATGTAGTGATGTGCGTCGAAGACAGCCTGCGCCAGGAATTCCAGGTGCCCTTCGTCAGCCTCATCCTGCTCGGCGACAACGCCATGCCGGTGGGCCGCTGGGTCACTCACGCGGAAGCCCAGGTGGCCATCGGCGGTTTGCTCTCGGAAGACAAAAGTGTCAGTGGCAGCCTGCGCGAGCATGAGCTGGACTTCCTGTTCGGCGAAGAACAGCGCAAGCAGATCGGCTCCACCGCGGTCGTTGCCATCAGCCATCAAGGCATCCACGGCATCCTGGCCATCGCCAGCCGTGATCCGCAACACTACAAAAGCTCGGTGGGCACCTTGTTCCTGAGCTACATCGCTGAAGTCATGGGTCGCGTGCTGCCACGGGTCAACAACTCCCTGCGCTCGGTACGCTGAACATGGAACGACAACTGGACGCTTACTGCGAACACCTGCGCAGTGAGCGGCAGGTGTCGCCACACACGCTGTCGGCCTACCGCCGCGACCTCGATAAAGTGCTGGGCTGGTGCATCAAACAGAACATCGGCAGCTGGACGGCGCTGGACATCCAGCGCCTGCGCAGCCTGGTTGCCCGCCTGCATGCCCAAGGCCAATCGTCCCGTAGCCTGGCGCGATTGCTGTCAGCCGTTCGCGGGCTCTATCACTACCTGAACCGTGAAGGCCTGTGCGACCACGATCCAGCCAATGGCCTCGCACCGCCCAAAGGCGAACGCCGCCTGCCGAAAACCCTCGATACCGACCGCGCCCTGCAACTGCTGGAAGGTGGTGTGGAGGACGACTTTCTCGCACGCCGGGACCAGGCGATTCTGGAACTGTTCTACTCCTCGGGGCTGCGCCTGTCGGAGCTGACCGGACTCAATCTCGATCAGCTCGACCTGGCCGACGGCATGGTCCAGGTGCTCGGCAAGGGCAGCAAGACCCGACTGTTGCCGGTGGGTAAAAAGGCTCGCGAAGCACTGGAACAATGGTTGCCGCTGCGGGCGATGGCCAACCCGGCAGACGATGCGGTGTTTGTCAGCCAGCAAGGCCGCCGCCTCGGCCCCCGGGCGATCCAGGTGCGGGTCAAGGCTGCCGGCGAGCGCGAACTGGGGCAGAACCTGCACCCGCACATGTTGCGGCACTCCTTCGCCAGCCATTTGCTGGAATCCTCCCAGGACCTGCGCGCAGTACAGGAACTGCTCGGCCACTCGGACATCAAGACTACGCAGATCTACACCCACCTGGACTTCCAGCACCTGGCCACGGTCTACGACAACGCCCACCCAAGGGCCAAACGCATTAAGGGCGACGATTCATGAGCATTCAGTTGATCACCTTCGACCTCGACGACACCTTGTGGGACACCGCCCCCGTCATCGTCAGCGCCGAAGCCGTTTTGCGTGAATGGCTGACCGAGTACGCACCCAACCTTGGGGCGGTGCCGGTGGAGCATCTGTGGACCATTCGTGAGCGCGTGTTGAGCAACGAGCCTGGCCTCAAGCACCGCATCAGCGCATTGCGTCGGCGGGTGCTGTTCCATGCACTCGAAGAGTCTGGCTACACCCATGCAGAAGCCTCGGATCTGGCGGACAAGAGCTTTGAAGTGTTCCTGCATGCCCGGCATCAGATCGAAGTGTTTCCAGAGGTCGAACCGACCCTGGAAATTCTCGCCAACCATTACGCTCTCGGCGTGATCACCAATGGCAACGCCGATGTGCGTCGGCTGGGCCTGGCGGATTACTTCAAGTTTGCGTTGTGCGCCGAAGACATCGGCATCGCCAAACCCGATGCGCGACTGTTTCAGGAGGCCTTGCAGCGTGGTGGCGCGACCGCTGAAACGGCGGTGCACATTGGCGATCATCCGGGCGATGACATTGCCGGTGCGCAGCAGGCGGGAATGCGGGCAATCTGGTTCAACCCGGCGGGCAAGGTCTGGGAAGCCGAACGGTTGCCGGATGCGGAGATTCGCAGCCTGACCGATTTGCCGGCGCTGTTGGCGCGGTGGAACAAGGCCTCAGCCTGACACAGAACCAATGTGGGATCGCCGCACCGCCGCTCCCACAGGGATCACCACAGGTTTCATATTTTTGTTTCAGGCATGAAAAAGCCCGCAGCGACGGCGGGCTTTTTCAGCAAGCGGGTAGCAGGCTCAGATAGGCCGGCTGCCGTACTTGTTGTCCGGTTTCTTGGGCGGATCGGCGACCACATTGGCCTCCACTTCCTGCACCTTGCCACCCTTGGCCAAAAACTCCTCCATGGCCCGCGCGAGAGCATCGCGTTCCTTGTTCTTGGCTTCGACGCTTGGCAATTCATCGACCGATACCGCTGCCTTGGCCTTGCCTTTGGCAGCCGGAACCGGCGCATCACTGCCGTCGTCTTCAGCGACGTCTTCCGCCGCTGCTTCCAGACCTTCTTCGGTTTCGTCGTCGTCGCCTACTTCGAGGTCGTCGTTTTCCAGATCATCGTCGCTCATGTTCTACCTCATGACTTGCGAAAAGCAGATTAGTTATAGCCCAGCTTTGCCCTCTGTCGAAGGCAGCAGGAAAAAATTCAACAGCCGCTGCTGACCAGCGGCTATGCCTCTTCACCGTGTACGGTGGCGAGGACTTTACGGGCACCGCCATGATCACGGTGCTCGCCCAGATAAACGCCTTGCCAGGTCCCCAACGCCAGCTGGCCTGCCGAAATCGGCAAACTGAGCTGACAGCCAAGCACGCTGGCCTTGAAGTGCGCCGGGAGGTCGTCCAGGCCTTCGTCGTTATGCTCATAGCCGTCTGTTCCTTGTGGGATCAGACGATTGAAAAATCGTTCGAAGTCGCGACGTACCGCCGGATCGGCGTTCTCGTTGATGGTCAACGACGCCGAGGTATGCTGCAGCAACAAATGCAACAGACCGACCCGACACGCCTTGAGTTCAGGCAGGCCGGCGAGTAACTCGTCCGTTACCAGATGAAAGCCCCGGGGCCTCGCCCGCAAGGTAATCAGAGTCTGTTGCCACATACAGTTCTCCGCACGTTCGGGGCGCATTCTAGCGCGCTCTGGGAAAAAACAAAGGCCCTAATATTCCTTCAATCCTGTAAGCCTTTGGCTGCACAAAAACACCCGACGTAAACATCGTAAAACCTGTAGGAAAAAACCTTTCAGCCCAGCCTTCAACAACAAATTCCAGACAAAAAAATGCCCGGCAAGCCGGGCAGTTTTTTTAGCGCTTGCTTACAAGTTGTAGCCGCGTTCGTTGTGAAGCGCCAGATCGATGCCGACCGCCTCTTCTTCTTCGTTGATACGCAAGCCCATGACCGCATCCAGCACCTTGAGGATGATGTATGTAGCGATCGCGGTGTAGATCACCGTGAAGCCCACGCCTTTGCACTGAATCCACACTTGCGCGGCGATGTCGGTCACGGTGCCGAAGCCACCCAGGGACGGAGCAGCGAACACACCGGTCAGGATTGCGCCGAGGATACCGCCGATACCGTGCACACCGAAGGCGTCCAGGGAGTCGTCATAGCCGAGCTTGCGCTTGAGGGTGGTGGCGCAGAAGAAGCACACCACGCCAGCCGCCAGACCGATTACCAGCGCGCCCATCGGGCCGACAGTGCCGGCAGCCGGGGTGATTGCCACCAGACCGGCAACCACGCCCGAAGCGATGCCCAGTGCGCTAGGCTTGCCGTGGGTGAGCCACTCGGCAAACATCCAGCCCAGTGCGGCAGCGGCGGTAGCAATCTGAGTTACCAGCATCGCCATGCCGGCGGTGCCATTGGCCGCAGCGGCGGAACCGGCGTTGAAACCGAACCAGCCAACCCACAGCATGGCCGCGCCCATCAGGGTGTAACCGAGGTTGTGCGGAGCCATCGGCGTGGTCGGGAAGCCCTTGCGCTTGCCCAGCACCAGGCAGGCAACCAGACCAGCCACACCGGCGTTGATGTGCACCACTGTGCCACCGGCGAAATCGAGCACGCCCCAGTCCCACATCAGGCCGCCGTTGCCGGACCAGACCATGTGCGCGATCGGCGCATACACCAGGGTGAACCAGATGCCCATGAACACCAGCATCGCGGAGAACTTCATCCGCTCGGCGAACGCACCGACGATCAGCGCCGGGGTGATGATCGCGAAGGTCATCTGGAAGGTGACGAATACCGCCTCAGGGAACAGCGCCGCAGGGCCGGTCAGGCTGGCTGGCGTGATGCCGGCGAGGAATGCCTTGCCCATGCCGCCGAAGAACGAGTTGAAGTTGACGACGCCTTGCTCCATGCCCGTGGTGTCGAACGCGATGCTGTAGCCATAAATGACCCACAGGACGCTGATCAGACCGGTAATGGCGAAGCACTGCATCATCACGGAAAGAATGTTTTTCGACCGAACCATGCCGCCGTAGAACAGCGCGAGGCCGGGAATGGTCATAAACAGCACCAAGGCCGTCGAGGTCATCATCCAGGCGGTGTCGCCGGAGTTGAGGACTGGGGCCGCCACTTCGTCTGCCGCCAGAGCAAGGCTGGGCATTACGATGGACAACAGGGCTCCTAGCCCTGCGAATTTACGCAGAGTCATATTGTTTTCTCCTGGGGCGTTGGGTTTGTGGCGGCTTAGATTGCGTCGGTATCGGTTTCGCCGGTACGGATGCGAATCGCCTGTTCCAGATTGACCACGAAGATCTTGCCGTCACCGATCTTGCCGGTGTTGGCAGCCTTGGTGATGGCCTCGATTACCCGGTCCAGATCCTTGTCGTCGATGGCGACGTCGATCTTCACCTTGGGCAGGAAATCGACCACGTATTCCGCGCCGCGATACAGCTCGGTGTGACCCTTCTGCCGACCAAAGCCTTTGACTTCAGTGACGGTAATGCCCTGCACGCCGATCTCGGACAGCGACTCGCGTACGTCGTCCAGCTTGAACGGCTTGATGATGGCAGTGACTAGCTTCATGAAAACTCTCTCCCGAATTGGTGGACTTGCCCCAGGAAAACAAACCCGTCTCAAGTCTAAGCGCAGTGCCTGGCTTTGTAACGCATCGTCGGCCCTGACCTGCCCGTCCGACGCTCCTCACGAAACACTCCCCCGCTTCGCTTGGCGCACTGCGTTCGTCACAGTGACTGCATCAGTGCATGGGTCATCAGGGTCTAAGCAGAAAGCTTGCCATCTCCACAAAAACTACTGTTTTCAAGCCTTTACCCGCAGATGACTGCTACTTCGCAACAACACCCGACGCGATACGCACAACAACGGTGCGACACCGTCCGTCCCCATGCGCGAAAAGTGTGCATCCCTTGCCCGCGCAAATGACTATAGACACTGCGTGATACACTGCCCGTCATTGTTTCCAGGACATTGCCCATGCTTGCGCCAAAAGACTTCCTCGACGCCCTCACCGGCACCGCCTCCCGCCTCTTCAGCGGCGACACGCCTCTGCCGAAAGCTGAAATCGAAAGCCAGTTCAAAATGCTGCTGCAGAGCGGCTTCAGCAAACTGGATCTGGTGAGCCGGGAAGAATTCGATAGCCAGATGGTCGTGCTGGCACGCACGCGGGCTCGGCTGGAGAGCCTTGAGGCGAAGGTGGCGGAGCTGGAAGCGAAGCTGAATCCGCCGACTGAATAAATTCTGATGTGAAATGCAGTCCCCCTGTGGGAGCGAGCCTGCTCGCGATTGAAGGTCGGCACGACCTTGCACTTCACCTGTAGGAGCTGCCGCAGGCTGTGATCTTTTGATCGCAAGCCCCGCAACAATCCCGGCAACGTCCTACAAACATCACACCGCCGTCCGATTGCGCCGCAGATCTCCGGTTCCTAAGCTCACCCTCAGCTGAATGTTCAGCACTGGGTTTGGCGACCCGGAAGCTAAAGGAGCATGACGACCATCGACGCAAGTCATGGCGGTTGTGCGTGGGAGATCTCCGGGTCTGCCGGGTTCCTTTTGCTCCGGTTCGCCAACCCGCGTACAACTGCCACCCAATTGTTTGGCGACAATTGCCGGCAGCCCTTAAGCAAAAGGAGCTGTATCAATGAATCGAGATGATGCTTACCTGATTCCGCAAGTCTTCACCCGCCACAAACTCCACCTCCACGCCCTCCTTATACAAAACCAACCCTGGTTCAGCGCCCGCGACCTAGGGCGACTGCTACGCATCTACCTCAACGACCGCCAAGTCCGAAAACTCGACCCCGACCAATACCAAACAGCCAAAACCCTCATCCACGGACATATCGAAAACACCCTGCTGGTCAGCGAATCCGGCGTCTACGCATTACTGGTCTACCACTACTGCCCCGAGTACCGAGCTCTGCGTGAATGGCTCACCCACGAAGTTGTTCCCGCCCTGCGAGATGCCCAATACCCCACCACAACCGAACGCCCGCAACTGAGCCTGCTCAACTGGCCGGAAATGTCGTTGAGCCTGCTGCACTGGAACAACCAGCCGTGGATTCGGTTGCAGGATGTGCCGCAGATGATGACAGAGCAGGAGCAGGCAAGACGCCCGGTAAAACCGTGGTGGAAGCGGGCTTCACTCGTCTTGCAGTCGCTTTGAATATTTAACGTTCAACCACGCTCGATCTGGGCCGAGCGCAACTCGTAGGTCGATTGCAGATTCAGCCAGAACTCGGGCGTGGTGTTCAGGTTGATGGATAGCTTTTGCGCCAGACCAACACTGACACCGCTCCGCTGATTCACAACATCGCTTATTTCCGCCTCCGGGTCGTTCAACGAGCGAGCCAGAGCATCGGTTGTAACGCCCAGTGGCTTCAAAAACTCCTCGCTGAGAATTTCGCCAGGATGAATCGGGCGCATCCCATTCCTGTTCATTCACGCCTCCTAAGGCTGCATTCAGCGAGATCATAAGCAGCAACCTTCATCCGGCAAGACCATCCACGCTCTTTCACCGACGTCCTTCATCTTTCTCGGCAGGGTCCTACAAAAAGCGGCGCTCCGGCCTGATTTATCAGTCCTCACCCTTTTCTTTACGCTTTTCGCCTTGTTACTCGATAGACGCCAGCAATGAGAAGAAAAGGAAAAGGCACCGAACTTCGAAACCAGACTTACAAATCAGATGCACGAAAGCTCGCATATAAAATGTTCGTCAAGGACTGTAAATCTCGGGCCAGGAAACTCAACACCGAGGCGGTTAGGTTCGACCCAATAACTCCAGCTGCGATTACTGCCTGCCTCCCGTGGTTGGAAGCTGCACTCTTCCCATGGGAAAGCGTGTCGAACTGGAAGTGCAAAGATGCCAAGGGACTGGATTTGGCCATCTGGTACGAACAGAAACTATGTGGTCTGTGTTATGCCACTCCGCGTAAAAGCGCTATTTGCATAAAGATCATTCTTTTGCAGGGTCACCCAGACAGGTCTCATCCTCTTCGTGGCTTGATCGCTCCGATGGCACTGCTGGCTACAGATACCTATGCACGAATGCTGGGGTGCAAAGAAATAGAGATTCAGGATCCTGGCCCAAATGTCGTCCCCTACTACCAGAACCTCGGATTCAGCTTCGACCAGAACAATCGACTTGTCATTTACCTGGACGATTAATAGTATCGATCTCACTCCAAGGCACAGGAGGTGTCCATGATTCAAAGAAAGCGAAAAGCCAAGCTTTTACTCATTATTCAATATCATGCTGAAGCACTTCGGCTAGGCGGCAAGATTTCAGCCAATCAACAACGATTTCTTGATGTCGCTGCGGCTCACGGCAAAGACCTTGAACCTCCGGGCTTACTTGCCGGTAAAAGAGTCTGAAACTGTTTACCAAAGAACCGCTTGAATGGCGGTTTTTTGCTGCCCGCCCGTCCGGCGATAGCTCGCAACATCCTGCGAAAATTCACCTTCCCTGACACCACGCGAAATGCTCATCTCCTGACTACCCTTGAAAAACCGCAGGAAGCGGCTCCCCGTAATTTCAAGGAACGACCATGTCCCTCTCCATCGTCCACAGCCGCGCCCAGGTGGGCGTGGAAGCGCCTGCCGTTACCGTAGAAGTTCATCTGGCCAACGGCTTGCCGTCGTTGACAATGGTCGGTCTACCTGAAGCCGCAGTGAAGGAAAGCAAGGACCGGGTGCGCAGCGCGATCATCAATTCGGGGCTGCAATTTCCGGCGCGACGGATCACGTTGAATCTGGCGCCCGCGGATTTGCCCAAGGATGGCGGGCGGTTCGATCTGGCGATTGCCTTGGGGATTCTCTCGGCCAGCGTGCAGGTGCCGACGCTGACACTGGATGACGTGGAGTGCCTGGGGGAGCTGGCGCTTTCCGGTGCAGTGCGGCCCGTCCGTGGGGTGCTGCCGGCGGCATTGGCGGCGCGCAAGGCCGGGCGCTGGTTGATGGTGCCGCAGGCGAATGCCGAAGAGGCCTGCCTGGCGTCAGGGTTGAAGGTCATCGCAGTGGACCATCTGCTGCAGGCGGTGGCGCATTTCAATGGGCACACACCCATCGAGCCTTACGCCTCCAATGGTTTGCTCTACGCCAGCAAACCCTATCCCGACTTGAATGAAGTCCAGGGGCAAATGGCAGCCAAACGCGCACTGCTGATTGCGGCAGCGGGTGCGCATAACCTGCTGTTCAGCGGGCCGCCGGGTACAGGCAAGACGCTATTGGCGAGCCGATTGCCAGGGCTGCTGCCACCCCTGGCCGAGAGCGAAGCACTGGAAGTCGCAGCGATTCAATCCGTCGCCAGTTGTGTACCACTGAGCCACTGGCCACAGCGCCCCTTCCGACAGCCACACCACTCCGCCTCAGGACCGGCACTGGTGGGCGGTGGCTCAAAACCGCAACCGGGAGAAATCACCCTCGCTCACCATGGCGTGCTGTTCCTCGATGAACTCCCGGAATTTGATCGCAAGGTATTGGAGGTGTTGAGAGAGCCACTCGAATCCGGCCACATCGTGATTTCCCGCGCCAAGGACCGCGTACGCTTCCCGGCTCGCTTTCAACTGGTCGCCGCGATGAATCCCTGCCCCTGTGGATATCTTGGCGAACCGAGTGGCCGTTGTTCCTGTACGCCGGACATGGTTCAGCGCTATCGCAACAAACTGTCGGGGCCACTGCTGGATCGTATTGATCTGCACCTGACGGTTGCTCGCGAAGCCACGGCATTGAATCCTGCGTTAAAACCCGGCGACGACACTGCCACCGCCGCCGGGTTGGTTGCCGATGCACGAGAACGGCAACAAAAGCGCCAAGGCTGTGCCAATGCCTTTCTCGACTTGCCGGGCCTGCGCAGACACTGCAAGTTATCCACAACAGACGAAACCTGGCTGGAGACGGCGTGTGAACGACTGACCTTGTCACTGCGAGCGGCCCATCGACTGCTCAAAGTAGCGCGCACTCTTGCGGATCTTGAACAAGTCGATGAAATCAGACGCGAGCACTTGGCCGAAGCACTGCAATATCGGCCAACAAGCCAGTAGCTCAAATTTGTAAGCGTTTTTTCGGCCAATAAGCGGCTTTTCGCAAAGACGGCGAAAATCAACCCTTGGTAAGGTCAACCAACGGCGTCTGCCGCACCTCAGTATCCCGCCCACCTTGAATCTCGCTGACCTGCTTCAACGCCTTATCCACAGCGGTCTTATCCGCCAGCAAGCCGTAGCTGATGCGGAACTGCTTCTGCTCCTTCGGCCCAATGATTGGCACCAGGTTCAGAGGCCGCTGATACCGGCGGTTGTAGGAAAAACTCGTGCCTGGCTCCAGTCCCGTGACATAGCCCTGCCCTTGGGTATCGGTGTTTTTCCACAGGGAGAACACGGGCAGTGTTTGAGTGTTGAAACCAACCGAGACGCCCAGGCTGCCGGCCTTGTTATGCAGGACGGTCAATGTATCGCCCTTGGCATCGGCGTAGGGCACTACGTTGTAAACCGTTTCGTCGTAGTCCTTGGTCGGTCCGCGATAGGTTTGCCAGTCCGGCAAATCGCTTTTGGCTTTATCGTTGAACGGCGACACCTGTTTCACCGGCGCAGCGAAGCGGGCGCCCTGCTCCAGGAATGGGGTGCTGAAGTTACTGTGATACAGCGCCTGGTATTCCTTCGGATAGTCGCCGTTGTTGGTCAGGGTGTCGTTGAGGGCGAACGCTATGCTGCCGGGCTCGGTGACGAGTTCGGTCGCGACCGAGAAGTCGACTTTCTTGAAAGCCTGCTCTTTCAGTTCGCCGCGCAGGCTGATGGCGTACGGCGGTTTTTCATCAATGTGCAAGGTGACTTTGTTGGCCGGGATATTGGCAGCGCGACCGTGCAGGGTCAGCAGTTCGCCGTTGTCGATGCCGGGGTGGCCGACCCACTCGTAACCGCAGCGGGTGACCAGCTCATTGAAGCCTTCCAGCCAGCCCAGGCCACCACGGCCGTTGAGCTCGATGAAGGACGGATTGACCACTTCCTTGACTGGTGAATCCCAACCCATGCGCACGTTACCGACCGAGGCCTGCAGGACGTTCATGCCACGAGTTGGAACTACCGAAAGTTTCATCGTGCCGTTATCGATGTCGACGATGCTGACGCCTTCCTGCCGACCGCCGTGCAAGGTGCGCAGGGTCACGCTGAAAGGTTTGTCGGTTTTTATGCCGAGTTGCTGGCTGGTGACTTGCCAGTTCTGGGCGGCTTTGTCGGTGTCGAGCAGAACGTAATCCCAGGCTAGTGCTTGGGAGGCAGCGGACAGTGCGCTAAGGGCAACGACGAGTTTGAGTGGGGTCATGGCAATCGCCTTTGTTGGAGTTGTGCCATTTTTATAAACTTGATGAAACGTTTCAGCAAGAACATAAGTCGAGAAAATGCCAAGAAAGACAATTGATACGTAGATGGGGGGGGAAAACGGAATTGAGTCGATGCCATCGATTCAGCCAAGGCGTTCGACATCCGGTAACTCCATGGCCCGGACCTCGCCTTGCAGGAAATCGCTGAGGCGACGCAAACGCTCGCCGCCGGGGCGGGTTTTCGGCCAGACCAGGTAATAATTCTCACCACTGGCGACGGCGGTCGGCCAAGGCAAACTCAAGCGTCCCTGGGCTACATCTTCCGCCACCATCAGCAGATCGCCCATGGACACGCCATAGCCCCGCGCGGCGGCGATCATGCCCAGCTCCAGGGTATCGAACACCTGTCCGCCCTTGAGCGACACCTGATCGGCCAGCCCCATGCGCTCCAGCCAGTTGCGCCAGTCGCGGCGGTCCGGGGTCGGATGCAGCAGCTCAGTACTGGCCAGACGCGCAACGTCCCACGGTTGATCCTTCAGAAGATTCGGCGCGCCCACGGGAATCAACTCCTCGGGGAACAGGAAAGTCGCTTCCCAGTCCGGTGGAAAATGCCCGTTGCTGAGGATGACGGCGCAGTCGAAAGGTTCATGGTTGAAATCCACCGAATCGACGTCCATCCACGCACTGGTCAATTGCACTTCGTTGCCCGGCTGCAGATGACGGAAGCGACTGAGGCGCGCCAGCAACCAGCGCATGGTCAAGGTCGAGGGAGCTTTCATGCGCAGGATGTCGTCTTCGGCGCGCAAGGTATTGCAAGCCCGCTCAAGCGCGGTGAAGCCTTCGCGAATGCCCGGCAACAACAAACGGGCCGACTCGGTCAGTTGCAGGTTGCGGCCACTGCGGTGAAACAAGCGGCAGGCAAAATGCTCTTCGAGCGTACGAATATGCCGGCTGACCGCACTTTGGGTAATCGACAGTTCTTCGGCCGCACGGGTAAACGAGCTGTGTCGCGCCGCCGCTTCGAATGCGCGCAGAGCATACAAGGGAGGAAGACGACGGGACATTGGGAAAGCTCCTACTGCGGGGTTCGCCCACCCTAGCAGAAACTCTCCAGCATGAGTTTGAATCATGCCATCCATCCTTTTTATCCCTTTGTGCAAACCCCGCAAAGCGCCGAGAATCGGTTCTTTCCTGTTCCCTTTGATAATCGAGCGTGATGACCATGCAGCATCCAGCACGTACTGAACTCTGGGCCATCCTGCGGCTGGCGGGGCCGCTGATTGCCTCACAGTTGGCACACATGCTGATGGTCCTCACCGACACCCTGATGATGGCGCGCCTGAGTCCCGAGGCATTGGCCGGTGGTGGGCTCGGTGCGGCAACCTATTCGTTCGTGTCGATTTTCTGCATCGGCGTGATTGCAGCAGTCGGCACTCTGGTGGCGATCCGTCAGGGTGCTGGCGATATTGTCGGGGCTACCCGGCTGACCCAGGCCGGGCTGTGGCTGGCGTGGTTGATGGCGCTGGTTGCCGGTTTGCTGCTGTGGAACCTCAAACCGGTCTTGCTGCTGTTCGGGCAGACCGAAACCAACGTCAACGCGGCCGGTCAATTTTTGATCTTCCTGCCGTTCGCCCTGCCCGGCTATCTGAGCTTCATGGCCCTGCGCGGGTTCACCAGCGCCATCGGCCGCGCAACACCGGTAATGGTGATCAGCGTGGGCGGGACGGTTGCCAACTTTTTGCTCAACTATGCGTTGATCACCGGCATGTTCGGCCTGCCGAAACCGGGGCTGATGGGTATTGGGCTCGTGACTGCGATTGTCGCCAATCTCATGGCGCTGGCGCTGGCCTGGCACATTCGTCGGCATCCGGCCTACAACGCCTATCCGCTACGCCAGGGTCTGTCGCGGCTGAACCGCCCGTACCTGAAGGAACTGTGGCGCCTGGGCCTACCGATTGGCGGCACCTACGCGGTGGAAGTCGGGCTGTTTGCCTTCGCCGCGCTGTGCATGGGCACCATGGGCAGCACGCAGTTGGGGGCGCATCAGATTGCCCTGCAAATCGTCTCGGTGGCGTTCATGGTCCCGGCGGGGATTTCTTATGCGATCACCATGCGCATCGGCCAGCACTACGGTGCCGGACAATTGCTGGATGCACGGCTGGCCGGGCGGGTCGGCATTGCGTTCGGGGCGGCGGCGATGCTGTGTTTCGCCATGGTCTTCTGGCTACTGCCAAATCAGTTGGTCGGCCTGTTTCTCGACCACAACGACCCGGCGTTTCGCGATGTCATCAACCTTGCCGTGAGCCTGCTGGCGGTGGCGGCATGGTTCGAGCTGTTCGACGGCGTGCAAACCATTGCCATGGGCTGCATTCGTGGGCTCAAGGATGCCAAGACCACCTTCCTCGTCGGCCTGGGCTGCTATTGGCTGATTGGCGCACCGGCGGCGTGGTGGATGGCGTTCCACCTGGACTGGGGGCCAACGGGCGTCTGGTGGGGCCTTGCGCTGGGGCTGGCGTGTGCGGCGGTGAGCCTGACGCTGGGGTTTGAGTGGAAGATGAAGCGG
Source organism: Pseudomonas sp. Root71 (assembly GCF_001429045.1). Lineage (GTDB taxonomy): Bacteria > Pseudomonadota > Gammaproteobacteria > Pseudomonadales > Pseudomonadaceae > Aquipseudomonas > Aquipseudomonas monachiensis. The sequence continues at coordinate 266,842 of NZ_LMHY01000001.1, read as the reverse complement.
ATGATTCGGCGCGAGTCGACGTCACAGAATGGCTTCACAGTCGCTCAGCCAGATTGAGATCCCCCTGTGGGAAATCCTCTGTGGGAGCGAGCTTGCTCGCGATGAGGCCAGGTCAGTCAACATCCATTTCGACTGATACACCGCCATCGCGAGCAAGCTCGCTCCCACAGGTTTTGGACCAACTGAAAGGTCGCGGTCAGCTCACGACTTCCAGCATCGGCTGCTGACTGGAGCCAAACGTCAGGTACTCCACCAGCTCGGCCAGCGGCAATGGTTTGCTGATCAAATACCCCTGCACCTGATCGCATTCAAACCCGCGCAGCAGATCCAGTTGCTCCGGCGTTTCCACGCCTTCTGCGACCACCTCGAGGTTGAGGTTGTGCGCCAGGTTGATCATCGCGTGGACCAGTTTGCGGTTTTCCTCACGCTGCTCCATACCGCCGACAAAGCTCTTGTCGATCTTCAGCAAAGTGATCGGCAGGCTGTTGAGGTGCACAAACGACGAGAACCCGGTACCGAAGTCGTCGAGGGAGAAGCGCACGCCGAGGCGCCCTAGGGCGTCCATGGTCTGCTTGACCAGATCGCTGCGGCGCATCACGGCGGTCTCGGTCAGCTCGAACTCCAGCCACTGCGCCTCGACACCGCGCTCGGCAATCAGGCGACTCAGGGTCGACAGCAACTGGCTGTCCTGGAACTGCCGGAACGACAGGTTGATTGCCATGTGCAACGGCGGCATTCCAAGTTCAAGCAACGCCTGCATGTCGCGCAGGGCCCGGGAAATCACCCAGTAGCCCAGCGGCACAATCAGACCACTTTGCTCGGCCAGCGGCACGAATTCGCTCGGTGGCAGCAAGCCGCGCTCGGCATGCCGCCAGCGCACCAAAGCTTCGAGGCCGACGATTTGCCCGTCTTCGAGGTTCAGCCGTGGCTGGTAATGCAGCTCCAGCTCATCGCGACGCAGCGCCCGGCGCAGCTCGGTTTCCAGGTCGGCGATGCTGCGGGCATTGCGGTTGATACGCTCGTTGAAAATGTGAAAGGTGCAGCCCTGGGTGCTTTTGGCCTGCTGCATTGCGATGTGCGCATGCCACATCAGCGGATCCGCGCCGGTCTGGGCCCGGGCGTAGGCGATGCCCAGGCTGGAGCCGATCAGCAGGCTTTCGCCATCGACCCAATAAGGCTCGGCCAGCGCTTCGCTGATGCGCTCGGCCATCCACTCCGCACGCTGGGGAGCGCGACGGGTGTCGATCAGCAGAGCGAATTCATCACTGCCCAGGCGCGCCAGTTGATCGCCGACCTCAAGCTGGCTCTTGAGCCGCGCCACCACTTGCAGGATCAGGCGGTCACCGGCCTGATGGCCGAGGGCGTCGTTGGCATAACGAAAGTTGTCGAGGTCGAGATGACCGAGGGCCAGGCCACGACCGTCGTTTTCCGCCAGGCGTGCCGTTAACAGGGTCTGGAAGCCCTGACGGTTGGCGATGCCGGTCAGCGGATCTTGCTCGGCCAGGCGTTGCAGCGTGTTTTCCAGGACGCCGCGTTCGCGCACATGACGCAGGCAACGGCGCAACATGCCGGGATCGAGCAGGTCGCGCACCAGCCAGTCACTCACGCCGTCGGGCGGGGTCAGCGGCTCATGGTCGAGCAACAACACCGTCGGCAGGCTGCAACGGCCCGGCGCCGGTTGAAGTTGCGGGATGGTCAATAACACCGCGCTGTGGTTGTCATCGAACAGGCTGCTGACCGACTCCCAACTCGGCGCGCTGATGAGCACGGCCGAGCTCCCCATAGGAGCCAGACACTCGCGCAACAACGCTGCCCACGCTGGCTCTTCGGCCAGTAGCAGCAAACGCAAGGGTTCGACAGGCGTAGACAAGCTAGCTCCCTAGACTCTGCAAAGATGTAGGCGACGGGCATTATGCCGTTCCGATGACCAATGACAATGACATCAGTGAGCAAAACGAACCCTTTGTATCCGCAATTACGAACATTAGCCGCAAATTCGTTGCGCATCCTGCGTGAAAGTAACAAAACCGGCAATTACAGATAGCGCGCTACGTCACAAGTCGGACAGAGCAGCACAATTCGCTGAGCCTGTTAAAATGCCGGCCCATTTCGTGACTGACTCCTGAATTTACCTATGTCCCGACTCAATCCCCGGCAGCAAGAAGCCGTGAACTACGTCGGCGGCCCTCTATTGGTGCTCGCCGGCGCGGGCTCCGGCAAGACCAGCGTGATCACGCGCAAAATCGCGCACCTGATCCAGAACTGCGGCATTCGCGCCCAGTACATCGTCGCCATGACCTTTACCAACAAGGCCGCCCGCGAAATGAAGGAACGGGTCGGCACCCTGCTGCGTGCCGGTGAAGGGCGCGGGCTGACGGTCTGCACGTTCCACAACCTGGGCCTGAACATCATCCGCAAGGAACACGTGCGGCTGGGCTACAAACCGGGTTTCTCGATCTTCGACGAGACCGACGTCAAGGCCCTGATGACCGACATCATGCAGAAGGAATACTCGGGCGACGACGGCGTCGACGAGATCAAGAACATGATCGGCGCCTGGAAAAACGACCTGATCCTGCCGGCCCAGGCCCTGGAAAACGCGCGCAACCCCAAGGAACAGACCGCCGCCATCGTCTACACCCACTACCAGCGCACGCTCAAGGCGTTCAACGCGGTGGACTTCGACGACCTGATCCTGCTACCGGTGAAGCTGTTCGAAGAGCACGCCGACATCCTGGAAAAGTGGCAGAACAAGGTGCGCTACCTGCTGGTCGACGAATACCAGGACACCAACGCCAGCCAATACCTGCTGGTGAAAATGCTCATCGGCAAACGCAACCAGTTCACCGTGGTAGGCGACGACGACCAGTCGATCTACGCCTGGCGCGGTGCTCGCCCGGAAAACCTGATGCTGCTCAAGGACGACTACCCGTCCTTGAAAGTGGTGATGCTGGAGCAGAACTACCGCTCCACCAGCCGCATCCTGCGTTGCGCCAACGTACTGATCTCGAACAATCCCCATGAGTTCGAAAAGCAGCTGTGGAGTGAAATGGGTCACGGCGACGAGATCCGCGTGATCCGTTGCCGCAACGAAGACGCCGAGGCCGAGCGCGTGGCCATGGAAATCCTCAGCCTGCACTTGCGCACCGACCGCCCGTACAGCGATTTCGCGATCCTGTATCGCGGCAACTACCAGGCCAAGTTGATCGAGCTGAAGTTGCAGCATCACCAGGTGCCGTATCGCCTCTCCGGCGGCAACAGCTTCTTCGGACGTCAGGAAGTGAAAGATCTGATGGCTTACTTCCGTCTGATCGTGAACCCGGACGACGACAACGCGTTCCTGCGGGTGATCAACGTGCCGCGCCGCGAGATCGGCTCGACCACGCTGGAGAAGCTGGGTAACTACGCCACCGAGCGCAAGATCTCGATGTACGCCGCCACCGACGAGATGGGTTTGGGCGAGCATCTGGACAGCCGCTTCACCGATCGCCTGTCGCGCTTCAAGCGTTTCATGGACCGGGTGCGCGAGCAGTGCGCCGGCGAAGACCCGATCTCGGCCCTGCGCAGCATGGTCATGGACATCGACTACGAGAACTGGCTGCGCACCAACAGCTCCAGCGACAAGGCCGCCGACTACCGCATGGGTAACGTCTGGTTCCTGATCGAGGCGCTGAAGAACACCCTGGAAAAAGACGAAGAAGGCGAAATGACCGTCGAGGACGCCATCGGCAAACTCGTCCTGCGCGACATGCTCGAGCGTCAGCAGGAAGAGGAAGATGGCGCCGAAGGCGTGCAGATGATGACCTTGCACGCCTCCAAGGGCCTGGAATTCCCCTACGTGTTCATCATGGGCATGGAAGAGGAAATCCTCCCGCACCGTTCCAGCATCGAAGCCGACACCATCGAAGAAGAACGTCGCCTGGCCTACGTGGGCATTACCCGCGCGCGCCAGACCCTGGCCTTCACCTTCGCCGCCAAGCGCAAGCAGTACGGCGAGATCATCGACTGCGCACCAAGCCGCTTCCTCGATGAACTGCCGCCGGACGATCTGGCCTGGGAAGGCAACGACGACACACCGACCGAAGTCAAAGCCGTGCGTGGCAACAATGCATTGGCGGATATACGCGCGATGTTAAAGCGCTAGAATTGACCACTTTTTAATTGAACATCGGCATAGCCAGGCGCTGTGAAAACGTAGCGAGCGAAGGTAAGACAAGGCAAAAACAGGCGAGGAAGCGGAGTTTACTGGCTGTAAATGAGCATTCCGAGCCTGTTTTTAACGCAGGATTACCGAGCGCAGTAGTTTTCACAGTGTCTGGAGCCAACTGAGGACAGCTTCATGGAAGCATTGCACAAGAAAATTCGCGAAGAAGGCATCGTGCTTTCCGATCAGGTCCTGAAAGTCGACGCCTTTCTGAACCACCAGATCGACCCGGCCCTGATGAAGCTGATCGGCGACGAATTCGCCACGCTGTTCAAGGATTCGGGCATCACCAAGATTGTCACCATCGAAGCCTCGGGCATCGCCCCGGCGATCATGACCGGTCTGAACCTGGGTGTGCCGGTGATTTTCGCCCGCAAGCACCAGTCCCTGACCCTGACCGAAAACCTGCTGTCGGCGACCGTGTACTCGTTCACCAAGCAGACCGAAAGCACCGTGGCCATTTCCCCGCGCCACCTGACCAGTAGCGACCGCGTGCTGATCATCGATGACTTCCTGGCCAACGGTAAGGCGTCCCAGGCACTGATTTCGATCATCAAGCAGGCTGGCGCCACCGTGGCGGGCCTGGGCATCGTGATCGAGAAGTCGTTCCAGGGCGGCCGTGCGGAACTGGACTCGCAGGGTTATCGCGTAGAGTCCCTGGCCCGAGTGAAGTCGCTGGCCGACGGTGTTGTGACCTTTATCGAATAAAGCCACCACAACGCACATCCCCCTGTGGGAGCGAGCTTGCTCGCGATTGCATAGTGTCAGTCGACATCTTCGTTGACTGATACACCGCTATCGCGAGCAAGCTCGCTCCCACTGATGTTTTCGGTGACCAGTTACTGCCCAGTCGCCTTGAGGCCTGTGAGCAGCAGGCGCTGATACAAATCCTCCTTCATCCCCTCCGGACTGGCCAGTTGCATGCGTTGCAGATGCTCCTGGAACAACGCAGGCTCCGGCGCGTCCAGCGCTGCCTTGCCCAACTCCAGCACCTCACTCAGCTTGAACTTGCTCTTGAGCCAGTTCAGCGCCCGCAACAGATCCTGCTCGACCTCGGTGAAATCACAGCCCAGCGGATACTCCGGAAACAGCTGCGGATGCCGCGCCTGAATCGCCAACAAACGCTGCGGATTGTTATCGGTGAAGCGCGGATCGAGACAGAAGTCCTTGGGCAGTTTGCCGACTTTCTGCGCCTGCTCGATCAATCCCGGCTGAAAACGCGAGTCGCTGATATTGAGCAAGGCCTCGATCACTGCCGCATCGGTCTTGCCACGAAGATCGGCGATGCCGTATTCGGTGACCACGATGTCCCGCAAGTGCCGGGGAATCGTGCAGTGACCATACTCCCAGACGATGTTCGAGCTGACGTCGCCGCCGGACTCACGCCAGCTGCGCAGTAGCAACACCGAGCGCGCACCTGCCAGCGCATGCCCCTGCACCACGAAGTTGTACTGCCCGCCTACGCCACTGAGCACACGTCCGTCTTCGAGCTGATCCGCCACCGCGGCACCGAGCAAGGTCACGGTGAACGCGGTGTTGATGAACCGCGCATCCAGGCGCTGCAAGCGCTTGAGTTCTTCCTGGCCGTAGAGCTCGTTGATGTAGCTGATGCGGGTCATGTTGAATTCGAGCCGCTTGCTTTGCGGCAATTCGCGCAAGCGCTCGTAGTAGCTACGCGAACCGAGAAAGAAACCACCGTGCACCGAGATGCCATCGGTTTGTGCAGCCTCGTCGAGGGTGCCGGCATTCGCCTGCTGCTGGGTCGCCACATCCGGATAGACCTTGCGTTGCACGATCCCGGCATCGGCCAGCACCAGCAAGCCGTTGACGAACATTTCGCTACAGCCATACAGGCCTTTGGCGAAGGGGTCGATGCCGCCTTCGCGCTCGATCAGTTGCGCCCAGTGGCTGAGGTTTACGTCTGCCAGTAAAGCCCTGTATCCGTCGTTGTCGGCTTGCCGCGCCAGCAGCGCCGCTGTCAGCGCATCGCCCATGGAGCCGATGCCGATCTGCAAGGTACCGCCATCACGCACCAGGGTGCTGGCGTGCAGACCGATGAAATGGTCCTGACACCCCACCGGCATGTTCGGCGTGGAAAACAGCGTGGTGTTGTCCTTCTCATCGATCAGCAGGTCAAAGGTGTCGATGCCGACTTCCGCATCGCCGGGCATGTAAGGCAGGTCGTTGTGCACCTGGCCGACCATCAGGATGGTTTCTCCGGCGGCGCGGCGCCTGGCGATCATCGGCAACAGGTCGAGGGTGATGTCCGGGTTGCAGCTCAGGCTCAAACGGTCAGGATGCTCGGCGTGGCTGGCCACCAGCTGCGCCACCAGATTCAACCCGGCGGCATTGATGTCCCGCGCCGCATGGCTGTAATTGCTGCTGACGTAATCCTGTTGCGCCGCGGCACTGTTGAGCAGGCTGCCGGGCTGCATGAAGAACTGCTGGATGTGGATGTTGTCCGGCAGACTATCGCGGCGCAGGTCGGCGAGAAATTCCAGCTCCGGATAGTCGCCGAAGACCCGTTCGACAAAGGGTTCGAGAAAGCGCTTTTGCAAACCATCGCCCAAGGGCGGGCGCCCCAGGCACAACGCGGTGTAGATCGTCAGCCGTCGTTCGGGCGACTGTGCGATCCGCCGATACAGCGCGTTGACGAAGTGATTAGGTTTGCCCAACCCCAGAGGCAGGCCCATGTGGATATGCGCCGGCAACCGTGCCAAGACGTCATCGACTGCCTGTTCGATAGAGCACAACTGAACCATCGGATCCTCCCTCACGTTCCATGACTTGGGCCTGGACCGAGCTTGCCGGGTCTTTGCTGCAATGAACAGCCATCCGGGTTAAATCACAGGCACAAAAAAGCCGCTCGAAAGCGGCTTTTCCAGCAGCAAGACTCAGGCTTATTTCAAGCCGGACATCTTCTGGATGGCGCCTTTGAGCTCGGCGTCGGAGCAATCGGCGCAGGTACCTTTAGGCGGCATCGAGTTGATACCGGTAATGGCTTTGGCCAGGATGCCGTCAAGGCCGCCCTGGTGATCGGCACGCTCTTTCCAGGCAGCGGCATCACCGATTTTCGGTGCGCCCAGCAGGCCTGAACCGTGGCAAGCGTTGCAATGTTTTGCAATCACTTCATCCGGAGTTTTCGCACCACCACCGCCGCCAGCGGAAGCGGCCACTTCCATGCCCTTGCACTCTTTACCCTGAACACAAACCTGGCCGACTGGCTCAAGGCGTTTGGCGATATCGTCATTGGTCGCAGCTTGAGCGCTGACACTGACAGCCCATAGGGCCAATACGGTTGCTGGTGCAGCCAGCATTTTCATAATTAGGTTCACGCGTTCACCCTCAATGGTGGCTAGTCACGCCTACGGCCACGGTTCGCAGGCGGGCGCAAGTATAGCGGTAAGCCCGTCGCACTGAAACAACCCCAAAGTCGAAGGGGTCTTAGGCCGCGACGGAAAAACAGCCCGGGCGCCTCTGCGATGCTGGCAGGACGCCTCTTTTCTTAGAAATTCGCCGGTGTGGCTGCGCTGATTAGTCGCGCCGGCACATCGAACGGATTACGAAAACGGTGTGGCTTGGTACTTTCAAAGTAGTAGCTATCGCCGGCTTCAAGGACAAAAGTTTCGAGACCGACCACCAGTTCCAGTTTTCCTTCGACCAGGATGCCGGTTTCCTCGCCCTCATGGGTGAGCATCTCGTCACCGGTGTCGGCGCCTGGCGGATAGATTTCATTGAGGAATGCGATGGCCCGGCTCGGGTGCGCCCGACCGACCAGCTTCATGGTCACCGCGCCATCGGAAATATCGATCAGCTCGTTGGCCTTGTAGACAATCTGGGTCGGTTTTTCCTGCAGGATTTCTTCGGAAAAGAACTCGACCATGGACATGGGAATCCCACCCAGCACTTTGCGCAGCGAACTGATCGAGGGACTGACGCTGTTCTTCTCGATCATCGAAATCGTGCTGTTGGTGACCCCCGCCCGTTTGGCGAGCTCACGCTGGGAAAGGCCTTTGAGCCTACGGATGGATTGCAGTCGTTCACCGACGTCCAAAGCTTGCGCCTCCAGGATTCAGATTGTTGGAATAGTGAGCGTTATCATGGCGACAGCGTTCAGTATTTACAACACCTTGACCTGAATCCTGCTCAGCGAGGCGACTTCCGGTCTGGAGCCCTGCGCACTAAGCCCCGGAATAGAGCAGTGGCACCCGGCGCAGGTTGCAAAAGATCTGGTAAGGAATCGTGCCGGCAGCCATGGCCACATCACTGGCGAGGATGTTTTTGCCCCACAACTCGACGGTCGAACCGAGGCCGGCCTGCGGGACATCGGTCAGGTCGATGCAGAGCATGTCCATCGATACCCGGCCGATCAACTGGCTGCGCTGCCCGGCAACCAGCACTGGCGTGCCGGTCGGTGCCAAACGCGGGTAGCCATCGGCGTAACCCATGGCCACGACACCAATGCGCATCGGTTTAGGGGTGATGAATTTGGCGCCGTAACCGACGGGCTCGCCAGCCGGCAACTCGCGCACACTGATCACTTTCGATTCCAGGGTCATGACCGGTTGCAGCCGCGATGCTGCTTCGTTGGCCTCTTCGAAGGGCGTCGCGCCATAAAGCATGATGCCTGGGCGCACCCAATCGCTCGGAATCTGCGGCCAACCGAGCACCGCCGGCGAGTTGCGCAGGCTGACCTCGGCGGACAAGCCCTTGCGCGCGGCTTCAAATACCGCCACCTGATCGGCACTGGCTTGCTCGTGCAGTTCATCGGCACGCGCAAAGTGGCTCATCAGCACCACTTTCGCGACCTTGCCGCTGGCCAACAGTCGCTGGTAGGCCGCCTGATAATCCGCCGGGTGCAGCCCCACGCGGTGCATGCCCGAATCGAGCTTCAGCCACACGGTGATCGGTTTGCTCAACGCCGCTTTCTCGATGGCTTCGAGTTGCCACAACGAATGCACCACGCACCAGAAATCATGCTCGACAATCAGCGCCAGCTCATCGGCTTCGAAAAAACCTTCCAGCAGCAGGATCGGCGCGCGAATGCCCGCCGCCCGCAGCTCCAACGCCTCTTCGATGCAGGCTACTGCAAACCCGTCCGCCTCGGCTTCCAGCGCCTGGGCGCAACGCACCGCGCCATGGCCATAGGCATCGGCCTTGATCACAGCGAGGGCCTTGGCCCCCGTGAGTTCACGGGCGATTCGGTAGTTGTTGCGCAAGGCTTGAAGGTCGATCAGGGCACGGGCAGGACGCATGGCGGCAGACTTCTGGTCGGGTTTTCGGGAAGAAAAACCGGCGCTGGCTGGTAGCGTGAACCGCCAACAGCACCGGGAGAGGGATCTTTCTGACAAGCTTTATGGCAGAGCGGCTACAACCGACAGCTCGACCAGGATTTCCGGTTCGCACAATTTCGATTCAACGGTGGCACGGGCCGGGGCGACGCCTTTTGGCAGCCACTGATCCCATACCGCGTTCATGCCTTCGAAATGCGCGTCGATGTCTTTCAGGTAAATCGTCACCGACAGCAGATGATGCTTGTCGGTACCGGCCAGGTCGAGCAAACGCTCGATGTTGGCCAGTGTTTCGCGGGTCTGCTGTTCAATCCCGGCATTCATGTCATCGCCGACCTGTCCGGCCAGGTAAACCGTACCGTTATGGGTGACGATCTGACTCATGCGCTCATTGGTGAGCTGGCGCTGGACTGACATGCTTTGCAGACTCCTGGGTTTTTTTGCCATAACGGGAAATATCGAGGCCTTCGGCGCTGATCTGCGGCTTTTTCTTCGCCATCAGGTCTGCCAGCAAGCGACCGGAGCCACAGGCCATGGTCCAGCCGAGCGTGCCGTGACCGGTGTTCAGGAACAGGTTCTTGAATGGTGTGGCACCGACGATCGGGGTACCGTCCGGGGTGGTCGGACGCAGGCCGGTCCAGAAACTGGCCTGGGCCAGATCGCCGCCCTGAGGATAAAGGTCGTTGACGATCATCTCCAGGGTTTCCCGGCGACGCGGGTTCAGCGACAGGTCAAAACCGGCGATTTCGGCCATGCCGCCAACGCGGATGCGGTTGTCGAAACGGGTGATCGCGACTTTGTAGGTCTCGTCGAGAATGGTCGAAGTCGGGGCCATCGCCGGGTTGGTGATCGGCACGGTCAGAGAGTAGCCCTTGAGCGGGTACACCGGCGCCTTGATCCCCAGTGGCTTGAGCAGTTGCGGCGAGTAGCTGCCGAGGGCCAGCACGTAGCGGTCGGCGGTTTCCAGCTTGCCGTCGATCCATACACCGTTGATGCGATCACCGGCGAAGTCGAGGCGCTGGATGTCCTGGCCGAAACGGAACTGCACACCGAGGCTCGCGGCCATCTCGGCGAGCTTGGTGGTGAACATCTGGCAGTCGCCAGTCTGGTCGTTCGGCAGGCGCAGGGCACCGGCGAGGATGTCGGTGACACTGGCCAGCGCCGGCTCAACGCGGGCAATGCCGTCGCGGTCGAGCAGTTCGAACGGCACGCCGGACTCTTTCAGCACGGCGATGTCTTTCGCGGCGCCGTCGAGTTGAGCCTGGGTGCGGAACAGTTGGGTGGTGCCCAGGCTGCGGCCTTCGTAGGCGATGCCGGTTTCGGCCCGCAGTTCATCGAGGCAGTCGCGGCTGTACTCGGACAGACGGACCATGCGCTCCTTGTTCACCGCATAACGGCTGGCGGTGCAGTTGCGCAGCATCTGTGCCATCCACAGGGTCGCTCTTGCCGCTGTAGGNATGCCGGTTTCGGCCCGCAGTTCATCGAGGCAGTCGCGGCTGTACTCGGACAGACGGACCATGCGCTCCTTGTTCACCGCATAACGGCTGGCGGTGCAGTTGCGCAGCATCTGTGCCATCCACAGGTACTGGTCGATGTCGGCAGTGGCCTTGATCGCCAGGGGGGCGTGGCGCTGCAACAGCCACTTGATGGCCTTGAGCGGCACACCCGGCGCGGCCCACGGCGAGGCATAACCCGGCGAAACCTGCCCGGCGTTGGCGAAACTGGTCTCCATGGCAGCAGCCGGCTGCCGATCCACCCTTCATGGCTTTTTCGTNCTTGATGGCCTTGAGCGGCACACCCGGCGCGGCCCACGGCGAGGCATAACCCGGCGAAACCTGCCCGGCGTTGGCGAAACTGGTCTCCATGGCAGCAGCTGGCTGCCGGTCCACAACCACCACTTCAAACCCGGCACGGGCCAGATAATAAGCACTGGTGGTACCGATGACGCCGCTACCCAAGACCATGACGCGCATTTTCATATCCCTCATCGCGGCTAACCGCTGACGTTTGTTATTCAGAGCTTTAGATGCGCGCAGTGTAAAAAAGATTTGCCAGTGCTTTTCACTATATAAGCGCCTATATTTGGCGACAATTCTCGGCAAAAACCCTTTTCACGGAGGCGCATCCCCTATGCGTACCAACACTCAGACCAAACGTGAGCTGGACAAGATCGACCGCAACATCCTGCGGATCCTGCAAGCGGACGGGCGGATTTCCTTTACGGAGCTTGGAGAAAAGGTCGGGCTCTCGACCACGCCCTGTACTGAGCGGGTCCGGCGTCTGGAGCGCGAAGGGATCATCATGGGCTACAACGCCAGGCTCAATCCGCAGCACCTGAAGGGTAGTCTGCTGGTGTTCGTCGAAATCAGCCTGGACTACAAATCCGGCGATACTTTTGAAGAGTTCCGACGCGCGGTGCTGAAATTGCCCCATGTGCTGGAGTGTCATCTGGTGTCAGGGGATTTCGACTACCTGGTGAAAGCGCGGATTTCCGAGATGGCCTCGTACCGCAAGTTGCTGGGCGACATCCTGCTCAAACTTCCTCATGTACGGGAATCCAAGAGCTATATCGTGATGGAAGAGGTGAAGGAGAGCCTGACTTTGCCGATTCCGGATTGAAGATCAAAATATCGCAGCCTGCGGCAGCTCCTACAGGTGTACACACGCTTTTTGTAGGAGCTGCCGCAGGCTGCGATCTCTTAAACCAACACCTGCCGAGTGCTGGCCATGTACTCGAACACCTGCTTCTCCACCCGCGGATGAATCAGCTCCACCGGCCCGCGTCCATTGGGACACGGCAAGGTCTTGGTGGTGCCGAACAACCGGCAGATCAGCGGCCGCTCGTCATACACCGTGCAACCATTCGGCCCCAGATGCACACAGTTGAGCTCTTCCATGGCGGCATCCTGCTCGGCGCGGGACTTGCGCGGCAGGCGCGACATTTCTTCCGGCGAGGTGGTCACCGGCCCGCAGCAGTCATGGCAGCCGGGAACGCACTCGAACGAGGGAATCTGCTGTCGCAATGTGCGGATTGTCTGGCTGTTGCAGCTCATTGAAGCGGTGACCAATAGCGGAATAGAGCGCGATTCTGACGCAAAAGCACCGATCCAGACAGCACCAGCCGACCAATGTTGCCCGCCCGGGAAGGTCCGGCTTATGCTCCGTCAGGTTTTCCAAACGCAAGAACCAGGAACACGCACATGAATGCCCGTGCTCAGCAGCCTGCCCTGAACCACACCGCGTCCTACTACGCCGCCAGCAGCCTGCCGCAGCCCGAACTTGCGGCGCTCAAAGGCGAAGTGCTGGCCGATGTCTGTGTGGTTGGCGGCGGGTTTTCGGGGTTGAACACGGCGCTTGAGCTGGCCGAACGCGGCCTCAGCGTGGTGCTGCTTGAGGCCCACAAAATAGGCTGGGGTGCCAGTGGACGCAATGGCGGGCAGCTGATTCGTGGCGTCGGCCACGGCCTCGATCAGTTCACCAGCGTCATCGGTGCCGAAGGCGTTCGGCAAATGAAACTCATGGGCCTGGAAGCCGTGGAAATCGTCCGGCAACGGGTCGAGCGCTTCCAGATCCCCTGCGACCTGACCTGGGGTTACTGCGACCTCGCCAACAAGCCCCGTGACCTTGAAGGCTTCGCCGAGGATGCCGAAGAACTGCGCAGCCTCGGCTATCGCTACGAAACCCGTTTGCTGCAAGCCAACGAGATGCACACCGTGGTCGGCTCCACGCGTTACGTCGGCGGCCTGATCGACATGGGCTCGGGGCACCTGCATCCACTGAACCTGGCCTTGGGCGAAGCCGCAGCGGCACAACGACTGGGGGTCCGGCTGTTCGAGCACTCGGCCGTGACCCGCATCGACTATGGCCCAGAGGTCAAGGTCCATACCACCGAGGGCTCGGTGCGCGCCAAAACCCTGGTACTGGGTTGCAATGCCTACCTCAATAACCTCAACCCGGAACTCAGTGGCAAAGTCCTGCCCGCCGGCAGCTACATCATCGCCACCGAACCACTGAGCGAAGAACAGGCCCACGCCCTGCTGCCGCAGAACATGGCGGTCTGTGACCAGCGAGTGGCGTTGGACTACTACCGGCTCTCGGCGGACCGGCGCCTGCTGTTTGGCGGCGCCTGCCATTACTCGGGCCGCGATCCGAAAGACATCGCCGCGTACATGCGTCCGAAAATGCTGGAAGTCTTTCCGCAACTGTCTGGAGCGAAGATCGATTACCAATGGGGCGGCATGATCGGCATCGGCGCCAACCGCCTGCCGCAGATCGGGCGACTCAAGGACCAGCCGAACGTGTACTACGCCCAGGCCTATTCTGGTCATGGCGTGAATGCCACGCACCTGGCCGGCAAGCTGCTGGCCGAAGCCATCAGCGGGCAGCACAGTGGTGGCTTTGATTTGTTTGCCAGGGTGCCGCACATCACTTTCCCCGGCGGCAAGCATTTGCGCTCACCGTTGCTGGCGTTGGGGATGTTGTGGCATCGGCTTAAAGAGTTGGTCTGAAGGATTGTTTGTGGCAGTTCTGACGCCATCGCGAGCAGGCTCGCTCCCACATTGGATTTGTGGTCATACGCAAACCCCCTGTGGGAGCGAGCCTGCTCGCGAATGGGCCTGAAAATCACCATGGATTTCAGATCCGCCAGAAAGGCTTCAGCCCCTCCTCCCGCGCCTGCTCCCGTGTCAGCCCGATATCCTTGAGCTGGTCAGCCGTCAGGGCCAGCAAGGCCTTGCGCGTGTGCAGGCGACGCCAGAACCGGTCCCAGCGACTCAGGTCGGACGACGCATTGCCCATGCCCGCCTCCCGCGTGCCGTTGTTCTGCCCGGTCGCCAGTTCCTGACTGTGTAACGTCAGCCGCACATCGCTCAAACCGTTCATCTTGGATGCTCCTGTTTACTTGGGTAGCCAGAGGTTCCATGATGCGTGTGCGCGCAAAAGCATTACAGATTCAAAGCAACTGTATTAACCCCATACAGTTCTGCCGATTCCGCCACTGAATCCCGATTTTTTGCCCGATCTGTACTGGTTAACCGAGTCACCCCTATCGAGGCTGCACCATGACCCTTTACGTCAACCTCGCCGAATTGCTCGGCACACGTATCGAACAGGGCTTCTATCGCCCCGGTGACCGGCTGCCTTCGGTACGGGCGCTGAGCGTCGAGCACGGCGTCAGCCTGAGCACAGTGCAACAGGCCTATCGGGTGCTGGAAGACAGCGGGCTGGCCATGCCACGGCCGAAATCCGGGTACTTCGTCCCGGCCAGCCGCGAACTGCCGGACTTGCCGGCAGTCGGCCGCCCGGCCCAACGGCCGGTGGACATTTCCCAATGGGATCAAGTGCTGGAGCTGATTCGCGCCGTACCGCGCAAAGACGTGGTGCAACTGGGCCGCGGCATGCCGGATATCAACAGTCCGACCATGAAACCGCTGCTGCGTGACTTGGCGCGAATCAGCCGGCGGCAGGACATGCCCGGCCTGTATTACGACAACATCCACGGCAACTTCGAACTGCGCGAACAGATCGCTCGCCTGATGCTCGATTCCGGCTGCCAGCTGAGCGCCAGCGAACTGGTGGTCACCACCGGCTGCCACGAAGCGCTGTCCACCAGCATTCGCGCGATCTGCGAACCCGGCGACATTGTCGCAGTGGACTCGCCGAGCTTTCACGGCGCGATGCAGACCCTCAAGGGCCTGGGCATGAAAGCCCTGGAAATCCCCACCGACCCGCTGACCGGCATCAGCCTCGAAGCGCTGGAACTGGCCCTGGAACAGTGGCCGATCAAGGTCATACAGTTGACCCCCAACTGCAACAACCCGTTGGGCTACATCATGCCCGAGTCGCGCAAACGCGCGCTGTTGACGCTTGCGCAGCGCTATGACGTGGCGATCATCGAGGACGATGTGTATGGTGAACTGGCCTACACCTACCCGCGTCCGCGCACGATCAAGTCCTTCGACGAGGACGGTCGCGTCCTGTTGTGCAGCTCGTTTTCCAAGACCCTGGCGCCGGGCCTGCGTATCGGCTGGGTCGCGCCCGGCCGCTATCTGGAGCGGGTGCTGCACATGAAGTACATCAGCACCGGATCCACCGCGCCACAACCGCAGATCGCCATCGCCGAATTTCTCAAGGGCGGCCACTTCGAACCGCATTTGCGGCGGATGCGCACGCAATACCAACGCAATCGCGACGCGATGATTGATTGGGTGACCCGCTACTTTCCGGCCGGCACCCGCGCCAGTCGCCCACAAGGCAGCTTCATGTTGTGGGTCGAACTGCCGGAAGCTTTCGACACCCTGAAACTGAATCGGGCATTGCACGACCAGGGCGTACAGATTGCCGTGGGCAGCATTTTTTCCGCCTCGGGCAAGTACCGCAATTGCCTGCGCATGAACTACGCTGCCAAGCCAACACCGCAGATCGAAGACGCGGTGCGCAAGGTCGGTGCGACAGCGATCAAACTGTTGGCGGAAACCGATCAGCTCAGCGACTGACTTTTCTTCGGGAATCAGCGTCCATATGCCTATCTGCGCCGCCAAACGGAACGATCCTACGTGAGAGTCAGACAGCCCCTGCTTGCTCTTCTGCTACTCGCCGCGTTCCTGAGCGGTTGCGCCAACCTCGACGTACAGCGCGTACCGAGTCAGGCGTTGCCGGCCTCAGACTCCGCATTCGGTCGCTCGGTCCAGGCGCAAGCCGCTCCCTACAAGGGCCAATCGGGCTTTCGCCTGTTATCGGACAGCACCGAGGCCTTCACCGCCCGCGCCGAACTGATCCGTAACGCCCAAAGCAGCCTCGACTTGCAGTACTACATCGTGCACGACGGCATCAGCACGCGCATGTTGATCGAGGAGTTGCTCAAGGCCGCCGACCGGGGCGTGCGGGTGCGGGTACTGCTCGACGATACTGCCAGCGATGGCCTGGACCGGGTCATCGCGACTCTCGCCGCACACCCGAACATCCAGATCCGTGTGTTCAACCCGCTGAATCTGGGCCGCAGTACAGGGGTGACGCGCACCGTGGGCCGGCTGTTCAACCTGTCGCAACAGCATCGACGCATGCACAATAAGCTGTGGCTGGCGGACAACTGCATGGCCATTGTCGGCGGCCGCAATCTCGGGGACGAGTATTTCGATGCCAAGCCCAACATGAATTTCACCGACATCGACATGCTCGGTGTCGGCCCGGTCGCCGAGCAACTCGGGCACAGTTTCGACCAGTACTGGAACAGCGCCCTGAGCAAACCGATCGACGAATTCCTGTCGAGCAAACCCACACCCCAAGACCTGGAAAACACCCGCACCCGACTGGAAGAGTCCCTGGCGGAAACGCGCAAACAGAATCACACGCTTTACAAACACCTGATGACCTTCACCACCCACCCACGACTGGACATCTGGCGCAGTGAACTGATCTGGGCCTGGAACCAGGCATTGTGGGATGCGCCGAGCAAGGTGCTGGCCAAGGGCGAGCCCGATCCGCAGTTGCTGCTGACCACGCAACTGGCACCTGAACTCAACAGCGTCAGCAAAGAGCTGATCATGATCTCGGCCTACTTTGTGCCCGGCCAGCCGGGACTGGTGTACCTGACCGGGCGTGCCGATGCCGGCGTTTCCGTGAGTTTGCTGACCAACTCACTGGAAGCCACGGACGTTCCCGCCGTACACGGTGGCTACTCGCCCTATCGCAGGGCGCTGCTGGAGCACGGCGTGAAGCTGTACGAGTTGCGTAGCCAGCCCGGCGAGGGAGGCGGCAGCGGTAGCGGGCCACATCTGTTTTCCAGCAGCGCCTATCACAGCTCTGACTCCAGCCTGCACAGCAAGGCGATGATCTTCGACCAGCAGAAATCCTTTATCGGCTCGTTCAATTTCGATCCGCGCTCGGTGCTCTGGAACACCGAAGTCGGCGTGCTGGTGGACAGCCCGGAATTGGCCGCACGGGTCCGCGAACTGGCGCTGCAGGGTATGGCACCGGCCCTGAGTTATCAGGTGGAACTGGAAAACGATCAGATCGTCTGGACCACCGAAGACGACGGAAAAATGCACACACTGAGCAAGGAGCCAGGGAGTTGGTGGCGGCGCTTCAATGCCTGGCTGAGCAATACGGTTGGGCTGGAGAAGATGCTGTAAGACTCGACCGCCATAGCTCTCCGGTGCTCATCAGGCTGGCTGAGCGGTACCAAACGCCCCTTGCCGCGACACCACAATCAACACGCCCAAGGCCCCTACCGCCATCAGCAACGGCAACGCATGGCCGCTGATCCACTGGCTGCCAGCACCCGCCAGCAGCGGCCCGATCAGACAACCGACCCCCCATAGCTGGGCAATGTGCGCGTTAGCCCGCACCAGCGCATCATCGCGATAACGCTCGCCGATCAGGATCAACGACAAGGTGAACAACCCGCCAGCGCTGGCGCCGAACAGCACCCACAACGGCCAGATCAGCAGCGTGTCGATCAGCAGCGGGATGGCCAGGCTCGATATCAGCAGGACCACCGCACAGCCGGTGAACAACGCCCGTCGCGACAAGCGATCGGCCAACGCACCAATCGGCAATTGCAGTACCGCATCGCCGACCACCACCGTACTGACCATCGCCAGGGCGATCTCCGTGGTGAAGCCCTGGCGCAAGCAATAAACCGGCAACAGCGTCAGGATCATCGCCTCGAACGCGGCAAACAGCGACACCGCCCAGGCAATCGCCGGCAGGCCACGACAGAACTCAAGCAAATCACGCAGGGTCACGCTACTGGCTTCACTGCTCGGCGCGCCACTGCGGCCCAGCAACAGGAACGGTGCAGCCATCAGCAAACCGACACCCACCCAAAAGCCATAGTCATGCTCGGTACCGAGCAAGCCCAGCAACACCGGCCCCGCCAACTGACTCAATGCATAGCTGCTGCCATACAGCGCCACCAGCCGCCCGCGCCATTGCTCGACCACCAGTTGATTGATCCAGCTTTCACCGATGATGAATACGAGTGTCAGGATCACCCCGATCATCAGCCGCAGCACCAACCAGACCGGATAGCTCGGCAACAGCGCCAGCAAACCGATCGAAACCGCCCCGGCCCACAGGCACAGGCGCATCAGGTTGGCCGTGCCGAATCGTGCCGCCAGATGGCTGGAGATTTTCGCCCCCAACAGAACGCCGATGGCCGGCATCGCCGCCATCACGCCAATGGCAAACGAGCCGTAGCCCCAGCTTTCCAGGCGAAACGACACCAGCGGCATGCTGACCCCCAGGGCCAGGCCGACACTCAGGACAGATGCCAAAACGGCGAAATAAGTCGCCCAACGCATGCTCCACGCTCCTGTGGATAATTATTTTTCAGGCCATACAAACAAATGTGGGAGCGGGCTTGCTCGCGAAAAGGCCATCACATCCAACATCAATGTTGGCTGATACACCACATTCGCGAGCAAGCCCGCTCCCACAAGGGGTTTGCGTCGATTGGGAAGCCTGATTCTCAACAGGCTTCCTTCACAGGCTTACAACTTGATCCAGGTCGCCTTCAGCTCGGTGTACTTGTCGAACGCGTGCAGCGATTTGTCGCGACCGTTGCCGGACTGTTTGAATCCACCGAACGGTGCCGTCATGTCGCCGCCATCGTACTGGTTGACCCACACGCTACCGGCGCGCAGCGCACGGGCGGTGAGGTGAGCCTTGGAAATATCGGCAGTCCACACCGCCGCGGCCAGGCCGTAAGGCGTGTCGTTGGCGATGGCGATGGCTTCTTCAGCGCTATCGAACGTGATGACCGACAACACTGGCCCGAAGATTTCTTCCTGAGCGATTTTCATCGCGTTGCTCACACCGTCGAAAATCGTCGGCTCAACATACGTGCCGCCGGTTTCCTGGAGGATGCGCTTGCCACCGGCTACCAGTTTGGCGCCGTCGGTGTGACCCGACTCGATGTAAGACAGCACAGTGTTCATCTGCTGGGTATCCACCAGCGCACCGACGTTGGTCGCCGGGTCCAGCGGGTTGCCCGGCTTCCAGGTTTTCAGTGCTTCGATCACCAGCGGCAGAAATTTGTCCTTGATCGAACGCTCCACCAGCAGGCGCGAACCGGCGGTGCAAACCTCGCCCTGGTTGAAGGCGATGGCACCGGCTGCGGCTTCGGCAGCGTCTTGCAGGTTCGGCGCATCGGCGAACACGATGTTCGGGCTCTTGCCGCCGGCTTCGAGCCAGACGCGTTTCATGTTCGATTCGCCCGAGTAGATCAGCAGTTGCTTGGCGATCTTGGTCGAACCGGTGAACACCAGGGTGTCGACGTCGTTGTGCAGGGCCAGGGCCTTGCCGACGGTGTGGCCATAGCCCGGCAGCACGTTGAGCACGCCTTTCGGGATGCCGGCTTCGACAGCCAGCTCGGCGATGCGAATCGCCGTCAGCGGCGACTTTTCGGACGGTTTGAGAATCACCGAGTTACCGGTGGACAGCGCAGGACCGAGTTTCCAGCACGCCATCATCAGCGGGAAGTTCCACGGCACGATGGCGCCAACAACACCCACCGGTTCACGGGTCACAAGACCCAGTTGATCGTGCGGAGTGGCTGCCACTTCGTCGTAGATCTTGTCGATGGCTTCGCCGCTCCAGCTCAGGGCTTGCGCCGCGCCAGGAACGTCGATGTACAGGGAATCGCTGATCGGCTTGCCCATGTCCAGGGTTTCAAGCAGGGCCAGCTCTTCGGCGTGCTGTTTCAGCAGGCCGGCGAAACGGATCATGGTGGATTTGCGCTTGGTCGGCGCCAGGCGCGACCAGACACCGGAATTGAAGGTGGCGCGAGCGTTTTCCACGGCGCGCTGGGCATCGGCGGCGTCACAGCTGGCAATCTTGCCCAGCAGACGGCCATCGACCGGGCTGATGCACTCGAAAGTCTCGCCAGAGACGGCGTCGGTGTATTCGCCATTGATATAGGCGCGGCCTTCGATTTTCAGGTCGCGGGCACGTTGTTCCCAGTCGGCACGGGTCAGGGTGGTCATGCGAGTGTCCTCCTCTTATTGATACGACACCCGCGTTCTTCGCGGGCGCTGTCAGGAATTCTGCCCGGCCAGCCTGCTTTTCGGCCCAAGGCATCCACCACCCTAAACCAGCCGCATATGAAGTTTCAATATATTTGACAAAACGCTGGCAAACGGCCTTGCGATGTTCATTTTAATAAACATAGACTTTGAGCCTTTCTACGTAATCACGGGAGATAACAACAATGAATATCCAGAACGTCGTCGACTTCAGCCAGGCCACCACCGCCGCCGAACGCTACCGCCCGGACGCAGCCAAAGTGCTCAAGGGCGACCCGGAACAAGCCGTTTACAACCACTACAACAGCCCTTGTGGCCAGCTGAACGCTGGCGTGTGGGAAGGTGCAGTCGGGCAGTGGACAGTGAACTTCACCGAGCACGAGTACTGCGAGATCCAGCAAGGGGTTTCGGTGTTGCGTGACAAAGACGGCAATGCCAAGACCCTGCGCGCAGGCGACCGCTTCGTGATCCCCGCCGGATTCAAAGGCACCTGGGAAGTGCTGGAGCCATGCCGCAAGATCTACGTGGCGTTTGAACAGAAGGCTTAGCACTAAAGTGCTGTGACTTGATCAGATTGAAGCGCTACCCGCTTTTTCAAGCACAACAAAAAAGGCCCGTATCTCGCGATACGGGCCTTTTTCGTAAGAGGGAAAAATCAATTACTTGATTTTGCCTTCTTTGTAGATCACGTGCTTGCGAACAACCGGATCATATTTCTTGATCTCGATTTTGTCCGGGGTAGTACGCTTGTTCTTGTCGGTAGTGTAGAAGTGACCAGTACCGGCGCTCGAAATCAAACGAATCAATTCACGCATGATTAGCTCCCTTAAACCTTGCCATCGCGGCGAAGTTCGGCCAGCACGACAGTGATGCCACGCTTGTCGATGATACGCATGCCTTTGGCAGATACGCGCAGACGCACAAAACGTTTCTCTTCTTCAACCCAGAAGCGGTGATGCTGCAGGTTCGGCAGGAAACGACGACGGGTTTTGTTGTTTGCGTGGGAAATGTTATTCCCAGTTACCGGACCCTTACCGGTAACTTGACATACTCTAGACATGCCTCAGCCCTCTAAAACCACATGCCCAACCCGGCATGGGTTGGCCGCTTAATCTCTCAGTCATTTGGCGCCAGGCGCCGCGTTTCTTTAGAGGTCTTACCGGCTACACCTACAGTGAAGGAACCGGGCCCCTAGAAAAGAGCGCTGCTTTATACCAGAAAGACTGGAGAGCAACAACATTCAGTATGCGTTGAATTCACAAAAACCCCGTTTTTCGGGCTCCGAGCGCCTTGGACAAAGGCTATCATCGATGGCGACCGCTCGTCGCAGAGAATCGGCCAACCGGCCAAATCAGGATTTTGCTCGCCCGCCTCACAGCAAATTCAGGCGCTATAGTCCCCTCAAAATGAAAAAGGGGATAGTCATTTGCAAAAGAGCCCACTAGGGTAAGCCTTTTCCAGACTGCACTTGCAGATGGGCCTTCGATCTGTAAAGGAAGCCGACCATGCGCCTCGCTGCCCTACCGCTATTGCTCGCCCCGCTTCTGCTGAGCCCACAGGCCTTTGCCGCCGCCCTGAGCGTCTGCACCGAGGCCAGCCCTGAAGGCTTCGACGTGGTGCAGTACAACTCGCTGACCACCACCAACGCCTCGGCCGATGTGCTGATGAATCGCCTGGTGGACTTTGACACGACTAGTGGCAAAGTGGTCGCCAGCCTCGCCGATAGCTGGGAAGTCAGCCCCGACGGCCTGACGTACGTCTTCAAGTTGCACCCGCAGGTGAAATTCCATCGCACCGAGTATTTCACCCCGACTCGCGACCTGAGCGCCGAAGATGTGATTTTCAGCTTCGACCGCATGCTCGACCCGGCCAATGCCTGGCACAAAGTCGCCCAGAGCGGATTCCCTCATGCGCAATCGATGCAGTTGCCTGCATTGATCAAGAAGATCGACGCCCTTGATCCGCAGACCGTACGCGTCACCCTCGACCACCCGGATTCGACCTTCCTGGCGACCCTGAGCATGGGCTTCGCTTCGATCTATTCGGCCGAATACGCCGACAAACTGATGAAGGCAGGCACACCCGAGAAGCTCAACAGCCAGCCGATCGGCACAGGTCCGTTCGTTTTCACCCGCTTCCAGAAGGACGCTTCGGTTCGCTACAAAGCCAACCCCGAATACTTCGGTGGCAAACCCTCTGTAGATCCGCTGATCTTCGCCATCACCCCGGACGCCAACGTGCGCCTGCAGAAATTGCGCCGCAACGAATGCCAGATCGCCCTGTCGCCCAAGCCTCTGGACGTACAGGAAGCGCTGAAGGAGCCGACGCTGAAAGTCGAAAAGACTGACGCGTTCATGACCGCATTCGTCGGCATCAACAGTCAGCATCCGCCACTGGACAAACCTGAAGTCCGCCAGGCCATCAACCTTGCCTTCGACAAGGCCAACTATGTCAAAGCCGTGTTCGAAGACACCGCCGAGGCGGCCAACGGTCCGTATCCGCCCAACACCTGGAGCTACGCGAAAGGCCTGCCGGGTTACCCTCACGACATCGCCAAGGCCAAAGCCTTGATGGCCAAGGCCGGACTCAAGGACGGCTTCCAGACCACCATCTGGACTCGCCCTTCCGGCAGCCTGCTTAACCCCAACCCAAGCCTGGGCGCTCAACTGCTTCAGTCTGATCTCGCGGAAATCGGCATCCAGGCCGAAATCCGTGTGATCGAATGGGGCGAACTGATCCGCCGTGCCAAGGCCGGTGAGCACGACTTGCTGTTCATGGGTTGGGCCGGTGACAACGGTGACCCGGACAACTTCCTCACACCGCAGTTTTCCTGCGCCGCGGTCAAGTCCGGCACCAACTTCGCCCGCTACTGCAATCAGGACCTGGACAAGCTGATCAGCGCCGGCAAGACCACCGGCGAGCAAGGTGTGCGCAGCAAACTCTACGAACAGGCCCAGGCGCAGATCCAGCAGCAGGCGCTGTGGTTGCCCCTGGCCCATCCGACTGCGTTCGCGCTGACGCGCAAGGATGTCGAGGGGTATTCGGTCAGCCCGTTCGGCCGACAGGACTATTCCAAGGTCAACATCAAATAACCCGCCACACACAAAACCCTGTGGGAGCGGGCTTGCTCGCGAAGAGGGAGTGTCAGTCGCCATCAATGCCGACTGATACACCGCTTTCGTCGGAACGCCACCCGGAGCAAGCCCGCTCCCACATGGGTTTCGCTAACTTCACAACCCCTACATCCACCCATACTCCGCCATCGACAACGGATCGCCGTCGCCGATGATGAAATGGTCAAGCACCCGCACGTCAATCAACTCCAGCGCCTTTTGCAGGCGCTTGGTCAGCACCCGGTCGGACTGACTGGGGTCGGTGTTGCCCGAAGGATGGTTGTGGCAGAGGATCAATGCTGCTGCGTTGTGGGCCAAGGCCCGCTTGACGACCTGACGAGGGTGAACGCTGGTGTTGTCGATAGAACCGCGGAACAGCACCTCAAACGTGAGCACCTGATGCCTGGAATCCAGAAACAGGCAACCGAATACTTCATGAGGCTCATGGCGCAGCATCGATTTGAGGTACTCACGTACTGCCTGCGGATTTTCCAGCACCGATCTATGACGCAAACGTTCGGCCAGATGGCGCCGGCCCATTTCCAGTACTGCCTGTAACTGCGCGAATTTTGCCGGCCCCAGCCCCAAGTGCTTACTGAACGTTTTGAGATCGGCTTCCAACAACGAACGCAGACCGCCAAATTGACTCAGTAGATGTCTCGCCAGGTCCACCGCACTTTTTCCGGCCACGCCGGTTCGTAGAAAGATAGCCAGCAACTCGGCATCGGAAAGACTCTCCGAACCCTGCTCAAGCAACTTCTCCCGCGGCCGTTCCGCCGCCGGCCAATCGCGAATACTCATAGCACCTCCCTGTCTGTGGGCACCGCTGTTCCGTAGCGGTCGCTGTGATATCGTAGCCCATCTTTTTTGCGGGCGAATTCATCCTGGGGAGGGGGTTTCGCCACGTATGTCACCAACGAATTGAAAGGCAGGCCTATGCAGCGGCTGTATCGGAAACGCATTGTTCTGGGCGTAGGCGGCGGTATCGCTGCCTACAAGAGCGCCGACCTGGTTCGCCGCCTGATCGATCAGGGCGCCGAAGTGCGCGTGGTCATGACCCGTGGCGGCGCAGAGTTCATCACCCCGCTGACCATGCAGGCCCTGTCCGGGCACCCGGTCCACCTGGACCTGCTGGACCCGGCGGCCGAAGCGGCCATGGGCCACATCGAACTGGCCAAATGGGCCGACCTGGTGCTGATCGCCCCCGCCACGGCAGACCTGATCGCCCGCCTGGCCCAAGGCATTGCCGACGATCTGCTGACCACGCTGGTGCTGGCCACCGACGCCGTGGTCGCCGTTGCACCGGCAATGAACCAGGCGATGTGGCGCGATCCGGCGACCCAGGCCAACCTGCAAACCCTCGAAAGCCGCGACATCAAGGCTTTCGGCCCGGCCTCCGGCAGCCAGGCCTGCGGCGACGTCGGCCTGGGGCGCATGCTCGAAGCCCTTGAACTGGCCCAGTGCGCCGCCGACTGCTTCCAGCGTCAGGCACTGACCGGCAAACACGTGCTGATTACCGCCGGCCCGACCCAGGAAAACATCGACCCGGTGCGCTACATCACCAACCACAGCTCCGGAAAAATGGGCTTTGCCCTGGCCGAAGCCGCTGTGGAGGCCGGTGCCCGCGTAACACTGATCACTGGCCCCGTGAACCTGCCGACTCCGGATCGTGTCACCCGCATCGACGTGGTCAGCGCCCGCGACATGCTGGCAGCGTGTGAAGCGGCGATCCCTTGCGACCTGTTCATCGCCTCGGCAGCGGTCGCGGATTACCGTCCGGAGGTTGTTGCCCCGCAGAAACTCAAGAAAGATCCTACGAACGGCGACGGCTTGTTGCTACAGATGGTGCGTAACCCGGACATCCTGGCCACCATCGCCACCCGCCCCGACCGCCCGTTCAGCGTCGGTTTCGCCGCCGAGACCGAACACCTGCTCGATTACGCTGCACGCAAGTTGAAAGACAAGAACCTCGATCTGATCGTCGCCAACGACGTCGCCAACCCAAGCATTGGCTTCAACAGCGAAGAAAACGCCTGCAGCGTCATCGACCGCGAGCTTCACGCCACACTTTTCGCCCAGACCAGCAAGAGCAAGATTGCTCGCCAGCTGGTCACCTTTATCGCCGAACGTCTGAACCAGGTTTAATTTACATGCACGCTTTGCAAGCCAAGATCCTCGACCCCCGCATCGGTACCGAATTCCCGCTGCCGCAATACGCCACACCGGGCTCCGCCGGCCTCGACCTGCGCGCCATGCTGGAACAGGACACCGTGATCAAGCCGGGTGAAACCGTGCTGATTCCCACCGGCCTGTCGGTTTATATCGGTGACCCGAACCTGGCGGCGCTGATTCTGCCGCGCTCGGGGATGGGCCATAAGCACGGCATCGTACTGGGCAACCTGGTCGGCCTGATCGACTCCGACTACCAGGGCCCATTGATGGTCTCTTGCTGGAACCGTGGCCAGACCGAATTCACCATGCCGGTCGGCGAGCGCCTGGCGCAACTGGTGCTGGTGCCGGTGGTGCAGGCTCACTTCGAGATGGTTGAAGAGTTCGTTGAAACCGAGCGCGGCACTGGCGGTTTCGGCCATACCGGTACCCGCTGATCCGGACGCGCTCTTCTGTGGTGGGGGATCTGGCTCCCTCGCCACAAAATTCAAATTGCCATCTGCAAGGTTTAGCTCCGAAAATCAAGGCATTGCCCGGTCAACCCCCTGCCGTCGGGGCGTCATGGCCCTTTCATACCACGAACTCTCTGTGGAAAACGCCGTCATACCCTTCAGTTTGAACCTGCCGCCGAATGAATTGGCGGCCTGTCCAGCCACTTTCGAGATGGAGCATTTCCACAGATGAACACCCCGGCCAAAGTCGCACCCAAGTTCCCTGACAGCATCTTCCGCGCCTACGACATCCGCGGCACAGTCCCGGAATTCCTGAACGCCGAAACCGCTTACTGGATCGGCCGCGCCGTCGGCTCCCAAAGCCTGGCCCAGGGCGAGCCAAACGTGTCCGTCGGTCGCGATGGCCGTCTGTCCGGCCCGGAGCTGGTCGCACAACTGATCAAAGGCATCGCCGACAGCGGCTGCCACGTCAGTGATGTCGGCCTGGTCCCGACTCCGGCGCTCTACTACGCCGCCAACGTACTGGCCGGAAAATCCGGCGTGATGCTCACCGGCAGCCACAATCCGTCGAACTACAACGGCTTCAAGATCGTCATCGCTGGCGACACCCTGGCCAACGAACAGATCCAGGCCCTGCACGACCGCCTCAAGACCAACAACCTGAGCAGCGGCCAGGGCAGCATCACCCAGGTCGAGATCCTCGACCGCTACACCACCGAAATCGTCCAGGACATCAAGCTGGCCCGGCGCCTGAAAGTGGTCGTCGACTGCGGTAACGGCGCGGCCGGCGTGATCGCCCCGCAACTGATCGAAGCGCTGAACTGCGAAGTCATCCCGCTGTTCTGCGAAGTGGACGGCAACTTCCCGAACCACCATCCGGACCCGGGCAAGCCTGAAAACCTCGTGGACCTGATCGCCAAGGTCAAGGAAACCAACGCTGACATCGGCCTGGCCTTCGACGGCGATGGCGACCGCGTCGGCGTGGTGACCAACACCGGCAGCATCGTCTACCCGGACCGCCTGCTGATGCTGTTCGCCCGCGACGTCGTTGCGCGCAATCCGGGCGCCGAAATCATCTTCGACGTGAAATGCACCCGTCGCCTGATTCCGCTGATCAAGGAATACGGCGGCCGGTCGTTAATGTGGAAGACCGGTCACTCGTTGATCAAAAAGAAAATGAAACAATCCGGCGCCCTGCTGGCTGGCGAAATGAGCGGGCACATCTTCTTCAAGGAGCGCTGGTTCGGTTTCGACGACGGCATCTACAGCGCCGCGCGGCTGCTGGAGATCCTCAGCAAGGAAAAATCATCGGCCGAAGAGCTGTTCGCGACCTTCCCGAACGATATTTCTACGCCGGAAATCAATATCCATGTGACCGAAGAGAGCAAATTCAGCATCATTGATGCATTGCACGATGCGCAGTGGGGCGAAGGCGCCGACCTGACCACCATTGACGGCGTGCGAGTCGACTATGCCAAAGGCTGGGGCCTGGTACGCGCCTCCAACACCACTCCGGTGCTGGTGCTGCGTTTCGAGGCCGATGACGAGGCTGAATTGCAGCGCATCAAGGACGTATTCAAAGTCCAGTTGAAGCGTGTTGCACCTGATCTCCAACTACCGTTCTGATTCACCCGGAGCCCTGAATGACCCTCGAACGCGAAGCCGCCGCCAACACCGCCAAGGTCCTGTCCGAAGCGTTGCCTTACATCCGCCGTTATGTCGGCAAGACACTGGTGATCAAATACGGCGGCAACGCGATGGAAAGCGAGGAGCTGAAAACCGGCTTCGCCCGCGACATCGTGCTGATGAAGGCCGTGGGCATCAACCCGGTGGTGGTTCACGGTGGCGGCCCGCAAATCGGTGACCTGCTCAAGCGCCTGTCGATCGAGAGCCATTTCGTCGACGGCATGCGCGTCACCGACGCCGCGACCATGGACGTGGTGGAAATGGTCCTCGGCGGCCAGGTCAACAAAGACATCGTCAACCTGATCAACCGTCATGGCGGCAGCGCCATCGGCCTGACCGGTAAAGACGCCGAGCTGATTCGCGCGAAGAAGCTCACCGTTACCCGTCAGACCCCGGAAATGATCACCCCGGAGATCATCGACATCGGCCACGTGGGCGAAGTGGTCGGCATCAACACCGACCTGCTGAACCTGCTGGTCAAGGGCGATTTCATCCCGGTGATCGCGCCCATCGGCGTCGGTGCCAACGGCGAGTCGTACAACATCAACGCTGACCTGGTGGCCGGTAAAGTCGCCGAAGCGCTGAAAGCCGAGAAGCTGATGCTGCTGACCAACATCGCCGGCCTGATGGACAAGTCGGGCACGGTCCTGACCGGCCTGACAACCCAGCAAGTCGACGACCTGATCGCCGACGGCACTATCTACGGCGGCATGCTGCCGAAGATCCGTTGCGCACTGGAAGCGGTCCAGGGCGGTGTGGGCAGCTCGCTGATCATCGACGGTCGCGTGCCGAACGCGATCCTGCTGGAAATCTTCACCGATACCGGCGTTGGCACCTTGATCAGCAATCGCAAGCGTCCTTAAGCGATAGCGCATACAAAAAAGACCCCGCTCGGCCTGGCTGAGCGGGGTCTTTTTTTGCCTGCGATCCCTGCGGGATTTTGTACATCCCAGTAGGAGCTGCCGAAGGCTGCGATCTTTTGACTTTGGCTATTTTAAAACAAGATCAAAGGATCGCAGCCTTCGGCAGCTCCTACAGGTCGCCGTGTCAGACGCCGAACTGGGCGCGGTACGCTTCCACGGCTGGCAAGTGCTGCTTGAGTTGCGGGTCGTCCGCCAGGAATTCCAGCACCTGGTTCAGCGAGACGATGCTGATGACCGGGATGCCGAAGTCACGCTCGACTTCCTGGATCGCCGACAACTCGCCATTACCACGCTCCTGACGGTTCAGGGCGATCAGCACGCCAGCGGCCTTGGCGCCGTCCTGGGAGGCAATGATCTGCATCACTTCACGGATCGCGGTGCCAGCGGTGATCACGTCGTCGATGATCAGAACATCGCCGGTCAGCGGCGCGCCAACCAGGCTGCCGCCTTCGCCGTGGGCCTTGGCTTCCTTGCGGTTGAAGCACCATGGCAGGTCACGGTTGTGATGCTCGGCCAGGGCCACGGCGGTGGTCGCCGCCAACGGGATGCCCTTGTAGGCCGGGCCAAACAGCACGTCGAAGGGAATGCCGCTCTCGGCAATGGCAGCAGCGTAGAAACGTCCCAACTGCGCCAGGGCCGAACCCGAGTTGAACAGGCCCGCATTGAAGAAGTAAGGACTGGTGCGCCCGGACTTCAGGGTGAACTCACCGAAGCGCAAAACGCCGCGATCGATGGCAAAACGGATGAAATCGCGCTGATACGCTTGCATGAAAAACCCCAAATACCACGGATTTAGCTAATTAGCTTGACGCCGTGTATCATACACGCACGCGATTTTTGGGGCCATTTATGCGGATCATCAGTGTGAACGTCAATGGTATTCAGGCTGCAGT
The DNA here is from genome assembly GCF_001429045.1 of Pseudomonas sp. Root71. Lineage (GTDB taxonomy): Bacteria > Pseudomonadota > Gammaproteobacteria > Pseudomonadales > Pseudomonadaceae > Aquipseudomonas > Aquipseudomonas monachiensis. The sequence continues at coordinate 237,087 of NZ_LMHY01000001.1, read as the reverse complement.
CGAGCGTGGTTTGCTCAGTTGGCTGCAGGCACAGAATGCCGACGTCATCTGCCTGCAGGACACCCGCGCCTCCGCCTTTGAACTGGACGATCCAGCCTTCCAACTGGATGGATACTTCCTTTATGCCTGCGATGCCGAAGTTCCCGCCCAAGGTGGCGTGGCTTTGTATTCGCGGCTGCAACCGAAGGCTGTCATCAGCGGTCTCGGTTTCGAGACGGCCGACCGCTACGGGCGCTACCTGCAAGCCGATTTCGACAAGGTCAGCATCGCGACCTTGCTGCTCCCTTCGGGGCAGAACGGCGATGAAGACTTGAACCAGAAGTTCAAGCTAATGGACGACTTCGCCCGTTATCTGGATAAACAGCGACGCAAACGCCGCGAGTACATTTATTGTGGCTCGCTGTACGTGGCGCAACAGAAGCTGGATATCAAGAACTGGCGTGACAGCCAGCAATCTCCGGGCTTCCTGGCACCTGAACGTGCCTGGATGGACGAGATTGTCGGCAACATGGGTTATGTCGACGCCCTGCGTGAAGTCAGCCGTGAAGGCGACCAGTACAGCTGGTGGCCGGACAACGAACAGGCGGAGATGCTCAACCTCGGTTGGCGCTTCGACTACCAGCTGCTGACGCCGGGCCTGCGCCGCTTTGTACGCAGCGCACGCCTGCCACGCCAGCCGCGGTTCTCACAACACGCGCCGCTGATCGTGGACTACGACTGGACGCTGACGATCTAAGTGATTTTTCACTGAGCAGTCTGATAGACGGTCGAAAAAATGCCCGTATCGCAAGATACGGGCATTTTTATGCGCTCTATTCAGAGGCTCCCAGCGACCTGAACCTCAAACCGCGGCGAAAAACGGCAGTGCAAGGTACAACTTGATCACGATGACATTAATGATGTCGATGAAGAAAGCGCCCACCATTGGCACCACCAGGAACGCTATCTGAGAAGGCCCATAGCGCTGTGTCACCGCTTGCATATTGGCGATGGCCGTTGGCGTGGCACCCAGTCCAAAACCGCAATGCCCTGCCGCCAATACAGCCGCGTCGTAGTTACTGCCCATCATCCTGAATGTCACAACAATCGCAAACAGAGCCATGACCAACGTTTGCGCAGCCAGGATGATAAAGATCGGCAACGCCAGTGCAGCCAGATCCCACAACTTGAGCGACATCAGAGCGATTGCCAAAAACAGCGACAAGCTGACATTCCCCAGCACGGAAACTTCTCGCTCAAACACCTGATACACGCCAAGCGCCGAAAGCCCGTTGCGTAAAAGCACGCCCACGAACAACACGCAAACAAACGTCGGCAACTCAAATGCGGTTCCCTGAAGCCACCCATTCAGGAGTGAGCCCGCCAGCAGGCTGACAGCAATCAAAGCCAGTGTCTCGACTAGCGAAAACGACGTGATCGAGCGTTCTTTGTTCGGTTGTTCAAAGCCCTTGGGCAGCCGTGGCTTTTCCTGCTCGCAGCCGGGTGTCTGGACACGACTGATGAGCAGGCGGGCAACAGGCCCACCAATCAAGCCGCCCAGCACCAGGCCAAACGTTGCTGAGGCCATGGCCAGTTCAGAGGCAGAGGCCAGACCGAACTTCTCGCTGAACGTCGCCCCCCATGCAGCACCTGTACCGTGGCCGCCTGCCAAGGTGATCGAGCCTGTCAGCAAGCCCATCAAGGGGTCGAGTCCCAACGCCGTGGCAAGCCCGATGCCCATCGCATTCTGGATCACCAGAAGTCCGACAACCGCCAGCAGAAAGATCCCCACGACGCGCCCGCCCTTCTTCAGGCTGGCGAAGTCTGCACTCAAACCGATGGTGGCAAAAAACGCCAGCATCAAGGGCGTTTGGAGCGAAGTATCAAAGCGAACTTCAATATCGAGGGTTCTCAAGGCGAGAAGAGCCAAGGCAACCACCAGGCCGCCGGCTACAGGCTCAGGGATATTATAAGTGCGTAAAAAACCGACACGAGAGACAAGCGCGCGCCCCAGCAAAAGCACTAAAGAGGCAGCGACAAGTGTTCCGTAAAAATCAAGCTGAAGCATTCTGGGTATTCTTGTTTATATATTCAGTGGCGAACTTTTTACCTGGGCACGCCTTTTGAACAGGTTGAGGATCTCAACACTGATTGGTATTGGATTCAGAAGCCGTCAATGGTCCGAATATATCGAAATATTTCTTGATGAATATTACTTGGAGCAACCTTATCAACCGCCAAGTCCCATTGCCAAGCCTGCAAGCCGTACTGAGGCTTACAGTTTGTGACTAAACGTGTAAGAAATATTACTTACACTAGTGGACGTCGATTGAATAGCGATCGAACAATTTCGCAACATTAGAGATTAATCTGATTGCAAAAAAACAAATGCCCCAACATGTCGGGGCATTTGTATTGAACTGCGCTTAAAGCAGCATCAGCGTCCTGGGCTTACTTGATCAACCGCCATGTGAACGGGTAGCGATAAGGCTGCCCCTCATTGGCCTTCACCCCGGCAATGATCGTCAGCACCAGCGCACCGATCGCGATCAGGCCAAACAGGAAGAACCCGATAATCACCAGCATCAGCAGGAAGCAGATAGCCGAGGCGATCGCCACGGTTAACTGAAAGTTCAGAGCTTCCTTGCCCTGAGCGTCGATGAACGGGTCCATCTCGCGCTTCATCTGCCAGAGAATCAGCGGGCCTATGATCGTGCCGAACGGAATCCAGATCCCCAGCAAGGCGGACAAGTGGCAAAACATGGCCCACTGACGCACCTCTTGGCTCGGCGTAGGCAGCGGCAGTTGCTCGTCACTCATGGTGTCCTCCTTGTCTGGGGCATTCCAGTCAGTCGGCCAGTGCGGCCTTTTGCAATTCGAAGATCTCGTTCATGCCTTTCTTCGCCAACTCAAGCATCGCGTTCAGCTCTTCAGGCTGGAACGGCGCGCCTTCGGCAGTGCCCTGGACTTCGATGAAACCGCCAGCACTGGTCATCACCACGTTCAGGTCGGTCTCGGCGGCCGAGTCTTCCAGATAATCGAGGTCAAGCACAGGCTCACCCTTGTACATGCCCACGGAAACCGCAGCGATCATCTGCTTGATCGGGTCACCGCCCTTCAGGCCGCCACGCTTCTTGATCACTTTCAAGGCATCGATCAGCGCAACCATGGAACCGGTGATCGACGCGGTGCGGGTGCCGCCATCAGCCTGGATCACGTCACAGTCGACGTACAGGGTGACGTCACCGAGCTTGGACATGTCCAGCGCAGCGCGCAGGGAGCGGCCGATCAGACGCTGGATTTCCAGGGTGCGGCCGCCTTGCTTGCCACGGCTGGCTTCACGCTGGTTACGCTCGCCGGTAGCGCGCGGCAGCATGCCGTACTCGGCGGTCAGCCAGCCCTGGCCCTGGCCCTTCAGGAAACGCGGTACGCCCGGTTCAACGCTGACGGTACAAATGACCTTGGTATCGCCGAACTCGACCAGCACAGAACCCTCGGCGTGTTTGGTGTAGTTGCGGGTGATGCGGATCGAGCGGAGCTGATCGGCAGCGCGACCACTTGGACGTATCATAGGGAGTACCTGTACTGGGGACGGAAAACTGCGGAGCATTATAGAGCCGACGGCCGCCACTGGGCACTTCTAAAAAATTCCGCCGACGACCGAGGGCTCTGCACCGCGCGTCGGTGCAGGCCTGCCGCTCTTTGTCACACTGTGTGTTTGGGCGCATCCGCGCCACTGCGCTACAATCCTGCGCCTTTGCTGCCAGTCGGCTTTAATTCATTGATATCGGATTCCCGGAACCTCGGTTCTGTGCCGATCTGCCTGCGAGGTACCTCCATGGTGCACAGCATGACCGCCTTCGCCCGCGTCGAGAAAGCCGGCGTTCAGGGCACCCTGAGCTGGGAACTGCGCTCGGTCAACAGCCGCTACCTGGAACCCCACCTGCGCCTGCCGGAATCCTTTCGCGACCTCGAGGGCGCTGTTCGTGAAGCCCTGCGCCAGGGAGTATCGCGGGGCAAGCTCGAATGCACCCTGCGCTTCACCGAAGAAAATACCGGCAAGTCGCTGCAAATCGATCAGGAGCGCGCCGCGCAACTGGTCGCCGCCGCCGAGACCATCGCCAGCCTGATCAAGAACCCGGCAGCGCTGAACCCGCTGGAAGTCCTGGCCTGGCCCGGCGTCCTGGTAGGCGACGCCACCGACCCGCAAGCCTTGAACGCCGAAGCGTTGGCGCTGTTCAACCAGGGCCTCAAGGAACTGAAAGCCGGCCGCGAACGCGAAGGCGCGGAGCTGGCGCGGCTGATCAACGAGCGCCTGAGCTCCATCGAGGAAGACGTGGTGACCTTGCGCGAACTGGTCCCGCAAATGCTCGCCACCCAGCGCCAGAAAGTCCTCGACCGCTTCGCCGACATGAAGGCCGAGATGGATCCGCAGCGCCTGGAGCAGGAAATGGTCATGCTCGCGCAAAAAAGCGACGTCGCCGAAGAACTGGATCGCCTGAGCACTCACATCATCGAAGTTCGCCGGGTGCTCAAATCCGGCGGTGCCGCCGGTCGGCGCCTGGACTTCCTGATGCAGGAACTCAACCGCGAAGCCAATACACTGGGCTCCAAAGCCTTCGACCCGCGCAGCACCCAGGCTGCGGTCAACCTCAAGGTGTTGATCGAGCAGATGCGCGAACAAGTGCAGAACATTGAGTAAGGCTACCCCCGACATGACACACAGCACCGGCACCCTGTACATCATTTCCGCCCCTTCGGGTGCGGGCAAGAGCAGCCTGGTCAAGGCCCTGACCGATGCAAATCCGGAGATCCGCGTCTCGGTCTCCCACACTACCCGCGCCATGCGCCCCGGTGAAGTGAATGGCGTGAACTATCACTTCGTCGACCGCAGCGAGTTCGTGAAGATGATCGAACACGGGGATTTCCTCGAGCGTGCTGAAGTGTTCGGCAATCTCTACGGCACTTCGCAAAGCCACCTGCAGCAGACCCTGGACGAAGGCCACGACCTGATTCTGGAAATCGACTGGCAAGGTGCCGAGCAAGTGCGCAAGCTGATGCCTCAGGCCCGTTCGATCTTCATTCTGCCGCCGTCATTGCAGGCCCTGCACCAGCGCCTGACCAATCGCGGCCAGGACAGTGACGAAGTCATTGACGGCCGGATGCGCGAAGCCGTCAGCGAAATGAGCCATTACGTCGACTACGATTACCTGATCATCAACGACGATTTCGCCCACGCACTGCACGACCTGAAGGCGATTTTCCGCGCCAATCAGCTGATTCAGAAGCGTCAGCAGCAGCGTCACGGCAAATTGCTGGCCGAATTGCTCGGTTAATCAGCTCTTCCCAAAACCGCTGCAAGGGCTTTACATTGGCACTTGCAGCGCGTTGAAGGGCTTGGTCAAAAAATCAGCGCTTCCCTAAACGCTGGTGATTTTTTAAACTGTCGAGTCCGCTCGCCCATCCGGGCAGCGCGCATATTGCATTTGCTACGAGGAAGACCATGGCCCGCGTAACCGTTGAAGACTGCCTAGAACACGTGGATAACCGCTTTGAGCTGGTCATGCTCTCTACCAAGCGTGCCCGTCAACTGGCCACCGGCGGCAAAGAGCCGAAAGTAGCATGGGAAAACGACAAGCCTACCGTCGTCGCCCTGCGTGAAATCGCTGAAGGCCTGATCGACTACGCAGCTATCGCCGAAGCCGAAATCGTTGAAGATGAACCGCTTTTTGCTGCATTCGAGGACGAGTCCAACGAGGCCGTCTAAGCCTATGCCTGGTCGACGTAGCACGGCGCGGGATAAAAGCTTACGGCAGGAGACATCATGCCGAGCATAGACGCCCTCGCCGATCGCTTATCGGCCTACCTCGGCAAGGACCAGGTCAACCTGGTCCGCCGAGCGTATTTCTACGCCGAGCAAGCCCACGACGGCCAACGCCGCCGTAGCGGCGAGGCGTACGTCACGCACCCACTCGCGGTTGCGAATATTCTTGCCGACATGCACATGGACCATCAGAGCCTGATGGCCGCGATGCTGCATGACGTGATCGAAGACACCGGTATTGCCAAGGAAGCGCTGCAAGCGCAGTTCGGTGAAACCGTGGCCGAACTGGTCGACGGGGTCAGCAAACTGACCCAGATGAACTTCGAGACCAAGGCCGAAGCCCAAGCCGAAAACTTCCAGAAAATGGCCATGGCCATGGCCCGCGACATTCGCGTGATCCTGGTCAAGCTGGCCGACCGCCTGCACAACATGCGCACGCTGGAAGTGCTGTCCGGCGAAAAACGCCGGCGCATCGCCAAGGAAACCCTGGAAATCTATGCACCCATCGCCAACCGGCTGGGCATGCACGCCATCCGCATAGAGTTCGAAGACCTTGGCTTCAAGGCCATGCACCCGATGCGTTCCGCGCGGATCTACCAGGCGGTCAAACGCGCCCGGGGCAACCGCAAGGAAATCGTCAACAAGATCGAAGAATCCTTAAGCCACTGCCTGGCCATCGATGGCATCCAGGGCGAGGTCAGCGGTCGCCAGAAACACCTCTACGGCATCTACAAGAAAATGCGCGGCAAGCGTCGGGCCTTCAACGAGATCATGGACGTCTACGCGTTCCGGATCATCGTCGACAAGGTCGATACCTGCTACCGCGTGCTGGGTGCTGTACATAACTTATATAAACCACTGCCAGGGCGTTTCAAGGATTACATCGCGATCCCCAAGGCCAACGGCTATCAGTCGCTGCACACCACGCTGTTCGGCATGCACGGTGTTCCGATCGAGATCCAGATCCGCACCCGTGAAATGGAAGAGATGGCCAACAACGGCATCGCCGCCCATTGGCTGTACAAATCCAGCGGCGACGAGCAGCCCAAAGGCACCCATGCCCGCGCCCGCCAGTGGGTCAAGGGCGTGCTGGAGATGCAGCAACGCGCCGGCAACTCGCTGGAATTCATCGAAAGCGTGAAGATCGACCTGTTCCCGGACGAGGTCTACGTGTTCACGCCCAAAGGCCGGATCATGGAACTGCCCAAGGGCTCCACGGCGGTCGACTTCGCTTACGCGGTTCACACCGACGTGGGCAACAGCTGCATTGCCTGCCGTATCAATCGTCGTCTCGCGCCGCTGTCCGAACCGCTGCAAAGCGGCTCCACGGTCGAGATCGTCAGCGCTCCCGGCGCGCGGCCGAACCCGGCCTGGCTCAACTTCGTGGTCACCGGCAAGGCGCGCACGCACATTCGCCATGCCCTGAAACTGCAACGCCGCTCCGAATCCATCAGCCTCGGCGAGCGCCTGCTGAACAAGGTCCTCAACGGCTTCGACAGCTCGCTGGAGAAAATCCCGGCCGAACGCGTCAAGGCCATGCTCGTCGAGTACCGCCTGGAACTGATCGAAGATTTGCTCGAAGACATCGGCCTGGGCAATCGCATGGCCTATGTGGTGGCCCGCCGGTTGCTGGGCGAAGGCGAACAGTTGCCAAGTGCAGAAGGCCCGCTGGCGATTCGCGGAACCGAAGGCCTGGTGCTCAGCTACGCCAAGTGCTGCACGCCGATCCCGGGCGACCCGATTGTCGGCCACCTGTCCGCCGGCAAAGGCATGGTCGTGCACCTGGACAACTGCCGCAACATCAGCGAAATCCGCCACAACCCGGAAAAATGCATCCAGCTCTCGTGGGCCAAGGATGTCACCGGCGAATTCAACGTCGAACTGCGCGTCGAGCTGGAACACCAGCGCGGCCTGATCGCCCTGTTGGCCAGCAGCGTCAACGCCGCCGACGGCAACATCGAGAAAATCAGCATGGACGAACGCGATGGTCGCATCAGCGTGGTCCAGTTGGTGGTCAGCGTACACGACCGTGTGCACCTGGCCCGCGTGATCAAGAAACTGCGCGCCCTGACCGGGGTGATTCGCATCACCCGCATGCGTGCATAGCTCGCAAACGTAGCCACCTCATTACAAGGAGTCATCAATGACCAAGACTGTTATCACCAGCGACAAGGCCCCGGCCGCCATCGGTACTTACTCCCAGGCGATCAAGGCTGGCAACACCGTTTACATGTCGGGTCAGATTCCCCTGGACCCAAAAACCATGGAACTGGTCGAAGGCTTCGAAGCCCAGACCGTCCAGGTGTTCGAGAACCTCAAGGCCGTGGCTGAAGCTGCTGGCGGTTCGTTCAAGGACATCGTCAAGCTGAACATCTTCCTCACCGACCTGAGCCACTTCGCCAAGGTCAACGAGATCATGGGCAAGTACTTCGACCAGCCTTACCCTGCCCGCGCCGCCATCGGCGTAGCAGCCCTGCCAAAGGGTTCGCAGGTTGAAATGGATGCCATCCTGGTCATCGAGTAAAGCGTACGGCGCAGCCACGGGCTGCGCCGACTGCTCTGCTGTAAAAGAATGCTTGAAAGGATTCCACCCATGCGCAACGCGCTTGCTCTCTCGCTGCTCGCCCTGTTCCTGGGCGGATGTGCCAGCAACCCTGCCGACCGCGACATCAGCGGCACCTGGATCAACCAGGTGGCGATCGATGCTGCCGCCAAAGGCGTCCCCCTGCGTGAAGCGCTCCAGGCCTATGGCCCGAACCTGGAATGGGACATCAACACCAAGGCCGGTCAGGCCCGCTACACCAACGGTTTTGAAAATGTCGACGGCAAGCTGCTGGGTGAACAGTCCGGCGCCTGGAAAGTCGACTTTTATGGCAGCTCGGCCAGTGAGCTGAAGCGTGACGGCAAGCAACTGAGCCAGTCCGCAAGCGACAACGAGCCCGAGCAAGTCTTCGACCGCGTACAGATCCAGGTACCGGATGGCGCACCCATGGGCGCCAGCTTCGAACGTGCGCTGTATTCCGCCTACATGGGCGGCGGCTGGACAATCGTGAACGGCCCGGGCGAAGGCAACACGGTTCAATTCCAGGCCGACGGCCAGGTGACCGGCCTGCCAGGCAGCGACCGCTATGCGTTGTGCCTGGCCGGCGATTGCGCATCCATGAGTGGCGGCAATGACAACATGTGGCTGCAACTCAATGGCCAGGGCAACGCCTGGATCTTTGCACGCAAGGGCAAGGAGCTGGAGATTTTCCAGACCGTGAACACGGCGCAGGCGGACGAGATGCCCTCGTTCACCCCGGGTGAGCGCAAGTGGCTGCTGGAAAAGCAATAAATCCCTGAAAAGATCGCAGCCTTCGGCAGCTCCTACAAAGGTTATATGTACACCTGTAGGAGCTGCCGCAGGCTGCGATCTTTTGCTATCAGCAGCGCCCCTCAAGAATCGCCGCATACCCCTCGCGGAAACTCGGGTACTTCGGCGTCCAGCCCAACGCTTTTGCCCGTGCATTGCTGCAGCGTTTGCTGCCGGTGCGACGCACGCTGTCGTCATCGGCCCACTCGGTCACACCCAGATACTCACGCAACCAGCCCACCACATCCGCCAGCGCTGCCGGCGCGTCATCGACGCCGATGTAGACATCATCCAGCGCTACGCCACGCCGATCCGCCTCAAGCAGGCATGCCATCAATCCCGCGGCGTCGTCGGCATGAATCCGATTGGCATACAACGGCGGATCGGTTACCACGCGATACCCCCGACGAACCTGTGTCAGCAGCCACTCACGGCCCGGACCATAAATGCCGGTCAGACGCACGATGCTCGCCGGAATGCCGCTTTTGAGGGCAAGTTGCTCGGCTTCGAGCATCACACGCCCGGAATAGCCCGCCGCCACGGCCGGTGAGGCCTCGTCGACCCATTCGCCGTTCTGCTGACCGTAGACACTGCTGCTGGACACGAACAACAGGCGGTTGGGCACCTGCCCGTAGTCGTCCAGCCACTCCAGCACATGCTCCAGGCCCTGGACATACGCAGCGCGGTAACCGGCTTCGTCGTGATCGGTGGCCGCCGCGCAATACACCAGGTAATCCACGGCGCCGATTGGCCAAGTGTCCGGGCAGTCTTTGTTGAACAGGTCACCGGCCACGCCGATGACGCCCTTGGGCAGGCGTGAAACGTCGCGTCGAAGGCCATGGACCTCCCACCCCGCCGCCAGCAATTGTGTAGCCAGGCGGCTGCCGACATCACCGCAGCCGGCGATCAAAACAGTAGGCGCAGACATCAGAAAACTCCCATCGCAAAGCCACAGACTAGCGCCGGCAATAGACAGGCGGCTAGCAATGCAGGAAAAAAAGAGACGCTATTACTTTTGTTAACAAGAATTAATTGCAATAATGCCTCCCCACTTTTGTTCTCGGCCTTCGAGGCCTGGAAGAACATCACCCGTTTTTTCTCTCAGGTCCGGCCAGCATGACACGCAATCAATTCTCCGCTTCGCCAACCAAACGACCTCGCGCCTGGAGCGCAGTGGCCGCCCTGCTCCTCAGCCTGATGCTCGCGCCAGTCGCCGCTTTCGCCGATGCCCAGGCGCCAGCCACACCTGCCACCACCGCGCCGGCTCCGGCCGATCACGCCGCCCCGGCCGTAGCTCCGGTTGCGACCGATCCGGCCCTGGCCGCACCGGCAGAAACACTGGGTGAAGACGTCCCTGAAGTCCTCGAAGCCGACAACACCCTGGGCATGGCCCACGACCTGTCGCCATGGGGCATGTACAAGAATGCCGACATCATCGTGAAAATCGTGATGATCGGCCTGGCCATCGCCTCGATCATCACCTGGACTATCTGGATCGCCAAGGGGCTTGAGCTGATGGGTGCCAAGCGTCGTCTGCGCGGTGAAATCGCCCAACTGAAAAAATCCGCCTCCCTCAAGGAAGCCAGCGCTACCGCGGCGAAGGAAGGCACCCTGGCCAACCTGCTGGTACATGATGCTCTCGAAGAGATGCGCCTGTCGGTCAACAGCCGTGAGAAAGAAGGCATCAAGGAACGCGTCAGCTTCCGTCTTGAGCGCCTGGTCGCGGCCTGCGGTCGCAACATGAGCAGCGGCACCGGCGTGCTGGCCACCATCGGTTCCACCGCCCCGTTTGTCGGCCTGTTCGGCACCGTATGGGGCATCATGAACAGCTTCATCGGCATCGCCAAGACCCAGACCACCAACCTTGCCGTCGTCGCCCCCGGCATCGCCGAAGCCCTGCTGGCTACCGCGCTGGGCCTGGTTGCAGCGATCCCGGCGGTCGTGATCTACAACGTCTTTGCCCGCTCCATCGCCGGTTACAAGGCTCAGGTGTCCGACGCGTCGGCACAGGTCCTGCTGCTGGTCAGCCGCGACCTCGACCACCAGCCTGAGCGCAGCTCGCAACCGCACATGGTGAAAGTGGGGTAATCGGCCATGGGCCTGCATTTGAAAGAAGGGGCAGACGACGATCTGTCCGAAAACCACGAAATCAACGTAACGCCGTTCATCGACGTGATGTTGGTGCTGTTGATCATCTTCATGGTGGCGGCCCCGCTGGCCACCGTGGACATCAAGGTCGACCTGCCTGCGTCCACCGCCAAACCGGCGCCGCGGCCAGAGAAACCGGTGTTCCTCAGCGTCAAGGCTGACCAGCGCCTGTTCCTCGGTGAAGACGAAGTGAAGGCCGAAGCACTCGGTGCCACCCTCGACGCCAGGACCCAGGGCAAGAAAGACACGACAATCTTCTTCCAGGCCGACAAAGGCGTGGATTACGGCGACCTGATGAGCGTGATGGACAACCTGCGCTCTGCCGGTTACCTGAAGGTAGGTCTGGTCGGACTCGAGACGGCAGCCAAGAAATGATCACGACGCGCCATAAGCTGACGCGTTACAGCGGTAGCCTGGCCGTGGTGCTGGGTGTTCACGCGCTGGCCATCGCGCTGGCGCTGAACTGGTCCGCCCGCCCGCCCATTGAATTGCCCCCCCAGGCAATGATGGTCGAACTGGCGCCGGTTCCTGCCCCGCCACCGCCTGCTCCGCCGAAGGTCGTCACTCCGCCGCAGCCACCGGCTCCGGTTGAAGAATTGCCGATACCCAAGCTCGCTGAAGCGCCGAAAGCTGAAATTGCCGTGCCCAAGCCGGTCAAACCCAAGCCGAAGCCGCAACCGCCCAAGCCGGTAGAGAAGAAACCCGAGCCGCCGAAGGAAAAACCGGCCGAAGAAAAACCGGCCGAAACCCAGCAGACCCAGGCACCGACGGAGAAATCAGCCCAGCCTGCGCCGGGTCCGTCGCCTGCTCAAATGGCGGCCAAGGCCAGCTGGCAAGGCACGCTGTTGGCACACCTGCAGAAGTACAAGAAGTACCCTGCAAGTGCCCAGGCGCGGGGCAAGGAAGGCATGAACCGTCTGCGTTTCGTCGTGGATGCCGAAGGCAATGTGTTGTCGTTCGAGCTGGTAGGCGCCTCGGGCACTGCCGATCTGGACCGGGCCACCCTGGAAATGATCCGCCGCGCTCAACCGCTGCCCAAGCCACCGCCCGACATGTTGACCAATGGCTCCATCGAAATCGTTGCACCCTTTGTGTATTCGCTGGAAAAACGCCGGCGGTAGAAAGCAGCAGATCAAAAGATCGCAGCCTGCGGCAGCTCCTACAGGGATCACATTAACCCGTGTAGGAGCTGCCGCAGGCTGCGATCTTTTTTTGCCTTTCGCATTGCCCGGTGTCACTCGACGCACTCAGTCTGATAACGTGCGTCTATCGATTGCAGCCGGTATGCTTGGCCCGCAACTACATGGACGCTTGCTATGACCCTCACAGAATTGCGCTACATCGTTACCCTCGCCCAAGAGCAGCACTTCGGCCACGCGGCCGAGCGTTGCCACGTCAGCCAGCCGACCCTGTCGGTAGGCGTGAAAAAGCTTGAAGACGAACTCGGTGTGCTGATTTTCGAGCGCAGCAAAAGCGCCGTGCGCCTGACCCCGGTCGGCGAAGGCATCGTGGCCCAGGCCCAAAAGGTATTGGAACAGGCCCAAGGCATCCGCGAACTGGCCCAGGCCGGCAAGAACCAGCTGACCGCCCCACTCAAGGTCGGCGCGATCTACACCGTCGGTCCGTACCTGTTTCCGCACCTGATTCCACAATTGCACCGGGTCGCCCCGCAGATGCCGTTGTACATTGAAGAAAACTTCACCCACGTGCTGCGCGACAAACTGCGCAACGGCGAGCTCGACGCGATCATCATCGCCCTGCCGTTCAATGAAGCCGACGTGCTGACCCTGCAGCTCTACGACGAGCCGTTCTACGTGCTGATGCCGGCGCAGCACCCGTGGACACAAAAGGAATCCATCGACGCCAGCCTGCTCAACGACAAGAGCCTGCTGCTGCTCGGCGAAGGCCACTGCTTCCGCGACCAGGTGCTGGAAGCCTGCCCGACCCTGACCAAAGGCAACGACGGCGCCAAGCACACCACGGTGGAATCCAGCTCCCTGGAAACCATTCGCCACATGGTCGCCTCGGGTCTCGGGATTTCGATCCTGCCGTTGTCGGCAGTCGACAGTCATCACTACGCCCCCGGCGTGATCGAGGTGCGTCCGTTGTCGGCACCCGTACCGTTCCGCACCGTGGCCATTGCCTGGCGCGCCAGCTTCCCGCGCCCGAAAGCGATTGAAATCCTCGCTGACTCCATTCGCCTGTGCTCGGTGGCCAAGCCAGCGGCGCAAGTCGCCGCGGGCTAAGCAACGGTCATGAGCGAGTTGTCGCAAGTGTCGGTGACGGCACTCAAGGGTGTCGGTGAAGCCATGGCCGAGAAACTGGCCAAGGTCGGCCTGGAAAACCTCCAGGACGTGTTGTTTCACCTGCCCCTGCGTTATCAGGACCGCACCCGTGTGGTGCCGATCGGCGCACTGCGGCCCGGGCAGGATGCGGTCATCGAAGGCACCGTCAGCGGTGCCGATGTGGTCATGGGCCGGCGACGCAGCCTGGTGGTCCGGTTGCAGGATGGCACCGGGGGCTTGAGCCTGCGTTTCTATCATTTCAGCAACGCGCAAAAAGAAGGCCTGAAACGCGGCACGCGGATTCGCTGCTACGGCGAGGCGCGGCCCGGCGCTTCGGGGCTGGAGATCTACCACCCGGAATACCGCGCCATCACCGGCGACGAACCGCCGCCAGTGGATGAAACCCTGACCCCGGTCTACCCGCTCACCGAAGGCCTGACCCAACAGCGCTTGCGCCAGTTGTGCATGCAGACCCTCACCCTGCTCGGCCCCAGCAGCCTGCCCGACTGGCTGCCGAACGAACTGGCCCGCGATTACCAATTGGCGCCGCTGGCCGATGCGATCCGCTACCTGCACAACCCGCCCGCCGATGCCGACGTCGATGAACTGGCACTCGGTCACCACTGGGCGCAGCACCGTCTGGCTTTCGAAGAACTGCTGACCCATCAACTGTCGCAACAGCGCCTGCGTGAAAGCATGCGCTCCCTGCGTGCGCCAGCGATGCCCAAAGCCACCAGGCTGCCGGCCAAATACCTGGCCAACCTCGGCTTCAGTCCGACCGGTGCCCAACAGCGGGTCGGCAATGAAATCGCCTATGACCTCAGCCAGCACGAACCGATGCTGCGGCTGATCCAGGGCGACGTCGGCGCCGGTAAAACCGTGGTCGCCGCCCTTGCCGCGCTGCAAGCGCTGGAGGCCGGTTATCAGGTCGCGCTGATGGCACCCACCGAAATTCTCGCCGAGCAGCACTTCATCACCTTCAAGCGCTGGCTTGAGCCGCTGGGCATTGAAGTCGCCTGGCTGGCCGGCAAGCTCAAGGGCAAGAACCGCGCAGCCGCGCTGGAGCAAATCGCCAGCGGCACGCCGATGGTGGTCGGCACCCACGCGCTGTTCCAGGACGAAGTGCAATTCAAGAACCTGGCGCTGGTGATCATCGACGAACAGCACCGTTTCGGCGTGCAGCAGCGTCTGGCCTTGCGGCAGAAAGGCGTCGGCGGACGCATGTGCCCGCACCAGTTGATCATGACTGCCACGCCGATTCCGCGCACGCTGGCCATGAGCGCCTACGCCGACCTCGACACCTCGATCCTCGACGAATTGCCGCCCGGCCGAACCCCGGTCAACACCGTGCTGATCACCGACACCCGGCGGGTCGAAGTCATCGAGCGGGTGCGTAGCGCTTGCGCCGAAGGGCGTCAGGCCTATTGGGTGTGCACGCTGATCGAAGAGTCGGAAGAGCTGACCTGCCAGGCAGCGGAAACTACCTTCGAGGACCTCACTGCCGCTCTCGGCGAGTTGAAAGTCGGGCTGATCCACGGCCGCATGAAGCCTGCGGAAAAAGCTGCGGTGATGGCCGAATTCAAGGCCGGCAACCTGCAACTGCTGGTCGCGACCACGGTGATCGAAGTCGGCGTCGACGTGCCCAACGCCAGCCTGATGATCATCGAAAACCCCGAGCGCCTGGGCCTGGCGCAATTGCACCAGTTGCGCGGCCGAGTCGGCCGGGGCAGCGCCGTCAGCCATTGCGTGCTGCTCTACCATCCGCCACTGTCGCAGATCGGCCGCCAGCGCCTGGGCATCATGCGTGAAACCAACGATGGTTTCGTCATCGCCGAAAGGGATCTGGAACTGCGCGGCCCCGGCGAAATGCTCGGCACCCGGCAAACCGGCCTGCTTCAATTCAAGGTCGCTGACCTGATGCGCGATGCCGATTTGCTGCCCGCCGTGCGGGATGCCGCCCAGGCATTGCTCGAACGCTGGCCGACCCACGTCAGCCCGCTACTCGACCGATGGCTGCGTCATGGCCAACAATACGGCCAAGTGTGACAACCGTCACGGTTTCTGAGGCGTGGCCCCAAGCAAGCTGGTTATACTCCCGCCATTGTTTAAGTACGGATACAGACCATGACCGAAGTTGCCTTCGCACCCGACACCCCGCACGCTCCGTCGGTTATTCGGCTGATGCTGGGCAAGTTGGGCATTACCTACGAAGAAGTGCTGGATCGTCACGGCCTCAATGCCGCGCGCAAAGTGCAGGCCGTTCTGCTGGAAGACAGCGTTGGTGTATTGATGGTGCTGTTCCCGCAGAGCCAATTGCTGGACCTCAATCGCCTGACCGAACTCACCGGTCGCCGCCTCGCCGCCGTACCCATCGAACGCCTGAAAAAAATGCTCGGCAAGCACAACCTCAGCTTGCTGCCAGGCCTGCCGGCGCTGACCAGTTCACCGTGCCTGTACGACGAAAGCCTGCTGCGCGAGCCGAAGTTGCTGATCAACTCCGGTGAGCCGGGCGTGCTGCTGGAAATCACCAGCGAAGACTTCAAGGCGACCATGCTGATCAAGGCCAGCGCCGCCAATTTCGGCGAAAACCTGACCAGCATCCGCCCCAACCTTGACCGCCCCGATGACGACCGCGAGGAAATCACCCAGGCCGTCCAGGCGTTCACCGCACGGCGCATCCAGCAGCGTCTGGAAGCGACCATCGAGATTCCGCCGCTGGCCGAAACCGCGCAAAAAATCATCAAGCTGCGCGTCGACCCCAACGCCACCATCGACGACATCACCGGCGTGGTCGAAACCGACCCGGCGCTGGCCGCACAAGTCGTGAGCTGGGCGGCATCGCCGTACTACGCCTCGCCGGGCAAGATCCGCTCGGTGGAAGACGCCATCGTGCGGGTGCTGGGCTTCGACCTGGTGATCAACCTGGCGCTGGGCCTGGCCCTGGGCAAAACCCTGAGCCTGCCCAAGGACCACCCGCAACACTCCACGCCCTACTGGCAGCAATCGATCTACACCGCCGCCGTCATCGAAGGCCTGACCCGCGCCATGCCCCGCGCCCAGCGTCCGGAAGCCGGCCTGACCTACCTGGCCGGCCTGCTGCACAACTTCGGCTACCTGCTGCTGGCCCACGTGTTCCCGCCGCACTTCTCGCTGATCTGCCGCCACCTGGAGGTCAACCCGCACCTGTGCCACAGCTTCGTGGAACAGCACCTGCTGGGCATCAGCCGTGAACAGATCGGCTCATGGCTGATGCGCTACTGGGACATGCCCGAAGAACTGGCCACCGCCCTGCGCTTCCAGCACGACCCGCATTACGACGGCGAATTCGCTGAGTACCCGAACCTGGTGTGCCTGTCGGTGCGCCTGCTGCGCAGCCGTGGCATCGGCTCCGGCCCCGACGAAGACATCCCCGACGCCCTGCTCGAACGCCTTGGCCTGAGCCGCGAAAAAGCCAACGACGTGGTCAGCAAAGTCCTCGAGGCCGAAGTGCTGCTGCGCGAACTGGCTTCGCAGTTCACCCAAGGCTGAAAAGCAATCGCGAGCAGCCTCGCTCCCACATGGATCACCTGAATCCTGTGGGAGCGGGCTTGCCCGCGATGAATATCACTCGGTCTACCTGAAAGACCTCAAGCCTTGGGCTTGGCCTTCTTCGGCTTCAAATACTTGGTCAGCCCCTGGAACCAGATCACCAGCGCCGGGTTGCCCTTGATCTGAATCGACTTGTCCTGAATCCCCGTCATGAACGCCAGCTGCTTGTTCTTCGCCTGCATCGTGGCAAAGCCGTACGCGGCGTCTTTAAAGGCAATCGCAAACGCAGGCTCGGCATGCACACCCGATTGGCTGGTGATGCGCTGGTCCTTCACGCGGAAATGCCGCGCCACTTTCCCGTCCAGGGTCTGCAGCTGAAACACCAGATCCTTGTCACCCAACTGCTGCTGAAACGCCGGATTGGTCCGGCTGGCCTTACCCATCAACAAACCCAGCATCCACAGCAGAAAACGAAATTTCATGCGCACAGCCTCAAGAGAAAAATGAACGGCTGGGGCAGTTTAACGGCTTAACAACAGAACACCACCTTTCAGATGCGTTAGAAGAAGATAAGCCATATTTCTCGCATGATGACCGCTAAGTCACGCTTTCATACTGTCTCACTGATCGTTCCACACTCATGCGTAGGAATGCCTTCCCTGGCACTCCTACAACGGCAGAAACACATTCCTGTAGGAGCTGCCGAAGGCTGCGATCTTTTGATCTTGCACCCCGCAGACTTCTCGGACATTTCCTTCAAAACGCCGGGCCATGCGTGAACTAGGCGATTTTGGTCGGCACCGATAACCTCTTTAAGTCACCGCAAAATCGGTGACTCGGACGTGCAAGTCCGGAATCGGCACACAATCGGTAATGGCTATTCCCAGAGCGTTTTTTTATGCTCGCGGATCATTATGGCAGCTGTGTGTGGGAGATCTTCCGATCTGCCGGTTTACCGATTCCGGTCTTGCACACCTATACACAGCTGCCACCTCTTTCGAAGTGCAAGCGAAATGGTGTTAGCCCTCAAATCGGTACGATTCCAATGATTAAGCCAACACCGAATCCCCCAGTAAACGAAGCCCCTCCCTCCTACGAAGCCCTTAATACCAAAGAGCTCAATCAAGCGGTAGAACGCGCCCCCGATCACCATGCAACCCAAACCGAACAGAAACAACCAAAACGCAACGGCCAACTCTTCAGCGTCTGTCCTGACATCAATACCGAAGCACTGCTGGCCAACGCCTCGGAAGATCTGCTGTCCATCAGCGCCATCGCCGCTGACCTGGCCGATGATGTAGACGGCTCGCGCCGCTCAGTAGCCCTGGCGATCAGTCGCGTGGCTGAGGGGGCGCATTTGCTGGTAGAGCAAGCGCTGGATCATCTGGAAGAACCGGAAATGACGGCGATTCTCACGAAGAAATTAAGCCGAACCTGCTAACTCGCCAAGCAGGAAAACGCCCCCGATCGGAGCCGTCACCATCGGGGTTTTAAGGCAAGTCGCTGCTGCCGCCCTTAAAAGCCAACTCCCACTCACTTCTCCCTTTCCCAAATCTGCGTAGGAAGCTTCCTGCTCTCCCTGTGTTGTCTTGAATTACCTCTCTGGTCACGTACTTTGCGCTAGCCCGACTCGTTCCCGAGCCGGAGTCACTCATTGTTAACGATGGCGCGTTTCCCAAGGGTTGGGACGCCAGTGGAAAGGGACATCAAGACATGGCTACCGGGTTTTACATTGGGCTAGGCGACAAAACTACCTGCGGCGGTACCGTTCTGGAGGGGGACCACACTTTCAGTTTCGGTCTCATCCATGCTCGTGAGGGTGATCTGGTCAGTTGCGGAAAAGACAAGAAGAGTTACCGGATCATCGGCGGCGTTTCTCACGTCCTAAGCGAGGGTCGACGTGTTGCTGGCACGCTGGATAGTTTCAGCGGCTGCCCCTGTGAAGCCCAACTGATTCCCTCGAATTTCGAGGGCAGTTATGTCAATGAACCTCCTGCACCGAAAGCAGCCAGGGCAACCGCTCAATCGGCCTCGGCCATACCATCGTCGACAACCACCAGAAGTCCGATTGCACCGCGCCCATCTGGTTTTACGTCAATGACAAACGCCCCATCTCCACCACAGCTCACTGGCCGCGATGCGCCGGAGCCGGGCTTCTACATCGTGCCCAAAAGCACCACCCGCGAACAGCTTGAGGCCTCGTTGTTCACCCTGCGCGACCCGGCGGTGATGGGCAAATTCAAACTGCTCAATCCCAACTTGAGCGACGTCAAAGCCGGCTCGATGATCGTGCTGAGCGACCCCAGCAACTACCAGTGCACCCGTGAAGAAGCCCTGCTCATGGACGTGGCGGCCAAGACCAATCGGGTGCTTGAAACGCTCAGCCCGGAAGAAGCGGATTTCATGGTGCAGCACCGGGATGTCATCCAGAACTTCTTGACCTATGGCTCCGGCGCTATTGGAGTCGGCGCGAGCATTTTCAAGAATAATCTGGATAACGTCGGCAATGCTTTGAGGGATATTGAAGCGTTGCAACAAAATACGCTTCAAAGAGACGGGCACCTGCGCTCGCCAGCGTTCTTTGCAGAGCGCCAGCGTCTGCTCGCACAACTGAACAGCCATATGACGGCACTGACCCGCAAGGGAATTGGATTCCCAAACCACATCAATTTGAAAAAAATGTTGGGCATCTCCAGCCAAAGCCTGGTCCACCACTGGACCAATGCCAGTCCTGCGGGGCAAATACCGGGCTATGCCACCCATCTTGAAGGTGTGGCAAAGGCTTCAAAATACGTTCAGTACGGTGGTTGGCTGGTTACTGCCGTCGGCGGAGGAGCATCTGCCAGGAAGGTTCAAGATGTTTGCGCTGCAGGAAGTACCGAGGCATGTGAACGAATCCGGCTAACAGAGTCTGGGAGTTTTACCGGTGGAGTGGCTGGAGGCATGGCTGCAGGCAGGATGTTAACCGCTTCAGCAATCGGCGGACTTTGCGTGGCAATGGGAGTTCCAACAGGCGGATTTTCAATGCTTGCGTGCAGTATCGTTGCGGTGGGTGCAGGCACCTATGCGGGTGGAAAATTGGGAGAAATTGGTGGTGAGGAGATCGCCGAAGTCGTTTACGAGAATACGAAATGACTACCGCGGAAATGGTTGCTGGCAGCTTGTGTGGCATTCCGATCGCCACTCTGATGATCGGCAATGTCGTCGCATTGTACTTTGGCTATACGAAGAGAGAGTTGTTGCTAGAGCATTTCAAGAACAGCTCTTCATCCATTACTAACACCGTACGTATACATACAGGCCCTTGGGGCAAGCTGCAGCTTGTGGGTAGCGCTTGTATGGTTCTTACTTTTCCCAGTTTTTACATCAAACATGGAATCCTCAGCATTGAGGACTTTGAATTTTTCCCCCACCCACTGAGACGGAAGCTAGTCGCGTTGCAATGGAGTGTTATCGGGTCATTCGCAGTTTTGGCATTACTAATAACGTTATTGAAATCAGGAGTGCTCAAATAGCCTGATCACGGCGCGATGACATAGCGGGACAGATGCAGCCTTTGCCACACCTTGAAGGTGTGGCAAAGGCTGCTAAATACTTCAAATACGGCGGCTCGCTAAAGATTGCCGTCGGTGGAGGGGCATCGAGAGACCATGAAATGACTACCGCTAAAATGATCATCGGCAGCTTGGGCGGCGTGGTTATTATTTGTCAATTCATCTGCATTGGAACAGCTTTGTATCTGAGTTATACCAAGGGTGACTTGATGTCGTCACACTTCAAAAACAGCTCGTCTCTACTGACTTTCGGAATATATAAGCGCACAACTATCTATGGCAGGTTACCGCTGGTAGGAAACATTTCTAGCATTCTTACATTCCCGGGGTTTTTCCTTAAACGAGGTCTAGCCAATTCTGAGGACATAGACAGCTTCCCCCTCCCACTTAAGCGACACCTTGTAATGCTGCAATGGAGTTTTATTGGGCTTGTAGGTGCGATGGTACTGCTTGTCGCAATAGGGCAGTCAGGGATCCTCAATTAACCCTCCACAAAAAAATGGGCACCCAACCCTGGTTGGCGTGCCCATTTTTTATTCCACTCCCCCGCTGCGCGGGAGGTGAAAACGGATTACGGATTAACGCTGTCTTTCAACGATTTGCCTGGCTTGAACGCAACGGTGTTGCTGGCCTTGATTTTGACGGGTTCACCGGTTTGCGGGTTTTTGCCGGTGCGGGCACCGCGATGGCGTTGCAGGAAGGTGCCGAAACCCACCAGCGTCACGCTGTCTTTGCGGTGCAGGGCACCGGTGATTTCTTCAAGAACGGCGTTGAGAACGCGGTTGGCTTGTTCTTTGGTGAGGTCTGCTTTTTCAGCAATGGCTGCGGCGAGGTCTGGTTTACGCATGTGAGTGAAGCCCCTTTGACGGTTTGTTGTTGTTATGTCCGTGCTGCTCTCGCGGAGCAGCGCCAAAAGCGCCGCAGGTGCTCTACTCTGCGGCAGACGGGAGTGAGGATGGCACGCAGTGAGGCCCCGCGCCAGTATCGGCGCGGCCATTGTTGGGGCAAAAGGGGGGTGATTCCGACAGAACGACCGCTATTTATGCCAACAGGGCCGGAAGCTCTTTGTTCAGGGCCAGTTTTTCCATCACGGCGGCACCGGTGAGGGCGTAACCGAGCAGCTTGCCCGCGGCATCGCGACACAAAACCTTGATGTCGGCGCCCTGCCCTTCGACTGTCCAGATGCCCTCTGCGCCCCGTGGCGGCGGGGACACCACCAGCGGGCAGACCGGAGTTTTGACGGTGATCGGCATCGGGCCATAGGTGACGGCGGTCGGGTTGCCGGCCAGGGTTTGCGCCAGCGCCCTCGCACAGCTCATCAGGGGCATCACGTACAGCAGGTTCAGCCCGTCGACCTCGGCGCAGTCGCCCAAGGCGTAGATGTTGGCATGAGAGGTCTTCAAGTGCCGATCGACCATGATGCCGCGGTTGACCTGCAAACCGGCCGCAGCCGCCAGGTCGACGCGCGGGCGCAGG
Organism: Pseudomonas sp. Root71; assembly: GCF_001429045.1. Taxonomy (GTDB): domain Bacteria; phylum Pseudomonadota; class Gammaproteobacteria; order Pseudomonadales; family Pseudomonadaceae; genus Aquipseudomonas; species Aquipseudomonas monachiensis. Next base: position 214,941 of record NZ_LMHY01000001.1, on the reverse strand, counting down.
CCAATGGCCGAGACCACCACGTCGCACGGGATCACCTGGCCATCGGACAGGTGCGCTTCCAGGCCGTCAGCCACGCGTTGCAGGCGATTGAGCACGGGGCCGAGGTGGAAACGCGCGCCGAGACTTTCGAGGCCAGCCTGCACCGCAGCGGCAGCCGCCGGGTGCAGCAGGGTCGGCATGACTTGTTCGCACGGCGCAACCAGCTGCACTTCGTAGCCGCCCAGGGTCAGGTCGTTGGCGAATTCGCAGCCGATCAGGCCGGCGCCGAGCAGCAGCACGCGGCGCTTGCCGGCCGCCGCCGCACGGAAGCGTGCGTAGTCTTCCAGGTCGTTGATCGGGAATACGCAATCCGCCGCATCACCCTCAATGGGCACGCGCACGGTTTCGGCGCCCCAGGCCAGGATCAGGTCGCGGTAGATCACCGCTTCTTCACCGATCCACAGGCGCTTGTGGCCCGGGTCGATGCCACTGATGCGCGTGTGGGTGCGTATTTCGGCCTTGAGCTGCTCGGCCATGGCGCCGGGTTCGGCCATGCTCAGGCCGTCGGCATCCTTGTTTTTGCCGAAGCCGGTGGAGAGCATCGGCTTGGAGTAGGAGCGCCCGTCATCGGCGGTAATCAGCAGCAGCGGGGTTTCGCTATCGAGTTTGCGAAACTCGCGGGCCACGTTGTAGCCCGCCAGTCCGGTGCCAATGATGACGACAGGTGCGTTCATTCCTTACTCCTCAATTATTCAGGCAGCGATTTCGATCATTTCAAAATCCATCTTGCCCACACCGCAGTCCGGGCACAGCCAGTCTGCCGGGACGTCTTCCCAACGGGTGCCCGGCGCAATGCCGTCATCCGGCCAACCGTCGGCTTCGTTGTAGATCAGGCCGCAGACGATACATTGCCACTTTTTCATCAGGTACTTCCTCAAGGTTCAGGCGTTTTGCCGGCCGGACGGTCGATGGTTGCAGCACTGCCGTCCAACTCAGCGCGTTTTGTACTGATCGGAGCCGCCGGATGCAAGCCTGTTCGGCGCAACGGCAGGCCAATTCAATCGATATCGGCAGCTGACATGTTAAGCTCGCCGCCTCATTTGCTGCCAATAATGACTCATTGTGCATCACACAGAATCCCCCTCTCCAGCTCCTCTCTGGCTCTCGCGCAGCGAACTGGCGCCACTCCCCGATGCCTCCACTCTCGACTGGCTGTTCGACGAAGGCTCACTGACTCGACGCCTGATTCATCTGTCGAATGATGCGTTCAGCGTCTCGCCGATGTTCGAAGGCTGGCAACCCCTGCGTGCCGACGAGTGCACAGCGCTGGACCTGGCCGATGGCAGTGAGGGTTGGGTGCGCGAGGTGTATTTGCGCGGTCATGGCCAGGCGTGGGTGTTTGCGCGCAGCGTAGCCTCACGCAGTGCATTGCAAGGCGACGGCTTGCACATGGACGAACTGGGCAGCCGCTCGCTGGGCGAATTGCTGTTTTGCGATCAGGCTTTTCAGCGCCGGGCCATCGAGGTTTGCCATTATCCGCAATCGTGGTTGCCCGCCGAGGTGCAATCCCCTGGGCTGTGGGGCCGCCGCTCGCGCTTCGACCGCGGTGCCTTGAGCGTTTTGGTGGCCGAAATTTTCCTGCCTTCCCTGTGGGACGCCGCCTGCGCCCGATCGGAGAACCGTTGATGTACCAAAGCCTGCTCAAGTCCTTGAACCGCTTGAATCCTCGGGCCTGGGATTTCATTCAGCTGACCCGCATGGACAAGCCGATCGGCATTTACCTGCTGCTCTGGCCAACGCTGTGGGCGCTGTGGATTGCCGGCAAGGGGTCGCCGTCCCTGGCCAACATTGTGATTTTCGTCCTCGGCGTGGTGCTGACCCGCGCCGGTGGCTGTGTGATCAACGACTGGGCGGACCGCAAGGTCGATGGCCATGTGAAGCGTACCGAGCAGCGGCCGCTGGTGAGCGGCAAGATCAGCTCCAAAGAGGCGCTGGTGTTCTTCGCATTGCTGATGGGCGCGAGCTTCCTGCTGGTGCTGTGCACCAATGCCGCGACCATCTGGCTGTCGTTGGGCGGCCTGGCGCTGGCGTTCAGTTACCCGTTCATGAAGCGCTACACCTATTACCCGCAAGTGGTGCTGGGCGCCGCATTTTCGTGGGGGATGCCGATGGCGTTCACCGCAGAAACCGGTGAATTGCCGGCCGTCGCGTGGTTGCTATGGATCGCCAACCTGATGTGGACCGTGGGTTACGACACGTATTACGCGATGACCGACCGCGATGACGACCTGAAGATCGGCGTGAAATCCACGGCAATCCTGTTCGGCGACGCGGACCGGGCGATCATCCTGACCCTGCAAGGGCTGGCGTTGGGCTGCCTGATGCTGGCGGGGTCGAAGTTCGACCTTGGCGGCTGGTTCCACCTCGGATTACTGGTGGCGGCGGGCTGCTTTGCGTGGGAGTTCTGGTACACCCGAGGCAAGGACCGGATGCGCTGTTTCAAGGCGTTTTTGCACAATCACTGGGCGGGGTTGGCGATTTTCGTCGGGATTGTGCTGGACTACGCGCTGCGTTGACCTTTGAAAAGATCGCAGCCTGCGGCAGCTCCTACCGAAGGCTGCGATCTTTTTGCGTTGTTACATATGCTCGCGAACGACATGCCAGACGTCTTTTTTCTTGTCACCCGTCATGTCTCCAGGTTTTTTGTCGTCCTCGTAGTAGTACAGCGGCTTGCCGTCATAAGCCCATTGCATCTTGCCATCGTCACGCTTGACGACTGTCCATTTACCTTCGGCCTTGGCACCCGCCGGCGCCATCATTGGCGGCCAGTATTTGGCGCAGTCGCCGTTGCACATCGACTTGCTGTCCGCGTCCTTGTCGAAGGTGTACAGGGTCATCCCTTTGTGGTCAGTCATCATGCCGTCTTTCATCATGCCCGGTTCGGCGGCGAAGGCCATCGAAGGCAATGCCAGGGCAGCGGCCAGCAGCAGGGCCTTGAGGGATTGCGAGTGTAGATTCATTTGAAGCCTTCCTTTGTGGTTGTCAGGATTCGGACTTAAAGCTTAGCCCAGGATCCAGCCAATCGCCGACCGACTAAAATACTGTCACACGACTGCAATAATTCCGTTATCTAATGCGGCGCAAGACAGTTAAATGACAAGAGGAATAAGGGCATGGTTGGCAGGAGCATTCTGATCGTCGACGACGAAGCGCCTATTCGCGAAATGATCGCCGTTGCATTGGAAATGGCCGGCTATGACTGCCTGGAGGCTGAAAACTCCCAGCAGGCCCACGCCATTATCGTCGACCGCAAACCGGACCTGATCCTGCTCGACTGGATGCTGCCCGGCACGTCCGGCATCGAACTGGCCCGTCGCCTCAAGCGTGATGAACTGACCGGGGACATCCCGATCATCATGCTCACCGCCAAGGGTGAAGAGGACAACAAGATCCAGGGCCTGGAAGTCGGCGCCGACGACTACATCACCAAGCCGTTTTCCCCCCGTGAGCTGGTAGCGCGCCTGAAGGCCGTGCTGCGCCGTGCCGGTCCGACTGATGGCGAGGCGCCAATCGAAGTCGGCGGTCTGCTGCTGGACCCGATCAGCCACCGCGTGACCATCGACGGCCGTCCTGCCGAGATGGGACCGACTGAATACCGCCTGCTGCAATTCTTCATGACCCACCAGGAGCGCGCCTACACGCGTGGCCAGTTGCTGGATCAGGTCTGGGGCGGCAACGTCTACGTCGAAGAGCGTACGGTCGACGTGCACATTCGACGCCTGCGCAAAGCCCTCGGCGATGCTTACGAAAATCTGGTACAAACCGTGCGCGGCACTGGCTACCGGTTCTCAACCAAGGCCTGATGATCGCAGCGGTTCCACTTTCAAGGACGTATTTTTTTCGTGAACCAAAACTGGCATGGCACCCTGATTCGCCACATGCTGCTGCTGGTCACCGCCTGCCTGGTGATCGGCCTGATCACCGGCTATTACGGCTGGAGCCTCGCTGCAGGCCTGGGTCTTTACCTGGCCTGGACCCTCAAGCAATTGCTGCGTCTGCACGAGTGGCTGCGCCTGCACAAACCCGATGAAGCGCCACCCGACGGCTACGGCCTGTGGGGCGAGGTGTTCGACAGCATCTACCACCTGCAACGCCGCGACCAACGGGTACGCGGACGCCTGCAAGCGGTGATCGACCGGGTTCAGGAATCCACCGCCGCGCTCAAGGATGCGGTGATCATGCTCGATACCGACGGCAACCTGGAATGGTGGAACCGCGCCGCCGAAACCCTGCTGGGCCTCAAGACGCCACAGGACAGTGGCCAACCGGTGACCAACCTGGTGCGCCATCCGCGCTTCAAGGAATACTTCGAGCAAGACAGTTATGCCGAGCCACTGGAAATCCCCTCGCCGACCAACGACCGCGTGCGCATTCAGCTGTACATCACCCGCTACGGCAATAACGAACACTTGATGCTGGTGCGCGATGTCACGCGCATCCATCAGCTTGAGCAAATGCGCAAAGACTTCATCGCCAACGTTTCCCATGAACTGCGCACACCGTTGACGGTGATCTGCGGTTACCTGGAAACCTTGCTCGACAACGTCGACGAGGTGAACCCGCGCTGGGGCCGCGCCTTGCAGCAGATGCAGCAACAAGGCGGACGCATGCAGACCTTGCTCAACGACCTGTTGTTGCTGGCCAAGCTGGAAGCCACCGATTATCCGTCGGACAACCAGCCGGTGCCGATCGACGGCTTGCTGCAATCGATCAAGAGCGATGCGCAGCAGTTGTCCGGCCAGAAAAACCAGAAAATCATCCTGGAAGCCGACCCGACGATTCTGCTCAAGGGCAGCGAAGCGGAGTTGCGCAGCGCGTTTTCCAACCTGGTGTTCAACGCGGTGAAATACACCCCGGCCGAAGGCAATATCCGCATTCGCTGGTGGGGCGATGACCAGGGGGCGCACCTGAGCGTGCAGGATTCCGGGATCGGCATCGATGCCAAACACCTGCCGCGCCTGACCGAACGCTTCTATCGCGTCGACTCCAGCCGCAACTCCAACACCGGGGGCACCGGCCTGGGACTGGCGATCGTCAAACACGTCTTGTTACGACATCGGGCACGGATGGAAATCAGCAGCGTACCGGGCCACGGCAGTACCTTTACCTGCCACTTTGCCCCGGCTCAAGTCACCAAATCACGGGTTATCAGCACCACTGACTGATACCGGCCAGCACGCGCCACTAGGCAACTGGCCGGTCAGCCGCTACATTGGCTGACTTGTGCCTGCCTTTCAGGCGCGGTTTTTTACTTCCCTCTCGAATATACGGAACCCGCAAAACTCCATCATGGACCCTTCCCCTGGCTTGACCCTCGCTACCATTTTCGCCGACTTCGGCATGATTCTTTTTGCTCTGATCCTGGTTTTGCTCAACGGATTTTTCGTTGCGGCGGAATTTGCCATGGTCAAATTGCGCTCGACCCGGGTCGAGGCCATCGCTGACAAAAACGGCTGGCGCGGGCACATCCTGCGCACCGTGCACAGTCAACTCGATGCTTACCTGTCGGCTTGCCAATTGGGTATCACCCTCGCCTCCCTGGGCCTGGGTTGGGTCGGTGAACCCGCGTTTGCCCACATTCTTGAGCCGGTGTTGAGCGCAGTCGGCGTCGAGTCGGCCGAAGTGGTCAAAGGCATCTCGTTCTTCACCGCCTTCTTCATCATTTCGTACCTGCACATCGTGGTCGGCGAACTGGCCCCCAAATCCTGGGCCATCCGCAAACCCGAGTTGCTGTCGCTGTGGACCGCCGTGCCGCTGTACCTGTTCTATTGGGCCATGTACCCGGCCATCTACCTGCTCAACGCCAGCGCCAACACCATCCTGCGCATTGCGGGGCAAGGTGAGCCCGGCCCGCATCACGAGCATCACTACAGCCGTGAAGAACTGAAACTGATCCTGCACTCCAGCCGTGGCCAGGACCCGAGCGACCAAGGCATGCGCGTCCTGGCCTCGGCGGTGGAAATGGGTGAACTGGAAGTGGTCGACTGGGCCAATTCCCGCGAAGACCTGGTGACCCTGGAGTTCAACGCGCCGCTCAAGCAGATCCTGGCGATGTTCCGTCGCCACAAGTTCAGCCGTTACCCAGTGTACGACAGCGAGCGCCAGGAGTTCGTCGGCCTGCTGCACATCAAGGATCTGCTGCTGGAACTGGCGGCACTGGACCACATTCCCGAGTCGTTCAACCTGGCCGAACTGACCCGCCCACTGGAGCGGGTGTCGCGGCACATGCCGCTGTCGCAGTTGCTGGAACAGTTCCGCAAGGGCGGCTCGCACTTCGCCGTGGTCGAAGAGGCCGACGGCAACATCATCGGCTACCTGACCATGGAAGACGTGCTGGAAGTGCTGGTGGGCGACATCCAGGACGAGCACCGCAAGGCCGAACGCGGGATCCTCGCGTATCAGCCGGGCAAGCTGTTGGTGCGGGGCGATACGCCGCTGTTCAAGGTTGAGCGACTGCTGGGTATCGACCTCGACCACGTCGAAGCCGAAACCCTTGCCGGACTGGTCTACGAGAGCCTCAAGCGCGTACCCGAAGAGGAAGAAGTGCTGGAAGTCGAAGGCCTGCGGATCATCATCAAGAAGATGAAAGGGCCGAAGATCGTTCTGGCCAAGGTGTTGATGCTGGATTGATGCGATTCGTTAAACCGCATTGATCCCAAGGCTTTACTGCTTGCCCAACGCAAAGTTGGGCAGTGCGCCTACCGGCTGGTTGAACTGATACGGAATCGAGACCAGCCCCAGCCCGGTATTGCGCTGCACCACGAAGTGCAAATGCGGCCCGGTGCTGTTGCCGGTGTTGCCGGACAACGCCAGCGCACTCCCTACCGTTACCCGCTGACCTTCCCGAACGCAGACCGAGCCTTTCTTCAGGTGCAGATAAACGCCCATGGTCCCGTCATCGTGCAGCACCCGCACGAAATTGCCGGATGCGTCGGTGCCGCGCCCACTCTGTCTGTTCTCGGTTTTCACTACCACACCGCCTCGCGCGGCAATGATCGGCGTGCCCTCAGGCATCGCGATATCCATGGCGTATCGGCTCTTGGGCCCGAAGTGGCTGTAGGGGCCATTGGCGCCCTGGCTTATCCGGAACGGTCCGCCACGCCAGGGCAACGGGTACCGATAGCCAACCATGGGCCCTGAGGGGTCGCCCAGGGAGTAGTTGAACTTCGGGACGTACGCGATGGGCTTCCCACCTTTAGTCGCCGTGAGCTGCGCCAGGCGAACGCTGCTGCGTAGCGGGATCACCCGCCGAATCGTCCCGCCCGGCACACCGCTGGCGTTCTTCACCCCTGCAAAGCTCAATTCGACTTCGACCGGCGCATACAGGTCATTGCGCACGTACACGCTGTGCACGCCATTCTTCTTCATGATGATAAGGCGCACCTGGCGCTCAAGGTGCTCGACCATGCCATCGCGAAAAACGAACACATGGGCGCCTTTGCTAGGGCGGTCGCTGTAGGAAACCACACCATAGGCATCTTTGGATTTGTAGATGGTCATGGCCATGGCCGAGTTGGCGACCATGAACAGGCCACATATAAGCAGCAGGCGCGAGAACATGAGCAAGGATTCTGTCGAGTGAGATCTGGGATTGAGCCTAGCAGCTGCAATGGACCCGGGTAGTCGGCAGATGTTTCAAAATGGGCCGTTCAGAAGACTTTCGGCAAGGCCAATGGACCCTTCGAACTCGCAGACGACGCTGGATCAAGCACCAGGAATGAAGTGCTTCTGCGCCGTACCCCGCGCAATCAGGCGCGAGATGTAATCGAGCTTCTGCGCATCCTGGTCGACAAAGCGGAAGGTCAGTTGCAGCCAGTCACTGTCGGGCTTCGGTTCATGGGCCACGACGGCGTGCAGATAGCCGTTGAGGCGGGCGATTTCGGCATTGTCGCCCTGCTCCAGGTCCAGCACGGCGCTGTCGAGGATCTGCGGCAGGATCTCGGAGCGCTTCACCACCAGCAGCGCTTCCTTGAGGCTCAGGGCCTTGATCACGCATTGCTGGATACCGTTGGGCAACCGCAGTTGACCCTGGCCACGGCCACTGGCGGGTGCCGAAGAGGCTGCTGGCGCCTTGATCGGCGGGCTGTTGAGCAAGCCTTTGGACGGTGCGGGTGCGGCCGTTGGCGTGGCGACGGGGGCCTTGCCACCGGTCAGGGCAGCGAGGGAGTCGTTAGCGAAGGCAGGGCTGGTTTTGGTCGCGGCGACGTTGATCAAGGCGTCGAGTTTGCCGACCTTGTGCAGCGCCTGCTTGACCTTGGTGATCAGTTGCTCGTTGGTGAACGGTTTGCTGACGTAGCCGGATACCCCGGCCTGAATCGCCTGGACAACGTTCTCTTTGTCGCCACGGCTGGTCACCATCACGAAAGGCATGGCTCTGAGGTTGTCTTGCTCGCGGCACCAGGTCAGCAGTTCCAGGCCGGACATTTCCGGCATTTCCCAGTCGCACAGGACTAGGTCGAAGGCTTCCTTGGCCAGCATGGCCTGGGCCTTTCTGCCGTTGATCGCATCTTCGATCCGCATGCCCGGGAAATAATTGCGCAGGCACTTTTTCACCAGGTCACGAATGAACGACGCGTCGTCCACGACCAACACACTGACCTTACTCATCCAAAACCCCTTTAAAAAATCCCGGCCAGCATACCGCCTTGCTGATGGCACATTGCCAAAAAACCTTCAGTCACGCCGGACTTTTCGTTCGCGGGTGCTGCCTTTCGAATTCGTAAGCCGCAAACAAAAACGCCCGGCCAAAAGGCCGGGCGCTTTACTTGGGCAACCTTACTTATCGTCAGTTTTGCCCGGAACATTAGCTGTTTCGCCGCTGGTTCCTTCGACTTCTTCCTTCATGCGCTTGAGACCCAGGTGCCGCACGTCGGTGCCGCGTACCAGGTAGATCACCAGCTCGGAGATATTGCGCGCGTGGTCGCCGATACGTTCCAGCGAACGCAGCACCCAGATAATGCTCAGAACCCGCGAAATGGAACGCGGATCTTCCATCATGTAAGTGGCCAGCTCACGCAAGGCGGTCTTGTATTCGCGGTCGATGATCTTGTCGTACTGCGCCACCGACAACGCCAGCTCGGCGTCGAAACGGGCAAAGGCGTCCAGTGCGTCGCGCACCATGTTGCGCACCTGGTCACCGATGTGGCGCACTTCCACGTATCCGCGCGGCGCTTCGCCTTCTTCGCACAGCTGGATCGCGCGACGGGCGATCTTGGTCGCTTCGTCACCGATGCGCTCCAGGTCGATCACCGACTTGGAAATGCTGATGATCAGGCGCAGGTCGGAAGCCGCCGGCTGGCGACGGGCCAGAATGCGCAGGCATTCCTCGTCGATGTTGCGTTCCATCTGGTTGATCTGGTCATCGATCTCGCGCACTTGCTGGGCCAGGCCGGAGTCGGCCTCGATCAGCGCGGTCACCGCGTCGTTGACCTGCTTCTCGACCAGCCCGCCCATGGCCAGGAGGTGGCTGCGCACTTCCTCCAGTTCGGCGTTGAACTGCTGGGAGATGTGGTGTGTAAGGCCTTCCTTAGAAATCATGTTGTCTGCTCCGCAAAAGCTGTGAGCTGCAAGCTACAAGCTGCAAGCTGATGTGTTGTACCCGAACCGCCCTGACTTGCCGCTTGAAGTTCGCGGCTCGTGGCTGCCGCTAGCCGTAGCGACCGGTGATGTAGTCTTCGGTCTGCTTCTTCGCCGGATTGGTGAACAGGGTATCGGTGTCGCCAAACTCGACCAGCTTGCCCATGTACATGAACGCGGTGTAGTCGGACACCCGCGCCGCCTGTTGCATGTTGTGGGTCACGATGACGATGGTGAACTTGGATTTCAGTTCGTAGATCAGCTCTTCGACTTTCAGCGTGGAGATCGGGTCGAGTGCCGAGCACGGTTCGTCGAGCAGCAGCACTTCCGGCTCAACGGCGATGGTGCGAGCGATCACCAGACGCTGCTGCTGACCACCGGACAGGCCCAGTGCCGACTCGTGCAGACGGTCCTTGACCTCGTCCCACAGCGCCGCGCCTTTCAACGCCCACTCAACGGCTTCGTCGAGCACGCGCTTCTTGTTGATGCCCTGGATGCGCAGGCCGTAGACCACGTTTTCGTAGATGGTTTTCGGGAACGGGTTGGGCTTCTGGAACACCATGCCGACGCGACGACGCAGCTCGGCCACGTCCTCGCCCTTGCGGTAGATGTTGTTGCCGTACAGGTTGATCTCGCCTTCAACGCGGCAGCCGTCAACCAGGTCGTTCATCCGGTTGAAGGTACGCAGCAGCGTGGACTTGCCACAGCCGGACGGACCGATGAAAGCGGTCACGCGCTGTTTCGGGATGTTCATGCTGACGTCGTACAGCGCTTGTTTTTCGCCGTAGAACAGGCTCAGGCCCGGTACTTCGATAGCTACGGTTTCCTGCTCGAGGTTCAGGCTCTGTTTGTCGCGACCCAGGGCCGACATGTTGATGCCGTGGGTATGTGCTTCGTGCTGCATGGGAGGCTCCCTGTGCTAACAAATTCGGTTCGGAACGCTGCTTATTGCAGTTCCCATCAATATTCCGGTGGACGCGGTCCAGTGTGGGAGCGGGCTTGCTCGCGAAGAGGCCGGCACATTCAACATCAATGTTGCCTGACCCACCGCTTTCGCGAGCAAGCCCGCTCCCACATTGGAAATCAGCTATCCAGCGCCTTGTACTTCTCGCGCAGGTGGTTACGGATGTACACCGCCGACAGGTTCAATGTCGCGATCACCAGCACCAGCAGCAGCGCCGTGGCGTACACCAGCGGTCGCGCGGCTTCGACGTTCGGGCTCTGGAAGCCGACGTCATAGATGTGGAAGCCCAAGTGCATGATCTTCTGGTCCAGGTGCAGGTACGGGTAGTTACCGTCCACCGGCAGCGACGGCGCCAGTTTGACCACACCCACCAGCATCAGCGGCGCCACTTCACCCGCGGCGCGGGCCACCGCGAGGATCATGCCGGTCATCATCGCCGGGCTGGCCATCGGCAGCACGATCTTCCACAGGGTTTCAGCCTTGGTTGCGCCGAGGGCCAACGAGCCTTCACGCACGGTGCGAGGAATCCGCGCCAGACCTTCTTCGGTGGCCACGATCACCACCGGCACCGCCAGCAGTGCCAAGGTCAGCGAAGCCCAGAGCAGACCCGGTGTACCGAAGGTCGGTGCCGGCAGTGCTTCCGGGAAGAACAGACGGTCGAGCGAGCCGCCCAGCACGTAGACGAAGAAGCCCAGGCCGAACACGCCGTAAACGATGGCCGGAACGCCCGCCAGGTTGTTCACTGCGATGCGGATAATCCGGGTCAGTGCGTTCTGCTTGGCGTATTCACGCAGGTACACCGCCGCAAGTACGCCGAACGGGGTCACGATCATTGCCATGATCAGGGTCATCATCACGGTGCCGAAGATGGCCGGGAAGATCCCGCCTTCGGTGTTCGCTTCACGCGGGTCGTCGCTCAGGAACTCCCAGACCTTGCTGAAGTAGAAACCGATCTTGGTGGTCGTGCTCATGGCGTTCGGCTGGTAGGCGTGAACCACTTTGCCGATGCCGATTTCGATTTCCTTACCGTTCGCATCGCGGGCGGTCAGGCTGTCGCGGTTGAACTGCGCATGCAGATCGCTCAGGCGCGCTTCAACATCCTGATAGCGGGCATTGAGTTCGGCGCGCTCGGATTCCATGTCCGCTTGTGCGGTGGCGTCGAGTTTGCCATCCAGCTCAAGCTTGCGACCGTGCAGGCGGATGCGTTCGAGACCGGCGTTGATCGCGCCGATGTCGGTTTTTTCCAGGCTCTTGAGTTGTGCAGCCAGCTTGTTGACCCGGTCAACACGGGCCTGCAACTCAGGCCATGCGGCTTCGCCTTCAGCGACAACCTTGCCATCCTGTTTGACGTTGACCAGGTAACCGTAGAAGTTGCCCCACTCGCGACGCTCGATGGCCATCAGCTCCGGCGGCGTCGTCTGCCTGGTCAGCCACTCGCCGACGATCCAGGTGAAGTCGTTGCCGTTCAGGTCACGGTTGCCGACCTTGATCAGCTCGCGGGTCATGAACTCCGGGCCTTCGTCAGGCACCGGCAGGCCGGCGCTCTTCAGGCGGGCACGTGGCACTTCTTCCTTCTGTACGATTTCGCCGATCACCAAGTGATTGGCCTGGCCCGGTACGTCGTAACTGGCATGCACCAGGTCAGCCGGCCAGAAGTGACCAAGGCCACGCACGGCAATCACTGCCAGCAGGCCAATGGTCATGATGACCGCGATGGACACCGCGCCACCGCTGATCCAGACGCCGGGGGCGCCGCTCTTGAACCATCCTTTCAGGGAGTTCTGTTTCACAGACTTCTACCTTTGCTTAAAGCGACGAGTATTTCTTGCGCAGACGCTGACGAATCAGTTCCGCGAGGGTGTTCATGACGAAGGTGAACAACAGCAGCACCAGCGCCGAGAGGAACAGCACGCGGTAGTGGCTGCCGCCGACTTCCGATTCGGGCATTTCCACCGCGACGTTGGCCGCCAGGGTGCGCAGGCCTTCGAACAGGTTCATTTCCATGACCGGGGTGTTACCGGTGGCCATCAACACGATCATGGTTTCGCCGACCGCACGGCCCATGCCGATCATCAGCGCCGAGAAGATACCCGGGCTCGCGGTGAGGATCACCACGCGGGTCATGGTCTGCCACGGCGTGGCACCGAGGGCCAGGGAGCCCAAGGTCAGGCCGCGAGGCACGCTGAACACGGCGTCTTCGGCGATGGAGTAGATGTTCGGGATGACCGCGAAGCCCATGGCCAGGCCGACCACCAGGGCGTTGCGCTGGTCGTAGGTGATGCCCAGGTCGTGGGAGATCCACATGCGCATGTCGCCGCCGAAGAACCAGTTTTCCATGAACGGGCTCATGTACAACGACAGCCAACCCACAAACAGGATCACCGGAATCAGCAGCGCACTTTCCCAGCCATCCGGGACTTTCAGGCGAATCGACTCAGGCAGGCGGCTGAAGGTGAATCCGGCGACCAGGATGCCGATCGGCAGCAACATCAGCAGGCTGAAGATGCCCGGCAAATGCCCTTCCACATATGGCGCGAGGAACAGACCGGCGAAGAAACCAAGAATCACCGTCGGCATCGCTTCCATCAACTCGATCACCGGCTTGACCTTGCGGCGCATGCCCGGAGCCATGAAGTACGCGGTGTAGATCGCCGCGGCAACGGCCAGTGGAGCGGCCAGCAGCATGGCGTAGAACGCGGCTTTCAGGGTACCGAAGGTCAGCGGCGACAGGCTCAGCTTGGGTTCGAAGTCGGTGTTGGCGGCGGTCGATTGCCAGACGTATTTAGGCTCGTCGTAGTTCTCGTACCAGACCTTGCTCCACAGTGCGCTCCACGAGACTTCCGGGTGCGGGTTGTCGAGCAGCAGCGGATGCAACTTGCCGCCGGCTTCCACGATCAAGCGGTTGGCACGCGGCGACAGACCGAAGAAGCCCTGGCCTTCAGCGACCGACTCCACCAGCAAGGTACGGTGGGCGGTACTGTGGAACACGCCGAGCTTGCCGGAAGCGTCGAGGGCAACGAAGCCCTTGCGGCGCTCTTCGGCAGTGATTTCAACGATAGGCGTGGTGCCCATCTGGAAGGTGCGGATCTGCTTCAGGCGTTGCTCGCCATCGGGGTCGCGCGCCATGAACCACTGGGCCAGACCACCTTTGGAGTCACCGATGATCAGCGAGATACCGCCCACCAGCTGGGTGCTGGCGGTGACTTCGGTTTCGCCGTTTTCCGCCAGTTTGTAGCGACCGTTGAGACTTTTGTCGCGAAGGCTGAACACGTCGGCCTGGGCACGCCCGTTGATCACGTACAGCCACTGCTGACGCGGGTCGACGAAAATATTCTTCACCGGCTCGGTCATTTGCGGCAGTTCGATGCGCTTCTGCTCGTTGGTGACTTCGCCGGTCATCATGTTCTCTTCGCTGGTCAGCGACAGAACATTGAGTTGCGAACCGGTGGAACCCACCAGCATCAGGGTCGAATCGTTGGCGTTGAGGCTGACGTGCTCCAGCGCACCGCCGGCTTCGTTCACCGCGATTGGCGCTTCGCCATACGGGTACTCGATGGCCGGGGTGATGGTCTTCTTGCCGTCCGGGTAGCTGACTTTATAGGTGTGACGGAACACCAGGGCCTGACCGTTGGACAGACCCACAGCCACCAGCGGGTGACCTGGCTGGTCTTCACCGATGGAGGTCACGGTGGTGCCGGCCGGGATCGACAGATCGACGCGCTTCAATTCAGCGCCACTGTCGATGTCGAAGAACAATGCCTGGCCCTTGTCGGAAACCCGCATCGCAACTTGGTTCTGCTCTTCCAGGGAGATCATCAGCGGCTTGCCTGCGTCTTGCATCCAGGCGGGTGTGATGGCGTCCTTGGCGGTCAGGCTGGCACCCTGGAACAGGGGCGCGACGACGTAGGCAAGGAAGAAGAAGATCAAGGTGATCGCGCCCAGTACAGCGAGGCCGCCAACGAGGACGTACCAGCGGGTCAGGCGATCTTTGAGCGCGCGAATGCGGCGCTTGCGTTGCAACTCAGGCGTATTGAAATCAATTCGCTTGGGGGGATTAGTAGTCATGTTGGAATTGGCCAGATCATTCATTCGCACACCCTAGCGATCCTGTATGACAGAAAGATGACAGTGCAGTGACGCAACAAATCCGCCGCTAGCGGTAACCAGCAGCGAATAGAGAATTAGAGGTGCATGGGGGCGGCTCCTGCCGCCCCCATGTGAGTCCGAGGGGTTCACCCTGGACTCAATTTGTTACTTTTTTGCGACTTCAGCGCCGCCTTCCGCCAGACCCAGGTCAGCCAGAGCTTTGGCAGCTACTTTGGCCGGCAGTGGGATGTAACCGTCTTTCACTACGACTTCCTGACCCTGTTTAGACAGAACCAGTTTCACGAACTCGGCTTCCAGCGGGGCCAGTGGCTTGTTCGGGGCTTTGTTGACGTACACGTACAGGAAGCGGGACAGCGGGTACTTGCCGTTCAGGGCGTTTTCTTCAGTGTCTTCGATGAAGTCCTGGCTGCCTTTCTTGGCCAGGGCCACAGTCTTCACGCTAGCGGTCTTGTAGCCGATGCCCGAGTAACCGATGCCGTTCAGCGAGGAGCTGATCGACTGCACGACCGAAGCCGAACCTGGCTGCTCGTTCACGTTAGGCTTGTAGTCGCCTTTGCACAGGGCTTCTTCCTTGAAGTAGCCGTAGGTGCCGGATACCGAGTTACGACCGAACAGTTGAACCGGCTTGTTGGCCAGGTCGCCGGTCACGCCCAGGTCGCCCCAGGTTTTCACGTCGGCTTTAGCGCCGCACAGACGAGTGGACGAGAAGATCGCGTCGACCTGTTCCATGGTCAGGTGCTGGATCGGGTTGTCCTTGTGCACGAATACAGCCAGCGCGTCCACGGCAACCGGGATAGCGGTTGGCTTGTAGCCGTACTTCTGCTCGAAGGCAGCCAGTTCGGTGTCCTTCATCTTGCGGCTCATCGGGCCCAGGTTGGAGGTGCCTTCAGTCAGCGCAGGTGGCGCAGTGGCGGAGCCAGCGGCCTGAATCTGGATGTTTACGTTCGGGTATTCTTTCTTGTAGTTCTCAGCCCAGAGGGTCATGAGGTTGGCCAGGGTATCGGAACCAACGCTGGACAGGTTGCCCGACACACCAGTGGTCTTGGTGTAGCTCGGGATAGCAGGGTCAACAGCGGCAACCGCGTTGGCAGTCGCAACGCCAGCAGCGACAAAAGTCATTGCCGCCATCAAACGCTTCAGTTTCATGCCTTACTCCTAGCAGATAGGGTGTGTTATTCGGGGCCAAGTATCAGCAGGCCGTGTGAACACTCTATGGCTGAAATATGACAATTGGATGAAAGGCCAGCACTCCGCTTGGAAGGCTGGCCTTTCAGTTGTAACTGTAGATGTGAGGAGTGCTGTGATCGTTCGCTATCAGCGGCCCTTCTTCCAGAGATATGCACCTACCAGAATCCCCACCCCGCATAGCACCGCCACATAATAGGCAGGCCCCATCGCACTCTCCTTGAGCAACAGGCTGACGATCATCGGTGTCAGACCACCGAAAATCGCGTAGGCGACGTTGTACGAGAACGACAGGCCGCTGAAACGCACCACCGGCGGGAACGCCTTGACCATCACATAGGGCACCGCGCCGATGGTGCCGACCAGCAGACCGGTCAGGGCATACATCGGGAACAGCCAGTCGGGATGATCGGCCAGGCTGTGGTAGAAGGTCCAGGAACTGGCCAGCAGCGCGGTACAGCCGATCACGAAGACTCGTCCCGCACCGAAGCGATCGGCCAGTGCGCCGGCAATGATGCAACCAAAGCTCAGGAACACGATCGCCACGCTGTTCGCCTGCAGGGACGTGGTTGGCGAGAAGTGATAGACCGTCTGCAACACAGTCGGGGTCATCAGGATCAACACCACGATGGCGGCCGACAGCAGCCAGGTCAGCAACATCGAAATGGCAATGGCGCCTCGATGGTCACGCAGCACCGCCCGCAGCGGCACTTCTTCGGCCAGGGCCTTGCGCTGTTGCAACTCGGCGAACACCGGGGTTTCGTGCAACCAGCGACGCAGGTACACCGAGAACAGGCCGAACACGCCACCCAGCAGGAACGGAATCCGCCAGGCGTAATCCGCTACTTCCACCGGGGTGTAAAGGCTGTTGATCGCCGTGGCGACCAGCGAGCCGAGCAGGATGCCCGCCGTCAGGCCGCTGGTCAGGGTGCCGCAGGCGTAGCCGACATGCCGCTGCGGAACGTGCTCGGAAACGAAGACCCACGCCCCCGGCACTTCACCGCCAATGGCCGCGCCCTGGATCACCCGCATCAACAGCAACAGGATCGGCGCCCACATGCCGATCTGCGCATAAGTCGGCAGCAAACCCATGATCAAGGTGGGCACCGCCATCATGAAAATGCTCAGGGTGAACATTTTCTTGCGGCCCAGCAGGTCGCCGAAGTGCGCCATCACGATGCCGCCCAGCGGCCGCGCCAGATAGCCGGCGGCGAAGATGCCAAAGGTCTGCATCAGGCGTAGCCATTCAGGCATGTCCGCCGGGAAGAACAGCTTGCCCACCACCGTGGCGAAGAACACGAAGATGATGAAATCGTAGAACTCCAGCGCGCCGCCCAGGGCCGACAGCGATAGAGTCTTGTAGTCGTTGCGGGTCAGCGGACGTGCGGGTTGGTCTGGCTGCGCGATGCTCGAGGGCGCTGTGGTCATGGCAAGGGCTTCTCTTATAGTCGGATCTGCAACCTCAACAACGCTGGCTGAGGTTTGGGCAGGTCCGGCACGATAGCAAATTGTTCGAAAAAGCACATAGAGGTGCGTTTTTGACAGTCAAAATGAGAACCGGACGGTCGTCGCGGAGTCTACCGACCGATATACTCAAAGCCTGCTCCGGTTTTTGAGGGGTTGCTGTGCGAAAGCGCCTGTCAGGTTCATAGGCGATTTCGCAGAGTTTCCCTTTAGGCGCCTGATGGAAAACGTGACGAACGTAGTATGTTCGGTGCTGAATCGTTTTTCCCGAAGACGGCTACCACCAGCAATACCAACGAAGAGTCACGGGTCAGAGGCCCCCCGGCATGATAGAACTCGAACAAGAAGATCCGATCCCGCAAGGCGACCTGGCCCTGCAAATCACCGCGCTTCCTCGCGAAACCAACGGCTTTGGCGATATTTTCGGCGGCTGGCTGGTGGCGCAGATGGATTTGGCAGGCACCGCGATGGCCAGCAAGGTCGCTGGCGGGCGCGTTGCCACCGTTGCAATCGACCGCATGGCGTTTCTGGTACCGGTGGCGGTGGGCGCTCAGCTCTCCTTTTATACCCAGGCCCTGGAAATCGGCCGCAGCTCGATCAAGATGATGGTCGAAGTCTGGAGCGACGATCCACTGTCCAGCGAGTGGCGTAAAGTAACCGAAGCGGTGTTTGTGTTCGTGGCCATCGATGGCAGCGGTCGCACCCGCTCGGTTCCGCCCCGGGCTCGCTGAAAGAGCTTTTAAACCTGGTAGCCGTTTTGCGGTCGATAGTCGTCCACGTTACTGATCGAGAGCTGTCCCATGAGCACGCCCAATGTTGAAGCCGTAAAACTGGATGAACTGAACTGCTGGCGCATCCGCCACGGTCAGGCCGAATTACTGGTGGCCCAGCAAGGCGCGCACATCCTCAGCTATCAATTGGCCGGCCAGCCGCCGCTGATCTGGCTCAACGACGAGGCCGTGTTCAAGACCGGCAAGAGCATCCGCGCCGGCGTGCCGGTGTGCTGGCCATGGTTCGGCAACTTTGCGCGCAACCCGCAAAGCGTTCAGGCGATGCGCACCAGCAATGAAGCGCCGTCGGCTCACGGCTTCGTGCGAGCGATGGATTGGGAACTGGGCGGCATCGAAGCCGAGGGCGAAAGCCTGAGGGTCGAATTCCTCCTGCCCTACCCTGAAGGCGGCTTTCCCGGCTGGCCGCACCAGGTGGATTTGACGCTGAGCATTCGCCTCGACGAGCAATTGCACATCCACCTGACCAGCCACAACCGGGGCGCTGAAACCGTCAGCATCAGCCAGGCGCTGCACAGTTACTTTGCCGTCAGCGATGTGCGCGAAGTGCATGTCGAAGGCGTGGATGGCTTGAGCTACATCGAAACCCTGGAAGACTGGAAAACCAAGCAACAGTCCGGCGATCTGCGATTTAGCGGCGAAACTGACCGCATCTATCTTAATGTCCCGCCACTGCTGAGCATCGTCGACCCGGCCTGGGAGCGACGCATCGAACTGACCAGCATGGGCTCGCGCACCGCGGTGATCTGGAACCCGTGGATCGACCGCGCCGCCGCGTTCAGCGACATGGCCGACGATGGCTGGCAGCGCATGCTGTGCATCGAGACGGCGAATGTGATGGGTGATGTGGTGAACCTGAAACCAGGTGCTAGCCATACGCTGGGCGTGAGTATCGGCAGCAACTCTCTCTAAGCAACACCACAAAACCAATGTGGGAGCGAGCTTGCTCGCGATAAGGCCATAACATTCAACATTTAAGTTGCCTGTTACACCGCCATCGCGAGCAAGCTCGCTCCCACAGTTTTTTGTGCCAAGCCATCTGGCGGGGCGTTACAAATCCGACTCTTTCACCACCCGTACCTTCTGCGCATCCAGCGCATATGCCGCATCGGCCAGGTCATTGCTGACCTTCTCGACTTTCAGCGTGCCGGTGACCCACAGCGGCGTGTAGATATCATTCAGCTTCAGGCCCTTTGGATAGCGCACCAGCACCAATTGATTGGGAGGCGGAGGCGGTACGTGGATGCAGGCGCCCGGGTATGGCACGAGGAAAAACAACGTGCTGTTGCCCTTGGCGTCGGACTCAAGCGGCACGGGGTAACCGCCAATGCGGATGTTCTTGTCGTTCATCGACGCAACGGTCTTGGTCGAGTACATCACCGCAGGCAAGCCTTTGGCCTGCTTCATTCCACCCTTGTCGGTGAAAGTGCCATTGGCTTCAGGGGAGTTGTGGTCGATTTCAGGCATGGCCTCGAGGGCCTTCTGGTCCGACTTGGGCATCAATTCGAGCCAGTCGGTTTCCGGCAGTTCGCCGGCATGGGCAAGGCCCGAACCCAGTAAAACAAGAGTCAACAAAAGACGGCGCATGAAGGTGCTCGGCAAAGGGAAGAACAGGAAACGCCGAGCATTCTAGCCCTCCCGGCCGGTTTGGCGGAGAGGGCTTTGTCGCCTGGATCAGTTCTTTTTGATCAACCCGTAGATCACCAGCAACACAACGGCGCCCACCAGCGCACCGATGAAACCTGCACCTTGACCAGCCTGATAGATGCCCAGGGCTTGGCCGCCGTAAGTGGCCGCCAGCGAACCGCCGATACCGAGCAGGATCGTCATGATCCAGCCCATGCTGTCATCGCCAGGTTTCAGGAACCGAGCCAGCAGGCCGACAATCAAGCCGATAAAGATGGTTCCGATAATTCCCATGGCATTCTCCTCTCAATGAAGTAGCTATTGGAAAGCCTAGTCAGACTTTCGCAACCTGCCATGAGAGAACGGCGCACCCCGAAGGTTCCACCGTTGCACATAAAAAACTATTCGGCGATCAGTGCTTGCACCTTGAGAACCTGGGCCGCCAGCGTCTCGCGGTCTGCACAACGAAGGTTGGCATGACCGACCTTGCGGCCGACCTTGAACGCCTTGCCATAGTGATGCAGATGGCAATCGGCGATGGTCAGGACCTTCTCGGACTCTGGCACTTTGCCAATGAAGTTGAGCATCGCGCTCTCGCCAACCTTGGCAGTCGAACCCAACGGCAGGCCGGCAACGGCCCGCAGGTGGTTTTCGAACTGGCTGCACTCGGCGCCTTCGGTAGTCCAGTG
This sequence comes from Pseudomonas sp. Root71, assembly GCF_001429045.1. Lineage (GTDB taxonomy): Bacteria > Pseudomonadota > Gammaproteobacteria > Pseudomonadales > Pseudomonadaceae > Aquipseudomonas > Aquipseudomonas monachiensis. The sequence continues at coordinate 194,503 of NZ_LMHY01000001.1, read as the reverse complement.
CCCTGAGTTGTGTACCCGCGGGGCGATTTCGTTGGCCTTGAGGCCACCGTCGACTTCAAAGAACTCGAACGCCATCACACCGACGTAATCCAGTTGCTTGAGCACACGGCTGGAGTAGTCTTCGGCCAGGGCTTGCAGCGGGTGATCGGTGCTGGCCACGGACAACTTGAGAATGCCGCTTTCGTGGGTGTTGTGTACCAGCGGATAGAAGCGGGTTTCACCGTCGCGGGCACGCACGGCGATCAGCGAGACTTCACCGGTGAACGGCACGAAGCCTTCCAGCAGGCAGGCCACGCTGCCCAGTTCGGCAAAGGTGCCAACCACATCTTCTGGCGTGCGCAGGACTTTCTGACCCTTGCCGTCGTAACCCAGGGTACGGGTCTTCAGCACCGCTGGCAGACCGATGGAAGCCACGGCGGCGTCCAGATCAGCCTGGGACTGAATGTCGGCGAACGCCGGGGTAGGAATCCCCAGGTCCTTGAACATGCTCTTCTCGAACCAGCGATCGCGGGCGATACGCAGTGCTTCGGCACTCGGGTAGACCGGGACGAATTGTGACAGGAACGCCACGGTCTCGGCCGGAACACTTTCGAACTCGAAGGTCACCAGATCGACTTCATCGGCCAGCTGACGCAGGTGATCCTGATCGCCGTAATCGGCTCGCAGGTGTTCGCCCAACGCGGCTGCGCAAGCATCCGGCGCCGGGTCCAGGAAAGCGAAGTTCATGCCCAGCGGAGTGCCCGCCAGCGCCAACATGCGACCCAACTGGCCGCCACCGATTACACCGATCTTCATCGTCAACAACCTCAGGCGATGCGTGGGTCTGGATTGTCCAGGACGCTGTCTGTCTGCTCAGCACGGAAGGTTTTCAGCACCGCGTGGAACTGCGGGTGCTTGGCGCCAAGGATACTCGCCGACAGCAGTGCTGCGTTGATTGCGCCCGCCTTGCCGATGGCCAGGGTGGCGACCGGAATGCCCGCTGGCATCTGCACAATAGAGAGCAGCGAATCAACGCCCGACAGCATAGCGGACTGAACCGGTACGCCAAGCACCGGCAGGTGAGTCTTGGCTGCACACATGCCAGGCAAGTGGGCCGCGCCACCGGCACCGGCGATGATCACCTCGATGCCACGCGCCTCGGCTTCTTCAGCGTACTGGAACAGCAGGTCCGGGGTACGGTGGGCAGAAACCACTTTCACCTCGTAAGGGATGCCGAGCTTTTCCAGCATATCGGCGGTGTGGCTAAGGGTGGACCAATCGGACTTGGAGCCCATGATCACGCCAACCAGTGCACTCATCGTCGTGCCTCTTCTCTCTGGGCGCCCGCAGGCGCGTCAAAAAACAACAAGCCACGCAGGATGCGTGGCTTGATTGTACGAATTATGGCCGGTCGTAACCGGCCGAAGGCCGCGCAGTATACCTCAAAGAAGCGGATAAACAGCCCCTGTGGCGACCATCTGTCACGCGCTCGAAAAATAGGTATTTCTTGACCATCAAGTCAGTCATTTGACTGCCTGAATGTCGTGAATTTCTTAACTTAGTAGCTCAATACAATTCGCAATTCAATGTGCGGATCTGGTGATCATAAGTTCATTGAAGCTCTCAACAGAAACAATTAAACCCACTTAAAAATTGCGAACACCGCCAGACAACGCAAATATAAAACGGTAAAAAATCATAATTGAACAGGGAGTACAAATATGAAAAAGCCTATTACCATAATAGTTGTCCTTCACAAGGATCTTCAGGAATATCAAAAAAATGATTTATACACCGATTACTTTTCCTGGCTGAAAACAGAGCTTGAATCCATCTCGGAACGCAAGGTCAGATTTTTGATGTACGCTCATCATGAAGTTCCGGAGTTGTCAGGATACAACTACAGAAACGAAGATGGTTCAGCTGCGCTGCGAGGGTGGTGCAACCTGATACGGGACTGGTATACAAAGATATTAAAATATGAAGAACATGAACCGGACCTGACGAAAGTCCTCTTGTTGACCCGAAACAATATCAACACAAAGGCAGGGGGTCTCCTCGAATCGACAAGCGGATACGGCCAAGTCAAAGGTCATTGCGCAATTGCGGCGATCACCTCCAAACAAGTCCCAGCACATGAAATAGGCCACATGTTGGGCGCGACACATGAAGACAGTGAAGTCATCTATGACGGCTGGTGGCACGACACGATCATGCTCTCGGACGAATTCTCAGGCGTACGTGGAAACGCTTATCGATACAGTGAAAAAAACAGGGAAAACATTCGCAAACACCTTAGCACTTTTGCGTAAGTTCGTTTCGGTATCGCGCGACCTGAAATCCGCGCATGGCGTGTTTGTGCCATTAACACGCTTACGCTGAATGAACAGTTGCTGCAACTCATGGCCACAGAGCTGGCCATGAGTTCCTGGCTCTCAAACAGTAGCACCCGCTACGCCGCTCTCGAGCTTGCGCCACAACAACCGGACATTCGCTTTGCGCACCAGCGCACAGCGGTACAGACGAATCTCCAGCGGCACATGCCATTGCGGACCGCCACACACTACCAGTTCGCCACGCGTCAGCTCGGCACGCACGCTCAACTGCGGAACCCAGGCGATGCCCAGTCCCTCCAGAGCCATGCTTTTCAGGCTGTCGGCCATGGCGGTTTCGTAGATGGTGGTGAAGCGCAGCGCCCGCTGACGCAACAGCATGTTCACCGAACGGCCGAGAAACGCACCGGCGCTGTACGCCAGCAACGGCACGCTGCCTTCGCCTTCCAGGTCGAACAGTGGCTTACCGTCGGCGTCGGCGGCGCAGACCGGCAGCATCTCGGTGTGCCCAAGGTGCAGCGAGGGGAAGATTTCCGGGTCCATCTGCATGGCGGCGTCCGGGTCGTAGAACGCCAGCATCAGGTCGCAGCCGCCTTCACGCAATGCATGCACCGCGTCACCGACGTTGGTCGCCACCAGCCGCGTGGCGATATTCAGGCCTTCGTTGCGCAACTGCGCGATCCAGCGCGGAAAGAAACCGAGCGCCAGGGAGTGCGCGGCAGCGACCTGCATCACTTCGCCCTGTCCGCCTTCCAGGTGATGCAGATGGCGCAGCACTTCGCCCAGCTGTTCGACTACGGTGCGCGCGGTGACCAGAAACAATTGCCCTGCCGCCGTCAGCTCCACCGGCGTGCGCGAACGGTTGACCAGGGTCAGCCCCAACGCGGCTTCAAGGCTGCGGATTCGCCGACTGAACGCCGGCTGCGTCACAAAACGCCGCTCGGCGGCCTGGGAGAAACTGCGGGTGGCGGCCAGGGCACTGAAGTCCTCCAGCCATTTGCTTTCCAGATTCATCACGCCCTCCCGGACATGCACCAATTTAGGTCACACGCTCGCCGTCAGGACGGCGTCACACGGGTATTATGCCGAATATGCATAGCCTAGTGTTTAACAGCATTGGCCCAAAATTCTCCACAGGCCTAGCATTCACAACGTTCCGGCACAGACCGGGTCCATATTGAGATGATTTCTATCATGTCCTCCGCTGCATCATTCCGCACAGAAAATGACCTGCTTGGCGCCCTCGAAGTACCGGCTCAAGCGTATTACGGTATCCAGACCCTGCGAGCGGTGAATAATTTCCGCCTTTCGGGCGTTCCGATTTCGCACTACCCGAAACTGGTTGTCGGCCTGGCGATGGTTAAACAGGCCGCCGCTGACGCCAACCGTGAATTGGGTCACCTGAGCGAAGCCAAGCACGCTGCCATCAGCGAAGCCTGTGCACGTTTGATCCGCGGCGACTTCCACGAAGAATTCGTGGTGGACATGATCCAAGGCGGCGCTGGCACTTCGACCAACATGAATGCCAACGAAGTCATCGCCAACATCGCGCTGGAGGCCATGGGTCACCAGAAAGGCGAGTACCAGTACCTGCACCCGAACGATGACGTGAACATGGCGCAGTCGACCAACGACGCCTACCCGACGGCGATCCGTCTGGGCCTGTTGCTCGGTCACGACGCCCTGCTCGCCAGCCTCGACAGCCTGATTCAAGCGTTCGCGGCCAAGGGTGAAGAATTCAACCACGTCCTGAAGATGGGTCGTACCCAGCTGCAAGACGCCGTTCCGATGACCCTGGGTCAGGAGTTCCGTGCGTTTGCCACCACCCTGGGTGAAGACCTGGCACGCCTGAAGACCCTGGCTCCGGAAGTGCTGACCGAAGTGAACCTGGGTGGCACCGCGATCGGCACCGGCATCAACGCCGACCCGCGTTACCAGCACCTGGCCGTTCAGCGTCTGGCAGTGATCAGCGGTCAACCGCTGGTACCGGCCGCCGACCTGATCGAAGCCACCTCCGACATGGGCGCCTTCGTGCTGTTCTCCGGCATGCTCAAGCGTACCGCGGTCAAGCTGTCGAAGATCTGCAACGACCTGCGCCTGCTGTCCAGCGGCCCACGCACCGGCATCAACGAGATCAACCTGCCGGCGCGTCAACCAGGCAGTTCGATCATGCCAGGCAAGGTCAACCCGGTTATTCCGGAAGCGGTCAACCAGGTGGCGTTCCAGATCATCGGTAACGACCTGGCCCTGACCATCGCGGCCGAAGGCGGCCAGCTGCAACTGAACGTGATGGAGCCGCTGATCGCCTTCAAGATCTTCGACTCGATCCGCCTGCTGCAACGCGCCATGGACATGCTGCGCGAACACTGCATCGTCGGCATCACCGCCAACGAAGCACGCTGCCGTGAACTGGTCGAGCACTCGATCGGCCTGGTCACCGCGCTGAACCCGTACATCGGCTACAAGAATGCCACCCGCATCGCCGGCCTCGCCCTTGAAAGCGGCCGCGGCGTGCTGGAACTGGTGCGCGAAGAAGGTCTGCTCGACGAAGCCATGCTCGCCGACATCTTGCGCCCGGAAAACATGATTGCTCCGCGTCTGGTGCCTCTGAAGGCATAACCCGACGCGTTACTTGTAGCACCGCTCACCAGGTCGAGGGACTAGACACCTCTCACCTTTTGAGGGCTTGGGGATTTAGTCCCCAGGCCCTTTTTTTTAACTTCTTCGCGGGCAGGACGTTAAATGTTTTGTGTATTTGATACCGCCAAGATCGCAGCCTTCGGCAGCTCCTACATGTTTGACGTACACCTGTAGGAGCTGCCGAAGGCTGCGATCTTTTGATTCTGCAGCACCTCGTTTCGTCGCTTGCACCACTACTGTGCAGACGGGCGCGCCACTGATCGGTATAGTGCCGCCCCTCTTCGCATGAGCGGTCGTCGGTAGCGAGGCCACAACCCATGCGAAACCCGAACTAATAACAAACCCGCGATATGAAACCGGGACGAACGTCGAACCGCCCATTGTGCCGTGCGCCAAGGGGTGTAACTCGATGTGTCTGTCCGGCCAGCATTGTTGCCTACACAAAAAACAGCGAGGAATAATCCATGCTCGAAGTCATTAACGACTTCCTCTCAGGGAAAGTACTGATCGTGCTCATTGTCGGGCTCGGTAGCTACTTCACGATCCGCTCGCGTTTCGTTCAATTGCGTCACTTCTTCCACATGTTCGCGGTGTTCCGCGACAGCCTCAAAAGCAGCGCCGGGCAACTCAGTTCGTTCCAGGCCCTGATGCTCAGCCTCGCCGGCCGCGTCGGTGCGGGCAACATCGCCGGTGTCGGCATTGCCGTGACCCTCGGCGGCCCCGGTGCCGTGTTCTGGATGTGGGTGACCGCGCTGGTCGGTATGTCCAGCAGCTTCTTCGAATGCTCACTCGGCCAGCTCTACAAGCGCTGCGATTCCGAAGGCCAGTTCCGTGGTGGCCCGTCTTATTACATCCAGCACGGCCTGCAAAAACGCTGGCTGGGCATGCTGATGGCGTTCCTGCTGCTGGTAACGTTCGGCTTCGCCTTCAACGGCCTGCAAGCCCACGCCGTGACGCACTCGCTGAACAACGCCTTCGGCCTCGACACCACTTACACCGGCATCGGCCTGGCCGTGCTGTTGGGCCTGGTGTTCATCGGGGGGATCAAGCGCATCGCCAAGGTCGCCGACCTGTTGGTGCCGGTGAAAACCCTGGTGTACATCGGCGTGACCCTCTACGTGATCGTGCTGCAGTTCGACCATGTGCCGGGCATGCTGATGACTATCGTCAAGAGCGCCTTTGGTCTGGACCAGGCCTTCGGCGGACTGATCGGCAGCGCCATCGTCATGGGCGTGAAGCGGGGCGTGTTCGCCAACGAAGCCGGCCTGGGCAGTGCGCCGAACGTAGCGGCTGTCGCGGCGGTCGAGCACCCGGTGGCACAAGGTGTGGTCCAGGCGTTCAGCGTGTTCCTCGATACCTTCGTGATCTGCACCTGCACCGCGCTGCTAATCCTGCTCTCCGGCTTCTACACCCCGGGCTTCGAAGGCGACGGCATTGCCCTGACCCAGAACTCTCTGGCCGCCGTGGTCGGTGACTGGGGCCGGATGTTCATCTCCGTGGCCCTGGCTTTGTTCGTGTTCACCTCGATCCTCTACAACTACTACCTGGGCGAGAACAACCTGCGCTTTTTGATCGGTGAAAACCGCAAGGCGCTGATGGGCTATCGCGCGCTGGTACTGGTGCTGATTTTCTGGGGCGCCATCGAAAACCTCGGCACCGTATTTGCCTTCGCCGACATCACCATGACCATGCTCGCGTTCGTCAACCTGATCGCGCTGTTCCTGCTGTTCAAGGTCGGCATGCGCATCCTGCGTGACTACGATGACCAGCGCGCCGCTGGCATCACCACGCCGGTATTCGATTCGAGCAAATTCCCGGATCTGGATCTGGACCTGAAAGCCTGGCCGGCGAACCCGCCAGCACCCACCGCCAAAGCTGAAGCTGCTCCGGCAGGCGTGACCGCAGCGCAACGCTGATCGGTAGAAAACCGGGCGCATCCCCTGCGCCCGACGTGACACAGCTTGCAACCGGCGTCATGCTCGGAAACAAGCTGTCATCATTTTTGGAGAACCTCCCATGAATGCCCCGATCTATCCCGCCGCTCAGCACGTCATGGTGCTCTACACCGGCGGCACCATCGGCATGCAGGCCAGCGCCAACGGCCTGGCCCCGGCATCCGGCTTCGAAGCGCGGATGCGCGACTACCTGCACAGCCAGCCCGAGCTGGTGGTGCCGCAATGGCGCTTTCGTGAAATGTCGCCGCTGATCGACAGCGCCAACATGACCCCGACGTATTGGCAGCAGCTGCGTGAAGCCGTGGTCGATGCGGTGGATGTTCAGGGCTGCGACAGCGTGCTGATCCTGCATGGCACCGACACCCTGGCCTACAGCGCAGCCGCGATGAGTTTCCAGTTGCTCGGCCTGCATGCCCGCGTGTGCTTCACCGGCTCGATGCTGCCAGCTGGCGTGACTGACAGCGACGCCTGGGAAAACCTCGGCGGCGCACTGGTTGCGCTGGGCCAGGGCCTGGCGCCGGGCGTGCATCTGTACTTCCATGGCGAACTGCTGGACCCGACCCGTTGCGCCAAGGTACGCAGTTTTGGCCGTCATCCGTTCAAGCGACTGGAGCGTCAGGGTGGTGGCGTGAAAGCGACTTCGGTTCCGTCGCAGCTGAATTACCACCAGCCCAAACAATTGGCGTGCGTCGCGGTGCTGCCGCTGTTTCCCGGCATCGGCGCCGAAGTGCTGGATGGCTTGCTCGACAGCGGCATTCAGGGCCTGGTGCTGGAGTGCTACGGCAGCGGCACCGGCCCGAGCGACAACCCCGGGTTTCTCGCCAGCCTCGCACGTGCGCGGGACAACGGCGTGGTCGTGGTAGCCGTCACGCAATGCCACGAAGGCGGGGTTGAACTGGACGTCTATGAAGCCGGCAGTCGCTTGCGCGGTGTGGGCGTGTTGTCCGGTGGCGGCATGACCCGTGAGGCGGCGTTCGGCAAGTTGCATGGGTTGTTGGGTGCGGGGCTTGAAACGGACGAAGTCCGTCGGCTTGTCGAACTCGACCTGTGCGGCGAACTGAGCTGAATCAACACATAACCCTGTGGGAGCGGGCTTGCTCGCTCCCACATTGGGACTCTCACCCGGCATACAACTTGCTGCGCTCCAGCCACCCCAAGGCTGGAAGTCCTCATGCTCCACTCCCACCTCACCACGCTCAACGCCGTCTCCCTGGTACTCGATGCCTTCAAGGCACAAGGCTTGTCCAGCGAAGCGCTGCTGGCCGGAAGCGGCATCAGTGCGGCGGATCTGAACCGTGCCGACACGCGCATCACCACCAATCAGGAAATGCAGGTCTGTGCCAACGCCGTCGCCCTCAAGCGCGACATCGGCCTGGAACTGGGCCGGCGGATGCACGTTTCCTGCTACGGCATGCTCGGTTACGCCCTGCTCACCAGTGCCACCTTCGGTGACGCTTTGCGTCTGGCGATGCGCTACCCGGCGCTGCTGGGAACACTTTTCGAACTGAGCCTGGAGGACGATGGCGAGCGCATCTGGTTCGCCGCCGCCGATTACCGCGAGAGCCCGGCCATGGCGGTGTTCAACGCCGAGTTCTGCCTGGTGTCGCTGAAAGTCACCTGTGACGACCTGCTCGGCCATTCCCTGCCCTTGCTCGGCGCACGCTTCGAACATGCCGCGCCCGACTACGAAGCGACCTACGCCGAACACTTCAACTGCCCGGTGCACTTCGACGCGCGGAACAATGCCTTCGCCTTCGACAAGCGCTGGCTCGACCAGCCACTGCCGCTGGCCGATGTCATCACCCATCAAGCCATGGCCGAACGCTGCCGCAAACAGAACATCGAGTTCACCGGGCGTCAGGCCTGGCTGGGACGGATCCGCCAATTGCTCAGCGCGCATCTGAATGCCGCGCCCGGGCTGGAAGGGCTGGCCGAGCAAATGAACTGTTCGGCGCGTACCTTGCGCCGGCATCTCAAGGACATGGGTTGCAGCTATCAGGAACTGCTCGACGAACTGCGCTTCGAGCAGGCCAAGCAAATGCTGTGCGAGGATCAGTTGCCGATCTATCAAATTGCCGAGGCGCTGGGCTTCAGCGAGACCGCGAGCTTTCGCCATGCGTTTGTGCGCTGGAGTGGTGTGGCGCCCAGCCAGTTCCGGCCACACGGATAAACCTGTGGGAGCAAGGGGCGAATTTCGGTCAAATGTTTTGGCCGTATCGATCCCCTTTTGGCCTTTCCTGCCGTTCTCCGATTCGTCGTGCGCCGCAACACTGGGGGCAACCGAATCAGCCCTGCGGAGAACAACAAATGCTGACGATCTACTCTGACGATCACCACCTGCACCATGGCCGCTGTGAACTCATCGACGGCCAGCTCAAGCCGTGCTTCGAGATGCCTTCGCGCGCCGACCACGTGCTGCAACGCGTGCAGAACCAGAACCTTGGCCCAGTCGAAGCGCCAAAGGACTTCGGTCTTGAGCCCATCGCGCGCATCCACAGTCGCGACTACCTCGACTTCTTCAAGGGTGCCTGGACGCGCTGGACCGAATTCAACACCGACGGTGACCTGCTGCCCTACACCTGGCCTGCACGCACCTTGCGCCCGATCAAACCCACCAGCTTGCACGGCCAACTCGGTTATTACAGCTTCGACGGCGGCGCCCCGATTACCGCCGGCACCTGGCAAGCGGCGTACAGCGCAGCACAGGTCGCCCTCACCGCCCAAGCGGAAATCCAGCGCGGCGCCCGATCTGCGTTCGCCCTGTGCCGCCCACCGGGACACCACGCCGCCAGCGATTTGATGGGCGGTTATTGCTACCTCAACAACGCCGCCATCGCCGCCCAGGCGTTCCTCGATCAGGGCCACAAAAAAGTTGCGATCCTCGACGTCGATTACCACCACGGCAACGGCACCCAATCGATTTTCTACGAGCGCAGCGACGTGCTGTTCACCTCGATTCACGGCCACCCGGAAGCCGAGTTCCCGTTCTTCCTCGGCTATGAAGATGAACGCGGCGAAGGTGCTGGCGAAGGGTTCAACTTCAACTATCCGTTGGCCGCCGGTTCAGGCTGGGATACTTGGAGCGCAGCGCTGGAACAAGCCTGCAAAGAGATCGAAAGCTACGGTGCCAACATCATCGTCGTGTCCCTGGGTGTCGATACCTTCAAGGACGATCCGATCTCGCAATTCAAACTCGACAGCCCGGATTACCTGGCCATGGGCAAGCGCATCGCAGCGCTCGGCAAACCCACGCTGTTCGTCATGGAAGGCGGCTATGCCGTGGAAGAAATCGGCATCAATGCCGTAAACGTTCTCGAAGGTTTTGAAAGCGCTTAATGAGGAAGTAGAAGAATGAAAAGTCTTAAGCGTTTTATTTTTCCAGCCCTGTGCGCCACGCTGCTCAGCGGCACCGCACACGCGGAAGAGCGGACGTTGCGCGTCTACAACTGGTTCGACTACATCACCCCCAAGGCCCTGGAAGACTTCAAGACCCAGAACGCCCAGACCAAACTGGTCTACGACATCTTCGACACCAATGAAGCACTGGAAGCCAAGCTGCTGACCGGCAACTCCGGATACGACGTGGTGGTGCCGTCCAATGTGTTCCTCGCCAAGCAAATTGAAGCCGGGGTATTCCAGCCCCTGGACCGCAGCAAGCTGCCGAACTGGAACCACCTCGATCCCAAGCTGATGAAGCTGATCGAAGCCAACGACCCAGGCAACAAGTTCGCCGTGCCGTACATGTACGGGACCATCCTGATCGGATTCAACCCGGACAAGGTCAGGGCAGCCCTGGGCGCCGACGCGCCGGTAGACAGCTGGGACCTGATCTTCAAGGAAGAGAACATCAGCAAGCTCAAGCAGTGCGGCGTCGCCCTGCTCGACTCGCCTTCCGAGATTTTGCCGCTGGCCCTGCAACACCTCGGCCTGGACCCCAACAGCAAGAAGCCCGCGGACTACGCCAAGGCTGAAGCACTGCTAATGAAGATCCGTCCGTACATCACTTACTTCCACTCGTCCAAGTACATGGCCGACATTGCCAACGGTGACATCTGTGTCGCAGTCGGTTATTCCGGCAGCTTCTCGCAAGCCGCCAACCGCGCCAAGGAAGCCAAGAACGGTGTTGTTGTCGACATGCGCCTGCCGAAAGAAGGCGCGCCGATCTGGTTCGACATGCTGGCGATTCCGAAAGGGGCGAAAAACCCCGAAGACGCCTACACCTTCATCAACTACCTGCTGCAGCCGCAAGTGATTGCACCGGTCAGTGACTTCGTGGGGTATCCGAACCCGAACAAGGACGCCACGGAACTGGTCGATCCGGCGATTCGCAACAACCCCAACCTGTATCCGACCGACGCGGCGATGGGCACGCTCTACACCCTGCAACCGCTGCCGCGCGATGCCGAACGTGCGCGCACCCGGGCCTGGACCAAGATCAAGTCCGGGACTTGAGATAAGAAAAACCTCCTGCCGTTGCTGGCAGGAGGTTTTATTGTTAGAACTCAGGCCAGGCGATGCAAATTGGCCACCTTGAAAGTTGCTTCAATTTCTTTGTAAGGCGACTCTTCAATCAACTTGACATTGAATGAGCCAGAGAACTCCTGTTGATTACCTTCACCACAAATATGAGCTCGACCAGACTCCGCAGGATATTCCAGATTCGGCTCCCCTGCATTTTCTATCATATAGCCGATGGTGACTTTTCCATCGAGACTGACATCATGCTCTCCGTCACCAAGATCTTCATCCGCCGCCACCGATATATATCGCCGATTATTTCCCTCATTAATGACTCCCACCACAATCTTTACACCAAAACTGATAAATCCTTGAACGTCATCGGCGTTAAAGGCCGCACCATCAATCGTTGCAGTAAAGTGGTCGCCCGTTACCTGCCGCAGGCCCTGGCACCTCGTTGCTTCCAGCGCTGCTTTCAGGCACTTTGCGTGTAAATGTTTCATAGTAATATTCCTTGATGAGTCCAAGCAAAAAAACACCCGAATTCAGGTCATGACTTCATAGAATCGAATGATAAATAAACTTATAAAACGGCAATAAGAATACACAACAGAAATTATCGATTTCGCTTGCGTGCACACTTCCTCCGTTACGCACAAATTATTTATGCGCATTGATGTGCTCGGTCAATCCTGAAAGTGTTTCATATAACTTTGTTACAACTACAACTTCGACATTTAACCATGTAGCCTGGCTACGACGTGGTGGGTTACCTGACCAGAAAAAGGACACCACAGAACTGTGTCGACCCGGCGATCCGCAGCCCCCGTCGTTATCAAGACCTCGCACGTTTCAGCCAGCACGCCACACCGTCCGCAACCGTTGCAGCGCCGCCTCGATGGCCTTTTCGGGCACCGCGGCAAATCCCAGTACCAGACCGGCGCGTTGATCCATCGGGGTTGCGCAATCCGGCAGCCAATAACTGCTCAAGCCGTTGACCTCGACATCGACACTGCTCGCCAACTCGATCAGCTCGCGTTCACGGGCCACGCTGTCGACCGGCACCGTCATGTGCAGCCCTGCGGCGACGGTGGGTAGCTTGCCAATGCCTGGAATATCCAGCGGCCAACCGTTGAGCAAGGTATTGCGCCGACTCAGCGCCGCACGCCGCATGCGCCTTATGTGCCGCTGGAAATGCCCGGCCGCCATGAACTCGGCCATCACCGCCTGGGTGCTGACTTCGGAATGCCGTACGTCCACTGCACGTCGTTGCGCAAACGCCTGCACCAGCCCCGGCGGCAGCACCAGATAACCGAGACGCAATGCCGGAAACGCGACCTTGCCGAACGTGCCGACATACAACACCCGCCCGTTACGATCGAGTGCCGCCAAAGGCGCCAGTGGCGCGCCGCTGTAGCGGTACTCGCCATCGTAATCGTCCTCGACGATCCAGCCTTGGGTGCGCTCGGCCCAGGCCAGCAGCTCCAGACGTCGCGCCAGGCTCATGACCACGCCGGTGGGATACTGGTGGGACGGCGTGACGTAGGTCAGCCGACAATCATCGAGTGCTGACAGTTCGCTGCAATTGATACCCTCGCTGTCCACCGCCACCCCGTGTAACCGCGCCCCCGCCACGGCAAAGGCATGACCGGCCGCCCGATACCCCGGATTTTCAATCGCTACCCCGTCGCCGGGCTCCACCAGCAACTGTGCACAAAGGCTGATTCCCTGCTGCGCGCCACTGGTGATCAAAATTTGCTCAGCTGTGCATTGCATGCCCCGCGAACTGCGCAAATACGCGGCGATCATCCCGCGCAGGCGTGCATCGCCTGCCGGGTCGCCGTAGCACAGCTGTTGAAAATCCGGCTTGCGCCAGAAAGCCGCATTCAGCTTGGCCCAGACCTCGAATGGAAACAGATCGAACGCCGGGACACCCACCCGAAATGCCCGGGGCGGACCGCTCGGAGGATTGGCTAAATGGTTGTTTTTGACCCGGGTCAACGGGTCGTTGTGGATAACTTTGCTGGATGAATCCACAGGTAAATCGAGCCAATTTGTGGATAAGGCTGTGGGTAACCCTGTTGAAAACCCTGTGGATACTTTTGTGGATAGTTTTTTTGCCGGCACGGTTGCCTGGGGCAATTGCGCGACATAAGTCCCGTCGCCTACCCGCCCTTCGATAAACCCTTCGGCGTACAACTGATCGTAGGCGCGCACCACGCTGTTACGGGAAATCGCCAGCGCGGCAGCCAGATCACGACTGGCCGGCAGACGCGTACCGCTGGCCAGTCGTCCGTCGAGCACACGCGTGCGCAATGCCTGGTAGAGCTGACGACTCAGCCCCTGGCGACGATCAAGTTCGATACCCGCCGGGTTGAAGGTCAGGGACAGTGGTTCGCTGGTCATCGTAATGGACCCATGAAATTGGTCGTTAATGGCTCTTACAACAGACCAATAGCCTGCCTAGGATGCAGGCATTCGCCAAGGAAAATATCTCCATGTATACGCCACGTGCTTTTGCCATCGACGAGTTGTCCCAACTGCATGAACTGATCCTCGCCACCCGTCTCGCCATATTGGTGACCCATGGTGAAAGCGGCCTGCAAGCCAGCCATGTACCGGTGCTGCTGCACTGCGAACAAGGTTCGAACGGCACGTTGTACGGGCATCTGGCCAAAGCCAATCCACAATGGAAAGACCTGCGCGACGGCGCCGAAGCCCTGCTGATATTTGCCGGTGCCGACGCCTACGTCAGCCCTGGCTTCTACCCAAGCAAGGCCGAACACGGCAAAGTCGTGCCTACCTGGAACTACGTCGCCGTACACGCCTACGGCCGAGCCGAAACCTTCAGCGATGGCGGACGGCTGCTCGACATCGTCAGCACCCTCACCGATCGTCATGAAGCTGGCCGCGCCCAACCGTGGTCAGTGGCCGATGCCCCCGCCGATTACATCGACGGCATGCTCAAGGCCATTGTCGGTTTCGCCATTCCCATCGACCGTCTGGAAGGCAAGCGCAAACTCAGCCAGAACCGCAGCCCCGCCGACATCGCCGGTGTGCGCGAAGGCCTGGCCGCCAGCCCCGACGTCAACGACCAAAGCCTCGCCCAATTAATGCGCTAAGGAGGTAACCATGAGTCAAATCGACATTCGCCAAGTCACCGCCGGTGATCACGCGGCCTGGTTGCCGCTGTGGCAAGCCTACCTGCGCTTCTATAAAACCGAACTGCCGGAGGCCGTTACCCAAAGCACCTGGCAGCGCATGCTCGATCCGAACGAGCCAACCCACGCCGCCCTCGCCTGGGCCGACGGCAAAGCGGTGGGCATGGTGCATTTCATCTACCATCGTTCGAACTGGGCCATAGAGAACTCCTGCTACCTGCAGGACTTGCTGGTGGTCCCGGAAACCCGTGGCACCGGTGTCGGCCGCCAGTTGATCGAATTCGTCTACACCACGGCCAAGGCCGACGGTTGCAACAAAGTCCACTGGCTGACCCACGAAACCAACGCCACCGCGATCCAGCTCTACGAGCGCATCGCCGAACGCCCGGGTTTCATCCAGTTTCGCAAAGCCATCTAAGTTCAAGGAGAACAGCATGTCGATTTCACTCGCCGACTGGAAAGGCGTCCCGGCCCCCACGACTCAACTGATCGAAGGGCGTTACATCCGCCTGGAAAAACTCGACCCGGCGCGCCACGGCGACGACCTGTTCAACGCCCTGCAAGGCCCCGGCGCCGACCCGAAGCTGTGGGACTACCTGCCTTACGGCCCCTTCCCTGAGCGCAGCGTCTTCAACGACTGGCTGAACAACCACGCGGCCAGTAGCGACCCGTATTTCTTCAGCGTAATCGACCGCGCCAGCGGCGAGGTCCAGGGCATACTCAGCCTGATGTCCATCGTCCCGGCCCAGGGCCGCATCGAAATCGGCCACGTTACCTTCGGCGCCCCGATGCAGCGCTCGCCGAAAAGCACCGAGGCGGTTTACCTGTTGGCCAAGGAATCCTTTGCCCTGGGTTACCGTCGCCTGGAATGGAAATGCAACAACGCCAACGCCCGCTCCAAATACGCGGCCGAGCGCCTGGGCTTCAGTTTTGAGGGAGTGTTCCGTCAGCACATGGTGGTCAAAGGACAAAATCGGGACACCGCGTGGTACTCGATTCTGGATTCGGAATGGCCGGCGATTGGCGCCGGGTTCGAGAAGTGGCTGAGCGATGAGAACCAAACCGCCTCGGGTCAGGTTAAAGGGTTGGTGGAGTGCAGAACGCAACAGTCCTGAATCCATAAAACCGCAGTCTTCGGCGAAGGCCGCGGGTTGAATTTCGGGCGAAAAAAAGGGGAGCACATGCTCCCCCGAGGTATAAAGCGTTGTATCGCGGCTGTTAACTCAGCCTTCGATCTCGATCAGGATCTCGCCCGGGTTCACCCGGTCGCCCTTGGCCACGTGAATGGCGGTGACTTTACCGGCGATGGCTGCCTGGACTTCGGTTTCCATCTTCATCGCTTCGGTGATCAGCACGGCCTGGCCTGCCTTGACGGTGTCGCCCTCCTTGACCAGCACGTCGACGATGTTGCCCGGCATGGTGGTGCTGACGTGACCCGGTGCAGTGGCTTGCTTGCGCTTGCTGCTGCCGCCACCGACGAATTCGTTGAGCGGTTCGAATACCACTTCTTCCGGCATGCCGTCGATGGACAGGTAGAAGTGACGCTTGCCTTCGGCCTTGACGCCCACACCAGTAATGTCGACGCGGTAGGTTTCGCCGTGAACGTCGATGACGAACTCGGTCGGTACGCCTTCGCCACCAGCCGAGGCGACGCCACCGGCTTCAGGAATCGGCAGCAACACTTCAGGTGTCAGAGTCCCAGCGGCGCGTTCTTCGAGGAACTTGCGACCGATGTCCGGGAACATGGCGAAGGTCAGCACGTCTTCTTCGGACTTGGCCAGTGCGCCGATGTCGGCACGCAGCTTGGCCATTTCCGGCTTGAGCAAATCGGCCGGGCGAACGTCGATCACTTCTTCGCTGCCGATGGCCTGGCGACGCAGTTGTTCGTTCACGGTGCCCGGCGCCTTACCGTAACCGCCTTGCAGGTACAGTTTCACTTCGTTGGTGATGGTCTTGTAGCGCTCGCCGGCCAGCACGTTGAAGAACGCCTGGGTGCCGACGATCTGCGAAGTCGGAGTCACCAGCGGCGGGAAGCCGAGGTCTTCACGAACCCGCGGGATTTCGGCCAGCACTTCGCTCATGCGATTGAGTGCGCCCTGCTCTTTCAACTGGTTGGCCAGGTTGGAGATCATCCCGCCCGGTACCTGGTTGACTTGAACACGGGTGTCGACGGCGGTGAATTCACTTTCGAACTGGTGGTACTTCTTGCGCACGGCGTAGAAGTACAGGCCGATCTCCTGCAGCAGCTCCAGGTTCAGGCCGGTGTCGAACTCGCTGCCTTTAAGGGCGGCGACCATCGACTCGGTACCCGGGTGGCTGGTGCCCCAGGCGAAACTGGAGATCGCGGTGTCGATGTGGTCGGCACCGTTTTCGATGGCCTTCATTTGGCACATCGCGGCCAGACCAGCCGTGTCGTGGGAGTGAATGAACACTGGCAGCGATTGCTCGGCTTTCAGCGCCTTGACCAGTTCGCCGGTGGCGTACGGGGTCAGCAGGCCGGCCATGTCCTTGATCGCCACCGAGTCGCAACCCATGGCTTCCATTTGCTTGGCCTGGCTCACGAAGGCCTCGATGGTGTGCACCGGGCTGGTGGTGTAGGCGATGGTGCCCTGGGCGTGTTTGCCGGCGGCTTTCACCGCTTCGATGGCCACGCGCAGGTTACGCACGTCGTTCATGGCGTCGAAGATGCGGAACACGTCGATACCGTTGACCGCCGCCTTGGCGACGAAGGCCTTGACCACGTCGTCGCTGTAGTGGCGGTAGCCCAGCAGGTTCTGGCCACGCAGCAGCATTTGCAGACGGGTGTTAGGCAGCGCAGCGCGCAGTTGGCGCAGTCGCTCCCACGGGTCTTCTTTCAGGAAACGTACGCAGGCGTCGAACGTCGCGCCGCCCCAGCATTCCAACGACCAGTAGCCGACTTTGTCGAGCTTGTCGCAGATCGGCAGCATGTCTTCGGTGCGCATGCGGGTCGCCAGCAGCGATTGGTGAGCGTCGCGCAGGATGGTGTCGGTTACATGAATCTTCTTGCTCATTGTTCTATTCCTCACAGGCCTGCGTGGGCGGCGATGGCGGCGGCGATGGCCAGGGCCAGCTCTTCGGGTTTGCGCTTGATCGAGTAGTTGGTCAGTTCAGGGTGGCTTTCAACGAAGCTGGTGTTGAACTGGCCGCTACGGAATTCCGGGTTACGCAGGATTTCCTGGTAGTACGCGGCGGTGGTCTTGACCCCTTGCAGACGCATGTCGTCCAGGGCGCGCAAGCCACGGTCCATCGCCTCTTCCCAGGTCAGCGCCCACACCACCAGTTTCAGGCACATGGAGTCGTAGTACGGCGGGATGGTGTAACCGGTGTAGATCGCCGTGTCGGTACGCACGCCAGGACCGCCGGGCGCGTAGTAACGGGTGATCTTGCCGAAGCTCGGCAGGAAGTTGTTCTTCGGGTCTTCGGCGTTGATCCGGAATTGCAGGGCGAAACCACGGTGGTGGATGTCTTCCTGCTTCACCGAAAGCGGCAGGCCGGAGGCAATGCGAATCTGCTCACGGACAATGTCGATACCAGTGATTTCTTCGGTGATGGTGTGTTCCACCTGCACCCGGGTGTTCATCTCCATGAAGTACACCTCGCCCTCGGCGAGCAGGAACTCCACGGTACCGGCGTTCTCGTATCCCACGGCCTTGGCTGCGCGCACCGACAGGTCACCGATGTAGGCGCGCTGTTCCGGGGTCAGTTGCGGGCTCGGGGCGATTTCGATCAGCTTCTGGTTGCGGCGCTGGATCGAGCAGTCACGCTCGAACAGGTGCACCACGTTGCCAAAGCTGTCGCCAAGAATCTGTGCTTCGATATGCTTCGGATTAACGATGCATTTTTCCAGGAACACTTCCGCCGAACCGAACGCCTTGGTGGCTTCGGAAATGACACGCGGGAAAGCCTGTTCGAGTTCTTCGCGGCTGTTGCAGCGACGAATGCCGCGGCCGCCACCACCGGAAGTGGCCTTGAGCATCACCGGGTAACCAATGCGATCGCCTTCGGTCAGGGCTTCTTCAATTCCCGACACGTTGCCTTCGGTGCCCGGGGTCACCGGTACGCCGGCCTTGATCATGCTGCGGCGAGCTTCGGTCTTGTCGCCCATGCGGCGAATCACTTCAGCCGATGGGCCAATGAATTTGATTCCGCGTTCGGCGCAGATCTCCGCCAGTTCGGCGTTTTCCGAAAGGAAGCCATAACCGGGGTGCAGTGCATCGCAACCGGTTTCCACCGCCAGGTTCACCAGCTTGCGCGGGTTCAGGTAACCGGCCAGCGGTTCGGCACCAATACTGTGGGCCTCGTCCGCACGCTTCACATGCAAGGCATGACGGTCGGCATCGGAGTAGATCGCGACCGAGCGAATGCCCATTTCGGCGCAGGCACGTACGATTCGTACGGCAATCTCACCACGGTTGGCGATCAGGATCTTTGTTATCACTTGGAGTTTCCCTTGAGCCGGTGGTACCCACGACCTGCTAGACCAGGTCGACGAGTGACCAAATGTTTCAATTTGGTCGCAGGTCCACACTAGCGCCCACAAGGGATTAACAAAAATGAATAATTATTGGGTCACGCATAAGTAAAGACTTATAGTTGATTCACCAGCCAGCGACGAGAGCGACCATATAATGCGTAAGTCATTGATGCGTATGACTTTGCGTCAATTGCAGATCTTCAACGAGGTCTGTGATTTGCGCTCCTACAGCCGCGCGGCCGAGGAAATGTCGCTCACACAACCTGCCGTCAGCCTGCAGATTCGTCAACTTGAAGAGCTGATTGGTCAGCCTTTGTTCGATTACGTCGGCAAAAAACTCTACATGACCGAAGCGGCTGAAGCGTTACAGCGGGCCAGCCGGGATATTTTCGGGCGCCTGGAAAACCTCGACATGCAGTTGTCGGACATGCAGGGCTCGTTGCAGGGGCAACTGAAACTGGCGATTGAGTCCAGCGCCAAATACTTCGTGCCGCATCTGTTTGCCGCATTCAAACGCCAACACCCGGAAGTGAACCTGCAACTGACGGTGGTCAACCGTGGCCAGGTCATTCGGCGCCTGTCGGACAACCGCGACGACCTGGTGATCATGTCCATGGTGCCCCAGGACATGGGCCTGGAATTCCTGCCGTTCCTGAACAACCCGATCGTCGCCGTGGCGCCACCGGATCATCCACTTTGCCATATGGGACCACTGCGCCTGCAGGATCTCGAGCCCTACACACTGCTGCTGCGTGAGCCAGGCTCCGGGACGCGGCTGGCGTGCGAAGAATACTTCAAAGAGAAGCGCGTGCACTTCAACCAGACCCAGGATGTCTCGTCTGCCGAAGCTCAGCGTGAATGTGTGCTGGCAGGCCTGGGCGTTGCGCTGTTGACGCGCCACGCCCTGAGCCTCGAGCTGGCAACCGGTGGGCTGATCGAGCTACCGGTCGAAGAGCTGCCACTGTTTCGCAGTTGGTGCCTGGTGCAGGCCAAGGCGAAACGCCTGTCACCGGTGGCTCACGCCTTCCTGGCGTTTATCCGCAGCGAACGGATTCAGATCAGCGCGCTGGTTGAGCGTTTCGACGGGACGCCGAGGGAGATGCCTGCCAGAAATTGAGTTCCAACTCCGGGAAATCGCCTATTTCGGCCAGAAGCTGACGGCGTTCGCAGCGATCTTCAATGGCGCGACGGAATTCCATGCGGCGCTGATCTTCTTGCTGACGACGGGTTTTGACAGCGCTGTTGCGTTCTTCGTAGGGCATGGCCATTTCGAGTCTCCCAAGGCGAGTACGGGAGTTTCAAGATAGGCGCGGGGGATGACGGTTTGGCGGCTTGGGTGTTACAGGGAGATGAACATTCAGAAGCAAAGATCGCAGCCTTCGGCAGCTCCTACGCAGGAACGCGAATACCTGTAGGAGCTGCCGAAGGCTGCGATCCCTTGATCTTAGTCGTCCAACGCCTTCACCGACTTGGGCGACAGCCGCAAGCTGCGCAGGCTGCGCTTGACGCTCTTGAGGTGGTTGACCAGGCTCGGGCCACGCGCCATGGCCACGCCCATCGCCAGCACGTCGATCACCACCAGGTGGGCGATACGCGAAGTCAGCGGCGTATAGATTTCAGTGTCTTCATGCACATCGATCGCCAGATTGACCGTAGACAGTTCAGCCAACGGCGTCTGGCTCGGGCACAAGGTGATCAACGAGGCACCGCTTTCGCGCACCAGGTTGGCGGTGATCAGCAGGTCCTTGGAGCGCCCGGACTGGGAAATGCAGATCGCCACGTCGGTTGGCTTGAGCGTCACGGCCGACATCGCCTGCATGTGCGGATCGGAATACGCCGCAGCAGTGAGCAGCAGGCGGAAGAACTTGTGCTGGGCGTCCGCGGCGACCGCACCCGAGGCGCCAAAGCCGTAGAACTCCACACGCTGGGCCTGGGACATCAGCGTCACCGCCCGCTGCAACTCCAGCGGATCGAGCTTCTCGCGAACCTCCATCAGCGTATGCAGGGTGGTGTCGAAGATTTTCAGGCTGTAGTCGGCGACCGAGTCATCCTCATGGATCGCAAACTGGCCGAAACTCGCACCTGCCGCCAGACTCTGGGCCAGCTTCAGCTTCAGGTCCTGAAAGCCGGAACAACCGATGGCACGGCAAAAACGCACGATGGTCGGTTCGCTGATGCCCACGCTGTGGGCCAGGTCGGCCATGGAGCTGTGCATCACGGCCGCAGGATCGAGCAGCACGTGGTCGGCGACCTTGAGCTCCGACTTGCGTAACAGGTGGCGAGACTGGGCGATGTGTTGCAGCAGATTCAAAGGGCTGGACTCTTTGTTATTGGCAGGTGCCGGGGATGTAGCACGCTTGTAGTTATACTACATGAATCGGCTTTTTGCCTGCTCAATGCGTTACCGAATCCCTCGATTTCACGCGCGGGCACCTCATGTAGCCCTCGTCGACAGATGCAAGCCAGTGATCGATCAGGCCCACGAGAAAAAGACAGCTTCTGCTCCAGCCACTGGAAGTTCATATAACAATAAAATCAAACATACAAATTTACATAGTCCACCAACAAACACCACCATTAACATATTCAACCTTGCTACATTAATTTCGCAGGAGCAAAACAACCTAATCAAAAGGAACTGAATACAATGAGCATTCAAACAAAAAACTGGACAGCACAAATTAACCGCATGCCTGGCGCCACTTATTTTCGAGTGTCTGGTACCGTAACTGTTACTGACTCAGGCATTATGCCAAAGCTTGTGCCAAGCCAGGTACAAGACACTCCCTTCCTGCCTCTGGAACTGATCCTTGAGGATCAAAAAGGCATTTTGCCAGTCTTAACAGACAGAGTTGTAGAATACAAAATACCTGGAATCCACGCCGTAACCAGCGTTGGAATTTTTTATAACGGAGAATTATTGCACCACATTGACAAAGTAATAATAACTGACTAATAACTTGTCATTCTTACGCAATACCGGGCCTCCCGCCTAGCAACTAATAACGGGAGTGGGGATTGCGATAACAATTCATTCGGTGCGCTACTCTCTTGGGGATGGTCTGACGTAGCGATGTGTTTCTGGCTGACTTCGGTCACCGCCGATTTTGAAAGTGACGCATCGATCCAAAAAACGCTGAGATCACTCACGCCCCCCTGTTTTTTAGCCGTCGCGAGCACCTCGCGGCGGCTATTCCCCACACTAAGGCGCACCTCTACTGCATGGCTCAGTAAATATCGGCGGGCCATCCACAGATTCGACAGTGCAAACAGCGTCACCCGCTGTGCGGTGTTCTTGGCCAGCCACGAAAGCCTGTCTTCACATAACCGAACTGGCGCTTGATCACCCGGAACAGGTGCTCGACCTTCACCCTTACCTGCGCCTCGGCTTTTTCGATCTTGCGCCTGGCTTTGTACAGGACGCTGCGCTTGCGCAGTTTTTGGTAGGTGCTACGCCGGGCGGCAATTTTCCAGATGACCTGGCGACCTTCATGCTCGGGGCGTTTCTCCACGCCGGTATAAGCCACCAACTAGTGCTTTTCCAGCAGGCGACAGAAGTTGAAGATCGTGGTTTCGTCGGCGGATCACTGCAGCCGAACCAATTCAATAGCTGCACACACCGCCTTACAAATCCAACCAACTTAACTCAAGCGTGACAAACCACGGCTGGATATATTAATTCCGCAGGAAGCAAAAAAATCATTTAAAGGAGCTACCTATCATGACCATTAAAACCAAAGACTGGTCCGCACATATTGACGGCATGCCTCCCGGCACTTGGATCAACGTCGAGGGCACCGTAACCGTTGCCCACTCTGGCATCACTCCGAAGCTGGAAATGGCCAACGCCTGCGAACCGCGCCTGGAGCTTAAATTGGAAAGTTCCAATGAAACGTCACTGCAGGTTGAAACCGATAAGCGTGTTAGATATTTCGCATGGGGGAATTACAACTCCGATTTCAAGTTCACCAGCGTTAGTATCTTCTACGAAGGCAAGTTGCTGCACCATATTGATAAAATAACGTTTACTAGCTAAAAGCATAAACTGCTTCCGGCAATTCAGGCGTCCCGCAGCCTCGTCTGCCTGATAGACGGGACGCCACCGTCTCAGCTTGCGGCTTGCGTGTGCAGTAAACCCGCCAACGTCTCGGCCTCAACTGGACGGCTGATCAAATAGCCCTGTACTTCATCGCAGCGCTCGGCTTTCAGGAACTCAAGCTGTTCTTCCCGCTCCACCCCCTCCGCCACGACCTTCAGCTTCAGGCCGTGAGCCATGGCAATGATTGCCCGGGTAATCGCCGCGTCTTCACTGCCCTCCCCCAAGCCACGGATAAACGCCTGATCAATCTTCACGTAGTCCACCGGGATTCGCTTGAGATAGCTCAGGGAGGAGTAACCGGTGCCAAAATCGTCAATGGCCAGTTTCACTCCGAGATCACGCAATTGCTGGAAGGTTGCGATGATGTGCTCGACGCTGTCCAGCAACTGGCTTTCGGTGAGTTCCAGCTCCAGCAGTTGCGGCGCCAGCCCGGTCTCTTCCAGCACCTGCCGCACCAGGCTGACCAGCTTGCCCTGGCGCAATTGATGCACCGACAGATTGACCGACACCCGTATCGCGTCCAGCCCCTGCCGTTGCCACTCACAGGCTTGCCAGCAGGCCTGACGCAGCACGAACTCACCGATCGGGCCGATCAATCCGGTTTCTTCAGCCAGGCCGATGAAATCCCCCGGCGGCACGCGTCCCATGGTCGGATGATCCCAACGCACCAAGGCTTCGGCGGCATTCAATCGGCCAGTGGCCAGGCACAGTTTCGGCTGGTAAAACACCTTCAGTTGTTTGTCTTCGATGGCTTTGCGCAGATGGTTTTCCAACTGTAAACGCTCCAGCGTGCTGGCTTGCAAGCTGTCGGTGTAAAACTGAAAATTATCGCCACCCAGATGTTTGGCGTGCTGCATCGCCATGTTCGACTGACTGACCAATGCCGATATTTCCCGCGCGCTGTCCGGCAGCAGGCTGATGCCCATCGATGCGCTGACCACCAGCTCATGCCCGTCAATGGTCACCGGCAAACGCAATTTGTTCGCCAGACGAGTCGCCACCCGGGCCAGGCTCGAAAGGTTACCGTAGGAATTGAACAGCACGGCAAACTCATCACCGGAAAGGCGTGCGATGGTGTCTGCTTCAGGCAATGCATTCACCAGTCGCCGGGCCATTTTCTGCAACAACTGGTCGGCGACTTCATGCCCCAGGCTGTCATTGAGTTGCTTGAACCGGTCGAGATTGATGTGCAGCAACGCCAGGCTGCGGTAACCGCCCTGTCGCACTCGTTGATGAGCCTCGCTGAGTCGCTCGCGAAACATCGCGCGGTTGGCCAGACCGGTAAGTTCGTCGTAATGGGTCAGATAGCGCATGCGCTCTTCGGATTCTCGGCGAGCCGAGAGATCGGCGAAGAAACCCACAATATGGCTTACATTTCCCCGGGTATCGCGTACAGCATTCAGTTGCAGCCATTGCGGATACATCTCGCCGTTCTTGCGGGTTTCCACCAATTCGCCTTGCCAGCTCCCTTGCTGCTCCAGTGCCTGATGTATTGCAGCGTAATGCCGACGAGCATCGCGACTGCATGGCAACTCAACGACGTTGCGCCCGATCATGTCGTCGATGTCATAGCCGGTCACCTGACTGAAGGCTTGATTGATCGCGATCAGGACGTAGTTCGGATCGAAAATCACGATCCCTTCGCTGGCCGCCTCGAATACGGTTGCCGCCAGTTGCCGCTGCTCTTCCAGGCCTTTGCTGGCGCTGATATCGCGACGAGTGCCGACCATGCGAATCACCCGGCCGTTGTCGGCACGCTCGACTGCCCGCCCGCGGTCCTCGATCCAGACCCAGTGGCCATCGCCATGCCGCACGCGATACTCGATTTGATAGTCCTCGGTGCGGCCCTTCAAATGCTCGACCAGCGCCCTTTTCAGCCCAGGAAGATCCTCAGGGTGAAGGCGCGGCTTGAGGTGACGCAGTATCGCCGTGACCTGTTCCGGCTCCAGGCCGAACAATTCCTGAATCTGTGTGTGATGGACTTCGTCGGTTTGCAGATTCCAGTCCCACAACCCCAATTCGCTGGCTTTCAACGCCAGCGCCAGACGCGCCTCACTCTTGCTCAGCGCCTGGTTGGCGGCGTCCAGTTCCAGGCTGCGTTGAGCGACTCGGTTTTCCAGGTCGACCTGGATCTCTCGCAACTCGTCCTCGGCACGTCGGCGCTGCTCTATCTGAGTGGCCAGCTTCTGATTGAGCTGATCACTGCAGCTTTGCGCCTGCTGCAGATGCTCGATCAGTGCCTGATTCTGAAAGCGTCGCATCAAGCCCCGATCGATCAATCGATTCACCTGCCAGGCAACCACGCTCAACGCACCGAGCAGGATCAGCCCGAACCAGCCCCAACCTTGCTGCTGTTCGTCAGCGCCCCAAAACATATAGGCGATGGCCGGCAACAGGCAGGGCAAGGTGAATGACAGAAAGGCCGGCAAGCTGACCGCATAAGCCACGCTGGCCGAGAGCGCCGCGGCACCGATGAGGCCGAAGACCCAGGCTTGCTGAATGAAGTTATCGGCAGGAACCAGGGCAATGCCGGCACCTGCCAGCGTCAGACCGGTGAGACCGGAGCCCAGCAAAAACATCCGTCGCCAAATGGGATGGGCCTGACGGTTGGGAATGGCCGAGTCGAAGGCTGCGACCTGAATCACCCGCAATGCCACCAACGACAACAACCACACCAGCCAGACACTGACCAGAAAATAGCGCTGCGGGCTCCAGAGCAAACCGGCGCAGACCAGGCCATTGATCAGCATGAACAACGTGGGCAGCAGCGAACCTTGATACAACAGGCGCGTGCGTTCGACCGCCATTTCCATGGCGTACTGTTTACGGATCACCCGAGGCTCCACAGTGGGGCCCGACAGGTCGAAGCTGAGGGTCATAGGCGATGTTCTTGTTCTTATAATGATGAGCATGTGCCCGAAACTGCTCGGAGCATACACAAGCAATTGCCCGGACCAAACTGCTGCTGATCAATAAATCGCCAAATTTTTCGGCTGCCGATGCCGCTGAAAATGCTCAAGGCACGCCCCGCCAACGCCTGCAGCCGATGACTGACCAGTCGTCCTTCGCATAACTTTCATCGGTTAAAGCAAAGCTGGGTTTGCCCGGTGTGTCGCGGCCCCCTAGAATGCCCCGATGCGCGATGATCTCTCCCTTCTGCTGAACTCCCTCAACGATGCCCAACGTCAGGCCGTAGCGGCCCCCGTGGGTCGTCAGTTGGTCCTGGCCGGTGCTGGTTCCGGTAAAACCCGAGTGCTGGTGCACCGTATCGCCTGGTTGATCCAGGTCGAAAACGCCTCGCCCCACTCCATCCTGTCGGTGACCTTCACCAACAAGGCCGCTGCCGAGATGCGCCAGCGCATCGAGCAACTGATGGGTATTAACCCGGCCGGTATGTGGGTCGGCACCTTCCACGGCCTGGCGCACCGCCTTCTGCGGGCGCACTGGCAGGAAGCGGGCTTGAGCCAGACCTTCCAGATTCTCGACAGCGATGATCAGCAACGACTGGTCAAGCGGGTGATCCGCGAACTCGGCCTGGACGAACAGCGCTGGCCGGCCCGTCAGGCCCAATGGTTCATCAACGGTCAGAAAGACGAAGGCCTGCGCCCTCAACACATCCAGGCCAGCGGTGACCTGTTCCTGGCGACCATGCGCGGCATCTATGAAGCCTACGAGGCCGCCTGCCTGCGTGCGGGTGTCATCGACTTCTCCGAATTGCTGCTGCGCGCCCTCGATCTGTGGCGTGATCACCCAGGCCTGCTCGCTCACTATCAAAAGCGCTTCCGGCACATCCTGGTGGACGAGTTCCAGGACACCAACGCCGTGCAATACGCCTGGTTGCGCCTGCTGGCCAAGGGTGGCGACAGCCTGATGGTCGTAGGCGACGATGACCAGTCGATCTACGGCTGGCGCGGCGCGAAAATCGAGAACATCTACCAGTATTCCGAAGACTTCCCGGACGCCGAAACCATTCGCCTGGAGCAAAACTATCGCTCCACCGCCGGCATCCTGAAAGCTGCCAACGCCTTGATCGCCAATAACACCGGACGCCTGGGCAAAGAGCTGTGGACAGACGGCGGCGAAGGCGAAGCGATCAACCTGTACGCAGCCTTCAACGAACACGACGAAGCACGCTACGTTGTCGAAACTATAGAAAGCGCGCTGAAAACCGGCTTGTCTCGTAGCGATATCGCGATTTTGTACCGCTCCAACGCCCAATCGCGGGTTCTGGAAGAAGCCTTGCTGCGCGAGCGCATTCCCTACCGTATCTATGGCGGCCAGCGCTTCTTCGAACGCGCCGAAATCAAGAACGCCATGGCCTACCTGCGCTTGCTTGAAGGTCGTGGCAACGACGCCGCGCTGGAACGGGTGATCAACGTGCCGGCCCGTGGCATCGGAGAAAAAACCGTCGAAGCGATCCGCGACCATGCGCGCCACAGCGATGTGTCGATGTGGGAAGCGATGCGCCAACTGGTGGCCAACAAAGGCCTGACCGGTCGTGCGGCCGGCGCCCTTGGCGCGTTTATCGAGCTGATCGAGAACCTCGCCGCCAAGTGCATGGAAATGCCACTGCACCTGATGACCCAGACCGTCATCGAGCAGTCGGGGCTGATCGCCTATCACGAAGCGGAAAAAGGCGAGAAAGGCCAGGCCCGGGTAGAAAACCTTGAGGAACTGGTCAGCGCCGCACGCAATTTCGAAAACAGCGAGGAAGACGAAGAGCTGACGCCATTGGCAGCGTTCCTCGGTCACGCATCGCTGGAGGCCGGCGACACCCAGGCCGACGAGCACGAAGACAGCATCCAGTTGATGACTCTGCACAGCGCCAAAGGCCTGGAATTCCCTTACGTGTTCCTGGTGGGCATGGAAGAAGGCCTGTTCCCGCACAAGATGAGCCTGGAAGAACCCGGCCGCCTTGAGGAAGAACGTCGTCTGGCCTACGTAGGCATCACCCGGGCCATGCAGAACCTGGTGATGACCTATGCCGAGACCCGACGCCTCTATGGCAGCGAGACCTACAACAAGGTGTCGCGTTTCGTACGCGAAGTTCCGAAAGGCCTGATTCAGGAGGTGCGGCTGTCCAACAGCGTCAGCCGCCCGTTTGGTGGCAACCAGTCGATGAGTGGCAGCAACCTGTTCAGCGGCAGCGAGATTCCGCAGACCGGCTTCAGCCTGGGCCAGACCGTACGCCACTCGGTGTTTGGCGATGGCGTGATCCTCAACTTCGAAGGCGCCGGGGCCCAGGCCCGGGTGCAGGTGAACTTCAGCGAAGGCAGCAAGTGGCTGATGCTGGGTTACGCCAAGCTGGAAGCTATTTAAGGTCACACTGACAGTTTATCTGTGGAAGCGAGCCTGGCCTTGATTTTGTACGCCACGGGCCAATATCAATCATTGGGATCGATCTCTACGCAGAGCTATCTGTTCCTGCTGTTGTCGGGCCTTGCCACCGGTGCATCGTGGATCTGCTATTTCCCCGCATCGGTGTCACTGGTTTCCCTGCGACGCCAGGCAAGCGTCCTACAAGCCCTGTCCACTCATCTGACAGATCAAAGTCAAAAGGCCTTATTGCACTGACTGGAGCTGAACACGACCTGTCAGGCAAAAGCCCGAAACACTCTGCCGCTAGCCAGTAACACTTCACCTGTGCAACATGGCGCGCGTGCCTTCCACAAATGGGAATTCCCTTTATGAAACGTTTTCTTAGCATCGCCATGGCGTTGTGCATCGGCCTGACGATGAGTCTCGACGTCAATGCCGCCAAGCGCTTCGGTGGTGGCAAAAGCGCAGGCGCTGCGCCGACTCACCAGACCAGCCAGATGGCTCCTTCTTCTCCAGGCATGGGCGGCGCTGCGGCGACCGCTGGTGCTGCCGGTGCCGCTGGCGCTGCCGCCAAGGCTGGTGGCGCTTCGCGCTGGCTCGGCCCGCTCGCCGGTATCGCGGCCGGTGGCCTGCTGGCATCCATGTTCATGGGTGACGGCTTCCAGGGCATGCAGATCTTCGACATCCTGATCATGGCCGTCATTGCGTTCCTGGTCTTCCGCTTTATCGCCGCCCGTCGTCGCAAGCAGCAGGAGCAGTACGCCCCGGCCGGCCACGCGCCGATGCAACGTGAGGCGTTCGAACAAAAGCCTGCCGGTGGTTCGATCTTCGGTGGCTCGGCAGCACCTGTTGCCGCTCGCCCGGTGATCAACGCGCCAGCCTGGTTCAACGAAACAAACTTCGTCGAAGCGGCGCGCAATCACTTCCAGTCCCTGCAACAGCACTGGGACGCCAACGAAATGGACAAGATCGCCGAGTTCGTGACCCCGCAAATGCTGGAGTTCCTCAAGCGTGAGCGTGCTGACCTGGGCGACGGTTTCCAGTCCACCTACATCGATAACCTCAATGTACAACTGGACGGCGTGGACGATCGCGCCGACAAGACCATTGCCACCCTGACTTTCACTGGCGTGTCGAAAACCTCGCGTTTCGACCAGGGCGAAGTCTTCAGCGAAAGCTGGAACATGGAACGTGCACAAGGCGAAAACCAGCCTTGGCTGGTAGCTGGTATCCGCCAGAACGGCTGACTCCCTCCAGCGCTTCACTTGCAGTAAACAAAACCCCGGCCTCGGCCGGGGTTTTCTATTTCGCGGTTGCATCTATAGCAAGCTACTGTATAAACCGCCCCATATAAACCGCGCCATACAAGCAAGAGGATCCCGGACGTGGAAGAAATCATCGAACAACTGCGTGAAGCCAACGAACCGGTACCGGTCCCCTTGGAATTGCCCGACGAAGACCTGCTGGTCGAAATCGAAGAACAACTGTTCATCGACATTCCGTTCGTCTTCAGAGAGTTTCTGCTGACCGTCAGCGACGTGGTATACGGCAGCCTGGAACCGGTCACCGTGACTGACCCGCAATCCCACACTTACCTGCCCGACGTTGCCGCCAACGCCTGGGACGCCGGGGTCGATCGCAGCATGATTCCGATCTGCCAGGACGGTGACAATTACTACCTGGTCGAAGAAGACGGCACCGTGGTGCTGTGGTTGGCCGAAGAAGAGCTGCTCGCCGAAGAAACCTGGGAATCGGTATGGCACTGGGCGCGGGACGTCTGGCTGGAAAGCTGATCCAGTCAACGCCGCTGGGTGGTCAATGCCCGGACGACTCCTTGTGATTGTCGAGGGTTTCCAGCAACGCCACCTGCATCCGCGTATGCACACGAATGAACCAGCGCCACAGTAGCGCCGCCACGGCGGCCGCGACTACGGCGATCAGTACCAGCAACTTGTTGGTCGGCAGAATACTGGCCGACAAGGCTGCCAACAGCAAAAAGATCACCAGCAGCGACAGGATCGGGATCACTTCGGCGAATACCCGGCGCACTCGCTGCGTATGGCGCCCGGCCATCTCCGGCTTCACGCCCATTTCCGCCAGCAACATCGACAGTGCCTTTAGCTTGCGGTACGCCGCAATCAAAAAAGGCAGCGATAACAGCAGCGCCCCACCCCAGATCAACGCCTTTTGCCAGCTCGGATCACTGATCCAGCCTTGCAGGTAAGCCGACATGCGTTCGGCGAAGTACGCGCCCGAAAAGAAGATTGCGATCACGAGCGCCAGATTGACTCCCACCTGCAGCAAAATCCTGCGAATCATGGATGCCAGTAACGCGCCCTCACCCTGAGGCTGGATGCTGCGCAGCCATTCGCCATACATCCCCAACACCCGTCCCAGGCGCTCTGGCATGACGCTGGCAAGCTTGATCGACAATGGATCCGCCGCGCGGATCAGATAGGGCGTCAGCAGGGTCGTGATCACCGAAACTGCCACAGCCACGGGGTACAGAAAGTTACTGGTGACCTGCAACGTCATGCCCAGTGCCGCGATGATGAAAGAGAATTCGCCAATCTGAGAAAGACCCATCCCGACCCGCAGCGAAGTGCGTCCGTCATTACCGGCGATAAATGCACCGAGGCCGCAGGACAGCATCTTGCCAAGCACCACGGCTATGGTGATTACGGCGATTGGCCAGGCGTACTGAAGCAGGATCGCCGGATCGAGCATCAGCCCGATGGCCACGAAGAAAATCGCACTGAAAAGATCGCGGACCGGTTCAATCAGTCGTTCAATTTTCAGCAGTTGCCGGGATTCCGCCATGATCGCGCCGATCAGGAATGCCCCGAGGACCATGCTGTATTCAAGCTTGACTACCAGCAGGCAGAAGCCAAAACACAGGCCCAGTACCGTGATCAGCAGCATTTCGTTGCTGTCGAATCTGGCGACGTAGGCCAGCAACCGCGGCACCATCAGGATGCCGATGACCAACGCGACGATCATGAACAGCGACAGCTTGCCGACCGTGGAAAACACTTCACCGGAGCTGACCGTGCCGCTGACCGCGATGCTGGACAGCAGCGCGATGATGCCGATGCCCAGGATGTCTTCGACGATCAGCACTCCGAATATCAACTGGGCAAACCGCTCGTTCTTCAGCTTCAGATCATTGAGCGCCTTGACGATGATGGTGGTCGAGGAAATCGCCAGGATCGCGCCGAGGAACAGTGAGTCCATGGTGTTCCAGTCGAACCAGCGACCGATCTCGTAGCCGATCCAGATCATCAGCACGATTTCCAGGAATGCCGCGATGAATGCCGTGGCACCGACCTTGAACAACTTGCGCAGGCTGAACTCCAGGCCCAGACAGAACATCAGGAATATCACCCCGAGTTCGGCAAGGGTCTTGATGGTTTCTTCGTCATGGATCAGGCCGAACGGCGGGGTATGCGGGCCAATGATGAACCCGGCAACGATGTATCCCAGCACCACCGGTTGTTTCAGGCGATGGAAGACCACGGTGACCACACCTGCGATCAACATGATCACTGCCAGATCCTGAATGAAACTGATGGCATGCATGGCGTGAGACTCCCTGGGTGGCATTGCTCGATCCCCGGACGCAGGAAATATCTGATCGAGCAGAACAAAAATCGGAATTGCACGTAGGAAATGCCCTTGAGACAGGGCTTTTTGCAGGGTAACACCGCGACTTCTGGCAGAAAGGCGGTGCAATATATGGAAACAGATCGATCCGGCGTGACGGCGACCCTGCACCCGGCGTCCCGATAACTGTTGGTTTGAAAAAACCACTGAGGCACCCGCAGAGGTGCATCCCTCAAACCTGGCCTTGACCCGTGAGAATGCTATGGAACCCGGAAACGCCCAGCTGTCGATGACGGTATTGATGACCCCCGACATGGCCAACTTCTCTGGCAATGTCCACGGCGGCACCCTGCTCAAATACCTCGACGAAGTGGCCTACGCCTGCGCCAGCCGTTATGCCGGCCGCTATGTGGTGACCCTGTCGGTGGATCAGGTCATTTTCCGCGAGCCGATCCATGTCGGCGAACTGGTGACCTTTCTCGCCTCGGTCAACTACACCGGCAACACCTCCATGGAGGTGGGCATCAAAGTGGTGACCGAGAACATCCGCGAACGCTCGGTGCGCCACACCAACAGTTGCTTCTTCACCATGGTCGCGGTGGATGACCAGCGTAAACCTGCATCGGTACCGCCGCTGCAACCGGACAACAGCGAGAGCAAGCGCCGCTTCATCCAGGCTCAGCAGCGTCGCCAGATTCGTCAAGAGCTGGAAAAGCGTTATCAGGAGATCAAGGGCGACGCTTAAAGCTAAAGATCGCAGCCTGCGGCAGCTCCTACAAGTAGGTCACATTCCCTTGTAGGAGCTGCCGCAGGCTGCGATCTTTCTGCCCAAATCTGATTAAAAACTGATCGAGGTCGCCTCAAACCGCACCCGCGGATGCGCAATCCGATCCTGAGCCCGAACCAGTTCCAACTCGTAGCTGGCACAGGCCTGGGTTTCCAGCAGCACTTCATGCACCGCCGACGCCGCGAACTCGAACGCGGCCACCAGGCTGTCGCCCAACAGCACACGGGCCAGGAACAGGCCGGACGTCAAATCGCCCACGCCCACCGGCTGACGCGGGAACGCCAGCAACGGGCGCTGCAAATGCCAGCCGCCTTCGGCCGTCACCAGCAGCATCTCGAAGACCTCCGCCGGTTTACCGGGGTAGTCCAGATGCTTGACCAGCACCGCTTTCGGACCGCGCACCAGCAATGCACGCGCCATTGCCAGGCAATCGAACAGCGATTGCGGCTTGCGCCCGGAGAAGCTGTCTAGCTCCAATTGGTTCGGGCACATGAAGTCCGCCACGGCGGCGGCCTCTTCCAGCAGGAAATCACTGACTTCCGCCGGAACACTGCAGCCCTTCTCCGGATGCCCCATGACCGGGTCACACAGGTACAGCGCCTTGGGGTTCATCGACTTGATCCGCTCCACCCCCGTCAGGATCGCCCGGCCCTGGGCCGCACTGCCGAGGTAACCGGAGAGCACCGCATCGCAGTTGCCCAGCTCGCCAATCGCCGCGATGCCTTCGACCAGGTCAGGAATCTGGTGTGGCGCCAGCACTTCACCGGCCCACTGACCGTACTGGGTGTGATTGGAGAACTGCACGGTGTTGAGCGGCCAGACATTCACCCCGACCCGTTGCATCGGGAAAACCGCGGCACTGTTGCCGGCGTGACCGAATACCACGTGGGACTGGATAGCGAGCAAATGCGGTGTACGTTTCATGCGGTGGATTTCCGTAAAACGATTGAAATTCTAGCCGCGCAGTATGCGACTAAACGCAGCCTGTACGACAGACCAGCGACACAGTTAAGCTGACACTATCTTGTTGGAGCACCCTGTTGATGCTGACCCTTGGAAATATATTCGTGCTGATGCTGTTCGCCACTGCCGGCGCATGGCTATGGCACAACCACGGCTTGCGCGAGCGCGCGCTGGAACGGGTCAAGCAGCATTGCGGCAAGCTCGGGATTGAATTGCTAGACGGCAACGTGGCCTTGAAAAGAATCGCCTTCATCAAGGATGCCAGTGGTCGGCGACGCCTGGCCCGTGTGTATAACTTCGAATTCACCGTAACCGGCGAAAGCCGCCACAACGGCACCATCACCCAGTTCGGCGCTCACAGCGCACAGATTGAACTGGCGCCCTACCCGGTCCCGTTCGACGAAACCGAACCAGTGGTCGACGTGGCGAAACCTCGCGCGGAAGTGATCGAGCTGAGTCAGTGGCGTCAGGACCATACCAAGTGGCGGCCTTGAGCCGTTAACCCGATCCGGATCGGCACGCAGCCAGCTCACGCTGCAACTGTTCTGCATTCTGCGCTTCACTGAAAATCAGCTCGATACGCGAATCCTGCCGCCATTCACTGGGTTGCCAGTCCAGCGCCGAGTTATCCACCGCGTTCGCCGAGATCCAGCCGCTGGCACTGTGGATAACCAGCTTCGCCCGCCTCCAGCCAAGGCTTTCAAGCCACCGGCCAACCAGAGCGGCATCAAACACCTGGCTTGGGTGCCAACGCCATCCGATGCTCCAGCCTCCGTCCTGTTCCTGACGCAGGCAAATGGGCAACGCGGGATCGCTCCAGACTGCCGGCAGCTGCGCCAATCCCTTGGGCACGACGAAGTTATCCACACCTGCCCGCGCTTTGGCATTCAACCCCGGCAACTCGCTCAAGGGTAAAGCCGCCTGTTGCGTCCAGCACAGGGGGAGCGGCGGCAATTGCCCGGCGATTCGCTGGCGGATGTCTTCTTCGAGACCTTCAGACTTGTTCAACAGCAGCAGTCCCGCATGGCCCAGCGCTTGCTGCTGAACATCCGGCAGCGGTTTGCCTGCGGCGAGCGCCTGGGCATCCACCACCAGCACACAAGGCTGGACGGCCAACACGCCTTGCCACGGCGCTTCGTTCAATTGCCTGAGCAACTGCGCCGGATGCCCCAGTCCCGAGGGCTCTATGAACAGCCGATCCGGTTGTGCCTTGCGCAACAAGCGCCCAAGACCAATCTGAAACGGTGCACCGTTGACGCAACACAAGCAACCCCCGGCCACTTCCCCCAGTGCGATACCATCGGCGTCCTGGGTCAGTAGCGCAGCGTCGAGACCGATCTGGCCAAACTCGTTGATCAATACTGCCCACCGCTCGCCAGCCGGGCGCTGGGCCAGCAGGTGCTTGATCAGGCTGGTCTTGCCGGCGCCCAACGGGCCGGCAATGACATGAGTGGGGATATTCTGCAGCATGGTTGATGATTTCTGAGGAGGTGGTGGATGCGGTTGATCGGCTTGTCGTTGCTCCTGGCACTCGTTTCAGGCGAGGCGCTGGCCCAGGCTTGTGTGGTTCACAGCCAGGGCGAGCGGCTTGACGTCCAGGTTTGCCAGCAGAACCGCAACATCCCGCCAAAACTCTTCGCCGATGGTTTCTGCCAACCAAACCTGGCGGGACAGAAAGTCGATGTGCAGTACGTCGATCAATGCCCCGGCGGCGCATTTGGTATCTGCAGCAACGCCCAAGTCGCCAATATGCCCTACCGACAGGATATTCACTATTACGGCGTTGCCACCGACGCGGCGTATCTGCAGCCATACTGCGAGGCCCGGAGCCAGGGCATCTGGCTCAAGCCTTGAAGCGCCAGTAGTGGATCAGGCGGCTTCTTCGTACCAAGGGCCGAATGGATCAGGCAGCAAACGCCAACCCTCTACGCCCAGCGCCATTTCCTCATCGGTCAGCAGGCATGCGTCCAGCTCAGCCGTGAGTTGCGTGAAGTCGATGTCCTGGCCGATGAACACCAGTTCCTGGCGGCAGTCTCCGCTGTCGGCGGTCCAGTTTTTCATGATCCCGGCGGTACTTTCTTCGTCCTGCGGCCATTGGTTTTTCGGTACAAAGCGCCACCAGCGCCCGGCAAAACCATAGCGCATCAAACCACCGGCCTGAGACCAGCTGCCGGCGTCCATGTGCTTGCTCGCCAGCCAGAAAAAGCCCTTGGAGCGCAGCAGCTTGCCGTTATCCCAAGGACCGTCGATGAAGTTGAAGAAACGCTGCGGATGGAACGGCCGGCGCGCCCGGTAAGCACTGGAAGCAATACCGTACTCCTCGGTTTCCGGCACGTGTTCGCCGCGCAGTTCCTGCAGCCATCCCGGTGCCTGGGCAGCCTTTTCGAAGTCAAAACGACCGGTGTTGAGAATCTTGTTCAAGGGGATTTCACCCATCGCCATCGGAATGATTTCCGCCCGGGCGTTGAGCCGCTCAAGTATGGCGATCAGCTCCTCGCGTTGGTGGCTGCTGATCAAGTCGATCTTGCTGAGCAAAATCACATCGGCGAATTCGACCTGCTCGATCAACAGATCGGTAATCGAACGTTCGTCTTCTTCCCCAAGGGTTTCTCCTCGGGAAGCCAGGCTTTCGGCAGCCTGGTAATCGATCAGGAAGTTCATGCCATCGACCACCGTGACCATAGTGTCGAGACGAGCGATGTCGTTGAGGCTTTGGCCGCTTTCATTGCGAAAGGTGAAGGTTTCCGCTACTGGCAGCGGTTCGGAAATACCGGTGGACTCGATCAGCAGATAGTCGAAGCGACCCTCCCTGGCGAGTTGACTCACCTCCTCAAGCAAGTCTTCACGTAACGTACAGCAAATACACCCGTTGCTCATCTCGACCAACCGTTCTTCAGCGCGATTCAGGCTGACATCGCGCTGGACTTCGGTGCCATCGACGTTGATTTCGCTCATATCGTTGACGATGACTGCAACTCGCAACCCATCGCGATTACGTAGTATGTAATTAAGAAGTGTACTTTTTCCGGCGCCTAAAAAGCCGGAGAGAACGGTCACGGGAAGTCGATTGGACATCTGCATATTCCTCACAGGGATGCCCGGTCGCTGTGTCGGGCCTACACAATGTTATACTGTAACAATGCAAATAAACCATCCCATCTTGCCCGACAGTGCAAAGGACAGGATGCTGAACGCCGCTCCCCTCGCGAGAAAGCCCATGCGCAACGCCCTTAAATCTGCATTGATCATGCTTTCCCTGTTGGTGGCTGCCGACGCGATGGCACAGGTCCCGACCCTGGCCAAATGCACCCGCAGCGCCAATCTGCTGGCCTGCGAGGATGCGCAGGGCAACGCCTACAGCGTCAACACCGTCGGCAACACCCTTTATCTGCGGGGCTTCGAAACGGCCGGAAAACGCTATTGGGCGCAGACCAACAGCCGCTACGGCCAGCTGACGTTTTTCACCGGTATCGCTTCCGATGGCTAGGCCTGGGTTGGCTACAACCGGCGCGTCGGCTGGACCACGATCAACCGGTTTTCCAGCTCCGGCGGCAGCAGCGCCAGGTTCACTTGCAGCCGGATCGCTGGCTGTTAGGCCTCTTTGTTTTTCTGTTGATGGCGTGAAATCAGGCTGAGCATGTGGTGGTTGCGCGTGATGAAAGTCCGTTCATGAAAAAGGCATCGCCGATTTTATTGTTATACTATAACATGACAAATCAACTCCCACGATGGACCTGCTCATGAATGCGCTGACTCTGCCGGATATCGCCGCGCAGGCCTCACGCCAAGCCCTTCCACTGGAGTGGGTGGGCATGTGCGGCATTGCTCTTCCCGTTTTTTTTGATGGCCAACGATTGAACGCAAAAGCCGATGCCGGCGTTAGCCTCGACGATGGCAACGCGCGCGGCATTCATATGTCACGGCTCTATCTGGCGCTTGAATTGCTGGAGCAGGAAAACCTTTCACCGGTTTTATTGCGGCGGGTTTTGCAGCGCTTTCTTGATAGTCATGAAGGGCTGTCGAGTAGCGCACACCTAAGCATTCACGCCGATTTGTTGCTGAAAAGGCCGGCGCTGATCAGTCCATTGGCCGGCTGGAAAAGCTATCCAGTGACCATCGAAGCGCGCTTGAAAAACGCAATGTTCCACGTGGAACTAAAAATCGACGTGCCTTATTCCTCAACCTGCCCGTGTTCCGCAGCCCTTTCTCGACAGTTGATTCAGCAGCAGTTCATCGATGATTTCGCCAACAAGCCACCGCAACACGCCGACGTTT
Organism: Pseudomonas sp. Root71; assembly: GCF_001429045.1. GTDB lineage: Bacteria > Pseudomonadota > Gammaproteobacteria > Pseudomonadales > Pseudomonadaceae > Aquipseudomonas > Aquipseudomonas monachiensis. The sequence continues at coordinate 156,436 of NZ_LMHY01000001.1, read as the reverse complement.
TAGCCTGGCTCGGCTCCCCGAACGGCATCATCGCTACCCCCCACAGCCAACGCAGCAGCGCAAAGTTGCGCGTACGGTTGGCCGATTTTTTGGACGAGTTGCCTCTGATCGCCATCATCAACGACGCCGAAGCCGCACTCGGCACCGCCGTTCAAACAGCGGTAAAGCGCGCCGACGAACAGGCCTTCGCCCTCGCCAATGGTCAGAACCTGATGTTCTGCGAGGACGCCGCACGCCGTTTGAATCTGGCCCTGAAGCGCTCCACAGGTATCAATGCCTTCCATATTCGTGTGACCCACGCCGAAAGCCTGCACGCCCATGACGCTGTAGCCGAAAGCCGTTTCAACTGGGAGCTCGCATGATTGCTTGCCACGCTTTACGTTGGGGCGCACCTGGGCAGCCACTCACGCCAGCGCTGGACCTCGAACTGTCGCAGGGCAGCCTGACCGCCATCATCGGTGCGAACGGCTCCGGGAAAAGCAGCCTGTTGAAGGTCATCGCTGGCCTGCAAAAACCGTTGGCCGGAAAGGTTCGACTGAGTGTTCCACTCAAGCGCAGTCTGTCGTTCCTGCCCCAGCAACAACACCTGGACAGGCAATTTCCGATCAGCCTTCAGGCATTGATTGCCGCCGGTTTCTGGGGCAGCAAACAGTCACCGGAGATCCGTAGCCAACGACTGAAAACCGTCCTTGAAAACTGGTGCTTGAACGGCCTGGAAGATCGACCGTTGATGGCCCTCTCCGGCGGCGAATTGCAACGCGCCCTGCTCGCCCGATTGAGCCTGACCGATGCACCCTTGCTGTTGCTGGATGAACCCCACGCGGCCCTCGATGAAGTCGGCCAGGCATTGCTTTGGAAGCACATACACCAATGGCACCTTGAAGGCCGGACACAGGTGGTCGTGTGCCATGACCTCGCCGCTGTCCGCGAGCACATCCCACACACGTTGCAGATCAAAGGCAGCGGTTGCGTATACGGTCCGAGCACCGAACTGATCAGCCAACCACCACAAACGCAGGTGGCCTGATGATCGCTGCCGCGCATCTTTGGCAACCGTTCCACGAGTTCGTGTTCATGCGTCGGGCGCTGCTGGGCGGTTTGCTCCTGGCGTGCAGTACGGCGCCTCTTGGAGTGTTTCTGATCCTCAGGCGCATGAGCCTGATCGGCGATGCGGTCGCCCACGGCATCCTTCCCGGTGCGGCCCTGGGATTCTGGTTTGCCGGCTTGAGCCTCCCGGCGTTGACCATCGGCGGTCTCGGCGCTGGCCTGAGCATGGCCGGCCTTGCAGCCTGGATTACGCGGCGAACCGGCCTGCGAGAGGACGCCAGCCTCGCGGCGATCTACCCGATTTCCCTGGCCGGTGGCGTACTGATTCTCGGCATCGCCGGCAAACGCCTGGACCTGTTGCACCTGTTATTTGGCTCGGCGCTGGCGGTCGACGGCCCGACCTTGACCGGCATGCTTTGGGTCTCGGGCCTGAGCCTGATGGCCATGGCATTGATCTACAAACCACTACTGCTCGACACCCTCGACCCGCTTTTTCTGCAAACGGTCAGCCGACTCGGCCCCTTGGCCCACGGCGTATTCCTGACGCTGGTGGTGTTGAATCTGGTCATCGGTTTCCAGGCGATCGGCGCGTTGATGGTGGTCGGCCTGATGATGCTGCCTGCCGCCGCGGCGCGCTTCTGGAGTCGTCGTCTGCCGGTGCTGATCGTCGTCGCCGCCTTGCTCGGCAGCCTCTCGGTGTGGCTCGGTTTATTGATCTCGTTCTATTACTCGCTGCCCAGTGGCCCGGCAATCGTGCTGGTGGCCGGCGGTGGGTATCTGTTGTCCGTGGTGTTCGGGCCGGTGCACGGCTTGCTGCGCCACCCGCCTTTGCTCACATCCCAATGAGGTGTTACCCGATGCGCGCTTTACTCGTGCTGTTCAGCTTGATGGTGTCGATGTCGCTGTCTGCCGCCGAAAAACTTCAGGTGGTCACCAGCTTCAGCATCCTTGCCGACATGACCCGCCAGGTCGGCAAAGATCATATCCAGATCACCAACATGGTCGGCCCGGACGCGGATGCCCATACCTACGAGCCGACACCGGACGACGCCAAAGCGCTGCTCAAGGCCAGGCTCATCATCAAGAACGGCCTGGGTTTCGAGCCCTGGCTGGATCGCCTGGTAACGAGCACAGAGACCCGGGCGCCAGTCATCAGCGCAAGCCACGGCGTCATCCCGCGTAGCCTGGATGAAGACGGCGAAACCGTTCCTGATCCGCACGCCTGGCATAATCTGGCGAACACCGAACTGTACATCGCCAACATTACCAAGGCGCTGATTGCCGCCGACCCGGCGAACGCCGCCGACTATGAGCGCAACAGCCAGGAGTACCTGAAACAGGTCTATGCCCTGCTCGCCGAAGCCAAGGCCAAGCTCGGTTCACTGCCACCGGGCAACCGCAAGATCGTCACGTCCCATGATGCCTTCGGTTATCTCGGCCAAGCCTACGGCATCGAGTTCATGGCGCCTCAAGGCCTGTCCACCGAGCGCGAACCTTCAGCCGCCGAAGTGGCCGCACTGATCACCCAGATTCGTCAAGCCAAGGTCAAGGCGGTGTTCATGGAAAACATCAAGGACGCACGCCTGCTCAAGCAGATCGCGGATGAAAGCGGCGCGCAGATCGGCGGCACGCTGTACTCCGATGCCCTGGCGGCGAGCGGTCCGGCCAGCACCTTCACCGGGTTGTTCGAGTACAACCTCAACACCCTGTACAACGCGTTGAGCAAGCCATGATCCGCAAGAACCCTTCCGGAGATTTACCGCTGATTGCCGAGTCGGCCTACGTCGACAAGACGGCGATCATCTGCGGCAAAGTGGTGATCGGCGAGAACGTGTTCGTCGGGCCCTACGCGGTGATCCGCGCAGACGAAGTCGATGACTCAGGCGACATGCAGCCGATCACCATCGGTGCCAACTCGAACATCCAGGACGGCGTGGTGATCCATTCCAAATCCGGTGCGGCGGTGACCATTGGCGAGTTCAGTTCCATCGCCCACCGCTCGATCGTGCATGGTCCCTGCATCGTGGGCAATCGAGTGTTCATCGGCTTCAACAGCGTACTGTTCAACTGTGTGGTCGGTGACGGTTGCGTGGTGCGGCACAACTCGGTGGTGGACGGTCGTGACCTGCCTGAAGCCTTCTACGTGCCCTCCACCACGCGGATTGGCCCCAACACCGACCTCTCGCAATACCCGCCGGTAAGTGTCAGTGCCTCGGAGTTTTCCGAAGACGTGGCGCGCACCAACGTCGATCTGGTGCGCGGCTACAAAGCCCTGCAAAACGAGTTCTGACGCGGGTGGCCAAAAACAGCCATCGTGTCAGGACAAATTGCCTGGCACGACAAACGTCTTAATGTTTACCCCTACGGTTTATGCGATAACGCTCGTTAGAAGCACGTGAGTACGCCGACCATGATCCAGATCACCCTGCCCGATGGTTCATTGCGTGAATACGACCAGCCACTGTCCGTGCACGAGATGGCCGCCAGCATCGGTCTCGAACTGGCCAGCGCAGCCGTAGCAGGTCGAGTCAATGGTGTATTGGTGGACTGCGAATACCTGATCGAGGCGGATGCCCGCGTCAGCATTGTCACCCCCCGGGAGCCGGATGGCTTGGAGATCCTGCGCCGCTCCTGCGCGTTGATGCTGGCCATGGCGGTCAAGCAACTGCACCCTCATGCGCAAATGCGTGCGGGAAAGGAATTGGGTGACGGTTTCTTTTACGAGTTCACAGTCGAGCAACCGCTGACCCCGGCAGACCTGCCCCTCATCGAAGCGCGCATGCAGTCACTGGCAGCGACCAATCACTCGATCCGTCGACGGCCGGCGCGCGAAGCAGTGCCGCTGTACCGTCTGGGGGACACCGAGTACCAAAGTCACGGACCGCACGTCCCCACCACCAAAGTCTTGCAGGCCTTTGCCCTCGATCACATCAGCGGCACGTTACAGCAACGGATCTACGGCACCTGCTGGTCCAGCCATCAGGAACTGCAACACTGGCGCGTTCCACCCCATGTGGTCGTCGTGAGCATGGATGACCGCCAGGCAACTTATGCCCAAGCGGTGACCGAATCCTTGCGCCAAAAAGGCTTGCGCGCCAAGGCCGATCTGCGAAACGAAAAAGTCCGCTACAAGATTCGCCAGCACAGCCAGACCGTGCCGTACCTGGTCGTGGTTGGTGAAAAGGAACAGGCTGGGGGGTTTGTCAGTGTGCGCAGCCGCACGGGGGAGGATTTTGGCCGGATGGCTGTCGAGGCGGCGTGTGAGTGGTTGAGTCGGCCGGGGATCTAGGGAGGCTGGGTGGACGCCTTCGTCGGAACGCCGCCCGGACCAAGCCTGCTCCCACATTGGTTTTGTGAACACCACAGATCCAGTGTGGGAGCGGGCTTGCTCGCGAAGGCGATCCGACGAAGCTTTTAAGCTCTTGGCTTCACCGTGCCGCAATCCTGCCCCAACCAGACGGCGCGGGATTCGAGGCTGCCCTTCTGCTGAATGCCGGTGGCGTTGAACGTCCCGTTGACCTTGGTGGTGAATTCGCGATCACTGAGGAACGTCGCCACGCCGGCACCCTGGGCTCTCGGGCAACTGAAACGGAATTTCCACTGATTGCCGGAGCGGTCGGTGATTTCCTGTTTGCAGCCAGACTGCGGATCGGTCAGCGGGATGTTGTCGGTCTTGACCTGCTCAGGGGTCAGGCACGCCCGGATCCCTTTTCCGCCCATGGTGATGCCCTGCTTTTCCAGTTGGGCGCGCTGCTCAGGGGTCATCTGGCTCTGGATCTGGCCGAGGATCAATTGCAGGTCCGGCATATTCTGCTCGTCGACCTTCATGTTGCTCGTGGTCATCTCCCACAATCCTGGTTGCAGCATTTGCGCGTGAGCCGCCACAGGAAGTGCCAAACCCAGTGCCATGGCCAAACCCAGCAGACGAACGTTCATCGAGTAACTCCTGATCAGTAGTGGCCGTTAGACGTCAGCCGCAAGCTTCGGTTCATGGGCGAATTAATTAGCGACATTCTGCACGGAACATGGTCTGTTAAGCACTGAATCTTCAGGAGCAAGGCAGCCCCCATGGATTATTTCGGACCGCATATTTTCGGTTATACCATCGCCCTGTTGCACTCGCTGGGCATGATCGCGGCCATACATGCCGTGTTGACCGTCCGTACCGCCCAAGGCTCGATCGCCTGGGCCCTGTCGCTGTTTTTCATCCCTTACCTCACGCTGATCCCGTACCTGATGTTCGGCCGCAGCACCTTTGATGGCTATATCAAGGCGCGGCGGCAGGCCAACGAGGAGATGCGCAAGGCCGTTTCCGAACTCAACTGGCGACCTTGGGTAGAGGAAGCGCTCACCGCCCGCGCGTCTTCTGCCTACGCCTCACTCAGAGCGATGCCCAAGCTCGGACACATGCCCTGCCTGGCCAATAACCAGACGCGGCTGTTGATCAACGGCCAGGCGACATTCGACGCCATTTTTGATGCCATCAGCCAGGCCAAAGAAGCCGTGCTGATCCAGTTTTTCATCGTCCACGACGACCGCCTAGGCCAACTCCTGCAGACTTTGCTGTTGAAGAAAGCCGCCGAAGGCGTGGCGATCTACCTGTTGTATGACCGAATCGGCAGTCACTCCCTGCCCAACGGGTACGTGCAGGCTTTGCGTGATGGCGGAGTCGAGGTCAAGGCTTTTGGCCCCCGTAGTGGCTGGTTCAATCGCTTTCAGGTGAACTTCCGCAACCATCGCAAGATAGTGGTCGTAGACGGCATTCTCGGCTTCGTCGGCGGGCACAACGTCGGTGATGAATACATGGGCGAAAAACCGCCCCTGGCCCCCTGGCGCGATACCCACGTGCAAGTGCGCGGGCCAGTGGTGGCGTGCATGCAGGAGTCTTTCGCTGAAGACTGGTTCTGGGTGGCTCATGCCCTGCCGCCACTGATCCTGCCCGAGGTTTACCCGGAAGACGGCGTGCTGTGCCAGTTGCTCGCCAGCGGCCCGGCAGACGCCTACGAAACCTGCTCTCTGTTCTTTGTCGAAGCGATCCATGCGGCGACGGAACGGGTCTGGATCACCAGCCCGTACTTCATCCCCGATGAAGCCGTGTTCGCAGCGTTGCGCCTGGCGGTGCTGCGGGGTGTGGATGTACGGCTGCTGTTGCCGTCTCGACCCGACCACCGAATCGTCTACGCCGCCTCCAGCCTCTACGCCTTCGAAGCAGTGCGCGCCGGTGTGCGGGTGTTCCGTTACGAGCCCGGATTCCTGCACCAGAAAGTGGTGTTGATCGACAGCGAAATCAGCGCCATCGGCAGCGCCAACCTGGACAACCGGTCGTTCCGGCTGAATTTTGAAGTGATGCTGCTGACCGTCGACCGCGCCTTTGCCGCCGAGGTGGAACAGATGCTCAACGATGATTTCGCCAACGCCCACGAAATCGCCAAAGGAGAAGGCCGGGAGACCCACCGCCTGCAGCAGGTCGGCATGCGGGTCGCCCGGCTTATTTCGCCGGTTCTCTAGAGGTAGATATCGTCACGGGTCCATGGCAGTTCATGACTGCCATCGGCGTGGGCCTTCACCGCGAGAATCTGGTGCAGGTTGATCCAGCCCCGGGCAAACGCGTAAGCGCAACCGGCCAGGTACAGCCGCCAGATACGCAGGGCTTGTTCCGGTACGAGTTTGGACGCCGCTTCGAGGTTGTCCTCCAGGCGCTCGCTCCAGTGATCGAGCGTGCGTGCGTAGTGCAGGCGCAAGCTTTCGACGTCGACGATCTCCAGCCCGGCCTCACTGATCTCGGCAGAGATCATTGAAAGGTGCGGCAGTTCGCCGTTGGGGAACACGTATTTCTCGATGAATTCGCCGGCACCGCGTCCCACCGGACGGCCATCGGTGTATTTGGCGGTGATCCCGTGATTCATCACCAGGCCGCCCTCTTTCACCGCACCGAACAGGGTCTTGCAGTACTCCGCCAAATTGGCGTGGCCGACGTGTTCGAACATGCCGACGCTGACAACCTTGTCGAAACGGCCATCCTGCGGCAGATCGCGATAGTCGAGCAGTTGCAGTTCGACCAGATCCTCCAGGCCCTCCGCTTTTACGCGTTCCCGGGCCAGGGCCAACTGCTCCTTGCTGAGGGTGATACCGAACACTTTCGCGCCAAACTCCCGCGCCGCATAACGCGCCAATCCGCCCCACCCGCAACCCACATCCAGCAGATATTCGCCGGGCTGCAGGCGCAGCTTGCGGCACAAATGACGGAACTTGGCTTGCTGGGCCTGCTCGAGGCTTTCGCTGCCGGTCTCGAAGTAAGCGCAGGAATACGCCATATCGCTGTCGAGCCACAGTTGATAGAACGCGTTGGAAAGGTCGTAGTGGTAGGAAATCGCCTTGGCGTCAGTCTCTTTGTCATGGGCACTACGGACAGGCTGGTTGTCGTCGTCTTCGTCCAGCAACGCCTGGCTCCATTCATCGCAGACGCGGATCACTTCGCTGATGGAGCCTTCGAGTTCCAGTTTGCCTTCGACAAACGCAGCACCGAGGGCGTCCAGGCTTGGATGGGTAAACTGAGTGACCATTTGTGGATCCTTGACCACAATCGTGACGCTGGGCGCCGGTCCCAGATTGAGTTCATGGCCATCCCAGAGTCTCAGGCGAAGCGGTAATTGCAGATTCTGTAAGGCCGGTGGAAGTTGCGCGAGCATGGAAATTCCCCTTGTTTCAGACGTCTGATCAGAGGGTAGACCATCTTTGAAAAATAGCTGGCTATCGAATTAACAGCCGTTTTCAATGATTCGCGAAGCCCACACCTGCCGCCGCGAACGCACAAAAAGATGTGCCCTCATTTCCAATGACTACGAACCGGGCGCACAGTTCTAAAAAAGATTAAGCACCGTGATCACCCGGTTTAGAGCATTCGCATTCAGGCTTCGTCCTTGAGCTTGAGCAACGGCTCCTGAAACCGCAGCAAACGACCGGCGTTACCCAACACCAGCAAGGTGCTGAGGTTATGCAGCAGCGCCGCAATCATCGCCCCGGCAGCGCCGAGCCAGCCAAACGCGGCGAAGGCCACGATAGCCAGGGTCCAGCCCAGACCGATGACCACATTCACCTGTAATGTCTGGCGGCACTGACGACTCAGGCGCACGCAGGTGCCGAGGCGGCGCAGGTCACTGCCGATCAGCACGATGTCCGCCGATGCCAGGGCGATGTCCGCACCGCCCGCGCCCATGGCCACACCCACCACGCCAGCCTTGAGGGCCAGGGAGTCGTTGATGCCATCTCCGACCACCATCGGCCGGAAACCGCTGTCGATTTCTTTCAGCACGCGGTTGAGTTTGTCTTCGGGCAGGGCTTGCGCTTCGACGTCACTGATCCCGACATCCCGAGCGAGCGTTTGCGCGACGCTGTGGCGGTCACCGGTGAGCAACAACTGGCGACCCAAGCCCAATTCACGCAACTCACCCAAGGCAAACTGCGCCTCGGGTTTGACGCTGTCGGCCAACAACAGCCAGGCGAGGAATTCACCATTGAGCGCCAACCCGGCAATCGGACCGTCATGATCGGGAACCGCCGTTGTGCTGATGCCCAGTTGCGCAAACAACTCCGGCCGACCGAGCGCCGCTTTGCCCTGCCCGGTCATCGCCACCACGCCCAGGCCCTGGCGCTCATGAATGTCGGAAAGCAGCAGGAAATGCTCCTGGGTCACCAACCCCGCGAGCGCACGACTGACCGGGTGACTGCTGGCCGAACCGAGGCTGGCAGCGAGCGTGAGGACAGGGCTGCGATCCTCCAGCGGGCTGTCGATGGATTGCAGGCGCAAGGTGCCGAAGGTCAGCGTCCCGGTCTTGTCGACCACCAGCGAAGTCAGGTCCGCCAACTCTTCGAGGAACGCAGAACTGCGGATCAGAATCCCGTGGCGTGCCGCTACCGCCACCCCGGCAATCGCCGTCGCCGGTGCCGATAACACCAGCGCACAAGGACAGGCCGCCACCAACACGGCGAGCATCGCTTGAGCGTTGTTGGTGATAAACCAGGTCACCGCCGCCAGCAGCAACACCAGCACCATATAGCTGCCGGCGTAACGCTCCAGCAGACGAGTGATCGGCGGTTTCGAGCGCTCGGCGTTTTGCATCAGGGCGATGACTTTGCCGAGGGTCGACTCCTGGCCGGTGCGGGTCACCTCAATCCGCAGCAAACCGTCGAGGTTGATCGCGCCACCGAACACCGACATGCCGACGCCCGCCTCCATCGGTACCGATTCGCCAGTAATGGAGGCGGTGTCCAGACTGGCCTGACCGGACAATACCCGACCATCCGCCGGCACCCGGTCCCCCGCGCGGACCTCAATCAGGTCGCCGGCCTTGAGCGTGCCATTGTCGACTTCGATGACGGAGCCGTCCGCCTGAACTTTGCGCGCGTGACTGCGGGTCAGTTTGCCGAGGGCGTGAATCGCCTCCTGGGAACCGATCACGCTGCGCTCCTCCAGCACGTGACCGAAGATCATGATGATCGGCAACAGAGCCGCCGTCAGCAGATCCCCGGTGGCCCAGGCACCCAGCATGGCCAGGGCGATCAATTGATCGGTGATGCCATGCAAGCTTGGATAGCGCAGGCTGTACCAGGCCGAGCGCATGACCGGCACGGCGACCAACAACGAGGCAAACCCCAGCAGCAGTTGGCTGACGCCGGTCTGTTCCGGCGCCAGCCAGCGCCAGATCAAGCCCAGCGCGAGCAGGCCCAATGCAAGCATGGCCAGGGTCAACTGGCGCGCGGCGCGGCGCTGTTCGGCCGAAGACAACAGGCTCGGTGCAGCGGCGATTTGAGCAGTCATTGTGCAGCTCCCTGAATGATCAGGCGGGAATCGTCTTTGGGATCGACCGTCGTGACCGAACCGGCCTGGCCAAGAATTTTCGGCATCCGCTCGCGATAGATGCGCAGCAGCATTTGCGGGTCAGTGCCCTGTTGTTGCGCCTTGGCCAGGCTCAACACCGTGGCCGTGTCGGTGGATGCTTTGGCCAGTCGTTCACTGGCCTGGGCATGGGCGACTTGCAGTGTTCTGTCGGCTTGCTCGTTGGCAGTTTGCGTCAGCTTTTCGGCTTCGGTACGCGCATTAGCCACGGCTTTGTCGGCCTGCTGACTCGCTGTGAGTACCGCATTGAAGGCATTGACCGCCGGGCTTGGCAGACTCGATTGCACATCGACCCGCGCCACTTCGATCCCCAGTCCCTGCCCCGTCGCGGTGAGTTCGGCCAGCCGTTGATTGATGCCCTGTACCAGATCGCCTCGTAAGCGCTCGCGTCGCTCCGCCGCCTGACTGTCAGCGCCGATCAATTCCGGGCGAGCGACCAGGATAGTGTCCAGATCCCGTGCGGCGCTGAGTGCCACAGCGCTACGGGTGACCAAGCGATCCAATGCGGGCAACACATGTTCGCCTTGAAGCACAAAGGCGTAGGGTTCGGTGACTTTGTAGAAAACCCGCACATCGAGTTGCACGACACCGGCATCACCCGTTAGCAGATAGCCGGAGCCTGCAAGGGCATCGCTGATGGGCGTGGCAAAACTGGCCACGCGATCTGCCTGCATCGCGGCACCACTGCGCAACAAACCTTCCACCCGACGCTCGATCACCCGATCCGCCGCTGGCAACAAAATCACCTGCTCGAACGGTTGCGGCCAGGCCAACAACAGCCCGGCATTCTGAATGCGATCCAGCGCGCCGAAATGCAAAACCACTGCGCGATTCTGCGGGTCGATCTGCCGCACATTGGAAAACGCCCACGCCAATGCCGCCAACACCGTTACCGCATACAAGGCCAGAAACGCCAAGCGCCCAGCCTGAATCCAAGGGCTGCTCAACTCATTTGTTCCACGTGGAACCAAACTCATGGCTGCGATCCGGATTTGTTGTCGAGGCTTGGCGGACCGTCAACCAACACCCGGAACGGTGCGGCATCGGTGCGCAAAATCAGCTTGGTCCCAGGCGTCACCACCGTGCCCAAAGTGTCGAGCGAGCGCAGCAGGTTGTAGAGCTGCGGCGACCCCGCGTAGGCGCGACCGTAAATCTGCGCCGCTTCCACCCGCGATTGCGCTTCGATATCTGCCGCTTTCACGGTGGCATCAGCCTGCACAATTCGCGCATCGCGCTCGGCGGCGGAACGAATTTGCGCGGCCTCGCGCTTGCCGATGGCCGTGCGCTCAGTGGCGATGGTTTCACGCTCGGCGCGCATCCGGTCGACCGTCGCAGTGAGCGTCACCGAAGGCAGCGTCAATCGTTCGATGCCGACCTGCAACACGCGCACGCCATACGTGGTGAGCAGCTGCTGATCGATTTGCTTGCGCAGTTGTGTTTCGAAATCGGCGATACGCACTTGGCTGGCATCGGTATTGACCAGGCTCGCCAAATCAAAACTGCTGGCAGTGGTTTCCAGTGCGGAGCCGACAAAGGTACGAATCTGCCGCGCGGCTTCATCAGGCTGGTTCTGCACCGCGCGCATGAAACGTTGCACATTGTCCGGATCGCCCTGCACCTGCCAAGCCACGTAGGCCTGAACAATGATGCGCAAACCGTCCCGGGTGCCGACATCCTGCAAACCGCTGGACGTGGTGCGCAGCCGTAGATCCACCGGGATTGCCGCCTCGAACGGTGCCGGCCAGCGCCAACCCAGGCCGGGCTCCAGAAAGACTCGCGATGGATTGCCGAAGCGCGTGATCACTGTGGCTTCCCCCGAACGCACCTGAACCACGCTTGCAGCGGCGACCGCAAACGCCACCAGCAATGCCGCCCACCCCATCCGACGCCATGGGAATGGACCAGCCTCCTGAGGATCGCCGTGGTGATGGTGATGGCCGTGGTGGTGATGCCCGCCATGACCGTGATCGTGTCCGGCGTGGTCATCGTGATCGTGCGTATGGGACTGGCTCAATTGGCAGCTCCTGGCTGAGCGGTTTTACGCGACGGCGCAGGGTCAACCGGCAGCGTGAAAGTACGGAGGTCGATGGTCGGCGCGTTGCTGCTGCCGCCTAGACGATGATCGAGCACCAGCAACTTGGCGTTGGCCAAACCCTGGGACAACTGACTGAAATACTGCTCCAGCAAGAAGGCCTGGCCAGCGCTGGCATAGGCCTTTTGCTCAGCGTTGAATTTCAGGTTCGCGGCCTCGGCACCAGCATTGATTTCTCGGGCGCTGGCCGTCGCCTGATCGTGGGCAATACTGGCCTGCAACTGAGCCTGATTGATGGCCTCGGCAGCGGCGCCGTGTTCTCGGGCGATCAAGGCTTGCGCGCCAATCTGCGCCGCTTGCACGCCGTGATAGGCATTGGCTGCACCGGCCGGAGGATGAATCGCCTCGACCACCGTGGCGAGAATTTCCACGCCGCTGTCGAGTTTTTGCAAGTCAGCCTGGACGGCGCGGCCAATTTCTTCGGCCAGCCCTACCCTGTCCTCGCCAAGCAAACCGTCGAGTGTGCGCGAGGCGAAGTCGTGAACCAGGATTCGGCTGGCGGTGCTGCGAATCAACATCGGCACATCGGCACTGTTATAGGTTGCGGCCAATGCCGCCTGATCGCTCAGCCCGATGCGATAGACGAATCTCACGTCCATGTTGACGATCTGAAAGCTCTGCTTGTCGGCTCGGCTGCTGGCGATCACCTGGGATTTATCGTTCACATGGCTGGCGTCCCAGAGGCGATTGGCGATTGTCGGGGCCGGGCCTTCCGCAGGGTCTGCCTGAGCAGGGGCCGTGGTTTCTCCAACACTGGTAGCCAACTCGTGAACCACGCCATTCTCGACGTTCAACACCCGGCCCAATGGCCAAGGTAGACCCATGTGCAAACCTGGGCCAAACACCTCCACTGGCTTGCCGAATCGCTCGTAGATGCCACGCCCTTGCAGGGCAATCTCGTGAATGCCGGTCAGCGACCAGCCAACCAGCGACACCACCGCCAACACCGGCAGGAACGCCCGACGCATGTAAGTGAAGGCCCAGATCTGTCGCAGGTCGATGCCGAAGCGGTTATGCAATTCGTGCTGCAACGCCAGCAATGGCTGTGGTGGCCAGCGCAGCATGTCGGCGACAAAACTGCGCGCCAACAGCTCCGGCTCAAGGCGGTCCCGGCGCGGGCTGAACAGTGACAACACCGCGCGCAGCAACAGTTCTGCCGCCACCAGCCCCGGCAGCAGTCCGATCAACACCGCCAGGCGTACAGGCCATACCGAGGTTTCATCGGCAAACAACAGACAAAAAGCACCGAGCATCAGGCTGATGATCGCCACACGAGCCAATTGCGCCAACGCAGCGGCTTCAGGCCATTGCGCGGTGTTTTCCTGAGCCAGATGGCGCTCCATCACCAACAGGCCGAATGCCAACAGTAAGGAGCACGCTGCCCCGACAGTGGCCGACAGGCCCAGCGCTGCCGGAGGCAACGCGAGGTTCCAGGCCTGTTCCACGCCCAATAGCGCCAACAATGCCCAGCCGCCAAGCCACAGCGTCGGCGCGCCGATTTGCCCCAGCAGGTGCTGCGATTGCTGGCTGATCCGGTCCAGCAAACGCTCATACCACCCCGAAGGCGCGACAGACTCGTCGACAACGACCACCGGCACTTCGGGATTCATCGCCAGCGCACGCCACTGGGTTACCCACCAGGCCGATTGCAAACCGGCCATCAGCACCACAGACGCCGCGCTCAGGTTCAGCAGCAACGCCGGCCACAGTGTTTGCGACGAAAACAGCCCGGCAAACAGCGCCAGCAACACACCCACCGACGCGAGTACGCCCGCACCGATGGCGAACTGGCGCAAACGCCGCCCTTGAATGAACGCCTGCTGAAAGCGCGGCAACCCGGCTAACGGCGCTTGATCAACATCGAGATCGACTTGCATACCACTCCAGAGTGTCTTCGCTTACAGGGCCATTCGTTACGATATAACGGAAATGGTGAAATTTCCGTATTCAAGCGCGCTATCTAAAGATGCCCAACCTGTCGCTTGGCTGAAGCCTTGACCGAAATGCAGCCGAACGCACATATTACGATCGTAATTTTATCAAGGAACTACTTTTACCCATCCCCTTTCGATCCAGGAGTACATCCATGAGCACTTATGACGTCGTGATACTTGGCGGTGGCCCCGGCGGTTACAACGCGGCGATCCGCGCCGGACAACTGGGTCTGAAGGCCGCCTGCGTGGAAGGACGCGCCACGCTCGGCGGCACCTGCCTGAACGTTGGTTGCATGCCATCCAAGGCGTTGCTGCATGCCTCCGAACTGTACGACGCGGCCATGGGTGCGGAATTCGCCAACCTGGGGATCGACGTCAAACCCAGCCTCAACCTCGCCCAGATGATGAAACAAAAAAATGAAAGCGTTACCGGGCTGACCAAGGGCATCGAATTTCTTTTTCGCAAGAACAAGGTCGACTGGATCAGAGGCTGGGGCCACATCGATGGGCCGGGCAAAGTCACGGTGACCGATAGCGCCGGCGGCAAGACAGTACTGAGCGCCAAGGACATCATCATCGCTACCGGTTCGGAGCCCACGCCCCTGCCCGGTGTAGACATCGATAACAAACGCATCCTCGATTCCACAGGCGCCCTGGCACTGAGCGAGGTGCCCAAGCACCTGGTGGTGATCGGCGCCGGTGTGATCGGCCTGGAACTGGGTTCGGTCTGGCGCCGCCTTGGGGCGCAGGTGACGGTGGTCGAGTTTCTCGACCGGATCTGCCCCGGCGTGGACATCGAAGCCGGCAAAACCCTGCAGCGCTCCCTGAGCAAGCAAGGCTTGAGTTTCAAATTGAGTTCAAAAGTGACCAGCGCCACCAGTTCCGCCAATGGCGTTCAGCTCAGCATCGAGCCTGCCGCTGGCGGTGCCGCCGAGTTGCTGGAAGCGGATTACGTATTGGTAGCCATCGGGCGCCGACCTTATACACAGGGCCTGGGCCTGGAGAACGTCGGCCTCGCCACGGACAAGCGCGGCATGCTCGCCAACAAAGGGCATCGCACAGATGCCGCCGGGGTCTGGGTGATTGGCGACGTGACCTCGGGTCCCATGCTCGCCCACAAGGCCGAGGACGAAGCCATGGCCTGCGTCGAGCAGATTGTCGGCAAGGCGGGCGAGGTCAATTACAACCTGATCCCCAGTGTGGTCTACACCAAACCGGAACTGGCCAGTGTCGGCAAGACCGAAGAGCAGCTCAAGGCTGAAGGCCGGGCGTACAAGGTCGGCAAGTTTCCCTTCACCGCCAACAGCCGGGCGAAGATCAACCATGAAACCGAAGGCTTCGCCAAAGTGCTGGCCGATGAGCACACGGACGAAGTCCTGGGCGTGCATCTGGTTGGCCCGAGCGTCAGTGAAATGATTGGCGAATATTGCGTGGCCATGGAGTTCAGCGCCTCGGCCGAAGACATCGCGCTGACCTGCCACCCACACCCGACCCGCTCCGAGGCCTTGCGTCAGGCGGCGATGAATGTGGAAGGGATGGCGACGCAGATGTAATCCAAAGGACTGGCGGTGACGGGGCCACCGCCTTCGTCGGAACGCCGCCCGGAGCAAGCCCGCTCCGGGCGGCGTTCCGACGAACGCAGACGACTCGGTTCAGAGCGGCAAATGCTCCAGCGGCAACGACCCCGGGGCCTTCACCGTATGAATCGCAAAGTTGCTGCGAATGTCGCTCACCCCCGGCAGCTTCAGCAAACGCCCGGTGAGAAAGCGGTCATAGGCACGCAAGTCCGGCACCACCACCTGCAGCAGAAAATCCGACTCCCCCGACACCAGAAACGCCGAAATCACCTCGGGCAATGCCGTCACCGCCAGGCGAAAGGCTTCGGCTTGTTCATCGTTGTGACGCTCGACCTTGACCCCGACAAACACCGTCAGCCCCAACCCCACTTCATCGCGATCCAGATTGGCCTGGTAGCCGCGAATCACCCCCGCCTCTTCAAGCATTCGCACCCGGCGCAAGCAAGGCGATGCCGACAGGCCGATCTCGTCTGCCAGTTGCACATTGCTCAGGCGGCCGTCCCGTTGCAGCGCGGCGAGAATCTTGCGGTCGTAAGCGTCCAGTTTCATGGTTTGGCAGATCCTGATGATTCAAGCTTGATTAAGTGGCAGATTATGCCAATACACGAGCGGATAGAAGCTGACAACGCAAGCACCTGCCCCGCCCTCCAGCCCTAGACTGGCACGACCAAATCGACAACGAACGGGGTGCAACATGCAAGGTCTCTGGCTGTTTTTCATGGCGCTGGCAGTGGTCTATCTGTTGCCGGGGCCCGACATGATCCTGCTGTTGCAGACCGGTGCCCGTCAGGGCAAAGGCGCCGCGCTATCTACGGCCGTGGGACTGGGCATCGCCCGGGGTTGCCATGTGGCATTGGCGGCGCTGGGGCTGGCGGCACTGTTCAAGGCCGCGCCATGGACCTTCGACCTGGTGCGCCTGGCCGGCGCCGCGTATCTGCTGTGGATCGGCATTCAGTGCCTGCGAACCACGATGCTGCCGAGCCTCACCAGCGCCGACACCACCGGCGAAAAACCACGTTGGGGCACGGCCATCCGACGCGGACTGCTGACCAACCTGCTCAACCCCAAGGCACTTTTGTTCTGCTCGGTGCTGCTGCCGCAATTCATCAACCCACAGGCCGGGCCGGTGCTCGGGCAATTTGCGACCTTGGGCGTGGTGCTGGTCGGCGTCGGTTTGCTGTTCGACAGCGCATACGCCCTGGTCGGCGCGGCACTCGGCCGTTGGCTGCAACGCAGCCCCTCAGCCCAGCGCCTGCAACAATGGTTGTTCGGTAGCCTGTTGATCGGTTTCGCCGTACGGTTGACCTTTGTGCAACAGGCTTGAACCTCACTGCGCCTTGCGGCGGCGATTGATCAGGAGTAATGCCGCCGCCGTGACCACAATCACGCCGCCATACTGCAACGGCTTCTTGTACGGCCGCAGCGCTGAACGCACGGAATCGGTAACCTGGGTCACGTAGCGCTTGTCGGCGTTCTGGAAGTCGGGATACGGGCATTGATGACCGAAATTGAACGCCCAATCCACGTACGGCCCCTCTTTGACATAGCGCTGGTAGAAAGCGTTTTCTTCTTCAAGACTGCTGTTCCAGCCTGCAGCCGCGCACAGCACTGCCGCAAAGGCCTGGCTGGTGTGAGGCAAATTGTCGGCCGCACGGCTGGCCAATGCCGTGGCCACAAAACGATAGTGATAACGCTCATCGGGCTGAGCAACGCTGGCCTGCTGGCGCTTCACTTCGCCCACGGTTACTAACGGCCCGACCTTGAGTTCGGTACTTTCCAGACTGTAGTTGCCGCCGAATGTGGCGTAATCCGGGGCCATTTCATAACCGAGGATTTCCATTCCCCACGTGCGCGCGACCCCGGCCGAGTTAAACAGCGCAGCAGCGCGAGTCGTGGGCCACCTGGCAGAATCCGCCTCTTTGCGTAATATTGCGTATGACTTGGCCTTGTTCTGCAAATCGACGTTATCGAAGTACGCCGGCGCCTCCTCGTAATGCCCCTCGCGCAACAAACGTCGCCCCAGCAGATTGCGCAGGCTCGCCGCCACCGGCAAGGGCACATAATTGTCGCGGTCCTGCTGGCTGAGCGGCGGCGGTGCCGGCACCTGCGTGTCGACGTAGTGCTTGAGTTCTTCGAGGGTCAACACGCGCTCGGCAACGGTGGCAGCGTCGAACCAGTAAATGCTTTGGCTGCGATACAGCTGATCGAAGGCCTGCAGGTAATCCCCGCGTTGCAGCGCCAGGATCGCACTTTCACCCTCGACCCGGCATTTGGGCTGAAGCGTTTCGTAATCGTAGTCCGGTGTGCGGCGCTCGCCCCAGGATTCATTCTGCGGGAAGGCCTGGGCTGCTTTGGCATAGGCTGCGGCGGCCGCACTCTTATCACCCTCGCGCACCGCCAGCTTGGCCCGCAACCACCAGGCCAATCCGCCATCGCCGGCATGTTCGAGGAAAGCCTTGGCGCTGGCGTAATCACCCTGTTGATAATTCATCGCTGCCAGGCGGTCGGCGTTTTCGAGACTGCCACGAGTGCTGTTTTGCAGCAGCTTGATCATTTTCTGTTCGTTGGGCGGTTGATCGCCGAACGACCAACCCAACCGGCTGATCAGCGACGCGGTCACCAATTGCTGCACGGGTTGGCCCTTGAGCAACTCGGCTACTTGATCCTCCGGCAGCGTCATCAGGTCCGCCATCAACAGTTTCAGTGAGGTGTAACCTACTGCGGATCCGTGCAGATTCTGCGTGGCGTAGAGCTCGATGGCGCGGTTCCAGTCGCCGGCGGTGCGTACCACCCGGGCTTCTTCACCGAGGCTGGCGACACCCAGTTCCAGTGGGTCGCTGAAACCGTCGATGCTCAGTTGCCGGGTTTGCTCGAAGGCCTTGGCGGATTGTTCGAGCAGACCCGGAGCCGCATTGGCTTCGACGCTCATGGCAAACAACGCACGCCCCAACGAGTAAGCCGCCCAGGTGCTGCGCGAAGCCCGTTGCTCGGCGGGCAAGGCCAGCACTTTCTTGAAATACCCGGCGGCCAAGGCGGAATCACCCGCGCCAAATGCCACAGCGCCGGCCAGATACAATCTGAGCTCAGGCGGCAGTTGCGCCCCTTCGGTTTCAACCTGATGGGCATCCGTCAGGCTGCGCAGGTGTTTCACCAACACCTGTTGCTCAGCGGAAAGTCCCGCCTGCTCGGCTTGATCCCGCAGCGCTACAGCATCAGGTTCATCCGAGTAGTCGACGTTGGCGGTGACGCTCTTCAATCCGTTGATGGCGTGGCCGAGGCGGCTGATTTCGAAGCTGAAGTTGCCTTCCGGCAGTTCCGCCAACGACTGGCCACGGTTATCCAGCAGGCGCATGGGGAAGTCCGGGCCGCAGGCCAGCGCCGAACCCAGCGGCAGGCTTAGGCTCAGGCAAAGCAAATGACGCGGCCAGTTACGGGTGAACATTCGAACCTCCTTGATCAATGTGTGCGCAGCGAGCCCAACCAATGGCACGCTGTCCGCCGGCCGGTATTCGGCCATCGCGCAGGCGGGTGAAGGTAAGCAGATCCGGACGCTGTTGCAACGCGTAACCGGCCAAGGCATCGGCTCCCTCACAACCGCTGACCGCCAGTGTCAGGCGTTCGGGCCAGGCGCGGTCGAGGTTGCCCTGGTTGCTGATGCCGATGTCATAGAGGCCATTGTCGGCCGAGAGTTTCAGGTTCAATTGACTGTCGAGCACATCTCCACGCGCCACGGCGCGCAAGGTGCTCAGGCTCCAGGCCCGACGGTCGTTGGCCAATGGCAGGCGAAACCAGATCAGGCCCGCCAGATGTTTCGGTGGATCGGACCGCAGCTCGGTACCGAGGGTGTGCAATGACTGCGGATCGGCGAGCAACTCCCGGCGCAGGCCTCCGCGCTCCACCGTGACTTCGCTTTCCACAACGGGTGCGCCACCCGCCGATGGCAGCAACCCCACGCCATAGGCTGGCAGCGCCAGATAGAAAGGTTTTGTCGTGATTCGGCTCCAGGCCTTCACCCATTGCCGGGCCTGATCGGCATCAAACAAACCACGACGCGGATCGCTCACCGCGTGCACCTGCAACACGCTGCTGTCGACTGTGGATAACAACGCCGGCAGTTCGCGACTGTCGAGCCAGGACGGCAACGCGGTGATGCTCAGGGGCAGCGACGTCGGCAGCGCTGCGCGCAACTGCGCGAGAAACTGGCGGTAGGCCGGCAGCCGAGCGTTACCGGCATCGTGGTCGATTTCCACGCCGGCGAGGTTCACCTCCTGCCCCTGCCAATCGCTGATCACCTGCCGGATTTGCGCGGTGATCTCATCCTGATCCAGCGCCTTGAGCTGCCCATCCAGGCGAATCACCGCAATCACCGGCCGACCATCACGCTTGAGCAGTGCCGGATCAATCCGGGCCTGACTCCAGCCGGCGTTGGGGAAAGCCTGCAAGGCCAGCACCCGCAGGGTCGAAAAATCGGCGCGGCTGTCCCGAAGGGCGGCGTCGTGGGCCGGTGTCCACTGCCGCTGCCAGACGTAAAGCTGTTGATCCAGCGGCGGTGCATCCTGTCTTTCGCAACCGGTGGTGAGCACCAGCGCCATCAGAAAGACCATCGAACGAGTGAAAAAAACCATTGAAACGCCTGTTCCTGAAATGCAGAAAGGGCCTCTGCGGCCCTTTTTAGTTCTGCTCACTACCCTACCCAGCCATCGACCGGCGGGCAATGTTCGCCTGCAATGATCTTCAGATATCGAGTACCAACGGCTGCGCCCCCTGCGCCGGAATCGCACAGCAAATCAGCACCTGTCCGTCATCCGGCACCTCCGCTGGCGGCAGTGGGTAATGCACCTGGCCGCTGATCAGGCGTGTCTTGCAGGTGCCGCAGGAGCCGCCGCGACAGCTGAACTCCGGACGCAGGCCACGGCTTTCCGCCAGCTCCAGCAAGCTGCCGCCGTCTGGCTGCCAACGCGCCTCCTTGGCCGAACGCTGGAACATCACGGGCACGGATGTGGTGGCGGCGGGCGGTTGCTCGATGACCACCGCATCGGGGTCCGGTCGCCGCCGCAAGGTGGACGGGCCGAAGGTTTCGGCGTGAATCCGCGAATCGCGAATGTCCAACTCGCGCAAGCCGTCGTACAGCGCCTGGGTAAAACTCCCGGGACCACAGACGACAAAATCCGGCTGATCGTAGTCCTCGACTGTCAGCAGATCCTTGAGCAGCGCGACGTCGATCCGTCCACCGAGGTCGAAATCATCTCCTTGCATCGCTTCGGCTTCCGGTTGGCTAAGCAAGCGCACCACCCGCACCGCGTCTCCGGCATCCTCGAGCAAGCGATCCAGCTCCCGGCGAAACGGCTGGTCGGCCAGCGTGCGCGAACTCTGGATTAACCAGGTCGGCCGTATACGACGGGTACGCAATCCTTGGTAAACCACCTCCCGCAGCATCGACAACAGCGGCGTGATGCCGACCCCGGCCGCCAGCAACACCAAAGGCCGACGCTCATGGGGCGCCACGGTGAAATGCCCTTGTGGCGCCCGTGCTTCCAACAGGTCACCAACACGAATCTGCTCATGCAAATGCGTAGACACCCGCCCGTCACGCTTCACGCTGATGCGGAAAAAATCATCGGACGGCGCGCTCGATAAACTGTACGTGCGGATTTGCACATCGCCGTCAATGTTGAAGCGCAGGGGCAAATGCTGCCCGGCCTGGAACAGTGGCAACCCGGCCCCATCGGCGGACTCCAGGTAAATCGAGCGAATGCTGTGGCTTTGCGCTTCAATCCGCGCCACCCGCAACGGCCGCCATTGATCGCCCAGGGCCTTGGCCTGCAAACGCGCCTTGGCCTGCTCCCAGGTGCCAGTGAGCAAACTGGTGGGTGAAACACCGTCGAAACGCCAGCGCAACGCCAGGGCGGCGGGGCGACGTACCACCTGCTCGACATCGATTGTCCACAGGCGCTCGGCGCCCTGGAACGCCTCGACCTGAGGGCCGTCCAGGATGATTTCTGTGCGCCCGCTGAGCTGCAGCAAATCACCGGTATTGAAATCGATGAACAACAACCCGGCCCGGGGATTGAGCAGCAGGTTGCCCAAGGTGTTGAAATGCAGGTTGCCGGCGAAGTCCGGGATGGTCAGGCGATTGCCTTCCACCTGTACGAAACAGGCCTGACCGCCGCGGTGAGAAACATCCACCGAGCGTTCACCGTCGACGTCCACATAACTGGCAACGAAGAAGGTGTCCGCCTCGGCGATCATGGCTTTGGCCGCATCATCCAGTTCGCTGAAGTGCTGGGCAACACGCGTCGAGGGATCGGCCAGCGGCACCGAGCGAAACTGGCGCAGCTGAATGTACTGCGGGCAATTGCCGAAGGACTGATCCACCGTCACCGCGAAACCGTCCTTGGACATGGCGCGGACATGCCCATTGATGCGATTACGGCGGCGAGTGTGCAACTCGATGCCCAACAGGCCGATGGCCGAGCCGTCGCTCAACTGCGCGGGATCATCAAAGGCCGGCAGGCTGCGAAACTGCAGCAAGCCAGGTTCCGGCGAGTGCGCAAAACCGGGCTGACCTTCCAGGATGCTGGCCCAGGGATGACCCTCAGCATCCACCGCTGCGTACAGCATGAACGGCAATTGCTGATAGAAGGTTCGGTGCTGGTCCGGCATCTCGCTACGAATTACCTTACGACCGAACGCCTCCATTCGTTCGGCAACGCCCACATGCGCCTGCAATTGTTTCTCGCCGGCATGCCAGGGTGAACGGTCCATACGGCTGCTCCCTTGCGCCTGTGGCGCAGAACGGGGCGGCCCGGCAACACCGGGCCACCAGCATCAGGCGGTTTTTTGCAGGCCGGCGACGGTGCGTGGCATGCCGACAAACCCCGGCAAGGCTTCGATGCGGGCCAGCCAGGCGCGAATGTTGGCGTACTCGTCCAGCGACACATTGCCCTCAGGCGCGTGGGCGACGTAGCTGTAGACGGCGACGTCGGCAATCGTCGGTTCAGTGCCGGCCAGGTACGGCGTACTGGCCAGCTCGTGATCGATCACTTTGAGCACGGTATGGGCGTAGGCAATCACTTCTGCTGCGTTGTAAGGCGCGCCAAACACAGTGATCAATCTTGCCCGGGCAGGGCCGAAGGCAATCGGACCGGCAGCCGCCGACAACCAGCGCTGTACCTTGGCGGCCCCTACGGGATCAGCCGGCAGCCAGCGACCGTTGCCGTACTTTTGCGCCAGGTAAACCAGAATTGCGTTGGAATCGGCCAACACCACGCCTTGGTCATCAATCACCGGCACCTGACCGAATGCATTGAGCGCCAGAAACGCCGGTTGCTTGTGTTCGCCCTTGGCGAGGTCAACGAAGATCAATTCCGTCGGCAATTTCAGCAGGGACAGCATCAACTCGACACGATGAGCGTGGCCGGAACGTGGGAAGTTGTAGAGTTTGATCGCTTGCATGGTCGACACCTCGGGGTGAGTGCTGCTGTTCAGGAGTGAGATGGGTCATATCTTCTACTCACATCTAAACCAACAGAATCACCAGCCAACGCAATCCATTATTTCAGCGGGTGAAATAATTCAACGCTTGAGCGCCGGATGCTCGCGCAGGGTCTTCACCGCGAAATCGACAAAACTGCGCACCCGGGCCGGCGCTTTACGCCCGCCCTGATAGACCACATGGATGGGCAATGGTGGCAGTTCGAATTCGGCCAGGATGATTTCCAGCTCGCCGGCAGCCACCTTGCTCGCCACTTGATAAGACAGTACCCGGGTGAATCCCAACCCCAGGCAGGCTGCCGTGATGGCCGCCTGATTCGCCGTCACCACCAGCCGTGGTTCAGCCCGGACACTCAAGGTTTCGCCGTCTTCAATGAATGGCCAACTCCTGAGTTGGCCAATTGCCGAGGTCGCGATAATCGGCGCCTGGGCCAGCTCCCGGGGATGCCTGGGCCGACCATGGCTGGCCAGAAATTGTGGTGAGGCGCAGATCACCCGACGCACCTCGCCGACCCGAATCGCATGCTGGTTGCTGTCGGGTAGCTCGCCGATACGAATGGCCACGTCGACGCCCTCCTCGACCACGCTCACCACCCGGTCCACCAGCAGCGCGTTGATGCAGACCTCGGGGAATTGCGTCAGATAATTCACCATCAACGGCGTGACAAACAGCTCGCCAAACAAGACCGGTGCGGTGATGGTCAGTTGCCCACGGGGATGGATATGGCTGCCTGCTGCCGAGTCCTCGGCTTCCTGTACCTCGGCGAGAATTCTCCGACAGTCCTCCAGGTATCGCTGGCCGGCCTCGCTCAAATACACACTGCGCGTGGTACGCGTGAGCAGTTGTGTGCCAATCCGCTTCTCCAGCGCCGCTACCGCTCGGGTGACACTGGCCGCCGACAGGCCCAAACCCCGCGCCGCCGCCGAAAAACCCTGCTCCTTGGCGACAGCAGCGAAGACCTGCATTTCCTGGAAGCGGTCCATGGGACTGTCCTCATTTCAGATAGATAAATCGCAACCGAAGACCGGAATTTTAATCGTTCAACTACATAGTTGGGCCCGCGACCATCAGGTAGAGCAATGGGCTACTGCACTCTAGCGCCGGCACCGTAAAAACCAAGCGTGTCACAAACCTTGATTATTGATAATTAATGAGGATTATTTTCTTGCGAGGGGTGCGACTGTTGGCAATTATCCTGAGCAGCCCGCTGCAACGGTTAATGCCCGGTAGAGAAAAAGAGCCATTGGTTCAGCTTCCAGACCGCTTCAGGCAGGGGCTCGCAGCGGACTCCATCAACTACAGCAGAATTCCAGCCTGTATAAACGGGCGGAATATACGACTGCTCCTATACTACAAACCACCCCGTTACCTATTGGGTTTTTGGTAGGTACCTCGTTGATGTTTTCTCTACTTAAAGTAAGGCGTTATGGGTTTTTTAACGCTTGGACGGCTGTCCGTCGATCCTGCTTTTTTGGATTCCCTTAGTAGGGAAGAGTTGAACTTCAACGGCCTGGCTAACCTGTGTGACACCGCAAGGAGTTCGACAATGTTGCGCACTAACATTTCCGCTAGAGCACTGTCCGGTGGTTTGCTCGACGTACTGATTCGCGCCGGGCTGATTACGGTGCTGGTACTGTTTTGCTTCCAGATCTTCCACCCCTTTCTCAACCTGATGCTCTGGGCAATGATTCTGGCCATCACCCTGTATCCACTGCATGGGCTCATCAAGCGCAAGCTGGTCAACAAGGACGGTCGTGCCGCCACCCTGATCGTGGTGGTAGCCCTGGCTTTGCTGATGGTGCCGATCTACTTGCTGGGCACCTCGATCAGTGAGTCGGTCCAGGCCACCCTGGCGATCCTCAAGTCCGATACGTTGCAGATTCCGCTTCCCAGCGAAAAAATCGCCTCCTTGCCACTCATTGGCGAGCCGCTCTATGGCTACTGGATGCAGGCCGCCACTGACATGAGTAGCGTGGTGATGAAGGTACTGCCCTATATCAAGTCCGTCGGCCTGACCTTGTTGGGCAAAATGGCCGACGTTGGCGTGGGCTTTCTATTGTTCATCGGTGCCCTGATCATTGCCGGCGTGTTCATGGCCTACGGCGAAAATGGCGAAAGAAGCGCCCTTGCCATCACCTCGCGCCTTTCCGGACCAGAACGTGGCCCTCGCATTACTGTGCTGTGCACTGCGACCATCCGCGCGGTCGCCCAGGGCGTAGTGGGCATCGCGTTTATCCAGATGTTGCTGGTTGGCGTGGGCTTCGTGCTCATGGGTGTCCCCGGTGCCGGGCTGCTGGCCATGGTGGCGCTGTTGATGGGAATCATGCAATTGCCGGTGCTGCTGGTGACCATCCCGGTGATCGCTTATGTCTTCGCCACCGAAGGGACCAGCCTGGCCACCGTCGTGTTTGGCATCTACAGCCTGATCGCCGGGATGGCCGACAACGTCCTCAAGCCATTGATGCTGGGTCGTGGCGTCGATGTCCCGATGCCGGTGATTCTGATTGGCGCCTTGGGCGGCATGGTGAGCGGCGGCTTCATCGGTTTGTTCATCGGGCCGGTTGCGCTGGCGGTGGGCTACCAACTGTTCTGGCAATGGGTCCAGGACCAACCGACTGTCGAGGTCCTGAACGAGACACCCGAGATCGAGGCGTTGAACGAGACACCGACGATAGAGGCAACGAACGATCAGCGTCCTGTCTGAGGAGTTTGCGCTTGATGCCACGCCCTGCTCGCATCAGCCGGCTTCTGCTCTGTGGCACCGTCGTCCTGGGGGGCTGCGTACAACTGGGCCCGGATTTCCAGTCGCCGGCCCAGCCCTGGGTCGACCACTGGAACAGCCCGGCCCTGGAGATCGCCGGCCAACAACACGCGCAACCTGACAGCCGTCAATGGTGGCGCGTGTTCAACGACCCGGTGCTGGACCATTTGATGGCCGAAGCCGATGCCCACAACCCCGACCTGCACGTCGCTGGCCTGCGGGTCATGGAGTCCCGGGCGCAATTGGGTATCGCCCTGAGTGGACGCTACCCGCAATTGCAGCAGGCCAGCGCCGACAGCCTGTACCTGAACCGTCGACAGTCGGGCGGCGCCAACCCCCAGGACACGAATTTCTGGCAACACAGCGTCGGCTTCGATATCGGCTGGGAGCTGGATTTCTGGGGGCGTTTCAGCCGTGCCATCGAGTCGGCCGATGCGTCCTGGTTTGCCGCCCAGGCCAACTACGAAAATGCCCTGGTGCTGTTGCACGCGCAGCTGGCACAAAACTACTACGCCTTGCGCACCGCCGAGGCGCGCCTGGCCATCGCCCGCAGCAACGCCAAACTGCAAAAACGCAGCTACGAGATCACCGAGCGCCTGTTCAACAGCGGGGCCGAAGCCGAACTCGATCTGCAACAAGCCAAGACCCAGTACCTGGGCACCCTGAGCACCATCCCGGACTTCGAGAGCCAGGTGGCGAGCCTGCGCAATGCGTTGTCCACCCTGATCGGCCAGCCGCCCGGCTCGATCCCTGACCTCAATCGCAACACCGGCTTAGTGCCGCTGCTCGATACCGCGGTCTTGCAAGATGTGCCGGCCAACCTCCTGGTGCGACGCCCCGATGTACGCGCTGCCGAGCTGCAAGTAGCAGCGCAGTCGGCATTGATCGGTGTGGCCGAGACCGACCTGTACCCCTCCATCAGCCTGCTGGGCAGCATCGTCTGGTCCGCCAGCTCGCTCAATGGTGCGTCCAACACCCTCGACATGGTGGCCGGCCCCAGCCTGCGCTGGGACATCTTCGACCACGGCCGGATCACCAACAACGTTCGCGTGCAGGACGCGCGCTTGCAGCAATTGATCGTTATCTACCAGGACAGCGTGCGCCAGGCGGCACGTGAGGCCGACGATGCCGCGACCGGCTTGATCAAGGCACTGGAGCGCGACCAAATTCTCAGTGACGCATCGGTGGCCGCCCAACGTTCGGTGACCCTGGCCAACGCCCAATACCGCGAAGGCTATTCGGATTTCCAGCGCGTGCTGGATGCCCAGCGAGCCCTGTTTGCCCAACAGGATACCTATCTGGTCAACCGTGGCACCGCGGTCAACAGCCTGATCGCCCTGTACAAGGCCTTGGGCGGAGGCTGGTACAGCGACCAGCCGATAGTCGACCCGGCCACCCGCAAACAAATGCAAGAACGGACCGATTGGGGCGATCTGCTCGACGAACCGAAGGAAAGTGCCCATGACTGACAGCCAACAACCGGCCGCCGAGAAAGCCCCGGCACCCGCCGCCGACCCTGCGAAAAAAGCGATCAACTGGGTGGTGCTGCTGGTCATCCTGAGCCTGGTCTGGTACCTGATGGCCGACCGCTACACCCCCTACACGCAACAGGCACGGGTGCAGGCCTTCATTGTACCGGTGGCCGCCGAGGTATCCGGTCGGGTGACCAAGGTGCATGTACGCAACAACCAGGACGTCAAGGCCGGCGAATTGCTGTTTGAAGTCAATCCGGAGCAGTACCAGATCGCCGTCGATCGCGCCCGCGCCGACCTTGAATCGACCCGTCGCCAGGTAGGCGCCAACACCGCCGGCGTCGACTCCAAGCAAGCGTCCCTGCGTGCATCCCAGGCCAACGAGCTCAAGGCACGCCAGGACATCCAGCGGCTTGAACGCCTGTACAGCGAAGACCCGGGCACCATCTCGCTGCGCCGCCTGGAGATATCCCGCGCCACCCTGTCAGAATCCATCAGCCAGGTCGCCGCGGCCAAGGCCGAAGTGCAACGTGCACGGGAACAACAGGGCGGTAACGAAGACGAAAACGCCCAACTGCTCAGCGCCGCCAGCAACCTTGAAAAAGCCGAGCTGGACTTGAGCAACACGAAGATCCACGCACGCTCGGCCGGCCTGATCACCGATTTGCGCACCGATGTCGGCCAGTTCGCCGCCGCCGGTGCTCCGGTGATGACCCTGATCGCTATCCACGATGTGTGGATCAGCGCCGACATGACCGAAAACAATCTGGGAAGCGTGCAGCCCGGGACGCCGGTGTCCATCATCCTCGACGCCCACCCGGGCAGAATTTTCAAAGGCCATGTGCGCAGCGTCGGCTATGGCGTCGATATCGGCCAGACCACCCAGCCGGGCAGCCTGCCGACAGTAGAGAACAGTCGCGATTGGCTACGCCCTGCCCAGCGCTTTCCGGTCATCATCGAGTTCGAGCCCGGTGAGTTGACCGGCCCGCAAGGTATCCGGTCCGGCGGACAGGCCGAAGTCATGGCATTCCCGAGTGAAAGTAACCCGCTGAATATCCTGGGTCGCCTGTTCCTGCGCGTGATGAGCTGGATGTCCTATGCGTATTGAGCGTCCGGCCCGGGTTCAGCGCGCCCTGCGCCTGAGCTTCGGTACGGCGCTGTGCCTGGCGACGAGCTTTGGTCTGGCCCTGCCCATCCCGTTCCTCTCGCCGATGCTGGCGCTGATGATGCTGGCAGCGATGAACCGACCGTTGCCATTCAAGGCCAGCCTGGGCCTGATCCTGATCCTTATGCTGACCACCGGGACCGGCCTGCTGCTCATTCCCCTGCTGCGTTACTACCCGTTCAGTGGCGTGCTGCTGGTCGGACTGTGCCTGTTCATGGCCTTCGGTTATGGCCTGCGCGGCGGCAACCCGCTGGTGGCAACCTTCCTGGTGGTGGGCCTGACCTTGATCAGTTCGGCCGGAACCGCTGAATTCGCCTTGGCGCTTGAAGTGATCGTGGCCTTGGTCAAGGGCCTGTTCCTGGCCGTCACCACGCTGACCATCAGCCATTGGCTGTTTCCCGACCCCGCCAGTGCCCCCGCGGCCAAACCCGGCCCGAGCCTTACGCCAACCGAAAGCGGTTGGCTGGCGCTACGGGCCACGCTGGTGGTGCTGCCGACTTTCCTGCTGGCCATGATCGACCCGGCCAGCTACCTCCCGATCATCATGAAAGCCGTCAGCCTCGGCCAACAAAGCTGCGCGACCAGCGCTCGCACCGCCGGCCAGGAATTGCTCGGCTCGACCCTGCTCGGTGGCCTGATGGCGATCCTTTTCTGGTGCGCGCTGAGCCTGTTCGTCAACCTGTGGATGTTCTTTCTGTGGATGCTGCTGTTCGGATTGCTGGCGGCCAGAAAGCTCTATGGCCTGTCCCTGACCCGACAACCACCGAGCTTCTGGCTCAACAGCCTGGCGACCCTGATCATTCTGCTCGGCCAATCGGTGCAGGACAGTGCCGCGGGCAAAGATGTCTACACAGCCTTCGCCATTCGTATGGGCCTGTTCATCCTGGTGACCTTGTATGCCTGTGTGATGGTCTATCTGCTGGACACGCGGCGTAAGCGTCGAATTACGACCGCCTAGAAACAGAAAAACCCCCTGAAAAGGGGGTTTTTCATCTGTGGATAACTTATTCCACAGTAACCGACTTCGCCAAATTGCGCGGCTGGTCAACATCGGTGCCCTTGAGCACGGCGACGTAGTACGACAGCAGCTGCAGCGGGATGGTGTAGAGAATCGGCGACAGGATGTCGTGGATGTGCGGCATGTGCACCACGTGGGTGCCTTCACCGTTGGTCATGCCGGCCTTCTCGTCTGCGAAGACGATCAACTGGCCACCGCGGGCGCGGACTTCCTGGAGGTTGGACTTCAGCTTCTCCAGCAGTTCGTTGTTCGGCGCCACGGTCACCACTGGCATGTCGTTATCCACAAGCGCCAACGGGCCGTGTTTCAGCTCGCCGGCCGGATAGGCTTCGGCGTGGATGTAGGAGATTTCCTTGAGCTTGAGTGCCCCTTCCATCGCTACCGGGAACTGCGCGCCACGGCCGAGGAACAGCGTGTGGTGTTTCTCGGCGAACAGCTCGGAGATTTTTTCCACGGTGCTGTCCATGGCCAGCGCTTCGCCCAGACGGGTCGGCAAACGACGCAGTTCTTCGACCAGCGTCGCTTCGACGCCTTTGGCCAAGGTGCCACGAACCTGACCCAGGGAAAGCGTCAGCAACAACAGGCCAACCAGTTGCGTGGTGAAGGCTTTGGTCGATGCCACACCGATTTCGCGACCGGCCTGGGTCAACAGGGTCAGATCGGATTCACGCACCAGCGAACTGATACCGACGTTGCAGATCGCCAGGCTGGCGAGGTAGCCCAGTTCCTTGGCGTTGCGTAGCGCGGCCAGGGTGTCGGCAGTTTCACCGGACTGGGAAATGGTCACGAACAAGGTGTCCGGCTGCACCACTACCTTGCGGTAGCGGAATTCGCTGGCGACTTCGACCTGGCAAGGAATGCCGGCCAGTTCTTCGAGCCAGTAACGCGCGACCATGCCGGCGTGGTAACTGGTGCCGCACGCGACGATCTGTACGTTGCGTACTTTGGCGAACAGTTCGGCCGCCTGTGGGCCGAATGCCTGTACCAGTACCTGATTCTGGCTCAGACGACCTTCCAGGGTGCGCTGCACCACGGATGGTTGCTCGTGGATTTCCTTGAGCATGAAGTGGCGGAACTCGCCCTTTTCAGCGGCTTCGGCACCGTCGCGATACTGCACGGCTTCGCGCTCGACAGCCTGGCCGTTGACGTCCCAGATCTTCACGCTGTCGCGGCGGATTTCGGCGATATCGCCTTCTTCCAGGTACATGAAGCGGTCGGTGACCTGACGCAGGGCCAACTGGTCGGACGCCAGGAAGTTTTCCCCCAGGCCCAGGCCGATCACCAGCGGGCTGCCGCTACGGGCTGCGACCAGACGATCAGGTTGCTTGGAGCTGATCACTGCCAGGCCATAAGCGCCGTGCAGTTCCTTGACCGTTGCCTTGAGGGCCACGGTCAGGTCGCTCAGATCCTTGAGTTTGTGATTCAGCAGGTGAGCGATGACTTCGGTGTCGGTGTCCGAGGTGAACACATAACCCAGGGCCTTGAGTTGTTCACGCAGGGCTTCGTGGTTTTCGATGATGCCGTTGTGCACTACTGCCAGGTCGCCGGAGAAATGCGGGTGGGCATTGCGCTCGCACGGTGCACCGTGGGTGGCCCAGCGGGTGTGGGCGATGCCCAGACGACCGACCAGCGGCTCGTTGGTCAATGCCTGCTCCAGTTCACTGACCTTGCCCGGACGACGCAGGCGCTCGAGTTTTTCATCGTTGGTGTAGACCGCCACGCCAGCGCTGTCATACCCACGGTATTCGAGGCGCTTCAGGCCTTCGACGAGGATGGCGGTGATGTTACGTTCTGCGACTGCGCCGACAATTCCACACATGCTATTTCTCCTGACTGACAGCCGCGCATATCAAAGTGATGCCGCGGGCCTGAATCTGATCGCGAGCCTCAAGTGGCAGGCGTTCATCGGTAATAAGGGTATGGACACTGCTCCAGGGCAGTTCCAGGTTGGGAATCTTGCGGCCGATCTTGTCGGCCTCCACCATCACGACCACTTCGCGGGCGACTTCGGCCATGACTCGGCTCAGCCCGAGCAGTTCGTTGAAGGTGGTTGTACCGCGAACCAGATCGATGCCATCGGCACCGATAAACAACTGGTCGAAATCGTAGGATCGTAGTACCTGCTCGGCAACCTGCCCCTGAAAGGACTCGGAATGCGGGTCCCAGGTACCCCCGGTCATCAATAGCACCGGTTCGTGCTCAAGCTCGCTCAGGGCATTGGCGACATGCAACGAGTTGGTCATCACCACCAGGCCGGGTTGCTGGCCGAGTTCCGGGATCATGGAGGCGGTGGTACTGCCACTGTCGATAATGATGCGCGCATGCTCGCGTATCCGCGCGACGGCGGCACGGGCGATGGCTTGCTTGTATTTGGAAACCGGCTGACCAAGGTCCGCGACCAACTCCTGAGGCATGGTGATCGCCCCGCCGTAACGACGCAGCAACAGGCCATTGCTTTCAAGTGCCGCCAGATCCTTGCGAATCGTAACTTCCGACGTTTCGAAGCGCTTGGCCAACTCATCCACACTGACTTCGCCCTGCTCATTGAGCAAGGCGAGGATATTGTGACGACGCTGAGGGGTATTGCGCTTCGACATGAGCTTGTAAGTTTCGTTTCGAAAGATAACGGAAGCAATCAAAACCTATCAGCGAAACTTCGTCAAGCGCCATGCGATAAAAAGAGCTGTGGATAAGCTAAAAAAGATCGCAGCCCTCCGGCAGCTCCTACACAGGATTTTTGGTCACCCTGTAGGAGCTGCCAAAGGCTGCGATCTTTTGATCTAACGAACTGTGGATAACTCAGCTCTTCTTGATCTTCTCCGGCCGCTTCCAGCCATCGATGTTCCTCTGACGACCACGCCCGATGGCCAACTGGGATTTATCCACAGTTGAGGTAATGGTCGAGCCGGCCGCCGTGGTAGCACCATCCAGGATATCCACAGGCGCCACCAACGAGTTGTTGGAGCCAATGAACACATCTTCACCCAGCACGGTTTTCCACTTGTTCGCGCCGTCGTAGTTGCAGGTAATAGTGCCAGCACCGATGTTGGTGCGCGCGCCCACTTCGGCATCGCCCAGATAGGTCAGGTGACCGGCCTTGGCGCCTTCGCCCAGGTGAGCATTTTTCAACTCGACGAAGTTACCCACATGGGCTCGCGCTTCCAGCACGGTGCCTGGACGCAGACGCGCGAATGGGCCGGCATCGCTGCCTTCACCCAGAATGGCACCTTCGATATGGCTGTTGGCCTTGATGACCACGCCTTTGCGCAGGGTGCTATCCTTGATCACACAGTTCGGGCCGATCACCACATCGTCTTCGATGACCACCTTGCCTTCGAGGATCACGTTGATGTCGATCAGCACGTCGCGGCCTACTGTCACGTCTCCACGCACGTCGAATCGTGCCGGGTCGCGCAGCGTTACACCTTGAGCCATCAAACGACGACCGGCGCGCAATTGATAATGCCGTTCCAGTTCGGAAAGCTGCTTGCGGTCATTGGCGCCCTGCACTTCCATGGCATCGTGCGGCTGCTCGGTGTCCACCACCAGACCATCGCTCACGGCCATCGCAATGATGTCGGTCAGGTAGTACTCGCCCTGGGCGTTGTTATTGGAAAGTCGGCTCATCCAGTCGCCAAGACGGGCAAAAGGTAGCGCCAGAATGCCGGTATTGCCTTCGGTGATCTTGCGTTCAGCTTCGTTGGCATCTTTCTGTTCGACGATGGCCGCAACCTTGCCGGCAGCATCACGAACAATCCGACCGTAACCGGTCGGGTCATCCAGTTCGACGGTCAGCAAGCCCAACTGCTGCGGCCCCACCTTCTTGAGCAAGCGCTGCAGGGTATCGACTTCGATCAACGGCACATCACCGTAGAGCACCAGCACGGTGTCGGCCTGAATGAACGGCACGGCTTGGGCAACGGCGTGACCGGTACCCAGTTGTTTATCCTGCAGGACGAAGTTCAGGTCATCCGCCGCCAGGCGTTCGCGCACGGCATCGGCACCGTGACCGATCACGACGTGGATGCGCTGTGGATCAAGTTGCCGGGCGCTGTGGATAACATGGCCAAGCATGGAGTTGCCGGCAATCGGGTGCAAGACTTTCGGCAAAGCGGAACGCATGCGCGTGCCTTGGCCAGCAGCAAGAATAACGATTTCAAGAGACATGACTGGCTACCAATCCTGGGTGGTCAGCGGCTGCGACCAGGTTGTAAAAGTTGGAAAAGAAAAAAGGGTAGCCGAGGCTACCCTTTTTAATCAATCACACAACAAGTGCTGCCTTAGTGGCCGAACTTCTTGCGGATCTGCTGGACGGTGCGCAGCTGAGCTGCAGCCTCGGCCAGACGTGCGGCAGCAGAACCGTAATCGAATTCCGCGCCCCGCTCATGCAGTGCCTTCTCGGCAGCCTTGACGGCTTCCTGAGCGGAGGCTTCGTCCAGGTCGGCAGCACGTTGCACGGTGTCGGCAAGAACCTTGACCATGTTCGGCTGAACCTCGAGGAAACCACCGGAGATGTAATACACCTCCTCTTCCCCGCCCTGCTTGACCAGGCGGATCGGACCTGGCTTCAGATTAGTGATCAGCGGCGCGTGACCCAGGGCGATACCAAGATCACCCAGTGCACCGTGCGCAATCACCATCTCGACCAGACCGGAAAAGATTTCTCCTTCCGCGCTGACGATATCGCAATGGACTGTCATAGCCATCTGATTGCCTCAACCTAAATTAGCGCCCGTTGCCGGGCGCCGGGATTACAGTTTCTTGGCTTTCTCGATCGCTTCTTCGATGCCGCCAACCATGTAGAACGCTTGTTCTGGCAGGTGGTCGTAGTCACCGTTGAGGATGCCTTTGAAGCCAGCAATGGTGTCTTTCAGGGAAACGTATTTACCCGATGCACCGGTGAAGACTTCAGCCACGAAGAACGGCTGCGACAAGAAGCGCTGGATCTTACGAGCACGGTTTACCAACTGCTTGTCGGCTTCCGACAGCTCGTCCATACCCAGGATCGCAATGATGTCCTTCAGTTCTTTGTAACGCTGCAGAACATACTGAACGCCGCGAGCGGTGTCGTAGTGGTCCTGGCCGATTACGTTCGGGTCCAGTTGGCGCGAAGTCGAGTCGAGTGGATCGACCGCTGGGTAGATACCCAGGGAAGCGATGTCACGGGACAGAACGACGGTAGCGTCCAAGTGGGCGAAGGTGGTCGCTGGCGACGGGTCGGTCAAGTCATCCGCAGGTACGTATACCGCTTGGATCGAGGTGATCGAACCTTCCTTGGTCGAAGTGATACGTTCTTGCAGAACGCCCATCTCTTCAGCCAGGGTCGGCTGGTAACCTACTGCCGAAGGCATACGGCCCAGCAGTGCGGATACTTCAGTACCGGCCAGGGTGTAACGATAGATGTTGTCGACGAACAGCAGAACGTCGTTACCTTCGTCACGGAACTTCTCGGCCATGGTCAGGCCGGTCAGTGCTACGCGCAGACGGTTTCCCGGCGGCTCGTTCATCTGACCGTAAACCAGTGCCACTTTGTCCAGAACGTTGGAGTCCTTCATCTCGTGGTAGAAGTCGTTACCCTCACGAGTACGCTCACCCACACCGGCGAACACGGAATAACCGCTGTGCTCGATGGCGATGTTACGGATCAGTTCCATCATGTTTACGGTCTTGCCTACACCGGCACCACCGAACAGACCGACTTTACCGCCTTTGGCGAACGGGCAAACCAGGTCGATAACCTTGATGCCGGTTTCCAGCAGGTCGTTGCCGCCTGCCTGTTCAGCGAACGAAGGCGCTGGACGGTGAATGCCCCAACGCTCTTCGGTAGCGATTGGACCAGCTTCGTCGATCGGGTTGCCCAGAACGTCCATGATCCGGCCCAGAGTCGCTTTACCGACCGGTACGGAGATGGCTGCGCCAGAGTCGACAACGTCCAGACCGCGCTTCAAGCCTTCGGTGGAACCCATCGCAATGGTACGAACCACGCCGTCGCCCAGCTGCTGCTGAACTTCCAGGGTGGTCCCGGCCGCGCTTTGTACAGTCAGCGCGTTGTAGATGCTCGGTACGCTGTCGCGTGGAAATTCCACGTCGATAACGGCGCCGATGATTTGAACGATACGTCCGCTACTCATAGCTGGATCCTCTGAATATTTGAACCGTTAAACCGCGGCAGCGCCGCCGACGATTTCCGAGATCTCTTGGGTGATCGCAGCCTGACGCGCCTTGTTGTAGACCAGCTGCAAATCGCTGATCAAATCACCGGCGTTGTCGGTAGCGTTCTTCATCGCGATCATCCGCGCAGCTTGTTCAGCCGCGTTGTTCTCGACCACCGCCTGGTAGACCTGCGACTCCACGTAACGGACCATCAAGCCGTCCAGCAGCTCCTTGGCATCCGGTTCGTAGAGATAGTCCCAGTGGTGCTTGAGGTCTTGATCCGGGGTTGCCACCAGTGGAATCAACTGCTCCACGGTAGGCTGTTGCGTCATGGTGTTGATGAACTTGTTGGACACCACGGACAGGCGGTCAATACGGCCGTCCAGGTAGGCATCCAGCATCACCTTGACGCTGCCGATCAGATCATTGATCGACGGCTCTTCACCCAGGTGGCTGATAGCTGCAACGACGTTACCGCCGAAGTTGCGGAAAAAGGCCGCACCCTTGCTACCAACGACACACAGATCGATCTCGACGCCGTTTTCGCGGTTTACCGCCATGTCCTTGACCAGGGCCTTGAACAGGTTGGTGTTCAAGCCGCCGCACAGACCACGGTCACTGCTCACTACGACATAACCCACACGCTTGATTTCGCGGTCGATCATGAACGGGTGGCGGTATTCCGGGTTGGCGTTGGCCAGATGCCCAATTACCTGGCGGATACGCTCCGCATAAGGACGGCTAGCAGCCATGCGCATTTGTGCCTTGCGCATTTTGCTGACCGCCACTTTTTCCATGGCGCTGGTAATCTTTTGCGTGCTTTTGATGCTCGCAATCTTACTGCGAATCTCTTTTGCGCCTGCCATGTAACACCTATCAGGTTAGCAAGCGGGAGCCTTGCGGCTCCCGCTGCGGCTTACCAGGTTTGGGTGGCCTTGAACTTCTCGATACCGGCTTTCATGCCAGCGTCGATTTCGTCATTGAAGTCACCTTTCACGTTGATCTTCGCCATCAAATCGGCGTGATCGCGGTTGAAGAAAGCAATCAGCGCTTGCTCGAAGCTGCCGATCTTGGCGATTTCAACGTCAGTCAGGAACCCACGCTCAGCGGCATACAGCGACAGCGCCATGTCAGCGATCGACATTGGTGCGTATTGCTTCTGCTTCATCAGCTCGGTAACGCGCTGACCATGCTCAAGTTGCTTACGGGTCGCTTCGTCCAGGTCAGAAGCGAACTGGGCGAATGCGGCCAGTTCACGGTACTGAGCCAGAGCGGTACGGATACCACCGGACAGCTTCTTGATGATCTTGGTCTGAGCGGCACCACCCACACGGGATACCGAAACACCGGCGTTCACTGCAGGGCGGATGCCCGAGTTGAACATGGCCGATTCCAGGAAGATCTGACCGTCGGTGATGGAAATCACGTTGGTCGGAACGAACGCGGAAACGTCGCCAGCCTGGGTTTCGATGATCGGCAGTGCGGTCAGGGAACCGGTTTTGCCGGTCACTGCGCCGTTGGTGAACTTCTCTACGTATTCTTCCGAAACGCGGGATGCGCGCTCCAGCAGACGGGAGTGGAGATAGAACACGTCGCCTGGGTAAGCTTCACGGCCTGGTGGACGGCGCAGCAGCAGGGAAATCTGGCGGTAAGCCACTGCTTGCTTGGACAGATCGTCATAAACGATCAGCGCGTCTTCACCGCGGTCGCGGAAGAATTCACCCATGGTGCAACCGGAGTACGGTGCCAGGAATTGCAGCGCAGGAGATTCCGAAGCACTGGCAGCCACGATGATCGTGTTGGCCAGGGCGCCGTTTTCTTCCAGCTTGCGAACCACGTTGGCGATGGTCGATTGTTTCTGACCGATTGCTACGTAGACGCAGAAAATGCCGCTGTTCTTCTGGTTGATGATCGCGTCGATCGCCAGAGCGGTTTTACCGATCTGACGGTCACCGATGATCAGCTCACGCTGGCCACGGCCGACAGGGATCATGGCATCGACAGCCTTGTAGCCAGTCTGTACAGGCTGGTCTACCGACTTACGCCAGATCACGCCTGGAGCAACTTTCTCGACCGCGTCGGTCTCGGTGTTGCCCAGTGGACCTTTGCCGTCAACAGGGTTACCCAGTGCGTCGACTACGCGACCCAGCAGTTCCTTACCAACCGGAACTTCCAGGATGCGGCCAGTGCACTTGGCGCTCATGCCTTCAGCCAGAGACTGGTATGCGCCCAATACAACGGCACCTACGGAGTCTTGCTCCAGGTTGAGGGCCATACCGAAGACGCCGCCCGGAAACTCGATCATCTCGCCGTACATTACGTCGGCCAGACCGTGAATCCGCACGATACCGTCAGATACGCTGACGACAGTGCCTTCGTTACGGGCTTGGGAGGTCACATCGAGCTTGTCGATGCGGCCCTTGATAATTTCACTTATTTCGGAAGGATTGAGTTGCTGCATTGCTCTGCTGCCCCTTCAAACTCAAGATTTCAATGCTTCGGCAAGTTTCGCGATTTTGCCGCGAATCGAGCCATCGATAACCAGGTCGCCGGCGCGGATGACGACACCACCAATAAGGGCAGCGTCCTCCGCAACTTGCAGGCGCACTTCCCGGTTGAGTCGTGCACTGAGAACCTTGGCGAGTTTGTCTTGCTGTTCTTGGTTCAATGCGAAAGCACTGGTCACTTCAACGTCTACCGACTTCTCTTGCTCGGCCTTGTACAGGTCGAATAGAGCGGCAATCTCCGGCAACAGCGGGAGACGGTCGTTTTCGGCAACGACGTGGATGAAGTTCTGTGCCTTGGCATCAAACTTGTCGCCGCACACGTCAATGAACGTGGCGGCCTTTTCTGCGCTCGTCAGTCGCGGGGCCTTGAGCACGCGCTGCATGGTGTCGTCTTCCGACACCGCTGCAGCCAGGCCGAGCATGGCTGACCAATTGGCCAGTTGCTGGTGGGCCTGAGCGTGCTCGAAGGCCGCCTTAGCGTAAGGTCGGGCCAACGTGGTCAGTTCTGCCATGATCGCCCTCGCTTAGATTTCAGCAGCCAGTTGGTTAACCAGCTCTGCGTGCGCGTTTTGATCGATTGTGGCACCCAGGATCTTCTCGGCGCCGCCGACTGCCAGCAAGCCCACTTGGGCACGCAGCGCGTCTTTGACACTGTTCAGTTCCTGTTCGATCTCGGCTTGAGCCTGAACCTTCACACGGTCAGCGTCGACACGGGCTTTTTCAACAGCCTCTTCGACAATCTGGTTACCGCGTTTCTTGGCTTGCTCGATGATTTCAGCTGCCTGAGCTTTCGCTTCGCGCAGTTGGTGACCCGCTTTCTCTTGGGCCAACTCCAGGTCGCGAGCTGCACGGCTGGCAGCGTCCAGACCATCAGCGATCTTCTTTTGACGTTCGTGCAGAGCCGCAATGACCGGAGGCCATACGAACTTCATGCAGAACAGTACAAAAATCAGGAACGCAACGGACTGGCCAATCAGGGTCGCATTAATGTTCACGCCAACACCTCGCAGTTACGTTGTCCATCACACCAAATTACCCGGAAGATCCGAGTAATTAGCCAGCGATTTGACCAACGAACGGGTTCGCAAAGGTGAAGAACAGAGCGATACCAACACCGATCATGGTTACGGCGTCGAGCAGACCGGCAACGATGAACATTTTAACTTGCAGCATTGGAACCATTTCTGGCTGACGCGCTGCGCCTTCCAGGAACTTGCCGCCCAGCAGGCCGAAACCAATTGCGGTACCCAGTGCGCCCAGGCCGATCAACAGTGCAACAGCGATAGCGGTTAGACCAACTACAGTTTCCATCTTTCCTCCCGACTTTTACGTCGTATGGTTTAGGTTTTTTAGATTAAAGCGGTAAAACAAATCGTTTCAGATGCCCCGTAAGGAGCACCTTCCCGTTTTACCGGGAAGGACATCAGACTAGTCGAGACTGGTCTTAATGGTTTTCTTCGTGTGCCATCGACAGGTAAACGATGGTCAACATCATGAAGATGAACGCCTGCAGGGTGATGATCAGGATGTGGAACACAGCCCACGCCCACTGCAGAACAACGCCCAGGCCACTAAGCCAGAGCAGACCGCTGCCGAACATCACAGCAATCAGAATGAAGACCAGCTCACCGGCGTACATGTTGCCGAACAGACGCAGAGCCAGGGAGATCGGCTTGGCGATCAGGGTCACGAATTCCAGCAGGAAGTTCACCGGGATCAGCAGGGCCTGAACGAAAATGTTCTTGCTGCCGAACGGGTGCAGGGTCAGTTCGCCGATGAAGCCGCCGATGCCCTTGACCTTGATGCTGTAGAAAATGATCAGTGCGAAGACCGAGATAGCCATGCCCAGGGTCGCGTTCGGGTCGGTGGTCGACACGGCGCGGAACGGGATGTGCGCATCACCGGAGATCAGGATGGCCAGCTGAGGAATCCAGTCGACCGGTACCAGGTCGACGGCGTTCATCAGGAACACCCAGACGAAGATGGTCAGTGCCAGCGGTGCAATCACCGGGCTACGGCCATGGAAGCTGTCTTTCACGCTGCCATCGACGAATTCGACCAATACTTCAACGAAGTTCTGCAAAGCACCTGGCTGACCGGAAGTCGCTTTCTTTGCCGCCATGCGGAAAAGAAGAACGAAGATCAGACCCAATGCGACCGACCAGCCGAGAGTATCGACGTGGAAAGCCCAGAAGCCCATTTCCTTGGCTTCTGCTGCGGTGTGGGCAAAGCCCCAGCCGCCGTTTGGGAGCTGACCGAAGGTCAGGTTCTGCAAGTGGTGCTGGATATAGCCCGAAGCGGTTGTTTCTGCCATGGTTGCCTCAAACGCCCTAAGGTCTCGAAAGTCTTGTTCTCATCAGCAGGGGAGCGAACCAGCTGACTGAC
Organism: Pseudomonas sp. Root71; assembly: GCF_001429045.1. Lineage (GTDB taxonomy): Bacteria > Pseudomonadota > Gammaproteobacteria > Pseudomonadales > Pseudomonadaceae > Aquipseudomonas > Aquipseudomonas monachiensis. Next base: position 115,934 of record NZ_LMHY01000001.1, on the reverse strand, counting down.
TGAGTCAGCACGAAGGCACCGAATACTGCAATCGGCGCCAGTGGCTTCACACCTGCAAACACCAGTGCAAACAGCACTGCCGTCAAAATCAGTTTGCCTGCCTCGCCGGCATAAAAAGACCGGACGATGGACTGGGCCGCTCGAGCGCCGGAAAACCGAAATGCCCTGTGAGCGAAATAAACATTGGGTAGCAAGGCTATCAGGCCTCCGCAGAGTCCCGAGTACCCGGCAACGACTCCATATCGGTACCAAAGCGCCAAAGCGGCAATCAGCAATACGACAAATTGAGCCATTAACACCGGAAAAACTGCCAGGCGATGGAAGGGCAGGCGGTTTGGCGTGCGGGTTTCCATCACTTTTACTCTCCAATGGTCGGCTGCCGAAATTCAATAACTTGGCATAATTTGTGCCGACAAAATGCGCGCAGAGTATAGGGGCGGTTCTGCCCCTATTCAACTGTCAGGTAGTGATTTCCGACTGCGCGCTACATGAGGAAATGTTTCAGCGGATATGTGCAAGTACGCCTTGAAGCTCATCCAGTGAGTTGTAGCCAATCACCAACTGCCCTTTACCCTTCTTACCGTGGCGGATCTGCACCGCAGAGCCTAGGCGCTCGGCCAGGCGCTGTTCGAGACGAGCAATATCCGGGTCCGGTTTTGCCGCTTCCACAGGCTCCGGTTTACCACTCAACCACTGGCGAACCAGTGCCTCTGTCTGGCGCACGGTCAGCCCGCGTGCGACAACATGTCGCGCCCCTTCAACCTGTTGAATTTCCGGTAAACCGAGCAAAGCACGGGCATGACCCATTTCCAGGTCGCCGTGGGACAACATGGTCTTGATGACTTCCGGCAGGGAAATCAGGCGCAACAGGTTGGCCACGGTCACCCGCGACTTGCCCACGGCCTCGGCCACCTGTTGCTGGGTCAGCTGGAACTCCTGCTGCAAACGCTGCAGGGCCACCGCTTCTTCAATCGGATTCAGGTCTTCGCGCTGGATGTTCTCGATCAGCGCGATGGCGATCGCGGTTTCATCGGGTACATCGCGAACCATCGCCGGGATCGTTTCCTGCCCGGCCTGCTGGCTGGCGCGCCAGCGACGTTCGCCGGCGATGATCTCGAAGCGGCCGCCGCCGATCGGGCGAACCACGATAGGCTGCATGACGCCCTGGGCCTTGATCGACTGCGCCAGCTCTTCGAGCGCCTGCGGATCCATGTCACGACGCGGCTGGTACTTGCCGCGCTGGAGCAGATCAAGGGGAAGGTGCTGCAGCTCACGCAGATCGGCTTGCGCCGCTTGTTCTTCCAGCGAGCTGACAGTCGGACCACTCAACAGAGCATCCAGTCCACGTCCGAGACCTCGTTTCTTGACGGCCATGGGGATTCCTTAAGTTGCCTGAGCAGCGGCGATGCGTGAGTTTTTGCGTTGACGACGAACCATTTCGCCCGCCAATGCCAGGTAGGCAACGGCGCCTCGCGATGTTTTGTCGTACGCCAGCGCCGGCATGCCGTAGCTTGGCGCTTCAGCCAGACGGATGTTGCGCGGAATGACGGTGTCGTAGAGCTGCTCGCCGAAGTGTTCCTTGAGCTGCGCCGAGACATCGTTCATCAGGCTCAGGCGCGGGTCGTACATCGTACGCAGCAGGCCTTCGACCTTGAGGTTCGGGTTCAGCAGTTCAGAGATACGCTTGATGTTATCCACAAGATCGCTCAAGCCTTCAAGTGCGAAGTACTCGCACTGCATGGGGATAATGACCCCGTCGGCGGCAACCAGTGCGTTCAAGGTCAGCATCGACAGCGATGGCGGGCAGTCGATCAGAATGTAATCGTAGTTTTCCCGGATCGGCGCCAGCGCGCTGCGCAGACGGCTTTCCTTCATCTGCATTTCCAGCAGAACCACTTCGGCCGCGGTGAGGTCGCGGTTGGCCGGCAACAGCTGGTAACCACCATGCTCGGAGAAGTGCATGGCCTGGGCCAGGTCACATTCTCCGATCAGCAGGTCGTAGACCGAGTTTTCCAGGCCATGTTTATCCACACCGCTACCCATGGTGGCGTTGCCCTGTGGATCAAGATCGATCAACAGCACCCGGCGCTTGGTCGCGACCAGGGATGCTGCGAGGTTGATGCAGGTGGTGGTTTTGCCCACGCCACCCTTTTGGTTCGCAATCGCGAATACCTTAGCCATTCTTGCTTGTGTTCCCAATCATGCCGTGCGGCGCAGTATCAGCAGATGGCGTTGGCCTTGGCAACCAGGTACGGCCAGGGCGTGTTCGCTATCGAGGTGGAAGTCTGCCGGCAATGCTACCAGCTCATCGGCCGGATGAACGCCCTTCATTGCCAGCCAGCGTGTTTCGCTATCGCCGAGGTGGCGAGTCCAGTTGCTGAAGTTCTCCATGCTGCTGAACGCCCGGGAAATGATCCCGTTGAACGGTTGGGCAGGCTGGAATGCTTCGACGCGACTGTGGATAACTTGCAGGTTATCCAGTTTGAGTTCGAGTTTGACCTGGGTCAGGAAGCGGGTTTTCTTGCCGTTGCTGTCCAGGCAGGTCACCTGGGACTCGGGAAACAGGATCGCCAGCGGAATGCCAGGCATGCCGCCGCCACTGCCGACGTCGAGCCAGCGACCGTTTTCGATGAACGACATCACGCTCAGGCTATCGAGCAAATGACGGGAAACCATTTCGTCCGGATCACGCACGGCGGTGAGGTTGTAAGCCTTGTTCCACTTGATCAACAGGGCCAGGTAACCCAGCAACTGTGCGTGCTGGGTTTCTGTCAGCGTGACACCGAGTTGGCGAGCACCTGTGGATAACTCTTCTGCGTGTTGCGAAGTGACCAACGAACTCAAGCGCTTTGCTCCAACTGACGGCCCGCGCCGCGTTTTTTCAAATGAATCATCAACAGCGAAATGGCTGCCGGCGTAACGCCCGGGATACGCGAGGCCTGGCCCAGGGTTTCTGGACGGGTCGCGCCGAGCTTGCTCTGGATCTCCTTGGAGAGACCGGAAATATTCGTGTAATCGATATCCACAGGCAGTTTGGTGTCTTCGCTGGCGCGCAAGCGGGCGATTTCGTCCTGTTGACGATCGATGTAGCCGGCGTACTTGGTCTTGATTTCGACCTGCTCGGCAACCTGTGGATCTTCTGCGCCGCCACCGGTCACGGCGATCAGACCAGCGTAGTCGATTTCCGGACGACTCAAGAGATTGAGCAGGTTGTATTCGTGAGTCAGTGGCGTGCCGAATTTTTCGGCAATGGCATCGCCCTGTTCGGTGCCGGGGCGTACCCAGGTGCTTTTCAGGCGCTGCTCTTCCAGTTCGATGCTTTCGCGTTTTTTGCAGAAAGCTGCCCAGCGCAAGTCATCCACCAGACCCAGTTCGCGGCCTTTTTCGGTCAGGCGCAGGTCGGCGTTGTCTTCGCGCAGGATCAAGCGATATTCGGCGCGGGACGTGAACATCCGGTACGGCTCTTGGGTACCAAGGGTAATCAGGTCGTCGACTAACACGCCGATATAGGCCTCGTCGCGACGCGGGCACCAGGCCTCTTTGCCTTGCGCACGCAGCGCAGCGTTGGTCCCGGCCAGCAAACCCTGGGCACCGGCTTCTTCGTAACCGGTGGTGCCGTTGATTTGCCCGGCAAAGAACAGACCGCCGATGACTTTGGTTTCCAGGCTGTACTTCAAGTCACGTGGATCGAAGTAGTCGTACTCGATCGCGTAGCCCGGACGCACGATGTGCGCGTTTTCCATGCCGCGGATCGATTGCACGATCTGCAATTGCACGTCGAACGGCAAGCTTGTGGATATCCCGTTCGGATACAGCTCATGAGTGGTCAAACCTTCCGGTTCGATAAACACCTGATGGCTTTCCTTGTCGGCAAAGCGATGGATCTTGTCTTCGATCGACGGGCAATAACGCGGGCCGATCCCTTCGATCTCGCCGGCAGCGGAATACATCGGCGAACGGTCGAGGTTCGCGGCAATGATTTCGTGGGTGCGGGCATTGGTGTGGGTAATCCAGCAGCTGACTTGCTTCGGATGCTGTTCTTTGGACCCCATGAACGACATCACCGGGATCGGCGTATCACCCGGTTGCTCGGACATCACCGAGAAATCCACAGACCGGCCGTCGATACGCGGCGGAGTACCGGTTTTCAAACGACCCACACGCAATGGCAGTTCACGCAGACGGTGAGCCAGCGCGATCGATGGCGGATCACCGGCGCGACCGCCGGAAAAATTCTGCAAACCGATGTGGATAAGTCCACCGAGGAACGTGCCGGTGGTCAACACCACGGAATCGGCGAGGAAACGCAGACCCATTTGCGTGACAACACCACGGACTTGTTCCTGCTCGACGATCAGGTCGTCAGCGGCTTGTTGAAATATCCACAGGTTCGGCTGGTTCTCCAGGATTTCGCGGACAGCTGCCTTGTACAGAACCCGGTCTGCCTGCGCGCGGGTTGCTCGCACGGCCGGGCCTTTGCGGCTGTTCAACACGCGAAACTGGATACCGCCTTTATCGGTAGCCATGGCCATCGCACCGCCGAGGGCGTCGATTTCCTTGACCAGGTGGCTTTTGCCGATCCCGCCAATGGCAGGGTTGCAACTCATGGCACCGAGGGTTTCCACGTTATGCGTCAGCAACAGGGTTTTAACCCCCATACGTGCTGAGGCCAGTGCTGCCTCGGTACCGGCATGACCGCCGCCGATGACGATCACTTCAAAACGGGAAGGGAAATCCACCACGCACCTCGTGCCTGCTTAAGTAGGTAATTCAGGAATAGTTTGAGCTCAGGTTTTTGGACCTGGTCGACAAGTATAGGGACTTCGCCCTTCCTAAAGAACCCTTTGCACAAAATTTAACCAGCTGTGGAAAAGTCGGAGTTATAGAAATTAAAAAGAAAGAAATTTATTAAATCTTTGTTTTTATGTTTATTTCTATGCACCCTCATTTCTGTGGATAGATTGATACAGGCCTTTATTTTCAATGTGTACAGAGATTCAAAACCCTGTGTTCATGTGCCAATGAGGCCCTTGGATAACCGGTGTAAGCCTGTGGATGAAAGAGGTGGTTATCCACAGAGGTGGTTATGTTCAGTTTTCAGGCCCTGTTATCAACTGACCTTAGCCACGGTTATTCACAGGGCTTAATCCACAGAAAAGTGCCGTTTGCTCGAAATTCGGGTACAGGAATTGCGCTAAAGCAGACAAAGTCCGCTCGGCACTGGAGGTTTTTTTCAGAAATGGAGAGAACAGACAGGCACGAATGGCCTGTCTGTGAGTAACAGGTGGGCTACTTACCGATACAGAAGCTGGAGAAAATTCGCCCCAGCAGATCATCGGAGCTGAAAGCACCAGTGATTTCACCCAGCGACTGCTGAGCCTGGCGCAAATCCTCGGCCAGTAACTCGCCAGCGCCGGCCAGGGTCAATTGAGCGCGGCCATGCTCGAGGGCTGCACTGGCATGACGTAGCGCCTCAAGGTGTCGCCGGCGAGCGCTGAAGCTGCTTTCGGACGTTTGTTCATAGCCCATGCAGGCCTTGAGGTGTTCGCGCAGCAGGTCCAGCCCGACACCACCAGACTTGGCGCTCAGGCTGATGGTGACATGGCCGTCCGCGCTGACCTCCAGGGCAATGGCTTCGCCCGTAAGGTCGGCCTTGTTGCGGATCAGGGTGACTTTCGCGGGATCGGGACGGGTTTCGAGAAACTCCGGCCAGAGTGCGAAAGGATCGAGGGCTTCCGGGGCCGTGGCATCGACCACCAGCAGTACCCGATCCGCTTCGCCGATGGCTTTCAAGGCACGCTCGACGCCGATTTTTTCCACATGATCATCGGTATCGCGCAGGCCGGCGGTATCCACCACGTGCAGCGGCATGCCATCGATGTGGATATGTTCACGGAGCACGTCACGGGTGGTGCCGGCAATTTCGGTCACGATCGCCGCTTCACGCCCAGCCAGGGTATTGAGCAGACTGGATTTACCGGCATTCGGACGGCCGGCAATGACCACTGTCATGCCGTCACGCAGCAAGGCGCCCTGCCCGGCTTCGCGGATGACGGTGGATAACTCGTCGCGAACCTTGTCGAGCATGCTCAGGACGTGGCCATCGGCAAGGAAGTCGATTTCCTCTTCCGGAAAATCGATGGCCGCTTCGACATAGATGCGCAGGCCGATCAATTGCTCGGTGAGGTTATGCACACGCGACGAGAAAGCACCCTGCAGTGAGCGCAACGCGTTTCGCGCAGCCTGGGCAGAACTGGCTTCAATCAGGTCGGCAATGGCCTCGGCCTGGGCGAGGTCCAGTTTGTCGTTGAGGAAGGCGCGCTCACTGAATTCTCCCGGCCGGGCGAGACGGCAACCCAGTTCCAGGCAACGCTTGAGCAGCATATCCAGAACGATCGGACCACCATGGCCTTGCAGCTCCAGCACATCTTCGCCTGTGAACGAGTTCGGGCCGGGGAAATACAAGGCAATGCCCTGGTCCAGCACCTCGTCGTTTTCACTGAAAAACGGACCGTAGTGAGCAAATCGCGGCTTGAGCTCGCGACCGCTGAAGGCCTTGGCCGCAACGCTGGCCAACGGCCCGGAAATACGCACGATGCCTACACCGCCTCGACCTTGAGCGGTGGCGACGGCTGCGATGGTTTCGCGAGGAACGCTCATAAACCGGTATCCAGACAAAAGTGACAGATAGCAAAACGCCCCACTAGGGGGCGTTTTGAGTGGTTATCCACAGTGTAAATCAGGCAGCTGCTTTAGCGGCTGCTTCGATCTTACGTGTGATGTACCACTGTTGGGCGATCGACAGGCAGTTGTTCACTACCCAGTACAGCACCAGACCGGCCGGGAACCACAGGAAGAAGAAGGTGAAGATGATCGGCATCAGCTTCATCACCTTGGCCTGCATCGGATCCGGAGGAGTCGGGTTCAGCTGCTGCTGGATGAACATGGTTGCACCCATGATGATCGGCAGAATGAAGAACGGATCCTTGATCGACAGGTCAGTAATCCACAGCATGAACGGAGCCTGACGCATCTCGACGCTTTCCAGCAGAACCCAGTACAGCGAGAGGAAAACCGGCATCTGCACGAGGATTGGCAAGCAACCACCCAGCGGATTGATCTTCTCTTTCTTGTACAGCTCCATCATGGCTTGCGACATTTTCTGCCGATCATCGCCATGTTGCTCTTTCAGTGCAGCCAGTTTCGGCGCCACTGCACGCATGCGCGCCATGGATTTGTAGCTGGCAGCCGACAGCGGGAAGAAGATCCCTTTGATCAGCATGGTCAGGAAGATGATCGACCAGCCCCAGTTACCCACAATGGCGTGGATGTGTTGCAACAACCAGAAGATCGGTTGGGCGATGAACCACAGAATGCCGTAGTCGACCGTCAGTTCCAGACCTGGGGACAACTCTTTGAGCACGGCCTGGCTTTTCGGACCGGCGTACAGAACAGCGCTGGTCTCGGCCTTGGCACCCGGTGCAACACTCATCGATGGGCCGGTATAGCCGATGATGTAGTTGCCTTTGCTGTCTTTACGGGTCTGGACGACATTGTTTTCGCCCTTGGCCGGAATCCATGCGGTCACGAAGTAGTGCTGCAACCAGGCAACCCAACCGCCAGTGACGGTTTCTTTGAGCGGCGCCTTGTCCATGTCCTTCATGGACACTTTCTTGTACGGCTCGGAACTTGTCCACAGGGCGGCGCCCAGGTAGGTCGCGGTGCCGGTAGCCGTGGTCGACGAAGGATCGGCGCTGGCGTCGCGCTTCAACTGGGCAAACATCGCACCGGTCCAGGGCTGGGCGCTCTGGTTGTCGATCAGGTAGGAAACGGTTACGTCATACAAGCCACGTTTCACGGTGAAACGCTTGATGTAGTTGACGCCGTCCTTACTGAACTTCAGGTCTACGACCATTTGGTCCTGACCGTCAGCCAGTTGATAAACCTTCTTCTCCGAGGAATAAACCGGACGACCGGCCGGATTTGCATCCGGACCGTTGGTGCCGATCAGACCGCTTTGCGCCAGATAAGTACGTTCGCCGCCGTTATCGAACAGCTGGAACGGAATTTCCGGGTGATCCTGACGACGCGGATACAGCGGCAGGGTCAACTGGGCAACATCGCCGCCTTGTGGGTCGATAGCCAGGTCCAGTACATCCGTTTTGATCTGGATGAGGTCCTTGCTCACAGCTACCGGAGTTTCGGCAGGTGCGCTGGTGTCGCTTGCAGCACGTGGAATGTCGTCACTGGCGGAAGCGTTGGAGCCAGTTGCCGTTTCCGGCAGGCCCGGTGCAGTCGTACTGGAGGCAACATTCTGAGTCGGCAAGGCAGCCTGACCATAGTCCTGGTTCCATTTAAGAACCATAACGTAGGACACGATTGCCAGGGCGACGATCAGGATCGTGCGTTTGATATCCATGATTACTCGGCCATCGAAGAAGAACGGGAGGTAGGGATAGGTGGAACCGGGTCATAACCACCGGGATTCCACGGATGACAGCGACCTAAACGACGAAAGGTCAGCCAGCCACCGCGAAGAAGGCCATGATTTTCGATGGCTTCTAACGCGTAGCAGGAACAACTGGGGTAGAAACGACAGTGACTGGCCATCAGAGGACTAATGGCATAGCGGTAAAACTGGATCGGAACGAGTGCCAGTTTACGCATCTGGACTGTCTACCCCTACAGTTTCGGTTTTGACTGCTGGTACCGGCGAACTGCGAGCCAGACGCTTCCAGAGTTTGCCGAAATGCTGAATCAATTCGGGGTTTTCTACGTCGCCCAAACCTTTGCGCGCGACGATAACAATGTCCCAGCCGACCAGTGAATCCTGGTTCAGGCGAAACGATTCGCGCATCAGACGTTTGAGGCGATTGCGCTCGACGGAGAGCTTTACGCTCTTTTTCCCGATAACCAACCCGAGACGGGGGTGATCAAGATCGTTGTTGCGCGCAAGGAGCAGGAGATTTTTCCCCGGAACCTTGCCGGTAGGGGAGTCAAAGACTGCCTTGAATTGCCGGGGGGTAAGCAGACGCTTTTCCCGACTGAAGTCCTGACTCACCTCCAGTGCCGGATTATCAAACTGCCAGACGCGCACGACCTTTGGCGCGACGACGCGACAGGACGGCACGACCGTTCTTGGTAGCCATGCGAGCACGGAAACCGTGGGTACGAGCGCGTTTGATAGTGCTTGGTTGGAAAGTACGTTTCATTGTCGTGTTACCTGGTTCGTCCACAACGGGCCGGAATGGCCCCCGTTTTAAGAGACCGGGGATTCTAGAGAAAGCAAGCCTTCAGGTCAATTTCCAACCAGCGTTTCCTTATAAATAGATCTCCAGAGGTTTTTCGGCGCTTGCCCCTTACGTAGATATAAAAATAAGAAAGGAAAGTATTTAAAGCTTTTCTGTAAAGCTTATAAAAGCTAGGCCCGCACCCTTCTGTGGATAACTCAATTCAACCCTTGTTTTACCTGCTGTACAGAGAATGACAACTACAGTGGAAAACAGTGTTCAGCCTGTGCTGCGCTGTCGGATAACCTGTGTGTGAAAGCAGGCTTTATCCACAGGGTGGTTATCCACCGAGTTTCGCCCCCACTTGTGCAACGACCTTAACCCCGGTTATCCACAGAGCTTATGCACAGACCACTGGTCGCCTTTTTTGCGTATGAAAGGGTGATTCTTCTTGGTCGATGAACCACCTTCGTGTGGATAAGTCGGCGTCTGGTCGCTACAATGGCCGCTTGTTTTTGCCTCACCGGCTTTCAACTTAGGGGATATCCGTGTCAGTGGAACTTTGGCAGCAGTGCGTGGAGCTTTTGCGCGATGAGCTGCCTGCCCAACAATTCAACACTTGGATCCGTCCACTACAGGTCGAAGCCGAAGGCGACGAGTTGCGTGTCTATGCGCCCAATCGTTTTGTTTTGGACTGGGTCAACGAAAAATACCTGGGGCGTGTTCTCGAATTGCTCGATGAGCACGGCAATGGCATGGCGCCAGCGCTTTCCTTATTAATAGGCAGCAAACGCAGTTCGGCACCCCGTGCCGCGCCCAATGCTCCCCTGGCTGCCGCGGCTTCCCAGGCCCAGGCTGCTCAAGCGCCCGCCAGTCCGTCGCCGGCACCTGCCGCCGCGTCGACCAAGCGTGCGACGCAAAAAGTGGCCGAGGTCACCGAAGAAGAACCTTCACGTGACAGCTTCGACCCGATGGCCGGTGCCAGTTCGCAACAGGCACCTGTGCGCGCCGAGCAACGTACGGTGCAGGTCGAAGGTGCGCTCAAGCACACCAGTTACCTGAACCGCACCTTTACCTTTGAGAATTTCGTTGAAGGTAAATCCAACCAGTTGGCGCGCGCCGCCGCCTGGCAGGTGGCAGACAACCCCAAGCACGGTTACAACCCACTCTTCCTTTATGGTGGCGTCGGCCTGGGTAAAACCCACTTGATGCATGCAGTGGGTAACCATCTGTTAAAGAAGAACCCGAATGCCAAGGTGGTGTACCTGCATTCCGAGCGTTTCGTGGCGGACATGGTCAAGGCCCTGCAACTGAACGCGATCAACGAATTCAAGCGCTTCTACCGTTCGGTGGATGCGTTGCTGATCGATGACATTCAGTTCTTCGCCCGCAAGGAACGTTCCCAGGAAGAGTTTTTCCACACCTTCAACGCCCTGCTCGAAGGTGGCCAGCAGGTCATTCTCACCAGTGACCGCTACCCGAAGGAAATCGAAGGCCTTGAAGAACGCCTCAAATCCCGTTTTGGCTGGGGCCTGACCGTAGCGGTCGAGCCGCCGGAGCTGGAAACCCGCGTGGCGATCCTGATGAAGAAGGCCGATCAGGCCAAAGTCGAGCTGCCTCACGATGCCGCGTTCTTCATTGCCCAGCGCATTCGCTCCAACGTCCGTGAGCTGGAAGGCGCGCTCAAGCGTGTGATCGCCCACTCGCACTTCATGGGGCGCGACATCACCATCGAGCTGATTCGCGAATCCCTTAAAGACTTGTTGGCGTTGCAGGATAAACTGGTTTCTGTGGATAACATTCAGCGCACTGTCGCCGAGTACTACAAGATCAAGATCTCCGACTTGCTGTCCAAACGCCGTTCGCGTTCGGTCGCTCGTCCGCGTCAGGTCGCCATGGCGTTGTCCAAGGAACTGACCAACCACAGCTTGCCGGAAATCGGCGATGTGTTTGGCGGTCGCGACCATACAACGGTCTTGCACGCGTGCCGCAAGATCAACGAACTTAAGGAATCCGACGCGGACATCCGCGAGGACTACAAGAACCTGCTGCGTACGCTGACCACTTGATGAACACCAGCGCAGCTTATTAAGGCAAGGGACTAGACCATGCATTTCACCATTCAACGCGAAGCCCTGTTGAAACCCCTGCAACTGGTCGCAGGCGTCGTCGAACGCCGACAGACCTTGCCGGTACTTTCCAACGTGCTGCTGGTTGTCGAAGGCCAGCAATTGTCGCTGACCGGTACCGACCTGGAAGTCGAGCTGGTTGGTCGTGTTCAACTCGAAGAGCCGGCGGATCCGGGCTCCATCACCGTACCGGCGCGCAAGCTGATGGACATCTGCAAAAGCCTGCCGAACGATGCGCTGATCGACATCAAGGTCGACGAGCAAAAGCTTGTGGTCAAGGCTGGCCGTAGCCGCTTCACCCTGTCGACACTGCCGGCCAACGACTTCCCTACCGTGGAAGAAGGCCCGGGTTCGCTGACCTGCAGCCTGGAGCAAAGCAAGCTGCGTCGTTTGATCGAACGCACCAGCTTCGCCATGGCCCAGCAGGACGTGCGCTACTACCTCAACGGCATGCTGCTGGAAGTCTCCGCTGGTGTGATCCGCGCCGTGGCCACCGACGGTCACCGGCTGGCCATGTGCTCGATGCAGGCCGATATCGGTCAGCCGGATCGTCATCAAGTCATCGTGCCACGCAAAGGTATCCTCGAACTGGCACGCCTGCTCACCGAGCCGGACGGCAATGTCAGCATCGTACTGGGTCAGCACCACATCCGCGCCACCACTGGTGAGTTCACCTTCACCTCGAAACTGGTCGACGGCAAATTCCCGGACTACGAGCGTGTTCTGCCTAAAGGCGGCGACAAGCTGGTACTTGGCGATCGTCAGGCTCTGCGCGAAGCGTTCAGCCGTACCGCGATTCTGTCCAACGAGAAGTACCGTGGTATCCGTCTGCAACTGGCCAGCGGTCAGCTGAAGATCCAGGCGAACAACCCGGAACAGGAAGAAGCGGAAGAAGAAGTGGGCGTTGAATACAACGGCGGCTCCCTGGAAATCGGCTTTAACGTGAGCTACCTGCTTGACGTACTGGGCGTGATGACCACCGAGCAGGTTCGCCTGATCCTGTCCGACTCCAACAGCAGTGCGCTGGTACAGGAATCGGATAACGACGACTCGGCCTACGTTGTCATGCCGATGCGTCTGTAATCATGCCCAGCAGAAGCTAGATGTCCTTAAGTCGCGTCTCGGTCACCGCGGTGCGCAATCTGCACCCGGTGACCTTCTCCCCCTCCCCCCGCATCAATATTCTTTACGGCGCCAACGGCAGCGGCAAAACCAGTGTTCTGGAAGCCATCCATCTGCTGGGGCTTGCCCGTTCGTTTCGCAGCACCCGTCTGTTGCCGGTCATTCAATATGAACAACTGGCATGCACGGTCTTTGGCCAGGTTGAGCTAGCGGAGGGTGGGCATAGCGCCTTGGGCATATCACGGGATCGACAGGGCGAATTCCAGATCCGTATCGATGGGCAGAATGCTCGCAGCGCCGCGCAACTGGCCGAGATCCTGCCACTGCAGCTGATCAATCCGGACAGTTTTCGATTGCTGGAAGGTGCACCGAAGATTCGCCGGCAGTTTCTTGACTGGGGGGTGTTCCACGTGGAACCGCGCTTCATGTCAACCTGGCAGCGCTTGCAGAAGGCCCTGCGCCAGAGAAACTCTTGGCTTCGGCATGGTACACTTGACGCCGTTTCGCAAGCGGTTTGGGACAGGGAACTGTGCCAGGCCAGCGCTGAAATTGATGAATACCGCCGCGCTTATATCAAAGCCTTGAAACCAGTCTTTGAACAAACCTTGAGCGATCTGGTTGAGCTTGAAGGCTTGACGCTCAGCTATTACCGCGGCTGGGACAAGGACCGTGAACTGAGTACTGTGCTCGCCGGGTCTCTTCAGCGGGACCAGCAAATGGGGCATACCCAGGCCGGACCACAACGTGCTGATTTGCGGCTCAGACTGGGCGCGCATAACGCTGCGGACATCTTGTCCCGTGGCCAGCAGAAGTTGGTGGTTTGCGCATTGCGGATTGCCCAAGGTCACTTGGTCAGCCAGGCTCGACGCGGTCAGTGTATTTATCTGGTGGATGACTTGCCGTCCGAACTGGACGAGCACCACCGTCGCGCGCTTTGCCGCTTGTTGGAAGACTTACGCTGCCAGGTCTTTATCACCTGTGTAGATCACGAATTATTGAGGGAAGGCTGGCAGACGGAAACGCCAGTCGCTCTGTTCCACGTGGAACAGGGCCGTATCACCCAGACCCACGACCATCGGGAGTGAAGGCATTGAGCGAAGAAAATACGTACGACTCAACGAGCATTAAAGTGCTGAAAGGCCTGGATGCCGTACGCAAACGTCCCGGTATGTACATTGGTGACACCGACGATGGCAGCGGTCTGCACCACATGGTGTTCGAAGTGGTCGATAACTCGATCGACGAAGCTCTCGCCGGCCACTGCGACGACATCAGCATCATCATTCACCCGGATGAGTCCATAACCGTTCGTGACAACGGTCGTGGCATCCCGGTAGACGTGCACAAAGAAGAAGGTGTTTCGGCAGCCGAGGTCATCATGACCGTACTGCATGCCGGCGGTAAGTTCGACGACAACTCCTACAAAGTATCCGGTGGCCTGCACGGTGTAGGTGTGTCGGTAGTGAACGCACTGTCCAAAGAGCTTGTTCTTACGGTGCGCCGCAGCGGCAAAATCTGGGAACAGACTTACGTCCACGGTGTTCCACAAGAACCGATGAAAATCGTTGGTGAGAGTGAAACCACCGGCACCCAGATTCACTTCAAGCCATCGGCCGAGACGTTCAAGAACATCCACTTCAGCTGGGACATCCTGGCCAAGCGGATTCGTGAACTGTCCTTCCTCAACTCCGGTGTCGGCATCGTCCTCAAGGATGAGCGCAGCGGCAAGGAAGAGTTGTTCAAGTACGAAGGCGGCCTGCGAGCGTTCGTTGAATACCTGAACACCAACAAGACTGCGGTCAACCAGGTGTTTCACTTCAATATTCAGCGCGAAGACGGCATCGGCGTGGAAATCGCCTTGCAGTGGAACGACAGCTTCAACGAGAACCTGTTGTGTTTCACCAACAACATTCCACAGCGCGATGGCGGTACTCACCTGGTGGGTTTCCGTTCCGCACTGACGCGTAACCTGAATACCTATATCGAAGCCGAAGGTCTGGCGAAGAAGCACAAAGTCGCGACCACCGGTGACGATGCCCGTGAAGGCCTGACCGCGATCATTTCGGTGAAAGTACCGGATCCGAAGTTCAGTTCCCAGACCAAAGACAAGCTGGTTTCTTCCGAAGTGAAGACCGCGGTCGAACAGGAAATGGGCAAGTACTTCTCCGACTTCCTGCTGGAAAACCCGAACGAAGCCAAGCTGGTCGTCGGCAAGATGATCGATGCGGCACGTGCTCGTGAAGCGGCGCGTAAAGCCCGTGAAATGACCCGTCGTAAAGGCGCGCTGGATATCGCCGGCCTGCCGGGTAAACTGGCTGACTGTCAGGAAAAAGACCCTGCCCTTTCCGAACTGTACCTCGTGGAAGGTGACTCTGCTGGCGGCTCCGCCAAGCAGGGACGTAACCGTCGGACCCAGGCCATCCTGCCGCTGAAGGGCAAGATCCTGAACGTCGAGAAGGCGCGTTTTGACAAGATGATCTCTTCGCAAGAAGTAGGCACCTTGATCACCGCGCTGGGCTGCGGCATCGGCCGCGACGAGTACAACATCGACAAGCTGCGTTACCACAACATCATCATCATGACCGATGCTGACGTCGACGGTTCGCACATCCGTACCCTGCTGCTGACCTTCTTCTTCCGTCAGTTGCCGGAGCTGATCGAACGCGGCTACATCTACATCGCTCAGCCACCGCTGTACAAGGTCAAGAAAGGCAAGCAAGAGCAATACATCAAAGACGACGACGCCATGGAAGAGTACATGACGCAGTCGGCTCTGGAAGATGCGAGCCTGCACCTGAACGAGGATGCACCGGGTATCTCCGGCGAAGCCCTCGAGCGCCTGGTGAATGACTTCCGTCTGGTGATGAAGACCCTCAAGCGTCTGTCGCGCCTGTACCCACAGGAGCTGACCGAGCACTTCATCTACCTGCCAGCGGTGAGCATGGAGCAACTGTCCGATCACGCAGCGATGCAAGATTGGCTGGCCCAGTACGAAGTGCGTCTGCGCACCGTCGAGAAGTCGGGTCTGGTCTACAAGGCCAGCCTGCGTGAAGACCGTGAGCGTGGTGTGTGGCTGCCAGAGGTCGAACTGATCTCCCACGGCCTGTCGAACTACGTCACCTTCAACCGCGACTTCTTCGGCAGTAACGATTACAAGACTGTCGTTTCGCTAGGCGCTCAACTGAGCACCCTGCTGGACGACGGCGCGTACATCCAGCGTGGCGAGCGCAAGAAGCCGGTGACCGAGTTCAAGGAAGCCCTTGAATGGCTGATGGCTGAAAGCACCAAGCGTCACACCATCCAGCGATACAAAGGTCTGGGCGAAATGAACCCGGATCAGCTGTGGGAAACCACCATGGACCCAAGCCAGCGCCGGATGCTCAAAGTGACCATCGAAGACGCCATTGGCGCGGACCAGATCTTCAACACCCTGATGGGTGATGCGGTCGAACCACGTCGTGACTTCATCGAGAGCAACGCTTTGGCGGTGTCCAACCTGGATTTCTGATCCCGGTCGATACCAACGAAAAGGCCAACGCATTGCGTTGGCCTTTTTTATTGTCTCGCCGGAGCAACGCGCGGTCCCGTTGCGGCTCCTGTCTCACGATCTGTGGGCGAATCGAGTGTCGGATTAAGTTCGGTGGGATAGACATTCAGGCTGCAAATTCCGCTGTTTGCAGAATGAAACCGGGTGATCCAGGCCGCCCCGTCAGGTCGACAGCCAGTGTTTGTTCCAGGCATAAAAAAACCGGCTATATCAGCCGGTTTTTTTACGTCCAAAAAAAACTTATGCACGTTTTTATGGTTTTTATCATTCAAAAAAATATGTAAAAAAATCATAAGGTTACATACAAAAAACGACGGTTTTCAATGAAACGGTACACAGGTTATCCACAGAATCTCAGACAGCCACCTGATCGTTTGAAACCGGCGCTTGCGGAGCCGGTGGTAGCGAGCCCATTTCCCGTTGCATCTGCTCGTTCCACGCCTGGACCCGGTCGTTCAATTCAGCGATGGCTCGCGGTCCGGTGCCTGCGGCATACATCGGCTCGCCAATGATCACAGTGATGACGCCCTGCTTCTTCACCCAACCGGTTTTCGGCCAGAACTTGCCTGCGTTGTGCGCAATTGGCAGCACCGGCAATTCGGCGTTGACCGCCAAGGCGCTGCCACCGCGCGAGAACTTTCCAACGGTGCCGAAAGGAACGCGCGTGCCTTCGGGGAAGATCAGCACCCAGACATTGTCCTTGAGCAACTCATCACCCTTTTGCGCCACATGCTTGAGTGCGGCTTTCGGGTTGTCGCGATCGATGGCGATCGGTCGCAGCATGGCCATGGCCCAACCGAAGAACGGCACATAGAGCAATTCACGCTTAAGCACCTGGCTCAGCGGCGAGAAGTAGGCAGAGAGAAAGAACGTCTCCCACGTGCTCTGGTGATTCGACTGAATGACGCAAGGCCGTTCAGGTACGTTCTCGGCCCCCTTCACTTCGTAGCGAATGCCCAAAAACACTTTGCTCAGCCACAAGGCGCAGCGGCACCAGTACACGTTGATGAAGCGATAACGTGCCTTGAATGGCAGAAACGGCGCGATAAAAAAACTCAGGCTGCACCACAGCAAGGAGCTGGTGCCCAGCAGCAGGTAAAAGAGGAAGGTTCTGATGGCCTGCAATATCGACATGGTGACGTTTACCGTTGCGGGCAATACCCGCCTGTATAAAGCGCACTCCTGATCAATCCTTTGCCAGGAAATTCAGAAGCACTCTAATTGTGGATAAGTTCTGCGGCAATCGCCGCCAGATCGTCAAAAATCAATGTGCCAACCGGAAGGGTCAAGCCCTGAGTCTTTTCGCCTTTCCCGGTCTTTACCAAAACTGGCTGTGAATCGACGGCTTTGGCGGCTTCCAGGTCACCAAGGCTGTCGCCGACGAACCAGAGATTGGTCAGCGACACGTTGTAATGAGCGGCGATGGTTTTCAGCATCCCGGGTTTCGGCTTGCGGCAATCGCAGCCTTCGTCCGGCCCGTGCGGGCAATAGACGATCAGGCCGACTTCACCGCCCTGCTCCGCCACCAGCGCGCGCAAGCGCTCGTGCATGGCATCCAGGGTGGCGAGGTCGTAATAGCCGCGAGCGATACCCGACTGGTTGGTAGCGACCGCTACCGTCCAGCCGGCCTTGCTCAACTGCGCGATGGCTTCGATCGAACCGGGGAGTGGAATCCACTCCTCCACCGACTTGATGTAAGCGTCGGAGTCGTAATTGATCACTCCGTCCCGATCGAGAATCAGCAGTTTCAACAGCAATCCCTCAGCCCAGCAGCGAAATGTCGGCGACGCCGAGGAACAACCCACGCAGACGCGCCAGCAACGCATAACGGTTGGCGCGGACTTTTGCGTCCTCCGCGTTGACCATCACAGCTTCGAAGAACGCATCCACCGGCTCGCGCAGTGCAGCCAGGCGTGCCAGGGATTCGCTGTACTGACGCGAGGCGGCCATTGGCTGTACAGCCTGGTCAGCCTGCTGGATCGCCGAGTACAGGGAGAACTCGTTGGCGTTGTCGAAGTACTTGGCCTCCACGACTGTCGGAACGGAGCCTTCGACCTTGCTCAGCAAGTTCGACACGCGCTTGTTCACGGCGGCCAGGGCGGCGGCTTCCGGCAGTTTGCGGAAGGCCTGTACCGCTTGCACGCGCTGGTCGAAGTCCAGGGCCGAGCCTGGCTTCAGGGCACGTACAGACAGGTAGGTCGCGACATCGACACCTTCGTCTTCGTAGCGGGCACGCAGGCGGTCGAAGATGAACTCAAGTACCGATTCGTTCAGGCCGGCTGCCTTGACCTTGGTACCGAATGCATTCACAGCGAAGGCCACGGCGTCGTTCAGGTCCAGATCCAGTTGCTTCTCGATCAGGATACGCAACACGCCCAGTGCGGCACGGCGCAGGGCGTACGGGTCTTTGCTGCCGGTCGGCAGCATGCCGATACCGAAGATACCCACGAGGGTGTCGAGCTTGTCGGCGATGGCCACGGCCGCACCGGTCAGGGTGCTAGGCAGTTCAGCGCCGGCACCGCGCGGCATGTACTGCTCGTTCAGGGCCAGTGCGACATCTTCCGGCTCGCCATCGTTGAGGGCGTAGTAGTAACCGGCGACACCTTGCATCTCCGGGAACTCGCCGACCATCTCGGTCGACAGGTCGCACTTGGACAGCAGGCCCGCACGAGCAGCCCACGAAGCGTTGCCGCCAATGCGCGCTGCGATGTAAGCGGCGAGTTTGGAAACACGTTCGGCCTTGTCGTAGACGCTGCCGAGTTTTTCCTGGAACACCACGTTCTGCAGGCGCAGGTTGAAGTCTTCGAGCTTCTGCTTCTTGTCTTGCTTGAAGAAGAACTCGGCGTCGGTCAGGCGTGGACGAACCACTTTCTCGTTACCGGCGATGATCTGCTGTGGGTCTTTGCTCTCGATGTTGGCCACGGTAATGAAACGTGGCAGCAACTTGCCGTCGGCGTCCAGCAGGCAGAAGTACTTCTGGTTGTCCTGCATGGTGGTGATCAGGGCTTCCTGCGGCACGTCGAGGAAGCGCTCCTCGAACGAGCACACCAGCGGCACTGGCCATTCGACCAGCGCGGTCACTTCATCGAGCAGGGCTGGCGGAACGATTGCCGTGCCTTCCTGACGGGTGGCCAGCTCTTCGGTGCGCTTGCTGATGATCTCGCGACGCTCGTTGGCGTCGGCCAGAACGTAGGCGGCACGCAGGTCGGCCAGGTAGCTGGACGGCGAACCGATGCGCACGTTTTCCGGGTGATGGAAGCGGTGGCCACGGGAGTCGCGGCCGGCCTTCTGGGCGAGGATGGTGCAATCGATGACCTGGTCACCGAGCAGCATCACCAACCACTGGGTCGGACGAACGAACTCTTCCTTGCGCGCACCCCAACGCATGCGTTTCGGGATCGGCAGGTCGTTCAGGGAATCTTCGACGATGGTCGGCAGCAGGCTTGCGGTCGCCTTGCCGGCGATGCTCTGGCTGTAGCGCAGTTTCGGGCCGCTCTGATCGATTTCGCTCAGGTCGACGCCGCACTTCTTGGCAAAGCCCAGTGCCGCTTGGGTCGGGTTGCCTTCGGCATCGAACGCGGCCTGACGTGGGGGGCCGTCGAGGTTGATGCTGCGATCCGGCTGCTGGGTAGCCAGTGCGGTGATCAGCACGGCCAGGCGGCGCGGGGCGGCATAAACGGTTTTGCTCTCGTAGTTCAGGCCGGCAGCTTGCAGGCCCTTGTCGATACCGGCGAGGAATGCCTCGGCCAGGGTGTTCAGGGCTTTGGGTGGCAGTTCTTCAGTGCCCAGTTCAACCAGAAAATCCAGAGCACTCATTGTGCAGCCTCCAGCTTGGCCAGTACTTCATCACGCAGGTCCGGGGTCGCCATCGGGAAGCCCAGCTTGGCACGAGCCAGCAGGTAGGCTTGCGCAACGGAACGCGCCAGGGTGCGTACACGCAGGATGTATTGCTGACGCGCAGTCACGGAAATCGCCCGGCGCGCATCCAGCAGGTTGAAGGTATGGGAAGCCTTCAACACCATTTCGTAGCTCGGCAACGGCAGCGGCTGGTCGAGTTCGATCAGGCGCTTGGCTTCGCTTTCGTAGAAATCGAACAGTTCGAACAGCTTGTCGACGTTGGCGTGTTCGAAGTTGTAAGTGGACTGCTCCACTTCGTTCTGGTGGAACACGTCGCCGTAGGTCACTTTGCCGAACGGACCGTCAGCCCAGACCAGGTCGTAGACCGAGTCCACGCCTTGCAGGTACATGGCCAGACGCTCGAGACCGTAGGTGATCTCACCGGTCACCGGGTAGCACTCGATGCCACCCGCTTGCTGGAAGTAGGTGAATTGGGTCACTTCCATGCCGTTGAGCCAGACTTCCCAGCCCAGACCCCAGGCGCCGAGGGTCGGCGATTCCCAGTTGTCTTCGACGAAGCGGATGTCGTGGACCAGCGGGTCCAGGCCGACGTGCTTGAGGGAGCCCAGGTACAGTTCCTGGAAGTTGTCCGGGTTCGGCTTGAGGACCACCTGGAACTGGTAGTAGTGCTGCAGACGGTTCGGGTTTTCGCCGTAGCGGCCGTCAGTCGGACGACGGCTTGGCTGCACGTAGGCAGCGTTCCAGGTTTCCGGGCCGATGGCGCGCAGGAACGTTGCGGTGTGGAAAGTGCCGGCGCCTACTTCCATATCGTAGGGCTGAAGTACCACACAACCTTGCTCGGCCCAGTATTGCTGGAGGGCGAGGATCAAGTCTTGGAAGGTACGCACGGCTGGCGTAGGCTGGCTCACGAAATTCACCTGTTTCTTGGGCTGCGATTTAAAGAGCGGGAGTATACCCGATTCATTGCTGCGCACGCCCCCTGGAGCCTTATGCCACGCTGCTTTTGGTGTTCCGAAGATCCGCTGTACATGGCTTATCACGATCAGGAGTGGGGCACGCCGCTACGCGATGCGCAGGGTTTGTTCGAGTTGCTTTTGCTCGAAGGGTTCCAGGCCGGGCTTTCCTGGATCACTGTGCTGCGCAAACGCGAGCACTATCGCCAGGTGATGTTCGGCTTTGATGTCCAGCGCGTGGCGCAGATGAGCGATGCCGAAATCGACGAGTTGATGCTCGATCCCGGCATCATCCGCAACCGCCTCAAGCTCAACGCGGCCCGGCGCAATGCCCAGGCCTGGCTGGCGCTGGAGGACCCGGTGGCGTTTCTCTGGTCGTTCGTCGGTGGCGTGCCTGTGATCAATCATTTCAAGGATCGCAGTGAAGTCCCGGCCGTGACGCCGATCGCCGTGGAAATGAGCAAAGGCCTGAAAAAAGCCGGTTTCACGTTCGTCGGGCCGACCATTTGCTATGCGCTAATGCAGGCTTCGGGCATGGTGATGGATCACACCCGGGACTGCGACCGCTACGCGCAGTTGGCGAACGGCGGTTAGAATGGCCGCCTCGCGCACAGCACAAAATCAGGAGTGACCTGTGGATAAGTTGAAAGGCGCCTTGCTGGTAGGCGCTCTGCGGCTGTTTGCCCTGCTTCCGTGGCGGGCCGTGCAGGCCGTCGGCTCGGCGATTGGCTGGGTCATGTGGAAAACCCCGAACCGTTCCCGCGACGTGGTGCGGATCAACCTGTCCAAGTGCTTTCCGGACATGGACCCCGCCGAGCGCGAACGTTTAGTCGGACAGAGCCTTAAGGACATCGGCAAGTCCCTGACCGAAAGCGCCTGCGCCTGGATCTGGCCGGCCCAGCGCTCCATCGACCTGGTGCGCGAGGTTGAAGGCCTCGACATCTTGAAGGACGCCCTCGCCTCCGGCAAAGGCGTGGTCGGTATCACCAGCCACCTGGGCAACTGGGAAGTGCTGAACCACTTCTATTGCAGCCAGTGCAAACCGATCATTTTCTACCGCCCGCCGAAGTTGAAAGCGGTGGATGAATTGCTGCAAAAGCAGCGGGTGCAGTTGGGTAACAAAGTCGCCGCTTCCACCAAGGAAGGCATCCTCAGCGTCATCAAGGAAGTGCGCAAAGGTGGTGCAGTGGGCATTCCCGCTGACCCGGAACCGTCCGAATCCGCCGGGATCTTCGTGCCGTTCTTCGCCACCCAGGCGCTGACCAGCAAGTTCGTGCCGAACATGCTGGCCGGCGGCAAAGCGGTCGGCGTGTTCCTGCATGCCCTGCGCCTGCCGGACGGTTCCGGCTACAAAGTGATCCTTGAAGCTGCGCCAGAGGCCATGTACAGCACCGATACCGCGCAGTCCTGCGCGGCCATGAGCCAGGTGGTCGAGCGCTATGTGCGGGCATACCCGAGCCAGTACATGTGGAGCATGAAGCGCTTCAAGAAGCGTCCGCCGGGTGAAGAGCGTTGGTATTGAATCGATTGGCATGATCTGTGGATGACCCTGGACTCGGGGTTATCCACAACCGTTCACTCAAGGGCGCAGAAGATGTCCGAACACCGCAAGTCATTCCGCATCAAGATCAGTCACGAAAGCTTTGGCGATTGCCTGGGGCAGACGCGCAACCTGTCGACCACCGGCGTTTACGTCAAGCATCCGGGGTTGTCGACTTTGCCCAAAGGCGCGGTGGTTTACGGTCAGGTGCAGGGCTTACCCACAGGCGCGCCGCGGGTGCGTATGGAAGTAGTGCAGGTGGATGCCGAGGGAATCGGTTTGCGTTATCTCTGATCAGTACGCCTGACGCTCGAGCTTCTTCAGGAACACCGTCATTTCCTTTTCGGCCTGCTTGTCGCCATGGGCGCGAGCGGCTTCCAGACCTTGCTCCCAGGCTTGGCGCGCGGCCGTAAAGTCCGCCAGCGCCAGATGGGCCTTGCCCAGTAGTTTCCATGCCGCCGAATACTTCGGATCGAATTCGACGCAGCGTTGGAAATGCTCCGCAGCCTTGGCGTTTTCCCCCAGATCCAGATAGCCCTTGCCCAGGCCGAAGCGCAGCAATGAGTTATCCACACCCTTGGCGAGCATTTTTTCCAGGGATTCGATCATCAGTGGATTCCTTTTTGAGGTGTGTCAGGAAAATATCCGGTATCTGGAAGTCCGCTATCGCGAGCAAGCTCGCTCCCACAGTTGATCTTCAGAAACACAAATGCTGTGTACGACCGAGAACCCTGTGGGAGCGAGCTTGCTCGCGATGAGGCCAGTCTGATCGCCGAAAAATCCGGATCAGAAGAAGCTCAACCCCACATGAAACAGCTTCTCCACATCGCGAATATGCTTTTTATCCACAAGGAACAGAATCACATGGTCGCCCGCTTCGATCACGGTGTTGTCGTGGGCGATGATCACTTCTTCGTCGCGGATAATCGCACCGATGGTGGTGCCTGGCGGCAGGCCGATGTTCTCGATGGCCTTGCCGATCACCTTGCTCGATTTCGCATCGCCATGGGCAATTGCCTCGATGGCCTCCGCCGCACCCCGGCGCAGTGAGTGCACGCTGACGATGTCGCCTCGGCGCACGTGGGCCAGCAAGGTGCCGATGGTCGCCAGTTGCGGGCTGATGGCGATGTCGATGTCGCCGCCCTGGATCAGATCGACATAGGCCGGGTTGTTGATGATGGTCATCACCTTCTTCGCGCCCAGTCGCTTGGCCAGCAACGATGACATGATGTTGGCTTCGTCGTCGTTGGTCAGCGCCAGGAACAGGTCGGCGTCGGCGATGTTCTCTTCCATCAGCAGGTCGCGGTCTGAAGCACTGCCCTGCAACACTACCGTGCTGTCCAGTGTGTCGGAGAGATGACGGCAGCGCGCCGGGTTCATCTCGATGATTTTCACCTGATAACGGCTTTCGATGGCCTCGGCCAGACGCTCGCCAATCTGCCCGCCACCGGCGATGACGATGCGTTTATAGGTTTCGTCGAGACGGCGCATTTCGCTCATCACCGCGCGAATATTCGCCTTGGCGGCGATGAAAAACACCTCGTCGTCGGCCTCGATCACCGTGTCGCCCTGGGGCAGGATCGGCCGGTCACGACGGAAAATCGCCGCGACGCGGGTTTCCACGTTCGGCATGTGTTCACGCAACTGCCGCAGTTGCTGGCCCACCAGCGGCCCGCCGTAGTACGCCCGTACCGCCACCAGTTGCGCCTTGCCTTCGGCGAAGTCGATCACC
Organism: Pseudomonas sp. Root71; assembly: GCF_001429045.1. Lineage (GTDB taxonomy): Bacteria > Pseudomonadota > Gammaproteobacteria > Pseudomonadales > Pseudomonadaceae > Aquipseudomonas > Aquipseudomonas monachiensis. The sequence goes on along the minus strand of NZ_LMHY01000001.1, from coordinate 91,823 downwards.
TGCAAGGCGCCGGGGTGCTGGATCAGGCGCTTTATATAGTTGGTGACCACTTGTTCCGGGCTGATCAGAACGTCCACCGGAATCGCTTCGTTCTGGAACAGCTGCTCTTCGCGGGTCAGGTACGCGGCTTCGCGAACCCGGGCGATCTTGGTCGGGGTGTGGAACAGGGTATGGGCGACCTGGCAGGCGACCATGTTGGTTTCGTCGCTGTTGGTCACCGCGACCAGCATGTCGGCGTCATCCGCTCCGGCTTGGCGCAACACGGTCGGGAATGAGCCACGACCTTGTACCGTGCGGATGTCCAGGCGGTCACCAAGGTCGCGCAGGCGCTCGCCATCGGTGTCGACCACAGTAATGTCGTTGGCTTCACTGGCCAGGTGTTCGGCCAGCGAACCGCCGACCTGCCCTGCACCAAGGATGATGATTTTCATCCAGTCACTCCATTGAATCCATTTAACCGCGAGCGGCGGCGATCTTGATCAGCTTGGCGTAGTAGAAACCATCGTGGCCACCTTCCTGGGCCAGCAACTGGCGACCATGGGGCTGCTTGATGCCGGCCGCCGTGGCGAGGTCCAGTTCCCGGGCACCCGGCGTTCGGGCGAGGAAGGCTTCGATGACTTCGGTGTTTTCGGTCGGCAGCGTGGAACAGGTGGCGTACAGCAGGATGCCCCCGACTTCCAGGGTTTTCCACATGGCATCGAGCAACTCGCCCTGCAGCAGCGCCAGCGCGGCGATGTCGTCGGGTTGGCGGGTCAGCTTGATGTCCGGGTGACGACGAATCACGCCGGTGGCCGAGCATGGCGCGTCCAGCAGGATGCGCTGGAACGGCTTGCCGTCCCACCACGCCTGAGTGTCGCGACCGTCGGCGGCAATCAGTTCGGCGCTCAGTTTCAGGCGTTCGAGGTTTTCCCGCACCCGTATCAGTCGCTTGGCTTCAAGGTCTACGGCCACGACGCCGGCCAGTTTTGGCTCGGCTTCGAGGATGTGGCAGGTCTTGCCGCCCGGTGCGCAGCAGGCGTCCAGCACCCGTTGGCCTGGCGCGAGGTCGAGCAGATCGGCAGCCAGTTGCGCGGCCTCGTCCTGCACGCTGATCCAGCCCTCGGCGAAGCCTGGCAGGCCGCGCACGTCGGTGGCGGCTTCGAGCACGATGCCATCGCGGCTATAAATGCATGGCGTCGCGGCGATACCGGCGTCGGTCAACAATCCGAGATAGGCATCACGGCTGTGATGACGACGGTTGACCCGCAGAATCATCGGCGGATGCGCATTGTTGGCGGCGCAAATGGCTTCCCATTGCTCGGGCCAGAACGCCTTCAGGGATTTCTGCAACCAGCGCGGGTGGGCGGTGCGCACCACCGGATCACGTTCCAGCTCGGCGAAAATCGTTTCGCTTTCGCGCTGAGCATTGCGTAGCACAGCGTTGAGCAATGCCTTGGCCCAAGGCTTTTTCAGCTTGTCGGCGCAACCGACGGTTTCGCCGATGGCGGCGTGGGCCGGGACGCGGGTGTAGAGCAATTGATAGAGACCGACCAACAGCAACGCTTCGACATCGGCGTCGGCTGCCTTGAACGGCTTCTGCAACAGTTTGGCCGCCAGCGCGGACAAGCGTGGCTGCCAGCGTGCGGTGCCGAATGCCAGGTCCTGGGTGAAGCCGCGATCACGGTCGTCGACCTTGTCCATTTGTGTTGGCAGCGAACTGTTGAGCGAGGCTTTGCCGCTCAGGACTGCGGCGAGTGCCTTGGCGGCGGCCAGACGCGGATTCATTGAGCGTCCGCCGCTTGACCGAGGATCGTTCCGGTGGCGAATTTCTCACGGCGGCTGTTGAACAGGTCACTGAAGTTCAGCACCTTGCCGCCGGGCAATTGCAGACGGGTCAGGCACAAGGCCTGCTCGCCGCAGGCGACGATCAGACCGTCCTTGCTGGCGCTAAGGATTTCACCCGGGGCGCCTTTGCCTTCAGCCAGATTTGCGGCCAGCACTTTCAGGGCTTCGCCGTTCAAGGTGCTGTGGGTGATCGGCCACGGGTTGAAGGCACGCACCAGACGCTCCAGCTCAACCGCCGGGCGACTCCAGTCGATGCGTGCTTCGTCCTTGTTCAATTTATGCGCATAGGTGGCCAGGCTGTCGTCCTGCACTTCGCCCTCCAGTGTTGCGGCGGCGAGGCCGGCAATCGCCTGGACCACGGCCGGCGGGCCCATTTCGGCCAGACGATCATGCAGGCTGCCACCGGTGTCTTCGGCGCTGATCGGCGTGGCGATCTTGAGCAGCATCGGCCCGGTATCGAGGCCGGCTTCCATGCGCATTACGGTCACGCCGCTTTCGGCGTCCCCCGCTTCCACGGCGCGCTGGATCGGCGCCGCACCACGCCAGCGCGGCAGCAGCGAGGCGTGACTGTTGATGCAACCCAGGCGCGGAATATCCAGCACCACTTGCGGCAGGATCAGGCCGTAGGCGACCACCACCATCAAGTCCGGCTTGAGCGCGGCCAGTTCCGCCTGGGCATCTTCGTTGCGCAGGGTCGGCGGTTGCAGCACCGGGATATTGTTCTCCAGCGCCAGTTGCTTGACCGGGCTTGGCATCAGTTTTTGCCCGCGACCGGCCGGACGATCCGGTTGGGTGTAGACCGCGACGATCTCGTAAGGGCTGTCGAGCAGGGCCTTGAGGTGTTCGGCGGCGAATTCGGGGGTGCCGGCAAAGACGATGCGCAGTGGCTCAGTCATGGGTGTTCTCTATTGCAAAGCATCTTGAAAAGAAAAAGGCTTGCCGCGGCAAGCCTTTGAAGGAGGGCATCAAGCGTTTTGGCGATGCTGTTTTTCCAGCTTCTTCTTGATGCGGTCGCGTTTGAGCGTCGACAGGTAATCAACGAACAATTTGCCGTTGAGGTGGTCGCATTCATGCTGGATGCACACCGCGAGCAGGCCTTCGGCGATCAGTTCGTAGGGTTGGCCATCGCGGTCCAGCGCCTTGACCTTGACCCTTTGCGGGCGATCGACGTTTTCGTAGAAGCCCGGTACCGAAAGGCAGCCTTCCTGGTATTGCTCCATCTCGTCGGTCAGGGGTTCGAATTCGGGGTTGATGAACACTCGCGGTTCGCTGCGGTCTTCGGAGAGGTCCATCACGACGATACGTTTGTGCACGTTGACCTGGGTAGCGGCGAGGCCGATGCCAGGCGCTTCATACATTGTTTCAAACATGTCGTCGACCAACTGACGCACTTCGTCGTCCACTACGGCCACTGGTTTGGCGATAGTGCGCAGACGCGGATCAGGGAATTCGAGGATGTTTAAAATGGCCATAAGCTTGATTAGTGCACGTGTGAAGTAAGGTCGGGTCGATGGCCTGGCAGTCCGAAGATGCAGGCTACCGTTGTAAAACGTAGCTCCCTTTTGTTGACAAGCAAGTCTTGATAAGCAAGCAGGGAGCGAGCCTCTGATGGCTCTGGCGTTTCACGCGAACGCACATAATAAAGGGATTCACCGCATGAGGAAATCACTACTCGCCCTGCTGCTACTGGCCTCGGCCGGTCTGGCCTACGGGCAAGTGCAACTTCGGGAAGATATTCCCACCATAAAGCTGTCGCCTCAGGTGCGTAGCAGCCCGGTAACCGAGGCTATCCCCGGCATTGCGCTGAAATCGATCAACAGCTTTTTGCTGAGCAACCGCATCGTCGACAAGGCCGAGGATTTCGACAAGGCGCCCTACATCGTCGCAGGCGATGCCGAGCGCGTGCTCAGTGGCGCGGGTGACCGCATTTTTGCCCGCGGCCATTTCGATCCGGCGCAACCGGCGTACGGCATTTTCCGCCAAGGCAAGGTCTACACCGATCCGCAGAGCAAGGAAATCCTGGGGATCAACGCCGATGACATCGGCGGCGGCGAGGTCGTGGCCATCGAAGGTGAGGTCGCCACCCTGGAGTTGCAACGCACAACCCAGGAGGTCCGCCTCGGCGATCGCTTGTTCGGCGGTGAGGAGCGCGCGATCAACTCGACCTTTACGCCCAGCACACCGAGCCACGAAATCAACGGTTTGATCATCGATGTGCCGCGTGGGGTCACGCAGATCGGCGAGTTGGACGTGGTAACACTGAACAAGGGGCAGCGCGACGGCCTGGCCGAAGGCAATCTGCTGGCGGTGATGAAGACCGGCGAAACCGTGCGCGACCGGATAACCGGTCAGCCGTTGAAAATTCCCGATGAGCGCGCTGGTCTGCTGATGGTTTTCCGTACCTACGACAAGCTCAGCTATGGGCTGGTGCTCAGCGCTTCGCGCTCGCTGTCGGTGATGGACAAGGTGCGAAATCCGTAAGAGTGCTTCACAAGTTACCAACAGAGTTATCCACAGCTTATTCCCGTTTGTACGGGTGCTTATTACGATCAAGGATGATCCATGTCGCTGCCTACTGTTACACCGGTTTCCCCCGCGGAACTGGAAGCTCGATTACGTCTGCACCGCTTGCCGGAACTCGGTCCGGCACGTTTCAAGAAGCTGCTTGAAGCCTTTGGCTCGGCGTCAAAAGCGATCAGCGCACCGGCCAGTGCCTGGCGCGCGCTGGGTTTGCCACTGGCCTGTTCCGAGGCCAGGCGTAGCACCGAGATCCGTGACGGCGCCAGTCATGCATTGGCCTGGCTGGAGCATCCGGCCCAGCATTTACTGATGTGGGACCAACCGGACTATCCGGCACTGCTGGCACAAATCAGCGATGCACCGCCGCTGTTATTTGTCGCGGGCGATCCGGGCATTCTGGAAAAACCACAACTGGCGATGGTCGGCAGCCGTCGCGCGTCCCGGCCAGGAATGGACACCGCTGCCGCGTTTTCCCGCAGCCTGGCCGGTGCCGGTTTTGTCATTACCAGCGGCCTGGCCCTGGGCATTGACGCCGCCGCGCACCAGGCCGCGCTCGACGTCGGTGGGCAAACAGTTGGTGTGCTCGGCACGGGGCTCGAGAAGTTTTATCCACAGCGAAACAGACGTCTGGCGGACGCCATGATCGCGTCGGGCAGCGCAGTGCTTTCGGAGTTTCCACTGGATGCAGGCCCCAGCGCCGGCAACTTCCCCCGGCGCAACCGGATCATCAGTGGTTTGTCTCTCGGGGTGCTGGTGGTCGAAGCCAGTGTCGCCAGCGGTTCTCTGATCACCGCGAGGCTGGCGGCGGAACAGGGGCGCGAGGTGTTTGCGATGCCTGGATCGATCCATCACCCCGGTGCCCGCGGCTGTCATCAGTTGATTCGGGACGGTGCGGTGCTGGTGGAAACTATCGAACATATCCTCGAAGCCTTGCGCGGCTGGCAACGACTGTCGTTATCCACAGAAACCTGCATCCCTGCAACGACTCACCCACTGCTGAAGCTGCTGCATGCCGCGCCTCACACCAGTGAAGCGCTGGCCGACGCAAGCGGCTGGGCCCTGCCGAAAGTGCTGGCGGCGCTGACGGAACTGGAAATGGATGGCCGCGCCGTGTGCGAAAGCGGGCGCTGGTTTGCGCGGGTGAGCTAGGTTTTATAAACAAGATCGGTAAACTGCGCAGAGCCTAATTCTGGAGTGTTTTTCATGGTCAACAGTTGGCGTGTGCAACAAGCCGCGCAAGCAATTCGCGCCGGGGCGGTGATTGCCTACCCAACCGAAGCAGTCTGGGGCCTGGGTTGCGACCCCTGGGATGAGGAAGCGGTGGAACGTCTGCTGCTGATCAAGGGCCGGTCTGTGGACAAGGGGCTGATTCTGGTCGCCGACAACATCCGTCAGTTCGATTTCCTTTTCGAAGACTTCCCCGAATTGTGGATGGACCGCATGGCCAGCACCTGGCCGGGTCCGAACACCTGGCTGGTGCCGCACCAGAACCTGTTGCCGGAGTGGATTACCGGCGTGCATGAAACCGTGGCGCTGCGGGTCAGCGATCACCCTCAGGTGCGGGATTTGTGCGCGCTGGTCGGGCCGCTGGTGTCGACGTCGGCCAACCCGCAGGGACGTCCGGCGGCGCGTACGCGGATTCGCGTCGAGCAGTATTTCCGTGGCCAGGTGGATCTGGTGCTGGGTGGCAATTTGGGCGGGCGCAAGAACCCGAGCGTGATTCGTGATCTGGCGACCGGCAGGGTTGTGCGTCCGGACTAAAGCTGGATGGACATGTGGCGAGGGAGCTTGCTCCCGTTCGGGTGCGCAGCGCCCGCAAAAACTGCAGGCGCGTTATAACTGAAACTACACAGTTGCCGAATGCAGGGCTGCTGCGCAGCCCAACGGGAGCAAGCTCCCTCGCCACAGAGGGTTATGGCAGCAGAACAACCGAACCCGTCGTGCGCCGCGCCGACAACTCGGTCTGCGCCTTCGCCGCGTCAGCCAGTGGATAACGCTGGCTGATGTCCACGGTCAGCTTGCCGCCGATGATCATCTCGAACAACTCGTCGGCCATGCGTTGCAGGTTCTCGGCGTTGTTCGCATAAGTGCCCAGGGTTGGCCGGGTTACGTACAGCGAGCCTTTCCCTGCCAGGATCCCCAGGTTCACACCGTCGACCGCGCCGGACGCATTGCCGAAACTCACCACCAGCCCGCGTGGCGCGACGCTATCGAGTGAAGTCAGCCAGGTGTCCTTGCCAACACCGTCGTACACCACCGGGACTTTTTTGCCGTCGGTCAATTCCAGCACGCGTTGCGCGACATTTTCATGGCTGTAGTCGATGGTCGCCCAGGCGCCGTTGGCCTTGGCCAGCGCGGCCTTCTCCGCCGAGCTGACGGTGCCGATCAACTTGACGCCCAAGGCTCTGGCCCATTGGCAGGCCAGGGAACCGACCCCGCCGGCCGCGGCATGGAACAGGATGGTTTCGCCACCCTTGAGTTCATAAGTCTGACGCAGCAGGTACTGCACGGTCAGGCCCTTGAGCATCACGCCGGCGGCCTGTTCGAAGCTGATGGCGTCCGGCAGTTTCACCAGATTAGCCTCGGGCAAGACGTGAAGATCGCTGTAGGCGCCCAGAGGGCCGCTGCCATAGGCGACGCGATCGCCGATCTTGAAGCGGCTCACTTCGCTGCCCACCGCCTCGACCACGCCTGCACCTTCCGAGCCGACACCCGACGGTAGGGACGGTGGTGGGTACAGGCCACTGCGGTAATAGGTGTCGATGAAGTTCAGGCCGATGGCCTTGTTGGTCACGCGCACTTCCTTCGGACCTGGCTCGGCGGGCTGGTAATCCACATATTCGAGCACTTCGGGGCCACCATGGGCGCGGAACTGGATACGCTTTGCCATCAGAACTCTCCATAGGTCGTTTTACCAAGCTCCCTATCGGACTCCTAAGCTTGATCTTCGTCAACTGCGGCGGGGTGACTTGCGATGGTATGCTACGCGCCCATTTGCGCAGGCTGAGCTCCAATGGAGCGCCGCGTTGTTTTGCCCGATTCAAGGTGATGACATGACGACCCGCACCGAGGCCGTAAAAGCCTACCTGCTCGACCTGCAAGACCGTATTTGCGCCGCTCTGGAGGCCGAAGACGGTGGCACGCAATTCGTCGAAGACGTCTGGACCAGGCCGGCGGGCGGTGGCGGTCGCACCCGCGTGATAGAAAACGGCGCGGTGATTGAAAAGGGCGGCGTCAACTTTTCCCATGTCTTCGGCAGCGGTCTCCCACCGTCTGCCAGCGCTCATCGACCGGAACTGGCCGGCCGTGGCTTCGAAGCCCTCGGCGTTTCGCTGGTGATTCACCCGCACAACCCGCACGTGCCGACTTCCCACGCCAACGTGCGCTTTTTCATCGCGGAAAAAGAAGGTGAAGAACCGGTCTGGTGGTTTGGCGGCGGCTTCGACCTGACCCCGTATTACGGCAACGAAGAAGACTGCATCCACTGGCACCGTGTCGCCGAGCAGGCCTGTGCGCGGTTCGGCCCGGACGTCTACCCGCGTTACAAGGCCTGGTGCGACAGCTACTTCCACATCAAGCATCGTCACGAGCCGCGTGGCATCGGCGGGTTGTTTTTCGACGACCTGAACGAGTGGGATTTCGACACCAGCTTCGCCTTCATGCGCGCCATCGGTGATGCGTACATCGACGCCTATCTGCCCATCGTGCAGCGCCGCAAGAACGATGCGTTCACCGAAAAACAGCGGGAATTCCAGGAGTTCCGCCGTGGGCGCTATGTCGAGTTCAACCTGGTTTATGACCGTGGCACGCTGTTCGGCCTGCAATCGGGCGGACGTACCGAGTCGATCCTGATGTCGCTGCCGCCGCAAGTGCGCTGGGCCTACGACTGGAAGGCCGAGCCCGGCAGCGAAGAAGCGCGCCTGACCGAGTACTTCCTGCAAGACCGCGATTGGTTGGCCGAAGCCTGAACGAGGAATCCTGATGGACCGTTATGTCGTATTCGGTAACCCGATTGGCCACAGCAAGTCGCCGTTGATCCATCGCTTGTTCGCCGAGCAGACCGCGCAGAAGCTGGACTACAACACGCTACTGGCGCCACTGGACGACTTTTCCACCTGTGCCCGGACGTTTTTCCTCGAAGGGCGTGGCGCCAATGTGACGGTGCCGTTCAAGGAGGAAGCCTATCGGCTGGCGAACAGCCTGACGGCACGGGCGCAGCGGGCGGGCGCGGTGAACACCCTGAGCAAACTGGCCGATGGCAGTTTGCTGGGCGACAACACCGACGGTGCCGGGCTGGTGCGCGACCTGACGGTCAATGCCGGGTTCAGCCTCAAAGGCAAACGCATCCTGCTGCTCGGTGCTGGCGGCGCGGTGCGCGGTGCTTTGGAGCCGTTGCTGGCCGAGCAGCCGGCATCGGTGATCATCGCCAATCGCACGGTGGAAAAGGCCGAGTTGCTGGCGGAACTGTTCTGCGATCTGGGGCCGGTCTCGGCCAGTGGCTACGACTGGTTACGGGAGTCGGTGGACCTGATCATCAACGCGACGTCGGCGAGCCTGACCGGCGATGTGCCACCGATTGCTGCCAGCCTGATCGAGCCTGGCAAAACGGTGTGCTACGACATGATGTACGGCAAGGAGCCGACCTCGTTCTGCCGCTGGGCCAGCGAAAACGGCGCGGCAGTGGTGATGGATGGCTTGGGGATGCTGGCCGAGCAGGCAGCCGAGGCCTTCTTTCTGTGGCGCGGTGTACGCCCGGATACAGCGCCGGTATTGGCTGAGCTTCGCCGGCAACTGGCCCTTTAAAGTCAAAAGATCGCAGCCTTCGGCAGCTCCTACTGGTGATCACACAACCCGTAGGAGCTGCCGAAGGCAGCGATCTCTTTAATCTTCAAACCGGATCGGGCACTTCTGTGCCCCTTCCAGCTTCCTCAACTCTTCCACCACCTGCGGCCGGGCTCGGCGCAAGGTCAGGCTGCGGTCCTGGCGAAGCAGGCGCCGCGCTTCCTGGTGCAGCATTTCCACTCCTGAATAGTCGATGAAGTTGATCTGCTGCGCCTCGATCACCACGCGCGCGCCGTGCATGCGTTGCAGGCGCACTTGCAGGTAATGGCTGGCGCCGAAAAAGATCGAGCCGCCCACCCGCAGAATGTCTTCCTCGCCATCCCGCACATGCTGCACCCGTGGTTGCGATGTGCGCTTGAGGTAGAAAAAAAGCGAGGCCAGCACACCGGCGTAGATTGCCGTCTGCAATTCCAGCAGCAGGGTGGCGACGCAGGTCAGCGCCATGACCACGAATTCGGCGCGGCTGACCCGCAACAACGCGCGAATGCCGCGATGGTCCACCAGCCCCCAGGCGATCAACAGAATGCTGCCGGCCATGGCCGGAATCGGGATGTGCGCGATCAGGCTCGCGCCGAAGATCGCAAACAGCGCCACCCACAATGCCGAAAAAATCCCGGCCAGTGGCGAACAGGCCCCCGCTTCATAGCTCAGGCCTGAGCGAGTGAAGGAGCCGGCTGACAGTGATCCGGAAAAAAACGCACCGACGATGTTCGACAGGCCTTGGGCACGAACTTCCTGGTTCGCGTCAAGTAATTGCTGCGAACGTGCGGAGATCGAGCGGGCAATCGACAGGCTGGTGACCAACCCGAGCATTCCTACCGCTACCGCGCTGGGCAGCAGGCGCAGGATCAGATCAAGGTCCAGCGGCAATGGACTGAAGGGCGGCAGTTTGCCGGTAAAGGCGCTGACCAGTTGCACATGGCCGAACATTGATGGCCAGAGCCAAACCAGCAAGCCGCCGAGAACCAGGGTGATCAAGAGCGTCGGCCAGCGTGGCAGCAGCAGCTTGAGGATCACGCCCACCACCACCGTCGCCAGCCCCAGTGCCAGTGAAGGCTTGTCCATTTCGCCGAGATGGCGCAACAAGGTGATGAAGCTATCCAGCGCGGTAGCCTGACTGGGCAAGTCCAGTCCCAGCAGGTTAGGCAATTGACCGATGGCAATCACCACGGCGGCACCCAGGGTGAAGCCGAGCACCACCGAATGCGAGACGAAATTCACCAGTGCGCCAAAGCGCAGCAATCCCAGCATCCACTGAAAGAGGCCGGCAAGAAACGTCAGCAACAGGATCAACATGACGTAGTCCTGCGACGCAGGAACGGCCAGAGGACTGACGCTGGCGTACAAGACAATGGAGATGGCCGCCGTAGGACCGCAGATCAAATGCCACGACGAGCCCCACAGGCAAGCGATCAACACCGGGATGATTGCGGCGTACAGGCCGTATTCCGGCGGCAGGCCGGCAATCAGTGCGTAGGCAATGGATTGCGGCAACGCGAGAATCGCGCCGCTGAGGCCAACGATCAGGTCGCGACCGACACTGGCGCGGGTTTGCCGGGGCAGCCAGGTGAGGAAGGGGAAGAGTGAATGGCGGCTTGGCAGGGCCATGGGGCCTCTCGGTTGGGGATTTTGCGCAAGGGTAGCAGGACAACGCGATCATTGTGGCGAGGGAGCTTGCTCCCGCTGGACCGCGTAGCGGTCCCAAAAGGGCAATCACGATGTGTCTGACTCATCGAGGTAACCGGATTGCGTCTGCTGCGCAGCCGAGCGGGAGCAAGCTCCCTCGCCACAGGTAATCATCAGAGTTTCGCTTTGACCGCTGGCAGCGCATCCTTGCCGTCCACGGTCTTCACTCCATCGAGCCATTTATCCAACACCGCCGGGTTGGCCTTGATCCACGCCTTGGCTGCGTCGGCATTGCTGACTTTCTTGTTCACCACCTCGGCCATGATGCTGTTCTCCATGTCCTGGGTGAAGCTCAGGTTGCTCAGCAGTTTGCCAACGTTCGGGCAGGCCTGTGCATAACCTTTGCGGGTCAGGGTATGCACGCTGCCGGTGTCACCGAAGTATTTCTCGCCACCCTTCAGATAGTGCATTTTCAGCTGCACGTTCATCGGGTGCGGCGTCCAGCCGAGGAAGGTCACGAATTTCTGCTTTTTCACCGCGCGGGACACTTCCGCCAGCATCGCCTGCTCGCTGGACTCGACCAGTTTCCACTGGCCCATGTCGAAATCGTTTTTCTTGATGATCTCTTGCAGGGAGATGTTCGCTGGAGCACCGGAGCCGATGCCGTAGATCTTGTGGTCGAACTTGTCGGCGTATTTGTTCAGGTCGGCAAAGTTATGCACACCCGCGTCCCACACGTAGTCCGGAACAGCGAGGGTGAATTCGGTGCCGTCGAGGTTCTTCGCCAATTGCGTGACATCGCCGTTGGCGACGAACTTGTCATAGAAGCCCTGCTGCGCCGGCATCCAGTTACCCAGGAATACATCGACCTGGCCATCCTTCAGCCCGCCAAAGGTGATCGGCACCGCGAGGGTGTCGACCTTGGCCTTGTAGCCCATACCGTCCAGCAGAAACCCGGTGATGGCATTGGTCGCGGCGATATCGCTCCAGCCCGGGTCGGCCATTTTCACGGTCTCGCAACTCTGATCGGCAAACGCCGATGCACTGCCCAGAGCCAGGAGCCCGACCGTCAGTACTGTGGATAACCTTTGCATGGACTTCCCCTTAACATTATTGGTTTTGGCAGGGTTGTGGATAACGTGCTTTACGCTCCAGATCGTCGAGGTCGATGTGGTTGCGCATGTACTGCTGACTGGCGTCCACCAGTGGCTGGTGATCCCAGCTCTTCAGCTTGCCGAGGGTCAGCGCCTCGGCCACGAAGCGTCGGCGCCGCTGGCTGGCGAGCACCTGCTGGTGAATCGCCGGAATGTTCCATTTGGCCCGCGCTTCGGCGAGAAAATCGTCGAACAACTGGCGATGTTGCGGCGAATGACTGAGTTCTTCCAGTTCGCGAGGGTCATTCTGTACGTCGAAGAGTAGGCAAGGGTCGTCTTCGCTGTAGATGAATTTGTAGGCACCGCGGCGAATCATCATCAACGGGCTGACGGTGCCTTCGGCCATGTATTCGCCAAACACCTCGTCGTGACCGCCCTGCCCTTGCAGGTGCGGGACCAGCGAGCGGCCGTCCAGCGGCAAGCCCGGTTCCAGCGAGCCGCCGGCCAGTTCGACGAAGGTTGGCAACAGGTCCGCCGTGGAAACACTGGCGCTGACCCGGCTGGCACCGAACTGCCCTGGTGCGCTGACTAGCAGCGGCACCCGAGCAGCCATTTCATACCAGTGCATTTTGTACCAGAGGCCGCGCTCGCCGAGCATGTCGCCGTGGTCGCCGGAAAACACAATGATGGTGTCATCAATCAGCCCGGTATCCTCGAGAGTTTGCAGGAGTTTGCCGACGTTGCTGTCGATATAGCTGCACGCGCCGAAATAGGCGCGGCGGGCGTCGCGGATTTTATCCACAGGCAGCGGCTTGTCCCACAGGTCGTAGACCTTGAGCAGACGTTGCGAGTGCGGGTCGAGGTCATGCGGGTCCGGGGTTACAGGCAGCGGAATGTCTGCATCGTCGTACAAATCCCAGAAAGCCTTGGGAATCGTGTACGGATCGTGTGGGTGAGTCATGGAAACGGTCAGGCAGAACGGCTGGTCGCCGTCCTCGCGAATATGGTCGAACAGGTACTGCTGGGCCTTGAACACCACCTCTTCGTCGAAATCCAGTTGATTGGTGCGCACGCACGGGCCGGCTTGCAGTACCGACGACATGTTGTGGTACCAGGTCGGGCGCACGTCCGGCTCATCCCAGTTCACTGCCCAGCCGTAGTCAGCCGGATAGATGTCACTGGTCAGGCGTTCTTCGTAGCCATGCAGCTGGTCTGGCCCGCAGAAATGCATCTTGCCCGACAAGGCGGTGCGGTAGCCGAGGCGGCGCAGGTAGTGGGCGTAGGTCGGTACGTCGGCGGGGAAATCGGCGGCGTTGTCGTAGGCACCGATCCTGCTCGGCAACTGGCCGCTGACGAGGGTAAAGCGCGAGGGCGCGCACAATGGGCTGTTGCAATAAGCCGAGTCGAACACCACGCCTTGTGCGGCGAGGCGGCTGAGATTAGGCAGTTTGATGGGCGATGGGCCGTAGAACGGCAACATTGGCGCAGCCATTTGATCGGCCATGATGAAAAGAATGTTCTTGCGCTTCATGTGATCGCGGCATTCCATAGTGGATGTTTATGCGAGAGTGCTGGTTTCGAGAATGAAACCCTCACAGCTTGCGGTAAAGCCCACGCGCGGCAATGACTAGGATAAGCACAGCTTATGTATGACGCCCTTGGTGACCTGTCACTGGATCTGCTTCGTGCCTTCGAAGCGGCGGCCCGTCAGCGAAGTTTTACCGCCGCGGCGGTTGAGCTGGGCACCACGCAACCGGCCATCAGCCAGCAGATCAAGCGCCTGGAAGAGCAACTGTCGACACGCCTGTTCGATCGCATTTACCGTGGAATCGAACTGACTGAGGCCGGGCAGATCCTTTTCGAGCAGGTTCAGCTAGGTTTGCAGAATATCGACGCAGGATTGAGCGCGATCAGCGCACAGCAACAGCATGAAGTGCTGCAGGTGGCCACGGATTTTGCCTTCGCCGCCTATTGGTTGATGCCGCGTCTGCACCGCTTTCACGCGGCCAATCCGCAGGTGGATGTCAGCCTGGTCACCAGTGAACGCAGCCATAACATGCTACGTACCGATATCGATGTGGCGGTACTGTTCGGCGATGGCCGCTTCAAGCAGGGTGAAAGCCATTGGCTGTTCAGCGAAGAAGTGTTTCCGGTGTGCAGCCCGCAGTTGTTGAGCGAACGTCCCCTGCCCTTGCCGGCCCACGCATTGCTGGAGTTTCCGTTGCTGCACCTGCGTGGGGAGCACAGCAGTAACTGGTTCGACTGGAGTGGTGTGTTCCGCGAACTGGGCATCACTTCGCCCCCGGCACCCGGGCAGTTGCGCTTCGACAATTACACCTTGCTGATTCAGGCGGCGATTGGTGGCCAAGGCGTTGCCATCGGCTGGCGCCACCTTGTGGATAACTTACTGACGCAGGGGTTGTTGTGTCGACCGATCGGCGAAACGGTGATGTCGAGGCTGGGTTACTACGTGGTGTTGCCCCAGCGCAAACGACGCGGAGCGTTGATCCAGCAGTTTGTGGATTGGTTGATGGCAGAGCAGGCCAGCAGTGCGCAATCACTCAACGGCCTGACACTGCCGTCCATTGCGGTTTAGCTGTCGGTGGCGATGAAGTTGACGTGCTCTCGGATGTGCAGGTTCAAGTGCAATTCATCGGCAATGCCCGCGGCGGTGCGGGCCAGTCGTCCGAGTGGTTCGGCCAGTCCCGGCTCGAGGTTGCCCCCGATTTGGGCAAAATGTTCGATGGTCAGTCCCGGTATGCCGCGCGGTTCGTTAACCATCGTCCACTGCAAAGGGCTGCTCTGCAGTGCTTCGCGGATTTCCTCGGCGGCGTGACGTTCCAAGCTGTCCTCGGTTTCCGGATCGTCCAGCACGTCGAAATCACCCACCAGAAACAATCGGGCGATTTTTGCTGCCTGCATGCCATCGATTAGCGCATCTACTGCCAGCACCTGCTCTACCGGGCCCGGTACGATGGTTTTTTCCACGTGTTCGCTGCTGAACGGTAAACCTGGAGCGTCCAGTAGGCAGATGACCACGGAGCTGCCGGCCACACTCTGCTTGACCCGTTGCGCGTCGAACAGGTCGCCAGTCTTGGTGCGCAGCCCCGGACGGGGTGCCAGCGCATTGAGGTCATCGAGAATTGCGATCACTTCATGCTGGCGCCGCAGCATCTCAGCCATCAGCGCACTGCCCAAGCTACTCATGGCACCATAAAGCACCACTTTCACGACGGGGGTTTCGGCATTTTTCATGGCTGGGCTTCCTGTTTTCCAGCGCCTGTATGATGTTTGACCCGCAGGAACCAGCAAGGGTTCGAACAGTTTTCAGAGGGGTTCAGATGCAGCAGATCAGGGGTTACCACGCCCACGTTTATTTCGATGCCAGCACAATCGGGCTGGCGCGGGCCTTGTGTGAGCAGGCGGCGCAATTGTTTCCACTGAAAATGGGCCGCGTGCATGAGCGCCTGGTCGGTCCGCACCCGGACTGGAGCTGCCAGTTGGCGTTCGAGCCGCAGGTGCTGGGTGACGTGCTGCCGTGGCTGGCGCTCAACCGCAAGGGGCTGGTGGTGTTTCTGCACCCGGACACCGGCAACGATCTGCTCGACCACACCGAGCACGCGATCTGGATGGGCGCTATTCGGCCGTTGGACCTGACGGTTTTTTGATCAGAGTGTTTCTCCGGCCTCACCGGGCAGGTGTTCGTCCAGATGCAGCCACGGCAAGCGGCTGTCGGTCCAGATGTGCCGCTCGGCCGGCGCTTGCTCTGGATGGTCGAGGGTGGCGATGGTCAGGTCGATGCTTTTCGGGCTCAGGTGCGTCACCAGCGCCAGCTGCGCCCCGCAGTGGCCGCAGAAATATCGCGCGCAGGTGGATGAAGAATCATAGCGCGACGGCGTCCCGGCCAGCCATTGAAAGGCCGATACCGGCACGGTGATCCAGGTGGTCACGATGCCGCCGCTAACCCGTCGGCAAATCGAACAATGGCAGTGGGCGATATCGTGCAGCGGCCCGCTGAATTGATAGCGCAGTTGCCCGCAATGGCAGCCCCCGGTGTGAATTCTGTTCATGGCATTCCTCCTGATGCGTAGTTACCGACGTCTTCGTCGGATCGCCGCCCGGAGCAAGCCCGCTCCCACATTGGTTTTGTGTACGACTCAGATCCAGTGTGGGAGCGGGCTTGCTCGCGAAGGCCGTAACTCGGTTCACCTCCCCGCCCCAATCCGACGATCGGTTGCACATCCGGTCCTTGCTTTCATTGGCGAAAGCTGGCTGAAAGCTTCCCCGATTAGGATCGCCCCCACTACCGGCAACAGACCGGTTGGCCAATGCCAGCGTTTTATCGCTCGCACAGCCCATTTAACAACAACAATGGTGATTCTGATGTCCTCTTCTATCCGCCGCTTCGCTGCTACTCCGCCCGTACGTCTCGTGCTTCCCGTTCTGCGCTGATCCCGCCCGATCCGCCCATTCCCTAGCCGCGCTACGCCTGGAGTATTCCCATGCTGACTTTCCTTGGCTTCGCCATGGTCATCACGTTCATGTTCCTGATCATGACCAAGCGCCTGTCCGCGCTGATCGCCCTGATCATCATTCCAATCATCTTTGCCCTGTTCGGCGGTTTTTCGCCGAAGATCGGCCCGATGATGCTCGAGGGCATTACCAAGCTTGCGCCGACCGGCGTGATGCTGATGTTCGCTATCCTGTACTTCGCCCTGATGATTGACTCCGGCCTGTTCGACCCGGCTGTGCGCAAGATTCTCAAACTGGTCAAGGGCGACCCGCTGAAAGTTTCGGTCGGCACCGCCGTTCTGGCGCTCGTTGTCTCCCTCGATGGTGACGGCGCGACCACTTACATGATCTGCGTGGCCGCCATGCTGCCGCTCTACAGCCGTATCGGCATGAGCCCGCGGATCATGGCCGGCCTGATCATCCTCGCCGGTGGCGTGATGAACATGACCCCATGGGGCGGTCCGACCGCTCGCGCTGCCAGTGCGTTGCATGTGGACCCGTCCGACATCTTCGTACCGATGATTCCTGCGATGCTGGCTGGTGTAGTGGCGATCCTGGTCATTGCCTACTTCTACGGCAAGCGTGAGCGTGCACGCCTGGGTGAACTGCACCTGGTTGGCGATGAAATCGATCACAGCGAAATCAGCGTTTCGCAGTTCCCGGATGCCCGTCGTCCGAAGCTGATCTGGTTCAACGGCGCCCTGACCCTGGCCCTGATGGGCACCCTGATCGGTGGCCTGCTGCCGTTGCCGGTGCTGTTCATGGTGGCGTTCAGTATCGCCATGATCGTCAACTATCCTTGCCTGCAACAACAGAAGGATCGTGTCGCGGCCCACGCCGGTAGCGTGCTGGCGGTGGTCGGGTTGATCTTTGCGGCCGGTATCTTCACCGGTATCCTGACCGGCACCGGGATGGTCGACGCCATGTCGAAAAGCCTGTTGGCGGTGATTCCGGACTTCCTCGGCCCGTACCTGGCGGTGATCACGGCACTGGTAAGCATGCCGTTCACTTTCTTCATGTCGAACGATGCATTTTATTACGGCGTGTTACCGGTTCTTGCCGAAGCCGCCAGCCATTACGGTATAACCGCCGTGGAAATGGCACGTGCCTCGATCGTCGGTCAGCCCGTCCATCTGTTGAGCCCGCTGGTTCCATCGACCTACCTGTTGGTGGCCCTGGCAGGCATCGATTTCGGTGACCACCAGCGCTTCACCCTGAAGTGGGCAGTGCTGGTTTGTATCTGCATACTGATTGCTGCACTGCTGTTGGGGACTTTCCCGGTGTTCAGCACTCTATAAGCCCAAGACTCACCACTTCGGGTCCAGGCTTCGCTGTTTGAAGCCCGGGCCCGTTGTGGTTTAACAATCGCTCAAAGGAATACACATGGAATGGCTGACCAACCCTGAAATC
Source organism: Pseudomonas sp. Root71 (assembly GCF_001429045.1). Lineage (GTDB taxonomy): Bacteria > Pseudomonadota > Gammaproteobacteria > Pseudomonadales > Pseudomonadaceae > Aquipseudomonas > Aquipseudomonas monachiensis. The sequence goes on along the minus strand of NZ_LMHY01000001.1, from coordinate 73,995 downwards.
TGGGTTGCCTTCTTCACCCTGACCGCCCTGGAAATCGTCCTGGGTATCGATAACATCATCATGATTTCGATCCTGGTCAGCCGCATGCCCAAGCACATGCAGGCACGCACCCGGATTTTCGGTCTGGCGCTGGCCATGATCACGCGAATCCTGCTTCTGCTGTCGATCACCTGGGTCATGCGCCTCACGGCGGACCTGTTCGTCGTATTCGGCCAGGGTATTTCCGGACGCGACCTGATCCTGTTCTTCGGTGGTCTGTTCCTGCTGTGGAAAAGCTCGCAAGAGATGTACCACGCGCTGGAAGGTGAAGATGAAAGCAACGACGAACCTTCGGGCAAGGGCGGAAACTTCCTCTACACCATCATCCAGATCGCGATCATCGACATCGTGTTCTCCCTGGACTCGGTGATCACCGCCGTTGGCATGGTCTCCCACGTACCGGTCATGGTCGCGGCAATCATCGTGGCGGTACTGGTGATGATGTGGGCATCCGGCACCATCAGTGAGTTTATCGACAAGCATCCATCGCTGAAGATGCTGGCGCTGTCGTTCCTGTTGATCGTCGGTACGGTGCTGATTGCCGAATCCCTGGACGTGCACGTGCCAAAAGGCTACGTCTACTTCGCCATGGCGTTCTCGCTGGCGGTGGAAGCGATCAACATCAGGATGCGCACTGCCATCGCGAAAAAGAAGAAACAGCAGGATCCGGTAAAGCTGCGCAAAGATATTCCGGGCCAGTAACCCGGTAGTACGCAACACCCTGTGGGAGCGAGCCTGCTCGCGATGGCGGTCTGTCAGTCAACATCAACGTTGGAGCTGATGGCCTCATCGCGAGCAGGCTCGCTCCCACTTTGTTTTTTGGCGGGTTGCATGAACGGGATTTCATGACAGTTTTGTTTCAATCCCTTCTTTGGCTATGCGATGCTGGCGCGCAGACCGTTAGCCAACTACAGCTTAAGTACAGAACGTAGAACGTTGCGCGGTACCGTCAACTTGCTCCTTTGGGGCGCTACACCACAGGGGGTCATTATGCTCACCCTGCTCAATTTGCTTTCTGCCGTGGCCCTGCTGATCTGGGGCACGCACATCGTCCGAACCGGCATCCTGCGGGTCTACGGCACCAACTTGCGGCATGTCATCAGCCATAACATGTCCAACCGCTGGCTGGCTTTCCTCTCCGGAATCGCTGTGACGGCGATGGTTCAGAGCAGCAACGCCACCGCCATGCTGGTCACTTCCTTTGTCGGCCAGGGCCTGATGGCGCTTACGCCGGCGTTGGTCACCATGCTCGGTGCCGATGTCGGTACGGCCTTGATGGCGCGGGTGCTGACGTTCGATCTGTCGTGGTTGTCGCCCCTGCTGATTTTTACCGGGGTGATTTTCTTTCTGTCGCGCAAGCAGACCCGACTCGGGCAGATGGGCCGTGTCGCCATTGGCTTGGGGTTGATCATTCTGGCGTTGCAACTGATTGTCGAAGCCGCGCACCCGATTACCCATGCCAAAGGGGTGAAGGTGATTTTCGCTTCGCTCACCGGCGACCTCCTGCTCGACGCCCTGGTCGGCGCGCTGTTCGCGATGGTTTCCTATTCCAGCCTGGCCGCTGTGTTGCTTACCGCGACTCTGGCGGGCGCCAACGTGATCAGCTTGCCGGTGGCCATCGGGCTAGTGATCGGTGCCAATATCGGCAGTGGTGTACTCGCTTTCCTCAGCACCAGCATGCAGAACGCCGCCGGGCGCCAAGTGGCGCTGGGCAGCCTGCTGTACAAACTGATTGGTCTTTTATTGATCATTCCGGTGCTCGATCCGCTGGTGCACTGGCTCGATGGCCTGGATTTCAGCCCTCAGGAAATGGTCATCGGCTTTCACCTGCTCTACAACATCGCGCGTTGCCTGATCCTGCTGCCAAGCGTTGGGCCGATGGCCAGGTTTTGTGCCTGGGTGCTGCCGGAGCGCCCGCTGGCCAACGGTACGGCCAAGCCCCGGCATCTTGACCCGACGGCGTTGGTCACCCCTGGCTTGGCGCTGGCCAATGCGGCCCGGGAAACCCTGCGCATGGGCGACCTGATCGACAACATGCTTGAAGCCATGCTGGATGTTTTGCACGGCAAGCAAACCGCCGTCACCCAGGAAATGCGCCGCCTGACCGACGATGTCGAAGCGCTCTACAGCGCGATCAAGTTGTACCTGGCGCAAATGCCCCGGGAAGATCTCAGCGATCAGGACAGCCGGCGCTGGGCGGAAATCATCGAACTGGCGATCAACCTGAAACTGGCCAGCGACTTGATCGAACGCATGCTGCGCAAGGTCCAGCAGCAGAAAACCTCGCAGCGCCGGTCGTTTTCCGAAGTCGGGCTGGACGAATTGACCGGGCTGCAAACTCAGTTGATCTCCAACCTGCGGCTCGGGATGTCGGTGTTTCTCAGTGGCGACCCGGAAAGTGCCCGCCAGTTGGTGCGTGAAAAACGTCGTTTCCGCGCACAGGAACGGCGCCTGGCCCACGCTCATGTCAGCCGCTTGCAACGAAAAATCGTGCAAAGTATCGAAACCAGTTCGTTGCACCTGGAACTGATCGCCGACATGAAACGTCTGAATTCGCTGTTTTGCAGCAGTGCCTACGTGGTGCTGGAAACATCGGAGACAGGTGCGCTGGTGGTCGACGATTTGAGCGACATCACTCATTCACCCTGAACGTCCGCAGTTGCCTGAAGTCTGTTGAACTTACGCCAGCCGTACGGAAGCTCGTTATGCGTTGTCTGTTGTTCGCTTGCCTGTTACTTGGCTCATTCCCGTCATTCGCTCTGGATCGCTTCCAGGTCGAGGGCTACACCCTGCGCAACGGTTTGCAGTTGCTGCTCAAACCCGGCACTGATCGCGGGCATGTGGCGATCCGGCTGGTGGTCGGCGTTGGCCTGGACGATTTCAAGTGTGAAGAAAAGGAGCTGCCGCATCTGCTGGAACACCTGTTGTTCAGCGGAATCGACGCCAGCGGCGAAGGCGGCCTGGAAGAAAGCATGCAGGCCCTGGGCGGTGAGTGGAACGCGTTCACCAGCAATGCCGATACGACCTTCGTCATCGAAGCCCCGGCGAAAAACCAGCGCAAGGTGCTTGACCTGTTGCTGGCGCTGCTGACCCAGACCCGCTTCGACGACAACGCCATCAACGCGGCCAAGCAAGTGGTCGAGCGTGAAGACGGCGGCCACTACTCGCACCTGCAACGCTGGCTCGATCGACAGGACCTCGGTCACACGGCCAGCAAACAACTGGCCGTGGAGCTGGGCCTCAAGTGCCCGGAGCGTGCGCAAGTCAATGACCTGACCCGTGAACAGCTGGAGCAGGTGCGCAAGGACTGGTATGCGCCGAACAACATGACCCTGATCGTGGTCGGCGACCTCGACAAGTTGCTGCCGGCCTATCTGGAGCGGGCGTATGGCGCGCTGGAAGCGATCACCCCTGGCGAGCATCCGCCGCTGCCGCAAATCCAGGCCAGCGCCGCCCATGAACGCACCTTGACCCACGGTCTGGTCGGCAACGGCGCCAAGTTACACTGGCTGGTGCCGGAGCCGGTACTGGAGGATGGGCACGATGAAACCTTCGATTTGCTCAAGGACTATCTGGATTGGGCGCTCTATCGCCAGTTGCGCCTGGCTCACGGTTTGTCCTACGGCCCGTGGGCGGAGCGCGAGGTGTTCGGCGGCGTGGGGTTCATGAGCCTCAATGCCGACCTTGAACGCGACGACGTGGCCGATGCCGAACAAGTACTTGAGGACCTGAAGGCCGGACTGCTCAAGGATGGCCTCAATGCCGATACCTTCAACCGCCTCAAGCAGGCCGCAATTGCCCGCCAGTCCTGGGCCGTGCAAGGCAACAGCGCGTTGGCCGACTACTACTGGAGCGCCATCGGCAACTACGAGGACGGTCGCTTCACCAACCCGACCCGGGAGCTGCAAGGGGTGACCCTGGAAGAAGCGAACAAGGCCGTGCGTGAGTTGCTCCTGCAACCGGGGTATTTGCGGATCGAGAAACCGTTGTTCAGTTATGACCAGTTGATGTGGCTGGCGGTCGGTGGGACGGGCTTGATCGTGTTGATGCTGGTGGGCTGGCGTTTGCATAGCAGGAAATAACCATTCCAGGTGACAACGGACTGAGAGGCCTTGCCGGTTCCCCCAGGTGCATGGTGTAACTGACCGTGAACCCTCGCCACAGAGCCGCACCAGCGGTACCCTGTCGAGGTTTTTTCCTACGACGACTGTGAAACCGCCGAATGCAAAACCTGACCTTTTTCGTACAGCGCATCCTCGAATTGATGAAGCGGTACCCTGGGGTCATTGCGCTCTGTGGTTTCATCTCGGGGGTGGGCAGTTTCATTCTGGTCGATCGCCAGCAAGGCCTGGCGAGCTGGATCACCACCATCATGCTGATCAGCTGGATCTGGCTGATGCTGGAAAACAGCCTGACCAAGCTGTTCAAGCGCATCTTCAAGCGAGAAATCCCGGAACCCTTGCTGCGTTACGCAACGCAGATGATCCATCAGGAAAGCCTGTTCTTTGTCCTGCCGTTCTTCTTCATCACTACGACGTGGAACAGTGGCCAGTTGTTTTTCACCGGGCTGCTCGGCGTCGCGGCGCTGATTTCGATCATCGACCCGCTCTACTACAAATGGCTGGCCCCACGGCGCTGGGCGTTTCTGGCCCTGCACACCCTGACCCTGTTCGCCGCGCTGCTCACCGCCTTGCCGGTGATCATGCACCTGACCACCGCGCAAAGTTTCAAATGGGCACTGGGTATCTCGGTGCTGCTGTCGTTCCCGAGCCTGGCGTCGATCTTCCCGATTCGTACCCTGCGCAATGCGCTGGCGATCTTGAGTATCACCCTGGGCATCGGCGCCGTTGGTTGGGAGCTGCGTTCGTGGGTGCCGCCAGCGACGCTGTGGATGACCGATGTGGCCATCAGCACGCAGATGCAAGACCGCACGCCGGGCGCCAGCCTCGACGAAGTCAGCGCCGAGCAGATTCGCAATGGCGGGCTCTACGCATACACCGCGATCAATGCCCCGCGTGGCCTGGACGAGCGGATTTATCACGTCTGGCAGTTCAACGGTAAAGAGGTCGACCGCATCCCCCTGGATATTCGTGGCGGGCGCAAGGAGGGTTACCGGGCCTGGACCCACAAGCAGAACTTCCCGGGCAACCCGGCCGGCAAATGGCAGGTTCGGGTGCTGACCGAAGATGGCCAGGTCATCGGCGTGCTGCGTTTCAAAGTCACGGACAGCACAGCGATCAAAGAAAAGTAATCCGGTTCGTGCTATTACGTAAATCTGCGTAATCACTGAACAAGCACGGAGCTTATGATCAGCAGCACGATGGCCGGCAACGCCCGATTGGACACGTCGATTACCCCAGCGCGGTTGCGGGTGACGGGCGACTGGACGCTTGCCCATTACGCTGACCTCAAGCTGTTGAGCGAAAAACTCCATGGCCAGTACGACGTCAACACCCCGATCGACCTCAATGGTCTAGGCGCCCTCGACACCGCTGGCGCCTCGCTGTTGGTCGAGCTGCTCGGCTCCGAGCGCCTCGGCCGTTCCGCCGAACACCCTGATTGCACACTCTCTGCCGCCGATCGTGCATTGCTGCAAACCGTCTACTGCTCGTTGACCGATTTCTGCGTACCGATCAAGGAACCGGAAGTCAGCGTTTCCATTCAGTTGCTGACCCGTATTGGCCGCGCGGTGGACACCGTCTGGCAGGACACCCTGCAACTGCTGGGTTTCGTCGGCCTGATCATCGAAACCATCGCCCGTGGCCTGTTCCGTCCCAAGCGCTGGCGCGTCACGCCGATGATCGCCCACATCGAACAGACCGGTCTCGACGCCGCGCCCATCGTTGCTTTGCTGACTTTTCTGGTGGGCGCCGTGGTGGCGTTTCTCGGCTCGACGGTGCTGGCCACTTTCGGCGCCACCGTCTTCACCGTGGACCTGGTGGGGTTTGCTTTCCTGCGCGAATTCGGTGTGTTGCTGACTGCAATCCTGATGGCCGGGCGCACCGCCAGTGCGTTCACGGCGCAAATCGGGTCGATGAAGGCCAACGAGGAAATCGATGCCATCCGCACCCTGGGCCTCGACCCCGTGGAGTTGCTGGTGGTGCCGCGGGTCCTGGCGTTGCTGATCGCCCTGCCGATGCTGACCTTCCTGGCGATGCTGTCGGGGATTATCGGCGGTGCCGTGGTCTGCGCGGTGGCGCTGGATATTTCGCCGGCGATGTTCCTGTCGCTGCTGCAAACGGACATCGGCGTTCAGCACTTTCTGGTGGGGATCGTCAAAGCGCCGGTGTTCGCCTTCCTCATCGCCGCCATCGGTTGCCTGGAAGGCTTCAAGGTCAGCGGCAGCGCTGAGTCTGTGGGCGCGCACACCACGTCGAGTGTGGTGCAGTCGATTTTCGTAGTGATCGTGATGGATGCGATTGCCGCGATGTTTTTCATGGAGATGGGTTGGTGAGTCGTATCCCCCGAGCGCCCTCCGAGGCGGTGATTGAAGTCCGTGGACTGTGCAACCGCTTTGGCCGCCAGAGCGTGCACGAAAACCTCGACCTGGACTTGTACAAGGGCGAGATCCTCGCCGTGGTCGGTGGCTCCGGCAGCGGCAAATCGGTGCTGCTGCGCAGCATTGTCGGGTTGCGCCAGCCCAGCGAAGGCGTGGTGAAAGTCTTCGGGAAAAACCTGCCGACCTTGTCCGAACACGAGCGTTCGCTGGTGGAGCGGCGATTCGGCGTGCTGTTCCAGAAAGGCGCGTTGTTCTCTTCGCTGACCGTGACCGAGAACGTCGCCCTGCCGCTGATCGAACACGCCGGCTTGAGCCGCAACGACGCCGAGCACCTGGCGGCGGTGAAAATGGCCCTGGCCGGGTTGCCGCTGTCGGCGGCGGAGAAATACCCGTCGTCGCTGTCCGGCGGCATGATCAAGCGCGCCGCCCTGGCCCGGGCATTGGCGCTGGACCCGGACATCCTGTTTCTCGACGAACCCACCGCCGGTCTCGACCCGATCGGCGCTGCCGCGTTCGACCAATTGATCCTGACCCTGCGCGATGCCCTGGGCCTGAGTGTCTTTCTGGTGACCCACGACCTCGACACGCTCTACACCATCACCGACCGGGTGGCGGTGCTGGCGCAGAAAAAAGTGCTGGTGGCGGATGCCATCGACAATGTCTCGGAAACCGACGATGCGTGGATTCACGAATACTTCCATGGCCCTCGCGGCCGCGCGGCATTGACGGCCGCCCAACAGCTCAATGAGGTCTGACATGGAAACCCGAGCCCATCATGTATTGATCGGCCTGTTCACCGTTATTGTGGTGACGGCCGCGCTGCTGTTCGGCCTGTGGCTGGCCAAGTCCAGTGTCGACACCGAGTTCAAGGACTACGAAGTCGTGTTCAACGAGGCGGTCAGCGGTTTGTCCAAGGGCAGCTCGGTGCAGTACAGCGGGATCAAGGTCGGCGATGTGATCTCGCTGCGCCTGGACCCGAAAGACCCGCGCCGGGTGCTGGCGCGAATTCGCCTGGCCGGCGATACCCCGGTCAAGGAAGACACCAATGCCAAGTTGGCCCTGACCGGCGTCACCGGGACTTCGATCATCCAGCTCAGCGGCGGCACGCCACAGAGCCCGACACTCAAGGGCAAGAATGGCAACCTGCCGACCATCGTCGCCTCGCCCTCGCCCATCGCCCGCCTGCTCAATGACAGCGAAGACCTGATGGCCGGGGTGACCACGCTGATGCATAACGCCAACCTGATGTTCTCCACGGAAAACATCGAGCGCATCAGCAATACCCTGGAGCACCTGGAGCAAACCACCGGGGCCATTGCCGATCAGCGCGGCGATATTCGCCAGGCCATGCAGCAACTGGCGTCGGTGGGCAAGCAGGCCAACACCATGCTGGAGCAGACCACGGCGCTGATGCGCAATGCCAACGGGCTGCTCAACGAGCATGGCAAGGAGGCGCTGGGCAGCGCCGAGCAGGCGATGAAGTCGCTGCAGGAGAGCAGTGCCACCCTCAACAAACTGATCACCGCCAATCAGGATTCGCTCAACAGCGGCATGCAAGGCCTCAATGGCCTGGGCCCGGCCGTTCGCGAGATGCGCGAAACCCTGAGTTCGTTGCGCACCATTACCACACGCCTGGAAGCCAACCCCAGCGGTTACCTGCTGGGCAGTGACAAGACCAAGGAATTCACACCATGAAGCTGATTCGGATTGCCCTCGTCGCTGGCTTCACGCTGATCAGTTCGTGCTCGATCCTGCCCAAGCCCGAGCCCTTCGAGGTCTATCGATTGCCATCGGCCCAGAGTGCATCGGCCAGCCATGGCACGCCGCAGCGCTGGTCGCTGCGCCTGAGCAAATTCCAGTCCAGCGAAGCGTTGAACAGTCCGAACATTGCCGTGATTCCCCAGGGTGATGTGATCAGCCACTACAAGGGTTCACGCTGGAGCGACCCGGCGCCGGTGCTGGTGCGCAATCGTCTGCTGGAAGGTTTCCAGTATGACGGACGGGTGCCATTGTTGAGCACCGATGACAGCATTTTCCAGACCGATCTTGAATTGGGCGGCAGCCTGCAGGCGTTCCAGACTGAATACCAGGGCATGAATGCCAGCGCGGTCGTGCGTCTGGATGCATTGCTGGTGCGCAGTTATGACCAGCGCATCCTCGCTAGCCGCCGCTTTGAAGTGCGCCAGCCACTCAGCGATGTGCAGGTTCCGGCGGTGGTGGTCGGGTTCGGTCAGGCGAACGATCAGTTGACCACGCAGGTGGTGAACTGGGCGGTTGAGCAAGGGCAGAAGTTAGCGCCACCGCCGAGACCTTGAGGAAGAACACAGTCCCCCTGTGGGAACGCCGCACCGCCGCTCCCACAGTTAATTTGTGCCGGCCTTATCAGCGCTGCAAAAACGCCTGATGCAACTCAGCCAGCGTTTCAAAGTGATACGCCGGCGCTTCGGCGCTCAACTCTTCATGGCTGCCGAACCCGTAGCCCACCGCCGCCGCGTCCAGGCCATTGCTGCGCGCGCCGATCAGGTCGTGCTTGCGGTCGCCGATCATCAGGGTGTTGGCCGGGTCCAGGCTTTCTTCGGCCATCAAGTGAGCGAGCAACTCCACCTTGTTGGTCCGGGTGCCGTCCAATTCACTGCCGTAAATCACCTTGAAGTGTTTGGCAAAGTCGAAATGCCGGGCGATTTCCCGGGCGAACACCCAGGGTTTCGAGGTAGCGATGTACAACTGACGCCCTTGTCCGCCCAAGGTTTCCAGCAGCGGCATGACGCCATCGAACACGCGGTTTTCGTAGAGACCGGTGACCTTGAAGCGTTCGCGGTAGAAATTCACCGCCTCCCACGCCTTCGGCTCGTCGAAGTCGTAGAACTGCATGAACGCCTGCAACAGCGGCGGGCCGATGAAGTGTTCGAGTTTCGCTAGGTCCGGCTCATCGATACCCAGTTTGCCCAGGGCGAACTGGATCGAACGGGTGATGCCTTCGCGCGGGTCCGTCAGGGTGCCATCGAGGTCGAACAAAACGGTTTGGTAATGCATGTCGAATCCTGAATAAGGGGGCCGGGTCAAAGCTGGTCGTAGCCTTCGGCCAGATGCAGATCCTTGAGCTTCACGTAGTTCGCCGCGCTGTAGGTGAAAAAGGCGCGCTCCTTGTCAGTCAGCGGGCGGATCTGCTTCACCGGACTGCCCACATACAGGAAGCCGCTTTGCAGATGCTTGCCCGGCGGCACCAGGCTGCCGGCACCGATGATCACATCATCGTCGACCACTGCGCCGTCCATGACGATGCTGCCCATGCCGATCAACACCCGGCTGCCTACCGAACAACCATGCAGCATGACCTTGTGGGCGATGGTCACGTCATCGCCGATCAGCAACGGAAAGCCGTCCGGGTTGAACGGCCCGGCGTGGGTGATGTGCAACACGCAGCCGTCCTGCACGCTGGTGCGCGCGCCGATGCGGATGCGGTGCATGTCGCCACGGATCACGGTCAGCGGCCAGACCGAGCTGTCTTCGCCAATTTCAACGTCGCCGATCACCACCGCCGAGCCGTCGACAAAAGCGCCTTTACCCAGCAGCGGCGTGTGGTTCTGATACTTGCGAAGGTTCACGATAGGGTTTCTCTCTGTTGCTGATAGCTGCGGTGAACGTCGATTGTAATTAAGATGGCTGCATGTTTCTCCAGCCAAGGTATCAACCGTGAGCGTGAACAACCCTCTTTTGCAGTCCTATGACCTGCCGCCGTTCTCCGCCATCCGCGCCGAACACGTACAACCGGCCATTGAACAGATCCTGGCTGACAACCGTGCCGCCATCGTCGAGATCCTCAAGACCCAGGTCAAACAGCCAACGTGGGCTGGCCTGGTGTTGGCGATGGACGAACTCAACGACCGCCTGGGCGCCGCCTGGAGCCCGGTCAGCCACCTCAATGCCGTGTGCAACAGCGCCGAACTGCGTGAAGCCTACGAGTCGTGCCTGCCGGCCTTGAGCGCCTACTCCACCGAAATGGGTCAGAACCGCGAACTGTTCCAGGCTTTCGAAGCCCTGGCCAACAGTCCGGAGGCCGCCGGTTTCGACGTGGCGCAGAAAACTATCCTGGAACACTCCCTGCGTGACTTCCGTCTGTCGGGTATCGACCTGCCGGAAGCCGAACAGAAGCGTTACGCCGAAGTGCAGAGCAAGCTGTCCGAACTGGGCAGCCGTTTCTCCAACCAATTGCTCGATGCCACTCAAGCCTGGACCAAGCACATCACCGATGAAGCCGCCCTCGCCGGCCTGACCGACTCAGCCAAGGCGCAAATGGCCGCCGCGGCTCAGGCCAAGGACCTGGACGGCTGGCTGATCACCCTGGAATTCCCGAGCTATTACGCGGTGATGACCTACGCCCAGGACCGCGCACTGCGTGAAGAAGTCTATGCGGCCTACTGCACCCGTGCGTCGGACCAGGGCCCGAATGCCGGCCAGAACGATAACGGCCCGGTCATGGAAGAAATCCTCGACCTGCGTCAGGAACTGGCCAAGCTGCTGGGTTTCAGCAGTTTCTCTGAGCTGAGCCTGGCGACCAAAATGGCCGAGTCCAGCGATCAGGTGCTGAGCTTCCTGCGTGACCTGGCCAAGCGCAGCAAGCCGTTCGCCACCCAGGATCTTGAGCAGCTCAAGGCTTATGCCGCTGAACAGGGCTGCCCGGATCTGCAAAGCTGGGACAGCGGTTTCTACGGCGAAAAACTCCGTGAACAACGCTACAGCGTGGCCCAGGAAGCCCTGCGCGCCTACTTCCCGATCGACAAGGTGCTCAGTGGCCTGTTCGCCATTGTCCAGCGCCTGTACGGCATCGAGATTGCCGAACAGAAAGGTTTCGACACCTGGCACCCGGATGTTCGCCTGTTTGAAATCAAGGAAAACGGCCAGCACGTCGGCCGCTTCTTCTTCGACCTGTACGCCCGCGCCAACAAGCGTGGCGGTGCCTGGATGGATGGCGCCCGCGACCGTCGTCGCACCGCTGGCGGTGTATTGCAAAGCCCGGTGGCCAACCTGGTGTGCAACTTCACCCCGGCCGACAGCGGCAAGCCTGCGCTGCTGACCCACGACGAAGTCACCACCCTGTTCCACGAGTTCGGTCACGGCCTGCATCACCTCCTGACCCGCGTCGAGCATGCTGGTGTGTCCGGCATCAACGGCGTGGCCTGGGATGCGGTCGAGCTGCCGAGCCAGTTCATGGAAAACTGGTGCTGGGAGCCGGAAGGACTGGCGCTGATTTCCGGTCACTATGAATCCGGCGAACCGTTGCCCCAGGATCTGCTCGGGAAAATGCTCGCGGCGAAAAATTTCCAGTCCGGCCTGATGATGGTCCGCCAATTGGAGTTCTCGCTGTTCGACTTCGAACTGCACGCTACCCACGGCGACGGCCGCAGCGTGCTGCAAGTGCTTGAAGGCGTGCGCGATGAAGTCTCGGTGATGCGTCCACCGGCCTACAACCGTTTCCCTAACAGCTTCGCTCACATCTTCGCTGGCGGTTACGCAGCGGGTTACTACAGCTACAAATGGGCTGAAGTACTGTCGGCCGATGCGTTCTCGAAGTTCGAAGAAGAAGGCGTGCTCAACGCCGATACCGGTCGTGCGTTCCGCGAAGCAATCCTGGCCCGTGGCGGCTCCCAGGAGCCGATGGTGCTGTTCGTCGACTTCCGTGGTCGTGAGCCATCAATTGACGCACTCTTGCGCCACAGCGGCCTGAGTGAGGACGCGGCAGCATGAGTGAGGGACCTGTGATTACGAAAAAACGCTTTATCGCCGGGGCGGTCTGCCCGGCATGCAGCGAGCCGGACAAATTGATGATGTGGAATGAAGACCAGGTCCCGCACCGAGAGTGCGTGGCCTGCGGTTACTCCGACACACTTAATGAGCAAGGGCTTTCGGTGCCCAAGGAGTTGGGTACGCGGGTTAACACCAGCGCCCCCAAACCTGCCGACACCAAGGTTCAGGCGGTTCAGTTCTTCCCGAATCCGAAATTGAAGAAAAAGCCTGACGAACAACACTGAGTGAAAAAAAGCCCCCGTTGCGCCATGCAGCGGGGGCTTTTTTATTCGATGTGAGCGGACTTGAACCAGCTCTTCATCGAGCACGCGGCGAACGGGCTGGTGCTGCAGTCGCCATTGGCCAGGGCAGTGCGCAGTTTTTCCACATCAGCCTGCATCATGTAGCGGATGCCGTCCTTGAAGTGGGTGCTGTCGCCAAAGCCGCCCTGGGTCATTTCGTTCAGGGCCTCTTCCTTGGTCCAGCCCTGGATGACAACCCGGTACATGGCCGCCATCAGGCCGGTACGGTCGGAGCCGTGTTTGCAATGCATCAGCACCGGGCCTTTGGCTTCGGCAGACTTGATGGCGCGCAAGACCTTGAGTACATCGGCGTCATCCACATGGTTGGTGCGATAAGGCAGTTGTACTTGAGTGATGCCTGGCGTAGACAACCAACTGGAGTCCGCTTCAGGCAGGAAGTTGATCACCGTCCCGACCTTGAGTGTCTCCAGCAGCGGCACCGCCCCCTTGTCCGGCAAGGCGCTGCGATAGAGCGTCGGCGACATCTGGAAGAGGTTGTATTGCTTCTCTACCGGTTGAGCCCAGTCTGCCGGACCGTGCATCACACTGTCGTCAGCAAGTGCCGATGTCAGGTTAACGAGTGCGACCAGCGACAGGCATATTGCAGATAAAAAACGTGGTAAAGGCATGCTTGAGCGACCGTTCAGAAAGGGACGGGAAGATGGTGGCAAGGATTAGTCATGCACAGTCAAAGGCCTGTGAGCGGACCGTCAAAGAATCGTGAAGTCCGCGCTCGGGTTACAGTTTCAGTTTGATGAATGTTTTGAGCAACTCGTTCAGTGCGGTCCCATAGTCAAACACCTGTCCAGTATCAGGGTTGCGCTCACTACCTTCAAAAGGCGAGCCGGAGTCCGCAGATTTGGTCTCGTACACACCGAGGCTATACAGTTGGTGATCCTCTTCATCAATGTCGAAGACCTCAACATCTACTCGAAGCTCGGGTGGTTCAGCGGGAAGACGATAAAGATACGCTATGCCCTCAGGAGCAATTATTTGTTGATGATAAAAAGCGAGTGCAAGCTCCGTAAGAGCTGCATTGTCCTTTTCGTCGATACTATTGTCTGGGGTAACATTAATGTCGGACCACGGGTCAAAATCGAGCTTTAAAGTTTTACCGTCGTCTTTTATATGGAGTGTCACGGATGGAGCAGTCGCGAGAGCATCAGCGAACTGCCCCATTGTTTTGTTCAGATACTCACCTGCCCTTATTAGCTTGATAACTACCTGCACATCTTCCGGCGTTTCTATTTGTTGTAGATAAGCACCGGTTTTTATGGGCGTGGACATTTTTATCCTCGTGGCTGTCTGGAATGCATGCGGGAGCCCGCATGCATTCGGCAATAGCGCTTTCCAGTGATTGAAAAGTCAGGGCTCAGGGATTGACGATACTGGCATAAGCCTTTGCCAGCGCCTGTAGCTTGGCTTTGTCGTCGGCATCGACGTCACCGTCACCGTCTACATCCTTTCCAACGACCCTGATGCTGAAAGAATTACCGCCGTCAGAGGAAACGGCGTTGAAAAAAACCGAGTCCACCAGTGCTTCAACTTGCTTTTCGTTATCGGCATCCCAGCTTAGTTCCTTGCGTGCCAGTTGCAGAGAAACAACTGTATTGGGCTCCGAAAGGCTCGGTTGCATCAGTTGGAGGAAGATACCGCGCTGATTAAAAAAAGACATCAATAAATCCTTTTATTGGTTAGGTGTGGGTGGCGTTGCAGGAGAGGTGAATATACGATTTGGTATTGAATTCAGCCACGCGCTATATGTTTCGTTAGTTTGCGGCTGGCGTGTTAATTATCAGCTGAGCGATCTGCCATCGAATCGCAGGCCGAACGGTACTGGGCGCTAGCGATGCTTTCGTGTACTGTATGAATATACAGTCAAGAGGGTCCGTCGATGACCACTTCACTACCCCCTCGCGGCCGCGGCACCGCAACCAACCCGCACAACCGTTTTGCCCCCAGCCATTCGGTGGTTGAGGATGACGGCTGGTACCAGGAAGTACCGCTCACACAGGGCACCGAGGTGCGCATCGAAACGGCGAAAACCATCATTACCCGCAACACGTCGCCGGACTTGCCCTTCGATCGCTCGATCAATCCCTATCGCGGCTGCGAGCATGGCTGCATCTATTGCTACGCACGCCCCAGTCACGCCTATTGGGACATGTCGCCGGGGCTGGATTTCGAGACAAAACTGATCGCCAAGACCAACGCCGTGGACGTACTGGAGGAGCAGCTGTCCAAACGTGGCTATCAATGCGCACCGATCAATCTGGGTTCCAACACCGATCCCTATCAGCCGATCGAGCGTGAATACAGGATCACCCGGCAAACCCTCGAAGTACTCCTGCGTTACCGACACCCTGTGACCATCGTCACCAAGGGCTCGCTGATTCTTCGCGACCTGGACCTGCTGACCGAACTTGCCAGCCAAAGACTGGTGGCGGTAATGATCAGCCTGACCACCCTGGATGACGAACTCAAACGCATCCTCGAGCCCCGTGCCGCAGCGCCCACGGCCCGGTTGCGGGCGATCAGGGTCATGCGCGAGGCGGGCATTCCGGTGGGCGTGCTGTGTTCACCGATGATTCCGATGATCAACGACAGCGAACTCGAAAGCCTGCTCGCCGAGGCCCATGCGGCCGGGGCGCAAAGTGCTGCCTACATGATGTTGCGCCTGCCGCTGGAAGTGGCGCCGCTGTTCGAAGAATGGCTGGGCGCCCACTATCCGCAGCGGGCGGCGCATGTGCTGAGCCTGATTCGCCAGAGCCGTGGCGGTGAACTCTACGACAGCCGCTTTGGTGCTCGAATGCGTGGTGAAGGCCCCTTCGCCGACCTGCTGGCACAGCGCTTTGCCAAAACCATCAAGCGCCTGGGGCTCAATCGCCGGGAAGGCTTTGACCTGGACTGCAATGCCTTTTGTCCGCCTGGTCGCCAAATGTCGTTGATTTGAGGACAATTGGCCTATGGTTGAGTACTGAAGATCGCGCTCACGCCTTAGGCTGGTCACGTTTTTTGTGACTTGGAACACGCATTCCAGAGCGTTTTATTCAGTTTCAATTAAGATTCGGCCGCTACCTTGTTCATCGAGTGACTGATGGGTCGAGATTTTTGGCCTGGATGTTTTTTAACAGCCACTGGCTTCACACCGGACCACCCGGGAAGACTCCCTGAGCCCGCCAATGAGGATGAATTGATGAGTGACAAGGATAAACAGCCGTTGGCTGCGTCGGCTTCAGCCCAACCCGAGGCCGAAACCGCCGATGCAGCGTTGCAGCATATCGTTGACGGCTTTTTGCATTTTCATCATGAGATCTTTCCTCAGCAGGAAGAGCTCTTCAAGAAACTCGCCACGGCCCAGCGGCCACGAGCGATGTTCATCGCCTGCGCCGATTCGCGTATTGTTCCCGAGTTGATTACCCAGAGCTCCCCCGGCGACTTGTTCGTGACCCGTAACGTCGGCAACGTCGTGCCGCCTTATGGGCAAATGAACGGCGGTGTTTCCACGGCCATCGAGTACGCCGTACTGGCGCTGGGAGTGCATCACATCATAATTTGCGGGCATTCCGACTGCGGCGCCATGCGCGCGGTGCTCAACCCGGACAGTCTGGAAAAAATGCCCACGGTCAAAGCCTGGCTGCGTCATGCCGAAGTGGCCAAGACCATGGTGCAGGAGAACTGCAACTGCTCTAGCGAAAGCGAAAGCATGCACATCCTCACCGAAGAGAATGTGATCGCCCAATTGCAGCATCTGCGCACCCATCCGTCGGTGGCCTCGCGCATGGCCAATGGTCAGCTATTTATTCACGGCTGGGTCTACAACATCGAAACCAGCGAAATCAAAGCGTACGACGCCGATCAAGGCTGTTTCCTGCCGCTTAATGGCAGCCTGCCAATTCCCGTGGCGACGCCCAAAGCGCGCTTCTAAACCCTCCTAAATCGTTGTGTGGTTCAGCCGAGGCTGCCGTTCAGGCAGCCTGGCTTTGCCATGCCTGAAGAAAACTTCGGGAGATTCACCATGCGTGCTGCTCGACTCAAAGCTGTTCTGCCACGGGAGCTGCTGGCTTCGGTGGTTGTGTTTCTGGTCGCCCTGCCCCTGTGCATGGGCATCGCGATTGCCTCGGGGCTACCGCCGGCCAAAGGACTGATCACCGGCATCATCGGTGGTCTGGTGGTCGGTTGGTTGGCCGGCTCGCCGCTACAAGTCAGCGGTCCGGCGGCGGGCCTGGCCGTTCTGGTATTCGAACTGGTTCGCCAACACGGTATCGCCATGCTCGGGCCCATTCTGTTGTTGGCGGGTTTGCTGCAACTGGTGGCTGGCCGTTTGAAGCTGGGCTGCTGGTTTCGGGTGACGGCACCCGCGGTGGTGTACGGCATGCTGGCCGGGATTGGTGTGCTGATCATCCTGTCTCAGGTGCATGTAATGCTGGATGCCGTGCCCAAGCCCTCGGGCCTGGATAACCTGGCGGCCTTCCCGGCGGCGATGGCCCAGGCGTTGCCCTCGTTTGGCTGGCAAGCCGGGTTGCTCGGTTTGTCGACGATCGCCGTCATGTGGCTGTGGGAGAAATTCCGTCCGCAATCCCTGCGCTTCGTTCCTGGCGCGCTACTCGGCGTCGGTCTGGCCACGCTTGCCAGTCTGATGCTGGCGTTGCAGGTCAAGCGGGTCGAGGTACCGGCCAACCTGACGGAGGCCATCGACTGGCTAAAGCCAGCGGATCTGCTCAACCTGGCTGATCCGGCTTTACTGATCGCGGCGTTTGCGGTGGCCTTCATCGCCAGTGCCGAAACCCTGCTCTCAGCTGCCGCGGTTGATCGCATGCACAGTGGTCAGCGCTCGGACTTCGACCGGGAATTGTCGGCGCAAGGTATCGGCAACATGCTGTGTGGCCTGCTTGGGGCGTTGCCGATGACCGGCGTTATCGTGCGCAGTTCGGCGAATGTTCAGGCCGGCGCAACCACGCGGTTTTCGACCATTTTCCACGGCCTGTGGTTGTTGGCGTTCGTGCTGTTGCTGTCCAGCGTGCTGCAAAGCATTCCGGTGGCGAGCCTGGCGGGTGTGCTGGTTTACACCGGTTTCAAGCTGGTGGATCTCAAGGTCTTCCGTGGTTTGGGTCGGTACGGTCGGGCGCCGATGTTCACCTATGCGGCAACCGCGCTCGCCATTGTTTTCACGGACCTGCTGACCGGCGTGTTGATTGGCTTCGGCCTGACGCTGGTGAAGCTGGCGCTGAAAGCTTCGCGGTTGAAAATCAGCCTGATCGACCTGCCGCAGGAAGGGGAAATGGAATTGCGCCTGGTGGGCGCGGCGACCTTCCTCAAAGTGCCGGCGCTGACCCAGGTGCTGGGCAGTATTCCACCAGGCGTGACGGTGCATGTGCCGCTCAATAACCTGAGCTACATCGATCACTCGTGTCTGGAACTGCTGGAGGAATGGGGCCGGGCGAATGCGGCCAAGGGTTCGAAGCTGTTGATTGAATCGCGGGGGTTGAAGCGCAGACTCGAAGGCAGGGTTCGTACCAACACGGGCATAGGTGCGGCTGGCTGAAGCCCAATGTGGGAGCGAGCAAGCTCGCTCCCACAGGGGATTGTGTTTACCGGTGGATCAAGCCGCCGGCTGATCCAGTTCCAGGCCTACGCCCAAACGGCGGGACATGCACGGCCAGCGTTTCCACGCGGCACCGGTGTCCGGGCTATTGAGTTTGTCACGGTAGGCTTCCACCGACTCCAGTGCGAAACTTTCGTCGTTGAGCATCTCGTCAATGGTGTGATGCACCACTTCGTCCAGTTGGTTGGCAAATTCCTCACCGATCAATTGGTGAGCAATCAGGTTGGCGACAGTCATGTCCAAAGGGATCAGTGGCTGGCCGAAATGCTTGATGTACAGGTCGTTGACCTCTTCGACAAACCGGTGCGCCAGGTAAGCTTCATCCAGCAGGCTGTCGAGCCCGACATGGCCGGCCATGATGGCTGGCGGCTGGAGGAAGTACTGCTCGGCGATACTCAGCACCGGTTTGATCTGTGACTCAATGCCCGCTTCCCTTGCGACTTCATTGGCTGCATCCAGCAGATCGGGCACTTCTTCGATGTAGGCGGCGACAAATCGCGTCAGTACGCCGTTGGTATCGGCCTCCGGCAATTGGATCGCCGGGTGCAGATGAGGCAGCTTACTTTCCAGCTGACGCGTCAGCAGGCCGGTCTGGGCTTCGTGTTGTTGGGCTTTTTGGATCTGCTCGCGCAATGCGGCGGTGTTCATGAAAACTCCAGGAAACAAGGCAATGAAATAGGGAAGACATAACTTAGCTGGCTTACGAAAAATGCTAAGACGCATTTGTCATAATTATTTCATCCTTGAGACGGCCCCGTTATATCGGTTTGCCACCACTCGTCTGCATCCTTCTCCATTCGTGCCCTGCAACGCAAGTTAATGCTGTTTCAGATCATTTACGCCTTCGCATTGCGAGGTGAGAGTCGCTGTCTATACTCGGGGTGGAATGGAGTTAGCTGATGACGCCCGACTGCATATGCAGCAAGGCCCGGTGCTCAAGTTCGTAGTCTGATGCAGCCGCTCCCTTGCCGCAGGTGAAAGCCGGCGGGATAACAAGAACGATAAGGGGAACCCGCAATGATGCGACATCCACATGTCTGGATGGGCCTCCTGTTGTGGTCGATTTTCAGTCAGGCACAAGCGGCCTGGACTGTGAATATGGCGCCTGGAGCGACTGAAATCAGTCACGCAGTATTCGACCTGCACATGATCATTTTCTGGATCTGTGTGGTGATCGGCATCATCGTATTTGGTGCCATGTTCTGGTCGATGATTCTCCACCGCCGCTCGACCGGGCAGGTGGCCGCCAAATTTCATGAAAGCACCACCGTCGAAATCCTCTGGACCATCGTGCCCTTCCTGATCCTGGTGGCCATGGCGATTCCCGCTACCGCGACCCTGATCAAGATGTACGACGCCAGCGAGCCGGAAATCGATATCCAGATCACCGGCTACCAGTGGAAGTGGCACTACAAGTACCTGGGCCAGGACGTCGAGTTCTTCAGCAACCTGACCACTCCCCAGGATCAAATCCACAACAAGGAAGCCAAGGGCGAGCATTACCTGCTCGAAGTCGACAAGCCATTGGTGCTGCCGGTCGGCGCCAAGGTGCGCTTCCTGGTGACCTCCGCCGACGTCATCCACTCCTGGTGGGTGCCGGCTTTCGCGGTCAAGCGCGATGCGATTCCCGGGTTCGTCAATGAAGCCTGGACCCGCGTCGACAAGCCCGGCATCTACCGTGGCCAGTGCGCCGAGTTGTGCGGCAAGGATCACGGCTTCATGCCGACCGTGGTCGAGGTCAAGGAAAAGGCCGATTACGAAACATGGCTGGCCGAACGCAAGACCGAAGCCGCGCAGCTCAAAGAGCTGACCAGCAAGGAATGGACTCTCGACGAGCTCAAGGATCGCGGCGACAAGGTCTATCACACCACCTGTGTGGCCTGTCACCAGGCCGAAGGCCAGGGCCTGCCGCCGATGTTCCCGGCGCTCAAGGGCTCGAAGATCGCCACCGGGCCGAAAGATGCTCACCTGAGCATTGTCTTCCACGGCAAGCCTGGCACCGCCATGGCCGCATTCGGCAAACAACTCTCGGAAGTCGATATCGCGGCAGTCGTGACCTATGAACGTAACGCCTGGGGCAACAACAAGGGCGACATGGTCACGCCTAAAGAAGTGCTGGAGCTGAAACAGGCGGAAAGCAAATGACCCGGTCTATTGCGCACCTACGGAACCGGTCGGGGCTACGCACCCCGGCCTGCCCAGCCCATCTGTTTGCAGGAGACAGGACATGACTGCTGTAATCGATGAACATGTTCATACCGCCACCGACCACGCCCACGGCCCCGCCAAAGGCCTGATGCGCTGGGTGCTGACCACCAACCACAAGGACATCGGTACGCTGTACCTGTGGTTTGCGTTCTCCATGTTCCTGCTTGGCGGTTCGTTCGCGATGGTGATTCGCGCCGAGCTGTTCCAGCCGGGGCTGCAGATCGTCCAGCCGGAATTTTTCAACCAGATGACCACCATGCACGGCCTGGTGATGGTCTTCGGTGCGGTGATGCCGGCCTTCGTCGGCCTCGCCAACTGGATGATCCCGCTGATGATCGGCGCGCCGGACATGGCCCTGCCGCGCATGAACAACTTCAGCTTCTGGCTGTTGCCCGCGGCGTTCCTGCTGCTGGTATCGACCCTGTTCACCCCCGGTGGCGGGCCGAACTTCGGCTGGACGTTCTACGCGCCGCTGTCGACGACCTACGCGCCGGAAAGCGTGACCTTCTTCATCTTCGCCATCCACTTGATGGGGATCAGTTCGATCATGGGGGCGATCAACGTGATCGCCACCATCCTCAACCTGCGCGCCCCCGGCATGACGCTGATGAAAATGCCGTTGTTCGTCTGGACCTGGCTGATCACCGCGTTCCTGCTGATCGCGGTGATGCCGGTACTGGCCGGTTGCGTGACGATGATGCTGATGGACATCCACTTCGGCACCAGTTTCTTCAGTGCCGCCGGTGGCGGAGACCCGGTGCTGTTCCAGCATGTATTCTGGTTCTTCGGTCACCCCGAGGTGTACATCATGATCCTGCCGGCCTTTGGCGCCGTCAGCTCGATCATTCCGGCCTTTTCGCGCAAGCCGTTGTTCGGCTACACCTCGATGGTCTACGCCACGGCGAGTATCGCGTTCCTGTCGTTCATCGTCTGGGCGCACCACATGTTCGTGGTTGGCATTCCGCTGGTGGGCGAGTTGTTCTTCATGTACGCCACGCTGTTGATCGCGGTGCCGACAGGCGTGAAGGTGTTCAACTGGGCCAGCACCATGTGGCAGGGCTCGCTGACGTTCGAGACGCCGATGCTGTTTGCCGTGGCGTTCGTGATCCTGTTCTCCATCGGCGGTTTCTCCGGGTTGATGCTGGCCATCGCCCCGGCGGACTTCCAGTACCAGGACACCTACTTCGTGGTCGCGCACTTCCACTACGTGCTGGTGCCGGGGGCGATCTTCGGGATCTTCGCCTCGGCCTATTACTGGATGCCGAAATGGACCGGCCACATGTACGACGAAACCCTGGGCAAGCTGCATTTCTGGTTGTCGTTCATCGGCATGAACCTGGCCTTCTTCCCTATGCACTTCGTGGGGTTGGCGGGCATGCCGCGGCGGATTCCGGACTACAACCTGCAGTTCGCCGACTTCAACATGGTGTCGTCGATCGGCGCGTTCATGTTCGGCGCCACGCAGATCTTCTTCCTGTTCATCGTGATCAAGACCATTCGCGGCGGCCCGCCAGCACCGGCCAAGCCATGGGATGGGGCTGAAGGCCTGGAGTGGAGCATTCCGTCACCGGCGCCGTATCACACCTTCACCACACCGCCGGAAGTGAAATGAAACGCCTCGGTCCTGTGGGAGCTGGCTTGCCTGCGATGCATGCGACGCGGTGTGTCGGGCAGGCCGCTATCGCGGGCAAGCCCGCTCCCACAGAGTTCTGTGTGGAGGGCTTGGCCCATGGCTGACTCGATTTCGATGAAAAAACTGGTCACGCGCCTGCTGACCGTGGTGGTGGCGATGTTTGTGTTTGGCTTTGCCCTGGTGCCGATCTACGACGTGATGTGCAAGGCCTTCGGCATCAATGGCAAGACCGGCGGGCAGTACGAGGGTGAGCAAACGGTCGACACCTCGCGGCAGGTGCGCGTGCAGTTTCTGTCGACCAACACCGCCGACATGCCGTGGGACTTTTACCCCAAACATGATGAATTGACCGCGAACCCGGGGGCGGTGAACGAGATGATCTTCATCGCCCACAACCCCACCGATAAGCCGATGAGTGCCCAGGCCGTGCCGAGCATCGCGCCCAGCAATGCGGCGGCGTACTTCCACAAGACCGAATGTTTCTGCTTTACCCAGCAAGTGCTGCAGCCCGGTCAGCGGATCGAGATGCCGGTACGTTTCATCGTTGACCGTGACATGCCCAAGGATGTGAAGCACCTGACGCTGTCTTACACGCTGTTCGATATCACCGCCCGACATCCACCGGTAGCTGTAAACACTGGCGGCTGAGCGTGCCCGATAAGGAGAACAATAAATGGCAACTCATGAACATTATTACGTCCCGGCCCAGAGCAAATGGCCGATCATCGCCACGGTCGGGATGTTCGTCACGGTGTTTGGCCTGGCCACCTGGTTCAATGATCTGAAGGCAGCGCGTCCGGAATCCCACGGCCCGCTTATCTTTTTCGTCGGTGGGCTGTTGGTGGCCTACATGCTGTTCGGCTGGTTCGGTACGGTGATCAAGGAAAGTCGCGGCGGCTTGTACAGCGCACAGATGGATCGCTCGTTCCGCTGGGGCATGAGCTGGTTCATTTTCTCGGAGGTGATGTTCTTCATCGCCTTTTTTGGCGCGCTGTTTTATGTCCGTCATATCTCCGGGCCGGCGCTCGGTGGTGAAGGCGCCAAAGGCGTGGCGCACATGCTGTGGCCGAACTTCCAGTTCACCTGGCCGCTGCTGAGCAACCCCGACTCGAAACTGTTTCCGCCGCCCAAGGAGGTCATCAGCCCCTGGGGCCTGCCGTTGCTCAACACCGTGTTGCTGGTGAGTTCCAGCGTGACCGTGACCATTGCCCACCATGCCTTGAAGAAGGGCCATCGCGGCGCACTGAAACTCTGGCTGGCGCTCACCGTATTGCTCGGCTGTGCGTTCCTCACCTTCCAGGCCGAAGAGTACATGCACGCCTACCGTGAACTGGGCCTGACCCTGGGTTCGGGCATCTACGGCGCGACCTTCTTCATGCTCACCGGGTTCCACGGCGCCCACGTCACCATCGGCACCATCATCCTGTTCGTGATGCTGGTGCGGATCATGCGCGGGCACTTCGACAACGAGCACCAGTTCGGTTTCGAAGCGGCGACCTGGTACTGGCACTTCGTGGATGTGGTGTGGATCGGGCTGTTTGTTTTCGTCTATGTGCTCTGAGGCTGTGAGCTTTTAGTTACCAGGGGGCATGGGAAACCAACTGGCCACTGAAAAACCCCCAGGTGATCAGGCCCAGGGTAATGGCGGCCAGAGTGACACGCACACTCAAGGCAATGACGAGGCGGTTTGAGCGGCTGTCGTCCTTGACCAGAAAAAACAGGCCGCTGAACAGGCTGACAACCGTGGCAATCAGCATCAGGACGATGGCTGCTTTGAGCATGGTGAGACTCCGGGGGGATAAGCGATGCACTTGAGTATAGCTATCGCGATGACCGACTTTCTGGCGATGCCATGAAGCGCTTTCGGCCGGGTATCGTGCCAACGCTGGTGGTGGTGCTGTTGCTGCCGCTACTGGTGTTCCTGGGGTTCTGGCAATTGAGCCGGGGCGCGGAGAAAAGCGCGCTGCTGCAAACCTACGCCGAGCGCCGGGCCGCTGAGCCGATGGCCAGCACCGAACTGCAACACACGACAGACCCGGCCTTCCGTCGGGTTCACCTGTACGGCCGGTTTGATGCCGAACACAGCCTGCTGCTGGACAACAGTCAACGCAACGGCAGGGTTGGCGTCGAGCTGTTGCAACCCTTTCTAGACCAGGCCTCCGGGCTTTGGCTGCTGGTCAATCGCGGTTGGTTGCCTTGGCCGGAGCGCCGCACACCACCGCAATTCAAGACACCTGGCGAAGCAGTCAGCCTCGAGGCGTGGGTCTATGTCTCCCCCGGGGCGACGTTCCAATTGCACGCAGATCCCACAACGTTGACATGGCCGAAGCTGATTACGGCCGTTGAGCCAGACAAGCTCTGGACAGCACTGAACCGCGAAGGCTTTGCCTACGAACTGCGCGCCGAAACCGGCCCCGCCACCTATCAGGCCGACTGGCCCGTAGTCGCCATGGGTCCGGAAAAACACATCGCTTATGCCGTGCAGTGGTTCGCCATGGCGATCGCCCTGTTCGGCCTTTATCTCTATCTCGGCTGGCACAACGCAAAGGAGAAACACCATGGGAGCGGCCATGAATCCACCCAGCATGTCTGAGGCGAAACCGTCGGTGAACCGCCGCAAGGGCCGTATGCAACTGCTGCTGATCCTGCTCGGGGTGATCGGTCCGATGATCCTCGCCACCGGCATGTACAAGCTGAATTTCTGGGTGCCCGAGGGCCGCAGTTATCACGGCGAACTGATCGGCAACGGCCAGACCCGTGCGGACATCGGCGTGCAGGCACAGGAAGAGCGTTGGCAGATACTGGTGACCGCGCCCAAGGATTGCGCGGTGGATTGTCAGCAACTGGTGTATCTGGCGCGGCAAATCCAGATCGGCCTGGGCCGCGATGCGTCCCGCGCCAGTCATGCATTGGCCGCTGCGCAGACGCTGAACAGCGATTACGAGTCTAAACTTCAACGCGAGTACCCGCAGTTGCAACGCTATTCGCTGGACTTGCCTGCCTACACTAAAGGCGCCCAGAGCAATGACACGCCGCATCTGTGGATCATCGACCCCCACGGCAATCTGGTGCTGCGCTACGACCCGTCGGTAAAGGGCAAGGACCTGCTCAACGATCTGCGCCACCTGCTGAAACTGTCGAACATCGGATAAGGGCATCGTCATGGCCAAGCCTGGATTTCGCCTCGCGTTGTTTGCCACCTTGCTGGCACTGATTGTGGTGTTGCTCGGCGCCTACACCCGCCTGACCCACGCCGGCCTCGGCTGCCCGGACTGGCCCGGCTGCTATGGCTTCATCAGCGTACCGAAAAGCGAAGCCCAGCTGGCCCATGCCGAATTGCATTTCCCGGACGCTCCGGTCGAGGCCCACAAGGGCTGGAACGAGATGGTCCACCGCTACTTCGCGGGCACGCTGGGGCTGTTGATCGCGGTGTTGGCCGGTCGTGCGTGGGTGCATCGCCGCCATCCCGGGCAACCGGTGAAGCTGCCGTTGTTTCTGTTGGCGGTGGTTCTTGGCCAGGCCGCGTTCGGCATGTGGACGGTAACGCTAAAGCTCTGGCCGCAGGTGGTCACCGGGCATTTACTGGGCGGCTTCGCGACCTTGAGCCTGTTGTTTCTGCTGACCTTGCGCCTGTCCGGTGTGCTGCCGGCGCTGACTGTGCCACGACGTTTACAGCACTGGGCGACGGCGGGGCTGTTGCTGGTGATCGGGCAAATCGCCCTCGGGGGCTGGGTCAGTTCCAATTATGCCGCGGTGGCCTGTATCGACTTCCCGACCTGCCACGGCCAGTGGTTGCCACCGGCGGACTTCGCCAACGGCTTTCACCTGACCCAGCACATCGGCCCGAACTACCTCGGCGGGCAACTGGACAGCGATGCTCGTACTGCGATTCACCTGACTCACCGTATTGGCGCCCTGTTGGTGACTTTGGTGCTACTCGGTCTGGCCTGGCAACTGAAAACAGTCGGCATGACGCGCCTGGCAGGCCTGGTGCTGATTGCCCTTGGCGCACAAATCACCCTGGGCATCAGCAATGTGCTGTTCCATCTGCCGCTGCCGGTGGCCGTTGCGCATAACGCGGGCGGCGCGGCGCTGTTGCTGACCATGGTGTTGGTCAACTACCACGCCCGAACCAGTCTGGTCCGGGTCAAGCAAGCGCGCTGGCACTTCAGCCCGCGTAAACACTCAGCCGGGCCCATAACAATAAAAGGAGAGATGCCATGGCGATTCTGATCGGCGAACGTCCCAGTCAGGCGATCTGGCGTGACTACCTGGAACTGACCAAACCCAAAGTCGTGGTGCTGATGCTCATCACTTCACTGGTGGGGATGTTCCTTGCGACCCGCGCCGGGGTGCCATGGACGGTGCTGATTTTCGGCAACCTGGGCATCGCCCTGTGTGCCGGTGGCGCGGCGGCGGTCAATCATGTGGTGGACCGGCGCATCGACGCGTTGATGGCGCGCACCCACAAACGGCCGCTCGCCGAAGGCCGGGTTTCGCCGACCGCTGCGCTGACGTTCGCGCTGGTATTGGCGGTCCTCGGGCAAGCCATGCTGCTGGCGTTCACCAACCCGCTGACCGCGTGGCTGACCCTCGCCTCATTGCTTGGCTATGCGGTGGTCTACACCGGATTCCTCAAGCGCGCGACTCCGCAGAACATCGTCATCGGGGGGCTGGCCGGTGCCGCGCCGCCATTGCTCGGCTGGACCGCCGCCACCGGTCACGTCAGCGCCGAACCGCTGCTGCTGGTGCTGATCATCTTCGCCTGGACCCCGCCGCACTTCTGGGCGCTGGCGATCCATCGCAAGGAGGAATACGCCAAGGCCGACATCCCGATGCTGCCGGTCACCCATGGCGAGCACTACACCAAGATTCACATCCTGCTTTATACCTTCGCATTGCTTGCCGTCAGCCTGATGCCTTATGTGATCCACATGAGCGGCACTCTCTACCTGGTCTGCGCGCTCGGGCTGGGCGCGCGGTTTCTGCAATGGGCCGTGGTGCTGTACCGTGGCACTCGGCCGCACGCGGCGATCAACACGTTCAAGTACTCTATTTACTACTTGTTCCTGTTGTTTATCGCCCTGCTCGTAGACCACTATCTATTGTTGAACCTATGACTCGAACCCAGAAAACCGTCTTCATACTCGTCGCCCTGGTTGCATTGATCCTGGGCCTGACCGTCAACAAGGTGCTGTCCGGGAAAAACCAGGGCGATCCGACGGCGCTGATCGACGCCGGCATCATCTTGCTGCCGCAGAGCCGTAATCTGCCGGACGTGACGATGACCAATCAGGACGGCCAGCCGGTCGCGATCAACGAATTGAAAGGCAAGTGGAGCCTGCTGTTCTTCGGCTACACCTTCTGCCCGGACATCTGCCCGACCACCCTCGCCCAGTTGCGGCAGATCAAGAGCGAGTTGCCACCAGAGGCTGTGGATAAACTGCAAATCGTGCTGGTCAGCATCGACCCCAATCGCGATACGCCCAAGCAACTCAAGCAATACCTGGGCTACTTCGACCCGCAGTTCATCGGCCTGACCCCGGCGTCGACCGATGAGCTGCAAAAGATCGCCAACGCGGTGAGCATTCCGTTCATTCCGGCGGACACCAGCAAGCCGAACTACACCGTTGACCACAGCGGTAACCTCGCTGTCATCGGACCGGATGGCACTCAGCGCGGGTTTATTCGGGCGCCGTTGAATAATGCGAAGTTGGTGGCGCAGTTGCCGGTGATGCTCAAGCGCAACTAAGTGACACAGGGGTCTATATTTCAAGGCACAAAAAAGGGACGCACTTGGCGTCCCCTTTTTCGTTGCAGCAGTTCGATCAGAACGCCGGCACCACCGCGCCTTTGTACTTCTCGAGAATGAAGGCCTTCACTTGCGGGCTGTGCAGGGCAGCGACCAGCTTCTTCATCGCATCGCTGTCCTTGTCGTCCGGGCGAGCCACCAGGATGTTCACGTAAGGCGAGTCGCTGCCTTCGATGAACAGCGCGTCCTTGGCCGGATCAAGCTTGGCTTCCAGCGCGTAGTTGGTGTTGATCAGCGCCAGGTCGACCTGGGTCAGCACGCGCGGGATGGTCGCGGCTTCCAGTTCGCGGATTTTCAGGTCCTTGGTGTTCTCGGTAATGTCTTTCACGGTCGACAGGATGTTGTTCGAATCCTTCAACTTGATCAGGCCGGCCTTGGCCATCAACAACAGCGCACGGCCGCCGTTGGTGGCGTCGTTCGGGATCACCACGTTGGCACCGCCAGGCAGTTCGGCAATGGTCTTGTACTTGCTGGAGTAAGCGCCCAGGGGCTCCAGGTGCACGCCGGCCACGGAAACCAGGTGGGTGCCCTTGGCCTTGTTGAACTCATCCAGGTACGGCTGGTGCTGGAAGAAGTTGGCGTCCAGGCGTTTTTCCGCGACCTGCACGTTCGGCTGAATGTAGTCGGTGAATACCTTGACCTTCAGGTCCACGCCTTCTTTGGCCAGCGTCGGCTTCACGAATTCGAGGATCTCGGCGTGCGGAACCGGGGTGGCTGCGACGGTCAGGGTTTCAGCGTGGGCAGAGAATGCCGCAACGGCCGCGAAGGCCACGAGTAGTTTTTTCATTCAGCTAACTCCATGTGAGGTGCCCGCTTGCGGTGCCCGTTTGGCACCTGCCAGCGAATGGCCGGCTCATGTCTTACTTACGGGAAAAGTGGACGACCAATTTGTCGCCAACGGTTTGCAGTACCTGAACGAGTACCAGCAGCAACACCACGGTCACCACCATCACATCGGTCTGGAAACGCTGGTAGCCGAAGCGGATCGCCAGGTCACCCAGACCACCGGCGCCCACGACACCGGCCATCGCCGTGTAGGACACCAGTGTAATGGCTGTCACCGTAATTGCTGCGAAGATGCCCGGACGAGCCTCCGGCAGCAAGGCATTGGTGATGATCTGTCGCGTGGTCGCGCCCATGGCCTGGGTCGCTTCGATGATGCCGCGATCCACTTCACGCAGGGCGGTTTCCACCAGGCGTGCGAAGAACGGCGTGGCACCCACCACCAGTGGCGGGATCGCACCGGCGACACCGAGGGACGTGCCGGTGATCAACACGGTGAACGGGATCATCACGATCAACAGGATGATGAACGGCAGCGAACGCAGGATGTTCACCACCAGCGACAACATCGCGTAGACGCCTTTGGCTTCCAGCAACTGGCGCGGGCTGCACAGGAACAGCAGAACACCCAGGGGCAAACCGAGCAACACGGTGAACAGCAGCGAACCGCCGAGCATCAGCATCGTGTCGCCAGTGGCCAGCCAGATTTCGAACCAGTCGATATTGGCGAAGAAACTTGTCAGGGCTTCCATTAGCGCAGCACCTCCATGTGGACGTCGGCTGCGGTGAAGCGGGCAAAGGCCGCTTCCATGTCACCGCCGGTCACGGCCAGGGTCAGTTGCCCGTAAGGGATGTCTTTGATGCGGTCGATACGACCGGCCAGGATGCTGTAGTCCACACCGGTTTCCCGGGCGACAGTGCCCAGCAGAGGCGCGTAGGTCGCTTCGCCCTGGAAGGTCAGACGCAAGATGCGCCCCGGCACGTGAGCGAAGTCGTCACGCTGTTCGCTTTCGTCGATCTGCTCGTCTTCTTGCACGAAGCGCTTGGTGGTCGGGTGCTTCGGATGCAGGAACACCTCGGCCACCGAGCCTTGCTCGACGATCACGCCGGCGTCCATCACGGCTACCTGGTCGCAGACCCGGCGGATCACATCCATCTCGTGGGTGATCAAGACGATGGTCAGTTTCAGCTCGCGATTGATCTCGGCCAGCAATTGCAGGACCGACGCGGTGGTTTGCGGGTCGAGGGCGCTGGTGGCTTCGTCGCACAGCAGGATTTTCGGCTTGGTCGCCAGCGCACGGGCAATGCCGACACGCTGCTTCTGCCCGCCGGATAATTGCGCCGGGTACTTTTTGGCGTGGTCGGACAAACCGACTCGCGCCAGCAACTCGGCCACGCGGGAATCGATCTCGCTGCGCGACAGTTCGCCGGCCAGGGTCAGCGGCAGCGCCACGTTGTCGGCGACAGTCTTGGAGGCCAGCAGGTTGAAGTGCTGGAAAATCATCCCGACCTGCTGACGGAAGCGGCGCAGGCCGTTGGCGTCTAGAGCGGTGACTTCCTCACCGTCGACGATGATCTTGCCGCCGCTGGCGTTTTCCAGGCGATTGATCAGACGCAGCAGGGTACTTTTTCCTGCGCCGGAATGACCGATCAAGCCGTAAACCTGCCCGTTCTCAATCGTCAGACTGGTCGGATGCAGGGCGGGGATTTCCTTACCGGCGACGCGGTAGGTTTTATGGACGTTTTGAAACTCGATCACGTAGCGAACCTTGTGGGGCGCGTTAGAAAAGGATCAGCGGTTAGCCGGGCGCGCATTTTAGCCTGTCCGTATAGAGGTTCTTAGCATTTATTTCGCATTTGTCCTGTCATTTGGCAATAACGCGATCAAAGGTCAGAAAAAAGGAACGGCTGAAGAAATACGTCAGTCACTACTTAGGCCACTGGAATACGCCTGAGGAGTTCACGCCTGATGAGTATCAAGAAGCCTGCCGCCACCCAGAGTGCCCTGGCCGGGTCCGATACCCCGGACCGCCACAACACCAATGCCAAGCTCGACAGCCTGGAAACATTTCGCTCCGATGCCACTGAGCAGGCCTTGCGCACCAACCAGGGCGTGAAGGTGGCGGACAACCAGAACACCCTGAAGGCCGGGGGCCGCGGGCCGTCTTTGCTGGAAGATTTCATCATGCGTGAAAAGATCACGCATTTTGATCACGAGCGGATCCCGGAGCGCATCGTTCACGCTCGCGGGACCGGTGCCCATGGTTACTTCCAGAGTTATGAAAACCACTCTGTGCTGACCAAGGCCGGTTTCCTGCAGGATCCGGCGAAGAAAACCCCGGTCTTCGTGCGTTTTTCCACGGTGCAGGGGCCGCGAGGGTCAGGCGATACCGTGCGCGACGTACGAGGTTTCGCGGTGAAGTTCTTCACCGACGAAGGCAACTTCGACCTGGTGGGCAACAATATGCCGGTGTTCTTCATTCAGGACGCCATCAAGTTTCCCGATTTCGTGCATGCGGTCAAACCCGAGCCGCACAACGAAATCCCTACCGGGGGCTCGGCCCATGACACCTTCTGGGACTTTGTCTCGCTGGTGCCGGAATCGGCGCACATGGTGATGTGGGCGATGTCCGACCGGGCGATCCCGAAAAGTCTGCGCAGCATGCAGGGCTTCGGTGTGCATACCTTCCGCCTGATCAACGCCGAAGGAAAATCGCGGTTCGTCAAATTCCACTGGCGCCCCACGGCCGGCACTTGCTCGTTGGTGTGGGACGAAGCGCAGAAGCTTGCGGGAAAAGATGTCGACTACCACCGTCGTGATCTGTGGGAGTCGATCGAGATCGGCGACTATCCGGAGTGGGAGTTGGGGGTGCAGGTCATCGAAGAAGAAAACGAACATGCCTTCGATTTCGACATTCTCGACCCCACCAAGCTGATCCCCGAAGAGTTGGTCCCTATCACGCCGTTGGGCAAGATGGTGCTGAACCGCAATCCGGACAATTTCTTCGCCGAAACCGAGCAGGTTGCCTTTTGTCCCGGACATATCGTCCCGGGGATCGACTTTTCCAACGATCCTCTGCTGCAAGGTCGGTTGTTTTCCTACACCGACACGCAAATCAGCCGACTCGGCGGACCAAACTTTCACGAGATCCCGATTAACCGTCCGGTGTCACCCTTCCACAACGGCCAGCGGGATGCGCAGCACCGCACCACTATCGACAAAGGACGTGCCTCCTATGAGCCGAACTCCATTGATGGCGGCTGGCCAAAAGAAACGCCTGCTTCCGCTCAGAACGGCGGGTTCGATAGCTACCCGGAGCGCATCGACGCCAATAAGATTCGCCAGCGCAGCGAATCGTTCGCGGACCACTTCTCCCAGGCTCGCTTGTTTTTCCACAGCATGAGTGAGCATGAACGAGAGCACATCATCTCGGCCTATAGCTTTGAGCTGGGCAAAGTCGAGCGTGAGGCGATCCGCGCCCGGGAAGTGAACGAAATCCTCGTCAATATCGATCTGGAATTGGCCAGGCGCGTGGCGCAGAACCTTGGATTGCCTGCGCCCAGTCGAGGAACCGTCGAGGTGCGCAAAACCGCGCTGGATCATTCACCGGCATTGAGCCAGGCCAATCTGTTGCCGGAAAACATCAAGACGCGAAAAATTGCGATTTTGGCGGCGAACGGTGTCGATGGCGCCTCGATCGCTGCAATGAAGAAAGCGCTGAAAGCGGAGGGGGCCCACGGGATACTGTTAGGGCCGAGTTCGGCGCCAGTCAAAACGGCTGATGGCAAAACCCTTGCGGTCGAAGCTTCGATGGAAGGTTCTCCTTCGGTGGCGTTCGATGCGGTGTTCGTGCCGGGCGGAGCCGCGTCGATCAAGGCGCTGAGCACTGACGGAGTGGCACTGCATTACCTGCTGGAGGCATACAAGCATCTGAAGGCTATCGCGTTGCAGGGCGAGGCGAAGCAGTTGCTGGATGTGTTGAAGCTGGAGGCTGATGCGGGGTTGATCGTGGGTGCGGATGCGAAATTGATCAAACCGTTTTTGGCTGCAATAGGGCAGCATCGGGTTTGGGGTAGAGAGGCGAAGGCCAAGGCGATTCCGGCCTGAGAGTTTTACTGCCAGACAGGATGCCTTCGCGGGCAAGCCCCCTCCCACAGGGCTCCAGGTTGGTCACTTGTTTTGTGGCTAACTCGGGCATTGTGGGAGCGGGCTTGCTCCGGTCGGCGTTCCGAAGATGCTTTTCAGGGTTTGCGCGGACTCAGAACCATCTGCGCCGGAACACTGCGCAAAATCTGCCGCTCCAGCTTCAGATCAAACTCAGGATCGAGCTTCTTCACTCGCTTGGTCAGCAAGTTAGCCAGCCAAGGGTAATCGTTGGTGCGCGGAGCCTGAATGCTTACATCACACTGAAAATTCACCACATCGGCGGCGATGGCATCCAGTTGGCGACGCAGTTTGCCCATATCGTTGATATTCAGTACGACAGTGGTGCTTTCAGCCATCGGGTCGATGACCTTGGCTTTTGGCTTGGCTTCGGCAGCCTTGAGGGCGGCTTCGGCCTTTTCCAGCTCGGCCTTGCGCGCCTGGGCAATCGAGCCGTTGACTCCGCCGGTCAGTGCCGGAGCCTTGGGCATCAACGCGCGGGCACGGCTCAGGGCGGTCGCGGCGGCATCCACGTCACCTTTTTGCAGTACGGTCTGGCTGCGGCGCAGATAGGCTTCGGCCAGTTGCCGCTGGTATTGCTCAAGGGAAGCATCGTTGGGCGATTCGGCCTGCAAGGCTGCCAATTGGTCTTCGGCGATGGCCAGTTCATCGCTGGCGATGTTTTGCTCCAGCTGCACGATGGCCATGGCCCGTGCATCGGCGGCCTTGGTGGCTTCCGATGGCGTGCTTTGGCAGGCGCCCAGCAGCAAAGAAAATGCGACAAGGAGCAGATAACGGGAGGCGAACGACTTCATTCCTGCGACTCTCTATTTGCGCAAAAAACGAGCAAGTCTACACCCCTCGACGGGGCAGAACAAAACTCAGCAGAAATAGCGCGGCGGCCGTCACCACAATCGACGGGCCGGCCGGGGTGTCCTTGAACCAGGACAACGCCAGCCCGCCACACACGGCGAGTATGCCCAGCAGGCTCGCGCCCAGTGCCATCTGCTCCGGCGAGCGGGCGTGACGTTGTGCCGCAGCCGCCGGGATGATCAGCAACGAAGTGATCAGTAACACCCCGACGATTTTCATCGCCACGGCAATCACCACGGCGATCAACAGCATCAAGGCCAGGCGTAATCCCGCCACCGGCAGGCCTTCGACCCTGGCCAGTTCTTCGTGCACCGTGATCGCCAGCAATGGGCGCCACAACGCAACCAGCAAGAGCAGTACAGCAGCACTGCCGCCAAGGATCCAGGCCAGATCGGTCGGGCTGATCGCCAGCAGGTCGCCGAACAGGTATGCCATCAGGTCGATCCGCACTTCGTGCATGAAGCTTAGTACCACCAGGCCCAGAGAGAGCGTGCTGGGTGCGAGAATTCCCAAAAGCGTGTCGGACGCCAACGGCTGGCGTTGTTGCAGGGTCACCAGCATCACCGCCAGCAGCAAGCAGCCAACAGTGACGGCAACGGTCGGGCTGACATCCAGCAGGAAGCCCAGGGCTACGCCGAGCAATGCCGCGTGAGACAGGGTGTCGCCGAAATAGGCCATGCGCCGCCAGACCACGAAAGACCCCAGCGGGCCTGCGACAACGGCCAGGGCCAAGCCTGCAAGCAGGGCGTAGAGCAGAAAATCAGCCATGCTTGCAGCTATCTCCGTGAACATGGGGTTGGCCCGGTGTGGGCGCCTTGACCACCGAGCCGTGCAAGTCGTGGGCGTGGTCGTGGTGGTGGTGATAAATCGCCAGGCTTTGTGCGTTTTTTCCGAACAGCTCGACGAAAGCCGGATCGCCACTGACCTGCTCGGGATGGCCGGAACAGCAGACGTGACGATTGAGGCAAACCACCTGGTCGGTGGTGCTCATCACCAGGTGCAAATCGTGGGAGACCATCAGCACGCCGCAACCGTGACGGTCACGCAGGCGGGTGATCAGGCTGTACAGCTCAGCTTGGCCGGCCACGTCGACACCCTGTACCGGTTCGTCGAGTACCAACAGTTCCGGTTCGCGTAACAAGGCCCGGGCCAGCAACACGCGTTGCATTTCGCCACCGGAAACGTTTTGCACCGGGCTATCGATCACCTGTTCGGCGCCGACTTCCTTGAGTGCCGCCAAGGCCATCGCACGGTCCACGCCCGGTACCAGGCGCAAGAAACGCAGGACCGACAGCGGGAGGGTTGGATCGACGTGAAGTTTTTGCGGCATGTAACCGACCCGCAGTTTCGGCTTGCGCCAGACGCTGCCGCTGTCCGGTTTCAACAGGCCGAGCACGGCCCGCACCAGGGTGGTTTTGCCGGCACCATTGGGGCCGATCAGGGTAACGATCTGCCCCGGCTCGACGCTCAGTTCGATGTTGTCCAGCACCGGTTGCCCGGCGAACGTGACGGCAACCTGTTCAAGACGGATCAGCGCGTTGCTCATCAAGCCCCCTGGCAACCCGAGCAGAGACCGACCACTTCGACGGTCTGGCCTTCGACGACAAACCCGACATCCCTGGCGCTGGCGATGATCGCGTCGCTGATGGATTTTTGCTCAAGTTCGATCGCGGCGTGGCACGCACGGCAGATCAGGAACTGACCCTGGTGAGCATGTTCCGGGTGATTGCAGCCGATGAAGGCGTTGAGCGAGGAAATCCGATGGACCAGGCCGTTTTCCAGCAGGAAATCCAGCGCGCGGTACACCGTCGGCGGCGCGGCGCGGCGCCCGTCCTGTTCGCTAAGGACTGCGAGAATGTCGTAGGCACCCAGCGGCTTGTGGCTTTGCCACACCAGTTCCAGCACTCGCCGGCGCAACGCGGTCAGGCGCAGGCCTTGACGCGCGCACAGGGCATCGGCCTCGGACAAAGCGCTGTGAACGCAATGTGAGTGGTCGTGGGGACGGCTGGCGATCGGTGTTTTGAGCATGAGCGGCGACGACGATTGTGAGAGACGTTATTATGTTACCCGTTCTCGCCTCTTCGAGTGGTCATCGTGTCCCGACTTTTTTCTGTTTTTGTCGCATTTATCGCAAGTTTTCTGCTGATCGGTTCGGCGCAGGCCGAGGTCAAGGTCCTTACCAGCATCAAGCCTCTGCAGTTGATCGCGGCTGCAGTGCAGGACGGCGTGGCGATCCCCGAGGTTTTGCTGCCACCGGGTGCTTCGCCGCATAACTATGCGTTGCGGCCTTCCGACGTACGTAAGGTGCAGTCGGTGGACCTGCTGTACTGGATCGGCCCGGACATGGAAGGCTTCCTGCCACGGGTGCTCAATGGTCGTACGTTGCCTAACGTCGCCGTGCAGGATTTGCCGGGCATGAAACTGCGTCGTTTTGCCGAAGATAACCACTCACACGCCGAAGAAGCCGACGAGCACGACCACGATCACCGTCCGGGCAGTCTGGATGCGCACCTGTGGCTGTCGCCGGTCAATGCCCGGGTCATCGCCACGAAAATGGCGGCTGACTTGATTGCCGCCGATCCTGCAAATGCCGCGCGCTATCAGAGCAATCTGAAAGCCTTCGACGAGCGTCTCGATGCGTTGGATGCGCGCCTGAAGAAACGCCTGGCCGATGTTCAAGGCAAGCCCTACTTCGTTTTCCACGAAGCCTTCGACTACTTCGAAGACGCCTACGGCCTCAAGCACGTGGGTGTGTTCAGCGTCGCGGCCGAAGTGCAACCCGGTGCCCAGCATGTCGCGGCAATGCGCGCGCGGTTGCAGGAAGTCGGCAAGACCTGTGTGTTCAGTGAACCACCGCTGCGGCCACGCCTGGCGGAAACCCTGGTGGCCGGACTGCCAGTGAAGCTGGCTGAACTGGATGCGCTGGGCGGGTACACGCCGGCGACCGCTCAGGGCTATGAGCAGGTGTTGGAGAAGTTGGGGAATGATCTGGCAGGGTGCCTGGAGTCGTTGTAACCGCTGAAACAAAAAGATCGCAGCCTTCGGCAGCTCCTACATTGCTCCGTAGGAGCTGCCGAAGGCTGCGATCTTTGCTTTAAAGGGCGAAAGGCAGCGGCGTATTGACCGTCTGGCGCTGCGCCAGGCGTAACTGGAACTCCATCGGATCGTGAATCAACACGTCCTGCCCGGCGAACGACTCCGCGGCGATCAAGCGTGACAACCAGAACCGTACGCAGGCGACCCGCAGCATGGTCGGCCACAACTCGGCTTCGGCGGCGGTGAACGGTCGCAAGGCCGCGTAAGCGCCGAGCAAGGCCCGCGCTCGTGGTCCATCGATCACGCCATCGTCGTCCGAGCACCAGTCGTTCAAGGCAATCGCCACGTCGTAGAGCATCGGCCCGGAGCAGGCGTTGTAGAAGTCGATCAACCCGGTCAGGTGCGTGCCTTCGAACATCGCGTTGTCACGGAACAGGTCGGCATGAATGTTCGCCCGTGGCAGTGCCAGGATTTTTTCTTTCTGCCGGGTGATTTCTTCCAGCGCCCGCTGCAGCAGCTCTTTCTGTTCGGCACCACCGAGGTGCGACAAAAACTGCGTGCCCTCTTCCAGCATCCAGTCCAGGCCGCGATCGGTTTTGCGCTTGATCATGTTGGCCTGGGTCGCCAGGTGCAGATGGCCGAGTAACTCACCTACCTGCGCGCAATGTTGCGCGTTGGCTTGCTTGATGTGTTTGCCGGCCAGGCGCGGTTGCAGCAACGCAGGCTTGCCCGCCAGTTCGCGCAAGGCCACGCCGTCGGTGGTGCGCAAGGCATAAGGCACCGGCAGGTCCGCGCCGTGCAGCACGTCGAGCAGTTCGATGAAGAACGGCATTTCCTGAACCGGGCCGCGCTCGACCAGGGTCAGGACAAATTCGCCCTGCTCCAGGCTGATAAAGAAATTGGTGTTTTCGCTACCGGCGGCAATCCCCTGGAAATCAAGCAGGCGGCCGAGGCCATAAGGGGCGAGAAAAGCTTCCAGCTCGGGCCGAGCCAGGGGGGTGAACACAGACATGTTTAAGCTGCCAGTACGGGCGCCGCTGTTGAGCCGGCGCCGATTGAAATTAAGAAACTACTTCCATTCGAAAATCTTCCACGACGGAATCAGCATATCGGGCTGATCCGAGCGGATAAAGTTACCGTCCGATCCATCTGCCCGCACCAGAAAGTACGGTTTTCCGCCCTTCGGTGTTACCTGAATGGCATACAGGAAGCCATTCTGGCGGTACTCCTTGATCGTGTTGTCGCCTTCCGTGCGAATAGTCACATCCGGTTCCGGCGATGGCGCATCGTCCGCCGCCATGACGGCCAGTGGTGTGATTGCAAACAAGCCAGCCAGCAACAGGCGATTTAGTGTGCGCATGATAACCTTGTCCCTTTGTCGTCAACGGTCCCGCTATTCTAGCGCCGGACCCGCCGAAAAGGTTGATCCTGCTCATGAGCCAAGCCCCCCTCGTCCTGGTGGACGGTTCTTCTTACCTGTACCGCGCCTTTCACGCACTGCCACCGCTGACCACGTCCAAAGGCCTGCCGACCGGCGCGGTCAAGGGCGTGTTGAACATGCTCAAGAGCCTGCGCAAGCAATATCCGAACAGTCCGTTCGCCGTGGTGTTCGACGCCAAGGGTGGGACTTTTCGCGATGAGATGTTCGCCGAATACAAGGCCAACCGTCCGAGCATGCCCGACGACATGCGCTTGCAGATCGAGCCGCTGCACCAGAGCGTGATCGCCCTGGGCTTCCCGCTGCTGTGCGTCGAAGGCGTCGAGGCCGATGACGTGATCGGCACCTTGGCCCGCAGCAGCGCGGCGGCGGATCGTCCGGTGATCATCTCTACCGGTGACAAGGACATGGCGCAACTGGTCGACGGTCACATTACCTTGGTCAACACCATGACCGGTAGCAGCATGGACGTGGAGGGCGTGAAGGAGAAATTTGGCGTCGCTCCGGAGCAGATCATCGATTATTTGGCGCTCATGGGCGATTCGTCCGACAACATTCCAGGTGTTCCGGGTATTGGCCCGAAAACGGCTTCCGGCCTGCTGGTCGGTGTGAACGGGGGCCTGACCGAACTCTATGCGCAGCTCGACATTGTGCCGACCCTGCCGATTCGCGGCGCCAAGACCCTGCCGGCCAAGCTCGAAGAGCACAAGGAAATGGCTTTCCTTTCCTATCGGCTGGCGACCATCAAGGTCGATGTGCCGCTGGACGTTGGGCTCGATGACCTGCAAATGGGTCCTGAAGATCCGGCCAAACTCTACGAGCTGTACACCCTGCTGGAATTCAAGAGCTGGTTGAACGACCTCGATAGGGATGCCAAGCGTCTGGAGCTGAGCGCTACCGCCGAGCCTGCACCGGCCGCCGATCTGTTCAGCGAACCAGAGGCCGAAGCGCCAGCCGCCGCTGCTGAAGCCGCCTATGAAACCATCCTCGATCAGGCGCGGTTCGATGCCTGGCTGGAAAAGCTGAACAACGCCAAACTGTTTGCCTTCGATACCGAAACCACCGGCATCGATGCGCAGCAGGCGCAACTGGTGGGCCTGTCGTTCGCGGTTCAGGCCAATGAAGCGGCCTACATCCCGTTGACCCATTCCTACATTGGCGTGCCGCAGCAGCTGGATCGCGATACGGTCCTGCGCGTACTCAAGCCGATTCTGGAAGACCCGAGCAAACTCAAGGTCGGCCAGCACGCCAAGTTCGACATGAACATCCTGGCCAACTGCGCCATCGGCGGCGATCAGGACAACGGCATTACCGTGCGTGGCATCGCCTTCGACACCATGCTTGAGTCCTACGTACTCAACTCCACGGCCACGCGCCATGACATGGACAGCCTGGCGCAGAAGTATCTGGACCACACCACAGTGAGTTTTCAGGACATCGCCGGCAAAGGCGTGAAACAGCTGACGTTCGACCAGATCGCCCTGGAGCAGGCCGGGCCCTACGCCGCCGAAGATGCAGATATCACCCTGCGCTTGCACCATGCCCTGTTCGAAAAGCTCTCGGCCATTCCGAGCCTGGCCAGCGTGCTGACCGACATCGAAATCCCGTTGGTACCGGTATTGGCGCGTATCGAGCGCCAGGGCGCATACGTCGACGCCGCCTTGCTGGGCGTGCAAAGCATTGAACTGGGCGACAAGATGGTGGCGCTGGAGCGTGAAGCCTTTGAGATTGCAGGTGAGGAATTCAACCTCGGTTCGCCCAAGCAGCTTGGCGTGATCCTTTACGAGAAGCTCGGCCTGCCGGTATTGAAGAAAACCGCCAAGGGCCAGCCGTCCACCGCCGAAGAAGTGCTGGCCAAACTGGCAGAAGACGACTATCGATTGCCGAAAGTGCTCATGGAATACCGCTCCATGAGCAAGCTGAAAAGCACCTACACCGACCGTCTGCCGGAGCAGATCAACCCGCGTACCGGGCGGATCCATACCTCGTATCACCAGGCAGTGGCGTCCACCGGGCGGCTGTCCTCCAGTGATCCGAACCTGCAGAACATCCCGGTGCGCACCGCCGAAGGGCGGCGCATCCGCCAGGCGTTCGTGGCCCCGGCCGGTTACAAGCTGCTGGCGGCGGATTATTCGCAGATCGAACTGCGGATCATGGCGCACCTGTCCCGGGATGAAGGGCTGATGAACGCCTTCCGCCACAATCTGGACGTACACACCGCGACCGCCGCCGAAGTGTTCAAGGTCGAATTGGCCGACGTGACCTCCAACCAGCGCCGCAGCGCCAAGGCGATCAACTTCGGCCTGATCTACGGCATGGGCGCGCAGAAGCTCGGCAAGGACATCGGCGTCGACACCAAGACCGCCAAGGCCTACATCGATACCTACTTCGCCCGGTACCCCGGCGTTCGCCAGTACATGGACCGCACGCGTGCCCAGGCCGCCGAGCAAGGGTATGTCGAGACGTTCTTCGGCCGTCGCCTGTACCTGCCGGACATCAACTCCAACAAGCCGCAAGAGCGCGCCGCCGCCGAACGCACGGCGATCAACGCGCCGATGCAAGGCACCGCTGCAGACATCATCAAGAAAGCCATGGTCGCGGTGGATAACTGGCTGAGCGTGTCGGGCCTCGACGCCAAAGTCATCTTGCAGGTGCACGATGAGCTGGTGCTCGAGGTGCGTGAAGACCTGGTCGACCAGGTTCGCGATGAAATTCGCGTGCACATGAGCGAGGCGGCGAAACTGGATGTGCCGTTGCTGGTCGAAGTGGGTGTTGGAAACAACTGGGATGAGGCTCACTGAGCCCCCTGAAAAGACCTTTTCTGCTGCGGCATAGTGCCGCGGCAGAAGGGCGCAAAAAACAGTTTGGTCCGAAGGGTTATCAGAGTTATTTCAAACCCATTTGAAAAAAATCTGAACTAATCTTGCACACCACCACTCAGAGTTACTGAATGGCTGGTGAAGCCCTTCGATGCTCCTATGTTGTGTTAAGTGTTGGCAGATATCTGGACCCCGCCCTAGCGGTCTAGAGCTTCAACCCCGGAACTTCTCCCTCCCCATATGAAGCCCGGGGTTTTTTTTGCCCCGAGAAAACTGCCCGCGTGCACCGCAGGCAGTTTTCGCAATTACTGGGCTTCTGCTTCGGCACCCTTGTCCGCCAGTTCCATCCAGCCGGCCAGTACGGTGTAGGCATCTTCCAGGCCCATGCGTTTCGGGGCCGAAAACAGCTGGATTGTCACCAGGTCGCCCCAGCCCTTGCGGATTTCCGCCTGAACCTTGAGCAGTGTGTTCTTGGCCGCGCCGTAGGTCAGCTTGTCCGCTTTGGTCAGCAGAATGTGCATCGGCATGCCGGCAGCCACGGCCCAGTCGAGCATCAACAGGTCGAAATCGGTCATCGGATGGCGGATGTCCATCATCAGGATCAGACCTTTCAAACTCTCGCGACCACCCAGATATGCCTCCAGGTGACGCTGCCAGTGTTGCTTGAGCGGGATCGGTACTTTTGCATAACCGTAGCCCGGCAGGTCGACCAGACGGCGTTCATCGTCTAGCTTGAAGAAATTCAACAGTTGCGTGCGCCCCGGGGTTTTCGAGGTGCGCGCCAGGCTGGCGTGCGTCAGGGTGTTCAAGGCACTCGACTTGCCGGCGTTGGAACGCCCGGCGAAGGCGACTTCGAAGCCCTCGTCATCCGGACATTGGTCGACTTTGGCGGCGCTGAGCATGAAGGTGGACTGTTGGCACAGACCGAGGATGGGATTCTTGAGTTGCATGGGATTTCCGATGTGGGCGGCGCCAGGAATGGGTGCGGCAAGCAGTGTCGCTTCCGTTTCAGTGACGCCAGTATATAATGCCGCAGATTTTGTGTGCGCTTTGTCCCAGCGTAGGATGAAGTTCACGAGAGCGACAGACCTTGATTGCGCACTAGAACGCAGCTCGCTCTCAACCCTGAAAAGGTCGTTTTATGACGAAATGGCTGCTAGCTGCCGGTGTATTGATGCCGCTTTACAGCGCTCAGGCTACACAGGATCCGGAAGCTGTGTACAACCGTGTTTGTGGTGCCTGTCATTCCGGCCAACTCCCCATGGCGCCGAAAAAAGGCGATCAGGAAGCTTGGACGCCGAGGTTGGCGAAAGGTATGGAGACGCTGGTGCAACACGTGACCCAGGGTTTCAAGGCGATGCCGCCGCGTGGTTTGTGCATGGACTGCAGTGCCGAGGATTACCAAGCCATCATCCTTTGGATGAGCGAGTAAGCCCGGTCCATAACTCTTAACCCTTAGCCGTAGTTGGATTAGCTGATGAAGAAATTGATCGTGAGTCTGCTGTTGACCGTGGGCATCTCCGGCATGGCCCATGCTGCAGGTGAGGCAGTACAACCGGGTGATGCAAAAGCCGGCCAGGCCAAAGCCGCCGTCTGTGGCGCCTGCCACGGCCCGGATGGCAACAGCATGGCGCCAAACTTTCCAAAACTGGCGGGTCAGGGTGAACGCTACCTGACCAAGCAATTGCACGACATCAAGTCGGGCAAGCGCACTGTTCTGGAAATGACCGGCCTGCTCACCAACCTGAGCGATCAGGACCTGGCGGACATCGCCGCCTACTTCGCCAGCCAGAAAGGTAGCGTCGGTGCCGCCGATCCGAAGATTGTCGCTCGCGGTGAAGCCCTGTTCCGTGGTGGTGACCTGGCCAAGGGCTTGCCAGCCTGCACCGGTTGCCACTCGCCAAATGGCGCAGGTAACGCGGCTGCCGGTTTCCCGCACCTGGGTGGTCAGCACGCTCAATACGTCGGCAAGCAACTGGTCGATTTCCGCAAGGAAGAAGGCGGCCGCACCAACGACGGCGATACCAAGCCCATGCAGAGCATTGCCAAGAAGCTGAGCGACGAAGACATCGCCGCGGTGTCCAGCTACATTCAAGGCCTGCACTAAGGCCGGCGGATCAGGCGTTGAGCGGCGAGCTTATCGCCTGCAGTGTTAACGCTCGATTAATCCGTCACAGCAAGTATAAAAAGGGTGGCCTTGGCCGCCCTTTTTTGTGGCCGCTGCCGTTACACTACAGAACTCAAGCCCGCCAGGATCTGTCCGATAACAAGTCGCGCGAGGCGATAAAATTTGTCCAGGAGTAAAGCATGCGTAATCTGATCATCAGCGCCGTTTTTGCCGCTGCCAGCCTGTTCGGCATGACTGCCCAGGCCGCTGACGCCCCCGCCGCGCCTTATGTCGAACTGACCAACCCTGTTCCGGTCGCCGTGCCTGGCAAGATCGAAGTGGTAGAGCTGTTCTGGTACGGCTGCCCGCATTGCTTCGCCTTCGAGCCAGTGATCAATCCGTGGGTCGAGAAGCTGCCTTCGGACGTGAACTTCGTGCGCATTCCAGCCATGTTCGGTGGCCCGTGGGACGCTCACGGCCAGATGTTCCTGACCCTTGAAGCCATGGGTGTCGAACACAACGTCCATGCCGCGGTGTTCAATGCCATTCAGAAAGAACACAAGAAACTGACCGACAAGAACGACATGGCCGACTTCCTCGCTACCCAAGGCGTGGACAAGGACAAGTTCCTTGCG
Organism: Pseudomonas sp. Root71; assembly: GCF_001429045.1. Classification (GTDB taxonomy): domain Bacteria; phylum Pseudomonadota; class Gammaproteobacteria; order Pseudomonadales; family Pseudomonadaceae; genus Aquipseudomonas; species Aquipseudomonas monachiensis. The sequence continues at coordinate 30,278 of NZ_LMHY01000001.1, read as the reverse complement.
ACTTTCGACTCTTTCGCTATCAAGGGCCAGATCGTCAAGGCTCGTGAACTGGCCAAGAAGTACGAAATCTCCGGCGTTCCAACCATGATCGTCAATGGCAAGTACCGCTTTGACGTGGGTTCCGCCGGCGGTGCCGAACAGGCCTTGCAACTGGCCGACAAACTGATCGACAAAGAGCGAGCGGCTAACAAGGCTGCCGCCAACTAAGGGCAGTCACTGCCATGCGCCGATGGGGTACTGAACGCATCGTTGGCCTGCATGATCCGCGGGTCAACGAGCATCATCTGGAGTCCACGGGCTTGCCCGCAGACAGTCGTCTGCGCTTGCTCAGTTTCAATATCCAGGTCGGTATCAGTACCGAGCGCTACCGGCATTACCTGACCCGGGGCTGGCAGCACCTGCTGCCGCACACCGGGCGTGCCGATAACCTGCAGAAAATCGGCAATCTGCTGGGCGACTTCGATCTGGTCGCCTTGCAAGAGGCCGATGGCGGCAGCCTGCGATCAGGCTACGTCAATCAGGTCGAACACCTGGCCCAGCTCGGTGCCTTTCCCTACTGGTATCAACAACTCAATCGCAATCTCGGTCGCCTGGCCCAGCACAGCAATGGCGTGCTCAGCCGGTTGCGCCCATGGGCAATCGAGGATCATCCGTTGCCGGGGCCAAAGGGGCGCGGAGCCATTCTGGTGCGGTTCGGCGAAGGCCCGGAAGCGCTGGTGGTGGTCATGATGCACCTGGCGTTGGGCGCCCGGGCCCGCAGCCTGCAATTGGCCTACATCCGCGAGTTGATTGGCGACTACAAGCACCAGGTACTGATGGGCGACATGAACACCCATGCCAGTGACCTGCTGCAACATTCCCCGTTGCGCGATCTCGGCCTGCTTGCGCCGCAACTGGAAGCGACGTTTCCCAGCTGGCGCCCACAGCGCTGCCTGGACCATATCTTGCTGAGCCCGAGCCTGACCCTGGAAAAGGTCGAGGTGCTGGCACAGCCCATTTCCGATCACCTGCCGGTAGCGGTAGAGATTCGTTTGCCGGGTTCGCTCACGGCCGATGCATTGCCCGCATTGAGTCCTGCCCCTCGCGGAACCCCTGAATGAGCGACGAAGCACAGCGCTGGAAAGAGAAATACCTCAAAAGCATCGAACAACAGGAAAAGCTCGAACGTCGCTGGGACGCGCGGCTCGACTTGCTGCGTCGCGGGCTGGTGCGCAGCACCCTGGCGGCGGAAGGTACTGACCGCGCCGTTGACCAATGCATGAAAGAAATGCGCGAGGTCGTGCGCACCGACGACATGGACGCAGGCCTGGCCGCGCTGATTCCACGCCTTGAAAAGGCAGTGCTCGACTCGGAGCAGCGTCGGGAAACCCGGGTCAACCAGACCAGTGCCGCCCTCAATGCGCTGGTCACACAACTGCAAACATTGCCGTTGCCACGGGATGTGAGTCGGCCACTCAAGAGTTTCGCCAAGCAACTGGATGCGCGAGTCAGTCAGGCACGTGAGATACCCTTGCTGCTCAGCGAGCTGAGTGGCTTGCAGGGCAAGGCCCTGAGCCAGCTGGAGACCCCGACGGAGAATGGCCGGCCGGGCTTGCTGCAGCGGTTGTTCGGCGGTCGTGAAGCGGAGGAGGCAGCGGCATCAACGGTTATTTCTCCTGATCTGGTCTCTGTAGCCAGGAATCCTGCGGCAACTTTCCAGGTACCCCCCGCTGCGCGAGTTGAAGGTGAGTCTGCACCGACCGGGCCAACCGTGGCTGCGCCTGCTCCGGCAATCGTAGCTTTTGCCCACCCGGCTGTGGAACCTCAACCGGCCAGTGCCGTCGCGGCAGAAATCGAATCGGCCGGGCAGTCCGCCCCGGAAACCATCGCGACGACTCCTGAATCGGAAGCAAACCCTGACGAGCTGACCGCGCAAGTTTCGCCGGAAAGCTTGCCTTTACCTCCGATGCCTATGGAGGATGTGGCCGTCGTCGATCAGGCGCTATCCGAACACGATATTCTCTATGCACTTCCGGATTCCCCCGAGCCCTCCTACAGCTCGGTGGCCAGTCACATCGAAGACACGCTGCTGGGGCTGCTCGACGACCTGACATTGCCCGAACGTCATCGCCCGCAAGCCGAATCCATGCGCGATCGTTTGAAAAACGGTCTGAACTGGTACGAATTGCTGCCGATCCTCGACGACTTCGCCACGTTGATGCTGGCTATTACCGACAGCGGCCAGCATGAGTTCGAAGCCTATCTGCAACGATTGAACGAGCGTCTCGAGTCGTTCCAGAGCAACTTGCAGGCCGCCACCGCAGGGCACGCCGACAACCGTTCGGCTGCGCGGCAGATGGATACGCAGATCCGTGAACAGGTCGATGGCCTGCAAAGCAGCATGCAGGAAGCGGCGGACCTGGAGGATCTCAAGCACGTACTGGAAAACCATCTCGAAGGCTTGCTGGGTACCATGGACCAGCACCAGAAACAACGCGATGAGCGCGAGCAGGAGGTCGCTGCGCGCTTGCACAGCCTGGCCGAACGGGTCGCCCATATGGAGCAGGAGGCCCAGGGTTACCGCGAGCACCTTGAAGAGCAACGGCAGAAGGCATTGGTCGACCCGTTGACCGGGCTGCCCAACCGTGCGGCCTGGAGCGAGCGCCTGGATCATGAAATCACACAATGGCAGCAACATGGCAACACGTTGTTGCTTGCCATGCTCGACCTCGATCATTTCAAGCGGATCAACGATAACTACGGGCACCTGGCCGGTGACAAAGTGCTGAAAATCATCGCCAGTGTGTTGCGCAAGCGGTTGCGCGGGACGGATTTCATTGCCCGGTTTGGCGGCGAGGAGTTTGTGCTGTTGATGCCATCCACGGTGCCAGCGGCGGGGTTGAAGTTGCTGGAAGCCTTGCGGGCCTCCATTGAGGCTTGTCCTTTCCACTTCAAGGGAGAGCCGGTGACCATCACCGTGTCTATCGGGATGACGGCGTTCAGGCCGGGTGAACACGGCGATCAGGTGCTTAAAAGAGCCGATCAGGCGCTGTATCGCGCAAAAAATGCCGGACGCAATCGCGTGGAGCCGGGCTGATCGTCAATTGTTCCATTTTGTTTGATTGCCGTCAGCCCGCCAGGCATTACGTTACACTGTTGCATTATTGTCTTGTGTGTACTGCCTTCGCCATGAAATATTTTGCTCTGATTGCGTCACTGATTCTGCTGGCCGGCTGCGCCGGCGGTCCCCGTTTTGACACCAGTCATCCCTCAGCCAATTACGACAGCCGTGTGCAGTTCGTGGTGGTGCATTACACCAATGCCTCGCTGGAGCGTTCGTTGCAATTGCTGACCCACGGTGAAGTCAGCAGCCATTACCTGATCGGCGACGACAAGGGCGCCACCATCTACAAGCTGATGGATGAAAATGTGCGAGCTTGGCACGCCGGGGAGAGCGAATGGAATGGCCGGACCTGGCTGAACTCCAGTTCCATCGGTATCGAAATCGTCAATCCGGGCTTCAAGGAAACCCCGACCGGACGCGTGTGGTATCCCTACACCGAAGATCAGATCCAGTCGTTGATCGTATTGCTCAAGGACATCAGCAAACGTCAGGGCATCAAGCCTCGCGACATCATCGGCCATAGCGATATTGCACCTTTGCGCAAGCTGGACCCGGGGCCGCTGTTTCCCTGGAAGCGTCTGGCCGCCGAAGGCCTGGGTATCTGGCCGAATGAACAGGCGGTGGCGCGCCAGCAAATGTTGTTCGCCGAGCAGTTGCCGAGCATCAGCTGGTTTCAGGCGCAGTTGACCCGCCTGGGTTATGCCTCGCCACAAACCGGCGAGCTCGATGTCGCGACACGACATGTGATCGCGGCATTCCAGATGCATTTCCGTCCGGCGCACTTCGATGGCACTCCGGATGCGCAAACTGCCGCGCTACTTTTGGTGTTGAATCAGACAAAATAATGACGCCCGCCCGACGGTCAGGGCTTTTTTCCAATCAGCAGCTATAACTCATTGGTAATCCTTCGGATATTTCACAATGACCGCTGCTCGAGAGACCTTACGTAGTTGGTTCCATCGCCCCTGGTTCCTGGGGCTGATGTCTACTGTCTTGAGCGCAACGTTGTTGATGGCCGGCAGCCTGTTCGTTGCCATACACCAGGTCGAGCAAAACGAAAGCGAAGAAATGAATGCTCAGGGCGAACGCTTCCTCGCCCGCCTGGAACAGCTCTTCGGTCAACTGCGTGAAAGCCTTGACGACCTTGAAGCGCAACCGTTGCGCGGTTGCGATGCTGAAATGATCGCAACCCTGCAGCAGGTTTCGTTCAATTATCGCTTCGTCTACGAAGCTGCCTACATGGACTCCTCGCGAATCTGCTCCAATCGCCCCCGCCAGGAAGGGTTGTCGCTGAGTCGATCGCCAGACATCAAGGGCCCGACTTACAGCTATTGGCTCAACACCACCACCGAACCCGATGAAAACCGCGCCGCGCTGATGCTCGGGCGCGGGAATTTCCGGGTCGCGACCTCTCGCGGGCATTTGACCGATATGGTCGACCTGTCGCCGGGCAGCAGCCTGCTGGTAGTCCTGGACCATGGCGCGCGCGCGATTCCGGTGCTCGGCGCTTCTCAGGTATGGCCGCCGGACGAGGCCTGGCCACCGAAAAACCGTGATGCGCTGCAAATCACCCAGGCACGCCTGATATACCGGATGCCCACCGACAACCCGGAATATCAATTGGTGTTGATCAGCCCACGCACCGGCATGCATATCCCGGCGGTCTGGTGGTGGTTGCTGCCGGCCAGCCTCGCGCTGGGCATCTGCGTCGGGTTCCTGGTGTTTCTGCTGGTGCGCCAGCGGCAGTCGCTGGACGCCGAACTGACCGGCGCGATTCGCCGGGGCGAGTTGCAGGTGCTGTATCAACCGATCTTCGACCTCGATAGCCGCAACTGTGTCGGGGCTGAAGCACTGCTGCGCTGGCGCAGGCCGGACGGCACCCTGACCAGTCCCGACCTGTTCATTCCGATGGCAGAGAATACCGGGCAGATTCGCCAGATGACGGACTTCGTCCTGCAACGCCTGCTCGAGCAACTCGGCCAGTTGCTGCGTGCCAACCCGCAGTTGTACATCTCGGTCAATCTCGCGGCGTGTGATGTGATGGTTCCGCGGATCGGCCAGGTGATGGCGCGGTTGTTGACCCTGCACCGCGTCGCTGCGCGGCAAATTGCCTTTGAAGTCACCGAGCGCGGGCTGGTCGATGTGGTGGTGGCCCGGGAAAACCTGCAAGCGCTACGGGATGTCGGACACCAGGTGTTGATCGATGACTTTGGCACCGGCTATTGCAGCCTCGCCTATTTGCAAACCCTGCCGGTGGATTGCCTGAAAATCGACAAGGCGTTCATTGACGCGCTGGGCCATGACGCCGCCAGCAGCGGCGTGGCCCCGCACATCATTCACATGGCCCAGTCGCTGCACCTGAAGGTGATTGCCGAGGGCATCGAGCATGAGGCCCAGGCCGCGTTCCTGTGCAGTGAAGGCGTGAAGTTCGGCCAGGGCTGGCTGTTCGCGCGGGCGCTGAGCGCAGTGCAGTTCACTGAATTGATTACCCGGGGGCGACGTCGGGGAGGCCGGCGCCTGGATGACGAAGCGTGAGGGTGACCTAGACGGTCAGCGCCATGTAGAACTGAGTACCCTGCCCCGGCCGTGAATAGACGCCCATCCGCCCGCCATGCAATTGCACGATCTCCTTGCACAAGGCCAGGCCGAGCCCGGCCCCGCCTTTCTTGCGTCCGACCTGCACGAACGGCTCGAAGATCCGCCCCTGCTGGCCGTAGGCAATACCTTCGCCGTTGTCCTCGACGCTGATGATGACCCGGTCACCGTGGCGCCGGGCATGCAAACGTATCCGCCCGCCGGATCCGGTGTGCCGCAAGGCATTGTCGAGCAAGTTGTCGAGTACCCGCTCCAGTTGTGGCTGGTCGGCCTGTAACCGCGGCAAAGGCTCCTGCACCTCCACCAGCAGATTGATTTCCTGCTCTTCGGCCGCCGTGGCAAAGCGTGAGCGAGCCTGTTCCAGCAACGCCTCGATGGAACAAGGCGTCAGGGTGAGCTTCTGCAAACCGTTCTGGTAACGGGAGAAGTTCAGCAGGTCGTTGATCAACTGCATCAGCCGCTGCATCTCCTCATTCACGGTATCGAGCAGGTCGGCTTCCCGGGAGTCCTGGGCAAAGTGCGCGCGCTCACGGAACAATCCGAAGGCCATGTGCATGCCAGTGACTGGTGTGCGCAATTCATGGGAGGCGCGTAATACAAATTCGCTGCGTACCCGTTCGAAGGCACGCTGTTCCGTGACGTCATGCAGCACCATCACGGCGCCCAGAATATGGCCCTGGGTATGGCTGACCGGAGTTAGGCTGTAGGTCAGCAGTCGCGACTCGCCGTCGACTTCGACACTCAAGTCTTCCAGCGCCCGCTCCAGCGTGCCGCCGCGCAGTACCAGTTGCAGCTGCTCATCGAGCTCGGGGCGCTTCAGCGCCGTGCCCAACCCCTGACCCAGACGATCGGACTCCCAGCCCAATTGACGCTGGGCTACAGGGTTAAGGTGTTCCAGATGACCCTGGCGGTCGATCATCAGGAGTCCGTCGTCGATGCTATCGAGCACGGCCTGCAAACGCTGCTGACCGGCCAGCAGCTCATCGACGTTGGTGGCCTGATGTTCACGCAGTGCCTGGGCCATGATCCCGAAACGTCGGGTCAGCTGGTTCAGTTCCATCGCCGAAGAAATCGGCAGGGTGACATCGAAATTGCCCTGGCCGATATGGTCCGCCGCCTTGGCCAAGGCCTCGATGGGCTCCCCGAAACGTCGGGCGATAGCTTGCGCGGTCACGAAGCCGATGATCAGCACTGCCAGCCCCACCAGGCCAAGCAACCCTGCAATCAGCAATGCCTGCTCCCGGGCCTGTCGCTCGGTATCGCTGATGTTATCCAGTGCGCGCTTGTGCTCGGCGATCAGGCCATTGCGTAGTGCGTTGAATTTTTCCGTCAGGTTGTCGTGGCTGCTGAGCACATTCGACGGGTTCGGGGACGTTTCATAAGCCTGGATAAAGCTCTCGTAGTCGGCCTTGGCTTTTCTGAAGCCGTGCTCGCTTCCGGTATCTGCCGGCTCCTGGGCGATGCCTTCCTCCAGCAGTTCGAAGTAATGCTGCTTCGAGGCCGCGAAAGCGGCGGAGTCAGGCTTCTCGCTGAGCATGATGATCAATTGATCACCCAGGGTCTGACGCAGCTTGAGCCCCAGGTCCAGGGTGATGAAGTTATTGCGGATCAGTGCTTCCTGGCTGCCGGCCATCTGCATCACGCTGACCAACCCGAGCAAGAGCCCGAGCAACGCGACGGTGATCAGTGCGGAGATGCTCAGGAAAAGCCGGGTCCGTAATTTCATCGCCAGTTTCATCGGCGATTGCTCACAGGTTGTACTGCTTGCGCTTGCGGTACAGCGTCGAGGCGTCGATGCCCAGGGTTTTCGCCGCTTGATCCAGGGTGTCGGCGGTGGCGAGGACCGCGCCGATGTGGGCCTTTTCCAGCTCATCCAGGCTCAGTGCCGCGCCGATGCGCGGTGCATTGGTGACCGGGGTTTCAGCCATGCCCAGATGGCTGATCTCGACCCGCTCCTGCGGACAGATGATGCTCGCCCGCTCAATCACGTTGCGCAGCTCACGGATGTTGCCCGGCCAGCGATAACTCAGCAGCGCTTCCCGGGCCTCGTCGCTGAAGGCGCGCGCGGGACGGGCGTACTCCTTGACGAAGCGCGCCAGGAAACGGTCGGCCAGGTTGAGAATATCTTCGCGGCGTTCGCGTAGCGGTGGCAGGTGCAAGGTTATGACATTCAGGCGATAGAGCAGGTCTTCACGGAAACGACCATCGCGCACCATGTCCTCAAGGTTGAGGTTGGTGGCCGCAAGGATGCGCACATCGGCACGACGGGTCACCGGATCACCGACGCGCTCATATTCCTTGTCCTGAATAAAACGCAGCAACTTCGGCTGCAATGTCAGGGGAAAGTCGCCGATCTCGTCGAGAAACAGCGTTCCGCCATCAGCCTGGTTGACTCGCCCCAAGGTGCTTTCGCTGGCGCCGGTGAAGGCGCCGCGGCTGTGGCCGAAGAGTTCGCTTTCCATGAGCTCGGCGGTCAGCGACGGGCAGTTGATCGTGACGCAGGATTTCTTCGCGCGTTTGCTCCAGCCATGAATGGCTTGGGACAGTTCGCCCTTGCCGGTACCGGATTCACCCAGAATCAGAATATTGGCGTCAGTCGTGGCGACCTGACGGGCGGTTTCGAGTACCACTTTCATGGCTGGGCTGTGGGAGTCCAGACCATCCTTGGGCTTGCGCACCTCGCCTTCCAGGGCTTCCAGTCGCGCCGACAGTTGTCGAACTTCCAGTTGCTTGGCGGTTGCCAGACGCAATTGATCGGGGCTGCACGGTTTGACCAGATAATCGGCGGCACCGGCCTGAATCGCATCCACGGCCGTGTCGACGGCCGAGTGGGCAGTGACGATCACCACCCGCATCCAGGGCGCCTGGATACGCATCTGGGCCAGCACATCGAGGCCGTTGTCTTCACCCAGACGCAAATCGAGGAAGCACAGGTCGAAAACCTGTCGCTGCAACAGGGCATCTGCCTGCGCGGCGCTGGTGGCGGTGGCCACGCTGTAGCCTTCGTCTTCAAGGCAGTAACGGAAAGTACGCAGGATGGCGGACTCATCGTCCACCAGCAGAATGCGGCCTTGATGCTCAGTGGCGGATTCCATTTTCCTACGCTCCTTAAAGAATGATCTTAATTTAGTCCCGGAGAAATCGGGCAAGTTGCATGATTGATTCTGAGCCATTCCTGTCATGGCAGGGTAGCTCTCATCGGATGTATCGGTTAGCCACCTGACTTTGCGGGTCTTTTGATAGATACCCGGAATCTGCCAACGGCCAGCGTGAATTTCTGACCTCCGTACCCTCCTCTCAATTCAAAAAATTTACGCCTTCCTTCAGACCCGTCGTGCAATACGCACGACTGCATAGATGGCATCGTGCAGGATGCGCGCGAAGTGGTTTCCTTGGCGTTCATAACATATTGATATTAAAGGGAATTAATTCGTATCAAGGCTGGCATGCGCTCTGCAATTGTCTGATTAACCAGGGTATTCAAAAACAAGCGCCCGCTATCGAACCGACCCCAGTGGTAGGAGCCCCAGGATGAACCGTCAACGTGCCGCCCACCTGCAACTCTCGCCTGTGTATATCCAGCAAGGACTGTTTGCTGTTCTGGCGCTGTTGATTACCTTGCTTGGCGGCCAGCAGTTTCTGCGCTGGGAGCAGAGCCGGCAGCCGGAAGCGCCATTCCTGTCGATTCCGCATCCGACCCAAACCCATTTCAGCGCCGTCAGCAGTAGTCAGGCTGATAGCCCACCGATGCGCATGATGGATGTCGACCAGGCCGGGCCTGTGGGTGAGATACGTCATCAAGAGCGTTGGGTGTTCTAGACATAACTTCCGCCGCACCCCATGCGCCGGGAAATGCAGCACCTCTAAACAGAAGCGTAAGGAGAATCACCATGTTGAGCTGGGCAATCACATTCCTGATCATCGCCATCATCGCCGCTGTACTGGGCTTCGGTGGTATCGCGGGCACCGCCACGGGTATCGCCAAGATTCTGTTTGTCGTGTTCCTGGTGATGTTCATTGCTTCCTTCTTCTTTGGCCGTCGCGGTCGAGGCTGATATGAGAGGTTTGTTCAAATCACTGGCAGCCGCCCTGCTGTTGGGCGGTAGTGCCATGGCATGCGGGCTGGCGTTTTCCCGACTTGCCTGAGGCTCCATCAAGGGCTTGCTGATAGAACAGAATTTATACACGAAGGAGGCCAGCGCCTCTTTCCACCTGCGCCACCTGAGGAAGGCCGGCGCATGACCAAGGGGTCGGGACGTTCTGCCTGTTTCAGGGGCGGAGTGACCTACGGGTACAGGGAGTACCTGCGCAAGGGCCGGGTCAGGAGAAGCTACTGCGCAAGTTCGCCGGACCGCCAAGGCTCGACGGGCTTGCGAAGGGCTTGATCAAGCAACATATTGAAATAGAGCGCTCGTCTCTATTTCGTCAGTGTTATCCCGTCCTTATCCCTGTTACGTCTGAAAATACTTTTCTCGGTGTTTCATTGGTGACCGTATATCGAGAAAAATCACCTTTCTTTGGCCGCGATTTTTCCCTTCGCCCGGCGGGATTTTGCTGAAAAATCAACGCTCAGTCGCTGCTCAAAAAATATTCAATCTGCTCTGTGATGGCCGGTTCACGGCACTTATGCCTGCTGAAATGTCGTATTCGAACCGGTTGGGACGCGCGTTTCGCTAAAGAAACCTCATGCCGATTCTGCATAGGGTAGGCGTTTACGGCATTAGACGGCGCTTACCTGCATCGGAATAGTTGCGCCTTTTTTCGCCTGCCAGAGAGCGGCAAACACGCGCTCCGGGGCACCTTATACGGGGGGCAGATGCACTGGACTTTTTCGCCATAAGCGTTCCAGTTCGCGCATCTCCCTGAGTCAAACGCAAGTAAGGGTAAAAATATGAAGAAGGCAAAGCTTAGCCTCGCCTGGCAGATCCTCATCGGTCTGGTATTGGGGATAGCAATCGGTGCGCTGCTCAACCATTTCAGTGCCGAAAAAGCCTGGTGGATCAGCAACGTCCTGCAACCGGCAGGCGATATCTTTATCCGTCTGATCAAGATGATCGTGATCCCGATCGTCATCTCCTCTTTGATCGTCGGCATTGCCGGCGTCGGTGACGCCAAGAAGCTGGGGCGCATCGGCTTCAAGACCATCATCTACTTCGAGATCGTCACCACCATCGCCATCGTGGTCGGCCTGCTGCTGGCCAACCTGTTCCATCCGGGTGCCGGCATCGACATGAGCACCCTGGGCACTGTGGACATTTCCAAGTACCAGGCCACGGCGGCCGAGGTTCAGCATGAACACGCGTTCATCGAAACCATCCTCAACCTGATCCCGTCGAACATCTTCGCGGCCATGGTTCGCGGCGAAATGCTGCCGATCATCTTCTTCTCCGTATTGTTCGGTCTCGGTCTGTCGAGCCTGCAGGCGGACCTGCGTGAGCCGCTGGTGAAGATGTTCCAGGGCGTTTCGGAAAGCATGTTCAAGGTCACTCACATGATCATGAACTACGCCCCGATCGGCGTGTTCGCACTGATCGCGGTGACCGTTGCCAACTTCGGCTTCGCCTCGCTGATACCGCTGGCCAAACTGGTGATCCTGGTTTACGTCGCCATCGCCTTCTTCGCTTTCGTGATCCTGGGCCTGATCGCTCGCCTGTTCGGCTTCTCGGTGATCAAGCTGATGCGCATCTTCAAGGATGAGCTGGTACTGGCCTACTCCACCGCAAGCTCCGAAACCGTGCTGCCGCGCGTGATCGAGAAGATGGAAGCCTACGGCGCGCCGAAAGCGATTTGCAGCTTCGTGGTGCCGACCGGTTACTCGTTCAACCTCGACGGTTCGACCCTGTACCAAAGCATCGCGGCAATCTTCATTGCCCAGCTGTATGGCATCGACCTGTCGATCAGCCAGCAACTGCTGCTGGTACTGACGTTGATGGTCACCTCCAAAGGCATCGCCGGCGTACCGGGTGTGTCCTTCGTGGTACTGCTGGCCACCCTGGGCAGCGTCGGTATTCCTCTGGAAGGCCTGGCGTTCATCGCCGGTGTCGACCGTGTCATGGATATGGCCCGTACCGCGCTGAACGTGATCGGCAACGCCCTGGCGGTTCTGGTTATCGCTCGTTGGGAAGGCATGTACGACGACGCCAAGGGCCAGCGCTACTGGAACTCCCTGCCGCACTGGCGCAGCAAGGAAAAGCTGCCGGTAGGCGAGATTTCCAAGAGCTGATGTAATACCCCTTGTGGGAGCATCTGCCGCACCAGACAAACCCCGGAGAAATCCGGGGTTTGTCGTTTCTGGCCACCCCGCTATCATTCGCGGATCTTTTGGGGGGATTTGACTGATGCTCAATGGCCTGTGGCTTGGCTTCTTCATCGTGGCAGCCGTATCGGCGCTGGCCCAGTGGCTGATTGGTGGCAACGCCGGGATATTCGCGGCGATGGTGGAAAGCATTTTTGCCATGGCCAAGCTGTCGGTCGAAGTCATGGTGCTGCTGTTCGGCACCCTCACCCTCTGGCTGGGTTTTCTGCGCATTGCCGAGAAAGCCGGCATCGTCGAATGGCTGGCCAAGGCCCTGGGACCACTGTTCTTGCGCTTGATGCCTGAAGTCCCGCCGGGTCATCCGGCCATCGGCCTGATCACCCTGAACTTCGCCGCCAATGGCCTGGGCCTGGACAACGCCGCCACGCCGATCGGCCTCAAGGCCATGAAAGCACTGCAAGAACTCAATCCCAGCGCGACCGTCGCCAGCAACGCACAGATCCTGTTCCTGGTGCTCAACGCCTCCTCGCTGACCCTGTTGCCGGTGACGATCTTCATGTATCGCGCCCAGCAAGGGGCTCCGGACCCGACGCTGGTGTTCCTGCCGATCCTGCTGGCGACCAGTTGCTCCACCATTGTCGGCTTCCTGTCGGTGGCGTTCATGCAGCGCCTGCGCATCTGGGACCCCGTAGTGCTGGCCTACCTGATCCCCGGCGCCCTCGCCCTCGGTGCTTTCATGGCGTTGCTGGCGACCCTTTCGGCGACCGCTCTGGCCGGCCTGTCATCGATCCTCGGCAACTTGACGCTGTTTGGCCTGATCATGCTGTTCTTAGTGATCGGCGCGCTGCGCAAAGTGAAAGTCTACGAGGCTTTCGTTGAAGGAGCCAAAGAGGGTTTCGACGTCGCCAAAAACTTGCTGCCCTACCTGGTGGCGATGCTCTGCGCGGTAGGCGTACTGCGCGCGTCCGGGGCGCTGGACTTTGGCCTGGACGGGATCCGTCATCTGGTGGAATGGGCCGGTTGGGACACGCGTTTCGTCGATGCGCTGCCTACGGCGATGGTCAAACCCTTCTCCGGTAGCGCCGCCCGGGCGATGCTGATTGAAACCATGAAGACCTCGGGTGTGGACAGCTTCCCGGCACTGGTGGCGGCAACTGTCCAGGGCAGTACCGAAACGACGTTCTATGTCCTGGCGGTGTACTTCGGCGCCGTGGGCATCCAGCGTGCACGCCATGCCGTTGGTTGTGCATTGCTGGCCGAGCTTGCCGGGGTGCTGGGTGCGATCGGGGTTTGCTACTGGTTCTTTGGTTGATCGGCTCCGTCAGCCAAAGCCTTCAGCGCGGCCTTGCGCTCGTCCGTCGGCAAGGCGCCAAGCTTTTCCACGGCGGCGTAAAATTTAAGCCAGTCGCCATTCTCCTGCTGGAACAGTGCGGCAAAAGCCGGCACCCATTGGTCGTACAAGCCAAACGGCAATAGCCGGGCATTGTTCATGGGGGCATAGATCCAGGCGTCATAGCGTTTGTCTGCGTCCCACTGACTGTCGCGCAATTGCCGGTATTCGCTGCGCAAGCGCTCGAACTCGGCCGCCTTGCGCTGGCGCATTTGTTCAGTTGGCAGCGGCAAGGTGTAGAGCTTTTCCAGTCGGGTGCGGGTCTTGAGCACCAATTCAGTGAACTGGTCGCGCTGACGTGCCTGCGCATTGTTATCCGGTGGCAGTTGGCGGTAGGCGCGCCATTGGCGAGTACCTTCCTGCTCGACGAAGGTGGCGAAGGATTCGTTGAACTCCGTGTCGTCCTTCACATAGAAGCGCTGATGGGCCAGCTCGTGAAAGATCAACGTGGCCAGTCGCTCATCCCCCCAGCCCATCATCGAACTGATGATCGGGTCGTTGAACCAGCCAAGTGTCGAATAGGCCTCGACGCCGCCAATCGACACGTCCATGCCTTGCAAGCGTTGCAAAGCCGCTGCGCCGCGGGCTGCGCTCTGGCTGTAGTAACCGCGATAGGCCACGCAACCGGCTATGGGGAAACAGTGGTTTACGGGCTTGAGGGAAAATTCCGGCGTGGCGAAGACATTCCAGACGACGAAGGGACGCCCAATGTCCGCGTACAAGCGGTAACTCTGGTTATCCGGCAGGTGCAATTGCTGGCTGGCGAAGGTTCGGGCCTTTTGCGATTGCTCCAGGTGTGTGCGCAGTTTTTGATCGCGCGCCGGGTCGGCAATCACGCTGGAAACAGGCTCCCTGGCTCGCAGCAACTGCAGTTGGCCGTTGGCCAGTTGGCTGTAATAGCTGGCGCTGGTGCAGCCGTTGAGCAACAAAAACAACAGGCTCGGAAACCAAACGCGAAAAACGCGATCAAGTAACCCAAGGCTAGGAAGCGGCCTGATCACAATAATTCTTCCTTGGAGAGTCTTTCCGCAAGACTATCCCGCTTGAATGGAGCTCCGCTATGCGCATGTTGATACTGACAGGAGGCCTGCTGATGCTGGCCGGCTGTGCTGGTTTCGGAATACCCCGCCACGATCCCGCGCAAGCCTGGATCGACCTGGACTCGAAGCAAGAAGATACGGCGCTGCAGGCGCTGGAGGTCGATGACAGGAACACCGACGATAAACGCTATTTCCAGGTTCAACCCGGTGGCCATGAGTTGACGGTCCGCTACCAATTCGCGGTCCAGCCCACCAATATCGGCCCAGACGCCGAGCCGTTGTGGCGCGATTGTCAGTTGAATGTGAAATTCAGCGACTTCAACGCGGGTGAGCGTTATCAGCTACAGGCAGGGAACATCGGGTTTCGGCCTTGGGCGAAACTCTACGATCAGCAGCGCAAAGTGATTGGGCGCGGCACGCCGGCAGGCTGTCAACACACCTGATCGGCGTTATGCTGGATGCATATCCCTTGGGACATCCATCATGCGCAGGTTGATGCTGTTACTCGCCGTCGGTGTTGTCGCGGGTTGCCAAAGCCCGATGCCGACACCCAATCCCAAAATGGCCTGGGTCGAATTCTCGACACCTTTCCCTAACGACAAGTTGTTGATGGCCGAACGACTGGATAAACAACGCCTGCGCGACGGGCGTTTTTTCGAGGTCACGCCGGGCAGCCATGAACTGATCGTGCGTTTCGACTTTGAAGTACCCGGTGGCGGATTGGGCATGATGAGCGGCCCTTCGGAGCGGCTGTGCTACCTGACCATCAAATACGATCATTTCGAAGCCGGCCAGCGTTATGTGCTCGAAGGCCGTTCCATTGCCTTTACCCCCGGTGCCCGGCTGTACAACGCCAAACGCGAAATCGTTGCTGAAGACCGGGAATCCTACTGCCTGATGTGAATGGTTCAGCGGTCGTTTTTCTGGTAAATGATTTTCTTCGTGCCGTTTTCGCACGAGCCCACGACCATGTTCTGGTCATGAACCTCGTCGTTGGTGACGATTTCAAGCGTGTAGGAAGTGACGCCGCTGGCCTGGATCTTGGCTTCGATCTCGGCCTTGAGTTCTTCGCAGGGTTTCGGTGCCGCAAGGGCCGAAGTGGCCAGTGCGCAACAGATAAGCGCCAAGGCAAAACGTTTCATGGTGAAGCTCCTTTGAGGCAGCACGCACAATCGTGGTTTTCGCTGCTGTCATTTATTCGACCACAGTTTTAGCGGGCAAGTCTGTCGCGACGCAAAAAAGATCGCAGCCTTGAGCTCCTTTTACCGAATGATCCCGGCAGGTTGTGCAAGGCTGCGATCTTTTGTCTTCAATGAAAATCTAGCCGACCAACGTTGCCTCCAGGCTGATCTTCGCATTCAGCACTTTTGACACCGGACAGCCCTCTTTGGCCTTGTTGCTCAGCTCTTCGAACCGGGCCTGGGTCGCCCCGGGGATTTTTGCCTTCAGAATCAATTTAACTGCGGTAATCGCAAAACCGCCGTCCACTTGATCCAGGGTGACTTCAGCCTGGGTATCGATGCTATCGGCCTTCAGGCCGGCATCGCCGAGAATCATGGAAAACGCCATGGAGAAACAGCCGGCGTGGGCCGCGCCGATCAGCTCTTCCGGGTTGGTACCCCGGCCGCCTTCGAAGCGCGCCTTGAAGCCATAGGGTGCTTCGCGGAGCACGCCGGTTTCTGTGGAAATCGAGCCGATGCCGGTTTTCAGATCACCTTCCCAATGAGCCGAAGCTTTCTTAACGATAGCCATGCCTGCCTCCTCAAGATTGACGCGAAACGTCGCGCCTTCGTGGTTTCCGTTTGCCTGGGTTGTGAGGATAGACGGTGGGGCAAAGTTCATCTCGTCCGATCAGTCTGCTTTTTTTGCGGGATTTTTTACCGGGCTATTGAAACTCGGGTATATGCCCTCATTGCATGAATCAGGCTTTTGGATTCGGCAGGTTTGCGTTCGCAAGAACAAACCTGCGCCCTCAATTGGAGAAGCAGGTTTATGAAACGACTGTCCGATATCAAGTTCTCGACCCTCGATCTGGTGCCGGTGCGCGAGAACGGCAGCGCGGCCCAGTCGCTGCGCAATTCGCTGGACCTGGCGCAGCATGTCGAGAAGTTCGGTTACAACCGCTTCTGGGTGGCTGAGCATCACAACATGGATGGCATCGCCAGTTCCGCGACTTCGGTGCTGCTCGGTTATCTGGCCGGTGGCACGTCAACCATTCGAGTCGGTTCGGGCGGGGTGATGTTGCCCAACCACGCACCGTTGGTGATTGCCGAGCAGTTCGGCACCCTGGAAAGCCTTTATCCGGGCCGGATCGATCTGGGCCTGGGGCGCGCTCCCGGTTCCGATCAGATGACCGCACGTGCACTGCGCCGCGAACGCTCCGGCAGCGCCGACGACTTCCCGGAAGATGTGGCGGAACTGGTGCGCTACCTCGGGCCGCGTACCCCGGACCAACGCATCATCGCGATGCCGGGAACCGGGACCAATGTGCCGGTCTGGTTGTTGGGATCGAGCCTGTTCAGTGCGCAATTGGCCGGCGAGCGCGGTCTGCCCTACGCCTTCGCCTCGCATTTCGCTCCGCGCTACATGCATGAGGCGATTCGGGTCTACCGCAATCATTTCAAGCCGTCAGCCGTTTTGGACAAGCCCTACGTGATGCTCGGCGTGCCATTGGTGGCAGCCGATACCGACGAGCAGGCCGATTACCTGGCGACCTCGGTGTTCCAGCGGATTCTCGCCCTGATGCGTGGCCAAAGCCTGGTACAGCGTCCTCCGGTGAAGTCCATGGACGGCCTGTGGCTGCCCCATGAAAAAGATGCCGTGCACGATTTCCTTGGGCTGGCCATGATCGGCAGCCCGCAGAAAATCCGCGCCAAACTTGAGGTCCTGATCGAACAGACCCAGGCCGACGAGCTGATTTTCACCTGTGACCTGTACGAACATGCCGATCGCGTGCATTCCTACGAGCTGCTGGCGCAGGTCATGCGGGGTTGATACTCAAACGGCAGGCATAAAAAAGCCGGCGCCTTGGCGTCGGCTTTTTTATTCGGGCGAGAATCGGCCTACTTTTTATAGACGATCACTTTGGCGCCCTCTTCGCATTTGCCAACAACTTTCCCGCCGGCAGCGGCACCTTTGTCGACAATCTCCAGCGAATAACCGGATACGCCCTTGGCATCAAGTTTCGCTGCGATTTCGGCTTTCAGCTCTTCGCATGGCTTGCCGCCCGCCAATGCGCTCCCCGCAAGGCTCAACAAACCTACTGCCAACATAAACTTCTTCATCGGTTGCATTCCCTGGTCGGATCATAGGGGTAACCAGCCGTCAGCCGGACGCACTCATGGAGTGCTTTGCCATTCCCTATGGCATTCGACCGGCGTGCAAGTTCAGAAGACTAGCCCAAAGTCAGCTGCTGGCAATCCGGAATCCGACTTTCAAGGTCACCTGAAAGTGCGCAGCCTTACCGTCCCTGATGTGCCCACGGGTCTCGGTCACTTCAAACCATTCCATGTACTTGATGCTTTTGCTGGCCTCGGCCAGCGCGTTGTTGATCGCATCTTCGATACTGCTGGTGGACGAGCCGATCAGCTCGACTTTCTTGTAGGTGTGATGGTCAGACATGGCGTTCTCCTCTGCGTGTGAATTACAGACTAGCAGTGATTTTTCCTATTTCTTCTGTTGGCCGTTCTGAGGGTGAGGTTCAGATTTTCTGCACTTTCTCGAACCCGTGAAGTCCCAACCAACACACGCCACTCATCACCAATGCAGGAGAGCCACCATGGCCAACACCTCGTTACGTAAAGCCTCATTGCAAAGCATGGAAGCCGAGATCGAGAGTCTGCTCAAGTCTTTGGAAAGCCTGAAGGACGACACCTCGGACGAGTCGCGTAAAACCCTCAAGACCCTGAAAAGCAACGCCGAGAATGCCTTGAAACACTCGCGCCATCTGCTTGCCGATGCTTATGAAGAGGTCAAGGTCAAAACCCGCGAAACCGGGATTGCCACCCGGGACTACGCCCAGGACCACCCCTGGACAACTGCCGGTGTCGCCGTGGGCGCATTGGGCCTGCTGGCCGCTTATCTGTTGTGCAAGCGTGATTAATCCGCTCGACGCAGTTCGTTCTTGAGCCACTGCGCCAGTTGTCGGGCGCGCCCGTCCGCGGCGCGCTTGGGTAGCCACAACGCCAGTTGCGCCGGGGTTTCACTGAAGCCCCAAGGCGCAACCAGGCGCCCGGCCTTCAAGTCCTCCGTCACCAAGGGTTCGGGAGCAATCGCCACGCCCAGACCCGCGACGGCGGCTTCCAGCAAGTAATACAAATGTTCAAATCCCTGACCGTACTTCAGCGCCCTGGGGTCGAGCCCCCGTGGTTGCGCCCAGTTCGGCCAGGCTTGCGGGCGTGAGGTAGTGTGCAGCAAGGGTTCGTTCAGCAGCGCGGTTTCCGGCGCCTGCTTGAGCCGTTCATAGCCGACAAACCGCGGGCTCATGACCGGGCCGATGCGTTCGCTGGCCAGCTCAAAAACCTGCATGTCCGCCGGCCAGGGCGGCTCGGCAAATACCAGCAAGGCATCCAGCCCCGGTTTTCGCGGATCCAGATCGCCTTCGCCGGCCGACAAGTGCAGGCGCAAGTCCGGCAGGTCGGCATTGAGCCGCCCCAGTCGGGGGATAAACCAGCGCGCCAGCAGGCTTCCCGAGCAACCGAGCACGAATGGCGCATCGGCTGTGCTTTGTGTGAGTTCGGCGCAAACGCTGCGCAGGCGCTCGAAGGCTTCGCTGCTGGCATCACGCAGTCGCAACCCGGCATCTGTGAGTTTCAGGCCGCGACCGTCCTTGATGAACAGGCTTACGCCGAGGTGTTCTTCAAGCACCTTGAGTTGCCGGCTGACCGCACCGTGGGTGACGTGCAGCTGTTCCGCCGCCTGACTGACGCTGTTCAGGCGGGCAGTGGCTTCGAAGGCGCGAAGCGCGTTCAGCGGAGGAAGGTCATGGCTCATTTGATCTGTGAGTTTTCCTGACAGGTTGTGGCGATCTTATCGGTTTTCAGGTCGGGGCGTCAGGGGTAGAGTGAAGCCCACTATCTCTTTATGCATCACTTCACGCATTCAACTGGAGCGCCCCATGACCCAGACTAATCTGCGCAACGGCCCTGATGCCAACGGCCTGTTTGGCGCGTTCGGCGGCCGCTACGTTGCCGAAACCCTGATGCCGTTGATCCTCGACCTGGCCCGCGAATATGAGTTGGCCAAGGAAGATCCTGCATTCAAGGAAGAACTGGCCTACTTCCAGCGCGACTACGTCGGACGTCCAAGCCCACTGTACTTCGCCGAGCGTTTGACCGAGTTCTGCGGCGGCGCGAAGATCTACCTCAAGCGTGAAGAGCTGAACCACACCGGCGCGCACAAGATCAACAACTGCATCGGTCAGATCCTGCTGGCGCGGCGCATGGGCAAGAAGCGCATCATCGCCGAGACCGGCGCCGGCATGCACGGTGTGGCCACTGCCACCGTCGCTGCGCGTTTCGGTCTGGATTGCGTGATCTACATGGGCACCACTGACATCGAGCGTCAGCAGGCCAACGTGTTCCGCATGAAGCTGCTGGGTGCCGAGGTTATCCCGGTGGTAGCCGGTACCGGCACGCTGAAAGACGCGATGAACGAAGCCCTGCGTGACTGGGTGACCAACGTTGACAGCACCTTCTACCTGATCGGTACCGTGGCCGGTCCGCACCCTTACCCGGCGATGGTTCGCGACTTCCAGGCCGTGATCGGCAAGGAAACCCGCGAGCAGCTGCAAGCCCAGGAAGGTCGCCTGCCAGACAGCCTGGTGGCGTGCATCGGCGGTGGTTCCAACGCCATGGGCCTGTTCCACCCGTTCCTCGACGACCAGAGTGTCGAGATCATCGGCGTCGAAGCCGCCGGTTACGGTATCGAGACCGGCAAGCATGCGGCCAGCCTGAACGGCGGCGTACCCGGTGTGTTGCACGGCAATCGCACCTTCTTGCTGCAGGACGACGATGGCCAGATCATCGACGCCCACTCGATCTCCGCTGGCCTGGACTACCCGGGCATTGGTCCGGAACACGCCTGGTTGCATGACATCGGCCGCGTTCAGTACACCTCGGTGACCGACGACGAAGCCCTCGCTGCATTCCACCAGTGCTGCCGCCTGGAAGGGATCATCCCTGCCCTGGAAAGCGCCCATGCCCTGGCTGAAGTATTCAAGCGCGCACCGACCTTGCCAAAAGATCACCTGATGGTGGTCAACCTGTCCGGCCGTGGCGACAAAGACATGCAGACCGTGATGCACCACATGGAACAATCCAAGCAGGAGAAACACTGATGAGCCGCCTGCAAACGCGTTTTGCCGAACTCAAGGAACAGAACCGCGCCGCCCTGGTGACCTTCGTCACTGCCGGCGACCCGGGCTATGACACCTCCCTGGCCATCCTCAAGGGCTTACCGGCGGCTGGTGCCGACGTGATCGAACTGGGCATGCCCTTCACCGACCCGATGGCTGATGGCCCGGCAATCCAGCTCGCCAACATCCGTGCATTGGGTGCCAAGCAGAATCTGGCAAAAACCCTGCAAATGGTTCGCGAGTTCCGCCAGGACAACAACGAAACGCCGCTGGTGCTGATGGGGTACTTCAACCCGATCCACATGTACGGCGTACCGCGCTTCATCGCCGAAGCCAAGGAGGCCGGCGTTGACGGCCTGATCGTGGTCGACCTGCCGCCAGAGCATAACGGCGAGTTGTGCGACCCGGCGCAGGCAGCGGGCCTGGACTTCATTCGCCTGACCACGCCAACCACCGATGATGTGCGCCTGCCGACCGTTCTCAACGGCAGCTCCGGCTTCGTCTACTACGTCTCGGTGGCCGGTGTGACCGGTGCCGGTGCCGCCACGCTGGAGCACGTCGAGGAAGCGGTCGCCCGTCTGCGTCGCCATACCGATCTGCCGATCAGCATCGGCTTCGGTATCCGGACTCCAGAACAGGCGGCGTCCATTGCGCGGCTGGCTGACGGTGTTGTGGTGGGTTCGGCGTTGATCGATCACATCGCCAATGCCACTTCCCCGGAACAAGCCGTCGATGGCGTTCTGAGCCTGTGCTCGGCGTTGGCCGAAGGCGTGCGTAAAGCCCGCGTCAGCTGAAGGTAAAGCTCCTGAACGCTGTAAACCTTGTGGGAGCAGGCTCGCTCCCACAAGGTGCGGTATCAAGGCAACTCTATCCCGCCTGATGCCTTGTGCAGTTTGCGCAGGTGCTCACCGATCTGCGTCACGTTGGCCTCGTTGGCGGCCATCTCGGCGGCGCGGCCCGGTTCAAGCAACGCCCTCACCTCCTTGTCCAGATCCCCGGACAGCGCCAGGAGTTGTTTCTGGCGCTGGCTGCTTTCCGCTTCCAGATGCTGCCATTCGCTCGGTTGTGGCAACCCGTAACCAGTGGTCCCCAGCAACTCTGCCGGGCGGCTGAGGAAGCCGCTGTTGGCGAGAATCTGCTTCAGTGTCTCGTTGGCCTTGTCCATGCCGCCGTTTTTAAGCTCCCGAGCGCCCAGATAGCGCTGCTTCACTTCGTCCTGGGCCAGCAACATCTGTCGACGGAAACTCGCCTGTTCCAGCAGCAGCAATGCTGCGCTGGTACGCAAATCGGCCTGTTCGAACCATTGCCGCCGCTCTGCGGCTTTAAGATCCAGCCACTCTTCGACAGTTTCCTGTTTGATCGGCATCTGCTTTTTCAACACTTCGAACATCGCTTGGTAGCGATCACGGAAGGAGTCGAAGCGATAACCCAGGCGCAGTGCTTCGCGAGGATCATCCAGCACGCTGGTATCGGCCAGACCGCGCCCCTTGAGCACTTCGAGCATGCCGTTGGGCATGATGTTGTCCAGACCAACCAGTTGCGGGTTGTTAGTGCTGCTACGCAGCAGTTTCAGTCCTTCTACCGCACAGTTATTGGACAGGAAGAAATAGTTGCCGTCGTAGCTCCAGTGCATTTCGGCGGCGTGCTCCACCACATCTTCGATCTCGCGGCGCGACAGGTTCAGTGGTACCGAGGCCAGGCTACGCAACTCGGTCTTGGTATATTCGTCGATTACCTGGGAAAGCGGCAGGACAAACAATCGCGACGGGTACTTGCCGACCAGCCCATTCCAGCTCGACATCTGCACATCACCGACAAATGCGCGGTATGACAGCACCAGATGCTGGTCCAGGTCCAGTCGGCAATCCGGTCCGCGAGGCCGGCCCGGTGCGCAGATGACCAGGCGCAACATGCTGTGACCCCAGTAGCTGAACAGGTTCTGGTTAGCTTCGGCCAACAGGTAATCGATGGCGTAAACCCGTTCAGGATCGACCTGTCCCAGTGGTGTTTTGGCGAAATCACTGCCGGCATTGAGGAAGGCGACGGTTTTGCCGCAAGCGTCTTTGGCAGCGGGTGCCCAGCCGAAGTGTTCTTTGTAGTAGCGGTACAACGCGGGACGACGGCAGGCATAGCTCGGATCGAGCAGGAAGTACTCGATATTGACCGCGACGAACTCCTTGGGGCTGCTCGTCTCGTAGATGTCCGGGCTGCGCGCGATCTGCCGGTTGTACTGTTCGCGTTCGCCACGACGGCCGACGTATTGCGGCCAGCCGGCGAGGTCGAGCAGGCGTGGATCATCGCTGAGGGTAAAGCGGCGGCCGGTCTGGCCGCGGCATTGGTCGGGGATGCCGACCAGCCCTGAGCTGCTGTCTTGGCGGGTACAGCGTTGAATCAGTGCACGCTCCGACTTTGGCCACAGGCGTGAGCGATCGTAGATGTGAGTCAGCTCGTGCAACACCGTGGCGAGCATTTCCCGGCGTACGGTGCCATGGGGGCGATGGGTTTTTTTGGTCGCGGCGCTGCCATCGGTGAGGCCGGCCAGCAGGTTGCGGTTCAGGTCGAGTTCGGACACCAGTGTCGCCTGACCGTAGGCATTTCTTGGCATGTCATCGGTCCAGCCGACATCGATGTGTCGATCGAGTTGCTCGACGAAGCGTGGCGGCAGTGCCTGCATGGCTTCATCGAGCAACGCCTGGCTGGCGTGCTGTTGCGCGGGTGTCAGACCTTCGGTCTTGAGCTGTAATTGAAGGCCGGCGTGGGCCGTGTTGCCGAACAGCAACAGGGCCCCGGCCAGCAGCCAGGCGCCTGGACGCTTCACAGTGCGAGGATGGCTTCAGCGAGATCCAGGTCACTGGCGTCACGGGCTTCCGGCACGCGGGTGCGCAGCAAATCGAAGGCTGATTCCAGATGAGCGCCACGTATGTCGCCATTGCTGGCAACGAAACTGGCGGCGTCGTCCTGGGCCTCGCGCACGATTTTCGAATCGCGAATGGACGTGGTGGTGTCGGAAGTGAAATCGAGGGTGCGCTGGGTAGCACGGATCAGGATATTACTGGTGGCAACCAGGGTATGTGCCTGGGCCACATCGGCCAACAGCAGCAGGCCTAAAGTGGCAGCAATCAGCGGGTTACGCATGGAATGACTCCAGAAAAAACAGGGATAACTATTGGACGAGAATTGCTTGTGCCAGTTCAAGGTCGCTGGCATGAAGTTTTACCTGGGTTCGGCGCAGATACCGCAGGGCCGACTCCAGTCGTGCGCCTCTTAGCTGGCCGTCACTGGCAATGAATGCCGCGGCGTCATCCTGGGCTGCGAGCAGCAGTTTATGGTCGAAGGGGGCGGAGGTCACCATGCTTGTGGCATATCCACTGGCCACGATCCCCTGGGTTGACAGGTTAAAGGCGTCGTAAGCATGGGCTGAACCTGAACAGGCAGCCGTAATCATGACTGGAGTGATCAACAGATTTGCAAGAAAACGCATGAGACTCGACAGTTAGAAGTGAGTCCCAAGGCTAGCGCAAGGCCCATTCCAGAGCCAGCACGGAAATATCGGGGCACGTCGAGCGTGTCCCCGAACAGAGCAGTCGATCAGATCGTCAGGATCGCCTGCGCCAGTTGTGCGTCGGTTGCGTTCAACTGGGGTGCCTGATGACGAATATGGTTGAGTGCGCTTTCCAGTTTCACCCCACGGATGGAACCTTCGCTGGCAACGAAGCTGGCGGCATCGTCACGCGCGGCGAGCACGATCTTGTCATCTTTGAATGAAGACGTGATGTCGGACGTCGCATCGGAACTGGATTTGAGTGCCCCAACGACTGCGTCGGTGGTCACGATAAAACTGGTGGCGTGGGAATTGGCAGCTACGGCAAGCAGGGCTGCAGCGCTGAGCAGGCGAAGTCGGGACATGGTGTAACTCCTAGGGTAAGCCGATTGGAAGATGGCGCAGTGTCTGCTGTGTCAGACGCTCGTTGCCCGCCAGGTTCTGATTGATAGTAGCTGTCTGTGCGTGACGCCGCGACAGTCTCATCGTGTTGATCTGGCGAAGTTTCCAGACTGTATCAAATCTGGTGAAGCAACTGTTCAGGTATAATTTTGGTTTGTTAAAACTGTACTGCTTTTTTCTTTCTTCTCCGAAACGACAAAGCCCGTCGTGGTTTCCCACGACGGGCTTTGTTTTTTCAATTCGGGTTGCTGGCGGTGGACCTTCAGGTCAGAGCCAGCGACGCTAACTTAGCGCCAGAACGGCTTGCTCAGCTCTTCGTAGCGTTGTGCTTCGCTAATCCCGGCATCAGCCAGCAGACGCGAATCCAGGCGAGCCAGTTGATGGCGGCTGGTGATGCGGCGCTGCCACAGCATCAGGTTGGCGATAACGCGCAGAGGCAGGGAAGCCTGGGTTTTTGCAGCAGTGTCTTCGAAGAACAGTTCGGAACTGAGTGTACGTTCCATGGTTGACATCCTTCCGCTTATGGCGGGATTAGGTAGTGGTTTAACTGGTGCCCATGATCCTCTTGTTTGCCTAGTCTCTGTAGATACAGTTCATCTGTATTGTGAGAGCTCAGTTAACTGTTTATAGGGGGTGTACTGGTCTAAATTGAGGCAACTGTACCTATCCGCACTATTAAGGTGCGAAATTGTTGTTTTTGTCCGAAAAGGTAGGAATTTTCCTTAGGAAATGACCAGTACAGCAGTACAGTTTTTTTCATATTTCGAAGAGGCAAGAGCAAGCTGACGAAACTGTGTTTGCGCCAGCTGCCATCTGTACTAATTACTTCTTCAGCATTTGCCCGGTTTCTTCCAGGTTGATGTGCCAGCTCAGGGCATCATGCAGGATGTGTGGGGTGTGCCCACCGATGGCGCACGCGGTGGTGAAGTAATCATTGAGCGCCTGGCGGTAATCCGGGTGCACGCACTGGTCGATGATGATCCGGGCGCGTTCCCGGGGC
The DNA here is from genome assembly GCF_001429045.1 of Pseudomonas sp. Root71. Taxonomy (GTDB): domain Bacteria; phylum Pseudomonadota; class Gammaproteobacteria; order Pseudomonadales; family Pseudomonadaceae; genus Aquipseudomonas; species Aquipseudomonas monachiensis. Next base: position 4,596 of record NZ_LMHY01000001.1, on the reverse strand, counting down.
GCCAGGCCGCGCAAGTCTGCCAGGCCCACTTCGGTCACGAGGATGTCGACGTCATGTTCGGTGTGGTCGACATGGCTGACCATCGGCACCACGCTGGAGATCGCACCGCCCTTGGCGATCGACTTGGTCACGAACACGGACAGATGCGCGTTGCGCGCGAAGTCGCCCGAGCCGCCGATGCCGTTCATCATCCGCGTTCCGCAGACGTGAGTGGAGTTGACGTTGCCATAGATGTCGAACTCCAGCGCCGTGTTGATGCCGATGATGCCGAGGCGGCGCACGACTTCAGGGTGGTTGGAAATCTCCTGCGGGCGCAGGACCAGCTTGTCCTTGTAGCGCTCCAGATTGCCGAAGACGTCAGCATTGCGCCGGCTCGACAGGGTGATTGAACTGCCCGAAGCAAAACTCAGCTTGCCCGCATCGATCAGGTCGAAGGTCGAATCCTGCAGCACCTCGGAATACATCGTCAGGTCTTCGAACGGCGAGTCGATCAGGCCACACATCACCGAGTTGGCGATGGTGCCGATTCCGGCTTGTAGCGGGCCGAGCTTGTTGGTCATGCGCCCGGCTGCCACTTCCTGTTTGAAGAAGTCGATCAGGTGGTCGGCAATGGCCTGGGTCTCGGCGTCTGGCGCCAGCACAGTGGAGGGCGAGTCAGCCTGGTTGGTGACCACGATGGCGACGATTTTTTCCGGTGGAATCGGGATGGCGGTGCTGCCAATGCGATCGTCGACCTTGACCAGCGGAATCGGCGTGCGGGTCGGACGGTAGGTCGGAATATAGATGTCGTGCAGACCTTCGAGATTCGGGTTGTGCGCCATGTTGATCTCGACGATCACGTGCTTGGCGAAAATCGCGAAACTGGCCGAGTTGCCGACCGAGGTGGTTGGCACGATATGCCCTTGTTCGGTGATCGCTACGGCTTCAATCACGGCGATGTCCGGCAGCTTCAATTGCTGGTTGCGCAATTGCTCCACGGTTTCCGACAAGTGCTGGTCGATGAACATGACTTCACCGGCATTGATCGCCTTGCGCAGGGTGCTGTCGACCTGAAACGGCATGCGTCGCGACAACACACCGGCTTCGGTCAACTGCTTATCGAGGTCGTTGCCCAGGCTTGCGCCGGTCATCAGGCTGATTTTCAGCGGCGTGACCTTGGCGCGCTCAGCCAGCGCCTGGGGGACGGCCTTGGCTTCGCCTGCGCGAGTAAAGCCACTCATGCCGACGGTCATGCCGTCCTCAATCAGAGCGGCAGCGTCGGCAGCGCTCATCACTTTGTCCAACAACGAAGGCAGGCGGATACGGTCACGGTACATGGATTGTTATCTCGGGCAACAGGTAGCAGGACGTGCAGTCTAGTGAATTGCGCCGGCTTCTGTCCCGCTACCAAGGTCGCAATCGAGGCGTCTATTCCGGGCTTTTCAAGCAAAACACCGTTACCGGATCGGTAACAAAAGAATAGTTTGTCCGACGATTTGCACAAACAAAAACGCCCCGACGAGTCGGGGCGTTCCGTGTGCCGCAGAGGGTTACTCGACGGCCTTGACCATGTCTTCGATGACCTTCTTCGCGTCGCCGAACACCATCATGGTCTTGTCCAGGTAGAACAGCTCGTTGTCCAGGCCGGCGTAGCCGCTGGCCATCGAGCGTTTGTTGACGATGATGGTCTTGGCCTTGAACGCTTCGAGGATCGGCATGCCGGCAATCGGNTCGTTGTCCAGGCCGGCGTAGCCGCTGGCCATCGAGCGTTTGTTGACGATGATGGTCTTGGCCTTGAACGCTTCGAGGATCGGCATGCCGGCAATCGGCGATTTCGGATCGTTCTTGGCGGCCGGGTTGACCACGTCGTTGGCGCCCAGCACCAGCACCACGTCGGCCTGGCCGAACTCGGAGTTGATGTCGTCCATCTCGAACACCTGGTCGTAAGGCACTTCGGCCTCGGCCAGCAACACGTTCATGTGGCCGGGCATACGACCGGCMACCGGGTGGATCGCATACTTCACGGTCACGCCGCGATGGGTCAGCTTCTCGGTCAGTTCCTTCAGTGCATGYTGAGCGCGTGCCACCGCCAGGCCGTAGCCCGGCACGATGATCACGGTGTCGGCGTTGGTCAGCAGGAAGGTCGCGTCGTCAGCCGAACCGGATTTCACCGGACGGGCTTCTTTGGAACCCGCCGGGCCGGCCGCCTCTGCCGTATTGCCGAARCCRCCGAGCAGYACRTTAAAGAAGGAGCGGTTCATCGCCTTGCACATGATGTACGAGAGGATCGCACCGSWYGAGCCYACCAGCGARCCGGCGATGATCAGCATCGAGTTGTTCAGCGAGAAGCCGATRCCCGCCGCTGCCCAGCCGGAGTAGCTGTTGAGCATCGACACGACCACTGGCATGTCCGCGCCACCGATCGGGATGATGATCAGCACGCCGAGCACGAAGGCCAGGGCCAGCATCACGGCGAAAGCGGTGTAGTCACCGGTGAGCATGAAGGTCACGCCCAGGCCCAGGGTGGCCAGGCCCAGCAGCAGGTTCAGCTTGTGCTGRCCRCTGAACTGTACCGGTGCMCCCTGGAACAGGCGGAACTTGTACTTGCCSGCCAGCTTGCCRAAGGCAATGACCGAGCCGGAGAAGGTGATTGCMCCGATGGCGGCACCGAGGAACAGTTCCAGGCGGTTACCGGCCGGGATCGCGTCACCGAGYTGCTTGACGATGCCCAGCGACTGCGGCTCGACCACGGCAGCCACGGCGATGAACACCGCGGCCAGGCCGATCATGCTGTGCATGAAGGCGACCAGTTCCGGCATCTTGGTCATTTCAACGCGTTTGGCCATGATCGAACCGGCGGTGCCGCCGATCAGCAGGCCGACGATCACGTAGACGATACCGTCTTGCGCCAGCTCGGAGCCCAGCTTGTAGATCAGGCCGACCGTGGTGAGGATCGCCAGGCCCATGCCGAGCATGCCGAACAGGTTGCCACGACGCGACGTGGTGGGGTGCGAGAGGCCCTTGAGCGCCTGGATGAAGCAGACCGAGGCGATCAAATACAGGGACGTAACCAGGTTCATGCTCATGCTTGCTGCACCTCAGCCTTGGCTGCTGTTGCGGTCTTGGCAGCCGGAGCTTTGGCCGCTTTCTTCTTGAACATTTCCAGCATGCGGCGGGTCACCAGGAAGCCACCAAACACGTTGACGGCGGCCAGGGCCACGGCCAGGGTGCCCATGGTCTTGCCCAGCGGSGTCACGGTCAGCGCCGCTGCCAGCATGGCGCCGACGATCACGATGGCCGAGATGGCGTTGGTMACGGCCATCAGTGGCGTGTGCAGTGCRGGKGTGACGTTCCAGACCACGTGGTAGCCGACATAGATCGCCAGCACGAAGATGATCAGGTTGTAGATACCGTGAGAGATCAGCATGTCTTCCATTGTTTTTATCCTCAGCCGTTCTTGCGCACGATCTGGCCGTCGCGGCACATCAGGCACGCGGCGACGATATCGTCTTCAAGGTTGATCACCAGTTGTCCTTCTTTATCGAACAACAGTTTCATGAAGTCCAGCAGGTTGCGGGCGTACAGCGCCGAAGCGTCAGCCGCCACGGCGCTGGCCAGGTTGGTCGGGCCAACGATGGTCACGCCATGTTCGACGACCACCTGATCGGCCACGGTCAGCGGGCAGTTGCCGCCCTGGGCCGCCGCGAGGTCGATGACCACCGACCCCGGCTTCATCTGGGCCACGGTTTGCGCGCTCAACAGTGTCGGTGCCTTGCGGCCGGGAATCAGCGCGGTGGTGATGACGATGTCAGCCTGCTTGGCGCGTTCGTGCACGGCGGCGGCCTGGCGCTGCATCCAGCTGGCCGGCATCGGGCGGGCGTAACCGCCGACACCGACGGCGCATTCACGCTCTTCATCGGTCTCGTAGGGCACGTCGACGAACTTGGCGCCGAGGGATTCGATCTGCTCTTTTACCGCCGGACGCACGTCAGACGCTTCGATCACCGCCCCCAGGCGTTTCGCCGTAGCGATCGCCTGCAAACCGGCCACGCCAGCACCGAGGATCAGCACGCGCGCCGCTTTCACGGTGCCTGCCGCGGTCATCAGCATCGGCATGAAGCGAGGGTAGTGGTGAGCGGCCAGCAACACAGCCTTGTAACCGGCGATGTTGGCTTGCGASGACAGTACGTCCAGGCTCTGAGCGCGGGAGGTACGCGGCGCGGCTTCCAGGGCAAAGGCGGTAATGCCGCACTCGGCCATTTTGGCGATGGTTTCGTTGCTGAACGGGTTGAGCATGCCCACCACAACGGTGCCGCTTTTAATCAGCGCCAGCTCGCTGTCGCTGGGCGCGACCACCTTCAAAATCAGCTCTGCAGCAAACGCGTCATTGGCGCTGCCAATGGTTGCGCCTGCCGCTTCATAGGCACTGTCGACAACGCTGGCATTAATGCCGGCGCCGCTTTGTACAGTGACCTTATGGCCCTGGCCGATCAGCTTCTTGATGGTTTCCGGGGTTGCAGCAACCCGTGTTTCACCGGTCTGGGTTTCGAGAGGAACACCAATGTGCACGTCAAATCTCCTGCGTGATCTTATAGAGTAAACCCATGCACTACGGAT